>NZ_JANQBB010000009.1 GCF_024721975.1 Paenibacillus endoradicis | reverse complement strand
TCTTTAGTTCATTAGAATATTTCGTAAACTTTTGTCCTTTTACTGCTGGCATAAAAAATGCACCTCCTAGAATTTCATCGGATAAACCAGGGGTTTATTCCAATGTCTATTCTAAGGGGTGCACTTCAAGTCTAATCCAGAGGTTTTTCTTTTGTCGATGCAAAGAAGTCGAATTTGTTAGTAAACAGTAAAATTTATGAATTGTTCGTTATTATTCAAATTGCTAATCTTAGTAAGATCATAAAAAAGGGTTGTAATGATATGCTAGCCGCAATGTATAAAGTAATGAAAGTATGTCTTGAAGATAGGTGGGGATTAAAACGCGATGAAAGTAAAAAAAGGTGGACGAAACTGGAAACGTCTTGCCTTGCTCGTACTGCCTTTGCTGGTAATCATTATGATTGGCATTCGGTTAGGCGGAGCCTCTATCGATAGTGCTGCTACGAGCCGCAATTCTGTATTGTTGTCGATTAATGGTATAGAGATACCAGAAGAAGAGTTCAGAATGTTTCTTCAGGACGAAAAAGCTTCTACAGCAAACTATTTTTCTCAAACATATGGTGCAGAGTACAATGAGCATTTTTGGGACACCGATTTCGAAGGTGAAAATCCGGTGCAAGTTGCCAGAGAAAATGCGTTAAGTAAGCTTATACGAGTAAAGACAGAGCAACAGTTAGCAGTCCAATATGGTGTGATCCGAAGTGCTTCGTACGACCATATTAAGAAGCAAATGAACAAGGAGGAAAACCAGTATGGTGCGGAATCACTGGATGGGTACCAAAAATATATGGTGTATCACAGTAAGCTGGTTGTAGATGCAAAAAACAATTTTAAAGTGAAAGCGGTTTCTATACCAGAATCCGAACTTCGTCAGTATTATGAGTTGAACAAAGAGAATCGCTTCAAATTACCTGATCAAGTGGAAGCACTCGTCATTTCCTTACCAGGGCAAGATTTAGAAAATGTGGGTGAAGTCATTCCCAATCTGATTGATGAGATTCGTGGCGGAGCGAAGGTAGATGAACTTAAGAAAAAGTATTTCAGTCAGTATGGTTTTGTCATTAAGCATAAACAATACGGTAGCGATGAAGGAAAAGATGAAAACTCTTCCGAGCTTGAAGATCAACTTAAGGAAATTGCTAATGAACTTAGTACTGGTCAAACGAGTGCACCGACTGAAATTAGTGGTCAGACGTACGTAGTCGTTTGTTTAGAAAGAAATCAAGAGAAAGTCAGTACATTTGATGAAGCAAAACTATGGATTGAAGATGTTTTGCAGGATGAGCGCTTTATGCAACAAGTTGAGAACGACAGCGGCAATCAGGTTATGTATGTTAATGAGGAATGGTTCAATCAAATTCGAATGAATTAATAATGAGAAGGAGTAAAAAAATATGAAAAAACGTAATAAAATTACAGCGCTTTTGTTGGCATTAATTATACTTGTTCAAAGTTTAGGTTTAGTCGGTGCGGGTTCAGTTTCTGCTGCGGAAGTAATAGAGCCAGTAGTTACTGCAGATGATCAAGCATCATCCCCGATAAAAGCTAATGCACTATACGGTACGACTGTACGCGGAGGTACCCATGCGGACAAGCAGGCAGCTGCAGGCTCCAGTACAATTGCTAAAGAACTAATTGAAACAAAATGGGCAGGGGATATGAGCTTTAGCCGAAGAGGGCATATGGAGTTTGATATGTCTACTAGTGCCAATATCGACTGGGATAAGGTACAAAGCATTAAGCTAACTATGTTTCTAAAGGAACATACAGGCAACGATAAGAAAGACACGATTCAAGTGTTCAAAACAGAAAAACCTTCAATAAGTGAAGAAAACTGGACATGGAATAATACGCTAGGGTTGATGGACAAAGCTGTTGTAATCGGTGAACAAACATTTACGGATGCGAATACGGGCTCATGGGTTGAAATTGATGTAACTGATCTGAAGGAGTCACTTCAGGCAGACCCTTCATCCCCGTTTGCTTTAGCTCTATACCCAGCAGCAAAGGCAGACAATGGTGGTGTACGTTTTTATTCCCAGCATCAAGAATCAGGGAAATATACGCCATATTTAAACATTTATCAGTCGGAATACGTGGATACAATTTCACCAACCGTTAAAGTTACTGGATTAACGGATGGCCAGCAGGTGATGGAAGAACAATTTTCGTTTACGATCGAGGCTTTAGATAATGTGGATGCTGATCCTGCTATCCACTTATCAGTTAATGGAGATGGAGGAATTGGTGTAAATGGACTGAATATAGTTACATTACACCCTGGACAAAATACTATACTTGTTAGCGCCATGGATGCTGCAGGTAATATATCTGAAACTCAACGATATATAGTAATTTATTCAAAATCACATGTGATCCCAGTTACTGGGGATACATATACGGATATTAGAGAACTCAACAAAAACTTTAATGGCGCAAAAATGCAATTAAAGGAGCCAGTGGGTGGTGGCACTACGAGAAATGTGTATATATCATTCGATTTGCCTAGTGATGTACCTTATGTGAAGGAAGCAGGCATTGAGCTATACTTAGCTGAACTGATGGGGAGTGACAGAACCTCGGAAGTGATTAATATTTACGAGGTTTCGGAGTTCGATGAAACGAAGATAACTTCAGGTAATGCACCAGCTACCGGTGAGAAAGTAGCCGACGTTGCATACAGCCGAGTATCTGCTAACGCTTATCCTAATAGGTATGTCAGACTAGATATTACAGAGTACATTAACAAAAAGCTAGCAGAACAACAATCTGGGCTTGTCTATTTTGTTTTGAAAATTGACAATGGCCACGATCAAAAAGGTGCTTATTTCTTAAGTAAAGAAAACTCGCAGGCAGAAGCGCCACGTCTTGTACTAGTTGAAGGCTTACCAGCTCCTACTCTAGAAGTAGTCGGACTTGAGGATCAAGCGATTTATTCAACTGAAAATATTAAAGATGTAGCGATTAGTGCGAATAGCGTGAATGATACGATTCAAGTAGATTTAGAAGTGACGGTTAATGATAATGTAGTTACACCAAACCACAATGGACTATATGATATTCCATTGCAATTAGGAACAAATACAATCAGAGTTATAGCAACTGATGAAGCAGGAAACACAGTTGTGAAAACGTATACGATAACTTGTCTGCAAGGAGCACAAGCAGGTATTTATTATGTAGACAGTGAAGCTGGTGACGATAATAACGATGGATTAAGTGAACAGTCAGCATGGAAATCACTTGAAAAACTAAATGCAATTCAATGGCAGCCGGGCAGTAAAATTTTATTTAAACGCGGTGGTATGTGGAACGGTCAATTCAGACCGAACGGTTCAGGAACAGTAGAAGCACCGATTATTGTAGACGTATACGGTGAAGCAATGAGCAGACCAATTATTAATGGTGGAGGTATTTCTAATAAAGATACGAACAATGCATTTGCCGAAGGTGCCGTACATCTGTACAACTTGTCGTATTGGGAGATTAATGGGCTTGAAGTAACTAACAAAGGTGCAGTAGTATCAGAGGCTGCGCGTGCAGGAATTATGGTAGCAGCTGGCGGTAATGGATTTGTCGAGCATGTTTATGTTAAAGATGTTTATGTACATGATGTTAACTCGCATGACGATGCACAAAAAATATCGGGCGGAATTATCTTCAGAGGTGATACGGTTGATGAAAAAGGAAATATTACAAATATTTCTTCCGGTTTCCGAGATATTCTTGTAGAAAACTCACATATCAAAGATGTTGCAATTGAAGGTCTTCGTACCAAAACGTATAAAAACGGCGGTGACACAGGCAGTATCAAAAATGTCGATGTAGTATTTAGAAATAATCTGATCGAAAATATTTTGGGAGACGGTATCGTAATTTCCGAAATGGCTTCGGGCGGTTTGGTGGAAAAAAATATTATTAGAAGGCACAGTATGAGTACTAAAGCTAGAAACTATGCAGGACTTTGGCTGTATCAAACCGATAAAGTATTGATCCAATACAACGAAGTGTACGAAGGTGTAAATGGTTATAATGACGGTGAAGCATTCGACTTTGATATTTCGGCAACGAATAATATTTACCAATATAATTACAGTCATAACAATCGAGGCGGCTTCCTGTTAACGATGACTAGCGCAGGAGTAGGTAACGTATTCCGTTATAACATTAGTAAAAATGATGGTAACGGTACTGAAATCTTCTTCTGTATGAATGATCGTACAGCAATTTATAACAATACGATTTATATTGGAGAAGGTATAAATGTTAAGTATTTAATCAAAGAAACAAATATTCAAAATATGTTCTTCAAAAATAATATCGTGCATGTAGAAGGGACGTTAGACAACTATTCTCAAATGACAAACTCTTATAATGCTCCAAATGTATCGAATAACCTATTCTATCCAGCGAGCGTTGCAAGCTTGCCGGGAAGTCCAAATTTGTATCCAACTCTAGTAACAGGACCTGCTAAGCTGGTTAGTCCTGATGCAGAAACTATCGTAATGGACACTTGGACACAGGGAATATGGGATACAAACATTGCTAACTTCAAGCTAACAGCTGATTCACCTGCGATCGATGCAGGCGTTGTTATTCCTGACGCAGGAGCACATGATATTTACGGTACGCAGTTGTACGCAGGGAAACCAGATATCGGTGCACATGAGTTTACGTTAGAACAAGTTGATCATACAGCACTAAATAGTCTAATCAGCAATGCGCAATCAACACATGATGCAGCAGTGGAAGGTACAAAAGCTGGGCAATACCCTGTCGGCACGAAAGCTATCTTCCAGGCAGCAATCAATAATGCTGCTGATGTAGCTAAAGATGCAGACGCAACTCAGTTGCAAATTAACGAAGTTGTAGCTACGTTGAATGCAGCATTAGCAACATTTAAATCTCTAGTAAATAGCGGAGCTCCGGGAGATGTGAATGGTAACGGAGAAGTAACCGTTGGGGATCTAGCTCTTATTGCTAAACATTATGGTAAAGCGCTTGGAGATGCAGATTGGAACGATGCGAAGGTTGCTGATATTAACAACGATAATAAAGTTGATATTGATGATCTTGCAGTGTTGGCTAAACTGATTTTTGGCTAAACGATAATTGGGAGGGAACCGTGGAGTTTTGAGTCCTCTCACCTGCACCACATGAATAAGAAAAAGTTCATTAGACGATAATTCTAATGAACTTTTTTGTGTTTTTATGACTCTATTCATTCAAAAAATAGATCAGAATACATACTAAGCAATGCTGCTAACATTGCAAATACCAAACTAACTTTGTTAAAAAGAGTCAATCGTTTTTTTGGCAAGTGCAGCAACCTCGAGCAGCTCCAATGTTTTACAGTATTCCTTCTTAATCTCTCCGTCTATCATTTCTAGGTCATCCTCTAAATAATCCACCACGCTTAGTTCATGAAACCAATCCCCCGGTTCTGCTTCCTGCTGGCTGACATTTTTCCAGGAATGCTCAAGTTTTGGGCTGTAAATTCTCCTCGCTCCCTTGCGAAGTTGGCACGATTTTAACCTTAATGAATAAGTATTTCCCGGTATAGCTTCATTTACATTATTGAATAAATGCGGCCAATAATCTTTCCTTGATCCAGTATGCGGATGACATATCGCCCAATCCAGTGCCTCTCTATGAAAATCGACATTTTTAAATAAAACGGCATACAGCCTTTTACCAAGTAAAATTCGCTCATGGAGAGATTGGAATTGTTGAAGAGTCTGCCCTTTTACATGGTTACCTTCCGAAGGAAAAACAATATGATTAAGTGACAACCAGTTCTGAAGTTGAAATCCGATTTTATCGAATATTTCTTTTTGATAATGGGGATTTTGAACGACCCTTTGTTCCAGGTAGCTTTGTTCATTGATGACTAACGCTATACAAAGACTATACGTATCTCGAACTCTCCAAAAATAGTTCCAAATCGTTTCCAAAAACATAGAAACATTTAGTTGAGGGAGTAAATAAAACATGGGTCTATTTTGCTTTAAACTTTCACCGTAAAGCAGAAATTGCGGGTATATATCTTGGAAAATTAGCCAGTTACCGCGTTCTAAAAAATGGAAAAATGATTCCTTCTCCTTGCGTGAGAGCAGTTTGGTTAGAAACTCTCCCTTGAGATCGGTCATATTCCATCCGCCGTTCCGTGATACCATATGGCCTAAAAATGCCCAGTGGATTTCAGGATGCCGAAGATAAAACTCGAGGTAGGCCTTTGTTCGGGTCACATTATTTAAGTTGTGCTCCTGGGTTATACGTTTAATTTTATTCAAAAGCTCTTGCTCTGAAAAAGTTAGCTTATTTGAGACGGAAGGGGAGTATTTTATTTTCTTCTTTAATTCCTTGCGAATCGTTTCAAGTGGTGTTATTTGGCGTTTTCTTGTAGAAAAGATATTAATTCCTCCCTTATTTAAACCGAAGTCTATTTGATTATTTTATTAGGGAGTTTAGGAATTGATGACGAGGAATTAATCAAAGGGCAACTTACTATTAAATAAACAAAAATAGTTATAAATTAGTCAATTTTGTCAATTATAGCTTCGATTATGGATGACCTATAATGGAGGAGTCTTGATTGATAGAAGCAATAGAACTTAAAAATGTAAGCGATTTCAATTGAGATGAATCCAATGCTCGTCAACACTATCAAAAAGTAGGAGGAATATTATGACAAAGAAGAAAAGGCAAGTGATTAAAAAAGGTCTATCGTCTCTCGTTACAATGACCTTGCTCGTTACGACGATGCTGCCCGTTTCGGATATCGCGGCTAGCAGCAATCCAGCGGCTACTGTTACTCAAGGAATTATGCCGATGGCAACAACAGAAGATGCTTTCTCACGAAGCATCCATATGAAAATGGAGAACAATTTGCGAGATTCGGCACTACCGCTTATCGACTATACACCATTTGGCACGATGACTTATGCAACGGGGCATGATGGACAGGCGCTTAGTATAAAAAATCCAGTCAAAAAGCTATCTGAGCCGCGAGTCAGTCTTGGTAACATTAATTATGGTGCAGATCAGGATTTCACGATTGCGTTTTGGTTTAAAGGTGATGTAAAGAAACAAGCACAGTATTCGACTATATTAGCAAACAAAGATTATTCCCATTGGTATAATCCAGGCTGGATGTTCGTATTCCAACCGTCCTACACAAATAATGTATCCGGACCGATGGAGCTTACATTTAACTACAGCACTTTAGGTTCGCCAACTGGTGTAAGTAACAAAATTTTTGAACCGTTAACTGGTTCATCAGACGGCGAGTGGCATCATGTTGCGGCGTCAGTGACACGTGGTAAAAACGTTGAAATGTTTGTTGATGGAAAGTCGATCTCTACAGTAAGCTTGCCGGCATTAGGTCAATTGAAAACAACGATTGACGCTGGCTTGCCAACGATGATTGGGGCATCTGGTACAGGGGAACAAGAAGGGAAAACAGATTTTCTAATGGATGATTTGTTTATAGTTCCTCAAGCAATGACAGCTGCAGAAGTAAGTCAGTTAATGACGGAGAGAGTTAATGAGTCTGGACTAGCTGATTCAGTGCTAGCTTTGAACTTCAACGGAAATGTGAATGATAAATCTGCCAATCCGCGTGAAGTTATAGCTGTCAATGATCCTGAATACACAATCGGAAGGATAGGTAAAGCGATCCATTTTCAAAACAGCGATGCAGATGCTTCGGCGGTGAAGTATGTGGATGCAGGTAATATCGAATATGGGACAAATGACTTTTCAGTTGGTTATTGGTTGAAATTAAATCAAGCCAATGGAGTTAACGAAACAGCTTCTATTATTTCTAATACAGTCAGCGGCCAAGTGGGTTGGTCATTGGGCATTGATGCCAATAAAGATCTGAAATGGAGCTTTAAAACAGACGATGCAACGAGCGTTCTAAAAGAAACAATAGCCATTCCACAAGATAAAAAATGGCATCATTACGGCGTCGTGATCGATCGGGTCAATCAAAAGGCTAAGTTTTTTAGAGATGGTCTATTCATTAGTGAAACCGCGTTAACGGGTTTGAATGGCTCAGTGAATGCTGTAGCACATACGACAAAAATCGGTGCAGATGGTGATGGCAGCTTTAATGCAAGCCTACTTGATATGATGGTGGATGAATTCTATGTATTTAATACAGCACTTACCAATGAAGAGGTTAGAGCATTATATGACATTGCACCACCGATATCTAGCATGCAAATGGAAGGCGCACTAGATTTGATCGGTGCGGAGCATACGCTAGAAAATGGTGCTGTTCGAATGAGTGTAAACACTCGTTTTACGAATAAAACAGCGCAATATAACACACTTGATATGACTGTTGAATATGATCCAAGCAAATTCGATTTTATGAAAGCCTATTCGCAAGAAAATAAAGAAGTAGTGAAGGTAGTAGAAGTAAAGGATGGAAAGATCAAGCTGCAAATTAGCGGACTTACACATAAAACAATTGCCAATCCATCTGAATACAGGGAATCACGGATTGCTATTCTTGATTTTGTAACCAAAGTTGATTCAGGCACGAGCAGTATTAGTATAGCCGAAGCGCAGTTTAGTAATGCCAATACAGGCATGAACACTGAAAACTCTGTAGATTTTCGATTAGGTAAAGTAGATATTACGATCCATGGAAAAGATCAAAATGACTTAAATAAAGATGGATTAATTACAATTGGAGATATTGCACTTGGTCTAGCACAACATCAAGAAGTCGATCAATTATTACCGTTGGCAGAAATGTCGAAAATTACGCCTTATAAGCGGGTATTATTAATCGGGCTAGACGGTTCGGGTAATATCATTAAAGGTTATGATAATCCCTATTGGACGGATCCGACTAAACCATCCACGGATGCAGGAAACTTATTAAAAATCCCTTTCCTACGCAGCCTCGCTGAAGGCGGAGCAGCTAGCTATGATGTAAGGGCAACGATGCCTTCTTCTTCAACGCCAAACTGGGTATCCATGCTAACAGGTGTTCCATTTGCAGAGCATGAAGTAGATAACTGGAATACGGCTACTAATCAATACAGCAGTAGCTCAATGTTTATGGACGGTCATCCACTAGGGACGATATACAGAACGCTTAGCGATGAATCTCCACAGCGTCGTTCTGCTTTGTTTTCCGTTTGGTTCGACGCGATTTACGGACATGTTGAACAATCTGTAGGCGCTGAGCTAGTACGTGGTGCAAATGGAGAGGATATCAATACACTTAACAATACACTTGATTATATTAGATCCGGCAAATTAAAAGATACTGATTTTATTCAAGTAACATTTGATGAGATTGATGCAGCGTTACACAGCTCAGGGTTTGGTTCGAAAAAGTTCTATGATAACTTCAATACGACGGATGGAAGAGTTAAACAGTTGATTGAAGCGATTCAAGCCGAAGGATTGTTGGAAGACACACTTATTCTAATAAGTGCGGATCATGGTGGAGGTAAAGTTCAGCCGGATGGTTCAATTCAAAACTGGACGAATCATGGTTATGATAACCCATCATCAACAACTTCATTTATTATAGCAAACGGTCGTACAGTAGCTACGGAACAATATTCTGAAAAGCTGCTACATGGCGGTAACACATATGATATTTATGGTATTGCACTGAGTGCACTTGGTAAGTCTGATTTAGGCTTACGCAATTCTGTAGTGCCAGAGGGAATGTTTTTGAAGCAAACAGAGATGAATAACAAAAACAATGCTAATCTTACGCTTAACAGTGAGTTAGATGGCAGTTCACAGAAATACGTACTGGCAGGCAGCCAGCTTCCAGTCGGAGCAAAAGCGATTGAGTTGCTCATTAACGGAATGACGGTTAATGATGTCAACATTGAGCCAAGTCAAAGTGATGTTCAAGTGTTATTCAAAGAAATGAAGGATGGAAAGCTTCGTACCATTTTGACAAGTGAGCAAGGATTTGTATCTGTTTCTCCAATTGCAGTGTTCAAAACTCCGAAATCAGGTAAGCTGGCATTAGAGCAAGCGATGATCGCGAATGGAACTGGTTATGAAACGATGCCGAATTTAATAAATGGGGATAAACCTGATGAAGAAGTGAAGGATGAGTTTGATGTCATTCGCATGAAACAATTTGTTAAGCTAACGGGCGGAGATGGATTTAATCCACTTGATCCAGATATCTCAGCTAACATCAAAGCAATGAGTGAAGAAGTAAGTAACTCTAGCTTAACGGGGTATTGGGATACGATGAATAAAACAGCGAATCGAACATATTTATGGAATGATTTGCCGAGCACAACAATATCTACACAGGTGTCTTCACACTATATCCGTTTGAAGCAGATGGCACTTGCTTATGCAACGATAGGATCGCCTTTATATCATAATGATATGCTACGTGAAGATATTATTGAAGGTTTGGAGTGGACTTACACGAATCGTTATAACGAAGCTAAAAGTGAGTATGACAATTGGTGGGATTGGGAAATTGGAACACCTCGCCTTGTGAATGACACGATCGTATTAATGTACGATGAGTTATCACCTGCTTTGATTAGTAAATATATTCGTGCAGTTGATAGATTCGTGCCAAACCCTAGTAAACGTACGGTGAGCGGAGTGACAGAAACAGCGGGTAATCTAATGAATAAGTCATTTATCGTTACGTTACGTGGTGTGATTGGGAAATCAAGTGAAAAAATGATCCAAGGTCGCGATTCTATGGCACCTGCATACTTATATGTAAATAGCGGTGATGGTTTCTATGAAGATGGATCATTTATTCAGCATACATATATTGCCTACACTGGTGGATACGGAGAAGATCTTATTGGAAGAGTTGCAGATCTCTTCTATCTATTAAAAGACTCTGAATGGGACATCATCGATCCGAATGCTGATAATGTATATCGTTGGGTAGAGGAAGGTTTTGAACCGGTTATTTATAAAGGCGCGATTATGGATAATTTGCGCGGACGTGGTATTTCTCGTGAAACTTCTAATGACCATACGATTGGTAGAATTATTATATTAAACCTGCTTCAATTAGCAGAAGGAGCTCCAGCTGAGCAAGCACTGAAAATGAAGCAAATGATTAAAGAATGGATTATTTCTGATACAACGTTTGACAATTATTATGTTGGGGCAAGTATGTCAGAAATGGTGTTGATCAAAAAGCTGTTAAACGATGATTCAATCGTTCCGCGCGGTGAGTTAGTTGGCCATTATCAATATGCTGGAATGGATCGCGCAGTCCATTTGCGTGACGAGTTCGGTTTCGGTATTAGTATGTTCTCTCCACGAATTGCTGCTTTTGAATATGGCAACGGTGAAAACCATAAAGGCTGGTTTACAGGCGTTGGTATGACTACATTGTATAACAAAGACTTAGAACAATTTAGCGATAATTATTGGGGAACAGTAAATATGTACCGTTTGCCAGGTATAACTACAGATGGTTCTGGAAGTGGAACACCGACAGATTGGAAGAGCTACCCGAATCCGAATACTTGGGTAGGCGGATCTTCGATTGATAATCTACATGGCTCCGTCGGCATGCAATTTTCACTTTCTCAGAACACAGGAAGTCCACTTGAAGGTAAAAAATCTTGGTTTATGTTTGGCGATCAAATTGTAGCACTTGGTTCTAACATTAAGAATACAAATGCAAATTTGGTGGAAACGATAGTAGAAAATCGGAAGCTAAATGAAAGTGGTAACAACAAGTTAACAGTTAATGGAAGCGAAAAACCGAGTTCCCTAGGTTGGGCAGAGAAAATGAGCAATGTTCAATGGGCTCATCTTGCCGGTACAGTTGAAGGATCGGATATCGGTTATTACTTCCCTGAGAATGCAACGATCAGCGGGCTAAGAGAAGCAAGAACAGCTGATTGGAAGCAGGTTAATAAAAATAATTCAACAACACCAGTAACAGAAAACTATTTGAGCTTGGCATTCGATCATGGAAAAACACCAACGAATGCTAATTACTCTTACGTCATTCTACCGAATAAAGATGCGGCGGCAACTGCAAGCTATGCTGCTAAACCGACGATTAAAATTATTGAAAACACCGCGGAAGCGCATGCTGCAATGGATACTTCATTGCAGGCAGTCGGTGTGAATTTCTGGAATGATGCCGTTAAGAGTGTCAATGTGGATGGACATCCATTTATTACTAGTAATAAGAAAGCATCCGTCACGACAATCGAGCAGGATGGACAAATTCGAATCGGTGTTTCTGATCCAACGAAAGCAAACAAAGGAACGATTCAGATTGAAGTGAATCGTAGCGCAACAGGTGTCATCTCACTAGATCCAGCGATTACAGTTACACAGCTTAGTCCAACAATTCAAATGACTGTCAATACAGCAGCGGCATTTGGCGAAACTTTTACAGCTCAATTTAATCTTGAAGATCCAGAGCCTGCTGAAGCACCAGTCTTAATTAGCGCAGAAAATAAAGCTTCACAAATTGTTCTGAAATGGGGAGCAACAAATGGAGCAACTGGCTATAAAGTGAAATACGGAACAGAAGCTGGTAATTACTCAGATTCAATCGATATTACCTCTATCGGCGTAATGAATGAGTATGCGATTAAAGGGTTGATGATTGGTAAAGAGTATTACTTTGTAGTAGTGGCTTATAATTCACTGGGAGAAAGTGCGCTTTCCAATGAGTTATCTGCTACACCTTTACCCAAAGTATCATTGCTTCGAATATTAGATTTGAAACTTGATGGCAGCTTAACGGATAGCTCTTCTAAGCAAAATAATGGTAGTGCAACAGGTACAGTACAGTACGTAAATGGTGAAACTAAAGGTCAAGCTATAGATTTAAACAACGGTTATATTACGCTTGATGCAAACAAGTTAAAACTTGGAGCAGA
Source organism: Paenibacillus endoradicis (assembly GCF_024721975.1). The sequence continues at coordinate 184,035 of NZ_JANQBB010000009.1, read as the reverse complement.
TCAAAATTTTACTGTTGCGTTCTGGATGAAGTCGGGTAACCAAGGGTCAGCAGATACAACCTTTATTTCAAATAAAGACTGGGCAAGCGGCGCTAATCAAGGCTGGGTAATCGGGATGGATAAAGGAAATCTTACATGGAACTTCAAAGGATCAAATTCAGCTCGCGTAGATTTAAAACCAACGGTTGCAACGGTTGGAGATGATAAATGGCACCATATTGCCATATCACATGATCGAACAGGCAATGCGGTGATCTATGTTGATAATAAAGTGATCAAAACGATTTCGATCACAGGGGCTGGCAACATCGATACGACGCTAGCGCTTAATATCGGAGCAGATGGCAAAGGCGCATATCGTTACAAAGGCTTACTCGATGATATTCAAATTTATAGCTCAGCGCTAAGTAGTGTAGAAATCTCAGCGCTGTATGAAAGTCATTTTGCAGAAGAAGTTGATCGCTCAACATTGCAACAACTGATGAACATGACGAAAGCGATCTACGATGCAGCGGTGGAAGGTACTGAAGCGGGCCATTATCCAGTCGGGTCAAAAAAAGTGTTAAATGATGTTTACGAATGGGCACAAATTGTAATGAACGATAATGAAGCGATTGTAGAAGAAGTGAGTGCGGTACAAAACGTATTAACGAGAGCACTTCAGGATTTCCGCAATTCAGTCATCGTTAAACCGATTGTAGGTCCTTATGCCGAATTGTCAGGTGTAAGTAGTATTCAGTCCGATATGACGTTTGATGTCACTTACCAATTAGGTAATATTGACATGGATAACGGTATTTATGGACAACAATTAACGTTCACTTATGATGAGGAGCAAGTAGAACTATTATCTGTAGAATCAGTGAGGGAAGGCATCCAAATTTATAGCGAGACGCTAACATCAGGAAAAGTACATATTCTCGCAGTAAGCTTGGGTGAAGATAATGTAGTGAAAGACGATGCAGTGTTACTGAAGCTACAATTTAAAGCTAAATCAGCAAGTGGAGTAACATCAATTACATTATCACAAGCTACTATTTCAGGTGCCGATGGCATCGAAATAAAGCTGGATACTGTTATTCATAACGTGATCATTACTAACGTTGAAATGGTAGCACTAGATGCATTAATTGTTAATGCTCAAAACAAGCATGATGAAGCTATTGAAGGTACAAGTACTGGTCAATATCCACATGGGGCGAAAGCGAAGCTGCAAGAGGCAATTGATGTAGCTAAAGTAGTAGCTGAAAATGCAAATGCAACGAATGAGCAAATTGAGGAAGCGATCGCTGCATTAAATGAAGCATTGCAAACCTTTATCACTTCGATCAAAGTGGGTATTCCGGGAGATGTGAACGACAACGGTCAAGTGACGATTGGAGATTTAGCACTTATCGCTAAATATTATGGTAAAAAAGTTGGAGATGCGAACTGGAATGAAGCGAAGTTTGCAGATGTTACAGGTGATGGCAAGGTTGATATTGAAGATCTTGCGTTGATGGCCAAATTGATTTTTGAATGAGGATAACAGGGAGGAAAGCTTCGCTTGAAGCTTTCCTCCCTTGTTGTTAATGAAGGAATAGTCTAGAAATTAGGAATAAAAATGAAAACGGATACAAAATAGTAAAAATAGTCTTACTATAGTAAAAATAGTCTATTATAGCAACGGCAAGTGACAGACTACAATAGATATTGGCTAGTAATCATTTACACAAAATATGAGTATGGAGGAATATGAAATGGGAAAAAGTCAGGTAAATAAAATGACCCGCTTATTTATTGTATTTGCATTGATGCTTACACTACTTGCTCCAGCGTTATCCCCAAGTGTGGCACACGCAGCTTCAGGCACAACCTATTATATTAGCTCTTCCGAAGGGAACGACAACAATAACGGCACATCAGAGTCAAGTCCTTGGCAGTCGCTGGATAAGGTTAACAGTCAAAAGTTTCAAGCTGGCGATAAAGTTTTATTCAAAGCTGGGGATGTGTGGAATGGTTCGATTAAACTAAGAAATACATCGGGTACAAAAGATGCTCCAATCGTATTTGATAAATATGGAAGCATTGATGTAAATGTAAGACCGATCATCAACGGAAATGGGACAACAACGACAGAAGAGTCAGCCATTGTTAAAAACTATACTTCTATAAAAGACAAAACGTTATCTGCTGTAATTGATGTGGTAGATGGGAGTTACTTGCAATTCCATAATTTCGAACTTACAAATAAAAATCCTAACGTTGTTTCTCAACGAGCAGGCATTAATATTAGAACAACGTCAACGAATACGACGCAATGGGAAGCTAATCAACACCGTGGTATTGTAATCACGAACAACTATGTTCACGATGTAGATGGAAATCCCACAGGTTGGAAAGTTGGAAGTGGTGGTATTCTAATCCTTGGTAACATTACTGACGTGCTCATTGACAGTAATATTGTGAAGCGCGTAGATATTGAAGGGATTAGAAACGCTGGATTATATAAAGAAGGCGACATCGATGCAAACTTTCCAAGAAGATTTGAAAACGTTATCTTTAGTAATAACTATGTTGAAGATACACAAGGTGATGCCTTTGTTATGAGTAATGTAGGAACAAACGGACGAATGGAATACAACACAGTTGTGCGTCATTCGAACAAAAATGTTGGTAATGTAAATTACGCTGGATTATGGGTAATCGGCGTGAAGGACATGACGATACAATATAATGAAGTGTATGGTGGCGTTTTCGGCTACAACGATGGTCAAGCATTCGACATTGATATGTTCAGCGAAGGAACGCTTTACCAATATAACTATAGCCATAGTAACCGCGGTGGCTTCATTTTATTTATGCACAGTTCAACAAACTCATTAGTTCGTTACAATGTGAGTGTTAATGATGGAGATGGTAGATACATATTCCATTACTTGCCGACAACTAAGTCAGCTGCTCCAGTAATTCACAACAATACATTCTTTACAGATTCACATATCAATACCAAACTAGTTAGCGATCCAGGAAAATATTTGCGAATGTACAATAACATCTTCTACTCCAAAGCAAATACAACATTTGGACAAACTCAATTTGCTGCTGGTAGTGAAGTGAAAAATAATATTTTCTATCCGGGTAATGGTTATCAAGATGCAAATCTTACAAATCTTTCATTGCAGGATAATCTGTTCGTTAGCCCTCAATTTGCAAGAGCGGGTGAAGAACCAAAAGATATCGTTGGTCTGGGATCATTTGATGTAGAAAAACTAAACGGTTATAAATTGCTTTCAGGATCTCCAGCGATTGATGCAGGCTTGGATATGTCAGGTATAGCGCCAAGCGTATGGTCAGCTGCAACTAAAGACTTTTTCAACAATCCACTTACGGATAAAGTTGATATTGGTGCCCATGAATATTCGAATGATGCACCAACTAATATTAATCCTGAAGTAATGCCAGCTTCGATCACGCTTGATCAAAGTGAGCTTGTATTTACGGCAGCTAAGTATGGAGCAACTGTTAAGGCGAATGTTTTGCCGACTGCTGCTACATTTAATGGTGTGAAATGGTCAAGCAGCAATCCAGCAATTGCCGCTGTTGATGCTAATGGTTATGTTACTGCTGTATCAGCAGGTAACGCAGTTATTACAGCAGAGAGCGTTGTGGATTCAACTGTGAAGGCGACAATTGCAGTTACTTCAGTGACACCTGCAGCTGGTCATGTTCTTAAGATGAAATTTGAGAACAATGTGCTAGATGAATCACCTTATAATATTCCACTTACTTCTTTCAACAACCTTAGCTATGTAAAAGGACCTGGCATTGCGGGCAAAGCAATTAATCTAAACCCAACAGAATCAGGACAATCTTATATTAGTGCAGGTAAACCATCTAATCTTCAGTTCGGTGCGAATCAGAACTTTACAGTATCATTTTGGATGAAATCAGACGGACAAAATGGAGCTGATACGACGATTATTTCTAATAAAGACTGGGCAAGTGGTGCCAATCAAGGTTGGATAATCGGTATGTACCAAGGCAACTTAATTTGGAACTATAAAGGTTCTAGTAAGGATCGACTTGATTTTAAACCTACAGTTGTTAAGGTAGGTGATAATGAATGGCACCATATCGCAATTTCTCATAATCGTACGGGAGATGCGGTATTCTACGTCGATAATAAGCAAGTAAAAACAATTTCTATTGCCAATGCGGGTAATATCGATACTACGCTTCCAATTAATATTGGTGCTGATGGCAAAGGTAATTTGGCTTACAAAGGCTTACTTGATGAGATGAATGTATACAATACGGCGCTTAGTGCAACAGAAGTTGCGACATTATATCAAAGTTACTTTGCACAGCCAGGAGACCGCAGCGTATTGCAAGAATTGATTGATGAGGCACAGGTAGTGTACGATGCTGCAGTGGAAGGTACGAAGCCAGGACAATATCCGGTTGCAGCCAAAGCTGAACTACAAAAAGCTATACGCGTTGCTCAAGATGTGCATGACGATCAAGCTGCTGCGCCAGAAGTAATTGATGCAGCAGGTGTTACACTAAATAGAGCAGTTAGCGTATTTGAGACAACGATCATTATTGCTAAATTCACTAACTACATCATTGCTTCAGATGATGCACTATTGTCTGACAGCAAAAATACAGTTCAATTGAGAATTGATGGTCAAATGAACGATGATAGCAAAATAAGTAACCCAGATTATTATAAAGCGCAATATATTGCGGATCATGCTGGTGCAGTTATCGATCAGGAGACAGGGAAACTCACTTTTAATGGTGATCTTTCAACCGTTAATGAAATTAATGTATCTGCTGAAATCAAAGAGTATACAAATCTTGTTTATTCTGAAAGCTTTGAAAAAGGTTTGGGAGAGTTCGTAACAGAGCAAAGTCCGCCTACAGCTGGAGCAGGCCCAGTTGTTACTAATAAAGTTTCGTATCATGGTAATAGCAGCGCACTGTATAATGAACCACCAGCGATTGAGAAAACATTTGCTCCAAATCAACAAGGTATCGTAACAATGATGCTTTATGATGATGGCACCAAAGCAGGAGCAACAAGAGCTGTTGCACATGTCGGCAATCTTCGTACCAACCTTTTAGTTGCTATGGGAGTGTTTTATGATGGTGGAAGCACCGGCAATAAAGACAATTACTCGGTTAGAGCTAGTAATTCTGCTACCGCATGGGAAGATACTGGTATTGTGCGTACAGTAGGTTGGCATGAACTGAAATGGGACTATACATCAGGTACTGATTTAAAAATGTATATTGATGATCAGCTTGTGAAAACGACCACAGCAATTAAGAGCTTTGATCGCATTAATCTTGCATTTGTTTGGGATAAAGCGAATGGACGTACATTTGCTTTTGACAACATTAAGTATGCTGCAAATGGTGAAAAAACAACGGTAACTACGGATGCATTGAAAATCGCTATTGATAAGCCAAAAGCTTTATCAACGACATTGACTGGTTCGAAGTCTGTAGAGCAAGGAAGCACATTTACCGTTAAATACGGATTAAGCGATGTACGACAAAGCTTCTACAGCCAAGAAATCACTTTAAATTATGATGCAAATCTATATGAGTTTACAGGAGTATCTTCATTAGTAGGTGATCGTATTACGATTTTACAACCAGATGAACAGAAAGCTGGTGAAATTCGTCTTGTAATTGCAAGTCTTGGTGAAGGAAACGAAATTTCAGCAGATGCCGAGATTTTAGGGCTGATGTTCAAAGCAAAACCACTTAGTGTTACTAAAACGGGTATCATTGCGATTACTTTTGCTGAGCTTGGTAATGCACAAGGAGATGACATCGTAGCTGAATTGTCCTCTCTAAGTGTAGAGGTTACTGCTAAAAAGACTGGAGTACCAGGAGACCTAAATAACGATGAGAAAGTAACAGTTGGAGATCTGGCAATGATAGCTGCACATTATGGCAAAGATCATACCGATGCAAATTGGATTAATATCCAACAATTCGATGTGAATTATGATGGCAAAATTGATATTGAAGATTTGGCTATCATTGCGCAAACAATATTATTGAACTAAATAGCGAATATAGGATCGTGAAATGGGAGAAGAATTATTCTTCTCCTGTTTTACGATAATCCCAATATCTAATAGGAGTGGACACATATGAAGAGAAAAATAGTTATGTTTTTATTAATTAGTATCATGTGTACGGTTAGTATCATGCAAGGTTCTGCCTTTGCAGCAAGTACTCCACAGTTTCAATTAACGTCTGACAAGCTAGAACTTAAAGCAGGAGAAATTGTTACGTTGACGATGAATGGAAAAAAACTAAATGATATGTATGCTTATGAAGCTAAATTCACTTATGATCCTGCTAAGCTAGAATTAACGGAAGCTAAATCGCAATTAAAAGGATTTTCCGTAGCTCCAATTAAAAAGGATAAAGAAATTACGATTGCTCATACGAAGGTTGGAAATAGTGCTGGCGAAAATGGAGATGTGCTGATTGGAACATTAACATTTAAAGCAAAGGAAAGCGGTATAGCAGTAGTGAACTGGAATGCTATGAAAGTGGTGAACAGTCAACTTCAAGATAATAGTTATGTAGTAAATGAAACGACATCTCTTAATATTTCAGAAACGATTGTGAATCCAGTTTCATTTACTGATATTAAAGGTCATTGGGCTGAAGCATCGATTATTGAAGCAGCAAGCAAAGGTTTAATTAATGGATATCCAGGAGGGAAGTTCTTGCCAAACGGTTCCATTACACGGACCGAATTTGCAGTAATGCTATCAAGATCGTTGAAGCTAGAAGCACAAGACGAGCTTAAATTCATTGATGCAGGCAAAATCCCGAATTGGGCAAAATCTGACGTTGCAAAGGTCGTAACAGCAGGATTTATCCAAGGTTATCAAGATAATAGCTTTAGAGGAGACCAACCAATAACGAGAGCAGAAATTGCGGTGATGGTTGCTCGTAGCTTGAACTTGAAAGCTACCGACGGTGAAAAACTAACATTCGTTGATAGCAACAGCATACCAAGTTGGGCTAAAGGTTGGGTAGAACTAGCAGTTGATAAAGGAATTATGCAAGGTAGCAGCGGCAATAAATTTTTACCGAACGATAATGCAACAAGAGCGGAAGCTACAGTAATGATATTACGTCTGTTGAGCTTAGATAAGTAATTCTCAAAACCTTCGGATTTTATAAATCCGGAGGTTTTTTATAGGTTTTAAGAGACGAGCTATTGCAATAGTAAAAATCGTGCAATAACAGTCAAATTTGTTAATTACGCGATATAAAAGTGCTCTTTATAATTAGATGAATAGTAAGTGAATGAGGAGGTCCTATAATGAAACTGCACATACTTACTCGGAATCGTGTTATTGGTATAATATGCTTACTGGCTGCTATTACTATCGGCTTATTTATATCGCTTGGAATGTCATCGGGGGAAGAGAATAATGAGGTTGTATTCACCATCGATACTTATGAGGTGAAGGAAGCGGAGTTTAATGCTATTTTGCAAGAAAAGAAGGCATTAACGACCAGTTATTTCAAACAAACTTATAATGTAGATTATAGCGAGAATTTTTGGACTACGACATATGAAGGTGAAAATCCGCTAGAGTATGCTAAGCAGCAGGTTATGGATCAATTACTGCTATTAAAGATTGAGCAAATCTTGATGAAAGAAAATGAAATTGTTAGCGATATTTCATATGATTCTTTTTTGAAAAATTTAGAAATTGAAAACATTGATAGACAAAATAAAATAAAAAACAATGAACCCATCTATGGTCCTAAGGTATATGGGACACTCGAGTATTATTCTTACTTGCACAGTATTAATTATCAAAAGCTAGTTGATAAATTAACGCAGGAAGCTTTAGCTGTGCTGTCTGATGATGCTATACAACAAATGTATGAAGAAATGAAACAACTTTATTTCCATAAAGGATATAACTTCAAATATGAGAAAATAACGATAGTTAACGATATAAACTCGAAAGAGATATTGGAGAAAGTTCAGCAGCTTACAGCTACGAAAGATATTTCGGTAGAGCAGGCAGTCGCTTCATTAGCGGCAACGGTTCAAGTTGAAGAATTGGCGTTAAACATAAATGAGGCTTCAAAGGATGACACGCTTTCGTATTATTTAAATGAATTGTTTACAGATTCAAACGAAGGAGATTTCAACGAAATAGATACAAAAGGTAATGAATTAGTTATGTATAGACTTCTAGAAAAACAGGATAAAGGCTTTGAGAAATTTGATGATGTTAAAAGTGCAGTAATCCAGATACATGTTAAAGGACAACTCGAGCAAAAGGTAAGCCAACGGTTAAGTCAAGCTAACGTTCAAATTAACGAGAATATATATAATAAATTAGTCATTGAATAAGGATCAAAACTAGAACCAACAAATATCATGACATTATAAGGTAATGTACTTGAATTATTCTAAAGCGTTGATTTATATGGATATTGTTTTGGATCTCTATGATTTCAGTGCAATCGTATTATTACTATTTTGCTTTATTGCTTTTACCACGCGAACTGAGACTTCTAGTTGCTCTATTCTATGAGATTAATGCTATAATGTAATGTACTTACTTAATAGTAAAGAAATTATTAATATAGATTGAGGGTTGAACATGAAGGAATCATCTGAAGCATCAGTATATCATGCATTAAATATAGAATATGCGATTCATAGTGAAGCTAAGCTCAAGTTGGCTGAGTTGTTAAGAGAAGTTAAAAAAGAAGATTTATTACAATTTGCAAAGAAATTAAAACTTGTAGGCTACTCTAAACTGAATAAAGAAGATTTAGTAGTTGCATCAACGCAACATCTTGCAAATAAAGATTATTTAATTGAAAGTCTAATGTTATCGACAGATCAAGAACTTGAGTTTTGGCAAGACGTATATCATAACTCCGAACAATTGACTGTAGATATTTTACCTGGAAAGTATCGCTTCCTTCAAATGCAAGGAATCTTGTACTCGTTCTATCATCAAGAGAAGCTTAACTTCGTAATCCCAGATGAGATTAAAGCTTTATATAGTGAGATAAATTGGAATGAATTATTGGAAGTTCGTGCACAGAAACAACTAGTTCTTCAATATACATTAGCAGCTGCCCATCTATATGGAACTATTAGTTTAAATGATATTGTTGATATATATAATGAGCAAAATGATCAAGCGATTACGATGGATGAGTTCGAGAACATTACTAATTTTTATTTGCAAAGATCGCAGACTTATGATTGGTACGATGGTCAAATCATTTGTACGTATTTTGAAGAGGATAATATTGAGGAGCATGAATCTTTACTTGAACTAGTAAAGGATAAACCAAGATATGTGCCAAGCAAAGAGGGCTTGTTAAAGTACGCAGATGATTTATACTTTGAGATTACACCTAGCTATACGCGCCTTTATCGTCACTTAATTGATGAGCTGCAGGTGAATGTGATGTTAGCCAAGGAAATTATTGATGATGTACAGTTTGCTTGTTCAATGGAAGCGCCTTTAAATGATATTGTGTTTGAAATTGAGAAAAGAGATGTAGTATTCAAAGACAAGAAGCATATACAAAAGGTAACAGGATTAGTTATTGAACTATACAATGATACGAGACTCTGGTCTAATGTTGGTTTTACCCCGGATGAGGTAGCAAGTTTCTCACAAGATGTACAATTCAAACCGGTAGATGCTTTTCCGACAAATAGTTCTAATAAGATTGGGAGAAATGATCCTTGCCTATGTGGTAGTGGACTTAAATATAAAAAATGCTGTGGCAAATGAGTGGTTAAACTAGATTGACTCTATAATTGAAGAGCCTCGGGTTGTAATGCATGAACAATAAAACCATGACAAATGGCTATTTATCAGATATGATGAACAAATAATTGTATATCCAACGTTAGGTGCCAATGTTGATTCTGTATAGATCCTATTGGTTAAAAGGGAAGTGGGTGCAAATCCCACGCGGTCCCGCCGCTGTAAAAGAGAAGTTTATGCTTAATACCACTGGGTAACTGGGAAGGTAGCATAAATGATAATTCTTGAGCCAGAATACCTGCCTTTCGTTTCACACCAATTTTTCTACGATGGATAGGAAGGTGTTTATTTTTGCGTGCAAATGACAATTTAACGTAATTTTAAACCTCTTAACTCATCGTAAGAGGTTTTTTATTGTGATTATTGATCTGATAGGGAAATTGAGAGGAGTTTTGAAGTGAGAAGGAACAAATGGTTAGCGTGGTTACTGATTGTTAGTTTAATATTATCGACATTTATGACCAATGCGTCTGTATCATTGGCAAATACTAATAATGAAAGCTCCAGCCTTGAAACTGATCAAGTGCCAACATCTAAGCCTTCAATCAAAGCACTATACAGCGATTACAATACAATCTCATCTTGGGCAGTCGTTGCTATTCAACAAGCAACTAATCAAGGATTTATTCAAGGTAGTGACGGTAAGTTTAATCCACAATCATCGATTACTAGAGCAGAATTCACAAAAATATTAGTATTACTATTAAATCTTGAAACTGATGTGGAGCAAACTATTTCATTCGCCGATGTTGCAAGTAAGGATTGGCACTACGATTATGTTAATGTAGCTTACAAAAATGGTCTTATTAATGGTTATAACAATAAATTCAATCCACAGGCAACAATTACTCGTGAAGAAATGGCAGTAATTATATCTAGAGCTTTGAAGCTTACAACAGACACTTCTAAAAGTTCGATTAAAGATATTAATAAAATTTCAGCTTGGGCTAAGCTCGATGTTGAAGCAGTAGTAAGATTAGGTATTATCGTTGGTGATGCAGCAGGTTTTAATCCACAAGCTGCAGTGACGAGAGAAATGGCTGCAGTTGTTGCTGTAAGATCTTATTTGTATAAGCAAGATACTGAAGCTTACATAACATCATTAGAAGTTACTAAAATTAATAATCAGCTAAAAAAAACAGCTACGTTTTTACTAGGATCAGTAACAGATCCTATCATAGCTAGCGTTGGCGGCGATTGGACTGTGTTCGGCCTGGCACGTTCTGGTAAGCAAATTGATCAAGCCTATTATGCTAAATATTATGGAAATGTTGTACAGACTCTTAAAGACAATGCCGGAAAACTTCATAATGTAAAGTACACTGAATATGATAGAGTTATTTTAGCACTTACTGCGATTGGAAAAGATATCAAAGATGTAGCTGGATATGATTTGAGAAAGCCACTTGCGGATTATGAGACATTAATTAAGCAAGGAATCAATGGTCCGATCTTTGCACTTATTGCGTTAGATAGTAAGAATTATGAAATTCTTAAAGTTGAAGGTGTCAAAACACAAACAACAAGAGAGTTACTAATTCAATTTATATTAGATAGAGAAATTGCTGGTGGAGGATGGGCATTGGGGAGTAATCCAACGGAAGCAGACACTGATATTACAGCGATGGCTGTTCAAGGTTTGACACCGTATTACAAGAGCGATGTTAAAGTGAAAGCTGCAGTTGACCGAGGACTGGCATGGTTATCTACTGTTTTACAATCTGACGGAATTTATACAAGTTGGGGTGCAGCTAACTCTGAAAGTATTGCACAAGTGGTCGTAGCGTTGACAGGTCTTGGTATTAATCCTGATCAAGATACAAGATTTATTAAAAATGGCGAGTCTGTCGTTGACGCACTATTAGGCTATGCTTCATCTAATGGCGGATTCTATCATGTGAAATCTGGCGGTGCAGATAATGGAGGCGCGAAGCCAGGTGAGGTTGATCTAATGGCGACGGATCAAGCCTTCTACGCACTATCTTCTTATGAGAGATTTCTTACTAATAAGAACAGACTTTATGATATGACCGATGTAAAATAAAACATTTGCACAATAAGCAGAGGCGCTTGTAATTGCCTTTGCTTAATTGTTTAATGTGGAGGTTATTGGATGAATAGAAAGAAATGGTTAGCAGCAGTTGTGATTGTCGGTATCCTTATTGCAGCATTTTTCTGGGGAGGAGATTTTCAGAAAAAAACGATAACAACGATCGATCCAATTACTGAAGTTGTAGATTCAACTACTAATAATGAAGATTCAGCATTGATTCAAGGTGACGATGAAGTCGGTGATACTATAGAATCAGAAGACTCCGATGAAATAGAAGCTGGAGCGAATGATACGGACATTGAATCCATTGCTCCGGAGTCAACAGATGCGGTCGATAGTGAAACAAAGGAAGAGTCAGAAAATCAGCAACAGACAAAGTCGGATGACACAATAGCTCCCACCTCTACTAAACCACCAGTTAAGCCAACGACTAAACCTGTAGCTACGCCAAAAGTGACTGTAGCACCTAATGAACCGGAAAAGGAAAAGTATGAAACGGATCCTATTCCATCTGGAAAACCAAAGCCTGTCGAGTGGCAAGATGTAGAAATTGATAAAAATAAAGAGCTAACCGTTACACTATCTGTTTCAGCTGAAACCATTCTTAATAATCTTAATATTTTCAACGAGGATAAGCTTGAGGTTCTTCCGAAGGATGGCATCATATATAAAGCGAAAAAAGTTGTTTTCTATGAAGGCGAATCAGTTTTTGATGTTTTATTGCGAGAGATGAAAGCTAATAAGATTCATATGGAATTCGAGATGACTCCCATCTATAACAGTAACTACATTGAAGGAATTAATAATATATATGAATTCGATTGTGGAGAATTAAGTGGATGGATGTATAAAGTTAATGAATGGTTTCCGAATTATGGAGCTAGTCGATATACGTTACAAGATGGAGACGTTGTGGAGTGGGTATATACTTGTGATCTTGGTCGAGATGTGGGCGGATATGTAGCGGGAGATTCGAAATGATATTTCCCCTACTTTTTGCTAACCGTCTAGTTAGAACTATAACCCGTAAGATAAGCACTTGTAGTTGTGCTATCTTACGGGTTTTTATATGCAAAAAAATGGATCAAAAATATAATGAAGAATCATTATATGATATAGGGTAGATAATATCGAATAAGGACAAACTCAGAGATTATTATTTTGACCAATTGGTTTATTGAACATATAATATTGGTATGATTAAATTTGCGTGAGTGCAACAATTTGAGTTCAGTGCAAGAAAAGGGGCTGAAAGATCTATGTCTAAATTAGATGCATTGAGTCAATCCGCATCACATTCTTTGGATGGACGTTCTAAAGGGATAAAGCAATTACTGCCATTTTTGGGCCCGGCTTTTATAGCTGCAGTAGCTTATATCGATCCAGGAAATTATGCTACGAATATAACTGCGGGCTCTAAATATGGATATACTTTATTATGGGTTATTTTAGCATCGAATTTAATGGCTGTTCTAATTCAATCATTGTCGGCTAAATTAGGGATAAGTACAGGGAAAAATTTATCAGAAATGTGTCGTGAAAAATTCACGAAAAAAACATCTATTTTATTGTGGATACAAGCTGAGGTTGTTATTATGGCAACGGATTTAGCGGAGTTTATAGGAGCCGCATTAGGTATTTATTTGCTGTTTGATCTTCCCATGCTAACATCGGCTATTATTGCGGCGATTGGTTCATTCGCAATTTTGGAAATACAACGAAAAGGATTAAGAGCATTTGAAGCGGTTATTACAGGGATGGTTATAGTTGTAGTTATCGCTTTTGGGGCGCAAGTGTTCTATGCCAAACCTGATTCTACTTCAATTTTATTAGGATTATTCACTCCAAAATTTGAAGGAACTGAGAGTATATTATTATCTGCAGGCATGCTTGGTGCTACGGTCATGCCACATGCTATTTATCTTCATTCCTCATTAACACAGAAAAGAATAGTTGGAGAAAATGAGATTCAACGAAAAAAGATATTTAAATTTGAATTTATTGATATTATCATTGCAATGGTTATTGCTGGTGGCATTAACGCAGCGATGGTAATAGTTTCTGCAGCGTTATTTCATAACAATGGGTTAATTGTGGAAGATATTGACGTGGCATATCATCAATTCGGATTAATGTTAGGTCCATCAGCAGCTATTTTATTTGGAATTGGTTTATTGTCAGCGGGGTTATCTAGTTCATCAGTAGGAACAATGACCGGTGATGTAGTAATGCAAGGATTTATAAAAAGGAGAATACCTATTTATTTAAGAAGAGCTATAACGATGCTTCCTCCATTAATTATTATTCTTCTAGGAGTAAATCCTTCTAAAGCACTTGTAATTAGTCAGGTAATTCTCTCGTTCGGAATTGCTTTTGCGTTGGTACCTTTAATTATGTTTACAAGCAATAAGAAAATTATGGGGGAGCTCGTTAACCTTCGTGTGACAACAATATGTGCATGGGCGATTTCTGGGCTTGTTATTTGTTTGAATTTGTATTTGATGTATAAAACATTACTAGGTTAGTAAAGTGTATTGGATGTAAACATAAAAGGGATATTATTGCTATAGTGCAAAATTTAAGTGGGAGGGTTATCGTTGAGAAAACTCAACGATAACCTCTTTTCTTCATAGGGGCAGTTAAGTTTTATTGTTTGATAACAGTGAACCTTAAATAAAGTGCATAATGAAATACTCTGCGAATTAAAGATGGAAAAGAAGTACATAATGAAGCAGAATACTACAAATCAGAATATATGAGGTGCAAGATGACAACAAGAAAAGGTAGATTTCGTATAGGTGTCGAAGTGTTATTACTTATAGTAATATGTATTGGGATGTTAGTAAGTGGTTGCTCTAACACAAATACTGAAGTTAAGCCTGAGGGGACGACTACTCCTACAGCAGCCCCGTCACCGATGACCACTACTGCAGAACCGACAAAATCGCCAGCGGGCACGAATGAAACCGAGGCAAGTAATGATCAACTAAATAAATCCATGATTCCTGAAGGGGTTACTGTTCAAAAAGTTATTAAAGAGATTACAGTTAATAAAGACTACCTGAAAAAAGTCGAGTTACTAACGGATGGTGGAAAGTTGGTAACTATTTCAGATTCCAAAGGTGAAATAGTTTTGGAAAACATTGAGTATGATGGAGTAATAAAGTCGGTCAATGGAGATAAGGTTATTGTGAAGGTGGAGAAAGGTCAAGAACAGACTCTAACTATTACGAGCGATATTATCGTTGAAGATGAAGATAATCTTGGACTAAAAAGTGGAGTGGAAATTGAATGGGTAATAAACGCTAATGGTCAAATTGAAAGTGTAGAGTTAGATGATTGAATAGAATAAGAAAAAATTGTTAACAAAATAGTAATTGTAATTAATGAAAGCCACTTCTTCATGAGGTTAAAACCTAAGAAGGGTGGTTTTTATTTACGTTATATTATGAAATTATCATGTAGAGTGAATTGCTTTCTTAGAAATATATATATATCGATTTTCCTTATTGTATAATAAATTTGACTTCACTATAATAGAAATAGAAGAATACAATATCTGGAGGGAGGGGAATTTCATGTATATTAGAACGAATGTTATGGCACTTAATGTTATGAATAACCTTTATGCACATAATAATCAAATTTCTAAATCAATGGAAAGACTTTCAACTGGATATCGTATTAATCGAGCAGCAGATGATGCAGCAGGTCTTGCCATTTCTGAAAAGATGAGATTTCAAATTAACGGATTGAATCAAGCATCTAGAAATATACAGGATGGTATTTCATTAATTCAAACGGCTGAAGGTGCTATGCAGGAAATTCATGCTATGATTCAAAGAATGGGCGTTTTAGCGAATCAGTCTGCTAATGGTACTTATTCGGATTCAGATCGAGCAAAGATTCAATTAGAATTTGCTCAATTAAAGGAAGAAATAATTGGTATTGCTGAAAGAAGTAATTTCAATGGAATAAAGCTACTTAACGGTGATTTGTCATTACCTGCAAAGGGATTAGTCATTCAGGCAGGATCGGAAGCTGATGATCAGATAATTTTTAATATGCCGAATGTAATGGATGCAGTTGCAGGCATTACTGGCCTTGATATATCGACAGCCGCAGGAGCTCGCGCGGCCTTAGAAGCCTTAAAAGGAGCTGTCGACGATGTCTCAATGGGGCGTGCGAAGCTTGGTGCGTACCAAAATCGGTTGGAACATCGATATAATAGTGTAGTAAATATGTCTATAAATTTAAGTGCTGCTGAATCTAGAATTAGAGATGCAGACATGGCACAAGAAATGACGTTACTTATAAAATCTCAAATGTTAGCTCAAGTAAGCGTGAGTTTGTTAGCGCAAGCTAATATGATGCCAAGAAATATATTGAAGTTATTAGAAGCTTTATAATAAGTAGGTTATAGTTGAGAAATCTCAACTATAACCTTTTTTATTTTAAAAAATAATCCCGTTGACTTATTCGTTTTCTCTGTGCTAATGTGAGTGTGTAACGTTTCACATTGGTTAGAATGATGTTTCAAAATCGGAAGGGGGATAAAATGTAAGCGTGTTCTAAATGGTGAAAACTTGTTGTGTAAATATAGAATACGAGAGTCTGCTCTTATGTCGAATAATATTGTTGTAGCCAGAGCATTAATTCAGAGTATGCCCAATGAGCGAAGCAATGAAAGGATTGTGAAACATAATGTATTCAGAGTTGCAACAACAGCTTGAGAATAGTCAATTTTTACGTAAAGGAATGCTGCCCGATATTACAGTTTCAGGAGAAAAGAGGTGGAAAGAGAAAGAAGTTAGCAAGCGTAAAAAGATTGAGTTTGTATCAGCATCTCTTAATCATCAAGGTCCAGGACATTCAGAGATAAGCTATGATTATGCTAGAAATGAAGCGGGAAGCTTATTGATTCAGACGCCAACTTCATTGCCAGTGAAAAAAGATAATAATCGAGCATATGGGATTAGTCAATGTATGATTGGTTTTGAAAAAAAAGATTTAAGTGCTTTTAATCGACTATCCATATGGGTATATATTGATGCTCCAGGTTTTCATGCCGTTTATTTGGAAATGTCGATTCACAATAAGGGAGAATTTATTATGCCTAAGCCTGGGCGATTTGAAGGGACTCACCATCCGTGTCTAACACCAGGTCAATGGCACCATGTAGTCTGGGAAATTCCTTATATATATCGTGATTGTGTAGATGGTGTTTCATTGGGAGTACCTCTACTAGGAAGCTTACCGAATACTGCGACGGAATTGAAAGTATACTTCGCTGACCTTAGCTTTGAAGTTGTAGAGGAAGAAAATTATCTAGGATTTAATCTTCGTCATAATAGTATTGCATATTGCCACAGTGGTTATCGTGAAGGGGCTGTTAAGGAAGCTCTTATACAGCATAGTGATTCAAGTAACTTTCAATTACTAAATGTAGAGGGTCAAGTGGTCTACGAAGCAGAAGCGCAAAAGTTACCTAATGACTTCAAAAAGATGGATTTCACTAGCTTTAGAAAATCTGGTTGGTACACCTTACGTATAGGTGATATTAATTCTCGTCCTTTTGCGATAGGGAGCGATGCTTATTTATCAGCTGCGTGGAAAACACTAAATTTCTTTTATCTTGAGCGTTGCGGTGCTGATATTCCAGGTGTTCATACTGCCTGTCATCTAGATGTACTTTGTGTTCATCCCGATGGAAGAACACTTCCAATATCAGGTGGATGGCATGATGCAGGCGATGTGTCTCAAGGTCTTGATAATACTGTTGAATCTGCCTCTGCAATGTTAGATTTAGCAGCTGCTATAAAGGAGAAAGAAACTAGTTTATATGTTCGATTGTTAGAAGAGGCAAGGTGGGGAATAGATTGGATTATACGTACTCGCTTTGGAGATGGATATAGAAACACTGGATGCTTAATCGGAATTTGGACTAATAATGTTCATAGGGATTATGATGATATTCGCACTGAAGCAAAGAATAACGCTAGTAGTAATTTCAATGCTGCAGCAGTGTGTGCTAAGGCTGCTGGTATGTACACGGATGATTCTGTCTTTTCAGCTCATTGCCAACGAGTAGCTATAGAGGATTTTGCATTTGGCGTGGAAGAACTCGAAAATATACTGGCTCAAAAACAGGAAATTGTTCTCTTCGCTCAAGCTTCTATTGCGGGTTACGAGTTATTTGCCTTGACGGGTGAAGATCATTATTTGGCATTTGCTGCTAAATATGCAAGGCTGGTTATCGAGTGTCAGCAGTTAGATTGGAGAGAGGATTTTGAAATTCCTTTATCTGGATTTTTCTATGAAAGCCGTACAAAATCTAGAATACTAGCATATTTCCATCGAAGCTACGAGCATGCACCAATGCAAGCCTTAAGTCGACTTTATCAAATTGCACCGAATCATCCGGATGCATTGCTATGGAAGAGAAGTATGGAACTTTATGCTAACTATATTAAAGCAACTGCACATATGGTAGAGCCATATGGTGTATTGCCAAATGCTATTTATGAGGTTAATAATTGTGATTTTACTGGATTATACCATGAGGGTGATAACTCAGTAGGCCAGCCCACTATGGAAGAATATAATGAGCAGGTATTACATGGAATTCGATTAAATGCTACCCATTATATACGGAGATTCCCTGTAGCTTATCAATTCCGTGGGTTTCATGCTACGTTGATGGGCAAAGCCAAGGCGATTGCCTTTATTGATGAGGCATTGCAAGATCAGGAATTAGTAAATATTGCAACACGTCAAGTGGAGTGGATGCTTGGTTTTAATCCATTTGCAGTAAGTAGTGTCTACGGAGAAGGATATGATTACCATCCACTTTATGTCGCTTTCTCTGATCAGTTAGTTGGAGCGGTTCCTGTAGGCTTCGAAACTTTTGAAAATTTAGATGAGCCCTTCTTCCCAATGCAAAATGCACCTACTTATAAAGAGGTTTGGGTTCATACTACGTGCCGCTTAATGTGGTTAATTGCGGACTTGAATCGATCTTAGATGTTGTGTAAGCGCCTCATTTTGAATATTAGTTTATGTGAAATGAATAGCTTGGAGGCACATCGTATATGGTAATAAGACCAGTAACTCGTAATAAAATAATCTTTTCTCTTGTGCAGTTATTGTATTGTGCTGCAACTGCTAAATCAGTATTTACAGTTTTATTTCTACAACAAAAAGGTTTAAGTAATACGATTATCGGTTTAATAATTTCAATTAGTGCCGTTATGGTTATTTTTCTACAGCCATTGTGGGGATATATTAGTGATCGGTTTAGTGCCAGAATCCCTATTCTCATCACTTGCTTTACGATGGCAACGATCATGTATTGCATGCTACTAACAACAGACATACCTATTGTTCTTGGCATAATCCTCGTTCTAGTGAGTTTTTTTGAGTGTGCAATTGCGTCAATTTTGGATGTTTGGATTCTAGCGCATGTAGGTAAAAACTATGGTTCTATTCGTCTGTGGGGCTCGATCGGCTTTTCTGGGGCTGTTTTCATCTATTCACAGGTTATTGGTAGTGGAACTATAGCATCGATGTTTCCAGTATTTATCGTAGTGTCTATATTGACCTTGGTTGCATTCATTCTACTCATTCGTTATGCGGGTAGCGACCTTCCAACAAAAGAGAAAAGACAAATACAAAAGCTTTCACCTAAGGTGCTCATAGGCAATATTCGCTATGTGTTATTACTATGTTTCGTCTTTCTACTTTTTTTACCTAATTCACCATCATCAACTTTTCTCCCGAATTTATTTCAAGCAACTGGTGGAAGTGTTGAAATGTACGGCTTAAGCAATTCTTTTAAAGCTGCTGCTGAAATACCTGCCTTTCTGTTCGGTGCGTTATTATTAAGAAAATTCGGTCATGTGGCTATGATTTTCTTTGCATCAAGTCTATATTTTATGGCACAGCTTTTGTTCGCTTTAGCACAATCACCGATTCAAGTCGCATTAGGACAAGTTATGCAAGGTCCTGCGTATAGTCTATTGTTATTAGGAACTCTAAATTATGTGTACCAGTTAGCACCAAAGGAAATGCAAGTAACTGCTCAAACGCTTGTAAGTGCAATTGGCATGGGTCTTGCTGCAATTGTTGGAAATTATAGTGGTGGATTAGTTATTGACCATTATGGCATTAAGCCACTTTACTGGTTGGGCATGAGTATTATAGCAGCAGCAATGCTATTATTCTCAATTTCCTTTCTCTGGGGAAAAAAGAATAGTAATCATACGTTAATACAGACGAATACATCAACGGAACAATCACGTTGACATAATCGTTTTTTTTATGCTAATGTGAGTGTGTAGCGATTCACACTGATTTGTAATGTTATCTTTTCAATCCTAAAGGAGTGCTACTATGAACACAGTTATTAATCAATGTGTAAAATTTGTTTCAAAAGGCAAGGCTGAGCTACTAACAGAAGAATTACAATATGATAAACTAGAAGGAACAAAAATACTAGGTAAAACACTAGTTTCATTAATATCCTCGGGTTCCGAGGCTGGTGGCTATATGGCAGATTTTAAACCGGATCAGTATCCTATGGAAACAGGCTATGCGGCAATTTTAGAGGTACTTGAAGTAGGTGATCAAGTAACTACAGTCACTGTTGGTGACAAGGTGTTTGCAAGCGCTCCCCATTCACTTTATAACATCGTTGATGTTAGTGACACTGTACGTATGCTTGATGGTATGGAGCCAGAGGAAGCAGTGCTTTGTCGTTTTCCGGCAATTTCAATGACTAGTTTATTAAAGACACAAATTCGTCCAATTGAACCGGTACTCGTGACTGGTTTGGGAGTTGTTGGTCTAATGTGTGCACAGATGCTTCAACATTGTGGCTATCCAGTTTACGCAGTTGATCCTGGTGAAAATAGAAGGCAAATTGCGCTAGAGTGTGGATTACGGCATGTGTATGAAAACGTTCAAGATCTCCCTGTTATAGGACGTATCGGTCTTGCTGTTGAATGTTCAGGTGCTGAGCAAGCTACATTGAGTAGTTTAGATGTACTACGTAAAGGCGGAGAGCTCTCCTTAGTAGGTGTTCCTTGGTATAGAGGAACAGATACTTTTGCGCACGAGCTCTTACAAAAGATTTTCTATGGATTTGTGACGATCACTTCAGGATGGGAGTGGAGTATTCCTAAGCATCCAATTGACTTTATTCCTAGTAGCAATTATGGTAACTTTGCTGTATGTATGCAGTGGATTAAAGATGGTGATTTGAAAGTTAATGGTATTTATGAATTAGCAGATCCGCGGAACTGTGATTCTGCCTATCAATCAATTCTTAGTAAGACCACCTCCAAAACATGTATTATCTATGACTGGAGAGAGCTTGAATTATAATTGAAATTTTGTTTTAGGAGTTGTTTCAATGGCAACAATTAAGGATGTAGCAGAGCGTGCAGGATTATCAACTACGCTTGTTTCTAGATATTTAAATGAGCGTTCTGGCGTTAGTCCAGCATCAAAGGAGCGTATTCGAACGGCTATTAAAGAGCTTAATTATCGTCCTAATGGGCTAGCTCGTTCCTTAGTATTGCAAAAAACGCAAAGCATCGGAATTGTATTAGATAATTTATGCGCACCATTCGCTGCGAGATTAATTTCTGGACTTGAGCAAGGAGCAGAAGACTTTGATAAGGAAAATAAATATAATGTGATGTTTTGCTCTTCGAATGGTGATTTAGAAAAAAAGAGACGTCATGTTAATTTCCTAACTCAAGGGAGAGTAGACGGTATTATTATTTATGGTAGTTTAACATCAGATGACACGTTGATATCCGAACTAGCAGAATCAACCTTTCCATTTTTACTTATCGAGAACGACGCTGAAGGAATTCAAGTTGATAAAGTAGTTATTGATAATGCTGATGGGGCATTTCGAGCGACGGAGCATTTGATTAAACAGGGACATAAGCGTATTGCTCATATGGCAGGAAATATGAATTTGAAAATAACACTAGAACGGATGAATGGTTATATTAGAGCGCTACAAGACTATCAAATTCCGATTTCAAGTGATTTAATTATTCACCCTTCTTTTGATCCAGTACAATCCAATTTTGAGGATGATCGATACCCGCGAGGGGATCGTTCCTACTATTCAGCTGGATATACAGAGATGAAGAAAATTATTGCAGCAGGTAACTTGCCTGACGCTATATTCTTTGCGACGGATATCTGTGCGTTTGGTGCAATGCAGGCATTAGAGGAAGAGGGGCTATCTGTACCTGATGACATTTCCATCGTTGGTTTTGATGATGAGGATCCAGCTGACTATGGATCAAAAAGTCATCGAATAACAACAATGAGACAACCTTTATACGATCTTGGTTATACTGGAATTAAGCGGCTTATCCAAAAGGTAAAGACTCCTGAAATACCTGAGGAACGAATCGTACTTAAAACTAGTCTGATTATTAGAGAAAGTTGTAAAAAAAGGAGTTAATTTATATATATAACGATACACACTTTTTTCCTTTTTCTATGTAAAAACAAACAAAAAGAGCAATGACAGAACCTTGTTGTTGCTCTTTTTGTTTGTTTATTTACACAGCGTACACATAATTAATGATTAAGTGTGATATTTTTTTTGGAAAACGAAAGAAAGTAAGCGTTTTCCGGTTGACGACTGTTATAAATTCTGATATATTCTATGTACAAACAGTGTGTATCGTTACACATCGCTATTAGTTAGTTATTATGATACTTGACAGGAGATAATGCCCTATGCGTAACAGCATGTTCTATAAGCAACTAGAAGAAAGTGGTATGATTCATCGTCCTTTACCGCTAGATGAAGCAGAATACTTTGAGAATAATATTAAAAATACAGTAGTAAATGCCTTTAGAGTGCTAGATGAGTGTAACAGTCTTGATTTTTGGGAGGTTGATAGAGCAGCGCAAATGTCAATAAGCTCTGACTATCTCCTTGATGAAAATCAAAGCATTAAATTTATATCTCCCACAAGGTTTGATCATTGGCCGGGTAGCTACGCACGAATTTACTATACACCTTATCTCACTCGGATCGTGAATAATGAAGATTGGACAGATTTTGATCGTATTTCCTTAAGTATTCGTCCAGAAATGCCTGGCTTTAAGTTTGTAAGCTTACATATTCAGCTTGTGAACGAAGGTGATGAGCCAGTTCCGGATCGATATGAACGTGAGGGCTGTCACAATATTAATCTGAAAAATCATGAGTGGAATCATGTAAGTATAGAAATTCCAAACGTGGCTAGAGATAAAATTACCGCCTTTAAAATTGGTTACGATATGGTAGGCAATGAAACAGAGGCAGTAGACCATGCCTGCTTCTACTTCTCACATATTAAATTAGAAAAATTGGAAAAAACTGCGAAGTGGATAGGTTGGGAACCAGAACAAAACGAAGTTATTTTTTGTGGAACTGGGTATCAAACAGGTTCAATTAAGAGAGCAATAGCACATCATTCGCTAGCGAATCATTTTAAAGTAGTGGATGCCAACACTGGAAAAGTTGTATTCGAAAGTGAACTAGATCGGATTGAGAATGAACAAGGGAAATTCGCGATTATGGATTTCTCAGAAGTGAAAGAGGAAGGTAACTATTTACTTGTATGTGGTGAGACGATTACACGTACCTTCCCTATTGCGGATAATGTCTGGGAAAATTCGATTTGGAAGACGATCAATCTGTTTTTCGCAGAACGATGTGGATATGAGGTGCCAGGCGTACATAAGTACTGTCATGGTAACGTCCTCAATCATCATGGTGACAAAAGCGTCGTAGCAAATGGTGGATGGCATGATGCAGCAGATATGTCACAAAATTTGACCAATACAGCTGAAGGCGTTTACTCCTTCTTCCAAGCAGCCATTAATCAAAAGGATAATGTTCAATTATTCGAAAGATTAATCGAAGAAGGGAAGTGGGGGCTAGATTGGATGCTTCGTACTCGCTTTGGTGATGGCTATCGGACAATGGGTAGTGGTGGTTCAGTCTGGACGAGTAACATCATTGGTAGCTGCGATCAAATGAATAGTGAAGCACAGAACCTTGCAATTGAGAATTTCATGGCTTCTGCAGCTGAAGCATTAGCAGCGGTGGTACTGAAGGACGCCGATCCTGAGCAAAGCAGATACTTAAAGCAAGTTGCAAAAGAGGATTGGGGTTTTGCATATGAGAAGATCGATTTTGAAGAGTATACCGAGGCTATGGATCCAGCTCGAGTATCCTCACCGGTTCTTCTATATAGTGTAGGTGTATTAGCAGCCTGCCATATTTACGAGACAGATGGTGATGTATTTTATCTGAATAAAGCGATAGAGATTTCGGAGAGAGTGATGGCATGTCAGCAGCTGGATTATCCTGATTGGGATATACCAATGACTGGATTCTTCTATAGAGATGAGAAGAAAGATCAAATCCAACATTATAATCATCGATCGCATGAGCATGAACCGATTATGGCGCTAAGTCTATTATGTAAGTTACTTCCTAATCATCCGAACTGGACACGTTGGTATCATTCCATTGTTCTTTATACCGAATATTGTAAACAATCCATAGCGATTACATCTCCGTATGAGATGAGTCCAGCTTCAATATATCACGAGGATGAAGCGGATAAGGATGCTGAGCTTTTCTTGAAACAGCAAGCGTTCGCACATCCTGGTATGCTCGACGAATATAAGGAGCAGGTTAGAAATGGTATGGCGCTAGGGAAAGGCTACTATTTAAGAAGATATCCGATTTGGTTCAGTTATAGAGGAAATAGTGGTCTAGTACTTGGTACTGGTAATGCTTTATCTTATGGAGCGAGTATTCGAAATGATTATGAACTTGAGCAACTTGCTCAGAGACAATTGGAGTGGATCGTCGGTAAAAATCCATTCGGACAATCGTTGATGCTTGGTGAAGGGTATAATTATGCAGCTCAATATGTGTGCTTACCTGGTTCATTGAGTGGCTCTCTATGTGTTGGCATACAAAGCTATCGTAATGAGGATGTCCCATATTGGCCACAAAGTAACAATGCGGTATATCGTGAAATGTGGATTCATCCTAGTGTTCGCTACTTGTTATTAGCTAGTCATATTAATAGAAAATCTAAAGTATATGGATGGTTATCCGAACATGCAGACTCGTCATTAAGAGCAGTATGTATGCTTACAGAAAAAGAATATAGCGTCCAAACGGCGATACGTACAGGTGAGTTCAGTCTAGAGCTTCCAAGTGGTCAGTATATGTTCTACTGCGACGAAAAGTTTACACAGTTAACGCTTGTAAATGGTTCTGAGTATGAACTTACGAACGAATTTAATAATTACACTGTTAAGTACGAGTTAATTGAGCAATCCATTCATATTGAGATTTTAGTAACGGGTGATAAAGAAGTTAACTTTGAATGTCGTGCTAACAATGTGCAAACAGTCCCTGTTATAACGGCTACTCCAGGTCATACAACCAAGCATACTGCAGTAATAGAAAGCAATAATAAACCTTGGATTCTTGTTCTTGTACCAGATGGTATCATTCAAAATAAAATTGAAATTCGTTCAAAATAGGCGGTGCATGATTTGGAAAGAACGGTACTTGGTGTAGATCTTGGTGGAACAAAACTTCTAATTGGTCAGGTGAATAAATCGGGGGTAATACTGCGAAGTAAGCAGTATCCCTCAGGATTTCTAAATCAGGAGCAAGCGCTAAGGCTTATACTGCTTTCATTAGAAGATTATATTTCTACAGTAGGGTTTGTTGAGCCCTACCCTGAAGTAATGGGTTTAGGAATAGTGGGGCTCGTTGATCAAAGCAGTGGTAAATGGATCATGATTGATCCAGATCGTAAAAATCCGATATCGATTACTAGCATATTAGAGGAGCGCTTCCAGATGGCAGTTGGCATCGATAATGATGTTAAGGCAGCCACTCAAGCTGAGTTAAGGTTCGGGCTTGGTCAAAGCAGTAAAGATTTTATTTATCTAAATATCGGGACAGGTATTGCCGCTGGTTTTGTTACAGATGGCAGCTTAATTCGAGGATACCAGAATGATTCAGGTGAGGTCGGTCATTTATCGGTAGACTATCGAAGCAATACGCCTTGTGTTTGTGGACGCTTTGGTTGTGTAGAAGCGCTCGCATCAGGTGGAGGGATGGATAGAAGAATTAAATTACTCGGTAAGAGATATCCAGAATCGCCACTACTCAAACTCGCTGCCCTTGGTTTTGTTGATGCAAGAGACATATTTGGTCTTGCTGATGAAGGTGATCCACTTGCGACTCTTATAGCGCATGATGCGGTGGATGCAGCATCAGAGCTTATTGTTAACCTAGTACGAGTAACGAATCCAGAACTTGTTCTATTAGGCGGAGGAGTTGCGGGAAGTAGTTGGATGCGTAGAGAACTACCGAAACGACTTCACATTAGAGTTATGAAAACGGTTCATAAAGGAGTGCAGTTATCTCAGTTAGATCCAACAGTAGTAGGTTTAATCGGTGCAGCAGCAGTAGGTTTTACGAAGCAAGACCAGTTATCTCAATAATTGTAGCGCTAAAAGGAGTGTATACACTATGAAAAAACAAGTTGTAATTATATGGAACGATTTCTATCATCCGAAAGAAGTGATTGCTCCTGCTATTCAAAAGCTATTCACAGAAGAGTGGGAAGTTACAACGACTGAACGTCTACGAGATTTAATTGAGATGGAGAAAAGTCCAGATCTTGCGATTCTGTATACGAATGGTCGCCCTGACGGAGAGGCAGACATTTCATTTGAAGAGCAAGAACTTGTCATTAAAAAGGTTGAGGCTGGCATGGGAATTCTGTTCTATCATGCAGGTCTTGTGCTCATTGACGAACAGAGCCCGTTCTTTTTGAAGTTGAATTCGGGTAGGTTTGTTCATCATCCTGAACAAACGCCAGTTACTGTTACTCCTCTTTTGAATGTTGAGCATCCCATCACGAAGGGAATACAGCCTTTTACACAAAAAGATGAGCATTATTTTTGTCAGATTGATATTACTAGAACTAATCTTCTAGCATGTGCAACTTCAGTTGATATTACAGCTGCTAGTGTTTGGTGTCATGCATATGGTTCTGGTAAAGTAGCAGCAATTAGTCAAGGTCATACGCTTGAAATGCAGAATGATTCAGAAATGCTTAAACTGGCAACTAACACCATTAATTGGTTAACACAGAGCGAGGAGACTAATGCATGATGAAATTAGCTCTAGCAATGTACACCGTATATGGAGAGCTTCAGAAAAATCTAGAACAAACGCTCTCAACTATTAAAAAAATGGGCTATCAGGGTGTCGAGTTCTATGGTGAGACTAGATGGTCAGCAGTCGAAGTAAAGCGCCTTCTGGAAGTCAATGAACTAGAAATATGCGGCTGGCATGTTGAGTGGAAACTATTACAGTCTGATACAATTGCTGAAACACTTTTGTATCACAAAGAGCTTGGCAATCCAAATATTATTATTCCATGCTTGGGTGGGCCATGGAATGTAGCGCATACTGCGGAGGAAAATAATAAGGATACTTGGCTAGCCCATGCCAAAAAAATGAATGAAATCGCAGAGCAAGTTGAAGCAGAAGGTATGACATTGGGTTACCACACCCATGCCCATGAGTTTGAAGATGATTTCGATGGCATCACGCCATGGAATATATTGCTTGAGCATACGAAAAAAACTATTTTCTTAGAGCTTGATACTGGAAATTGCTTAGAGGCTCATTATGATCCTGTAAAGGCTATACAGGAAGCATCGGGAAGAATCAAGGTTGTACATGCTAAGCCATATAGTTTGGAAGGGGGGATTGAAACGGCAGTAGCCTCACCAGTTGATCTTAATCCATGGATAAGTATTATCGATCACTGCCACAATGAGCATTGTCAATGGCTTGCGATTGAGAATGAAGCCGAAACATTAGGTAATAAATTAGAGGTTGCTGAACGAGATCTGAAAAGTATACAACTTGTAATGAAAAGAATGACACCGCTTTCAAAAACAGAATAACTTTTGATGTATATCAAATAGGGGGAATAAGCAAATGAAGAAAACATTAGCTATTTTAATGACATTTACCTTACTTTTTGTATTGACAGCATGTGGATCATCTTCACAATCAGCTACTGGAAATAAAGACAATGGTAATACTCAAGGTGGTAAGAAAGAAACGGTGACGCTAGAGTTCTGGACACTATCATTGCAACCTACCTTTACAGATTATATTAACGGTATTATTAAAGATTTTGAAAGTGAAAATGAAGGAATCAAGATCAAATGGACAGATCTGCCGTACGATGCGATGCAATCTAAATTAGTTGCTCAAATTGCTGGAAGCAAGGCACCTGATGTTGTAAACATTTGGACAACGCTATTGTTAGGTATGGCTGGGAAGGATGCTTTAGTTGATCTGAAAACAACTGCAAGTGCAGAACAGCTAGCACCTTATCTGGAAAGTCTTACAAAATCTAATATGATCGGTGATGGAATGTACGGTATTCCTTGGTATGTAACTCCTCCGATCTCTACTTATAACACAGAATTAATTCAAAAAGCTGGATTTGATAATCCACCAAGTAACTACAAAGAAATGCTTGCTATGGCAAAACAAATGAAAGAAAACACTGGGGCATTCCTATATTTCCCTAACGAGATGGCACAAGTGCTATACAGTAACGGTATTGAAATATTAAGTGCTGACAAGAAATCAGCAGCATTTAACACACCAGAGGCACTAGAGCTTTTAACTGAAATCAAAAAAGGTGTAGATGAAGGTTGGATGCCTAAAACGGATTGGAATAGCTGGGATCAAATGATCAAGCTATACGCACAAGATAAGCTAGCACTAATTAGCCTTGGAGCACAAACGGTAACAAGAATCGAAAATGAAGCACCAGGTTCTGTTAGTAAAACTGCTGTACGAGCACCGCTACTTGGAAATGCTGGTATTGCTCAAGGTGCCCTGCAAAGTCTAGCTATTCCTAAAGCATCTAAGCATCAAGAGGAAGCGATTCGCTTCGCGACATTTGTAGCAAGTGACAAATATTTATTGGAATTTGCAAAGCTAGCAGCTATTATGCCAACAACGCAAACTGCTTCAGCAGATCCATTCTTCACATCTGATACAGAAACGTTGTCTGGTCAAGCGCGTGCTGAGGCAGCTAAAGCTACTGCGGTAAGTTTTGATTTGGGTCTAGGCGTAGAGAAGGAAAGTGAAGTTACTTCTACAATCAACGGTATGTTCGAATCTATTATGCAAGCTAACAAAGATCCTCAAACTGTATTAAATGATGTAGAAGCTAAAGTAAATGAATTGTTGAAATAAGTTGTTTTGGAGCTGACAGACTGTAGAGCTGTCTATCAGCTCCATCTTTAAATGTCCTTTGTTTGCCTCATTCTAGCGATGAGTGTAGCGGACTACACAATGAAGGAGATGAATCATATGGCACGTATTAGCGCCGCTTCAAGCCATATTCCCACAAAGAATGACGTTAGGCCAGTGAAAAAAGTGAATAAAAAACTTCGAATTAGTATTATTGCCTATCTTTTCATGGCTCCAGCGTTAATTCTAGTAGCATTATTTGTTATTTATCCAATCGTATACAGCATACCACTTGCTTTCACAGACTATTCAGCGATAGGTGAAACACATTATGTGGGGTTTGATAATTTTAAGCGCGCTTTCCAGGATGAAGAATTTTGGATTGCTATGAAAAACTCTGCTCTTTTTGTGGCTTGTGTGCCTGTATTGCAAATTCTATCTATTTTATTGGCAGTGGTAGTCAACACTAAGCTACGAGGTATCGTGTTCTTTAGAGTTATGTATTATATACCTGTAATTACATCTATGATTGCTATTTCTATTATGTGGAGTTTTATTTTCAATCAGGATGGAATAATTAATAGTTTGTTACTCGATATGGGGCTCATCAACTCACCTATATATTTTCTAGCTGATACGAAATATGCGTTATTTTCTCTTATGTTTGTTACGATTTGGCAAGGTCTTGGTTATTACATGATGTTATATTTGGCTGGGCTACAGTCTGTTCCGGCTGAATTACATGAATCGGCAATGATAGATGGAGCGAGCAAAAGTGTAGCGTTCTTCAAGATTACACTTCCAATGCTACAACCGTATATTTGGTTCTGTACATTATTTAGTGTACTATCAGCGCTTGGTGTGTTCGATGTCGTATTTGCAATGACAAAGGGTGGTCCAGATGGCGCAACTATGGTTATGAATCTCTATACTTATAACAAAGCGTTCAGTTCCTTTGAATTTGGTTATTCTGCAGCAGCAGGATTAGTTATGAGTGTTGTTACGACGCTCTTCAGTTTATTAATCTTTATTTATGGTAGAAAGGGCGGATCGAACAATGGCTAAAAAAGCGCTCTTATATGTCATCTTAATTATTGTTGCCATAATATGTGCCGGACCTTTCTTTTGGATGCTTAGTACATCATTCAAAGGTAATGAGAACATTTATGAGATGGCATTAATACCTCAGAATCCAACTTTTGCTAACTATGTGGGCGTTGTAGAATTTTTACAGCTACACAAATATATATGGAATACATTATATATGACCTTCTTTGGTATTTTACTAGATGTAGTTTTTGCATCCTTATGTGCATATCCGCTTGCCAAATTTGATTTTTATGGAAAAAAGTGGGTCATTTCTATTTTGCTTGTTACGCAGATTCTTCCAGCTGCAGCAGGGTTGATTGTCAATTATATCACAGTAGGTGCACTTGGAATGATGGGAAGCTATTGGGCTGTTATTATACCAAGTTCAGTGGCAGTATTCAGTATTATACTGTTTCGCCAAGCATACTTCTCAGTTTCGAATGAAGTTCTCGAGGCAGCTAGAATCGATGGTGCATCAGAAATAAAAATCTGGTATCGCATAATGGTTCCTCAAATTATGCCTACAGTATCTACTGTTATTATTTTTGATTTTATTAACAAATGGAATAACTTCCTATGGCCAATCATTGTACTCGATACGGATAAATATCCTATCGCCGCAGCACTAAATAATCTTAAAGGGGCATTTAACTTCCAATTTGGTTATATTGCTGCAGCAACAATAATTTCTATCGTTCCAATCATTATTGTATTTGTTTTCTTCCAAAAGAATTATATTAACTCTGTTGCAGGGGCAGTGAAAGGATAGAATTGAATATGAAAGATGCAAAACCAAGTGTTCATCATATTGGTATGACCTCTTATAATTTTGATCAAACAATAAAGTTTTACCAAGAGGGTTTAGGTTTTACTATTAAGCATATGTGGGGCCGCGATAAACAAGTTTATATGATGGATATGGGAGATGGCGCTTGTATTGAAGTTTTCGAAGGTGGACAAGAGGAGACTCCTCCGATGGGGCGCTGGTTACATGTAGCGATACGGACTAACGATATTCAAGCAAGCTATCAAAGAGCAATTGCAGCTGGTGCTAAGCCCAAGCTTGAACCTACTTATGCAGATATTTTGGAAGCAAAACCAAAACCTGTTTATATGTATTTTGCTTATGTTATCGGATTTGATGGAGAAGAGATTGAGTTTATTCAAGAGCTTGATTCGGAGCAGTAGAATTGATCAAATAAATTACCTAATTATCAAAAAAGGGGAGTTTACAGTGAGGAAAATTCGCGTAACCGTTTTTTGTGAGCATAATCAGGATAAATACGAGCCTGTAAAAAGTGTGTATCCTGACGGAATGCATACAGCGATCGCAGAAGCTTTTGAAGACAGTGAATTTGAAGTTACGATAGCTACTCAAGATATGCCCTTGCATGGACTAAGTGATGAGGTACTTAATAATACAGACGTACTATTTTGGTGGAGTCATATTGATAATAATTTATTAGATGATGGCGTAGCTAATGCTGTATGTAAACGTGTTGTACAAGATGGTATGGGCTTTGTAGCTCTACATTCTGCTACGTTCTCTAAACCATGGCAACGTTTATTAGGTATTGAGTTCGAAGCGGGTGAATGGGGACGTTTTCGTACAATGCCTAAAGGTGAGAAAGAAAGACTATGGGTCATAGCACCAGGACATCCTATTTGCCAAGGAATAACTGATTGTATCGAAATTCCAAAGGACGAAATGTATGGAGAACCTATGATCATTCCTGATCCAGATAAATTATTATTTATCGCATGGTGGGAAGGCGGAGATGTTTGCCGTAGTGGAGTTCTCTATGATCGTGGAAGAGGTAAAGTTTTCGGATTCACACCAGGTCATGAAACTTTTCCAATCTATTATCAAGAGGAGATTCGTAAAGTGCTTCGAAATGCCGCAAGGTTTATGGCTCCCGATCCGCAAATGATTATTCAGTCAGGCGAAGGTCATTTGTCTGGTGACCCACGAGAAAATCTAACACATTGCATGTAGTTCATATACAGATGAATTCCATCAAAAAATATAACGAGATGGATAAGGAGGATCAGGATGGAGATCAAACCAACGATGAAGTCATATATTCTCGAGCAGGAACAAATGACTACAAATATTTTAAGTCAATATCCAAGTAATGTAGATGAGATTGCTAGACAGGCTCTTGGAAGAAAGCATTGGATATTGCTTGCAACAGGCTCAAGTATTAACGCTGCTCAAAGTGCTCGTTATTATGTTGAGAAAATGACAGGTGCGATTTTAGATGTAAGAGAACCATTCCATTTCACCAATTATGATCGATTGTCAGATCATATTGATTATATTGTCGGAGTTTCTCAAAGTGGTCAATCTACGTCAACTATCGGAGCACTGGAGAGAATTAAACAAGAAAGTGGACTTCCGATTGCAGCCTTTTCCAGTGATGTACAAAGCGCCATGTCTGAAGTTGCAGATATTATGGTAGATGTAGGCTGTGGGAAAGAGAGAGTTGGCTATGTCACGAAAGGTTTCACGGCAACGGTGTTAACTTTGATGCTTACGGGATTACGAATAGGTCAATTGAGTGGTAAGGTTACTGAGGATGAAGTGCAGAGACAGTTGAATCAGTTTAACCTTGCATGCCGCTCTATTAATCGTATTATTACTAAGACTGAGAGTTTCTACGAACTGTTTAAAGACGAGCTTCTAGTAGCGTCAAAGTTTACAGCTATAGGATATGGACCTTCTGTTGGAACGGTAAATGAGTTTGAAACGAAATTTATTGAGACGGTTCGTGTACCAACAAGAGGTATAGAGCTAGAAGCATTTATGCATGGTCCATATTTGGAAGTTAATAAAGAGCATCGTATTTTCTTTATTGAGACGGAAAGTAAAGTTCGAGATCGCATGATACGATTAAAGCAATATGAAAGTAAGTACACTCCTTATACGTATGGTATCCAGCTTGAAGCCTCGAGCGATGCTCGTACGATTGGATTAGATCTCGATATTAACGAATGGATGGCGCCGCTTATTCTTGTCATACCGTTCCAAGTGCTTGCGTACCATGTTGCAGAGGACAGAGGAAATAATCTTAGTCAGCGAATCTATACAGATTTTGGAGTGGCGATGAGTAGTAAAACGGCACCTGGAGATTATGTGTAGAATAAAGAGACGTTTTCTTGGTTAAAACATATCGGTGAAATTTGTTTTAATATTCTACTATTTTAATAGGCAGCATTTGTTCATTGGTAATATGAACAGATGCTGCCTTATTTATTACCATAGTTCAAAATTAATCTAGCGCGATATTCCTTTAACTTTATTGAGTTGAAACCATTCTCCATCAATTCGAATGACTCCCCTTTTGGCATCGATATCCTCGATCATTCCAATGAGGCGTAAGTCTTCATATTCGTCAAATAATTGCAGTTCGATCATCGCATGTTGCGATTTTGAAATAATAATATCCTGTAATAACTGATCATAGTTATCATTGTAAGTTGTAAATGTGGAGCTAATTTGTTGCTGTGTTGTACATAAAGTAATGTTTTCGTTCATTGCTATCACCTCATAAATCATTATATACGAACATTTGTTCTATATCAATGATTTGTTCTGTTTTAATGGTTTAAGGTGAATTCATTAATAATACAATAATAGGGAAAATTTGGTTGACAAATGTATAATATCTAATACGGTATTTAACAAGTGAGGAGATGATTTTATGACTAATATTAAAGTAGCTAAGGGTTCAGAAGATAGCAATGCTGCTCAGTCCAAACTTGATATTATTCCTAACTTTTCTCAATTTGAGAATACGTCAATTAAGATAAAGAGAAAGCTTATCATGATTTTATGGCTGCACAAAATATACGTGACAATATATTTAAGATCATTAAGCCAATCTGGATGGGGGTGTTGATATTACTTGGAGTAACTGCCCTAGCGGGTTTGATAATACTAGTATCGGGAATTCCGCATAAGATCGATAAACAATTATCAGCAGTACAATTTCGTATGGACGATGATTCGGTTGTGGAAAATACAATAATAACGATTCAAGGTTCGTTTTATAAACGATGGTTTTCTGATTATAAATTCGAAGGATCATTTATCGTTAACAATTATGAGTTTACAAAAACATATAATAAAATTGAATTAACCCTTAGTAAAGGTGAAGCAAAAAGTGCAGAGGGGATATTATATTACAGTTCAAGTATAAGTGGAAGTCCGAGTACGGTCTTTTTAGGAGTTATTACAATGTCTGATGATTTTGAAAAGATAAGCATAAATATATTAGAACCAATTGATAGTGATTCCAAATCGACGAAAGACTTATGGATAGCGGCACCAGCAAGCACAAGAGAAGAAGCGCTATTATTATGGAATGAGTTGCATTACTAATAATTCAGCTCAAACAGCAATTATTCAAAAGAGTTATTTATTATGGGATTATATTAATTAAATTCCAATAATAAGAATTTGTGGTATTGTTATTACTATAATAATTCTAAATAGTAGAGGGGTGTTCCTGTGAAAAGATTCATTCTTGGCTTTGTATGTGCAGCAATAATTTTTGGAGCAAACTCGACTTACGCGGCTTCAACTGTAGAAACGATTAAGGCATGGTTAAGAGGAGAAATCACTGTTACTAGTAATGATAACCTAATAAAACTAAACAATACTCCATTAATGTACAACAATACAACATACTTATCGGTTCGAGATATCGCAACAACATTTAATCAAGATATTAAGTGGGACAAGGTAACTAATACCATAAAATTGACAACAAAGCACGACGGTAGTATTAAATATGATTCGGAAACTGGGACAGCTATATATGGAAACAAACAACCTGATTTCATTTTTAATTATTTTGCTAATAATCATGAGCCAGCAATTGTAGTGAATGATGAAATTTATATAAATTCATGGTTGGCTACAGAAAAATTTAATATGCCTATAAGTATTATGGATTCTGGTAAATCATTCTCGGTGGATACGATTAGTTCTATTGAATCATATGCTCAAATTAAAAAGTATCCTCTTACTGAACATATTAACTATATACAACCAGGAGATGGTTTTTATTATAATGGTTACATTTATTTGAGAGAGAAGATTGTAGAAGAAGCGAGTTTGAAACGCACCAATGTGAATATTTTTACAAAAGAATATAATTATCTAGAACAAAATATAACTTATCAAGACGATGAAACAACTATGATGGTCACGATGAATTCGATATTACAGAAAAAGTTTACTGACTATACCGAATACTCGATTTCATATACACTTAGAAATGCTAATCATTTAACGCAAACTGAAGGCTCGTTCAGATTGTATCTAACCAATGGTCAATATTTGAAACAGTCGGGCCATTTTGGATATATTAGCTCTGGAGATGAAATCAAAAGAACCTATACTTTCTCAGTACCTAATGATAAAGTGTTGTTATGCATTGAATATAATGGAAAAATTTCATTTTCGAAGCAAGTACCAAGTGATGATTCTTTAAAGTGGACGATTAAGTAGAATAGAAATGCAGTGGCATATAATCACGTCACTGGTATTTTTTGAGTCTTAGTTATTAGGTTAATAATAAAATAGGTTGAAATATGTTATGCATAATTTCAATGGAGAAAACATTTGACAAAGTAAAATACCCATGATATTATTATCTCAAGTTTAAGATTTTTAATTTAGAGATATATATGATGCACACTATCATTTTATCGCTATGTATTATATAGCATCGATGTGATAGTTATAAGTGAACAAATCCTTGTCGACTAGTAGTTATAGGAGGAATTCATGTATATCTGTCATATATCTTAAATTAAAGATATGTTATCAATTGTATTCATACTGGGTATGATAACAACAATATAATCGGCAGAAATGAGGGATGTAACAATGGTAAATGAATTAAAAGGTATTCATCATGTTACGGCGATTACAAGTAGTGCAGAGAAAAATTATGAGTTTTTCACGTATACATTGGGTATGAGATTAGTAAAGAAAACAGTTAACCAAGATGATATTCAAACTTATCACTTATTCTTTGCAGATGATAAAGGTTCTGCTGGAACTGACATGACATTCTTTGATTTCCCGAATATTGCTAAAGGGGTTCATGGAACGAATGAAATTTCAAAAACGTCATTCCGCGTTCCTACAGATGCTGCCTTGCAATATTGGGTAAAACGTTTCGATCGACTAAAAGTTGAACATAGCGGAATACTAAAACAATTCGGTAAGAAAACATTATCTTTCGTCGACTTTGATGATCAACAATATCAGCTAATTTCAGACGAAAACAACAGCGGAATTGAATCAGGCACTCCGTGGCAAAAAGGTCCTATTCCATTGGAATATGCGATAACTGGACTAGGTCCAATCTTCATCCGTATTGCAAACTTCAAATATTTTAAGGAAATGCTTGAGAAAGTTATGCTTTTCCGGGAGATAGCACAAGAGGGTAGTTATTACTTGTTTGAAGGAGGTCTAGGTGGAAATGGAGCTCAGATCATAGTTGAGCATAATGAAAGCTTACCACCTGCCAGACAGGGATTTGGCACAGTGCATCATGCTGCTTTCCGCGTTGAGGATCGCACTGTCTTAGATGAGTGGACAGCAAGATTTGAAAGCTTTGGGTTTAACACCTCGGGATATGTTAATCGACATTTCTTCGAGTCTTTATATACACGAGTTGCACCTCAAATTTTATTTGAACTTGCAACAGATGGACCTGGCTTCATGGGAGATGAGGAATATGAAACGGTTGGTGAAAAGTTATCACTACCACCATTCCTTGAATCTAAACGTGAGCAGATTGAGAAGCAAGTTAGACCTATTAACACAGTAAGAAGTACAATCGAATTTACGAAGGAGTAATCAGAGTACAATGGGTTTTTTAAGTAATTTATTTGGTACAAACAAAAAAGATGAAAACAATGGAGGAGTTCAAATGTTAAAAATTGGTATAGTTCTAGGTAGTACTCGTGAAGGTCGCGTTAGTCCACAAGTTGGTGAATGGGTGAAAAGCGTAGCAGACAAACGTAATGATGCACAATATGAAATTATTGATATCGCAGATTTCAAATTACCACTATTAGGTGAAGCAGGAGGCGACGCATCTGGAGCGGGTGCATGGTCTGCGCGCATTAAAGATTGTGATGGTTTTGTATTTATCGTTCAAGAATATAATCACTCCATTACTGGAGCTTTGAAAAATGCATTAGATTACTTGCGTGAAGAGTGGAATAACAAAGCTGCTGGTATCGTTTCTTATGGATCTGTAGGCGGAGCACGTGCAGCTGAGCATTTACGTGGTATTCTTGGTGAATTATTAGTTGCTGATGTTCGTGTACATCCAGCGCTTTCTCTATTCACTGATTTCGAAAACGGTACAGTATTCAAACCTAAGGAAGTTCAAGCTGATTCTGTTAATCAAATGCTTGATCAAGTCATTCCTTGGTCAACTGCGCTGAAAACAATTCGCTAATTGAAAAAAGTATATAAAGCTTAATATGGATGAAAAAGCATGTGCACTTCAAAATGCACATGCTTTTTTGTGTTTTGAAGGTAAACGTTCTATTTAACAAAACTAATGATCGAAAGCGATGAGTTAACCAAACTAAGCAAATGAAAAAAATAATTAAACCGTTATTTAACCTTCTCACAATATAACTGCCAGAAATGATACTTGATCATAAATGAGCTAGTACTAGTCAATGTAATCATGTTTCGATATGATGAGTATATATTATGTCTGTAGGAGGCACTCATGACATTACAACAATTAAAGTATGTACTTGAAATTAACAAGCGTGGATCAATGAATGAAGCGGCTAGATTTCTATTCATCTCACAACCGAGTCTTTCTAATGCGATCAAAGAGCTTGAGAATGAACTTAGTATTACAATTTTCGAGCGTACCAATAAAGGAATAACATTAACTCAAGAAGGTATTGAGTTTCTTAGTTATGCCCGCCAAGTTGTTGAGCAAGCTGAACTATTGGAAAATCGCTACTTGGATGCTGCACCATCTCCACAACATTTCTCTGTATCTACTCAGCATTATGCTTTTGCCGTAAACGCATTTGTACAACTTGTGAAGCAACATGGGCAACTGCAATATGAACTAGCGCTTCGTGAGACAAAGACTCATGAAATTATTGAAGATGTAAAATCGATGCGAAGTGAGATTGGTATACTGTTTCTAAATGATTTCAATCGTAAAGTTATTTCGAAATTACTTAGAGAAGGGAATCTAATGTTTCATCGTTTATTTATTGCTAAGCCCCATGTATTTATAAGTGTCAATAATCCGTTAGCGAAGCAATCGTCTGTGACGATGGAAGATCTAGAGGAATATCCATATCTCAGCTTTGAGCAAGGAGAATATAACTCGTTCTATTTCTCCGAAGAAATATTAAGCACTGTTTCTCGTCCGAAAAGTATTAAAGTAACTGATCGAGCGACTTTATTCAATCTGCTTATCGGTCTGAACGGTTATACCATTTCATCAGGCGTTCTGAGTAAAGATCTCAATGGTAATGATATTATACCTGTACCACTTGAAATCGTTGATGACATTGAAATCGGCTGGATAGCGCATAAAAATGTGAGTTTATCACATTTGGCGGAATCATATATTGAAGCATTACATCATCATATAGAATAATTAACAAATAAACCGCTTATTATAGCTTTAAACTATATCTAGGTATAGTTTATTGGCGTTACTTATGATTAGCTTGGCTATGGTAATCTTGATCCAACGACTAAGAGAACTGCGGTTATAGTAGAAATGACTAGCAAAAGATCCGCAATCAGAGGAGAGCTTATTTATGTGCACTAATCACAATTCACCATTTAAAAATGATGTCGTAGGTAGTTTCTTACGACCAGAAATATTAAAACAAGCTCGTCAACAGTTTCTAGCTGGCTCTATTACAGCTGAACAACTGCGAGCAGTAGAAGATCAAGAAATAATTAATCTTGTAGCGAAACAAAAAGAAGTTGGATTACAAGCTGTAACGGACGGAGAATTTAGACGTTCATGGTGGCATCTTGACTTTATGTGGGGTCTAGATGGCGTTGAAAAAGCAGGAGTACCTCAAGGTTATGTATTCCATGGTGTAGAGTCTCGTCCAGAAACTGCACGTGTATCTGGTAAAATTGGATTTAGTGCTCACCCATTTATTAACGACTTCAAATTCTTGCAAGAAATAGCGGGCGAAAGTGCGATTGCTAGACAAACAATTCCTGCTCCTGCCCAACTTTTGCTTGAACTTCAACGTTTTGAAAACCAAGAAGCATTACAACAACATTACCCTAATTTCGATGAACTCTTGCATGATATCGCTAATGCTTATCAAGGTTTTATTAAAGCGATTTATGCTGCGGGTTGCCGTAGTTTGCAAATCGATGATTGCACTTGGGGTATGCTTTGTGATGAATCATTCATTAAAGCAAGAGAAGCAGAAGGTGTATTTGTCGGAGATATCGGTAAAGTATATGCTGAGCTGAACAAGTATGCAGTAGCTAATTTGCCAGAAGATCTTGTTATCACATCTCATGTGTGTCGTGGTAACTACAAATCCACTTGGGCGGGTGCAGGTAGCTATGATCCAGTAGCGAATACACTATTCAGCATTACAGATTATGATGCTTTCTATCTTGAATTTGATACAGATAGATCAGGTTCATTTGAACCATTAAAACATGTACAAGGTCAAAAAATTGTTCTTGGTTTGGTATCTTCCAAAATCGGAGAGCTCGAAGAGAAAGAAGCGATTATCGCTCGTATTCACGAGGCTGCACAATATGTTCCTCTTGATCAACTATGTTTGAGCCCACAATGTGGTTTTGCTTCTACAGAAGAAGGTAATATTCTGACTGAAGAGCAACAGTGGAACAAATTGAAATTCATCAAAGAAATTTCAGAAGAAGTATGGGGTAAGTAATCCCCATGAGAAGACTACTTCGTAGCATACGCTTCTAATCTCCATCGAAAAGTTTGATTCGTATAAGACACTTTTAATCTACACAAAGATCAATTGACATAGAAAATTAAGCTGCCCTCTTAAATAGAAGGCAGCTTTTTACATTCAAACAAATTTGCTTTATTGGTTATTATAATAATTTGATTACTTATTATTAGTTACTCTCCATCTTCGTCCATTTACGATTGTGGTTTGAAGTATTCGGAAATTCGTCACCAGCAGACAATGATATTTTCTGCGGATTATTAATTCCCATAATGCGGTCATTTTCGCCAATTTCGATATAATGAGCGGTATTGGGTGCTTTTTCACCTGCACTGAATTCTGTTTTTTCTCCCATTCATTCTCACCTCCACATAAGTATCCATAGTATGAACTGCAGCATGATGAAATATGTACAATTGCTCGACCAATACTTACTAAAGAAGTAACTATGGAGTAAGTTGAAATTCATTAAAGAAACATTAGTAGAAGTATGAATCCCCATATAAAAAGGCTAATGCTCTGGTGTCGATATGAAGTCGACGAAAAGCATTAGCCTTTATTTTATAACGAAAAGATAATTTATTTGGCAAGATCAATTAATATTTCGGAAAGTGAGTTTAGTTCTTCAACGCTCGCTGTAACTTCTTGTGTTGCAGCTGCTTGTGACTGAATCATCAATGTACTTTCAGCAACCTTGTCTGCTACGGTTTGAATCGATTGATTAATCTCTTTCAAACTTTGCTCAATATTTTTGACCGCATCGCGGCTATGTTGAGCTAACTTGCGAATTTCATTGGCAACAACGCCGAAACCAAGTCCATGATCACCGGCACGTGCAGCTTCAATTGCAGCATTTAGACCAAGTAAATGACTTTGATCAGCTACTTCTTCAATTAATTTAGAGATGTCCGCCGTTTGTTTCGCTTGCTGGCTTATTTGTTTCATAAGTTCAGAAGTATGTTCTTGGGCTGTTGTTAACGCTTGAGCTTTATCTGCAATATCAGTAACTGAGACAGAAATCTGTTCCAAGGAAGCTGCAAGATTGGTAGCTGTACCAATAAGAGCCTCCTTCTGAGCTAGTGACCATCCTACGCCGAATGATCCTATGATTTCGCCTTCATCGTCGGTAACAGGCATCGTGACTGCCTTGAATGCCATACCTCTAACCTCTTTAGGTATCTCAACATAGTATGTTTCATTATCACGCATCGATTCATACAGTCCATCACCAGCAATAGTGGGTTCTCCAACCGCAGTAACAAACATGGATGGATCTGCTTCTAAATAGATAAATTTTTCGCGATCGGTAATTGCAATCATTGTTGCTTCATTTTTATAAAGTTGTTGTAGTAATGGAGTTACCTTGAGTAACGCTTCTAGCTGATTCATAAATGCCTCCAATATAGTCTATTATTGTATGTAATTAATATTATTCGACAATAACAGACTAATTCCTTTTCGTGGAAAATGGATAATAGGGCAGTTTAAGAAAAATTGAATAGAACTCTGCGAGCGGTATTAGCCTTTAGGGGGGATTTTTATCTAATTTCACTCAGTCGTCCCATCAAAAAACTGCTCAAGTGAAATCGTCAAGCTTTCATCAGTGATATAGTACTTTTTCTTAAAACTATTAGGAGAGAAGGCCATCTTGAGCTTCTCTCCTTCATATAGTTCTACTGCATAGCTGAATCCATCACGTTCGTCTTGATCAGAATCAAGTGTGAACGTCTCATCCTTTATCGTTTCTAGTAAAGACACAATATGTTCTGCGTTCAAATCAGTAACAGTCCAATCATCGTTTTTTGCATATATTCACACTCCTGAAGAATACCAATATATGCATATTAGACGAAACTTAAGGGAGAAGGTTGCGATTAGCCATTTCGCTTGAATTGACTATTATATAGATCATGGTAGAAGCCATTCTCAGAAAGCAAGTCATCATGACTTCCGCGTTCAATGATGGAACCGTCTTTAATAACTAGTATTTGATCCGCATCACGAATCGTACTTAGGCGATGGGCAATAACAAAGCTTGTCCGACCGGCCATCAATTTCTTCATGGCAGCTTGGATATGCATCTCTGTTCGTGTATCGATACTACTCGTTGCCTCATCCAGTATAAGGATAGCAGGGTTAGCGAGAACTGCTCTAGCAATCGTCAGTAGCTGACGTTGACCTTGACTAATATTGCTGCCTCCACTTGATAATATTGTGTCATAACCAAGTGGTAACTCCTTGATGTAACGATGAGCGTTTGCAATCTTGGCTGCTTGTTCTACTTCCTCATCGGTAGCATCTAAGCGACCATAACGAATATTTTCTCGAATAGTTTCGGAATATACATAAGGATCTTGGAGGACAAGACCAAGTTGACTACGTAATTCATCCTTCTCAAATTGATGTAGTTCTTGCCCGTCAATCCATATTTGCCCTTGCTGTATATCATAAAATTTTGTAAGTACATTAATGATTGTAGTTTTTCCTGCTCCTGTCGGTCCAACAAATGCAATCGTTTGGCCTGGCTTAGCATGTAGCGTTATATCCTTCAGAATCGGAGTATCTGGTTTATATCCAAATTGAACTTTTTCGAATCTTACGTCACCAGTAATTGTTTTTTTATTCTGGTTCAATTGTGCATCAGTATATTCATCCTTCATATCTATCACTTCGAAGACACGCTCAGCACCTGCAACAGCGGATTGTACCATATTGAACTGATTAGCTAGGTCATTAATTGGACGTTGAAATTGCTTTGAATAATTAACGAATGCAACAATAATACCTACGGAAGTATAATCATGGAATGCCATCCAGCCACCAACGGCAGCGATAAGTGTAAAGCTACTATGGTTCAATACATTCATTGTCGGTCCAATTAACCCAGAGTATATTTGCGCAGAAATACTACTTTTCGTTAACGTACTGTTCAGCTTGTTGAAATGTTCTTCAACAACTTGTTCTCTAGCGTATATTTGAACAACCTTCTGACCAGAAATCGTTTCCTCTATAAAACTATTCAATTCACCAAGTTTTTTCTGTTGTTCAGAGAATTGTTTGCGAGTATAACCTGCTACATATTTAGTGAACAACATGACAACTGGAATCGTAACCATACTGATCAACGTTAACCAAACATTAAGATATAGCATAATCGCTAACGATCCAATTAAAGAAATAATGCTGGAAAGTAATTGTGTAGTCGTTGAATTCAATGTTACGGAAACATTCTCAACATCATTCGTCGTACGACTCATAAGCTCACCATGAGTGCGCGTATCGAAGAATGAAATAGGCAATTTCTGCATCGCATTGAATATGGCTTGGCGCATGTCTCTTACTGTAAATAATGAAACTTTGACCATCATATGTTGTTGAATCCATGCAGTTAGCGAGACGCTAATATATACAATGAGTAAAACTATTGCGCATTGTACAAGTCCATTCCAGTTACGAGGAATAATATAGTCATCGATTGCGACACCTAACAGATAAGGAGCTGCAAGGGAGAGTAAAGTCGTTACTATTGTAAATATAACAACGATGATTAGACCACTGCGATTAATAGAAAGGTAGTTCCATATTCGCTTCAACGTAGACCATGTATTTTTTGGCTTTACTTTCTTCATTCCGATATGACCTTGAGATCCGCCGCGCATACTAAAGTCTGGAGTAGAAGGGGGTGGTGTTCCTGTTGACTTACTCATAGCTAACCTCCTCTTGTCCAAGTTGCGACTGATAGATTTCACGATATTGCGGTGAATGAACGATTAATTGTTCGTGCTTACCTTGAGCGACAATTTCTCCATGTTCCATTATTAGGATTAGGTCAGCATCAATGACAGAACTAATTTTCTGAGCAACGATAAATGTCGTTCGGCCATGCATAAGTTGACGCAGTGCTGTTTGTATATATCCTTCTGTACGAGTGTCAATTGCACTTGTACTATCATCTAAGAGCAATATAGCAGGCTTCATTAATAATGCTCTTGCAATCGAGATCCGTTGTTTCTGTCCACCGGAAAGGTTGACCCCACGTTGTCCAATCACTGTATCGTAACCATCTTTCATCGCAACGATAAACTCATCAGCTTGAGCCGCCATCGCAGCAGCAATCATCTCTTGCTCTGAAACTTTAGGTCTTCCGTAGCATATATTTTCACGTATAGTACCAGAAAACAGAATCGTTTCTTGCAATACCATCGCCGTTTGAGATCGAAGACTAGCGAATGAATATTGTTTGACGTCAATTCCATCGATAAGAATTTGTCCTTCTGACACATCATATAGTCTTGGTATTAGTTGTAGCAAGGTGGATTTACCTGATCCAGTTGCT
Organism: Paenibacillus endoradicis; assembly: GCF_024721975.1. Next base: position 139,372 of record NZ_JANQBB010000009.1, on the reverse strand, counting down.
CCGATAATAGCAATTTTTTGACCTGCTTCAACTTTGAAATTAATATGTCGTAACGTATCACTAACTTGATCTGATCTGTAGCGGAATGACACGTTATAATACTCGACTTGTCCCAAAATTTCTCTATCCTGCATCGAGGTTTCGATAAGATCTGATTCTGTATTCAACACTTCTAGTACACGATCAGCACTAATCTTCGCACTACTTACACGCACGAGATGCATCGCCACGGAAGATACCGCAAATAGTACTTGTGTCACGTAGTTAATAAAAGCTACTAAACTACCAACTTCGAATGATTCATTAATAACATCTTTGCCGCCTAACAATAATACAGCGATAATACTGACATTCAAGATCATCGATAATATCGGAGCATTAATAGATACTAGTCGTTGTGCTTTAACGGATTGAGTTGTAAAATCATTATTCGCTTTACCAAACCGATCCTTTTCGTATTGGCGTCTAACAAATGCTTTAGACACGCGCATACCAGCTAAATTCTCCTGTAAAACAGTATTAATTCGATCGAGTCTTGATTGTGCTTTTGTGAACAGAGGTAATGTCCCGCGAATGATGAAGAACATAACGATGAAGAGTATAGGGACGGAAATAGCGACTATGATTGCTAGTTTAGGACTAATGAAAACTGTCATCACAATACTGCCGATCATCAATAACGGAGATCGAACAAGTACTCTCAATAGCATTTGTACCACGTTTTGTAGTTGCACAATATCATTCGTTAATCTTGTTATTAGAGAGCCAGCTTCTAATTGATCAATATTACGGAATGAAAAATTTTGAACATGATGGAAGACATCCTGCCTCAAATCTTGACCAAAGCGCATTGAAGCATAAGAAGCAAAGATGGTACAGCCAACACCACCTAGTAGTCCTATAATTGCAGCGGCAATCATATATAATCCAGTTTGTAGTATATGTGATTGTGAACCTGCCATAATACCATGATCAATAATTGTTGCCATAAATAACGGCTGTAACAAGTCCATACTAACTTCCAAAATCATAAATGATGGAGCTAGTATTGCTGCTACCCAGTGGGGACGAATGTATTTGAATAACTGTTTCATACAACACCTCAATATCTTTCACCAAATATGTATACTGCTTTACAGTGACAAATTTAATTGTACTGTAATTAGACATTGTAGGTATAGTTAGATTTTTAGTTCGAAGCGATAGATATAGATTGAACGTAAGGAAGATTGTGGTATTAATCGTGCACGAAGTATAAATTATGATCAGTTAAGTTCATTCAGTGTTTTGATCAACTCATTTACAATAAAGATATAGAGAAAAATAGCGTCATAACCTGATAAGCTATTGGTTATTGGAGAGTGAGAGAGATGAGAAAGCCATTGATCGGAGTACTACCACTGTATGATGAACAGAAGGAAAGTTATTGGATGTTACCTGCATACATGAAAGCCCTCGAGGAAGCGGGTGCGATTCCAGTTATGCTTCCGCTAACTGTTGATCAAGCGAATTTAGAACAAATCGCTACAGGCATGGATGGTTTACTGTTCACTGGCGGGCATGACGTGGACCCATCGTTATATGGGCAAGAAAGATTGGAACAATGCGGAATAAGCATACATGAACGTGATGAGATGGAGAAAAAACTATTTCAATTAGCGCTCGCTGTAGATTTACCGTTGTTAGGTATTTGTAGAGGAATTCAAATTTTTAATGTTTTACTTGGTGGAACATTGTATCAAGATTTACCATCTCAATTGAAAAGTCAACTTAAGCATATTCAAAAACCTCCCTATGCAACACCATCACATGAAGTTGAAGTACAACGGAAAAGTTCGCTATATCGGATTGTTGGGAAAAATCGGTTAGCTGTGAATAGTTATCATCATCAAGCGATTGATATTCTTGCTCCTGGTTGTAAAGTGATGGCTACTGCTAAAGATGGTATTATTGAAGCTATTGAACACCCTGCATACCGCTACTTAGTAGCAGTCCAATGGCATCCCGAGTTCTCATATGTTGTTGATAATGTAAGTAAAAAGATTTTCAAAAGTTTTGTAGAAGCAGCTTCATAGTTAATTTCAATGATAAGGTTGTGAATAAGTCCCATGTTGCCAATGATGGCGAGCATGGGACTTTTTTTGTTTTCATGAAACTCTCAGTTAGCGATAAGGTTGAACTCAGCATGCGAATTTACAATAAGTTTATAAGCTATCGTTAGAAAAACAGATAGAAAGCCAACTTTTTGATGTTGCAATGTAATGAAATAATTCGATGTAGAGGAAAGATCCCTATGAATAAGAAAAAAATATTAGCCATCTTACTTATTATGTTGATTGTAATTGGGATAATTGTTTATGCCTTAGCGAAGAGATATCTCATCTCTGATGTGGAGATTGATCTTAATCAACTAGAACCTTCTCAAGTAGAAGTGGGTACCAATAATAATGTGGTGAACAACGACGACAATAATGTAGCAACATATGATGATTGGAATTATGAAGATGAAAATATTAATATTCAAATCGAGCAACATGAAGTAGGTACTGGTGAAGATATGATTACATATTTTGTTGCCGATGTTCAGTTGCAAGATCAAAGCTACTTGCGAACTGCCCTAGCAAACAATCAGTTTGGCCGCAATATTATTGATTACACTTCATCTATTGCTGAAGACAATCATGCGATATTAGCGATTAATGGTGATTACTATGGCTTTCGTGATGATGGCATCGTTATTCGCAACGGACAACTATTAAGGGATGATTCAACGCGAGATGGATTAGTCATGTATTCTAGCGGCGTAATGGCTGCCTTTGACGAAGAGTTAACTAGTGGTGAGCAGTTACTAGCCGATGATGCCGCTCAAACTTTTTCATTTGGACCAGTATTAGTTGAAAATAGTGTAGCGTATGATGACTTTGATAAAGTGAGCATTGATAAAAATTTTGGCAATCGCTCCATTCAAAACGCTAATCCTCGGACTGGTATTGGTTGGATTGATAAGAATCATTACATTTTAGTTGTCGTGGATGGTAGGAAGTCAGGTTACAGTCGTGGCATGACATTGAATGAATTTGCTGAACTATTTGAAGAGTTAGGTGCACAAGTAGCTTATAACCTTGACGGTGGAGGATCATCGACGATGTACTTTATGGGCAATATCGTTAACAACCCACTAGGGAAAAACAAAGAACGAGAAGTGAGTGACATTATATATATCGGTTATGAATGATAGCTACTTCTTAACGCTAAGGATGGATGAGCATGAAAATTGTTATACCAGCATATGAACCTGATGTTCGTGTTATAGAACTAGTAAAACAACTAAGCGAGAATGGAATATCACAAATTTTAGTTGTCGATGATGGAAGTGGCGCAGCTTATCATCACATATTTAATGAATTAGAGCAACTAGGATGTGAAGTGATAACACATGAACGGAACTATGGGAAAGGTACGGCACTGAAATCTGCTTTTCAACAATTAATTGCTCAAAATTATAACGGAGTTATTGTCTGCGCTGATAGTGATGGACAGCATAAACCGAAAGATATTATTACCGCCGGAGCTCATATCTATGGTAAAGAAAATACAATCGTACTTGGCTGTAGACATTTTGTAGGAGAAGTACCGCTGCGCAGTCGCCTTGGTAATGAACTTACGAAAAAAGTATATCGCTTTGCAACTGGAATATCCGTTAGTGATACCCAGACGGGCTTGCGTGCTTATTCATCACAATTGTTGCCGTGGCTTTGTTCGATACTGGGTGATCGTTTTCAGTATGAAATGAATATGTTACTCACTGCCCATGAAGATAAGATAAACATAGAAGAGATAATGATAGAAACGGTCTACATTAAAGGTAATGAATCTTCTCATTTTCGACCGATCAGAGATTCCATAGAAGTATATGTACCGTTTTTTCGATTTGGAGCTTCGTCCTTTTGTTCTTTTCTTATAGATTTTTTACTTGTTCTGTTTTTGAATTGGATCAGTGATGATTTATTATTTTCAGTTATTGGTGCTAGAATTTTCAGTTCATTATTCAATTACATCCTTAATTTGAAAATTGTATTTAGAAAAACTAATAACGAAGTCGCAACGTTAAGGCACTCATTACCTAGATATTATTTTTTGGCAACAATATTGTTAGCTTTGAATTATGCATTACTTTATGGATTAACTGAAGGTATCCAAGTGTCTCTAATCATCTCGAAGCTCTTTACAGAAGTATTATTGTTCGTGGGTAGCTACTGGATTCAGCGAAGATTTGTATTCTTAAGATGACACTAATAACTAGTAGTAACAAACCTTTTATGCTTAAATTAATGTATTGATAGCATATGTTACACTCTAATGTTATAATCAGTAATACGTTAAGATGAAACAAGAGGAGCTAACCTATGTTTAAAATTACAGAGTTTACAGTGGAAACGATTGCTGACCCGTTCAAAATATTAGAGGGAGATCGTTATGAATTTATTATGGATCTCGAAGTAGAAGAAGATGATGAGCTGTTCCATGAAGAAGGCGTTATTCTTCGTGTAATATATGTCGTAGATGCTGGTGCTGAGAAAATCGTGAAACACGAGTTCCAGACAGGTGATGCAGGTAAATATATTGATTTCGAAATGGAAGACGATGAACTTGAGATGGTAGCTGCTTTTTGTAAAGCGAACTTGTCTTAATTTCAGATGAAAAAGGCTTAAAACTTTTGCACCGTAATCGTGCTTTAGTTTTAAGCCTTCTTTATTTTTAACTTAATGTTTAATTCATTTATTTGTGATCTTTACCACCCAAGTAATTAAAGAAGGCTTTATTCACCCAGAATTGATTGCTATCAACGACAACATTAGCATTCACTTGCTTCATACCTGTAACAATTTCTTCTACTTCTTCATTAAGTGAAAAAGTTTGTGCATAATAGTTACCTAATGAAATTTTATTGTTAGTAACTACTTCATAATCTGCTATCTCTGTATTTGAATGGTATAGAGGTTGCCACCAAGATGCATAGATAAGTCCCTGTTCATCATCAGCATCTTTTTTAGCATAGGCAAGAATGATATCTTGGAATTTAGCTTTATCTGTTAAGCTTGAAAATTCAAGCTTAAGATCATATTCTTTGGAATAAGCAACATATTTACCATTAGCTATTTGTTTTACTTGAAATGAATCGGATTGTGTAGGCTCTCCCCATTCTTTCAAGTATAGGAAAGCTGAAGTTTTTGGCTCGAATTGAACTTTAGCTTCGATTCCTTCACTGCGAAGTAAACCAATTAGCTGAATAGCATGCTTCAGATCAGAATGACCGTATGTAAGAGCGTATTCATCTACAAAATTAGCATCAAAACGACTATCTTTGAAGTTATAGCCTGTAATAATGTCTTTTTCTAGAGCAGTATTTACAATAGTTTGAAGATCATTAACTTGAATAATATCTGAAGTGTTATATGCTCCGATTAGTTCAGCTATGATGTCTGCATCTTGGGAACTACCAAGAAATTGTTTGTATTCTCCATTGAAAGTCACAATTTGACCTAGCAATGTATTAATTAGTTCGGCACTTGCTACTGATTTTTTGGAGAAATCATTATAATATTGTTCAGGAATTATTGCATTATCGATTGCTACTGCTAGCTCTTGAGCAACATGAGGTACCCATTGAGCTGAAGAAGAACCTATTTTTTTCAAAGCAGCGTCTGTCTTTTCAGTAGTGTAAGTTAGTGCCAGTTCCTGTAGACCAGAAGCTCTTACAGCAATAATAGCAGCTACCCATGGTTCAAGTTGTTGCTTAGCTGAAACTGTAGCGCCAGAAAGTATTCCTTTTTCATTCAACTCAACAACAGCAGCATATTGTTCATCCGTTGAAGCTACATCTGTAAATGTAAGTGTAGAAGACTTTGCGTTCCCTGGAAGCAAATCAGCAACATATTGAATATATTGCCCTTTAGTTAATTGTGAATTGACATCAATTTGATATTTCGTGCTTAAGAATGTTTGGTATTGCTCAGTCTGTGTAAGATTTCCTGAATTGATGCTTGCATATGCAGTTATAGGGGACGCGAGTGGTGCAATGGCGATGGATGCAGCAACAATCAGTGCTGCTAGTTTACTAGAAGAACGAAGTTTCTTTGTGCTAGACATGATGTAACCTCCTGTTATTATAAATCCTAAAGATTTACAAAGAATAGCAGGATTATAACTATTGATAGATTTACTGTCAAAACAAATATTGGTAAAATGTTGTCGCCTTAGTCCACTTTTTTCCAAATTAACTAACATGACAACATGATTTTTGGTAGATCCTATATATAAAGTAGTTTATTAATTAAAAAAAATAGACAATTCGATATTAATACTCGAATCGTCTATTTAAGTGAACATTTTGTCCATACTTTTCAACTAATAGCTCAAATTGTTGATCAATAAAGTTTCTTAAATCCCTTAGTTTAGATGCCATCGGTCGTAACGTATCAACCTTAGTCCCATCTACAATTACATCAAAAACGATCATTCGTTTCACCATCCTTTCTACTAACTTAACATCAGTATAGAGGAGGTTTGTTAATGGAATATTAAAGTTATATAAAATGGGTGTAAATTATTGAGCAGATTTTGTAGGCTTAGGTGGTTTTTCACGTTTTTCTTTGAACCGTGTAGCAACATAGTTACGTTTGCGATCACGGAAAAATGTCCAACCTGCAATAAATCCAGTACCAGCAAGGAACATAATTAGTCCAAAAATAAATTTCCACCATTGGAATGAAGGATCAACTCCATCTATACCAAAGGAAACAAAGTAATCATATAATGAATCTTTTACTTTCAAAAATCCAAAACAAGCTATTAATCCTGGAATAACGAGCATAAACATAGCAATAATGCGTTGTACGGTTAGTTTCATGATTGATCTCCTAAAAAGGTTCGAATTGATTATCATAATCTGTAAATTATAGTACCATAAAACGCCATAAACGGTACAGTGAATACGTAAACGATGATTTCCGTAGCGAAAAGATGTACAATAAGATATACAAAGTACTCTCATGTGATCAAAACTTAGCGAAAAGTAACATCATCAATATGAACATTACATATAGCGAAAACATATAATTGTTACTTATTAGAAGCGTCACAAGTGAAGACCAACGATCGATATGGACTTTTATTGGAAGAGGATATTTTACAAGTAGATGCATATATTGATAGAAATGATGGGGGTATAGTAAATGAGTATTCAAGTTGATGTTGCAATTCTCGGTGGTGGGCCAGGTGGATATACTGCGGCTATTCGCGCTGCTCAAATGGGTAAATCAGTAGCTATCGTAGAAATGGACAAGGTTGGCGGTACCTGTCTGCACAGAGGTTGTATCCCAAGTAAAGCTTTACTTCGAAGTGCTGAAGTATATCGAACATTGTTGAACAGTTCAGAATATGGCATAGATGTAAGTACAGATTTTTCAAGTTTTCAATTTAATAATGTTCAACTTAAAAAAGATGAGAAAGTAGAACAATTATTTAAAGGATTGCAAGGTCTAATGAAACGTCATGGTATTCAAGTGATTAAAGGTAAAGGTCGAGTTGTTGGACCTTCGATTTTTTCACCTCGTAGTGGAACAATTGCGGTTGAATTGGCAGATGGTGAAATGGAGTCTGTTGTAAGTCAAAACCTAATAATTGCTACTGGATCTACTCCTCGCAACTTACCAGGTCTTGAAGCTGACGGGATAACAATACTGAATAGTGATCAAGCTTTAACGATGGACAAGCTTCCTGAAAGCATGTTGATTGTTGGTGGTGGTGTAATAGGCGTAGAGTGGGCATCATTATTAAATGACTTTGGTGTTCAAGTAACAATCGTTGAACTTGGTTCTCGTCTATTACCAGGGGAAGACACTGAAATTTCATTAGAAATGACGAAATTACTAGATAAGCGTGGAATTCGTATTATAACTGGTGTACAACTTGATATCTCTTCATACAAAGTGATCGATAATAACTTCTCTATTACTGCTACAACAGCCGATGGTAATGTATTACTAGAAGGCAATCAAATACTTGTTTCTGTTGGCAGAAAAGCTAACTGTCATGACATTGGCTTAGAAAATACTGATGTCAGAATCAAAAATGACGTAATTGTTGTGAATGATTATGGACAAACTAGTGAACCACATATCTATGCAATTGGTGATTGTATCGGTGGCGTACAACTTGCACATGCTGCAGCACATGAAGGATTGACAGCAATAGATCATATTGCTGGACGCCAAGTTAACCTTGTGGCTGCACATCTAATTCCCCGCTGTATCTATTCATCTCCTGAGGTTGCTTCTTATGGATATACAGAAGCGGCTGCAGTAGCTGCTGGATATGAAATTAAAAAAGCTAGAGTTCCGTTTGCGGCATTTGGAAAAGCTATCGTTTCTGGACATCCAACAGGATTTGTAAAAGTTATTGCTGATAAGAGTTCGGATGATATTCTAGGCGTTCATATTATCGGCGAACATGCTACAGAGCTAATTTCTGAAGCTGCCTTATCAGGTTGGTTGAACGCAGCTCCTTGGGAAGTAGGGGCAATGGTGCATCCGCATCCTACGTTGTCGGAGGCGATTGGGGAGGCTATGCTAGCAGTAGACGGACGCGCCATCTCCTTCTGAGAGGAGGCTCAAATCGTTCCGTCTGTGATCACGATGGTTATGCTAACGTAGCGTACTCGACGTCGAATATGCCCTCCATCGAAAGCCTGCGTGTGCTCACGTACACAATTCGTACGCTGTGCTACTCGTTTCCGCTGGAGTGCATCTTCTTGGCGCTGACAGGCGAAAGATTTGAGCTTTCATTATAAGCCTCGAGATTTTGGTCGCTCGTGTACACAAGTGTACACGTTGCTTGGTTTATTCGTGGGTGAAAGATATGAGTTTTCAATGTAAATTTTGAGATTTGGTCGCTCGTGTACACAAGTGTACACGTTGCTTGGTTTATTCGTGGGTGAAGATTTGAGTTTTCAATGTAAATTTTGAGATTTGGTCGCTCGTGTACACAAGTGTACACGTTGCTTGGTTTATTCGTGGGTGAAGATTTGAGCTTTCAATGTAAGCCTCGAGATTTGGTCGCTCGTGTACACAAGTGTACACGTTGCTTGGTTTATTCGTGGGTGAAGATTTGAGTTTTCATTGTCAGCCTCGAGATTTGGCCGCTCGTGTACACAGGTGTACACGCTGCGGGGTGTTTCTGATAGGAGAGTGGATTGAGCGCTCTTATTAGGGGTGAGACATTTGTCTACACGAGTACTAAATTGTACTCAATGCTGGTGAATATGGTATGGTTTTGAATCACTCATAAATGTCATTGAACTTTTGTTATAAATGTCACATGTTATTTTTTAAAATATAGGAGTATAATAGACATATGACGTGGTATTAGTACCAGGTTATAATTTATAAAGAGAAGGAGGAAGATAATATGACAGTATTGTCTTCGTCAGGTCAGCAAGCCAAGCATCATCAATTAGGCATTAGCGAGGAAACGGTTATTGCTATGTATACAAAAATGCTCACAGCAAGGATGTATGATGAGCGGATGATGCTTATGCAGCGAGCTGGTAAAATAAATTTTCACGTATCTGGTATTGGCCAGGAGGTCGCTCAGATAGCAGCTGCATTTGCGCTTGATCGGAACAATGATTATTTTCTTCCTTATTATCGTGACTATGGTTTTGTTCTTTCAGTAGGTATGACACTTAAAGATTTATTTCTTTCAGCGTTTGCTAAAGCTGAAGACCCTAATAGTGGTGGTCGTCAAATGCCTGGTCATTTCGGAAGTAAGAAATTACGTATTGTTACCGGATCTAGTCCTGTAACAACACAAGTTCCTCATGCTGTTGGTTTTGCGCTTGCCGCAAAAATGAATAAGAAAGAATTTGTAAGCTTTGTTACGTTTGGCGAAGGTTCTAGTAATCAAGGTGATTTTCATGAAGGCTGTAACTTTGCTGGGGTACACAAGTTGCCAGTAATTTTAATGTGTGAAAACAATCAATATGCGATCTCTGTACCGATACATAAGCAATTGGCAGGTAAAGTATCGGATCGTGCGCTAGGCTATGGTATTCATGGCGAGCGAGTTGATGGTAATGATGCATTTGAAGTATATCGAGTTGTGAAAGAAGCAAGAGAACGTGCAATTGCAGGTGATGGTGCTACTTTAATTGAAGCGATGATGTATCGTATTTCTCCACATTCAACTTCTGATAATGACTTAGCATATCGTTCTAAGGAAGAAGTCGATTATAATAAAACGTTAGATGGACTTCCGAAATTTAAACAATATATGGTAGATCATGGCTTATGGAATGAAGAGCTGGAAGATCAATTACGTTCTGAAATTAAGAAACAGCTTGATGAAGCGAGCAGCTATGCAGATAAAGCTCCTTTCCCTACTCCTGAATCAGTTATGGATCATGTGTACGCTAATGATAATAAGGAGGGAGTAGAGTAATGGCTAAAATAGATTATATCGAAGCGATTCGTCTTGCGATGAAAGAAGAAATGGAACGTGATGAGAATGTATTCGTTCTGGGTGAGGACGTTGGTCTAAAAGGCGGAGTGTTCACAACGACGAAAGGCTTGCACGAGCAGTTCGGTGAGCAAAGAGTAATTGATACTCCACTTTCTGAGTCTGCCATAGCAGGTGTAGCAATCGGTGCAGCAATGTATGGTATGAAGCCAATTGCAGAAATGCAATATTCAGATTTTATGTTCCCGGCAACGAACCAAATTATTAGTGAAGCTGCAAAAATTCGCTATCGTTCTAACAATGATTGGAGTTGTCCGATTGTGATTCGTGCTCCTATCGGTGGTGGAGTATTTGGTGGTTTATATCACTCTCAATGTCCCGAATCTGTATTTTTCGGTACGCCTGGACTAAAAATTGTTGCGCCGTATACACCGTATGATGCGAAAGGCTTATTGAAAGCTGCTATTCGTGACGAAGATCCTGTATTATATTTCGAGAATAAGAAAAGTTATCGTCTTGTGAGTGGTGAAGTGCCAGATGATGATTATATCGTTCCAATTGGTAAAGCGAATGTACTACGTGAAGGTGATGACATTACTGTTATCAGTTATAGTCTTCCACTTCGCTTTATTGAACAAGCTGCTGCTGAACTAGCTGAAGAAGGTATTAGTACTCATATTCTTGATCTTAGAACGATTCAACCACTTGATAAAGAAGCTATTCTCGAATCGGTTCGTCGTACAGGTAAGGTGTTAATCGTTCATGAAGATAACAAGACCGGTGGAGTTGGTGCCGAAGTAGCAGCAATTATTGCAGAGGAGCTATTATTTGAACTTGATGCTCCAATTATGCGACTATGTGGTCCGGATGTGCCTGCTATGCCAATTAACCCACCAGGAGAAAAATTCTTCTTGTTGAATGCAGATAAAGTTCGAGAAGCTATGAAGCAATTAGCTGAATTCTAACTATTATTAATGTAAAAAATTTAGACAAAATGTTAAAAATTCGTGCATAGCTTATTTATGACGATTGGAGTTGGAAAAACATGAGTGCAATAACTGAAATTACTTTGCCTCAATTGGCGGAATCTCAAGTAACTGCAACAATTGATCGCTGGTTGAAACAACCTGGAGATATGATCGAAGTGTATGAACCGATCTGTGAGATTAATACAGATAAGGTGACTGCTGAGATTCCTTCTACTGTGGCAGGTAAACTAATAAAGATTTTAGTAGGAACAGGGGAAGATGTACCTGTAGGGACTGTAATTTGCTTAATTGAGACTGAGGGTGAAGCGAGCAATGACGAAGTTGCATCTGTTTCCACTACACCAACTACTGGAACAGTTAATGCTCCTGTAGCAGCTATACAATCTCAAGGTGATGATTCCATGAGAAATCGTTACTCTCCTGCTGTACAACAACTTGCTGCACAACATGGAATTCAATTAGCAAACGTTCAAGGTAGTGGCATGGGAGGACGTATTACACGTAAAGATGTACTTGCTTATGTTGCTAGTGAGGCTTCAATGGTTCGTACACCTGTATCTCCACAAGAAGCGACGTCTTCACAAGTGCGAACTGGCGGTATGCATCTATCTGAATCTCCTCGTTTGCCTAAGATTGAAATCGATGATCCTTATGCACATGGACGTGGAGAAACTTATATTGATATAACGCCGATCCGTAATACGATTGCTCGTAACATGCGTCAAAGCGTTAGTGAAATTCCACATGCCTGGACGATGATCGAAGTTGATGTTACGAATCTAGTACTACTTCGCAATAAATATAAAGATGAGTTCAAAAAGCGTGAAGGTGTTAATCTTACATATCTTGCGTTCTTGTTGAAAGCGGCTGTTAATGCGATTCGTGACTTCCCAATTATGAACTCTGTATGGGCAGTAGATAAAATCATTGTGAAACGTGATATTAATATTTCTCTTGCAGTAGGAACAGAAGATTCTGTAATGACACCAGTTATCAAAAATGCTGATCTTAAAAATGTCGCTGGACTTGCGAAGGAAATCGAAGAACTTGCACGTAAAACACGTGAAGGTAAACTTTCACTTTCTGATATGCAGGGTGGTTCTTTTACTATTAATAATACGGGGTCATTTGGATCTATATTGTCATATCCGATTATTAATTATCCACAAGCGGCAATTCTTACGTTTGAGTCGATTGTGAAAAAACCAGTAGTTATTAATGACATGATTGCTGTACGTTCTATGGCTAATCTTTGTTTATCACTTGATCATCGTATACTTGATGGTGTAATCTGTGGTCGATTCCTACAGCGTGTTAAAGATAATTTAGAAAGCTTTAACCTTGAAAGCTCTATTTACTAATAGTAGATGATTAGTAGCTTGATTCGAAGGAGATAACCACCATGTCTGAAGCAGCAAAAAATACTGCACACAAAATGTTGGATGCTCGTTATATCGGTATGCTAGACTACAAAGAAGCTTGGGACCTGCAAAAAGCATACGTGAAAGAAATAGATAAGGGGGAGCGTCCAGAGACGCTGCTCCTTCTTCAGCATCCACCAACCTATACTTTAGGCTCTGATCGTCACCCAGAGCATTTACTACTAGATAAGGATACGTTAAGCCAAAAAGGGATTTCCGTCTATGATATTGACCGTGGCGGTGATATTACATATCATGGGCCAGGGCAACTTGTTGGTTATCCGCTACTCTATCTTGATGCTATCGGACTTGATCTTCATGAATATTTACGAACAGTGGAACAAGTTATTATTGATTGGTTAGCTCAATATGGTATAAAAGGTGGAAGGAAATCAGAATATACTGGGGTATGGATTGGTGATGAAAAGATTACCGCGATAGGCGTGAAATTTAATAAAGCGAGGCAGCGTCGTGGCTTTATAACAAGTCATGGTTTTGCACTTAATATTAAATCAGGGATCGCTGCCGAAGGCTTTAGTGGGATTGTACCATGTGGAATCGGACAATTTGGCGTTACATCGTTTAACGATATTACAGGAGGCTCGATGACTGTTGAAGCAGCGGCAGAACAAATCGTTCCTTTCTTCAAGGAACGATTTGGTTTTTCATAATAAGGGTTTATAGTGCAAGTTCACTTCATCTTAGACACCATGATCACAAGTGAATGTTTTGAACTACCACTTAAAATGAAAGATCAAAACATTTGCTTGTCAGCATCAAGAAGATACCATGAAGCTAGGGAAGTGAAGCGCACAGCGTACGTACTTGGTACGTGAGCACTGTAACGACCGATGAATGGCATCTTCGCCGCCGAATGTACTACGAAGCAAAAGCATCGTGATCACAAGTGAATGTTTTGAACTACCACTTAAAATGAAAGATCAAAACATTTGCTTGTCAGCATCAAGAAGATACCATGAAGCTAGGGAAGTGAAGCGCACAGCGTACGTACTTGGTACGTGAGCACTGTAACGACCGATGAATGGCATCTTCGCCGCCGAATGTACTACGAAGCAATAGCATCATGATCACAAGTGAATGTTTTGAACTACCTCTATAGGAAGAATGAGCCTATACCTGCGAATAAAGTAGTAACCAATAAAGCAGCAGCAACGATAATTGCAACGATACGAATAATTTTTTGTTGGCGCATAATTGAGAAAGCTCCTTTCGATAAATAGAATTACAGTGATATACTCTATTGTATACGAAAGAGATGGATGGAGGAAACAAAATGGTACAAGAAAAACGTTTAGTAGAACAATTTATTGATTTGGTAACAGTAGATAGTGAGTCAGGATTTGAAGGTGCAATCAGCAAAGTACTTAAGGCACGATTGAATGAGTTAGGATTGACGGTTACAGAAGATGAAGCAGCAAAAGTGACTGGTCATGAAGCTAACAATTTATTCGCAATTCTTGAAGCAACTGAAGATGCTAAAGATCAACCGACGATATTGTTTACATGCCATATGGATACTGTTACACCAGGCGTAGGTATTAAGCCGCAAATTGATGCGGACGGATACATTCGATCTGATGGAACGACAATACTTGGTAGTGATGATAAGGCAGGAATTGCTGCTCTATTTGAAGCGATTGAAACGATTAAGGCTAGCGGAGAATCACACGCAAAAGTTCAAGTCGTAATTACTATAGGTGAAGAATCAGGATTGCTAGGTGCTCGTGCTATTGATCCTACACACTTAATTGCAAGTTATGGCTATGCATTAGATTCCAATGGAGACATCGGCGATATTGCGGTTGCAGCACCAACACAATCCCATATTGAAATTGAGTTTTATGGAAAATCTGCACATGCAGGCGTTAGCCCTGAAAAAGGCATTAGTGCGATTCAAGTAGCAGCAAAAGCAATAAGTGAGATGTCCTTGGGTAGAATTGATGAGGAAACGACAGCGAATATCGGTCGTTTTGAAGGTGGAGGACCAACTAATATTGTTTGTGACTATGTGAAACTTATCGCTGAGGCAAGAAGTATTAAGCAAGATAAGCTTGATGCTCAAGTGGAAAGTATGAAGCAAGCCGTCGAAAAAACTGCACTGAAATATGGTGCTACAGCAAAATTCAATAGCAATATCGTATATCCTGCCTATTGCCATGATGCTGATTCTCCGGTTGTTCAACTAGCTAGTAGCGCAATCCATGCGATGGGTGCTACGCCTCGTACATTCCATTCAGGTGGAGGCAGTGATGCTAACGTCTTTAATGGCTTAGGTGTACCAACTGTAAATCTAGCAGTTGGATATGAACATATCCATACGACCAATGAGCAAATTAAAGTAGAATGTCTTGTGCAAACGGCACAATTGGTCGTAGAGATTTTGAAAAAATCCGCTACATTTAAAAAATAAATATTATGAATCTAAATTGCCAAGAGTTATGCGCATCTCAGGTCTATTAGCTGTATATTGAGCTAATGTACAATTGCCGTATTGACTCTTGGCAATTCCATTTAAAGCTATTTGAATATGTTTTGCTTTTCCAGAAAGCATAAGTTTGTTCTTATTAATTGTTTGTTTCAAGATCATTCATCTCCTTAGTCTTCATATTGGAGACTATGAGCATGAAGGTAACATTATGACAACTTGTCTTATTTTCATATGAATGGTTGTTTTAGCTTTACACCTGAACGGAGGAAATCGAAAATGAATCAAGACAATAAAAAAGAAATTTGGAATGAGCCAACTATATCTACAGAACACATTTTCAAAGGGAAAGTGATCAGTCTTCAAGTAGATACAATTGCTTTACCAGATGGAAGAACGGCAACTCGTGAAATTGTAAAGCATCCTGGTGCAGCTGCAGTTGTAGCGATCCACGACGGGAAATTGATTGTAGTTGAACAATATCGTAAGCCGCTTGGTAAAACTCAAATTGAAATTCCAGCAGGAAAGCTTGATCCTATGGAAGAGCCTATCGTTGCAGCAGCTCGTGAGCTAGAAGAGGAAACCGGGTATATTGCACATAATCTACAATTACTGAATCAGTATTATACTTCACCAGGCTTTGCAGATGAGATTCTATATACATATTTCACTAATGAGGTAACGATAGGACAACAACATCTTGATGAAGATGAAGATGTCATTGTGAGATTAATCACAATCGAAGAGGCGGATGCTTATATCGCTAGTGGTGATATTAGTGATGCGAAGACACTTTTAGCTGTGAATGCATGGAAGTTATTGCAACGTACAGGATCACTTACTTAAGTCATTACAATAAGGAATATAGCATAAACTCTATCAATCTAGCATATGAGTAGAAGACATAAGTTAGATTGAAAGGGTGATATGATGTTGAAGGGCAGTTTGATGAAATGGGTATACCTTGGAGTAGTGATGTTTGCTGGAGCGGTATTTGGAAGTATATTTATTCAAGTACTGCCTAGCGAGCAACAGCTAAGACTAGGCAATGAACTTACTTTATATATGAATTGGATGAAACAAAGTAGTGAGGTAAATAGTTCTTACATGTTCTGGGATGCATTTTTCGGCTATTTCAAATGGGTTGTGTTGTTATTCGTGCTAGGTATTACTGTCATTGGTGTCCCACTTATTATTGTATTGAATTTTCTAAAGGGTTTTCTAATAGGGTGTAGTATTCATATCGTTGTACAAATGTTTGGCACGCAAGGTGTTCTTTTAAGCCTTGTTACGGTAGTTCCACATAATGTTATAGCTGTCCCGGTTATACTGATTCTAAGTTCTACTGCTATCGGATTTTCAACTTTTATTGTGAAAAAGCGACTAATGACGCATGCTGGTAATGTACGAGAAGCATTTATCTCCTATAGTGCCGTAGCAATGTCGATGCTTATTTTACTTGCTGTGGCTGCATTTATAGAAGTGTATATTTCACCTCAAGTGATGGAGTGGTATTTGGTTCAAATTCCAATGTAGGATAATAGGACCAATAACTATGAAAAAGTTTGACTTATATCGCTTTATACTAATATAATTAAAACAGATTTTAGTAGGATGTAATAGTAGGAGGAGAGAGATGGAAGCCCAGATTGATAAGATAAAACAACAATTACAAGAAAAGGGCTATAAGTTGACTCCACAGCGAGAAGCCACCCTTCGTATTCTACTGGAAAATGAGGAAGATCATCTTAGCGCAGAAGATGTATTTTTACTAGTCAAGGGAATAGCTCCTGAAATAGGGCTAGCTACTGTTTATCGGACATTAGAACTGTTAACAGAGTTGCATGTCGTTGAGAAGATCAATTTCGGAGATGGCGTTGCTCGTTATGATCTCAGAGGAGATACCAATAATCATCATCATCATCATCTCATATGTATTCAATGTGGTACGATGAGTGAAATTAAAGAAGATTGGCTATTACCGCTTGAGGAAAGATTGTTCTCACAACTTGGTTTTGAAACAGTAGATCATAGATTAGATTTTCATGGCGTGTGCCGTAGCTGTCGTGATTTAAACGAAAACAAACAATAATTGGTCCTGCTCATCCATGTAAGTGGTTGCAGGCCTTTTTTCATAATGAGGCAAATAGACATCATATTTTACAGTAATCTAACATACTACTTTAAAATGCATGTACATATTTTATGTATCTGTATTTGATGTAACTTTTCATTTACGTGTAAATAAAAAGTTTTAGGAGGTATATTGATGGTTATTATGAAGGATATGATACATAAACTGCTGTTCTTTTTTCTGTTTATCGTATTACTCGTTATTGTTGCAACTGCTTATCAATGGGTGCAGCAAATGATTCAACCAAATAATCATTACCAAAAACCGATTGGAGATGCTGTGAAAGTCTTCGATAGTTCATCACAATATATCGATAAAAGTTCTATGCCAGATCGCTTAGTTTGGTTTTTATGGTATGGCGA
The DNA here is from genome assembly GCF_024721975.1 of Paenibacillus endoradicis. Next base: position 121,502 of record NZ_JANQBB010000009.1, on the reverse strand, counting down.
ATAAAAAATAGGAAATGATATACCTCGTAAAAGGAGTGGGGAGGATGTACGAGCAGCTACATCAATACTTAAAGGTTTTACAACAAGAACGTAAGCTTACGACTAACTCCTATCAGTCATATGAAAGAGACCTATTGAAGTTTACTGGTTATCTTGAAGGTGAAGGTGTAAAGGGATGGACAAGCGTACATAAGCATCATACTTTGAAGTATATGATGCAGTTGAAAGAAGCAGGTCTGAAGTCTTCTACTATAGCTAGACATGTAGTGTCCATCCGTGCTCTTTTTCACTATCTCATGATTCATGATTTCATCTCACATGACCCTTCCATATTTATTGAAGCTCCAAAAATTGAAAAGAAAGTACCGCAAATTATTTCTCAAGAAGATACGAATAGCTTACTTCAAGCACCTGATTTATCAACTGCAGTAGGTATTCGCGATAAAGCTATGTTAGAGTTGCTGTACGCTACAGGGATTAGAGTAACTGAATTAGTTTCTCTAAATGTAGATCATGTTCATCTTTCACTTGGGTTCATTCAAGTCATTAGTCCAAGTCAGAAGGAGCGTTTTGTACCTTTTGGAAATTATGCCAAAGAAGCCATTGAGGCCTATATGGAACACGGTAGAGCTCAATTAACGATTGAGAGTACGCCACATGAAGTTTTATTTCTTAATCATCATGGCGGGCGGATAACAAGACAAGGCTTCTGGAAATTAATAAAAAAATATGCCCTTGAAGCGGGTGTGTCGGATGAGATTACACCTCACACGCTAAGACACTCTGTTGCTGCTCATTTACTCGAAAATGGTGCTGATGTAAGAGCAGTACAAGAGATACTCGGACATGTTGATATTACTTCCACGATGAAGTACACTTCGATCGCTAAGACAAAAATGAAAGAAGTTTACAGTAGCTCACATCCTAGAGCATAGGATGTGAGGTGTTACTTTTCATTGGCATGAACGGAATATAAAGTGGTTTTAATTAATGCTTCCGAAGTGACTTTTTGTTACTAAGAAGTCCCTCATGAATATACAAAAAGTTCTGCTTATGCTTCCGAAGTGACTTTTTGTTACTAAGAAGTCCCTCATGAATATACAAAAAGTTTAGGAGTGATCATATGAAGTTTGATCGAATTGCTGTCGTAGTATTGGATAGTGTAGGTATCGGAGAATTGCCAGATGCACATCAGTTTGGCGATGTAGGAAGTCATACGCTTGGTCATATCGCTCGTGAATATACAACACTTAATCTACCGCATCTGAGAGCGTTAGGATTAGACCGAATTGCATCTATTCATGATTGGACACCAGACTTATCTAAGCAGCCACAAGCCTATTATGGAAAGATGGCAGAAGCATCAGTAGGGAAAGATACAATGACCGGACATTGGGAGATAATGGGACTGCGTATTGAAACGCCTTTTCAAACATTTCCCGATGGATTCCCAGATGAATTAATTGAACAATTTGAGTCACGTACTGGCAGAAAAGTGATAGGAAATAAGCCTGCAAGTGGTACGGAGATTTTAGATGAGCTTGGCGAAGAGCAAATGAAGAGTGGTGCATGGATTGTATATACAAGTGCGGATAGTGTATTCCAGTTAGCTGCCCATGAGGATATCATTCCTCTCGAGGAGTTATATAAAGCTTGTGAAATTGCTCGCGAATTAACGATGGAGGATCGTTTCTCCGTAGGACGAGTAATAGCTAGACCTTATGTTGGTTCACCAGGGAACTTTAAACGTACCCCTCATAGACATGATTATGCATTGAAGCCACCACAAAGAACAGTACTTAACGAATTGCAAGATGGTGGGTTTGAGACGATCTCGGTTGGTAAAATCTATGATATATTTGATAGCGAAGGTATTAATCAATCACATCCCTCGAAAAGTAATGAAGAGGGTATTCATCAAACCATTGAACTATTGAAAACAAAATTTAATGGTTTTATCTTCACGAATCTCGTTGATTTCGATTCTCTATATGGTCACCGCCGTGATCCGATTGGATATGGCAAAGCTTTAGAGCAATTTGATGAAGCGTTACCTGAAATGATGGAGCAAATAGGTGAGCGTGATCTATTGATCATTACAGCAGATCATGGAAATGATCCTACTCACCCAGGAACAGATCATACTCGTGAATATGTTCCCATCCTGTTGTATAGTCCTTCTTTTAAAGAGCCACAACAACTTGAGACTAGATCAACATTTGCAGATTTAGGGGCTACCATCGCTAATAATTTCGAAGTGGCGGCTCCGCCGACTGGGACTAGCTTCTTATCCCTATTACAATAATAGAAGAGGTAGTTCAAACAGCGGACTTTGATAACGAAGATAGGCTTCGTTAGACTATTCGGCATCGAATATGAAGTGAACTTGGGAAGTCCGGTACGCGTGTACCAAACCTTTACACTTGCGCTTCCTCCTTCCACTAGTAGCTCCTCATCTTCTCGATTCTGAAAGCCCGCTTTTTGAACCTTTATTAGAAAAGGTAGTTCAAACAGCGGACTTTGATAACGAAGAAATATGATAATATTTAGTTAATGCTTTCTAGTGTGACTTCTTGTATGACAAGAAGTCACACTAGGAAGCTACAAAAAGATTAGGAGGAATTAATATGAGTACAGTAAATGCAAGTCAGCAAATTAATGAAGCAGCACAATATATTGCAGAGAAAATAAATGTAATGCCAGAAATAGGTCTAATACTTGGATCAGGATTAGGTGTGTTAGGTGATTATATTGAAGGCGCAACAGTAATTGCCTATGAAGATATTCCTCATTTTCCAGTATCAACGGTTGAAGGACATGCTGGTGAATTGATGATCGGAACGATTGCTGGAAAAACTGTAGTCCTTATGCGCGGTCGCTTCCATATGTATGAAGGATATGCTCCAGAAGTAACGGCATTTCCGGTTAGAGTAATGAAAGCATTAGGTGTCAAATCTCTAATTGTAACAAATGCTGCTGGTGGAATTAATCTAGAATTTGCATCTGGTAATCTAATGTTAATCTCAGATCATCTAAATCTTACAGGTAAAAATCCGTTGATCGGAGCAAATGACGCTGAACTAGGTGCCAGGTTCCCAGACATGTCAGAAGCGTATAGTAAACGTCTAAGAGAAATAGCGAAAAATGTTGCATCGGATAAAGGAATCGGACTAGTTGAAGGGGTATATGCTGGATTGCTAGGTCCATCTTATGAAACACCTGCTGAAATCAGAATGTTGAGAATTATTGGTGCAGATGCAGTTGGAATGTCAACAGTTGCTGAAGTAATTGCAGCTCGACATAGTGGAATTGAAGTTGTCGGTATTTCTTGTATTAGCAATATGGCTTCAGGAATTTTGGATCAACCATTGTCTCATGTAGAAGTTATGGAAACGACAGATCGCGTTAAATCGCAATTTTTAGAACTAGTTACGTCATTAATCGTCAAAATTTAGTGAAACTGTCACAAAGTTGTCACAATTCAACTGACGGATTGCGACAACATTCGAAAATCACTTCGTCGTATAATGTCTTAGTACTCTGCGTAAAACAAGTTATTATGAAGAAGGATGGTTAGACAAGTGATAGACAGTCAGCTTAATGTGAAAATTGAATTTCTCCGCAAACAGATGGAATTAACTGCAAGCCAACGAGGTAGCTTGCTACATCATGATGTTATTGCACTGAGTCAGACACTTGATGAATACATCATGAAAGCACAATACAGTCATTCGAGTTATCCGTTGCTAACTTGTGCCTTGTAAAATTGTTCGAAGAGAAAGTAACAGTTTGGTGTTGTTCATGAAATTAAGGAAGAAACATAATCGACATTGAATCTTATATTTTTCCGAGTCAGCTTTGCTACCGTATTATGTTTCTTACGCATCAATTACAGATGCCGTTGTACATTGAATGTACTTTGAGCATCTTATTTATAACCGTTATAGCTTTCTCAGTGGTAATACCCTAAGTTTCGCACTTAAACGTTTACCAATTACCTAGCCAGAATTCACTAGCACACTTAATGGAGGGACTCATGAGAGCAGTAGATTTTATTCAGAAGAAGCGCGATGGAAAAGAATTATCAACTCAAGAAATTAATGAATGGATTGAACAGTATTGCCAAGGTAACATTCCAGACTACCAGATGTCAGCATGGACAATGGCCGTTTATTTTAATGGAATGACTGCAAGAGAAGTGGCCGATTTGACTTTAGCTATGGCAAAGTCAGGTGATCAAGTTGATTTGTCTGCCATTCAAGGTGTGAAGGTGGACAAGCATTCTACTGGAGGAGTCGGAGATAAGACTAGCTTAATTCTAGCTCCACTTGTTGCAGCGTTAGGAGTTCCAGTTGCTAAAATGTCTGGTAGAGGTCTTGGTCATACTGGAGGTACTGTTGATAAGCTAGAATCTATAGCAGGTTTCCACACGGAACGCACACAGCAGCAATTTGTTGATCAAGTGAATAAGATTGGTGTATCTATTATTGGACAAAGTGGTGACTTGGCACCAGCAGACAAACAATTGTATGCACTGCGAGACGTTACGGCAACTGTAGAATCGATTCCACTTATTTCGAGTTCTATTATGAGTAAAAAAATTGCTGCTGGTGCAGATGCTATTGTGCTTGATGTGAAGACAGGCAACGGTGCATTTATGAAAACTCTAGAAGAGTCCATCCAATTAGCACAGATGATGGTTAGTATTGGAACCGAAGTTGGTCGTGACACAGCAGCAGTAATTAGTGATATGGATCAGCCATTAGGTTTTGCAATAGGTAATGCACTTGAAGTTGAAGAAGCTATTGTTACACTACAAGGTAAGGGACCAGACGATCTGACTGAGCTGTGCATTACTCTTGCTGCTCATATGGTTGTATTGGGTCAACAAGCTACTAGTTATAATGAAGCAAGAGTAGTTGTAGAAGATTGCTTAAGAAGCGGCAAGGCGTTACTTAAATTACAAGAACTTGTGGAAGCACAAGGCGGTGATGGCTCAATCGTTCATGATGTTAGTAAACTTCCTCAAGCATCTAAACTGTTTGATGTGAAGAGCCAACATTCAGGTTATGTGAATGCTATAGGTGCTGAGCAACTAGGAATTGCAGCGATGAAGTTAGGTGCTGGTCGAGCAACAAAGGATGAGTCGATCGACCATGCTGTTGGTATTGTGCTTCGTAAGAAGGTAGGAGATGCTGTACAACAAGGTGAAGTGCTTGCGACACTATATGTGAATAAAGATGTCAACGAGGACTCAGATCCGGTTGTAATGGTTCATAGCGCTTATGACATTAGTGAACAGAAACCACGATTACGACCATTATTAATGGCGATTGTGACAAAAGATGGAGTAACTACGCTGTAGTCAATACTCATAATAATGAAGCCTCCAAAGTATTAGCGAATTGCTAGTACTTTGGAGGCTTTTTTGTAGTGTTGTTATGTGCGTAATTGTACTTTCAATCTTTAGTCTACTTGATTGCTATTTCGATACAACTCTAATGGCTATACTCGTTACTTAATTTGTTGCAAATGACAAAAGATGAATACTACCATTGATGGAATAATTTTTAATATATTCGTCAACAATGACTAAGTAAGTGAGACAATTAATGAAGATTTATTTCATTATGTCTAGAAGAACAGCTAATTAGGTTTATGCTTCCGAAGTAACTTTTCGTTACAAGGAAGCTTCTCAAGAAAATACGAAAAGTTTGTAGGAGGGACATAAGTTGAAAAAAATAGTATTGATGTTGGTATTAACTTGCCTCATATCGTCCAGTTATTCTGGAGCAACGATTGACGCGCTTACGCTATCATCTGAAGAGGTAGAAACAATAGAAACGAACTCTAATGTTGGACCTTCACTAGCACTAAACGCTGCTTCAGCAGTATTAATAGATGCAGATAGCGGCACTGTTATTTTTGAGAAAAATAGTAATGAGAAACTACCTCCTGCCAGTATTACGAAAGTTATGACAATGCTACTAGTAATGGAAGCAGTCGGTCAGGGGAAGATTAAACTAACAGATATGGTTCGTACAAGTGCCAACGCTGCATCAATGGGAGGTTCACAAATCTTCCTTGAAGAAGGCGAAGAAATGTCTGTGGAAGAAATGCTTAAAGGTGTAGCTATGGCATCTGGAAATGATGCATCTGTCGCACTAGCTGAAAAACTAGGTGGTACAGAAGAAGAGTTCGTTAAGTTAATGAACGAACGTGCGAAGCAACTGGGAATGAATAACACACATTTTATGAATTCTAATGGATTGCCAGTAGAGAATCACTATTCTTCTGCTTATGATATCGCATTAGTATCACGTGAGTTAATGAAATATGATCTAATAAGACAATTTACAGGGAAATATCAAGATTATCTTCGGAAAGATTCGGAAAAACCGTTCTGGCTTGTAAATACGAATAAATTGGTACGTTTCTATCCAGGTGCAGATGGGGTTAAAACTGGTTATACCAGTGAAGCTAAGTTCTGTTTGTCAGCATCTGCTGCGCGCGATGGCATGCGTGTAATTGCAGTAGTGATGGGTGCTCCTAATACAAAAGTAAGAAACTCTGACGTATCACAAATGATGGATTACGCGTTTGCGCAATATAGCAATCATGTGGTCATTGAAAAGGGAGCAACAATTGGTTCACTAGAGATAGAAAAAGGAATGGAAAGCAGAGTTGATCTCGCTGCAGAGCAACCTTTCTCAATTTTAATTAGACGTGGAAGTGACACTTCTAAAATTTACTATGAAGTTGATATGGACAAATCGATAAAAGCACCGATTGTCGCAGGTCAACCTATTGGTAAACTGACTATCTATCAAGGTGAACAAGCGATGAAAGAATTTGAATTATTAGCACCGCGAACAGTCGAGAAAGTGAATTGGTTCCGCTTGTTGAAACGGTCAACACAGAGCTTATTTAAGTAAAATCATGTAAAGTATTTGTCGGCAATTGACTGTTTTCTTCTAGTTTTGTCACGGTGCAGGAATTAACAACGCAGATGTGGAATGATTCTCTATTCGCCAAAAAGCAGCTAGTTTTATTTGACACAAATATAACGATGAGGAGCTGAGCGATGGATGTCATTGCGCACAGAAGTAGTACACAATCGAAATGTTGTCATTGTACGCCTAACCGGAGAACTAGACCATCATACTTCTGAGGATGTTCGACTAAGACTGGATGAAGTGCTTCTGAAGGAGAATTCTCATCATATGGTGATGAATTTAGAAACGTTAACCTTCATGGACAGTTCAGGTATTGGCGTACTGCTCGGTCGTTACAAGCAGTTGAAGAATAAGGGCGGAAAGTTAATTCTTTGTCATATTGATTCACCAGTATATAAGCTTTTAGAGCTATCTGGTTTATTCAAAATTATCGATGTATATGACGATGAGGTTCACGCACTTTCTAGCTTGGAGGTGGTATCATGAACGCGGGAAACAAAATGAGACTAGTGTTTAGTGCTAGATCTGAGAATGAATCGCTCTCTCGTATTGCAATTGCTGCATTTGCCAGTCAACTTGATCCTACATTAGAAGAATTAAATGATCTGAAAACAGTTGTATCCGAAGCAGTTACCAACTGTATTATTCACGGATATGACAATGATCCAAGTCAAGAAGTAGAGATTAATGCAAGTATTGAAAATGATCGAATCGTCATCGAAATTAGTGACAATGGTAAAGGGATTGAGGATATGGAACTTGCACGTCAACCTTTATTCACTACATTACCTGATGGAGAACGAGCTGGAATGGGCTTTACGATTATGGAAAATTTTATGGATCATTTCGAAGCTTCAAGCACTGTCGGCGGTGGAACTCGTATTATGATGACGAAGCGCATTGAATCAAAAAAAGCGCTCTATTATTAGAGCATAGGGGTTGAACCTCATGAAAGTCGATTTTAAGCAAACGGGCCAACCGTATTTGGAAGATTCTGAGGTAAAGCGATTAATCGCTCTTAGCCAATCAGGTGATATGGAAGCGCGAGATCGTCTTGTTAACTCAAATATTAGGCTTGTCTGGTCAGTCGTGCAACGTTTTATGAATCGAGGATATGAGCCTGAGGATCTTTTTCAAATCGGATGCATTGGATTGCTCAAGTCAGTAGATAAATTCGATTTATCTTATGATGTAAAGTTTTCTACATATGCGGTTCCAATGATTATTGGTGAGATTCAACGTTTCTTACGTGATGATGGAACACTCAAGGTTAGCCGATCCTTGAAAGAAACCGCCAATAAGGTACGTAAAATGAAAGATGAACTTTCCAAAACAATGGGAAGATTACCGACTATTTCTGAAGTTGCAGAGCGATTGGGGATTACACCTGAGGACGTTATCTTCGCCCAGGAGGCTAATAAGCCACCAACATCCATTCATGAAACAGTTTTTGAAAATGACGGTGATCCGATTACGTTAATGGATCAAATTGCGGATGATTCGCAAGATAAATGGTTCGATAAATTAGCGTTAACAGAAGCAATTGGTGGACTTAGTGAGCGTGAACGAATGATAGTATATTTACGCTATTATCGAGATAAGACACAATCAGAGGTTGCCAATCGACTTGGTATTTCTCAAGTACAAGTGTCTCGTCTTGAGAAGAAAATACTACAACTTATTAAAGAGCAGATTGCTTTATAGAGTAAGTACTACCTCTTATAAGTGATTTGATCTTAATACGTTGATATGTGGATCCGGAATGATTTCATTCCGGATCCTTTTCATATTTAACATAGGGGAAATGCAATGAAAGATAATGGTCCATCAATAATTGTTGTGGTAATATATAGAGAATATACAAAATAATTGCAGGGGTGATTTAAATTCGTTTATTCAGAAATATATTAGCTGCGATTTGTTTTATACTAGTTATCCCCGGGATCATAATGACAATAGTAACTATTTCGAGTCCTGATTTTGATGGTTCAGGCGTAGCGATTAGGTTGACTGTATTTTTTGTGATTTTAGGATCCTTGCTAAAAACTAAAACTCAAGGCTTAGTTGATCTTGAAAAACACAGACAACAGTTAGGAATAATTGAAACAACAAGTGTTCATCATGTGGAAGGGCTACCTATCTCGGAAAAAACAAGATGCCAGGTAACTTTGTATAACGACAAGTTAGTTATTGAAGGTGGCGGAATAAACTTCAACTTGCATCATTCACAAATTACTGCTTTAGAAATAAAAACAGATGTTGAAATTGCTAATATTGTTCACAGTAGTGCTCTAAAAGGAATTACGGGAGGTCTTCTATTTGGTCCCATTGGTTTAATGGTTGGATTAAAAGTTACAAATAAAGAAAAGAAGACATTGCATAACTATCTTATAATCAATTATATAAATTCAAATAACGAAGTAGCAGCTTTGCTATTCATAGATGATTTGACACCATATCTAACTAGAGTAATTGTAAGTAGTATAAAATCTCAACCCTCAATGAATATTACAAGAAATATTCAATTATAATTTGATACATTATATAAATAAATCATCCCTCTAAAACCGTCATTAGTACTAAAGAAGGTTGCCTAATAACTACCCTCTCTATTAGTATAGAAAGAACGATCAATTTTGGAGGGTCTCCCGATGACGAATGAAATGACAGTACACCTATCCCTTAATGAAGCGACACTCCAATTTGTGAACTTTTATGCAGAAAATGAATTGGATACTATAGAAATTCAAACACATACGTTGCAGGAGATATTCCGAAGCTCAGCTTATTATAATAAACGTTATGAAAGTGATAATAACTTAGCTGTGGGCAAAGCAATCAGTTTTGCTTTGAACCGTTCAGAGCATTGGCAAAGAGTAAGGATTGGTCTATATAGAAACCTTATAATTGAACCAAATGAATCGTATGATGAGGTTGAAGAGGACATAGTGCCAGAAGTAGATGATACTACACAGCTTAATCTTCCGAGTACTGATTTTCGAAATGGATTAATTGAGTTTCTAACGTCTCGAATGTTTGATTTATTGAAAATTCATATGAATACAGAGGACATTTTTAACGGGATACCTAGAATGAGTGCACATGAAATAAGCTCGAATCTATATTTATTAACGGAGAGTTACTATAAGCAGCAGAAACTTCCTTATCAGAAATTTAAGATGGGAGATTATATTAGTGAAGAAGCAATGATGTTCGCGGGGCTGAAAGGCTGGAAAAAGCAACTTGTCTTCGAATATATGGTTCCGAAAAATCTCTACATAAATGAGTTCATTAAGCTAACTGCTAATAATGAACTAACACCATCGATAATTCAAGATAGACTGCAGCGATATTATTATGTTTGTATTGTTTCAACAGCTGAGTACGAGAGATTGGATCCATTTGTTATGGGTGAAGGATGGGATGGTCGTAATCCATTTTATCGATATGAACAGGCAAATATCCGCTATGTGGGACAAGAGCGTTAAATGGGATTTGAAAATGATAAGCAAAATGTAAAAAACATAGAGTTTTTTTGAAGATATCTTCGGTAGAGATTTCTTAGACTTCTCAAGTAACTGTTAATGAATAGATGTAACGAGAGTAAGTAGTTACTACCTAAAAAAATAGGCTGTCAATGAATTAGTTGTTAACTAGTTCATTGACAGTCTATTTGTTTTGGACAGAATATTTCGGGAAATTTGAAATGATCTTTTTTTTGTGATGTGGAGTAGGAAAGATACAATTGCAAATACTATGTATGATCTAACGATATTTAAGTGGAAAAGAGGTGTAAATAGTATGGATGCGGAGAAAAATACACTCTATTTGCGCTTAAAACGTAGAATTAGCATTCGACAACAAGAATGTGTGAAACTATCTGATGCAGCGCATATTCTTGTTGATGATAAGGAAATAAATGGTCAACTTTCTGAGTTAATTCTATATAAGCACAATCTTAAGGATGGAAATCGAGTAGTTATTGATCTTCTGCAAATAATTGAGAAGGTAAAACAACAATGGCCAACAATATCAATCGATGTGTATGGTGATCCTCAAGTATTAGTAATGATTTCAAGTAGCGAGAAAAAACCTCGTTACATATTACTTGTCGTATGTTGGTTATTACTATTCTTCGGATCTGGCTTAGCGCTTATGAACTTTCACTCTGATGTCAATATGAAGGATACACATATCCGCATTGTAGAGCTAATTACAGGGAAACGTGAAGATCATCCACTTTGGTTTCAAATTCCTTATTCGGTAGGAGTCGGGGTCGGGATGATATTGTTTTTCAACCATATTTTCCGGAAGAAGTTTAATGAAGAACCTAATCCACTTGAAGTTGAAATGTATATGTATCAAGAAAATGTTAATACATATGTGATCGCTGAAGAAATTAGAAATCGGCAAGATAAGGAGAAAAGCTCGGTAGGAGAGGAAGGATATGATTGAGTTTTTACAAATTGGTTTTATTATGTTCCTTGCGCTTTCAGGAGGGGTCGTTGTCGGGACGAGCTTTGTAGCTTTACTTGTTATTTTTGATCTTATTCCAAGACTTGCCCAGTTAACGAATAGTTATCACCTATCCTATTTGTTTGAAGCAGCTTTAATAAGCGGAGCGCTTTACTTTACAGTAACAGATTTCTTGAATATACAATTGAACTTACCATTACCGCCTTTAACCAGCTTCATCGGGTTACTTGATGGCATGTTTGTAGGGATGTTGGCAGCTGCATTAACTGAAGTGATGAATGTACTTCCGATTATAGCCAAACGACTAAGTTTGTCACGTGCTATGGTTGCATTAGTGATGGCTATGGTCATTGGCAAAACAGTAGGTTCCTTTTTTGATTGGCTAGTCTTTCAGTGGTAATTTTGAATCTCTAAATTAATGCTAATCTAAAAATATATTAAAGGAGTGTACAGTAATGATCTATGAAAATCAGGAGGAACATAATGAACAAGGGGAAAATCAACCGATTCCACCTCATAATCAGTTCCAAAATGATGGATTTGCAAAGCATCAAGATATAGATGATGAAAGCGAGTTCGATGGCGATCGTTATCATTCAAGTGAAATGAAGCGTCAGGAGCAGACAGCTCCTGTAGAACCAATTCCATCTAAAATTGAAGATATTCTCATTCGACTGGAAGAAGAAATTGGTTACAAAAAAAGTTTTGATGTGTCTGTAAGAGAGATGACCATTGGCAATACTCGAATTGCAATGCTTTGTGTTAGTGGACTAGTTAATTCCACAATCATGCTTGAAATATTGAAAAGATTGACGTTTCTTGAAGCAAAAGATTTGGGATATGATGCATTACATAGCTTTTTCACATACTATGTGCCTTCGGCGCAAGTACGCAAGGAAGAAGATTGGAATTTGATGATAGCTAGCGTACTTGGTGGAGAGTGTGCATTATTTATTGATAATCAACCAATCGCGTTATCAATCGAGGTTCGTAATTTCCCAGCGCGTGGACTATCTGAGCCTTCATTAGAAAAGGTAGTTCGTGGAAGTAGAGATGGTTTTAATGAAACTTTGATGGTTAACATTTCACTCGTTAGACGTCGTTTGAAAGATCCTATGCTTAGGTATGAACTTTTGCGAGTAGGTACGAGAACGAAAACTGATGTCTGTATTGCTTACATTGATGATCTCGTTGATAAAACATTGTTAGCATCTATTAAAGAGAAAATTGAAGCGGTTCGTATTGATGGTTTACCATTAGCAGATAAGCAATTGGAAGAAGTGACAATTAACCGAGCATGGAATCCATTTCCGCTTGTTCGCTATTCAGAAAGACCAGATACTGTAGCCTCTCACCTTCTAGAAGGCGCTGTAGCCGTGTTTGTTGATACTTCCCCCAGTGTTATGACAATGCCAACTACTTATGCTGACTTAATGCAGCATGCCGAAGAGAACCGTCAAACTCCATTCGTAGGTACATACTTACGTTGGGTAAGGTTTATAGGCATACTTATGTCATTATTGTTGTTGCCAATATGGTTATTATTTGTATTGCATCCTGAATATCGACCAGACTTACTTGCATTTGTAGGTCCGAAAGAAACAGGTGAAATTCCGATAGTCATCCAATTTATTATCGCTGAGATTGGTGTTGATCTTTTGCGAATGGCTTCCGTGCATACGCCAACGTCACTCGCGACTGCGATGTCACTCGTTGCTGCTATTCTTATCGGTGACATTGCTGTACAAACAGGCTTATTTGTTAACGAAGTAATACTATATATGGCAATTGCAGCCGTTGGAATGTTCGCTACACCGAGTTATGAGTTGGGGCTTGCCAATCGTTTGATCCGTTTGTTATTAATTGTTACTGTATCGTTATTTGGATTAGCAGGACTAGTAGTGCCAGTAACAATAATCATTGTGGCGCTAGCTATGGAACGTTCAGTGAATCGACCATACCTTTGGCCATTTATTCCCTTTGATATAAAATCTGTTATAAATATTTTAATTCGGAAGCCAATGTTGTATAATCGAACTCGACCAAATATCATGAGACCACAGCAATACGATCGTATGCCGAATGAGGATAAAAACTGAAAAATACAAACTTCATGTGTAAATATCCATTTCTTAATGCTTACGATATGAGTTATACTGTGAGAAATGATGAATATTGGTCTATCTTACAGTGATAGAGGAAAGCAGAGGGGAATTTATGTATTTACATGGTACTAGTAAAGTAAATGATAATGGTCACTTAGAAATTGGTGGAGTTGATGTAGCTAATTTGGCAAGTGAATTTGGTACTCCACTATATATAGTAGATGAAGCATTAGTTAGACAACGCGCACGTGAATATGTAGATGCATTCACAGCTTCTGGTTTGAAATTTCAAGTAGCTTACGCGAGTAAAGCATTTTCTGTAAAAGCGATGTGTGTTTTAGCAGAGCAAGAAAACTTGTCTCTAGATGTTGTTTCTGATGGAGAATTATATACAGCTCTTGAAGCAGGCTTCCCGGTTGAGCGAATTCACTTCCACGGTAATAACAAAACAGAAGAAGAAATCAATATGGCTTTAGAAGTTGGTATTGGTTGTTTCGTAGTTGATAATTTTATTGAGTTACATGTACTTAATGATCTTGCAGCACAAAAAAATAAAGTAGTTAATGTGTTATTGCGTATTACTCCTGGCGTTGAAGCACATACACATGATTATATTTCAACTGGTCAACAAGATTCTAAATTCGGATTTGATCTTGGAAATGGATCTGCAAGAGAAGCGATTATCCAAGCCAATGATCTAGCTCACATAAATCTACTGGGTGTACATTCCCATATCGGATCTCAAATTTTTGAAGTTGAAGGATTCCGTATGGCCGTTGAAAAAGTTACGAAATTTGCAGTAGCTATTCGTGATGAATTCAACATTTTATTCACTGTAATTAATGTCGGTGGTGGTTTTGGTATTCGTTATGTTGAAGGTGATTCTCCACTTCCAATTAGCGAATATGTCAATGCGATTGCAGATGCGATTAAAACTAATTTCACAGAAGCAAACTATGAATGGCCTGAAATTTGGACTGAACCAGGTCGTAGTATGGTTGGCGATGCTGGAACAACATTGTATACAGTTGGTACAAGCAAAAACATTCCTGGTGTTCGTAAATACGTAGCAGTTGATGGTGGTATGACGGATAATCCTCGTCCAGCACTATATCAATCTCAATACGAAGCTGTATTAGCTAATCGTGCGAATGAAGAAGCTACAGAAGTGGTTTCTATTGCCGGAAAGTGTTGCGAGAGCGGCGATATGTTGATCTGGGATGTTAATCTTCCCGAGTCAAAAAGCGGCGATCTACTAGCTGTTTTTTGTACAGGTGCATACAACTATGCCATGGCTAGTAACTACAATCGTATTCGTCGTCCAGCTGTTGTATTTGTAAAAGATGGTCAAGCAGATCTAGTTGTTAAACGTGAATCTTTGGAAGATATTGTATGTAATGATGTTGTTCCTGCACGTCTACAAAAATCTACACTTGCGAAATAGGCTCAAAATTGGTAACGTAATGTTATCTCTAAGATGAAAGGTAGATGTCAAAATGGCAAAACAAGCAAAAATTAAATTAGCTGAAGGTGGAGAAGTTGTAATCGACTTATTCGACCAAGACGCTCCAAATACTGTTGCAAACTTCGAAAAACTTGCATCTGATGGATTTTATAACGGATTAACTTACCACCGCGTTATCCCTGGTTTCGTAGCTCAAGGTGGCTGCCCAGACGGTCGAGGTACTGGCGGTCCAGGTTACACTATTAATTGTGAAATCAACCCTAACAAACATGAACGTGGTTCACTAGCGATGGCACATGCTGGTCGCAACACTGGTGGTAGCCAGTTCTACATTTGTTATCAAGCTCAACCACATTTGGATGGACAACATACTGTATTCGGTAAAGTTGTTTCAGGTATGGAATTAGTAGATGCTTTGTCAAATGGTTCTAAAATGGAATCTGTTGAAGTTTACGAAGTTTAATATTGTAGTAAATACAATTGAATAGTAGTTAGCTTACCTTCGGGGGTCGGGTGAAAATCCCAACCGGCGGTGATCACACTATGAAGTGAGTCTCACTTCATAGTGTGTAAGTCCGCGACCCAATCTACTTATGGCAACATAATGGATTGGCTGATCTAGTGTGAATCTAGAACCGACAGTAAAGTCTGGATGGGAGAAGGAGAAGCTTCAATATATCTTTGTGATGAGATATACTTTTTTGAGTATAATCATCAAACAAGGTTTATTTGAATTCGCTTTTTATGGGATTCTTACATTGAGAGATGTCTATGAGGCTTTGCGTCAATTTGATGCAAAGTTATAGGCTTTTTCAGCGTAGAAAATTCTACATAATCTACCCCCTATGGCAATTAGCCGTTGGGGGTTTTTTGTATGTATGATCTCATCCACGATAAGAATTACAAGGGAATATCAGGTGAAAAGGTAAACGGTGTAATCGAAAAAACAGGAGTCTAACGGTTGGTTGGAGGGGAGGGATGGATTATGTTTACTGGATTAATTGAGGAAATCGGCTTAATAAAAGGAATTCGCAAACATGGTGAAGTTATGCAAATTAATGTAGCTGCTAAAAAGGTTATTAAAGGAATTGCTATAGGAGATAGTATTGCTGTTAATGGTGTCTGTCTTACTGTAACGTCGTTCCATATGAGTGAGTTTACAGCTGATGTAATGCCTGAAACATTTCGAAAAAGCTCACTATCACATCTTTCAAACGGACGAACCGTTAATTTGGAGCGAGCAATGATCGCCGGTGGAAGGTTTGGCGGTCATATTGTTCAAGGTCATGTTGATAGCACTGGACATATCGTAGCAAGATATATTGATGGAAATGCAGTAGTTTTCGAGATCAAAGTAGGAGATGGAGAATTACTTAAATATACAATTCCAAAAGGTTCTATAACGATCGATGGTATTAGTCTAACTATAGTTAGTGTTCTCCAAAATGTTGTGAAAGTATCCGTCATTCCACACACTTTAGCTCAGACGGCATTACAGCAACGAGATGTTGGTGACATTGTGAACCTTGAAGGTGATGTAATTGGAAAATATGTAGAACATTTATTACGTTATCAGGATAAGGAGATAGATAAGCCTAAGAAATCTAATTTATCAAGTGCGTTCCTGACCGAACATGGATTTATGTAATTAATAATAGTTTTGGGAGGAATAACGATGAGTGACCAAACAGAAATTTTTGACAGCATTGAGTCTGCGCTAGCCGAGTTGAAACAAGGAAAAGCGATTATCGTCGTAGATGATGAGGATCGTGAGAACGAAGGGGACTTAATCGCCTTAGCTGAATATGTGACTCCCGAAGTAGTTAATTTCATGATTACTGAGGCGAGAGGGCTTGTATGTGTGCCAATTACCGCGGAAAGAGCTGAAATTCTAGATTTGCCTCCAATGGTACAACAAAACACTGATTTTCATGGTACGGCTTTTACAGTTTCGGTTGACCATATTTCAACTACAACTGGAATTTCTGCTAATGAAAGAGCGATGACGATCCGTGCTTTAATTGATGATAAAGCAACATCGATAGATTTTCGTCGCCCCGGACATATCTTCCCGCTAGTTGCTAAAGCAGGAGGCGTTCTGCAGCGTGCCGGACACACAGAGGCTGGCATAGATTTGGCGAAATTAAGTGGAGCGAAACCGGCTGCCCTGATTTGTGAAATTATTAAAGAAGATGGAAGTATGGCTCGTTTGGATGATCTCCTTCTATTCAAGGAGAAGCATCAATTGAAATTGATTACAATCAAATCACTTATTGAATATCGCAGCCAGACGGAGAAATTAATTACTCGTGAAGCTTCATGTAATCTACCTACAGATTTTGGGGAGTTTACTGCTGTTGGTTATTCAAACGTAGTTGATAATAAAGAGCATATTGCGCTAGTGAAGGGTAAAATCGATCCTTCGCAACCAGTATTAGTTCGAGTGCACTCTGAATGTCTTACTGGTGATGTATTCCATTCGCATCGTTGTGACTGTGGTCCGCAACTTGAGGCAGCACTTAAGAGTGTTCATGATGCTGGTTCTGGTATCGTATTGTATATGCGTCAAGAAGGTCGCGGTATAGGTTTAATTAATAAGCTGAAAGCGTACGAATTACAAGAGCAAGGCTTGGATACGGTTGAGGCTAATATTAAACTTGGATTCGCAGCTGATTTGCGAGAGTATGGCATTGGTGCTCAAATATTGAAGGATCTTGGTGTGAAACAAATTCGTCTGCTGACGAATAACCCTCGTAAAATTAAAGCATTAGAGGGACATGGTCTCGAAGTTGTCGAACGAGTACCTATTCAACTTGAGCATAACAAAGATAATGAGAAATATATGCATACTAAGCAAGAAAAAATGGGTCACATCCTAAAATTTTAACAAAATCGCATAAAAGTAATGCTTTTATCCGAAATAATCATTAGAATAGAGAGGGGAAATTAAGATGGCATTTGTTTACGAAGGAAATTTAATTTCTGAAGGATTAAAGTATGGAGTAGTAGTTGGACGTTTTAATGAATTTATTTCAAGTAAGTTATTAGCTGGAGCATTAGATGGATTCAAGCGTCATGGTGCACAAGATAATGAAGTAGAAGTAGCGTGGGTTCCTGGAGCATTTGAAATTCCACTCATTGCACAGAAGATGGCAGAGAGCGGGAAATATGATGCAGTAATTACACTTGGTGCAGTTATACGCGGAGCAACTCCTCATTTCGATTATGTTTGTAATGAGGCTGCGAAAGGCGTTTCTGCTGTAGCATTGAAGACGGGAGTACCAACTGTATTCGGTGTACTGACTGTTGATTCAATCGAGCAAGCTATAGAGCGAGCTGGAACGAAGGCAGGAAATAAGGGTTATGAGTCTGCCATTACAGCCATAGAAATGGCCAACCTTTTGAAGGAAATTCAAAAGTGATCGCTTGTGATCGCGATGTGTATGCTAACGTAGTTTAGTCAGCGGCGAATATGGCATTCATCGGAAGCCTACGTGTGCTCATGTACCAATAACGTACATTCCGCTACTCGTTTCCTAACTTCATGCCATTTTCTTGGCGCTGACAAGTGATCATTTTGAATCTTTATTTGAAATTCGATCAAGTTACTTCTTGATGATGCTTCGCAGCATAGACATCGTGGTTGTGCTTCGAAGATGTAAGTTCGCTTACGTACTAGTTACGTACGTTGTGCTCTATTCTCCACTGCATAAGAGTCTTAGCTCCGCTAAGTTTTGAAAGTTATAGAGAATTACCAATTACAATGAAGGTTCAAAAAGCGGGCTTTAAGAACCTAGAAGATGAGGCGCTACTTGAGGGAGGAGGAAGCGCAAGTGTACATTATTGGTACACGCGACCCGGACTTCCCAAGTTCGCTTCATATTCGATGTCGAATAGTCTACTAAGCCAATCCACGTTATCAAAGTCCGTTTTTTGAACATCCTTTAAAAAGTAACAGGAGGTTATGGTGTGTCCGTACAATACAAGCTAAATTCTTTCGAAGGTCCGCTCGATCTATTGTTACATCTTATTGATCGCTCGGAAATTGATATCCAAGATATATCCATAAGCGAGATTACGAATCAGTATATGGAATATTTGAATGATATGAAGGAATTGGAGCTAGACATAACAAGTGAATTTTTGGTAATGGCTGCTACGCTATTAGCAATTAAGAGCCAGCAGTTATTACCGAAGCCTCCTGTATTCGAGAATGAATATGAAGAGTGGTATGATGAAGGACCTGATTTGCGTGAAGAGTTGATTCAGAAGTTAATTGAATACCGAAAATTCAAGCAGATTGCAGAAGATCTGAAAGATAAGGAATTTCAGAGAAGTCTCGTCTTTTCTCGTGAACCTGAAGATATGACAGAGTTTATGAAAGAGACATATGTTAATCCGTTAGAAGGTATCCAATTATCTGATCTTGTCTTAGCACTGCAAAAAGCTATGAAGCGTGCGAATCGAAGAGATGTTATTGCGACTATTCAGCGAGATGAAATATCGGTTAAGGATCGTATTAAAGAAATTGTTGAAGTATTGAAGCAATTTGAAACGGTTCGATTTTCTAAACTTATTCGCGAAAATATGTCCAAGCATGAGATCGTAGTTACTTTTCTATCTATTCTCGAATTAATGAAAATGAAGCATATCCGTTGCTACCAGCACGGTCTCTTCGATGATATTGTGATACAGTGGAGAGGAGAAGGTATTTCCGATGGAATTTCAGCAATTGAAGTCGATTATTGAGGGTTTGCTTTTCATGGCAGGAGACGAGGGGCTTAATAAACGTCAACTTGCAGATATTATGGGCATTGATGTTGATTATATTGAAGAATTAGTACTTGATTTACAACGTGATTTGGAACGAGATGGGCGAGGTGTTCAGATCGGGATCTTAGCAGGTTCATATCGACTAACAACTCATCCAGAACACGCAGCATATTTTGAACGAATGGCTTACACTCCGACAAGAGCACAACTTTCCCAAGCAGCACTTGAAACATTGTCTATTGTAGCGTACAAGCAACCTATTACGCGAGTAGAGATTGAAGAAATTCGTGGAGTAAAATGCGAACGTGCTATACATACATTAGTAGCGAAAGATCTAATTGAGGAAGTTGGGCGAGCAGAGGCGATTGGTCGACCTATACTCTATGGAACTACTAAAATATTTCTTGATAGTTTTGGTTTGGCTTCTATTAAAGAACTACCAGAACCGAAAGATGTATCTTTAGAAGATGAAGATATGGATGAACAAACGCAATTGTTGTTTGAAAGATTTGAAGGTCGTCAGATGACGTTGGATGAAGTGAAGGAATGATAACAATAAGACTGGTCATACTATGGTCAATATACTTAAGTAGAGGAGGTGGAGCATGCTGCCTTGGATTCTTAGTAATTGGGCGTGGTTGGTCAGTCTTTTTATTGTTGCCTTAGTAATCGCTGCTTGTTACTCTACTCTTACATTTGATTGTTACGCACGTAGTCGTAAAGATGAAGATTACTTTGTAATCAAAATAGTTGGATTGTACGGGCTATTCAAATTTAAAATTGTATTGCCTCAATTCGAACTTGGTAAACAATCGCTTCAAGTTAAAAAAGACAGTAACGCTAGTGAGAACACTGAAGATAGCCAACGCGGACGATGGGATTGGGATGCTGATGTTGCGATTGAAAAATACAAGCAAATGCATGCGGCATTGCAATTGGTTCATAGCATGAGAGGAAGTTTTAAACGCGTCTTAAGTAGAGGCGTACTTACGGAGTGGAAATGGTACAGTTATGTTGGTACCGGTGATGCGATGACAACAGCGATGACTTGTGGTTTGTTATGGTCTGTGAAAGGTATGATCTTTGGAACGCTATCAGGACTTTTAAGAGTAAAGGAATCACCAATTGTGAAGATCGAGCCAATTTATCAGACTTCGTTTTTTGCAACGGAATGGTCTTGTTTAGTGCAAATGAAACTGTGGCATGCATTATTTTCAGGCACATATCTTATGTATCGAATAGCAATATGGAAAAAAAGATTTATTGTACGAAGTAATGTGCCTGCAAGAACAAATTGATCATTCTCAATAAAGGTAATAATTGATGCTTATATTATGAAGTGATGTTGAGCAAAATATTGCGTAGGCTTCATATCATCAATTAGGAGTGATTTCAGATGTCAGAACATCCTATTCAAGGGTTAATGTCCACAAGTTTAGAAAACATCAAGGAAATGTTAGGTATTAACACGATTGTCGGTGATCCCATTCATACACCAAGTGGGGATACTATATTGCCGATCTCTCGTGTCGGCGTTGGATTTGTAGCTGGAGGTAGTGAAATTCGAATGGATCAGGATGAGCCACATCATGTTCAATTAGAAGGACTACATTCTGCGACTACAGCTATGCCGTTCGGTGGCGGTAGTGGTGGCGGTGTATCGATTACACCAATTGCTTTTCTTGTAGTAGGTGCGCAAGGAGTTAAAGTTGTGCCGCTTGATAATCAAACTCATCTGTTAGATAAAGTCATTGATTCGGCACCAATGTGGATGGACAAGATTCAATCGCTAATTACTTCAAGTTCAGATTCAAGTGCTACATCCACGCAACAAGATTCTAACGATATTACTGGTGGTTATCAACAGTAATATTACGTTATTAAGTTAAAGTCTTATTGTAAAGCGTACTAAGCCAACTAACTTGGAACCACTTCCTAGTTAGTTGGCTTTTTTGTGCTATTCATCAATTGATTCGAATAAGCTAGTGGAAAGAGCTGGGTGCTCGTCTACAATTTCAACTTTCTGCATATACTACATCAATAGGTAGTTCAAAAAACAAACTTTGATAATAAAGTGATACAGGGAGCTTAATCGACATCGAATAAGAAGCGAACATCGAAAGTCCGGAACTCGTGTACCAACAACGTACACTAGAGCGTCCGCCTTTCTCAAGCAGCGCTCAACCTTCTTGAATTTCGAAAGCCTGTTTTTTGAACTTTTATTTCAAGGAAGGAAAGTCCAATGACATCAGGAGGAGAACTATGAAGAATTCTATATGGACGAAAGGTTTAATTGGAACAATAATCGGATGCTTGATCTATGGCGTTGTCAGCGCTGAAGTGGTACGAGCTACGCCGAATATATCAACGCATGCCCAAGCAACTGCACTAATTGATGTACAGTCTGGGCGGATTTTGTATAGTGAAGATGGAGATACCCCTTTAAGAATCGCCAGTTTAACGAAAATTATGACTGCTATTGTTGCTATAGAATATGGTGATTTAAGTTCAAAGGCAGTAGTTACTAAGAGAGCAGCCGGTAGGGAAGGTTCTTCGATCTATCTAAAGCTAGGAGAGGAAATGACATTATCGAATATGCTCTACGGCCTCATGTTACGAAGTGGTAATGATGCAGCAACAGCAATTGCTGAACATGTTGGAGGGTCAGAAGCAGGATTTGTATACCTAATGAATGAGAAAGCTCTTGAATTAGGATTAATAAACACTCAATTCCGAAATCCACATGGTTTAGATGAGGAAGGGCATATATCGTCTGCCAATGATCTTGCGATTCTAACTGCTTATGCATTGAAAAATAAAGTCTTCGCCGAAATCGTAAAAACGGAAGAGAAGCAAGCACCGAATCCATATGAGAAATGGAATTACTCATGGCGCAACAAAAATAAAATGCTCTATATGTATGAAGGTGCAGATGGGGTCAAAACAGGTTATACGAAAAAGGCGTTCCGTTGCCTAGTTAGTTCAGCTACTAGAAATGGACAACAATTAGTTGCAGTTACGTTAAATGATGGTGACGATTGGCAAGATCATAGTAAATTACTGGACTGGGGATTCAAAAATTATCCTTTATCCATCATTGCGAAAAAAGAAGAAACAATTACAGGCAGTACACTTGTATATGGGCAACAATATGCATACCCTTTAGATGAAAATGAGCTTGGGAAAATTACAGCTGATATTGAGTTAGTTGATCCGAATTCAGTATATTTTGCACTAGGAGAAAGAGGTAAAATGAATTTTTACCTTGAGGGTGAAAATATCGGTAATGTTCCGATTTATGATGCACATAGCCCTAGACTATCATTAGAACAGAATGCTGCGTCTTCAGAGACATTTGCGAAATTCAAAAAAAATAGTAAAGATCATATGAGTTGGCTTGAGAAAATGTCAAATTGGTTAGATGGATAAGCTAATAGAATATCGATAATCGTTACATGTTGGGGGAGGCATGGGAATGGTCAATTGGATATGGTTATTTCTAATTGTTGTTAGTGTTATTTTCGGATTAATTAACGGTAATATGGATGCTGTTACACAAGCGGCATTTGACGGAGCAAAATCTGGTGTTACCGTTAGTTTTGGGTTGATTAGTATTATGGTGTTCTGGCTTGGCATGATGAAAATTGCGGAAGAAGCGGGATTACTACATAAGTTATCTCGCTTACTTTACCCGATTGTTCGTTGGTTGTTTCCAGATATTCCGAAAGGACATCCAGCACTTGGTTACATTATGAGTAATCTAAGTGCGAATATGTTTGGATTAGGCAATGCGGCAACACCTATGGGGATTAAAGCAATGCAGGAATTACAAACACTCAATCCAGACAAGCATACTGCAACTCCTGCGATGTGTACGCTACTTGCGCTCAATACATCTAGTATTACACTAGTTCCTACAACTTTAATTGCGATACGTATGAATTACAATTCAGCTAATCCTGCGGAGATCATTGGAACGACCTTAGCGGCTACATTTGTTGCCACCTTAACGGCTATACTTGTCGATAGATGGTATCGTTCACGAGACAAAGGACCACCTAGTACATACACCACGATTAATTCTACTGCGAAAGTAAATGCAACAACAACGGTTCGCACCTCGAATGGAGGTGAACCTTTTGTATAGTATATTCACTCAACTTTCATCCTACATGATTCCTGCTATTATCGTATTTATTCCTTTATATGCCATGCTTAGAAAGCGTCAACCTGTATATGAAATATTTGTAGATGGTGCAAAAGATGGGTTTGAAACGGCGATCGGCATTATTCCTCATCTCGTAGGAATGATGGTTGCAATTAGTATGTTCCGCGCCTCCGGAGCGATGGATATGATGCTTTTAGCATTCAAACCGATATTTGATTCGTTCGGCGTACCTAGTGAAGTTTTACCATTAGGCGTATTAAGACCGATTACCGGGGCAGGTTCACTAGCATTTACAGCTGATCTTATTGCAACATACGGACCAGATTCTTTAATTGGTAGAATTGCATCGACGATACAAGGTAGTACGGACACGACATTGTATGTATTAACAGTGTATTTCGGTGCTGTAGCAGTGCGTAACTCGAAGTATGCTTTAAAAGTAGGGTTAATATCAGATTTCGTTGGATTTGTAGCAGCAATTGTAATTTGTATGCTCGTATTCGAGTAGGAACGCTTGTGCTTTATCGCCGTAATCGTTATGATGGTAGATGAGGTGAGCATAGTGGAACGATTACAAAAAATATTGGCACAGGCTGGTGTTGCTTCTCGTCGTAAATGTGAGGAGTTAATTCTGTCTGGTGCTGTTGAAGTAAATGGCGAGCAAGTGACTGCAATGGGTACTAAAGTAAATCCAAATGTTGATGTCATCACCGTGAACGGTCGTCCAATTCGTAGTGAGAAAAAAATATATGTGATGTTACACAAACCTAAAGGTGTTATTACGAGCGCGAAAGATCCACAGGGTCGTAAAGTTGTATCGGATTTCTTGCCTGGTATTAAAGAACGTGTTTATCCTGTAGGTAGACTTGATTATGACACTGAGGGATTGCTGCTTCTTACGAATGATGGTGAGTTTGCAAACTTGTTAACACATCCGAGTCATCATGTTCCAAAAACGTATTATGCAACAGTAAAAGGTGTGCCACATGGTAGTTTGTTAGAAAAACTACAACGAGGTATAGAACTGGAAGATGGTATGACTGCTCCAGCTTCTGTTGAATATCAAGATGTGAAAATGGAAAATAATGAGTCGACGATAGCAATTACGATTCATGAAGGACGTAACCGTCAGGTGCGCCGGATGTTCGAAGCAATCGGACATAAAGTTATTCGATTGAAACGTGTTCGCTTCGGTGAGGTAATTCTTGAGGGCTTGCCTCGCGGTAAGTTCCGTCACCTAACAGAATCAGAAATAAAAAAACTGGTAAATGAAGCAAGTAAGACACATAAAGTTCATAATTAAGGAATGACGACGGCATATTATGCCGTCGAATTTTCGTTATAATGAGAATATCGTATTGTAATTGAATATGTACTTAAAGATTCATGTCGTGGTGGTGTATACATAATGGGTAAATATAGGAAAAAGGTTCAAGTTGTTGTTTTACTTGCCGTTCTTATTATTGGTGGTTATGCAATATTTCAGTCGTTTCAAAATAATGACAGTAATAATTTGATCAAAATTGGTCAACCAGCACCTGATTTTAGATTAGCAAACTTAAATAATGAACCTGTTGCGCTTTCGGATTATATCGGCACTCCACTAGTTATTAATTTTTGGGGTACTTTTTGTGAGCCTTGTATTCGTGAAATTCCATCGTTTCAAAAGCAATATGAGAAATGGAATGAACAAGGACTTGAAATTATCGGTATTAACCTAAGCGAAGATTCATTAACCGTTTCAAATTATATGCGCAGATTCAACATGACTTACCCTGTTGTTAGAGACGTTGATCGTAAAACAGAGAAGAAATACGGGTTACGTTCATATCCGACAACATTTTTTGTGAAAGCTGATGGCACATTACAAGCTGCGGTCGTTGGTGAGATGACGGAAAAGCAAATTGAAGAACATATCCAACAATTAATGAAGTGATTATCTTTCATCCTGATGTAGAATTATTAGTTCATGAAAAGTTTTAGGAGGTTGAAGTGTGCTTTTACCAGAGAATACAAAATGTGAGTGTGGTCATCAAAATGCAGTAGGTACTGTATTATGTGAAACATGCGGTAAACCTATTGTTCAAGAGATTATCGATTCGAATGAACCTCTTGAGATGCGTTATGATGGTGTAGCACGTCGTTCACAAAAAGCGAATCCAGATCTGCTAGATAAGATATGGAATTTCTTTTCCTCTGTGAAGATCGCTATTTATTTAATCATTGCTACATTTGTTGGAGCTATGTTCGGTACTATTTTCCCCCAAGCCTCTACCTTTATTAATAATTTTGATCCAAGTATTTATTATGAAGAAACATATGGTACACCAGGGAAAATATATTATTTGCTAGGACTTCATAATACATATAACAGCTGGTGGTTTATTACATTGCTCGTCATGATCGGAACTTCTCTAGTTATATGTAGTATCGATCGAGTACTTCCGTTATACCGTGCATTAAGTAAGCAACAAATTAGAAAGCATCTTTCTTTCCTTACTCGTCAAAAAGTTACTTATACAACAGTGATTGATGGTAATTCAGCACAATGGGTTCAAAATTACGGACAAGCGCTTAAGAAAAAAGGTTATAAGGTACATATTGATGGATCAGCATTATTGGCTGAGAAAAATCGTTTCAGTCGATGGGGGCCTTATATCAATCATATTGGTCTTATTCTAGTCCTCTTAGCACTTCTTGCAAGAGGAATACCAGGCTGGAATGTAGACAATTATGTTAAAGTGGTAGATGGTGATACTGTGCCTATAAGCGGTACCAATTACTACGTGAAAAGTGAAGGCTTTAAGATGGAACTCTATGATAATACTGAGTTGCCTGAAAGCTTACAAAATACTGGTCGTGTGAAAAATTTTGAAACCTATACTGTTTTATATGAGTGTGAAAGTAATTGTAATGATGATTTCGAGAAGCCTCAGTTAACTGAAGTGCTTCGTCATACGATTCTAATTAACGATCCACTAAGATACGAGGATTTGAAGCTTCATCAATTTGATTATGATCTAACACCTAGAATTAATGCAGTTTCACCAATGATCATTAACAAAGAAACTGGTGAATCCTTTGGACCGTTCCATCTCTCGATGGTTAATCCTGAATTGACCTATGAGGTAGGTCCTTACAAAATTCAACTTATCGATAAATATATGGACTTCTCAATTAATAGTGAAGGTGAGCCGATTACGTTGTCGCGTGAGCCCAACGCACCTGCATTCATCTTTAACATCCAAGGCCCAAATTTGAAAGAATTAGGAGAAGTATTTATGTACTTCCCACTTCAAAAGGATAAAGTTCGTTTCTCACAAAATACAATCAACCGTGAACTAACTGATAAATTAGACATTAAAGTTGATGGAATGGAAAACGTTTCTTTCTCAGAGGCTACAACTTATTTAAATATACGAATTGATAAAGCAGTGAAGTTTTTATGGATAGGCGCAATTATTAGTATGATCGGCTTATTGTTAGGAACGTATTGGCAGCATCGTCGGATTTGGTTGCGTATAGATGAAGATACAATGACACTTGGTGCTCACACAACAAAGAACTGGTATGGTATGCGAGCAGATACATCGTATGCACTAGGAAAAGTTGGGATTGAGTTAGATCCTAAGAGTCTCGATAACGGAGGAAACAAAGGATGAATTTATTAGATTTTAGTAGTTCGATATTTATCGTTGCGTTCTTTTTATATTGTTTTGCATTTATCTTTTATTGCATCGCAGTGTCGGGCAAGAAATGGAGTAATCGTGATCCAAAGGAGCATGAAGCTCGTTGGAGTAAAATTGCGTTCATTACATCTACATCTGGTTTAATTGCACACATCATATTTTTCATCACACGTTGGATTGGCGGAGGACAAGCTCCAGTAAGTAATATGTACGAATTTATTACGTTTTTAGGTATGGCAATTATGGTTGCTTATACGATTATTCACTTTATGTATAGAAAACCATTACTAGGTATGTTTGCCCTGCCGTTAACAATCATTATCGTTGCTTATGCATCAGTGTTTCCGCAAGAGGTACAGCCACTGATACCTGCATTGCAATCCATCTGGTTGAAAATACATGTAACGATGGCGGCTACTGGTGAAGCATTCTTCGCAGTCGGTTTTGCTGCAGGTCTTATGTATTTACTTAGAGTAGTAGATTTTAGCGACACTTCAAAAAAAGGTCGAAAAGCTCAGCGTTGGGTAGAATTTACGCTTATATCTATTCTTGTTATATGTGGTTTTATCGTGGCTTCATTTGGTTTCAAAGGTGCTGGTTACATTGCTCAGTTCGAGCAAGAAAACGTATCTGTTTCTTCGCTTGGAGAAGTTACTACTAGTGTCTCAACAGTAGAATATACGATGCCACCAATTTTCAAGCCATACAATAGTACAGCGCAATATGTAAAACCTTTCTTAGGTATGAATGATGCGTTGCTAGAAACACCATCTTGGTTTGATGGGGTTAATGCAGGACGTAAATTAAATACAGTTGTTTGGTCTATTATTGTTGGATTACTATTGTATGCTGTCATTCGAATAATTATTAGAAAACCACTTGGCGCTCTTATTAATCCAATGCTTGACGGAATAGATCCCGATGATTTGGACGAAATAAGTTACCGTGCTATAGCTATTGGATTCCCTATATTTACGCTCGGCGGATTGATATTTGCAATGATTTGGGCGGAGATCGCATGGGGAAGATTCTGGGCTTGGGATCCGAAAGAGGTATGGGCATTAATAACTTGGTTATTCTATAGTTCATATCTACATTTCAGACTTTCACGTGGCTGGCATGGTAAACCGTCAGCTTGGCTTGCTGTAATTGGTTTTGTTATCGTATTATTCACATTAGTAGGAGTTAATCTATTGATCTCCGGCATGCATTCATATGCGGGTGTTAACTAATTAAAGATTTATGATGGTACAGGAAGGGGTGCAATATAATGACAGAATATTTGAGTCGTATATTAGTAGTTGACGATGAGGAAAGAATTCGTCGTTTACTGAAAATGTATTTGGAAAAAGAAGGATATGAAATCGAAGAAGCAGAAGATGGGGAAACAGCACTATCGCTTGCTATGAATAGAGATTATGCACTAATTTTACTGGATGTTATGTTGCCAGGTATTGATGGAATCGAAGTATGCACACGACTTCGTCAAGTTAAAGCAACACCGGTTGTTATGTTAACAGCAAAAGGTGAAGAAATGAACCGCGTCCAAGGCTTTGAGGTTGGAGCTGATGATTATGTGGTTAAACCATTTTCACCTAGAGAAGTGATCTATCGTGTGAAAGCAATTTTGCGTCGTTCTTCAGCAACGGCGTTTTTAACGAAAGAAATGAACACTTCTAATAGCATTGTATTTCCACATCTTATTATTGAGCATGATGCGCACCGTGTAACAGCTGGTGGGCAAGAAGTTAGCTTAACGCCAAAAGAATATGAATTGTTACATTACTTAGCTGTTTCACCTGATAAAGTGTTTTCTCGTGAAGAATTATTGAAAGATGTATGGAATTATGAATTTTTCGGCGATCTAAGAACGGTAGATACACATGTGAAAAGACTGCGTGAGAAATTAAACAAAGTGTCTGCAGAAGCTGCAAGCATGATTACAACGGTTTGGGGAGTCGGCTACAAACTAGAGGTGCCGAAGTAAATGAAATGGCTTCGTAGACTGTTCGGCATGCTGTGGCACAGTGTTATTGGCAAGCTTTGGGTAACTATTATGGTATTAGTAGCTGTAGTGCTACTAATACTAGGTGCTTTCTTGCTGCAATATATTGATGTCTCTTTTGACGAGAATGCTCATGATATTAAAGTACTCTTTATTATTACTGCAATTATTGGCTTCTTGTTATCTACTTTTTTTGCCTTCTTCTTATCTTCCAAGATTCAGCAGCCACTTCTGCAATTAAAAGATGCTGCAGTATCGATATCTGAAGGAAATTACTCAACTCGAGTTCATATTGACTCATCTGATGAGATTGGACAATTAGCTCAAACATTTAACAACATGACCGAACAGCTGGAGAAGCTTATTCATGAACTTCATCACGAAAGTAATCATCTATCTAGTATATTAAGGAGTATTGGTGATGCTGTTATTACGTTTGATGCCAAAGGAGAAATTATTCTTACGAATCCAGATGGACATTTACTTACTCAACAATGGCAAAACATTGAAGAGGAATGGTCAACTGGTGAAGTAGTTAATTATCCAATGGTGCCTGCACCAATTCGTGACAGTTATGTTCTAGTACTTAATCATGGTAAAGAAATTACGGATAAGATTCATGTGCAAAGTTATGTATGGTCTGTCGTCTTAACACCATTAATGTCTGCTAGTAAGATGCGAGGTGTTGTTGCTGTTATCCGAGATGTTACAGAAGAACATAAGGTTGACAAAATTCGTCGAGATTTTGTTGCAAATATATCTCATGAAATACGTACACCATTGCAAATGTTGCAAGGATATAGCGAAGCGTTATTAGATGATATCGTAGTATCACCTACTGATCGTCAAGAACTAGTTCAAGTTATCCATGATGAATCACTTCGAATGGGTAGATTGGTGAATGATTTTCTAGACGTTGCAAGAATGGAAGCAGGACATATGAACATGAAACATCAACTTGTTGATGTTAATATGCTGCTCTCACGCGTTGCACGCAAATTTACCGTGTTTTCGAAGGAAAGAGATGTAGAACTAGTGTCGCAGTTCTCAGAGGCTGTATTAGAGCTTCAACATGCTGATGAGGATCGTCTTGAACAAGTTGTTACGAATCTGATTGATAATGCGTTCAGACATACCGATGCTGGTAAACGAGTCATTATTCGCTCTAGCGGCGTTGTATTGAATCATGAATCATTCATTCAATTACAAGTGAAAGACGAAGGACAAGGCATCCCTTCAGAAGATATCCCTTACATATTTGAACGTTTCTATAAAGCAGATAAAGCGAGGAAACGAGAAAATAGTTCAGGGACAGGATTAGGACTTGCAATCGTGAAAAATATTATTGATCAACATCACGGTAATATTGCTGTGGACAGCATGGTAGGTCATGGCACGACATTCACAATACTGTTGCCAGTAAAGATTCATGAAACAATCCAATAATAATAGAGGTTCCTTAATCGGTTAAGATGTGATGTAGATTGCTGTAGCAATTCGACATTCACAGCTAATACCGTCGAGGAACCTCTTTTTTCGTAGAATTGGCATTGATTTTATTGTTAATCGTGGAACATAAAAGGGCTAACGAGACAATCTCGTTAGCCCTTTATATTGAAAAAAGTATGGATTAGATAATGATTTCTTTTGCAGTGATTAATTCTGGTAGGTCTGTCAGTTGTGTAAGAACTTCTTTCGGAGTTCCTTTATCAACACGTAGAACCATTACAGCGGTACCGCCTTCATCTTGACGACCAACTTGCATTGTAGCGATGTTAACATCGTTACTACCAAGCAATGTACCCACGCGACCGATGATACCAGGCTTATCATTATGTGAGATAAGGATGAAGTTACCACGAGGTGTAACGTCAACATTGTATTTGTCGATTTGAACAATACGAGGACCATAGCCAGACAATAATGTACCAGCTGCAGAACGCTCTTCTTTATTCGTACGAAGCGTAACAGTCACTAAGTTAGTGAAATTATGAGCAACGCGAGATTTTTGAACAACGATGTTCACATCACGTTGTTTCGCTGTATGCATAGAGTTAACTACGTTTACAGTATCTTTACCAAGGTAATGAGCTAGAATTCCACGAACAATGTAACGTGTTAATGGTTGTGTATCAACATCAGCTAGATCGCCAGAGTAGCTAACATTAATTTCTTCAACAGCACCTTCTGTACCTTGAGCGATGAAGCTACCAAGAGTTTCACCTAATTCAAAGTAAGGCTCAAGTACTTTACGTACCTCAGCTGGAATTGGAGGCATGTTAACAGCGTTCATGAAAGGCTCATCACGAAGAATATGAAGCACTTGCTCTGAAACATCAATTGCAACGTTTTCTTGTGCTTCAACAGTAGATGCACCAAGGTGAGGTGTTACAATTATTTGAGGATGTGTCAAGAATGGGTGATCAGCTGCTGGAGGTTCAACTTCGAATACGTCAAATGCCGCACCTGCAACAGTACCTGCGTTAATAGCATCAACTAGTGCTAGCTCGTCAATAATTCCGCCACGAGCACAGTTAACGATGCGCATACCAGGTTTCATAACTTCAAATTGTGCTTTGCCAATCATATGTTTTGTCTCAGGAGTTAATGGAGTATGAACAGTCATGAAATCAGCATTACGAATAATTTCATCTACTGTAGCAAGTGTAATACCTTGTTTTTGAGCACGTTCTTCAGTTAAGAATGGATCATAACCAAGAATATTCATACCAAATGCCTTGGCACGTTTTGCTACTTCGCTACCAATACGACCCATACCAAGTACACCTAGTGTTTTAGTACGAAGTTCAACGCCTAGGAATGACTTGCGATCCCATGTTCCTTCAGTTGTCTTTTTGTAAGCTTGAGGAATGTGACGAGCAAGTGCCATCATCATTGCAAAAGTATGTTCACAAGTAGTAATCGTGTTACCGTCTGGTGCATTAATAACGATGACGCCAAGTTTCGTTGCTGCATCAAGATTGATGTTATCTACGCCTACACCAGCACGACCGACAACTTTCAATTTTTTTCCAGATTCTAAGATTTTCTCAGTCACTGTTGTTTGGCTTCTTACAAGCAAGGCATCGTACTCACCTATAATGGATACTAATTCATCCTCAGATAGACCAGGTTTCTTGTCTACTACGATGTCTTGAGCATCAACTAGTTGTTGAATACCAAGGTCACTAATTGGATCGGATACAAGTACTTTAAACATAATTACAAACTACCCCCTGGATGTGCGATGTAATCATCGCAATTAGTATATACAGAAAAACTCTCTTCCGCACCGATGAAAGCAGTGGGTCGAGAGTTTCATCAACGAACATAACGGTAATTCTTATTCTATAGCAAATCGATACATAAAATCAATGCTCTAGAACGAACAAAAAGCGAATTTTCTATCTGTTTTGTGAAATTTCACAAAAATTCAACTTTATTCTACATTAGGATAGAAGAAAGGAATTTGTGGAAGAAACTCTTGTGAATACAATTTATTCTTATTAAGATTATAGTCACCAGGTCTTACAGCAGCAGTATTTGATAATAATGTAATAATACCATCAATAGTCGTTAGATTCATAGCTTCTGCTTGTCCTGAGGTTATAAATTGATCGATAGCACTTGTCAAATCATGTGGCAAAAATTCAACAAATGAATTTTGTTTCACTAAATAATTTGCAATAATTTCATTTTTAATTACGAGCGGATATTTACTCCAAGTTGAAATTTTTTGACTAACATTCTGATCGAAATCTGTTGGAATGTTCGGATCTATCGAAGTTGCCCATAGATACATCGTCTCAAAATAAATGCCCTGACCTTTCAAAGCTTGGGTTACAGCTGTTTGATAAGATTCATTTGATTTTAGCAACTCAACGATCTCTTCATACGTAATAGATGATGATTTCTTTTGCAGCGCAGCAGCAACTTTCTCAAACTGATTAAGGCTTCGAATATAATTTTGTTGAGCTTCACCAAGTTGTCCCGCATTTTGTAAGTTGTAACTTGCAGCTTCAATTGCTTTTTTACTTGCTTGACCTTCTAATTCTTTATATAGTGAAGAAACATTACTTACTTTTCGATTAGAGATATTATGAAGTGCTTCAGACCAATCTAGTTGAAATTCACGGTAAGGTGAGTATACAGTTAGATAGAAGGAAGCGAGTTCTTGTTGTTGATACTCATAATTAGTCTTATCTACTTTTACCTCATTGAGATACGCGTACTTCGTTTCGACACGTTTTGTTCCAAGATTTAACCCATAGAAAAAAGCTACTACAGCAAAGACAAGCATACTTAAAAATACTATTGTGTAAAGTGTGGCAGTTCTTGAAAATCGTTTATCCATTTCATTTCTCCTTTATGTCAAATAATGATCTAACTTAGAACGGATGTGTACAGATGAAAAAATTCAAATTCAAATTTAGAAAAGTTCAGTTCCGCAAAGTAACAGTTGACGAACTGGATGATCGCATGTTGCTAATTAACTTATACGTAACTCAAGCCCTAATATTTATTATCGGCTTTATATGGGTAATTTTTCAACAACAAAATTTGTTTTCATTATTATCTATTCCATCATCAATTACAAATGTTTTTTTGTGGGGTGCCGGATTAGCTGCCGTAGCAATATGTGTCGATTTGGTGTTATCCAGATTTGTACCTGATGATATTGGTGATGACGGTGGCGTTAATGAGCGGATTTTTGGCACACGTGCCATTTGGCAAATCGCACTTTTTTCACTAGTTATTGCTTTTTGTGAAGAATTATTATTTCGAGGTGCGATGCAACATGCATTTGGTCCATATTGGACAAGTATTATTTTCGCTACCATCCATGTTAGATATTTGAAACACTGGATTCCAACAGGTCTTGTTTTCTCAATCAGCTATGGGTTAGGATGGATATATATCCAGACAGGTTCTATTTGGGCTCCAATTATTGCTCATTTTATATTCGACTTTGTGATGGGATTGCTGATTCGTTTTAGGAGGGAATCATGAGTAGGAAAGAAAAGTTCAGTCGCGCAGCACGAAGCTACAGACAACAAGAGGCTGATGATCGTATTTATTTAGATCGTGAAAATGAAGAAACAGAGCTTCCAGCACGAAGCAAAAAACATCCTTCAAGTAAGAACAAACTCAGTCGTCTTTATTATAATGTTTTATTTATATTGTTTGTTGCCCTCGTCATTTTTTTATTTTGGTATGGTAACAAATATTATTCAACATCTTAAGGTAAGTTTGCACCTATTTACCTCTCGTTTCTAACGTATGAGCTTCTTCCTTGATGGTCATTCTATAGGAGAAGTCATATTAGAAGAGAGGTGTCAGTTATGCGAATGAGTAGCTTTATTGTAGGTGGCGTAGCAGGGATGATAGGCGCGATGTACCTGATGCAACGTAAGCCAGAAGCCGTTAAAGCAGTTACTAACATGATGTCTGATGTGAAAGGTGATATGTTGAACAAGGCAGCTTCTAGCCTCTTTGCAAGTGGAACATCTAGTTCATCTAAGATGGAGTCATCTTCAAAGGACAAATCACAAAAGAATAAGCAGGATCATGGCAGTAACGAAACTTTAATCAAGGACATTATTGAAAGTGATCCGAAATTGCAAAGTCAGTTTAATGAAATTACAAAAGAGTCTCAAACGGTTAAGCACTAATCAATGTTCATTATTGGACTGGTCCTTATTTTATGGGATCAGTCTTTATTAATATGAAAAAGTTCATAATATTATCAAATTCACTTAATTTTATTAGGCAGTATATGATCGAGTAAAAGGCTTTGAAAATGCGACGTTAGTCTTATATATTGATGAATTTAAACGATACATATTTTTTGTTTTTTTAGTGCAATAGTGATCAAGACATGATAAAGTATGCATATAGCAATTGTAAAAAGAATTTGGTAACATTCCTTTTTTCTTTACATAAGCTATAGTCAGATGCTGCAAAGGAGGATCCTGTCATGAAGATCGAAAGATTAGGTCAGGACAAGATAAGGATTTTCCTGACTTACGACGATTTGTTGGAGCGGGGTATCCAGAAGGAAGATATGCTACGTGAACCTCCTAAGCTACATGATCTATTTATGGAATTAATGGAACAAGCTTATACAGAGCTTGGCTTTGAGGCAAGTGGTAGACCATTAGCAGTGGAAGTGTATGCAATGCCGGCACAAGGCATGTTTGTTGTTGTTACACGAGGTAAGCGCGGCGGTGAATCTGTTAATGGCTTTGGTGAGGACGATGATCTAGATGATGATATTTATGATCTCGATGTAACAATGGAGCACAGTGACATTATCATGTATTCTTTTAACGACTTTGAGCATATTATTTCGGTTTGTAAAGCCTTAAAGGCTTCTCAATTAACAGATGGCGGAACATTATTTTCCTATAACAATAAGTGGATATTGTCAATTGAACCATCAGATATAGAATCAACTAGTTTTAATTCTGTGTTAGCGATTCTAGCCGAATACGGTGATGCGACGTCAGTAACTTATGCTATGTTAGAAGAATACGGTAAGGTTATTATGGCTGAAGAGGCTGTTTATCAGATTTGTACTCACTTTCAATAAGGTTTAATTAACAGGAAAAAACTTGAAGAACATTGACAGTAAAAAGTCAATGTTCTTTTTTTCGTTTTTCGTTATAATGTAATAGAGAAATATAGTTTAACTACACATGAAAATTCCCAATCTTAATGAAAGCAGGCAATATAATGTTACTATTTTCCGTTATTTCTGCCGCAGTTGCACCAGGACTGTCTTTACTCACTTACTTATATCTTAGAGATAAATACGAAGCCGAACCTATTCATATGGTTATTCGTGTCTTTTTATTAGGAATATTATTAGTTATACCAATTTTAGTGTTGCAACGTGGCATTGAGTTGTGGCTTGGAGATGGGCTCTATGTGCAAGCATTTATTCAATCAGCAGGCATAGAGGAAAGTATTAAATGGTTTGTCTTATTTCATCTGATCTATAACCATACCGAATTCGATGAGCCCTATGATGGGATTTTATACGCTGGAGCAATATCACTCGGATTTGCAACTCTTGAAAATATACTTTATTCAATTTTCATGCCAGCAGATTTCAGTGTAATGTTTTTACGTGCACTACTTCCGGTATCAGGTCATGCATTATTTGGTGTATTAATGGGCTATTATTTGGGTCGAGCGAAATTTTCTAAAGGGAAAGAACGGAAATTATATTTAGGAGTATCGTTATTAGCTCCAATTCTATTGCATGGGGCCTATGATTGGATCATTCTTGTAAGAGAAAACGATTGGATTTTTGTTATTATTCCATTTATGATTCTACTCTGGATTTTTGGTTTGTCAAAAATGAAATCAGCACATCTACGCTCGCCATTTAGATATGTTCGTTCAAAAGACGAGGTTAATTTATAATAATTCCGTTCATACTATCATTATTAGTTTTGAATGTGGAGGAATAAATGATGACTCGTATCAAAGTATTAATTCGTTGTAAAGTATGTGGTGAAAAGTATATCTTGCGAGGTCGTAAAGATAATGGAGTATATGATACAGGATTCAAAATGTGTATTTGTGATAATATTGACGACCTAGAAATAGAAGAACATCCAATCTAATACTTATGATGCATAAAGCTTCCTATAAGAAACCAAACTATAGTTAAATTGGTTTTTAAGGAGGCTTTTTGTATGTATAAACGACTAAGTGCTGTTTTGTTTCCTATAATGACAATTCTACTCATAGGAGCAATGTATTGGGGTTATCAAGAACATCAAGAAAAGAACACTGTATTAATGAAAGCTGAGAATCAGTACCAGCGTGCATTTGGAGATTTAACTTATTATGTAAGTCAATTGAATAATCAACTTGGTAACACACTTGCTGTGAACTCAACATCTATGGATTATCATCGCAAAGGATTAGTCAATGTATGGAGAATCTCAAGTGAAGCACAAAATCAAATCGCACAGTTACCGCTAAGTTATTTACCATTTGTCGATGCGAATAATTTCTTATCGCGAGTATCCAATTTTGCATATAAAACAGCAGTGCGTGATCTGACGAAGCAACCACTTAGTGATGAAGAGTTTGGAACACTGCAATCGCTTTATAAAAACTCTAGTGAAATTTCCAATGAGTTAGGTCAATTACAAAAAAACATAATGGCTAGTAGCTTACGTTGGATGGATGTTGAACTAGCCTTGTCTGTTAATGAAGCAGACACGGAGAATCCTGTCATAAGTGGTCTTCGGGGCGTTAATGAAGGCGTTGGTAATTATTCTGAGCTGAATTGGGGTCCAGCAGTTAATAGCATGTATAACGATGATAATATCGAGCTATTAAGTGGAGTACCTGTTACTGCGGAGCAAGTTGTTGATTTGGCAAGTCAATTTACAGGGGTGCCCAAAGAGCAGATCGAAGTAACGGAGAATGGAAAAGAAAGTGATTACCCAACTTTTACTGCCTTAGTTAAAGAAGATGATAATGATAAAAAGCTTACTTTTTCAGCAAAGGGTGGTAAATTACTCTCATTCGTACATATGAGAGATGTGAATTCTGCTGAGTTAACGATAGATCAAGCAAAGGAAAAAGCGGAAAATTACTTACATGAACATGGCTTTAACAATATGGCTACAGTCAGCTATGATGAGTTTAGTAATACTGGAACGTTTACATTTGTCTATAATCAAGATGATGTATATATTTATCCAGATAAAATAATGGTTAAAGTGGCACTAGATGACGGAGAAATCGTCAGTTTCCAAGGAAATGAGTTCGCTGCACATCATCGCGATCGTCAAATGAATGAGCCAGTCGTTTCACTAGATGATGCGAAGCAAGCTCTTAATCCTAATTTGAGTACGAAAGAACAGCGTATGGCAGTTATTAAAGGTGATCTTGGTACTGAAGTGCTTTGTTATGAATTTACAGGTACCATAAACGATAATTTGTACCGCATTTACATTAATAGTGATACGGCAATAGAGGAAACAATAGAAAAATTGAGTAAACAAGATCAAAAAGTGAGTGATTAAGCAAGTTTTATATAGCTCCTCTAGTACGTAAGTGGTATAATATCTCTTGCGGAGGGAGGGGCTATGTTGATTGTACCTAAAGTAAGTCAGATCATATTCTTTCATCTCAAGTCTGATGATGTAGAGGATTCAGTCATTGAATTCAAAGCTCGAGTTGCTGATGAAAATGAAGAGAGTTTAATAATTGAATTTCCGATTGACACAGTAACCGGAAAAGTAAAAAGATTACATGTTGGAGATGCTCTGGCCGCTCATTTTATTACTACGACAGGTGTAAAACACTTTTTCGAAACTCATGTAACCGATGTTATGTTAGGCGAATTTCCGCTTGTTGAATTAGCAAGACCATCTAAAGATGAAATGACTTCTATGCAACGCAGAAACTTTTTCAGAGTCATGATCGAAGTTGATATTGCCGTGCGAACTGAAAATGGTCAACAATTTGTGTTTAAAACGGACGATATTGGTGGCGGAGGGATTTCCTTCATCATTGATCGACATGAACATTTTGAGGAATCTGAAAAGTTAGATTGTTGGGTTCTATTGCCGCATCGTAACGGAACAATTGAACATAGTAATTTCATTGGAGAAGTCTTGCGCTTGAAAGTATTAGAAACTGGTCGTAAGATCGTTATGATGAAATTTCATGAAATCATTGAATCAGAGCGACAAAGAATTATACGCTTCTTGTTCGAAAAACAGATCGAATTGCGTGATCGATGAATATTAGTTAAAAAGTGGGATACATTAACGATATCTATCTTGAAGAGGTGTCATTATGAAATCCCGCAAACAATACATAAAAATGATTGATCAATATAGTAAATTAGCGATTAAATGTATCGTGGTATGCTTATTTGTCATCATAATTGTTCAAACAATATTGCAGGTAAATAGCATCAGGCAACGAATTGTACCTACTGAACGATGGGAAGGAGAACAAATAAATTCAACTCCTTAGTTTTGCAAGCCCATTATTTCTATGGTATAATTTGTTCTACTTGCAGGCTATGCCTGCTTTTTGTTTGGCTTTAACTTGAAGGGGGTTGGCTTAAAGCATGTTAGTGCATGGAGTGAGTCGCATTAATATTGCGATTGATGGGCCTGCTGGTGCTGGAAAAAGCACAGTAGCACGTCAAGTAGCTTCTAAGTTAGGCTATGTGTATGTCGATACTGGGTCGATGTATCGTGCAGTTACATTATATGCACAGCGTAACGGTGTAAGTGCTAATCAATCATCAACATTACAACAAATGGTTGAGCAGCTAGAGATTGAACTGATTCCTACTTCTGTAGGACAAATGATTCTCTTACAACAAGAAGATGTAACAGCTTTGATTCGTACAAGAGAAGTTACAACTGAGGTTTCACATTATGCTTCTAATGAACATGTGCGAAGTCATCTAAGTAAGTTACAAAGAGAACTTGCTATTAACAAAGGAATCGTTATGGATGGTAGAGATATCGGCACACATGTGTTGCCTGATGCGGAATTGAAAATCTTCCTAACTGCATCTGTCCAGGAACGAGCATTACGTCGTTATAAGGAATTAACATCCGACAATTATATTCCACTAGAGCAACTCGAAGCGGAAATTGCTACGAGAGATAAACTAGATGAAACAAGAGAGATTGCGCCTCTCATTCAAGCTGACGATGCTATTCTAATAGATAGTAGTTATATAGGCATTGATGAGGTTACCGATCTAATTGTTAGTCTAAGTCAAAAAAAACTAGCGGAGGTAATGGGATAGATGTCATATAAAATATTCCGGGCTATATTTCGTTTCTTTTACCGTATATTATTCCGAATCAATGCTGTAGGATCAGAAAATATTCCAACTGAAGGGGCAGTAATTATTGCTTCTAATCATACTAGTCTATTAGATCCTCCTGCTGTTGGTATATTAATAAAACGTCAAGTGCGCTTTATGGCTAAAGAAGAATTATTCAAAGTACCTGTTGTAGGTATGCTTATTCGATCTTTTGGTGCGTATCCGGTTAAGCGTGGAGGAGTAAGCATTGATGCGATTAAATCCTCTATTAACCTATTGAAGTCGGGAGATGTCATGGGTGTATTTCCAGAAGGTACTCGCAAAAAAGGCGATGATGGAGCTGGAGCTAAAAAAGGTACAGCAATGATCGCTTTACGTAGTAAGGCGACTGTCATACCTACTGCTATTGTTGGCGATTATCGTTTGTTCAGAAAGACTACCATTATTTATGGTAAGCCCGTTGATATTCAAAATGTTACTGCGACAGATGACATCGATCAATATGAAGCAGTTACGAATGAAATCATGAAGCAAATTAATTTGCTGAAGGCTAAAGTATAGTTGTTTTATTGCTGAATACCATTTCAATGTATTGAGCTTTAAATAATAAAGTAGGGTAATGAATTGAGGAGGTTATTTTCATGTCAGAAGAAGTAAAAGAACAAGATTCTGTAGTTGAAGAATCCAATCAGGCGGCACTAGATCATATGGTGGCATTGAAGAAAGGTGACTTCGTAAAAGGAACGATCGTTAAAATTGAAGACAACGTAGCCTATGTAAGCGTTGGATATAAATATGACGGTATTATTACTCTTCGTGAATTATCATCCGTTCAAGCTCAGCAAGCTACTGATGTTGTTAAAGTTGGTCAAGAAGTGGAACTTAAAGTACTTTCTATCGACGATAACAAAGAAACGATGACACTTTCCAAACGTCTTGTTGATAACGAAAAAGGTTGGGACGATATTGACAAACTTCTAGAGCAAAAAGAAGTTTTCGAAGTTGTTGTTGCAGATGTTGTTAAGGGTGGATTAGTTGCAGATGTAGGCGTTCGCGCTTTCATTCCTGCTTCAATGGTAGAACGTCATTTCGTGGAAGATTTCAGTGATTACAAAGGACGCACACTACGCGTTATTGTTAAAGAAATCGATCGCGAAAATAATAAAGTTATTCTTTCTCAAAAAGATGTTCTTGAGGCAGAATATCAAGAACAAAAAGCTGCAAAGCTTGCTACGATTCAAGTAGGTCAAGAACTAACAGCAACTGTACAACGTATTACAGCTTTTGGTGCTTTTGTTGATCTTGGAGGCATTGATGGTCTAGTTCACGTATCTGAGCTTGCTTGGCAACATGTAACGAATGCTGCTGATGTTGTTACAGTTGGACAACAAGTACTAGTTAAAGTACTTAAAGTTGAAGCTGAAAAAGGAAAAATTAGTTTAAGTATTAAAGCTGCTCAACCGGGACCATGGGAAAACATTGCTTCTGAATTTAATGTAGGTGATATCGTTACTGGTAAAGTAAAACGTGTTACTACTTTCGGTGCATTTGTTGAAATTTCTGCTGGTGTTGAAGGACTAGTTCATATATCTCAACTGGCATATCGTCGAGTTAACTCTCCATACGAAGTTGTCAAAGAAGGTCAAGAAGTACAAGTGAAAATCTTGGAATTCAATCCTGCTGACAAACGTATAAGCTTAAGTATTAAACAAACACAAGAAGCACCTGCGAGTGAAGTAGAAGATATCGAAGTTAATATGGATGAAGTCGATAAAACTAACCTCAGTGTTAATGGTGACAATATGAGTTTCTCTCTTGCTGAACTATTTGGTGACAAACTAAGTCAATTCAAATA
Source organism: Paenibacillus endoradicis (assembly GCF_024721975.1). The sequence goes on along the minus strand of NZ_JANQBB010000009.1, from coordinate 79,182 downwards.
AGACGGTATTAGATACCTATGTAACATGGAAAGCCTTTAACAACAGATTATCTGTTGTTAAAGGCTTTTTCTTATTGATGCGTGAAATATGAATAAATAGCACATATTAATATTAGGTGATCGACATGACAGAAGGATACTGGACAATACTGCTTTTTATTATGCTACTAATTTTGTTTTTGACGGGCTGGAAATCTTGGTTGGATCGACATGTTAATGTAACTTTTATCGGTTTATCTTATATAAGTATATGGATATCGAATTGGTTCGGATGGATCATTCCCCTTGATATTAATATGTTTAAATTAACAATAGACGGTTCAATAATACTTATACTACTGTTTCAATTGGTATTTTTATTTAAGGGAATACCGCAAAAATCTCAAGTACTATATAGCATAATGTATATTTTGTTACTAGCTTTAGTATCTACAATTAGTCATGCTATAATATTATATTCGCCTTGGGTGGAGGCGAATATTGCTGTCTGGTACATCCCGATCGGGTGTGGAGTATTGTTAGGTGCTCTAGGGATTTCTATAAGTCAATTAGGTGCAATTGTATTTTGGGGAGCAATTTGTGCAGAGTTATTATTGCTGTGGCAACAAAAAGGAGAATATATTGCCCATATCGGTAATCTATTGTGGTGGGATATGATTTCTATGTCAATAATATTTGGGTATATATTTATCCTTATATTCGAATTAGTGGTTAAAATTGGGCATAATTTCATAGAGATACTACAAAATAGAACGAAAAGTTAGCCAATTGTGTTCTTTTTTGCTATGATGGGTAACGAAAGTATGAATAGTTAACAATCAAAAAGTAAGTTAGTGCTTACGATGTAACTTTTTATTTACTAGAAGTTTATTCGAGAAGTGTAACAATAAAAAGTAGTTAATGCTTTCGAAGTAACTTTTTATTTGCAAGAAGTTTATTTCGAGAAGTCTAACAATAAAAAGTAGTAGGAGTGGAAATAATTATATGGCTAGACCCATTATCGCAATTGTAGGTCGACCGAATGTTGGTAAGTCAACAATATTCAATCGTATTATAGGTGATCGACTTGCTATCGTTGAAGATAAACCAGGTGTTACTCGAGACCGTCTGTATGGTACAGCGGAATGGAGCGGGAAATTATTCAGTATCATTGATACTGGTGGTATTGAAATTGATGGTGAAGATGAAATTATGAAATCTGTTCGCATGCAAGCTGAGCTTGCGATTGCTGAGGCAGATGTAATCATATTTATGGTAGATGCTAAAGTTGGTATTACTCATGCTGACGAAGAAGTAGCACAAATGCTATATCGTTCTAAAAAACCGATCGTTCTCGCTGTTAATAAAGTAGATAATGACGGCCGACAAGATGAAGTCTATGAGTTTTACTCTTTAGGATTTGGTGAACCGATCGCTATCTCTGGTTCACATGGTATTGGTATCGGTGATCTACTTGAAGCCGCTACAATTCTACTTCCAGAACCTAAAGAAGATGAGTATGATGATGATGTTATTAAAGTAGCATTAATAGGTAGACCGAATGTAGGTAAATCATCACTTGTTAATGCATTATTAGGTGAGGACCGCGTTATTGTAAGTAACATAGCTGGAACTACCCGTGATGCAATCGATACGCCATTTGAAGTTGATGGTCAGAAGTATGTGCTGATTGATACTGCCGGTATGCGTAAACGTGGAAAAGTGTATGAGAATACTGAAAAGTATAGTGTTATGCGTGCAATGAAAGCAATTGAAAGAGCAGATGTTGTTCTAGTAGTCATTAATGGTGAAGAAGGCATTATTGATCAAGATAAACATATTGCTGGTTATGCTCATGAAGCCGGTAAAGCATCTATTTTTGTTGTGAACAAATGGGATGCGGTAGAAAAAGACGGTAAAACGATGCAACACTTTACTGAGAGTATTCGTGATGAGTTTATCTTCATGACGTATGCACCGGTAGCTTTCTTGTCAGCTAAAACAAAGCTTCGCTTACATAAGTTAATACCTGTTATTAACCATGTATCCGAACAACATGCTCTTCGTATTGCAACGCATCTACTAAATGATGTCGTAACAGATGCAGTAGCGATGAATCCTGCTCCTTCTGATAAAGGTAAGCGACTTCGTATTAGTTATGTTACACAAGTTGCTACAAAACCACCAACAATTATCTGTTTCGTAAATGATCCTGAATTGATGCATTTCTCTTATGCGCGATATTTGGAGAACAAAATCCGTGCTGCATTCAACTTTGAAGGTACACCTCTGCGCATCTTTTCTAGAAAAAAATCTGATCAAGATTAGGGGAGAACAGTGTGGTACCATTATTATTAATTGTTATCAGTTATCTAGTAGGGTCAATCTCATTCAGTATTGTTATTGCAAAGCTATTCAAAGGTATCGACATTCGAAATCATGGAAGCGGCAATGCCGGTGCTACGAATACATTACGAGTGCTTGGTATAGGTCCAGCCATTCTAGTGCTTGTGCTTGATTTATTAAAAGGTATGGGTAGTGTATTAGTTGCTAGTAACTTGTCTGATCAAGCATGGTTGCCTGTCATTTGTGGTTTGGCAGCTATTGTAGGTCATAACTGGCCAATCTGGTTTAAATTCAAAGGTGGAAAAGGTATCGCTACTGCTATCGGAGTGCTTACTTCGTTAGTGTTTATTCCTGCATTAATTGCAGGGATAATAGCTATACTCGCTATCGTATTTACTCGTTATGTCTCTCTAGGTTCGTTGATTTTCACGTTCTTAACACCTATTTTTGTGCTTATTTTACAATTTAATTGGCCAAACTTTATTGGGACGTTAGTCATTTGTATATTTGCATTCATACGTCATCGCTCCAATATTGTGAAACTGATGAATGGAACTGAGAACAAATTAGGTAGTAAGAAAGGAGTATAGTGTTATGTCTTTGATCGAAGCCAAGCGAAAAGCGACTGTAGTTGTTGCAGGTAGTTGGGGGACAGCGCTTGCTTTTGTACTGGCATCCAATCAATACGATGTCGTAGTATGGACCAGAACAGAGCAACAAGCTGAAGAGATTAATGTGAATCATATCAACAACAAATATTTACCGAATATAACATTGCCAAGCAATATAAGGGCGACTACAAATATGGAAGAAGCTTTAGCCCATTCTACGATTGTATTATTTGTTGCTCCTTCAAGTGCGATGAGATCAGTTGCTGAGTTAGCGAAACCATTTCTTGAAGCGGAGACCATCGTCGTTCATGCAACGAAAGGTTTTGAACCTGAGAAGTTGAAACGAATGTCTGTCGTTCTTTCTGAAGCGCTTGGACGTCCACTTTCGGAAATCGCTGTAATATCTGGTCCTAGTCATGCAGAAGAAGTTATTTTAAAGCTCCCTACGACTGTGGTCGTAGCTGCGGAAAATATACATATTGCTGAGAAAGCACAAGAAGCGTTAATGAATTCTGATTTTCGTGTATACACGAATAATGATGTCATTGGTATTGAAGTTGCAGGTGCGTTGAAAAATATTATTGCATTAGCTGCAGGTATAATTAATGGATTAGACTTAGGTGATAATGCAAAAGCAGCGTTGTTAACTCGCGGTTTGGCTGAAATCTCAAGACTTGGAACAGCGATGGGGGCAAATCCATTAACTTTTATCGGTCTTGCGGGTGTTGGTGATCTAGTCGTTACTGCGACAAGTCAGCATAGTCGTAACTTCCGTGCTGGATATATGCTTGCCGATGGAACGCCACTTTCTACTGTTCTTGAGAAAATGGGCATGGTCGTCGAAGGGGTTAAAACAACTAGAGCAGCTCATGATCTTGCCAAGATTTATAATATTGAGATGCCAATTACGAATCAATTGTATGAAGTGTTGTTCAATGACCAGCCAATTAATAAGTCAATTGGAGTATTAATGGGTAGAGTTCGGACGAATGAAATGGAACCTAATCAATAATCTAAATCACAACCTAATAAACCTTCTCATATGATATGTAGAATACGTATCGTAGAGGAGGTTTTGTTATGTCCAACGATTTATCCAAAGATGTATTAAGTGCCATCAAGAAAAAAACAGGTAAAAATATTACTACAAATTCAGTTAGCAAAATTGCTAACACCGTTCAACCTGACTCATTAGAAAACGAAGTAGAGCTTCGTAAATTAGTGAGATCCATTGCAGATATGGCTAAAATTAAAATGAACGACACACAATTCGAGCATATTGTGAAGACGATAAAGTCAAGCGGTATGAAAACATCAAATATTGAAACATTAATGAAAATACTAATTAAATAGTAAAGATTGGCTATGACATAGAATAATGCGTTCATCACAAGTGACCATTACTCTATGTCATTTTTTTGCATTACTGTTTTACTAGCTTTGTCACAATATTAGAGAGATGCTATAATGATGTAGAATAAACAATACATACATAGGTAGATGGGGGAAATATTTCATGGATCCAATGACTAAGATGTGGATGTCTTTAATAGGAATAGGCCTTATGGCAATTGCTGCAGTTATTATTACTTTTGCACGAATAAAAACTAAAGGTGTTATTAAAGGGATTTTATCGACTGTTGCTTTTATAATGCTATGTATCGGATTTTTATTGGGTCTTCTTTCCATAATATAATACATAATGTTGTGAGCGAAAGGAATTGAGGTTGGGCATATGGAATTAGAACTTAAAGGTAGAACAATAACAAGTACAGTTGAAGCTGAAGATGGATTAACCATCTTGGATCATGCCATTAAACACAAAGTAGATTGGAGTTACTCGTGTACAAGAGGGACATGCGCACGTTGTCGCTGTCTAATTGTCGAAGGCGCTGATTTGCTTGATGAGGTAACCGATGCAGAATGGGATCGTCTTGAGCCTGAAGAATTTGAACAAGGATATCGCTTAGGTTGTCAAGCAGTTATTACAGGTACTGAAGGCAAAATTATCGCGATTAACAAGACATATTTCTAATTGTGGGGTGTTCCCTATGGATGCAGAGGTAGTTTTCTTACCATTGAATCGAACGATCAAAGTAAGGCCAGGTACAACGGTGCTACAAGCAGCTAGAAAGGCTGGTATTGCTATTGTTACTAGATGTGGTGGTAACGCTGCTTGCTTTATGTGTAAAGTCAATATCGCTGATTCTAGTGGCTTAGCGCCTATGAAAGATAATGAACGACGCAAGCTTGCAGGACTTGAGCAGACAGGCACTCGTTTGGCATGTCAAGCAATTGTACAGAGGGCAGTTACTGTCGAGTTACCACCTGATCCTCTTCGAGCGGCGATTGCTAAGCAACTGAAACAGCAAGAAGAAGATGACTCATTGTGGTAGGGGGATAAGATGATTAAGATTATTGAGAAAAGCAAAACAAGGTCTTTGGTCAAGTTGATTATGTTGGTAACTGCTCTAACTTTGATCATGACAGGTTGTATGTATCCCAAACCTGATACAAGCTCTGGAGTAGTAGTAACTAAAGAGGCTATGCGTAACATACAGGGTGCTGTTGAACAGTATCTTACAACTTCTGGTGTGTTACCTATTCATAATAGTGAAAGTTCAGTAGCTAAATATGAGAAATTCCGTGTTGATTTTGGTAAATTAGTAGATGAAAAGTATATTGAGTATATTCCTAATTCAGCTTTTGAATCAGGAGGTAACTTCTATTATTTAGTGTTGAATGAGGAAGAAGAGCCTATTGTGAAAGCTCAAAGTATACTACTAACGCAACAAGTCATTGATCTTCAGTCAAAAGTGACCGATTATATTTCTGCTAATGGTGATATTCCTGCAGGTATGGAAGCATATGATGGGATCTTCTATATCGATTTTGATAAGTTGAAAATTAAGAAACCGTCTCTTAAGAGTGTATACACTGGTAATGTGAGTGAGTTGCTCATTAGCAATAAAGGAAATGTCTATATTGACTATGCATCTGATATTATGCAATTGCTTCAAAAAGATAGTTCGTTAGTCGTATCTGACCAACTAGATCTAAGAGAATTACTAATTGCTAATTCTGATTATGTTCCTGTAAAATCAACTGCATATAAATTAGTTAATGGTGATCCAGTAGCTTTTGAATAAGATAGTGTAGTATTAAATACTTAGTCTTCTTCACATTGCGGAAACTGGCATATATCTCTACATCATAATATTAATGTGAAAGAGGAGTTTTGAAATTGGATATTAAGCAACGTATGGAAATAGGACATTTATACACAGATCATGATGATCGTTATCCTGAGCAAAAGAAAGAACTAGCTGCAGCAAGAGAACATGCTAAGGAATTAACTTATGATTTCAATTTAACTAGACCTTCAGAAGTGGAGAAAAGACAAGAACTTGTGCAACAAATTTTTGGAAAGACGGGTAAAAACATCTGGATCGAACCCCCTCTACGTGTTGCCTATGGATCAAATACTACTTTAGGGAATGATGTTTATATTAACTTCAATCTTACACTGGTAGATGATTATAAAATCACGATCGGTAATAATGTTATGTTTGCTCCTAATGTTACGATCTCCGTAACAGGACATCCAGTACATAAAGATTTGCGCAAAGATGGGGACCAATTCTCATTGCCTGTGGTGATAGAAGATGATGTATGGATTGGAGCGGGTGTCATCATCTTACCAGGGGTTACAATAGGATCAGGCTCAGTTATTGGAGCTGGTTCTGTAGTCACGAAGGATATTCCAGCCAATGTCGTTGCTGTAGGCAGTCCGTGCAGGGTACTCCGTGAGATTACTAATCATGACAAAGAATACTATCGTAAAGATATGAGGTTTGATGATGTGGAATGGTAGTGAAAACCTGATCTGAGTCAGATTGAATAGCGTAATTTAATAGTAATCACAAGAGCCGTATTCATTGTAGTGTAATCACTATAATGAATACGGCTCTTTCTATCTAATTTCTATAATTGAAAGATCATATTCTAGTCATTAGAGGAATATAACATTATCTATATACATATATTTGAGTCTTGAAGGGAAGGCAGGTAGTCAAGAAAAACTAAAAACTTTTCGAAGCTATCGGAATAATTGGACAAAGTGAACATAAGCTATAACTAGTCCAATAAGTATGTACGAGTTGCGTCGCTGGCCTGCCCTCTTGACCGGTGGATGGCGGCGAACCGGAAAATCAATTGGGAGGGGATATTCAGTGAATAAAGTAGATATTTTCAAGGACATTGCCGAAAGAACTGGCGGGGATATTTACCTCGGCGTGGTCGGTGCGGTCCGTACGGGGAAATCAACGTTCATCAAAAGATTTATGGAAACGGTGGTTCTTCCCAACATTCCAGTAGAGTCAGAACGAATTCGTGCTGTTGATGAGTTGCCACAAAGTGCCGCAGGTAAAACAATTATGACGACTGAGCCGAAATTCGTACCCAATCAAGCGGTGCAATTACGAGTAGCTGAAGGCTTAGAAGTGAATGTAAGACTAGTAGATTGTGTTGGCTATGCAGTTGAAGGTGCGAAGGGCTATGAGGACGAGAATGGACCTCGTATGATCACTACACCTTGGTTTGACGAAGCAATTCCGTTCCAAGAAGCAGCGGAGATCGGTACTCGCAAAGTAATTCAAGAACACTCTACTCTAGGTGTTCTAGTTACAACAGATGGTACGATAGCTGAAATTCCACGTAGTTCATATGTGGATGCTGAAGAACGAGTGGTTGAAGAATTGAAAGAAGTTGGCAAACCTTTTGTAGTAATTATCAACTCTACACGCCCGCGTAGTGAGGAAACTCAAGCACTTCGTCAAGAGCTTCAAGACAAGTACGATATTCCGGTAATCGCACTTAGCGTTGCAACGATGAATGAAGAAGAAGGACTTGCGATCTTGCGAGAAGTACTATATGAGTTCCCTGTTCATGAAGTGAACGTTAATCTTCCTAGCTGGGTTATGGTACTTGCTGAGCAACACTGGTTACGTAGTAACTTTGAAAATTCTGTACGAGACACAGTTAAGGACATTAGAAGATTACGTGATGTAGATCGTGTAGTTCAACAATTCCTCGAATATGACTTTATTAGTCGTGCAGGATTAAGTGGAATGGATATGGGTCAAGGTGTTGCTGAAATTGATCTATACGCGCCGGATGAACTCTACGACCAAATCTTAATGGAAGTGGTTGGAGTAGAGATTCGCGGTAAAGATCACTTGCTATCTTTAATGCAAGAATTCGCTCATGCGAAGAAAGAGTATGATCGCTTTGCAGAGGCACTAGAAATGGTAAAAACAACGGGTTACGGCATTGCAGCTCCATCTCTAGCAGAAATGGCACTTGATGAGCCAGAATTGATCCGTCAAGGTTCTCGTTTCGGAGTTCGCTTGAAAGCAACAGCGCCTTCCATTCATATGATCCGTGTCGATGTGGAATCTGAGTTCGCTCCGATTATTGGCACTGAAAAACAAAGTGAAGAGCTAGTTCGATACTTAATGCAAGATTTTGAGAATGACCCAATTAAAATTTGGGAATCCGATATATTTGGTCGTTCTTTACACAATATTGTGCGAGAAGGTATTCAAGGTAAAATTGCAATGATGCCTGACAACGCGCGTTACAAACTTCAAGAAACGCTTGGTAGAATTATTAACGAAGGATCTGGTGGCTTAATTGCGATCATCCTATAGTAACATTTGAATAAAGGCAGTTGTAACGACATTACGTCGCTATGACTGTCTTTTTCTATGTGGGAGTATTGAAAATAGAAACAGATTATGGATAGATTGCTTATCGTAAATTTGTTTAAAAGTGCTAAAAAACATATTACAATAAAGAAAAGGATGGTGCAATATTATGAAAATTAAACTAGATGACTTAACAGATGTAAGAACTATTGAACTTATTAGCATACACTTAGCAGGTATGACTGAAAACTCCCCTCCTGAAAGTATTCATGCGTTAAATGTTGCAGGACTTAAGCAAGATGATGTTACTTTTTATAGTGTCTGGGAAGACGAAGAAATTATGGGTTGTGGAGCTTTAAAGGAACTAACTACAAAACATGGAGAAGTAAAATCAATGCGAACGGTAGAAAAATATTTGAGAAAAGGTGTTTCCAAATCCATGTTACAGCATATTATTAATGAAGCTAAAATGCGTAATTATACAAAATTAAGCCTAGAAACAGGAGCTATGGAAGCCTTTCTTCCTGCTCGTCGACTATATGAAAGCTTTGGATTTACATACTGCGAGCCTTTCGATAAATATACAGATGACCCAAACAGTCGGTTTATGACATTGCAGATATAATCTGCTATTTTAATTATAAAGACGCTGATAGAAATGTATTAATAATCAATTTAATAAGCTAATATCAATTATGATACAGATGTACTTATTAAGTTAACGGGGTCATTACTTCTTCAACTGTAATGACCCTTTTCAATTTCAAATACCAACATAAATTTCACTACTTCGTTATGTTTAATGTCGTTTAACATTATTCTTTTTTTTATTGCACAATATGTGTCTTCGATGCATTTATTCAGTCGTTCCTTACATTGGTGTGTGGATTGAAATACCCTTATAAGTTATTGTCAAACTATGCATTAAGATTTGAAATAAGACGATACATTTGTTATAATCTCCCCATCAAATAGGAAAAGGATGAGAAAGATGGTTCGTCGTTTGAAACGAATTAAGAATGTTGCTACTGCATCAAGCTTCTAAGTGAAAAATGATCTATCCTACTTAGAAGCGAGGGAAAATAATGAAACAACATCAGTTTAACCACTGGTCTGAGATAAAGTATTTAAAAGATATTGTCACCAACCCAATGATTGAAGTGGGTGAATACTCCTACTATTCTGGTTATTACGATAATCATGATTTTGAAGACGGGTGTGTTAGGTACCTATGGGGAGATGAAAAATCAAGAAAACTATTTAACCCTATCGAAGACTATGGTTGGCACTTAGATAAATTGATTATAGGAAAATACGTTTGCATTGCAAGTGGCGTTATTATATTAATGGGTGGAAATCACAATCATCATTCTGATTGGATTACCGTGTACCCGTTTGTAGAACTAATTGAAACTTCTTACGAACCAAAAGGGGATACAATTATTGAAAATGATGCCTGGATTGGCATGAATGCAATGATTATGCCCGGTGTGAGAATAGGTGAAGGTGCTATTGTTGCGGCAGGATCAGTTGTTGCAAAAGATGTCCCACCATATACAATAGTGGGTGGCAACCCTGCAAAAGAAATAAAGAAACGTTTTACAGACAAAGAAATCGAAAAATTGAAAGAAATGCGTTGGTTCGATTGGGAACGTGAGAAAATTGAAAGAGCCAGTTTTATTTTGTCTAGTTCTTCTATTGACCATTTATATGACTTTTATCAAAGGGAAATTAAACTATAACTTTAATTATAGATTATCTCATTAGAATAAAACTGAATAAGTTTAATAAAATAGTCACTTCTTAATAGCTAATTAAGAAGTGACTATTTTAAAAAGTGAAACACATCACTGCACAGTTACACGCAATTACTCAGTCGCACCTCACGTATACGAATGGAAAAAAATATAGTCGAATAATAATTGGGCTTTAATTCGACTATTGATAGCTTTTGAAATATAGTATTCATGTCGAATTGTAAGTTTTACTTGTAACTTATTAAAACTTTTTACAACTTTCCGTGATAATTTCAAGGAATTAGTTCTAAAGTTCCTAGTACCTAAGTTTCATTAGCGTTATGCTCAGTAAATATGAATTGTTTGTCATTGAGATAATAGTGCAATTGAAGTCCTTGTTACGTCTGGATTTATTTATTTTCTTGCTTGTAATTGTCTTTTTCTTGTATTACTATAGTTTTATTGTAAAAAAGGTATATATTTCAAAAAAACAGGTCAATATGAGAGATAATATAGTATTTCGCTAGTCTAGTTTACTTTAAGGAGGTGAAACAATGAACAAAACAGATTTGATTAACCAAGTATCTGAACTTTCTGGTCTTACTAAGAAAGACGCAGGTAAAGCTGTAGATGCAGTGTTTGAAGCAATCGGTGAAGCTCTTCAAGGTGGCGACAAAGTTCAACTTGTTGGCTTTGGTAACTTTGAAGTGCGTGAGCGTCAAGCTCGTAAAGGACGTAACCCTCAAACAGGACAAGAAATCGATATCGCTGCAAGCAAAATCCCTGCATTCAAACCAGGTAAGCAACTTAAAGATTTAGTTGCTCAATAATATTTTGCCATCTAGAGGCTGCTTCTGTATATTCTGTATACATAGAAGTAGCCTCTTTTTCATAGGGAATATTAACTTTTCCAAGTAGGCATTGCACAATAGAGATGATTCTAATATAATTCTGTGAGGTAAGCTAGATTGTCTTCAAGAATGCGAGGGAATGAGATGGAGCAACAGACAGGCGATTATGTAGTAATTAAAGCCAAAGATCAGGGCGTAACTGTTATGGGTTTGACTAGAGGTCAAGATACAAGATTTCATCATACTGAAAAACTTGATAAGAATGAAGTGCTAATCTGTCAGTTTACTGATCATACATCCGCTATTAAAATTCGCGGTAAAGCTACGGTCTTGACGAAATATGGTACCGTGCATACAGATGAATAGTAGTTCTCGTAATATTGAATCCCAATAGATGACATTAACGTCGCTATTGGGATTTTTTCTTTCAAATTTTATGATAGCTAGTAATCATCAAATTAATGTGGAATAATTTCGTGTAAATTGAATATTGCTCGTACTACTACCGTACACTATAGATAAGCGATAGCTATAGGAGGTGGAACGATGAAGCAGATGAAAGGTTTATTACTTGCATCGCTTATTACACTGCTCATAAGTATTATTTTATACTATAGTATGTTACATATAGATGAAAATTCATATGGACAGGTACAAGTAAATGCAGGGACACATATGAAACAAGTGAATTTAAGTAATGACAACATTGTTGATGTTATCAATGATTTTATAGATACAAGTCATTTATCTAAAATCAATTTGAATAGACACGTTCTAGAAGTGGTGTTATTTGTCAATAATGAACAGACACCAGAACAACTTATATATGCAGATATTCCACAGTTTGTTAGTCTAGCTTTTGAAAAGACTATGAACATTGAACAGTTACAAGTGAAAGTAATGGAGAATCCACTAAATCGTAACGATAGTGTCATTATATTCACTTGTAATTTATATCGTAATGATGCATGGTTAGAGGATGGAAGCCAGCAGTTAAAAGATGTTCAATGGCTTAATGATCCTAATTGGGTGCAAAGACTACGAGTAAAAAAGACGATTTATTGGCAATAGCGAAGTGTGATATAACTAACCCATGGAATGACTAATAACCTTTCTAGGAATGAATTGAGATTTGTGTTATAATGATTAGCATTGTTATGCGGATATAACCTAATTTTGTACGGAGGCTTCATAGATGAAAAAATACTCTGTAGCGGATGCGGCAGATCCATACGTAAGCTACGATATGATCCATGCTCATACTGAACTACCGTCGTATTCGGAGCCTAGACTACAGCTATTATATGCTGTATTAGCGCAATCTAAAGAGACGAGAGAACGTAGTGAGTTATTCAGTCTTGTGACCGCTCTAGTTCAACTCGGTATGGATACGCATGATCTTGTTGATACGGAGACTGGACAACGAACGGAAATTCAAATGCGTTCTAGACAATTGAAAATTTTGGCGGGCGATTTCTTTAGTGCGAGATTTTATCAACTTCTTGCAGCTAAAGGTGAAATTGAATTAGTCGCTATTCTTAGTAAAGCAGTTGCTGATGTTAACCGTCTGAAAATTTCATTCTATACAACAGCCGAGAATGCTTCGTTAACGACAGAACAATACTTAATGAATCGAATCTCACTAAAAAGTGAAATGTTTGCCCCTTTCCATAAATATTTAAGTCAGCCGATAGCGAAGGTATGGAAAGAACTATTACAACAGGTTACAGCTTTTGAAGTTATGCTCGATGAGTTGAAAAATATTTTCGACGCTGGTGGATACGCTCGTAGTTTCGCATATTGGAATTTACATAATATTGTAACTTCAACCGAAGAGAAAAAAATGCTGCAACAGAATAGTTACAAACTGTTAGTTGATAAGTACCAAGTACGTCGCCATATGCTTGATTATTTACATACAGCATATGAAGCAGTACTACGCATACTTGAAACAGAGCAGCTAGTAGAACTAAAAGCTGAGTTAGCTCATACGGTTGAGGAAATGAAAAATCAACTAGGTAATTTTTCGATGAAAGAAGTTGAAGCACAATGAGTAGCAATAACTTAAACGATACAAAAAGCCATGTTCATGAACTGTTTGAGACAATCGCTCCTAAATACGATATGATGAACGATCTTATGAGTTTTGGTCAACATAAAGTATGGCGTAAAAAAACGATGAAGATAATGAATGTTCAAAAAGGCCAAACAGCACTTGATCTTTGTTGTGGTACTTGTGACTGGACGATTGATCTTGCAAAAGCAAGTGAAACTGGTCACATAACTGGACTTGATTTCAGTGAACAAATGCTCGACGTAGGACGTCAAAAAGTAGCTGAAGCTGGATTGAATAAACAAATTAAACTTGTTCAAGGTAATGCGATGGAACTACCTTTCGAAGATAATTCATTTGATTATGTAACGATTGGATTTGGCCTACGTAATGTACCGGATTATGAGCAAGTCGTATCAGAAATGTTACGCGTCGTGAAACCAGGCGGACAAATTGTTTGTCTTGAAATGTCCAAACCTCAGAAACAACCTTTCAAATCCATTTACTATTTTTATTTCGAAAAAATGGTACCGCTGTTAGGCAAAATGTTCGCCAAACAGTTTGCTGCGTACAAGTGGCTTCCGGATTCTCTGAAATTGTTTTTAGATGCGAAAGAATTGCGTCAGTTATTTGAGAAAGTTGGAGCTGTTAATGTCGTTGTCAAAAACTTTTTCTGGGGTATCGCAGCACTGCATATCGGTAGAAAAACTAATTAATACTATCCTAGAAATAACATATAAGATTCAACCAAGTTAGAAGCTATGTTATATAGTAACCTAGAGCTATACAAAAGGTGAGATCATGAAACTATTAGAAATATACGCCAAGATGAAGGGCGACATTAACAAAATAGAGAATGAGCTAGAACGAGTTGTAACGGATGAGCAACCATTATTGTCAGAGGCTGCCCTACATTTACTTAAAGCAGGTGGAAAGAGGATTCGTCCTGTTTTTGTATTGCTTGGTGGGAAATTCGGTACTTACAACTTGAATGACCTGAAGACTGTGGCTGTAACTTTAGAGTTAATCCATATGGCTTCGCTTGTTCATGACGATGTTATTGATGATGCAGAGACACGCCGAGGCCAGCTTACTGTGAAGTCCAAATGGGATAATCGCATTGCGATGTATACTGGTGACTATATACATGGTAAAGCTCTTTCACAGATTTCACAGATTCAGAATAAAGATGTACATACGATGCTTTCTAAAGCACTTGTTCAAATGTGTATTGGGGAAATGGAACAGATCCGTGATTTCTTCAATACGAATCAAACAGTGCGCAATTACTTATTACGTATTCGTCGAAAAACAGCATTATTACTTGCGATAAGTACACAATTAGGTGGTATTGTAGCGGGTTGTACACCTCAGCAATATAATGCTTTATATCGTTATGGATATAATGTTGGGATGGCATTTCAGATTATTGATGATCTACTTGATCTATATGGTACAGAGAAACAGCTCGGTAAGCCACCAGGATCAGATATGAGACAAGGAAATATTACATTGCCTGTTATTCTAGCACTTCAAGATGCAGATATTCGTGATGATCTATTAGTCGAAATTCGTAATATTCATGCAAATGGAGATGCAGCTAATACGAAAAAAGCAATCCAATACATTCGTAATAGTAAAGGGAGTCAATTGGCGGAGGAAATGGCAAATCGATATATTGCTAAAGCACTAGCAGTACTTGAAGAGCTTCCAGCGATTCCAGCTAAGAAGAACCTTGTTGATATCGCACATTTCGTAGGGAAACGCAATTATTAATATACCGCTTACTAGGGGAAGGGGCATATATTGTGGAAAGAACGTTTTTAATGATTAAGCCAGATGGAGTACAAAGAGGTTTGATTGGTGAAATTGTTTCGCGTTTTGAGAAGAAAGGGCTACAACTTAATGCCGCTAAGTTTATGGTGATCTCTACTGAACTAGCAGAAACGCATTATGGTGAGCATAAGGGGAAGTCTTTCTACGAGCCTTTACTTAAATTTATTACTTCAGGTCCAGTATTTGCGATGGTCTGGTCAGGTGATAATATCATTGCCTTATCAAGAGCTATGATTGGTAAAACCGATGCTGTCGAAGCTTTTCCTGGTACGATTCGTTCTGATTTTGCTATCCACACTAATTTTAATCTCATACATGGATCTGATTCTTCTGAAAATGCTGAACGAGAGATTCAATTATTTTTCAACGAGAACGAGCTTGTACAATTTGAGCATACAATTCAGCGTTGGATTTAACATGAGCTTTGGAGGCTAGGTTATGTCAGAAGATTTAGATTTTTCTAGATTCATAGATCAGATTAAGAAGAAAACAGATATTGATCTTTCCTTATATAAAGAAGCGCAGATGAAAAGACGTCTAACAACATTGCGAATGAAACATGGATTTCAGACATTTGACAGCTATTTTCAAGAACTATCACATAATAAAGCTTTATTAGATGAATTTCTTGATCGAATGACAATTAATGTGTCGGAGTTTTGGAGAAATCCACAACGTTGGGAAACGCTGCGAACTAAGTTTTTACCTGAGATGATTCAAACACAAAATCGAGTGAAGATATGGAGCGCTGCTTGTTCTACAGGTGAAGAACCATACACACTTGCTATGATTTTGAATGAATTACATGCTCTGCAAAAGACGCATCTGCTCGCAACGGATCTTGATGTAGGTGTTCTAGCAAAGGCAACTCAAGGATTTTATCTCGATCGTTCCATTCGTGATGTTCCACAACTGTTTCGTCAGAAATATTTCCAAGAAGACGAGGGCGTTTTCTCCGTCGTCGATTCATTGAAAAAAGCGATACAGTTCAAACAACAAAATTTATTGTTTGATACTTTCGATAAAGACTTTGACCTTATCGTTTGTCGTAATGTGATGATTTATTTCACAGAGGAAGCGAAAAATGAGCTGTATCATAAATTCGCAAAAGCTTTGAAATCAGGAGGCTTATTGTTCGTAGGAAGTACAGAACAAATATTCACGCCTTCACAATATGGTTTTGAAACGGTGGATACTTTCTTCTATCGTAAATTATAATTGTATTAGCACTTATACTATTAGATTAAAAAGTGAGTGAGAGGTTCTTATAATAGAGCCTTTCACTCACTTTTTGTATGTTAATCTAGATATAGTTATGTTTATGATTGGTGTTAACACTATTCGTAGGTACTTTCAGCTTTATGTAGTGCTTTGTATTTTTTACTCTTGGAATATAAATAAGATACAGCTTTTAACTTCGTATTGTTGCTTATTAATATCGTAATAGTTATCTATTAAGCTATACGCTTTCTTGTCAAACTAGCAGTGCTGTACTATAATGAGCAAAGATGTTTACGGCATTAAACGGAGAGCAGGAAGTTCTGCTTGTAAAGGGGGAACTAATGTTGAGTTTACGATATTTGACAGCTGGGGAAACCCACGGGCCTCAATTGACTACGATTATAGAAGGACTGCCAAGCAATTTGAATCTTGATTTCGAGGAATTGAATTTTCAATTGCAACGTCGTCAAAAAGGTCATGGACGTGGTCGCCGTATGCAAATCGAAAAAGATACAGCTAATATTGTTGGTGGTGTGCGTCATGGTAAAACTACAGGTGCTCCAATCGCGATTGTCGTTGCCAATAATGACTGGACACATTGGACTAAAGTGATGAACATTGAACCCATTGAAGGTAACGATGAAACAAAACGTCGTGTTCATCGTCCGCGCCCTGGACATGCTGATCTGAACGGTGGTCTGAAATACAATCAACATGATCTTCGTAATATTCTTGAACGTTCTAGTGCTCGTGAAACAGCCGCTCGTGTTGCAGTGGGTGCAGTTGCGCGACAATTTCTTGCTGAATTCGGTATTAAAGTAGCTGGACAAGTTATTCGAATCGGTGAAATTGAAGCTCCACCTAATCAACTTCCAGTAGACGAATTGATTGCTTTAACAGAAGAATCTTCGGTCCGCGTCGTGGATAAAGCAACAGAAGAAAAAATGACCGCTTATATCGATCAAATTAAGCAAGAAGGCGATTCTATCGGTGGAATCGTGGAGTGTATTATTGAAGGTGTTCCTATTGGACTAGGAAGTCATGTTCAGTATGATCGCAAGCTAGATGCAAGAATCGCACAAGCAGTCGTTTCTATTAATGCATTTAAAGGTGTGGAAATCGGCATTGGATTTGAGGCTGCGAAAATTCGTGGTTCGCAAGTACATGATGAAATACTATATACTGCTGAAAGAGGTTACCATCGTGCAACAAATCGACTTGGTGGATTTGAAGGCGGTATGACAAATGGTGAGCAAATCGTTGTTAGAGGTGTAATGAAGCCGATACCAACATTGTATAAGCCTCTTCGAAGCATTGATATTGATACAAAAGAACAATTTACTGCGCAAGTCGAGCGTTCTGATAGCTGTGCCGTTCCTGCTGCAAGTGTAGTCATGGAGCATGTGGTTGCTTGGGAAGTCGCTCGTGCTTTTCTAGAAAAATTCGGCGGAGACTCTATCGAAGAGATTCATGCCAATTATAATAGCTATAAAGAACAATTGGAGAGATACTAATATGCATAAATTAATGGTTGAACTTGGTGACCGCTCTTATCCAATCTACATCGGATCAGGCTTGCTTGACATGGTTGCTACTTATTTCTCGAATCATGGTATTAGTAAAAAATCACCAGTGATGATCGTAACTGATGAGAATGTAGCCCCAAAATATCTTGATCAATTAGCACAATCGCTAAGAGAAGATGGTTTCAACGTTGTAACAGCGGTAGTAGCAGCTGGAGAACAGTCTAAGTCTCTAGCTAATCTTGAATTGTTAGTTAAAGTTGCTTTAGAAGGTGGACTTGATCGTAAGTCTGCAATCGTAGCACTTGGTGGTGGCGTAGTTGGAGATCTAGCTGGTTATGTAGCAGCATCTTATATGCGAGGCGTGAAATTCGTCCAAATCCCGACAACGATTTTAGCTCATGATAGTAGTGTGGGTGGTAAAGTAGCAGTTAATCATCCGCTAGCGAAAAACATTATCGGTGCTTTTCATCAACCAGAATTCGTGTTATATGATTTGAACACATTGCAGAGCTTACCAGATCGTGATGTGAAATCAGGATTAGCAGAAGTAGTTAAGCATGGTTTAATCTGGGATGCCGAGTTCGTAGATTGGTGTATCGAACATGCTGATAGATTAGTATCGAAAGATCCGGAAAGTCTTGGTTATGCGCTCTATAAAGGATGTAGCGTGAAGGCTCAAGTTGTTTCTCAAGATGAGAAAGAAAATAGCTTACGTGCCATACTTAATCTGGGTCATACTATTGGACATGCACTTGAGGCGGTAGCAGGTTACGGCGAGCTAATGCATGGTGAAGCGATAAGTATTGGCATGATTGGTTCAGCAAAACTAGGTGTCCGTTATGGAGCATCAGAAGAACTTCTACGCGTTACGACTTTAGCGCTTGAAAGCTGTGGTTTACCAACATCTATTGCTAGCAAATATAGTACTGATGATATATTAGCTGCAATGATGCATGATAAGAAGTTTTCTGAAGGAACAACAGTGTTCGTTGTGCCAAATGAAATTGGTACAGTAGAAATTAAACCTAACGTACCAATAGAATGGGTACGCGAAATTATCGAGGAATTGAAGTAGGAGGACTTATGATGAATGTACGTGGAATTCGAGGTGCAGCTACAGTAGAATATAATGATGCAGCACTTATTAAAGAAGTTACGGTTGAGATGGTTCATGATATCGTTAGTCAAAACAATGTAAACCCAGCAGATATTTCTTGCGTATTTATTACAGTTACGCAAGATCTTGATCAAGCATTCCCTGCACAGGCTATCCGCCAACTACCAGGTTGGGAGTTAGTTCCACAGATGTGTGCACTAGAAGTTCCTGTTAAAGGCAGTCTAGAAAAATGCGTGCGATTAATGGTTCTAGTCAATACGGACAAAACTCAAGCAGATATTAATCATGTTTACAAAGGTGGAGCGATTGCGCTCCGTCCAGATTTAGCTCAAAAATAAGAGCATTGACATCATAATATTTATTGGGATATAGTAGTACGTAGATGAGAAGAGTTTAGATGAGATAGGTTTTATCGAGAAGAGATGAGATGAGTTCAAGAGATAACATTAACTCAGATGAGTTGTAACAATTGTAATAACAGAGAGCTGTTGTTAAATTGTATGAACGATCGTCTGTGGTTCATTGCTTATTTCTATTTCATACTTAATTTCGATGGTCCCTGCTCTGATAGCAGGGGCCTTTTTTGATAGTTACACCCTGTCTTCATATCCAAAATTGATTGGGCTCATGCCTTAGAAAGTGAGAGTGAAGAGTATGTCTACTGAATTGCAACAAGTTATTTCATTAGCTAGTCAATATAATCTAATTCCTATCGTACGTCGGGTGATGGCTGATACGGAGACTCCTATTCGATTGTTTAAGCATTTTGCTAAAAAAGAGCACGCTTTCTTACTTGAGAGTGTAGAAGGCGGTGCCAAATGGGCTAGATATTCGTTTATTGGAACAGATCCTTTCTTGATGCTATATGGAAAACATGGAGAGATGGTTTTCGAGCAAAATGGAATTAAGACAATTCTTTCAGATAAACCTATTGAGCTATTGAAAGCGAAGTTACGTTCATTCCGTACTCCTGCCAATACTGATCTTCCTCCATTTACAGGTGGAGCTATCGGATTTTTTGGATATGATCTATTACAATACTATGAGAAATTACCTGCTCACCGTGTTGATGATCTCAACATGAACGATATTCAATTTATGTTCTGCGATCAAGTCATCGTATTTGATCATTTAAAGCAACAATTGTTATTAGTTAGCAATGTTCATATTGAAGAAGGATCAACAGATACACAAATTGAACAAGCCTATGAGCAAACACTTAGCAGAATTGAAGCGATGATTGAAGAAATTAGTCAAGTGAACGTAGCTACTGATATTCCTAGAGGTTCTATGGATTTAGATCCAGATCTAGGAGAAGTAGAATCGAATATTACTAAAGAAAAGTTTATAGATAATATCCATCAAGCGAAAGAATATATTCGCGCTGGTGATATATTCCAAGTCGTGCTTTCGCAACGTTTCAGCATTGAAACAACGGTTGATCCGCTTCATGTATACCGTGTGTTACGTGTCATGAATCCATCCCCATATATGTACTACTTGAAAATGGGTGAACAAGTCATCGTTGGAACTTCTCCAGAAGCTTTAGTGAAAGTTAATAATGGAAAAGTAGAAACTCGTCCAATAGCAGGAACTCGTCCGCGTGGTGCAACAGTTGAAGAAGATAAACGTCTTGAACAAGAACTACTTGCTGATGAGAAAGAGAAAGCGGAACATTTGATGTTAGTCGATCTAGGTCGTAATGATATTGGGCGGGTATCTGAGTTCGGCTCAGTACGTTGTGATACATTTATGGAGGTTGAACGATATTCTCATGTCATGCACATCGTATCAAATGTGTCTGGACAGTTGCGTGAAGATAAAGATTTCTTTGATGCATTTATATCTTGTTTACCGGCTGGAACTGTATCAGGAGCACCGAAATTACGTGCGATGCAAATTATTGCTGAGTTAGAAAATGAAGCACGTGGTGCTTATGCTGGAGCGATTGGCTACCTTGGCTTCGGTGGTTCTATGGACACTTGTATTACGATTCGTACAATTATTTTCCAAAATAATCGAGCTTACGTACAGAGCGGTGCAGGCATTGTATGGGATTCTAATCCTGAAAGTGAATATATGGAAACCGTGAATAAAGCAAAAGCAAGTTTGAAAGCGATTCGCGCTGCTGAGCAAATGTTTGGTACGCATAAAGAGCAATTGAAAACATCCATTAATACTGATTATGAAGTGTTAAATTAAGGAGGGATAGATGAATATGAGCGAATCAATAAGTATGCAACAGGCGATAGCTAAGTTAGTGTCTAGCAATGATCTTACAAGAGCAGAAGCACAGTCCGTTATGACCAAAATTATGAACGGAGAAGCAACATCTGCGCAAATCGGAGCTGTAGCGATTGCTTTGAGAATGAAAGGTGAAACGAAAGAGGAAATTACTGGGCTAGCCGAAGTGATGCGTAGCTTTTCTAATCATGTCGACAGTCATCAAAGTGGATTACTTGATACATGTGGTACAGGTGGATCGGGAATAAGTAAATTCAATATTTCTACAGCATCTTCACTTATTGCAGCAGCTGCTGGAATTACTGTTGCAAAACATGGAAATCGTGCAATGTCAGGAAAATCCGGTAGTGCGGATGTGCTTGAAGCACTCGGTGTTAATATTAATGTTACGCCAGAGCAAGCTAAAACTTGTCTTGATGAAGTAGGCATCTGCTTTATGTTCGCTCAACTTTATCATCCTTCATTAAAGCACGCAGCCGGCCCACGGAAAGAAATCGGAACTAGAACGATATTCAATATGTTAGGTCCGCTCACGAATCCTGCTGGAGCTGATCGTCAATTACTAGGTCTTTATGATGCAAGTAAGACGGAGGTTATAGCAGAAGTATTGCGTGAGCTGGGGATTACGCGTGCACTAGTTGTAAGCAGCTTTGATGGATTAGATGAGATTAGTATTTCATCAGCAACGAAAGTATCTGAATTGAAAGATGGTATTGTGACCACTTATCATATTTCACCAGAACAATTAGGATTAGTTACTCGTCCTCTTTCCGATGTACTTGGAGGGGAGCCAGCTCAAAATGCTCAGATCATTCGAGAAATATTCGATGGAACACGCCTTGATGGTTATCGTGATATCGTGTTAGCAAATGCTGGAGCATGTATCTACCTTGGTGGTCTATCAAATACTCATGTTGAAGGTGTGAAAATCGCAGCAGAGATCATTGATTCTGGAAAAGCTGCTATGAAGCTAGATCAGCTTATTCAAAAGACAGGAGAATTAAATTATGTTTCTTAATAAAATCGTCGATACGAAAAAAGTTGAAGTACAGCAGTTAGCAGAAAAGTTCAATATAAAAGAATATGAGCAACATATAGCTACACTTCCTCCATGCCGTGGTTTCGAGAAAGCTTTACGTGCAGGGGGTCGTAATCGGGACTTAGCGTTAATTGCTGAAGTGAAAAAAGCATCTCCGTCTAAAGGGTTAATACGTGAAGATTTCCATCCCGTAGAACTTGCACTCGCTTATGAGGCAGCTGGAGCAGATTGTCTATCTGTCTTGACTGACGTGGATTATTTTCAAGGATCTAATGACTATTTGAAAAGCATCTCAGAAGCGGTGAAGCTTCCGTTACTGCGCAAGGACTTTATTATTGATTACCGTCAAATTTATGAAGCAAGAGCAATTGGTGCAGACTGTATTTTACTAATTGTAGCTATTTTGAGTGATGAGCAGCTAGGCGAATTCCACGATCTTGCGAAAAAGTTAGGAATGGACGTTCTTGTTGAAGTTCATGATGCATCGGAGTTAGAACGAGTACTGAAATTGAATAAGGCAACATTGATCGGTGTTAATAATCGCAATTTACACACATTTGAAACAAAACTTGAGACTACAGAGCAATTGATCGGTATGATGCCAGAGCATGTTCTGAACATTAGTGAGAGCGGAATACTGAGTCAAGAAGATTATGAGTATGTACGATCTGTAGGTGCACAAGGATTACTGATCGGTGAGCATTTCATGCGTCAAGGTGATGTTGGTCAAGCGATTGAGCAGTTAATGGGACAGGTTACAAAAGTATGAATAAAGAAATATTAGAGTCATTATCTATTAAACCGCGTATCAAAATTTGTGGTTTACGCGATGTTGCAACTATAGAGGCGATGGAAGGATTACCGATTCAAGAAGTAGGGTTATTATTTGCTCCGAGTAAACGTCAAGTTACACCAGCTCAAGCTGAGCAACTAGTGGCTGCTATTCATCGGCTAAGTGGAGCGAAAGTTCGTGCTGTAGGTGTCTTCGTCAATCATCCGCTTGAAGAAATGACTGCGTTACTACAAAATGTTCCACTTGATGTCGTGCAATTGCATGGTAATGAGGATGCGCAATACTATAGTCAGTTACATGAAGCTTTTCCCAATGTAGCATTGTGGAAAGTAATTTCAATCGACAAGCAACGTGATCATCATAGTCAAATGGAGCAACAAATTAGAGATGAATTGACTCCATTTCTTCCATATGTTGAGAGTATTCTAATAGATGCTCCCGGTGGAGGGACAGGTAAACCATTCAATTGGGAAGCTATTGCAGCATATCGAGCAGTTGCAGATCAGTTTGAATTGCCACTATATGTTGCAGGTGGATTACATGCAGGCAATGTAGTAGATTTAATTACAAGTTATCACTGCGATGGAATTGATGTTTCTAGTGGTGTAGAATCAGATGGAATGAAAGATTTGCACAAAATAAATGAGTTTGTCAGAAAGGTGATAGAGGCATGACACAAGTTCCAGATTCCAACGGTCGCTTTGGGCCATTCGGGGGCAGATATGTTCCTGAAACATTAATGAATGCATTGTTAGAATTAGAGGAAGCTTATCTTCACTATTCCAAAGATCCAGAATTCCAGGCGGAGATACTTGATTTACTATATCGTTACTCAGGTCGTCCGACGTCATTATATTACGCTCCAAACTTAACTGAAAAACTTGGTGGAGCAAAAATTTACTTGAAACGTGAAGATTTGAACCATACAGGTGCTCATAAAATTAATAATGCAATTGCACAAGGATTGCTTGCTAAACGTATGGGCAAAACGAAGATCATTGCTGAAACTGGAGCGGGACAACATGGAGTTGCTTCTGCTACAGTAGCTGCTTTGCTTGGACTTGAATGTAAAGTGTTTATGGGTGAGGAAGATATGAAGCGTCAGCAACTGAATGTTTTCCGTATGAATTTACTGGGTACTGAAGTTGTGCCTGTAACTAGCGGAACTCGTACATTGAAAGATGCTTGTAATGAGACTCTTCGTTATTGGGTTAGCAATGTCACGGATACTTACTATATTCTTGGTTCCGCGACTGGTCCGCATCCATATCCAATGATGGTTCGTGATTTCCAACGTATTATCGGTGATGAAGCTCGTGAGCAAATATTGAAATACGAAAATAAACTACCTGACTATCTAGTTGCTGCTGTCGGTGGTGGTAGTAATGCGATCGGTATTTTCTATCCATTTATCCAAGATGAAGGCGTTAAGTTATTAGGCGTAGAAGCTGCTGGACGTGGCGTAGAAACTGATGAGCATGCAGCAACGATGACGAAAGGTCGTCACGGTGTATTCCAAGGTTCTATGAGTTATGTATTGCAAGATGAGCATGGCCAAGTTCAACCGGCTCATTCGATCTCAGCTGGTCTTGACTATCCAGGCATTGGTCCTGAGCATTCTTACTTGAAAGATAGCGGTCGTGCAGAGTATGTACCTATTACAGATGCAGAAGCGCTAGATGCGTTGCAAGAGCTTTCTCGTACGGAAGGGATTATCCCAGCACTAGAATCGGCTCATGCGATTGCACAAGTAATTAAGCTAGCTCCAACGTTAAGCAAAGATCAAACGATAGTAGTAAGTTTGTCTGGTCGCGGAGACAAAGATGTAGAAGCTATTATGGGCTACTTAGGTAATTCTTCCGATGGATCTTTTCATTTGTAAGGGTCGTTCAAAAAGCAGACTTTGATAATGAAGTGATACAGGCAGGTTAATTGGCATCGAACATAAAGCGAACTTGGGAAGTCTAGCATACGCTTCCTGGGTATGTTTCTTGCAGAAACATTGTAGGCCCGAGTGTACCAAACATGTACACTTGCGTTTCCTCCTTCCGAAAATTAGCTTTATCTTCTCGACTTGCAAAAGCCTGCTTTTTGAACTTGCATTTAAAGTAGTTGGCGAAATAAGCTAATGAAAAATTATTGGAGGTAAATCAAATGAACTTAATCGATCAAAAATTCGCTGAATTGAAGGAGCAGAACAACACTGCATTAATTCCTTTCATTTCTGTAGGCGATCCCAATATTGCAACCACTGTCGATATTATCAAGACATTAGAAGCAGCAGGAGCAGACATTATAGAGTTAGGTGTTCCTTATTCTGATCCATTAGCAGATGGTCCCGTTATTCAACGTGCCTCTGAACGTGCTCTACAGCATAACATTACATTGACGGATTGTATTAATCTAGGTGGAACGTTGCGAGCTGAGGGTGTTAAAATTCCATTAATTCTGTTCACATACTTTAACCCTATTTTCCAATTTGGACTTAGACCATTTTTTGATCTTGTGAAGAGTAATGATATTAGTGGACTAATTATCCCTGATCTTCCAATTGAAGAAGATGGTGAAGTTAGAGAATTAGCGCAGCAATATAATATTCACCTTATACCTTTAGTTGCACCAACTTCAGATGAACGGGTTATTCGTATTACACAGCATGCAAAAGGCTTTGTATATTGTGTGTCTTCATTAGGAGTTACTGGAGAGAGAGCTACTTTCCATACTGGTATAGATGAGTTTCTAGCGGTAGTGAAGAGTGCATCTTCAGTTCCAATTGCGATCGGCTTTGGTATCTCTAGTCGTGAACAGGTTGCTCGTTTCGAAGGTAAATGCGATGGTGTTATCGTAGGTAGCGCAATCGTTCGTACGATCGAGAATAGCTTACCTTTGCTAGCTGATGAAGCGACGAAGCAAGAAGGACTGAAACAGATCGGCGATTTTGTAGCTAGTTTAAAAGGATAAAGAAAAGTAGTATCCTTATCAATAATATTCCAAGCACTAATAGGTTTCACTAGTTATTAAGTAAATAGAGTCGTATGAATGATAGACATTTGTCTGTCGTACATACGACTTTTTCTATAGTCGACTCCTGTTGTGATGTTAACTAAGATGAAAGACATAAATATAGACTTTAAAAGTAATATAAGTTATGAGACAATATGAAGTAGTCACTATTTAACGCGTTAATGCAATTATAGACAAAGAGGTGAATGGCCCATGCAGCCAAAATTAAATATTATGCATTTACCGGTATATCAACCAGGTAAACCAGTTGAAGATGTAAAAAGAGAATTAGGATTAGATGAAGTGATTAAACTTGCATCCAATGAAAATCCACGAGGTTATTCACCGTTAGCAAAAGCAGCAATGCTTGAAGAAATAGATCAACTACACTTGTATCCAGATGGCGCAAGTGTTGAATTAACAGATGTTCTTGCAAAAAAAATTAATGTCGATACTGATCAAATTATTTTTGGTACAGGCTCTAGCGATATTATTCTAATGATTGCTCGAGCATTTCTAGTTGCTGGTGATGAGACCGTAATGGCAGATGAGACGTTCTCTCAATATAAGCATAATGCTGAGATCGAGAATGTGAAGTTAGTAGAAGTCCCATTAAAAGATGGTAAGCATGATCTTCCTGCGATGCTTGCAGCAACAACGGATAAAACGAAAGTACTTTGGATTTGTAATCCCAATAATCCCACCGGTACAATTATTGCCCACGAAGATATGCTTTCTTTCTTAGATCAAGTACCTAAACATGTGCTAGTTGTGCTTGATGAAGCCTACGGAGAATATGTATTCGATGATAATTTCACAGACGGGGTTCAGTTACTAGATAAATTTAAAAATTTAGTTGTACTTCGTACGTTCTCTAAAGTGTATGGACTTGCTGCGAATCGTATTGGTTATGGAGTAGGTAACGCTGCAGTTATTCGTACCATTAATCAAGTGCGTGAGCCGTTCAATACAGGTCGCTTAGCGCAAGTTGCAGCAAAAGCTTCCCTTCAAGATGATGCGTTCCTAGAACAATGCCGTGTTACAAACCGTGCAGGTCTAGATTATTTGCACGGTGAGTTTACTCGTATGAATCTTGAATTCTTCGAAGGTCATGGTAACTTCGTGATGGTTGATGTACGTAAGCCGTCTATGGAAGTATTCAATCTGATGTTGCGTAAAGGCATTATTATTCGAGCAGGATGGAAGCAATACCCAACCTATATTCGAGTATCTGTTGGTACACAAGAACAGAATGAAAAGTTCATAAATGTCCTAGAACAAGTTCTGACGGATTTGGCGGTGCTAGCTTAATTTATGACAAAGGTAGCGATATTTGGTGTAGGTCTCATTGGAGGCTCAATCGCATTATGCTTAAAGGGACAACCGAATATTACAGTTGTTGGATATTCTAATCGTACATCTTCTGTTGATAAATATGTTCAACGTGGAGTCGTAGATATCGGAACGACTTCGGTTGAAGAAGCAGCATTAGATGCAGATTTTATATTTTTATGTGTTCCTGTTGGTCTGATGGATGATTACATGCAGCAACTTAGTAAGCTTGATTTGAAACAAGGATGTATTATTACAGATGTGGGTAGTACGAAAGCGTCTCTAATGGCTTCTGCTCAAGTGTTCAAGCAAACTTCTGCTGTTTTCATTGGTGGACATCCTATGGCAGGTTCGGAGCGTTCAGGTGTAGAGGCAGCATCAAGTCGCTTACTTGAAAATGCTTTTTACGTGCTAACAGCTGATGAAGATACATCAGAAGCTAGTCTGAACCAATTAATCGAATTATTGAGTTATACACGAGCGCATATTGTTCCTGTAGATGCGAAAGCTCATGATACGATTGTAGGAGCGATTAGTCATTTACCTCATATTATTGCGGTTGGACTTGTTAATCAAATCCGAGGCTATAATGATAATAATGGACTATACGAGACTCTTGCTGCCGGAGGTTTCCGTGATATTACACGTATCGCTTCTGGTGATCCACCGCTTTGGCGCGATATTTTGTTAGATAATAAAGAAGTACTTTTGCGACTTCTTAATGATTGGCAGAAAAACATGGATCATTTCAAACAATTGCTCGAGCAAAGTGATGGAGATGGTATTGTGGAAGCTTTCCGTAAAGCTGGAGACTTCCGCAGTAAAATGCCAGAAAGAAGAAAAGGGATGCTTCATTCAATCTATGATTGTTATGTAGATATTCCAGATCATCCTGGTATTATTGGTTCCATTGCTAGTGAACTTGGTAAAGCTCAAATTAATTTGAGTAATATTCAAATTATCGAAAATCGGGAACAAATTCCTGGAGTGTTGAAACTTAGTTTTAGAACTCAGGAACATCTTGATCAAGCGATTATATTATTAGGCGAACAAGGATATAGAGTAGAACAATAACTTGAAATAAGTTATTAGTTGAACGCTTATGAGAGGATTTTCCTTTCATGAGCGTTTTTTAATGTTCTAATCTCTCCATAAAGCTGAAATGTGAAAATACTAATAAAAGTAAGTAAATTGTATATTAATGTGAAAAAACATTACAAAAATAAAAATGTAAGCGCTTATTGACAAACTGGAAGCGTATACATATAATAAAAGTACAGTATGGTTTCTCTCCACTCCTATCCAATAACTCTTGTGTTCATAGATGGACACGGACCACTCCTTGAGAGTGGTCTTTTTTTTTCTGTCAATATAAACGATAATAGAATATGAAGCTATGAATATAAATGATCATATGGAAAAAAAGATAATTTATGTAAGATGAAGGATTTTGTCAGTTATGCTCGAATAAACTAAGGATGATTGATTATATATATAAAACGCAACTTTTTGATCCGAATTCAGTATACATGTATAGTGGATTTCGGGAATAAATTGCAGGTGGAGGAGGTTCGCCTGTCATGACAGATTCCCAGATAATACGTGAAATCAAGGATGGCAATGTCGAGCTCTACTCTGAGCTAATGAATCGCTATCAACGTAGAATCATGGCCTTTATCTATCATATGTTGAAGAGTGCAAAGCTAGAGTCACTCGCAGAGGATCTTTGCTCTGAAACTTTTTATAAAGCGTACCGAAGTTTGCATACGTTTCGCGAGATAGATGCAACCTTTTCTACATGGCTATATACGATTGCGCGAAATACAGTACTGAGTGAACTTCGTAAGCAAAAAGCAGCTTATGTATCGATAGAGGAAGTCAACATGGAACCGATTATTTCAGATGCTGCTACACCAGAACAGCAGCTTCTTATTAATGAACGAATGGAAATGGTACGTGAAGCGATTAATAATTTACCTGAAAAGCAGCGTTCTGCTATTATACTTCGTGAATATGAACAAATGGATTATCAAGAAATTGCTAGCATATTGGGACAAACGGTTAGTTCTGTGAAGTCTTTGCTTTTCAGAGCAAGAGCCAGTGTGAAACAACAGCTTGAGGCATATATTGAGCAGGATAGATCAAGCGATGATTATGAAAGGATGAATCAGAAATGAAATGTAATGAGATCGAACAATTCATAGATAACTACTTGGAACTGGATGAAAACGATCCGTTGCGTATTGAAATCGAAGCACATTTATTCGATTGCGAGCATTGCTCATCTTTATTTGAGATGGACTTTAGTAGCATTTCATTCTCTGATTATACTTTCAATGATTCTGACATAAAACAGACGAATATTGATTATATTAACAAACATGTAATGGATAGAATTTATGCGGAAGAAGCATGGTACTTGCCAATTGCAACAAAAAATTATCATTTCTCGCGGAATTTTAGGCGTAATATTGCAATGATTATTGCATGTTGCTTGGCGATGTTTTCACTAGCGTTATTCGTGTTTATTTTTGATTATAAAGAAGATACGAAATCCACGATTGCAGCTAACATTTCAGGGGTTGTAGATATTGCTACGGCCGAGAGTACTAATTTTGTGAGTTCAAATATTTATAAAGGTCAAATACCTGTTGCCAGTATTAGTGATCCGATAGTAATGCAAGTCGTTCCAACATTCCCGCAATATTATGTAGCGTTATCTCTGCTGGGCATAATAATGACGATACTAGTGTTAAATTGGTTCACAAGGACGAGGAGTTAACTTTACTACAAATGGTTAAGAAGTGCTTGTTTGGTACTGATTTATTTCGGGAATTGATGAAAAGAGATAGCTTAAAAAGTACTCTTGATCGGCAGTGATGTTTATTGGGTAGTTAATAAATTAGAAACGAAAGTTCAAAATGCGGGCTTTCAGGACCAAGAAGATGGAACGCTACTTGAGGGAGAAGGAAACGCAGGTGTACGTAACTGGTACACGCGTACCGGACTACCCAAGTTCGTTACATATTCGATGCCGACTAAGCTACGTTCGTGCATTCATCGTCATCAAAGTCTGGTTTTTGAACTGCCTAATTCAAATGAAAGTTCAAAAAGCGGGCTTTCAGGACCAAGAAGATGGAACGCTACTTGAGGGAGGAGGAAACGCAAGTGTACGTAACTGGTACACGCGTACCGGACTGCCCAAGTTCGTTACATATTCGATGCCGACTAAGCTACGTTCGTGCATTCATCGTCATCAAAATCTGGTTTTTGAACTGCCTAATTCAAATGAAAGTTCAAAAAGCGGGCTTTCAGGACCAAGAAGATGGAACGTTACTTGAGGGAGGAGGAAACGCAAGTGTACGATACTGGTACACGCGTACCAGACTACCCAAGTTCGTTACATATTCGATGCCGAGTAAGCAACGTTCGTGCGTTCATCGTCATCAAAGCCCGCTTTTTGAACTACCTTAAGGAGAGAGTGAATGTGTTAATAGGACTAGTACGCCACGGCGAAACCCACTGGAACGCTATTCAGCGAATTCAAGGTCAAACAGATATTCCCCTTAACGATAATGGAATTGCTCAAGCTAAATTGCTAGCAAATCGGCTTCAATCTGATGAAGCCATATGGGATTACGTGTTAACAAGCGATTTGGAGCGCGCAAAAGTTACAGGGGTACATATTTACGAAACACTGCAAATACCTCTTCTTACTGTCGATGAGCGTCTTAGAGAGCGCTTTTTTGGTCAAGTTGAAGGCACAACACTAGAAGAACGTGTTGCTAAGTGGGGAGAAGACTGGAAAAGTCTTGATCTAGGAGCAGAATCCGTAGAGGATATGCGCTCTAGAGGGGTTGAATTATTAGAAGAGTTATATGTAAATTATCCGACTTCTAATATTTTATGTGTTACGCATGGTAGTTTTATTGCTCACTTGTTGCTCGAACTTTTTCCGGATCTAGAAGATGAGCGGATCGGTAATTTATCGTATTCGATATTAGAGCGTAATGAAGCGGGATGGAAGCTAGTACTATATAATTGCAACAAGCATCTTGATCAAAATCCTATAACTAGTTCTAAGTAAACTTAATTAGACATGAATTATTATTGCACACAGAAGTTAATTAAATATGGAAGGCCATAATTAATTGAGGAAGGAAAAGGTTGCATGAAATGGTTTGGAGAGAAAAACTTATGCTAGAGCCAACATTATCGGAGTTTGTTGAAGTAAGCACAAAAATAGAAGTGTCGCAGATAAATACGAAAGATTAGTACATGATTATTTTAGGGAAAATAAAAAATAATCCTTATTTTATGTTTAAACGTTTTTTTTTTTTTTGAAAAAATAAATACATCATTGAACTAACGAGGAAAGTTAGTTCAATGAAAGACTGTATACAACGATGAAGGAGCTGCCACGGCAGCTCCTTTTATATATTCATAAAATAGGGCGTTTTTGTACATATATCCGTCATGTACGAGACTTTTACAATGTCATGATGGAACTTTAAACTACAGACCCATCCTACTCCTGAGATGAAAAAGTTACCCCGCCTCCATTATAAAATTTCCATAGTCTACCACGACAATCCTTCCTTCGTACATGGCTGAATTGATACGTCTCATATCCTTATGCTGAATTCCTGCTTTCCTAAACTTCTTTCTGAGCAGTTTCAAAAAAACATACTTAAATCTTCTAATATGGATTTGGAGTGATGTGCTAAACGAAGAAATTATGTTTTTGTTTATAAATTACAATACATATAATTTCTGGGGTTGTTTTCCATTATCCCTTGTAGTAAATTTTGAATTACTAATTATTAGGTGGAGCATTTTTAAAAGGCTGATTGAATGCTCTTAACGATACAGGGGGGAAGGAACGATCTTGCAGAAGCTAAGCCATACATTCCAACACATTAAAGTCAATATCGCCAACAACTTATTTATGTTCAAATTAGCATGGAGTATACATCCGCAAAGAGTGGTGGCTGAATTTGTAGTTCAAGCCGGCAGACAGCTTGCTAATGTATTTTTTACCGTATATTTCATGAAGTACATCATTGAGTCCATATCAATCGAAAGGGATTTTCAGCAAATTGTCTATTTCATAATCCTGACATTGGTTTTGATATTGGCATTAGTCTTACTGGACAATTGGTATGATTATCGCTTCAGGCCTTTAAGCGATCTCAAGTTATATGAGAAGCTGTATCTCATTCTTTTTCGCAAGGCTGCATCCGTGGAATTGAAGTGCTTTGAGGATCATGAGTTTTATAATAAATATACCAAAGCCATACAAGAAGCGGATCAACGAGTAAGCGCTGTTCTTGCCAATCTCTCTAGAATAATATTCGTCTCGCTTGCAACGATTAGTATATTTGCCGTGATGTATGCCATAGATCCGTGGGTGGTATGGTTTGCTTTATTGCCGATTATCGGAAATTTTTATTTTGGAAAAAAGCTGAACCGAATTCAGTTCCAGCAAAATGATGAGCGGGTACCCTACCAAAGAAGAATGGACTATGTAAACCGTGTCATTTATTTATCGCACTTTGCCAAGGAAATTCGGTTGTCCCGCATTTTTTCAGTTCTGAGAAACACTTATTTAGAAGGGTATGACGGTGTCATTTCTGTCGTTCATAAGTATCGAGTAAAGGCGGGAGTCATTTCCTTTTTCAAAATATTTACTACCTTCACACTTATATTCCAAGGGATTTTGCTGTACGGTGCTTATCTAGCCATTGTTAAGCAATCGATTTCTATCAGCTCCTTTATCGTTCTTGGAAGCGCAATGGTTGGTGGCGCGTGGTCGCTCATCCGGCTGTCTGACAGTTTTGTAGAGATCAACAAAAACGGCATTTACATCGAAAATTTAAAAACTTTTTTAAGCTATGTTTCCGAAATCCAAGAGCATGCCGATCCAGTCAAACCAATCGCGCCGCCGATACAGCAATTAACATTTCGGCAGCTTCAATTTACGTATGATGGAGCAGATAGGCCCTCTATTCGCCATATTACGATGGAAGTGAATAAGAATGAGAAAATTGCTCTTGTCGGCCACAATGGAGCAGGCAAATCAACGTTAATCAAGCTCATGATGCGATTGTACGATCCTACTGAGGGAGAAATATTGTTAAACGGCCGCAATATAAAAGAGTTTGATCTCATGTCCTATCGCTCACTGTATGGAACCGTATTTCAGGATTTTAAGATTTTTTCGATGACGATTGCAGAGAATGTGCTTATGCGCGATGTGGACACCGAAGCAGACCGCCAGCTCGTCATAAATGCGCTCAAGAAAAGCAGAGTATACGATAAAGTAGCCATTTTGCCGGAGGGAATAGATACGATGCTTACGAAGGAGTTTGATGAACAAGGAGTTGTTTTATCAGGCGGCGAGTTTCAAAAGATTGCGATCGCGCGCATTTTTGCGCAACAGGCCGAACTACTCATTCTTGATGAGCCTACAAGCGCACTCGACCCGATTGCAGAATTTGAAATTTTTGAAAGTATGATGGAAGCCTGCAAGGATAAAGCTGTTGTCATTATTTCTCACCGCATGTCATCCGCTATGCTGGCAGATCGCATTTATTACATGGAGGATGGCGAAATTCAAGAGTCTGGTTCACACATGGAATTGATGCAGCTGCAGGGAAAATACGCGGAGCTATTCTTAAAGCAAGCAGAAAAGTATGTTGATCAAGAAGAGTTGGCTGAGGTGGTGAATCTGCATGAAGCCTAATAAGCATAGCTTTAATCGGGTCCTTAAAAATAATTGGTTTATTATGAAATACGGGCTGCGCTATTCGCGCAAATATATCATCTTTACATGCTTGTATGCATGCTTGCAGGAAATCGAAATTTTTATCGAGCATGTCCTTTTGATTAAGTTTGTGTTCGACAGCGTTCAATATGGAACTTCCTTTTCTACTGTTGCCTTATATATCGGACTAACAATTTTGTTTATCGCAATCTGCTTTGTGCTGGACAGTATTTACTACCAGAGCGTTGAACCTAAAGGAAAAGAATTGCTGTATCAAAAGATAAGGATGGATCTCTACGAAAAAGCGATTAGTACCGATTTGGCGAATTATGACGATCCCGTTTTTTATAATGATTATGTGTGGAGCGCCAATGATGCTCATAATCGAATTGATGCTACGATAAACAACATCAGAACAATTTGCAGATCCGTGACAGTTATCATGACATCTATAAGCTTTTTCCTGTTCGTTGACAAGCTCGGTCTGCTGTTTGTACTCGTGTCCTTCATTTTAACCCTGATTGTCAGCATGATCACCAATAAAATCAGGTACAAAATGAGGATGGAGCTTAACGAAAAGGATCGTAAACGAATCTATTTGAAGCGGTTGTTTTACTTGGCTGATTATGCGAAGGAATTAAGACTTTATTCCATCAAGGAGAAATTTTTTAGAGATTTCACTGATACACATAAAGAGATGCATGGAATCGTGCAAAAGCATTCGAAAAAGCAGTTCTGGTTAAACTTCTCCTCTGAGTATTTTTTTAATGAGTTGATTTTGAGCGGCTTGTACGTCGTTTATGTTGTGTTTATGGCGTTAGTGAAAGGAACGTTAAGCTATGGAAGTGCAGTTACGCTGCTCAATTCATCTTGGCGTTTAAAGGGCAATTTGCAATATATGACGACGCTTATCAGCGAGATGCAAGAAAACAGCCTGTATATTGAGAAGTTAAGAAGCTTCCTGGATCAAAAGAACGGTCTGATAGAAGTTGAAGATCCAATACCTGTGCCGAATAAGTTTACTGGATTAACTCTTAGAGAGTTATCATTCCAATATGGTCAATCCGGGCCGCCAATCCTCCAAAACGTTAATTTAAGCATCAAGCCTGGAGAAAAAATTGCTATCGTTGGCTACAATGGCGCGGGAAAAACGACATTGACGAAGCTGATCATGCGTCTATACGATGCAAGCTCGGGAGAAATTCGTTTAAATGGAATACCAATCGATCAATTGAAGCTGGACGATTACCGAATGAAGATTAGCTCCGTGTTTCAGGATCATCAGTTGTTCGCTGCTACGCTTTCTCAAAACGTCGTCATGAACCATGCTGCATCAGGCGATTCCTATCTGATAAGAGAAGCGCTGGAGAAAAGTGGTTTTGGAAGTAAGCTGCAATCTTTGCGACTAGGGACCGAGACTTCCGTTACTAAGGAATTTGACGATGCCGGGATCGAGTTATCTGGCGGAGAGGCTCAGAAGGTGGCGATCGCAAGAGTATTTGCCAAGCCGACTCTTCTTATTATATTAGACGAGCCTTCCAGCGCATTGGACCCTATGAGTGAATACCATTTGAATCAAGTCATGCTAGAGAAGGCAGAAGATAGACCGATCATTTTCATTTCCCATCGCTTATCGACTACCAAAATGGCGGATCGCATTCTCATGATGGAAAATGGTCAAATAATTGAGCAAGGTTCACACGAAGAGCTTATGAGAATGGACGGGAAATACGCTCAAATGTTTAACCTTCAGGCGTCCAGATATCGCGTGGTCGTTGGAACTTCTTAACGGATGATGTGTTGAAGCAGGAGGTAGCGGTTGAATTATACCTAGCTTACCTCGTTCCCGATGAAGTGGTCGGAAGCGCCGTTAATGTTAATGAACAACATAAAAAATCCTACTGGAAGTTCAACCATTAAATGCATTATTTTCATTACTCATGTGCTCCATTCAATTTGAATGAGAATTCGCTTTTATCTATTTAGGTTCATTTTATAGACGCTAAATACACACGTTTTTAAGTGTACACGTTACAGAGGCGCTCTTTTTTATGCAAAGTCCAAATTATTCGTTTACAGGAATTCTAACGGGGAACGTTAGCTGAATAAATCGCCGGCACGGAGGGCGGTTTTCTTCAGGTTGAAAATCAATATTAAGATGTAACATAGTCTAAATATATATATTTATTTAGTTCGAATATGTAAATGGAAGCTCTAAAGTGAATGATAGCTCTAACGTACATGGAAGTTCAAAAGTAAACGACAGATCAAATGCAAATAAAGATATGCAGTCAAGTTGGCTGATATAGGATTAGTCCGAATAATGACAAGGTGGAAATTATTATAACGAGTGTAAGTAAATACGCTAAGTTAGATAAAAATAACTTAGCTGAACTTTTTTGAAATTGTTACAGGTGGCAAATTGCCTGACCTAAAATGAAGCGATAATTACTAACTAATTTAGCGAAATAAAGCTTCTTAATGATCTATTCACTCATTTTCAAATGATTGGAAATAATGAACGATTGTTGTGCTGTTTTGTAATTTACGGTATCATATAATTTTGGACACGTTATTACGAATGAGAAATGAGGCTTTTATAAATGTCAGTAGCTACAGAAAATGCTGCACGCGCTCAAGGGAGTCAAGTGTTTAATTTGCACCATGCGCTTGAAGGTTTGTCTAAAGATATATTGACAAGCATACGTAAGCATGCCGCTATCAAAAATGTGAGTAAGTTAAATAGAGAGCAACTTAAGCTAACAATTATTGAACAATTGCCAACTGCTTATGAATTAGAATTACCTTCCTTATTTGAACTATTTGATGAGGAGAGAGTTCAACTTTTACAAGAGGTTGTACGTCGTAAAGGTATCATTGCTTTCAACGAACAATTGACTGCGCAACAAATTCAATATTGGTTGGAATTGGGCTTGCTCTTCCATACCAAGATTAATGGTCAAGATGTTGTTGCAATGCCTGACGAACTAGTAAGTGTAGTTGATAACTATCTGCAAAAACTAGATCATAAACGAATAGCTTTGAATAGTAGTCTAATTAATACAGTGAAAGGTATGATGTATTACTATGGCGCTCTTACACATGAGCAACTTGGTAATATTCTTTCTAGATATGCTGTATTTAACCAAATTAATGTTCCATATATGCATTTAATTATTAATTATCGTCATTATCACAGTGATCTAGGATTGAATGAACAGTTTATACATCATGCTGCTATTCCTGATCCAACACTAATTGTGAGAGAACATAACCAACGTCCAGAATTGGATTTTGCATACATCACTGCTTTAGATTTGAATAAAGCGGGAGGCGAGCGTTACATTCAAAGGACGCAAGCGCATCAACTACTAGTTGATTTCTTGATGAAACAATTCAGAGTATTACAACTTGATGCAAATCTTATTGCAGATCAAGCAGAATTTGGAATTCGTGCTGGGCTACAACTTCAACATTTAGTTGAATATATGAAACGCGAGCTAGTGATTCAAGATGATCAAACGATGAATTTATTATTACCGCGTCTAATTATTATGTATAATCATACAGCTCAATGGTTTTTGAAAGGTCATAACTCTGCTAGTTTAACAGGAAATAGCGAGCAAAGTGACAATTCACTTCAACCACAACAGACCAATGTGAACACTACTCCACAAATCGGACGTAATGAACCTTGCTATTGTGGAAGTGGTAAGAAGTTTAAGAAGTGCTGTATTAATAAGTAAATTAATTAACGAAGGCAATCTATATTCACTCATTAGGAGTCAATATAGATTGCCTTTTTATTGTTGTCTATTAAGCGATGGAATGATGATTAGCAGAGTTCTGTAGACAATTTTCGTAGTAAAGTATGAAAAAAGTAAAAATAGTAATACTAGAAACTATAAACTAGAACTTTTGATTGACGTAGTTACGATGTTTGCGGGAAAGGAGTTCCAATGAATTTATCAGATATGCTTAGCTATGCCGATATTACTCAACTCACAAGAATAGCTTCTGTGTATGGTTGTGAGTGTAATGGAAATTCAAAGCATGAATTAATTCAGTCCATTCTAGCAACCGTACATAGACGTGATGTCATTAAAGAGAAATTAGCAAAAATGGAGCTAGAGGAATTAAGGTTTGTCAATTACTTATTGTTTGAAACTCGGAAGTCCTTTAGCTTAGAAGACTTACTAGCAAGAGTACAACAGTGTAGATTTCCAGTTCAGAATGAAGTACTCAGTACGAACATTCCAGTTGTAGAAGAGAAGCAAAAGAAAGTAAAACCGAAAAAGTCTACAAAGCAACAAGTAATTGAATTGACCCCACGTGAAATTATTGCAAAATTCAAACAGCAAGGTTGGTTATTCAATGGATACGGTGGCAATGATCGCTATTTGTTTCATGTTCCCCAAGATTTGAAGGAACGATTCAAAGCAACATTGGGCGAAGTAATGTCGGTAGCTATTGAGCGTGGGACAGAACCATCGATCTATCGAGAAGAAGGTGGCCAAATACTACTTGATTTGAAGGTGATGCTCAATTATATAGTCACTTACAAACCGAATGTTGCTCTGGACGGTACGATGCACAGAAGATTTGTTATGCAATTAAATGAACTATTTGCAATACAAGAAGAATTACCAGGTAAAGGTGCATGGAAATTCGGGTATGGCAAAGGATTTGGTGAATATCCAGATCGAATGTCATTCATGTATGATTATTGCTTCGCCAAAGGATGGTTATGTATCGATGGCGATGTAGTTGCCTTAACCAAAGGTGGAGAACTCGTAAAAGACAACATGAGTAATCAAGAGATGCAATCTATAATCTCTCATTGGCTAAAGTTGTATAAGGGTGCAATTCCGAATATTACTTCGCTATATTATTGGATTTGTAGCTTATCCAAGGATTGGACTACATTAAAATCTTTTGAAGCTATACTAGAACCTTATATTAAACCGTACTACTTCGATTCTGCTGGAGCTATTTTGCATAAACGCATTGTAAAAATGTTACTGCACTTTGGTTTGATCGCAATCGGTGAAACGGAGCAAGGAATAGTAATCAAAAGATCTGTCTTCGGGCAAAAAATGGTAGAGAGCTTACCAATGGGCAACAATAAACATTGACAATCTAATACCTCATTGTTAGAATCTCTCTAATTTATGAGAGGGATGATTGTATGCTATTGCCGTATAAAGGCTTAATGCCAACGATTAGTAGTGAAGTATTTATTGCTGAAGGTGCAAAAATAATTGGAGAAGTTTCAATCGGTCAACAAAGCACGATCTGGTATAATGCTGTACTTCGTGGTGATTTAGCTCCAATTCGGATTGGTGATCGCTGTAATATACAAGACGGTGTTGTTGGACATGTGAATGCGTTTCAACCGCTTATTTTAGCGGATGACGTATCTGTTGGACACGCTGCGATCATTCACGGATGTGTAATTGGGAGAGGAAGTTTAATCGGCATGGGGGCTATTGTACTTAACGGTGCAGAGATTGGTGAATATGCTTTAATAGGTGCAGGTGCTGTCATTACGGAAAATAAAAAAATCCCGCCCTATACATTATCACTTGGAACTCCAGCTAAAGTTGTTCGTGAGTTAACGGAAGATGATCTAGCTAGAATGAAAAGAACAATGGAAAGCTACGTAACTAAAGGATATGAGTATAGGAATGTATAGCACCGTTATGGAGGTGTTACCTATCGACAAGATGAATGTAAAATACGAAGCGATGTTAGGATTAACAGCAGAAATGATATTAGACGAAGCTCTAAAAAGTTATCAGCGCAATAAGCTGGAAACAGGGATAGATGAAGCACTTGCAACAGGTGATGAACATTTATTCTACGAACTTAGTAATCAGTTGAAACAGTTAGAATAGAGTAATGATATCGAATGCCTTCGAGTGCTATAGCATTTGAAGGCTTTCTTATGTAATATTATAGGAGTAGTTCAAAAAGAATTAATAGTTTTCAGGAGGGACAGACATTGAAGTTTAGTGAAATTGAACAGGAGCAGTGGGAAGAGCTTAAGCCATATCTCGATACATGCTTGCTACCGATAACCGGATTAGATGGTAGTGAATCTCCTGTTGAAGCAACGTTAGCATTAGAAAATCTTAGAGATATTATGGATCTAGTAGAGATCCCTTTCAAGGGTAGAGTTGTTACCTATCCTGCATGCCATTATATAAGTGATGATCCATCTGCTCATTCGCAAATTTCTTCATATTGTAGCGCTTTAAAAGGACAAGGATTTAAGTATATCATCCTTATTACGGCAAAATTACATACTGCGTTTCAATTAAATGAAGCGGACTTGTGGATTACACCAACAGAAAACGGTGAAAACCCTTCCGCTGAACAAGTGAATTTACAAATTCGTGAACTGTGGCGTCACAATAATTCATAATTTTCATGTTAATTATGTATAAACTGGCTTATAATAGGGGAAAACAATCCCGATAGAATGCCAAATGTGACAATTTGACAACAAATTAATGAACGATATTTCCTAATTGTCGCAAATGTCCTGTCAA
Organism: Paenibacillus endoradicis; assembly: GCF_024721975.1. Next base: position 38,467 of record NZ_JANQBB010000009.1, on the reverse strand, counting down.
ATTCTTGACGGTATTTGGTAGCTAGGCTATTATAATTATGTCCTAGTTCGTCATGTGGTTTTGCTTTTGAGCAATACGGAAGAATTGGTTGGCAAAGGGGGTTAGAACAGAAAATGAGTAACCATGAACAACATGAGTCGGAACATCAACCGGTTCAAAGAAAAGATATGTCCCGGCGTCAGTTTTTATCATACACGCTTGGCGGCACTACTGCCTTCATGGTAGGGGGTGCAGTATTACCAATGGTTCGCTTTGCAGTAAATCCTTTATTGGCTAAAGGAAGCGGAAGTACATTGGTTAAAGTATTAGATGAAAATAAAGTTACAACTGAGCCGCAAGAAGTAAAATTCAAGGTACATCAAGTTGACGCATGGTATGAAAGTGAAACTCAAAAGGTAGCATGGATCTCCAAAGATTCAGCTGGAAAAGTTTTTGCACTTTCTCCAATTTGTAAGCACTTAGGTTGTACAATCGCATGGAATACACACGGAAAAAACGAATATGACTGTCCTTGTCATGATGCGCGTTATTCCAAAGACGGCAAAAATCTTGCCGTTGCAAACTCACCACTTGATGAGTATGAAGTAGTTGTAAAAGATGGCGTCGTTTATATTGGCGGTATTATTCCAAACACAAGAGTATAGGAGGGCGTATGTTAGATGTTTAAAAATATATACAACTGGATTGACGAACGTCTTGATATTACGCCGCTATGGAGAGATGTAGCTGACCATGAAGTTCCTGAGCATGTTAACCCAGCACATCACTTCTCAGCATTCGTATATTGCTTTGGTGGTCTTACGTTCTTCATTACTGTCATTCAAATTCTATCAGGTATGTTTTTAACAATGTATTATGTACCAGATATCGTTAATGCTTATGCAAGTGTTGATTACTTACAACATCAAATTCCATTTGGTAATATTGTTCGTGGTATGCATCACTTCGGGGCAAGTTTAGTTATTGTTATGATGTTCTTACATACACTACGAGTCTTCTTTACAGGTTCTTATAAAGCACCTCGTGAAATGAACTGGGTAGTCGGAATGCTTATCTTCTTCATAATGTTAGGCCTTGGTTTCACAGGATATTTACTTCCTTGGGATAACAAAGCTTACTATGCTACTAAAGTAGGGGTGCAAATTGCTGCATCTGTACCAGTAATCGGTGATTATATTGCTAAGATCTTATATGGTGGCGACATCGTAGGTGCTCGAACATTGACAACATTCTTTGCAGTTCATGTATTCTTCTTACCAGGTGCATTAATTGCAATGCTTGCTGCCCACTTTATTATGATCCGTAAACAAGGAATTTCTGGTCCACTATAAGCGAAGGGAGGCTACAATTATGGCACATAGTCATAAATCGAATGAGAAAGTTGTGTATGTTGGTGATTCGCGTGTAAAACGTACGAATATGGATGCCACGCCACCAGACTATACGGCTTATCCAGGTAAATCGGAAGCCTTCATTCCTAACTTTCTACTGAAAGAGTGGATGGTAGGTTGCGTAGTATTAGTTGGTTTTCTAGTATGGGTAATGGCTGAAGCAGCTCCACTTGGTTACCCAGCAGATCCGACCAATGCAGCGTTCATTCCGATGCCAGACTGGTATTTCTTATTCTTATACCAATTTTTGAAATATCCATATGTATCACAACAATATGTATTAATTGGAACACTAATAATTCCAGCGATTATGTTCGGTGGATTACTATTAGCGCCATTCCTTGATACAGGTAAAGAGCGTCGTTTCTATCGTCGCCCTATCGCTTCTTCTCTAATGATTCTATCGCTTGTGGCAGTTACTTATCTTACAGTTGTTTCTTGGTCCCATTACCAACATCAGCTTGAAGAAAAAGGAATGACTCCAGAGCATCATGTTCGTGCTGAGAAAGCGAAAGAAGCAATTGAAGCGGGTAAGCCACGTCCTAATCCGTTGAAAGCAGCTGCAGTACCTGCTATAATTGAAGCAGAAGATCCAGCAATGGCTGTCTATTCATCTCAATGTCTAGCATGTCACGCTGCTGATCTTAATGGTCAAGTAGGACCGTCATTACTTGGTATCGGTAACTCTAAGTCGGTTGAAGAAATCCATAATATCATCGCTAATGGTACAGAAGGCGGAATGCCTGCATTCAAAGAAATGGGTACATTGACAGATGACGAAATTACTCAACTAGCAACTTGGTTATCGAAGCAAACGCAAGAGTAACATATCTGTTAAGACCTGATCGCAAGTTGCGATCAGGTCTTTTTTGAAAGGGATATCATCAATGGAGATCAAATGGTTTTTCAGTAAATCTTTTTTAATGAATCGCAATTTTCTTTGGCCGCTGTTCCTTATTAATTTACTTGGTACAATCTATGGATATATTTGGTATGATAGTCAATTACAATGGACAATTGCCAACTATGAGAATTGGCGTTGGTTATTAGTATTTGTACCTGATTCACCTACCGCTAGTCTCTTTTTTACCATTGCCGTTCTTTACATGCTATATCCACCAAAGGGAACTTCCCGATTCGTTAGATGGAGTCGTACCATTATAGAATCACTTGCAGTAGTATGTTCAGTGAAATATGGAGTTTGGGCTACTGCAATTATTATTGCGGGAGCAACGCAAGGTGAGCCGCTTGAATGGCAAAGCTATATGCTCATGACATCGCATTTAGCGATGGCGTTTGAAGCATTACTGTATGTCAGGTTCATGCGTGTAAGTGGAATTTCATTAAGTATTGCAACAGGATGGCTATTACTTAACGATACGTTGGATTATCACTATGGCATCTATCCATTTTTACCAAGAGCATTACATGATAGTGTTACCGAAGTGAAATGGTTTACAATCGGTTTATCACTTGCTAGTTTATTAGTAGGCTATCTTGTATGGAAAAAGAAAATACGGTCATAACTTGTCCATACCCCCCATATGATAGAAATAGGGGGGTTGCTGTTATGAAATTTAAAATAATTTTACTAGCACTATTTTGTATTATCTGTTTGTTATCTTCCGGAGCTTCCGTATTAGGATATAACGATACAAATGGGACAAGTGATGTCAAAGATCAAACCTATGTTCGTTTGTTGAAATTAGATCGATCAATTTCCGAACTATATGCTCAAGGGAATGATTCACATAAGCAAGCAGCTTATAAAACTTTGCAAAATATAAAGAATCAACTCAATAATATTGAGTTATTACAATATGGAACAGTTACCGCTTGGAAACAAATGAAGCAAGACGTATTAACGATCGAGCAAGGAATAATTAAAAATGAACCGAATGTAGTTTGGAGAGAACCAATTAGTTCATTACTATTAGCAAGTGATGCTCTCTTACAAGATGAACATGGACCTTGGCTTCAATATGAGTCTGTATTGTTAGATGATTTACAATCTATACGTAGAGCGAGTTCATTCACAATAACAGACAATAAGAAGACGAATGCTGTCGTTGCTCATCTAACAATTTTCAAACAAAGAGTTGATCGCATGCAAACTGCTGCTTATATGGTTGGAGATGAGTTGCGGATGACAGAATTAATTCAACGTACAGATCAGCTTAATGATTTTTTTGAAGAATCCTCACAAGTAACATGGACACCACAGCAGTTTAAGGAAATAGAGTCTGCAATTAATAATATAGAAGAGACGATTCATACTTTATTTGCTCAAGCAGAAGAGACGATCACTGTTCCAGTAGTGAGCGCCTCAAGTGGATGGAATCCTACGACGTTAGCTTTGTTAATCGGTGCACTTATTTCAGGCTTGTTAACGTTTACTGCGTATCGCAAATACAAGCAAGCACCTTACGGAGTGAAAAAGGTATAATTGGAGTTCTGTAGGTAAGATATTGCTAATCCTCTTCTTTAAATCCTTCTCCAAGCACATCCTGCACTTCATTGATAACGATAAATGCGATAGGGTCGATATTGCGAACAAGTTGCTTCAGACGATGAGTCTCGGAGCGCGGAACTACGCAATATACGACCTTTTTGTCTTTTCCAGAATAGGCGCCTAAAGCGGGTACGATCGTTACTCCTCTTTCAAGCTCAATCGTAATCTGTTGAGCAATTTCATCTCCACGATCTGTAATAATGGAGAATGCTTTTGCTGTATAAGCGCCATTTTGAATGAAATCAATCATTTTTGAGGCAATGAAAACCATCACTAACGTATACAATATTTTATCAAGTGAAATGTAGAATACTGAAACACCAATAATTATTGCATCAAATACTAATATAATTTGGCCCATACTATATCCACGCCAACGAGAAAGAATGCGGGCGATAATGTCAATACCACCAGTAGTTCCTCCATAGCGAAATACGATGCCAAGGCCAGCCCCGAGTGTTACGCCCGCATAGAGTACGATAAGCATAGAATCATAGCTCTGATCAAATGCTATGAGATAGTTACGATGAGATGAATATTCTAATAATGCGAGAAAAATTGATAACATTACAGAACCATATATCGTATATACCATTTTTTTGCTTCCAAGTATTTTCCAGCCTACAAGAAAAAGTGGAATGTTGATTATCAGTGTAGTGATAGACATTGGAAGGCTAAAAATATAATTTAAAAGAACAGCTATTCCTGTAACTCCGCCCTCCATAAGCTGATTAGGAATTACGAAAACTTGCAAACCAAAAGCGTATAAGGCAGCACCTATCGTAATAGGAATTAGCTGTTTTATTGAGGTACTTATTTTGTATGGCATATGAATCAATCCTTTTCGCGCAGTTTATTATCAAGCATTAGTATGCCTTACTTTCTCTCGCAAAAAACATTGTTTTATTAATACTGATACGGTAACATATAAGGGAATGGTTCTTGAAGAAGGGGCGTATGAATATGGCTGAGAAATCTTTAGCACAACTACAGCGTGAAGTCGATGATTACATATCACAATTCAAGGAAGGTTATTTCAGTCCACTTGCTTTAGTTGCCAGACTTGCTGAAGAAGTTGGGGAACTTGCTAGAGAAGTTAACCACACTTACGGTGAGAAGCCCAAGAAACCTGATGAGGCAGATAATTCTATTGAGTTAGAACTTGCTGATATTTTGTTCATAGTGAATTGCTTTGCTAATTCACTGAACATTGATCTTACGGCTGCTCATGATAAGGTTATGCATAAATTCAATACAAGAGATGCAAATAGATGGACAAAAATTGATTCAGAGAATAAGGAGAACATCAATGACAATTAAGGTCGCAGTAATAGGCGCAAGTGGTCGTATGGGTAAAGAAGTTGTGAGAATGGTATTAGCAGATGAACAACTACAATTAGTATCTGCAGTTGCCCCTTCTTACGAAGGTCAAGATGCAGGTTTTATTGTAGGTTCTGAACTAACTGGAGTAACCGTTGTTTCAACTTTAGAAGAAGCACTAAGTTCTACAAAAGCAGATGTTATGGTTGATTTTACTGTTCCACACCTTGCCTATGAGCATGCAAAGCTTTCGATAGAATATGGCGTACGCCCTATTATGGGGACAACAGGATTCACTCCTGAACAAATTGCTGAATTAGAGTTGCTTTGTAATGACAAAGGAATTGGTGGATTAATTGCCCCTAACTTCTCAATTGGTGCTATACTAATGATGAAATTCGCTCAAGAAGCAGCTAAATATATGCCGCATGTTGAGATTATTGAATACCATGGAGATCAGAAGTTAGATGCGCCATCAGGTACATCTATTAAAACTGCTGAATTGATTGCTCAAACAAGACAAGAGTTACGTCAAGGAAATCCTAATGAGCAAGAGACTATTGAAGGCGCGCGTGGAGGATATTATGAAGGTTTCCGTATACATAGTGTACGCTTACCTGGCGTTTTTGCTCAACAAGAAGTTATTTTTGGTGGAAATGGGCAAACGTTAAAACTTCGTCATGACTCCTACGATCGTGCGGGGTATATGCCTGGTGTTAATGTGGCAGTCAAAAAGGTTATGAAATATGTTGGATTAGTATATGGATTCGAACATATTATGGACTAACATACATTTATACTACAGCTAAAGAGGAGAATAATAATGTTGAATATAGCATTTATCGCACACGATAGAAAAAAAGATGAAATGGTTAACTTCGTTATTGCTTATGAGCATGTATTTTTACCACATAAATTATATTCAACGGGTACAACTGGACTTCGAATTATGGAGCAAACAGAATTGCAAATTACTCGTTTCTGCTCGGGCCCACTTGGTGGCGACCAACAAATTGGTGCATTAGTAGCTCAAAACTACATGGATCTAATCATATTCATGCGTGATCCACTTATGGCACAACCACATGAGCCGGATATTACGGCATTACTTCGTTTATGTGATGTACAGGGTATTCCTGTTGCAACAAATATAGCGACGGCAGAGTTATTAGTAAAAGCTGTTGAACGAGGAGATTTCTCTTGGAGAGAACTTGTACATAAATACAAGCCAGGAGTGGAAGAATAATGCAACAGCTAGACATATTAGTTTTCGGTGCACATCCAGACGATGCGGAAATCGGAATGGGCGGAACGATTATGAAACATGTTCAAGCAGGGTATAAGGTCGGTATATGTGATTTGACGAAAGCAGAGATGTCATCTAATGGCACCGTGGAGCTGAGGCAGCAAGAAGCTGCCATGGCCTCTGCGGTGCTTGGTCTATCTGCACGTACTTGTCTAGGTTTGCCTGATCGAGGGCTACAACTAGTTAAAGAGCAGATTGATCAAGTAGTGGCTCAGATTCGCAAGTATCGTCCGCGAATTGTATTTGCTCCTTATTGGGAAGATCGACATCCTGATCATGTTATATGTAGTAAAATGATTGAGGAAGCGGTATTCAATTCGAAGCTTCGTAACTATATGCCAGAACTACCTGCCTGGAAAGTTGATCAAGTGTTGTTCTACTATATTAATGATGTGAGCAATGTATCCATCGCAATTGACATTAGTGAACAACAAGCAGATAAAGAGCAAGCATTACGATGTTATGCATCTCAATTTGATACATCTGCAACGCCTGATGCAGTCAGTACACCATTAACGAATCGCTATATAGAGTCAGTTGAGTACCGCGACGCATTATTAGCCCAAGCACAGGGCTGGCGGTTTGCGGAGGGGTTTGCAACAAAAAAACCATTCCCAGTATCCCTCCTGTAGAGGAAACTCAAATTGCTCGCCTGTGATCACGATGTGAATGCTACGACGTGGATTCGGCGGCGAAGTTGCCATTCATCGGAAGCCTGTGATGCTCGTGTACCAATAACGTACACTCCGCTTCTCGTTTCCTAGCTTCATGTCATCTTCTTGGTGCTGACAGGTGAACAATTTGAGCTTTTATTTGAAGTATCGATCTTTGTTCGCCCGTGCCCACAAGTGTCCACATTGCTGGGGGTTATGCGTAAGTGGATTGAGCTTATGTTTGAAGTATCGATCTTAGTTCGCCCGTGCCCACAAGTGTACACATTGCTGGGTTTATGCGTGAGTGGATTGAGCTTTTATTTGAAGCTTCGATCTTTGTTCGCTCGTGTCCACAAGTGTCCACATTGCTGGGTGTTATGCGTGAGTGGATTGAGCTTATGTTTGAAGCTTCGATCCTTTGTTCGCTCGTGTCCATAAGTGTCCACATTGCTGGGGGTTATGCGTGAGTGGATTGAGCTTTTATTTGAAGTTTCGATCAATGTTCGCTCGTGTCCACAAGTGTACACATTGCTGGGTTTATGCGTGAGTGGATTGAGCTTATTTTTGGAGTTTCGATCTTTGTTCGCTCGTGTCCACAAGTGTACACATTGCTGGGTGTTATGCGTGAGTGGATTGAGCTTATATTTGGAGTTTCGATCTTTGTTCGCTCGTGTCCACAAGTGTACACATTGCTGGGGATTGTGTTGTAGAATGGTAGACAGGGATCATGTTGAAATTTTGTAGTTATGTATTGTGAAATTCAATCATATGTAAGGTACATAGTTAGGAACACAGGAGGTGCGTCGCCGTTGGCGCGTAAACTAAAAATAGGAATTACATGTTATCCGACACTTGGCGGTTCAGGTGTTGTTGCGACTGAATTAGGGAAATTACTTGCTGAAAAAGGGCATGAAATTCATTTTATTACACATAGTATCCCTTTTCGTTTAGGGAAATTTCATAAAAATATTTTTTTCCATGAAGTAGAAGTGAATGATTATTATGTATTCCGTTATCCGCCGTACGATCTAAGTTTAGCAAGTAAAATGGCTCAAGTAGCTAAGATGCAAAATCTTGATATTTTGCATGTGCACTACGCCGTTCCACATGCTGTATGTGCTTTTCTTGCGAAGCAAATGCTTAATAACGGTATGAAGACGGTAACCACGTTACATGGAACAGATATTACTGTTCTAGCTCAAGATGAGTCACTTAAAGATTTGATTCGTTTAGCCATTCATCAAAGTGATGCAGTTACTGCTGTTTCACAAGATCTAATTCGAGAGACTCGACAATTGCTTGATATTACGACTCCGATTGAACTTACATATAATTTTGTAGATAAACGTATTTACTATCCTAGAGATGTATCTACATTACGGAATGATTATGCAGCACCGAATGAAAAAATATTGATGCATATTTCAAATTTCCGTCCAGTAAAACGTGTTTCGGATGTTGTAGACATATTTGCAAAAGTACAGAAACAAATACCTTCTAAACTACTATTAGTCGGCGAAGGTCCTGAATTAACAAAAATTCAATGTAAAATAAATAATCTAGGTCTTGAAGATAAAGTGCTATTCCTCGGGAAACAAGAGGATGTAGCTCAAATTATTTCGTTAGCTGATGTGTTATTGTTACCTTCTGAGAAAGAAAGCTTTGGACTAGTTGCGCTTGAAGCAATGGCTTGTGGTGTTCCAACTATTGGTTCAAATGCAGGAGGTATTCCAGAACTTGTTACACATGGTGAAACTGGATTTCTCTCACCGATTGGCGACGTAGATTCAATGGCTGACAATGCATTACTTTTATTACGTGATGAGAATTTACATGAAAAATTCAAAGCTGCTTGTATTAAGCGTGCTCAAGAAGATTTCTGCAATGATCGTATTACGTATGAATATGAAAGTATTTATTATAAAGTGTTAGGTTTAGAGTCGGAAATTGAGCCTCTTTCTGCTGATATATGTCTCTCCTAACAAATTAGGTGGTTATAATGAAGAACCAACTTCAGAAAAAGAACATTCAGCCTGCATTAGTTGAAGCTTGTCTTATATTAGATAAACTTCAACATGCAGGTTTTACTGCATACATTGTTGGTGGTGCAGTAAGAGATACACTTGTAGAACGGAATATTTCCGACGTTGATATCGCTACAAGTGCTAGACCAGAGCAAGTAATGTCTGTATTCAAGCGTTGCATCCCTACTGGATTACAGCATGGCACAGTTACTGTATTAGAATCGGGTCAGAGCTATGAGGTTACTACATATCGAGCTGAAGACCAATATGAGGATCATCGTCGACCTCAATCAGTAAATTTTGTACAACATATTTATGAAGATTTACAGCGAAGAGATTTTACAATGAATGCAATGGCTTTAGATCGTGATTTTGTGCTTCATGACCCGTTCCATGGTTATTCTGACCTTATGAATGGACATTTACGCTGTGTTGGCAGAAGTGATGAACGGTTTGAGGAAGATGCATTGCGAATGTTACGAGCGGTAAGGTTTAGCACGACGTACGAACTAACTCCTGTATTATCTTTATGGAGAGCTATTTCCAAGCAAGCTTCATTGTTATCTTTTATCGCGATGGAGAGAGTTAGTTATGAAGTTACTCGTATGCTTCAGCACTCATCATTTATTAGAGGAGTACATCTACTTAAGCGAACAGGTTTGTTGTTACATACAAAAGAACCATTATTTCTTGCGAGAAGTTGGCAGAAGATAAATATTACACAAATTGTTTCGCTAGATACAAAGCTGCTAACTCATATACACACACGATGGGCAGCGATATTCCTTGTCTCGAATTTATCAATTGAACAGACAGCAAGTGATTTACGAGCGCTTAAATTCTCCAATGAGCAACGTGCAACCATTGTTGGATGCCTTTCAATTCATGAATCTATAATGCGAGTACGCGAGGAAGACGAACACGTATTACAAAATTATTGGTTAGAACTATTATTATCCAATCCATTAAGTTATCTTGAATTATGGTTGTACCAACTTGCACCAATCTTCGCACAATCTGTATATAAGAAGCTTTCAACAATCCATCAATCGCTGCACATCCATTCTATTAAAGAACTTCGCATCAAAGGTAATGACCTGATGAAGTGGAGTGGACAACCTTCCGGCACATGGGTGAAGGAGCAATTGGCATATATTATGAAACATGTAGCTATTGGTGAATTGGAGAATGACAAAGTGAAAATACGGATAGATTTCATCAAAAGATTTGGGGTGAATAATCATTGAATGAAACAACACAGTCACCATTATTACAAATGTTATTACAACATCCACAACAGTATGTTTCGGGAGAAATGATTAGTCAACAATTAGGAATTAGTCGAGCAGCTGTTTGGAAGCAAATCAAAAAATTAGAAGCTTTAGGCTATGAAATCGAAGCAGTTACAAAACTTGGTTATCGCTTGATATATCAACCGGTCGCTATCGACCACAATAAATTGCAACATCATTTTCAAGGCAAACGTCTCGGCTTTAATGTTCATCATTATGATGCGATTGATTCTACCCAAATTGTTGCTAAGCAATTAGCAGAAGATGGTGCTGAAGAAGGGACTGTCGTCATAGCGGAACAACAAAATAAAGGAAAAGGCAGACTTGGACGCCATTGGCATTCTCCATATGGTAAAGGGATATGGATGAGTGTAGTTTTACGTCCACATATCCCCATTCAATTAGCACCACAATTAACACTTTTAACAGCCGTTGCCCTTTGTCGTGCGATTCGTTCTTATTCAGGTTTAGAAATAGGAATCAAATGGCCGAATGATCTGTTATATCAAGGGAAAAAAATAAGTGGAATTTTACTGGAGTCAAGTGCTGAAGATCAAATGTTGAAATATGTCATTGCCGGAATAGGTATAGATGCAAACTTATCAGCACAAGACTATGATGAGCAATTACAACTTAAAGCTACTTCATTGCGCTTGATTATGGGAAAAGTAATTGATCGCACGGAACTTATTCAACTGTTTTTGTCAGAGTGGGAATTGTTAATGGCAATATACGAACAGGATGGCTTCCGAAACATAGCGAATTTATGGGAAGCTAATGCTATTTCTCTAGGTCACAAAGTAAGCCTCACAACGCCAACTGAAACGTTTATGGGTACACCTTTACGCCTAACAGATGCAGGTTCTATCGTTGTTCAACTTGAAGATGGGACGGAGAAGGAGATCTATTCAGCAGAAATGGGCGAAGTTAAAGGTAGTTCGAAAAGCGGACTTTGATAACGATGTAACTCGTTGTAGCTTAGTCGACATCGAATTTGAAGTGATACCCTTCGTATATTTACGACAAAACAATTTTCTGATACACTATTTGTACTAGGCGGTATTCTTTGAAGCTGCACTAGAAATTGTGTTAAATTCTAATCTAGGTTTTAGAATGCACACTCTGCTCAGAGCCTAAAGGACCGAGACAGAAGGAAGCATTACTATTGATGATTTCCTTTGTATGTTTGGGGACTTTTTAGCATGGCTAAAAGGTTTTTTTGCGTTGACCAACAATTAAAGGAGCTGAACTTCATGAAGAAGAGATTAACGATTTCCGCTATGGCTAAGATGAAGCAGGAGGGAAATCCTATTTCTGTAATAACAGCATATGACTATCCCTCAGCTAAGCTTGCAGAGGAAGCAGCAATTGATGTTATATTAGTAGGAGATTCTTTAGGAAATGTAGTACTTGGATACGATACAACGATCCCAGTAACGATAGATGATATTGTATATCATTCGAGAGCTGTTGCAAGAGCAGCAACGAATACATTTATAGTCGCAGACATGCCGTTCATGACTTATGGTATAAGCAAAGAGCACACTCTAATTAATGCAGCAAAAATAATGCAAGAAGGCCATGTTCAAGCATTAAAACTTGAAGGTGGTATTGAAATTACTGAGCATGTGAAAGCATTAGTTGGAGCAGGTATTCCAGTAATGGGACATATCGGTTTAACTCCACAAGCGGTTCATCAACTAAGTGGATATAAAGTACAAGGTAAACTCGAAGGCGAAGCGAAAAAATTGTTAGATGATGCGATCGCATTACAAGAAGCGGGTGCTTTTGCAATCGTGATTGAGCTTGTAACAGAGCAAATCGCGACTATTATTAGTCAAAAGTTGCATATACCGACAATTGGAATTGGTGCAGGTCGAAGTTGTGATGGTCAGGTGCTGGTTTATCACGATATCCTGCAATATTCTTCACCTAATTATGCGAAGAAATTTGTAAAAACTTATGCTAATCTTGGAGAGATCATTCGTAATGCGATAGGGGAATATGTTACAGATGTAAAATCTGGACAATTTCCACAAGAGGAGCACTCTTTCCAATCTCCAAATCATAATATAGACAATTTATATGGTAATCAGGATAAGTAGCAAATAGATAGAGGAGAATAATCAACATGAATATTTGTCGCACAAAGCAACAGCTAAGATTAGCGATTAGAGACGCCCAGAAGCATCAACAAACGATTGGATTCGTTCCTACGATGGGTTACTTACATGAAGGCCATGCTAGCTTATTGCGTGAAGCTAGATCTGATAATGATGTGGTTGTTCTCAGTATATTCGTGAATCCGATGCAATTTGGACCTAACGAAGATTTAGATCGTTATCCGCGTGATGAAGAAAGAGACCTAGCACTTGCTGCATCATGTGGTGTTGATATTGTGTTTTTACCATCTGTAGAAGAGATGTATCCGAAAAAACCTTTAACTACAATTAAAGTAGAAGAAGTAACAAGTCGCCTTTGCGGTGCATCTCGACCAGGGCATTTTGATGGCGTTGGTCTAGTTGTTAGTAAGCTTTTCAATATTGTGCAACCACAAAGAGCATATTTTGGAATGAAAGATGCGCAACAAGTAGCTGTTATCGAACAAATGGTTCAGGATCTTGATATGAACGTAGATATTGTTCATTGTCCAATCATTAGAGAGCCAGATGGACTTGCATTAAGTTCGCGAAATGTATATTTATCAGCAAAACATCGAATGGAAGCAACTACATTAAGTAAGTCGCTGAACAAACTGCATCATCAACTTAAAGATAACAATAAGATGACATCTGATGAATGTGTAGCTTTTATTACCAATGAGATTATCACGAATACTTCGGGTGAAATTGATTATGTAGAATTATTGCATTATCCTTCATTAACAGCAGTGCAAGATCGACTTTCTATTGCTGAAAGTTTTGAAAACCAAAGATTTATAGTAGCGGTTGCCGTGAAGTTCGGTACTACCCGATTAATAGATAATGCGTTATTTCAAGTTGGAGAGGTGATTGAGCGTGTATAGAACAATGATGAAATCTAAGTTGCATCGCGCTACGGTAACAGAAGCAAACCTAAATTATGTTGGAAGTATTACCATTGACGAGGATTTAATGGATGCTGCAGACTTATTAGAAAATGAGAAAGTTCAAATTGTTAACAATAATAATGGTGCTCGATTAGAAACTTATGTTATTAAAGGTGGACGTGGAACAGGCGTAATTTGTCTAAATGGTGCAGCTGCAAGACTTGTACAACCAGGTGACAATGTTATTATAATGTCATACAGCTTAATGACGGAAGAACAAGCACATTCTTACAAGCCAACAATCGTTGTCCTTGACAATAATAACAAGCCGACACAATTTATGAATGGTGAAATTCACTCGACCATACTATAATCAAGTTAATCCCTTGTTTATGTAACGAATCCCATGCTGAATGAAAAGTTCAATTTCAACAAAAAATGACCGTAGACTCCTACATTCAAAAGAAGGCGGGATACGGTATGATAAGTGAAATGTTTTCATCGATGCATGAGTTGCTCGATTACATTATTCAGCATTATGAAGAAGCTGATGATGAGGAAAGACAAGAGTACTGTTTTCGAATTCAAGAGTTGAAGGAAACGAATGACTTATTTATGGATCATTGGGTGTCATTTGAAGAAAAGCTTGCAGTATTTTTCGAGTCTTATCGTGAGCGAGAACATGAGGCTACAAGTGGAATGTCTGAGCAATCTACAGCATTAGATGAATCGTCGATTGCAGAAGCCATACTTGCTAAGCAGTTATATACAGAGCAAGTGCAACCATGTAATGAGTGTGATCTTTTCACACCCGTTGAAGACGAACTTATTCTTGATCGAGCTCAAGGCTATTATAAACTTTTTATGTTCCCTGAAGCAGCAGATTTATTTGGTCGAATTGTAACCACAACTCCAGAATGTAATATGGCAAGACTATATTATGGTATGACATTAATGCATATGCGTAACTGGAATGAAGCACAAAGACAATTTCAACTTTTAACTGTTTTAAGCGATTTTCCTAAATGGTTAGCATTAAGTTTTAATGCACTTGGCTGTATTCATGCCATTAAATTGAATATGAACCAAGCGGAGCACTTATTTCGTAAAGCTTATTCTATTTATCCAGAGTTTGAGGATTCACTTAAAAATTTACAATGCTGCTTGGAGACGCCAAAGCAGTTATCATTATATTTTGGTAGCACAGAGTTGATCTGTACGTGAGAGGAACGGTCATTGAATGAAGTATGCCATTTTGGATTTGGAGACAACTGGACATAGTGCCTTGGATGAAATTATACAAATTGGACTAGTCGTTGTATCAGATGATTTAGAGATCATCGATACGTATAGTACATTTGTTAAGCCAACGGTTGAGATTCCTGCTTTTATTACTGGTCTTACAGGGATCCAATTTAGTGATGTCCAAGATGCTCCTGATTTGAATGATGCTTTAGTTGGGTTAATACCACATCTTGATGATGCTGTTCTTGTTGCTCATAACGTGGGCTTTGATGCTAATTTTTTGAATCATGCCCTTGACCAATGTGGATATCTTCCTTTTAATGGGAGAAGACTAGATACAATGGATTTTTTACGCATTTTGTACCCATCCATTACTTCGTATCAGTTAGGAACGGTAGCTGAGCAATTAGGAGTAGAACATGAAATGCAGCACCGTGCGGATAGTGACGCACTGGCTACAGCTCATATTTTCATTGATTGTGTATCAAAGCTTCGTTCTATGCCGCTGCTTACATTGCAGCGGCTATCTTCATTTTTTGATGAGTCGCGAGATATTGGCTGGTATTTGAACTATACTGAAAAATTAATCGAGCAACAATCTGTATTTGATTCAGCCGAATATGATTATTATCGTCAGTTCGCATTAAAGGCTACACCTTGGGCTGACGAAACATCAGCCAGAGAAAAAGAAAATGCGAATGAGTATTTTGAACGAGTAACTAGCTTTGAACAATATATTCAAGATGTGCAAAATCGCTTCAAAGAAATGTTTGAAAATTATGAAGAACGAAAACCACAAATTCAAATGTACGAAGAAGTGTATGAAGCACTTGATGAAGATAAGCATCTTCTAATCGAAGCGGGAACGGGTACAGGAAAATCGTTAGGGTATCTAATTCCAGCGTTATACTACGGTATAAAAGCAGAAGAAAAAGTGATTGTCAGCACTCATACAATAAATTTACAAGAACAGCTTCGCAACAGAGATATCCCTTTACTTAATGAAATTTTACCGTTTCCTTTCAGAGCGTCATTACTGAAAGGTAGAGGCAATTATCTTTGTATGAGGAAATTCGAACATAAATTAAATATGAAGGACTTCGTTGCACCTGTTGATGATCCAGTAACGGCAGCACAGATGGTTATCTGGTTGTCAGAAACAGAAACGGGTGATCAAGAAGAACTTAATCTTGGGCTACGTGGCGCTGACTTTTGGGGTACGGTATCAAGTGATGCAGATTCATGTTTGAATCGCGCATGTCCTTGGTTCAAGCGATGCTATTATCATCGTGCTAAGCATGAGTCAAACATATCCGATGTATGTATTACGAATCATTCGATGATTTTTACAGATATTCAAGCAGATCACAGACTTTTACCTGGATATACTAATTTAATATTAGATGAGGCACATCATCTTGAGGAAGTAGCCGGGAAACATCTAGGTAACCAAATGACCTACACTTCGTATATCTATGCGATGAATATGTTATTCAAAGATATGAGGACTGGAGTACTTCCATCTCTTCGCATTCGAGTCCAAGAAGATAATGACGATCATACAGCTGCGTGGAACGAAGTAATCGATACTGCGTATCCACAACTTCAAGATATTAAAGAGCATTGGGACAAGTTATTTGAATGGCTCTACAATATCGTTACTACGGATTCAACGCAAAGTAATGAAGTAGGATCTGAAGGAACTGCAAGTATGGTGTTCCGCTTAGATCGACATAAATTACCGAGCGAATGGAATGAAGCTATGGAAGTTGAAAATAACTTCCATGTACAATTGTCGCGTTTAGTTAAATCGCTTGAGAAGCTTTCGACAGATGTGAAAGAGCGCCTTGAGGAAGATACAGGTTTGCAAAGTATTCTGATTGACTTGAATGGAATATTACGTGATTTGAATCGTATTAAAGATGAATTGCGGATGTTCATGAAACTTGAGCAAGAAGACTATGTGTACTGGATGGAAGGCACACAAGCGTATAAATTCAGATCGCTACAATTGTTATCCGCTCCTGTTGATGTTAGTGGATTGTTGAAGAAGTATCTATTTGAAGTGAAAGATACTGTCGTTATGACATCGGCAACATTATCTATTCAGAAAAACTTCGAATATGTAGAAGAGCAACTTGGGTTATCTACGTATGAAAATTCCAATCGGATGAAAGCGGTCATGCTGGATTCACCGTTCAATTATCGAGAGCAAGCTTTAGTCATTATTCCTCGTGATTTCCCTGTGTTGAAGGGTACTAATATAGATGCAGCTTATTTGGATAAATTAGTGAAATCATTAACTGAAAGTGCTCAAATACTTGGCGGTAAAATGCTCATATTATTTACCTCTTATCGATTGTTAAAGCAAGTTTATGATCCATTAAAATCTGCGCTTCAAAGCAGTAATATTCAAGTGCTTGGTCAAGGAATTGATAGCAATAATCGAACTAAATTGACGAGAAGATTTCTACAAAATCAAGCATCAGTGTTACTTGGTACAAGTAGTTTCTGGGAAGGTGTAGACATTCCGGGAGAATCATTGCAATGTCTTGCCATTGTTCGATTACCTTTCCAACCTCCTAATCATCCATTAGTTGAGGCGAAATCGGAATTATTACTTAGACAAAAGAAAAATCCATTTATGAAATTATCTATCCCACAAGCTGTTATTCGCTTCAAACAAGGCTTTGGTAGGTTAGTTCGTACGGCTACTGACAAAGGGATTGTAATCATATATGATACTAGAGTAATTGAAGCTTACTATGGTAAACATTTTTTATATTCATTACCTGGTCCGAAAATCGAAACGATGCATACGAGTCAAATGCCGAAGCGGATGGAAGAGTGGTTAAAGGAGGAAAAAACGGATGAAGCAAACTAAAATTTCTGAAGCAGTTGTCAGAAGATTACCTATATATTTGCAAGTACTTCATGAATTGAAAAGTCGTGAAATTCAAACGGTTTCCTCACAAGATCTTGGTAATCGATTAGACTTCAATCCCGCACAAATTAGAAAAGACCTTGCATACTTTGGAGACTTTGGTCGTAAAGGTATTGGATATGAAGTGGATTATCTTATTGATAAAATACGCCATATTCTCAAAATAAATCAAACGATTAATGTTGCCTTAATAGGTGCGGGTAACCTCGGTCATGCATTATGTAATTATAATAAATACAGTAATGATAACATGCAAATTGTTGCTGTATTTGACAATGTGGAAAGTAAAGTAGGCACAGAAATTAATAACTTAACTGTACTACCAATGGGACAGTTAGCTGATAAGATTGATGAGTTAAATATTCGGATTGGCATCGTAACTGTTCCTGCTTCTGAAGCACAAAATGTTGCGAATCAATTAATAGATTCTGGTATAGAAGGTATTCTTAACTTCGCACCTACAATACTACGTGCTCCGGACAGTGTTCGTATTCAATATGCTGATTTTACGAAAGAATTATTGAGTTTAGCATATTATTTAAATAATAAAGAGGAGGCAAACGATGAGTAAGATTTGGATTGAGAACGGCTTATTCGTTACAATGGCAGGAGCTACACCAAAAGTTTTGAATGGACATATGGTTGTAACTAATGATGTTATCACATATATAGGTGAAGCTAGTCCAGAGGATGTAGAAGGTTTTGAACGTGTAGATGGTAAAGGACTTGTATTTATGCCAGGTCTAATTAATACACATGGTCATGCTGCAATGACATTACTTCGTGGATTTTCAGATGATTTGAATTTACAAGTGTGGTTACAAGAAAAAATGTGGCCAATGGAAGAGAAATATGTTGATCAAGATACACGAGCAGGAAGTAATTTGGCAATAGCTGAGATGTTACTTAGTGGTACAACAACGTTTGTTGATATGTACGACCGTATGGAACAAGTAGCTGAAGCTTCGGTTGAAGCGGGTATTCGTGCTTTTCTTACGAGAGGAGTAATTGGACTTTGTCCTCCTGATGTACAAACTGCCAAATTAGAGGATGCAATCTCATTTGCAAAACAATGGAATGGTCAAGGTAATGGTAGAATATCTACTATGTTATCTCCTCATTCACCTTATACTTGTCCTCCAGATTATATTGCTCGTATTGTTCAAGCAGCGCATGATTTGAATTTGCCGTTACATACTCATATGTCGGAGACAAAAGCTGAAGTACAGCAAAATGTTGACGAGTATGGAAAACGTCCGGTTGCACATCTAGATGATCTTGGTTTCTTCAGTCGTCCGGCTTTGCTAGCACATGCTGTTCACCTTACGGATGAGGAGATTGAGTTGTTGGCAGCTCGAGGTGCCTCTATTTCTCATAATCCGATTAGTAACTTAA
Organism: Paenibacillus endoradicis; assembly: GCF_024721975.1. The sequence continues at coordinate 19,357 of NZ_JANQBB010000009.1, read as the reverse complement.
AGCTAGCAAGTGGTGTAGCAAGAGTACCTGAATTGTTGAAGGCTGGAGTGAAGCTTTCTCTAGGAACTGATGGAGTTGCAAGTAATAATAACTTAGATTTATTCCAAGAGATCAGAGCAGCGGCATTACTTCATAAAGGAGTTACAGGAGATCCGACAGTAGTTCCTGCTTACACAGCTTTGCAACTAGGTACTTCGATGGGGGCAGAAGCAATTTGGAACTCGGAGATCGGTACGCTTGAAGTTGGCAAGAAAGCTGACTTTATTGCCATTAATATTGATCAACCACATTTCTTCCCAAGAACTGATCTTATCTCTCATCTAGTATATGCTGCCAATGGTAGAGACGTAGCACATGTATGGATTGATGGCAGGCAAGTTGTAAGTAATAGAAAGTTACTTACTATGGATGAGGAGAAAGTTCGCTATGAAGCGCAAGCTAGCTTTGAGCGTCTGTTGAAATAAGATGAGAGCGATAGATAAGAAACGTTCCGCATGGATGACTCCACGTAAATGGATAACTTTCAGTATATTGTTCCTTATTCTCATAACTGTTCTACTGGTCATGTTCTATCGCAGTATTCAGATGGATCGTTGGAATGAAAAAGCTGCAGTACGCATTAGTCTTCAAGAACAATATGACTTATCCACTGAAAGCTATCTTGAGAAATATATATGGGAAGAACAGTATTGGATATTGTTAGCCAAAACTTGGAATGGGCAAGAACAGTATGCTGTTTGGCAAGACAACAATATTCTAACATCTGTAAATACGGATGCAATTGTATCTTCAGAAGTAATATTACAAAGACTGCAATCATCAAATCCAGCAGCACAAAATATTACAATAGAAGAAGCATATTTGTCTGGACAGCTAGCATGGGAAGTACATTACAGTGAGAATGCAAGTGACTATACCATCTACGCATTTTACGCAATGAGTGATGGAAAGTTAATAAATGAATATACAATTCCTAAGGAAACGAGATCATAAAGGTCTCGTTTCCTTTATTTATGCAATCAAATCGTGTAGCAAAAATGATATACTATTTGATATACAAAATAACAATATGAAATTTATATATTGATAATTGAGGTGGATTAATTGCAAAATTTCAAGCTAAAGCCAATGATTATCGCATTTATTATTACGATTATAGTTACAGTGACTGGTGGATTTACTTATCAGTATGTAGCACAGCAAAAACCACTAGAAACACAGCTGAAGCAAGCCCAGTATTCATTGGTAACTTTACCAATTGAACAAGAAGCAGAGCGCATCACGATTGAGATTTCTCCTCAATCTAATGCGAGTCTTGAAGATGCAGTGCATGAAATAGAAATGATCATGTCCAAACATTCCAAAGAATCGGATCTCATTAATATTACACTCGCTAAGCAAGATCAGGGCGAACTTGATTCACTTTGGGAAAACCAGTTGTTCACTGTTGCTGAAGCGATGTCCTCCAAACAGTATAGCAAGTTGCCAGTTTTAATGGATTCTCTCCAGCAGCAAGTAGAGGGATTAGAGACAATCGCATCTATCGATTCAAACTATGTATACGTAACATTAAGTAAAGATAATTTAATTAAACATGTATTACTTCCGATCAACAATCAGGAGATGGGGGTATGGAATAATGCGTAACTATGCTAAGGAAATTGCAGTCGGTATATTTGTCGCAATATTAAGTGTGTCTATTGGTTTTTTCGTTAATATAGGAGCGGGAATATTTAGTGTGATTTTATTCGGAGTGATCTATATGATGGCAACACAACCGAATAAACAATTAGGGTTAGCTAGTTTGAAGAAACAAAACAAATCATTCATTGAACCCATCACATTTGATCAAGTTGGTGGTCAATTACATGTTAAACAAGAATTACAAGAAGCATTAGACTTTCTAGTTCAACGTGATCAAATAGCAAAGCGCGGTATTCGACTGATGAAAGGTATTCTGCTTACGGGTCCTCCAGGTACAGGTAAAACAATGTTAGCTAAAGCTGCTGCTAATTACACGGACAGTGTATTTATTGCAGCATCAGGTAGTGAATTTGTTGAGAAGTATGTAGGTACAGGAGCAAATCGGGTTCGTGAATTATTCACTAAAGCTAGAAAACAAGCGAAAGATCAAAATAAGAAAAATGCGATAGTTTTTATCGATGAAATAGATGTGATTGGTGGGAAACGTGACGGTGGACAACATCGTGAGTATGATCAAACATTAAATCAACTTTTAACCGAATTAGATGGTATATACCATAATGCAGAAGTAAACATATTACTAATAGCAGCAACGAATCGAAAAGATATATTAGATGAAGCACTTGTTAGACCAGGTCGATTCGATCGACATATCGAAGTATCTCTACCTGATAAAAAGGGTCGTCGTCATATTCTTGAATTGCATGCAGCGAATAAAAAACTCCACGAAGATGTTGATTTTGATCAAATTGCTAAAGATACGTATCAATTTTCAGGTGCACAACTTGAAGCCGTTATGAATGAGGCGGCAATTTATACGTTGCGTGACGGACATGAGCGTATAACTAGAGAACATGTACAAGCAGCTATCGATAAAGTGTTATTGGGTGAGAAAAACAATCGTGAGGCAACGTATGAAGACAAATTAAGAGTAGCACGTCATGAACTAGGTCATGCTATTATGGCAGAAGTTACTGCCCCCGGTTCAGTAGCACAAGTAGTACTTACTCCACGTGGGGGTGCACTTGGATTTGTACGACATACACCAACAACTGATAAATATTTATATACAAAGACTGAGATCGAAGGCAAAATTATGGTTACTTTAGGTGGCTCAGTTGCTGAAGAATTATTTTATGGTGAGCGTAGTACAGGATCAAAGGGTGATTTTGATCAAGCATTGCAGTTGGTAAAGACTATGGTAGAGTCAGGATTAACATCAGTTGGAATTATTGATAGTAGCATGATGACACCAGATCGTTGGAATTCAATAACAAATCAAGTTTTAAATGAATTATTGATGAAGACAAAGCAAAAATTAGAAGAGTATTATGTGATATTTGATAAAACGATGCCTCATTTAATGGAAGATGAGTTTGTTAGTGGTGACAATTTTAGAAATTTATTGTTAAATAACCAAAGATTTTAGAAAAATTTATGACAAAATGCATAAGAGCGCTTACTGAGCCTACAAAGTTTTTAAAAAAGAGGTATAATGTAAAGGACAAAATGTTGTAAGGGAGAAACGAAAAACCTATGATTAAGAAAGTTGGAGTTGTTGGAGTAGGGACAATGGGTCAAGGAATTGCTGAGATGCTAGCTAAAAACAGCTTAGATGTCTACATGCTTGAAAATTCTAAAGACCGACTAGAACATGCTTTGCATATGATTGAGGTTAGCCTAGATAAACAAATAGAGAAGTGGGCTATCACATCATCAGAAAAAAAATTGATTCTATCTCGTATTCATGCAATCACTGAAATGGAAGAATTAACGAATTGTGAGTTAATTATCGAGTCCATTACAGAAGATTTGGATAAGAAAAAAGAAATATTTAAACAACTTGATCAAGTAACAAGTTCTGATACAATTCTTGCAAGTAATACATCTTCACTTAGCTTAACAGAAATCGCTAGCGCAACGCGTTCACCTGAACGTGTTATTGGTATGCACTTCATTCATCCAGTAGCAACGATAGATATGGTTGAAATTGTTCGTGGTCTGAAAACATCAGAAGCTACTGTTGAAGCAACAAAAGAATTTGCAGAAATTGTTATTCAGAAAAAAGGAGTTATGGTATTTGAATCTCCAGGATTCGTAACGACTCGTTTGATCTGTCTATTAATCAATGAGGCACTTCATGTACTTGAAGAAGGCGTTGCTACAGCAGAAGATATCGATAACGCGATGCGTGTTGGTTATTCATTCAAATATGGTCCATTCCAAATGGCTGATCATTTTGGATTAGATTCCGTTCAAGCTGCGCTTGAAAATATGTTCCGTGAATATGGTGAGTTGAAATATAGACCATCATTCGTACTTAAAAAAATGGTACGCGCAGGACATTTAGGAGTCAAAGCTGGAGTAGGATTTTTCAAATATGATGTGGATGGAGATCGAATCTAATGAAAGTACTTGTAATTAATGCTGGAAGTTCATCATTGAAATATCAATTGTTCGATATGACGAACGAATCTGTACTAGCTAGTGGTCGAGTAGAGCGTATTGGAATGGATTCTTCCATCGTTACTCATGAACCAGTTGGTAAAGAAGAAGTTGTTGAAGTTAAAGAAATATTGGACCATGTAACTGCGGTTAAACGTGTTATAGATATGTTAATTCATTCCGAACATGGCGTAGTGAAGTCAATGGCAGAAATAGATGCTGTAGGTCACCGTATTGTACATGGTGGCGAAATTTTCAAAAATTCTGTTATTGTAACAGATGAAGTGAAAAGTGAGATCAAACGATTGTTCGAGCTTGCTCCACTTCATAACCCAGCGCATATGATGGGAATTGTAGCTGTTGAAATGAACTTGCCAAATGTACCGCAAGTTGTTGTATTTGACACAGCTTTCCATCAAACAATGCCAAAAACGTCTTATCTATATGCAATTCCAAAATCATTGTACAAACGTCATAAAGTACGTCGCTACGGATTCCATGGAACATCTCATGCATATGTGAGTGATGTTGCTGCAAAGGTGCTTGGAGAAGATTTGGCTTCCTTAAAAATGATTACTTGCCATATTGGTAACGGCGGTAGTCTAACAGCAATTCTGGATGGTAAATCATTCGATACAAGTATGGGTATGACTCCGCTTGAAGGACTTATGATGGGTACTCGTAGTGGTGATTTGGATCCTGCAATCGTTCCTTTCGTTATGAACAAAGAAGACTTAACATTGAATGAAGTAAATTCTATGTTGAACAAGCATAGTGGACTTCTGGCAGTATCAGGACTAAGCTCTGATATGCGAGAAATTACCGATTCAATGGGTGAGAACGAAGATGCTAAGCTTGCATTCGATATGTATGTATACCGTGTAAGAAAATATGTTGGTAGCTATGCTGCTGCTATGAATGGTCTTGATGTGATGGTGTTTACTGCAGGTGTGGGTGAGAACTCAGTTGTTCTTCGTAAAGCAGTATGTGATGGTCTTACATTCCTAGGTATTGAAATTGATGAGGAATTGAATGCAAAACGTAGCAAAGAGCCGCGCGTCATTTCAACTCCAAATTCACGTGTGAAAATCATGGTCGTGCCGACGAATGAGGAGCTATTAATCGCAAGAGACACATATAATCTCGTAAAATAGAAGTAGTTCAAAAAGCGGACTTTGATCACGATGTGTATACTAACGTAGACTATTCGACATCGAATATGCTCCCCCATCGAAAGCCTGCGTGTGCTCACGTACACAAAACGTACGCTGTGCTACTCGTTTTCGTTGTGGGGCATCTTCTCGATTCTGAAAGCCCGCTTTTTGAACCTTTATTTAAATTAAGGGCAACAACAACAGCAAAAATACATATAGAGCTAAATAAGGAGAAGGGAGGGATATTATGAGTGATCATATCTGGAAGGCATATGCCCATGGTATGAATGTGATACTGCAAGAAGGTGGAATTCAAGTTTCTTCCCTGTTACTTCGTAGTTATCGTGCCCTTGGTTTAGAGGATTCAGAAGCTATGCTATTACTACATATTATTCAGTATGCAGAGGTTGAACATAATCCTTTCCCAACTCCTGAGGAGCTTTCTGAGCGGATGGGTGTACATAGTCATGTCATTACTGGGTGGCTACAAAAGCTTTTTAATAGCGGTTTCCTAACGATTGAGCAGGAAACAATTCATGATATTATCGGTGAAACTTATAATTGGTCTGGTTGGTATATGCTTGCAACGAATTGGTATGCCAAGGAACTGCGTGCATCGAAGAAAGTTGAACGTCAGAAAGTAAATAAAGTTGTTCATCAAGATCAATCTGCAGATCTATTTTCATTATTTGAACAAGAGTTTGGTAGACCTTTATCACCAATGGAATATGAAACGATCGGCGCTTGGATTGATCAAGATCGATACTCAGATGAAATCATTCGCTTTGCATTGAAAGAATCTGTATTTTCTGGAAAGTTAAGCTTAAGGTATATTGACCGCATATTAATAGAATGGGCTAGAAATCGTGTAACAACAGCAGAAGAAGCAAAGCTACATTCGCAGAAATTTTATTCCAAAAACCTATAAGTCAATAGTGAGATTATGGTGCAAACATCTGCATCATGCTCACATGACTTATAGGTTTTTTATTTGTGCATGATATAAAGTAATGTTAATTACTGAAATAAAAAACATTTGCACGAATAGATGGAATTGCAATATACCATATGAAAAATATGAAACTTGATGTAGAATGAGAAAATTATATAAACATACGCGATGAAATATAAGCTTTTTGATAAAACTTTTCATTTAGAAGAGTATCGAGAAGATAATGAAACGTTTTGGGAGGAAATAATGATGAACCCAACCTGTCAAATTTTAATTGTTGACGATGAAGTATTAGTAAGACAAGGTATAAAGCATTTACTGAATTGGGAGAGCGAAGGGTTCAGTATCGTTGGAGAAGCGTCAAATGGTAAAGAAGCGTTAGAGTTAGTCGGAAAATTATCACCGCATATTGTCATTACTGATATCGTAATGCCATTGATGGATGGTGTTGAATTTACAAGTATTCTAAAAAGTAATTATCCTCAAATTGAAGTTGTTGTATTGAGTAGTTTTGGTGAATTCAACTATGTGCGATCAACTTTTCAAAGTGGCGTAGCAGATTATATATTAAAGCCGAAATTAGAAGCTAATCAATTATTAACAATTTTAAAGCGGGCAGCAAAAAAAATTCCATCATTACAACTTGTTGAAAATGATAAAGATGAATTTCTTAGCGTTAAGATGACACTTGATAAATTAATGTCAGGGTATGAGATGGATGCCTCTATGGAAAGTATTCATAATGTTTTTCCACATAATAGTTTTCGTTTCTTTGGAGCGGAGATGAAATACATTGAAAATGCTAATAAAGAGTTTTGGCTTGAGCAATTAAGTACGATGTTTCATTCATATGAGGAAAAAATCGTGGCAATGGTCGTGCCTACTGATAATAATATGGCTGTGTATCTTTTGAATATGAACGATCGTGATTGGGAGCAGATAATGGCTGAGATACGTAGTTTTGCTATTCACTCCACCGCAAATGTAACCGGCCTGTGTTGGACATTAGGAGATCCATTTACAAAAATCAGTGAATTATATGAAAAATATCATCAAGGTTACTTGAAAATGTGCTCGTACCGTTTTTATTTACCACAGAATACGACACTTATTATACGAAATGAATTACCGAAACTACATTCCGACTCTGTTGAATTTAATATGAGTCAATTTACTGAGCTAATGCAATCACGTAATTTCAATCGTGCTTTAGAGGTTTTATTTGATTATATCAAATACGCATCAACTGATTATGAGAAGGATGTATTTGCATTCAAGACGGTATTAGGCAACATTGTGTTCAATATTACAATCATTTTGGGAAAGTTAGAAATGGATACAGAGCTTATTGAAAACAAGAAATATAATTATTTCAGATCAATTAATGAGGCGAAACACGTCTCCGATGCCTTAAAAGAACTACATGCCTTTATTGATGAAATGAATGTAACATTAGCGATGAGTAAACAAACATCAGTAAATCCTAATATGTCGATGATCCTTAGCTATATAAGGCAGCATTATATGGACCCGATTAATTTAACGGATATCGCGAATCATTTTCACTTCAATCCATCTTATTTATCAAGCTTTTTCTCGTCACATAATGATGAAGGATTTAGTGAATATTTGAATCGTGTTCGTGTGAATAAGGCTGCAGAATTGCTACAAAAAGGTGAATTGTCGATTTCTGATATTAGTGAGAAAGTAGGATATTCTGATCATAGTTATTTCACTAAGGTATTCAAAAAAATTAATGGGGTATCACCGAGCCAATATCGTAAAGGTAACCAGACATAGAAAGGAGATCTGTGATGAAATGGCTAAAGGAAAAATTTCAATTTAAAGGATTATTTATTAAAATGTTCTCCGTAACTTTGATTAGTGTAATTACTGTAGCATTACTCACTTGGTTAGTTATGCTGCAGATGTCTGAAAAAGTATTTATGGATACCTTTAGCATAACGAATAGTAAAATTATGACTCAAATTCAAACGAGTTTAGAAAATATGAATTATGCGGTTTCAATGACAGCTAGTAATGCCAATAGCAGTGGAGAAATTAAAAGGTTTTTAACTGTTAATAATGAAACGACAATAGAAGCTTTACGAAGCCATTATCTCGTCACTAACGAGATGAACCGTTTGCAATCAACAGTTGCCACATATCCAATTACGATGATGATAACGGGAATGAATGGTTATCGTCATTCGACGGATAGTGCTTTTTGGCCACTAACTTATATGGACATGAACGATGATCCAATAACGATTGATACATTAAAAGAACCTAGAAAACTGCAATATCATCTAGATCGGAGATCATTAACTGCTCAAAATGATAAAGTTGTTATTGTAACTACAAAAGCTTTAATGGACCGTTCGAGTGGTCTTTTGTATGGCACGCTTTATTTTGCGATGCAAGAATCAGAATTTAAGAAAAGTTATACTGGATTTACAACTGTCGGAAATGATGTACTTTTGTTAGATCAAGATGGATTAGTGATGTCTTCAAATCGAAATTCTTTAATTGGTACGAATGAGCGACAATTATTGTCAGAAGTTGTTGAGATGAACACAAATGGATCTAACGTAATAGAAGTTGAATGGGAAGGTAAACAGCATCTTTTAATAGCAAAATATTTACCCACTTATGACTTATTTATTGTGAATACTGTAGATAAAAGAGCTGCATTAAGTCAGATGATGAACTTTAAGGTGGTAGCTGTTATTTGTGCTTTAATAGTTTGCATAGCGCTGTTTATTGTATTCATCATTACGCATCGCATTACGAAATCTTTAACATTACTAGCAAGACAAATGTCGAGAATTACGAAGCGTAATTTCGGGAATTACTTCACCGTTTCAGGCAGTTATGAAGTTAGAGAGCTTGGTAATGCTTATAACTACATGTTAGATGAACTTAATGACTACATTAGCCAACTTATAAAGACACAGAAAGATCAACGAAATGCTGAATTATCTGCATTACAGATGCAAATTAATCCGCATTTTCTCTATAACACATTAGCTTCGGTAAAAATATTAGTTCAACAAGGTAATAAAGAGAAAGCTACGCTGACCATTAATGCACTAATTGAACTACTGCAAAATACAATCGGTAATGCAAGTGAAACAATTTCAGTTGAAGAGGAACTTGTTAACTTGAAAAATTACGTGTTAATCAATCATATTCGATATGGAGAGCAAATTAATGTAAGTTATTTTATTGATGATAACTGTAAAGAGTATCAGCTCCCAAAATTAATTATACAACCGTTTATCGAGAATGCGTTTTTCCATGCATTCCGCGGACGTAATGATGGGTATATATACGTTATGATATCTCGAGAAGGTAGTAATCTTGTTTGTGAGATCGTAGATAACGGAATTGGAATGGATCTGAAGCAGAATAGTGAGCAAAAGAGTACACGACACTCTAGTCATTTTTTCTCTGGAATAGGGATTAGAAACGTCAATGATCGCCTTGAATTACTATATGGAGATAATTATGGAGTGAAAATTATTAGCTCTCCAGACCAAGGAACTCGAATTATTATTAATATGCCTATAATGATGCCTCAAAAAAATACCAAAATATAAAGAAAATCATAATTCATAAAATTAGCCCCAATAGGAACAATAGATATGACCAATCCAAACAAATATATTGCTAACGAGAGCATATTTGTAGTTGATATAATGTAATCGTTAGCCGGCAAACGCTTTCAAATTATAGAAAACAAAGGGGCGAATATCAAAGTGAAGAAGTTATTAACAGTAATGTTAGCAAGTTTTATGCTTCTAACAGCTTGTTCTAGCAACACAAACACTGGAAACAACGGAAATACTGGTTCTAACACAACAGGCAAACAAGAAATCACAGTGTGGGCTTGGGATAAAGCATTCAATATTGCAGCAATGGAAAAAGCAAAAGAAGCTTATGCTAAAACAAACCCAGACGTATCAGTTAAAATTATTGAAAATGCACAAGCAGATATCATTCAAAAATTGAATGCTGGATTTAACTCTGGAACTTCAAAAAGTCTTCCAACAATTGTGTTGATCGAAGATTATCGCGCTCAAAGTTTCCTTCAAGCTTATCCAGATTCATTCTTCGCACTTGATGAATTCATCAACACTGCAGATTTCGCAGATTACAAAATCGGTTCTACAAGCTTCGACGGTAAGCAATATGGCGTGCCTTTCGATAGTGGTGTAACTGGACTATATGTTAGAACAGATTACTTAGAAGAAGCTGGTTACACTGTAGCTGATCTGCAAGATATTACTTGGGATCAATATATTGAAATCGGAAAAGCAGTAAAAGCTAAAACAGGTAAAGATATGCTTACACAAGACCCTAATGACCTTGGATTAATTCGTATGATGATTCAATCTGCTGGTTCTTGGTATATGGAAGAGGATGGAACAACTCCTGCTCTTGCAAATAACGCAGCTTTAGCTCAAGCATTTGAAACTTATAAAAATATTATGGATGCTGGATTCGTTAAAGTTATTTCTGACTGGAGCCAATTCGTTGGTGCATTCAATAGTGGTGAAGTTGCTACTATTCCTACTGGTAACTGGATCACTGCATCAGTTAAAGCAGAGGCAGATCAATCTGGTAAATGGGCGATTGTTCCATTCCCAACACTTCCTAACATAGCTGAATCTGTACATGCATCTAACCTTGGTGGTAGCTCTTGGTATGTATTGAATGTTGATGGTAAAGAAGCTGCTGCTGAATTCCTAAAAGCAACTTTCGCTTCTAATGTTGATCTATATCAATCATTAGTTACTGATATCGGTGTAATTGGTACTTTCAAAGCTGCTGCAACTGGCGATGCTTATACAAAAGAAGATGAGTTCTTTGGTGGTCAAAAAGCCATCTCTGATCTTGCTGCATGGACAGAGAAAATTCCTAATGTAAACTACGGTATGCATACTTATGCGATCGAAGATCTTCTAGTTGTAGAAATGCAAAATTACTTGAACGGAACTGATCTTAAAAAAGCATTAGGTAACGCTCAAACACAAGCTGAGTCACAAATTAAATAATGGATTTGTAGCTCGAAGTCAAGATTATTAATTAAGGATCCTTTGTTCTACTGCTACTGGAATTGTAGCAGTAGAACAAAGGACCAAGGTTAATATGGCCATAAAGAAAGGGGCTATTATAGTGAAAACAGCTAAGAAAGGCATGAGTATACAAACAAAGTCGAACTTAACAGGTTGGGCTTTCATCAGTATTGCATGCATCATGATTTTTATCTTTTACTTTTATCCAATGATTCAAGCCTTGCTTCTTTCTTTCAAATCAGGAAAAGGAATGAACTTAGAATTTGTTGGATTTGACAACTACGTAAGATTATTCACTGATACAACGTTCATCGCAGCACTGAAAAACACGATGTTATACTTAGTAATTCAAGTACCGGTTATGATATTATTTGCGCTATTTATATCAGTATTACTTAATAGTAGCAATTTGAAATTTAAAGGATTTTTCCGTACTGCAATTTTCTTACCTGCAGTTACATCATTAGTAGCTTACTCAGTAATTTTCAAGTACTTATTCGGAACAGATGGTTTAATTAACCAAATGCTTATGAAATTACATTTAATGAATACTCCTATCGAATGGATTACAGATCCTTTCTGGGCTAAAGTAACAATTATCATTGCTATTACATGGCGTTGGACAGGTTACAACATGATTTTCTATCTATCTTCATTGCAAAATATTGATAACTCAATTTATGAAGCAGCACGAATTGATGGTGCATCAGCTACTCGACAATTTTTCGGTATTACAATTCCGTTACTTAAACCGATTATCTTATTTACGTCAATAACATCGACTATCGGAACATTACAACTATTTGATGAGGTCGTTAATATTACTAAAGGCGGACCAGGAAATAGTACTCTGTCGATTTCTCAATACATTTACAACTTATCATTCAAGTATTCATCAGACTTTGGTTATGCAGCGACGGTTTCTTATTCCATCGTAATAATCATCATTATATTAGCATTCTTGCAGTTCAAATTGGCAGGTGACGACAAATGAGTAAGTTAAAAAGTACTTTCATCTACTTATTCCTAATCGTTGCAGCGATCGTCTCAATTTTCCCTTTCTTATGGATGATTGTAAGTGCGACGAATACATCAGCAGATGTAACAAAAGGAACAATACTACCAGGTACCCATCTTATTGAAAATATTAAAAACTTATTCGCTACGGTTGATATCGGTCCAGCATTATGGAACTCAGCGAAAATTTCGGTTACGACAACTGTATTATCACTACTAATTGCTTCATTAGCTGGATACGGCTTTGAAATTTATCGTAGTAAGGCAAAGGATAGAGTATTCTCCGTATTGCTGTTATCAATGATGATTCCATTTGCAGCAATTATGGTTCCTTTGTTCCAAATGTTTGCTAAAGTATCATCTACTGCACCAGGCATCGGTGTTGATACATTAGCAGGGGTGATTCTACCAACTGTAACCACTGCATTCTTGATTTTCTTCTTCCGTCAAAACTCGAAAATGTTCCCGAAAGATCTTTTGGAAGCAGGCCGAATTGATGGGTTGACAGAGCTTGGATTATTCTTCAAAGTATTTATGCCAACAATGAAAACAACTTATGCAGCAGCAGGTATTATTACGTTCATGTCAAGCTGGAACAACTATTTATGGCCACTAATTATTCTTCAATCTCCAGAGAAGAGAACTGTGCCAATGTTAATATCCAATCTAGGTTCAAGTTACACACCTGATTATGGTATTATAATGACAGCAATCGTTATTTCTACGATTCCTACAGCACTTGTATTCTTCTTCATGCAGAAGCATTTCGTGGCAGGTATGACAGGTTCTGTGAAATAACATTATCTTACCTAAAGCCAGGCAATGCTCCTTGTGGGCATTATCTGGCTTTTACATTATGTATTGGAGGATTTATTAATGACAACAACTACACCGAAACTAGACTGGCTAACGGATACAGAAGTATTTGCAGTGAATCGCGTACAAGCACATTCTGATCACAAATATTATGAGACGTTTGATGAAGCCATTCAAAGAGCACCGATGGCATTACGTCATTCATTAAATGGTAACTGGAAATTTCAATACTCACCTAACCCAATAGATCGTCCTACGACTTTCTTTGAAAGTAATCATGATAGTTCAAGCTGGGGATATATCGAAGTTCCCGGTCATATTCAACTTCAAGGTCATGGTAAGCCACAATATGTGAATACGATGTACCCATGGGATGGTCACCACGAACTTAGACCACCAGCAGTTGCGATGAATGATAATCCAGTTGGTAGCTATATTACTTACTTTAATACTCCATCTACTATGAAAGATAAAAAAACATATATTTCGTTTCAAGGTGTAGAATCAGCATTTTACGTTTGGCTTAATGGTCAATTTGTTGGTTATAGTGAAGATAGCTTTACACCTTCAGAATTTGAATTAAGTCCTTACTTAATCGATGGTGAAAACAAACTAGCAGTAGAAGTGTATCAACGTAGTACCGGTAGTTGGCTAGAAGATCAAGATTTTTGGCGTTTTTCAGGTATTTTCCGTGATGTATACTTGTATGCTGTACCGGAAATTCATGTGCAAGATATGTTTATCCATGCTGATCTAGATGATACGTATAAAAAAGGTGCTCTTTCTGTAGACTTTACTATGCAAGCAGATAAAGGTTACAGCATTGCTATGCAATTATATGATGCAAGTGGAGAGCCAGTTGCTGAAACGAACTCTACGTTAAGTTCAGCTAATAAAGTTACTGTTAGTCTAGATGCTGGAGAAGTTAATTCTTGGAGTGCAGAATCTCCGTATCTCTATGAACTTTTCGTTATGGTTTCAGATGAGCAAGGGGAATTAATTGAAGTTATTACTTATCGTGTTGGATTCCGTCGCTTTGAGATGATTAATAAAGTAATGCATATTAATGGTCAACGTATTGTGTTTAAAGGTGTGAATCGTCATGAATTCAATAGCCGTCGCGGTCGTGCAATTACGGATGAAGATATGCGATGGGATATTAAAACAATTAAACAAAACAATTTGAATGCTGTTCGTACCTCACATTACCCTAACCAATCGCTTTGGTATGAGCTTTGTGATGAGTATGGAATCTATCTAATTGATGAGATGAATCTAGAAACTCACGGTTCTTGGCAGAAGATGGGGGCAGTAGAACCTTCTTGGAACGTTCCAGAGAACAAGGAAGAATGGCAAGATATCGTAATGGATCGTGCGATTTCTATGGTTGAACGTGATAAGAATCATCCTTCCATTCTAATCTGGTCCGTAGGTAACGAAGCATATGCAGGGCAAGTATTATTAAATGTTGCTAACTATTTCCGTAGTATTGACCCATCTCGACTTGTACATTATGAGGGAGTATTCCATAACCGTAAGTACAATGATACAAGTGATATGGAAAGTCGTATGTACGCGAAACCAGCAGATATTGAAGCGTATTTGAATGATAATCCTGACAAGCCTTATATTAGCTGTGAGTATATGCACGCGATGGGTAACTCTGTCGGAGGTATGCATAAATACACTGAGCTTGAAAATAAATATGCAATGTATCAAGGTGGTTTTATCTGGGATTACATCGATCAAGTGATCGTGAAAGAAGATCGTTATGGTAAGGAGTTCCTTGCCTATGGTGGAGATTTTGATGATCGTTCAACAGATTACAACTTCTGTACTAATGGTATTGTATACGCAGATCGCCGGGTATCACCAAAAATGCAAGAAGTGAAATTCCTATATCAGAACATGAAATTAACACCTGATGCAAATGGTGTTAATATCGTCAATGAGAATTTGTTCATTGGTACTGAAGGTTATGAACTTGTAATTGCATTACATCATAACGGTGAATTAGTTGAAGATATTGCATTGGATATCGATGTACCAGCAGGTAATGAATCATACATTCCTGTCGATTTCTATACAGAATTTGAAATGGGTGAGTATTCAGTTACGGCTTCATTGAATTTGAAAGAAGCGACGCTGTGGGCAGAAGCTGGGCATGAAGTTGCTTTCGGTCAGCATATTTTCGTAATTGAAGCTGAGGAAGTAGTAGCACCAATGAAACGTACATTCCGCGTAGCTGAAGGTGATGTTAATATTGGTGTTCATGGTAGAGACTTTAGCATCATGTTCTCTAAGCAAGCAGGAACACTAATCTCAGTGAACTATGCTGGTCGTGAGATGATTGCTGGCCAACCAGCACCATTATTCTGGAGAGCTATGACGGACAATGATAAAGGTTTTGCACAAGGTTTTGAGTCAGGTGCATGGTTCGCAGCTAGCTTAACTCGTAAATGTGTTAATCTTGAGCTTATCGAAACAGAAAATTCCGTAACTGTGAAATACACTTATAAACTAAACATTAGTGATGCAGTAACGGTAACTGTTGCTTATACGGTATCAGAAAGTGGAGCGATTCATGTGAAATCAGAATACTTTGGTGCAGAGAACTTACCAAAACTTCCGATCTTCGCACTTTCCTTCAAAGTTCCAGCCGATTACGATCAATTAGACTGGTATGCAATGGGACCAGATGAGAACTATATTGATCGTGCTTTCGGTGCCCGTCTAATGTCATTCAGTAATGAAGCGAAAGACAATGTGTCAGCATATGTTGTACCACAAGAATCAGGTAACCGTACTGGCGTACGTCGAGTAGCTGTAACGAATAAGCTAGGTCAAGGTATTAAGTTAACTTCTCCTGCAACAACACCAGTGGAATGTAATATTTCACCGTACACTGCTTTTGAGCTTGAAAGTGCAATGCATCATTATGAATTACCAAATGTTCACTATACCGTTGTAACGGTAGCTGGGAAGCAGATGGGTGTTGGCGGTGATGATAGCTGGGGAGCTCCAGTTCATGACGAGTATCTAATTCAAGCAAATCAAAACCTAAGCTTCGAGTTCACGATCGAGCGAGCTTAGAGCAAAGTTTATAAAGATAATAGTATAGAAATTGTCGAGCCAGGGGATCAACTTCCCCTGGTCTCCACCATGTAAATCCGCAATCTCATGAGGTTGAGGATTTTTTGTGTTTTAATAAATAAGATATTTGCTAGATATTGTCTTAACAAACTTATCTAATGAAGATGGTTAGAGAAGTTACGATATGTTCTGTACGAAAAAGACCATAGCAAAGGATAGTCTTTTAAATAGTCATAATTACATTAAAAGTTAATATTGGCAAAAATTATTGACAAAACAACGTAACATCATTCAAAATATAGACAGAGCATCGCTCTGTTAGGAGATGATTTCTGGTGGTAAGAGTCGTTAAACAACCCGAAGAAAGAAAAGAAGAATTACTGGGAGTTGCAATAAAGCTATTTATGGAAAAGGGGTATGTCCATACATCAGTCAAAGACATTTATATGGCGGTCAATGGCTCGTTCGGTATGTTTTATTACCATTTTAAGTCGAAGGAAGAAATTTTTGAGGCTGCGATGGCTAAGTATACTGATCAGTTTGTAAAGGAAATTTCTGATATTTTGCAAAATACAGAAATTCCCTTTGAGCAACGGTATCAACTCGTTTTTTCGCATTGGCTGGAGTTAATTCTTGGGCGTGATAAAGTACGTGGTACGCAACATGATGTGGAAGTGTTTCGAATACTATCAGGAAAAATGTTGAGCGGAGCAATTCATCCTGTCACACTGTATATAGATGAAGGTATAAAAAGGGGATTGATGATCACGGATAATAGTCGTCAGTCCGCCATCGTATTGGTTTATGGCTTATTTGGGCTAACCCAGGAAGAAAGAAACCGCCTTTCATCCAATGAAAATGCATCTCACATTTTTGCTCAGTCATCAAAACTAGTTTCACTATTACTTGGAGCAGATGAAAAGAATTTTCGCTTTAAAGAATGAGAATATAGGAAGGTTGTGAACGTATGCACAATGACTTGTTAACCATCGGTCCGTTGACGATTCACGGTTATGGCTTGATGATTGCGCTGGGTATCGTTGTCGCGTACTCGGCAACCTTATATTGGGCCAAGCGTCTTCATCTACAGAGTGATCATATTGCTTCATTAATAATTTGGTGTTTGGTGGGCGGAATATTAGGTGCAAAACTATTGTACTGGACGACTCAAGTTAAGAGCATCTTACAGGACCCGATGATTTTGTTAAACTTTACTGATGGATTCGTGGTTTATGGAGGTATTATTGGGGGGATCTTGGCAGGATATTTGTATTGCCGAAAGTCTAATCTTAATTTCATGCAATGCTTTGATCTGATAATTCCATCTGTAGCGTTGGCGCAAGGCTTTGGTCGAATCGGATGTTTTCTCGCGGGTTGCTGCTATGGTCAAGAAACAACTAGTTGGTTTGGTGTCGTATTTCCTGCATCCTCGTTTGCTCCTAGTGGCGTTGCATTAGTCCCTACGCAATTGATTTCAAGCGTGCTCGATTTTCTTCTCTTTCTTATATTGGTTTTCTTTGCTAAGAAGAAAAAAGCTCATGGACAAGTTGCAGCATTATATCTACTTCTATATAGCAGCGGAAGATTTGTACTTGAATTTTACAGAGGAGATATCATCCGCGGAAATGTGGGCATGTTATCCACGTCTCAATTTATAGCAATTATTCTAATTATAATCAGTATCGGAATGATTGTGATATCTTTCAAGAAACTGAGTCTGAGGATAACTTAAACTTAGAGGTTTTGAGGTACATCCGTATAGTAAATATAGTATTGATTGTAGCGCTGTTCGTTTCCCTGTTGCCAATGCTACCTTACTTGGTAGTAATGACTCAAGTTAATTCTAAAAGGCTAAATCAGAAAAATGTTGAAGGGTCCAATATTATCCAGTTAAACCGAAACGTAGTATGAATTTCTTATTTAACATATTTCACAACCTTTCTTGAAATCAAAAAAATCACCACGGTTGTTTTTGTGATGGTTATCAAAAGTGTATTACCCGGTACGAGTTTTATTACTTAATTGTAAACTTAATAGTTTATTTGACATTGTGTTCTCATACTCCTTGTTACCTTGATAACGAAACCAAGACAAATAATGTTATAAATACTTGGTTGCAACACAATCGAAATGATCAATACAACGGTTTAAACAACTTTGATAACTGTTCACAGTCTGAATGTCGGATACACCTTTAACTCGTTGTTTCCATCAGACTTGTAGCGGAAATGCTCTAACCCTTTCGAATTAGCTTATGATCTTAATGTCCGTCATAAATATGTACGAACTACATTCGCATCTGATAAATAATCACCAAGAGCCTCATTTAATTATGTTGTCCGAATAAGTCTACGTCCAAAAACAACAGAGAACATTGTTTTCTGGCTATCACTAGCACTAATACACCATTGTTGCTATCTATATTACTATGTATTGTTTTAGGAACTGCCTATTTTGTCGACTTATAAATTTTTATAGTAATTCTCCTATTAACAATATAAGTAATTCTAGATTAGATAGAGTAGCAGATCTTATGTGAGAGAGACGTTTATTAAAGGCTTTATATGTTTCTAAGTTAAATTACCAGCAAGAAAATGACTAAGTGTTTTAAATAAAATAATTATGATTAAAGAAAAAATAATATATCATTAATTTAATAGTTTTCAGAAAAATTGAAATAACACATCATCTAGTATTAATTTGAAGTAATACATCATGATATAGTGTGTAATAAAATAATTAAAAATAATATACAAAAAAGCTTGCAAAGCCTATAAGTTCTATGGTAAATTACTACTTGTCGCCGCGAGAGATTGCGAGACACACACGAAAACGAAATGCGAATCACACTTACATAAGTAAATGAGAAACGCTTTGATATTTTCGCTTGATCTTTGAAAACTGAACAACGAGTAAGAACTGCCATTATCATTTTCACCCCGTGAAAATGATAATAACAAGCGAAACAAAATGAGCAAGTCAAACACTTTAATGGAGAGTTTGATCCTGGCTCAGGACGAACGCTGGCGGCGTGCCTAATACATGCAAGTCGAGCGGAGTTGAAGAGAAGCTTGCTTCTCTGATACTTAGCGGCG
>NZ_JANQBB010000008.1 GCF_024721975.1 Paenibacillus endoradicis | reverse complement strand
CACTGCCTACTTTATTTGGATCAAACATGAATGTGAGTGTAGCTGGTTTACTGAAATTTTCCGGGAAGTTTTTCAGTATCTCAAATACATGACTAGCTAGCAGTTCATCATTAGCTAGAAGGTTGTTCGTTTCAAGTAATTTTTCTATCGTAATCGTTACATCGTTGTTCGTAGCATTCACTGGTATAGCAACCGTTACTTCATTGTCTAACGTAACCGTTCCTGTACTCCCTGTTGGAATCGTTATCTTACCATTGGATGAGGTTACATTCGGATCAATGATCGGTGTTGATCCACCATTGCCGCTAGACGCTGCCTTACGCGTCACGACTACCGTGTACACCTTAGACAATTCATTCCCCACTGTTACCGTTATTGTAATCGTATTTGCTCCTACTTTAAGTGGAAGCGTAGCACTTGCAGCACCACTTGCTACGATCGTACTTGCTTCACCATTCACAGAGACTTTTACTACTGCTGTTGGTTCGACTACTGTAGGAGTAACAGTAAGACTAGATACTCCATTGGATACATCTTGCGTATAATTTGTCTCTAATCCTGTAAATGTCTTATTCAATGCACCACTACTTAATACTAGATTACTTAGATCAAGACTTGCTTCGCCACGTGTTACGACAACCGTATACATCTTAGATGGCTTATTCCCAACCGTTACCGTTACTGTTATCGTATTTTCTCCTACTATAAGCGGAAGTACATTACTTGCTTCTCCAGTTTTAACAATCTCACTGTCTTCGTCATTCACAGAGACTTCCACTATTGCCGTTGGTTCTAGTGCTGTAGGAGTCACCGTTAGACTGGTCTTTCCATACGCTACTTCTTGCGTATAACTTGTCTTGCTACTTGTAAATGCCTCATTCAATGTACCACTGCTTAATGCTAAGTTACTTAGATTAAGATTTGCTTCGCCACGAGTCACGACAACCGTATACTCCTTAGAAAACTCATTCTCATCCGTTACGATAACTGTAATCGTATTTGCTCCTACTTTAAGCGGAAGATCAGCACTTTCTTCACCGCTAGTTACAATCTCACTATCTTCGTCATTCACAGATACTTTCACTATGGTTGCTGAGTTCTCTACTGTAGGAGTCACCGTTAGACTGGTCTTTCCATACACTACTTCTTGCGTATAACTTGACTTGCTACTTGTAAATGTCTCGTTTAATGCACCACTACTTAATAATAAGTTACTTAGATTAAGATTTGAAAGAATGATCTGTTGCACCGTTGCATCTGTATATCCTTCCGCAACTACTACGATCTTATAGGTAGCAGCTGATAAAACGTTAGAAAATAGTGTAATCTTACCTGCTTCTATCGAGTAATCTTCTTCACTCAATGTATCCCCATCAGCAACAATGTCTGTAATCTCTTCTCTCCATGTTGGATCATCAGCGAATGTAATTTCTATATCATTTATAACATCGTTATCCGTCGTATCAGCTGTTAGAACTGGAGGATCTTGTAACCACGCTGCATAGAAGGTTACATCTGCTCCTACAATATATAAATCTCCTGGTTCATAAGTATCTCCTCTACCGTCTGGTTCTGTATTCCAACCAAAGAACGTGTAGCCTAGTTTGGATAATTCCCCACTATTATCATCTACTATTATTTCTTGATCTTGCGTATAAATTTTAGTTGTTGGAACTGTACCACCCGTATTGCCATTTCCTGAATAGATGACATGCTCAGGGACAGGCAATTGGCTCAAATAAGGATATCCATTATTATGTAAAGGGTCTATCGTCCAAACATTAGCATCGAAGGTCCAATTCGTGTAGGTTGCTGCTACTTGCATTTCTGCCGTGGAGACTGATTCACCTTTACCACTATCAGATTGACCTGTTGTTTCCTCATTGTAGAAACCGTTGCTTATAGTAATACCATTACTTGAAATACCAATCAATCCGCCTGTGCCACTATTGCCAGTTACCTTACCTGTCGCATAACTATTAATCAACACTTGTAGATTGTTTCCTATTAAACCACCTACACTATTGGAACCGGTAACATTTCCTAGTGCAAAGCTGTTTGTAACAATATTATTACTATTTCCAATTAATCCGCCTACCTCATTAGAACCATCCACGTTGCCAGTAGCATAGTTTTTATCAAATGCGTTATTAGTAGTAGCCAAACCGATTAAACCGCCTATATACATTATTCCGGACACGTTGCCAGTAGCGTAATTATTATTAATTACTCCACTATCACCATAACCGATCAAACCGCCTATATAATACCCTGTACTACTTATATTGACATTAGCACTACTACTAAGAACCTTACCTCCGTAGTTTCTACCAACCAAACCTCCGACAAAACTACTACCTGAAGCTTTGCCTGTAGCGGTAACTGCATTCACAGTACCATTATTCTGTCCTACTAGACTAGCTGTACTATTCATTCCTTTAATATTTACATCAATAAGATTAATGTCACTTATCAATGCTGAGTAATCAATTATTCCGAATAATCCCTGTAAATCTGTAGTAGGTCTATTAATATACAAATTACTAATGGTATATCCATCTCCGTAAAAATTCCCCTTAAAATAACCACTGATATTACCTATCGGAGACCAACCTTGTCCTCCGTTGCTCGTTACATAGCTACTTAAGTCTATATCATTAGTCAATTCAAAATAAATACCAGCGCCTAAATAATTACGAACAGCGTTCAATTGATCGGCGTTAGAAATTTGATATGGATCAGATTGAGTTCCAGTCCCACCAGCAAAGTCTAGTTGAGCAGCTGACACCTTATGATTTCCCAATATTGCTATTTGCTGTGTAGTACTTAACAACATCGTCATCGCTAGCAGAATTACAGTTACTTTTCTTCCTAATTTCCTCATCTTTTTCTCCTCTAATACTCATTATTTTCTTAAATAGACTACTCCTTTAATTTTATAGTGCTTTTACTAAAATTACGCCTACCCATATGGGTAGGTTTTTGCGTAAAAATCATCTTTTTTTTTAATTTGGAGCAGTTTTTCTAGGAAAAATAAAAAACCGTCCCAAGTGATCGTTATTTCTCGATCACTTGGGACGGTTTTCAGATGTTCTATGGAACTATTGTTTTCTATTAGTGGTAGCTGGCTTTCGAATGCGGCTTTTTGAACCTGCACTATTATTTTTTTGCGGCAATCTTTTTTTGCGTAATAATTTCCCGATATACCGCAGGCGTTACACTTTCAAATTTCTTGAATGTCTTTATAAAATATCCCGCATCACAATACCCAAGCTGTTCACCAATTTGCGTAATAGATAAGTTAGTAGTAGTTATAAGTTCTTTCGACCATTCTATTTTAAGCTTTGCCACAAACATTGTGAAGTTTTCGCCCATTTCCCGCGTAAATAGTCTACTAAAGTAGCTAGAGCTAATATGACAAATCAAAGCCATCTCTTGTAATGTGTAATTTTCGTTTTTATGGGTATATATATAATCTAATGCTGGTTGAAGTACGGAATGGGAAGAGGCAATTGTTTGCGACTGTTTCCCTTCCTTCTCACGTAATGCACTAGATAACCCTTCTTGAAATGCTTGAAGACTACGATCTTTCAATGTTTCCAATGTCGATTGATCAATTTCGCCTGAAAGTGCATTTTTGTACATATCTATCGCCACATTTTTGTGAATCATCTCACCTACGATATATGTCGACATATGAAATAACATATCGGCAATCGATTCGACTTCTTCATAAGATAAAATTGGTAAGTTATTATAATGTTCTTTATTAATTGGTAGCTTATCTAAATCATCTAAATGTGCCGGACGAGATATAATCTGTTCAAGTGGTGATGTTGCTTCATCACGCAGTTTAATTTGTCCTGCCATTATCGCCCCGATATATTGATTGTTAAATATAATCGGGATCGCAATATCTACAATATTGAAATGACATAAGTATATATAAGGCTTATTCATTCGAGCTGCTTCTAAACCAGCATGGGAATCACATTTCTGGCAATATTTCGATAGATTAGCATCTTGTCTCACACCTTGACAAAATGATTGGCAATGACTATGTTTCGTGACAGGTACTCCTTTATAGTCCACTAATATAATCGCCATTTTAGTCACGAGAGAAAGTGAATCTTGGAGCTTATGCCATTTATTCAAGTCAATCGTATGTTCTGAATCAAATAGTGATTGTGACATCATAAACTACACTCCATTATATAATTTTATCTTCTCATTCTCTTATTATACTAAAACTTTCGCAAGGAGGACAAGATATTACGATATTAGCGCATAAAAACAAGAATTTACGACATAATACTACTTTAAATAGAGATGAACATGTCATGACTAATACGATATAGACATCTATAATTAGTGTAAATTGATTGTTACAATGGGAGGATATTAATATGAGAAGAGCATTTATTAGTCCAACAAAATATGTACAAGGTGAGAACGAATTACTAAACTTAGGTTATTTTGTGCAAACATTCGGAGATTCAGCATTGTTAATTGCACATCCATCAGATGTAGCCCGTGTGAAAGAGCAATTAGAGGCAACAAGTAATCAATTCAAAATCAAGCTCGTTGAAAGCGGTTTCCAAGGGGAATGCTCAAGACAAGAAGTAGCAAGATTACAAGCTTTAGCGAAGGAACATAACTGTGCTTGTACGGTCGGATTAGGCGGTGGTAAAGCGATCGATACAGCCAAATGTGTAGCTGAAGGCGAAGCTCTTATTATTGTGCCTACGATCGCTGCTACAGATGCTCCGACAAGTCACTCGGCGGTTCTATATACTCCAGATGGTGCATTTGATGATTATGCATACTTCAAGCAAAGCCCAAGCGTAGTTATGATTGATACTACAATTATTGCTAATGCACCAACAAGATTTCTAGTATCAGGAATGGGTGATGCACTTTCCACATATTTTGAAGCAAGAGCAACAGCAAATTCTTATTCTAACGTCAATGCGGGATTACCTTGCGGTGTTCGTGAAGGAATTGGTGGCCCAGCTAAAGGTACAAAAGCGGCATCAGCTTTAGCAAAATTATGCTATGAGACACTACTAGAAGATGGACTTCAAGCTAAAATTGCTTGTGATATGAATGTGGTTACTCCTGCTTTAGAAAATATTATCGAAACAAACATTTTACTTTCAGGACTTGGATTTGAAAGTGGTGGCTTAGCAGCTATTCATGCTATTCATAATGGATTAACTGAACTTGAAGGTACGCATCATTACTTCCACGGTGAAAAAGTAGCATTCAGCACCATTGCACAATTAGTGCTTGAGAATGCAGATCAAATTGAAATTGACGAAGTACTTACATTCTGCAAATCCATCGGTCTTCCTATATGCCTTGCTGATATCGGCGTAGATTCCGTAACCCACGAAGAATTAATGAATGTTGCTCGTAAAGCTTGTATTCCAGAAGAGTCTATTCACTCTATGCCCTTCCCAATTACAGTAGAAGCTGTAGCAGCTGCAATTATGGTTGCTGATCAACTTGGTCGCCAATTCAAGTCAGGAAAGGAATAATATAATGAAAAAAATTATGAATCAACCTGAAACGCTTGTCCGTGAGATGTGTAACGGGATTGTGTTAGCACATCCCCATCTAGCGTTTAATAGTAAATATAAAATCATTTCAAAAAAACAAATTAACACGAATAAAGTAACGCTAATTAGTGGCGGCGGCAGTGGTCATGAACCAGCTCATGCTGGATTTGTCGGAAAAGGTATGCTAGATGTTGCAGTATGTGGTGACGTATTCGCTTCACCTTCTCAAATTCAGCTTTATCAAGCGATTCGTAACTCCGCAAGTAATAAGGGAACGCTACTTGTTATTAAAAACTATAGCGGCGACATTATGAATTTCAAAAATGCCGCTCACCTTGCAAGTGAAGATGGTATTCAAGTGGACTACGTCATTGTTGATGACGATATTGCTGTTGAAGATAGTCTCTATACTGTCGGAAAACGTGGTGTAGCTGGTACCGTTCTTGTTCACAAAATTGCTGGAGCTGCTGCTGAGGCAGGCTTACCACTAGCTGAAGTGAAAGAAATTGCGCAACAAGCGATTGCTAATATTAGAAGTATTGGATTCGCTTTTACTTCTTGTACCGTTCCTGCTAAAGGTACACCAACCTTCCAAATTGCCGACAATGAGATGGAGTATGGTGTTGGTATTCATGGTGAGCCTGGCATTAAGCGCGAAGCGGTCATTTCAGCTGATCAATTAGCCGAGCGTACCGTTACTTCACTATTAAACAACCTTAATATAGACAATGATACAAATGAAGAAGTTGTCGTTATGATTAATGGGTTTGGTGGTACACCTTTACAAGAACTTTACTTACTGAACAACTCTGTTAGTCGTGAACTAGCAGGTAAAAACAAAATCATTTATAAAGCGTTTGTTGGAAATTATATGACAAGCATTGATATGACTGGTGCATCCGTTACGATCATGAAACTTGATGATACACTTAAGAAATGGCTTGCTGAACCATGTAATACACCTGCACTTGTCATTCAAGATGAATTTGAACCCGTTCCTTTCACAGAAGTAGTTCACGGTGAAACAACGGAGAATGTTGTTTCTTACAAGAATGAAACTAATGCTGCTTACGCGGTAATATCTAATAATGAGCTATCTCTGAACAATATGATGTATTTAGTTGATCAGATGAGTGAAGTAATTATTGAGAATGAAGTACCATTTTGTGAGTTAGATGCGCATGCGGGCGATGGAGACTTTGGTATGAGTGTTGCTAAAGGATTCAAACAATTGAAATCCGAATGGAAAGAGATTACTACCAATCACTCCTCCAATATCGGTGAGTTCTTAGATGCATGTTCCATGATCATTATGGAACATTGTGGCGGGGCATCAGGCCCGATCTGGGGTTCTGCGTTTCGTGCGGCAAGCAAGTACGCTGGCGATAAACAATCGCTATCCATTCATGAAGTTGCAGGCTTAATGCAAGCAGCTGTGAAAGGAATTCAAGATACTGGTGAGCGTTCATTCGGTAGAGGTGCTGTTGTCGGTGATAAAACATTAATCGATGCATTAGTTCCATATGCTGATACATGGGAACAATGTGCCAACGATGGAGAAAGTATTAAGGCTGCATCACTAAAAGCTGCTGAAGCTGCTGTTCAAGGTGCTAAGCAAACGGAAGCTATTGTTGCTCGAATGGGTCGTGCTGGTACTGTTGGCGAACGCAGCATTGGTTATCCAGATGCAGGCGCTCATGGACTTGGCGTTATCTTTACGAATCTCGCTCATGTAATGAATGAGACAGTACAATAGATTAACAACACAAAAAGGAATGA
The DNA here is from genome assembly GCF_024721975.1 of Paenibacillus endoradicis. The sequence continues at coordinate 275,331 of NZ_JANQBB010000008.1, read as the reverse complement.
GCTTTGATCAACTTAGAGCTCATTCCTTTTATTTTGAGCTATTATGCAACTTACTATGTGTGTTAGATTAGGTCAGACTTTTGCAATAGACGTTCTATAATCGTTGCAACTTCTGCTCGCGTCATGTTTCCTTTAGGAGCAAGTTTCGTAGTGGTTCTTCCTGAAACAATACCAGCCTGAATGCTATCAACAATACTACTTACTGCCCAAGTAGAAACTTCGTCTGCATCTAAAAACTGCCCAAGTGACGTATCCGCTGGTTGTTCGTTAAGTTTTTCTTTCAAATTCGTGATCTTCATTGCTCTTGCAGTAATGACCATTGCTTCTTCACGCGTAATTTTAGTGTTCGGCCTGAAACTTGCATCATTAAATCCAGTAATTAATTGATGAATAAGTGCTGTTTGAATAGCACTGTTATACCAGTCCGACTCTGTTACATCCGAAAAGGCGCTAATGCTATCATCTAATTTCAATCCTAAACCTCGAACCATGATAGCTGCAAATTCACCTCGTGTAATATCTTGGTCTGGATTGAACATGCTGTTGCCTATTCCGTCGATGACCAAGCGAGATCCTAGATTATTAACTGCATTTTTCGCCCAATGGTTGCTCATATCTTCAAATAGTAGTTGATTGCTTATTACAGCGTACATGCTATTCGTTACACTATTAATAACTGCGTAATACTTACCGTTAATTAATTCTACCTTTGTCGGTACGTGATAAACTTTCCTGCTTGGGTCAATAACAACAGCTGTCGTAGCGTAGTTGGCATTCACTCCAGAAGGAAGTGCAATCGCACGTTCTACATAATCATTAAATGTTGTGATATCAATCGTTCTATTACCATGAGTAGCTCTAACTGTGAAATGGATTGGTGCTGTAACAAGCGTAAATCCACCTTCTGTCGCTGCTTGTTCAACATTATTCAACTCATCTGCTGTCAGATTTGCGATCTCGATTTGCAGCTTGATATTTGATAAAGTGATTGATTTTCCAATCTGTTGAGCGATAGCATCAATGTCAATCTCTTCAAGGGGTAGTGTGTATATTCCATCTTCTGTAATGAACTCAAGTACGATTCGCTTATTTTTCAAATCTTTCACAATCTGACCATTCAGTTCAACATTATAAACATCTGACTCATTAGCTACAGAAATAGTGATAACTGAGTCATTTTCTAATGTTGCATAATACTCTTCTATTTTCTTTTGGTCGAAAGCTATCGTTAATACCGATTGTCCGTTATCATTCGTATTCGAGGTCGTTAATGAGAATGTGGCATTACTTCCCGCACCTACCATCATATTGCTTGTTTGACTCATGATCGTTGGTTCTGGACTAGCTGCGTATACATCACTCTCTCCCATCCCTAAGCTTGGCATAACACCAGTAACAATAATGAACACTAGCATTAGAGTAAATATTTTATTGAACATCTTCTTTTCCAATTCATCAGCCTCCACGTACAACTTCTCTATTAAATCACATAATTTCATATCTTTTCCTCGTTTAATATAACTTCAATATTTATACGAAATTTCCTTTTTATTAGTTCATCATTTATAAGTAATGAAACTAACGATAACCGTTCATTCTTATCGTAATTTGTTCCATTTATCTACTCAATTGCTATTAATAATATAAACATTATTTTTTTTCTATTAATCTATCATTTATTGATGAAATAGATACTTAAATATGCTACGATACCTCTTGGCTTATTGATTGCAGAAGGAAACGAGGTTATCTATGACAACAGACAACACCAAGCCAATAAATGTAAAAAAAGATAAGAACAATAAAGAGTTCAATCTATTTTACTTGACATGGCCAATTTTTCTAGAAATTTTCCTATTTATGCTGATGGGTATTGTAGATACTCTAATGCTCAGTGAAATATCAGATAACGCAGTATCTGGAGTAGGAGCAGCAAACCAATTTCTTCATATTGCGATTCTCATTCTCGAAGTTATCGGTAACGGAGCTTCAATCGTCATTGCTCAATATATTGGATCACGTAGATTTTTGGAAGCTTCAAGAATTTCAGCTCTTGCCGTTACACTTAATCTGATCGTCGGTCTAATCATTAGTATCGGATTTATAACGATGGGACAACATTTGCTAACGACCCTAAACCTACAGGGTGAAATACTCGACAATGCCCAGAAATATCTTAATATTGTCGGTGGCGGTATTTTCCTGCAAGCAATTATTAACTCTCTTGCCGCTATTATTCGTGTACATGGCTATACGAAGCAAGCAATGTACGTATCACTTGGAATGAATATTGTTCATATTATTGCCAACTACGCATTAATATTCGGACATTTCGGCATGCCTGAACTTGGAGTACAAGGCGCAGCTATATCTTCCGTATTAAGTCGTGGATTAGCTATTATCGTATTCTTCTGGTTACTGTACCGTGTTATGGAAGTACGAATTGAATTCAATCATTATTTCTCATTATCAAAAGCCTATATTTCCAAAATATTAAGTATCGGTATACCTTCTGCTCTTGAGCAGGTTATGTATCAATCTTGTCAAATTGTTTTCCTTTATTATGTTACTCACTTAGGCGAAGCATCAATGGCAGCAAAACAATATGCAGGTAACATTTCTATGTTTATCTACTTATTTGCATTCGCCATTGGAACCGGTACTTCCATTATTATCGGTCGATTTATCGGAGCAGGACGCCAAGATGATGCTTACAGAAGGGTATGGAAAAGTGTCGTCTATGCAAGTATCGCTACATTAGTTATGGTTGTAGTCGTCATGGTATTCCGATTCCCGTTAATGTCTATGTTCACAGAAAATCAGGATATCATTAAACTTGGTGCTAATGTATTACTGCTTAGTGTCGTGCTAGAAACAGGAAGAACGATTAATATTATATTAATAAATTCATTAAGAGCATCTGGTGATGCCAAGTTTCCACTTTGGGTCGGCATGTTTACGATGGTCGGCATGAGCTTACCTCTCGGTTATTGGTTTGTGTTCCATCTTGATCTAGGTCTTGCAGGTATTTGGCTAGCGATAGCTGCCGATGAATGGGCAAGGGCCGTTATTATGTCAATGAGATGGAAAAGTAGAAAATGGGAAAAACATGCACTTGTTAAGCCCTCAGAACATTAGTATAAATTAAATTGAAAGGGTCTGACTCAAATTGAGTCAGACCCTTTTTGTTAGAATAAAATTCATATTTTTACTACAGCAATACTTAAATCTCATTTCCAATGGTATCAATCCAACAATTAAATAAGATTTTATTGTTGGATTGATTTATAATTATGAAGTAACTTGCAAACCTAACAAAGGGGTTATGACATGCTTAATGAACAAACTTTGACCTGGGCCAATTCCATACAAATTATCGATCGTACTGAAGAGTTAACAGAAGCCGATCCACTATATTCTTTTGCACTAGATGAACTTTTATGCAAACAAGCTCATGTTAGTGGAGCAAGCTTTTGCCATCTATGGAGGCACCCTAATGCTTTTATATTAGGACAACGTGACAGTCGTTTACCAGATGTCACAAGTGCAATGGAGTGGCTTGAGTCGAAAGATTATATTCCTGTCATTCGTAATTCAGGTGGGGCTGCAGTGCCACTCGATCTTGGAACGATTAATCTTTCTCTCATCTTCCCGAAAGCTACATCAACTAATACTCATTTTCACCAAGACTTTGAAAAAATGTACGAGCTTATTTGTGAAGCGTTATCCTTTACCGGGCTATCTGTAGATAAAGGTGAAATTCAAGGTGCATTTTGCCCCGGTGATTATGATTTAAGTATCAACGGACGTAAATTTTGCGGCATAGCACAACGACGACAATTACATGCATACAGCGTGCAAGCATTTGTTATTACTAGTGGATGTGGATCAGCGCGCACACAATTAGTAAGGCATTTTTATGATTTGGCTGCTTTTGACTCTTCATTAGATAATTATCCTCACGTAACTGATGAGAGTACCGGTAGCCTTGAAGAACTTGCTCATTTAGGTAAAGATGCTAACCGCATTTTCATCGATGCAATTAAACGTACACTTACTCAAGTAAATTTGACTGCTTCAATGAGCTTGAATAGAGATAAGCAAGTATATTCTCCAACTATGCTTCCTTATCCAGAGACGATTCGAGCAGTAGCTGAGAAGTTACGTAAAAGATATAGTGTGAGTTAGATCGTTAAAACGTCATATGATGACCATATTGCGCCAGAAACTGCTCTTTCTCTTTGTAATCACGCATAATGCTTCCTACCCGTCTCCAAAATGAGCGGTCATGATTCATATGAGTAAGATGGCACAGTTCATGGATTATAACATAATCGATCACCTCAATTGGTGCCATTGCCAAACGATAATTGAATGTTAATTTCTTATCTGAGCTGCAACTGCCCCATTTGGTTTTCGATTCTACAATCTGAACACTTTTAGCTTTCACTTTTAACTGCTGTTCATATATTTTTATTCGCTCTGTAACAATCTGCTTACAGCTTGCAAAATAGAATTTTTTAAGATTAATGTTAAGCTGTTCCTCTTTCAAATCTTTAGTATCTATTAGCTCATCCATGGCGTAATATTTACCCAAATGTAGAAATTTCATTCTCATCATTCCAATCTCTTAATGATCTGTAGTGTGCTTTCATTTTGTCGGTGTATTGAATAAGTTTATGACAAATTCCAGTGGGAAACGAATTATTTATATGCTATAATTCCCACATATAAGAATATAAGTAATATTTTAAACATCGTATTATTCATCAAAAGTACGAGTTTTCAGGAGGATCAAATAAGCATCATGAATAGTCACAAAAACTTAGTTAAAGTAACAGGGGAAATAAGAGAAGGCGAGTTTGATATCAAAATTAGCCTTTGGAAATTGCTTATCGAGACTAATCGTTATTACGAGATCAAACCTGAAAACGGCGCTGTAAAGCGAATCTATAAAGAAAAATTACATACAATTATTGATGAATCGAAGTCCTATACTAATGGTTTTCTTACTTGTTCAGCTTTTTGCATAGAAGACCGCATTAATGATATGCAAATAGAAATTGTTCAAAAGTTACAATTGCGAATCTCAGCATATATTGATGACCTTCGTTTGAACCAAAACGCTATTAATCAACGATATCATCTATTAGAAAACAATCATCTGTTGAAATTATAGACTACTATAAGCATAAATGCGATACATATAAATAGAAAAGGAAGTTCCTTTTGATTTTGGAACTTCCTTTTTGTTATGCAACAATCCCTCTGTCCATTTTAGCTTTTTCATCTGCTGCATATGTTTCCAGAACGAATTTTATGATTGCATATCTTTATTGAGACTAATACTGTTACATTGACTCAAATTCTTTTTCGGTATTCATTAGCGGACATTCCCGAGTAAGATCGGAATACTTTATTGAAATAGCTAGTGTTATCATAAGCTAGCTCTTGCGCAATTTGATCTACACTTTGACTTGAACGATCTAGTAGTTCTTTAGCTTTTTCCATCTTTCTCTTATTCACATATTCTACAAACGTTTCTCCTGTTTCTTTTTTGAATATGCGACTGAAATGTGTTGCATTAAGATGAAGACGCTTTGCCATTTCATCCATGCTTATCTTTTCACCTAGATGATTCATAATGTAATGTTGCGCCTCTGCAATCTCTTTTCGGATAACCAAATGTTTACTTTGATGATAATCTTCCATCTTATCTAGTAAGTGAAGATGTAGCCAAGTAAATAAGTATTCCATTGTATCAATAGCATATATTTTCTTCTGGATTCGTTCCACACTAAAATTCGTTAAGAAATGCTGCATGACGGAATATTTCAGCTCTACATCTGTTACAATTTTCAATACCCAACCACGTATCATATCAATTGGATATTTTTGCTCATGGAGATGCGAGTTCCACTTACGTAATGTTTGATCAAGTAACTCTAATTCATTAGATTGAATAGCACTTCTTATATCATCCACTGCTTCAGCATATTTCGTAAATAGTTCAGCATGAGTGATATCTGGTATCTTATATTTCTGAATACTCAATTCCCCACTATAAAAATGCTGAGTATGGATATTAATAATTTCAGATGCATGTTTTTTGAAAGCTATAATCGAATCAAAGGAATTTCCTACAAAGTAAGATGTCTTCATCTTCATATGGTTACGAAGTGATTGTTGAACATGAATAATATCTTGTGAGATTAATTCCTTAGTATTCATTTTAATCGAATTAGAATAAGCGTATAGAAGTAGATATGTTTTTTCATTTAGTGATATAACGATATGATGCTCAAGCTTAATTGCCTCATGAAGTGCATTCTCAACAACAAATTGCAATTGTCTAGCACCACCAAATCGTAATTCTAGTTCTTCGAAACGTTCTAACACGCAAAGAACTGGTAAATAACTCTGCCCTGTTCGTAACTGTATTCCAAAATTCTCAGCACGATTCACCCATTCTTCTTCATTCCATATCGGCAAATCAATAAGTGATTTTAGATAGATTGTTTTCAACGTTGAATTACCTTCTGTTATTACATTTTGCATTTGCTGTTGTTGGCTTTTCAAATCTCTTTCTTTCTTCAGTTGTGATACCATGCTCTGCAATATTTCAGAGAGTTGTTCACTTCTCATCGTTTCTTTCAATATATAATCATTTACATTTAACTTAACTGCCTGTTGTGCAAAATGAAATTCTTCATGACATGATAGAATAATTGTTTTTAATGCAGGATTCAATTCCTTTGCTTTCTCAATAAGCTCTAAACCATTCATAATAGGCATACCAATATCAGTAATCAAAATATCAGGTTTTCCTTGCTTACACGCTTCGTAAGCTTCTTCTCCGTCAGTACATATTGAATAAAGCTCTATTTCTAATTGCTCCCATGGTAACTTCGCTTGTAAATAATCTAGAACTGGCATTTGATCGTCAGCAATAATTGCTTTAAACATGATGTATCTCCTCCAATTCATCAGCAGGAAAAACTAAAGTGACTTTCGTCCCTTCCTGTTCAATACTACTCAGTTTCATTTGTAAATTTTCTCCATATATTAATTTTAATCGATTAAATACATTAATAAGTCCAATTCCAGTCGTATTCCCATCATCTGTTCGTTGATTGTTCGTAATCTGATAACGATTTTGTTTTAAGGAACTGTTCACCTTGTCGACAATATCTTGTTTCATTCCCCTACCATTATCTTCAATTGTAATTGTGAGATTATTATTTGCCATTTTAACTGTAATAACTATGTTACCGCCTTTTCGTACAAAGCCATACTTATAACAATTTTCAACAATAGGCTGCAAAATGAATCGTGGAACAATTAGTCCATATAGCTCATTGGATATATCAACGATAGTCTCGATTGGATAGCGCGTGGAGAATCCCATCAGTTCCATATATTGGACGGTTACATCAATCTCTGTTCGTAAGGACACATACTCCTGCTGACTTGTTAAAGTAGCCCGTAGTAGCTTCGATAATGAGCCAACTAATTCTGCTTCCTCATTGTTTTCTTTGAGTAGCAACTTCATTCTTATTGAATTTAATACATTCAATAAGAAATGGGGATTGATTTGAACTTGTAGCATAGCAAGTTCTGCTTGTCTCTTAAGTTTTTGTTCACCTTTCACTTGTTCAATCATCTCAGTTATTCGATCTAGCATATTATCAAATGCTCTTCCTAACCGTCCCACTTCATCGCCTGATCGCACGTTAGATCGATAATGTAAATCTCCCGCTTCTACTCTAAGTGCCACGACACTTAATGCTTTAATAGGCTTTGTAAATCTATTGAGGAAGTACGTAAGGATAGCCAAAAATAAAGCAATAAAAATCATTTGCAACATAATTCCCGACTTATATATAGATCCTAATCGATTAGTAAATTGCTCATAAGGTACTAAACTAACTAATTTCCAATTAGCAAGTTTTAATGGCATCGATACATAGATTTGATTCTGACCATCTACATATGCAACTCCTGAAGATTCTGAAGTTTCCTCTGTTATTAATCGATCAAAGGATTTCCCTATTAATTCATCATCAGCTTGAACGATAATCTTCTGTTTATCATCTAACAGATAAGTTGATTCAGAAAGCTGATCCATAAATGAACTAAATGTGTTCTCCGTCCGACTCACGATCAAATACGCAAAAGGCTTCCCATTATAATCCGTAAGCGCTCTCACAGTCATGATGACATAGGGATCACTCTCAATTTTTGATTTAATATAATTAGGTCGTACACCTAGATATAATGTTTCATACGGGCGTAATTGTGTAGCATTATCAAACCATTCTTCCTCTCGAAACTGATCTGGATTTGCCTCATAGAAGGAGTAATTTGAGAAAGATCTGTCATCCTTCATTAATAAAGTTAAATATATATCAGATCGAATGCTCGCAACTCGTTCAAGCTGAGTCGTTACATCCCTCATAATAATTGTACTTGATGGTTGATGAAGTAAGCTCTGCATATCTTCATTAAATTGAACTTGATTTGTTACTTGAATCATTTCTTCCATTAAATTATGAAGTTGATTCTGAACTATTCTAAGTGATTGATTAGCTCTATCTAGTGCTTGATCTTGAATGATTTTCTGTGAGAAGTAACTCGTATTATAAAGCATGATAATAGTTGGGACCATCATACACAAGATTGAAGTTAAAATGAGTTTATTTCTTAATGACATTCTTTTGAATGCATCCCATATCATATATAATTCCTCCTTCAAATCATTTCCAAACAAACCCTATTCCTCAGTAATTTAATATCATCTTATCATTTATATATCATTTAGTTATATTAATTTAATTGTTCTTATTATAATTTTATCTATTATTCAGATATTTTCATTATTTGATAGATAATTACACAAAAAGACAAAGTACAAGAGATCATGGAGCTCTATCTTCTTGTACTTTGCCTACTATGGATTGCTTCTATTGATAACTATCAACAATCTTTTGAATTTTTTGCTGAGCATTCTGAATCGTATCATCTATACTTTGACCTTGTAGCATCATTAAGTCAAATTGATCTTGTAAAACAGCTTCTACTTCCGCAGTATAAGAAGGAGGATTAGGTCTAGCGATCATGTTACTTTCATTAAAGAAATATAGAGCAGATTCTTTATCTATCATTTCAGGATTATTTGTAGCGCCAATGATCGTATCGAGTACTTCTTCCATATTCGCTTTTTTCCAAGATGGAATATTACGACCTTGAACAACAAGTCCTTCTGTTGTAAACCAACGAACAAAAGTATATGCTGCTTCTTTATTTTTCGATTTGCTATATACAGTTACTAAGTCAGAAGTAATATCTGATGTAATGTGATCTTCTTTATTACTTTTTGGTAAAGGTGCAAATACGGTTTTGAACGTTGCAGGTACTTTATCTGTGCCCCCTACCTCTGGAATCATAAATGTGCCTGTAAGAATCATCGATGCTTCTTCGTTAAAATATTGTGGGCGATAATTCAACTTTTGACTAATGACTTCAGCGTATGGTGTAGCTATTTTGTCTTGATCTGCTTGCAAACGAATTTCTAATGACTTGCGGATAGAAGCAGTATCAATATTAGCAGACTTATGGTCATCCGTTACCAAGTAGCTATTATTAGGTTCATTGGAATTGGCTAACATTAGATAAGGATTGACCCATGTGTGAAAATATGTTCCATAACGTTTCTTCTCACCATCTAGCTTAGTCATTTTTGCTGCATAATCTAAAAATTCATCCCAAGTCCAATCGGTTGGTACAGGAAGATTAGCCTCCTTAAGATGATTTTCATTAATTGCCACGAAGAAATTAACTGATTTTCCTGGCAATCCATAGTATTTACCATCGACTTTAGTATCTACAGAATATTCTTCTTCAAAATTCAATCCATCTTTCGCCAAATAATCATCTAACGGCTCCAACATTCCTAGTGCCAAACGCTGAGCATAATGAGCTGGAGATGAGAACATAATTACGTCCATATCTTCATTAGATGCAGCTGCCAAGTCAACTTTTTTGACATGTTCATTTGAGTTGTTATCTCCAGCCGAAACATATTCAATTTTTATATCCGGGTATGCTTTTTCAAATTCTGTCTTTATTACATCAAACTTTTCATTTTCTAAATTGTACCAAGTATACACTTTAAGTGTGGTCTGTCCACTTTCTGTAGTTGTCTTAGGTGCATTCGTCCCTGCATTTGTTCCTGCATTTGTTCCTGCATTTTTCCCTGCATTTGAAGAGCATCCTACCATTAATACAACAACCATTGCTACAAGTAATGAACTAGATAACCATTTCTTAATCATAACCATTCCCCCTGAATTGTTATTTCTGTTCATCTATCCTTTAACACTGCCAGAAGCTACACCTTCAATAACCTGCTTTTGGCCGATGATAAAGATAATTAAAAGTGGTAAAATGGCTGATACTGCACCTGCCATCATTAAGGAATAAAACTCACCATTCACGTCAGAGAATTTGGTCATACCAAGCTGTAACGTGAATAAGTGATCAGAACGAAGGAAAATTAATGGGTTCTGATAATCATTCCATGTCCATATAAATCGAAGAATCATAACAGTTGCTAGCACCGGTTTCACTAATGGCAATGTAATTCGAGTATAAATTGTCCAGTGATTTGCCCCATCCATTCTAGCGGATTCAATAATTTCATTATGAACACTCATGTAAAATTGTCTGAGCAAAAACGTTAATAGTACCGAAGACGCTCCTAACAATATTAATCCCGTATGACTATCAAATAATCCTAACCAACGATATAAAATAAATTGAGGAACTAGGATTGCCTGACTAGGAATCATAAATGTTGATAAAATAATTAGAAAGAGTATATCTCTTCCCTTGAATTGTATTTTAGTGAATCCATAAGCAGCCATGGATGAAATAATGACTGAAAACAGTGTAGTGAGCAATGTAATTTTAATTGTATTCCAATAATACGTAGTAAACGGTAGTGTTCCAAACCATACTTCATTATAATTCGCTCCTGCATTCCAGCGTTTTGGAATCCATTGAATTGGATAACCTAGTACATCTAACTCTGGTTTCATAGAAGCTGAGATCATCCAAAGAAAAGGCATAATGAATATAATTCCAGCAAAACTCATTAATATCGTAACGATTACTCGATTAAGTCGCAAAGTATGCATAGACCTTCCCCCTAGTAGTTAACCCATTTTTTCTGACCAATCCATTGAATGACCGTAATAGCGAGTATGATGATTAGTAACATAATGCCGATAGCAGATGCATATCCAGATTTCAATTGAATAAATGCTACTTTATATAAGTAGAATACGATAACTGAAGTAGATCCCGCTGGCCCTCCATTTGTTAAGATCATAATAAGATCAAATACTTTGAAGGAACCTACTATACCGGTAATTAGTAAGAAAAATGTAGTTGGAGAAAGTAAAGGAATTGTAATTTTGAAAAATTGTCTTACTTTTGAAGCACCGTCAATATCAGCCGCTTCATATAAATCTTTAGATATATTTTGAAGTCCGGCCATAAAGATAATCATCTCAAAACCTACACCCGCCCAAATCATAATAATCATCACTGAGATTAATGAAAAGCTTGGATCAGCTAACCATGCAGGTGGATTACTTATACCGATTGACATTAAGAAGTTATTAATAGGACCGTTAGACGGGTGAAACAATACACGCCAAAGTACTGCTACTGCGACGAAACTAGATATAAAAGGCATAAAGTAGATAACTTTGAAAAAACTTTTGAAGTATGTTGAATTATTTATTAGCACTGCAAGAATTAATGAGATAAACAGAGAAACTGGAATAACTAATATCAATAATAAATTATTATTTAATGATTTAAGAAAGTCGTCATCAGAGAACATCTTTGCGTAGTTATCAAATCCAATGAATTTAATTGAATCTAATCCCGCAATGAAATTCCAATCAGTGAAACTAATAACTCCCGATAAAAGAATAGGAATAATTGTAAGAACAGTAGCTAATAGAACCATCGGACTAATGAATAAATATCCTGCCATAGTTTCTCTTGCAACCAAAAGTCTACGTTTATTTCGAGCAATCTTTGGTTTCACTTCAACTTCATGAACAGTTTTCACTTTTGATCACCTCTCGTAGTTCGTCTATAGGTTTCATTATAGGGAGTGATGATTTCAATTACATGAAACTATTTTTTCTATTTCGAAATTTTTTTGCGTATTTTGGTTATGAACTTTACTTCCAATAGAATAAAAAAGTAAATAACCTCCAATGAAATTAATCATTAGAGGTTATTAGTTAGTTGATCTCACTTCAAATTATCTAACTCAACGGTTACTTTTTCAATCAACTGTACAAAAGAAGCTAACTCCTGCGAGCTTGCTACTTGATTTTGGGAATAAAGTGAGTTATGTTCGGAATCTCCCTTTACCTTTGTAAGCGTTGAATGAATATTATCCAGTCTCTCTTCAATAGTACCTAATGAATCCTTAGAACGGTGAGCTAATTTTCGAACCTCGTTCGCAACAACTTCAAAACCTCTTCCGAATTCACCTGCTCGTGCTGCTTCTATGGCAGCGTTTAAGCCTAAGAGATGCGTTTGATCCGCTACCTCCTTCATCATCTCACCAACCTGATGAATAGATTCCACCTCTTTGTCTAAGGACAGTACGTTTTGGTGAGTTTTCTCTTGATAATCAGCATTTTTATGTACAGCATCCTCAATTGACTCGCTGCTATCTTTAAGTTGTACCATTAAAGCTACCAATTCTTGAACTGCTGAACTAACCCCTGTAAGTAAATGATTTTGTTTCTCCAGTAGGTACTCTATTTTTGCTTTTTCATCTGCTTCGTATGCTTCTAAAACTAATTGCGAATCTAAATTAAACATTTTCGTTAATGCATGAATAACGCTTTTCCATTCATTTGGGAGAATTTGTTCAAAAAGAGCAACTGCAATATCCAAATAAATAACGTATGTTCCTAAATACCAATTCGTTGTTAATCCAATTCGAGAATGAACCTTCCCTATGAACAAACGTTTATCAATGAAAGCTTCGTCAATGACACCGGATGCTAAAGAAAGAAAATACCATCGTTGCGTTTCTTTCAATCGATCCAACGTACTATGTTGTTCAATAATCGCACGTAATTCGGGTTCAGCTGCGACTTGTTTATACAACTCATCAACAAGCTGGTCTACTATAAGTTCAAATTCTTTCTCTTTGCTATGTAATAAGCACAAATCATTCTCAGTAATACCTATATAATTAATTTGTTTTTGTCGATTTGACCCTAGATTAATCATAAATGGCTGTCCTCCTCATCTGTAAAATAATACCTAAATATTAATTACTCTATCATAATATGTGTAATCTCTAGTAAGTTAAAAAGTAATTAACGATAATTATAGCCTAGAAATTTGAATAAGCAATATGATAATGTTTCATACACGATAAAATAAGCGATTTATCTCTTCCTACTTGCATTCGTAGGTAAGAAATAAATCGCTTTGTTTTTCTAATATTTAGATGCTTTAATCAGTTCTACTTAATGGTTTCCACCCATGTACCACCTAGATCAGCAGACTTCAATTCAGCTTCAATAATTTCCATTGTTCCTGCTGCACTTTCAGGTGAGCAAGTATCAAGTGAAGTTTCATTTACAATAGCATTAGTAAAATAAAGTAGTTCTCTATAATAGCCCGCATCAGGAGAAAGTTCCGCAATATAACCAGGCTCACTATTAGGATTAATATGTACTGCTCCGTTTTTAAACACCATATTGCCTTGTTCAAAATTAACTCGATACGTCATTTCGAACCCATGATCTCCTTCAAGTGTCCAATCCGCTTGAGCATTAATGACTTTCCCATCAGCATATACATAATTCGTAGATACGATATCATATCCGTTTGTAGAAACCACTGTACGACCCAATGTAGATACTTTATTAGGTTTTCCAAACAGCCAATGAATCATATCGGTATCGTGAATATGCATATCTAGTAAGCATCCACCGCTTAACTCTCCATTCATAAACCAACCTTTTGGTGCTTCAGACCCTCTGAAGAAATATCCACCCGTGACTTGCCCCAATCGACCGCTATCTACATTTTCTTTCAATATTTCATAAGCCGGCCAAAAACGTAAACATTGACCAATCATAAGCTTTTTACCATGTGTGCTTGCTGTCGCTGCCATTAATCTTGCGTCCTCGGCATTTCTCGCGGCTGGTTTTTCACAAAACACATGATATCCACGTTCTAAGAGATTACAAGTAAGTTCAGCGTGTAAAAAGGTTGGTAACGTAATATCTATCATATCTAGCTGTTCATTTGCCAACATATCTTCAATATTTTCATAGAGTCGATATGGCGATAAATCATAGATTTCCTTCTCAGTTGCCATATTACCTTCTGCTTTTGAAGATTTTAGTTGCTCGATTTGAATATCACAAATTGCACTCAATTGAATCGGATGACCTTCATTCATTAACCGCTCATAATTATCGAAATGCATTCTCCCCATAAACCCAAACCCGATTAAACCAATTTTCAACATTTCTATTCCTCCTAAACTTTTTGTAGCATACTAAATCGCCTCTATATAACAAAAAGTTACTTCGAAAGCGTCAACTAACTTTTTGTAGCTACCTTCTGCCTAAAATGGCATCCATTGCAGCCGATGTGTTGTAAATAATCTGATTGGCATGATGCGCATAAGGTGGAATCATTTCCGCCGTAACATAGTTGTTATATCCAATGTCTTGAAGTGCCTCTATAACAGCTGGATAGTTCACATCGCCTGCAAGTAGATCAACGAAGCCATGTAATCCACCAGCTTGACGTCGATAATCTTTAAAATGAACTTTCTTAATGCGATTTCCTAGTATTTTAATCCAATGTTCTGGATAACCATTATGCACAGTATTTCCGACATCAAAGTACGAACCTACATATTCTGAACCAATATCATCAATAAATGTTCTCATCTCTAGCGGAGACAGTAGAAATTTATTCCATACATTTTCAATCCCTATGTTAACGCCATTACTTTGGGCATCAATTGCTAATTTACTAATTGCCTCTAATGCTCGATCATAAGCGCGATCATACTCGACAACTTCACTACCAGGTATAAAATCAACACCGACTGCACCAGGAATAACTAGAATAGTATCAACGCCAAATGCTGCAGCTAGCTCCAGTTGTTTCTTACATACGTCTATCGCTTTTTCACGTTTGATATTTGACTCACTTGTCATTGAATAATCCCAGTACAAGCCTGTTGCTAAACCGCAAATTTCAAGGTCTGCTGCATCTAATAGTGAGCGAATCTCAAGAACCTCTTTTTCTGTACTTTGTAGTCCTAGTTCACCTGATTCATTAAGTGATAATTCAATTCCCTCAAAACCAGCATCTTTGGCTAGAGATATACAATCTGCAATAGACGTGCCTTCTTGAAAGGACCAAATATTAATACCTTTTTTCATTATATTACTTCCTCCTTTTACATCTGCTTACCTATGAGTATAAACAAAAAGGTTAGTGAAATATTTAGAGAATAGAGATATTTGGTGGACTATTCCGAGATATTTGTTTTATTAACCTTAATAGTAATTATCGTTGTCTATTCAACCATTAATAAGTTTACTAGTGTTAATTTAGTTTAAGTTAAATAAGATTATCTTGCATTATTCCGTTCTATTTTTAAAATTCATATGTTTTCTTTACGCTTTATATAGTGCAACCTTATAATGAAGAAATAGTAGTTAATTAGGAATAGTATAATTTAGATTACTATAAACTTTTTCTTGCGAGGAGAGCTAATCTATATGGAAACAGCGTTTAAGGAATGGTCGCCTAGTATTCATTATGCTCAGATGCAAACTATGCCCTACGGTAAACTCCCCCGAAGAAGACTATATGATTATGAGTTACTTTATGTTAGTCACGGAGAAGCCGCTACAGAGATGAATGGTCAACGATATGTATTACAAGAGGGACAATTGATCTTTTTATCCGCTGGAATCTATCATCAGAATGAGATTACTTCACGTCCAAATTCGCAATTTATTGGTATCCATTTTGATTTTTTTGATGAACTTGATATTCAAACAGAAGAAGATATGGTCGTTAATGAAGATAAGGTACAATCGAATAAATTCTGTATCGAAGCAGTCGCTTCATCATTCTCCCCCTTATCAGAGGATCCTGTTTATACACCACCTTTAGCCTGTGTGCAATTGATGGAGCAACTCGTCTATGAATTTACGAATCGATCACTTGGTTATGAGTTAGTATGTAAGGCGTTAATGCTTCAAATATTAGCCCATTTACTAAGAACACAAATAACGCGTCAGCTTGCAGATAAATCTATTCATACTATCGCTATAAAAAAATTAATGGATGCTATTCAAGCTGATCCGTCTGCTAGTTGGAATAATAAAGCTTTAGCCGAAATTATGTGCTTGAATGAAGATCATATGGCTAAGCTATTCAAAAAGGTAGCGAGAATGACTCCTGGAGAATATGTGAGTTCCATTAGGCATCATCATGCTAGACGACTATTAAGAGAAACTCACCTTTCTATAGAGGCAATAGGTGGAAACATCGGTTATGATGACCCTCATTACTTCAGCCGAATTTTTCGAAAGCACGAAGGAATCTCCCCTAAACAATACCGTAAGTTATCAAGTATTTTATAATGTTATTTAATTATATTAAGTTAGCAATGCTCGTCTTACGAACAAGACCGATAGACTATTCACTTTTCTAAGTGTTCAGTCTATCGGTCCCATTTATTGTTATCTTTTTTGTTACATAACTATGATACAGTTGCATGCCACATTGGATGTAACTCGAAGCAATATTGTAACTACATTGGTAAGTAGAGCGATGCTGCGCCAAGTAAGCCTGCTCGGTTTCCTAATGTTGCAGGGATAATTTGTACATTGGCAAAACTGCTCATTACTAATTGTTTGGACTTATGTTCGATTAACGTAATGATTGCTTCTCTCTCCATAATCCCTCCACCTAGGACGATCAAGGGAGGGTTGAATATATGAATTAACGACGCTAAACCACTCGCTACCTCGTCTGTCCATCTTTCAACAATATGAACTATTGCTTCATCCCCTTGTTCCCATAGCTCATAGATGATTTTACCATTGCTCCAATTAGGGTTTACTTGTTGAGCGGAAGAGACTAGCACACTTGTCGCTGCATAACATTCATAATAAGGTAAGCGATTTCCTTTTTGAACTTCATCCATTGAATGAGTAAATATATGCCCAAACTCTGCTGCACTACCACTTGCACCACGATAGATTTTCCCATCAATAACGATAGCTCCGCCAATTCCCGTTCCATACGTCAAGCATAAAAAGTGCTCCACATCTTTTCCTGCACCATAGTTTGCTTCACCTAGCGCAGCAGCATTAACATCATTTTCTACACGCACAGGGAAGTGAAAAGTGTCTTCTAGTATTTCTTTTAGTCGCATTCCAGTATATTGCGGAATGTTTTCATTAGCATATATAATGTAACCTTCATCCACATTAACCTGTCCTGCTGTGCTAATGGCAATAGCCTCATACCCGTCATACTCCGATAATTGTGATATGAGCTTCTTAATAACAGCAGGACCACCAAGATGACTATCTGTGTCATATTCTTTATATGATTCTATCGAACCTGCAAGTATACAACATATACCTATTTTAGTTTTAGTTCCACCAATGTCAGCAGCTAAAATTCTGTTCATGAGCATAACCTCACTTCAAAGATCATTGCTATTCGCGGTTAATTTACGTACTTCTCAATAGTTTGGTCAATTAGGTTAACGATGCCCATGATCATATCAACATCTTCTACCGTTGTCGATGCAAGTGGTTTTCTCACTCCCCCAACAATAACACCTCTTATTGCTAGTACGTCCTTAATTGCTGCGTACATATGTCCTTGGCAAGAACAAAGCTTAACTATAATCTCATTAATATCACTTTGAAGTGATATCGCTGTTGCCATATCACCTTGTTTCACTAACTCTATTGCTTTAAGAAATAACTCAGGCATTGCAGCATAAGTTCCACCAATACCACCATTTGCCCCCATCATTAAACCTGATACAAATTGTTCATCTGGTCCGTTAAATACTAATGTGTCCGCACCACCTACACGTTTGAAACGTTCAATATCCATCGTTGGCATGGATGAGTTTTTAACACCAATAACTTTATCGTTTTCAATTAACTTTGAGAAGACACTCGGGGTTAATGTATAGCCTGTTGTTTGCGGGATATTGTATGCGATAAATGGCAATGAACAATGCTCCATAATATCATTCCAATATTGCAGTACAGAGTCATCAGGTAACTTAAAGTAAATAGGTGGTATTGCGGAAATTGCATCGTACCCTAAACTTTCCGCATGCTTCGCAAGAGCAATACTATCGCGAGTTGATGGTGCACCTACATGTGCAATTAAGGCTAATTTCCCACGCATATAGGTAGCAACATGAGTTAGAACTGCTTTACGCTCTTCTAAATTTTGATAAATGCATTCACCTGAACTTCCACCTACATAAAGCCCTTGAACATTTTTTTCATATAAATAAATTGCTAGTGCCTCTGTACGAGAAGGTGAAATTTCTCCTTCGTCGTCATAGCATGCATAAAAAGCAGGAATAACACCAAATAATTGATCAGTTCTCATGTTACGTTCTCCTTCTTATCTATCCATAGAGTGTAAGAATATGATTTAAGTTACGATATATTAGTATGAATCAATCATCGCAACAAAACGTTTCGTAATTTCCATAGGTCTTGTTATTGCACCGCCGACAACAGCAGAGTATGCACCCAATTGTAGACATCGTTTGAACATCTCTGGTGTGATCACATTCCCTTCAGCAATAATAGGAATATCTACACTACTTATGACCTCTTTAAGAAATTCAAAATCATTTTCATATAATTTCAAACCTGAGGTTTGCGCGGTATAACCATATAATGTTGTTGAAACACAATCAAACCCAAGTGTTTGTGCTAA
Organism: Paenibacillus endoradicis; assembly: GCF_024721975.1. The sequence continues at coordinate 256,254 of NZ_JANQBB010000008.1, read as the reverse complement.
TATTGCTTCTTCTACAGTAGAAATATCAGCCATTAATTGGGTCGTTGGACTAACACTTCTCACATGAGCAATTAACTGTTCGATTGTTTCCCCATGAGGACGAGAACGTATTGTACTGTCTAAAGCAATCATTTCGCAGCCACTTGCGAGTAATTCATTAATTTCTTGCTGAGTAGCAGTTATAAAAACATCACTATCATCATAATCTCGTTTGACGATCCCAATGACAGGTAATTGTAGCTCTTCTTTAATCGTTTCAATATCTATTTTGGAGTTAGCACGTATGCCAACTGCTCCGCCCAAATATGCCGCATATGCCATTCTGCTCATAATATAAGGATTATGCAACGGCTCATTTTCTAAAGCTTGGCACGAAACAATTAAGCCGCCCTTGATGGATGATAACATTACAATCAACCCCCTAATATAGGTAGTTCTGAAAGCCCGCTTTTTGAACCTTCATGTTAATTTGGTAGTTCACTTCACCGCTCCTAAAGTAATACCTTGAGTAAATGATTTTTGGAATAATATAAAAATCGTCAACATCGGTAATGAAGCTAGTGCCGCACCAGCCATCATTACACCATAATCTGTGCGATACTCCCCTTGCATTGTTGCTATTCCTAAAGGTAGAGTCATCATGTCAGTAGAGCGTGTAATAATTAATTGACTGAAGTAGTCATTCCAGCTAGTCATAAATGTAAAGATGGCTAATGCTCCAATAGCTGGTTTAAGCAGTGGTAATGCAATCGTTACAAAGGAACGAAATTCTGAACAACCGTCGATTTTCGCGGCCTCCAATATTTCAGTTGGAATCGTTTGTGAGAATTGCTTCATTAGAAACACACCGAACGGCCAACCTATTGCAGGTAATATTAGTCCTCTGAATGTATTAATCCACCCTAATTTCGCTAATAGAGTAAATAAAGGAACTAGAATAACTTGCTTAGGTAAAGCCATGGCTGCTATTAAAACCGTAAAAATGATTTTTCTACCAGGGAATTGTTTCTTCGCTAGCACAAAACCTGCCGTAGTCGATACTAAACAAATGAGTACCATTTCTGAAATTGCTATAAAGAAGCTATTGAATGTCCAACGAGTAACTGGATTTTTGAATAAAGTGACCCAGTTATCCATAACAATGTCTAGTGGAAACCACTGTGGTGGTATTTGCGTTGCTACAACTTGAATTTTGAAAGCGCCAGTAACAATCCAGTAAAACGGAAAAATAAATACGATCGAGAACATACTAAGGATGATCATAGAAATAACGTTACCTGGAGTTAAATTTTTCAAAAAGGACTTTTTTTTCACTTCTTTATTTTTAGAATTATTAAACTTAGTGCCTATATTTGCTTCAATCTGAGCTTTCAATGTGATCGCCTCCTAGTATTCCACATCGCTACCTAAGAACTTAAACTGAATGATTGATATGATACCAATGATAATTGCTAGAAAAACGCCCATTGCTGAAGCAAGTCCAAAATTACCAAATGAGAATGCTTGTTCATATACGCTATACATAACAGTTGATGTTTTATATATAGGTCCGCCAGAAGTTAATAGTTGAATAAGACTGAAACATTGGAAAGTGTTAATCGTCGTAATAACAATTACATATAAATTAGTCGGCATTAACATTGGCCAAATAATCTTCGTAAATATTTGTCTCGAACTAGCACGATCTAGCTGTGCTGCTTCAATGTATGAAATAGGAATGTTTCCTAGTGCTGCCACATACAAAATGATAGGTTGACCCACAGAAGTCGTAATCAATATTGCTGTAATGGCCATTAGAGCGGTGTTAGGGTCACCTAACCAAAAAATAGGCTTCATGCCAACGAGTCCAGTTAAGTAATTCAAAATACCAAAGTTAGGATGATAGATCCAGTTCCACACAACGGTTACAGATACGACTGAAGTAACTGCCGGCAAATAAAAAATTCCTCTAAATAAAGATCGAAGCAATTCATGTTTTTTGTAAATCGTCATTGCCGCAAAGACTGAAAATCCAATAACAATAGGTACGGCTACTAGAACTAAAACCACTGTATTAATTACAGATTGATGAAAATTTTTATCCTTAAATAATGTCACATAGTTATCAAAACCAATAAATTCAAAACTTGTTAAGTTGTAATCAAAAAAACTAATGTAAATACCATGTACCATCGGATAAGCAACAAACATAAGGAAAAATGATAGAGCTGGTAATAAAAATAAATAACTTGTTAGCCATTCACGTTTAAACTTTCGAGGGGATTTCGGTTTGAGCGCTGCAGTCGACATATCATTCTCTCCAATCTGCTCTTTGAATCGGAAGGAGTAGCATATTGCTACTCCTTTCCTAATGTTCTACTTAATTACTAATACGAGTGGCTTTACCTTTTGCAATAGCTTCGTTGCCAAGTGTTTCAAATTCGGCAAGAGCATCAGCTGCAGAAGCAGTATTTAATAATACTTTTTGCAGTGCTGGGAACCAATACGTACGAATTTCAGCATAACCATCAGCAATAGTTGGCGGCGTTGTAATGAATTTACGAGCTAATTCTGAATATGCGTATTCGGATCCTTCATAAATACCAGTAATAGAGTTACGTGCAGATAATCCACCTGTTTGTTTAAGCGCTGTAATACTCCACTCAGGGTCATTAACTATGAAATCAACAAATTTCTTAGAAGCTTCTACTTTTGCAGCATCATCATTATCAAAAATGGATAGACCTCCTAGGAAAGGCTCAAGTTTTGGAGCAGAACCATCAACCGTAGGATATGGTAATAAAATATCTTCGAAATCAGAAGCTTTGTTTGGTGCAAATTGAGTTTTCAACACTGCTGAATAGTTAATTGCAAATGCCATCTTGCCTTGTAAAAATAAGTCGTTATGATCAGAAGCAGCCATAGATGCCGCCCCTTGAGCTAACAATCCTTCTTTAGATGCATTCATAATCCACTCAAGCGCAGCAACGCCACCTTCATTGTTCAGCGCAATGCCATCATTTGTATCGTTAAGGAATGTTGAACCTGCTAAGTTAGTTAGGAATCCACGTGTACCTTGATCCCCTGCTTGAGATTTCGCATAGAATCCTACCGGAATAACATCTGGAGCTTTTTCTTTAACTGCTTTTAGGGCAGCTTCAAACTCTGCTACAGTCCAAGTACGATCTTCTGAATCAAGTGGCAATAAATCTAATGCCCCGATATCTTCAAATAAAGTTTTATTCACTGCCATTGTAAATGGACCAGTATTGAACGGGTACATATACATCGTTCCATCTACAGATGATTGCTCTACAATTGCAGGAGTAATATCTGCTTTTACCTCATCTGTGAACATATCATCGATAGGAGCTAGCAAACCTTTTTTCGCCCAATCTATAATTCGACCTGGAGCGTCATAGATAACATCAGGAGCCGTTGATGTCGCTATAGCAACGTTTAATTTTTCAGGACCACCATCAAACGTTAACATTTCAAGATTTACAGTAATTTCAGGATGTTTTTCATTGAAAGCAGCAATAATTTGTTTCTCGAATTTTCCTACTTCACCATCTAAAGCTGTAAAGTTAGGGAAGTTCCACCAAGTAATTTCTACTGGTTCTGCAGTATCTGCAGTAACTTCTACTGTTGGTGTAGGTGTAGCTGATGCGTTAGTATTACCCGCATTGCCATTTCCACCATTGTTATTTCCAGAACACGCGGAAACCAATGACACAAGTAAAACCACTACCATTAACAATAAAGATTTTCGCTTCAACATTTTCATTACTGTTCCCCCTGATTTCTTATTGAATTAATGCAATATTTACTGTTGCTCAATTCGTAATTTAATCGTATTATGTTTTTGTAAATGTGAAAATCCCCCTGATTTTACATTTGGGGTGTTAATGTTACATCAATGTAATAAAATATAACATTATTATAATACTTTGAGTTAATTCTATTAACTTTTTATAGACAATAATAGAATTATCGTATGTATACACAGAAACAAAAAGAAACCTACGTTTGAGGCAACATAGGTTTTCTATAATCAAGGTGAAACATCGTGGTATAAATATAGCTCCCGATCGAACATATTCGATCGGGAGCTATATTTTCCAAATCTCTTATGAAAATTTAGGTATATATGATTTATGTGCTTCAAGTAAGCGATCTAATACCGCTTTTGCCTTTGCGGCTGATCCAATCAAAGGATGAACACATAATGCTTGTAATGCTACATCATAGCTGCGGTGTACAGCTGCCTCTACTGCTAATTCTTCATAAGCTTTTACTGCTTGTAATAGGCCACGTATTTGCGGGCCTGGCTGACCTGTTAATGCAAGAGGGTGTGCACCATTGGCGTCAATTACAGCATTTACTTCAATGGAAGCATCATCTGGCAGACATGATATAATTCCGTTATTACGCACGTTAACAATCTGAATATTTTTCTTGTTATTATATATAGCAGTCATTAAATTGACGGCAACTTCCGAATAATATGCTCCACCTCTTTGCTCTAATTGTAGTGGTTTAATATCTAGCGCCTCATCTTTATATAATTCAAATAGTTCTGCTTCTAGCTGCATCACGGTTTCTGCTCGAGTATTTCCACTTTTATAATCTTCAATTTGCTTCTCTAGTACCTCATCTCTCATGTAGTAATAGCGATGATACGGACATGGTAAAGCTTTTAACGACTGCAAAAATTGCGAATCCCAATCTAAATCAGGAATATTTTTCATATTAAGACCTGGTCCACTGGCTGATTCTGAGAGAAATTGTTCTGTAATATCTTCCCCACTAACGATAATGCGCGTAGTCCAGTTTAAATGATTTATCCCTACCATTTCAATTTGAACCTCAGCCACATCAACATTGCATAGTTCGGCAATTTGCATTTGTAGACCAATAGGTAGATTACATAAACCTATTGATTTTACACCGCCATATTTAATTACTGCTTCTGTCACTAAACCTGCAGGATTAGTAAAATTCAACATAAAAGCGTCGGGTGCTAGCTCACGAATATCTTTACATATATCTAAAATAACTGGAATTGTGCGTAACGCCTTAGCAAATCCACCGGCACCCGTTGTCTCTTGACCTATTAACCCAAGTTCAACAGGAATACGCTCATCTAGTGCTCTCGCTTCTAATTGACCTACTCTAATCTGTGTAGAAACAAACGTCGCATCTTTAATAGCTTCTCGACGATCTAAAGTGGTCTGAATATTAATATCAATACGAGCCTTTGCAAACATACGTTTAGCCATTGCACCTATTATATTTAATTTATCTATACCCTTTGCTACATCGACAAGATACAATTCTTTAATAGGAAATTCATCATAATGCTTAATAAAGCCTTCTATCAGTTCTGGAGTGTAGGATGAACCACCACCAATAACAGCTACTTTTAATGGTATCTTCTTCATTTACTGTAACCTCCATATTGAATAAATTTTTCAGACAAACTTGGCGCCAAAGGGATTGACAATTGATCCATTGCTAGCATTACCGCTCCATATACCGGAACCATTTCAGGTATGAACAACTGTGCTTCCTTATATTTTTTCTGAATTGTTTTCTTTAAGTACATTAAAAGATAAGGGCTACGTCCTTTTTGCAACACACTTCCAATTAATACAATTGGAATCGCCTCATCTATTGCACTTCTTAATTTATCCAATACCGCTAAAGCGGCTAAACCAAGCTCTTTACCAGTTTGTTCTAACAATACTCTAGACAGCATATCACCTTCGCTTGCTGCTTCGTGTAAGACCACTGTTATCTGCTCAGGAATATATTCAAGCTCAGCATCTAAAATATGGTCCCTTACCTCAAGCATCGTTTGTAATCCGAAAAATTCAGGGATTTTGCTAGTCAAGGAAGTGGCAATTTCTCTACCTTCCCAGGCACGAAACGCTAGTGAAAATGTTGTTGCAGCGAGATATTTCCCCCCTGCTCTATCGCCAAACATCTCCCCTAATCCACCAATCTGAACAATTTCACCTACTTCATTACGTCCTATTGCATTTGTTCCACTTCCACAAATTAAGACCACGCCCGTATAATCCGTACTACCAATACGTAATCCCTCCATTGCGTCGTTAACTAAATCCCATGCGACATAAGAAAATTTAGAAAGTTCGCGGCTGAGCATCACAAAATCTTGTGGACGGTCGGCACCTGCCAGTCCATACTGAACAAAATCTATATTAGCTTCTTTCAAATTTGCTTCCTGTAAAGCTAAGTCCATGGACTCTTTAATATTAACCATAGCTTGAGAAAGACCTACGATTTCATAATTACCACTTTGAGATAAGCCTTCCCCAAGTAGATCTCCCTCTTCATTTACGATGACGGTGTAGGTTTTACTGCCACCGCCATCAACTCCCATCACTATTCTCATCTTCTTCTATCCTCCCTGTTCATTAGATGAATCAACATAGAATCTCATGTTAACAATGTATAATTCGATTTTTTGAACGATATTCACTTGGAGTCAATTGTACAACTTTTCTGAAAATTTGCGTGAAATGTCGAAGATCACTATATCCGACTTGCTCCGCTACTTCTACAACTTTCAATTGAGAGGTAATTAATAATTTTTTGGCTTGATCTAAGCGTAATTGAATAACAAAATCTTTATATCCCTTACCTGTTATTTTCTTGAATAGTTGACTGAAATAGACTGGATGTAGATATACAATTGCTGCTACCTTCTCTAATGAAAGATTATCTTGATAATGATCTTCAATATATCGAATTGCTGTAGTAATGACTTCTTCACTTGATAAATAGCTTTCTTTTGGGTGAGGAATGCTCTTCATATCTAGCATTTGATTGATCCGCTCTGGTAAATAACTAAAGGAATCTACCACATTTGTAATATGAATGTCACACTTTCCAAGTACTTGTATTTGTTGCTCTAACATAAGATACATACTCTCATCAATTAACTTTGTTTGCTTTAAGGAATCAGAAGTAAATAAGGTAATAAAGGTCATCTTCTCCAAATGAACCGTCCATGCTTCACCGTACTTATTCAATTGCTCAGTAATTTGCGATGAAAGCGTTATTACATTGGCTGATGTTAATGGTGGACATAATATATGGACAAGTACTGCAATACAGGGTTCAAACTGTGCTCTAAACGCATCCAAGTTAAAGTATTCATGATGTGGATCCTTACTGGAGATCCATTCCTTGAAAGCCATCTCCTTAGCTTGCAACAGTAAATTGTGAAGTTTCAGATTATATTGTCTAACAAAATTCTCTTCATTAATTTCAATTTCAAGTTTTTGTAAGAGTTCAATTAGCTTGGGCTTGCCTATGGGCTTCAATATATAATCTCTTGCTCCGTACCGAATAGCCTTTTGGGCAAATTGAAAATCAGAATGAGCAGAAATGACGATCCAGCGAATATTTTTGTTGAGAGTAGATCCTTGTTGAAGCAAATCTAAACCGCTCATACCAGGCATCATAATATCCATAATGACTATATGAAAATCTATAATATCCAAATACTGCAAGGCGGCCTCGCCAGATTCAGCTGTATGAATAGTCCAGTTTGGATACACGGTCTGTATAGTCCGCGCCACCCCATCTCGTATTGTATGTTCATCATCAACTACCAGGATATTCATAGCAATTCCCCCTATTCTAACCTCATCATTGTATGTTGTGTACTTTGATACGGTAACGTGAAAATAACAATAGAACCACTGTTTAGACCTGAAGATGTAATAGACAAACCATACTTCATTCCATAGCGGTAAACGATACGTTTATGGACATTTACCAAACCTATTCCTACTTTCAAGGAATTTTCTGATGAATCAATCTTCACTTCAGCTTGAGTAAAAAGAGCATTTAATCTTTCTAGTGTAGCTTGATCCATTCCTTTGCCATGATCTGTAATTGAAATATGTACAACAGAATCTAGCAAATATGCAGCAATTTTAATTTCCCCCCCACCTTCACCAACACCATGAATAACAGCATTTTCAACAATTGGCTGCAGTGACATTTTGGGAATACACACATCAAGCACATCGGGATCAATCTTCCAGTCAAATACTAACTTCTCTCCAAATCTCATTTGAGTAATTAAAGCATAAGCTTTAATTTGTTCCAATTCCTCACGCAAGGTCACATCTGCATGATTTTCCCAATTGCTACTATAGCGAAACATGCTAGACAAAGCTAAAACGATCTCTCCTAATTTTTCATTCTCTCCTTCGTCTAGTGTCCAATAAATCATATCTAATGTATTGTATAAGAAATGAGGATTGATTTGAGATTGCAGGGCATGAATTTGAGCAATTCGTTCACTTTCAGTCATTTCTCGCATTTGAACGAATAATTCATCTAGTTTACGTACCATCTGATTGTAGGCACCTGTTAATGATTCTAATTCTACATACGAATTCATAATTGGTATTTCTTCAAAGTTTCCTAATGTCACTTTACGCATATATATACGTAGCTTCTTAAAAGGAGACGTAACATGTACCGAAATTAAGATTGCGAATATCATAGATAAAATGACTAAAGATAACGTAATAATCATGAAGTATTGTCTGAACTGTACAATTTCTATCTTTATTATCGATGATTCGGTTAAGCTTACTAATTCCCAATCATTAATATTTTGAGGATATCTAACAATAAAATGATCATCTACTCTTTTCATTTTCCCTACACTTGTTGCTGACTCTAATCCTACTGCAACCTGCTGAAATAATTGTGAGTTTCTACCGCCCTTGATAATACCTTGCTCCACTAGATAAGTTTCAGTGTATTCTGTTATATTTGCGTTCTGCAATATATTTTGCAGAATATTTGTCCTCATCTCAATAATTACGACTCCCACAGATTCAGTACGAGTTAAATTATATAGCTTTCTTCCAAATGCAAACACTTCTCCCTTGCGGCTCGTATCAATCAAGGAATCCGTTTCCATTCCAAACCAAACCGTTTCACCTTCAGAGTGTTGCAGCTGCTTATACCAATCTAAAGTCATGTAATTCGGATTTACAACTTGTGTTAACGCCCCATAGCTATAAGCTGCTCCGTCATTACTCAGGACATGTATGCTTATAACATCTTCCCAAGCATAATAGATGGCACCAATTGCATTCGTTATCGTGCGATCATTGATAGCCTTAACTGCCGAATTATTACTATGTTTTCCTACTAGATTTTGAATATCTGTATTCGTAATAATAGATTTACTCAAGCTTTCATATCCCTGCAGCAATAAATCAATATGTTCACTTGCTTGCTTTACATTTTTCATTGCAGCATCACTTATGGTATCTTCTAATTGCTTCGATGTTACCTGATAATAAATAAAAGATAAAATAATAGAAATACCAATGAAACTAAATAAAAATATTATAAATATACGGGAACCGAATGTACGAAACGATATTTTCCTCATCATAGTAGGTACCTTCTATAATTTATTTATACCTAATATAGTTTATTTATACGTAATATACCATGAATTATATTAGCCTTTAATTGCACCAGCAACCATTCCTTCTGTAATTTTTTGCGACAAGAAAAAATATACACACATAACAGGTAGCATACCAAGTATTAAATAAGCTCCTATGATTCCATAGTTGGTCGAATGTTGACTAAAGAAGCTATAAATACCAAAAGGTAATGTTTTCAAATCGATAGACGATATAAAAGTAGAAGCAAGAACATATTCATTCCAAACGTCAATAAAGGTTAAAATAGTAACCGTCGTAAGCGGCGGAATGATGACTGGTAATATTATTCTAAAAAAAGTTAGATAGATAGAAGCACCATCAATAGATGAGGATTCTTCTAATTCTCTTGGTAATGTCTTGAAAAACCCACTTAAAATAAAAATAGCTACAGGTATAGCAAAGGCAACATACGGTAAAATTAAAGATAAATGTGTATCCAAAATATGAATTTTCTTAAACATAATCATTAACGGCAATAGTGTAGATTGCATTGGAATCATAATACCAATCATAAATACTAGCATCACTAGCTTACTAAATTTCCACTTGAACCTAGTTATTACGTAGGCAACCATCGCACTTAATATTAATGTGATGACGATAGTTATTAACGCAATCATTAAGCTATTCATCAAATAACGTACATAATGACCTGCCTCGAGTGCGTTACTATAGTTACTCCACATAAATTTTTTAGGTAGTGACAGAAATTTCCCCGTCAATATTTCATCTTTTGTTTTGAATGAATACAATACTAACCAAATGAGAGGATATACTTGCGTGATGAACAACATGCCAAACACAATTTTCACACCTAAAGCTGAAAATTTACTCCACATATTCTTACTCCTCTCTATTCTAATCGTAATAGACTTTCATCGTAGATTTAGATTTCATTTATTGAATCGCATCCTCCGATTTTTTAAATAGTCCATTTAGTAATAGAGTAGATAATAAGCAAGCTACAATTAAAAATACAGAAATAGTACTACCATAACCATACTCCATAGATAGAAAAGTAATTTTATACATATGACTTGAAATAACTTGGGTAGCATTACCCGGACCGCCTCCGGTCATAACAAGTACCATATCTAAAGTTTTTAATGATCCAATGATCGCTAATACAAGGGAGATTTTGAATACAGGTACAACTAGCGGAAATGTAATATATTTATCAGATTTCCATCCCTCAGCCCCATCAATTCTAGCTGCTTCATAGATTTCTGTCGGGATATTTTGAATACCTGTAAATTGGATCAGCAAATGATATCCTAGATACTGCCATAACGAAACGAAAATCACTGCAAATATCGCAACATCTGGATCGGACAGCCAAGCTTTAGACCATTCCTCAAGTCCAACACTAATCAAAATGTTATTCAATAATCCCCCCATTGAAGCAGGATTGTAGATATTTTTCCATAACTGACCAATTACAACAACTGATAAAATAACCGGTAAGAAGTAGCTAGAGACTAAGAAATTAGGTTTTTTTACATATCGTCGCAACCACACAGCAAGTAACAATGCAACTGGAATTTGAATCATAGAAAACACAGCATACCAAATCGTTCGCATAAAGGAGGGCCAGAATACTTTGTCTTTCGTCAGCATTTCAATATAGTTCGAAATGCCGACGAAATGTGCTTCTCCAATTCCATTCCAATCATAGAAAGAATAATAAATTGAAATCAGAATTGGAACAAATACAATACAAAGATAGAGTATTAAACAAGGTAAGACAAAGATTGCTAGCGCTCTCCAAGATATTTTCATTAAGCTCAATTTGTTTTCCTCCATCTTGAGAGCAGATTACTAGCTCAGCAGTTTAATTATTTTCTTCAAATGCTGCTTGATGTTCTGCAGCTACATCCTCTGAAATAACTTCTGAAACAAATACGTTTTGTATACTATTCAAATGTGTTTGTGTTGTACTTGCATCCAATGTACTGTCAAATGCAATATCACCGCCTGATACACTTTTGAATAAATCTAGAACCTCGATCGAAAGCTGAGAGTATCCTGCCGACGCGAAGTCACCTTCAACATCTTGTGCTAATCCAACTGCATTTTTCATATCGAATGCAACGATTGGATAGTTCTTCATGTAATAATGTAAAAACACTTTAGCTTCTTCTAAGTGAGGAGAATTAGCTGCAAGAGCAAAGGCTGTACCCGGCCCTAACATATACTCATTAATATCCCCCTGCCCATCTACAGTTGGAAAAGCAAATACTCCTACTTCATCTGCAATACCTGCATCCTCAATTTCAGCTGTGGCCCATGTTCCCATAAAGTACATAGCTGCTTGACCTGTCGTAAATAAGCTGCTAGCCATATCGTAGTCATACGATGTCGCTCCTTCTTGAAAGGCACCTATTTGCACTAATTGCTCCATTTTCGAAATTGATTCAACGAATGCTGGATCATTAAAGGTTTTCGTTCCATTCATAACGTCTGCCAAATAACCAGGACCAGCTAGTCTAAGTACAATATTCATAAATAGATACGATCCCGTCCATGTTTCCTTTTCACCAACAGCCATTGGAATAATATTTTGTGATTTAAAGGTTTCAACTGCTGCTATTAATTCATCAAAGGTAGTTGGAATTGATACACCTGCTTGTTCAAACAATGTTTTGTTATAATACACAACTGCAACATTATTTCCATCAGGTAATGCATAAACTTGATCGTCAAAAGTGAAATAATCTAAAATCCCTTGTTGAAAACTGTCACCCAGACCATCGATTTCCAATATGTCATTGAGTGGAGCTAGCTTGTTAGCTGATACGAATGGCTCCATTTGAGCACTTGCATTCACTACTGTAATATCCGGCATGCTGTCGGAAGCTGCTTGTGTTTTTAGTTTGATTTTTTGTTGGTCTGTATTTAATGAATCCAACACAATTGTAATGTTTGGGTTTTCGTCCATGTAATTTTCAACGATTTGCTTCATGACACGATGCTGAATATTAGTCTCATCTGGATAAGCATTTTGGAAAGTTAATTTAATTTTTTCTCCGCTACTATCTTTACTTGTTACTGGTGTGCTTGTTTCTTCCTTATTAGTATTTCCTGCATTAAGGTTGCTATTTCCGTTAGAACAAGCGGCTACCATAATAAGTACAGTTACCAGAAGAATGAACGAAACGATGGACTTAAATGAACTGAATTTCATAATTGAATTTCCTCCCTTTAATGATCAATCTCTATCTCCACAAACCTATTACTTACTACCCTTTTATTATAAAAAAAACAATAATTGCAAGCTATGTTGTAACTTTAGCTATCATGTTTGATTTCTTAAGATCTATTTAATACAAATGGCTGATCATTCACAATGCTTGATATGAATGATCAGCCACCATTAGAGATAACTAGTTTTATTCTTTAATTATTTCAAAATAACGACCTAACCAATATGGAATAGTAAAGGTAAAACCTACTTCCAAACCACCATAACTGTAATTATAGTTGGGATCTACGCTCTCCATTTGTCCATCAGCTTCAAATGGATTAGTGTTATTTTTCATTGCTTTTCTTTCATCTGGAGCTAATACATAGTTAGTTTGAACATAGTCATCGCGATAACCCGGTTCAATGTAGAGTACATCCTGACGATTCCACTCTACAGGGAATGTAATAAGATATTGTGGTAAGCGATATAAATAACGTACAGCTGCTTCAAGCTCTACATCAGTCTTTTCTGGATGTACAATTTGATAAAGGAAAGTGTAGAATGGATTCTCTTCACGAACCTCATTCTCATACCATTGATCAAACGCATCGGCGATCATTGTATGCTTTGCTGGATCTGTTTCTGCAGTTGCTAGAACAAATATTGGGAACCAACCTAATTCCTCATCGGAATAGTTAATATACTGCGTCCAATCATTATGAAGAGTTGCATTAATATTAGAGTCATCTTCCATTTCGCCAGTATAATTATTGATATCCCAAGTATCAGGACTCACAACTTGATTACCATTGATAGAGTAAGCACTCGTTGCTTGACGAATTAAGCGACGCTCAATATATTCCTGAGCAATATTAATATAACCTTTACCATTCACATACGGAGCTTCTGTACTATAACTTCCATTGAACGCAAGCTCATAGGCAACTTTATATTTCTCCGTAGCATCTGAATACAGTGTACTATTTTCAGTGATCACAATTGCCGCTTTGAGGAATGACATAATCTGAAGAACATTCAATGGACCATCCTCATAACCATAGGACAGTGCATCATCGCCATTCTCATCAACACCAACACGATATTTCCATAGTTCATTTTCTTTCATAGAGCCAATACCGTCATTGAAATATTGAGAAATCCATCTAGACCACTGTGTAGCTTTTCCAGTTGCATCTTCTACGTAATAATGATCATTGTTCAGAATTAACTCCGTCAAGTGATGAGTACTCTTCTCAACATAGGACTTCAACTCTAACAATTCAGCATCATCAGTATCACCGATTAGATACTTATATGCTGTGTACAATAATGCATAATGACCATCTACTTCATCTGAAGAAGTATCCGCTTTGTATACGATTTGGTTCATATCAATGTTACCTTCGTTATTAATGACACTACTAGGAAATAAATCATTAAAGTACGTTGGAATTTGCTCATAGACAGGAGCTGTTAATTGGAATAATGGCTTATTGTCTACATTAGTTGTTTTATCTTCTTTAGCTGATGCTTTATTTGTCACCGTAGTAATAACTGGAAGCACCTGATGAACTTCTTCTCCATCTACGGTTTCAACAATTGTATAAATATCGGTACCTAGTTTCTCTCCCTCAGAACGTGTTTCATTTAATGCATCAATTGCCTCATTGCTAAGCGCAATACCGTTATAGTTCATTACATCTGTCCCACCAGAAGGAAACAGACGTGATCCCTTTTTAGTCATTGTATCTTTGGTTACACGAGCTATAGAGTAACCAATTGGTGTTTCACCTTCAATATCCATACTTGGAATAATACCATTTGGATTAACCGCATCTTCACCAACTACATGTTGGAACCAGAAGCCATTTTGACGCGATTGCAGGCCATAATACGTACCGTCAGTGGTTTCAGCAGAAAGTTCACTTGTTAGCATGAAAGAACGTGCTGGAAATCCGTTGCCACGGCCAGAAACATAACTCAGTAGCAAAACAGCTTTAGTTGCGCGAATGGCTGCTACCTTCGCCTCGTCGATTTCAGCTTGCTGTGCAATAGTAGGACTAGCTCCATATTGCTCAGTTAGTGCAGCATAACGGAAAATCTCACCTATTCCATACATCGCTGTCCATAAGCCATCATTATCTGAAGTACTTGGAGTAGAATCTAATATTCCAGTATCTGAACTATAATTGATTCCATCAAAATCACCATCAGTTTCTGTAAAATTAAAGTTTGCATATGAAGTTAAGCCATAACGATCATGAACATCTTGGACAACTCGCTCATATGCCTCATTTTTCTCAGCCATAGTTTTTTTTGGCATTGCAATATGTGTTACCCCGCTAGCGTTTCTTACCCAAATACCGCCCTCATTATCACTAGCTAAACCTGTAACCAAACCATCTCCACCATATAAATAGCGGGGACCTGCAAAATATTGCACGATATCACTTGCGTTGCTTTCACTAAAATTGACACGCTGCAATCCATTTTCAGTACCAATCCAATAGACGCCATTATCTAGAACGACGCTCGTAACATCACCTATTACATTTAGCGGAAGAAACTTCAATGCGCTAGAATCTGTTATCCATTTCAAATCTGTAGGAATAGATGTGGAACCGTCCTTATAATAAGTCATTTCCTTTGTTGGCACAGCTTCTAACTGCACCGTTGAATATTTTGCACCTGGAAGCTTTGCTGCAAATGTTGGCATTGCAAATGCACTCATAAGTAGAGACGTTGACATTACACCGATCATTATTTTTTTGAAATTCATGTATTGATATCCCCTTCCTTATTGATAGATATGTGAAACCCCAGTTTCGGTAATGGCAAATATCCCTTTACTTCCATCTGCAATAATTAATAAAACGCGATTATCAGATAATTGCTTATTCTCTAAGTTGTAGGTTTTCATGGAATTATCAGATAATTTAATTTGTGTTACTCCTGCATCTGTACCAATCCACAATATTGTGCGTTTCTCATTTAGTATTGAAGTGTTGATACCACGTAATGAGGCGAAGATTGAGGGCTTAACATCAAAATCAGCGTTCACAAATGTAAGCGCATTCGTAAAGTCTGGTACTTCACTAGCAGAACTCGCTATAGAAGGGGTATAGGTTGGATCTTGCAGGAAACTAATATATTGTTGCACTAATGCTTCTGATTCAGTTGGCTTAGCGATACTTAATAATTGTTCATAAGTGTAAAGCTTCGTTACTTTAGGTGATGGAGTAGATGTGTCTGTTCCTGGGGAAGTATTATTATCTGTTTGCTCATTCTCTAGCTCTTCCTTAGTTACAACTTTTCCAGCAATGATGACTTCTTTCACATTTAAAGTTAACACTTTAGGAGTCTGACTTAGACTAACATTTGCTGCATTAATAACTGCTTTGCCGATAACTCCAGTTCCTGTTACAACCGAGGCTGCATTAACTGTTAACGTATCTATGGATGATTGTGGACCTACAACTAGCTGACTAACTGTTTGTAAAGTAATAGTAGTAACCGTTGTGCTACCATCTAGCTCAACCGTAGTAGAAACATCCGCATGATTTACAATAAGCTGTTCGACATGACTATTACGTATAACTACCTTTGCACTACCATTGATGTAAATAGTACCGGCTACATTGACGTTTTCTAATACAATTGTGCCTTCTCCGGCACCAACTGTAATGTATAAATTACCAGTTAAATTAACATTGGATAGTGTACTACCAGAGGTATTAATTACTAGATTAGTACCAGTTATATCACTATGTACTTTATCATCAGCAATTAATTGACCCATCACATTATTTATCATTTTGATTGCTTCTGCTCTAGTAATTGATTTTTTAGGTTCAAAATTACCAGTAGAATTACCTATTACAAAACCTGCATGTTTCAGCGTATATACTGCATCCTTAGCCCATGCTGAAATGTAGTCATGATCTTGGAAGGTTTGAGTCTCAACCTTAGAGCTGCTCAATTGGAATATACGAGTAAGAATTAAGGCTGCTTCTTCTCTAGTTAATGGTTGAGTAGGATTCATATTTCCTTTCTCATCGCCTTGTATAATACCTGCGGCTATTGCCTTTTTCATTTCGGAGGCATACCAAGCATCGTCAGGTACATCATTAATCAATTTATTACTTTCAACCTGATGATTCATGATTCGATTAATAAATGTGATGAACTCCACTCGACTAACTTCATTTTTAAGTAATAGATTACCTTGTGAGTCACCCCGCAATAAATCAAGTTCTTTCCATGTTTGAACCTCATTTGAGACCCACGCTGGAGTAGCTTCCGTTGATTTCTCTGCACTTGCAATTAACCCCATAGACATGCTTAACATACACACTAATAAATAACTAACTAACCGTTTCTTTCGCTTCATTCCCACTTCATTTCCTCCTCAATTGACGAAAATTTAACGCGTAAATCTAATGCTTGAAGAAAACAATGAAAACTATAAAGCAATTTCTTATCTTGTTACGAATAAATAAAAATGAATAGTAACAATTAATTCAATTCTATTTTCTATTGCTACATATGATAAGGGGGGGAATTTAGGATATATGTTATGTTTCTTAAGATTGTGTAAATATTAAATTTGAAAATGGAGTAGATTCATCATTTACATTTGTTCAATTTGAAATATCATCGTATTATGTTTTT
This sequence comes from Paenibacillus endoradicis, assembly GCF_024721975.1. The sequence continues at coordinate 238,902 of NZ_JANQBB010000008.1, read as the reverse complement.
AAGAATGATAAATACCCCTATCTTTACATAGAGGGTGGTATTTTTACATCAATGTTATAAAAGATAACATTATTATATGACATTGAGTTACTCACATTATTTTTCGTATATACTGTAGTAGAATCATCGTATGTACATGATCGTTGCTCTTTACAACAAGATATTGAAGGGAGAAATGATAATATGTTCAAACTCATGCTAGTTGAAGATGAACCGATTATTCGAGAAGGTCTTAAATATTATTTTGATTGGGAAAACCTACACTTTACGAAAATTATTGAAGCTGAGAATGGTCAGGAAGGGATAGAATTAGCATTAAAGGAACGTCCTGATCTTATCATTACCGATATTAGAATGCCTGTCATGAATGGACTTGATATGATCGAACAGCTTAGATCGCAGCTACCACATAGTTTGTTTGTCATTCTAACAGGATATAGTGATTTCGAATATGCAAAACGAGCAATAAAACTTGGTGGAATTACAGAATATTTATTGAAGCCGTTACAATATGACATTAGTTTAGCATCGATCGAAAAATGTTCATCTCTATTGCTAGAACAATAACAACTTCACTTACATAAATTAACGATCGAGAAAGATCTCATACTTCATGAACAATTTAAGGCTAGTGATTTTATCCGCTCGATACTGACGGATGAATTAGATTGGACAACATCCCAATATATCGAATCTTTGAACATTGAAGATTATTGTTTTTCACCTTTCATCGTTTCTTATATTCCATCTACCAATGGGCATCGTGTTACTAATAAATATTGGCACGCTATGATTGAACAATTAATTCATGAATCTACCTACCATTTCGTTGAACATACTAACGAGTTAAAAATTGTTACTTACTATTGGAAAAATAAAATGTATGGTCTTATCCTCTGTCCTACTAACATTGAAATAAATATAGACTCTCAAAGAAACTTTATTAATGATAAGTTGCAAGATATATATAAAGATACTGGCATGTTTCTCTTCTTATCACAGAGCGAAATAACGCCTCATTTATTCGAATTACAAGAATTATACAAACTATTAGAGATTAACCTCTATCAACGCTATTTTAGTGTAGGACATTATTATGCATTGATAACAACACCTTCCACATCTAAGAAAAAACCTATTCAACTAGAGGAAAATGAAAAGCAACTCATCCTTCAATGTCTACAACAAGATGCTAACAAATCTATAGCAATGCTAAAATCACAATTTACAAAACAATTATCACTGGCGGCACCTGAATCATTACTTGCTTATATGCAGGAGTTAATGAGTATAACCGTTCGTTTTGCACATAAAAACAATATACAAATCGAAGGTATTTATAATGAGCGCCTCTTCAATTTATCTTTTCTTGACGATTTTATATCACTAGAACATCTTATCAATCGAATAGGAGATTGGATTGTACAGCTCAATCGAGATTACATAACCTCTCATCATGAATCAAATTTGGAACATGAAGATCAACTTTTCCCGAAAATCGCACAATTTATAGTTGATCACATTGATCAAGATATTACACTACAAATGGTTGCTGTTCGATTTTTTTACAATCCATCTTATTTGAGCCGATTGTTCAAACAAAAATTAAACAAAAACTACTCACTTTTCCAAGCAGAAATACGAATAAAATATGCACAAAAATGTCTTGCTGATCCTCAACATTCCGTAGCTGATATATGTATGATGTGCGGTTATCGCAGCTACAAACATTTTGTAAAGACATTTAAGTTAGTTACGAATATGACACCTACCGTATATCGCAAACAATTGGGGCTAATATAATATGTTCAAAAAATGGAAGTACTTTCAGCTATCAAAAGTAGGACGTATCAATCAGCAAATATTTTTCATAATTATCGGGACGATAACGATACCTTTACTTATTATTTCTGTCGTTTTATTTATTACTGCTGCTAAAGTTGTCAAAACGGAGCATGAGAGTAGTTCACATCTCATCCTTACTAATTTGTCATCAAATATTGATCAATACTTGCAGAGTATCGAAAAAGGAACGATTACATCGTTAATGGATATTAATCTACAACTTGCACTAGAGCAATGGCCAAACACACAGTTTGATAATGCAGAAGATTTGCAACTAAAATATGAAAACGTAATAGAAAACTTTGTTGGTTCAATCGAAATGTCTATTAAAAATGTAGATAGTGTACAAATTTATACGGGAAACCGAGTATTCTATTCAGCAAATTTCAATCGTGCTGATTATAATATTGGCCACTTTACGGACGAAGAGTGGTATAAGCGAACGCTCGAAGCGAAGGGACAAATTGTATTATTTGGAACTCACAAACCTTTTCATCGTGTCGATGCTTTAGACTCAGTCATTTCTATTGCGCGAGTCATTAACAAAAGTGGTACTAAAAAAGCATTAAGTGTCATTCTAGTAGATATTCGCTTAGATTCTTTGCGTGAAATATTAAGTAAATCAGAAATAACAAATCGAAAATTTTTAATTCTCGATGAAGATAATCAATTAATCTATGCTTCAGACCCGACAATGGTAGATGAAAATTTACTAGCCATTACAGAAAAGTTAGAGCAGGTAGACTATACAAATTTAGATGCTGGTCATTTCTATGCAAGTATTCAAAATGTAAAGTCCTATGTCAATTATGTAGACTCATCTTATTCAGGATGGAAGGTCGTACAATATATCTCTGAATATGAAATGATTAAGTATGCAAAAAACATTCAAAATATTATATTTGCATTAGCATTATTATCATTAGCTACTGCATTACTTTTCTTATTCATACTGTACAAACGTGTCACGCAACCTATTATTCGATTAAGTAGACAAGTCAAACTAGTTGGTTCTGGTAATTTCAATCTCAAACTTGATAGCAAACGAAACGATGAATTCGGTGTACTTTACAACGGTATTAGTAAGATGGTAGCTGACTTAAACTTATATATTGAACGTCTGTCGGATGCAAAAGTTCAGCAAAAAATGACACAATACGGCGCATTAAAAAGTCAAATTAATCCTCATTTCCTGGCTAATACATTAGAAACGATACAGATGAAAGTCATTATTAATGGAGATCGAGAAACGGCAGAAATGATCGGAATCGTGGGGCATTTATTTAGAAGTTTTATTCCTACAGGTAAAGAAACGTTAACCTTACAAGAAGAACTACAACAAATAAGATTGTACATTAAAGTACAACAATTACGATTTGGAGATAAAATTGAATACGAAGAAAATTTAGTAACCGGCAGTGATCAAGCAATCATTCTGCATTTCATCTTACAACCACTTGTTGAAAATGCTATTGTTCATGGTCTAGAAAGAAAAGTCGGAAAAGGAAAAGTAGAAGTAAGTACGGCTATTACATCCAAACAGCTTCTTATTCTCATTAAAGATAACGGGGTTGGCATGACTGCAAAGCAAATAGCACAGCTTCAATCCAAACTTGATACCCCTGTCGATATGGTAGCTGAAGAACATATTGGAGTAAAAAATGTTCATGACCGTATTCGTTATTATTATGGTGATCCTTATGGTATTACGATCGAAAGTCAAGAAAATGAAGGAACTACGATTACCTTATATTTCCCTATGAAAAATGAATAAGTCTAAGATAATTGATAACAATAAAAATGTGGCGAAAGTAGTCTTCTACTACCTTCGCCACATTTTTATTTATAATGATAGTTTCGCTTTGATCTTGTACTAGCTTAGATGACAACGATATGTTGCTATCAATGGTTAATGTAGTTATGTCCATGTTGATGCCTTCGTACGTCAGAAGGTGTGATCCCCTTGTATTGTTTATATAGTTTTGTAAAATAGTTTGCGTTCTCACAGCCAACATGAGTAGCAATTTCACCTATAGTTGCTTGACTACTTATTAATAAACGTTCCGCTTCACTTACTCTGCAAACATTTACATATTCAATAAACGTTCTTCCTGTTAGTTTTTTGAATTGTTTGCAGAAATAATATTGATCAAGACCAACCATCATTGCTGCCTGCTTAACGGATAACTTCTCTGTATAATGCTCTTTTACCCAGTCAATTAATTGTTTGAAATGATCTCGATTCGCGAAATAGGGCTCTCTCTCTATAACAATGGGTTGAAGCTTACTATAATATCGAGCGAGCTTAACAAACCAAGCATAAAGCTTCGCTTTTACAATGAGCTGATAGCCGATTTCTTTATTAAGAAACTCAGTCGTTATTTCATCCAACTCCATCTTATACTGGCTTTCCCAGTCTTCAAAGCTTGAGACTAGCAGCGGAAAATTTGCTTTTCCCTCCAAATATATCGATACAACCTGAACATGTACAGGGTCATTCATCCATTCGTTGAATAATGCTGGGTTGAATACAATACAATCCATTTCAAAATCTTCATCCGATTGTGAATAGCCTACATGCAAGCTTCCCCCTGGTACAAGCAATACATCTCCTGCTTTAACTTCAATGGGTCGACTATCAATATGAAAAACTGCCATTCCTTTACGCACAATAATTAATTCCAGATGTACATGCCAGTGCAAATAAAGGATACAATCTCCTTTTTTAATATGACTAGCACGATTCGGAAATATTTGAATGGGATATGCTTTTTGTGTAAGTCGTGTATCTTCCCACAGTTCCTTCGGGTAACTCATCTGTGCTCGTACACCTCCACAATATAAGACTAATTTCCGCCAATATCGGATAACGCAACCTAGTAAAAACTGATCTATAATAGGGTTGCTATCAATAATATATGACAATATTGGAGTGATAACAAGTATGGAACAGTCAATTCGTATTGGAACGCTAGTTAATGGTGGTAACGCAGATCTTGTCATTCCTCAAATTGTAGGCCATGGCTTTGAATCTTTTAATCTTACATTTTGGCAAACGACAGGCGAAACAGATCTTAAGGAACTTGCTAAGCGCATTCGTGAACTTTCAGACAAGCATGAATTTGCCGTGTCAGCAGTAAGTGTATTTGGTAATCCCCTTACTGGAGAAGGTGACAACTCTGATACTTTAGCAAGTTGGGAGAGATTGATTGATCATGCTCACTTATTCGGAGCAAATATTGTATCTGGCTTTACAGGTCGTATTACAGATCGTCCGATAGATGAATCTATTGTTAGATTCAAAGAAGTATTTGGTGAACTTACTAAGCGTGCAGCCGATAAAGGCGTACGTATCGCATTTGAAAATTGTGATATGGGTGGAACTTGGGAGCGCGGCGATTGGAATATTGCTCATAATCCCACAGCTTGGGAGCTAATGTTCAATGCTGTACCAGAAGACAATATCGGACTAGAGTGGGAACCATGTCATCAGATGGTAAGCCTAATTGATCCAATTCCTCAATTAAGAAAATGGGTTAATAAAGTATTCCATGTACACGGAAAAGACGCTAGCATTGCTTGGGATATTGTAAAAGAGCATGGGGTTCACGGTCCAAAACCTTTTGTATGGCACCGCACTCCTGGCTTTGGTGATAGCAACTGGTCAGATATTATTACGATTTTACGTCAACATGGCTATAAAGGTTCAATTGATATCGAAGGCTGGCATGATCCTGTATATAAAGATGAACTAGAAATGACAGGGCAAGTTCATGCGCTTAATTATTTAAAATCTTGTCGTGGCGGGCAATATGTACCTAATCCAATCTAGAAGAGGAGGAATCAACTTGTCAAACTATAAAGTTATTATTGCAGGTTGTGGCAATATGGCTAACGTATGGGCTGATTATGCTCTAACTCGTGGAGATACAACGATTGTCGGTCTTGTAGACATCTTTCCTGAAGCAGCGAAAAACTTTGCTGAGCGTAAAGAGCTTCAATGTCCAATATTTACAGATATTAGCGAAGCGATTCAAGCTACTGGAGCTAATCTTGTTCTAGATATTACGATACCAGCTAGTCATTATTCCATCGCTTCGACCGCTATGAAGCTCGGCTGCAATGTACTCGCTGAGAAACCTCTTGCTGAGACAATTGACCAATGTACTGAGCTAGTATCAATGGCAAATGAATTTGGAAAAACGCATGCGATTATGCAAAATAGACGATTCGATCCGAGAATTCGTGCTCTTCGTAACTTAATTACTGATAATACGATTGGTACCGTTGGATTTGCAAGCGCTGACTTTTTCATAGGTGCACATTTCGGAGGATTCCGCGATGCTATGGAAAGCCCGCTTCTACTTGATATGGCGATTCATACATTCGACCAGGCACGTATGATTTTAGGAGCAGATCCGGTATCTGTGTACTGTCATGAATTCAATCCGCATGGATCTTGGTATACAGGCAATGCAATGGCACTTTGCATATTTGAAATGTCTGATGGTTCTGTGTTCGATTATCGTGGTTCATGGTGTTCAGAAGGCGCCCCTACATCATGGGAAGCATCATGGAGAATTATCGGTGACAAAGGAACAGCAATCTGGGATGGCCTTGGAGCTCCCTATGCTGACGTCATTAAGTCAGAGGGTCAAGAAGGTAAGTTTATGCAGGAGTATAATCGCGTAATTTGTGAAGAAATAGAGCTACCTCTAACTTTCCATCAGGGCTGCCTTGAGGACATGTTCTCTGCTTTATCTGAGGGACGTAAACCTGAAACCGATAGCAGTGATAATATTTATAGTATGGCAATGGTTATGGCAGCTGTTGAAAGTGCACGTCTTGGGCAAAAAGTTGATATAAACAGCTTTTTGAATAAAGGGTAGAATCATTTAATCTTTTCGCTATTTAAAACAACTTAGGTCCTGTAACCATACAGGACCTAAGTCGATCAACTAAACTAGTATTGAATGTATTGTTATTACTTGTTATTTTTTCAGCTTAAAATAAATATAACTTTCATCATATTCAAGATTAGTGTCATCTCGTCTTACCATTAAATAATTTTCTTTATTCGTAAAAATTGGCACAATGATAGAACCCGCTGCTGAATATGATTTGGAATCCTTAGGACCTACTTTAGGAAAATCAGGTAATACTTTATCAATATTACGAGATAAAGAGCCATCAAATCCATAATCAGTTACACCAATAATACTGTCATTTGACGCTGTACGAACACCCGTAAAATTAGGCACATACGAGGAAAGATAATTGTAATCATAATCACTGCTAGATCCTTTTGTGAACTTAGCATTTTTAACGGACAAATTTACATCCACTAACATATATGATATACCTTCCTGAGGTTCTGGTTTAAATCCAAGCTTCTCAATTTCACTGGAACTAATAGGTACAGCTTTTGTAATTGACAACGTATATGTTGCAGAGTCATTATCATATTCACCTGGCTTGTAATTGTATGTATCATTATAGGTAAATGCTGTACCAAATTTAATTGGATCTGATAATGTTCCTTTATTCGTAGAAGCTGTGCCTGTAGTCGAAGACGAATTATTAGAAGATGAATTGTTCTCGGATGTTGATCCACTATTTGTTGATCCTGTACTTGTTGTGCCCTTACCTGAACTTACGATAACCTTATTATTTGCTCCATCCCACTTTACGGATGCACCAAGAGCTTCTGCAAGTGGCTTAGCTGGTACATAGGTTCTACCTTCGAATGTGATTGGGTATAGCTCGACACCATCACTTTTCATACTTACAGTCTTATTATCTACCGCAATTTGAATTCCAAGATTTTGATATGCTGTGATCTTTCGTAAAAGTCCCGATGCATAGGTTATAGAGCTAATACTAAGTAGCAAAGAAAAAACAGTAATAAAGATTAATATCTTACGTGATACTTTCATAATAATCTCTCCTCATATCATTAATTTACACAAAACGAACTTACATATTATAGCACTTTATGTATAGCATCTCAATAATTCATATTTTTATATTTTTATATATTTATAGAGTTCTAATTCAAATATTAGCTCATATTTGAATTAGTTGTTAATAATACTGAAGACAGAAAACCCGAAAGAGTGACACCAGATGTAAAGTGTCTCTCTTTCGGGTTTTCCTATCATGAAAAATTAAATCTTCATATCAACCTTTTACCGCACCAGCCGTCATGCCATCAATAAAGTATTTTTGGAAGGCTAGGAAAAGAATCAATATCGGAATAATTGAGAAGAATGAACCCACAATTAATAAATCATAGTTATTTCCATATGGCGTCAGCAAAGTTTTCAGACCAATTGGTAGTGTATATTTTTGGGTTTCGCTAAGAACCATAAACGGCCATATGAAGTTATTCCAACTATTCATCCCATTCAAAATCGCCATTGCAGCAAAAGATGGCTTCATAATTGGCAAGATTAATCGTACATAAATACCATATTCAGAAGCACCGTCTACTCTACCGGCACTAATAATCTCACGTGGAATACCGCTAATATATTGTCTAAAGAAAAAAATCGTCGCTGCACTTGCGATACCTGGTAATATAATCGCAGAATAGGTATTCATTAATCCCAATTGATTCGTTAATGTGTACAGTGGAAGCAATAAAATTTCGAATGGAACCATCATAATCATAAGCACACATATAAATAAGAAGTTTTTCCCAACAAACTGATATGCCGCAAAACCATACGCAACCGTGGCGCTAATAATTAAAGTTAATGCCACTTGTACAATGGTCAATACGACTGAATTGAAGAACCAATCAAAATATGCATGCTTACCCGAAAACAAGTATTCAAAATTGTTCAAGCTCATAATCGATAAATCAAAATTCAGATTAAGTCCATAACGGACTAAATCACCACCGGGTTTAAAGGATGCTAACATGATTGCATAGAAAGGAATAAGTATGAGAATGCATACTAGGGTGAAAAAGAAAAAAAGAACAATCTTCATCATTTTAGCCTTATTCATGATTGTTCCTCCTTCTTAAACATTCCTGATATTGTTAGTTGAGTAATATTAATAATCATTGTGATTGCTAGAAGAACGATACCAACAGCAGCTGCATAGCCTAGATTATTCTTTTCTATCCCTTGTCGATATAAATAACCAACTATCGTCAAGCCAATATTTTTGGGAGAGTTATTACCATTCCATAACATCATACTTTCTGTAAACATCGCTAAACCTGCATAAATACTAATCGTAAGTACATAGATAGATGTTGGCTTTAATAACGGTATTGTAATTTTGAAAAATTGCTGTGATTTTGAAGCACCGTCAATTGCAGCAGCTTCATAATAATCATCCGGAATATTTTTTAAGCCTGATAGAAAGTAGAGCATGTTTACGCCCATCCATCTCCAGGTTGCTAAAGCTACTAGTGCGATAAAGCCTGTCACTTGACCCTTTAAAAACTTTACAGGCTCAATATTAAATGAGCCTAAAATATTATTTATCATTGATCCTTCCATTTCACCAAACATTAATCTGAAGATCGTACCTGCTACAACGACAGATGTTAGTGCAGGAAAGAAAAATGAAGCTTTGAAAAACTCTCTTCCCCACATGAATTTGCTATTTAATAGAACAGCAAATAGCATCGGTAGAGGAATTAATATAACTAGCGTAATGACCATATAGATGAAGCTATTACCAACAGCCTTCAAAAATACGGTGTCTCCCATCAGCTTCGTATAATTATTAATTCCCGCCCAGCTAGATTCCTGACCCAAAGAAACCTTTTGAAAGCTCATCTCAAATGAATTCAATAAAGGATATGCCCAAAAGATTGCAAATACTAATACAAATGGAAGAATGAATACATACGGTGCTATCTTTTGTGAGTAAATAAATCTTTTTATCAAGGTCATTTCCTCCCTTTAAGAAAAGAACCGCTATAAATTAAACGTGCTAATTCTACGTCATTTATAGCGGTTCTACATTACTTGAAATAGCTATATTATTTCAGTTCTTGTTCAATTTGAGCCTGAGCATCATTTAATGCTTCCGTTACATCTCTTCCATCCTCAAAAATCTCATTAAGAGTAATCGTCCCAAGGACATTATTAATTGTTGGTGATGCTGAAGTAGATTTGATCATTTCAATTTCACTTTTAATATCATTCAAAACATCAAATGGATTGTTCACAAAATATTTAACAAAAGTATTTTCTGGATTATGTGTAACTTCTTCCATTTCCCAAACATTCATATTAAGTGGGTCGAATCCTAATGTGTTCCAAATTTCAATATTTGCATCCTCAGTTAGCTTAGCAAAAGCTAAGAAATCTTTAGCTAATTGAACATCTACTGCAGTTTTTGTAACGACCGTACCTGTACCGCCACCACCTACAGAACGCGGCATACCTTTTTCCAATACTGGAATTGGAGCAAGTGCGATTTTCCCGCTAAGCTCACCCATATAGTTTGTATAACGAGACATGAACCAGAATGGTAAGAATGCTGTAGCGTAGTTTCCAGCGTTGAATTCACCGTATGCTTCCTCTGTATCTGGTTGACCACCAGCAATCGTTGCTATCACATTGTTATCTTGTAAGTCTTTAAGCATCGTTAACGCTCTTATCGCCTCTGGTGTATTCACTTGAGGCGTGCCATTATCATCTGTCAAATCAGATCCTTGTTGTGCTAGGAGTTGAGATAATTGCCATAGTGCACTTGTATCTGCAGTGCCCATATATTTACCTGTTTCTTCATAAAGCTTTATACCTGCTTGCTTAAAATCTTCCCAAGTTTCAATTGTTGTATAGTCAATACCAGCTTGCTCCAATAGTTCTACATTGTAGTATGCTACTGATGCTCCAACATGGGAATCAATTCCGTAATTTTTTCCATCTTTGGTGTAAAGATTAATACGAGATTCTACGACTGTGTCACGATAAGGATCAATTACATCATTAAGTGGTTCAAGTTGTGGAGTACCTGCTAAGAAATCGGGGAATTTACCTAATTCTATGTCTGCGATATCCGGTGCACCTACACCTGTTTGAATCGCAATACTAAGCTTATTGTGCATATCATCGTATGGCATTACGGAAACATTGAGTTTAATTTGACGATCTGGATTTGCTTTATTCCATTTTGGAAGCATTGTTTCAAAGAGCTGTCCATGCAATTCAACAAACGTCCAGTAGGATAACTCAGTAGCTGTATCATCTGCACCACCATCGATAACAGCATCACTGCCACCTTTGTTTCCTCCACTCGTTCCTCCATTACCACCTGAACACGCAATCAACATAGCAAACATTGATACTACAACAGCTAAACTTAACCATCTTTTAATCATAATTGACCCTCCTAAATTTACTTACGAATTTTTTTCAAACGAATAACATTCCAAGAAGCTTTTGCAAGACTTGCTGATACATAGCCATCCTTTATTTCAGAGGCACCTTTGGAATGAGGTTTAACCTTCTCTTCCAGCGCAGTATTGACTGCTTTCAAGTCTTCATGCTCTAGCACAAGATGCTCAACAAGTTGATAATCTTCGAAGCTTCTGATATCACACGTTAGATTTAAAGATTCCGTCAAATTTCGATTTAGGGCAAATATGGTTACTTCTTCTTGTTGTTCGTTGTATACTACCGCACTATCTAGATAAGGAACATCGGTATAGTCCTGAGCATCGTATTTCGGCGAATCTACGATTGGTAGCAATGATGTACCTCTTCCATAGATTGATGTGTGCAAATAAGGATAAAAAATCGTTTGCTTCCACGCCTTTCCGCCTTCTTCTGTCATGATTGGAGCGATAACGTTAACCAGCTGTGCTAAGCATGCCATTTTAACTCGATCGGCATGTCGTAATAGCGTAATTAACATACTTCCTACTAAAAGTGCATCTTCAAAGTTGTAATTATCCTCTAGCTGAGGTGGACCAACACTCCACGGATCGATTTTCTTATCTTGATCATTGGAGTGATACCATACATTCCATTCATCAAAGCTTAGATTCATTGTTTTCTTGCTACGTTTTTTCGCTTTAATATAATCACAAGTTGAGATAACGGTATGAATGAAATGCTCCATATCCATCGTTCTAGCTAAGTAATTAGCTGAATCCCCATCACGATTTCCATAATACTGATGTAACGAAACAAAATCTGTTACCTCGTAAGTATGGCTAAGTGTAGTCGCTTCCCATTCTGGGAAGGTTGGCATTGCTGTGCTGGAACTTCCACAAGATACTAATTGAATATCCGGATCAACCAATCTCATGACCTTTGCTGTTTCGTAAGCAATTCTTCCATACTCATCAGCAGTTTTTTGACCAATTTGCCAAGGACCATCCATTTCATTCCCTAAGCACCATGTTTTAATTTTATGGGGCTCCTTATAGCCATGCTTTATTCTTAAATCGCTCCAATAGGTTCCTCCAGGATGATTACAATACTCAAGTAAATCTCGAGCTGCATCTATACCTCTAGTCCCTAGATTTACAGCCATCATGACTTCTGAGCCAATATCCTTTGCCCATTTAATAAATTCATTCGTACCGACATAGTTTGGTTCTAATGCACGCCATGCCAATTCTAATCTCTTTGGACGATCTTCCACTGGGCCTACTCCATCCTCCCAGTTATACCCTGATACAAAATTCCCCCCTGGATAACGAATAATTGGAACTTGTAGTTGTTGAATTAACTGTTTTACATCCCCTCGGAAACCCAAAGCATCAGCAGTTGAATGAGTTGGTTCATAAATCCCACCATATACAGCTCTACCTACATGTTCAATAAATGATCCATAAATACGGGAATCTACTTCAGCAATTTTGAAATCTTTATCAACGATCATTTTTGTCTTAAGTCCAGATGATAGCAAAGTATCATCCCCCTCTCATGTGAAAAAATAGGATGTGAATGCGCTTACAACAATAAAATAGCACAAAGCCTTTTTTTTGTAAACATAATATTCTAAACTAGTTTAGATAAATCTAAACTGATCTAATTTACAAGCGATAATTCGACAAAAACAAGACATTACCAACCATTTAGTTTATATATAATTAAAATAAATTTGCATTCAATTAAACAATATCCTTTATTTCACTTTTCCTTTCGTATATGATAAGACATATAACGTTTAAGGAGATATAGTGAATGATCTATATTAAAGATCTAATGAGCGGGCTTCATATTTTTAAGGCATTAAGCTCCGAAGTGCGTATTCAAATACTTGATTTGTTAGTGAAAAAACAATCCTTGAATCTAAATGAACTTGCAAGTGAACTTAAATTAACGAACGGTGCAATTACGATGCACATCAAAAAGTTGGAAGAAAGCGGACTTATCCATATTAACTCTACCGTTGGTAAACATGGTATTCAGAAGATCTGCTATCTTAACGAAGATAAATTATTAATTGATTTGAAACCAACAGATAAAGAAAATCTTTATGAGGTTGAAGTTCAAGTTGGTCATTATAGTAATTATTCAGCACTACCTACCTGCGGTCTAGCAACGAAGGACAGTATTATTGGAGATTTCGATGATCCAAGATATTTTGCGGATCCGCAAAGAATTAATGCAGAAATCATTTGGTTATCTGAAGGTTTTTTGGAATACCGTATTCCAAATTACTTAAAACCCAATCATATGTTTAAGGAAATTCAGTTTTCTATGGAATTAGGATCAGAAGCCCCTGGATTTTGCAACAATTATCCCTCTGACATTTATTTTTCATTAAACAATATTGAAATTGGGTCTTGGACTAGTCCAGGTGATTTTGGTGATACTCGTGGTAATTTCAACCCAGAATGGTGGCCACCACATTTAAATCAATATGGGATGTTAAAATTAATCAGAATTAATAATGAAGGCAGCTTTATTGACGGCTGTCGTATTTCAAATGTATCACTTCGCCATATTCAACTAGATTATAAGAGTGACTTAACATTTAGAATTGGCTTGCCTGAACATTCGACGAATAAAAGAGGCTTAACGATCTTTGGAAAGAACTTTGGTAACTATAGTCAAGATTTACTTGCAAGAGTACTATATGATGTTCAAGATAATTAAATTAATCTGAGCTAACATAACAAATAAGCCAATTAAGAATATTAGGTTCTCCTAGCATTCTTAATTGGCTTATTCTCTCCGTTCTCATCGATCTCGCTGATATATCATTCAACAGGAAGTCCCACCTAACTACTTGCTTGAATCAATTAGAAATAACAGTGATAATTATACTAAACCTAAATTAATGTTTTTTTATATTAAAAGATAAAACCCCTTAAATAGTCCTTTAATAATATAGATCAAAATTTGCCCAGTAAAGGAATGATATGAAATGTTTACGCAACAATGGATGTTTGTTCGTACTGATGAGCAGGAGCAAAAAGTGAAGTTGATAGGTGACCTAGCGGATTCCTTTATCGAGGAGGCGCATCTGGCTGATTTGGAAAATCGTTTCTCGTATAATCATATTGAGGCATTACGTGGGATTGGCTACCCAGCTTTCACCGTACCGAAAGCATTTGGGGGTCAAGAGATATCCATCTATGAACTAGTGCTCTATCAAGAACGATTAGCTCAAGGAGATGCCGCGATTGCTTTAGGTATTGGATGGCATCTCAGTGTAATGTATGACCTGAATCACAGACAACTATGGTCTACGGAGCAGATAGAAAAGATTAATAAAGCAGTTGTAACGCAAAAAATGATTGTTAATCGGGCTGCGACAGAAAAATCAACAGGAAGTCCTCAACGTGGCGGTAAACCACAAACTACAGCTATCGCGTTATCCAATGGCACATTCCTACTCAATGGTCGTAAAACTTTTACATCATTATCACCAGTACTAGATTACTATATTGTCACGGCTGGATATGAGGAGCGAACAGTAGAATTTATTATTCCTCGTGATACAAAAGGAATAACGATTGATCCTACATGGGATGTTGTCGGTATGAAGGGAACTGCTAGTCATGATCTTGTATTAGACAATGTCATCGTCCCTACAAAAGCCCTAGTCTACAATTATCCAAGCGAAAGAATCTCTGCAGCTAGCCCTGCTCTATTGCATATCCCTGCTTGCTACTTAGGAATTGCACTTGCAGCTAGAAGAGAAGCACTACGATTTGCTAAGGAATATCAGCCAAGCACGTTAACTCAACCTATTCTTTATACGCCTTCTGTAACCCAGCAACTTGGGCAAATGGAGCTAGAGCTTCATGCAGCTCGCCATTTTCTCTATAGCGTTGCGCAGCGTTGGGATACAAGGGATACAACTCAAGATGATTCTTACCTTATCCCTGAGCTTACAGCTGCTAAAGTATTCGCTCAAAAAGCAGCGATGTCGGTTGTTGATATAGCTATGAAAATCGTTGGTGCGCATAGCTTAGCCGTCAGTCATCCATTACAGCGCTTATATCGTGATGTGCGATTCGGACTACATAATCCACCAATGGAGGATATGGTTATTACGAATTTAGGCAAGCAAGCTATTCACGAGGCAACGCTTTTAATATGAGTTGATAGCCATTCATGAATATCATCACTTTACAGCACACAAAAAGCACCTCTTGTTGGATAGCCCGGAACATTACTTGATGTTGCCTCACTACCTCCAAGAGGTGTTATAATATCGAGATTATAAGCCACTATTTAACTTTCTCCAACTAAACTAGTAGCCTACATCAAATATTTTCAGTTATTTCGATACCTTGCTCTGTAATGTAGACAATTTTCGATGCATTAGTTAATAAATTAACCGTTAATTCACAATACGTTGGAGCGTTAGTCCATGCAAGTATAAGCTCTTGCTCCGAACTAGCTTTAACTTCAAATGTTCCATTGAAAGCATTATACTCATTACGGAAACGTATAAGCTTGAATAGTCGCTGTACAACAGGCTTTTGAAGCGAAGCATCAATCTCTTCAATCGTAAAGTTGTGACGATTGATTTCACGACCTTCACCGGTACGCTCGACTGCTTCAACATCGTTTTCACCTGCAAGTAACCCTACATAATAAACTTGTGGGATACCAGGTGTGAAAAATTGAATAGCACGAGCTGCTATATATGCATCATCATCTTCATTTAATACTGAATAGAAACTACAACGAATTTGGTGAACATCAAAACCATCTTCACCCTTATGATCTTCTGACACGATTAAGCTTAGATTGGAGCCACGGCTAACACACTCATCTACAAGTTTTTTTGCATCTTTCGTATTAACTAAATCATCTAGATCAGGCTTTACTGGAATACCGTCATGACAATCAAGCATCGTAAATTGCTTATGTGGTCTTGTCGTTAAATAATCTTTAAGTGTAGTTGATTGCTTCGTAAGTAAAGCCTCTAAAATACGATAAGGTAAAATAAAATCATATATCCAGAAACCATGTTCAGAAAGCTTATATTGAATCGAATAATGTGAATGTACCTCAGGTAAAAGCTCGATATCTAAACTATCTGCTAATTCCTTGATCCAATCTAAAAATTCATAAATATCTGGTTCAACAAAGAAACAGCTTGTACCTAGTTTTTTAATGATGTAGCCCACTGCATCTAAGCGAACCATTTTCACGTTGTTATTTTTGAAATTCACGAAAAATTCTTTTAATAATGCTTTCACTTCATCTGCTTTCACATCTAAATCTATTTGCTCTGACGGATCAGTCTTACCAAATGTTGTCCAAACCGTCTCTTGTTGCCCCGTAGACTCAATGGTAAACGTTGAATATGGTCTCGGGCGACGTAAAAACATTTTGTCTATATCTTCTTCTACTGGCTTGCCATCTGCCCACAATTTTTCGAGTGGCATAAATAAATTCGCATGATTTGAATCCTTGCCATTCTTTAAGAAATCTTGAAAATATGGCGACTGCCGAGATATGTGGTTGACCATTAGATCTACCAGCACATCAAATTCATTCCCAATATTTCGCATGTCTTCCCATGTACCAAAACTCGGTTCAATTTCCAAATAGGTTAAAGGTGCAAAGCCACGATCACCTGAGGATGGAAATGGAGGTAAAATATGAATACCACCTGCGAATAAACCATTGAATTGATTCTTCATTATGTGGTGAAGTTGTTGTAAGTTACCACCTAATGAATCGGGGTACGTAATAAGTTGAACCTGATTTTTAACTGACATAAGTAAAACCTCCTCTATTTAACGTTGCCATTAAGTAAAGTTGTGTAATGTGGTAGGTCTACAACCGCACCGACAAACTTAAGCTTATATGCACTTACTGAAAAGCCTAATTGTAAAGCTAACTTTAGCGGTAAACCTTCAACAATACCTGTATAAAAACCTGACCAAAAAGCATCTCCGGCTCCTGTTGTATCAACCACTTCTTCTGCTACAGAAGCAAATGTCATCGTTTCTGTACCGTTAGAGACAATTGCTCCATCTTTTCCGAGCGTCATAATGACAAGCTTAGCACCTAAATCTAAAAACTTTTTCACTTGTGCTTCAGGCAAGTCATCTCCGAATAATCGAGCTGCATCATCTTCAGATGGTTTTACAATATCAACTTTTGCGATAATCGTTTTTATATATTCGAAAGCATTTTCATCGTATTGCCAAATGCTCGGATGGTAATTAGGATCAAAGCATATTAAGCTATTTGATTGCGTTGCCTGTGCAATAACAGCTTCTATCGTTTCACGAACAGGTGATGCTGACAGAGGCCAACATGAGAAGTGAATAATTTTAGTATGCTTCACTGCTTCTGCGAATTGCTCCGTATAAGCAAGATGAGCATCAGCTCCGCGATAAAAAATCGGAATAGGAGAACCTTTACTTTTAGATAAAACAACCATACTTGTTGCTGCTTCGTGCGTTTGAATAAGTGTAGTATCAATATTTGCACGAACTAGATGATCCTGTAAAAACTGACCTAGACGATCATCGCCAACAGCTGCTGCCACCTTCGAACGAATCCCAAGACGAGTAGTATTCATTGCAATATTTGACGGTGAACCACCAAAGAAAGCTTCATAAGTTAATCTATTATTCGTATGACTATCATCATAATCATTGGCGATCATATCAACTAAAATTTCACCAATCGTAAGTAAATCGTTCGAATGGTTTGTTAGTTGTACTGGTTGATCAAATATATACACGATGATCTTCCTCCTGCTGTTAATGTATCTTATTTCTATACACGTTTGGAGCGGTATACACGAGCTTCAAATGGTTTAAGTGACATGCTCATTGCGAATTTTTCCTCATTAACTGCATTTGTCAAAATAAGATCATATTGATTTTCATCTAATTCTTCAGGCAACGAAATATTAGCTTCTTTATCAAACATATTTACGATAACAATAGCTTTTTCACCATTGAATTCACGCGTATATACGTAAACTTGCTCATTTTCAGGTAACAATAATTCATAACGACCGTAAACTAATAGTTCATCTTGCTTGCGAAGTTGAATCATTTTTTTATAGTAGTTATAAATCGAATTGGAATCTTGAATCGATTGCTCAACGTTAATCGATTTATAGTTAGGGTTTAACTTCATCCATGACTTTCCTGTAGTAAAACCAGCACCTTCTTGGGCATTCCATTGCATTGGTGTTCTTGAGTTATCACGACCATTAACCCAAATCGGTGTCATAATTTCTTCGTGTGTTTTACCACTTTCAATTCCAATGCGATACGCATTTTTAGCAGATACGTCATTATAATCATCAATGGAGTCAAATTTAGCATTTGTCATACCAATTTCTTGTCCTTGATAAATAAACGGTGTTCCTTGCATAAAGAAAAACATTGTAGCAAGTGCTTTAGATGACTCAAGCCAGAAGTTTCTATCATCTCCCCATACCGATACAGAGCGAGGTAGATCATGATTTTCTAAGAATAGTGCATTCCAACCTGTTCCATCTAATGCTTTTTGCCAACGAGTGTATGTGTCTTTAAGTGCGATTAAATCTAGCGAACCATCAGCACCTTGTCCCCATAAACCATTTGCTTCGAATTGGAAAATCATGTTGAATTTCCCGTTTTCCTCACCAACCCACTCATCTGCATCATGTATAGTTACACCATTAGCTTCACCGACAGTCATAATATCGTATTTCGCAAATGTTTCACGATGAAATTCTTCTAAAAATGTTTGAATGCCTGGTTGATTTAAATGTCCAGGGAATGACGATACATAATCTAAGTTTTCTGGGTTCTCCATATCAGGGAAGCCAGCCACTTTTTTAATGTGAGAAATAGCATCTACACGGTAACCGTCAATCCCTTTATCTAACCACCAATTTACTGTGTCATACAGTTCTTTACGAACAACTGGATTTTCCCAGTTTAGATCCGGTTGTCGTGATGAAAAGATGTGCATAAAGTATTGCTCAGTTGCATCATCATATTTCCATGCAGAACCGTGGAAAATACTTTCCCAGTTATTAGGCTCTTTACCGTCTTTACCATCGCGCCAAATATAGTAATCACGGTATGGATTGTCTTTGCCCTTTCTTGATTCAATAAACCAAGGGTGTTCATCAGAGGTATGATTAAGAACTAGGTCAAGAATTAGTTTCATACCACGAGCATGAACTTGCTCTAATAGCTCATCAAAATCAGCCATTGTACCGAAATCATCCATAATATCTTTATAATCGGAAATATCATAACCGTTATCATCATTTGGTGATTTATACATCGGACAAATCCAAATTACATCGATTCCTAATTCTTTTAGATAATCGAGTTTCGTAATAATCCCTCTTAAATCACCGATACCATCAGCGTTTGTATCAACAAAACTTCTTGGATAAATTTGATAAGCTACTGCTTCTTTCCACCATGTTGTTTTCATGCGATATATTACCTACCTTTTATTTTTTACTTAGTAAGAAAAAGCCTATATTGTTCGAGTGTTCTAATTTACTTAACTGACCCTTGAGTAATTCCTTCAATAATCATACGTTGACCAATTAGGTAGAACACTAAGATTGGTAGTATCGTAATCAAAATTGCTGGAATTAACAGTTCCCAGTTATTCATATATGTTCCGTTAAACACTTTCATTTGAATAGGTAAAGTGTAAAGAGAGTCTTTGTTAAGAATTAGAGAAGGTAATAGATAATCGTTCCAAATCCACATTACATTCAAAATTCCAATGGTTACAGATGTCGGCATTAGAACTGGGAAAATTATTTTGAAGAAAATTTGCCTTGGAGAACAACCATCAATTGAAGCGGCTTCTTCCAGTTCAAATGGGATAGATTTAATGAAACCATGGAATATAAATACTGATAACGAACTACCAAAACCAATATATAATGCTACAAGTAGTGGCATTGGAGCACTATCAATCCACTGTAATTTTGCACCATAGATATTAATCAATGGAATCATGATGGACTGAAACGGAATAATCATTGAAGCAACAAGAATAGCAAACAATGTATTATTAAATTTTGTTTTAACACGTACGATATAATAAGCAGCCATACCAGAAAGTAATAAAATAAAAACTGTACTTAATAATGTAATAAATAATGAATTTTTTAGTGTAACTAAGAAATTCATTTTTTCTATCGCCATTGCAAATTGATCAAAGCTATAGGAATTGGGCAAAGAAAACGGACTTTGTAAAATTTCACCGTTGCTTTTGAATGAGTTAATAATTAAAAGGAAGAACGGGAATGCGAAAACAATTAAAGCAATAATTAAAAATGCAAATACTAATGTAGAGGTCAATGCTTTGCGTTTTTCTACCATTATGCTTCAACCTCCAATTTCTTACTGAAGTAAACTTGTAAACCTGTAATAACAGCAACAATAACGAAAAGAACAATCGCTTGTGCCTGGCCTACGCTGTAGTTACTTTCAATTAGCCCCTTTTGTACTACGTGCATAGATACCATTTTTGTACTCTCAAACGGACCACCGTTTGTTAAGGATAAGTTCAAGTCATAAACCATAAATGAGTTTTTCAATGTCAAGAACACCGTGACTACGAAAGATGGTACCATCATGGGTAATACGATACGAAATAGACGACGCATAGTAGTTGCACCATCAATGGTTGATGCTTCAATAATATCCCGAGGTACACTTACTATACCTGCAATAAAAATAATCATTAAATAACCAGAAGATTGCCAAATTGTAACGATAACAACTGCCCAAAATGCAAGTTGCTCATCACCTAACCAACCTAGACGCAAAATTTCAAAACCAAGTTTTTCACCGATTTGCGGCATAGATTGAACGAAAATAAACTGCCAAATATAACCTAGAACAAGACCGCCAATCAAGTTTGGTGTAAAGAATGCAGCACGGAAGAAGTTTTGACCTTTCATGCCTGAAGTTACTAAGTACGCAAGAGTAAAACCAAATGCGTTTACTAAAATAATTGTTGCAGCAACATATTTAATCGTTAGCCACATTGCACTCCAAAACTTCTTATCTTGAAATGCTGCTGTATAGCTATCTAATCCTGCAAATTCCATTGGACTAATTGGTGATGTCATATTTGTAAAGGACAAAAACAAACCATATAGAAACGGAATTAGTAAAGTAATACTAAAAAAAATTAATGTCGGACCAGTGAAGAAAAATTGATTTCCAATACTTTTCAATCCGCTATTTTTACCTTTCATAATCATGCCCCTTTCTATAAAAAATGATGAAGTGAGCGATATCGTTATTCGCTCACTTCATCACCAAAACTTAATGATAACTCTTAGTTAAAAGACTTAAAGTAGTTCTCGATGAATGTTGCAAGCTCAGCACGAGTTAACTTTTGTGCTACATATTTTTGAACTTCTGGAGCAAGTTTAGTACTCCAGTCTTCAGCAACTGTGTAATTTAGAGCAAAATCAGCAGTTTTCCCTTGTTCTACAGCAGATGCAATAGCAGCACCAAGCGGGTTTGCAACCTTGTTAGGATTGTTTTTGAAAGCTGAAATAACTTGTGATTCATTTACTAGGAAGTTTTGACCTGCTTCATCAAATACAATCCAGTCTAAAAATTTCTTAGCAGCTGCTTGTTGCTCAGCTGTTGCTTTTTTATTGATAACTAATAGGTTAGTTGGTCCAGCCACAATTTTATTGTTAAGTGGGTTTTCTGGATCATTATCTACAGGAACTGGAATGAAACCAAATTCTTCACCAGCTACTGCTTGAAGTGAATCATAAGCCCAGTTACCATTAAACAACATTGCAGAGGTGCCGTTACCTACAGAAACATGTGCATCATCATAATAAACGCCGATTGGACGCTCGCCATATTTGTTGTAGTCTTTAGATACTAAAACATCAAGTGTGTCATAGTAACCATTCCAAGTTGCATTATCAGCAAGTTTTAGCTCACCAGATTTAATTTGGCTAACCGTTTGGCTTGGCTCATCATTTTGATTAAGGAATTGAGTACTGAAGTGGTTAGCTACTGACCAACCTTCAGTTTGGTATGCAACTGGGTACTCTACGCCAGAAGCTTTGATTTGATCAAGCAAAGCAACTAATTTATCACGTGTGTTGATTGAGAAGGGATCGAATTCGCCACCTACAGCTTTTTCAACCACTGTTTTGTTGTAAACCAAGCCTAGACCTTCAATAGAGAATGGGAAACCCACAACCATACCCTCTTCATTTGAAAAAGCATTATCTGTTTCAGTTATCCAGGCTTCACCAGATAAATCGATACCAAAATCTTTATACTTACCATTTACTGTGTCAGGAGCAACCATTGCTAATGTTACAGTTTTACCAGAAGCAGTAAGTTTATCAACGATACTTAAAGTATCACCAACTGCTTGAGTGTGTGCTTCTACAATTATGTCAGGGTTAACTGCCATAAAATCTTTAGCCGCTTGCTCCCATTGAGCAGCGATCTCACCTTTACCATTTGTGATAATGATCGTTGTTTTTTCGGAACTTGTCGTACCTTCGTTAGTCGTTCCTGCATTGTTATTAGTACCACAAGCTGCAAGTAAAATAACCATAACTAGTGTAAGAATCAATACAACTGACTTTTTCATTTGAATTCCCCCCATGATTTTTGTATTCTAGATAATTTTAGCTTTGGGATCGATTTCAATCTAATTCAAAAAAAATCCGGATAAATTTTTAAATTCAATCAATATCTTACCCACAAACTTTTTTTTATTATAGCATTGTATGAAATCGGTTTCAACTATGATTTTATTCTAAACTTAATTTTATATATTATTTGAATCAATTTCATAAGTAATCCATCCCTCGCTTTAATTAGATTTTCTGATACAAAAAAACCAGGCCAACATGTCATACATTCGACATGTTGGCCTGGTTTCCTTATAATTTCAACACTATATGTTTGTGAAGAACATCTGATTCATTTCCATATCATTTTAACAAGATCATATAATATTGGTAGTTATGTTGTCTTTCGAATGACTAATTCATGTTGTAATGTATACATTTTATTTTCAACGTTAGTTCCCGAAAGACTTTGAATAAGTAAATCCATTGCCTTATGTCCCATTTCACTAACGGGTTGCTTGATTGTTGTTAATTCTGGTGTGAGGAGTTGAGCTAATGGCTGATCGTCGAAGCCAACAACAGCGAGCTCCTCAGGTATATTTACACCCTGATTTCTAGCCTCCATAATAATTCCTGCCGCTACTTCGTCACTCCCCGTAAATACAGCCGTTGGGCGATCCTTCATATCCATTATTTGATGCAATACTTACGACCGTCCTCTATCGTATGGCATTTTATTATAATCCAATTCGGATTAATTTCAATTCCTGCTTCTATTAACGCTTTCTGGTAACCTTGATTACGATCTTTGTCTTTTCCTACCTCACTAAATAAACCACCTGTACAGTAGGCGATTTTTCGATGCCCTCTTTCGATTAAGTGCTTTAATCCATCGTAAGAAGCCATTAATTGGTCAACTCTTACCATTGGTACAATTGAATCTGAGATATATTCATTACACATGACAATTGGACCATAATTTAAATATTCACTAATTGTATTCCAATTATTTTCATAAGCGGTCATGATAACACCATCAACCTGTTTACGCTTCAGTAAATTCAAGAAATCTAATTCACGTTTACTGTCCTCATTACTTTGAAAAATAATCGTCTGGTAACCTCTTTTATAGCCTTCCTTTTCAATCGCTTCTACTAAATAAGAAAAGAACGGGTTTACAATTCTTGGTACAATAACTCCTATTGTTGTAGTTAATTGACCCCGAAGTTTTTGCGCAGATCTATTTGGTGTGTATCCAATCTCCTCCATTACCTTTAAAACCCGTTCTCTTTTATCAGCTGCGATGTATGGGTAATTATTAATCACACGGGATACAGTTGACTTTGAAACTCCCGAAAGTCGTACAACATCATTAATATTCGGCAATGATCATCACTCCACTATATAATCACTATATGAAATCGATTTCATATAGTTTATTCAATAACTTCTACTATTATACATCAGTTTACATAATAAGTCGGGTATTTACGAATAATAATGTTAATCTGTATTTATATCATTACTTTACTATCCCCCAATCTATATTTTTTTCTTCGATGTACCCTTTTTGAAACTAATATCATACAGATCTTCAGATACATTAATCCAATTCAGTATATACATTAAGAGACTGAGCTTACACTTGAATAGCTTGCTTGCCTGAAGCTTAGCTTTCTATCGTCATCGCATACAATTCTCGGTAGGTTGTAGGGGTTATTTTCTCATATTCCATAAACCGTTTATTGAAATAGCTGACACTTGGGTACCCAGCTTCATTTGCAATTTGACCTATTGAGCAATCAAGACGCTCCTGTAGCCATTGCTTGGCAATTTGCAGTCTACATCTTGTAATGAACTCCATTGGTGTAATCGACATGGTTTGTTTGAATAATTTGCAGAAATAGTGAGGACTGACATCAGCTTTGGTTGACCAATAATCGAGTTCAAAAGGTTCAGTAGCCGAAGATTGCATCTCAGGAAGCAAATCCAATATTTTTTTATTCGTTTCCCCTTGCTTCCGTTCCGTAATAGGAATGGCTTGCTCAATAAAATTAACAACTAATGCGTACGTTGAAGCAGATAACTGGGTCGGATTCAGCATTGAATTGGTTTCTGCCTCTTGCATCAATTCATCATGTAGTTTGATCCAAAGTTCGGTTTGCTTTAGTGTCCATAGTTGACCTGGTTTAATGTTATTACCTAGTAAATAATCTTTCAGCTTATCTCCATAAAAGTGAATCCAACGGATATTCCACGGTTCATCTTTACTGGAATAGTAAATTTGCTCCTGCTGCGGATAGTAAATAACAGCATCTCCTGGACCAAGAATATGCTCTACCCCATTTAACTTAACAAAGCCATATCCAGATTCGACAAAATGAATATTATAACTAATCATTTGATTAGGCTTACGATGCATGTGGTGATCAGGTTCAGAGATGTATTGACCAACGGACTCAGGATAGATGAAATAAATAGAATCAGATCGTGTAACCATATGGAATTGACGTTTCAATTAGATTCACCTCGATGACAATATTGTTTTATTTCTTAACAAAATACTATCATTTTAATTTCATATTGATAGAAGTATAATCACAATATACTACTAATTAAGGAGTGAATCAATTGTCTGATCGACAACTCAAATGGGGAGTTTTAGGGAGTGCTCGAATTGCAGTTAATTCAGTTATTCCAGGTATTCTACAATCAAATTCGAATGAAATAGTAGGGATTGCAAGCAGAGATTTAGAGAAAGCACAAGAAACTGCTGCTAAATTTCAAATTCCAAAAACATACGGTTCATATGAACAATTACTACAGGATCCTGACATCGAAGCAGTTTATATACCTTTACCAAATCACTTGCACTATGAATGGACGATCAAGGCAATTCAAGCTGGAAAGCATGTCTTATGCGAAAAGCCATTAGCATTAAATGCAGAAGAAGCAGAGCGAATGGTACAAGCGGCCAAAAAAGCTGGAGTTATATTAGCAGAAGCATTCATGTATCGTTATCATCCGAGATACACACAGCTTAAGGAAATTATTGATAGTGGAGAAATCGGTGAAGTAAGAGGAATTCGTAGTAGCTTTACTTTCAATAATGCCAATGACTTGAACAATGTACGTTATCGGAAGGAATGGGGAGGAGGAGCTATTTACGATGTTGGCTGCTATCCGATCACTGCTGCGAGATTATTGCTTGGCAAAGAACCACAGGCAGTTACAGTCCAAGCACAGTTTTCTAGTCTTCATGGCGATGTAGATATGATGGCTGCAGGCTTAGTTGAATTCGAGGGTGATGTCTCGCTTCAATTTGACTGCGCAATGTGGTCCGCTTTCCGTAACCCACTAGAGGTGCTTGGTTCTGAAGGAATCATCGAAGTTCCCTCCGCCTTCGTCACGCCAACCGAAGAAAGTGGCCATTTCTATGTCATTAAATCCGGCGAAAAAAACAAAATATCTGTACCGTTTCTAAATTCATATTCATTACAAGCAGATGCCTTTGCTCAAGCAGTTCTTCAAGGGAAGCCACTACCGTTTGAAGCAACAGATGCAGTTCAAAATATGAAGATCATTGATGCTGCAATCGCATCGGCAAGAGAAAAAACGAGAGTTGAACTTAACGAATAGAGGTGTATACAATGGAATATATACAAATTGCAGGATGCCGTAAACCAGTTTCAAGATTGATGAAGGGTACTGATTATTTTATCCATGACAGCTATGAGCTTGTTCAAAAAAATATGGATGCTTTTATTGCAATCGGTGGAAATTCTTTAGATACTGCACATGTGTATTGCGGTGGTCAAAGTGAAGAAGTTATTGGCAGATATATCGAGGAAAAAGGAAATCGGGAGCAATTAGTCATTTTAACAAAAGGTGCGCATCATGATCAAAATGGCCCCAGGTTGGCTAAAAAAGATATTGCATATGATCTTTCGACTAGCTTGGAGAGATTACGAACAAACTACATTGATCTCTATGCCCTCCACCGTGATGATCCAAATACACCTGTAGAGCATATTATTGATACATTAAATGAATATATAGAGGCCGGCACAGTGCAGGCTATTGGCACTTCGAATTGGACTTGGCAGCGCATACAAGAAGCCAATGACTATGCAAAACATGCGGGATTGACAGGCTTTACCTTTAATAGCCCTAATTTGAGTCTTGCTAAAACAAACGAGCCATTTTGGAAAGATTGTGTTTCCGCAGATGAAGAAACATGTAAATGGCATGAGGAAGTTCAATTGCCTTTACTTTCATGGTCTTCGCAAGCTAGAGGATTCTTTACAGGTTTATTCACACCAGAAAATCGAGAAAACGCTGATTTGGTCCGTGTATTTTATAGTGATGCTAATTGGGAGCGTCTAAGCAGAGCAAAACAGCTTGGAGAGCAAAAAGGTCTCACTGCTATACAAATTGCTCTTGCCTATGTAATGAATCAGCCATTTCCGACTTGTGCATTAATTGGAGCTCGCAGTGAAGCAGAGCTGTCGTCTTGCAACGAAGGAGCAGTAGTTAAATTGACCAAGACAGAAATGGACTGGCTTGATCTAACAGCTGATCAATTACGATAATTGAAGTAATAATCCTCAACAAAAGGCGATACAGGAATATTTCCCTGTATCGCCTTTTTTTCATACTTCGTAATGTGTGGTAATAACTTATCGATAGAAAAATCACACCTATAGCCAAACAGTAGATGTTCCTAGACAAATACTATATTATTACTGTCTATTTCAAGTATAATTTAACGAGATGATTAACTATCTAAACAAATATAGAGGAGTAACTTCACATCATGTTCAAACGACTCACTGCACTATTTTCTATTCCTTCTTATGCCCTACTTTTTCTATGTATGTAATTGCAGGGAATGGCTATTTCACTCAGCACACCCTTTCTATCAATTTATTTCACAGAACAGCTTGGAGTATCTGTCGGAATGTTCGGTATTTATCTAGCCGTCACGTTAATTGCAGGAATATGGATCAGTACGCTAATCGGGAGACGCTCTGATCTGGGCTTAAATCGAAAAAGCATTTACCTCGTTGCCACGCTTTGTAATGCTCTAGCTTTTAGCGGATATTTGCTCTTTAACGACTTTACAATCTTATTCATCTACATGATCGTGTTCACCGCCCTCGGTGCACCAGGTATGCCTCAATTGTTCGCAATCTCAAGAGAAGCGGTGAATAATAGCAATTCTACTGATCATGCGTTTGCTAATTCTACCTTGCGAGCTGCTTTTTCTCTCGGCTTTATTACAGGCCCATTAATCGGTACATTGCTAATCGCTGCTGTTGGGTTTAAGGGGATTTTCTCGGGTACGATCGGAGTTTTCCTGCTTGTTGCCTTACTTGTTTTCTTATTTCTCAAAACAAATACAGAACTGAAAATCAGTAATGCTAAAGTAAAAAGTTTCAGGCTCAGTCAAAACCGTAGTATTCTGCTTCCTTTTCTAATTCTGATATTCATGTATACAGCTCACTGGACGAGCACCCTCAATACTGCCCTATTTATTACAAACAATCTAGAGGGAACGACTAGCGATGTCGGTCTAGTCAGTAGTATTTGTGCTGCTTTAGAAATTCCTTTTATGATTATGCTTGGTCTACTCAGTGCAAAGTATAGTAGCCGTATCTTGATGATGTGTGGGGCTTTTCTAGGAGCAGCTTACTATCTCGTAGTCATTTTTTCAGGAGCAATGTGGCAGATGCTTGCAGCCCAAATTTTGCTCGCAGTCTTTGTTGCCGTTATCTCAGCGATTGGCATTAGTTACATCCAGGATCTCCTTCCAAACATGCCTGGATATGCATCCACCCTCTACTCTAATTCATCTACGATCGGCAGACTGATCGGTAGTCTTGTTGGCGGAGGATTAGCCACTATCGTAGGTTACCGGTATTCATTTGTGCTCTGTTTTATACTTATCATTATTTCGGTTATTATGCTTGTAGTAAGCGGACGTCAATCTGTAAATGAACCACGTCAATTATCCGTTTAATCTGCTTTTATTGGCTCATTATTAATCTTCTAGCCCATTCTCTTCTAATGTGATGAGAATGGGCTTTTGAATTTTTTTTCAATTAGTTGAGAGACAAGACTCATTTATTACTTTTACTCGATTTACATTCCTAAGCTTCTTTCAGTTTACTACCCATAATGACTGAATCCTTAGGCAATAACAGGGCAAAGATCCCTAATAGAGGTAAGTATGCACTTAGTTGAATAATTATTGATACGCCATAGGAATCCATTAGCCATCCCATGAAAACAGAACCTAAACCCGCTAAACCAAAAGATAATCCAAAAAACAATCCAGCTACTGTACCGACGTGACCTGGCAATAGCTCTTGAGCGTATACGATAATAACTGAGAAGCCAGACATTAAAATTAATCCAATGAAGACACATAATATCATGGCAATAATAGGTTCTACATATGGAAGTAATATAGAAAATGGTGCAGTTCCAAGAATTGAGAACCAAATAATTTTCTGACGTCCAAAGCGATCAGCCAATGGTCCTCCAATAAATGTTCCTACCATACCTGCAAATTGCAGAGCGAACAAACACATCTGCGCTCGAGATAACGGTAATTCATACTTATCCATAAAGTAGAAAGAGTAATACCCCGTCATACTTGCTAAATATACGAATTTAGAGAACAGCATCAAAATAAGAATAAGCATGACATAACCAATAAAAGATTTGCTGAACGCTTGACGAGGCGCTTCTGCTGGAAGTGAATGCTTACTAATAGCAACCTCCTTCACCTTCTTACCATACCATCGTCCAATAATTGATTGCACTATAATTCCGATGATCGCCAATATTGTAAACCATAGAAAACTTGATTGGCCAAGTGGTACAATCATTACTACAATAATTACTGGTGCCAATGCTTGCCCAAAGTTTCCTCCTACCTGAAAGATAGACTGCGCTAGCCCTTTTCCTTTACCCGCTGCCAAATGGGCAACTCGTGAGGATTCTGGATGAAGAACCGAGGAACCGATACCAATAAGGGCTGAGGCTAGCAGTAGGACACCAAGGGATGGCGCATAAGCTAAACCAATCATACCCAACAGAGTGAAGACCATCCCTAATGGTAATAACATCGGCATAGGTTTACGGTCTGTACAATAACCAATTAGCGGTTGTAGAATAGAAGCTGTAACATTAAGCGTGAAAGCAATCCATCCTACCTGTGTGAAGGAAAGATTCAAATTTTGCTGAAAAATCGGAAATGCTGCAGGCACGACAGATTGCATAGCATCGTTCAACAAATGCGCAAAACTTACGCCAAACAGGACGTTCATTGCCGTTTTCGTTGTTTTTGTCATAGAATGAGATCCTCCCCTTGTCTTATAATAAAAATAATTGTATCGAAAGAAGGTAGAGGATGTCGCCGTCAATATTGCGATAAAAACGCAATTTTTGCTATATATTAGAGAGGTGATTGATTTATGCATATGAAAATAATTTTTCCACAGCTGGAACTGCACAGCATAGAGAGCAACTTCACCAATGATCCTCATGTTCATCCGGCACATTATCAAATGACAATTCCACTACGTGGACATTGCCAATTCACTCATAAAAGCAAGGAAAGGAAACTAATTGCTGGCGAAGGACTGTTACTCCCTCCCCAAAATCAGCATAATTTCCATCAAGGAGCTGAGGATGGCATTATTATTTTTCAAATCAATGATGATAGCCTATATCCTGCTGATGCATCCTCTTTTCCTGAGCCAAAGTATAAATACGAGTTTAATCCAACTGAAGTGTCCGGATTCCTTCATCAATGGAGTTCCTCGTTCTTTCTTTTTGGAGATTCAGAACGTTTAGCCTTAGAAGAAAAAGAATTGCAAGCACTCCATTATGTACATGGCTTAATTTGGGGATTGGAATCTAGCTACACCAAACAGCTTCGCACGCAACACTACCAAGATAACCGATATATTAGTAGGGTGCTTGAATACATTCATGCTCATTACTCTGAATCTATTCGTATCGAGCAATTATCAGCCATTGCATTACAAAGCCGTTATCACTTTATTAGATGCTTTAAGAGCAATACTGGCTTGACACCCTATCAATATGTGCTTAAACTTCGGATCGAGAAGGCACAACAGCAACTTAGACAAACACAAAAATCTGTGATGTCGATTAGTATAGAATTAGGGTTCTCTAGTCCAAGCCAATTTTATCGCTCGTTCATTAAAAATGTTGGCATTACTCCCGAGCAATATCGCTCATCCACGACAATCTAAAATAGCATAAGACTATAAAAATTCTATACAATCTGAACAATACGAAACTAGCTAATGTGTGAAACTTATCCTTTCTTATCCACTCAATAGAGCGCCCTGCAGACTATATAGTCTGCAGGGCGCTCTATTTGTTTCAGTACTAATTGGATATTACAGAGACTTCATTAACAATCGATACAGGATGACTGCCGCTTGAGCCCGAGTAGCCGTACCCTCAGGATCGAATTTGTCGTTGCCGACGCCATTGATGATACCAGCTTTATGCATCGCTGTTACCGCTTCTTTAGCGTAGCTTGCAAAGTCTTGCGCATCATTGAAGGTTACCGCCTCTTGCTCTACTTTCAGTGTAATTCCTACTTTCTGAATAGCGCGGTATGCCATTGCAGCCATCTCTTGACGAGTAATCTTATTACTGACACCGAACGAACCATCAGTCAGGCCGGATACGATACCAAGCTGCTGAGCTGAAGCAACCGACTTGTAATACCATTCACCTTGCTTGACATCCGAGAAGGTGCTTGTTGCGTTATCTTGGTTTAGGTCAATTGTAAGCATTAACATTTGGATGAACTCGGCTCTCGTTACCGAATTGCTTGGTGCGAACGAATCCTTTGTCATACCACTTACTATACCGCGTGCAGCAAGTCCATCAATACTGTCACTCGCCCATACGATGGCTTTCGTATCGCTGAATTTAACCGAATTGGCCATGGCAGCGTATTGGCTAAAGTGCTTCGCGTTGAATTCCACCACGCCAGTTTCTTTGTTATAACGGCTATTCTTGATGATTTCAAGAGTGCCATCATCCGACAAGTAGTAGATTACGATTTGATCTGGGCTCTCGCCAGGCTTTAGCGTGTAAGGCACCTCAACTTTCACCTGTTGACCTTGGCCGAAATCAGTAATCCTTTGACCATCAACAATTAGTTTAAAGTCATAAACCGTGTTAGAACCTACTAATACCCGTGCTACTTCGGACAGCGTGCTGTTGTCCACTGTAGCTATGCTCAATTCAACATTTGCTTTGTCTGCGGCGCCTTCGAACAACGATACAGGCAACTGTACAGACGCGAGTCCGAAAGAAATTTCAATGCGTTTAATGCCTGCTTCTTTAACTACATTCACTTGATCTGTCGGTATAGAAACTGTAACCTGCTTGGCATTCTCGGCACCAAGAACTACTAACTTCATGGTTCCAGCCTTCGCTTCAGACAGCGCCTTCTTCACATGCCCGGTGTTGACCAAAGCTATTGCATTACCGCTTGAATCTACTTCTACCTTTAATTCATCAAGTGTTTCTTCCGCCGGTGTTGTTGGAGATGTTGGCGTAGTAACAGGACCGGTGTTCACACTATTCGTTGTTGCTTGCGCTACAAAGGATAGTACGGATTCACCATTACCATTGACAGCTGCGACCTTGTAGTAATAAGTAGTCGACGCCGACAAGCCACTGTTATGGAACTTGGTTTCGGTAATCAACTGCTTATTAACTTTACTGTAATCACCGTCAGCAGAAGCTGAGCGATAGACGTTATATCCCGTTGCATTTTCTGAAGCTGTCCAGTTGATCTCAATCGCGCTGGTGCTCTTCGCTTGTGTAGAAACATTAGTTGGAGATGATGGCAGCGAAATCGGGTTCGTGCTTTCACTATTCGTTGTCGCTTGCACTACTGCGGATAGCTCTGATTCACCAGCATCATTGACAGCAGTGACCTTATAGTAATAAGTAGTCGACGCCGACAAATCACTATCTTGGAACTTGGTTTCTGTAATCAATTCCGTATTGACTTGACTGTAACTGCCCTCAGCAGAAGCGGAACGATAGACGTTATATCCCGTTGCGTCCTCCGAAGCTGTCCAGCCAATCTCAATATCGCTGTTGCTTTTCGCTAGCGCAGAGACATTAGTTGGTGCAGCAAGTGTAGTCTGCTTGAGGGTGAACGAATGGTGTATGGGAGCCGCGATCATATTGCCATTGGCGTCTCTCAGACGCATGATGTATATGTTACCAACTTCGCCGTTATCTATGGTGACATTGTTGAATGTCACTTCGACTGATTTGTTGTCCTCTGCCCACATGAGCGTGAAGTCGTCGGAGAAATCAAAGCCGATGCCGAAATCGCCCTTGTGCATAGGCTCGTCGAAAGTAATTTCCAGCGTATCGCCAGTATTCAGAACCTCCAAGTCATTCAAGCTGAAAGTGATTTCCGAACTGAAGTTGGTCGTTGTCACTGGAAGCAATGGACGAGTTCCGTCATCATTCTGGCTGTTGGGATAAGGCGGCCAGTCCGGCTGAGGACCTATCTTCTGTGCTACTGCCGATGCGTTCCAACTGACAGTTTCCTGATTGTTCGCCAACTTAGACTTATCAATGGAAATCTCAAACGTGCTTCCGGGCATAGCATCCATCTGCAGCTTTTTCAGTGTAACTACATTGAAAGTATTATTCAGTATTCGGTTATTCTCATTAGGGTTGGTCGTAACGCCGTAATTGAGAATCCAAGCTTGTTCTGTGTCCTCCTGGAAGGATTGCGTCAGCCTGTTGCCGTCCGCGTAGACTTCCACCAGATCCTTATTGATCTTGCTAGTAAAGCCATACATTACGGCCGCACCGTTATCATTTCTAGCGGTACCGTGGCGAAGTGCGGTTGCTAAGTCGATGCCTTGGAAGTATACAGTCTTGCTGTCCTTAGCAGTACCAACGGTCGTAATTTCGTAACGTCCAATTTTGACTTGCTTATCCGTCAGATTAAATACCGCTGTGCCGTTGACAACATCGGCTGTCCAGGTGTCCTCCGTCGGCTTATTATTAGTGTCCAGAATCGTTAGTTTAACCTTCGTGTCGTCAGAGTGAATCATGATTGTCGCGGGACTGCCTTCGGAGACAATCTCGTTTTCAGTCCACAATGTGTACTTGCCCGGGCGAGACCAACGGATGTAAGAACTATCGACGTCGTAAGGGGAAATCATCATGTCAGAGATTTTGTCATAGGTGCCTGTACCATAGCTCGGCGGGTTGCTGTTCGGGTAAAGATTCTTGACTTCCAGCGGCTTACCGTTGAATTCCTTGTCCATGACAGCAATCATGAACGGTACGTCTCGGTCCTGGATTGCGTGGGCGCCGTCGCGCACACGAACGGCAATATTGTCACTGCCTAGAAACTCATAGACTTCTTTTGCCGCACTCATCGCCATTACGGATGCCGGCGGAGTCGTCCAGTCGAAGTTATTATCTGCAGCAAATGCGATGAGCGGTCTCGGTGCCATCAGAGCCTCAACGGCATGCGCATCGAACGGCAAATAATCCATATCCGTCTGGAGGTGGAATCCAGACGCTGTTCCAAGACCCATCCAGAATGATTCGCCGGAGTACTGGATGCTGTTGAGGCCTTTCTGATTCCTGCGATAGATTTTGTCTATCGGTGAGTCGTAGTAGAACAGTTTGCCTTCGGCGGTGTAACGGAAGCTGGATACACCGGACTGTCCGCTGTCTACGGGCGCAGCTGCACCGACACGGTCGTCCATGGCCGCCGACATCAGAGCATATTTACCATTTATGGATACGCCTGTTGTAATGGACTTATACGGGTTCATATTCCACTGATTTATACCGCCGTTAGCTTCGGCGCTAATCTCCATTGCGTCAATGATACGGGAGACAGTCCACGCGGCCGTCATTATCGAACCAGTGTTGAAATCATGCTCGTAGGGGTTAAATGGGTATAAGTTATAGTAATTTCCGGTTCTACTTCCGCCCCAGTTAGAGACACTGATCACGGCGTAGCCGTTTTGAATCGCCATTGCCGTCTGGCCGAAACCAAAGGCGATGATGACCGGCCAACCGCCTTCAGGCGCAGTACCCGAAGGAACGGTAATACTGCCAAGGCTTCCGGTCACGGTTCTGTCGTTGTCTTTTATGGTCACATTGACTTGGTTAGTCTGGATGTTCACTGTGATGGCGCTCTTGGGCGTCGGGTACTTTATGCCATAGTAGTAGTACTGAATTAGGTCTTTGAGTTCTTCCCTGCGCTCCAACCAATCATCGTTGGTTTCTACTCGGCCGTTTGTGCCTGCGTCAGGATCTAGGAACTGAAACAGGTCGTTCAGGCCCGGTGACTTGGGCAAATCGGTAATATTCTGCGGGAAAATATCGCGGGGCGGTGTGGGTTGCAGTGCTGTCTTATCAACCTTTGCGTTGATAATCACATTCTTCTTATTAGTTTCTATCCCGATACTATCGATCTGGACACCGAGCGTACCAGTTCTGGTTATATCGATTAGCGCAAGCTCGTATACAGTGCCGCTTACCTTCGTCAAAGAACCCTTCTCAGCCGAGGAGGTTGCGTAGTTTGATACCGCGACAGGGGTTCCGTTGCTGAGAATGATGTCATCCTCCGATAGATTTGCTACAGCTGTGTTGAATGTCAACCTTATTGCTGTGCTGTCTCTCAAAAATGCTGTTCCACCAACGTTTGCCACGTTAAATGTGATCGGGATCCTGTGAATGTCAACGATCTTTTCCGAGTCGTCCACCCCTTCCTTGGTAATCTTGAGATTGACGGTGCCTTCTATGGTAACCCCGCTGATCGCAAGGTTGTATTGGGTGTCGTTCGACCCTTCCACCAAAGTCAAAGTTCCTTTAGTCGCACTGGCGGTATCGGCTGTGATGGTGATGTCGTTCTCCACCAATCCCGTTACTGGTTCTTCAAAGACCAGTGTAATTAAATTTGATGTAGTCTTATTCGCCTCACCGTTCGCCACTGCAGTATAATTAATACCTACGATATCATTATTATCAGGTATGTTCTCTTCAGCGAACACAAAATTCGTGTCAAATAAGGTAAGTGACATGATTGCAACTAGGAACATTGAAATAAAACGATTAGAAGATCTCATTGTTTAGTCTCCTTCAATTTTTATCTTTTTTTCCTCAATAAATCTTACCCCATTACCACCATTTTGAAATACACTTACTCATCCGTAAGTATTGTAGTGGCGGTAACGAGACCCGTTACTTTTGTGTTCAGGCTTGTTCTATTTCTTCTGTCACGATCACCTCCCTTTATATCCTTTTACTTAATGCGATTGGTTACTGGACCATGTCCCGTGTTTGGTAAAAGTGACATTCTCGCATAATAAGTTGATACCCCATTTCTTGCGATTACGTGTACTCATATACCAAATGACTCCTGTGTATTGAAAATGTATTTTCTTGTACCGTTAGTAACCGCTTACATAATAATTAATAATAAACCACTTGTGCTTTGCAAACTTCACATTCACTTTATTGATGATGACGCCTTTGATTCCAAAGGATAATGCCATCTTCTTCAGCAGAGAAGACACCGGTTAAATATTTATGAAAACTCTGGTTGTTGACCGAGCGATAGTGAAGTCAAGCTTGAGATTTCAACAATTTATTGCGGAAGATTATTGATTGCATACAAAATACATATCTGTGAACACGCTTTCATTACTATTATAGTTGTTCATATGGCAACATTCTTCGTGAATTTTGCTTTATCTTTCTCAAATACTGTGATTTCCTCCCAAATTAGCTTTACGCAAAGCACGTACAGGAACAAAAAATATAGCTGTAAATCTAGTAAATAAATATTACTTCGATATTAGAAAATATTAGTAGTGTCCTTTCCAAGAAGGTTGTTATATAGCTGGAGCCAAGACTAGTGAACTGAAATACAGACACGGGTATGATCTAGCCTCTACCTCGGGTCTATTAGGCATGCAAATGCAAGGTCAGTGACCATATTTATAGTTAATCAGAAGAGAATTATGAAGTTAATAAAGTAGAGATAAGCTAAAAAAGTACAAAACTAACAAAGGCTAATTCTCATTCAATTCGAATGGAATTAGCCTTTGTTGGTTTTGTAGCACGTTCATGAAATCCAAATCGTAAGATTTTCAGAGCCCTTGCTACACAAGGGCTCCCAGTAACTACCTACATTTTCTCCAACCACGTAACCACTTCAACATGCCCCGTATGCGGGATAACCCCCCATTATTATAGCTTCTGTTATAGTACTAAGAAGCCTTACAGAATAAGAGAGCTTGTCCATTCATTGTTTTCTGTTAATCTCTCTTGATGTTAATTCACATCGGTTTTCACATCAAATTCACATCATTTCAATATCAAAACACCTAGGGTGCGTTTTAATATTAAATATCGTCGGTAATAAGAACGGTTAATTACTTAATTCATTTAAAACTGGTCAGTCATTCCAACCATGTAATCCGTCTGCAAGTCTATGAAATAAATTATTATAGCTATAAACCTTTGAATCCTCATGGTTATCAAGAATATCGTACACTTCCATCATTAAACTCTTTCCTCCAATAGAGCCTATGACATCTATCTTCGCTTTAATAATATTCCTCCAATAATCAACTGCGTTCATTCTTAAATCATACTCATTATACATTTGACCTATTTTTTTCATTCCCTCTAGTAATTGATCTGCTTTCTCTAAAGTATCTAGAATAAATACTTTACTCTCAGGGCCTTTACCAGGTTTTCTAGCTTCTGCTCTTCTGCATTCCTGCATCGGTTCAATTAGAGAATTTACTAGTTTAACCGCTAAAGTTTCATTTTTCATTATAATCACCGTATCCTTATTCTTATTTTTTCATCATAAATCACTAACACTCACATATATACTCATTGTATTTTTTAAGATTGTCCATTGTTTGTGATTCAAGGAACTTGATTTTGAATCTATCATCGATAACCCTTATGTAATGATCTTGATCTAACAACGTATCTCTATGTTCATAGATTTCTGCTAACATGTCTGGATTATCCCATAGGTTTTTATATAATGAGTTCCAATTATTAATTCCAGACATAATTTTATTAGTAAAAAAATTAAATTGTCTCCATGCTAGTTCGATATCTCTATGAGTGTAACTAATGGGATTTTCCACAAATACTTTTGAAAGTTCATAAAGA
This sequence comes from Paenibacillus endoradicis, assembly GCF_024721975.1. The sequence goes on along the minus strand of NZ_JANQBB010000008.1, from coordinate 200,787 downwards.
GAATCATATGAAGTTTCAATTTCCACTAGAGATTTTGCCATACTATGTAAATAAACTCCTGATTTCTTTCTTATATTCTCCTTAGCTTCTTTTTTTTGAAAAAACACAAAATCATTCATTTTTTTAGTTAAGTTAAATATTCCATAGCTCAATACACCTGTGACAATAACGCCAAGCAATGTTATGTAATCGTAAATGCTTACCTTCTTCTCAAAAGTAAATCCCATTCCTTCAAAAAACAATCTAGACAGAACTATTAATACCATAATCGCTATAGCAATTATTCCGATTAACACTGTATATGAAAAAATTATTTCTGTTGCCCTTTTACGTTTATTCAAGTTGTCTTCCACATGATGCACCCCATTTTTTCATATTAAGTAAGTTAATTCTTCTCTTTTCCTTCTTATTTTACATTTGTATAACTACCAATCAAAGTAATTATAATAAAAATAAATGAGGTGTACTACGTTGAATCACAAAAAATCAAGAGTAAATTTCAAGTAATTTTCATCCCCACTGAAGGGGATATTGTAGAGAAGATAATTGACATGATAGAAACGAACATCAGTTTAGCGTTAGCAAAGCATGGTGTAACCCTTAAAATGGGCATTAGAGAATATTTGCGTAAACACGTCAAGGAGTGAAGTCTCTGCTCCAATTAAATAACCATTACACTCTATCACTCACGTACAATAAACCCTAATTTATAGGTGTAGTTAATAACATTACATCATCCCGCCCATGCTTTGGGGCGGTTTTTTGTTGCCGTTAAATAGTAGCTTGTCCGCTATTAATGCATTTGTTGTACTATATTTCCTTTGTTTATTGTGTCGTAAAAATGCTTATGTGAGTGATGTGAGTTAGGGTCAGTACTGATGCAAATATGGTCAAAATATGGTCTGGTAACTTTCTTTGATATTAAATTCACGTCGTCCATGCATTAGGGATTAAAGGGATGTTTCTTTAACTTAATAAAAATCACATAATTTTTAGTTTTTCTAATCTTTAATTACGTGAAATATTTGACTGTAAAATAGAAAGCGTAGGTGATATTAGTAATTTCATAATTATCAAACCATCATATCTTCGAGAATTTTTATTTCGGGAAGTTCTTCATCGTACTCCTCACCAATAGTTTCTGAAAAGGTATTTTCAAATATTTGTATACTCTTCATAGTGATATCTAACTGTTCTTTGACAGTCATACTAATTTGTCCTGTTGGTGTATTTATTATTGTAGAATCGTTTAGAACTCCTATATGTTCAAAAAATTTATATATTGACTTACAATATAGTGTTGAAAGAAAGAAAATATCATAATATTTTATCTTACTTCTCTCTCCTGACCTATATCGATGTCCGACTCCATTATTTTCTGAATTTTCTATAAAATAACTTGAGATTTCACTAGGATCAAGATGAGCCTCCGCAGAATACTTTCCATACAATTTTTTAGAATTTGGTATTAGTTCATTTAAAATTTTTATTTGACCAGTAACCTTCGTCTTATTAATTTCATCAATATCTTTTCCAATAATTGAATGTGACCACGCAATCTGTTCATATATTAATCGAAAAACTGGAGAACTTTCAATGTAATATCCATATCTCAATAATACTACACTACTTTCAAATGAAGCTCTTAATCTTCCCATAGAATTAAAATAAACAAGAATATACGGTTCATTTTGTTTTTCTATTTTCTCTTTCAATGTGTTAATTACCTGAATAATTAGACCGACTACTCCATCAATACAATAATCTCTTCTTGTGTGTTCATCATTAGAAAAATCAATATCTAATATTTCATCTAGATAATCTGTTACATTTTCATAATTATAATCATTTTTCTTGTAAGCTAAAAGAGCCAAATGAATTTGTCTCTTCAATTGCGGCGATGCATTCGTTGCCAAAGAATACTGAATATCAAATAGTGAATAAGGTATTAACTTATAAATTTCTTCACCAACCATAATCTCCACTCCTTTATTTTGAATACTCTTATATGAAGAACTTAAGACATACGATAAGTTCCATCATTAGCTCGAAACTATTGCTATCTCTTATTCACCAAACTCATTAGCACTCACGTCGGGTTCAATCTAACTTAGTTCCTTTTTCATACTTATATTCATAGGAATTGAGCTACTTATTACATTCCGGTATAAACACCTTACTTCCCTATGTTGTAATCTCATTCCTGCTCTGAACGTCATAAAAAGAACCTCAAAACACTCCTAGAAGCGATGAGGTTCTATCTGCTCATGGATTGTAACTTAGTAGTCTCTACCTTTTATCAGGGTTAGTTCTGATATAAATATGCTCATAAATCAACATGTAGCATCGAACACTGTATCTTTCGTAAAGATGATTTTTCTATTCCCTTTGAAATTGATTATAAAATTATCAAGACTCCCTTTTATTTGGTCAATATCATTAATATCTATTATCGTAAGATAAGCCCGATCTTTCATTTTATAAAACAATTTACGAAGCATGTTGGGAATTGAACTATGAACAATTGCTAATTTATTATTTCCAGGGAATTTATATGGCCAATTATCACTAGCATAGTCATGTTTATACTCATCATTCACTAATTTATTTGACATGACATAACAAAGTCCGAATGCAGAACTATAAGACCATAGCAGATTATTAGTAAGCATTGGATCTGCTGCATCGACGTGATCAAAATCAAAGCACATAAAATCCTGTATGAATTTTTGTTTATCTTTCTTGTATTCGTCCGATATTATTTTATCAACTTGTTTCTATATCCTATTTTCAATCCTAACATTCTTGCTACTGTATATAATTAAATCCATCATTCGCTCATCGGATATACCTTATCTTTTCCTAGCTAGATCTTTATAGTATCTTTCTTTTTCATTAGTCAAAAAATAATATTGCTTATCTACAACTATATGCATCAGCTTTCTCCTTTAATATTTTCTAAATTGTTCAGTATCTTATTGTTATATTTTTTTAAATGTATAAGGTGATCCTATTATCTGCTGTACTAATTACTAAATACTGTTGCTTGCCTCTCAACTGATTATCGAGTTCATGTACTAGGAATGGAAGATCATTAAATTCAATCCAGTAGAGACTGTGCAAAAGCCTAGAGTGGTTTATAAAGAGGTAATGCCTTATGACCAGGATGAAGTTCAACAGCTACTAGCAGCGTTACAAAAAGAACCTTATCACTGGAGAATGATGATTACTATTGCTCTAACTACTGGAATGCGTAGAGGGGAACTACTCGGCTTAGAGTGGAAATATATTGATTGGAAGAATGGAACTATAGATGTGCGTCAATCACTTGTACATGCATTGAAAGGTGAAGTAACTGTTAAAGAGCCGAAAACTAAAAAGTCTAGTCGCTTGATCTCGTTACCACCGTCTGTGCTTGAAGAGCTGCGTGACTACTATCTGTATCGAATGAAAGAGCGTGACAAGATGGGTGATGCTTACAACGGAAAAGATAATAGCGGTCACGAGTGGAAGTTCGTATTCTCACATGCAGACGGTTCTCCATTCCATCATGAGCGCCCTTATCAGTGGTTTAGAAAGTTCCGGAAAAGTGTTGGGTTGCGTCCTATTAGATTTCATGATCTACGACATACATCAGCTACGTTACTGATCAATCAAGGTGTACACGCTAAGATCATATCTGAACGTCTTGATCATGGTGATATAACTACAACGATGAATATATATGGACATGCTCTAAGATCAGCCGATCAAGCAGCTGCAGATAAGTTTGAAGTGCTATTCTTGAATAATACAGACACAAAAAAACAAGATGCCGGGAGTTAATATCCTGCATCTTGTTTTGCTTTTTATATGTCGAATGATGTTAATTCCGCACCAGTTATAAGGTATTTTCACATCAAATTCACATCAACGTGCTATTTCCGCTTCTGTATCACAGATGTTTAACATGCTGTATCAGTAACCGTAACACTTTGATACATAAGGGATTTCAACTTTCTGTACTACACTCTCTCCAACCACGTAACCACTTCAACATGCCCCGTATGTGGGAACATGTCCACTGGTGTTACTTCTACCGTTCTATAGCCACCATCTTCGAGCAAGCGAAGATCTCTCGCTAGCGTGGATGGATTACAGCTTACATAAACTACTCTCTCAGGTCGAATCGCTAGAATAGTATCTAGTAGCTCTGGATCACAGCCCTTACGAGGTGGATCGACTACGATAACATCTGCTTTCATCCCTTTTTTCTTCCATCTAGGAATAACGATCTCAGCAGGTCCCGCTTCAAAAGTAGTATTTTCTAATCCGTTCAGCTTCGCATTACGCTTCGCATCTTCGATCGCTTCAGGCACGATTTCTACACCATACACATGACCAGCGTTACGAGCTAAGAACAAGGAGATTGTACCAATCCCACAATACGCATCGATCACTTGCTCTTTACCTGTTAACCCTGCATATTCGACTGCTTTACGATATAGAGAAATTGTCTGCTCAGGATTCACTTGATAGAATGATCTAGCCGAGATTGCAAAACGAATGCCATCTAGTTCATCATAAATCACTTCGCTACCCCAGATCACTTTCGTTGTTTCACCGAAGATCGCATTCGTAACTTTATCATTCACATTGTGCACAATACTCTTCACATTCGGAATACGTTTGCGAATCATTTCAATCCACTCAGGTTGACGTGCAATGCGAGTTGTATTCGTAATAAGTACAACCATTACTTCACCAGTAACTACGCCGATACGAGTTACAACATGTCGCAATATCCCCGTTCCCGTCTCTTCATCATACGGCAACACTCGCAATTCACGAGCAATTTCCTTCACTTGATGAATGACTTCATCATTGCGTTCCTTCTGGATCATGCAATCTTTCATATCTACGATACGATGACTACCTTTCGCATAGAAACCGCCTACTAGCTCTTCACTACTTTCGCCTCTACCAATTGGCACAGCCGCCTTATTACGATAACGCCAAGGATTTTCCATACCTACTGTTGGATGTACAATCACTTGATGTTCTGTAGACGTTGCATCACCTTCAGCACTTACTTGTTGTTCACCCGCTACTTGTAGCTTACCAATACGAGTTAAACTATCGATAACATGCTGACGTTTCCATACTAACTGACCTTCATAATCAAAATGCTGTAACTGACAACCACCGCATTCTTTATAGATTGGACAAGGTGGCTCTACACGTTGCTCACTTACATTTTTGAATTCCGTAACTTTCGCATAGCCGTACTGCTTTTTGGACTTCAAGATTTTCGCTTCAACTTGCTCACCTGGCAATGTGTTAGGGATGAACAATGTATAGCCCGCACTTGTACGTCCTACACCTTCACCATCATGCGTTAATCCAATAATATCTGCTTGTACCGTTTCATTCTTCTCATGCAACGTTGACAAGTTCTTTTTATTAGGTCCGCGACGAGTATTACTATTTTTCGTACTTTCTGCAACTTTTGTCACCGATGCAGAAGCTACTTTAACGTTACCTTTAGCAGCTACTGGACGATTTGGCTTACCACTTTGTGTAGATGTAGATAAGCTATTACGCTCAGTATAGTTGCTGCCTTGTGCTTTACCACGAGAGCCTGTACGGTTCGCCGACTTACCACCTTTTGCCTTCGCAGATGGCTTCGCACGATTAGAATACTCACCATCGCGCTCGCTAGAACGCTCACCATACTTACTTCCTTGTGCGCTTGTGCCATTCACTCCGCCACGCTCAGCATATTTGCTTCCGCGTGCACTTATGCCTGCTGTCTGTGAACGATTCGTATACTCACTACCTTGTTCAGCCATTCTGCTCTTACGCGCTGCACTACCGTTCACACCAGCACGCTCTGCATACCTACTACCTCTTACAGCAGGTTGCTCTCCAGACTTACCTTCACGCGTACTCTCACTAGTACGTGATCCAGATCGATCAGAAGATTTACCTGCCTTATTAAATTGTGGTTTTCTATTGCTAAACTTGTTCCCCATAGTCTTCTTTGATTTCATCATTACGCTCCGCTCTAATTATGACTACCTTTTACACTACCTGTAGCACTTCGTTCTCAAATTCTGCTATTTGAACTTTTTCTTACAATGCAGCATTTCATTATCAAAGTCTACTTTTGGAACTTCCTCTTTCAATGTAGCTTCAAAATGCGGGCTTTCATATTCGACGCCGACTTTGCTACGTTAGCCAGTCATCATCAAAGTCCACTTTTTGAACTACCTCTTAACTATATGTCGATACCCCAGTCTCATCCTTGAAAATCTCAATATGAGACGGCAATATTTCAAATGTTCCTGGCAATGTTCCGCCGTATTCCCCATCTAAGTTCAATTGTACCTTATCTGGTGATGTAACTGTTAGGCGGTTTGTCCGAAAATGCTCAACATGTGGATCGCCAAAATGCTCACCACGCAATGCTAGTGATACTAAGCGAATAAACTCTGCTAGATTACATTTACGAATGAGCAATACATCGAATAAACCATCATCTAGCTTAGAATCAGGTGCTAATCGCTCAAATCCACCAACTGAATTACTATTACATATTAGGAACAGCATGAATTCGCCAGTGAATGTACCTACATCTTCAGCTTCAAAAGTTAGCTCTGTCGGACGCAGATGTACCATCTTCTCCATGCCCTTCAAATAATACGCTAACTGTCCAATCATCGTTTTCAGCTTAATCGGTACATCATAGGAAAGCTCGGTTAAGAAACCTCCACCTGCTATATTAATAAAATAGCGTTCATTCGCTTTACCTACATCAATAGGAACAGAGTATTGATTAATAATAAGCTCACATGCATATTCCCAATGCTTCGGTATACCCATTGCGCGAGCAAAGTCATTCGTTGTACCAACAGGCACTATTCCAAGCGGCAATCGATTAACCTTACCCGCTAATCCATTTATGACTTCATATAGCGTACCATCGCCACCAGCTGCAATGATGAGATCATAACCACCACGCTCTAATAAACGCTCTACTTCTAATGTCGCATCGCCTTCACCTGTCGTTGCATGACAAGTAACCTCGATACCACCTTCATCGAGTTTTTGTAAGATATCTGGTAATCTGCGACGCATCTCTTCTCGTCCAGATGTAGGATTGTAGATTAATCTCGCTCTCTTCATCGCAACTTCACTCCTCACACGTTACACATGCTAATAAACCTTCTACATAATAATTTTGCCATCTCTGGATGTGGCAATAGTGTTTCACCTGTATATACATAGTCTAGCCCAGATAGACGTGAAGGAATCATGGTTCGTGTGAAATATCCAGGACTAATAAAAATAGGTAATACAATGACTGATTTCACTTGAGGCATAGCCAGCATTTGTTCTAAATGCGCTCTGGACTGCTCTGGCAATAATGGTGCATAGTCTATTGTTGCAAACTCAAATTCCATGCTAAGTTGATCCATTAGTTTCTTCATACCAGTATCCCAAAGCCGATAGAAGTATTCATAGCTACTACCATGTCCTAATAGTAATACTCCCTCATGACTTGAATCATGACTCATACTTTGCAAATGTTGCTGCAATATAGTGATGACTTCTGGATCATCGACGATTGGTTCATGAAACTGTACATATGCTTGTACTATAAAAGGCTCCAAATCTCCGATAAAATCTGACACTGGTTCAAAGCCAAAAGCTTGCTTAATTTCATCTATATGTGAACTACCATATGAAACAAATAAAGGCATTACATGTATATGCGTAACACCTTCTTGTTCTAATGCAGTTATCCCATCTTGTATAAGCTTTCCTTCTACCAATTCTAAATAAGATGCATATATTGGAATAGACGCACTTTCATTGCCTGCCTCTACATGTTGTTGCATATTTGTCATGCTATGGTCTTCACTTATCTGATACTGCTTGAATAGCACTGTTGCCTCACTAACGAGTTCTTCCACTTGCTTTACCCAAGACGCTTCACGCGAACCATGACTTATAACTAAAATGCCCTGTTTCATAGGTATTCACCTATTTCTCTAAACGATCTAGTGCTAATTTATAACCATCGTTACCATAGTTTAAGCAACGCTTAACTCGAGAAATGGTTGCCGTACTGGCACCAGTCTCAGACTCAATCTGGTTATATGTATTTCCATTACCAAGCATACGAGCTACTTCTAGTCGTTGAGATAACGATTGAATTTCATTCACTGTACAAAGATCCTCGAAGAAAATATAGCATTCTTCTACATCTTTCAATGTTAGAATCGCTTCAAATAATTGATCTATTGATTTATCGTTCAATTTTTTTAATTGCAAATGGATCTCTCCTTATTTTTCAATACTGTTCGATATACAACTCAGAGAATATACATATATCGAAAGCATAGAATTACAGTCTATTTCTACTATTGTAGCTTGTTTGTTCTAATAGTTCAAACAGTACCGTATTCACGCGTTAAAGAATAGAAGCCTTTCCCCGTCAAATACCCAAATATTCACCAACAATCTAGGCATATGTCCAATCCATATAAATGCCTAGACCATATACTGTATGAATCATAATAAAAAAGGTTGTGATTCAAAGTGAACGCTTCCCCTCATGGTCAGAATTATGCATATCGTAGAAACCCAACTCGGACAATTCATGCTTCAACCTTTCAACCTCAACAATTCGGTCATTCACATGGCTACACCGTGATTCCGAGTCAACATAGTGGATATTCAACAACTTCGAATATTCAAAATGCTACGTCAACTTCGCAAGCTACTCTACCAGCAGCAACTACAACAGATGTAGCTACAACTCCTCCAAAACCTAATAGTAGTGGATTCAGCTTAGCGAGCTTGACGAAATATGCCAATGTTGACGAATTGAAAGGTTTAGTAGATCGTTTTGGTGGACTTGATGGTATTCTGTCAACTGTTACTACTGTACAAAAGGTTGTTAGTACTGTCGGTCAAATTGCTCCAATGGTTAAAGTCTTTGCAGGTACGATGGGAAAAGGAGCTAAAAACGCTGCTGCCGAAACAACTACCACTCCTGCACGTCGTCGTTCCACATCTAATCGAACAAAACGAAATAGAACGACAAATAGCAACAGAAGAACTTCCTCTACACCATCAAACAGAAAATCCACTCCGTTAATGAAGCGACAGGGTGGTAATCGTTAAGGTTCAAAGAATTTCTGCAATGAAAAAAGTATCACTTTAATCAGATTTTTTCTGATTGAAGTGATACTTTTTATCGTACAACCTATTATTTCTACATGAACAAGAATTTATATATCCAGAAAATAACCATAGACAATCCCGCTGTAATCGGAATTGTAATAAACCAGGCAATAACGATTTTACCAGCTACGCCCCATTTCACTCCCGAAACACGCTTCGCACTACCAACACCAAGAAGTGACGATGTAATAACATGCGTTGTACTTACAGGAAGATGTAAGAAGGTTGCCGTAATAATAACCAATGCCGATCCCATATCCGCCGCGAACCCATTAATAGGTTCGATTTTGAAAATTTTCGTGCCCATTGTTTTAATAATTTTCCAGCCACCTACAGAAGTTCCTAATGCCATCGCAGTAGCCGCCGAAATTTTAACCCATAAAGGTACGAAATCCGCAGTATCTTGAACACCAGCAGCAACAAGGGCAAATACGATAATCCCCATTGCTTTTTGTGCATCATTTGTACCATGTGCAAAGGATTGGAACATCGCTGTAACAACTTGCGCCGAACGAAACCCTTTATTAATGGAATGTGGATTAGATCTTGCAAAAATCCTTTTCAATATAAACATTATGATGAAACCAATTGTAAATGCAATAAGTGGTGAAAATATTAATGCTTTAAAAATGTCTAGTACGCCTGACATATTCAGACTATCGAAACCAGCACCAGCAATTACTGCCCCTGCTAGCGCCCCGATAAGAGCATGAGAAGATGAGGAAGGAATTCCAAACCACCATGTTACTAAGTTCCAAATAATTGCACCAATTAGCGCACAAATAACGATTTCAACACCAAATTCTAGTTTTGTTGGATCGGCAACACTACCACCAATCGTTTTTGCAACTCCTGTAAAAACCATCGCACCAATAAAGTTCATAGATGCTGCCATTAGAATTGCAACACGCGGCTTAATGGCACGAGTAGATATAGAGGTTGCTATCGCATTCGCCGTATCATGGAACCCATTAATAAAATCAAATGCTAACGCCAGGAAAACAACAATAAACAATACATATAATTCTATTTCCATCTATCTGACCTCTGCTCTCCCGCTTAGCTGTTACGCATCACGATAGTTTCAAGTGTATTTGCTACATCTTCACAGCAGTCAGTTGTTTGTTCAAGACGCTCATAGACTTCCTTACGCTTAATTAGCTCGATAGGGTCAGTAACATTTGCAAATAATTGAGTTACACTTATACGAAGCAAATCGTCACCTTCATTTTCAAGACCATGTATTGCAATATTATGTTCACGAATCGGAAGAAGCTTCTTAACAGTAAGTAAATTAATAGCACTTTTGATTTGATGTGCAGAGCGAACAAGGATATCTGCAAATGCTGTTATGTGATCATCTTTTTCTTTAATATGATACATTAAGAAACGAGTACTTGTCGCTTCAAGTCCATCCATTACATCATCCAGGGAAGTTGTCAAAGCCATAATATCTTCGCGCTCAATTGGTGTCATAAACACTTTATTAAGTTCACTTAGAATCGTATGTGTGTATTGATCGCATTGGCCTTCATAATCTTTCATACGCTTCACGAATGTTTCTACGTCTGAAAGATCAGTAACGCCCTTCGCGAAATATTCTGCTGCCTCAACAATTGTATCCGCCATTTCTTCAAAGGTTCTGAAGAAAATATCTTTTTTCGGTTTCTTAAACATGTCAATCCCCTTATCAGCTATAAGATAGTAGCATACAACAATTTCATTTGCCTGCCATGAAATAGTGTAACCTAGAATTGTTAACGGAATGTAAACATTCATGAAAAATTAATATTTTTTTTCATGTTTTTTATCGAAATTTGTCGATAATGTCAACATACCGCTACTATTCCCATATAACGTGTTCAGTAATTGGTTTATCTTTTGGTAGTATATGGATAATGCTTTTCCCTTTAGCTAGACTAATCTCCATACCATTTTGAAGAAATCGGATCATGCCATCTTCTGCTCTAATCCAATTTCCTTCTATTGTATTACCATGATTAATAATAAGAGCATCGCCACCACTATCTAAATCAACTGAAAGTCTTCCTTCATTATCAAGCACTTTATGCTCAGCCTGAATAAAAATTAGGTTTGTTGTAGATATTTGCTCGTCATTATTTTTATCAATATGAGGTTCATCATTAATACTACGTAAATATGTACCTTTAATATCATCATATTGATAACCTACTCGATAACCTTTCAATTGGAAATTCACTTCTATTTGTTTAATTGCTCCAACTTGTGGCTCCGTGTCTTGTTCATCAAATTTATATCCTGTTACGTAAAGTTCCGTTTGATATGATTTTTTGTTAGCTCCTTCTCTAAGTTTCTTTAGATTCGTATATAAATTATGAGGCGCTTTACGATCCTTACTTCTCCAAAAGTAAGAACCAGCATTCGAAATTTCGTCTAAGTAAGACTTTTTTTGTCTTTGTAAAATGGCATAAGCATCATTGCTTGCACCAGCGTGTGCGATAATCGCACCATAACTACCCGCGAGATCAATAAAGTATGGACGGTTACTTCGCACAGGGCCTATATTAAATTCATTCTCTACAGTACTTTGGAATAATGCTACTAATCTTGTAATACCACCTTCAGCAAGCACTTCCCATATAACATCTGCCTGACTTAGACCGCTTTGTGGTCTAGCAGGTGCAAGATTGTTAATTAGTACTACAATTGGAGCACTTTTTGCTGCTTCTTCTAACCCCATACCAGTAAATGCAGCTTTAAAGGCTGGTGCAGATAATGTGGGTGTTGGAGTAACTTCCACAGTTGGACTCGTTACTGTTGGGGGAACATTTATTTCCGTACCTGCGGACCCATTACCACAACCGACTACACTAATAGCTAGCAAAACTAATATGCCTAACTTTAATCGACGAAACTCCTTCATTACATATGCCTCCTATTGGCGAAAAAAATATTATTCCATAGTTCATCATAATTTCTATTTAATCACAGTTTTTTCGGGATGTCTCCACAATTTTACTGTTTTTCTGACTAAAAACGAACCTTTATTGACAAGATAATGGAATCATTGGTTATTGGAGGCATGTAACTTGGATCAGCAGAGGGGAAACATTACAATATGGCTCTCTATTTCAATCATTATTTTAAGTGCTGGTATAGTCGCGCATGTTATGTCTATACCTGTAGTTCTCAATGTAGCTGGTCGCGATTCTTGGATCGCAGTCATTATTGCAGCTCCATTTTTTATTGTCTGGTTTTTGATCTATAACTATCTCATCAAACAATTAAACGGCCAATCCTATATTGAGTGGACCAAACAACATTGGGGCAATATGGCTAGCTGGATAGTTAAATTCGTATTAGCTTTTATATTGTTTTTTTCAGGGTTTTATAGTCTTCTCGATACTATGATGTGGGCAGTAACTACATATATGGTACAAACTCCTTTCATCGTCGTTTCTTTGGTAGCAACAATTATTTGTGTTTTAGCTGCCTACTGTGGTCTACAATCGATTGCCATTGTTGCATCATTACTACTACCTATCGTTATTTTCCTTGGATATTTCGTTGCTTTATCTAATACGAAACATAAAGATTGGGATTTGCTTTTCCCGATCTTTGATAAGGGTTATATCCCAGCGATTAGCGGAAGCTTGTACATCATCTCTGCACTAATGGAAATATGGGTTATTATGCTTTACTCTCACCATATTAAGCAGAAAATGAAATGGTGGCAAACGGTAATACTCGCACTCTTTTTGTTAATGATGGTCTTGGGACCGTTAACAGGTGCTATTACCGAATTTGGTCCTGATGAAGCTTCAAAACAAAGACATACAGCCTTTGATCAATGGAAAATATTATCTTTAGGAGAGTTCCTACAGCATGTTGATTTTTTATCTATTTATCAATGGCTATCCGGTTCCATTGTGCGCATATCCATCTCCATGTATCTAATGGTTGACTTGTTTCAAATTAGAAAAAATAACTATAGATTATTATTTCTTTGTTTAGCTGGAGCAGCTATGATTGCCCTCATGTTTTTACCTTGGACAGAAGATAATATGTTGAGTCTACTCCAACATATTTACTTTCCAGGGTTACTAATATTCGTATTGCTATTTACCCTTCTTATTGGAGCATCTATATATATCATTCGTGTAAAGGAGCGACGTAACAATGAAGGATCAACTAGTTGAACTTACAGAAGAAGCGTTAAAAGATTACTTTAAGCTTTGTGAAGATGTCATAATAGTGAACAAAACATATGGTAATACTGAATCAACAAGTAGCATGGGCTCTTATAATAAAGGAACCAAACAGCCGATGGATCGTACTTCTTCACCATTTCGTAATAGTATGTCCTCCTCTCCTCATTCTGGATATAATAACTCTTATCAAAAAAAGGAGGATGGTAAGCAAGTATTTATCGTTTTTTCTGACGTTGTCATAGATAGTAAAATGCTTAGCGAAACGATCTATCCGGAGTTAAATCTCATCTATGAAAAATCAAAGTTCACAAGTATATCTGATATTCAAAATGTAACGTTATTGAATTGGTCGACCATCAGTTTTCCTGATGAGCCTATTACTCTAAATCAATTTTCAGCTTTATTATTTGAAGGGAATTTTATGTTTATCGTCCCTGAGCTACAAGCTATTTGGACCATTAATATATCTAATATTCCTAAACGCTCAACAGAAGATTCTGTTTCAGAACCATCAATACGAGGACCTCGTGATGGACTAATTGAAGATATTAGTTCAAATGTTGCGCTAATTCGTCGTAGAATTCGTAGTCAACACCTTGCCTGCGAAACCTTTACTTTAGGCACTAGAACTTCAACAAAGCTTGCATTAATGTATATGGATGATATCGCCAATGTAGAGACGATCAACAATATACGATCAAAATTAGAAGCGATTCATGTCGAACAAGTTGTCTCAACTGGTAACTTGGAAGAGCTTATTTCTGATCAATCGTATGTTCTTTTTCCGACAATGGACTACTCAGGTAGACCAGATTTTATTGCAGATAGTTTGCTTAATGGAAGATTTGCCCTTATATTAGACAACAATCCAACAGCTATTTTAGCTCCTGCTAATTTTCTGTTGCTAATGAAGTCTCCTGAGGACAGTTATTTCCCACTACTATCTTCAAATATCGGTCGGCTATTGCGGTTAATGGCTTTATTATTGACTATTTTCCTTCCATCGTTCTATGTGGCAATTACAACATTCCATCCCGACCAAATACCTTTCGCATTGCTAGCTACCATTTCTACTTCACGGCATGGATTACCTTTGGATGCTGGTCTAGAGATGGTCATCATTATGTCTTTGATGGAGTTACTGCGTGAGGCAGGAATCCGTCTCCCTAGTACAGTTGGTCAAACATTAACTGTAGTTGGTGGACTGATTATAGGGGACGCTGCTATACGAGCTGGTCTTGTATCACCCATTATTATCGTTGTTACTGCTATTACCGTAGTTGCTAGTGCAACGCTTGTCAATCAGTCCATAAGTAGCACTGTCGTTATGATTCGATTCTTCGCATTTCTATTCGGAACATTTCTCGGAATTTACGGGTTTATTTTATCAATTATTTTGTTCTGCTTATATTTATCAACGATTCGGTCTTTCGGTGTTCCTTACTTGGCTCCTTTATCACCATTAGATTTGCGTGGATTGATGCCCACCTTGTTTGAAGTTCCCTTACGATGGATGAAGAGAAGGCCTAGCTTCTTGCATACGCAAAAACCTAAAAAGGATGAATAACGATGTATGTAACGAAATGTACATTTCTATTAAAAACGATACTGCTCTGCACCTTATTTCTACCACTAACTGCTTGCTGGAGTTCGATTAGTATTCAGGATCAATTATATATTTCTGCAATGGGAATAGACTACAAGGATGAACAATTCACTATATATGCCCAAATGTTTGATTTCAATAGTATCTCCCGTAGTGAAGGAGGAGCAAGGAGTTCTCCTGAAGAATCTACTTTTATTGGAAAAGGATATGGCAAAACAATGAATCAAGCGGTCTTCAATATGTATCAAACGTCTCAAGAACATGTCGAATGGGGACATATGGGAGCTGTCGTTGTAACTGCCAAAGCAATGGAGCAATTAGGATCAACCATTGTCGAGCGATTATATCGTTCGCCGAGCACTCGGTATAATACTTGGTTATATGTAACCGAAGAACCCATCGAGCAAATATTTGCGACTGCATCATTTTTCAATATGACATCTCTATTCACGATTCTTCATAATCCTACCGGTAATTATGAACAAAACTCTATATTTCCACCTACATTGATGTTCAAATATATTGTTAATAGTAACGAAAATGATCGTATTATATATGTTCCTTGTATAGGAATTAATAATTCTGCATGGCTTCAGTCAGATAAGCCAATAGGAGTCCTTACAGTTAAAGGCGCTTACTTTGAGTCTTCTGCTAAAGAAACGGGGCTATTTAAGCGTGAACAATTGAAAGGGATACAATGGCTAGACGAGAAATTCAATCGAGTAACTTTAACTGTTCAGAATGAAGAAACTGCTTACGCCAATCTCACAATTTTTCAGCCTAAAATTAAAGTAAAACCTTTACTTAAAAATGGGGAAGTGAAATTCAAAATAACTGCTAAATATCAAGCAATTATGCAGGAGTATATTGAAGAAATTTCTTATGAGGAACTGGTAAAGCTTGCTGAAGATCAAGTAAAGAAAGAAATAATGTCTATCTATACACTCGGTATAGAAAATAAATTAGATCTTTACAGCCTCATGCACCCTTTCAGAATGAAATACCCAAAACAGTGGGTAACTATGACTGATAGAGGGGACAACTTTATTCTGAATGAAAACTCTATAGAAAGCTTGGATGTGCACATACGTATTCCAAGTAATGGGAAATATAAGCGAAGAATTCAATAACTGCACCATATGAACACTATTTTCCACATCTAAAGTTCCATTTAACCAAATAAAAGGACGATATCACGAAAGATATCGTCTTTTTGTTTAAAACAATAATTTCTATATGGACCAGTTCAACCATTGTTGCTTCTGTTCTTCTAATTTCTTAAGCCAATTTGCCGTTACCTCAATTACTTCTTGTTGATGTTGGTGACTGGAGTAAGTATGGTTCGCTTGGAAGATAATTTCCTTATCGCAAATTCCATCTCCACGTGTCCAAAATACTTTCTGATATAAGAAGCCATAATCTGCTGGAATAGTGTCGTCACTTGTGCCATGTACGACAAGTACATCTCCACCAAAACGTGTCGCAGCTTGAAGCGGCTGATGTTCCATTAATGAATCGAAAAATACAGGTGATAAAGAGTAACCAAGGTGGTCGGTAGTACCTGTTGTATGTGCTTCGTCAAAGCTCTTTCGTCCAACGATACGTACAATATCATTGAATGGATAACCTACTGCGGACCATAATATTAGTCGTTTCACGCGTTTGTCTTTTACTGAAGTCATGATCGCTATTGCGCCACCTAGGCTGTGTCCTAATAAAGTAACTCTAGCAGGGTCAATACAATCTAGATCAGTTACATAATCTAAAATCGATCTAGTCTGATCAATCATAGAGTCGAATCCTAACTGACCATAGTTTCCATCACTTTCACCGCAGCCAGCGTAATCAAAGCGCATTACATAATTACCTTGCTTTGCTAACTCTCTAGCAGTTTTTACAAATAGTCTATCTACACCGATTCTACTACCTACGAAGCCATGGCATATAACTATAACTGGCTTCTTTCCTTGATCTGATACTTCATGTGATTGATGAATAGGATAATGCAAAGTTGCAGTAAGGCTAAGTTCACCATGATGAATCGTTAATTGTTTTTCCACTGCTATCTCCTCCTAAAACTTTTTGTAAGTCTCTATCCAACAAAAACTAGCTACGAAAGCATTAATCTAAATTTTCGTGAGTTAATCTATATTATTCCGACCTGTATACTATGAATTATATAATAATTAGAATATCATCAAGTGCTCTCTCTGTCAATATTTATGAAACCCATATTGTAAACTGCTATATTGAAAAACAAAAAGCTAGCATACAGAACGAACATTCTTTACACAAGAATATTTATTCTGTATCTAGCTTTATAATTAATTTATTATAATCTATATTATTCCAACTCATCAATTGTAACAAATATGTATCCTAACTCTTCTAGTCTATCAATAACCGTTGGTAATAGATTTACTGTATTGGCTACATGCTTACTTCCAAATGAATGAAGCAATATATTACCACCATCTCGAGCATTAGTCAAAATATTATCTAGCATATCGTCAACAGAAGTACCATCCCAATCACGCGGATCAATATTCCAAATAACAACTTTCTTGCCGTAAGACTCAAGATTCGCTCTAATCTCATCATTAATAGCCCCATAAGGCGGTCTGACGATTTCAGGTGTATAACCGATGATTCCTTCAATCTTTTTATCCGTGCTATCAATCTCTTGCTTCAATTGATCAGTTGTTAATTTCGTAAAACTAGGATGTGTATAGGAATGATTCCCTATCATATGTCCTTCATCTTCCATCCGTTGAACAACTTCAGGATACTTATTCACTTGAATACCAACAACAAAAAAAGTAGCCTTCACATTTTTCTCTTTCAAAATATCTAATATTTGCGGAGTGTATTTCAAGTCTGGACCGTCATCAAACGTGAGTGCTATTCGCATCGTTTTTTGATCTCCTTTATTTGGCTTTTCTTCCTCAGGAGGTGTAGCATGCTCAGATACAATTTTCTCTTCTTCAAAATCTACAATAAGGTCTGGAAATAATGTTGATACCGGAGAACCTTCTACTTGAGCAGGAGGTGGTCCTTCACTATTAATTTCACTCTGATCAATTGGAGCAATCGCTGGAAAATATGAACAAGCTGATATAACGATTAGCAATACAAATAAGATCGCGATTTGAAATGACTTGAAATAGAAGTTAGATCGTCTCATAGTACTCATCCTCTATTCACTAGTATTCCATTCAAATGCATTTTGTACTAGTCCCTATCATTACCCGCTATTAATAAATTCGAATCATAGCAAGAATCTATTACACTAAGTAATTTTCAATAGACACTATCCATAGTATAACATAGATTTATGAGAAAATATTAATCTTTCTACAAAAACTCATTATTAAATATTATCCATTGACTTCTGAAAATTTTTGTATGTTTTTTTATATCATTATGAGATTCGAGATGACTTTTATCCGCACAAAAACAAATAAAGCTGCTGTTACTTTCACAAGTGAAAACAACAGCAGCTTTTATTTTTAGAGTAATTAATTTAAGTAAATGTTCGCTTCATCGTCGATGTCGAGTATGCTACGTTAGCCTATTCTTCGTTATCAAAGTTCGCTTTTTGAACTACAGCTTCCAATAAAGGTTCAAAAAGCGGGCTTTCAGAATCGAGAAGATGAAACGCTACTTGCGGAAGGAGGAAACGCAAATGTACGTTATTGGTACATGCATACCGGACTTCCCAAGTTTGTTTCATATTCGATGTCGAATAAGCTACTTCAGCATGATCATCGTTATCAACGTCCGCTTTTTGAACTACCTCTTAAACTAAAGCTTTCATAGCAATATCAGTCCGACTCTGCATACCCTCAAACTGAATACTAGCTACTGCATCGTATGCATGTGCTCGAGCAGCTTGAATATTTTCACCGAGACCTACAACACCAAGAACACGACCGCCATTCGTTACGAATTGACCATCTTGCATCGCTGTTCCAGCATGGAATACTAGAGCGCCCTTCGCTTCAGCTGTTTCAAGACCAGTAATTACTTTTCCTTTAGGATAGTTCGCTGGGTACCCTTCCGAAGCAATAACTACACATACTGCAGCATCATTGTTCCACTCAATCTCAAGATTAGCTAACGTACCGTTCATTGCAGCTAGCACGATCTCTAATAGATCAGTTTTTAGACGAGGTAATACCACTTGAGTTTCCGGATCACCCATACGAGCGTTAAACTCAATTGTCTTCGGGCCATCTTTCGTAATCATCAAACCTGCAAATAATACTCCGCGGAATGGACGACCTTCGCTTACCATTGCTTTTGCAGTTGGAATAATAATGTTCTCAATTGCTTCATCGATGATACTTTGCTGGATATGTGGAAGTGGCGTATACGTACCCATACCACCAGTATTAGGACCTTTATCACCATCAAAGATCGGCTTATGATCTTGGGCAGGAACCATTGACTTAACCGTCTCGCCATCAACAAATGCTAGAATAGACATTTCTTGACCAGCTAGAAATTCTTCGATAACAACTTGATTACCAGCATCACCGAATACTTTCTCTACCATAATGGAACGAAGTGCTTCTTCCGCTTCTTCAAATGATGCAGCTACCGTAACGCCTTTACCAGCCGCTAGTCCATCCGCTTTAATAACGATAGGAAGATCTTGTGCTTTCAAATATGTTAGTGCAGACTCAAAGTCTGTAAATGTCTCATATTTAGCTGTTGGAATATTATATTTCTTAAGTAAATCCTTCATGAAGATTTTGCTTCCTTCAATTTCAGCTGCTGCTTTATTTGGACCAAAAGCAGGAATACCCGCAGCTTCAAAAGCATCTACAATACCTTGTGCTAACGGATCATCTGGACCGACAAACACAAGATCGATACTTGCTTCCTTAGCAAATGCAACAAGTTCGTCAAATTGGAAAACACCGATAGGTACACATTCCGCAATTTGAGCGATACCAGCATTACCTGGAGCACAATATAACTTACTAACTTTATCACTTTTGTTCAATGACCATACGATTGTATGCTCACGACCACCACTACCGATAACTAAAATGTTCATTGCAAAGAGTCTCCCTTCATTTTCAAATTAATGTTTGAAATGACGAACGCTTGTGAATACCATCGCAATGTTATTCGCATTTGCTACTGCAATAGACTCTTCGTCTTTAATTGATCCACCTGGTTGAATAATCGCAGTAATACCAGCTTTTGCTGCAAGTTCAACTGTGTCACCCATTGGGAAGAATGCATCGGAAGCAAGAATTGCTCCTTGAACATTTTCAGCAGCTTGCTCAATAGCAATGCGAGCAGCACCAACACGGTTCATTTGACCAGCGCCAACACCGATTGTCATATCATCTTTTGCTAATAGAATAGCATTAGATTTCACATGTTTAACAACTTTCCATCCGAATAGTAGTTGTTTCATTTCTTCTTCAGTTGGCTGGCGATCTGTTACCACTTGAAGATCTTCAATTTTAATATTATGAACATCGTTCTCCTGAACTAGCATACCGCCATCAACTGATGTTACTACCCAGTCTGATTGACGCTCACCAGCTGCTTGGAATTCACCTAGCTTCATAAGACGAATGTTTTTCTTCTTAGTCAGTATTTCAAGTGCTTCAGCAGTAAAGTCTGGGGCAATAATGATTTCAAGGAAAATGCTTCCTAGAAGTTCAGCAGTATCCGCACCAATTGTACGGTTAGCTGCAACAATACCACCAAAAATAGATGTTGGATCGGCTGCATAAGCTTTTTGGTAAGCTTGGTGAATATCGCTGCCAATACCTACTCCGCAAGGATTCATATGTTTTACCGCAACAACAGCAGGCTCTTCGAATTCTTTCAAAATAGCAAGCGCTGCGTTCGCATCATTAATGTTATTGTAAGAAAGCTCTTTACCGTGTAGTTGCTCAGCTGTTGTAATGTTTCCACTAGCTGCAAGAGGCTTTTTGTAGAAAGCTGCTTTTTGATGAGGATTTTCACCATAGCGCAAATCTTGAACTTTCTCATATGTTACTGTGTATGTTTCAGGAAGCGGATCACCTTGGATTTTAGACAAATAATCAGAGATTAGGGAATCGTAAGCAGCAGTGTGACGGAATACTTTAGCTGCAAGACGTTTACGAGTTGCTAGTGTAGTGTCACCGTCTGCTTTAATCTCTTCAACGATTCCAGCATAGTCACCAGCGTCAACAACAACTGTAACAAATGCATGGTTTTTCGCAGCAGAACGAAGCATAGTTGGTCCACCGATATCGATGTTTTCAATCGCATCTTCATAAGAAACATCTGGTTTTGCAATCGTCTCTTTGAATGGATATAGATTTACAACAACTAGATCGATATAATCAAGTCCAAGTTCTTCCATCGCTTTTTGATGCTCTTCACTATCACGAACAGCTAGTAAACCACTATGAACAGCTGGGTGTAAAGTTTTTACTCGTCCATCCAAAATTTCAGGGAAACCAGTAACATCAGAAATACCGATAACAGGCACCCCTTCTTTTTGAAGAAGGTTGAAAGTACCACCTGTTGAAATGATTTCAACACCTTGCTCTGTCAAAGCTCTTGAAAATTCAACGATTCCTGTTTTGTCAGATACACTAATTAACGCTCTACGAATTGCCACTATTTATTCCTCCTAAAATTTTTATAGCATCCTGATATACTACCAGAAAATAAAAAGTTACATCGTTACCAAACTCCTCGTGATCACGAGGAGATGTTTTGAACATAAGATTACAATGAAGGTTCAAAACGTTCGCACGTCAGCACCAAGAAGATGACCCACAGCTAAAACGAGTAGCGCAAGTAGTAGTTATTGGTACACGAGCACACGCAGGCTTTCGATGGGGTGGTAATTCGATGCCGAATAAGCTACGTTAGCATAATCATCGTGATCACGGTTGGACGTTTTGAACTACCTTTACATGTCTGCCTTCTATTTGTACTCTACCTTCTGCTATCCACTGAATAACTTCTGGATACAACTGCTGCTCTATCGCATGAATACGTACCGCTAGGCTTTCTTCTGTATCGCCATCTTCAATAATAACTGCTTGTTGAGCTACAATTGGACCACTATCTAAGCCACCATCTACAAAATGAACCGTCACTCCGGTTACTTTTACTCCGTAATCTAGCGCTTGTCCTAATGCATTGACACCTGGGAAGCTAGGTAACATAGACGGGTGTACATTAAGCATACGTCCATAATACGGTTCTACAAGTATTGGAGTTATAATTCGCATATAGCCTGCAAGTACAACAAGATCGATCTGTTTTTGTTGCATAATTGCTAGTATCTCTTTCTCATAAGCCTCACGAGAAGCATAATTCTTGGGCTTGAATACAAATGCTTCTACTCCTGCTTGCTCTGCACGTGCAACAACAGGAGCTAGTGGCTTATCACAAACAAGAAGCTCGATGGATACATCGAGCTTCTTCTCCTGTACTGCATCAACAATAGCTTGAAAATTCGAACCTTGACCCGATGCAAATACAGCGATACGTAATGTCATTACACTTCTGCTCCAGTAAACGTTACGATGCGGTTACCTTCCGTTACCGTTCCGATAGCGTAAGCTTGCTCACCTAACTCATTAGCTATACGAATTGCTTCTTCGGCTTGCTCAGCTGGAACAACCACAACAAGCCCAATGCCCATATTAAATGTTGTGAACATATCACGATTCGTAATATTTCCTTTTTGTTGCATCAGTTCGAAGATTGGTAGAATTGGCCATGAACCATAGTTCACATCTACGTTAACACCTTCAGGTAGTACACGAGGTATATTTTCAATAAATCCGCCACCAGTAATGTGAGCCATACCTTTCACATTCACTTGCTCGATTAATTTCAAAGCAGATTTCACATAAATTTTCGTTGGTTCTAATAGAACGTCTCCAAGCTTCGCTCCACCTAGTTCAGCAACCTCATCATGAAGAGAATAACCTACTTCTTCAAGAAGAAGACGACGTACAAGAGAGAAACCGTTACTATGAATACCACTTGAAGCAAAACCTAGAACTGCATCACCAGGAGCAATTGTTGAACCATCAATCATCTTTGGACGATCAACGATACCAACAGTAAATCCAGCAATATCATATTCTTCTTCTGAGTACATACCAGGCATCTCAGCAGTTTCACCACCGATTAACGCACAGCCAGATTGTACACAACCTTCAGAAATTCCAGCAACAATTGCTTCGATTTTCTCAGGTACTACTTTGCCGCAAGCAAGATAGTCAAGGAAGAATAAAGGCTCAGCACCTTGTACAATAATATCATTTACGCACATTGCTACTGCATCAATACCGATCGTATCATGCTTATCCATTGCAAATGCAAGCTTCAGCTTTGTACCAACGCCGTCAGTACCAGAAACCAATACTGGTTCTTCATACTTCTCCTTGTTCAAGCTGAACAAGCCACCGAATCCACCAAGATCAGCCATAACCTCTGGACGGAAAGTACGTTTTACATGCTTCTTCATACGTTCTACTGCTTCATTACCCGCCGCAATATCGACGCCAGCTTTTTTGTACGCCTCTGACATTTATGTCAACTCCTCAAACTTTTCATTATCTTCTCGAAGTAACTTCTCGCTAATGAAAAGTCACTTCGGAAGCATAAACCATTTTTCACTTCATAAATCACTAACTTCGATAGCGATACATCGAGATCTACCCTCAATTAGCTTAGCTTTCAGCTCCGAGAAGATTGGACGCTAGTAGAAATTGAGGAGCGCAGCGTAGGTACTTACTACGTGAGCACCGGAAATTTTGCTAGCATTCAATCTTCGATGTCGATTAAGCTACAACGCGATACATCGAGATCAAAGTTAAGCCCTCTAACAACTGCAGCTTTTATCAGATGATTCATCCACAACAGTCGGATAGTCATTATCGAAGCATCCCATGCACATGCCGTGCTTATACTTCCCTTCATGACCGCCAACAGCTTCCATCAATCCTTCATCAGATAAGAAGGTTAGTGAATCTGCATTAATCTGTTGACGAATTTCCTCAACCGTACGATATGATGCGATCAATTCATCACGACTTGGCGTATCAATACCATAATAGCAAGGATTTTTGAATGGAGGTGAAGTAATTCTAACATGTACTTCAGTAGCACCAGCTTCACGTAACAAATTAACGATACGTAACGAAGTTGTTCCACGAACGATAGAATCATCGATCATAACGACACGCTTACCTTCAACTACTTTACGAACAGCAGAAAGCTTCATCTTAACCCCTTTTTCACGAAGTTCCTGTGAAGGTTGAATGAAGGTACGACCTGTATATTTATTTTTGATTAAGCCAAGCTCATATGGAATTCCTGTTTGCTCTGCATAACCAATCGCTGCTGAAATACTTGAGTCAGGAACACCTGTTACAATATCAGCATCCACGAAAGATTCTAGTGCAAGACGTTTACCCATACGTTTACGAGCAGCATGAATGTTAATTTCGTTAATATCACTATCTGGTCTTGCGAAGTAAATATACTCCATCGCACAAGTTGCACGACGAGATTCACCAGCATCATAGCGATCATAGCTAATACCATTCTCATCAATGACGATCATTTCGCCTGGTTGCACATCACGTACATACTCGGCTCCAACAGCCTCGAAGCCACATGTCTCAGAAGAGAACGCATAACCATCACCAAGAGTCGCCATAGATAATGGACGTAAACCATGTGGATCAGATGCAGCAATTAGCTTGTTATTCGTCATAATTAAGAACGCATAACCACCTACTAAACGACGAAGTGCATCGCGAGCTGCTTCTACGAAATCTTTCGATGAACGAGCAATTAAGTGGGCGATAACTTCTGTATCACTTGAAGTTTGAAAAATTGAGCCACTCATCTCAAGCTCTTTACGAATTTCAGGAGCATTTACAATATTACCGTTTGTAGCAACCGCGAGATCACCATCACGATATTTGAAAATTAGTGGCTGTGCGTTAGCAAGCTTGCTTTCTCCTGCTGTAGAGTAACGTACATGTCCAATCGCACGTTCTCCTTTTAATCTTGTAAGAATGTCTTGCGTAAATACTTCTTTCACAAGACCCATCTCACGGTGGTAATTAAATTGATTATTGTTGCTACCATCTACTGCACAAATCCCTGCACTTTCTTCTCCACGATGTTGAAGAGCATGCAAACCATAGTACGATACGCCAGCAGCGTCAGGGTGCCCGAAAACTCCGAACACACCGCACTCTTCTCTTAACTTGTCGAAGATATCGTCACGACCGATACCTTCGTTATAATGATCACCCGTCCATAGTTGCAAGTCTTTTACTTCATTAGACATGGGATCGCTTCCTTCCACGCTCTCTCAAATTTAGATACTGGAGCGTTAATAGCTGCTTTATCATTAACCGTAATATCTAGATCGTTGCCTCCAACCGTACCAATTACAGCATGAGCAACACCTTTTGCTGCTAAATGAGCAAGTAACTCATCCGCTTTAGCTGCCGTAGCAGAAAGTAGAATACGAGATTGAGACTCACTGAATAGATAGTGATCTGTACGCAGGCTAGTAGTTGCTGATACTTTAGCACCGATTTTACCGCTAATACAGCTTTCAGCAATAGCAGTTGCGATACCACCTTCAGACAAGTCATGTGCTGAAGCAACTAGACCAGCTTGAATTGCAGTTAATACTGTTTGCTGTACATTTTTCTCAACAGCTAGGTCAAGCACTGGAGGGCGTCCTGATGGAGCACCATTTTTCACATATTGAAGCTCAGAACCACCAAACTCTGGCTTAGTTTCGCCAAGTAGAACGATAACATCACCTTCTGATTTGAAACCTTGCGTTGTAATATGATCTATGTCGTGTACAAGTCCTACCATACCGATTACAGGTGTAGGGTAGATTGCACCTTTATTGTTTTCGTTGTACAAGCTTACGTTACCACCGATAACTGGAGTTTCAAGTGCAACACAAGCTTCACTAATACCATCTGCAGATTTCTCGATTTGCCAGAATACTTCTGGTTTATCCGGAGAACCGAAGTTCAAGTTATCTGTAATTGCAAGTGGCTCAGCACCAGAACATACAATATTACGTGCTGCTTCAGATACCGCAATTCGTCCGCCCATTTCTGGATCAAGGTATACATAACGGCTATTACAGTCTGTTGTCATTGCAAGTGCTTTGCGAGTGCCATCAACTAGCACAACTGCCGCATCAGAACCTGGTTGGACTGCTGTCGCTGTACGAACCATATAATCATATTGGTTATAAACCCACTCTTTGCTTGCAACTGTTGGAGAAGCAAGAATCTCTTCAAGTGCACCATTAAGATCAGTAAGTTCAGCAAAGTCTGCTGCATCTAGATCAGCAAATTGACTGTAGTAAGCCGGCTCAGAAGATGGTTTGTTGTATACAGGACACTCATCAACTAGCGCTTGTACAGGCATATCTGCCACTTGTTCACCTTTATGAATAAGACGAAGACGTCCATCATCCGTTACTTTACCAACCTTCGCACAAATAATGCCCCAACGATCGAAAATTTCTTTCGCCTGTGCTTCATGCTTTGGTTCAACAACGAATAGCATACGCTCTTGAGACTCAGATAACATCATCTCGTAAGGTGTCATGCCTGTTTCACGTTGAGGAACTTCATCAAGGTATAATTCAAGACCATTACCTGCTTTAGAAGCCATCTCAGCACTTGAACATGTAAGACCAGCAGCACCCATATCTTGAATACCAAGAACGATACCTGAGTTGATTAATTCAAGAGTAGCTTCCATTACAAGTTTCTCCATGAATGGATCACCGACTTGAACTGCAGTACGGTTTTGCTCTGATTCTTCAGACAACTCAACAGATGAGAAGGTTGCACCGTGAATACCGTCACGACCAGTTGCAGGACCAACATAAAATACCGGGTTACCTACTCCCTTAGCAACACCACGTTGAATTTTATCATGATCGATTAGTCCGACGCACATTGCGTTAACAAGTGGGTTACCTTCGTAGCTTTCATCAAAGTTAACTTCGCCACCAACCGTTGGAATACCAATACAGTTACCATATCCAGCAATACCGCTAACAACATTCTCGAACAAATACTTCACACGTTCATTTTCCAGGCTACCAAAACGAAGGCTATTAAGAACCGCTATTGGACGAGCACCCATAGAGAAGATGTCACGAATGATACCACCAACGCCTGTAGCTGCACCTTGGTAAGGCTCGACAGCAGATGGATGGTTATGTGATTCGATTTTGAATACTACCGCTTGATTGTCACCAATATCAACGATACCAGCACCTTCACCAGGCCCCATAAGAACTTTCGGTCCAGTAATTGGGAATTTTTTCAAAATCGGTTTAGAACTTTTATAAGCACAATGCTCAGACCACATTACACTGAACACACCAATTTCTGTATAGTTAGGCTTGCGTCCAAGGAAGCCACAGATTAGATCAAATTCAGAATCTGATACGCCGAATTGCTGATAAATTTTTTGCTCCGCGATTTGTTCTACGGTTGGTTCCTTAGCCGTTAATTGCTGTGCCATGTTGTTCCCTCCATGCATTCAAAATCGATGTAAACATACGTTTGCCGTCCGCAGAACCTAAAATCTCGCTTACTGCGCGCTCAGGGTGAGGCATCATTCCTACGACATTACCTGCTTTATTACTAATTCCTGCAATATTTTCAACTGATCCGTTAGGGTTAGTGTCGTCAGCATAACGGAATACAATTTGATTATTTTCGTTCAATTGAGCCAATGTCTCTTCATCACAGAAGTAGTTACCTTCACCATGCGCAATAGGAATATTAATGATTTCACCTTGTGCGTAATCTGATGTAAATGGTGTGTTGTTATTCACTACTTCTAGTGGCGTTTGATGACAACGGAATTTCAATCCATTGTTGCGAATCAATGCGCCTGGTAATAAATTAGCTTCCGTAAGAATTTGGAAACCATTGCAAATCCCTAAAATATATTTACCTGCATCAGCAGCTTTTTGAACTTCATTCATAACATTAGCGAAGCGTGCAATTGCACCGCAACGAAGATAGTCTCCATAAGAGAATCCACCTGGTACTAGAATACAGTCATATGCGGACAAGTCCGTAGCTGTATGCCATACATAATCTACTTCTTGACCAATGGCTTGCTCTACAGCCTTGTAGCAATCGATATCACAGTTAGAGCCTGGAAATACAAGTACAGCAAACTTCATAACATTAGTCCTCCAGTTCAAATCGGTAGTCTTCAACGACAGTGTTAGCTAACAGCTTTTCGCACATAACTTTAAGGCGAGCTTCAGCCTCTGCGCGATCAGTTGTATCAAGATTAACTTCAAGATATTTACCAATACGAACTTTCTCAACTTCATTGAATCCCATTGAATGAAGCGCGCCTTGCACAGCAGTTCCTTGTGGATCTAGTACATTCTCTTTAATCGTTACATAAACAGTTGCCTTCATAATATCCTCCTGGGGGACTTTAAGTTTACTACTGACCAGAGTGCATACTAGCAATAAGTATGTGTGGCAGTAGAGTCCATAATGTTATTATTTAGATTAAATTAGCTTAATTGTTTACCAGTAATAGAAGTATAAATATTGCGATATCGTGCTGTCGTTTCTTCAACAACATGATCTGGAAGTGGAGCAGGCTTACTATCTCTATCCCAATCAGAGCTTAATAGGTAAGCACGAACGGGTTCTTTGTCCATACTATCAATTTCTATATCATATGCGAATTTGTCTTGTGCCCAGAAACGTGAAGAATCTGGAGTAAAGATTTCATCAATTAGAATAATTTCACCATCAATGATACCAAATTCAAATTTACAATCTGCAAGGATAATTCCTTTTTCCAAACAATAAGCTTGGGCGAAGTTATATAGTGCAATACTACGCTCACGCAGTGCCTCAGCAAGTTCCTTGCCAATACGTTTACTCATTTCAGCAAATGAAATATCTTCATCATGACCGATATCATTTTTAGCTGATGGTGTGAAGATCGGCTCTGCAAGCTTCTCATTTTTACGTAAGCCCGCTGGTAGCGGTTCTCCGTTAATTCCGCCTGATTCTTGATACTGTCTCCAACCACCTCCCGTAATATAGCCACGAACGATACATTCCATATCGATACGTTCAGCTTTACGAGACACCATAATACGATGTTTAAGCAATTCGGGCTCAGTAACAATGTCGCCAAGCTTATACACATCAGTATGAACGACATGATTAGCAATGACGTCTTCAGTGATAGCAAACCAATACGCGGATAATGAGTTCAATACATTCCCTTTGTCAGGAACTGCAGGATCAAGAACATAGTCAAATGCAGAGATTCGGTCTGTAACAACAATCAAGAAATGCTCACCTAGATCATACAATTCGCGAACTTTACCCTTATAAATAAGGGGAGCACGAACATAATCAACTGCTGAAGAAATTGCTTGCACTTGCGTAGTCATGAACTAATTCCTCCTAATTTGTACGTGATCACGATGATTATGCTGACGTAGCTTATTCGACGGCGAATATGCCATTCATCGCTTGTTTACGATGCGCGTGTACTAACTAACGTACACTTACGCTTCGCACTTCGCTAGCTTCATGTCATATTCTTGGTGCTGACGCACAAATACTCGAAGAAGCTTTATTGTACGTGATCACGATGATTATGCTGACGTACGAGCTATATCAAAGCTAATCTTTTAAAAATAGTATCTACATGCTTCAGATGCCACTGCGGATTAAACGCATCTTCAATCTCTTCTGGAGAAAGAACTGCTGTAATTTCTGGTGTTTCTTCTATAATAGTGCGGAATTGCACTTTAGTTTCCCATGCTTGCATCGCACGTGGTTGAACTGTATCGTAAGCTTCCTCACGACTAAATCCTTTGTCGATCAACTTCGTTAATACACGACCAGAGAATGGAACGCCATAAGTTGCACCCATGTTACGTTTCATGTTTTCAGGGAACACTGTCAAGTTTTTGATAATGTTTCCTAGACGGTTAAGCATGTAGTTCAGAAGCATCGTTGCATCTGGAAGAATAACACGCTCTGCTGACGAATGAGAGATATCTCTTTCATGCCACAATGTTACGTTTTCGTATGCAGTTAGCATATGTCCACGAATAACACGAGATAGACCAGAGATGTTCTCACAACCAATTGGGTTACGTTTGTGAGGCATTGCAGAAGATCCTTTTTGACCTTTAGCGAAAGCTTCCTCAACTTCACGGAATTCACTCTTTTGCAACGCACGAATTTCAGTTGCGAACTTATCAAGAGAAGTTGCAACTAACGCAAGTGTTGCCAAATATTCAGCATGACGATCACGTTGCAATGTTTGTGTTGAGATTGGAGCAGCTTTTGTACCTAATTTATTACATACGAATTCTTCAACGAAAGGATCGATATTAGCATAAGTTCCTACTGCACCTGAAATTTTTCCGTATTGAACGTTATCAGCAGCATGCTCAAAGCGCTCAAGATTACGTTTCATTTCTTCATGCCATAGTGCTAATTTCAAACCGAAAGTTGTAGGTTCAGCATGTACACCATGTGTACGACCCATCATTGGTGTATCTTTATATTGAAGCGCTTTGTCGCGAACAATCGCAATAAAGTTCTCGATATCCTTTTTAAGTATTGCATTGGCTTGAAGTAACAAATATCCAGTAGCAGTGTCAACAACGTCAGTTGAAGTTAGACCATAGTGAACCCATTTACGTTCTGGACCGACTGTTTCAGATACGGCACGTGTGAAAGCAATAACATCGTGACGAGTTTCTTGTTCAATCTCATAAATACGCTCGACATCAAAAGTAGCTTTTGCACGAAGTGCCTCAACATCTTCAGCTGGGATTACTCCTAGTTCTACCCATGCCTCGCAAGCACAAAGTTCTACTTCTAACCAAGCTTGGAATTTATTCTGTTCTGTCCAAATGGCTCTCATTTCAGGTCTGCTATAACGCTCTAACATTCAAGTAACACCCTTCCAATATCTAATTTATTAATTCCAACTTTTCCATTCTTCTGTCCAAATCCCGGTGGATTCGATCCATTGCATTGCGTCATCGCTACTACGAGCTAATACATTTACATGGCCCATTTTACGGTTATGAACAGCATCTGCTTTACCGTACAAGTGAAGCTTTGGTGTCACAACTAACTGATCAGCAAGCTCATCATGAGTTGCAAATCTTTCGAGCAAAGGTGCGACATGCTGACCAAGTACATTGACCATCACAACCGAGGTTGTGAGGCTAGTATCGCCAAGCGGTAAATTACATACAGCACGAACATGTTGCTCAAATTGCGATGTGCGACATGCCTCCATTGTATAATGACCGCTATTATGTGGACGAGGTGCAAGCTCATTAACAAAAAGCTCGCCTTCCTCGGTTACAAACATTTCTACTGCAATTAACCCTACTGCATCAAGGCCTTGTGCAATTTGCAGAGCAAGTTGCTCAGCTTGTTGTTGTAATGCTGGGTTAATGCGTGCTGGCACGATAGATAGATGAAGGATATTACTAACATGAATGTTTTCAGATGCAGGGAAAACTTTCACTTCACCTTGTGGACTACGTGCTGCAATAACGGAAATTTCTTTAGAGAATTTAATGAATTTCTCTAACACTAGCTCAGTTTTAGCCTTAACTAACGTCTCAAAAGCTTCCGCAATCTCTTGCTCGCTACGAATTACCCATTGTCCCTTACCATCATAACCACCTGTCGCTGTCTTCAACACGCAAGGTACACCGAACTCGGCAACTGCAGCTTCTAGATCAGCTTGTGAAGTAATTTCGCGATAAGGAGCTACTTGAACACCCGCAGCTTCGATTGCATGTTTTTCACGCAAACGATGTTGGGTCGTATATAGCAAGTGACTTCCTTGTGGGACATATGCTTCTTCCATTAACATCGAAGCTACATTTGCATCCACATTTTCAAATTCGTACGTTATGACGTCCGTACGCTTTGCAAGCTCTCGAGCTGCATTAGCATCGTCGTATTGCGCAACAATTTGCTCACTTACTTGCCCCATTGGTCCGCCATCTGTTGGATCAAGCGTTACAAAGCGATATCCAAGTTCGCTACCAGCGTTCGCAATCATACGTCCAAGTTGACCTCCACCAAGTACTCCTATTGTAGAGCCAGGCAGAATGGTCTTTATACTTACGTTTACTTGACGGTCACTCATATTTCTTCACTACTTGCTAGCACTTCTTGCTTCACGCGTTCTCTACGAGCTTCGACGCGCACTTGTAATTCGGAATCGGAAGTCGCTAGCATCTGTGCTGCTAGCAGTCCTGCATTCGTTGCTCCTGCATTACCAATCGCTACCGTTGCCACTGGAATACCACCTGGCATTTGTACGATGGATAGCAAGGAATCTAGTCCACTTAAATTAGAGGATTTCACTGGAACACCAATAACCGGCAAGATTGTTTTTGCTGCAACCATACCTGGTAAATGTGCAGCACCACCTGCACCGGCAATAATTACTTTAATTCCTCTTTGCAATGCAGTTTCCGCATATTCGAACATTAGATCTGGAGTACGATGTGCAGAAACTACTTTTTTCTCATAGGGAATTTCAAGTTCTTCCAGAATATCGCAAGCTAATTTCATTGTTGCCCAATCTGATTTACTTCCCATGATTACGCCAACCTTTGCAGACATTACGAATTACCTACTTTCTTTATATGAAGTTATTGATGATCTCTACATGCAAATAAGATAAAAAAGCACAAAAAGTCCACTAGCAAACCATCTCAGACTCGCTACCGGACTTCGATGAAACATGCATGTAATAGCTAAAAAGCATATGCTAATACGGCTGTTTCTACTTATGAATTGATCGAAGTTAAGAGCAGACTCCATTGAGGTATGAATACCTACTAGAAGTAATTGAGAAACTCTTCTGTTTCTAGTTACCTCAGTGTAAGAATTAATGTCTTCACCATCTCATTCAATCGCATCATTAAGCCCGTAGTCCAGAAAGTGTTGGTTCTGGGTAGAGACGTTTGAGCCATTCCCTCAAACATATACGAGATATATACATATTTCCCAATAATTATTTAGATTGTTCTATTAAGTTATTTAATGACTTAGACCCTACTTTCAGTTCACCTTCGCGGTGTTGAAAATCTGGATTTTTGAACACGCACTTATAGTTTATCTAACTCTATGAGTACTGTCAACAAAATACGAACATTAATCATTAATCATTTCTTATAGTTCGCTTTTCTAACATAAACTCAAATGTTAACACCTAAATATCGACTATTTTCACTTAAGTTCACTAATAACTAACATGAAATGTAATCTATAAAACGAATGAACATACATAGACTACAAATATTTCGATTTCTTATAATATAGACAATTTTCTATGAATATATATGAGTATAATGGCCAACGATCCGAGAACCAATCGCCGTCGCGATGGCAACGCTCCCGAACTAATCGCTGTTACAATCACCGTTGTTATAGCAACGCTTCGAGAACTAATCGCTGTTACAATCGCCGTTGGCCTCGGATTTATTGGGATAAACAATAGTGGTATAAATCCGAGGACAAAAACGACCGCTATCGCTTTTCCACTAGCGATTAGTTCTCTCCGCTGTAGCATATGTGGGATTGATCACGAGTTCTATCCGCTATCGCATATATGGGTTAATAAATAAAAAGTTAAACTATTGCTTTCGAAGTTACTTTTTATAACAAGAAGTATATTCAGATGTAAATAAAAAGTTTTAGGAGGGAAGACATGCAAATACATACTGTTGCACGGAATGATTCATTGTGGAATTTGGCACGGACTTACGGCGTGCCACTTGAGCATATTATTGAAGTTAATAATATAGGAGAAAGTGATGCTCTTGTAGTTGGTCAAGCATTAATTATTCCTACCCCATCAACTAGCAAAACACATAAAGTTGCGCGTGGTGAATCTTTATGGGCAATTGCCAGGCAATATGGATTAAGTCTACAAGAACTTGCAGCTGCCAATAACATCAGTAACCCTGCCCTTATAAAGCCAGGACAAATCATTAAAATTCCTGCTCCACAATTAACGACGATAGAAGTGAATGGATATATCGAGCGTTACGATGAGGTTGCACAGAATGAAGTTAAAGAGCATGCCAATGAACTAACCTATCTCGCCATATTTAGCTATCATATTCAAGAAGATGGGACGCTAATTAATATTGATGATGAGGCACTACGAGAAACAGCTATCGCAAACGGTGTTACTCCTATGATGGTAATCTCAAACATTTCAGAACATGGATTTAGCGGCGAACTTATTTCCCATGTACTCAATACACAACAATCGTACACTCATTTAATTACAACTGTGTCTAATACGATGATGGATCGTAACTTTAAGGCACTTAATATTGATTTTGAATATATCCCTCCTGAGGATCGAGAATTATATAATCAATTTCTCCGTGATATAACGAAACATCTACATCAATTTAACTATTTGGTATCTTCTGCAGTAGCCCCTAAGACAAGTGCTGATCAAGTAGGAAGGTTATATGAAGCTCATGATTATAAAGTTCATGGTGAGGTGCTCGATTTTGTAATTATTATGACTTACGAATGGGGTTGGACGGGAGGACCTCCGCGAGCAGTCGCTCCGCTCAACGAAGTTTCTAAAGTTATTAATTATGCTTTGACCGAAATTCCAGCTAATAAAATTATGCTCGGAATTCCATTGTATGGATATGAATGGACATTACCCTATGAATCAGGAGTCTCACGAGCTAAAGCATTAAGTACCGAAGCTGCTACGACACTTGCACGAGAGAAAAAAGCTGCCATCGAATATGACTCCACAGCACAATCACCTCATTTTTCATTTTACGATGAAAACAAAAAGGAACACGTCGTCTGGTTCGAGGATGCTCGTAGTCTACAAGCCAAATTCAATCTTGTCAAACAACAAGGCTTAAGAGGCGTTAGTTATTGGAAGCTAGGAATTACTGCCGATACAAATTGGTATCTTCTAAGTGAAAATTTCAATGTAACTAAACTTGAACTGGAGTAAATGTATTTGCAACGTTACAATAAAAGGCTGTTCATGAACGACGTCACTTGCAGACGTCTTCCACGAACAGCCTTATTTTGTGTATTTATTTATTTTACAAGTGTTGGTTCAAATGAAGGCTTATTGAACTTCCTCTTCAGATAGAGGATCAAAATGCGGGCTTTCAGAATCGAGAAGATGAGGCGCTACTTGTGGAAGGAGGAAACGTAAATGTACGTAGTTGGTACATGCGTACCGGACTTCCCAAGTTCGCTTCATATTCGATGTCGAATATGCTACAAAGCCAAGCATCGTTATCAAAGTCCGCTTTTTGAACTACCTCTTTCAATAGAAGTTCAAAATGCGGGCTTTCAGAACCGAGAAGATGGTGCGCTACTTGAGGAAGGAGGAAGCGCAAGTGTACGTGTTTGGTACACGCGGCCCGGACTTCCCAAGTTCGCTTCATATTCGATGTTGAATATGTAACAAAGCCAAGCATCGTTATCAAAGTCCGCTTTTTGAACTACCTCTTCAAATAGAGGTTCAAATATCGGGCTTTCAGAATCGAGAAGATGAGGCGCTACTTGTGGAAGGAGGAAACGTAAATGTACGTAGTTGGTACATGCGTACCGGACTTCCCAAGTTCGCTTCATATTCGATGTCGAATATGCTACAAAGCCAAGCATCGTTATCAAAGTCCGCTTTTTGAACTACCTCTTTATTCTAGCCACTGTGTAACTTCACTAGCCGGTCTCCGCGAAGCTAACGGTGGTACCATATCCGCATAGCCAATATAAATGAAACCTACAATCGACTCATCTTCACGCAAATCGAAATGTTTGTGCATAACCTCATGATACATCGGTGCACCTGAGCGCCAAATAGCACCTAAGCCATACGCATGTGCAGCAAGCAATAAGTTTTGTACTGCTGCTTGGGTAGCAGCCAACTCTTCTTCTAGTACCGCACGAGGATCTTCTGAAGGAGAACAAATAGCAGTAATAACTACTGGAGAACGAAAAGCTTTCTTAACTTCCTTGGACTTTTTCTCTTCATCCGTCTCACCTGTTACTGCAGTAAATACTTCTGCATAACCTTGGCCAAGCGTCGCTCGACCCTCGCCAGTCATAACTACGAATCTCCATGGCTGAGTATTATGATGACTTGGTGCCCATGTAGCGGCTTCAATTAATTTTTCAATAATGGCTTTTGGAACATTGTCCTTCTTCACTCTACCGATCGTTCTACGATCATGCAAAGCCTCAATTATTTTCTCATAATGGTCAATTGGACTATTTTCAAATTGGTCTGACATACAATTTCACCCTTTCTCCAAAGATATCATCTTATTTAACGCTCTTAATGATATCTATCTATACGTTAGCAAGAGCAAAAAGTAGCCAATTGGCACCTCTATTTTAGATAACCAATTAGCCACTTAAACCTTACTGAAATAAACTCATATATTGACCGAAGCCATTTTCCTCTAATTGATCTTTCGGAATAAACCGAAGTGAAGCAGAATTAATACAATAACGCATCCCCGTAGGATCTGGACCATCTTCAAATACATGACCTAAGTGAGAATCGCCTTCCTTCGAACGAACCTCCGTGCGAATCATACCGTGCGTTACATCAACTTCTTCTAGTACATTCTGGTTTTCAAGTGGCTTCGTAAAACTTGGCCAACCACAATGTGCATCAAACTTATCTTTAGAGCTAAACAATGGCTCGCCAGATACTATATCAACATAAATGCCTTCACCTTGATGATCCCAAAATTCATTACGGAATGGAGCTTCAGTCGCATTGTTTTGCGTTACTTCATACTGTATTGGCGTAAGACGGGCTCTTAGTTCATTCTCATTCTTTTTGATTGTCCAATGATGTTTAATAAAACTCTCTCTGCCTGATCCTTTAGCATACATTTTGTAACGGAATGGATTTTTCTTGTAGTAATCTTGATGATGCTCTTCTGCAGCATAGAAATCATCAGCCTCAACAATTTCCGTTACTATCGGTTTATCAAATCGTCCACTAGCTGCTAATTCCGCCTTGGAAGCTTCAGCTAGTCTTTTTTGCTCATCAGAATGATAGAAAATAAATGTACGATAAGAATGGCCCTTATCGTTAAATTGTCCTTCAATATCTGTTGGGTCAATTTGTTGCCAGTACATACCTAACAATTTCTCGTAGCTTAGTAACGATGGATCGTATTCTATTTGAACTGCTTCAACATGACCTGTTGTATCAGAGCATACTTCTTCATACGTAGGATTTTCCGTATGACCGCCTGTATAGCCCGATGTTACTTTTATTACACCAGGAATTTGATCGAATGGTGTAACCATACACCAGAAACAGCCTCCTGCAAATGTAGCTAATTGATTCATGACTTTAACCTCCATTATATGCCTCTTACTTTTTTCATTATACACCACCATCAAGCAATTCAAAATGTTACAATGTAATAACGTTGCAACAATTATTAATGTTGTTAACGTCTAATTACCGAGGTGAAATAGAAATGGCAGAATTACAAACAGAAGATTTGACAGTAGTAAGACGAAAGGAAAGCAAAAAAAAACGTAGACTCCGACTCGCATTTATTAATTTTTTCATGTTATGGCTACTATTAATTTTAGGTGGTTTTTACGCCACTCATTCCTATATGGAACATTTCAAAAAGACCGTAACTGAGCAAATTGAAGAGCAAACATCAACACAAATTAAAACTCTTCAAACTAGCTACGATGAGCAAATAACAAAACTTGAAACGAGCTATATTACACAATTATCCGATCTTCAGATCAAAATCGAACAACTTAATGAGTTATTAACCTTTACAAAAGACAATGCGGATTCTAGTACAGATAATAGTAATATGTTGTATACCCAATTGAATGAGATGAAAACTCAACTTAATGAACTACAAAAAAGCTTGGAGCTAATGAAATAATGAATGCAGTACAATGGATGAACCGCACTTTTGTATTTTTAGCCGCACCAATAATAGGTCTGTTTATATGGATGATTTTCACTACGACGCAAATCAATTTACAAGATGACCTTAATCCTAAAGATATTACATCAGAAACTTCTCTCCAACGTGAAGAACTATATGTAATGGCCAATGATCAATTAGGTGCAAATGTTGATCTTGCGAATGAAACCATTCAATATGTTGAAGATAACTATGAACTTTACGAGAAGACGAATAAGGAAATAAGTGCAGTAAGTAAATTAATTACTGCTAGTAAACAAATACCTCTAACGATTTACGACAACAAAATAACAGCTCATCTTGGTAAACCTTCGGCTACCATCGATACGAATAAACTACGCGCGCAACTCTTCTATATTAATCAGGAAAATTTCAAATCCTATGTAGTTAAGGTGAAATTGAAAAGTTCAGATGCAATGAAGATGGTATTAGGTGGAGATGAGTTAGGCGACACGATGACAACTCTTACCGCAGCTAAAACACATGGTGCTGCAGTAGCAATTAATGCAGGAGGCTTTGCTGATGCTGGGGGCGATCGTTATCCACTTGGAACAACGGTTATGAATGGAGAATATATTCAAGGGTTTCAAGCGAGTCAAGCCGATTTATTCTTTGTTGGTATGAACAGTAAAAATAAGCTTATCGGTGGGAAATTTAGCAAAAAAGAGCAATTGGATAAATTAGAGCCTTCATTCGGTGCGACCTTCGTACCTGTATTATTAAAAAATGGCTCATCACAAACTATTCCGAATAAGTGGAAAACTAATCCGGCACGGGCACCTCGAACGATTATCGCCAACTATAAAGATGATCAACTATTAATTATGGTGACCGATGGATATAACACAAATGGTAGCAAAGGTGCGACACTTACTGAACTTCAAACTATACTTAAAGGATATGGAGCAGTTGATGCCTATAATTTAGATGGTGGTGGTTCTTCTTCCCTTATCTTTAATGGGAGCATCATTAATAAACCTTCGGATGGCTCGTTAAGACGGCTACCAACACATTTCTTATTTTTCAAATAATTGTGATTGCTGTTCAATTAATGTTTACTCTTTAATTGAATGGCGATCTTCAATCGCTTAATATCTTGCTCCGATTCAAACAGAAGTTGTTCTGCCTCCTCAATGGTTACCGCTACAAATGTAATTGCACTCCCTGGTTTTAACTGACCAAACATCGGAATATCAACTGCTGCTACAACCGCAATACGTGGATAACCACCTGTCGTTTGACGGTCTGCAAGTAGTACAATCGGTTGTCCATTAGCCGGTAATTGTACAGTTCCATGAACGACACCTTCAGATATTAATTCTTGTTTTTGTATCATGTTTAAGGATGGACCTTGCAATCGATATCCCATTCTATCAGATTGAGAATCAATTACCCATTTGGACTCCGTGAATGTCCGCTTATTCCCTTCATCTAACAGATCATATTCAGGCCCTGAAATAAACCTTATCGGCACAATGTCTTCATGTGCTATAGCAAATTGCTGTGCGCTAAATACTATCGAATCTATCGCCTGAAGCTTCTTCCACAAACCAAAAGAACAAGAATTGTTAAGCAGTTCACGAACCTCAACAATATCTCCATTACATAAAGCTCTACCTTCATAGCCACCAATATTAGCTCGCATATTCGTACTATAACTACCAAGGACGGCTGGTATCTTAATTCCACCTGCAATAGCTATGTAAACTCTACAACCACTTTTATAGTGACCAAAACTAATTAAAGCATCTTTGTTTACAATGAAAGGCTGCCACATCGGTATCGATTGACCATTCATAGTTGCTGACATATCTCCACCGCATATAGCGATAAGATGATCAGAGGTCATCTTTAATGTAGTACCTGTCAACGTAAGTTCTAGAACGGCATTATGCTCTTCATTCCCAACTAAAATGTTAGCGACTCTTGCTGCGCCTTCATCCATCGCCCCATTAATATTGAGTCCAAACTTTTGATACCCATATCTACCCAAATCTTGAATTGTAGTAAGCATACCTGCTCTAATGACTTCAATACCCACTTACCGCGCCTCCTTTCTAATTATAATCATTGTTCAAGTCCATTGTGATGTACTTATTTGCCGAAATTGTTCTACCGTAATTGGTATGAATTTGATCCAATCTCCGGCCTGAACCAGAGTTGGTACTTTATCTAACGGGTTGAACATCCTTAATGGCGTACGACCTATAATTCGCCATCCACCTGGTGTAGCAACTGGATAAATCCCAGTCTGTTCTCCAGCAATTCCGACGCTACCTTCAATAATACGAGTACTTGGAATTGCCTTACGTGGTGTAGCAATACGTTTGTCCATTCCACCTAAATACGGAAAGCCAGGTGCAAAACCTAGCATATGTACTAGATATGATTTCCCAGAATGTATTTGTACAACATCATCCATTGTCATATCGTTATATCTGGCGACTTCGGATAGATCAGGACCATAGGTACCACCATAGCAAACAGGAATTTCAATAACTCTATGTTCCGACAAGTTAGCTTCACTCTCTCTAGTGTCAAATAGCTCGATATAGTGTTCTAATTGTCTTTGCATTGCTCGAGAGATAGATACATTGCTCAGGCTAGTTATTTTCATAATTATTGGATTATAATGAATAGTTATTGAGCAATAGGCAGGTACATATTCGATGACAGCATGTAACGATTCACCCTCTAAATATTGCAATAAACTCATAACTTTATAATGCGTTTGTTCATTAATTTCATGCCCTAACCGAATAATGACTGCCTTCTCACCTAAAGGCAAAAGTGAATATTCCATATATAAGCCCCTCTCATCCTAACAATGTCATGATACAGGATGAACGACCTCAATTCCTGCTTCCAATAACGCTTGCGATAGTTGAATCACATGTTCTAAAGCATCCGGAGAGTCACCATGTACACAGATTGTATCTGCACGCATATTCATCTCTTCACCCGTTCTACTCTCTACTTTATGTTCACGCACCATACGAATGACACGCTCTGTAGAGTATTTAGACTGTAAAATTAGAGCTTGTTCATGCGATCTTGGTGTCAAAGAACCGTCCATCTCATAATTACGATCAGCGAAAACTTCATTTAAAGTACGAAGACCGGCTCTTGCACCTGCTTTAACAAGTTTACTGCTAGATTGACCAACTAAGTATACATCTCCGTCAATACGGTATACTGCTTCAGCGATGGCCTCAGCAATAGCTGTATTCTGATTAGCCATCTGATATAATGCCCCATGAGGCTTCACATGAGTAATTGAAGTTCCTTCAGCTTTTGCAAATGCCTGCAAAGCTCCAATCTGGTATAATACTAGTCCATATATTTCTTCCGCACTTATATCCATGATACGTCGACCAAAACCAGCCATATCTGGTAAACCTGGATGGGCACCGATCGCTACCCCATATTGAAGCGCTAACTTTACCGTTTTGCGCATTGTCATTGGATCTCCAGCATGATACCCACATGCGATATTTGTTGACGTAATATATTTCATTAATTCTTCGTCTTGTCCTAAATTATATATGCCAAAGTTTTCGCCCATATCACAGTTTAAATCTACCTTGTACATTTCTTCACCTTACCTTAATGTTTAATTTTCCAAGTTGAAATAGATACATTGTTATTCGTATAATAACGCTTTCAATTGATTTTAACAGATTTCTACCTATTAGGTTACCATAATGTTCTGTCCATCTGCCTTATATGTATCTTAATAGGTATAGAATTTCTTATAATTGTCATGATAAACTAAGAACACGTATCGTTAGTGATTCATTGTACGAGCATACATTACAATTAAAGGAGCAATCAAAATGTCAGTAGATGTATATCTTAATTTCAATGGAAATTGCCGTCAAGCTGTTGAGTTTTATGCTAAAGTATTCAACCAAGAGATAGCACAGTTAATGACTTTTGGGGATATTCCACAAGCTCCAGGTGAAGCAAAACGCGAAGATACAAAAGATCTAATTATGCATGCTAGATTGCAAATTAGTGGGAGTAATGTAATGTTCTCCGATGTTTTCCCTGGTATGCCCTTCACCGAAGGAAACAACATTTCACTCGCTCTTGTAAGCACTAATCGTCAAGAAATTGAATCTGCTTACGAACAATTACAAGTAGGCGGTACTATTACAATGGAACTCCAAGAGACATTTTGGAGTAAATGTTATGGCATGCTAAATGATAAATTCGGTATTCATTGGCTATTAAGTCTCGAGGAATAGCTTTTTAGACATAAATTATTTTAAAATAAAAAGAAGCAGTGCCGGCCAAGCACTGCTTCTTTCTGTTGCTATATTTATTCTCCACCCATAAACACGTAGCGATAGATAATTAATACTGCAAGTACCCACATCAACCAGTGGACTTTATACTGACCTTTTTTCGCTAGGTTAGCAACTGTAGCAAGTACAACATAGAAGACGATACCGAAAGAGATACCGTTAGCGATGCTGTAAGAGAAAGGCATGAACGCGATAATGAAGAATGCAGGAATTGCATACACCATATCAGAGAAATCAATTTCTTTCACAGATTGCATCATAAGTACGCCAACAATAATTAGTGCTGCAGAAGTTGCAGAGCCTGGAACTAACATAACTAGCGGTGCGATAAAGATTGAAAGCAAGAAGCAGATACCTGTCGTAACAGCAGTTAGACCAGTACGGCCACCTTGCGCAATACCAGATGAACTCTCAACAAAAGCCGTTACTGTACTTGTACCAAGAACAGCACCACCACTTACGCCGATTGCATCAACGAACATTGCTTTACCTACACGTTTTTTACCTTCTACTTTATCTTTCATAATACCAGCACGAGTAGCTGTACCAACTAATGTGCCGAATGTATCGAACATTTCTACGAATGTAAATGTAAGAATTACTGTAACTAGACCAACTTCCATAACACCCGCAAAGTCGAAGTCTGCAAAGTGCATTGTGCCGAAGTCTGGCATCCACTGCGCACCTGATAATGAAGCACCAGCATCAACATTTCCTGTTACGATAGCTAGAAGTGTTGTCGCTAACATTCCCCACAGAATTGCACCCGGAACTTTAAGTACCATAAGAATTGCTGTAATCAATAATGCTACAATTGTGAAGATCATCGTTGCATCAGTGAAGCTACCAAGACCGATAACAGTCTCATTACCTGTAACTGGTGTAAAAGCACCAGCCGTAATATCTGTAAAGCTTTCCACATTGATGGTCATCAAGCCGCTACCCTTCATACCGATAACCGTAATGAATAGACCAATACCTACTGTAATCGCATGCTTTAAGCTATCAGGTACTGCATCAATTAACATTTGACGAATTTGCGTAATTGTTAAGATGATGAAAATAATACCTGAGATAAATACTGCCGTTAAGCCCATTGCTGGTGTAATCGGCGTATCCGTTGCAGCTGATGCAAGAATTACTGATGCGAAATAAGCATTCAAACCCATACCTGGAGCAAGTGCAACTGGGAAGTTAACGAAAATACCCATTGCAATTGTGAAAATACCTGCTGACAATGCAGTAGCTAGAAATACTCCTGTCACGTCCATACCAGCGTTACCAAGAATCATAGGGTTAACCGCTAGAATATACGCCATAGTCATGAAAGTCGTTAGACCTGCCATAATTTCAGTTCTTACATTTGTTCCTAGTTCCTTTAATCGAAAGAAACGATCCATTTTGAATATAACCTCCCAAAATTGTGATGGAACAAGCAAAAAAGCCCAAAAAGAAAATGCGTAACTCGCATTTCTCTAGGCTCTGCAAAAAGGAAAGAAATATACCACTGGCCTAGTGGCTTTCTTTCACCCCTCGTAGCCTGATCATTTACGGTGATCTAGTAGAGACTCTCAAGCCAATTCTTGAGATTATACGAAAGTATATGCTTTTGTTGTATTCCATTTTCAATTTTATAGAGGTAGACACATTTTTGTCAATCATTTTACGAATGTTTTTCAATAAAAAGTTAAAAATATTCGTTTCTTGCTAAATTTAAGAGCTACCGTTCATGTTTTTAGCATATTTTAGGCGTGCTTCTGCTACAAACGGGGACTCGAATTCAGAAATAAAATATTAATCTAACTACTTTATCATTATTGTTTAATCCATTTCGCCATGTCAGCAATTAAATTCCCACTAACATTGGAAGGCTGATAATATTCAGTACCAATAGATAACTCTTCATATTCAGTTAGAACATGATTAATATTCGGATAAGAAATATACGATACATTGGTGCGATCTTTCAAATCTTCCTTCCAACCATTGAATTGATTCATACTAACTT
Organism: Paenibacillus endoradicis; assembly: GCF_024721975.1. The sequence goes on along the minus strand of NZ_JANQBB010000008.1, from coordinate 156,347 downwards.
GCCAATCATTCTCTCCTTGGATGATGAGCATTCGTTCATTCTGTAGCTTTGCCACCTGACTTGGTAGATAATCTCTTTGCTCATACCACCAATAAGCAGGAGGGATTGGAAATGACTCCGGTAATTTTTCTAGAGAATACTGCGGATCATTAATCAAATCTACTGTCTGACTAATAAATGCAGCAGCTTGTTCTTGACTAGCAATAATTTCGGAAGAATAGCCCAATGTTTTTAACCGATCTAGAGCTTCAGCCTGCTGCTCCTTCAGTACATCTGTCATATTACCACTTGGCGCTGACAGCAATATAGCACCTGCGATATCGTTATTTTTATCATTCTCGAAAATCTTTGGAACGACGTAACCACCTTGACTATGACCAACAATATAAATATTAGCAGAATCAATGTCGGTTCTATTCTTTAACAATTTGACTGCCAAAACAGAATCATCGACAGATTCATTTTTCAAAGTAAACTGTGGTAAAGAAGCTACCTTTACATTATGCTCTTTCGTTACTTTTTCATAGCGCAATGTAGCTATGTTTTGAGCAGCTAAACCGACTGAAATATCCTTAAATATTTTAACTGCGCCAATCGTAGAATCACGATCATGTGGACCAGAACCATGAACAAGTACAACCGAAGGGAATGGGCCTTCTCCTTCAGGGATAGTCAATGTCCCTGGTACTGCAAACGTGCCCTCCCCGATTACTACATCTATTTCTGAATAGTTTCCAATATCATAAGCTGGTTTCTGATAAGTATCTGCAACCGCGATTTGTTCAAAGTAAAGATCATCGATGAATTGATTAGCATCGAATCTTAATGTAATTTTCAAAGACGATATATTGGTTTCATAAACCATGACAACATTTGTATGCACGCCATTGTTCTCCACAACTAGAGACTGCTGCATTATCGGCTTACCATAAGCAGCGGAATATTGTTGTCCAATAATTGCAAGAGCTTGCTCAGGAAGATTCGATTTTAATGCTTCGTTCATCATAACAGGCAAACTCGCTACATTCCCTGAAAATAGTTGATATATAAATAAGCTTGAAAGTCCTTCTAAATCAGTTGCATCAAAGCCGACTGTTTGTTGTTCTTTATTCCAATTCGCCTCTATACCAAATATAGCATTGAAATCACTTAATGAAATAAAAGTTCTATGATCTTTCATAATAGCTGAAGATTCCATCTTAATTTCATTATCATTTACTAGTGCTTGTTCTTTCCCGACTGGGATAATTGCCGTGAGATTACCTCGTTTAATCGTAATTAATTGTTCAGTTTGATTCCAATCCACTTTAGCTCCAATAGACTCAGCTGCTACTCGTACAGGTACCCAATCTGGATTCGCTGCTGACACGTTCAATTGACTGACAGGTGATAAGAAAAAAAAGCTAACTAGAGCAAGGGACAAGACAGATTTCATTAAATAATTAAATGGCTTCATACGTTTATCCTCCTTGATATTAATAAGTTTAATTTCGCACTACCTACTAATCTATAGAAATAATATTTTATTTCCTTACAAATTCCTTTAACATTAATTCATTACTCATTGAATACTACGATAAGAAAATGCTCGGAATTAAGACAATCGCAAGAATTCCCATAATTAATAACCAGCTTATAGGTCTTGCAAAATTCATTGACCAACCTACACCAAAGCGCTTTTCAACAAAGATCGCAGGATCATTACTATTCCAATAGAAAATTCCAGCTTTCCAGTACTGATCTTGGTCCGCAACTATTACATTACTTTTCCCAGTCGAGTCATTAAGCTTGATTCGTGACCCACCTTGCCCTGTTTTTATACTTAGCACAATTGCTCCTAGAACAATAACTCCAACTACAGCAAATACGATTAGCATTTTAGTATTGTTAGAAATATTAAGTAAGAAAGATAGTTGCCCAAAGCACATAATCAATACAATCAAAAATCCAGTTATCGCTGTAAAGATAGACCAAGAATAACGGAAACGACGATTGCGTTCAACTGAACCTTCTGGATCTTTACTTTCAACAACTTGTTTTGCTTTGGCTATCGAAATATGAGAGAAAATAAATACAATAATCATCGTTAGGGCAATACCAGATGATCCAAGTACTGCTGATAAACTCTTCTCGACACTTCTTGTTACTTCCCCATCAAAATTAAATTGCATTGGAATGATGTCAGGGAACTTATCATAGTTCAATAAGCTAATAATTACTGTACCTAATACAAGTAGGAAATGTGGTATATACCATGCTATTGAAATCGTCATTCTCTTATTATAGAAACCCGTTTGTACAACAATCTTTTGAGAGGCAAGTTGCTCATCGTACCAGCTTTGTGTTTGTTTCCATTTTTTGATCTGCACATGGCTAGCATAATAGAATGCAAAGCTCGCAATGATATATCCGAATATCAAGCAAGAATAAGCGATTGCATAGAAAGATTCATCTTGATTGCTTTGTAATAACAATAGTAATGCCACAATTAGAACTAAGCCAAGCGCCGTACATAGCGTAATGTAAGTTTTGATCTGTTTTTTGACGAACGGTTCTTGCTTGACGCCTTCTGGTACAGTTACACCAAATGCCTCAACCTTCCTTGTTATTAAAGGGGTAATTGCCACGATTGCAATAATCGGTACAAACAACGCTAGTAATATCCAAAGTTCCATTCCATTCATAAATCTCATCTCCTTCAACTTTTCATTAACTACTCGGTATTCTTCATATAAATGAAAAATACATCGAAAGCATAAGCTTCAACTTTTCATTTATTAAGTACGATTCGGGAGCATATCTTTGAACGTTATACCTACCAGCTGCTCGAACTGATCTACTTCCATTCCTCTAGCTACTGCCTCGGCAACAAGAGGTCTTAATCGCTCCATCAAGTTTTTCTTAAACTGTTCATCTGCAATTGGCAATGCATCAGGTTCAATCATGACTCCTTGTTTGCGATTAATCTGAACATATCCATCCTGTTTCAATAAATGATACGCTTTGTTGACAGTATGCAAGTTCACTCCCAAATCTACAGCCAAAGCTCGTACTGACGGTAAGCCTTCCCCTGGAATAAGCTCACCTTTCGCTATCCCTTCGATAATCTGCTGCGCAATCTGTGTATATATAGGTGTTTCTGATTGCATATCAATGGCTAACAGCATGTTAATCACCTCCTAAACCTTTACGTAAACTTCCGCAAGCCACTTCCTGCAAAGTGATAAGTAAATTCATAAAACATCTTACAATTACTTCTATGTAAATTGCTTGATCTATAAAATATGAATAACTTTGCTGAACTGTTCTATCTGTTATACATAGTGTATAACAGATAGAACACATAGTCAATATCGTTATATATTATGTGTATTTAATAAAATGTAAAAGGACCTTTCAATGTTTGATTATCATTGAAAGGTCCTTCGTCATTACAACTAATTTTTATTCAACATATTCAAAATAAGCGTGATTGCTTCTGCTCTTGTTGATGTATTATTTGGATCATATTTATTGTCTGTTTTCCCAGATATTAATCCCGCTATATCCTGAATGGAAAACCATATTTTCAACCAAACCTATCTTGTAAGCACTTTATATAACGCGTGTGTACCTTTATCATCAAATCCCATAGCTGATAATTGCTCATAAAGAGAAAGTGAAAGTGATAAGCCTGGTAGCTCAATTCCCATTTCTACTGCTGACTCAAGAGCAATTTTCATATCTTTAATGAAATGCTTCACATAGAAACCAGGTTCAAAGTTTTCCGCAATAATGCGTGGAGCAAGATTACTTAATGACCAGCTTCCTGCCGCTCCTGTTGAAATGCTTTGCAAAACGGTCTCCGGATCAAGTCCCGCTTTTGTTGCATAGACAATTGCCTCACAAACACCTATCATATTAGTCGCTATTGCAATCTGATTACACATCTTCGTATGCTGTCCAGCACCCGCTTCACCCTGTCTAACAATATTACTACCCATTAGTGATAATATCGGAAGAGCCAACTCATAATGATCAACCGCTCCACCTACCATAACAGATAACTTGGCATCTCTCGCACCAATATCACCACCGGATACAGGTGCATCAATTGCCATCATGCCATGATCCTCAGCCTCTTGTGTAATACGCTTGGCAAGAGATGGACTTGATGTCGTCATATCAATAAATAAAGTACCTTGATGAGCAGAAGCTATTAATCCATGCTCCCCCAAATAAATATGTTCAACATCAGAAGGATAGCCGACCATTGTGATGATGACATGACAATTTGCTGCTAGCTCTTGTGGTGTGTCGAACCAGATACAGCCCTTTGATAGTAATGGTTCAGCCTTTGATTTGGTGCGTGTATAAACACTAACCTCGTATCCTGCCTCCAATATATGACCAGCCATACTGATTCCCATTACACCTGTTCCAATAAAACCGACTTTTATATGTTTAGCTTGAATGTTCTCCATAACGATACTTCCTTTCGTTTTCTGCTTTATAATATTTCGAATTAGTTCTATAGCTTAACGTATATTTTACGCCTATATCTAACGTAATTCCAGTTAACGAGAATGAAATTATACAACTGAGCAAATAGCAAAACACACTATTATTTGCTTATTCACGCAAATAATAGTGTGTTCTAAATTATCAACTATACCTATTACCCAGCAAAAGTAATAAACAACTATAAACTACTAGTTGTGATCAATCACAATGAATATATATCTTCTAATATCGTCTTAGTCGTACTTAACTCTATTTTCGCTTCAGTATAATCTTCCTCATCGATTGCTACAATGATGCGTTGTATGCTTTCATGAAGTCGTTCATACTCTCCTTCATCACCTAGCAATTGTAATTTCCACTCATTTTTTTTATACACTTTTAATAACTCTTCTACCTTTACCTTTGTGGATACGGTATCTTTATTATTTAATAATTGTTCAAGTTGAGTTATATTCTCTTTGAATTCATTTTTTCCGTTTTGAGCAGAACATCCTGACACAATAATTAAAATCATTATACAAAGCATAGCTTTCTGAATCATCTTAGCTTATCCCCCTAATCGTTGCATATTAATATTTAGATTACCCAATAATAAAGAAAACTTATTCAGACTTTCACATTGGGGGAATATCCGTGCCAGAATATGTATTAATATTAATTCGGTCCATTGTCGCTTTTCTCGTCTTGCTCTTTTTGGCACGAATTATGGGAAAGAAACAGCTTTCTCAGCTCACATTCTTCGATTATGTTGTAGGAATTACGATCGGTTCAATTGCCTCAACAATGTCTGTTGATCAAAATATTAAAATCTCAAACGGGCTTGTTTCACTAGCGATATGGGGTATACTGCCGATTATATTAAGTCTGATCGGACTAAAATCAAGAAGTTTTCTCCAGCTAACAGATGGTAAGCCTTCGATTATTATTAAAGATGGGGAAGTTTTAGAAGATACGATGAAGAAGAATCAAATGGCTATTGATGAACTTATGATGTTATTGCGAGAAAAGGATGTATTTAAGTTAGATGATGTTCAAATGGCTGTGTTCGAAGCGAACGGACAACTAAGTGTTATGAAGAAAGCCGATATCGAGCCCATTACTCCTAATTTTCTAGGAATAAAGTTAAAACATGAGAATGCTCCAACGTTATTAATAATGGACGGACATATATTGCATGAAAATTTGGCAAGACTAGGCTATTCTAAAAAGTGGTTAATACATGAAATTACACAACAAGGAGCATCGACTGAGAAAGATGTATTCATTGCTCAAGTGGATGGTAATAAGAAGGTCTATGTGGATTTGTACGAGGATAAGAGTGAATAGAAACTTATATATCAGTAATTATCCCAATACACAAGAACATACAAATGACCGAGCAACTAAAGTTGCTCGGTCATTTGTATCATTTCCTATTCTTTAGTCTACATCTATTAGCTTCAACAGATTGAACATCGCTTGAGCTGCTTCTGCTCTAGTTGCACGCTCTTGTGGAGCAAAGATTGAAGTAGATTTCCCTTTCATTAATCCCAATTCTATCGCTGAATTAACTCCAGCATTTGCCCATGAAGATATTTGCCCTTGGTCATGCAGTACTGTCAAATGATTCTCTCCTGATGTTTGCTTGCCATTGACATATTCATATGCACGAACCATCAGTATCGCCATTTCTTCTCTTGTGATTGTAGAATTAGGCGCGAATTTCGTCTCCGTTACACCTCGGATCAATCCAGCTTCATAAGCGGTAGCAACATCCTTCGCAAACCAATCCGTTGTATTCACATCAGAGAACTGTTTATTCTCCTTGGATGCTTGTAATCCAAGCGATCTCGTCAGTAATGCGACGAACTCTGCACGAGTCGTAATGCCGCTCGGACTAAACTCAGTTGCTGAAACACCGCTGACAATATGTCTAGCCGAAAGAACCTTCAACGCATGATATGCCCAGTGTGTCGTTGGTACGTCAGTGAAAACTTTGTTATACTCCCTCACACCATACTTACTAAAATGTGTAACATCTGCTGAAATGATATGTTTGCTATCATCGACCTTACCACCAATATATTCCCATTCTTTGAGAGCTTCATTATAGTAGTACACACCGATCAGATCTTTATCCAGTTTAGTATCGTCGTAATGTATTACTAAACTTATCGGTTCTGGAAATATGCTTAACTTCGTTTCTTTCCCATCCCTGTCTCGTAAGATCAGGTCAAGATTGTAAATAAAATCACTAGTCGGATCTGGCGTAACCCGCAAGATGATATTGGAATCAGTTGTATCCCCTTGCAACTTTCCTGCCAGTTCTTTAATTACTGCTGAAGGAATAATAATTGAGATTCCATTGTTTTTCACTTCAACAGGATGACTTACTTGTTGTGCTAAATTGACTGGAATAACTGCCTCTGTCTTTCCTTCGCCTAGCGTTACTACCGAATTACCACCCTGTACATTATTCAAATCTGCAGCTGAAATTATTTTTTCATGATTATTCGTCTCGGTTGGAGTCGGAGGCGGTGTAATTTGTCCGCCACAATTTGTTCGACACCCACTGCTTACTTGCCCTGTAATCGAAATAATCAACTCACCTGTAATGCCAGTTCCATCATTAGCTGTAGCAATGACTTTCACGTTACCATCCTTCACTGCAGTTAGCACCCCATCAGCACTAATCGTAGCTTTATCGGTCACATTTCCATCTTCATTCACAACCGACCAAGTAACTTCTTTATTATCAGCATCAGCTGGCAATACTTCCGCAAAAAGATTCAGCGTACCTGATTTCGTCGTGATTTTCGATACGTCTCCCAATCCACTTACTTCAATACTCATCACTAGGTTTTGACCACTAATCGTAATCTCTTTAACCCCTTCAACATTAGAACCATCTAATGCTGTTGCAACAACATACACCATTCCATTTTTCAGTGCAGTTAGCAGACCATCTTGATTAATCGTTGCTTTATCGGTCATAGTTCCATCTTCATTCACAACCGACCAATTTACTGAAGTTTCGTCTGCATAAGCAGGCAGGACATGAGATAACATTTGGAGCGTTCCAACTTTGGTTGTAATCACATCCGCTCCACCAGTTCCAACTACACTGATACTTGATACTATGACAGGATTCGTAGCATCCCTGAACACACTGATTTCATAAATCGACCACCAACCTGAATTGGTACCCATTTGTACGATCTTAATATAACGAGCATCTTGATCTGTAAAGTCGGAGTGAATGACAGGCCCAGTTGCTGTATTGTTCACAATTGGAGTACCCCAATCTTCTCCGTCATTTGATACGTAGATTTCATAGCTTCGGGCATAGTCGTTATTACTGCCTGTGGAATCCATAATAATCTTATTGAAGTTTTGTTCATTTTTCATATCGATAATGATCGATTGACCTGGAATCATCGGTGTACCAGCAGACCAGCGAGTAGCCATATTTCCATCTATTAATTTATTAGCATCTGCACTCCCCAGTTCGGTGATTGCCTCCCAACCATCTCTATTCAATGGCTTTTCTTTGTCTGTATAGACACTGAATTCATTAATTTTCCACCAATTCGATGTAAATGGTACTGTTAGTTCAACTTTCACGTATCTAGCTGTTACCGTATTAAAATCTACTGTGAATGTAGCGTCGCTGCCTGCTTTGATCACCGCATTGGCATCTGTACCAGTAGCTACTGGAAGTCCCCAGTCATTTCCATCATCTGAAACAGAGACGGAAAATCCTCGGGCATAGTCATTTCCAGCTGATTGGAAGACAACTCTACCAAAACTTCTTGGCTCATTCATATCCACTATGAAATTCATACCTTCAACCATCCCCGTGCCGCTCTCCCAAAGATTGCTTGCGTTACCATCAATAATTTTTGCAGAATTAGCATTGTTCTCACCATTATTATGTGAAGCCAACACTGACCAACCGTATTTACTAATCTCAGTCCACAATTTAGTTGTCGTTGCACTGACAGGGGTACTGCTTGCAGATTGATTTCCAAATGAGTCTCTTGCAATAATCGTATAAGTATATTCTTTTTCGGCATTAAGACCTGAGTCGTTATATTGAGTTACAGCCGTGGAAACGATCTTCTTACCGTTACGATAAATATCATAGGCGTCAACCCCTGAATTATCGGTAGATGCATCCCAAGTTAGGTTAATTTGACTGCCTGAAATGGTAGTAGCTATAACATTTTCAGGCGTGGTAGGCGCTTGTGTATCCCCACTAGTATAAGTTGTCATCGTCCTGGTCATAGGCGAATGCGAATAAAGACTTTCTCCTGTATCATTCACGATATGGGTTATTCCGCTACCTTCTATCCCGCTTAGAAATACTGTAGTTAAGGAGTGAAGAATTACTCCTTCCACTTTCGGCACTTCAATTGCGTTTTGCAGCTTCACTGGACCAGCAGTGAAGTTAGCATAAACACCTAGCCCCCATGCTTCATGTGTCGTTACGTGATCTGCTACCTTATAAGCAGCATATCCATTCACTGTTCCATTATGGCTCATATATCTATCTTGAGTGGGAGGATCATAAGGGATCTCGGACTGATAGAAATATACACGTCCACCATTACCATTCCATAAAGTTTGATACTCCTCGTGATGTTCGTTGAACAAGCCATATATTGTAACATCATCACCGTTAACAACTAGCCCATTTTTGCTAATATTGCTATCCCATCCTGATCCATCTCCATGATCTGCTCGCCATATCCAGAAATGATCACCAATTACGTTATTACTGTTAATAATAAGACAAATATCTGTCGTTCCAGCATCAGTTCCACCAACTCTGAAAAACAAATCAGAAAGAAGTATCGGATTAGCCGAATGATCTTCCGTATTCTTCCCAGATCCAACCTCTAGCAATGAGGTGGATTTAATTAATGAAGCTTCGAACATCAATCCTGAAATAACTATTCCTTCTTCATCTGCTACCTTCATTGCAACTTTTCCTGTATCTTCCTCGATCGTCGCTAATCCTAGACCTAAGACAACTGTGTTCGGTTTCGTGACATTAATAGTATCATCGAAATGATAAATGCCTGGAGTGAAAATTAGGCTTTTTCCATTGTTCAGCTGCGCATTAATTGTTGATGCACTTACACCTGGCTGTGCAATGTAGAAATCTGAAGCAACATCTCTTGATGTACCTGGCGTAGTGCCATTCTCCCAACTAACCCCTTTGCGATCTTTCTGCAAAGATGGAACAAATACTTTATAATCTGAACCTTCCATGTAGAGATAAGGCTTTTCCTTTATAACTGGTGCTTTTTCGATCGTAGTAATAGCTGGAGATGGGAACGTGTTAGGCTGTGGATTTTTATCACCAACTAATACCATATTCCATAATGAACCATCCCATTTTCTGTAATCATTATTACGCGAGAAAAATTGCTGCTGAGATCCTGGAACAATATTTCCATCAATCTTGGAATCTGCTATGTATCCTCCACTTGCCCAGCCAGCATTCCACCATGGATCAAAATCGAAAAGCAGAAGAGCCTTTGATTTCACATGTACACGGCGCATTGGTGCCGCTTGAGAAACTGCAAAAAATGCGTCCTCTGTTGGTTTTCCATAGGATAAGTTCTCCACGCCTCGCCAAAAATTTCTAGTGGCATTACCATTATCCCATTTCGCATCTGTGTTGAGCGTATTGACATGTACATCATCGGGATTTTGACCCAAACCTGCCGCCTGTGTATAGAACCCTACTTTTACATTTACATCGTTATAGGTTCCAGGTTTAAACAATAGCGCATACCTTTCATTGCCAAATTCATTACTTTCCTGTTGAGTAAATACTGCCGTAACATCTGCTTGAATTTTAGTATTATCCATAGTTGGGTCAAACACAAAAACATTGGGTCCAAAAACGCTGCCATTGGCACCGCTTTCAGAATTTGGAGCGTCTGCCGCTTGAGTAATAGCTGGTTGTATTGAGAACAAACTTGTCGTAACTGCTAATGCTGTAACGATCGACAATATTTTCTGTCTTCTAGTCATTCATTTACCTCCATATTGGCTATCCCAAATTTATAGTACTCAAGAATCTTGAATACAATCATAGTATATAGAGGTTATAAAGTAGAAAGTACGCTGCTTTTTTGTGATGACATGTATCATTTTTATAATAATAAGTGGCACATCGTTAAATTTACAACTATATGTACTGATCTAAGGTTGAACTTGTTACCTTAACCAATATGAGTAGCATAATTGGTCAAAAATAATAAAAATTGTATTTTTGTCGAATCGTATAGTAATGACTGTTTTGTAATTTTTCACAATTTCATGCAATCGTTCAATCAATTATTTATAACATAATAAATTTCATTATTGAGCTGCCTCTATCCAAGCAATACGCTTTGCTTTTGAATCAGTTAACTCTCTGTCTGCATTGCGATAATCTGCTTCAAGTGTATTCACTACCATTCTAATCTTATGAATCGCTTCTAATACTTGATCTTGAGCACCTTTAATTCGACCCTGAACGAGCCAGTCTGTGATCAAGCCATCGAACCAATAATCTGCCATTTTAAGCGTCCCACTTATATCGATATGAATGTCCGTCGACCTTTGTAGATCTGCAAGCTCTTTATGAAAAACTTGCAGCTGGCGATTGGCATTATGGATAGATATTCTCGCATTATCTATATGACCGTGCTTTATATGCGTACTTATCAACCCACCATTGGCCCACATATCCCAATTTCCCCAATTCTCCGCTTTTCCCAATTGCTCCGAGGCATAGGATAAAGAAGAAATGACGCCTCTCCCTGCTGACAAAGCTTCTCCGATCTCTTTGAGTAACAAGCTTTTATGTGAAATTTGACTTTCCATCTCTTCCAGCTCATGAACAGCAAGTGGCGAATTACGCAGCGCCGCTTCCTTCTTTAACATCAGCTGATTGTAATCAGAATGTGCGGTGGAAAGGCTAGCAAGTTGATGACCAATCTCTAGTAGGTCCTCCTTAAGTTCCTTGAGACTTTGTTTCGCTTCCTGAAGCTTAAGTGTTGCTATCAACTCCTGTTGACGTTCAAGTTCAAGTTGCTCCTCTTTACTCCGCAAAATAGTATGAAATAAATTCGTTAAAGACATGCGCGTCAACTTATCAACGTCCTCTTGCTCCATTACTAGCTCCACTTCAAGCTTTACAATGAGCGATTCATGCTCTCTGATACGTTTTAGTAACTCTTCCCGATTCCGCTCGACTTTGGACAACTGATACATACGCTCTTTTAATACCGTAAAATTCTCAAAATCTAACTCAGACATTTTAACGCCTCCTCCAAATTACATAATAGCGCTCTCAATATAACGTATAACGACTTTCATTATTAAAAGGTTTCAACTCATAGTGGCATACCTTGATCTTATCAACTACTATTGCACTAACTAAAAAACCCGAAAATCTTAGAATATTCAAGACTTTCGGGTTATATTCTTTTTAGCAAATCCATTAAGCTATCACTAATTATTAATGTGTACTCCAACCGCCATCAATGATTAATTCTTCGCCTGTTACAAATTTGGATTCATCAGACGCTAAATATAAATAGCCATTTGCAATATCTATCGCTTCACCCGCATGTGGAGGAAGAGGAATCGTATTTTTAAATGCATTACCTAGTTGTTCAGCAGATGTTACTCCATATTTTTGTGCTGCTCCTGTTAAGATAGCACCTGGATATATTGAATTTACTCGAATATTATCTTTTGCATAGTTAATTGCAGCATGTTTCGAAAGGGCACGAACGCCACCTTTTGCAGCGCTATATGCCGCAGCACCATTGTCTGCACTACCAATAATAGCTGCTAATGAAACACAGTTAACGATGGAACCTTTATTATTTTGTTGCATATAAGGAATCACTGTTTTCATACCTAAAAATACGGAAGTAAGGTTTAAGTTAATTGCTCGATTCCAGCCTTCTAAGTCCTCATCTAACAATCCTTTATGAACAGATACACCCGCATTATTAATTAAAATATCTATCTTCCCAAATTCTACTTTCGCTTGTTCGCTAACATCTTTCCATTGTTGTTCAGAAGATACATCTAATGCGAAAGTAATAATGTCACCTTCGAGTGTTGAGATCGCTTTTTCTAATTGCTCAACTGCGATATCAGTTGCAACAACTTTTGCTCCTTCTTTCGCAAATAACTGAACAGCAGCTAATCCCATACCACTAGCTGCACCTGTAATAATCGCTACTTTATTATCTAATCGTCCCATTAATATGCCTCCTGATTTTAATTGTGATTTTATATCACAATTAAAATTTAGTATAATGCTTGTAAATAGTCAAATTAAATTTTAATATTTTTGTTGGAGTAATCGCTATTACTATATAAAAGTAGAATCCGCTTATTTTATATTAGGAACAAAGGACGTGTTTGTTTTGCAGGAAGTTGCACAATATGGTGATTTAGGTCCCACTTGGTTTAATACAGCTATAAAATCTTTAGCAGTTTTGGCTGACTCAGACAAACTTGTTTCAAGTAATGAACTTGCTAAAAAATTTGACATTGAGTCCAGTTTTATTCGTAAAGTATTAGCAAAATTGATGAAAGAGCAGTTCATTACTGCAATTGGAGGTCGTTACGGAGGTTATAAACTTATAGTCCAACCATCAGATACAACTATCTATGATGTTTATTTGGCATTAGTAAAAGATAGTTATATAAAGGAACAAAAATTAATTGAGAATAAAACAGATCAATTAATCTCCCAAATAATTGTTGAATCAGAAAATGAATATAGTAAGGTTTTGCGGAGATATACAATTGAAGATATAATGCTTACGTTAAAGTAATCGTAAGAAAACCCGCAGTTTATGCGGGTTCAAATCGGAATGGCTCACGGTTAGTTTAATCTACTATGACCCTATCACCTTTACTATTCGGTTGAGAAATTACTAGGAATTCAATTTCTTCTTGTGATTTATTAAACATTTGATGTGGTGTCAGAGGGGGAACCTCGACACCCTTTCTTTAACTAAATGCCAACCATCACAAATGTCTCCCCAAATATAATGTTCCGCATTGTGTTTACTAATTTTCATTACACTAACTCCCGTCATCTGTTGTTCATGATAGTATGTTTGTCCATCCCTTAAACTACCATTCTATTTCAATTATTTTCAATGAAGAATTCTGTGAAACATTTATGTATTCTAGTTGCTTCATATTATTAAGAAAATTGGGTTTCTTATTGATCATACATATTTCTAAGTTCAAGATTCGCAAATGCTTCAGCTTTTCTAGCTCAGGTGGTAACTCATGGATCGAAGTGTATTGAATCGTAAGCTGTTCGAGTTGTTCCAGCTCTCCAATCTCTGATGGAATGCAGTTTAGACTGATCTCTTCCTTCGGCTTGACCCGAAATCTGGGAGCCGGGCGATCTGAACTCGCACATTGGATAGAAAGTTCCTTCAGGTTCTTCAGTTTGGATATGGATGCGGGAATGCTCTCCAAATCCGCCGTCATAATTTTCAAGCGTTCAAGCTTACTTAACTCGAACAGCGCTTCAGGTAGACGATAAAGATCCTGTTCGAAAATTTCTAGATCACGCAATTCTGTAAGGTACTGAATTTTCTCAGGTAACGTTGTCAGCCCATGTCCACTTATATACAACCAGTCGGTTCGATGCTTAATCGCATCATCTAGCAGACGATCAAGGTCACGATGAGCCTCTAATTTCAGAAAAAGCCCTGTTATTCGATCCATTAGTTCGATTGCTTCTTCCTCAGTTACTTCCATACCGTACATATGCTCATGTACAATCGAGTAAAGGTAGTCTCCGCCACCTTCCTTAACGAAACATAAGTCTTCGGGCAGGTTAGGATAAATCCAATCTGACAGTCGATTTGCCATTTGCTTCAGTATGTTCCCGCTGTCTGCGCAGCATTTGTAAAAATTGTAGGATTCCGCGGTGTAAAAAGCATTACTGCGATAGGTGTTACTTATTAGTTTGACTTCATCCATATCATCCTCTTCGATTGCGATTGTCTTCACTAAGTAAGGTTTCAAAGCTTCCAATACGCTTGTGTAATTTCTACTAACCGCATTTGCCGGAATTTTCCCCTTGAGCACAAAGCATTCTGAGTTCTGTATTGCCAAATCTATCACTTGATTGTAAGCTTCGCCTCTAGGATCTGTATACATTCTCATCCCATAAGCCTCCATTCCCATTGGAAGTAGATGATATTTCTAATGGTATAACTCCTCTAATTGGAACTATCATTCTTAGGTAAATCAAGAGCTATCTCAACTTATCCGAAATTGGCTACCCGGTAGCCTTTTACTCCATTATGAGAAAACTCTTTTAAACTGCTGGTCCATTCTATCATATATGGAAGAACCGACTGTATCTCACTTTCAAGAAAGACGTACATCATAAAATGCTTTAGTAGAAAATGATTGAGCAATAAGAAAAACGCCTCAACTTCAGCTTCAGTTGTTGCTTCCCCTCGCTTGAATCCAATTCCAAATAGCTCTATAACTCCAAACGGTGGAATAGTATCCCCGTAGTCAAAATTTTCATCATCTGTATCGTAAACAACGCTTTGATTGATCGATGCAAGCATCAACGACTTTTCCTGCCACAAATCGCGCAGGCTAAACTTCAGCGTCAGTTCTATACTTTCACAATTCACTTCAACATCAGCATGGTTGGAATTTCGTCCTGGAAGGACCGTTATCCGGTGCTTATCTACGCAACGCTTAATTTCAAGATTTGCATCCTCCCATGCCTCCAGTACATGTTCTTTTTCTTCCAAAAATAAACAAACCCTTGTTGCCATATTTCCCTCCACTGAAATGGTTATAATGTGACTTAGAAACCACCTATCATACTACCATTCAGACATAATCAATCATAAGTAAGTACTTGTAATAACAAACGAAAATTAGCAGCGTTTGTTGCACTATGAAGCTATTTTTAAAAAAATCTCCATGATTAAAGCAATAGCTTTAATCATGGAGATTTACATGAAAGAATCTTCGTTGCTATTCTGTTATTCCCACTCAATAAATAAGTTACCTCTTCATTAAATCTCCCACTTGAACGATTGCAAAAGCATATATCTTGGGATCCTGTTTCGAGTAAACTTTGACTGAAGTCATTCCATCTCTTAATCCATACACAACTCCGTTTGAATCAATACTAGCGATATCAGGATGAAAAACTTCCCATACTAGCTGAGCATCTGTAGCTTCTTCTGGCAGAAGGCGGTAAGGTATAGCGAAAGACTCTCCAATTTCTAGTTTATAAAGCTC
Source organism: Paenibacillus endoradicis (assembly GCF_024721975.1). The sequence goes on along the minus strand of NZ_JANQBB010000008.1, from coordinate 140,540 downwards.
ATTTGAAATAAATATTGAACGCAATGGAATATCCGTTGTTAGATTACCATTATCAAAATATCCATACCAGTGAAACTCACTTATATTAGTTGCGTAGTAATTGGTTGAACTATCATTAGTGTAATTTGTCCATGTTAGAAATTGATTGCTAGACGAACCAAATACATCACCTGCTACTCCCCTTAGCTCACTAGGAACCCAACTTGGTACAAATGAAGTGAATGTATAGAAACCACCCGTTAGTTTTTTGCTAGGTAATAAAGCAATCAGTTCTTGAGCATATTTTTCAGTAAACTCTCTCAGTTGTTTTACGAACACCTCTTTTTGAGTTTGAGTGAACCTAACATCAGTGAGCAAATATTCAATGTCTATATGATTGATTCCCAATCCTAGCCTATCATCAATCAATACTTCACCCGAATAATTAATTTTGTAATCATACGGATACATTTTTTGGGTGTTTTCATGTACTGAAAATAATAATGAAATGATGCCAAGATCAGTATTTAATGTGGAATAATACGTTCTCATATAACTTCTGACATCTTTGATATCGTTAATAATTACTCCATCTGGAATAACTTCTGTTGAACGGGCACTATTCATTAACAATTCGTAAATGTTTAGATAGTTTAACTCATATGCCAAATTTATTGCTGTGTAATACCAATTATTTGAGGAAGCACTAAAATCCTCCCCTTTATATTGTTTACTCGGATCTGCGCCCTTAACAATCAATAATTTGACTAAGTCATAATCGTTATTCTTTACAGCTTGTATGAGCGCAGTAAGCTGATAAAACCCATCAAGTACAATATCTGGATCTATACCGAAATTTATAAGCATCTCTATAATTTCAAATGAACGATTGTCTATTGCTATTTTAAATATTTTAGATTTCGTACTGTTAGGGATTTTTTCCAGTTCATAACCATGCTCCAATAGCAGGCTAACAATCTTGTAATTATCACTTTTAACAGCTTCTTCAAATTGTACATCTGTTATCGTTCGATTTGTTATTAATAGCTCTTTTAGAGTTTCGTCGTCACCTAAACTTATGCAATCGGTTATAGTTTTACATAAATTATTTGATAATTGATCTTTTGAGGTAATATGTATCTCTCGATTCTTAGTATCCCATTTCACATCTTTTCCGCTGTTTTCACTTACAAATCTGATAGGAACAAGAGTATTTCCCTGTAAGATTGTTGGTGGATACTCTAGTTGTTTAATGACACCGTTTATAGATGCTAACTTACTGTCTACTGTCAAAATTATTTCAATATCATTATTATGAGCAATAACTCTTCTTTGTTTCTGATCCCAACTCACCTTATATCCAAGAGATTCAAAAATAGGTCTGAATTGGACAAATGTAGTCCCGTTTTTTAATACAGGATCAATAGTAAAATTCACTTTAGCGTTATCAAAGTAAACTTTTATCGTTGCTTCTTCTGCATGTACTGGTAATGATATACACATTAATACCATCATTAATATTACTATTTTTATTCTTTTCATAGAATAATACCTCTCTCCTCTTTTTTTCAATGGTTTATTTTACCATATAATTAGTTATATATACAAATCCCCTATAAATAACATTAAATCCCGAAAAAACCCTTTCATTTGCTGAATAGTGCAAATAAAAGAGTGTTTTTCTAAGAACACTTGTTGTAGGTGATGTAAATTCTACTTAAAACGAGCCAAGCCTGGAATTTTAATTAATTGTCATTTTCTTATAATTTGACTTTCTATTATAGAGCCCATTCCAGCAACTGCGAAACCTAAAATAATGAATGAAGAAAGTGGAACAAAGTAATAAAGGATTACTAATAATAAAGCAGACCATATTCCAACACACCAATGACAAACTAACAATGTGCCGATCCAACGTCTGAGTCCATTACCTTTTATATGAACCTGCTGGATGGTTTGGCCACTCTCATCCGTCACCTGTACAATCATCATAAATGGTGCTCGTAAAAACCAAGTAATATTATCATAGACAATTAAATGAGTAACCCTAAACGAAGCTAGAATAAGAATTACTAGTTGTATCCAAGAAATATTATCCATAATTCAGCTCCTACTAGTTAATTTTTGCGATAAATAACAAATCAAGCTCAAATGTACCTACACATACGGCGTGAGGAAGATGACTGCTACATACAACGTCTATACGTTTCAAATTAGAAAATACACCTGTAAATGAAGACTTAGGTTCAACATTAATGAAATGTTTGTGATGTGACTTTTGCTTAATGATGATCTTTATCGTACAGGAATCACTATTGTTTGTAATGGTAAATGTTCCCGATGGATGACTAATAAAGGATTGGGAAGTATTTGCGGCAAAAATAGGTACAACGCAGTGATGATCACATTGAGATTGAATAGGAACACATCTATGAATTTTTATTAATCTTTTTCTTATAAGTGGTCTTTTCTTACAATTACATTTTCTCTGACATCCTTTTTCATTGCATTTTTCCTTTATAATAGTGACTTGATGATTGTTAATCTTATTGTCTATTTTAATATTGTTTGCATTCTTTGTTTTTATTCTTCTTTTTATTTTGACAATCTCCAATATTATCACTCCTCTTATATGAGTTGCTAGCATGATATAGTACGTAGTTTTGGTGTTATTGAACTATGATATCTATCTATTTTCATTGAAATAGTTTACTACCTACTAGAATTTAAGATTACATAAAAGAGGCTAATAAGTTAGTATATTTTACCCGTTCAAAATTACAAAGTCGCTAATACCATAAAGTATCAAAGGAGGAGATAGAATGGCAAACGAAAAAAATTGCTGTGGACCAACTAATGTAGTAACCGTTGCAGATCTTTGTGAAAACAAAAAAGTGGTAAAAGAATTTGTGAGATGTGTACCGATTCGTCAAGCATGTGATAATACTACTAGAACAGTTTTCCAATCATTGTCAACCGTTAATCCGGATGCAATTGTTATTTTTACAAACACCTCAGACTGTACAGTTACGTTATCAGTACGAGGTACTACAACTCAAGGATATACAATTGTTAATGGTGGCTCTGCTGTTACATCCGTTACAGGACTTAACCAAATTGCGGTTACCTGTACAGATGGCGCAACTCCAACACCAGATATGTTTTGCACTGGAACATTAGAATTAGATTTAACGGTTGGCTTGAGATTCTAATCTGATAATATTAGAATTGCACTTTCACAATAGCATTAAAAATTTTTAAAATAAAAACTCTCTTCTATTTGAGTAATTTCGCAAATAAAGAGAGTTTTTATTTACAATTCATTTATCTTATAAGCACCTTAGACAGATGCATCAATTACTACCATGCCAAGTTCCGCTGCTACGTTTGCATTACGTTGTGCTAGTGAAGGGCAAGAGAGTGAATTTTGAAGAAAACAGTTACAGATAAATGAGAGATTATTTTTATAATATGACTGAAATCCCTTGTTTAGAAAGGGTTCTTAGTCACATATCATGTGACACAAAAAAACTCAAGTTCATTTGCCTAATAACGCAAATGAACTTGAGTTTAATAATTTACTTTATGAGCACTATGCCATTCAATTGTAGCTGACGGTTTAGAAGTTACATAGTAGAGGATATTTTTTAAAAATGTAAGGGAGGTTTTTCCATATATCAGTTTTCACTAGATTGGTCAACGTCGAGCACATCAAGTAAAAACATGAAAATTGGAATTCCGATAATCAACCCCCATATTCCCATGAAATGCTGTGAGAATATAAGGATTATAAATGTATAAAACATTGGCAATTTTGTTTTTTGAGCATATAACTTTGGATTAAGTATATAAGTCTCAATACCATGAATAACAATAATCATACCAACAGTCCACAGGACCAATGTCAATCCGCCAATCTGGTATCCAATAATGCCTATCGGAATAAATGAGATCATAACACCTGCCACTGGAATAAGGCTTAACAGGAATACCATAATTGTAAGCGCGAAGAGGTACGGAAACCCAAAAATCCATAGACCAACGATCGTTAGAATCGTATTGAACACCGCGATCAAGAGCTGTACTTCGATTACTTTACCGAAAGAAGAAGTAAACTTCCGACCAAAATATTCAAATTCCTTATACAACCAGCCAATTTTGCTGTCACGAAATTTCATTGTAAACTTCACAACTTTGTTTCTTTGAAGCAGATAGAAGAAGCTCAGTATAATAACGAAAAGAATGATTTCCAGCCATTTCCCCAGTTTCATAATATAATTAACCGCACTACCCCAATATTTTTGGAAGTCCAATTTTTCAAGCATTGCGGCTACCGTCTGAGCAGTCTCATTATTTTGAGGGGCGGTTAAGAAATGGGTGGTACTGTTATACATATCCGCTACTTGATTCACGAGCTTAGGCACATAATTAATAAGACTAAACACCAGCCCGGACAAAAGTAACACGTATAGCACAATATTCACTACTATCGGTGAAACGGGAAAGAAGCGAGAAAGTCCTTTCGTGATGACTCCCTCCAGGCGACCCATCACGAAAGTTACCAGGAACAATAGTAGCAATAAATTTATCATACTTCTAAGGCTGAACAGCAGTAAAGCAACCAGCAGTAAAAATAAAATTCTCTTCACAACAGGCTGGGCGAAGAATTCTCGTAAAAACACCATTAGCTACCCTCATTTCTCAAATCAATTTTTCAATTCGTTCATATACTCACTTTTCATTCAGATTAATTTTCATTATATATTACTCATTGATTTTAATCATAAAAATACTCCCTTCTATATGCAAAACAACGCAAATAAAAGAGAGTAATTTTGTACACTATTGATGCAGATGTAAGTGGATTTCGGATGCAATCAATGCAAAGAACCCTTATTAATCAAGGATTCCAAGCGATTGACAACATAAGTTATCACCCAACTTACTCCCACTCGATTGTAGCTGGTGGCTTAGAAGTTACATCGTAGACAATGCGGTTAACGTTGTCTACTTCATTAACGATACGAACAGAGATCTTCTCTAAGATATCCCAAGGGATACGAGCCCAGTCAGCTGTCATACCATCGATAGATGTTACTGCACGAATACCTACTGTGTAAGAGTACGTACGAGCGTCACCCATAACTCCTACAGATTTCATGTTAGGTAGTGCAGTGAAGTATTGCCAGATTTCACGATCAAGGCCTGCTTTGATGATTTCTTCACGAAGAATAGCATCAGAGTCACGAACGATCTTCAACTTGTCCTCTGTTACTTCGCCAAGTACACGAATCGCAAGACCTGGACCTGGGAATGGTTGACGCCATACGATTTCACTTGGAAGACCGCATTCTTCCCCAACTTTACGAACTTCGTCTTTGAACAACGCTTTAAGCGGTTCTACTAGTTCGAATTTGATGTCATCAGGAAGTCCACCAACGTTATGGTGAGATTTAATTGTTTGTGCAGTTGCAGTACCACTTTCTACGATATCCGTGTATAGCGTACCTTGTGCAAGATATTTGAAATCATCGAATTTATCTGATTCCTCTTGGAATACATAGATAAATTCATTTCCGATAATTTTTCGTTTTTGCTCTGGATCATCTACGCCTTTCAACTTGCTTAAGAAGCGCTCTTGAGCATCGATTTTGACAACTTTCATATCGAATTTGCCAACGAATGTTTCCATTACGCCTTCAGCTTCATCTTTACGTAGTAGACCATGATCGATAAACATACAAGTCAATTGATCACCAATTGCTTTATGCAATAGAATTGCAACAACAGAAGAATCTACACCACCAGATAGTGCACAAAGCACTTTCTCTTTACCAACCTGCTTACGAATGTCAGCAATAGTATCTTCGATGAATGATTCCATCGTCCAGTTACCTTCAACTTTACACACGTTGTACAAGAAGTTATGAATCATTTCGTTACCTTGAATTGAATGACGAACCTCTGGATGGAATTGAACCGCAAATATTTTGCGCTCATCATTACTCATTGCAGCGATTGGTGCATGTTCCGTACTCGCATCAACTTTGAAACCTGTTGGAGGTTCAATAACAAGGTCACTATGACTCATCCATACCGTTTGAGAGCTTTCAAGACCAGTTGCAATTGTGCTACCTTCGATAAATTGTACGTCTGCTTTACCATATTCACGTTTGCCAGCACGTTCAACTTTACCGTTCAATTGGTGAGAAATCATTTGCATACCATAGCAAATACCGAAAATAGGAATATTTAAATCGTAGACTGCTGGGTCAACAAGTGGTGAATTTTCCTCATAAACACTTGCTGGACCACCAGAGAATACGATACCTTTTGGATTAATTTCACGAATACGTTCCGCAGAAGTATTATAAGGTAGTAATTCACTGTAAACGCCTAAATCACGAATACGTCTTGCAATTAATTGATTGTATTGTCCACCGAAGTCGAGAACAACGATGATTTCGTTCTGTTTAGTCATGACCGAGCCTCCCAATATTAATGTGATAATTATAGCTATACCGCTTCCGCATAGTCAAGGTCACTACCCACTTCTATGTAAAAAACCTTACTTATTTCGCTATTAGTTCACGAAATATTGCAAGGTTTTCTCTATTTACCAATTGTTACTGCTTTTATTTACAAATATTGACTTTATTTATGTGGTGGACAAAGATTATCACGGAGTAGCTGATCGATCAATATGAACACTATTCAATTGATTGCGTCTATGCTTACTTAATCTCAATCCATACCTTGGCAACAAAGATATTAAAACCTGTCGTAATACCTTCGGTTCAGGTAACGTTTGTTGAGATGGATTATTGTAATTCCCTTGTTCAAGCCATTGCAACACCAAAGTAAGCGATTGATCATATTTTGAACCAGATAAACCATGCAATGCACTAATTCGAGTACGCCAAGTTGTCACTTGCAACTGCTGACCATCTTGCATCCCCAGCCGTATTTCATACTTCTGCAACACATAGTTAGCTGCTTGGAATAAGCTATGATGCACATTATCTATGCTCTTCTGTTGATTCTCTCTCGCTCTTTGTAACTCATTTGATTTTGCACCATTTCGTGATGGTAATTCCCCATCATTCGTAAGCGCTTGCATTACCAATTGACTACTTGATTTCAATAAGACATACGCTTTGGCATATCCACGAAGATTGGCATTCAGCTTAAACCTATAGCGATTCATCCACATCATCACAAATGTAACGATAACGATTAGACTAGTTACTAAACCAATTAACATTTGAGTACTATTCAATGAATTAAGAAAAACAATTGAATTAGTAAGAGTCTCATTCCATAACTGACTAAATCGAGATAACGAACTTACATGTTCATCCGAATCTACTGTAGGTGTTGGATCGAACGGAACCCAACCAATCGTTGGGAAGTATACTTCAACCCAAGCATGAGCATCACTTTCTCGAACCTCATATAATGTTTCAACCACTCCCGCTTCCGTCGTTCGTTCATCGATACCTTCCCCCATTCCATATCCTTTAACCCACCTTGCAGGAATATCTTGAGATCTAAGCATAATTACCATAGCTGTAGAGAAATGAACACAATAACCTTCTTGTTGTTCAAATAGAAATTGATCAACAAAGTCCTCTGTTGCTGCAGGTACAGTACTGTTTAATGTATACTTATAATTGTTTTTCAGATATTGCTCGATAGCTTTCACTTGGTCATAGCGACTCGTTAACCCTCCACCGGAAACTTCTGCAGCTAGAGCTGCTACACGAGCAGGAAGAGTATCTGGCAATTGCAAATATCGATCTAGTGTATCGGCTTGCCATAACTTTTCCGCAGTGTCTGACTCTATAGGTTTGATATCTCGCAATACAGCCTCGTCAGTAATCGGTAACTCTGTTATAATGCTGTAGCTTTTGATGTTTGATTCAGTTGTTGGAGCGTAGATCGAACTAGTCTCGACCCCTACAATATAATTTTGCAAATCTCTTTCAGGATTAACCGCACTCAAATTTAGAACTACACCATTGATACCTGACTGCATAATCGGCATGCCAACTAGTGGCTTCACATACTCTATCTCCTGCTTAATTGTTGATCCTACCCAACCTTGTCTATTATGCCAACTTTGAAGTACTTCATCACTTTTCGAAGGAATACTTTTAAGCGTTAGTACTTGTGATTGATCTGCCCAGCCATGTCCATCATACTCCGTCTTGGATTCGGCTCTCCAATAGCTTTCTATGGAAGACCATCCGTGGAATACGATATCTTTAGATGGCTTTATCGTTTGTCCTAACATATCATCATTAAAACTGTAACCAGATGCCCCCACGCTTCTAGAACTGTAAGCAGTACTATCATTTTTTTTCAAAGGTACACCTGAAATTTCACTACTTAATGCAGACATATCTTGTACCAACGACTCAGAAAAGACATTAGCCCATGCGACGGGTTCCAAGTCTCGTTCCTTTGATTGACTCCATAGAAAACCTCCACCAAGCATGATCACGGTAAGCATCACTACACCAATCCACTGATGCATAGCCATTCCATGCCACGCATGACTAATAACCAATTTTCTTCTTAACTTAGGCATTGTCGTTAATGCCATTAACAATATACCTTCCACCAATACCCTTAACAATGCATAGAACAGATCGATACCTAGTGACGTGTACAGTATTAATAAATAGATTACCGTCGTCGCAAGCAATGAAAAAGCGATTTGATGATACCAAATAAGTGATTGTAATGCAGGAGCTAACAATATCCAACCTGCAAACAATAATAAAATTCGAATCTCATCAGACATATAAAAAATGCCATAACTAAACATTTGAGAAATATCTTTGCCAAGCTCTGGCACAAAATGAATAAGCCAATTCCAACTCGTTTGCTGATCGCCTTTAAATAACAACATTAATGTGATGACAGAGCATAATATAGCAATAGTTACATGAGTTACTACTCGCGCGCGAAATAAACCAACGATGAGCATTGTACCTATTACCACTAGTAAGGCACGAGGTTGTAATAGTTCTGTCCACTCACCAGCATGTAGCCAAGGTATTAACCATTCCGCTAATAAACCGAACAATAATATTGTAGTGAATAAGCGATATGTGAAATATGCTTCCGCTTCTCCTCTAGCTTGATGCATAACGTTCACTTCCTTCTACGACATGACTAATTGGAATATGTAATGGTTGACTGTAACGCCATACTAATTTGACACCAGATTGCTCTAATGATCGCTGTTGTTCCCTCATGGCATAGGTCATCACTCTATTATTGGTTGCAAAATGAATTTCTAATGTACAACCTTTACTTCTAGCTATATCTGCTAACGCATACCAGCTTTCTGTTTCCCGCCAGTCACCTGAATAAAGTACGATATGACTTTGCTGTGGAATAAGGACAGCAAGTTGCGGTAATCGTTCTCGGATATGTTGTTGTACGTCTGCTTTGGCTAGCGCAAGTAAACAACGCAATTCATAACTGTGTTGTAATGTTGCGTACTCAAAACTCCAATCATCTGTAATAACAAATACCGGTTGCTCTTGTCCGTAATCATGGACATCTGCTACAGACCATTGCACCATAGATTCGAATAATTGATTGCGTAAATTATCTTGATATGGCAGTGCATATTGATCTAATATTATACAGTACTTAGGCATATGTAGCTCCGCATCTTGCAATTTCGTATGCCATCCTCGTCCTCTTGCTGCAGCACGAATATCAATTCTACGATAACTATCTCCTTCAATATAAGGTCTTGTCCCATTACCAGTTCCACTAGAAGCGTTTTGTTGTTGCGAAGAATAGTAAGTTCCTTGGTCTTGAAGTGTTATCGATTGTAAGTCAGACTGATCAGACATATTTTGTTGATTAGAACTCCCATCACTTCCAACATTCCAATCACCAATCCAACGATTGCTACTGTTGTTCACAACAAAACTGTCTGCTTGAGGTGTAATGATTGGAGGCAATACAGTAAATTTCTGTTGTAAAGTCTTCTTCACTGTAATGGACGTTAACCCCAACCAATCTCCAACAATAATTTCCGTTACTAAAGCCTCATAATTACCTCTTGTTACTTGTTGTAGTTGATAGTTCAAAATCATTTCACCGTGAAATAATGGAGTGAAGCTGGCTCGATATTGGAGTAAATCACTATTTAATTGACTTTGATTGCGATAGCTTTCATGAATGACGTACCACATCCCTGGAATTCGAAACGTTCTACGAAGTCTCGTTTCAAACTGTAAATTACCATCATGACTATATTGTTCGGAAATGATTCGATTGTAAGATAGCTTGGTTGTAGCAATTATCGGAACAATTCCGCTATATACAATGATCAAACTAGTTACAGTCAATAGCAACCATTCAACTGCCCCATTACGCCATATTACTGCTGCCAGTGCGGCAACAAACAAGATAAAAATACCACACCATACACCATATCTCGTCTTAAATTGAGACTTCAGCTGAATCTCAATTGGAGCAGTAGAAGTAACCACAGTAGTTGAAAATTTATCTTGATCTTGCGAGGGTTGATGATTTCCATTCATCTTTGCCCCCTCCCTTTTCCTACATTGTCCATTTTTGCTAACGGAATATCTAATAATTGTTTGCTAATAAATTGTTCCTTGCTATAGCTGTTATTAGCTCTACCTTGTAATTCAATTCGGTGCGATAATACTGCAACTGCCTGTGCTAGTAAGTCATCCGGCAGAATAAAACTACGCCCTTCAAAATAAGCAAAAGCTTGTCCAGCTCGTAACCAATCTCTTAATGCTCTTGGGCTTAGTCCAAGCTTACAATCAACATTTGTTCGGGTTGCATGAGCTACATCTGCCATGTATTCAATCAATGATGGATGAACATAAATATATTGAATCTCCTTTTGCATTTGCATCCATTCAACATCCGACATCACAGGTCGAAGTTTACTTACCTGAAACCTTGTCCCTTCAGCATATTGCGTTAACAAACTCATCTCATCCTTCTTGCTCGGATATCCAAGTGATAACTGCATCATGAAACGGTCCCGTTGTGCTTCTGGTAATCCATGCGTACCTTCATATTGGAGAGGATTCTGTGTGGCGATAAAGACAAAAGGCTCTGGCAATGCATAACTATGCCCTTCAATACTTACACTACGATCCTCCAATGCCTCTAGTAAAGCAGACTGTGTCCGAGGAGAAGACCGATTAAGTTCATCACCTAATACAACATTAGCCATGATTGGACCCGGACGAAATACTAGGCCACGATCTTGTCGATCAAGAACCATACCTCCAATGATATCCGCTGGCAATAGATCGGAAGTAAATTGTATCCGGTGAAATTGTCCACCTAATAATCTAGCAATTGAAGTTGCCAGCATGGTCTTACCTACACCAGGTACATCCTCTAGCAACAAATGACCCCCAGCTAGCATGCACACGAGTACTTGCTTAACTTCTGCTTGCTTGCCTAACAATATATCTTCTAACTTTACTTGCATCCTTTGTAATAATTGTTGGGGTTTAATGGCCCATTGAAAACTAGAAGGACTTACGCCCATATCTAAGCTATGTTGCTCTACTCTTGATTGAGGAAATGATGAAGATACCATAATTAAAACCTCCAATTAATTTTCTACTCGCTTGATTCAGCTCTCATAGAAAACAAAAAGAACTAGTTCCAAGACTAGTAACTATTATCGCCACTCTCTTAATCTTTTAATCATCTCTACTTGCACATAACAAAAAGAGTAATACCGTTTGGCATTACCCTTTTTGATTATCATATTTTGAGTTTCAAATGATACTATCTTTTCTACTAGAATTACTGACTCATCAACTCATTAACCTGTTCGATAAATGAGGCTTTCTCTTTCGCTGTAGCTGGCTTGCGATCCCAACGTATGTGATCCGTAATCCGTGAAAGCATTGGTTCTGTTGTCTCTGTAATAACGTCGAAGCGATAATTTTGTTCACGATAGTAGGCAATAATTTCTGGTAATGCCTCTATCGTCGCTTTATGTGAATTACTATCATGCATTAACACGATGACCCGCTTCTTTAAATCCGACTTCTTAACGTTATTAATTATCTTTTCTTTTGTAACATTACGACCAGCAGAATCACCACTATCGACATTCCAATCGAACATCATATATCCCGCTTCACTCATGGCATCGTAGTAACTTGTATCAACGTTGTTATATGTTCCTCCTGGTGCACGAAGTAATGGTGTCTTAAAACCTGTAACATCATATATTGCTTGCGATGTTAGTAATACTTGATCCGAAAAATTTGTGAAATCATTATATAGCTCGTCGTACACATGATTATACGAATGATTGCCGATACTATGACCTTCAGAAGCAATCCGCTCTAACAGTTCAGGGTATTTCTCCACTTGTTCACCAAGAACAAAAAAAGTAGCAGTAATATCATTTTCAGCTAAAATATCTAATACTTCTCCAGTTAATTTACCTGGTCCGTCATCAAATGTAAGATATGCTACACCTGCATACTGACCCTCATCCACATCGGTAGTCGGTTGAGGTGAAGGCGCTAGAGTAGTTCCTTGTATAACTTGATTATTGTCTGGCATGTAAAATTTAAATATGTTACTTGTAGTAAATAAAGAGGGGGCAAGCTTTCTTTCTAATTGATTGCTAGAGTTTGTAAATATAATAAGCGATAATAGGAGCAACCCCAACAATAGCAGTAATCGCAGTTTCATATTTCGCCTCTTTTCTAGTGCAATATGAAAGCAATACGATTCATTATATGAACAGACTAACTTCTTCATGACCATAATTAAGCCGAGCTAGCACGCTGAACAATATTTATTCCATTATAAATACTGCTACTTATATCTGGTCATGGTGGTGTTTCAACGGAAATAGCGTATCATGTATTTACAATTTTTACTTTTTATGAAGTTCTTCTTCTAATAATTTTTCCAGTATCTCTTTTCCAATAGTATCAAGCAATATCCCCTCAGTAGGTTCTTTTCTAGTAATCCATGTTTTAAGTTGATTGATGAGATGATCCATAATGGATATCGATCCATAACAATAATTTGATAACAACACGATTCCTATGCCAAGCTCCTTATTTAACGCCAGGTAACTGGTGAAACCATATGTACCTCCGTTATGCCAAAGATAATTTTCCCCTAGTAGGTTATCTTCTACCCAGCTTAAATGATGATTTGAACTTCCGATCATTACAGGCACGTGACTCTTAAGCAAGTTAGAAGATAATAGATTCTTATTTTCCAAATTGGCTTGCACAAATAAACACATATCGCTAAGCGAAGATTTTATCCCACCTGCTCCTTCATGGATAGACGCATCCCAATGAGGAACTCTTTTACCCGTTGATGTATGCCCATTTAATAACTTGCTTTTCTGTTCTGTATTCAATAAAACAGCAGTGTCATTCATCTTCAACGGGTTGGTAATATATTTTTCTAATAAAGCGTCATACGTACTTCCTAATCTTTTACACAGAATATGTCCCAATAATCCCATTCCTAAATTCGAATACTCAAATACTCCAATTTGATCGTGATAGTTAGCATCAGATAAAAAGGAATATAACTGATCCTCAGCATAATCTGCGTAAGGATTCAATCTATCCGATGGTTTTAAATTTGTGGGCAATCTTGGTAAGCCCGATGTATGGGTAGCAAGATGTTTCAACGTAATGCTATGTAAATAATCATTATCAGCATTAGAGATATGCATCCCAACAGTGTCATCTATGGAAATGAGATTTTCAGTTTCCATTTCTAATAAAAGAATTGAAGTAAACACTTTAGTTATTGATCCGATTTCAAATAACATATTTTCTGGAGGAATAGCACTTTTATTATTTTCACAAAAGGAATAGTATTCTATATCTCCTTCTCTAATGATCCCAATTGCAAGTTGTAAATTTTTTTTATTATTTCTGTATTCTGATGTAATACTTTTTAGATCATTCATACACAGTTACTCCTTTATCATAGAAAAAGCATTTTAGATCTCACACTTACGATCAAATTTCTAACAACGGTAATATCTGTAATGTCTTAATCATCACCATACAAATATTATACGATAAATTGTTAATATTTGTATAAATTATTAACGTTTTTATTTCAAACCAAAAAAAAACCGCATGATCTGCGGTTTACAAATGGAGCATAACCTTATCCTCTTACATCAATAAATGTTTCATGTTAGTTACCAGAGATTCATGCTTAACAGCAATTTCCAATCAGTTACCACGAACTGCTTCAAGAACGGCATCAGCATGACCTTTCACTTTTACCTTGGGCCAAATATGGGAGATCATCCCTTGTTCGTCAATCAATACTGTTGTGCGAACGATTCCCATATACTCTCTGCCATATAATTTTTTCAGTTGCCATACATCATATAATTCGCAAACTTTATGATCTTCATCTGATAATAAAAGATACGGTAATTCTTTCTTACTTGTGAAATTCAGATGTGACTTGATCGTATCCATACTAATTCCAACGACAACCGTATTTAACTCTCGTAGCTCGGCATAGCGATCACGTAAATCACAAGCCTCCTGCGTACATGCTGGGGTCATATTCTTTGGGTAGAAGAATAGGACTACCTTTTGACCACGACAAGCGTCTAATGACCACTGAGTACCATCAGAGGCTGGTAGTGTGAAGGGGGGAGCTATAGAACCTACTAATAAACTCATAATCACCTTTCCTTTAGAGGATGTTCAAAAAGACCACTTATGATCACGCGGTATTGCTTCGTTGCTAATTCGGCGGCGAAGATGGTATTCATCGTTCGTTCCAGTGCTCATGTACCACTTACGTACATTCCGCGCTTCGCTTCACTAACTTCATACCATTTTCTTGGTGCTGATAATTGATCTTTTTGAACGTTCATTTATATTTGGATGTTCAATAAGACCACTTATGATCACGCGGCATTGCTTCGTTGTTAATTCGGCGGCGAAGATGGTATTCATCGCGCGTTCCAGTGCTCATGTACCACTTACGTACATTCCGCGCTTCGCTTCACTAACTTCATACCATTTTCTTGGTGCTGATAAGTGATCTTTTTGAACGTTCATTTATATTTGGATGTTCAATAAGATCGCTTATAAACATAAGCGATCTTATTGAACTTTTATTTTATCAAATTAAGCTCAAAGATGGTCTAAAAATTTTATTCAAGTCTTTATTGAGCTTTTTGATACTGCAATAGGCTGCTCAATATATATCTGATGCCATAGCATAAACATCAGAATCGTCCATAATTTTCGGCTATTGTCCATTTTTCCTGCTTTGTGCACCTCAAGTAATTGTAATACATAGGTTTTATTTAGCCATTGCTCTACATTAGCAGAATGTATCAGTTGTTTTGCCCAATCGTACCATTCGTTTTTCAACCACACTCTAATCGGAACAGGAAATCCCAGTTTTTTTCTAGTCTGTACTATTGACGGAACGATCCCCTTCATCGCTTCACGAAATAAAATTTTTGTATCATTCGGTGTAACTTTATAGTCCGTAGGAAGCTTTGCAGCAAATTTAAATACTTCAATGTCGATATACGGTACTCGTAATTCCAGCGAGTTAGCCATCGACATTTTATCTGCCTTCATGAGGATATTTCCTCTTAACCAAGTATGAATATCAATATATTGCATTTGGGTTACTGGATCATATTGTATTGCTTTATCATAAAGAGGCGAAGTAATAGAACTAGTTGGACTATACAAGCCTGCTTCCATCCACCACTGAGATAAAAGTTTAGCTTTCTCCGAATCTCCAAAAATTTTAGCATTTCCGAAGTAACGTTTTTCAAGTGGCTGAATTCCTCTTTCTAAGAAGCTTTTCCCTTTCATACCTGCAGGCATCAATTCTGCCAACTGACCGACCATTCGTTTCATATAGCTCGGCATATAGTTAAAATGTCGAAGTGAGTGTGGCTCATGATAGATGTTATAACCACCAAAAAACTCATCAGCGCCCTCGCCAGAGAAAACCATCTTTACGTGTTGACTGGCCAATTTAGATACAAAGTAAAGTCCAACTAAGGAAGGATCTGCGACAGGTTCATCCATATGCCAGATTAAGGATGGTAATATATCCATATAATCTTTTGCATTTACAGAAATCTCATGATGTTCTGTCCCTAAATATTTGGCTGTTGTTCGTGCCATATCCAATTCACTATAACCGGGAATGTCAAAGCCGACAGAGAATGTTTTGGTAGGTTCTAGGCGCTGTAACAGTGCAGCTAATCCACTAGAATCAATTCCTCCGGATAGAAAAGCACCTCTTTGAGTATCTGAATTTCTATGTAACCGAACGGATTCAGTAATAACAGAACGTGCTTCTTCAACCAGATCTGGAAACGATCTCTTTGTATCTGGATTAAATTGCACCTCAAAGAAAGGTTCTATCGTAATTGAGTCAATCGTCATAATCATAGAGTGACCAGCTTTAAGCTTATAAATAGACTTAAACATTGTAGCTGGTTCAGGAACGTACTGAAACGTTAAATAATGATAAAATGCATGTTCATCTACTTCACGAACTAATTTACCAGAAGCTAATAAAGATTTAATCTCCGAACCAATCATATAACCTGTAGGTGTATCCGTGTAATATAAAGGCTTTATACCAAAATGGTCGCACGCAGAGAACATCATTTGATGTCGTTTATCCCAAATCGTAAAAGCAAACATACCACGTAAATACTTCGGGCACTCTGTTCCTACTTCCTCGTATAAACGTAGTAAAACCTCTGTATCAGACCTTGTATGAAACAAATGACCTCGTTCAATGAGCCATGTCTTTAGCTCTAAATAGTTATAAATTTCACCATTAAAGACTAACCAAATATCGTCATGTTGATTTCTAAGCGGTTGTGCTCCATTCTCTATGTCGAGCATGCTTAACCGTCTGAAGCCTAAACCTATATGATCATCTATGTGCATTCCTTCATCATCAGGTCCTCGATGTGTAATAATATCCGTCATCTGTGCGAGCATATGAGGGTCTACAGGAATGTTATTTTTGTTGAAAATGGATACGAAGCCACACAATCTGCATTTCCCCTTTATTAACTTCAGATCATTGCCATCCTTGCAAGATAGCACAATGCACTCGTAGTATAACACATCAAGTTTATATATATGTAAATGATTACATTTTTTTACATTTTAACTTTCACATTCATATATTCTATATACTTCTACATTGGTCAATCACCGAACTGAACACAATTATCTATTTTCATTTAAAAATATAGGAAACAAAAATACCCCTGCACCAAAGCCTAATAGGCAATGATGCAGAGGCATTTTCGTTCACTTTAATATTTACGATCCAGCACCTCTATATTTTTTCACACCAATATTCCAGACCGTTAATCCTATCCCGAATACGATAGCCCCCATAACTGGAGTTAACATCGCTAGTTGTGCAATATTATCATCTTTTGGTGCTAAGAAATATGAAGCTGGAATAACTCCTACGAAGGCGAATGGTAACATCCAAGTTAATACAAAGCGAATCATTTTATTATAAATATTAACGGGGTAACGCCCGTAATTTTGAATATTGTACATTAGCGGAACAATACCTGTCGGTGAATCTGAAAAGAATGATATCGCACTTAAACCTGTATATATACCGCCATAGATAAATACTGCACCAATTACAAAAACAATAAGTACAAATAAATCTGTCCAGTGCATCACTAGCCCAAGATCATTCCAGCATACAGCCATAATAATTGCGCCTACGAATGAACCTACTAAGGAAGGCGGATCAATATTCTCAAGTAGTACTTGGAACAAACTATGAGCTGGCCTTGTCAACACACGATCCATCTCACCTTTTACAATATAACGCTCACTGAAATTCCAAATACTGAAGAATGAGCTAAAAATCCCAAACGGAATCATAAAGAAACCATAGACGAAAATAACCTCTGACTGACTCCAACCACCAAGTAGAGGCGTATGTTGGAAGACGACAAGTATAAATACCAAATTCATCCCTTGCCCTAGCAAATCTGAAAATACTTCAACCCAGAAATCTGCTCGATAGGTTAGTCGCGTTTTCACATAGTTTTTCAAATATTCTAGCATTAACGTCATGTAGCGTAACATGTTCTAACCCCCTTGCACGAATAGCCGTTGCCTTGCAGCACGCCACATAATAACAATTGGCACCATAAGTATAGCAAGCCATGCGAATTGAATTAGAAAGACATGACCAGCTTCTGATAATGGTGTTCGGCCAGTAAATATAGCACTTGGCAAGTAAGTAATCGCTTGAAACGGTAGCCAACTCATGATGCTGCCTAGCCACTCCGGGAAAAAGGCAATTGGAATAATTACACCTGAGAACAAGTCAACCATCACTCGTTTCATCCGCATTAACCCTTCATTATTTTCCACAAAAAATGCGAATAGCCCAGTCATTATGTTTAATTGTGAGTTAATTAGGAAGCTGAATACAAGCATTCCGAGATAAGTTGCCCATACTGTCAGATCAGTAGGTAACTTTACAGGGAAAATAAGACATACTATGGCTAGTCCAGGAATCATGAACAACATGAACCGGAATAACCCTTCACCAAATCCTTGCATTAACTTCACAATTAGATAATTGTAAGGACGTATCATCTGTATTGCTACACTTCCATCACGTATTTCGTTAGCAATATCTCGGTCTAGATTGTTAAAGTAAAACGCTCTAGCCATCCAAGAGATAGCAAGATAAGTTGTCATTTGCTCAAGCGAGAAGCCCGCTAATGTTTCTTGCGAACCATAGATCGCTTTCCACAAAAAGTAATAAGCACCTATATTAATCGCATATATTACGATGCCACTATAATAATTTACTCGATATGCAAGCATCATTAAGAAACGCATTCGAATAAAGTCGATATAAACTCTCATCATGACAAAGCATGCTCCTTCGTAGACACTTCTGCTGAGCCCGTCTGATAAATACCTCTAACAATATCGTCTGTATTTGTTTCAAAAATTTTAATATCACGAATATTTGCTCCGCCAACAACAAGTCCCATCGCATCAGAGAAACTTACTTCATTGGGCACAAATAATTTGGCAGAATATTCATTCTCCCTTGTCCACGATACTGCAATACTTTTCGTTAAAGCTTGTAACTGAGAGATACTCATAGCTTCAGCGAATTGGAATTGAATTTCCCTACCTTTACTCCATGTCGTTTTCAATTGTTCAAGACCACCATCATAAATAATAGCTCCATCATCGAGCATAATAACTCTGGAACATAATGCCTCGATATCTTGAAGATCGTGTGTTGTTAATAATATTGTTGTACCTTCTTCACGATTCATCTCTAGTAGGAAATCTCGAATTTCAGTTTTCACAACGATATCTAGCCCAATCGTAGGCTCATCTAAAAATACGATCGAAGGATTATGAAGCAATGATGCTACGATTTCACATCGCATACGTTGACCTAAACTAAGCTTACGTACAGGTCGGTTTAATAGATCACCGAGCTGAAGTCTTTCTACAAGATTGTTTAGACGTTTATTGAAATCAGCTTGTGGAACTCCGTATACTTTTCTCAGTAATTGGAATGATTCAATAACACCGATATCCCACCATAATTGAGAACGTTGACCAAATACTACTCCGATTCCATTCACAAATTTTTCACGATCACGATGCGGTACGTAGCCGTTTACGACTAATTCACCAGAGGTTGGTACAAGAATACCTGTTAGCATTTTAATGGTCGTTGATTTGCCTGCTCCGTTCTCACCGATATAACCACAGATTTCACCTTGTGGTATTTGGAATGTAATGTCTTTGACCGCAGTAACCTCTTGATATTGACGTTTGAACAAATCTTTCATTGCTCCAGATAGTCCTGCTCGGTTTTTTTGCACCTTAAATTGTTTACGTAAATCTTTAACATCTATCGCTAGCATATGACACTGATGACTCCTCTCTTATCGTCATTTCCTGGGAAATAGGGGCGATTTTACGAAAAACTTGCAACAACTTGTCTACAAGCTTTATAATTTGATGATATGTAATCATACAAAACTTCTGTCAGCTCGTAAATGTATTATTGCAAAAACATTATGTATTTACGCGAATAAAAAAATATGTACCTAGCATAACACGAAGTTCTATCTGATGCATGAACACTACATTATGTTCTAACTGAAAGGAGACCAAACACGCGATGCGTACAAGGTCAAAGCCAAAACAAAAAAAATCAAAATGGTTATTATCATCGGTCATCATTATTCTAGTTCTCATTATTGGAGCAGCGGTATATTGGGGAGCGGGGATAGCAAGTTCATTGGACAGTTTCAATAAGGATAAAGGCGATTCAATTATTAACAAAGAAGATCCTGATATTGTCGTCGATATTCCTAATTGGGAAGGCAAAGAACGTGTCAACATTCTATTGCTCGGTGCAGATGCACGTGAAGCTCAAGGTATGGAAGAAACTCGTTCGGATTCCATGATGGTTGCTTCAATAGATCCTGTAACGAAACAAGCTAACCTATTCAGCATACTTCGTGATACGTGGACAGATATCGAAGGTTACGGCCAAGGACGTATTAACACAGCAATTACATTAGGCGGCGCACCACTTGCAATGAAAACGATTGGCGATCTTACCGGTCTCGAGATTCAATACTATGTTTATACAGATTTCGAAGGATTCAAAGCTTTAGTTGATGCTATCGGTGGTGTAAACTATACGGTCGAGAAGGATATGAAATATAAAGATAATGCTGATAAAAATCGCTATGATATTGACCTTAAAGCTGGTTATCAATTATTAGATGGCGATAAGGCGTTACAATATGTTCGATTCCGTCATGATGCGATGAGTGACTATACTCGTACAGAGCGACAACGTGCTTTCATAATGACTGTTGCCAAAGAAATGCAATCCACTTGGAACATTATTAATATGAAGAAAATTTTAGATAGTGTATCCCCATATATTGATACGAACATGACTGTTACAGATATGTTAAAACTTGGTCAAACAGGTTTGGGTATTAAAATGGGAGATAGTGCTCAAATCCCTCCTTTCGATTATTTGCGAGAAATAAATAAGGGCGGAGCTGAAGTATTAAGTTACACGAGCAAAGATGATATTCATAACTATGTACAAGAAGTTGTTACTCCTAAGCCAGACCCTACAATCGATCCATCAGGCGATACAGAGGCAACCAACTCATCTACTAGTACAGAATAGATTAATTTTCTACTGAGATAATCATTCAAGGTTGAGAGTAAACCACTCATATAGCAAGTACAATACATGGGAACGCATCTTGCGCTCCCATGTATTGTTATGTAGATAACAATTAACTAATAGACCATAGATTGTGACTTGCGATATATTTTTCATCACTAGGATGGACATCATGTTGCATTAAAAAATTCAAGATTATACTTCCGGTGTATTTTTCAGTACATAGAAGTATATCTAGAACTTATTAAAAATTGGAGGATTACTTATATGTCACGACAAAGAAAAACTTCAGAGGCGCTTTATGAACAAGCTTTACAACATATCGTTGGTGGAGTAAATTCCCCTTCTCGCTCGTATAAAGCAGTAGGTGGCGGTGCGCCTGTATTTATGAAAAAAGCTGAAGGTGCATACTTTTGGGATGTTGATAATAACAAATACTTAGATTACTTAGCTGCATATGGACCAATTATTACAGGACATGCTCATCCTCATATTACCAGCGCTATTGTTACGGCTGCTCAAAACGGTACGCTTTATGGTACGCCAACGGAATTAGAAATTACTTTGGCAAAAATGCTTAAAGAAGCTATTCCATCTATGGACAAAGTTCGTTTCGTGAACTCAGGTACAGAAGCTGTTATGTCTACGATTCGTGTTGCTCGTGCTTACACAAATCGCAATAAAATTATTAAATTCGCAGGTTGCTACCACGGACACTCTGATCTCGTATTAGTAGCAGCTGGCTCTGGTCCTTCTACTCTAGGTATTCCAGATAGTGCTGGGATTCCAGTAAGTATTGCCCAAGAGGTTATTACTGTTCCTTATAATGATGTTGAAGCACTGCAAGCCGCACTGCAACGTTGGGGTCCAGAAACTGCAGCCGTTATGATTGAACCAATCGTCGGTAACTTCGGCATGGTTATGCCTAAAGAAGGCTACCTTGAAGCTGTATGTAAGCTTTCTAGAGAGGCTGGAGCTCTTGTAATCTATGATGAAGTAATAAGTGCATTCCGCTTCCATTATGGCTCAACGCAAACATACTCTGCTTTTCCAGATCATCAAGCGATTGAACCTGACCTTACTGCATTAGGTAAAATTATTGGTGGTGGTCTCCCAATCGGAGCTTATGGTGGTCGTCGTGAAATTATGGAGAAGGTAGCTCCACTAGGCCCTGCTTATCAAGCAGGTACTATGGCAGGTAATCCTGCTTCAATCTCTGCTGGTATTGCTTGTCTTGAAGTTTTACAAGAAGCTGGAATTTATAACCGTATGGATGCATTAGCTCGTAGATTAAAGGATGGATTACTTAATGCCGCTCAAGCAAACGGAATTCCTCTAACGATTAACCAAATCGTTGGTTCATTATCTACCCACTTCTGTAATCATGAAGTAACCAACTATGATCAGGCTCTAGATACAGATGGAGAAGTGTTCGGACGTTTCTTCAAAGGTATGCTTGAGGAGGGTATCAATCTAGCTCCATCAAAATATGAAGCATGGTTTATGACTATAGCTCATACTGAAGCAGATATCGATTATACAATTGAAGCTGCTCATAAAGTAATGAAAAGCTTGTAGGCTTCCGTTACATCTTAACTAATTTAATTTCAACTCAACGTAAACCACTAATTTAATACTACATCTGAGAACAATGACAACGAATTAAATTGAGAAGGAGCTTATTGTATGAATATTAATTATCTTCACCCATCCGATCAGATCGTAATGATGATGGAACGTATTTATAGCTATGGAATGACGACAACTTCAGGAGGTAATCTATCTGTAGTCGATGAGAACGGCGATATGTGGATTACACCAGCAAGTATTGATAAAGGAGAATTAACTAGACAGGATATCGTTTGCGTGAAGGCTGATGGCACGATTGTCGGTAAACATCGCCCGTCTAGTGAATATCCCTTCCACAAACTGATCTATGCGAAACGTCCTGATCTGAAAGCAGTTGTACATGCCCATCCCCCTGCACTAATTGCCTTTAGTATCGTGCGCCAAATACCGAATGTAGAGTTACTTCCTCATGACTATCGTGTATGTGGCACAGTTGGTATGGCAGAGTATGGACTTCCAGGCAGTATGGATCTAGGCAACAAAATAGCAGATGTTTTTGCAAGTGGTATTAATACCGTTATGCTTGAAAACCATGGTGTTGTCGTTGCTGGAAACGATCTATTCGAAGCTTTTCAACGTTTTGAAACATTAGAATATTGCGCAAGATTAGAAATTAATGCACGTCGTATTGGTACACCTGCTGAGCTTGTCTCTACGGTTGATATTGTCGCTCATGAGTCAGAGCTTGAGCAATTTACACCGGCAACGATTACAAGTGAGGAACGCGAAGCTCGTCGTGAAATGTGTAAATTAATTCATCGTTCTTACGAGCAACAACTATTCACAAGTACACAAGGAACATTCTCGCAACGTCTATCTGATGGTTCAATTATTACGACGCCATTCAATATGGATCGAAAATACCTTGAACCTTCTGATCTTGTTCGTATTAAAAATGGTAAGCGTGAAGCTGGTAAGAAGCCAAGTCGTTCTATTAAACTACAACAAGCAATCTATGATGCTCAACCGCATATCAAATCCATTATTTTGGCACATCCGCCGAATATTATGGCTTTCGCAATTACAGATGAAACATTCGATTCACGTATGATTCCTGAAAGTTACATCTTGTTACGTGATATTCCGAAAGTTCCTCATGATGATTTGTACACGCGTGAAGAAGAAACCGCTAAGTTATTTACAACGCAGACACCAATAGTTATTGGCCAAAATTGCTGTGCTGTCGTAACGGGATCTAGTCTATTAAGTGCCTTTGACCGACTAGAAGTAGCAGAATACAGTGCAATGGCTGTTATTGCTGCCAAAGCATTAGGTCCTATTATTAATATGGAACCTGCTCGTATCGATGAGATCGATGTTGCCTTCAAGTTGAAATAATAATTAAGCACATAAAAGGGGGCTAGTCCAACACGGATTAGCCTCTCTTTTATGTGCTTATCATTATAGATGATGTTCTACCATCGATGCACGAACAGTACGCTGTTCAATCGACTTTACTACCGGTGTTCAGGGTGGCGGCGTATGGAACTTTCTAAACTCGTCAATGCAAATGCTCGCACTACTTCTCCCCAAGCGTATACAAAGCGTAGAAGACTAATTGCTAGTAAAAAGCGATAGCGGTCGTTTTTGTCCTTGGATTTATACTACGATTACCATTACAATAAATCCGAGGACAACGGCGATTGAAACAGCAATTAGGCTTCGTAGCGTTCACACCATGCATCACGATTGAAACAGCAATTGGTCTTCGCAGCGTTCACACCATGCATCACGATTAGTCAGTACAGCGGCACGCTTGCTCCAACTCTAATAGCTCCTGCTTCATCTTGAGCCCTCCACGAAAACCTGTTAATTTACCATTTGAACCAATTACTCGATGACAAGGGACTGCAATAAGTACTGGATTTTTTCCAATGGCAGTACCTACTGCTCTTGCCGCTGTTGGCTTACCTAATTGATTGGCAATATGCTGATAGGTAACCGTCTCACCATATGGAATACGTTGTAGTTCATTCCATACTTGCTGTTGAAAATCTGTTCCACGCATATCGAGTGTTAGCGAAATTTGTCTAATTTCACCCTCCCAGTACTTTTGTAATTGCGCAACATAAGGAGCTAATATTACAGTACTCTCAATAAGCTCGTATTGTTTTATATATTTATTACACCAAGCAATGAGATCATTCCAGTCTCCATTAGGTGAACCAAAATAACAAAGCCCTTGCTTTGTTGCTGCCATAAGGTAGCTCTTGTCATTCTGGTGTAAATCCGACCAATATATATGTTTTCCCATCATATTCTTTTCCCATCATTTTGTATTTTTCCACACTGGTTTTTCCGATATTGTAATGGGCTAATCCCCATAATTTTCGTGAATAATGTATTGAAATAAGTAGCATTTTCCATACCAACTTGTTCACCAATTGCTGTAACGGATAGCTTAGTTGTTACAAGTAATTGTGCAGCTTCTTTCATTCTTTGCTGCTGAATATAACCGTTAGGACTAATGCCTAATTGTTGTTTGAAGACACGTTGTAAATGATAAGGACTGCTATGATTATGTGTGGCGATCTTACTGAGCGTTAATTGTTCATGCAAATGCTCGTCAATCCATAGTTGCACGCTGTCTATCCACTGTTGCTGTGGTACAGTTATACCTTCTGGCTTGCATCTCTTACAAGATCTATAACCTTGCGCGAGTGCCAATTGAATATTATCATATATTGTAATCCCATCACGTCGAGGCGTTCTCGAACGGCAAGAAGGTCTGCATACAATTTTGGTAGAATGTACACCGTACCAAAACTGTGTGTCATAAGACAAATCGTTATTTATAATTGCTTGCCATTGCTCATCCGATACGCTTGTAACTACCATCAATTGCTCACCTCAATTTCATTATAGCTTAATTCAACATAAGTGATCCTATTTAACGTTGTAATCGCAACAATTCGAAATTATTTAAAATATATAGATTAAAGGAGAGCAAACGATGAATTTTACAAATTTAATAATAGACATAGAAAATAGTGGGAATGCTGAGCAAGCTGTAAAAATGAGTGCATACATGCGAGATCAATTCGCTTTTCTAGGAATTCCAACTCCGATGCGAAAAGCATTACATAAACCATATTTCCAACAAGCAAAGAAAGAAAAACAGATCGATTGGAATTTCATTAATGAATGTTGGGATCGTCCGTTTAGAGAGTATCAATATGTAGCACTTGATTATCTAATGCTTATGAAGAAATATCTTACTGCTACAGATATTCCCCATTTGAAGAGACTAGCAATATCAAAGTCATGGTGGGATACTGTCGACGGAATTGATGGGTTAGTCGGATATATTGCACTTGCTAATACTGAGGTAGAACAGTTAATGATTACATGGAGTACCGACGAAAACATTTGGCTTAGAAGAATCGCTATCGATCACCAGCTTTCACGCAAGGAAAAGACAAACACCGACTTACTAAATATGATTCTTACAAATAATCTTGGACAAACTGAATTTTTTATCAATAAAGCAATTGGCTGGAGCTTACGTGATTATAGTAAAACTAACCCTCAATGGGTAAGTGATTTCATTGAGAAGTATCGAGAGCAACTTGCACCGTTAAGTATCCGAGAAGCTAGTAAATATCTTTAACTCTTGCTGCATCCAAAACCTATCAAGCCACATAAAAAAAGGAGATACCGCGATAACAAGCAGCATCTCCTGAAATTATTCGTGTTGTTATTACATCTTATTTGGAGCTGAAATTCCAAGCATTCTTAATGATTCTTTCAGAATTATTGCTACACAATGAACGAATGCTAACTTCATTTGCTGATATTCATCATCATTTAACACTTTTGTATGAGCGTAATATTTATTGAATGCTCTAGCTAAGTGTAAACTGAATTTTGCGATTTGTGATGGGTCTGCTAATAGAAAAGCCTTTTGTACCGTCAACGGAAATTGTTCTAACATAACTATAATTGGCCAAGCGTATTCCCCTAAAGCTGTAAAGTCTAAGGATTGATCTTTATAGTTCCCCTTTTCAAGAATTGATGAAATACGAGCATATGTATATTGCACGTATGGACCTGTCTCCCCTTCAAAATTCATCATTTGTTCAAGAGAGAACTCAATATCGTTCATTCTATCATTTTTTAGATCATTAAAAATAACTGCTCCAACTCCAACTTGCTTCGCAACTAATGCCTTCTGCTCTAAATTTGGATTTTTCGCTTCGATGTTCAGCATTGCCGTATCGACCGCTTCTGCTAATACATCAGCTAGCAAAACAACCTTTCCTTTTCGTGTAGACATTTTCTTGCCATCTTTCAGCATCATACCAAATGGAACATGCTGTAACTCATTCGCCCACTCATATCCCATCTTGTTAAGAACATTAAACAATTGCTTAAAGTGAAGCGACTGCTCATTACCTACTACATAAAATGTTTTCACTGCGTTATATTCATTATGACGATAGACAGCTGCTGCTAAATCACGCGTAGCATACAATGTCGCTCCATCCGTCTTCGTAATTAGACATGGCGGCATTTGATCATCCATTTCCACTACATATGCACCATCTGATAATGTAAGCAGGTTTTTCTCCTGTAACTCTGCGACAATCGGTTTCATTTTATCATTGTAGAATGCTTCACCAGTATAGGAATCAAACGTTATCCCTAATATTTGATAGATGGTCTCAAATTCAGTTAGTGAAGCGTCACGGAACCATTTCCACAGGGCAAGTGCTTCACTTTCACCGTCTTCTAGTGATTTAAAGGCAGCACGTGCTTGCTCATTCAACGATTCATCCGTTTCAGCCATATCATGAAACTTCACATAAATCTTCAACAGTTCTTGAATTGGGGACGCTTCTATAGCCTCTTTATTTCCCCACAGTCGATAAGCAACGATTAATTTGCCGAATTGTGTACCCCAATCTCCTAGATGATTAATTCTAACTGCCGTGTATCCACTTTTTTCAGCAATATTAGCGAGCGCATGCCCAATTACTGTTGATCTTAAGTGTCCCATTGAGAACGGTTTAGCAATATTAGGTGAAGAGTAGTCAATGACTACATTTTCTTTTCTTGATGGACTTGAGCCATATTGATCCTTATTGTTCATGATGGCATGTAATACATGATTCGTAAGTTTCTCTTGATTGAGAAATATATTTACATACCCACCTACTACATTTATTTCTTGAATCTCTTCTGCTTGTAGCTTCTCTGCTAATTCTGATGCAATGCGTTGAGGTGCTTTTCTTAGCTTTTTCGCTAATGTAAAACACGGAAATGCTATATCCCCCATCTCCGAATTTTTTGGTTTTTCTAGTAATGTTTCAACCTCTTCATTCGATAATTCATCGTTTAATGCTTGGGCAATAAGAGATGCCAATTGTTCATAGATCATCTTCTTTTCTCCTCTCAAATAAAAAAGCTCCCGTCTCTAAATAAGAGACGAGAGCATAATTTCCCGTGGTACCACTCTAGTTGCCACTTATAAGTGACCGCTTTCCGTTGTTAACGAGGTGTCTCCCCGATTTTCTCTACTCATTGTTCAAGAAATATCTCAAAAGTGCGGTTCATCCATTGGTCGTGTATTAGGCTTTCACTATCCCTAATTCGCTATCCAGTTCCAATGAATTACTCTCTTTATCACTGACTTTTAATTATTCAATTTTAATGTATATTACATATTCAAATTATAAATGTCAACTTATTAGTATTTTAGAGGTCTCTCTATTTAGTCATTATTAATTTATTGTTTAGACTGATACTATTTATGGGTATTTCTCTCGTAATTGGTCATCTTAATAGAAATGCTTGTAAAACAATACATCATGATCGCAAATACTTTTGTCTAATAGCAACCATAAATAGTTCAGGAGGTATACACAATGAATCAGCAACAACTTAAAGGAAAAGTCGCATTAATTACTGGTGCTGCTTCCGGTATCGGACATGCAACAGCGCTACTGATGGCACAAGAAGGGGCAAAAATTGTATTAGTTGATTTGAATAATGAGCGTTCAGAAAAAACCGTCCAACATATTGAACAATCTGGAGGTACTTGCTTATTCATCGATACCGATGTTGCTAATCCAGAACGTGTGGAGAAGGCAGTGAATCAAGCAGTAGAGAAATTTGGTCAGCTAGATATTATTTTTGCAAATGCGGGAATTAACGGTACTGTAGCCCCTATTGAAGATATTACGCCAAAGCAATGGGATGAAACATTAACTACCAATCTTAAAAGTACCTTTCTAACCGTAAAATATGCCATCCCTCATATGAAAACTAATGGTGGTAGCATCATCGTTACAAGTTCAATTAATGGTAGTCGCAAATTTTCAAGCTTCGGTATGTCTGCTTATAGTAGCTCCAAAGCTGGTCAAGTTGCCTTCGCAAAGATGGCAGCACTAGAACTTGCTCGCTACAAAATTAGAGTAAATGTCATCTGCCCTGGAGCTATTGCAACGAATATTGGAGAAAACACCTTCCGCCAACCAGAAGTGAGTAAAATTGAAATTCCAGTTACATACCCTCAAGGAAGCCAGCCACTTGAACACTCCCCAGGCCAGCCTGAACAAGTTGCTGATCTAGTACTATTTCTAGCATCCTCAAGATCAAGCCATGTGACGGGGAGTGAGGTATTTATCGATGGAGCTGAAACACTTCTTTGAGATGTAGTTCAAAAAGCGGAATTAGATACCAATGTCTATGCTAACGTAGCTTAGTCAGCATCGAATATGAAGCGAACCTGGGAACTTTAGTATAAGCTTCCGATGTATGTTTCTTGCAAAAACATTGTAAGTACGCGTGTACCAACTTGTACACTTGCGTTTCCTCCTTACGTAAGTAGTGCTCCGTCTTTTGGGGTTGTAATGTCCGCTTGAGCGCAAGTCAATTCCAAGCTTTGAGGCTGCATAGCAAAAAACCTCAGCTCTGTTCAAATGAGCTGAGGTTTCTCATCTAACTATTTTGTATTTTATACTATCAACTAGACATGGAGCAGTTTATAATTGTAGCGTTAACGTTATTTGTTCCTTACCAGCTGGAATTTTAACTATCCCGTCGATGATTTCTCCAATTCCTCCATCGATTGCTGTTACTTGTTTATCATCATAAACTCGAATAGAGAATGGCTTACCACTGCCTGCAACGTCTATCGTTATTTTATCCTGTTCTCTCGCCGCTTGCACGCTCACTTCTACTTGTCCACTCGCATTATTAATAGTAGTAGCGGTGCGCTTTCCATCTTCTAACTGATAAATAGCTATCGTCGCATCAAGAGCATAGTCATAATCTGGACGAGTATCATTCGCTCCATGTACGACGATCGTATTCGGACGAACATATAGAGGTAAACTGAAGAAATCATATTCTCCCTTTAACCACTTTCCACCCTCTATCACTTCACCACTTATGAAATGAGTCCACTTCCCTGCCGGCAAATAATATTTTACAACATCATCTGCGCTTAAGACTGGAGCTACTAACAAATGATCTCCCAACATATATTGTCGATCAATATACTCTACTGCAGGATCATTAGGGAATTCTAACACCATCGCACGCATCATAGGAATACCTTGTTCATGCGCCTGTGTTGCCGATTTATATAAATAAGGCATCAGTTTACATTTTAAATTAGTGAAATAACGAGTAACATCTACCGCTTCTTCGTCGTATACCCATGGCACTCGATACGATTTGCTTCCATGAAGACGACTATGACTAGAAAGCAAACCAAATGCCAACCAACGTTTAAACACATCGGCTTGCGGCTTATTTTCAAAACCACCAATATCATGGCTCCAATAGGCAAATCCAGATAATCCTAATGACAAACCGCCACGTAAACTTTCTGCCATCGATTCATAATCGGAATTACAATCTCCACCCCAATGGACAGGGAACTGCTGACCACCAGCCGTTGCGGAACGAGCGAATACTACCGCTTCACCTTTACCTAATTTTTCTTCCAATACTTCAAAGACAACTTTATTGTACAAATACGCATAGTAATTATGCATTTTTTGTGGATCTGAACCATCATAGTACACAACCTCGGTTGGAATTCGTTCACCGAAATCAGTCTTAAAACTATCGACGCCTTGATCAATCAAATCACGTAAATATTGGGCGAACCATTCACAAGCGGCTGGATTGGTAAAATCGACAATTCCCATTCCTGCTTGCCACATATCCGTCTGCCACACATTACCATCAGGTTTTTTGAGCAAATAACCATGTTTCTTTCCTTCAGCAAACAGTTTAGAGCGCTGGGCAATATAAGGATTAATCCATACGCTGATTTTCATCCCTTTTGCTTTCAAGCGTTGCAGCATCCCTACTGGATCTGGAAACGTTTGTTTATCCCAAGTAAAATCTGTCCAATGAAAACCGCTCATCCAAAAACAGTCGAAGTGAAAGACACTGAGCGGTAAATTTCTTTCAGCCATCCCATCAATAAATGTATTAACTGTTTCTTCATCATAACTAGTCGTAAACGACGTTGTCAGCCATAAACCAAAAGACCACGCTGGAGGCAATGCCGGTTTGCCGGTTAAGTCTGTATATTTCACTAATACATCCTTCATATCCGGACCATCGATAACAAAGTATTCCAACGATTCTCCTTCTACTGCAAACTGCACTTTTTTCACTTTTTCCGAGGCAACTTCAAAGGAAACAAGTTCTGGATGGTTAACAAATACACCATAGCCTTCATTACTTATATAGAATGGAACATTTTTGTACGCTTGCTCCGAGCTTGTTCCACCGTCTTTGTTCCACATATCAACCACTTGACCATTTTTCACAAAAGAAGTAAATCGCTCACCTAATCCGTAAACTAACTCACCTACGCCTAAGTCTAATTCTTCCCGCATATATGTCTTTGTGTTACCTTCTATGATGTAGGCCATCGACCTCACTCGGCTACCCGTCAGTCGCTTCTCTCCTCGATAGAATGAAATATTCCACTCTTCCCCTTTTAGCACATGAGCACGTAACGAACCACTAGTAAATATTATTTCATTGTCCGTTTCTTCGATATGCACATAATCGCCCGTCTCTGGAGTCAAAACATAGTGCGGTCCACGTGGTTCTATGCCATCAAAATGAACTAACTTTACACCGATAATTCCAGGTCTTGGCGAATGAAACTGAACGGTTAACAACGGCGTATTCAATATATTGGATCGAATGAGTATTGGACGTGGAGATGCGTGCACAGTTAGCTCATTATTTTCTATAAAATGATCATATGGTTCTACTGCACTTTTCACCTCATACTGTTCACGGATCATCCAATTTCCATCAGTAAACTTCATCGTTTCTCCACCTTTATCTACATTGTTATAATTATCAATAAATGAAACCGCATCACTTTAAATAACTAGTCACTCTAATACTATTGCATATCTGTTTGCGGTAACTTTACAAGGACATCATATTTTTCACCAGCTTGGATATTTTTAATAATATGACCCTCTATGACCTGATCGTCCACATAAATAGCCATTTCTTGTACATCTGTATGTCGCTCAATTACAACATGAAACTCTGCACCTCTAAATTGGCGTTGAATCGATGCCGTTTGCCAGTCAGACGGAAGCTGAGGAGAAATCGATAGTCCATCCTTACTTCCTTTCACGCCAAATAGTCCATCAATAATACAGCGATAAACCCAAGCTGCTGTCCCTGTATTGAATAAATGACTCGATCTTCCCGCAGTTCGAGGTATTTGACGGTAAGCCCCGCGATAATAATTCGGTATAAAAGCTGGTA
Organism: Paenibacillus endoradicis; assembly: GCF_024721975.1. The sequence continues at coordinate 107,879 of NZ_JANQBB010000008.1, read as the reverse complement.
ATTGACCACGATGAATAATATCAGCTAGATCTGGACCAGGAATCATTTTTCTTAATAAGCGGTATGCATTATCCTGTTGATCCACTTGGTATAAAGCAAAAATATAAAAAGCTGCCGCATGATTATATACTGCACCATTTTCCGCACTACCCGGATGTTTTTGCGTTACACGCCCTACATCTTCACGCATTTTTGTAAATGAAGGCGCTAATTTTTCCACACCATATGGAGTTTCTAATAACTCTTCTACCGCTTGTAAAATTTTCGGTTGTTTTTCTTCATCTGCTGCTCCACTCATTAGCGACCAGCCTTGAGGATTGATAAATATTTTACCTTCCTCATCGGTATGAATACCGAACAGAACATTGTCATCGGTTATCCCTCTAGCGTACCAATTTCCATCCCACAAATATTTATTCACTATTTCATTTGTCTGTTTTGCTTCTGTTCTGAACTGCTCTGCAACATCTGGTTGTCCAGCATTTTCACAAATCTCTGCCCATACTTTAAAAGCATAAGCGGAAGCGATCGTTAGCCACCCAGAAACACCTTTACCTTTGTAGCCAACCATATTCATAGGATCGCACCAATCGCCTTGCTCTATATAATTGAGTCCGCGCTCATCCCTCGTCGTGATTAACCAATTCATCGCACGCACGATATGTTCAAACACGCTAACAGGCTTTGGATCATCCTTAAATGGAATTAGTTCTTCTAAAATAGAATAATCATTTGTTTCATCTAAATAGGTTATTAAACTAAGCGGTAACCAGATACAGTGATCCGTATGCGGTACTTGATTGATATATTTCAACTCTGCATCTTTATGCAAAACAATTCCATCTGGCATGGCACCACTCGCAGCTTGTTGCTGCATGGCAGTAAGAAAAGCTTGACGCGCGGTTGACGGATCAATATAGCTCATTCCCATATTATCTTGCAAATAGTTTCGAGTTTGCGGATCTGTAGTTAAACGATTCGTCTGCCCATGATAATAAATTTGTCTCGGTAACCAATGATTCACAAATTGATCAAAGGAAGTATCTGGAGTTTGAATCGTCATATTACCTGTCCCACGCTCGATGTACTGCTTATATGATTGCTGCGCTATCGCAAAACCGTCTTCTCCCCCTGCATTCGTTTTCACAAAATATTTATCTCTTATCGCTGCAATATCTTGTTTATTGTGAGCAGGTCCGAATAAGAAGCGAAGTTGTTCTTCTTCTCCCGCATCCAATGTAAAGCAATATTGCATGACAGCAGCAGGTGTTTCATAACGAGCGTCACTATTACTTAATGTTTCATTTGCTAACGCTGACGGAGCAGTGATGCCTCCCTCTCCTTCGAACACTTCCCAATTCGCTTCCCAACTAAGTGGCGCTCTATCGGCTAATAAAAAAGTCATATCTTTTAATTTTTTTATTTTTTCGTAATCCGTATACTTTTGATAGGGAGTAATCGAGGTACAAACAATTCCCTGTAGATCGGCCTCATATTGACCAGCTTGATTCATCCAGGACATATATCCAATCGTAAACGACGGATAAATACTAATTTCCCGCTCTCTATTCGAGTTGTTTTTGACTGTTACTTTCCACATTTCAATAGGCTCTTCAGGTGATAAAGAAAGCGACATATTTAGCTCTATATCGTTAAATACTACTTTCCAAGAGATATCATGCTTCCCAACAATAAATTGGTATTGGTCTGGCATGGCGCGTACAGGTTCATACGGAGCTGAAAATAACTCCTTACTTTCCTCATCCTTTATATATATAAAGCGTCCTGGATGATGAGCATAATAAGGCTGTTCAGGCTGCATAAATGTTTTCATTTCTAAATTGGGAGCATATGAATATTTTGCTGGTTCAGGTTGCATAAATTGTGAAATAGTATAGCCTCTACAATTAACATCCATCATCATATGATCATTCCATAAAAAACCTGATGCTTTGGGCATAACGACCGGGCTGTTCAATATAATATATTGTTCATCTTTAGTTGTCTCTATCATGTGATCTACTCCTTACCCTCATATTCATACCAATCAAAATATGCTTTTGTTTTATAACGTGAATAGTTATACATTGCAATAAACACTCCTGTGAATCCGCCAGCAACTTCTGTAGATAGTAAACGAGTTTCCCCTTCACCTATCTTGTTCCACTGCTCTTTGCCTTCTCGGTAATAAAATAAATAGTCTGCCTTAGTTGCTTCTATCCGTATTTCCACATCCGTGCCATCTATTGGTTTGGAATATTTTTCGTCGATTAAGCTACCAATTTGCCTTCGCAATACAAACTGTATTTGACCATTAACTTTAGTCAATGCAAGATCGTAATGATGCCTATCATCCATAAATACGGTTAAACCCGCTTCATCGTCCTCATGAAGATCATATTCCATTCTCACCGTGACTTCGCATCTATGATGTTGTTGCCGGCGCCCAATAAATGCAGGATAACCACCACTATTTAAGCGATCGGAAGAACCAGTAATCATTAGAAAGCTTTCTCTCTCCGAACAAGACCATGTCGTTTGTACTCCGCTACGGATAAATGTCCAACAATCATTGAGATAAGCATCAGTAAATTCATCTCGATTAGACCTATGCTCCCACTTCACAAATGGTAAGTTTGGAGCTAGTTCTTCTAATTCAACCGTACCTTGATTGCCTATTATCGGCCAACCATCTTCTGTCCAGTGGACAGGAGCTAAAAATGTTTCTCTACCAATGTGATGTCGATATGGATAAGCGACTGGACGTACACCTAGAAACACTGCCCACCAACTTCCATCTACTGCTTGTACTAGATCAGCATGACCGGTCGATTGAATTTTACGACCTGAACTACGATGAGTAAGAATGGGATTATACGGACATGACTCGAATGGTCCATACGGAGATTTACTACGGGCAACTACCTCTGTATGTCCATACTCTGTTCCACCTTCAGCACACATTAAATAATAGTAATCGTTTATTTTATATAAATGAGGAGCTTCTGTAAATTTCCCCCCAGTACCTTGCCAAATGAAATGTGTATCCGTTAATTTCTCACCCGTCTCAATGTCAATTTCACAATGATAAATACCAATTCCGTGTTCTGTCCCTGTACTAGTAAAATAAACTTTGCCATCTTCAAATAAAAGGGATGGATCAATACCTGACTGATCTACATAGATTGGTTCTGACCACTCGCCCGTAGGATCGTCTGTCCACACGTAGAAATGACCACATTTCTTTTCATTTGTCGTAACCATATAAAAGCGTCCTTGATGATAACGAATGGTTGGTGCCCAAACTCCTTCAGAAATTTTCGCTCCTTCTAACTGCGACTGACTTTCTTTTGTTAAACAATGACCGATTTGCCGCCAATGCACGAGATCTTTACTATGCCAAATTGGAATTCCTGGGAAATAACCAAAAGAGCTAGTTACAATATAGTAGTCATCACCGGCACGACAAATGCTAGGATCAGGATAAAATCCTGGGATTATCGGATTTTGAAATTTCATTGTTCACGCCTCCTGAAAACTTTTTTTAGCTACTTGTATATTCTTTATAGAAAACAGTTCGCTTCGAAAGCATATACTTAAACTTTTAGCTACTTGTAAAGACTTCGTAGAAAACAAAAAAATCCCCTTCGGAAGCATCATCCTGAAGACAAAGGTATTTCTAAAATATCTAATTCATAAGGTGCAAGCTCTATCTTCTTTTCTCTCTTTTCTGCACTAAGCAGACTATAACCTGGACTTTCAAGTGGGACTGTTACATCCACTCTACTCAGATTCATAATAAAGAGGTACTTGTTACTCTCGTTAAATCGTTCTATTATTTGCACTCCGTCTGGTAAGTTAGCATCATATTTTATGTGCTGTTCCTTAGCTAAGCGGGTTATTAACTTACGAAGATAAGCTTCATCTGGATGTGTAGCTACATAGTACACTTTCCCCTTGCCTACTCGGTTACAGGTTATTGCTGGTGTACCACTGTAAAATTCATCTTGGTACCAAGCAATCGCTTCTGCACCTTGTAAACTGACAATATCGCACCAGATAGAAGCAGTATATGTCTCTCCATCTTCATCTCGAATAGCTTGAGTACTTTGACCAATTGCATCATACTCTTCCACATAAATACCTGAGCTTTTCTGCAAATATCCTGGAAGCATCGTTTCGATGTGATGATTATTCTCCATTTTCACTCCAGAACGAAATGTTAATAACACTGTACCTCCTGCTTGTGCAAACTGTTCAAGCCTATTAGCCGTTTCTTCATTTACTACATATAAGCTTGGCACGATTACTAGTTTATATTGATCGAGTGGAGCTCCCACTTCTATGACATCACAGCCGACACCCAATTTGGTCAATATACGGTGATAATCTTTTATATTTTCGTAATAATCAAAGCCGTCCGATTGATACTGTATACGCATCGCTTCCATATTTTCATGTGACATTAAAATAGCTACCTGATGCTGAAATGTCGTATCTATTAATTTCGGCGACAAGCGATTCACTTCTTGTGCCAATTGCGAAAACTCTAAAAATCTTCGTCCTGGCACATTACTCGGATCAATTAACCCTTGCCAAAATTGCTCCGCTCCAATTGTTGCCGAGCGCCAGCGAAAATGTAATACTTTATCTGCACCTTTTGCAATAGCTTGCCAAGTAAAAGCTCGTATAAATCCTGGATAAGGAGCTCGCCATGACGGAAACCAACAACCTGGTGCACCACTAAGTTGTTCCATAATATAAAAGTTTTTTCTTTTGATACCTCGTGTAACATCAAGCGACAAAGCTCCGCTATACGGACCAGTTGTTTGCTTATGAGGATCGGTATTCGGATAATAATCAAAAGAAGCAACATCCAGTGCACGACCAAGCTGGTGTAGATTTAACCGTGGTGGGTATGTGTGAAAATTATGGGTTATAAACTGCTGCTTACTATATTGACGAATAGTATTTATTTGTTCTGTCAAAAACAATTCCATCATATCCCATTGAAACCTAGCAAAGTCTAGTAAATAAGATGGGTTTTGAAAGCGAGAACCTCCATAAGGAACAGTAACTTGTTGCCAGTCGCTGTATTCTCCGCTCCAGACAATCGTCCCCCACGCTTCATTTAATTTGCTTACTGTTTCGTATTTTTGGATTAACCATTGTCTGAATGTCGTATTGCAACGAGGACAATGACAATCCAGCATCCAAAATTCATTATCAATTTGCCAACCGATAACTCCTGGATGTGACCCATAACGAATAGCCATCTGATTAATAATAGATGCTGCATAATATTTTAATGAGATACTATTGAAACAACGATGACCTCTGACACCAGCATGTGTAGTCATCCCACTTGCATTAATAGGGAGAACATCCGGATGTTGATCTGTCAGCCAGCGAGGCGGAGTATTAGTAGGTGTGCAGAGAATAACTGCTATGTCATTTTGAGCAAACAAGCCAATTACTTCATCCAGCCAATCGAAAGTATACTTTTCTGGTGCAGGCTCCATCCGACACCACGCAAACTCTGCCAACCTAACAACGGTAACTCCGGCTTCTCTCATTTGCTTAATATCTGCTTCCCATCTAGCTGAATCCCATTGTTCCGGATAATAAACTACGCCTACTTGCATCCGATCAATCATCACCTAAGCCCTCCATTTCTAGCTGTTTGCGAATGATTATATTTACTTACATAAAGGCTGTTCCTCAGAATCAAATGATTTCATTGGAACAGCCCGATACTACATAAATATATAATTTATTATTTTAGTTTATCCCAAGCAGCTTGCATATTTTCTGTCCATTGTTGTGCATCCACTCTTCCTGCCAAAAACTCTTGAATGACACTACCAAATTCTTGTGTCACACCATCTGGATATTTACCAGAAATATTAGGGAATGCTTCACCACGATCTACATATTCAACCAAACTAGTAGCAAGCTCTCCCAAATCTTCTGGAGTCGCTTCAATTGTAGTTAACGTTGGAATGAATTTGAAATTTTTCGTAATATATTCTTTCCCCATATCAGATTTTACAAGCCAATTTAAGAATATTTTTGCTTCTTCTTTTACTTTTGAATCTTTATTAACGACTAAGTTGACAGGGACACCCACTGTTACTTTGCTCGTTACTGCTGAATCATCACTAATAGGCATCGGTAATACGCCCATATTCAGATCAGGATTAATACTATCAATCATATTTTGCGTCCAGTTACCTTGTTGCATCATGGCTGCTTCGCCATTAGCAAACATCGTTACAGCTGTATTATGGTCAGTTGTCAATGGATTTTTATTTCCGTAGTCTAATGTTAATTGCATCAATTTCGCCCAATTCAAAAAGTGCTCATTGCCGGCAATCGTAGTTGTTCCATCATTCAATCCATCAATAAATGCACTCGTATCTGGTTGATTGTTAAATGCTACACTAACGCCTTGACTACCAACTAACCACCACTCGTAATATGCATTAGCAAATGGAGTTATGCCAGCTTCAGCAATTGTTTTAGCCGCTGCTTCTAGCTCAGAGTATGTTTTTGGCAACGGATCAATTCCTAGTTCTGCAAAAATGTCTTTATTATATATATACCCGAATCCTTCCATACTAAGAGGCAAGCCAAATACTTTCCCATCTAGAGTAACCGGATCAGCCGCTGCCGGTGCAATGTCTTTCACCCATGGTTGATCTGATAAATCTTCGATTCGTTCTTCCCACAACAGTAATTTTGAATAACCACCATTGGAAAAGATATCTGGTCCTTCACCGGAAGCAAACTTTGTTTTTAATCCAGCTTCGTAGTCGCCACTACCGCCTACTGTTTGTACATCGACTTTAATATTTGGGTGTTCCGCTTCAAACGCTCTTGCCAATTCATGTAATCCTTCTACAATTTCAGTCTTAAATTGGAACACGGTAACTGTCTTTTTCTCTTGTGATCCATCTGCTTGTTTGTTTCCATTACCACCATTCGAATTACCACCACAAGCCGCTAATACTAGTATCATAGCCAACAAAATAGGTACTAATTTGAAAATTTTACTCTTTTGCATTGAATTAATCCCCCTTTAATTTCATTAATTTATAATAACATTTAGGTTATTACCCTTTGACTGAGCCGGCTGCTATTCCTTCTACAATGTACCGTTGTAAAAACAGGAAAAATACTATAACTGGTGTAACGCCAAGTACTAATGCCGGCAGCGCAAGATCCCATTGTTTCGTATATTCTGAGAAAAACGAAAACGTTGCTAATGGGATCGTTCTAAGATCTGGTTTTTGCAATATTAACGATGGTAACAAGTAATCATTCCAGATAGCTAATGTATTCAATACAATGACCGTCATTAGCATCGGCTTCAACATTGGTAATACAATTCGGAAAAAGACGCCAATGCGAGTAGAACCATCAACAGTAGCCGCTTCTTCAATTTCTAATGGAATCGATTTAACAAATCCATGAAAGAGAAAGACGGCCATCGGGGTACTTAACCCTAAATAACTAATAATCAACCCTGCTTTCGAATTCATTAAACCTAATTCACTAATAACACGAATCAGTGGCATCATAATCGTCTGAAAAGGTACGACCATTGCCGCAACTAATACGAGTAGAAAAATCCGATTAAATGTTGTATTAGCACGAACCATTCGGTAAGCAGCCATACAACTAATTAGTCCAATTAACACTACTCCGACAACTGTAATAACAAAAGAATTGAGAAACGCTTCTGGAAAACGAGTTAATTGCCAAGCTTTAGTATAGTTTTCCCACTGAAAAACTTGCGGCCAGCTTGCAGCATCCGACATAATCTCTCCAAAAGGTTTGACAGAGTTTACTAAAAGGAAGTAAAACGGTGCGAGAAAAACGAGTGAAACTAGCACCATCCCTATTTCTAGAATGAGTGTTTTACCATTGTATGGTTTCATCGTTATGCCTCTACCTCCTTACTTTTCGTTAAGCGAACTTGGAATAATGTAATAATAGCTACTGTCACAAAGAACAGTAATGCTTTCGCGGTACCAAGTCCATAACGGTTATTTTGGAACGCTTCATTGTAAATGTTCATAGCAACAGATTCTGTTGATTTGTACGGTCCGCCTGCGGTTAACGATAAGTTAATATCAAAGATTTTAAATGACCAAGATATAGCTAAAAATAAACAAATCGTAACTGCTGGCATGACTAAAGGAATCGTAATACTGCGCAACATTTGCCAGCGATTAGCTCCATCAATTTCTGCCGCTTCAACAACTTCTTTCGGTACATTAGTTAGAGATGATATATAAATTACCATCAAGTAACCAGCTGAGTGCCATACAAACACAGTAACAATACCCCAAAATCCAGTAGTTGGATCACCTAGCCACGCTAGTCCAAAAAATGACCAGTCAGTAAGTTTATAAACGGTATCAAACCCTTTTACAAAAATAAACTGCCATATAAACCCTAATAGTAAGCCGCCAATAACATTCGGCATAAAGAAAATCGTACGCATAACGTTCCGTAGCTTTAATGCATTCGTTAATAAATATGCAAAAGCAAAGCCTACTATATTAACCAACACTACACCAACAATGGTAAACTTAGCGGTAAATAAAAACGACTCCCAAAAGTTAGAATCATTCGTGAAAAGCGTTTTAAAGTTACTAAATCCTACCCAGTTGACTGTTTTTGCGATACCATTCCAATCCGTTAATGAATAGTACATCCCTAATACAAATGGTACTATCATAATAAGAACGAAGAATATAAACACGGGTCCAACAAAGAACGATTGCAGTCCCCATTCCGTCTGTCTTTTTTTCATGAGGTATCTCCCTTCTTAACTCTTTTATGCTATATTAATGTCATTATAGTGATATGAAGAACAAACAAATACCTACTAGCGTGAACTAAAAGGGGTAAAATATTGATTGGAAGTGTTAGATTGAAGTTTAAAACGATTCGAAGTAAGTTAATTGTTTTTTTATTACTTGCAACTATTATTCCCATTTCAGCTACGATGTTCGTCAGTTATTTTTATACGAACGAATCTCTAAAAGAAAGAGTGGCTTCAGAAAATATGAACTTACTCTTTCAAGGGGCGAATAATTTATCAACTTTATTAGATAATTTAAATCGAGCAAGCTCTAATATTTATACGATTCAATCGCTTATTCAAGGTGGCTACAATGATATGTTTAGTGAATCGCGTGTTTATGATTCATTGCGTTACATGACAACTGTAGTTCCTGATGTGTATCAAGTGTACTTATATGAAAATAAAAATAACAAAGCAACGCTTGTTACATTAAACACACCTAGTCGTAACCATAATATCGATGTATATCCCACCACGGATACTAACGAACAAATATTACCTACCCATTTAAGCCATACGTATGGATTAACATCATTAACAACTAACAACTATACTGCTCGTCATGTATTTACTTTGCAAAAAAAAATACAAAAAATACCTTCCACAGAGGTGATAGGTCACTTAGCAATTGATGTTGATATTAAAGCCATTACTAACATTGTTCATAATTTGTATGATTCGGGCGATGAAAAGTTCTATATTATTGATCATAACAACCAGTTAATTTACAGTGATGATGCTACGCAATACGGACAACCTTTTGCTTCTAATTGGTACGACGAAGGTGTGCTAGCTAATGAACAACTTCAAGATTATTTTGAATCAGAAAACAGTTTATTTGTCTATCAAAAAATAAAAACCAATTTAACCGATTGGAAACTAGTGAAGGAAATACCTATCGCATATTTAACGAAAGAAACAAAAAAAGCTGCTACGATTAACTTATTGTTGTTGACCATCTCATTAATTACTATTGTTATTGCAACCGTCATCATTTCTATTCGTATTACAATGCCGATACGTCAGCTTTCAAGATATATGAGTTTAATTCAAACCGGACAATTAGATGTCGCTATTCCATCCGTGAAGAATCAAGATGAAATTAGTAACATTATTAATCGTTTTCGTGAAATGATGAAAACGATTAATAACTTAGTTTTACGGGAGTATAAATTAGAATTATCCAGTAAAAATAACCAACTAAAGGCAATGCAAGCACAAATAAACCCACATTTTCTCAATAACACTTTGCAAATTATCGGAACTTTAGCTTTAGAACAAAATAATGATCGAATATATAAACTACTTTCTTCTCTAGCTAAAATGATGCAGTATAGTATGCACAACAACAACAAAGTAGTTAAGCTAAACGATGAACTTGATCATGTCAAAGCTTATATTGAATTGCAAAAAGAACGATATGAAAATCAATTTTCAGTACAATATACTATTGATGAAACTTTACTATCTTTGCCTGTACCAAAGTTGATACTACAACCGATCGCAGAGAATTATTTCAAGCATGGTTTTGAGCGAAATAAAGATAATCAGCAATTAATGATTCAGGTCAATGCACTACATGCTAACGTTATATATATCAAAATAAGCAATAATGGATTGCCTATTGCCCCTGAAAAATTGCATGAGTTAAATCAAAAACTAGAGCATACTGCGATCAATTTAATTAACCATATTGATCATGATAGCAATGAAGATACGACACATCCTTCTATCGGTCTAAGTAATGTACTAACAAGATTAAAACTACTTTACGATAATAAAGCAACTTTAGAAATTGGTAATAATGCTGAAAACAAAGGGACTTCTGTCATGATTACTTTTCCTGCACAAGTAACATTGGAGCGTGAATAATAATGAAAGCTTTAATAGTTGATGATGAATCTCGCGTACGAAAAGCGATTAGGTTATTGGTTAATTGGGAAGAACATGGGATTAATGAAATCAAAGAAGCAGATGGTGGGAACAAGGCAATCGAAATGATGAGTGATTACAAACCTCAGATTGTCATTATGGATATGATGATGGATGCCGGTGATGGCATTGCGTTAATGACCTGGATAGAAAAATTCTCAAAAACTTGTAAATTTATCGTAATAAGTGGACATGGTGATTTTGAATATATGCGTAATACAGTACAATGTGGCGGGATCGATTATATATTAAAGCCAATCGATGCTGATATTATAAATTCTGCAGTAGCTACAGCTATTAAGGCATGGTTAGCTGAGGAAAATACTCGCCAAATCCAATTCAATCAATCGATAATGCTTAATCAACTTAAGCCAGTACATGATGAGAAACTTCTTTCTGGGCTTATTAATGATACTGCAAATATTAACTACACTATACAACGATTGAAAAAAGATCTTGTTATTCCAAACCAAATTACTAATGCGCAACTTGTTATATTACAAATTAACAATGCAGACCAACCTTTATTAGATAGGTTCGGTAACGATGTGGATCTTTTACTTTACGCTATTGAAAATATTTGTAATGAGTGCATCGGAGGGAACTTTAATGGCGTAGCGTTTAAATACTGGGGTTCATTCGATCAAATCATTTTACTATTGTGGGATAATAAAGTGAATGGAGCTTTCATCACAAACAAAATTAATAATGCCATATATATCCATTTTTCCCGCAAGTTCCACTTCGGTACAACGACGCTAGTCAAGTTTCCAACTAGTCTAGCTAAACAATATGACGAAGCGATTTCGGCATTAGATCATCGTAATCTGCTCGATTTTGCATCCTATTTGCATGATGGTAGTGAAACAAGGCAATTCCAAAATAATGTAGCTTATTCTTTTGCTGATGTGAAGGAGGAATGGAGAGTTGCCTTACTAAGTGGCAATCAACATTTAATCCAGAAATATTCCATATCCTGTATAGAAAAATTTATGAATAACGGTTACATTAGCCCTCACTTATTACACTTATGGTTAGATGATATGTTTAGCTTTCGTAACTCATTATTACAAGAAATTTCGAACAATCAAAAAAACGAGTTGCTAACTATGCTGGAACATCAAGATACATTAAATATTCCACCAAACATCAACGATTACAGCATTAAATTACATGATTGGCGACAATGGGTATTGCAGTTTAACTTGAACCTATCGCAAGCAATTACTAGTATTCAACAAAATAAGTCACGTTCATTTTCTGATATTGTATCGTATATAGAGATTCATTATAATGAAGAACTTACTTTACAAGAAATTGCTGATACTTTTCTAATTAGTCGTGAATATATTTCAAGAAAATTCAAGCAAGAATATGCTATTAGTTTCACGGAATATGTAACTAGCTTTCGCTTGAATAAAGCAAAATCTTTATTGTTAAATCGCAATATTAAACTTAATAAAATAGCAGAAATGGTAGGCATACCAGATGTAAAGTACTTCAGCAAAGTATTCAAAAAACATGAAGGATTAACGCCAAATGAATATCGAAAAACTTTATCGCAATAAACATTTTTTGCAATTTCCACATATGATCAATTTCATTTTCATTAAATAATTAGAATTGCTAAAATTACTTTAGCAGTAATAGATTGATTTATTCTTTAAGTCTACTTTCTCAATACAAGTATATGAAGTGAGACAGTAAAGCACGACAAAAAACCCGAGAGCGGAATCATTCCACTCTCGGGTTTTATCATTGTATAATTTTAAGTTCTAAAGTAAGCTGCTTTCTGCAGAAGATCCGTTGATTTCACACGTAATTCATCAGTCGAAGCAGCGATTTCTTCCATCACTGCTGCTTGTTGTTGAGACGTATCATGAACGCGTTCTGCGCCTTCTCTAATATTCTCTGCCACTTGTGCTACACGACTTGTCTGTTCACGTGACTCATCTACTTGAACGGCTTGTCTTGCAAGTAATTCAGCCATTTTCTCGACCGTAACTGCCACAGTTACAGCATCTGTTTTCACTTCATGGAAAGCCTGTGCAAACTTCTCACCATTCTCTGCCTCTTGGCTAGAGAGCTTATATTGCTCTGTAATATATTGCACAGCACGAGCAACGCCTTGCTGAACCTGATCTATTAATGTACGAATTTCACCAACAGCTTGACCGCTACTATCCGCTAAAGACTTAACTTCTTGAGCAACCACGACAAACCCTCTACCTTCATCTCCCGCTCTCGCTGCTTCAATAGCTGCATTCAAGGCGAGCAGATGTGTCTGATCTGCGATACCGCCAACCACACTTGAAATATTTCCGATTTCTTCTGCTAGCTGACTTAGTTGGTCGATCGTTTCTAAAGAACCTTTGTTCAATGCTTCTAACTTGCGCATGCCATCTACAAGTGAACGGAATACTTCTTCACTTTGAGTCGCAGCGCGATTCATTTCCTCCGTACGTTGTTTAGCAACATTTGCCTCAGATTGCATATGAAGTGCAGATTGATATAGTTCATCTGCAGATGAATATAGTAAGTTAGTAGAACTAGCTTGCATACTCGTACCAGATGTAATCTGTTCAGATTGAACTGTCAATCCTTCAAGTTGAACTGCTGACTGATTGACTGCACCTTGCAATTCCTGAACATGTTTATCCGTTTGTGCTGAATTCTCTTTAATACTTTCTACTATTGTTCTGAATTGACGTAACATTGTATCTACAGCCACACTAAGTTGATACATTTCATCTCGACTTTTTATCTCTACTGAAGCTACATTCAAATTTCCTGTAGCCGCTTCAGTAACATTATTAGTCACAGCGAGTAAAGGCCGAAGTAACCATTTCGCAGCAAAATAACCGAATAATCCTGTCCAAAACACCCCAAAAGCAAGGGTTCCTACTACAAACAACCAGGTTGGTATTGTTTCAAACATTCCATCCATCACAAGTAAAATAAATGCGCTCGTTGCATAAGTAATTGAAGAGGCAAGCGTTATACCAAGCACGAATTTCCGTACTATGCTTTGACGAATTTTCATATTTTTGCTCCTTTACCCTAATATATTCTAATCTTAGTGTAGTTTAATAACGCACACCGTGAGAAATATCACTATTTGTAATATTACATCACAACTATTATTCACTATATTGTCAAATCTATCAATTCATAATTAGCTCATAACATCTAAACTTCATTATTATTTATAATTTCACAAAGGTTATTAAAGTAGTGACTTTTGTAATTCCTCAACTAACTCTGAATGAATAATCCCATTTGAAGATGCAATATTGCGAACTTCTAATGTATATGGGTTACCCGCAATATCCGTTACCGTGCCTCCCGCTTCTTGAATAAGAAGTGAACCTGCTGCAAGATCCCAGCTGTTCAAATTCATTTCCCAGAAACCTGAAAGACGTCCTGCTGCTACATAAGCCATGTGAAGCGCTGCTGAGCCTGAGACTCGAATATTACGTACTTTCGGTGCAAGATGTTGTAAGCTCTTCATATTAAGTGGTAGTGCATACCTTTGGTCTGCTGGGAAGCCTGTAGCAATAAGACTTTGTTGCAACGTTGCATCCTTGGATACAGTCAGTACTTTACCGTGTACATAAGCTCCTTTACCTCTTTCAGCTACGAAAAGCTCATCCTTCATCGGATCATAGATAACTCCAACGATGACCTCGCCCTTATAAGCTAATGCAATTGATACACAGAAAAATGGAAATCCATGCACGAAATTGGTTGTACCATCGATAGGATCAACTATCCATAAATATTCAGCATCTTTCACATCAGCAATAGCTTTTGAGGATGCTTCTGCACCAGGCTCAACACCTTCTTCACCTAGAAAAGCATGATCAGGAAAATGTGTTCCAATTAATTTTCGAATCAAACGTTCCGACCCTTTGTCGATTTCGGTAACTAGATCCGCAGTAGAATATTTTAATTCTAGATTCTCAAAGCTACCTAGCTTTATTTTGATCCATTCTCCAGCTTTTGCTGCACTATTAATGGCGACAGCTGTGAAACTCTTAATGCCAACAACTGGAGGCAATTTTTCTTCATTCACGATCTATCACTCTTCTCTCTTCACTTAATTTTGATTGTTTTCTATCATTTACTCGATATTCTCATTCATATTATTATAAATTCATGGTCTCTTCAAATATAGTTTTCGAAAACGGTTACATCTTATATGTGAAAATCTCCTATTGCCGTAGAAACTTAGAAAAATAATATTCTAGCTCAACAACAATAGGGAAAGTTGTTTACTGTGTCTTTATTTCAATACTAGCATCATCGATAATCGAAATGTCATCTGATGTAAGTGCAAGTTGCTTCAACTCGTCCATTAATTGAAATACTGCTTGATCTTTTGACTTCGCCTCTAACATACAATCAACATGACTCGCCTTTGAAGCAATAGCTCTCAGGAATTTAAGGACAGGAGCTACTTCAACAAGATCAGCATGCCCTCTTGGATCAGATATACTTTTCGGACTGGAAACGTGAATCTTCACCGGAAGTTGCTCTAAGCTAGATAGTTTCAATCGATGCAATTCTCTCTCCCAAGTTCCTTGGATACGTGGCCAAAATTGTTCCGTAAGCATTTCGTCAGTAATATGACCAGGATTAACCGCATGATGATGGATATCAAGCACCATCGGCACCGAAACCGCTTCTGCTGCTATTAAAGTTTCTTCTACATTGAATGTTTTATCATCATTTTCAAGCGTAATTCTATGCTTCAACCTATCTGGAAGGCTGCTAAACTGTTCTATAAAACGAGCACTGGAAGTGATCTTATCTCCGTAAGCACCACCCATATGAATGTTACATTTAGAACGTTCATCTAATCCCATTGCTTCCAGCATGTCGACATGATATTCAAGATCTTTAATAGAATTAGCAAGCACTTCTGGTCGAGGTGTACTTAATACGCAGAAATGATCGGGATGAAGTGATACTCTGATCCCTTTTTCTAACGCGTAGTCTCCGACCGCTTTGAAATCGTCAGCTAATATCGGATATGGGTCCCATCCAGCCAATCCATCATGTGTAGCAAGTGGAATAAGTTTAGATGTGAGCCGATAAAGCTTAACATCATTACCATGAGCGTGTTTCAACAAACGTAACGTACTATGTAAATTTTGTTGAGCGATCTGTTCAAGTCGCCCAATCGCAGCTTGACGATCATTAAGCTTAGAAAAGCTAGCATACGTCATCGTCTTCGATGGGGATGCATTTTCAAGGATGACACTCATTGCGACAAACCCAAATCTTACTTTCATATATTACCGCTCTCCGAAGAACATCTCATACGCTAATGCCGTTTGCACGCGTGCTTCTTCTTCTGTTAATTTACGAATAAGCTCCATCTCAACTTGTGTAACTTCTTCGCCTTGGAAATTGATTTCAGCGATAGATGCCAATATGAGAACAATCGCAATTGCTTCATTGTTTGGTGTGTAGGCAATAACCTTCTGACCAGTCGGATAAACTCTGAAACCTTTCTTTACCATTTTACCCTTACCGTACTCTAACAATTCATAAAGCTCTTGCTCAGATTTGAATTTACATACAGAGTTGAATTCAGACTGAAATCCCATAATTTTTTCCTCACCTTCGATATATTTATAATGTTTATTCATCATGTTAATGGCCATGCTTGTATTCCATTAAGTATACCATATTGCTAGCTAATCACAGAAACACCCGTCTCCCACCGTAGCAGGGACGGGCATCGTATAAAGTAGTTTTTACATATTATCGCCAACAAAATCAATTTGTTGCTTAGCCGCATGACGTTCGAAAGCTAAATTCAACAACTCGTCAAGCAATTGTTGGTAATTAAGTCCGCTTTCGCGCCACAACAATGGATACATACTAAACGGTGTAAATCCAGGCAATGTATTCAGCTCATTAATATAAATGTTACCGCTTTTTCTTTCTAAGAAAAAGTCTGCACGAGATAATCCAGTTCCATCAATAGCCTTGAATGCCGTAACTGCCATTTCTCTTAGCTCGGTCATTTTGGCTTCATCTATATTAGCTGGAATTGCCATTGTTGATTTACCATCGATATATTTCGCTTTATAGTCATAGAAGTCGTTAGATGAAATAATCTCACCAACAATAGATGCTTTAGGTTCATCATTTCCTAATACACTAACTTCTACTTCACGTGCATCTATAAATTCTTCAATAATTACTTTACGGTCAAAGCGGAAGGCATAATCAATAGCTTTTATAAGTTCTTCACGATTATTAGCTTTAGATACTCCAACACTAGAACCAAGATTAGCAGGCTTTACAAAGTTAGGATAACCAAGAGCAATTTCACATTCCATTAAGAAGAATGATTGATCCTTTAGCCATTGTGCTTTTGTAAAATAACGGAATACACATTGCGGAAGATTTGCATCAGCAAATGCCTTTTTCATGAATACTTTATCCATGCCTACAGAAGAAGCAAGTACTCCTGTCCCAACGTAGGGGATATTTGCCATTTCAAATAGACCTTGAATCGTTCCATCTTCACCAAATGTTCCATGCAACAACGGGAACATGATATCGACTTGTTGTTCATGCGTCACACCGTCTAGTGCGCTAAAAATAGAAAATAATGCTGCGTAAGTTGTTCCTTTACTTGATGCTTCACTAGCTTCAAAGCGTAATTGTTCGCCAGATGCAGGTGCCTCTATCATCGATGGACCAGTAATCCATTGACCTTGCTTCGTAATATAGAAAGGTTTAATCTCATATTTGTTATAGTCGAATTCTTTCATTACTGCAAATGCGGTGGACAATGATACTTCATGTTCCCCAGACTTACCACCGTATACAAGGCCTACCTTAACTTTGCTTCCCATTACTTTGCCTCCACTACTATCATTATAATGATATGTTTGATTATAATTTCTACGATTAATGAATGAGATATCTAAATATAAGACATGGAATATTAGTGTCGTTATCTATTATACATAGTCGGTTATGTGGAAGAAGCGGTAATGTGTATTAGGTGTCCAAGCATACGAATCCTTATAATCCCAATAACGATGTCTGCCTGCTGTTGTATTAGCGTTAACGAGCGGCTGACCCTTCGCATCAAATGCCGTCACAATAGTCGTATGCTGATATCGTGTATTTCCATTCCAGTCATACACAATAATGTCTCCGAGTTCTAACTCATCAGCGTATTCTTTCTCAATAGCCCGTAAACCTTGCTTCCGTGGTTTCATGAGTAAAGATGCCAATGCCTTAGAAACTGCCCAACTGTAACTCCACCATTCTTTACCTTGCTGTCTTCCTTTGTACCACCATCCACTATCTCTTCTATTAGTATAGATCATTGGTACGTCACCTGCAAAGATACATTGAGAAACATAATTCGTACAATTTGAATCAAATTCATCATAAGTAGGGTTTCCTTTATTCCACCATTGATCAGCGTATGCAACGACTAGATCACGCCGATAGCGTTTCCCTTGTGTCACTCTACGGAAATTAGGAATAAGATCTGTATTTAAGTATGGTACTGCAATGACAGGCGGTTCTTCTTCCGCTTCATGTTCAGAATTCCAATCCATAACTGCTCCACCAAACCGAGGTTTTCGTTCTAACATAATCGGTTCAATTTTGGATATTAACCATTTATCATGATCGTTCATTAACCATACCCGTTCATGATCATGACGTTCCTCTATATATTGTTGACCATCTTGTTGCAACCTTCTTTTCACATGTAGACGAAGATGTACAACAACCTCTCGATCTAATTCATTCACTTGTATAATTTCTGCCTTGGTTTCGCTACCTTCCGCATGAATACCTCGTAATAGTTCACGTTCACGAACACGTTCAAGTCTTTCTTCTACTCGTTCTTGATGTATTTCATCGCTATACAAGTCATTCAAGCGAGGTGCAAATTGATCCGTTTCAGCTTGATTGTACCTTGTTATATATTGCTGTAATGCTGGCTTCCAATCTAATTTACGTTCTTTGAGATTAGCCGAGCTTAATGGGGGCAATGATGCTTTGATTACAGGAATAATGGATTGCTGCAATGTATGAGAAATATAATTGTTGGACTGTCGCTGTGACTGTACTCTTGTCCCCTGTGTAGCATGTAATACAGCCTGCTTCTTAACTCTCGGGTCCTTTTTCGGTTTACGCTTTGTATTAGCTGATGACCTACTCATGTTTTCCCTCCCAACATATATAATCATTCCGTCCAAGCACAACGTATGAATAACTGGTTCATTATATGCGAGTACTAGCAAATACATGTAGAAATTGTTACTACTAGCCCGTCCTAATGCGTGATTAGAAAATTTTCTTGTCCACTGTGAAAGAACGTGGATTTGACGGTATAGACACTATTTTTCTGGTCTACTGAGACGAAGTGTACCGAATTGGCGCTATAGACGCTAATTTTCTGGTCTATGAAGACGTAATGTACCGAATTGGCGCTATAGACACTATTTTTCTGGTCTATGAAGACGTAATGTACCGAATTGGCGCTATAGACTCTAATTTTCTGGTCTACTGAGACGAAATGTACCAAATTGACGGTATAGACACTATTTTTCTGGTCTATGAAGACGTTATGTACCGAATTGGCGGTATAGACGCTAATTTTCTGGTCTGTAGAGACGAAATGCATCGAATTGGCGCTATAGACACTATTTTTCTGGTCTATGAAGACGTAATGTACCGAATTGGCGCTATAGACGCTAATTTTTTGGTCTATGGAGACGAATTGTGTAAAATTGGTGATATGGACACTATTTTTCTGGTCTATGGAGATGAAACACCATGAAGTGATGCAATTGAAGTGCTGTATAATTGAGTCGCTAGAACCCACCTATATTGGTAACTACAATTAAATCTCATCCTTATAGGGATGCTTAACAATATTTATGAGAAAGCTTACAAAATGACTTTACGTCCATGTAGTTTTACAGCTATACTATACATATACGGTTTTTGAAATTTAGTTTCACTCTGTGAAACTAAATCGAATTTATAACAAAAAGGAGACTCATGATGGCTACTCAAAATGAATATTCTGTTCGTTCCACATTAACCTCTGGCGGTAAAGAATTCACTTATTATCATCTTGGTGGATTAGAACAACAAGGTTTCACTGATATTTCTAAACTTCCTTTCTCTATTAAAGTGCTTCTAGAAGCAGCAGTACGTCAATTCGACGGTCGCGCAATTACTTCTGAGCATGTAAAACAATTAGCGAACTGGGCTAATGGTCGTGAAGATAAAGAAATTCCATTTATCCCTGCTCGTATCGTATTGCAAGATTTCACTGGTGTTCCTGTTGTTGTTGACTTAGCAGCAATGCGTGACACAGTGAAAAAAGCAGGTGGCGATCCTAAGAAAATCAATCCACTTGTTCCTGTAGACCTAGTTATTGACCACTCTATTATGGTAGATGCTTTCGGTACTCCTGAAGCTCTTGAATATAACACTAAAGTTGAATTTGAGCGTAATGAAGAGCGTTACCGTTTCCTTCGTTGGGCACAAACAGCATTTGATAACTTCCGTGCCGTTCCTCCAGGAACTGGTATCGTTCACCAAGTTAACCTTGAGTATCTTGCATCTGTTGCTGCTACAAAAACAATTGATGGCGAAACAGTTGTATTCCCTGACTCTCTTGTTGGTACTGACTCTCATACAACAATGATCAACGGTCTTGGTGTTGTTGGTTGGGGTGTTGGTGGTATCGAGGCTGAAGCAGGTATGCTTGGTCAACCGTTATACTTCGTTATGCCTGAAGTTATCGGTTTCAAATTAACAGGTAGCCTTGCTGAAGGTGCTACTGCGACTGACCTAGCTCTAACTGTTACTGAAATGCTTCGTAAAAAAGGTGTTGTTGGTAAATTCGTTGAGTTCTTCGGTCCTGGTCTATCTAACATCTCACTTCCTGACCGTGCTACAGTAGCTAATATGGCTCCTGAGTATGGCGCTACAGTTGGTTTCTTCCCAGTTGATAGCGAGACACTTTCTTTCTTACGTCAAACAGGTCGTAAAGAAGATCAAATTGAGCTTGTTGAAGCTTACTATAAAGCACAAGATATGTTCCGTACGAATGAAACTCCAGATCCTATTTTCTCAGATATTATCGAGCTTGATCTTTCTACAATCGTACCGTCTCTTGCAGGTCCAAAACGTCCGCAAGACCGTGTTGAACTTACGAACATGAAGGATGCTTTCAACGATATTATCCGCAAGCCAGTTGATAAAGGTGGCTACGGTCTATCTGAAGAGAAAATTGCACAAAGCGTTCCAGTTAAGCATCCTAATGGTGCTGAAACAGAACTTAAAACTGGTGCGGTTGTAATCGCAGCTATTACAAGCTGTACGAATACTTCTAACCCAAGCGTTATGCTTGCTGCTGGTCTAGTAGCTAAAAAAGCTGTAGAGCGTGGCCTTACTAAGCCTGCTTACGTGAAGAGTTCTCTAACTCCTGGTTCTCTAGTTGTTACAGAATACTTGAACAAAGCTAACCTAATCGCACCACTTGAAGCTCTTGGTTTCCATGTTGCTGGTTATGGTTGTGCTACATGTATCGGTAACTCTGGTCCACTTCCAGAAGAAGTTAGCCAAGCTATTTCTGACAATGATATGACTGTTGGAGCTGTTATCTCTGGTAACCGTAACTTCGAAGGTCGTGTTCATGCTCAAGTTAAAGCAAACTATCTTGCATCTCCTCCACTTGTTGTCGCTTATGCTCTTGCTGGAACGGTTAACATTGACCTTTCAACTGAAGCAATTGGCTATGACGCACAAGGTGAAGCTGTATACTTGAAAGATATTTGGCCAACAAATGAAGAGATTAAGCAAGCCGTTGCTTCATCACTTAACCCTGAAATGTTCAATAGCAAATACGAGAACGTATTTACACAAAATGAGCGTTGGAATGCTATTGATGTTCCAGAAGGCGAAAGCTATGAGTGGGATGAGAAATCAACATATATTCAAAATCCTCCATTCTTCTCTAACCTTGGTACAGAGTTGAATCCGATCGCTGATATTAAAGGCTCTAACGTACTTGCATTAATGGGCGATTCCGTAACAACGGATCATATCTCTCCTGCTGGTAACATTACAGTGAACAGCCCTGGTGGACAATACTTGATCGATAATGGTGTAGATCGTAAAGACTTTAACTCTTATGGTTCTCGTCGTGGTAACCATGAAGTTATGATGCGTGGTACTTTCGCTAATATCCGTATCCGTAATGCTGTTGCTCCAGGTACTGAAGGCGGCGTAACAACTTACCTACCTGATAACGAAGTGATGTCTATCTATGATGCTTCCATGAAGTATCAAGCTGACGGTAAAAACCTTGTTGTTATCGCTGGTAAAGAATATGGTACTGGTTCTTCTCGTGACTGGGCTGCTAAAGGTACTTACCTTCTAGGGGTTAAAGCTGTTATCGCTGAAAGCTTTGAGCGTATTCACCGTTCTAACCTTGTAGGTATGGGCGTGCTTCCGCTTCAATTCAAAGCCGGAGAAAGCTGGAAAACTCTAGGTATTACTGGTCGTGAAGTATTCGATATTACTGGTCTTTCTAACGATGTTCAACCTAGCCAAGAAGTTAAGGTTACAGCGACTCGTGAAGATGGTACTGTGTTTGAATTCGACGCTATCGTTCGTCTAGATTCTCTAGTTGATGTTGATTACTACCATAATGGCGGTATTCTTCAAACAGTACTTCGTCAAATGATTGCTAACATGTAATTAATGGAATAAAATATAAGACAAGAGGTAAGCGATCCGACAGCGGAAGCTTACCTCTTGTTTTTTGTGTTATATATTTTTGTACGTAATGTCGATGTTTCTTCTCTGCTTATCAAACAGATCATCCTGATATTTTTCAAAATCCTTCATAGAGGTCACGATTTTCTCAGTACTAAGATATTCATACAATTTTGAAAAGTACGCTCCTTCTTCATATTGGTCACGAAGAAGCTCACTATCTATAAATTGTTCTAATGTTAGATTGGCACTTTGCGCCCAAGCTTTAAATAATATTAATGTATCATTTTGTTGTACATCAACTTGTTCGCTATTCAAGAAATCATCTTTCATCGTTTCAATAAAAGTATTTACCTCATCATCTTCCACAGTAATCCCTTTACTTTTAGCATCTACGATCATAAGCTGCCTTGCAACTAGATTATTAATAATTTTTTTATCATTCGTCTTTTTCGTATTGGCACCTAACTCATTAAACATTTCTGTAGAATATTTACTATACAAAAAATCAAATTTTGTTACTTGAAAATCAGCTGTTTTCGCTATCACTTTACCTTTGTCAGTTATAGATTCATCATATATTTTATTAAAGTAGCTTTGAATGATCTCTTCATTTCCAGCGATGCTTATGACAGAATTTGATAAACGAGTTTGCTCATTTTGATAAATGAAATAGGATAATGTTACTGCTAATAGTGTAAAAATAATAACGAAAAGCTTTATCAGCGTTCTTCGTTCCAAATTAGCACCTCCTAGATTGACTTTTTCGTTAATCTATAACAAAATTCATTTGACCTTTGTACGTATTATAACATAACTAATTTCCATATATTACATTTTAAAATATCCTTCATGATTGGATTTACTATGCTTCAAATTAAAAATAGCCACAAAAAAACCGCACCTCCAACTGTTAGATTAATCTCTAACCATTAGGGAGCGGTTCTATTAGCAGAACTAAATTATTGAGTATTTACTGCATTATCGTCAGAATTCACGATCACAATTTCAGCATTAGTTATACCAGGTAAAGAAAACGTCATCGCTGACTCGTGGTACGCTGTAATTTTCATACCGACTTTCAAATCAGCACCATTGTTAAACATTGAGATCACTTTAGTCTTATCTGAGATATTTAGAATAATATCGTTAGTCTTAGATTGGTCAGAGTTGATATCAACATAGACCTGACCTTCCGCAGTAAGGTTCGATGCTATAATTGTGCCTTCGACTTTATTCGTTTCCATTGCTTTTACAACAATTTTATCCGCGTGAGTTTGAGCTGGATAGATCATTGTCATTACTCCATTATAGTAAGCATCGACGCGAATATCATTTTTCAAATCTGCTTGCGTTAATTTATTGCCATCTTCGTCCACGATTTGAGTCTTCTCATCCACGGATAAGATAACATAATCTGTACCGCCTTTTTCCATTGGATTTCCAATTACCGTAATACGATTATCTGTTACACTCGTGATAATACCATCTGTACCAATAGCATTTTCAAGAGCGTTTTCTTCGATAATTGTGTTCACCAAAATATAGTTAGATGTTGATTGTGGAGGAATACTCATTGTAGCAGCAGGGCCATAGAATGCTTTAACGCTCATCCCTGGCTCTATTACGCTAGCTTTAATTACTTTGCCATTTTGATCTAAGATTTGAGCTTTGTTAGCAAATCGTAGAATAACCGTCTCTTCATTTGATGAGTAGAGGTCTGTCCCTTTTACTACAATACTGTCTTCCCTCACTTCAGATACTACACCATTTATCCCAAGGAAGGTGTAATCCTGAACAACGAGCGTTAGTGCAGTTCCTTGTGCCGGAAGGCTACGAGTAATATTACCTCCGTAAAATGCTTTAACAACTCTTTTCTCATCAATAATCGTTTTTAATGCCACTTTGTTACCTTTAGAATCAATAATTTTTGTATCTTTAGTAATCGATAGAACAATCTCGCTTTGATCAGTTACAGCAAGACCTCGACCTAATACAGTAATGAATTTGCCAGACTTATCGTTAACGAAATTAGTTACTAAGCCCATCGTAGCTGGAACAACTTTCGCTTGATGTTGAATTAACCCTTGTCCATTATGAATCGTAGGGGGTGGAACGTGCTGCGCATTTGCAGTAAGCGGAATAATTGTCATGGCTAGAATTGACGTTGTCGCTAGCATCTTGTACATTTTGTTCATCTGATTTTCCTCCAATTGAGTGCCTGAATTATTGTAGTTGGCGTACTTGCTTACTCATTTAAAAACGGGAAAATTTTCTTGGATGTTGCACAAATCGTGAAACAGCTGATTAGATCCCTATAAAAGTGATCGTTCTGTGAACAAAATGTACGAAGCTTAAAGATCTAGCAAAAAAGAAAAAATTACAATGTACCACTCACCAGACGTCCCTCATACCATACTGCTAGTCGCTCTGATCTTCGTGCAATTGCTTCTGCCGAACAACTTGCCTGCAGCAATACAAAACTTGCGATGTCCCCAATTTTCGGCCATACCTGCTCGCCTTTTTGATCGAGTGGCGTTATTCCCCCTGTAATGAATCCAAGTGTTTGTGAAAGCGATAATTCATCACTACGCCCATACAATTTGGCAAATAGTCCTGCCGTCTCTAATTGATCTCCATTTCCAAAAGGAGACCAGTGGTCCGTTAGGCTATCCGTTGCTAGCTTCACATTGACTCCGTTATTATAGAGCATCGGAAGTGGCATCATCATTCTGCCAATCGGAACGGTTGATGTAATAGACATACCAAGTGTTGCCATCCGTTTAGCTACTTCCAGTGCTTCAATGGGGTCGGCACCTGCAAACCAGAACGCATGACTAACCGTTACCTTGCCATGTAATCCTGCTTCTTCGGTCAGATCAGCTAGATGCATCAGTGTTTGCTTACCTGCATCGTTCCCATCATGTAGATGAATATCAATGCCAACATTATTCAATACCGCTAGCTCTACCGTCGTCTGAAGTGATTTCTCTATGTCACCATCTACTGAGAATGGATCTACTCCCCCTACAAGAGTTGCTCCCTCTGCCAAAGATTGCTTTACGAGTTGAACAGAATCTGAACGGAGAAGCCCATGCTGTGGAAAAGCTACAATTTCAGAAGATATTTTACTAGAGAATGTGTCAAGGGCACTCTTAGTCGCTTCTAAACGCTGCAGCCCGCTAACAGGCTCTATATTACAGTGACAACGCACATGTGTAGCACCAAATCCCTGGATAAGCGTCAAGATGCTCTCAGCTTGTTGTTGGGCCGTTGGAAGGAGCAACGGTAACAATACTTTCTCCTCTTCAATTCTTTCGAAGATGCTTGATACTTTTTTTACTGCTCTCCACGGTCCATCATAATATGTTTTATCCAAATGAATATGTGCCTCCTCGAAAGGAGGTAGCATCAATAATTCTTTACAATCGTATTTGGGAAGATTACTTTGTAGCTCTAGTTCTGCTCCAATAATTTCAGCAATGATATTACCTTCAATTCGAATATGGCAACGCTTCGTACTCGTACCCGCCACCTGTTCATTTTCAAAAATATAACCCTGCTCCAACATTACATTCGTTAACCAATATGAATTATTCAACATGTGTTATCTTTCCCTTCGCGAAATTCAGGCTCATTATACTTCTACTAATAAACGCTCTATAGCAATATACTGCTTGGCCCTTTCATGTTCCAAAGGTGTAACCCAAAAACACTCATGCTGTTGACATCCCATTAACAGCACAAAAAGAACAAATATTATTATGTATCGTATAATAAGCGACCTATTTCTTTAGTATATAATTCTATGGTATCATAGCCACTTTCAAACGAAAATTATTCAATCGTAATATCAGTATAGAAGAAGCTCCCGGAATCATCATGATTCCGAGAGCTTTTTCATCTTTGTTATGTTAATAATATTTTATATGTTACGTTCAATGGGACTCTTTTATACCTACCTACTCACTACTCAACCTTGAACTTCCCAACAGCTTTTCTTAGTTCACTAGCCAACGATCTAAGCTGCTCAGATGAGCTTGCTACTTCCTCAACAGATGCTAACTGCTCCTCAGATGCAGCTGCAACCTCTTGAGAATTAGATGCTGAATGATGAGCCATTCGCTCTAACTCTACTAATGAAGCAGCAATTTCTTCACTGCCCGCAGACATTTGCTGAGATGCTGCCGATACTTCTTGTACTTGTTCTGATACTTCCTTCACTGAACGAAGAATCAAGCGGAATGATTCACCTGATGCATTCACTAATTCAGAACCAATTCTAGTCTCATTCGCTGAACTTGATAGTGACGCTGTCACGTGCTCCGAGCGACTTCCAATCTCATTAAGAATTTCAGAAATCTCATTAGATGATTCTTTCGAGCGTTCTGCTAGCTTACGAATTTCTTGTGCTACTACCGCAAAGCCTTTTCCATACTCACCCGCACGGGCTGCCTCAATCGATGCATTTAATGCGAGTAGGTTCGTTTGATTAGCTACATCAGCGATATGGGATAGAATGTCACCGATGCGATTGCTTGAATCATTCAATTCTTGCATGACCTCTGCTGCGTTAAATACTCTTTGCTCAATCGTATTCATTTGCTCTACTGTTTTATTAATAACTGTTTCGCCTTGCATCGCCAGGTCAGACGTATCCGCTGCCAGCTCAGATACAACAGATGATGACTCCGCAATTTTCTGAATTCCAATAGTCATCTCCATCATGGCACGTTGACATTCCTTCGAGCTTTCAAGTTGAGTATCAGCGCTCGCTGCCACACTTTGTATCGCTGTAGCAATTTCATTCGTTGCAGCTTCTGTCTGCCCAGCTGTCTCTTTCAAACTTGTCGATGAATCCGACACTTCTCGAGAAGTTTGTTCAATTTGAATGGTCAAATCACGTAAACTAACTATCATCTCATTAAATGCTTGAGATGCTTGTCCAATTTCATTGTCAGATGTAACTGGTACTTGAATCGTCAAATCTCCCAGTGCTGCTTTCTTAGAACTTGCTGCCAATACACGCAATGGTTTAATCGCCACTCGAACTAGTATTACGATTAGAAAAATTGCCAATAATGAACATACCAATCCAATTAAACTACTTTTTAATAACAACTTATTGATACGTGTTTCGACTTTATCATAGTCAAAATCCAGACCAAAAACAGCAATTACTTTTCCATTTCCGTCCATAATTGGACTCATATACGCAATCCATGTACCAAGATCATCTTTGTAAGTTTGCGAAAGTCCAGCATACTTCTGCTGTGTTTTCTTATATGCTTCAGTATATATATCGTTTGAGATATAGGCTGAACCAGAATCAAAACCTGATTGCGCTAGATTCTCACTACTTTGCAAAAACTGTAGCTGAGTATTTCCATCTTTATCAATAGTGTCTACAGAAAAATAATAAGCATTTGTAAGTACATCATCATCAACCATTGCATTCAGTAATTTTCTTATTATGGCTAACTCATTCTCTGGTCCTTCCTGACCAGCCTTTAAAGATGATGCTACTGTTTCAATAAGGTTAGCATTAGCTTGTGCCTGACCTGCCAGTTTGCTACCCACCTCTTTAAATTCTTTATATACTTCATCTTTTTGAGCGAAGTAAGAAATTGAAGCCGTTATAGCATTTAATGCAATTAATATTATTGCCAATACAATGGAACATGTAACTACAAGACTTCTGCTTTTTATCCATCTTATCACAATCAGCACACTCCCTATTTCCTGTATGTATTCACTAACTGAACGTACGTTATTTTACATGATAATTGTTAGCTCCATACCTTTATACATATTAGAAAAATATTAGGAGTTTTATCAGCATGCATCTCTTCCGTCTTTGTTAAGTGCTAATTAATATATCGGATAAAAATATCTTATTGTATAGATCAATTGACTAGATGGTAATAATTACCTATAATTATCAATGACATTTATCACTAAATAGGACTATTAATTTATTTATACTTAATAAGTATTTATTTTCTTCTTGATTTTTACTACAATGACAACCTAATAATACTTAACTTCGATAAATAGTTTTTTACTACTTATCTAATAAAAAACAGACCACCTTTGATAGAATTTAAAGGTGGTCTATGCTATATAACTCCAATTAGACAACTATAATCTCGCCATCATACTCATTCGCTTTGCTGAGCCTTGCAAAATCGGAGCAAAGTCTTTCATCGATTCCATTGTCAATCTACTCGATGGTCCTGATACAGCTAATGCCGCGATCACTCCACAATCACGATCAAAAATCGGCACAGATATTGCTGCAACTCCACTTTCACGTTCCTCAAAACTTACCGCATAACCTTGCTCCATTACTTCTAACAACTCAGATTCATATGTTTCCATATTATTACCTTCACGTAATTGCCATGATGGATGCTCCCATATTTCATGCTGTTCCAGTGGAGAAGCAAATGCAATAAGCACTTTGCTCGATGCCCCTGCATAAAGCGGAAAGCGTGCACCTACTGGAGCAACACGACGAACTGGTTCATGACTTTGCACAGATTGAATACGAATTCTTTCCACACCTGATCGTACATATATACTTACCGTTTCTCCTAGTTGATCGCGCAAACGTTCCATTTCTTTTTGCCACATCGTTGATTGATCACTTTCAGGTGCCAAATTCGATGATAGCTCCCATACCTTCAATCCTAGTTGATATCGTTCAGTTATTTGATCACGCTCGATAAATCCTTTTTCTTCTAGTGTCGCAAGCATACGATGAACTGTACTTTTATGTAAGCCAACATGCCCAGCAAGTTCCGTCATCGCCCATGAAGGCTTTAGCGTGAAACATAATAATAGATCCAATGCTCGCTCAACCGATCTAACAGTAGATTTACCTTGCTCCATCTTTCTCATCTCCTAAAACTTTTCGTTTGCCCCTTGAGTTACATCTAAGTTAAGAAAAGTTACTTCGTAAGCATAAGTTAAAACTTTTCGTTTGCCCCTTGAATTACATCTATTTATATTATGACATGCCCATGCAGTCTTTCGTTTCATTGTATAAAACTTATTTTCAAATCCATTGATATTCGTTCTCATTAAGTATACTTCATCTATCTTATTTCTGTAAATTAATATTTCTTTTTCTGAAGGAAGTTATATTACAGTTCCTTTACAAAAGCTCATAGTAGGTTGACAGTAATTCCATTGGGGTCTAGCATTATTAGTAACGACATCAATGCTAATGAAACGGAAGTGAAAATAATGGACAGTGGCATCGAATTAATACAGGGTCGTACTACGCAACTTATCGTACCCGAGCATAGAAAAAACACTCGCTTCAGACATTTTCTACTTGCCATTGTTGTTGCAATCTTTTCATTTCTAGCAATTATTATACTAGTAAGTCATGCTATTATTGCTTGGAATCTAGCATATCCTTACGTTCCACCTTTGGAATCGAACCCATTCGATGAAAAAAAATTATCCTATGAAATTGCTGTTTATCCTAGTAGAAGTGGTGAAACAACGGTAGATAGTTGGTATATTCCAGCGAATATCTCAGAAAGCAGATCCGTATCCAAACAAACTATTATTCTAAGTCATGGTTATGGTGCGAATCGAGAAGAGACTTGGGTACCAATGTACGATTTAGCCGAGCTTATGAATGAGCTCGATTATAATGTTATTATGTTCGATTATGGTTATGCTTCTAAGGCATATAGCGCTCCCGCTACATGGGGGAGCGAGGAAAAGAGTCAATTACTCGCAGCAGTAGATTATGCCCAGCAGCGGGGCGCTGAGAAGATTATTGTGTGGGGTTTCTCTATGGGTGCTGGCACAGCATTACAAGCAGCTTTAGAATCCGACCAGATTGATGCTCTTATACTCGATAGTTTATTTTTACCTAGTCCTGATACACTTTATACGAATTTGCAACAATATGTAAATTTACCTAAGTATCCGACTACGACAATCATCAGTCAATTGTTACCATTATGGACGAATCATGTCTTTTCAAATACACCTGCACAATCGATTCTTAACAAACATTACGACATCCCACTATATATTATTCATGGTACGTCAGACAATAAAGCTGATTATCATATTGCAGAGAAAATTGCTGCCAATCAGCAAACGGAATATTCAAGTCTTTGGATTATCGAAAATGGTCAACATGAATTGTTATTCCGCAAAGATCCTAATCGTTATATGAAAAATATATCTGAATTTCTAAGCAATATATAATTACAGACTGATTCAAACTTTCTTTCAGAAACAGAGCTATAAGCGATTTTAGCAGAAAATCCCGCTAGAAAACTTTCTAGCGGGATTTCTTTATTTTTCGATCGTTTTATATTTTTAGAATAACTACTAGAGGTAGATATCTCAGGCTTTATATGTTTTGTCTAATACTACAATTGGTTTGATCGTCGAACCATTTTTAGAATCTGCAAAGGCTTGTTCAATTTGGTCGAACTCGTAGAATTTTATTAATTTATCCACTGGGAATTGTCCATTTTTGAAGAATTGAACTAATTTGGGAATGATTAATTGTGGTACCGCATCGCCTTCGATAACGCCTTTTAATGTTTTCGCCGGTCCAACGATGTCCGTGAATACGTTTAGTGTTAAATCCCGTTTACCAACAGCAACTGTTGCGATTTCACCTTTCACTCGTAGACAACGAATACCTGCTAATATTACTTCTGGAACACCAGTCGTTTCTAATGCATAGTGTGCGCCTTTACCAGTGATTTCACTAATTTTCGTTGTTACATCTTCCTGCTTGCTGTTGATTGTGTGAGTTGCACCTAGTTCTTTCGCTAATTCAAGACGGCTATCGTGAATGTCTACAGCGATAATTGGATAACAACCAGCAATTTTTGCAGCCATCATCCCAGACAAACCAACTGCACCTGTACCGAATACAACGAAGCTTGTACCTGGCTCTGGAGCTAATGAGTTAAGTACGGTCCCACTCCCAGTCATAATACCGCAGCCAAATGGACCTAGATAGCGAAGGTCGATTTCTTTATCTACTTTTACAACATTTGTTTCACCTACAGTTGCATACGTTGCAAATGATGATTGACCGAAAAATTGAGAAATATCTTGACCATCTTCCGTGTGAAGTGGCGTTTCGCCTCGTTTGTTTTTACCTCCAAAATTTAGGGGAAGCATGTTTTCACAGCCACCTGCATTACCTTCTAGACAGTTATCACAATGCCCACAATAAGAGAAACCAAGTACGACGTGATCCCCTGGTTGAACAGTCGTTATATTCGAGCCAACTTTTTCTACAATACCAGCACCTTCATGACCTAAAACTACTGGATAAGGAACAGGTATAGATTTGTCTAAAACAGTTGCATCAGTGTGGCAAATCCCAGTTGCAACAATTTTCACTAAGACTTCATCAGCTTTTGGCTCATCTAAAACAAGTGTTTGTTGCTCAAAATCAATTGCGTCGGTAGTAATCATTGCTTGAATTTTCATAAGTATACCTCCAAAAGTTAAATCGAGAAAGATTTCTCGATATGTAAGTAGTTAGCCCCTCTTATCTTAATTTTATTCGGATTATATTGAGGTTAATCTAATGGATCACCAACTTGCGTAATATAATGACGACAATTAGATATTTCTCTAGATAGAGCAATGCCAAAGTATATTTCATATTGTTCTTGATTTAATCCATATACTGGTTATAATATCACTAAGAAATATACTACAGAATAGTTTAGTTTTGATGAGATGAGATTAGTGAAGCCTAGGAGAGATGAGATTATGAATAACAAAGAGTTATATGCTCAACAAGGAGTTGCGATGACATGTCGCTCCTTCGAAGAATATCAATCGATGTTCATGTTAGACAAAGCTACGTTGGCAAAAGGAAAAATACTTGATATTGCAGCCGGGGCTTCATCCTTTACTGCCGAATGTATCCATAGAGGATACGATGCAATGGCATGCGACCCACTGTACAAATTAAATAGTGAGCAAATATATGAGTTTGGGCAGCAACAGCTACTTATCGCTTCTGAGAAACTCAGCTCCAAAAAAGAGGCATTTGTTTGGAACTATTACCATGACATACAACAGCATGACGACATTCGAGAGCATTCGTTAGATAAATTTATTGAAAGCTACAAAAATGATATGGATAGAGAAGTTTATGTAAATGCAATGCTACCGAACTTACCATTTCAAGATGACATGTTTTCTTGTGTAATTTGTAATCATTTTTTGTTCCTTTATCAAGAACAATTTGATTACTCATTTCATTTGGCTGCGATCAAAGAGATGATTAGAGTAACCAAAAAGGGTGGTATTATCCTTCTATATCCTCTTGTTGGTTTTAAGGATGAACTATATCCCCATCTTGATAATTTACAGCAAGAGCTAAGTCAAATGTGCGTGAATGTTAGCATACGGACTACCGAATTCCGCTTTCTACCCTCAGCAGATGGTATGTTAGCTATTCTTAAATAAATATCAGAAAGACCCCTGAACGTTAGATTGTACGCTCATAATTAGCTTTTCTTAGCTATGAGCGATACAGTCCAATAATTGTTCTGGGGTCTTTCACATTTTACATCAATTATTACAAAGTCATATATTTCGCTTTCATTACGATTGCGTGTAGCCGAGTGCTATAAGTTGATCTCTCGCTACTTCTTTATCATCAAAATGCGACTTTTCCGTACCGATGATTTGATAATTTTCATGACCTTTTCCAGCGATCACAATAATATCTCCTGCTTGTGCTTCATTAATAGCATCCTCAATCGCTAGTTTACGGTCAATATGCGTTGTGAAATGACCTTCTGTTAGATGATCCGTCATATCTGCTAAAATCGCAACAGGATCTTCTGTACGTGGGTTATCAGAAGTGAAGTAAACATGGTCTGCCATTTCAATAGCGATATTCGCCATTAATGGTCGCTTCGTACGATCACGATCGCCACCACAACCGACTACACATATTAACTTCTTAGGCTCAAGCTGTTGTGCTGTACGCAATACATTTTCTAAGCTATCTGGTGTATGTGCATAGTCTACAATTACGGCAAAAGGTTGCCCTTGCTGTACAGCTTCAAAGCGCCCTGGAACTCCTTCGACACCTTCAATTGCTTCTTTAATTTGATTAAGAGTTAAACCTTCAGGAATTACTGCACTTATAGCAGCTAATAAATTGTATACATTAAATTTACCAATTAATTTTGTTGATAATTCCACTTCACCTAATGGTGTAGTTAATGTAAAACTAGTACCTGCTGCAGTAATATTAATGTTCGTCGCTCTCACTAATGCCGCTTCACCAAGACCATACGTAATAATTTGTGCTGAAGTTTTTCTAGCATAGCGCTCGCTCCAAGGATCATCACTATTTAATACAGCATAACTTGCTTGCTCATAATCATTACCTAATTGGGCGAACAACAACCCTTTAGCTTCACCATAAGCTTCCATAGTTAGATGGTAGTCGAGATGATCTTGCGTTAGATTAGTAAACACAGCTGTTTTGAAGCGACATCCATGTATACGCCCAAGATCAAGCGAATGAGAAGAAACTTCCATTACAGCATAGTCTACATCTGCTTGTTTCATGTTATAGAAATAACGTTGTAATTCATAACATAATGGCGTCGTTAACTTAGCTTCTTCTTGATAGCCTGGATAACGTATTTCAATCGTACCGATTACACCTGTCTTATGTTGATGATACGTCAAAATGTGCTCGATGAGATTCGTTGTAGTTGTCTTTCCATTTGTACCTGTAACACCAATAAGCTTAAGTTGACGAGTTGGTGAGCTATAGAATGCATCGACCATAATGGAGGCTGCTTTTCCCGTGTCAGGCACGAGAATATACGTAATGCCTTCTTCATATCGTTCTTGTTTATCTTGTATTACGATGATCTTTGCACCATTCGCGATAGCTTGAGGGATGTAGGCATGACCATTTTCCTTCGCACCTTTCGTACATACAAACATATCATTAGACTTGATTGCTCTGGAATCATTGTGTATACCCGCTACTTCAACATCAACATTCCCGATGATATGAGTAAATAATAACTTATTTATAAGCTGTTCTAACTTCATTACAGAACACTCCCTTATATGAATCACTTATATAATATATGATGACGATAGCTAAACTAATTCTTGACGTTAAGCTTTATAAATTCATTTGTTTAACTCCCTAAGAATAACGCAAATTAACGAAAAAAGAAACTTCCGAACCATCCTTTTACAAGGCGATTCAGAAGTTTCTTTTATAAAAGTATGTTCATAAAACAGGCGATCAAAGTCCGCTTTTTGAATTACCTTATAGATTATTGCTTAAGTAATGTCATAAATTCTGCCCTCAAAGCAGGCTCTTGTTTGTATTGTCCACGTAAAGCCGTCGTAATCGTTTTACTTCCAGGCTTTTTAACTCCTCTTGCACACATACATAAATGTTCACCCTCTACTACGACAATAACGCCGCGAGGGTCTAATTCTTCTACTAATACGTCTGCAATTTGAGTGGTAATACGCTCTTGTACTTGTAATCTACGAGTTACAGCTTCTACTAGACGTGCTAATTTGCTCAAACCAACGATCTTTCCACTTGGTAAATATCCAATATGAACTTTACCGAAAAATGGAGCCATATGATGTTCGCATTGACTGTAATAGACGATATCTTTCACGATAACTAACTCTTCGTGATCTTCGTCGAACATTGCACCTAGAACTTCGCGTGGCTCAACTTCATAGCCAGCAAAAATCTCCTCATACATGCGAGTCACTCGTGCTGGTGTTTCAAGCAAACCTTCACGTTCTACATCTTCACCAATTAATTTTAAGATTTCTGTTATATGCTCTTCAATCTTATCTCGGTTGCTAGAAACCTGCGAATTGACGTAATCCTTCTTCCCCGCCATTCAGTAGTTCGCTCCCTCCTGCCCTCGTTAGTAACTATCGAGGGAATTTCTGATTTTTCATCATATTCTGAGCTTTTTGCATCTGTTTATTATTCAGATTATAGCCCATTTGCTTTGCCATCTTCTGAAGCATCTCAGGATTGTTCTGCATATTTTCAAGCTGCTTACGCAAATAGTATACTCCGACAAGGAAGCCAACCACTGCACCAATAAGAAGCGTTACAATCGGAATCACATAATTATACCATTCCATAATTTCACCTAGACCTTTCAATGTTTTGTTAGCATTGCATCACTGTATAATATCATGATACAACACTTTAGGCAATGATTTTCACTTACTTTTACAGCTAATAATGTTATTTATTGACAAATTAATTTGATTGATTGTTTCTTCATCTTTCTCTCTTGCAATTGCCGATTCTAGTACTGCTAACGATTCATCTCCACCGATTCTACCCAGTGACCATGCAGCAGTTGCTCGAAGTACCTCTCTAGGATCGTCCGTTAGTACTTTTGCTAGCGAGGGGATTGCTGTCGAATCTTTGAAGTTACCTAACGCAATAACTGCATTCCTTTGAATAGGTTTTTTGCCACGCCATGCCGCAGAAGTATAACCGAATTTTTCTTTAAATTCTTTGTTTCCTATCGTTAATAGCGGGATAAGCAGTGGCTTAGCGACTTCAACGTCTGGAATCAAATCTTCGTGATGTGTCCAGTTCTTCCCACGATTGATCGGACATACGATTTGACATGTATCACATCCATACAATCGATTGCCTATTTTACGCATATGTTCATCTGAGATCATACCTTTAGTCTGGGTAAGGAACGATACACATTTCTGAGAATCTAATTCTCCTGGGCCGACTAATGCTCCAGTAGGACAAGCATCAATACATTTCGTACATGTCCCACATTGCTCAGTGACTTCTTCATCTGGTGGTAGCGGTAAATTAGTAATTATCTCACCTAGATAAATCCAAGATCCTAACTCAGGGGAAATAATAGAACAATTTTTCGCACTAAATCCGATCCCTGCACGCTCTGCAACTGCACGATCAGATAATTCTCCCGTATCAACCATACTCTCACTACGTAAATCTGGCTCACGCTCTCTTAACCATGCTTCAAGCTTGAGCATTCGATCTCGCAATATATGATGATAATCATTTCCCCATGCAGAACGTGCCATAATACCACGCCTAGCACCTTCTTCTGATTTGGGCGCGTTCTCTAATTTAGAAGAATAAGCCACTGCAATGGCGATGATACTCTTTGGACGATCAAATATAAGGGAAGGGTCCGTTCTACGATCCAAATCTTTCGCTTCAAAGCCCGACTCTCTTCCTAACTCACGATGTCGTATTAATCTTTCCTTTAATACAACAAAAGGATCAGGTGATGCGATGCCAATAGCATCTATCCCCAAATCCCTAGCTACTTGCTTTAATTCATCTTTCAATTTCTGCCATTTGTCCATCTATTACAAGCTCCTAATTGCCGCTCGGGCCAATTCATCACAGCGATTATTAAATTCATTATCGCTATGCCCTTTCACCTTCACGTATTCCACACGATGTTGCTGCATCAGTTGCCATAGCTGTTTCCACAAATCTTGATTCTCAACTGGTTGCTTCTTACTATTCATCCATCCGTTACGCATCCAACCAAAAATCCAACCTTTTTGAAAACAATTTACAACATATGCGGAATCACTATATACTGTCACTTGGCATTTTTCTTTCAATACTTCTAATGCTTTAATAACTGCTAGTATTTCCATTCTATTGTTCGTTGAATCCCGCTGCCCACCACTTATTTCTTTACGATGTTCTCCAAAGAACAGAATAGCTCCGTAACCGCCTGGTCCAGGATTACCTGAACAAGCACCATCTGTATATATCATTACTTCCTTCAATCTATATTCACCAACCTAGAACCATTTGAATTTATTAAACGGGAATATAATTCCATCTATTCTACCAACAATCGTCGCTTCTTCTATCGGACCAAAAATTCGACTATCATTACTCATCATAAGTTTGCGATTATCACCCATAACGTAATACATACCTTCAGGTACAATGATATCTATCTCTTGTTGTCCTTCGATCACTGAATTTGTGTATGGCTCTTCAACAACTTCGCCATTACGGACAAGTTGACCGTTAACAATCTCAATATGATCCCCTGCTTTTCCTACAACACGCTTCACAAAATATTTATCGTCAGGATTATCGGCGATTCTTGGATTTTTCAATACAACGATATCATTTAATTCCGGCGATGAAATATGATATACTATTTTATTTGAAAATAACCATTCTTTATGGAGCAATGTTGGTTCCATTGATTTCCCGCTGACGATAGCTAGGGAAAATAAAAACATCTGTACAAGAAATACGATAATAAATGCAATAACAATCGTTTTAATCCAATCCCATAATTCAGCTATCATAATCTAATTTTTCCTCCTTGCAACATCCTGCCAATTGCGAATAGTCATGCTTAACTTATCTCGCATACAATCGTGCCTACTTCATCTATATTCTATCAAGCAATAACTTTTTACAATATTACAATAATACCTTACTCTACTATCTTCTATCAATCTTATAAAAATTTTCATTATATAATAAGAAAAGCATACCTGTGTACATAATAGATGTACATAGAATATGCTTTATAAATGTTGTTAGCCTGTCACGATACTCAACTTTTGGAAAGATCGGATAAAATCTGATGCTACAAATCCTATCGACTCAAAAAGTGGCAATAAAGGCT
Organism: Paenibacillus endoradicis; assembly: GCF_024721975.1. Next base: position 69,569 of record NZ_JANQBB010000008.1, on the reverse strand, counting down.
CATTATGTTCATCAGCGGTAACGTAAATTTTCGTTACTTTTTTCTCTTCGAAACGTTGTTTCAAGGCGTTGGCAAGTTGTTTGCCTACTCCTTGTCTTTGATATGAAGGAGACACAGCAATTCTATAATAATAACCTTTATTATTATCTATTGTGCCAATTATTACGCCTACAATTTTCTCATCAGCCTCAGCGACAAGTACAAGATCACTATCCCAGCTTAACTGTCGACCAAATGCCTCAATGGTTTGCTCATAACATTCTTCTGATAAGACCTCTTCAAATAACTCAGTAATTTTACGAGTATCCGATAACTTAATTGAACGCAAATTCATGATTTACACCTACTTATCAAAGTTCAGTACTTGTACATATTACGACAATTATACATAAATCCCTTCTTAAATTGTCATTTTTTTTATTGGAAATTCATATTTTTTCAAGTTTTTTTAATGAAAACGCTTCATTTCTTGCTGAATTTACAATATGTTGTCGAATAATGCATAAAAATCCTTCCACAATCTTATACTGTTATTTAGTAGTTTTTGAAGCATTAGACTTTTTCAACATCAATGTTGATTTATTAGGTCAAATGGGGGATAATAAGTTAAGTAACTATATATACATTGGAGGTTTTATTAATGGCTCATCAATTACCAGCTCTACCTTATGCTAACAATGCACTTGAACCACATATTGATGCACTAACTATGGAAATTCACCATGATCGTCACCACAATACTTATGTAACTAATCTTAATGCTGCTTTGGAATCTGCTCCTGAGCTTCAATCTAAATCAGTTGAAGAACTTATTGCTAATCTTGATAGCGTTCCTGAAGGTATCCGTACTGCTGTTCGTAACAACGGTGGCGGACATGCTAACCATAGCTTGTTCTGGGAAACAATTGCTCCTAACGCTGGTGGCGCACCAACTGGCGCTCTTGCAACTGCAATTGATAGTAAATTTGGTAGCTTCGATAATTTCAAAGCAGAATTTGCAAAAGCAGCAACAACTCGTTTCGGTAGCGGTTGGGCTTTCCTAGCTGTTTCTAACGGCGAAATTGAAGTTTACAGCTTACCAAATCAAGATAGCCCAATTATGGAAGGTAAAACTCCTGTTCTTGGTCTTGATGTTTGGGAGCATGCATACTACTTGAACTACCAAAACAAACGCCCTGACTATATTGCAGCTTTCTGGAATGTTGTTAACTGGGATGAAGTTGGTAAACGTTACGAAGCAGCAGTTAAATAATAACTCTCTTCACTATAAAGGCAGCTTACTCATCGATTTGATGATTAAGCTGCCTTTTATTGTATGTACACTACTTCGCAGACATGCCTCTTTTCCCACTTTTCTATCATCTCTCTTTTATTATAGAACTTATTAATATGGATTAGGCACCTCCTTCCCATTAGGCGCATAAGCTATCGCAGGTCGAATGCCTAATATGTTTCGTAAAGGAGCTTGAATACTTATATGAATAATTTCTATCCTCAACCAAACTTTCAATTCAATCAGCCTTGTGATTGTGGCTCAATAAATCATCGTTTCGCAATGCCTGCACCTCACATGCCAATGAGTCCACAATCTGGACAGTTTATCTGGTGGCAGCCCGGTCCTGGGCAACCTGGGCAATGGATGCCCGCGCCGTGGGGACTACCTTGGTTACCTACTCATCCACAAGGAGATGGTCATCATCATGATCATGATGGGCACGATCATGACCATGAACACGACCACGATCACGACCACGATGACCAACATTCGCATCAGCAACATGCTTCTCAACATTTATTTCATCAGATTGCAACACCTGCTATACCTCGTGAACAGGATGAATGGCTTGCTCTAGGCTATATTAACGATGGTGAAGAGCGTCCTCCTGGTCCTGGGCACGGATCCGGACATGGTCCTGGACACGGGCCTGGACATGGGCCTGGGCACGGACCTGGACACGGACCTGGGCATGGACCTGGACATGGACCTGGACATGGACCTGGACATGGACCTGGGCATGGACATTTTGGACCTTTTGGACCTTTCGGTCCCTTCGTACCATGGGGTGGAGGCGTTCTTCCGATTCCAATTCCAATCCCTATTGGCGGCGGTGGTGGAGGTATTGCACCCGCTCCTTCGCAAGCAGTATTTGTATCGATAAATGGTGGCAGCGCATATCCCAATGCTACTGGAACTTACCAAGTTATGTATCAACCTGGATTAACAATCTTCGATGCACTAGCAAGTACAGGTGTCATACAACTTTCACCATCAGGACAAATATTACTTGTGAGTGGTGTAGGCATAGGTGGAAATGTAAATTATGTTATTCGCTTAAATGGTAGAAATATCTCAACCAACATGTTGAATTATAATTTGCAACCGAATGACCAAGTTAGCGTAGATCTGATCTACACATAATAGTTAAATAATTCGATGGGCCTTCATGTTGCTTCATGGAAGCATTGCAATTTTGAACTGATCTTAAATTGATCGCCCATATTACAATAAAGGCGTACTAATTTCCTCAGCTAGAGGTAATTAGTACGCCCTTTACATATTCAAAACTATTGAAGTAACTTACTTTTGCTATTTAATAACTTCAACTGATCATCGTCATATCCTACTCTAAAACTAATCTGTTGTTTCGTTAATTTGAAAGAACCATCCACACGTTCATCAGCTGAAATAACAACAGTAATCGTTGCCTCATCATCACCGAGGGTAATGTGTTGGTCATCAATAGAAATGTTCCGTGTAGTAATATAGTTTTCTCTAAATTTCACGTAACTTGTACCTTCTTGCCAACTACTACCTAGAAGCGTATATGCATATACGTAATCTCCGATATTAATAGCATCATAGAAGTGAGCTACAAGATAACTAGCTAGTTGATCAAGTCGCTTGGTCTCTTCGACAATTTCAGATTCTTCATTCAAGGCAATTCCCGGTAACATTGTCATTGGCTCTTTTGACCAACCCTCAATTAGTGGTAATACATTAACAATCGGTATACTAAACCCTATGGAACTATTCTCTAGTCCAGCTGAATTAATACCTAGCACATAGCCCGTGGACGTATCTACGAGTGGACCACCGCTATTACCATGGGATATCGGTGTAGATATCTGATACAAATCACTGTAAGTATAAGGTGCGATTTGTAAGCTTCGTCCAACACCACTAACCATACCTGTCGTTACCGTATTTTGCAGACCAAGTGGGCTACCTATTGAAAGAACTTCATCACCAACACTAGATTTTTCATACTTAACTAGTGATAAACTACCTGAATTAGCGAGTTCCGGAACTCTAACTACCGCAACGTCTACTTCTGTACTGATACCAATTACTTCACCAATTAATTCACGTGCATCAGCAGTTTTGACTTTAACCTGTCTAACTCCAGATACTACATGAGCGTTCGTAATGAGGTCACCTTGTTCATTATACAAAAAACCTGAACCTTGAATACCTGTATCCGTTTCAATCATAACGACATACTTCTGTGTTTCAAAAATAATATCTTTGAGTGATTTTTTCTTCTCACCTACAGCTATTAGAGGAGAACCATTCAACTGTCTCGGAATAATTTCTTTCAACTCAATATATGTAAGAAAACCTCCACCGAGCAGAAGGAGTATACCGAGACTGATCAACATCGCCTTCCAGTTCATGTCTCTTCCTCCCAAAACTTTTCATTAGCTTCTCGATGCACTTCTTGTTAATGAAAAGTTGCATCGGAAGCATACACTAAAACTTTTCATTAGCTTCTCGATGCACTTCTCCTATAAGAAAAGTTGCATCGGAAGCATTATATTACTCTAAACTCCATGATCCATTTGATACTGTAACATCTAATTCTTCTTCGTAATCTAAACCTTCTGGTAATGTTACTGAGAAGCTCATTCCTTCACCTGATCCAATATAACTCGGTGTTACTCCGATCGTACCACCACTAATTACTAATCCAGCGGAATCAACAATTTTATAATCAATCTTCACATCAAATATAGAGCGAGTAGCTACGTTTTTCATGTAAGCCACAACAACAATATTACCAAGTTCATTCATTACCTTTTCATATTCAATTAACTCAATCGCCGCAGTCTGATTAATATAGTCTTCGGCGGCTGCTTGCTCCATTGCTTTCTGTATCCGTTGTTCTTCAGCTAACTCATAGGTTGTCTGCTCTTGCTTAACCCTTTGCTTAAGTTCAAGTAGTGTATCATCTGCACGAGCCCAAGCGAGTGCGCTCTCTGTCGTCGTTAAGGCGGAGGTAAATTTTTTCTTCGTTAACAAATCATTTACTTCAGCTGTCGCAGTCGTACGGATACGATCGATAATTTGATTTCTCAATGCTTCAGCTTCCTCACCTATTAAACCATTAACAACATTTAATAAGTTACCTAGATCAGATATTGAACCAAGCGTAGTAAGCTCATTAGTTAAACTAAGTATCGTATACTTCATATTTAACTCTTCTAGTTTTTCTCGTTGCTTATCAAAGATAGGTTCCTTATAACCATTCAATTCCTGTCTAAACTCTTCAAGTTTCTTTTCAGCCTCAGCCTCATCTCCACGCTCAATGATCGCTTCAAGTTCTGCAGCAATACGTTCTACTTTAACCGCTACATAGACCAAATTCTGATCTTGTTGAAGTGGATTGAATTGAGGGCGAATCGAAATAGCTTCATCCAAGTATGCAATCGCCTCTTGATAATTGCCTGCAAGCGCAGAAAGCTTTGCATCTGATTGCAGTTCCAATACTTTCTCATTATAATCTAATTCAATTTTATAATAACGGAACAATGCCCCTGAAATAGCAACTATTAATAATAAAAATACGATCGTAACCTTAATTGCAAAAGAACCTTTCGCAGATTTAGCATTACTAATGACTGCATCATTCGATTGTATACTTAATTGATCTATAGAATCATCATGCTCTACATCATCTAAATGAATAAATTCAATTGTTTCGTCTGGCCAAATACCAACTCTCTGCTCTTTCGTAATGTTGTGCTGAAGCAACTTTTTTCCACATTGGCTACAGTAAATAGCATCTTCAGCAAAACCTCGTTGACAATGGTGACAATACACGTATGCTCAGCTCCCACCTTATTCAACTTCTCGCTATTCTCTCTCTAATTGGACAGTCTTAGTTCTATTCTATACTAAATAGTAACTGTTCTCCATTTCAAAATAGTGGGATATTAGATCTATTTTTAAATGTTGGTACTTATTTCCTATATTGTATATAACATATATACGATATAAAATATTCGTTGTTTCACTTTACTTAAACAATGTTATTGCAGAAGTCGCAATCATCTATTCTATCGTATTTACTTAACTATTTCTACTAAAAAAGTCTGATAGAGTATAAATACTCTATCAGACTTTAGAATAGTATATAAATATTAATTTACTTGCTCTTTGATCGCTTTCAAACGCTTCATTACATCATTATCTCCACGACCGTAGTAATCATGAAGCTGATTATATTCAGCATATAGTTTTTCGTAAACAGCTACATTTTCAGCAATAGGCTTGAATGTTTCTTCTCGTACACGAGCCATATTAGCTGCTGCATCAACAACATTATCGTAACCACCTTTTGCTGCTCCAGCTGCAACTGCACCAAACATCGCAGCCCCAAGTGCTGGTGTTTGTTTAGATGCAGCGATTTTGATTTCACGATTCGTTACATCTGCATATATTTGCATTAATAGTTTATTTTTTTGCGGTAATCCACCACATGCATACAATTCTTCAACCTTCACACCATTAGAATGGAAAGCATCTACAATTTTACGAGTGCCGAAAGCTGTTGCTTCCAGTAACGCACGATACATTTCCCATGGCTTAGTAAGTAAAGTCATACCTATCATAGTACCTGTAAGATTTGTATCTACAAGAACAGATCGATTTCCATTCCACCAATCTAGTGCTAGTAGACCAGATTGACCAGGTACTAACTCATTGGCACGTCGAGTTAGATACTCATGAATATGCTCCCCAGCTTGCTCAGCTTCACGATATGCATAAGCTGGTACACTCTCTTCAACGAACCATTCGAAAATATCACCAACCGCGGATTGACCCGCTTCATAGCCAAAGTATCCAGGAACGATTCCATCTTCAACAACACCGCACATGCCTTCAACTTCACGCTCAGTATCTCCAAGAATTAGATGGCAGATTGAAGTACCCATAGACATTACTAATTTACCTGGAGTAACTACTCCTACTGCTGGAACAGCAGCATGCGCATCTACGTTACCAACTGCAATAGCAGTTCCTGCACTTAGTCCAATCTTAGCTGCCATCTGGGCTGTTAATTCCCCAGCTTTCGTACCAAGTGGCACAACATCACCACGAAGCTTCGTAGAAGTAAGTTTCGCTAGTCGAGGATCTAATGCACTTAGAAATTCTTCGCTCGGATAACCATCTTGCTTATGCCAGATAGCTTTATACCCAGCTGTGCAGCTATTGCGGACGATATTACCTGTCATCTGTCCAATAACCCAATCTGTTGCTTCAACAAATTGATCTGCTTCTTCGTAGATTTCAGGTGCTTCATCTAATGTTTGCCATACTTTCGCAAGCATCCATTCCGATGATATTTTACCACCATAACGAGCTAGCCATTTCTCACCACGAGCTGCAGCAATTTCATTAATTGCATCAGCTTCAGGTTGTGCTGCGTGATGTTTCCATAATTTCACCCATGCATGGGGGTTATCAACATGTTGTGGCGCAAAACATAATGGGCTACCTTGTTCATTAATTGGTAGCATTGTACATGCTGTAAAGTCGATACCTAGTCCGATTACATCTTCAGCTGCGATGCCTGTCGCTTTCATTACAGCTGGAATTGAATTTTCTAATACTTCTATATAATCCTGAGGATGCTGCAATGCCCAATCATACTCAAGCTTTCGTCCAGATGGAAGAGTTTCATCCATAACATGATGACGGTAAGGGGTAACATGATCTGCAAGTTCATGACCATTTGATAAATCAACTAATACTGCACGGCCTGATTGTGTTCCGTAGTCAACACCAATAGCATATTTCTTACTCATGATTAACTCCTCCTATTTTTGACCGTAGTATGCGTTTGCACCATGCTTACGTAAATAATGGCGATCCAATAAATCTTGATCCATCGGGCTTACTTGTGGATTCAATGCTAATGTTTGAAGTCCCATCTTAGCTACCTCTTCTACAACGACCGCATTATGAACTGCATTATGAGCATCTTTGCCCCATACAAAAGGTGCATGGCTGTTTACAAGAACAGCAGGAACCATATTAGGATCAATCTGACGTTGTTCAAACGTTTCAACGATTACAACACCTGTCTCATGCTCATAAGCACCTTGTATTTCTTCCTTCGTCATCGCACGTGTACATGGAATTTCTCCATAGAAGTAGTCACCATGTGTCGTGCCAAGTGCAGGAATACCTTTTCCAGCTTGAGCCCAACTTGTAGCCCAAGGAGAATGAGTATGAACTACTCCGCCGATGTCTTCAAAATGCTTATATAGAAGGACATGAGTAGCTGTATCAGAAGAAGGACGATAGTTTCCTTCTACTACGTTACCGTCAAGATCGACAACAACCATCTGTTCAGGTTTTAGCTCTTCATACGGTACACCGCTCGGTTTAATAACTACTAGACCAGATTCACGATCAATTCCACTTACATTTCCCCAAGTAAACGTTACCAAACCATATTTCGGCAATTCCATGTTTGCTTCCCATACTTGTTGTTTCAATTGTTCTAGCATACGAATACTCACTCTCCTCAAACGTTTCATATCGTTCAGTTATGCTTCTTGTGTCAGTTCGATAAAACGAACTTATACGTACAGGATACGTAATTCACGATAATTATATTATAAGTTGTACGTACAAGTGTGTCACTATGTTTTTATTAAATATTTTCATTATCTTTTATATCATCATACTTCTAACCCATTAGCAATTTCGAATAATGCATAACCTACTGTGTTACAGAGATATAATATAAGAAGCATGTTAAAGAGCTACAGGAACCCTTAGTATAGAAAGTACTAAGAGTTCGCTGTAGCTATTGATAAAACGGCTTGCTCGTTGATTCACGGATAACAAGTTCAGGTATATATACTTTATCTTCCATCGTTACGCCTACACCTTGTTCAACAATTTTCATTAGCATTTGCACCGCATCTCTACCCATTTGCGTTTTCGGATGAGCGATCGTCGTCAACTTCACTTCTGTTGCGGTTGCTAAGTTGGCATCATCAAAGCCTACAATTGAAAGATGTTCTGGGACTTGTAGCTCCTCTTGTCTTACAATATCAAGCATTTTCACAGCTAATTCATCGTTATAGCAGACAATTGCTGTTGGTCGCTCAAATACTTCTTGTCTCAGCAATTGATGTAATGCATGGGCAGGTACAGTTTCCTTTTCTTCAGAGCTATATCGTAATATGTAGTCACTTGATATACTTAACCCTTGCTCTTTGAACGCCCTTACGAAACCCTTCATACGCCTAATACCTTGAAAATCATCAGTCTTGAAAAATCCAGCTATTCTACGATGTCCAAGATCAATAAGATGTTTGGCTGCACGATAACCACCCAATTCATCATCAATACGAAGGCATGGCGCATCTACTTCACTATATCTTTCATTAAGCATCACATATGGTATACGCAAGGAATCAAGCGCAAGAAAATAGGAATAGTTAGGATTCCCTTCCGCACTTTTGGTAGGTTCAATAATTAATCCTGTTAATTGCTCACGTAACATCGATTCTAAACTTTGTTTTTCTTTAAGCTTTTCATTATCTGTACTTGCTAATAAAAGTCTAGCTCCACGTTCACGCACGCTTGCTTCTACACCTCTAACGATCGTCGGGAAAATATAATCTGATATAAATGTAGTAATTAGTCCGATCGTCATGCCCGTTCCATTATTACGAAATGAATTAGTGGTTTGCTCCGCTACAAAAGTCCCTTTACCTTGTTCCTTATATAGCCAGCCTTCTTGTTCTAATTCGCCTAAGGCTTGTCTTATTGTTTGCCTGCTCATATCAAATTGTTTCACTATATCATTCTCGGAAGGAAGCTTTTTATGAGGAGCATATTGTCCTGTAATGATCCAACGTAATATTTCTTCCTTAACTTGAATGTATTTTGGAGTATCTTTCATCCGTACACCTCACGATGCTTTTTAGTTGTATGGTTTCAGTATAGCACATGGTTAACTTGTACGTACAATATAAGACACTACGAGAACTATTCACTGTTCCAATCGAAGATCGCTACGATAGCGAAAATTCTTAAAAAGAAATTGGGTTAATTTTCACTGAATATTGGGTATATTACTTAAGTTGTATAAAAAGATGTATAGCTTCTGAAAAAAATCAAACCCTATAAGATGAAAGTTGTATGAACTTCGTTGACATCCTTTCCAGTTTGTAATAACTTAGAAAGACAACAACTGTGATTATTTTCATTACAGTTATAGACTAGATCAATTTCGGAGGAAACTATTATGCATAAAACAGTTATTATCGGTACGGGTCCTGCTGGACTAACAGCTGCAATCTATCTTGCACGTGCAAATATGGAACCAGTAGTCATTGAAGGCTGGCAACCAGGTGGTCAATTAACAACAACTACTGAAATCGAGAACTTCCCAGGTTTCCCTGAAGGTATTCTTGGTTCAGAGCTTATGTCTAATATGCGTAAGCAAGCAGAACGTTTCGGCGCTACTTTCAAAACAGGTTCTGTGAAGAGCGTTGATCTTAGTAAACGTCCTTTCGTACTTGATGTAGAAGGCATGGGAGAAGTAGTAGCGGAATCTGTTATTATTTCTACAGGTGCATCTGCTAAATATCTTGGAATTCCTGGGGAACAAGAAAATATCGGTCGTGGCGTAAGTACTTGTGCTACTTGCGACGGATTCTTCTTCCGTGGTAAAAAAATCGTAATGATTGGTGGCGGTGACTCTGCTATGGAAGAAGCTGGTTTCTTAACTCGCTTCGCATCTTCTGTAACACTTGTTAACCGTCGTACTGAACTTCGTGCTTCGAAAATCATGCAAGACCGTGCTCGTGATAACGAAAAAATCGAGTGGGCACTTAACCGTACACCTGTTGAAGTTTTAGCTAATGGCATGGGTGTTACAGGGCTAAAAGTTCTTAACAATGAGACAGGTGAAGAAGAAGTTATCGAAACAGATGGCGTATTTGTAGCTATCGGTCATACTCCTAACACTGGTTTCCTTAATGGCCAAATTACTACTGACGATCATGGTTATATCGTCGTTAAACCAGGTACAGCGACAACAAACATCCCTGGTGTATTCGCTTGTGGGGACGTTCAAGATTCAACTTACCGCCAAGCAATTACAGCAGCTGGTACTGGTTGTATGGCAGCACTTGAAGCAGAACGCTTCTTAGAAGGTCTTACACACATCTCCAAATAATTACATTTTATCATAAGTAAAAGGATGACAGATTTGTTACGCTATGTATTGCGTAACAAACTGTCATCCCTTTTTTGTATTGTTGCATCTACTTATCTTTTCGGTGGAATGATAATTCCACCTTGGCGTGAATCTGCAGGGGGTATTCGTTTTTGTTATTAAATATTGACAATCAGAACCTTATCTCAAGCTCAATATCAGTTAACCTGTAAAGAGGTAAATGTCTACTCATGTGTGAACACGATATGCTATTAATGTGGCATTAGCCTAAATCTTCTATACTGCCTGCTTTTACTTCAATAGTCTTATCATTCACACTTATCCAAACATCAGTAGCAGTAGGATTATGTACAACTTTGCAATCCATCGTAAAGCGTAATGCTTGTATCGACTTCATATATGCGACAATCTCAGCATTAGTTGCATACCATATGTCTCTCTTCCTACCTAGCTTTTCACCAAATTGGTTAATTAGCTCCCAATTTTGATCATTCTCGAATTCATAGCTATGTCCCCAAACATATAGCAAACTCATTCTCGAATGTCTCTGATTTAAGTTTAAAAATTGATCTGCTACATCAAGCATATTTTTATGGTGACATGTTGGATGCCAGTGTAACATATTTTCAGGCATATGAAACCCTCCATGACTAGCGGTCGTACGAGCATATTCTATGCCGATTGCTTGTAATTGCTCAATTACAGAATCATTATACGTTCCAAATGGATAACTCATTCCTCTAATCGGATAACGAACTATTTCCTCTAATACTTGACGATCCTGCACGACTTGATAAATGATTTGTTCTTGTGGTGACTGCTCAAGAAATGGATGATGTGTCGTATGAATCGAGACTTCATGCCCTTGAAATAACTCTGCAACCTCACTTGCTTTAAGATAGCTTTCACGCCCCAAAAGCCCACTATTTATGTGAAAGGTTCCCTTTAAACCATAATCATTAAAGAGCTTTACTAACCTGCGATCATACTCTCTACCATCATCAAAACTTAATGTGATCGCTTTTGTCACACCTTGTGGAAAACGATCAAAGCGAATATTCATTACTGCTACCTCCATGACATTTATCGTATATTAGTCTTATTATCTAATTCCAAAAAACATTTAAGAGAGAGCGCAACAGAAAATCAACTCCATCATCGCCCTTTCGATGATCTTGAATATTTCCGACTATTTTGCAAAATGTTGGAATCTCAACTTATAAATTCAGCGTTGATCTCCTGAACCCACATCCCCGATCATTCACTATGAATTGTTAACCATTTACAGTTTCATCATAATCTATACCAATCGCAACTGTAAATATGCTACTTACTCAATCGATAGGCAATAGTCACCATCAATGTAAGGTTCGTCATCTTAAGAAATGTTTGAAGTATCACACTCGACTCTAACTCATCTTCAATATACTTTTCTTTATCATTGATATTTCTGATACCAGTACTTCCATGCTCACCAGTTCAATTACCAATAGATATAATAAATCTACAACTTTGAATCTTACGCAGTTATATATACAATCAACTACTATTGGCTTTGAACAAACACGGGTAGAACTACAGGCGATATTCACGACTAGAGTTTATCATAGTCTTCTACAACAGAATATTATGTACATTTCCATATAATTCTTAATGCTACCTCTAGTTTTTAAGATGGTTTTAATGAATTTATATTATAAATAATATCAGTATGTTCAAATAAATATAATTCACAAATGAATTACTATACACATTTCATTCGTTTTACGATATAAAGAACTATAGAGAGAAACTAAATAATGAAGTGGATGAGGAGAATTAGCGATGCAAGCAACTACGAAAAAATTATCACCATACGTTGAATTACTAGGTTTGAAGCCACATGTTGAAGGTGGCTGGTACAAGGAGATTTGGAAGGCTAGCTTTACTATTCCACAAGAAGTATTAGGTGCACCGTACTCTGGCCCAAGGCCATCTGCATCATCCATCTATTTCTTGCTACATCCGGATGAGTTTTCTGATTGGCATAAAGTTTATTCCGATGAACTTTGGATGTGGCATGCTGGTAGCCCTATTATGCTTACGTTAGGCGGAACTGATGCCGATCCATCAGTTAGGAAGCAAATTATCGTTGGCCCTGATATTGCTGCTGGACACCTGCCACAAGCATTAGTGCCTGCGAATGAATGGCAAATGACGAAACCACTTGGTGATGAACCGGTATTAGTATCCTGTGTCGTTGCTCCTGGTTTCCACTACGACGACTTTAAGCTCATTGATCGCAAATAAATAATATAATGAAGCAGTCTGTATCTACAAATAAGCTATCAATGAGAGCATTAATACATTCTCATTGATAGCTTTTTACTAATTTCTCCACTCAACATCCATCGTTGTTAAGCTCGCTTATTTCTCTCCCTTTTCCTTCAACCATATTTCACGCAATTTATGCGCTGCGAGTTTTGGCTGTCGTTCACGGGTAAACAATCCCTTACGATTCACGACTACACGCGATGGAGTCTGACTTGTTTTGAAATCAGCAAATGACCATACATGTGCACCAATTGTATATGGCTTACTTGCAATAATTTGATACTGTCTAGTTACCATCTCGGCTTGATACTCCTCAGAAAATAGCTCTGGAGGATCTGTATGAACACCAGCAACCGCATCCGCACCAAATTCTGTAACGATAATTGGCTTCCGTAATAATTCATAGCATCGGTCTAGCTTTTGATCAAGCATAGCACAGCCTTCATCCAAGCGTGCAGCTTGCTCATACCAACCATAATAACGATTGAGGCTAACAAAATCAAAATGCTTCAACGCATAATCATCCTCTACATCTAAGCAATTCACAATTGTAATTGGACGAGTGCTATCTAGCGAGCGTGCATGGTCATATAGCGCCTTATAGAAAGGATCTGCTTCTGGAACGAAGGTATGCCCTTCATTAGCAAGACTCCATGCGATAATAGACGGATGATTATAATCCCGATGGATCATTTCACTTATTACTCTCGTCGCCTTTTCTCTAATGATATCATCGGTATAATGACTAGGTACAAAACCAACAAACGGCGTTTCACCAATGACAAGTAGCCCTGTACGATCAGCATATTGTAAAAACTCATCGCTATATGGATAGTGGCTCGTACGAATGGAGTTGGCTCCCATCCATTTAAGCAAATTGAAATCCTTCGCAATAACTGCATGATTCATACCTTTCCCTAGCACAGGGAAGTCTTCATGCATACCGAAGCCATTAAGAAATATTGGTTCTCCATTCAGTAACAATTTTGCATCCTCAATTTTCACGCTACGAATTCCAAATGACTGTGTATATTCATCAACTACATGCCCATTAGCATCTAAAAGACTTACTTTCAAAGCATAAAGGTATGGGTCTGCTGGACACCACGGACGTACATCGAAGACATCAAAATGACCTACGATAGTTAATTCATCCTCATGTAAGGAATGATTCACTGAAATCGATGTATGCTCGACTTGGAGCAAGCATGAGGCTGTTGATTGACCTGATATCCCTACTTTGAAGCTCACTTTACCTATTCCATCAATAAGATCCGTCGTAAGTTGAATAGATTCAATATAGGATGAAGGAGTAGAAAATATATTTACTGGACGATTAATTCCTCCATACGGAAAGAAATCAAAGTAATTGTTAGGGAATTGCCCTTTAAAACCTATAATCATTTCTGACTCAACATCACCTGGAGGCAGACGATCGGGTGTGATCGTTGCATCTACTCGAATCGATATGCGATTGGCTCTACCCAATATAATTGCTTTCGATATATCAAATTCAAAAGGAAGATGTCCTCCTTCATGTTCACCAACAAGCTCACCATTGACCCAAATGGTTGTCAAATAGTTCGCGGCTCCAATCCGTAACCAAATTCGTTCGTCCTTTAAAGAATTTGGGATCATAACATCACGCTCGTACCAACCTATTCCAAAATAATGCATTAAATCTTGATATTGTTCATTCCAGCTAGCTTGGACTGATATTTCACGATCTGCCTCTAATTGTTTATGCCAATCATTCGACACTCCATCATTATGATGATCAGGTGCGAATCTCCAAAATCCATCTAAAGAATATAATTGTCTAGTTGCAGTTAACTGTGGATATAACATACTGAAACCTCCAGTTCATCTAAAGCTTACCTATCACTATAGTTGATTTTTCTAGACAATACAGTAAACTATTTTTACTGATTTGAGTATTTTCTTTACATTTTTGTTTGTAATCATGTGTATATATAATCTCTTAGACTAGTACTACATTGGCAGGAATAGCTAATTATGTTGCAATAGCTAACATTACCTTTCTATAAATTAATTTAATTTCATTATTTGAAAAAATAATAGCAAAAAGGACTGCTTAGTTCACAGTCCTTTTTGTTGTTAATGATATTTTTATATGTTCTCCTAGATACTTATTTCATTTATCCCTTCAATGACCCAGCAAGCGAACCGGAGATGAAATAGCGTTGTAAAAATACGAACAATAAGATCATTGGTAATGCAGTAACAAGTACGCCCGTCATTAATAGAGGGTAATCGGTCATAAATTCTCCTTTGAATTGCAGAAGCGCTAACGGTAGTGTTAGCTTATCTTTGCCCGATAGCAATAGCATTGGGAATAATAAATCGTTCCAGACGATAACGAATAAGAATGCAGCCGTTGTAGCCACATACGGTGCACTTAGCGGAAACACAATACGTAACAATAGTCTCCATTCGCCTGCCCCATCAATTTCTCCCGCTTCTAATATTTCCTTCGGTAATGTTTTCATAAATCCTGTTAGCATAAATACCGATAGCGGCAATAGCACTGACGCCGTTACAAGAATTAAGCCTAGATGGCTATTACTCCAGCCAAGCTTCTGTAGTAAAGAATAGATAGGAATCATATTAACCTGTGACGGAACCATCAACCCGATAGCAAACAGCGAAAAAATAACACCACCGATTGCTTGCTTACCATACCTCATAATCGCATATGAAATCGAACCTGCTAACAACAATACGAGTAGAACACTGGATAATGTAACAACAACACTATTGCGGAAATAGGTCCACATCGGCTGCTTATCAAACAGTGCCGTCACATTATGCCATGATAATTGAGTAGGCAAACCAATAGGATCACTATAGAACTGCGGTGTTGTTTTGAACATCGTGAATACGACGATCAGCAAGGGACCAATAATAATGATTGCAAATGATAAAAGTAATAGTCTTCCAAGCCATTTGAGCATCTATTTTCACCTCATCACCGCTAGTATGAAACGCGATCAGTTTTAAGTAACTTGAATTGAACAACAGTAATAATAGAGATTAATACTAAGAAATAGACGGATGCCGTTGCAGCTTTGCCGAATGTATAGTTCATAAATGCTGCATTATAAATATAAGTTGAGACAATTTCTGTTGAATAGGCAGGACCGCCGCCAGTCATTGTGAATACAAGATCGAATGCTTTGAATGATTGAATCGTCGTATAGGATACGACGATCGCTGCAGCTGGTGCTAGCAATGGCCATGTTATACGGAAAAACAATCCTACTTTACTTGCACCATCTAGCTTTGCTGCTTCTACCAACTCTGGTGGAATTGCTTGCAAACCAGCCACGAAAAGTACAGTCATCTGTCCAATATGCGCCCACGCTTGCACAGCTGCAATCGAGAAGATTGCTATTGCTGTATTACCAATCCAGTTCTGAGTCCAACTCTCTAGGCCAATAAGCGTTAAAATACCATTCAACGCGCCCGAAGTAGGATCGTAGATGAATGACCAGATAAAGCCAACAGAAACGGAAGATAGAATCGTTGGCATAAAATATAAGGCCCGTAATACAACGTTTACCTTAGATTTTTTATGAATTTGTAAGGCGAGCATTAATGATACAATTGTCTGGATAACGACGACGGCCAACATGAACTTCATATTATTAACTAGCGACTTTTGAAAAATGATATCTTTACTCACGTTCTCATAATTATCAAATCCAACATACTGATAGGACGGCGACATGCCGTCCCAATTGGTAAATGAATAATAAAGTGCCGTTACTGTTGGATAAATAAACAAAACAGCATATAACAATAATCCAGGTACTACAAACGGTAGTAGTCTAAGATGTTTTTTCATAGGACTAGTTTCCAATCTGTTGGTCTACGATCGCCTGTGCATCTTGAGCTGCTTTTTGAGGATCAGTACCGCCAATTACAGATTGGATCGAACTTGTTATTGCTTTTTGCACTTCAGCATTACTAATTGTAAAACGAGGTTGGAAACGAGTTTTCTTCGTTGTCCACTCACTTACTGCCTTCAATTCATCTGATGTATATTGTACTCCTTCAACCGTCACATTCTGACCTGTTCCATTTGCATACTCAGCAGCGATGTCAGCACGACTTAAATACTCAAGGAATAATTTAGCTTCTTCAGGATGTTTTGATTTACTATTTACTGCAAGCATAAATGTTGTCGTATGAATACCTTCAAATACAACTTCATTCTCTGAAACTGTAATAGGCGCTAATAGTCCTTGTACTAGTTCAGGATTTCCCGCTTTATTACCCGCTAGTTGGAATGAGCCCGTACCAAGAATGGCTGCTTTTTCTTGAATAAATAGTGCATTAGCTGCATCTGTTTTCGTTCCTACTGCATCCTTTTGCAAATATCCTTTATCGTTAAGCTCTTTAAATTGGGACAGTGTTTTCACCCACCACTCATCCGTAAGCTTCGCTTCACCCGCTTCTAATTTCACGAATATATCTTCATCAGTTGCGTTGTTCATTACCATCGTATTCATCATCTGACCAGGACCAATATCAGCACCTGGGAATGCAATCGGTGTAATGCCTGCTTGCTTGAATGTTTCCATAGCTGCTAAGAAGCTATCCCAATCTTTAGGTACTTCTACATTATATTGCTCGAATAATTTCACATTGTAAATTGGCATGTTATATACCAATTGATATGGCAATGCGTATTGCACGTCATCTTTCTGACCTGCTTCAATTAGTCCTGGAGTGAAGTTACTTACAAAGGCCTCACCAGTTAGATCAGTAAACAATCCTGCTTTCGCAATTGCCTCGAACTGTGCACCTGGGAATGAAGTGAATACATCACCTACAGAGCCATCAACTAGCTTTGCTTGAGCAGTCGCTTGATATTGATCAGATGGAAACACTTGTGTTTCAACTTTAATATTAGGATATTCTGATTCGAATTTCGCAACAATTCCATCAAGTACTGCCACGTCTTCACCACGCCAGTGAATAAAACTAATCGTTACTTCTTTACTACTAGGCTTCAATTCATTCTTATTTGATGAATTCACTTTATTTCCATTATTGCTTGCTCCGCAAGCCGATAGCACCAAAGCAAACACAACAATTATCGATAGCAAATATGATTTTTTCATATCATTTCCTCCTAAAACTTTTTATTTGTTTCTCAAGCAGCGTCCTAGCCTCACATCGTGATCACAAGCGGTCTTTTTGAACTACTATAAACCACGCTTCGCTAGTTCAGCTTTCAGTACTGGCATTAACAGCCTCCCTGTAATTTCTGCTTCTTCCAGATGTGGATACCCTGACAATATAAATGATGTTACACCGACATCTACAAATTCAAGAATGCGCTCAGTTACTTGCTGCGGCGTACCAACAAAGGCAACCGCACCTCCACCACGAATGGCAGATAGTCCAGACCACATATTTGGTGCAATAACGAATTTATTTTCTTCCGATTGACGGAACAATTCCATTTGACGTTCTTGCCCCACTGCATCCGTCTTAGCATGTAGCTTTTCCTTTGATTGCACTTGCTCTGGATCAGCTTTACTCAAAATTCTCCACGCTGCATCCCATGCTTCCTCTTCCGTTTCACGAACAACCAATTGAGCACGCATGCCATAACGTAAATTTCGATCAAGTCCTTCTTGCTCACGTTGCTCTTGTAAGAAACCTTCCATCTCAGCAATTTGTTCCTTAATCCATGCCACTGGTTCTGCCCACATAAGATAGACATCAGCAGTTTTCGCAGCAGTTTTCTTCCCGGCAACAGAACTTCCTCCAAAGTAAATTGGAGGATGTGGTTGTTGATGAGCAGCTGGCTGGCAAGTACCGCCTTCTACAAAGTAATGCTTTCCTTCATAATTGAAGCCTTCTGCGTTACGTCCACCGTGCCCCCATACTCCTCTTACTACTTCAAGAAACTCTTGTGTACGTTCATATCTTTGGTCATGTTGATCATATAACGGATCACCACATGCTTTCAGGTCTTGTGGATAATGCCCTGTAACTACATTCATCATTACTCGACCACCAGACATCTGATCAAGTGTAGCCGCAGTTCTCGCTGCTAGTACCGGTGATATTAATCCTGGACGTAAAGCCACAAGTGATTTCAATTTCGTTGTTTGCGCAGCAATCCAAGAACCCACGATGAAACCATCCCAACACTCTCCGCCTGCAGGAATTAATGCAAATTCATAACCGGCTGCTTCAGCTGCTTTCGCAACATCCGTTAAATATTGTGGTGAGGCAGGTCTTTCTGGTGCAATACCGATAAATTCACCATCACCTGTCGTCGGAATAAACCAGCCCAGCTCAACTTTTTGCTTGTTAGACATTTTAGTAGCCCTCCTAATATACATGCATAATTTATATGTGTTCAATATCTGTCGATGCGTTATTATTATATTTCCTATAGAATTACTTGGTATAATATGATATAAGTAGATTACAACGCCAAAGTACGTTTCGTCTATGTCAATTTGTTGGTTTGTATATTTGTTATTTCGTGGTTATCACTATTAATTTTTATAATAACCACAAGTATTGGCAATCAACTTCAATACATTACATTGGTAAAATGAGGTATTTGTATGTTTGATATTATGAAGGAAGAATATCAAGAATGGCTTAACATTAATTACTTCACGCCATCGACAATAGAGAAAAACAGTTCAGTATGGCCGATTCGATTAGGTGCAAATCTCGCCAAGGCGCATTATCATATTGGTCCGCGAATTACCCCTTACTATTATTTAATTTGTATTATTGATGGCGAAGGACAGTTCATTCAGAACGGTCAACAGTTTCATTTACAAAAAAATGATATCTTTTGCCTTTTTCCACAAGTTACTCATGAATACTATACAAACCCATTAAAACCATTAAAAAAAGTATTTTTTGCCTTCGATGGTAAACAAGCCTTATCTATTCTTGAGCGAATAGGGTTAAGTCCGCAATTTCCACATCGATCTAACCGAATGACAAATGATGCATTTTTAGCATTTCAGAAAATGTATGAACAACAAGATAGTGATCTAGCTAGAATGAGTCAAATGTATACGATTTTCAACGAATTAGTATGCTCAGAAAGACCTTCGAGCAAAAAGAACATAGGCTCATCATGGCTAGAAAAAGGGAGAGAATATCTTGAAATTCATTATGCAGATATGATCTCTATTGAAAGAGTTGCTCACCATGTAGGTATAGAACGGACTCATTTCTCTAAAAAATTTCAGAAGGAATACGGTCAATCACCAATAAACTACTTGCAAACATTACGGATGAAAGAAGCTGAACTACTTCTTACACAAACCGACTATAAAATGAGCGAGATCGCTAATTCGGTAGGATTCAGTGATCTGCCAACCTTCTCCAAAGCATTCAAAAAGCGAATAGGAGTCTCCCCTGCTCAGTTCAGACAACAAAGCAAAGGTTAGCTGATATTCTTTTACAAGTAATTTATATATAATGAAATTAATCTATTTCACTACTATTCATTATGTATAGGAGAACTAATATGGCTATATCAACGAAATTTCCTTTGCAAACGAGTCATCCTTCCCTTGACCTTGTAAATACAGAGGTGATACGACGTAATAAAAGAATTGATCTGTTCTCAACTATCGATGATGTTTACGAATGGTTATCACAGCTAGCACAATGGGATCATATTTCTCCTATAATTAGTGCTATTGATGAACAAGTTTTATTCGAAGGTTTGTGTCATATAAGAGCAATGTTACGTCAGCAGTTCGAACAGATGGCAAATGGGCAATTAATATCTGATGCATTTATTGAATTAATGGAGGAGTATATCGCCAAAGCACCTTTTACTTATGTGTGGAGAGGACAACTTGTTGCACTACCTATAGGGGAGCCGATTGCTATGCTATATTCCTATATTGCGTATGATGCCCTCACTTTACTTGCCGAAAGTAAGCTACAGTTATTAACTCATTGTTCAAACCCTGAATGTATTCTGCTCTATATAGATGATAGTGGTAGAAGAAAATGGTGTTCGATGCAAATATGCGGAAATCGTCAAAAAGTAGCTAAACATCAAAAAAATAAGCCTACAAGGAAGTAATTACACTTCTTTGTAGGCTTATTTTGGAGCGTGCTGTATTTACATTTTTCTAGTATAATTTATTGCCGTGACGTCTATTAGCTTAAAAGACAGAAAATCTCTTATATTGATTTTTGCGCTTTGTTTACTAACCCTTAAAATTAGATTTGACAGGTTAGTTTATTTCATCATATATTACATAAGTAAAGACTGGAGGAATAATTTATGAAAGAAATTTACGATGATGCTCAGACTCAACTACCTACTCCTATAATAGTTAACTATTTCAATAAAATGAAAGGACAAGGACAGAACCCGTTAAAAGTAAATACTAAAGATATACTCACTTCGCTAGTTGGTGGGTTTATTACTATTATTTCCTTATTATTGTTAACATCGATAACAAATTCAACTTGGCTTATGGCTTCCTTTGGCGCTACTTGTGTCCTTGCATATTCAGCGTGGAATGCTCCTCTTTCTCAACCTCGTAACATTATCGGTGGACATTTCATCACCTCCTTAATCGGCATGTGTATGCTTCATTGGTTCGGTGATTCTCCATGGGTTATCGGCTTAGCTGTTGGGATCGCTATTGCTACTATGATGCTTACCAAGACTACACATCCACCAGCAGGTGCCAATCCAATTATCATTATTACTGGAAATTATGGGTGGGATTTTCTATGGTCACCCGTTCTTATCGGAGCACTTATTATCGTGTTAATTGCACTTATTATTAACAATCTTCGTCAAGATCGAGCGTATCCTACATTTTGGTACTAGATATGATTTAATATTTTTTAACAGTTAAGTAAAATTTTAATTGAAAAATCATTAAACACTTGATACAATGATGTCAAACAAAAAGGCAATGAATCTAAGGATTCAACCTCGTGCTGTGCGAGGTTGGGTCCTTTTTTTGTATGTAATTTCATATAAAGGAGAATGATGAAAATGAATTTGGAAGCTATTTATCACAGAAGTCAACTTAATTGGGCTTACGCTTATGATCATGAAACATTGCATATTCGACTACGTTCTAAAAAGGAAGATCTTACCGAAGTCAACCTTTACTCTGGCGACAAATATGGTTGGGAGCAAACAAAGATTATCACGCCTATGAAAAAGTTAGCTACTGATCATCTATTCGATTACTGGGAAGCAGCTATACGTCCTAAATTCAAAAGAGCAACTTATTATTTCGAATTAATTGATGATTTAGAGAAAAAATATCTTTTGGAAAAAGGCTTTTTTGATCAACATCCTGACCGTATCTATGAAGGTTTATTCGACTTCCCTTACTTGAATCGTATCGACATCAATTCTCCACCAGAGTGGGTCAAAGATTCTATCTTCTATCAGATCTTCCCTGAACGATTTGCCAACGGCGATCTCTCTAATGATCCTGAAGGTGTACTTCCATGGGGAGGAACGCCTACTCCAACAAATTTCTTTGGTGGTGATCTACAAGGTGTTATTAACCATCTTGATTATTTGTCCGAACTTGGAATTAATGCGATTTATTTCAATCCTTTATTCGAAGCAACGACAAATCATAAATACGATACCGCAGATTACTTCAACGTCGATCCCCACTTCGGTACAAATGAAACTTTAAAACAACTTGTTGATGCTTGTCATGATAGAGGTATTCGAGTACTACTAGATGCGGTATTCAATCATTGTGGTAAAACATTCCCTCCATTTATTGACTTATTAGAGAACGGCGAAGCATCTATTTATAAAGATTGGTTCTATGTCCGCGAGTGGCCACTTTCTGTAGTTGATGGTGTTCCAACGTACGAAACTTTTGCATTTGAACCAATTATGCCGAAATTAAATACAGAAAACGAGGCAGTTAAAGAGTACTTACTAGGTGTAGCTAAATATTGGATTGATGAAATTGGGATTGATGGGTGGCGACTTGATGTAGCTAATGAAGTAGATCATCAATTTTGGCGTGAATTCCGTAAAGTAGTTAAATTGGCTAATCCTAAAGCTTATATTCTTGGTGAAATTATGCATGATTCTATGCCATGGTTACAAGGCGATCAATTCGATGCAGTAATGAATTATCCATTTACCAATGCACTGCTTAATTTCTTTGCTAATACAACGATCGATGCCAATGGTTTTGCTAGTGCTATTCAAGCACAATTGGTCAGTTACCCGCGACAAATAACTGAAGCATCATTTAATCTGTTAGGAAGCCATGATACTACACGACTTCTAACATTATGCGAAGGTAATAAAGAGCGATTGAAGCTAGCATATCTGTTTGAGCTGACATTCTATGGTGTACCTTGTATCTATTATGGCGATGAAATAGGTATGGACGGCGGATATGATCCACTTAACCGTAAATGTATGGAATGGGACCCTGAGCAACAAGATCAACAATTGTTCGCCTTCTTTCAAAGCGCGATCAAGCTACGTAAGCAATATGAGACACTTCGTACAGGTGATCTGCGATTTGTAACACAAGCGAATAAGCAACTACTTGTCTATGAACGCTGGGACGCAAACGATCAATTTATTATCGTTATGAATAATGCTAATGAATCAACAAATTGTCAGTTAGCTGTAATTAACGAGCAATGGATCGATGTTTTATCTAATGAAAATATCGCTGCTATTGCAAATGAGATTCATCTTGATTTACCCGCTTTCGGGTACCGTGTTATGAAAGCTATAAAGTAATTAACAAAAAACAATGTAGTCCGTTTAATGATTAAGCGGACTACATTGTTTAATCGGAAAAATATCACTTCATAATGACTGTGCTATATGCCGGTATAGTCAATGTTGCATCTTGCAAAAGTGCATCATTATTTGTCGTTTTAACAATTTCTGTGAAGTTACCAAACTGAGTCGATTGATCCAATTCTGCTAACTGCATAGCATCACTCAAGTTATGAATAATTAGCACTCTTTCACCTGCAGTAGCACGTACATATTGCGTTAAACTAAAATTACGCGTAGTTAACGTAAATTCGAATATGTCACCCGTTTGTAGGGCAGATACTTCCTTACGCCAGCTTATGAGTTGCTTATAGTGATTCAGAATGGAAGAGTTGTCAACAAGTTGTTCTTCTACCGATACATGTTCATCACCTATATTATATTTAGCAGCTTTCCAAGTTGATTGTCCAACTCCCCCAGCATCGTCCTCATACCAAATCATTGGTTCGCGAATATCTTCATCGGGCTTCATGCCTTGCATACCAATCTCCTCACCATAATACAAATATGGTGTACCGGGTAATGTAAGTAATATGCTTGCTGCAACTTTAGCACGCTCAACTTTACCGTGAACTGCTGACATTACGCGAGTCTGGTCATGATTCGTTAAGAATGGTGCATCTAAAAATTGCCCATTCGATGTTTTGTTGAACATTTTATATGCTTTAACGAGCGAATATGCAAGATCACTGTCTCGCTCATCCTTTGCTGCTCCAACAATACGATCTGCAATATCAAAGTTAAATGCAGAATCAAGTGCATTATTGAAAAATGGAGCTACTAATGTTGAAGAATCCCACACCTCTCCTATTAGATATACATCGGGGTTAACCTCTACCATACCTGCGCGGAACTCCTGCCACCATTTGACGTTTTTATCGATTGTTTCTTGCTCGTATAATGTAGATTTGTAATCTCCAAAAATGTGCTTAGCAGCATCTAGACGATAACCATCAAGACCAATTCCAAGCCAATACTGACCTATCTTAATGAATTCCACGCGAACTTCTGGCTCATCGAAATTAAAATCAGGCATATTATCTACGAAAATACCCAAATACTTTTCTGTGCCGTCTGCCGTCGTGTGCCATGCTATAGAACCAGCGGCGCTATCTGAACGAACTTTCTCATCCACATTAGCAAATTGATACCAATTTCGATACTTACTATCCTTATAATGAAGTGCTTCTTGGAACCATGGATGATTAGAACTAGAATGATTGACTACAAGATCCATTACTACTTTAATATTACGAGCATGAGCTTCCTTAATTAGATTTTTCAAATCCTCTTCAGTACCATATTGAGGTAATATGTGGTAGTAATCTGTTGTATCATAACCATGATACGAATTGTTTTGTAATATCGGCATAAGCCAAATACCACCGACTCCAAGTTCTTGTAAATAATCTAGCTTAGCTGTTACACCGTTCAAATCCCCGATGCCATCACCATCACTATCATAAAATGCTCTTACAAAAATCTCGTAAAATATAGTCCCATCTTGCTCATCTACTTCATATGAGGTAACTGTAGTACTAACTTCATTACCCTCATTGGTATCCTTCGGTTGATCAACCTCTACTGTTGGACTCACTTGCTCTACATTAATCGTAGAATTACCTTCTTTGTTAACACAACCAGAAAATATCACTGCAACAACTAAAAAGAGAAGGACAGCGATTGCTCTCTGCCCTTGTAATAGATATTTGATATTCATTACACCACTATCCTTTTGATGCGCCAGCAGTTAAGCCTTGAACCAAGAACTTTTGTAGGAATACGAAAAGTAATGTTATTGGTACGGCAATTAATACAGCCCCTGCAGCAAACAACGTGAAATTTGAATTTTGATATGAATTTACTAAGTCATACATACCTACTGCTAGTGTCCATCTATCACGTGATGTTAATACTAATCGAGCAAATATAAAGTCAACCCATGCCCCTGTAAATGTCGTTAATGCTACATAAATTAGGATCGGTTTACCTAGAGGAAGCATAATGTTCGTAAATACTTGTAAATGTGTTGCTCCATCAATACGAGCTGATTCATCGAGACTTCTTGGAATGGTATCGAAGAATCCTTTTATTACAAATCCATTCATAAGGACTGAACCAAATGAGTACACAATAATCAATGCTAAATGCGTATTCAATAGTTCAAATTGCATCAGAAGGATATATAACGGAATTAAGCTCATGAATCCAGGGAACATACCTAACACAAGAATCATTGATAATAGATTTTTTCGACCTTTGAAACGGAATCTAGACAATGCATACATACTGATCGTTGAAAGTAATGTAGAGAGGATCATTGTAATTGTAGCAATTTTCAGCGTATTCCAATACCAAACCGCATACGTAAACGTTGAGTTATTAAATAATTCTCGATAGTGATCCATTGTCCATATCTTAGGAATAAAATCTTCGCTGAACAATGAACTACCCGGTCTGAACGAGGAAATGACTACCCAAAGTGCTGGATAGATACAACAGATTGCAATAATAACGAGGATAAGATAGCTAAAAAACAGTCTTATAAAGTTTTTTTGTTTTTGTCCCATTATTGAATCATATCCTCCTCTTTAAACGATTTTGTACGTCTGTAGTTCACAATAGATAATGTGGCGATAATGATGAAAATGATAATACCAATTGCTGACGCCATATTGTATTGGCTTTGATTTAAGGTTAATTTGTACAGCCATGTTACGAGTAAATCGGTACTTCCTGCAAATTGGTAGCTACCGTTTTTTGGATCGCCACCTGTTAGTAAGAATATCAAGTTAAAATTGTTAATGTTTCCTGCGAATTGTGTAATAAGAATTGGCGCTGTAGCAAATAGAACGAATGGCAACGTTACAATTTTGAATTTTTGATAAGCGTTAGC
The DNA here is from genome assembly GCF_024721975.1 of Paenibacillus endoradicis. The sequence continues at coordinate 43,039 of NZ_JANQBB010000008.1, read as the reverse complement.
ACCATCTACTTCAGCAGCCTCATACATATCTCTCGGTATCGCAGTAAGTACACCTAATATGAGAACCATTGAAACGGGAATACCTATCCACATATTCACAAAAATAGCTGTTGCTTTTGCAAGTGTTGGATCCGTTAACCATGGTAATTTTCCAAGTCCAAACATTGCTAGATATTCATTAAGAGGACCAAATTGACCATTGAATAAATTTCGCATAATTAGCAATGAAATCAATTGTGGAATTGCATATGGCAGAATGAAAATCGTTCTCCATAGTTTTTTGAATCGAATACCTTTTTGTTCAATTAGCAATGCAACTAATAAACCACCAAAGTAACAAGTAACTGTAGCAAGAACAGCCCAAATTACTGTCCAAGTTAATACACCAAAAAATGTTTTTGACCAGCTAGATAATGATAATAAGTCTAAGAAAGTTTGGAAACCGACCCAATCTACTAAACTTTTAGGTGGAATATGATTAGGCATTGAGTAGTTTGTAAATGCGATCATAACCATAAAAATAATTGGAAGAATTGTTAAGAATAAAACCCCAAGCATCGGGACGGAAAGTAATATATAAGGGAAACTTTTCCCATTCATATTTTTAATCGTTTGTTTGAAGCTGATGATCTGTTGCCCTGATTCAATTATTGCTGCCGTACGATAAGCATCACGAATATTTATTGCATAAATGACTATTACAATAAGAAGTAAAAATAGAGTGATTAATCCGTCTATCATAAGATAAATCGAGTGATCTCCTGCTACTGTAACAGTCATCCCATTAACTTTCTCAAAGTGTGTCCCTTGTTCACCCAAAGTAATTATTCCCGATAAATCCTTCACTAAATTCGGTATGAAGTACATAAGCGAGGCCGCTTCTATAACGAGCAAAATAATTCCCTTCATAAACTGCTTATTGAATAACTGTCCAAGCCCCATGAAAAGAACAGATAAAATGGTTGCGGTCACTTTTTGACCTTTCATACCACATGGCTCCCTTCTATTATTGTTGCCCGCCCCTAGAAGAAAGGCAGGCAACATCGTTCTATTTATCTAGTTTGTTGCTCCATTAATAGCATCAGAAATTTGTTGAACAGCATTGTCAATCGCATCTTTTGGAGTAATATCTGTGTTCCAAATATCAGCTAGAGCAGCTGCACCTGGATCCCATACTTTGCCCATTTCTGGGATAGATGGCATTGCATTAGAGTTTACGAATTGAGCTGCGATGCCAGCAGCGATTTCATCAGCAATGAATGCAGGATCTTTCATAGCTTCTGTATTGGCAGGAATTGCACCAGTAGCAGCGAAGTCTTTCAATTGGCTTTCTTTAGAACCTAAGAAGTTAGCAAGTAGACGAGCAGCTACTGGATAATCTGAGTACGAGTTAACATACCAAGCTTTAGTACCTGAGAATGAAATTGCAGGAGAACCATCTAAAGTTGGAATTGGAACTACACCAAAGTTAATACCAAGCTTACGGAAATCTCCAACTTTCCAAGGACCAGTAATTGTCATTGCAATATCACCAGAAGCAAATTTGCTTTCAATGATGTCTTTTGTAATATCACCAGAAGCAATTGGAAGAATAGCTTTCAAAGATTTGAAAATTTCAAGACCTTTCACAGCGCCTTCGTTGTTCATACCGATATCAGATGGATCTTCTCCATTACTACCGAAAATATAACCACCGTTTGTAGCTATGAACGGGTAATTGAAGTAGAAATCTTGCACTTCCCACATCAAACCATATTTTCCAGCAGCAGTGTCATTGAATCCTTCAGCGAATTTAACGACTTCATCAAAAGTTTTTGGAACATCAGTTACAAGATCTTTGTTGTAAAACAAGCCATATGTTTCAACAGAGCGTGGGTAACCATATAGTTCACCAGCATATGTTACTGCATTAACTGCAGATTCAGCGTTATTCTTTCTCGTTTCCTCTTCAAATACATCATTTGGTAAAATTAGACCGGCAGAAACAGCAGCACCAAGACTATCATGTGGGAAAGTTACTACGTCAGCACCATTTTTAGATGGTCCATCAATAGTAAGTTTACCAACTTGGTCTGGGGATTCAACTTCTTCAATTTTTACAGGAACATTGTATTGAGCAGTAAATTCAGCTACTAACTCTTCTAGTACAGCTCTTTGATTTTTGGAATCCCAAACTACTAGTTCAGCGCCTTCTTCAGGAGTCAATGTTGGAGCTTCCTCACCAGCATTATTAACAGGTTCCTCAGCTGGTGCATTGTTAGTTGTAGCCGGAGTGTTTGTTGGTGCATTTTTTGGAGTGTTACCTCCGTTGTTACTTCCACAAGCAGTAAGCAGTAACATTAAGCTAAGTAAACAAAGTGCAAGCGTTTTTTTCATTTTTCTAGATCCCCTTCCATTTTTTGAGCATAATGACAAACAAAACGCCTACCCCCAGACACTGCACTTTAAGATTAAGCTATAAAAGTTATTAAATTTCTCATTAACTTTTATAAAACTTAATTTGTGCAAACGATTGTACAATCTTTATTAAAAATTGCGGGAAAACTTAACAAATTCCCACAAATATCGATTGTACGCTCATTCAGTCTTGATGTAAGCGTTTTATAATGTAAATTCAATATACTATACAACCCAAAATTGTTAAAACGATTGCACAGATTATTTTTACCTGTTTTTTCCTTATTACCTCGTAATTTCTTTCATATGCTCTCATTTTCTTACTATTTCATTAGTTGTGTAAATATTGTAAAAAATGTACAGTGAATAAAAACCATCTAATGATTGCATAAGTTTGCGCTTACAGCTATAGTTAATTCAAATGATGGTTTATTTAGGAAGGATCTGGAGCATGGTCACAATAAAAGATATAGCAAAAGAAGCAGGAGTTTCACCTTCTACTGTTTCACGCGTCATTTCCAATCATTCTAGAATTAGTAAAGCAACAACAGCTAAAGTAAAAAGAATAATGGAAGAGATGGGTTATCACCCTAATGTTATGGCCAAAAGCCTAGTTTCAAAAACAACTCGAACATTAGCCATTGTATTACCTCGACCTGCGGAAGAATTATTCCAAGACTTCTTCTTTGGCGAATTATTAAGAGGAATATTAGCACATTCTACTAGAGCTGGTTATGATATGTTACTTGCAGCTGCTACTTCACCTGCTGATGAGAACGATACGATTGCAAGATTGGTACTAGGGAGGCGTGTAGATGGTGTTGTTTTGCTATCATCTAGACAAAATGACCCACTCGTTTCTATATTATCTAAGCATGACTTTCCTACTGTATTAATTGGTCGGACTGAAGGGCATGATAATATTATTACAGTTGATACTGACAATGTATTAGCTTCATTTGATGCAACAACTCATCTAATTAATCAAGGTCACACTAAAATTGGATTTATCCTTGGTTTACCTAACCTTACCGTTTCAGTAGATCGACTTGCCGGCTATCATAAGGCAATGGAAGAAGCCGGTTTATCTGTAAATCCTGAATGGATTGTTGATGCAGAGTTTCTACAACAAAGTGGATTCCGTGCTATGTCATTCGTTATGGATATTCCTGATCGCCCCACTGCGCTAGTCGTTATTGATGATGTAACTACACTAGGTATCTTGCGGGGTCTTAATGAATTAGGCTACAACGTTCCCAATGAAATTAGCCTTGTAAGTTTTAATAATATAGCAGTTTCAGAGTTGGCTTCACCTGCCATTAGCTCTGTTGACATCGGCACTTACCAGCTTGGTTATACTGCTTCACATTTGCTGGTTCGCCGTATACAAGAAAATCTTAATACTGGAGCGCGCAATATTATTCCACATCGCTTAGTAGTAAGAGAATCTTCAATCAAAGACTTTCATAAGAGGGGTTAATAAAGATGAATGATAAAAAACCGTATTTAGTTGATGCAGTAATTGGTAATTCACGTATGCTTGCTACACTTGGACGTACTGGTAAAATGTATCGATTATGGTGGCCCAATATTGATACACCTCAGCACGTAGATGCTATGCGTGTTGGTATCCAACTGGAAGGTTCTAATGTTGACTGGTTCGATGAACAAAATAATGGTTGGAACCATGAAATTAACTATGCTAATCGTAGTAATGTATTGCATATTAATGCCACTAATGAATCACAAGGTCTTACTGTAAACAGCCGTCATTTTGCTGTTCCTAGTACAGATCTATTAGTTCGTGAATATGCATTTGTGAACACTAGCGGCGTATCTAAGCAGTTCTCTTTTGTCGTTCATTCATCTTTTGTAATTTGCGAAAATGGACTATATAATACAACGATGTTTAATAACTTAGCTGATTCTTTAATTCATTTCCGTCACGAATATTTCTTCGGAGTTTCTAGTGCAATCGTATGCGCAAAATATCAAGCAGGTATTTCATGGGAAGATGCTCAATCCGGGCAATTCAACGGTGGAAACATTGATATGCGTCCTGACGGTGCATTGTCTTATGAAATTACTGTAGCAGCTGGTGAGACGGTTATTGTTCCAATCTATGTAGCCGCTGGTAATAATGAGGAAGAAGTTGTCGATCTATTAGAAAAAGCTCGCAAAAAAACTAGTGAACAATGGGCTGATGAAACAAATGCCTATTGGAATCAATATGTAAATAATGCTATTCCTTGCCCAGTGGAAGACGAAGAAATTAAGGATCTATATGAGCGTTCAATTCTGATGTTTAAACTAATGTCCGATGAGAAAACAGGAACGATTATTGCTGCTCCTGAGTTCGATGAAACATATAGCCGTTGTGGTGGATATTCTTATTGTTGGGGTCGTGATGCAGCTTTCATCACTACAGCACTTGATAAAGTCGGCTTGAAAGATCTGACTGATGCTTTCTATGATTGGACACTTTCTGCTCAATCATCAGATGGTTCTTGGCAACAACGTCACTATCACGATGGTCAACTAGCTCCATCTTGGGGTCTACAAATTGATGAGGGTGCATCAATTATTTGGGGAATGTGGCAACATTATTTAGTGAATGAAGATCGAGAGTTTGCTGCTCGTGTATGGCCAGCAGTTTCCAAAGGCGCGCAATTCTTAGAATCATTTATCGATCCAGCAACTGGTCTTCCAAAACCAAGTATTGATCTTTGGGAAGAACGTGAAGCTTCTCATACGTACTCCTCGGCCGCTGTATATGGTGGTTTAACTGCTGCAGCTGGGTTTGCAGAGCTTGCTGGCGAGTCTTTACTAAAAGATCAGTGGAATACAACCGCTGCAGGTATTCAAGCAGGAATTGAAACATACTGCTTTAACCATGAACTACGAAGCTTCTACCGTGGCGTTGATCTGAAAGTATCTGATTATAAATATAATGCAGATACAGCTAATGGTGCAGAAGGATATATTGTAGACCTTGATAAAGGTTACCAAAAACATGTGTTGAAGCACGATCCAATCGTAGATATTAGCTTGCTAGGTATTAGTGTTCCGTTCAATGCTGTAGCTACCAAATCTGATCGTATGCGCTCAACAGCTGATGCAATTGAAAAACGCCTTACGGTTGAAGGTGTTGGTGGTATTAAGCGTTACGAAGATGATAACTACATTGGTGGAAACCCATGGATCTTAACAACACTTTGGTTAGCCCACTATCGCTTCGCAAACGGTGAAGCATCCTCTGCGCGTCAGCTTATGCAATGGGCACTTGATCACCGTACGGAAACAGGTCTTCTACCTGAGCAAGTTGATAAAAATACAGGTGAAACAGCATGGGTAGTACCTCTTACTTGGTCACATGCAATGTTTATTCTTGCAGTGTTTATGCTTGCTGAGAGCAATTAAATCCATTAATAACATAGAGCAGATAACAAGTTGTGTATATGACTTATTATCTGTTTTTTTGTGCTGTTTCAATTATTGTTTCAATTTTTAGCTTTTTGTTTACATATAGGAATGCTTGCAATGAAAATTGCTAAGTGTGATTTTTAATAATGACAGTAAAGTTATTAAATATTATGGTTAGTGTGTACACTTATAAAGCGAGCTTTGTGAATTACCTCCTAATGAACTCAATATAGAAATTAATTAACATAAACCAATAGTTATTTTTATAGTGAAAAGGTTGACTTTTACGAACAATTTTGTAATAATTATAAATAAGGAATTGATCTAAGTTTATATTAAATCAGAACCGTATGGAAATGTTATTATTCGATTACAATGTTAAAAGACTACATTTTAGGAGGAATTATTATGAACACTATTCAATCACAATTAAACCGTCAAATTGCTAACTGGAGCGTATTATATGTTAAGTTACACAACTACCACTGGTATGTAAAAGGAACTCAATTTTTCACATTACATGCTAAATTCCAAGAACTTTATGAAGAAGCTACACTTCATGTCGATGAAATTGCTGAGCGTTTGTTAGCTGTAAAAGGCCAACCACTTGCTAAAATGGTTGACTACTTAGAGTATTCAAGTATTAAAGAAGCTAAAGGCCATGAGACAGCTACTCAAATGGTTGATGAAGTTATTCATGACTTTACAATTATTATTCAAGAGTTGAAAGAAGCTATGGCTGTAGCACAAGAAGCTGGTGATGAAACTACGGCAGATATGTTACTTGCTATTCATACTTCACTTGAGAAACACGTATGGATGCTATCCGCATTTAATGGCTAATGACATAACTTAATATGGTTGCAGTCGATTTATTCGGTCAACCGATTACAATAGATGAAGTAAATATTATCAATAACTACGCCCCTAGTTACTAGCGCGAATCTGCACGAGTACCTAGGGGCGTTTAACTATCTCATATTCATTTATTGGATGATGCACGAACCAATCCGTTCACCATTATACTGCGCTTCTAGTTGATCACCTTCATCAAGCTTAGCTACACCTGCCGGTGTACCTGTATAGATTAGATCACCTGCGCCTAATCCATACTCAGTATCAATAAAGGCAATCAGTTGTTCAATTGAGAATATCATATCACTTGGATGACCAAGCTGAGCAATTTCACCATTACGTATCAATGTAAACTCGCTACGATTGATCTGTTCTAAGCTAACAAATGGTAACCATGTTCCGTACGTAGCAGATTGCTTGAAACCTTTAGCAGGAAGCCAAGGATATCCTTTCGCTTTTAACTTACTTTGAACATCGCGCAAGGTTAAGTCTAACCCTAAAGTAAAAGCATCTATAGCCTGTTCTGCACTCATACCAGACGTATAGTGATCGCTAATACGTAATACGATTTCTAATTCAAAATGAACTTCGCCTTGTTGCTTAGGAATAACAATATCTCCGCCATTCATCGCAACGAGTGCATGAGTTGGCTTCGTAAAAATCATAGGAGAAGTTGGTACTTCATTGCCTAACTCTAATGCATGTAGATGATAATTACGACCAACACAATAAATGTTACGAATATTCACTAAGCTCATCCCTTCTTCTGTGCTTCGATTTTGTCAGCTAGTTCATTTAATTCAGCCCAACGGTCCATCAACTGTTCAAGTTTCTGTTCTGCTAATTGTTGTTTTTCTGAAAGCTCAATAAGCAATCCAGCTGAACTCGCATTAACTTCCATCTCTTTAGCAATATTCTCTAGCTCGGATTCTGCTTCCATAATCCAATCTTCTATATTCTCATAATCTCGCTGATCTTTAAACGACATCTTCAACTGAGGCTCTTGTGGGCGATTTTTCTCAATTACTTTTTCTTCTACTTTAGGCTTACTAGGAGTCTTCTCTGTTGAAGAACCTTTTACTCGTTGCTGTACATAAGCTTGGTAATCAGAATAGTTCCCTGTATGAATAACTTGTTCCCCATCATCTTCAAAGCCGACAATTTTATCAACTGTACGATCCAAGAAGTAACGATCATGCGATACAACAAACACAACGCCAGGGAAATCATCTAAATAGTCCTCTAATATCGTCAATGTTGAAATATCAAGATCATTTGTTGGCTCATCAAGTAATAATACATTCGGCGCTTCCATCAATACTCGTAATAATTGCAAGCGACGTTTTTCTCCACCTGATAACTTAGATATCGGAGTCCATTGCATTGTAGAACTGAATAGAAAACGCTCCAGCATTTGACTAGATGAAATCATACTTCCATCAGCTGTTTTCACTTGCTCAGCAGCTTCACGAATATACTCCTGCACACGTAATGACTCGTTCATTTCTTCGCGTTCCTGTGAAAACCATCCTAATTTCACTGTCATGCCAAGATCGATTTGACCTTCGTCAGGCTCTAATCTACCACCAATCATTTTCAACAACGTAGATTTCCCGGCTCCATTGCGACCAACGATACCAACACGATCACCTGGTACTGCAATATAACTGAAATCTTGTATCAATTGACGATCACCGAAGCTTTTACTTATTTTCTCTACTTCAATAATTTTACGTCCTAGGCGAGTAGATGCAACTGATAACTCTACTTTGCCATTGCCTTCCTTCGGTGTTGTTGCTTGTAACTCTTCAAAACGATCTATTCTAGCTTTCTGCTTCGTAGTTCTTGCCTTCGCACCTTTACGCATCCAAGCGAGTTCATTGCGTAGTAAACTTTTACGTTTTGCTTCTGATGAAGCTTCACTCTCTTCACGTTCTAACTTTAATTCCAAAAAGCGACTATAATTCGCTTGATAGAAAAATGCTCTACCTTGATCAAGTTCAACAATCCGATTACTTACGCGATCTAAAAAGTAACGATCATGCGTAATCATAAGTAATGCGCCTCGTCGCTTCTGTAACATGCCTTCAAGCCATGCTACCGATTCATTATCAATATGATTCGTAGGCTCGTCAAGTATAAGAATATCAGACGGTAATACTAATGCTGCTGCCATAGCAACACGTTTTCGTTGACCACCTGACATCTCTTCAACTAACATATCGAATTGGTTAATACCAAGTTTATTCAAAGCTTGCTTCGCATCACTTTCTAGTTGCCAAGCATCATACTCATCCATTTTTTCATTTGCTTTAATAAGTTGATCTTGTGCCTCAGTACTTGATGGATTAAGTTCTAATAATTCTAACGCGTTTGCATATTGTTTACATGCCTGAAGTTGTGGTGAATCACCACCAAGTACATGCTCAAGTGCTGTTTCATTAGGTTCAAACTGTGGTTCTTGCAGAAGCATACGTATAACTGCGTGGTTAGCAACGCTCACCTTACCTGAATCCGCTTGCTCCATTCCAGCTATTACTTTTAGAAAAGTAGATTTTCCAGTACCATTAACACCAATGATTCCGATTTTGTCTCCCGTTTCTAAACCGAAGGTGACATCCTCAAAAAGTACTTTCTCTCCATAACTTTTCGATATATTTTCAATTGATAATAAATGCATCATAGTACCTACTTTTTCATTATTTTCATTGCCACTTTTATATAGTTCTATCATAGCATAGCGTAAGATGTTCGTACATTTCTAACGGTAGGATTTATGAATTCAAATGGGCTCGGGCGAAAGGGATTTTCACCTCTCATTCGGCTTTATTGCGTTATGTGTGTTCGACAAAAGGAACTTTTACCCTTCATTAACCTATCAATTTTCAAAAATAAACATAAAAAATCCTATTCGTATCTTAAGACACGAATAGGATTTTTTCGCTTAAATATATTATTTTCTACCGATCATTTTCTCAGGACGAACATATTCATCAAACTGCTCAGAAGTTAACAAGCCACTTTCAATCGCAGATTCTTTCAATGTGATTCCTTTTTTATGAGCGTTCTTTGCAATTTTCGCAGCATTTTCATAACCGATATATGGGTTAAGTGCAGTAACTAACATCAATGATTGCTCAAGATTACGTGTAATTACTGCTTCGTTAGGCTCAATACCAACTGCACAGTTATCATTGAATGAAATCATCGTATCAGCAAGTAATGCTAGTGATTGTTGGAAGTTATAGAAAATTACCGGTTTAAATACGTTAAGTTCAAAGTTACCTTGGCTCGCTGCCATACCGATAGTCGTATCGTTACCGATAATTTGACATACAGCCATAGTCATTGCTTCACTTTGCGTAGGGTTAACTTTACCTGGCATAATAGAACTACCTGGCTCATTTTCAGGAATAGTTATCTCGCCAATCCCGCTACGAGGACCACTCGCTAACCATCTTACATCATTGGCAATTTTCATTAGATCAGCAGCTAATGCTTTCATCGCACCATGCGTAAAAACGATTTGATCATGGCTTGTTAGTGAATGGAACTTATTACTTGCTGTAATAAATGATTTACCAGTTAGCTTAGTTACCTCTTCAGCAACAGTAACTGCATAGTCTGGATGAGCATTTAAGCCTGTCCCAACTGCTGTACCACCAAGCGCTAACTCACGCATACTATTTACACTATGTTCGATCATCTCACGAGATTTCTCAAGCATTGCTGACCAACCACTAATCTCTTGACCCAATGTAATTGGCGTTGCGTCTTGTAGATGAGTACGACCAATTTTCACTAGATTATCGAATTTATTCATCTTCTCCACTAACGTTGCATTAAGTACATCGATAGCTGGCAATAGACGATCTTCAACGGCTATAACGCCAGCAATATGCATAGCAGCAGGGAATGTATCGTTAGAACTTTGTGAACGGTTAACATCATCGTTAGGATGAATACGAAGTTCGCTACCACGCTCAACAAGAATTTGGTTTGCACGATACGCGACAACTTCATTAACATTCATATTCGTTTGGGTACCGCTACCTGTTTGCCATACGACAAGTGGGAATTGCTCGTCCCATTGCCCTGCCAAAATCTCATCGACTGCTTCACCGATAACAGTAGCCTTTTCTTTATCTAGTACGCCTAGACGTTCATTCGCTAATGCAGAAGCTTTTTTCACAATTGCCATCGCATAGACAACCTCAAGTGGCATTTTTTCACCACTAATTTTGAAGTTCTGCAAGCTTCTTTGTGTTTGAGCACCCCATAGCTTATCAGCAGGTACTTTAATCTCACCCATAGTGTCCTTCTCAATACGGTATTCCATCACAATGACAACTCCTCCAACTTTTCGTTAACTTCCTAATATACTTCCTGCGTACGAAAAGTACTTCGAAAGCATTAGCTCCAACTTTTCGTTAACTTCCTGATATACTTCTTGTATACGATAAGTACATCGAAAGCATAAAAAATCTTTTGTACATATAAAAAGCACGGTCAAAGCTGATATCTGCAACTAGCGAAGCAAGCATGGTGAGAAAACATAAGATGAACGCAGACGCCAGTTTACTAATTTTGATGATCTGTGTTCTCATTTGAAGAGATGGACCAAAACTACTTAAAAACCTTTAGCTTCACGATATGCAGCCATATACGCTTCAGCTTTTATTTTAATTAGATTGAAGTCACCTGTTTTCACAGCTTCCTTCGTAAGATCAGAACCGATACCAACTGCTACCGCACCTGCACTAATCCAATCTTTCATATTAGATAATGATACGCCACCTGTTGGCATAATGTTAGCTTGTGGAATCGGACCTTTAATTGAAGAAATAACACTAGGACTGTACAGATTACCTGGGAATAACTTAACAATATCCACACCAAGCTCAAGAGCTGATTGAATTTCATGAATAGTCATCGTTCCTGGTAAGCAAGGTATTGCATAGCGATTACATAGTTTCACTGTATCTGGATTAAGCGCAGGCGACACAACATATTCTGCACCTGCGAGAATAGCAGCACGTGCTGTCTCAGGATCTAACACTGTGCCTACACCGATAATAGCAAAATTAGGACTATTTACATCAACATCGCATGAGTATTCAGCACTTAGCTGTTCAAGTGCCTTCGTTGCATGTGGAACTGTCATCGTAATCTCTATTGCTTTAATGCCACCTTGAATAGCATAGCGTGACATTTCAACTACTTCTTCTGCGGAGTCTGCGCGTAATACGGCTACTACTCCTGCTTCTGTTAATTGCTGCAACACCTTTAACTTTTTCATCTGCATGCGTCTCCTCAAACTTTTCATTAAGTTCTCGATATACTTCACGTTAATAAAAAGTACATCGGAAGCGTAAACACAAACTTTTCATAAGTTCTCGATATACTTCACGTTAATGAAAAGTACATCGAAAGCGTAATCTATGAAAATTATAAACGTTTTCATAGTGATCAGCAATGCCTATATCTTATGCTATCAATCCTTAAAAAGCATGAAAGCTATGCATATTTTTGAGAGAATTTATAGAACACCCAAGCACAAGAAACCATAATAGCTATTGTTACAACCATAGGTATTGCAGTTCCTTCACCACCAAGCCCTACAATCGGTGCAACAATTCCTCCGAATAAAAACGAAGTAGTTCCGAGCAACGCAGAAGCACTTCCAGCACGTTCTCCTTGCTTCTCTAACGCTAGAGATGCTGCAGTCGTATTAATTAGTCCAACACTGGAAACAACCAAGAACAAGCCCATAACAACGAAAGCAAGTGGTAAATCAGCAAATACTGCAAGTAATAATAATATCGCACCAAAACCACTCATTGATAATCCTGTTACGATCATACTTCTTGGTGAAAATTTATGGGCAAGTCTACCTGCACATTGACCTGCAATAACGATTCCTAGACCATTAATCCCGAACATAATACTATATTCACGAACAGACATGTCATAAATGCCTTGAAGCACAAATGAAGATCCTGAAATATATGCAAACATCGATGCCATAACAAACCCTTGCATCAGTACATAGCCGATAAAGCTCTTATCCTTCAGCAACGAACCAAAAGTTCGCAATGTATTTTTGAGACCTCCACGTGAACGACGATGGACCGGTAATGTCTCACCTAATGAATAATAGATCCCAATTAACATAATAATTCCGAAGACTGATAATAAACCAAATACACCTTTCCAAGAGGTATAATTCAGAACCTCTCCACCAATAATTGGTGCTAAGATCGGTGCGACCCCATTAATAATCATTAACGTCGCCATAAATCGAATTAATTCAGGACCAGAGTATAGATCTCGTACACTCGCACGTGAGATAACTAAACCCGCTGCTCCTGCCAATCCTTGTACAAATCTTAAACCAATAAATGCCCATATTGAGGTTGAAAACATGCAAATAATAGAGACAATTGCATACATTAGCATTCCAATCAGTAATGGTTTGCGTCTTCCTTTCACATCACTAATTGGACCAATTACAAGCTGTCCAACGGCCAATCCAATAAGACAAGCCGTTAAGCTTACTTGAGTTAAAGAAGCCGAAGTATTGAATTCTTCAGCTATTTGAGGGAATGCTGGTAAATACATATCAATAGATAGCGGTCCGAGCGCCGATAAGGAACCTAATATTGTTGCAATACCCAGTCGTCTCGACCTCGAAAGCGATTGAGCTTCAGTTATGCTTGTCATCATTAAGCCACCTTGTTTATTAAATGATAAAATTTCAAATTACATAAGTTATTTGATATACAAGTTAAATTACATGAAAATTAGAATTAATGTACCAACAATGAAACAATAATACGAGAAGTATCTCAAATTGCCTCTTTCCATAATTCCCATAAACCACTTCATAGAGAAATAAGTTACGATCAATGTTGTAATAAACGCAAGTAAATATGGGAACCAAAGTGCTTGCAATTCTGGGTCAGATACAATATCTGAAACTCCTAAAATTACCCCACCTACACTCACTGGGATGTAAAGCATAAATGAAAAGCGAAGTGCAGTGTCTTGCTTCATACCTACCGCTATGGATGCAATTACCGTTGATCCCGAGCGACTAATACCTGGTATTAAGGCTACAGCTTGTGCAAGTCCAACAAGTAGTGCATCTTTTGCTGATAAATCACCATCCCGCTTTGCTCCACGTAAATTGCGAATTAACCACAAAGCAACACCAGTTACTAACAATGCAATTCCCACCGTATAGATAGAAGATGAGAATATTTCCTCGATTTTATCTTTAAATATCACGCCGATAACACCAGCTGGAATCGAACCAATAATAATGTACATAATAAAGTTAAAATCTGGTTTATAGGCAGCATCTTTTGATTTGATGTAACCAAACCCATTTTTAACTAATCTGGCTAACATTTCACGATAAATGAATATAATAGCTATGAGTGATGCTGTATTGGTCATAATTTCAAATGATAACCCGTGTTGCTCCATACCCATCAATTGTTGTGCTATCATTAGATGTCCACTCGATGAAACCGGAATTGGTTCAGTAAACCCTTGAATCATACCTAAAAATACATACTTTAACCATTCAAACCAATCTGACATACCTTTTCAATTCCTCCTAAAACTTTTTGTGCAGTTCTGATGTACTCCTTTGTAAACAAAAAGTAACACCGAAAGCATAAGCTAAAACTTTTTGTGCAGTCTGATGTACTCCTTTGTAAACAAAAAGTAACATCGAAAGCATAAGCTAAAACTTTTTGTGCAGTCTGATGTACTCCTTTGCAAACAAAAAGTAGCATCGAAAGCATAAGCTACTATGTCTAAATAACAACTTAATTAGTATAAACCATTCTCTTTGCAAAGTGAATGATAACCCATTGTGCTCACTTTCTGTTAGAATAGAATAGCAATCATAAAACGGAGGGTAACAACTTGGATTATATAGTACTTGATATTGAATTCAATGGACGTAAATTTGCCAGCGAACTACCTATGGAAGTTATTGAGATTGGTGCTGTTCGGTTAAATGAGCAATTAGAAGTGGTTGATAATTTTTCAGCATTTATTAAACCTATCTATTTCTCCAAACTTAATAATTTTATTCAAAAGAAAACAGGAATCCCCCAAGAATCTATTGATACTGCAAACCGATTCCCCTATGTAATCGGTCAGTTTCTTTCTTGGCTATCTAGCTCCTCTGAAGTTATGTTCATCACTTGGGGCGGCGAGGATATGAAGCGAATCATTCTTGATACACGTATGCATAAACTTGATGATCATTACTGGATGACTACACCATACTTTGACCTCTTAAAGGGATATACCCGATTAAAAGGACTAACGAACGATGTTAGTGTAGAAGGTGCTTTAGAACAGCTAGCTATCGAAGGTTCAGGTCAAGCACATCGTGCATTAGACGATGCGATTATGACCTCACATATATTCAAAGCTATCTATCAGGACTTAGACTTTGAGCGTAAGCAGTTATTTGTAGATACGTACACAAATGCCAAAGAACGTCGTGGCATTAAAAATTCAATTCGTTTGTTACGTATGCAAAAACTAGAGCCTACTTGGGATAACTATGTCGCAAAGTTTATTAGAGAGCGTATGGAAAGTGAAGACCCGCGTAAAATAGCTGAAATTAAGCATTACTTCGAGATCGAAGCAGTAAAACCCGTTAAGCCAAAGGTTGAACAAGGTGGTAATGAGGGTAGTAATGAGGACAGTCACATCGTAGAATCATCTAATTCTATTTCTAATCAAAGTGAAGCTACTGTTGAACCAAATCGTTAGAACTTCAATTAGAACACCAATATCTTTATACAAAGTAACAAGCCATACATCACTACCTATATCAGGTTGTGATGTATGGCTTGTTGTCATTTCAAGTGAATCTTCATAATGTTTGTTTATAATCTCGACACATCCACTCGTAACTATTTACACATTAGCTGAAATTGTAGATATCTTGTTTGTGAACATACAGATAAGTCCATATATAACAGCAGCTACTAGTAATAATACACCCATAAATTGCGCAAGATTCAACCCCATTACAGCTTCAGCAAGCGGAATATACCATTTGAAGGGTAATCCAATAAAGAGAATGACTGCTAGTAAACCAACAAACCCATAACCTCCAATTAATCCAAAGCGATAGAATAGTATATTAACGAATATGCCACTCACCGATATTAAACTTATAATACAAGCATCGATAAGTAAATTAATGAATAGTGATACATTATCACCGAACAACATTGATATCTGCGGTATAATAATATTACTCAATTCAAAAATGTCTGCTCCCCAAAGTAATATAGAATTCATTAAAAACATCATAATTGCATGAGAGAATGACCAGATAATAATAAATATCGCTGTTGATCCTAGAAAACGTTTACGATTCAGACCATATCGAAGTGAAATAGACAAGGTCCTATTTAACAACTTCGTAGATAATATAAATGTGAATATATAAGTGCCTACTATACCGACTGTAATTAACGTAATATCAGGAAACATGTAGCATATAACAAGATTCAACAGAAACGACGAATTAATTAACCAAAATATTAAAAATTCTCTTTTGTAACTTAATAGCGATAGATAAAGACTACCTTTCCACTGATTCATCGGATTTGCTCCTTACGTTGGTTTTTACTTAATAGTATTAATAATTCTTGTAACTTAACTGCTTCTCGCTTCAGCCCTGAATGTGGTTGTTCATTGCCATCACTCATAATTACAGCGATATGCTCATTCATAAATTGACTACGATGTAACACTTGTTGCCCTACTATATAACGCTCTACATCCTCTAATTTACCCTTGACCCTGAATACCCGAGATTGAAGTTCCTCGTAAGATTGTTTCAATATAAGCCTACCTTCATGCATAATATAGACATCTTCGAATAATTCACTTGCTTCATCTACTAAATGCGTAGATAAAATAATTAAGCGCGGATTCATAGAAAACTGTTCAATTAACAAATCATAAAATAAGTGACGACCTGCCGCATCCATTCCAATATATGGCTCATCAAAAATGGTAACCGGTGCTTCGCTTGCAATGCCTGTAATTATTCCAAGCGCTGATACCATTCCTTTAGACATCGTTTTAACTTTCATTTTCTTATTCAATGAGAACTGCACAAGCAATTCTTCTGCAAGTTCATTATTCCAATTCGGATAGAAATATTGATTCAACTTCATTACTTGAGCTACAGTTACATGTGCTGGAAAGTTACCTGTTTCTCCAATAACACAAATATTTTTCATTAGTTCTCCATGGTCAAACACGGACTGACCATCAATACTAATACTTCCTTCACTTGGCGCTACTAATCCTGACAAAATATTAAGAAAACTTGTCTTGCCCGCTCCATTATGACCAAGAAGTCCAACGATTGCAGGCCCTTTCATTTCAAAGCTCAATCCGTCTAGTACATTATGATTTCTATAGCGCTTTGTTAGATTAGAAACCTCAATATTCATTAATTGTTCCTCCCAATCATTGTCATTAATTGCTCTATTGTTATTCCAAGTCTTTCTGCTTCATTGATCAAAGGCTGAATAAAGCTCACTTCAAAATTTTCTTTTCGCTCTTCAATAAGGAGTTGCTTTGCATTCGAACTTACGAACATTCCTACACCTCTTTTTTTATAAATGATTCCGCGATCTACTAGCTCGTTAACCCCTTTATTAGCTGTTGCTGGATTAATCTGATACTCTTTGGCAAATTCATTAATCGATGGTATTCGTTCTTCCGGTCCCATATGCCCATCGAGTATAGCATCTTCAATTTGTTCCTTAATCTGTTGAAATATTGGCTTTTCTCCATCTAAATAATTGTTCACATGAAACTCCTTTCTATAACATTTACCATCATTATTTTGATAATATATATACATTTATGTTGGTTGGTTAGTTACTTATGTAATTAACTATATAACACCATTTCAATCATGTCAACTACGATTACATTTTTTCCCTAACTGTTTTCCTTTACACCTTTCATTGCAACTTTTCATGACTACTTTAATATGAGTTGAATTAGCCTTCCAAGTTCAACTGTAAACATATCTTAGATTATTTTTATTGCTAACTGGTCAGCTTCATAAGTACAACAAAAAAGCTTTTAATCCCACATTTATCGTAGAATTAAAAGCTTACTTTATAAATAACAGTACTCTCATTACAGTTAATAGTATTGTAAATAGTATGATTGCATTCGATAAGTATTAATCTTTAATTAATATACTACTAGGTGTTGAATTCTTCCGTAGCGCGACCATATTCATGCCAATAACACCACCAAGGACAGCAATGCCTCCTATTATGTGATAATAAGCTAACTGTTCCTTTAATAGGACAACACCTGCTATTATCGCAATCAAAGTAGAAATATTACTAAACACGCTAAGCTGCGCAGCTTTGAATGTTTTCAATATTTTTATAGTTAAAAATGAGGTATATAGTGAAGCTAATGCTCCTAAGTAAAATATTGATATGAGATATGTACCACTTTGTAATGGTTCAAAATATTGTAGTATAGAACCGTTAATGATATGTCTACCTAGAGCCAATCCATTAAACACAACAAATCCAATAAGCATCATAACGAATGTTAGCTGTTGTGGTGCATAATTCGTTCCTAACTTCCTAGTCATAACATGATAGGCCGAAGATGATAGTGCAGAAATTAGTACAAGAATAGCACCCTTCATATCAGCTATATCTACATTCACACCTTTCATAACAAAGATGTATATTACTCCTGCTACCGATAGTAACAAGAAACCAATTTGGAGCTTACTGGAGTATTCATGTAGAAAGATAGCAGATAAAATAACGGTAGCAATTGGCGTAATCGCTTGTAGAATACCAGCCTCTGATGTTGAGATAAACTCCAATCCAAAGGTCTGAAAACTAAAAAATACAGATGGATAGAAAATAGCTACAGGCAATATTAACACAATATCACGTAAACTTAATCTAACCTTCTGTCGACTAATAAGTAGAATGGCAAGCAACAATAGAAAAGATACACTAAACCGATGAGCAAGTATATCGAAAGAATGACCATAAGGAAGGGAGATTTTCACAAAGAAAAAAGTAAATCCGATTATGATCGCAAATTGAGTTGCGGCCCAATAAGCTTTCCAAGTTGCATGATTGTTCATCTGTTTATGAATGCCTCCATCTGTCAAATGACTACTTAAACCAACCCTTGTCTTTGAAACGTGTAATCGCTTCGATTCGATTGCTCACACCCAGCTTATCAAGAATAGTTGAGATATAATTACGAACTGTTCCAGTCGATAGAAAAAGCTCGCTAGCAATTTCTTTTGTGTTTTTGCCATCTGCAACTAATCCTAATACTTCTTGCTCACGTTCTGTCAAAGGGTTATCAACACCACTATAAGCTTCATCCATTAATTCAGCGTCATAAATTCGCTTACCATCCATTACACTACGTATGGATGTTGCTAATTCCTCCGATGGACTATCTTTCAACAAATAACCACATACCCCTGCCTTAATTGCCCGTTCAAAATAACCTGCTCTAGCAAATGTTGTAAGAATAATAACTTTTGTATTACTACCTTTTAACTCTTCTGCCGCTTCAAGACCGCTCTTGATCGGCATCTCAATATCCATAATACATATATCAGGTTGTAGCGCTTGAACATAATCCAGTGCTTCTTGACCATTAGCAGCTTTGCCTACAACAGACATATCGTCTTCCAAATCAATTAACGAAGCCAAAGCTCCGAGCAGCATACGCTGATCTTCAGCAAGTACAATATTTATCATGTTATCGACTCCTTCATTGGTTGACGAACGGCATGTGGAACTGACATTTTCAATGTCGTCCCAACTTGATCTGTCGTGTCAATATATAGTGAACCATTCACGAATTCTAATCGTTCCTTCATACCTCTTAACCCATTCCCCTGATTATCAGACTGTTCGAATGTTATACCTATACCATCGTCATGTACGGTGAGAATAACCTCATCAGCAGTAGTATTTATGGAAATGTAACAATGGGTTGCTTGACTATGCTTGACGACATTTGTGACAGCTTCCTTCATACACATACAGAGAACATTTTCAGCAAGTAATGCAGTTGATTGAAGCTTAGGATCTCCGTTTAATTCATAACCAATCTCTGCTGCTGCTAGAATTTGGCTTACGATATATACCTCATCTTCTAGTCTAGTACCTCGCATCTTCGTCACTAGCTCTCGTACTTCCTTCGATGCAATTCTTGCTGTAGATCGAATATCTTGAATCTCACGCTCTGCTTGCGATAAATCTTTGTGCAATAATTTACCAGCTAGATCACTTTTCAGTCCAATAAGAGAGAGCTTCTGTCCGACAGTATCATGTAAATCTCTTGCAATACGCTGTCTCTCCTCTAGCTTAACTAATTCCGATATTCGTTTATTGGCATGCTCCAATTCGCCTTCCAACTGATCCTGCTTTTTCTGATTGTACGTATTGAACGGTAATAAAATAACGATTATGAGTGAGATAAGAATAAATGGGAATTGTGTGAAAAATATCGTTTTCTGCACAGCAAGACCATAGTTAACTGTTACAAACGTTGAAATCAAATGAATAATATATAGTGTATAAAAACCAGCTTTACTTTTAATATGCCCGATGAAAAATGCTAGAAAAATCGAAAAGTACACATAACTGAAATTAACTGTCATAATCATCGATATTACGATTTGGAAACTTGTCCATACATATATTGGCCAACCCTTTGATAGAAAAGCTAGCACATAACAAATAAAAAAGGCAACAATAAGAACAGTCCCAGATACCATTTCAATAGAATCCGAACTGTTAAATATAAAGTAGAACGGTAAAATACAGAAGACAAGCCAAATATAAGGCGATAAACCCGTTCCTCTACTAAACGTTTGATACCATTTATTCATGTATTATCCTACCTGTCTACAATAATCTTATGTTAAGTTTAACATATCTACCAACAATAACGCCCTAACAATGAGTTTAGGCTCATCGTTAGGGCGAATTGTTAACTTGCTTGTTTAGACGGACGATGATTATTGACCATTATTTTCTTCGCTTCACGGAAACCGACAAAGCGCTGAGTTTCTTCATCCCATAAACTAACCTTTAATGATAATAAACTTTCGCGTATTCCGATCGTTGTTGCTTGCTGCAATGGAGGAGTTTCATTATGCGCTTGCTCCAAGAAATAATTTGGAACTTTCGGGCTAAGATGATGCACATGGTGGAAACCAATATTTCCTGTTAACCATTGTAATAACTTAGGAAGACGGTAGTAAGAACTACCTTCAACTGCTGCTTTCACATAACTCCATTCATCATTATGCTCAAAGTAAGAATCCTCAAATTGATGTTGTACATAGAACAACCAAATACCTAACGCACCTGAAACGTAGAATACTGGAATTTGTACAAGTAATAGCGCTTGCCAACCAACTGCCCAAGTTAACAATGCATACATACCAACAATTAAGAAGTTCATTAAATACGTATTCATTCTTTCTTTACGACGTGCACCTTTACGATTAAAGCGATATTGAAACAGAAAGACTACAAATGGTCCTAGTACAAACATAACTAGAGGATTACGATAAAATCTATAATATAATTTTTGGAAAGTAGATGATTGTTCATACTCAGTTACTGTCATGATCCATAGATCACCAACACCACGTTTATCAAGATTACTACTTGTTGCATGGTGGATGGCATGTGAGTTTTTCCATTGTTGATAAGGGACATGAGTAATGACACCAGTTATGATCCCTACAATGTCATTAGCGCGCTTGCTCTTGAAGAAAGAGCCATGGCAACAGTCATGGAAAATAATAAATGTTCGGATAACGAACATACCAGTAGCGATGCTTAGAGGTAACGTGATCCAATAAGATACACTCAAACTCAGGTACGTTAAGTACCAAAGAGCAATAACGGGAATTAATGTGTTGCATAGCTGTCTGATACTAATAGACAGCTTCGTTTTCTCATATGGTGACATGCTTTTCTTCAATTGAAGCTGCTTTGGATCATTCATATACAACATCTCCCTCGTATCCGATCGTAGCTCTTAAGCTATTGAATACATTTTATATAACTATTGTATACAATTTCCGTCATATTCATAAGTCATAAACGTAAGGAAAACCATATGACAAATGTCATATGGTTTTCCTTATATTACTATTCATTTATCAACTAGAATGCCCATTCACCATTACGGAATACAGGAATTACAGTTCCATCTTGCCCGATACCGTCAATATCCATATCTCCGGATCCAATCATAAAGTCATTATGTGTAATACTTGCGTTAACGCCATTAGCTGCAAGTTCATCTTGTGTCATTGTTTTACCGCCATCTATATTGAATGCATATCCGCTACCGATCGCAAGGTGATTCGAAGCATTCTCATCAAATAATGTATTAAAGAATAATACACCTGATTGGGAAATTGGTGAACGATGTGGAACAAGTGCAACTTCCCCCAAATAATGTGAACCTTCATCAATCTCAACTAACTTCGCTAAATATTCTGCACCTTGCTCTGCTTCATACTTCACAATACGACCTTCTTCAAATGTAATTTTGAAGTTATCGATGACGTTACCACCGTAGCTAAGAGGCTTTGTGCTAGAAACATAACCATTCGTACCATTTCGCAAAGGTACAGTAAATACTTCTTCTGTTGGCATGTTCGCCATAAATGTATGTCCTTGCTCGTTCTCGCTACCAGCTGATACCCATAAATGCTTATCAGATAGCTCAATTGTAAGATCCGTTCCTGGTGCACGGTAATGTAACTTTTGGAAATGATAATTGTTAAGTGCAATTGCCTTAGCATGCAACGTATCGTTATGCTCTTGCCATGCCTGAACAGGATCAGCCGCATCTAGACGTACAGCTGCAAAGATAGCTTTCCATAATAGATCAATTGCCTCTTGATCAGAAGCAGCTTGCGGGAATACTTTTTTCGCCCATTCACTACCTGCAGCAGCAACGACTGTCCAACTGAATTTATCAGCTTGCATCGCTCGTCTGAACTCCATTAGTCCAGTACCGGAAGCTTTTTGATATGCGGATATACGATTAGAATCTACACCTGAAAGGTTATCTGGACTATCTGATACGATAGAAATAAATGCGCCATTTTTTTGTGAGAATTGTAGACGTTTGTCTGCTTCCCATTGTGGGTAATTGCTGAACACTTCATCAGAAGCCTTCATATATTTCAAACGTGAAAGTTTATCGTCTGTCCATTCTACATGTACATTACTTGCTCCTGCTTCATAAGCTTGATTTGCTACTGAACGAACCAAGTTTGCTTGTTCTACAGCTCCTGTAATGAAAACGGGCTGCCCTGGCTGAACATTAACCCCAATCTGTACAATTAATTTCGCATATTTTTCTAGTTGTTCATTTACTTTGATTGACATATGTACATCTCCTTTAATTGTGATGACTCTTATTTGCTTAGTATGGTTCATTACATTACAGTATATTATACCACTTGCCGGCTTACGATTCACTTTTTCAAAAGTTATGTTCTATATTGTTTGATGTTCTATCTTAAATTTATTTAGAACAGCTTGAAGTTCTACTGATTGTTGAATTAATTGATTAATAGTATGTCTGCTTTGATCAACAGAATGAATCTGTGTAGTAATCGTTTCCTTCATTTCTTTAGTTACGCTTAAGGATTGCTCAGTTAAACTCGCTGCATGACTAGCCAATTCATCAAGTTTTCCCATTGTCTCACTAATTTGCACAGATGTGCTTGATACATGCTGAGCTTGATCTTCTACATCACTAACCTCTTGCGAAATAAGAGTAAAAGCTTCACCTGCTAGCTGAACTGCAGATACACCCGATTCAATATCTTTCATACTGATCGAGGATGCCGTATTTACCTTTTCAGTAAGTGATAACATATCATGGATGAGTTGTTCTACATCTGTTGCAGCTTGGTCACTCTGGTCGGCCAACTTACGTACCTCCAAGGCAACGACATGAAATCCTCTACCATGCTCTCCAGCTCTAGCAGCCTCAATGGAAGCATTTAATGCTAGTAGTGCAGTTTGTGATGCAATACGTTTAATCATTAGAACCATTTCCTGAATATCTTGCGAGCGAGTATTTAAGTAGGCAATATCATCCGTTACTTTGGCAGATGATTGGAAGATATGATCCATCTGCAATTCTAATTGCTCCATAGACTCATTGGCTGTAGAAGATATATGACTAGCTCGATGTGCCATACTTAGCATAGACTCTGAAGTGGCTGCTACAGAGAGCATCCCTTTTCCAACTTCATACATTGCTTTTTTCGTTTCAATTGTTGCTTGGTGCTGAGCACTAGATTGTTGATCGGCGACCTGCAAATGATTATCTACTCTTTCATTTAGCTTATCGGACAAGGCCATATTTTCATTCAAAATATTTACGCTATCATTGATTACCTTCAAGCTACTAGCTACCCTCTGCAGCATTCCTTGTAGATCGCTACTCATATCATTAAAAACTTGTGATAGCTGGGCAATTTCACCACTACCTTTAACTTCTATCTTATCAGTTAGCACACCATTACTTACTTTCTTCATACTACTTACAAGCGAACTTATAGGCTTGGTCATTATTCTTGCGACAATCCACACTAGTAAAATAGAGATTAAAACGATGACAATGGACATAATCAGCATATCCTGTTTGTTCTGCTTTAATTGGGCGTAAACATTAGTCGCATCAAAATCTGCTCCGATTACTCCGATGATTTGACCTCCAGATGAAGTTATTGGTAGATAAGCAGATAACGTAGCACCAAACGCTTCTGTATAATCTAACTTTCCTATTCCCACTTCACCAGTTTTTAAAGTATTTTGTACAGCCTCATCAGTTTCAAGCTCTTCATCACCTAGAGCTGAGAAATATTCACTTTGCGTATCGGTTCCATCGACAATATAGTAGTATCCAGTCTTTCCATTCTGCTGCTTAGATATCATTGTATATAAATATTTTAACCCATTCGTTTCTTTAATTTGCTGTAGCTGGGCTTGTAAAGCATCGTAATATGTATTTCTTTCCATGGAGGAGGATAATGTCTGAAATTGCTCTACATCAATAATTTCACTTGCAGAAAACGCAATTGCCCTAGCTTGCTCACCTATCGTTTGTAATATTAATTTTTCAGAGGATTGATATAGACTATAGCTTAATATGAATCCACTAACACATAGTATCGTTGAAAAAAACAAAATCATACGAGATTGCAAACTTTTAAACATACTTACTCCTCCTAAAGACCTATTCTACAATGTAAAATTATAGCATGATAAGATAAAGTTGCATATTATATAACGACAATTATATAGCTTTCATCTGCAACAAAAAACGTGATTCGATCTCTATATAGATCAAATCACGTTATATTTGCTTGGCTATAGTAACAAGCCCATCCAGTCTTCTTTCGTAATCGGTCCGAAATAGAACGCTAGGTCAATATTGTCAGTTTGTCTGCTAAGCTCTTCCTCTGTATAACGTAAACCAACAAGCTGCTCAGCTACTTCGTTACGGTCACCACGACCGAAAAAGTCACCATAAATCGCTGCATCTTGAATGATTCCATCTTGTACATTCAAACGTACATCGAATGTTCCTGCACCTTCAATGCGTTTACGTTGTTGCATATTGAACTGTGGAGAACGGCCGTAAGTCCACTCCCAGCTACGATAACGTTCATCAGCTAGTTGACGTATTTTTTTCCAATCTTCTTCTGTTAAGTCATAAGTTTGAACTTCGCCTTCACCTGCAAAAATGGAATGTAAGATTTTCAGACGAAATTGCTCAATTGTCATTGGTTCCTGTAAAAATTCCGTAATGTTAGCGACACGACTTCTAACAGATTTTGTTGATTTGGAAGCATATTTCTCTGCATTAACTTTCAATGCACTCGCAACATTTTGCATTTCTGTATTGAATAGCAATGTGCCATGACTTATAATTTTCCCTCTAGAATGGAACTGTGCATTACCCGATATTTTCTTTTCACCAATTTGTATATCATTACGTCCTGTTAATTCCGCTTCAATCCCCATAGTACGTAATGCCTCAACAACTGGCTCGGTGAACTTTTTGAAATTATGGAAGGATGACCCGTCATCTTTCATAATAAAACTAAAATTCAAATTACCTAAATCGTGATATACAGCGCCGCCACCACTCATACGACGTACAATATGAATATGATTCTCTTTCACATATTCCGCATTAATTTCTTCAACTGTATTTTGATTTTTACCAATGATAATTGAAGGTTCATTAATATAAAATAGAAGATAATTGTTTTCAGGAAGTTGTCTGAAAATGTATTCCTCTAAGGCTAAGTTAATTGCTGGATCATGATTGCCTTCGTTGCTTACAAATAACATAATATCATCCTCCTAAAACTTTCTTAAGCTCCCTTGTAACACTTCAAAGTATAGAAAAGTTACTTCGGAATCATGAGCTAAAATGTTTCTTAGCTTATGAACACGTTATCATCGAATTATACTCTTAGTGCGCATCGCTTTTCAACTTTGCTTCTTAATGACATAATAATAAGATATTAAATTTACATGAAAAATTTTATCAGGTGCTTTCGATGCTACTTTTCATCACAATGATGAAATTCAAATGAAAATTAAAAAGCAGGCTTTCGCGAGTCGAGAAGATGGAGCGCTACTTGCGGGATAGAAAAAGTTATAGGAGGATACAATGAGATACAAACAACTTGGTAATAGTGGATTAACGGTGTCGGCAATTGGGCTTGGAACAAATGCATTTGGCAAACGTTCAGATGCTCAAACTTCTTCATTAATTATTGAAAGAGCCATTCATAATGGCATTACTTTTATCGACACAGCGAATATATACGCAGGATCGCAATCGGAAACTATTATTGGTCATGCGATTCAAGGCAAACGTAATGATATCGTTCTTACTACAAAGGCAGGGCTTCCTACGGGAAAAAGCCCTTATCATAAAGGTTCATCACGCCATCACCTTATGCAACAACTAGAAGCTAGTCTAACTCGACTTCAAACGGATTATATTGATCTATATCAAATTCACACATTCGACCCAAATACTCCGCTTGAGGAAACATTGCGTTGCCTTGAAGATATGATTACTTCAGGGAAAGTTCGTTACATCGGTTGTTCTAACTACTACGCTTGGGAGCTAATGAAGGCTTTAGGAATTAGTGATCGACTAGGGTTAAACAGATATATTTCTCAGCAAGTCAGTTATTCATTAGCTGATCGAACACCAGAACGTGAACTGATACCACTTTGTGTTGATCAAGGTATCGGCATTATTCCCTACTTCCCACTGGCTGGTGGAATATTAACAGGAAAGTATGCCTCGCCCAATCAAGTACCAGAAAATTCGCGTGCACAAACTGATCCAAGCTTTAATCGATTCCTAACAGAGCGGACATTAAAGTTAAGTCATGATCTACAGCAACTTGCTCATGAAAATGGAACAGCCCCTTCAAACCTTGCTATTGCATGGTTGCTTCATCAACCCGTTGTAAGCACCGTCATCGTAGGCGCAACAAAAGTGGCTCAATTAGAAACTAATT
Organism: Paenibacillus endoradicis; assembly: GCF_024721975.1. The sequence continues at coordinate 15,684 of NZ_JANQBB010000008.1, read as the reverse complement.
TGGAAGCATTAGAGTTATCCATTAATGATCACCTTATGGAACAGTTGAATAACATAAGTACAGATTTCCGTCATGGTGAACCGTTTGCTTCTTACCGAATTTAATCTTTATTTAGATTGCTATTGTTACAAATAGAAATAAGAAAAAAGACATAGCTTATACATGCTCAAGCAGAATTACTTTGCTGAGTTTGTAGCGCTATGTCTTTTATTGTCTTAGATAATATTACTTCAGATCAGCTGGGAACACTAGTCCAATCTGCTTACGTGCTTCATCCATTATTTCCATTGTAATAAGAGAGTTTTCGAAAGAATTAATTGGTGATTGCTTCTTATTCTCTTCTAGTAATTGGATAAAATGTTCGATCTCATAATACATATCTTGCTCAATCGTCGGTAAGCTCAGATCGACTTGCTCACCACCACGTGGCATCAATGTAACGCGACTAGGTTCACTTACGCGATCTAGCACCAGATTACCTTGCTCACCTTGAATCTCAACTGGCAATGATGAATTGGAGATTTTTGAATACATAACAACCGCATCCATATCATCGTACTCCAATATAATACTACCTTCACCGTCCACCCCAGAATCAAGCATGAATGCTGAAGCTTTTACTGACTTCGGCTTACCGAATAGCATGACAGCAGGATAGATACAATAAACACCGATATCCATTAATGCACCGTTAGAATATTCAGGCTTGAATGCATTCAGTACATTGCCTGCTTTGTATGCATCGTAACGAGATGAGTACTGACAGTAGCTTGCGAAATAGCGTCTTGGTTGCCCAATCTCATTAAGATGTTCAGCAACCTGTCGAAAAGCTGGCATAGTCGTTGATTTCATCGCTTCCATAAATAGCACTTGCTTACGCGATGCTATTTCAATTAATTGTTTCAATTCTTTGCTATTAGAAGTAACAGGCTTCTCACAAAGTACATGAATACCTTTCTCTAAAGCTATTTGAGCATAATGAGCATGTAAATTCGTTGGAGAAGCAATATATAAAGCTTGAATATTACCGCTATCAAGCATCTCTACTACATCTGTATAGCAATGAACGATATTATGTTTATTAGCAAAGCTTTGAGCTGTGTTTATTGAACGAGAACATACTGCTCCAACTTTGAAATTCGTCAGCATTGAGCCTGCTGCTATAAATCGATCACTAATAAAGTTAGTTCCAATGATACCGAATGAAATCATAAGATCCCTCTTTCTCAGTAATTACTATTATTTGTTTTGAAGTTGCTTCCAAACTGCCTTGTTACTATATTTTTTATTGAAACTAATTTCTTCTCCAAACCAAGTCGGAGGAACAAATTGATTAGCTGCATCCATAGATTCAAATTCAACCTCAACAACTACAAAATCTACTTGATCATAAATATCAATTTCTACAGTAATATCATTACACATAGCAGTAATACGATCTTTCGTTAACGGAACATAGCCGAAAGCTGTCATTACTTGATCATAGATCACTTGAGTAATCTCATATTCGACCTCTTCACGGGCAAGTCCAACCCCATTTTTAAATGTATGTGTATAGCTGTATTTTCCTGTAGCCGCATCCTTAATACGTCGAACGCGAAGTTCTTGATCAACATCCATAGCAATATAGGTTTGCTCTATGCGTTGCTGAGATTGTGGTTGAATAATACCTTGCTCTATTAACTGTTGTGAAGATATTTCCAACAGATATTTCCGTTCAATTTCTAATGCCATCTTAAATTGCCTCCTACATACTTTTTATTGACTACTTGATTTACTTCCTGCAAATAAAACAGATCGGAAGCAGTAGCTTTCCAGAAATACTTGACCATTTCTTATCCCTACAAGCTATCAGAATATAACGCCTGACGCAAGTGCTTAAAATGCAAGTTCAAAAATAGTGCACACATGATACAATAGAAGACAAGAGATTATTACATAAGGAGATAGATAATGGATATTACACTTATTCCGATATCACTCATCGATGAAGATAAAGATCAACCGAGATATCAATTTAGTCAAGAAGCACTTGCAGAACTAGCAAATAGTATTTCTGAAATCGGACTACTTTCTCCTATTAAAGTACGCACCGTAGAAAATGGTCGCTACATGATCATTTATGGTAACCGTCGTTATAAGGCTTCCCTAATGGTCGGACTGGAATCCATTCCGTGTATTGTATCAACGGCGACAGATGAGATGGATATCTACTTCGAACAAATTGCAGAAAACTTAACTCGTGAAGACTTCTCTCCAATTGAAGAAGCTGAAGCATTCCATAAATTAATGAACGACGCTCGCTTCCATAGCTCAATGAAGCTATTATCCAGTAAGTTGGGCAAACCAGAAAGTTACATTAAAAATAAATGCGAGTTATTGAAATTTGGCAACGCAGTTAAGAAACTTATTGTCGGGGGGACGCAAATTCGTAAAGATTGTTTGACGGAAGATCAATTAATGCCATTAAAAGACTTACCATTTGAATATCGTGATACTATAGCACTTACGGCCGCAAGAGATGAATTACCTGTTAGCGATGTTAAAAAAATAGCTAAATTGTTTAAGGACCAGACCATCTCAGATGCAACGAAAGAAAAGCTATTACTGAAAAACGGTCGCGGATTAATAGAAACCTGGTCAGTGTTCGAACAGAATCGCAAAGAAAAATTAGCTCGTGAGAAAGAACGTCAAGAAAAAGCTGAACAAGAAGAACTACGTAAAGCGGAGATGATCCAGCAACCGCTATCCACCTATCAAGATGGTACGACTGATGTTTCCACCGCAACTGTACCTAACACGTATCACGTTGATGAGGCTAGCATTGTTAATCATAGCACTCAATATGCAACTTCTACGCATGCAGCGTCTATAATTGCAGTACATTTAGATCCGACAAGTTTCACTGACTCTTTAGATGAATTACTGGAACAAGCCGATATCTTACTTACTCAGATTACTACTGGTGACATGCAGAATTTAGAAGCTACTTCACAACTTTCAAACGTAATGTTAATGAAACTCCAGCTGTTATCTCAGCAATGGAAGCTCATACAGCAGAAAAGTAATGAATAATATCGATCATATATAGCAAAAAGAAATGCCTTGTTTTGTGATGCGACAATCTCATTGTCGTAACCTCAACGGGCATTTCTTCTATTTCAATACATATTCAGCTATATTTTTACTATGATCGCCGATACGCTCCAAGTTACTCAGAACATCAAGGAAGATCGCACCTGCATTACCTTTACAACGATTATCATGAAGCCGCTTGAAATGACCGGTACGAAACTCAAGCTCCATACGGTCTAGATCTGCTTCTCTTCCTAATACATCAGCTGCCGCCGATCTGTCATTTTGCTCAAGGGCATATATCACTCGAGAAATAATCCACTCTGCTGCATCAAACATCGTATGCAATTGTTCTAAGGCTTCTTTAGAAAATTGAAGTCGATTGCGAATACAATAATCAGCTAATTCCACAACATTGTCTGCATGATCACCAATACGTTCAAAATCATTAACGATATGAAGTAATCCTGTAGCTTTCTCGGATTCTTGTGCCGTCAGTCCATGTTGATGAATTCGTACCATATAATCAGTAATTTGATGATCTAATTCATTCACTAATGTTTCTTTTTTTAAAGCCAAATTTGCAGAACGTGAATCTTGTTCAAAGAAATAATGAGAAGCATGCATCAATGTTTCACGAGCAATCGTCCCCATGCGGATGACCTCATATTGAGCTTGTCCTAGCGCAACGCTTGGTGTAGCAAGTAATCGCTTGTCTAGATATTGCGCACCAAAAATAACTTCTGCTGTAGTATGCTGCGTCTGAATAACAGTATTAGCTAACTTAATAAGAAGTGGTGTAAATATAATGAAGATTATTCCCGTTATGAGTTGGAATATTCCATGAGCAGTAGCGAGTTGCATTTTGATTTGTAACGTTTTCCCTATCCATTCTATAAAAGAATAAATCGGATGTTGTAATAGTAGAAAAATTGTCGTACCGCATACATAGTATATGACATGCAGAAATACTACCCGCTTCGCTTTAATCGTTGCACCAATAACTGCAATACAAGCAATAACTGCTGAACCGATATTACTACCTAATAAGATTAGAATCGCACCATCTAATTGAACTAGTCCTTCATTAGCAATGGTTTGTAATACACCTATCGCAGCATTAGAACTAGTAAATAGTAGCGTCAATACTATGCCTGTAATAATACCAAACAAAGGGACATCAGATAAATTCAGCATAAAATCGGTCATATAATCAGAGAGAGAAAGTAATTGTAAACCATTTCTTGTGATTGATAGTCCTAGAAATAATGCGCCAAAACCAAATACAACTTGACCGATATACTGTAGTCTTTTGTAATGGACGAATAATAGTAAAATAACCCCAACTGTAATGATGGGTAATGCATAACTTTCTACATCAATACCAACCATGAATATCGTTACCGTCGTACCAATATTAGCACCGATAAGTACACTGATCGCTTGTCTTAGACTAAGTATATTAGCATTCATCAATCCGATAATTAATATGATTGCTCCTGTGGAGCTTTGAAATAAAATTGTAATTAGTATTCCGACAAGTACACCGAGTAACGGATGAAATGTATAGGTAGCAAGCCAATGACGTATATTATCACCTGCAGTTTTTTGCAAACCATCGGATAAGTACTTAATTCCGAATAGAAAAATTGCAATACCGCCTACAATGTGAAAGATCGTATCTTGAATACTCACAATAGCTCCTCCAAAATAGATATCATTTTCATTAATAGAAATTATCTATTATTAATTTGTAACATGAATGAAATATTTCATTCATCTTGCCTTAATATTAATTGGCTATACTTCTAAGTGACCCCCTTTTTAATAATATAAATTATTGACCCACAGCCCGTTGCTGTGGGTCCCTTTTTTTGTTAAGACATATTTTGCTCGTACCAATCCCAAAATAACCCTACTTGTTCAGGCTTATGAGCATCTGATCCATACACACACTCTATACCTAATTCTGTCGCCTTCGTAATAAACCAACTAGGAACATAAGCTTGTTCACATGTTGCTACTCTTAATCCAGCCACATTAATATCTACACCCACACCACTTTCCAGTAAAAGTGGCAGTAATTGCTCCAAACGTTCCCTCATTAGCGGTTCAGATACTGGTGGTAACTTATGAGCGAATTTAGTAATAAGATTCAAGTGACCAATTCGCTTGCGCATACTAAGCCTACTAGCATGCTCAATAGCAAGTTCTACATGATCGAAATAAATATCTATCAATGTATCCATTGAACCATAATATTGCAATAAATTTTTCGTGAAATCTTCTGCTGTAAAGTCAACACAATACATCCCATCTCGTCCTGGCAAGTAATGTACAGAATAAACAACATCTTCAAGTAAATGTCCCCACTTACTAATTAGTTCATCAGTATAATCTGTACGACCGTGTAAGTAATCTAATTCCAATCCAATCGTTACTTCGATCTGATCCTGATACTTCAGCTTCACTTGCTGAACGTAGGCAAAGTATTGTTCTAGTTCTTGTTCAGGCATTGCTAATTCTTGAAACAACGATTCGTTATTAACCCAACCTACTGGAATGGGCGGATGTTCCGTTACAGAATAACGAGTGAAACCTAATGCAATCGCCTGTTCTACATATTTTTCTAATGGAGCATCATTACCATGATAGCAAAATTGTGTATGTGTATGGCCATCCCATTTCATCATATTCAGCACCCCAAAATATCTTTTATTATTTATAATCGTCGCAAGTCCATTCTACCTTATATAACTATTGAAAGTGAATAATTTACGGATATTATCTTTAGTTCCCCTTATTATATGTTACATCTAAATAATTAAGTGAAATTAATAATAAGTGCAACCTTTATATATTAGTTTGCGTCTCTAGTTGTGACATATATGAAAAAGGAGCCTACTTGCACATGAAACAGAAAAAACATATTTGGAAATCGACAGCCACTTTACTTATCGCTCTAACGATTGTACTTAGTGGATGTGGGAGCAATGCTAATAATAGTGTTCCTGTCCCAACAGCCACACCTGGAAACATATCGGCTGATGATAACGCAGTAGATAATAATTCAAATACTGACCAAGGCGAAGAAGACATCACTACAGATGAGGAAACTCAACCAACTTCCGAACCAACTACAACACCTGATACTACAGCAACAGCTACACCAACACTAGTCCCGACTGAAAAGCCTAGTACATCTGATAAACCTGAGGCATCAACGAAGCCAACTGCAACAGTAAAACCAACGGCTACAGCTAAGCCAACTGCTAAACCTACTGCAACACCTAAACCAACAGCTAAACCTACTGCTAAGCCAACTGCTAAACCAACAGCTAAACCTACTGCTAAGCCGGAAGTACCAGCTAGTGTTGATATTAGTAAAATAAGTGCACAAATTATAAAAGATGTACAGTTTTCTTCCATGATGGAAATGACTGGAGAAGCAATTTCCGATGTATTCTATCTTGATAGTGGTAAATATGTTGAAGAAGGTATCTTCCAAGTAGCAATGATGAATGTTAAGGCAGCTGACCTTGCTATTATTAAATTAAAAAATGAATCTGACTACGATACAGTGAAAGCTGCTTTGACAAAACGCGCTGAAGATGTGCAAGCTACATTCGAAAAATATTTACAAGATCAATATGAAAACGCAAAAAATTATCAAATTGTTCGTCAAGGTAAATATGTGCTTTACTCTATCTCACATGACCAAGAGCAAGTACTTGAAATTTTCGAAAGCTATGTAAAATAAACTAGTTTTCTTCTATAATTTCTAACATTATAATAGCCATCGCAAATGCAGTACATTGCGATGGCTATTATTGTTCAATTATACTTCAACTTTAATATGAGTAAACTCACTTACTTTGAATAAACCTTGATCCGTAAGTTTCAGCTCTGGAATAACTGGCAGTGCAAGAAATGATAATGTAAGAAATGGATTGAAATTTTGATTGAATCCAATATCACACAGTGCTTTGTTCAGATTATCTAGTTGCTCATATACATATTCAAATTTTTGATTAGACATTAACCCAGAAATCGGTAATGAGACTGATGCGAGTACTTTGCCTTGATCTACGATGACAATGCCACCCTTTAATTGCTCTATAACATCAATACCGAACAATATATCTTCATCATTTGCTCCTACCGCTACGATATTATGAGAATCATGTGCAATCGTTGCAATAATTGCTCCTGAAGTAATACCTAACCCCTTCAATATCGCTACGCCAACCGTTCCTAGCGCATTATGGCGTTCAGCTACGACCATTTTCAGATGATCTTTCTCTATTGATGGTTGGAAGTGTAACGATTCATTCACATCAACTTCTTCAATGAGATGTTTTGTTTCAATACTATTAGGAATAATACCAATAATATTGGCTTGTTTCGTAGCGTTAGTAATTGAAAGCTCTAAATTTTGTTTCGTAATTGGTCTAATATTAATACTCGATATCATCTTCTCTATTGGATCAGCTGCATGCACAACAGGTCCAACATATTTGCTATCTTGTGCTACCAATTGACCCGCTTTATATACATGCGAAATAGAGATCTCTTCGATACTATCGAGTAGCAATATGTCTGCAATATAACCCGGTGCAATGGCACCACGATCTTTAAGCCCAAAACATTCCGCAGCATTCAATGTAGCCATCTGAATAGCTAATATCGGGTCGATTCCTTCTTCAATAGCAAGACGAACATTAAAATCAATACTTCCTTCATTCACTAAATCATCCAAATGTTTATCATCCGTTACAAACAAACATCTTCTAGCATTTTTAGCATTCACTGCTTTTATAATTTCACGTAAGTTTCTTGCAGCAGATCCTTCACGTAACATGACATACATTCCGCGTTGTAACCTGTCACGAACTTCTTGTGGAGTCGTACATTCATGATCCGTACGAATACCCGCAGTCATATATACATTTATAGCTTCTTTATCGAGCCCTGCAGCATGTCCATCAATGTGTTTATGATGAGCTGTTGCAGATTGTAATTTATTCATAACAGCAGGATCTCCAGAAATAACTCCTGGTGCATTCATAACCTCACCTAAACCAATCACTCGTTGGTGTTGATAATATGGTTCAAGCTGCTCTGCAGTTAATGTAGCACCAGCATTCTCGAATGAAACTGCCGGAACACAAGATGGCAACATATAATATACATCGAGTGCTATATCTTCAGAAGATGTAAGCATATAGTCAATTCCATCTTCTCCACTTACATTAGCAATTTCATGCGGATCTGCAATAACTGTTGTAACACCATGAGGTAGAACAACATGAGAATATTCCACAGGAGTAAGCATTGCTGATTCTATATGAACATGTCCATCAATAAAACCTGGAGCAATATACTTATTGTTAGCATCTATTACAACTTTACCTTCGTATTCCCCAATTCCAACGATAATTCCAGCCGTAATGGCAACATCGCCCTCTAATAATTCTTGATTAAAAACATCAACAATTTTACCATTTTTAATCACAATATCCGCTAACTCTCTTTTGGCAGAAGAGGCTATATTTCTTAATAGGTTACTATTATCTCTATTCAAAACATTACTTCCTTCCTTAGGCTTATCATGATAGTAATTTTGTACATTATAACTCATCTTATTAATAAAGCGAACCGTTCAAATACAGCCAACGTTTATCAAAATGATATGAACATGTTCAAAAAGCGGGCTTTCGAAAGTCAAGAAGATGAGACACTACTTGTGGAAGGAGGAAACGCAAGTGTACGTGGTTGGTACACGCGTACCGGACTTCCCAAGTAAAGCTTCATATTCGATGTCGAGTACACTACGAAGCCAATCTTCGCTATCAAAGTCTGATTTTTGAACTTCCACTTTCAATAAAGGTTCAAAAAGCGGGCTTTTAGAGTCGAGAAGATGAGGCGCTACTTGTGGAAGGAGGAAACGCAAGTGTACGTGGTTGGTACACGCGTACCGGACTTCCCAAGTAAAGCTTCATATTCGATGTCGAGTACACTACGAAGCCAATCTTCGCTATCAAAGTCTGATTTTTGAACTTCCTTTATATGTACAAAGAGCTGGTCTATTGTAGTGAAGCCCACAATAAACCAGCTCTTTTCTATCGTTGTTTATTGCAATCTAATACCTATTCCGAATGGATCAACAACGTACATATATCCTTCACTCTTAAGAACCGGATAACCAGCTTTTTCTAAACGTTCAGCAATTAGCTCACGATCTCCATCGCTAGGAATTTTGATTGTGAAATATTCTAAACCTGTTGCATTATCAGGTAGCGGTGTTGCACCTCGACCATTCCAAATATTAAGTCCAATATGATGATGATAACCACCAGCACCGGCAAATAATGCTCCATTAGCAGACCAATCTAATTCAAGAGAAAAACCAAGAATATTATTATAGAATTCATCAGCTTTCTTCAAATCTGCGACATGTAAGTGAATATGCCCCATTACAGTTTCTACATCAATTCCATTAAAGACTTCACCTTCACTATCTCTTAACAGACCTTCCCAATCTATTGGATCAGAAGCCATCTTCACCATGTTATTACTATCATATTGCCACTCAGAGCGCGGTCGATCTCTATAAATTTCAATCCCATTATTATCTGGATCGGATAAATATAATGCTTCACTTACCATATGATCCGCTTGACCAAGTTGAATGCGTTGTTCTATTAGATGACGTAGTATACTTCCTAATGCCTTACGAGTAGGTAATAACAAAGCAAAGTGATACAAACCACTATGTCCTCGATGCGATCCCGTGTATACATTTTCAATTTCCTCAAGCTCAACCAAAATTGTTGTTCCATCTGCCGTTAACTGAGCTGATTTATTAGATACATTTATAGATTTGAGTCCAATCACTTTTTCATAGAACGAGATTGATCGTGCCAAATTTTCTACTTTTAACTTAACAACACCAAGAGAAATATTTTCATTTATTATAAATGTCATAATAACATCCTCCGTTTACTATAGTTACTTACTTTTTATAAGTTAATTATATTATTATCACTGTCGTGTGTCAATGTTACAATTTACTCTTTATTACGAACGTTCATTTAGCACAATTAAAACAGAAAAACAACATTTATAGTATTTCCATTTCGCTCATATTCATTTACGATTTCTGGCTTTTTATGCGTTACCTAATCAGCCACTCCCTTATTGATTCGTACTCTTTGAAATAGTTGGTTAGATAAATTGATATCAAACATAACTACTGAATAATCCTGGAGGAACAATAGTCACTGGGGATAATTTTTTATTCGAAGATATTCTTTAGCTGTTGAATTCATTCAACTTGACTTAACCAATCATAGACTATCTAATAATACGATTTATGTAACACCTCAAGCGGCATCATCGACAGATTGGGTAGTCAATCGATGATTTATAACACAAGGAAATGTTGCCAATCTAATCGATCAAAACAATATCTATTATTCGCTTCGACATCCTGTGTATTTGAATCCATATTCGGCAAGTCATATTATTAATAATATTGTTTATAGTAATTGCGAATGGGTATAGATGGCGCGATATTTGTCCTTTCAGGAAACACAGCGAGAGTTTCAGAAGATACATCTGAGATCTCAATATTATCTAGTACTAAAGGAGCCCCTACGCTCCTTTAGTGAATTTAGTGTCTAATAATAACTCTGCCTCTGTCATTGAACATAGATAAAAACAAGTGAACTAGCTTAACAAGTCATATCAGTGTATACACATGAAATTCCCCCATTATTGAAGTGCACCCGAAATACTAGAAATGTAATCTTCTAGTATACTTTATTATGTTGAAAATATTGATAGATCAAAATCTAGTCTATTAGGCTATTATTTATTTCGAGATAAGAGGACATTCACACATACGCTTCTAACACCTTATCCGTATGATATAGAAGTTCAAAGGGAGGTGTTTTTTTGGATACTAAGACTAATAAAAAACAAATTGATAAGAGTCAACCCAAGGGATCCGAGGTGAAAAATGTAATAATTAGCGGCATTCATCCTACACCAGGTCGTCGTGGACCTACTGGTCCTCCGGGGCCACCAGGACCTCAAGGACCTCGAGGTTATCCAGGGACTGACGGATTAGACGGAGCTACTGGGCCTACTGGTGCCACTGGACCTTCGGGAGGTCCTCCTGGACCTACTGGTGCCACTGGACCTTCGGGGCCTGCTGGTACTAACGGAGCTACTGGGGCTACTGGCGCTGCTGGTGCCACTGGTGCCGCTGGGGCTACTGGTCCTGCTGGCGCTACTGGCGCTACTGGTCCTGCTGGCGCTACTGGTCCTGCTGGCGCTACTGGTCCTGCTGGCGCTACTGGCGCCGCTGGCGCTACTGGGCCTGCTGGCGCTACTGGGCCTGCTGGCGCTACTGGCGCCGCTGGGGCTACTGGTCCTGCTGGCGCTACTGGCGCCGCTGGGGATACTGGTCCTGCTGGCGCTACTGGGCCTGCTGGCGCTACTGGCGCCGCTGGGGCTACTGGTCCTGCTGGCGCTACTGGCGCCGCTGGGGCTACTGGTCCTGCTGGCGCTACTGGCGCCGCTGGGGCTACTGGTCCTGCTGGCGCTACTGGCGCCGCTGGGGCTACTGGTCCTGCTGGCGCTACTGGTCCTGCTGGCGCTACTGGCGCTACTGGCGCTACTGGCGCCGCTGGCGCTACTGGTCCTGCTGGCGCTACTGGTCCTGCTGGCGCTACTGGCGCCGCTGGCGCTACTGGCGCCGCTGGCGCTACTGGTCCTGCTGGCGCTACTGGTCCTGCTGGCGCTACTGGTGCCGCTGGGGCTACTGGTCCTGCTGGCGCTACTGGTGCCACTGGTGTTACTGGGCCTGCTGGCGCTACTGGTGCCACTGGTGTTGCTGGCGCTACTGGTGCCACTGGTGTTGCTGGCGCTACTGGAGCTACTGGTGCCACTGGAGCTACTGGTGTTGCTGGCGCTACTGGTGCTACTGGTGCCGCTGGTACGACTGGTGCTACTGGTGCCGCTGGTACGACTGGTGCTACTGGTGCTACTGGTACGACTGGTGCTACTGGTGCTACTGGTACTGATGGAGCTACTGGCGCGACTGGTACGACTGGTGCCACTGGCTTGGCAGGAGCAAGTGCGATAATACCTTACTCTTCAGGGTTACCTGTCTCACTTACGACAGTTTTAGGCGGTCTCCTTAACAGTAAATCACTTATTGGATTTGGCAATTCTGCTGTAGGCGTAACACTCGTAGGTGCTAATATCGATCTAACTGGATCGACCGGATTATTGCTGAACATGGCATTCTCAGTTCCTAGAGATGGCATTATTACAAGTATGTCTGCATATTTCAGTACAACAGCTGCACTTTCACTTATCGGGTCAACAATTACTTTAACTGCTCAACTATTTAGTTCAACTACACCAAATAATATTTTCAGCCCCATTCCTGGTGCCATTGTAACATTATCTCCTGCACTAAGTGGAATCCTTGCAATAGGTACTATCAGCAGTGGCAATACGACTGGCTTAAGTATCCCAATCACTCAAGGAACTCGTCTATTATTAGTGTTCTCTTCAACCGTTACTAGTGGTTTGGATGTTGCTACAGTTATTGCAGGATACGGAAGCGCCGGTTTATCTATTAACTAATTTATTTTTGCAAATAAATAGGGCTGCCTCACTGTATAAACTACGGTATGGCAGTCCTTTCTAATTATTAAACTATCTTTAGTTGCTATAGTCTACTATACTATTAGGCTATTATTTTGTGAAAAGATAGGATATACACACATACGCATCTACTGCCTTCCGCGTATGATACAGAAGTTCTAAGGGAGGTGTTTTTTTGGATACTAAGTCCAATAAAAAACAAATTGATAAGATTCAGGAAAAGAATTACAAATCTAGAGAAGTAACAATCAGTGGGATTCATCCTACACCAGGTCGTCGTGGACCTACAGGTCCTCCGGGTCCTCCAGGACCTCCAGGACCTCCAGGAATTGGGCTTACTGACATCGTGCCATTTGATCCGAGATATGCTCATTATTACCAAGTAGGGCAAGTTGTTTCTTATGACGGCGTACTCTATGTTGTAACACATTCTCCTCCTCATGGTATTCCAGGACAATCACCAGATTACGAAGTAATCTCTGTAGCTGGACCTGCTGGACCTACTGGGGCTACTGGACCTGCAGGAGCTACTGGACCTTCGGGAGCTACTGGACCTTCGGGAGGTCCTCCTGGACCAACAGGACCTGCTGGACCTACTGGGGCTACTGGAGTATTTGATACAAGTCAAGTATTATTCACTGTCGAAGGTCCTACTGGGGATACGGCAACAGTGCTATTAGGCCAGACTCTATCTTTTGAATCTACAACATTAGATATTACTGTTACGCAAGGTTCTGCTATCGTAAGTATTGAGTTGCCTACAATTCCAGTAGGTCCTACTGGGGCTACTGGTGCTACTGGCGCGGCTGGACCTACTGGTGCTGACGGAGCTACTGGCGCGGCTGGACCTACTGGTGCTGACGGAGCTACTGGTGCCGCTGGGGCTACTGGGGTTGACGGAGCTACTGGCGTGGCTGGTGCTACTGGGGCTGACGGAGCTACTGGCGCAGCTGGGGCTGATGGCGCTACTGGGGCTACTGGTGCTGACGGAGCTACTGGCGCGGCTGGTGCTACTGGGGCTGACGGAGCTACTGGTGCGGCTGGACCTACTGGTGCCGCTGGTGCTACTGGCGCTGACGGAGCTACTGGCGCGGCTGGTGCTACTGGGGCTGACGGCGCTACTGGCGCAGCTGGGGCTACTGGCGCAGCTGGGGTTGATGGCGCTACTGGGGCTGATGGCGCTACTGGGGCTACTGGTGCGGCTGGAGCTGACGGCGCTACTGGGGCTACTGGCGCAGCTGGGGCTACTGGCGCAGCTGGGGCTACTGGTGCTGACGGAGCTACTGGTGCCGCTGGGGCTACTGGCGCGGCTGGCGCTACTGGTGCTGATGGAGCTGACGGCGCTACTGGGGCTACTGGCGCAGCTGGGGCTACTGGCGCAGCTGGGGCTACTGGTGCTGACGGCGCTACTGGTGCCGCTGGGGCTACTGGCGCGGCTGGCGCTACTGGTGCTGATGGAGCTACTGGCGCGGCTGGTGCTACTGGTGCCGCTGGCGCTACTGGTGCTACTGGTGCTGACGGAGCTACTGGCGCGGCTGGTGCTACTGGGGCTGACGGAGCTACTGGTGCGGCTGGACCTACTGGTGCCGCTGGTGCTACTGGCGCTGACGGAGCTACTGGCGCGGCTGGTGCTACTGGGGCTGACGGAGCTACTGGTGCGGCTGGACCTACTGGTGCCGCTGGTGCTACTGGACCTACCGGTGCTACTGGTACTGACGGAGCTACTGGCGCGACTGGACCTACTGGGGCTACTGGGGCTACTGGTACTGACGGAGCTACTGGCGCGACTGGACCTACTGGGGCTACTGGGGCTACTGGTACTGACGGAGCTACTGGCGCTGATGGCGCAACCGGAGTGACTGGGGCTACTGGACCTACCGGTGCTACTGGTACTGACGGAGCTACTGGCGCGACTGGACCTACCGGTGCTACTGGTACTGACGGAGCTACTGGCGCGACTGGACCTACTGGGGCTACTGGACCTACCGGTGCTACTGGTACTGACGGAGCTACTGGCGCGACTGGACCTACTGGTGCTACTGGACCTACCGGTGCTACTGGTACTGACGGAGCTACTGGCGCGACTGGACCTACTGGGGCTACTGGTACTGACGGAGCTACTGGCGCGACTGGACCTACCGGCGCGACTGGGGCTGACGGAGCTACTGGCGCGACTGGACCTACTGGGGCTACTGGTACTGACGGAGCTACTGGCGCGACTGGACCTACTGGGGCTACTGGTACTGACGGAGCTACTGGTACTGACGGAGCTACTGGCGCGACTGGACCTACTGGGGCTACTGGTACTGACGGAGCTACTGGCGCGACTGGACCTACTGGGGCTACTGGGGCTACTGGTACTGACGGAGCTACTGGCGCTGATGGCGCAACCGGAGTGACTGGCGCGACTGGACCTACTGGTGCTACTGGACCTACCGGTGCTACTGGTACTGACGGAGCTACTGGCGCGACTGGACCTACCGGTGCTACTGGTACTGACGGAGCTACTGGCGCGACTGGACCTACCGGCGCGACTGGGGCTGACGGAGCTACTGGCGCGACTGGACCTACTGGGGCTACTGGGGCTGATGGCGCAACCGGAGTGACTGGCGCGACTGGACCTACTGGGGCTACCGGTGCTACTGGGGCTACTGGGGCTACTGGGGCTGATGGCGCAACCGGAGTGACTGGCGCGACTGGGGCTACTGGGGCTACCGGTGCTACTGGGGCTACTGGGGCTACTGGGGCTGATGGCGCAACCGGAGTGACTGGCGCGACTGGGGCTACTGGGGCTACCGGTGCTACTGGTGCTACTGGGGCTACTGGGGCTACTGGGGCTACTGGGGCTACTGGGGCTACTGGGGCTGATGGCGCAACCGGAGTGACTGGCGCGACTGGGGCTACTGGGGCTACCGGTGCTACTGG
>NZ_JANQBB010000007.1 GCF_024721975.1 Paenibacillus endoradicis | reverse complement strand
CTGGGGCTGATGGCGCAACCGGAGTGACTGGCGCGACTGGGGCTACTGGGGCTACCGGTGCTACTGGGGCTACTGGGGCTGATGGCGCAACCGGAGTGACTGGCGCGACTGGGGCTACTGGGGCTACCGGTGCTACTGGGGCTACTGGGGCTGATGGCGCAACCGGAGTGACTGGCGCGACTGGGGCTACTGGGGCTACTGGGGCTACCGGTGCTACTGGGGCTACTGGTACTACCGTTACAACAACGAACGCCTTCGCAGACAATCAGGCTGGTTCAATTATAGCAGTTGTTTTAGGCGGAACACCTATCCCTTTGCCTAGCTCACAAGTTCTAAACAATGTAACTGTCAATGGGGCAAATACAATATTTACGATCACTCAAGCAGGCACTTATTTCTTAAGTTATGACATTAATATTACAGCAGCTCTATTAGTACAATCTAGACTATTGCTTAACGGTGCACCTTTACCACCATCTGTGATTAGTCCAGTTGCATCACTAACTAAGTTCTCAGCTACTTTAATTACAACACTTGCAGCTGGTGATACTCTTGAACTTCAATTGTTCGGTTTACTAGGAGCTGCAACACTTCAAGCTGGTGTAGGTGCTTCACTTTCAATTATTCGCATAGTCTAATGATTCAGAGCTAGATTAAATATCTTTAAAATAATTCGGCCTTCTTACGGAGTGTTTTAATACTCTGTAAGAAGGCCATTTATTATGTCTTTTAATTATGCACTATGGAAGTTCGTTCCGTCCGTAGTAGCTTTGATGTATCCTGTACGAATAACGAAATCACCAAATTTTTCATTAGCTTGACGCTCTTTTGCATAATGTTCAATAATTGGCGTCAATGTTGAAATAATCTCTTCTTCGCCTATATTCTCTTTATACATTTTATTCAAGCGTTCACCAGCAAATGCAGCACCCATATACATATTGTATTTACCCGCTGCCTTACCGATAAAGGAGATCTCGCCAAGTGCCGGACGTGCACATCCATTTGGACAACCCGTCATACGAATATTTACCTCTTGATCTCCCAAACCATTTTTTTCGAAAATAGGATCAAGTTTATCAAGTAGAGATGGTAGATATCGCTCCGCTTCTGCCATTGCTAATCCACATGTTGGCAAAGATACACATGACAATGCATTACGACGTATACCAGTCAGCTCTTCACCAATGGAAATACGATATTGTTTCAACAATTTCGTAATCGTTGCTTTTTGCTTAGCCGGTATATTACCAATCATAATATTCTGATTGGCAGTTAATCTGAAGTCACCCTTTAATACTTTGGCAATTTCACGAAGACCTGTCATTAGATCAGAATCTTCCGTGTCCGCAATACGACCGCTACGAACAAAAAGTGTTACATTCCATGTTCCATTATAGTTTTTCGACCAACCATATCGGTCTCCACTATTTTCAAAATGGAATTCACGTGCTGGCTCAAGAGTCCAACCAAGGCGCTCTTGTAATTCTTCAACAAACCAATCAAGACCATGACGATCAATTGTATATTTGAAACGAGCATTTTTACGGACTGAACGATTACCGTAATCACGTTGGATCGTAACAACCTTCTCAGCGATATCAAGTACTTGTTCACGCTTAACAAAACCAATAATTTTACCTAGTTGCGGATACGTATTGCTATCACCATGAGTCATCCCCATACCGCCACCCACTGTTACATTAAAACCAATAAGCTTTCCTTTTTCTACGATTGCGATATAACCCAAATCTTGAGAGTATACATCAATATCATTAGACGGAGGAACTGCAATACCTATCTTAAACTTACGTGGTAAATACACGTGTCCATAGATTGGTTCTACAGGATCAACTGGCTCACTATAGGGCTTATACGGATTTTCAAGTTTTTCACCATCTAACCATATCTCATGGTAAGCAGGTGTACGAGGTGCAAGATGCTTTGTCAATTCTGTTGACATTGCAAAAATTTCCTCATGAACTTCAGATTGATGAGGGTTAGGATTACACATTACATTACGGCTTACATCACCACATGCAGCTAATGTTGTTAGTAGCGCATCATTAATCTCTTTAATTGTAGATTTCAAATTCCACTTTAATACACCATGCATTTGGAATGCTTGACGAGTAGTTACACGCATTGTATGATTGCCATATTTTTGCGCAAGTTCATCCATTACTAGCCATTGTTCTGGAGTAGCTACACCGCCCGGTGTAACGACGCGAAGCATGAACTGAAAGGCAGGTTCTAACTTTTGCTTTTCACGTTCATTACGTAGATCACGATCATCCTGCATATAACTTCCGTGGAATTTCAATAGTCGATTATCTAACTCAGTTAATCCACCTGTTACGCGGTTTTGCAATTGTTCTGATAATGAACCACGCAAATATTTACTCTCTACTTTTAAATCCTCTACATCACTGGGTGTACCGCCAATTGGTTCAACCTTTTTTTTACTTGTCATTGCGAGAGTCCTCCCCCATAGCTTATGCCAAACATACTTTATAACTTGAATCATTTATTCTAATTAATATACATCACGTAAATAACGTCCGTCTTCCTGTAACTGTGTAATATATGCTTTAGCATCTTCTTCACTAACATTACGCTGTTGTTTAACGATATTAACTAAAGCGGTATGCACATCATGAGCCATATATTTTTCATCACCGCAAATATATACATAAGCACCTTCTTCAAGCCAAGTATATAATTCCGCAGCATGTTCTAGTAAACGATGCTGTACATAAACTTTCTCTTTCGTATCACGAGAGAAAGCAACTTCAAGCTTAGTAAGTACACCATCAGCAAGCATTCGTTGCCAATCTGTCTGATATAGGAAATCTGTAACATAGTGACGGTCCCCATAGAACAACCATGATTTCCCAACAATACCCGTCTCTTCTCTTTCTTCTAGGAAGGAACGGAAAGGTGCAACCCCTGTACCTGGTCCAATCATAATAATTGGCGCTTCAGCATTAGTTGGTAGCTTGAAATTTGGATTAGATTGTACAAATACTGAAACCTGATCTCCTACTTTTAAACGCTCGGATACATAGACAGAGCACACACCATCACGAGCACGACCGTGTGATTCATATTGTACTTTACGAATCGTTAGATGGACTTCTTCAGGATGCGATTTAAGACTACTTGCGATTGAATATAGTCTTGCAGGTATTTTACGTAGTACCACTGGCACATCACTTGGTTGTAATGATAAAGGACCATAATCACGAACTAGATCGAGTAGATCACGACCTTTAACGTAATCTTTCACTGCAGTCGCATCTGCTAACAAGCTATTAAACTTGCTAGTTGTCGCATAAGGAGCAAGCTTCTCAAGTAAAGTTTTGGAAAGCACTGTAATCTCAAATTGCGTAGTTAGTGCTTCTTCTATTGTTGAAGTAATACCGTCTTTATTCGTAATGGAATCATTACTAGACCAACTTAATGCTGCAATAAGATCTTGCACTAGTACTGGATTATTATGAGGAACAATACCAACAGCATCTCCTGGTTCATAGGTGATTCCTGATCCTTCTAATGATATTTCAAGATGGCGCGTTTCTCGATCAGATCCACGACCATTCAAATTAATACTTTCAAGTAATTCTGCTTGGAATGGACGATTACGAGTATATTCCGTCTGTCCTGAAGCTGAAGACGCAATAGAGACTGTATTTCCAGTAGTCGCTACCACTGTAGTTGCAGCTTGAATATTAGAAACCACTGCGTCTATCCAACCACTAGCAGATTCTTCAAAATCCACATCACAATCAACACGTTCAGCAAGTCTCTCTGCACCTAACTCTTGTAATTTGGCATCGAAATCTTGACCTGTTTTACAGAAAAATTCATAGGATGTATCGCCAAGTGCTAGTACGGAATATTTCAAACCATCAAGTTTTGGAGCTCGCTTACTATTTAGGAAATCATAGAATGAGATCGCGTTATCAGGTGGATCTCCTTCTCCATGGGTACTAACTAATACGAATAAATTAGTAGCCTTTTTCAAATCATTAGGCTTAAACTTATTCATTGCCGACAACGTCACTTCAAAGCCAATAGATTTCAATTTCTCAGAAAGTCTACCTGCTAAACGTTGGGAATTACCCGTCTGAGAACCAAAAACAATGGTTGCTTCTTTCGGCGCAATAATTGTAGGTTGAGCAGTTGGTATCTCTTGAATTGAAGCTACTACAGCAGAATTTAGGTTGATTGGAGCATCACTATTTCCCGTACGATAAAATGCTAAATAACCACTTAACCATTGAATTTGTGCTTCGCTTAAAGTAGGAAGTACTGCATTCAAATGCTGAAGCTGAGCTTCAGAAAACGGACTGTTCGTTACTAATAGTTGCAATCTATACACCTCGCATCGATACTATGAATTAATTCCTATCATATTACTATGAATTATTCTCTCATTAAAAAGTACCACAGAGTGAAACTAGGGTCAATGAATACAGTCACTTTCAACTTATAAGAAATATTGAACCTATTTCTATAGTTTCCTTATAGATCATTAATGGCACTAATTTATTAAATGAAAACAAAAAAAAAGACCTTTATGGCCACCTATAAATAAGCAGCTCTCATAAAGGTCTATTCTATAATTAATTAACCAAAATCAATCCCAAGCTCAAGTATACAATCTGGAGATTCATATTGATCGTCATAAACAGCATTCGTTACAGGATAAGATCTTAACATATAACTTTCAAGATGCGGCAAGTGCATCTGCAGCAAATCGTAGTTACGCGCTTTAGGATTGAGCCATGCTTCGACTCCCTCTTCATCCAATACAATTGGTAAACTAGGTTGCCAGCTTGCCATTGTTCCAGTAGTTTCAGACGTTAACATCGTGAATACCCGAGTTTCTTCTCCTTGAGCATTACGAAAACGATCAAAAATCCCCGCTACTCCGAATAACGGTTTTCCTGGAAGTACAATATGCATAGCTCTTGGATCTCGTTCTAATCCAACTTGCTTCGCACCATAAAAGCCTGTGCAAGGGACAACACAACGATTACGCGTTACTAGTTCAAAGAGGAAAGACTTCCCTCGAACAGCTTGTTTCGTCGTATTTACTGCATCACTTGCCCAATATGGGAAAAGGCCCCATCGTGCATCCTGAAGAACACGCTGCTCATGACGATCATTCATAACAATTGTCACATTTTGAGTAGGAGTTACATTATAACGCTGCGCTTGAGTTTGCATTACTTTTGTAGCTTTAAATTGTTCCATTACATCATATATTTCTGCCTTTAGTGAAAATCGTTGAACCATGAAAAAACCTCCTGAACTATTCACACTTCGCTATATCATTCGAATAAACCGAATAACATCACCAGAAGTGTGAAAGTTGTACATTTCTGGGTGATGTAGCAAGTGTTTGTAGAAAGGAGGTAAATTATTCATTTTTTATAAGTTAGTTCAAAAAGCGGACTCTGATAACGATGACTACACTTACGTAGTTTATTCGGCATCGAATATATCCCGCATCGAAAGCCTGCGTGTGCTCATGTACACAGTACGTACACTGTGCTACTCATTTTCGCTGTGGGGCATCTTCTCGATTTGCGAAAGCCCGCTTTTTGAACTTTCATTTTTGAGAAGTTAGTTCAAAAAGCCGACTTTGATAGTTAAATGATACAAGCTATGTTATCCTCCGAGCAATTACGTAGGCTGCGCTACTTGCTCGCAAATTTCAATTCCTCTTCCAAGTCATAGCGATGAGGACTAATTGCTCGTGGAGAAGCGATAGCGGTCGTTTTTGTCCTCTGATTTATACCGCTATTGCCATTACAATAAATCCGAGGACAACGGCGATCGGAGCAGCGATTTGTCCTCGCAGCGTTACTCCAACTGCTCTAATGTGTAAACTTCTTGCGATATCTTAACGGTGATAATCTCACCTGATTAGCAAATAATCTTGAGAAATGTGCAGTTTGCTTAAAGCCTGATTCGATAGCTATTTGTGCGATTGACCAATCTGTCTTAATAAGTAGCAGCTTGGCTTGATCAATTCTATAATAGAGCAAATATTGCTGTGGCGTACAATCGAATACATCGCTCATACTACGAGTAATATAATTAATATGTAACGCTAATGCGTCACTTAATGTTTGATTACTAATCGACTGACGATAATGACGTTTCAAATATGCAGCTGCTTTTTCTGCTACAACAACAGATGCTTTAGCTGTATCACTTCGCCAACCTTCATCTAGCATCTGTAATAAATGTAAGAAGCGTTGTTGACGATCCCAAAAAGCAGCATGAGAACTATTTCTAGCAGCCTCATGTAAAGCTTCCAACATCAATCGCATCTCAGTAGTCGCTTGTAACTTCACGTGCTTAGGCACACGAAGAGCATACGTATAGTAATCTCCACGCAACGTACCTTGTTCATAGTTTTCTACCTCTTCCCATGGTCCAGCCGTTTGAAAGTGTAACCAATCAAATGTTGTACTAGCTGTACATGGTTGATAAGAATAATGCCAAGCATCCGGGCGAAGAATTAATACCTCTCCAGCATGCAGTTCCCATCTATGGTCATCTTCCGCAATATACAAACAACCTTCTCTAACATATAACATATCAAAAAAGCCAATATTAGTACGATTAGGATGTTCTTCTCCTACCTCGTAAGTATGAGAATTAGATTCAATAAAATATGGAAATGGTGGTGACTTAAATGTGAGTAATAACGATGATTCCAGACTAATCTCTCCTCTTGCATGTGCCTTACATTATGGTCTGCCTTACAAATGTTACTGCATGACTAGTTATTTGTCTACTGACTTCAATCGCTATACTAAGACGTCATTGCTAGCTTATCATTCTCTTCTTTTTAATCTTGTTTCTTTACCATGAAAATAGACTTAGTTTAAGCTTAATTACAATTTCTCTTCCAACATTAGTGAGACTTGATATTGAAACAATAGAATCAGCTTTATCATAGATCGGTATCGCAATTGTCTCTAGCCATGAAGTAGGTAATGAGATATCCTTAACAGAAAGCGAATTGGGTAATAATTTCAACTCTGAACCATCCCAATTGACATTGTATGTTGCATGAATTTCGGCCTCAACCTTATTATATAGTGTTACATTTAATACAGCATATAAAATGTCATTCTCAACATAGAACTTTGCACCATTAATATACGTATAAGAATTAAGTTGTCGATCCATATTTTGTTTAAGCAATGAATCAATATCTTGTTCGGTTAAGACTACTTCACTTTTGAGTTTAGTAACCATATTCATTACCTTTTCTTCAATATCTATTGCTGTATAATCCATAGTAAGCTGCTGACTTGGACTAATATATTGCTTCAAAGCAAAAACAGCACCTACAACAATGACAATAAAGCAAATAAACGTTACTAAAATTTTCTTTTTCAACTTTTCCACTCCTCTGTACTGTGGTATGCATAATGCTATAATAATATAATCATATACATTCCAATAAATTAATTAACATAAAAGGCAGGTTTTCATAGATGAACTCATGGGAAGATTCCAACGTCAAAATACAACTAGAAGAAATTGTTCAAGCTCACATGCACTTGAAAGATGTTATCACTCACACGCCACTTCAATATAACCGTGTGTTATCACAGCGCTACAACTGTGAGGTCTACTTAAAACGTGAAGATTTGCAAATCATTCGTTCATTTAAAATCCGCGGAGCCTATCACCTTATTCGTTCCTTATCAGAACAAGAAGGCTTAATTGGAGTGATCTGCGCTAGCGCTGGTAATCATGCACAAGGTGTTGCTTATTCTTGTCATACGCTAGGAATAAAAGGAAAAATCTATATGCCTAGTACTACACCTAACCAAAAAGTAAAACAAGTACAATTTTTTGGAGGAAATAATGTAGAAATCATACTAAAAGGCGACACATTTGACGATGCTTATAATGAAGCAATGATCGAATGTGAACGTAGTGGATACGCATTTGTTCATCCTTTCGATGATCGTATGATTATTGCAGGTAATGGTACCGTTGGTCAAGAAATACTGAATGATATCGAGCATAGCCCTGATTTTGTTTTTGTAACAGTCGGTGGTGGCGGTCTTGCAGCAGGTGTGAGCTCATATGTAAAGAGCATTTCACCTTCTACGCAAATGATTGGTGTTGAACCCGAAGGCGCAGCATCTCTACAGCTAGCATTATCTCGTAATGAAGTCGTAACACTAGATCAAGTTGATAAATTCGTTGATGGCGCTGCTGTAAAACGTGTAGGCGATCATACTTTTGCAATCTGCAGGGAATTACTCGATGATGTGATTTCAGTGAATGAAGGTAAAGTATGTACAACGATTATCGATCTATACAATGAGAATGCCATTGTCGCTGAGCCTGCTGGTGCGCTTCCTATTGCTGCTTTAGAGCAATACAGTGAACAAATTAAAGGTAAAACTGTTGTTTGTGTAGTGAGTGGCGGTAATAATGATATCGATCGTATGCAAGAGATTAAAGAGCGATCCCTTGTATATGAAGGTTACAAACACTATTTCATGCTTAATTTCCCTCAACGTGCAGGAGCACTTAGAGAATTTTTAGATCAAGTACTTGGACCTAATGATGATATTACAAGATTTGAATATACGAAAAAATCTAATAAGGATAATGGCCCAGCACTTGTTGGTATCGAATTAAAGCATCGTGAAGATTACGCTTCATTAATCGAGCGGATGCATACAAAAGGTTATCATTTTGTTGAGCTCAACAAAGATCCAGTCTTATTCAATCTGCTAATCTAAATCAAATTCTAATCGTATGTGAGAATGGAGAAACTCAACATGACCTTAGAGCAAATCGAACAATTTTTAAAAAGTCTTTCTAGCTTAGGCCCTTTGCCAGGAATTTTCGTCCCTTTCTTTGAAGCATTCTTACCTTTTTTGCCGCTAATCGTAATTATTGCAGCTAATGTTAATATTTACGGCATTGGTTTTGGAATGTTATTTTCTTGGATTGGAGTAAACGGTGGCGCAATTTGTATCTTTCTAATTTGTCGCAAGTATGGTAATAAACTTGGCGAGCGCTTGAAACGTCGATACCCGTCTATGAAAAAAGTTTTCGGATGGGTAGAACATAAAGGATTCACCCCGTTATTTCTATTGTCTTGTTTTCCATTTACACCCGCGTTTTTAATAACTATCGTTGCAGGGCTTAGTAAATTACCATTCCATACGTTCCTCGTGTCATTCGCACTAGGAAAAGCTATGATGATATTATTTATCGGATTAATTAGTTTTGATATAGCTAATCTTTTTGAAGCTCCTTGGCGTATTGTTGCTTCTATCATTGGCATAATCATTCTTTGGTTGGGTGGTAAAAAACTAGAGCAACGTTACAATTCAAAAACTTAATAGCAATGCATTCCATCCGTAAACTATTACAGTAATTAGATTACTGTAATAGTTTACGGATTTTTTCTTGAAATTAACTTCTTCATAGTCCTTGTATCTAGGTGTGCTTATGATTTCGAATTCAATGAATTGAAAGCGCAATACAACGTAAATCTAGTTAAAATTTATTAATAAGCAGTGAAATTGCTATAAAAATATTGAAAATTAAGAGTATCAATGCTAGATTGAGGACATACTAATAAAATATTTTATTCCTAAGAGTAAGCTTCTTATGTCCCTTTTCGCTAGATCCAATATCGATAGACTTAAATATTTTTGAAGTAGATAAAAGATAGATTCATGCTCTCGATGCAACTTTTTATTTGCATGTAGCATATTAACTAGATAATAAAAAGTTTTAGGAGGATTTATAATGAAGATATTACAAGAGTTTAAGGAATTTGCAGTAAAGGGGAACGTTATTGATCTTGCTGTCGGTGTTATTATCGGTGGAGCGTTCGGTAAGATTGTTACTTCTCTCGTTAATGATATTATTATGCCACCAGTCGGTGTTCTTCTTGGTAATGTTGATTTCAAAGATTTGAAGATTCCAATTGGAGATGCTCCAGATATGACAGATGGGACAATCGTGGTACAGCCAGCGATTTACTACGGATCATTTATTAATACTATACTAGACTTTTTAATTGTTGCACTTTGTATTTTCTTTATGGTTAAAGGCATTAATCATTTACGTCGTATAACTGAAAAAGAGAAAGTAGCAGACGTAACTGCGCCAACAGAAAAAGAATGTCCACATTGTCTATCACAAGTTCCAATTAAAGCGACTCGTTGCAAACACTGTACATCTCACCTTGTAAATTCTACGATCAATGAGTAATGATGAATGGTTTGATATCTATGATGAACAGTTAAGATCACTAGGACGTGCGACTCGAGGAGAAGCTCATGCTAATGGTTATTGGCATCGAACTTTTCATTGTTGGATCTATGAGAAACACGACGATGAAATATACATTATCTTTCAGCAACGACAAGCAGAAAAAGATACGAACCCACTTTGCTACGATATTACTGTAGCAGGACATCTAACTGCAGGTGAACAACTTCAAGATGCTATTCGTGAAATAGCAGAAGAAGTTGGACTTCTCGTCCAGTTTGAAGACCTACATCATATCATGCAAGTTAAAGAAGAAGCTGTTGGTGAAGTTCGCGGTAAACGTTATATCGATCGAGAAATTAGTGACGTTTACGCTTTACAATGCCCAAGACCTTTACCAAATTGGCAGCTTCAAGTTGAAGAAGTATTAGCCGTCTACGAAGCACCACTTAATCAATTACGCAGATTATTTCTTGGACAGATTGAACAGTTAGAAGTTTCAGGCTACATACCGTCACAAGCGTCGCAGCTTTCATCATTACAATCACATACGACTGTAATAACGAAAGATCAATTTGTTCCACGTCAAGACCAATACTATTTACAAGTGTTCGATACGATTGAAGCACTCTAATACAAAGAAAAAGCTGGAAGATAATACTTCCAGCTTTTTCTTTAATAATACACATTCAAAATGGGCTTTCGCTTCATATTCGATCTAGATTATACTACGAAGCCATTCATCGTTATTAAAGTCCGCTTTTTGAACTACCTTTTCCAATAAAGGTTCAAAAAACGGGCTTTAAGAACCGAGAAGATGGAGCGCTACTTGCGGAAGGAGGAAACGCAAGTGTACGTTATTGGTACACGCGTAACGGACTTCCCAACTTCGCTTCATATTCGATGTAGATTATACTACGAAGCCATTCATCGTTATCAAAGTCCGTTTTTTGAACTACCTCTATATAGAAGGAGATTACATCATGCAATGGATCGCCATGCTCACCATGCTAATCGACCATATAGGAGCTATCTTTTTCCCTAATGAGCTTCTGCTTAGAATAATAGGTCGTCTTTCTTTTCCTCTCTACGTATATCTCATGGTTGTTGGCTATCACCGTACACGAAACTATTCAAAATATGTATTGCGGATTGGACTCCTTGCTCTTATTTCTCAACTTCCATATACAGTGGCATTTGATGTGTTACGTTTTAATGTGATCGCTACTTTATTAGTCTGTCTCCTTACGTTGAAAATACTAGATATAAAGAAAATCAATCTATTTTTCAGGATAATCATCGCTGTTGCTAGCATCGCTCTGCTAGAAATTGTTCCTTTTGATTATGGTGCGTATGCATTAGTTCTAATGTTAATTTATCGTTATTTAACATCAACAATAATGTTTTCTATTCACTTTATCGCTGAGATCATATTCATGGTATACAATTCATGGCAGATACAATTTTACAGTATGATCATCACTTATGTTATAGCTTTCAAGCCAAACTTAATTGGGAAACTAAGCCAATGGCGTGCTCCAAGCTGGATATGGCGTAGCTTCTATCCTCTTCATCTCACCATTATTGCGATCATACATTACTATATCAGTTTGTTAGATTAGTATTAGAATAATAAACAAATTTTAAACGATATATTCATGTCCTCTTAAATCTATTTACATATAATATAAACATAAAGATTTAGGAGGCTTTTCGTAATATGGTTAAAATCATTACTTATAAAAATCGTTCCGTGCCTGTTTTCTGTACTGTTGAAAAATCTTATAACTATCAAAAACTTAATAATAAATTACATGAACTTGAATTTGATTTTGCTTTCCGTAAAAAGTGGAAATCTATTCAATCCGTAGAAATGGTACGCGATGTTGCTATTCTACAATATAATGATGGCACGAAGCTTTACTTAGAAGTTTCTTAGTTTAATAAAAAAGATTCCTAAGAAGAATGAATTCACTTCTTAGGAATCTTTTTTTATATGGCACTTAACAAATCTCTAAGTTTATTTTGATCAATCATATGAGAAGGAATTGGCTTACTAAAGAAATTGCCTTGTGCAAGTAGACAACCAAGATCTTCTAATAATTGCTGTTGTGCCATACTTTCTACACCCTCTGCGATTAAGTCTACTTTTATTTCATTAGAAAGAAGAAGGATGTTTTTCACTATCGCGTAATGTTTTTCATCATGTTCCATATGCTTTACAAACGACTGATCTAATTTGACACATTGAATTGGTAAAATGCTTAAGCTTTCTAGCGTTGAATAACCTACACCAAAATCATCAATAGCAATAATGAAACCCGCTTGTTGCAAATCATTAATGGTGTTAATGATCCTCTTATCTACTAGTGAAAATGTACATTCTGTTAATTCAAACTGAATGAGATGATGAGAAATTCCATACTTATCTGAACAACGACATGCATTGTCTACAATATCTTGATTATACAGTTGTAGTGGTGATAGATTAATATATATTTTTAAGATGTTATTAGGAAGATAACTACTAATTCTGCTCATCTCTTTACATGCTTCCTCAATAACCCAAGCACCTAAAGGATTAATTAATCCACTTTTTTCAGCAACAGCGATAAATTCTAATGGACTAACTTTACCGTATATCGAATGTTCCCAACGCAAGAGAGCTTCAAAACCAATCAATTGCTTGGCCTGTAATTGGTAGATTGGTTGAAAGTCTAAAGTGAAATGTTCATCATTAATTGCTTCCCTCATGAGTCCTTCTACCAATAATTTTCTCTCTAATTGTACAATCATTTCATGTTCGTATATAAATACTCGATGGTTGCCATCCGTCTTTGCAAATTTCAGTGCAATTTCGCTTCGGGTAATTTCTATTCTATTTTGACTATCATAATCGTATTGATACACTCCCATATATATATGAATATAATAACGCTCACCGTCGATTTGTATTTGTTGTTCGATATTATTTTTGATCTTTAGTAATATACGCTCGATTGGCTCTAAGTGTTGAGGGGTGTAATATTTTATTCGATAGTATCCCGCTCGTAAGCGTTCAACAGCAGCCCACTCCATATTACCTTCAGTAGGGAATTGATGCACAATTAATTGCCATAACTGCTTCTCTAACTTATTGTATGTTATGAGCTGATCTCCACTGATGTTGGCAAACATACTCTCCCATTCTACAGTTATCATTAGCATTGTACTACACCTCACCTAATTGAGATTACAGCTTACCCACTCTATTAATTATTGCATATTTTTACAATTTTTGTAATAGGCATATTAAAAAAACTGCCCTTTTTAGGAGCAGTTCTATTCATTCATTAAGCGTTAGGTGAATACTTGTAACCAAATCCCCACACTGTTTTAATAAGCTTTGGTTCTCTTGGATTTTTCTCTATCTTTTTTCGCAAATTAACAATATGTACATCAATAGAACGATCCGTTACAAATGAATCAAAGCCTCTTAACGTACTTATTAATTCTTCTCTACTAAACACTTTATTAGGTGCAGACAAAAACAGTCTCATAATTTCATATTCAGAGAAAGTTGTTTCGACAGGCTCTTCGCGTACAATTAAGAGACGACGCTCATGATCAAGACGGATTGCATTGGTATCTTCATCGACGGCTACTTCCATTCGACTACTATTAACTAGTTTATCAATGGTTTGAATCGAGCGACGAATAAGTGCTTCCACTCTTGCTGTTAATTCATGCATGCTGAACGGCTTACACAAATAATCATCTGCCCCGGCCTTTAAGGCTTGGACTCGTTCAGAAACTTCACTTTTCATGGACAGTATCATAATTGGTACGTTAGAAGTCAATCGTACTTCTGAACAGATCGAAATACCATCAATATCTGGCAAAATAAGGTCTAATAAAATAATATGTGGACTAAAGTGAGATGCCGTATGTAAACCTGTTGTCCCATTGAAAGCTTGTTGTACTTCATACCCTTCTTCGGTTAAGTACATGGACAACATGTTATTCATCATAACGTCATCTTCAATAATAAGAACCTTATACATTGACGTCACCCTCACAATTTGTTGCACAATATAAAACGTAAATAGGTTAATTTAGTATAATAATACAACATCCTGAGCTTGTCCTCAATCATTTGTTAGAATTTTATGAGGAAAATGTTAAATATTATTAGTATTACTTAACACTTTTCTCACTTGTTGTTCAAAAAGTAGTATTTCATAGTCTATCATTTCAATACAACCAGGTAGTTTACTATAATCCTTATCTTTCAATAGTTTTTCACCTACTATAGAAAGAGCATTAAGTGCTTGTGCTTCTAAATAGCTCGATGAACCTTTCAAAGTATGCAATGATCTACTTATTTCATCAAATTGTCCTAACTCTAAGTAGGTTCTAATGCGGGAGGCAAAGTCTATATAATCTTCAATAAATTGTTTTAACATATGAATATAAATATTAACTTTACCATTTAACCGCTCGATAGCTATATCAGCTTGTACGACATTGAGCAATAACAATTGTTGCATTATATGCTTTTGGTCTGAAATAGTATGCCCTGTTTCACTAGTTACTGCTACCATATTGGATAATGGAGTATACGTAACAATAATCTGTTGAAGTTGCTCCATTGAAATTGGTTTCGTAACAACCGTATTCATTCCAATTCGCAAGTATTGCTCATGGTCAGAAACTAGAACGTTAGCTGTAAGTGCAATGATAGGCAAATCTTTATATTTAGGATTATTTCTTATTTGCCGTACAGCTTCCATACCATCCATTTCAGGCATATGAATATCCATAAGTACAAGATCATAATCTTCTTCTGACAAGCATGCAATTGCCTCTATACCGTTACTAGCAACAGTCACATTACAATGACAATGCTTTAGCATTTCAACTGCAACTAATTGATTCACTTTATTGTCTTCAGCAAGTAAAACTTTAATATTTGCTCCAATTGTAAGTTCAGCTTCGTCCGGTACAGTTCTAGTTTTTATTAGTTGTGGCTCGACATTCTCATCTATATTTGAATGGATTGCCTCAATAAAACGCATTGCAGTTACTGGTTTCGTTAGTATTCGTTCAGGCTGATGATCTCTTCCTAACAATAGTAACTCTTCTCGACCATAGGCTGTTGTGATAGCGATTATAGAAATACCTTTACATGCTGCCTCATTACAAAAATCTATCCATGTTTCCATCCCATACATATCATTCATTTCCATATCAAGCAAAATAAATGTTGGATAAGCTCCCTCACCTAATCGAAGCAATCTATAATAGGCTTGTTTCCATGTTTTCATGCGCATCGATGAATACTGTTGTGATGTTAGCAGCTGATTCCAATAATCTGCCATAATATCACTGTCTTCAACGATCCAAACTAAGCGATCTAATGAATGATCATTCACTAGGTGCTCCTTTGTTTGTTGCTGATGCACTTTCACAAACGGCAGTTCAAATGTAAAGCTACTACCAACTCTAAATTCGCTTTCTACTAATAATTGACCACCTAATAATTGAACGAGATCACGTGATATGACTAACCCTAACCCAGTACCACCATACTTCCTTGTTGTAGAGGAATCTGCTTGTGTGAATGGTTTGAACAAATATTCTAACTGTTCTTCATTCATTCCAATTCCAGTATCCTTCACGGAAAATTTCAGTGTCACATGCTCATTCGTTTCCTCTAACATTTCAATATTTAATTCAACGATTCCTTGCTTTGTAAATTTGATGGCATTAACACAAAGATTAGATAGAATTTGTTCTAAGCGTAATGCATCACCAATCATATGAATCGGAATCTGTGGTGCCACATCTATTTTGAATTCAAACTGATCTTTACCACCTAGAAATACACTTAATTGATCCGCCAAATGATTCATTACAACTCGTATTTGGAATTCAGTAAAGTCGGGCTCAATCATATTTACTTCTAATTTAGAAAAATCAAGAATACCAGTAACGATATTTAATAACATATCCGATGAGTCTTTCATCCGATTAGCATATTCACGTTGCAAAGCATCTAGTTCTGTTTTTTGTAGCAACTGCGACAAACCAATTATTCCGTTTAAAGGTGTTCTAATCTCGTGACTCATTAGTGCAAGGAAGTTACTTTTAACTCTACTAGCTTCTTCTGCAGATTCCGTTGCTTGTACAAGTTTTTGTTGAATTTCTACTTGTTCTGTAATATCACGAGAAATACAGGAATACATGAGATCACCATTGTATGAATCTCGATGTGCTACAATGACAATTGAAACATTAATATGTTTTCCATTACTGTTCTGGAATTGTGCATCCGTTTCAAAATAACCGTGTTTTCTCGCTTTAATGCAACCTTTAATTAATATCCGATATAGATGGCTTGGTAAATATTGTGATATAGGTTGCATTTCCCACTCGTTATGTTCAATCCCTAATATTTTTTTGCCTGCTTCGTTAATATAAATTAAATGAGCATGGCGATCTACGGAAGCAATTAAATCCATCGCAGATTCAACAATAAGTTGTAAACGATTTCTAACATTTTCAATCGCTCTTTGTTCCGACAAATCAGTTAATATAGCAATAATCCCTGTTAATTTTCCTTTTCTATCTGTAAGACTACTAGAACGATTGTAGACTGGAATTCTTTTTCCATCTTTTCTAAATAAGGACAGTTCAAAATCGTAACTAGGGTAGTTTTTACGCAACTCAATAAAAAGCTCTATCCCTGGTTGAATTTTTCTACCTAATTGCTCAGAAACTTGCTCCGCTCTTACTTTCACTTCTTCCAAATCCATAAACAATAATGGTGTAACTTTCCCTACTACTTCTTCACTTGTATAACCTAGCATTTCTTCCGCAGCCTTATTAAGGTACGTAATATAATACTTCTCATCCATAACTAGTACTGGACTTTTGTTCTGATTAATAACAGCATCTAGCCGATTAAACATTACTTGTAATCGCCCCATCATACCATTAACAGAATTAGCTAAGTTTCCAATTTCATCACTACTATATGCATCAAGATGCTCACCATCGAATGATCCTTCTGCAGCTAGTTTCGTCACGCGCAATATATCTTGTAATCGAGTAATGATAGACTCGAAATAAACATAAAAAAGGAGTGCGATAATAATGACTGCTAACGCAATAGATACAACTATTCTCCACAATGTTGGCGCAGCGATCTCTTGCAATCTTGAAGAGTCTGTTACTTCAATAATGATCCAATTTGTACCTTCAATATGTTGATAGAATAATATGAAAGAATATCCATCTAGCTTATAATGCATACTTCCTGAAGTATTGGCTTTTTGACTTACTGTTATATTCTGAAGCTTGAATTGTAATTTTTCCATTGTGCTTGGATTGATTGTACCTGAATCATTCGCAATTAGCAGATTACCATCATTGTTATACAAATATAAATTGCCATCGTCGACTAGTAATGATTTCACATAATTTGCAGATTGAAATTTATAAGAAACATAAATTGCACCTATAATCTCACCACTTTGTGAGAATACCGGTACAGAAACGTAACTTTGCAGATCATTAGATAAGACAGAAGGTAATGGATCCGTAATAACAACTTCTCCACGAAGCACTGGAAGAAAAGTTGATTTGTATTGAAGCGATGTGGGTGTGTCATTGACACTTGTAACATTCCCTTTTACATCAAAAAAACCAATCTCATCATAGTAGAATTGGTTTTTTTGTTGCTCGTTAGATAAGTATTCAACGATATCATTGAGATTCGCTGATTGCATTGCGGCATTACGACTCATGACCATCACTTCTGCAATGCGAGTATTAATCCAAGCATTCGTAACAAACGAGCGACTTTCTTGCTTCAAAATTACTTTATCAATTTCCGTCTGAATCATATCCTGCTTGACTGTATAATAATTATAAAGACCAGCAATCATTAGTGGTACTAGTGAAATGATAACGATAATAATAATACCTTTAGTTTTTAAAGATAACCGATTCATTTCCTGGTCCTCCTAAAACTTTTTATTAACTACTTGATGTGCTTCTTCCAAATAAAAAGTGGCTTCGGAAGCATATCTAACTTAAAACTCTCTTCATCCCCATAGGATTAGTGAGCATCTGATCAAAAAACTCTTTCTCTTCTTCAACGACCTTCTTCCAAGCCTCAATACATTCGGGGTCAAAATGACTTCCGCTTTCTTCTATTAAAATAACCATTGCCTTTTCATGAGACATTGCTTTCCGATAAGAACGAGAAGATGTTAATGCGTCATATACGTCTGCGACTGCAGTTACTCTAGCAACTAATGGGATATCTTCACCAACCAGATGATCAGGATATCCCGTTCCATTCCATTTTTCATGATGAGATCGGATAATAGCTAGTTCTTCAATCATAAACCCTACTTGCTTACACATATTATAACCATCCACTGGATGTTTCTCGATAAGTTGTCTTTCTGAATCTGTTAGTTTCCCTGGCTTATTCAGCACATAATCAGGAATATGTAATTTTCCTACGTCGTGGACGAGGCCACCTTGTGCAATTGATCTCAATTGCGAGGAAGAAAGTCCTAATTCTTCTCCTAGTTTTAATGCATATACTGTAACTCGATAGTTGTGCCCTGCTGTATAAGCGTCTTTAGTTTCTGTTTTCAGTACTAAATCTTTCACACTTGGCGTTAAATACGTCTGAATCCAACTATCAGGATCTGCTCGATATAAACGTTTTACTGATACCGATAATGATTCTGCATGCTTGTATTCACCAATTATCATCAATGTTACTGCAATTACGGAAAGGAATAATAAGATATGATACCCCCACCAGCCCAAATTACTCGGTGATGTTGTAATCAATACGATCTGAGCGGTATTCATCCAACCAGTACTATAGACAATAGCTAATTGAATAGAAAATCGAGAAGCCATATATGTAATCAGATGGCGATATACCACCCAAGTATTGAATAATAGAACCGTCAATGTAAGTAGACGTTTACCTAATTCACTATACATAAAATGTAGAAAATGCTGGTCTGGAAAGACCCAAATTAGTGTGCCTAACAATACTAATAATGCACACCATGTCGGCAATAAGTATGATTTTTTCGTTGTAAGCCATCGCACTAAACGGTGATCTGCTGATAATGCACTAAGCCATAACCACACCGTGGAGAGAACCAAACTTAACTGAGCATAAATATAACTATTTTGCAGATTCTCATTCAGTAACTCCGGTAGTGCAAGACCATGTAATAATACCATTGCTGCCAATGATGCATAAGCCAGCGACACAAATATTAATTTTATATTCCTTACTTTTTGAGCTACTATCCCTATAGCTACAGATATAACGATAGCTAATATTGCTACTATAGCGATAACTACTATTAATGAAGAGATAGCCGACGATGGATTAGTAAGTTGTAGTGGACTTATCCAAAAATAAAATAGTATAGGAATAGCCATTGACATCCCTAAGGTAAATAATACAATCCTTCTTGAACGCACGACATTTCCTCCCACATCCCCGTTATATCTATCTCTATTGTTTATAGTTCTTTAAGCCACGGATCTACCTCATGAAAAGGCATTGGTTTCTTAATATAGTAACCTTGCATTAGATGACAGCCTGCCTCCGTCAAAAAATCTATTTGTTTTTTAGTTTCAACACCTTCAGCTATTAACTGAATGTTTAATGAGTTTGCTAGACTTATCATCGTATTTAAAATAGCTCGCTTGGTTGGAAGTTCAAAGTTCTCTATATATTCTTTATCGATCTTAATCGTTTGAAATGATAATTGATCTATTGATCCAAGAAAAGAATAACCTGATCCGAAATTATCCATTGATAGATTAACACCTAGAAGTTGCAAAGGAGCAATCTGTTGATTGACATCTTCTCCACAATTCATTATCATTTGTTCTGTGATTTCAAGTTCTAATAAAGTAGGATTAAGACCAGAAATTTCAAGAGCACGTTTTGTAATGCCATGTAACATGTTAGACTCTATTAATTTGATGGAGAGATTCACTGAAACAACATACTCAGCCCGGTTCTCTTTATTCCATTCCACACAATCTAGACAAGCTCGTTCTAGTACCCACTCGCTCATCGCGACAATAATTCCTGTTTCTTCGGCAATTGGTATAAATTCATTCGGAGTGATTACTCCTAATTGCGGATGAGTATAGCGTAACAACGCTTCAAATCCGATAGGACGATTCGTTGCTGTATTCCATTTAGGTTGATAATTTAATTCGAAGTTTTTATGAATGAGTGCTTCACGCATCCCCTTCTCAATATCCATCCTCCGACTAATTTTCATCGCCATATCATCGTTATATTCTCTAAATTGGTTTTTACCTGAATTTTTCGCATAATACATCGCTGTGTCTGCTGCTTTTAATAAGCTATCCTTTGTATCGCCATGTTCATTGCTATAACTTATACCGATACTTCCCGTTACTTCCAATCTATGATTATTAATAAGGAATGGCTTTCGGATGTCTGCTAGTAATCCTTCTACAAATGTAATCACTTCATTTTTATCCACATAAGTAATGACGAGCATAAATTCGTCGCCACCAATTCGAAACACAAAGTTTTTATCAAGAGAGTTTTTACGTAATCGTTCACCCATATTTTGAATTAAAACATCTCCAAAATCATGTCCTAGCGTATCATTTATGTACTTAAATTGATCCAAGTCAATAAAGAGAATTGCCATACGACGATGCTGAAGTGGAGTATTTCTGAAAAATTCATTCATTGCATGACGATTACTTAATCCTGTTAAAGAATCGGTATACGCCATTTTCCGAAACATGGCCTGCTCCCAAAATTGTGCTAGCCAAGTTAATAGAACTAGTAACACAATAACAACTGAAACTATAATTAATAAGTTCGTAGGTGCATTTTCAATCGACGTAGACGTAATAAATTGTGGGTCAATGCACCAAAAAGAACTTGCTTCCATTCCTACATAATGCATTCCCGTCACAGCTACCGCCATCATAATAGCAGACACGCTCTTCATTAATATATTGTTATAGTTTCGCTTCATTTCAACAAACAATCGCAGAGATACGTAAGAGGCAACGGCAGCTATAAGTACCGAAATTGTCCATAGTATTGGATCGTATGAAATCGTCATAATATCTGTTTTCATCGAAGACATACCAACATAATGCATCGTTACAATTCCCGATGCCATTAACAAACTAGATAATATCAACTTTACATGAGAAACTTTAGTACCCGTAACATAAAAAGCTAATAAAGATGCCAATATACTTGCAATAACAGATATTGATGATTTAAAGAAATTATATTCAACTTTCATGGGCAAATGAAATGCGATCATGCCCACAAAATGCATCGTCCAAATTCCACATCCCATAACTAAACCTGAAACAAGTAACCATCCCCAATTAATAAATCCGGAAGTACTTGTTACTTTCTTGGATAAGCCTAATGCCTGATAGGAGGTGAAAAATGCTATCGCAAAAGATAACGCAACAATCCAACCGTTATAACTCCCTAATAAAACAACCACGTTAAACCTCCACATATAACTCATTGAATAACCTACAATAACATTTGATCTGTGGCTACGAATCATAAATGTAATATTCTACCTATAAAAGAAAACGTTGCATAGTAGGCTTCTTACCACAATTATACATCATATTAATCGTAAGCAATATATCTATCTGAACCTGTTCATTTTAGATTCAGATGAAATTAATGTTATATTAATGTTTTTCATTGGAAAATTTGTTATAGTAATATCATATCTTTTATATATTGAGAGGGGCTTTACGTAATGGACAATAAAGAAACGCAATCTCAAGGAGCAAATAGTAACCAAGAGGTTGTGGAAAATGGAGCAGTATCTAATGCTTCAACATCCGCAGTACTAACTTCTGTAGCACCAGTAAAAAGCGGTAATAACCCTATCTGGATGATTGCAGCAATTGTACTTGCTATCGTATTAGTAATCGTTATCATTTTCCCAGTTAACGCAAAAAGCAAAACTCTTGCTTCCGTAAATGGAACTAAAATTACAGAAGCTAGCTTATTTACTACATTACAGGAATACTATGGTGATAGCGTTGTAAGTATTCTAGATCGTATGATCTCTGAAGAAGTTGTTAATCAAGAAGCTAAAGCTAAAAACATTTCCATTACAGATAAAGATCTTGCAGATGAAATTGCAGCTATGAAATTAGATTATGGTACTGATGCAAACTTCCAAAGCTTCCTTGCTCAATATGGCATGACTGAAGATGATTTGAAAAATGAGTTGAAACTTTCTGTTGTTGTTCGTTTGTTACTTCAATCTGATGTAGCAATCACGGATGAACAAGTACAAGCTTACTTCGATGAAAACAAAGCTACTTTGGGTGGTACTGCAGAACAAGTTCGTGCTTCTCACATCCTTGTAACTGATAAAGCTGTTGCTGATGATATTGTAGCTCAATTAAAAGACGGTGCAGACTTTGCAGAACTTGCTGCAGCTAATAACCCGGATTCTACTGCTACAACTGGTGGCGATCTAGGCTTCTTCACTCGTGAAGCAATGATCCCTGCATTCTCTGAAGCAGCATTCGCGCTTGAAGTGGATGAAATAAGCGAACCTATTCAAACAGAATATGGTTACCACATCATTAAGAAAACAGATTACACTCCAGCAACTGAAATTGCATTTGAAACTGTGAAAGATGCAATCAAAGTTAAATTGATCAATGAGGACATCTATGCTAACAACAGTACTTATGTAGAAGATCTAAAAGCTAAAGCTAAAATCACTAACTCTTTAGCTCCAAAAACTACACCTAGTCCTGAAGTTACTCCTGAAGTTACTCCTGACGCTGAAGCTCCTGTAACTGAATAGTTTACTTTAACAATAAACTAGCAAGATAAGAATGAAGTACATACTTCTTTCTTACTCTTGCTAGTTTATTTGTCTATTTATGGGTATTCTATAGTATCATCTTTATTATATTAGAACTTGATACTAGTACTTGGTACTAATTATGTGATACAATAAGCCCAACAAATTATGGAGGTGTTCCTATGCATCAATCCAAAGCTAAAATTACTGCAATTGGCTCTTATGTCCCAGAGCATATTATGACCAATCAATATTTAGAGAAACTTGTAGATACTAATGATGAATGGATCATTAGTCGTACGGGTATTGTTGAACGTAGAATTGCTAGTGAACATGAATTTACAAGCGATATTGGTTACAACGCCGTACTAGATCTTATGCAACGATATAACAAAGCAGTAGATGATGTCGATATGATTATTACATGCACATTCACTCCAGATTTTAAGACCCCTAGTTCCGCTAATCTTATTCAGGCCAAACTTGGAATTAAACAATCTGGCGCTATTGATCTTAATGCAGCATGTGCCGGTTTTACTTATGGTTTGCATATGGCGAACGCCTTGATCTCATCTGGCCTACACAAAAAAGTTCTTGTGATTGGTGCAGAAACGTTATCCAAAGTTACAGATTACACTGACCGCTCCACATGCATTCTGTTCGGTGATGGAGGCGGGGCAATGCTTGTTGAATATGATGAGCAACACCCAAGTTTCATTTCATATCATCTAGATTCAGAAGGTGAGAAAAGTCATAACTTATATTGTTCTGGTCTCTCTTCTTCTATGAATGAAGAGCAATTACTAGCAACTGAAAAAATTGTACAAAATGGACGCGAGGTATATAAATGGGCAGTAAGCTCTGTACCTAAAGGACTGAATACTCTACTTCAAAATGCAAATATGACACTTGATCAAATTGACTGGTTCGTGCCCCATAGTGCCAATCTTAGAATGATAGAATCAATCTGTGAGCGTACTAAATTCCCAATTGATCATACATTATATAGTCTTGTGAACTACGGAAATACATCTTCTGCTACAATTCCTTTAGCTATTGATCTCGCTGTAAAAGAAGATAGAATAAAAAAAGATGATCATTTAGTACTTTATGGATTCGGTGGTGGGCTTACTCAAGCTGGAATCATCATCAAATGGGCGATATAGTACTACTGAGTATCTCTCTTCCATTACCCTCAATATTATTACTATCTAATTATCTTCTAAACATGAGGTTGATATGGTAATATAACTCATTATATGCCGTGAAAGGAGCACCGTTTGATGAACAATTACGAACCGTTCTATTCTAATGGTCCACCCAATTATCAACCTCCTGCCAAATCTCCACCTTATGGTTGGATCATTGCTACGATTATTTTAGCTTGCGTTCTAATTTTAGCAATTTTTGCGATTATACTATTACTTGTTAGATCATGGGCCACATCTGGTTCTGACCATTCTTCTGTAGCGATCGTAAATCAGGTTGAAATTTCTGAAAGTCAGTTATTAGATTCGTTGATTGATTCTTATCCCGATCTATTAATTGATGAAATTGATTTTCTAATTGAACGTGAAGTTATTAATCAAGAAGCAAATGCAAAAGGGATTGCTCTCACCGATCAAGATTTGCTTGATCAGTTGGCAGCTTCAAAAGTTGATTATGGTACAGAAGAGGAATTTCAAGATTATCTTAATTATTATGAAATGACTACAAATGATTATAAAAAGACACTAGTACTCCCTACACTCACACGCTTACTATTGCAACATAAGATTTCAATAACGGACGAAGAAATTTCTGCTTACTTCGAACAAAATAAACACAAAATTGGTCAATCACCCCAGCGCGTTCGCGCTTCACAAATTATTGTAGATGATCTTGAATTAGCAAATCAAATTCATACTGAGCTGAATAACGGTGCAAGCTTTATTAAACTAGCTAAGCAGTATAGCACCGATTACAGTGCCGAAGACGGTGGAGATTTAGGGTACTTCACCTACGATAAGATGGATGAAGAAATATCTGAAGTAGCTTTTGCATTAGAAATTAATGAAATAAGCGATGTCCTGACAACCTATTACGGATATTCTATTATTCTAAAGACAGAGAATATCAGTGCTATTCCAGCTCAATTCTCTGATGTACAGCGAGGAATCGAAATCAAGTTAATTAATGATAAAATTTACACAGACTATAGTACTTATATCGATGATCTTATCTTCCGATCTGATGTGTGGAGTATTGTTGATTATAATGAGGAAGATTATTATGAGGATGTAGACCCTTTTACTAATCCAGTTATTAACTTCTAAGTAATGTGATCTACTTCAGTTCTGTTTCAGAATCATTACTGATTGATAAATAGAAGATAAATGTCAGTGCTAATGAGAACTATTCATCGGTATTGACATTTTTTTGTATTGTGCAATATGACATAAACATTATAGAAATTAAAGCTAGTGCATTCATCACGTTATAATATGCTTATAGCCATAATGATACCAAATAAGTATCATTACAGTTTCAAAGAAGGCTGTTTACGATAAATTACAGTGCTATAATTGATCAAAGATCACTTATCTGATCGTAATAACTTCTGCAAGACCGAAACGAGATGATATTATGTTAAAAATAAATACATATATACAAAGAAATGCCTTATTCTTATTGAATAAATATTTCACAGGAAATTCCATGAACTACAAACAGATCTTTGGCATTACTATTCCGATATTTGTAGATTCAGCCTTCATCGTATTAATTAGCATTTTAAATACGGCGATGATTAGTTCTTCTGGTGTTGCTGCTGTTAGTGCTGTCAGTGTTGTAGATTCATTGAATATGTTTATCATTAGTGTATTTATTGCTATAGCTACAGGCGGTACAGTTATTGTTGCGCAATATAAGGGCAATAGGGATCTTAAGCAAGCGTCTAGTGCTGCTACTCAGGCGATATCGTCAGTTACCGTTATTGCTATTGTTATCAGTCTTTTAGCTATTATTTTTCATTCGCCTATTCTAAATGTACTTTTCGGTAGTGCAGATGTAGACGTATTAGCAAATGCCAAAATATTTTTCATTGGCAGCTGTATCTCTTATCCCTTTATCGGAATTTATCAAGCCATTGTCGGCGTATTAAGAGGCGTCGGTGAGACAAAAGCTTCTTTGGCACTATCATTAATCCTTAATCTTTCCTACTTTATTCTAAATATCATTCTTATTACGTTACTTGATATGGGCGTACTTGGACTTGTGATTTCATTAATTGTCGCGCGTGTATTAGGTGCCATCGTATCACTAATCTATTTAATTCGATTTAACGAGACACTACGCATTAAGCTTGGAAGCATGCTTAAGGTTCATATTTCAATATTGAAAAAAATAATGTTTATTGGTTTACCATTTGCAGCTGAACAGTTGTTCTTTAATGGCGGCAAACTACTCACTCAAACATTTATTGTGCAGTTCGGTACTTTAGCTATAACCGTTAATGCTATTAGTAATTCACTATCTATGCTGTTTCAAATAGGTGGTACAGCATTAAGTGTAGCGGTAGTCACTGTTGTAGGACAATGTATGGGAAGAAAAGAAATTACTGATGCACGGAAATTCATTAAATCATTTCTTGGCTTATCTAGTATTTTCTTTGTCTTTATAACGATCATTATCTTACTGTTGTTCCCGATGCTCGTAAATATTTACACACCGCCAGCATCAATCGTTCCCGATATTTACCGACTTATTCTACTATTATCTGTTGCCCAGCCATTGGTCTGGTCATTAAGTTTTATTCTGCCATCAGCATTACGAGCTGCTGGAGACTCCAAGTATACATCGATTACTTCGCTACTAACGATGTGGTTATTCCGTGTTATACTCGGGTACGTATTAGGAGTAACACTTCAATATGGACTAATGGGGGTATGGATAGCAATGGTCGCTGAATGGGCGGTACGTGGCTTCATATTCACTTGGAGATTTAAAGGCGATAAATGGTATAAACATAAATTGATCTGACCATTGCTGAAATAACTTTTTACGTTAATAATTATATATTACTTATATCTTCATGAAAAATGCCAGCAAGATCATAATGATCCTGCTGGCATTTTCATACTACGAATTATTAATATTGACCTGTATATTTAGGAGATACCAATGAAACGCCAGTTGCTGTCTTAAACTCTTGTACTCTGACATTTCTAGCAGCTTCAATAGACTCTAAGCCTAGCTTGTCCATTGTATCCATCGCTTCTTTATAATGTTTCTCGAATTCATCATCGGTTTTGGAGAACATCAATTTCGGTACAATTTGAGCCCAGAATACCGTTATTTTAGACTCAGCATTCGCTTCCTTAGATCCTGGCTCATATGCGTCAAATAGATTACCAGAGTCCAATTCGTCATTGCTAAACATATATTTAGATGAACCATAATATAGTGTGTCTACATATTCAGTCAATTCTGTAAAGTTCTTTTCTTTTACATTTTTCAACCAAACATCATTAGTGAACCACCAGATGGAGTCCATTCCCCATTTTTTCGCTGCAGCATTATAGTCTGCATTAATTTCCGCTTGAACATCGTCATTAAGCTTATATTTACCTTCTGGCGTTATTGTAAATGTTTCGCCTTCTTTACCGAATTGATTTACGGTTTGACCATGTTCACTATACATATAATCAATAAACTCAATTGCACGTTCCTTGTTCACTGATTTCTTATTAATAAATGTTAATGTCCAACCCTTATTAAGTGCTCTTCCGTATTGAGGAAGTGATCCATCATTAGACTTAATTGCATCAATTGCAATGTACTTAGCATTTGAATCAGTTTG
Organism: Paenibacillus endoradicis; assembly: GCF_024721975.1. The sequence continues at coordinate 362,385 of NZ_JANQBB010000007.1, read as the reverse complement.
AGCTAATTGAGTAACTGGAGTCGAATAATCAGCAATACTACCAATCTTCATAAATACTGCGCCTTGCGTAAGCTTTTCTTCTATTTGATTTCGTGCACTTGTAAAGTTCTCAAGCGATAATAAATTCTCTCTTGATAAGCGATTTACAAACTGTAGCATATGTTTATATTCTGAAGTTGTACGAGAATCCACATATGAACCATCCTCTGCTTCTGATACTGCACCAAATGAACCTGCAAGTATACCTAAAGAATCCGCAATATACTTATCTTTGTCATCGAAGTAGATCGGTGCTACTGTCATTCCATTATATTGAATATTAGCATCTTTTACTTTTTTCAAAGCTGCAATCAATGTATCTTCTTGCTGTAATTCTTCAACTGTAATACCAAGTTGATCCATAATATCTGCTCTTACTAGAATTTGACCATTTGAACGATCATTGAAATCAGGCTTAACATCTGGATATTGCTCTAACATTTCAGGAGATACATAGAAGTTCGGAATAGAATAAAAATTACCGTCACTTTGTGTGTACCAATCGATCATCGATTGAGGCAATATTGTAGAGAAGTATGGATCATATTCTTCGATTAATTCATTCATTGGCGCAACCATGCCACTATTGATTAACGTTTGAACTAGAGAAGTACTATTCCAACGATCAAGTGTAATAATATCTGGTAGATTTCCTGTTGCCATCATAACGTTAAATTCAGCATTTACATCATTACCAGCATGAAGAAAATCAACAGAGACACCAGTCTCATCTGTAATTAATTTATCAACAAAGTTATTTTTTGCATCCCATTTTTTAGAGTAGCCTGCTACCCCTGTGTACCAAGATAAGCTAACCGGAGATGTATCGCTTTTCCATGCTGGCTCATCAGCATTTGTACCGCTAGTTGCATTTGTATCCTCATTCTTTTGAGCGTTACCATTTGCTGATCCGTTATTACTAGAACAGCCTGAGATAATTAATGCCAGCATAACAATCATAATTGTTAGATTAAAAGATAGTTTTTTCATGTTGATCCCCCTGTAGTATAGTTTTTTTGTAATAATTTAAGTTGTTTTATCCTTTTACAGACCCGATTAGCATCCCTTTAATAAAGAACTTTTGGACGAATGGATACACAGCAACAATTGGTAATGAAGCTGCTACCATCGCAGCAAGCTGCAAAGTCGTCGTTGTTACAGAGCTTTGAGCTGCACCCAAATTACCTGACATATTCGCTAGTAATAACGCTGCTTCAGTACTTTGGATTAGTTTCAATATGTAAAGCTGTACCGTTTGCAGATCACTACCCATCGTATAAATCATAGAATCATAATAAGCATTCCAGTGACCTACAGCAGTGAACAAAGATACCGCCGCTATTACTGGTTTGGATAACGGTAATATGATTTGTAAAAATATACGATATTCACCTGCGCCGTCTATTTTCGCGGATTCTACTAAAGCATCAGGTAGTTCTGCAAAATAAGAACGGAAGAGAATAACATTCCAGAAACTAAATAACGTTGGAATAATATAGACTAAGAAGTTATTATACAATCCTAAAGAATTTAAGAGAATAAAATAAGGAATTAAGCCTCCGCTTAAGTACATACTCATTAATCCTAAAGTAGCATAAACATTTTTATATCTTAATGTTTTTCTTGAAAATGCATAAGCAAATAATGATGTAAAAAGAATATGGGTAACTGTACCAATAATTGTTCTCGCAAAGGTTACTCCAAATGCTTGAATTAGAGCATTGTCACTAAATAGTGCCTTATAATTATCGAGCGTAAAGGATCGGGTCCATAAATATACACCTCCCTTTGCATAATCTAGCCCAGTATTAAAAGATCCAATGATGGAATACCAAAATGGATAAAGCGTAATAATGATTAAACAAGTCATGAAAACGACATTAAATACGTTAAATATACGATCTGGCAATGAGTTGTCTTTTACCATGATAAACCTCCTAGAAGATACCTTTTCCTGAAATTTTCTTGGCAATAAAATTAGCTAGGTACAATAAGAAGACGGCAATAACTGTTTTCATTAAACCAACCGCTGTCGCATACTCCATTCTGAACTCTCTTAAGCCAACTTTATATACATAAGTATCTATAACTTCACTAGCATCAATGTTCAATGGATTTTGTAGAACAAAGAACTGATCGAAGCCACTATTCAAAATATTACTGATAGCAAATACTAGTAAAATAACAATCGTACCTGTTATGGAAGGCAACGTGATGTACCAAATTCTTTGGAAGCGTGAAGCTCCATCCATATAAGCAGCCTCATACATTTCTTGATCAATACCTGCGATTGCGGCTAAATATAAGATTGCACCCCATCCAAGCTCTTTAAATAAATTAGTTAGTACTGCTAACAACCAAAAGTAATCTTTCTCTCCAAGAAAATGGATCGGACTATCAATTACACCAAGTGATGTTAATACATGATTCACTACACCTGTACTTGGCGATAAAATACTGATTACTAGGCCACCGAAAATACTCCATGAAATAAAATGCGGCAAGTATGTTACCGTTTGTGTTAGTTTTTTGAAGCGTGATGAAGTAATTTCATTCAACATCACTGCAAAAATAATCGTAACTGGAAATGTAATCAATAACCCAAGAAGATTTATGCCTAGTGTATTACGGAGCATATTCCAAAAATTCATATCAGTCACGAACTCTTTAAAATTCGCAAGACCAACCCACTCGGCTTCGAAAATACCTTTTATTCCTGTAACAATGTTGTAGTCCTTAAACGCAACTAAAATCCCGTAAAGAGGGATAAAAGTGAATATTAAAATAAAAAGAATACCTGGAACAATCATAGATTGTAAAGACAACTGATCACGATCTCCTAGTATACTTTTCAGTTTCCCTCGACCAGCAGCTACTGGCACATCTGTTTCCTTCATCATCAAGGCTCCCCTCTTGTATGCTACTATTAAATTGTAAACGCTCTTAATTTATAGCAACAGGATGCTAGTTTGTGAAAAGGTATCATTTTTTATAAAAAAAAGCTAAGTATCCAAATCATGGACACTTAGCTTTTCATTATTTATTTTTTGGCGTTGAAATTGTCGTTTGATAACTTTTCGGTCCTACACCATAATAATTTTTAAATACACGCGTGAAGTTTTTAGGATTGCTATACCCTAGCGCTACTGCTACCTCATTAATTTTAACATTGACACCACTTAGCGCATTTTTGGCATATTCCATCCTAGTCTTTGTTACATAATCTTGAAACGTAGTTCCTGTGTTTTCTTTAAACATTTTACTGAAATAATGATAACTCACATTACAATAGTTAGCTACAATAGCCATATTAATTTCATCTAGTAAATGCTCCTGTACATATCGCTTTGCAATCTCGATAACATTATAACTCTTAAATAAATGTTCCCGAGCATCGATCGTTTGAAACATGCATGTTTTTAAATATATCCGAAGCTTTTCACCTTGAGAAAATAAATAAAAGTCTCTTTTTTCATTCGGATGCCAACTAATAATTTGTAGTATGCTATCATAAATTTGCTTTAAGCTATCCATACTATATTGTTTGAGCTGCTCATCACCAAAATAGCGCTGAATAAATGGGATGACATTATTTTTATTGGACATATCAATCATTTCAATCAGTTTTTTCACATCATCAGCTTCAAAGACAGCTTCCTTTTTCCCTTGAAGCACTCTCTCATCAATCATAGTATGTGGACGAACAGTAAGTTTATATTTCCAGCATTCATAAGAACTGCTATAAGCATCTTTAAGCGACACAGTTGATGAAATAAGTTCACCACGCGATATAATCATAGGAATATCTGAGAAAATAGTTATCGTCTCTTCCAATAACTTATCGACTTTACTAGTTGTATAGGACGAATCAGCATTAATCCAAAGGGCAAGATCGTTTTGCCAATTGTAGAAAGGATAGATATTGATACTCTCTTCCTCTCCGTATTCAGCAAGAAAATATTGTGCGAGCATCGAAGTCCAAGATGAAATTGTAGATTGCCCCTCCGTTGAGGTAATAATGGCTACACATGTCTGGCTATGTGGTAGAGGAAGTTGTAATCTTACAAATACTTCTTCATATGTTGTCGCTGTTGCCTCTACATTGCCTATCACACTATTTATTTCTCGACTAATTTTATCGATCCAAGAAAGATTTTTCTCAGTCGATCCTTGATTCTGCTGTTCTAGCTCGTACTCAAGACTAGCCATCATTTTACATAATGCCTCTCGTAGCTCATCCGTATGAACTGGCTTTAATAAATAATCGGTAACCCCTAACTTAAAGCTTTCTTTAACAAGATGAAACTCATCGTATCCACTAATGACTACTAATTTACAGCCTAGTTCTAACGCCATAAGCTTTTCAATAAATGATATCCCACCCAAATGCGGCATGTTAAGATCTGTTAAAATAATGTGAGGCTCATAACTTTGCAGTATCTCTATTGCATCGATTCCATCATTTGCAGTTTCAATTTCACTAATCTGCTCCAAATTCAGGTACAATATAATATCTTTAAGTCCCTCTCTAACAACTTCCTCGTCATCTACGATTAATAGTTTATACATTGTTGTAATTCCTTTCACTCGTAGGGAATTTTTATTAATATCTTCGTATACTCATGCTGTTTGCTCTGTACTGTCAAATAATAGACATCCCCATAATAAAGACGTAGGCGACTATTAATATTTTGCAATCCAATAGAACTACTTCTCTTAACACCTTCTGGCTGAAGTGGTAATTGGAATTGTTGGTTCAGCGCCTCTAGTTTTTGCTCTGACATCCCATTACCATTATCCTCAACTTGAATCCATAACTCATGTTTTTGAATCTCTATTGTAATATTTACTTCCAATTGTTCTTGAGCCTTAAGCTTGCCATACTTAATACTATTCTCAACAATTGGCTGTAATAGAAACTTGATTACTGGGTAGGTCTTCAATGTATCGTCCATCTTTACCTGCAGTGAAATACGTTGGCTTGTACTAATTTTTTGCAAACTCATATATTTTTTAATAAGCTCAATCTCTTCACCTAATGTAGATTGATGCGTTTGCTCACTTAAGTTATATCTCAATATTTTCCCGAAATCTGCAAGCGAATCAGCAATGTCGAACATTTTCTCTTTAATAAAGCGCATTCGAAAAATATCAAGTGTATTGTATATAAAATGAGGATTGATTTGATACTGCAATGCTTGAATTTGCGCTTCTTTTCTTAGACGTTCCTTCATAACTACATTATGTATAAGTTCATTATTCATATCGATTAAGTTATTAAAATCTTGTGCGATCTGACCTAATTCATCACGATTTGTATCGGGAATGCGCCTATTAATATCTCCAGACATTACCTTTTTCATAACAGAGATCATCCGATTAAGTCTTAAGAAAATCATCTTAACCATAACTAAGCAAGTTATAATTAACAATATTAAGCTTGCGAGCATAATCAGTACTTGATTCACAACACTATTTTTAGTCGAAGTGTTCAACTGATGAAGTGATGACTTTAACACAAAATATTGATCGAGCTCTTTCAATTGCTTATAAAAATATAGATGCTGATCATCAATAAAATGTCCTTGTTCATCTTTCAGATGCGGCGCTATAATAGAAAATTGCTCTTCATTATTCACGCTTGTCGTTGCATGAATGATGCCTGTATCGTTTAATAAAAACTGAACGTTTTCATTTTCATTCACATGATCATTAGATTGAAGTAAATAATCTTCCGCAATCATTATCGTCACAATTCCTAATAGGTTTCTGGTAGATGAATATAATTTGCTAACTAGCGTGTAGACATTACGATTCATGCTCAACTGACTTGGTGAATTGGGAACTTCATCTGGAGCTAGCCATATGTAAGACTTTGTCTCATCGTTCAAAAAACTTTGTATACTAGGATGTTGTTCCTGCTGCCTAAGATGAAGAAAGTAAGGCCATGACTCAGGTATATTTTCATTTTTCATAAACACTCTTATCGTGTAGTCATCCGATTCGGTAAATGCTGTAGCATATTTTACAATAGGTACGATCCCGTCCAAATAATAACTTAAAAATTCAGATTGATCGTCAAGGTACGGATCATCCATAAATTCTAGTAACTTAATATTTTTCACGACCACATCATTCAAGTCATAAGGAACAGCTAACTTGGTTTCTAATTCATCGCTAGCCTGATTAAAGGTAAACTCCATCTGTGTAATAAATTCATTCTGTATTCGTTCCGTCGAATTATGATTCAGTCGAATTAATACTAATGAAAATAGAATAAAAGGAATTGAATAAATAACAATCATCTTCACGATGATACTATTCAGCCCAAACTTTTGCCTCATCCTGCTGCACCCTCACCTAAGTTATTAGCATCTTATCACTTAACATTTGTATCATCTAGCTATATTGATGGTACCGCAGTCTGTATTGAGCTGGAGTAATCCCGTGCTCTCTCTTGAATAAACGTATAAAATAATTAGTATCCATACCTACTAGATTTGAAATTTCTTGAATCGTTAAATGATTATTCTCCTTCGATTCGAGTAATAATATGGCCTGCTCCAATCGTAATCTTTGCAAATAAGTAAGTGGATTTACACCATACATTTCTCTAAAGAGACGTTGAAAGTGTTGCACTGAATACCCAACAGCATAAGCAATATTTGCAATTCTTATGTTTTCATTGTAATGCTGCTGCATTAGATGAACTGCTCGTTGTAAGGCATGTGTTGATGGTGTTGAATGAACGATAGAAGAGGAGTTCTCTTTCTTTGCAACAATATTAGACAGTACAATGAGATATTCGTACAGCTGTACAGAAATATAACGATTAGCATTCTGTTCATCATCATAATGACTATGCCACATTTTGTAAAGTATATTACTTGATTCTTGTAATTGATTATTGTCCATTAGTATTGGTGATAGTATCGGAATCCCACTAGAACTAATTATTGACTCCACTAAATATCCATTTATACCCATATACCCTACTATCCATGTGCTATCCTGCTCAGGGTAATACTCATGAGCTAGCTTTCCTGGAACAAGTAAAGCTTGCCCCGCCTCCAAAACAACACTTTGTTGTCCAGCAAAATGAAATACACCTGCTCCTTCATAATTTATAAAGCATTGTAGCGTCGGATAACCAATAGGACGATTCTGATAAGTTTGCTCATGTAACCCACAACTGTATAAAGATAAAGGATAACTCTGATTGGAATGATTCTGAAACAAACGAAAAGGAAGCATAGCTATTCTCCTTAAATCTTCATTTTATATGATTATACTTATTTATATTTATAGCATATACATTGAGTCATCTATTGAACAGCCTAATAATAATAGGAATTATTATTAATATTGTTGATATACTGCTTCATCGCAACTCATTTTTACTCACCATATTCATTTTGTACTATTTTATATCCGCTTTTGTGCTAACGATTAACACTTTATTTTTCTTACAATGAAACTATATTTTTTTGAGAGGATGATTGTTATGCGTGAAAGATTAAGTATGGATAAGGATTGGCTTTTCCATTTAGGAGAACTACAACGTGATGATGAAACATCTCATGATGCGATATATGGAAATGCAAAAGCAGGTGGATTAAAAGGTGCAGCTAGCATTGAATGGAATGATAATGCATGGGATACTGTGCAACTACCTCATGATTGGTCCTATCAATTGCCCTTTGACCGTGAGCACGGTATTGCTGACTTTGGATATAAGCAAAGAGGTACAGGCTGGTATCGTAAAAAATTCAAACTTTCAACTGAAGATGAAGGAAAACAGCTTTTACTCGAATTTGATGGTATTGCTACTCATGCTACGATTTACTTGAATGGTAGTATATTAGAAAGAAACTACTGTGGATATACAAGTTTCGCGGTAGATATTACTGATCGAGCTTTCTATGGTGATCGTCCGAACCTACTAGTTGTGAAAGTGGATGCTTCTATTTCAGAAGGCTGGTGGTATGAGGGTGCAGGTATTTATCGCCATGTGTGGCTAACGAAAACAGCTCCATTACATATTGATCATCGTGGTGTATGGGTTCGCCCAGAAAAACAAGACGAAAAGCAGTGGCATACACATATTGAGACAAAGCTCAGTAACGAGGCTACGGGGCGTAAAGAATACAAGCTTATTTCTCAAATCTATAATGATAAAAAGCTGTTAGTAGCTGAGGATAGCTATTCAGATATACTAGAAGCTGGAGAAGCAAAATCTATTAATACACAAATCCCTGTTCAAGTTCCTGCACTTTGGGATGTAGATGCTCCACATTTATACGAACTACACTCAATTATCGAATATAATGGTCAGATTATCGATCGTGTAAAGACGACTTTTGGTTATCGTACGATTCGCATTTGTCCAGATAAGGGCTTCTATCTCAATGAACGCCAGCTAAAGTTAAAAGGAACTTGCAATCATCAGGATCATGCTGGGGTTGGAGTAGCTTTACCAGATGCTCTTCAGGAGTATCGTATTAAGCGCTTAAAGGATATGGGTAGTAATGCATATCGTTGTGCACATCACAATCCAACTCCAGAATTATTAGAGGTTTGTGACCGCTTAGGAATGCTCGTAATGGATGAGAATAGAAATTTTGATAGTTCTCGTGAAGGAATACTACAAGTCGAAAATATGGTTACTAGAGATCGTAACCATCCATCCGTTATTTTCTATAGTTTATTTAATGAGGAGCCGCTTCAAGGAACACCTATCGGTAGAAAAATGTTCCAGCGCATGAAGAAAGCTGTACAACAATTAGATCCAACTCGTCCTGTACTAGGAGCTATGCATGGCGGTGTAATGGAGGATCATGGCGTAGCAGATATTTCAGATATTACAGGCTTTAACTATATGAATGGCGCTTACGATAAATTCAAAGAGAAGCATCCGAAGCAACCAATGATCGGTTCAGAAACGGTTAGTGCCTTTTCAACTCGTAACTGCTATGAAAGTGATACTTCAAAGCAAGAGTTTGACAGCTATGATCGTGAACGAGCAAACTGGGGTAACACTGTCCGCGAATCTTGGAAAACGATCAATACCAGAGATTACGTTATGGGTACTTTCGTCTGGACTGGCTTCGATTATCGCGGAGAACCAACTCCTTATGAATGGCCAAGCGTAAGTACACACTTTGGTATTATGGATACTTGCGGCTTCCCTAAAGATGCCTATTACTTGTATCAAGCATTTTGGTTAGACGAGCCAATTTTGCATATTCTCCCTCATTGGAACTGGCAAGGTAAAGAAGGACAACCGATAGAAGTAATGGCTCATACTAATTGCGATGAGGTTGCTCTATATATCAATGGTAAATTAGTAAGCCGTCAAGCGGTAGATATTTACGAACAATTGATGTGGGAAGTTCCTTATGAACCAGGCGTTCTAAGGGCCGAGGGATATCGCAATCAGCAGGTTGTTAAAGTAACTGAAGTGAAAACTACAGGGGAAGCTGTAACTCTTAAAGCCGAGCTACAAAAGCAAGAGCTCCTTAGCAATGGTAAAGACGCTACAGTCGTTAATATTTATGCGGTAGATAAAGACAATAATTTCGTTCCAACTGACAATCGTCTACTCTCCTTCTCTATTCAAGGTGATGGCAAAATATTAGGCTCAGGTAATGGTAATCCAAACAGTCACGAATCCGATATTAGTAATGAGCGTTATCTGTTTAACGGTTGTATGCAATTAATTGTTCAAAGCACAGCTGGCACTACACCAATTTCATTACAATTTGAAAGTGATGGATTAGAAACATTACTGCTTCCTATTCCTATCGTTGCTACTGATGAGTATTCTCATATACCATCCGTAAGTGAACGATATATTAACGAATGGACCGTCTCTCAAACACCATATGCGCACCGTCCTGACCCTAACATGGAAATAGAGAGTACTGATATGAACAGCTGGGAAAAGGTTGATGTAAGCTTCGGGGCAAGAGAAACATTAAAAGGAATAGACGGCTATGTTATTTATCGCAATCGTATTCCAATGTCCTTTGTTCAACATGAGCAAGATCCTTATTTATGGTTCCATTCTATCTGTGGGAACGCCGAAATCTATATCAATGAAAAACTTGTCCTTAAACAAGATTTCCCATGGTCAATGGATTTGGAAGTACCACTTCGTTTACCTTTAGACAATGAGACGATTACTATTACAGTATTACTAGCTATCAACAAAGAAATGTACAGTCCAGGTGTAAATGGGGCTGTATCGATCAGGACTAAGTAAATATAAACACAAAAAAGGCTAATCCCTTAGTTATCGTAAGATAATTAAGGGATTAGCCTTTTCATTTACACTAGTAATCACTAGCAGCAGATTCCGCTTTGTTCACAATAGTTATGCCTGCACTAGCACCAATTCGAGATGCTCCTGCTTTTATCATTGCTACTGTTGTATCGTAATCACGAATACCACCTGAAGCTTTTACCCCTACCCGCTCACCTACAGTATGCCTCATTAGAGCAATATGCTCCGTCGTTGCACCTCCTGAGCTGAAACCAGTAGAAGTCTTCACATATTGCGCACCTGCTTCTACAGCAAGCTGACATGCAATCACAATTTCTTCATTCGTAAGCAAACTCGTTTCTAGAATTACCTTCACAATTGCAGAAGTACCCGAGGCATTTACAACTGCCTCAATATCCGATTTGACTGCACTTAAAAACCTACTTTTTAAGTAACCGACATTGAGTACCATATCAACTTCAGTCGCGCCATCCGCTACAGCCTGCTGTGCTTCTAACGCCTTAATTGATGATGCATTTGCTCCCAGTGGAAATCCTATTACCGTTGTAATACCTACATCACGTTCATCTTGTAATTGCTCTGCTGCAAGCTTTACCCAGCAGGGATGTATACATACTGTTGCAAAATGATATTGTTTCGCTTCTGTACATAATTGAATTATATTTTGCTCAGTAGCATCAGCTTTGAGCAATGTATGATCAATATAAGATGCTAGTTGATTTCCGTTCATCGTTAGCCACTCCTGTCATCGATATTTCATAGCCATTATTGTAACGTTAATGAAATGAAATAGCTATTCCAGAAGTATTATTTATATAACTTTATAAGATTAATTCTCAATACGACATAAGCGAATGCAAATAACTATACAGATAGTACAAACCCTCTGTAAAAACATGGTCATGATTACCCTGCAGTATCATGACCAGTCTCATTACAATAATTCTTTACGAAGTTCGGCAGCTGATTTCGGAGACAAGTAACCGAAAGGAATATCGAATACTGTCTTAGCACCTTTTTGTCCTTCATTTGCAAGCTTGTAAGCTGCACGTGCGTAAGCAACTAGAACGCTTGAAGTGAATTCTGGATTACTCTCCAAATTCAAACCAAACTCCATAATTTGCGTAGTATTTTCACCAGTTGTACCACTTCTCAGTACAAGTCCACCATGAGGCATAGCAGAGTGATTAGCTTCTAATTCTTCTTCAGAGATAAAGTTAACGATTGTATCATAATCTGAGAAGTAGTTAGGCATAGAAACTATTTCTTCTCTGATGCGCTCAAGATCCGCACCTTCTTCAGCCACTACATAGCATTCACGAAGATGTTTTTCACGAGTGGAAAACTCAGGGTTTTCCCCGTTACGTACACGTTGTACCGCATCTTCAACTGGAATAGTGTATTGTTTACCGTTTTTCACGCCAGCAACACGACGAATCGCATCAGAGTGACCTTGGCTTACCCCTTTACCCCAGAAAGTATATCCATTACCTACAGGTAAGATGGATTCAAACAATAATCTGTTCAAAGAGAATAGACCTGGGTCCCAGCCTGTTGAAATAACGGCTACTTTACCACCTTCAATAGCAGAAGCATTTACTTCATCGAAGTAAGCTGGAATTTTAGCATGAGTGTCAAAGCTGTCAACTACGTTGAACATTTTCGCAAATTGCGGTCCTTGTTCAGGAAGATCTGTAGCAGAACCTCCACATAGAATCATGACATCAATGTCATTTACAAAGTTTGTTGCATCCTCGATCGAATATGCTTTTGTGTTAGAAGAAATAGTTGCAGGATCTCTTCGAGTGAAAATTGCATCCACTTGCATATCCGGATTTTGCGCGATGGATAATTCAACTCCACGGCCAAGATTGCCGTATCCTACGATTCCAACGCGAATCCGCTTAGTCATATTGAAAACTCACCTTTCTTAATTTAAAGTTTGATTCTAGAAGCTTAAACCCAGCCTCTTGCTTCCATTGCAGCAGAGATGCGTTTAATTGCGATCATGTATGCAGCTTTACGAAGGTTTACATTGTACTCTTTCGCTAGATCGCGTACTTCCTTATATGAGTTAATCATAATTACTTCTAGTTTTTCAAGTACTTCTTCTTCGCTCCAGTAATAATTCATCAAGTTTTGTACCCACTCGAAGTAAGAAACAGTTACGCCACCTGCATTAGCAAGCACGTCAGGAATAACAATAATTCCTTTTTCTGTAAGAACACGGTCTGCTTCAGGAGTAGTAGGTCCATTAGCTGCTTCAGCTACAATTGTTGCTTTAATAGCTGCTGCATTTGCAGAAGTAATTACATTTTCAAGAGCTGCAGGGATAAGAACAGTTACATCAAGTTCAAGCAAAGCTTCATTAGAAATATGGAATTCTTTACCATAATCTAGAATAGAAGCATTATCTTTAAGTTCTCCAACTTTAGCAAGATCTAGTCCATTAGGATCGTAGATACCACCTTTAGAGTCACTTACTGCTACTACTTTACAACCAGCTTCATCAAGAAGACGAGCTGCAATACGACCAGCATTACCGAAACCTTGAATAGCAACTGTAGCTTCACTAGCAGTTTTACCCATATCTTCAAGAGATGCAAGAATTGTATATACACAACCTTGAGCAGTTGCTTCATTACGACCTTTAGAACCACCAAGAATAAGCGGTTTACCAGTAATTACACCAGGAGAGTTTACACCAGCAAGTTTGCTGTAAGTATCCATCATCCAGCCCATAGTTTGAGCGTTAGTGTAAACGTCTGGAGCAGGGATATCTTTATGTGGGCCAACGAAAGCAGCAATTGCTTCCATGAAACCACGGCTAATTCTTTCTAGTTCACCTTTACTATGCTCACGTGGGTTACAAATAACTCCACCTTTACCACCACCGTAAGGAAGGCCAACTACACCACATTTAAAGCTCATCCACATAGAAAGTGCTTTTACTTCGTCCAAAGTCACATCTGGATGGAAGCGAATTCCACCTTTAGTAGGACCAATTGCATCATTATGTTGAGAACGGTATCCTTCAAACACACGAACAGAACCATCATCCATTTTAATTGGGAAGTTAACTGTAAGAACACGCATAGGGCGTTTCAATACATTCGAAATATGCTCCGGCAAATTAAGTAATGCTGCCGCTGCATCAACTTGTTGTTGTGCAATCTCATATGGATTTAGAGTTTCCTGAATAACTGATACTGTCATAATAGATCTGCCCCTTATAATAGAATTCGACCACCTGATTGTGTCGTTTGTTACATCATACTCCTATATTTATATTTTGGGAAGAATAATGTGTGCATATAGTGCAAACTTTTTTGATAATATTACATTGTTAACTTACCTTACATTATGGTGTAATTAAAGTTTATGACTTACAACAGATTACTTCACATAAGCCAATTAAGTAATGGTTTTCATATTAAACTTTCATTATTATTACTTTTTCATTTGAATTAATGGCAGGTATTTATAAAATTAAATATCAACTAACGTTAGTTTTTAGATTGTTGGACTACCTTTCATGCTAAACCTATCGATACTTTATATACAATAGTGCCATTTACATCTCGACTTACGATCATATTGTTCACAATTTATTCACATTCAAGAGCCATCAAAAAGCACTGTACAAAAAGTGCAAATTTATTAAATTCAATATTTTTCATATAAAAAAAGCACTTTCCTTATTAGCGGTTAACTAATGTTGGAAAAGCACTCTTTTCAAATTTGCATTTTTCTACTTAAATAAAAGTTCAAAACAGTTGCTTGTCAGCGCCAAGTAGATGCCATGAAGCTAGGGAAGTGAAGCGCACAACGTACGTTATTGGTACGTGAGCACTGAAACAACCGATGAATGGCAACTTCGACGTCGACTTTGCTACGAAGCTACTCATCGCGATCACAAGTGACTGTTTTGAACTACCTCTTCCTATAAAAGTTCATAACAGTTGCTTGTCAGCGCCAAGTAGATGCCATGAAGCTAGGGAAGTGAAGCGCACAACGTACCTTATTGGTACGTGAGCACTGAAACAACCGATGAATGGCAACTTCGACATCGACTATGCTACGAAGCTACTCATCGCGATCACAAGTGACTGTTTTGAACTACCTCTTCCAATAAAAGTTCATAACAGTTGCTTGTCAGCGCCAAGAAGATGCCATGAAGCTAGGGAAGTGAAGCGCACAACGTACGTTATTGGTACGTGAGCACTGAAACAACCGATGAATGGCAACTTCGACGTCGACTTTGCTACGAAGCTACTCATCGCGATCACAAGTGATTGTTTTGAACTACCGCTCTACTTGCGGTGCATCTTGAACTCCAGGAACAACTCATTATAATGACTCAACATTCTCGGTCCAAGATTTTTATAGACCTCCAATCGAGAAGTCAGTTCTTCATCTGGATAGAAGCGCTCATCACCTGAAACTTCCTCATCTAATAACTCAAGTGCGGCATCGTTTGGAGTAGAATACCCTACATAATCTGCATTTTGCGCCGCTACTTCTGGATCAAGCATGAAATTAATGAATTGATGTGCACCTTCAATATTACGGGCAGTTGAAGGAATAACGATGTTATCGAACCATAGGTTAGAACCCTCACTCGGAACAATATAATCGAGATCTTCATTTTCATCCATTATTTCTCGAGCATCTCCAGACCATACTAATGCTGCTGCGGCTTCTTCATTAGCCATTAACATCTTGATCTCATCACCGACAATCGCTTTTACATTAGGCGTAAGTAGCGATAACTTCTTAAGTGCTTCTTGTAAATGTTCTTCATTGGTGTCATTCAAGGAATAACCTAACGAATTCAAGCCCATACCAATAACTTCACGGGCGCCATCAAGCAGAAACACATTGTTTTTTAACTGCTCATCCCAAAGATCATTCCAGCTTTCGAATGTAAGATCACCTACTAAATCTGGATTATAGACGATACCTACGGTCCCCCAGAAATAAGGAATAGAATATTTATTATCAGGGTCAAAGGCTAGACCGAGAAAATTAGGATCTATATTTTTCAAATTAGGTAATTTATTATGATCAATTGGCAGTAATAATCCTTCTGCCTTCATCTTATCAATGGCATATTCCGATGGAATACTTATATCAAAGGTTGTACCACCTTGCTTGATTTTCGTCATCATTGCTTCATTCGAATCGAAGGTTTGGTAGATAACTTTAATGCCTGTTTCTGATTCAAAGCGTTTAATCAACTCAGGATCGATGTAATCTCCCCAATTATATATCGTTAATGTATTATCTCCAGAGTATCCTTCACTCTTATTCATATAATCAACGAGATAAATTAAGCCGAAGCAGACAACAAAAACGAGAATAAACATTCTTGTTATTTGTTTCATTGTTTTGCCCCCTTATCTTCTAATCGACTATTACGTTGGTTAATGAAGTAATATCCAATAACCAGTAATACCGTAAATAAGAATATAAGTGTTGAAAGAGCGTTAATGGAAAGAGATACCCCTTG
This sequence comes from Paenibacillus endoradicis, assembly GCF_024721975.1. The sequence goes on along the minus strand of NZ_JANQBB010000007.1, from coordinate 346,549 downwards.
TCTAGCGCGAGAATAGATTTCTACTGCTAATGTAGAATAGCCATTACCCGTTACGAAGAATGTAACTGCAAAATCATCCAAGGAATAAGTTAATGCCATAAAGAATCCTGCAAAAATACCTGACTTAATGAACGGCATTACAACACGTGCGATAACATGCCATGTACTCGCTCCTAGGTCACGCGCAGCATCAATCAATGAATTGTTCATCTCTTGAAGCTTAGGCAATACCATAATAACAACAATCGGAATGCTGAATGCAATATGAGATAGCAATACCGATACAAATCCAAGTTTCACGCCCACAATAGTAAACAGAATTAAAAACGATGCACCAATAATAACATCCGGACTAACAATCAAGACATTGTTAAGTGTAAGCAAAGTTTGCTTAGATTTGCTACGCATAAAATGAATCGCAATGGCACCAAATACACCAATAATTGTTGATATCGCTGCTGACAATAGCGCAATAACGAATGTATTAAGCACAATAATTAACAGACGAGTATCTTGCATCACTTCTTTGTAATGATCAAATGTGAACCCTTCAAAACCTGTCATTGTTCCACCGCTGTTAAAGGAATACACCATTAGATATACAATCGGAGCATATAGCACGATGAATACTGCAATGAGATATATACGAGAGTACTTTAATTTATCGTTTAACAAAATCTAGCCCTCGCTTTCTCAGGCCCATGAGCATCATGACAACGACCATTATTATAATTAAGAATACGGCAATTGTTGCCCCCATTCCCCAGTCTTGAGTTACAAGGAAATGCTGTTCAATAGCGGTACCAAGCGTAATCACTCGATTCCCGGCAATTAAACGAGTAAGCATAAACAATGACAGCGCGGGAATAAATACTGCAATACAACCCGCCTTAACACCGTCCAGCGTTAGTGGGAAAATTACTTTTCGGAATGTCCCCCACGAGGACGCACCTAAATCTCTTGCAGCATAGATAAGAGAGGGATTCATTTTCTCTAATGCATTGTAGATCGGTAATATCATAAACGGAATAAAGATATATACCGATACAAAAATAAAACTGAAATCGGTAAATAAAATTTGACGGTTTCCAATGCCGACCGTTTCAAGTAACGCATTCACAATACCATACGTGCCAAATATACCGATAAACGCGTATGCTTTTAGCAATAGGTTAATCCAGCTAGGTAATATGATTAATAATAACCATAATGACTTATGCTTCGTTTTCGTCAATAAATACGCCGTAGGATACGCGATTGCCAAAGAAAATATTGTAATAAGCAATGCATACCAAAATGAGCTTAACGTCATTTTCATATAGACTGGTGTGAAAAATTTCTGGTAATTTTCAAACGTGAATGCTCCTTCAACATTGAAGAAAGAGTAATACACAATAAGAATAATCGGTGCAATTACGAATAAAACGATCCATAAAATATAAGGAACCAAATATATATTGCGTGTTTTAGTTTCCATGATTCATCTCCTTAGTTGGAGATGCTAACTCCTTATGATCAACTTCACTGTCTTCATAAGATTCCAGTCGTTTATCAAATTCTTCTTCTGTCTCACCAAGTCGCATAACGTGAATGGCTTCAGGCTCAAAGTATAGAGCAATACGTTCCCCCACTGTCGCTTTACGAGTACTATGTACTAGCCATTCATTATCATTATCATCATAACAACAAATTTCATAATGTACGCCTCGGAACAATTGTGAGTCTACTCGAGCATGAAGTTGACTACGATCCAAGCCAACAATTTCAATATCTTCAGGACGAATAACAATATCCACGGTCTCATTGACATTTAAGCCTTGATCGACACATGGAACTACTGTCCCTGAAATTTCCACTTCAAAATCTTTAATCATCTTACCCTTTACAATATTTGATTCCCCGATAAAATCAGCAACAAAACGGTTTATTGGTTCATCGTAAATATCGATAGGTGTACCCGACTGTTGAATAATACCACCATTTAATACGAAGATTTCATCAGACATCGCTAATGCCTCTTCTTGGTCATGTGTGACAAATATAAAAGTAATGCCCAGTCTGCGTTGTAGTTCCCTCAACTCGTATTGCATCTCAGTTCTTAACTTAAGATCTAATGCAGATAAAGGTTCATCTAACAACAATATTTGCGGCTCATTTACTATAGCTCGCGCAATTGCAACACGTTGGCGCTGACCACCAGACATTTCCGTAATTTCACGATTTTCGTAACCTACTAAGTTAACAAACTTTAATGCCTCTGCCACTTTTTCTTTAATAACTGCTTCCTTCATCTTTTTGATACGTAGACCAAAGGCAACATTCTCAAATACATTAAGATGTGGAAATAAAGCATAATCTTGAAACACCGTATTCACTTGGCGCTCATTGGCAGGTAAATTATTTATCACTTTTCCATTGAAATAAATATTCCCTTGGCTTGGCGCTGTGAATCCCGCAATTAGACGAAGAATCGTCGTTTTACCACAGCCCGAAGGACCTAGCAACGTATAAAATTTACCACGCTCTATCTCAAAGCTGACATTTTTCAGAACGGCTGGGTCACGCTCATCGTATTGTTTTGAAACACCTTCAAAACGAATAATCGTTTGTTCCATTTCTTTGACTCCTTTAACTTTACAATTAAGGTGATTATACATGATTATCATCTTTTTGTGTTCATTATTAGACATCTACCATCTATATTTACTTAATTTCTACATAAATCATCAAAACCATGTATCGTATCTATAAAATGCCATCCATTTTTTCATATTAATACTATTTCCCACAAAAAAACTCATCTCGAGCAGTATGCACTACCCGAGATGAGAATTCTCAATAATCTATTCTGTTACGTTTTGAAACTTCTTTTTGAAACTTACATTCATGTAAATGTAGCTTAAAATTGAACATCCAATCATTAACGCTAACAATGGCCATACACTACTCCAGAACATATCCATATCACCACTAGAAATAGCTTGTTTGAATCCTGTCACCGTATACGTCATCGGTAAGAAAGGATTAATCGCTTGTAACCAATTTGGTACAAGTTCAATTGGGAATGTTCCAGCTGAACTAGTTAGTTGAAGAATTAGCAACACAATTGCAATAAATCTACCAACATTGTCCATTGTCACACATAACAATTGAATTAACATCATATAAGTCAAACTCGTAATAATTGCGAATAAGAAGAATGCTCCAAGATTCACTACTTCCAGATCAAGAATTGGTAAAATAGATGCACCAAGGATTAATGCTTGAAGAATAGCGATTAAACCAACAACAGCTGTTTTACCAGTATACCAACTTCTACCACTATGTGGTTTCAATGATGGTTCTCTCATAGAATATACAACAGTAAGCAACATACATCCTACATATAATCCCAGTGAAATAAAGTAAGGAGCAAATCCTGTACCGTAGTTAGGTACATTAGAATAAGAACTTGTCGTTAATACGACTGGTTCAACGAATTGATCCTTCATCTGCTCAGTTAATGTAAGATTAAGTGATTCTCCATTAGCGTCACCTAATTTTGTTGCAAGTTCATTCGCTCCTTCATCAAGCGTTGTTAAACCTGTAACTAATTCCTTATTTCCGGCAACCAATTCCTTACTACCTGATACGAATTTATCACTAGAACCTTTAAGTGACTGTAGACCTGCTGCTAATTGAGTAGATCCCTCTTTTGCAGAAGTAATCCCTGTTGCCAATTGATTAGCACCTTGCTTAGCTTCAGTTAGTTTCGTAACTAATTGATTTGATCCCGTTGACAAGCCACTCAATCCATTAACTACTTGCGAGGAACCAGCTATTAATTGATTCTCACCTTGTTCTTGCGCCAACAAGCCATTAACCAATTGTTCACTACCAGCTAATAATTGTTGGAATGAGGCACTACCTGCCAAGTCACTACTCTGACTTGCTAATTGCTGTAAACCTGCTTGTAATTGCATTGCACCTTGCTTCAATGCTGTTGTACCTTCACTAATATCGTTAAGACCAGTATCTAAGCTTGCATATTGTTTTGCTAACTGAGAAATACCACCATTCAAGGTTTGTGCTCCTTCAGTTAATTGGGACATCCCGCTACTTAGATTTTTACCACCAGTTTGCAAAGTACCAAGTCCGCTAGATAATTGCGTACCAGCAGTATTTAATTGAGTAGCACCAGTCTGTAATTCAATTAAACCATCTGCTAACGTTTGTTGGCCTGCAAGTAACTTAGTTGCACCTGCCTTAGCTGAATCCGTACCATCAGCTATTTTGTGAGCCCCTTCACTTGCTGCTTCGATACCTTCAAGCGCTACCCCTATTTGTTCATATATAGAAGTAACATATGTTTTTGATATTTGTTGATTAAGCAATGTTGTCATCTGGGCTGCGGCAGTACCGCCAATCTGACCTGCTAAGAAGTTATATCCTTCATTAGGCGTATAAATCAATTCTGCCTGCTCGGGATTATCACCCACTAAGGAAATTGCTTGCTCAGAAAATTTTTGAGGAATTTGAATCATTATATAATAATAATTATCTTTAAGTCCCGCTACTGCTTCTTGCTTAGTTACAAACTCATAATTGAAGTCTCCCGACTCTTTCAATTGATCGACAAACTCGTCACCAATTTTCATTTGCTCTCCGTTTAACTCTGCTCCAGCATCTTCGTTAACAATCGCTACTGGAATTTTGTCTAACTTAGCATATGGATCCCAAAATGCTCCTAAAAATAATGCAGAATATAGCAGAGGAATTAACATTACTGCTATGACTGGTATTACAACTTTTTTGTTCCGAACGATACTGCTAAATTCAGAACCGATTTGACTATTTCTCGACATTCTTCATTCACCTCTAAATTTATTGTCTAACTGACCATTTTCCTCAATTGGTCATTTTATTTGAAAAGAAAAGGCCTCTCTATGAGATAGCCAAGCCCTTCTCCAAGTAAAACCGTAATCGTTGTGCGATTTCCTGCTTTTGCAATGTTTCGTGCTTTGCACTCCACTCTACAGCAAGGGCAGTATATAATCGAAACATGACAAATGCGGTCATTTGAGTATCACAGGCTTTAATCTCATTACGATTAATAGCATGCTCTATTTTGCTTGCAATATGCTCAATGATTACCTGCTCCATCTGTACTAATGCCTCATTCGCCATAGGTGTACCAATTTCTCTTACTTCTTGAGTTAATTTCAGTGCTAATTCATGATCTTTGCGGAATTCGAGAAGCTCATTCAATGCTTCAGTTAAATTATCAAAAAATGAACGCTCATCACTTATTACTCTTTCAGCAACATACTTCATCTCTAACAATAATTTGTTCATTACCTCTTGAAATAATTCTTCTTTGTTAGCAAAAAACGTATAGATTGTACCTTTACCAACATTAGCTATTTTGGCTACTTGTTCCATTGTCGTTCCTTTATATCCAAATAAAGAGAATGACTTTGAAGCGGCATCTACAATTAATGATCGTCTATCAATGGACACGTTATCACCTCCACTTACTGAACTATGATTTCAAGAGTTTATATATTTGTCTTGAACTCTAATGACTAAGTGACTATCTGACTTTATGACTAGTTGACTAGTTGACCTTGTGACCAAAATCCATTATCGGTCAACTGGTCTTATTATAAAGCTATCATTTGTTTTTTGCAATACCTGTTATCAAGTTTTTTATATTCGTCGAACGTTGGCGCTTGCGAATGAATAGAGATATAATGTACATATACTATTTCACATTAAAGGAGAGAATATAATGACATACAATGAAATCACATCACAACAACAATGGGAAGAAGCATTTGAGCGTTCAAATGACCACCCAATCGTCATACTAAAACATAGTACAACATGTCCTGTAAGTGCTAATGCTCATGATGAATTCAACAAATATTTGTCCGACAAACCTCGTGAGGACGTAGAATATCTAATGGTAAAAGTTATTGAATCTCGTCCAATTTCTCTACAAATTGCAGAAGATACAGGCATCAAGCATGAATCACCTCAAGTTATGATGCTTGATAAGAAAGAAAAAGTATGGAGTGCTACTCATTGGTCTGTAACGAAAGCACATATCGCTGCAGTACTAGATTAATTACGTACTAACATATAATACGCCAACTAATAAGAGGATAACTTCCCTCATCATCAGTTGGCGTATTTTTCTTTCACTTTGATATCAATTACGCTACCTAACCATACTCATCGTTATCAAAGTCTGCTTACTGAACTTCCTCTATCAGTAAAGATTTAGCCTGTAGCGTTTCCCATATCTAGCCCCATAATGAATAATCCTCGCTAATACCACTCGATCACGCATTATAACGAACATCCGATGATCTGGATGAGTATTAAACTCGACAATCCAAGGACGAAGATGTTGATCAATTGCGATATCAATTCCAATCTCATTTTGTCCTCTGAAATGTTTACGAACTTGATGCATGACTGCTAAACTTAACTTCTCAATTTTTGGGATGACAATGCTCAGTTGTCTTGGTGACAATAAGCTATCTATTGTACCTACAGCTCCTCCACCACCTCCATTACTTACGACACGACCACGTTGCGAGATACGACCCGCTATTCCTGTTACTTCAAATCCCCCATTAGGACTACGCTGTACAACTACACGAAAGTCGAATAATCTGCCTTGATGACGAAGAGAATGTATCCCTTTCTGTACGATATATATTTCACCTTTTATTTGACGTGACAGTGCATGCGACAATCCCTCAAAAGTTGCATATGAAGATATGGTCATACCTGAATGGCTAATATATCTGCCATTTTTTCTCGTTACTCGAATAACTCCTCTACCAAGTGAACCGTTTTTGGGTTTTATATATACCATCCCATATTTTAATAGCATTAATTTTAACGTTGAATGAGAATAAGTCTTCGTTACAGGGATATGACTCCTTATATAACTATTACTCAACAAAATTCTAGTTTTGATCATTTTATCTGCCTTCCGACCACGCCGTTTAGCAGTTATTCGCATTTGCCTTCCCCAATGAAAATTAAACATAGGCGACCCGTCTCCTTTCACATTAGCTTCATAATGCTTCATAATAAGATATGAGAATGAAACAAGTTTCGCCATGGTCATATAACTGCATTAGGAACGGAATACTAATATGTGTTAAAATACTAGTTAAGCATATACATAAAGGAGAATACTCAATGAAATTCAAAAGTATAACTGTATTACTAGTAATGTTACTTGTTCTTAGTGCATGTGGGGAGCAAACGACTAACAACAGTAATAACCAAGGAAGCACCGGTTCTAATACTGCTACACCTACTCCTACACCTAAACTTGAGCTCTTGGATTCAAGTCAACATCCTGAAGTTACGATCGAAATGAGTAACGGCGGAATTATTAAGCTCGAACTATACCCTGAAATTGCTCCAAATACTGTAAACAACTTTGTTTCTCTAGTGCAACAAGGTTTTTACGATGGACTTATATTCCACCGTGTCATTCCAGGATTTATGATTCAAGGTGGGGATCCACTAGGTACTGGGATGGGTAATCCAGGATACAGTATTAAAGGCGAATTTACTAAAAATGGTTTTGAGAATAACTTAAAACATACACGTGGTGTCATTTCCATGGCACGCGGTGGACACAGCATGGATAGTGCAGGTTCTCAGTTTTTCATCGTTCACGCAGATAATGCGAATGTAACAAGTCTTGATGGTCTATACGCTACTTTTGGCATGGTAACAGAGGGCTTAGATGTAGTTGATGAGATTGTATCGCAAAAACGTGATAAAAGTGATCTACCTCTAGAACCGCTAGTAATGACTAAAGTAACAGTTGATACGAAGGGGTTAGATCTAGCAGAACCAGAAAAAATGTAGATGAGAGGAGATTACCGGTATGAATGAAGTGCCTATTGCTAAAGTAAGAAGCAATCAGATCGGAATTGTCATCACATTGTTAATCGCGATCATTGCACAAATGCCTTGGCTAATCGCGATCGTATGGCTTATTCAAGTTATGACGAGATTACTCGGTTCAGGTGCTAATACGTTCGTTATTATATTGGAACCTATTGCCCAAAAGATTTATGGAAAAAAAGAAACGGAAGCAGCTGAGTTACAGAAATTTAATCTTTCATTAGGTATTACATTTCTATCAATATCACTAATATGTCTTTCGCTAAACTGGATAACAGCTTCTTACATTGTCGCAGGTTTGATGGGATTAGCGGCACTTAGCGCACTAATGGGTTATTGCATTGGTTGCACAATCTATTACCAATACAAGAAATATCAAGCACTGCGTAAAAACATCAAGTCACAATAGTATGTGCTTATCGAATGAACGGTTATATAATCCTTCTATTCATAATTAATGGTATGTGGGTATACAATTAAGTTTGGATACAAACAAAACGAGTCATCCCTAGTCGGATGACTCGTTTATTGTTGTTAACACTTTTATTATCATTCGTTATTGAGCGGTTTGCAGTTCTCTTACGTCCACAAGCACTAACTGACCTGTTGCAATTGCTATACGTTGCTCATGAATAATTAAGTCACGAAGCATTTCAAAATCAGGTCGAACAATAAGGTTTTCTTGATATGCAGAACGGCGTGCAAATGGTCGACGTGCACGATTCAAATTTTCAATAATACCTTGACCCGTTTGAATTCCTACTCCATGACCAAAGTATAGATTTTTATCCAACATTACAGCATTCTCCCCTTGCCATTCTGGATGACGAGGATGAAAATCTGGATTACGGAAATAACATACATCTCCTGGATACACATCATTAAGATCATAGCTTGATACTAGACGAAGATCATAATCTTTCTGCCATTCCCGTAAAAACAAGTCTTGGAAGTAGTAATTGAAAGTAGGATCACCAATTGTTTCAAGTACAGCCTTGTAATACAAAATAATAATCGCTCCTGAGCATTCGAACGCATATAGTTCACCATTAGTAAATATATCTCGAATTGCATCAGCAGGAGTTACATCACTTCGCAATAAAAATCCACCGTTAGGTGTTCTGTTCCAATAGCGCGGATTACATCTTGAATTCGAAAACACGGCAAATTGCGCTCCACTCTCATACATTGCATGTGATGCTTCAACAGTATATCTCCTCATTTTTAACTCAAATAACAAAGCATCTAATGATGAGTATTCATAATTCATTCTACTTGCAATCTTCCATCGAACAATATTTTGCTCAATTAAAGGCAAATTCTCAATATTTAGCTCATCCATCGAGCCCGTTGTAAGTACGATCACATTCATAACCTCCTACGTCTATGCATCGTTAGGTTATTGTACGCCCGCACTTACTTATTGGTGAACGTTTGCCTATTATTTTTGTTTTATTTATTTAGTATACCTGCTTTAATAAGTCCATTACGAATCCCCTTTTCATCCACATGCGTCGTTACAAAGTTAGCATATGGAATAACATCAGGATGCGAATTTCCCATTGCAACACCAAACCCGACATATTCAAGCATTTCTTTATCATTCAAATTATCACCAAAAGCGATTGCATCTTCTGCCGTTAAGTTAAGCTGGTTCAGCATAGCTTCAATTCCTTTAGCTTTGGAACCACCAATTGGTAGCACATCCAATGCTTTATCATGCCATCTAATGAATGTAACGGAATCTTCTAAAGATGTATACAAATGCTCATCCTCTGCTAAAGTGTGCAAGAACATTTGATAGATTGGCTCTTCTTTCCAAAAATCAGCATTAACTTTAGGCAATTCTACTTTTAATGAACCTACTGATTCTAGCATATATTCATGCCCATCATGATCTGTATAGTATTGTGACTCCCCTTCAAAACATAGAGCATGTCCATGAAGTTTAGATTGTTCAACTAATGTCGCTAATGTTGAAGGTGCAATTGGATTACGGTAAATTACTTCTCCTTTATATACAGCAAGAGCTCCATTCAAGCAAACATAAGATTCAATACCTACAGCCTCTAGCAAAGATTGTAAGAAATATGGTGCACGTCCTGTCGCAATAACTGGCTCTATCCCTTTTTCTTTCATCTCAGCAATAGCATCAATCGTATCTTGTGGAATAACTTTTTCCTCATTTACTAACGTTCCATCAATATCAAAGAAAGCAATTTTGTAGCTCATTTCGTCTCCCCATTTCTCTTGAATGATCTCTCAACTTCTGCTGAATGCCCTATTCTCCGCCGAAACAACTATGAAGTAATACATCGCGATCACGAGCGAGCCTTTTGATCATCCTCGGTGAAGTTAATAGTTAAGTATAATATGGTATAACCATTGAAGCAATAACAACTATTACCGTATTGTCGGTAGCTATGACTTAGCTGGTTGGCGCACAAAATACATTATAATGAATGAGAAAATGATTAGTATAGCAACCCACGCTAAAGCAAGTAGCGTCCGATCAGCATCAATGGCTACATAGATTGCAGTTGCAACCGTCTGTGTTCGTCCAGGAATATTACCTGCAAGCATTAGCGTTGCTCCAAATTCACCTAAAGATCTTGCAAATCCTAGAGTAAAGGCTACTACTAACATACGTTTATTCAGCGGCAGTGCAACGTAGCGAAATACTTGCCATTCTGTAGCACCTAGTGAACGTGCAACAGCCTCTAGATCAGAATCAATCGAATCAAATCCAGCCTTCATCGTCTGATACACAAGAGGGAATGCTACAACTATAGCAGCAATAACTCCTGCCCACCATGTAAATACAAGTGATTGTCCGAACACAATCTCGGACAACTGACCAAGAAAACCTTTCTTACCAAATGCAAATAGCAAAATGAACCCAATTACCGTCGGAGGTAATACTAATGGAATCATGAAGAAAGTATCTAAAATTAATTTACAGCGAAATTTCGCTCTACTCATATGACGTGACACTATAATCGCTAATATAAAAACAATAATACTCGCAACTATTGTTATTTTAATGGAAATTAAGATCGGTTCTATAAATGCTCCCCAATCAAATTCATTCATAACTATTCAGCTCGCTTAAAGCCATTTTGCTCGTAAAGAACGTTTAATTCTTCACTTAATAAATAATCGAAAAATAGTTGTGCTGCTTCAGTTTGTTTACTACTTTTCAATGTGGCCACAGGATAAGTTATTGGATCATGTGTTGCAGTATCAATATGGTGAATGATATCGACCTTATCTGAAGAAACAGCATCTGACAAATAGACAAAACCAAGTTCAGCATTACCTTGTTCCACATAGGTAAGCACTTGTCTAACATCTTTCGCATACACATACTGCTCATTCCAAACATCCCATAATTGTTCATGCTGCAGCACTTGTTTCGCGTATTGACCAGCAGGAACAGTATCTGGCTCACCTATGGCAATAAATGTTGGTTTTACTTCGTTTAACAACTGTTTTAAAGGTACATTATCAACAAGTGCTATCTCCACGATTTCTCTATTCGCAACAATAACCATTTCATTTTTCAATAGAGGAGTAGACTTTTCAAGTAACCCCTGGTCTTCTAAAGCTTTCATCTGCTTCATTCCTGCAGATACGAATAAATCAGCTGGCGCTCCTTGCTCGATTTGCTTCTGTAATGCACCTGAAGATCCATAATTAACTTCAACTACAATATCAGAATGCTCAGCTTCGAATTGTGCAATAATATCATCCATCACTACACTTAAACTGGCAGCAGCAGATACAAGAATTCCTTTCGTTTCACCAGTTGGTTGTACTGATGATACATCTTCATTAGAATGGTTAATTTCATTAACTTGATTACTGTTTGTTGCGCATCCTGCTACTATCGACATAATCAATAGCAGTATTGCACATAATACGGTTAGCTTGTTCATACGTAATATCTTTTTCATGTTGTTCTCCTAACTCCAATCGTTTCTGTTGATGTTATCTTTTAGAATAGCATGAGATCTTGTATATTCATAGTATTTATGACATTGATTAAAGGTAATTTCTTGAAAGACTACGTGCCATATGCTACACTGTTCCCAACTCAGTTGGAGGTTAATAATTATGATGGAAAAACCTTTGGAACGTGCAATTATTGTTGGTCTACACCTCAGTCAACGACTACAGGCAGACTTTGATTATTCAATGCAAGAACTTGCCTCTCTTGCAGATGCTTGTCATATTACAGTAGTAGATCAACTTACGCAAAAGGCACAACGCGTCACATCTTCACATTACCTTGGAACTGGTAAAGTAGAAGAGTTACGTCTACTAGCAGAAGCTCATGAAGCAGAAACCGTTATTTTCAACGATGAACTGTCTCCTTCTCAGATTCGAAATCTTGAAGCTGAACTTGATCGTAAAGTTATCGATCGTACCATTTTGATTCTCGATATTTTTGCTGAACGTGCTCAAACTAGAGAAGCACAACTTCAAGTTGAAGTTGCTCGTCTGCAATATATGCTTCCGAGATTAGTCGGTTTACGTGCATCACTTGGTCGTCAAGGAGGCGGCGGTGGCGCAGGTTTACGTAATAAAGGTACGGGAGAAACGAAGCTTGAACTCGATCGTCGTCGTATTGAGGAACGTATCTCGATGTTACAACAAGAGCTTGAGAAGCTAGTTGCTACTCGTCAGACGCAGCGAATGAAACGTAAGAAGAATGAAGTTCCTGTAGTATGTCTAGTTGGTTATACGAATACAGGCAAATCGAGTCTGATGAATGCTTTACTTCGTCATACAGATCCAGAAACAAGCAAAGAAGTTTTCGTTAAGGATATGCTATTTGCGACACTTGAAACATCAGTGCGACAAATTGAACTTAGCGACAACAAGAGCTTCTTACTAACAGATACAGTCGGCTTCGTTAGCCAACTTCCCCATCATCTGGTCAAAGCATTCCGCTCCACATTAGAAGAGGTGGCAGAGGCAGATCTACTTATTCATGTCGTTGATTACGCTCATGAAGATTATCAGAAATTAATTGATGTAACCAATGCAACACTTGAAGATCTAGGAACTAAAGGAATAGAGATGGTCTATGCCTATAATAAATGCGATCTAACTGATCATCCATACCCAGAAGTTCAAGGTAAAAGTATTTATATGTCCGTTCGTGAAGCTAAAGGAATCGATGAGCTAATCGGATGTATTCGTCAGCAGCTATTCAGTCATTATGTGAAATGCTCTGTGCTTATTCCATACGATCAAGGCCGTATTGTATCTTACTTCAATGAACATGCGCAAATCTTTGCAACGGAATACGAAGAGCAAGGTACTCGAATTGAGATGGAATGTAGTGTTGCTGATTATGATCGCTACAAAGAGTTTTACTTAGAAGAAGCTCAGTTATAACAAAAAGTCATCCCCATTAGGCTGGGGATGACTTTTTATTATGCTACGAAGCGTACGTATTGTGTACGTGAGCACACGAAAGATTTCGATGGATGACATATTCGCCGTCGAGTATGTTACGTTAAATTACACTTCGTAATCACAAGCGAAATTTTTGCCTTACCTCTTCTGATCAAGGGCAAAAAGTTCACTTGTCAGTACCAAGAAGATGACCTACAGCGGAAACGAGTAGCACAGCGTACGTATTGTGTACGTGAGCACACGCAGGCTTTCGATGGAGGACATATTCGCCATCGAGTTTGCTACGTTAGGATACTCTTCGTAATCACAAGCGAACTTTTTGCCTTACCTCTCTAGTGCTTGCGTTTGTAGTATGTGATGCCCAACGCTAGCGCCAACACCGACCCCTTCACAATATCCATCGCATAGTAAGGAACAGAGAGCATAATTAATCCACTAGATAAGATTCCTATCAATACTGCCCCGATAAAGGTTCCGAATGCATTTGGCTTTCCTGAACCTAGTACAGAATACCCGATAAATGCTGCTGCTACTGCATCCATTAAGTACGGTGCACCCGCATTAACTTCTGCTGTCATAACACGAGCTCCTAGAATAATACCACCAATACCTGCAAAAATAGCAGCTAACCCATATGCAAGATAACGATATTTACGTACAGGGATTCCTGATAGCTTAGCTGCCTCCGGATTACCTCCTATCATATACATATAACGTCCATGCTTTGTATACGTTAGGAAAATGTGTACAAGTATTACAACGACAAACATAATAATAATGATCCAAGGCACCTTCCCTAGTTGTCCGAAAACTTTCGGTATAGAACCTGGTGCATAATCACCACTAGGCATAATCATATTTTTGGAGATTGTCGCACCACGTGTATAAGTTAATGCAATACCTTGAATAACAAACATCGTCGCTAATGTCATTAGCATATCTTGTATTTTAAAGCTAGTAACGAGAAAGGCGTTTAATAGTCCAATAATAATACAAACTACAAGCGCAACAATAATGCTGACGCCAATATTTTGACTATGCCATACGAACATTGAAATAACGACGGCATTAGCTAATGAAGCAGTTGAGCCCACCGATAGATCGAATCCCCCTACGGATAACGATACCGTCAATCCAACCGCAATAATTGTTACAATCGAGATCGATCGTAATATGTTAGTAATGTTTGTAGATGTGAAAAAATTGTCAGTAGCTAGACCGAAAAATATAATTAATACGGCAATTGTAATTAATGTTCCGTATTTATATAGAAAATCGAACCACTGAAAACTTTTCTTTTTTGCCCCAACTGTACTCATTGCTATTGCCCTCCTGTACTATAAAACATAATCTCTTCTTCTGAAGTATCCGCTGTATTAAGCTCTTTGGCGACTTCTCCATCGTACATTACATACATCCGATCTGTAATTCCGATCATTTCGTTCATTTCGCTTGAGGCAAAAATAACACTTTTCCCTTGTGTAGAAAGCTCAGCTATAAGATAGTAAATATCTCGTTTTGCTCCAACATCTACACCTTTAGTAGGTTCGTCAAAAATATATACATCCGCATCTGCTAGCAACCATTTACCTATTGCAATTTTTTGTTGATTACCACCTGATAAATTACCAACAAGCGCACTCTCATTCGGCGTTTTAATCGCTAGCTTCTCGATCATTTTATTGGCTGCTATCTTTTCTTTCGCCTTACTTAACCAAGTATTCATAGTAATATGAGGTTTCAGATGAGAAATCGTTAAATTCACAGCGACATTATCCTCAACAAAAATACCTTCACGACGTCTTTCCTCTGGTATCATCGCCAAGCCCATTTTCACAGCTTCATATGGTGATTGAGCCCTCAAAACTTTACCATTAACTTTAATGACACCACGTTTTTTCGGAGCTGCACCAAACAATATTCGACATAGTTCCGTTTTACCTGCTCCAACTAACCCCGCTAAGCCAACGACTTCTCCTTTTCGTACTGTTAGCGATACACCATGCACTTTATCGTCATCCGCAACATTTTCAACTTCAAATGCAATTTCACCTATCTTACTAACTCGTTCAGGAAATTGACCACCAAGTTGAGAGCCTAACATATGTTGAGCAACACCAGCTTGATCCAATGTCTGGATCGGAGCAGATAATACAAATTGACCATCTCTTAATATCGTAATATCATCGCAAATTTGGAATAATTCAGGTAGACGATGAGAAATGAATATAATGCCGACTCCTTCTTGTTTCAATCGATTCACTAACTCAAATAATCGAGATGTCTCACTATCACTTAGCGGCGCTGTAGGCTCATCTAGAATAAGAAACTTACATTCCATCGTAATAGCTCTAGCAATAAGAACAAGCTGTTTTTCTGCTAGAGTAAGTTCCTGGACGAGCTTTTTCGTAGATATATCTAGCTGAAGTCGCTTCATAATGACAGAGGCATCTTTGTGCAGTTGTTTCCAATTCACAAATTGCTTGCCTTTAGAATCATGAACTAGCTTCTCTAGCATAATATTTTCACCAACGCTCAAATTAGGAATTAATAACGTATCAACTTCTTGGTATACGATTTGAATCCCGTTATCTTTAGCGTCTTTTGGGTTACGAATATTAACTGCTTCTCCAGCTAACTTAATTGAGCCAGTGTAGTGACTATAAGCTCCTGCTAATACTTTCATTAGAGTAGATTTTCCCGCACCGTTCGCACCTATCAGAGCATGTGAAGTCCCTGAGTTCATGGCAAAGTTTACAGCTGATAGTGCTTGTACACCAGGGAAGGCAATCGATATTTCATTCATTTCTAGCTTTACTTGATCGTCTGACGCCAACTTATTCCACCTACCTTAATAATAGGATATAGAGCGCCACTCTCTATGCATGATAGAGTGCGGCGCTCTTAGTTTATTTTATAAGATTACATCATAAACACGAGTGGATGATTTGAACATCCTTACTTCTTATTAGCTTCTTTCAGATCATTCATCCAATCCTCAAGGAAAGCATCACTAGTACCCCATCCAGAAATTACATCACCAAGAGTATCCATTTTCACAGGTTCAGCGGCTGCTTTTAGATCAGACTGTTTAATGATATTTGCATCTAAATTATACGTCGCTGGAGTTTCTTCTCCTGCTAACTTTTTAGCTGCAAGACGAACAGTAATAGCTCCAATTAACTTAGGATCTACAGCTGCAGTTGAAACCCATGGGCTGTTCTCTTCTTGAATAGCTTCAAGATCAGGATTAGAAACATCAATACCGAAGATTTTCACTTCTGTACGACCAGCTTCTACTAATGCACGGTGTGCGCCAATTGCGAACGCATCCCAAGTTGCAAAGATCGCATCAAGTTCACCTTTAGGGTATTTGGAAAGTAGTGTAGCTACTGCATTTTGTGTATCGACAGAAGTATTATCGTTAGCAACGCCAAAGCGATCTAACTCAACAATACCGGGATTAGCAGCAAGAACTTCTTGATAAACTGCATTACGACGAACCATTGGTGGAAAACCATCTACCCATAAATATAGGATCTTTGCTTCGCCACCAGTTTCGGCTACTAGATGCTCAAGTGCGAACGTTGCTAATGATTCATCATTTTGTGAAGTAGAAGTTACACCTTCAATAGTTGTTAGTCCTTCAATAGAATCAAATGCAACTACTTCAATGCCTTTATCACGTAATGCTTGTACTTCTTCAACCGTTGCTTCATCATCACCATGTGAGATAATAACTGCATCAATATCTTCATTAGCAGCTTGCTCAAGTGCTTCGTGGAATTTTAATGTATCTCCTTGAGCTGAGAATACATCTACTTTAAATCCCAGAGATTCTCCTTCTTGCTTAGCGCCCGCTAAAAACTGAGCAGTATGATCGTCACCACCGATTTTACGGATAACTTTAATTTTAATATCTCCCTTGTCTACCAAAGCAGCAGGAAGGTTTTCAACTTGTTGCTTACCAGTACCAGTAGTAGCGCTGTTATTTCCTTCGCCACATGCAGTAACCACCAATGCAACAACTAATAATAATACAATTGATGAATAGAATTTTCTAAGTTTCATGTATATCTCCCCTTTGTATGTAATGAATACCATCTAATACTTAGTAATCCTATCGGATTTGTTCAATTAAGTCAATACTATTTATGCTATTATATGACATTTTTTTCGTTTATAGAGTAGGAGACATATATTATTCGTTCATGTTCGACAAAAAGAATGCGTGATCTATCAATCTAGTATTTATTAGACAGTACAAACTAGACTTTAATGGTCAGATTATAGAATTCTCTGTTTCTATTCTTACTCCATATAAAAACACTTACATTTCTTATTATCCTTTATTATTCTAATACTTATGACTATTGTATTATAATCTAACTCCGTACATTTTTGTAGTTTAAAATAAAAAACAAGCGAAAAACATATAGTTTTTCGCTTGTTTTATTAATTTTTTCGTCTATCGTTCGGTTTTTGCTGTTGATTATACATTATTCATTAATTACTATTCATTCAATAATGTTACGGCTTGTGCGTTGGAAATCACTTGCTCTTTATTTTTACAACCTGGAATTACAGCAGTAACGGCTTCATTTTTCAGGCACCATGCTAATGCCCAGCTCGCCATATCGATGCCAGCTGGTACTTCTTCTTGAGCTATTTTTTCCACTTCAAACAAGCGAAGTGCTGTTTGCTCAGGATCATGACGATGACGAACATCATTAGTACTGAAACTTGCACCTGGCTTGTACTTACCACTTAAGTAACCACTTGCTAGAGGTACCCGTGCTAACATGCCAAGATCTTGTGATTTACAAGATGGAAACACCTCTAGTTCAGGAGCACGATCAAGACGATTATATACTGCTTGTATCGTTTGTGCACCTACCTTTGTCGCATTTTCCACTTGATGCATATTATTATTTTTACCAATAGACAGTCCAAGATGACGAATTTTCCCTGCTTGAATCTGTTTATCAAGTGTCGTCCATAACTGATCATTATCAAAAGCAGCATCTGGTCCAGAATGGAATTGATAGAGATCAATATAATTAACTTGCAATGCTTTCAATGAAGCATCTAACTGCTTAAGTACACTTTGTTCATCATAACGATCGGTACGTGAAAAGATAGAATGGAACTCATGTCCGAATTTAGTAGCAATAATCCAATCCTCACGATTGCGACGACTTATATAATTTCCGATGAATTGTTCGGAAAGATGATCACCATAACATTCGGCAGTATCAATTAGATTGATACCTAGATCATGTGCTTGATCAAGAATCTGATCCACCTCTGGTTGCGTATAATCAATTCCCCATTCTCCACCGAATTGCCAAGTTCCAAGTCCAATAACAGAAACATTCAATTCCGTACTACCCAGTCTTCTATACTTCAAAATAATCCCTCCCAAACTCTTCATAGGTTCTTGAGATACTACTTCGCAATGAAAGTTACATCGGAAGCATTCTCTAAAATTTTTCATTAGCTCTATAACTACATTAAGATAAGTTATTAATTATATTATAACCTTTCATAACATGCAGAGATACTGCTACATATATGAAATCCTTCGCGGGATCATGCGCTAAAACTTGATTTGCTTAAACAATCAAATCTGATAACTTACTATTCCTTGTTTGAGTTTTTTGCTTCATCTATCTTACGATCTAGTTCAGCAGTATACTCGGCCAATTGCTCATCCGTCCATCCAAGTGCAGCATTCATGGCTAGTAATACGGGCTCACGCCATGTAATAACATCATTAATACGGAAGAACATATCACCTGTTCTACGGATAAAGTAGTCTACCGGTTTGGCTGCCATCTCATATCTCATTGCATATTGCAACATAATGGCTGGGAGTGCTGTAAGTCCAAAAGGTTTGCCCCAAGCGACTGCCTCTTTAGCTAGTTCCAACACTATTGGAACGTTAGTACCAAAACGATTAGCAAGTAATGTTGCATCTTTCTTAGATAGCCCCTGTTTCACACCAACTGCAACTTGAGTCTGAACATACGCTTCCATTTTATTAGAGCCACCAAAATCGCCACCTGAAATTGGAATGTAGCGAGTAGAAGTAGCATTCTTTATTTCCTTCATACCATCTTGTTTCATAAGTTCTACAGTCTTATTAACAACATCTTCTGCCATTTTACGGTACCCAGTTAATTTACCTCCTGCAATAGAGATTAATCCTGATTCTGATACGAAGATTTCATCACGACGAGAAATTTCAGATGGGGATTTACCTTCTTGTTGAATTAACGGTCTTAATCCTGCCCAGCTAGACTCAACATCTTTATCAGTTAGCTTCAATTTTGGGAAAATGTCATTGGCTGCTGCTATCAAATATTTACGATCACCCTCTGTTGTTACAGGATTGGCTGTATCACTTGTATAATTCGTGTCTGTTGTACCAAAGTAAGTTTTACCTTCACGTGGAATCGCAAATACCATACGACCATCCGATGTATCAAAATATACGGCTTGTCGCAATGGGAACCGTGATCCGTCAAATACAAGATGGACACCTTTAGTTAATCGAAGAGTTTTTCCCTTTTTGGAACCATCCTGTTCCCGTAACTCATCTACCCAAGGACCGGTTGCATTAATTATTTTATTGGCATATAACTCATAAATTTTTTCTGATAATAAGTCACGAACAGTAACCCCAATTACTTTCTTCTGCGCATCATAAATTAGACTTTCAGCTTTCGTATAATTAACAGCTATAGATCCAAGTTCTCTAGCTTTTTTCATTACTTCAATCGTTAAACGAGCGTCATCGGTACGGTACTCAACATAATAACCGCCACCTTTCATACCTTCGCTTTTCAATAGTGGTTCTTTTGCTAGTGTTTGCTCGACATTAAGCATTTTACGACGTTCCGTTTTTTTCACACCTGCTAGGAAATCATACAATCTTAGTCCTATCGATGTCGTAAATTTCCCCATAGATCCACCAGCATAAAGGGGCAATAGCATCCATTCTGGAGTTGTTACATGAGGTCCATTCTCATATACGATTTCACGTTCTTTGCCCACTTCCGCAACAACAGCAATTTCGAGGTTCTTCAAATAACGTAAACCACCATGAACTAACTTTGTAGAACGACTCGATGTTCCTCCTGCAAAGTCCTGCATCTCGATAAGACCCAAGCTCAATCCACGTGTTGCTGCATCTAATGCAATTCCCGCTCCTGTAATTCCGCCACCGATAACTAGAATATCTAGTTTTTGAGCTGCCATTTCCTCTAAGCTTTGTGCTCGATTAAACACGCTAAATTGTTCATTAGTTGTCTGTCTGTTCATCATCTTATCTCCTCTAATTCATCAATCTGTCCGTTCCCATAAGTAAAAAAAAAAGAGAAACCTCAGAAGCCGTTCCATAAAGGGCATTAAAGCCCATTTATGAACGGCATTCGCGGTTTCTCCATATCTCCAACCATTATTAACTTGTCGTTAGTATATCATCATTACTCACAAAATGCCATGGCCGCCTTCACCGCACGTAACCAGCCGGCGAACAATATCTCTCGCTCAGCTTCATCTATATGCGGGAAAAATACTCTTTCAACTTTATGGATAGCGGCAATCTCTTCTTTACCTTGCCAGAAACCAACAGCTAAGCCAGCAAGGAACGCTGCGCCAAGTGCAGTAGATTCACTAATAAGTGGACGTTCAATAGCCACACCTAGAATATCACTTTGGAATTGCATAAGGAAGTTATTATGAATTGACCCACCATCTACAGCCATGCTTGTTATTTTATATCCTGAATCCTTTTCCATCACAGCAAGTAATTCACGTGACTGATAAGCTAATGATTCAAGCACTGCTCTTACAATATGCTCCTTACTCGTACCACGTGTTAAGCCGAATATCGAACCGCGCACATCACTATTCCAGTAAGGCGTGCCAAGTCCAACAAATGCGGGAACAACATATACCCCTTCGGACGAAGGTACACTTAATGCCATTTCTTCTGTCTGAGAGGCATGTTCAATAATTTGTAATCCATCACGAAGCCACTGAATAGCTGCTCCCGCTATAAACACACTGCCTTCCAGGGCATATTCTAGCTTACCATCTACTTCCCAAGCTATCGTCGTAAGTAAACCATGTTCTGATGAGATCGGCGTTTCTCCTGTATTCATCAACATGAAGCATCCTGTACCGTATGTATTCTTCGTATTTCCAATACTGAATGCTCCCTGTCCGAACAGGGCAGCTTGTTGATCTCCAGCTACACCTGCGATAGGAATGAGATGTCCAAGCAGATGCTCATCCAAATATCCATACACTTCCGAAGATGCCTTAACTTCCGGAAGCATACTTGCAGGCACATTCAATAAATCTAGCAGCTGTTCATCCCATGAACGGCTATGAATATTGAACATTAACGTTCGTGAAGCATTCGACACATCAGTAATATGTACTTTTCCATTTGTCATATTCCAAATTAACCATGTATCAATCGTACCAAATAGCAATCTCCCTTGCTCAGCAAGCTCGCGAGCACCATTAACATGATCAAGTATCCATTTGACTTTAGTTCCTGAGAAGTAAGGGTCAATAACTAGACCTGTTTTCTGACGGAAATCAGTTTCATACCCATCTGCTTTTAGTTGCTCACATATCGCAGCTGTCTGACGAGATTGCCATACTAATCCATTATAAATAGGTTTACCCGTTATCTTATCCCAAATGACTGTCGTTTCACGTTGATTGGTAATCCCAATCGCTTCAATCTGCTCTGTAGTAACATGAGAATTCTCAACTACTTTTCGCATGACGCTAAGCGTTGATTCCCATATAAAACTAGCATTCACTTCAACATGACCTGGATGTGGATAGATAAGTGGAAGTTCTTCCTGTTCCATAGCAACAATTGTACCTTGCTTATCAATTAGCAATGCACGAGTACTTGTTGTCCCTTGATCAATTGACATGATATATTTCGTCATGCGTATCCCTCCATCATAGTGTATTTATATATTAAAGTGCTTACTTCATCTCATCCAAAGATCTTTCCTTGAAGTCGTTATCGCAGTTGCACCTGCTTGTAAAGCTTCATTGACATGTTCCGATGTACGGATAAGACCACCAGCTATAACAGGAATTCCTGTACGTTGCTTCACTTCACTAATAATCTCAGGCATAATACCTGGAAGTACTTCAATGAAATCTGGTTGTGTTTTCTCTAGCAGCCTATACCCACGTTCTAGCGCATCAGAATCAAGTAAAAACATTCGTTGAATAGCAACTAAGCCCCTTTGCTTCACTCTCATTACTACGTTTGCTCTTGTAGATATAATACCTGTCGGTCTAATACTTTGACATAAAAAATCAGCGGCATACTCATCATTTTTCAAACCATCAATAAGATCAGCATGAAGAAATATCTTTTTTCCATGCTGTTTGATAAGTTCTACCGTACTTTGTAGTTGACCAATATGCCCACCTAATAGCACCATATATATGTGTGATGATGCTAGCACCTCTTCGACGTCTTTCAGTTTGTGGACTGCTGGTAATACAGATTGATTGAGTTCCAGTGACAAGTTGTTACCTCCTCTTCCATCATCTGTTTTCCTACTTAGCAACATTATATATTGCTCCACATCTATTCGTATAGTCTACAGTGTTAATCTAAAGTAACAAAAAACAACTTAGATTCACGATTTTCTCGTGAACCTAAGTTGTTTAGCGGATTAACAATTAATAATAGCAACAATTAACGATATAACTAACTTTTCACCTGTGCTACGGTTTCCATATACGATAGTTTCCGCTTAAAGCAAGTATCGCAAAAATGTAAATACAGTTATCATAATAGCGACGATCTCCAGTACGTACTGGTGTATTCCATAGCAGTTCCACTGCCGCCTTAGCATGCTCTCCACTTGCAGCAATCGAAGCAACAGCATTAGTCGCTAACAATCCGACTGGATGTAATGATTTCTCTTCAAATGCTTTACCTTCGATAGAATATCTACGGTAATCATCAGGTGTTTTATTAGCAAAGAAAGCTTGAATTCGATTAGCAATATCAACTTGACGTTCATCTACTCCGTACCATAAATAATCTAATCCGATATTTGCCGCTACTCGGTAAGAATCACTAAAGAAATGTCCATACCCGCGAATATGATTAGGTGTTCCATCGTAGAAAGCATATTCTGCTGCTAATCCTGTGACAGGATGAGAACTAATATGAATATAATCACGGCTAGCCCTGGCAGCTTCCTTCCAGAAGACTCTATCCTCTTCATTGGCCCATAGTGCAAATAGCTCATAGAAATGCGGTAAATGATAAGAAGGATCAGAGAATTCAACTTCAGGTACGAACTTAATTAGCTTGTTCTCCAAATTCCACATCGTAAACCCTGGTTGTTGTTGGTGTAAACAAGTGTGTAATATATTTCGTGCTTGCTCGCTATAATTATATGGGGCTTCTCGGTCACCCCATCGATGAGAAGCAAAGAATAATGCCATCGCAAAAAACTCTTCACCATCCGGAGCAGGACCTTGTGCATTACGCGTGCCATCTGGTTGACAGGACCATGCAAAATACCCTTGATGCAAACCTTCAGTCATGTACATATAGTTAAACGTCCAATTCCAAAGACGATCAAAAATATGTTGTTGATTATATTGAACCGCCATCATCATCCCATAGGACATGCCTTCCGAGCGAACATCATTATTACCTGTATCTAATAAATAACCTTTATCGTCGCCTAATTCATAATATATTTTCGTAGCTTCGTCTTCACCAAACAATGCGTCCCATGTTGATTGTACCCTTTCGTTAATCGCCTCTTCGGTATAACCGTATTCTGCAAAAACATTGCGATACTGATTACTTTCATATGCTGCTTGTTTATTTACAGTTGTCATCAGTCATCATCCATTTCTACTTTATAAGTTGTTTCACTCATTATATTAAACGTTGATCCATAACATAACGGAGTAAAGCTTATGTTTTACAGTGAAAACTTTATATCTTACTAATTAAATTCAACCTTTTACGCCGCCTACCATCATTCCTTTAACAAAGTACTTTTGCAGGAATGGATAAACCATAATAATAGGAACCGATGCAACTATTGTCATGGTGGCACGAATCGCTGTTGGTGTAACTCTACCTGAGTTTTGACCAGCTCCGATGAAATCAACTGATGTTGATGTCATGGATGCGTTGGAATTTTGTAATATTTTTTGCAGCTCATATTGTAATGTACTTAGTTCTATCGTCGAAGAATTATATAGGAATACATCAAACCAAGAGTTCCATTGATACACCCCACTGAACAGAGCCACAGTAGCAAGAACAGGAACACATAGCGGCAAGACAATACTGAAGAAGTTACGATAGTCGCCTGCTCCATCTATTCTTGCAGATTCTAATATACTATCAGGTAATCCTTCAATAAATGAGCGAATAATAATAAGGT
Organism: Paenibacillus endoradicis; assembly: GCF_024721975.1. Next base: position 321,725 of record NZ_JANQBB010000007.1, on the reverse strand, counting down.
TGAACACACCTATGATCCCTGGGAATATATATACCCAGAATGAATCTAGCAAGTTTAAATCTCGAATAAGTAAAAAGTTCGGGATAAGCCCCCCATTAATATACATCGTTAGTATAAAGGCTAACGTCACAAATTTACGCAATACAAATTCTTGCCTACTAATCGCATATGCGACAATTGCAGAGCAAAATACTGTTGTCACTGTACCAATAATTGTGCGCAATGCTGAGATTAATGTAGCGTTAAAGATACTATCTTCGGATAATACATACTTATAGTTATCTAGCGTAAACAAGCGGGGTAATAAGTATATTCCACCTCGAATAGAATCTTTAGCATCATTAAATGAAACTGCCAACGTATTAATGAAGGGATATAACGTTACGATCATTAACAATGTTAATAATGTATAATTGACATAATCAAAAATTTTATCACCTTTAGAAAAATTTGTTCGCATCATAATCACCTACCTTCTAGTAAAGTCTTGCTTCTCCCAGTCTCTTAGCAATATTGTTAGCCGTAAATAGCAATATAAAGCTTACAACTGTCTTAAACATTCCCGCTGCAATTGATAGCGAGAAATTTCCTTGTGCTATCCCATATTTTAAGACGAATATGTCTATATTTTCTGAATAATCGACATTCATACCATTACCTAATAAATATTGCGGTTCAAATCCTGACTCCATTAGGTAGCCAATATTCATTATTAATAGGACAACTATGACCGATTTAATACCTGGTAAAGTAATATTCCACATTCTATGAAATCTGCCTGCCCCATCAATTTCAGCTGCTTCATATTGTGCAGGATCAATCATCGTCATTGCCGCCAAATAAACAATCGTATTCCAACCCACATCTTTCCATACGGTCGCCGAACCGAATATACCCCAGAAGTATTCCCCTATACCGAGAAATAATATATCCTCTTTAATTAATCCAAAGCGCATTAAGAGATCATTAATAATTCCATCAGGTGACAAAGTAGTTTGAACTATTCCAGCTGCAACTACCCAAGATATAAAGTGAGGTAAATAGCTAATTGTCTGTACAAGACGTTTGAAAGCAATAATTCTTATCTCATTAAGTAATAATGCTAATATAATGGCAGTAACAAATCCTAAGATAAGATTAATACCACTCATTGCTAATGTATTGCGTAACACACGCAAGAAGCGTTCATCCTCAAATAAAAACTTAAAATGCTGAAAGCCTACCCATTCTTGTTCTCCAAAGCTTTTGGAAGGCTTAAAATTTTGAAATGCTATCGTCCAACCCCAAATGGGTAAGTATTTGAATATAAATAACCATATTAGAAATGGTATCGTCATTACTAATAAGGCATGCTGTTGAGTACAGCGTTTAAAAAAGAGCTGAATTTTTCCCATTGGCTTTGGACGGCTCTCTACTATTTCTAGTTCACTCATTCCCGTCACTCCTCACTATGATTGCTCAGGTTGAAAGAAGGGACCGTAGCGATGAAGTTACTACTCATCGCATGGTCCCACAATTCACTTACTAGAGGTAATTCAAAAAGCAGACTTTGATAACGTTGAATGGCTTCTTAGCTTATTCGACATCGAAGATGTAACGAACTTGGGAAGTCCGGTACGCGTGTACCAATTACGTACACTTGCGTTTCCTCCTCCCTCAAGTAGCGCTCCATCTTCTTGGTTCCTAAAGCCCGCTTTTTGAGCCTTCATTGTAAGAGGTAATTCAAAAAGACTTTAACGACTAGTTAGTTACCATCAATAATCTTCTTGATCTCGCCAGTTACAAAGCTTTCATAGCCCGCAGTATCAAGCTTATTGAATTCTGCAGTGAATTCTGCCCAGTTACTTTCATATTTGCTAGGAGGGTCAAGTACTAATTTCGGGAAATATTTACGAGTTAATTCTGTCTTTTTCGTTTCATAGATTTGCTCAGCAGATCCTTGTTCTTTCGCAATACCCCAAGCAGGGAACCATGGACGATCATCAGGAGCAGCAAACATTTCAGCATACGTTTGAACGCCGTAAGCATCTAGAATCGTTTTATCTTCTGCTGTCAAACTCATTTGGAATACTTCAGGTTGTAATCCAGGAGCTAAAGCATTACCATCTGCAAGTGTAGAGTTAGTTCCATATTGTGGCCAGTTCCAGTCATAATATTTGAATCCAAAGCTTTCACGGAATGGTTCATCAATTTTCTTGATTTGCTCTTCTGTACGGTAGTAACGTCCTTCTTCGTTGATTTCATATGTTTCGCCTTTAATTCCCCAGCTTTTTAGAATTTGATTTTCTTCTTTAAGCAGGTTATCGATATATTGAATAATACGCTCAGGGTTTTTCGCACTTACTGTAATACCCATACCACGGTTTTTAACGAAAGCAGGTGGATCAAGATATTGATCTTTATTGCCGTCAAATGTAACTGGTAGTGGGAAGTATACTAGATCATCTTGCGTAGGATCAGCTTTCGCCGCATCTTTTAATACGTTTTGAGCATTCCCAATTTGCCAGCCGTAATCAAAGAAACCAAGTACTTTACCAGAAGTTAATTTCGCTAAATATTGATCATAATTATCAATGAATGAAGCCTTATCAAATAATCCTTCTGCATTCAACTCATTCAGTAACTTCATATAGCGTTTTGTGTCATCATTATTAGAATAAACTTTCGCTTCAAATGTCGTCATATCAACCGTTACTTCGCCATCATTAGGATAGCCAGCTAGATGCATTGGAGGGTTAGTAGTAGCAAAGAATCTCCAGTCATGTGTTAGTGAAATAAAGCCTGTTAAATCTTCGCTTTCATGTTTTTTCTCATAATCACGAATTAATTGGAAGTATTCATCAATCGTTTTAATTTTCGGGTAGCCCGCTTCTTTCAATACGCCACGCTGAACCCAGAAAGCACCTTGACCTATATTAGGATCTGGAATATATTCACCAACAACGTTAGAGAATGGTAAGAAGTAGATACCACCATCTTCTGCTGTCATTAAGTCGAAGTAAGGGCCATACACACGTTTAATATTAGGACCATATTCTTCTATAAGTTTTGTTAAGTCGATAAATCCACCTGCACCTAACACTTCATCAATCGCTGCATCAGGGATAAGTACATCAGGATATTTCTTGGAAGCGATCATTGTACCAACCTTAGTGTTCAAGTCTCCCACAAGATTTTCGATCTTAAAGTTAACGCCTGTTTGATCTTCTAACGCTTTACCAATCGTTGTCTCATTCGTATTAATATCTTTAGCTGCGCCACCACCATTGAAGTAAGTAAACGTTACTTTTTCTAATACTGGTTCTGGTTTGTCATTTCCATTCGTTTCTACAGTTCCTTTTGAGCCGCCATTATTAGAGTTATTACCTTTTTCTCCACCGCTTTTGCTTCCACATCCTGTAACCACCAGCATAATTGCTAGTAAAAGAAGTATCGCAATACGTAACGATGATCTCTTTTTCATATTAATTCAGCCCCTTTAATTATTTTGTAAGCACTTTCATTATAGCTTGCTAAGGTTGCTGAAATCAGTGTAGTAACTATAGATTCTAATATAAAAATTTAAGTTATTTATACTCTGCCGGTAGGATAATATGAATAGATGTGCCTATACCGTTGGCACTACTAATCTCAAAATGAAATTGTTTACCGTATATAAGTTTTAAGCGGTAAAGTACATTTTGCACGCCAATACGTTCACCAAGATCAGCATTTTCCGTTAAATAGGTATATATTTTCATTCGCTGTTCATCGGACATACCCGCTCCATTATCATCAATACGGAAATGTAATTCATCATTCAGTACTTCGATCGAGATATTTACTATTCCGCCTTTCTTTACTTTTTCAATACCATGAATACAAGCATTTTCTACAAAGGGTAAGTATATTAATTTGGGCACAACGCATTTTTCAGCAGTAGGATCAACGTGAATATTGTATTCTAATCGATCAGCGAAGCGATAATGTTGAATTTCAAGGAAACAAGAAATAAATTCAACTTCTTCTTTCAATGAAACTTTATCTCTTCTCCAAGTTAATGAGCTCCGGAATAATTTCGCCATATTATGAATGATTTTGGCTGTTTCTATTTCCTTTTTCATAATACTTCTCATTCGAATCGTTTCTAGTGCATTAAATAGAAAATGAGGATTGATTTGACTTTGAAGGGCATTAAGCTGAGCATAGCGTTGCTCCAGCTCCATATCTTTCTCTTTAATATCTGCTACATATACATCGTTAATTAAACTACCAATTTGCAATGACATTCGATTAAATTCACTCGTCAATTGCCCGATCTCATCTCTAGATTCGCGCTTCGTAATGACATCAAAATGTTGGTTTTTCACACGTTTCATATATTTCAGAATAAAACCTAGACGGGTTGTAATCGAACGTGAAATGATAATAATAATACTACTAGCGACGATGATATTAACTACTGCTATCCACAGTACAAAATGACGTGAGGTTTGAACCTCTTGTAATATTTCGCTCTTTGGCACTAAGGCAACTAGCCGCCAACCTAATAATGGATCTGCATCATAGCTGTCATTTTCAAACCTGTACAGTTCACTATTTTTCGATAGATTATCTATCGAGATTCTTTCAGAAATCCAATCAATATCTGGATCGTTAGTAAATTGTATAACTCCTTGTGGGTCAACAAGATAAGTATAGCCCGGTACATTTAGATTCGATAACGTGGATGCAATCGAATTCGTTTTCAATTCAATTTTCAATACTTTATCCCATGTACTGTAAGAGTCATAATAGTCCATGACACGAAGAATACTGAAGCTATCACTCTCTTCTTCCATTCTACCGGAACGAATACTATCTTCTCTCGGTGAACGTACAAATACAGGTTCACTCGAAGTACGCTGATCTAGTGCACGAAACCAATGCTTTGCTCTTACATCGTCAGACAAGTATGCAATACCGCCAGAATGAAGCACCATTGGGTTATTAACATAGATTTTGATGTTTTGCACCGAAGTATATACTGGTGTATAACTGTTTATCATTCGACGCATGTAATTATCATACGCCCCTACGAAATCAGCTGGATTACTGTACTGTTCATCTAATAGAGTATATAAGTTAATATCCGTATAGAAAATATAGGAGACACTTACGGCAGCTTCTATTTGCATCCAAAACTGATTTTGTACTTGCTGCAAACTAATATCGATATCCTCCATACGTTGTTCACGAACATTACTGCTCATTGTAGTATAGAAAATAACGTTCGTTAAAATAATCGGTAAAAATACGCAACAGATATAGAGCATAAGAAACTTGTTACGCAATCGCATATCATCTAGACGCGGAAATAGTTTTTCTTTTTTTAATAATCTCATTTCTATTCACCTACTGTACTATGAAACGTTTGGCGATATGCCGTAGGAGATAATTTCTCTATTTTTTCAAATTGCGCGACAAAATACTCTGGATGATTGAAACCCACTTTTTCAGCGATTTCATAGATCCTCAAATCCGTTTGACGTAATAACTTCTTTGCCTCATTAATTCTAATTTGCAATAAGTAATCATTGAAATAGATATCATATGTTTTTTTGAATAATTGACCCAAATAAACGGGATTAATATAAAACTTTGATGCTATCGTTTTCAAACTTACTTGCTCTGCATAATGTTGATCAATATATTTCTTAATACGTTGTATACCACCCTTTGACATTTCTTTGCGTTCTTCAGCAATTGATGAACCACATTCCAATAAAAACGTTAATATTAAACTTTTCAAGTTTAACAATTCAATATTGTAGTGATCCCAAGTCAGTACCGCATGAAGCTTAGATAATCGTTTTTTGTCTATTTCCATCTCATGCAAAATTTGCAAACAATCTGCCACTAGCTTGTGCAGACTAGCTTTAATTGCCTCGATAGAGCAATACTCAGCACTAAAACGCAAAAATAACAAATCTAACTCCTTCGTAATACGATGCTTGTCATTCTCCTCCATCTCCTGAAGTAACTGCTTATAATGATCTGCTGGCAGCATAATATGTCTTAGCGTAAAACTAGTAAAATCGTTGTAATCATATAATTGTCTGTTATCGTAGTATTTGAATTGCTGTACGTATTCAGCAGCTTCATAAGCTTCCTTCAGAAAATTAATCCCTTCACAGAGTTGACTATAATACAGATGAATAGTACCTTGCTCTAGTAAAGATAACTTTCGATGTAATTGTTTCATTAACGAAGAAATCGAAGAATACTCTTTTAGCCAAGATCTCTTAATAATGAAGCCTAACTTTCCTTGTTGTGGGTATAAATATTGGGATTCAAACTGAGGTAGAAGTTCAGTTAATAGTTCAAGGTATTTCTGAAGCTGGTCGATATGATGCAAATCTCTACTTTTAATTACGGGATAATGATTATTTTCTACAAACACGAAATAATATTGCTCCGTTACTTGTAATTTCAAACTTGAATAATAATTAATTAACTGAGCGTTAGTTGGTTGTTCTTGTAAGATGATTTTGATCAATTCTTCGTGATGATGCATAAGTGAATGTCGCGATTGTTTCTTTTCACTTTGCAATTTCGCTGCTATATCTAATAGACTATTCTCAAGGATTTGCTCATCAATTGGTTTTAATAAAAAGTCACATACGCCATATTTCACTGCTTGCTGAGCATATTTGAACTCATCGTAACCGCTTACAATTATGAATTTTGTTGGCAGCTTTGCTTCGTGCACAACTTTATGTATCAATTGTAGCCCATCACATTCAGGCATCCTAATATCTGTAATGACGACATCGGGTTGGTGCTCAACGATATAATGGAATGCATCTTCACCATTATCTTGTTCGCCTATTACTTCGTATCCACATGACTCCCAATCTATTATCGCTCTTAAACCTTGCCGAAAAAATAATTCATCATCAACTAATAAAATACGATACAAGCGCCTCACCTCCAACATTAGACTACTATAATATGGTATTATTGCCAACAATAAAGAAAGAGTCGATACGAAAATTAAGGATTTCCTTAACTAACTTACCGACTCTATCCGAATTATACTATATAATTGAACTTAATTATTACTTAACATTGCAGTAGGTCTCTCACAGTTATATTCTACTTTATAATGACGACTCTCAGCAGAAGCGATATGGAAACCGTGCATAATTTCAAGTACTTGTAGTGCTAGTTCCCCACTCGCGCGATGAGGACGATTCTCTTGAATTGCTTTCGCCATATCTAGTAAGCCGATACCACGATCATTACCGCCATATGGATGCGTCAACTCAACTTCTTCAAATTGTTCACTACCTGCCTTACGTAGCTTAACTGGTCCACTGAATGTGTTTGGATCAGGGACTATAATCGATCCTTCACTACCGTAAATTTCGATATTAGGCAACGAACTTCCACCTTTAACATCAAAACTCGTAACGAGTGTTGCCGTTGCTCCGCTTTCAAAATCGATAATGCCGTTAATATGTGTTGGCGTTTCTACTTGAATCATTTCACCATATTGTGGCTCACTAGTAATTTTACGCTCTGGGTAAGAGATTACTGCTGATCCAGTTACACGCGTGATCGGTCCAAGTAACGTTATAAATGCTGATAAGTAATAAGGTCCCATATCGAACATCGGACCCGCTCCCTTTGCATATAAGAACGATGGGTTAGGATGCCAGCTTTCTGGTCCACCCGATAACATAAAGGCATTTGCTGCAATAGGTTGACCAATTGCACCATCATCAATAAGTTTTCGACATGTTTGAATGCCAGCACCTAATACAGTATCAGGTGCTACACCAACGCGAAGCCCAAGCTCTCTAGCCTTAGCAACAATTCGTTGACCATCTTCAACAGTAACAGCTAGAGGTTTCTCAGAATACACATGCTTTCCTGCATCAAGCGCAGCAAGACTAACCGTTGCATGTACTTGTGGTATTGTTAAATTCAATACAATATCAATATCGGGATCAGCTAATAGTTGTTCTGTTGTTAATACTTTTTCAACATTATATTTATCAGCTTTCGTTTGTGCTAATTCCCCATTCAAATCTGCTAAGGCAACGATTTCAAGTTCTTCATAATGAACACAATTTACTAGATAGGCATCACTTATATTACCGCAACCAATAATCCCCACTCTTACCTTTTGCACGTTATGCTCCCCCACTACACAAGAATCAATTTAATAAGAATTATCACATTACATCCTTATTATAACTATACTCTACTCGCATTTTGCTATTTCAACAATAACTTCTACCGCTTTTTGCATCGTATCAATGGATACAAATTCATATTTCCCATGGAAATTCTCTCCACCTGCAAAAATATTCGGTGTAGGCAAGCCCATATACGATAAGCGTGATCCGTCAGTTCCTCCACGGATTGGCTCAACGATTGGTGTGATACCAACTTTAGTCATAGCTTCAAAAGCACGATCTACAATTTCCATACGAGGTTCAATCTGATTACGCATATTGTAATAACTATCCGTAATTTCAATTTTCACACTTCCCTCGCCATATTTCTGTTCAATTTGTTTGCCGACATCTGCTACAAATTGCTTGCGCTCTTCAAATGTATCTTGATCAAATTCTCTAATAATATATTGTAGTGTCGTCTCTTCAACGCCACCTTCTATTTGACTTAGATGATAAAATCCTTCATAACCATCAGTATGTTCTGGCGTTTCGTATTCAGGCATTGCTGTTTGAAATGCATGTGCAATACGTGTAGCATTAATCATCTTCCCTTTAGCAGTACCTGGATGAACACTACGTCCAAAACATGTTACTTTAGCACTTGCAGCATTAAAGTTTTCATACTGCAATTCCCCAAGTGGACCGCCATCCATCGTATAGGCATACTCTGCACCAAAAGCTTCCACATCGAACAAATCTGCGCCTCTACCGATTTCTTCATCAGGTGTAAAGCCGATTTTTATTGTTCCATGCTTAATTTCCGGATGCTCTAATAAATAAGCCATTGCAGTTACAATCTCTGCAATACCTGCTTTATCGTCAGCACCAAGCAATGTATTACCATCCGTAGTAATTAATGTTTGACCACTATATTTCAATAACTCAGGAAATTGTTTTGGTGATAATACAATTTGTTGTGAGTAATTCAACACAATATCTGTACCATCATAATTTTCTACGATTTGTGGGTTTACATTAAAACCCGTTAGTTCAGTTGCCGTATCCATATGAGCAATGAAACCAATAGTCGGTGTTGGCACATCTGAATTTGCAGGCAAAGTTGCCATTACATATCCATTGTCATCTAAAGTAACATCTGATAGTCCAAGCTCCTGTAATTCTTCTGCAAGTTGTTTGGCTAACATTAGTTGTCCTCCGGTAGATGGACATGTTGCGACATTAGGATCCGCTTGTGTTCCCACTTTTACATATGAGATGAATCGTCTTAGTAATTGTTCTTTCATAATCAGTACTCCTCAAAACTTTATTTTATTGATAGATGTAAGTGTAGAATTAAAAACCACATAGACAAGATGAAATAACATCACGATGTGTAATGCTCTGTTCTTCTTTATTGTACATCTTCTATATCCATTAGTGAAATATAACGATAGCTTCTGCTAATTGGTTATATTTTACTACCAATCGTCAGAAGCTATACGTTATTTCAATTAAGAAATCGTTATTTTCTTATGTGCACTAATAAATTTATTCGCATCAATTATTGCTAACGGCTTACTATAATAATACCCTTGTGCTTCTTGGCAGTTCAAATGCTTCAAAAACTCTACTTGGTCAATGGTCTCTACCCCTTCGGCAATAACCGAAATACCCATGTGATTGGCAATATCTAGAATCGTACGAATAATAACTTTATTATTGTCATTTAAGTTTCTGACAAATGATTGATCAATTTTCAATCGATCAATAGGGAACTGACTAAGATAACTAAGTGAGCTATAACCCGTTCCAAAATCATCTATGCTCATACTTACTCCAAGTTGTTTGATTTTGTTCAAAACTTTAATAGAATATTGTGCATTTTGGGCAACACTTTCTGTTATTTCAAGTTCTAAATATTGTGGAGCAAGCCCACTATCTAATAAAATTTCTGATATTAATGCCGGGAAATCATCATGCATGAATTGTTTCAAACTAATATTTACAGCTACATTAATATCTATAATCCCTTGATCATACCAATTTTTCATCCGGCTACATGCTTCACGTAATACCCATTCTCCGATAGGTACAATGAGATTAGTCTCTTCTGCAATTTGAATGAAACGTTCAGGAGCAATCATCCCTTGGCTTGGATGATTCCATCTTAATAAAGCTTCCATTCCAATGAGTTGATTACTACTCAAATTAACTTTAGGCTGATACCATAATTCCAATTCTTCTTTTTCAATCGCTCGACGTAAATCTCTCTCAAGTTCAAGTCGAGTAGAGATTGCATGATGTAATTGTAAGGTGAAGAATTGATAATTGTTCTTCCCCTTTTCTTTTGCTACATACATCGCTGCATCCGCATTCCGTAATAATTGATCAATCGTTGACCCATCTTGCGGATACATACTAATACCAATACTTGGTGAAATATATACTTCCGTTCCATTAACGATAAATGGATCGGCCATATCTTCGATGATTTGTTCGGCCAACCACTCTACTTGAGCGCGATTAGCATTTTCAAGATACATCGTGAATTCATCTCCACCTTGACGGGAAACATAGCCTACGCCCGTTAGCTTGCCTAACAATCTCAAAGCAACACTTTGGAGCAACTTATCTCCAGCGGAATGTCCCATTGTATCATTGACCGTTTTGAATCGATCCAAATCCATAAACAATACAGCAACCTTACTACCTTTTTCTTGAGCAATATGAATCACATCAGTAAGTGCTCTATTGAATGATGTTCGATTGGGAAGATTCGTTAATGAATCAAAATGAGCCATCACATGAATCGTTTCTTCTGCTTCTTTACGCTCTGTTATATCAATCATTGATCCAACTACTTCGATGACAATCTCTTGCTCTATTACTGGGGATAACGAAATGTAGTAATATTTATTACCATACTGCATCTCGAATTGATGACTTTCCCCCTGGAAAGCCTCTTCAAAATATTGTTCCACATGATGAAACTGTTCTTTCCAAACTTCTTTAATCCAAATATTCTCAACTTGTTCCGTTGTAATGTCGAGTAGTTCAGCTATTCTTCCTTCACTTAATGTAAAAATAATTCTCTGATCTAGATCGCGGGTTAGTTTGAAAATACAATTTTGCAAGTTTTTGATCGTACGACGAAAATCATGTTGCAACACTTTAGCTAACTTAGTTTCAGCTATCACTCGATCTGAGATATCAGATCGTATGGAGACATACTGATATGGTTTACCTTGATCGTCTAGAAAAGGAACGATCGTTGTATTCATCCAATAGTAGCTGCCATCCTTCGCGCGATTTTCAACTTCTCCACGCCATACTATACCTTGCATGATTGTATTCCACATATCTGCAAAAAATTGTTTGGGATGATGTTTGGAATTGATTACTCTATGCGTTTTCCCGACTAATTCATGTCTACTGTATTTAGAAATATGACAGAACATATCATTAACATATGTAATAACACCACTTGCATCTGTAACCGCAATAATAGATGCTGCGTCAAAAGCATTCTTCATATCTATTAAACTTCTTAACTGTTTATCACTATTCCCATTATCATTAACTAGATTAGTACGATCCTGTCCCAAAATTACAAAAGCTGATTGACCCTGTTCTGCTTTATCTTCAATTGATATCGTTACCTCAACTTGTGCCAGTAACTTTTTGGATTGGAAATACATAAGATATCCATTCCAGTGCCCGACTTCAGTCACAGTCTTCCATACTTCTGCCCAATCTTTTTTCTGTTTGAGTCGAATATCAAATGGTTTAAATATGTTTTCTATATATTGATCTAATTTGTTAATACCATATATCGCAATAAACTGCTGAAATAACTCATTCATGCCAGTAATTTCGTAACTAGCATTTAATTGAGCAATCATAAAGTTTTTATTCCAAATATGAGAGGATATTTGTATTTGCGATGTAGCAATCTCCATACCCAACAACTCCATTCTAGCTGTAAACGAATATTTTCTGTAATACATACGATAATTATATATGTTTGCAATGAAATATTACTGAAATCGTTTTAATTAATGGGATAAATTTCTTTCATTTAGGTCAAAAGTTCCTCTTTTCCCAATAAAACTATATCAGTAAATATTATCATTTAGTTGTATATTTCTCAAATACAATACATGACAATATTCATTGTATTTTCACAACAAAAAGAGCTATAAATAAATTGCAATCATAGCAATTTATTTATAGCTCTTTTATAAAATAATAATGTATCATTAGAACGCAATAACACCGTATCCAATTAAAACAACGACCACTAACAGAACTCCGAAAATAATCCAAAATGGTAATGTGCTCTTACCTTTTTTCTGACGAGCTAAGATCATTTCCATCATACCGATAACGATAATCGCACAAGTGATCTTGACGTGATACACACCAGTGTAACTACCTGAGAAGAACATATAACCGCCACTAAAGATCATTATTAGATAGAAAAGGCGCAAAATCATTTTTGTCACTTTTTGTTTTGGTACAAAGTAGCTTACCAAGAACAATATGATCATAATTATCCAAGCTGCAGAATGTGTATGTAGCATTCCAGTATACATGTAATTACCTCCTTCATTCATTTTATTATGTAAATTCATATTTCTTCTACATTAGAATTATACCAGTTTCGTAATAGGAAGCAAATCATAGTTGTTATAATCTAACACTATTATCACTTACTTATTGAAAAATAATAATATTGTCACAGCTTGTTTAGCTTCTCGATGCAATCTATCGCTATACTCAGTATATACAACATATTAAAGGAGATATTATGCTAAAAACACCTATAGGTAAATTAAGACTAGCTGGACTATTGGATGGTTTATCACTTATCATTCTGATTTGTATTGGTATGCCACTGAAATACTGGATGGATATCCCGGAAGTTGTTAGTATTGTCGGTAGAATTCATGGTGGTATCGTTATCGTGTATGGTGCTAGTATTATTTATGCGACGTTAAAGACACGTTGGAATCTACTTTGGACTGTAATTTGTTTTGCAGTAGCATTTATACCATTTGGTAATTTCTTCTTAGATCGCAAACTCGAGAAATTAGATACACAATATCAATAAATGAGTGTCATATAGTCGCTACACATATTGGATGGCCGTTAACTGTTCAATATGTGTAATCGGCAATTGTGGTAACTGTTGTTGCAATCTTCTAGCCAAAATCTTCATACCCGCATCCTCACTCTTCTGATGCCCTATAATCAACAATGCAATTGCTTTTCCTTGTGCATTTGCATCTCTTACATATTCAGGTGTTTCCCACTCATGTCCTTCACCAGCGATGATTAAATCTATCTCCCCTTGCTCATAAGCAGGGATACAGTTGTCACCATTACCACGGAATCCTAGACGTAACCATACATTCGAACATAACTGCTCCTGTTGTCCTACAAGCTGAATATATTCGATCCCAAGACGCTCTTTCAGTTGCTTAGCAATTTGCCCTACTGATTGCGTAGGTAGATGTAATAAATCTGCTTGTACTTGATCTTCATAAGAGGACCATTCCATCACATCAAGAAAACCTTCTGAAATAATATCTGGTATATAACGATGTGCATAATCATGGAAACGAATAACATTTATACTATGTTTTCGTAGTAGTTCTAGCTTCTGTTCGATTACTTTACTGACACCGAACTTGTCATGCTCACTATGATGGTTATAACAAACTGGCTCATGTGAAATAATAACATTTATCCCTTTTTCAATAGCTTTCTTAATCACTTCATAGCTACATACAAATGTAGTCCCAATCGCTTTCACTTCCTCATTACCATCGCCAACGATAATTCCATCAACGGTTTGATCTAACTTGCCTACAGGAGCTATTAATATCTCCATTAACTCTTTTACTAACATGCTGACTTACCTCCTAGGCTGAATATCATTCAGATCCATCTAATAAATTATGACTATTATTCAATACCAGACTGATTTTTGATCATATACGCGGAAACAGTTTTCTCATCAAGACGATAGAAATACATAGTGATTAGCATGCCGACATATCCGATGATCGGAACTAAGGTGAAGATTACCCATATTCCATGTAGTGCTTCTGTACTTTGCGTATCACTTTGATTAACATATCCATAATAAGAAAGTAACGCTAGACATAACGTAGAGGATAGTGCCCCCGCTAGTTTAGTAAACATCGTCTGAACTGAAAACGTAATTCCAGCCGTACGCTGTCCAGTAATCGCGTTACCGTATTCAATACAATCTGCTGTAAACATTCCATACAGTAATAGCGGAATTTGCATACAAAGTACTCGAATAGCTGCTATAACTAAAAACAATGTAAAGTTATTATACCCTACCGTATACTGGATGAGTGAAAGAATTATAACGAGGAAAGAGCAATAGATTGTAAGGCGTTTTTTTCCGAAAATTGTTATTAACTTAGGCAGTAATGGGGAAACGATAATGATTGGTAACACTAATACTGCTAACAATACGGTGAGCATGTCTTCGTTACCTAGATTGGATTTGGCGAAGTAGGCTGCGATCGTTTGTAGTGTATTCGTCGTGCTCATAAGTAAATAGCCAACATAGAAAATAAAGAAATATTTATTACGAAGTAGGTACTTAAATATTTGTAAGAATGAAGTGTTCTGCTCTTTATATACTACTCGTTCTTTCGCAACAAACGGTAAAGGAATCATTGTAATTAATGAAGCCACACAGTAGATTGCCATCGCACCAAGCCAGCCTAATGAGCCAACTAACATCAAAAATCCAGCAGTTAATATCGCAGCAATGGCTCCTGCCATACGTGCTATAGCGATCAATTGATCACGTTCGTATACATGCTTAGTCATCACCGTTGATAAAGAAAACATCGGAGAATCAGAGACAGTGTACGCCATCCCCCACATAATATAAGTAATATAAGCAAACACTAGTTTCATAGAATAACCAGCATCTATATTTACAAATGTAAATAACATGGTTAGTGGAACAATAATACTTGTGTATTTCAGCCAAGGTATGTATTTTCCTGATTTGAAGTTTAGCTTATCTACGATTGCCCCCATAATAGGATCATTAAATGCATCCCATAATTTTGCGATCAATAGCAACGTCGCTGTGGCACCTAAAGATAATCCTACCTCTTCTGTGTAGAAGAACGTAAGAAATTGAAGTTGCAACATATACATTAAATTTTGTCCAAACGAGAATCCACCATAGCTCCATTTTTCAAGTCTAGTTGTCATATTCCCTCTTAAAGTTGTCATTTTTATCCCTCCCGTTTCTAATTCAAGTGAACAAATTATACTTATTACAATAATTGTATTATTTCATGAATCATCATACAATTGTAAAATAAAACTAAATTTGCTAATTAAAATATAAAGCACACTATTTGAAAGTCTAGTAAATATTGCGAAGGGGAGAATAAAATGTATTCAACGTACAGACTACCATGAATCTATTAAAAACTTATCGAAAGTTTATCTATATAATACTCGTTGGTTTACTATTCACGCTCCTCCATACTTGGATAAATTATATTAACTTCCATTATCTATATATCGGTGCTTCCGTTAATATGATAAGTGATAGTGCATGGCAAATTAGTAAATTGGATAGTAGTGGATATGCATCAGACATTGGGTTAGAACTTGGGGATATTGTTGTCCAAATTGATCATTCTGCGGTTGAGAAACATACTACAGTGTACAAATTTCATCGAATCGAAAAGATTCATTCGATTACCTTACTACGCAATAACTCAGCCAAAATAATTACACTTGATTATAAAGAGTTCCCTCTAGAGTATCGATCAATAATTATCTTTTTCACTGAAATATTTATGGCATTAATCGCAATCACTATATATATTCGCTATGGTCGTTCCAAATCATCTATACTTTTAACTCAATTATTTATACTACTAAGTATTGCTTTTATGTGCACTGAATCTGCAACCAAATCTGATAGCTTATCGAAAGTCATCATTAGTATAGTAATCATCCTTATACCAGCAATAATGATAGACTTCATCTATCAATTATTGAAAGCTAAAGGACAAATATTTTTCTCCTATCACTATATTAGTTGGTATTATCGTCTTGTTTTATTATATTGCACACTTCATTTATTTTATTTCAGCCCATGGTTCGACTATAGACTATATCGAATTGAGCAAAAGACTACACTTATTCATTTCATGGTCGGATGTTTATTGACTTTTTTATATCTTTTTTATGTATATAGACGTCGACGTTTGGAATATTCCTATTCTGCTACTGTAATTAAAATTTCGCTATTTTCGTTTACCATTTGCTTTGCACCTTTTCTACTGCTAACCGTTTTTCCTGATATTATCTATCATCCTATCGTTCCGTATCATTATTCGATGTTTGTATTTGTACTATATCCATTTATTTTTCTAATATTAAGTTACGGAAAAAATATTATTACTTTAAATAGATCACTATGGAGGCATCTAATATTACCTTTACGTCCACTAATTTGGCCTTATTTATATCTCAAATCTATTCATAAATTAATGCAAAGCTTTACTTTCATTAAAAGCTTTGAAGATTTTGAAAGATATGGTTTACCTGATCTTTGCCATCATTTTAATCTAATGAATGCAACGATTTTGATTACAACTCCTAACAAAAATTACATAGCAAGCTATAAACCGATTCATTTACAATCTATTGAACAACTTCTAAAGCAAGACTTCAAATCACTTTCTGCTTATAAATTATTTCATATTAGCAGAGAGGAACAACAATATTGTTATCTTATTGTTGAACATAGAAGGGCAACTCGCAAAATAAGTTATCCGCTACAACTTGTTATCGATATTATTAAATTTCCGATTGCAACATTAGTTGAAAATATTAATCTCAATAAACTTTTTTCAAATAATATTATTCAAATTTTCAACCATAATAACGTTGAACATCAAAATCTCGAGCAAATTTTCACTTTAAAACGGACGATTCTGCAATTAGTAGAGCAAGAACGAAAACATCAAGCTACAGATTTGCATGATACTCTACTACAAGATATTTTATTTGCAAGACATCGCGTACTATCATTGACTAAGTCTATGAAATCAGCTGAAGCTATGAGTCAATCTTTGTCAGATCTTGCAGAATATTTGCAAATTATTAATCTTAATGCAAGGGATATTATCTTTAATATATATCCTCACTTATTGAAAGAGACAGGCTTTGCTAACGCTATTTCTAGTCTCGTTGAAAATGAACGAACTCATTATGAAAGCGACATTATCTTATCGTTAGAAGATGTTCATGAATGGAATCAACTTAATAACGATGACTTGTTACAAGTGTTTCGTATTATTCAGGAACTACTTTCGAACGCAAAAAAGCATTCGCAGTCCACTAAGATCACTCTATTGTTCCATAAAGACGCAAATACTTTATCTTTTTCATACAGCGACAACGGACGAGGCATTGAGAATCTACAAAACTTCGAAAGTACTGGTTGGATAGGTATTAATCATCGCGTTCAAAGTATGAACGCCAATATCTTAATACAATCTAGTCCGATGCAAGGATTTCAAGTTAAAATTACGATACCTAGATTAGGAGTAAGTTAATATGCCCATTAAGCTACTTATTATTGATGATCACCCCGAAATGGCTAGTAGTATTTCTAGTCTTATCCAGCAGGAAGATAGCATTACTATTATCGGGATTACAGATAGTTTAACAGTTGCAATTAGTCTTATTGAGCGATTGTACCCTCATATTGTACTGCTTGATCTAAATATGCCGGAAGAAACAGGTATTACACTATGTTCGAAGTTGAAAGAACGTTTTCCAGGACTACATATTATTATTCATACTGGTTACGATTATGTTCCTTACTTCAACCAACTTGTAGATAGTGGTGCTAGTGGGATGTTAAACAAGTCTGCGTCTCCTAGTGAAATCATTGCTATGATCGATGCAGTCCTTCATGGACATACGATTATACCTCTACCTTTATTCCGCCAAATAAAACTGCATCGTTCTGAAGAAGTAAAACATTATTGGGAGATGGATCTTACGCCAACCGAACGTTCGATTCTGAGCATGGTTTCTGATAAGTATACGAATGCTTTAATTGCTAGAAAAATTCATGTTAGCGAAAGTTCTGTTGAAAAATATTTACGAAAAATATATGAAAAGCTAGGTGTACGTAATAAAAATGAAGCAGTAGAACGCATTCAGCAGGATGAACGTTTTCATCTCGTAAGAGTAGAACCCCAATAACTGTAAACACAAAAATACACCCTCAAGCAGTACAAGTATTACAACACTTGTACTGCTTGAAGGTGTTTACGTTTGTCTAGAGCTATGCCCTCTTTCTGCGAGTCATAATATCAAATATTACAGCAGCAGCGAGCACACCGCCACGAATCATATATTGATATGAGATTCCTACGCCTAACAGATTCATACCACTAATAAGAGATGCCATAACAATAGCTCCAATAATTGAACCAGTTACTTTACCAACGCCACCTGCAGCCGATACACCGCCTACATATGCCGCTGCGATGGCATCAAGTTCAAACAATGTTCCTGCCGTTGTTGTTGCCGATTGCAAGCGAGCAGTGAATAATATACCTGATAGAGCGGATAGTAAACCCATTGAACCAAAGACGAAATAAGTAATTTTCTTTACGTTAATTCCGCTCAAATGTGCTGCTTCTGGATTACTTCCTACAGCATAGATATGTCTACCTATTACAGTCGATGATGTTAGAAAATGATAAATAACTGCTACGATCAACATAATGATAACGGTCCACGAGAAGCCTTTGTAACCTGCGAGAATGTATGTAATATAAGCAATAATTGCAGAAATAAATACTAGTTTAATAGCAAACATACCTTTAGACATGACTTCAAAGTTATACTTTTGTTTGTTTTTACGTTTGGAAAACTCACTGACAATATACAAAACAATAATAATAGCTCCGATAATTAGTGATAATAAATTCAAATGCATTATTTTCATTATTGCTGGTATATATCCATTTCCAATTGCGTTAAATGTTTCGTCTTTAATAATAATCGTGCCTGACTTCTCAGTAACACGGAGTAATGCGCCACGGAATATTAACATTGCTGCTAGCGAGGCAACGAACGAAGGAATTCCAATCGATGCAACGAGATATCCATTGAAGAAACCTACAACAATTCCTAGTACAAGAATAACTGGAATAGTAATAATGACTGGGACGCCTAATTGAGTTAACAATGTTGCTGCAATCGCTCCCATAAATCCTGCAGCAAATCCTACAGACAGATCGATATGTCTAATGACAATAACTAAAGTCATTCCCACTGCTAAGACTGCTATATACCCTGTAGCATCTAATAAGTTACTAATATTACGTGAGGACAAAAACAATCCATCCGTTAATATAGTGAACGTTAACATGATAATAAATAATGCAATATACATTCCGTATTCACGTATATTTGTTTTCAGCATATTTTTGGCTTCATGCATTAATTTCATAATTATTAACCCCCTAAAACTTTTCGTTTACTTCTTGATATACTACTTAGTAACGAAAAGTATCTTCGTAAGCGTAAACCTAACTTTTCGTCTACCTCTTAATTTACATCTTAGTAACGAAAAGTATCTTCGTAAGCTAAAACTTTTCCTCTAATTCATCGTGATCACCAGTGGATGATTTGAATATCCATACTTCTAATCAAAGTTCAAATCGTTCACTTGTCAGCACCAAGAAGATGCCATGAAGCTAGGAAACGAGGAGCGGAGTGTACGTTATTGGTACATGAGCACCACAGGCTTCCGATGAATGGCAGCTTCGCCGCCGAATAGACTACAAATTCAATCATCGTGATCACCAGTGGATGATTTGAATATCCATACTTCTAATCAAAGTTCAAATCGTTCACTTGTCAGCACTAAGAAGATGCCATGAAGCAAGAAAACGAGGAGCGGAGTGTACGTTATTGGTACATCAGCACCACAGGCTTCCGATGAATGGCAGCTTCGCCGCCGAATAGACTACAAATTCAATCATCGTGATCACCAGTGGATGTTTTGAACATCCATACTTCTAATCAAAGTTCAAATCGTTCACTTGTCAGCACCAAGAAGATACCATGAAGCAAGAAAACGAGGAGCGGAGTGTACGTTATTGGTACATCAGCACCACAGGCTTCCGATGAATGGCAGCTTCGCCGCCGAATAGACTACAAATTCAATCATCGTGATTACCAGTGGATGATTTGAATATCCATTTATTACTGCGTAGCTAACTCCATAACCTTTTCCTGGCTAGCATCTTCAATTGATAATTCACCATTTATTTTCCCTTCAGCCATAACATAGATGCGATCACTCATTCCTAACACTTCGTTCAATTCTGAAGAAATCATAATAATACTCATACCTTCTTGTATTAATTGATTCATAATCGTATATATTTCAAACTTAGCTCCCACATCTATCCCGCGTGTAGGTTCATCTAGAATTAGAACGTTAGGTTTAACATAGAGCCATTTACCTAAACTAACTTTTTGTTGATTGCCACCACTTAGATTACCTACTAACTGTTCTACTGATGGAGCTTTAATATTAAGTGACTGTTTGTACTGTTCCGAAATTTTCACTTCTTCATTCATATTAATAACACCTCGAGCAGAAATACTTACTAGATTAGCTGCTGAAATATTTTGCTTAATATCTTGTAGAAGAAATAATCCATTTCCTTTTCGATCTTCCGTTACATATGCGATACCAGCTTTAATAGCATCTTGTGGATGCTTGAATTGGATAGTTTTATCGTTCAGCTTTAATTCACCCTGTAGCTTATAAGACTTTGGATTTCCAAAAATACTTTGTGCTAATTCTGTACGACCAGAACCCATTAATCCTGCAATGCCTACAATCTCACCTTTACGCACATGAATGTTTGCATCTTTTACAACGTTTCGCCCTAATGTAACATCGTATGCTGACCAATTTCTTACTTCTAATACTGTTTCACCAATGTTTTTATGTTCGCGCTTAGGAAAAATATCATCGATCTCTCGTCCAACCATATTTTTAATGATGACATCTTCAGAAATTTCATTCTTTTTCGCATCTAATGTGCAAATCGTTTGTCCGTCTCGAAGTATTGTCGCTTTATCAGCTATCGAGATAACTTCCTTTAATTTATGAGAAATCATAATACAACTAATCCCCTGTGCTTTCAGTTCCTTCAATAGTTGCAATAAGTTTTCACTATCATCTTCATTAAGTGCGGCCGTAGGTTCATCTAGAATAAGAAGTTTCACTTCTTTACTTAGTGTCTTAGCAATTTCTACTAGTTGTTGTTTCCCAACGCCCAGGTCTTTCACAAGCATCGCAGGATTAACGGTTAATTTCACCATGTTAAGCATTTGATTAGCTTGCACAATCGTTTTATTCCAATCTACTCCGAACCTTCCCGTTACTTCATTACCTGCATATATATTTTCATATACCGTCAGATCAGGGAAAAGCGCTAGTTCTTGATAAATAATTGAAATTCCGATCTTTACACTATCCGTAATTTTCTGAAATTGTTGTACTTGTCCTTTATATACAATATCTCCAGAGTAGGATCCATATGGGTATACCCCACTAAGTACTTTCATAAGTGTAGATTTACCTGCTCCATTCTCACCTATTAAGCAATGTATTTCTCCTTCTTCAACTTTAAAATTCACATTACTTAAAGCTTTAACACCAGTAAAATGTTTGGAAATATTGTTCATCTCTAATATATATTTACTCATAACTATCCAGCACTCCTTAATGTTACTTCACGCTAGAATAGAGGAATAGTGATAGACTTCTCTATCACTATTCCTATGAAGCTATATGTCGTTCACGTTATTTTAGGTTAGTAAACTCTTTGGCTTCATAGTATCCTGAATCAACTATAGCTTTTTTTACATTATCTTTATCTACTGTAACAACATCTGTTTGTTTTGCTTTTACATCAATTTCACCGTTGGGGTAAGTACCAGTTGTAGCTGGTGTTGTACCGTCAAGAATGCCAATAGCCATGTCCATAGCATCTTTTACAAGGACACGTACATCTTTCAATACAGTCATCGATTGTTTGCCATCAATAATGTATTGAATTGTTGCTTTTTCAGCATCTTGACCAGAAATCACATAACTAGTTATGTCTCCATCAGCTCCAAATACATCTGCGATAGCACGAGAAGTACCGTCGTTCGGACCAAGAATAGCTACATCACCTTTTGCATCAGCTGCTGCAGCTGTTAGATGAGTTTGTGCTTTATTTTTTGCTTCGGCTGGTTCCCAGTTCGTCGTTACTTGACCAATAATTTTACTCATCTGTTCGCGATCAAGTGTAGCAACGTCTTGAAGTGCAATTGCTTCGCTTGAGTTAGCAATCTTGAATGTTCCATCCGCAATTTTAGGTTGTAGCACTTCCCATGCACCTTGGAAGAATAAGAATGCGTTATTGTCAGTAGCAGCACCTGCGTATAGGTATAACGGTTGACCGTTACCAGTTGTTTTGTCTACTAGATATTGTGCTTGCGCTTTACCTACGCTGACGCTATCAAATGTTACATAGTAATCAACATTTTTTGTGTTTGTAATTAGACGATCGTATGAAATAACTGTAATATCTGCTTCCTTAGCTGCTTTCACTGCACTTGCCGCTCCATCACCATCAAAAGGACAAATAATTAGTACTTCAATTCCTTTTGCGATTAGTGCTTCTACATTTTCTTTCTCTTTAGCAGATGAACCTTGGCTAAATAAGATCTCCGTATTGTACTTCGAATCTTTCAGTGCTGCCTTAAAGCGCTCTTCATCTTGTATCCATCTTTCTTCATCTTTTGTCGGCAATACAATACCGATTTCAATCTTTTTGCTATTACCACATGCTGCAAGAATCGATGTAAGCATCATAACTACAAGAAATAATGTGACCGCCTTAAAATTTTTCTTCATTACTTAACCCTCTTCCTAATTGGTAATGTTTATTGCAAGCTAAGTGTAGCATTGTGGAAATATCATCCACACTAGAGGATACTCATCATTTTCTTTAATATCCTAATATTGTTAATGCCGAAACTTAATATAGATAAGTTTTCAATAATACGGCAAGACTACTATTGAACGATCATCTTTTGTATGGTATATTAATCGTACACGATTGAATCGCAAGCGATCAATATGACATCAATTTCATTACAATAAATTGATGTCGATTACCAAGGAGGATTACAATGACAACTATTTATGATTTCAATGTAAAAAAACCAAACGGCGACACTATTTCTTTGAAAGATTATGAAGGAAAAGTTGTACTTATCGTTAATACTGCAAGCAAATGTGGTTTAACACCGCAGTTCCAAGGCTTGCAGGAGCTATATACAAACCATCATGAAAAAGGATTTGTCGTTCTTGGTTTCCCATGTGATCAATTCAACAATCAGGAATTTGATAATATCGAAGAAACAACAGAATTTTGCCAACTTAATTATGGCGTAAGCTTCCCGATGTTTGCGAAGATCAAAGTTAATGGTGATGATGCGGACCCATTATTCAAATATTTAAAAGAAGAAAAACGTGGATTATTAATGAGAAAAATCGAATGGAATTTTGCGAAATTCCTTATTGATGCACAAGGTAAAGTCGTAAAACGCTACGCTGCTACAACTGATCCTAGCAAATTAGAAGGAGATATCGTCGCACTATTGAAATAAGAGCGACTTTTGAGAGGCAATGAATTCATTTTTAGCACTTAATAAGCAACTTTGCTTTGCCATATATGAAGTTTCCAGTCAGATGACTAAGCTATATAGTAGTGCTCTCCAACCATTCCAGCTTACTTATCCGCAATATCTTGTATTACTTGCGTTGTGGGAATCGGACGGAGTTACTGTTAAACAACTTGGCGATGTTCTTGGTATTGGTACTGGTACATTAACTCCGATGCTTAATCGAATGGAAACTCAACAATGGCTGCGCAAAGAACGTAGCACACAAGATGAACGGCGTGTTCATATTCATCTTGAACGAAAAGCATATGAACAACAGCAACAAATTTCTGATGCCGTAATAAGTAAAGTGTCTAGTTGTCATATTGATCAACAACAATATGAGCAACTTCTACATCAACTTCACATGCTTAAAGAAAAATTACAGTAGTTTAAAAACAAAAAAGTAGCGTACGCTTAAGAAATATTCTTTAGCGCACGCTACTTTTTTGTTTAACGCAGTCGTTCCTCGGTAAGCTTAAATTGTCCTACAAGTTGTTGCAATTGGTTCGTAATGATATCCACCTGCTTACTCGTATCTTGCACCCCTAACATTTCGTCTGCTAACGTATTTACACGCTTCCCAACACTTGTCGATACTTTTCTATTTTTATTACTTACTTGAGCAATTTGTTCTAGTAAACCAACTACCCCATCAACAACCTCACTCTTACGGATATCTTGCATATTTGCTTCACTTAAAGCTTCAGCAACAGTTTGTACAAGTATATTCCCTTCTTCTACTACACCATTGCCTTCGTCGATTATATGATAAGCTTTCTGCGCTTCCTTATATATGCGATCTGTAATGGCATGTACTTCAGCAGTTGATTTCTTCGTATTATTAGCTAGCTTACGAATCTCACCTGCAACGACTGCAAACCCAGCACCTTGTTCCCCAACATGCGCAGCTTCAATGGAAGCGTTAAGTGCTAATAGTTGAGTCTGTGCTGAAATTTCTTCAATGACGCTAATTACATTTTTAATATCTTGCATCGTATCTACAAAGCTATGTATCGAATGATTTGTTTCTTTTACTTTAGTTGATATTTCAAACATTTTATCACCGATACGATCTATTTCAGATTGGGCTACACTAATTTGCGATGCAGCTTGACCTTCAATAACCTTCAATGTTTCTTTCATCGTATCTGCCATCTCTCGAACTTGTTCGATATCAGCTAATTGTAGATGAATGCTATCGATCATTTCTGTTACTTGATGACTTACTTTTCTCGTAGAAGTCGTCGTTAATGTTGCCGTTTCATTCATTGCCAACTGACTATCTGACACTTGATATGCAGCAGTACGAACTCTCAGCATAATACCTTCTAACGAGTCCATCATATTATTCAACCATTTTGCAATGTCTTTAATCTCATTACTATTGAAATGAGAAAGATCGAGTCTCTTAGTAAGATCACCTTTACCTTCCGCATTTTTCTGTATAAACTTTTTCACTCTACGAATTTGATTAATTTCTTGTTGATCCGTTCTACTCTGTACCACTCTCAGTACAATCCATCCTGCAATGAGTTGAAGAGCACCTACAGTAATCCCAGTTATCCAAGGAGACATCACATTACCTAGCAAACCAACAACGGCTACAGAACACGCAGCAATAATACCAACACTTATCGCTTCCAACTGTCTACGCTTCGTTCCAATACTCCGAACACGATATACTTCTTCAAAGTCACCTTCACACATCATGCCCCATACATCTGGGCAATGCGGCAATTGAAACGTACAACCTTTACCGATAACAGGGATATAACGATAATCTGGATATGCAGGAAACTGCACGTATAGATTAGCACCATTTTTTATCGTATTTGCTACTCCCGGATGGAGTTCCTTCGTCGCTGGACTTATAAATTTCAATTCTAGTTCCGTATGTTCTTTGACGGTAACTGTTCCCCAATCCGTTGTTACACCATCCTTCAGATTTTCACCCATGGTAAAGGTTTTATCTTCAAAGCGACTACGGGATAAAGCAATACCAGGCTCAATATGTGTAAGCAAATTAGGTTTTGCCATAAATAAATAATTATCTCCAGAATCAGGATAGACATGTCCTGCTTCACGTTGAATCAGATCTCCAATGACATCGTTAGGTACTCTTCCGCATAGTATTCCAATTAGTCCCCCATTATGGATAATAGGTTTCATAAATAATATAGTAACCGCATCATGGAATGAAGAAGAACGTGCACCAATGGTTAATGTAATAGGATCAACATATGGGCCAAATAATAACGGAATTTCCCACTTTGCATGTCGAAGGTAGCCAATTGCATGCTCTAATATACTGTTTCGAGCATAAGAGCTATTTCGGTGCTTTTCATCTGTTGATGCAATAACTTGAAAGGCATCATTCAGTACAAATAACTCTGTAAAATCAATGGATTTAAGATATGCTTTCTGCAGCATCGGTACTAACCATTCCTCTGCCAAATCTGATGGATGGAACTCATCAGGATTCAATTTTTCAATACACTGCTCTGAAAGTCGATCAATAGCATGCCAAGTATCACTCGTCCAGTCAATTAATAATTGTTTTCGGGTATCTGATATTCCATCAAATTCACGCTCAATATCTTTTTGTAGATGTTTGTTATGTTTCCACGATTTCGCTAATGGAGCACCTACCTTATAACCTAGCCAACCGTACATATCAGTTTCCCCCCTGCTGAACTATGTTAATTTATCTCACATCAATATTGTGACAAACATATCGTAGCATATACAACGATCATTTTCTTTGCACTTACGACTTATTATTTATACTAATTTTACAAATTTTGCGAATTAAATAAGGCTGTTGCAGGAATAGCAATGCTATTCCTACAACAGCCTTATTAGTGATACCTTCTCTGACATTTCATATTCGACGTCGATTATGCTACGAAGCCTATCATCGTTATCAAAGTCCTCTTTTTGAACTTCCTCTTCAAATAAAGGTTCAAAAAGAGGACTTTCAGAATCGAGAAGATGCCCCACAGCGTACGTTTTGTGTACGTGAGCACACGCAGGCTTTCGATGGGGGACATCTTCGACGTCGATTATGCTACGAAAGCATGCTCTTCGTTATCAAAGTCCGCTTTTTGAATTTCCTCTTCCAATAAAGGTTCAAAAAGAGAGCTTTCAGAATCGAGAAGATGCCCCACAGCGGAAACGAGTAGCACAGCGTACGTTTTGTGTACGTGAGCACACGCAGGCTTTCGATGGGGGACATCTTCGACGTCGATTATGCTACGAAGCCTATCATAGTTATCAAAGTCCGCTTTTTGAACTTCCTCTTCCAATAAAGGTTCAAAAAGAGGGCTTTCAGAATCGAGAAGATGCCCCACAGTGGAAACGAGTAGCACAGCGTACGTTTTGTGTACGTGAGCACACGTAGGCTTTCGATGGGGGACATCTTCGACGTCGATTATGCTACGAAAGCATGCTCTTCGTTATCAAAGTCCGCTTTTTGAATTTCCTTTCTGAGTGGCAAACGTATTACGCTCCCAAAACACACCATCCACATACCCCTGGATGGATTCATCTTCTTCTGCCATTTCCAAACGTTTCTCTGCCCAAGTACAATAGACATCATTCTGCTCAATACCAACATAATGACGACCTAACTTTTTAGCAGTAACGGATGTAGTACCTGAACCCATAAATGGATCAAGTACAATATCATCCTTATTCGAGCTGGCTAATATAAGCTTCGCTAATAATTTCTCTGGTTTTTGTGTAGGGTGTGCTGTATTTTCTGCCATCGACCAATAAGGAATTGAAATATCGTCCCAGAAATTTGATGGTGAAGTATTACGGAAGTTACCCTCTTTCGTCTCTTCCCAATCTTTCGGCTTACCATCTACTCGATAAGGAGCAATTACTTTTTTACGTATTTTCACTGCTTCTAAGTTGAAAGTGTAATCCTTGGACACCGTTGCAAACCATACATCTTCCATTCCATTTTTCCAGTTACTACTGGCACCACGACCTTTCTCGCGCTGCCATGTAATACGGTTCATTACATTTAATTTCTCCATAAGTACACTACCAATAATTAAGCTAGATTTCCAGTCGCAACAAACATAAATACTTGCAGTTGGCTTAAGTAAGGGCAATACTTTATCAACCCATTCGACCGTATATGTACGGTAGTTTTCTTCGCTCTGCTTCGTAAATTTTGCACCATGATAGTTTTTCTCAAGATTATAGGGTGGATCTACGATTAACAAATCCACAAATTGATGTGGTAATAAAGGTAGAACTTCTAATGAATTACCGTGAATACTTTTATCTATAATATCATCAATTATAACTTCCGATTTTACTTGGATACATCTTTCATAATACTGTGAACCTTCTTCAACTGAAATATCAATCGTCTTATTTCTAGCTGATTTTTCTTTCATTGTTCACCCCGTTACGATATCTATCGAGTTTACTCTTAGGTATCTATTTTGTGTTGTAGTTTATCATACTTATTATACGAAAACAACGAATTAACTTACTAGTTATATAGGCTTACTTAAGTCGAACGAATACATTTATTAAGTTGTGACATTCTCGACTATTAATTATCGTAGTTTTTGGTAAATATGCACTATCTTGTATAAAGACAAATGAGGTATAATTATTTACAATATTTAGTAAGTGTATAATTTAAATTCGTCTAAAATTAGACTGAATTTTTACATAGCGCTTGTAATACGGATGAATTCCAACATTACCGTTCTCAGTTCATGTTTTTTCATAATTTACAATCGGAGGTGAGTTTCTGAACAGGTTTATTGAACAACTTCAGCACATATCCCCATTCGTACGATTAGTCAAAATATCCCGCTCTCATCAGCTACTTGGAGAGTGGATTGACTATGATCATGTGTTTACATATATAGAGCAAGGTGATGCCGATTTTATCCTTGATGGTATTAAGTATCAACTTCATGCAGGAGATGCTCTTATAATGCCACCGTTCATGTTACATCTCATTCATGCTACTTCTGTAACACCACTTATTCAATATATTGTTCATTTCGATTTAATGTCTAATGTCCAGCGAAGGAAGTGGCAAGAAATAAGCATTACATTACCCGAACAGAACGTATTACCTGATTCAGAAAAATCACTACTATTCATAGATCCTATTTCTCATATTAATTCCAACGATCAGCTCTATTTGAAAAGAAGATTTCTAACGTTACAACAGCTATATAGTTCAACTATTCCTTTCTCAGATGTTCAGATGAAGGGAATATTAACAGAATTACTTGCTATATTTTTTCGTAATCAGACGGAAACCCCTATTCAACTAAGTAAACAATCGAAGGGGTGGGCATCTATTGAGTTGAGTATTCATTATATATATTCCAATTATGCTCGTAACGAACTTGACCGTATGTCCATTGCTGAGCATGTGGGCCTATCGCCTAATCACCTCTCCCATCTGTTCAAAGAACAATTAGGAATCTCTATTCATAAATTTGTATCTTCGATACGTATTGAACAAGCAAAGAAAAAAATATTAGAAGGAAAGCACACCCTAACTACGATCTCAGAACAAGTAGGATTTACAAGCATCTACTCCTTCAGTCGAGCATTTAAGAGTATGGTTGGTACGAGTGCAAGTCAATTCCATTCCTTACATACATCACAAAGTCATGAAAGCATTTTAAATAGAACCATCGCAAATCAAGAAGTTAATAAAAAGTTGTAGGAGGAACAATATGATTAATACTCAAGTTATGTTTACAGCTCCATGGCAAGTAGAAGTCCAAGAAGATAAATATATCGCTAGCGAGCTACAATCTAATAGAATTCTAGTTAAAAAAATATATACATTAGTAAGTGCTGGGACCGAACTCGCTTGTTTATCCGGTAATGAGAAATGGTTCTCCATGCCTCAAGTTCCTGGTTACTCCGCGGTAAGTGAAGTCATTAACGTAGGTTCGAATGTTGTAGATTTCGAGATTGGAGATCATATATTTCACTACGGAAATCATGCACGATACGAAACAATTAATGAAAATGATCTTATTGTAAAGGTACCAGAGGGTGTTCCTCTCTACTGGATTCCTTTTGCAAGATTGGCTACTATTGCGATGACATCTATTCGAGTTTCTTCCATTGAATTAGGAGACTATGTTGCCGTTACTGGACTGGGATTAGTAGGCAACCTTGCAGCACAGCTTGCTAGTTTGCAAGGAGCAAATATTATTGGTATTGATGTATCAGCCAATCGACTTGCCTTAGCTAAACGTTGCGGTGTATATGCCACTCTAGATGGTAATGATGATCAACTATTAGATCAAATATCATTGTTAACATCCCAATTGGGCGTGTCCACACTTATTGAAGCAACAGGAGTACCACAGGTCGTTACAAAAAGTTTACCTTACATCTCCCCATATGGTGAGCTCATACTGCTTGGAAGCCCTCGTGGTGATTACACAGGTAATATTACCGACTTGTTGAATTATACTCATCTTATGGATCACGGCTGTATTACATTCAAAGGGGCTCATGAGTGGCGACTACCTGTTCAACACAATCCCTATATTAAACATTCTCTTGTTAGAAACACTAAAATTGTATTTGATCTTATGAAAAATAAAAAGTTAAAGATTGATCCCTTAATTAGCCATATTGTACCTCCACAATTAGAGGCTCAACAGGCATATGAAGGTTTACGCAATGATAAAGATCAGTACCATGGTGTATTATTTGATTGGACAACAAATGATCGGACGAAAGAGGTGAACCATTATGCTTAAGGCTTTAACTAGAGCAGGACTTGGTCGTGTGGAGTCAGAAGTAGAACTCATTACATATGCAGCTGCCTACGGATTTGATGCAGTTGAATTAGATCCATGTCAGCTGCATAAAGAGTGTGGCCTTGACCAAGCAAAGCAATTATTAGACGAGAAAAATATTGTAGCCGCTGCATTCTCACTGGCTGTTAATTGGCAAGATAGTGAGAAAGCTTTCCAAGAGGATTTGCAACAACTTCCTCATCGAGCTTACGCTGCCTCAATGTTAGGAAGTACCGTTTGCTGCACATATATTCTTCCATCTACAGATCTAGATTTAGTAACATTCAGCTTTCATGCAGTTAGAAGGTTACGAATATGTGCTCAAATCCTACAACCATACGGAATAAAGTTAGCTATTGAGTTTGTGGGTCCCCATCACCTTCGCACAGCTTGGAAATATCCTTTTATCCATACGATGGAAGATACATTATTCCTTATCGATGCAATAGCTCTGCCTAATGTAGGATTGCTTATTGACTCCTATCATTGGCATTGCAATAACATGAATACGACACAACTTAAACTATTAAATGCTCAAGATATTGCCTATGTTCATATTAATGATGCTAAGCCTCTACCTATCGAGCAATTAGTAGATAATGATCGACTATATCCAGGTGATGGAGTCATTGATCTTGTTGCGTTTCTCGAAGCAATTCATAGTACGGGCTATCAAGGTATAGTTGCGCAAGAAATATTATCTACAGAGTCTAATATTATTAATGAACAAGCACTAACTACAATACAAAGTGGCATGAACAGTATATGGTCTCAGCTACGGCTATCTCATACTCGTCAATAAGTAGTATTCTTTTTACATTGCGCAAAGAGACATGATAGTCCTTAGTTATCATGTCTTTTTGACATACCATTAATAATCAATTATGAGTCTTATACTATACCCGTTTGGCATGAATAATAAATCTAGCATCCGTTATCTCGTATGTGCACGTTACTAGTGTAAGCAATTGATCGTCTGAAGTTACTCTGACACCAGTATCATACTGTGACTTTTTAATTATTGCGTCCAAATAAGTATTATACTGCTGCTCGTCAGCAAACTCATATTCAAAAAATTGATCCTCAGGAGAGTAAATATATACAGAAAAGATTTGCCATTTCGTTGATCCCTCTAATCCTTCAAAAGTGATCGTATCATGCTCATTGTAATATGCAGCATCTTTATATTTAGATAACTCACCAAACATACTGCCATCTTTCATATGATGACCGTAAATCACAGTATGGATATCATCATTCATATTCTTATTGCGATAATCCATAAATATCGAGCCTCGTGCAGATGATTGTTTTTCAACATTATGATTCAGGTAGTAATCATTATCACTAGACTGCACGACAGGGTAATCAATCCCCGTGTTATCAATGCTAATCCAACCAACAATATCAGGATTGATTTCTAGCAATTGATCAAATTGCTCCTTATAGCGTTGCTTCAATTGTTCCTCAGTTAACTCTCCTTGCTCAGCATCATTAATCTCTTGCTGATCTTCTCGTACATCCTCATATTGCTGTTTCATACGCTCATTCAGCTTGTTGCTTGCATAACCGTCATATAGGTAAAGACCTAATTGATAACCACTGTATAAAAAAACTGCGATAACAATAAATAGCACCACTCGCTTTATAATTTTTCCCATTATATCCCTCAATCTATTTCATTGGTTTACCTGCCTAATTCAAATTATAACTTAAAGTGTTCCTTTATAACGTGTTCTTTTAACTACCTCTTAAATAAGAAATGCGTACATTCCAACTGGAACGTACGCATTCTGTAATCAAGCAAATTATTGTTTGTGAGTTTTTCTTCTACCAACTAACAGTAAAGCAATGATAAGCAATCCGCTACCTACAAACAACCACAACATTGTAGAGATAGAATCTCCTGTCTTAGGCAGTTGATTACTTTGATTCACTCCACCTGCGTTATTACTACCATTAAGTCCTGGCTTATTACTTCCTATACCAGTTTCTGTAGTACCTGGATCTGGCTTGTTACTTCCTGTACCTAAATCCGTACCACCTGGCTGATTAGAACCTGTACCTGGCTTATCAGGTTTAACACCTGAAACGTTGACTTTTTTATTTACAATTGTATAGGCTTGAACCGTACCATCAATTGTAATATTAATTGCTAGCACTTCATCAGATTTTTCATAAGATTCGGGCGCAATCAGCTCTTTCAAGCTGTAAGAACCGTATGAAATATCTTTGAAGTTCGCGATACCTTCATTGTTACTTACTGCTACTTTAACTAATTTACCATCTTTATCATATAAGCCAAACTCTGCACCTTGCAGCGGTTCATTAA
Organism: Paenibacillus endoradicis; assembly: GCF_024721975.1. The sequence continues at coordinate 288,585 of NZ_JANQBB010000007.1, read as the reverse complement.
GCTCATTAACTTTAGTTACAACAATATCACCACGAATAACACGATTTTCCACTGTTCCAGCGTCATATGTTTTCGCATCCTCAGTTACTATTACTGGTAACGTCACATTAGAAAGAATATAGCCTTCTAGTGCTTTAATTTCTTTTACAACATATTTACCAGGAGGAATATTTGTAAATGTTGCAACACCGTTAGCATCTGTTGTGCTATTCGCAACTGGAGTTGCAAATGCTGTATCTGTTGCTTTATACAATGCAAATTTAACACCAGCAAGTGGTGTACCTGCATCATCGACTTTTTGAACACTTACGTTTGGCCAAGGAGCGTCACTACTACGTTCGTTGACAAATGTCAGCTTCACATAGTTTTTATCGCTTGTAATTGTAACGTTCTCTACTTGATCTGACTTCACATAGTTTGTAGGTGCTTCAACCTCTTCAACTGTGTAAATACCTTCTTCAACCGGAGTGAAACGAGCAATACCCGAGCTATTAGTTACTACTTCTGCAACACGATAGCCTACTACATTATAAAGTGCAAATTTCGCACCTGAAAGCGGATCACCAAGTTCATTAACCTTGTTAATTTCAATCGTACCTTCAATAAAGTTATCCGGTATTATTTGATTTTCAAAGTTTCCGAGATCATAAGTTTTTCCTTCTTCGCTAATCGTAACAGACAGCTTATCTTTTGATTTATAGTAGCCGCTAGGAGAAGCAATTTCAACAATTGTATAATCCCCATACTCTACATCTTCAAAACGAACTACCCCATTATCATCGGAGATCGCAGTTGCAATCTCTTTATCAAATATTGTATCGTCCGCTGCATATAACGCAAATCTTGCATTCTTCAATAGTTTGCCAGAGTTCTTAGCCACCTTAACAAACTTAACATCGCCTCTAATGATCTGATTCGTTACATCTGGAATTGATACTGTAGTATTATGCTTTTGCCCAGTAATTTCTACAGTCGCCACATCGCTTGTTAATGGATTATAACCTACAGGTGCTGTTTTCTCGCGAATGACATACTTGCCTTCTAGTACATCAACAAATGTAACTTTACCATCGACGCCACTTGTTACCGTTTGTACTATATTTTCATTTTCATCCAACAATACAAATTCCGCACCAGCTAGCGTTTTCCCCTTCTCACTTAATTTTACGAACTCAATATTCGCTTCAATAAGTGTATTGGCTACTGGAGCAAGCTGTTTTTTGATGCCTTGATCGTCATTTGTTATCGTCACAGTATAGATGACTCCATCAATTATCTTATACCCATAAGGTGATGAAATCTCTTTTATTGTGTAGGTGCCTTCGCCTACATTCATAAACGTTACTTTACCGTCAGTGCCAGTTGTAGTTCTTTGAACCTCTACATCTAGACTATTATACAGACCGAATGTAGCTCCGGTTAACGGTTGGTTCTTCTCATTGTTTTTCACAAATTCAATAGATGATTGGATCAATACGTTTGTTACGTTACCAAGATCAATTGTTGAACCATGATTTGCTTCAGTAATCGTAGTTGTGAATACATCTCCAGTAAGTGGCATATAACCAAATGGAGTTTTCGTTTCACGAATCGTATATGATCCTGCTAAAACGTTTTTGAATTCTACAAGTCCATCTTCATCAGATTCTGATGCTGCTACCGCAACATTACCGCTGTTATACAATTTAAACTCTGCACCTTCGAGTTCGTCTCCTGAATCGTCTAGCTTAACGAATTCAATATTTGCTCGAATCAATGAATTTGAAACATCTGATAGTGCTATCGTTGTTCCGTGATCAGCTGCAGTAACCTCAACAGCATGAACAACTCCTGTTAGGGTACGATAGCCGTTTGGTGCTTGTATTTCACGAATATCGTACTCACCATAAGGTACGTTAGTAAATAAAACTTCACCTACAGCTGAACTCGTTGCTGTTGCTAATGGTGTCGAACCTGCAACGGCCCCACGTATATACAGACCGAATTGCGCGCCTGCCAACGGACCATTTGTTTCATTTTTCTTTGTGAATTTAACGTTTGCTTTCACTTCTTGGTTTTTGAACGTTAACTCCACTGACTTCTGATTGAGCACAGAGCTCAATTTCAATTCAATTGCATCCTCTACAACATCACCAACTGTTGTAAGCGTTGCTGGAGCTCCATCTACACTTACATCACCACTTATTAAGTACCCTGTTGGTGCGACAACCTCTTGGATATAGTATGATAAGTCCGACTTAATACGGTTGAATTCTAGTTTTCCATCGACTGTCATTTTTTCTTGAACCTTATTGCCATATTGATCATACAAGGCAAAGGTTGCTCCAGATAATTTAACGTTGTTATCATCTAAATCTACCTTATTAACGATAAATTTACCAAGATTACCATATCCCATGCTTCCAGCTTGTAAGAAGGTTACTTGACGTGAATCATTGGACTGATATGCACCATCAATTGGAACGGCGACATTATCTTTAGAACCGAACAAATTAATACTGTTAGTGAAGCTAGACCCAGAGTTTACCGTTTCAGTTACATACGTACGGAACGAAAGCTTATACGCCTTATCAATCGTATCCGTCGGGAAATTAAATCTAAATTCTCTAGTTGTAGCATCATAGACAATATGTGAGCCATTAAGTGGTACTGGTGTACCTGCACCTAAACCATCATTTCCGTTTGCTGGAATATTGTTAGGTACGTTAATTGCTCCACTATATGCAATTAACTCCACACTTGTTGTGTCTAGCTCAAGACCTGCTTGCAGGTTATCAATTAACCAGAATCTATCGACATCCAGCAACTGATTAAGATTAACTGCATTGGAGTTCAGATATACAACCCAATCAACATACTTATTGCCATACGCTGTTGGAATACCTTTCTTGCTTACAATATGGTTGCTAATGGTTTGAGTTGCAGGATCAGTATTGGATCTTGTCGTTTTATCATGGGTTAATGTTGCTTCATTCGTAACATCAAAATTACCATTATTCAACGTATTATTTTGTGAAATAAACTTGGATAGATCCGTAACCGCAGTGTCGAAATAGATGGTGTATTGCTCCGTAATGCTCGAGTTAAAATCGAAGGTTACAACATCTGTTCCAGTAACAGTTACGAGAAAGCTGACAGGGGCACCGTTAACATCATGAACGATAACACTGCCAGGTATAAAGGTAAGTCCGTCAGGAATAGTATCAACAATGCTTACATTTGGAAGTGCAATAGCAGCGTACAAGCTAGGATCAGTTCCTGCTTTCGGTGCACTTGGAGCTGTTGCACCGTTTTCATTAACAGTCAACTTCCACGTAATTGTACGGTCAGCTACATTTAGATCATAGCCTTCCGCATCCTTTTTCAACACATTGCTTGTATAGCTCTGCGTTCCTGGGTCACTAATATCAATAGAACCACTGACAAACTTGGCTGTGTTTGAAAACTGTCCACTAGCATTAGCAGTAATATTCACTGTATCTGCTGGCTTTGTATCGAATGTAATCGTGTATTTAGAATTAATAGCAGAACCAAACGTATAGCTAAGCGTTGAAGTTCCAGAAGAGTAGTTAAATGTACCACCAGAGTAAGCATTGCCTTGATGATCCACAATTCGAGCAGACCCATGAATATACTGTTGAGCACTTGGAATTATATCCGTAATCGTTGGTGCTGCCCATCTAATATTTTCACTATTAATATCAATTGACCATGAAATTACACCGTTCGCTCGGTTATAACCCGCACCTGACTTGTTGATTAAGTTACTTCCAACACCTACTGAAGCATTTTTTACTACTCCAGTTCCAGTAAGACCATCCCAAGTAAGGACCGCTTCGTTTACGAAATTATAAGAGCCATTTGATTGAAAACGAGCTGGCGCAATCTCAGTTTCATACGTAATCGTAACCTCATTCGTAATATTACCTAGGTTAAAAGTCAGCTCTGAGCCACTTGTTACCGGAGTAACATTAGCACCATTTACAGTTGCTGTTCCAGCAATGTAAGTTAACCCAGCAGGAAGTGTATCCTTAATAATGGCATTGTTGAATGCTAGATCATCTTCATTCACGACAATCGTCCAAGTAATATTTTTTGTATTATTCGCTGTTGTTGTAGCATTATAACTTCCTGATTTACTTAAAATACTAAGTGGAATATTTACAGTTTTCGGGCTATCCACATTCGTTGTCTCGTTATCATCATGCTCAAGGTAAGCGGTATTCGTTACAGAAATGGACGTATCTCCTGCTTCTAGTGCCGCAAGTAATGCTGTTTCCTTTAATGAGGTAGTAAAGGTAATTACCTGCTGGGTAGTAATGTCTCCTAATGAAACACTTAAAGTATCAGCATCAGTAGTTACTCCAGCTGTAGGAATGGCACCGTTAATTTTAATTGATGATACATCCAAGGTTTGACTTGACGGGATAGCATCAACTAGTACTGCATTATTAACGTTAACATTCTCTTTATTGACAGTTATTTTCCATTCGATGTTAGTTCCACTAGTTATTTTACCATCTTTTTGGACAGTAACCGGGTCTGGCACAGCAATAGGATCTGCTTTGAATGTCAACTCAAGTGTTGTGTTTGGTATACCGAAATCAATCTCTGTAACGGTACCATCTGTTTTAATCTCATCTTGGTCAAAAGAAGCAGCTAGGAAGAATGCCCCACCTACATTGGAAAGCGTTTCTACACTGTCTGTAAAAACAAGCTTAATTTTATTACCCGGAATCAGATATGCGTCTGCAATAACAGTTCCATCATCTTCAGATATTAATGTAGTAAACTTGTACTCTGGGTTACCAGGGATAACAGGAAGGGCAATTGCTAACGGTACATCTATAATTATGAAATCCTCTTCGGCAATAGTATGTACATTTGGAACCATAAAATCATAATACAAATAAAAATCAGAATTCTTTTCAAGATTAGGTTTTCCAATTAATGTGTTACCTGGGATAGCCCCAGCCTTCTCTTTTACATCTACACCAGTAATAAATTGAGAAGCCACTTGCCCCGTCACATCATTACCTGAACCTGCTGCATACGAAACTAATACTTTCGAAATAGAACTAGCTTGCAATGCAATAACTAATAAACAAATCCATATAATCTTTGCATATTTACGCATTATGTACTCTACTTCCTTCCGCTTGAATTTATTTAAACTCTATTATCTTAATGCTAGTTAACGGTAAAATTTTTGCACAGAACAGAAAGAGTACATGTTTCGATGTCCTATTCCAATCACTAGCTCAAGATTCCGGCAAAACTCATTCCTCATCCCCTTCTTTGCGATCTATCGTATTTGATCAATACATGTTTGCTCCCTAATTCAAAAATCTCCACAAATAATGCCTTTTAACATTATAGCTTCTATATCTGAAAAATAACTGATCTCGATTAGCATCCCGAGACTATACCACATAATACTGATCAAAATCTAAACTTCAATTAATAGACAAACTGCTATACATTTTAATTAGTTGAAGTGAATACGTCAAGCAAATACTACTTCTCTACTCTCTTATTCCTTACATTTATCTCCATATTTTATATCGGTATGTGCTAAAAAAAAATAAAGTATATCTTCGTATTAAGATATACTTTATTTTTAAATTTTAATTGTACACGTTCACTAATGTCGTACTTTTAGCTTCTTAAAGCTCAATCTTCTCTAGCAACTCTTTCATTAGGCGGAATGATACTGGACAAAGTGCCCCATTACTCATCGTTATTAGCTTTGATCGCTTATCTATTTCTTTTATATGATTGATATTAACAATATAGCTTTTATGACAACGAAAGAAAGGTCCATTGATTTCTTCAATCTCTTTAATTCTACCGTAAAATTCGTATCTTCCATTCTTTTCATGAAGTTCTATCTTATGTTGCTGCACGGAGGTTTCAAAATAGTAAATATTATTGTACGGAATATTCTTAATCTTTTCTCCAATTTTGATTTGGAAGAAATCCGTATCTACTACTTGACCAATCTGTACATATTTATTAAAGGCAACTTGTAGTGATTCTTTCACCTGTTCCGTAAACTTTGTGTATTCATCCTTAACAATAAAATCTAACGCAGCTAATTTGTAAGTAAATGTAAGTTTTAACTTTTCTGCATGCGTCGTCACAAATATAATATTAGCCAAAGGGTCTTTTTTTCTAATCTCCGCAGCTAGATCAATACCTGTTAGTGAGGCATTTAATTCTATATCAAGAAAGAAACAATCCGCTTGATAATCATTAAGATAAGTTAATACTTCATTGGGACCTGATGCACTTAATACAACTTCAATAGAAGGTTCGTTGAACATCGCATAATTAACAATCGTTGCATGTATTTGTTGGCGTTGTTCCAATTCGTCTTCACATATGATAACCTTCATCTAACTTACCCTCCTCGTCTCAACAACTACCTCTTGAATAAACCATTCATTATCAATAGAGGTATTTATCACCGTATTCGGGTAATTACTAATAATACTTCGAACCGTTGATAAGCCTAGCCCCCGCTGACTGCCTTTTGTAGATACATTTTCATCAAATAATCTGGATACATTAACGTCAATCAGATTCGTACGATTTTCAATAACGATAACAACATTACCATCTATCGTAAGCAATATAGCCACATTGATTTTTGCGAATTGAATATCCTCACTGCCTTCAATCGCGTTATCCAGTAATATTCCAATGATGCGGGCTAAATCGATAATATCCATATCAATTTCTGTAATTTCATCCGGTACTTCTACATTAACAAGTACTTTCGATTTTTCCGCTGCAATGAGTTTGGTAGCTATTAATCCTTTTAATTCAGATATTTTAATATTTTTCAATTGAATAAACATTAGGTTATGATGCAATGTTTGCTGCTCTACTTTAATGATGTGATCATGAAAATAACTTTTCAATCCAGTCATATTATTGTCATCAAGAAATCCACGCATCGTAAGTAATATATTCACGTAATCATGTCTGAATTTATGCATATCTTGATTTACTTGCTCAAGTTCCTTCATATAATAGAGAAATTGTTCAAACTCAATTTCCTTTTGTCGTATACTATTCCGTTTCTTAAAGTAGTTAAGTAATAGGGTAAAAAGAATGATCATTGAAACAAAGTAACTTAATTGTACAAGTAGATTGATCTTCACTAGTTGAAATTCATCATTGCTTGTTTGTAAAAACATAGTTAAATATACGACGATTAAAGTAACAATCATAATTATCAATAGTGAATATTGCACAAACCATGGAAATTCCAACGATTTATTCTCTTTTTGAATGGTCACTTTATATATATGGATTAGCACCGCATAAATAAAACAAAATAATACTAGTTCAATAACAATAGAGGTTTCCCCGACACTATCAATTAGATAGTTTTTAAGTAACATCGAAAAGTGGTCGGCGACTATTCCACCGACCACTACGACACAAAAATTCATTGCACTAAGTATGGATTTTGTAATGAAACAAAAAATAACGACAGTAGAAATAAGTAGATAGCTAATGAACAACCATTGTGGAAACCATATTAATAATAATATGGTCGGAACAACGGATATTAACAAATATAAAGCAATCATCTTCAGTGTCGGTTTTATATTAACTGTGTAAAAGAAACCACCAAATATAAAACTTAACTCCAACACGCCATGTGCTAGTATTTCCAACTGTCCCATTTTTTGTCCCTCATTGACCTATTTAAATTGAGAAAGATTAGCTTGAATTTCTTTTGGAACTTCTTCTTCGTAAAAGAATAAAGTACAAGTTACAATTGAAGCAATACCTGCAATAAAGATAACTCCCAAAGCGATTTTTTCTTGCATTTTTCCAATTGCATTGTTAACTAGAGTCATAACTAACATCTCCCTACTATAATTTTTTGGACGATTAGCACTGCAGCTTCAAGTACTAATCCTAAAGCAATAAAAGGTTTGAGAACGGTTGGAACAAGTAAGATCGCTAATAGCAACACACCTAAGCGTATCCAAATCTTTTTGCGTAAATATAATCGATGCTTCTCATTATAGACAGCTTGTTTTACTGTTCCGACAGGTGCAATAATAATAACCATTAATGCTGTCAAAACAAATACGGTGTAAACAATCCAATCAGGTACAGATGCATATGTGATTAACTTACTGACAAGTGGGAATCCGATAATACTGTAGCCAATACATTCGAACAGTGACTTAAAGTGATAACCTAATGCAACTTGTCTAATAATAAAAAAAGCTACATTAGTAATCATCGTTTCTAACAAACATCCTAGCAGTATAGCAATTGTGTATACTGATACTATTGTCGTTAGATTAGTAAGCATAATACGAATTCCATAATTCAATTTGGACCGTTCTAATGATGTGTGGTTCTCTCGAACTAATCGATCGAACAAATAATTAGCAACACTTTCCATTGTTCTCCTCCTTCCTAACAATATTCTACCAAATATTTCATATTATTTAAGAGTTTGGTCGCAAACGCTCTATATTTAATCCCAACCGTAATATTTTGTAGTTCTATATCCCATTTTCACATTTATGTATTAATTTGTAAAGAATTATAGTCAATAATACCCTAATTTCTACAACTTATTTTTCTTACAAAAGCTGTCTATATTTGACTCTCTGGCTTCTATCTGTTTTTCCATACATAATTCGACCCAATTAGTGGAAATATAAAACTATCTTGTATAAAGGAGGGAACAGCATGTCATTTAAAAACTTTTCTAAAAACATGAATAACAATACTTCTAAGCAAAATAACAAATCAGATGCACCATCGCTTCACCAAAACAAACATGATGTAGAATTTGCTGAAGAAGCAGCTAAAGAAGCCGGGTTAAGTCTAAAAGAGTACGAACAAAACAAACCACAGTAAAGTAACGAAAACACACCACAGTAAAGTAACGAAAACACATAAGCCACTGTATACGTCTATATAACACGTATACAGTGGCTTATGTGATGTTACTTAATCCGCTCATCAATGAATCGAAGCAGGATCGATTTGGGTTACTATTTTATCTTGCTCAGCTACGCTTTGCCTAGCCGAACCTGCCCAAAAGGCTGCAATAAATCCAATCATTGCTGATACTAGTAAGAACCAAAAACCATATTGTACAGCATCACCCAATAACTGACGTAATAATTCTAATTGATCAGCTGGTAAGTTACTATTTGATTGCAATACTGCAAGCGGATCAGTCACTACACCTAGATCATTCGATAATTGTGATAATTGTGTAGTGTTCTCACTCATTAATATAGAAACTTTGGAGTTAATTAGCGCAGTTAGTACCGCTGTACCAAGTACACCACCTATAGATCGGAAGAAGCTTACCGAAGAGGTTGCAGCTCCTCGAATCGATTCATCCACACTCATACTAACTGCCGATTGACCAACCATCATCATCATTCCGATGCCAAGACCTAATAGTACCATGATGAAGCATATGACAAGGAAATGAACATTACTCGGTAACATAATAATAATCAATAGCCCCACTGCACATAGTAACATTGCTAGTGCCATATTAAAACGCCAAGTAAAACGTTGAATTAATACACCACATAACGTTGCTCCAAACATAACACATAGCATAAGCGGCGTAAGTGTTCCGCCTGTATAGGCAACATTTCCTCCCAAGCTACCTTGAACAAACAACGGAATATATACTAGTGCACCAAACATTATTATCCCTTGTACAAATGTCGTAATATAAGTACTAGCAATTACTTTATCGTGAAATAGATGGAATGGAATAACAGGCTCTCTCGCTTTGAGTTGATTCACGACAAACCATGTCGCAGCACCTATTCCTACAACAAACATACTTATAATCTCAATTGAACCCCAGTGATATTGTACTCCGCCAAGTTTAAGAGCTAGTAATAGTGAAAGTGTTCCAACAATTAGTAACAATGGACCAATAAAACCTATGGATGTATTCGATTTTTTCTTGAGTGATTCTTTCGGTAATAACACCATAAAAGCAAAGAGGATAATGACTCCGATCGGGAGATTAATAAAGAAAATATATCTCCAATCAAATACTGAGGTAATGATTGCACCGATTGTTGGACCTACAACTGATGATAGTGCAAATATACTCATATATAATGTCTGATAAATGCTATTTTTACTTTTCGGCATTAATGAAAATACGATGGTAAAAGTTATCGGCATTAAGAAACCTGCGCCTATCCCTTTAATACCACGAAAAATAATAAGTTGTAGCATAGAATCTGCAAAGCCACATAAAACTGATCCGACAACAAAAACTACTAATCCCAGTATTAACAATATTTTTCGACCATATAGATCAGATAATTTCCCTGCAATTGGCATCATTGCAGTAGAGGTTAACATGTATATGATAAACACCCAAGACATTCCAGAAAATCCATTTAACTGCGTAGCAATCGTTGGTAAAGCAGTAGATACGATCGTTTGATCTAATTGTGTCAAAAATATACTTAATAGTAATGCTCCAAATAACCAGTTAAACTGCTTCGTTGTTAACCCCTTTAACTTCGTTTCCATACGGCATCACCTGCTCCATAGCACTTGTTCAATTTATATTCCCGACATTTTGGCGCAACGATTCAAATATCCATATATCGTATGATTAGTCACTCTTGAAATAGCAAAACCTCCCAAGCGATTAATTCCATCTTCAAGATTCCTCTGTAATGCATCTGGTGCTAACCTCTCTTTGCTAGTCCAAATCGCTACGTAGCGATCAGCAATTAACGATGGATGATGCTGAGCATAATCTAACCACTTCATCAACTCATTAGATATCTCACCGTATTTAGTGGAAGTAACAACAAATAACAATTCATTACTTTGTTGATACTGTTGCCACTCTGCAAAACTTCGGTACAATTGGACTGAGCATGAACGCCAATTGTTCATCGTATCAAGGATCATAGTTAGCTCATCATCACTCTCACTACTTACATCATGATCAGAGGGAGCATACAACACTTGTATTTGGCGTACCCTTTCGGTGTCCGTCTCATTCTTTGCTTGGCCATGAACAAGCAAACCATGCTGGGCTAATTTGACCATTTGATCGACAATTCCCTCTTGTAGCTGCTCTTTCGAACCTGAGTGACCAGTAATCATCATTAATGATTCAACATCTCGATAATAGAACTGATTCATCATTCCCCATAAGCAGAACAGTATGACTTGCTCATTGGCAAGTGGATTAATAATGCCAGCTTGTCTCCAACCTTTGAACATTTCACTCTTATCCTGGAAATCTTTCACCCATTGTGAAGATGCGTACTGATCGAATAATTTCCCACCATCTAACGTTTCCTTATGAAATATTTTATATAGATTGGGTACTTTACATTTAATTTCAAAATGAGTTTGGATATATTGTCTAAGTACTAATTCTGGATCAATATTTTCCCATGATTGCTTCTCTAGCAAGGTTTCCCATTGACGAAACAGTCTTTCAAGTACAGCTTCATATAGCTTTTCTTTTGTACTGAAATAGTAATGAACAAGCGCCTGATTCACACCAGCCTTTGTTGCAATATCACTTATGCGAGTAGCAGAATAACTGCTATTTGCAAAAAGATCTTCTGCCGAATTCAAAATTTTTTCCTGCATATTGATTTTCTGTTCATCTACCTTTATCGATTGCGTCATATGGTATCCACCTTCCAACATCAAAGCGTATAATCTAGGGAATTATAGTAACGATTTCAAGACAGAGCTATTGTGCTGCACCCACTCGATCATAATACCTTCGCATTGTTCTAGCTGTGAATCTAACACATACAGACCGCGACTCGTTGTGATTGCACCTAGTTCTGCAAGTACTGGCTTAAGATGAAGTTCAACTGCTAATTGATGTTGATAACCTGCACCTACCATAAGTGGGAATACAAGTTTTCCTTGTAATGCATTCATAGGTAACAAATCTAACATCAACTTTAGTAGGCCTGTATAAGTAGCCTTGTATGTAGGGCTAGCAATAACTATATACGTCGAAGCATTGATCTGTTCAATTAGTGTATTAATAACTTCTTGATCCCACTGTACTAAGGCTACGCCATAATCAGCTAAGTCAATGACATGATGCGTGATTTCCTCATCCGTTAATTGTTCAACATAATGCGTAATGGCTTGCGTTGCTTCAGAGGCAAAAGTATACGTTTTGGATCGTGCCTTTGGATTTCCAATAATTGTGGTGATATGCATTATACTTGCACCTCTAATTTCTCAAGCTTATTATATTTGCCCTTATAGAAAATAAGCGGCTCAGTTTCTGTTAGCGATTGATGTATTTTCACACTTTTTCCGAGTAGAATTTTATGATCTCCGCCATCAACGATCGCGGTCACTTCACATTCAACACTTGTTAATGTTCCTTCTAGCACGGGCACTCCAATGTCACCACTGAAATATGAGGCACCTTCAAATTTCTCGGAACCACCTTTTCTCGCAAATTGGCGTGATAATTGCTCTTGAGGGGCAGCTAAAATATTAACACAATATTTTGCTGATTCCGTAAGATGTACTAACGTTGTACTCTTATTATCTACACAGATAAGTACCATTGGCGGATCAAGTGATAATGATGTAAAGGCATTCGCAGTCATCCCTAGTGGATTACCTGCACTGTCTATAGTAGTAATGATAGTTACACCCGATGCAAATTGTCCCATTGTATTTCTCCATACGATTGGATCCATATATATATCCCTACTTTCATTATTTACGTAGTTATGAATTGCATATTTTCCAAGCAGTAAATGCATAGATTGCTGCTGCATCGACCATATCTTCTATCGTCGGTTGAAATCTTGCTGGACCAAATGTAGCTGAGGGAATTCGGTACATATTGAATACATTGTGATCACGCCACATACTGGAATATGCGTAATGCGCTAACTGTAGCTCACCACGCGCTCCTGCCAAACTACCTGTAGCAATCGCATCCACTAGCGGAGCAATAACCTCGTCATCTGCTTCATGACCTTGACGATATACGAGCGGTAACACTTGTCCCTGCATATTAGCTCCATGTAGTAAAGCCTCTAACTGACGTTGAATCGGAGCAATAGATTGCTTAGCTGTAATATTCACTTCGATGTAAACAGAGCATACTTCACTACCCGCTCCCATAATATGTGGATCACCACCGCGGATCGCAGAGATTTGTACTTTCGGAATAGATTCTCCGCCTTTTGCTTTATAGGTGTTTTCCTGCTCATATTGAACTGCCCATTGTTGAATTTTCTCGATTAGAACAGCGACTTGAACAAGTGGATTAGGATGGTGTTGTAGCTCCTTGGGATGATTGATCATCGGTGTAAATATCTCTTCACCGTACAAATCAATTCGATAGAGGGCATGCCCACAGGACATCCAAGTAATCCCGAAGTCTGTCCCTTCAGCAGCAATCACATAATCCGGTGCTACTCCGCCATGAGACAATAGATATTGAGCACCTACTTCTTTGCCCAAAAACTCAGTTCCACGAAACTCCTCAACTTGTTCTGGACCAATCTCACCAGGACTAGCTGTAATATATAAGTGACCCTTTAATGGAAGACCTGCATTCTTTAATGCTTTTGCAGCTATTAATGTGCAAGTCATCGGACCACGATCATTCTCTACTGGGCGACCAGAAAACACGCCATTCTCGAATTTTGCTTCAAGCCATTCTGGTCGTAATACCGTTTCGGGACGATAACGCCAATTATCTCGGTCATTATACTGGGGAGACTCTGTATCAAGGTGACTCGTGAAAAGTAGATTTTTTCCTTCTCCTGGATGATCCCCACCCATCGTACCAATAACATTGAATCGATCCTCTACCATCCCAATCTTTCTTGTTGAGAAACCTTCCTTCTTCAACCAATCATATACGTACTCTCCAGCTTCTCGTTCAAAGCCTGCTATACTACGAATATTACCTAGCTCTAACAACAACTCTATTAATTCTTGTGGATTAATATTGTCGCGAATCGTTTGCATCACTGCATATTCTTCTTTCGTATACGCTGTTACATTCGAAATCCCCATAACACTCATTCTCCCTCCCAATAAGAGAGTAATTGTTCCGTTGATAAAATCGTCGCAAAATTCATATCTAATATGTTAATCGACATAAGATGTACGTCTTGCTCATACGCTGCACAAGCATCCTCTACTACAAAAACTTCATAATCTTTCATAAATGCGTCTCTGACCGTTGAATCCACACAACATTCTGTTGTGACGCCAGTTACTACAAGTTGCTCTACATTCAATTGCTGTAACAATAGTTCTATATTAGTGCTTACAAATGCACTATACTTCTGTTTTTCTACAATATAATCTACTGCCGATGGAGCAATACGATAATCTTCTGCTCCGAAAGTTCCCCGTCTACAGATCGCAACAGACTCTTCAGGATCTAGTCCCTTTTTCGCGTACCATGATTTCATGGCACGCGAGTCTGTAACAGGATCGGTAATAAGGCGAATGAAAACGATTGGAACCTCTTGCTTATGAGCAACCTCAATGAGTCGCTCAATCTGATCAACGGCTGGATCAATCGTAGATAAATCAATGCCATATTGCGCCATTTTCCCTTCTGGTCCACAAAAATCTTGTTGAACATCTACAATTAATAAAGCCGTCTGATCCTTTAGCTTCCAACTCATATTCATCATTCCTTCCTTATTGTGTAACCATTGTTCCTCTTAATTGTGGCAAAATATCTGCTCCAAAGATTTTCAAATCCTCCACATAATCAGGGAATGTAAGCATCATGCCATCTATATTTGTTGCTTCAATAATTTCTTCAATACGATTTTTAATCGTTTCTACACTACCAGAAATAGTTTCTGTCATAAATGCGCTTTTTGCACGTGCAACCATTGAATTTTCACGACCATCTGGATCAAGTCCATAGCTACGAAGCATCCCTTTAATCGCACCTTCATCTGCGCCTTCTTGATAATGCTTCATTCGTTCTTCAGCATGTGCATCTGTCTCGCCAGGAATAATCGTAAACATCGCATAAGTTTTAATTGTTTTGTTACGTTCTGCTGCCATATCTTTGGCACGTTTACTTACAGATGCTAATTCCTCAAGATCACGCCCACCGATAAAGCATGCATCACCTTCATCAATAGTAAAGCCCATACCTTTCTCAGATTGACCCGCACAGATGATTTCCGGTCTTGGTCTTTGAATTGGTTTAGGTAACGATTCACATTCCTCAATATTGAAATATTGTCCATGATGAGTAACACTATCTTCATTCCAAAGACGTTTCACTACTTGCATCCATTCTTTAGCTAGATCATAACGTTCCCCATGACCAAGATGTTCTGGCCACATCCCCATTTGCTGGAACTCACCTGCAAACGAACCAGACACTACATTCATGCCAACACGACCACCACTAATTTGATCAAGTGTAGCGAACATTTTTGCAGCTACTGCAGGGTTATATAATAATGTATGAACGGTAGCATAAATTTTCACACGCGATGTCGCTTCAGCAAGACCAGCCATCATCGTCATAGACTCTAATGATGTTCCCCAATGATTCGTCGAACCACCGTATCCCTTCCATTTCGCCATGGACATTACGAAATCTAGTCCGAGTTCCTCAGCAATAAGAGCTGCCTTTTTATTAATCTCATAGCCACCATCTAACTTAGGAGTGTTCTCAGAAATAATCCATCCTCCATTAGTAATTGGTAGAAACACTCCAAAATCCACGTTGTTATAATCGATTGTCGTCATACTATATCTCTCCCTTTTCTTTTATGTCCTTAATTATTCGGGCCAAATTAGTTGTTCACCCTCATAAATTGCATCAATATAAGTGTTATTCATCACTTTATCTACCGTTACTTTTTCACGAATTACACTCGCTCCGAATAGAATGTCAATCTCACGTTCCCATTGTTCGTTCGTTTGCCATGCTACTCCATGACCTGCGATACGAGAGTTATTAACGATATCAAGTTCAACAGACCAACGATTTGTTTCTGTTGCAAGATCATAAACGGAATCAGAGCGATTTGATAAAGCCTCTAATGATTTTTCTGGATTTTCTGCTGCATAGTCATGTGCTTTCGACACTGCTCTTAGAAAATCTTCTACTACAGTAGGGTTTTCAGTTGCAAACTTATCGTTCACTGCCAGTACACCAAATGATGTTTCAGCCCCAAATTGACCAGGATCAAGTATCGATACTTCTACGCCCATTTGTTTCATTAAGTATGGTTCATTGGATTTGTATACTGTTAAAGCATCTACTTTCCCTGCACTTAGAACAGTTGGATCGTATCCTACAGATACTCCTTTAACAGACATTACATCCACATCTGATTGATTGAACATAGCTACAATATTTGCTGGCAACGCCCCATGATATCCGATCGTTTTACCTACAAGATCTTTCGGCTCTGTAATCCCTGAATCCTTCATAACCATAATCGCACTTGTGCCAGTTCCACCAAATGTTGCAATCCCCTTAATACCTGCACCATTTACCGCTGACTGAATAACAAGACTCGGCGTACCTGCTGAGGCAATTTGTGCTTGACCAGCAGCTAGAAACTTCATTCCTTCTGCATCTAATCCTGGGATAATTTTCACGTTAAGTCCCATTTCTTCAAAGTAACCAAGTTCAGAAGCCATTACAACTTGGATATCTGGAGGCGATGCTGCGTAGTAGAATCCTGTAATATAAGTAATTTCACCAACTGCCTCATTCAGAGCTTTTCTAGCTGCCCAATCCATAACACCTTCTTCTGCGGCTTCTGATGTTTCAGGTGCCTTAGGCGTTATCGGTGCTTCATTTGCCTTTCCACATGCTGATAGTACCAACACGCTACAAACCATCATTACCATTAACATCTTAAAAAGCTTTGTCTTTCTCTCCATCTCCAAAACCTCCACTTTTTTTGTATTTTGATAATAATATGAAGTCCAACAACGTATTACTCGCATCTCTCTCTACGAACGATTTTCACTTGATACATGCCAAGATAGTGCTTTTCGTTCAATAAAGCGAACAATATTCGTAAGACAAATACCCATAATAGCTAGCATGCAGATCGCCGCAAACATTCGTTCTGTTTGCATATAGTTACTAGACATCATAATAATGTTACCTAGTCCCTCTGTAGAACCACTCCATTCGCCTACTACTGCACCCATGACACTCAAACTTACACAAGTTCTTGCTGCTGAGAATAGATAAGGAAGACTATTAGGTAAGCGTAGCTTGAAGAAGATTTCACGTTTATTGGCATGTAGCGATTTCATATATTCTAGATGGTTTTCGTCTATTGATCGGAAACCTACAATGGAGTTCAATAACATCGGGAAAAACGTAATAATGGATGCGATTAATATTTTGGGTAAGGCATCAAAACCGAACCATAGTATAAAAAGTGGCGCGATAGCCATTATTGGCGTTACATTAGCTAGAACAGCTATTGGTAATAACATTCTTTCCAAAAGTGGAGAGTGAGCCATAAATATTCCAGCAATTAATGCTACCGTTAAGCCTAGAAAGAAACCTGCTAATGCTTCATACAAAGTTACCCATGCATGTGGTAAATAAAATGAGATTGAAGT
Organism: Paenibacillus endoradicis; assembly: GCF_024721975.1. Next base: position 270,945 of record NZ_JANQBB010000007.1, on the reverse strand, counting down.
GAAAAATTCGATGATGACTGCTGATGGTGCAGGTAAAGTTACAGGATTAATATTGAACAACCTTACTGCTAATTCCCATAGTAAAAATAATGTTGCGAAAGCAAAAGTTGGTGGTAAGTATGTTGACTCCGTAAACTTTATCTTTGCTTTCTTCAGCAATGAAGACTCTTTACTTTTGTGTTCAATATTGGGCCTTACCATAATCGTTGCTTCTCTAACTGCGCTTCTCACAGTCATCACTCCCCTTCATGAATAACCTCAACTTATTTCCATCTGTCTCGTAGGTAGCCTCTAATTTCAGTTACATATTGATGAAATTCTTCTGTATCTTCAATCGTTGCTTGGCGTGGTCTAGGTAAATTAATATCAATCACTTTCGACACTTGACCAGGTCTAGCAGACATAACTACCACTTTGTCTGAAAGTAGAACTGCTTCACGTAAACTATGAGTAACGAATAGCACTGTCTTTTGATGAGCTTCCCAAATATGTAGTAACTGGTAGCTAATCATTTCTCTCGTAATTTCATCTAATGCGGAGAATGGTTCATCCATTAGTAGAATTGGCGCTCCTGAGCCAAATGCTCTTGCAATTCCTACGCGCTGTTGCATACCACCTGATAATTCTTTGGCATAAGAATTAACGAAATCACCCAACCCTACGGATTGAAGTAGTTCAATAGGATCCTCTCTATCTTCTACTTGAATGCCAACTCCTTTTGTATTTACTTCAAAAGGAACATTCATATTTTCTAATACAGTACGCCATGGAAATAATGCTGGAGATTGAGGTACAAAACCAAACTGTTTTTGGCTTTGAGCACCTAGCGTTGACATTCCTCCAATAGTTACTTCACCTTGATCTACATCCGCTAATCCACCAACGATTCGTAACAATGTAGATTTTCCGCAGCCGCTTGGACCAATCAGACTTACAAATGTACCTTGTTCAAATTCAAGATTAATATCACGCAATGCTTCAGTTACTTGACCTCTTCGTTCGAAAAATTTACTAACGTTTTTAACCTTGATGTAAGTCAAATTAGCTCACCACACTATTATTAAATATTTAGTTAATAAAAATTAACTATTTGATTAATTCGATAACCAAATACTATCATCGCGCCACTTGCACGTCAACTAATATGACACGACATATAATATTTTTGTTTTTTTGTATAACATTCATTATTTTATATCATATTTATTAACTAATTTATGTGATATATAACAAACATAACATATACATAACACAATTAAGTAACTATAACTGACACATTGATAGTGCTTTTACATACTATGACAGCTCATCGCCTTCCGAGTATCATTTAACTACCTTACTACTACCTGGCTATAACCTTTCTACTATCTTGTAACAACAAAAGGTGATATCGACTTAATTCAAGTCGATATCACCTTAATACTTGCTCGTTAATTACACATATTGTTTAGCTTGGAAATGACCTATCGCTGGACGTTCTAACCCTAAGTGTTCCCGCAATGTATTACCTGTATATTCCCTGCGGAATATTCCTCTGTCTTGCAAGATTGGAATAACATGATCTACAAACTCATCTAAATTACCCGGCAATACAGGCGGCATAATATTGAATCCATCGCATCCGTATTCCTCAAACCATAACTGTATAAGATCAGCTAACCCTTCATACGTCCCAACATATTGTAAATGTCCTCGTGCACCAATTAAGCGACGGCCTAACTCTAGAATAGAAAGATTATCTCTACGTGCTGTATCCATAATTAACTGAACACGACTCTTCATCCCATTCGAAGCTTCTACTGGGTCAGGAATATCTGGTAATTGGCCATCTAATGGATAACTAGATAGATCGAAATTAAGCATACCCGATAACATCGTGACAACAGTTGCTGGTGGAATAAATGACTGCAGCTGTTCATACTTCGCCTTAGCCTCTTCTTCAGTCGCTCCAATGATAGGTGAAATACCAGGCATGATCTTCAAACTTCCAGGTTGACGACCATGTTGTACAAGTTTTGAATTAACGCTTTGATAGAAAGCTTGCGCAGCTGCTAAAGATTGCTGAGCAGTAAAGATGACTTCACCAAAGCTCGCTGCAAATTCTTTTCCTGGTTCAGATGATCCTGCTTGAATCAAGACAGGGTAGCCTTGTGGAGGTCTCGGTACGTTCAATGTTCCTTTCGTAGAATACCATTGCCCTTTATATTCAACCTCTTTTATTTTAGTTTGGTCTGCAAATCGAGCTTGCTCACGATCAACAATTAAGGAATCGTCTTCCCAGCTATCCCATAGTCTAGTTACCACTTCAGTAAATTCTCTAGCCATTTCATAACGAGTTTCATGAGGTGGATGTTTCTCCCGACCATAATTGTAGGCTTCGGTATCAAGCTGAGAAGTAACAATATTCCATCCTGCTCGACCATTACTTATATGATCAAGTGTAGCGAATTTACGAGCTGTGTTATACGGTTCATTGTATGTGGTTGATACAGTAGCTGTTAAGCCTAACTTCGTTGTTTCTACAGCTAAAGCAGACATGACCGTCATCGGATCGAGCATGCCAGCAGCGGCTTGGTCTGCTCCCATAACATATAACAAATCAGCTAGAAACATCATATCGAATTTGCCGCGTTCAGCAGTTTTTGCAACATTGCGATAGAATGAGTAATCAAATATCTTCTCAGCACCTGATTCTGGATGTCTCCAACCATAGTGATGATGACCTGTATAATATATAAATGCACCTAAGTGAAGCTCATCTTTTCTTTTGCTCATCTTTATTACTTCCTCTCTGTAGATCTTAATTATCCTTTGAACGTGTCTCTCCAGCGTAGCCATCTCTTCTCAAGTAAGCGTGTTGCTGAATCTGATAGTTTGCCGATAACTGCAAAAATCGTTATTCCTACAAATACTTTATCTGTCTGCGAATACGCTCTTGCATCTTGAATCATATAGCCGATGCCTGCACTTGTACCCATCATTTCCGCTACAACTAGCACTAGCCATGCCGTTCCTAGCGACAATCTCACGCCTAGTAATATGTTGGGTAGTGCAGCAGGAATAATTAACTTGGTTAACAACTGTAGTCTAGAATATTGCAATATTCTAGACACTTCATACAATCTCAATTCGACGTTGCGAATACCAAGAAAAGTATTTACGTATAAAGGAAAGAATGAACCTAATGAGATCATTAATATTTTAGAAAATTCACCTACACCAAACCACAATATAAATAAAGGAATTAATGCTAATAAAGGAATCGTACGTAGCATCTGAATTGATGGATCAATCGTTTTCTCAGACAATTTCCCTAGTCCAGTAAATAACCCAAGTAGCAGACCCGCTACAGAACCAAGTAGAAAGCCAACTCCTGCACGATAAGTGCTAATCGCTAGATGCTCGAAAACCTCACCACTTTGTACAAGATTCCAAAATTGCGCAATAATAACGGATGGTGCAGGTAATAGTTGAGGGGATATCCAATGAAGACCTGCGGCAATTTCCCATATAGCAAGAAGCAGTAAAGGAATAATCAATCCATGTAATGGTCTAGGTATTATCGCTAACCAATCTCTTCTAGCAGATCCTTTAGATGTAGTTGCCTCTGTTAACCCATTACTCATGATTTCCCCTCCCTGCCATAGCTATCTTGCCATCTCAAGCAACGCTTCTCTACCCATTTCACAATTGAATCCGTCACTTTTCCAGCAATGGCGAACACAATAATTCCGACAAATACAACCTCTGTCCAAGAGAACGAACGAGCATCATTAATGAGATAACCAATTCCCGAACTTGCGCCCATTAATTCTGCAACCACTAATCCTAACCAAGCAACACCGATAGATAATCTAGTTCCGAGCAATATATTAGGCAATGCTGCCGGAATAATTAACTTCGTTATTAATTGCCATTTGTTAAATTGTAAAACTCGACCAACATCGAATAACTTCGAATCTACAGACCGGATACCTAGAAAGGTATTTACATAGAGCGGGAAAAAAGCACCTTTAGCGATTAATAGCAGCTTAGATGTTTCCCCAAAACCAAACCATAATATAAATAGTGGTGCAATAGCTAAATGCGGTAACGTACGAAGCATTTGTAAGGATGGATCGAGTAATCGTTCTGTTTTATACGAGAAGCCAACCCATGTCCCCATAACTAACCCTAAGCCACCACCAATAATAAACCCCCAAAATGCTCGCCATACGGATACACCAAGATGTTTTACAAGTTCACCTGAAGCTGTCAAATTTACGAACTCCGTAATAATCTGACTTGGTCTCGGCAATAGAATCGGATTCAATTTGCCTAGCATTCCTGCAATCTCCCATATCACAACGACGAGGACGGGCAAGAGTAGACCAAGCAATACATTCGTAGTTGCAATAGATAGACTTACTCTATTTCGTTTCTGTTTACTTTGCCTGATTGGACTTGTAACAACCTCACTTACCCCTGCCTCCATAGGTTCCATCCCTCTCTCTTAAAACGCAACAACTTCTCTTCTTATTCCAACGGTTCTTGCAATGCCGCATTAATAAATTGATTATCTACAATATCAGCGACTTTAATTTCTTTACGAATATTTTTAATCTCATATTGGAAATCTGCTGTTTTCTGCATTTCTGCTATAATTTCATCACTAACTGCAATATTGATCATTCTGGCGCGATCAAACGTTCCAGCTATTATCTCTACTGGAATATCGCGTTCTGCAGCATAGCGTTCCAGTGCTTCATCTTCATTAGCTAATTCCCAAGCTAATGTTTTATTAATTAACTTTTGATATAGCGTAATAAGTTCAGGATAGTCATCTACAAATGCAGTTCTCGCAATCGTGAATGAAGGCGATAATACACCTAGTGATTCACCATCTTCTAGCACTTTCGCTTTTCCACTTGCACTATTAAGCGTAATATAAGGATCCCAAGTTGCCCAAGCGTCAACTCCGCCTGACTCAAATGCTGGTTGAGCTTCATCCGGTTGCAATTGAATAACTTCTACATCACTATCTGATAGATTAGCATCTTTCAACCCACGATAAAGGAAGTTATAAGCATTACTACCTTTAGTCACTGCTATCTTCTTGCCTTTCAAATCAGCGAGTGAAGTTGCCGTGCTATCACTCGGAACTAGAATAGCTACATTGTTCGTCCCTTCTAACATTTGCGAAATAATTGTGAATGGGATACCTGCCGCTTGACCAGCAACAACTGGCATATTACCTAATGAAGCAATATCTAACTTATTAGAAGCAATAGCTTCTGTCATCGGTGGACCACTTTGGAATTCTGTCCATTCTACTTTGACACCTAGCTTTTCAAATTCTTGCTCAAACCATTTCTCTTCTCTTGCTTTGCCGAATATACCACCGCTACCTTGCACTCCGATTTTAATCGTTACGCCTTCATAACTTTTCGCTTTATTACCAGTTTCTCCATTAGTAGCATTCTTTGGCTCTGTATTATTTCCAGCACAAGCTGTCAGCGCCACCATCATCACTAGTAATACCGATACAATAACGTTAAATTTTCTCATCATAATCTCTCCTTTATATTCCTATTGGATGTATCTATATTTCTTATATCCCTGCCCCAATATCAAGCGTAGGTTCTTCCACCTTTTCAAATTCTCTTAACACTTTGGCACGTAGCTCTTGAAAACTGTTCTGTGATCTCTTTCGAGGAAAAGGGAGAGCTATCGGTAGTACTGATCTAATATGTCCTGGTCGCGGATTCATAATAATGACTCGTTCACCGAGAAATACCGCTTCATCTAGATCATGAGTGACAAACAGCATCGTTGTTTTATTCTTCTGCCATATATCAAGTAGTACCTCTTGTAAATGTGCCCTTGTAAATGCATCAAGCGCACCAAAAGGTTCATCTAGTAACAACACATCTGGTGTTCGTAATAATGCTCTTGCTATAGCTACCCTCTGTGCCATACCACCAGATAGTTCTCTTGGATATGACTTTTCGAATCCTTTCAACCGAACCAACTCGATGAGCTCATCTACTTTCTTTCTAACTGCTGGATCTCTCAATGATAAATTCGCAGCAATATTTTTCTCTACCGTTAACCAAGGGAATAATCTTGGCTCTTGAAAAATAAATCCTTTTTCAATGCTAGGACCAGCAATTGGTTTTCCATTCAGCAATACATCGCCGCTATATTCTGTATCAAGCCCCGCTACGATTTTCAACAATGTACTCTTACCACAGCCACTAGGACCAATAATCGTTATAAGTTCACCTTTAGCAATGGATAATTGAATATTTTGAAGAGCGATAACATCTCCGGATGGTGATGAAAATCGTTTATTCAGTTGTTTCATGACTAGTATTTCTGTCGACATCATTAATCGCCTCCCACTCATTCCTTATAATGCTTACCCGTTTACTTGGTTATAAAACTAAAAAAAAGGAGATTATTCAACGTAAACAAGCATCCCACATATCCGCTTAGATATGCTCGATGTGTTCCATTGTAATAATCTCCAGTTGTCTGGTCGATTTATGGATATTCATTTTCAGCTACAAAATGAATATTGATTCAATTTGTTATGACGTTATTTTATCAGCAGGCTTTATAAATTGTCAAACATTTTTTTATACATATTCCCATTTGAGCTAAATCGTTCAAATAAGATTATTGTTTCTCGATCAGAAACTGGAGACATAAATAATTTGATAATATTTGAAATTTCAATCTTTATCGGAATAACATAGTTTGGTGCAAGTTGCAGTGTTAAACCTTGGATTAAACTTACAAAGTAATAAGCGAGCTGATGTGGATCGCCAGCTTTAATAACATTTTGTCGTTGTCCTTGCATCATAATATTAGCCATCGGCAGTAAGTTTTCTGTAAATCTACGTGTAGCTATTACTTTAAGCTCATTACTAACTCCATCATTCATTCGTATACTATGAAGCATCAGCGTAAATGCCCAGTTATGATTACTTTCAATCCAGCTGTAGCATATCGCATATAGTTTTTCACGCGGGTCTAAGTCTGCCTGGGAAAAGCGCTCCACCATTGCACCATAATTTTGTTGACCACGTTGTAATAATTCACCAAAGATTATGTCCTTTGATTCAAAATAATGATATATATTACCAACACTCAATCCTGCTACTTTAGCAATTTCTTTAATACTGGAAGAATCAAGACCGCGTCTAGCTATCGTATTCAATGCTGATTCCAAAATATGCTCTCTTCTTGATTCTCTTTGTTCAATATCTCGCTTTATATTTCTTGGTGACACCCTTTCTCCTCCTAACTTATTTGATATGCTCCATATTGTAAATTAGTTATACAAAAATAGCTACAGCTTATAAATAGTAACAGCCCACAGCCAGTTTCTAATGGCTGTGGGCGATAATAAACTATTCCGTTATTAATTCATAAGCTGATATATGCTTAATTTTTCTAGCGATTAGCATGGAAACCACATATGCTAACAGTGTAATCATAACGCAGAATACAATAATCACTGGATAATTGACGACAAAATTCACACTACGAATACCTACACTAGAGAGTAGCAGTGCTAATAATTTGTTCGTGTAAAAACTACCAAGGACTCCCCCAATTACTACGCCAATGATAACAACAGGTACAAAACTCCATGCAATTTGGTTCATAAGCTGTAGTGTGGTATAACCGATTCCCTTCAATATCCCAAATTCTTTCTTACGTTTTGTAATGATCGTCTTAATAACAAGATATAGAATAAGAATTACAACTAACATCGTAGTTACAAGAATAATAAGCATAATGAAAAATACCGCCGAACTATACATTCCCGTCTGACTATCTATCGTTTCATCTACATTAATAATATCTTCTAACGTATCTCCGTAGCTTTCTTGAATCGCTGTAATAATTTCCGAATTGTCGACACCATCAGAGTATATATGGAAGGTGGAAGGTTCATATTCAGAAATATGATTCGTAATACCTTCTAGTGTAATTGCAGCAAATTCCCCCATAAAATTAATAGATTGACTTAAACCGGTAATAAGATAGGAATGCGATTGTTGACCTACTGAAACAGTAACCGTATCTCCTATATCCTTTTTAAGCAACTGCGAAACAGACCATGAGATTGCAATTTCATTATCATATTGAGGCGCTCGACCTTTGTAGACCGTGTTGTTATTAAGCTTGCTGTAATCATTAGAGATTTGGGTATAGAAACTTTGATTATCAATATCCGTTAAGATGATATCAAGAACAGTTACCTTCTCTATGCCTTCAATTTGCTCTATTTTTTGAGCTAACTCTGTTTCATTACGATTACTCACAACAATAACATTCGAAGTTTCTGAGCCCACCATGTGAATAAAAGTCTGTTTTTCTTTAGCAATATTATAATATAGTACAATCGAAAATACGGAAGCAAACGTAATCGCAGTGACGATAATAACTAACATTATATTTTGCTTTATATTAGCTAGCAACGTTTTACTTGCTAATAATAGGTGAATGGAGCCATTCATTTTATCCAAAGGAATATAATTTTTTCTAAAGTTATGAGTATGAATACCTCCACGTAACGACGATACAACAGTCAATTTTCTTATTCTATTCGTTGAGATTAATATGACGATAAGTACTAAGAGAGTGATAAGTACAACACTACATATATTGATTAAGCCATTGAAACTTGCATGCCATACTAATCCTGTTAGCGATGATATTACTTCACCCAATAAAGGATTTATAAGATAAGAACTTGATACACCCAAAATACTAGCAATGCATGTAATCGATAGAAATTGAATCATGATAGAAGCGATAATCTGATTATTCGTATATCCGAGCGCCTGCAGTATTCCGATATTAACCATATCGTCTTCAATACTAGTACTTACTCGGAATTTGATGACTATTAAGGAAACTAAAACAATAATAGTAGCGAACGCCACGAGAATCATAGCGATGATATTGATTGTCATTGAACTAGACGTCTTCACTATATTAATCTCATTATCCCAATAATACCCGTTAAATTCTCCTGCTTGCAATTGCGGAAAACTTCTTTTAAAGTCAGCAAGAAGCGTTGATGCTTGTGATTGATCCTCCAACCTTACGGAGAGTAAAACAGCTAACTCTTTCACTTCTAACTGTTGAGATAACATATTGTATGTGTTATCTGGTAAATAGACCTTCATCAATCCCATATTATTACTACCAAGCATAGTTGCTTCAAAAAATGCTGCAATACGATACGTATAAGTATTATCTCTATAGTTAATTGAAATAGTATTACCTAGTTGGTAACCGCCACTAGTGTTGAAAATATAGGGTAAATAAATATCATTATTTTGTACAGTATCAAGTTGTTCAATTATTGCTAATGGCGCTATCTCTCTTTCCGTTTTCGCATTAAGAAAGGCTAAGCCATGACTCATATCACTTCCTGCATATTGGAAGAGGGCAGAATTCATTATTAAGGTTTGTTCTACTGCTATCTCACTAACTCCATCGTACGAAGAGAAATATTGTTCGTAACTTTGATCATAGTTAGCTTGATCAATGACGACGGCTGCATGTGCATCACGAAGCTTCGTTACTTTATCGTCATAAAAAGTATTCATCTGGGTAATGATTGTAATCCCCAGATTAAGTAGCATAGACGCTAAAAATATCAATATGAATAAGGATGTAGTAGCACTTTTATTATGCTTTATATTAGCGAAGGCAAGGTTAGTAATTTTCATACTACCACCCCATTTCAGTTAGAAATGTCTTTAACTTTTCACTTCGCCCCTGATTATCCTTCGCATCATATGAATCTAATCGTAAATCACCACAAATCGTTCCATCACGCAAATAAATAATGCGATTTCCTCTTAAAGCAGTTTTCACATCATGCGTAACCATAACAATACTTTGCCCAGACCCATTAACCATCGTCATAATATCAAGGACAGAATCACTTGATGCTGAGTTAAGTGCACCTGTCGGCTCATCTGCAAACACAATCTTTGGACTATTAATTAATGCTCGCACAATTCCAACTCTTTGAGCTTCACCGCCAGATAATTGTGAAGGGTATTTTTTCCATGAAACTTCAGATAAACCGACGCGTTGCAATAGTTCTTTCGCTAGCTGTACAATCTTCTTTTTGTCTTGTTTCACTAACAAACCACTCGTCAATATATTATCTAACACACTCATATTGTCCAATAAATGCATCTGTTGAAATACAAATCCACAATGATTCCTTCTGAAGACCGCAAGCTGATCATGATTAAACGTTGAGATTTCTTTTCCTTCGAATCTTATTTCTCCCAGAGTAGGTTTATCCATACCACTAAGTGCGTACAGCAAAGTTGATTTTCCAGACCCTGAGCTCCCCATAATAATAGTAAAATCTCCTTTATAGAGATTCATATTTAAGTTTTTCAATACATGCTGTTGTAAGCCTTGATTAGAAAATGTTTTACACAACATTTTTGTGCTCAATACAACACTTGGCATAACATTGTTCTCCCTTTTATACTTAATTGTCCCTTTCGCTTAATCCCGCTTCGATAAGCAAACAAAAAGGACTGTATCGTTGTTACAGTCCTATCATACATAATCAATCCTTAGTTAATCTTTGCTCAATTCTTAACGGTTTCTTAATTATTTAAATAAAAGCTCAAAAAGTGGGCTTTCAGAATCGAGAAGATGCTATGAAGCTAGGAAAGTGAAGCGCATAGCGTACGTACTTGGTACGTGAGCACTGGAACGACCGATGAATGGCATATTCGATGTCGAATAATCTACGTTAGTATGTTCATCGTTATCAAAGCCTATTTTTTGAACTACCTGTTAAGCGAGTTTAATGTGGACCATTATAGTAAACCCATCCCCCCGATTACAACATTCAATATCACCTTGCATATGCTGCATGAAATATTGTGATAAGAACAAACCAAGACCAGTACCGCTTTTTCCATCTATATTACGTCCACGATAATATTTATTGAATATAAAAGGTAGCTCATCTTCATTAACACCCTCACCAAAGTCGCTAAACTCAATAACGAGATGAGTAGCATTAATATAGTTCGTAATATGTACTGGGGTTGCTGCATATTTATATGCATTACTCAATATATTATCAAATACCTGTTGAAGGCGAAGTTCATCTGTAAGTATAATGCATGCAGGTAATGGATCGCATACAATTTCATTGTCGTACGTTGCCTTGCTGATCATTTCGAACAGAATATTGCTAGATTGCTCCGTTACCTCTACTCTCAATTGCTGTAATTCTTCTAATGTTGCATGAAACATATCTGTTACTAGAAAATCAATCTGTTCTGCTTTAGCATAAATGGTATGTAATTGCTTTTGTTGCTTATCGTCATTAACTTTTAACAACATTAGCTCACTTATCGCTTTAATGGATGCTACTGGTGTCTTAATATCATGACTTAAACTTGCAACAAGCTCTTTTTTACTTTGATTGGCGTTATATTCATTACTGCGTGCAATCGCGAGTTCTTCTCGCATAATATCAAAACTTTCTGTAAAAGCTCCAAATGGATTATTAGTTTGTACTTGAAGTGGTGTATCAAGATTGCCTCTCGCGATATTAGCGGCAAATTGTTGTAACTTATTAAATGGAGTGAAAATAGTAGATTTCAATACAACAATGTAACCTACACTAATGATTAACAATCCAATAAATACAATGATTAACACAGTTAATAATTGTTTTTTCATCTGTTCAAGTATGCTTGCTTCGTTGTGGTATACGATAACTTTCCCAATCATCCCATCTTGATAATAGAGATCAATAATACCCTCTCGATCTTTAATCGCATTATAGAGTGTATTAAATGATACGCCGGACGATTGAAATATCACTTGCTCATCATGATCTATGATTGCGATATTTGATTGAAGCTCAATACTTTCGAATTTTCCATGCTTGATATCTATCCAATTTAGTTCAATCTTCTGGACAAGTTCATTAATCGCTACAATATCAATTGAAACAGTCTTCTTCTGCCCGATAATTATTACTGTAGCGATAATTGCTACGATATATACAATAACTAGCACACCAATTATTCGTCTGATCTTCATTAATTTTGATCCTCAAGGACATACCCTGTTCCCCATACCGTACAAATATATTGTGGAGCATTAGCATTTTCTTCAATCTTTTCACGCAAATGACGAATATGAACATTTAACGTACCATCACTCGTGATAGAATCACCCCAAACTTCTTGGAACAATTCTTTTTTTGGAATGACTCTATTTTTATTTTTCGCCAAATAACAAAGTAAGCGATATTCCAATGTCTTTAACTTAATTTCTATATCGTTAACACGTACACGACAGAGATTACAATCAATAACAACATTGCCGAATTGAATTATTTCTGTAGAGGCTACTTGATTACCGTATCTTTTCAGTACAGCTTTAACTTTTGCAAGCAGCACACTTAGCGTATACGGCTTCTGAATATAATCATCCCCACCAATATTAAGCGCAATTAATACATCATCATCACTAGAACGCGCACTTATAAATAAAATTGGAATTTGAGTTGTTAATCGCAATTTTTTGCACAGATCAAAGCCAGATGTGTGACCCAAATTAATATCTAACAATATAATAGCAACCTCATGTTGCTGTAAAAACTGTTCACATTCCACAGCACTAGTTACATAAGCCGACCGTACATCAAACATATTGAAATACTCACTTGTTGTTTCAGCTAATGCCAGCTCGTCGTCGACAATAAGACAATCGTATTGCATGAGTTCCTCCTAAAACTTATGGTAGCATTGCGATATTACTTCTTAATATACAAAAAGTAACATCGAAAGCATAATCTAATTCTCTATTACAATGTGTGCATTGAACTCAATGTACCTTTTATATAATTCACCATTTATACTATGTATTATTAATACTATTGATATTTAATGCCCTCTACTATTACTTGCATTAATACTATCGATTGTTAATGTATTCTACCTGTACTCACATTAACATTATTCACGTGCTTCTTCTCTTACTGGTCTCACATGTTGAGGAATTTGTTGACCTTGCATATTAATATATTCCACATCAAAAAAACCACGATAACCAAATATTTCTCCAAATAATTTATTATTAACTTTAACATCAATACGGAATTTATTAATTTCCTCATCATACCACTCACATACAGTAGCATAGCCCGATAGTAACATCGGGAATTTGAAACTTATGATGCCCTCATAAAAATATTGTGCTCCAGATGTTAAGCTCATGCCACCCTGTTCTGTTGGTCTCATATCAATTTCTACTGCAAGATGCTGATGGGTTCCTAAGTAATCAATAATTCTCTTTCTTTGCTTACTATAAATCATCGTAGCATCAAAACGTCTTGTCTTTTTTGGAAATTGATAGGTGCGAATCCACGTAACTGTTTCACGGCCTAAACTATCCTTATAGGCATAATTCTCGATTGTAAATGGAATATTGTTTCCACGCTGTGGAAACAATATATTACGCCAAGTACCGATATAAAGAAACGGCAGCATGTACCATTTCCCATACCATACATGCTCCATAACCCCTGTGCCAATAGCAGCAACACCATCCTCACTGCTAAAACCAAACCGTCGCTGAATGTTAGGATGCAGCTTGGAAAAACTGTCACCAAGCGCATTTTCATATATAGAAGTCATGATTTCACCTCATTTGTAGTCGCTTGTCTTCTGCAATTAGATGCGCTTGCAATAGGCGAGCTACTTAATAAACTCACAATAGATAACGTTATTAAAGCTATGTTCAGCGTTATTGGATTAAATGGAGCTACCAAAATATGTTGTTGCGCTGCCACGCTTATTGCCAATGCAATTAATGCAATAATGTTTATAATATGCAATATCCGATATGCTCTACCTCTAACTAATAAAAAAATCACACCAAATAGTATTTCAACAACACCCACTATTGCTAGTAGAATAGATTCATAACCTTGGAACATTGCAATGTTCCTTACTATATCAAGCTCACCGGAATCTTGGACAAGCAACTTAGGTATTAAACCTTGATAAATCCATATAAAAAACAAGCTGAATCTTATCAACATTGCTTGTGCAAAATGTTTCATTGAGTTCGACGGATGAATACCTTGTTCAAGCCATAAGCGCAATGCATCGAAGCTCCATGCTGTTGCCCAACCTATTAGCGGTCGGAATGCAACTCGATCCACTATTCGACCAAGTATGCCAAAACGAGTTTTATAATCATACAATGTAAGAAATTTAACTCCCTCGTTAGTTGGTATATAACGCCAGAAACCGCTTCCTTCAGAGATTAATGAAATTGGTTGGTCTGAGCTAAATCTCAAGCTAGAGGTTAATATTCCCTTACTTTCCTTTGAACCGTAAGATTCCCCATCTCCGGCAATGCTAACACCAAAGCCAATGTTAGTCTTATATAAAAACTTCTGTCGTTCATCCTCATTATTTTTCGGAATATATATAATCTCTGAGAAGCGTAAATCCCATTGCTGATGAAGATCAGGTGACTGAGTATAAAGCCAAAGCTTATCGATTGGTGCTGAAATATATGTTTCCACATAAATTTTCTTCCCCACAGAGACCTCTCCATTTCACATATATAGAAATATTATCCTACTCCCATTGTAGTATGCTCTCATCTGTTTGTCACAATATTAATCTATCTTATATCATACTATTAAAATGCCCTTTTTAGTTTTCATAGACTAGGGAACATACGATTCACTCCAATTAGAATAATATATCTTATTCAAAGATAAGGAGTGATTTATATCAGTAAATTCATAGCTAAACTACGAGGTTTTCATGAGGTGCCAAGGGTGCGCACGAATGCAAAAGGAATAGCATTCTTCATATCAAAACATTGGCACAATCATTTAAAATTGAAATTTTTAGTTAAAGTAGAAAATATCCGTAATGTAACAAAAATCGATCTTCATCTAGGTGAAAGAGGTCATAATGGTCCTGTAGTCGCTACTCTTTTTGAATCATCAAAATGTAAAAAATCAGTTCATCGTAAAATCTTTCGTGGAGTATTAACAAGAAAAGATCTAGAAGGGCCTCTTAGAGGACTTTCGCTTCGTTTCTTACTTCGCGAAATTAGAAACCATAATGTGTATGTGAACGTTCATACTAAACAGCATCCAAACGGTGAAATTCGCGGTCAAATTAAAAGCATCGAGCGACCTCGTTCTTAGCACAAAAAGGTGAGGAATATTAATATTCCTCACCTCAGACTGTAGACAAACTCCTTTTAGAGTTTGTCTACAGTCTTTTTTTTATGGACCATAATCTGTAACTAACGAACCTTCCAAGCTTCCTTATATTTCTTCTGCTCGACTTCAGCATTTTGAACTTTCTCATGTAGATCATCAGCGATAGTGAGTTGATGCTTTCCTTGAAGAATTAACGCTCTAATCTGCTCTACACTATCACAATGATATGGCAGTTCATTGTACACACAGCCAAACTGTAATGGTTGATGTGTATCACTTCCAACAATTACAGGTAGTTTCAATGAATCTGCAAACTGTTGCACCCTTTGCTCCATCGATAAACCATACTTATGCAAATCACGCCCATTAATATCAATTGCATCTAATCTCGCAATAAGCGCAGGATCTACATGATCAAGCGGATTTTCCTTGCGATAAGGATGTGCACCAATTGTTAAGCATTGATAATATCCACTTATTTCAATTAATTTTCCCAAAGGAATGAAGTCATTAGCTGACCTATAATTATCTAGCTGTTTACTAATTGAGATGATTGCTTCTCTACTACCAATAACAAGAATATGGCTTTGTTCGGCAACATCTACTTCAATGCCTGGGAAGATTTTAACTCCTTCAACGAGATAGTAGCCATGATGATAAACAGCCTTATCATCAAGTACTTCGTATATGTTTAAAAAATCCTTCGTATTAAAATGTTCTGTAAGTGCGACTGCATCTACATGTTTTGAAGCCTCTCTCATCATTTCTACATAGTATTCATATGAAAAATTAATATCCTTCGACCACTTTGCGTGTGTATGTAAATCTATTTTCAAGCTCATCGTCTCCTTAACATCTATTCGTCTTCTCTATGTTATTTATTATAAACGAAAAATAATTATCATTTATATATATTTGATAAAAATTAACGCAAAATCAACATTGCGATAACAATCCAATAACAAAACCCACCTATGCTATATAGAGAAAGAAAGCGCAGCATGATTTTCGCACTCAGCATTCATTACTACTTAGCAATACCAATTTAGGAGGAATCGTAATGAGCACAGCAAAACTAGGTAATCGCTTTGAATTAACGTCTCAACAAAAATTAATGATTTTTATTCTATCCATGTCTTTGTACGGTATTTCAAACATGATTACAGAACTATTACCTGAGTTTCGTGTTGGACCTGTTGAATTGAAAGTAGAGTACTTCATTTTTATCCCTTTACTGTTTGCTATCCTTTTCAATCCATTATATGCAGCGCTAGGCGCCTGTGTAGGTGAAATTGTTTTTGGTGAATTGTTACTTGGTCAATTTGGCGGAGTAAGTGAACTAGAGAAATTTATTGAGTTTTCATTAGCGATTTTCGTTGCAGGAATGCTAGTAACTGATCCTCGCAATAAGCGTCAACTTGCCGTTGCAGCTTACGTTGCTATCGGAATTGATCAATTACTCGGTACAATCGTCGATATTGCTAAGGTATATGTTGGTATCGAAGATCTGGAAGCTGTTCCTGGCTTACCTGAAAGTGTTCTTGCCATCGAAGGATTCTCATTCCTCAATGCGATGATTATTTCAGGTACATTGTTCTCGCTATTGCCTATCATCTACTTAGTACCTCGTCTATACGGCAAGGTTGAGCCACTACTTGGAATGAAACCTCGCGATGGTCGAGTCAAAACTTCTATTGCTGGCTTTGTCACTCCACGTTTCATCATCCTTGCAATCGTACTGATCTTTGTTGCTGGAGCAGTTGAGTTTCTATCAGAATCTGATTTAGATTTGTTCACTTGGGAAATGGAATTAGATTTAGGAAATATAGGCATGTGGCTTAGTCTTGCTGTTGCTCTAATCATCTTTATTGGAACACTGTTAATCATTAGAAAGAAACGCAAAATTGAACATAAAGGAGAAAATATTGCATGACCCATCCTATGACGGAGAAACAACCAATTATTGAAATCAAAGATATATCATTTCGCTATCCAGGTGCAGAATATGAATCTCTTCAACACGTTAATCTGACTATACATAAAGGAGACTTCATCGCTATTATCGGAAGTAACGGAAGCGGAAAGTCTACGCTATGCAAATGCTTCAACGGATTGATCCCAACCTACTATGCTGGAGATCTAGAAGGAAGCGTAATGATTAATGGGCTTTCTACCCTATCTACCAGCATTGCAGAGCTCTCGAAGCATGTTGCATACGTATTTCAAGACTTTGAGAATCAATTGGTTCGTCCAACTGTCTATGATGAAGTATGCTTTGCACCACTAAACTTTGGTTATGAGGATTATAAAGAACGTGGCATGAATGCACTACGAATGTTAGAAATTGAAGATATTCAGCATAAATGGATTTGGCAGTTAAGTGGTGGTCAGAAACATATGACCGCCCTTGCTGCTGCATTATCACTAGATCCAGACATTATTATTGTAGATGAACCTGTAGCTCAGCTCGATCCAGCACATGCAAGACTCATTTATGAGAAATTAAAGCTGTTGAATGAGAAATATAACAAAACCATTATCGTTATTGAGCATCATACCGAATACATTGCTGACTATTGTACAAATGTAATGCTGATGGAATCTGGTGGGAAAGTACGTTGGATTAAGCCTGTACTTGAAGGTCTTTCTTCTGTCGACGAACTTGCTTCACTACATATTCAACCACCTCAAGTAACGCAAGCTTTTCACAGCTTGCGCGAGCGAATCGTTCTACCGACACAATCTTTGTATCCTATTACGATTAAGGGAGCTAGCATGGCACTACAACAATCAGCTCTTCCTTATACAAAACCGCGTCATATCGATATAGAAGAAAAGCAAGAACATTATTCAGAACGTCCTTTACTCCTGAAATTCGATAATGTCATGAGTGGTTATCAAAGTATGGATCGCAATCCAAAGCCAACATTACAAAACATCAATCTACAAATGCATGAAGGGGAACGGATTGCATTGATTGGAAATAATGGGGCAGGTAAATCTACTTTATTAAGATTAATTGCGGGCATTCGTAAACCTTGGGAAGGTACAGTTACTGTTTGCGGAAAAAACACAAGTCAGTCTTCACCTGAGCAGTTATCTGATCTCGTTTCTTTCATTTTTCAAAATCCTGAAGAAATGTTTATCTCTGATAACATTAGAGCAGATATCGAGTTTTTCTTGAAAGCAAGAAAACAAACAAATATAGAGCCTTTTATCGATCATATTATAGATACGTTCAATCTAACGGAATTACAGCAACGTGACGGTCGATTGCTTAGCGGTGGGCAACAGCGTCGCGCAACACTTGCCATAGGGATGGCCATGAAACCTACCATCATGCTCTTAGATGAACCTACTGCAAGTCTTGATATTGCTAGTCGTCGTGAAATGACTAGACTGTTCGACGAATTACGTGATCATGTAAAAGCGATAGTTGTTGCTACGCATGATATGCAATTAGTAGCAGATTGGGCAACAAGAGTAATTGTTATGCATGAAGGTCAAATTATTATGGATACGAATAGCCGCGACGTTTTCCAGCATGAACATATACTAAAGCTTGCTGCACTTATTCCTCCACAAATAGTGGAATTAAGTCATTATGCGAATATTACACCACCATGCTTATCTGTCGCTGAATTTATTGCACATATTGAATCTATCATCCCGCAGGAGGTATACAGTGGA
The DNA here is from genome assembly GCF_024721975.1 of Paenibacillus endoradicis. The sequence continues at coordinate 251,996 of NZ_JANQBB010000007.1, read as the reverse complement.
GTTAACTAAAACTACCTATAAAACTTCATTTCTTGAGAAATTAAGTGTAGAAAGAATAAAGGTTGAGTTATTACGAACTGCTTATGGTCATTCGCTTACCTTTCTTTCCAAATTCGATCCACGAATTCTAATTGCATGGTACTCCTTTTTCGCTATTGTACCGTGGTTTGTTCATAATAAAGTCGTATTACTTGGGATGCTCATCGCGATTGCTATACTAACTTATACATCCAAGCCTAGTATACTCGTTCTTCTTATATTAGCACTTGGACTAGTGTCAGATGCTGCTTATATGCTAGTCATCTCGCTATTATTTGGTGGTGGTCTTTCTGCCGCATGGGCACTCAGTACGCTCACCTTAAAGCTTCTCGTTATTGCATTAGCGAGTATAGCTGTCTTCTCAAGTATGGACCCTGAAAAATTAAGTGATGGGTTACTCAGTTTAGGTTTCCCTGCTCAATTCAGCTTCGGCGTGGCCTATGGCTATCGTATGTTACCCATTCTAATTGAGGAATATAACAATATATTATACTCCTATCGTCTACGTGGTAGGGGACCTGAACGAAAAGGATTTCTGGGCTGGAGAGTTATATTATACACAGGTAAATTGTCAGTAGTCGCCTTCTACCCACTTATTCTTAATACAGCAAAAAGAACTAGAACTACTGTCGAAGCACTAGAAGTTAAAGGTTTCACTTACGCGATGAAAGATCCAAAAGTGAAAAAGATTAAATTATCTTATCTAAAAATATTACCACGAGACTATGTGTTTCTTGCAATTACGGTAGTTTACGTAAGCTTACTCTTCTATATTGGGAGTCATTATCATTTATAAAAAGGGAGATAAAATAATGTATATAGATTTGCATACCCATATTAAACTATCCAAAAAGACCTCATTTTCTATGGAATACTTCAACCAAGCAATTTACGAAGCTTCGCAAGCAGGTCTTGATGCAATCGCCATGACGGAGCATTTCAACACTGAGAATTTCTATCACATTTACGAGCAATTAGATGCTCATTATCCATATCGCGAACATTACTATGATGTTAATGGATTCAAAGTGTTCCCTGGTATGGAAATAGACGTTGATAAGAGAGGACATATTCTAGTCGTTGGTACTCGTACAACAATACTTGAATTACGTCATCGCCTTGAACCATTCACAGCGAAAGAATCATTTGTTTCATTCGAACAATTACTAGATTGGTGCGATGAGTTACAATTATTACGAATGGGTGCACATCCGCATCGTGAGAGTAACCCGTTATTACAGCATTCACTTACTCTTTTACAGCGCCTAGACGCATTCGATATTAACGGTAAAGATTTGGCTACGTATGGTGCTTCCATGGAGGAACAGGTTCAACAATTGGCAGCTCAGGTTGGTATACCTGTCATCGTTGGTAGTGATACACATCACCCACTACAATTCGGTTGCGTCCGCAATAAACTAGATCGTGAATATAGTAGTTACTCCGATATTCGTACATGTATTCAAGAAGGTCGTTATCATTATGAGATATCTGATGCTTTACCGTTACATGTCAAATCAGCTTCGCTTGTTAAAAAACTATTAAAAGAACGTGGCGATGTTCTTGTACCTATTAGCTAGTAGTTGCTTCTTATACACTAGGGCAGTTAAAATGAACAGTAACAAAAGTGATGTATAAGAGTGATTAGATTTAGATTAATGGAGAGATTATATGACTACATTTCAATTCATTATACCCATTGAGCAAATGTCCAAAGGTCAGAAAAAAATTGCTGATTTTATTCTGAAATCAACAGAGCGCATACCATTCTATACCGAGGATGACATTGCCAAGAAATCTGGAGTGAGTATTTCTACCGTTTCGAGATTTTGGGAAATTATTGGTTTTGATAACTTAAAAGCTTTCAAAAAACATTTGCAGGATGCGCAATATTCTACTCCTGCCATTAAAATGAAGCAAGTATTAGAACAAACGGAGCAACATATCGTTGCACAAATGATTGATTCCGCACAATCTAATCTTGCTGAAACTTTTCAGCGCGTTAATTATCAAGCATTCGATCAAGCTATTATTACCCTTGATCAAGCTCAACATATTTATGTGCATGGTCATGGTTCAGCGACTGCGTTAACAGAATTAATTCGTTTTCGCTTGAATCGTATCGGTATACATGTCCATATTATGGCTGAAAGTGGTCATGCTCTATTAGAAAGTTTAGTACACGCCAATGAAAACGATGTTGTATTATTTTTCGGTTTTGTAAGAAAATCTCCTGAAGCTACCGTTATTTTGGAGCAAGCACAAGTTGCTCATTATCGTACTATACTCATTACTGATCTTCTAATATCTGAAATGATTAATGATAGTGATATCGTCATTCAAGTTGATCGTGGAGAGCGTGATGCATTCCATTCTCTAGTGGCACCTATGGCTATTATTGATAGTATTTCTATTGCTTTAGCTGGGTTACGTGGAAATGATGCGATGAATAAACTGCAACAACTACATGATATACGCAAGCAATACGCTACATTATTACCTAAATAATTGAACAAGATGTCATTAGCGAGCTTAAGGGTATGGAAAATAGGACTATTCCTACTATCCATATCCTTTTCTTAACTTCATTAACTATTTCACATAACTTAATTGTTCAATCAAATACTGCTCATTATCTAATGTATCCTCAGGATGAAATGAATGTCCTGAATTTTGAGCCCAGATCAACTTTTTCTCCTTAGCTACTAGTTGCTTATGAAACATCTCTACTAAGCTACCATGCACATGATAATCATACTTACCATGAACGAACATAACAGGAATATCAATCGACTGCACACTCTCTTCAAAGCGATATTGTTCTAACTCTCTTACAAATGAAAGAGAATATACTAATTGAAAACCTGATATAAAACTATTATATATATCTCGCAATGAGTAAGTTTCTGAACGCAGAAGTGACTTCATAATCCCCCACATTCCAGGATGTTTAATAACTTCATCGGTATATATTAATGTGTTAAAGTTTCGTTGCCACTTTCGTAATGTCGCCCATTGTGCAAAACTTTGATTCAGCGGCGCTTGACCAAGAGCATTTAGTTGTTTCAATGCTCTTGAATTGCCTCTTTGCATAGCCTCCTGCTTCATCCAACTTAGAGACAACTCATCATTTTTAGTCCAATTAACGATTTGTGAAAAACCAGTATAAGAGTAATACTTATGTGGATTTTGACTTACTAGTGAAAGACCAATAATCGTTCCCCATGAATGACCAGCTAGAAAGATTTTCTCATAATGAAATCTTTCTAGCAGTAGATCAGTTAGTTGATTGGCATCTTCAATAAATTGTGCAACAGTCATAGATTCCTTAGGAATATGACGAGAATATGACTTTCCTGTCCCACGTTGATCCCAAAAGACAACGACGAAATGCTCAATCAATTTGCTCGTATTCGTTACAATGGTATAATCTTGCCCCTTGGCTGATACTCCTGGTAATGGCATAGATGGACCGCCATGTAATAGCAATAATACTGGTTTTGTTATATCTACAGCTTGGATTAGAATATATTGATCTACTCCCCCCAATACTACTTTTTCTACTACGCTAATCGCTTGTCTATCATTCTTATATCGTTCCATATCATCACATCCCCGCAGTTGAATGAAAATAATCAATATGCTGAATAACCTGATGTTCAATATGTTCAATACTATAACCAATAGACTTCAATGAGATATATTCCATAACCATTGTAAATATCGGATATTGATACTCGCGAGCTAATAATTCAGCATCTATAGGCTTAAGCTTTCCATGTGTAATCATAAGTTGGAATACGGTAGTCAAACAAGTTACCGTCTTCTCTATTATGTCTGTACGGTAGATTTCCATAGCGAGTGTATGTCTAAATTGTTCAAGATAAATGATACGCCAAATATGCTGATTCATTGGATCATCAATATGTTTCTGAAAATTAGTCCATCCTTGCTGCAAAAAAGATTTTACAGTTATACCTGTTACGATATCTTCGATTTGATGAGTAGGAGGCAAAATAGCGTGACAATCCATACGAAAATTATGAAAAATAGTCTCAATTAGTTCCTCTTTACTCTTAAAATGTTTATAGAGTGAGCTCTCTTTAATACCAACAGCTTTTGTAATATCTCTAATTGATACTCCGCTATAGCCCTTATCTGCAAATAAAGAAATTGCTACTACAATAATTTTATTTTTAGTGGCATTACGAATTACTACACTATTAACATCTTCAAATACTTTACCAAGTTCATAATCAAGCATATATTTATCCTCCTATATAAAGCTAACGACTGTTATCCTCATCATAGGATAACAGTCGTTAGCTGTCAACAAGTCAAATAAGAATTAGATAGTTCTTATTTGACTTGTTAATAGGATAAATAATACTGCTAAAGGGTAAATTAAGCATAATCTCCAGTCTCTTACCACATACTCTCTCTCAAGAAAAAGAACAAATGTTCGCTTTTTAGTGTATAATAGTACTTATCTTACATCAAAGGAGTGTTACCTTAATGGCACAAAGAATACGCTACAATGAAATTGCACCTGATGGTTTGAAAATCATGATGAATATGGAGAAATATACTAGCACTACAACCATTGATAAAAATCTTCGTGAGCTTATTAAAATTCGCGTCTCTCAGATTAATGGTTGTGCATTTTGTCTAGATATGCACACTGCCGATATTCGAAAAATGGGTGAAACAGACCAAAGAATCAGTTGTGTTAGTGCTTGGGAAGAATGTGAATTCTATACGGAAGCAGAAAAGGTCGCTTTAGAATTAGCTGAACATGTAACATTAATCTCGACAGAACGTGTTTCGGATGAACTTTATCAACGAGTACGTGGACACTATGATGAAAAGCAATATGTAGATCTTATTTTGATCATTAATCAAATCAACAATTGGAATAGAATTTCTATTGCAATGGGAAATACGGCAGTTAAAAAGTAAAGACTCATAGGTTGAATTTATTAATCCATCCAGTGAAAGAGGACTTAATCCAGTTTATCTTGATTAAGTCCTCTTTATATTATTGTGATCAGCATATGAATACGCAATAAGTAGCGATTTTTATTAAAGAACGCTCGTCGATCATAACTACCTTCTTTAAATGATATGGCTACGCTTTTCCTCTACAATACTGTCAGGATAATTGTCAGTTGGCTCATAGTCATTTATGGGGGGAAGGAGTATCTATTTGTTTACCCGGTCCAGCAGTTGATTTTGGTTTTCCTTATCAGCATGCTTATTGCAGTTCATCTCTCAATTAACCCACTATCCAAAGAAAAACTAGTTTCATGTACACTTCTCTTTCCCACATTTAAGGTGCAGCCGGATCATCTGTTATTTTCTGAAATCTCTTCGTACCCTTTCGACAAGAGTTATTAAAAGAATCTCTATAGGTACAGCTTAGGTTGAAATAATCATACTAATTACCATTCAGAAAAATTTTCCTCAATCAGTTCCTCGAGCGAATCCGCTAATAACTTAATTTCCCCGGTATCGTGAAAACCGATGAGAACCTTTCCTGCTCGATTGATGATAATCGGATCACCGGACCCATCCATGGAAATGACATAACTAGCTCGTAAAACCTCTGCACAGGGAAGTTCCTTGTATTGTTCTCGGAACCCAAGCGTCAAATCTATAACCGTTTCATTTCCGAGACTCGAGCCATTAGAGAATGCATGTATCGCAAGACCTGCATATGCTCCACCAAACATCTTGATAAAGTGTACGTAGTCCTCATGAAAGTTCACATTCAGCCGTTGCTCGGCATTAACAATTTCCTCTTGGCTCGCTGGAATGCCTACTAGCGTGATATTATCTTCCCGATGAAGAAAAATCTTCAATCTCTCCATTAACTCATCTTTCATAGGTAATCCCCTTTCCAACCAATAATGTTTTCAATTAATTAGTATTCGTGCACTGCATCGAACCAGCGTTGAGCCATCTCCTCTATTATAGGTCGGCCAATTAGGTGGTCAGACTGACTAAGTTTCCTTACCGCTTCTGAAGCATAGTCGGTCCATGGACGGGTTTTAGCGCCGGTTTTCATTTGCAACTTAAGGCGCTTTTCAGAGATCTCTTCCACATTGTAGGCGATAAATCTATCAAGCAATGGAGAATCATTCTTGCGTCGGCTAGTGCGCGGCGCTAGAGTAAGAGAAGATGGCATATCGCCAGTGGCCGAAAAGCGCGATAGTTCGCCAGACACACTCAGGCGGAAATGCTGCTTCGGAAGCTTCAGGCTCAAAAGCTCTCTTGATTGGTCCAACTCGATATGCAAGCCATGCAAATTGGAACGACTGGCGTCCACCATCGTACCTGCAGACAGCATCGGAGTCCACGTCATCTCTTCAATGGGACGTTTCTACGTTCAGTCAAAGAAGCCTGCGTCACTACCTGTATAATGTAGAAATCGCGGACAGGGAGAGCCCGCCGGTGTGGCAAAGACATCGAATACGGTCCAATTGATGTGCGCAGCAGGCTCGACATGAAGGTCTGCATTCTTCCCCAATTGTAACGGCCCAATGGATAGACTGCCCACACCGGGCTGAATGACAAGAGTGTGACTGCTAGGACCTGTCAGGTCGATAGAATAACGACCAACTTTACTAACAGAACTAGGAGAAGGACTAGCTTGTTTATTATTCGACATTTCTATCACCCTTTCTTCTATCCTTGGTTCAGATGCTCCATTTTTGAAAACCCAACTTTAATAAGGAATCTTGTATTCCTTGATCCACTTTGTTTTTGGAAGTCATGAATTCCATTTCTTGCGCATCCTTGAACCTCCTACTTGTCCTAGGGTAGAAGTCTGCAACACCCTACTTGTTATTCGGTATGGACACCTAATACTTTCATTTCTCACAAAAAATCCAGATCTTTCATTCTCAATAGCAAATTAAATTGAATAAACAAATCAAAATTCATATTTCACAAATCGTTTTTTGAGCGTTTCTTCGTAAGGTATCCACTCTGAATCACTCCATAAAGACATCCTTACGATTTCCGACAGCTTGTCTACAGCTTGTGCTGGACTCGTAATACTAATGAAGTCGTCAAAATCCTCATTATGAATATTGAATGCTTCGCGCAGGTAGTCATCATTAAGACGTTCTTCTTTGAGTTGTTCATATTCGTCCCTCGTCCACTCTTCACAAAAGATTCTTTCTGCCTGAATGTCTCCATCCTTGAAAAACGACAACTCGAAAATTTCCTCATTCATATATCCTGCAGTCATCACTGGCACTTCGATAAGCTGGGACAACGTTTTGCCGATCTCCTTCACAGTACCCCATACAAAATAATCGTGGAGTACGCTGATCCAGTTCTCGTTGCTTTTGCTTACGTACATGACATCTTTGGTCTCTTGATCCCCATTTTCACCTAATACTTCGGGATGCCCCTCACTTAGCTCTTTTAATGCTTCGACAGTCTTCTCAAAGTTTTTTGAATTGATATGTAAATTTGCGAATGATCTTCCCACAGGATCAGCTCCTATAACTAAGGGTGTTTTATGCTTATTGCCTATATATTAGCCCTGTATAATATGTATCTTATTTCCATTATAGTGATCATGTGTCCTAAATCCACCTACTATTTACCTAACTTATGTTTTTCTTCATAACAAATAAAAATACCCTATAGAATAGAATTCTCTAGTGTCTATTCTATAGGGTACAGTCTAATGCCCAAAGACCTATATAGTTATCGATAATTATTTAGAACGCATCAATAAATATAGGAAGTAAGGCACACTCAGCATGGTTACAATAATACCTGCTGGAATATCAGTCTTAAAGCTGATCGTTCGAGCTATTGTATCCGCTGCAAGCAGCAATATCGCACCAATTAACGCTGAAGCTGGTAGAACTACTTTGTAGTTTTGACCTACCAGCTTGCGGGCCACATGTGGACTAATCAAGCCAATAAAGAAGATCGAGCCCCCGAGTGCTACACAGCTAGAAGCAATACCTACAGCCGCAATCGAGAGCCGTAGAAATTTCCCCTTTACATCGACTCCTAATCCAATTGATGGTTCATTACCTAGCACCATGACATTTAATATTCGTGCATTGGAAATAATATATAGAAACAATATTAATACCCATGGTAGTAACAAGCCAATGTAAGACCACTTATCTCCCCATAAATATCCCGCTTGCCAACGCTGCGCAAACTCATATTTCTGATCATCAAGCTTTAGAGTCATAAATAACGTCAGTGCACTTAACCCCACATTAATCGCAACACCAGTCAAGACAAGTCGTGTAGAAGAAATCATACGATGTTTTCTATAGGCTAGCACATAAATCAGAATTGCTGCTAGCAAACCACCCACGAATGCCATAAACGGCAGTAATAATGCTATAGCAGTACTTTGAAGGCTTACAGTTGAGATAATCAACAACACCATAAGACCTGAACCTGAGCTAATACCAAGCATACCGGGATCAGCCAGATCATTGCGTAGCAATGCCTGCATAACAGCACCTGCTAGTGCCATCCCAAATCCAACAAGTATCGCTAATACAATACGAGGAAGACGAAACTTATAAACAACAAGATGATGCTCTTCAGGGCCCTGTCCAAGTAAGACTTGAAGTACTTCAAATGGGTTGAGGGACATCTTTCCCATATTAAGACTAAGAATAACCCCTGCAAGAAGTAGTACTACGAGAGATGTTATCCATATTATCGCCTTATGCGATTTAACAATATTCATTTGAATGCTCTCCTCTCTTTACTCGCAATTAGCAAGAAGAAAGGAACACCAATCATTGCAAAAATAATGCCCAGCGCTGTCTCTGCAGGACGATTAATCAGCCTTCCTGCAATATCCGACACAACCATAAGGACGCCCCCATAAATGGCTGACGCGGGAATAATGTAACGATAATCTACACCAACAAAAAAACGCATGATATGCGGTACAATCAACCCTACAAAGCCAATCGGCCCTACAAGAGCAACTGATACACCAGCAAGCAAAAGAACCGCAAGCGTAGCTAGCATCTTAACTAGAGTGATTCGCTGCCCGAAGCCTTTTGCTATCTCTTCCCCTAAGCTTAAAGCAGTAATGGAGCGTGAAATGAACAAAGACAAACCCAGCCCACCTAAGAACCAAGGAATGACTAGCTTTATTTCCTCCCATGTCGCTCCTGCCACACTACCCGATGTCCAGTAAGCAAGAGAAAAGCCAATTCCATAGTTTAACGAGATAAATGATCCCATAGCGCCAAATAGCATTGTAAATGATATTCCAGCCAACACTAGTCGTTGAGGTGTCATTCCTGTACGATTCAATGAAGCGGCAAGATACGTTAAACCTGCACCAAGTCCAGCACCAATAAAGCTAACTAACAATGTTGTGGTCTGCAGTTGCCCTGGAAGGAAAGCTAGCGTAACGGCCATTGCAAAAGCTGCTCCTGCATTTACTCCCATTAATCCTGAATCGGCTAACGGATTTCGCGTATAACCTTGCATAACCGCACCTGCTACTGCGAGACACATACCCGCAATAATATCTGCCGCCGTACGCGGAAGACGAAGGGCATGAATAATCTGATGCTCTGTCAGTTCAGGATCGAAATTAAAAATAGCTGTCCATGCCGTTGTCAGGCTCATGGAAGCAGAACCAAAAGAGATAGAAGCTGCTACTGAAAGTAGCAGCAGCATTATCCCTACCAGTAAAAACAGACCGAAGTATGATTTTTTCCCAAGAGGAGCAATATCGGTTGTTCTATTATCTAGTTTTCTATTTTTTATCATACGCTGACACTAGACTCTCTACTACAAAATCAAGCTGCTTATCAAGAGAGTAAATATCGGAATAATATGAAAAATCAAAATCAATTTCGATCAATCTACCTTCTTTTACTGCTGGGATGCTGTTCCAAATTGGATTGCCCGACAAATCATCAGCCCCTTCCCATACAGAGCGGAATACAAAGTCCCCGATATACTCAGGTAATACTTCCATAGAAATAAACCCTCCAGTAGACTGCTCTCTTCCATCAATCTTCTTCTGAATAATTTCTGGTGCTTCTAGTCCTAAATATTCATAAATGATCTGAGAGCCTCTTCCATAAAGCTTGCTATCGATAAGCGCCATTTCTTTTTTGCCGCCCTCGATAATAGTTACGGTCTTATTCAAAATTCCTAGTTCAGCAAGCTTCTGCTTACTGTTCTCCACCTTCTCATGGAAATGATCTAATATAGCTTGTGCCTCCTGCTCCTTACCAAATACCTCGCCAACCTTCATTACACGTTCATCCGTCGCCAGAATATCATAAGGAATATAAACGGTCGGTGCTATATCCTTAAGCTTATCGTAAGTTTCTTCCGAAGGAACGATGATCAAGTCAGGCTTTAATGCCATAACAGCCTCTGGATTAGGCTCAAACCATGTACCTAGACTTTCAATACCGTCCATCACTTCTGCAAAGGCCGCTCCTTCAAAGACATCAGAAGTACCTACTGGCTTAATACCAAGTGCAATAAGATCGCCTTGAAGATATAATGCGACTACTCGCTCTGGATTAGCAGTCACGACAATATCTCCCTTCGGCGTTGAGATTGTTCTTGTCTGAGCCTCTTTATTGGTACTGTCAGTTGAATTATTGGTTGTTGAGGATGTAACTTCAGAAGCTTTAGATCCATTAGAATTCGTGGCGTTAGAACCAACGTTTGCAGATCCACAAGCACTCAAAATTAAGGTAAAGCTCAGTAGCATAGCTACGATAAAACTTGATGTTTTTGTTATTCGCATAGATGAAGACCCTCCGATTAAATTATTATGATAATGATTATCATACTCAATAACATTATATCGGGATGGTATATTCTCGCCAATGGAGAATCTGGTGGCGGTAAATGGACGATTCTCCGATAAACTCATCTTCCTGCTTTCCTTGCGGAATCGTATAGGAGATTGACCATTATATTTACGGAACACACGACTAAAGTAATATACATCGCTATATCCAACTTCTTTTGCAATATCGCGAAGTGGAGCTTCCGTACATTGTAATAGCTCTTCTGCATGTTGAAGTCGGAATCGTATTAAATATTCGATCAAGCTGAACCCCGTCTCTCCCTTAAAGCGCGTCGATAAATGACCCGGACTGTAATTAAATTGCTCCGCAATAGATTCTAGTGATAAATTGTGACGATAATGCTCCTCAATATAGCGAACAACCTGTCCAATGACATCTGGTTGCCTGAGGTTAATTCCATCCTTTGTAAATTGCTTCAATAATTCATGTACAAACTGATAGAACAAGCCTTTAACTTGAATTTTTTCCAATAGGCTTCCTTGTTCCCAGAGCTGCTCCATTGCCATTAATTGATAGTATAGTGGCAATGGCTCCAAAGACTCGAAGCCATACTGCATCCGAAATGGATTGCTGCGCTCCAAAAGTCTTGCTAAATCCTTTCTTCCTGGCAAGGAGGCTCTATAGAATAATAGATAATATTCAAACATCTCCCCTGCCTCAATACTTAGACGCATGCCTTTGCCACCGTGCACAATAAAGTGAGGGTCTGCGTCATAATCTATGCCGTTGAGATTCAAGCTGGCCGTTCCCCGCACACAGTAGATAAATCCACATGCAGGTAATATGTAGCCTTGCAGCTTGTCCCCAGGCTCTATCACAGTATGACGAATATCCAGTACTTTAACAGAAGCATGATTCCATGCGACAATATGATCTTCTAGCTTCATCCTTGCATTTCACTCCGATCTGCTCCACAATCTATTTGAGTTGATTTCACCTAAAAGTAGTGATAATGATTATCAATTAGTATTAGGCAGATCCTCTTTTTTGTCAATCGCTGTTTACTATCATGCGTACATATTGCTTATACGAGCATTGAGGTCTCATAAAAACAACACCATGAATTTATGATGCTTATCGCGATATTTCGTTATCACCTAGAAGCAGGAGTACTGGGTGATTAAGAAGATTTACGACGCTATAATGAATATTTGTCGACATTGTGATTTTTTTCACTTTTCACTTGCAAATTGTATTCATCTGTCATATGATAGCAGCAACAGGATATTGTGATATTAATCACAAAGATGTTATAATTGAGTCATATTTCAAACATCAAATATTTTTTATTTACTTTTGTGAATTAATTCACAACGTCAACCTGTTTTCACAATTTAACTTCTAGTTTATTTCATAACATTTTAAGATCAACCATTTTAAGGAGGCTAACCACTATGAAAGTGATCGTAATTGGTTGTACACATGCCGGAACTGCTGCTGTTACACAGATGGCTACGCTGTATCCTCAAGCTGAAATCACCGTATATGAGAAAAATGATAATATTTCGTTTCTATCTTGCGGGATCGCGCTAAATGTTGGAGGTGTCGTGAAAGATCCGGAATCACTCTTCTACTCTTCACCAGAACAGTTGAAAAAACTAGGTGTTCAGACAAACATGCTTCATGAAGTACTTGCAGTAGACACGCAAGCAAAGACAGTTACAGTCCGCGATATTATAAAAGATGAGATTAAGATTGACAGCTATGACAAGTTGGTTGTTACAACTGGTTCATGGCCGATTATTCCTAAGCTGGGCGGCATGGATCTGGATAATATTATGCTTTGCAAAAACTATGCACATGCTAAGGCTATTATTGAGCGAGCACAGCAGGCACAGCGAATCGTCGTTGTAGGAGCAGGTTATATTGGGATTGAACTGGTTGAAGCATTCGAACAACTTGGCAAGCAGGTGACGGTTATCGACAATACGCCTCGTGTCTTATTCAAGTATCTGGACCGTGAGTATACAGATCTCGTTGAGGAAGCGATGAAGCAGCGCCATATTGAGCTTGCACTTAACCAGACGGTAACTGGTTTTCAAGGCTACAACGGCAAAGTGAATCGTGTAATCACGACAGGTGGCGAATATGAAGCTGATCTTGTCATTATGTGCATTGGCTTCCGTCCTAATACAGAGCTGCTCGCAGGTCAGGTTGACCAATTGAGCAATGGTGCAATCATCGTCGATGATTATATGCGCACAAGCTGTGCGGATGTGTTCGCTGCAGGAGATAGTTGTGCGGTCCGATATAACCCAACCAGTCAGCATGCTTATATTCCTTTGGCAACGAATGCGGTTCGGATGGGGACGCTTATCGCACGAAATCTAATGAAGCCAATGGTGAGATATATGGGGACCCAAGGGACTTCTGGTATTAAAATATTTGACTTGAATATCGCTTGTACCGGCATGACCGAACAGGCGGCAATTGATGCGGGTATGATTGTGAAATCTATCACAATCAATGATCATTACCGACCAGAGTTTATGCCTACCTATGAGAAGGCGCTACTGAAAGTCGTGTACCAAGAGGCAAACGGTCGTATCGTAGGAGCGCAAGTACTGTCTAAAGCAGACCTAACACAATCAATTAATACACTATCGGTCTGCATTCAAAATCATATGACGATGGATGAGCTGGCTTTTGTCGACTTTTTCTTCCAGCCGCACTACAACAAGCCCTGGAATCTGTTGAACCAAGCAGGATTGCAGGCATATAACCCGCAACATAGTGATTCAAAAGCAGCAATGGCTTGAGTTGCTCGTAGCAAAATTGACGCGAGAGCTCTCTTACAAAAGAGGGCTCTTTTCTTTTTACAAAAAGAATTCAATCGACGCATGTATTAAGTCGCCTACCTTCTCGATGATCAAATGAGACAGGTAAAAATTGATAAAGCTATATAGAATAACAAACGCTAATATGATTCATAACAACTTGCTGTAAATAGAAATCGGGTATCGGCAAAGCCCCGATTACAAAACAACAACGAAATTTAACATAGCTAACAAAGACGAGGTTATCCCATCACATTTATGATGAAATAACCTCGTTAACATTTAACTTTGTTATTAGCCAATAGGTTTAATAACAACTTCGCCAGTCTCTTCATTCAGTAATGACAGCTGCCAGCCATGAGATAATACTTGCTGTATTTGTTGCTGCTGTGCTTTATTCAGCGTTGCAAATACTGCCTCTTTACCAGCATCGAACACTAACACTGGATCTTGCTCAAATACAATAAGAATCCAACAACGAATACCACGAATTGTATTATACTTAATCTGGTATCCATCACGAAGTGCAGATTGAAGTGTACTCAATTCTTGCTCCACAAAATTACTTAACTCATTAAAGTCAAATTCAAACATACTATCATCAATTGGAAGATTTCGAGCTATTGCATCATTAACAATTTGCTCATCAGAAAAACCTTTTTGACGAAGTTGTTCTACCATTAAAGCATTATTCTGTGATAATTTCACTATAGTTTCACTCATATTAGTCCTCCATTCAATATATATTCTCCTCTGACTAAGCTAGCAAGTACGTCTCTAGTACACAAGCGATCATCTTGTAGTTACTTCAATCACAATCACCTCACCCGAGAGTTCGCTCGTCAGCACCAAGAAGATGCCATGAAGCCAGTGACGCGAAGCGCGGAGTGTACGTTATTGGTACACGAGCACTTGCGCAAGCGATGAATGGCAGTTTCGCCGTCGACTAAGCTACGTTAGTGTACTCATCGTGATCACGAGTGAACAGCGACGAAGTGGCCTGGAGTTACTTCTACAAGCTCATGGTCGCCATTACTCCACTCCTCCGGATCAGGACTCCAACGAATCCGCTCACGAGTAGCCGTTGGATCAGGAATTGGAATTGCAGATAGCAATGCTTGCGTATAGGGATGTAGCGGATTTTCATATAGCTCATCGCTACTAGCTATTTCAACGATTCTACCACCGTACATAACGCCAATCCGATCAGAAATATGACGAACCATCGATAAGTCATGGGCAATAAAAAGATATGTTAAGCCGAATTCTTCTTGCAAGTCTTCCAGCATATTAACGACCTGTGCTTGTACCGATACATCTAGTGCCGAAATTGGTTCATCGCATATAATGAATTCTGGTTTCGTCGCCAATGCTCTTGCTATTGAAATACGTTGTCGTTGACCACCGCTAAACTCATGAGGATAACGGTACAAGTGTTCCGCCTTTAAGCCTACTCGCTCAAGAAGTGCTATAATTTGTTCTTTTCTTTCATTACCTTTGACCATTCCATGAATGTCCATAGGCTCACTGATTAACTCATATACGTTCAGACCTGGATTCAAAGAAGAATAAGGGTCTTGAAAAATCGATTGAATGTTTTTACGAAACGGTTTCAGTTGCTGATCGTTCATACGCGAGATATCTTGTCCATCATACATAATGGAACCCTCTGTATAATCATATAAGCGCAACATGCAGCGCCCAACAGTAGATTTCCCACTACCAGACTCTCCAACTAAACCAAAGGTTTCACCCTTATATATTTGAAAGCTGACTCCGTTAACTGCCTTTAGCACTTCTTTGGGTTTACCCCAGAAATCTGTTGATTTCACAAAATGCTTCTGCAAATTTCTAACTTCAACTAATGGTTTCACCGTCGTTCCTCCTCTCGCATCTTTTACCTTTCGCTTGACGGATCAGATAACCAACAAGCCGAGCGATGTTGATCCCCTACTTCAAATAATGGTGGTCTTTCAACGCAACGATCGAAAGCATGTACACAACGGTCACGGAATGGACAGCCTGAAGGTGGATCAATTAAGGACGGTGGTGTTCCTTCAATTGGTACAAGACGCTCTCTGGAAGCGCCTGCTCTTGAAGGTACAGATTGCAGTAACCCTTGCGTATATGGATGGGCTGGATGGCGATATAAATCTTCTACCTTCGCTTCTTCCATCACCATCCCACCATACATAACTAGCACTCGTGTACATACTTGTGCTACTACGCCTAGATCATGCGTAATAAGAATAACAGAAGTATTTGTTTCTGATTTAATGTCATCAATGAGGTCAAGAATTTGCGCTTGAATCGTAACATCGAGCGCAGTTGTCGGTTCATCCGCGATTAACAATTCAGGTTGGCAAGATAATGCCATCGCGATCATAACGCGCTGTCTCATCCCACCACTAAATTCATGAGGATATTGATCAAGCCTTCGCTCAGGTTCAGATATACCTACTTTTTTAAGCATATTGGCACTTTCGTTTCTTGCTTCTCGCTTAGATAATTTACGATGTCTTTGAATGACTTCGGCCATTTGATACCCTATTGTTTTTACAGGATTTAATGAAGTCATCGGATCTTGAAATACCATCGCGATTTGATTACCACGAATTTGTTTCCATTCCTTCTCAGATAGTTGAAGTAACGATTGATCCTTGTAACGAATATCCCCTGATTTGATCTTGCCAGGAGGCTGTATTAAGGAGAGAATGGATTTGGCAGTTACACTTTTACCACTACCTGACTCACCGACAATACCCAACGTTTCGCCTTCATCAATATGAAAACTTACGTTACGTACAGCCTGATTCTCACCATGATTCGTGAAGAAGGATACTTCCAACCCTTCAACTGTTAGCAGTCTTTTGGAATCTGTCATATCATGTCTCTCCTTTTCTTATTTTTTAACGAGTTTGGGTTCAAAACCTACTCGTAATATATCGCCTAAAATGTTAAAGCTAAGTACAGTTAAAAAGATTAGTAAGCCTGGGAATATGGCTAAATAAGGAGCCCCCGCAATATAACCTTGAGCATTATTGAGCATACTTCCCCAAGTAGCAGAAGGAGCTTGTACACCGAATCCTAGAAAACTAAGTGATGATTCCATTAGGATAGCGGATGCTATCGTGTTCGTCGCACCAACAATGATCGTTGGTATAAGGTTAGGTAGTATATGCTTAACAATGATGCCGTAAGAGTTTTGTCCCGATGCTTTTGCATACAGTACATATTCACGCTCCTTTAACGTCATCGTCTCTGCTCGAATAATACGGGATACATTCATCCACATGAGGAACCCTATAATTATTATAAGATTTCCGATATTGGGTTTAAGATAAATACTTAATAATAATAAAATTAGAAATGATGGAATGGACATAATAACTTCAACTAGACGCATTAAAATATTATCGAGTTTACCGCCAAAATAACCTGCCATTACGCCAATTGTTACTCCAATAAAAGTAGCTACGATCATGGCGAAAAATCCAACTAATAATGATACTCTTCCACCATGTAATGCTCGCGCAAAGTAATCACGCCCGTAATCATCTGTTCCAAAAAAATGATCACCACTCGGTGCTTGTAAACGAATCAATGCATTCAATTTATTTGGGTCATGAGGTGCAAGAAACGCAAAGATTGCGCCCAACGTGAACATGAATAGAATGCCTACAGCTACAAGACCTATTTTATTATGATATAGCTCATGTAACACATTGCTCCATTTAGTTCGGTTCATCTATTCTCACCTCATCTTCTTAATTCTTGGATCAGCAAAACTATATAATATATCCGCGATTAAATTTCCTAGTATTAGCATGACAGAAGATAATAATGTTATTCCCATTATTAAAGGATAATCTAGCCCTTTAACAGCAGTCATTCCAAGTGATCCTAGTCCAGGCCATGAAAATACCGTCTCTGTCACAATAGCACCTGCTACGATATCCCCAACTGACATACCAAGTAACGTAATAATAGGTAGTAATACATGCTTTAGTACATGTCGTGATAAAACTTGTTTTTTGGAGGAACCAAATGCATATTGTATTTGCACGTAATCTTCCTTAAGTTGTCCAATAGTGCTCGAGCGAATATAGCGTACGTAGACAGATAGAAATCCAATAGCAAGTACACTACATGGTAATATTGCGTGTTTAATAACATCCCAAGTTGACGTTACCCCGATTGTCCTCATCCCCATACTTGGAAGCCATCCTAATTTCACTGCAAAGAAATAGATAAATAATATCCCTAACCAGAATCCGGGAATCGATATACCAATGTATGAAAACATATTAATGCATTTATCAACAAAACGATTACGATTTGAGCCTGCAATCAAACCTAATGGGATAGCTAATAAAACAGCAATAATAATTGCTCCACTCATAAGGCCTACAGTTGCTGGAATACGTTCAACAATTTGACCCAAGACAGGTTGGTGATTAATTAGTGAATAACCTAGATCACCTTGCAAAACACCCTTTAACCATATGAAGTATTGTACGTATGCAGGTTTGTCCAGTCCTAAGTTATGTCTAATTCTCTCAATATCTTCCGCATGCATATTAGGTGTGACGAAGTTAAGCACAGGATCACCAGGTGCAGCCTTGATCATCACAAAGCTAACAATTGAGACAAAAAAGAGCAATGGAATTGTCTGCAGTAATCGTTTCGCTATGAGTTGTTTCATAACATATTCTCCCTCTACTTAGTAGCAAAAAAATAAGCTGAGTAATCAGCTTATTTTTTTGCATACTTGTTCATTTGATCTTACGATTATTTCATATATATTTTTGATAGATCTTCAAAGATATATACTGGTTTCAACTTAGCTTCTTCAACGCCACCGAATTGATTACTTACTGCTACAATCGTTTTCGTGTATGCAATTGGATATTGAATTGCTTCAGATGCGATAAGCTCTTGAACTTGTTTGTAAATTTCTTCACGTTTCGCAACGTCACCTTCACCTGCACCTGCAAGGAATAATGCATCGATGTCGGCATTAGAAACATGGCTGTAATTAGATGATGAATCTGTTGTGAATAGAATACGGTAGGCATCTGGATCATAGCCCATAATATATCCACCTAGGAATACTTCATAATCTGTTGTAGTTGGAGTATTTAGCTTTTGACCATATGCTGATGAATCCATCGTTTGAAGCTCAACTTGTACACCAATCTCACCAAGTTTTTGTTGTACATATAACGCTACGGCTTCTTGTGCTTTATTACCACTTGATACAATAAATCTTAGTTTTAAGTTACTTACACCTTCATCTGACAATATTTGTTTCGCTTTCTCAGGATCATAATCATAAGATGTTACATCGTTGGTATGGAACAAACCATCTGGTGTTAAGAATGAATGTGCTGCATTCGCATAATCGCTAGATGTATAAGCTACTTGAATTAATTCATCACGATCAAGTGCGTATGATAATGCTTTACGAACCTCAATGTTATTCAGCACACCAGTGTCACTAATCTGGTTGAAGTTCAAATATGCAAGGCGACCTTCTTCATAAGGATAGATTGCAAAATTGTTTGTTGCTTCAATTGTTGAAACATCTTGAGGATCTACATATTTCACATGGATTTCACCATTTTGAAGTGCTAGATTAGCTGTATTTGTATCTTTAGCAATACGGTATGTTACTCCGTCTAGATAAGGTTTTCCGCCATAATAATCATCGAAACGTTCAAGTGATACATATTCACCTGTTTTGTACTCTTTGAATTTGAATGGACCAGATCCAATTGGAGCATTGTTTTTATCACTTTTTTCTAAGTTTGTTTCATTCTCATAGATATGTTTAGGAATAGGGAATACTTGTACTAAAGTTGCTTCAAATGCTGGATTAACTTGTGGTAAATTAAATTTCACTGTATAATCGTCAACTTTTTCAACTTCAATAAGTTTGCCACCAACGATGAAGTTTTCACGAAGTAGACTATTTTGAGTTTCATCAACAATCTTCTCGATTGTATATACTACATCATCTGCTGTAACAGCCTCACCATCATGCCATTTTGCATCATCACGCAATGTCATTGTATAAGTAAGACCATCTTCAGAAAGCTCAAGGCTTTTTGCAAGATAGAATGTTTTTTCTCCATCAGACACTTGGAATAAAGGAGAATATAGTGATTGATTAATCGTTAAGCTGACACGATCACCTGCATAGTTAGGATTAAGAATAACTGGGTCACTCGCTACAGCGATAATAAGATTACCACCTTGTTTCGGCTCACCGCTAACTTCATTACCAGTGTTAGTCGAGTTATTAGGTGTTGTATTTCCATTATTGCTTGAGCAAGCTGCTACAACCGCAATAATTAGTATTAGCGATATCATAGTAGAAAAAATCTTTTTCATAGTAGTTCCCCCATCTGTTTTTTAATATTTCCTTTATACTACATCGGATTAATCGGAATTACAATATTTTTATTATTTTAGTGATTATTTTTTTGATATTTTCAATAAAAATCAACTTGTAAACGTTTTATTATTATTGAAATATTCATTACAAACTTATGTATATCATTTATATATCCGATTATTTATTATTATAAATGAAACTTTTTCGTTTGTATAATCCCTTCTACCGTTTCGCCTAATTTTATTTGGAACAGCGATTAGTTCTCGCAGCGTGCTCCCTCAAGTGTTTGGTCCTCGAAGCACCCTAGGAGCGTCCCCGATAGTATGAGCAGTTCCTATATGTTGTATTCTAGATGATCTTCCAACAATTAAATTATTATGAAAACTGAGCTTTTATAATAATTTATAGTATAATAAAGAGGTAGTAATTCTAGATTTGGAGATGATTAATGTGGCTAAAAGTACAGCGCGTAAAATGCGTGAAAAACGAGCGAAGCAAAAAGGTTTCGATTTAATAAGTTTACAACGAGGTGGACAGCATATTGCCATTCAAACCGGAACGAAAATGACTAAAACGAAGCAAAGTAAACTTATACAAAACAAACACAAAAAGCGCAATGTCTCTGAGATGGAACAGAGTTATTGCGCTTTTTTAATACCATTAAGTTCTTAGTCACTTCTACCCGCTACGCATTCCCACTACTTGTTGCAAGTTCATATTGTGTAATCTGCTGCTGACACAACTGCAATAAATTTTCTCCCCTATTATAAGCTTGAAACCAATCTAATGTCGCATCTAATGCTTCCGTCAAATTCCAATGCGGTTGCCATCCGAGTTCCTTAATTGCTTTTGAACAGTCAAGCATTAATAACTTCGCTTCATGCTTCGCTTCTTGTCGCTGCACTTCATATCCTGGATGTTCACCTTGCCATTTCGCTAGTAATTGTTTCACGATATATTGAACAGTTTGAATATCTTCCGTTCTAGGACCAAAATTCCATCCTTGAGCAAATGCAGAACCATTTTCAAATAATCGCTCTGCTAACATTAAATAGCCTGAAATTGGTTCAAGAACATGTTGCCACGGTCTTACAGCTTCAGGATTCCGCAATATAATAGCTTTTTTTGTTATAAGTGAGCGCATCAAATCAGGAATGAGTCGATCTTCTGACCAATCTCCTCCTCCTATGACATTTCCTGCTCGGACGGTAGCTACATGAATATGTGCTTCACTTAAAAATGATTGTCGGTAAGCAGATGTAACAAGCTCTGCGCAAGCCTTACTATTCGAATAAGGATCATACCCACCTAATCTGTCATTCTCTCGATAACCCCAATACCATTCTTGATTCTCATAACATTTATCTGTCGTTACATTTACAACCGCCCTTACAGTCTCGCATGAACGTACTGCCTCTAATAAATGAACAGTACCCATTACATTAGTCTGATACGTAGCGATCGGATCATCATAAGATTTACGCACTAATGGCTGAGCTGCCATATGAAAAACAATTTCCGGCTTAGCTTGCTGTATAGCATTAACTAACTCATCATACTTCGTAATATCACCTATGATAGATTGATCTATTAATTCTCCGATCTTCCCAAGTTCATAAAGTGAAGGGTTCGTTGATGCAGGCAATGAAAAACCTGTTACTTTAGCACCTAGTCGATGTAGCCATATCGATAACCAACTTCCTTTAAAGCCAGTATGTCCAGTAACGAATACTCGTTTGCCAGACCAGAAAGATGCGTCAATGTTAGATCCATTTATCATTTTTGACACTCCTAACCGCCATCTCATAAATTCTATATCATCTCTTCTGTACGATAGCTCATCTGTAACAAGCTATAGTGTGAATTCATTTGTGATTCCAGATGTATAGCATAATTATAGTTAATCCCCGCAATAAATTGAGTTAGCGCTATAATTGCTTGCGATCGTTTCTCATCCGCTAATGGTACAAAATCTTTTTGAAAAGTTAGCTCTAATCGATGTTTATTCGCTATCCAGTTAATTTCGGGTATAGAAAATCGACAAAAATTACTTTGTCTTTGCGATTGAACGTACGTTTCTTTCATCATTTCTACACTTAAGCGATTATGACAGCAAAATATCACTTGACCATTTGGACGTAATAGCTCTGTTAATGATTGAAAAATTTCATCGATATTGCCTTCGTATTGATCTATCCCCTGTTCTATATAGATTAGATCAACCGAATGCTTAAGCTCATGAGGCAATTGCGTTAGCTGTTCAATATGAAACACTCGCTTAGAAATGGATTGCAGATCGGTTATATACTTCGTTTCACTTGTGCATGTTAAAACTTCCGTTTTAACACCATGATTCGCCCAAATCTTATTTTTCAAATCAATCAGCGACGATCCGCACCTCACATCAATACCTAGAATGGTTGTGACATTAGTAAAACCACTATAATCTATAAATTGACATGCTTGGTTTTTACGAGCATCTAACCAAGCATCAATATTGTAGCGATCATTAAATATTTTACGGCCTTCCTGTAGTGAATTCGTTGCATGATCAGACGCTGTTGTTAAGCTACCGTAATGATGGGTTACCGTATCACCACAATAAATTAGTTTGTATCCAGCTCGACGTATACGGAAGCTAATATCATCGTCTAGAAATTCACCACGATAGTACCGAGTATCATAATAACCAATAGCATCAAGTAATGCAGTAGGACAACATAATACATTAGGAAGCAACACAACACGCTCTTCCCATTTACTAGTATCACTTACGTTATATTCTCTGGCACGTTGTTGGAAATCTTCAATAGAATGGAATGGAATGTTGATGGATTGATAATTCGAAATGTATGTGGCACCTGGGGATACGAAACCGATACTTTCATCAGACTTTAGACAAATAAGTAGATTGCTTAGCCAATTCGGAGTAAATATAAAATCATTACATACGGCAGCGATATATTTCCCTTCAGCTGCCATCATGCCAATGTTGAAGCCTTTAACGAGATGAATATTACTGTTTAGATGAATAACTTTTGCATTTGATAGTGACTCGAAGTATGTCTTTGTCCCATCTGTCGATCCATTATCTACAACGATTAATTCATAATTAATACCATCCATATTTTGTATAATACTTTCAATGCATTGACTAGTAAATTGCAAATTATTATATGCAAGTAGTACTACGCTTACTTCATATTTCGCTTGTTTTCCTTGTTCAATAATGTATTGATGATTAATAGCTGTTAGATCAGGATACAACTTAGGATAATGTTTAATATCTACGTCCTGCTCTACAATATAAGCAATTTCATAGCATAACAGACGTATGAGATTACAATAATGATACCTTAAATGATAGTATATACTTTGTTTGTCCTCTTGCTGGATATAAAGTTGTAACTGCTCCTCATAATAGTAGATATTCGCAGTAAGTTGTGGTACACGATGTGGTCTAGTATAATTACTCGCTTCAGTCTCAATTGTTTGAAGCACTTGATGATTATTGTATAATGCTGTTACAAGTCCACTATACACTTCACTTCGTTCTATACTCTCTAATAATTGAAGCATATCTTCATATATATTCTCACAAGATTTAAGTAATTGATCTGAAGTCAAATTAGCCACTGTGCCCCTCCTTCATCAGAATGCCTCCTTGCTCCATATCAAACCATTCCCATTGTTGATCCTTACTTGATATCGATAAGTTTTGTCGTTGTGGCCATTCAATATTGATGGCAGGATCATTCCAACGAATTCCTGATTCATGTGAAGGAGTATAAAATTCACTAACCATGTAGTGAATAGCCGTACTGGCTTGCAGAGTAACATAACCGTGTGCAAATCCCTTTGGAACATAAAGTGATAACTGGTTGTCTGCTGATAATGTTACCCCATACCATTGTCCGAATGTGGAGCTATTTCTATTAAGATCTATAATAACGTCGTATAATGCTCCCTGATAGCAGGTGACTATTTTTTCTTCACAATATGGTGGACGTTGAAAATGCATCCCTCTTAACGTTAACGTATGTTCATTAAATGCGATATTCGCTTGCTTCAGTTCAAAATCAATGCCATGTTGGGCTAATATGTTTTTACAATAGGTTCTCGCAAAATATCCTCTTTGATCTTTAATTGGTTCTATTTCTAGCAGTTTCGCTCCAAGAAGTGGCGTGGAATGTACAATCATAACGATCCTCCTCAACCTTTCACTAACTACTGAGCCTCTCGCTCTTTGTGAAATCTAACTAAGTGAAGCATTCACCTTATCACCTTAACGCGTCTTACCTTGAGAAATAGCATTATGTGAGCTGAAAGGTTAATAGCTGTCCACTGTAGCCTAATTCAGATAATTGTGTAGCTATCTGCTTATAATGAGCATTTGCAAACAATACAATATAGTCGAAATCATTAACTCGCTCTTTCGTTGCTTGGACAATAGGTATATTCGCTAGTGTATGCCCATGCTTTGCTAGATCACTATCAAAGATACAGTTGAGTGGAATTCGATCGCTCAACATCGCAATAAAACAGATAGATTCTGCTCCCGCTCCCCAAGCTGCGATCTTCTCATTAGAACTTATCTGATCTAATAGCCCCGTTAGTGCCTGCTCTCTTTTTGCAGTAAAATCAGGTAGTGGTTTCTTTGATTGCCTAACATATAACTCCAATAAATTAGGATCTGCCGACTCTTGTACTGCGATTATCGTCAACCCAGCTTGTCGTGCCAACTCCGCTAAACTAGTTACCGAGTAATATTGGATATGATCAGTACACAGATTATAGAATAATCGTTGCTCCATTATACGTTGTCCGTTAGGAACCTCTATAAGCAATATTCCATCGTCATGTAGTAACTTAGCTACTTGCTGCAGAAAATCAGTAGGTTGTTCTAAATGCTCAAGCACTTCAATAATAGTAATGACGTCAAAACCTTCATCAAAACTTATTCCTTCATGAAAGTAATCGTGAATGACCTCAAAGCCCTTTTCTCTTGATGCCTGCACCCCAGTTAAAGAAGGTTCTACCCCATACAATTGGCTGAAATGTGATTGAGCTAACGTTAAATAATGACCTACGCCACAGCCAATATCAAGAAATCGCTCTTGCTTAGATGCAAGCTGGACTAACCTTTCGATTTGCTTCGATCTTAACGCACGAAAGCTAGCTCCCCAGTAAGACCCCATTGAATATTCTTCATAATAATCTTCATTCACATGTGCTGGAATTTGTGAATGACCGCAATGCTCGCAATGATATATTTCCAAGTCTCGCAACTGAAGTTGCGGGGCATCATACTGTCCCATAATGCAGTGTGGCGCATCATCGTAACGCTCAACTAATACACTTGAATTACCGCAAATACTACATTTCATTACTTTACTCAACTCCCTTCATTGCTGGGCTAATAACTTGCTTAACATTTCTTCTACAAAAACTGCGATCGTATGTTTAGGCTCATATGGATGTTCACTACCGAAATCGAATGTTACGACTTGCTCATTCCCTTCAGCAAATTTCACATCAATCTCAAGTTTGAATTTCTCCCAAGCTATCTGCTGTACAAGCTGGGCATATTGCAGCACACTTAATGTCTCTTTGCCATAAACATGATGAATTCTCTCTACAGGTCGTTGCTCTATAATCCGCTCTACAGCACAGCATACATCTTGTATTGCTACAAAATTACGTAGCTGTTGTCCCGTCGATTGTAACGTTATACTACGATGCTGCACCGCTTGCGTACAAAAATTAAAAGGGATCAAATACCACCTAGTGAACGCATCGCAATTTATAGGAACACCATATAAATTAGATGGTCTAATGATCCAAGTGTTAACTTTCTGTTGACGGTCATACATCGCTACCGTTTGTTCGGCAACGGAATGCGCAAGCCCATAATCATTGATCGGAGCTAGAGATGTTTGCTCGCGTAATGCACCTACACTTTTACCAAATACATGAAAGCTTGAGAAATAGATAAATCGAGGAATATGATTACGAACACAAAAGTCTAATGCAGCATGAATGCCTGTTGCATTCTCGGAAAGTCCTCGATAAGGATCAGTGCGATACAGTTCTTCATTCGGAGATACAGTATGAATCATTACATCAATATTTGTAATATCTTGCAGAGAGATTTGATAAGGTTGAGAAAAGTCCATATAGAAGTCACTATTACCACCTCTTGAAGCAGTAGTAACCTGATATTGCTTGGTTCTTAACCTCTCAATGAGATGCTGCGCAATGTACCCATTTGCACCACTTATTAATACGGTAGGTTGTTTCATATTTTCTTAAGGTCACTCCTTATCGGCACATTAAAAAATTGTTGTGCCCAAGGCGATTTAGATGATTGCTGTCGGTGAGCACCTGTCGTAATATCGGATAAATATAAGCTATCAGAAGGTACATTAGTATTGCGAAGTAAAGCTTGATTCCCGATCGTTACTCGATGACCAACATGACATTGTCCAATGATGCTCGAATGTGGGGCCATCGCTACACCTTTTCCAAGTACAGGATAGACCCCTTCGATTGCTCCTACCGTACAACCTTGGTAACACACAAAAAAATCATCGTATTGCGCCTTGCCTAGAACTACCCCACCTCCATGAACAATGAGAAATATATTAGGCATTCCGGCATCGTACATACAGAGCACACCGTTTAATATTTTGTTCAAATAAAACAACTTAGAAGCAAGTTCTGTATCCTCATAACCTTTCCACACTTCATTAGACAAAAACCATAAAAACAGCGTATATTGGTCACTATGTAAGTGAGAAAATTTAGTGATTCCGTCTTGATGAAATGCTGGCAAAGCAACATGTTGAAAGCAATATTCCGTTCGCTCAAGTGCTCTTTGCAAGGCAAGTTCGAACAATTGATCTCCTGAGTATGATTTATCATCCGGGAAAAAATGAATAATTTGATGCAATATATACTGTTTAAGTTGTGCATTCGTAAGAGACATCTTCATGTTACTTCACTCCCACTCCAACCTCATTCATCAGCACCATTATTACAATTCACAGTTTACTTTATTTGACCTTATTTGTTTAGTCATCACGCCATACTTTCCACGGTGCTTTGTTATTTTTCCAAAGTTCATCAAGTACAATTTTTTCACGGAGCGTATCCATCGGTTGCCAAAACTTATCGTGCTTATATACTTGGAGCTGTCCATCTGCAGCTAATTGTTGTAATGGACCTTGCTCCAATATCGAATCATCTAGACTGTGAATGTAAGAAAATACTTTTGGTTCGCATACCATGTAACCACCATTAATCCAAGCGCCATCTCCTTTTACCTTTTCATTAAAGCCAATAACTTGATCTCCATCGAGTTCTAGTCTGCCAAATCTACCATCCGGTTGAACGGCTGTCATCGTTGCCAAACATTTGCCTTGTTGATGATGCTTAACGAGGTTATTAATATTGATATCAGCTAGACCATCCCCATATGTCAGCATAAAGGTTTCATTGCCAATATAGGATTCCACCCGTTTCACACGACTTCCCGTTAAGGTATCTATTCCTGTATCCACTAGAGTAACTTTCCACGGCTCTACTGTATTATGATGAACTTCAACGGTATCCCCAGACGAGAAATCATAAGTAACAGCCTTAGACATATGCCTGTAGTAGTTGGCAAAATATTCTTTAATCACATAACCTTTATAACCAAGACAAATAATAAACTCATTGTATCCGTAGAAAGAGTAAGTCTTCATAATGTGAAGTAGTATCGGTATATCTCCAATTTCAATCATTGGTTTAGGCTTAAGATGAGATTCCTCGCTAATACGGGTCCCTCTTCCTCCTGCAAGGATAACTACCTTCATCATTCTCCTCCTTAAATAAAGCATTATTACTATCTATCTTATGGAAGAAAGATGTACCAATATGACTGTCAATATGAGATAAGTTTATAAATCGGAGTCACCGTGCACTCGCTTCGAGAACAAATCACCGTTCCAATCGGAGTCACCGTGCACTCGCTTCGAGAAAAAATCACTGTTCCAATCGCCGTTGTCCTCGGATTTATTGAAAAATTAATAGCGGTATAAATCCCAGGACAAAAACGAACGCTTCGCTTTTCCACTAGTGATTAATTCTCTTCGCTGTAGCGACTATGGAGGTATAAATGAAGGCAAAGCTACTTTGCGAGCTTTTGACACTTACTACTATAAATTGCAGGTTAACAACATGCGATGGTGGAACAATCCAGACCATCTCAACCTTTTCCCTAATTGAAAAATAGCTCTGTCACAAATAATGTGACAGAGCTATTTTTCAATTTCCACAGGAGGAAAGATACACCTGTAACTTATTCTCGTTTTATTTGTTTTCATACTCTTCGAATTCATACTGACTCATTGTGAATTCGCCGTCTTTATAACTAATGACTGTATTCAGTTTCCCAATGTAAATAGGAGAAACAATCTTTTCTGCACCAACTGCTACACCAAACGTTCCAATTAATTGTTGATCTTCTACAGAAAATTCTGTAATGTTCCCCCATATTAATGTGTCATTAATCGTTCCATAATCGGGAGCTTGAAGATCTTGAAGATCAACCTCAAAACTATTTTCACCAAACGCTAGTTCACCCTTCAATAGAGAAGCCTGTTCGAATAATCGAATACTAGCTTTTTCTTGAAGCTCACTAATATATTGATCAGGTTGATACAAATATTCATAAACTTGTTGCACATCTCCAACCTGATTAATTTCTAACATATGTAACTCAGATATTGATATCCCCGTTCCAGAACCTACGTATAGTATGACAGCTAGTTCATCTTGTCCGTCTCTATCAAAATCTTCTAGTGCCATGCTCGGTAGAATACCTCTTGGCGTCATTCCTGTCCAATTGTATGTATAGCTCTGATCATTGATTTGAAGCATGTACTCTCCAGTTTCAGTAATATCCATATATATATTTCCCCCTGAAATTTCAGCTACAGGGTTAGTAAATAACGATTCTAGATCTTCGGTTGTCTCATCTATTTCTAGAACACTTTCATCCTTACCTAACTGTACTCCATCTTCATCATTGCTCGACACAGCAGATTGTCCTTTACTCTGGTCTACAGTTTGTTCCTTATCTAGTTCTTTACTTTGCACACCACATGCTACGAATAGTAATGCACTTAATATCATTATTAATACGACCAACACCATTTTCCACTTATAAGATAATAATTTCATTTTGTTCCTCCTACAACTTTTCATTACTTCTCGATAATCATCTTAGTAGATGAAAAGTAACATCAGAAGCATACACTTAACTTTTCATTACTTCTCGACAATCATCTTAATAGATGAAAAGTAACATCGGAAGCATACACTTAACTTTTCATTACCTGGCGCTGCGATGACCAATCGTTGTTCCCCCTGCAATATCGCAGTTCATGCATCATTCTCTTCCGAACAAATTAAGGTTACTTATATTATTATAACTTATATTTACCTTTAATTGGTTAATTTTGTCGATTTGAATTTTCCAATTATGGGCATTACAAACTTGCACGTAAAAATAATACTCCATCCTTATTATAGTACTACTTACCCCTGCAACATACTAATAACACGCCCAAAAATTTAATACTTAATATACATCTAATTAAATAATGCCTATGTTATAATCAAATTCAATAGTTTAAGTGATTGGAGATGTGTTAATGGTAAAAAAACCGTTATTAATTAAATTTTTGATCTCATACTTATCCATTCTTATACTACCGATTGCCGCTATATTGGCATATTATTATCCGTATTCTACTGCTATCGTTAAAGATAAAGCTAGTGCTTGGAACATGCATGTGACAGAGCAACTGATGAACTCTATGGATATCTTTACGAAGTATGCTTACAATCTCCCCGCAGAAATTATGCAAAATCGTGCAATCAAACCATATATGGCTCCTGAAAATGAATATCAGAAAGTTATTATCGCTAGTGAGATGCGCAAATATAATATTACGGATGCATTTATAGAAAATTCATTACTGTATCTTAATAATATCGATTATTTTTTCAGCAAAACTGGAAGCGCATACACAATAGATGATTTTTCAAAAAAAGGGGTAGGTTATGTATATGAACAATGGTCTACTGAACAAATGTACCAAGATCTGAATAACGCTACAGAACCTATCATTAGACCTGTTGAAACTGTATATGTCCCTGGTGGTCATAAAGTTAATCTACTTAGTTTTGTATTACCTATGCCAATAGGTGGAAGTAATTCACCTGGCTCAATGCTTATTCTTGTGAAAGAATCTACTATTCTGAATATGATGGAATCTAGCAGTGATACTTATAATGGTATCTTTATGATTACTGATGACAATCAGCGTTGTCTTGTCTCATCAATAGGCTGCAATGATATTATAAATTCTGAGTTCAATCAGCTCTTGTCCTACACTGATGAACAATTTGATAATCATCAATTTATTACACTTAATGAAGAGCAATATATCATCTCAAGAACGACATCCGAAATTAATCAGTGGAACTATATTCGATTGTTACCAATATCAGATACGATTCAAGATATAAGAAGCATTCAGTTCAATACGTTAATATTATTAGGGGTCATCATTAGTATTACTGCATTAATTATTTATTTTTCGTTGCGTTATAACTATCATCCGATAAAAAGACTCGTTGAGTTATCTACAAAACTATTTGCTGACGAGAGTAGAACTCCGAAGAATGAAATTGAAACGATCCATTATGCACTTGATCAACTATCAACGACAAAAGAGAAACTAGGGGAACAACTTGAACAGACTAGACCTAAAATTAGAGATAATATTCTATTCCAACTCGTATTAGGTAATTTTGAAAATTGGGATGCATTCGAATCTGAAGCTCACTTGTACAATATTAATTTCTCTAACGAATGTATTACCGTAGTGATACTCTCTGCTGAAAGTGATCATAATAGTGTAATGATTCTTAAACATTGCAAAGCCAAGTTCAAATTGTTGGAAGACGGAATTATTCCTTATGTGTTCAAAAGCCAATATAATCATGAAATTATCATTATAATCTCTCATAAACCAATGGATTCATTACAATCTTATATTTCCTTATTACAACAAGAGCTACTTGAAGTTCTCGAGTTAAATAGTCTAATTGGCATTAGTTTAAGCCATCACAAAGATAATATTAAAGTGTTTCATTATGGCTATTTGCAAGCCTCACGTAGTATAGAGCAAATTCGATTCCAGCGAACCAACACAATTGTTACTTATAATGACGCTCAGCAACCTTCTACTGGTGTCGTGTCTTACCAAACTGAATTAATGCAAACATTAGAATTAGCGATATTAAAAAACGATGCTGATCGTATTGCATCACTAATTCAACATATTCAAACGTATATGGGTGGCACAGGAATGCCTGCACATGTTATTCGAACGATATATCTCAATACAATGAGTATATTATTCAATACACTCGAACGCTTTAATAAAGATAACGATACTTCTCTGCATAATATTGAATTCATATTCCAAAATCGCTACTCCTTGGATCAGATGCTATCTATTATGACAGATACAACGAATAAGCTATGTGAGATTATTAAGCTTACCCTTCCTACATCACGAAAAGCATCAAGTGAAAACATATTAGCATTCGTTGATTCGTACTGGCATGATTCTAATCTCTCATTACAATTTATGGCTGATCACTTTGAGATGTCTGTGTCAAATTTTAGCTATCACTTCAAAAAAACAGTCGGTCATAATTTCAAAGAGTATATCGATCAGTTAAGAATTCAACATTCTATTCAATATTTGAAATCATCTAATGAACCGATCGAAATTATTGCACTTAAAGTTGGCTATATGAATTCTTCTAGCTTTATTCGATCCTTCAAAAAAATAACAGGATCTACACCTGGGCAATATCGAGAGAATATGAAGTAAACTTACCGCTAATTACTTCGCTTTGAATAAGCGAAGTAATCAGCGGTTTTTCTATCAGATGATCCACAATTTTCGTAGAATATACAATTTTCAAATTCAGAAAATTGTATATCGTATATAACCGCATAACCACAGTCAATTAAAGCGCTTTCAATAATTGTTGACGACTCAATTCTTGGTCGTTTACAGCCTCGTTGCAATCACGATAAAGTTAGGGAGCCAAGAACAATATCTCCATACTTTTTATCTCTTCGGCAAACTTAAATATAGGGGGAACATTTATGAAAAAAGTTATTTCTATGTTACTTGTCATCATGTTATGTGCATCATTAGTTGCAGCGTGTAGTAAGTCAGAAGAAAATACCGGTGGCAGTTCTGACCCAACTGGAAGCAATGGAAAAAAGGCTAAACTAACTGCAATTATTGTTAAACATCCTCTAACGAAACCTTTAGCAGAAATGGAATGGCTTCAAGAAATTGAAGAGAAAGCGAACGTGGAAATTGAATGGCAAGAAATCACGGCAGACTGGGATCAAAAGAAAGGCCCAATGTTAGCAAGTGGTGACATTCCTGATCTATTTGTTGGTCCTACCGTAATTACGGATGCCGATTTTGCTCAATTCAATGGTTTGTTCCAAGATATTAATGAACTGATGGAATTTGCCCCTAATATCGAAAAAATGTTCACTGATAAACCAGAAACAAAAATTATTGCTACACAAACCGATGGTCGTATATTAGGTTTACCAAAATATCAACGTTTCTGGCCAGACTCTGTAAACCGTCAATATATTAACCAAGAGTGGTTAGATAATCTTCAATTAGAAATGCCAACGAACTGGGATGAACTCTACAACGTACTTGTAGCATTCAAAGAACAAGATGCGAATGGTAATGGTGATACTACCGATGAAATCCCTATGGATTGGACTGGTGGTATTGGTGGCTTCTTCAACCCAGCTGTTATGCTAGGTGGATCAGGAATTAATCTTTCCTCCGATATCAGTGGTCAAGGTTATTTCGTTGAAGATGGTAAAGTGAAAAACTATCTTGTAGACGATCGCTATAAAGAATTAGTTGTCTTCCTTAACAAATTGTACAGCGCTGGGCTCATTAATACTGAAGTGTTCACGCATGATTACACGAAATTCCAATCCGTATCTCGTGGCGAAGGTGATAATGCCAAAGTAGGATTTACTTGGGGTTGGGTAGGATCTGACAGATTCGGTGAGCAACTAGCTCCTCAATATACGTCTATGGCTCCACTAAGATCAAGTAGTGCGTACACTGGTGATGTATCTTGGAGTTATGATTCCAATACATTAAACTACTCTGCTAATAATATTGTAATGTCTGCAAAATCTAAAAATAAAGAAGCTGCAATGCGCTTCATTAATGAACTATATGCACCTGAAGTAGGTATTCAAGTACTATTCGGTTCAATCGGAACTAATATTGCGAAAAATGATGATGGTTCTTATGCAGTACTACCTCCTAAAGAAGCTCAAATGGACCCAGGTACTTGGAAATGGACGTCTACATGGGCAGATAACGGTGGATTCTACATCTCTGATGACATTAAGCTTACATTAGGTACAGACATGCAAGAAGTGCTTAATGATTCTGAAATACTTAAAGATGCACTAGGAAAAATTAATCCTGAAGAAGATATTTTCCCAAGCGTATTTATTAAATACACGAGCGATGATAATAACATCATGAGTCTTAACAACACTAATATTATGAACTTAGCGAATACAAACTTTGCAAAATGGATAACATCTGACGGCGTTCAAGCAGAGTGGGATGGCTATGTTAATGAAGCGGTTAAAGCTGGATTGAATCAAAATCTAGAGATTATGCAGAAATATTTCGACGAGTACAAAGCTAAAAACTAATGAATAACTAGAGGAGGGTATTTACACTTACTACGATCCCCTCCTCTTCTATTTAATAAGGAGTATGCATATGAAACTAGCTATCAAATCGAAATCTATGATTCGAGATTATCAATTATGGTTAATGGTTCTCCCTGCAATTATCGCTATTATTATTTTCAACTACATTCCAATGTACGGAATACAGTTAGCTTTTAAGGATTTCGACTTTAGTAAAGGATTAACTGGAGGAGAGTTTCGAGGTTTTCATTACTTCACGCAATTTATAGACAATTATCAATTTGGAACGTTAATGAAAAACACTTTTATCATTAGTTTTGCAACGATCATCATTGGCTTTCCTGCTCCAATTATTCTTGCTTTATTGTTGAATCAAATTCGAATTAAGAAGTTCAAGCAAATCATGCAAACAACCGTTTACTTACCACATTTCATCTCCATTATTGTTCTTGTGGGTATGTTGAATGTATTACTTTCGTCAGAAACGGGAATTGTAGGCCATTTTATGAAAGCGCTTGGACTCGGACATATTAATCTATTAGCTTCAGTCAATTCGTTCATTCCGGTCTATGTTCTATCGGATATTTGGCAACATTGTGGATGGAATAGCATTATTTTTTTAGCAGCATTATCAACTGTTGATCCACAACTTTATGATTCCGCCAAAATAGATGGAGCTAATCGCTTCCAAATGATTCGTCATATTGATCTACCAGCCTTAAAACCGACAATTATCATTCTCTTTATTCTAAGTATGGGAAATATACTTGGTACTGGTTTCGAAAAAATCTTCCTTATGCAAAATAATCTTAACCTTCCTGTATCAGAAGTTATTGCAACCTATGTCTATAAAATTGGTATCGTATCTAACCAATTCAGTTATGCTTCAGCCATTGGGTTGTTCAATACAGTAATCAATTTTGCATTCCTAATTAGTATGAATGCCATATCGAAGAAAGTATCGGATACAAGTTTATATTAGACAACCTTGCATACACGTAAACAGAAAGGAGATTTGCGATGACCTTCAAATCAAAATCTATCGGTGAAATATGCTTTACGATTGCATTAGCTATTCTCTGTGTGCTCATTTTCTTATTAATTGCTTACCCACTATATTTCATTATCATCGCATCTATTAGTGATTCTGTACTAGTCTCAACGGGAAAAGTTTTATTATTCCCTAAAGGCGTAAGCTTCTTCGGTTACGGGGAAATTTTTAATGATAGCCGTATTTGGGTAGGATATCGCAATACTATTCTTTACACCGTTGCAGGCACAGCAGTAAATCTACTTGTCACATTACCTGCAGCCTATGTGCTTTCTCGCAAAGAGTTCAAAGCTGGGAAAATTATTATGTTTGCCTTTGTCTTTACAATGTTCTTTAATGGTGGCTTAATCCCAACCTATCTACTAATGAAAGATTTAAATATTATTAATACGATATGGGTATTTATTGTACCTTTCTGTGTGAACGTCTTCTATCTCATTATCGCACGAACATTTTTCGAAAATTCATTACCAAAAGAAGTATATGAGGCAGCTGCAATGGACGGTTGCTCACATTTCACCTACTTTATCAAAGTAGCTTTGCCACTTTCCAAAGCATTGATTTCTGTTGTTGGACTATACTATCTCGTAGGTCACTGGAATGATTTCTTTACAGGTCTAATCTATATTCGCAGTAATGAGCTCCAACCACTGCAAATCGTCTTACGAGATATTCTACTATCTAACCAAGTTTTCTCTAGTGGAGCTGGTTCAGGCGGCGGTGCAGGCGGTTATGCGCAACGTTATGCAGATCAGATTAAGTACGGTGTCATTATTATCTCAACATTGCCAATTCTTACTGTTTACCCTTTCATTCAAAAATACTTTGATAAAGGCGTAATGATCGGTTCTGTTAAAGGTTAATACTCATGAATCAAAAAGGGGAAGTTCGTCTGCAGTTCCAACTACAGATGAGCTTCTCCTTCTTATTTATAATAATGGTTTTAACTATTCTTCTTGAAATGACATTTCTGATCCTGTTATATGATAACCATCCTCATCATGCTTAATAACTTGTATGTAGTTACTATTGGGATTAACAATCCATACCGTATCCTTATCCATTTGGACCACGGAAATTTGCTGCGGAGTATAATTTTGAGGTACACCTGTAACATGAACTGAACGTTGGTCACCATTCGTTAATGAATTTACTGCCCATATAGTTAAAATACTAATCCATATCATGATTACTACAATAAACGCTTTATTAGTTTGTAACATTTAAACCCTCCTATTAACTTATAATTGTGGTTAGCTTACAGTTCTAATATTGCTTTCACTATAAATAACGTCATTGAATTAGTTAATGTTGCTAATTATTTACATTCAATATTAATGAATTTTATTATACTTATGCAGTGAATACTCCTTATAGGTAATCTCACTAACTAATTTACCCAGTCATGCTATACTTGTTGTTATTGTCTCACAAGAATCTGTTAGTTTCATGATTACCCTTATACAAATGAAAGAAAGTTTAGTACAATGATCAAAGTTATTCAGCATGATAAAGGATAGGGTGAATATGAAAGTTAATTCTTCAAAAGTAACATTTTTTGCTTCGCTTCAATGGGTATTTTTTATTTTTGCAAACATTGTTGTCGTACCGATTTCTATCGGATTGGCATTTGATCTACCTACATATGAAGTGGTAACAATTTTACGAAGCTCTCTAATTATTACGGGTATCGCTTGTATATTGCAGGGATTGATTGGTCATAAGTATCCACTACTAGAAGGTCACTCCGGCGTTATATGGGCATTAATGTTGAATCTAGCTGCCTCAGCACCTACGCTAGGACTAAGCTTAATAGATGTTGGCGGTGGCATAGCAACAGGTATGTTATTGGCAGGTGCAGTCATTATACTACTATCTGTTTGCGGTGCTACCCCAATCATTCAGAAAGTATTTAGCCCGATGGTTATGAATGTATTTCTAATGCTATTAACATTCCAACTTGCATTTATCTTCTTCAAAGGAATGTTGAAAATTAATGTTGATGGGACACTTGATGTTGCCATTACAGTCTTTTCAGTCATCGTTGCGATTTTTGTAGCCGTTCTTAAAATCAAAGGAAATACGTTAATCGGTAACTTCTCACTCTTGATTGGTATTATTGTTGGATGGATAGCATATGCTTTGATTTTCCCGACAGAGAGTATGATGACAACAGGCGAGGGAGCACAACCTGCATTTAGCTTGTTCCCATTAGGTAAGCCAAATCTACAGTATGGAATTATCTTTATTACTTTCCTTGGCTGTATGATTAATATGAGTAATACTTACGCATCAATTACTGCAGCATCTAAATTAGATAATAGTTCACCGAAACCTAAGCAATTTCGTAATTCACTGTTTTTAACTGGAGTATATAGCGTCGTTGCTTCATTGTTTGGTCTAGTATCGTATGCTCCATTTGCTTCATCCGTAGGTTTCTTGGAAAGCACACAAATCTATGATAAGAAGCCATTTCTAATTGCTGGCGGTATTATAACTGTTCTTGGAATTATTCCGTCTCTTGGTCTAATGCTAGCAACCATTCCGATTACAGTTGGAAACGCGGTTCTGTTCATTGCATATTTGCAGCTACTTGGAACAGCATTAAAGGGAGTACAAGGATATTCCTTCAACTCTATTTCTATTCACCGTATTGCGATACCGATATTAGTTGGAGTTAGTTTATTAGCAACTGATCCAAAAATATTCTCTAACTTTCCATCACTTGTTCAACCTCTATTAAGTAATGGTTTTATTGTTGGAGTGTTGCTATCCATACTATTGGAAACGACAGTGAAATGGGACAAGCCAAAGCAAGAAAAGATAACCTCATCATAAAGCGTAGATATGGAGCTGTTCGTACCGTCATTCACATGACGTTATGGATGCAGCTTCATATTTTTTTCCGTGTAATCATTTTCTTGTTAATATTGTGAAAAAAATCACATAATTTTCAGAAGTTATGATTTATACTTAACTTATCAAACAAAGAGATGGAGTGATTACAATGACTGATCATACAACGAAAAACTTATTACAGTTCTGCTACACTTGCCCTGATGCGCCAAACTGTGAAACTGAAGAAAAATGTAGAGCTTGCTGGACAGAAAACGAATTGCAAGATGAGAAATTGGAAGCAAACCTAACAACTGAGGAGTTACTGAGACAGTATGCATTCTAACCGTATGAATTTCAGGAGAACATATGAACAAAAAAGGTCGAGTATAGGGAGCGTTAATCATCCCTTATACTCGACCTTACTTTATTAAATAGGTAGTTTAAAAAGCAGACTTTGATAACGATGATTGGCTTAGTAGTATCATCGACGTCGAATATGAAGCGAACTTGGCAAGTCCGGTACGCGTGTACCAATTATGTACACTTGCGTTTCCTCCTTCCTCAAGTAGCTCTTCATCTTCTCGGTTCTGAAAGCCTGCTTTTAAAACCTTTTATGAAAGAGGTAGTTCAAAAAAGCGGACTTTGATAACGAAGTGACTCAGGCAACTTAAACTGCCTCTAAGCAGCAATAAACTACAAGCCTACCTTATTTCCTCTTTCTAAACGAGAAATTTGTTGTTCACCTTTATCAGCTAATTCTCTGAATTGGTTAATTGTATCCCTCATTCTTGGTAGAGCATCCTGCTTATACGTACTAATCGAGTCTAGCGCCGATAACACGTCGGTGAAAGCCTGCTTTAACGTATCAACTGAAACACTTGCTTCCAGCGATTGCTTATGAATTTCTGCACCTTGTTGCTTTAACATTTTTGAAGTACCGCTAATTAGATTATTTGTAGTTTCATTAAGTAATTCAATTTTTTTCAATACGATCTTTTGATTATAAAGTGCACTCGCTACAGTAACTGCGATTTTCAGGGCAGATATCGTAACATTCCTTGCTCTGTCTACCCCTCTAATTAACTCCTTATTATTACGAATAACCACTTCCATAGCCATAATTCCTTGTTGATTAACAACCTGCATTTGTTGCAAATCCATCACACGTTGACGTAGAGGGAATAATACCTCTTCTGTAATAAATCTAATTTTATTCTCATCTTCATTACGCTGCTTAGCTGCTTCGATCTGAGTCTCAATCTCTGCATCCATTAACACACCTAATTGAATTTCTTTCTGCAACCTTTTCGTTAACTCTCTAAGCGTTTGTTGTTCCAATTCTAACGTCGTGTTATCGTTTTTCAATACCGTTTTCCCTTTATCTAAGGAAACAACAATTTCAGAAATCATCGAATCTGCTTTTTGATACTTTGCAAAGTAAACACGTAAAGGATTGAACAACTTACCTAAGAAGCCAGTTTTAGTAAAGTCAATAATACTAGGATCAAGATCTTTTAATTGTAAATGAAGCTCAGTCAGTCCTTTAGCTACTTGACCGCCTTCATCTCCAGTCTTCGATAAATTCCCAACCGAAACTTGTAACATTGAATTTTTTTCTGAAGAAGATCTCATCGTACTCATACCGAAACCTTCAATCGATTGCAGTACTTCCGAACGCTTTTCGAACGATTCAATATCTAGCGCTAAAATTGCATTAACATTGTTAGCAGCTAATTCCTTTAACTGTGTTACCTCAGCTGGTTCAGGTTTAACTTCCTCTTCAATTACAGCCTTTAATTTTTCAGGTGTTACAACTTCCATAGAAAATGTCATAGCATAGCCTCCTATAATTTTTGGTTATTAAGATTGCATGGTCTTGCGGTGTGTACCGTTCAAGTACACCAGCTTCTGTTTATGTAATATCAACCTAAAATTCACATCAAGCGAGTGTACGTCTTTAGTACACAAGCAAATGCAAGCTTCCGACAGGCATCATCTTCGACAATAAGCTACGTTAGCATAATCATCGTGATCACAGTCGGATGTTTTGAGTTTCTTTTTCGAAATTCACACCAAGCGAGTGTACGTCTTTAGTACACAAGCAAATGCAAGCTTCCCACAGGCATTATCTTCGACGCCGAATCAACCTCGAAGCTAATCATCGTGATCACAGTCGAATGTTTTGAGTTTCTTCTTCGAAATTCATACCAAGCGAGTGTACGTCTTTAGTACACAAGCAAATGCAAGCTTCCGACAGGCATTATCTTCGACGCTGAATAAGCTATGTTAGCATAATCATCGTGATCACAGTCGAATGTTTTGAGTTGCATCTTCCAATGAAGGCTCAAAACATTCGGCTGTCAGTACCAAGAAGATGCTCTCCAGCGAAAACGAGTAGCACAGTGTACGTTATTGGTACACGAGCACACGCAGGCTTTCGATGGAGGGCATATTCGACGCCGAATCAACCTCGAAGCTAATCATCGTGATCACTGTCGGATGTTTTGAGATACATCTACATTTGGACGTTTAACAAGTTGCTTATTTTGTACACCACATCATCCGTATCAGCGTTAATGCTAGCTGCTTCGTTAATACTAGATATGCTCTTTAACGCTTCAATATTAGCATTGTAGCCAATCGTGTATACTGGAATTTTGTAAGTCTCTATCAAGCCTTTAATGTCTTTCAATGAATGTCCTTCATTCGTTTCCCCATCACTTAGCACGAAAATAATCGGCTTCACATTAGGGTCAAGCTTCATTTGCTCTTGTAGTAACTTCATTGCTACAACAATGCCATCAAATGTAGCTGTCCCACCACCTGCTTGCAAGCTATCAACCGCACCTACAAACATAGATTGCTGATTCGTATCGTATTTACCAATAGGAAGATTGATCGTCACATTACTAGAATATGATACAAGACCAATACTATTATCTCTTCCCAAATACTTTTGCCCCTTCATCAACGATTCTTTCAATCGGTTAAGTGGCTCACCATCCATACTTCCAGATATATCTGCAACAAACATTGCCGCAACTGGCTTATCGCCATTTTTCTTTTCTTTCCAAAGCTTCTGAGCAGCAGTTAATAATGTACCTTCTACCGGTTCTAACTCAGATTGATATTCTTCTAGACCATTAAACCCTTTATCATTACCTAATTTTTGATATTTATCTTGTGCGACAAATTCAGCAAATTGTTTAATAATATCTCTTTTGAATTGTGGTAGATCACCTAAAGCATATAATGGACTATCATGTCTCACACCAAATGGAGTAAATACATAGCCTGTTTTCAAGTCAGCTGTATTTACGAACGTCTGATATTCTAATACAAATGCGTCTAACATACCTGTCTTCGCAGCTTCACGCATTTGAATCGTTGTAGAAGCAATAAAAGGAACATTGGCTTGGAATCTCTCAAACCCTTGAACAGCCTTATCACTTAATAAATCTTCATTATCAAATGTCTGTAAAGTTGTTACTAGAAAATTTAATCCCGTTGAGCTTGCGAACGGATCAGTATAGCCCATAGCTAATTCATTGTCTGCTATCGCATCGGTTACCGTCTTCACATTGAGCGCACCGTATTTATCTACTAACTCATCGTATTTAGCTTTAGTTGATACAATCCCTGGTACATTACCTACAAGTCGCTTCGTTACAAGCTCTGTTTGTATTCCTTCCGCTTTCACCATCTCTCCCCAAAGCTCATTGGATGGAGTGAATGCATCAGGAATATACTTACCTGATCTAATAAAATCTGTAGCTGTACCCGAAGCAATATTTCGAATCTTCACCGAAACTGTCTTCCCATCAACCTGAATTCCTGCTTTATTAAATTCATTGGCAACTTCATTTAACCAACCGTCAATACCTGTACCTGATTTCTCAATAGATGAAAATATTTCTATGTAACTATCCGTTGTATTTTCTACGGATATACCGAATTTAGAGATATCGGGTAAAGAATCTCCAACAGCTACAGGATCTAGATCAACTTGACCTTTAATCTGTTCTGCACTTGTAACTTTAATATTTTTGTATAGCTTATCTAACTTTTTGTCTGCATCTTCCTCTGAAACTTCCGTACTCGTTTTTCCTATATTAGATGTCAAAGTGATTCCTAGATATACAAGTCCAAATACAATGATTGTAATAACTATTAATATAGCAAACGCTTTTCCTTTATTCGCCATTTCCAATCCCCCTTATTGCTTATAAAATTTTGTTTGTCCGATCAATTCATCTATTTCTTTCATGCAAGGCATCTCCTCAACATCTCTATAATCTGAGCTACCTAATAGTGAAATTTCTAGAAGTAATTTATCTAGCTTTAGCAAAATCTCTTCATTTGCTCCAACATATCCTTTTACATAATTGACATATTCATTATGGAGCTCAAACTTTTGTTGCATTAGCTTATTAGAAAAAGAAGCTGATCTCGGCTCGGCAATAAACTCTGATAATTCCGAAGCATCAAATACATTTAGTTTATTAATAATTCCTTTAATATTGGATAGGAATAATGTTTCCACTGCTATAATAACTGCAGCAAACTTTTTGTAACTAAGTTCTGTTGTTTCAAATCTTTCATTAAGAATGTCATGTAACGTAACCTTCTTCTTCTCCATTCGTTCTAATTGATCAATCGACAGATCAATTTCCTGCTTCAGTACTTTATTGTGTCTGTATTGCAGCAGACCTTCCTTATAATCTTCTTGAGACTTAATATCTTTGACTGCTAACACTACAGGAGACTTGAATAGTAATGTATAACTTCCATATATCAGCACAAGGGCACTAATAATTAAAATCGTTATACTAGAAGCTGTTTCAATAGCATTGCTTCCCCCTATTGTTAATCCTACTAATCCAGGAGACAGCATGATGATATTAATTAATACAATTGCTACCACAAGTCCAAACAGCTTTACTACCTTGATGTTACTCACCATACATACCTCCTCAAAGGATGTCCTTAATCGAGACTTGAATTATTGCTTAAGCACACGTCTGCAAAAGAAATTCAGTAATTCCCTTACTATTTTATCATATAAATTTTGGATAATCGTTATTTATTTTCTTCAAATGGAAACTTAACACTTTGATACGTGTTTTGTAGTGGATCGTTTCAATTTTTAATGCAGGATCACATGATCATCTCGTTAAACAATGTATAAAAATAAATAACCCACAACTATATTCATTGAGGGTTAGCTTTTTCATTATGTATCTATTAAATTGCTTCACATATGCCTCAATACTAAGTTATTTTACTACCATAATATCTATGTTCCACATAACAAAAAAAGCACCATCAACAATAAACGTTAACTACGTTAATTATTGATAGTGCTTCTATAATAAAACTTAAAATTATTTTGCTCTACGAACCTTTAATTGCTTACCCTTAACGGTAGTTTCTCTCATGACATCAAGCACAAGTTGTCCTTTTCCGTTCAAGATTTCAACGTCCGTCACATTGTCAAGAATCGTAATAATCCCAATATCCTCGGCAGTTACACCTTCAATTTTCGCTATCGTTCCTACAAAATCAACTGCTCTAAATTTCTTCTTCTTACCACCGTTGAAGTTAAGCTTCATAATCTGCTTATTCAACTGCTCACGTTTGTCTTTCTTCAACTCTGGTCCAGCACTTAATTTATTATTGAATGCCTCTCTGCGAAGATCAACAGCATCCTCGGAAGGTGCTTTTACACGAGGGATAGCAAAACCAATATACTCTTCAATATCGTTCAATCGTCTACCATCCGAAGGCGCAACGAAAGTGATCGCTTTACCTTGCTTACCCGCACGACCAGTCCTTCCTGTGCGGTGAACATAGCTTTCTTTCTCAAGCGGAATATCATAATTAATAACATGCGTAATATTTGTAATATCAATACCTCGAGCAGCAACATCCGTTGCCACTAAGTAACGGAACTGACCTGTTCGAAATGCATTCATCACTTCAAAACGCTCTACTTGCTCCATACCACCATGTATGCGATCTACAGGGTAGTCACATTCGACCATTTCTCTATACAATTGGTCGACATGTTCCTGTGTACGACAAAAGATAATGCAGCTATCTGGGCTTTCTACAATAAGTACATTTTGTAGTAATGCTAACTTGTCCGCTGGCTTCACTTCAATAAGGGAATGCTCGATCGTTGATGTCGTTAAACCGCTCGCTTTAATCTCAATTTCAGTAGGGTTGTCCATA
Organism: Paenibacillus endoradicis; assembly: GCF_024721975.1. The sequence continues at coordinate 207,946 of NZ_JANQBB010000007.1, read as the reverse complement.
TATTGACGAGAAAGCTTAGCTACATCTTCAGGGAAAGTCGCCGAGAATAACATCGTTACTCGATCATTAGGAATAGCTTGAATAATCGCTTGTACTTGTTCAATAAAACCCATGTTCAACATTTCATCTGCTTCATCAATAACAAGGTACGAAATACGTTCCAGTGAAAGTGTACCTCTTTCAATATGATCATTCACTCGGCCAGGTGTACCTACGACCATATGGGTACGTTGTTTTAACTCTGCTCTTTGTACATGGAAAGGAGATTTACCATACAAAGCCGTAGACTTAATACGTTTGAAACGTCCGATATTCGTTAAATCTTCATTAACCTGCACTGCTAGCTCACGTGTCGGCGTAAGAATTAATGCTTGTGGCTTATTCTCATTCCAATCGACTAGCTCACATAGTGGAATACCATATGCTGCCGTTTTTCCACTACCTGTTTGTGATTTTACAACAAGATCCTGATTTTGCAACGCTACTGGAATAACTTTAGATTGCACTTCTGTCGCTTCTTCATAACCTAAGCTATGCAGCGCTCTAACAATCTCTTCACTTAATTGATAATCTGTAAATTTCTTTTCGCTCATTATTGACCTCTTCTACGGTATATTAGTTAACCTATCTTAAATAGGATAAATTCGTTATTAAATGTTACTTAATCTATTATACTCGGAAAACTGCTTTATTATAGTGACTGTTTTTGAACTTCCTCTTCCAATAAAGGTTCATAGCAGCGAGCTTTCAGAACCGAGAAGATGAAGCGCTACTTGTGGAAAGAGGAAACGCAAGTGTAAGTGGTTGGTACACGAGCAACGTAGGCTTTCGATGAATGGCAGCTTCGACGCCGATTAAGCTACAGTGCGTTACTTCGTGATCACAAGCGACTGTTTTTGAACTACCTCTTCCAATAAAAGTTCATAACAGTCGCTTGTCAGCATCAAGAAAGTGCCATGAAGCTAGGAAACGAGTAGCGGAGTGTACGTTAGTGGTACACGAGCAACTTAGGCTTCCGATGAATGGCAGCTTCGACGCCGATTAAGCTACAGTGCGTTATTTCGTGATCACAAGCGACTGTTTTGAGCTACCTCTTCCAATAAAAGTTCATAACAGTCGCTTGTCAGCATCAAGAAAGTGCCATGAAGCTAGGAAACGAGTAGCGGAGTGTACGTTAGTGGTACACGAGCAACTTAGGCTTCCGATGAATGGCAGCTTCGACGCCGATTAAGCTACAGTGCGTTACTTCGTGATCACAAGCAACTGGTTTTGAACTACCTCTTATATATATGTGCTTTATAGCGTATAATAAAGTCTTATGCACGTCATGGAAAAGGATGCGACGACTTTCAATATGATTACACAATATATATACACGTATGGATATAGAGTTGAAGAAGTGGAATTATGTCAACTTGAGATGCGTTCTCTGTTCGGCAAACAATCTGAAACTGGTGTTTTGATGAGTGATATTTGCATCAACCCAGACCGTAGTCCATTTATGCGAGAACGGCTTGAAGTTCTCTATGAAGGAAATACACTCGAAGATATTTATGAACAAGTTACACAAATCGTGCTAGGCGATCAAACCTTCAAAGTCATCTTCATGAAAATGAATGATTTATCCGCTGCGGATAAAATCGAATATGATGACCAACGCAACATTGAGCGTAAATTAGGCTTGATTATTGAAGGCGACGCTGATGTTCGTCAGCCTGACCAAACATTTGGTATTCTAACTTTAGGCGGTCGTTGGTACTTCGGATACTATATTAAAAGTAAAGCGATCTGGCTGTCCCATATGAAAAAGCCAAAGAGCTACTCGATTGCACTAAGTACTCGCGTTGCCAGAGCTATCGTTAATATTGCCATTCCTGATCCTGCTGGAGTGAAAGCAATTGATCCTTGCTGCGGTATTGGTACTGTGCTCGTTGAAGCTTTATCTATGGATATTGATATGGTCGGTAGAGATATCAATCACTTTGTCGTACAAGGTACTCGTGAAAATTTGATTCATTTCAATTATGAATCTTCTGTGGAATGTGGAGATATCGCAGAGGTAACGGAACATTATGATGTAGCTATTATAGATTTGCCATATAACCATTTTTCTCATACTACACCAGAAGCGCAAGTAGCTCTCATACAGCATGCTCGTCGTATTGCAGACAAGGCGATTATTGTAACTGTAGGTAATATCGATGACCTACTTGCCGATGTTGGCTTTACAATACTTGATCGTTGTACAACGAGAAAAAGTAACTTTATTAGACAAATCATTGTTTGTCAGTAGCTAAAACTTTGAATCGTAACCTATAATCAAATATGTCTACAAAGCAAAAGACACCTGATAAGGTGTCTTTTTACATAATATCATTAAACCAAATGGTTCAAATTAATCTATTCTTTTGATTGGCTAGGGCTAGTATTTTCAACAACTGGTAACAGTTTTTCGCCTTTTACCATTGCAGATTTACATTGTGGACACACTGGAGTTGTTGAGAAAGCAAAATTATCCCGCATCCATCCCATACAATTCTCATTTGAACAAGCCCAAATCACTGTCAATTCAGTTACTACGTCTTCAAGCGGCTTCTTACGAGAGTTATACATATGCATCCTACCTTCTATTCTGAAATTATTGGTACAAAATAATAATTGCCCCGATTAATTAAAATCGGGACAACATCGTTTGTATTAAAGTTTTACTACGTTTTCAGCTTGAGGACCACGGTTACCTTGAGTAATGTTGAACTCAACGCGTTGACCTTCATCTAGTGATTTGTAGCCATCTCCAACGATTGCGCTGAAATGTACGAATACGTCACTTCCGCCTTCAACCTCGATAAAGCCAAATCCTTTTTCACCATTAAACCATTTTACTGTTCCTGTTTCCATATTCAATACCATCCTTTTCTCAAAACCACCTAAAATATCATTAAGTAATTCATTTCCAGCTTAGCTTTCTAAGTAAGATTACTTTGCTATGAAGATGAACCCATTAGGTCGCTCTTAATCAAATTTTATTATAACACACTTTTCAAATAATAACAGCTATTCAAAAAAATATTTTTTCAAAGGTGTTTTTGAACGATCAAATAGCGTTTTAGACAAGCTGTTATCATCTAATAATATAAGTATGCTGAAGCAATTAATACTATGCTTTTTGTTTTTCACTTTCATAATAATATGTATACAGTATATGAACGGTCACTTATAAGAACTTATTAACTTGAGCATCATAACCTCAGCATTATACAATATAGATGAAAGCATTGACCAAAGAATATATCGAGCTAATGATATATTCACATAAAGGAGAACATTATGACTACGAATACACCGAAGCTCAACCGAGATTATATATTAGAATGGCTTGAACAGTTATTGAATATACCAAGTCCTAGCGGTTACTGCATGAAGATTATGAAATTGATTCAACAAGAAGTGAAGCGATTGAAATTTCAGATCGAACTAACCCCAAAAGGCAATGCTATTATTACTATTCCTGGTCAAGATAACGATCATGTCCTTGCACTATCTGGACATGTTGATACTTTAGGAGCAATGGTCAGATCGATAAAACCGAATGGAATGTTACGATTTACTCCTATTGGTGGATACGCGATGCAAACTGTAGAAGGTGAATACTGCCTCATTCATACAAGAGACGGAAGAACATATGAAGGAACGGTACTGTCTACTAAGCCTTCTGTTCACGTATATTCCGATGCTCGTGATTGGAAGCGTGAGGAAGCTAATATGGAAGTGAGAATAGATGAACTTGTTAATAGCAAAGAAGAGACTGAGAATCTTGGCATTAGCGTAGGTGATTTTATCTCTTGGGATGCACGTGCGCGGTTACTACCGAATGGATGGGTTAAGTCTCGACATTTGGATGATAAGGCTAGCGTCGCTGCTTTGCTTGGCATTCTTGAATGGATTCATCGCAATGATATTACGCCAACACGTACTGTAAAAATCATTCTATCTACTTATGAAGAGGTAGGACATGGAACAGCTCATATTCCAGCTGATATTACCGAAATGATTGCTGTTGATATGGGAGCTCTTGGCGATGATCTATCTGCTACAGAATGCGATGTATCAATTTGTGCGAAGGACTCGTCAGGCCCTTATGATTATAATATGACAACACGTCTTATTGAACTAGCAAAGCGTGAGCAACTTGCTTATGCAGTTGATATTTATCCTCACTATGGTTCAGATGCCTCTGCTGCTCTTCGTGGCGGAAATAATATTCGAGCCGCGCTGATTGGTCCTGGTGTGCATGCTTCTCATGGTATGGAGCGTACACATGCAGATGCTATTGTTAATACAGCAGCATTACTTATCGCTTATATGATGGAGCCTTGGACAGCATAATACAATATGTTACGATCATCTAGATAATCACCTTTGATAATAGACTAACAAGATGCTCATAAGAAAATAGAGGTGAAATATCATTAACATTATTAAATGTGTAGATTCATATCCAATGGAGTTATTACTGCTCGCCGATCCGTCTGAGACTCTCGTCAAAGAGTACCTTACTAGAGGTGAAAGTTATGTATTAGTCGATAATGATGAAGTAATCGGCGTCTATGTTCTACTCCCAACCAGACCTGACACTTGTGAACTTGTAAATGTGGCTGTTGCTGAACCATTTCAAGGTAGAGGATTCGGAAAACAATTAATTTTACATGCCATTCAAGTGGCAAGGGAACAAGGATACACGATAATGGAAGTTGGAACAGGCAACTCCAGCATTAATCAGATTGCCCTGTATCAGAAATGCGGGTTCAGAATGTCGTATATAGATCGTAATTTCTTCATAAGAAACTACGATCATCCTATATTTGAGAATGGTTTACTCTGTATTGACATGGTGCGATTCTCATTAGATTTATAATTAAAAGCCCCATCAATGATGAGTTTCGTCTCATCATTGATGGGGCCTTTCTAATTAAGCCAATTGACATTCACTTACCGATTTGAGTAGCTTACTCGTTGTAACGATATAATTGGATAGTAGGTTGATCGGATTGATCTGGCTGATCAGCTTTCACTTCCAAGCCATCTACATATCCGCTAACTAGAAGACGTTTCGCTTCATATGAATTCATATCTAGTTGGACTAATTCGGTGTGCTGACTATAATCTGTTTCTTCAAGTGTGCGAAGTGGATGATATCGATCTTCATAATTACTATGAAGGATGAAATATATCGTATTTCCGTAGCGGTGAATATTTCCGATATCACTGTAGTTTTGTTGAAATATCGTACTCACTACACTAGTATTCAAATCAATACTAATAATTCGATATCCTTGTACTAGATAAATTACTCCCTTGACTTCATCAAGAACGTACGAATTTTCTCCATCTGGGCTACGGTCATATATTCCATCAGGCTCGATACGTGGATATTTAATAATACCTAACCATTGCCCTTGGCGATCAAATCGCTCTAAGCGGGTATCCAGCATCAGTAAAATCTCGTCTCCATAAGGAATAATCCGTTCTGTCCCTCTTGCATTCACATCATTTCCTATATAGAATGAACGATACCGTTGCTTCTGTTCATTATATTGATACATATAACCATTAAGAATATACCATGTTAAACCAGTCTTTTTATCCTCCATATATTGCATCGGACTAAAATATTCTACTTCCACCCAATTTTTATCTGCGGAAGACGCGCATTCAATGGCCCTCTTATCAATAAGATTAAAATCCTTATCTACAGTGTACTTCCATGTCGGTGATGTGACATGCAATTGATCACCTTGAAGCGATAAATGATTTGGCAGATGCATAGCTAATTCTTGCTCCACTTCTAATTTATCATTTACCATAATAATTCTTGAAGCTTCCGTATCAGTGAAAATCCACTTACCATTCATCCTCAAGAAATCTTTAACTCCATATCCTTCGAAACCTTCACCTATGCGCGTCGTCATCGTAATTGGCAATGTCCCAATTTCAACTAATGTATCATCGTTATATTGATATAGTTTTCGATCTACAATAACGTGCCACAGACCATCTAACTTCCGATACGTTTTTGCAAAGGAATAATCTACTTCCTCATATAACGCATCAATAGCTCGATCTAGCTCTTCCGGTACCACCTCATTCGTATTTACACCGATTGAATCCAGTTCAAGTATAGGATGAGTTTCATATACAACATCCTTAGAAAATCTATCTACACTGTCTATCTTATAATCAGTTAACGCTGTAGTTAGTAGCGATTGAAAATCTGCATTTTGCGTATGAACTAAATCATAAAGTGAAAGATATCGTGTTTCACCTTCTACTTCGTATCGAGCAAGCGATCCCTCTGAACCAATTAACGTCGCTCCATTAGTTGAAAACTTTTGGTATTGTGATTCATTATCCATAAGATCATAGCCATTATTGAACATAACTATCTCAATTTGTTGATCTGAGATCAGAGCGAACGTACTAGAATTAATCGCAATCCATTCTCCAGTTAACAATCGAGAATCTGCTGGGAGATTTGATGTAAAACCATGATTCAAAAACGAAAATCGTTCGTCTCCCGCTTCATTACGAAAATGTCCTAATACTAATTCCATCCCATCTACAAATTTCATTAATTTCGCATCGATCATGTCATATCCAACATATCTCTTAACTAGTTCATACGGCTGCTCTGTATATACGATGCTGCCTATATCATCAATAAATACATAAGCTTTCACATCATTACCCATATCAATGATCTTTTCACTAATAAATGGCTGTAATTTGTCAGATAAAGCCTGCCTGGGTAGGGCAACCGTATCATATAATCCTTGATTAATAACCTGCCAAGTATACGTCGACGATTGGTAGACCATCTCACTCACAGATTCTCCACCATTTCTAAACTGAACAAAAAATAAATTAGGTTGTTTGACTAAACTAATCGACAGCATTTCTTCTAGTCCAAAGTGAAAATTTTCCTCTGCACTTACTGTTGGCTCAGAACCAAGCTTCACCGTCATCCAACTCCCACGATGTCCTTCTTGCTCTGAATCTGCTTCGATCAATTGTGCCCCAAAGAGAATATACTCGCCATTAATCCAAGCTTGTGCTTTGTATCCTTGAGCCCATGTGTAAAGTTCTTTACTAGTTAATCCACCGTCAGAGCTATAGTATAGGTGAAGATTTTCTACATATAGCTTTGATTGATCTTCCTCCCATATAACAATGGCTTCTTGTACATCCGTATTAAACTCACGACTCATAGACTTTGAAATTATTGGATCATTATGTGGATCTACTATCGCTGGATGTTCTACCGGGTCTGTATTTCTGTTAAGTAAATAAAGCAAACCAATGGTAACAACAATAATAAGACCAATCACTATTGTAATAATTAATTTCTTGTTAATTCCCATTCCAGTTATCCCCTTTTACCGTCATAACGCTCTCCTCTATATGACGAAAATAACTGGAAATTGTTGCTAGTTATATGAATAATATTTTTTTGAGTTTTATGTTTGTCGAGTGGATCAATAGAGCTTCAAGTAATACAACAAATCAAATAATTCAGTTAGAAATTTAGTGTAGCTAAATCTTTTGTTGCGCTCACTTGCTCCTAACATACGCTGTATAAGCTCCCATTTTTCTTGCTTAGAGGCACTTTCTATTCTATTTTCATTTTCTTTAATGAGCTGTAACTGTTCCGAATGCCTACTCATTAGCTCTTCATAGGTAATATCCATATGTTCTACGACAGGCTCTGTATTCACGATTATAGAATGTTTGCTTTTATAACGTTTATTCGATTTCTTCACGGTTTGCTCTGGTCTTGTCATGGATAACTCATATTCAAATTGCTTTTCTAATTTGTTCAGTTGTATATAAGAAAGCGGTAAATCTAACTCTAATTGCTCCATCATTTCCCTAGATAGATCAAGATCAAAATATTCTTCAGGTAATTTCCACCATTGCTCATACTTACTTAATATATCATCACGTTCAAGGTCTATAGTATGGAAACCACTCTTAATATCCTTAATTAAATCTGCCGAAAGCATAGTATAATTTTCTAGACATGTTTCTCCAAGACGGTATGTTTTATTCTCTTTTCTATGATGAATGACATAGCAAAACCGAAGTGGTTTGCCACATTCACATTGGTAAGGTCGATTTCCATATCCTCCATCAAGAACTTCAGCTAGTTCCCAATCATCTAACTTGTCCCATATTTCATCAGATGTCATATCCCCGTCTAACACAATACCCTTTTTCGTTGCTAACTGTTCCAACCATTTACTTTTTTTGCTTTGTGTTAGATATGTATTGAGAAACAAACGTTGCTTGCCATCTAATAATTCAAACAAACGATTTACTTCTTTCTCAGTTAATGGGATTGCCATAGAACTCCCTCCAACTATTCAACATTTTTTACGACTAGAGTGTATCATATTTACCTTTATCTCAACACTGATAAATTAACAGTATTAATAAAAAACGCAATTTTTCATGTCGCAATACAATTTTCTTATCATAATACAAAAAGAAGTTACACATAGTGCAACTCCTTTTCATTACTTATTACAACATGTAGACCTCTAGCTATAGAAACTATAGCTACATTTAACACATCGAGCTTTTATCTTTATTGAAAGTGGACAATTATCTAGCGTGTTCTTCTTCACTTACATTTCTGAAGAACTTAATGGAGTAAATTGCACAAAGCCCTACAATGACGTAGATCACTCGAGAGAAACCATGACCAAAGATGCCCTCAACTAAGTTATAGTTAAAGAGACCAACCAACAGCCAATTAATACCTCCCACAATCAATAGTAAAAGCGCCACAATATTTAGTGTTTTCATTCTTAACAGCTCCTCAATCATAATGGTACTATTAAGAAATTTCCCTATTTTGATATGAATTATGCATGTGAGGATAAAACTTATATATTTATTATCTCTTCAATTCCATATTTCTAAGAAGATAACCCAACAGATTGTTCCAAATATTGATTATCCTCCACTGCCTTTAACATAAATACCGCTACATCTGCCCTCGCGATGCTATATCCTTTAGGTGATCCTCCATGAAGCACTTCATTATAAGAACCTAACAAAGGACCATTCGTTAAACTCATCGGTCGTGCTATTGTCCAATGCAGCTTACTTGCAACCAATGATTCATATACTTTTGTATGATCCGCTAACACTTTACGAAGTACGAACGTAATCAATTTGCCCATTATACCTTTTAGTTCTTTATGAATACCCGCAGAGGCACAATATACAATTCGATCGATATTATGTTGTTTCATTCCTTCAATTAAATGCTTCGTAACAGTAGACATAAGCGTAGTCGTTCCAAGATTTTTCCCACCTACAGTACAGATAACAGCATCATGACCTTCCATTGCAGTAATGACGCTGTTTTTGTCTAACCCATCACCTTGTACAATATGTAAATGAGCATGTTCCATTACTAATTTCGATGGATCACGTACAAATGCAGTTACCTCATATCCCTTATCTAAAGCCTGCTTCACTACCTCCTTACCAACACCACCTGTAGCCCCAATTACAAATAGCTTCATTCCCATACCTTCTTTCCCCTTTTCCGCTACCCTATTACTTATTCAGAAGTTCTATCTTATAACTATAAACTTTATTATGAGTCAATGGAAATTCCATATATCATCATTCCATTAAATATGAACATCCTCTTAACAAATATCTATACAAAAGTTATACAAATATTATACTATATAGTTACAACATCATTTTCCTATATATAAATGAATGAAATGACTGCATGAGAGAGGTGTTTCCATGGAACTTATTAATCACCGCACGTTTTACCATATGATCTTAACTGGAGCGCAGCAGATTATAGGCAAGGAAAGAGAATTGAATAAAATTAACGTATTCCCTGTCGCTGATGGTGATACCGGAAGTAATCTTGCATATTTAATGAGGATGATTGTACGTGAGACCAAATGGACTGAGCCATCTACTGAGATGTTAATTAAAATGAAAACAGCTTGTCTACGTGGCTCACGAGGAAATTCGGGAATGATTTTCTCACAGTTTATTATTTCAATGTGTGATTTTCTAAGCAAACATAAAGAAATTAAAACGGAGCAATTTATAGAAATGTGCGAGTATTCAGTAGCTAGATCATACTACTCCGTCAATGAACCACAAGAAGGAACCGTACTTACTGTTATGAAAGATTGGGTCAATGTCATGAAGGACAATAATAGCCAGTCTTCTGGTATTCTAGACGTGATGCAAGATTCGTTCTCAGAAGTGTGCGTGTCACTCGAAAATACGAAGAACCAATTACCAGTTCTACAGCAACATAACGTTGTCGATGCCGGAGCAAAGGGTTTTGTACATTTTTTGCAAGGCTTAATCGACTCCATGAAAACAGGACATCATCATAACATATCTACTGATGGTGAAAATGCGGAATGGAATTCCTTAGATGATCTTACTAAATATTCGACTGTTGTTGAAAAACATACATTTTCAGATACAGACCATATCGAAAATCGTTATTGTTCTGAGTTTTTATTCGATGTAAATACAAATTTAACCGAAATAAAACAGCAATTATCTTCACTCGGTGATTCATTTATTGTCGTTGGGGATCAAAATCAAGGTAAAGTACATATTCATACGAATACTCCAGAACGTGTTGCTGAAGTAATCAATGAAAATGGCTCTATCATTTATCAAAAAGTTGAGGATATGCAACGTCAGCATGAAACGCTCTATCAACGAAAATCATCAATTGCTATCGTTGTCGATTCTGCTTGCGATATTCCACAAGATTTGTTGGATAAGTATCAAATTCATATGTTGCCTTTACATCTACAACTTGGAAACTCAACATACTTAGACAAAGTTACATTGAAACCCGAAACATTCTATAATAAGCTCGAAAAAGTAACAGAGCAACCGAAAACATCACAGCCTACACAAGAATCAATTGCGAATCTCTACATCCAATTATTAAATAATTATGATCATATTATCTCTATTCATCTTTCAAAAGAATTAAGCGGTACTTTTGAGGCTTGTCGTTCTGCAGCTGAGCAAATTGACGCTACCAGAGTTCATGTTGTGAATTCACGTACGTTGTCGGGTGCATATGGATTACTTGTACAAAAAACCGCCCAATCCATTGAAAAAGGGAATTCTATCGATGAGATAAAAACATCGTTATCAACATGGATTCCAACATCAGAAATTTTAGTCAGTGTTCCAACTTTGAAACATATGATTCGCGGAGGTAGAGTTAGTCCGCTACAAGGGAAAATAGCAAGATGGTTAGATATGAAGCCTATTGTATCGATCGATCAAGAAGGTAAATCGCTATTATACGGAAAAACATTTTTCAAGCGTTCTAGTCTAGAAAAATTACTTCAATTCACTCAAAAAATTAATGCAATTAACAAAATCGAGAGCTACGCTATTCTTCATGCAGATTCAATCCAAGATAGCTCTTTATGTGAAAAAGAAATGATCCGTATTACTGGTCAAAAGCCACAGTATGTAACAAGTGTTTCAGCTGTTATAGGTTTGAATGCTGGTAAAGGCGCAGTCAGTGTTGCTATGTTACTTAGCGACGCTAATCAAAGGGGGAATTAATATATGTGGTCATTGTATGGAATTAGTGGGTTAGCTATTTTTATTTTTATGGTAATATTGTTTCTAGTTGCACAATTAAAAAAAGATAATTCTATTGTCGATATTGGATGGGGATTAGGATTTGTTATTGTTGCCTTCTCAACTTTCTTCTATCAAAAAGGATATGATGCTAGACAATTACTTGTTTTAGCATTAGTCAGTCTTTGGGGTATTCGATTAGCAGTATATATATTAATTCGTGCTATTGGGCAAGGCGAAGACTTCCGTTATGTTAATTTCCGTAAAGCATGGGGTAAAAATGTAGTTATTATTGCATTTTTCCGTGTATTTATGATGCAAGGCTTTATTATGTTATTATTAGCTTATCCTATTATTCGTGTAAGTGCAGAGCAAAGTAATGGTTTGGATCTAGCCGCTTATATTGGATTAGCAATATGGATTGTCGGATATTTGTTCCAAGTTATTGGAGATGCTCAACTAAAATCATTTAAGAAGAAACGTAAAAGTAAAGAAGATGTTCTTACCTCTGGTCTATGGCGCTATACTCGCCATCCGAATTACTTTGGTGAAGCGACGATGTGGTGGGGAATTGCAGTTATATTACTTCCTTTGCAATGGGGCTTTGTATCTTTGATCAGCGCTTTACTTATTAATCTACTATTACTAAAAGTTTCTGGTGTACCGTTTCTAGATAAGCGTTACGCAAACAATGCAGCTTATCAGCAATACAAACTAGAAACCAATAACTTCATTCCTTGGTTCCCAAAATTAAAATAAGTTGTAATTAATCGATTGAGGGTGATAACAATTTACAACATCAAAATGGTTTCAAAACTATTAGGTTTATCACCTATAACCATTCGGGCATGGGAAACTCGATATCAAGTCATCCAACCACAAAGAAGTGAGGGTGGACATCGTCTTTATTCCGATAAAGATGTTGAAGATCTACGCTGGTTGCTCATTCAAACAAAAGAAAAAGGGCTCAGTATCAGTCATGCATCTCAATTGCTACTGAAACAAAACCAAGCAAGCTCTACTCCTTCTGCTACATTACCAGATGAAGAGCCTAGATCAACTTATATCAGTGTGCAGAACGATTTATATCATTCCTTATTAAATATGGATATTGAAAAATCTGAACATATAGTCGATATTGGATTTTCACTGTATCCACTAGATGAGATGATTCATAAAGTATTAGTTCCGCTTATGATTCGCGTTGGCGATGAATGGGAACAAGGACTAATTTCTGTTGCACAAGAACATATGGTTAGCGAATTTGTAAAGCAACGTTATATTCAGTTTTTCAGATTATTTCAACGTAATCCATCGCTACCAAAAGTAATTGCACTATGCCCTGCAGGTGAACGTCATGAAGTTGGCTTATTGTTATTCTCACTGTTTCTTCGCCGCAAAGGACTAGACGTTATCTATCTAGGGGCAGATACTCCTGTTGATGGTATTGGAGAAATGCTTATTCGTAGTGATGCGAATTGGTTATGTTTAACGTTAACAGATCCTAAACGATTAGATGATACTGTGAAATATATCGAGCATGTCCTTTCTATTCGACCTCAAGTTAAAATCATACTTGGCGGAAAAGGTTTTACTGCGTTAGATAGCAATCACCCGTATCAGAAGTTTTTAATTGGCGAGCACAATGAAGAGTGGGAACATTGGTATCAGCAACAATTAGTACATGTATAAATTTCACTTCATGTTTCCCTTCAATAATCTAGTACTAGCATTAACCTAGTAATTTCGAAAACCGGCATGCAAATTGACAATCAATCTGCATGCCGGTTTTATAGTTGTACACTACTCACAATATTTCCTTACCAATACGTTAGTTGTTCATGCTCACTTCAGCATCTTCCATAAGCCACTGTACAAAATCAGTACGATTTCCCTCGCTTACACCATGATCAGAAGGATAGATATTGAAAGTAACCTTTGACGTCTTCTTCTGGAAATACTCCGCTGTTTCATATCCGATTTGAATAGGGAATACAGAGTCGTATTCACCATGTGAGATAAACATTGAGACATCCTCTATGCTTTGTAACGAATACTCTGCCTTCACAAAATGTGGAACATATCCGTTTAGTGCCACGATACCTCTCAATTGATCTCCCATCGTAAGAGCAAGCGACATAGATAATATCGCCCCCTGGCTAAAACCAAGTAAGTATCGCTTATTAGCATCGATTGGATATTTCTCTGTAGCATATCTAATGAACGATTCCAAATTTTGTATCGCCAGATCAAACATTTCTCGAATAGGATTACCAAGACTTTTTAATTCATAGAATTGAAACCCCATACCCAACCTAAGATTGCCTCTTATACCAACAATAATGAACTGCTCATTCAACGGTTCTACCAATTGAAACATATTTTTCTCATCAGAGCCTTTTCCATGTAGCGTGAAAATCGTTGGATATTTCTGATTTGGATCATAATTAGCAGGAAGATGAATGTCATATTGATAAGCAGATTTCATATGAAAGCTCCTTTTCACTTCATTTATACGTTACGCTTTTTGAAAATAAGATGATCAAGCGATAATGGCGTCGTCTCTGCGACAACCAAATAGATAGAAACCAATATAAATGCTAGGTCTAATTCATACCCTGCCATTCCATCTGTACCAAGCAATCCCATTGAAAATTTCATAGTTGCTATTGCACCAATTAACATGATTGTAAATAAAACTGATACATAACGAGTAAATAGTCCTACAATTAGTAATACTCCTCCAACTAGCTCAAGCGGCCCCGCAATATAAGCTAAAATCCCTGGAACACCCATAGAACTGAACCAAGCATCCACATTACTTAAACCCATTTGTAACTTAGATATTCCATGTGCCAAAAATAATATACCCAATACTACACGCATTATTGTTGATATTGTTGTTGTTCTTGTCATCGTTTATTTCTCCACCCTATACAATTAATATTTCATCTCATTTCGATTGATAATTTCGAAGATGAGCTCCTCTTCGAACTAAATTATTACCAATAGAAATATAATGTTTGTATAGTTAATTTATCGTACAATAAACTAGCTTGTCAACAAAAATATTGTTATTATTAATTTATAATGCGTATTACTTATATTTTGAGGAGGAAATGAAATGGACATCGGCTCTACGATACGAGCAATTCGGAAACGAAAAAATATGACCATTGCTCAAATCTGTGAAGAAACAGGATTGTCACAAGGATTTATGAGCCAATTAGAAACTAATAAAACATCACCGTCTATATCTACCTTAGAAAGCATTGCTAATACATTGAACGTGCCATTAGCTTACTTATTATTGAAAAATGAAGATCGTATGCAAATTGTGAGAAAAGAAAATAGAATGATCACGAGTAGTGGTAGCGATAAATTAAAAGTTGAACATTTAAGCTCTACCAAAAAGGTAAAAATGATGATTGTTGAGTTGCCTCCAGGCTCTTCTACAGGTCAAGATCCCCATGCACATGAAGGTGAAGAAGTACACGTAGTCATTAAAGGCAAGATCTTTGCTAAGCAAGGCGAAGACGAAGCAGAATTTACAGAGGGTGACTCATTCAGCTGGAACGCTTGTACACCTCATATGGTGAAAAACATTGGTGATGAGACAGCGACGATACTTATTACCGTCTATACAGAATCTTAGCTATCAATATCTTTCATCTTCTACAGTGCGGAATGCTGTAAATATAACAATAACCCCATCTGCATCGAGATGAGGTTATTGTTGTCTTTAGAAAAACTATAGTATATTAAACTACTCTGATTCGCTTATTTGTTCCATTTCCTCAGCAGTATACGGTCTTACCATTAACCCCATTTCTTTACGTTCCTTGTTCAATTCCTTATACAAAGAGACCATCATGAGAATAATGACCAGCGAAAACGGAAATGCGGTAATAATTAAAGCATTTTGTAGTGCGGATAACCCATTAGCAGACAGCAATATAATAGCTATCGCGGCTTGTGCAATCCCCCATGTTAATTTCACCATATTAGGCGGATGTAATGAGCCATTAGTCGTCTGCATTCCAAGTACAAAAGTCGCCGAATCTGCCGATGTAATAAAGAAAATGGCAATTAATAAAACCGCAAAGATCGATAGTAACATTGACATGGGCATCTGTTGAAAGACTCCAAACAGTAATTCTTCTGTTAACAAATGTGTTAGATCTACCCCGCTACGTTGAATATTTATTGCTGTCGTTCCAAACACCGAAAACCATATGAAACTAATTAAGGTCGGAAGCAATAATACCCCTGTTAGAAACTCTCGAATCGTTCTGCCACGGGACACTCGTGCAATGAAAATCCCAACGAAAGGCGACCAGGATAGCCACCACGCCCAATAAAATATCGTCCAATTATTAATCCATTGTCTGTCTTCATTATCTAATGGGGCTGCTCTGAAACTCATACGAGGGAGATTTTGCAAATAAGATCCAATCGTATCTGTAAATGTATCCATAATCATAACTGTCGGCCCCAAAAAGATGACTAAGATCAGCAATGCTATCGCGAGTATCATATTAGCGTTCGATAAATATTTAATGCCTTTCCCAATTCCCGACCAAGCAGAGATAATAAAGAGGAATGTCACAACGATAATAATGATAATTTGAACAGAAATTTTTATAGGAACATCAAATAGAAATGACAATCCTCCATTGATTTGAATGGCACCAAAGCCCAATGTAGTCGCAACACCAATAACTGTAGTAAATACCGCTAATACATTAATAACCGTTCCAATTCCCCCGTTAATTCTGTTTCCGAAGAGTGGTCTTAGCGTTGCAGATATTAAGCCAGGTTCACCTTTGCGAAATTGAAAATAAGCAAGTGACATCGCAACAATGGCATAGATTGCCCACGCATGAATTCCCCAATGGAAAAAGGTATAACGCATCGCTTCACGAAAGGCCGCATCTGTTCCTGGTTGCTCAGTAGGTGGATTAATCGCAAAATGTGAAAGTGGTTCTGCTGCTCCCCAGAATACTAAACCAATACCCATACCTGTTGAAAATAACATTGCAAACCAACTAATTCTTGAATACTCAGGTTGTTCATCTGGTTTTCCTAATGTGATTTGCCCCATTGGACTTACAATAAAGAAAAGACAGAACAATACGATACATGTAACGAATAATAAATAATACCAACCAAAGGAATTAGTTATGTATTGCTTCATTGCATTTGTTATTGCTTCAAAGCTTTCTGATGCTAGCGCTCCATATAAAACTGCAGCACATACAAAAACAAGCGTAATCCAAAACACATTAGAGATTTTTTTCATTATATCACCAGTACTTCCTATGTAATCAATAATCAAGATTGTACTAAATAATGATGTCCAATTATTAACATAGGTATGCACTTTTAAAGCCATTTGAGCTAGTGATCATGTTCCTTACGTATTATTGCTCTGTTGTTGTAAGGATTGACGTATCATTATTCCTATTATTCCGATCGAAAACATATTATTTCTTAATACATACTTCTTCTTTGTTTGTGAAACAATAATTGAGTAATCATCACAATGACAAGGAGGTACGATATGACACCAAATCAAAATAACAATCAACCAACAAAAGCAGAGGTTCAAACAACAAAACTTAACAAAGTTCCAACCCCTGAAAATAATGCAACTGAATTCTCTAATGAGTTTTCTGCCGAGATTGCTGCAGAAGCATTCGAACAAAGCGATCGTCAGAAAAACAATAAAAATTCTAAAAATCAACAATAGTTCTCATATTGGAAAAATAACAAAAAAAGAACCCATTCTTATAAGATTGGGTTCTTTTTTTGTTAACACGATTAAGTTTATTATAAACACAGATAATGCGGAATAATTTAATGATCAAATACCCCATCCTTATTTGGACAGGGTTGATCAGGGTAGATGCATACGATAGCTGTGAAACTCTACATCACGCTAAGCAAACCCAAATATTTACTTTGTTACTTTGTTCGTTTGAGCAATATGTTCAATCTCACTTTTCAAGAGCAAATAGCGGTGTACGCTTCTTGAAATAGGAACCTTAGTTAAGCGATTTTTTTCCACATAAAGCTTCATATGGTCTTTGGAAAGGCCAAGAAGTTTACCTGCCTCCATAACCGTAAGTACTGCTTCCGTACTAGTTTCATTAAATGTAGTCTTTACCTTTTGATTCCAGTCCTCAAAAACCTGCATATTAGCGCCCTCTCATTCTTCTTCATGCTGAACACTATCCATTATATCATGTAAATGGGTCTTAAACTTAAAATGCTACTAATTCATATATTTTTCAATTTAAAATGAGCCTCTCCCCCATCATTTAATGGAGAAAAGACTCACTACATAATACTGTAATTATTACACCAATACCGGACTTCCCAAATTCACTTCATATTCGATGTCGATTACACTACGTTAGCATAGTCATCGTTATCAAAGCCCACTTTTTGAACTACCTCTTCCAATAAAGGTTCGAAAAGTGGGCTTTCAGAGCCGAGAATATGACCCACAGTGGAAACGAGTAGCGCAGCGTACGTATTGTGTACGTGAGCACACGCAGGCTTTCGATGGGGAGCATATTCGAAGTCGATTACACTACGTTAGCATAGTCATCGTTATCAAAGCCCACTTTTTGAACTACCGCTAAATTAAGTTAATTTCACAAGACTATAATTCTTCTTACCCTTACGAATAATAATAAAGCGTCCACCAATTGCGTGATCAGCAGTAACAGTAAATTCTATATCCGCAACCTTCTCACCATTCATCGAGATCGCACCTTTTGTTATATCTTCACGTGCTTGACGCTTAGATGGTTCAATCCCGATATCGATTAACCAATCAATAATATTTTTAGATTCTTTATCTACTGTGAATGTTGGCATTTCTTTGAATCCTTGTTCAATTTCATCAGCAGTTAGTGAACGAATATCTCCACTGAACAATGCTGCAGTAATGCGTTTCGCTTGTTCTAACATTTCTTCACCGTGTACGAATTTCGTCATTTCTTCTGCTAATGCTTTTTGTGCTTCACGTTTATGAGGCTCAGTTTGAACTTTCTCAGCCAATGATTCAACAGTCTCTTTATCTAAGAACGTGAAGTACTTCAAGTATTTCACAACATCACGATCATCTGTATTAGCCCAGAACTGATAGAATTCGAACGGTGTTGTTTTATTTGGATCAAGCCAAATTGCACCACCAGCTGTTTTACCGAATTTCGTACCATCAGCTTTCAACATTAATGGAATCGTAAGTCCGAATGCTTTCGCTTCAGATCCTTCTTTCTTGCGAATTAAGTCAAGTCCACTTGTAATATTACCCCATTGATCCGATCCACCAATTTGCAGTTGAACATCTTCATTCTGGTATAGATGTAAGTAATCAAGTGACTGTAGAATTTGGTAAGCAAACTCAGTGAAAGAAATACCACTATCAAGTCTGCTTGATACAACATCTTTCGCAAGCATCGTATTAATGCTGAAGTTTTTACCGTAATCACGCAAGAAATCAATTACATTGATTTTATGTGTCCAGTCGTAGTTGTTAACCATACGAACTTGGTTATCACCATCTGTAATAAATAGTCTTTTCAGTTGTGCTGTTAATGCCTCAACATTAGCTTGAACTTCCTCCAATGTTTGCAAAGAACGCTCTGATTGACGACCACTTGGGTCACCGATTGTACCTGTTGCGCCACCAATTAGAATAACCGGACGATGTCCTGCTAATTGGAATCTTTTCAGCATCATAAATGGAATCAAATGCCCGATATGCATACTGTCGCCTGTTGGGTCTACACCACAATATAGCGATACTGCCTTAGTAGTTGTTAGTTCACGTAAACCCTCTGCATCCGTTTGTTGGTTAATCGCTTCGCGCCATTCTAATTCATCAATAATATTCATTCATTACATCTCCTTCGAGTATGATCTTTTTACACCTATCTTAGATAAGACCGTAATAATTCGTTCACCTATGCGATTTTAAAACAAAAAATCGCCCCTCGTCTATTGTAGACATAGGGACGATTGAATTAACCGTGTTACCACCCAAATTGCACAATGATCGATAAAACATCATTCGTGCCACTCTAAGCGAATTATCGTTCGCTTACTCCGCTTGGCATTACCCAAGATACTCCAGAGTGTAATTCACATGCCTTGTATGTGCTAAGTTCCATCAACCCTTAGCTTTCTGTAACATGGACAAGGTTGTTACTGCGCTCTTTCAACGTATAAAATCTATTAGATTACAGACAGTATATCCGATATGTAAAATCATTGTCAATATTAAGACTATAAAGACGGTTTACATGAGATAAACATCATAACAGTTCCACATAATACCTAGACAAGCATGGAGGCACAACCTTTCCCCTATTCATATATATATTGAAGAAGGGAGGATTAGAAAATGACATATGAAAGCAGAACAATAAAAAGTAAATGGATTAAAACCAAATGGTTATTACAACATCGAGAGTTAAGTAAATATGTTCCTCATACTATGCTTTTCAACAAAACAAATCTAGACTTAATGTTATCTTTGTATTCTTCTGTCTATTTCAAACCTACCGGTGGGACGGGAGGATCTCGTATTATTAGAATTGATATTAAAGACAACGGTTATCATATTCAATACAATCTAAATAAATTAAAATTTTCTACGCCAGAACTTTTATTTCAACATTTATTCCTATTTGCTAATAGTCAATCTTATGTATTGCAAAAAGGAATAAATCTAACTACAATCAACAAAAATCCTTTTGATATCAGAATCATGGTTCAAAAAACGAATAAGGGTAGTTGGGTAAGTTCTGCTGTTTCTGTTAAAATTGGACAACACGGTAAAATAGTCACTAACTATCATCAAGGCGGAACATTAGCTCTTTTCCATGAAACTATGATAAGAGCAGGATTTGATGCAATTACGACAGAACGTATCAACATTCAATTAAACAACATTGGTGTTGCTACGGGAGAACATTTCGAAAAGTATTATAATGACTTCAAAGAGCTGGCACTAGATGTAGCACTAGATGTAGCATTAGATGCCACAGGCTACCCTTGGATTCTCGAGGTAAATACGCGTCCTCAAATTGCACCGTTAAAAACTTTGAAAGATCAAAGACTTTATGCTCGAGTACTTTCCTATGCCAAACAATATGGAAGAACAAAGTAAATAATAAAACTTGAGGTGCATGTCCATTGGTGCAGCACTACTAACTTGGACATGCACTTTACTATATCCATTGATTAAGCTTTCGAAATCCCGCTTATTAAACATGCACTAGTAAAGAGTTTTCTGCTATGATCGTGAAAAAATCCATACTACCACATAAGGAATGAAATATATGAATACCATTACATTGTCACAAGAGATCAAGCCATATGACGTTAGTAGCTGTATTATCCATTATGGAGGAGAACTCATATATCATTATGAAAAATCACTTCATGCTTCTTCTAATCTAATGCCGATTAACTCCTGCACGAAAAGTATTCTTTCTGCGTTAATCTGCATTGGTATGGATCAACAGCTAATCCCTTCACCCGATACACACATTACTCAATTTTTCCCGCAGTTGCAACAAGATCTTGATAAGCGAAAACGACTTATTACTTTAGAGCATTTATTAACTTTGACCGCAGGATTTAATTGGACTGAATTTGGAGGAATTAATTCTTTTCCGAAAATGACTCGATCTTCGGATTGGATAACCTATGTACTCGAACAACCTACGTCTGATGAACCTGGGACTGTAATGGTCTACAATTCTGGTGTATCACAATTACTAGCTGCAATACTCGTTCAATCCACCGGGACAAGCATTACTCAATACGCCGATCTTCATCTCTTTGGCCCGCTTGGTATAGAGCATTATGAGTGGAAAAGTGACCCTCAAGGGATTCATACTGGTGGGTATGGGCTACAACTATCTGCAATCGATATGCTGAAATTTGGTCTGCTCTATCTACATAAGGGAGTATGGAATAATAAGGTGCTCATTGCTGAAGAGATGGTACAGCATTCTACTAAACCCGACATTGCTGTTGTTCCACCTGAGCGTGGTTTCTACGGTTGGCATTGGTGGTGTGATTCTGTTTCTGTAACGAACATGATAGGAGATTCTATTACAAGTGATCTTCACTACTATTATGCTAGAGGATTTGGCGGGCAATTTATTATTATTGTTCCAACATTAGATACCGTCATTGTATTGACTCGTGAACAACGCAAAAAGGGGTTATCACCGTTAGATTTCTTCCGCCTACATATCGCTCCTATGTTAGTCTCTCATCATCTAGCTTCAACATTGTAGTGTAACAATCTAACTTCCAAGACATCCCCTATCCTTAACATTTGAACTGTAGCTTAATAGGAAGTATAATCGTATTATATATTGAGGATACTCATTAAATCATTTTTTATAATTTGCTTACTTTAAAAATAAAAACATTTAACTACGAATATACCGAGGAGGTTATTAGATTCATGAACTCAGAACATCCAGCGGCTATTGACGTTATTCACGTATTAATGAGATCAACCCACTACATTCAAAGAGAGTTCCAATCTCAGTTATCAGAGCTTGATACTCCTTATCAACTCACAGGTCCTAGATTACGTTTACTTTCTGTCGTTTCAGAACATGGCAGTATTCGTATGAACGAATTAGCCAATCAATTAGGCATCAAAGCTAGAACGGTAACAGATTTCGTCGACGCGCTTGAACAAGATAAACTTCTCGTCCGGATTCCTGATCCGACTGACCGTCGAGCTACATTGATTCAGCTTACGGAACTTGCACAATCTAATATTGAGCAAGTGCTTGCTTACCAAGCTAAAGTTGCTGATAATGTGCTAGAAAATCTCTCAGCAGAACAACGTAAGCAGTTTTTTGACCTTATATTGCAGTTAACTAACAATAAAGAACTTCCAGAAACATGTGAAGAAGATACTAGATAAACCCGATATGTGAACTTACACTTAAATAAAAAGACTGTAAGCAACCTAGAAATTATCTAGTTTGCTTACAGTCTAAGAGATACTATAGTTAACAACTATTAACGATGGAATTGAACATATATTGGAATAAGTGCATTTTTCTAATCTATTTCACGATTAAAACAGGACATGTGCTTAATTTGGATACTTTATGACTGACACTACCTAGCATCATTTCTTTAATGTTTCCAAGCCCTCGGCTACCAATAACAATGATATCGAATTGTTCTTTTGTTGCATAGCCAACAATTAGACGAGGCGCACTACCTTCTGTGTAATACGTTTCAACTTCTAACCCTTGTTTAGCCAAATCTGCTTTGGCTTGTTCTAGAAGATCAATACCCATTTGACGCATTTCTTTTTTGACAGCTGAAATATCAGTTACAACAACACCTTGTGGAAGCACAAACTCTTTCCCTACATGCATTAATGTAATTTGAGCTTGTTGGTCATTTGCAAATTGTAGTGCAGTTTGCAATACGTTCTTACTCATAGTAGAACTATCAATCGCAACTAATATCTTGTTAAACATACCAATTCCCCCTCTTGTGAGTGAAAACAATGTAAGCTTGACATGATTGCTTCATATTTACATTATAACGCTTACATAATTGGTTTGTCGATGGAGCTTTGCCTTAATTATGAATATCCATTACATAATAAAGCGCGTATCGGTTAAATACTGATACGCGCAAAACAATATATTGGTAAGCTATATTCCTAACATACTTATTTCTTAAAATGGTATGGAACGGTCGTTAAGATAACATTTTTATGATGAAGTAGATGTGTTCGAATTAAGAAACTGGATTGATTATGAAGAATATTGTGCCAGCCTTTCTTTGGTATGAACTGGGGAATAACAACGGTAACTTGATAATTTGATTCATGAGCTTTTCGCTCTATAATGTGAATAAATTTGGATAATGGTTGTATGATACTTCGATATGGCGAATGTAACGTTACCAGTCTCACATCAGGTTGCCATTGATTCCATTTCTGCTCAAAAGCTGATTCCTCCTCTTTTTCAAACGCAATATATACAGCAATAATCTGCTCAGGATGTAGAGACTTCGCATAGTTCAAGGAATTTTCTACGACATGCGTAATTCCCGCTACAGGAATAATCATAACATTCCCTTCGATTGGAATATTTGCTTCAGTTGCTGCAACGCTCAATTGTTCACCCACTGCTTCATAGTGCTTTCTTACACGAAGGAAGAAATATAGGATGATAGGTAGGAATACTAATACGGGCCACACCTGTGAAAACTTCGTTAAGAAAAACATCATACATACAATTAGACTTATGATTGCACCCACACTATTAATAATAAGTTTAGATATCCAACCCTTGGGTTTACTCTTCATCCATTTGACGACCATCCCTGATTGAGAAAGAGTAAAGGGAATAAATACGCCAAGCGCATATAGCGGAATGAGATGTTCTGTTTGACCTTTGAATACAATAATTAGAACGATAGATAATAGTCCTAATATCATAATGCCGTTAGAATAACCTAACCGATCCCCTCTCATCATGAACATTCTTGGAATAAATTTATCTTTTGCCAAATTAACAGCAAGAAGCGGAAATGCAGAGTAACCAGTGTTCGCAGCAAGAATTAGTATTAAGGCAGTTGTACCCTGAATAAAGAAATACATAAAGTTTCTGCCGAAGGTCTGTTCTGCTATTTGGGAAACTACTGTAACGTCCCCTCTAGGGGTAACCCCATAAAAATAAGCTAATACAACGATACCTATAAATAATATTGCCAGCAACGTTCCCATCGCGACCAACGTCTTGGCGGCATTGTTAGGTGCGGGACTCTTGAAATTAGGAATAGCATTTGAAATAGCTTCCACACCTGTTAAAGCAGAACTTCCTGAGGAGAATGCTTTAAGCAGTAAAAACAAACTAATTCCTGCAATAGGTTCACCGAATGAAAGTTGTACATTCGTATGAACATTTCCGGTGACAATATTAAAAATACCGACTCCAATTAATAACAGTAACGCTAGAACAAATAAATACACAGGATATGCTAACACTGATGCAGATTCTGTAACTCCTCTTAGATTCAAAAGCGTAATAAGTATGACGAAAATAATAGCAATCGGTACAGTGTACTCATGCAAACTTGGAAATGCAGAGGTTATCGCATCTGTACCTGCAGATACGCTAACTGCAACGGTTAATATATAATCTACTAGTAAAGAACCACCTGCGATTAATCCTGTATATGTACCTAAGTTTTCCTTAGATACAACGTATGCTCCACCACCATGTGGATAAGAAAAAATGATTTGTCGATAAGATGCTATAAGCGCAAGTAATAATATTAATACCCCAATCGCTATCGGGATTGAATACCAAAATGCAGCTGCACCAACTGTAAATAATACAATCAGTATTTGTTCAGGACCATAAGCTACTGAAGATAATGCATCAGATGAAAGAATAGCAAGTGCTTTCCTTTTATTAAGCTTTTGTTCTCCTAGTTCTGTAGTTTTTAATGGTCTACCTACTAATATCCTTTTAAGAGTGGCCATCATTTATGTCACTTCCTTATTCTATTTGCTTCGTATAATTTCCAAAATTATCAATTTTAATGTGATCATTTCAGAATTTTGGCATAACAAAAACACAGGCTATAACCTGTGTTTTTTTACACAAGTTAACAACCCTCTCTTTATCAACGCTTACGAGGTTAGCTGTCGGATTCGGGCGGAAGAGTCGCCCTACCTGATTAGAAACTTTTATCAGGATTCACCCCATACAATAAGTGCTTGCTGCAGCAAGCATTCATCATAATTGGTTCCCCCGTTTTCCATAATGGAAACTCAGCGAATAAGAATTGAAAACCATATATTGTTATTATCTCAATTGAATACTACTCCTGCTTTACTCTTTTGTAAAACTTATGTGAAGTCAAAATCCGTTCATTTCACCTCAATTATCTAATGAATAACGTATACATCTCCTCCGCACATTCTCAGGCTCCGATTATTATCGTTTCTCTTGAAATATCGTTGTTTGCAAAATTCACTTCAAACTTAATACGTACTTAACAATTTCTAAAAACTTCAATTTAAAGTTAATCATCCTATAACAAATAAAACCTATACTGTGTGTAAGGCATCATTCATAACATTCCATTCAGAAAGGAATTCATCCTATGGGTATTCATACGTATTTTCAATCATTAAACGATTTAGAACGTATCATTCGTTGTCCAGGTAAATTCAAATTCGAGGAACATAGTGTATCTGCTCATTCGTGGAAGGTTGTACAATACGCCAAAACATTAGCAGATATCGAAGAAAGTAATGGAGTTTCAGTAGATTGGAAAAAACTTTACGAAATTACGAGCAGTCATGATTACGGAGAAATATTTATCGGGGATATTAAAACACCTGTTAAACACTACTCACTAGAGCTACGTGCCATGCTACAAAAAGTTGAAGAAGGCATGGTTGAGCATTTCATTGATGAGCATATTCCTGAGGAATTCAAACCTACATTCCGTAGACAATTGCGTGAAGGTAAAGATGATTCCGTGGAGGGGCTAATCTTAGAGGTTGCCGATAAACTTGATCAAATTTACGAAGCTTTCACGGAGCTGCAACGAGGCAATACAGAGAAAGAATTTATCGTGATGTATAGAAGCGCATTAATAAAAATCAAGCAAATCAAATTGCATTGTGTTGCTTATTTCCTTCAAAATATATTACCTGATCTCGTTAGCGAAGGTTCACATTGTCATGTTGATATTGAGAAAATAACAAATGAAGCTTTGGCTTTATAAAATTTCTTCCCCCCATCTATAAGAAGATGAGGGTATTTGTCATCGAAAGAAACTGTAGCATGGTAACGGCAACACTTCATATTAAGCAGTCAGCTGATGTTCTGTCATCATCGGGAAACTTAGTGTGAATAGCGCTCCACCTTCCTTACGATTTTCAGCTGTAATTGTTCCTCCGCATCGTTCAACAATTGCACGCGAGATAGCTAATCCTAACCCAGTATCACCATTCTTTCCTTTCAAAAATCGATGAAAGAGGTACGGCAATACTTCTTCTTCTATCCCGCTCCCATCATCAGAAATAGATAGTTCAATCCTATTTTTTTTAATTACAGCATGAATATAGATATGCTTTTGGGCATGGCGAATAGCATTGGATGTAACATTTATGAAAGCTTGAAGTAGCTTATCTTGATCCGCGAATACTTCCAGTTGTTCATCATCATCGTAAGAACAATGTAACGTCACTTCTCTTTTGACGGTCATCGGATTAACTCGTTCTAACGTCTCCTGCATCAAATCCTTTATACTGACGGTAGAAGGCTTATAGACATCCTCTTCACTATCTAGCTTTGCTAATAGTGTCATTTCGGTAATTATATTTTTTAACCTGCTACTTTCAATTAAAATAATATCTAATCCCCTGCGGACACTTTCACCTTCGAATACACCATCCCTTATCCCTTCTGTATAACCAGCGATAGACATTAAGGGCGATTTCAGTTCGTGAGATGCATTTTGAAAAAATTGTTTCTGAGCGCGATTAAAACGATTCAGTTCATCAGCCATCTCATATACAGTCTGAGCTACAGCACCAATCTCTCCTCCTGCTTTTACGAGATTAACTGAGGCAAATTGTCTCTCCTTTACCTTAGTCAGCTCTTCCTTCAATTTTATTAATGGAGTGATTAATTTCTTTGTTATGAAATGACTCAGTACCATAATCAATAGCCCACCTATACAGAACACAATGAGCAATCTACCGAACAGATCCTGTTCAATCGCTTTGATTTTGCTGACAGGAGTAAGCAGCGTTAACGTTCCTTGGGGAACGATGCTCACTTCCGTTAAAAACCGTTCATCTGTGCCGTTCCATATTTGCTGTAGGTTGGTTGATTCAATCGCGTCCACGGATGAAAATATTTCAAGTGCACTAGAACTATTAGACAAGGTGTTCTCAATAATATTACCTTGAGCATCGGTTACAATAGCAGCAATAGAGGTAATTCCATGCGTAGATATCATTGGATTAATAGTTGATTCCAAAGTATTTGAAGACTCTGTCATAACCTCTGCCTTCAAAGTATCTGTCAATGCACTTCCGACCAACTTCATATCCGCTTGTTGTGTCACCATAAAATGATCTAGCAGTACATAATGAATTAATATGGCAGTAATACTTATGACGAGTACAAGCGCTATGCCAAACGCTATATTAATTTGATGAACGAGCTTCATTCTCATGCACACTCCGATCTAGTCTCATCCGATAACCATGTCCCCATACAGATTCTATAGGTAAATGTTCTATTTTTTTACGTATCCGTTTGATCAAATGATCTACTGCACGATCGCTTCCGAAATAATCATCATCCCAGACAAGTGACAACAGATCCTCCCGTGTAAAAGCACGATTAGGTTGCTCTGCAAACACTTTAAGCATGATAAACTCTTTGCTTGTCATATCAACTTCTTCCCCTTGCCAAAACACTCGTCTCTCCGCTACTGATAATTGCAGATCTCCTACTTCAATAAGGGACGATGAAGAAATAGTATTCGCGATAACCTCTTCGGGATGTTTGAATTTGTACCAACGCTGTAGTTGACGCTTAATGCGAGCGACTAGCTCACTTGGGCTGAATGGCTTCACCAAATAATCATCACCCCCAAGCTCCAACCCCATTATTTTATCTACTACATTATCTTTAGCAGAGATCATAATAATGGGAACTTCTGCTTCTTGTCTAATTCGACTACATAATTCATAGCCATCCATTCCAGGTAACATAATGTCTAGCACCCATAGATCCGGAGGATTTTCTTTCCACAGCTCCCAAGCTTCCTCTGCGCTTTCCATACTAATCGTCTTATAGTTTTCTTTCTGCAAATAGACTTCCACCAAATTACGTATATGTAGATCATCATCAACAATGGCGATCCGAAAATTGCTGTTCAACATCATTACCTCCTGCTTATTTCTTGAACAAGTATAACAAAATCATCATGCCAAATGGGTCGTGCCATCGTTTTTCCATAATTACACCAATGTTCTGCCACACTCGTTCGATATAGTAAATGGAGTAAGCACAAACTATTAGGAGAGTGAAACAATGAGTAACAAATTAATGTTAACTAAATTCGCATTATCTACAGCATTACTAGTCTCTATCGTCGCTAACCCTGCAATAACGAATGCAGCTAATACAACAAAGAACACACAGGTCCAAACGTTTCAAAAGACAATATTGAGCAATGCTTTTGAGGGTACTCAGATGGTTACTATTGCAAACAGCTTTAGTAACCCTTTAGACTTAGCGAAAAAGTATGCACCTGACACTGTAGAGGACTGGACAAAAACTTTAGCTTTATATGAAAAAACGATTGGAACTATCCAAACCAATATCGTTTCCACTATTGAAGCTGTTAATTTAAATCTAGAAGGATCAGAAAACATCACACTACCTTCTACTGCTATGTCCAGTTCCACATTAGCTGAAGTTATTTCAGCTGAAGAAATCGTTTCACTAGGTGGGTCTATTAGTATATCCCCTACTAATTCTATATCATCTACTGATAGTGTATCTGCTGTAAATCTGATAAAGACGGAGATTATGATGGATGAAGCTAACGATCCACATCAAGCTTTCTTCCGTGTAAAAATGGATTTAGAAGAAGCAGTGAAATCAAAAGATACAACAGCTATCAAACAAACTCTAGCTAAATTACTAGAACAATACAAGTCAGAAATCGCACAGTCTGAATCAAAGAAGTAATATCTGTTGATACTCAAAAATAACTGCAACAACATAGCAAAAGGTCCAATTCACCCGCTTGGGTAGTGGACCTTTTTCCTATGCATATTTCAATCTAAGTGATAAATATTAACTTAAGCTTATTAACAACCCATACAATTGCCGATGCTATCATCATATCGAAAACTACATTGAATAAAAACAGATGTTTACTTAGATCTGCCTGCCCATCACCAACAATTGGTATGAGAAAGCTGAAAATTCCTATAAGACCTAGAATTATGAACAGCTCAACTGCAATACGTGTACGAATTTCATTACTACGCAACCATTCGTATGTAATAACAACATAATATAATACATAGAACAGTGTAATAAACCACATCGTATTCGGAATATATGTTCTTTTGAATTCACTCCAACCACTGTATTCAAAAGATATAGCACCAGGTGGTTTGCCTACCGATTTTTCAAAGTTTCCCAAGTAATACGCTCTTATATTCATGCCATTCTCTGCAGCGTATTCCATTTTACTAAGCAAACGATCGGGATTTTTCATGTAGAAAAAGAGGACATCTGTATGGGAGATTTCATTATAAAAGTCTACTGTTAGCATAGGATCATCTTGCTTAATTACTGTATCTGTCTGAAAATAATTCGTGCCAGCCAGTACCGATAGCTTACTTGGCAAACCCAATTGTTGCAAATCTTCTTCAACATTAGGTGAACCATTCAAAATACCGAAGAACACCGTCTGATAAATATTAATGCTCTTAAAATCTTTAGGTGCAGCCACATACATAACGATCGAAATAATAAATGTCACTGCAGAAAGTATAATAGCGAGCTTGCGCCAACGAGGATCATTTGTCTTCATCCAGCCGTAACGAAGCACAAGAATCGAAAAGACAATGCCAATTGGTGCATTTTGAGTTTTCGAGCATACTAAAAATAAAACAGTTACAAAAAAGAGCAGTAATAACCGTTTTGTTGCATTCCTTTGCTTCGTCAACTTAAGCCCAAGTGCGAACGTTAGTAAAAGAAATACATAAGAGACTGGTTCACCATACAACGAATTAAAGTAGGCTAAATATCCAATATCAGAAAAGATAAACAACATTAATAAAGCAATCGAAACAGCTATTAGATGAGATTTCCCTTTATTATACTTAATGAGCAAAAACCCCGCCGTGAGCAACAGCACGACATATATAGCACCAAGAAAACGAATATCGAATACTGCTCCATTAAAGAGCAGACTAATTATTCGAGCCATTACGACTAGAATAATTTGCGTAGATGGGTAGAAACCACGAAAAAAGCTGTCGTAAGCAAAGTTAGCATGGGAAAAAGAGAAAAAACGCTCCTCGTATATCTCAAAAATATCATAATAATTTAGTCCTGCTGTTCCCATGATTCGTAAGAAATCACCATTGTCCGCAACACCAATAAAGTTCTTCGCAAAGAGGAGCCATATCGTAATGCAAGCAGCCACGATCAAATAGGTGAATTCAAATGTCCAAAGTTTCCTCATATCTTTCTCTCCTATTCAATAATGTAATACATTTCATCTTTTCCTGTTATTCCGTAAATAAAACTACGCATACCATTAAGACAGAAAAAAGCGTTAGTACAGAAATCCCTTTCTGTACTAACGCTTTTGCGTTTCGTCCTTTCAATAAATTGAGACTATTACTTCAATTCTCTACTTTCGTATCTAATTGCTCTCTACACATAAGCCGCCATTAGTAAGGCCATTAATAAAAGTTTTACTAGCATCCTTAAGGTTCGGAGTTGAGAATGAAATACTAGAAGAAGTAAAAGGCTTTCTATCTGTCATATGGACAGATAGAAAGCCTTTTTCAATAACAATTAAATAAGTTGAAGCTCCTTCAATAAGTTATAAATAACTGAAGCTGCCTCTCCTCTTAATGTTGGGCTTTGAGGTGCGAACCTATTACCATCTCTACCGATCATTAGCCCTAGCTTTCTTGCTGCATACACGTCTTCAAACGCCCAAGCGCTTATGTTATCTGTATCTGCAAACTCAGCTATTTGGTTCAGATCTTCTTCGGTAATCGTTACATCCTTGTATTTCTTAAGTGTTCTAATAATAATTGCTGCCATCTCTTGTCTAGAAACAACTCGCTCAGGCTCAAAGTTAGTCTCACTTACACCTTTTACAATACCAAACTCTTGCGCAGTTGTAATGTAAGACTCATACCATTTATCCGTTACATCTATAAACTGACTTTGAGATTCATTAATTGGAAGATTAAGCATTCGTACGATTAATGTAGAGAACTCCGCTCTCGTAATCCCCATGTTAGGATTAAAGTTTCCTTCGTTATCGCCTGTAATAATTTGTCTTGCTGCCAGGAATTCAACAATATTCTTAGCCCAATGTCCATCAAGGTCTTTAAATACTACCTTGTTTTCCATTAACACAAGTGTTGCAGGTGAATCCAAAGTAATAGTAACCGTATGGTTTTGAGGATCAATAATGCCTCCAACAGCTACCCAGCGTTTTTCAGTCTCATCGTATTTATAGACAGCAAGCTGATTAAGATTGGTAACCTTGCTTGGGTCATAGCTAAATTGTACTTCTATTTTTCCAGTAGTCTTTTCTGAGACTGCTTCAACGTTGTACACTTGGCCGACAATTTGCATTTGTGGTTCTTTCGTAGACACAATTGCATTGTCTTTATTTTCTTTAATGACATAACCAGTATTTTTGTCCACAATAATTACTGGCAATGTTGGCTCTTCTACTTCTTCAGTTGAGCTAGGGTTTTGTACAACAACTTTTCTTGTAATTTCAGATTGGTTACCTTTTATATCTGTAATAAGATAACGCAAAATGTAAGTACCATTTTTAGTTGTATCAACTGAACCAATCAAAATAATTCGACCAGTAATGTCTCCATCTTGATTATCAGTTGCAGTTGCACCTTGCTCAACATACGCATTACCTCTAGATATATACACAACACTAGGACCAACAAGCTTAATAACAGGTTTTTCTGTATCCGTAGTGATAGCATCGTGCTTACTATTTACACTGCTTGTTACTTGATCACTAAGTGAAGGGTAATTATAACCACCAGTAGGCTTTTTATTAATAATATCTTGAGCTACAGCGTCTTTGTGAACATCTGTAAATTTATCATACTTATTCATTGCATCACTATCAAAGTCCATATCTGGATCTTCAAGAATGCTACGCACTTCTTTGACCGTAATATTTTCTTTATTCAAAATATTAGTCAATTCTATTTGCTTCTGCTCCTTAGTAAGCTCCATAACAGAGTAGATACTAAGATGATTTGTTAATAAGATCATATTACCAGATTGTTCATCATAGCTGCTTCTGATATATTCCCATTCATTCAATGTTTCATTAAAGTAGAATGTCATAAAACATAGCTGCTCATTGATGTTAGTTCCAATGAAAATTTTCAAGACAATGTCTTCTGTTGTTTGGAAATTTTCAATATTCTTTGAACTTATAATATTCCCTTTGGAATCCACTTCAACAATTCTCATTTTGAAGTCAAAAACCTTATTATTATAAATTGCAACGTTATTTTGAATAGCTGTAACTAATGCTTGATTTTCTGGTTGAGCCAGATCAACCTTTTCAATGACTAATTCTAGTCTAGAATTTCCAGTAAATTGAGTCATATCAAGGTCACGAATTGGCACTATCATTGTAGCATTATCTGTTCGCAGTTCAATTTTAGTATTTTGATTATATGCCGTTTTCAATTGATCTTTACCAATGCTGATTTGAATAGGAGCGCCATTCTCAACTTCTCCATCAACTACAAGTGTAATTTGACCAATTTTTTGTTTATTCGCTTCTCTTATTGCCTCTTTAATTTTATTATCTGTAGATTTTTGGTCACCATCTACATGAATAATTGTGCTAGCTGGAATGGATGGTTTCACTACAGTAACTGTACGTTCAATTTGTGCAACATTACCTGCGTTATCAGATACCGTATAAATTAGTGTGTATACACCAACCGTTTTAGTATCAATATAACCGCTCATAGTAACTTTATCTGTAATATTACCATCAATGTTATCAATCGCTTGAACACCTAGTTCTACGTAGATTTTGCCTTGTTCAACGATTATGTTGCTGCTACCATTCAATACAATAACAGGCTTAACAGGATCCGCAATAACATGTACAATAAAGGTCTTTTCTAGTGTGTAATCGCCTTTCGTAATCGTAGCAGTTAACGTTACGACAGTATCGACTGATGGAGCTGTAACTTTTCCTTCTGAAGATAAAATCTCTTCATGACTACTACTCCATTTAATATCACTACCAAAATACCCTTCATCACTTAGTGTAATGTCAGTAGATACCCATTCAAGATGATCCCCTGGAGCAAAACCTAATTGTAGCGCTGCAGTATCCTTCTCCACAGACTCTTTATCATAATCTACTGTAATTTTGACAACCGTAACGTTACCAGCAGCATCAGTTAGAGTAAATGTATATTCACCGTTCGCTTCAATCTTGGTACCACTTTCAAATGGCTCACCATTTAATGTAGCTACTCCTTCATCAAAGCTTACAGTTGGGTATTCCTTATACGTTTCGCCATCTTTAATACCAGTTACCGTTGGAGGTACATTATCTACTTTTACTGTCTTGTCGCTAGCTAAGGAAATGTTCCCTGCTTTGTCAACAACGTAAATTTTATACTCTCCATCCAATTGTGGTGTAACAATTTTCGTTGCATCACCAGAAGCTTTTGTCATTGTTTCACCTTCTGTAAATGAAACTGTTCCTACTGGTGCCAACCAAATTGTATCCTCACTATCATCGGAAGGCTTAATCGTAATTAAAGTGTTTCCTTGTGTAATGACATCCTCTTCAAGAATTTGATCTTGATTAATAGGTGGTGTCTTATCAATATTTACTTCTTTAGTAATTGTGACTTCATTTCCTGATCTATCAATGATCATAATTTCAATCACAGTTTGTCCTTCCTGCTCAATGACAAACGGACCATTGTACTCAACAAACTGATCCATACCAGGAAGCTTGTAGTAAATAATAGAGTGCTCTGCCTCAATTTCAGCTGTTTCATCAAATGATTTTGAAATTGTCACCGTAATATCCTCATTGCTAGAAGGAACGTCTGGTGAAATACTTACACTTGGAAATACTACAATTTCTCGATTAATTACAATAGTACGTACAGTAGTGTCACTAACATTTCCTACATTATCGTACGTTCTTGTTTCAATCGTATATGTGCCTTCTTCAGTAAATACAAGCGGTTCCTCATATTGCGTCCAGTCTTGTTCTACTGCCCCGATGATACGATATTCTGTATAATCTACTCCAGATAATGTATCTTGACCTGGTGTAACAGAGATCGTGTATTCATCATTATAGAAGTCTCTATCAGGCTGCAGATTTATACTAGGTGCAGTCGGCTTAACCTTATCAATATTAGATACGTGAATAATTTTAACGCTCTCGTTTCCTGCCAAATCACGTACATAAACCGTGTAAATACCATTTGTGTCGACTTCAAACACAAAATCGTTAGCATGAAGACCATTAGAAATAAAGTAATTAGGCAGTTGAATGCCATATGCGTACTTCACTTCAGCAATTCCGCTTCCGTCTTCATCAAAAGCATTAATTGAGATGTTAATTGAACTATTTACCCAATCTGTTGTATCTGGAACTAACGATTCAATAGTTGGCGCAATATTATCAACCGTAATAGTAGCATTACTTGGCTCTGATATATTGCCTGCCGAATCTACAAGATATATATGGTAGACTCCATCTGTAGTTGGTGCTGTAATAGATGAATAATTACCTACAACACTTGTAATCGTCTCACCATTTGCAACCAAATCCTGCAGTGTAGTTCCATAAGGCGCAACAAAGATTATCTCGCCTTCTCCAGCTGCTGAATCAAGTGTAATAGATGTCCCGCCTTTTACATATCGATCATTAGCAAGCACATCATCCTGTAAAATAGGAGAAACAGTATCTTTGAAAATCGATTGAGTGCTCTCAATACTTTCATTACCTGCTTCATCAATCACTTTTACACTAACGATAATGGTGCCATCTACTAACGAGCTAATGTTGCTTGGGTCTATGCTCCAATTTCCATTTTCATCGGCATACGTTATTTCAACAATTGTTTGTAAATTTTTATCTGTAAACGTTACCTCGATTTTTGCATTTTTCTCAGCTGTGCCAGAAATCGTTACATTTCCTACCTCAGTTCCATTGATAGCATTGTCATTAGCTATAGGCAATGAAATAATCGCAACATTTGGTGGTGTTTGGTCTACAACCACTGCATGCTCAGAAGCAAGGGAGACATTTCCATTAGCATCAATAACATACAAATAATATGTTCCTTCTGCTGTAGGTGCTGAAATCGTATCTCTAGTTCCGTCACCCACTAATTTGGTCATTGTTGTGTCTTCTTCAAAGCTAGTTGTACCTGCTGGCGCGAGCCAAGCCGTTTCACCTTCGTCAGGTGCACCCGATGTAATTTCAATGCTTGTACCTGGCTTTACAGATTGAGACTCAATGCTTGGTCTGTTTGGTGCTACCGTATCAACGATAAGAGTGTCCCATACAAAATCTTCTAGCAAAGTCAAATTAGCATTATTCTCGTTACTATCCTGAATGCTTCCACCTGCTAGCTGTAAGCCTTGCTGAGCTGAAATTCGAATTTCCTCTGTATCGTCACCATCTTGAAGTGTATATTCAAAGATTAATTCGTTAGTAGCACTGCCACTTGTATATTGTGCTTGACGAGTAGGTGTATTACCAAAGTCAAGTGCTAACTCAGGTACACCGTTAACTAGAACATCCTCATCGAAGGTAACCTTAATAATGATTGTGTCTCCTGCCTTATAACGATCACTAGGATTAACTACCTCAACATTTAATACGTTAGGTGGTGTCAAATCGCTCACTGTAACTGTGAAAATTTGAACCGATTTTTTCCCACTTGGGTCAGTTGCTTCTATTGTAATATCTGCAGTTCCTGATGCTCCAGCTACTGGAGTAAAGCGAATCGTACGGTTTTCATCCGTTCCACCAAGTATAATACTAGAATCAGCTATTAGTTCCTGATTAGAAGAAGTAGCAGTTACTGTAATTAAATTAGACGCAACGACTTCATCGCTTATTGTAAAGCTAATATCTTCAGAAGAATCGCCGATGTTGATAGCTTGATCTTCAATGCTGCTTATTGTAGGAGCGCTCTTCTCAATTACTGTAATAGTAAAGGA
The DNA here is from genome assembly GCF_024721975.1 of Paenibacillus endoradicis. Next base: position 171,182 of record NZ_JANQBB010000007.1, on the reverse strand, counting down.
TTGCTGAACCGACATATCACCGTCAGTAGCTAATAAAGTAATCGTTACAACACCAGATTGTCCTAAAACTGGGGTTATAGACACGACTCTATCTTTCCCATTACCTGTTACAACAATATTCTCATTAGGAATAATGGTTGTATTAGAAGAAGATCCTGCTACCGTTACGCTATAAGCACCTGTCTCTACATCCGTTACCTGGAAAGAAATCTCTTTAGTTACGCCTTCAGTAACCGATTGATTACTAATGCTAGAGATCGTAGGCTTACTATTCGGAAGAATTTTCAAAAAGCGACTAAAGGTTTCTGACCAAATTCCACTTTGATTTTTCGTTCTAAGTGAAATCTTATACGTGCCTACACCTTCATTTGAAAAATTAAGCTTTGGTGTGCTACCCGTATAAATAACTTCATTATTTTTATATACTGTCCATTGTTGTTCTGTTATGTCTGCACTACGAGGATCATAGCTTGTATTTTCAATTTCTATCGTGCTTTCCGGCCATACTAGCTGATTCTTGCTTAGCTCGAAATCAGAGATTGGCTTTCCTGCTCCAGACTGTGTCGATTGATAAAGCGAACGAGCTGTACTCCATGTTCCTTGGTAATCTTTAACCGCAAGTTGGATAATATAATCCTTACTCGGCTCAAAGCTACTAGGCTGCCCGCTTGTAAAGTTTTCATCAGTCGTGAGCTTCCACTTCCAAATCACTTCTTCAATTCCATTTTGTTGATTTGGAGTATCGCGATCATACGATAAATTCGTTAGCGAAACCTCATTACTACTGCTTACCTCCACCTCAAAGCGACTTACTGGTTTTCTATGTACATATAGCGTCTTCACAAGTACGTCAGCATAATAAATATCGTACTGTCCAACTTTATTGAAAGTAGGAAGGAAATCATCTAAGTACTGACCGCTGTATGGAACAACACCCGTGTTATTTTCATAAATACTTGGGTCATGTTCTATTCTCCATTTACCATTTGGCCAATTCTCGTCTTTCGTATTCGTAAGCTCAGATGATGGAGAAACGATTAGATCATAATTTTGACCCAACTCCAAATATTCATTATTGGCTTCATTACGCGATTGACTAGCAATATAATCTGCCGTTTGATTGATTTGCTCCTGATAGCTTGAACCTGTTCGATTAACAAAAGTGCCTAAACTATTATTTTTTCTAATAAAGGATTCTGCTTGATTTTGTGTTAGATCATTAGTTCCTGCATGATCAGTATCTTCTCCCCAGCCAATATAATGGATTTGGTCATTGTCCATTCTTGTAATAATTTCGCCTAATTCAATGGAATCATCGAAATCTGGCACAGTCTCATCATTTAAGTTAACAAGATACTTTTTAGCTGAAGGTCTCCAATCTGGTTCGCGTAGAACCTCCATAAAGTCTTTTGATATAATTTCAACCTCTTTACCAACAAAAACTGATCCATTGTTAAAATGAAAATCCCATGAATCCTGGTTACGCTTAAAGCTGCCAAAATAGAACTTTTGAGTTACAAAACCTGAATGTTTAATAATTTCTTGCTTAACTCCGTTCACTGTTTTGTACAGGTACATAGTGGAATTGTCTGAACCTGTGTATGGATTAATATATACTTTAAGCTCCACAACATTACTTGGAATTGTGTCCAAGCTTAATGTAATAATTTCTCCAACTCCGCCATTTGTATCATCATTGTTCAATGTGCTACCATATACTTCTTGCTTTCGATAATATAATTCATCTACTTTGCTAGATGAACTCCAAAATTCGACATGAGCATCCATATCTTTTCCTGGACCCGGCCAAAATAGATTAAGCTCAAATTTACCTTCTAAAATATTAGTTTCGTTTACTTCTATAGATTGGATATTAAGATTGCTAGCATTTATCCCTCTGCTTTCTAATGCACGTTGTAAATCTTCCTTGTAGGTGTCTATATTTTGTGTTGAATTATCCAACGCCAGAACGACATCTACATCGTAAGCCTTCTGCACATCTATTCCAATCTCTACTGCTTCAGTTGCAGCGCTGACACTGATTGGCAATGCTACAGTAACTAACGACACTATTAATGTGAAGCTAAGCATGGAAATTCCAAACTTTTTAAACCATCGTTTACTCACTAATGTAACCTCCTGTAATTTTAGTATTGATCTAGTGTTTAGAGTCATGAAAATATGAGACTAAACTCCTAGAGATAAAATGAAATAAAGTATTAGAAAACTATGGTAAGGTATTGATGCACTACTTGTCTACCATTGATTTCTTTGATTCAATCTTTATAGAACCTACATTCTAATACACTTCTGCTACTGGTGATAATACAAACGCCATAGAACCGTTTGATTCATCTAATACTACTGCAATTAACATTCATATTTTTTTCCCTTCAAGTCATACACCTTACTATACATTGGTTTTCATAGACTATTAATTGAAATTATCTCAAACTCTTCTAGTTGTTACATTTAACATATCAGAGACATCTCTCAAAAATCTCTCAAATTGTCTCTTCTATAATTTTGATAGTTTTTTGAGAGATCTTTGACGTATGATAGAAATTAAAGGGATGTGATTATATTTTGAAGAAATTAATCGGTTATTTGGCTATTGTATGTGCCTTAATCGCTATTATTTATATGATTTTTAGTGATACGAAAAATGGTTCATTAAAAACAGGGTCCATTGAAGGTGAACTTGATCTACGAGAAATGACTGATTCAGCATTTGTATCGTTAGCTGGTGACTGGAAGTTCACTGCGAATTCTTTTATCTCTCCCTCAGAATTTTTGAGTGAAGCTAATAATCAACATGTTCCCGGTCCTTTGTTATCGAATGCGCAATGGGGAACGTATCAATTAGTCGTTCTTTTACCTGATCAATGGAACGAAATAGGTCTGCGTGTACGAAATATTTGGTCTGCCCATACGATTTATGTCAATGGCTCTACGATTTCGCTAAGTGGTACTGTAGCTGATTCTAAAGAAAAAATGGTCCCTGACAATCGTTCATACGAAGTATATTTCACACCAGAAAGTCGTCAACTATTAATCACCATTCATATATCAGACTTCTATAACGCGAGAAGTGGTATTGTTTTCCCCATTGATATCGGGGATGCCCAGCAAATGAAAGAAGATGTTCAACGTGATCTTTCACTAGAATGGATGGCTGCCTTCTGTTTGTTATTGTTCTGTATTTTTCATATAACGATCTATATACTACGAACTAAAGATGAAGCATTCCTTTTTAGTGGTCTGTACTTTCTAATATTAACTGTCATTGTTATCACACGTGGGGAACGGTTGCTTATTCGTGAATTTCCATCGATACCTTTTGAAGTCTACTTTCGAATTCAAGACGCCGTTACTTTTTTGAGTTCTTTCATACTAATTTGTTTTGTTATTAGAATGATTCCTTCTATTATGAAACAGCGAACGCTAGTCTTACTTTTTCTACCTATACTTATCTATTCACTATTAATCATCGTTCTTCCAGCAAGAACGTTATCAGCCGCACAATATTTCTTCTTTTTTTATAGCGAAGCAATATTTTCAGCTATTGTCATCTACATATTTTATTTAACGATAAAAAATCGCATTTCTATCAGGAAGAATGAAGCAATTATTCTAGCTACAATGCTACTATTTCTAGTGTTATTTGCACTTAGTGGTTCATTGGATGTTCTGTTCTTCTCCGGACGCAATATCCTTAACAGAGTCGGATTTATTGGATTTTCTTTGGCGATGAATGTATTCCTCGGTATGCGTCTAATGAATCGTGCTGAGGAATCTGAACTTCTGACAGCTCGATTACAGAAGGCTAGTGATGCCAAAGATGATTTTCTTAAAGTCACTACGCAAGACATGCAACAACCTTTGCATGATGCTGTTCATTTAATTAAATCAATTACGCGAGAGCACGATCATACGAAGCAAGGTGAGCAATTATATTTAGCTGAACAGTTAATGGAGAACATGGTTTATTTACTACGAGATCTTCATGATTATACTCGTATACGATTTGATGATTACGCAATCCAGCTTAATTCAACCAATCTTCGTATGGTCATGTTCCATGTCATCCAATTAATGCAGCTTACTTTGGCAAAGAAAAAGATTCTCATAAATGAACATATTTCGGATCAACTATATGTATGGGCTGATGAACAAAGATTGACTCAGGTACTTATTCGCATTATGGCGGAAATATCTCACGATGCTTCAGGAGATAGTATAACGATAGAATCTCAACAAGTTGAAAGCATTGTCGTACTGCAATTGACTACGAATCGTACGTCAATGACAGCAAGTACAGAGCGACAACACTCTCATGGGCTAATCATGACGGAAGAGCTCATTCAGCAGATGAATGGAAGTATAACGATTGAACATCTGGATGATGGTATTCGCTTTACGCTTACACTCGCCTTGAGTGAAGTCAAACAAGTAGCTGCAACTATTGAACAATCACATACCATTCAATCTGAAACAGTTATAGAGGATAGAGAACTACAAACAATTCTTATTGTTGAAGACGATGTTATGCATGCTGAAATTATTAAAGGAATGTTAAGCGATAGCTATAAAATACGAATTGCTTATACAGCTCAAGAAGCACTTAACTACTATAATAATCATCCCGACATAACGATGGTTATTATTGATGACGTTATCCCTGGTAGAATGAATAGTTTACAATTGCTTCAACATTTCCGTAAGCAAGCTTCTTTAATGGAACTACCTATCTTAATAATGAGTTCTACCGAATATCCAAATCATATTGAGATGATTTTTACTAGCGGTGCTAATGATTATTTAATTAAGCCTTTCTCAAAAGAAACATTGATGGCTCGTCTTAATGCCGTTGAGCAAACAAAGCAATCTATGTTAAAAGCTATTGAATATGAAATGGCTTTTCTGCAAACTCAAATAAAACCGCACTTTCTATATAACGCTCTTAGCAGTATTATTTCCTTCTGTTATACCGATGGTGAACGTGCTGCTCATCTATTGTCTATGCTTAGTTCGTTTTTACGTTACATCTTTGAGACTAGTCGTGATGGCCAATTCTCCACTCTCCAGAAGGAACTGGAAATTATTGAAGCATACGTAGAAGTAGAGAAAGCAAGATTTGGTGATCGACTAACTTACTGTTACGAAGTAGATCCTTTAATTGCTACTGAGAACATACTTATTCCAAATCTGCTATTACAGCCATTAGTTGAAAATTCAATCCGACATGGCCTCTTTGAGAAAGAAGGTCCAGGACATGTACAGGTAATGATAGCTATTCACGAAACTAACCTAAGTATTCAAGTTACAGATAATGGCATAGGAATGTCTGCGATGCAATGTGCCCAGTTAATGGGGGAAGGAAACACTAATATAGGTATAGGATTTACAAATGTACGCCGACGCGTACATGATCTAACACAAGGACAACTAGAGATTAGCTCTTTACTTGGCGAAGGAACAACTATTCATATAACGATTCCTATTAAGGAGGGAAGAAAAGATGTGGAGAGTAATTATAGTTGAGGATGAGCGACCAATTTTGGATTTACATACAAGATTACTAGAGACTTACGGTCCCTTTCAAATCATGGGTCGCTTTGAATCACCATTTGAAGCATTACAGGAAATTCCTAAACTGAAACTAGATGCACTCCTGCTCGATATCGAAATGCCGAGGATGACAGGACTTCAACTCGCACAGCAATTAGTAGAGAGTGGGATAGACTTGCCCGTAATCTTCTCAACTGCTCATCAACAATATGCTATTGAAGCTTTTCGAGTGCAGGCACTGGATTATATATTAAAACCTATGACCCCAAATACGGTCAGACAATTAGATAGTCGTTTACAAAAGTATTATGGTCTAAAACCACAGATTACCAATAATAATCAACTTCATGTTCAGCTGTATGGTCAAGCATATGTTAGGAAAGGAGAACATCTTGTTAAATGGCCTACACGAATTACTGAGGAGTTATTTTACTATTTCCTTCTTCATGAAGGAAAGCTGTGCCAAAAGTGGAGAATAATCGATGATCTCTGGACGAATGCAGAAGACAAGCGAGCGCTGTCCAATTTGTACAATACGATTTACCGTATGCGACAGCTGTTTATGGAACTTGATATTCCAATCGTTTTCGAACGAATGAATGATGGTTATATTATGAATACTAACAACAGTATCCTACAAGCACCCAAAGATAATCCAAACGCAATGTTACTGGAGTCGAAGGGGTACTTATGGTCTCATAGTTGGAATTCCAATTTGTGAGTTACGCCAAGCGGGAGCTATTTCATTGATATTCTAATAAAATAGCTCCCTTAAATAAGTATATCTATTAGCAGTAATAATGTATGTTTCATAGAACTCTACCCTTCTATTCTAATTCATTACATAATTCGATGAGCTTATTAATTGTCTTCCAATTTCGGGTTGTAATTGGCTCACCCAATTTCTCTACTTGAACGGCTAACTTAGAATTACGAATACTTTGATCAAAAAGCAGATATACATCTCTTCCTACAATACCGTACTGATCATTACCAAAATGGAGACCGTTTAGTTTTTCAATTCGTTCAAAATGAGGCTCATCAAGTAACATTGCAACGTAGAGAGTCTCCGTCTCCGAATTAGCCGCCACTTCCGCTATTTGCTCCTCTGAAAAAGGACAGTTTTTAACAATCTGCTTTAATTGTTCTGATGTTCTGATTACAGTTTTAATTGATAGTTTAAATTCCTTTTCAATCGTATGTTCAATCATCGAGCACAGTGTTGCCTCATCTTCATTAGACTCCAATACTATATTGCCACTTTGAATATAAGTTTGTACTTTTACTAAACCTATATTACTTAGAGCCACTCTTAAATCCGCCATTTTAAGCTTATTTTTCCCACCTACATTAATCCCTCTAAGTAAAACTATATATTGAGTCATCTAACCACCGCTTCCTACATCCGATTTGTTCCTCTTACCACTATTACATTATCGTCTACTTATAGCTTGCTTATATCATCATAATTAACATAATCAGTATATTCAAGTTACTATAATCTTTAATTCTAGTTAACTAATATTTTTCACTTTATAAAGCAAAAAAAAGCGGTCGTCATTACGACGTGCCGCTTTCTTACATTGATCCAAGTTTATCTTGAATCATGATCTATAGTTTTATCAGATGTTGATGGATCAACTGGAGACTCCCCAATTGATGGATCCGTATCTTCTTTTTTACGTCGTCTCAACCAATTCCAAATAGCTATAGGTATTGCGAATAAAATAAACCAGAACTTTTTAAGCAGTAATCCAGCTGCAATAAGTAACCCTGCCTTCTTCGCAGCTACCAGACCAGCACCACCAAGAATAAGACCAGTTAAACCTAACTCTGAAATTTTATCTGTGGAAGGATCATGATCCTCATAACGATAACCATCATTGATTGAATATTGGGATAAGATCAGTGTATCAAGAGTTGTAATGTCATGCTCCAGTGTAGTTGGGTCTGTAACTAGTAGTACTGAGACATAACCCTCTCTAGTCAAAATTCTTATATTGTAGTTAATAACGGAATTACCGTAAAAGTCTTCAGCAAGCAATGCCCATTTCAGCGTACGATCAGTTTCATCATAATACGGTTCCGTATACCAACCTTTTACGAATAGATGATCTTCTTCTGGAAGATTCTTATTGCTTTCTTCCGTACCTTGCTGATAGCTCTTTAATAGTTCTTTCGCTTTAATTTTACTTTTATCCTTATCTGAGATATAGCCTACATCTTCATAATCAAATACTACATACCAGTTTTCCTCTTCGCTAGCAGGAAACACGCTTCCTAGTTCCGTACCATATACCATATTACCAATGTATTGTTGGATAATAGGTGTATTGACTTCATCAAGGTATAACAGTGATTCGTCGAGATTAAGAGAAGAAATATCTCCTACTGGCACAGTTATGCCACCTTCTATCCAATTGACAGTCGGTGCTACCTCTTCTTCCATTGCAAAGACTGGGCTTGCAAATAATGTAATGCATATTAACAAGCTAAAACTAAATTTAATAAACTTCATAACATCCTCCAAAATTTTATATTTATACATAAATGTGTATATTAAACAAAAAGCACATTCGTTTATATTATATTTTTTTCCATTTATATAACAGGGCATTTAGTACTAATTTAATAATAAATTACATATTTGGATATTAAATTTTAGTTCTTTGTGATCAGATAGACAAAAAAATAGACCGAATTCTGTTTAAACTTGAACAGAATTCGGTCTATAAAAACTAATTATGAACCTCATATTCAGAAGTCATTACCTTGATTTCGACTGTACATTCTCATTTACATGTACGGGAGTTTTCACAAGCAAGTCTCCTCGATCAATTTGATCCCAAATTAAGCGATGCATGCTCATTCGTCGACATAATTTGCTAGGTAATCGATCGTAATTCATACCTAACTTATAACCGATCAACTTGGCAGCAGATTCCGCCACAAGCTTCGGAATAAGATACAATTTTCTAGCATCTCGCAGCCCGATGATTTGTTTCTTAACCAGCTTAGAGCCAGCCTTAGTTGCCGATGCATAAGGATGGATCCAAGCATTACAACGCATGGACACACCATTATCAAAGAAACGCTTAAATTGCTGTTTAATTGTATAATTATGAGTATGATTCACCTGCGCCTCAGCGCAATAGCCAATCTTCATGCCACTTAAAATACATCGTGCAGCCATAAACATATCTTCGTTAAATATTACTGGAGATTGAAAACCACCCATCTGTTCAAACACATCTCGCCGGATTGCTGAGCATGCATTGGAGCAGAAAAATGTCTTAATCCCTAGTCGTTCAATATCTTCATAACTTTGAACAGAAGATTCCTGCGGATAATTATTCGCTCTAGCCAGTTTTTCTAATAGATTTCCATCTGCTCCTGCAATCTGTCTAGCATATGTGTACACTACTTCATCATGAGTACTATCGCCAACTAATGGCTTAACAAGATTCTCAATCAATCGCCCATTCACAGGAATAACATCCTGAGTCATAAACATTAATATATCACCAGATGCATAATCCGCAGCGAGATTACGAGTACCACCATGATCAAAGTCTGTACGCTGCACCGTTAATATTTTCGCACCCGCAGCTTGAGCAAGCTGAACTGTAGCATCATCAGAACATGAATCAATAATGATCAGCTCATGTGGCTGAATCGTTTGTTCCTTAAGTAACTTTAACAACATGCCAAATGAATCACCAGCATTCAAAGTCGGTATAATTACAGATACATTCGCTTCTTGTTTTTCATTATTAGTATGCATTGCGATTAACCTTTCCTCGAAATGCTGTCATGGCAATAATTTTCACATCAAAGAAGAACGACCAATTTTCTATGTAGAAAATATCATGTGTAATCCGATCTTCAATCGAAGTATCACCACGTAGTCCATTCGTTTGAGCCCAACCTGTAATACCAGGACGGACCTGATGCTTAATCATATATTTAGGGATATCTTCACGAAATTGATTTACGAAGTAAGGTCGTTCCGGACGGGGACCAACAACGCTCATATGTCCTAATAGTACATTAAAGAACTGTGGAAACTCATCAATACTAGTTCTACGCAAGAAGCTTCCGAACTTCGTTCGTCGTGGATCATTCGCAACTGTCCACTGCGTATCCGCCACTTTCTCTGTAGATACACGCATAGAGCGGAATTTGTACATTTGAAAAGATTTTCGATCAAGTCCCATACGCTCTTGCTTGAAAATAATCGGACCTGGTGCAGTTAGCTTAATTCCTATAATAGCGAACAACATAATCGGCGATGTTAATATAATAGCTAATATGGAAAAAATAATATCGAAAGCTCGCTTCAGCACACGATTACTTAGCTCATCTAGTGGAACATCACGTACATTAATTAAGGGGATACCCGCAAAATTATCAAAGAACGGACGCGCTGGAAGTAAATCGAAGTAATCAGGAATAATAAGCGTCTTTACTCCTGCCTGTTCACACACTTCAATAACTTTTGGTAACTTAAGATGTGCATCTAGTGGAAGAGCAATAATAACTTCATCTATCGGATGCTTTTTAAGCAAACTCTCCAAGTCATCGATCTTACCAAGTATAGGCTTTATATTACGAGAGTCGTCCTCATGTTTGCTATGAAAATCATCTAAAAAACCGACCGCCTCATATCCTATTTCAGGATAATTTTGCAAGTTTCTATAGAAACGTCGACCAACTTTACCAGCACCTAGAATAAGGACGAAACGCTTATTAAATCCTTTACGACGAAGCGAGAATAGAACTTTCTTAACGATATAACGATAAACGACCGAACAGATTACATTTAGAAAGTAAAATATAACCAAAAATTCTCGTGAAATATTAGGCTCATTAACAAAGTAAAGTAAAGCAAGTAATCCGAGTAAACTCATCGTCTGAATTTGTAGTATTTTCAGCAGGTCATAAGAATAATTTTTACGCCGCTTCGGTGAATAGAATTGTAGATAGAAACCAATGACCACAACCGCAAAGGAATAAACGGTTCCCCAGATCAAATAAGTTGAAAAAGGTAATGCATGGTTGTAATCAGTCCAGCCCGATTTGAACCTAACCCAATATGCTAGCAAAAAAACGACTAGCGCACATAACAAATCAGCTAAAATATATAGTTGTGTGAGAAACCGTTGATTCTGTCGTAACATATCAAAAAACCACCTGTAATATACTATTTTCGCTTATTATCTACATTCTAGCATATGTCACAATCGCGTTGATACCATATGTTTACAATTTAGTTTTCTTTTTTGTTATCTTGTCCAATAGCAACTTACGTTTTCTAATCATACTTGGTAATGCTTTAAAGACTAGTTTCCAACTACTTAATAATTCCCTCTCTCGAATTAGAATATAAAGTAGCTTAGTAACCTCTCGTAAAAACACAATTGGCAACACTTTGACCCAATGCCAACCACACTGTTCATTTTTGACAATCATAAAAAGCTGATTAATGTAAGAATGCTGTCTCACAAATAGAGAAATAGAACGACGCCCACCTGTTTGCCAACCACGAGCATGGATGCCTTGAGATGTTGGATCATAATAGGATGACCAGCCTAGCAATCTAGCTCGCCATGCTACGTCAACGTCCTCCTTATAAGCGAAAAAGTGTTCGTCAAAAAATTCGCCTTCCAAACTTATATCGTTAATCATTCGTCTAGCATATAATGCAGCTGCCCCCGAAACTCCGAATACCTCTCCAGGCTCAAGCCACATGTCTATTGGTTGCCCGGCTCCACGGTCAAGAGCATGACGGTTTAATCCCATCTGCAGACCAGTACTATCTACAATAGAAGGATTTGACTTAAGCTTTAATAATCCCGTTGCACTACCAGCATGAGAATCACGCTCTAATCTATCGACTAAGATCTTAATATAATCTGGATATAGTTCAACATCAGGATTTAATACGAGCACATAATCAGAATCAGTTGCTGCTATCGCCTGATTCTGTCCACCTGCGAAGCCATTATTAATCTTATTCTCTATTAATACAATCGGAGTGGCTTCGTTCATACGTTCTTTAACTAGCTCAACGGAGCGATCAGCAGAAGCATTATCCACGATGATGATAGATTGTACTGGCTGTGACTGCAGCATAACAGCATCTAAACACGAAGAAATATCCTCAGCGCTGTTATAAGTAACAATGCAGACGCTAACTGTAACCATCACTATCATCCTTTCACTACAATTTATTTATATAATCATGTAAAGCCTCTCGCCAATCTCTTAGCGGTTGGAAACCGTTCAACTCCATCTGGCGATGTGCCATAACAGAATACGCTGGTCTTGCTGCTGGTCTTGGAAACTGCTCCGTTGTGCAAGCTTCAACATCAACGCTAACTCCACTTTCTGCAAATATTGCTATCGCAAAATCATACCATGAGCATGAGCCAGAGTTGGATACATGATAAATACCATAATGCTCTGTCTCAACAAGCTGCAATAAAAATTGAGCAAGATCATATGTAGAGGTTGGTGATCCGATCTGATCGGAAACTACCTTCAGTGACTTGTGCTGTTCGGCTAGAGATAACATCGTATTGACGAAATTATTGCCATATTGACCAAACACCCACGATGTTCGAACAATAAAATAATTAGGATGGATAGTTTGAACAGCCTCTTCTCCTGCGAGTTTTGAGCTACCATATACTGTAACCGGATCTACAGCATCCGTCTCCACATATGGAATAGTACTTTTACCATCAAAAACATAATCCGTGCTTATATAAATGAGCTTTGCCCCTATTTCATGAGAAGAAATCGCTATATTATTTGTACCATCTCTATTTATACGAAAAGCCTCATCCGGTTCGGACTCGGCTTTATCTACAGCAGTATAAGCCCCGCAATGAATAACCGCGTAAGGATAATATTCGTTCATTATTTGGCGACAAGCAGATAGATCGGTAATATCAAGCTCATTTCGACTCAAACCAACAACCGTAAATCCAGTTTGTTCAAGCAAAACTAACTCACGACCTAGTTGTCCATTCGCTCCTGTCACAACAATCGTTGGCTTTTCTCTCAAAACGAATTTCCTCCAACTTTTCATCATAATCTCAATATACTTCTCAGTTGATGAAAAGTACATCGGAAGCATTATCTAAAACTTTTCATAACTCCTTGAAATACTACTTTGTAAATGAAAAGTAGCTGCGGAAGCACAAACTAACGATCCTTGTACTGCAGATCATAATAGTCTTGATAAGCACCGCTTACCACTTGCTGGGTCCACTCCTGGTGGGCTAAGTACCAGCGAATGGTTTCACGAATACCATCTTCGTAATTGAATTTAGGCTGCCAGCCTAGCTCATTACGTATTTTATCCGCGTCAATTGCATAACGGCGATCGTGTCCAAGACGATCTTGTACATAAGCAATAAGTGTTTCAGGCTTATCTAATTCTTCTAGAATGGTACGAACGACTTGTAAATTATTACGCTCATTACGTCCGCCTACATTGTATACCTCGCCGCTAACGCCTTTATGAAGAACTAGATCAATCGCACTGCAATGATCCTCGACGTATAACCAATCACGTACATTAAGCCCATCCCCGTATACAGGTAGAGATTTATCATGTAATGCATTGTGAATCATTAACGGGATTAACTTCTCAGGAAACTGATAAGGACCATAATTATTGGAACAACGCGTAATATTCACATTTAGACCGAACGTTTCATGATACGCTCGAACTAGTAAATCAGCTCCTGCTTTACTTGCGGAATATGGACTATTTGGTGCTATTGGTGTTTCTTCTGTAAATAAACCAGTTTTACCTAAAGTTCCATATACTTCATCAGTGGACACTTGAACAAATTTACCAATCTCATATTGCTTAGTTAGATCAAGTAACGTCTGAGTACCAACAACATTCGTGCGTACAAATATACCTGGATCCAAAATACTGCGATCTACATGAGATTCAGCTGCAAAGTTAATGACAGCATCAATGCCTTTCGCAAACAAAGGCTCTAGCTCTGAACGCTCAGCGATATCAGCCTTTACAAATGTATGATTAGCGTTGCCTTCGATAGATCTTAGATTCTCCAAATTGCCAGCGTAAGTGAGTGCATCCACATTAATAATTTCGTATTGTGGATATTTCTCAAGCATGTAGAGAACAAAATTGCTTCCTATAAAGCCAGCACCGCCAGTAACAAGTAATTTCATATCTGTTCCCTTACCCTTCATATTCAAAGTTAAGATCTGCTTCTGCCAGTAGAGGATGCTTAACATCCTTATCCGATAATATTGGAGTCAATGTTGGCCAATCGATAGCAAGTGCAGGATCATTCCATGCTATGCCTCTATCGTGCTCTGGCGAATAGTAGTTATCAACTTTATATTGAACCTCAGTGTTTGCTACTTGCGTACAGAAGCCATGTGCAAATCCTTGAGGTACTAGCAGCTGACGTTTGTTTACAGCTGACAACACAAAACTCTCCCACTGACCAAAAGTAGGAGAGTTTCTACGAATATCGACAACAACATCAATAATTTCCCCGGAAATGACACGTACCAACTTAGTCTGCGCAGCTGGATTGAGTTGGTAATGTAGTCCCCGTAATATACCTACTTCAGCTGATAGAGAATGATTATCCTGTACGAAAATCGTATTAATCCCGCACTTGTTGAACGTTTCCTGATTGTAGTTTTCCATGAAAAAACCGCGATTATCACCATGTACAACTGGTTCAATAATTTTAATTCCAGGTAGTTTTGTTGTTAAAACCTTCATTCTTCTATCCCACTCCCTATAGCTTCAACTTGCCGAATTGCTCGCCATATTGAATTTCTTGTGCTAGCTCATTCGCTTTGCTATACGAGGCATGAGTACCTGCATCCGTCCACCAACCGTTTAGCACATTATAACTCAGCTCATTGGTAGCAATATACGCATTATTCACATCTGTAATTTCCAGTTCGCCACGCTCTGATGGTTTCAATGTACGAATAATATCGAAGACGCGGCTATCGAACATATAGATACCTGTAACAGCATAGCTCGATTGAGGTAACTCGGGCTTTTCCTCGATTGAAATAATGCGATTTTCGTTTAGCTCAGCCACCCCATAGCGTTCGGGGTCATTAACCTCCTGAATAAGTAGCTTAGCTCCATTTGCTTGATTCACGAATTCGTTAACATAATCGGCTATACTATCTTCAAAAACATTGTCTCCTAATAAAACAACCATCCGATCATCACCTACAAAATGTTCCGCCATCCCAAGTGCCTGCGCAATCCCGCCTGCCTCGTCTTGGACTTTGTAGGTGAAAGACATCCCAAAATCCCGACCACTGCCAAGCAGACTAACGACATCGCCCATATGTTCCTTACCTGTAACGATAAGAACATCATCGAGCCCAGCTTCTTGAAGCTTAGCAATCGAATGAAAGATCATCGGATACTTGCCTACAGGTAGAAGATGCTTATTGGTTACTTTCGTTAATGGGAACAAGCGCGAGCCTGTTCCTCCGGCTAGGATAATACCTTTCATTTGTAAATCACCTTCACTTCTATGAATTGATTGGTTCTAAAGATATTTTAATAGAAATAAAGAAACAAGAGATATATTAGTATTAACCCTTATAATCGGTAATCCTAAATCTCGATTACATCGCTATTAAAACTATTAAATTTGAAACTATACCGAACATTAAAACTTAAACCAGATTAAAAATCTTGTGTATATAGATTTTATTCTATTGTTTAAATATTTAAAATCTCGAGATAACAATTACCTTTATAATCATAATTTGAAGTGTTTTACTATTTCTTTAATAAAGGTACTCTCAATATTCTCTTAAATAAATCTCTCACCCTAGGTTCAATGTACCTTACTACAACTGCTGATATTGCTAGAGATAGAACTATAGCAGTAATAACAACAACTATATTAGTCAAAAAAGTGGAAGCTGAAGGGTACTTAATAAGTATCCAACGATCTGTCATCGCTCTCAAAAAGAAACCAAAATCTCCATGTAATAGGTATAATGGATAACTCATTCCACCAAGCAATTTTAATAGACTTGATGGAAGTGGTACACTTGTAATCCCTGATACATAATAAACTATCGTGATACAGACTGGAGCAATTAAGAAAGTCCCAATCATCGAATAAGATTGGTTAAATGTACCACCTATCCAACTCTCAAAACCTACACAATGATTCCAAATTAAAATCCCTGATAATAAAAAACCAAGCGGCATAAATGAGGTCTTTTCCTTTTTATATATTTGATAAAGTAATATCCCAGCTATGAAGTGTCCCGCATATTCAGTTATTAAGATTTTTTCTAAATAACCATTATGTAAATAAAAAGAGTTAACTAAAGAAACAATCAACCAAATCGGCATAATGTATCTTAAATAATTGTTTCTCCATAATCTCAATGCTATAAGTATGGCTACTATAATATAAAATTTAATTTCTGTTTGGAGTGTCCAATAGACACCAGATAGAAGTTCACTTCCAAATAACTGAGGAAACAATGTTAGACTAGCTAACCATCTAACAAAAATTTCTTTAGGTGATACTCCTGGTAGCATCGAAGATGAAAGTGCAGTAATTAAGGAGCAGACAAACAATGCTGGCATTATTCTAAGAAATCTTGCTTTTATAAATTGTCTTGCGCTTCTACCCTCGGATGATATACAAATAACTAAACCACTTATTATAAAAAATATATCTACCCCAAAGTCTCCAAAATGAAAAAATTCAATAAATTGAGTATTAGGCCAAAAACCTTCCAGTGGACCTATGAAAAAATAATGATAAAAAAGAACAGAAAACGCCGCTGCAAATCGTAAAAGATCTAGTCCTTCTATTCGATTTTTATTAATACTCAAGTCTATTCCCCCGTATTTGAAAAAAAACATAAAATTAGCAGTTAGAATTATTATTCAAAAGAGTCATCTGAAAAATTACTTCCTTGAAATAAGCTTACGATATAAATAATCCCAATTCCCTTTTAATCCATAATGTTTCATTTTCACAAAATAATAATTTATCCTGTTGAATTTCCGATTTCTAATAACATGCTTCTTTCCGCTCGACAGATATGGTTTTTCACAAAATACAACAAGTGGTTTTACGCAATGATCCCATGTAAAATCACTATGTAATTCTTCGTAATTTTTTATGTCCTTATTTAGTTTCAAAGTCTCTTCTATTTTTAATGCCAATATTTTAGCATCTTCCGACGGAATTACTGCACCTATTTCATATTTCTGAACAGTTTCTGAGAACACGTCTCCACTTGTACAAATAATAGGTAATTCGCAACGTATGTAGTCAAGCATTCTTGTTCTGAATGAAAATCTAGTCTCTACATGATTAAAATGTAGGCTCAGTCCAATATCTGCTTCTAAGTAATAATTATATCGCTCGTCATAATTAACCCAATCGTTAAAAAACACATATTTGTTTGTTAACTTCAATCTGTCACTCATCTCAATTACTTCATCAACAATATTCATTGAAGTAACACTAGGGTTTGGATGTTTTATCCCCATGAAATACAGTTTAATATTCTCATGTTTTTCAGATAATATTTTCATAGATTCTACAGCTGTTAATGGGTCAAGCCACGGCCATATCCCTCCACCCCATAGTACTACGTGATCATCCTTTGTAATTCCAGGAACTACTCCTTTCATAACTCTATTAGATGCCACAGGAACGCCTGGCTCTAAACCGAAAGGAACAACTCCTATCAAAGATGATAAGGTTTTATTACTTTTGTATTCTATAGGATTAACACGATTAATTGCTGTTAACATTCCTAACCAGAAATCTTTTTGTTTCTCAGAAGCACAAATAAAATAATCACCATACTGTAATTGATCCGTCAGTACTGATAATCCTGCTACGTGCATTTGATTATCATCTTTATTACCATTAAATGTCTCTAAATTTTCAAATACAAACGGATCATACAAATCAACAACTATAGGTACTTTATATTTCTTAATAATCGGATATTGCCAAAGTGTCATGCCTTGAATCACTATAGAATCCGCAGATTTCAGTTCATTAATTAAAGTCTCTTTATTCAATTGTAGTATTCGAAAATTAGAAGTAAGCTCACAATGATTCGGAGTTAATAGTGTAACATTAAATGTTTTGGACAATGTAGTAGCAAAATTCCAATAACGAATACCCGGACCAGCCATTTGTACACTAATATAATCTGGCGAAACAATTAATATATTCTTCAAACCTACTCACAACCTAATTAAACATATTGGTCACTAGTTTCCTTTTAAACCCGCTATTATGTTATCTCGTTCTTGAATCATTTGTTCCATTTCCTCCATAGCATGAAGTCTTTCTTCAAGCAATTTTCCTTGCTGAGCAATTGTATTATCTCTTTCAATAATCATCTGCTCCATATTCATAATTGCAGAATATCTTTCTTCTAGAAGGAGTTGTTGTTCGTCTATCTGTTTTTGAATTGAATCATTATTTAATTTATTAGCATCAGAAGAAGGGCTACCTTCGATCCGAGTAAAAACTTTATTCATATGCTTATTATAAGCATCGTTCAATATATCCAACTTCTTATTGATCATTAATCCTTGTGGCCATGAAGAATTTTCAAGATAATGCTTGAACTCTCTTCTTTTAGATTTAGAAAGTATAGCTTTTAAAATTAGTAAGTATGGAATATTATACTTTTTATCTACATATTTCCCTAAACCAAATTGCTCATTGTGAGCCAGTTTAAAGAATGCTTTGGTCAATATATATGGAGGCTCCTCCATTAATTCCTTTAACAATTTTAAAGTATCGGTCTTCATATCATCAGAAGTTATAGCATGTTTGTTAATTACTTGAGAAATTTCAAAACCTGCACTTAAAACCCCTTCTTGAAAATACCTAATGAACTCATTATGGATATTATCTTCCGCATCATCATTTTTCTTAATAACCGCTACTTTATTTTCGTTACCTTTATAGCCAACTACGCTGCCGCTAGCAGAGTTACACAGCATTTCTATAGGTGATACGAAACGTAGTAACCGATTCATCTCATCAGACTTCAGAAAACTTCCTTTAGCTGTATTCGTCCTTTGAGGGTTAATAAAATTAAACAAACCAAAATAATATCCGTCAATATGAGTATTACTAAATATTGTTGCAATATTATCTTGTATTGTTCCTCTCCAACCAATATCTACAATATATACTTTTTCAGATTCCTTCTTAATTCCTTTGTTTGCAAAGTAGTTTAATAACTGTTTTTGTTTTTCCTTAATGTCACTACCTAACTGTTCACAAAATAATGTATCGTTAAATAGCTCTTGAATCTGTTTATTAAGCCACGGATACTGTATATCTATAGTTTCATCAATATTGTATATATTAAGATACTTTTTATACTCTTCGATCTCCAGATTTAATGTAAGGAAGAAAGCTGACATAGATTGTGTCGAGTATTGATTCCATAAACGCATGAAACCATCTAATGATATCTCTTCTATCGAAGCAGCAAATGTAGCTACACGACTAACTTCTAACAATTTTGATTTTGGAATATTAAAACCATAAGGATTATTAGTTACAATATCATCGTGTATCTCTTTGAAAAACTCTCCCTCTCTTGTAAAATAATAAATTTCATCGTATCCTTTTTTCACTGCATCTTCAATTAACGCCATTACAAATGTATAAAATATACTGCTAAATTTATGGCCTATATTGAACAACTGCTCTTTTTCGGTACCAGTCTTAGCATTTATACTAAGCGAATTTTTTATTTCAAAAACTCTATTTGACATTCTATTCTCAAAACTTCTTTTATTTAGCTCACGTTTCTTTTCTTCAGCGTCAATGTAGTAATGATGTGTAGTGATACCTAATCTACTAGGAGACTCTACATCTGCTATTAAGCTATCACCTATATGAGTATGATTACTAGGAAGAATAGAATGATTATTATGAAAATGTGTAAACAATTTTCCTGATCTCTTATTTAACTTGATATCACTAGATACATAACCATCAATATATTGATGCTTAAATCCAACATGTTTTAATAATTCTTCAACAAATAATTTATCTGTATAAAAGTCAGATATAAAATAACTTTTAGTAGAACCTAATGAGGAAATAAATTTTTCAATATTAGAATCTAAATAAGACATTTTTTTTTCTTGGCTCAACTCAACTTCAACAAGTTGTTGAATCAATATATCATCCGTTACAATGTATCCTTCAGAAATATTATGTAATAGAACCTTTAATACTTCACCTAAGCTATACTCATCATCATGACCATTTAGCTTATTCTCGTTACCAAGCTGTCCTTCTATTTTGCATCTTTCAAAATAAATATCATAATAGGACAAATAGCTAGCGGTAAGGTATTTGTTATATACTAAAAATATATATCTAGATACATGAAGCTTAATTTCATCTGGATGACAATGACGCCTAAGTACAGTATCCCAAATATCAAAACTAACTATTTTATAATCTGACAATTAAATCAGCCTCAATTCTTTATTAATCGAACAACGGTTCGTTTAACCTTTCGCAACGCACGATAAGCCAAACTTCTTTTAATTTCGGATGCCGATTGATATGAAGGCATCACTACATTTTTCGTTTGATTTTCCAGAAAAACATCTGCTATTACAGGTTGTTGATTATACATCTGAGGTATACTTACCGAATCTGCATAATTATCTTCAAACATACTATCAACTGCATTTACAAATTGTTTATATCCTGCTTCAAGTGGCTTATCCTTCATGAAGTTAATTCCCATTTCGGACATTTCTAATCTCTTATTTTCATCATTTAATAATTCTATTATTGCAGTTGCTATAGATTCTGGTGTAGGGTCAGCTAACAATACACCTTTTTCAGGCATATCATATAAATTATTTTCTTTATAAATATCCACTACTGGTAGTCCAGCAGACATCATTTCGTATGGGATTCTTGAAGGATTCGATGCACTTATACACAAACCAACCTGACATTTATTGTAAAGTTCATTACACTTATCTATGTTTATTAATTCTAAGTTAGTATGCTCGTACCATACATTTGTCTTCTGCTTTGAACCATATAAATATATCTTCACATCTGGCATAAGATGCTTTACAATTCCTAATGCTTCGACCCCGATAACACTGCATCTTCTAGGCTTTTCTGGTTGGTATATAAAGCAAACTGCTTTTTCTTTTTTATGATTAAGTTTCTTATATACATTCTGATCTGCACAAAAATCAAAGTACTTAGACGGGGAGTTGAACTCCTCAATCATTTTATTGGAAAGCCATTTCCCTATAGTTACTGGCATTAGACCATACCGATATGAATTCTCTGCTAATAAGTAACCATCACCCATTGCGTTAAAGTAGGCCTCAAAATCTTGAACAAAATAAGCTTTTTTACAATCCTGATTAACATCTCGAACAAACTTTGCAGTGTACCAAGCTGTTGCAAATATTAAATCATATTGTTCCTCAGGCTGAAATCCTATAAAAAATTTCGCATCAATTTTCCCGAAATATTTTTCAAACATATCCTTTAATTGCTCAACTGTCTGACCTGAGCCAATATCTTCAATATAAGCATGGCATACGTATCCCTCATCAACTAATGCAACTAAATTTTGGATAATAGTTCTATGTCCGCCCGACCCTTCCATTGGGTAAGGAATAAACCATGCTACTTTTCTCAAAGTTTTATCTCCAATCTATTCCTTAATGTTTTTATCTAATTCTGTAATCGTCTGATCTCGTTCTCTTATCATTTGTTCCATTTCATTCATAGATAGTAATCGTTCTTCTACTAAATTTACTTGTGATTTAATAATCTCGTCACGTTCCTTGATCATTTCTTCCATTTCATTCATAGCATTCAAACGGTCTTCTACCAACTTAGACTGTGACTCGATAATTTCATCACGTTCCTTGATCATTTCTTCCATTTCATTCATTGCATTTAAACGGTCTTCTACCAACTTAGACTGTGACTCGATAATTTTATCACGTTCTCTTATCATTTCTTCCATATCATTCATTGATTTTAAACGGTCTTCCACTAACTTAGATTGTGATTCGATAATCTCGTCACGTTCCCTTACCATTGCTTCCATTTCATTCATAGATATCAAACGTTCTTCTACTAGCTTTGACTGTGATTCAATAACCTCATCACGTTCCCTTACCATTGCTTCCATTTCATTCATGGATATCAAACGTTCTTCTAGCAACTTAGATTGTGATTCGATAATTTCATCACGTTTCTGGATTAGTATTTCCATTTCCTTCATAGCTTGGTAGCGTTCATTAGACATTTTTTCTAAATCGTGCACTTGTATTTGTGCCAACTCAAATTTCGCTTTGTAACTATAGAGTAGAATCTTATCTAGAAAATTACTCTTAAGCATCAAATCATACCATTTGTCACCTTTAGGAAATAAAATACCTAACCCCCAACTATGATTAAACTCAAAACTAGGATAGAATTGCTTTATTTCCTCCCAAAAAACATGTGAGCCATAGCCTGTATAAGCTGCAGTATCATGAAATAATATAATCCCGTTTTCCTTTAATTTAGGTAACCATGTTTTAAAATCATCTGACACAGCTTCATAAGTATGCAATCCGTCAATATGCAAAAGATCTATCGACATATCTCCCATACTCTCAACGGCTGCTTGAAACGTTCGTTTATCTAGTTTCAAATCAACACTTTTGAAACATTCATTAGCAGTCGTTTTTACCATAGTAAACACTTCATCGCCATAGAAACCAGCTTGAGGGTCACCTTCCCAAGTGTCAATTGCAATTATTTTAGAATTGAGTTTGTTATCTTTAACAGATTGACAGAAAGAAAACAATGAACCTCCAAAATGTGAACCAAGTTCAACGATTACATCAGGTTGCATAAAATTAATTAAGTCATAAGCAAAATTTCTATGCCCTGCCCATGGAGATACCGCTAACATAGAATTTAAATTATCAGACTCATATTTAGGGGAGGTAATAATCCAGTTTTTCATTTATTCACTTCCATTCCAAAGCTTCGCACTTACTTACTTATTGTTAAATTCAATATTTTATTATTAAACAAACAGTGAATAGTTTTCTTAGGAGTAATACAATCAAATTTAAAAATATTATGCGCCCAGCACTGTATGATATGTTGTAGTTCGTGTTCTCCTTCACCAATACCTAGAGTAAGAAAGTACTCACCTTCCTTAATCTCAGGCCACATAAATTGCATAGTAACGACATGTTCATTACGCAAGTATTGATTGCTAAAGCCGGATGTAACGCTATTTTCTCCAAATATGTTATTTCCAAACTTATCACTAATAATATATCCAAATATTCCGTCACTAATATCCCTATCTGTTTCTAATAAAAACTGTACTCTTACTTCATCATTTTCTTGAATAAATCCTTTATAACTTTCACCGTTAACGTCAATTAAAAATCGCTTTATTCTTGCTTCTAAAGCGCCTCCTAATTTATCCACATCAACGCTATTCCAATTTTCAAGGTTTCGTTTATCTTCTTTGTTTATTAAGTTCGATATTTTATCATTATCAGCTGTAGGCTGCCCGAAACTCTCAGAATGAAGACTTTTCACATAATATTCAATCGATTCGAGTGGAGGTCCTTCGAACACCACTCTACCTTTATCCAATACAATGCAGCGATCAGCCAGATTAGCTATACTGTTCATATCGTGTGTAACCAATAGTTTCGTAGTATTCTTCATCTCATTTTTCATATACATATTGCACTTCTGTTGAAAAAATATATCCCCTACTGATAGCGCTTCATCTACGATGAGAATGTCTGGATCAAGATTTACCATTACTGAAAATGCAAGTCGTGCAAACATTCCACTTGAATATGTTTTCACAGCTTGATGAACATAATCTCCTATATCAGCAAAATTCAATATTGTATCCAATTTATCTTGCATCTGTTCTTTAGAGTATCCCATGATCGTACCATTAAGATAAATATTTTCAATCCCTGTATATTCAGGATTAAATCCTGCACCAAGCTCTAAAAGAGAAGTTACACGTCCATTTATCTCTACTGTTCCATTTGTTGGCACTAGAACATTTGCTAGCATCTTTAAAAATGTAGATTTTCCAGAACCATTCTTACCTATAATACCTATCGTTTCTCCTCGAAGAACTTCCAGACTGACATTCTTCAATGCGTGATGTGGCTTATAATATTCTTTTGTACCAAAAACCGAAAATGCTTCTTTAATTCTATCTTCGGGTTTCTTATACAACTTGTATATTTTCCCTAAATTATTCGCGCGTATTACCACTTCTCGCTCCATACAAATACCTCCCATACTTAAATTACATCAGAGAATTGAGGACGTAATTTACGGAACACAAATATTCCAATAACAAGAATAAACAAAGTTTCAATCCAAAAAATAACTGATGATATTGGATTTTCCCAGAACCATGTTTGATAAATGAAAGCACTTCTATATCCTTCTACAATGTAGACCATCGGATTTAACATAAAATAGATTTTATATTGCTCTGGTACAATACTAAAACTCCAAAAAATTGGAGTCAACCAAAATCCTAATGATACAACGGTAGTCACAATTTGCATCGTATCTCTAAAAAAGACATATAATGCAGATGTAAGCCATGTAAGCCCCATAAGTAGCAGTATCATCGCAGGTAAGTAATAAAATATTTGCAATGTGTAAATAGATGGTGCATATCCATAACTCCAGTTAATAATTACTACTACACCAATAAAAAACAGATGAATAATTAAAGCTGAAAGAAGTTTTATACCTGGTAATAGACTGACTCTAAAGGAAACCTTTTTCACCAGATAACTATTATCAACAATCGAGCCAGTTCCACTTCCAAGGCTCTCTGTGAAGAAAAACCATGAGATTATTCCGGATATAAGCCAATTAGTAAAAGGATAATCTCCCACTGGCATTGATTTAAATCCGAACTGAAAAACTATTAAAAAAACAACTATAGTGAGTATAGGATTAAAGAATGCCCAAAAAATACCTAGGAGTGTCCCTAAGTATTTAGATTTGAAGTCATTTTTAGTTAATTCTATAATCATCTTTCTGTTATTTAGAATATGTGAAAGAAACGACATATTTTTCTCCTCTTCGATATCTAGACAATCCGCTTAATATGGTTTTCTAGTATTCCTATTTTTCTCTTTAGCTTTAAGAAAACAAATACAGTAACAAGTAAAAAGACAATAAAAAAGACTAATATAATAACAAACCCAATTTGAAATGCATCTGAACTTATTGTATTAGATAACGTTTCGTTTACTTTCTCGTTATTCAAATATAGATCTCCGTTTAAGTATATGCCTCCAAAGTTGTCAATCAACATAACTTCTTTTTGTCCATCAGCTGTTACAAATCTTGTACCGCCCTCACTAGATTGTATAGTAAGCCAATTAGTATCATCTTTAAACATTTCATCACGTTTACCTTCATACAACTGATCATTATCAGTAGCATAAGTATCTGTAGGTAACGACAATAAACTAAATACAAAAATAGAAACGAGAACTAACACTTTATAATACTTCAATTTGATCTACCCTTTCATTACGATTCGCACTAAGTTTCTCTAGATAAATTGCCAACTCTGGTCCTAATTCACTATTATTCAGTGCAAATTCAATAGTTGTTTTAATGAAACCTAATTTTTCACCGACATCATAACGATTTCCTTCGAAATTATATGCGAACACCTTTTCTAAGGTATTTAATGTATTAATAGCATCTGTTAATTGAATTTCACCACCTGCTCCAACTTCTTGATTCTCCAAAATCTCAAATATTCTAGGTGTTAATATGTATCTGCCCATAATAGCCAAATTGGATGGTGATTCATCTTTTTTAGGCTTTTCAACTAAACTTTTGATGCCATACATTCGATCAAGTATTCTCTCATATTCAATAATTCCATATCTTGATACTTCTTCAATTGGAACTCTCTGAGCTCCTATTACTGATTTTTCTTCTTTGTTATAAACATCCATCAATTGTCTAATACATGGAACATCCGACTGAACAATATCGTCACCAAGTAATACAGCAAATGGTTCATCGCCTATAAATTTGCGTGCGCACCAAATAGCATGACCTAAGCCTTTGGGCTCTTTTTGTCTAATATAGTGAATATCTGCCATTTGAGATGACTTTTGAACCTCATTTAATAGATCTAATTTCCCTTTATTCAGTAAATTTTGCTCCAACTCAAAACTGTTGTCAAAATGATCCTCAATAGCTCTCTTTCCTTTACCAGTAACTATGATTATGTCCTCAATACCGGCTGCTACTGCTTCTTCGACAATATATTGAATAGTAGGTTTATCTACAATTGGAAGCATTTCTTTTGGCATGGCTTTAGTGGCAGGCAAGAACCTTGTACCAAGTCCAGCTGCAGGAATAATGGCTTTACGTATCTTCAATTTCCAGTCTCCTTATTCACTTTTTCTCTATTAGCATCATATCAAACTATCAATAAAAAAGACATATTTGAGGGGACATTTGGGATATATATTGTTATATTCAGGTGATTAAATATAGATTTTGCCATAGTTTGTCACTTCCCTCGACACCATCTCTTAAACACGATGCATATATATGATATACTACTAAAGGTATTTAACATTGTTTACATAGGAGAGTAATCATGGCAAACAAAATTAATAAATCTAGTATATCGTCCTCCCAGCATCTATTAACCAAACGTTCAACTATATTTTGGATCATTAATAGCTGTCTTATTTTCTTCTTTTTATTTATGCCATTTCAAAGTGGCTTACTTAATGGTAGTCAACCAAACTACGAGATAGATATATTATATAGTTTTATTATTGGCGCTATATTATTATTATGCCTTGGGATTTATATGTATCGATCTCGTCGCGCCTCTTTAGTGCACAACCCATTTCGATATGTAATATGGAGCATTCCACTCATTTATTGTATTTCGATGATTGGTGCGGTGTCTGCTCATTATTCATACATAGAGTTTATGATTTGGATTTTTTACGCTATATTGTTCATGACCGCTTACCACTTGCTTCGTCAAAGTGATGGTCAACAAATCGCTTTCTACATATATATGGGATCTGCTTCCGTTATCGTTCTCTTTGGGATGATGAATTGGTTCGGCAATGCCTCCCTTTGGGGCTTATTTCCTTGGGAAGTTTATCCTGATGCCGCTATGCCTAGTAGCGGAGATGTTCGTTTAACGTCAGTGTTCCAATATGCAAATACATATGCTGCCTATTTAATAGCTTTCTTATTCGCATGTTTATTTACAATTGTTGTTTCAAAAAATAAGTATGTCGTACTTTTTGCATCATTTATGTTAGTGCCTGCATTAATTTCCTTTATCCTTACACTATCTCGTGGTGGCTGGACTACATTCCCAGTCATTCTATTATTCGTACTACCATTACTGACGTTTTCTAAACAGATTCAAGCGTTATTCCAGCTAATACTAGCTCTAATCGCAAGCGTTATTATGTTACCAAGTATGAATAGTTATGGATTGCAACTGCAACAAGATCATACCCAAGGCACTGCATTGCTCGCTTGGATCATCCTGCTTGGAGGATCACTCGTTACGGCTGTCATTGCCTTTGCATTCCAAAAATATGTTGCAACTCGTCTCGAACAAAAACTTCAATCATTCAACAAGCGAAAATTGGTAATGTTCCTTATCCCGATGCTAGGTATTGTTGCTGGTATAGCAGGTGCTTTCTTGTTATTAGGAAATACCGGCTTTACGAAATTATTACCCGCGAGTATCGGTGATCGTATTGAAAATATTAACTTCAACCAGCACAGTGTATTAGAACGAGGAACTTTTTACGAGGATGCACTATCTATCTGGAAAGACTATCCGATTGATGGAGCAGGCGGTGGAGCATGGCAAGCTCTGTATCAGCAATACCAGAACAACCCTTACTCTAGTACTCAAGTACATAGCTTCTTCATTCAGATGCTTGTAGAGGTAGGAGCTCTCGGTATGCTAGCTCTATTCCTAACGCTTGCTATTGTTTATTATTATTTCTTCAAATCATATCTCAAAAAAACTGATGATGAAAAACTTATGCCATCGATTTGGTATATTATAAGTACAGCAATTCTGATTCATAGTGTACTTGATTTCAATATGAGTTATGTCTATCTTGGTGCACTTGTATTCTTCTCACTTGGAGCGATGTTATCATCTAGTGAAGCAAAGACATTCCTATGGCAAGATAAAGTATTAAGCAACAAACTTACAATCGTAATACCCGCTATTTTCATAGTAGGAGCAGCTGTATATCTTATAATGACATTAGTTAATATATCAGGCTATCATTCCTTTAATACTGTACAAAAATCGATTCAAGAGCAAAATGTACAACAATCGATAGAGCAATTGGATAATGCCATTAGTCGTAATGGAGACCCTGAATATATAGATTATAAATTAGAGTTATTAACCCGGACCTATGAATCTACACTTGAAGAGCAGTATGCTATAGAAGTACAAGAAATACTTGATAAGATGAGTAAGCAAGAACCTTATTATGAGAACTTTATCTTCCGCCAATTAGAATTGAATCGACTTCTAGGAAACGATGAAGAGTCCGCTATCGTCTCCAAGATAGCTATTAATAAATATCCATGGGAAATTGATTATTATGTAGAATTCGCTAAAACTCAATTCCGTAGAGCTGTAACAGCAATAGGAGAAGATGATTTACAATTAGCTAATGAGTACTTACAATCTATTTTCGAAATACGCGATGTAGTAACTGCCAAAGCATTAGAACTTGAACTGCTGCCAGATGCTCAATTACAAGGTAGAGAGTTTGGTATAACTGCCAAACTAGCGATGCCGATTGGTCAAGCTTTCTTCGTACTTGGAGATTACGTGCAAGCAGCAAGTTACTTAGCACTTTCTTGGGATCCAGCATTCGATGATAATGATGATGTGATGGCAGCTCTCTATTATTCTGCAGTGCTACAAAAGCTAAATCAATCGAATGAAGAAATTAACAATACTATTTTCGCAGCATTCCCTGATACGCAAGAAGATTTGAGTGCAATTCTTGATGGTTTAATTGGAACATTGCCTATTAACAACTAACTACTATAATTTAATAGAGCAGTAACAAAAAAATCGCCTAGCTAAAGGCGATTTTTTTGTGTTCCATCTAATTTGGATGCCATACTCTCCTAATCAACAATCAACGCATACACAATACCAGGTCCATGTACACCAATCGTTAGATCATTTTCGATATCGGATGAACGACTTGGTCCCGATATAAAGTGTATACCCGCAGGTAAATTCTCTCTCCCCGCTTCGTCAAACGGAATAAGTACTTCACCTAGACGTGTAACCATTCGTGAAGCAGGAATGATGATGAAGAGTACTGTTGGCAACAAGCTAACCGAACGCCCCTTCTCCTTTGTAGACTTCACTACAACACTACCCGTATAAGCGACAGCGTGATCTGCATAGACGACACCGAAGTCAGCTTGTGCTGCTTCACTTTTCCAAGACGTTTTAGCATCACTATTCCAAACCTTCACTGAAGCACCAGGGATTAATCGCTCTAACGACAACGCCTCCAGCTCCTGCTCATCTTGACGCACAATATGTGAAGGATTCATCTCCTTAGCCTTACCCGCAATGTAATTCGCTGCCTGCTCCATATTGTTACAGTGCTGAACATGACCACCTACCGACAGAAAATTAACGGTAAATTGTTCGATACATTGCTCTGTAGTCCAGTTCTTCTCACTCCAAAAATCTGGAGCTCCTTGGAACGGATGTTGTGGCGCTTCCGTCATACGTGGATGACCAAGACGTGAAGATATATTATTCATAAATTTCTGTTGCTTAGCTTTTGATTGTTCGGTTAACTGTTCTAACCACTGTTGATGCTTCTCCGAATTAGTGCCCATTGTGCTGACCGCCCTTCTTCACCGTTTGCTGTTGCTCCACAGCAATGCGCTCCAAGCGCTGCTTCATTTCCTCTGTCATTACAGGTGGTTGAGCCGTAAATTCACGTTCTAATTGCTCCCACCGATCTCGGAACGATTCCTTCGGCAAGCTGGAAGTTACGCGATATTTATTCCAAGATTTCAAAGGACCTAACTTCGTCTTAATAATGCCATTACGCACCACTAACTTTTGCCCCAACTTCCCAAGTCGCAATACACCACCAAATCGACCTGAGTTGCCCATAACTGTAGCAAAACCTTGCATCCCTATACTTTCTAACTTATTCCCATGACCAGCTTCCACTTTACGACGACGCAAGTAGACAAGCATATCATGCAACGGAATTTTAACTGGACATGCCTCATAACAAGCTCCGCACAGACTAGAAGCATTAGCAATATCATCCCATTCCGCAACATTGCTCTTCAGCGATGGGGTAAGTACAGCACCGATTGGTCCGCTATACGTTCCACCATAAGCATGACCACCAATATGGCGATACACTGGACATGCATTCAAGCAAGCACCACAACGTATACAATTCAACAATTCTTGAAATTCTGGGTCTCCAAGTTGTAGAGACCGTCCATTATCTACAATAATAATATGCATTTCTTCTGGACCGTCTCCATCCTCTTGGCGCTTCGGTCCTGTAATTCCAGACATATACATCGTTAGCTTCTGCCCTGTAGCTGATCGTGGCAACAACGTGGCCATCACTTCCAAATCTGCCCAAGAAGGTATAATTCGTTCCATACCCATCAATGTAATTTGCGTTTTTGGTAAAGTGGTAACCATTCTTGCATTACCCTCATTCTCAAACAGCACCATCGAACCTGTTTCAGCGATTGCAAAGTTACAGCCTGTCATTCCAATATCTGCTTCAAGAAATTTCTCGCGAAGCTTCTTACGTACAAAGCCCGCTAGTACTGTCGTATCTGGTTCAAGCGTATAGCCAGCTTCTTTACTTAATAGATCAGCTATTTGATAACGATTTTTATGAATAGCAGGAATTACGATGTGAGAAGGGGTTTCATGAGCTAACTGAATAATATATTCACCTAAATCCGTCTCAATCGTTTCGACATCAATAGATTCTAGAGCAGTATTCAGATGTAATTCTTCTGATACCATTGATTTCGACTTTACTACAGACTTCGCTTCGACCTGTTTAGCGATATCTAATGTAATTTGCACTGCCTCTGCTGCTGTATCGGCAAAGTGAATATGTACGCCATTAGCACGTGCATTTTCAACAAATGTATTCAAATAATAGTCCAAATGAGCGATCGTATGCAACCTAATTTGCCGTCCTCTTTCACGCCAATCATCCCAATTTCCATGTTCTTCAGCTGCTGCCTTTTTACCATTCCGTAGACGCTCGGTTGTAAATTTTACCGCTTTACGCAAAAACTCATCATTAAGCGCAAGTTCCGCTCTTTGTTTAACGGTATTAAGCTTTGATGTGGGTTGACTCACCTGCTATCACTCCTTCATACAACAACTCTGCCAAATGCATGACACGAACATTCTCTCCGCGATACATGAGATTCCCTGCAATATTCATTAAGCATGCAAGGTCGAGTCCAACAAGCACCTCTGCCTCACTTTCAATCACATGATCTGCCTTCTCTGTTACCATCGCTCCAGAGATATCGCCCATTTTAATTGCAAATGTACCACCAAATCCGCAACAATCTTCTGCAAAGGGAAGGGGTACAAGCTCTAATCCCTCAACATGCTCCATGAGCAATAATGGTTCTTCCTTCACCCCAAGAATACGAGTTCCATGACAGGACGGATGATACGTTACTTTATGTGAAAATGTAGCACCTACATCAGTAACGCCTAATACTTTAACAAGAAACTGGGTAAATTCGTAGGATTTCGCCCGAAGACGCTCAGCTCGCTCTAGATAAGCTGGTTCATTCTCAAATAACTTCGGATAGTGATGAAGCATTCCTGTACAGGAGCCAGATGGTGCAATAACAAAGTCACTATCTTCAAAAGCATCGAGAATCGTAATGGCAGACTCTCGTGCTTGCTTCCAATAACCACTATTAAAAGCTGGCTGACCACAACATGTTTGCGCAGTTGGGAATTGAAGTTCTACACCATAACGAGCGAGAAGTCGGGCCATAGCTTCTCCAACTCTTGGAAAGAGCGCATCACTTATGCAAGTAATAAATAGAGATACCTTCATCGTTTCACTCCTATCGTTGCTAAGCTGTACCTTACAATCAATTAATTGATTACTATTTTCAAAAATAGCGCCGAGCTTCAGTTGAAGCTAGCGCTATTTATTTAATCTAACGATTCATAGTTAGACAGTATAAACATGAATTTGCATTTGACGTAATGAATGAACAAACTCCTCTGAAATACCTATGTCCGTTACAATGTCCGTTACATCAGATAGCTCAGCAAACCCCGTAAAGGACTGGACTCCGAATTTACTAGAATCAGCAAGTAAAATAACTTGATCCGCCATGCCTACTATTTTTTGCTTAATGCGGCCTTGCAACTCATTGGATTCACTAAGCCCTTTTTCCAAATGGACACCCTTACATGAAACAAAGGCTTTATCTACATGATACGCATCCAAAGAACGTTCTGCTAAAGGCCCAACATAGGAGAGGCTTTTCGGTGCTAGAATACCACCAGTTGAGATAACCTCTATCTTCTCTTTATTGGAAAGTTCTATCGCTACCTTAATTGAATTGGTTAGTACTGTCATCGGAATATCTGGCATTGAAGCTGCCATATACCAAGCCGTTGTACTAGCATCAAGTATAATTCTGTCCTTGGGAGCTATGAGCTTAATCGCTTCTTGAGCAATACGCTTCTTCTCCTCCGCCGACACGACCTCACGCTCGAAATATGGAGTTTCAGGGTGCTGTTGCTCCTTTACACTAACGGCACCGCCATGTGAACGACGTAGACGCCCAGCTTGCTCGAGTTTATCCAAATCACGACGGATCGTTTCTTCCGTTACCTCGCATAATTCACTAAGCTCTGTAACCCGAATACTCCCTCTCTCGTTGACAAGCTGTACAATGTAACTATAACGTTCCGCAACTAGCATACCTTTACCTCTTTCTAAAACTTATTATATCTTCTATTAACTATTGGAATCGTGTAGCAAGATCATTTGTTGAAATCTTGTGTAAGCTTCACTCCAAATTTCTGGCTGTACTGGCTCATATGTCTCGATACCAAAGGATTGATGAACAAGTTGACGCGCTTGCCTTAAATCTTGTAACTGTCCACTTGATATCCATTGTACTAGCATATTGCCAATTGCACTACCCTCAATCGGTCCAGCCCATACAGGTCGCTGAGTAGCGTTAGCAGTCCACTGACAAAGCAGTCTATTTTGAATGCCTCCTCCAACGATATGAAGCCCACTATATGAGTCTCCCGTTAATTGTTCCATAGTCTCTAGTGTATAACGATATTTTAACGCTAATCCTTCGAATATTGTACGGGCATAGTTTCCAATCGATGCAGGTGGATTCTGACCAGTCCGGTTGCAATATAGATCAATCTGCGTGAGCATATTTCCTACTCCAAGAAACAAATCATCATCCACATCTATAAACGCTGTAAAAGGCTCCGCTTCTGCTGCTAATTCCACCAATTCGGCAAACGAATAATGTTCACCTTGCTTTTCCCAAGCAAGTTTACATTGCTGAATGATCCATAAACCCATAATATTTTTCAGAAAGCGGAATGTATGATCTACTCCACCTTCATTCGTAAAGTTATGTTTTCTTGCTTCTTCCGTCAAATTAGGATGGTCAATTTCCGTGCCCATCAAAGACCAGGTGCCACTGCTTAAGTAGGCAAATCTCTCCGATGTAGCAGGAACAGCTGCAACTGCAGACGCTGTATCATGTTCAGCTGTCGCTATAACTGGAACCGATTCAATCCCCAATTCCTCGCAAAGCGATGGTTGTAACTTCCCAACGACCGTTCCTGGCTGTACCACCTCTGCAAATATAGAAGGATCAAGGCCGATCTGCTCAAGTAATTGTGTATCCCAATTATCCTCTAACGGATTGTACAGTTGAGTAGTTGTTGCATTGGTAAATTCATTAACTTTTTCACCTGTTAGAAAATAGCGAAGTAAGGATGGTATCATAAGCAAATGTTTAGCTTCTTTAAGTGCAGGATGATGTTGCTTCTTCATCGCTACCAATTGATAAAGTGAATTAAACGAAAGTAATTGAATACCCGTACGTTCGTATATTCGCTCTGCTCCTATTAAAGAAACAACCTCTTCGAATACTTCATTATTTTGTAAATCGCGATAGTGAAAAGGATTCGATAATAACTCTCCAGCTTCATCTAAGAGTCCAAAATCTACCGCCCATGAATCAATAGCAATGCTGTTTAATTTAATGCCACGATGCTTAGCCTTTAGCAGTGATTGCTTAATCTCATAAAATAATCGTAATATATCCCAATACAATCGTTGATTGATTTGTACTGGATCATTAGAAAACCGGTGAAGCTCTTCTAGCTCAATCTTGCCCTCATGAATACGTCCGAGCATTGCTCTTCCACTACTAGCACCGAGATCAAAAGCTAGAACATAACTCACCAGCTTGCACCACCTTTTCCACGATGCTGAATACTTTGACTATAGCTACTTGTTAGATAAGCATGCATCGGATCAACAGGTAAACCTTGCTCTTCACGAATTGATTGTAATAGAGGAGCCACATCGAACTCAAAAGCTTTACGAACAGCATCTTCTGCACCAAGCACATCATGACGCTCAGAAGCTGCTTCTACCTCAGCATGGTCAATTAATAGAGCTTTAGCATATTGTGTTTGCGCATTCAATACAGAGCGAATCATAGCTGGAATCTTTTGCTCAATGTTATGTGATTGGTCGATCATATAAGCAATATTATTCACACATGAAGCAATTGCAGCATCAGAATCGTTAGCTGCATTAAGAATTTGATAGAAAATAAGGAATAATTCATAAGGATTTGTTGTACCAACAATTAGATCATCGTCCGCATATTTGCGAGAATTGAAATGGAAGCCACCTAGTCGCTTTTCATCAATAAGATAAGCAACAATATGCTCAATATTTGCACCTTGAAGATGATGTCCTGTATCAACAAGCACTTCTGCTTGAGGACCTAGCTTCATTGCTAGATTATAAGCCATTCCCCAGTCCGCTAAATCTGTATGATAAAAAGCTGGCTCAAAGCATTTATATTCAATAAGCATTCTCATCTGAGGTGTCATTGCATTATACATTTCTTGTAGAGATTCCTGCATCCAAGCTTTACGCTTACGAATATTACCTTGACCAGGATAATTCGTACCATCCGCAAACCATAGACTGAATTCTTTGGAGCCTGTTGCTTTGGCAATATCAACACACTCTAGCAAATGATTAGTAGCTTTGCGACGAATAGCAGCATCCGAATTCGTGACACTTCCGAGCATATAGTCGTCATCTTGGAATAGATTCGGATTGATTGCGCCAATGGATAAGCCTAAGCCTTCAGCATGTGAGCGAAGCTTTCCGTAATCGTCAACTTTATCCCATGGGATATGAATAGCTACAGATGGCGCAATACCTGTATACTTATGAACTTGCGCAGCATCTTCTAATTTTTCGAATGGAGTACGAGGAACACCAACCTTTTGAAACACTTTAAAGCGTGTACCTGAATCTCCATATCCCCATGAAGGAGTCTCTATATTAAAAGCTTTAAGCTTTTCTCTTACTTCAATTAGATTAATTCCTCTAGCTTGCTGTTGTTCTTCGAATAAAGAATAAGCACGATCTGTCATTTACGTACCCTCCTGAATTTTTATAGTGAAAGTTATTGGTGCATGCGTACCGGACTTTCAAAGTTCGCTTCATATTCAATGTCGAATATGCTACGTTAGCGTTTTCATAGTTATTAACGTCCACTTTTTGAACTACCTCTTACAATATGTGTTCAAAAAGCGGGCGCTCAGAACCGAGAAGATGAGGCGCTACTTGCGGAAGGAGGAAACGCAAATGTACGTGTTTGGTACATGCGTACCGGACTTTCCAAGTTCGCTTCATATTCGATGTCGAGTAAACTACAGCGCGTTACATCGTTATCAACGTCCACTTTTTGAACTACCTTACTACTTTAATGGAAAAGCTATAGTAGACATCAGCGCATTAGCAGCCTGCGTAGAATCTAATCTGCTATATTGTACTACGATAGCAATATCACTAGAAACTTCTATTGCATAGGGTACACCAACTGGAATTGATTGCTCACCTTTAATTAAAGAACTCGTGCGAATATGCTTCGTTCTTCTAGCGGGAACAGCTACTTCAATATCTTCCATTGGTTCACGATCTTCAAAGAAGATCGTAACCTTAATTAAGGCTTCCTCGGAGGATGTATTCAATACACAGATTGACTCATGGCTTAGCAACTCACCAGTACTTGTAGGTGGAATATAACCATCAGGAATAATCCAATGCTTCTCACCTGTTGCTTGAAACATAACATACACCTCCAGTATAAATCTATCAAAATTAGCTACCACTTCGCCGCCGACTAAACTACGTTAGCATAGTCATTGTGATCACGAGTGGATGTTTTGAACTTCCTATCGAGTGAAAGCTGCTGGTACGCCTCCGTCTATGGTCAACATACACCCCGTCGTTTTAGCTGATTTGGAAGAAGCAAAGAATGCTATTCCTTCAGCAATATCATGTGGATAAATATTTACTAACAGTGTAGTACGCTTGCGATAGTGTTCCTCTAGTTGATCTGGTTCAATGCCATATGCAGCTGCACGTTCATTACGCCAGTTACCATTCCAAATCGCCGAACCTTGCAGGATTGCGTCTGGTAGAATCGTATTGACGCGAATACCAAACTCTCCACCCTCAGCAGCTATACAACGGGCAAGATGAGCCTCTAGCGCTTTAACAGAGCTGTATGCTGTAACATTTTTCCCTGCATATATCGAATTCTTAGAACCGATAAATACCATATTCCCACCAAATGATTGTACTTTCATAAGCTTAAATGCTTCTCTAGCAACTAAGAAGTAGCCTGTGCCCAATACATTTATATTGAGATTCCACTCTTTTAATGATGTTTCATCAAACGGGCTTGAAGTTGCTAGACCAGCATTGTTAACGATAATATCAACACCACCGTAATTAATTGCTGTCTCAGCATAGGCAGCTTGAATTAATTCCTCGCTTGTCACATCAACTTTAACAGCTAATGCACGATGATCACCGAACTCAGCATTAAGATCCGCTGCTACCTTTTCTGCACCTTCAAAGTTAAGATCCGCTAATACAACATGCGCTCCTTCTTCAACTAGACGACGAGCTGTTGCACTACCAATACCACCAGCACCACCCGTAATAAATGCTACCTTACGTGAAAATTCTGCTTCTGCTGGAGCAAGAGATAATTTATATAATTCAAGTGGCCAATATTCTACATTATAAGATTCATTTTCACTTAGTGAGACAAAGCTGCCTAGAGCAGTTGCACCACGCATTACTGCAATTGCACGATGATATAGCGCACCACTTACTTGGGACATGAACCAACTCTTACCGGTGTTAATCATTCCGATACCTGGAATTAAGATGACACGAGGAGCAGCCTCGAACATTTTATCGCCTTCATTTTTGTTACGCTCAAAATATGCAGCATATTGAGCTTTATAAGCCGTTATACCTTCTACAAGCTTTGCTTTTAGTTCTCCAACATTGTCCGCACTGGGTGTCCAATCGATGAATAGAGGAACAACTTTTGTATGTACAAGATGATCTGGACAAGCTGCACCAATTTGCGATAAAACTGGTGAATCAATCCCACCAACGAATGCTAATACATCATCTTGATCATCATATGAAAGAATCATACGTTTTTCGTCACTAACCGCACCACGTAATAATGGCATAACTTCAGCAACAATGGATCGACGCACATCTGTTGGAAGTGCAGCATGCTTCTCACCACCGAATAATTTAACCGAATTAAATTGTGTTTCAATATAACTTTCAGCCTCAGTAATAATTTTAATAGTCTGTGCATAAGCCTCTTCAGAAGTTTCTCCCCAAGTCACTAGACCATGCTTCTCCATTAGTACCAGCTCTGCATTAGGGTTAGCAAGCACACCTTCAGCAATCATTTTGGAAAGTTTGAATCCTGGACGAATATAAGGTACCCATACGAAGCGATTACCGAAAATTTCTTCAGCAATTTGTTTACCATTATCGGCACAGCAGAGACTAATAATCGCATCAGGGTGAGTATGATCAACATGATTAAATGGTAAAAAAGCATGCAATAACGTTTCAATAGAAGCACGAGGGTGCTTAGCGTCAATCATACAGCTCGCTAAATAAGCAACCATATCCTCATCGCTCATCTCATCACGCTCAAATAACGGGCGAATATCATCTAAACGAAGACCAGTGAAATTGTTAGCTTTCATTGTTGCAAGATCAGATCCACTACCTTTAACATACATGACTTCAACGTCACGACCACGGAAATCTTTCACTACTGTTTTAGTTGATGTATTACCACCGCCATAATTACATACTCGACGATCGGCACCAATAATATTGGATCGATATACTAAGCTGTCTAATCCAGTTTGTAATTGTGATACTTTTGCTGATTCCCACAATGATTTAACCATTTATAAGCCTCCGTTTGTATTTGTTTTATTGCTTTTTCATTTGTTTACCCTATACATAACAATATACAACATTTGTTTATGTTTGAAAATACCTAAAACAAAAACAAACAAAAAAGTTTTAACCTGTGCTTTAAGATGCTAATTCAACACTCTTCATCTATTAATCAATGATCGTTCTTTCGAATATGAATAAACTTCATCCCCAAATCGTTAGAACAATCTAACAAAAGGAGATGAAGCTTATAGACGTTTATATTATTTAACTAAAAAGAAGGATACGATTTTCGCAATTTCAGCGCGGGTAATCGGTTGCTTGGGATTAAGCTTACCACTATGATCACCTTCAAGAATACCTGCCGCTGCTAAATACTGTATCGCTTCCTGAGCCCAAGTAGCAATGGTTGCACCATCTGCGAAACCTGCATGATCAGCTTGACCATCGGCTAATTGATCCTTAAACATACGATACAACATGACAAAGGCTTCTTCTCTCGTAATCGAATGATTTGGCTTAAAGCTACCATCAGCATAGCCAGTTACAAAGCCTTGGCTAGCAAGTTGATTAATAGCCTCACTATACCAAGTATCCTGTTTCACATCGGTAAATGTGGAGTAATCTATTAATACACTTTTGTTATCATACAAACGATATAATACTGTCATATATTCAGCACGAGTCATTAATGCATTGGGCTTAATTGTGCCATCAGCATAGCCAGTGAATATTTTTTTGGCAGCCAGCTGTTCAATATATATTGCTGCCCAGTGATTCTTACTTAAATCTTTGAAGGTAGGGGTTGGGGTTGGAGTTTCAACTTCTTCTTTAGGTTCCTCAGTAGTCCCCTCCTCTGTCGAATCGCCGCCCCCTGGACTAGGTGTAGGAGTTGGAGTTTTAACTGTTTCTACTTTTATTGTACTGCTTTTGCTAGCTCCGCTTTCAACATGAATACGAGATACTGCTGTAACGGCATACGTATAGGTTTGACCTACCACCGCTGTCTCATCTACAAAGGATTGTAGTGAACCGTTCACAGCACGAACAGTCGCAATCAATTGCTCTGATGTAGATGTAGTAGGGGTAGCTTTACCATCTGCACGATATATCGTATAGTAAGCTGCTTTCTCTCCACTTTTCGCCAAATCCCAGCCTAACTGCACGCCAGTTTTCACACTCTTTATTGTGTTGATGAGAGGTACTTGTGGAGCTGTTCCATCTAACCATGACATCACTGGAATAAGTGCTGGACGAACGTAGGTTTCTTTAATTGCATCTAAGATACCTAATGGATTTGCTAAGAAGTGATTCGAGCTGAACAAAATACTTCCATCCACTGCTCCTTGCTTACCTTGATTGTAACGAAGTTGTGCAGGCAATTGATCTTCATGCTCCCAACCACTAGTGCCTACCTTATAGGTTGCATGACCAATGTATAAATGTACGTCATGTGTATTGGCATGTTCATTTACCTCATTAACCCACCAATCAACAAGTACATCATAAGCTGCTGCATTATAACCAAAATGCCAATAAATTTGCGGGGCGATGTAATCTACCCAGCCCTCTTGTATCCATGTTCTCGTATCTGCATAAATCGCTGAATAACTTTCTAAACCATTCGTTGCTGATCCAGTAGCATCACTAGATTTATTTTTCCAAATACCAAATGGACTAATTCCAAATTTGACATAATCTTTACTTTCCTTAATGGTATTATGTAGACCTGATACCACTTGATTCACATTATTACGGCGCCAATCACTTAATGAAAGATTACCTCCTGCAGCTGTGTATCCCTCATACTGCTCTGCATCATTAAAACTTTGAGATGATGGATAAGGATAGAAATAGTCATCCATATGAATACCATCAATGTTATAGTTCACTACGATCTCATTGACCGCTTCGATAATATAATTGCGAGCTTCCTCTATACCCGGGTTAAAGTATAACTTGCCTTCATAATTAACAATCCAGTCTGGATTCTGACGCGCTGGATGAGTCTCTACTAGAGCTTCGATATTAGTATTCATAGATACGCGGAATGGATTCACCCAAGCATGGAACTCCATATTACGTTTATGAGCTTCCTCAATCATAAATTCTAGTGGATCATAGTTATCTGCTGGTGCAACCCCTTGTTCACCCGTTAGCCAATGTGACCATGGGAAATAATCTGATGGAAAGAATGAATCCGCTGTTGGTCGAACTTGTGTGAAAATAGCATTAATTCCTGCTGCCTGTAATTCATCAAGCAGCTCAATAAAGTCTTCGCGCTGAGATGCGGGATTTATATCTCCTTTAGCGGGCCAGTCGATATTTTCAACTGTAGAAATCCAAGCTCCACGAAGCTCATACTTTGGATTGCTGATGTCATTCGTTACTACTAGTGTTTGTTGTGCTACTTGCCCATTGACATTAGCACGAACTGTTGTTACTCCTGGAGCTAGAGCTGTAATTACTCCTGTTTCGGCATCAATCGTCGCGATCGAAACATTATCAATAGAGTATTCTACTCCTTCAGTAATAGGTTTCTCACCTTCAATGCGGTACGTACCTATAACCTTTGCACTTAGAGCCTCTCCACCAATAATGGCAGAGAATACATCTTTAATGGTAATCGATCTCAATTCTCCTGGCTTTACCTCTAAGCTGTAGCTTGCAGTTAATTCACCATATTCTTCAGTCGTCAATGTAGCTGTAATCATTGCTGTACCATAGCTAATACCACGAAGTATGTTGCCATCTACTGCTAATATTTCCTTATCACTGGATGTAATGACAGCTGATTGCGTTACATCAAAAAGCTGATTATTCTCAAATACTGAATATACGTGAACTGCTCCCTCCTCAGATGGAACTAGTGTGCTTGGTCCAGTAATAACTAGATCGTTCGATTCCACCTGTTCATCCGTAACCGTTAATTCATAGGTTGAAATTGTACCATTATAGGAAGCTGTTAATGTAGTTGTACCAGCAGCTAGCGCTGTAATCATTCCATCGGCAGCAACCTCTGCAACAGATGG
The DNA here is from genome assembly GCF_024721975.1 of Paenibacillus endoradicis. Next base: position 129,812 of record NZ_JANQBB010000007.1, on the reverse strand, counting down.
ATCTGAGCTGCTATATGTAACTAGATTGGCTGCTACAACGGCTGGCATTTTATAGCCTACCTTAGTTTCAAGCATTTGAGCATTAAGCGTTTCTCCAATATGCATTGGTTTCACATTACTCCATTGAAATTCTAACGATGTAGTATTTCCATAAATCATAGAAATTTGATCAAAATAAAGGGTACCACTTGTTTTAGCGCCAATTTCTACATAATAGATGAAGTTTAATTTATAAGGAGCTGTTAAATTTGTAGGAAGGTTAGCACTGACATATTGCCACCCATCTATTACAGTTGAAGTCGTTGTAAAATCAATTGTTGCCTGGGTATTATTTGCATCCTGAATCTGAGCACGTATCCAATGCTTAAAGCCAGCCCCGTAAACCCAAAAACCAATTTTACTAGGCTCACCAACAATCGTACGTCCAGCAGTGCCATCGTTGTTATAAAAACGTAGATAGGCTGCGGATGTAGCGGTTGACCCACTAAAATCATACGATAACTTTGCTGCAGATAAACCATGTACTGCTGGATCAGGCCTCGTCGATTGTTCAAGCACGGCATAGTCAGTAGCAACACTTTTCGTGAGGTATACATCACTCATATCCTCAAAATCCTCGAATACTAAACTTGATGAGGTGTTGGCTTGCATCTCTGTAGCATAGGATACTTCCGATAATGCAGAAAAACTTGAAGAGACAATAAGAAAGCTTAATAGTACCATGAACATACGATTAAAATGCTTCATTAAATCACAATCTCCCTTCCCCTTATGTAAATGTCGAGGTTGAAAAAAGCGCTTACATTTTTTTGGTTTTGGTAGTAAATTTCAAAATAAAAAACCAAAACTAATATATAATATAGAATTTTATTCCAACCCCATATTCATCATAGTGTATAGCTGTAAGTTTTGTAAATCCTTTTCCTGGATATCGTTCAGAAAAATTTAATTATTTTTCTATTCATTTACATAATCCATATAAGACATATGTAATTCGTATGATTAATAGTTAATGACATGATTGTTAAGTGACGCTCCGATGAGTGTTTATTAGGAACGGAGTAAAGTATTACTTTATTAACGTATCATTACGTGCTTGCGAGTATATTAGAGTAAAATGTTTCTAATTTGCACATAACACAAAAAGGTATGCCTCAAGGCATACCTTTTTGTGTTAATAACAACACTTATTAATCTAACTTACTCCACCGTAGTCTTAGCACGCTTAGTGAAGAAAGCAACAATAATTGCAATAATTGCAAAGCCAAAACCGATTACAAATGCATTGTGTATACCAGAAACTAGTGCTTCTGTTTGTTGAACAACAGCAGTTGGATCTGTTGATTGGGTCAAGTAATTTTTTTGTCCCGTCGTCATTACGCTGATAAAGAATGCAACGCCGATCGCACCTGCTACTTGTGATAATGTATTCAGTATCGCAGTACCGTGCGGATAATAACGCGGCGGCAGTTGATTCAAACCATTCGTTTGTGCTGGCATCATAATCATCGAGATCGCTACCATTAAGCAAATATGCAGAATGATAAAGGTCATCTTGGATGTATCAGAGGATACTTGTGTAAAGAACCACATCACGATTGCCAATACAACTGTTCCAGGAATAATTAGCGCTCTTGGCCCAAATTTATCAAACAACTTACCAGTAATTGGTGATATAAGTCCGTTCAAAAGACTACCAGGCAACATAATTAGACCTGATGCATAAACCGTTAAGCCTAAAGCTCCTTGGAATAGGAAAGGTAGTAACGCCATTGTCGAGAACATTGTCATCATCATAATAATTAATAGAATAGATGTTAATGTAAACATTGGAAACTTAAATGCTCTTAGATCCAATAACGGCTCCTTTAATTTTAATTGACGGATTACGAATAGAAGCAATGCTATTAGTCCTACACTAATCATTCCGTACACTTCCAAGTGATTCCATCCTTTAACGGAGCTACTAAATCCGTATACAAGTCCACCGAATCCGATGGTTGATAAAAGGATCGATACTACATCCACCTTAGGTTTCGTAGGAGGTGATAAATTTTTCAAATAAATGAATGCGAATATTATAGAGAAGATTGCAAATGGTAGAACGATATAAAATAGCCATCTCCATTCCAATGAATCTAGAATAATACCCGAAAGCGTTGGTCCAATGGCAGGAGCGAACATAATAACGAGCCCGATAGTACCCATTGCCCCACCGCGCTTCTCTGGAGGATATAGCAACAGTATCGTGTTCATAAGAACTGGCATCATTAATCCTGTACCTACGGCCTGTAATAAACGACCAATTAGAAGCACAGAAAATCCGGGGGAAATACCACAAACTATTGTCCCTACTGTAAATACGATCATGGCTCCTAAAAATACTTGTCTTGTTGTAAACCATTGAACTAGTAATGCCGAAGCAGGAATTAATACGGCAACTACTAACATATACCCCGTTGAAAGCCATTGAAGTGTCGAAGCCGTCACGTTCAATTCAATAACTAATTGCGGAATAGCGTTGCTCAATAAAGTTTCGTTAAGTATAGAAAAAAATGCACCAATAATTAAAGAAATCATAATTGGTAGCCTCTTCACATTCCCTATTGCTTGAGAATGAGAAGAGGCAGGCGAAGCTGAAGTATTCATCATTATTCCTCCACTGTAAATAATATATTTCTTTCTTATTTCTGTTTAACGAAAGATGTTTTTGTACCAAACTGATAACGATAAATAACAACGACAACGATAATCAATATGGACATAACGACAAAAATATTACTATAGACATTGGCAGCATCATTCGTAATTAGTGGGTTGAACTTTACAGAAGTTGTGCCTTTGTCTAACATTTTACCGACTACACTCATTGCCATCGCACCCGAAATAAAATTAATCATTGAGAGTAATCCCATGCCGACACCTGTCTCCTCTTTCGTCAACGTGCGTGAGATCGTGTTCGACATCGCAATCTGCATGAATGTCTGACCTACGTTACCTAATATTAGAATTATGGCAATAATGTATGCTGATATACCAATAAGAGAAGATAGCAGTGCAAATGCAGCAAAGATTAATATAGAGGCTAAGAAAACAAGTGTATAGTTCCCACGACTATCAGCTAACTTTCCTCCCTTTCGTCCAAAAATTGCTGAAGTAATCGCCGCTGGAACGAGTACAAAACCAATATTTGCAGGGGATAAGTTATTAACTGTCGCTAGAAATTGTGGTGTAATAAATGTCAGGCTGAAGCTCATAGCAGTAGTCATAAAAGCAAGCAGCAAGCCAATTGAATATGTCTTATTGCGGAACAAACTAGGTTTAATAAAAGGTTCAGCAGCTTTTCTTATTCGAATAATGAATAGTAATAGCAATACTATTCCTCCGAAGAATAACAATAATTGCATTTGCGTAATAGCAAGCAAGAACATTGCCACCGAAGCAGCTAATAAACCGCCACCAAGAACATCAATACTTCCCGCATTACCTTTCACATTATCTAGATACTTTCTAAAGAAAGGTAGCGTCAATAGCGGAAGTAGAGATAGAACGAACATAAGTCTCCAATTTCCAAAGCTAGTCAGCAATCCAGCTACAACTGGACCTAATGCACTTCCTAGTGCAAGGCCAATCGCGGAAGTTCCTAGTGCTCTTCCTCTTTGTTCTGGAGCAAAATATCTTGTTGGAATAATCATAGCAGTAGCAGGTAGAACAGATGCTCCTGCAGCTTGAATAACTCGCCCTAAAATAATAACCCAAAATTGTGTAGCAAGCAATCCAATTAATGAACCAATTGCAAAAATAATAAGTCCATATGTTAACAAATCCTTAAGCCTATATTTGTCAGCTAATTTTCCCATTACTATAGAGCCTATCGCGTATACTACCATATAACTCGTCATTATCCAACTGACCTCAGACGGAACTAGCTGAAATTCTTTTCCTATTTCAGGGAGTGCTACGTTAAACATTGTACCATTCATAACTGAGAATATTAAAGCAACAACAAGCACTTTTAGTAGCTTATCCGCATTTTGCGATGATGAATTTACCATTGTTGTAACCCCATTTCTATCATTATCTCTTTACAATAAATTTGTAAATGCAGCTACATGAAATGCTGCTAGAACTAAAGCCAAGAGCATCAGAATAGCTGCTGGTATTATTTTATTGATAGGATCTTTAGTTCGAATATGAAACAATACAGCGCCTATCATAATACACGCAATCCAAAGTGCAGAGATGGCAAGCACTCCTTCATACCAGAAACCTATAATTAACCCTACTACTCCTAGTAGAGCAATCCACCCTGTTGCAACTCTAAACCATTGAGGCAGTCCTAAATGTGTAAATGTGTCTACTTGCATTTTGACTCCCTTTATTTTGCCTACACCTGAAAAGAAAAAAGCTAATATTAATAAAACTTGAAGTACTAATGCTACAATAGTCATTTGAAATCCTCCGTTAGTATGATGTGATCGTGAGTTGAATATACGATAATTATATTATAGAGAGGATACTCACTAAGAGCAACAACATATTTAACCATGCTCATTACTTTTAATTTTCATACATGGAAAGTATGTTAAATCTATATTGCAATATCGTATAACTATAAAGTAAAAACCCCATTCATCATCGAATGGGGTTGGGCTGCTATCTATGAACTTACATCGTTTATGACCTTAATAATTTATTAATGTTGTAAACACTTTTTGACATATTATTCACTAGTACCTTCTGCATGGTCGTTCACTTTAAAACTACGTGCCCAATACAGAACTGGAGTTGCTACAACCGATATAATAAATTTAAAGATATATGTCGTAAACACAATTTGTAGCCATTCTTGCCAAGTGTATAGTCCTGTACCAACAAAAGCAACGGTACAAAATACGATGGAGTCTACAAGTTGACTAATTCCTGTACTAACATTGGTACGTATCCAAAACTGATTTTTAGCGCCAAATTTCTTTCTTAAATAACCATATACTTTAACATCCAAAAACTGACTTGTTAGGTAGGCTAACAAGCTACCTGCTGCAAGACGCGGCATAAGACCAAATATCGTCTCTAAAGACTCCTGTGCAAAATCAGTTTCCTGCGGCGTGAATTGTAATGCCATTTGCATCATAATCGTGGTAGCAATAAGTGTGAAAAATCCAAACCATACCGCTCGTTTTGCCTCTTTAGGACCATATTTCTCATTGAGTAAATCAGTACTCATCGAGATCGTCGTATATATCGTATTTCCTAATGTCATAATGATACCAACAGTGAAAATAGACAGTTCAATTGACTTCGTCACTTGAATGTTAGCAATTACCGTCGCAAAGGCAATCCACGCATAAAGACCTGTTTTACCAAAGAAACGATAACATGCAAGAAATAACATGAAATTTACAGCAACAAATAAAATACCCCAACCCAAATTAAACACAAAAATCCCCCTTAGTTTTGTTTACGCGGGAAGTTTACGAACCGCGGGTCAATTCTATGACCAGAGATAACAATATCAAATTTCGTTACAGAAAGAAACTGTATATATATTGAAATAGTAGATGAAGGTCTTAATATTCTTTCATTTACTAACCAAAATTAATAATTCCAACTGAATACAGGAACACGATAATAATAGAAATTGGAACGACTACTCTTAACATAAGAAGCCATAACTTGAACCACCAGCCATTCAGTCCTGCCTCTACACCTGCCTGTTTCCATACGTAACCTGTAAATATCGTTACGATTAATCCACCAATAGGAGTTAACACATATGAAGCTAAAAAGTCGACTGTATCGAAAACCGACATACCAAAAGGTGTAAATTCACTTAGCACTCCACCAACTGATAACGCAGACGGTACTCCTATTAGAAAACAGAGCGTAGATATAATAATAGCTGCTTTCTTACGTGACCAGTTCCATTTATCAATCGCAAAAGCAACAGGAACCTCAAGTATAGAAACCGCAGAAGTTAACGCAGCTACTGCTAGCAATAGGAAGAATAATCCACCAAAGAAGAAGCCGAACGACATTTGTGAGAATGCTGCTGGTAGTGCCATGAAAGCAAGACCCACACCTTCTCCAGGTTCTAGTCCATAAGAGAACACTGTCGGGAATATAACAAGGCCCGCAATAAAAGCGTAAAGTACGTTACTTGAGCCGATCGCAAGTGTCGCTTTACCTAACGATTGTTCTTTCTGAACATAAGCGCCATAGGTGATCATCGCACCCATTCCTAGTGATAAGGAATAGAAGGCATGTCCCAATGCTACAAGTACCGATTCGGCATTAAGCTTTGAAAAATCAGGTTTCAAGAAAAAGCTAATCCCTTCACTTGCACCTGGTAAAGTAACCGATCTTATCATAAGAATGACTAAAATAATTAAAAATCCTGGAATCATAATTTTATTGAATTTCTCAATTCCACTTGATACACCTTTAATAATAATAAATCCTGTTATAGCCATAACAATAAACTGCCATACTACCGGCCAATATCCAGCAGCAAAGTTCACGAACTTCAGCTTGTAATCTATTGAATCTCCATATAATAGTCCTGTAAATGATTCAACGGTATAGTTTAGTGTCCAACCCGCTACTACACCATAATAGGACATAATGATGAATGCAGTAATGATCGATAGAAATCCGAATAATCCCCAATATTTTTTACCGGTTAACTTAAATAATGAAGAGGATGCATTCCCTCTTCCGCCACGTCCAATCGTCATCTCTGCAAGTAAAATTGGTAAACCTACAATAATTAAGCAGACAAGGAAAAGCAAGAAAAAGGCTGCTCCACCATACTTACCTGTTATGTATGGGAACTTCCACATCGTGCCGAGACCTATCGAACTACCAATAGCAGATAAGATGAATCCAGACGAAGTAAACCTCTCTTTTTTCTGCTTTCCAGATGTTATGTTTTCACTTGAATTGCCATTCATGATGCGACCAACTTTCCTCCTGATGTTAAACTATCTTCATGATGATAAAATTTCCCTACCTATTATAACACTTTTACATAGCTCATATGCTATGGAATTAATTAGTTGAGTTCGTTGATTGAACTGCATCATTTCTGGAAACATTAAAAAGAGGCAAATCACATCCAATCGATGGTGATTTGCCTCCAAGCATACGCTACTTAATATTTTCGGAAAGAGATTGGTTGCTTATTAAACCACTCTTTGCGGATCATTCGATGACAACTTTCAAATACGCTCTCGATTACTTGTGTTGAGAACGCCAATATTCTTATTGTAAACCCAGAAACCGCAAGCATCGATAAACCCAATCTAACTTTAGACTGTCCAATATTCAAATGCTCATATAACTGTTCAAGGAATTGTGCAGTTGCCTGCTCCCCAATTACAATCATCGAACCATAATGAGTATATCCTTCTAATAAACCAATACCCTGCATATCCTGCACTTCAGGGCACAAGCGAATATGATCAAAGACAACTAACTCATTATCTCTATAAATTTCAGTTTTGAGTTTAAGGGTATCATAACTAAATAACGAACGGTCAGGCGCCCAACCAGGTGTTAACAACTCAGTGTAGAGCAGTGTAGCTCCCGTCTCCATTCTGATTACTGTCGTTTGCTCATAATGGGCATCTTGATACGCAATAATATTATCTGGAAAATACTCAAGAATGCTTCCTTTTGCCAAATATATATCTGTCTCCTGGAAAACTGGATTCCCTTTTGATTTATATATCTTTGTGGAAGATAATGTCGTAAGCAGAAGCTCAGCATTTTCGGATAGACGAAATTGTGCTTTGTAGCGATCTCCCCCCACATATCCTCCACCTAGGCTGACCATGTAAAAACAAGGCTGACCACTATTATCAAGATAAATAGGCGGGTTCGCTTTCCAAGCACCTTGAGAATATATGTCCGATACAATCGTTTTCTCTCCCTGCGTACGGACTTCAATTGATAAGTAACCGGTCAGCTCTGACATTATTTTAATCCATCCAGCAGAGCGTTCTTTCTTATCCAATCTATAACTTCAGGCAGACCAAAATTTTCCTTTAAATTAGTAAAAATATACGGTTTATTGCCGCGGAACGTTTGCGTGTCTGCTTCCATAACATCCAAATTAGCACCAACATAAGGAGCCAAATCAATCTTATTAATAATAAATAGATCTGACTTGATCATGCCTTGTCCACCTTTACGCGGAATTTTCTCACCTTGGGCCACATCAATAATATATATGGAAAAGTCGACAAGTTCCGGGCTAAAGGTAGCCGCCAAATTATCTCCACCGCTCTCCACAAATATTAATTGTACATCTGGATGCCTTTGCTTCAATTCATCTATAGCAGCAAAATTCATAGATGCATCTTCTCGGATTGCTGTATGTGGGCAACCTCCCGTTTCTACGCCAATAATTCTATCCTCAGGCAGTACGCCATTAATCATTAGAAACTTAGCATCCTCTTTGGTGTAAATATCATTGGTAATAACCGCCATACTAATTTCATCTTGCAAATATCGAGTTAACTTTTCTACGAGCAATGTTTTACCTGCTCCAACAGGACCACCTACTCCGATTCGAACCGGTTCCATGACTGCCCCTCCTTATATAAACCTTTATATTATGACATAAATAAACGAATATTTAGTCTCTCGTGTCTCATCTGAGATAATTCTAGACCTGGTGATGTTATTCCAAAATCATTTTGGTCTAACTGCTGAATCTGCTCTACCGCATGATTGAGTGTAGACTGTAATTCCTGAATCAACCGTTGTCCGTCCGTCTGACCAAGAGGTATAGCTCGGACACCATTTTGGACCAAACTCACCGTTGAAGCATACAAGTACGAAACAACCGCTGTTGATTGAGGAATATGTAAATGATGGGCTATCATTGCGAATACAATCGACGAATGCCCCCAACATTGCTTATCTTTAATTCTTTGCTGATATTGTTGCAGTATCGGACTTGCATACAGTTCCATAGCGAGATGTAGCATCCTATCTGCAATTCGCTTATTTCCATCCCTTGTCTCTCGAGCTAGATTTTGGACACTAATCTTAGCATCCAGTGACCAGATTAATTCCATATCGTCTTTCTCAAGTGCTTCATACGTTAAGCGACTCGCAAGTCCATCTGTATATACAAGTTGTTCTCGAACGTAAATCTGCAACCATTCCAGAAATGTTTGTTTGTTCAACACTTTCTCATCTTGTACATACGTTTCAAGACCAAATGAATGACTGAATGCCCCTGTCGGTAAACTTGAATCACACCATTGAAGGAGCGATAGTAAAGAGGAATTAGTGTCTATGATCGACATGTCGGAATGCTTTCCTAACGGCCATCTTCTCACGAGAACAAGGTATTCCATCTTTTTGTAGCAGTTCCTCCACCAGATAATCGTATTGAACCAACATCTTCTCTCCCTCGAATTGAGCAGGTAAATGTCGGTTTCCTAGTGAATGAGCAACTTCACCCATTTCTTTAATCGTACGTGGATAAATAACGAGTAATTCATCAGGTAAAACATGAATAACAATTAACGAATGGTCATCCATATAGAGCACATCCCCGTGAACAAGCTCTTTGGCATGTGCAAGAGATATACCTAACTCCTTGCCATGATCAGTAACTACACGTTGTATTCTTTTAACTAAATCATCACTTTGCAAAAACACTTTTTCTATATGACGACTCTTTCTTTCTTCTTCACTTAGACTATCTATATGAGTAACTACTTTATCGATTATCATAAAACTTCACCTCAAAATAAGAAATAACGTTGTGCCATTGGTACAGCATCAACTGGTTCACACGTAATTAATTGTCCATCTACTTTAACTTCAAACGTTTGGGGATCAACTTCTATTTTCGGAGTTTCTCCATTTAATTTCAAATCTTTTTTGGTAAGATCACGAATACCGAATACAGGAAGAACTTGCTTCTGCAATCCCAGCTTTTCCTTAATTCCGGCTTCATAAGCAGCCTTAGACACAAACGTAATTGAACTAGCATACTTCGCTTTGCCTAGTGCAGCGTACATAGGACGGAATAAAACTGGTTGTGGAGTAGGAATTGCTGCATTGGCATCCCCCATAACACTGTACACGACAAAACCACTCTTCATAATGACTTCTGGCTTCACTCCAAAAAATGCTGGATGCCAGAGAACTAGATCAGCCACTTTCCCTACTTCAATAGAACCAACGTAGGAACCAATGCCATGTGCAATCGCAGGATTAATGGTATATTTGGCAACATAACGCTTAGCTCGGTTATTATCACCAATACCATTATCACCCTCCATTTTTCCCAGTTGCTTTTTCATCTTATCTGCGGTTTGCCAAGTACGTAATATAACCTCACCAATGCGTCCCATCGCTTGAGAGTCAGAACTCATCATACTAAATACACCTAAGTCGTGTAGAATATCTTCCGCAGCAATCGTTTCCTTACGGATCCGTGAATCTGCGAAAGCCACGTCCTCAGGAACCATCGGGCTAAGATGATGACAAACCATAAGCATATCTAAATGTTCTTCTACAGTATTAATCGTATACGGCTTCGTTGGATTCGTAGATGCAGGAAGAATGTTAGGTAAGGACGCCATTGTAATCATATCAGGTGCGTGTCCACCTCCAGCACCTTCCGTATGGAATGTATGAATTACTCTGCCATCAATTGCTTTAACAGTGTCTTCAACAAAACCGAATTCATTCAGCGAATCGGCATGAATAGCTACTTGAACGTCATATTCATCTGCAACGCGTAAAGACATGTCAATGACAGAAGCAGTAGCACCCCAATCCTCATGAATTTTGAATCCAATCGCACCAGCCATAACTTGCTCAACTAGCGCTCCTTCAGAAGATGTACTTCCTTTACCGAGAAGACCAATATTGATCGGTAAATCCTCCGTAGCTTCAAGCATACGATGGATACTCCACTCTCCAGGTGTACAAGTAGTTGCTTTCGAGCCTTCTGCTGGTCCTGTTCCGCCACCTATTAAAGTAGTAATGCCTGAAGTTAACGCTGTTTCTACTTGGAGTGGATTAATAAAGTGAACATGTGTATCTATTGCACCGGCAGTAACGATCATTCCCTCACCGGCGAATATTTCCGTTGTCGCCCCGATTATCATATCGACGCCATCCATAATGTATGGGTTTCCACTTTTTCCAATACAAGCAATTATACCATCGCGAATTCCGATATCCGCTTTATAGATACCGGTATAATCCAATATAACAACGTTCGTTATAACTACATCCATTACTCCATCCGCTCGTGTCGCAGAAGGGTGTTGCCCCATACCGTCACGGATAGATTTCCCGCCACCAAATTTGCATTCATCGCCATACTGCGTATAGTCTTTTTCTATTTCTATGAAAAGATCTGTATCTGCTAGTCGGATTGCATCTCCTACAGTGGGTCCGAACATATCTGCATATTCTTTTCTTGTTAATCGCAGACTCATGAGATGCCTCCTTATTTATCTAAATAGCCGTTTGTTTGATTGTTTAATCCATAAACTCGACGTTCCCCTGCTAATGCAACAAGATTTACTTGTTTCGCATCACCCGGCTCGAATCTCACAGCAGATCCCGCAGGAATATCTAAACGCATGCCGTAAGCCTCTTCGCGAATAAATTGAAGGGCGTTATTAACCTCATAGAAATGATAGTGAGATCCAACTTGAACTGGTCTGTCTCCTATATTCACGACTTCTATAACGTGAGTATTTCTGTTTTCATTACAAATAATATCATCTTCACGTAAGACGTACTCTCCAGGATGCATAATGAGTTCACCTTTCTTCTCATGTTTTGATTTTATTTAATCGGATTATGGACAGTAACTAACTTTGTCCCATCCGGAAAGGTAGCCTCTACCTGAATATCTTGAATCATTTCAGGAATGCCTTCCATCGTATCTTCTGCTGTTAGAATTTTTGTGCCGTCTCGCATTAATTCAGCTACGGTTTTGCCATCGCGAGCACCTTCTAAGATCTCATATGTAATTAAAGCTATCGCTTCTGGATAGTTTAATTTGAGACCTCTGTCTTTTCTCCGCCTTGCAAGGTCAGCTGCAACGACGATCATCAGCTTTTCTTGTTCACGTTGTGTTAGCTTCATCTTACATCTCCCCTTCAGAACATTTATACCTAAATTATCCAAATTGCCTAAAAAAATATTATAACATTTTCTCTTTTCACTATACAAACATTATCTCATCTCACTATCTAATGGTTGATATTCTGCCATAAGTTGATGAATTTTTTCTTCCATCTGTTTTTTGAGATTCTCTTCTGGCATCGGTTGTAGCCAATAAATTTCTCCACCATCATAATGACCGTTATAATTAATACCATCCTTTTCAGTAGTAAAATGCCAGTGACAGTTTACAGTGTCATCAAGCGATACTTTCACATCAAATTTCTCAAACATTCTCTTCGCCTCCATTACTTCCTATAATTTAGGCAATCCTTTTCTCATACTAATCATCAACCAAGTAACTAGAACAAATGGCATCGTTAGTGCTGGGAGACCATAAGGATGCATCCATTCATTAATGCTTGCTGTAATAGGTACTGTAATTATCGCAGCAATGATCCCTGTCAAAGCTGAGTTGCCATTTCGATCCGCATATACTACAGAAATAGCCAAAATCGCCAACACCGCATTATAACCATACATACCCATGTTTAGAGATGTAACCTCTGCCCCTAATCCATATGCTGTTAACCAAGAGATGATTATACCTACAACCGCATATACGCCCAATCGCCAGCCTGCCCAAAAAATTCCGATTAGAATAAGAACCGCTGAATAGACATTTTTCAAAAAAAAGATTTGACTAATACCATAAATAACTCCGTTATATTCGATCTCGCCCCCAATATGTAGTCTCCATGGAGTAACATCTTGTTGGACTAGATCAGCACTTAATTGAATAGCCGACATCCCGAAGGAGGCAAGCATAACCAACCATGTTAGCAAAATATATGGAAATGTCAGTATCGGGATTTTTAAGCGATTCAATACATTCATCAACGCTGCTGTAAATAGAGCAGCAACAACAGCTCCAACAATAGCGATTAACCATCTATTTTGACCACTTAAATATAAAGATAACGCCAAACCAGTTAAAACTGAATTATATCCAAAGATGCCCTCGTTGACTGTCACCTTGTTAGCCCCGCTGTATAGACAAATCCAAGTTCCAATAATGGATGAAGCTAAGGCTATAAGCGCTAAAGGAATAGATACAATCATAATGGCTATTAGAACGATCAGCCCTGTAATCGCATTATCAATCAATAACACCTGTGAGATCCCTTTAAGTGATGCGGAAAAAAAAGCTATAAGGTAATCCCTTCTCCATATATGATGCATTTTCTGTTGAATTAGGTTCACCTCTTGTCGAATAATCGCATATGCTGATTATTGTTGACAATTATTACATAATTATACTTAGTTTTTCGTTAGAAGATCCCCCTAAACCATAGAACATGGTAGAGCGATCTCATGCAACCTATTAAGTTAAAATAACCAACTTTACATGCTTCAAATCAACACTTTTAGAGATAGCATTAAGATGGAGCTTATTGATATAACTAAATACCCTATCCTCATGAGGATAGGGTTAACGATAAACAGATTCAATTGAGAGCTTTAATAGTCTCTCCTTTAATAAGAGAAACATAGATTCGTTCGGGTTCAACAGACTCACCGGACAACATTTTGAGCAATTGCTCGGAAGCGAGCGCTCCCCACTTATGCATAGAATAATTAATTGTCGCTAACCTAGGCTGAATAAACTGAGCTAGCTCAATATTATCGAATCCAATGAGATGAATGTGTTCACCAATAATAAGATCCGAATGAATACGAATATAACGATAAAGTCCTATCGCCATCTCGTCATTAAGACAGAAAACAGCAACCGGTCTAGTATACTCGTTAGCAATGCGCTTTGCCGCAGCTTCTCCTGCTGCTTTACTAAAATCACCTGATATTTCATGGAATTCCACTTGTGGAATTCGAGCAATCACTTGATGCACCGCCCGTAATCTCTGATTGGCATCATAAGAGCCTTCCGGGCCAGTTACCGTATATATTTTGTCATGTCCTTGCTCAATTAGATATTCCATCGCAAGTGTTGCTCCAGCTTTATTGTCGAGCAGCACTTGATTAATATGAGAATGATTCAATTCGCGGTCAAGTACAACAGCCTTATGACCATTATTCGTATATTGCAGCAACTCTTCCGTAGAAAAAGTCTCATCGAGAATAATCGCACCATCAATCATTCGCTCAGCAATTAATCTACGTGATTGCGACCCACTACATACGAGTAGATCATACCCTCTTAAATGAAGATAATCTTTAACTCCTTGCAATAAATCTCCATAGAAGTTGCCGCTAAAATCAGTCAAAAAAATACCAATCAAGTTCGATTTTTTAGTTTTCAATAAGCGAGCAGCCGCATGAGGCACGTAATTCAATTCCTTAGCTATAGCCAATATTCTCGCTGCAGTTTCCTTCGTTACTTTTTCACTACCATTTAGCGCATACGAAACTGTGGAGATGGAGACTCCTGCCTGTTTCGCAATATCTTTAATACTAGCCAAAATCCCCCGCTCCTCATTCGTTTCAAGTGAAACGTTTCTATCCTAACTATAACAGAAATAAAAAAGCCATTCAACCTACCAATTTAGTCATATAAACATCTAAATATTGCAATTGACAGCTTTATCTTATGCCAATTATAATGCATATTATAATCAATCGAAACGTTTCGATTGATATCAAGGAGGATATCCAGGGAGGTTTTTACACATGTCGAACGAGAATCACCAGTTTCCTGACAAAACTAACAATAGAGTAAATGTAAAAGAACTTATCGAGCAAATGACACTAGATGAAAAGATCGCACAGCTTATTCAATTGGCTGTTCCCTTCTATGAAGGTGCAGTAGGTGAAGGATTAATTACCGGTCCAATAGATTCACTTGGAATTACAGAAGAAACGGTCCACAATTCAGGATCTGTACTTGGAATGGCAGGTGCTCAGGACGTTATTAATGTGCAACGCACTCATCTAAGCCATAACCGACTTGGAATTCCGCTGCTTATGATGGCGGATATCGTACATGGGTTTAAGACGATATTCCCTGTGCCACTAGCAATTGGTTGCTCCTGGGATATGGACCTTGCAGAGAAAAGTGCTGAAATCGCAGCAAAGGAAGCTTCGGTATCTGGCGTTCATGTTACTTACGCGCCAATGGTCGATCTAGTCCGAGATCCAAGATGGGGACGCGTAGTAGAAGCAACAGGAGAAGATCCTTACTTGAACGCTCAGTTTTCTAGAGCATTCGTAAAAGGCTTCCAAAGCGATGATCTTACGAATAACTTAGATAGAGTCGCTGCCTGCGTGAAACACTTTGCAGCTTATGGTGCTGCTGAAGCTGGACGAGATTATAATACGGTTGATTTATCTGATCGACAAATGCGTGAGTTCTACTTACCCGCATACAAAGCAGCGCTTGATGAAGGCTGTGAAATGGTTATGACCTCCTTCAACACGGTAGATGGAATTCCTGCGACTGGAAATTCGAAGTTGATGCGTAAGCTACTTCGTGAGGAATGGGGCTTTGACGGCATATTAATTTCCGATTGGGGAGCTGTCAGAGAATTAATTGCCCACGGTATCGCAGCTGATGAATCAGAGGCTGCGCTTAAAGCGATTAATGCAGGTGTCGATATTGAGATGATGACCTCTTGTTACGTTAATCATTTATCAGAGCTAGTTGAACGTAATGAAGTCGATGTTGCGTTAATTGACGAAGCGGTTCTACGTATTTTGAACCTGAAAAAGAAGCTTGGATTATTCGAAAATCCGTATCGTGCTGCTGATCCAATACGTGAGCAAGAGATTGTATTTTGTGAAGATCATTTGAAGGTAGCTCGTAGTCTGGCAGTCAAATCTTGCGTTCTATTAAAAAATGAAGGAATGTTACCACTTACACGTAATCAACGCATAGCACTTATTGGACCTTTTGCCAATAGCGGTGATGTGCTAGGGCCTTGGTCTTGGACAGGTTCGAAGGATGAGGCTGTCACACTTGTTGAAGGAATGAATGCGAAGCTAAGCGGCTATGTTACCCTCTCAGTCGCTGAAGGATGTGGAATCGAGACAGCAACAGAGCAACAATGGCAGGAAGCGCTCGCTGTGGCTCTTGACGCCGATACGATTGTGTTAGCACTCGGTGAACATTCGGATATGAATGGTGAGGCTGCAAGTAGATCAAATATTCAATTACCTCATGTTCAACTAGAACTTATTCAGAAGCTGAAATCACTTGGCAAACCAATGGTTGTCGTTCTATTCAATGGTAGACCGCTTGATCTACATGGCGTTTACGAAGAAGCAGATGCTATTTTGGAAGCTTGGTATCCAGGTTCACAAGCTGGGCACGCTGTTGCTGACTTGTTGTTCGGAGACGAAAATCCGAGTGGACGATTAACAATGTCCTTCCCTTACAGCGTAGGTCAAGTACCTGTCTATTACAATGCTTACAATACTGGACGCCCTCAAGGTGCTCCAGATGCTCAAGTCCGTTATGTATCACAGTTTCTAGATATTCCGAATGAGCCATTACTTCCTTTCGGCTTCGGACTAAGTTATTCAAAATTTGAATTTAGTGAGGCGCAGCTATCTGCTACTACAATGACTGAGACAGAGCCTATTAAGCTTTCTATTACGGTAAGTAATAAAGGAAGCGTAACTGGTGTTGAAACTGTTCAGCTTTATGTGAGAGATATGTCAGGAGAAGTCGTACGTCCAGTTAAAGAATTGAAAGATTTCCGCAGAGTCGAGCTTCAGTCAGGTGAGAGCGCAGACATTGAATTTACTCTTACGGAGCAACAGCTTAGATATTATCATTCTGATCTTACTCATGAAAGCGATGCTGGTGCTTTCGTAGCGTTCATCGGTCCGAGCAGTAGTGTAAATACCGAGCTTAAGTTCAACTTAATTAAATGATATACAAAGGGGTTGTCCTACTCTGTAACAATAAATGTGTAGGACGTATACTTTGACCAGTAACAATAAGCAATTGAATACAATATTAGACATTATATTCGAGGATGAGTAACGTAAAGGGAATATCCCTTCTATATGTTGCTCATCCTCTTTTGTTTTATGAAGAGTTGCGTCAATTACTCTTCGTCTTATAAGGAACATAGTCATACATTTAAACAACGGCAAGCTAAAAACGACTTAATTAAGTAAATAAGACACAAGATACTGAATTAAGACGCATTAACCCTAACCGTGATCTTGTACACCTTCATTAAAAATACATGAAGTTCACGAAACAGGAGCTTGTGGAAAAGCTCATACAGTCGGAACAATTCATTGCAGAAAACCATAACAAATAGACTTCAAGTATCTTTGAGCAGTTTAGTTGAGGGTAAGCTCACGGGCAGGATAACGTAAAAATTAACTTGATGTAATAGATAGTTCTGACTATAATAAAGTAAATATTTGGTATGTGTGACTGGCGAAACGTGGAGTACCACGAGGAAGCACATATTTCATACGCCGTTCGCCTGGGCAAAGTATTTGATCTAAGATCAGATGCTTTTTTTTGTTTCTATCCATGAAAGGGACGGTGTTATTTGATGAAAATAGCTTATATTCTTTTTGACAAGATGACAACATTGGACTTTGTCGGCTTTTATGAAGCGGTATCTTGGCTAAAAATTCTGAATGCTAAAGAAAATGTGTCTTGGGATCTCTGTGCAAAACGCGAGGAAATTACAGACGACCGTGGTATGACAATACAGATAAAGCATATTAACCCAGATCTGTCTAAGTATGATTTGATTTTTATTCCCGGCGGCATGTCTACCAGAGAATTGAGATACGATAAAGAGTTTATATCATGGATACAAACTGCTCGAGATGTGGAATACAAAGTGTCTGTTTGTACGGGGGCTTTGCTTTTAGGTGCTGCAGGGTTCTTAACTGATAAAATAGCAACAACGAATCCAGCTGCTTATGAATTGATGATTCCTTATTGCACAGAGGTTGTTAAGGCTCGGATTGTACGCGATGGGAATATTTTTACAGGCGGGGGTGTTTCAACTTCAATTGATTTAGGGTTGTACCTTGTTGAATCACTAACGAATAAGGATGTGGTAAAGAAGGTTCAAAAGATGATGGATTACCCTTACTATCAGGCGGGGAAATTGTCTAATATTTTCATGCCGCACACGAGTGATGAATACAGTTAAACTTAAGGATTACGACTGGAAGCTGTACTTATCATTAGCATCCAGTAATTCAGGGGGGTGAAGGCTTGATTATACGTTTATTGGAAGATAATGACCGAAGTCATGTAGAAAATATTATGGCAAGTCACCCTCTTCAATTTCCAAAATTCATCATTGAAAAATACCCATTGAGGTGGTCTGATTTTCTGGAGAAACAGGATCATAAGATTTGCGGTTATTACGTGGCACATACCCATATTGTTCTCGGTCATGCTGGATATATTTTCGATGTCGAAAAAAGACTTTATGAAATAGTTGGGGTAGCAGTTCATAAGGAAAGTCAACGTAAGGGAATCGGAAAAGGACTGCTTGATACCATATGTAATCAAGTTCACTTACTTGGTGGGAACAAGGTGATTCTACAAACTCTAGGGCATGTTGGAAATGAAAACACGTTAACTTTTTACCGCAATATAGGTTATGAGCAAGTTGATTTTGAAAAGGATTTCTTTGAAACAGACTATCATAGAGTTACTTTTGTAAAAAAGTTGAGCTAACAGTTATTCTAACGGGACACGATAGTTCAATTCCATTAAGGTAGCCTTTTCTCAACTAACAGGAAGAAGAGCGTGGTGAAAGAGTCGTATTATCACTTGCTTAATCCTGCGTTTAGATACTAGCAAACATGATATTTCTGTGCAAGCATTGCAAGGCTTCATTTTCAGCACTCGGTATAATTAAATTTGAAAGGATGATCCCTATGGAGTGGCTGAAACGCATGAGTAACGCAATGGAATACATTGAATCAAATCTGTCTGAACTGATCGACTACGAACAAGTGGCTAGAATTGCTTGTTGCTCAACGTACCATTTTCAACGGATGTTTCCGTTCATCACCAATGTTCCGCTGTCGGAATATATTCGACGCAGGCGGCTAACTCTTGCTGCATTTGAACTGCAAAATAGTGGTGTGAAGGTCATCGACATGGCATTGAAGTATGGTTACGAATCGCCTGAGGCATTTTCCAGAGCGTTCAAAAAAATGCACGGTGTGATGCCAATGTCTGCGCGCGACAAAGGTGTGTCACTAAAAGCTTATCCTCGACTGTCCTTTCATATTTCAATTCGAGGAGCTGTGGAGATGAATTACAAAATCGTGGATAAACAAAGTTTTGAAATGTTCGGGGTTTCTAATCTGATCAAAGCCGATGGCGAAAATCCGTATATAGAAATACCAAAGTTATGGGAAAAATGTATTGCCGACGGAACTGTAAACCGAATCCGTGCCGCAGCTGGCTTGGGGGAAGATGGCGAGATACATTCGGTTTTATACAACAACAATGGTGAGGAATTATCCTACATGATCGGTTATTTCCTGCCACAGAGCGGCTTGCCGCAAGGATTTGAAAAGTTGCAGATCCCCCCGCAAACATATGCGGTTTTTTCGACTGGCGTAAACCCCAAAAACGATATTCATGATTTGTGGAGACGTATTTGGTCGGAATGGTTTCCAACCTGTGATTATCAATTCGCAAATGGCCCTGAGTTTGAAATGAGCTATGATAGAGGCAACGGCATGTATGAGATGGAAGTTTGGATCCCTGTCGTTAAAAAACCAGAGTCGTAGAATTTGGATGGTCCGTTGAAGAAATATCATAAGCTTGGTGTCAGGTGTGATTTCCTATATGCTATTAGTAGATTGGTATAAAAAATTGAACAAACGATTCCGAACAATCCGCTAACGGAGAACGATAGTTTAATTCAGCAATACTTTTTACCAAGTCATAATGTAATTGTAAATGAACGAAAAGATGGATAGGGGTTCAGATGTATTCTGAAATCTCTATCCATCTTTTTTTCCAATATAATGTATAACATTCTATTAAATAACTTAGAATTATTGACTATAATTGAATTCCTAGCTTCGCCGTCGAAGCTATTGCCTTCACATCCTGATCACAAGCGACTGCTTTGAACTACATCTACTCTTTCACAGCGCCAATGACTATCCCTTTGACAAAGAAACGTTGTAAAAACGGATATACGATTAGAATTGGAAGAGCGGCAATAAATATTTGAGATGCTCGCAGTGTCCGTTGTGACATATTGGCGATGACTGCTTGATCAAATCCCGTTTTGCTGCCTTGAACGATCAAAGTTTGCATAAAGCTAGCAAGTGGAAGGTTTTCTACTCCCTTCATATAGATCAAACCATCGAAATATGCATTCCAATGTCCTACCATCGTAAACAAACCGATCGTTGCAAGTGCAGGCATAGACAGAGGAAGATAGATAGATATAAAGGTTCTGAAATGCCCTGCTCCATCTATAAAGGTAGCTTCCTCTAATTCCTTCGGTATAGCACGGAAGAAATTAAGAAGTAATATTAAATTATAGACTGCCACAAGTCCTGGAAGTATTAGTGCAAGCAGATTATTAAGTAAACCAAGTTTTAGAATAAGAATATAGCCTGGAACAAGGCCCGCATTAAACAACATTGTAATTACAAAATACCAAAGGTATATGTTTCTACCACGAAATGTTCGATTGTCTTTGGATAAAGCATATGCAGCAACAGCGTTCACCGCTAAAGCTAAAGCTGTTCCAATGACTGTACGCTTAAGTGATACTCCAAGCGATGTAAGGAAATTATCATTAGAAAATGTTTGTTCGTATGCTTCAAACGTAAAATCAATCGGCCAGAATGTAACAAGCCCCGCATTGGCAGCAGAAGTATCACTGAAAGATACCATTAGTAAATGATATAACGGCAACATGCAGCCAATTGAAATAGTAATTAGAAATGTATAGTTAAACACTGTGAATATTCGATAAGGTAACGTTTTATGATACACGAGCGTTCATCCTTTCATGTAAGCTTATTTCATCCATTTCAGTTAGAAAATTCGATATCCAGCATATCTATAAGCAAGACGATATGAGATGATAATTAAGACTAAGCTAATTAACGATTTGAATAAGCTGACAGCAGTTGCAAAGCTGAATTGGCCACTTAGCAACCCTTCTCTATAGACGAATGTATCGATAATATCACCTTGTTGGTAGATCATCGGACTGTATAAGTTAAATACTTGGTCAAAGTTTGCATTCAGTACATTACCTAGTGCCAACGTCGCAACCACGATAACAATCGGAATCAATGAAGGAATCGTTATATAAAACGTTTGTTTCAGTCGACTTGCACCGTCAACTTCAGCGGCTTCATATTGAGCTGGATTGATTCCAGAAAGCGCCGCAAGGAAAATAATTGTGTTAAAACCAAATTCTTTCCATACGTCACTGAAAATAATGGTAAGCCTAAACCATGTACCATCACCTAAGAAGAATATCGGTTTTATGCCAAATACGTTCGTTAAAAACGAATTGATAATGCCCGTTTGTGCCAACAAATCGATCAATATGCCTCCAAGGGTAACCCACGAAAGAAAGTGTGGTAGGTAGACAAGTGTCTGTACTGATCTCTTGACTCCCATATTGCGGACTTCGTTAAGTAATAACGCGAAGCCAAAAGGAATGATTAAATTCAAAACAATTTTGGAACATGCGAACAGCACTGTATTCCAAGTGATCTTAATAAAGTAATCATTTTCAAACATATATCGGAAATGCTTCAAACCGACGAACGGAGAACCTGTGATTCCTAATGCTGCCTTATAGTCCTGAAAAGCCATAGCAATACCTGACATTGGTAAATAAGAAAAAACAAAAGCAACCAGTACCGCTGGTAGCACCATAAAATGCAACACCCATGGCACTCGATATCCTCTACGCTTATCAGCTATTCTGTCTACCTTCATGTGGGGATCGGTTGTAGTCATTCGGTTCATAGTTTTCTCCCTTTCTATAAAATTTAATTTGTATATATGGCGTAGCCCTGTTATATATATTATCAACAAGCAAGTTAAACAAACTATAAGACATTATTAGGATTGATAGTGTTTTGTTATGTACTTATCGGGGGGATGACCATTGAAATCAGGCAGAAGCATCAACATATTTAAGAACATCTTTGGTTCTAAAATGAGTTTATTTGCGAAGACGAACGCACTTATCATCATTTTTTTTATTCCTGTCATTATTTTGTTCACATATTCCAATGAGGTCTCTTCAAATGTCATCGTAAAGGAACTTAAAGCTTCAAATATGAAACAACTTTCCTTTCTCTCCAGTCAGATTGAATCACGAATAAGTCAAACAATGGATTTTATGACAACGTTTTCACGTGATCCTAACGTTCGTAAATTTAATGGGATAAATCTATGGGATGATCGATATGATCGAATGCAGACAAGATATGCAATACAAGAAAAGATGGTGTTGCAATCGGGAGTTATGAATATATGGCCGGTTGAGTTTACTGTCTATTCAGAATTGAACAAAGAAGGCATCTCTAATAAAAGCACGATGGTTGACTATGATGAAGATTATCTAAAAAGAAATATTACTGGTAAATGGATTTACGGAGATGGTCAAGAAGCTGAAAAAAATATTAAGAAGGCTTTTCATCTGTTTTATAGCGATTCATTCAGCGAACAGGATGCACTCGACAAGACTAATCTCGTTATCAAATCTAGCTTTTATCCTGAGAACATTCAAAATATTTTAGACACCTATAAAGAAGGTGGACAAGGAGACCCTATCTTCTATCTTAATGGAGAAGCACCAATCCTTAACCGTAGTGCTGACCCCGAGCTTATTAATAAGCTCGTCCAATTTCTAGATGAAAAAACTTTGGAGAATTCAATGCAAGAAGTGGTTGAATTAGATGAGCAACAATATTTAATTAGTGCTGTAAATTCTTCATCGTTGGGCTGGTTTTTAGTAGACATTGTACCTCTCGATCAAATATTGGGACCGATATCATTTAGCAGAAACTTGTTCTATTTTGCGATGGGGCTAATATTCATTGTAGGTATATCTTTATCCGTACTACTATATCGAAATATTCAAAGTCCGATTCGTAAACTCATACATGGACTTCAGCGTGTACAACGCGGAGATTTTTCTGTGCGGATCAGTTCTAGCGTTAACAACGAATTTGCATTCTTATTTTATCGATTTAATGATATGTCGCAACAAATTCAAGAGCTGATCGATAATGTATTGAACGAAAAGCTAAGAGCAAGAGAAGCGACTTTAAGACAACTGCAGGCACAAATTAATCCTCACTTTTTGTATAATTGCATTGGATATATGATTAATATGGCTCAATTAAAGGATGAAGAAGCCGTCGTTTCAATGGGACATAATTTAAGCGCTTACTATCGTTATATGACACGCTTGGAGCGCCCAACAGCATCTTTGAATGAAGAAGTTCAACTTATTATTAATTATTTAGATATTCAGAAGCTACGTAACGGCAGAATTCATTATCACATCGACATTCCTGAGGAGATGCTCAAGGGGCAGATTCCTCGTCTGATGCTGCAGCCGATCGTAGAGAACGCCGTTATTCACGGGGTTGGTAAAACATATTCCTCAGGAGAAATTCGGATTAAAGGTGAAATCTCAGAAGGATTTTCCAAGATCTATGTAGATGACGATGGACCTGGAATGACAGATGAGCAATTTATGAGCCTCAATCGCTCAATGAAACAACCATTACAAGATGATACCGGATATGGCTTCTGGAATACCAACCAACGGTTAATCCATCAATTTGGTGAAAACTCTCAACTCATATTCTCAAAATCAGATATTGGGGGATTTAGAACGGAAATTACTTGGGAACTTCCAGCTACCATTGATCAAGATCAACAATCCCACCAAAAAGGAGAACAATAACATGCAAATGATCATCGTTGATGACGAAGCTCACTGGGTAGACAACTTATCTTTGAATAAACCTTGGGATACACTAGGTATTGAAGTCGTGCATAAAGCTTACTCTGCACAAGAGGCACTGCGCATTATCGACACCTATCCAATTGACATAGTTATTTCAGATGTCCTTATGCCTGAGATGACAGGATTAGAGCTGATCGAGAAAATTAGATCGCTCGACAATAAGATTAAATGCATTATTTTATCGGGATATTCCGATTTTGAATATACGAAGGTAGCATTACAAAATCAGGCAGTCGATTATTTGCTCAAACCACCTACCGACATTGATTTACTTAATGCAGTTAAAACTGCAATAGATCAGCTGAATTCTGAGTGGGGCAGTGTAAACTCCTATGAACGAATGGAAAAAATTCTGAGAGAAAACCTTCCAAGGTTACAAGGTCAATTGTTACAAAGCGCTTTGCGCGGAGAGCGAATTTCTATAGAGGAATGGGAACGAAAATTAGAAAATTATAACTTACCCTTCCGCCTTGATAACAGCGTACTAATGCTTGTTCGAATGGAAGAAGAGTTTGGACAATATCGCAACAATGGGCAACATCTATTAGAGTACGCTATTTTTAATATTGCAGAAGAGATATTGGACGAATTTGCAAATGTATGGGGTATAAAAGAAGAGCATGGATATCTAGCTATATTGATTCAGTTTAAGGTTGAACATCAATACAATGAAAAAGAAATGAATATAGAAAAATTAGCAATGCAGCTTCAATCGAAAGTAAAACAGTTTCTGAAAGGCTCTTTGTCGATCGTCATGACTGATCCCTTCCATTTCCCTGACCAATTATCGGATAAGTATCGACATGCACTCGCATACTTCAGACAAATTGTCGGTGACGAAAGAGATTTTGTAATGCGAGCAAGTGACTTAGATAATCAAACATCCAGTGGTGTTCTCGACGTCATCCATGCTCCTCCCTTATTGAAAAACTTACTTGAAGCAGGGCGCTGGGAGTCGGCTGAAGAGAAGTTAACGCAAGTTTTTGCTGAGTTAGATGACAAATGGGCAGAGTCTTGGGAGCATTGTTTAGAAACTGGCTATATCATCGGGTCCTCCTTTGCTCATTATTGTCATCGTAATGGTCATACGCTTGAAGGATTATTGGGTAAAGAGTTTGAGCTTCTACAATCCGGTGAAATATTCAACTCGATTAATAAGCTTCGCAACTGGTCTTTTGAATCGCTAAGTAAGTTAAAGGCAAAAGCATCCGACGACGTTAAAGATATTCGTTCTATCTACGTCAAAAAAACGCAAAAGTTTGTTGAGATGAACTTACATCATGATGTTTCATTAAGAGCACTTGCTGATCATGTAAACCTCCATCCAACTCATCTATCTAAGTTATATAAATATGAGACTGGCGAAGGCGTAAGTGATTTCGTATCCAGACTGCGCATGGAGACTGCTTGCCACAAATTGAAATCAACCGATAAAAAAGTATACGAGATTAGTGCAGAGATTGGATACTTGGATCCTGCATACTTCATCAAAGTATTTAAGCGGCAATTTGGCAAAACGCCGCAAGAATTTAGAGAAGAACATTAACAACATGACAAAATCCTATGAAAACTGAAATAATCATATAGATGACCTCCTAGCACAATTGTTACAGTTACACTAGAAATCATCTTATTCAACAGGGGGATATTCGAAATGAAAAAACTACAGAAACTATGGTTGCCACTTATTGCACTAATGCTGATTGTATCTGCTTGTGGCAAAGCTACTGATCCAGGAAATACGACTGCACCTAGTAACAACAATTCAGGAGTAACTGATTCAGCGACAAAGTCAGAAGCTGATCTTGCTTTCGAAAAGGGTAAATACGATCCACCGATTGAAATCAGTACTATCATTATGCCAATTGAATATACCAAAGGTGAAACAAAAGATAACAACGTACATGACCGTTGGATGTTAGAAACATTAGGTATGAAACATAAAAACACATGGTATCCTGCCGGTTCAGATCAATATAAGCAGCAACTTCAACTTGCACTTACTTCCGGTGAGAAACTACCTGATTTCGTAATGGTACCTACTGATTCCGTACTAACAGATCAACTTATTGATTCAGGGCAGTTCATGCCAATCGATGAATTATTTGAGAAGTATGCGACTGAAACTTGGAAGGCTCATGCTGAGAAGAATCCTGAACTATGGTACCCGTTCACAAAAGAAGGTAAAAAATGGAATCTTCCAATTATGGAATACACGGATAACGATGATACACTTCTATGGCTTCGCGAAGATTGGATGACTAAACTAAATCTTCAAGAGCCAAAAACGATCGCTGATCTAGAGAACATTATGGATAAGTTCAAAAATGAAAATCCTGATGGATTAGCTGCAAAAGATGTATTCCCACTTGCTATCTCATTGAAAAACAATACAAACACTTGGATGGGTGGACTTGACTGGTTATTCGGTGCATACGGTTCAGTACAAGAACAATGGAATAAAGATGCCAATGGTAACCTAGAGTATGGTTCTATAAATGCAGGTGCGAAACAAGCACTAGCTAAATTGCAAGAGTGGATGGAGAAAGGTTATATTCACCCCGATGCTGCACTATGGGATGAAGGTAAATCCGCTGAGATCTGGACAAAAGGAAATGCAGGTATTTTACCAGGTGCAAACTGGGTTCCTGACTGGCCAGCTGGTGATCTATTGAATAACGTACCAGGATCAGTATTTAAAGCATATCCTGTACCTGCAGGACCAGATGGATTGATGGGTACGAAGTGGCAAAATTCAGGCGTTAATAGTAGCTTTATGATTAACAAAGATGCGAAGCACCCAGAAGCTATCATACTATACTACAACTATCTTCTTGATAACCTTGCTAATCCAGCTGTTGGTAGTGATTATGAGTATGGATTTGCTCAAGGTTATGATTGGGATATTATTGATGGCAAACCTACTAAAGATAAAGAAAAAATTACAGATTTCTTTGACAAATTCCCGTTCATTACAGGTCCTGCACGTATTCCAAACCTGTATATGTCTTCATTAGTTAAACTAGCTAACGGTGAAGCTGCTGAAACACCGTATGAAAAACAACAAGCTCAATTCCGCAAACCTGAAAACTGGTATGCTGCTAAAGTTGTAATGTCTCAAATCGACATTCGTAAACAAAACTACTTTACTGGTGCTGCAACTCCTACGATGATCGAAAAATGGAATCTGTTGCGTCAATCTGAGTTAGAAACGTTCAACAAAATCATTTATGGAAAATTACCTATTGATGCCTTCGATGAATTCGTTGCAAAATGGATGGAAAATGGCGGAGAGCAAGTAACGAAAGAAGTAAATGAGTGGTTCCAATCGGTATCAAAATTATAGATACCTACAAAAACAACCCAGTACTTATCGGTACTGGGTTGTTTAATATTTAACCTCTATAACTTCAGCAATTGTTCGAACAATTCTTTAGTTAACACTGGATCCTTTTCATTGTAGAAAATATACACATCGTCTAGTTTAACCCGGATATAAGGAGGATTGTTTTTGAATATGTATAGTCTTGTTTTCCCTATTTCTTTTAACTTGAAATGTCCACGTGCATATTGATTTGTTGACTCTCCATTTGACTTCAATCCCGAGGGAACTTCATCAACTAACGTAATTTCTTCAATATCAGCGATGTTAAAATCAAAGGAATACATAGGATAATCGATCTGGACGTTATAATCGGCTGTAACAGTTAAGACTGGCGATGTCAACTCAGATCGAATTAACATAAATGAAACACCTATAATAAGTACTGCCGTTAAACCGACAGTTCCCCACATCGTTAACTTGCCAACCACAGTCGCTGTATTGATCGTTTCTCCCATTCCTATACGCTTAGGTACAAGAATGCTTCTATCATTAGGATTGTGGTAGGTGAAACCATTTGCCCAATATTCATCATCATCCGAATAGATGACTTTTCCGTCTTGTGCTAATACTTCTTGCTCTAAAGTACCGATGTTGCGATATGTATAATAAATAAGACCGATTGGAATAACAGTGAACAATACTAGCATTGTAATCCATACACCATTCATATCTGCGTTGTCATTCAGTAACAATAAATATATAAAAATAACATGAATGTTTTCTACTATAGCCATATATATCCATAAGTAAGATATCTCCCTACGTCTTGCCTGATTAAGCGCTACATTCACTTCACTATTCTCACTATATACTTTTCCTTTACTTCCACGCATTAAGAGTGAGATGAGCAAGAAGAGACTTGTAACTATTAAGCCTACAAAGGCCATACCGATAAATTCAATATCTTCTGCGATGGCCCATAACATCGTTCCAATTGCAATTGTAAATGGAATGAAGAATAGCCACAATGATGCTGATTGCTGATTTTTCAAAAGTGCTACACGTAGATCACTTTGAATAACCCGCTTCGTACCAACAAACCATTCATTTTCACGTTTCAATGCTAATGTATCACGGAAAGCTCGACGAAACGGAATAACCAATACAATGCAGAACACCGATATCCATACAAAGAAATAAATAAATTGATACGTCATCAAATAATAGAGTAGTAGAAAAGGAACAAAAGATATAACCATCCATAAGCTAGCTTTCTTAAATTGCTTATTAAATCGAGCTTGAATTCTATGGATTTCCTCATGCTCCATCGCATGAGGTGGCAAGGTGACTGCAAATAACATACCATTTTTATATTTAACTTGTGGCTTATAGGTTACTGCTAACGCAATGTAACAAATGATCGCTGAAATTGATAGAATCACAGTTAACATAGAATTCACCTCTTTTTCATTTATGAAGGTTGATAAACCATCTTCGCGAATATACTTGAACATAAAGAATTAAAACGAGACTGGTCCATCCCATGTATTGTCGCTTGTGCAATAATTAATTGCATCTGTTCCTCCAATTGTATGGAAACATTGTCATTCCCATTGGTTGTTGGACTTACTTTTGCTCCGTGTCGCCGATCAATGACAATGTAGCCTTCTTGTTTCAATAGTGAATAGGCTTTATTAACTGTCATCGTATTAATACCCAAGTCACCAGCTAGCTGACGTACTGTTGGCAATTTTTCCTGCCCTTCAAGTTCACCAGTAGCAATTCCAATAACAATTTGATTACGTAGTTGTTCATACAGTGGTGTTTCGCTATCTAATTGCAATGAAATAACCATTATATTTCCCTTCTTTCATAAATATTAACTCTTATTAAGTATCACTTATAATAATACAAATAATACTTAAGTTCTGCAAGATCAAATATTCGCCTTCTAATCTAATTATCTTTTGCAGTATTTGACCTCTTTTTCATAACGTGTTAGAATTCGTTTAATCTATCACATTATGTTTTTCAGCAATATGATAGATTAGAACATAACTTCATATTGGAAAGCGTTGAATGCTATGGATAAAACTATAGCAGAAGCTGCTTCTGGAGAGACTGCATACGTTGCAGCGCCGAAGGATTCACTATCTCAGGCAAAAGGACAGAAGAGTAACATATATATGTTATTTTTGAACTTTTGGAGATTGAATTTATTCAATCTCTTTTTTGTATGAACAACGGGGGAATAAGAATGTCTAATCAACAACTAAAACGGGATCTCAAAAATCGTCATGTCCAGCTTATTGCAATTGGTGGCACGATAGGCACTGGTTTATTTCTCGGGGCAGGTAAATCCATACAATTAGCAGGACCATCGATTATTTTTTCTTTTTTATTGATCGGTATTACCTTATTTTTTGTGATGCGAGCTTTAGGAGAATTATTATTATCTGATTCTGGATACACATCTTTTAATGAGTTCGCTTCTGAATATATCGGACCTTGGGCTGGGTTTGTTACTGGCTGGACCTATTGGTTTTGTTGGATTATGACCGCTATGGCGGATATTATTGCAGTTGGTGTATATATGCAGTATTGGTTTGATATCCCACAATGGATACCAGCACTATTATGTCTTGTTATTTTATTATTTTTAAATCTATTAACGGTTAAATTATTTGGTGAGCTTGAGTTTTGGTTCTCTATCATTAAAGTCATTACGATTATTGGTTTAATTGTAGTCGGAATTATATTACTCATTGTAGGCTTTAAAACGAATTATGGTCCAGTCTCCCTTATGAATCTCACGCAGCACGGCGGGATGTTTCCAAATGGTATTACTGGCTTCTTATTATCATTACAGCTCGTTGTTTTTTCATTTGTAGGGATTGAATTAGTTGGAGTAACTGCAGCAGAAACCGAAAATCCACAAAAAAATATTCCTTCTGCCATTAATAAAATTCCAATTCGTATTCTTCTCTTTTATGTAGGAGCAATTATTGTAATTATGACTATCACTCCTTGGACGCAGTTCAGTGCTGCAAGTAGCCCTTTTGTTGAAGTATTTGCACTTGTTGGTATTCCAGCAGCTGCCGGAATTATTAACTTTGTTGTACTAACTTCAGCCGCTTCAGCAGGTAACAGTGGATTATTTTCAACTAGTCGTAGTCTATATACATTAAGTAAAAACAAGGATGCTCCCGCAAAGCTTGCTAAGCTTAATAAGAAATCTGTACCTAGTCGTGCACTACTCGTGTCTACCATCGTAGTTTCAATAGGTGCACTGTTAAGTAAGCTTGTACCTGAGCAGGCATTCACAATTGTAACGACAATAAGTGCCATTTGTTTTATATGGGTATGGAGCATCATCATAATATCGCATATTCGTTATGTAAGAAAACGTCCGGATTTACGAGAAAAATCTACTTTCAAAGCTCCATTAACGCCGTTTATTAATTATGTGGTTTTAACAATTTTCGCTGGTATTCTTATGGTTATGCTGTGGGCAGAAGCTACTCGTGTAGCGCTACTATTAACTCCGATATGGTTTATTATATTATTAATTTTCTATCGATATATGAAGAAAAGAGCCTAATAAATTCGGTTATGTCTAGAAAACCAGATTCATACTTCAAAAAAAGGTGTAGTCCATGTGACTACACCTTTTTGATTGACATATTGTATACAAAAGCATACAATCAAAATACAATGAATGTATACATTTGTATACAAGAAAAGAGGTCAGTATATGAGAGAAGGAAAATTTAAGGAACATGGTAATGAAGGACACCATCGCGGTGGTCATCATAGAAGTCATGAACGATCTGAACATCGCGGGGCAAAAACTTTCCGCAGAGGAAAAGCACTTGCATTTTTGGAGATGATGAATGTTAAGCGAGCAACCATCATGCAACAGCTAGACAAACCAGAATTTGAATCGATTAATCAAATTCTAGTCGGTGAATTAAAAGCTATCGATCTATTAATCAACGAATTTACTCAGTTATTTGAAATTCACGAAAGTGAAGCAAACGAATTAGCTACAGTGAATATTGAAGAGGCTGGATCTTCTTCATAGCCAGGCAATCCTTAACGGATTCTCCTAACTCTGTGGGTTCCTGTTTCTAATAACGGAGATTCTGGCAGGCTACCGCATGATTCACGAACAATTAATTCAGATTCCAACAGAACAGAGCTAGCCATTGCTTGCTTATTGATAATATCGAATAGCATGTGAGCGGCAAGCTTACCCAATCTTTCTTTGTTTTGGCGTACCGTTGTAATAGTAGGTGTCGTATATTGACAAACAGATATATCATCACAGCCAACAATAGCGACATCTTCCGGTATGCGAAGTCCATTCATTTGCAAAGCTCTAATAGCTCCAATCGCAAGTAAATCAGAAGCTGCGAATATGGCACGTGGCAAGCTTCCTGATTGAATCATAGCTTCCATCGCGTGAAATCCACTTTCTTCAAAGAAATCATCCCCATTGTCAAACCACTCCTCTTTCAGAGGCAGACCAAAGTCTTTAATCGCACCAATATAGCCCATTTTTCGTGAATTTGATATTTCAGAAAAGTCAGAACCAATAAAGCCTAACTCTCGGTAACCCATCAAATAAAAATGCTCAACGACTTTTGATGAAGCCTTATAATTATCGCTCATTATATAGCCAGAATGCTGACCTTCGAGCACTAAATCTACCCCGATGCAAGGAATATTGCTTTGATCAAGCTCATAAATAGCTGCTTCCACCTCTTGGCCTGCAATAACGATGCAGCCATCGACTTGAAAATGTTTACAACGAGCTACATAATCTCCTTCAGCATGAAACTTAACATTAGAGAAGAAAAGAAGGTCATACCCTAATAAACCCATCTGTTTCTTGAAGGAGTTAAGAACTTCAACAAAAAAAGGATGGGTAAAATCAATATTTAACTCGCCCGCGAATATAACTCCAATCAAATTGGATTTTTTAGTAGCTAAAGTTTTAGCCGAATTAGATGGGGCGTAACCTGTTTGTTTCATAATTTCGAGCACTTTTTCTTTAGTTTTTTGAGAAACATCATCGTAGTTATTAATTATTTTGGAGACAGTCGATATAGAGACACCGGCCATCTCTGCGATGGTCTTGATGTTAATTAGTTATCCCTCCTCAAATCCAAGCGAAACTGACCTAAAGTTTCGGGAATCGCTATTTTTTTTAAGTTTATAGTTGTTCGAATAGCAAGTCAACACTTAAATTCGGATAACATAAATGGTCATTTCACACTAATTTAACACAAAATAAAGGTATAAATGACTAAAAAACGGCTATATCCAAACGATAAGGTATGGTTAATAATGGAATTACGAAACCGCTTTCGTCACATCATGATAAAGATTACATTACGAAAGTTTTTCGATCATATTATCAGGGGGAATAAAAATGACTAAAAAATTAGCAGGCTTATTAGCTTTATTTATGCTTATGGCCATGTTAGCGGCTTGTGGCGGCAATGGAGCCAACAAACCTACGAATGAAGGAACTACGCCTTCAACGACTGCTCCGGCAGATGATAAGAAGCAACCAAGTGGTGAGAAGAAAGTAATTAAGATGCTCGGATGGAAACAATCGACGAACAATACAGTTATCGAATCAATTAATAAGAAATTTGAAGAAAAATATCCTGAATACAAAGTCGAGTATGTTACGACAGCACCGGATGATGAATATAAACAAGCCTACAAAACACGTGTTCCAGCCGGCGAAGTAGACATTTTCGCTGACCTGAGCGCAATGAGACTTTCACCGAGTGATTGGACGCCAGGTGCAAAGGTTCCGGATTGGCAACAATTTATAGACAACGGTCTGATTCAAGACTTGTCCGATCAAGCCTTCATCAAAAATTACAACGAATCAGATATTAAGGACGGAGGTACGTATCAAGATAAAGTTTATGCGATCCCTGCCGGTAAAGTGGCAATGGGCGGATTGTTCTATAACAAAGATATTTTTGCTAAATATGATCTAAAAGTACCTACGACTTGGTCAGAATTTATTAATGTTAACGAAGTATTGATACAGAACAACGTTACGCCAATTGCAATGGCTGGTAAAGATAAATGGCCGGTAAAATTGGCTGCGATGAATCTTCAAGCACAACTACTAGCTGGCGGTAACCAATCTCAATTCATTGAAGGCCTTTGGAAAGGAACGTCCAAATTCAATGACCCTGATGCTGTTGAAGTTCTAGAAAAAATGAAAACAATTCAAGATAAATATACGATTAACGGCTTCATGGGTATCGACTACGGTACATTGACATCGTACTTCACAGGAGAAAAAGTAGCGATGATGGTAAATGGTGTATGGGAGGCCGGTGCTGTTCAAGCAGCTAAGCCAGACATGAACTTTGGTTACTTCCCACTTCCTGCTACTGATGATCCTGCGAAGATCAAATTGATCGGTAAATACGACATGACTTGGTATGTAACAAGCAATGGTGGAAATACAGAAGGTGCAATTAAATGGTTGGAGTTCTTCTCCCAACCTGAGATTTATCAAGAATTTGTTCAAGCAACAGGCTTCTTGCCAGTTCAGCCGAACATCGCTACAACAGAATTCCTTGATGCTGAAGTACAGCCTTATATGAATAATTTTGAAGTTGCATATGAGATCAAAATGATTAATCGTGAAAACATTGGTCAGCATTTAGAAGCAGAAGGCATTCATACAGAGTACCTTGCTCCAGGTGGAGAATTTAAAACAGCGAAAGAATTAGCTGACGTGCAACAGAAAGAATGGGAAGCTGCAGCTCCTAAGTAATGAATAACTAAAATATAAGATGTAATTACTATTCAGTTTTTATGTTGCGGGACCTGAAGCTAATATTCAGGTCCTGTACATGTAACAGCATGATGAAGTGTGAGGTGTCTTTATGTATCCATTTGGCAGAGGAGTAACAAGGCTTTGGCCATATTTATTGTTTGCACTCCCTATGGCTTTTTATTTAATTTTCTTACTCGGTCCGTCTATTTTTACGGTCATTTATTCCTTTACGGATGTTATAAATATTCCTGGAAAAGCTTATCAGTTTGTCGGATTAGATAATTATAAAGATATATTTTTTGCTGGAAATTCAGCTGAACGTATCGATTCAATTAAGAGAACACTTCAATTCACATTTATCGTAACTATTGTACAAAATGGGCTTGCCTTACTAGTTGCGGTTGTTATTAATCAAAAGTTAATAGGAGATAAGCTTTATCGCTCCGTATTTTTCTTGCCTGTAGTGTTAGGGGTAGCAGTAGTAGCCCTCATATGGACATTAATGTTTGATCCTATCAATGGTCCTGTCAATAAAGTTTACAGTATCTTTAATTACTCTGACACTTTCTTTGGAAGCTTCTCTCATTCCTTTGGGTATATCATCTTTGTTCAGATCTGGATGTATATGGGACATTCCATGTTGATTTATTTAGCAGGATTGCAATCTGTTCCTAAGGACTTATATGAAGCAGGGTATATTGATGGAACAACACGCTGGCAATCATTCAAAAAAATTACATTTCCGCTTATCGCACCTGCATTCACAGTTAACATTCTACTTTCTATCATTGGTGCCATGCAGACTTTTGATATTATATTGGCGACTACCGACGGTCAATTTAATTCCCGTACGATGGCTTATGATGTGTATAAAGAAACATTCCGTGGATCGCTTGAAATGGGACTCCCATCGGCGCTATCTGTCGTGCAATTCTTGTTCATACTTTCATTTGTTATTGTAGCTATCCAATTACTTCGTAAAAGAGAGGTTGAATACTAATGCAGCCTTCTAGATCAGCAAAAACAATTTCTTACGTATTCATTTTTGTCCTTCTCTGCATTTATTTAGTTCCAATACTTCTTGTTTTCAATGTATCGTTGAAATCATTCGAAGATTTCCTAAATAATCCGTTCTCTATTGCATCTCAGTTTAATTTCTCTAATTACACAGAAGCATGGAAACAAGGTAACTTCTCTGACTATTTGTTAAATAGTTTGCTATACACAGGAGTTACAACTATCGTCTCCATTATGCTAGCGATATTTGCTGCATTTCCTATTGCAAGAGGTTACATAGCTTGGGGCGGGTTTTTCTATTTATTATTCGTTATGTCTCAATTTTTACCTAATCCTGTCGTTGCCCAGTATCGCCTAATGTTATTTTTACGAGATAATGTTCATTCCGATATCGGATACAATTCCAAAATCGGTTATATGCTGCTACGCACCTCTGGAGCAGGCCTTGTATTTATGATGTTTGTCGGTTATATCAAATCTATTAGTCGTGAATTGGATGAAGCAGCTGGTATTGATGGAACAGGCTATCTTCGCTATTTATTCCAAATCATTATGCCGCTAATGAAGCCGATTATTGCTACTGGTGTCATTCTAACAGTGATTGGGACGTGGAATGATCTCGTTGGACCAATACAATTCCTGTCATCTCCTGAACACTTCCCAATTACTTCAGGTTTGAAAGAATTTCGCGGTCAATACGGGAACAACTGGCCATTACTAGCTTGTGCGGTCATGATCGTTGCAGCACCTTTAGTTGTGCTCTTCCTATTCATACAGAAATATATCGTTAATGGTGCATTGGCTGGTGCAATTAAATCATGATCAAAAAATTAAGAGACTTTCAATTAAAAACTGGTAATTAGACACCAATAAAAACTAAAAGACCTTCCCCGATATTCAATCGGAGAAAGGTCTTTTACTTATTTCGAATAGGCCATCCCTTCTCTGAATTAGGCTATCTAGTTTAATTAATGTCCTATAAAGTGTGATCAATTCTACTACCCATCGGTAAAGATCTTACATTATAATAATTCATCTCTCAGAAGTATGTTAGTAAACTTCATCTAGTCATCGAAAGATCCATTTTTTACTAAACATATAAATAAATTATAGTATGTTGTAAAGTTTGTTAAGTTAAAAGCACATTCGATACGAGATATAATCAAGTTTAGGAAGGAGGCGTTTTTTAATTTTTGTAAGCGCTTAACCGTTTAACTAAATTATTTGGAAGGGGAATGTAATAAATGAGTAAAAAACTCTTAAGAGTCATCTCAATTTTACTTACAGCTGCTTTACTTATTCCAACAGGGTGGCTTGCTCCAGTCGCGAAAGCGGTAGAACTAACAAATACGACAACGATATATCATGAAAACTTTATGAATGGTAAAGGCATTGCAATACAATCAGGCGGCGCTAAGCTCGAACATGTCACTGGTAAAATTTTTCCTGGCAATGATGACGGCGCTGCTTTATATGTAAGCAATCGATTAAATAATTATGACGCACCTGACTTTGGTTACACCGGAGCTGGTCTAGTAAACGGTGAAACGTATACAGTAACTGTTACTGTTTATGTTGATGAAGATGTAGTCGTTCCTGTAGGCGCACAAGCGTTTCTACAAACCGCTGATATTAACTATGGTTTTTTAGCAGCTGCTAATTATGAAGCTGGAAAAGCCATTACTTTAACGAAAGAATTTACCGTTGATACTAGTAAGGATACCAAACTACGTATTCAATCCAACACCGCTGGTGCAACAGTTCCGTTCTACGTTGGCGATGTGTTGATCACACAGCAAGTAGATGAATTAGACTCCTATACTATTTCGTTTGAAGATCAAATGCTTGGAGGCTTTTCTGGAAGAGCAGGTACTGAAACTCTAACTGTAACTAATGAAGCCAATCATACTACCGACGGTTCTTACTCTTTGAAAGTAGAAGGTAGAACTTCGAATTGGCACGGTCCTTCATTACAAATAGAGGACTTCGTTAATGAAGGCTACGAATATAAAATTTCAGCATGGGTCAAGCTGATCCAGCCATCTAGTACTCAACTGCAGTTATCCACTCAGATAGGCAATGGCAGTAGCGCTAATTACGTTACTCTTGCACCTAAAACAATTAATGCAAGTGATGACTGGGTTCAATTTGAAGGAACTTATCGTTATAGCAATACAAGTAGTGATTATTTGACGATCTACGTTGAAAGTTCTAACAATAGTTCTGCTTCCTTCTACATTGATGATATTAGCATCACCGATAGTGGTTCTGGGCTAATCGAAATACAGGATGATCTTACTCCGTTAAAGGATGCCTATGCCAATGATTTCCTAATCGGTAATGCAATATCTGCTGAAGACTTACACGGTGTTAGACTCAATCTTCTGGGAATGCATCATGATGTCGTTACTGCCGGTAATGCAATGAAACCCGATGCGATGCAGCTGACAAAAGGCAACTTTACCTTTGACACAGCAAATGCAATGGTCGATAAAGTGCTTGCTGAAGGCATGCAAATGCACGGACATGTGCTTGTATGGCATCAGCAATCACCCGCTTGGATGAATACGACTACTGATGGACAGAACAACACCATTCCGTTATCACGAACTGAAGCACTCGATAATCTGAGAACTCATATTCAAACGGTTATGGAAAACTTCGGCGACAAAGTAATTTCATGGGATGTTGTTAACGAAGCAATGATCGATAACCCTTCTAATCCGACAGATTGGAAAAATGCGCTACGTAAGTCCGAATGGTTTAACGCTATCGGATCTGACTACGTAGAGCAAGCATTCTTGGCAGCAAGAGAAGTATTGGACGATAATCCCGAGTGGGATATTAAGCTGTACTACAACGATTACAATGAAGATAATCAGAATAAAGCTCAAGCTATTTATAGCATGATCAAAGAACTTAACGATAACTATGCGCTAACACACCCTGGAAAACTACTTATCGATGGTATGGGAATGCAAGGACATTACAATGTCAACACAAACCCAGAGCTTGTGAAGCTGTCGCTGGAGAAATTCATTTCGCTAGGTGTGGAAGTAAGTATAACTGAGCTCGATATCCAAGCAGGAAGCAACTATCAGCTTTCCGAAAAACAAGCCAATGATCAAGGTTATTTATATGCTCAGTTGTTCAACCTTTTTAAAGATCACAAAGATGATATCGCACGTGTTACCTTCTGGGGACTAGATGACAATACGAGTTGGAGAGCATCTACCAATCCGTTATTATTTGATAAAAATTTACAAGCTAAACCAGCTTATTATGCTGTCATCGACCCAGATACATTTATAAGTGAACATAATCCAGAATTTTCAAATGCAAATCAAGGAACGGCTAAATTTGCTACACCTATCATCGACGGAACGGTCGACGGAGTATGGAATCAAGCAGCCGAAATGCAAATTAACCGTTACCAGATGGCTTGGCAAGGAGCAACTGGTGTAGCCAAAGCACTGTGGGATAATGAGAACCTATATGTGCTCATTCAAGTAAGTGATGCTCAACTTGATAAAACTAGCTCACAATTACACGAACAGGATTCTGTCGAAATCTTCTTGGATGAAAATAATGAAAAAACATTGGTCTACCAAGATGACGATGGACAATATCGAATCAATTTTGACAATGAATCTTCATTCAATCCTGCAAGTATTGCTAGTGGCTTCGAATCAGCAACTAATGTTTCGGGAACAAATTACACGGTTGAAGTGAAGATACCTTTGAAATCAATCACACCAGCTAACAACATGAAATTAGGCTTCGACGTACAGATCAATGATGCAAAAGCTGGTGCTCGTCAAAGCGTAGCTGCTTGGAACGATACCACAGGCACTGGCTATATGGATACATCCGTTTATGGAGAGCTTACATTAACTGGTAAACCAAGTGGTTCAAACAACAACAACAATAACAACGTAACTCCTCCTTCAACAGGAAACGTTGAGATTAAAGACGGTATTGTTGTCATTAAACCTGAAATTACGAACCAAAGTAACGTTGTTACAGGTATCGTGTCTACAGAAATCTTGAAGCAAGCACTTGAACTTGCTACTTCAGGAACAAACGGTAAGAAACCAATTGTTATCGACATACCGAAACAGATTGGTGCCCAATCGTATAATGTTCAACTGCCAACTCAAAGCTTAAAATCACTAGAAAC
The DNA here is from genome assembly GCF_024721975.1 of Paenibacillus endoradicis. The sequence goes on along the minus strand of NZ_JANQBB010000007.1, from coordinate 90,321 downwards.
ATTCACTCTTTCAATCAAGACAGAGCTTGCTACGATCGAGCTTCCAAGCAACATGCTGTCTAATACAACAGTGAACGAGGAGCATGTATCCATTCGTGTAGCACCTGCTTCTATCGATCATCTGGATGAAGCTACTCGAGCTCTAATTGGTAGCCATCCTGTACTAGACTTGAGCTTGATAGCAGGTAACAAGGTAATCCCTTGGAACAACCCGAATGCGCCTGTAACGATAACTATTCCTTACTCGCCAACTGTGGAAGAACTTAGTAATCCAGATTCAATCGTAGTTTGGTACATCGATAACAATGGTAACTTGATTACCATTCCGAATGGCCGCTACGATGCTACAACAAAATCGGTTGTTTTCCGAACGACCCACTTTAGTAACTATGCTGTCGCTTACGTTGTCAAATCATTCGAGGACTTGAACAACGTGCCATGGGCGAAGCAAGCAATTGATGCAATGGCTGCTCGAGATGTGATCAAAGGAACATCAGTAAATAGCTTCTCTCCTGCTAATTCTATTACAAGAGCGGACTTCATCACCCTCCTTGTAAGATCACTTGAACTGCAAGGTAACGGAAAGAATACAACTATGTTCAGTGATGTTTCAGCAAATGCTTACTACTATAAAGAGTTAGTTATTGCGAAGGAACTATCCATCGTGTCTGGCTATGGAGACAATACATTTAAGCCAAACGATCATATTTCTCGCCAAGATATGATAGTTCTAGCTAGTCGCGCACTAACGATAGCAGGTAAGCAAATCGAATCTGGCGGAACATTAGATGCTTACTCTGATGCAGAAAGTATTGCAACATATGCAAAAGATGACATAACGAAACTAGTGAAATTAGGCATTGTAGATGGCAAGAACGGTAAGATTGCCCCTAATGATTCTCTTACTCGGGCTGAAGCAGCTGTTATCTTGTATCGTATTTGGAATTTATAATTAAACTTTAAACAAAAATGAGTCAAGTTATCTTAAACATAACTTGGCTCATTTTTTTGTTTGTACATTTAACTTTAAATATAATATTAATCTGTGGAGATAAATTGACATGTTTTCAGCAGCTTGCACAACAACAACTGCAAATCAACTCGTTTTCTACTGAGAATCTAATATAAATGTAGATATTTCCTCAACGGCTAGCTGTTGCTGTTCCTCTCTTGTAATTGTTGCAATGCCATCGCCCTTCTGCTCACCATAGTTGCCGAAATACGCATGATTACCCCCTGGTATTACGTACTGATTTTGCGTAGTTGCTAACTTAGATTTATCTAAAACCATATCTTCGGTACCATAAAGAGCAATGGTCGGAATTGAATTCCCATCAACAGGATAAGCTCCAAGTAATACAAGCCCATTAATTATATCTTGATGATCATTAGCATAGCTGCTTGCCATCGCACCGCCTAAGGAATGACCGCCGATCATCCAATTATTTATTTCAGGTAATTGATTATATACACGATTAGCTGCATTAATATCAAATACTGCTAAGTTAAAAGGCATTTTGATTAACACAGAAGTTATACCATTTTGCGATAGTTTCTCAAGCAATACAGAATACGCTGTCCATTCCACCTTTCCACCAGGATAAAAAATCAAACCTACATCACTTTTCTTTTCATTATCGGGATGAAAAATCCACATATCTTTTCGTTTTTCTATCTGACTTCCTGTATCCACTCTAGAAAGCACTTCTATAGCAACCTCATCAGCTCGATAATAATCTAAGGTATATATGTAAAAGCCACCTATTAGCAAAACCAAACTGACTACCAAACTAATTAAAGCTATTTTTATTTTCCTTTTTGACTTTAGTTTCAAAGATTATCTCCTCCTAAGATGCCTTATGTATTTATTATAATGCTTTATTATTATATTAACTATTCTCATGTGAATGGCATCGCTATTGCTGTTCATCCCGTGTTTGATGTACTTAAAGGAATTTGAGTGTATGGCACACTTTAAAGAAGGTCTGTACAAATACGTTGATTATGGTAATTCAAACGTATCAAAATAAAACTGAAGGGCTTGAGTCCGGTAGAATACCGAGCGCAAGCCCTAGGAGCCGCCTAACAATAATCTTGCTAACTTTGCTTCTACTGAATTCTTGCTAAAATTGGAGTATCCTTTTTTTCATCTGAACTTGAAATGTCACAATGAATGCGACTACCCTTCAATACATTGGGCATGCAATCCTTCAGCTACTTCTAACATTCTATGATAGATGACTTCGTGAGAAACGGATACATACACATCTCCATCAAAGTATCTAAATGGAATTTGCACCTCTCCTAACTGCCACATAAAAAACTCACCCTTAATTTTCATCACTGTTTCACCTGAGCGAGAAGAATATTCCTCGGCATGTACAAAATCAGCTTGTTGAGCAAAGAATATCTTACATTCTTCAAGAGACATACCCTTTTCAACTTGATCACCTTGTGGACTTCTTGTAATTCTATATCTAGTATTCATCGTTTTCCCTCACTTTTACTACTTATATGAAAATTCAATAAAACACATTAAGTATAGCATATCCTTACCACTCCATCATTGTCTCATTGCAAAATATACGAAAGTGATTTTCTACAGAATGATTAATATTTCAATTAATGCTGTCGAAGTTTAGACGATAGAATGAACTCTATTAGAGTTTCTAATTTTACGATCTATATTCACTAGGTTATTATCCTTAGATTCTAGCGGATTTTCTAAATAAAGGCTAAATGATTAGATCAATATCATTGAGGTACACGTATATATGTAATAGATTCACCATTAATAATGAAGAGGTGCATATGAGATGGCGGAGTATCAATTATCTAGCCTTATAGGAAAGAAGGTTCAACTTGATAGAGGTGGCCCTGAGTCTAGAATAGGTCTTGTATTAGCAGTTGGAGATGATTACCTTGTGTTATCTACTGTGAATGATGGAATCGTTTATTACTATGTAGATCATATTAAGAGTATCACACTTGTTAAGAGTGATTCCTCACAAGATGTCATTAAGCCGATTACTCGACTTAACTATGTAAGTTCTGGATCCATGAAAAATGTTTTTGAATCGATGAAGTACAAACAGATTCAAATTAATCGTGGCGGCCCAGAATGCGTAAAAGGTGTACTAACTGAAATCTACGATGATTACATTACCATTGTTTTAAAGGAAGAAGTGCTTCTAATCCTTTACTCTCATATTAAGAGTTGCAGCTTCTTCAGCCAAGATAACTCAGATGCGAATAATGAAGAAAACAATCAAGAAAAGAAGCAAGATAATAAAAATGAGAACGAAAATAAGAAACAAAATAACAATAGTAACAAGAAAAAATCTAGATATAGTAAACATTATTCTAAAAAATAACTGTATACAAACCAGACAAGTGTTGTTTCTGCTGTGTCTGGTTTTTTTATTCTCAGTTTAATAAGGTAAGAAGATCATTGCTAAAGATTTATAGATAGAGCTTTCTTACTATTACTATAATCCGCTAGATTCATGTAGTTTGATTTATTCTATTAAGAAGAGGAGATTACCCATGATAGTATTGCAATCTTTCCTTAATAAAACAATAGATATTGAAATATCGGGAGAAAAAAAACATACTGGAATTCTGATCGATTATGGTCAAGATATTCTTGTATTATTTAACGGTATTAAATTTCTGTATTTTCCAATTCTACATGTTCAAAATATTAAAGCTAGCACCAATATAGAAGGAAAAATTGAAAGTCCTACTCACATTCCTATTGAAAGTGAAAAGGAGATTTCATATCGAAAAACTTTGCAGCATGCACGCGGACAATTCGTTGAAATTTACGTCTCTGGGACTCTATCATTACATGGTTATGTGACTACTATACTAAATGACTACTTTGTCTTCTATTCGCCTGTTTTCAAAACAATTTATATTCCTATGAACCATCTTAAATGGTTAATTCCTTATTCCCCTGACAAAACACCTTTTTCAATTGATCGTTCACTACTTCCGGTCAGCCCATCTGTTATACCTCTAATGCGTACATTTGAAGAACAATTATCTAAGCTATCAGGGGAGATTGTTGTATTCGATTTAGGTATAAATCCCAATAAGATAGGATTATTGAATAAGTTAGAAAACCACTTGGTCGAATTAGTGACAGCTGACGGCAATAGTTATTTTTGGAATATACAACATATGATGACGGTACACTCCCCAAAACAATTATAAATAATCGATGTCTGAAAGAAAGCAGTATCCTTATAGTTATGAAACTAAAGGATACTGCTTTTCGATTTTATTATATATACTACTGCATATCATCCTCTTGCATCATAGGGGAGGCATCTCTGCCATCTTCATTTTGAGTACCTAGTAATCGCCATTGTCCATTTGATTAACATCTGCAATCGCTCGCACCTTCAGCTTTTGATCCTTATCACGTGCAATATTACTTATTACATAGAGAGATTGTAATTCCGTTAGATTCTCTTCTAACACTGAAAATAAAGCAACCTTCTCTTTCATTGTCTCTAATAAATCTGCTGGTTCACCTTTAATTGGACTAAATCATACAACGAAGAAGTCGCCTTAAAGAACGACTTCTTCGTTGTAACATTATTGCGTATTTTAATAACCCGTCCTCAGAGTTCAATTATAGTTTTTTTGCAAAGAGATTAAGTTGTTCTGACATACGATAAATCTCTTCCATATATGCTAAAACCTGTTGAGACGATAATGCTTGCTGCTCAACAGTCGATGCTATTTGTTCAATAGACTGCTACATAGTATTTATTGCTCCCTCAAATGCCTTCAGTGTCTGTTGAATTGTTTTCGTTGAAGATAACGTTTCGTTAGATACTTTCCGTATCTCATCAGCTACAATCCCAAAGCCTCTTCCATTATCGCCGGCATGCGCAGCTTCAATAGCTGCATTCATACCTAACAAATGGGTGTGATCAGCCACTCTTCTTACAATTGATACTACTTCACCTGTTTCATTAACTTGTTCAGCTGTCTGACTTGCTAGTGCAAGCAAATTCTGAGCAGATCCAGCCAAGCCCATTGAGCCATTCGTGACTTGTGACATCTGAATGTTGGCTTGTGTTAATGAAGCTGTAATTTGGTCTGCAATAGCTAATAATTCACTTTGTTTTCGAAGCTGAACGGCTATGCCACCTATTACTTTACCATCAGAGTCATGGAGCGGTGTAGCCGTCCCAATAAATTCAAAACCGTAAAAGGTGCTCTTTATCATATGTAGGCGAACTTACACTGTTGAAAACCCTGTAATACTATCTATCAATATTAATAAGTCTATTACTTAGTCAGTTTAAGCAACCACTATCTTCAACTACCTCAAGCCAGCGCTCTGCAAGCAGATAATGTCCAGCTACGGTAGGATGTATACCGTCCCAAAGCCATGCTTCAGCAGAAGTCCGCTTAGCTGCATCATCAAATACGTCCTGCAAAGGTACAAACACAGCATTATACTGCTGTGCAAGCTGACGTACATGCTGCTGGTAATTGGAGATCAGCTCCTTCCACTGATCAAATTGCTTCTCAGTAGCAGACGTCTTTAATATGAATGGCTCACATAATACAAGCTTAGTGGCTGGCAATACTTCTCTCGTCTCTGATAACAAATGGTGATATGTTCGTTCGAATCGATCAGTAAACCCGCCCCGATCTTGATGAACGATTCTCCATGCATCATTTACTCCAGCTAAAATACTAAGCACATTAGGTGTGAAACTTAATGCATCCTCGTTCCAGCGAGCATACAAATCAGAAATTCGATCTCCGCTTACACCACGATTCACAAAATCAGGTTTTTTTTCAGCGAACTTACTTCCTAATTTACCTGCTATCATATATGCGTAGCCATGACCTATAATATGATTTAAATCATTGCCTCTATCTCGATTACCATCAGTAATGGAATCTCCCTGAAATACTACAACAAGATTATCTTTCATCACACAGCACCCTTTATTTAGAATATCTAAACTACATGATAACAACAAAATAATAATTCGTTTATAAATGTCGCTGTAAAAATTGTTTCCACGCTGTACGCATTTCTACAGTTTCCATATGACCACCTGTAGTCTCAATCGTTTGAAAGTTATCTGGATATCCAGCAGCTAAATATGCTTGATCTAAACCTTCTTTCAACAGCTGTACCCCTTCCATTGGGCATAGTCGATCGTGCTGCCCCGTTAAACTAAGTCTTGGACGCGGTACAATAAGAGCTTGAATTTCTAAAGTTGTAAAGTGCTTTAGCAAACCAGGAACATAATGATAGAAACCATGATGGTCTAATCCTCGTTTACTGATTAAAGTATGTGCGTCCACTTGACCACATATATCCACTACTACGTTAATACGCTCATCTAAGGCAGCTAGCCACCATGCCATCAATCCCCCCATAGACATCCCAATCGTAGCTACACGCCCAGCATCAATATCAGATCGACTTAACATATAATCTAGCAAGCAACGTGTGTCGTAGAGCATCGTGCCCCACAATACTTTACCTTGCCAAAGCATTTCCTTTACTAATTCACTTTCTGTTCTACCAGAACGTTCATTAAAACCTCGCATATCCATACAACACACGGCATACCCCATGCTGGTAAGCGTATGAGCGAATGAGGGTTGCTGTAAATATGAGCTACTACGCACTAATTCATTTCTTCCATTTGTATAATTTCCACCATGTGAATGATTAAAAATAACGAGTGGATAAGGACCATCTAGCTTTACAGGTAAGGCAACCCACACAGATACCCGCTCCGTAAACCCAAGTTCTAACAGAACGGTTTGCAAGCGATATCCGTCTTCCATTGTTTCATCTAATAGTTGTACATTGGTAACACCTTCTGTTGGTAAATCACCTAGCAATTGAAATAGCTTATCGTATGTAGTAGTCATCGTTATTACTCCTCTACTCCAGATTAACTGTAACTTATTGTAAATTATGTCTACTATTCTACTATATCCCATTCAATTTCGCACAATTTATATAAAATAAAACCCCGACCTTAGAAGGTCAGAGTTTTATTTAATGAATAGCTCGTTGTAATGGACATTGAAAACTAAAAATAACCTGTGCTTACTTTCTATCTTGTAAGCAGCAGGATATCTTTAATTATACTATTTATGCTAGTGTCACCACATGTCGTCTATAGTAGCTTGCTTAATAGAGTTGCAAGCTCTGCACGAGTCATTGTGCCAGTAATAGTGCTTGGGAAAAGATCGTCTATTGAAATGTTTAATCCGCTCAACTTAACATATCTCGAGATAATAAGCTTCATCTGTTCAACAGTCACGTTAGCATTTGGCATGAAGTTCCCTTTTCCATCACCAATAACAATTCCGCTTTGCGCTGCCCAACCAACATATCCACTATACCAGCTGTTTTTCACAACATCATTGAAGGAGCTTGATTCAGCTTGCTCAATCTTAAGCAATCTACCAAGAGTCGTAATCGCTGAAGCACGTGTTACTGGAGAGTTTGGAGAGAACCGAGTTGAACTAGTACCAATCATAATCCCCTGTTCATACAAAGATTTAATTGCATTGTAGGAAACATCGTTTGAATTCACATCAGTAAAGGGAAGCACACCAATTGCAAACTGCCATTGTGATACTCCAGTATATGTTTCATTTGAGGAAACTACCGCAATTGTTAGGCGATATTGACCATCCTCCTGGGGCATTATCTTGGAGAAGTCACCCTTCAACTCAGATAGAAGAAACGTTTCAGAATAGTTCTCTGAAGGCATATCTGTTACTGTCAGTTGGATATCACTTTCAGGAACAGCTACGCTCGCTGAAACTCCATCAAATACTATACTTTTACCAGAAGCTACACTTTGAATGCCTGCACCATCATTGACAGTAAAGGTAACCTTAGTTTTACCGCTAGCATCAGTAGCTTCGGAAACACCTGAGAAGCTATGAACCGTTTCCGTAATCACGAATGCAGTAGAACCTTCACCACTAGTAGTTGTGCTTTCTTGTCCATTAGGATTAAAACTACCTTCTGGCATACCTGCTAAATTATTATCAGGACGGGACATAGTTCCCTCTGGAGGCGTGCCTTCAGGGAATTGTCCATTCGTCATTCCATTATCTGGACGTTCACCTGTTGGAGGCGTGCCTTGACCAAATTGTCCATTTCCATCTCCAGGGGGATTGCCACCAGGACCGCCACCCATCATTCCGAAGGAATTTCCTGTATACTGCTGCTGTATACCATCAATGTACAAATGATATTCAGTATCAAGCTTAAGATCAGCAGATGAGAATGTTACACTTTGAAAAGCTTTTTCTGCAGTATGGCTTAGCAATTCATTTCCTTCCGTATCCGTTAATAAAATTTTGCTTCCTGCTGCGTGTGTTGAAGCAAAGGACAGTTCAATAAATGGTTGCTTGGATGTAGAAGAAGTAGCATCATTACGTGTGCCTAGTGCAAGAACTGTGCCGCCATTGATGATAATATCACTATCAGCATCAATACCGCCGTCAGGACTACGTTCATTGGCCATTGTAACAATAGTTCCTCCGTTAATAGTTAAGTATCCATTAGAGTCAATTCCATCACCTTCTGCTCCTAGGCCTGCATTAACGTATAGATATCCACCATTAATGCTCGTAACTGAAATTCCATCTTCATTCGTATTGATTCCATCATCCTGAGCCTCAATATAAACCTTTCCGCCGTTGAGAGCGAGATGTAGTTCAGAATCGAGCCCTTCGTTAGTAGCAGTAATATGCAACTCACCTGTGCCCTTAGCTTCTCCAGAAATGTTCATGGACATTTTAGAATAAAATGCTCCATCATATTTATGCAGTTTTTTCGTTGTACCTGTTTTATAAATTCGTGCTACATAGGCGCCATTTACAGTATTAATAGCATTATCTGCTAATATAACCTGTGCCCCTGCTTGGCTTAGATCGACAATTCCTTTAGTATCTTCTGTATCTGAGTATGGCTCATATACATTGTAAAAGATAACACCGGGAGCAACTGTATTCGTAATATCTACTCCGTCTAAAATAAGTGTTACAACTGCTGTCGGATCAGAAGCCGCGTCCGTTCCCAAATCAACTGCTAACTGTCCTGCCGATAACTTACCTGATACGAGATAAGTTCCAGGCTCAGTAATGGTTACAACTGTATGCTTAGCTGCTTCTTCAGCGCTGTGCGCATCTGACTCTGTACCTTCTCCATAACTACTGTCTTTTCCATCCTCATAATATACAATGCTAGCTCCTGTATATACAGCTGACGATGAACTCGTTGATGCTACTTCTCCATCAACCGTTACGACTGTATCAGTAAGTTTAATAACCGTTTCCTTCGTTGTTGTGCTAGCAGATGCAAGTCCAACCGCGCTAGTCATTGTCAATATTAAGACAAGCATAAGAGACGTTGTACGTTTCAGCATACTTTCTCACTTCCTTTCAAATATTTTGTACTCTTTTAGTGTATATCGCTTGTCTTAAACGAAGCTTATAAGCAGTTTAAAGATAGCTGAAGATTTTGGAAAACACTCAGCAATATAAAAAATCCACAACCTCTTGCGGCTGTGGATCTTGTTTCTAGCGATTCAATGCAGTTCAATTAGAATTCACCTTGATACGTATCTTTATAATGATTCATATCATACCCTGTTGGGTTTTGGAAAGCCCGAAGCCCAAATGCCGGTGCTACTGCAAAAATATGATCAAAGATGTCCGACTGAATCGATTCATATATCGCCCAATTAGTATCGTTAGTGAAAGCGTATATTTCCAGTGGTAATCCGTTATCTCCTGGCGCAAGTTGTCTTACGATTAGCGTCATTTGCTTGTGGATTTGCGGATGATTTTTGAGATATTGATGGATATACATTCTGAATACACCAATATTCGTAAGCTGCCTGCCGTTTACTTTATTGTTTATGTTAATTTGGTTCTTCTTATTATATTCTTCGATTTCGCTTACTCTTGTCATCATATAATCAGTAAGATAATGAATCTGTTTAAATTCATCAATCATTTCCTTCGAACAAAAACGTATGCTACTTGTATCTATATTGATGCAACGCTTAATCCTTCTACCGCCCGAAGCTTGCATACTTCTCCAATTTTTGAATGAATCAGAAATCAGTGCATAACTAGGAATCGTAGTGATCGTTTTATCGAAATTCATAACTTTGACCGTATTCAATGTGATATCTATTACGTCACCATCCGCATTGTACTTAGGCATCTCAATCCAGTCACCTACGCGTACCATATCGTTAGATGATAATTGGACACCTGCTACTAGTCCTAATATCGAGTCCTTAAAGATTAACATAAAGATAGCTGATAATGCTCCAAGACCACTAAGAATGATCAACGGATTTTGTCCGATGAGAATCGAGATAACTGCAATGCCACCAATGATAAATAGAATAATTTTAACAACCTGAATATATCCCTTAATCGGTTTGACCTTGGAAACTTCAAACGATCGATAGATATCATCAAAAGCATTGAGCAATGCATTAAGGACCATAATAGCCACTATAATTATATAAGTTGATGCGCCCTTTTCAATCAAAAATTGATACGTAGGAAATACAGCCCCAAAGAAATAAACAATAATGGCAGGAACGATATGAGAAAGTTTGTGAAAAACTTTTTTCTCTAATATAATATTATCCCATGTGTACTTATTGTTCGTAATAATATGAATGATGATTTTCAATACTATTCTTTTGGCTATATAATTTGCCAGTATACAGATCACAGTAATAAAACCGATCATGATAATATTTGAAAGATAAACAACTGTTATTGGGCTCATGCCGTATTCTTCTAATTGTCTTATTATATATTCCATTGTCTCCTCCTAAACACCCTATGTTAGCATACTATTATAAAGTAGTTTTAACTACTAAGCAAAAAAGACACCTCGCGGTGTCTTCTCTGGTCCTATTAAATTTTAATCAATCATCCACTTATTCTACAGTTCATTTGCGCTTATCGGCTATTTAGATTTTTGAAAACTAGTCGTTCGATTAACACTGTTGCCTCGGCACGAGTTGTTTCTCCCTTAGCATTTATCTTTTCGTTATATCCTTGTATCACTCCATGTTCAACTAATGTAGATAAGATCTCCTTCGCATAGCCAGCAATAGTTGCTGAATCTACAAATTTTTCTATCGACTCATGATCTTTGGCTAAGCTTAGCTGCAACTCCTCTACCTTCTGGATTGCCTTATAAGCAATAACAAACATTTCTTGACGCTCTATCGCTTGATTAGGTTTAAATTCACCAGTAGGATACCCAGTAATAATATCGAGTTGCTGGGCTGTCATTACTGCTTCATAGTAATAAGCTTTAGTCGCTACATCAGTAAAAGCTAATGAATTGTCTATGCTTGCAGCAAGTCCCAGACAACGCATGAGCATAACGACAAAGTCAGCTCTAGTAACTGACTCATTGGGTGCAAAGTTAGATTCATTTATCCCATTAATTACTTCTTTTGCCGCTAGTGTACTAACTGCTTCATAAGCCCAATGGGTATTGGGTACATCTGAGAAGTTCTTAACTTTGAGTACTATAGCATATTGACTGAGATGATTGGTCCTCCATCTCATACCTTTTTCCTTTTCATCATAATACGCATTAGGTATTGGAGTAATCTCTCCATTGGGAGCAATATACCATATCGCTAGTTTGGATAGTTGATTTTGCTCATCTGTACTAGGTGTATATGGTACGAATAATTGCAACGATAGATCTAGATTATTATAATCAATCAATTGACCATTCCAATAAAAATCAAACTCTAATACTGGCCTTGCTATTGCATCACTAGACCAATTTGAAGTATTAGTTACATCAGTAACATCACGAATTTCAACAATGAATTCAGCGTTATCAGCATTACTTTCATTCTTAAAAGCAAAACTCGGAATTACGATGCTTCCAATTGGTGTAACAATTTCAACGTTGTAATCTTGATTAGTCGTTACAAATAAATTGGATGGCAATATTAACCGATAGATCTTTTCTTTACGATTTTCCTCAATAGTAATCGTAATTTTTGAACCTGATTGAGTTTTCAATAATGCAATGGCTGCTTTAGCCTCTTCTGAAGCAATTTTACCCGTTACCTTCCCATTTTCAATATATCCTTTAAGCTTAAAGGAAGTTGTCGGCGTTGGGGTTGGCTCAGTTATCTGATTGTTAGAATTACTAGAGTTATTTGCATCTTTCGGAGCAGTAAAGCTTAGGAAATCCTCTAAAATAATATTACCTTCTTCATCACGTGCAAATTCTAGAGGCACCTGTAAGCTCTTAAAGTTTCTTTCGGCAATAACCGTTCCAACGCTATTAGCAAACTTCGTTCCATCATATAGATAATTATTTTTAGCTCGTGTGGATTGTGGTACTTGATCTAAAGCAATAGAAGTCGTTGCATAGGAAACGAATCCATCTATCGTAAAGTCTGGCGTAATTTGATTATAAGTCGTAAATACAATATTGCCTTTTGGATTGTTAAAGCCAATATTATTGTCAGCGATAACCCCAGGATTACTATTACTTGCAAAGCCTACTGTACCATTATTAAAAGCAATGCTATCGCGAATAACGTGAGCAACGTGAATACCTTCTCCACCTAGCTTAAAACCATTGCCATCCCCTTTTAACTCTGTAGATCCCATCGGATATCCGTTATTGTAGGCAATACTATTCTCAATCGTTACTGCTCCAATAGCTCCAGAACCCGCCTTCGTATATAAATCCCATCCATCATCAACATTGTTGTAGGCAATGGTACCACGGAATACGTTACCTACTCCAGAGGTTAGCTTAGCTGCAAAACCATCAGCATTGTTATCAGAAGGATCACAATTGGCAAATGAAGTACTATTTACAATCAAATTGTAGGATGGCCAATCTGCTATATTATTGGAATCATCCGTTCTACTAATTTGCAAACCTGTATCTCCATGCTCATAGAAGCGAGAAAGCTCAATAATATTATGACTACCACCGATTGTAAATCCTTTTTTATTGCCCGCTGAACGAGTAAAATCTAAACCGATCACATGCCAATAGTTCCCGCTAAGTACTACTCCTTCAGATTTCTTATCAAAATCAATAACAGGCCGAGCACCCTCTGCTGCCTTCAATGTTTTCATGGCATCTGCTGTTCCATCATTATATTTCTTAATATCCAGTTTCGAATTACGCATATATTGTCCATCCTGAACAATAATAGTTTGACCAGGAGCTACATATGTGATTGCAGTATCCAGATTAAGTGGATTGCCTACAGTTCCATCACCATTTGAACTTCCATCTGGAGAAACGTACATATCTCCTGCGTATTGTTTCACGGTAACGGTGCGATTTAAAATAATCGTTTCATAGCTTTTTAAATATTCCGTATCACTGGGAATAAAACTGATCGTAAAAGGATTTTTACCTATCATTAACTTCGTTGCCTTTGACAATACTTGATTAGCTTCAATCAATACATCATCCATGATGATCGTATTGTCTTGCTTAATCGTCACTGAACCTGACGTATTGGCTTTCACTTTAACCTCATATAGCTCAGTTGTTGAGGTTTGCTGTAAAGAAACAAATTCAATACTAGCATCTAATGGAACTAATGGAGGCTCAACTTTAGGAGCATCCGATGCCGCTGATGTTACTTTAAGCTCAATATTATGAACTTCGATTGTTGCTAGACGTGCCACGTAGAATCCTACATACATTTTATTATCTTGTACATTCAGAATAGTTGGTGTATACAAAATCACTGGCGTACTATCATTCAGCTTTCCTGTAAAGCCGCTATTCGTCTTAGCTAAAGTCAGTCTATAATTTTGTGCAGGATAAGTATTGGCCTGCGTTGGACGATCACTGTTAAAGCTTATAGATTGAATCCCTTGACTACCACTGCCATCTGATGTTTCAATTCCTGTACGTGCAAATAGCTGCGTGCCAATTGGATTTGATGTTCCACCGCTATAACCTCCTATTGCCGCAATATTAGAGGCAAAAACTGAGGAATCATTAGCTGTTCCTATTGCATCACGAGCCATAATCCCAAAGGATTCCTGACCGTCATGATCTGGAGACTTCGCATATTCTAACACTTTAATATCTGCAGATAGCTCAAAATTATCTTCTACAGCATCTAATTCTACATAATAGAAGCTAATGCCATCATGATCTCCGGTAACTTTTCCCGCTGAACCACCAATTGCTTTCAGAGTAACTACACTATTTCCAGCTACTTCAATCGTATTATTGCTCGATGTAGTTGATTGCCCAAAGCGAATACTCTCCCATAGCATTGACGTTTCTTCACGTACGGTCACCAGCAGATCTAATGATTCCAGTTCTTCATTATTAGGTGTAATCAGTAGCTTATATTGCCCTACTACTTCCGCATTATAGTTAGAGGTATCCATTATAAAATCTCGATCTGTAATCGTTTTTAATTCTCCGTTATCAAACGCAATAGCTAGCTCTAATTCCGATAAATCTAATCCCTCACCTAACTTATAAGTTGTTTTTGGATAACTTGTTACGACTAACTTAACTGCTTCCTTTTCTTTGACTAGTAAAGATAGTGTTGCAATCTGATCACGATAAGAAATTAAGAGCTCCTGTCGACTAGCAACAGCTGTGCTAAAGCCGGATAATGTTAGATCGTTTCTGGAAATACGTTTACTAGAATGATCACTATAATGTCCATAAACAATTAATCCATCTAATTGCAGCGCTTCATTTATAAAGTATGTTGTTTTTGTTGGAAGCTGACGGACTTCTATGCTAGTTAGACTTGCATCCACCACGTTAATTGTAAACTCAGTAGATACATTAGTATTTTCAGCTGAAATTATTTTAACGTTATAAGTACCTGCAGCAGTAAATTTATACTTTGCACCTACCTCATTATTACCATAGCCATCGTACACTTGATCTTGAATGGCTATCGTGTATAAGTCTGGTGTGAGCTCTTGATATGCATAGCCATCTTCATAGTTTGCTTCAATCGTTAAGCCTTGAAGCTGAAGTTCGTCGCCCACATAATAAGTTGTCTTCGCAGGCTCATATACCAATTCAATGGATGTCACTTCTAGTGCAACCACTTCATAATGCAATTGTGCCGTTTTCCCTTTATAATGAATCGTTAGTACTTTATTTCCTACCTTGGAGCTATCAAAATCCGTAACAATATATTCTTCTTCTGAAAGTACTTTTTCACTGTTATCAACCATCATTGCTGTGACAACCAGATCTTCTAGATTAAGTTTCTCTTGAAGACGATAAATTGTTTTCATATTAGAGGCATCAACCTTTAAAGAGCTCACTGTTGCTGTTTCTACTTGTAGCTTAATATTAGAAAAGGTTACCTTAGCATCACGCGCAACATAAACACCCGCATATAATTGCTCCGAGAATAAATCTTCTACCGTTACAAGCTGACTTTCTCCATTAACGGTTAACGTATAGCTATTCTGATTTTTTTCGATTTTTAACTGATAAACCTCATTTATTGCTGGTACATTAGCAGTAGAATACGTATTTAGCTTTGTTTGCGTACCTCCGATACTATTGACTACACCTGATTTATAAAATCCTTTCATCACAGTATCCAGTGCACCTACCGCAACATAATTCGATGTTGTCGCTGTAGCTGAACGATGCTCGCCAACGGTTTCACGAAGCATTAATCCAAAGGACTTTTGATTAGCATTATTAATCGATGTGTTTCTATTAAACGATTCAATCGTCGCTGTTGCCTCTAATCTGAAGCTAACATTCGGCGGCACTTCATAAGCTAGGTATGAAATTCCTTCATCTCCTCCAGCTAACTTTCCACCAGTTGCCTCCAAAGTATATTCACCTGATTCGCCTGAGACTGGTTCTGGATTTTTCTCAACTGAAGTATTACCGCCGAAGGAGTAGAATTGAAGTTCTCCAATTTCTGGTTGCTCCTCTGAAATGATATTAAACTGAATATCACTATATGTAATGTCAGCATTACGGGCAGTAAATAGACCCAAGTAGCTTACCTCTGGAGCATAGTTATCTACCACGTAACTAAAATCATTCACCTTTATTACAAACATATTTTCTGATTTTTTAATAGAAAGCTGATAGCTACTTCCAGCTGTCGGCATTGTTAATGATTCATCCAAATCCTGCTTTGTTTGCACTGTGTTCACTCGATTAAATATTTTGATCTTTTTATCTAATCCACCAAGAGCCAAATAATCATCTTTTCCATATTCAGTTCCATGTATATTTTCATATACTTTATTTCTCAGCATAATTCCGAAAGAAGCTTGATTATTATCGCTAATACTATTCACTGTAGCAGTAGCTGAAAACTCAAAGTCTTGATCTATTAACACCGGCTGATACAAATAGGCGATACCATCTGTTGATGAAGATATTTTACCTCGATCATTGAGACTTTTCATCTGAACAATCCCTTGTTCATCCTCAATAACACTAAAATTTGTAGCCGTTATTTTATCCTGTCCACCAACATCCCCAAATATAGAAGCTTGCCAGCTCGAATCAGGCTGTAGGTTTGTAATAGCTGGTTCTTGGACCAGCATGTTGTCGTTCCCCTCGCCCTCAGCAGCTATCATCCCAATATTAGCAGGTAATATAAGTAATATTGCAAGTAATGAAGTGAATATTCTACCTATAAATTTTTTACTCATACGATAGTTTTCAACTCCTTTAATCGAATTTGTTGTTTCGATTGCGCGGGCTTACTTATCACTAGCTCACATCACCTTCTCTCTGCTCTTAATACCTCCGTTTGAAAACTCATTAACGCTCTTAATCTTTAACTTCTTCTTTCCATACTACCTACTCATGCTGTATAGCTACACTATGACAGATGATGTGTGTTACTTCGATAATCATCTAAACAGACTCTTATACTAGGACCTATTTTATCTGCATACACATAAATATCTAATAAAATGCTTATTGCATCGTAAAATGATTATTGCTGAAAACGCGAATGTTAAAGCTTTATTGCCTTAACACATGCCAATCTTAGCTAAATGCCCAGCATCAATATCAGATCGATCAAGAAATGTACACGCATGATTAGGAATTAACTAACAAAATAAAGTGGGACAACAATAACTGCAATACTAAGTATCAATAAAGCCCTAAAATTTCACATTTATTGTTGCAGGGTAACATCTTTTTTTGTCGAATAATATATGAAAGATAGTATTAAATGGAAGATATAATTAATAGGAATAGATTCTGCATTCACTCACAAACTGGCTATGCCTCGGATATTTAAAAACCGTAAAATTGAGCTTGCAAATCTCAAAAATAGTTATGTTAAATATAAAAGCTAGAATCAATGGGCGGTGATTAAAATGATACAACTGGATCATGAAGAGGACTATATTGTTGAGTCTAAGCGTAAATGCATCGAAGCAGGAATGGATCCAAATGAAGTTAGAAAACCGAAACGTTCTATGTCAGAACAAGAACTGTTGAAAAAAAGAAACACATACAGTGAAATTTTATCCGTTGTTAATTTTTTCTCAAAAAAGATTTTACACTCGTTAAGTGGAACACCTGTACTAATTGTAATATCTGATGAAAATGGATATTTGCTACATATGGTTGGCGATGAAACGATAAAAAAAACAATTCACCAATTAGGTATACAAGTAGGCGCACAATTTACTCAAGAAGATATGGGGACTAATGTTGTGAGCTTGTCTCTTCAACAAAGCCATCCGGTTCAAATCATAGGCTCAAATCATTTTCATACGGTCCTACATGACTCAGCATGCTATGGAGTGGCCTTTCATTACACAGATATCAACAATTTACTCGGAAGTATATGTATTATGACTGCGACTGAATTGCATAATCCATTTTTCTTGACTATGTTATCTACAGTGGTTGACTCTATTGAGAGAGAACTTTTACTTAGGAAGCAAAATAGAAAGTTAGATATGTTAAATCAGATTATGGTTAATAAAAATAGAAATGGCATTATCATCACAAATGCTGATGGCATCATTAGCTCAGTGAACGATTTTGTGGTCGAAACATTCAATATTCATAAAGATACCAATATTGTTGATAGAAGTGAACAAAACCCAGGATGTCTAGTAAGCAGTCACATGAAAAAAGTAATAAAAAACAAACAGAGTTTTGATAATGTTCAAATGATTTTAAGAACGGTAGATAATCAAAAAGTAGTTTGTTTATTTGATGCTCAACCTATCTATGATGAAACAAATAATTTTATTGGTTCATACTCTCAGCTTAGAGATATTACAGAACGTTATCTTAATGAAGAACGGCATAATTATTTGGCCTATCACGATGAATTAACATCCTTACCAAATAGACGATCACTAAGTGAAACATTAAATTATCATATTTTATCATCTCTAACTACTCGCACAAATATTGATTTGACACTTATGTTCTTGGATTTAGATCACTTTAAAACGATTAATGATGCTTTTGGACATTCCAATGGTGACATATTGCTAAAGCAAGTCTCCGGTAGACTGACACAATTTTTAGGTGATAATGGGAAGGTATTTAGAATGGGCGGAGATGAATTCATTTTCCTATTTCATAACCTTACTGGGCAAAAAGAAGTTATTCACATAGGGAAGCAAATTATTGACTTATTTGACACCCCATTCACTATTAATGGTTCCAAATTCCATGTAACTGCGAGTATCGGTATAGCAATCTATCCCAATGATGGGACTGACGCTGAAACGTTCATGGTTTACGCAGATAATGCTATGTATAAGTCGAAATCAAAGGGAAGGAATAATTATACCCTATTCGATTCAAATATGAAGTCTAATTCTAATGAAAAAGATAAACTATCATTGGAAGTTTCATTAAGAAAAGCTTTAGAAAATAAAGAATTTATCGTGTACTATCAACCACAAGTTGACTTAATTAGTAAGAAAATCATTGGAGCGGAAGCTCTCCTAAGATGGAACAGCCCAGAATATGGTATTGTATCACCAGATGTATTTATTCCCATTTTAGAGGAAAACGGAATAATTTCACAAGTTGGTGAATGGGTTCTAAGTGAAGTCTGTGATCAAAGTAAGCGGTGGGTTGAAATGGGGTTTCCTAAATTTAGAATAGCGGTTAATCTTTCTTCACAGCAATTTTTAAAGGATAACTTAGTGGAAGTAATTTCCAATACATTAATGGAAACTGGAATGGATCCTAATTATTTGGAGTTAGAAATTACGGAAACGATGACCATGGATGTTGAACGTGCGATAAACGTTTTGGGTCAATTAAACGCTTTAGGAGTAAGGATTAGTATTGATGATTTCGGAACCGGTTACAGCTCTTTGAATTATTTAAAGAAGTTCCCTATTCATACTTTAAAAATAGACAAATCCTTTGTCCGAGATATCATGTTGGATAAAAATGATTCAGATATTGTTAGCACAATTATTTCAATGGCACACAATTTAAACTTAGATGTTGTAGCAGAGGGTGTAGAAACAAAAGATCAGCTCAATTTTTTACAAATGAAGAAATGCGATGTTGTTCAAGGATATTATTTTAGTAAACCTCTTTCTGTCGATGATTTTGAAAAGTCGTTTTATCAACTGAATGACGATATAAAACTCAATTACTCAAGCGAAATGGATGGTTATAATGAAAAAAATTTCTGAGATATTAGCAATCCATTTTAAAAAGTGGGGGATCAACCACATATTTGGCATTCCTGGTAAGCCAGTCACTCCACTCATTCTTGATTTATATAATAACGGCATTGAGTTTGTATTATCCAAACATGAGTCGGGTGCAGGATTCGAGGCTGCTGGTTATGCATTAATGAATAATAAATTGGCTGTGGCTATTGGAACATCGGGTCCAGGTGGTACTAATCTTTTAACATCTGCTGGTCAAGCTAAAGCATCTCATCTTCCTGTTTTATTTATTACTGGACAACCTTCTACCAAAGATTCAGGCAAAGCGTTAGGCCAAGACTCAACTATTTTTGGAACAGATCTCGTTAAAATGTTTGAACCTGTCACAAAGTTTAGTGCTAGAGTGGAAAGAGCAGATACTTTTAAGTCTTATTTTCAGCATGCCATTGAAAAAGCCTACTCAGGAGTTAAAGGCCCTGTTCA
Source organism: Paenibacillus endoradicis (assembly GCF_024721975.1). The sequence goes on along the minus strand of NZ_JANQBB010000007.1, from coordinate 70,134 downwards.
TCTATCCATAGCCGCAGACGTTTTAGCTGAAAGTATTGCTGAATTTGAGATTGATTTACCGGAGGTTATATATCCTGTTGCTCCAAACTTAGCTAAGTGTTCGGATTTAATAAACCGTCCTGGTAAAAAAGTTATCTTTCTAGGCAAAGGCGTACATTCGAGCAGAGCGTATCGAGAAGTGAAAATGTTAGCCGAGATTTTCAATATTCCAGTCATGACCACGCCAGGAGGTAAGGGCGTATTTGAGAGTAATCACCATTTGTCATTGGGGGCTTACGGTCTTGGAGGGACTGAGGAATCTAGTACATACGTTGAATGTGGTTTAGATTTGATGATCGTCATCGGAACTAAACTTTCAGATATGTCCGTTGCCGGCCTAAAACCATCCAATTTTCCAAAAAGCGTAATTCATTTTGATTTTGACCAAACTTTCATAGGTAAAACTATTCAGGTAGAAACATTACCTATTATTGGCGATATTAAAACAAATCTAAATACGCTATTTGAACAACTTAATTATAATGAAATTATTAAAATGCCCTTTAATATTTATGATTATAAAATAGAGGAACCATGCAAGGAAATTAAATCTCCAATGTCTGCAGTTGAAGCTGTTAAAGTGATGAGCGCAACTTTAGATGATGATACTATCATTTTTGGCGATGATGGGAGTCATACTTTTTATGGTATAAAATATTACGATGTTAAGATGCCCGGAACTTTTTATTTTGATGATGTGTTCGGTACGATGGGCCATGCTATAGGATATTCTATTGGAGCCAAGCTTTCAAATCCCAAAGCTAAGATTGTTTGCTTAACCGGGGACGGATGCACATTTATGCATGGAACTGAGATTTCCACTGCTGTAAACTACGGTGCTAATGTCATTTTTGTCGTTTTCAATAATGGCAAAATCGATATGGTTGATACAGGAATGACTTTGCACTTAGGAAAAGCTGTGGGAACTGTTTATAAAACGATGTTAGATGTTCAAAAGTTTGCAGAATCCATGGGAGCTCTCTCTTTCAAATGTTTCGATGCTAAGGAGTTAGAAGATGCGTTAGAAAAAGCTAAGCTTGCCAATACAACGGTTGTTATTGAAGCTATAATTGATCCATTAGAAATTCCACCAACTACGAGAAGGGGATAAATATGAGTAGAGATTCAGATAATTATAACAAGGGAATTGAAGTTCTAAATGAAATGGTTGGAGCACAAGGTTTGCAAGCGATAGAATCATTCCAAAAATTCTATCCAGATTTTGCAGATTTTCTAGTTTCATTTGGTTTCGGAGAAATATATTCCAGAGAAATATTAGACTTTAAACAAAGAGAAACCATCACTCTGACAGCGTTGATTTCACAGGGTGCTTTTGAGCAAATGGGTTTTCATATTAATGCCGCGCTCAATGTGGGGATGAGTCCAAAAGAAATTGTTGAACTCGTTATCCATTGTGCTGCTTATGTTGGCTTTCCAAAAGCGTGCAGTGCTATGGGACAAGTAATGAATGTATTTGAACAAAGAGGAATAAAAGAAATTTAATGACTTTTCTGCATAATTTTCTATAGTACATAAAGGATAAGTACCTGCGTGGATGCTATCTTCTATTCAAATGTATTTAAAGGACTTAGCAATGTATTCTATCATGAAAATGCTTGAAGCAAAAAAATGAGAACATCCTAAAATACAGATGTTCTCATTTTTAACTTTCCTAAAGAGTTTTACTGTTGTAGTTTCCAATGAAATCCTCTCCTCTCGTTATATTAGGATACCGTTACGGATGTGCGTGAAACTAATTCATCAATTGCCGTATAAGATAGATCTAATGATTGAGCAACAGCTTTGAATGTAATTTCACCTCTATACGTATTTACCCCTTTCGCGATAGCCGCATTATTCAATACTGCTTGAGTGAAGCCTTGGTTAGCAATATAGACACCATATGGGTTTGTTACATTTGACAAAGCATATGTGGACGTTCTTGCAACCGCACCAGGCATATTAGCAACAGCATAATGAACAACGCCATGCTTTACATAAGTAGGCTGATCATGCGTCGTGATATGATCTATCGTTTCAATTGAACCACCTTGATCAATCGCAACATCAACGACAACAGAGCCCGCTTCCATGTCCTTGATCATACTTTCCGTTACAAGCTGAGGTGCTCTAGCACCAGGAATTAATACTGCTCCGATTAGTAAATCTGCCTTTTTTACTTCTTCAGTAATATGGAAACGATTAGAGATTAATGTTTGTACACGTCCCTCAAACATATCATCTAGTTGTCTAAGTCGCTCGGGGTTAACATCAAGAATCGTTACTTTAGCGCCAAGTCCAACTGCCATTTTTGCAGCATTCATTCCTACAACCCCACCGCCAATAATAACGACGTTGGCTGCCTTCACGCCTGGTACACCACTAATTAAAATCCCTTTTCCTCCTTGGAACTTTTCTAAACAATGTACCCCCACTTGAACAGACATCCGCCCTGCAACTTCACTCATCGGTATTAATAAAGGCAGAGCACCATTGTCTAATTGAATCGTTTCATAAGCAATCGCGGTCACTTTTTTCTCGATAAGCATATGTGTTAAAGCAGGCTCTGCTGCAAGATGCAAATACGTGAATAATATTAGATTCTCACGGAAGTATGAAAACTCTTCTCGTTGCGGCTCTTTTACTTTCATAACCATATCTGCAGACCAAGCTTCACTTGCGGAAGCAACAATTTTTGCTCCAGCTTGACTGTATGCTTCATTCGTAATCCCACTGCCTAATCCTGCACCATTCTCAATCCATACCTCATGTCCAGCATTAACGAATGAAATAACACCTGCTGGTGTAATTGCTACTCGATTTTCATTATTCTTAACTTCTTTTGGCACACCAATAATCATGATCGACACACTCCTATTTATTTTTATATAATGCAATATAGTAATAAGATCCCCATCATTAATTTTAAAAATTGATACAAACCATGACTGTTAACAATAAACAATATTAATTACAAATTGTTTTTTAGAATATCCTTTTCACTAGGATTATTATCTGCAGCGTCACACTTCTTCATACGGGTAGCTTTTTTCTGATTAAATGCCTATTCATCGATGCTCTATGTGCTCTTTACCCAGTGACATTGTTAGACCAAGGAATCGGTGCAAGCTTTATAACAAAAAACACCATCCTCATGCGGATGATGTTTTAAAAGGGAAGTGTATACTTTTATATAAACTTGCTCAAATCAGGATAGCCCGTTACAGCCCATGCTCCGTCTACAAGTAAGCTTGCTCCATTAACATAAGTAGCATCATCACTTACTAGAAATAGAGCTGGACCAGCCATTTCATCTGGTTCTGCAGCACGTTTCATTGGAATTCGTTCCATGTAGGCTTGATTAATAACATCAACACTTGTCAACCCGTTTGTAAGAGGAGTCGCAACCAATCCTGGTAAAATGGCATTTACGCGAATGTTAAATTGCGACAGCTCTAGAGCGGCATTTTTCGTTAGCATTTCCACTCCTGCTTTTGCAGAAGAGTATGCTGCACCATAAAACATTGGAACATGGGCGTTTAATGAAGCAACGTTTACAATTGCCCCTCCACCATGATCCTTCATATATTTCGCTTCATGTTTCACCGATAGAAATACACCCTTCAAACATAAATCAACAGTGAAATCCCAGTCCTCTTCGCTTTGATCGACGATAGCACCCGCTTTAGATGCACCTGCAACATTGAAAGCAAAATCAAGTCGACCGAAATTATCAACCGTCTGTTGAACAAGAACCTCAATATCGGATTCTTTAGTCACATTGGTAACGCAACCGATTAAGTTTCCTTTATGAGCTTCCTCCAATTCTGCAAGCTTGTCTTTATTCAAATCAGCGACTGCGACTTTAACTCCAGCCGCCAATAAACGCTGAACAATCGCATAGCCAATTCCTGACGCCCCTCCAGTGACAATAGCCGCTTTTCCAGTTAAATTGCTCATCATCCATCTCCCTCTCAAATCAGATTATTGATACTTTTCATTGCGAAAGCTCTACTGAACGGACGGTCTGACTAAAATTTTAGCTTGTTTAATATCGTTAATTAGCTCATTAAAACCTTCCTCAACAATATTATCCAGATCGATTTTCTTCGTAATGACTTGTTTTACATCAAGTCTTCCCGTAGCAATCATTTCAATAACTTCCGGGAAAATATGCCGATAAGCCAATCTAGATGTTATCTCAGACGCATTAAACATTAATAGCCCCATGTCAATACTTACCGGCTTGGCAAAGTTCGCTATGGCCATAACTTGCCCGCCTTGTTTCACAGATGCAATAGCATTTGTCATCGTTGGCTGTACGCCAGCACATTCGTATGCTACGCTAACTCCGCCATGAGTCAATTGATGTATAGTTGCGACAATATCGTCACGATTTCCTTCAATAACAGTGGTAGCACCTAATTCCTTTGCTTTGTTCAAACGTTCAACAGACAAATCGATGACAATGATTTGTGTAGCACCCGCTGCTTTTGCACACAATAATGTCAACAAGCCGATTGGCCCTGCTCCAAAGATAGCTACCGAATCCCCTGCTTTAAGTCTACTCTCTCTTACTGCATACAACGAAACAGCAGTTGGTTCAACCAAAGCGCCTTCTTCAAAAGACACTTGGTCAGGAATCGTATGAACCATATTATCCTCAACGATGACATGCTCGGCAAAGCCGCCATCACGATTGATTCCGATAAAGCCCACTTTATTGCATTGATTGTAATAACCTCGCTTGCATGCGTAGCATTCTCCGCAATAGATTAAAGGTTCAATGGCTACTCTTTCCCCAATGTGATGGCTAGTCACATTTTCACCAACCTCTACAATCTTCCCCGAAAATTCGTGACCTAATGTAAGCGGCGGCTTTTGACCAGTTAATGGATGCGCTTCCATAGATAAGCCGTGTAAGTAGATATGAAGATCACTTCCGCAAATCCCCGCCCATTCTACTTTAACCTTTATTTGACCTGATGAAACTTGTGGTTCTTCCACCTGTTCTACCCGAATATCTTTACTATTGTGCAATACTGCTGCCCGCATGTAATCAACTCCTAATTTATATTTACAATATTAGTATAAAAGTTTGTAATTATAAATAAAAGTTAATATAATTTAAGATGTATTAACTTTTACTTAAGGTGTGATGAGATGAACATTGAACAACTAACCTATATCGTGGAAGTGGCAAATAGAAAATCATTAGCTGAAGCTTCTAAGACTTTAAATATTAGCCAATCCGCATTGAGCCAAGCGATAACACGATTAGAATCTGAACTAAATATGAAAATATTTGAGCGCACGAGAACAGGAGCTGTGACAACTAAAGAGGGTGATAAAATCGTTGAAAAAGCGCTTCATGCTTTAGATGCCATTTACCAGATCAAAGAGGAAGCATACAAACAAAATAATAACAAAGACGATTTGCTACGTATAACAGCAATTCCGGGTTTGACCGTTCCATTAATTGATACATACTTTTCATTCAAAAATAAGAAAACAAGTCTAAATATAGAGGTAAACGAGAAATCGAGCACAAAAATAATAAGGGATATTAAAAATGATATCGCAGATATTGGATTTATAGCGATAAATAAAGCCAGCATTGATTCATTGAGCGAACTTAGCTTTACACCCATTATAAATGGGGAACTTTTGATCTTCACATCAAAGCAATTAGAGATACCTGGCAGCGGAAATGAAATTACTGCAGATTTTTTGAAGAAGCAAACGTTTGTGTTATACAAAGATGAATATGTAGAAGATTTCATTGCCAATTTCCAAAGAAAATACGGACCGGTAGATATTTTCTTAAAAACAACGAATGTAGATATAATATCTAATGCTGTGTTCGAGTTTGGTGCCATTACGCTTGGACATGATATATCTACCTTGTTTAACTCTGAATTCTCAAGAAGTAAAATGAAAGCTTACAGTTTAGACAATTTCTATGATTCCTCTTTCAGATTTGGCTGGGTGAGAAAGAATGATTATAAACTATCAAGCGAAGCAAAACTTTATATCGAGGGAATTAATCAAATCTTGATCAAACATAGTAGCATGGTCTAATTCACTTCTAATACTCGATTCAACATCACTTCATTCCACTCTAATAATAGAATTACTATCATCATTTCAGTTAGTAATTAACAACGATGTCATCTTTATAAACAACACAAAAACACCATCCACATGTGGATGGTGTTTTTCCACGAGGATGCAACTAATCATTCAACTTCGTAAAAATGGATTTTTATTCAATTGTTGACATCGTTATTATAGGGTGATATATTGTGTATGCACGGTATACACAATATACACAGTTAACAAGGAGGTTGTTATATGCTAGCGTTAGATATTAAGCACCTGAATAAGAAATATGATAATTTTCAATTGAAAGATATATCTTTGCAATTAGAAATGGGCTATATTATGGGTTTTATCGGAGCCAATGGTGCGGGAAAAACAACAACGATTAAATCAATCCTGAATATCATTCAAATCGATAGTGGAGAAATTAGCATCTTAGGCAAGGATGCCATAAAGCATGAGATTGAGTTGAAGCAAGAGATTGGTTTCTCATTCGGCGGGATTGATTTTTATACTCGCAGCAAAATTAAAACATTAACTAATGTAATTAAGAGATTTTATGAGAATTGGGATGATGAAACCTATTACAGTTATTTAAAAAGATTCCATTTGGATGAAAATAAAAAAATAGTCCAGTTATCGACTGGTATGAAAGTAAAGTATAGTTTGGCTCTTGCTTTATCCCACGGAGCGAAAATTCTCATTTTAGATGAACCAACTAGTGGACTAGATCCAGTTGCAAGAGGGGAACTATTAACCATTTTCCAGGAGTTAGTAGAACCAGGGGAAATTAGCATTCTCTTTTCAACTCATATCACTTCAGATTTAGAAAAATGTGCTGATTATATAACTTTTATACACAAAGGACAAATTATCAATAGCTGCGAAAAAGAAGACTTCATTAACTCGTACCGCTTGATAAACGGTAAAGAAAGTCAACTTTCTGAAGTTAAAGACCAGTTAATATCCTACAAAACAAATTCATTTGGCTTTACAGGATTGATTCATACTAAAGATTTCGATACTTCTTCCGATATTAAATCAACTTTGCCTAATCTCGAAGACATTATGATCTATGTATCAAAGAAGGAGGATATGTATGTATAACTTACTAATGAAAGAATTAAAACTCGGAGTAAGTCCTTTTTTTTATGCATTACCCTTCTTGACTGGAGCCTTAATGCTCATTCCGAGTTGGTTATACTTTCTTGTCATCTTATATTTTTGTTTTATAACAGTGCCTAATATGTTTGGGGTGTTCAAATCACAAAATGATTTGATGTTTACGATGATGTTACCTGTTACAAAAAACAATATTGTGAAAGCAAAAATAGGTGTCGTTGTCATTCTTGAATTATTGCATATCGTTATTGCAGTTATCTTCGGTATGATAAGCACTCGCTTATATCCTAATTTGATCTACTTTTTCTTTGAACCAACCTTAGGTTTTTGGGGACTATGTTTTGTCATGCTTGCGATCTTTAACATTATCTTTTTCTCTATGTATTACAAGACAGCATATAAATATGGCGCAGCAGCGTTCACATCCATCGCAGCAGCTATACTGTTTGCTGGAGGGGCAGAATGGTTGGGAATACAAAATTCAGTAGTTTTTGACCTTTTCAAGGGTAGTGGTGCTGAGAACATTCCATTACAAATATCTATTCTACTCGCAGGGATTGCATTATTCGCAACATTTACCATTATCGCTTATAATATTTCTATTAAACAATTTAAGAAAGTAGAAATATAATGAACATCGCACTTTCCAACACATCTGAAAAACCTATTTATCAGCAACTTTTTGAACAAATTAGCTCTCAAATTCTAAAGGGTGAGTTAGAATCTGGCTATAGTTTACCACCAATACGACAAGCAGCTATAGAACTTGGGATAAGCATTATCACTGTGAAAAAAGCTTGGGAAGAGCTTGAAAGATCTGGTCTTATCTATACAGTAACTGGTAAAGGATGCTTTGTAGCCGAACTTTCACCCGATGATATGCTTCAAAAACGAAATGAGATGATCTTGAAGCAAATGGTCGAGAGCGCTTCATATTATAAATCTTTTGGTGTCACCATAGAAGAGGTTATTGAGTTATTGAAAAAGGTTTATTAATTTATCCAATCTCATGTCTACTACATCAACAATTTTATATTAACAACAAAAACACCATCCTCATGCGGATGGTGTTTTTGCTGTTAGACGCGAAGAGCTTGTCTTCTCATCCACATCGTTGCAACCCATTTTTCACCCTTGATCACTGGTGTACCTGCATGCAAGGTGAAATCATTTAATTCATCGTTATTGTAAAAATATTCGAAGTAGACTGCCATACCTTTGTTAGGAAAAACAGAAAAATTAAGCATTGGAAATGCTGTTTCTCCGCCTTCTTCTACATCATTCAAATACATTACGAGCGTACTAATTCGATTGTTGGTATTTGCTCGACTCGTTTCTGCGAAAAAATCATAATGAGGTTGATACTCTTGACCAGGTGTATACTGTAGAATTTGTAAGCCATCACCATGCTCGATAGGAATATTCATAATTTGAGAGAGTCTCTTCTCGATTTTTGTAATCTTCTCATTCTCCTCAACGAATACCCCGCTACTCGTTCTAATCTGATTGACTTCACGATTGCCACCTATTTTTGAACGTTGTAATTGTTCTCTAGAATGATTAATTAGTTCGTCACATTCCTCATCGCTAAGCACATTCCCTAAAACGACAACTAGTGGTACCTCATACTTGGCAACAATTCGAATCTCTCGATCTTCTGTCTTAATCGTATTTCCAACATGATCAAAAATCGTCTGTTCTTTTTCTATCGTATTCCCTATCATCCTTATACATCCCCTATATTATGACACTCATTAGAATACCATAAAATGGAATTAATTACTCTAACTAATTTCAGAAAAATCAAAATATTAGTACAACCATCAATATCATATTCTAAGTTCCCTATTAATCTCAGAATATCACGAAGCCATATTACAATGTCGTATACGTCTTCCTGCCGGTGTTACAGATGTGGCGTCACCCAAATAATTTTCTTTTATTTAAAAGTTTCAACAAATAAATCATGGATGGTATATAAAAACCCCGATCTTTTGAGATCAGGGTTCTACATATTTGTGGAGGAGAAAGTAAGTATTGATATTCCCTACGTAGATTCAATATAGTATCAGCCCACCGATCGCTTATCTCGCATTGTACGTTGATACGTTGATAGCATAACTCCCGCTAGAATAAACAAAGACCCTAGTATTTCTACACCTGTAATTGGCTTATACAATAATATTAATCCCATAATCATCGCTACAAAAGGCTCTAAATTAGATAATACCGATGCTTTAGAAGCATCAACATGTCGAATATTATTATTCCAAATAAGTGTCGCTATTCCATGTACAACAACCGCAGTTCCGATCAGCATCGCCCAATCCGTAATATTTGTGCTCATTCGTAATGGAGCTTCTAGTGAAATAGCAAACGGGATCGACACAATAAAACCCACCAGATTCGAATATAAAGTAATTGTGAGTGGGTCTATTCGTTGCGAAAGTACCCTAGTAATAATAATCATAATGGCGAATGTTATCATCGTTAAGACAATCCATATTAGTCCTTTATCTATATGTAAAGAGGACGAATTACCTTTTACAACGACAAAATAAATACCTATGATCGCAAGTACTGACCCCATTAACATACGGATCGTTAATTTTTCCTTTAGAAATAGAGCTGCTAACAAGCCAGTTAAAATTGGAGTCATAGCTAAAATAATTGCAGATGTTGTTGGATCAGCTGTTTGTAACCCTTTGAAAAAGGACCACTGATTTATAAATACACCAATTACACCTAGAAATAATATGAATAATAAATCGAATTTAGACACTCGCTTGAAATGCTTTTTATAAGAAGTTACTCCAACTAAAAACATGACAATAAATAAAAGCCGTAGTGATGTTAACAGACTAGGGGAAAAGTCTTGAACTAACATCTTGCCAAATACAAAATTACTACCCCATATGACTACACAAAACGTGAGCCAACCATAAGCTTTAAACATTAATAATCACCTTTCAATAATTCCTGCTGTTCAACTTGCCCCTAAGTACCCTTTAAAACAAAAAAATAGACCGGCCATCGTAAGGTACGCGGTCTATTGTACTGACGGTCAGTAAGCATCGGTTGTTCTTTATATTCATTATAACCTCAATGCATTATTCATGCACAAAATTACAATGGGATTAATATCCAATATATGCTTTACCTCTATTCCATCCCTACGAAATACAAAAACGTTATAGGAGAATTTACGTGCAGCTATACAATTTTCGACCTTATACCGCCGTCCGCTTGAATATAATGCATCAAGAAATGCACCACCAAAACGACTAGAAGTGCTTGTGGTTGAAAGAAATAGCAGGAGACTATAAGTATGAGAATAGTTATTGTATGAAAACTAATCGTAACAATAACCTTCCGTTTACTCCATGCACTATTGATGATTTTCAACCGCTTTTTCCTATAAAAATATATTGCGGTCAGTAAAATATAAATAAAGACTGTAATCAGAAATGATAACTTAGAAAAAGTATGCTTAATTACATTACCCTCCTGATCGGTAATTCGTATAACGTAGTTTGAATGTTTTAGATATTGTACCGTAACCTCATCACCGATATTAATATAATCTAGCTCCAAACCCTCAAACGAAAATCGTTTACCATCAAGCTTTACATGGTCAAACCCCCACGATTTTCTAGAATCTCTCTCCCAATCATATTCGATGTCAGTTACTGTACCTGTTTTCTCTTCGTATTGCTTAAGGAGAATAGAGGGTATGTCCTTCCAGTGAGGCATTGCTAACGACCAGGTTAGAACACCAAGTGCCAATATCCCCCCCATAACGAACACAGCTATAACAATATTACCTATTATCGATTTCAGACTTCCCTGCTCTTTCTTTCTCTTGCGTAATTGAGGTTCATTATCCCGCTTTTTCTTTTGAATTGGTTGGACAATGAAAGCATAGACGAGAATATACGGTACAAACATACCTAGCATTATATTAATACATAGTACAGCTAGAAATAACATATGATCCCCTCCAGTTCCCAATGATATATGACACTACATCATCTGTCAATTTATGTATTTAAATACAGGTTATTATCTTTTGGAACTATTTACGATCGTCCAAGCAGCTTTCTATAGGTTTGAATATTATGCAATAAAGAATTTAATGTAGTAAACGAATGGAGGAGTAAAATATTGTCAGATCCAGGTGTATCTATTATCACATGCACGAATCATCCAGATTTTCTCAAGAACATCTTGAACAATTACCATAATCAGCGCTATAAGCGAAAAGAATTAATTATCATAATTAATAAAGACAGCATCAGTTTAAAGGAATGGCAGAAAAAAACCGCCATGTATCCCGACGTCACCATCTATAAGTTGCAAGAGCGAATCTCGCTTGGTAAATGCTTAAATTTTGGTATCGGCAAGTCCAAATATCCCCTAGTTGCTAAATTTGATAACGATGATTATTATTCGCCATACTATTTAGGCGAGCAAGTCAAAGTTCTCCTTCGTACAGGAAGCCCAGTAGTAGGTAAGCACGCATGTTATGTCTATCTGACTGCAAGTAAAAAACTTCTCATTCGGTCTCCTTATGAAAAGAATAAATCTGTAGATTTCATTCAAGGAGGAACTCTCTTGATTCGGAAGAGCATCCTCAAGAAAGTGCGCTTCTCAGATCGCTCGGTTGGCGAGGACGTCAAATTTTTAAAAGATTGCTCTAAGAAAGGTTATACTATTTACGCTACTTCTCCCCACAATTACGTCTACATTCGCCGAAAAAACAAAAGTACTCATACTTGGCAAGTAAGCGATAAAGAGTTTCTAAACGGTGGCCAGCCTGTTGCAGTTACTAATAATTTCAAAAATTACGCCGTGCGGAAATATTAAGTGAACTGGACAATAATAGTTTTCACTAATTAGCTATGTTAAAACCCTATTAAAGAGAGGGCTATATTGATCTCCACTATTGCACCTTTATTATTTAAAATAAAAACCTCGACCACATGCGGTCGAGGTTTTTATTTTCTATTTCACTTCTTGACTCTTATTGTATTGGTATGCTCTCATCGCAACAACGAAAGCCATCTCTCTCGTCGCAACACCCTTCGGATTAAATTGCTCATTATAACCAGTCATAATGTTTAACGAGGAAATATCCGCAACATGTCCCTGTGCCCATGATGCAATTTGGTCACGGTCTTGATAACTAACGCTAGACTGAGCAGGCTCCCGCTTCATTGCTCTTGCAATCATGACCGCCATTTCTTCTCTTGTAATCGTGTCGTTCGGTAGGAATTGATCCTTGTACCCGGTCACAATTCCAGCTGCATACGCCGTATTGACGTATGGATAGAACCATTTCGTAGCCTCAACGTCAAGGAATGGATTTGATGTCTCTCCGTCTGTTTGAACGTTAAAGACTTCGACGATCAACTTGGCAAATTCAGCCCTAGTAATCTCGTCTTTTGGATTCAATCTGCCGTTAGACCCTTGAATAAATCCTTTCTCTGTTGCTTCCAATACCAGATCATAAGCCCATGAAGATACATTTGCGCTATCCGTATAGAAGTCTGCCAAAACTTTTGGTTCCTTCTCAGGTTCGTTCGTGCCAGGTACACTTTCACCGTCACCTGAACCGTTGCCGCCCGTACCCGGTTCCTCTTCCACTACTGGACTACAATTACCCAAATCTTTACCTAAATTGGTCGTATAGCGCCACTCTACTTTATCACCTTGCTTCAGCTTATACTGACTAGCGCCATAATTTGGACAAACATTATTGACACTATACATCCAACCACTGCCACTACCATGATCAAATTCTCCATCGCCAGCAATGGACTCAATATAGACGCTGTTGTATTTATCTGAGAAGGAGTTTTCATAAGCGATACCGCGATTGTCCATCTCTCTCTTCAAAACATCCCAAACTGATTCGCCTAGAGTAAATTCAACCATTGTTGGTGATAATACATAACCTTTATTAATCGTTAGCTTATCAATCGATAATTGAATCGTTGCTTTTGCTGGTTCTAGTCCTCCACCACCAGTGGTTTTGTCCTTAACAGAATAGACGACAAAGTCTGTGAAGTGATTTGTCTTAACAATGAGATCACTGCCACTTTCATACGCATACTCATGCTTTCCGCTCTTCAAACCTTCTTGGTCGCTAGCAAACCTTTGAATCGGGGTAAGCTTGCCATTTTCAATAAATGCGACTTCCTTGCCCTTCATTCCTGCAAAGGTAAACTTAACAAATCCATTCGTAAAGTGAATTGAATGTTCTCCACCGATTGTAAAGAACTCATGAACACTATCTAATTGTTGATTCGAATTGATTATACCGATAAGATTCGTCTTAAGTGTAGCATCATTTTTATTATTAAACGTAATCAGTTCTAGTAGTTGATGCAACCCGCCATCCATGATAATCCCTTGAGGGATTTCGGCAGTAATGCCACCTCTCGAGATAGACAATTTTGGTAACGCCACATTAGCTGGCAAATCAATAAATGTTCTCGCTTGCGCAGAATCAGGTAGCTCGATCGACACCTGCTTCTCGCTATCCGCACCTGTCACGCGTATCGTGTAGTCCTTGCCATCGTTAGGAATAACGACAGGCTGACCGTCACCCGGAAGGTGAATAGTACCATTCGGTTCAGTCACATCAATAACAACATCTGTCATATCATATAGACTAGTTTCTCCGTCTAGATAACGGCTATAAGCGACAAGGGCATAGGTGCCTTGGTCTGTTGCCATGCCATCCACTTTGCCGCCTTTTGGATGAACAAATCCACCAGTCGGTACTGCATAGGTTAGCAAATTGTCAACTGTGGAATAGCCGTTCTTGTTGAATCTATCATCTGTATGCGGATCAATACCGAGACTAGTTAAAGCAACGATTACTTGGGCTACGCTTTGGACGTTTTCTGCGCCACTACTCGAGTAACCGCCTGCCTCATTCTGAACAGATGAAAGCCAAACAATTGCACGATCTACAGCAGCTTTAACATCTTCCTGCCCCTCGTAATACGGAGCTAAAGCTTGAAGCGCCATTGCGGTAATATCCGGATCGGCAGCGCCCGACAAAGACCAACCTCCGCCGGCAACTTCCTTTTTGATAATAAAGTCAATCAGCTTATCGCGCGTTGTTGAATTTGTAACCCCATTTTGCACGGGAATATCATATTGATGGCTATCGAGCGCAAGCAGCGCAAAGATTGGCCCATTAATCCCTTGCTTGGTCACGTAATTAAAATCAGCTAATGCTGCGCTAATATCATAACCCGCCACGTTATTAATATCTTTACCGATTGCCGTAAGACCTAAGATCAATCTGGAATGCTCCGTGCCTTTTGCAGAATGTAACTTTCCTGCAGGCATTAATCTTTCTACCTCGCGAACTACATTCTTATAATAAGTAGCGTAATAACCTTCTGGTACCTCATATTGCGCGCGAGCAAGAGAAAGAATACTCCATTCCCCACCGCCCGTGCCGAATGTAGGATTGTTTACGCTGTTAACCAAATAAGCTAAATGCTTGTTCAATTGTTCGTTTACATTTATAGCTTCTTTTTTCGAGCCTAATTGTTTCGCATTGTTAAACACTTCTAGTTCTTGGTCTAGAGCAAGTACTTTGGCATCAACTTTATCCTGACTTGCATTTTCATCAACTATTAAAGCTTGGGCAGATTCACTAAGTTGTGATAATTGACTGAATACTTCTTCTATCACCCAATAGTCGCTTTGAAGTACATCGCTTCCGTCTGTGCTCACGGATACTGATTTCAGTTGTTCCTTGGCATCGTCAACTGCAAGCTGCAGAGAAGCTTTATCTGCTTCCTTCACAATTACAATTTTTGGAAAAATACTATAATATCCTTCTCTGCCCAAAGCCGTAAAGTTAGGATTAGCCCCTATTATCGGGTCAATATTACGATGATCCCCAATAGGACTTCCGTAAAAGCCCAATTTAAGATAGCCATCATTAAGACTATATCCACCTTGCAGATCTTGAGGCACCGTGAATTCTACACTATTGCCCTGTGTCGTAATGTTATATTGTTTAGCAACACTGGTAATCAGCGTCCGATTAGGTCCTGCAATAAAGTTTAGCTGAGCATTAAAATTATAAATACCCGATAGTTTGTTGGCAGGGAACGATAGCCCTTGCAATATAACTTTCACTCGATCTCCAGGTCCCGCTTCTTCTTCCGGTCGAGTCACATTTTCAATAATTATCGTTAATGGCCTTGCCGTCATCACTTGGTATTCGGATAAGCCATCTCTTTCGATCTTGACAATGTTGCGACCTTCCGTCAGCAGCATACTGAACGATCCATCAGAATTTGAGGTTACATTTTCTGTGGAGAATGTACCATCTCCATAAGATACCGTTCCAGCCGCATGATTGATTTCAGGACGAAGAACACTGACTTCACTATCTGCGGAAGGAGTAAACGTATAGGTAGCTCCAGGCTCAGTATCCACAAAGTACACACTATCGATATCCGCATCGAAAGCACCGTTTTGAAGGTTCATGACTTGATTTCCCGTTTTACCCTCATTGACCTTCTGATTAAGTGCCTTGTTGCTCTCGATACCAGTAGAAATACCTGACTCGTCTTGACCTACCGTGACAACAAACAAACCGACATTTTCTGGCCAAATTGCACTGAATGCATCATTTGCATCTTTAATATAACTCGATCCGTTTACCTTTAGAGCATCGTAAGTCACTTTAACAATCGCTGTTCCGTTTTCTTTCGCACGGATCGTTGAATAGCTGCCAGGTTCACCTTCATCTATATCAATGACATCGTGACCAGAAATAATTTCATAATGAAAATCAGGTTCAAAGAAGTAATTACTGATTCCTTCAATTAAAGCTTGCCAGCTCCGCAAAGTTAATAAATTGAATTCATCTCCCGGCGCTGTCAACTTCAAATGATTTTGTTCATTAATATTAAGATAGATATTTCCTTCTAAATAAGTTCCTCGGTTTAGAATCGAATTCGGCGAAAGAACATCTAATTGTTGTTCCGTAACCTCCATAACCGCATTCGCTTCCGTTGCATTAAATATCCCGGTGTTTGTAAGCTTACCTTCTTGACTTACCCGGTAGTTATATTGTTGACTATTGACCAGCTTATATCTTGACACTCGCTTACCGTCCTGAATCGTCGTCTCCAGAGGTTCGACTTTTTCAAACGAAACAAAATGCTTGATTTTTCTACCTACAAAAAGTGTAGCTTCTTCAGGCACCGTAAAAGTAATGATTCGCGATAAAGGAATCGCTCCAGTAACCGCTTGTGCTTGAGTAGATAATGTGACCGTTACGCTGTTACTAAGTGTAATATAACCTTCGATTTCACGCGCTTCGCTTGGCTCAAAAGAGTAAAAATATGTATTCCCCGTAAGAACGAGTGCTGGATATTGACCCGTAGACGTCTTCGTTCCCAAAGTTAGGGACGTGTCGCTTGGAGTATCCTGAGCAATCTTTGCCGAATAATCCACATCAGCGTTCCATCCTGAATTACTAGCTTTAAGATTCAATTGACGGAATCCAAATGTTTGGTTCTCTTCCGTCGTTACAGTTAACTTACCTTCGCCAATACTGTTCCCGCTAGCGTCAATCCCTTTATAGCGATATTCACCGGCAGGCAGAGTAGCTTTATATATTTTATAAGTTCCCTCTTCACCTTCACCTATATCTACAAGCTGATCTTTGGAATTGACGAGCTCTAGCTTAGTCGTTTTAGGTGCTACCGTAAACGTAATATTAAATGAAGGCTCTGTTCCCTCTTCCAATAGACCTTGTTTTTTTGCATTATTGAAGACCGCATGAGCTTGATCGAGTGCTAATACCTTTGCATCTACTTCTTCTTGTGAGGCATTAGAGTCAACGACTAACTGTTGAGCCGATACAATCACTTCTACCAAGGCGTCAAGCTCATCCTCGACGACCCAATAATCTGTTGCGCTTACATCATATCCATCTGCACTTACTTTAACAGAGGCTTTATCTAACTCTGCTGCTTCTATGGAAGTTTCCAACTCAGTCGTATTAAGTTCACTACTCTCACCGAGTGCTTCAACTAATTCTTCTAGTGCGGTGTCAACGTCAGACTGACTGCTTTCCATATCCGTAAGTGCATCATAAGCGTTATCATATGCGACTTTAACTGCATCATCAGCAAGGATTTCTGATTTATCAATTGCGCTATTAATCTCTGCTACTTTTTCAGTTAATGCATCCTTGTTGGAAGGATCAATAAGACCATCGTAACTTCCTATATCTTTCCCTAAGTAAACAGTATATTGCCAACGAATGACATCTCCGTTCTCAACATAATTTTCCGAAGCTCCTACATCCGGTATGGAATGGTTGACTGCGAACATCCATCCCGACTGGGTGGTGTAATCAAATTCGCTTAACCAATCCGCGTCCGACCTATCGCCGACCTCCCCTGCTCCTCCAATGGCTTGCAAGATGTAGGCGGGAATATTAACTTCACCAGCATCGGGATCGGATACGCTAGACAAATAGAAACGGTTCTCTACGCTGCCTTCATGTTTGTAGCGGTTGTCTCCTAAAAGTTCTGAAATAACTGCTGCCACATTGTCTCCCTCTTGATAAGGAACACGAATCGGCTCAACGATATAACCTTGTCCCAATGTGAATTTCTCAACAGATACCGTTACATATCCCTTGTTCCCTGCTCCACCTGAATTCCCCTCTGCTGCCAACGCAGTTGTTGGGCCCAACAATGAAAATATCATTAGTAAAGTTAAGAATAATGCCATCAATTTCTTTCCTGTTTTTTGCAGTAACATAATCCATCTCCTAAATCTTAATTTATTTTTGTACAACAAAAAAACACCTATCACTAGTTATTGTGAAAGGTGTTTGACAAACCGACATAAGGACATACTAATGCCCATATAGATGCACAGTTAAACATCTCTCCTTCCATCCTCGTGAAATCGCAGAAAAAAATAAATGGCATGTATCCTGGCTTAGCTTCATCGTATGACTAACTCCTTCCCGTATATCATACAGTGGAAACACGTTAGCATACTCAGCATTACAGTGGCGGGACCGCGTCAGATTTGCACTGATCTTCCATATTAAGCTGTGTAAAACAGCACCATTTACTTAAGTATATGAAGTTGTAGTTGATATTGCCGACTTCAAACTTCGGCGAAAACTATCCTTTCAAAAAAGGAATGTACTACTGATCTATTCCTTCTCGTAGTTTCTACTAACTTACTAGATTCTACTATAATTCTTATGCGACTCAAAAATACTAATTGGTCGCTTATTGAAGAATACCCCATTTATGGATAGAGTGCAATCGTTAATTAGTATGTCCAAGCAGTTTTTATGCTCTCAAGGAGGGAAGTCGAATACATCTCAATAACTCTAAGATGTGGCAGCAAGATTATTAAAACAACTCAATCTATCTGCATGTAATACAGGTTCATAGCACTATCTTTTGTAATGACATGCTCACCTGGCGCAAGTGGTACACTGACAACACCATTAGTCATGGAGTAACTTATTCCATCTACCTTGATTTTGGTTCCATCTGCTAAATTAGACACTAATGTTAAGGTTGAATCTTTAGCAATCGTAAAACCAATGCTGGTTGAACTCTCTATTTTTAGACTTTGAGTAAGTGCCAGACCATTATGTAATACGGTCCCCTTATTGGTTGAGAGATTTCCTTGAATATTGAAGAAGTCGCTTGTAGTACCATCTGTCGTGAAGTTATGAACATATGCTTCAGTTGGCGGCACCGGAGTCGTTGTTGGTGCAGGTGTTGCCGTTGGCTTCGGTGTTGCTGTTGGTACTGGTGTTGTCGTTGGCTTCGGTGTTGCTGTTGGAACCGGCTCTGATGGGTTGGTTCCCCCTACAGCTATAAGTCCAGTCGTGTAACTTCTTATTTTGGACATCAGCGCTGTATTAAGAGCGGACGCTGTGTCATCTACTGAATTATTAAATTGCCATGTGAAGTCTCCGCCATCAAGGCGTCCAGCCTCTGTCATAACAATCTGTTCAACGATGCTCACGTTATCAATGTCAGATACGTTCACTCCAGTATCAACGATTGTATCGAAATTGTTATATGTTGTTCCACCTTTTAGTGTTTTGAATGAACTTGGGACGGTTTCATTTCTAGACGATGCTAAGTATGCATCGAATGAGGTTGCTTTTGCCGGAGCTGTTCCAGCATCAGAGTTCGCATAAATAAGACTTGCAGCATCAACAATACTATTGTTGTATGCTTTGATCATACCTCCATTTTCGCCTGAGAATGTACCTTCCCCTAAAGCGTCAGTACCTTGTAAAGAACTTAACATTGGATATTTAGCATGTCTAAAAACATTTGATTCTACAAAAGCTGAACTGCCTGTGGTAGCACCGACTCCATATTTGGAGACTCCATCATAAAGGTTATTATAGATATGAACAGAGGCCACTCTAATACGGGGATGACGAGAATCGGAATGATCGAACCAGTTATGGTGGAAGGTAACAAAAAATTCCGTCGACTCGCTCAGACCAACTAGAGCAGCTTTTCCGGAATCCCAATAATGGTTGTAAGAGATTGTAATATAAGTTGATCCCTTTTTAACATCTGTGGAACCATCACCTTTGACTTGGTCTGCATCGCTTCCTGCAGATCCATAGAAAATATCATTATTGTGTACCCACACATTCGCATTACCCGTATCCATTGAAATGCCATCATCAGGGAATAACATTACCCCTAGGTTCCTTACTTCCAAATTACCAACATATCTAAGAAGTATTCCCCAACCGGATGCATAAGCATCGTTACCGATACCTTCAATTGTAATATTCATTTCCGAATAATTGTTTTTACCTTTGACTTCAAGATATCGGCTGCTATTAAGTTGGCCTTTCAGGTCAGAAGCTGTAACTTGTCCAATAATTCGGATGGCTAGTGGTGTTGTATCATAACCTTTTTGTCTCAGTTTCAAAATTTCACCAAGACCAACACCTGTTTGTATAGTACCTGAGCTGTTGCTTTTCACTCCAAGTGTTACAGTTTGGGCATTTTGAGAGGTTATATACAGTACTTGCGCTCCTTTCTTGAGCGTTCCATCCTCATTATATGCTCCTGAACCAGTCCCATATGGTGAGTTAGCCGAAAAAGCAAATCCAGATCGGTCAAATGACGCTACCGATAGCGTATTGGAAACGACACTTACCACTGAACCGCCTGGCAGCGTAGCTTCGACTTTCATTACATAGGCTCCAGTAGCAAGCCCCACCGCATCCGCTCTCCAATAGGAAGCGTATTGTCGAATTAATTCATTACTAATTTGTTGAAACTCTGAATCCGCTGCAATTGCCGGCTTAACATATACCTTATACCCCGTCGCATTACTTACAGGTGACCATTCCACATATGCAGTTTCATTCCAGCCCCCACTTTTATTAATTGAAAGACCAGCAGCCTTTACTATCGCATTTCCCAATCCACCTGTAATTAAAGACACTACAAGCGAAATCAACAAAACTATACTGGATACCTTTGCAGTTTTTTTCATCATCTTGTCCTCCAGATTTTAATTTGTCTTAGATAATAATCCATTTGTAAAAACAGCTAAGTTTCTCTATCCCCCTCATCATATAATGAACACCTAAAATTCCATTTTTTCATAGTTACTTTATCGGATTTTTTTGAAATTTAATTAATATCATTAATTAAATGTGTGCTATGTATGGAGGAAATGCAAAAACCCCGACCTCATACGGTCGGGGTTTTTATGGAGGCCTTATTCCAAATGAATTAGAGATGCTTCATCAATATCGTACAAGGTGCCTTTATTACTTTTTACGAGCTGGATAATTTGTTTATACGCAGTTCCGCTTTTCGGCGCAATCGCATCCAGTGTTACCTCATTCGTTTTTAAATTGCCGATTACTTCTTCAAGAAAATAACCGGACTTGCCTTGTGAGTTGCCTTTCTCGTGAACAGGTGCATCAGTTATAAAAACAATTCTTTTTGCGTTTTTACTGTCTGACATTTTCTGAATGGCCATTTGAATCGCCTCCAATCCAGATTCTTCTAGATCCATACCGCCAGAGGCTACTAATTTGCTTAACTGCTCCTTCAGTACATTTTTTTGATTCGTAAATCCAAAAAACTCCAAATCAGGATTATTAATATCTACAAAATTGATATCACGATAAGCAAGAATCGCGAAATTTGAGCCGGACGGAACTGACTCCACGAAACTACTGATCGTTTCTTTCACGTAATCAATGACTTCTTCCATACTACCTGTAACGTCAATGACAAAAACAATGTCCGAAGCCTCGTCAATTCCTCTCGAGATATTTTGCAAAATTGGTGATGAAACCTCCGGTACAGATTGATCTTTCTCTTGCTCTTGGATTGGAGTCCGTTCGCTTTCAGCAGAGGTCGGAATATCTGGCTTGTTTTGAAAAACAATAACCGATTTCGAATTTTTGTCCCACTCTACTACTCCACCAAGTACCTCACTTATGAATCGAATAGGAACCATAGTGCTGCCATTTAATAATTGTGCAGCTGCATTCAGAACAACAGGCTTACCGTTCACATAGGCTGTAGAAGAACCAATTGTTAAAACAATGGTTGTACCACCCTTTGTTGCCGTGACCGTCTGTGTAGACGACTCCCATTTTACTGTTGCACCCAACGACTCAAAAATACCCCGAAGTGGAACTAATACATTACCATTCCGATTGACAGGGGGCTGTGTATAAGTTTGCTGTTTACCTTCAATGAAAACTCCGATCTGTTGAGTCTCATATCGGACAGGAATAAATTGATGATTTGAGGCTGCAAACCCTCCATACTGATTCACAGTTTTCAAATAAAAATAATATCCTCCCGCAGGGAGCCCAAGCTTACTTAACGAATAGGTAGAAGTACTCCCGGCATCAATACGGATCCGCTTAACCAGCTTCCCATTCGCATTTTTAATCATAACGTATGTATAATATCCCGACTTCCTCATTTCAGCTGTTGTTGATACAGTGAACGTATAATTCGAATTAAGTGTAATCGTGCCTGGAAAATCTTTTCCGCTGGGCAATTTAAATTCTGGCTCATCGACAGCGTCTGGTTTAGGAGTCGGAGTAGCATCCGGTTCTGTTGGAGTCTTAGAATCAGTCTCTTCGCCGGATGATTGAGTACCAGAAATCGAGGTTTTAGGGAAATAAAAATAAATCTTCGACTGTTTACCTGGTGCCTGCCGCTTTTCCAATATCGTGACGGAGAGCTTCTCATGGTTAAATTTAAACTCAGAAGAACTGAGCTTAATGCCATCTATATATAGGCTGACATTTTTACTAGAATTGAGTATATAACGGGACTTCACTTGAAATATTCGCGTGGAGCCGTCCCCCTCGGTCAGAGCATTACCGATGCTAGCTTTGCCGGACACCCCTTCTCCCCATTCAAAAGTCGGGGCGATTGAATATTTCATCGAAATCTCTGCTCCCATGTCGGGTGCCTTACGCATCGTTATCGTTTCGTTTGTATAATCAACAGTATATTCTGTAGAATCTACCTCTCGCGCATTGATAAACAGGCGAATCTTCGTATTGGACGCTGTAATACGATTACCTGTCTTGAATTGAAACGTTCGCATCGATCCATCCCCATCTTCAAGAATATGGATGAGGTAATCTCCTTCTCTATAATCAAGCCCTTCACTTGCACTTGCCGTTTCACCAAACAGTAAGAGAAAGCTAATAAACAGAGTAACTATTATTCTAACTTTCATTTTCTTTGCTCCTTTATAAAAGATGTTATTCAACTAAAGCGTTCTTCTAGCGATTACTATTAATTCTTCAACAAGTTATTAATTACCAATCTGTAATTTCCAATTATATAATAACTCATAATCTCAAAAATGTACTCAACAATCTAGTATAATTTAACTTTTGAAAGAAGAGTATTAAAAATAATCAACTAAAACGCCACCTTAGTTAATTTAAAATCGAAGAATAGTTCATTTAATATTAACACAATTCATTTAATAAAATTTGTAAATATAACATCAACCCCGACCTCATGCGGTTGTGGATTTAGATGGTGGAGGCGAACTTACACTGTTAAAAACCCTGTGAAGTCGCATACACTCCTAATTAAAAAAATAATCATGTTATTAAAAAAGCGATAGAAAATATAGTATATGCCCACTCATATATCTCCGCTCCTACATACAATGTTTTAGCCCATCAATTAAGGAGTGACAAGATCATGCCATTTTCACCACCTCCAGGCCCCCCAGGATTTCCGGGATTTCCGGGATTCCCAGGATTTCCAGGACAACCGGTTCCGCCCTCAGGACAGCCTGGTCAAATGGGACCTCCTAGCTCACCTCCTCCGGGATTCATCCCTCAGCAACCTGCGGTTTCTCCCTTTGCTGTCGACCCCGGAGCGATTGTTCGTTGTTTATTTCGGAATACGTACGTATGGCTCGAGAATAGAAATCAATTCTGGTTTTACCCAGTTTTCGTAGGGCGCACCTCAGTCGCGGGTTTTCAGTGGAACGGTAGGTTTTGGATGTATACTGGATTGAGTTTGCAGTCGATTCAATCATTTACATGTTTCTAAATGAACTTGAGAAAAAGCGCTCCATTCCACTAGGAATGGAGCGCTTTTACATGTTTATTTACAATACTTTTTTATACCACAAAACAAACAAAAACCGACCTCAAGCGGTCGGGCTTAATTATGGTGGAGGCGAGCATACACTCAATGAATTGGATAAGTGACTCTAAAGGTTTAAATGGGTAATCCAATTTAGTGCATCTTCAATTCCTTCATCCCAGTATTCCCACGTATGTGCACCTGGCTTTTCAATATATGTATGCTCAACAGCTTCGTCTAGTAAAAATTGATGATAACGTCTGTTCATGTCAATCAGAAAATCCTCCGTCCCACAAGATAGAAAAATGTGTGGAATAATTTCCTTTTTATGACGCAGTTGTTTTATTAAAGCCTCTGGATCTTTATCACTTCCAAAAAGTTGTGATAAATCACCAAATACACGTTGTAAATAAGGGAATTTAAACGTCCTATACTCAAACCCTGGTTTTGCATTCGCAATTCTATATGGCAGTAATGCTGAAGATAAACCAATAATTGCACCGAAACGTTTGGCGTATTTCAACCCATTTCTAACCGCCCCATAACCACCCATCGATAAGCCACCGATATATGTATCTTCTCGTTTATGAGATAAAGGGAAACATTGTCGTGTAAACTCAACTAATTCCTCACCGACAAATTGTCCATAATATTCTTCTCTTTCTTCATCATCTACATAAAAATGATTTTCACCACCTGGCATAAAGACTGCTATATTATGTAGGTTTGCTAGCTTTCTAATTCGCGTATAACTTACCCAATCCGTATGGTTACCAGTCAATCCATTCAACAAATATAGTGATTTTAGAGGTGGTTGCAAAGATGTACTTGAATAGTCTGGTTTATCGGAACCGTCTACTGGTAACAAGGCATTAATTGTTACGTCTCTATTAAGCCGCTTTGAGAAAAAGCTAATTGTTAAATGAGCCATAATTATCCCCTTTCAATTGTATTTATTAGTTATACCATATCATGTAAGCACGTAAAAGTAGTAACTTGTGTAACTCTGGCGACGGTATTGAAGTGCCCCCTTAGAATAGACATTGGATAAAATCGTCTGGTTAAACCGATAAATTTCTAAGGCTTTAGAATTAATAGTTTTTCAAAGTCAACATGAATCGTAATCATTACGAATTATGTTGACTTTGAAGTGAACATAGGCTATTATTTTAATCGTAATCATTACGATTTGGAGGAGAAGAAATGAAAAAAGTTATCACTTGTTTTAGTCTCTTAGCTTTATCTGCTATTTTGTTTGGATGTAGTGAAAAGAAAAGTACAAGTTCAGTAAATACCGATACGAATATTGAGATTGTACATGAACAGCATCAAGGACAGGAACTTGACCACAATCATGGTAATGATCATGAACATTCTCATCAATTAGACGAGGAGCAGAAAAAAATCTATAATGGATATTTTGAAGATGAGCAAGTACATGACAGACCATTAAGTAATTGGGAAGGTGACTGGCAATCTATATATCCTTACTTAGAAGATGCTACATTAGATGAAGTATTTGAACATAAAGCTGAGCATAATGAAGAACAAACGTTTGATGAAGTTAAAGCTTATTATAATAATGGTTATAAAACTTCTACCGATCGAATTGTCATTGATAATAATTTTGTAACATTTTTTGATCATGGCCATGAACATAAAGGAGAGTATGAATATGATGGATATGAAATTTTAACATATGCCAAAGGGAATAGAGGAGTACGTTATATCTTCAAACATGTTGGAGATGAAAAAGGAGTACCCGCATACATTCAATTTAGTGATCACATTATCTCAACTCAAAACTCTAATCACTTTCACTTATATTGGGGGAACGATCGTAAATCATTATTAGAAGAGGTCACAAATTGGCCAACTTACTATCCATCTAATATGGATGGTCATGCTATTGCTCATGAGATGATTGCTCATTGATGTTCACTTTTATGTCCTTTTCAAAAATTATTAAAATTAACTTTTTGCATATTGATATGTTTTAAAACAAAAGCCCGACCGCATGCGGTCGGGTTTAATCATGATGGAGGCGAGCTTACGCTACTGAAAACCCTGTGTACTAACTTCTAAAATAAGAGTGTGCTCAGTAATTAATTAACAGTTGTACTTTTATTAATGATCGCCCTCATATCAACCCATATTATCGTATGGTAGAATTAATCTGTTCATTCACATTTAGAGGAGAGTAGTTGCATGTCTGATATTACCTTATACCGAAATAAGGAATTGCCATTCTTGGAAGCAAAACTCTGCCGAAAGAGCGACCTAGCTTATCAGAAACATTTTCACGAGGAATACTCCATCGGTTTGATAGACGAAGGAGAAACACAGGCGTGGTGCGAGGGCTTGGTATGGCGCGTAGAATCAGGAAGAATGATTAGCTTTCCACCGCATATGCTCCATGCATGTCAACCTGCCGAGAAGGTCAACTGGAAATACAAAATGCTTTTCATTAACCCAAAATGGTTCGAACAAATTGAACTGCCTCATATGGATACGCTCCAAATTCCATTTTTGCTCGAGGACGGAAAGAACGAAGCATGCAGTAAACTTCTTAATCACACAATGGGATATCTAACTATTAACGGCTCCCCACTGGAGATTGAGACCTCATTAATCCAACTTGTATTCACACTCACAAACAAGCATGCTTCTGACCTTGCGCATGAATCGCATAACTCACTGGAACAGAAGTACGTCAAACGACTCAAGGAATATATTCATGAGTATTATAAGGATCGGATCACACTAGAAATGCTGGAGCAAGAGACGGGAATCAGTCGATATCATCTTATTCGTATGTTTAAGAAAAGTACGCATCTACCTCCCCATGCGTATCAGAATTTGCTACGCATCAATCATGCCAAAACAGAACTAAAAAAACGTATACCCATTGCTGAAATAGCAGTAGACACAGGCTACTATGATCAGAGCCATTTTTCAAAAGCTTTTGCTAAAATTGTGGGAGCAACACCTCAAACTTACGCGATGTCCATATAGAATAGAGCAATTTTTTACAATCCCTTCTTATGTCTCAATAGTACACTAGGTTATAGAGACATGAGGAGGAATCAAATTATGGTGACAACGGTTGATCTGGAAAAGAAATTTACCGAGGCAATGAAATCTATCGCTCGACGAGCCGATCTTAAAGCTTATATTGAGCAGACACCAGCTATCTACCAATTGCTGCAACGTGCGGCGACAAAGTATGTGGCGGGATATAATAGACAAGCTGGTCTGGAGGTTGGACGAAAACTGATTGATAAAGGATATCCGATTTCGATCGAATATATTGGTGAAAATACGACTGATATCCAATCTTGTGAAGCGGCACTCCTTGAGATGAAGTAGCTCATTCAAGATCTTGAAGAGCTAAGAATAACTGCACGAGTGTCGTTCGACCTTTCCCATATTGGGTTATCGATAGACGAGGAGTTAGCATTCAAACAACTGGCATCATTAGCCGAGCGAGCTCAGCCAGCTGGCATCGAATTGTTTATCAGTATGGAGGAATCAGCCAAAACTGAGGCAATTCTTGCGGTCTATAAACGCGCCGTAGCGATCTATCCCAATATTGGTATCACATTACAAGCCCAGTTGCATCAAACGGCTCAGCACTCTAGTAATTTACAGGCTAACTCTAGCCGAATACGACTTGTGAAGGGTGCGTATCAAGAAGCTGAGCATCTAGCACTTCCACGTTCAGAAGCTTTAAACGAACGCTATTTACTGCTCCTGGAGCAATTCATTGAAAAAGATCATCACGTATCCATTGCAACCCATGATGAACGTATTATAGATGAGGTGATCAAGCGTGGATGGGCTCAGAAGCCGTGTGTAGAATTTGAAATTTTATACGGAATTAGGCCAGATCTGAGCAGTAAATTGAAAAAAGCGGGGTATCCGGTTCGCATCTATATCACCTATGGCCACGAGTGGTATTTGTATCTATGCCACAGGATCGCCGAGTATCCCCCAATTTATATCAAGCTTTTATTGATATTGCATCTGACGAACCGGTAGACTCGGTTAAGTATTATGAGTAATTGAAGTGGCCCATACCTAATCTATAAACTGTCCCCTTCTTGAAAATCTTCATCTTTTGTATAGGATGATTTAAATGTAATTCTACCTTCATTTACAATATATCTTGATATAGTTTTTGCACATATATTAGATACATATTAAATACATCAAACAAAAACACCATCCTCTTGCGGATGGTGTTCATGATGGTGGAGGCGAGGGGATTTGAACCCCTGTCCGAAGACTACGCCACACAGGCTTCTACGAGTGTAGTCACAGTTTTAAGTGGCGTATCCCACTATGAGTTAGCCCCTATCCCGATCACATGGGCGATGCCGAGGAGGAGCACGCTAACAGGTTATTAAGCTGCTAATGCGTAGTTTGTTTGTTGTTTGCCGTTTAATAGGCTTTAGCGTTTTAAAGTGGACGCGGCCCCACTACTCGCGACCCGCGTGCATTAATTTATACTATAAATGCTAGTCAA
This sequence comes from Paenibacillus endoradicis, assembly GCF_024721975.1. The sequence continues at coordinate 41,676 of NZ_JANQBB010000007.1, read as the reverse complement.
AATATGTACAGAAACGCTTGAATAAAGATGTACAGTTTTGATGTATAGGGTCTAATCTTATCAGCAAATTACTCAAATAATATTCGTGCTTTAATTCCATTTTGCTCCAACAAATAAAGTAATCCTCCTCCATCTATAAGTTCAATTGGCTTATCTTTCGAGAATTCATAAGCATCTGGCCATAACTTTTAGTTGTGACCAAAATCCCCTTATTTGCCCCCTCGTTCAACATTGTTCCATATAAATCCCTTACTGCCGAAACACCTACTGTATTTTTGTATCGTTTAGCTTGGATAACTACTTTTCCTCCAACAATTGGTCTTGTATCAAAAGCTACACAATCAACTCCCCCATCTTTTGATGAACGAGTTAATTTAGCATCCAGTCCCATTTTAGAAAAAAGGTCAGTAACTAACCGTTCAAATTCATATGGATTTAGATCCATTAAATTTGGTAAACCATTTAGTGATTCTAACATATCTTCATGATCAACAAAACGTTTATCCACCATGTTAAATTCAACTATAGGTTTAACAGCTTGTAGCTCTGCAGGTCGGGGTGACACCTGAGCCCCTAAATTTCGTAAACATACTGACTTTTCCACGCGACTTAGATCTAGTTCCTCGAATCTTTCTTTCGCTACGCGAGTAGAAATGAGGTACGGAGTAATATCTTTACCAGTAGCCGGATCCACTGAATTCACATAACCATTAAACACTACTAGCTGTATTACGTTTCCTTGATCTGCTTCAAATATCTCATGAATAGTTCGTAAAGTTACTGCTGCTACAATATCCGCATATATTTCTTTTATTTCTTGAATTTTTCTAGCCTTTTCATTTATCTCATCTTTTGTTTTTATGTACTTAAATTCTGCTATTGCAGGTATGATTTCTTTATTTGGAAGTTCATAATCAATTACTAATTCTTTAGAATCAGGTAAATATGCTAATCGAAATATCTGAGGAAATTCATCCGGATATTCTGAACGTTCAAGTACCATAGTATTATATGTAATTACTGCATCGCTCTCCGCATTATGATAGTCTTCCTCAAATTGATCTACTTCAAGATTTCGTTCTTTTATTTTCAAATCATACCTGGACTTTTCCTCATCGTATTCAGTCTTCAGTCGATATAAATAGCTTACTCTTTCGTTTTCTTTGAGTTCATATTGTGCAAAGTCTGATTCATATTGTTGTTTAGCACTGTTCAATGCTTTTTGATATCTTTTTTCTGAACCAGGAATTAACTTTGAGAAGAGACTAGGCTGCTCAATTCCATTAGTATAATCCTCTAATTTGGGTTTGGGTAAAGGAGTAGCAATCTCCTTAGAAGCATAGAAATCTTTAAACTTCTCTAAAATTCTTAATGAAGAAAATGAGATACTATCATCTATTTGCAAGGTATGTTCCAGTATACATTTCAACCCATCAATACGTTCAATAAGTTCATTATTTAAATCATCCGTTTCTTCAATTCTGCTTTCAATGTAACGTATCTTCGCCTCCTTCTCAGATTGAATCAATCCTCTTTGGTATTCCCTTGCTACCTTAATAGAGTCCCGTTCATTTCTCTTTCTCTCAGACTCACGTAGCCTAGCTTGTCTTGCATTTTCTCTAGCAATTGAAGCTATTAGCCCATTAAAGCCACTTTTTCTTGCCACTTCTATCACTCCTCTTATAATTATACAATTTTACATCACTTGAAATTTTATATTTACACTATTCGATATGTATATTTACAAGAACTCATATCAGACATTATTATACCTACACCACACATATTTTACCATAAATTATAGTTCAGTAGAACTATCCGTCTGGTTCTAATAAAGGTGGGTTCATTCAGTCTTAAATTAGCAGTAAAGATCAATGCTCATCCATCCCCTTGAGAATTATCTATAGGATAAATGCTCAAGACGTCAATCCTACACTAAAAACATTTAATAAATCAAAATAAACACTAAATATTTCTATCCGAAAATGTAGTCACATTAGTATTAGAGCATCTTTCTTAGCACCAATGAAGTCAGAAATCTAATAATTTCATCTGCTCGCCTTTTCAAAAATGAATAAACAAAAAACCCGACCTCATGCGGTCGGGTTTAATCATGGTGGAGGCGAGGGGAGTTGAACCCCTGTCCGAAGACTACGCCACACAGGCTTCTACGAGTGTAGTCACAGTTTTATTGTCGATCAAGCAAACGCCCCGTAACCGGCTTCTGCAGGAACCAGCCTGATTATCTTCTTCAGCACACCCCAGACGGAGATGTGACAGCGTATCCCACTATGAGTTAGCCCCTATCCCGATCACATGGGCGATGCCGAGGAGGAGCACGCTAACAGGTTATTAAGCTGCTAATGCGTAGTTTGTTTGTTGTTTGCCGTTTAATAGGCTTTAGCGTTTTAAAGTGGACGCGGCCCCACTACTCGCGACCCGCGCTCGTCCAGTCCCCGTCGAATCCATAAACGCCCCCTAAATGGCTTAAAGCTCATATTAACAAGCTTTAGCTTAGGAGCGCTTGCTTCAACAAGAAGTAAGCACGGATTAATGTACTCATTAGCCACCGACTAATAAGATTTAATTACAACTACAGTATATGCAAATATATAACATGTTCATGCATAACCGATTCAATACTTTTAGTATATCATGATTTACATCATTACACACTGTATGATCATTGGAAAACAAGAAAATCACTTCTAAAGAGTAAATAAACTCGTTTTCTACTTAGCGAATTACTTTTTGCTTTTCACGTAAAATACGTTGAATATCACGCTGCGAATCACGTTTGGCTGCGGTATCACGTTTATCGTATTGTTTCTTACCTTTACCAAGTCCAATCAAAAGCTTCGCATAACCATTTCGCACATAAATTTTCAATGGCACAATGGAATATCCTTCTTGCTTAGCTTGACCCAGAAGTTTAACAATCTGAGATTTGTGAAGCAAAAGCTTCCGAGCACGTGTAGGGTCAACTGGATTATGAATATTCCCTTGCTCAAAAGGACTAATATGCAGATTATGAACAAAGATTTCGCCATTACGAATCGTTGCAAATGCATCATTAATATTAGCTCTACCAGTACGAAGAGATTTGATCTCAGTACCTGTTAGAACCATCCCAGCTTCCAAGGTTTCTTCAATAAAGTAATCATGAGAAGCCTTTTTGTTTTGTGCTAATGGCTTACTCTCCGTTACTTTTTTAACCATACCATTCACCTCTCTACTTCTAATCTCATGGAATTATATTGTAGCAATTAAACTACACAAAAGCAATATTGTCCTAGAGACAAGAAGAACCGCCTAGCCATAAATGGTCCAGGTCGGTTCTTCGTTCACGCATTAGCGCAAGTAAGCTATTAAAGCTTAACTACGTTTTCTGCTTGTGGTCCACGGTTGCCGTCAACTACGTTGAACTCAACTTGTTGGCCTTCTTCAAGAGTTTTGAAGCCGTCGCCAGTGATTGCGGAGAAATGTACGAATACATCGTTGCCGCCTTCAACTTCGATAAAGCCGTAGCCTTTTTCTGCGTTAAACCATTTAACTGTACCTTGTTGCATGTGAAATAGCCTCCTTTATGAATGAATAATATGCGCCTATTTCGTTGTAAAACAAAAAATTCACACATTGAAAAAGGTTCATGAAGATGATGATACCCTTTTCAATATGTGAATACAGGTGAATCATATCAGTTAGCTTGAGTTTACTATAGGAATTGGGAAAAAGCAATAGTTTTAGCCCTTTTGCTTTCTCCCTTTATTCATCTAAATGTATTAATATTCGGTAAAGAAATTGTTAATTATTTCTTTTTACGAACAAAACCACCCATTGCTTTCTTAGCCTTATCTTTTTTCTTCTTTGCCTTTTTCTGAGCTGGGTCTAGCACAACTCCTGATGATTTGGAACTGTCTTTACCACCATTGAACACACCGCTTGTTGATGTCTTCTTACGATACTTCTTATTGTCACCTTGAGATGAGCTGGACTTTTTCTTCCTTGGTGCTTTGCCTGCAAATGGATTTGAGAAGTATGTTCCACTCTCTTCACGATCTGGCTGAGTAGCTCCCTTTTCTTTGTCCACTGCATCAAAATCTAGAACTAAGCGAGTGGTGTCTTCAGTCCATGGATTCGCTGTCTTACCATCAGTTACTGCACTCGTACGCGGACCACGTTTAAAGTCTTTCTTCTTTCCTTTACTACCACGAGTATCAGTTGCAGCAGAGCGCTTATCTCCTTGACGAGGGCGATTGTCTCCACCATCTCTTGGCTTACGTCGATCAGTACTACTCCCTCCAGCAGATGAGGCAGGTTTTCCTCCTCGAGCTGGTTTGCGATCACCTGCTGACGCTGTATCTTGACGTTTGCGACCGGCTCTACCGAAGTAGCGATCACTGTTTCCTTTCGTACCTGCAAACACGAAGTCAATCGTATGGTCACTCATATTCACACGATTTACTGTAATTTCCACTTCATCGCCGATACGATATATTTTAGAAGTACGCTCACCAACAAGTATCATATGATCTTGATGGAAATTGTAATAATCGTCTGTCATGTCCCCAAGACGAATTAATCCTTCAACAGAATTTTCAAGCTCTACGAACATTCCGAAACTTGTTACACTGCCAATAATCCCAGTGAATGTCTCACCTACTTTATCAAGCATATACTCACATTTTTTCAAGCGATCCGTATCCCGTTCCGCCTCTACGGCAATACGTTCTCGTTGTGAGGAATGCTGAGCAACATCTGGCATACGAATAGCTAAAGCTTCCTGACGTTTATTACTTAGCGTACCGCCACCTTCAATAACTTCACGAATGACACGGTGGATGGCAAGATCGGGATAACGACGAATTGGTGATGTGAAATGAGAATAATACTCTGCTGCAAGTCCAAAGTGACCTAAGCTTTCCGCATCATATTTTGCTTGCTTCATAGAACGAAGCATCATCGTCGAGATTACCGTTGCTTCCTTCGTACCTTGAATTTTATCAAGCAGTGTCTGTAATGCACGTGGATGTACAGAATTCCCTTTTCCTTTAACAACATGACCAAAGTTCGCAGCAAATGTCATAAATGTCTGTAGTTTTTCTTGATCTGGATCCTCATGGATACGATATAAGAAAGGCACTTTCATCCAGTAGAAATGCTCTGCTACTGTTTCATTCGCGACCAACATAAACTCCTCAATAATCTGTTCTGCAACTGAACGCTCACGCTTCACGATATCTACAGCTTTGCCGTTCTCATCGACAATGATCTTCGACTCTTGGAAATCAAAGTCAATCGCTCCGCGCTTCATGCGACTCTTACGCAATCTCATTGCTAAATGTTCCATAAGTTCAAACATATCTAATAACGGAGCGTAACGTTCTTTCAATTCCGTCTGAGGCTCTTCCTCTGTAGCTGTTAAAATATCACGTACATCTGTATAAGTCATACGCTCTGTTGTACGAATAACACTTGTAAATATGTCATGTCTAACCTGCTTTAGTGTCTCTGCATCAAATTCAATTTCACATGAAAGCGTCAAACGATCTACTTGTGGGTTCAATGAACAGATCCCGTTAGACAAACGATGTGGTAACATCGGAATAACTCGATCGACCAAATACACACTGCATCCACGAAGGAATGCTTCTTGATCAAGTGCAGAACGTTCCTTTACATAGTAACCTACATCAGCAATATGTACTCCGAGCAATAGGTTACCATTTTCTAAACGTTTTACATGAACAGCATCGTCAAGATCTTTGGCATCTGCACCATCGATCGTTACGATTACTTCATTACGTAAATCGCGACGATTTTGACTCGTAATTTCTTCCTCAGTAATGACATCAGGAGCAGCTTCTGCTTCTGCCATAACTTCCTCGGGGAATTTTTCTGGCAATTGATGTTTACGTATTATGGACAATATATCTACACCTGGATCATTTTTGTGCCCAAGTATTTCAATAACTTCACCCTCAGCAGCAGATCTACCTTCAGGGTATACATTGATTTGAACGACTACCTTTTGACCAGAAACGGCACCTTTTGCTTTACCCTTAGGAATAAAAATGTCGCGATTAATCCTTTGATCATCTGGCATAACGAATGCAAAAGCTTCGTGATGCTCAATAACACCTACGACTTGAGAAACCGCACGTACTACAATACGCTCGACTTCTCCCTCCATCCGTCCTCCAGCTTCACTTTTGCTTGTAATACGAATAAGGACAATATCACCATTCATAGCACTTTTTAAGTCGTTGGCGTGAATATATACATCGCCATGTTCCTTATCATCTGGAATAAGAAATCCAAAACCTTTGGCATGTGCTTGTATCCGTCCACGTAATAAATTCATTCGCTCAGGCACACCGTAACGTTCAGTGCGGGTTCTAATGATCTTCCCTTCTTCTTCTAAAGCGACAAGCATTTTTAGAAAAGCTTTGAAATCTGATGCCTCACGTATTTCAAAATGCTGTTCTAGTTCTTGATATGTCATTGGTTTATATGCGATTTCTTTCATAAATTCGAGCAATTGACTCTCGTTCACCATAAATTTGTCTCCTCATTCTTATCTATAATTGTTACTAATAATTGCATGTTCAAAAAGCAACACTTCATATTCAACGCCGATTAAACTTCCAGAATTACTTCATTATTAAAGTATGTTTTTGAACTACCTATATAAAGTATACACATCATGTGATTGATTCAATCCTAATATATGTATGTTACCAACAAAAAAAAGCGAGGGGATCCCTCGCTTTTCAATGCTTTAATTATACACCTACAAAATACGATACTATTAACGCCAAAATAAAGAAACCTGCAGCCAAAACCACAGTTAGACGCTCCAAAAATAGGTCTAAACCACGAGCCTTTTGTTTACCGAATAAATGTTCAGCACCACCAGTGATTGCACCAGTAAGTCCCGCGCTTTTACCTTTTTGTAGCAATACTGCTCCAATCAAACCAAGCGCAAAAATAATTAGTAAGATTTGCAAAGCAATTTCCATTTCTTCCACCTCCAGCATAGCCAATCCATACAAAAATAGATAATATGATTCTAACATATATTAGGCGCTGATACAATAGGACACGTTGTTATCAGAATTGATACTGATTCGGTGGTAGACGTCTTTGGATTTGCTCTTTAACAAATTCAAAATTTTTTCGAGCATGCTCCAGTCCGTTTTGTCTATCCAATTGTTGTTCAACGTACAGTATTTTATCGTCTAAATGAGGTAATCGATGTAACTGTCCAGCATAATCTATTTTACCTTGTCCAAGATTACAATCTCGTCTTCCATAAGTTATATCTCTTAAATGGATCAATGGTGTTCGATCCTCATATTCTCGATAAATCTTAAACGGATCAATACCTGATAAATAAATCGTTCCGAAATCCAGCTCTAACTGTAGTTGCTCTTTATCAAATGGACCTATTAAATCCTCCAGTACGAATTCATCATTTATTGTTTTAAATTCTCTGGAGTAATTATGAAGAACAAGTTGTAAACCATTCTTTCTAGAAATCGATATACATGATCCAATTAAATGCACGAGATATTGTATTTCAGTTTCTTTGAATTTCTCACTAATCGGCAACCAAGGAATAACAATATATTTTGCACCAATCTCCGCAGCAAATTCTGCAGACTTCTCAAAATCCACCATTATTTTTTCTTCGTCATAAATACGTAATGGCACGTGAATTGATGGAACTTTAAGATTGAAACGCTTTACGTTTCTTCTCATTTGTTGAGGATTATACGTATAATATCCAACTAGCTCTACTGCTTGATATCCTATTTTTGCAATATCTTCAAAAGTTTTTGTCATATCATATTCTGCGAGTCTTTTCATCGAATACATTTGCATACCAATTATCGGACCGTTCTTTTGTTCTTTTTGCGAGTCGTTCTTGGATTCATTTTTAAGCTCATTGTGTGATTCGTTATTAGGCTCGTTTCGTGAGTCGTTTTTGGCTGCCTTCTTTTGATTACTAGTTGGTTCATTAATAGATCTATTATCAAATTCACTTATCGGCTCATTCATAATTCATCACCCACTCATCAGCATTTATTAGGTTCATTATTACCTAGAGTGATGTTTTTCATGTGATAGTTGCAAAATTAAAGCTATAACTGCAATATGTCTATTCCTAAATGGTATAGAAAAGAGCACAAAAAAGGGAAGTACTCCCTCATCTGTTAAGACGCAAGAAATACTTCCCTTATTTATAATAAGTTAACGAATTAACTTATTTGAATTTTTTCAAGTTGTAGAATGCAGTTTTACCAGCATATTGAGCTGTAGAACCAAGTTGATCTTCGATACGAAGCAATTGGTTGTATTTAGCAACACGGTCAGTACGAGAAGGAGCACCCGTTTTGATTTGTCCAGCGTTAGTCGCAACAGCAATGTCAGCGATTGTGCTGTCTTCTGATTCACCCGAACGGTGAGAGATAACTGCTGTATATCCAGCACGTTTAGCCATTTCGATTGCATCGAAAGTTTCAGTCAATGTACCGATTTGGTTAACTTTAACTAGGATTGAGTTACCAACGCCTTTTTCGATACCATCGTATAGACGTTCAGTGTTAGTAACGAACAAGTCATCACCAACCAATTGAACTTTCTTACCAAGTTTTTCAGTAAGAAGTTTCCAACCTTCCCAGTCATCCTCACCAAGGCCATCTTCAATTGTAAGAATTGGGTATTTATCAACCCAAGAAGCAAGAAGGTCAACGAACTCTGCAGATGTAAAGGATTTACCTTCACCAGCTAGAACGTATTTGCCATCTTTATGGAACTCAGTAGCAGCTACGTCCATACCAAGGAATACATCTTCGCCTGGTTTGTAACCAGCACGCTCGATAGCTTCGATAATTGTAACAATTGCTTCTTCGTTAGAACCAAGGTTCGGAGCGAATCCACCTTCATCACCAACAGCTGTGTTAAGACCTTTGTCATGAAGAACAGCTTTAAGGTTATGGAAGATTTCAGCACCAATACGAAGAGCTTCTTTGAAAGTCTCAGCACCAACAGGAAGAACCATGAATTCTTGAACGTCGATGTTGTTATCAGCATGCTCACCACCATTGATGATGTTCATCATTGGAACTGGCAATACTTTAGCATTGAATCCACCAAGGTATGTGTAAAGAGGTACATCAAGAGCATCAGCAGCTGCACGAGCAGTAGCCATAGATACTGCAAGAATAGCGTTAGCACCTAGTTTAGCTTTGTTAGCAGTACCATCTAATTGAATCATTTTACGGTCGATAGCAACTTGATCAAGAGCATCAAGACCAATAATTTCTGGAGCGATGATTGTGTTAACATTGTCAACAGCTTTCACTACACCTTTTCCTAGGTAACGAGATTTGTCGCCATCACGAAGCTCAACAGCTTCGTATGCACCAGTAGATGCACCAGATGGAACGATTGCGCGGCCTTTGCCACCAGATTCAAGAGAAACTTCTACTTCTACAGTAGGATTACCACGAGAGTCAAGAACTTCGCGTGCGTATACGTCAACGATAATAGACATTAAGTTACAACTCCTTTAGGTTTTAAATATTATTTCAAAAAGTTAAGTTCCCTTTGATATTTAGCGATCAGGGATTACTTCTCGAATTAAATTATATATTTATATTGTACATGGAATGACACTACTTAATCAATGTAGAGCCTGTCATTTCTTCTGGTTTTGCTACTTCAAGTAATGTTAGCATAGTTGGAGCGATATCAGCTAAGATTCCGCCATCACGTAATTGCACATCATTGGAAGTCACAATGAATGGAACTGGGTTTGTTGTATGTGCCGTATGAGGACGACCATTTTCATCAAACACCATATCAGCATTACCATGGTCAGCAGTAATTAGACATACGCCACCTTTTGCAAGTACAGCGTCTACTACTTTACCAACACACTCATCTGTAGCTTCTACCGCTTTAATTGTCGGTTCAAGCATACCAGAGTGACCAACCATATCTGGGTTTGCAAAGTTAAGAATAATAACATCATGTTTGTCTGATTCAATCTCACGAACAGTAGATTCTGCTAATTCATAAGCACTCATCTCTGGTTGCAAGTCATATGTCGCAACTTTTGGAGAGTTAATCAAGACACGAGTTTCACCAGGTAGTTCTTTATCACGTCCACCACTGAAGAAAAACGTTACATGCGGATATTTTTCAGTTTCAGCTGTACGAAGTTGTTTCAAGTTGTTTTGCGCCAATACTTCACCAAGCGTGTTATCAAGGTTTTTCGGCGAGTAAGCAACTAATCCACCAACTGTTTCACTGAACAATGTCAAACATACAAAGAATAGATCTTTCGGTAATTTCTCACCACGATCAAATCCAGGGAACTCTTCATTCGTAAATACTTGAGAAAGTTGGATCGCGCGGTCAGGACGGAAGTTGAAGAAGATTACGGAATCTCCAGTTTCAACTAATCCCACAGGGCTACCATCTTCTTGTAACATTACGGTAGGTACGAAGAATTCATCATATACGTTGGCAGCGTAAGAATCTTTAACAGCTTGCAAAGCGTCTGTTGCAGAAGGGCCATCACCATACACCATAGAACGATAAGATTTCTCTACACGATCCCAGCGTTTGTCACGGTCCATTGCATAATAACGACCTTGAAGTGTTGCGATTTTACCAACGCCTACTTCTTGAATTTTCGCTTGTAATCTTTCAACATAACCAAGCCCACTATCGGGAGATACATCACGGCCATCTAAGAAAGCATGAATATATACGTCAGAGAAATCGTTACGTTTCGCAAGATCAAGCAAAGCGAATAGATGATCGATATGGCTATGAACACCACCATCAGATAACAATCCGTAAAGGTGAAGTTTTTTACCATTTTCTTTGGCATGAAGCAATGCTTTAAGCAATGTTTCATTATCATAGAAATCGCCATCACGAACAGACTTCGTAATACGAGTTAAATCTTGATATACAATACGTCCTGCACCGATGTTCAAGTGTCCTACTTCAGAGTTACCCATTTGCCCCTCTGGTAGACCCACTGCTTCACCACATGCTGTTAGAGTTGTATTCGGATATTGAGTCAAATAACGATCATAGTTGGGCTTATTAGCCTGTGCTACGGCGTTACCAACAACATCATTACGAAGACCGAAGCCATCCATAATAATAAGTGCAACAGGTTTGCGATTAGCCATCTTACTTGGCCCCCTCGACAAGTGCGATATAGGAGTTTGGCTCAAGACTTGCGCCACCTACTAGTGCTCCGTCGATATCGGCTTGACTCATGTACTCAGTTACATTTTCCGGTTTAACACTACCGCCGTATTGAATACGAACAGCATCAGCAGTTGCTTGATCATACAATTCAGCAACAACGCTACGTACATAACAGATAACTTCTTGAGCGTCAGCGGACGTTGATGATTTACCAGTTCCGATTGCCCAAATTGGTTCATATGCAATAACGATGTCCGCTACTTGAGCTGCAGATAGACCTTTAAGAGCAGCTTCAGTTTGAACTTTACATACATCTTTAGTCGTACCAGCTTCACGCTCTTCAAGCTTTTCACCAATACATACGATAGGTACTAGGTTATGTTTAATCGCAGCATGAACCTTTTTGTTAACTGTTTCATCAGTTTCAGCGAAATATTGACGACGCTCAGAGTGTCCGATCAATACATATTTCACGCCTAGATCTTTCAACATTACTCCACTGATCTCACCAGTGAAAGCACCGTTATCTTCAAAGTGAAGGTTTTGTGCGCCAATAGCAATAGATGTGCCTTTAGCAGCCTCAACAAGTGCTGGTAGATTTGTAAATGGTGCACAAATTACGCTTTCTACTCCAGCAACTTCAGCTTTACCTTTAACAGCATCGAAGAAAGAAACCGCTTCTGAAATCGTTTTGAACATTTTCCAGTTACCTGCAATAATAGGTGTTCTACTCATCATATACCCTCCCAAAAACTTTTCGTTAACTTTCAAAAACAACTTCTCTGTAACGAAAAGTTACTTCGAAAGCATACATTAAAAACTCTTTATTGCTTCTCGGTTCACTTCCCGGTTAATGAAAAGTTACTTCGAGAGCATGGTCAAAACTTTTTAGCGTTCGATATACTTAGCCAGTATATGAAAAGTATATCGAACGCTTATGTTAGAACGATTAGTTCTTATTTGTCGTTAAGTGCAACTACACCTGGAAGAGCTTTACCTTCCATGAATTCAAGGGAAGCACCGCCACCAGTTGAGATGAAGTTCATTTGATCCGCTAGGCCAAATTTCTCAGCTGCTGCTGCAGAATCTCCACCACCGATTACTGTGTAACCTTCAGTTTCAGCTGTTGCTTTCGCTACTGCTTGAGTACCATGAGAGAATGGCTCGATTTCAAATACGCCCATAGGTCCGTTCCACACTACTAGCTTAGAGTTTTTGATAACTTCAGCGTAGATTTCACGAGTTTTAGGTCCGATATCGATACCTTCCATGTCAGCAGGAATGCTGTCAACAGAAACAATTTTTGTATTAGCTTTTGCACTGAACTCATCAGTTACAACGATATCAACCGGTAAGTATAGGTTCTTGCCAGCAGCTTTCGCTTTTTCAATGAACTCAAGTGCAAGATCAAGTTTACTGTTATCAAGAAGAGATTGACCAATTTCATGACCTTGAGCTTTGAAGAATGTATAAGAAAGACCGCCACCGATAATGATGTTATCAGCGATTTCGATCATTTTTTCGATTACAGCAATTTTATCTTTAACTTTAGAACCACCAACGATAGCTGTGAAAGGACGAGCTGGATTGTTAAGCGCTTTGCCTAATACATCCAATTCTCTCTCCATAAGCAAACCAGAAACTGCTGGTAGATAATGAGCGATACCTTCTGTGGAAGCATGAGCACGGTGAGCAGCACCAAATGCATCGTTTACGAATAGATCAGCAAGATCAGCAAATTGTTTCGCTAATTCTGGATCATTTTTCTCTTCACCAGCATTAAAACGAACGTTTTCAAGCAACAATACATCGCCATTGTTCATGTCAGCGATAAGTGCTTTAACAGCATCGCCAACTGACTCATTAGCTTTAACAACTGGTTTGCCAAGTAACTCAGAAAGACGAACTGCACTTGCAGTATGACGAAGCTCTTCAACTACTTCGCCATCTGGGCGACCAAGGTGGCTAGCTAGAATAACTTTAGCACCATTTTCAATTAGGAAATTGATTGTAGGCAATGTCTCGCGAATACGTTTGTCATCTGTAATTTTTCCATCTTCAAGTGGAACATTAAAATCTACACGAACAAATACTCGTTTTCCAGTTACTTCGATATCACGTACACTTTTCTTATTCATTAGACGTTCCTCCGCACCATTTATATTGTCTATAGCTTAGAACCACAAAACCTTGTCATGCTAATATTGTTGAAACTTCACGAAACGATTATATATAAAGAGCGGAAACAATATCACTGTTTCCGCTCTTTGATATTGCTCAAATACTACTTGATAAGTTTTGCAAAATGTTCAACTGTACGAATCAATTGAGATGTGTATGACATTTCGTTGTCGTACCATGCTACAGTTTTAACCAATTGTTGGTCGCCAACTGTTTGAACTTTAGTTTGAGTTCCATCGAATAGAGAACCATAAGTAATACCAATTACGTCAGAAGATACGATTTCGTCTTCTGTGTAACCGAATGATTCGTTAGCAGCAGCTTTCATAGCAGCGTTAACTTCATCAACTGTTACTTTTTTATTCAACACAGTAACAAGCTCAGTTAGAGAACCAGTTGGTGTTGGTACACGTTGAGCTGCACCATCAAGTTTACCGTTAAGGTCAGGAATTACTAGACCGATTGCTTTAGCAGCACCAGTTGTGTTAGGAATGATATTTTCAGCCGCTGCACGAGCACGACGGAAGTCACCTTTAGGGTGTGGTGCATCTAGTGTATTTTGGTCACCTGTGTAAGCATGGATCGTTGTCATAAGACCTTGAACGATACCGAATTGTTCGTTCAATACTTGAGCCATAGGAGCTAGACAGTTAGTAGTACAAGAAGCACCAGAGATAACTGTTTCAGTACCATCTAGAATATCATGGTTAGTGTTGTAAACGATAGTTTTCATATCGCCTGTAGCTGGAGCAGAGATAACAACTTTTTTAGCTCCACCTTTAAGGTGTTTTTCAGCAGCTTCTTTAGTTGTGAAGAAACCTGTACATTCCAATACGATGTCTACGCCAAGCTCGCCCCATGGAAGTTCTTCTGGGTTGCGGTTAGCAAGAACTTTAACTTCTTTGCCATTTACTTTGAAGAAACCATCATGTACTTCAACATCACCGTCGAAACGACCTTGAGTTGTATCATATTTAAGCAAATGTGCTAGCATTTTAGCATCCGTTAAGTCATTAATTGCTACTACTTGAATACCTTCCACGTTTTGAATGCGGCGGAATGCCAAGCGACCAATACGTCCAAATCCATTAATACCTACTTTAATCATAAGTAAATCCTCCTAAGGTTGATTTGTTTTTTGAAAAAATTTATTTAAGACGAGTGTAATTAATTACACTTCGCCGTGATGCCCATTAGCTTCATACATCTCTATAATCCGCAACGCTGCCCCTTCATCAGTGACAAGTGCGTGATCATATCCAAACTTCATGATCGAATCAATAGCTTCGGCTTTACTAGCACCGCCAGCAACTGCTATCAACACTTCAGTTTTAGCTATATCCTCAAGTCGCATACCTACTGTTTTCATTTTGTGTATGAGTTCACCACTTCGATTAAAGTAAAAACCGAATGATTCCGCCATTGCACCCTCGTCAAGCATAGCCTGCAATTCTTCAGGATCAGTCTTTCTTCTTCTAGCCATTACAATAGCGTCACCAATGCCATGCACAATAATTCGTGCATTTCGAATAACTTGAACAATTTCCTTAATGGAAGGTTCTTGAATCATCGACTCATACGCGTCAGAGCTAATATGATCGGGTACATGTAGTAATCGGTAATGTCCACCAGTACGTTTGGCCATCATAGAAACGATTGTATTGGCTTGATAATCCAAGCTTTCGCCAAGACCACCACGCGCAGGTACAAATACAACATCTTTGATAGTATTAGGTAGACTCATGTACTTGGCAACTTGTGCAGTTGTCGTTCCGCCTGATACCGCTATAACATCGCCAGAACGTATCGCTTGCTTAAGCAGAAGGCCAGTTGCACGACCCAATTCTTTCTTGGCAATTTCAGATTGTTCTGAATCACCTGGCACTACGATGACTTGTTTCAAACCATACATTGACTTAAGCTTTTCTTCTATTTCTGAACTACCGAATACGAAATCGCCAAGTTGCTCAATTTCCTCAAGCGTTTTCTTGCCATCTTCGCTTAATTGCATTCCAGAAGATTGAATAATAAGAAGTCCTTGTTCTTTCAACAGCTCTGTTTCAGCTCTTAGTACTCGTTCGGTCATCGATAATGTTGTTGCTAACGCACGGCGACCAATCGTTCCTGCAAGCATCACTTGCTGCAAAATTCTATACCGCTTTCTCATAACATCCAAAAGCTCAGGTACTAACTGCCTTTGCAGTTCAATAAGCTGACGCATAAATACCATCACTCCATCGGAAAGAGTCCACGAATACCACATTAACCTCAGAACTTGTTGGACATTTAATGTCCCTGCGGTGTGTTTTAAGTCCCACTATCATTTTACCTAATATTTTAACGTACTGCAAGTGCTGTTTCGTCATGTAAGCGATTGCTCTAATAAATTAATAAAATTTTAAACTTGCTTCACTTCATATTATCCCATATAATCTACAATGTTATCTTATATTAGCGCCCGTGGTCCAATGGATATGACGTAGGCCTCCGGAGCCTGAGATCTAGGTTCGATTCCTAGCGGGCGCGCCATAATACTTTCATACCTTATTTATAACAAACATACGTTATTATTTCCAAGCCTGTACAAGTAAATAACTTGTACAGGCTTTTTTGTTTTCATGATCATGTTTAGCTGATACAGTTACTCCAATTTATTAGGTTTATATATTACAAATATAGGTAACAATGGAGAAGTAAAAATAAAGTTTGACTATCTTTGACTTTTGATTAAAATTCTATTATGATATTTACACAACTTAGTTGAAGAGGAACTTTCGATGTTACTTTTCATCTACAAGATGTTGTACCAAGTAGTTAATGAAAAGTTAAGTCGTGCTTTCGATGCTACTTTTCATCTACAGGATGTTGTACCAAGTAGTTAATGAAAAGTTTTAGGAGGATTGGTTAAAAATGAACTTTGTACCAATGGTTATCGAGCAAAGTAATCGCGGAGAACGTTCTTATGATATTTATTCTCGACTTCTGAAGGATCGCATCATCATTCTTGGATCTGGTGTAAACGACGTCGTTGCCAATTCCATCATCGCTCAGATGCTTTTCTTAACAGCAGACGATCCAGAAAAAGACATTCATCTATACATTAATAGTCCCGGTGGCTCAATCACTGCAGGTATGGCTATCTACGATACGATGCAATATATTAAACCTGATGTATCTACAATTTGTGTAGGGATGGCAGCTTCAATGGGTGCATTTTTACTTACTGCTGGAGCGAAGGGCAAGCGTTTCGCACTTCCAAACAGTGAAGTAATGATTCATCAACCACTTGGCGGCGCTGAAGGTCAAGCTAGTGATATTGCAATTCGTGCTAACCGCATTATTAAAATGCGTGAAAAATTGAATGGCATTCTTGCAGAGCGTTCTGGTAATACTATTGAACGTCTTGAAAAGGATACTGATCGCGATTACTTCATGAGCGCTCAAGAAGCAATGGAATATGGCTTAATCGATAAAGTTATTGAACGTGTAGAATAATTCATTACAAACATATAGTACATCTATAGGGACGACAGCAATTGATTCACAGTGAACGAATAGTTTTGTTCACTGTGAAGTCATGAGCTATCGTCCTTTTTATTTGCTTAATTCCCACAACTTCCCTATTCGTGATTTTTGTCACATACAATATTATACTGTACACATTATGATACATATATGAATCAACTAACAGATTTTGCTTTACTTGGAGGAATTCTATTATGGAAACAGAAGCATTATCCAAAGTCGAACAACTAGCCGCAAAGAAATTATCTATATTTCAAGAAAATAAATTCCGCTCTTTATTGAGATCAATTATGGCAAGCATGTTTATCGGATTCGGTGTTATCGTCGCCTTTAAAACGGGAGCTCTCTTCTATCAAGTTGAATCACCGATGGCATATCCTGCTGCTGCATTGACATTCGGTATGGCTATTATTCTAATCTACTACGCTGGTGGAGACTTATTTACAGGTAATACATTTTATCTCAGCTATGCCACGTTGCGTCGCAAAATGACTTGGGTAGATACACTAAAAATGCTATTATCTAGTTATATAGGAAATATTATTGGAGCAATCTTATTCGCAATCCTCATTTGGTTGACACAACTTTTTGCTGATGCAAAGGTTCATACTTTTTTATTAGAAGTTGCTCACAAAAAAATTGATGCTTCAACAGTGGAAATATTTTTCCGTGCTATCTTATGTAATTGGCTTGTATGTTTAGCATTTTTCATCCCATACTTTATGAAAACTGATGGGGCAAAAATGTTCGTAATGATATTGTTGGTATTCAGCTTCTTCATCGCTGGATTTGAACATAGTATTGCAAATATGTCTGTTTTCGCTATATCTATAGCGGCTCAAGGCTGGGGAACAATTAGCATCGGAGACATACTACACAACCTCATCCCTGCAACGTTAGGTAATATTATGGGCGGCGGTGTACTTATGGCCACGTTCTATTATTATCTAAACAAACCTTATTTCAAAGAGAGTGAGGAATAACAATGAAAACACGTAAACTTGTTATGATCGGTACAGGAGCGGTAGGCTCTACAACGGCATATACGCTATTGCTTCGTAATCGCGTGGATGAACTAGTTCTTATAGATGCAAATCATGCCAAAGCAGCAGGTGATGCACTAGATATGAATCACGGTATGCCATATGTAGGTGGCGCTAAATTATGGGCAGGTAATTATGCTGATTGCGTAGGTGCAGACATTATTGTAATTACTGCAGGTGCCGCACAAAAACCTGGTGAATCTCGTACTGACTTACTACAACGTAATGCTGATATTTTTGATAGCATTATCAAACAAATTTTACCTTACAATCAAGAAGCAATTCTTCTTATCGCAACTAATCCAGTTGATATTATGAGCTATGTAGCACTTAAAAAATCTGGCTGGCCAGTTAACCGTGTCATCGGATCTGGTACATTGCTTGATAGTGCAAGATTCCGTTACTTGTTGGGCCAAGAATTGAAAATCGATCCTCGTAGTGTACATGCTCATATTATTGGGGAGCATGGAGATTCCGAGCTTCCGGTATGGAGCTTAGCTAATGTGGCCGGTGTAGATCTAGATCTTGCTGACGATGTTAAAGAACATATCTTCACTCATACCCGTGACGCTGCGTACGAGATCATAGAGGCAAAAGGCTCTACTTACTACGCCATCGCACTTGCCCTTGATCGTATTGTAACGGCAATCTTTGATGATGAAGGTGCTGTATTGAACGTATCTACACTGCTAGATAACTATTGTGACGTATCCGATGTCTATCTAGGAGTTCCATGTATCGTAGATCGCAGCGGTGTTCGTCAAACACTCCAGTTGAATCTAACGCCGGACGAGCAACAATTATTCGAGAAATCAGCAAATAAACTTAAAGGTATGATTGATAGTTTGAACCTTGAACTTGATCCCAACAAAATGTAATTATAATTATCATTACAATATAAAGCAGCCTGCATGAAGAGACGAGGAATGCTCTTTCTCTCGAACATGCAGGCTGCTTTTATGATTGACTAAGTTCAAAAGCAGTAGCACTCTCCTAATCATTAGAAAATGCAAAAAAGGATACCGAGTTATATTCACAAAATGCGAATATAACTCGGTATCCTTCTATAGCTTTTCATCCATCTACATACAAAGGACTTATAAAAACCATAATTGATGCGCTTAATTATTATTGGTTTTCCAATTCTTCTTTGCTTACTAATGCAATCAATCCATTAACTGCCTGTTCTGCATCAGAACCCTCTGCACTAATTGTAATTTCCGTACCAGAGCTAATTGCCAGACTCATAATACCCATGATCGACTTAGCGTTCACTTTTTTATCGTCTTTTTCAACAAATACCTCGGAGGAAAATTTGTTTGCTTCTTGTACAAATAATGCTGCTGGTCTTGCGTGTAGTCCTGTTTTTAGACGAACAACAACTGGAAGCCTTGCCATGATAAACATACCCCCTATATAATTAAGTCATTAATTCATAATCGTTCATAAATAGAGCTTTACAAGTTATTATACCATTTTCGTCATGTTTCTACTAGGATAAAGTTGAACCATTCCGTATTTTTTCAGCAAGTTCGTCTATTTTGCGTAAACGGTGATTAACACCCGACTTACTTACTTTGACCTTCAGCATTTCTCCAACTTCCGTTAAGTTCAGATCAGGATGCTGCAAGCGTACTTCAGCCACCTCTCGAATCTTATCCGGTAAGTTATCAAGTCCAAATTCTCGTTGCAAAAGCTTTATATTATCGATTTGTCTAACCGCAGCACCAATCGTTTTGTTCAAATTAGCTGTTTCACAATTGACGATACGATTCACTGAGTTACGCATATCACGCATAATTCTAACATCCTCAAATTTGAATAAGGCTTGATGCGCGCCGATAATGTTCAGCAACTCAATGATTTTTTCGCCCTCTTTGATGTAGAAAATAAAACCCTTTTTGCGTTCAATGCACCTAGCATTCAAATAAAACTTATTAGCAAGATCGACTAATGACTTACAATGTTCCTCATACATAGATGATATCTCTAAATGATATGATGAACCTTCTGGATTATTAACCGAACCGCCAGCAAGAAATGCTCCTCTTAAGTAGGAACGCTTACAGCAGTTTTTCTTAATAATATCCTTGTCTATATCTGAGGTAAACATAAATCCTTCAGATACAATTTTCAACTCACTCAATATTTCTTGCACGCGCTCAGGCATCCGAACAATATAGACATTATTCTTTTTCAAGCGCATTTTTTTACGAACAAGCAATTCTACGTGTACCGCAAAATGCTTCTTCACGAGTGTATATATTCTACGAGCAATCGCAGCGTTTTCCGTTGAAATATCTAATACGACCTTGCGGCTCGATAAACTGACAGATCCATTCATTCGCATAAGAGCCGCTAATTCTGCTCTTTCGCAACAGTCATCTGTCTGTATCATCGTTAATTCCTTCTTGGTCTGTGCCGCAAAAGACATTTCATCTCACCTCTTTCTAAGCATCCAGTTCTCAACTAGTTTATAAATATGATGACTTAACCTTTCTGCATCATGTCTTAGAAAAGTACGGAATAGTACGAGTTGATCCGCAATGACATGATAACCACGCTTTGTTACTTCATCAATATCTAATTGTACTGCTTTTGCACCTATCTCAGCATATTTGCTTTCTACGTGAGGAGGTATTTCACCATTATTTACAATAACATAATCGAACAAATGATGACCGATATGATCATAGATTGCGTCCAGATGATCACTAACTGAGTAATTATCTGTCTCTCCGGGCTGCGTCATGACGTTACATACAAACAGCTTTACAGCTTCCGATTCAACAATAGCTTGCGCTAACTTCGGAACCATTAAATTCGGCATGATGCTCGTGTATAGACTCCCAGGACCGATAAGAATCGCATCTGCCTGCTCAATCGCCTCAACAGCTTCAGGTAAAGGTTCAACATCTTGCGGTTCAAGAAAGACTCGTTTAATTGCCCCACCAGCCTTAGGAATCATCGACTCTCCAGTAATGATTGTTCCATCTACCATCTCAGCCTTTAATACAATAGATCGATTGGCAGCCGGCAACACACTTCCTCGTACAGCTAGAACTTTACTAAGTTGCTTAACTCCTGTTACAAAATCCCCAGAAATGTCTGTCATCGCTGCTAACATTAGATTACCCAACGTATGACCTGCTAATCCTGTACCTGATTTAAAACGGTATTGTAACACATCTGCAAGTAAAGGCTCTGCATCTGCTAACGCGGACAACACATTTCTAATATCGCCGGGTGGAGGGATCTGTAGCTCATTTCTTAAAATACCTGAACTACCACCATCGTCGGCAACTGTAACTATTGCTGTAATATCAAGAGGTTTTTCTTTCAGACCCCTCAACATTACAGATAAGCCAGTTCCTCCACCAATTACAACTATTTTAGGGCGTCTGACAACCTTCTGCACGATGAGCATGCTCTCCTCTCATTAATGCCTGTCGCGCTCTGAATCACGATGACTAACACGTATCTGTTCTGATGCTTTAAGTTTCAAAGCTGTACCTAAGTACTCAGAGATAGCTACTGAGCGATGCTTTCCACCCGTACACCCTATTCCGATTACGACCTGACTTTTTCCTTCCTCATCATATTGAGGAATAAGATATTCTAACATGTCTACTAATTTCCCCAAAAATTTTTGAGTTTCAGGCCATTTCATGACGTAATCATATACATCTGGATGTTGACCAGTATTTGGACGAAGCTCATCGATATAATGTGGATTAGGTAAGAAACGAACATCGAATACAAGATCTGCATCGAGTGGTATTCCGTATTTAAATCCGAAAGAAGTAATATTTACAGTTAAAGAGGTAGACTGTGTCTGACCAAAGTGATCAATAATACGTTCTTTTAACATTGCCGGCTTCAAATCACTAGTATTAATGATTAAAGAAGCTTTGCCTTTCAAATCTTCTAACAACGTCCGCTCTGCGCGTATACCTTCTAATGGCATACTATGCTGAGACATAGGATGTCTGCGTCTACTTTCTTTGTAGCGCTGTATAAGAGTTTCATCTTTCGCATCTAGGAATAAAATTTCACAGCTAATCGTATGATGCTTGTTCATATATTCCAGTGATTCGGATAAAGAAGTGAAAAATTCTCTACCTCGCAAATCTATGACCAATGCTACTTTACCGATTTTTCCATTAGATTGCTCTATCAATTCAGCAAATTTTGGAATAAGCACGGGCGGTAAATTATCTACACAGAAAAAGCCTAGATCTTCTAAGCTTTGAACTGCAATTGTTTTACCTGCACCAGACATTCCTGTAATAATAACAAGTTGTGACAAAGTCGTTGTCGCTTCCACTCAGCAACACCTACTATCCTCTTAGAATTAGACCAGCAGCACCAACTACACCAGCATTATTACCTAACACCGCAGGTACAATCTTAACTCCATCTTTTGAAGCTTCTTGCGTATACTTTTCAAACACTTCATTAATCTGATTAAATAAGAAATCACCAGCTTTAGCTACGCCACCGCCGATAATATAATATTCTGGATTAAGGATAACTGACATCATAGACATGGAACGACCAAGATAATAAGCAGCGCGGTTGACGATACGTGTAGCTACTTCGTCCCCTGCTTTTGCTGCATCCAGCACATCTTTTGCCATAATATCTTCTACTTCTACTAGAGAAGTACGGTCTCCACGCGCTACAGCTTCCTTAGCCATACGAATAATACCTGTAGCAGAAGACACCGTTTCAAGGCAACCCATCTTACCACAGCCACATTGTATAGCCTCAAGGTCAGGTACAATTGCCATATGACCTAGCTCGCCTGCAACACTTTGGAATCCTTCAACAATTTTACCGTCGATGATAATGCCTCCACCTACGCCAGTACCAAGAGTATACATGACACAATTTGCAATACCACGCCCCGCTCCAGCCCAAGCTTCCCCAAGTGCTGCAACATTTGCATCATTGTTTACTTTTATTATTGTATTAAGCTCTTTCTCCAAAAAGCCTTTAATATCAATATTATTTAAATTTAAATTAGGTGAATTTTTCATAATACCATTAGGGATGTCCAAGAATCCAGCGATACCGATTCCAACACCGCCGACTTGAGACCATTCATAAGAGGATTCTTCTACAATTAATTTTACGTATTTTGCAATATTATGAAGAATAGTATCCGGCCCTTTACTAACCTCTGTTGGCCCTTCATATGTTTGTAATAATGTACCATCTGAATTACAAATTCCTAACTTTACAGTTGTACCTCCAACATCAACGCCAACATAAATTTTTTCAGACATGACAAAGCCACCTCGTTCATAATATAAAGTTCAATTTCAACTATAAGCGTTGTAAACGCAATGGTCAAGCATCGCAAATTGCTTTGGGATAACACTATATTAGAAAAAGCAAAAGACTATTGCCAATGAAATATCTCACATAGCATAGTCTCTTTATCTGTTCTAATACTACTATTATAGAATGATCATCATTTGCGTTAGACTTGTAACTGCCTCTATCAAGTAACAAACCAAGAAGAAGTAATCGACTTCATCTTGCTTTTCACTTCACATATTTCGTCTATCTGTTTAACGCGTTTACTAACTGTAGAAATACTTGTTCCGTATCGAAGCGCGACATCATGATACGTTACTGGTCGATTGTACATTTTGGCAGTTAGATATTCAATGGCTGCAGCCCAAGCTTCAATCTTATTCAACTTAGGAGCAGTTCTGGAACTTTTACTTAGAAAATTAATCCACAATGTAATCATATCATGTTGCTGGATCACATTATAATGTTTTGCCGTTTTTGTAATCGCTAGTTGAGCAACTTCTTCCCAGACTAGATCGCTATACCTTAACTCCAAAGGAGGCATCGCAGGTATGCGCTCTGCTTCAACATTTACCTTCTGTCCACTTAGCATAACTTGGAATGCTTCATTAATACCCATGGAACGAAGAACAAACATTGTTATTTGCTTCAAGTAATCATCTTCAGCTGGTAGTAATAAAAACTGTTTCATAGCAGTAACAACATGCTCATCCGCATATGGCTCCATTACTTGAATACTTTTCAGTTTCGCAGCATAGTCACCGTATTGTAATGCCCAATAAAAAAATGCTTTCATAAATTGTGGCTCAATAGCTACACCGCGCTCACGAGATTGTTGCTCCCATATGGTCATCTGCTCTTCAACCGTAGCATAGTAACTATAAGAAAGGGATACTTTTAATGGATCAGTCTTTATCATCTTGAGCAATATTGAAAAATATTGCGGTATGGATGAATGTTCATCCATCACTTTATACAGATCCCAATATTTTTTGGCTTCATCGTATTTAGCAATATTACATGAAGCTACTGCTGCAAAATGGCAAACACAAGGATCTTTCTTCGCTTCGCCTTCTTTAATCAATCGAGAAAAGTGACGAAGTGCAATACGATGTTCTTTCAAAATACCCATTGTAGTTGCCATCTTGAACGTATGTTCCTGATAGAATGGGTCTATATTTTTTAAGGCTTGGAGTAAGGCATTTAATGCATTTGTTTCACCTTCGTAGTGATAGAACAATGCCAAATTGCATAATGCATGCAAATTACCAGGATCCTCTTCAAGAACTTCTTCAATCGCTTGCTTCCCTTCTACCTTGAAACCTACATAATAATAAGCGAGTGCTAGATTATTTCGTGCAGCAAGAAAGTCAGGATTTTCTTTCGTAATCGTTTGAAGTAATTGAATGGCGTCAGCATACTGACCCTTCTCTAGCAGTTCGCGTGCTCGAATATGTTCATAGACGCCTGCTCTTGCTTTTACTTTAGTGATTGAAGTTGGTCGTTCAAGTTCTAGCTCAAGAAATTCAATCATCTCTTCAGCCTCCTCTAAATATTGACCTTCCTCGTCTTCTTGCAAATATTGAATAAGTTCTCGCTCTGCATCTTCAAAGAACTCCATATTCGCAAAATTATTCGCCATGTAGAAATGACATTCTGTCATATTCGGATCTATTTCATCAATTACTTTTTGTAAGATATGATTGGATTCACCGTATTTACCTATTTCAGATAACACACCGGCTATATTGCAGTAGTTAATAGGATTGCTTGGCTCATAATCGACGGCTCTTTGAAAATATTTGAGTGCCTTGTCATAGTGAAATCTATCCAAGGAGCGTAGTGCTCGCTCATAGAAAAAGTTAGCATCCATTTGAATCGATATAATATTACGATTTTCTCCTACTACCTTTTTATTTCTATTCATCTACAAGGCACCTCCTTTTTTCTGTATTGATTCGATTATAACATAGTCGCTCTTGAAAACTACAATTAGAAAACAAAAACCGCGGATGACTAGTCGTCAATCCGCAGTTTATATGTTTAGCTCATTTTTTTGAAACGCTGTTACTAGACACCATTATTTTTGAATAGTGTACTAATTGAACCACCATCTAAAATAATTTTTGTAGCTTCGGCTAGTAATGGTGCCACCGTCAGAATTTTAAATCGATCTGGCGTATTTTCTGGTAAAGCAATTGTATCTGTTACGATCACTTCTTTAATGCTAGGGTGATCTAACCTCGTAATTGCATTACCTGAGAATAATGGGTGTGTCGCACATACGTACACATCTTCAGCACCATGTTCTTTCAGACTTTCCACAACATTAACAATTGTACTACCAGTATCTATCATATCCTCAATAATGATTGGCGTTTGACCTGCAACATCACCGATAACGTGAGTAATCGATGATTCGTTATGAGCCGTACGCTTCTTAATCATAATGGCAAATGATGTATCCAAATAGTTCGCAAGCTTTTCTGCTGTAGATGCACGGCCAGCATCTGGTGAAACGACAACTGGGTTCTTAATATTCTTAGATTTCAAGTAAGAACTAATAAGATCTAATGCCGTCATGTGATCAACAGGAATATTGAAGAAACCTTGAATTGCAGGTGCATGTAGATCGATCGTTACTACACGAGTAGCTCCTACAGTCGTTAATACATCAGCTAACATTTTAGCTGAGATCGGTTCGCGAGGAGCTGCTTTTCTCTCCTGACGAGCATAGCCATAGTACGGCATAATAATATTAATCGTACGCGCTGAAGCACGCTTCGCTGCATCAATCATAACTAGCAATTCTACGAAGTGCTCGTTGATCGGATGAGAAAAAGATTGTACTAGGAACACATCACAATTCCGAATCGTCTCTTCATAGTGGACATAGATTTCACCACTCTTAAAGCGGGAAATTTTAATAGCCCCTAACGGTACACTGAGATGTTCACTAATCTTTTGAGCTAGAGCGGGATTGGATGAACCCGAAAATATACGCACCTTGTCGCTTAACATGATACCCTCCTGAGCGTTTCAACCATATAAATTAAATGTAAACATGAGCTTACTTCTTGTCTTATTATACATTGATTTGTCAATAATTCAAAAAGAGAATAACACTTTTTTTCGACAAAGTTTAAAACTATCGCATTTTATTCGTTGTTTGCTTACCTTCACGTGATTTTAGTTCACTCATAATATCATCCCAAGATAGCCCGCGCTCACGCATTAACACTGATAAATGGAAGATAAGATCGGTAGCTTCAGAACGTAATTCATCATTATCATCATTTTTCGTTGCGATAATAACTTCAGCACTTTCTTCGCCAATTTTCTTCAAAATTTTGTCGACACCTTTGTCGAATAGATATGTCGTATACGAGCCCGCCGGACGTTCTGCATGACGTAATGCAATAGTTTTCTCAAGCTGAGCAAGCATACTGAAGCGGTCTTGCTCGTCTAGTGCTACTTGCGCACTCTCCTGCTGGGCAATATCAATATCATTCGTAAAGCAACTATAGCTACCAGTATGGCAAGCAGGACCTGATTGAATAACCTTTACAAGTAAAGTGTCGCCATCACAATCATAAGACATACTTACTATACGTTGCTTATGTCCACTAGTTGCGCCTTTATTCCATAACTCATTTCTAGAGCGACTCCAAAACCAAGTGTAGCCTGACTCTTGAGATAATGTTAATGATTGTTCATTCATATAAGCAAGCATAAGTACTTCTTTACTTTGAGCATCTTGGACAACCGTAGGCACTAATCCGTTACTATCCCATTTAATATCATTAAAACTCATCGTACCTCTACCCCTTTTATCCGCAGATCATCCTTCACTTCAGCTATCGTCATTTCCTTATAGTGGAATATTGTTGCTGCAAGTCCAGCATCTGCGTTTGCTTCATTGAACACTTCAGCAAAGTGCTCAACTTTTCCCGCTCCACCTGATGCAATAACAGGTATACCAACTGTTTCTGCAACAGCCTTAGTTAATCCAATATCAAATCCATCCTTCGTACCATCTGCATCCATACTCGTTAACAGTATTTCGCCTGCGCCAAGTTCTTCCACTTTACGAGCCCATTCTACTGCATGAATGCCAGTTGGCTTGCGTCCACCATGAGTATAAACTTCCCAGTCTTGCCATTCTTCATTATAGCGAGCGTCGATAGCAACAACGATACATTGCGCTCCAAAACGACGTGACCCTTCAGTAATCAGCTCTGGTGTAAGTACAGCTGCCGTATTAATTCCGATCTTATCCGCTCCAGCGCGTAGAATGCGAGTCATATCATCAACGCTAGATATACCACCGCCAACTGTAAAAGGAATCGTAATTTCCCCTGCTGTGCGGCGAACAACTTCAATCATCGTAGCTCGACCTTCGACCGAAGCAGAAATATCAAGAAATACTAGCTCATCAGCACCCTCTTGATCGTAAGTAGCAGCTAGTTCAACAGGGTCTCCAGCATCACGTAGATTAACGAAATTTACGCCCTTTACAACACGACCATCCTTAACGTCCAGACAAGGAATGATTCTTTTAGCAAGCATCGTTACCCCTCCTTAATTTTTTTTGGAGCTTAAACTTCTACTTCATGCAAACAAAAACTCACTTCGTAAGCATGTTCCTTACTTTTTGTGAAGCTTAATTCATAACTTCCTGCGAACAAAAAGTTACAACGGAAGCGTAATCTTTTTGAACTTCCACTTTAAATCGAGGTTCAAAAAGTGGGATTTCGCAAGTCGAGAAGATGGAGATAATTTTAGGAAGGAGGAAACGTAAATGTACGCTATTGGTACATGCGTACCGGACTTCCTAAATTCGCTTCATATTCGATATCGAATATGCTACGTTAGCATACTCATCGTTATCAAAGTCCACTTTTTGAACTTCCTATCTTGATAATGTTAAGAAATTTTGTAGTAATTGCATGCCTAACTCGCCGCTTTTTTCTGGATGAAATTGCATGCCATACACATTGTTTTTTCCAACTATTGCTGTAACTGGTCCGTAATAATCTCCTGTTGCTAGCAAGTTAGCTTCATTTTTCGGGAGGGCATGATAAGAATGTACGAAGTATACATGTCCTTCATTTAAATTAAGGAATAATGGCGAGTCTTGCAAAAACTGAAGCTTATTCCAACCCATATGTGGAATTTTGAACTCTCCTTTAAAGCGAATGACTTCACCTTCTAGTAAGCCCAGCCCTTGATGGATTCCATATTCCTCACTTTGTTCAAATAACAATTGCATTCCTAGACATATTCCAAGCAACGGTTTCCCTGTTGCAGCAAATTGCTTCGTTACTACATCAAGCCCAGACTCACGTAGATGTTGCATTGCATCGCCATATGCACCAACGCCTGGCAATATGACAGCATCCGCAGCAAGTATCGTCCCTGCATCTCCAGTTACTACCGCTTCATAACCTAAGCGTTCAACCGCTTTACTAACAGAGTGCAAATTACCCATTCCATAGTCAATAATTACGATCACTGTTAAATCCCACTTTCTATATAGGTAGTTCAAAAAGCAAACATTGATAACGATGATTGGCTTCATTGGAAGAATTAGTTCAAAAATAACATGCTCTACTTCCTATATTACAATGAAGGTTCAAAACATTTGCTTGTCAGCATCAAGAAGATGCCCCACAGCGGAAACGAGTAGCACAGCGTACTTTTTGTGTACGTGAGCACACGCAGGCTTTCGATGGGGGGCATATTCGCAGTCGACTAAGCTTAAGTGCTGTACCTCATGATCACAAGTGACTGTTTTGAACTTCCGATGTTTGAACTACCTTATTAAAGGACGCCTTTTGTGGATGGTACGCCTATTACTCTCGGATCAATACTCGTCGCTTCGTCTAATGCTCTTCCTAATGCTTTGAATACAGCTTCAATCATATGATGCGTATTGGAACCGTAGTGTACGATAACATGCAGTGTAATACGTGACTCTAATGCGAACTTCCATAGAAACTCATGAACAAGATCTGCTGCAAAGCTTCCTACATGTGCAGATGGGTACTGGGCACGATATTCAAAATGCGGTCGATTACTAATATCTACAATAACTTGAGCTAGAGCTTCGTCCATCGGAACAAAAACACTCGCACAACGTTTAATACCTGATTTATCCCCAAGTGATTGAAGCAATGCTTGACCAAGCACAATACCGATATCTTCAACAGTATGATGATCATCAATTTCAATATCGCCCTTTGCATCAACGTTCAAATTGAAATGACCATGCTTAGTAAATGCATCAAGCATATGGTTTAGAAATGGAACGTCTGTTTGAATGGATGATTCGCCTTGACCATCCACATTAAATGCTAATTTAATATCTGTTTCTTTCGTTTTGCGAACAATAGAAGCCTCGCGAGTAGATTGTTTTGTCATCTATATTCAACTTCTTTCTATAAGTTATCTCACTATTATTTTCACATAATCAATCCAAGTTAAGCT
Organism: Paenibacillus endoradicis; assembly: GCF_024721975.1. The sequence goes on along the minus strand of NZ_JANQBB010000007.1, from coordinate 11,872 downwards.
AGCTTATAAACGCGTTATACTCGCGTCTACAAGCTAGCACATATGTTATAGTCTTTCTTTATTCAAACGCATTTCTATCGCGCGAGCATGTCCTTCTAGCCCCTCGTGTCGAGCAAGAGTCATAATTTTATCTCCATTGCTCATTAGCGCTTGTTTGCTGTAGTAGATTAAGCTTGATTTCTTCAAGAAGTCGTCTACATTAACAGGAGATGAGAAACGTGCAGTACCATTAGTTGGAATGATATGATTCGGCCCAGCGAAATAATCACCAACAGGTTCAGAACTGTATGGTCCAAGGAAAATCGCTCCAGCATTTTCAATATAAGCTAACAAGCTCATCGGATCTTCAGTAATAATTTCAAGATGCTCAGGAGCAAGTTGATTAACTACTTTAATTCCTTCGTCAATGCTTTCCGTTAGTAATACAGCTCCATATTGATCAATAGAAGCTCGAGCAATTTCATGGCGTGGTAATGTAGCAAGTTGACGATCTACTTCTTCAATAACAGCCTCCGCAAGCTTAACTGATGGCGTTACGAGAATAGCGGAAGCCATCTCATCATGCTCGGCCTGTGAAAGTAGATCAGCAGCAATATATTGAACATCAGCCGTATCATCCGCTAACACAACAATCTCACTAGGTCCTGCAATACTATCAATATCAACAACGCCGTATACAGCACGTTTAGCTAAAGCAACATATATATTACCTGGACCACATATTTTATCGACAGGTGCAATACTTTCAGTACCATATGCTAACGCAGCGATAGCTTGAGCTCCACCAACGCGATATAATTCCTTCACTCCCGCTTCCGCAGCTGCTACAAGAATATAAGGATCAATACCTTGCTTACCGCCAGTCGATGGCGGAGTAACCATTACGATTTCAGGAACACCTGCTACTTGTGCCGGTATAACATTCATTAATACAGATGAAGGATATGCTGCTTTTCCACCAGGTACATATACACCCACACGTTTCAATGGTCGCATAATTTGACCTAGCATTGTACCATCTGGAGAAAGATCCATCCAAGAATTGCGTAGTTGTTTTTCATGGAATTTCCGGATGTTTTGAGCTGCTTCACGAATCGCTATAAGAAAATCTTCTTCAACGTGAGCATACGCAGCTTGTATTTCTTCATCGGTAACTCTTAGCTGATCTGCTGTTAGTTTCACTCGATCGAATTGCTCCGTATATTGCAATAGCGCTTCATCACCATTAGCTTTAATGTCAGCTACAATTTTCTCTGCATCGGCATTTTGCTGAGGTGTGCCATATTCTACTTCTCGCTTTAAGCCAAATTGTTCAGGCTTTAATAATCGCATACTCATATCATCACGCTTCCTTCCCACTCACAGTTAGTCTTATCATTATGTAAATACACTAACTGTAATCATACTATATATAACATTCCCATCATACTGTTTGCCTGCTAAATGATGAGCTAAACTCTTGCTGCTAAAGTCTCTTGAAGCAAATCACATAAGCTTTGTATCCGTTCATTTTTCATTCTGTAACTTACTCGATTGGCAATCAATCTACTCGTAATTTCGAAAATTTCTGTTTGCTCTACTAAACCATTCTCTTTTAACGTTTGACCCGTTTCTACCATATCGACGATGCGATCAGCAAGACCGATCATAGGTGCTAACTCAATAGATCCATTTAATTTGATAACCTCTACTTGCTGACCTAACTCACGGAAATATGCAGAAGCAACATTGGGATATTTCGTTGCTACTCTTGGGTGAATGGTTTGCTTCCAATCTGGCAAAGCAATAACACTCATACGGCATCTTGCAATACCTAGATCAAGTAGCTCATAAACATCTCTACTTTCTTCCATTAATACATCTTTGCCTACAATACCAATATCCGTGACTCCATATTCAACATAAGTAGGAACATCAACTGGTTTGGCCATAATGAATTCCATCTTCGCTTCAGGAAGTTCAATAATTAATTTACGAGTATAATCATATTCAGTTGGAATAGGCAATCCTGCATCGCGAAAAAGTTGAGATGCTTGTTTATAGATACGGCCTTTAGGCATTGCTACTCTTAGCACGTTTTCATTGTTTCCATTCATTACACTTTCTCTCCTTCGCCTACATATGTCTTCACCACAGAATACGTAACGCCTTGGTATGACATATCTCCACTTGACGCTAATTGTGCCGGCAACTCAGACACTTTATTTGTAATGACGTGATTTCCTGCTTCCCTTAAAGCTCGTGCCTGTTGCAGAGCTTCTAAGCGACCATGCTCATCATATATAATTAATGTCTTTTGTAATTGTTCATCTTGGTCGTTACCTAACAATTCCAACACTCTAGTTGTTTTTAAGGCGAAACCAGTGGCAGGGGCAGGTCTACCGAATTGAGATAACAAATTATCGTATCGTCCACCGCTTACTACTGGGAATCCTAGGTCTGCTGCATAACCTTCAAACGTCATACCTGTATAGTATGAGAAGTCCCCTATCATCGTAAGATCAATTAAAACATGCTCACAAACTCCGTATGCTTCAAGCACTGCCCAAATCTCACATAAATGCTTAATCGCTTCTCGTGCTGTATTATTATTACTTACGGTTAGAGCATGTTCGCATATCTCTTCTCCACCACGTAATCGTAGAAGATCAGATAGCTCTTTACGAACTGCATCTGACAATTCCAATTGATTAAGATGCGCTTTATAAGCAACATAATCTCTGCTTAATAGCTTTTCCTTCAATGAGGCTTGATCCTCTTGACGATCTTTCAACGCATCTTCAATCATACCGTTCAAAAATCCAACATGACCAATCGCAATTTTGAATCTTTCAACTCCTGCTGCTTTCAACGAAGCAATGGCAAGTGCAACAACTTCCGCATCAGCCTCAGGAGAAGAATCCCCTACAAGCTCAACACCTGTCTGGAAAAATTCTGCTTCACGACCCGCTTCTTCTTCGATCGTACGAAACACATTAGAGTGATACGATAAACGAAGTGGAAATTGCTTATCTTTCAATAATGAAGAAACAACCCTTGCAATAGGTGCCGTCATATCAGAACGTAACACGAGCGTCGTCCCACGATTATTCAATAACTTAAACAACTTTGCATCTGATGTAGAGCTAGCAACGCCTACAGTATCGTAAAACTCCATTGTAGGCGTAATAATTTGCTCGTAGCCCCATCCTTCCATACAACTAAGTACTTTATGTTCAACCGCACGCAGCTTTTTCACAACATTCGGTAAATAATCCTTCACACCAATCGGTTTTTCAAATACTTTAGGCTTAGACATATCCGTTCTCCTCAGTTCTTTATTATATTAAAGCGTTAATATATTACCATGCTAACAAAATAAAGGTTTTTGCTATTTTAGCATGCAATAATAAGTAAAGTCAAGTGGATACAAACATACCCTTATTACGATATCTGCAGGTCAGATATTCGTAATAAGGGTATGAGGTTTACTCGTTCCTATTTTCCACTATAACGGTCATTGGATTACCACCTACAAAACTATTTGGCGCAACATCTTTATGTACAAGCGAGCCTGCAGCAACGACAGCATTATCACCAATGGTAACACCTGGAAGTATCGTGCAATTGGCACCAATCATAACATTAGCACCAATAAGTACTTCACCGATTCGGTACTCTTTAATAAGATATTCATGCGTCAATATTGTCGTATTGTATCCAATAATGCTATTGTTGCCCACTGTAATTTTTTCAGGGAAAAACACATCAACCATTACCATTAATGCGAATGCAGTATGTTGCCCTACCTTCATACCTAATACGCGTCGATATATCCAATTTTTCATAGAAAGATTGGGACAGTAACGTGCGATCTGAATAGCTATAAAGTTACGAATGGCTTTCCAATAACTAACTGTAGAATAGACCTGCCAGAGAGAATTAGGTCCTTCTATAGGATAACGAGTAATTTTCCGCAAATTAGTTAATCTCCAATCCTACAATTGCATAAAGATCGCGCATATCATGAATGACATATTTCGCTCCTACTTCTTTCAATACTTGCTCACCCTTCATTGACCATGCAACAGCTACAGTATCAACACCTGCATTAATTCCTGACAAAATATCAACTGTACTATCACCGACCATAAGCGCTTTTTCCGGACCTACACCTAGTAGTGCTAAAGCCTTTTGAACAGGCTCTGCATGAGGCTTAGCATTGACTACGTCATCAATTGTAATAACTGCGTCCATGTATTTCGTAATACCAACAAAATCTAATCCACGATCTGTCGTTAAACGCATTTTCGTCGTTACAACACCAATTTTCACACCATCTTGATGTAAACGTTCCAACACTTCAAGTACGTAATCAAATGCCTTTACATACTCATCATGAAGCCGTAAGTTTACTTCGCGATAAGCTACAACAAGATGTTCTACATCTTCCAAACCTGAAAAACGTTTCATCTGATCTGCTAATGGCGCTCCCATTGAAGGAATAATATGATCTCGATTAAAATTCTCATCAACCGTACCTTGTAACGCCTCAATAAATGATCTAATTATTAATTCATTCGTATCTAGTATAGTGCCATCTAAATCGAATAGTACTGTATCGTATGCCCTCATGTTATGTCATCCTTTAATCTTATCGTTAATGATAATTATTCTCCGCCACCACTATCTCCACCTGATGAATCAGCGTGTCCACCTTCATCAGTATGTTGTTCCGCCTTAGAATCTGAGCCTTGGTTATCCGTTTTCTTTGTTGAATCTGGTTTAGAATCAACAATAGTAGATGCACTATCAGCTTTGTTCTTTAATGATTTCTTTGCATGACTATCCGCTACTTGATCCACCCCGATAGCAGTTACTGCCTTTGAAGAAATAAGAGGATCATTATAATAAGTAATTGTTTTAATGTTGATACGACGTACGATTACGAAAATAATTGCACCTAGAACAAGTAGTAATGCTACTAATTGTGAACTACGAATATTTCCGTAAGCTGGAGACATGTATCCTTGTTGGAATACGACTTCCATCGGTGTCCATAGTCCATTGATAAGGTTAGCTAACCATGTTGGACCAACAAATCCAAGGCTGTCCGTACGAAGAGCTTCAATGAAGAAACGACCAATAGAATACCAACCAATATAAGTTGCGATTAATTCACCTTCACGTAAGAAACTACGACGACGGATTACGAACAGTAGGATTAACCCTAATAAACTCCAAAGCGATTCATATAAAAATGTTGGATGAACAAATGTACTATCTTTTATAATATACATCTGCTCAACAATAAAGTTCGGAATATGTAATGTGTCTCTTAGAAATGATTCCTCTACTGGACCACCATAAGCTTCTTGGTTAACAAAATTACCCCAGCGACCAATCATTTGACCAATTAATAACCCAGGAGCACAAATATCAGCTATTCTCCAGAAACTATAGCCTTTTGCTTTACTGAAAAAGTATCCACATATGAGCGCGCCTGCTATTGCGCCATAAATCGCAATACCGCCCTCCCATATTTTAACTATATCGCCTAGATTGTTTTTATAATGGTCCCATTGAAATGCCACATAGTATATCCGTGCGGCAATAATTGCTGTAGGGGCTCCTATTAATAATAAATCCATAAAAAATTCAGACTTAATTCCAAATCTTTTACCTTCTTGAATAGCTAATAACAGTCCTGCTACTGCACCTAATGCCAGAATAACACCATACCAGCGAATGATTAACGGACCGATTTCTAACATGATTGGATTAAGCACCAATTCCAATGATATTCACCCTTTCAATATTAATTCCAGCTACATCACAACTATTTCTCAATCGTAATCATCCATATCATCTGCAATTGTCTCAGTTAATTTATTCGTAAATTGTAGTGCAGCATTATATCCCATTCGTTTCAAACGGAAATTCATTGCTGCCACTTCTATAATTACCGCGAGGTTACGTCCAGGTCTTACAGGAATCGTCACGAGTGGTACATTCGTTTCAATAATTTGAGTTTTTTCTTCATCAAGACCCAAACGATCATATTGTTTATCTTGTTGCCAATTTTCAAGACGAATGACTAGACCAATTCGTTTCTGTGTACGAACAGCACCTGCTCCGAACAATGTCATAACATTGATAATGCCTAGACCACGAATTTCAAGCAAATGACGAATAAGTTCAGGTGCGGTACCTGTTAATTTACCATCGGATGTTTGTCTAATTTCCACTGCATCGTCAGCAATTAACCGATGTCCACGTTTCACTAACTCTAATGCAGTTTCACTTTTACCGATCCCACTACCACCAGTAATTAGCATACCTACACCATACACATCAACAAGTACGCCATGGATAGTAGCTGTTGGTGCTAATTTATTTTCAAGAAAATCTGTAATCCGGCTAGATAATATCGTTGTTGCAATATTACTTCGCAATACAGGAATCTGAGTTTCATTAGAAAATTCAATTAGCTCTTCTGGTGCTTCCAAACCGCGAGAAATAAGAATACATGGTGTCTCTTCCAAACAGATTTTACGCATACGTTCACGTCTTTCTTCACTTGGAAGCATACTTATAAACGATATTTCTGTACGTCCTAATATTTGAATACGCTCAATTGGGTGATAATGAAAATAACCTGCCATTTCTAAGCCAGGTCTATACAAATCATCTACGGTAATTAATCGTTTTAATCCATCTTCCCCAGATAGAACTTCCAGTTGGAAATGTCTAACAAGTTCAGCTACCTTTACTTTCTTCGGCATACTTATTTCCTCCTCCAATGACAATCCATAAACCTTCTTACATCATGTCTCAATGGTATAGCAAAAAGAGCCTAAACGCAATGTTATGGCTCTTTTCTAATGGATAAAATTCCCTTAAATAAATAAAACCCCACCGCAATAGTTTGCAGTGAGGCCTTAATAATAAATTAGTTTTCGAAAATGTTAAGTTCAGTCTCTTTATCAAAGATGTGAACTTTATTCATATCGATTGCAAGTTTTACTGTAGCGCCATCACGTAGAGTAGAACGACCATCTACACGAGCGATTACAGAATCAGTGCCGATACCGTTAAGGTATAGGTACATTTCGTGACCAAGGTTTTCAGCAACTTCGATGTTAGCTGAAACGATAGTTTTTGGAGAAGCTTCTAGGAACACAGGCTCTTCATGAAGATCCTCTGGACGAATACCTAGAACAACATCTTTACCAATGAAACCTTTAGAACGAAGAATAGCTGCTTTACCTTCAGGAACAACTACATCTACACCACTAGCTTTGAATTTAACTTCGCCAGCTTGCTCAGTAATTGCACCAGTGATGAAGTTCATAGATGGAGATCCAATGAAACCTGCAACAAAGATATTAACTGGGTTGTTGTACAGTTCTTCAGGAGAAGCTGTTTGTTGAATGAAACCGTCTTTCATTACAACGATACGGTCACCCATTGTCATTGCTTCGATTTGGTCATGCGTTACGTAGATTGTTGTAGTCTCTAGACGTTTAGTCAATTTAGAGATTTCCGCACGCATTTGTCCACGAAGTTTTGCATCCAAGTTAGAAAGCGGCTCATCCATAAGGAATACTTGAGGTTCACGAACGATTGCACGACCAAGTGCAACACGTTGACGTTGACCACCAGAAAGAGCTTTTGGCTTACGATCTAACAAATGTACAATATCAAGAATTGTAGCTGCTTCACGAACACGTTTGTCGATATCAGCTTTTTTGAATTTACGAAGTTTCAAACCAAAAGCCATGTTTTGGTATACGTTCATATGTGGATACAAAGCGTATGATTGGAATACCATCGCGATGTCACGATCTTTTGGAGCTACATCGTTTACCAAACGGTCGCCGATGAATAGTTTACCTTCAGAGATTTCTTCAAGACCAGCGATCATACGAAGAGTTGTGGATTTACCGCAACCAGACGGACCAACTAGTACCAAGAATTCTTTGTCTTTAATATCAAGATTAACATCAGTTACGGAAGCTCTTTCAGTTCCTGGATATTTTTTATAAATTCCTTCTAAACGTACGCCTGCCATGTGTATTTCCCCCTAAAGTGAAATTTTCTTATGTCCTTATCTTATCCTAAGTGTAGACTATTGACTATGCACATACTTTACAAAAAAGTTAATGCGTTTTCGTAACTTTGTACAATAGTAAAATTATCTTCACTAATACGGCATCACGGAACAATCTAACATCAAGTCCCGTCTCATGTTTCAACTTATCTAAACGATATAATAGCGTATTTCGATGAATGTATAATTTCTTAGCTGTTTCACTAACATTACAATCCAGATTGAAAAAAGTCTCTAAAGTAGCCAACATTTCTGACTCTACAAATAATTCTGCACGTTTCAATGATTGTTCTAAATACTTCTGACGATGAACTTCAGGTATCGCATGCAATAGTACTTCTAATTGAAGTAGCCATGGCAAATGTATATTGTTTCCGACATGAAACTTACGCCCGATATGAATACTCTCTCTTAGTTGTCCTACGGTCTCAACCATTGATTTAGCGGGTACTATAGGATAGGTAATTGCAAGCTGACTTTCACCAATCCATTCACTAGCTAGCATATCGTGTAAGCCATGAGCAATATTAGCTAAACTATCTTCTATTGTCTCTTCATTCATATGATCAGAATCGGAGGAATCATCATCTTTTAGCAATGAGGTTGGTCCCCATATTAACCATTCATCATGTGGCAATGGAATAAGTAACACATCTTCAGATAAGAAAGAACGAAGGAGCTTGTCCAGTTCTGCATAACTACTCTGAGATTGCATGGAACTATCAGCAATTAGTAGAATTGGAACCATCTCATGATATAGAGAACTCGCCATAATAAGATGCTCAGGAATATTTGACCTCGTTGCATGAGTATCCATTTGACCTTGCAGCCATTCACCTAATTTTGTTGCCTGCTTCTCAATCTTCGTCATACCTGCATATTGGTTATCGAGTGTAACACTCGTCTTATTTAATAGTAGAATTGCGATAAGTTGCATTTCTGTTGCACTTAACTTTTTCTGTTGAAATTCAATCACCTCGCAATAATCTGCGAATAAATCCATTACTAACCAGCAATCATGCTTTCCTTCAATATACTGTCCCTTTTCTATAGTAGCGTTCTCGTACGAAGGTCCTATAAATATAGCGATATCTTCCAAACTTCTATTGCTACGTATAACAGAACAATTCAATATTTGTTCTAATTGTTTCGTCATATCTATAACACTCATACTAGACACTCTCCCATAGATGCAGTTTCCGTAATTGTACCATATTAATGGGTCTGGGATACAATTAACCTCTGTGCTTGTTTCTTGACCCTTATCGTTACTTCGTGATACGCTTGATAGCAGTTTATACACACATATATATACTTATAATTGCATAGTCATAAGCTTTCGTTGCTACTTTTTATTAGCAGGAAGCATGTTAATTAGATGACAAAAAGTTTAAGGCTATATCTTTTGAAGCTATTTTTGTTGGATGGAAACATATTAACTAAGCAATATTAAGTTTTAGGAGGATACTATAAAATTATGCATAAGGTTGTTATTTTATCAGGCAGTCCGAATTCCAGTTCGAGACTTAACGGAATGACCAATTATATTCGTCAAACATTATCAGAAGCTGGATTTCAAACGGCTGCCATTCATGTTGTAGATTTGCCTCCTGAGGATCTAGTATATACACGTTTTAATAGTCCACATATTATCGCTGCTAATGAGCTCATTGATCAAGCAGATGCCGTTATTGTTGCAAGCCCAGTATATAAAGCTTCATTCACTGGTGTGTTGAAAGCATATATCGATCTATTGCCGCAAAAAGGATTTGAAGGGAAAATTATTACTCCTGTCTTCATCGCTGGTTCCATGGCACATTTACTTGCTATCGATTATTCCTTGAAACCTGTACTAGCCTCTATGGGAGCACGTCAATATACTAAGAGTGTCTATGCTACGGATTCTGCAGTTACTCGTGAGCAACTTGAATCTGGAGAGTATATATTTACTTTGGATGCTGATACGCAAACTAGACTTTCAGAAACCGTAAAAGAGTTAACTAAATATTTGCAATAATTAAGTTTACAAAAAGGGGTCTTCTTAACAATAGTTTAAAAACTATCGTTAAGAAGACCTCTTTGTTATTAATAGAATATAGTAATATATATTGTCCCCATTCCCACCCTCGACAGAACAATTGATCAGCACATGGTATTAAATGTACATTGTAATCGGTACAGAGCTATCGCTCATAAGTAACTTTGCTGGGCTAAACGTAAAAATGGATTGCCCTAGTCCGCAGTTTAGTTCCAACTTGCCCTGTTGGCGGGTCATGCTCGCTTCAATTGATCCGTCTACCTACAATATTATTGTATAATAAGTTCTACAGTCCAATTTAATTCTTGAATTCTTATATCCATTTCGCGATAAGTCTTAGATAATATATCTATTTCCTTTTGAATCTCTTTTACATCAACAGTACGTTCAAATCTAACTTCGGTTCTACTATATCGATCTTGCGTAATGCATGCTTGTTCTAATACAGTAGCTAAAGCATTTCGATACATCATGATACGATCTCTTTCAATTAACGCATCTGATAAAGTTAATTGGTCGTTGTAAGCAGTTATAGCATTGGTACGATTAACTCTTTGTATCCAAAGTGTCATATCTATTGTAGCAAGTTTCAATTCCTCAAGTAATATTACAGGGTCTTCACTCGGTTGTTCGCCTTCTTGAACTTTTATTACACGTTCCAAACGCTGCTTTAATTGAGCTATTTTTTTCTGAGCATCTGCACGATAAAGTAATGCTTCGGCTAGTTTCAAAAAGACCTCTCCTCATTCATAGTAACTTAATAACTATATATTTAGCGAATCATTCGAATTATCATTATAAGTTAATTATATTTTAAAATCAAAAAAAGAGAGGTTTCCCTCTCTGTTCGATTAATAACTGGTGAGCCATGAAGGACTCGAACCTTCGACACCCTGATTAAAAGTCAGGTGCTCTACCAACTGAGCTAATGGCTCCTATAAAATAGAAGTGGTGGAGGATGATGGATTCGAACCACCGAACTCGAAGAGAGCAGATTTACAGTCTGCCGTGTTTAGCCACTTCACTAATCCTCCACGGTTAAAAAAATGGTGGCTCGGAACGGAATCGAACCGCCGACACAAGGATTTTCAGTCCTTTGCTCTACCGACTGAGCTACCGAGCCTTATAATAGAAGAAATAATGGCGGAGCTGACGAGATTCGAACTCGCGGTCTCCTGCGTGACAGGCAGGCATGTTAGGCCTCTACACCACAGCTCCGTATTAATAAAATTCTTCTATCCAGTAAAAATTGGTTGCGGGGACAGGACTTGAACCTGTGACCTTCGGGTTATGAGCCCGACGAGCTACCAACTGCTCCACCCTGCGATAATATGGTGGAGGATGACGGGATCGAACCGCCGACCCTCTGCTTGTAAGGCAGATGCTCTCCCAGCTGAGCTAATCCTCCATTTGTGGTAGCGGCGAAGGGGATCGAACCCCCGACCTCACGGGTATGAACCGTACGCTCTAGCCAGCTGAGCTACACCGCCACAATTTAAGACTTGTCCATCTTACTGGATTATGATGAACTTGTCAACTACAATTTTCGGTAAAATTATAGCTTAGATACAAGGTTTTTGCACCTTGAAAACTGGATGTGAAAGGTAAAACTCCAAAGTGAATCTCTTGCGATGTACTTTTCTTGCCTGCGCAAAGAAAAGATTTTTAGGATAAGCCCTCGACCGATTAGTATTCGTCAGCTACATGTATTGCTACACTTACACCCCGAACCTATCAACCTC
>NZ_JANQBB010000006.1 GCF_024721975.1 Paenibacillus endoradicis | reverse complement strand
TAGTCATGTATTTGAGATACTGAAAAACTTCCCGGAAAATTTCAGTAAACCAGCTACACTCACATTCATGTTTGATCCAAATAAAGTAGGCAGTGACCAAAGACCAGGCGTATTCTATTATGATGAGCTTACAAAACAATGGATAGAGATTACTGGAGGTACGGTGAACGGAAATCGTATCACAGTATCGGTTAAACATTTTACAAAGTTCGCTGTACTCGTAGTGGGTCAATCGGTAGATGTACCAACAGATGCGCTGAAATTTAGTGATATTGCTGGTCATTGGGCAAAAGATAACATTATCCAAGCGGTAGACAAAGGCATCGTAACGGGTTATTCGAATGGAACGTTCCAACCTGAACGAAATGTAACCAGAGCAGAATTTGTCGTGATGTTGATGAATACGTTGAAGCTAGAAGGCAAAGCGACGGATCTTACATTTACAGATTCAGCAGAAATCGGAGATTGGGCTAAAGGCGCAGTAGCAAAAGCGTTGGAAGCAAGCATAATCTTAGGCGATAGTGAAGGAAGCTTCCGCCCTCAAGCAGAAATTACCCGTGCAGAGATGGCAGTGATGATAGCACGTGCAATGGAATTAGTGACAGAAGAGAATGCTGTTACAGATTTTGCGGATGATCAAGTGATACCAATGTGGGCAAGAGGTGCAGTAGCTGCAATGAAGGAACTTGGATTGATAGAGGGCAAAGGTAACAATCGTTATGACGGTAACGGAATGACAACAAGAGCAGAAGCAGTTACTGTATTATTGAAAGTATTAGCGCAACAGCAATAACGGGCTAATTACTATCCAATATTGAGATTACAACATTAATATAAGAGGGTTATTCTTAATGCTGATTAGTTATGGCAAGAGGGATAACCCTTTTATTACATATTATAAAGTCATCTAGGACTGATCTTAGAGTTGTGATCATATGTAGGTGGCTTTGTTTATTTTTTCTAGAAAAACTGCTCTAAATCCAAATAAAGATGATTTTTTCGCAAAAACCTACCCATATGGGTAGGCGTAATTTTAGTAAAAGCACTATAAAATTAAAGGAGTAGTCTATTTAAGAAAATAATGAGCATTAGAGGAGAATAAGATGAGAAATTTAGGAAGAAAAGTAACTGTAATTCTGCTAGCGATGACGCTGTTGTTAAGTACTACGCAGCAAATAGCAATATTGGGGGATTACAAGGTAGCAGCCGAGTCGCCAGAATTTGCTGGTGGGAATGGAACTGAAGATGATCCGTTTCAAATTGCAAATGCGGATCAATTGAATGCTGTTCGTAACCATTTAGAAGCGGGTATTTACTTCGAATTGATTGATCATATTGACTTAAGTAGCTATGCAAGTAATGATGACGGGAAAGGTTGGACCATAATTGGAAATTGGGGCAATACTTTTCAAGGGAATCTTAATGGAGCTGGCTATTCGATAAGTAACTTGTATATTAATAGACCTACTACAGAAGGTCAGGCATTATTTGGATTTGTAGCTAGCTCAGCATCGATAAGTGACATTCATCTTATTGATGTAAATGTTAGTGGAGAGAATAATACTGGTAGTCTAGTTAGTTTCAATATGGGTACAGTGACCGCATCCTCTGCTACAGGGGAAGTTACTGGTTTGAATTTTGTAGGAGGATTGGTTGGTAAAAACTTCTATGGAAAGGTTCTTAATAGTAACGCTAATGTCAATGTAAGTGGAATTGGTGCTCAATTAGGTGGTTTGATTGGTGTGGTTGATTCTGGGACAGTTAATAACACCTTCGCTTTCGGTAACGTAACTGGGGTTGATTATGGTAATGTAGGTGGTCTGATCGGTACAGCTAGTGGTACTTCTTCAATAAATAATAACTACGCTACCGGTAATGTAACTAGTAAGTCATCTTATGGTAATGTAGGTGGCCTTATCGGTGAAGCTAGTAATAATTTATCAATAAATAAAAACTATGCTACAGGCAATGTGTCTGGGCGAAAAAACGTGGGCGGATTAATTGGAAATAGTAATAATGTTGTTACAAACAGCTTCGCACTAGGAAATGTTTCTGGTGATGAGAACGTAGGTGGTTTAATCGGGTACGCTCAACAATCAATGAATAATAGTTATGCTACCGGTAAAGTAACTGGTGGTACTAGTAACACAGGTGGATTAGTTGGTATTTTAGCTACTGGCGCTACCGTAATTAATGGTTTTTACAATAAGGAGACAACGGGTCAATCTGATAGTGGTAAAGGCGATTCAGTATCTATAGCAGACATGCAAAAAATAGCAACCTATACGGGCTGGAATTTCGATGATAGTACTTGGACAATAAATCCAGCACATAATAATGGTTATCCTTATCTCATTGAATTGCCTAGTCCTGAGTATGTCATCTATTCAGGGAATGGAAATACGGGTGGTAGAGCTCCAATATTTAAACTTCTTAAGCAAGGTCAAGAAATAACTTTAGACGATAATAGTGGAAACTTAACCAAATCAGGACACACTTTCGTTGGCTGGAATACAGAAGCAGATGGTAGTGGAGATGATTATCAACCAGGAGAATTATATAATATCAACATTGGAGCGGACATAACCTTCTATGCGGTGTGGTTACTTAGCTCTCCTGTCCTATCAGCTGATATAACTAATAACGATGTTATAAATGATATAGAAATTACATTCATTGATAATGCAACATGGAGAAACGCGATTACAACCATTGTTGCTAATGGGGACACATTGAGTGAAGAGGATTACTCGATAGAAGCAGGTAAGATTACACTATTTGCTAACATTTTTTCAGCTGCTACCTATACGATCGCAGTAGTTGCGGACGGATATGCAGATGCAACGGTGCAACAGATCATTCAGCCAAATGTCAATCTAAGTAGTTTAATACTAAGTAGTGGTGCAACGAATGAGACGTTTACTAGTTCAAAGACGAATTATACCCAATCTATAGCGTATGGAGTGACTAGTCTAACGGTGACTCCTACAGCTGCGGACTCAGCAGCAATCGTGAAAGTAGCTGTGAATGGTGGAGTAAGTACAAATGTTACGAGTGGAGAAGCAAGTGTGATTCTTCCACTTGAAGTAGGAGCAAATACGATTACGGTAACGGTTGGCGATGAGCCTTCTAAGGTGTATACGATTATCTTAACTCGTGGTGAAGCTAATCTTAATCTAAGTAGCTTAGTACTAAATAGCGGTGCACTAAATGAGACATTTACGGGTCCAGTGACGAGTTATACGCAAGATGTCGCGTATGGAATATCTGGTCTAACGGTGACGCCTACAGCATTAGAACCTACAACAATTATGAAAGTAGCTGTGAATGGTGAATCTAGCACGATCATTAAGAGTGGAGAAGCAAGTGCTACTCTTCCGCTTAATGTGGGAGCAAATACGATTAAAGTAATCGTAATGGATGAGAATGAGCTTTCTAAGGTTTATACGGTTGTCGTAACTCGTGGCGGGCCAAATCTTGTTTTAGGAAGCTTAGTATTAAGTAGTGGTGCACTGAATGAGACATTTAATAGTTCAGTTACAAGTTATACGCAAGATGTCACGTATGGAATATCTAGTCTAACAGTTACTCCAACAGTAGCCGAATCAGCAGCAATCGTGAAAGTCTCTGTGAATGACGAAGCTAATACGATCGTAACGAGTGGAGAAGCAAGTGCTAATTTACCGCTTAAAGTAGGAGAAAATACGATTAAAGTAACGGTAACGATTGGAAATGAGTTTTCTAAGGAGTATACGGTTGTCGTGACTCGTGGCGAGCCAAGTATTGATCTAGGAAGCTTAGCATTAAGCAGTGGTCAACTGAATGAGACGTTTACAAGTAGCAAGACAAGTTATTCGCAAGATGTGGCGTATGGAAAGACCAGTCTAACAGTGACTCCTATAGTAGTAGAACCAACGGCAATAGTGGAAGTCTCAGTGAATGACGAAGACAGTGAGATTGTTAAAACTGGAGAAGCCAGTAATGCACTTCCGCTTAAAGTAGGAGAAAATACGATAACAGTAACGGTAACGGTTGGGAATAAGCCATCTAAGATGTATACGGTTGTCGTAACACGTGGCGAAGCAAGTCTTGATCTAAATAATCTAGTATTAAGTAGTGGTGCATTGAATAAGACATTTACAGGATCAGAGACAAATTATACGCAAGATGTATCCAATGGAGTATCTAGTCTTACTGTTACTCCTACAGTAGTCGAACCAACAGCAGTAGTAAAAGTCTCTGTGAATGGTGAAGCAAGTACGATCGTTACAAGTGGTGCTGCAAGTGCTACGCTTCCACTTAAAGTAGGAGCAAATACGATTATAATAACGGTAACAGTAGGGAATGAACTGTCTAAGGTGTACACGGTAGTCGTGACGCGTAAGGCAGCGTCTAGCGGCAATGGTGGATCAACACCGATCATTGATCCGAATGTAACCTCATCCAATGGTAAGGTAACGATTCCAACAGGGAGTACAGGAACGGTTGCGTTAGACAATGAAGTAACGGTTTCTATACCAGTGAATGCTACGAACAACGATGTAACGATTACGATAGAAAAATTACTTGAAACGAACAACCTTCTAGCTAATGATGAACTGCTAGGTAGTCATGTATTTGAGATACTGAAAAACTTCCCGGAAAATTTCAGTAAACCAGCTACACTCACATTCATGTTTGATCCAAATAAAGTAGGCAGTGACCAAAGACCAGGCGTATTCTATTATGATGAGCTTACAAAACAATGGATAGAGATTACTGGAGGTACGGTGAACGGAAATCGTATCACAGTATCGGTTAAACATTTTACAAAGTTCGCTGTACTCGTAGTGGGTCAATCGGTAGATGTACCAACAGATGCGCTGAAATTTAGTGATATTGCTGGTCATTGGGCAAAAGATAACATTATCCAAGCGGTAGACAAAGGCATCGTAACGGGTTATTCGAATGGAACGTTCCAACCTGAACGAAATGTAACCAGAGCAGAATTTGTCGTGATGTTGATGAATACGTTGAAGCTAGAAGGCAAAGCGACGGATCTTACATTTACAGATTCAGCAGAAATCGGAGATTGGGCTAAAGGTGCAGTAGCAAAAGCGTTGGAAGCAAACATAATCTTAGGCGATAGTGAAGGAAGCTTCCGCCCTCAAGCAGAAATTACCCGTGCAGAGATGGCAGTGATGATAGCACGTGCAATGGAATTAGTGACAGAAGAGAATGCCATTACAGATTTTGCGGATGATCAAGTCATTCCAACATGGGCAAAAGGTGCAGTAGCTGCAATGAAGGAACTTGGATTGATAGAGGGCAAAGGTAACAATCGTTATGACGGTAACGGAATGACAACAAGAGCGGAAGCAGTTACTGTATTATTGAAAGTATTAGCGCAACAGCAATAACTGAGTACTTAGAACCCAATATTGAACAATAGATTAATACAAGAGGGTTATCCGTAATGCTGATACCATATGGCAAGAGGGATAACCCTTTCATTGTAATAACGAGATACAAAAGCTACTATTGGTGAGTGGCATGGAATCTGTTACAATAAAGAAAGCAAAAGTAGACACTAATATAGCTGACCAGTTATTTTAGTAGATCTCATAACGGAGTGATAAGTTGGCTAAAGGTAAAGGCGGTACAGGTCAAGGAACTGGAAAAAAAGGATGGAATCGTTGGCAAGCAGCAGAAAGAAAAGTTGCGAGCGCACCAAAACCATATACGAGTAAAGGTACAAAAAAACCAAAACCTACTTCTACTCCATAATGGAGTGTAGTTATCTCCCAATCATCTGATTGGGAGATTTTTATGTTGAGATACAAAAATTCACATGTATTGTTTGTATCATCAAATAACTTCTTGATAGAAATTATTTGATGATACAATGATAAAAGGGATGCCGAGTAGTAGTCAAGACTACTACTCGGCATCCCTTTATTGGTTTATGAAATAAGAAATAAAGCCGTTGTACTATGCATGAATCCATGTGGTATTATTACCTGTTTTCGGACAAGTAGGAAATTTGTTACCGACATTTAAGTTCATTCGTTCACCATCATCATCGATATATTGACCGGCTTCTGTTACGAGCTCACCGGTTTTATGTTGATGATTAGTATGGCGCCATGTTGTGTCTTTTCCTGATTGTGGACAAGCAGGAAATGCGTTTCCTTTGCTAAGTTCTCGTTTTTCTCCAGCAGCACATACATACTGCCCGGTCTCCATTACCTCTTCACTTGTGTGATGTAAATCAGTAGCTGTTTTCATGTTCAGTCAATCCTTTCAATGGTAGATTAGTGAACCACATTATTGTAATGTCACTTGTTCATTAATACCCACTTGTGTCTACTATGAAACAGATATAAGTGATTCAAAAAATATGTTTCAAAGATTGCTAGGGTGGTTACTACATAGTAAGAAGTTGATACATTACTTACACATTTTTATTAAATGAAACAAAAAGGAGAGATATCAAATGCCAAATGAAACGAGAAGTAGTGGAATATTGCTAGGGACTGTAATAGGAGGCGCGATGGGTATCGTTGCTACACTATTACTAGCACCTAAGTCGGGTGCCAAGATGCGAGAGGAACTATCGAACAAATATCATTCTTTATGTGATAAAACGAAAGAAATCGCATCTACAGTTGGAGATAGAACAAGAGAGATTGCATCCACCGTTGGTGATACAACAAAAGATATCGTTGAAAGTGTTAAGGAAGAAGCATCTAGTCTTGCTGATCAAGCGAAAGAATCTAATCAGAACATTAAAAATACATTTTCTTCCACAAAAGACGAGATTAAAGATAAGCTAACAGCTACAGACAAATAAAGCTCATAATCACATAAAGGAGTATTAAAAGGTTACTAAGCAGAACTGCGAAAAGAGCAGTTCTGCTTAGTTGTGTCATGATTAATGTTACTCTTTGCACAAAAATACCTTATCCTAATTGAAAGATAACAATCAGGATAAGGTATCAGGAGCAGGTTGAGGTAATAGGCGTATGTGAAGTATATTAAGAAAAGTTATCATTCATCTAACTTATGATGAGCTAATATTCTTTGTAGCTTCATAATCGCACGCTTCTGTATACGTGAGACACTCATCTGCGAAATGCCGAGCTGCTGGGCAATAGTACGCTGTGATAAATCGTTATGATAAATATGATTAAGCACATTACGTTCTTCTTCTTTCAAGTGCTCTAGTGCATCTTCTAGATCAATCCGGTGCTCAACTGCCTTATATTCATCAACTTGAGAATCAATAAGATCACCAATCGTTGCACTATCATTATCAGTAGAGAGCGGTGTATCTAACGAAATGTATTGATAAGATTCGCGAGAAGATAGAATTTCAATCGTCTCCTCAACAGTTAGATCCATATGAGCTGCAATTTCATCGATATTTGGAGATCGTTGAAGAGTTATTGTAAGATGGTCAATTGATTTCTGAATTAGCAATCCTTTTTCTTTAATTCTTCTAGGAACTTGTATATACCATGATTTGTCACGTAAATAATTTTTGAGATGTCCAATTAAGCTTTTCATTGCATATCCTTCAAATGGAATTGCACGTTCATGGTCGTATTGTTTAAATAATCTTAGCATGGATAGTTGAGCAACCTGAAATAGATCTTCAAACAAATCGGGTCGACTACGTGACATTTTGACAGCGGCCATTCGAATAAGCGGTTTATAATGAAGAAGCAGTTCAGTTGCGATATCATTACATTCACTCACTTTGTAGATCTCCATCAATTCTATCGTTTGTTCTGGATTAAGACAGGAGGATTTGTTATTCATGCAAGTTCCTCTTTTCTACTAATTCTCTTTGTTAGTATCACCTCCGTACCGAGGTCGGTACGAAACTCGACGCTATCCATTAAGGCATGCATCATATAAATTCCCAGTCCTCCAGGAACAATATTATCTAATGATTGATTATGAAGAGCAACAGGCTTACTAACTGTTTGTTCAAACTGAAAACTACTGCCAGAATCTTTGACTGAAATACAGATATAATCCTTTTCTAATTGGAATGTAACATTGATTAAGCCAAAGTGTTGAAAATCGTAAGCATGTAGTACAGCATTTGTACAAGCTTCTGATACAGCTACTTTCATGTCTTCAATTTCTTCATAGGAGAATCCAGCTTTGTTAGCTACTCCATATAAAGTTAGTCGAACAATATCGATATACTCTGCCTGAGCAGGTATTGTTAAATGAATACGAGGGTTTGTCATTAGTCATGTTCCTCTCTATCGTTACTTTATTATAGTCTAAAATCTTTTGACTCGTTTCCATATTCGTAATGAAGAAATGATAGTGTCTACTATTGCAGTAGAAATCCCATCGGTACGTTTCGAGGTATTACGATCACTTTGTACAGTTTGACGCTGATCCTTCTTCAATGTTGTGGCTAGATTAGCGGCAGATTCTTTAGCTACACCTGTAAATGAATGAACAGCTTGTCCAATATCATTGACGGTTGCAAAAAGTATGTTGAGAGAGCTTAACTTTTTCCTTACATCGAGCGTCATTTCATTCGTGTTATGGATGGCCTCTTTCATATCTTCTGAAATGTGAGAGACGTCCGTTCGTACTTGTCCAATCATTAGCCGCATTTCTTCAATTGCTGCTTTCAACACTTTCAACGTTTGTACAATAGAATACATCAGAATAATAAATGCAATCGTAATAATAATAATGCCAATTTGAATGAACAGATCCATATATATCACATCCTCTTTTTTTAATATTTACCCAAGATCATCTATTTTGAATCAGAAAGATCCAAAAATTAAGTCATGTTATAATTAATGTATTCTATTAAATCTATAAAGAATGAAAAGGAGATTATGATGCTAAAGGGATTGAGATTAAATATACGAATGAAAATTGCGATTGGATATATCCTTGTAATATGTTGTTTAAGCGTGTCCATTGTTATCGTAACCGATAGAATTTCAGCTTTGCAGGATGAAGTAGAAAGTATTACTAGTCGTGATATTGAAATTCATAACTTAATAGCGTCCGTTCGGAATGCTACTTTAAGTATGGAAACAGGACAGCGTGGTTATCTACTCACGGGAGATGAAGTATATCTAGATCCGTATAAAGAGGGGAAATCACAGTGGCAAGCGCAATATAACAGCTTATATACCCATCTATCGGATAATTTGAGTACACAAAGTGATTTAGAAGAAATTAAGCTATCCATCCAAAATTGGATTGATACAGTAGGTGAACCTACTATTCTATTAAAAAAACAAAATAAAACAGAAGAGTTAGTAGAGTTTTTTAATAATGATATAGGTAAACAATATATTGATGAATTACGTAGTAAGTTTGAATCTCTGCATACGAAAGAAATCCAATCTACGAAAGCACATGTGAGTGAATTAGAAAATCGAAACCAACTATTAACGATTGGAATTTATGTCATGCTACTAATCGTTACTGTGATCGCATTTATGATTGTTGCTTTTGTGTCGGGATCGATTGTCAACACGATTAAGCAAGTAGTTAAAACAATTACCGAAATTGCTTCTGTTGGTGGAGACCTGACGACTAGAATTAAAGTTAATACAAGAGATGAAATACGTGATTTGGGAGAGGCAACGAATGAACTCTTATCGAGTTTGGAAATAAAAAACTGGATTCAGACAAAAGTAGCCGAAGTAGCAACAATGAACCAAGGTATTAATGATCTAACAACATTAGGCGAATCTTTCTTATCTAAAGTAGCCCCGATGATTAATGCGACTTATGGGGTTTTCTATATACGTAAAGGTAATGATAAGCAGCAAAAGTTAGTTAATATCGCGTCTTATGCTGGACTTGATGAAAATGTTGGGAAATATGAATTCAAGATGGGTGAAGGGCTAATAGGGCAATGTGCAGTTGAGAAACGAATTTTTCTATTGAATGGTGCTCAAGATCATCCAGCAATGATAACTACAGCATTTGGTCAGATTGCGCCCCAAAGTATTTTGATTGTTCCGATAGAATATGAAAACAAGGTAGAGGCTGTTGTAGAATTCGCTTCATTAGAACCATTCAGTTCTCAGCATCTAAAATTACTGGAAGAAATCGAAGTGGATTTTGGTATTGCGGTTAACAATGTATCAGGGCGCATGGAAGTTGAACGCTTACTAAGCGAATCTCAAGTGTTAACGGAGGAGCTTCAAGCACATACAGAGGAATTACAGTCACAATCAGAAGAACTACAAATGCAACAAGAAGAAATGCGTATGACGACGGAGCATTTGGAAGAGCAGAATTTATTTGCAGAACAAAAAACGAAAGAATTAGAAAAAGCGAAGCAAGAGTTAGAAATATATTCAGCCAAACTGAAACAAAGTTCGCAGTATAAAACGAATTTTCTAGCAAATATGTCGCATGAACTAAGAACTCCTTTGAATAGTATTTTAATCCTGTCTCAGTTACTTGCTGATAATGAAAATAGCTCGTTAAGTATAGACGAAGAGGGATACGCTAAAGTGATTCATTCTTCCGGAAATGATTTACTTAAGTTAATTGACGATATTCTTGATTTATCTAAAATTGAAGCGGGTAAAGTCATATTAACGATTGATGAGGTCAATATAACGGAAGTACCAGAGTTGATCAAACTTAGCTTTGAACCGATTGCAGATAAGAAAGGTATTCAATTTAAGATTCAGACGGACAATAATCTACCAAATACATGGCATACGGATGGTCAACGATTACAGCAAATTATGAAAAATCTATTGTCTAATGCTTTCAAATTTACGAATGAAGGTACAGTGAAATTGACAATTGGACTTGCTGATCGAACATTAGCAAAGCAATTATTACCATTGTATAGCAATGAACAAGTACTAGCTATCTCAGTTAGTGATACGGGTATTGGTATTCCAATTGATAAGCAACAATTAATCTTCGAAGCGTTCCAGCAAGTGGACGGAGAGACGAATCGTCAATATGGCGGTACTGGACTTGGGTTATCCATCTGTAATGAATTTTCAAGATTGTTAGGTGGTAAAATTACACTAGACAGTACTCCTGGTATAGGTAGTACCTTTACGCTTTACTTACCTAATTTGAGTCAATCAAAAATTGAACAGATAACTAACAGTAATCAAGAAGTTGCTGCTTCAACCGATTCACAGGTCGTTATTATTTCATCAGATGAACAAGATACGAAAGTTGAAGATCATATTATTACTTATCAAGAGAATTCATTATTTACTGATAAGAAAGTTCTTGTTGTAGAAGACGATGCGCGTAATATATATGCATTAGTGAAAGCACTTGAAAGAAAAGGGGTGGATGTCACTGTAGCTGGTAATGGTATTCGGTGTATGGAAATTTTACAAAAAGATAGTAACTTCGATCTTATTCTAATGGATATTATGATGCCATTGATGGATGGGTTTGAGACGATGAGAGCTATTCGAGGGGATGCTACGCTACAAGATGTTCCGATTATTGCTCTAACTGCAAAAGCGATGAAGAGCGATCGAGATCGCTGTCTAGAAGCGGGAGCTTCAGATTATATTAGCAAGCCAATCAATATGGATCAATTATTTTCATTAATGACAGTATGGTTAACGAAGCAGGTGAGACATTGAACACAAACTACAACGATGATCACAACAAAAGTAACACTGGTTTGAATTTAGAGCCAAACAGATCTATTGAATTAGAGCATATTGAAATAAGACTACTGTTAGAAGGTATATATCAGACATACGGGTTTGATTTTCGCAATTATTTGCAATCATCGTTAAGAAGAAGAATCATTAATCGAATGCAAATTGAACAATTGCCTAATATGATTACTTTGCTTGAAAAGGTACTGTATGAACCCGAATTTATAAAAACAATAGTTAATGATCTCTCTATTCGTGTAACAGAGATGTATCGAGATCCATCATTTTTTCTAGCTTTTAGGCAGAAAATCGTTCCTATGATAAGAGATTATTCGGAGATTAGAATTTGGCATGCTGGTTGTTCAACTGGAGAAGAAGTTTACTCTATGGCCATTTTGTTAGAGGAAGAAGATTTGTTACACAAAACAAAGCTATATGCGACAGATATGAATGAACAAGTAATAGAGCAAGCAAAATTAGGTAAGTTTTCATTGAAAAGAATGCAAACCTTTACGAAAAATTACATGCTTGCTGGAGGAACTAAAGAATTTTCAACTTATTATATTACTGATGATGAATATGCCATTTTTCATCCAGAGATTATGAATAAAGTCGTGTTTGCACAGCATAATCTCGCAACAGATAGTACATTTAATGAGTTTCATATTATTTTATGTAGAAATGTTATGATCTATTTCGATACTAAACTGCAGCACCGTGTTCATAACTTATTTTATGAGAGTTTAACCTCGGATGGATTTTTGGTACTGGGTAATATGGAGTCAATTATTGCTGCCAACAAAGCACAATATGAAGATATCGTTCCGTGTGAGCGGATCTTTCGCAAGTTCTCTATGTAGAAAATCAGCTTACAGGGCGAACGCTTCGCTTCTCCACTCTACATGGTAGCTTCCCTGCTTTGATGTTTCTGTATAAGTGTACTTTGAGGGATCCTTAAAAACGATAGAAAGGAGCTTGTAATATATCTATGGAGATTGAGAATCTTATTACAGTAAAATCGAGAGAAGATTTGAGGAATTGGCTACAGGAGAACAGTAAGACTGAAAAATTTTGTTGGGTCGTAGTTAGTATGACGCCAAACCAAGATACTTTGCTATACTTGGATGCGGTCGAGGAATCTTTATGTTTTGGATGGATCGATGGAGTCAAAAAGAAAATATCTGAAACTGGGCTGGCGCAAAGACTGTCTCCTAGAAGCAAAAAAAGCTCTTGGACTGAATTGAATAAAGAACGTGTACGCCGCCTCGAGAAGTTGGGGTTAATGAGTGATGAAGGAAGAAAGGTACTTCCTAATATGGACCAAGATTCATTTAAAATAGATACTGTTATAGAGCAAAGATTACAAGAGGAACGGCAAGTATATGAGAACTTTTTGGCATTTCCAGATCTTTATAAAAGAGTTAGAATCGATACGATTCAAAGCAATAAAAATGAGCTGGATTTATTTAATACTAAATTAGACAAATTTATAACAAACACTAAAGAAAATAAAATGTACGGTCAATGGCATGATAATGGACGCCTTCTAGATTATTAAGATGTGCAAAGGGATGCAAAACAGGTCAAGATCGGGATACGTATATCCCAGTCTTGACCTGTTTTTATATTGATTATTTACTATTTACGCTGTTAGAAATTTAACTAGTGTAACTTGAGTAATGTTGTCGGTAGTTTCAACTGTAACTTCATCCATTAGTGCTTGCATGAGATAAATTCCTAATCCACCTACAGGTAATTCACTAATATCCGTTGCTGGAAGAGGGGATGCATTCTCTAACGCATCTTCATGTTTAAATGAATGCCCTTTATTACTAATTTTGATAGTCAGACTATGTTCTCGACTTTCAAAACAAATATCAATATTATGATGCTGCGATGTTCTAGATCCATGAAGAACGGCATTGTTACAAGCCTCTGAGACAGCAACTTTCATGTCCTCAATATCTTCGTAAGAGAAGCTTAATTTTGAAGCAATACCAAATAGGCATACTCGTACAATATCAATGTAATCGGCAAGGGCAGGAATTTGTAAACGGATTTCTTTCATGCTTACACTTCGGTCCCTTCTGTTAAATATCCAGATATACCTGTCAAATCAAATAGTCGCTTAATAGGTGCCGGAATGTTTTGAACAATAAAAGGTGCATGCAATCCATCACGAATTTTCAGGATAGATACGATAATACCAATTCCAGTACTATCAATATAGTTTAGATTTTTCAAATTAAGAATTAATGCTTTTTCAGATTGTTTCACGATAGGCCCAAGTACAGCTCGGAACTGCTGAACAACTGCAAGATCTAAATCTCCACTTACATGTAAAATATATGCTTCATTATTTTCTTCTTGTTCAATATGAAATTGTTTAGCTGACATTGCATTCACTCCGGTCTTCTTAATTTAGTAAATAATACCAATAAAATAAGTTTGAAACAAGGGTACAAATTGTTAATGTTTTAAGTTGATGCAATATGATAAAAAGCTATTGATTGTAGCTGCTTATTATCTTGATCAATAAAAAGTTTAAGTACGGCTTCATCTCGCTGATAAACTAGGCCATCTTCTGCTACATAGTCTGGATCACCTAGAGCTAACTGCAGTGCCTCAATAGTTGCTGGTATTTCTACTTGATCCAGCGTAATGGTAGAAGCGTCAGTACCTACTTCTACGCTATCAATCGTATCGTCTATGAAGCTAATAGTCATATTTGGATATTCGTACATCTCATATTCAACAAAATATGAATCGCTACTGATTTGTTCTGGATCACCTAATATATTGATGACTGTAGAAACATCATCATATAGGGAAATACTATTAACCGTATTTAGTGTAATGATCTCTTGAGAGGGTTTGATCACCTTGATAGCACTCTGCTCTGCTAATTCTACTGTAGCCGCCTCGGCTATAGGCATTACATTGTTCAATTGAATTGGGCTAATAATACCAACTATTAGGTAACTGATTAATAGAATGACCTTCATATCATCATACCTCCTAATACAAAATCAATTAATTAATAATGTATAAACCAATTCCTTGGACTTGAAACATTTAATTAATCATTAAGTATAAGAAAGCTTTATACGTTACTTAACAATAAGTTTAACTAAACAAATATCATCTTTTTGATTACTCTCATTACATTCAGGAATAATTTGCTCTACAAGTGCTGCTGGTTCTAAATCCTTTTCTTTACTCATTAAATTTATAAGCTTGTCCATTGGAATCTCTGCACCATCTGCAATAGAGTCAGTTAATCCATCTGTATATAATATGATCTCCATACTGTTTTCATAATGTAATAATCCTTTGTTAACGTTCAAAGAATTGAATAATCCAATTGCTCCGCAGCAGTGTTCAAGTAATTCAATTCTGTCATCTACAAATACAACACCAGGAGGGTGACCTGCATTGACGTATTCTACAGTTTTTTCCTTAGTATCTACGACCATATATATAGCTGTAAAATAGTAATTTATTAATTCATCTTTCATATGTAACTGATTCATATAACGATTGAGCTCGTGTATAACTTGCTCCATGTCAGAGATACGAGTAATGGTATCTTTTAATATAGATGAGATGTACATACATACTAAAGATGCGGAAATACCATGACCCATCATATCTAATAGTATGATTCCATAGCGATGATTATCAATGCGATACCATCCATAGAAATCTCCTGCAAGTTCAGAAGACGGCTGATAGACTGCGCTAATTTCAATGTTTTCATCGTTGATTGCTTTACTTAGCACACTTAGTTGCACTTGTTTAGCAAGTTCAAGTTTATTCTTCATACGTTGATCCCGTTCTTTATGCCAATCTATTTCTTTCTTGAGTCGTAAAGCAGAACGAATCCGAGCCAATAGTTCCATCTTATTAATCGGTTTCATGACGTAATCGCTAGCACCGGCATCTAATGCTTCAGCCATTTTGTTAGAATCTCCTACTGCAGTTACGAAGATGATAGGAATATCTTTTAAACGTTCATCTTGCTGCAGTGTTCTACATGCTTCTATTCCATCAATATCTGGCATCATCAAATCCAGAAGAATGAGTTCGGCTTCTCTTTCTTTCACAATGGTAGAATGAACGCCTAATATATGAAATAATTCTTTAGCGGAGGAGGCAATTTTCAAATCCGTATAACCAGCTTTGTTCAATATTGTCTTTATAATGAGTTGATTGGTAGTATTGTCGTCAACAATTATGATGCTCATCGATAAACCTCCTTCATTAAAATATCAATCTTACTATACCATACTCGAAAGACCTACCCTTATGAGTAGGTCTTTCGATTCATTTAGAAAAAGATCAATATGAGCATTAATAATAAGTGTAATAGTAGACAGAAGGGTCAAAATCTTCCCCTATATATTCTTTACCGCTCCAAGCAATAACTAGAACTTTATCACGGTCCATCTCAGTTTCTAAGCGTTCAGAATCGGCTTTGGAAATACCAAGTGACCGCATTTTGGCACGTAGCTCATCTCCAGTAGAACGGAACATATTGGCGATGGTAGTACCAAAACCTTCTTCAGCCATCCCAATTGTTGTTGCATCTGTTTTCTCGACAATACGTGAAGTTCTGTCTTTATCGTGTGTGAGTACAAATATATTATCATTTAAGTACCCCTCACGTTGAAATATATTCACTTGGTCCTGGACTTCAGTAATACTGTTCACGATACGTACCTTTGTAGTTGCAAGATTAATTAAATTTTCCATTGTAATTCCTCCTTAAATTTGGTGAATATAAGATTTTGCTATGACTGAAAGTCAAGTTACATCGTTCGTCTTCTACCTAGAATAAGTGAAGCAATAAATAGTACGACGAAAATGATGAATAATACTTTAGCTATACTTGCCAGTGTAGATGCAATTCCAAGGAATCCAAAAATCGCGGCGACAATTGCTAAAAAGAAAAACATTAAAGTCCATCCTAACATAAGAATCACCTTTCTTTCTTGGCTTTTGAAGCATGATATGTAATAACCAATATATCTGGTATTGAAACATTTTTTCATGAATTAATAACGAAAATATAATAACTATACCCGCATATTAATGAAGGAATAATAATTTAAATTAGCAAATGTTTCAAAAAGAGCTGAAATAGTTTAATAGAATATAGAGCTGAAACTAAATTTGTAAAGGTAGGTGTTCTACGATGAATAAGCACAAGGTAAGCGTCAACGGTATCGATATGGTCTATGAAGAATGCGGGGAGAGTAGCGGGATAGCGGTAATACTACTACATGGTTTCTGTGGATCTTCTCAATACTGGCATAAAGTTTGCCCACTGTTAAGTAAAAAGTATCGTATTATCATGCCACAATTACGTGGTCATGGTGGCACGTCTACTCCTAATGGCGTTTACTCAATGGAAGCTATGGCTGATGATATATATAAATTAATGGAGCAATTAGAAATCGATAAAGTTGTGATGTTTGGCCACTCCTTAGGTGGATATGTAACGCTTGCTTTTGCAGATAAATATGGGGACAAGCTATTGGGTCTCGGATTGATCCATTCTACTGCACTGCCAGATACAGAAGAAGTGAAAGATAAGCGACGTCAAGATATTGATGATATTTCTGATAATGGCATAAATCATTACGTTAAGAAACTTATTCCAAAGTTATTTATGGATTCTAAACTTGGAAAAATGCAAGGGGAAGTGTATGACATCATAACTGTTGGATTAGAAATGACAGCAACAGGTGCTATTCGTACACTCGAAGGAATGATGCAAAGACCTGATCGTAGCCATGTGCTGGCAAATGCGACTTATCCTATTCTTTTAGTTGCAGGAGCTGAAGATGATATTATTTCTCCACTAGATACATTTTCCATTACGGGTGAGGGCATTACAGATTCAACGTTTGGTTATCCTCATATTTTGGAGAATACATTTGAAGGTGTGGCACATATGAGTTTAGTCGAAGTACCTAATCAATTATCACGAGTGATAGCAAATTATCTGAAAATTCTCTATGAGAAGATGGAAAAACGAGCACAATAATTCAATAATAATGGAGCAGTAAAGTGAAACAGGAGGTAAGAGAAAGTGAACAAAAGTAATGAAAAAATAATTAATCAAAAGAAA
The DNA here is from genome assembly GCF_024721975.1 of Paenibacillus endoradicis. Next base: position 410,465 of record NZ_JANQBB010000006.1, on the reverse strand, counting down.
AAGCAAAAGTTAAGTTATAAAGTGAATCATAGCAAGAAAATAATGTTTTTCCCAACAATGAATGATTTACTCGCGCTTTGTTTTTTGATAAATGAGAATAAAGAATTAACTGCGCGAAGTAGATAAATAGATAAAGCAGCCTTTTCATAGAGAAAAGGCTGCTTTATTATTTATCAGAAATATGATCAAAATTTTTGTGTCGTTAAATTGAACGGTATCAATTTCACTAAATTGGACAAATTAGAAGCTGGCTAGTAGACTTAATAATATGAAACAAAGTAATGTATAAGAGGTGTTTAGATTTGTATAGAAATATTGAGGATTTTATTGAGGATTGGAACGCATCATCTAATGGCACATTGAAAGTGATTAAAGCAATCACGAATGAAAAAATTGGTCAATCTATCGTAGATGGTCATAACTCTCTTGGTTGGTTAGCATGGCATTTAGTTGGCGTAACAGGCTTCTTTGGAGGTTTGGTAGGATTGAACATTCCAGCTCCGGGTCATGGAGAATCAGTACCTACTAATATAGCAGATATTGTTGCTAGATATGAGCAAGTTTCTCAAGCTGTTAGCGAACAAGCTAGTAAGTTGTCTGATGCGGAACTTATTGAAGAAATTCAAAGCTTCGCAGGTGCTACAACAAGAGGTAAATTACTTAGATCATTTATTGATCATCAAAATCATCATCGTGGTCAAATGACAGTATTGTTACGTCAAGCCGGTCTTACTGTCCCTGCAGTTATGGGTCCTACGAAGGAAATGGCTAAAGTATAATTCAATTATTATAAGTAATATATACAATACCCCCTTACAAGTGTACGAAAATGTACTTGTAAGGGGGTATTGTTATGACAAGCTATAGTTGTAACATTAATTAAATGTTAACTTCTATTATTGATTATTAGCTTTTTTGATAAATAGCGATAAGACTAATCCGATACAAGCAAGAATTAATCCGAAAATAAAGGCATCTTGGACACCAGCGGTTAAACCAGCAGCATTGGCTAATTGGTCAGAAGGATCTGTAACATCTTTCATATAACTATCTTTAGATGCTGACATAATCGTCATTGCAATAGCAGTACCAACAGCTCCTGATACTTGCTGTAATGTATTCATAATCGCTGTTCCGTCTGGATATAAGTTTTTCGGCAGCTGATTAAGACCATTAGTTTGTGCTGGCATCATTACCATAGAAATACCGATCATTAGAAACACATGCATGAGAATTACTACAATGATGGATGTTTCTGTAGAAAGATTAGCTAGACAGAATAACATCACAATCATAATGATAAATCCAGGGATTACAAGTCCTCTAGGACCATATTTATCAAATATACGGCCAGTGATGGGTGACATTAATCCATTAAATACACCACCAGGTAGAAGGACAAGACCAGCAGAAAAGGCAGCTAGTAGTAGACCAGTTTGCAAATACATTGGCAATAAAATTGCGGACGACATAATGATCATGAAAGTTAAGAAAACAGCTAATAATCCTAGAGTAAACATAGGGTATTTAAATACTCTTAAATCAATCATTGGCTTCTTCATTTTGAGTTGTCTTATTGAGAATAATAATAAGGACACTAGACCAATAATAATTGTAGCAATGACGGTCATACTTCCCCAACCATCTTCGCCAGCACTACTAAAACCATACACAAACCCACCAAAACCAATTGTTGAAAGCACAATGGAGAGAATATCAATTTTCGGTTTAGTAATCGTCGAGACATTTTGCATATATTTCAAACCAGATAGTAACGCTAAAACGAAAAACGGAAGTGAGATCCAAAAGATCCAATTCCAACTAAGATTTTCAATAATTAAGCCAGACATGGACGGACCAATCGCTGGAGCGAACATAATAACTAGCCCCATTAAGCCCATTGTGGCACCACGTTTGTTGATTGGATAAATTACTAAAATTGTATTGAACATTAGCGGTAATAATAAAGCTGTTCCGATTGCTTGAATAACACGAGCAATCATAAGTACAGCAAAGCTTGGTGCTAATGCTGCGACTAATGTTCCTAGAATAGAGAATAACAATGAACTAACAAATAATTGACGAGTCGTGAACCACTGTAGTAACAGCCCGGAGACAGGAACGAGTATACCTAGTGTTAACAGATAGCCAGTTGTAAGCCATTGTACTGTAGAATAACTAATTCCAAATAAGGCCGTTAGATCACCTAATGCCATGTTCAATGCTGTCTCACTGAACAATCCAATAAATCCCGCAATCAGAAATGAAATTAAAATAGGGGTTGTTCTAAAATTTTGCTGTTGTTGAACCGCACTTGCTGTCATTAATATTTCCTCCTAAAACTTTTCATAACTCCTTGAACTACTTCTCAGTAATGAAAAGTAGCTTCGTAAGCATAGACTCAAACTTTTCATAACTCCTTGAACTACTTCACAGTAATGAAAAGTAGCTTCGTAAGTATAAACTTAACTTTCATTACGAATTTAATCATTTTTCTTTAATAATAGTGGGATTTTACTAGCTATGACGCGAAGTGGTTCCCCACTGTTTGATGTTTGAGAGTAAATAATGCCACCTTCAATTAAGGCATTAATAACAATACTTAACTCCTTTGATTGTTTCTCACTATAGCCTGCCTCAAGTAGTTTTTTTGAATATAATGATTGCCAGTTTTCGAAAGCTGATTGGCATACTATTCGTATAGGCTCACAGGTTGAATAAGTTTCAGCGGCAATTGTTCCAATTGGAACTCCAAGTAAGTTATCAGATTCTGAGAAAATCTCAGACAATTGTAAGATATGAGCTTGTATCGCTTCTATTGGATCAGCAACTTCATCTAATTTAGCTTGAATATCTTTAATTACCAAAGCTCTCGTATGATTGATTGCTTCAATTGCTAATTCCTCTTTACCGTTAGGGAAATAATGATATAGTGAACCTTTCGGTACACCACTCTCATTAAGAATGTCTTTTAGACCTACACCATAATATCCACGGATTCGAAAAAGTTTGGATGCAGTTTCTATAAGGAGTTCACGAGAATTTCGCTTTTCAGTCATATTTGAATAATCCTTTCTAAAAATTATATAAACCGGTCTACTAATAATATGTGAAAATACTTTAGTTGTCAAAGGAATAATCGCCCAGTGAGTGAACTCACTGGGCGATTATTATTAAAATAAATAACTAACTAAATATTCACATACACTTTTTTGCTATATAAAAAGTCGCAGTACAAATGAAGTTTATTAGGACTATTTGAAATTTTAGGTGAAATATATATATAGATATAGATATTTCTGTTAAACTTTACTTGATGCATTACATTCTCTCTAAAATTAATTTACTTATGAAGTATTCTAATAGAAGTGCAGTAGGTTAAACCAATTAAATGGGGGGAAATATCATGCCAATTCATACTAAATTTCATATCCCTCAAGTTCGTCAATCAGCAATCTTAAGACCAGAACTGATGAAAAAGCTGGATTTGGGGAAACAGTGTAAACTTACGTTAGTTTCAGCACAAGCAGGTTATGGTAAAACAACCGCTTTAAGTGAATGGGTAAAACGTTCAAATAAAATTGTAGCTTGGATTTCACTTGATAGTCAGAATAATGAATGGATTCAATTTTGGACTTATATTTTAGCATCAATTCGAGGTAAGACTGATGAATTTAGTAAAGACTACTCCATAATACTTGAGACAAGCTCTTCAAATAACATGGAACCTCTATTAGCATTTCTCCTCAATGAACTTAATCGATTATCCCATGACTTATATATAATATTAGACGATTATCATGTCATCACATTACCAACTATTCAACAGTCGATCAATCATTTAATTGAACATCTCCCATCGCATATCCACCTATACATCGCTACACGCGCTGACAATATCCCTAAGGCTAGATTATTGGCAAAAGGTGAACTTAATCGAATATCTATGGACGACTTAAGGTTTAAATTCGAGGAAAGTTATGCTTTATTTCAAGCCGAATCGGACTTATTCCTTTCAGATGATCAGATCGTTACGTTACTTGATAAAACAGAAGGTTGGATTAGCGGTCTACAACTAGCAGTAATATCGTTGAAACAAAGTAAAGACGTCATGAAAACTATTGAACAGATCAACGGTCAACAACGTCAAATTGCAGACTATTTATTAGAAGAAGTATTTCAACATTTACCGGATTCAGTTAAAGATTTTTTGTTGGAGACAGCTATTTTGACTCAGATGAATTATTCATTGTGTGAAAAAGTAACAGGCAGAGTAGATTGTCAGGAACAAATCGAGGCATTAGAACGTCTCAATTTATTCATTATTGCAATGGATGAGCAGCGTAATTGGTATAGATATCACCATCTGCTCTCTGAATTTTTACAGCAGCAATTGCGAAGAAGAGATTTGGTTAAATGGAGAAAAGTACATAAAAATGCAGCCGAGTGGTATGAACAGCATGGCTTTGATGATATTGCTGTAGAACATTATTTGGAAGCAGAAGAGCATTTAGAAGTCGTGAGATTAATAGAAAAGAATCTTGATTCACTCGTACAGTTCAAAAGTGTCTTTTTAATAAGATGGGTAACAGCATTACCTGAAAATTGTTTTTCAAATAAGCCGTTAACAGAATTGTTCTATATCTCAGTGCTTCTTGGTGTAGGTGAATGGCATACAGCTTTTCTAAGAATTCAACAAGCTGAAAAATCTTTCGAAGCTCTACAAGGTAGTATAAGTGATGCTGCTTGGAATCAAGCCATGGGAAATGTTTACTTCTTCTGCGCGATTAGTACATATCTTCAGAAAGATTTAGAGAAAACATCTGCATATTTTGAACTTGTTGAACAATATATGTCAGAAGGCAGTGTTTTTCTAACGATGGGAAGGAATAGATATCAAGGTTTTGCAGATTTCGATGATCATTTGTCGCTTATTAATAATCTTAAGGAAGCAGAAAATTTTCTTGAAAAGTGGATTGCACGATGGGGAAGCAAGCGGAATTTTCCATTTGTAGGTTATCTATATGCTTCATACAGTAAGTTATTATATGAATGGAATAGGTTAGATGAAGCAGAGAGCATTGTTAATGAGGGGCTTAATCGCTCAGATATACAGCCGTTTGCAAGAATATTAAGTCCATTAGTTTTTAGCGCAGCTCGTATACAGTTAGCTAAAGGTAATAACAAAGAAGCGTCAGCGCTATTGGCTGGATTACCGAAACAGATTAATTCACCTGACTATGAAAGATTTATGCCATCGATAAGGGCGGAAGTAGTACATCATTCGATACAAGAAGAGTCATATGAACCTGTTCGCGAATGGTTGGATAATTGTGGAATATTGGTAACCGATGACGCCTCACTGTTTCATATGCCAAATCAACTAATATTTGCTAAAGCACTATTAGTTTGTGGTGATCATGAAGAAATAAAAGCGGTGCTTGAATTACTCGGAAGAATGAACGATTTACTGGAGCAACAAGGACGTCTTCGTGATCGAATTAAAGTTGTGATTTTACAAAGTATTGCACATTACCGCCTCAAAGCCGTTGATTTATCACTTGATCGACTCAATCATGCATTATTTCTTGCCGGACCTGAAGGTTACATTCGTTCATTTATAGATGAAACGATATGGATGAGAAATTTTATTCGATTATTTATTAAGAGACAAAATAGTAAGTTAGTTCACGATAAGTACGATGCATCTTTGATATATAGTAATATGATATTTGAAGCTATGCAGTTGAATTCAGATGAAGAGAATGATCTTAATTTAACCGACAAAGAAATAGAAGTATTATTGTTAATAGCAGAAGGATTATCTAATAAAGAAATTGCTTCGCGTCTATTAGTTACTGGAGAAACTGTAAAGTTTCATATTAAAAACGTATACCGTAAACTTGAAGTGAATAATCGAATTCATGCAATACAACAGGCTAAAATATATATGATCATTGATTAGTATTCTTATTGCAGTTGAATTCGTGCGGAAGGTCATGGTAAAGTATTGTTTCGATTGATTGAAAGTGTGAGATAATAGAAGTATTGATATTAGTTTTATAATGTAGAGATAAAATAATGTGATCAAGAGGAGTATTAAATTGACTAAAATAGTAGTAAAACCATTCGATCAAGACATACAAAGTATTTTGAGTGAAATGTTAGACACGTATCACGCGGGTGAATTAAGTAGGAAAGATACATCAGAACTACCCAAAGATATTCATATCATCGAGGTAGACGATGCGATGGTTGGTTATGCTGTATTCTGGGAATACAAAAGAGGCAATCAACTGATTCATAAAGCTGAAAAAGACTATTTCAATGATGATGAAAAGTATTTGGAGAGAGATTTCTATGTCGATATTAGTGATCAAGCAGATTTCATCTTTATTGAAGCGTTAGACGTTATGAAAGATTATGAAGGTAATGGATATGCCGCATTCTTTATTAACTGGTTAAAAGAGAATTATCCTAAGAAGAAACTATATGTGTACTCCTTGGATAAAACAAGAAACTTCTGGTACAAACAAGGATTTGAAACGATTGGTAGTACTGTTTGGATGACTTATAACTAGTTCCCATAGTATAAATGAGTAGTAGCACTGGGGGAGAAGAGATGAACGAAAATAAAGTGATCTATCAATCTGTGGATCAATGTATTGCCGGATTTCAGGTGACGACACAAGAAATTCTACAATCATTACGAAATATGATACAGGAAATAGCCCCAGATGCCACAGAGAAGATCAGTTATCAAATGCCAACTTTTGCATTGCATGGCAATCTAGTGCATTACGCAGCATATAAAAATCATATCGGATTTTACCCAGGTGCTAGTGGGATTAAAGCATTTGAACATAAGTTATCATTATATAAATCTGCAAAAGGTTCTGTACAGTTCCCGATTAATGAACCACTTCCATTCGAATTAATCAGTGAAATCGTGAAGTATAGAATTACTGATAATATTGCACGGTATGAAGCAAAGTTGCAAAAGAAGATTCAAAACTAGAAACTGCCAATTATATAACGAATATCAATAGATGCAGCTATTCCACTATAGGGGGAAACTGCATCTTTTTTTGATATACGTTGAAATTTTTATTGAAAATCATCGTAGTCAAATAACGAAAATAAGTATATATTAAAAGTTAGAAAGTGGAAAATACATAAATAAAAAGAAAAAGTTATGCATGCTGAATTTTGAAAACATGATCTGCATATTGTCCTCATAAATTTATGAAGAGATGCAAATGCTAAGCATATTCATGTGAGGCTGCAACAGTTATTGTAGGAGGGTTTATGAAAAAAGAAGGACTATTACGACAAGGTAACAAATCAGCATTAATAGCAGCAATTGTGAACACGATCATCTCTATTCTTAAAGGTATCGCATTCGCGCTTACAGGAAATGTAGCGATGTTTGCAGAAACGATGCATTCACTTGGAGATGCAGCGAATCAATTTTTCGTATACCTTGGTAGCGCGCTAAGTAAGAAAATGCCGACTGATCGTTATCCGAATGGGTTCGGACGCTTAGTTAACTTAGTATTACTTGGAGCGGTTCTTATTGTTGGAATTATGAGTTATGAAACGATTAAAGAAGGATATCATCATATTCTTCATCCAGTAGGTTCTACAGGCAAATCAATTATTATTAATCTGGTAGTATTGGTAATAGCAGTAGCCTTAGAATCATTTGTACTGTTTAAGGCGATGAAAGAAGTTTTACATGAAGTGAACGTAAAAGCAAAAGGTTTTTCTATATTGTCCAAAAGCTTTGCAAATCTTGGTCGTTCCAAACCAGCAACTAAGCTGGTATTTATGGAGGATTTAGTTGCGACTGCCGGTGGTGTTATTGCTATAATCAGTATTTTGCTGTCTTACTTTGCAGGATGGCATGCAGCTGAAGGTGTGGCTTCTATGGTCATTGGTATTATGATGTTCTATGTGGTAGGTAAAGTGTTCTTAGATAATGCAAAAGGTGTACTTAGTGAAGCTGATGATGAGATGGAAAATGTTATCGCTGCATATATCTACACAAATCCAGAAATTAAAGATATACGTGCTTTATTTGCTATGAAGGAAGGCGAAGATTATCATATTGAGATGAAACTTGAAATAGATACTTCAATTTCTGTTGCAGAAGCTATTGCGATTAAAAAGCGCATTGAAGATAAATTACATGCAATGAATGGTGTGACTGACGTTATTATTGAGTTTGAAGAGGACGATGGTGTGGTGTCATGGGTACATCCTGTGACAGTAAAATAACACTTTAATAAATCGAATGATACAAGGACACCTACACGTTAAACTAAGCTTTAGTCAGAAGAGGTAAATCATAAAGGGGTAATTACTGGATTCAGTAATTACTCCTTTATTTTATTCTGTTTATTTTGCATACAATAACTTCAAAATTAGAACTTTGTAATACTGAGACGATCACACTATAATGTGAGATAGTACAGTTTAATACGGTTTTATTATGAGGAGGATGGTCAAGCATGGCTTACGAGCAGAAGACAAAACAGACTGATAATAGTGTTATTGAATTCATTGAAAGTGTAGAAAGCATATCAAAGAAAGAGGATGCTTATCGCTTACTCGATATATTTAGTGAAGTGACAGGATATGAAGCAAAATTATGGGGGCCAACCATTATTGGTTTTGGCGTTTATCACTATACTTACGCGACGGGACATTCTGGGTCAGCACCGCTAGTTGGTTTTTCTCCACGCAAAGCAAAAATTAGTCTCTACTTTACAACCGAAGAATCAGTAAGAAATGAACTTCTACAACAGTTTGGGAAACATAGCTCAGGAAAAGGTTGTGTTTATATAAATAAAGTATCAGATATTCACATAGAGGTGCTACAACAATTCATTCAAGAATCGGTTGATTTTCTACAAAAAACATATCCCCAGCCATAACCTATAAGGGATGCTAGAGAAGGAGCGATAACGTTATTCGATACTTCTCTGGCATCCTTTTCTTCAGTTAATGAGGCGACTATAAAGCATCTAAACTTAAGTAAATCATCAAGGGAAGAGACTAATTGTTACATCGTTCCGCAATGGTCGACACGTTTAATACAAGCTTGCATATAACATTATTATAGCAATTTGCAATTGTTTCACTCTTTGCTTTCTTTGGTTGTAAACCTAATAATCTATCGTGATTAGCAGGTATTACAGAGATGGGAGGTCATATTTATGAGGGTAAAAAGAAGTAGAAGACGTACAAAATATATATTGAAAGTATGGCATCTTCGTCAAGAACAAGCGACAGCTTCAAGATTCAAAATGATTAGTTTAATTGTACTTACGTCTGCGTTAATGCTTCCAACTTCATTATATGGAACAATCCAATCTCATATCATGCAAATAATTAATGTTGATGATGATATTGATTCGTTAGTAAATGCTGTTGGAGTACTTGATGTTTCTATATTGACTAGTGGGAGTCTAATAGCAAATCATCAGCCTTCTGGGAGCAAAGAGCAAATAAAGTTAAACTATACAGGGACAGGCACGGTGAAATTATCGTTACTAAGTACCGCTTGGGTTATCTTTGAGATTCCACCAGAAATATCTGCAATTATGGCTGCTGAAGGGGCTGGATTTGCTTCTAGAGTGAGTGCTGATTATGATGTGCCGGGGCTACTTCTAACTAGAGCTAAAGGAAATGTTGCTTCGGATAAAATATTGCTGGATCCAGTTAATAATCGAATAAGTCTCAATATATATGCGATCATATCTATAAATTTACTTAATAGTAGTGATTATCACTTCAATCTGAAAATATTGCTTGATGAGCTACCTGTTGCAGTAAGTGGGAAATATCTGTTCAAAGCATCAGCTACGGATCAGATCGTACAACTAGATTTATTAAGTAATGCTCCTGCAACCACTGAGATGACAGCACCAACGCCAACCCCAACCCCAACGCCAACGCCAACCCCAACGCCAACGCCAACGCCAACCCCAACCCCAACCCCAACCCCAACACCAACCCCAACACCAACCCCAACGCCGACGCCAACGCCTACGCCAACGCCAGACCCAACCCCAACCCCAACGCCGACGCCAACGCCAGACCCAACCCCAACCCCAACGCCGACGCCAACGCCAGACCCAACCCCAACACCAACGCCAGACCCAACCCCAACGCCGACGCCAACGCCAGACCCAACACCAACCCCAACGCCAACGCCAGACCCAACACCAACCCCAACGCCAGACCCAACCCCAACGCCGACGCCAACGCCAGACCCAACACCAACACCAACACCAACGCCAGACCCAACGCCAGACCCAACACCAACCCCAACGCCGACGCCAACGCCAGACCCAACCCCAACGCCAGACCCAACCCCAACGCCGACGCCAACCCCAACGCCAGACCCAACCCCAACGCCAGATCCAACACCAACGCCAGACCCAACGCCGACGCCAACGCCAACGCCGACGCCAGACCCAACCCCGATCCCGACGCCAACGCCACACCCAACGCCAACCCCGACACCAACGCCAACGCCAGACCCAACATCGACCCCAACGTCCACGCCAACACCCGAACCAGCCATTACTCCAATCCCAACATTAGACCCAACATCAACCCCGTCGTCAACGCCCGAAATAAATCCAATCTCGCCAGAGCCAGCAACGACGACGTTTCCATCTTCTACTCCGATTTCAACTGCAACGCCATCCAACCTAGAGACTCAAGGAACGAATGGAGGGCTTCAAGTGGTAAATAATAATGAGGAAATAGTAAGTACACCGAACCAACAACAACAGGATTCATCCTCCGAATTAGGTGATATCAAGGATGTACTTACTGAAATTTTGGAAGCTTTGAATATCACTCGTACTGAGCAGCTCCCTTCTCCGACGATGTCAGATGAGCAATTGAAGGAATTAAATGCTTCTGTTAATGAAGCATTAGAACAGGCTGAGAACAGTTTGCAAACAGGAAAAGCTATTGGTACATTAGGCGCTTCAATAGGTTTACTAAATATAATTATGTATGCTTATAACAAACTAACAGGACGATCTTCTGGGGCAGGCAATATGGGGGGGGAGGCACCAACTAATTCTGGTACAGGTAGTGCACGTTCTAGTGAAAATCCATCGAGTTCAGGAGGACGTAAAGAGGATATTGATGGGGAGCAATCTAAAAATAATGATAATACAAAAACAACTCGAAGCAATTCGAATAACAAGGGGAATTCTAACAATAAGAGTTCAGACAATGAAGAAAAAGAGGAACGTTCAAATGAAAAATCAGCTAAAAAAAATAATGAATCTAATACGAAAGAGCAATCATCGGAATTATCGACTCGTGAAAGTTTCATACCGGTAGTCGGAGAACATTTTGGAACAATAACCTTCCAAGGGCATCATCTGTCAATGCAACTACTCGAAGGAACAGAACCATATCACCTACAACATGGGTTAGGGCACTATATTTCTTCTGCTTTTCCTACAGATCATGAACAAATTATATTTGCTGGTTATTATGAAGGCACAACATATCGTATTCGTGAGCTGATGATTGGGAATACATTTACTATAGAAATGCCTTACGGATCTTATCATTATCGGATTAATAAAATTGAAATGATTCATAATTCGCAATTACAAATCACCCGACTTATTGGGAAAGAAGAATTAGTTATAACGATGTCAGATGCTCATACTACTAGCCAGCGTTATATCATCTATGCAGAATCAATGGCAAAAGATAAGTCAATTGTATAATAGATCACAACATAACAAAGAGGAACCCCATCCATTTCATGAAAAATGGGTAGGGTTCCTCTTATTAATTTACTTCCGTGTCCATTTATATTGTATGTTTCAACGACTATAAATATTCCGAAGTATTATAAATAAAATTTACGAAGTTGCATTTTCGCCTTCAATTTTCGCGATAGCTTCTTTACTAACATCAACACGTTTCACAAAGAAAGTAAGAACAAAGGCAACAAGTGTAGTAAATGTTGCGATTAAGAATGTATACTGAATACCTTCAAGCATTCCCGTTTTTGTAATAAGACTCATTTGGTCGGCAGGAAGTGTAGTTGGATCAATTCCATCTAGTTGTCCTGCAATACTTTTTGTTGTATGTGAGTTCATAATACTTACGAAGATAGCTGTTCCAATTGCCCCAGCTACTTGTTGAATCGTATTATTTACAGCAGTACCATGTGGATTCAGACGTGTTGGTAATTGATTCAAACCATTGGTCATAATCGGCATCATTACCATTGAAATACCAAGCATACGTACAGAGTAAACCAAAATAATGTGTAGATTTGATGTATCAAGTTCAAAGAATGTCATTTGATATGTTGCAATAGCTGTAATACCAATACCGATTATACCAAGAATACGTGGACCAAATTTATCAAATAGTTTCCCGGTAATTGGAGACATTACGCCCATAACAAGCGCACCTGGTAGCATCATTAATCCAGAATCTAGAGGTGAAATTCCTTTTACTGTTTGCATATAAGCTGGCGTAAGTATCATTCCAGAGAATAAAGCAGCAGAGTTCACAACAGAGATAACATTACCTAGTGCAAACATTGGGAATTTGTACACAGATAAATTCAATAATGGTTGCTTAGATCGCAATTGTCGTATTACGAACAATATAATCAATACAGCACCTGCAGCAATTGTTGTAATAACTACAGGGTCTTTCCATCCTTCAGAACTTGAACTTACAGAACTGAATCCATAAAGCAAACCACCGAAGCCTAGTGTAGAAAGCACAACGGATAAGTAATCGAGTGTAGCTTTTTTCGTTGGCATAACATTTTGAAGCTTGAAGATGGCAAGAACCAGAGCAATAATAGAAAATGGCAAGATCATTTCGAACAGAACACGCCAATCGTAATATTCAACGATATATCCGGATAGTGTTGGTCCAAGAGCAGGGGCAGTGATCATTACAAGACCGAATACGCCCATTGCGGCACCACGCTTCTCACGCGGGAAACTAATTAACATTACGTTCATTAGTAAAGGTGACATAACAGACGAACCAGCAGCTTGAATCATGCGGCCTGTTAATAACACACCAAAGTTTGGTGCAATTGCAGCAATACCTGTACCAATTGTAAATAAAGTCATTGCGGTAATGAATAAAGCACGGTTAGTAAATCTTGTAAGTAAGAAAGCAGATACTGGAATTAGTACACCACTTACTAACATATAACCAGTTGTAAGCCATTGTACGGTAGAATAATCTGACATTCCAAAATCGACCATTATTGTTGGAAGTGCTACGTTCATTAATGAGTTATTCAGAAAAGAAACGAAAGCTCCAAAAAACAATATAGCCAGCATAAAATACGGGGGTTTCTTTAACTGTTGTAAAGGTTCACTCATCTTGTTTTTTTCTCCTATCTTTTACTTCTAAAGTTTTTAGTTTCTTAACGATTTTATATCATGAGTACAAAAAATTCAAGTTTTTTGTACTTGTAGTTCAAACTTCATGTACAACTAACAAATTTAAGGTTATACTTATAGCAATTCAGTTAACTTTGCATCTGCTTTAGAAGCTATTTTTTGTTCAGAAGCAGTCATTTTGGAAGTTAACAAAAAAATTTAGGAGGTACTACATGAATAAGCGAAAGAAAATGGTAGTCGAACATGCTCAAGCTCTTTTTCTTGAAAAGGGCATTCAAATGACGTCTATCCAAGATATTATAGAGCGCGCGGGTATTTCTAAAGGAACGTTCTATAATTATTTTTCTTCCAAATATGAATGTGTAGGTGCCATTTTACAACAAATACGAAGTGAAGCAAGTTTACTTCAAAGTGAACTACAACTAGGTAAAGATCCAAAAGATATTAATTTACTTATCGAACAGACTTCGATTATTATTCGTATTAATGAAAAACGTGGTTTAAGTGCACTGTTTGAAGAACTACTTCATTCAGGTGATACTGATTTGAAAAAGCTTGTCCTTAATTTCAAAATGGCTGAATTAGAATGGTTAGCAAATCGACTAGTTGAAATATTTGGAGAAGGATTAAGACCCCATGCATTTGAAGCAGCGGTTATTTGCAACGGGATGCAGCAACACTTATTATTCACTGGGAAATTCATCAATCAACGTGGATTAAATGTAAAGACAGTTGCTGTATCAGTATACCAATATATGCAGATTATTATTAATTGCTTAATAAATGAAAATACTGCTGTGTTAGATACTGAAAAATTAGTATTGTTGAAAGTGTCGTTGAACCAGGATAAAATTAAGCGAGAAGAAATATTATCACTATATGATGATTTGATACAAAATTTTAAGTTAACTAAACCGCAACTGGATTTAGCTACTTCCTTACGATATGAAATTGAGCAAGAACCATTACGAGACGCAGTGATAAATGCGTTGTTACAACCTTTTCTTGATTCCTTCAAAGGAAGTGTCTTATATAATCAGGCAAGGGAAATAATGAGTGAAACTTGGCATTTTCAAAAACAATAAGCAATTAATGAGACCCGATATAGATGTGAAATACAAAAAAGCATTCTGTGCATCGCCGTGCAATTGCCCGACGATACGCAGAATGCTTTTTTGTATTGGTTAATCGTTTTTAACTCTATACCAGTAAGGATATTGTTCACGATAACCTAATTTCTCATATAGATGACGAGCGGATGGATTTTCTGATAGCACTTGTATATAGCTAGTATGTGCACCATTTTGCATACCTACGTTCAATAGTTCTGTTATGAGTGCTCTAGCTATGCCTTTATTACGATGTTGCTCAGCGGTAATGATGTTATACAAGCTAATATATTGATTATCTATGACAGCTAATCCAACTGCTAAGACTTCATTGTTTGAGCTACAACTACAACATACAATCTCTCCTTGTATAGCTACCATCATATCAATGATAGTGGGAATTAACTGTTCAGATGTTCCGCTAAGCTTACAGTACTGCTCGATCCACTTAATTGAGATATGGTGGAGCAAAGTGAATTTCACTTCATCAGTCTGTTGAAGTGATGACATAGTAACTGGATGAAATTTCTCTAATGGCATAGTCATTACTAAGGATACATCTTGCTTGATATAATTAAGCTGATCCAACAATCCATCAAGCGAAGGTTCCGAAAAAGGAGTTAGCTTGAATATGGTAGGTTGCTCTATAGCGTCATAGTATTGTTCACAGCGTGCAATTTTTTCTATTATGTTCTCGTTAGAGCCAAGTAATGTACTGACACAGTTTGCTCGCTTCGTAAATCCATTAGCTGTACGTAGTTTCCAACCATCTATTTCTTTCGTTTGTAATGCTGGCCAATGATTAAGGCTCAACGCTTCGATGTGTTCTAACTGTGAAATCATTAAAAGTCACTCTCCTTCTACATATGAATAATAATACAACATAATGTATAAATACTCAATAGGTAACATAAATATACACCCTTACATAATAAGGATGTATATTTATAGTGGATTTCGCTTTAGCTATGAACTTTTATTTATATATGAAAATTTATGATTTTAGGTGTTCTCGAACGATAGGGATTACCTTAGTTGCTAGTAGTTCAAGACTTGTTGCAACTAGATCGAAAGGTAATCCTCCGATATCTAATTGCGCCATAAATCTAGTATGGCCAAATAATTCATGCTGATATAATATCTTGTCAGCAATTTGTTCTGGACTACCAACAAAGAGGGACGCTTGTAATGTGGTCATCTCTTCATATTGCTCTCTTGTATAAATTTTGTCTTTACCAAGCTGCGCGTTAACATAATTTTTATAATTCGCGTAGTAAGGGAAATATTGTTCTTTCGCTTGCTCTCCATTTGCAGCGATGAAAGTATGTCCTGTCACAGCAATTCGCATCTCATCTATAGATTTTCCTAGTTTCAATGACGTCTGACGATAGGCATCCACAAGTGGTTGGAATGTAGTGACCTCTCCTCCAAGAATAGCAAGCGTCATGCCATAACCATATTTTGCAGCACGCTCTGCACTAGAGATACTACCCCCAACTCCAATCCATAAAGGTATTTCAGATTGTATGGGACGAGGCGCAATCTCAGCATCATGTAGTGAAGGGCGGAATTGACCTTCCCAATCTATACGCTCATTCTTATTTAGTAGAAGAAACAATTTTGTATTCTCTTCAAATAGATCATCATAATCATTGGTATTATAACCGAAAAGCGGAAATGATTCGAAAAATGCTCCCCGACCTGCGATAATCTCTGCTCTGCCATTAGAGATCAAATCGAGAGTGGCATAATCCTCAAATAAACGAACAGGGTCAATTGTGCTAATAACCGTTGTAGCACTAGTTAAGCGAATTCGCTTCGTTGCTTGAGCAATTGCCCCAAGAGTAACCGCAGTCGATGATATTGCATAATCAAGTCGATGATGCTCACCTATACCAAAAACATCTAATCCTAGCTCGTCCGCTAATTGTGCCAACTTAACAATATCTGCAACTCTTTCTCTAGCACTAATCATTTCACCGGTATGTGGATTTTGACCTAGATCTGCTAATGTATAAATGCCAAATTCAAATGGTTGTTGTGTCATTATGTACCTCCGTCTTCGCTTGCATTACTCTTATTTATGAAAACATAAGTAAGAATAAGAATCAACTTATCAATATAATTTAATGTATTGGACATACGTTCAGTTTTTATTCAACATATGCCGATACAATAAGAATACCTCATATATAAAGGAGCTGAGTTATTCATGGATGGCATCGTTAAGCTGAAAGTTTCAGATCAACAATTGAATCATGCATTGCAACAAGTATATGGATGTGATGCAGTAGCTATTACTGAGTTAACAGACGGATGGGCAAACTCAGCATACGAGGTGCTAATGCAAGATGGGAAATCTTATATTGTGAAAGTTTCGCCTGCTCAATCGACGAAACTTATGCGATATGAATATGAGATGATGAAGACAGAAGTGGAAGTGCTTAATTTATTGCAGCAAGTAAATGGTATTCCAATCCCAAAAGTTATCACTTACGATCGATCAAGACATTTACTGCGAGGCGAATTTTTCATTATGGAGAAGTTGCTAGGTCAGCCATACAATAAAGTAAAAGATCAATTATCTTCAGAAGAAAGACACGCTATTGAATTTGAACTAGGACAATACAATGCAGCTATGAATGAAGTGAAAGGTACTTCTTTCGGTTATTTCAACGGAAGAAAGAATGAACAGATTTCGTGGCGTGATGCATTTTTACTTATGATTAATGGGGTATTAGATGATGGAGAAGATGTAAACTTACCGCTCCCCATGACTTATGATGAATTGCGTCAACTTCTGAATAAGCGAAGCTACTGTTTAAGTGAAGTAACTACGCCATCACTCGTTCATTGGGATCTTTGGGATGGAAACTTTTTTGTTGAACATGGAAAGATTACAGGAATTATAGATTTTGAGCGTGCACTTTGGGGTGATCCATTAATCGAGCATTACTTTAGTAATAAGGCGAATTCCAAGTCATTTGTAGAGGGATATGGCAAGTATCAGCAATTGACGCATAATGAACGTCAGCGTCTTGCTTACTATAACTTGTATCTTGATCTTATAATGTATATTGAATGTGCATTTCGTGGATATACGAACATCGATCATGTGGAGTGGGCAAAGCGAAACGTAGAAGAAGGTATTGCTACATTTATTGAACGAAGCCAATAATTATGGATGACAAAAACGCCTCCGAGTATATAATCGAGGGCGTTTCTGTCGTATGAGCATTAAATTTACATTACAGTGCTAGTAATATTTCTTGAGCAACACGACTTAAAGAAACTTGTTTCTCTACGGCTCCAATATCAACTGCCGCTTTTGGCATCCCATACACGATTGAACTTTCCTCATCTTGTGCCAAAGTTTGTGCCCCTGCTAGACGCATTTGTAGTAAACCTTCCGCTCCATCACGGCCCATTCCAGTTAACAATATTCCAATCGCGTGGGCTCCCATCGTTTCTGCAACAGAATGGAATAGCACGTCGACTGATGGTGTATGACCATTGACTTTTTCTCCGAGACGGCAATCTACAAAAAAATGCTGTTGATGCTTTTTAAGTCGCATATGCTTATCGCCAGGTGCAACGAGTGCTAATCCTGGTCGTAATCGATCACCATGCACAGCTTCTTTCACTTGCATCGGTGATGCATCATTTAATCGTTCAGCAAACATACGAGAGAAGCCATGCGGAATATGCTGTACGATTAGAATTGGCGGGCAATTACTTGGAAGATTACTAAGAACATGATGAATAGCTTCTGTTCCACCTGTCGATGCACCAATGACTATGAGTCTTCCCTTCATATCTCTCGGGGCTGAATCTTGATTGTGAAGATTTCCCCCAGGATATTGTACTCTACCAAGATTAATAACTAGTATTAGAAGTTCTTTAATAAACTTGGCTACTTCGCTGTTCGTAATTGATTTGGGTTTTGCTAGAAAAGCCGAAGCGCCTGCACGTAATGATAGATCCTTGAGATCATGAAGGGCGGATAAAGTAATCGTTGGGATATTCATAGGTCGTACATGATTTTTTATGAATTCAATCCCGTTCATACCTGGCATTTCTATATCACTTACAATAACGTTAGGTTTATACTGTTGGATCTTTGCGATGGCATCATATGGATCGGATGCTGTTGGTAATATATGAATTAATGGTTCATGTGATAAACCTCTTGCCAAAGCTTCTCGAAACACGATAGAGTCGTCTACGATTAGTAAACGGATTGGTGTATTCATACAATAACCCTTCCTATGATTATACTTTTCGGTAAATTGATGGCTGTACATATTTAAATCCGAACAGATTGCGATCTATAGATTCTGAATGTCCGAGAAATAAATAGCCACCAGGCTCTGTTGCTTCATAAAATTGTTGGATGAGCCTGTCCTTAGTAGGGTTATCAAAGTAGATCATGACATTGCGGCAAAAAATGGCGTGAAACTTCTTCTTAAAAGGAAGACTTGGTGCCATAAGATTGAATCTTCGAAAAAGGATTTCTTCCTTAATTAGTGGTAGCATCTCGTATTGCTGATCAGGCAATTTACTTAAATATTTGGATCGCCATAATGGAGGTAATGATTCAATAGCGTCGGAGCTATAAATACCTGTCACAGCTTTTTCCAAAGCCTGAGTTGAAATATCTGTAGCTAGGAGCTTCTTATCCCAATTTGGCGTTTGAGCGCCATAGAAATCTTCAAGGATCATTGCTAGAGTATAGGCTTCTTCACCAGAGGAGCATCCTGCGCACCATATACGAACATCTCGATTACATTGCTGAGGCGAAATCTGTGGAAGACAATGATCTCGCAGGAAAAAGAAATGATCAGCTTCTCGCATATAAAAGGTATGATTCGTCGAAATATGATTAATTAGGGATTTTGCAGCGTTCCCTGTACGATCAGTTACAAGATAATAGTAATAATCTGAAAAACTTTTCATCCCAAGCTTGTATAAAACTTGTTGCAAGCGGCCTACTAGTAATGTTTTCTTCTCATCTTTCAGGTGAATACCATAATGAGAATGAATATATTGAGCAAGTTGTTGGAATTCTTGTTCGCTTATATTGAGAGTCATCAATATTTCCCAAACTCCTTATCGCTAATACTAATAGGTGCTATAGTAGCTGTCGTATTGGCGAATGCTTGATCTAATTGAGACGCGTTAGATTGAAAGTTATAATTTTGATACGATGCATTGTAATTATAGTTATTCACATCACGAGTTTTGAATCTGCTTATTTGTTCTTTCATCATATTAGCTTGTCCACTAAGCTCTTCACTTGCAGCAGCACTTTCTTCAGATGTTGCCGAATTCGTCTGAATGACTTGAGAGACTTGGAATAATCCTTGGTTGATTTGCGAAATTCCCGAAGCTTGGTCACTAGATGCTTCTGTAATATCTTCGACTAGCTCAGCAACGCGTGTAATATCTTCTACAATGTGATTCAAAGCACTAGCGGTATCATTAGCAATTTTGGTACCATTCGTTACTTTTTGAATAGATCCTTCAATCATCTCCGTTGTTTCTTTGGCAGCATTGGCTGAACGTGCAGCTAGATTACGAACTTCTTCCGCAACAACCGCAAACCCTTTACCATGTTGACCAGCTCGAGCGGCTTCTACAGCTGCATTAAGTGCAAGAATATTCGTCTGGAAAGCAATCTCATCTATAACTTTAATAATTTTTGAGATATTAGTAGATGATGCATTAATATCGTCCATAGCTACGAGCATTTCTTGCATACGATCGTTTCCTTGTAATGCGTTTTTCTTAGATTGCTGTGTTAATTGATTAGCTTCAAGTGCATTAGTAGCATTAGAATTAATTTTACTAGAAACTTCCTCTAACGAAACAGTAAGTTGTTCAACAGAACTTGCTTGTTCTGTAGCTCCTTGAGATAGTAGCACACTAGATTCAGACATCTGCTTTGCACCTGTAGCTACTTGATCGGACGCCGAACGGATATTGTTCATTACATCATTCAAGTTATTAATCATTTTTTGGAAAGCAACAGCTAGTTGACCAATTTCATCCTTGGAATTTATGCTTACTTCAACGTTTAGATTGCCATCTGCAATTTCATTGGCAGTTTCAACAAGTCGATTAACTGGACGACTAATATTACGAGAAATGAATAGCCCAAGTAGAATTGCTAATAACACAGCAATAATGATAATGACTACTAACGTAATAATCGTTATTTTAGCTTGTTCAGAAAGATCGGTCATCTTTACTAAGGCTGACGCCTGTTTGTCTTTGAACGAACCAGTAATAAGGTCATCCATTTTAGTAGAAAGATCACTGGAATCACTCATGATTAATGTTGCCTTTTCAATGTTCCCGTCTTTTGCTTCTGCAATGACTTCATTTCGCGTTAATCGATATTCAGCTAAAGTGGTTTTCATCAACTCAAAGCTTTCTTCATCATCGGTAGAAGCTATTGTCGCGGCAATTGACTTTATAGCCGCGTCATTTTCAGCATCATTTTGTTCTATTTGATCACTATATTTTTGTTGCTCAGTAGTATCAGTAGTCATCATAATACTACGAACGAGCGATCGGTTATTTTGAAAATTAATTCCGATTGTGCCATATTCACCGACTGGATATGCATCAGTTGTGTACATCTCGATATAACCTTGATTAATTTTATTTAAATTCACTGCGGATACCATGCCAATTATACCTGCAATAATTGCGACCAATACGAATGATGTAATTAACTTGTTTCCGATTTTCATATTGTTGAACCAATTCATATGTAATTCCTCCATGGATGTGTAATTATTTGTAATTTAAATGATGTGTGCGTGAGTATTATATTAAAAAATTTGCTCAATCATTACGGCATCTTGATCATGAATGAGTTTATTACAATCTAAAAGTAACATGACCTCATCATTAAGTTTGCCGATGCCTTGAATATACTGATTACTTATTTGTGTGTATTCAGGTGGTGGAACAATATTAGAATAAGGAATGGATACGACTTCTGCTACCTTATCTACAATAAGCCCGATAACGATATGTTGAATTTGAACGACGATAATACAAGTGCGATCATTGTAATGCTGAAAGGTCTTTTTAAAGCGTAGACGCACATCCATAACAGGAATGATTTGCCCACGTAAATTAATAATTCCTTTAATATATTGTGGAACTTCTGGAACTACAGTAATATCCTGAATGCCGACAATTTCAGTTACATAGCGAATCTCAATACCATAACTCTCCTCGCCTAGATTAAAGGTGAGGTATTTATCTTTTTGTTCATCTTCTTCCTCATGCTGTGTATGTAGCTGTGACATGTATGATGGTCCTCCTAAAACTTTTTTATTTCTTCACGAAATACCACTTTGTAATAAAAAGTAGCATCGAAAGACAAAACTTAGTTGTGAACTACTTATAATGAGATGGTTATAACGAGTTAGTAGTATGATTGCTTGTAACAAGTTCAGCCATATTCATAATAATGCTTATATTGCCATTACCAAGTAGTGTGCAGCCTGAGAAGGCATTGAGTCTTTTAAACTGTTTGAAATAAGGTGGCAGAGGTTTAATGACTACTTGTTGTTGACCGATGAGCTCATCGACAAGTAGACATATCGTTCTAGACTCATTTTCAATCATCACTAAAATACCTTCTGTTGGATGGTTATATTGACTATGCTGTTTCAAATAATGGGCTAAATTAATGATCGAATAGCATTCTCCTCGCACCATAACCATGAGATTCCCGGCTGGGTCTGTTAGTAGATCTCGCTCTCCTGGTCTGAACGATTCTTTAATAGACGTTGTTGGCAATGTATAGTGTGAGTTGCCTACACGAACGGTCATTCCATCAATGATAGCTAGTGTTAATGGAATTTTGATCGTAATGCTGGTCCCTTTTCCAAGTTCACTATCGATGTAAATCGTACCGCCGATCTGTTCAATATTTTTGGCTACAACATCCATACCAACGCCACGACCACTGAACTCAGTAATAACCTCTTTCGTTGATAACCCTGGATGGAAAATAAGATGATACGCTTCCCGATCACTAAGTTCAACTTGATGTGGTGCAAGTAAGCCTGCAGAATATGCTTTTTGAATTAGTCGCTCACGATCGATACCTTGTCCATCATCTGTAATGATCAGTAATACATCACTTCCAATGTTCCGAGCTTCCAGCGTAATCTTGCCGATCGGTTGCTTACCATTGGCCTGTCTAATATGTTGTTGCTCAATACCGTGATCCATCGCATTACGCACAATATGCATAAGTGGATCAGCTATTTGATCAATAACAGATTTATCAATTTCTGTCTCTTCTCCAATCAATTCGATATGTACTTCTTTATCTAGTTTTTGCGACATATCTCGTGTTAAGCGACGCATTCGGTGAAAGCTTGGTGAGAGAGGAATCATACGTATCGCCATTATTGTATCTTGCAATTCTCCTGTGATTTTCCGAAGTTGATTGCGTTGAGCTGCTTGTGATGATTGCCTTGCCTCTATTGGGCTATCTGCACGTGCTAACTCAGAGTTAAGCATTGCCTCGGAAATAACTAACTCTCCTACCAAATCCATCAGTCGATCTAGCTTTTGCACATTTACACTTATGACAGAAGATTTTACACTAACCGTTGCTTGTTGCGTGGTAGTTGAGTTCATGACTTGTTCATGAACTGAGTTATTTACTGGAATATATGAATCTAAGCTATCTTTACTAGCTAATGCTGGCGTGCTGCTTACAATAGGTACATCTTCTACATCTAAGATGATTAATTCAGCACTAGCGAGATATGAGGTTTGTTGAATACGTTGTTCAAGCTCACTAAGAGCAAGTTTGGAACGAAAAGTAAGTTGAAATCCATGTTCACGTATATAATTCTGACTAGTCTCATCTTCTATTAACTTTTCTGGAACATGTGAGTAATCAATCATACTATCTTCAAGCTTATGTACAGTCTGAAAAGCACGAATATTTTCCATTTCACAGTCATCGGTAAATCTTAAATGCGCTTGGTAAGTTGTTAATGGACTGTTTTCCTCTAAAGTGGTGACTAGAGCGTTTAAACTGCTGTCGGATTTCTGTTGCAGTTGCTGAATAAACTGCTGAATCAAAGTAATCGTTGGAACTGCCGAATTAGATTGTTCATCTGAGGGTGAATGATTAGCGATAGCTGAAATTTCTCTCTTGAAGTAATCTACGCATTGCAAAATGATATTAGAAAGATTCGTGAAGCTATATTTGAACTCACGATCTTCCCGAAGCATCTGAAATAAATCTTCAAGTGCATGTGCAGTATCTGTAATTCCGGTAAAGCCCATCATGGCAGAAGAGCCTTTTAACGTATGCATATTACGGAAAATCTCATTAATTGCAGTATCCGTTAAAGCGTTTTGTTGCTCGTAATCAAGAACTATAGACTCAGTAAGTTCAATCATTTGTGTTGATTCATGGATATACATTTCAAAAATCGGATCTGCGTCTCTCATGGTGATAACGTTACATCCTTTCACATAGAAGTATCTATAAATGGAAAACGATAGTATAATTACTAAATCTAAACTCCAAATGATTATAATCGTAAATACGATTATACACAATATGTAAATCATTATTCTTTTTTTTACAAGACAGTTAAATTGAGGTGGATAGTATGAATGGAATTAAGTCGAGAATTAGACAATTCAGAAAAGATATGGGAATGACTATGGCAGAATTCTCCAAAGGGATAGGTGTTTCTGCAGGTAATGTCGGAGATTGGGAATCAGAAGCCCGCACCTCAGTACCAGGTGCACAAGCGCTAATCTCTATTGCCAATACGTACGATGTATCTATTGATTGGTTATTATTAGGGGCAAAAGCGAGTCATGAAAATTCGATAGATAAAAAGTCATATAGCGAACATATAAGGGCAGAATATGCTGCAAACCCAGAGTTATTTTCTAAATTAGTAGAAGCTTCGCTCCGGATGAATGAACAGGACTTATTAGAACTACTTAAGTTTGCTGAAGCAATACAACGTTCCAGTACTCAGTCGACGTTGGAATCACAAACTATTTAATATGAATAGACTCGTAGTAGCTTTTATGATTGAAAGCTACTACGAGTCTATTTTATTAATCGAATATATCTGACAACAATATTCTAACTTTACAAGTAAAATTTTATCGTTATAATAAGTCTTGAAAACCTTTTCAAAAAAAGGATGATGGACTTGAGAATCACGATCAAAGATGTTGCAAAATTAGCTAATGTATCCATAAGTACTGTCTCGAGAGTAATGAATAATCCGATTGCTGTACAAGAGGAAAAGCGGGCAAGGGTCCAGGCTGCTATTAACGAGTTGAATTTTGAGCCCAGTTCTTTTGCAAGAGGTTTGATAAACAATCGATCTCATACAATTGGTGTTCTTATCCCAGACATTCTTAATCCGTACTATAGCGGAGTAATTCGTGGAATGGAGGATGCCGCAAAGAGCTTAAATTACGTCTTAATAATTTGTAATACAGATCGAGATGAACAAAGAACGTTGTCTTATTTGCAAAACTTTAGGAATAAACATATTGATGGCATATTGTACACGAGTGATTTTATGCTACCAAGCTATTACAAGGAAATTGATCAATATCATATGCCAGTAGTTTTAGTATCCACGGAATCAAAGCAGTACCCTCTTTCATCGATCATGATAGACGATGAGAAGGGAGCATATGATGCGGTTGCATATTTAATTGAATTAGGTCATAAAAATATTGCTTTTCTAGGATTCACTTTGCCAGATCCAATCACAGGTGAAAAACGATATCGAGGATTTAAGCAAGCATTGCGAGCAAGTAATTTGTACGAACAGTGCAAAAGCTACACTGCATTTGCAAACAATTGGTTTGAAGAAGCATATCGTTCAGTCGCACAACTTATGCAAAAACACCCACAAATAACAGCTATATTTGCCTGCTCAGATGAATTTGCAATGGCAGCGATAGCTTATCTCCATGATAACAATCTACAAGTCCCAAAAAATGTATCAGTAATAGGCTTCGACAATGTAAGGATGTCATGGATGGTTACTCCAAGACTAACGACAATTGCTCAACCAATGTATGATATTGGCTATAAAGCTGTGTTACTACTTCATAATCAACTCACTAATGAATTTAACTCCCCCTCTCAAATTATTTTGCCACATGAGCTCGTTATTAGAGATTCTACAAGAGCGATTACTACTCCTTAAACGCTAACATATTAATCCGACAATAATTAAAAACTAAGTTATTTGTATTGTAATAAAAGATTTTATATCATTGCAAATTCTGTTTAATTACCCTCTCATCATGATTTTTCATAATCCTAGCTTCACAACACTAATAAGGTGGTGATGCTTGACCAAGACATAGTCTGGTAGACTAGCGGGATTTATTGCTTGTTTGGTTTCAATAAAATGAAGGGGATGATTTGAAATGGTTAAATACAAAATGATGACATTGCTTCTTGTATTGGTTTTAGTGCTTTCAGCATGTAGCGGTAACAAGGTTATAAATGAACCCAAGCCTACGAGTACTCCTACCAACAATGTAGATACAAATAAGGATGATCCGAAAACTGACCCAGTAGAGACAGAAGGCACACCACTTGAACTAGCTTATCAAGGTGCATACAAAGGAAAAACAGTATCCATGTTTGGACCTTTTGTTGATGAGGATGAAGTGAAATTTCTAGATGCAATTGCTGAGTTTGAAGAAACTACAGGAATTGATATTCAATATGAAGGATCAAAAGAATTTGAAGCAACAATTGGTGTTCGTATTGAAGGCGGAAATGCACCAGATATTTCTGACTTCCCTCAACCAGGTCTTTTATCAACATTTGTTAGTCAAGGAAAAGTAATCGATGTCTCGACGTTCCTTGATGTAGAAAAATTAAAAGGAAATTACAATCAATCTTGGCTTGATATGGCATCTATGAAAGGTCCTAATGGCGACATCATGGCCGGAGTATGGAACAGAAGTAGTGTAAAAAGCTTAGTTTGGTATCCGAAAAAGCAATTTGATGAAGCAGGGTATACAGTTCCAACAACTTGGGATGAACTGCTGGCACTAACTGAACAAATCGCAGCTGATGGGGATACAGCTTGGGCAATCGGTATTGAAAGTGGAGCAGCAACTGGTTGGCCAGCTACTGACTGGATTGAAGATATTATGCTGCGTACAACATCTGCTGAAAACTATGATAAATGGGTTACTGGTGAGCTTAAATTCACTGATCCAATTGTGAAAAATGCTTTCGAAAAAATGTCTGAAATCTGGTTAAATCCAGACTACGTATATGGTGGAACCAAATCAATCGTAACAACATCATTCGGTGACTCGGTATTACCAATGTTCAAAACTCCGGCGGATGCTTGGTTACACCGACAAGCAAGCTTTATTACTAGTTTCTTCCCAGAAGGTGTAACTGCTGGCGTAGACTATGACTGGTTCTATCTGCCACCAATCGATCCACAATACGGTAGCCCTGTTCTTGTAGCAGGTGATATTTATGCTATGCACAATGACCGTCCAGAAGTTCGTGCCGTTATGGAGTTCTTCACAACAGGCGAATCAATTAAAAAATGGGTTCAATCGGGTGGCGTAATTGCTCCAATGAACGATGTAAGTCTCGACTGGTATCCTTCAGAAGCTGAAAGACGTATGGGCGAACTAGTACAAAATGCTTCTACGCTTCGTTTCGATGGCTCTGATCTTATGCCAGGTGCAGTTGGTGCGGGAACATTCTGGAAAGGTACGACTGATTATGTAAGCGGAACAGTTACACTAGATCAAGCATTATCTGAGATCGCAGCAGGCTACAACAACTAGTTAAGAGGGCATGCTTCCGAAGTAACTTTTCGTTGAAAGGAAAGTTACTTCGCGAAGTTAATGAAAAGTTTTAGATTATTCTTTCGAAGTGACTTTTCAATACGGAAAGTCATTTCGCGAAGTTAATGAAAAGTTTTAGGAGGGCTTACTATGCGTACATCAGTACCAGGAGTTAGGCCGTTACGTATTATATTAAGCACTTTATTGGTGATCTTCAGCAATGCATTGATACACTCAGTGTTCTATATTGTATTAAGGGACGGTAATCTTCCTGGTGTGATTAACGCAGTAGTAGCCATCCTATGGGGGATATTCGGAGTATATTTCATATACTGGTCCTTTAACTTGGCGATAGAGCAGTATCCAGATCGCTGGAAGCAAAAGATGATACCTATACTTTTCGTCGGACCGGCAGTTGCCTTACTTGCATGGCTACTTCTAGTGCCAACAATCCGCACACTGTATATGAGCTTTTTTGATTCTACGACTACAAATTTCGTAGGTTTAGCAAACTATGCTGAGGTGTTCACCAATCGAATACTACTAGGTGCACTACGTAACAACTTATTATGGGTTGTGTTCGGAGCTACTGCTTGTATCGTCCTTGGTCTGCTAATCGCAGTGTTAGCTGATCGTAGTAGTTTCGAGAAGCTTGCCAAAAGTATTATCTTTATGCCGATGGCGATCTCATTTGTAGCAGCAGGTGTAATATGGAAGTTTATCTATTTCTATAAACCAGGTACTGAGCAGATTGGATTGCTGAATGCCATATTGGTTTCATTTGGTTTTGAGCCACAGGCCTTTACAAGTATGTTCCAGCCTTGGAATAATCTATTTCTGATTGTTATCTTAATATGGATGCAGACAGGATTTGCGATGGTATTGTTCTCCGCAGCACTAAAAGGAGTTCCAGAGGAACTCCTTGAGGCTGCTCGCGTAGATGGTGCGGGGGAAACTCGTATTTTTTTCAAAATTATTGTTCCATTTATATCTGGTACGATTTTATCTGTATCGACTACCATAGTCGTATTTACACTAAAAATATTCGATGTTGTTATGGTAATGACAGGTGGTCAATATGATACTGAAGTTGTTGCGACGCAGTTCTATCGTCAATTTTTTATGTATCGTAATGCAGGATTTGGCTCGACGTTAGCCATTGTTCTCCTAATCTGCGTTATTCCAGTGATCTGGATTAATTTACGCCAGTTCAAAAAGCAGGGGGGATTTTAATGGCACAGCATAAACGACGTAAAAGTAAAAAGTGGTTAGTGAATCTAATTCTTGCTTTTATTTGTTTGATATGGATTATACCAACCTTTGGACTTTTGGTTTCGTCATTCCGTCCTGCGGTAAATATTTTGCAAAGCGGTTGGTGGGATGTCTTTCCTCACAAAGATTATGCTACACAAGACACGATCACTTTGCCTAAGAATACAGATCTGCGTGAACCGATAGCTATTAATGGTGAAACTTTCAGTGATGATCAGCTTAGGGAAGGAGTAATTACAAAGGATGGTAACCGATTAATTTGGGAAAATAGACGTGCTCGTACTGTCAATATTCAAGATAAAAGCTTAAAGATGGATATGGAATTTACGACTTCTAACTACGAAAGTGTATTAACAGGTAAATTATATAAAATTCAACAAGCGGATGGAACGGTTAAGACTGAAAAGGGTCAAGGGATGTCCAAAGCATTTATGAATACATTAATTGTATCTATCCCTGCTACGGTTATTCCCGTTCTAATTGCGACCTTTGCTTCCTATGCATTTGCTTGGCTTCGTTTCCCCATGCGAAAAACAATGTTTATTACAGTAATTATGTTATTGGTTGTACCGCTACAAGTAGCACTTATTCCAATTATGAAGGATTACACCTCTCTTGGTTTAAATGGAACTTACCTCGGGATCTGGATTGTGCATACAGGTTTTGGTTTACCGCTCACAATCTACTTTATGTATTCGTATATTAGTCAGCTACCGAAGGATTTGTTTGAATCAGCCTTTATGGATGGTGCATCGAATTTCACAATTTTTACGAAACTAGTGTTGCCACTATCAATACCTGCCATCGCTTCAATTGGTATATTCCAATTTCTATGGGTATGGAATGACTATCTCATATCCTTAATCTTTATTGGAACCCAGGCTGATGTTCAAGTTATGTCTATGCGAATTGCCGATATGGCAGGCTCGCGTGGCTCGGATTGGCATTTACTAACGGCAGCAGCGTTTGTTTCCATGCTTATGCCGTTGACTGTATTTTTCAGCCTGCAGAAGTTTTTTGTTAAGGGGTTACTGGGAGGGTCAGTAAAAGGATAATCTTCTTGGTGCTGACAAACGATCTCTATGAACTTTATTGAAAGAGGTTGTTCAGAACCAATTGCTAGTGATCACAAAGTAATGTTAAAAGGGAACTGTAAGCTCAATCCATAATTATGGAGATGAGTTTACAGTTCCCTTTGTTGTTTCAATGGAGTTACTATTCGTCGTTGTCATCTACAAGATATCCGAAGCTTAATTGATCACATTCTCCAGAGGCTTCTTCGAACAAATCAGTGATAGCGGTATAATCTTCAGTAGTTTCAATGTCATTTATCCACAATATCGTTTTAGGAAGATCAATATAGCCAGTTAAGCAATCCCACAGTGCATCGAGATTACGTCCATAGGTCGCAGGCAGCTCTAATTTAGCGGCTAACCAATCATGAACGCCTTCGTAGTTTTTAGCTTCAGACAATCGTAATTCTATAATGTCACTCACGTCTCTTAATCCCCCCTAGTAATATCAGTAAAGCTACTGTAATGATCCGTCGTCATATAGATAAGTCCATCATTAGAAAATACGATACGATCAGCATTACGGCGTCCACCTGTATAATTGATATCTGCTTCATACCATATTCGTCCATTGGCTTTTGGTAATAGTCCTTCACGATTGCCAAACTTATCGCCACCGATGCTCATATTAGGAGCTACCTCTTGAAGATTACCTTTGGACGCGACCCAACCTAGTGCTTCAGCATCTTTTTTCTTAATAAAATTATCAGGTAATTTCCCATTCTCGCGTATATATGCAGCAACTTCTTCAAAGCTAGTTAAAGGCGACAAGGAATCAGATTGAGATGGGTTGTTCTTACTAGTATCTTCTTGTTGATTCTCAGACGCATTGCCACTTTGGTCGTTTTGCTGAGAATCAGATGTAGCATCGTAAGCTAGATCTTGATCAGTAAGTAATTCACTACAACCGCCTAATAACAGGGTTAATGTTGTAAGGAAAAGAAAGAGCGAAAGTTTTAACTTACTGCTTAGTCCTAGTAAAGATTTTGATATCATGTTAGTACTCACTCCGATCAGTCTGTTAGTATCAGATTAAGTATAAGCGAACAGTTCTATCAAGGCAAAAATCACCTTAAAATATAATGATAATGCCATATTTTTTTTATGGATTCCATAGTATGATGTTAGCAATAGAATGAAAAAGAAACGATACAACTAAAATAAGGTTTGGATCGATTCAACAACAATGAAATGACTGAAGGAGCTAGTTCATATGGAGTGGAGCATAAAACATTTTTCACAATTATCTAATGTAGAAGTATATGAAATAATAAAGTTACGTACCGATGTATTTGTTGTTGAACAACAAAGTATATATGCGGATTGTGATAACAAAGATCTTGAAGCCTTTCATTTGCAATTAAGAGATGAAGCGGGTCAATTGTTAGGGTATTTAAGGTTATTGAATCAAGGAGTCAGTTATAAGACCTATTCTATTGGTCGCGTCATCATTACTCCGCCTTTAAGGAGATCTGGTTTCGGAGAACAAATGTTACAGCGTGCCATCGCATTTATTGCTTCACATTGGCAAGGGGACGCCATTACAATTTCTGCTCAGCAACAATTAACACGCTTTTATGAGCGA
This sequence comes from Paenibacillus endoradicis, assembly GCF_024721975.1. Next base: position 379,129 of record NZ_JANQBB010000006.1, on the reverse strand, counting down.
GTAGGATTCGTTGTAGAGTCAGATCCATATATTGAAGATGGTATCTATCATATACAAATGCGTTTGGAACTTAATGATCAATCATAATTGACCTACTCAGGAGGGCACGTACATGCGTTTTACGTTTAAGCCGCAAGTAGATAAAATTAAATCTCCATACCGACAAGGTATGGAGCTCGCAGTAGTGGAAGGTATATGGGCAATGTTATTGCTAACTATGCTTTCTGGCCCGTTTTTAACAGCGTACTTACTATATTTAGGAGCGAATTCTCAACAAATTGGTCTCGTGCTCGCAGTACCAGCTATCGCAAATCTACTACAAATATTATCTGCTATGTACATGCAAAAACTGAAAAATCGTAAACGTGCTTTCGTACTCTTTGCTTCAGCTCACCGTTTAATAGGTTTGATGACAGGACTTATTCCATTTATATTTCCGAAAGAGATTTGGTTAACTGTTTTTATCGTTATTTTTTTGCTTTATTCATCCATAAACGCGTTTGCAGGGGTTATCTGGACATCACTCATCTCGGATATGGTACCTGGTCAATTACGTGGAAAATACTTTGGCATTCGAAATGTAATAACTAGTGCGGTTAATAGTATTGGACTATATATTACAGGGGTTATTATCGATCGATATGAGGGAGCACTCGGATTCAATATTATGTTCATCCTTGCAGCAATCACTGTAATCATGAACATCATTTATTTTGCTAGATATCCTAACCCAGAATTTGAAAAACCACGTGAAATGAAAGTAGGTACATTTGTATTAAGACCGTTTAAGGATCGAGTCTTTTTTAAAGGGCTACTATTTCTATCGATTTGGACATTCATTATTACGATGACGCATCCCTTTTTCTCATATGTCATGCTTGATGTACTAGGTGTACGGTATCAAACGGTAGCAAATCTAGTCATTTTGCAAACGGTATCATCAATGTGTGGGTTCTATATTTGTGGTCAACTTTCTCGAAAGTTTAGTGAACGAACATTATTATTATCATCATTACCATTTCTTGCAGTTGCTGCACTCTTATGGGGAACGTTATCTTTTTTACCTGAACTGCTTGTTCTTATATTAATCTTTCTTTGTCTTGGTTTTGGTCTAGGCAGCTATAACCAACAAATTTTTATCTTTATGATTGGCTCGTCCCCAAAAGCAGAACGACCAATATATATCGCTGTTTTCTCCGCAATTACAGGTTTGGCTGGTTTTTTTGGACCAACGATTGGTGGTACTATATTCGAGGAATTGAAACGATTTCCACTTTGGATTCAACAGTACGGTTTCTTTCTAATGCTCGGAATAGTTCTACTTGTACTAGGAACAGTCGTAGCTCCATTAGCATTTCATAAGCAGAAATAGACGAGGATATTCTACTACAACTGAATTAATTCGATGAACGAAGGGATACCTCTTTAATGAAGAGGTGTCTCTTTTTGTTATGAATAAGGACTATTCGCGGATTTCTACTCGTTAGGAACGAATGGCTTAGGTACTGTTCATTCTTATATGATTGTACAGGATTTGTAAATATGGTAGACTTAGTACGCTTCTTTTGAATCAAATTCTGAGGAGAAGTTTATAAGAATCTATACGGCAGGAGATTAACAGATGAATTCTACTAATATCAATATTACGAATGAAGAAATTCGTTTACAGCATAGTAATGTGTTCAAACTTTTGTTTCAGCAACTAAGACCCAAGCAATGGACTAAAAATTTACTAGTGTTTGCTGCTCTACTCTTTTCTTTTGAAATGATCAGTGTTACGACGATAATGAATACATTATTGGGCTTTTTTCTTTTCAGTTTTATATCTGGTTGTGTCTATATCATTAATGACTATGTAGACAGAGAGGCTGATCAGAATCACCCAGTCAAAAGATTTAGACCAATGGCCTCAGGAGCACTCAACCCTAATTTGGCATTAACCTTTGGTAGCTTTCTATTAATAGCTTCATTAATAGTTTCTTATTTTTTGAATCCACTGTTCACGCTTCTTCTTATAGCTTATTTTGCGTTGAATGTGTGTTATTCATTTTATCTAAAGCATGTCGTTATCGTTGATATTATGGTTATTGCTACCGGATTCGTAATGCGTGCGATTGCAGGTGGATTAGTTATTCATGTTCCATTTACACCGTGGTTCTTAATTTGTACGATGCTACTATCTTTATTTTTGGCAATCGGTAAAAGAAGGCATGAATTATTTCTTTTAGAAAATGAGATGGGAACGCATCGTAAAGTATTAGAAAAGTACTCATTTACATTATTAGATCAGCTTAATAGTATTGTAACTTCGGCAACTATAATTAGTTATTCATTATTCACATTTACCTCTGGACGTACGGTTCATTTGATGTGGACAATACCATTTGTTATATATGGGATTTTCAGATATCTTTACTTGATTCACATCGAGAAAAAAGGTGGATCTCCCGACCGAGTATTATTTGAGGATAAACATATATTAGTTACCGTAATATTGTATGTTGCTAGTGTAGTATGTATTTTGGCGGTTTTTGAATAAATGACTGAATGATATAGAGGGAATAATTATGGAAAAGAAAATTGCTATCTTTGATATTGATGAAACGATAATAAAAAAAGACTCGATGTTTCTGTTCGTCATATACGGACTGAAAAAGAAGCCCTGGACGGTTTTTAATTTATTTACAATTGGAGTAGTAACCGTATTATACAAATTAAAGTTGATGAAAGTAGAAAAAGTAAAAGGATCGTTTTTTTACGCGATTCGATTCTTTGAAGAAACTGACTTAGAAAATTTCTACAACGATGTATTGGTACGTAATCTGTATCAAGATGCTTTGCAAGAATTACAGGTCAAAAAAGAAGCCGGTTATCATGTGCTGCTCGTCTCCGCCTCACCTCATGCTTATGTGAAATACTTTAATAATTTACCGTGTGTGGATGCCGTTATCGGAACTGAATTAATTCAGCGAAATGGACGCTATACTAATGAGATTGAAGGTAACAATTGTAAGGGAGAAGAGAAAGTAGTACGTATTAGACAGTATTTAGCTGACAATGATCTACAAATTGATTATGAACAATCTTGTGCGTATTCAGATTCATTAACGGATATGCCTATGTTTAAGCTAGTTAAGACGAGGTATCTAATTAACAAGCATAGCCATGGGTTGGAGGAACTAAATTGGAGAACGTAAAGAACAGTCACATTGGTAAAGTTATGATGATTATTTCCGCATTTCTAACTGCTACAGGACAGCTTTTTTGGAAGTGGGGACATAGCAATCTTCTTTATATGCTGCTTGGATTTATATGTTACGGGTTAGGCGCGGTCTTTATGCTAAAAGCATTTTCATTGGAAAAGCTATCTGTAGCCTATCCTTTAATGTGCATGAGTTATATATTCGCTCTCTTTTACGGAGATTTTTTTCTTGGGGAAGATATTACATTGAAAAAGGCTATTGCCGTAGCGTTATTAGGAATAGGAGTGACATTGACATCCTATGAAAAATGAATGGCTTATCCTTATACTTCTTATTATGACGTTAGCAGGCTCACTAGGCAGTGTGTTTTTTAAGTTTTATACTCTCAAAAAGAAATTACTTTACCTATTAATTGGCTTTGCTTTTTATGGTACGGGAGCTCTTCTTAATATTTATCTATTAAAAGTATTACCGTATACAGTTGTACTTCCTGCAAATGCACTGACATTCATCTGGACTTTATTTTTTGCCAAATGGTTTTTCAAAGAAACAATAGGAATTTATAAAATCGCTGGCGTTGCTTTTATTATTTCTGGATTAGTTGTATTAATCTCGTAATAAGTTATTAAAATACTAATTGATTGGTGGATCAATATGAGCTTTTGGAGTTATATATTACAAAATAAAAGCGATAATAAGAAAGCTATTTCGTTGTTTTTCAGTTTCTTTATTTTTTACTTGCTTATGAATTACCCGATTATTAGTTATATGAAAAATAATATAGCTGATCTTGCGGTGTATAATCCTTTTTATGGCGCACCATTTATGTTGAATTTATTTAATTTCGATCCGTCTATGTATTACGGATCAAGCAATACGTCGATAATTCATCCTTTTATTAATTTTATGACAGGATCATTTACTTATATTGCGAAATATTTATTTGATAACTTGTTTTTCTCAGTCATACAATCGGCTATTAATGCGCTTAGCGTAGTGATGATTTATTATTATTTAAGAAGAAGTGATACTAACAATATCATTCCGATGTTATTTGCAGCATTTTTCGGTATTAGCTCATATAGTATTTTCACTGCATTTATTCCAGATTCCTATCCGTATGTACAATTTGTAATTATCTTTTCAGTGTTGTACTTACAATACTCTAGAGTCGTTGAGAAGACAGCTGTATTGCCGAATGCCTCACTTGCATTGATTAATTTTGGCTTAACTTCGACCAATATAGTTCCTTTTTTCGGATCATTATTTTTCAATATGTTCGAAAGAAGAGATAAAAAAACATTCAAACGATTTATAAAGATTGTAATCATCTTTTTGTTAATGGTAGTAGGGGTTACTTTAATTCAGCTTCTCACATTTAACGGAAATTCATGGATTAATAATTGGATAAAAGGCTTAAGCAGTGGTGGGTTCAGTTATACGGGAGTATTCATGTTCAGTGAACATTGGAAAGCTATATATATGCTTGTAATAAGTCCTATTTTAACGCCAGACATTACGATGCTTGATCCAGGAATTGTAGCTATTGTAACTGATCTTTCACGTCCTTATCCTTTCTATGTGCATATTATTGGCTTCGGTATGATTCTTCTTGCCTTGGTAGGGTTTATAAAAGGCATTAAATCTAAAGAAACTTGGATACTGGCATCTTACATTTTATTTGCGATTTTGCTTCATATTATCGTTGGCTTCGGTCTTGCTGTGTTTAAATATGATCTGTATTTGTACGCAGGACATTTTATATTCGCATTTTTCTTGCTAGGTGGAAGGTTCCTTATTCAAGTTAAACATAACTTATTAAAGAAAGTATTAGTTGCTGTTGTTATCTTGTTCGCTCTGATGACATTAACAAATAACATAATTAAACATGTGGAAGCACTCAATACTATTGAGCAATCTTATATCGAATTAAAGAATGATAATGCTATAGAGTAAAAATTAGATAGTATATCTATGTAATTGAAGACCATTCATCTTTTGAATGGTCTTCTTTGCTATCTGGCCTTATTAAAAGTTGATTCAACGAGAGACGACGGTGGGTAATGACATTATAAATAAGTTGACATATGCTGTAAAAATATTACAATGATAATAATGTATAAATTTGTAATTACAGTATTAAGTTAGGGTGGACAAATGAAACATTTATCGATTGAGAAGAAGAAAACGTTCCCGATATTAAGAACTTTTCCTAAAATAAAACGTTATATCCAGTGGTACATGAATAGTGGGAATTATGCAAAACTATATGATGAAACTTTACTAGAAGTGAATTTATTTGAACATCGCACAATATTGAAGAAGAGTTTTTTGCCTAATATTTTTCAATATGACCTAAACACACAACATAATCTTGCGTTAGCGCTTAAGTGTATAAATGGACTAATAATAGAACCAGGACAAATATTTTCATTTTGGAAAGTTATAGGTGCCCCTAGTCGTGGAAGAGGTTATAAGAAAAGTTATGGGTTACAGGATGATAAAATGACACATATGATAGGTGGAGGATTGAGTCAAGTATCTAGTTTTATTTATTGGATGGCATTACATACCCCACTTTCGATTATAGAGAGACATCGTCACCCTTATGATCTATTTCCAGACAAGGCAAGATCTCGTCCTTTTGGTATTGGAGCAACCTGTATATTTAACACAGAAGATTTACAATTGAGGAATGATACCCCTTATCGTTTTCAATTGCACTTACTATTAACTGAGAATGAGCTTCAAGGACAAATCCGCTCGGATGAACAACTTCCCTACCACTATGAAATATATGAGAGAGAACATCGAATTAAACAAACTTCTAAAGGATATTATATTAGACATAATGTTATATTTAGAAAAATGTTTGATGAAGAGGGCTTTACATTAAGTGATGAATTCATTACAGAAAATAATGCGCGTATGATGTATCGTCCCTTATTGTCTCCAAAAAAGAATCATGTATAATAATCACCAATAACTTGCTATATAAGATAATAATAGATAAAATATAATGATCAAATATATGTAGAATCGAACAGAATAGGAAGGAAGATTTTAGATGAAGAAAGCAATACATACGGAGCAAGCACCACAAGCAATTGGACCATATTCTCAAGCTGTACAAGTAGGCAACCTACTATTCACGTCTGGTCAATTAGGAATGGACCCTGTAAATAATATTTTCCCTGCTACTACAGCAGAACAAGCGAAGCAATCTCTTGAAAATGTGAAAGCGATTGTTGAAACTGCTGGAGGCACTATGAGCGATATTATTAAAACAACGGTGTTCTTGAAAGATATGAACGATTTTGCTTCTGTTAATGAAGTTTACGCTAGTTTCTTCGAACAACCTTATCCAGCTCGTAGCGCTGTAGAAGTTGCAAGGTTACCGAAAGATGCTCTTGTAGAAATCGAAGTTATCGTTCAATTATAATTAGCATAATTTAACTATACAATTCTCCGATAATCCTTATAAATCAATTAGTCATCTCAGATGATGGCAATGATATATGAGGATTTTTTTTTGCATTAAATGTATGTAAATCTATCATAACTATTGACGTTAATTTTCGATAGTTTAATATAGATATAGAACCTTTTTATGGAAAGTGGGGATGGATTGAAATCAACAATTAAAAAAACATTCATAATTGCTAACATTATACTACTGTTTATAGTTGTTTTTAGTTATCAACTACACGGATTTCAAAAATTTGAAACGATTATGCTAGATATGAATATGAAGCAATCAGCAAGTCATGATCCTGATCCTCATATTGTTGTTGTTGCTATTGACAATGAATCGATCGAAGCTTTAGGGCAATTTCCTTGGGATCGTGCGGTGTATGCCTCTTTTCTCGAAATGGTGAATCAAGAAGGTTATGAGCCTGATGCTATTGCATTTGACCTAACATTTAGCGATGCAAGCAATGAAGAAAGCGATCTCATGTTTGCTGAAGCTTTGTCATCATATAATAACGTTATATTGCCTGTTGTAGGGGTCACGTCAGGAGACGTATTCCAAACTTCTGTTGTTCGTGAAGATCAATATTTGCAAACGAATCAAGTTTTCTATCCATATGATCTGTTAGCACAACATGCACGATTTGCTCATATCAATCGTGTTGTAAGTCATGACGGAGTTATAAGACAAGCATGGTTGAACGTACAAGCACCTGATGGAACAGTTATTCCTTCGTTAGCCTACAAAGCAGTAGAAATGACGGGTGCGGATCTCTCTTTCTACGATGAATTTACAGATCGCAAGAAAACAAGTGATCCTATAGCGAAAAATACGATGACCATTGATTATGAATTGGTTACAGATGATTTCTTAACTGTTCCATTTGTTAATGTGCTCTATGGCGACATACCTCCGGAAACTTTTCAAAATGCTATCGTGTTTGTAGGGGCAACGGCAACGGGTGTTTCAGGTGATAGTGGACAAGATTCTGGACCTACACCACTTGAACGAGATACTAAGTTAGTCTATGTACATGCTAATATTGCAAACCAATTATTACAAGGGAGTTATATTCAATACGCACCCAATGTTGTTGAACTAAGTATAATTATTATTGCATATGTACTTTTCATGTTATTACCTTGGCGATTAAAAAATCTATATACATTTAGCATTGTCATACTAAGCATAGTTGTTATTTATTTTGCTCAGCAATATAGCTATCAACATGTTAACTATCATATAAGTGTTGTATACGTACTAGTAGGTATGCTACTTGCTTATGTATTTAATGTGTCATTGAAATCCTATATGGAACAATCGCAGAAAAACTTTGTTACTAGACAGTTTGGTAGATATATTTCCCCTGATCTTGTAAAGGACATTGTGAAGCAAGGAATGGATATTCAAATCGGTGGGATATCAAAGCGAATAACGATTCTATTCCTAGATATTCGTGGGTTTACTTCACTTTCTGAGAAGCTAACTCCTGCTGAAGTTGTTGATGTGTTGAATACGAAATTCACAATGATTACCAAAACAGCGTTAGAAAACAATGGTACCATTGATAAATTTATCGGAGATGCTGCAATGATTCTGTTCAATGCCCCGCTTGATGTAGTAGAGCATGAAAAAATGGCTGTCTTAACTGCATATCAGATACAACAAAATATGAAGCCAATTCATGATCAACTATTAAAGAAGTATGGTGTTGAAGTAAATATTGGTATTGGGATTCATACAGGAAATGTCGTTATCGGTAATATAGGATCTTACTTACGAATGGATTATACAGCAATTGGTGATAGCGTGAATATAGCATCTCGAATAGAGTCTGGAACTGCTGCTGGTCAAATTATGGTGTCAGAGGATGTCTATAGAGCGACTAGTGATCATTTTGAGTATGGAGATGCCGAAGAGAAAATATTCAAAGGTAAATCACAAGCGATTGCCATTTATGAGTTGTTAAGAAAAAAATAATTTTGCAAAATGAGAGCTGGATTACTGAAATGACCTATATGAACATGTATATTTGCTATTAGAGTAAATAACATTTATAGGAAAGTTCACTTAAAGGTATTAAGCGAGATGCAAAAGTGAGTTGAAAAATAAAAGGTTGGTGACTGATTTGAAACGTCAATTTCTAAGGGAAAATATCATTATTACGTCGGTGTTCGTTATGGCTGTAGCGACACCATTAACTGTGCAAGCTGATAGTGTGCTTAATAGTAAGAAAGGGTTATTAGAATTACGAACGATGATTGGACAATCAAAGTCTGATTTTAATGACGGTTCTACCGCAGAGGCATCACTTTTCTATCCTACTTCACTATTGCAGCAGCAAGATGGTAGCTTATTAATTAGTGATAGCAAAAATCATAAAATTAGAGTACTAGCTAATGACAAGCTAAAAACACTAAGCGGTCTTATTGTAGATTTCGATGAATCTTCGCTACCTATTGGAAGTTACGGAGATGGTGCTATTGATGTAGCTATGTATCAGTCACCTGGTGGGCTTGCACTAGACGCACAAGGACAAATCTATATTGCAGATACAGATAATCATAGTATTCGCCGTATTGGTAAAGACGGTGTTGTTACTACGATTGCCGGCTCATGGCGACCTGGTGATCAAGATGGCATAGGTTCAGCAGCAGGCTTCTACTATCCATCAGATGTTGCGGTAGATAGTAAAGGTAACGTCTATGTTACTGATACACTTAATCATCTTATTCGTAAAATTGATACGGATGGCAAAGTTACAACTTTGAATAAAGCTTCAGAAAGAGTCGTAGAGTATTTCCCAGGTGTAATAGAACATAGTGGGGATTTTGCTGATGGTTCTATCTCTGAATCTATGTTCAATGAACCTACTGGCTTAGTAATAGATGAGAAAGATAATTTATATGTAAGTGATAAAGGAAATCAGCGAATCCGTTATATCGATTTTTCTAACAACAAGGTGTCCACTGTAGCGGGGAATGGATCGTATGGCAGCAATGAACTATACGTGACAGGAGATTATATCGACGGACCAATCTCAGATGCAAGACTATCTTCTCCGTCGGGTATTACACTAACAAAATCAGGTGTATTGCTAGTTGCAGATACGCTTAATCATGTCATTCGTGCCATTCAAAATGGTAACGTCACTACGTTAGCAGGTATTGGTGGGGAATATGGTTTCGCAGATGGCGTACTATCCTCGGCAGCATTGAATGAACCTACTGACGTCATAGAATTGGATAATGGAGATATCGCAATAGCGGACTCTTCCAACAATAGGATTAGAGTCGTACAATCTTATGTAATACCTGAAACAGTAGAGCAAGATGGTGAAATCCATATTATCGTTAACGATGAGCTCTTAGAAACTGATGTAGCTCCTATTATGAAAGAAAATCGTACGTATGTACCTCTACGAGCAATCGTTACGAAGCTTGGTATGACAATAAACTATTTGGCAGCGACTGAGCAATATGAAGTTATCGTAAATGATAAACTTTCCTATAGATTCTCTGCAACAAGTAACATCGTAAATATTATTAATGATGGAGTAAGTAGTGAATTGCTAATGGGAAATCCAATTATCGTAAAGGAAAATCGCTTGTTAGTTCCATTGCGATTCTTTGCAGAGCAACTTGGATATGACGTGGAGTGGGATCAAGCGAACAATAATGTTGTCATTCGACATACAATCTTTAACTCATAATGAACGAAGGAGGGAATACTTTGAAAAGATGGAGTATAGTCACTTTTATTGCTATCTTCTTAGCTGTATCGATATTTAGTCATGTTGGATTAGCAGAAGCCGCTACTTCAAGAGTAGCAATTATTTCCAAGATTGAAGGTACTGTTGATGTCAAAAAATCTGGTGGCAAGAAGACACTAAAAGGATTCAAAGGCATGAGTTTGAATCAAGGTGATGTCGTAACAACGGGTAAGAAAAGTTCAGTTGTATTGAAGTTTTCGAATGGAACATCAGAAGATGACACTTTCGTATTAGAAAGCAGTACCACAGTAACGTTTAGTAAGTTATCTAACAAGAGTGGTACAACAACCAAAGTAAGTATGCTTAAAGGTAAAGTATGGGTCGATGTGAAGTCGATCAAAAATAAAGATGACGAATTTGTATTGGAAACACCTACTGCAATAATGGGCGTGCGAGGTACTAATTTCTTTGTAGGCGTAGATCCTAATACAGGACTACCATCATTAGCCGTATTATCTGGAAATGTTAATGTTACAGGCAACGACAATAATTCGGATCATTTTAATGTATATCCAGCTTCAGCATTAACTGTAGGGGCTCAAGATCAGCTTCAGATGATTCCGATTGATAATCAAGTTTTAGCGCAAATGCTTAAATCGACAAGTACTGAAGTTATGGAATCAATATTGGAAAGTGCTCAAAAAATAATTAGTGAAAACCAAGAATTGATGAATAAATTTACAACATCAACTTTCCCAACTGAAATTAATCAATTCCCGTTATCACAAAACCAATATACCGATAACGTATATAATCTATTACTTGCATTAGCAAAAGAGGCATTTAAACTTAACAAAATAGATGGAAATAATCTGTTAAAATTACAACAGCAAATTAAAGAACAACAATTAACTAATAATGAATTACATCAAAATACAGGCGATGTAGACTGGAAATTTGAACTTGATGCATTATCAGAACAACAACGCCAGGAAAAATTACTTGCTGAACAAGCGAAAAAAGATGCATTAACCAATGGATTCAACGCTAGCGAACAAAAAGCTAAAGAAGATAAATTAAAACAGGATCGTCTCGATGCATTAGAAAAGTTGTGGCTTCAAAAGCTTAGTCAGGCTGAGAGAGATAAATATGAACGTGAGAAGCAAGAGAGATTAGAAGAAGAGCAAAGTAAGAATGGATCTATTCCTAATACACCTAAGCCAACTAATCCACCCGGGCCATCAATTACATGGTCTGACATAACAAAACCATTCGATGTTCAACTCCAGACAGATGGAATTCAGACACCTATGGATTATATTAAAAGTGGTAATTCGATAACTGATCTAATAATTGAAGAACCAATACTAGTAAATAGCGATGATGTAAATCTTGTATTCCAATCAAAAGATTCATCGATACAAATATTGAAAGTTACACGAGGTGACGAGTCTCTTCCTAAGCAAGATGATGGTGTGTTTAGAACACATTTGGATAAGGATCACGCTGAGATGAGATTCAAAGTAACGGTGAAACATGACAAATTAGGTGAGAAAGAATTCAATTTGAATGTAGCTACTACTGTTTCGACGCCATTGATTACATGGGAAGATATAATAAGACCGTTTATTGTTCAACTCGAGACAGACGGAAGTTCAACGCCTATGGATTATACTAGAAGCGGCGATGAAACTGATGATGATTACACCAATCTAGTCATTGAACAACCAATAGAAGTAAACAGCTATGATGTAAATCTTGTATTCCAATCTGAAGATCAATCGATACAGCTACTAGAGGTTACACGAAGCGACGGCAAAGACATCGGAAAACTAGATGATGGTGTGTTTACAACACAGTTGGAACCAGAACAAGCTGAGATGAGATTCACAATAAAGGTGAATCACGAAATGTTAGGTGAGAAAGAATTCAACTTAAATTTATCAACAGTACCCCCTCAATGGTCAGATATAGCGAGACCTTTCGATCTTAATCTTCAGAAAGTTGTAAGGTTGAAACCTATTGATTATATTAAGAATGATGTGGTTGGCGACGAAGATATCACATATCTACTAACAAATGAAGCAATACCAGTGAATACTGATGGTATAAGTCTTCTATTCAGCTCCACAGTACCATCGATTCAGCTAATAGCAGTTAGACAGGGTAGTGAGTCTCTTCCTGAGCTAGATGTAGACAATGACGGAAATGCTGATGGAGTATTCAGATGGGGTTTGGAACAACAGCAAGCCGAGATGATTTTCACAATAACTGTGGAACATAGCATATTAGGTGAGAAACAATTCATTTTGAATGTGGATACCGTTGTGCAACCATTCAATATTTACGAATTACAAACGAGTCTTGAACAAAATTTTACTGTTTATGTACCCGCCTTCTACTCAATTAGCAAGGGAGTTTCTATTAATGAATATGTTATTACATTAGACGATATTTATTTTAGTAATCAATATATTCATTCTTTAGGATTTGAGAAGAAAGATGATGCAGATGAGATGTTGTTATCGGTAAAGGTTGGAGAAGAGTGGCAACCTCAAGAAGCTAAGAACGAAGGAAATATGGATTTTATACACTATCCATCTCAAGGGACTGATTCAGTGCAATACAAATTAGTATATATAAAGAACGGGATTACAGAGACGTATTTTATTAATGCCCCGTCCATTCAATGGTAATTATGAACCGTTATACAGACTGAGATCAATTACTAGATGATTAAGCTAGTAATTGATATGACTTATAAACAAGAAATAGTTATAATGAAAGGAGACAATTTCCTCTCTATATTAGAGTGAGGGATTGTCTCCTTTACCTATACTACAGATGAGCTGGGAGAGATCATGATGAACTATGTGCAAGACATTAACTCCATTATGGAAAAGTTAGATGTAAACGTACGAGAAAGTATCGGTATGGATACTATTATGATTGAAACAGGCGCTTTATCAAAAATTGTTCCTTATGTGAAACGACGTGGAATGAAACAGGTTATGTTAGTAGCGGATAACAAAACTTATGAAGTAGCTGCCAAGCAATTAGAGCAATACTTTAATGAAGATGGTACAGTCGGAGTGACAACTACAATACTTACTGCTAATAAAATCGATGATGTTATTGCAGACGAGCAAACTATTATCGAGTTAATATTAGCGATCCAACAGCATCATCCCGAAGTAGTTATTGCTGTAGGTAGCGGTACGATTCATGATGTAGTGCGTTATGCGGCGCATACGGTATCATTACCATTCATATCTGTACCAACAGCTCCTTCTGTCGATGGATTCAACTCCAAAGGCGCTCCAATCATCATACGGGGATTCAAGAAAACGATCGTAGCGATTGGTCCAGATGCTGTTTTCGCTGATCTAAATATATTAGTTAAAGCACCTAAGTCACTTATTGCCGCAGGCTTTGGTGATATTCTAGGTAAATATACATCGTTGCTGGATTGGAAATTCGGCAATCTAACGAATGATGAGCCGTATCTTCCTATATCAGATGAGATTACGGTCAATGCACTTCACAAATGCGTACGAGCAGCAGATAGTATCGCTGCGGGAGAAGAAGCGGGTATTGCACATCTTATGAGTGCACTTATTGAATCGGGTATTGCTATGTTAATATTCGGGAAATCGCATCCAGCTTCAGGCGCAGAACATCATCTGTCACACTATTGGGAGATGGAATTTATTAAGAAAGGCTATAAGCAACTATTGCATGGTGCAAAGGTTGGCGTAAGCTGTATTGTAATCGCTTCATTGTATCATCAACTAGCGGAAAAAGATTTCGGTTCACAGCCAAATGTTAATCCAGCTATCACGCAACATTGGGCAGAAATTAAGCAACTATTGAGTGAACTTCCAAGTAGCCAAGTTTTAACAGAACTGCTCGCTAAAGTGGGTGGTCCAACAACGATTGCTGAGCTTGGTATTTCACCAGAACTTTGTAAATTAAGTTTAGAGGAAGCACATCATATTCGCATTGAGCGTTATACATTGCTACATGCATACAACACTACGGAGTAAATTAATATGTACTAGTGAGACGTTTTGATGTAGCTAATGAAGCTGTGTAATTTTGATGCTTCCAGAACAAATCAATACTCAAATCGCCGTTGTCCACGGATTTTTCTAAGTGTACGTACAATATAAATCTGTGAACAACACGATTGTTAACGCTTTTCCATCAACGATATGTCCTCTCCGCTACTATGTACGGAGTATTTGTACATTGTGCCAAAGGTTACTTCAAATTGCACAGTATGGTGGTCTATGACGCTGGAAAAGCTTAATTTCTCTGTATAGGCATTAAGATTATGGTCTATGAAGCTGTAATTGCTCATTTGCTTTGAATAGGCACTAAAATTGTGGTCTATGAAGCTGGAATAGCTTAATTTCTTTGTATAGACACTAAAATTGTGGTCTATGAAGCTGGAATAGCTTAATTTCTTTGTATAGACACTAAAATTGTGGCCTATGACGCTGGAATTGCTCATTTGCTTTGTATAGGCATTAAAATTGTGGTCTATGGAGCTCAAATTACTTATTTTCTTTGTACAGGCATTAAATTTAGGGTCTATGGCAACAATCCAAACAGTAATTCAATGCAACGTTTTTGGAGAAGTTAATCTCTAAAATATTGACAGTGGAATTTAAAATATGGTATATAAACAAGTAGGGTTAGCACTCTAGTTGATAGAGTGCTAATAAAAATGGATAGTAGTTGAAAGGAGATTGGAATCACAATGGCTAAAAAGCAATTTAAAGCAGAATCCAAACGACTGTTGGAGATGATGATTAACTCCATCTATACACAAAAGGAAATTTTCCTTAGAGAATTACTTTCTAACGCAAGTGATGCTATGGATAAAATTTATTATAAGGCGTTATCTGATGATCAGTTAGTGTTCAATAAAGAGGACTACTTCATCAAAATTTCAATCGATAAAAGTGCTCGTACGGTAACAATTACTGATACTGGTATCGGTATGTCT
The DNA here is from genome assembly GCF_024721975.1 of Paenibacillus endoradicis. The sequence goes on along the minus strand of NZ_JANQBB010000006.1, from coordinate 363,728 downwards.
AAGGAAGAGCTAGATAATAATCTAGGCGTAATTGCTAAGAGTGGTTCGCTTGCATTCAAGTCAGAAAATGAAGCTCAAGATGGACATAACATTATTGGTCAATTCGGTGTTGGTTTCTATTCCGCATTCATGGTTGCAGATAAGCTAGTTGTAACATCACGTGCACTTGGTAGTGATGAAGCATATCGTTGGGTTTCTGATGGTGCAGATGGTTATGTAATCGAATCAGCAGAGAAAGCAACGATTGGTACTGAAATTGTAATGCACATTAAGGAAAACACTGAAGATGAGCAATATGATGAGTATCTTGAACAATATCGCTTAAAAGCTATTGTTAAAAAATACTCAGATTTCATTCGTTATCCGATTAAGATGGATATTGCTTCACAGCAACCAAAAGCAGATAGCGAAGGCGAATTTGAAGAAGTTGTGGAAGAGCAAGTACTTAACAGTATGGTTCCTCTATGGCGCCGCAACAAAAATGAGCTAACAGACGATGATTATAATCTCTTCTATATGGACAAGCGTTATGGATTTGATAAACCATTGAAACATGTTCATATTAGCGCAGATGGTGCTGTTGTATACAATGCAATTCTATTCTTACCTGAAAATCCGCCATATGACTTCTACACGAAGGAATATGAAAAAGGGTTAGAATTATACTCTAATGGCGTACTAATTATGGAGAAATGCTCGGATCTACTTCCAGACTATTTTGGGTTTGTGAAAGGTATGGTTGATTCAGAGGATCTATCTCTTAATATTTCTCGTGAGCTATTACAACATGATCGTCAATTGAAATTAATTGCGAAAAATATTAAAAACAAAATCAAATCTATGCTTCAAAGCTTGTTGAAAGATGAGCGCGAATCTTATGAGAAATTCTATGCATCATTCGGTCGCCAATTGAAGTTTGGGGTATACAATGATTACGGTATGAACAAAGGTGATCTTCAAGATCTACTATTGTTTACATCTTCCAAAGACAAACAATTAGTTACTCTTGCAGAGTATGTTGAGCGTATGCCAGAAGATCAGAAATATATTTACTATGCTACAGGTGAATCCGTAGCGAGAATTGAGAAATCACCACAACTTGAAGTTGTGCTAGATAAAGGCTATGAAGTATTGTACTTAACGGATGATATTGATGAGTTCGCTCTAAAAGTTATCCAAAGCTACAATGAGAAAGAATTCCGTTCAATCTCAAGCGGAGATTTAGGGTTTGATGTGAATAGCAGCGAAGATCAAGAACAAGCTGAGACTGAGGAAACAAAGGAATTGTTTGCTGGTATGCAAAGTTTACTTGATGGAAAAGTGAAGTCTGTTAAAGCTTCTAAACGTCTGAAGAGTCATCCAGTATGTCTATCTTCCGAAGGCGAATTGTCCATCGAGATGGAGAAAATCTTAAAAGGAATGCCTGATGCTAATGGCGTTCAAGCGGATAAAGTATTAGAAATTAACATCAACCATGATGTATTCCGTGCACTACAACAAGCATACAGTAATGATCAAGAGAAGTTTGGACTGTATACACAACTATTATATAGCCAAGCTCTATTGATTGAAGGGTTATCGATTGAGGATCCGGTTGAATTAAGTAACAATATTTGCCGCGTAATGGTTTAGCTCGCTTGTGATCACGATGGTTATGCTGACGTAGCGGATTCGACTGCGAATATGCCATTCATCGCTTGCTCCAGTGCTCATGTACCAATAACGTACATTCCGCGCTTCGCGTCACTAGCTTCATGTCATCTTCTTGGTGCTGACAACCGAGCTGGCTCGCGAAGCACCTTCTGGGGTAATCCTTACGAAGCTTGATGAATTACCTTCGAGGTAGTCAGGTCTCTGTTGTGCGCTGCACAACAAGTTGTTGGGGTTGCTTCTGGGTATCTTTCGAAGCTTGATGAATTACCTTCGAGGTAGTCAGGCCTCTGTTGTGCGCTGCACAACAAGTCGTTGGGGTTGCTTCTGGGGTAATCCTTACGAAGCTTGATGAATTACCTTCGAGGTAGTCAGGTCTCTGTTGTGCGCTGCACAACAAGTCGTTGGGGTTGCTTCTGGGGTAACATCATCGCAGCGTGCGAGTAATGCTCCGAGGTAGTCAGGACTCTGTTGTGCGATGCACAACAAGTCGTGTGCTAACATCCAACATAAATATATAGAAAGAGGAAGCAGGGATGGCCCCTTAGTGGGCTGCTCTCTGCTTCCTCTTTTTGTTGATTATGTTTTTTGTAATGCTTTACTGTATTGTTTATTCAAAATAAGATCTGCGCTGAGTGACTTACGTTCATAGGGTTGATTTGGATTCATAATACGCCAAAACAATTGATCTACGGCACGACTACCTATAATCTCTTTGTTCACATTAACCGTTGCATATAACGGTAATTCAGGATAGGTATAGTCAAAGCCTGTAAGGATACAATCACGTGGAACTTGTAAGCCAATGCTATTTAGTACTTCAATAGTGAACATTGCAGTAGTATCGTTCGTGCATACAAATACTTCAGGGAGCCCATCCTTTTGAACAGCTTCTAGAATTGCATCATGGATATGCTCTAAAGTGGGCGTGATTAGTATTGGATTCTGATTCAGCTCGATATCATGTTCTTCTAAAGCAGTACGATAAGCTAACCAGCGTTCTTTGAAGCTTTGAGCTTCTTTAATTCTTCCAATAAATTGATACTTACGATATCCATCGTGTATTAGTTGTTGCATAATTTGTTGCATTGCTATCGTGTTATCTGAAAAAACAGTATCGCACTGCAAATTCGAATCCAGGTGATCAACCATGATCATCGGTATATTGAGACTCTGTATTTCTAGCAATATAGAAGTAGAAATTGAACCAAGTGTAACAATGCCTTTAATTGCATCTGGATTCAATAACGAAAAAATAGAATCGTTAGGTGGTTCGGTTAATGTAAGAATGTTAACTCCTTTTTGATTCAAGCGAGTAGATATACCATTGAAGAGAGGACCCCAATATAAAGATTCTGTATCTTGGTATGGAATATTAGGAAATAGAACAAGAATGGTTCCAGTTCCAGTCCAAGAATCAAGAGGGATTTCAATAGTAGGAGAATAAAATTTCGTTAGTGGCTTCTCCTTAAAATAACCTAACTGTTCAGCACTTTGAACAATATACTGTCTTGTTTCCGGGCTGACCCCAGATTTACCTGATAAAGCTCGTGAGACTGCATACTTGGACATCCCAACTTCATTAGCTATATCTTGTATCGTTATTTTATTTCTCATGATAAAATATCACTTCGCTTTATTTGTTATTTTTGTTATCCCAAACATAACATGATAGTTACTGTTTTGCAACGTCATTATATGTGGAACTGTTAAAAAATATGTGGTTTATTAATAATTATGGAAAAAAAAGATAATATCATTGACCAAACTGTTATGTGCATGTTAATATTTGTTATGTAAAGAAGCGCTAACAAAATAACAAATCATAACAATTGTTTACATGTTATGCGAGAGTGCAACAATTTATTTTACATCATTTGTCCAGTTTTGTTGGTGTGACCTAAACATAATAAAAATGGGAGGTTCGACAATGCGTAAATTGAAAGGGTTTTCATTTTTGCTTCTTTGTCTAGTAATGGTACTTACAGCTTGTGGCGGTGGTAAAAGTCCTGCTAATGCTACACCAACTCCAACACCAACTCCAGTAGTAGAAGAAACAACTCCAACACCTGAGCCAGAAGAAACATACGATCTTGGTGGACGTGTCATTAAAATTGCTGCTTGGTATGATCAAACCCCACTAGGTGAAACACAATCAGATATTAACAGATTAGAAAAAATTGCTGCAGTAGAGGAAAAATATAAGGTGAAGATCGAATTCGTGGTCGTTCCATTTGAAGAAATGGTTGCTAATTTCACGAATAGTGTACTTAGCGGCGAACCATTCGCTGATATCGTACAACTAGAGTATAAAGCAGCATTACCACTTATTATGCAAGGACTCATTCAACCTATTAGTGAATTTACTGATTCCGCTAGTAACATTAATAACGAAGGTAACTTATTAACTAAGTATTCACCAATTGCTGGTGATTACTATGGATTCGACAATCCATCATCAATCGGAGCAGGTATGCACTATAATCGTGCAATATTCGAACAACTTGGTCTTCCAGATCCGAAAGAGTTGTATGCAAATGGTGAGTGGACATGGGATAAATTCCTAGAGCTTGCTAAGCTAGCAACAAAGGATACGAACAATGACGGTAAAAATGATGTATTTGGATTCGCTGGATGGAGTTTAGATGTTTATAAACATTTCGCAGTATCAAATGGAGTAAATATCGCTGATGATGTAAATTTAGTTGAAGGACTTTCTAGTGCAGGATCTATTGAAACAGGCGAGTTCTTGAACCAACTATATAATGTAGATAAAGTTGTGAAAGTAAGTACTGGTGACCCAATGGATTGGAATGAATCTAATACATTCAAAGACGGCGACGTAGCAATGTTTACGGTAGCTGAATGGAATCTAGGAGGATTGACTTTCGATTTCGGTATCGTGCCAATTCCTAAAGGTCCTAGCCAAACAACAGACTATACTTATGCAAATACAGCTGCGTCTGGAAAGTTCATTGGTAAAGGTGTTAAAGATTCAAAACTAGTTTACCAAATCTTCGAAGAAACATTTGATGTACCAATGCTTGAAGACTATCCAGGTCAAGATTACTTAGAAGGGAAATATGGCTTCGAAGATGATGTTGATATGCTTCGTAATCATATAGCTGGTACTGGTTTAATCACCCTTGATGATGCCTTCCCTGAATTCCCTACTTGGGCATTTGTTAATGATATTATTGTCAATAAAGTTAGTGCTGCTGCCGCTGCGGAGACTTATAAAGGGCAAGCAGAAGCTGCGATAAAGAAACTTGGTAATTAATTGCAATAGCTAATGATGAAAAGGGGAAGTGTACTATGCCTTCCCTTTTCTTATACCAATAATTGTTCATAGCAATAGCGGAAGTGAGGAGGAAACTTGGTGAGCCGTCAGCGTAGGAAGCCTAATAAGGCTACAGCGATCGTTATGTTAGGGGCATGTTTGCTCTTATTAACGACAATCATCCTTATTGTGAATGCGTTTTCAAGTAAAGATAATCAAGTAGTATCGACTATTAATGATTTTTTGGCGACATCTCTAAATGGAGAGAACAGCTATGCATCATACCTTTCTGAACATGAATCTGCATCAAAACCTGACACAACGATTGTCATTGACGCAACCCAATATGCTCATGTGAATGGTACTGAGTTTGAAGTGTTACAGGTTGAAGGAATAGAAGGTTCTGCACTCTACACAGGTGAGACAGGAACAGTGCAATGGGATTTTGAGGTCAAGCAAGCAGGACTGTACCAATTAGAAGTACTTTACTATCCCGTAGAGGGAAAGAGTTCATCTATCGAAAGAATTATTGCTATTGATGGCATAGTACCTTTTGAAGAAGCACAATTTATCCAATTCGATCGATTATGGAATAACGAACTATCCGAAATTAAAGTAGATAATCAAGGGAATGAGTTACGCCCTAGGCAAGTCGAAGCTCCACGATGGACAACTAAGCTAGTTCAAGATTCTAATGGCTACATAACGGAGCCATTCCAATTTTACTTTAGTAAAGGCATACATAGTCTTTCATTCCAAGCTTCTCGTGAGCCCATGATACTGAAAGAATTAAAATTAATGCAACAACAAGTTGTGCCAACCTATGAAACGTTATTGCAACAATATGAGCAAGCAGGAATTGTAGAAACATCAGGAGTGCAGCTTCGAGTTGAAGGTGAATCCGCTATTGTAAAATCTTCTCCTACGCTCTATCCAGTTAGTGAACGTACTAGTGCAGCGGTATCACCATATAGCGCTTCTCTAATTAAAATAAATACGATTGGCGGATTTAACTGGCGCATGCCAGGACAATGGGTGGAATGGGAAGTAGATGTTCCTACCGATGGTTTATATAACCTATCGTTTGTAACTCAGCAGAACTGGGTTCGCGGAATCTATTCTACTAGAAAACTTTACATTGATGGTCAAGTTCCATTCCAAGAAATGAATGCAGTAGGATTCAAATACAAGAGTGGCTACCGTCTGGAGACACTAGGAGCAGATGATAAACCATACTTATATCATTTCACAGCGGGTAAGCATTCGATTCGTATGGAAGTTACACTCGGTCCATTTGCCGAGCTAATCTCTGAGGTTGAAGATTCCTTATACGAACTTAACTCGACCTATCGTAGTATTCTCATGATTACAGGTACGAAGCCTGATGAATATCGTGATTATCAACTGACGAGTAAAATTCCTAATTTAATTGAGAATTTAACTAAAGAGCGAAATCGTTTAACGGCTGTTGCAGCTCAATTGAAACTATTAGCTGATGGTTCAAGCGATCAAGAAGCATTATTGAAAACAATGACTGTCCAGCTTAATGAAATGATTGAAAAACCTGAAAATATTCATCGTAAACTAAACGAATATAAGACGAATACAGGTGGTCTTGGCACATGGGTTCAAAAAGCTAGAGAACATCCACTTGAGATCGATGCCATTTTACTAACTTCACCAGATGAGAAGATCAAAGTAGATGGATTAGGTTTGATAGCGAAAGCAACGCATGAAGTAAAGACGTTTGCTAATTCCTTCTTTATCGATTACAACAGTATCGGTAATGTATCTGATGCTACAGATCAACGAACGATAACAGTATGGATTGGTAGTGGTCGTGACCAAGCGAATACGATGAAGGCGATGATCGATGAGACATTTACTTCAGAGACAGGTATTAACGTTAACTTGAAACTTGTCCAAATGCATACGCTACTACCGGCAACTTTAGCGGGGCAAGGTCCAGATGTTGCGATGCAAATTGAAAATGATATTCCAGTAAACTTTGCGATGCGTAATTCTTCGGTTGATCTAACACAATTTGAAGATTTCGCCGAGGTAGCAACACGTTTTCGTTCAAGCGCAGTTGTCCCTTATCAATACTCTGATGGTGTATATGCTCTACCTGAGCAACAAACATTCAATATGTTGTTCTATCGTAAAGATGTGTTGGAGGAGCTTGGATTAGAAGTTCCAACGACTTGGGATGAAGTGTCTTCTTTACTTGCGGTCCTAAGTAAAAATCATATGGAATTTGGAATGCCACAAGTACAACAAGCAGCAGTACAAGGTCAGAACATCCCACCTAACTCACTCTTTGCGGCATTATTATTCCAAAATGGTGGTCAATTCTATCGAAACGATGGCAAAGAATCAGATCTTGATTCGCGTCTTGCTATTGAGACATTTAAGACATGGACGGAGTATTATACCGACTACAAATTAGAACGTGAGTATGATTTTGCAAACCGTTTCCGCACAGGTCAAATGCCAATCGGAATTGCAGATTACACACTTTATAATCAGCTGACAGTGTTTGCTCCAGAGATTCGTGGTCTATGGGGGTTTGCACCAATGCCAGGTACATTGCAAGAAGATGGTTCAATTAATCGTCAAGTACCAAGTGGTGGTTCTTCTGTAATGATGCTTGAAAAAGCAGAGGACAAAGAAGCAGCATGGCAATTTATGAAATGGTGGACTAGTGACGAAACGCAAGCGAAATTCGGACGTGAAATGGAAGGATTAATGGGAGCAGCAGCTCGTTACCCTACCGCTAACATTAATGCGCTTGATAGTTTGCCTTGGCCAGTTGCAGATTATAAGCAATTGAAAGAGCAATTCCAATACGTGGTAGGAATTCCGGAAGTACCGGGCGGATACTTTACTGGTCGTCATCTATTTAATGCATTCTACAAAACGGTTATCGGTCAAATAGAAGCTAGAGAAGCTTTAATGGACTATACCGGTTACATTCAAGATGAGATTGATAATAAACGAGAAGAGTTTGGATTGCCACAATAAGGAGGGGAGAACAGCATGTCCAACTGGTGGAGCTTGAAATGGCAAGCAATGAAACAGAACAAACAATCATATATCCTTCTAGCACCGTATATGATTTTATTCGCAATATTTACAATTCTACCTGTTATGATTTCGATGATCCTAAGCTTTACGTATTTCAATATGCTAGAATTCCCTAAATTTGTTGGGTGGCATAATTATTCCAGACTATTTTTAGAGGATGACATTTTCTTAGTTGCAATCAAAAATACAATATTATTTGCAGTGATTACGGGTCCTATAAGTTACATCGCCTGCTTCGTATTCGCTTGGATTATTAATGAGTTATCTCCGAAGCTGCGAGCATTAATGACGCTGGTATTCTATGCACCATCGATTTCAGGTAATGTATTTTTCATCTGGTTAATGATCTTTTCAGGTGATCGCTACGGTATAGCTAACGGTTTTCTTATTAAAGTTGGCATACTATTGGAGCCTATTCAATGGTTGAAGAAGGAAGAATATATTTTACCTATTATTATTATTGTCCAATTATGGTTGTCACTGGGAACAGGTTTCCTAGCATTTATTGCAGGTCTACAGACGGTAGATCGTACGCTTTATGAGGCGGGTGCAGTTGATGGAATTCGTAATCGTTGGCAAGAGTTATGGTACATTACTCTACCTTCGATGCGTCCACAATTAATGTTTGGTGCGGTTATCCAGTTAACAACCTCACTGGCCGTCGCCGAAGTATCGATAGCGTTAGCTGGGTTCCCAAGTGTGAACTATGCAGCAGAAACGATCGTTACCCATTTGATTGATTACGGTACAACTCGATTTGAGATGGGGTATGCTTCGTCAATTGCTACCGTACTGTTTATCATTATGCTAGGTACTAACCTCATCGTACAAAAATTATTACGTAAGGTAGGTGAATGAGCATGCCCTTCTCCTTTAAACTACGTACAAAAAGGGTAAATCGCTCGTTCTGGGGAAGCTTTAGCTTGTTTACAATACTAGCCTTCTTTGGAGCATTTATGATTTTGCCTTTGGTATATGCGGTTAATAATGCATTTAAGCCATTAGATGAAATATTTCTGTTCCCACCGACTTTGTTCGTACGTAATCCGACCTTTAATAACTTTAGCGACTTACTTAACCTACTGGGAGAATCTTGGGTCCCGTTCAGTCGTTATATCTTTAATACGGTATTCATTACATTAATGGGTGTTGTAGGACATGTTATTTTTGCTTCGGCGGCAGCATATCCGCTAGCAAAACATCGCTTCCCGGGTAAAAAAATCTTGTTTCAAATTGTTGTTTTATCTTTAATGTTTACACCAGCAGTTACAGCAATTCCGAATTACATGGTAATGAGCTGGCTTGGCCTTATTGATTCTTATTGGGCAGTAATCATCCCTGCATTCGCATATTCACTCGGACTATATCTAATGAAGCAATTTATGGAGCAAATGCCAGATGCACTGTTAGAATCTGCAAAAATTGATGGAGCAAGTGAATATCGTATTTTTTGGACGATTGTTATGCCGAATGTGAAGCCTGCTTGGTTAACGTTAATCATCTTACAATTCCAAATTTTATGGGGTAGTGATGGCAATGGTTTTATTTACAGTGAACAACTGAAAAGTCTTCACTTTGCAGCAAACCAAATCATTTATGGGGGGATTGCTAGGGCAGGTGCAGCAGCAGCGGTGGCACTAATCCTTATGAGTGTACCCATTACGCTATTCGTCTTCTCACAAAGTAAGATCATTGAAACGATGGCATCATCAGGTATGAAGGAATAGGAGGGTAACTATGTTCATTAAGAAATGGATATCAGCTGTCGTAATGGCTTCCCTTCTCTTCTCGAGTAGTATGATCGATGTCGCGAAGGCAAGTACACCTTATGAAGCCTATAACTATAACTATTGGAAAGAAGCAGTTGCTTCTCCAGCAGCTTATGTACCAGAGAAAACAATATATGGAATGGATCTGGGCATAGGTGCTTTATTAGAGCCTAATGATATGGCAATAGCTAGTGACGGTACAATTTACATTGCTGATACAGGGAATAAGCGAATTGTTATTATTAATGAACAATGGCAAGTTGAACAGATAATTGAAGGGTATACAACAGTGGATGGTACGGAGACGAATTTTCAAAATCCAACAGGTATATTTGTAGATACAGATAATTTACTGTACGTGGCAGACTCTGTACTAGGTCAAGTCGTTGCATTTGATGATCAATATAATTTGAGACTTGTTATTGAAAATCCACAATCAGATATTATTGCTACAGGGTTCAAATTCGTTCCACAAAAAATAGCGGTAGACGAAGCAAAGCGTATGTACGTCGTAGCGAATGGCGTGTTTGAGGGGATTATGCAATTCGATATCGATGGATCATTTCTAGGATATATCGGAAAAAATGAAGTTCGACGTGATTATTACGAAATATTATGGAGATCACTTTCTACGAAGGAACAACGCAGTCAGATGGTGTTATTTATTCCTACAGAATTTTCAAATCTTGATGTCGATCATAAAGGATTTGTATATGCGACTAATATAGATTTGAATACTCAGACACCGATTAAACGTCTGAATCCTTCTGGAGAAGATGTATTAAAACGATTCGGATATTTTGATGTTAAAGGCGATATTATATTTCGGTTTTCAGTAGGGCCATCTGTTTTTGTGGATATTAAATATTTAGGTGATGGTCTATATAGTGCATTAGATAGACGCCAAGGTAAAGTATTTACATATGACGCAGAAGGCAATTTGCTTTATATCTATGGTGCACTTGGTAATCAGATGGGAACATTCAAAACTCCTGTAGCGGTTGAATTCGATGGAGAGAAGCAATATATACTCGATCGGGCCAAAGCTAATATTACAATACTAAAACCTACAAAATTTGGAAGTCTCGTCAATGAGGCATCTCGTTTGCATTATAACGGATATAGTCAAGAAGCTGTTCCTTTGTGGAAAGAAATACTTACGTTAAATAGTAATTATGATGTAGCATATATCGGCATTGGGCGTTCATTAGTTATGGCGAAACAGAATGAAGAAGCAATTTTTTACTTCAAGCAAGGTATGGAGCGCGAACAATATTCTGTTGCATTCAAACGTTATCGTCGTGAAGAACTGAAAGAACATTTCACTATTATTATGACAACTATTCTTATCATTTCTCTTGTAGCATTTGGCATATCTATTTGGCGAAAATTGCGTAGAAAAGACGCTATATCCAATAACAGTCATTCCGTTGGGAGGGATCAAGCGTTATGAAGCAAGATTTCATCAACTTCCCATTACAAGTTATCTTCAAGCCGTTCGATAGTTTCTGGGATCTGAAGTACGAAAACAAAGGTAAGTTGAAAGTTGTCTACACTCTTATTTTCTTAACGATTCTTGCTATCATTTTACAGAAGAAATATGCAGGATTTCTTGTTAACTATTCTGATCCACGTACACTCAATAGTATTATGGATATCGTTACCGTAATCTTACCATTTCTACTATGGTGTGTTGCCAACTGGTCCATTACAACGCTAATGGGTGGTGAAGGGAAATTTCTTGAAATTGTAAAAGCGACAGGATACTCGTTGACTCCAATTATTCTTGTTTATCTACCAATGACTTTTATTAGTCGGTTTATGGCAGAAGAGGAGATCGCCTTCTACTACTTACTTATTTCGATTGCATCATTGTGGTTCATATGGCTGCTCTTTATTGGAATAATGACCGTGCATCAATACACTGTCTTGAAAACAATTATTACAATCGGTCTTACGATCATAGTAATGGGGATTATTGTATTCCTTGGTGCACTTGTATTAAGTATGGTTCAACAAATTTATGATTTTATTTATAACGTATACCGTGAAATGCTGTTCCGAACGTAAAGGGGGAGGCAACCATGAAAAATAGAAAGGTTTTATATGTGGTGCTCGGTGCTCTCCTTCTTACAGGATTGATCATTGGGACACTATTACTAGTTAATAAAGGAGCTCCTGCGACAGATTTGTCTGCATTTGCACGTAGTGAACAACTTGAAATAGGGCAAGACCTGAGCTCGATTAATGTTAAAAGTTCAGCAAAGGTAGATGGCATGAAACTCATTGCTGATAATGGTGAATTAGCGCTATTCATCAATGAAAAGTCCACGGAAATTGCAGTGGTAAATCTTGCTACTGGGGAAACTTGGTACAGTAACCCGCAAGATAGGGCGGATGATAGTATAGCTTCAGGATATGAAAAGTCTTTACTGTCTTCACAGTTGGTCCTGCAGTATCGAGATACTGTAGGTAATCTATACGTTTTTTCTAATTACGACAAAAGCATCGAAAATGAGCAATTTGTTGTAGAGTCGATTACTGATGGTGTACGTGTAACCTACACACTAGGCGATGTATCTAAAGGCATTGACGCGTTGCCCAAATATATTAGTAAGGAAAGATTCGAATCAAAAGTTCTAGCTAATCTACCTGAAGGCTCAATGAATTACGTTAAAGCACGTTATATGGCGATGAAAGATAATCCTAACGTAATGGAACGATTGGATGCTCAAGTGGAAAAGCAACTTGTTCTTAATAAGATGATTAAAGCTTTTGATGAATCAGGATATACGGAGGAAGACTTGGCATTCGACGAGGCAGAGAATGGTGCTGGAGCGGGAAGTACTGTTGAAAAACCAAAGTTTACGGTTTCTCTTGAATATCGTCTTGAAGGTGATCAATTAGTTGCCAAAGTTCCAGTAGCGGCGATAGAAGAGTCTAGCGGCTACCTTATTCGTAGTATTGATATACTGCCATTCTTTGGGGCTGCAGGACTTGAAGATGAAGGTTATATGTTTGTACCAGACGGTTCAGGAAGTTTAATCTACTTGAACAACGGTAAAGTGAAAGAAGAACAATACGTGCAACGTGTTTATGGAGATGATCCGAATAATACACGTTGGTCGCGTGGCATGGTTAGCGAAAGTGCAAGAATGCCTGTCTTTGGATTGGCACGTAATGATGCAGGTTGGTTGGCAGAAATAACCAATGGTGAGGCTATAGGGAGTATTACTAGTTCTATAAGTGGAATGAAAAACTCTTACAATAACGTTTATTCGTCATTCAGTTTGCGTGGTGAAGATTGGCTTGAGCTTTATACTGGTACCGTATATCAAGAAATTCAAATCTTGAATGAAGAGCGATATAACGGGGATTTTGAAGTTCGTTATAGCTTCCTAAGTGGAGAGAAGGCGAATTATAGTGGAATGGCAGAACGTTATCGGGAGCATCTAATTGAGGCGGGCATATTACAGCAGTTAACATCAGAAGCTACCGTTCCATTCTACCTTGATATCGTTGGATCGTATGATACTCGTGAGTCGTTTCTAGGTATACCTTATCGCGCAATCGATTCACTGACAACTTTTAAAGAAGCAGGTACTATTGTTGATCAATTAGGTAGCCGTGGAATTAACAATGTGAATATGCGTTACGTTGGCTGGTTCGAAAAAGGCATCCGACACGGAACCCCAACGAACACAAAGATTGATTCCGTGCTAGGTAATAAAGATGATTTGCAACAATTAGCGGCACAATTACAACAAAATGGTGGTAATCTGTTCCCTGATGTCGCGTTCCAATTGATGTATGAAGATGATCTAAGCTTTACCCCGTCATCTGATGCTTCACGTTTTGTAACGAGAGAAGTTGTAGAACTACATCCTTATAATCGTTCTTTAAACAGAATGAGTCCAATTCTAGGTAGTCAATATTTACTATCTCCATCCAAATTATCTTATTTCGTAGATGAGTTTCTTGATAGCTATAGTCGCTATAAGGTTACGGGATTGTCATTACGTGATCTAGGAAATGTGCTAGGTGCAGATTATCGAGTCTCAAGAGTTGTTCATCGTGAATCAGCTAAAGAAATTGTCAAGCAATCACTCCAACAAATAGCTGATAAGCAAGAAACATTAATTGTAGGTGGTAATGCATACGCTTGGGCCTATGCCGATCATATTATCGATGCGCCATCTGCATCTAGCAATTTTAATATTACGGATGAAGCTGTTCCATTCTATCAAATGGTATTACACGGTTATATTCCTTATACAAGTAAGTCGATAAACTTATCGGATGAGCAAGATACACAATATCAGATACTAGTATCTATTGAACAAGGAGCATACCCACATTTTATATGGAGTTATGATGATTCCTCTGAATTAAAGTTCACCAGATACGATGAGTATTTCTCTACGCAATATGAAATATGGCTGGAGGATGCTGTAACCATGTATAGCGAAGTTAATGATGTGTTAGCAGCAGTAAGTAATGCCTCAATTAGCAATCGAATTGTACATGAGCCAGGAGTTGTTGAGGTCCAATATGATAATGGCCAGGTCGTTATTGTCAATTATAACGATGAAGAAGTGTCGGTGAAAGGTGTGCAAATCGCACCAAGAAATTACAGTGTAGGAGGAGAGCGCTCATGAAATTGAACAAAATGTCCCTATATCGTAAGCGCTCGATGCTTGGCTTTTTCTTCATCGGTCCTTGGTTATTCGGAATTATATTTTTCTATATGTCTCCGCTTATTCAATCTATTAAATTCAGTTTTTCAAAACTACAAATTCAATCGGAAGGTTATTCCTTACTTCCAGTAGGCTTTGAAAACTTTCGATCGGCATTATTTGTAGAAGCTACTTTCAATCGTATACTTACAAGTTCAGTGTGGGAAATGATATTATCTGTTCCGATGATTTTATTTTTCAGCTTGTTCTCTGCGACATTATTAAATCAGAAATTCCGTGGTAGGATAGTAGCCCGCGCCATCTTCTTCTTACCAGTAATATTAGCGTCTAATGCGATTGCATCTGCAGAGCAAAGTGGCCTTATTAGTTTAATAGGTAGTGCAACGTATGTTGAAGAAATGCAAGGGTCGTTATCTAGCTACAACGTAACATCGATTGTCTATATGTTACTTGATATTGGTATACCGTTATCATATGCAGATTATATCGTTACAGCTATTTTACAAATATATAGCATTATTACAAGTTCAGGCGTTCAAATCTTAATATTTTTAGCTGCCCTACAATCCGTACCAAGTTCCATGTATGAGGTAGCGAAGATGGAAGGTGCTACTTCCTATGAATCGTTTTGGAAGATTACATTCCCGATGGTGAGTCCGTTAATATTAACGAATATTATCTATACCATTATTGATTCATTCAGTGGAAGTCCAATTACAAACTTAATATACTCTACTGCATTTGAGACACAGAATTACGGTTTGAGTGCAGCAATGTCTTGGATATATACGTTGGTAGTTACGATATTCTTAGCCATTATCGGGGTAGTACTTGCCAAACGAATACACTACAACTGATCATACTTTAAAGCGATGAAAGGAGCGTGGTCGTAATGAGCAAAGAAAATACAGATGAACGATATTATCGTAATCAACGGCTATTACAAAAAGTATTTGATCTACTTTATGTAGCATTTCGTACTTTACTTATTACAGGTATATCATTCATCATTATCTATCCAATATTACAGAAGATTGCCGTTGCCTTTAAGGATAAAGTAGATATTTATAATCCTACCATTTATATGGTACCTGTAAATTTTACTTGGGAAAATATTACGTTAGCGATGGGAATTCTTGATTACTTCCCAATGTTAGGGAAAACATTAGTTTTTGTAATTATAACAACCTTATGTACCGTAGCTAGTTGTGCATTAGCAGGATACGGGTTTGCTAGGTTTAATTTTCCTGGTAATGGAATATTATTCGGACTTGTTATTGTAACGATACTTGTTCCAACAACAACACTAATGCTTCCTTATTACTTACATTTCAAAAACTTTGATATTTTTGGAATTGTTGAATTGTTTTCTGGAAAACCAGGTATTAATCTGTTGAATAGTTATTGGCCATCAGTTATTACTTCAGCTACCGCTATCGGCTTAAAGGCAGGACTATTCATCTATATCTTCCGTCAATTTTTCAAAGGTTTACCAAAGGAAATTGAGGAAGCTTCACTTATTGATGGGGCTGGTGGAATACAAACCTTTTTCCAAATTATGCTACCTAATGCGATTCCACCAATTATTACGGTCGTATTGTTCTGCTTTGTATGGCAGTACAATGATACATTTTATACGACATTGTTTATGAATGGTATGGAATTAATGTCTTTGAAAGTAGCAACATTACCGTCTCAAGCGAATCAATTTATACCTGTATTAATGGGATACTCACCTAGTTCCAATTTTAAAGCTGATCAGAATCATGTGGCAATGATTATAGATACAGGGATATTACTTGCGATTCTACCATTGTTAGCATTATATCTGGTTGTACAAAGATACTTCGTTGAAAGTATTGAAAGAAGCGGTATTGTTGGGTAATTTGTTCCTAATTTTACACTTACGATGCAACTTTTCATTTAAACGATGAAAAGTTTTGGGAGAGATGGTATGAATACTAGAAATAAATTACCGCATTATGATGTACAGCCTACTCTTATTAATGAAAAGGCTTCTGTTTCGGCAAGGCGATTAATGGAATATCTCTGCAGTATTTATGGTGAAAAAGTACTTTCTGGACAGCAGATCGGTGTAATTGGTCATCCTGAGATAGAGGTTATTCGCGAAACAACTGGAAAGTATCCCGCGGTATATGGATTTGATTTTATGAATTACACTCCTTCACGGGTTGAGCGTGGTTCAACCTGCGAAGATACGGATATTGCGATTCAGTGGTGGAAAGATGGCGGTATCGTAACTTTTTGTTGGCATTGGAATGCTCCAGTTGGCTTAATTGATATACCACCTGAACGTAGCTGGGATCGTGGTTTTTATACTGAAGCAACAACCTTCAATTTTGCCGAAGCAATGGCAGACAAAGAATCTGAATTATTTCAATTAATGGTAAGAGATATTGATGCGATAGCCCAGCAATTATTACGTCTTCAAGCGGAAGATGTTCCTGTATTATGGCGTCCACTGCATGAAGCATCGGGTGAATGGTTTTGGTGGGGTGCTCAAGGAGCAGCACCATGTGTGGAACTATGGAAATATATGTACCATCGTCTAACGGATTATTATGGCTTGAATAATCTAATCTGGGTATGGAATGGACAGCATGATGATTGGTATCCTGGAGATGAGTATGTAGATATTATTGGCGAAGATATCTATGCAGAAAAACATGACTACAGCGCTCAATTAGATCGTTTCTTACAAGCTCGCTCTTATTCAAAAGGTAATAAAATAATTACACTATCAGAAAATGGAGTTATTCCAGCAGTTTCAGAAATGATGAAAGATGATGCATTATGGCTGTGGAACTGCACATGGTATGGGGAATTTGTATATAAACGACAAGGTGATCATATTCGCTACAGTGAAACTTATACGCAGCGACAAGCGTTGATTGACTTTTATAATCATCCTAGAACTATAACCAGAGAGCAATTACCTAACTTAATATTAAGCTGAAGAGATAACTACTGATGCGCTTTTCATTTTCGAAAGAAACTTAATAGAATGGTTATAAATAGTTGAAGGAGATATAGAGATGACACTTCCGTATTGGATAGAGAGAGAACCATTAACTGTCTTTCAACAGTGTATTTCAGCCGGTACGGTTACTCTAGGATTTATAGGTGGATCTATTACAGATGGTAGGTCGCGTTCCAATTGGCCAGAATATGTAGTCCAATGGTTAGCAGTGCAGTATCCTAATGTGAGATTTCGGGTAGAGAATGCGGCAATAGGAGCTACAGGTAGTGATTTTGGCGTGTTTAGAGCTCAACGTGACTTAATTGAGCGTGGATGTGATGTAGTCTTTATCGAGTATGCGGTCAACGATGATGAGCTTCCCACGGTGAAACGTCATCGGAGTAGAGAGGGATTAATTAGAAAGCTACTGCGAGAGGATGCCAGAGATCTAATTCTAGTATATACATTCTGTGATACGATGCTAGATCCAATGGTAAATGGTTTATATCCTCCATCAATAATAGAGTTTGAACAGTTAGCTAATCATTATCATTTACCATCAATTTGGGTAGGGAAGTACGGACTAGATCAAGTTAAGTCAGGTAGATTATCAATGGAAGAATGGCTACCTGATGGTATTCATCCATTAAAAATTGGTAGCAGTATATATGCAGAGTGCGTCATTTCATTTTTGCAAAAGCAACTTCAACGTAATGACAGAATATCCAATGTAAACAACCATGCATTCCAACATGATTTATTAATTCAGCCCTTAGATGCTCAATGCTGGGAAGAAGTTTATGAACTTCCGTTCACACAAATAGTTACGAATGGTCGTTGGTTAGAACAACGCTGGCATGATTATGAATGGATGGATACAGTTCTAGAAACGACGGAGATAGGTGCTTCTCTAACTTTCGTATTTGAAGGGAGAGGGTTAGTCCTTGCATTCGATTTCGGTTATCAATCTGCAGAATTTCATTATCGAATAGATGGTGGTGCATGGATTGAATCTAATCGTGATTGCCCAGATTGGGTAGGTGTAAGTGGCTGGTATAGGCTGTTTGATTGTGGTGATGATCTTCAGCCAGGCGAACATCATTTTGAGTTAGTTGTGCAACATCGAGATCCTGAAAAAAATCAAGAAACTTATTTTCGATTGGGGAAAGTAGGGATCATTACATGAGTCAACCGAATAATGAGAAGAAACTAGGGATCGTTCTAATTGCGATATTATGCTTGACGTTAATACTTGTCATCGTAACAAAGCAGCTTCAGCATGTTGATGTAAAGGAAGTAGTACCAAGCGATAGTGGTGTAGTAACACCAGTTGTTGATGTAGTAGATCAGGTACCAAAAGTAAATACCACACAGATCTTAAAATTCGAGGCGGAAACGGGGGTTACAAATGGTACCGAACTGGCTACTTTTGCTACAGGATATTCAGGTGAAGGCTATGTAACACAATTTATCGATGATAATGATCATCTTGTCATACCTGTTCATGTTGATCAAGATCAATTGTATCAATTAACGGTTGGATATCGCGCAGCAAATGGTTACAAAGAGGCGGAACTTTATGTGAATGAAGATCCGTTCGGTAAAGTGATATTTGAGGAAAGTTTAACATTCACAGAAGTAAAAGCTACTCGTGTGTTTCTGAAATCCGGCGACAGTACGATATCGATACATCGAGGATGGGGATATTATGATATCGACTACATATCACTGCAAAGTATCGATGTAGCAAGCTTAGCGAAAGCTCCACTTACAGAGCAATTAAGTAATCCCAATGCTACACCAGAAGCAATACAATTAATGGATTATATGAATGAACAGGCAGGAAAGTATCTATTATCTGGACAACAAAACTACAATCATATTATTGATATAGAGAATATGACAGGTAAACGTCCTGCTATTGTTGGCTTTGATTTTATTGAATACTCTCCTACTAGAGCTGCTAATGGTTCTCGATCATCAGAAGTTGAATCTGCTATTGCATGGCATAAGCAAGGGGGAATTGTTTCTTTCTTATGGCATTGGAATGCACCGACTGGTCTAATTGATGAACCTGGTAAAGAGTGGTGGCGAGGTTTCTATACTGACTCTGTTACGTTCAACTTAGCAGATGCACTATCAGATAAAAATAGTGAGCACTATCAGTTGTTACTTTCCGATATGGATGTAATTGCCGAGAAGATCAAAATTCTTAAAATTAATGATATACCAATTCTATTTAGACCATTACATGAAGCTGAGGGCGGTTGGTTCTGGTGGGGAGCAAGTGAGGCAGAAGCAGCTATTGAGTTGTATCGCATCATGTATGATCGTTTTGTTAATGTACATGAATTGAATAATCTTATCTGGGTATGGAACTCAGTCGATCCAAGTTGGTATCCTGGTGATGATGTCGTTGATATCGTTAGCTATGACAGCTATCCTGCAGCGGGGGATCACAGCGCTATTTCATCTTATTATGACAAACTTGTCGAGCTAACAGGAGGTACAAAATACATTGCTATGATGGAAAATGGATCAATTCCTGATCCTGATGCAATGGTGCAGTATGGGGCAAATTGGGGTTTGTTTATTACTTGGAACGGTGATTTCCTAATGGATGGTAAGCATAACAGCAAGGAATTCCTGAATAAAGTTTACAATGATCCTAGAGTAATAACTCTAGAAGATCTACCATTTAAACAACAATAATAGATAATTACTGGAGGCTGTATCATGAACCAAACGATGTTATTAAATTCGTGGCGTTTCAAATCTGTGAAGGATAATGATTGGTTACCTACTACGGTTCCGGGTTGTGTGCATACTGATCTATTGCACAATGATCGTATTCCTAATCCTTTCTATGCTACTAATGAGCATGATCTACAATGGATTGATAAACTCGACTGGGAATATGAGACGCATTTCACGCCATCAGCTGAATTTTTGCAAGAAGAACGTCAGGAGCTTCACTTCAAAGGTTTGGATACGTATGCAGATGTATTCGTTAATGAACAGTTAGTTCTTTCAGCGGATAATATGTTCCGAACATGGAAAATTGATGTAACTGGTTTATTGCATAAAGAAGAGAATCATATTCGCATCTTATTCCGTTCACCTATCCAAGAAGATTTGCCGAAATTACATGCTCTAGGCTATGCTTTACCCGCAACGAATGATCAATCTGAATTAGGTGGATTAGGAGAACAGAAACTTAGTATCTTTACTCGTAAAGCCCCTTACCATTATGGTTGGGACTGGGGCCCGCGCTTCGTTACAAGTGGGATTTGGCGTGAAGTTGAATTAATTAGCTGGTCTGGTGTTATCGTAAGAGATTTATTCATCGATCAATTATCGGTTACAGCGCAATCAGCTCAGCTTTCAGCGAAAATAACGGTATCTGTAGAACAAAGTGGATCGCTACAATTACAAATACAATCAGATAATAAAAGCTGGGAATTGGTAACAGATGTCGAAGTTGGTGAACATGTTTTGACTGTGCCAATCGCAATAGATCAACCGAAGTTATGGTGGAGTAATGGACTGGGTGAACCGAATCGCTATCAATTTAAAGCATTGGTTATTTTGCAGAACGAACAGAAACAGTATTCAACTATTGCCAATGTTACTACTGGATTACGAACTGTCAAATTAGTTCGTGATCGAGATGCAAACGGATCAGGCGCAACATTCCACTTTGAGCTTAACGGAGTTGCTGTATTTGCTAAGGGCGCTAATCATATTCCTAACGATAGCTTTATCTCGGAAGTTTCGGAGGATCGTTATCGTGCAGAGGTTTTGTCTGCTGTAGAAGCCAATATGAACATGTTGCGCATATGGGGTGGTGGAGTCTACGAAGCAGATGTATTCTACGATCTTTGTGATGAGTATGGCATTATGGTTTGGCAAGACTTTATGTTTGCTTGTAGTATGTATCCAGGTGATGAAGCGTTCTTGCAAAATGTTCGTGCAGAAGCAATAGATAATGTGAAGCGTCTGCGTAATCATCCATCTATCGTACTATGGTGTGGAAATAATGAAATTGATTCAGCATGGGCTCATTACGATGAACATGGAGGTTGGGGGTGGAAGAAAGAGTATGAGCCAGCAATTCGTGAAAAGATATGGGCAGATTACGAAAAAATCTTCCATGAAATATTACCTGATGTTGTAGGTGAATTGCATGCAACGATTGATTATTGGCCATCTTCTCCTATTGTATCCGTTAGCCATGATCAAGCCCAGCATGCACATCCATTGACGAATGAAGGCGATGTTCATTACTGGGGTGTGTGGCATAATGTAGAACCATTTGAAAACTATCAAATTAAACTTGGCCGCTTTATGAGTGAATACGGATTCCAATCCTTCCCTGAGTATCGTACTATTCGTAGCTTTGCAGAAGAGAGCGATCTTGCAATAGATACAAAGGTAATGAAGGCTCATCAGAAAAATGGTGATGGAAATCGTCTCATTAAAGAATATATGGATATTTATATGTCACAACCTACTGATTTCAAAGGATTTCTATATCTAAGTCAAGTCCTACAAGCAGATGCTATGCAAATGGCTATTGAAGCACATCGCAGAAAAATGCCATACTGCATGGGTTCACTATACTGGCAAATGAATGATTGTTGGCCTGTTGCTTCTTGGGCGGGAATTGATTATTATGGTCGCTGGAAAGCACTTAACTATTATGCACGTCGTAGTTTTGCGAATGTATTACTATCGGCACAAGTTGAGGGTGAAGAATTAGCGATTTATCTTGTATCTGATAAGCTCCATTCAGAAGGTGGAACATTACAAGTGCAATTGCACCATATGTCAGGTGAGATATTGTATGAAGAAAAATCTCAGGTGGCCCTTCCAGTAAATACGTCAGAAGTTGTTAAGCGTCTTACAATCTCGCAATTGCTTAATGGTTACAAGGAAGGCGAACTATTTGTCTCTGCGACATGGACATCGATTAGCGGAGAGGCAGCACAAATGATATACTATTTTGTGAAAAATCAAAAACTGCTACTACAGCAACCATTTATTGAAGTTGTCGAGACAGTGGAAAGTGGCGCAACGATAGTTACATTGCAATCAAAGGCATTAGCCAAACAAGTTGTGTTGACGTCGGAAGTTGACGGTATATGGTCAGATAATTATTTTGATCTTATACCAGGCAAGCCGTACTCAGTTACATTTACAACGCTTAATCGTGGTAGTCATTATGCTGGTAAAGTAGAAGTGAATTCAATGGTTGATTTTATTGTTCAAGATGCTACGGTGTCTACTAAAGTGTAATGATATTGATATAGGTTATAATATAAATGCGTCATGTTTTTGTAAGCAATTATTGTGATTTAAGTTGTAAAGAAGCTGTTGTGAGTAAAAACTCGCAACAGCTTTTTCGTGGTCGCCATCCTGTACTACATTATGAAGGAGTACAAACTATTTATAAGGAGTTTCTCGCCTTACTAACTAGCCTATTAATGCTGTCGTTAAACTTTTCATTATCTGCTACAATAAAGTGAGAAATAGATACTAGGAGATTTTTATGACAAAAGCGATATTTTTTGATGTAGACGACACACTTTATGATCATCTAATACCTTTCCAAAAAGCAGTAAAGCCTTATGTGAGCTACATGGAGTCCTTTCCATATGAAGAAGCTTATCATCGAATGAGATATTACAGCGATAAAATTTCAGTAGAGCTCGGTGGAGCGGGACAGATGGAGCAAGGCTCAGCTACTGAAGCAATGAAAAGGGATAGATTTCAATTTGCGTTAAATGATTATGGTGTTGAGATCGATCTGATTCAAGCAGAACGAATTCAGCAGACGTATTTCGAATGTCAATTTGATATTGAGCTCTTCCCTAATGCACGAGAGCTAATCGTAGAGTTACAACAACGAGGATTCATTGTTGGTGTATTAACCAATGGCGCCCAAGCACATCAATGGCGTAAGATCAAAGCATTGAAAATTGACCAACTTATTCCTTTAGAACGAATCTTTGTATCTGGAAGCTATGAATGGGATAAGCCGGATATAAGAATATTCCAACATATTAATGACAAGACAGGAACATTGCCAGAGCAATGTACTTACATAGGGGATTCTTGGCGCAACGATGTTATTGGTGCAACAAGTGCAGGATGGAGTATCATATGGTTTAATCATCGAAAAGTAGCACGTGAAAGTAATATTACTTTACAAGGTGAAGTGGACAACTTTGATAAGTTAAAACACTTTATTCTTTGAGTCCAAATAATAAACTAGTGAATCTTCTAATATATATAATTAAAAACAGCGAGAGTGATATTGATGAACAATACTAAAGAGAGTTTAATGAGCCATTTCAATCAGCTATTAACTCTAGCGGATGCAGTAATCGTTACGGATGTTACCCATAGAATTTGTCTTGTCAATGACGCCTATGAACAGATAACAGGATACAAGGAAAAAGATATTATCGGGAAAAAAGCTGGAATATTGAAAACTAAGCTAACTCCTGCAGATACATACATACAGATGAAAGCATCTTTGAACATACACCAACCATGGTCAGGGGTTTTCACAAATAGGAAAATTTGTGGGGAACTATGGCATTCTTCGATTACAATCACTCCCTATCTTATCGACGATGAAGTATATTTTGTCGGTGTATTTCGTGCGTTAGAGGATCTAGAACGTGGATATTATCTAGATGAGAATAGAGTTCGTCAATTACAAGGTTCTCTGTTGAAAGTACTTGCGATATCTTGTGAGATACGCGACCCAGGGATTGAGAACCATCTTATACGGGTTCAAGATCTCACGGAATTACTTGTAGAACGACATAACGAAAGAAATAATTTGCAGATGAGTTATCACTATACTTCGCAAATGGTTAACGCAAGTATTATGCATGATATTGGAAAATCTGCTATACCTGAAGGTATTCTTTATAAGCCTGGTTCACTGGCACCATATGAACGAACAATTATCGAAATGCATACACAAATCGGCGTTGATATTTTGACGAAGATTTATGGTGAACTAGATGATGAATTATTTGAAAATGAATTCTCAGTAGCGAAAAACGTTATTTTGCATCATCACGAGAAGTGGAATGGGGAAGGTTATCCGTTCCAGTTGAAAGGTGTAGATATTCCGTTTGAGGCGAGAATTGTAAGTGTGGTTGATGTATATGATGCATTAACAACGAAACGACCATATAAAGAAAAATGGACTCAAAAAGCTGCCATTGAATTAATTATTGAGCAAAGTGGGAAACATTTCGATCCTGAGATTGTGGATTCGTTTGTATCACTTTATGAAGATGGCTCGCTAGATGCGGATGAGTAGTATAATATTAAGAAGCGCTCAAGGTCGATGACCTTGAGCGCTTCTTTTGTGAAAATTGAATTAATCAATCTTCCATAGTCTCTTCTAATATAAAATCATGCGAAGGTGCAAGTAACTCAAGGACTTGCTCAGGATCCCATTTCGATTCCTTATTTTCATCTGCTTCCAATATATCATCAATAAGCTGTTGCTTCTTCTGTTGCAATTGCAGCATCTTATCTTCTAATGTACCTTCTGCGACTAATTTAATAATATTGACGACATTACGTTGTCCAATCCGATGTACACGATCCGCTGCTTGTTGTTCGACAGCTGGATTCCACCATAGATCATACAAGACAACCGTATCTGCTCCAGTTAAGTTAAGCCCGGTTCCGCCAGCTTTCAGCGATAAGAGGAACATATCGCGTTCGCCATTGTTGAATCGATCACAATTTTGCACACGTTCAAGTGGTGGCGTCTGACCATCAATATAGAAAAACTGATAGCCACGTAAAGCAAGTTGTTGAGAAATGATACGTAGCATAGATGTGAATTGAGAGAAGATGAGCAATCTTTTTCCTTCTCTATAGCTATCTTCAACAAGCTCTAGTAATTGATTTAATTTAGCAGAGCCACCATCATAATTTTCCATAAACAGTGACGGGTGACAACAGATTTGACGTAATCTCGTAATCCCGGCCAGTAACTTAATTCTTGTTTTACCACGTTGCTTAGGATCAAGATGTTTCAGTGTATCTTCTTGTAACTTAGCTAGAAAAGCGAGATATATCTTTTTCTGCTCAGGTAATAATGGTGCAACTAGCGTCGTTTCAATCTTATCTGGAAGTTCTTCAATAACTTCACTTTTTTTTCTTCGTAATAGGAATGGAGAGATTCGTGCTAATAATACATCACGTGGCCACTCCATAAAATGATGTTTCTCTGTAAATGTATTCGGATTAACTAGGTTCATAATTGACCATAATTCGTCTAATCGATTTTCAATAGGTGTGCCCGTTAATGCAAAACGATAATGTGCATCAATAGCTTTAACTGCTTTGGCCGTTTGCGTATAGTCATTTTTGAATGCTTGAGCTTCATCGCAGACAAGCGTATGGTATCGCATGCTCATAAATGCAGTAATGTGTTGACGCAACGCTTGATACGATACGATCCAAACATCTGCTTGTAATTGGTCTTGAGATGCGATAATGCCTGATTTAACATCCGACGCTTCAACGACACAAGTTCGAACGGTTGGAGCGAAACGTTGGAATTCTGCTTGCCAATTATAGAGCAATGAAGCGGGTGTGACGATTAGCACTTTGTGCTGATCTTGACGAATATCAGCTAACAAAGAAGTAATAAATGTGATAACTTGAATCGTCTTACCTAGCCCCATCTCATCAGCTAGTAACCCACCAAGATTATAATCCGCAAGCAATCTCATCCATTGATAACCATCGATTTGATAATCACGTAAAGTGGCAGTTAGTTCTTGTGGTAAAGGTACTTCATACAGTTCTGGATGTTGGATATGATCAATGAATTTCTTTAACGAACGAGATAATTTAATAGGACTATCACTGGGTAAGCTCTGAATGTAGCCAATACTCCTTCTAATCGGAATCTGATCATCAAAGCGAGTAGGATGTTCTAACCCAAGCTCGTTCATAACTTTAATTAGTTGATCGTATTTCTCATGTTCAAGCGATAATAAAGTACCTTGCGAAAGTCGATAGAAGCGACGCTTCATCTGCAATGATTGAATAACTTGACGAAGTTCTTCGTTACTTATGCCTGTCATTGAGAAGGAATACTGTAACCAATTGCTTTTTTCATCCCAGCTAAGTGTAAGCTCAGGATATACATCTTCAGAAACATATCTTATGCGAACAGCACTTGTAGCTAGCACGGTTGTGCAAGATTTAAGTTTGGGTAAAGCGTCGTGAAAAAAGCTGTACTCATCCTCATCACCTTCAATAATCCAGCCACCTTCTGTTTGCAAGCTAGGTATTTGATCAATGATATCTAGAATATATTGTTCCTTTTCTCGTTCTCTAAGCATTATATAATCAGATTGTACTTGGGAAGCTTCAGGTAATAGTGGATTAATAGCGAGTCCACCATAGTGAAATTCTAGTCCAACGAGTAGACGATCACGAACTCGATCTAGAAATAATTGTGCCGAGAGTGGCTGTTGTAATACTTTCGCTGCTATATCCTCAGCTATGACAACATGAGCAATACGATGAAGCTTCGGAAGAGCAACATCTAATAACGAAGATAGCATATGTGGGTCAATGATCATCTCATAATTGTCATCTTCCATAAGTAGTTGCTGAATACCTTGAAGCTGCTTAGCATGCTCATAGCTTGTCTTGTACCATTGACCATACATTATAGCTAGTTCATATGAAGGCATTACAACTAAGTGATGGATAGTACTACAACGTAACCAGTATTGTTCATTGTCCTCTGTAATAGTTAATGGAAGAGGAAGCTTACCTTCTGCCATCTCGATTTTCTCATATCTTTGCAGTTGTTCATCTAGTGGACCTGATAGTAAGTAGTATTCTAGACTGACATGCTCATAAGAAAGCAGAATTGGTGCAATTCGATGATACCAAGCTGCAGGTAATGGAATACTTTTGGTGCGAGTCCAAGTTCGATCTAACTCTAATATTTGCAGTAGTACAAGCGTTATTTGTTTCATTGATTGAGAAACATAATGTTGATCAGGATCATAATAGCTAGTTTTGGAAATCGGGAAATACTCCCGGTTAACAATAGCTTCAAGAAATGCTTTCGGTTGTGCGACATGAATTCGTTTCTTAATTCCAGCTAGTATGTCGATGTTCATTAAGTATTGATCATTCTGTTCCATAATGACACAGCGGAGATGAACTGGAAACAGCGTGAGTCGCTGAGAGGACCTTGTATGATCGGATTGAAACAATTGGAGCATCTGCTCCGCTTTTGATTGGTTATCATTACGCATGAACAATTTCCCTCACGAATCGATTATTTATATAGGTAGTATACCATTATTAAGAAGCTTTGCTTAACCTGAAATAACTTGCTACTATTAGAGTAAGCCGCTCCGAGAACTGATCGGAGACCGATGCGAGAACTACTGGGTGATCGCTGCGAGAACAAATTAGGGTCGCTCCGAGAACAAATCACTGTTCCAATCGCCGTTGGCCACGGATTTATTGGATTATATTAGAGGTATAAATCCGAGGACAAAAACGACCGCTATCGCTTTTTCACTAGTGATTAGTTCTCTCCGCTATTATAGTGGTGATTAGTTCTCTTCGCTTTTCCAGTAGTGAATGGTTCTCTCCGCTATTATATAGGGGGAAAATGATTACAAAATAAAACGGTACTTTAATGAGCCGACTAATAAAGGAGTTACTTTTATGATTAATAAATTATCAATATTAGATGTTTCGCCAATAATACAAGGCGGTACTGTAGGAGATGCATTAAAGAGAACTGTTGATTTGGCACAACATGCGGAGCAATGGGGATATACTCGTTATTGGCTTGCTGAACATCATAACTCGCCAAGCATTGCTAGTTCCGCGACAGCCGTTGTTATCGGACATGTTGCTTCACAAACACAATCTATTCGGGTAGGATCAGGTGGTGTAATGCTACCTAATCATGCTGCATTAGCTATTGCTGAGCAATTTGGTACACTTGAAGCACTCTTTCCAGGACGTATTGATCTTGGGTTAGGAAGAGCACCTGGAACTGATCCCTTAACTGCTAAAGCACTCCGTGGTGAACGTGGTACACATGGACAAAATTTTCCTGATCAGCTAGATGAATTGAGAAAATATATAGACCCTTCATACGGTAATTCCCGTCCAGCGATACGAGCAATTCCTGGAGAAGGAAGTAATGTTCCGATTTGGTTGTTAGGCTCAAGTGATTTTAGTGCAGCGTTGGCGGCAGAGAAAGGTCTACCCTTTGCTTTTGCTGGACATTTCTCACCAA
Source organism: Paenibacillus endoradicis (assembly GCF_024721975.1). The sequence goes on along the minus strand of NZ_JANQBB010000006.1, from coordinate 334,933 downwards.
CGTATATCGTACCTGCTTTGAATCTTTATAAGTCTCAATTTCAACCATCCACTCTTTATCCAAAGCCATATAGTATGGTTGCCGTAAATGTTATTGCAGCAGAGACAGATGAAGAGGCACAGTATTTAGCGACTTCAATGTATCAGATGTTCCTTGGTTTTGTTCGTAGTAGGTCTGCGCCATTGGCACCTCCAGTTCGTGATATGGCACAAATCTGGACGCAGCAAGAGAAGTTCATAGTAGAACAACAAGTAGGTTCGTCCATTATCGGAAGCAAGGCTACAGTTGAGAAGAAGCTAGAACAATTAATTGCGGCTACAGAAGTAGACGAAGTAATGGTGACAGCGTATATTCATGATCATGAGGCAAGACTACGTTCTTTTGAAATCGTAGCATCATTAATGGGGTAGTTCAAAAAATGGACTTTCATAACAAAGATGAAATTCCTTGATAGTTATCTATAGTTAGTAAAGAGCTTTGAAAGAGGTGAATGAGCGTGCCAACGATACTTATTGCCGAAGATGATCAAGAAATTGCTCAATTAGTAGCGATCCATCTTCAACATGAAGGATATAAAACGATCTTTGCATATGATGGACAAGCGGCACTAGATATTGTGATGTCACAGCAAATTGATCTTATTATTCTAGATATAATGATGCCGCTCTTAGATGGACTCGAAGCCACTCGGAAAATTAGAGAGAAGTATAGTATGCCGATCATCTTTCTGAGTGCTAAAACTTCCGATATGGACAAAATTACAGGGCTCATTATGGGTGCCGATGATTATATGACTAAGCCGTTTAATCCAATGGAATTAGTAGCTAGAGTGAAAGCACAACTTAGAAGATATACACTACTTAATCAGAGCTTATCGGTAAAGGAATCTCAGCTCATTATACAAGGTGGATTACAGATCGATCCATCTTCTCATATCGTTACTTTGTATGATCAAGTGATAGAGCTAACTCCGAAAGAGTTCGAAATATTGTATCTGCTAGCACAAACTCCGAAAAAGGTATTTAGTACGGAAAATATATTTGTTCAAGTATGGGGAGAATCATATCAAGATTCTGCTAACACTGTCATGGTGCATATTCGTACACTTCGTAAAAAGCTTGGTAAAGATAAGGATCAGTGGATTAAAACAATTTGGGGAGTGGGGTATACGTTTAATGGGTAGAGCGATAAAAAGTTTTCGAACTAAAATGCTCGTTTTATTTATGCTCAGTATAGCTACTTCAGCCCTTGTCACCTATGGCGTATATCGTGGGTTACAATACTATTATCATAACTATGTATATTATGAGGACCAAATAGCATTGTGGAGAAAGTGGATACTAAAAGTTGGTGATGTTAATTTTTTCCTTATCCTATTTATTCCGCTTGCTATACTTATGTTCTATTTACTAACAATACCGTACTCGGGCTACTTCAAATCGATTTCTAAAGGGATTCATCATCTAGCCAATGGGGAATTTTCAGAGCAGGTAGTCATTGAAACAAGAGATGAATTTCAGAGTATAGCTGAAGATATTAATCGTGCGGGAATGAAGCTGCAAGAAGCTGTAACAAGAGGTGACTTTGCTGAGAGTAGTAAAGATCAACTTGTACTGAATTTAGCACATGATTTACGTACGCCTCTTACTTCAGTTATTGGCTATTTGGAGTATATTTTACAGCATGAAGAACTGTCCAAAGTAACTTCTACACATTACACAACGATTGCTTACACAAAATCTAAGCGTTTAGAAACATTAATCGAACAGTTGTTTGAGATTACTAGAATGAACTATGGTAATCTTTCTTTGAAGAAGAAACCGATTGATCTAATCCAATTGCTCGTTCAATTGACCGAAGAATTATATCCCATTTTCGAATCACAGCAATTGGAAGCTAGAGTAGATCTTCCTACTACCGTTCAAATACATGGTGATGGAGAGCTACTCGCACGTGTTTTTGAAAATCTTCTTGCTAATGCAGCCCGATATGGGAATGATGGGAAATACATTGACATCGTTGGGAACATATTAGATGATCACATAGAAATTATCGTTAGAAATTATGGTGATTTTATTCCACAGGAGGAGCTTCCGTTTCTCTTCGATATGTTCTATAGTGGAGATCGTGCTCGTACTGAAAAAGCAGGGAGTACTGGGCTAGGTTTATATATTGCAAAAAATATTATTGAACAGCATGGCGGTACAATTCTCGTGCAAAGTGACATTACAGCTACACAATTTACAGTAATACTACCTATAGGATCGGGAACTTAAGGAATTCTTAAGATTTTCCGATCTTTTTTATTAATATCTTTTCATTATGATTAAGGTACATTGTAATGAGAGGAAGTTAAATATGAAGAAAGCGATCATAATTTCATGTGTAGCAGCAGTTCTGATCTATCTATTTGTTAATTTTAAGGAAAGCGGAATTGAGCCTATAGAACTAAATAATAATAAGTTACGCCAAGAAGGATATGATGTCTTACAAATAGATGAAAAGATGAAATACGCGGGTAATCTGATATTAGTTAACCGAAACTATGAGATGAACGATGAAGGATTAGTAGATGATATCGTCTTAGTTGAAGATGAAGTTCATGTACAGGGCGAATATCAACTTGGTAGTGACGATGTAAAACTATCAAAATCAGTCATTACTAGTTTTCAACATATGGTTGAACACGCGAAAGAAGATGGAATAACACATTTTATACTAAGTAGTGGATATAGAAATAAGGAAAAGCAAGCCTCACTATATAATGAAATGGGTCCGGCATACGCTTTGCCTGCGGGATATAGTGAACATAATGTGGGACTATCATTGGATATCGGATCATCATTAGGCAAAATGGAGGATGCACCAGAAGGGCAATGGCTAAGAAAACATGCGTCGGACTTTGGATTTATATTACGTTACCCTGAAGACAAAGTAGATATTACTGGGATACAATATGAGCCTTGGCATTTTCGTTATGTTGGACTACCACACAGCGTCATTATGAGTGATCATAATTGGGTGTTAGAGGAGTACCTTGATTACATAAGTGAGAATACTACATTAATGACATCCATTAACGGGGAAAAATATATTGTAGATTATTATGCCTTTGAAAAAGAATTGAAAATTAAAGTTCCTTCAAATCATTCCTATACTATTTCTGGAGATAATATGAATGGGATTATCGTAACATCAGTTTTAGGAGGGGAATAATTATGTTAAGCAAAAGTTTGTTAATTCCACTTTTTATAGTTAATTTGTTTTTACTATTGAAAATCATTCTATTTAAATTCGGTCCAGTATCTATGATGACCTTAATAGATCAAGCCAAAAGAACGTATGAACAACCAGAAATCATATTAAATAGATGGGAATGGGCTAATCTTGTACCTTTCGATACAATATCAGTAAGTGTAGGTCGTCAACTCAGTTTATCGCAATTTATGAATTTGTACGGCAATATTGCTATTTTTATCCCGACAGGTATTATTATTAGTTTGATAGTGAAGAAGAGATGGTCACTATCGATTATCATTTCTTTTGGAATTAGCTTATTACTAGAATGTATGCAATTATTTCTAGCGATGGGTTCCTTCGATGTAGATGATCTTATTCTGAATACTTCTGGTGGTCTGATTGGCGCTGGAATAGTAGTTATAGGTAGCTTATTAGTAAGAAAATTGTTTCACTTCGGAAAAGTTCAGGAAGTGAACTAATATAAACTACATAATACAATGAGTGAAGTATTACAAAAAATCTCAAGTCATTTCATAGGACTTGAGATTTTTTACGTGTAGCTATGTTATTGAAGATCACTATAGGCTAGTAAAATATTACCAAATTATGATATGATAGTGTCTATGACTATATGAATTGGAGATGAGAAACTAGTGAAAAAGAGTTTATCTATTTTATTTGCATTTGTACTACTTTTCACACTCGCTTTACCTGCTCAAGCAGCAAGTTCCACTAATGCAACAGTATATTACAATGGAGAAAAGCTAGATTTAACCGAGGCACCATTCATTGAAAAAGGTAAAACATACATACCATTGCGTAGTTATTTCGAAGAATTAGGCTATACTGTTGGCTATTCGAGTAAAAATAAGACGATTACAGTTTCATATGATGGATTCGAATCTATTATTGATTTGAAAACTAATAAAGTTTCTGAATATGGCGAAGTAGTCGTCGATAAATTAGATATTATTAAGCGTAATAATACGACTTATGCTCCACTTAGAGAATTACAACCAGTTACATTATTGAATATTGACTGGAAAAAGGAAAGTAATTCTATCTACTTAACAGATATGTATACATTCCCTGAAGAGACTACTGAGCCTAGATTAGCTTCTCAAGGATTTTTATGGAAAGTTGAAAGTAACGGAAATGTTGTTTACCTACTAGGTTCGATTCATGTAGGAGATGAAGAATTATATCCGTTACGCACTGAAATAACCGAGGCCTTCGAAGCATCAGATGTTGTTGTAACTGAAGTTGATATTACAAAACAACTAACTAAAGAAGAAGAAGAAGCTATTCAAAAGTTATTATATTATGAAGCTGGTACGACACTTAAGGATCATGTAACTCCAGAAACATATGCGAAATTGGTTGCTTTAGCTAAAAAAGAAGGATTCAATATGGAAGCGGTTGATCAGACCCAAGTTTGGTTCCTCAATTTGATTCTACAAGATTTACTTCCTGAAGATGAGAAAATCAGTGCTGACTATGGCATCGACAGTCATTTCTTAGAGGCAGCTAAAGATAAGAAAATACCGAACTTAGAACTGGAAAATGCTTTTTTACAATATGATATGTTAAGTAGCTTCTCTGACGAATATCAAGAATCAGCATTGAGAAATACGATTGAAATGATTGGATATGCTAATAAAGGCTACGATGTAAATAGTGGTTCTGACTATCTTCTAGATATTTGGAAAGCAGGAGATCTAGTCACAATGGATAGTATGGCTGAATCTATGAAAAAAGAAGAACTTGATTACTATAACGGTATGCTAACTAATCGTAATAAAGGTATGACTGATAAAGTTGTAGGCTATCTAAATGGAACTGAGCCAAAAACTTATTTCGTAATTGCAGGTGCACTTCATTTGGCTGGACCTGATAGTATTATTAAAATGCTAGAAGCAAAAGGCTACAAGGTTGATAGATTATAGATTTAATTTATTTGCAATTTTGTATAGAGTGAGTCTACGGATTGAATAGCATAAACTATGTCGATCACTTTACCGTTATGAATAAGTACAAGTGCAGGTATACTTCTAAGTTGCCATAATTCACGGAAATATGGCGTATAATTAATATTTGCTTGATAAAGTGAATATGGAACACCTACTACCTGTACAATTTGAAGCATCGTTAAAGCAACTTTACATGTTCCACAAAAAGGTGATGTGAATAGTATGGCTACTCGGCCTATCTCTATGGAAGCCATTTGGTGAAGCTGATCTTCAGTTAGTTCTGTAATCGTTTGATTCATTAGTATTCCCTCCATATAAATAAGCATAATATTTTTTTGGGAAAAATGAAACCCTTAGGTACATTCGCCGTATAGAGTGTCATGAGTCATAAAATTTCATATGCACATACCTCCAAAGGGGAGTAGCTACTACAATAAAGTCGTCATTACGAGAGAAATCTCCGGTTTTATTGGCAACGAATGAAATTATCGTTGTTTGCAAGACCTTTGCCTATTTAGGCAAAGGTCTTTTTTGTGTGATGAGATGGAAGTGACGCTGATCGAAGGTTTTGTTTTCGATTCATCTTTTCACTCATTGAAAAGTACTGGTAATAATTATGTAAGTACTTTTCAATGAGTGAAAGGGAATGTTAAAGAGAACAAAATGAAATTCGATCAATAAAAAAATTTAGGAGGAATACGATGGATTGGTCAATTTTTTTCGAGTATGGTTCAGTTTTACTAATTTTAATCGCATTAGAAGGTTTATTAGCAGCTGATAATGCACTCGTGCTTGCAATTATGGTAAAACATTTACCAGAAGAAGAACGAAAAAAAGCATTGTTTTACGGGTTATTTGGCGCATTAGTATTTAGATTTGCATCGTTATTTATTATTTCTTTCTTAGTGGATATATGGCAAGTACAAGCGATCGGGGCATTATATCTACTCTTTATCGCGCTCAACCATATAATAAGAAAATTATGGTTCCACGGAAAAGATTCAACGAAGGATAAGAAAGAGAAAAAAGGAAGCGGATTCTGGGTTACTGTATTGAAAGTAGAATTAGCTGATATCGCATTTGCGATTGATTCGATTTTAGCAGCCATCGCGCTTGCTGTATCATTACCAGCTACCAATTTACCAAAAATAGGTGGTATGGATGGTGGTCACTTCATCGTCATATTCCTTGGAGGACTAATCGGAGTAGTTATTATGCGTTTCGCAGCAAATATGTTTGTTAAATTACTTGAAAGTCGTCCAGGTCTAGAAATTGCGGCGTTCGTAATTGTAGGGTGGGTAGGTGTTAAACTTGCTGTTCATACATTAGCTCATGAAGCTGTTGGCGTAATTTCTCATGATTTTGCTGAATCAACGGGCTGGAAGTTAACGTTCTATTTCGTACTTATTGGTATTGCTGTCTTTGGTTGGTTATTATCTAACAACAAGAAAGCATCAGATGAAGGTACTAAGCAATCTGCTTAGTCATTGATAAAAAGTAAATATTTATATCTACCTATATTGTCAACATCCCCCACACTTGCTAAAGTGAAGCTAAGCAAGAATGGGGGATGTTTTTTATGACGGAAAGTCATGCGCGTTTATTGATACATAGTTATAATCGTTGGACGGGAAATAAGCTAGTTGATGAGGTTCAAGAGATACCATTATTGGACCAATTGAATAAAGCTAATTGCATAATTTTATCGCACGGTACTGAGGCTGATCCGATCTTGAATTATGGAAATGAACGTGCAATGTTGTTATGGGAAATGACAGAAGAACAATTTACTTCTACACCTTCAAGGTTGACCGCAGAGCCAATGGAAAGAGTAGAAAGAGCAAACTTTATGTCGGAAGTTACGAATAATGGATACGTAGCAAATTATACAGGGGTTCGCATTTCTAGCTCTGGGAAACGGTTTTATATTAAGAAAGCAACCGTATGGAATTTGATTGATGAAAGAGGGAAATACTGTGGTCAAGCGGCAACATTTTCTGATTATGAGTATATCAATAATGGAGTTGAGGTGATGTAATGAGCATTTACATTGGGCTTGGTGGATGGGGTGATCATGATTCACTATATTCTAAAGGTACGAAAAGTACAGATAGACTATCAGTATACACGAAGCATTTTGAAATTGTTGAAATTGATAGTACATTCTATGCGATACAGTCCCCAGAGAGAATGCGTCAATGGATGGCTCAAACTCCACCTCATTTCAAATTTATAGTGAAGGCATATCAAGGTATGACCGGTCATCAACGTGGGAGTTCTGATGTTGCTTCAAAACGAGAGGAAATGTTTGCTGCATTTCTTGCGATGATTCAGCCTTTAATTGAGCATGATCGGCTAATATGTGTTTTATTTCAATATCCGCCTTGGTTTGATTGTATGACCAAGCATGTGATGGTACTTCGCGCAACGAAGAAACTAATGAACAATATTCCCTGTGCGCTTGAATTCCGGCATCAGAGCTGGTTTAGAGATGAGATGAGAGCGAAGACGATTCAATTTATGAAAGATGAACAATGGATCCATAGTGTATGTGATGAACCACAAGCTGGGGATGGAAGTATACCGATGATTATAGAATCGACGAATGAAACATTAACGATGGTTAGATTGCATGGTCGCAATGAGAGCGGTTGGAACGATACAGGAGATGATAAGTGGCGAGAAGTAAGGTATTTGTACGATTATAGCGAGCAACAGTTAGCGGAGTGGTTACCGAGGCTTGAACAGTTATCTCAAGGTAGTGAAGATGTATTTGTCATATTTAATAATAACTCAGGTGGTCATGCAGCCCATAATGCGAAGCAACTTATGATACTTTTAGGGCAACAACGCCCTGATGGAAAGCATCCTATGGAAGCATTACCTCAGAGCGTCGAGCAGTTGGAACTATTCTAATTCATAATTAATATTTCAAATTAAGCAAACTACGTTCAGAAACAAATGTTGGCGTATTGTAAAGTAATAACACTTCATCAAATTGTTCTTGCTCCATATAAGCTTTCATTGAACCGTTATAATAACGCAGATCAACAACATGGATTTCACGAGCGTGGTTTACTAGTAAAGGAATAAAATTATGCGCATAAGAATCTTTAATGACAAGTAATTTGTCGATTTCAGGTTTCTTTGCTGTTTGTCCATTGATCGGTTCATTCGTAATTGTCATAAGTGCATGAACGCCACCTAGATAATAACTATACTGATCTTTCACATCTAAGAAGGTATCATAGTACAACGAATCGCTAGTCGATTCATCATCAGCAATAAACATCTGTGAGCTAAACCATGGATTAGTAAAAGCTACAATTTCATCAGGTTGTGCTCCCCAAAATTGTCCTTTTGTGTCATAGCTGCCAAGGAAGTCTGATGACATTATGTTAGGCTGCAATTCATCCAAAGCAATAGGTTCTATGCCAATGCTATTCATATACTCCGCATAAGCAAAATACGCTCCATAGCTCGTCCAGTGGTGATCATTGCGGAAATATAGGTTATTCTCACCAGCTATATGCGGTTGAAGGGCATCGATGCCATCAATGAAATTAATATCTGTGGATAAAAAAGTTTGAATGGTATCATTAGTAAGTTTCTGAGAGAAAGAAGTGCTCCATTTTGGTAAAAATTGTGGATACATTTCCACTGAAGTAGGCGCTAATAATAGTGACATATGTGTATTAGCAAAACCCCCTTGGAATTTGTTAATGCTATCCACATACTTTTCTACATCTTCCCAGATAGGCTCTTTCAATGGTTCGAATAAGTATCCATTTTCTCCATGAATAATTCCATTGTTGACGGTCATCAGGCGCGCTTGTTCAGCAATAGATTTGACCATAAACCATTGTTGGCGAAATGGGAATTGATCGGAAAGATACGTTTCCGTATCTTCTGCAAATGATTTATCCACTAATGCTTCCCAGCTGAAAGAAACCTTGCTTTGTAGTGTTCGATTCTCAAACTGAGAAAAAGTACCTTTAGGTGAGACAATGAACAGAATAAGTAATCCACCAAGCATCACCGTAAACCCAATAATATACAATTTGGTATTCCATTTGTTAGTCATCGTTGTAACTCCTTAAACTTTTCTTACTTGAAGTAAATCATCTATGCAAAGAAAAGTACTTCGAAAGAATAGGCAAATATTCGTGCTTTTTGAACTACGTTAGCGTGATCATCGTTATCATAAGTCCGCTTTTTGAATTACCTATCTAGAAACGGAAGTATAGAAATGGGTTGAAACTCGCATCCACTAGATACGCTATAGATACGAATAACAATAACATATGAATTGCCCAGACAATAATCATGCCACGATTGGAGTGTGTGAATCGATTCCACAACTTAAATTTTGGTGAAATGGATACAATAACGAGAATCGCTAGTAACACAAAGTAATTTCTAAGTTGGAATAATAACTCATCACTAATCCATGTTGAACCTTCATGCATGCCAAGCATTGACATTATATATTGCCCCATGATGGTCATATCTTCGAATACGAATAATACCCATCCGCACAATATTAGAATAATGGCGTAACTATGCTGTAACCATCGCGGAGAACGAGTTAACCATTTCAGTAGGAATAGCTTCTCGCATATAAGTATGATTCCGAAATAGATACCCCATAATGCAAAATTCCAGCTCGCACCATGCCATATTCCAGTAAGTGCCCAGACAATCATTATATTTCTTAGTTGTTTCCAAAGTCCTTGTCGATTACCACCGAGTGGAATATATACATAATCTCTGAACCAGCTACTAAGTGAAATATGCCATCTTCTCCAAAAGTCTGTAATACTTCTAGCTAGGTAAGGTAGATTAAAGTTTTCATTGAATCGGAAGCCAAACATAAGTCCAAGCCCAATTGCCATATCCGAGTAACCACTGAAATCGAAGTAGATCTGGAAGGCAAATGCAATAATACCGAGCCAAGCTAGCCAGATTGACATGGTGTCCATTGGCTGAGATTGAATGTGATCCCAAAGCAAACCAATATTATTGGCAAGCAGTACTTTTTTGGCAAGACCGCGAATAAAGCGTTGAATGCCTTCTGCAAATTCCGATTCCTTAAATTTACGATTGTTCAGTTGCGCTGCGATTGTACTATATTGGACAATTGGTCCAGCGACTAGTTGTGGGAAAAGCGCAATATAGGTGGCAAAGGGAACCCAATGCTGTTGTGGTTCAACTTTGCGTCGATACACATCCACGATGTATGAGATCGATTGAAATGTATAGAACGAAATACCGATTGGTAATGGTAAGTCTAAATCTGCAATAGTAGTACCAAAAATATTATTCAAATTCTCGATCAGGAAACCAGCATATTTGAAGAAAAATAGGACAGCTAAGTTAATGGAAATGGAAATAATGAGCATGGTTTTGCGCGATCGCTCACCCCGCTGCGTGTTCCCAATCCATTTGCCTAACCAAAAATCAGTTGTCGTAGATACTAGCAGAAGGACTATATAGATCGGTTCGCCCCATGCGTAGAATATGAACGAGCTGATAAGAAGAATCCAATTTCGAAACTTCGGTGGACTAATGTAATATAGGAATAGAACGGTTGGAAGAAAGAAAACAATAAATAATAAGCTGCTAAAAACCATAAGTAGTCACCTGTTATGTTAGAATAGTGTAGAGTTATATGAATTAAACGATAGGAACAAGCATAATGTTGCAATAATGTGATCTTGTAATTTCTACCTGATGCGATTGCCAGCATTTGAATAATAAGCTATTGTACAAATTGAACATTCATTTTTCGGGCAAACGATGGTAAAATGCAATTAATAGTTCATGTACGAAAGTGCAATAGAGTACTTATGCTCTCGATGCTACTTATTTTTTGTATGTAAGTCAAATTGAGAACTACAAGGATATTTCTAGCTTACGCTTCCGGAGTAACTTTTCATTTCTATGAAGTTATATTGAGAAGCTAATGAAAAGTTTTAGGAGGAAGAATAATGGAGTACATTAGTACAAGAGGTAAAGTTGGTAGTATTGGTTTTGTCGATGCATTCATGATGGGTCTTGCTAATGATGGTGGCTTACTAATCCCTAAGGAAATCCCAACTTTCTCTGAAGGTACATTACAGGCTTGGAGCAAGCTAAGCTATACAGAGCTAGTGCTTGAAATATTCTCATATTTCACGAATGATGAAATTCCAGCAGATGAATTGAAGGAATTAGTAACTGCAAGTTACAGCACATTCCGTCATCCAGAAGTAACACCAGTGAAAAAGCTATCTGATGAGCTATATTTATTGGAGTTGTTCCACGGACCAACATTTGCTTTTAAAGATATCGCGCTACAATTTATGGGTCAATTCTATTCCTATGTTGCGAAAAAGAAAGGTGCGAAAATTCATATTCTTGGTGCGACATCAGGCGATACAGGTGCATCAGCAATTGAAGGCGTACGTGGTAAAGAAGGCATTAAAATTTGTATTCTACATCCACATGGTAAAGTAAGTAAAGTACAAGAATTGCAAATGACAACGGTCCAAGAAGATAATGTATTGAATCTCTCAGTTGATGGTAATTTTGATGATTGCCAACGAATCATTAAAGAGCTATTTGCAGATCTTGATTTCAAAGCTGAAAATCAACTTGCAGCGATTAATTCTATTAACTTTGTTCGTATCCTTGCGCAAACTGTGTATTATTTCTACGCTTACTTCCAAGTTGCGAAAGAAACAGGTTCAGTTAAAGTGAACTTCAGCGTGCCAACTGGTAACTTCGGAGATATTTTCGCAGGCTATCTAGCTAAGCGTATGGGACTACCTATTAATAAATTGATCTTAGCTACAAATGAAAACAATATTTTAGAGCGCTTTATTAACGAAGGTGTGTATATGCCTGGTGATTTCCGTATGACGCATAGTCCTTCTATGGATATTCAAGTGGCAAGTAACTTCGAGCGTTACTTGTATTATGTCCTTGGTGAAGACGCTGAGCTAATTACTTCAATAATGGAACAATTCAAAGTTGAAGGTGAAATTTCAATCTCTGCAGAAGCTCTTGCTAAAGTTCAAGCTGAATTTGCTGCTCATGGCGTTCTAGGTGCAGAATGTCTTGCTACTATTTCTAATTATAAAGAAGAGACAAACTACTTGTTGGATCCGCATAGTGCATGTGGTGTTGCAGCTGCGAAGCAATGTGCTGGTGAAGGTGAAATTACAATTTCTCTTGCTACTGCTCATCCTGGGAAATTCAACGAAGCTATTGAATTATGTGGAATTGAACAACAATACCCAGAACAAATTCAAGCGTTATTCAATCAATCGCAACGCCAAACTCGCATTGCGGGTGACAAAGCGGCGATCGCTGCTACAATTGAACAATTCTATCGTTCGTAATTATTAATAGGTATGAGCTATTGTCTTGCATGTTGTATCGATGCAAGACTGTAGCTTTTTTACTGTTTTCTGGTGGGAGGGTTTGTCCACTGCGATGACCAATCGTTGTTCCAATCGCCGTTGTCCTCGGATTTATTGTAATATTAATTTGAGTATAAATCCGAAGACAAAAACGACCGCTATCGCTTTTCCACAATGATTAGTCCTCTCCGTTTCTAATTGGATGAGGAGAAGGACTTAGAATCTGTAATTATACAAAAACAGGGAGAATATTCATAGTAAAAGACTAGGAATAATGCGGGAAACAGAGTATAATATTTGTTAGATGCTTGTCAGTCAGAATGTACTCATATTATTTGTATAACAAATATGCTTCCGATATTTCTTTATCTTTTGTTAAGATGAAGGGTATCAAGAAGAAAATAAAAAATTTAAGGAGTTAAAAAAACATGTCAAAAACTTTAATTTTCGGTCACAAAAATCCTGATACGGATACAATTACGTCAGCGTTAGTATATGCTGACTTGAAAACTAAACTTGGTGCAGATGTAGAAGCTGTTCGTCTAGGCGATGTTAATGGTGAGACTCAATATGCATTGGACTATTTTGGAGTAGAAGCTCCTCGTTATGTCGCAACTGTTGCTAATGAAGTAAGTGAAGTTATTCTTGTTGACCACAATGAGCGTCAACAAAGTGCTGATGATATCGATCAAGTAAGAGTTGTTGAAGTTATCGATCATCACCGTATTGCGAACTTTGAGACTAGTGCTCCTCTATATTTCCGTGCTGAGCCAGTTGGTTGTACTGCTACAATTCTTAATAAGCTTCATAAAGAAAATGGCGTAGCAGTAACGAAAGAAGTTGCTGGTCTTATGTTATCAGCAATCATTTCTGATTCTCTTCTATTCAAATCTCCAACTTGCACAGAGCAAGATGTTGCAGCAGCTAATGAGCTTGCAGCTATCGCTGGTGTTGATCCACAAGTATACGGTCTTGAGATGCTTAAAGCTGGTGCAGACCTAAGTGACAAAACAATTGCACAATTAATTTCCCTTGATGCAAAAGAGTTCTCTATGGGTAACTATAAAGTTGAAATTGCGCAAGTGAATGCTGTAGATACGAATGATGTTCTATCTCGTCAAGCTGAACTTGAGCCCGCTCTGCAAGCGATTATTGATGCAAAAGGACTTGATCTATTCTTATTAGTTACAACTGATATTCTTAACAATGATTCAGTTGCACTAGCTCTAGGTAAACAAGCTTCTGCTGTAGAAAAAGCATATAACGTAACACTTGATAATAACACTGCATTATTAAAAGGTGTAGTATCTCGTAAATCTCAAATCGTTCCGGTATTAACTGAGACATTGAGTGCTCTATAAGATACCTCTATAATAGGCCACATATTTAATTGTATGTAGCAGTAACGAAAAGGAGCAGTTCTCGATAATCGAGGACTGCTCCTTTTACGTAGATGTAACTATATGAATCTAGTAACATTAAGATAAATTAAAATTTCAGCTTGAATTTTTTCTTCGTTAATGGATATAGCCAACGTACACCAGCAGGCGTTAACATATCTGTGATAATATGCGATAGATAACCAAGAATTGCTGTTAAGCCAAGGCCCTCAATTGCTAGTTGTTGCTCTAATCCATAGCCAATTAGTCCCCATATTGGTAAGATCCAAATCGTATGAGTTAGTCCACGATGTTTGAGCCAAGGAGCGATTATAATAAATATACCAAGACCAATAAGCCAATACCAACTTTGTGAAATTCCATATACCCCAATCCCAGCACCGACCATGCTCACTAATGCATTGCGCATAGCACTGCGATTAACAATAAGACCGATAAGGATAGCTGCAACTGATGCACCGATCCATAATGGAGAGAATGTAGAAGTTGTTAACCATAAGTAAAGAGAGAAGGCTAAACCAGCAATACCGCCAATCAATGCAAACTGATGAAGATTACGACTGATCTTTGTTAATTTTCTTGTTAGAATACTGGGGCCATCAAGATCAGCAGCTAGAGCTGAGAAACTTGCTACCCCAATATATGCAACGATGGATTCTAATTGTTGCGCGGGTGAAAAGTACAGTGTACATGCCGCCCCAATCGTAGCTCCAATCGCTAAATGTGTTTTTCCGTTCATGAAACCTCCTGATGTCGAAATCTAGTTGTAGTGATGCTGTTTTGGTGACGCCGGATGACTAAGCGATTGTAGTACTGCTTTGTAGCAATGATATGAAGTAGTGCTCGTGTGACGCTGCGATGACTAATCGTTGTTCCAATCGCCGTTGTCCTCGGATTTATTGAAAAGTAATAGAGGTATAAATCCGAGGACAAAAACGACCGCTATCGCTTTTCCACGAACGATTAATCCTCTCCGCTGCTGAGCTAGGTGCAACGAAGTGCCACAAAGATGAACCAAGTGAGCGTGCTCGCTTGTCATCACCAAGAAGCCTGTTGTGTGAAATGCAACGTAGCGACACCAAGATGAACCAAGTGAGTGTGCTCGCTTGTCATCACCAAGAAGCTTTGTTTGTGAAATGCAACGTAGCGACACAAAGATGAACCAAGTGAGTGTGCTCGCTAGTCATCACCAAGAAGCTTTGTTTGTGAAATGCAACGAAGAAATACATGCAAGTGGTTTCAAATGGGCCTGCTCGCTTGTCAGCACCAAGAAGATGGTATGAAGCTAGTGAAGCGAAGCGCGGAATGTACGTAGTTGGTACATGAGCACTGGAACAAGCGATGAATGCCATCTTCGCAGTCGAATAGACTACGTAGCATGGCATCGTGATCACAAGTGAGCCTACAAGTGAGACTTGTTGACTTGCTCATTCCGCACCATCTGCTCAATCTTCTCAATCAACTCTTGCTGCATTGTTTGCTTTTTCTTGCGATTGAACCAACCCCAGCGTGTCTTGCTCTTCAATAATTGCAGTAGAAATTGCTTTTCTTGAAGTGTAAACATGGTAATACTCCTCTCAGGACTTACTTTTCCTCTACTAATAGTAACACATCATACCCTTGTAACTCGACCTTCCCCACCATCGCTTCATTTGTTAACAGATTAAGTTTTGATTCGTCAATCTGAATAGACATTGGTTGCTCACTATAATTCAATAGTATGTATATACGTCTGCTATCATTACCACGAACCGCAAGCTCAACCTCAGTCGGTAAGTGTAGCCAAGATGCCGGCGAATGTACATCGGGTAATAATGACAATATTTCATTAGCTACTTGTTCACTGAATACAGAACCATAATACCAAGCTTGACCTTTACCAAACGCATGGCGAGTTAATGCAGGCTTACCAGCGTAGTAGTCATCCTCATAAGTCGCAAGTATTTCAACATTATCTGAGATTGGCTCAATAATTTCATTGAAATGTTGTGTAGCCATTGTGTTGTCATTGCCTATAAATTTAATAGATGGTGCTGATCGTGTACCTTTTACAACAGTATATTCTTCAAGTTCGATACCTGTTAATTTGGAAGCTACACCAGGGAACGGTAACATATAGCAATGTCCGCGAGTATCTTTGTATCCAGTTCGGCAACCAAAGATAATTTCCCCCCCAAGTTCCACATATTGCTCTAACAATGAAGCAGTAGCAGCACTCATAATGGCAGGATGAGGATAGATAATAAGTTGATATTTTTGAAGTTTTTCTAAAGTAGTACTCTCTTCCATATATACAATATCTGTAGGGATATGTTTACGCGTTAGAGCTTTATACCATTCCTTACCACTAGTCCAACCATATGGTCCGTGCCATACGTCATATTCGCCGTCCCATTCATTATTGTAGTCACGCATAATCGCAACGTTCGCTTCATAGGTAGTAGGCGCCAGTACATCACTAATGAATTGTAATTCATGTCCGACTTTAGCAGCTTCTGCAAGTCGACGATTTGGTTTATTACTATAATCATTCAGACCATGCCAGTAGATCTCTTGCCCAAAAGTTGCTGTACGCCAACGGAAATATACGACCATGTTCGCACCGTGTGCGATTGATTGATAGCTCCAAAGACGTAACTGACCAGGACGAGGGGACGGCATATCCATTTTATTCACCCAGCCCCCTGGACCTGCTTGTTGCTCCATAATGCAAAACTTCGATGAGATAGAACGAACGGCACTAAGCGTTTGACTCCAACTACGATCGGCCAAAGGGTTTTCCTCGTTGGGATCTTGAAATATAGTAGAAAACTGAGGATAGGAATCGTAACTGAAAAAGTCCAGTAGTTCGTTTGTTAATTGATGACTATTTAAATGTCCAAATAATCCATTTGTCGTTATAAAGTGATGTGGCGCAAGCTCGGCAATAATATCAGCTTGGATACGTGCAAATGCAAGAACGCTATCAGATATAAAACGTTTTTCATCAAGAGCAAGATGAGGGTTCGGTTGTCGACCACCTGGAACTAGACGAGGAAGATAAACTTGATCCCAGCTGGAATAGGTTTGGCTCCAGAAAGTTGTACCCCAAGCTTCATTCAGAGTTTCAAGAGTTACGTAACGAGACTCTACCCATTGACGGAATGCAATATGATCAGATTCGCTATAGAACTCCCCGATTTCACAGTTGAACTCATTATCAATTTGCCATCCTATAACATTAGGATGTGTGTGATAGTGTTCTACTAGTTTCGTTGTAATGATAGAGCAAAATTGATGGTATGTAGTACTTGTATAATTGGTATGGCGACGTAAACCATGTTGTAATAAATGTCCTTCAATCGTTGCATTGAGTACTTGAGGATATTTCTCAGTAAGCCATGCAGGTGGTGTTGCTGTTGGCGTTCCGATAATGACTTTCAAATCGTTTTCCTTAGCAAGTTGAAGTACGTTATCAAATAGTTCAAAGCTAAACTGTCCTTCTAAAGGCTCAAAAACCGACCATGCAAATTCTGCTATACGGATAACAGAGATATCCATTTCTTTCATACGTCTCATATCATCTGCCCATAAATGCTGTGGCCATTGTTCGGGATAATAGCATACACCTAATGACAATTGTTCGTTTAACTGAAATTTACTCATATTAATTAACCCCTTATCAATGAATGATTATGATAAAAAAGAATAGTAATAACAATTTATTTAATATGATTGTAGCTAGCTTAACAGTTCTTTACAAGTTTTCATTTGCCGTTTCATGGTACTAGATATAGAATTAGTAGAATGTTAGTAGTAGAGGAGCAACTAGAGTATGTGGTTAATGTATGCATTACTTGCAGCGCTAGCTTTTGGTTTACGGGGTGTATTGTATCATAAGACAAGTACAATGAAGCTTGATAGAAATTTAATGCTATGTGGTGTTTTTGCTTCGGGTATGATCATTAACGGAATAATTATGTTAGTATCAGGTGCCGAATGGTCTACATCTTGTTTGGTAGGTATACAGATGGGGCTGTTCTCATTTGCTGCTAGTGCGTGTATGTTTAAAGGTTTTGCAGTAGGCAAGGCGTCTATCGTTGCGATTCTAACTTCCTTACCTTCTGTAGTTGTTGTCATTGCTGCATATCTACTTTGGGATGAGAAATTACATATGATGCAATTATTAGCGTTTCTTGTGTTACTTATAGGCATATTAACGATTCGGTATTCTACCGATATTTCATTAACTAATATGCAAGGGGCACAATGGGGTCTATTAGCGATGTTGTTTTTTGCTGGAAATGACCTTTCTGGTAAATGGTCAACGCTACTCCAATCAGAAAGATTTCCTACATTGTTCTTGATGTTTACTACAGGTACATTGTGTTTCGGACTTTGGTGGCTCATTGAACAGCGTGGGAAAAAGAATTCAGCTAGTATTAATCAACATGATCAAACGATAAAAATATTCAGCAATAGATCAACTTTTGGGATTGGTTTAGCGGTAGGAATAACAAATGTAGTCGGTATGATGCTTATACTGCAAGCATTCCAATTAGGTAAAACTGGACTCGTTTCAGCTGTTATCGCGTTGAACGTTGTCATTATTCTTCTCTATACAAGGTTTGTTGTACGAGAACCATTAACTAAGTTTGAGGTTATTGGGATGACACTTGCTGTTTGTGGCATATTGCTGATTCATTTATTCAGATGATATAATGAGATTGAAAGTATTTTAGTAGTAAATTAATTTGCTTTCGAAGTAACTTTTCGTTAGCAGGCAGTTCATCAAGTAGAATACAAAAAGTTTTAGCTTATGCTTTCGAAGTAACTTTTCGTTAGCAGGCAGTTCATCAAGTAGAATACAAAAAGTTTTAGGAGGAGATAGAAATGAATTCGAACCATACAAAAGAGATAGAAGTACAGAACGTCGCATCTTACAATGAGGAAACGTTGGCTATTCGTAAACCAAAGCATGAGGTAAGTCCACTATTCATTAATCGTTGGTCTACTCGTGCATTTGACAATTATGAAATTTCCAATGAAGAAATGAATACGATTCTTGAAGCAGCGAGCTACGCACCTTCTGCTAATAATTTTCAACCATGGCGTTTCTTTGTAGCTACAACTACAGAACAAAAAGCATTATTCGAGCAATTTATTATGCCTCGTAATGCAGTGTGGTCGCAAAAAGCTTCTGCTTATATTTTACTTGCAGGGGATACTTCGTTACCTGAAGGCAAAACGAATAATAATCAGGCATTTGATTCTGGTGCAGCATGGGCATCTATCGCATTTCAAGCGAAAATGTTAGGACTTTCTACAAGAGCAATGGGTGGCTATGACCGGGAACAAGCGAAGCAATTGTTAGCTATGCCTGAACATTTCGTCCCTCACGTTGTTATTGCAATCGGAAAACCTGGTACTATTGATCAATTAGATGAATCGTTCCATAAAGTGAATGGTCCAACTCCGAGAAAATCATTAGACGAATTGGTAATTTCGTATAATGTAGAATAGGAATACTACAGTAATGAGTATTTTTCTGCATATTTTATTAGAGAATGTAATGCCGATGACAATAATGATTGTCATCGGCATTACACTTGAGAAAATCTTTCACTTGGACATCAAAACGCTATCCAAACTTAACTTTTATTTGTTCTCACCGGCTATTATTTTTTCTTTAGTATATGAAACTTCAATTTCAGCTAGCATAATTGGGAAAGTATTGTTGTTTTTCGCGATCTTCATGATAATACAATATATCGTGGTTGAGATTGTTGTACGTCTTCGTGGTTACAGTCCTACGATGAGAAGTGCGATGAAAAATAGTGTGTTATTTTATAATAGTGCCAATTATGGCGTGCCATTGAATCAACTAGCGTTCGCTGGAAACAAAGAGACGCTAGGGATTCAAGTTATTATTATGATGATGCAGTCTTTAATCCCTAATACATACGGTGTATATAGCGTAAATGCGCACAAGACTAGTATGAAAGAGGTATGGAAAACCATTTTTTCTATGCCCGTCATCTACGTCATTCCACTCGCATTTATTATGAGAGGGTTTGAGATTCCTATCCCAGCTCCGATCCAGACACCACTCGATTATATTACGGATGCTTTTATTGGTACGGCACTATTAACACTTGGTGTTCAACTTGGTCAGATGGAATGGAAAATTTCCAAATCACTTGCGATAGATGTATCCATTGCAGGAATACTTCGCTTAATCGGTGGTCCAGTATTAGCATGGTTAGTTGTTAGTGTGATGAATCTTGATCCATTAACATCAGCAGCATTAATTGTTTCATCAGCAGTACCGACTTCATTAAGTAGTGTACTACTCGCAGTTGAATTCGATAATGAGAAGGAATTTGCTTCACAAGCAGTATTTATCTCTACATTAATTAGTATATTTACCGTTACTGCAGTTATTTTCATGCTTAATATTAATGTCTAGTGGAGCTTTATATTTTCTATAGGTTGGTAATAATTAAGGTTTGAGATAAAAGAATAGCCAGCGGCAGTCGATCTAAATATCGACTGCCGCTGGCTATTTTTGTATGATATAAGTTTATTAACCAACAACATAGCGCTAATTAAATATTCAATGATAAAAGTTAGTAAATATGGTAGCATTATTACTAACAAAACTAATAATACATTACAGCACTATAGAGCGATAAATAGACAAGAACAATAGAATAGAGGAGATCAATATGAACTTAGATTTAACAGGTCAAACCGCGTTAGTTACTGGAGCAACAGGTGATTTGGGAAGAGTTATTGTCAATACACTAGCAGCATGCGGCGCAAATATTATTATTCATTATCATTCCAATGAACAAAAAGCGATACAATTGCAAGATGATATAAAGCAACTTGGTCGGAAAGCGATGATCATCAAAGCAAATATTACACAAGAAGAAGATATTCAAGCAATGTATAAGGCAGCGACTGAAGAGATGGGAGATATACATATCGTCGTAGCTAACGCAGTGATTCAATATGAGTGGACGTCTGTACTAGAGCAAGCTGCTGCAGACTTCCAAAGTCAATTCGATTCTTGCGTGATGCAAAGTGTGTTTCTTGCCAAATCATTCATTCCAGCGATGATCGAACGTGGATCTGGTCGCTTTATTGGGATTAATACAGAATGTTCTATGCAAAATGCGCCTACGCAATCTGCATATGTTGCAGGAAAACGTGGAATGGATGGCGTGTACCGCGTATTAGCGAAAGAGGTTGGCGAACATCAGATAACAGTTAACCAGATTGCTCCGGGCTGGACGATTAGTGCGCGAGATCGTGAAGCGGGTACAGAATTGAATGAAGGATATAGCAGTTCAGTACCACTACGTAGACGCGGCACAGATCAAGAAGTTGCCAATGCAGTAGCATTTCTTGCCTCTGATCTTGCTAGTTTTATTACAGGAGCGTTCATTCCGGTTAATGGTGGAAATGTAATGCCTACGATCTAATTGCGAAACTAATGGAGGGTATAACGATGAGATCGAAGCTTCGTATTGGTGATATGAAGATGGATCGTAAACTACTACTCTCTTTCATATTACTTGTTACTATTCCTCTTTCTGTGGTTGGTTACAATTCGTCTTCAAAATATGCAACTTCAATAGAAGAGAAAACAATAGCATATTCTATTAAAATGCAAGAGAGTATGATGGTGCGTGTTGATGATTATATAGAAGATATGAAAAGTATATCTTCAATTCCAGCGTATATTGATGATATTAAAAGTAATCTTATTCGCTCGAATCGATATTATGCGGAGCGACAATCCTCAGAACTTTCTACTTCATTACCTAACAATTTTGATCAACTATTATCTATTCAGCGTGGAATAGAAGGTCAGCTTTCATTTATCAATACGATCAAGCGTGGGGCTAATTCCGTCTACCTGTTTGATGTGTATGGTAATAGTTACTACTCCATCGTCTCAGGTGGTATACGTAATGATCTAGATAAAAGCTATCATTATTGGTTGAATGAAGCGGAGTTATCACGAGGCGAAGCAGTACTGCTTAGAACGCAAAAGTATACGAGTAATTTACAATCGGAAAGGTATGCATTCTCCGTAGTTCGAAAGATTGTAGATGATTCTTTGTCTGTCATTGGTCTAATTGCAATCGATGCAGATATTAGTATTATTGAAGATCAGACTAGTGAACTAGATCAAGTGACAAAAGGAGCTTCATTAATTGTAGATAAGGAAGGTAATGTTATTTACGATAGTGAAAAAAAGTGGATTGCTATTAATATGAGTGAACATAATATTGTAAACCATGCATTGAATAAGAAGGGGAGTTTCTATCTAGAGAAGGATGGTATTCAATTTCTACATATATATGCAATTTCAAATAGTACAGGTTGGAAAATCATTACTTCTATCCCAGTTACAGAGCTTACGAATGATACCATTGTAGTAAAGCGAATCATCTGGATTACGACAGCCGTCGCTGTTCTTATTTCTATTATTGTAGCTATCATCCTATCATTAGCAATTACTAGACCATTACGTACGATGACTAGACTAATGAAAAGTGTACAAGAAGGTAATTTCAAAGAGAAATTTCCTGTGAAATATCATGATGAGGTAGGCATGCTTGGTAGCCAGTTTAATCGCATGATTGTACGACTGGATCAACTTATTCAAGAGATTTATGAAATGGAGACGAAGAAGAAGAAAGCTGAATTACAAGCATTACAAAATCAGATTAATCCTCATTTTATGTACAATACACTTGAATCAATACGAATGAGTGCAGAAATGAATGATGACAGTACAACAGCAGATATGATAGCTATACTAGGTAAATTGTTACGCTATAGTATTAGTAATTTGAATGATGAGACGAATATTGAAGAGGAAATGAACCATGTTCAACATTATATTGAGCTATTAAATTATCGTTACCCTGATCGTTTCCAACTAGTAATTAATGTCGATCGTAGCGTGATGAAATATAGAATGATCCGGTTATTGTTACAACCTATTATTGAAAATGCTATATATCATGGGTTAGATGATAATAAAGGTGTAATGCATCTGAAGATTAGCTCGGCTGTGAAATATCCTTTGCTCATGATACATATTGTCGATGACGGGATTGGAATAGAGACAAGTAAGCTATTGAGGTTGAATAGCGGATTACGAGACGGGAGTGTTGATGAAGCGAAATATGGCATTGGAGGTATTGGCTTGAAAAATGTAAACGAAAGAATCAAGCTGCAATACGGCCAACAATATGGAATTCGTGTAGAAAGTCAACTTGGTGTAGGCACAGAAGTCATTCTACAACTTCCGATAGGGAGGGTGAAGGTGATTGGTGATGAGAGCGATATGTAGTATTTTTGTCTTGTTGTTATGTGTCATACAACTTGTTTCATGTAGTAATCATGTTGTTGAACCGAATTCATCAGTAGACATCGAGCAAGATCAGTTACAGGAAATAAATGAAGATATCATATTAACGATACTAACTAATCGAGTAGATTTGATCGAAAATGGTGGATTTCAAAAGTACGCAGAAGAGTTCAAGCTAGAACATCCACATGTAACGATACAATTTGCAGGATTAACGAACTATGTATCTGATATTTCGGTCCGATTATCTACGCAAAATTTTGGAGATGTATTGCTGATTCCGAATCATTTAAAAAATGAGGTATTGCCGAACTACTTTATTCCTTTACCAGATGAGATGTTTCGTAATATTCGATTTTCTGATTATAAAACCTACAACGGTCAACGTTATGGAATAGCTGCAGGCGCATCTTCAACGGGAATTGTATACAATAAGGAGGCATTTAAGGCTGCTGGGATTACTAGCATACCTACAACTTTAGATGAATTTTATGATGCTTGTCATAAGTTGAAGCAGGCCAATATAACTCCAATATATTTGAACTATGGGGCTCAGTGGCCACTTATGAATTGGGGAGAAGAGCTAGTTAGTATTATGAAGGGCGATGCAGCTTACTTGAATGATATGGTCGAGTTAGATGAGCCATGGCAAGTGGATAATGAATGGGGAGAAGCCATTACGATCGTTAAGACATTAATTGAAAATGACTATGTTGAAAAATCATTAATATCTAATCAATGGGAAGCTTCTAAGCTAGAGCTCGCTGAAGGCAGAGCCGGTATGTACTTTATGGGGAATTGGGTTATTAATCAATTAATTGCACTTGGTGCTGATCCAGAAACCATCGGATTTTTCCCATTTCCATATTCTAATGAGAAACCTTTATATTCGCCTTTGAATCCAGACTGGTTCGTTGGTGTCAGTAAGTATAGTGAGCATACTGATATTGCTATTGATTGGGTTGAGTATTTCATCCATGAATCGGGGTTTGTTGATGACTCTGGATTTCTCCCTGTTGATATGACAAAAGTTCCAACATTACCACAATTTCAAGAGTTTGAATCGTATGGTAGTATTCCTGTAGAGCGCATGATTCCGAATGATCGATTACTCGAACTTGCTTCAACCGCACAAATTACATTATGGTCTGGGTCGTATATTCAAGAATGGATAGCTGCGCCTAGTCTTCAAGAAGTATTTGATCAGTATAATAAACGATGGACAGAAGCACGTACCATAATCACACATAAGTAAGGTGGAAAATATAGATGTCCAAAAAAATTACTATGCAACAAATTGCCAATTACTTAGGAGTTTCCAAATTCGTAGTGTCCAAAGCGTTATCTGGAAAAGGTGGAGTAAGTGATCATACGAAAGAAAGGGTCATTGAAGCTGCTTCTCAATTAGGTTATTTTTCACAAAAAAATGCATATATGAAACCGAATAGAGTAGAATCTAATACCCGTACACAAGTAACAGGTAAGCAATCGGTTCTTGTATTAATGCCCAATATTCGTTTTCAAACGAAGGAGTCACTTTATTGGGGACGAATCTTAGATGGTGTATCCGCGGAGTTAGAACAACGTGGAATAGGAATGGTTATATTATCTGAACAAAGTATAGATCATTTTACGCAATTTATTAATCTTGATGGAATACTAGGAATTATAGGTGTTGGTGAAATATCATCTACGATGCTACTAGAGATACATCGACTTGGTATGACGATGGTACTTGTCGATCATGAGGATTATTTGATTCCTGCGGATAGTATTTTTGTCGATAATTATGAAGCGACTTATCGACTAACGAAGCAATTAATTGGAACTGGACATAGTGCAATCTCATTCGTTGGTAATGCCCAATTCTCACGAAGTTTTTATGATCGATTTCTTGGCTATCGTGCTGCGATGGAAGAGCAAGGACATAGATTGCAAAAGAACGATGGAGACAAATTAACCTTTAATTCTTGTGTTGAACATAGTTTCCTAGATATTGAAGGATTTGAATCTGAACAATTTGCACAGCAGTTAAAGCACTGGATTACAAAGCAGAAAGCAATGCCTACTGCGATTGTATGTGGCAATGATGCCATCGCGCTTGGTGCAGTGCAGATGTTGCAAGGAATAGGTATTAAAGTTCCAGAGCAAATTTCTGTCTCAGGCTTCGATAATATTGAAGATTCCTATCGTCAGTCTCCAGCTCTAACTACGGTGCATGTACCAAAGGAGACACTAGGGAAGAAAGCAGTGGAACGATTACTTAATCGACTAGCGACACCTGATGAGCCGATCGTTAAGATATTACTGAAAAGTGAATTAATATATCGAGACTCAACAGCAGCTGCTAGAGAATAGTCATTCAGTAGTTAATAACGTATAAAAGTGATTCTAAAATCTTGTTCTAGTCATTCACAATAGAATGACTGGAACAAGATTTTTTTGATTTCGTTAAATTGTATTTTTTTGCATAGTTTTTTCGAAATAACACACAATGAAGAAGAACTAAGTTGTTCCAATATTTATGTATCATTCTAGATAGCATAAAGATGAAAGTGAATTACACATCAATGAACAATAAAGGGGTTGCTACTATGGTCAAGGAATCAGTAGATAAAGCAATATCATTAGTGCTTGGATTAGCGGTTGCTAGTAAAGATAAGATTGACAGTACGATTGATGAGCTTGTACAAAAAGGGCAAGTTAGTAAGGAAGAATCTAGAAATTTAGCGCAAACGCTACTCCAAAAAGGAGAAGAAACAAAGTTAAGTATTGAAACTATGGTCCAAGAGCGGGTTCAATCATTATTAAAAGAACAACGTGTTGCTATGCTTGATGATATTGAACGTTTGGAAAAGCGAATTGCGGATTTAGAAAACTCTAGATAGTAATGGTAATTAGTCTAATATAAATAGTAGAAATGGAGGTGAGCGTTTGCGGGGGAAAAGGATTAGGCATGTTATGCGATATCGGGTTATAGCCTCGACAATAGCACGTTATGGCTTCGGATTAGTATCAGATGAAATTGGTTCCAGACGTCGCAATATATTCGCAGGTAATAAAACTACGAATGAATGGCATATGAAAAGTCTCGGCGAACGGATCTGCCTCTTGCTTGAAGAGTTAGGACCTACCTTTGTTAAATTAGGTCAAATTGCGAGTACGCGTCCTGATCTTATTCCCGCTGAAATATTAAAAGAGCTAGAAACGTTGCAAGATCATGTGCAGCCATTTCCATACAATGAGGTTGCTTCTATTATTGAGAAAGAACTTGGGGCTCCGATAGAAAGCTTGTTTAAGCATTTTTCGATAACTCCGCTTGCAGCTGCTTCCATAGGTCAGGTGCATAGAGCTACTTTAAAAGATGGCAATGATGTAGTAGTGAAAATCCAACGGCCGGACATTCAACGATTAATTGAAACAGATCTTGAAATATTAATTGATTGGGCAAGACTAACTGAAGGCGCAGTAGAGTGGGCGAAGCATTACCGATTAAGAGAAATTATTGAAGAGTTAAGTGTAGCTTTGTTGCTAGAATTAGATTATTCATTGGAAGCACGTAATACTGAAAAATTTGTAGAGCTTAGCGCTTGCATAGATTATTTATATGTCCCTAATGTATTTCGGGGATATAGTACAAAACGTATATTAACAACTGCCTATATAGATGGAGTTAATTTATCAGATGATGAGGAACTTAAGCGGCAAGGATTAGACTTGAAATTATTAGCTGAACGAATGACTAATGCGATTTTTCATCAAATATTAGTTGAAGGGATTTTTCATGGTGATCCTCATCCTGGCAATGTAATGGCACTCCCAGATGGACGATTAGCGATGATAGATTTCGGTATGATCGGACGACTTTCCGCTAGTATGAAACATCATTTTGCCACCTTTGTCATTGCACTTAGAAATCAAAGTACAAGAGGCGTTATTAGAGCAATAAATCAAATGGGTGTCGTACCCGATGAAGTAGATGTCAATAAACTCTATAGTGATGTCGATGAATTGAGAGAGAAATATTATAATGTTCCGTTGAATCAGACCAGTATTGGGACTGCAGTAAGTGATTTATTCAATGTTGCCTATAAGCATAGAATTAAAATACCTACAGAATTAACATTGCTTGGCAAATGTTTACTCACAATGGAAGGTGTTGTTACTGCACTTGATCCGAATATAAGCATCTTTGATATTGCAGAACCATTTGGGAAAAAATTGTTGTTGGAAAGATTAAATCCGAAGCGGATATTGCAAAATATATCTGAGGAAATACCAGAATATATTGACATGGTTAAGGAAATTCCACTCCATCTGAAGCAGCTTACTCGAATGCTAAGTAACGGGAGATTAAGAATAGATTTGGAATCCCCTCAAGTGACTATGCTATTGGAAAAGCTTGATCGAATCAGTAATCGTTTAGCTTTCAGTATTGTAATGCTGGCATTAAGTATTGTGATGTGTGGATTAATAATAGGAACATCGATTATGCACTCGCAATCTATATTATGGCGAATGCCTGTCATCGAGATTGGATTTGTTGTTACGATTTTCATGTTCGTATTGCTTATCTATTCTATATTTCGATCGGGCCGTTTTTAATATTCATCTGGCTGATGGTTGTTATCACTTAGTATTCAGTATAATAATTTGTAGTTATTGTTTACAACCATTTACGGTAAAAGGTAGACTTAATATAAGATACTTTATTTCATTTATAGTTTTAGTACTTGTTCAATATCAGGCTTTCGCAAGCCGAGAAGGTGGAGCGCTACTTGTGGAAGGAGCAAACGTAAATGTACGTTATTGGTACATGCGTACCTACAATGTTTCTGTAAGAAACATACATCGGAAGCTTATGCTAGACTTCCCAAGTTCGCTTCGTATTCATCGTAATTAAAGTCTGCTGTATGCTTAGATCAATGTGTTGGAGTGATATACCATGCAATTATTCCAGATGAAAGACGGTTCTAATGAAACAAGGCTTATGAAATTATCTTTGGAAGAAAACTACGTAAGCTTCGGGTGGAAAGAGATTGGGGACTTAGAAAATGTTAGTGAAGTAGATTTTAGAAGCAAGGCTCTTCTGTCATTAAACACTGTTGGCACTGAGCAGATAGAATGGATGAGTCAACTAGAGGAGATTACTTATTTCGTCTATAGCATGCAGGATGGAGATTATATCGTAATAGCAAGTGATGGCTTTGTTTATGTTGGCGATGTAGGAGACTATTACTACGTGAATAGATTAGATGATGGAGAAATGAACAGCTCTCATCGAAGAGGTGTGACTTGGTTAAAGTGCGTTCCAATAGAACAGATTTCTGAAGAACTTCAGAAATTCATAAGTCAGCAAGCCAATATCTCAAAGTTCGATCGACTAGTATCTCATGAGTTATTAAATAGCTGGTTAGAAGTTAATGAGCGAAATAATGATGTTCAAGCATCACTGGTAGATATGCAAACAATTGAGGAAGCTTTAATCATATTGAAAACAGCAATGCATTCGGATGATGTAGAGAGAAGAGAACGTGCAGCTATTGCGATTTTGCAATACGCTAAGTAAATAAAATTTTTGAGCGCTTATGTGTAGTTCTACGAAAAAGACCGAATAGAGGTCAAAACATCGTAGAAACGACTACACTATAAGCGCTATTTTTTTGCTATAGTAATATTATGCATCTATTTCCAACAAGATAATTCGATTAATCTCGATCAATAGGAGGAGCCGTCATGCGCGGATATCCGCTTAATCCACTTACTAAGCTTAATATGAAGCAACAATTGGTGTTATTGTTTATTTTGATGGTTAGTCCAGTCTTTCTACTTCATTGGTACGGAAATTATCAGGCGGAGAAACTTCTTAAAAATCATGTTACGAATGCATATGTAGAACTAATTAAACAGAATCATACGTTAATTAGTAGAGATATTGATACGGTTAGTAAAATAACAGCTACCATTATTCAAAATCCGATCACGCAAAAACTTATACCAAGCGAGCAGGATACAGTCATGGAACGGGTGAAGAAATATGATGATGTTGCTAAACTGCTTACAAGCTACTCTATTTCATTAAACGGGGGAGAGGCGGTTTATTATTCATTATACATATATGATCCGAACAATTACTATTACTTCGCACCTAAACGTCAAATACAGCAAGCGGGTGTGTACTTTTTCTCTGACAATGACAAGCCTGTCTGGTTCGATGATGCCATTAACAAGAGAGGTAATGGCTATATAGATATTATCAAGTATACTTTGGGACTAAATCAAATAGATACGTTAGCTTATATACGGGCTGTCGGCAAAGTGAAAGACGGGAACGGTTTTTTAGGTGTACTTGTAGCCAACAAAATGGACATGAAGATTGCAGAATCACTGCGTTCGGTCTCACTTCCAGAAGGAGTGATCTCATATGTAGATTCCTCTAATAGAATATTAAGCTCCACAATACCCGTTAGAAACGGAGATACGCTTGAATTGCCATCCGAACTACAGGAAGGCAACAGGCCAGCACCGTATAATTATTCCATGCTAGATAATCGGTATCGTACTACTGATGTGATGACATCGGACTTTATCTATATCATGAGTCAGAATGAGAGCGTAGGGCATAAGCTCATCTATCAAATTCCCGTACAATCACTACTTAAGCAACAGAACGAGCTTAAGCGAATCATTCAATTGATTACCGTTGCTTATATTGTATTGGGTTGTATCGTTCTAGTTTACTTCTGGAGCTCACTCATGACACCTCTACAGAGATTAGCGCGTTTCGTTCGATCTTATGAGCCAGGGAAACTTGTTCCAGAGACACCAGTTAAACGCAGGCACGATGAAGTAGGGGTATTAATGTCTGCATTGTACGATATGGCACGAAGAATTAACTCGCTTATTCATTATAAGTATCATATGGACTTGAAGGCCAAAGAATCTCAGCTACGGCTACTACATCAGCAGATCAATCCGCATTTATTATACAACACGTTAGAAAGTATTTATTGGAAGAGTACGCTTGAAGGCAACTCGGAATCCTCAGAGATGATTAAAGAGCTATCTAAGCTAATGAAGATCGGTCTCAGTCAAGGGCGTGAGCTCATTCGATTTGAGGAAGAGTTGGAACATGCGAGCGCATACGTCAATTTACAGTTGAAAAGATACTCCTATAAATTCAATGTGATCTGGGACATACCAGATACAGTTAAACTAATACGTATTCCGAAAATATCATTACAGCCGCTTATAGAAAATGCTATTATTCATGGCGTGAAACAGATGGGCGAAGACGGAGAAATTCAGATTTCTGCTGCCCTAGAAGGTGAGCGTGTAACGATTAAGGTAGAGGACAACGGATACAAGCAAGTGAATATTGCAGCTATGGATCACATATTAAATGATGAGAATGTTGATCATAAGCTAGGCTATGGCATCCGAAATATTCATCAAAGATTTCAGCTTCATTTCGGCAATAAATTCGGACTTAGCTATCATAGAAGAGAAAAAGATGGTACGACTGCTCTTCTTGTATTACCTGCAACCTACGAAGAACCGATAGTTTAATAGCTGGTTGACAAAAGTAAGAAAGGTTGAGGAATATGTATAATATTTTAATTGTCGATGATGAACCGCTTATTTGTGAAGGTTTATCAGGATTACTTGCTTCAACGGGTATTAGTATCAAAAACATTTATATTGCGCACAGTGGCTATGAGGCGCTTGATTACTTGCGCACAGAAAACATAGATTTGCTCGTAACGGATATTCAGATGGGATCTATGAGTGGCATCGAACTTATGCAACAAGCAAGAATTATTAAGCCTTGGGTGCAAGTCATCGTTATATCTGCATATGAAACATTCCAATATGCTCAGCTAGCTATTAGATTAGGGGCTAAGGATTATTTGATAAAGCCATTAAATAATGAGCAATTTCTGAGTTCGGTTCGCCATGTATTGTTACACATCGATAAGTCCGTTCGTGATACGGAGGATATGATATCGGAATTGAAGGAAAAATTTCATATGCAAGAGCAGCTACCTGGAAGTACGATGCTGCTCAATCGACTTCTTCTAAAGGATACGGAAGATCGTAGTAAGATCATATCTGAGCTTAGTCAGCTACATGCTATTGAACTTAAAGGGCCCTATTATGCTGTCATAAAAATTAAGCTCAATCTTGAGTCAGGTGGTCGAATTATTTCGGAGAAGGATGGTTTATTGCTGAAATATGCTGTTCTGAACATAGCGAATGAATTGCTAGATATGGAATGGGATTATCAGTCTTTTTACTCGCCTGAACATGAAATATGTATTGTTATGCAATGGACTGAAGAGCGATATGGTGATACCAGTATTGATAAAGTCAATCAGTTAGAGATGATTGCTCGCAGCCTTCATTTTAATATTAATAAATATCTTGGGTTCCAGTGTGTGATCGGTATCAGTCAGATTTTGAAGGGCTGTGATTTCCTTGGGGAAGTTCATAGGCAGGCAAGTAAGGCGATACAATGGAGCCGAGAGTTCAAAGACCATTATGTTTTCTATTACGGAGATTTCAAGTGGGGGATTTATACAGAGGAAGAACCGACTAACGATGAAATTGCCGCTCAGAATAATATGATTGTTGAACGAACAAGCAACTATATTCTTCAGAATTATGCACAGAAGGGCTTGACATTGAATGAGGTTGCGCAGAAAAATCATGTTAGCCCCAATTATTTAAGCTATTTATTTAAGAAAAAGACAGGCTATAACCTTTGGGAGTACGTAATTAAGCTAAGAATGGAAGAAAGCAAGCGACTTATACTGAAAACGGATTTGCGGCGCTATGAAATTTCTGAACAAGTGGGGTATGAGTCACCAGAGCATTTTAGTAAAATTTTCAAAAAATACTATGGTATTAGTCCAAGTGAGATGAAGAAGTAAGATCGCATATCATCCGCATAGATATACACATGTTCAGGTAACCTCTCTTTATCTACAATAATAGTAGATAAACTTATGGAATGAGGGATTACAGTATGGAACAAACAACGGCTGTTCCAATTAGCAAGTCGAAGCCGAAAAAGCAAAGATCAACAGCATACAAAAGGTATATCTGGGGAGTTATTTTTCTATTACCTGCCATTGTTACTTTTACGCTTTTTCTTTGGCTTCCTATCATTAAAGGGGTTTTTAGTAGCTTCTACATCGTCGATTTTGTTAAAGGTAATACCTTTGTCGGTTTTGACAACTTCAAGACCATCTTCGCCGATCCTTATGTAATGACATCCGTGAAAAACACCCTCTTTTATATGGGGCTCGCACTTGTTATTGGATTCTGGGTTCCAATTTTATTCGCGCTCTTAATTTCTGAGATGCGAAAATTCCAGGGTTTTGCCCGAGTTGCAGCTTATTTACCCTATGTCGTTCCGTTTGTTGTCCTTTATGGTGTTTGGACATGGTTGTACGATCCAGTAGGTCCTATTAATGATGTATTGAAAGCGGTTGGTATTGGTCAGATCAACTTTAGGGTAGATCCAAAATGGTCAATGGCATCCATTGTCATTATGGAGACATGGCAGAGCTTCGGTTCCGCTATGCTTATTTATTTGGCGGCTATTCTAGCAGTACCACGCGATTGGTACGAAGCAGCTGAGATTGATGGGGCAGGTATTTGGCAACGCGTTCGTTATATTACATTACCAGCCATTCGAAACCAAATTTTACTATTGCTCATGTTGCAGCTTATAGCAACTTCACAGGGCTTCCAGACACAATATGCGATGCTTGATGGTGGTCCCAACAATGCTACGTTGACCTATGCTTTACTTATTGTTAGGTATGCATTTGTTAGACAGGATTATGGTGTAGCTTCCGCTCTTGGTGTACTTATGTTCCTTGCACTAAGCATATTAGCGATCATTCAATATCGGATCAACAATAAAGGGGGAGTGAAATCATGAAGGCACATGAACGAAGTATATTATCCGATTACGATCTGAAAAAACCATCTACTAGGTTTCTATATTATTTGATGAACTTGTTCGTTGTAATTATGATGTGCTGCATGGCGTATCCAATTGTTATCTCCATGTTGAATGGCTTAAAGTTAAATACAGAAGTGAACTCATTCCCGCCAACCTTTTTTCCTACGGAGTGGCATTTCGAGAACTATATTAAAGCATGGAATTATATCGATTTACCAAAGTATTTCAAAAATACGATGTTTATTTTCTTCGGTAATATGGCAGTAACCATAAGTATACTAGGATTTGCGGCGTATTCGTTATCGAAGCTTAAGGTTCCCTTTAAAAGTGCTATTTATTATTATTTCTTGGCAACTTTGTTTATACCAGCAACAACATATATGATTCCGAACTTTATTAACTTGAAGGATCTTGGTTTAATGGGATCATTCGCAGCGATTTGGCTGCCAGCTGGAGCGAATGCATTTTTCTTGCTCTTACTTAAGACATTTATGGACGGTATTCACACAGAAATATTTGAATCGGCGCGTATTGATGGAGCGTCTGAACTGCGAGGCTTTTTCCAAATCGCATTCCCGTTATCTATTCCAATCTTTGCAACACTAGCAATATTTGTCTTCTCAACTGCCTGGAATGATTGGTTCTGGCCAAGTTTTATTCTAAATCAAGATAATAAACCACTTTCATCTGCGATCCGTGATTTCGTCTTGAATGCTCGTAGATTGGATTTGAATATCAAATTTGCAATATTAACTTTAGTCATGATTCCACCAATCTTTATATTCCTTTTGTTCCAAAAATATATTTTAAGAGGCTTATATTTAGGTGGGGTAAAAGGCTAACCATGTGAATTTATACTATGGGAATAATTTCCTGAAACATAATTTTACACATGATCAACATAGGAATACACATCGCCTTACCGAATGTACCTACATTATGATGAGCGTGTAAGACAAATTTGAAATGAAAAGGGGATTTTCAAATGCGTAAATATTCAGTAGTCATTGCAGTAGTTCTTGTATTCAGCCTCATGCTTGTGGCATGTGGTAATAACAATGGAGGAAGCACTAACCCGCCAGCTACTAGTCCTACTGTCAAACCAGCTGACAACAACACGGCTCCTCCTGAAGATGATATTACACAGAGAAAAGTAGCTATAAGCGTTTACTATCCTACACCTGACCGTGTAGAAGATCGTGCGCTTGAGGACGACAAAATTAGACGCTTCAATGAAGTATATCCAAACGTAGAAATTATTAAGAGCGATTGGCAGTATAACCCGAATGAAATCGGAATGAAAATGGGTGCAAATGAGGCTCCAACACTATTCAATACGTACGCATCAGAAGGTAAGATGCTAGCTGAGAAAGGTTGGGCAGCTGATATTACGGAGCTATTCAATAGTTACGAATTCAAAGATCAAATGAATCCACAATTACAAGATCTATTCACATTGAATGGCAAAGTATATGGTATTGCTCAACGTGGTTATCCAACTGGTGTAACCGTTAACAAAAAAATGCTTGAAGACAACGGTGTGACGATTCCTTCATTAGACTGGACTTGGGATGATATGCTGAATGCAGCTAAGGGAGTAGCTAATCCTGCTGCTGGTATCTCTGGTATCGCACCTATGGGTAAAGAAAACGCATCTGGTTGGAACTGGACTAACTTCCTATTCACTGCTGGTGGAGATATTCAATCTGTAACTGATGGGAAAGTAACTGCAATATTCAACTCAGAAGCAGGAGTAAAAGCGCTAGACTACTATGAAAGATTGAAATGGGAAGCTAATGCTATTCCAGAAGATTGGGCACTTAATTGGGGCGATGCAGTTGGTGCATTCGCAGAAGGTAGAACGGCAATGGTAATTGCAGGTCCAGATGGTCCAGTTGATCAAGCATTGAACCAAGGTGGAATGTCTCCTGATGATATTCTTGTATACCCAATCCCTGCTTATCAAAAAGGCGACAAACATTATGGGGTTCTTGGTGGAGACTTCCTAGTAATCAATCCAAATGCAACAGCTGATGAGCAAGCAATTGCTTTCTACTATGCTACTTTTGATTATTTCTCTGATACAGGTCTAGCTTCACTAGAAGAAAATATTAAAGAACGTGCTGCGGATAATAAATACTATGTACCTGCTGTACTTCAATACTACAAAAATGACGCTCCATATGGAGAAAAGGTAACTGCACTATTCAATAAATACGATAATGTATACCAATATAGTGTAGAGTCGTTGGGCTTGATGGATGGAAAAGCAGAATCACCATATAATACGCAAGATTTCTATGGTGAAATGACGAATATTATCCAAGAAGTATTCTCTAAAAAAGGTGTAGATAAGCAAGCTAAGCTTGATGTGGCAGCTAAGTTTATCCAAGAGCAATTCTACGACAGTATCAAATAAGAATAAAGACATCACGGGGTTGTCCGAATGTAGATGATTCATCTACAGGGGCAACCCTGATCTTTATTATGGGGAGTAATTTCGGTCAGTTAGCATATGAGTCGGGTGGTGTTTTATTGTGAAGATAATAATGAAAAACAAATGGTTGTGGTTGTCGATAGGTCTAGTTATTATCGTAGCACTAAGCTACATAATCATCTTCTCAGGCTGGTTAGGTAACAACGGAAAGGTACAAATGCTTATAAATAAAGAAGAAGGACTAATAGTCGTTAATAACAACCATTATGAAATAGCATTTAGTACAGATAACGGCGGTATCATGTATGTGAAGCAACAAGGATCAGAGGAAAATCTATCATTGGGCAATCAAACATTATGGTGGGCAATTCTTAATGATGATAGCTCCATACAAAGCTTGAATGCAGAAACCTTTACTTATAATTGGAAAAAAGGAGAAAGTGAGCTTAAGCTGCAATATAGCGGAACACTCGCGGTAGATGTAAATGTTCGATTTGGGGATGATGATCGTATGTATATGACGGCTTCGATTGAAAACGGAACAGCAGAGCCGATTAAGTCATTCCGTTTCCCATACGAGCTGAAAATTGATCAATACGGTGTACAGGATGCCATTCTTCCAATGTTACCAGGCGCAAAGCTAAAGGCGACGTTTTTCCAAGAAAGCAATTCTTTTTCTGATCAATACCCAGGTGTTATGTTTGCTTCTTATCTAGCGATGCGTACTAATATGGGGAATCTTGCGATGTATGACTTAGGTGAGCAGACAACTTTACTCACAGAGATCGGATACAAACATCAAATTAATGATTCGGGAAAAACCGCATTTGTTCACAATTATAAAACATGGATTGAATCTAATCAAAAGTGGAATAGTCCTACAGTTGTACTAGAGATAGGTGGTGATTATAACACTTCTATCGTTAGCTATCGTGAATTGAATGAGATTGATCAATATCGTTCTTTAAAGGATAAGCTAGGTGACGAGACGGATAAGTATTTCGCGCTTCCCCTATACAAGACAGATATCTCCGCCATCAAGGGTGCGAGTTGGAGTAACTTATCTTCTACCCTTATCGATAAGATGAATTACAATGGCATGATTCACCTCGTAGGCTTCCAAAAAGGAGGACATGACGAAAATTATCCAGATTTTATTCCTCCTGATCCTCAATGGGGCGGAGATGCAGCATTCCAAAAGTTCGTTAAGGATAGCAAAGCTAAAGGGAATATCGTTGTTCCTTACACGAATATGAGTTGGTGGGGGATTACTTCGCCGACATTGAATCAGTTACCTACAGGCACAACACTTGCAAACATTATTGTTCAAAAGGAAAATGGTACTATTATGCAAGAAGATTATGGAGCACACAGTGGCTTTGTTGTTAATACAGGACATCCATTCTTCCAACAGCGTGTAGCAGAGGAGCATCAGAAGTTAATCGAGTTTGGAGGATTTGATGGGATATTCGAAGACCAGTGGGGAATACGGAATTCTCCATATGTATTTAACGAGGAAATTCCAAAAGGAACAGATCCTTCTACAGCATATTTCCAAGGCGTACGTAATTACTTTAATTCTCTAACTCACAACGTATATATAGAAGATGGTACAGATGTGTTAGCGGATGATTCAGTTGGATTTATGGGTTCTACCTACTTGTGGGATATACTTGGATATCGGAAAAATACGGCATCTTATACAGAATACTACCCACTTTCAGGTATGCTGATGCGAGATAAAGTTATGTTTTATCATCATAATCTAGCAGGAGAGACGATGACGGATAATCAGGATATGCTACGCTGGAATTTGGCAATGGGCTATAATCTGAGTACAGATTTCTATAATGGCGTTACTAGTCCATGGGTTGATGCTATTGGAGTATTCCAAAAGTATGTTCTGGCGAGATACGTTGATCAACTAGTAGTGAATTTTGAACAACGTACTCAAACGGTGACGATTACAGACTTCGGCACACATAAAGTGACAAGTAATTGGGATAGTAAAGAAACCTATTCAATGGATGGTGATACGACGTTATCGAATGGAGGGTTCGACGTTACTGCTGATGATGGTAGAGTTAGAGCAGGTAATTATTCGAGATATAATGGATTTGATCTTGATGCAGGCGATCATAACTTAGTCGAAGTTCGTGAAACTGATACTATTCGAATTTATCAACCAATTGGCTCAGATACTACGTTGAAGATTAAGAAAGGCGATAAGTGGGATCATACAGTGGTAACTGCTTATAAGCCAGATGGAACTAAAATTGTCGATCTTCCTGTGGAAGAAGTAGATGAATATGTGCTATTCGATTATATTGCCCTAATTAAAGAGCAAAAGGTTGGATATATAGAATTGACTAACTCCAAGACAATTAGTGAGGCATCTGAACCATTTCCAAAGGTGAAAGCAGATTTTAATCTCGTAATTGGCAAGAAGATTTCCGCTAGTTCTATGACAGATGTGGCATTTGATCCAAAGTTAACCGTAGATGGCGATCCGTTTACTTATTGGGAGAGTAAAGCTAAGAAATTCCCGCAATGGCTATCTGTTGATCTTGGAGAAGCGAAATCGGTTACCAAGATCAAGTTGAGACTTCCTCCTCAGGATGCATGGGAACAACGTATTCAGGAAATTGAAGTTCAAGGTAGTTCAGATGGTTCGAACTTTACAACGTTAGTTCCGGCTAAGTCATACACGTATGATCCTAAGAGCGGAAACATTGTTGAAATTGAATTAGATACGGAAATCATGACGCAGTATATTCGTGTAGTCATTACATCCAATAGCGCTTGGCCAGCTGCACAGGTATCCGAAATAGAAGTATATTAATTTTTTTCGACTGATAGTAGGAAGGATAAATTAAGGAAATAGTTCTACAGGAATATTTGATAGTAACAGACAATAAGGATTGAGCTCCGTATTATTCGGTGCTCAATCCTTATTATTGTTTATTACCTATTATGTCTGATGAATTATAGAAATGATGAATTATTCTTGATTAATAGAATACGTTGTTGTACACAAGCAAAGGATCGAAGCGGATCAGATGGTGTATGGATTGCGTAATCCAGCAATTGTTCGATCGTTGAAGTAGCAACATGGCAACGAGTATCAGATGAAGCATAGTAGATAAATACTCTACCATCTTCATTAGCAACTGCTCCGTTACAGAACGTAACGTTTGATACATCACCAATTCGTTCCTCGCCAGTTGGAGCGATAAGATGACCACCCGGTGCATAGATAACTTTTGTAGGATCGTCAAGACTAGTCACAAACAGATAGATAACATAGCGAAGGCCTGCTGCAGTATTACGCACACCGTGAGCGATATGTAGCCATCCTTTAGCTGTCTTCAGTGGAGCGGGACCTTGACCATTTTTTACTTCTTTAATTGTATGATAATGACGTTCATCGATAATAATCTCCTCATCAATGATGGCTTCGTCGATACTTTCTGAAAGTCCCCATCCGATTCCTCCACCTGAACCCGTATCGATGAAACCATCTTGTGGACGAGTATAGAAAGCATATTTGCCATTCACAAACTCTGGATGAAGGACAACATTACGTTGTTGGTTAGACTTTGTCTGTAGATCAGCTAGTCGCTCCCATTGCTTCATATCTTTCGTACGAGCGATGCCACATTGTGCAATCGCACTAGATAAATCTCCTGGGGCAGCATTAGGGTCTTTCCGTTCTGTGCAGAATAAACCATAGATCCAGCCATCTTCATGCTGAACAAGCCTCATATCATACACATTAATATCTGGATTATTCGTCTCAGGCATTACAATTGGCTGATCCCAGAACCGGAATCCATCTACCCCATTATCACTTTCAGCAATAGCGAAAAACGACTTACGATCAGTCCCCTCCACACGAGCTACTAAATAGTATTTACCATTCAAGTAAATAGCTCCTGGATTGAATACACAATGAATCCCTAGTCGCTCCATAAAATAAGGATTAGTATCTGGATTAAGATCGTACTGCCAATGCACCGGAGCATGTGCAGCCGTTAATATAGGGTATTGATAGCGATTATAGATCCCATTACCAAGTTGCTCGGGATAGTTAGGACGAGTGATAAGCTCCTCGTATTGCGCCAAAATTTGTTGCTTTCTTTCATTAAATAAAGACATAATATCCCTCCAAATAATAAGTATTATCTTAAACAATAAGTCTCCGCACCGAAGCGATACACAGCGGTACAACCAAGTAGTGGTTGTCAGCGAGCAATCAAGAAGTCCCACACCGAAGCGAATCCAAGCGGAACAACCAAGAAGAGGTTGTCAGCGAACAATCAAGAAGTCCCACACCGAAGCGAATCCAAGCGGAACAACCAAGAAGAGGTTGTCAGCGAACAATCAAGAAGTTCCTGCACCGAAGCGAATCCAAGCGGAACAACCAAGAAGAGGTTGTAAGCGAGCAATCAAGAAGCCCCACACCGAAGCGATACACAGCGGAACAACCAAGAAGAGGTTGTCAGCGAACAATCAAGAAGTCCCACACCGAAGCGATACACAGCGGAACAACCAAGAAGAGGTTGTCAGCGAACAATCAAGAAGTCCCACACCGAAGCGATACACAGCGGAACAACCAAGAAGAGGTTGTCAGCGAACAAATCAATCAAGAAGTCTCTCAAGAAGTGTCCCAAGAAGTGTCCCAAGAAGATCCTCAAGCAGTCCATTCGGTTGTCAGCACCAAGAAGATGACATGAAGCTAGAGAAGCGAGGAGCGGAATGTACGTTATTGGTACATGAGCACCACAGCGAACGATGAATGGCATCTTCGCCGTCGAGTAAGCAACGAAGCATCACATCGTGATCACAATCGAATTACAGGCGAAGGAGCATTTCAAAACACATACGGCTGTTGTGATACGGACACTTCCACGCACTAATCTTCTGTAAGTTATCGCTTGGTGTGCCATCCCGCGTCACACTCCAGTACCACTCTCCATACTGTCGATCGATGAGATACTTATCAATAAAGTCCCAAGCTGATTTGGCAGCGTTAAGGAATCTATCATCATTAGTAAGTTGGTAGGCATTATAGAAGCCAACGACTGCCTCCGCTTGTGGCCACCAATCTTTATGGTCATCAATAATCTGACCATGTTCAGCTTCATTGAATAAAGCTCCGTCGACATCAATCCCACGAAGAAGGACAGCTTCAGCCATTTGTAACGCTGTGTGCTTTACACGCTCTAATAGAATTACATCTCCTAGTACTTCAGCAGCCTCAACTAATAGCCAGCTACCTTCGATATCATGACCGTAAGATACGTGCGCCGACTGAGAATTCCATTGTTCATCGAAAAATAGGAAGAAATGCCCTGATTCAGAATCGACGATATTCTCAATCGTAATTTCTATCAATTCACGAAGCTTCGCAGACAATGGTTCTGATGGCCATACCCGATATAAATTCGTATAGGCTTCCATAATGTGTAGATGAGTGTTCATTGATTTCTTTTCGTTCAAATCTTTATCGCTTAGACTGAGATCATCCGTGTCTTCCCAATCTATGGATAGTGCTTCGATATAGCCTTTATAGTTGATATCGTAACCGTGCTGCTCTAGCAATTGAAACAGTTCAATAGCTTGAGCTAACGCTGTTTCATCTTGTACTGCACGATAATACTCACTGAAAGCATAAATCGCAAAAGCTTGACCGTAAATTTGTTTCTTCGTTTCTAATGGTTCACCCCTAGCATTAAGCATCCAATATAAGCCGCCATTAGCGCAATCTATAAAATGGTCGTTCAAATAGTGATAAGCTCTCTGGGCCATAGTTAAATACTCACTCTTTTGGTACAAACGATATGCTACTGAAAAAGTCCATAGAATTCGAGTATTAAGAACAAGACTTTTAGGTGCATATTCAATAACAGTTAGATCACGCCGTACTTCTCCGACAAAGCCTCCATTGATGTCATCTATGCTATGTTTAAGCCAAAAGTCGAGAATACCTTCTTTTAACTCCAATTCGAATTGCTCTTTCCATTGCAGGTTGGCATTTTGATTACTCATAATTATCCCTCGTTTGCTCAACATAATAGTTTCTAACAGTAGTCGCAGCTGATTTGCCATATAAACAATAATCATTGTTACTAGATGCTTCATTAATATGGTAGAGTTGTGCAGGCCAATCCCACAGCATGAATCCTCGTACCCATTCACGTTTTGCAGAGGAAGTGAACATTGCTTCATAAAATTGTTGCTGTGCCAATTCACTTACTTTTCCTTGAAGACCCCAATCATTAGGCAGAAATTGTGAACCTTCACGACTAGGACAACCAGCTTCCATGAAGAAAAATGGTTTGTTAAATTGTTCAACAACCGCTTCAATACGATCGAGTTGACGCTCCCATTGATCGACAGGGTAGTATCCGCTAGATGAGATAATATCTACAGCATCCCACCACTTCACTTGATTCTCTTGGTACTTATCGCAATTATAAGTAATCAATCCATCATACACTTCTCGTACCGCATGAATAATTTCACGCCATTGTTGTTCACGACGGTCAGTTTGAACCATCTCACAGCCGATACAAAGCATCTCACAATTCATTTCTTGAGCTAACATTGCGTAATGCACCATGAATTCACGGTAGGATGTGAACCAATCACTCCATTTTGGCTCACAAGGAACATCAAGATCAAAGAAATTAATATGAGCACGCCAAGTTCCGTTACTACAATTAACGACCGGCTTCAAACATACTTTCAACCCAAGCTGTTTGGCATTTATTATTGCATAACGAATCTCATCATCTGTGACGGTAGGCTCTTCTTTATAACGAATAACTGTTGCTTGAGGATGTTCTTGTAAGGCAGCGAATGTGATGGCAGTCCAATTGATCGCTAATGAATCATTCATTAGTTGTAATGATTCATCTGCTCTATCATTAGTCCAAGTTCCGCGAATACCAGTCCAACCCCAAGTCATTCCTGCAATATAAGGAAATGTTTGGCTCATTGAAACACTCTCCAATTTGTTATATTTGTTAGTTAAAATTAATAATAAGTTATATAACAAGTAAACACGAAAAGTGTATGTATTGGCAAGACCTTTTTGAATAGAGTGCTATAAACTATTATTTTTCGGCGATGATAAGAGATAATCTATAAAAAGTCGTATTTCTTCTAATAGAAAATAATGCAGTGTTGTAGGTAGTGGCTGTCTAAATAAAAATGGAAATGACATTTCAAGACTATAAAAAGCATTTCAAACCATTTTATCATTGAACTAAATATCATAAGCTTAAATATGTTAGCGTTTACAAATTTGATTGGGGGAAAAATAATGAAAAAGAGTATTTCGTTATTGTTAGCAGTATTTATTATGCTAACTGTACTATCAGCTTGTGGTAGTAACACGAAGAGTGAACCAGGAACTGGTACTACAGGTGAGGAAAAAATTAGTGGTGAAATTATCTTTCTAACAAACCGTACAGATATGATTGGCAATGTATACGATGATTACGCAAAACGCTTCAAAGAAAAGTATCCAGAAGTTGATGTTAAGTTTGAAGCCATTCAAGATTATGATGCAACACTTAAAGTACGTATGAATTCAGGCGAATTCCCAGATGTTGTATTTTTACCTACACTAGCTAATTCAGAGTTTCCTGAATACTTTGCTCCGCTTAATGATATTGAATTTTCCGGTGATATCTATTTCTCAGAGCTAAGAAGTCATGAAGGTCAAATGTACGGTATATCTTCCGGTGCCTCAACGGTAGGTATCGTATATAACAAAGAAGCTTTCAAAAAAGCTGGTATAACTGAAATTCCGAAAACTTATGATGAGTTCCTCGCTGCGTGTGAGCAGTTAAAGCAAGCAGGCATTGTACCTCTTGCTTCAAACTTTAAAGATAAATGGCCTCTAGATGTATGGGTATACGATATTCCTTCACTTGCAGGTGAAGCATCAGACCACCAGAACAAACGTTCAGAAACGGATACACCTTATACGATGGACAATGCATACGGAAAATCTTGGGGTATTATTCGTGAGCTTTATACTAAAGGCTACCTAGAACCAGATGTTAATTCCACGAACTGGGAGCAATCCAAAAAGGATGTTGCAAATGGTAATTTCGGAATGTACTTACTTGGTAACTGGGTAATAAATCAAGTTATCGAAAATGGAGCAGAACCAGATAACATTGGTTTCTTCCCTTTCCCAGTTGATAACAGCGGTCAAGCTAAAGCTCCACTTAACCCTGATTTCTTCTATGCAGTTAATAAAAAAGGCAACGTTCCTGCTGCAAAAGCTTTTATTCAATGGTTGATTGAAGATTCTGGCTATGATGATTTTGCGGGATTTATTCCAACATTGAAATCTAAAGAACCTAAGTTGGCTCAATTAGCTGAATTCAATAGTTTTAATGTGAAATATTTTGAACCAGCGCAACCTTTAGATATAGCAACAGAGATTCAAAATCAAGCACGTCTTGATCAGGCAGCTACCGTACAAGAATTTGTATTGTCAGATGATCCTCAAGCGGTATTTGATAAAGTGAATAAATCTTGGGCGAAAGCAAGAAAAGATTTGGGCGTATCACAATAAGAGTTAAGCATGAGGAGGATTGTCGGTCACGATGATCCTCTAATGCTATTACACCTGAATGAAAGGCAGTGACGATTGATGTTTAACAACCTCTCGTTTCACACTCAAAAGAGAATCGTACTCATCTCTTTCATTACTATTCCATTAGTACTTCTATTCGCTTTTGCATATTATCCAGCACTTGAATTGTTCCGTCTAAGTTTTATGAAGTGGAATGGAGTTAGTGCTCATAAGGAATGGATTGGCTTTGGTAACTATATAGAAGTTTTCTCCGATCCTAGTATTTTCAGCGTATTCAAACATAATTTCGCCTACTTTGCGGTAGGTATTGTACAAAA
Source organism: Paenibacillus endoradicis (assembly GCF_024721975.1). The sequence continues at coordinate 290,194 of NZ_JANQBB010000006.1, read as the reverse complement.
TATACTCGCACTTTTCTTTGCCGTATTACTGAATACTAAGCTTAGAGGTCGTAATGGATTTAGATTGTTGTTATTTCTTCCTTATATTTTGAACGGTGTAGCTGTAGCTTACTTATTCGGTTATGTGTTCGATACGACTAATGGTTCGTTGAATTATATACTTGGAGAATTAGGTTTTGATAAATTATCCCAGACAAGTTGGCTTGGTGCCAAAGAGTATGTAAACTATACGCTAGCATCGGTAGGATTATGGCGTTTTATGGGCTTTAATATGGTTATTTACTTAGGAGCATTACAATCAATTCCTAGCGATTTGTATGAAGCAGCTTCAATTGATGGTGCAAGCGGTTGGCAGAAGTTTACGAGAATAACACTGCCTAATATATATAAGATCATTGAACTTAATTTGTTCTTAACAGTAACAGGAGCTCTAGAGGTGTTTGACTTGCCATTCGTATTGACCAAAGGTGGACCAGGTCATGCAAGTGAAACTTTTGTAATGAAAATTATTGAGACCGCATTCCGATTTAACAATTATGGTCTAGCTTCAGCAATGAGCGTCGTATTACTTGTATTTGTTGTACTCGTACTTTCCATTCAACGATACTTTCTTACAAGAAAGGATGATTAGCATGAGCTTAGTGAAAAACATGCAACAAGCATTGAAATATATTATTTTATTGCTAGCAGGGCTAGTTATTCTATTTCCACCTTATGTTATTGTTGTTAATGCTTTTAAGACGAAGGAGAAATTCAATCAGACGTCTGCTATTTCTTTACCAGATTCTTTCTTTTTCTTTGAGAATTTCGTGAAGGCATTTAAGCAAGCGAATATTCCGCTAGCTTTCGGAAACACGCTAACTATCATTTTGGTTACGTTAGCGCTTAATATATTGTTAGGGTCTGCGTTTTGTTATGCCATCTCACGGTTTCAGTTTAAATTTCAAGGGGCAGTATTAGGCTTGTTTTTATTTGCTACAATTATCCCACAAATAACTACGCAAGTAGTCAATTACAAAACTATTATGTCATTAGGACTAACAAATAATTTAATGGGCCCAGTGTTGTTATATGTCGGAGCAGATATTATCCAAATCTATATTTACTTGCAGTTTATCCGAAATATTCCTTATGAACTCGATGAAAGTGCTATGATTGAAGGAGCATCGCTAATTAGAATATATCGTACGATTATTTTTCCGTTACTAGCTCCAGCAACGGTAACGATAATTATATTGAAGACGATTGCTATTTATAATGATTTCTTTGTTCCTTACTTATATTTACCAAGAGCGGAGCATGTTGTCGTGTCAACATCATTGATGAGATTCTTCGGAAATAATAGTGGTGATTGGCAATTAATCTCTGCAGCGATTCTAATTATTATGATTCCAACAGCTGTTATGTATATGTTTTTACAACGTTACATTTTTGCCGGTGTTACGAGTGGTGCAGTAAAGTAAGACGCTATCATAGTCGATTTCTTAGGAGATGTATAGTATGAATGTCATTATTGTAGATGATGAACCAATGATACGCGCTGGATTTGAGAAGATGATTAGTCGGCTAGATATGAATATTCAGGTCATAGGTTCATATAGTAATGGCTTTGATGCACTAACCCATATCGATAAGATTGCCGATCATGAATTAGATTTATTGATTACAGATATTAAAATGCCGATGATGGATGGATTGAAACTTATCGAGGCAATACAAGAGCGCAGTTTTGCAAAGATGGTATTTAGTGGTTTCAGCGAATTCGAATACGCACGAAAAGCGTTACGATATGGGGCGTGTGATTATTTATTGAAACCAATCGACAAACAACAGTTAGTTGATGTACTAGCACGCATTAAGCAGCAGAAACAAGTCCAATTCAATGATAATTCGGCAAAGAGTGTTGAAGTGCTATCTTGTGATCAAACAGATGCTGGTAAAGTACATCATGCGATTGAGAAAATAAAAGCGATATTATTAAAACAATATGATCGAAACTTTGATCTTGAACGAATAGCTGAAACGATTGGAATGAGTTCTCATTATGTAAGTCGACTATTTAAACAAGAAACAGGAGTAACCATTACAGATTACTTAATCGATATTCGTATAGACAAAGCCAAACAATTTTTGATTAACTATCCGCATATGAAAAACTATGAGATTTCACAATCTGTAGGGTATAGCGATCCTGTCTATTTTCAAAAATTGTTTAAAAAAGTAACGGGACTTACGCCGAGAGAATATAAAGAAATAAATCAATAATGAATAGCTACTATTGTAAAAGTGTTTCATCTGTTTATAAGTTACAGAAAACATGTAAGCGAAAAAAGATAAAAGTACGGCTGAACATAAACCGTGCCTGAAACTTTTTTCGTTTTTTTGTTTGAAGCAAGAATTGACGAGTTGAAACGTGCAGACTGTCTTTCGATATGGAGAAATGTTGCAGCTCAGATATGGACAAATGTTGTATTTATGATGAAGGCAATTACTCTGAAATTAATAAGAATAATCAACTTAAGTCACTAGATTAACAAGAACTATTAGAGTTTATAGAAAGTGAAGTTACATGTATATATGAAACTTTCTTTTCATTGATGATCATACTATAATAGATGCAACCTCTTCGATAAGAGTGTAATAGCAATGAATGGAGTGATTGTAGCTGTGTTGAAAAAATTTCAATATGTCGCACCAAGTAATGGGTATCCCGAATGGAACAATAATCCTGAAATTTATGCATTGAATCGTATGAACGCCCATGCATCACTTATTCCATATATAAATTATGAAGAAGCGCAGCAAGATGAACCATATGCTGTTTCTAATATGCAGTTACTTAACGGCTTATGGAAATTCTCATTTGCTAGTAATCCAGAAGGGAGAATTACTGAGTTCTATCAGACCAATTATGATAGTACCGAGTGGGCAACTATTCAAGTGCCAGGACACTGGCAATTGCAAGGATATGACTATCCTCAATATAGTAACGTCGTTTATCCATGGGTAGGTAATGAAGATGTACAAGCACCTTTTGCTCCTACAAAGTATAATCCAGTCGGATCTTATATTACTGAATTTGAATGGAATAAGGATTGGCAAGATCAACCATTGTTCATAAGTTTTCAAGGTGTGGAGTCAGCATTTTATGTATGGCTCAATGGTGAATTAGTTGGTTATTCGGAAGATACGTTTACACCTGCTGAATTTGATCTTACACCATATGTTCAAGAGGGAAATAATAAGCTTGCAGTGGAAGTATATCGCTGGTGTGATGCTAGTTGGTTAGAGGATCAAGATTTTTGGAGAATGAGTGGAATTTTCCGTGATGTGTATTTGTACACGGTACCAAACGTACACATTTATGATTATAAAGTACAAACTTTACTAGATCTTAATTATAAGGATGCTGAGTTAGTTGTAGATATTCAGCTTATGAACTATATGAACTTGGCATCTGAGGCTAATATTGAAGTTTTGTTGTATGATGCTAATCAGCAAGTTGTATGGGAACAACCATTGCAAGCTCAAGTTAATATTGATGTAAATGGACTGGAACTACAATCGCTATCATTACGCAAAATGGTTAGTAATCCATATAAGTGGAGTGCTGAGAAACCTTACTTGTATGAACTTGTAATTAACGTTAAAGATGAAGCAGGACAAGTACGAGAAAGTATCGTATCGAAAATCGGTTTCCGTAAATTTGAAATAAAAGATAATTTAATGCTTATTAATGGTCAACGCGTACTGTTTAATGGAGTTAATCGACATGAATTCTCATGTGATACAGGGCGAACAATTACTAAGCAAGACATGATTACAGATATTATTATCATGAAGCAACATAATATTAATGCAGTTAGAACATCACATTATCCTAACCAATCACTATGGTATCAACTATGTGACGAGTATGGTTTATACGTTATCGATGAGAATAATTTAGAAACACATGGATCATGGACGTATGGCCAACAAGGATTAGGAACTGCTATTCCTGGTAGCAATCCACAATGGACGGATGCTGTCTTAGATCGTTGTAAGTCTATGTATGAGCGAGATAAAAATCATACGTCAATCGTAATGTGGTCACTTGGCAATGAATCATTCGGTGGAGATAACTTCTTAGCAATGCGTGATTATTTCCATGATGTTGATCAATCGCGTCCTGTGCATTATGAAGGGACATTCCATTATCGCCCTAGTGATGCGGCATCAGATATTGAAAGTCATATGTATACTACCCCTCAGGCGATCGAGCAATATGCGCTTAACAATCCAACGAAACCATTTATCTTGTGTGAATATTCGCATGCAATGGGTAACTCTTGTGGTGGATTACAATTATACCGTGATATGTTCGATAAATACCCGATACTGCAAGGTGGATTCATATGGGATTGGATCGACCAATCGATTCGAGTAGTAGATGAAGATGGAACGGTTCGTATGACTTACGGTGGTGATTTCGGAGATTCACCGAATGATGGAAACTTCTGTGGAAATGGATTGATTTTTGCAGATAGAACGATAACTCCTAAGCTGCAAGAAGTGAAGAAAGTATATCAAATGGTTCAAATGAATGCTGTTGATTTAGAACAAGGAATTGTTCATGTGAAGAACTGGAATCTATTTACCGATCTTAGCGAATATGAGATAAGTTGGTCTATTGCTATTAACGGTGAGGTAGAAGAACAACAGATATTCCAAGCAGAACTTGCACCGTTAGCGGAAGCAGAATGGAAACTACCGTATCGTCTGCCGCATTTAGAACAAGAAAGTGACGAGGCAGTTTTAACGATCAGTATTGTACTGAAGCAAGAAGAGAAGTGGGTAGAAGCGGGGCATGAAGTTGCATTTGAACAATTCATCTTACCTGCAAAATGGAGTACAGTTTCAAATGATGAGCAAATATCACAGATTCAAGTGAAACGAGACTATTCATCATTGACTATTGAAGGTACTGAGCCGCAATTCTCAGTAAGCTTCAATGCACAAACGGGAGAATTAGTATCTTATGTATGGAACGACACGGAGCGATTACAAGCACCACTAGTGCCTTACTTCTGGCGAGCAATGACAGATAATGATCGTGGAAATAAGCAACATGTGCGTAGTGAAGGCTGGCAACACGCTGCAAGAGATCGCAAATTACTAGGGCTTAGTTATACGAAAACAGAAACACATTGTGCAGTAGTTACAAGCTATCTCTTAGCGAATGGAACAAAACTTCAAATACAATATAATATTAATGGTGATGGAGAAGTTAAAGTAGACTTCACTTTACATGCCCAAGAAAAAGTTACTGAAATTCCTGTCATCGGGATGAATCTTCAGATGGATGTGCTCTATAATGAAATCTCTTGGTATGGAAAAGGTCCTAGTGAAACTTATGTTGACCGACAAGTTGGCGGAAAGTTAGGAATTTACTCAGGGATGGTTGCAGATCAATTAGCAAGATACATTCGACCTCAGGAATCTGGAAATAAGATGCATGTTCGTCAAGCGATGGTAAGTAATGAATTTGGAGATGGTTTATTCGTTCAATCTGCGAACGGTGTTGAGATTAATGCAATTCCTTACACTGCCGAAGAGTTGGAACAATACGACCATTTGCACAAATTACCAGTACCAAGTAAAACCGTATTATCGATTAATGGTTATCAAATGGGCGTCGCTGGTAATGATAGCTGGGGAGCACGACCTGACCCAACGGCAATTCTACACAGCAGTAGAAACTATCATTACTCGTTTGTACTTAAAGGTATCTAATAAGTATGCTATTTTGATGATCTTAATAGGGAATAGAAAAAGAATATCCTTTCAATTGTTTGAGTAGCGCTTACAATTGAGGGGTATTCTTTTTTGCATTCATTTGTGATTTATGAAATTGATTCAGTTAGTGATTTATTGAAAAAGAACCAATATAATGTAAGGATGAAACTTAACAAGATGTTCATAAAAATTGATTATGCTTTTGAAGTTACTTTTTATTTGCGATGATGCATAACAGGAAGTTAATAAAAAGTTGAAGGAGGTTGTTATTATTAAAAACATTCGTGATTGGTTGCTTCCAATTGTGATTATCTTCATGAGTAGTTTGTACATATTTGTATGGGATTCGATGATATTTAAGCTTATTCCTATGGTTCTTATTATTACCTTTGGCTGTATGCAATTACCGAAAAAGAAGGAACTTCATCATTATTTAGTTATTCTTGGATTACTATTTTGTATGCTTGGTGATTATACTTTGCAGTGGTTTATTATTGGCTTATTTAGCTTTTTAATTGGTCATATATTCTACATATTTGCCTTTAATCTAAGGAGAAGTAAAGGAATACGTAACAAATCAATAGGATTTATCATTAGTGCATATGCGATTATTATGGCGATTATTATGGTTATGTCATTAATTGATGGACAAAAAGGTGGACTAATTGTTCCAGTTATATTGTATATTGTTGTCATATCATTAATGGTTTGGACAGCATGGTTAACGAAAAATATATGGATCATGATAGGGAGTTTATGCTTTATGGTCTCGGATTCGATACTAGCTTGGAATATGTTTGTAGCATCCATTGATATTGCCTCGCTTCTAATTATGAGTACATACTATGGAGCTCAATTTTGTTTTGCTAGAAGTTTACGTACACCTATGACAAGCTCATCAGCTTATGAATAAGTAGAGTTTGGAAAATATATACTCAAAAAACTAGTACAATATTTAACTATTTATTATAATGTTAGTATTGGAATAAAATATTTTACATAATTTAACGACAAAAGAAGGAGTACAACATGATTAAGCAGCTTGTAATGAACCAAAAGGTGTCCTTAAAGTTAATGATTCTCATTATCTCGTTACTTGTTTTTATGATTTTAATGGGAATTATCGGAATTAGCTCAGTTAACAAAATTAACAATAATGCTAGAGAGATGTATGAAGATAAGATGATGGCTAATGAATATTTAAGTCAGCTTATTACAACGAATGTGCAAATTGAGTCTGCTGAACTTGAGCTCGTGTTAGGTCAAGTCAATGTAGACGTTAACGCTCTTAATGAAGCCATTGCAGAGTTAGAAGCCATGAGAGATGAACTACAGACGGAAGTAGAGAAAATTCCGATGGATGATAAGTCAGCTGCTTTATATGCGCTTTATAAAGAACAGGTTATTCTTGTCCATGAGGAATTTTTGAAGGTAGAAGCACGGCTTGAAGAAGGGAAAACTTTAGAAGCTTATATGTATTTCAATAATCGCCTAAGCGGCGTAAGGGATACAATTTTTTCTACATTAAATGATATAAAACAAATTAATATGGATGAATCTTTCAATACTAATAAATCGAACAAAGCTGATGCTGATCTAAGTAGAATAATTCTCGTATCCTCTTTACTGATTATTCTTATTGTTGCTGGACTATTTGGTTACTTTGTTTATATAACGATCAAACAACCGATTAATCGACTTATTGCTGATATGAAGCAGGTGGAGCAAGGTGATCTAATGATAAGAAACCAGTATAAATGGAACAATGAATTCGGTGATCTTGCCGCAAGTTTCAATAATATGGTTATTGGCTTACATGCTATAGTGAATAAAATGTCTAGTAATTCAGAAGCAGTCGCTTCGAGCGCAGAGCAATTACTTGCAGCAGCAGAACAATCTACTAGTCATACTGCCCAAATTGCAGCTGATGTGAACAACATCGCTACGCAAGCGAAATCTCAATTCATTCATGCTGAGGAATCTACTCGTTCTATGGAAGAAGTAGCAATAGGAATACAACGTATCTCTGAATCAGCCGCAAATGTATCAGAATTAGCATATGTAGCTAATGAACAAGCGCTCATTGGTCAGGAGCGAATGCAAGCTGTTCAGAATCAGATGAGTTCAATACTCAAAGGTTCTATGCAAACTTCAGAAGTAATACAGCAATTCTCTGAGCAATCTAATGCTATTGGTCGTTCTGTCATGTACATTGAAGAAATAGCGGAACAAGTCAATCTACTTGCATTGAACGCTTCAATTGAAGCGGCTAGAGCAGGGGAACATGGCAAAGGATTTGCAGTGGTAGCAAGTGAAGTTAGGAATTTAGCCGATTCTTCCAAGACAGCTGCCAAAGATATTTCTGGGTTAGTTACTAAGATTCAAATACAATCAAAGGCTGCAGTTGAAGTTGTTGAACGTGAAAAAATTGAAGTGACTCAAGGGATGCAAGAAGTTCAATTAACGCATGATGCTTTCGAACATATTGTTGAATCTATCGGTGTCTTGAACTTCCAGCTACAAGAGGTAACAGCTTCATCTGAAGAAATGTCTGCAAGCTCGCAGCAAGTTACAGCAGCATTAATGGAGATGACGCAGCTATCCGATGCAGCATCACAACAAGCTAGAAAAGTATCTGAAGTTACAAGCGAACAAGAGCAAGTTATGTATGAAGTGAAAGATAATGTTCAGGATTTGACGAAGGTGGCAGTTGAGCTGCAACAAGAATCACAACGGTTCAAAATTAATTAATAGAGGTAGTACTTTCATTGTAATAGGTAGTTCAAAACATAGAACGGGGATGTCCAACAAGTCATTGAAATAATGACCTTAGGACATCCCCGTTTATCGATTTTAGCACTGTATGAAACCGTGTATTAAGCGTTCACGATATAGATACGACTTGTTTCTTCCCAAATATGACCTGGCTCAAGTGTAACAAGCCCGATCTGTTCAGCTGGAAGTGAACTGTTTGGAGCATTAACAAGATTAAGCTGCGGTTCTGGGCAGAAGAATGTACCGCCAGCACCATTGTTCCAAATCATCCATTGCTTATATGAAGTGCCAACATCATAGATTAATTTCAGTCCTAGACGATGATCAGTAAGTTCCATCATGTTACGACCATTTTTTGTTGAGCTTGTGTAGTGGTTATCCATTGATTCCCAAAATGGATTAAGACCAGAGCCATTCATGTTTTGTTCTTCGCTCGTTAGAGCTTGGTAATTCCCGGTTGGAAGCATTCTTTCATTCAATTCCCAACGTTTGTCCATCGTCATTGTATATGTATAGTCTTCTTTAGAACTATCTGCTGCGAAAGGCGCATTGATAGCAGTATGGAAAGCGATCATACAAGGCATAGCTGTTGTACCATGGTTATGAACAGATACATGTTGCAGCAAACCTTGATCACTTAAAGAGTAGCGAAGTTTTAATGTGAATTGATGAGGCAAATATTGATAGATTTCATGATTTTCATCAATAGAAATAGACAATACAACATAGCTTTCAGTAGCCGTTGTATTGAAATCATCAACATTCCATTGTGCCGTATGGAAAAATCCATGAAGATGGTTGCCGGTAGCTTCTTCATTTACAGGAAATACATATTTGTGTCCGTTGAATGTAAATGTACCGTCTTCATAGCGATTCGGTGGGAATAGGACAGGGATACCATGAATCCCTGGATTTGCACGAAAATCATTCATTTCAGTAGCGGATGGTTCTCTTAAAACAGTAAGATTACGCTCATGATCACGAAATGCAATTAGATTCGCTCCTACTTTAGGAAGAACAGCGCTTTCATACTGTCCCCATTGAAGCCAAATTGCAGATTCATCATGAAATAATCCCTCGAATGCCTTGCTTTGTGTAGTCAATATAATTCCTCCTAAAACTTTTCATTGCTTCTTGGTAATCATCACATGGATGAAAAGTTACATCGGAAGCATAAGGTAAACTTTTCATTGCTTCTTGGTAATCATCACATGGATGAAAAGTTCCATCGGAAGCATAAGGTAAACTGTACATGCACCTTACTATGTAAGACATACCAGTACCATTTCAGCATATCAGCAATAGAGAAAACAAACAACCGCTAAACATAAGATTAGCGGTTGTTTCGTTAACTCTATGTCATTAGCTGATCTGCTGTAATTGCTTCAACTTCAATTCATTTCGTCTGCTTACTGAAAGAATTTTGGAACTTGTTAAATCGCCACCAAAGGAAATTGCTCCTGACCCAATTGTTTTGATTCGAGATACATTAATATAGCAATTAGAGCTAATAGCGAAGTATCCCTGTGTTCTAATCAATTGTTTCAGTTCAGACTGTGAAAGTTGAACTTTACGACTGAAATTTTTTCCGTGAAAACTCACAAGCCCGTCAGTTCCTATTTTGTAGAATAGGATTTCTTGCTCTAGATCAAAATCTTCACACATTGTACGTTCATTTAACGCAACACTCAACATTCGAATACCCCCTAGATAATCTAATAACTGAAATGTTAGCGTTTACATTATAACATGAAATGAAAATCTTGGGTAGAGTTGAAAAAAATATTGTATAGTATAAGCACCATATGGTAATGTCAAATGAGAAATACTTTACTACTAAAGTATGTGAATGAATTGAGAGGCAGGTCCTTATTGTGTCTGGTACAGCTAGAACTTCTTCATCAGCTACAACTATGCAATCATTAACTGTTTATTCTATTTTATTTGCTGTAAGCGCCGTACATATGTTAAATGACTCAATGCAAGTTGTAGTTTCCGCCCTATTTCCTATTTTTAGAGAATCACTTCAATTAACGTATGCACAAATTGGTTGGATTGCATTTACATTAAATATGACCTCGTCTGTTATGCAACCAATCGTAGGATTGTGGTCAGATAAGCGTCCAACCCCATGGTTACTATTAGCTGGGATGGGCAGTAGTTTAATCGGGATAGCAGCACTTTCCTTTGCCCCTACATTTTGGTTTGTTGTGTTAGCGGTCGTCTGTATCGGTCTTGGTTCTGCCGTTTTTCATCCTGAGGGTTCACGTGTCGTATACTTAGCTGCTGGACAGAAGCGCGGGCTTGCACAGTCCATCTATCAGGTCGGTGGTAACTTTGGTTCATCGTTGGCTCCGCTTATGACGATATTTATTTTCGTACCTCTAGGGCAGCGTGGAGCGATCTGGGGTACTTTATTGGCAGGCTCAGCAATTATTATTTTATTATATGTTGTACCGTGGTATCGCAAGCAACTAGCAATTAACGGAGCAATCTCAATGAAGAAGAAATCCGCTGTATCATTAGAGAATGTAATACCATCAAAAGTTGTATATTTCGGTATGGGAATTTTGATGACCATAGTATTTGCTCGTTCATGGTATAGTGCTGCAATTGGAAACTACTATCAATTTTATGCGCAAGAGCAATATTCTTTAACGATTCAGCAAGCTCAGATTCCACTATATCTGTTTATGATCTTTGGCGTAGTGGGAACATTTTTTGGTGGGATGTTTGCTGATAGAATCGGCAGAAGAACGATGATGATTACTTCACTCGTAGGTTCAATTCCGCTTGCGTTAATACTTCCTCATCTACCATTAATGTGGGTGTATCCTGTTATCGCGTTGCTTGGTCTTATTCTTCAATCAGGATTTTCTGTAAGTGTCGTCTACGCTCAAGAGTTAATGCCAGGTAAAGTTGGAACAGCTTCAGGGCTAATTACTGGCTTTGCTTTCGGCATGGGGGCTGTTGGTGCTGTTGTACTTGGGAATCTTGCAGATGTAAAGACGATGGAATTTGTAATGATAGGGGCAAGTATACTACCGCTCTTTGGATTCCTGTCACTGCTTCTACCTAAGGATCGCGCAAGATAATAATCGTTTTTATTTGTATATTTAGAAGTGTCTACAGTGATAGCGTAGACACTTTTTTTTTGTTGTCTGCGGCCCAAAGGAACAAAAAATCAGTTACAATTCCGTTGCAAAAAGTTGAATAAATAGCTACTTAGAGTCATTCAATCTTACTTATCGGGTATTTATACTAAATTAGTAGTATTTATTCCATGAACGGAGTTGAAAATAATGAGTGCTATACCTACTGATAGTTTGAACAATTCACCTGCTAATAATGAGAAGCGAAGAGAATCTAGTTTTCGTCAAGCTATTTATCAATCTATGTGGAGATGGCATTTCTACGCAGGGATTATCTTTGCCCCATTTCTAATCATTTTGGCTTTCAGTGGAGGAGTCTATTTATTTAAACCACAGATCGAGGGCTATTTGTATAAGGATATGCTAACTGTCCGAGAAGTCGGAGCCTCTGCATTATCACCATCAGAGATTATAGAGAAAACGATAGTTGCCTATCCTGGAACAACAATTTCGTCCATAACACTTAATGATTCACCTGAAGCCACTATAATGATGTCGACCACTAACAATGGAACTTCGACTAATATGTATGCTGATCCATATACGGGTAATATTTTGGGAATTATGAACAGTGATGAGACCTTCTCTGCCTTTTTCAAAAAAATGCATAGTGAACTTATAGTTGGTGGTACTTTGGGAAATAGGCTTGTTGAACTTGCAGCTTGCTGGGCTATTATCTTGCTCATTACGGGTTTATTTCTTTGGTGGCCACGTAATAAATCATCTATATGGGGGACGATATTGCCTAGATTAAGCAAACCAGGTAGTCGGATGTTCTGGCGTGATATTCATGCAGTTCCAGCCTTCTGGTTGTCTTTACTGCTTGTGATTTTGATTGCTACTGGTTTACCGTGGTCTGGTGTCTTAGGTGGACAGATTGATAAATTAGCTAACTCAACAAATACGAATACTCCCCCTTACGCTTATAGCTTCGGTGAAAAACCACAATCGGTTACCGTGGCGAAGGATATTGCTGAAGATTTGCCTTGGGCTACTCAGAATCTTCCTGTACCAATCTCCGCAAGTAGTGACTATTTACCTTTAAACATCGATACCATCGTCAACACTGCAGCAAATCATAACGTATTATTGCCTTATACAATAACATTACCGCAAGGGGAAACGGGTGTATTCACGCTCTCTACCTCTCATATTAAGCCTGGTAAAGATGCAACATTACATATCGATCAATATAGTGGTGCAATCTTAACTGACGTACGATATGCAGATTATGGTGTTATGGGCAAAGCGATATCGTTAGGCATTGCCTTTCATGAAGGGAGATTGTTTGGATTAGTCAATCAGCTTGTAGGTTTAATTGCTTGTATAGGTTTAATATTAATAGCAATTAGCTCATATATCATGTGGAAAAAGAGAAAACCTAAAGGAAAACTTGGCGCTCCTTCTCAGCCCAGAAATAAGAAAGTAACAGTAGGACTAATAATCATCATGTTGATCTGTGGTGCACTCATGCCGCTTGTCGGCTTGTCGATAATTATTGTTTTGTTGCTTGACTTATTAATTATTCGTAGAATCAAGCCGCTACGGCATTGGTTTTCTTCGTAGAAGAGGTGATAGTATGAATCAGTTATTTAATCGCGCGTTATCCTTGTCAATGCTACTGCTATTTGTTTTTATTATAAGTGCATGTACTGCTAAAGTAGAGAATACGGATGAGAATGGATTAACTCCTCATTTGACTGTTGATCTCCAATTACCTTCAGATATAGAACTGAATAAAGCTATTACTCTATCGTTAACCGTTCAAAAAAGTAGTCAACCGTTTGAGCAGGCTGAGGAAGCAAAATTCAAGATATGGCAGGAGAATTCACCCGACGAGGCTATAATATTGCCAGCTATTCAGCGAACTCCTGGTGTTTATGAGGTCAATCACATCTTCACCTCTGAAGGTCTTTATATTATACAGAGCTATGTATCATCTTCTGGTATGGAAGTTATGCCTTCTAAAAGATTAGCGATTGGTTCAGAAGCTTTGGAGCAGTTAGCCCAGCTTGAACAGCAAATAACAGATATTCCTGTGACTTCTGAAGGGCATAGCCATCACTAAACTACCTACTTACTCTGCTAAAGTACTAATAGTTTCGTAGGAAAAGGTTCATCTTGTCTCATTAGTATGGTTTGGTGGCTGAACTATTTCGAAATAAATTGGATTGTAATTGTCAAAATTCATCCACAAATAGGAAGGGAATATAGCTCTATGTAGTCATTTGAATAAGTACTAAGCTCACTATACTAATAGAGATAATAGTAATTTCAGGAAAATGTATAGTGAAAAGTGGTGAACAAATGAAGAAAACAGCGCTAGTTACAATATGCATACTGATCCTAATCGTAATGTTGTTCTTAAGCGGCTGTAGTAAATCACAATCTAGTTCGTCTCAACCAATGATGGAGTTGGTTATTCCTAAAGTTACGACGGAGCTAACAAGCCAGCCTTCATCGCCGACAATTGATGAAGATAACTTACTTACTGTTCATTTACTAGAAGATGTAAATGTTCGCGGTGGGCTGAGAATTGAGCTTCGTAACAACAGCTCATCAACAAAAATATTTGAGACAACAGAAGTAGAGGTAGAGGAAGGTCTAGCATATGAAGCCAATGTACGATTTGAACAAGCAGGAGAAAACGAAGTATATCTTCATTTCAATGTTGACGATACACATATGATGCAGAAGAAGACGATTGAGGTGTTGCCAGAATGACGAAAGCATTACCATCTCGTTTATTTTACATCTTATTGATAGTATGTTTTCTTTCTATTAGCAATGTACCACATTCATCTGCCACATCAACGTTAAAAAGCAATAGTAACAAAGTACCGCAGGACTTACAGCAACTTATTGATGAAGCCGAAGTAGGTGCAATAATAAAACTAGCGGCTGGAGATTACAACGGTTCAATAATTATTGAGAAGCCAATTACCATTATTGGTGGATCAAATGTGAAGCTTGTTATCGAAGACGGGCAGGAAGCTATTGCAATCGTTAGCGACACAGTAATGGTGTCAACCGTCGAGATTAACGATAAACGTAGACATCCGCAAACTGCTGTTATTACAGCTACAGGGAGAAATCTACAGCTAGAAAAACTTAAGATTAAGACGAGAGCTACAGGAATAGCCATTGATAATGCAACGGAGAGTACGGTTGCTAATAATGAAATAATTTGGAGCGGAAAATTTACAGAGAAGTTGAGTAATCGAGGTAATGGAATTCAGCTGTATAACTCAGAAAATATGTCGATTACTAGTAATGAAATTAATGGTATGTACGATGGAATTTATAATGAGAATAATCTCAATTTAATAATAAAGAACAATATGGTACAAAACTCTCGATATGCCTATCATTTGATGTATGGTTCTAACATTCAGTTACTAGAGAATAACAGTATCGCTAATATAACAGGCATGATGATTATGACTAGTCAGAACATTGTTGTACAAAATAATGTACTAGAAAAACAAGCTGGTAATGTTAATTCGCAAGGCATATTACTATTTGATGCAATCGATATTACAATAATGAACAATACGGTTGCCGAAAGTCGCGTTGGCATATATGTAGAGAAATCAAGTGAAGTAGAGATAAGTGAGAACGATATTCACCATAATTTTGTTGCACTACAGCTCATTGGTTCTTCAGAGCAAAATATTCAAGATAATAATTTCATCGGTAATGTAACGAATATATGGAGCGATAGCTCATCAATTCCAAATGTTATTAATAATTATTGGGATACATTTCAAGGAGTTGATATAGATGGTGATGAGTTTAGTAATTTAACTTATGCAAGCTCACCATTTTTTATGGAGTTAGTGGAGAGAAAACCAGGTTTCCAATTGTTTTTCGGTAGCAATGGAATTCAATTCGTCGAGCAACTGTATCAGGACAATAAAGAGCAGTGGTTACAAGATCGCGCCCCACGCTTGCAATCTATGAATTTCATGCAAAGTAATCGAGTCGATCGCTCAAGTTGGCTGATGCTATTAATCTGGATACCATTATTAATAGGTTCAATAATAATAATATACAAATCGAGGAGAATATGATGAAGAAGAAATTACTACAGTTAATTCTGTTAATGATAGTAAGCACGATGATTGTTGTAGCATGCTCCGATGAAGCTTATGAGCCCGTTGCTATTAATGAGGATACGGATCGATGCGTAATATGCAATATGGCAATTAAAGATGATCAATTTGCTACGCAAATTATTACTACTGAAGGACGAGCGCTGAAATTTGATGATATCGGATGTCTGCACACATGGCAGGAACAAAACGGTACTGCCACAGTTGGTGCTACTTATGTACGTGACTATAATACCATGCAATGGATTAAATATGAAAAAGCATATTATGTCTATGACACATCGATTCAAACACCGATGGCTTACGGGATTATTTCGTTCGAAGATCAAGCAAGTGCGGAGCAATATATAGCTGAACACGCTGTTGGGACATTAATGACGGCTACTGATCTACAAGCGCATAGCTGGGAAGTTAATCATACGATGATGCAATCACATGGTGCTGATCACGATCACGAAGCGGTGGACAATGAAGTTGATGGAACGCACGAGATGACAATGGAAGAGGACGTTTCTGCCTCACATGAGCCTATGTTGATGGACGAGACTGCGAATAATGATGCAGCTTCTGCTAGTCATTAGAGGGAATTTCTATGAATGAAATCATAACAGTAATGAAGCGAGAGGTACGTCTTGGATTTCGTAACCCTTGGTCCTATGCATTTCTAGCATTATTTATTATCTTTATGCTTAGCTTGCTCCTTATTAATGGGCAAGGATATACGTCTGGTTACTCCGGAATGACAGGAATGTTAATTAATTTGACCTTATATCTTCTTCCACTTATTACATTAATGCTAGGCTCATTTTCGCTTACTGGTGAGAAGGAAGATGGAAGTGCACAATTATTATATACCTATCAATTATCATCTAGCTCACTTCTTATTGGGAAATATATAGGAGTATTAATCGTCTTACTAACTATAGTTACAGTAGCATTTGCAGTAACAGGTATTGTAAGTACTTTATTTACAGAAGGATTCGCGTTGTCTACCTATTTGTTACTATTTATATTTGCTAGTTGTATCATTATCGCTTATCTTAGCATTGCTTTTCTTATTGGAGCTATTACGAAAAACCGTTGGCAAGCATTAACCTATGTTATTGCTGTATGGTTTTTCACTATCATTGGTTGGGTTCCAATTCTTATTGCGGCATTAGGACAGCTTCCTTATGTATGGATTAAGCCTGCACTTACTATCGCTACATTATTAAATCCCGCTGAATGGATTCGTATCTATACAATTGTTACTTTAGGTGGCGGTTCTATTATTGGTCCAGAGTACTATAACTGGGTTTCGTGGATAAGAGATGATTCTGGAAGTTTTGCATTTGGTCTGTTACTAATATTCCACGTCGTCTTATATGTTGGATGTGCAAGTTGGTTATGGGAGAGGGGGAAACGACATGGTTAAGCTTGATCTCCATCATATTTCCAAATGTGTAGGTGAACAGCAGCTAGTAGAGCCTCTCGATCTTACTTTTTCTTCAGGTAATATTGTTGCCCTTTGCGGTGGTAATGGAGCGGGAAAGAGTACAATTATTCGTATGATTGCAGGATTATCCATACCCAGTAGTGGAGAAATAACGATAGATAGATTGAATGTTCACACTTCAAGACAGCAATATTTACAGCATATCGGATATATGCCAGATGATTTTCAATTTACAGGTGGATTTACAGCTTATGAAGTATTATCTTTTTGGGGCGATCTTAAGGGCGTATCACGAGCTCGAGTTAAAGAGCTACTTATTGAGGTTGGCTTGCAAGACACGGGAAAGAAAAAGGTCCAGTCGTTCTCAAAAGGGATGAGACAACGATTATTACTAGCACAAGCTATGCTTTCTAATCCTTCCATTCTATTGTTAGATGAACCAACCAATGGACTCGATCCTTATTGGATGAAACGATTTGCTGCGATGATGATTGAAGCTGCGAAAAATAGTTGTTTAATTATTTTCTCAACACATCAATTGCAAGTTGCTGAAGCAATAGCGGATCAAATTATATTTCTTAATAATGGTAAAGTTGAATTAAGCGGTAATTACGATGAGATCAGTGAAATTTATGGTGGAGAAGGAATTCAGCAGGCATATGCTTCATTATTTTGGGGTAAGGAAGGACCATTACAACGTGAACAGAAATAGTCGAAAAGCAATGCAATGGTCGATTATTGTCGTTGGAATCTTGATTATAATATATCTAGTAGTAGGCTCAAGACATAACGATGTATCCATTCTGAAAGTGGGCGATACTTTACCTGCAATAGAGCTTTCGAATATGAATAATGAAAAAATTGCTTTAGCAGAATTTACAGGAAAGCCAATGCTTATTAATCTATGGGCAAGTTGGTGTACGCCGTGTATTAATGAACTTCCATTACTAAATGAAGTGCAACAATTTGCCCCTGAAGTTGAGGTCGTTGCAATCAATATGGGGGAGACCACATTAGAGATCGAACCATTTCAAACTCGATATGACCTTACTATGCCGATTCTACTCGATCCACAATTACAGATGAAGCAGCTTTTCAAAGTTTCAGGTTACCCTGTTTCAATTATGATTACTGATAAAGGTACGATACAGTCTATAGTTCAAGGTGAAATAACAGATTTCAACAAGTTACTAGATGATCTTCAACATTTAAGTGAGAGTTGATCTTTTCGTAATATTGGGGAGGAGGAGACTAGAGTGGATGAGAAAGATACAAATAAAAAAAAGAGTAAATCGTTTTGGTTATTTCTAGCTTGGGCAGTAGCTACATTTGCAACTGCAGGAAGCTTATATATGAGTGAAGTTATGCACTTCACGCCATGTAGTCTATGCTGGTTCCAACGTATTTTTATGTATCCTCTTTCAATTGTATTAGGAATAGCATTTGTTAAGGAAGATACAGCGATTGTTAAGTATACTTTGCCCTTAGCTATTATTGGAGGCGGATTCTCAATATACCATACAATCATTCAGAAGATACCTCCTGATTCAACAATTGCGGCATGTGGTCCGACTTCATGCCAAGAGGATTACTTAAACTGGTTTGGATTTATTACGATCCCAATGCTAGCATTACTTGCATTTATAATCATAGTAATTGCTTTGCTTCGTTTACGTAAATTAGATGGTGCAAACTAAAATAATGGAAAACAGAATGAAAAGCCGTATTCTAACTACAGTTCGAATACGGCTTTTCTATGTGCAATGGAAGTTTCAATAAACGAAAATCGATAGTATTAGCAATGTTTTTGAATACGAAAATAAGTAAGTTCTTTTTTTCGTTCCATGTCAAAGCTCCAATTCCATATGCTAGCACGCTCATGAATCATTCGAATTCCAAATTTCTGCGTTGGGGTTTGTTGTTCAAGCTGCATACCAATACCATTATCTTTTACACAGCAATACCAACCATCTATGGTAGGGAAAGCATCAATCCATACACAAGTTGCTTGAGAATGTTTCTTCACATTGTATAGTGCTTCTCGAATCGAAAGTAGCAAATCAATTTTCTCTTTTAGTGGAAGCGTATCTTCTTCTAGCTTCCAATTGATAATAACCTCAATATCCATGTCTTCATGAAGCTCCGCAATAAATTGTACTAAGCTATCGTTCCAACTAAAGCCTTGCAGATGTATTGGTGATCGTAAGCTAGTAATCGCTTCTCTAACGTAAGCATCCGTCTTATGGATATTAGTTTTTAATTTTATATATTTATCGTGATCTAGCTCTTGTTGTCCTTGCTCGATTTGTACATTTAGTAGAAATAACGATTGAGCAATACCATCATGAAGTTCAGCAGCGATTTTCTCGCGCTCAAGCAATATTGCTTGAATCGCTTTAGCTTCATTAAGATCATTCTGACTTTTCTCCATCATTGAAAATAATTTAGTAAGGAACACCATCGTTACAATAAATACAATGATAGGTGACAGCATATTACCTAACTCCATTGAAATGTAAGATAGCAAAAAATCATGACGAACGTACTCCCATAGACCTATCGTTAATGTAGGAATAATAAGGATCAGCCATTTGATCATTTTATATGACATGGTTAAGAGATTCCTCCGTAAATGTATAGGATTAGAAGCGATCGTCTTGTTGCATATTAATCCAGCCTTGCTCATAAGCATACCTTGTTAGCTGAACACGATTACTAAGATGTAATTTCTGTAATATGTTTTTCAAATGATTTTTAACGGTATGTTCAGAAATATTCAGTTCTGTTGCGATATCTCGATTGGAATTTCCTTTAGCTACTAGCTGTAAAATTTGCTGTTCTCTTGTAGTAAGAGGATGATTCTCATCTGAAGCGGTAGGACTCATATTGAATTCCTTTAACATACGAAATGCAAGTTCTTTTGTAACAGGTGCTTCATCTAAAGCAACTGCATGAAGATAATCATGCCAAGCGCTTGGCTGTAAGTTTTTTAAGAGATATCCTTGCGCTCCATACTTAATCGCTTCGAATAAATGCGTAATATCATCAGAGACTGTCACCATAATAATTTTAATATAAGGAAAACTATTCTTCAGACGCTTCGTGGCTTCAAGGCCACCAATACCTGGCATCTGAATATCCATCAGAATAAGATCAGGCATATATTGTGATGTAAGCTCAATTGCCTCTTCTCCAGAAGTACCTTCAGCTATAATAACGAAATGAGGATCCATTTCGACAATCGTCCGGATACCTTCACGAGCATGCTCGTGATCATCGATAATTAATATACGACAGCAAGCTTGTACCATAGTAACAATTCCCCTTTCTAAGTGAACAAGCAACTTCATTATTATAGCATGTGTGAAACAACTGTTAATGACTATAAAGGGCTATACTAAGTTAAGTGGGACAACCATGTACTTGTTTGTAAATAATAAATAAAAATACACTATACGGTAGACGTTTAACTTATCCACTTTATAGAAATGTTGTTGTGTTTTATGATAAAGGATATATGAAGGAATTTTATCTACTTACGCAACTATAAACCTAGAAATATCAACCTTTGGAGGGGATTGAATGTATTCCGATATTGTTCATTTTGTGTCTCCGCCTATTCCTTGCTTTATCGATTGCGGTAGAGCTTTTTATCAAATTGGGGAAGGTCATATTCATAGAAAACATATAGGTGTATTTGATTTAATTGTCGTGACCAAAGGGGAATTAAGCATTTTGGAATGTGAGCGAGTATGGAATATAAAGCCAGGTGAAGCACTTGTTTTAAGACCAGATGCTGAGCATCAAGGTGCTAATGCTTGTGATCAAGTTACCGAAATGATATGGATTCACTTTCATACTTTTGGTTCATGAAATGAGTATGTGAGCATGGAGAATTGTCTGGACCAACAGTTAGCGTTAATAGAGCAACATAAACAAGTTGCATATCTTAATCACACTGAGGTTTGTTCTGTTCTATTACCGAAGCATTCGATATTATCTGATAAAGCGATGGCGTTACTTGAACAAATCTTTTCAGTTGGAACAAGAGCCGCGTTCTTTACGTAATTGGAAACGTCAATCTGTATTTCAGCAATTCATTCAATATATGGATCGAGAACTTACTACTAGCTCAGACGGAACTGCTATTCAATTAGCTGAAAAAATTGAAATATATATTAGGCAAAATTACACACAAAAAATTAATAATGCAAGTTTACAATCAGCACTAAACTATCATTCTAACTACTTGTCACGCTGTATGTTGAAAGTGTATGGAATGACGCCAATGGACTATTTATTGTTCTATCGAATGAAACAAGCAAAGCGATTACTGCTAAAAACAGAATGGAGTATTACTAGAATTGCTGAGGAAATTGGCTTTATTCACAGTGCATATTTTACTGCTTGTTTTTCAAAAAAAGAAGGAATTGCACCATTACAATTTCGCAAAAAATTAAGAGGTCATTTATAACAACGTGATTGTGAGCTATGAACTGGTTAGTTTAGAAGCTGTTGTCCAAGTAGTGATTCACTACGATGGAATAGCTTCTTTGTGTTGCTTGAAACTTTAAATAAGGTATAATGCTTAGCACAGAGATAATGATCAATATATGAAGAATGGTAGTAAAGAGACTCTTCATTAGACAAATTTGAAATAGTTATCTAAGATTGTACTAATGTTAATTTTGTAAACGTTATCATACGAGGTGATTAGTATATTTAAAAATCTATTTAATTTCAAGACATTAAGAAATCAAATCTTTCTTAGTTATATGGTCATTATGATTGCGATTTTATCGTCAGTTGGATTTTATTTGAACGATCAAGTATCGAAATTACTACAAGTGAATACAGAGCGTCATATGGAGAATACGGCAGTACAAGCAACGGGAAACATAACGCTATTATTGAATCAAATGGATAACTTCACCGCACAGATCGCTACTAATGCAGTTGTACAATCAATGATGCAAAAAGAATTGAATGGCAAACCTTTATCATTTGATGCAAGGCAACAACTACAACAAGAAGTAAGAAAGCATGAAGCCTATATGAAAGGTGTCCGTTCTATTGAACTTTATACAACAGATTATTCGACACTATTACCACTTACTGAAAATAAATTAAATGATCGTTTACCTGCAGAGTGGATTGCCAAAGCAGATAAAGCGAAAGGTGGATTGGTGTGGCTAGGTACAGATGAGAAAAATCCGGATATAGTTATTGCTATGCGACATGTTAGATTAATGAATCAATCATTTTCGCAAGCTGGTTACTTGCTTATTTATCTGGATGTGAACTATTTTGAGTTGACCGATCTTTCGGTAGATGGTGTTAATTCTGTTGCAAGTAATGAATATATGTGGCTGACGGATGATATTGGTACTGTCCTGAATACGAATAGTCCTCAGAACATAGTCCTTCCTCAGTCAATTACCGCACAACATTCGATCAAAATTGATAGTAAATATTATTACGGTGTGCAGCGTACGATTGAGGATGTAAACTGGCAAATTACGATATTAACACCGGTAGACGAAGCTACAGAAGGGATCTCGGTGCTTAGAACCGGAATCATTATTTCTTTGCTAGCTGGAATTATACTGTTTTTAATAGCAACTTATTTTCTTTCCGGAATGATTAGCAAGCCTATTCTTCGCTTAATACGGGCAATGCGAGTGGCAAGACTTGGTACACTTAAAGTAATCCCAATAGAATCTGCCACGATAGAAATTAATGAATTGAATCATACGTACAACCAGATGGTAGAATCGCTGAATGGATTAATTAAAATGGTGTATGAGAAAGAAATATTACAAAGTCAGACAGAATTGAAAGCACTGCAAGCACAGATTAATCCTCATTTCCTATTCAATACATTAGAGGCATTGTATTGGGAGTTGGAGACTCGTGGAGAAGAACAGCTTGCTGAAGCAATTGTTGCGATGTCGGGGATTTTCAGATATGTCATTAATCGAGATGAGCAAGATGAATGGGTGACGCTTGGTGATGAGATAGATCATGCAGAACGCTATTTGAAAATTATGAAAATGAGAATGATGGATCGATTGGAATGGAGTATCGAAGTTGATCCAGACTGCAGAGTAATTGTTATGCCTAAGCTGCTTGTACAACCTTTAATTGAAAATGCAATCCATCATGGGGTAGAACAACAGATTGGATCAGGTATTGTAAAACTAAGCGTAGTTGAAAATTTGACTGAACAACATATCCGGATAAAAGTCAGTGATAATGGACCTGGAATGAGTGAGCAACAGATTGAGCAAGTGATGGAACGAATCAAGCGAAAAAATCGCAACAATCAAGAGGGTAAATCGACAGGAGTAGGTCTTAGTATTACTGAGCAACGTATTAAATTATACTTTGGGACGGAAAGCGAAGGGTTGATGATTGAAAGTGAAACTGGCAAAGGGACAACGGTTTCGTTTGATATTCCGATCGCACTTAAGGGGGAATAATGTTGAAAACAATTTTAATAGTAGATGATGAGCCTCGTACAAGAGATGGAATACGAAAGGTTCTTGATATATGGTCTGGAGGGAAATATCGAATTGAGACAGCGGCTAATGGCATCGTAGCATTAGAGTGGTTAGAACATAACGATGCTCATTTACTAATTAGTGATATTAGGATGCCAGAATTAACAGGCTTAGAATTAGTAGAGAGACTAGACATGTTTAAGAACAGACCGAACGTAATACTAGTGTCAGGTTATTCAGACTTTTCTTATGCACAGCAAGCATTGCGTTTTGGCGTAGTTGATTATTTATTGAAGCCCATTGATAAAGCTAGTCTCATACAGGCAATTGAAAAAGCTATGTTACGTGTAGAAGAGCAAGCGAGGTATAAGGTAATGGCTGAAGTAGTCGATACGAAACGATTAGAAGCTTCCCAACATTCTAGTCAAAATCCACATATTAATGCGGCATTAACATATATACACGAACATTTATCAGAGCAAATTACGATGAAAGAGATGTCTGATTATTTACACATGAATGCAAGTTACTTTAGCGTATTGTTTAAAGAACAGGTAGGTTTAACATTTTCAGATTATGTGACAAGAGGAAGAATGCAGTTAGCGAAAGAACTATTGCTTACCACTAATGATTCTATGGCAGATATAGCAGAACAAGTAGGTTATCAGACAGATAAATACTTCGGAAAAGTATTTCGTACAGTAGCAGGTATTAGTCCAGCGCAATATCGCAAGGAAAAAAGCATTCATAACGATACTACAATCCAATAATAGTGGTAGTTTCCCCAAAATGTATGCCCTTACATCTCGATTGCGTGCTTGTTAGAATGAATAAGAAGCTAATAAGTCCACGAAAGCTTACAAAACAAAAGGGGTTGTGTAATCGTGTACAAAAACAAAAAGATGTTGGTTTTATTAACGTTATGTTTCACATTATTGGTTGCTGGATGTGGTAATAACTCATCTAAAGAAGGAAATTCACCTGCAGATGGTGGTAACAAAGCAGGAACAGAAAAAGTAACAATCAATTTCATGCATTTATGGCCTGAAGGTATCTCAGCTGGTCAGAATAAAATTGTTAATGAAATTATTACAGAATATCAAGCTGAACATACAAACGTTACGATTAAGACAGAAGTACTTGAAAATGAGCAATATAAAAATAAGCTAAAAGTATTATCAGCTTCTAACAAGCTACCAGATGTAGGTGTAACTTGGGCGGCTGGTTTCATGCAACCTTATGTAGAAGGTAACTTATTTGCGCCGATCGAAGAACTATTAGATGGTTCGCTTAAAGATCAATTCGTTGCAGGTACAACGGAAGCGTATTCAATGAATGATCATACTTATGCTTTACCGTTAGAGTTTAATATTGCACCAATTTACTATAACAGAGATATTTTTGAGAAATTCAACTTAGAAGTACCTGCAACATACGAAGAGTTCCAAAATGTTGTGAAAGTGCTTGTAGATAATGGTGTTACTCCGATTGCTCTTGGTAACAAGGATCGTTGGACAGGTTCACTTTGGTATATGTATTTGGCTGATCGAATTGCTGGACAAGAAACGTTGGCAGGAGCTATTGCAGGATCAGGATCTTTCTCTGATGCAGGATTGGTTCAAGCAGCTACAGAAGTACAAAAACTAGTTGATGCAAATGCATTTAACAAAGGTTTCAATGGATTATCTAACGACGAAGGTAAATCCGAATTTGTTAATGAGAAAGCAGCTATGTACTTGATGGGAACTTGGGAATTACCAAACTTCACAACAAATGAAGACTATTCACAAGAGTTCAGAGATAAAGTAGGCTTCTTCAAATTCCCTGTAGTGGAAGGCGGAAAAGGTAATATCGATGGTTGGGTTGGTGGTCCTGGTGTTGGACTATTCGTTTCTGAAAACTCTAAAGTTAAAGAAGAATCAAAAGCATTTGTAGAATATTTTGTTCAAAAATGGGGCGAGCGTGCTGTAACAGGTGCGGGTGTTATTCCAGCGACTAAAGTAGATACTTCTACACTTGATCTTCCAGCACTATATATCGATTTGTTTAATGAAATGAACAAAGCTAGCAGTATTACACTATTTGCTGATGTACAGATGGAAGCAGATGATGCTGAAGTACATCTTAATCAAATCCAAGCTTTATTCGGTAAAGCAACTACTCCAGAGCAATTTGCACAAGAACATGATACAGCAATTTCTGCGGGACAATAAGATATAGCGTATAACCTATATCTAGAAATGGCTTATCTGTACATTAATCAGATAAGCCATTTCTTTAAATTATTGGCGCATGAAGGGAGTTATTACTAATGGATAAAGTTATGTCTAACAAAAAGATTATTGCACTTTATGTATTACCCGCATTACTTTTCATTATTGCGATTGTATATGTACCTATTGTATTAACCGGGTATTACGGACTTCATGAATGGAATGGTATCGGTTCAATGAAGTTCATTGGTCTAGAAAATTACAGTGCTGTACTGCAAGATAAAGATTTTTGGAGTAGTGCAGGTCACTCGCTTTTATTAGCAGTCTTTTCTACATTGAGTTTAGTACTATATTTGGCAGTGGCATTAGTGTTATCTTCCAAAATTAAAGGATCAAATTTATTACGTAAGATTTATCTAATACCTATGTTATTATCATCGGTGGCGATCGCACAATTATGGATGAAAATCTATCATCCGACGAACGGGATTATTAATACTCTACTAGAAGCATTAGGTTTTACCAATACTCCAGAATGGTTAGCAAATCCTTCCATTGTGTTATATGCACTTATCATTCCGATTATTTGGCAATATGCTGGGTTTTACATTTTAATTTACTATGCTGCATTGAAAAATATACCGTCCTCACTTGAAGAGGCAGCAACGATTGATGGGGCAAATGCTTTCCAAATTGCATACAAAATCAAATTACCTCTAGCGATGGAAGTAATTAAAGTTACGATTGTTCTGGCTCTTGTAGGGTCATTGAAATATTTTGATTTGATTTATGTTATGACTAATGGTGGTCCTAATGGAGCAAGTGAAGTTATGGCGTCCTATATGTATCGCATTGCATTCAAATCTTATGACTTTGGTTACGCTAGTGCAATAGGATTCTTCCTATTGATCATCTGTCTAGTAGTAACTTGGATTGTTCGAAAATTAACAGCAACAAAAGAACAGATTCAATATTCATAGATTATGCTTCTGATGATACTTTTCATATTTAAGAAATCATATCAGGAAGTGAATGAAAAGTTTTAGGAGGGAATGAATGATGCAGGGAACAATTCCAATCAAACATAAAAAATCTAGCCAACATAGTATAGGCGTAGTTAGTAAGATCGGCTACGGCTTACTATATGTTGTACTTGCAGGCGTAGCGGTATTTCAACTATTTCCTTTAGTATGGCTAATGTTCTTCTCATTGAAAAATAATCAAGAAATATTCAATATGTCACCATTAGCTTTGCCTACCAATCCTAAATGGGAAAACTACGCAAAAGTATGGAATTCAGGAAATATAGATCTATATTTCTTAAATAGTGTATGGATTACGATTGCTGCTACTGCAATAACAATTTTAGTAGCAAGCTTGGTTACATTTGCAATAACACGAATGAAATGGAAAGGCAGCTCATTCGTACTTGGATTATTTATGGTGGCAATGATGATTCCTGTTCATTCCACGTTAATTCCTTTATTTAATATGTTTAGTAAGGCTCATCTTATCGATCATCCACTATCATTAATTGCAAGTTATGTGGCATTCAATATGCCCATTACAATTATGATATTACTAGGATTCTATTACACGCTTCCGAAAGAAGTGGAAGAAGCAGCGGTTATTGACGGTTGCTCTGTGCATAAAATTTTCTTCAGAATCGTGTTTCCAATGACAAGTTCAGTACTTGCAACGACGGGTATTATTAACATCATTTACAACTGGAATGAGTTTATTTTTGTGAATACATTTATTAGTTCTGATAAATACAAGACACTTACTGTTGGTATTCAGAATTTTATTGGTCAGTATACAACAGACTGGGGCGCGATTGGTGCTACGTTGATGATTAGTATTTTACCTATTTTAATCGCGTTCTTATTCCTATCTGATAAAATTGTTGAAGGTATCGCAGCTGGATCTGTTAAAGGTTAATATGAGGATGTACTTATTCAAATGGTGGTTAAGCACTTTTTGAAGTAATAAAGGAAAAATATAGAAATTAATTATTGATTATGATATATTATGAATAGCGAAGAAGCACTTCCTGAGATGTCTCAGAGGTGCTTCTTTTTTTGCTTTATAGAAGAAATTGAGGATAAATCTCGCAAAATAACGATCAAAATATAATGAGAAGAGGAGAATTAATATGAAAAAGTTACTACTTATCGTAATTATCTGTTGTTTAGCTGTAGGGGGAACTGGTGATATAAGTGCGGCTGCACAGGATGTACCAATGTTTAAGGTGAACGGTAAATTATTCGTAACTCCAGAGGGCGAGCCCGCTCCATATGTCAATAAAGATAATCGTACAATGGGTTCGCTACGCTTGATCGCTAGTGCATTAGGCGTTGAAATCAAAAATATTAAATGGTCGTCAGCAACGAATACAGCGACGTTAGTACGTGGTACAAATACGGTTTCTGTAGTTGTTGGAAAAAAAGAAATTACGGTGAATGGTAAGGAAGTTGTGATGGATACTGTTTCTGAAATGAAAAAAGGTCGTGTATTCATTCCTGCTCGATACATTGCACAAGGTTTAGGCGTAAAGATTAGTTATGATTCTGCTACTGGTACAGTATCGTTCAACACAGGCGAAGTGGCTAAACACAATTTTGAAGATTATGGTCTAACTCTACTAGTGGAGTTGCCACTTGAATTAACTTACGGTGGACTGAAAATGACAGTAAATGAAGTTTATGTTTATCCTACAACAGCAGCAGAAGCAAAGGCGCTAGATAACAAATATGACTTGTGGAAATTTGAAGATGCTTATTACCTTGTATGGGTAAATGTAACTCTTGAGAACGTGTCAAAGAAGTTAATTACAACGGATTACAGAGATATGATTATGAAAGTTAATGTTATGAATGGATTTGGTAACTCTTTACACTACTCTGCTTCATGGTTAGATGGATTTGAGCCATTAAACGATACCACATTACTATATAATTGGGTGCTTAAACCAGGAGAAAAAGTAACAAGTAATATTCCATTCTTAGATTTAGAAAATAAAAAATTAGAGTTTATTGGAATTAGTGTAAGAAATGGTAGTGGATCAGATTATAGAGATTTAGCTGAAAAGGAGAATAAGTAATGAAAAGGTTTTTATCTGTATTACTCTCTTTAGTGTTGCTAACACCACTAATTTCTAGTGGTGTTAGGGCAGAAAGTAACACTTTATTACAAACCGAAGTTATTGTATCGGTAATAGATTCAGATAAAGATGAACGAACGATAACTCTTACTTTTCCAAAGGAAGCTGAAAACATTGTAAAAGATAGCTTCACATTTTCAGGATCAGTAACTATAAAATCTACGACCATTAATCAAGATAAACGAACCATAACAGTAGTTCTTAAAGGAAAAGAAAAAATAATAAATCCTACAAGTGTAAAGGGATATTTAAATAGTAAGGGTGAATGGTTTCCATCAAACCCTGGTAATGCAATGTGTCGATATAGTGACGGTATAGATTGGCAAATTGCTACGGTAAAAACCTCAGACTTTTCCCAAGATCAGAAACGTTTCTCTAATACATCGGGATCTATACCGAGTAATGTACCCTACAACAAACTAACGAACATTGCAACATTTGTGAATATAACCCTTAAAACGACAGGGGTATATTGGGTAGATAGTAAAGGTAATAGTATTCCTTCAAATCAAGTAGAAACAAGTTCAATAGATTTACCTAAAGGTGCAGTAAAATCAACTATGGGTAGTCCTATATATCCAAATGGGTACAATTCAAAAGCACCTAAAGTTGGTGTTCAATATATACCTGAAGCTAAACCATTAAACTCATTACCTACTATTGCAACATCTAACCCGGCATTCCTCACTGGACATGCAGCTTGTTATATGTACGCTAGTCCAATGTCATACTATGTAACGGCTAAGACACTACCTGGTAAAGCCTACGACTATAACGGAACAATATCGTACCAATACACCAAGCCAACTAATGCCTATATTGTAGGCACATTAACAGCAGATCCAACAAGTACTAAATTTGAGGATAAAGATGTAACCGTAAAATTAACGCTTGATGGGGAAGTCCTCAACCTTAGTGAACCTGGTGCGATAGATTATTACATGATCTATATTCGTACCGAAGATAGTACGATTAATCCCCCTGGAATACGAGTAGAAGGGAATAGCAAATTAAAAGTAAGTGCTTCAATAGATTTTACAATACCAAAAAGCAAGCTTACCAATAAAACCGAATTTACAGAAATCTATGTTGGGCGAGTATTCGCCTACTATAAGCCAAGTTCATATTACACAGGAACTTTAGACTCAGGGCAGTTAAAAGCTTCCTCATTAGTATTTAAAGAAAGCATCCCCGCGCCGACTCCTCCACCAATGAGAAGTATACCTAAAGCGATCATTGGTTCAGATTCAGAAGTGCTGCTAGGTGATGATGTTTATGTCAATGGTTATGATTCCTATGATACCGATGGAACAATTGAAACCTATCGTTGGACAATGAGTGGTGCTAAAAATCCGATTACTAAAAATGAAGGTGACGGATGGATATGGTACGACACATTAGGGGCAAAAACAATAAATTTATGTGTAGTAGATAATGATAGTTTGCAAGATTGTACGAAACATTCTCTTGTTGTCACAGAGCCTATAGTGAAAGCAGATATAAGGCAAACGGGTACATTGAAAGAAAACAGAAAAGTGACCTTTACCGCAAATGGAACAACCTCCTCTCGTTATCCTATTGTAGATAGTAAAACAACATGGAAGATCGAATCTGCATATGATGACATCCCCCAATCACAAATTAAAACAAACAGCCCCCTCAAAGGAAGTAAAATCATCGATGTTTTATTCAAAAAACCAGGAGAATATAAAGTAACCGTTTATATGGAAAACACGTTAGGCTATACGGATGAAATTTCAAGAATCTATACGATTCTTCCCGATGAAGTGCCATATACAACCTTTACTTTCCAAGAGAAAATCTATCGAGATCCAGTGAAAGGGAATTTAGCAACGTTTGAACTTACCGATCGTTCCTATTCTACTGATGGTGACCAGATTGTTAGTCGTAATTGGTATGTCATTTTCGATGCGAATAACGATGGCATATTCAACGAAGCGAAAGTATTATTCCAAAGTGGTAATGAAACGACCGTCACCTATAACAGTACGCATGTAGGGAAATATAGATTCTTGCTTGAAGTACAAGAAGAATTTGGACAACCAACAATTGATGCCTTTGTAACAGCCAGTGACCGAAGAAAATCCAATACGTGGGAATAAAGGAGACTAACAACTATGAAGAAAGTAGCCAGTAAATCCATTCTAATTATGCTCTTACTGCTAGTTACTCTTTCTTCATTATCCATAACTACTTTTGCAGTTGAAAAGAAGGATGAAAAGGGGGGAGATTCTAAATCTCCCCCCTTTTGTGGATTTTGAAGTAAAAGAGAAACGTAAAGTAGATGTAATTGTTGATGTAGGTAATACGAGTTATACCCAGGAACAAATCAATAGTATGGTCAATGAGCAGCTTAGACCACAATTGCAAGCAAGTGGTGCAGATTATAAGGTTCATGTCGAGAAATCTAGTGAAGGAAGTAGTAGGCTTTACTATTTTAGTGGATTGCCAGGACAAACGAGTAGTAATGCAGGATTGTATTACTATGACATTATGACAAAACAACATACATTCGTTAAAGATACTAAGATACAAGGATATTCAACAGGGGTTAACTCCGTATATGATCCAAATTCGGAGACGATCTTTGCATCATCTTATGGGCTTAAAGTCGTTCCAATTAACCCTTTAGATAGTTATGTGAATGATGGAGCAGTAAGTTTTTGCTACTATGCCACAATGGGTGGAGGGTGTGCAGGAAGTAGTACAGAACAAATTGAGGTAACCGCAGGCGGTCATCTTGCAGTACAAACTTTTGGTTTTTATAGCACGGAAGAACGTTATTTTGCACAAGTCATCAAAATTGAGGATATATTAGCGAAAAAGAACACCACAGATCAACTTCGATTTTCACTAGGGAGAAACTCAGCGGGTAACCTGGTAGGTATGATGAAAGCAGGACTAAACGATCAAGAGTTATTATATTATCCAATTAGTAATGACACCAGTTCGATAAGAGTACTGAAAAATTCATATGATTATTTCAAATCAGTTCCAGACGTTTATTACAATGCAAGTGATAATAAGACACCATTAAACAATATAAATCTCAGCGCAAATGTGAGAGCGTTTAAAAATTCTTATGGGTATTCAAAAAAAACAGGCGAGATAATGTATGCTTTGGCTACTTATAATAGTAATGGTACAGTCCTCAAATATTATTCGACTCAAATTTATAATCCCCAAACAGGGAAATCAAGAGAATTTGAAACTGGACTTAATGCTAATACGACTAGACAACCTTTAATTTATTTTATGGATGAAAACCAACTCATTTATCGAAGTATCATTGATGGGAAATTTTATTACTATGAGGATTATACAGACCCTTCAACAAGGGTATTGCTCAACATAACTGATATCCCAAAAACACATGTTGGTAATGTGATTGCGATAGGCGGTAATATTTATAATGGTGCAATAAAATTTATAGACATTATTACAGGGGAAACGGTTACCTTAAGTTCTAATGTTTACTACTCTGCTGTGAGATACCCTTCATGGTATGTTGCAAAAAAACGATATATCACAGATATTCTACAAGAAGTGCCTTATCGTGCTGATGCGGAAAAATATTATGTTCGGATCGATGACTTATCTATTCCTCATTTAGATCGTCAATCCACACTAGGTAATACCATTACACAGCTATCCAAACAGCAAGTAGACTATATTAGTATTGGTAACAGTAATAATGAAGTGGTAACCAATAAAATTCAAACCGCTTTAGGACAAACGCAACGTTACAATATCAGTGAGATCCAAACCGCTTTTAATAAAATTGGAAGTTATATTACGGATCGGAAAAATGTAGATATTCATATCTTAATGGCAAAACCAGGCGTAGACGATGCAAGTATAAAAGCAGCCGTTAATGATATGTCAAAACAATTATTAAAACAAAATATTATTGTTACTCCGAATTATGTAAAGGGTACGGAAAGTTCAACGCTTTATGAACTGTTAAATCAAGTGAATTGGCGTGATGATCGTAACAATTATGTGTTATTCCTTCATCAAGGCACAATGTCAGAATTCAGTGATCCACTCGTAGAAGAAGAGATTTCATTACTGTTAAAAGGAAATTATGCGTTCTTTACCGCTATGGGAAGTGCCAACAATAAAGTAGCGAATGAAAGCTTGATTGCTTCTAATAATGGCAATGGTTATTTCTTTGCAGGAACGAATTTTTCTTACATGTCGACAAAACTAAGTGAATATATGGTACAGACCGCAGTTAAAAATCCGAAACGTGTCTCCGACACATTAGTATTAAACTATGACAGCACAACAGGAAATTACAGCTCAGATGTGTTGATTAATACGTACTATGAAGATTTCGAGAACGACCGCAAGATTAATGAACGATTCAAAACGACCCATGATCCAAGTGTCTATGAAAATAACACAGGTGTAATGGAAGGGATCGGACAGTACCAGGAGTCACCGACAACCAAATTCACAAAAATTGGATTGTATGAAATGGTGGTTCAAGTGCAAGATGATCCTACAGGAAAAGCTAACTTTAGTAACTACAATTTATGGAGTCAAGACTCATTATCTCGATTAATACTGTATGTACATCGTGCGCCAGTAGCCGAGTTTTCCGCTATTGTTAACTCAAGTAAGGCGTTAACCATAAGCGATTATTCCTTCGACTTAGATCGTTACTCACAACGTAACAAAGGGATAACAACATGGGTTTGGAAGTGGAAGAAGGTAGACGATACCGATTGGACAATTGGCAAGCCACCAACTCATTTACAAGCCAATACCGACTATTTTGTTTCTTTGAAAGTAAAAGATATTGATGGGGCTTGGTCAAGTGAGGTCGTGAAGTATGTCACCACGAATCCATTCAATCAACCACCAGTTGCATTATTTACGATTGATCCTAAATCAGTCTCCTGGAGCAAGCAAGCGACAATAACGGATCTTTCTTATGATCCCGACGGTGACAGCATTACTGCAAGAGAATGGAAGGTATATCGAGACAATCAACTGATTCTTAGTAGTGGTACGACCCCTACATTTAATGAAATCAAAACTGCAGCTGTATCCGCAGGATCTAACGCTTTAGGCAATTATACATTATCGTTACGAGTGAAAGATGCAGAGCTTTGGTCAGAAACCTATACTGATTATTTAGAAATTATCAATTTCCCACCGATTGCGGATTTTGAACCATTGGCAGACACGTATAGAGATAGTACTAATAAAGTGACCAATACAACTGCTAATCCCGATCAAGACGGTGACAATGTTACGTATCAATGGAAGCTTACTTATGGCGGTAAAACCTACAGTCTAGGAACTGTTGAACATCCGAGTTTCAAAGTGAAAGATTTAGGACTAGGGAAATTAGCAGTAGGCACATGGCAGCTAGAATTAAAGGCAAGTGATCCATTAGGAGCAAGTAGCTATATGACACGCTCATTTAATGTGTTAAATCAAACGCCAACTACTACAATTACAAGTGGTCGTTCTACTGGATATATTAATGAACCTTATGCATATACTTCTAGTCGTTCCGATGCAGATACCGAAGATGTAGCAAGCTTACAATCTTTTTGGAGATTAACGTCACCATCCGGTAAGGTAAAAGAATGGTATACGCAGAACATATCTATTACGTATGTTGAAAAAGGATCTTATCTACTAGAGAATTGGGTAGTCGATCAATTGGAAGCGAAAAGCGATGTAGAGAAAAAGAATATTACAATTTTGAATCAAGCACCAATTCCAGGCTTTACGGCCACTCCGTCTATCACCTATCGTGGAGAGCAGATTAAGTTCGTTAGTTCAGCTACTGATATGGATGGATATATTGATAAACATAAATACGAATATGTAACAGATGATGGAACCATATTTACAGTAAGTGCAAGTGCAGATTTCACTAGATCATTTACCACAATTGGCAGTTTGAATATTAGACAAACTGTAACAGATAATGACGGTGCTACAGCGGTTATTACTAAGCCAATTACGATTATTAATCGTCTCCCTATTGTTGATATTACTACTCCTACAGGAACATCCCCCACTACAGCTACTACTTTTACTTCATTAACACCAACAATTTACTGGAAAATGATAGATGAAGATAATGACTTACAAGAAAAATATGAAGTTGTCTTAAAATCTGCTAGTGGAACAGTATTACAAACTTCAACGGTGGTTGCAGGTTCTGGTCAATCATTCATCATTCCTAGCAACTGGAATCTTATTGAAAATACGATATATCGAATTACTGTTAAAGCGTTTGATGGCTATGACTGGAGCCAATATGCACCGGATAAATACTTTAATATAATTACGAATCAACCACCAGAAGCGGGTTTTACATGGTCACCATCTGCCATTTGGGAAGGGGATAATATTCAGATTAAACATCAAGTTAAAGACACTGATGATGATACATTGCTTGTTCAATATAAAGTAACAGCGCCAGATGGAACGGTTACGGTGTATCCAAATCCGAATAATAGCTACTCTCTAACAAAAGATAAATATTCTAGCGATGCATTTGCGATCAAACGTGCCTTAATAGGGAGATATATGATTGAGCAAACGGTATCTGATGGGAAGAGCGATGTTGTAAAGCTTATCCAATATATAATTGTAAATGAGTTAGATATCATCGGTGAAGTCGTCCATACCGATCAATGGGAACAATATAGACTACGCTATAATCAATCAGCAATAACGAGTGGAGGTCCAATTTGGCAGAGTAATCAATTTTATGCGGGAGAAAAATTCATATTGAAGGCTAGGACTACGAATACGGGGGCTATGGATTCTAGTTCAAGTCCGAACGGGATTACTTATGCTAGTGCAGTAACCGTATCACTACTTAATAAATATGAAACGACTATGCTCCGGCAAAATGTTATGAATTGGACAGGGGAGCTATGGCATTCCGATTTTTCAAATTTGAAAAAAGGGATGTATGATGTAATCTTTGAGGCAACGTACTCAAATGGCATTGTCAAACATCATACTGTAACTTTAGAAATTATCGGAAAAGCTACATCCTTCGTAAGTTTACACCGCTGGAAGTAGATTTGGTAAAACGTTGAATGAGCATTGTAGGTAATAAATGAAAATGTAATGTATGAAAAGAGGATGCCTACACAAGTCATGAAATATGACAAGTAAGCATCCTCTTTCTGATTAATACTATTAATGCATCGCTTTGAATTGTTCGAAGAAGCGGTCAATCGCATAGTAAGCAGCGCCTCTAACGGCAGATTGTTCTTGTAATTCAGCAAATAAAAACTGTAGTTGTTCTGTTTGGAATGAAAGAGCACGCTTTTGTACAGTTTTCTCAATAGATGGCATAATCCACTCGGCAGCTCGGCTCATCCGATTACCAATCATGACGCTATCTGGATTCAAAGTATTAATGATATTAGCGATTCCAACCCCTAGGTAAAATCCAATCTTCTCAAATAACTGTAGGACACGCTCATCGCCATTTTCGGCTGCGTGTATCAAATCATCAAGATTCTCAAATCCATACGCTGCAGCATCTTCTAAAAGTGCTTTTTCTGAGGCATATAGTTCCCAACATCCTAGATTTCCGCAAGTACATTCTTTCCCATTGAAATCGATGGACAGATGCCCCAGCTCACCGGAAAAGCCAGATGTACCTTTGTAAAGTTCTTTATCTAGAATGATTCCTGAACCAATGCCATAGCCTACGCTTAGATAGATCTGATTACGAATACCTTTACCAGCACCATATTTTTGTTCTCCTTGAGCACCAGCATTTGCCTCATTATCAATAATAATTGGGAAATCAAATCGTTCTTCTAACATCTGTTTAAGTGGTACTTCACGCCATTTCATATTCGGCGCGAACAGAATCGTCCCATTTTGATCTACAATACCTGGAACTCCAACACCGATACCGACAATGCCATACGTGCTCTCAGGAGCTTGTTTTAATAACGAATCTATACATTGAACTAATGCATCAAATGCCAACTCGCGCTTCTGATTAGAAAGTTTTTGGTAGTATTCCTTTACAATACTTCCGTTAAGTTCAACGAGATTTCCGCGAATATAATTGACTCCGAGGTCGACCCCAATGGCATAACCTGCTTTATCATTAAATAGTAGCAGGACGGGCTTACGACCACCACTCGATTCGCCAGGACCAATTTCTATTACCAAATTATGCTCAATCAATTCCGTTACTAAATTAGAAACAGTAGCTTTATTTAATCCAGTTTGCTCAGATACTTGAGCACGGGATAGTGGAGCATATTTTCGAATGCAACTCAAAACAATATAAGAATTCAATTTCTTTACTAGAGCAAGATCACCTGTAGATTTTGCGTTCAAAGAGAAACCTCCGTCCGTAGATTTGATTCTATAAATATTATAGCACAACACTTAGTTTATTTAATAGACAAACTAAGTGTTGGCATTTTGATTACATGAGAGTAGAGCATTCATTTGCATTACTCTATCATGTCTAGTCAGTGATCTTAAGAAATTCGCTATTAACTTTAAGAAATTTTCTTTATTTATTAATTTATACATAAACTAATAAATTGAATTAAATTATGTTAATTTGGTGAATTAATCAAAAATACCCCCTAAATATCACAAAACGTGGTAAAATGTAGAAATATTAAAAAGAGAGGGGATACATATTTTATGAAAAAGACTTATTTGATGATTATTACATTAGTCGCACTTATTATTATATCAGGGTGCGCAGCAACTAAACAAAATAATAGTAGTACCAATGCAACTTCAACGCCTACACCTGATGCTAGTGGGGAAACTGCTCCAACACCTGAGCCAACTGAGGAACCAAATGAAAGTGAAGCTTCTTACGCTCAAGGAGATAAAATTACATTAGGCGAATGGGATATAACATTGGATTCATTCGAGTTTAATGAAAAAGTTAGTGATGATGTATTTACTTCTAGTGCTGAAGAAGGAAATAAATTCATTGTTTTGAACTACACGGTGCTGAATAACGGAAAAGAATCTTCTAAGTTTACAGGTATGCTCGGTAGTATAAAGATGAATGCTCTTTATAAGGATGAATATGAGTATGGTAGTACTACTACGATGATAGATGGCGATTTGAGTAAGAGTACTGTGAAGCCGTTATCTTCCAAAACAGGATTTGTAGTAATTGAAGTTCCAGATTTAGTTGCAGATTCAGAAGATAGTCTTGTATTATCAATAGATAATAACGGAGAAAAAGCTAAAATTAAATTAAGATAATAATATATGAGTAGTTGTAAATGAAGTTTGATGTATAGGCTGGATTCGGTGTTAATAGAATCCAGCCTATTTCATTTTTAGATCATTCTGTAGCAAACATATTTAACAACTTATCGAAAGTCTGGAAGCTGTAAAGGATGTATTTCAGGAGATTAAATTAGAAGGTTAATTTATTTAAAGAAACTTAGTTTATTTAATAGACAAACTAAGTATTTCTGTGTTATTGTAATACCAAGGTTACAAGATAAAGCGATTTCAATTATATGTTTTGAGGTTATTATCTCGTAAGAAATTCATTCGTAATTAAACTAATTTTATTAGGTTTATGCTTCCGATGCTACTTTTTGTTTACTAAGAAGTATATCGAGAAGTAACAAAAAATTTAGGAGGATTCATTATATGACTTATTTTACTAGCTTTGATAAAATCCAATTCGAAGGTAAAACTTCTAAAAACCCATTTGCATTCAAACAATACAATCCTAGCGAAGTAGTTTCAGGTAAAACGATGGAAGAACATCTTCGTTTCGCAGTTGCATATTGGCATACATTTAACGCTAACGGTACAGATCCTTTCGGTTCTGCTACAATGATTCGTTCTTGGGATAAATACGATGGTCTAGATCGCTCTAAAGCTCGCGTTGAAGCTAACTTTGAGTTCATGGATAAATTGAACATTCCTTACTACTGCTTCCATGATGCAGACATCGCTCCTGAAGGTGCAACATTACAAGAAACTAACAAAAACATCGATGTAATCGTTGCCATGTTGAAAGACTACCAAAAACAAACAGGTAAAAAACTTCTTTGGAATACAGCTAACAACTTTACAAACCCTCGCTATGTACATGGTGCTGGTACAGCTGTTAATGCAAATGCGTATGCTTTTGCAGCAGCTCAGATTAAAAAAGGTCTAGAAGTTGGTAAAGAACTAGGCGCTGAAAACTATGTATTCTGGGGCGGTCGTGAAGGTTACGAGTCTCTTCTTAACACGAATATGGCACTTGAGCTTGATAACCTTGCTCGTCTATACCAAATGTCAATTGATTATGCTAACGAAATCGGTTTTGATGCTCAATTCCTAATCGAGCCTAAACCAAAAGAGCCAACAACTCACCAATATGATTTCGATGCTGCTACTACAATTGCTTTCCTACAAAAATACGGTTTACAAGATAAATTCAAACTAAACCTTGAAGCTAACCATGCTACACTAGCTGGTCATACTTTCGAACACGAAATCCGTGTTGCTGCAACAAACGGTATGCTTGGATCACTTGATGCTAACCAAGGTAACATGCTTCTTGGCTGGGATACAGATGAGTTCCCAACTGATCTTTACACAACAACGCTTACTATGTATGAAGTTCTTAAAGCTGGCGGTATTGGTCGCGGTGGCGTTAACTTCGATGCTAAAGTTCGTCGTACTTCATTCGAAATGGATGATCTAGCTCTAGGTCATATCGCTGGTATGGATAGCTTCGCATGGGGCCTAAAAGCTGCTGCGAAACTTATCGAAGAAAAAACTTTCGATAGCCTAATTGATGATCGTTATGCAACATTCACAACTGGCATTGGTGCAGATGTTGTTGCAGGTAAATCTTCTCTTAAAGCTCTTGAAGCACATGCTTTAACAAACCCAGTTGTTGATAACAAATCTGGTCGTATCGAGAGACTACGTCTGCAACTAAGTGAAGCAATTTACAGCGTATAGGTAGTTCAAAAAGCGGACTTTGATAACGATGAATGACCTCGTAGTCGATTCGGCATCGAATATGAGGCGAACTTGGGAAGTCCGGTACGCGTGTACCGATAACGTACACTTGCGCTTCCTCCTTCCTCAAGTAGCGCCTCATCTTCTCGGTTCTGAAAGCCCGTTTTTTGAACCTTTATTGGAAGAGGAAGTTCAATCATATATAAGAATTAGATAATGCTTCCGAAGCGAGCTTTCGTTTCAGGAAGCATTATCTGAAATTACGGACAAATTCAAGGCTTCCGAAGTAACTTTCTGTTGGCAGGAAGTATATTAAGTAATACACAAAAAGTTTTAGGAGG
Organism: Paenibacillus endoradicis; assembly: GCF_024721975.1. Next base: position 249,733 of record NZ_JANQBB010000006.1, on the reverse strand, counting down.
TTACAATCAATGAGCTATGTTATTGGTGTTGATTTAGGTACAAGTGCGGTTAAAACTTTGCTCATGGATCGTAAAGGTAATATTGCAGCGGAAGCTACTCGTAGCTATCCACTTTTCCATGACCGTCCAGGTTATAGTGAACAGCGTCCCGAAGATTGGGTAACTGCAACAATTGAAGCTATGAATGAAGTAGCTTCTGCAAATGGTATTGATGCATCGACTATTGAGGGTATTAGTTTCTCCGGTCAAATGCATGGTCTTGTTCTATTAAATGAATCTGGCGAAGTTGTACGTAATGCGATTCTTTGGAACGATACTCGTACTACTGCAGAGTGTCGTGAAATAGAAACCGTGCTTGGCGAAACATTACTTAGTGTAACTCGTAATCCCGCTCTTGAAGGATTCACATTACCGAAAATTTTATGGGTTCGTAAGCATGAGAAACAATTATTTGATCAAGCTTCGATCTTCTTGTTGCCGAAAGATTATGTGCGTTACCGTTTAACTGGTGAGTTGCATATGGATTATTCCGATGCAGCAGGTACATTGCTATTAGATGTGGCTGGTAAAACATGGAGCGAGGAAGTATTGAAAGCATTCGATCTTCCTGCCAGTTTCTGTCCTCCACTTGTAGAATCACATGGTCTTGTTGGGACGCTTCTTCCTGAAGTTGCAGCTGCATCTGGACTATCTGCATCTACAAAAGTATTTGCAGGTGGTGCTGATAATGCATGTGGTGCAATCGGAGCTGGTATCTTATCTGAAGGATTAACGCTAAGCAGCATCGGTACTTCAGGTGTTATTCTTTCTTATGAGAATGACAAAAACAAAGATTTCGCTGGAAAAGTTCACTTCTTCAACCATGGTAAGGAAAATTCATTCTATGCAATGGGCGTTACGCTTGCAGCTGGCTACAGTTTGAGCTGGTTCAAGAAAACTTTTGCTGCTAATGAATCGTTTAACGAAATGCTAGCAGGAATTGAAGACGTTCAACCTGGATCTAACGGATTACTGTTTACACCATATCTAGTTGGTGAACGTACACCACATCCAGATGCTAACATTCGTGCAAGCTTTATCGGTGTAGATGGTTCTCATGAACGTGTCCATTTTGCTCGTGCTGTAATGGAAGGGATCACTTTCAGCTTGAATGAATCGGTAGATATGTTCCGTCAAGCGGGCAAAGTTGTAGATAAAGTTGTATCGATCGGCGGAGGTGCACAAAATCCAGTTTGGCTTCAGATGCAAGCTGATATTTTCAATGCTACTGTTGTTTCACTTGAGAATGAACAAGGTCCTGGTCTTGGCGCAGCAATGCTTGCAGCATATGGATGCGAGTGGTTTACTAGTCTAGAAGAATGTGCGAATCAATTTGTGAAGCATGCGGATAGCTATAAACCTAATGCGGAAGCTGTTGAACAATATGCTGGTTTATTCCGTATTTATCAGCAAGTTTATGCACAAACAGTTTCAATTAATGAACAATTAGTTCCATTCCGTGGATAATTCATATGTATAAAAAGCTCCTTCTTGTTGGATAACTAAGTTATATCCCTAAAGCTTATATTTAGGAATGAACTTGTCCAATAGAAGGAGCTGTTTTTATGTCATCGCCGACTGCGATTGTATTTGATTTCCCAGATGAACAAAGTACGTTAAATGCTTTTTCATTATTACAAGAGCTAGGTTACGATCCTTCTTTACATGATGCAACGAGGTTACATATTCATGTAATTAATGAAGATCTTACCTCGGCACTTGAGATCACTCAAGCTAATGGAGGGACTTTAGTTGAACAAGCTCATATTCAAGATGAGTTAATTGCTTCTACAGCATATGGACTAGATGCGATATCAATTCCTGCATATGTTGTTAATGAAGATTTGATTGCGCAAGAAGATGGGCTTCCAACGATTGAAGGTCTTTCATCCTTTTCAGCGTACGACTAGAAACAGGCTATAGAACTGAGGAATTCAACATTCTTCAGTTCTATAGCCTGTTTTATTATTTATTCGTGTGGCATTAAGCTTTCAGCAGCGTCACGACCAGCATTATAGCCAGTAGTGAATGCAGCTGTAATATTGTAACCGCCTGTATAACCATGAATATCAAGAATTTCACCGCAGAAGTATAATCCACTCATTAATTTAGATTCCAATGTGCTTGGATTGATCTCTTTCAAAGTAACTCCCCCGCCTGTTACGAAAGCTTCCTCAATCGATAAGGAATCATGTATTCGGATCGGAAAGGCTTTAATTAGATTAGCTAACTCAAGCCATTCTTGTTTAGGAATATGATCGAAAGTGATTTCTTCATTTAGATTCGCTCGTCGCATCAATAGTGGAATCATTCTTTCGGGAACGAATGATTTGAGTACGTTTTTCACCATTTTCTTCGCATCACTTTGACAAAGCAGATAAGATTCATCGTGTACTTCTTGTACTGTTAACTCAGGTTTTAGATCGACCGTTACTCTAATAGGTGTACCTGAGCTCTTCATTAATTCCTTAACAACAAATTGACTGCAACGAAGTACTATTGGTCCAGAAATTCCAAAGTGAGTAAAGATCATATCTCCTTGATGTGTAATAAGTTTCTTTCCCTTTAAACTCCAAGCAGAAAGAGTAACATCGCGCAATGACAATCCTTGAAGTTCTTTGTCAGTAATAAAATGCTCTCTTGATATAAGAGGAACTTCAGTAGGGAATAATTGAGTTATTGAATGACCTGCTTCTTCAGCCCATGCATATCCGTCACCAGTCGAACCAGTGTGAGGAACAGATTTCCCACCAACAGCCACGATTACTTTCTGACAATGATATATTTCTCCTGTAGTTAACTCCACCCCAGCCACTTTTCCATCTTTATAAATGACTTTAGCAACAGGACTATTTACTTTAATCTGAACTCCTAGCTTACGAACTTCTCCAACTAAAGCATCAACGACCGACTTTGCTTTGTTCGAGACCGGGAACATTCGACCATTATCTTCTTCTTTCAATGCTATACCAAGAGATTCAAAGAAATTCATAATATCATAATTACTGAACGTAGCTAATGAACTAAATAAAAATCTTCCATTTCCTGGTATATTTTTGATTAATTCATCAATATCTTTTGCGTTAGTTACATTACATCTTCCGCCACCAGAGATACCTAATTTTCTTCCCAGTTTATCTCCTTTATCCAAAAGCAAGACGTTAGTACTGCTTTTTCCTGCTGCAACAGCTGCCATTAGTCCAGAAGAACCGGCACCAATGATAATAATATCGTAGTACATAATAATCCTCATTTTCATTTAATATTAATGATTTGTCGAAAAAGCTAATAAATTGCACATAATTATTTTGGCTAAATATGTAAAAATGTCCACAAAAGGTACTTGTAATTGTGTATACTAGATATTAACATAAATCGAGAAGATAGGCGAAGCATTGCCAGTATAAGAACTCACTTATTGTACATATCCTTTCTTACAAGAATCCATCATAAAATTTTCTAAATAATCGTATGACATGATATGTAAAAGACCATATAGAAGTTCAATTACGATATAAATGGTCATAGATTATGATTGCCTGCAGAAATTTACTAGAGCTATTATAGCTGTTATTTTGCTGAGGGGGGATTCTTATATGTTCTATCCAATTATATTATACGCTACTATTTCTGCCTTACCCGCTGCATATATGTATTTCTATCCAACGAATGTTAAATCACAAACTTCACGCAAATTAATTGTTAGTGCCATTTCACTTTTCTCTTTCATTTTACAAACTCATTACATACTAGATATGAATAATTATCAATATTCTTTTGCTCTAATACCATTATTTTTTGCTGGACTTTACGCAGGTAGGTGTTATCTTGCAATGGTAGCAGTTTGCGCAGTATTATTTCACATACTGTATTTTACTACAGCCCAAGAGTTCCTACTCTTTACAACGTATGTATTTATTGTTTCTATTGTGAACTTCACCATATACTCTAAGTATCAAACATTACATAGTGCAAGGAAAATTATTTTAGTATTGTGTAGTATTACTGTTACAACTATCGTCTGCGTATTCCTCTTTTTACAAAGTACAGGTACTGAAATTAGTGGTAACAATACTCTATTATGGTGGGAAGAAATCGGATATGGCATTATTTTTTATTGCACAATACTGTATTCATTTATGTTGCTCATTAGACAAGAGAATAAAGATAACTTAATAAACTTGTACCAATCAATGAGCTATAGCACTGAATACGAATTAAACACATGGATCCAAGTCATTAGAAATGCTCCGATTGCAATAATTAATGTAAATGTTAACGGGGAAATTATGTATGCAAATAACAAAGCATATGAGAAGCATACTAATCTTCGACGCGTAAGTAATAAGATAGGATATATTCAAAAGTTAGATGATGTACTTTCCTCACCTGTAAATTCTTCCATTACGCAACTAGTGAAGCAAGTATTTATGAACAAACTCGCTACGAATACTACACAATTTGATGGTCAGAATTGCTATATGTTTTCTGCTGTACCAATCATTTCGCAAGAGAATGAACAAATAGTAGCAGTGTCATTATTTGTTCAAGATATAACGGAACTACATGTACTTCGTCATGAACTTGATCATATGGATAGACTTAGTTTAGTTGGCCAGATGGCTGCTAGTATTACGCATGAGATACGTAATCCAATGGCAGTTATTCGGGGATTCGTACAGCTACTCGAAGAAAAAAGTGGTTCTAAGGGGCATGAGTACTATCGTATTATTATAGATGAGCTAGATAGAGCGAATGCGATTATTTCGGATTTTCTTGCTCTTGCCCAGCAACGTGAAGTGAAAAAAGAGTTGCAACAAATTAATAAAGTTATAGATGATTTATACCCGTTATTACTTGCAGATGCCAATCTAAGAGGTCAAACGATGGAATTTACATTAGCTGATCAACTTCCTTCTATCTCGATTAATGAACGTGAAATTAAGCAACTTATGTTAAATCTTTCTCGCAATGCGATGGAAGCAATGGATCAAGATGGTCATTTGCATATTAGTACGAGGATATGTAATGAAGGAATACTGCTCTCAGTCTCCGATCAAGGTCCAGGAATAGCTGACGATATGAAAATCAAAATATTTGAGCCATTTGTTTCAACAAAAACTACAGGAACGGGCTTAGGACTTCCGCTATGTGCTGATATAGCAAAACGACACAATGCTCATATAGAAGTACTTAATAATATAGATCGAGGATCAATATTCCAAATATTATTTCCTATTGAGAAGCAGATGGAGACGCAGCTTTTAAGCTCATAAATTCACTTTATCGAGTTGCACTGATTCATGCTCCAAAGGTATAATAGAAATCAGATACAAAAACAAGGGAGTGTTATGGATGTCCATGTCATTTGAAAGATATATGTTAGATATGATTCAACCGATGCGTGATGATCTTACTAGCGTTGGTATTACAGAATTGCGTACACCAGAAGAGGTTGAAGCTAACCTTCCTACAGCAAAAGGAACAGCTCTTGTTGTAATAAACTCAGTATGCGGATGTGCAGCAGGTCAATGCCGTCCGGGTGTAGCTGATGCACTTCAACATGAGATTACACCTGATCATTTATTTACAGTATTTGCTGGTCAAGATAAAGAGGCAACTGCAAAAGCTCGCGAATACTTCGCGCCATACCCACCTTCTTCACCTTCCATCGCGCTAATGAAGGATGGCGAATTAGTATACTTCATCGAACGACACAGTATTGAAAATCGCTCTGCGGCTGATATTGCTGCTGATTTGACTGCGGCGTTTGATAAATTCTGCGGTTAATATATGAGTACATTACAAGCTCAAATCATTGAAAGACTTGGTGTTAAACCTAGTATTAATGCTTCTGATGAAGTCCGAAAGCGCGTCGACTTCTTAAAAGAATATGTACGTAATACGGGTACTACTGGATTGTTAATTGCAATTAGTGGAGGTCTTGACAGTGCTGTTGCAGTAGGACTATGTAAACAAGCTACGGACGAACTAAGCAGCGAAACTGGAAAAGAGTACATTACACTTGGCGTATTCCAACCATATGGCGAACAAGTTGATATTGCAGATAGCTATGCTGTAGCAGAAGCATTCAATTTAACTCATAAAGTCGAAACGAACATTGAAGAAGCTGTTGATGAAATTTCATTAGAAGTTGAACATGCTTTCAAAACCATTGGAAAACATCAACATATTAGCCGTGGTGGCAAAGGTAATGTGAAAGCTCGTACTCGTATGGTTGTTCAATATGCTCTGGCATTTGATATGAACCTACTTGTTGTAGGGACTGATCATGCTTCAGAAGCCATTACTGGATTCTATACAAAATGGGGCGATGGAGCAGTAGACATTACACCACTTAGTAGCCTGAATAAGCGACAAGTTAATCAAGTAGGTGCACATATTGGGGTACCAGAAGCTGTCCTTATAAAAGCACCAACTGCTGGTTTATGGCATGGTCAAACGGATGAAGATGAATTAGGGATTACGTACACACATAATAGTGATTATTTGGAAGGTAAAGAAATTCCAGACGATGTACGTGAGAAACTTGAGAAACAATACGTAAAAACAGAACATAAAAGATCGCCTATTCCCGGGATCTAGATGACAGAGCCTATCGCATACTTAGCGGTAGGTTTTTTTGTTCAAAAACGATAAGTGATTGAAACGCTTTCATTTTTTGCTCCCAATTCATGAAATGTATATATTAGCCTTACATAATATGCTATACTTCTTACTAATATTAGAAATATTATGGGGGTAAAAGGAGGAACATAAATGCAACGTCAACGAACAATCGGCGTCTTAACTCCTTTTCTAGGTGGAAATTATTATACAGATGTGATCCAAGGCATTCAAATGGCTGCTAGAAAACTTGATGTGAGTTTAATCATTATTCGCACAGGCGGTAAATACTTTGATGTTCCTATTGGGATGGAAAAAGTAGATGGTTGGCTAGTTGTGAATTTTGCCGTTGAAGATCATTTTTTGAAGCAGTTAGAAGAAGTATACAGAAAACCTGTTGTAACAGTTGCCAAAGATATTCGAAAGTTGAATATGAATGGTGGAATGGTCGTTGTTAATAATAAGCAGGCTGCAAAAGAAGCAATTTTTCATTTACATAAACATGGACATACGAAAATTGGTTACTTCGGTAGTATGACTATGGACGATATGAAATATCGTTACGCAGGATACATGTCAGCTATGAAGGATCTAGGATTAGAAGTTAAATCAAACTATGTATTTGATCCTGGGAATATGAGCGTGTTCGGTGGCAAACAAATGGCAGAGAAGATCATTAAGGAAAATTTCCCTGTGACTGCTGCCTTAGTAAGCACCGATATGTGCGTATTTGGGATGATTGATAAATTACTTGAAAAAGGATATCGCGTACCGGAGGACATTGCCTTAATTGGATTTGATAATTCTAGTACTGCACGATACTCTGAAATACCAATTACAAGTATTGAACAAAATTTGGATATTGTATTAATGAGAGCTGTTAATAATTTATTGAATCGTATAGATCAGCCTCAATCATTCAAATTAGATGTGATTGACTGCAAACTTATTACACGTCAATCATGTGGTTGTGTTGATAATAAAGTTCATGAAGAGAATGAAGTTCAAGAGAGAAAAGAGAACAAAGAGAGTAATACAGTACAATTGGAATATGCAAATCACATCAACGCGTTACGCACTGAAAACAATGTAAACTATGAATTTAACAGATATATATTAAGCTATCATTTTAAGCGCGTTAGAGATATTGCAGATTTACTAGAAAATTACTTTAATTGGGGTTCAATTACGGGGCAACAAGGATATAATACTCAGGGGCAACCTCATCTTGTAATGAAAGAATATTTCAATTTTACAACTCGAAAAAATGAACTGAAACATATCAATCTGAAGGGATATGAAACCCTTCCCGCTAATCCTCCTATATTTTCATCTCAACATCTGAAATCGGATAATGAAGTTGTCTATGTGCTTCCTTATCGACTTACTCAAAATAATTGGAGTTTGCTTTCGTTTGGTACATCTCATGAGAAGACGGAACAGCGTTCTTCTGATTATATGAGAATAGTACATCTATTTGATATCGTATCTAACACATTTGATAGACTTTCATTATTAGATGAATCTGCAACACTTAGACAACAGCAACAAGAGCTAACTGAGCGTCAAGATGTAATTACCCGATTAAGTGAAGATATCTTATTTGAAGTGAATTTTGCTAAGAAGAAAGTATGGTTGAACCGAAATCTTAATTTTCAAGTAAAGCCAACAACATTACTGGGTTTGGAAGAATTCGTTCATCCAGATGATGTAAGTCTGCTTAAGAAACATTTCTATGAACATTTTCGTGATAACAAACCGTTTTATACGGAATTAAGAATTCAAATAAATAATGGACAATATTACTATGCTATTATTAGTGCTGAAAGTACACGAGATCATATCGGAAATATCCAGAAATTAATTGGTTCAATACGCGATATATCTAAATTGAGAAATAATAATGATATTGAGGAACTTGCAAATGGACTAGTTAATCGAAGAAGGTTTTACGAGGAAATAAAACAAGTCATTCATGACGGCAGTCGTGAATTTGCATTATGTGTGTTAGATATTGATAATTTTAAGCTAATTAATGATTTATACGGTCATCATGTTGGCGATGATATAATAGATACACTTTCTGACGTACTTACACGTTGTATTAAACCAGGCGATCAAATAGCTCGTTTTGGTGGTGACGAATTCGTAATCTTATTCCAGTATGTTCATGTTGATGAGATTGACGCTTTTGCCGCGGAAATATCAGAAGCTATTTCAGAGCGAATTGTAGGAATGAATCGGGATATTAACTTATCAGTTAGTGTTGGGATTAGTCTATATCCTAGTGATGGGCAAGAATACGATGATTTGTTGAAAAAAGCAGATATTGCGTTATATCAAGTGAAACATAATGGGAAAAATAATTTTATGAAATATGAGCCATACATGATTAATTTTCAACAAGATAAACGTAAGATGGAGAAAATTTTACGTGAAGCACTTGCTAATGACCAATTTGTGTTAGTATATCAGCCCCAAGTACATGCACGCTCCAAACGTATCTACGGGATAGAAGTACTACTACGCTTGCGGACTGAAAGTGGTGTAATTTTATCTCCGGATAAATTCATTCCTATTGCAGAATCAGTTGGATTAATTGTACCTATTGGTGCTTGGGTTATTCGTGCAGCTTGTATACAGGGAATAGAATGGATTAGACAAGGTTATGAGCCAATCAAAATATCGATTAATATTTCCGGGCTACAGTTGAAGTCCATTCAGTTTTTGTCTTCTGTACGAGCTATATTAGAGGACACTGGGATGAATCCTGCTCATCTGACATTTGAAATTACGGAAACCACGATTATCGATCAATCACATGTTGTATTGAATGTAATTGAAGAGATTAGAAAGATTGGTATTTCTATAGCCATAGATGATTTTGGTATTAGTTATTCATCATTATCTGTGCTGAAAAACTTCCCAATTGAAATTTTGAAAATTGATAAAAGCTTTGTTCGTGAAATGGTTACCGATGATAAGGGTTATAAAATCGTTAATGCGATAATAAATATTGCTAAAAGTCTTGATTTACGTATCGTAGCCGAAGGTGTAGAAGATAGCACACAATTGGAGTTATTAGACGAATTAGGTTGTCATTACATTCAAGGATTTTACATTAGCAGACCAATTAGCAAAGATGAGATTATTCATTTCTTACCAAACAAATCAGCATTATTAAATATGTTGTACAAACAAGAGCAGAAGGATGGAGCAAGCTAGAATGATAATTGGCATAGGTCATGATATGACGGAACTCACACGAATTAGAAAAATACTAGCAGGAGCACTTAGCGAAAAGTTTCTTCGTCGTATTTTTACCGAACATGAATATGTAGAACTAGGCAATACAGTTGGCGAGCTACGTAAGGTTGAATATGTAGCAGGTCGCTTTGCTGTGAAAGAAGCAGTAAGTAAAGCTTTTGGTTGTGGGATAGGATCTAAGCTAGCATTTCAAGACATTCAAGTGACGCGTGCTAGCAATGGAAAGCCAATTTGTGGCGTTTCAGCAACCGCAATTGAAGCACTTGGCTACTTTGATATGAATCTTGAAATTCATGTTTCCATAACACATGAGCGAGAACTTGCTTCGGCATTTGTCGTCGTTGAACATAGACAGTAATTAGTAAGGGGTACATTAGAAGAAGATCTTCTAGTGTACCCCTTATATATTGTTAAACTATTATTGATTAGATAACCAAGCGGCTAATGAATTGATTTCTTGTTCGGATAGTTTATCTTTGAATGATGGCATTATGCTACCACCATTAGTAATCATTACAACAATATCGTCGTAGCTACTTGAATCATAGATCTGTTGTAAATTAGTTTTCTCTCCCATTTTACCCGAAAGATCAGAAGCATGACAGCTAATACAACGAGCTTTATAAATCGATTGGACATCACTTGAAGCAGTCGAAAGTGATGTTGGCTTTGAAATTTGTTGCTCTTCACTCGCAGGTGTATTCGAAGTTTGTTGCTCTCCACATGCTGTAAGAAGATAACTGATGCCAATAATGGCACAAACAACAGAAATAATAGTGATCGATGCTTTCATTACTAACCTCCTCAAACTTTTCATAACTTCCTTGAAGCACTTTCAGTAAATGAAAAGTACATCGGAAGGGAAGCTAAAACTTTTCATAACTTCCTTGAAGCACTTTCAGTAAATGAAAAGTACATTGGAAGCATGGCTTTACTAGAGATGATATAATATATATTATAGTTAAATACTAACGCAAGTACACAAGGGATGGTAGTACATTACATGACAATATTAAGTATTGAACAGAAAAAAGAAAAATACGGGTTAGACATACTAGAGTGGTATTTTCATATACAGCGCGATTTGCCTTGGCGTCAAAATCATGATCCGTACCGCATATGGGTATCAGAGATTATGTTACAACAGACTAGAGTAGATACAGTAATTCCTTATTATAATACATTCATGGAGAAGTTTCCGACTGTCCGAGCATTAGCGGAGGCACCTGAAGATGAAGTGTTAAAATGCTGGGAAGGATTAGGATACTATTCCCGTGCTCGAAATTTGCAAGCGGGAGCACGCATGGTCATGGAACAATATAATGGTCAAGTACCTACCAGTGTAGAGGAAGTAGCTAAACTGAAAGGTGTAGGACCTTATACTTGCGGCGCTATAATGAGTATAGCTTACAATGAACCTGTACCTGCAGTAGATGGCAATGTAATGCGCGTCTTATCACGGTTTTTCTTACTTGAAGATGATATCGCCAAAGCATCTACAAGAACAAATATAGAAAAACTAGTTGTAACGATGATTCCAGAGGGCAAGGCACGTTATTTCAATCAAGCACTAATGGAGCTAGGAGCTCTAATCTGTTCCCCTAAATCTCCTAGTTGTCTGATTTGTCCAGTTATGGAGCATTGCGAAGCGAGAATTCAAGGTAGAGAACTTGAAATACCGATCAAGACCAAAGCCAAAAAAGCTAGAGTTGAGTATAGAGTTGCCGCAATCGTTGAAGGTATTAGAGAGAATGAGGGCAAGATCCTTATACGTCAGCGTCCTGCTGAAGGATTGCTTGCAGGAATGTGGGAACTACCACATGTCCTTATAGATGAAAGTAGTGCTACACCATTATTCACCTCAGAACCGAAAGAACAGCCTGAGTTAGGTGAAGCGATCTCTTCTGCTATCTATAAAGACGAAAAACTACTTGTACGTCCATATGAGTGGTACAGTGACGAAGAGCATATTTTTAGTCATATACGCTGGAAAATGCGTTTTTATAAAGCAGATATGGATGCAAATTCAGAAATGTTACAGTGTGATTCAGAGCAGCTGGTTGCAGAACAAAGTGAACAGTACACTAGTAACCCAGCTTTAAATAGTGAATATCGATTTATAAATGAAGGGGATATGAAAACTCTTCCGTTCCCAAATTTATTTCTGAAAGTCATTCAGAAGTATTGGATGAAGAAAGGAATGTGATACTATGAGATCAGCGTTGCTTAACGAATTATTAGATCATAAGATAATTGCTATATTAAGAGGTATCGAGGATTCATATGCTATGGCTACAGGTCAGGCCATTGTCGACGGTGGAATTAAATTTATGGAGATTACGATGAACACAGATGGTGCGACACATATGATTCATCAATGGCGTACAACGTTTGATGGAGTTGCTTATGTTGGAGCTGGAACAGTTATTGATGTTGATCACGCGAAGCGAGCAATTACAGCAGGAGCTCAATTTCTTATTTCCCCTAATTTAGATATTGAAGTTGTTCAGTACGCTCAGCAGCATAATGTACCAATTTGGCCTGGAGTAATGACACCGACTGAGATTATTCAAGCGATGAAAGCAGGCGTGGAAGCTATAAAATTATTTCCCATGGCTTCGCTAGGTGTGAACTATTTAAACGAGATTCGTGGTCCAATAAAAGACGTGCCTATTATAGCTACTGGCGGTGTTAATTATGATAATTTTAGGCAATACTTTGAAGCAGGCGCTAATGCCGTTGGCATGGGAACGAAACTAGTTAATTTGGAAAATGCTAAATTAGGTAAATTTCACGAAATTACGAAGCAGGTACAATCCTATACTACTCTTGCTGCCACGTTATAAATTCAAAGTATTGTATGCAGAGTGTTCATGCAACTAATTTTAGCATAGCATATTATTAAGTCATAGCATTAAGAGAGTATTGTTAATCATGCTCATACAGCGAGTATTCAACTCGAGATTGAGGGGGGAGATGCTTATGAGGAAATTATTCGGTGTAGTGGTAATCATCGCAATTGCTATTGGCTGTTATCAATGGCTTGAGCAAAACGCAGATATTGACTGGAAACAACAGGTCACAACTACAATCCAAGCGACAGTTGATGAAACGGCATTACTTATTAAGGATGGTCTCAAAGTAGATTCATCTTCGTCTTCTAGTAATGAAGGTGAAGAGAAACTCTCATCCAATGATAGTGAAAGAGTCGTGGAATATATAGCGGATGAGCTTGCAAAAGGTCGTACAGAAATTGCTATTACGATTCGAGGTAATGGTGATGATATACAAAAGCAATTCGCTAATTGGCTTCAACAAGCTATGGATGTAGATGATTACGTCAAATATACGATGGAATCATATAGTTATACTATGAGTAGTGGATTATTGCGATCTGAGGTTACAATTAAGGTCGTTTACAGAGAAAGTCGTGAGATGAGTGCAGAAGTTACAAGTTATGTGAATCAGGTTATTGATGTACTGGAGTTAGATCAACACTCTAAATTTGAACAAGTAAAACTAATACATGATTGGATTGTGACTCATGTCCAATACGATCAAAGCTTAACGAAGTATACAGCATATGAAGCAATAACTGAGGGTACGACAGTATGTCAAGGTTATGCTTTATTAGGTTATCGTTTCTTTAGTGAAGCTGGCTTTGAAGTTAGAATTGTTGAAGGTAGTGTTAATACAGGGGAGCATGCTTGGAACTTAGTGAAAATCGATGGGCAATGGTATCAGATTGATCTGACTTGGGATGATCCTATTGGTCAGGCTGAAGATGCAGTATCATATAAGTATTATTTGATTAGTGATACGCAGTTAGCACAAGATCATGTGTGGGAAGATAATTATCCTATCGCGACGATGAGCTACCAACAATTACTGAATGAGCAACTTGCAACAGCTGATCCTTCTTCAGAAGCTTATACTGCGATTCAACAATCAAGAGAAGAATTAGGCTACCATATGGAAGATTCGAGTAATACGATTGAGAATTATGAGCAGTTGAAAACTATGGTCAAGTCTGCTGTTGGAAAAGGCGAGACTGAACTGCAGTTTCGCTATACGGATGGAGATCAATTAGTAGATGACACCAATAAAGCTTTCAAGTCATTGAACAAGAGTCTATCCTACCGAATTAGTTATCAGGAATGGAGCAAAGCAGGAGATTTACTTGTTACTATTACAATAGAATATAAGTAATTGATTAGCTTGAATTGTATGAATGGAATTTCCTCCATCGCATATAAGAAAAAGCTCGACTAACAAGTGATACGTTAGTCGAGCTTTTTATATATATGGGCAATGTCAACGTAGATGTCGCTTACTTTACTGTTGTTCCTTTTGCCGAGCAGCAGTCATTTGCTGCCATACTGAGCCGGCTGCTTCCTCACCACGTTCAATACGTTCAATTGCAATTTTTGCTTGCAGTTGAATTTCAAATTCTGGATCGTTGGAAGCTACTTGTAATGCATCCAATGCACGTTCATCACCAACCTCGTATAAGAAGCGGGCAGCGCGCCAACGAACAAGTTTGTTTTTATCTGCTAAAGCAACGATCATAGGCTCTATCGCGCCAACATCACCTAGATCAGACAATGTATCTCCCGCAGTTCTACGAACGGATGGAGAGCTGTCAGCTAGTGCTTTGTATAATAGTGACATAGCTTCTTCTGTACGTAGATCACCAAGCAGTATAACAGCATGTCTTCTTATCGATGCATTACTATCTGCTAATGCAATTTGTAACACTTCTACTGCATCGTCATCTAATGTATAACGTTCAAAAGCGGCATAACGTACTTGCCACTCATCTTCATGTAATTGTTCTAATACTTCTGCTCCAGTAAGTGGTAAAGGTCTTACAACTTCGATAGGGGTATCATCGCCACTGCCAATAGCAAGAGAAGCTTCAATGAGATTTTGAAGGCGCTCACTTGTATAGCTTGCTTCTAGTTCCTGCACAATTTCAGTAGCGATATCTTCGGGAGCGCCGTAGCGAACACCGAATTCTTCAAGTTTTCGCTCACGAATCATCGATGAACCGGCAGCCTTCGTAACAGTATCAATAAATTTTTGTGGTAAAGCAGCACGAACTTCGCCATCAACGGTACGAACTCGTACTTGAATAGGAATTCCACGGAACATTTGCACGAGTACCTGTGCTTCTCCAAAACTTGCTGAGCCTTGAGCAATCGCTGCACCTAACTCTTGATCTGCTTGTAAAATAGTTCTCGCTTCTGCAAGGATGGCAGCCCAATCTGCTCCAGGTTTACGATCAAGCGCAATAAAGTCGGCTGTATGGAATAAGCTTCTTACTCCTTGAATAGTAAGAAGACTGCGATATGGTTCAGAAAGTTCATTTGCTTCTTTGGTCGAATAAGTAAGTCTGCGACCTCTAGGTAATGATTCATCCAAGTTCAACTTCATAGAATTCGGACTTGGTGTAGGTTCAATGGATAATAACTTCATAATAATTCCTCCTAAAACTATTTATTTGCTTCTTGATGTAACTTCTCGCAAATGAAAAGTTACATTGGAAGCATAGATGTTACATGACCTATGCAATTTATTCCATCGCCTAGTAACAACTTAATTTAAATTGACTCACAAGTACGTACTTCGGCTGTTTAAAGTAACGGTACTCTATTTTTATACTTCCCCACACATGCTGTAGCGAAAAGAACTAATTGCTAGTGGAAAAGCGATAGCGTTCGTTTTTGTCCTCGGATTTTTACAGCTAATGCTTATTACAATAAATCCGAGGACAACGGCGATTGGAACAGCAATTGGTTCTTGCAGCGATACCCGCAACACACCGATTGGAACAGCAATTGGTTCTTGCAACGATACCCGCATTATTTCATCACTATAAGAGTAACAGTTATTTATACAATATCAAAATATAGACGTATTAATAAAGCGATTTACGTAAATTATGAACAATGAATAAGAAAATTCATGGAAAACGGCGTTTTTACAGGTAAGACTATGCTATAATAGTCTGAGATAACGAGAATGATAATGAAGGACGGGATTACGTAATGATTAGTACAAGTGGCATCACGCTACGATTTGGTAAGCGTGCGCTCTTTGAAGATGTTAGTATTAAATTCACTCCTGGTAACTGTTATGGTCTTATCGGTGCTAACGGTGCGGGTAAATCAACATTCCTTAAAATACTTTCTGGTGAAGTAGAACAGTCATCAGGTGAAGTTCACATTACACCAGGTGAGCGTCTTGCAGTATTGAGTCAGAATCATTATGCATATGATGATTTCCAAGTGCTTGAAACAGTTATTATGGGTCATAAAAAGCTTTACGATGTAATGAAAGAAAAAGATACATTGTATGCTAAGGCTGATTTTACTGATGAAGACGGCATGCGTGCTGGAGAATTAGAAGCTGATTTCGCAGATATGAACGGTTGGGAAGCTGAATCGGAAGCTGCTGAAATGCTGAATGGTCTAGGTATTGGTCCAGATAGTCATTACAAGCAAATGGCTGAACTTGATGGTAGTGAGAAAGTTCGAGTATTACTTGCACAAGCACTATTTGGTTCACCTAATATTCTATTGCTGGATGAGCCTACCAACCATCTTGACATTGAATCTATTCGTTGGTTAGAGAACTTCCTAGGTGACTATGAAGGTACTGTAATTGTAGTCAGCCATGACCGTCACTTCTTAAATGAAGTTTGTTCGCATATTGCTGACATCGACTTTGGTAAAATTCAAATGTATGTTGGTAACTATGACTTCTGGTATGAGTCCAGTCAATTGGCTCTTGCTCTTATGCGTAATGAGAATAAGAAAAAAGAAGATAAAGTTAAAGAACTTCAAGCGTTTGTTTTACGTTTCAGTGCGAATAAGTCGAAGTCTAAACAAGCAACGTCTCGTAAAAAGGCGCTTGAAAAGATTACTCTTGACGATATTCGTCCATCCAATCGTAAATATCCGTTTATTCAATTCAAAGGTGAACGTGAAGCTGGGAAGCACTTGTTAATGACAGAAGCTCTTACGATTTCTGCCGATGGTGAAAAAGTAATTGATAACTTGACGATCGCTATTAACAAAGGTGATAAAATTGCTTTCGTAGGTCCTAACGGTCTTCCGAAAACAGCATTTTTCCAAACTATTTCTGGAGAGCGCGAGCCAGATGCTGGTTCATTCTCTTGGGGAGTTACGACAACTCGTACCTACTTCCCGAAAGATAACTCCGAATACTTTGATAATGTTGACATGAACCTAGTTGAGTGGTTACGTCAGTATTCCAAAGATCCAGACGAAACATTCCTTCGTGGTTTCTTAGGTCGTATGTTATTCTCCGGCGATGAAGCTATGAAGAAAGCAAGTGTGCTTTCAGGGGGAGAAAAAGTTCGCTGTATGCTTTCCAAAATGATGCTTGAAGGTGCTAACGTATTCATTATGGATGAGCCAACGAACCATTTAGACCTTGAATCCATTACAGCATTGAATAATGGTTTGATGGATACGGATTGTACAATTCTATTCACATCTCATGACCATCAGTTCGTTCAAACAGTAGCGAATCGTATTATCGAGTTTACTCCAACTGGTGTAATCGATCGTCTAATGTCTTACGATGAATATCTTGAAAATGCTGAAGTTAAAGAACTTCGTGAAAAAATGTACGGTGGTACACTTTAATAATAAATAAGCCTCTAATGACCTAGTTGTTCTATATCTAGGTCATCAGAGGCTTTTTTTTATGCTTATTTATGTATATATTGAGGTTTTTAGTGAAGCTCACATTGTTGGATTCATCATAACTTGTTGCACTGGGGCATAAAGTTCCGCATTAGGTCAACACTGTTTCTGTAGACCCACATTAGTTGTATCGTGTATGATACGTTAGTAGATTTAAGTACGGATCAGGAGGTATCAGGCATTGACGCAGTATGAAGAAATAAAAGAAGGCGAAAAGGGTGCATGGATTAGCATTGCTGCATACCTAGTCCTTTCATCGATTAAACTAATTATAGGTTATATTTTCTTATCAGGCGCACTCGTAGCAGATGGATACAACAATGTCACGGATATTATTGCTTCGATAGCTGTTTTGATTGGATTGAAAATATCTCAGAAGCCACCTGACGAAGATCATCCGTACGGACATTTTCGTGCAGAGACGATAGCAGCTTTAGTTGCCTCATTTATTATGGCTACTGTAGGGATTCAAGTACTTATTGATGCGATTGGTACAATGATTAGAGGGGAATATCATACTCCCAATATACTTACTGCTTGGGTCGCAATAGGAGCAGCAATTGTAATGTTAGCGGTATATACGTACAATAATCGACTTGCTACTAAAATTAATAATCAAGCGTTAAAAGCTGCTGCAAAAGATAATTTATCCGATGCTTTAGTAAGTATTGGTGCTGCTGTAGGTATTTTTGGAGCTCAACTCAATATGCCTTGGTTAGATCCAGTGGCTGCTTTAATCGTAGGTATTATTATTTGTAAAACAGCGTGGGAAATTTTTACAACATCTACACATGCTTTAACCGATGGCATCGACGAGAAGGTTTTGACAAAACTTCATAATACGGTGTCGAGTACGAAAGGTGTATGTGAGATTACAGATCTTAAGGCCAGAGTTCATGGTAATAATGTACTTGTAGAAGTTAGCGTTCAGGTTGATCCAGAGTTATCACTTATTGAGAGTCATACGATATGTGATGAAATTGAGCGCAGACTGTTCAAAAAACATAATATTCTAAATGTAAATGTGCATGTAGAACCATTAGAACAAAAGAATAATAATGATGAATATAACATATAAATACAGAAAATAAGATTTAATGGATAAAATTTCTGATCCAAAAGTAATGGTAAATGAAGGTAATATTATAGAGGTCCTATATAATTGGTTCTAAAGTCCCTGTATGATAACTTGGGAAAAGTAGAGAGTAATGAGAAGGTTCTCACTTTACTAATGTGAATATGCTTCGAGGTAACTATAATAATGAAAATATATAAGGGCGCATCTCTTCTGAGATGCGCTCTTTATTAATATTCTCTCACTTTTTTACGACCTATTTTTCACTCATTTGCAGTCATACTTTATTAGGCAAGTAGACAGATGCCTAGTCCTTCCTTTTAATCCTATAATGACATCAACGCTTAACGAGGCGAATACAGCAAGAGGAAGGAAGAATAGCAGAATGAGTTATTCAATCAAATACAAAGTAACAACTGCAGCACTTGCAGTGAGTTTATTCGTAGGAGGTCTGTCTATTACTGCGACTCCTAGCGCATATGCAGCAGAAGTAAGCGCGGTTAATCAACAGGCAGAAGTAACATGGGGAGTTAATATGAGAACTAGTTCTAACTCTAGTAGCTCTGTAGTAAGAATGTTATCGAAAGGCGAGACTGTTACTGTTATTGGAATTGCATCTAATGGATGGCTTCAAGTCCAAGATAAAAACGGTAAAAAAGGATATATATCCAATGCGAGTAAGTACACTGAAGTTGTAGGAAGTTCATCCAACAATTCAGGTTCTAATAGTGGATCTAGTTCAAACGGTTCTAGTAGCGGATCAAACAGTGGTTCAAGTTCTGATACCTCAAATTCAGCTACTAGCTCATCTGTAGAAAAAGTAATTGCTGCAGGAATGAAATATTTAGGAACTCCATATGAATATGGATCTGATCGTAATTCGACGGCTACTTTTGATTGTTCAGCCTTTGTTAGACAAGCCTTTAAGGATGCACTAGGTGTTACTTTGCCAGCGGACTCTAGAAAGCAAGGGACGTATGTTAAAGGGCTTGGTAATACAGTAACTAGTGTCTCTCAATTGAAACGAGGAGACTTAATGTTCTTCATGTCTTCTAAGGGATCAAACAAATCTAGCTACACTGGTATTAATAAATCCACTCAGACGATTACTCACGTAGGGATTTATTTGGGTGATGGAAAAGTTCTTCATACTTACTCCAATGCAGGTGGCGGCGTAACAACTAGTAAAGTTACAGGTACGTCATGGGAATATCGTTTCTTATATGGCGGTAGCGCAATAAAATAGTAACGAAATAGTTCTCCAGAAAGATGCATCGTGATGACACAGTTTAACTGTCGAATTACACATGCATCTTTTTCTGTTTGTATATAAAAAAATGAAATATAAAAAGCAGCTTCTACGGTGAGGATAGTCCCCTCCATGTTAGATGCTGCTTTTTATTAATTAGAATAAGAATATTACGAGTCCAAAGTTTGATTACTATTTTCTTGTAGTGCTAACGCTTTAAGCGCTTTTCGCTTCATTAGTTTTTTACGAACAAGGATGAAGGTAACAATGATCGGTACAGCTATTAGGAAAATATATAATGATACACTAGAGACCATAGATTCTGCTGCTTTACCATACATATAGAATAGAATCCCTACTGCGTAGAATTTAACCGCTCTACCAACTACTGCATAAGCCATTAATTGCCATAACGGATATTTCATTACACCAGACAATATCGTAAACACTTTAAATGGAATTGGGGTAAAAGCTCCGATTAATATAGCGCTTGAACCTCGCGTCGTGAAATAATGAGTAGCTTTTTCAATCCATTCAGGTTTTAGGAGACGTTGTAAAATAGCGGTACCAAAAAATCTACCTATAAGGTATCCTACTGGAGTACCAATCAAACAAGCAATAAAACCTATCGTTGCGAGCCATAATGCTGATTGAGGATGAGCCATACTTAAAGATACTTGGGTGAAAAATGCGGGAATAGGAAAAATTACGGCGTCTAGGAAGGAATGTATGGCTAATCCCCAAGGACCAAAACTTTCCAAAAATTTGAGAAATGCATCCATCTAAGCGTGCTCCTTTTATTGTATATCTTAACTCTCAACCAATATTAACATTGTTTGAAAAATAACAATCCTTTATTAGTAAAGTATATTCAGTGTAACATAAATACGGGACTAATATATGAATAATAAACAATACGATATACTCCATTATTGGTTTCAAAAAAACTGTACTACATGAATTGCAGTACAGCCTTAGGGCAAGCTTGCGGACAATAAGTACTGTCTCGCATTTCTTTAAGTTTTTTTCGATATTCTACTAAAGTTTGTTCCTGGTGCAATAATTTGAACCATCGATCAACGGTGTCATTTGAAGTAAGCATTTCGCCAAACCCCATATTTATAAAGTGATCACAATTTTCTTCTTCTTGTCCTGGAATGGGTTCATAGAAAAGCATCGGTAATGCTTTGTTAAATCCTTCAGTGCAAGTCATTCCACCAGGCTTTGTAACTAAAATATCACAGACATCCATTAATTCATTAATATAAGCGGTAAAGCCAATAATATGTATGTTGTGATGTTGGAATAGTGGATCATCCAACAGTTTTTTTCTCATGTCGTCATTGGAACCTACACAGATGATCAGTTGCGTTGTTTCTCTCCATTTGGTCATATAAGATAAAGCACTATCTTCATGAAGTAATCCCCAGCCACCGCCCATAATTAATACAGTAGGTAAGTTTTGAAGATGGAAACGAGAACGGATATGATCACGATCAATAGCTTTCCAAAATTTTGGGTGGATAGGAATCCCAGTTACAGAAATTTGGTTTTCTCTTACACCTTTATCAAGTAGTCGTTGCTTTACATTAGTAGTAGAGACTAGATATTGGTTAACCTCTTTATTTACCCAAGAACCATGTGCGTCGTAATCAGTAATTACTGTAATTAAAGGTGTCTTTATACGATGTTTTCTCAGACGAGAAATGATCATATTAGGAATAGGGTGTGTACATATAATAATATCTGGCTTTAACTGTTGCACGATTCTTAGTGCTTGTGTATAAAATAATCTATGGAGTGCTAGCTTAGTAATACCGTTCGCTGGTTTACGATAGTTACTTCGATACATCATCCCTACAACACCCGGCTGAGAACTAACCGTCTTACGGTAGGCGCTGATGATGAGCGGAGCTACTGTTGGATTGAGAAAGCTACCTAACTCAAATACTTTAGTTGAAAGATCAGGATTAAGTTGTTTTAATCCTTCACTAAGAGCATGAGCTGCTTGGGTATGGCCGGAACCAAAGCCTTCGGATAGCAGCAATACTCTTTTCTTACTCATAAATTCACCTTCTTTATATCTATCATATTACTTGCCTGCACAATGTTATACAAGTCCAGTTTATTCTGCTTGCTATTCATATCTTCTTCATTTACAGTAATTTTAAATGAAAAGTAAAAGTATATGCTTCCAATGTGACTTTTCATTCGTAATGAAGTGAATCAACAATCTAATGAAAAGTAGAAGTATATGCTTCCGATGTAACTTTTCATTCGCCATGAAGTGAATCAATAATCTAATGAAAAGTTGTAGGAGGTCCAAAATGGAACAGCAATCAGCGTATGTAATTGGTCAACTTGTACAAGCAAAGGTACGTACAGGTATTTATATTGGTGAAGTATATGAGATTTATTCTCCACGACTTGTTGTGAAAATACTTGCGGTTATTAAACATCCTGATCAAGGTGATTTACATAATCCTAATGAACCTGATGTAGCTATGTTTCATGAACGTAGAGCACTTAGTTACACAGAAAAAACGACGGTATTACCTAGAGATGTTCAACCATATAGTGGTTCAATTCCAGACTATAAAGAATCGTTACTTATAGCTGCCCATCAACAGTTGAATCAATTGCACAAACTCAATCAATGGACGGGGAAGAGTCTTGTCATCCTTAAAGAACTACTACAAGATTACGAGAAGTAGTTCAAAACATCCACTTGTGATCACGATGTAACACGCTGTTGCTTAGTCGGCATCGAATATGAAGCGAACTTGGGAAGTTTGGTACGCGTGTACCAGGTACGTACACTTGCGTTTCCTCCTTCCGCAAGTAGCGCTCCATCTTCTTGGTGCTGACAAGCGAAGGTTTTGATCCATTATTGGAAGAAGTAGTTCAAAAAGCAGATTCTGATAACAATGATTAGCGTTGTAGCTTATTCAACTGCGAATAAGCTACGAGGCGTTATTTAATTATTAACAAATACTAGTTTTTGTTTGCCCCAATATTGAACGAATAAGTCTAAACCTGAAGATAGAGCGGCAATTGGTACATACGTTTTATTTTCTTTACCGATAGTCTCTAAAAATACAGGAGCATCTAAAGGATATGATTTACCGTTAACGACATAAGTATTAGAACCAACTTTCAACTCCACTGTACGATTGTTTAATTGAACAGTGGCTGTCTGTGTTTTATTGCTCCATGATAGTTCTGCTCCAACTGCAGTTGTAATATCACGTAAAACAAGATAAGTACGACCATTAATAACTTTTGTCGGATAGTTACTTACCACGTCTTGGCCATTCACGATAACAGACAATGGATCTCCAGCTTTTCGTGCCGCTGCAGTTTTGAATTCTCCCCATAGCAAGTTACTATAGGCTTCCCCTAATTTTTGATACCCTGTAGCATTTGGATGTACATCTAATGTTACGATATCAGTTAAACCGATAGCATTTCCGTCTATAACACTGGCAGCATCAATATAATCAATGTGTAACCCTGATTTCTTGAAAACTTCAATAACGGTATCAAATTCTTTATTTAAGTTGGTTTGTGCTCCGATAAGTAATTCAGCTAAATCTTTTGGAACATCACCATAAAATACTTGGCCGTTGATTGTTAGTTTGGGAAGTGGAAGATATTGATTTTGGCTTGCAATAATAACATCGGGATTAAGACTTTGAATAGTAGTTAGAATAGCTGTCAAATTCTTTTTGTATTCGTCAGTAGATGTTTGTAGTTGGGTTACAAGTGCATTTTTCTCATCAGCACTCATAGAAGAGACGCTTTTCGTTAGGTCTAACCCTGCAAGAATGTTCAAAAAGTCATTTCCGCCAATAGCAAGTACGATAAGGTCAGCACCAGTAATGGACTCATATAGTGCCTTAGTGTCTCCAATTAGCGTATCCACTCTTGGATCGTTCAATCCTTGTTGTACGTCATTTGCAGTAATAAATTGTTGTTTCTCAGCAGCATTTAACCAATTTAATAATCCTTTTGAACGTAATCCCAATACTCCGTAATTCGCATAGGTTGCACGATTACCTTGAAACATGGCTTGTTCATAAACGATTTCTCCGAATCCATAAGGTACGGAAGTCGTATCAAACCCTTTTTGGTAACCAGCAGCCAAAGAATCACCTAAAACTACAACATTAAAATTATTTTTTTTCGTTTGTATTTTTCCGTTACTGATCAATGGTTGTTCAGCGTATGCAGAAATCGGAAAAAAGACAGAAAATACAAGTAATAGCGCGGTTATTGCGGCGATGACGACGCTTCCTCTGAAATTTTTAAACTGTAAATTAGTATACATAAAGTACAAATCCCTTCTAGTCAATTCCCTTGTGTATCAAGGTTTTTCGGTATATTCCCTCTATATTTATTATTCAAATAGTGCTAATATTATATTATTCCTAATCGTTGTTTAGATTGCTTTGTGTATTGATTGTGTGAAAACCACAAAAAATCACAATGTAATTTAGACAAGATGAACAATAAATATTGGGAGGTTGTAGGGAATAATACACTCTCTACTATTTTATAATAACTTTCCTTAAAGAAGAAGCAGTTAATTAATATTCTTTATTTTTAATATAGAGGGGAAATATACGATGAAAAACCAAACAGTTAGTTTACCTCCTAGACAAGGACTATATGACCCGCAATTTGAAAAAGATGCTTGTGGTATGGGATTTGTCGCTAGTATTAAAGGCGTAAAGTCTCATGATGTTATTAGTAAAGCGCTACAATTGCTTGAAAATATGGAGCATCGCGGTGGTCAAGGTAGTGAGCCTAATACAGGAGATGGCGCAGGGATATTAATTCAAATCCCACATGCATTTTTCGTAAGTGAACTTAATAAGGAAGGTATTGTTCTACCTGAACCAGAAAACTATGCAGTTGGTATGATGTTTATGCCTCAAAATGCAGAGGAACGTTCTGGTATCGAGGATAAATTAGCCTCCATTATTGCTGAAGAAGGTCAACAATTGATCGGCTTCCGTGAAGTTCCAACAAACGATGAGAAGCTTGGGAAATCTGCATTGTCTGTAAAGCCGTTTGTGGCTCAAGTATTTATTAGACGTAATGCTGCCCTTGCGGATACTCTTTCATTTGAACGAAAATTGTACGTCATTCGTAAACGTGCTGAGCTTGCGATTCGTTACGGAGAGCAAGCAGGTGGAGAGATGTTCTACTTCTCTAGTATGTCTTCCCGCAAAATTGTATACAAAGGTATGCTTACAACGGAGCAAGTTGGCTCATTCTATATCGAATTGAACAATGCTGCTGTAGAATCTGCTATGGCTCTTGTACATTCTCGCTTCAGTACAAATACATTCCCAAGCTGGGAAAGAGCACATCCATTCCACTATATGATTCACAATGGTGAAATTAATACATTACGAGGTAATGTGAACTGGATGCATGCTCGTCAAACATTGTTCGCAAGTGAATTGTTTGGTGATGATCTAGAAAAAATCAAACCAATTATTGCTCCGGATGGATCTGATACTGCGATGTTTGATAATACGTTCGAATTTTTATCGCTTGCAGGACGTTCTCTTCCGCATGTAGCTATGATGATGGTTCCAGAGCCTTGGTCTAACCACGAAAATATGGATAAAGATCGTAAAGCGTTCTACGAATATCATAGTTCATTGATGGAGCCTTGGGATGGTCCAGCAGCAATGGGCTTTACAGATGGAGTGCAGATCGGTGCAATGCTTGACCGTAATGGACTACGTCCAGCTCGTTACTATGTAACAAAAGATGATCATATCATTCTAGGATCTGAGGCAGGCGCAGTACCAGTTGCCCCAGAAGATATCGTATATAAAGACCGCCTACGTCCAGGTCGTATGCTTCTCGTGGATACAGCGAAAGGTTGTATTGTACCGGATGAGGAGATAAAAGCAATGATTGCTGCTGAGCAGCCTTATCAACAGTGGCTTGATGAGCATCTTGTTGCTTTAACTGATTTGCCAGATGCACCTACGTTGCCGGAAGTTCGTAAAGAAAGCTTGCAACAACGTCAACAAGCTTTTGGCTATACTTACGAAGAAATTCGTAAAGTAATGGAGCCGATGGCACTTGGTGGTCAAGAACCTTTGAGCTCAATGGGCTATGATGCGCCACTAGCGGTGTTATCAGAGCGTCCACAGATGCTCTATAACTACTTCAAACAATTGTTTGCACAAGTAACTAACCCGCCAATTGATGCGATTCGTGAGGAGCTTGTTACATCGACTATTACGACAATAGGACCTGAGCGCAATTTATTGAATCCAGAACCAGAAAGCTGCCGCCATGTGAAATTAGACACGCCATTCTTGTCTAATGAACAATTTGCTAAGCTACGTCATATCCGTCGTGAAGGATTCAAAGCAATAACTATTCCAATGTTCTTCCCTGCTGGTAGCGGGGCTACTGGAATTGAGACAGCTTTGGATGAGATGTTTGCTGCAGCAGATCGTGTTATTGAGAAAGGTCATAACTTAATTATTCTATCTGATCGTGGCGTCAATCAAGAAAATGCGGCAATACCAGCATTGCTTGCTGTATCTTCCCTTCATCATCATCTTATTCGTACAGGTACTCGTACAAAAGTATCGATTCTACTTGAATCTGGTGAACCTAGGGAAGTACATCACTTTGCATTATTGCTTGGATACGGTGTTAACGTTATTAACCCTTATCTTGTATATGAAACATTTGAAGATATGGTTGCCAATGGATCAATGCGCGGCGTAACTTATGAAAAAGCTGTGAAGAACTACATTAAAGCAGCGACTAAAGGTGTAGTTAAAGTATTATCCAAAATGGGTATTTCCACTATTCAGTCATATCGTGGTGCTCAAATTTTTGAAGCAGTTGGGTTACAAGAAAGTTTGATCGAGAAATATTTCACTTGGACTCCATCTAGAATTGGCGGTATTGATCTTGAGCAAATTGCTAAAGATGCTCAAAATTCACATGATCGTGGATTTGCCGCACAAGAAGGTGCTGAAAGTGAACTTGATTCTGGCGGTGAATATCAATGGAGACGTGATGGTGAGGATCATCTACTTACTCCACAGACAATTCATACACTTCAAACATCAGCTCGTAACAATGACTATAAATTATACAAAAAATTCTCAACCCTAGTTCAAGGTGAGAACAAAAAGCACCTTATGTTGCGTTCTCTAATCGACTTCAAAACAGACGGTCAATCTATTCCACTTGAAGAAGTTGAATCGGTAGATTCCATCGTGAAACGTTTCAAAACAGGTGCAATGTCATATGGTTCTATTAGCCAAGAAGCTCATGAAAGCTTAGCTATTGCAATGAACCGTCTTGGTGGTAAATCTAATACAGGTGAAGGTGGAGAACATCCATCACGCTTTATTGCTGATGAGAATGGTGATCTACGTCGTAGTGCGATTAAACAAGTTGCGTCT
Organism: Paenibacillus endoradicis; assembly: GCF_024721975.1. The sequence goes on along the minus strand of NZ_JANQBB010000006.1, from coordinate 222,283 downwards.
GGTCGATTCGGTGTAACGAGTCATTACCTTGTTAATGCTGATGAAATTCAGATTAAGATGGCACAAGGTGCTAAACCAGGGGAAGGTGGTCAACTTCCAGGTCAGAAAGTGTATCCTTGGGTTGCGGAAGTTCGTGGTTCTACTCCAGGAGTTGGTCTTATCTCACCTCCACCGCATCATGATATTTATTCAATCGAGGATTTGGCTGAATTAATTCATGACTTAAAGAATGCTAACCCTCGTGCCCGTATTAGTGTGAAGCTAGTGTCTGGTGCAGGTGTTGGAACAATTGCAGCAGGCGTTGCAAAAGGTCGCGCTGATCTAATTATGATTAGTGGTTATGACGGTGGTACAGGTGCTTCTCCTATCGGATCTATTCGTCATGCTGGTCTTCCTTGGGAGCTTGGACTTGCAGAAACACATCAAACATTGATGTTGAATAACTTACGTGATCGGATCGTACTTGAATCTGACGGTAAAATGATGAATGGTCGTGATGTTGCCATTGCTGCATTACTTGGTGCAGAAGAATTTGGCTTCTCCACAGCTCCACTCGTTGTTCTAGGTTGCGTTATGATGCGCGTATGTCAATTAGATACTTGCCCAGTTGGAGTAGCTACGCAAAACCCTGAGCTTCGTAAAAAGTTCACGGGTGATCCATCGCATATCGTAAACTACCTGCGTTTTATTGCTGAGGAGTTACGTGAAATTATGGCGGAGCTTGGCTTCCGCAGCGTTCAAGATATGGTTGGTCGCGTAGACCGTCTACAAACAAAGGTACTTGCCGATCATTTGAAAACTAAAGGTCTTGATCTGTCTGCAATTTTACACGAGCAACAGCCTGCTGAAGGTTCTACTCGTTACAATTCTAAGGTGCAAAATCATGGACTAGAGCTTTCACTTGATGCTAGAGAACTTATCCCGAATGCAACAGTGGCACTTGAGAATGGTGAACAAGTTCGTGGTACGTTCCCAATATTGAACACAGACCGTGTTGTTGGTACAACGCTTGGTTTTGAGGTCACTAGTCGCTATGGTGCGAAAGGACTTCCTGAAGATACAATCTGGTATCAATTTGTCGGTACAGCTGGTCAATCATTCGGTGCATTTGTTCCGAAAGGGATTACGCTTTCCGTTGAGGGTGATACGAATGATTACTTCGGTAAAGGACTATCAGGTGGTAAAATTATCGTAGCGCCATCTAAACGTTCTACATTTGTTGCTGAGGAAAATGTTATTACTGGTAATACAGTATTATATGGTGCAACTGGTGGAGAAGCTTATATTCGCGGTATAGCTGGTGAGAGATTCGCAGTTAGAAACTCAGGTGCTAATGTAGTCGTTGAAGGTGTTGGTGACCATGGCTGTGAATATATGACTGGCGGACGTGTAGTGGTTCTAGGTGAGACAGGACGTAACTTTGGTGCTGGTATGTCTGGTGGCGTAGCTTACGTATACGATCCAGACCGTCTATTATTAAGCCATAGTAATCTAGAAATGATTCTTCTTGAGCATATCGAAGAGCATGAAGATGTTGAAGAACTTCGTTCAATGTTACAGAAGCATGTCATTTATACGGAAAGTGAAGTAGCTTCTCGTATTCTAGGTGAGTTTAATGCAGAGTTGAAAAACTTTGTTAAAGTCATTCCGAAAGATTATAAAAAAATGCTACAGCATATTAAATCAGCACAGCAAGAAGGTCATGCTGGTGAAGATGCATTGCTAGTTGCTTTTGAATCAAGTAAAAAAGAATTACTACTAGCTGTGAAGTAAGATGGTTAGCTGTTGAAATACGATGCTTCATTCAGTAAAGAGATAAATCATCTCAATAATATTGAGATGATTCAGAGGCTGTAGTCAAACTAGTAAAACTAGTTTGATTACAGCCTTTTTGTTTGATTTTTTTCAAAACCCAAAATCCTAGATTCCAGATGTTAGTTCTGAAACCCGTAAATCACAGACTCGAGATGCTTCTAGCGTAGATCCATGATCTTAAATCTGTATATACACAAGCAGGATCATATGTACAGAAAGATTACGTAAATTACTAAAAATAGATATCATATATATAATAATCCAACAATTGACATAAAAGTGTATTAAGTGCATAATACAGTTAAAGTGTATTAACTGCTTAATACATACACTCAATAAGAATGAGAGGTCATCGTATGAAAGAAAGTGGAGTATGGACAGAGGTTACTTTCAATAGTCGGGACCCACTCTATTTGCAGGTCATCCGTCACTTTAAGGAGCAAATTGCAATCGGGAAGCTTCAAGCGGGACAAGTAATTCCTTCTCGGAGAGAATTAGGAGCTCAGATGAAAATTAACCCTAATACAGCACAACGAGCCTATAAGGAGATGGAAGAGCAGCTATTAATTATTACAGAAGGAAATTTGCCAAGTAGGATTACAAATGACGCACGAGTTTTACAAGATATTCGTGCAGAGCTACTTAATGATGCGGTAGATAGCTTCTTCTTATCTGTACATAAAATTGATGTTTCACTCGAAGAATTAATTGAATTAGTAACTAGTAAGTACGGAGTGGCTCGTATATTAGATACAAAATAGATGGAGGGGAAGAAGAAATATGATTGAGGTTACAAATATTTGTAAGCAACGTATGAGGAGAAAGATACTTAACGGCGTTACATTTAAAGCGGAAAAAGGGGAAATTACTTGTCTTATAGGAATAAACGGTGCTGGAAAAACGACAATTATGAAAGCGATAATGGGTTTGACCCCACTAAAAAGTGGTTCAATCCAAATTGATGGTCAATCACTTAGTAAGGAAATTTATGAAAAACTAGCTTTTGTGCCCGATCATCTAACCATGCCACTCGGAATGCGATTATTAGAGGGTGTTGCATTTATGGATGAATTTTATAATAGTTGGAATTCAGAGCGTGCTACTGAACTAATGAGTTTCTTCAAGCTAGATCCCAAAGAAAGAATTGGGAATTTATCTAAAGGGACTGCGGCAAAGTATAGTTTATTACTGGGCTTAAGCCAAAATACTGATTATATACTGATGGATGAGCCATTCTCGGGGATTGATATGTTTAGTAGAGAGTCCATTGCTGAAGTGTTTTCAAGCCACTTAATAGAGGAACGTGGTGTACTTTTAACCACTCATGAAATCAATGATATGGAGCATCTATTCGATAAAGCTGTACTGCTACAAGACGGGATCGTTCATAAGGAATTCGATTGTGAAGAAATGCGCATCAGTGAAGGGAAGTCCGTCATTGATGTGATGCGGGAGGTATACCAACCTTGAGTAGATATTTAAAGCTTGTACATATGGAAATTCATCGATTCAGATATATTCTCGCGGTCTTGATGGGCATTACAGCAATTTTGCAAATAACCGGACTTATTATAGCTTTGCCGAGTGACCTAAAGCACATGGGCTTCGTAGACGGCCAATACACACTTAAACCGCTGTCGTTTGCGTGGATAATATTTAATTCGCAGCGTTGGTTCATTATTCCGATGTTAATGTCTATTGCGGTACTAGCTATCTATGTTTTTCTCATTTGGTATAGAGATGTGGTGGGGCGATCTACATTTATGTATCGGTTGTTGATGCTGCCAACAGCTAGGCGCCATATCTATTTGGCAAAAATTACAGCTATTTTTCTTTTTGTTTTAAGTCTGTTATCTTTTCAAATGCTCTTACTCTTTATGGGAAATATCATATTCAAGCTCATTGTTCCCGCAGACTTACGAGTAGAGTCGTTCTTCTCAGAGATTATCAAATCTAACCAAGCACTGAAAATATTATGGCCACTTGATTTTGAGCAATTTTTATATGTATATGGGCTAGGTTTTCTTGCCATAATCGTGATTTTTACGGCTATCTTATTGGAGAGATGTTATCGAGGAATTGGTATTTTGTACGGTATTCTCTATATTACAGCTTGTATTCTACTGTTCTTACTTACTTATTTTTTAATAAACTCGTACGAATCTTATTTATATCCTGGTGAAATGTATGCTACTGTAATGTCCCTGTGTGGAATAGTATTAGTGGTCTCGTTACTACTCAGTTTCAGACTTCTATCTAAAAAGATTACAGTGTAAATCGTTGTTTCCGGTGTAACTTATTATTTGCAAGGGAGCCTATTAGAAGGATATCAAGAAGTTTAGGGGGATTAGCTTGAAACGTTATTTATTTTCGGTAATATTCGCGTTGTTAGCGGTCGGAGGCGTAGGGATCGGCTATATTTATAGCTCCATTGATCATTTGCCTAAATATAAGCTAGCTACCATTCAAGGTGATCCGAGTGAAGGGAAAGTAATAGAACTTTCGGGCCACTATTTGCCTTATATGTTTTCGGATGGGTTAACTGTGAAGGCAGAGGGTAGTAAATATTATTTTAAAAAATCCAATTTACGTAGTGGTATGTTAGATTACCGTTCTTGGCTTTTAGATAACACAGAAGTAAAGCAACTTATAGTGGATTATCGTCAGTTCATGCGAGGTAAGGATAGCATGGAGCGTATGTACAGTGATGAAGAATGGCTAATTTATGTAGATTTTATACAAAAAAGTAGCGGTCCTTTGATTGGTGAAGGTACACTAAGGCTTAGCTCGATAAATAAATCTTCCAAGCTAATAACAGAGTATGAATTAACGCTAAATGAGAAAGACGCTTTCGGATTTGGTGTGAGAGATGTACAGCTAATTGAGGGAGATCTTCATATTTTAATGACTTTATACTTCGATGAAGGGAAAAAACATCGAGTGTATGATTACATTGTTGATTTTAAAAATGGTCAGTTGAAAGGTACGAACAAACTTATTATTAATGATAGTAATGTCGACATTAACACTAATAAAGATAATTATTTATTCCAAGTGTCAGCAATAACCGAACTTGCATACATCGTTCCAAGTGACTTTATTGTATTAAGGGAATACGAGGAAAAGATTATTAATGTTGATGGAAGTAATTCTTATACAACGGAAAGGGTAAGTGAGAGTTATTATACTTATTCTTATAGAAACGGTGAAATTTCTCAAATTCCATTTGAGAGCAGTGAAAACAGTCAGGGTATTCTAACCGACAAAGTCTTCGTCTATGCAAATGTAAATGATAAGGAGATCTCGCTGTCGAGCTATAATCTTTTAACTGGAGAGTATAAAACGAATGAGCCAGTCATTACAGCTAGTAGTTTGGGTATAACGAGCATCGGGAATTCAATAATGGAAGACAACAGACTGTACGTCCTACTCGAGCGTAATAACATTCCAATGGCTGCAACAGTAGATATTCATAATGGAGAGGTTCTATACATTGGCGAAGTCGTTTATGATGGACCAGATTCAGAAGCGAAGGATGCCATGGAAAAACTTCGATTATTAAATATTAGGATTAATCGATAGATAAGAAGATTAGTAAACGAGGCATGATGCATGTATTCAACCATCAGTTTGAATAAGAAAATTGAACAATTAAGAGGGCTAGAAGACCACGGTTATTCCATTGCTCATTATCTCCTTATGGATGACGAACTAGCTGCGGAAGCGTTAAAGGTGGCTTTACTTGAAATAAGCAATGATATTAGTTTTTTTGATTTATCCCTCAAAGCTCAGCAAACGATACTTCAAAGGATAGTGACAAGAGAAGTATTTAGACTTACAAATAGACAAATGATGGGATGACGTCAGCAAAAGGTTTTATAGATATGAAAACAAGGTATTGGGAGCTGATCTATTCGCTCTCAATACCTTGTATATTAGTAAAGTAGTATGTAGATTTCTTGATGCGATAACATCAACATTTATAGTCCTGTAATTAACCTGCTTGTTTTGCTTTACGGTTTTCCGCTTTGTTTTCAAGGTTTTTATTAATTGATTCCACATCTGCCGTATTTACTTTGTTTGCAACACTGATCATCTTACATTCTCCATTAAAGTTAGCGCCTTCTTGAACGATAATAGATTGTACAATTGCATTGCCAATTAGCTGTCCTGATGGAGTAATAATGAGTCTGCCAGTAACCGTCACATCGCCATGTAATTGACCTGCAATCGTTAGATTCAAGCATTTAATCTCTGCCTTAGCGACTCCGTATTCTCCGATAATGATTTCACTTTGTGACGTAATTTCCCCGTGAAATTCACCTTCAATCCGAAGATTAGCCTCTGTCTGAATATTTCCTTCAAAAATCGTTCCTTGCCCAATTAACGTATCGGTTGCCGTAAGACGTTTCGTTTCTTTAAACATTGCTTTCCTCCTCAATATGCTTTTGATTGTTCAGAAAGGGTAGGGGTGAGACTGGAACATTTTTTTGAACAATTTGAAAATGTAAATGCGTACCCGTGCTTTTCCCTGTATTTCCCATTAATCCAATCTTTTCACCCCTAACGACGATATCACCTTCGCTAGCAACGATTGTTTCTAGATGCATATATATAGTTTGCAAATCATGTAAGTGTGAAATGACAATGTAGCGGCCATATTGATTGTCATATCCAGTCTCAATGACCTCACCATCTGCAGCGCTAAAAATGGTATCGCCTTTCTTTCCTGCAATATCAATACCTGCATGAAAACGTGATTGACCTGAAAATGGGTCACTTCGATAACCAAAACCTGAAGTAAGTTGCGTAGCTGAAGTTGGCCAAAGATTAGGATATGCATCTACCTCTTCGCGGACCTTGCTCGCTTGACGTAGCGTTTGTTGCATAGAGATACCCATCGACTCGATATAGTCACTCATTTCTTGTAGTGGAGCATTGGCTTGATATGCCATCGTAGCTATGCTGTAGGAAGATTGCTGTTGCCCCTGTAAGTTACCATCATCTTCGATAATGCTTCTATCTAAACTAATAGGAACTTCTTCTCCATACGTTTGGATAAATTGTTGAAGTTGTGCCTCAAGCAATTGTAATTCATCAAGCTTTGCATCTATTTCTACTTGATTTTGTTGTAGGCTAACAAGTTCGGATTGTAATGTGTTGATATAGCTGTCTTTATTATTTATTTCCAAGCTATGCTCGGAAAGCATTGTATCGTATTGCCGCTGTAGTAAAGATTGCTGTTGCTCGATCCGTTTAAGTTCGGAAGCGGCTTGCAGTTGTAGACCGACTACGCAACTGGTCACTACAGCTATGAGAGCGACTGGTGTAGCAATAAGAGATCGCTTTGTCACGTTAAATTGTTTCACAGACTGATCAGGCCCGCGCATCAATAGAAACGACCAATTTGAGTTCTGCTTATGCCTCACACAAATACTCCTTCCGTCTTCAAACTTTCTTAAAAATTAGAACGTTCTATCACTATTTATTCTGAGAAACTATAAAACATGCCATTAAGCTACAAAGTTGTCTGAAAGATTCTGTTTATCGGCTGCATGAACTAGCTAGAAATTGGAGAAATTAGCGATAGAAATTTGATTTGATTCCAAGATTAATTGGAATAACTTAGAGGAGGATGGATGAATGAATAACTCATTTCGAAACGATGGAGAACGTAGAAAGCAGGAAGAGGAGATAATAACACATGAGCATGGAGGACGGGAGCATTATGATATGGATGTTGACAGAATGGTCAACGAGGGGCTTGGTGCAGGGTATGTAACTGAGCATAATGGATTAGTAGATGAGACAACTACGGATTCGATGGGGATTATTGTAGAGCAGGATTTAGAGTAAGGTGCTTATTGTCCGCTGCGATGAGTCGTGGGAGGGTTATAAAGTTAGTTTAAACTGCAAGGTAGTTTAGAATATCAATAGGATAAAGAAAAACTTACTTTAAACTGTGGAGCGTGCTGGTTCGTTGATAAATTAAAGAAAACAGTTACCTTATCTCAGAAAGTGATGGCAATAAAAATAAGCGTAGTACCGTTATGGTGGCTGCGCTTATTTTGTATGAGAAAAATTATTTAATTATATACGCCTATGGATCGGGAGAACTAATGGGATGTTCTTTATCTAAGTTTCGTATATTGGATTAGCCACCGTAAGCTTCGCGAAATGCATTTGCGAATGCTATGCGATCAACTTCTAGCACAGCAACTAGCTCATCGCATACGTTCTCTTCCCACCACTCCACTTGTTTCTTGCGATTACTTCGGTTTTCGTGAAGCCAAACCGCATGATTTACGACTTTTTTGTAATAGATTATTTCTGCTTCCTCTACTTTTTCAGGGGAAATGTATACTTTAAGTCGTTTAATCGTTCGATATAACTCTGCTTGGCATGATCTACGAATTTTCCTCGCAGTAGGTAATTGAGGGCTATGATTAGTAACTTGATGTTTCATTATGAGTTCAGCTCCTTCTATAATACTTAACTCATAATATGCAAGTATAATTAGGCTGGTCACTCAATGAAATTGGAAGCATGTCCGCTGGTGTGGTAGAATATCGTTTAGTAATAGAACTGATGGGGGATGAAAATGGAAAATTGGATAACAGAATTTATGGAGCAGTTTGGTTACTTAGGGATTTTATTTTTGATCGCACTTGAAAACGTGTTCCCACCGATACCGTCTGAAATAATATTGACTTTTGGTGGATTTATGACAACAAAAACAGAACTGACGCCAATTGGTGTAATCGTAATCGCAACGTTAGGTTCACTTATTGGAGCAATTATCTTATATTATATCGGACGTATACTTGATGTTGAGAGATTAGAAAAGATTATTGATCGATGGGGAAAATTTTTACGGGTAAAGAAAGAAGATATTAGGCGTGCTGATGCATGGTTTGATAAACATGGTAATTGGGCTGTGTTCTTATGTCGTATGGTTCCATTAATTCGCAGCTTGATTTCTATTCCTGCTGGAATGTCGGGTATGAAGCTTGTACCGTTTCTTCTATTTACGACACTTGGAACTTTAATTTGGAACACAATTCTAGTCACACTTGGAGCGATGCTCGGCGATCGTTGGGAGGATATTGTTGCATTTATGGATGTATACTCCAACATTGCGTATGGATTAATTGCAATATGCGGTATTGCATTTATTATTTTCTACATTCGCAGATTCCGCAAAAATTAGTTATAATTAAGTGAATTGATTACAATGAATGATACATTCGGAAAGAGGTATATATAATGAGCAAAAATGTAGCGAGTAAAATAGGTAATGGAATTAGCCCTGAACAGTTTATTGCAGGAATGACGAAAAATAAAGAACAATTTATTTCATGGAAAGAAAAATTCCAATGGCCTTCTGAAGAAGATAAAGCTTTCTATGAATCGTTGAATAACAGAGATGATCTTCGTTGCTTAATCGTAATGGCAGATTGGTGTGGCGATGCTGTTCGTAATATTCCAGTAGTATTTAATGTGCTTGAAAATAGCGGAATTCCAATTGATGTGCTAATTATGGAAGACCATCTTGATACGATTGATCAATTTCTTACATACGGTGGTCGCTCTATTCCGATCGTAATTATTGCTGACACTGGTGGAGTTGTACTAGGACAATGGGGTCCTCGTCCGAAACATGTGCAAGAAGTTATGGCCCAATTCAAAGCAACTAACCCTGACCGTGAAGCTGCTGATTATGCAGAACGTATGGCAGTTGTGCGTGCGGGTATTATGGCACAATATGGCGAAGGTACTGGTTATCAAACTCATATCGTCACTGAATTACGTGAAGTATTGGAGAGCGTTTAATATGACTACACCTACATTCCAAATTAATAGCTTTTCATTAGGTCCACTTCAAACCAATTGCTATTTGCTCACGGTTCAAGATGAATCTACTGGTGAGAAGCGAGGAATTATTATTGATCCTGGTATGAATCCGAAGCGATTAATCGAGAAAATTCAAGGTGTTCATATTGAAGCTATCTTATTAACCCATGCTCATTTTGATCATATGGGCGGTGTTGATGAGGTACGTAAATTTGCTAACTGTCCAGTATATATTCATGATCTCGAAGCAGATTGGTTAACTGACCCTCGTAAAAATGGGTCTATGCGCTGGCAAGATGTAACGGAGCCGCTATCTACTGATCCAGCAGAATTTGCACTAGACGAAGGTCAAGTGTTGGAACTAATCGGGCATTCATTCAAAGTACTTCATACACCAGGCCATTCACCGGGTAGTGTCAGCTTCCTATGTGGTGATCACATCTTCTCAGGAGATGTTCTGTTCCGCTCATCTGTTGGTCGTACTGATCTTCCGGGTGGTAAAGAAGTTGATCTATATAACTCTATTCAAAATAAATTGTACAAGCTTGACGATGCAACGATTGTATACTCAGGACATGGTCCAAAAACAACAATCGGTTACGAAAAAGCTAACAATCCATACGTAAAATAACAAACATGAGAAGCATTCCTAACAGCAAGCTAGGGATGCTTCTGTTCGCATAAAGAGAACGTAGAGAAGCGAAGCGCGGAATGTTCGGAATTGGTACATGAGCACTGTAGCGATCGATGAATGATAAATTCGAAGCCGAATAGTCACCTAGGAGTAGCGTCGCAATCACAATCCAATATTTTGAATAAAAAGATATAAGTTCAACATTTTGGATTGTAAGTGTTAAGAAGTTGACATGAAGCTAGAGAAGCGAAGCGCGGAATGTACGAAATTGGTACATGAGCACTGTAGCGATGGATGAATGACAAATTCGAAGCCGAATAGTCACCTATAAGTAGCATCGCGATCACAATCCAATATTTTGAACATCATCTACAATGAGATAAAGGAAGAGGTACCTACATGGAAACTAACACCCACCACATGATAAGCGAGATCGCTAAGCAATTAAATATCCCTCAAAGCAAAGTTAAATCAGCCGTGAGCTTGTTAGACGAAGGAAATACAATTCCATTTATCGCACGTTATCGTAAAGAGATGACAGGTGAGCTAGATGAGAATCAGTTACGTGACATTGAAGAAAAATTACAATATATGCGTAATCTTGAGTCTCGCAAACAAGAAGTTCTTAGACTGATCGAAGAGCAGGGCAAGCTAACTGAAGAACTTGCAGTTGCAATTAATAAGAGTGTGAAATTGCAAGAAGTAGAAGATCTATATCGCCCTTACCGCCAGAAACGTAAGACGAGAGCAAGTGTGGCCAAAGAGAAAGGGCTTGAACCGTTTGCAGAGTGGTTGTTAGCTCAGAGTAGTCATACTGCTCCGTTGGTTGAAGCTGCTCGTTATATCGACGCTGAGAAGGGCGTAGAGAGCGCAGAAGATGCATTGGCAGGTGCAAAAGACATTATTGCTGAGCAATTCGCAGATGATGCAAAGATTCGTACATGGGTACGTACGTTCACATTTAACAATGGTATATTGAAAACGATAGCGAAAGACGCTGAAGCGGAATCAGTATATGAAATGTACTACAATTATCAAGAGCCAATTAGTAAGCTACCTCCGCATCGGATTCTTGCGATTAATCGTGGGGAACGAGAAGAAATTTTGAAGGTTAGTTTCGAATTAGATAGCGAGCGAATTGAACAATATATGCACAGACAGACTGTGAAGCGGGATGCTTCTTCAAGTTCCGGTATTATTCAAGTGCTTCAAGAAGTAATTGTCGATGCATACAAGCGTCTTCTAGCTCCATCTATTGAGCGAGAAGTAAGGACGGAGCTGACTGAAAAAGCAGAGGTTCATGCGATAGATATATTCTCAGAGAACCTTCGTAATCTATTATTACAGCCTCCTGTTCGTGGCAAACGTGTACTAGGAGTCGATCCTGCTTTCCGTACCGGTTGTAAACTTGCTGTTATTGATGATATTGGGAAAATGCTTGAAGTTGGCGTCTGCTACCCAACAGCGCCGCATCATAAAACAGCTGAAGCCGAAAAGCAAATAAGCAAATTAATCGATACGTACGATATTGAGCTTATTGTAATTGGAAATGGTACAGCTTCACGTGAGACGGAGCAATTTATCGCAACATTGATTAAAAATCATTCAAAAGCAACACAGTTGAAATATATTATTGTGAATGAAGCAGGAGCAAGTGTGTATTCAGCATCCAAATTAGCTGCAGAAGAATTCCCTGAGCTTGATGTTGCCGAGCGTAGTGCAGTGTCGATTGCAAGACGTCTTCAAGATCCATTAGCTGAGTTAGTGAAAATCGAACCAAAAGCAATTGGCGTCGGACAGTACCAGCATGATGTTAGTCAGAAGAAGCTTGATGAGACACTTACTGGAGTTGTAGAATCAGCAGTTAACCATGTTGGTGTAGATGTGAATACAGCCTCCGCATCACTATTATCTTATGTAGCAGGTATTAATGGCACAATTGCTAAAAATATTGTGAAATATCGTGATGAGAATGGCCGCTTTGTTAAACGTGCTCAGCTGCAAAAAGTTCCTCGTTTGGGTGCGAAATCATTTGAACAATGTGTAGGTTTCTTGCGTATAGCTGAAGGTGAGCAACTGCTAGATAATACCCCGATTCACCCAGAGTCTTATCATGTCGTGAAGGCACTATTGAAAGAAATTGGAATGAAGGAACAAACAGTTGGTAGTGAGCAATTGGCATCCGAACTAAAAGCGTTGAATGTGGAAGAGATAGCGGCTAAGTTAGAAGTCGGTGTGCCGACTATGAAGGATATCGTTGATAGCTTGTTGCGACCGGGCCGTGATCCGCGTGAGGAGTTACCAGCTCCAATATTCCATACGGATGTTTTGAATATCGAAGATTTGACGAAAGATATGGAATTGCATGGTACTGTGCGTAACGTTATAGACTTCGGCGCATTTGTCGATATTGGATTGAAAAATGATGGGCTTGTCCATATTTCTCAGCTAAGTGATCGCTTTGTAAAACATCCGATGGATGTAGTTTCGGTAGGAGATACAGTGACGGTATGGGTACTAGAAGTTGATATGAAGCGAAATCGTGTGGGGCTAACAATGAAAAAACCTCACTAGATAATGTAGTTCAACTCGGTCGCTTGTGATCATGATGAGTATGCAGAAGTAGCGTATTCGACGGCGAATATGCCATTCATAGGAAGCCTGTGTGTGCTCGTGTACCAATAACGTACACTGTGCTACTCGTTTCCTAGCTTCATGTCATCTTCTTGGTGCTGACAAGTGATCGATTTGAACTTTTATTAGAAGTGGTAGTTCAATTCGATCGCTTGTGATCACGATGAGTATGTAGAAGTAGCGTATTCGACGGCGAAGATGCCATTCATCGGAAGCCTGTGTGTGCTCGTGTACCAATAACGTACACTGTGCTACTCGTTTCCTAGCTTCATGTCATCTTCTTGGTGCTGACAAGTGATCGATTTGAACTTTAATTGGAAGTGGTTATTAAACTCGGTCGCTTGTAATCACGATGAGTATGTAGAAGTAGCGTATTCGACGGCGAAGATGCCATTCATCGGAAGCCTGTGTTACGAAGTAAGCCCAAAGCTACTATGGCTTTGGGCTTTAATTTTGTTTATTTTTGGAATCAGTGATCTAGTTAGAATCAACTTCAGAATTTACATGAAAGTTATGGGTACGATAGAAATACCAACAATCATTAAGTAGACGAATTTGCCGACTATCACGTGTTAAGAAGGCTTTCATCAATTGATTACGAAGCCAATGAGGCATGATCAGTTCCTCCCTCCAGCCTAGGCGATGATGATTCATTACCATATGGCAATTGGAGATTATAGGTGTCTGTCTACCTAACAAATATGACCTGTATTAAAAGTTGAAATTATTCTTGATCTTCTAATTCTTCATACCATTGTTCAAGTTGAGCTTGAAGTGCACGGATCTCAGTAAGTAAAGAAATTAGTGGGTATGATTTTTCTTTGACAGCTGCAAAGTCTGCTTCAAGATCATTAATATAATCAAGACCGGATTGAATGTGTACGAAATCAGTATGTAATTCTACTGCATCACATTCAGCAACTGCATAAGGTAAGTTTGGAACTTCTTCTGCAGTCAGCTTGTCGATTTCTTTACGAAGTCGCAAATTCAATGCGCTTAATTGATAAGCGTGAGTTGCGGGCATTTCTATGAATGTTAGCTTAGTTTGTTGTTGCATTAATACGTAGCGCATAGTAGCCATAATAAATTGGTACTCTCCCCTCAAATAAAAGCATGTCCTACTTGACAGTGTAGCCTATTGTTAGCTTACAATTCAAGTAGTTAGATGATGCTTTTGATGTGGCTTTTTGTTCGTGCAGAAGTGTAGAAGTAAGCTGCAAAATATTATACTATGCTTCCGAAGCTACTTTTTGTTTGCAAAGTAGTGTCTCAAGAAGTGAACAAAAAGTTTTAAGAGGTGAAAAATGATGGACGACAAGCAATTGCAACAATGGGTGGAGCGTGTTTCATTACAATATTTTGGAAGACCGTTTCTTCATTTAGCGTCATTTAATAGTCGGTTAAAGGCTACGGGAGGGCGCTACTTCACAAATAGCCATAATATTGAGATTAGTCCTCATCAGTTAGAGGCATTCGGACAAGAGGAAACTGAGAAAATAATAAAACATGAACTATGTCATTATCATCTCCATATTTTGAAACGGGGATATAAACATCGTGATATGGACTTCAAACAATTGCTAGCACAAGTTGGTGGATCACGTTTTTGTAATACTTTGCCTGAACGTAGTGCACGAACAGGTGCAGCCTATAAATATATGTTATTATGCACGCAATGCGAGCTGAAATATTATCGGAAGCGTCGAATGGATGTGAACAAATACCGTTGTGGAAAATGCGGTGGAAAATTAATAATAAAGGTGCTTGACAAGATATAGCCTACATGGTAAATTATTAATTGTTCGCTTTAACTATTATTGTTCCCTGATAGCTCAGTTGGTAGAGCACTCGACTGTTAATCGAGTTGTCACAGGTTCGAGTCCTGTTCGGGGAGCCATTATGGAGAAGTACCCAAGTGGCTCAAGGGGACCCTCTGCTAAGGGGTTAGACTGCGTAAGTGGTGCGTGGGTTCGAATCCCACCTTCTCCGCCATATTTTTTCTTGTAGGCTTTCTTTTAAGAGGACCGTCAAGCGGTCTTTTTTATTTGATAAAATACTCGAAAAAATCGCGAAAAAAAGTGTTGCATTGTGAATTAGAACGTGATAAGATACATCTTGTCGCTTTTCAAGACAAACTAAGATGGCCCGTTGGTCAAGTGGTTAAGACACCTCCCTTTCACGGAGGTAACAGGGGTTCGAGTCCCCTACGGGTCACCACAACCATTCTTATGAGAGCAACTCACATGAGTAATGATTATCATGCGAGCCATTAGCTCAGTTGGTAGAGCACCTGACTTTTAATCAGGGTGTCGAAGGTTCGAGTCCTTCATGGCTCACCAGTTTTCTTCTTATGTTAAGTCAGCTGGATGAATGGTATTATATTGTACATATTGGCGAAAGCCATCATATAGTGAAGCCTAGTATGTTCGTATACTAGGCTTTGTTGTTTTATTGGGATATAATTATTTTTCTTAGGAATTGATGTAAGAAAAAACTTTTGAAAAATATTTAGGGATATCTTTACAACTTGTAAATTATCCTGTATTATATTTTAGTACGATAGCTTTCTTCAATGTGCGGTAGTGGCGGAACGGCAGACGCGCTATCTTGAGGGGGTAGTGGGTGTATACCCGTGGAGGTTCGAGTCCTCTTTACCGCACCAATAACTTAAACGTTCAAAGTCCTTGCATAGCAAGGGCTTTTTTGTTTATTAAAATAAGAGTTCAAAGTTGTCGTAGACAACATCTCTGAACTTTACCTCATAGTTTGACCACATTACATAATAAGTGAGATCAAGAAAATTTTAGCAGTTACTCAAATTATCAGGTTACTCGTAATAGAGAAACCACATCATTTCATGTAAGTTCATAGACAAAACCTATTAACACTATAGATACTATATATTTCTGTTATAAGTCTCCTTCTTATATGATAGTGAAAACTTGATTACATCGGAGGTAGAATGAATGGATAATCATCAAGAGATTAGTAGTGCATTTAATGAGGTTGCACAGAAATACGATGTGCAACGCAAAAAGTTAATTCCATGCTTTGATGATTTTTATGGTACAGCGACTGCACTTGCAAGTAGTAATAAAAAATCGCCTTCTATTTTGGATTTGGGTGCGGGAACAGGATTAATGTCTTCATTTCTTTTGAAAAAATACCCTAATGCATCCGTTACTTTAATTGATCTTTCTGAGAAAATGCTCGATGTAGCTAAAACAAGACTTCAATCGTATCCCAATGTTAGCTATCTCATAGCTGATTATACCAACTATATTGCGAAAGAACAGTATGACATTATTGTCTCAGCACTTTCGATTCATCACTTAACGGATCCACAGAAGTTAGAATTATATGAAAATACCTATAATAACTTGAAAGATACCGGCATATTTATTAACGCTGATCAAGTTCTTGGAGAGACAGCTTATCTTGACTCACTCTATAAATCAGATTGGAAAAACAAAGTAGAATCGAGCGATTTATGTGATGAGGAAATAGAATCAGCATATAAAAGAACAAAACTTGATAAGATGTCTAATTTAGAAGAACAATTGAAGGGTTTGAAAAACTTAGGATTCTCAGATGTGGATTGTATATATAAGTATTATAATTTTGTGGTTTTATATGGAAGAAAATCTTATATATAGTTTATTTCACTTGTCAAATCCACCAATCGTGGTTATACTTCTTAAAGGAAAAAGGGTATATTTTCCACACTACTATACATATGGAGGAAGCTGGAATGAAAAAGTTAATTATGTTACTGCTTACGATCATTTTACTTGTACCAACTGGAGTATCCGCAGCTAATAATTTATCTATAATTAAAGTATATGTTGATGGTGAGCAGCTTGTATTTGATATTGACCCTATTCAAACAGAAGGGACTACGTTAGTCCAATTTACGACGGTATTCAAAGCGTTAGGGTTACAGTACTCATGGGATCAAAAGACTAAAACAGTAACTGGCTACAATGATGATATTACTCTTAAATTAACGATTGGTAATAAAACTGCTATAGTAAATGGTGAAAAAGTTACTCTATTAGTTGCTCCGAAAGTTGTAAACGGAAATACTTTGATACCACTTCGCTTTGTTAGCGAAGCTACAGGTGCTGATGTTGAATGGAATAAGGATACTCGTACAATTACAATTGAATCATTTTATATACCGTTAGTATTTGAAACAACTACTTTAAGTGATGCAGCTTGGGGTATGACAATGAAACAAGTTAAAGCTGTTGAGTATGGTAAATTATTCAGTTCTGATACTGATTATTTATTTTTCGGTGGTATTTACTTAGCGGGTTATGATGCTGTTGTAGAATATACGTTTGCCAATAACAAATTAGGTAGAGCAACTTATTATTTAAACAATTATTTTGAAGATAATATGGATTATATTTATGCTACGTATGATTTATATTATGAGTTAGAAGCAGCATTCGGTGAACCGATATTAGATGTTGAATACTGGGCGGAAAATATAGTTGAGGAAGTTGATTTCGAAAAATATGGAGAAAGTCTAGTTGCAGGCGATCTTGATTTGGTATCTGTATGGAAATTAGAAGATACTGAGATTGCTCTTATAACATCGCTTGATGATGATGGAGAGCCATATGTTAGTATTATTTCTACAGGACTTAAATATTTCCAACCTCTATTTAAAGAGTAAACTAAAATAATTTAGTAGTATGATCACGCTTCATTGCATAAAAAGATGATATCTTTTATGTAATGAAGCTTTTTTAATTGATAACCTGATTTAGGTAATGTGACAGGTAGTTAGTGTTGTTTAATTATATGTCCATTAATATGAAATATTTATAAAGTGTGGTATCTTTATGGGGTTGAAAAGATGACTATTAATTATTTTGTATAGATAATTATATATAGTACAGATTTAACAATTTGAGGTGAATGATGGAGTCCATAATTGAACTTAGAAAAGTAAGTAAATCTTTTTCAAAAGAACATATGGTACTAGATGAGATTACTATTAAATTATTCAAGAATCAATGTATTGCAATTTTAGGTCAGAATGGCTCGGGTAAATCTACGATTTTGAAATTGATCGCTAGCCTTATCCCTTGCTCTTCAGGTGAGATAATATATGATAAAGATTCTAAAATTGGCTATGCACCTGAACAGTTCCCAAAGTTGAAATTTACCGCTGAAGAGTACCTATACGCAATGGGGCGTATTCAAAAGTTACCCAAATACGAATTAAAACAAAAAATCAATGATTTACTCTATAGATTTAATTTACACGAAAGCTACGATATGACACACTTTTCAAAAGGTATGTTGCAAAAGGTTAATTTGTTACAAGCTGTACTCGGAGATCCTAGAGTGCTTATTCTTGATGAACCACTCTCAGGTTTAGATGCAAGTTCTCGAATAGAATTGATAACGATGCTCCAAATATTTAAAGATCAAGGAATTACTATTATAATGTCGTGTCATGAAAATTCACTATTAGATGAACTTGCTGATCGCGTCATTGTAATAAAGGATGGCAAAGTTCATTCTGATAACCCAATTAAACAAGTAAACGAATCGCTTTTTAAAATTGTTTACGCTAATGATGGCGATGTTCCTATTTGTAATCTTCTTAATCCAAAACTTATTCTAACTTACAATAATGGCAATGAGCTTATCGTTAAAGAACAATATCGAGACTCTGTCTTGCTACAATTATTGCAACAAAACTATTCTATTATTTCTGTAACTAAGGAAATACAACGGAAGAGTATTTTAGAGCTTACAGGCTACAATCGTAAGGGGGACTCAATTTGACCTTACAATTGATAAACTATTTACTAAAAAGCTATATTCGCTCTCATCGCTATTTTCCTGCAATCATACTCTTGTTATTATGTATAATGCTCCTTTACTCCAATAAACCGAATCCTGTTATGGAAACGTACGCTTTGTCAGCAGTCTTCCTATATATTATTTCTGTTTGGATTTGCTATAGTTTCATAGGTTCTACTAACAGAATCCAGGGCCAAATTATTTCTTTACATGCCGGAAGTGTTCGTACATATTTAATCGGTAAAATTGTGATGGTATCTTTATTTTGTTTATGTTTATGTTTATTTGCAGTAATTTATCCACTCGCAATGAATATGTTCAATGAGCCACTAACTTTGAAAATGTTGTTATTAGTACTAGCAGTACATCTCGAAATATCACTTCTAGGCATTATTATTCCATTGTTTTTTAACAGTTCGTTTATTAAAAGCGGTAGTTTGTCTGTTTCATGCATACTAATGATACTTGCTGTTACAATAGCTAAGGAAGGAATTGTAGAAACATTAGGATCTTGGACTATATATCCATTTTGGGTATTACCACCAGCGTTTCAAATGATTAATATGTTATCTAACTATGAAAATTATTCCGCAGGATCAATTGTTACTGTACTATTTGTTCCGATGTTATACTTCTCGGTGTGTATTTGGATTTATTTGAGGCTACAACAAAAAAGAATGTAGATAACAGTCTAGGAATAAAAATGGTGTGATATAATATTTCAAGATTGGAATATATTTCTAATGTTTTCTGATCTATGAGGATATGAAAACAGTTAAGGAGGAGTTCATAATAGAATCGCAAAATAAAATGAATGAAATTGAAAAGCAGATCGCAAAGCTTGCCGAGGAGCTGAAAGCTATGCAAAAAGAAGCAGATCAGCAAGCCTCACAGCAAGGAGCGAATTCACAGCAGCAAAGTCAAGTCCCGCCACAAGGAGCGAATCCACAGCCGCAGAGTCAAGTCCCGCCACAAGGAGCGAATCCAGCGCAGTGGAATCAAGTCCCGTCGCAAGGAGCGAATCCAGCGCAGTGGAACCAAGTTCCGTCGCAAGGAGCGAATCCAGCGCAGTGGAACCAAGTCCCGCCACAAGGAGCGAATCCACAGCAGTGGAACCAAGTCCCGCCGCAAGGAGCGAATCCAGCGCAGTGGAACCAAGTCCCGCCGCAAGGAGCGAATCCTCAGCAGTGGAATCAAGTCCCGTCGCAAGGAGCAAATCCACAGCAGCATAGACAAGTCCCGCCGCAAGGAGCGAATCAACAGCAGCAGAGTCAAGTCCCGCCACAAGGAGCGAATCCACAGCAGTGGAACCAAGTCCCGCCGCAAGGAGCGAATCCACAGCAGTGGAATCAAGTCCCGTCGCAAGGAGTGAATCCACAGCAGCATAGACAAGTCCCGCCGCAAGGAGCGAATCCAGCGCAGTGGAATCAAGTCCCGCCGCAAGGAGCGAATCCAGCGCAGTGGAATCAAGTCCCGCCGCAAGGAGTGAATCCACAACAGTGGAATCAAGTTCCGCCGCAAGGAGCGAATCCAGCGCAGTGGAATCAAGTCCCGCCGCAAGGAGTGAATCCACAACAGTGGAATCAAGTCCCGCAGCAAGGAGCGAATCCAGCGCAGTGGAATCAAGTCCCGCCACAAGGAGCGAATCCACAGCAGCAGCAACATGTCTACTACCAACCTTATACTAATGAAGAAAAAGAAAAATCTACTCGTAATTTCGAGAATGTACTAGCACGTGTTTGGCTACCTACGGTATTTATTATTGTTATGTTAGTTGGTATGCTTTGGGGCTTTGTTGCAGTTGTGAAAGAAGGATATTTATCTGAACCAGTTCGTTGTTGGCTAGGGGTATTTGTTGCAGTTGTATTATATGTATTAGGTTTAAGTCAATATCGTCATAAACGAGCTGCACTTGGAAAAGTACTATTAGGTGGTTCTCATGGTTTACTAATTATTACGATATCAGTAGCACATCTCGCCTATGAAATACTTCCTATACCTTTAGCAATTGTTTGCTATATCATAGCATTTGCACAAATTATATATTCGTCTATACGTTGGAAATCTCAAACATTAATTACAATCGCAATCATCTCAGGTTTTCTCTGTGCTCTATTGGTAGATCTAACAGAGATTAATGGCTCACTGTTCATTATTTCACAATTAGCATTTTCAATATTAATGTTAAATCTAAGCTATAAACTTATGTATCAAGTAGCTTACTGGTTTGCATTTGTTCTACTTCATTTCTCATTACTTATTGCATACGAAAAATTCTTTGCTATTCCAGAGAGTTTATATGTTATCGCAATCATTATTCAGCTCATTTGTTTGTTTGTTCATTTCCTATTAGATAAACGACATACGATAAACTACATTGCTATGCAAGCTGTCGCAGTACCTAGCGCGTTACTTTGGACTTATTCCTTATTAGCGGACAATTATAAGTATTCATTTTGGATAGGATTAGCTCTTATGCTTCTTTGTTATGTAGGAGGATCTTTCTTCTTCAATAATAAGATTATTGTAGCAGTAGCAGAAAATAAAAAAAATTATCGATTCCGCCATGAGCTAAGTTTAATAATTTCTAGCTTCATTGCATTAATACTATTTGTTGATCTCGCAGCCAATGACTATAAATCAACAATGGTACAATTGATCGTAGCCATTTCGTTAATTATTGCGATAAGAATGAAATATATTGCATATGGAATCCTTTCCTGTCTAGTTTTTGTAACAGTTTCTATTGTAGTTATGCTGCATAAAGTACCATATATAATCTCAGGTGAAATGTTAAATTGGATAATTATATTTGTTTCATTGTGGTTCATTTATAATCAATATGAATCTAATATTGTTAATCATAGTAATAGTGATGATGATGTTACGTTGCCGGTTATACGTTGGCTTTCAGCTTTTGTTGGATTTTTATTTATATCGATGTTATCGCTTCTAGTTAGTAGAGAACTCGAAGTTGAAACGCAGCATTACTTTATGTCTGCCTTCTGGACGATCTATGCTATAGGTGCCATAGTCCTTGGGCTGCTGAAAAAATGGACTAAACCTAGAATTACAGGGATTTTATTATTATTTGCTGTGTTGATGAAAGTCATCTTCATCGATATACCGCATGTACATCTTGGTATAAAAGCAGTTATTTTCATCCTTTTAGGTGGAGTGGGTATTCTTATTTCTCGCTTAATGTATAACACTCAAAGAGAGAACCAACAAAATAATCAAGAGTAAATAGTTTAAGGAGCCTTTCCAAAAGTAGTTTTCGTGCTGCTTTTGGAAAGGCTCTGTTTTTCATCTAAGCTAAAGATTCAAATCCAGCGACTGCCACAAGTTCTGTGATCAAATTTGAATTTCATTAGTCACGTAGTTATACTAAGAAGCTAGTGTTAGAAATATTTAAAGTAACATCTATGGGTAGTAAGTAGTAGAGAATAGTAGCCTAGCGGTACTTAAACATAGGAATATCAACAAGAAGGAGATTATGAGATGAAGAAGCATTTATTTATTGGTGGACAAGAAGTTTCAGCCGAACATTATGAGCCTTTGCGTTCTCCTTATTCAGGTGAAATAATTGCAACGATTGCACAAGCAACAGTAGGACAATTAGATGATGCGATTGCTTCAGCACAAGCAGCAAGTACACTGCAACGAAAACTTGCTGCACATGAACGAGCACTTATTTTAAGCAAAGTAGCTCAATTGCTTGAGGAGCATAAGGACGAAGCGGCAAAATGTATTAGTCTAGAAGTAGCGAAACCGTTAAAGCAATCTTATATAGAAGTAGAGCGTACCATTCAAACATATCTATATGCTGCGGAAGAAGCAAAACGGCTGAATGGTGAGATGGTTCCAATGGGAGCTATGCCAGGTGGTGAAGGTAGATTAGCGTTTACGATTCGTGAGCCGATCGGGGTAGTTGGAGCAATTACACCATTTAATTTCCCGATGAACTTAGTAGCCCATAAGATTGGTCCAGCAATCGCAGCTGGTAATACAGTTGTATTAAAACCAGCACCTCAAACACCATTGTCTGCATTCTTTATTGGAGAGTTATTCAAGGAGGCAGGTCTACCGGATGGCGTATTGAATATCGTGACAGGTGACGGTGCGCTGCTCGGAGAGTATCTTGTAGCAGATCCACGAGTCAATATGATCACATTTACAGGTAGCCCAACGGTAGGAAAGAGAATATCTCAGCTTGCAGGAATTAAGAAGCGTACGCTTGAACTTGGATCTAATTCAGCAGTTATTATTGACGATGAGATGATGACTGAACAAGTTATTCAGCGTTGCGTCACGGGGGCATTTAGCAATAATGGACAAGTATGCATTTCATTGCAACGGATATATGTAATTGGAAATCAGTACGAGAGTTTTGTAGAAAAACTTGTTGAAGCTGCGTCACAATTACAACTTGGAGACCCATTATCTAATGAGACTGATGTTTCAGCACTTATATCTAAGGCATCAATCTCTCGCTCTTTACAATGGATTCAAGAAGCGATCGGAGATGGTGCTTCTCTAGCCTTGGGAGGTAAAATTAAAGATGATGTAATTCTTGAGCCAACAATTATGCTAAACGTGCCACAACATTCAGCAATTAGCTGCCAAGAAGTATTTGCTCCAATAGTTATTGTAAATAAGGTTGCTTCGATGGATGAAGCCATTGCAATGGTCAACAATTCAGCATATGGCTTGCAAGCAGGCGTCTATTGCAAAACTCTTGAAACAGCTTGGAAAGCGGCTGCTAATTTACAAGTAGGCGGAGTGCTAATTAATGATATTCCAACATATCGTGTAGATCACATGCCTTATGGTGGCGTAAAGCTTAGCGGTACTGGCAAAGAAGGCGTACCTTACGCTGTGGAAGATATGACAACGAGTAAGCTAATTATTGTAAAGGTGTAGTCCTTTACTCTTACTAAATTATCGTGCATGTTCAAAAACATTGCTGATGGTCACGAAGAAAATGCAACGTAACATGGTGGTTATCGCGTATAGTAATGGATGAAAACAAAATTAAATTATCTAGGGGGAGAGTATATGATACGAGCTATTGTATTTGATTTTGATGGGTTGATAATTGATACGGAAACACTTGAGTACGAGTTGCTACAACAAATTTACGCGGAATATGAGGTTGAGTTGCTAATCGAGACCTATGCGCAAAACATTGGATCGAATATAGGTGAATTTAATCCATATTCTAATCTTTCAAATGCGTTAAACCAAGAGATAGAAGCTCAATTCGTGAAAAATCTTCATAGAGAAAGATTACAATTGCAGTTACCTAACCTTGTGTTACGCGATGGTGTAATGGATTATATACATCAGGCCAAACAAATGAATATGAAAATTGCGTTAGCAACCAGCTCTAACCGCAAATGGATAGATGATTTTTTTGCTAGGTTTGATCTATATCAATATTTTGATTATATTTGTACTTCTGATGATGTCACGCATGTTAAACCTAATCCAGAGCTCTACTTGCGAGCTTTATCGTTGTTAGGTGTCGAAGGCCATGAAGCGATTGCATTTGAAGATTCTCATAATGGTTCAATAGCTGCGGTAGCAGCGGGGATGCATTGCGTCGCAGTTCCAAATCCGGTCACGCAACATTTTACGTTCGAGCATTGCTCGTTAATTCTAACATCGATGGCACAAACAACGTTATCTGAAGTAATTGATAATATAGAGGGAAAAAATAACACTTAAGATTAGAGTTTTTAATTTGTTATATCATAAAAGAACTATCTATTTGCGTATAATAGATAGTTCTTTTTATTTTCCTAATTATGCCTAGTTACAGTGATTTGAAAGGTCTGAATAATTTCAATGATTCGAAGGATATCAAGGAACTAATGGGTCGTTGAGAATGCCTAGTAATAGTAAACCTTAAAATAAGCTTAAAAAACTGTGACCAAATGGCAAATAATTCGTATAAAGTAATATGATGTATCGAAATTGAAAGGGGAGTTGGATTTGAACTTTGAAACTAGAAACAACGAAGAGCGAGAGCAATCAAGGAATGATGTTCCTTGGAATCCGAAAGTTATTGGTAAATCAGTAATGGGTGTTTGTATTGCTATTATTTTATTGTACATCGGATTTACTTCATTCTACACAGTAGAGGAACGAGAACGTGCTGCGATATTAACATTTGGTAAGATTACACATGAGGAAACTTCAGGTTTACATTTCAAATTTCCATATCCTATTCAAGATGTAGTCATTGTGCCAGCGGAAATGACTCAATATATTACAATTGGATATCGTGAATCGGCAAATGGTGACATTGTTGATGAGGCCGAGGCGATGATGATTACAGGCGATGAAAACATTGTGTCTGCTGATGCTGTTATTACTTGGAAAATAGGAAACATCAAAAATTACTTAACGAATATTGATGATCATGAAACATTTTTACGTAACTCTTCCATAGCATCAATTCGCTCGGTGATGGGTGCACAGAAGTTAGATTATGCAATTACTGACGGTAAAACAGTTATTCAAGAATTAGCAAGAGAACAGTTAATGCATTTGCAAGAAAAGTATGAGACAGGAATTATTATTATTGACTTGAAATTCCAAGATATTGAACCACCAGATGGTCAAGTAGCAGATGCTTTCCGTGCGGTGACAAATGCAAGAGAAGAGAAGAACACAAAAATTAATAACGCGACAAAGTATGAAAATGATCGTATTCCAAAAGCTCGTGGTGAAGCGCAAGCTTTAATTGAATTAGCAGAAGCGGAAAAGGCATCGCGTATTCTGAATGCACAAGGTGATGTAGCTAAGTTCAATGCCATCTACGCAGAGTATGCCAATAATAAAGATATTACGGAAAGTCGATTAATTATCGAGACATTAGAAAAAATTCTGCCTAAAGCTCAAATTATTATTACAAATAACGGTAGTGATACGGTGAACTATTTACCACTTAATGAGCTTTTGAATAAAACGAACAGCTCATCCTCAAATAGCTCAGCATTAAATAATTCATCATCTGGCAGTTCGGATTCCAGCTCTGCTGGCACGCAGTAGGGGGAGAAAATATGAAAAAATTTAAACTTACTGGATTTATTATCGCAGGTATTCTAGTCGTTATTTGCTTGTTTGGATCATTATTTATCGTCAAAGAAGGCGAATATAAAATCATATTGCGCTTTGGTGAAGCCATTGATTCGAAGTCAGAACCAGGACTTTATATGAAAGTTCCGTTTATCGACAATATTAAGGTGTTGCCTAAGTATCAGATGACCTATGAAAATGTACCGACTCAAATAATGACGAAAGACAAGAAAGTTATTCTAGTCGATAATTATACGGTATGGAGAATAGATGATCCGGTAAAATTTAATAAAACGAGCCATAATGTAAGTGACGGAGCACAAAGGATTAATGAAGCAGTATACAACTCTGTACGACGTAAACTTTCTGAAGTGAATTATGATGAAATTATTAGTGAAAATACAGCAAGAGGTGATTTGAATGATGAAATCACTAAGGATGTAGCACTATCACTACAACGTGATAATTATGGTATTAAAATCGTCGATGTTCGTATTAAGCGTACTGACTTACCTGAAAGTAATAAGGAAAGTGTCTATAATCGCATGATTTCCGATCGTCAGTCGATTGCTGCCCGTTATCTTTCAGAAGGTGATGAAGAATCTAAGAAAATAACGTCGAAAGCAGATCGTTCAGCTCTAGAATTAATGGCTCAAGCTGAGGCGGATTCAAAGAAGATCGTTGCTGAGGGTGAACAAGAGGCAGCGAAAATTTATAATGAAGCTTACGGCAAGGACCCCGAGTTCTACAATCTGTATCGAACGCTTGAAAGTTATGTTGTCACGATGAGTAATAATCCAGTCATTATGATGCCGATTGACTCTCCATATGCTCAAATATTGTTAGGCGAATAGAAAGTATTTAACACCATAGTCTGTATGATTCTTATCTAGAATCACAGTACTATGGTGTTTTTATATGTAAAATTTTCGTGGATTTTTGAAGTATATACTATACAAATAGTCAAGTTTTATAGTATGTTCATTCTCGGACAGTAATTAAAGGTAAATTCACTGAAAAAGAAGGATCACTTTCACATGTCACTAACATCAAGAACCGAGCAACATCAACATTTTGGGATGGAAATACAACCCCGAGTTTGGTGGAATGTACGTGTAGATTTTGTTGCGACTTTGTTTTTTAGCCTTTTCAATGTAGTGATGAATCAGTTTTTCATCGCTTTTGCCATACAAGAAGGTGCTTCTAATTTACAAGTAGGGATATTGTCAGCTGCTCCAGCAATTGGGTTGATCTTTTCACCTATTTGGGCTTCATGGATTGAAAGAACCGACAAGCCGAAGCCCTTTACTATTATTCCAAATATGATCGGTCGTCTAATGTTATTATTACCTGCTATATTCCCTGATCCTAATGTATATGTAGTAACCGCTATTATGTTTCAATTGCTAATGGGAATTCAAGCGCCAGCCTATGCTTCGCTAGTATCAAGAATCTATCCATCTAATGTGCGTGGTCGACTAATGGGCTATGTTCGTGTTGGCATGGGGGTATTAATGATTCCAATGGCGTATCTAATTGGTAGTTGGACAGATATGATGGGACCAAGAGGACCATTAATTGCAGCTGCTATTGCTGGTTTTATTTCAGTAAGCATCTTCAACTCAATTAAAGTATCTAAACAAGGCACTCATTCTAATAGAGGAGTTGCTGCTATAGCTAAAGTTGGTAAAAAGGCTCAATTGCTCGAACAACTTCAGCTAGTGAAGAGCAATAAAGTGCTCGCATTATTTCTTATGGCAACAACTTTCTCCGGCTTTGGAAATATGATGTCTATCCCGCTATATCAGATTATTCAAGTCGATGTACTCGGATTATCTAATGTAGAAATAGGTTATGCACGTGTCGCTTATTATATTGCACTATTATTAACGTTCTGGTTAGGCGGTATTATGATTGATCGCTTTGATATAAAGTATACGCTTTTGATTGGTATAGCTGCCTATGCGATTGTACCAATGTTATATAGTCTCTGGGGTAACTTTACTGCTATATTAGTTGGGAATGCGATTCAAGGAATAGGTGAAGCCATCTGGGAAATAGGAATTATGGCATTCATCTTCAAAATCGCGCCTGGACGAGAAGCCGTGGTCTTTGGCATTCATCTGATGACGTTTGGAGTAAGGGGAACAATCGGACCATTATTAGGAACAGCATTGACTTCTATTATGGAAATTAATATTATTCTTATAATTGCGTCGGTTTGTGCTTGGATCGGAACATTTGTCTTTATATGGGGCAATCGAGATCGAAATAGAAAGAAATTGGTCAATACTATAACATAATCGCTTCTTATTATGATTTTAAATAACAACAAAAGGGACGAAGCTACTTAGAAAAGTAGTTCCGTCCCTTTATGTATTTAGTAAAGAGATATCGTTAAAGTATGATGTTCTGTTAACGCATGTAGCGTCGCTTCTGAACCAATAACTTCGATACTGATGAGTGTAGCTAAGCAAAGTTTCAAAGCTTGCTTACCTGTTTCCCATTTTTGATTCAAGATAGCTTCTAGTTTACGCATGGCCTTCTTATTGAGTTCTTGCATATATACAGGTATCTGTTTTTCTTGGAATACAACTGTAGTTGTCATGATTTATTCCTCCAACACAACAAAGTATGAATGTATTGTAGCGAATCAACCTTAAGATTACCTTAAAAATCGAATATAAACTGTAATAAAATTACTAGAAATATACAAAATCACATTAGAATTTTCTTAGGAAGTATGCTCAACGGAATGAACAAGCATTTTTTTACGGTATTCAGATGGTGTACAGTTCATTTGCTGACGAAATACTTTAACGAAATAACTCATATGATCAAAACCAACATCTAATGCGACGGTTGAGATTTTGTTGGATGGATCTAGTAATAGCTCACAGGCACGACGTATGCGATAGGAATTAACATATTCGATTGGAGTTTGTCTCGTCATGCTTTTGAAGAAACGACAGAACTGACCATCACTCATTGGAATTTGTTCCGCTATTTGCGAAATTTTGAGCGGATGATTGTAATTGGTTTGAATATAGCTAATGACCTTTTTCAATCGAATCGTTTTCGTATGATCGTGTAATTCACGGTTGCTCCTATTAGTATGTCTACCTTCAGGTAAAATGGTCTGTAACATATGCAACAAGAGTGACTTAATACTAAGCTCATATCCCAAATCTTGCTGATCACAATGTGATAATATATTTTTGAGTGTATCCAAGAGTTGTTTCTCCCAGCGTGATTGTGGCTTAATATGACGGGGGAAACTGCGAGTACGATCAAATAGAGGTGCAACGTACTCAGCTTGTATCACATCATAGCCAGCACTTGCTAATAACTGAGGATCGAATACGACAGCTCCGTACATACAGGTTGCATTATGGTGCGAATGACCAGTATGAATTTCTCCACTATCTATAAATATTGCTTCCCCTGCTTTGACTACATAGTAATCTGTATCCACTTGAAATAATACTTCTCCTTGCATACAAAAGAAAAACTCCATTTCGCTATGCCAGTGACAATCTAATATAGGGGCACCTACAACATTTTGATCGATCCAATATGCTGCGAGTGGAAATTGCTCATTACCATGAAGTCTATTTTCTTTCAGTGATGTTTTAATACTTAAGTCCATTTGTGACACCCTCTTATACAAATATCAAAATAGTGCTATATTTTAGCATTATACTGTTAGAATTGTTCTTATTTTATCAGTATAATGCAATTATATCAAATTAACTTACTGTCCAATTACGATACATTAACAATAGAAAGGTTGTGCTTTTTCGATGAAATTTACAAATGGTAACTGGTTAATCCATGAGCAATTTAATGTTCAAGGCGCAGTCCAAGCACATGAATTCTATGAAAAGGATGGCATACTAACGGCTTATGCTGCACCACGTCCACTTATAAATAGAGCTAGTATGTTAGACACAATGCTATTAACGATTCAATTCCATTCTCCACTTCCAGGGGTTATTGGAGTGAAAATTATTCATCATTCAGGCGTGCGCAATCTTGGTCCTAACTTCGAACTTTCTAAATCAGACGAGAGTAACGCTATTATTGAAGAATATGAGCACGAAGCAGTGCTTACTAGCGGTGACTTAAGCGTTCATATCGCTAAGGGCCCAGAATGGAAAGTTGATTTCTTCCGTGGAGGTAAACGTCTAACTGGAAGCGGACAACGTTCTATGGCCTATATTACTGAAGGTAAAGAGCGTGCGTATGTTCGTGAAGAACTTGATCTTGGTGTTGGTGAATTAGTATACGGTCTTGGAGAACGTTTCACTCCATTTGTGAAAAATGGTCAAACGGTTGATCTTTGGAATCAAGATGCTGGTACAAGCTCTGAGCAAGCTTACAAAAATATTCCTTTCTATATGACGAATAAAGGATATGGTGTATTCATCAATCAACCTGAACTTGTATCTCTTGAAGTAGCTTCTGAAAAAGTGAAAAAAGTTCAATTTAGCGTTGAAGGCGAATCACTGGAATACTTTATTATTGATGGCCCTGATCTGAAAGGTGTGCTTGATCGTTATACACAACTTACAGGTCGCCCTGCATTACCGCCAGCGTGGACATTTGGTCTATGGTTGAGTACTTCATTCACAACGAACTACGATGAAGCAACAGTGAACTCATTTGTAGATGGTATGGTTGAACGTGATCTT
The DNA here is from genome assembly GCF_024721975.1 of Paenibacillus endoradicis. The sequence continues at coordinate 191,740 of NZ_JANQBB010000006.1, read as the reverse complement.
CCGCTTCACGTATTCCACTTTGACTGCTTCTGGATGAAAGAATTCCATTGGACAGACTTCAAATGGGATGAATCTGTATTCCCAGACCCTGAAGGTATGCTTGCACGCTTGAAAGAGCGCGGTTTGAAAATATGTGTATGGATTAACCCTTATATTGCACAACGTTCTCGTCTATTTGAAGAGGGTAAAGAAAATGGTTACCTTGTGAAAAAAGCGAATGGAGATGTATGGCAATGGGATCTATGGCAACCAGGAATGGGGCTTGTAGACTTTACTAACCCTGCTGCATGTGAATGGTATGCATCATACTTACGTGAACTTGTAGATATGGGCGTAGATAGCTTCAAAACTGATTTCGGTGAGCGTATTCCAACAGATGTTATATACTTTGATGGATCTGATCCGAACAAAATGCATAACTATTATACTCAACTTTATAATAAGGTCGTATTTGAAGTTCTTGAAGAGAAACTTGGTAGAAATGAAGCAGCAGTATTTGCTCGTTCAGCAACAGCTGGCGGACAAAAATTCCCAGTACACTGGGGTGGTGACTGCTATGCGGATTATGAATCGATGGCAGAAAGCCTTCGTGGTGGATTATCTCTAGGTATGTCTGGTTTTGGTTTCTGGAGTCATGATATTGGTGGTTTCGAGAATACTGCTCCTAGTCATGTATTTAAACGTTGGTTGCAATTCGGTTTACTATCTAGTCATAGCCGTCTACATGGTTCGAAATCTTACCGAGTGCCTTGGGATTATGATCAAGAGGCAGTTGACGTTACTCGTTACTTTACGAAGTTGAAATGTTCACTAATGCCTTACTTATACAATACTGCAGTCCAAGCCCATGAACTAGGCATTCCTGCAATGCGTTCAATGGTACTTGAGTTCCATGGAGATCCAGCGGTGGAACAACTTGATCGTCAATATATGTTAGGTGATAGTATACTTGTCGCTCCAATCTTCAATGAAGAAGGAGATGTGAGTTATTACCTTCCAGCTGGTCAGTGGACACATCTATTAACAGGTGAAGTAGTAACAGGTGGTACTTGGAAATCAGAAACACATGGTTTCATGAGCTTGCCATTGTTCGTTCGACAAAATACAATTCTTGCCATCGGTGCAGTTAACGATCGTCCTGATTATGACTTCGCAAATGGGGTTGAATTACAACTTCATAACTTACAGGATGGCGTAACAGCAACGACTGCTGTTCGTGATGTTAAAGGCAATGTTTCTTTGACTGTTGAAGCAACTCGTAATGGTAATTCAATCTCGGTAGCTTTGGAAGGTGTGGAAAATCCACTTTCAATTGTTGTTAAAGGTCAGGGTGAGGTTTCATCTGTAGAAGGGGTAGTAGCAATCGTTGAAGCAGGTCGCATTGCACTTAATGCGGTAGGTAACGCGCAGTTTACAATTAAATTAGCTTGATAACAAAATAAATGAACAACAGGATTTAGGTGCCCGTAACCTAAGTCCTGTTGTTCATTTTTGAATCTTTAAATTAGTAACGTCCATGTACTGTATACTGCTATACTAGTTATAATATGGAATACCATACTCAACACTAGATGAGAGAAGGAACAGCATGAAGACTACTTATTTACCTATTATAAAAGTTAGTGTAGTTTCAGTGATGGGGGTTATGCTATTCCACCTATTTTCACTTCCTATGCCATGGATGCTAGGTCCGTTATTTGCAGTAATGCTTTCTCAATTAACTTTCAAAACAACATGGGGTTGGCCAGTTACTTTTAGAAATATTGGCTTGGTTATACTTGGGACAACGATAGGAGAAGCATTTACAGTTGTAGCTCTCAAGCAGATGGACCAATATGTGTTATATATGGTCTTCATGAATATAATTCTGATTATGTCTTGTATCTTACTTGCAATGATCACACAAAAAGTAACGGGCGTGTCATTAATGAGCGCTTTAACAGCAAGTATACCAGGGGGATTATCACAATCCGTTGCATTTGCAGAGGAACATAAAAATATTGATATTGGCATAGTGACGTTCTTTCAAGTCGTACGAGTCATATCTATTGTAAGTATTGTGCCATTTCTAGTGAGTGGACATACGATTAATGATTCGTTATCTATGAAGGAAGCGTCTCCCTATTGGGCTGTTTTGTTATTAATAATTATTTCTTATTTATCTGTAGCAGTAGGGAAAAAGATAAAACTACCGGTACCTTATTTTTTGATGCCCGTTATCTTAGGGATAATACTTAATATTAGTGGTGTAAATGTACCAGTTGTTCCATCAAACCTGCTTCATATTGCACAATTAACGATTGGTGCATATATAGGACTACTACTCAAGCCACATATGATTAAGTTACCTTGGAAAGTTGTTGTAATGGGCCTATTAAGTTCGATCTTGATTTTAGTTATTAGTTATTTATTCTCTTATCTGTTAATGGAAATGATCGGTGAAAGCTTTGCTACAAGTTTTTTGAGTACAGCTGCAGGTGGAATGGACCAAATGACACTAATTGCTGCTGCAATAAAAGCAGATTCTACCGTCGTCACGATCTTCCAAATGTTTCGATTGCTCTTTATATACCTCTTAGTACTTCCGGCGCTTAGTTGGTATGCTCAAAGAAACAAAATTTGATGAAGTAGTCAACTATGAAAAGTCTTTAATGACTAAATAGCATAAGTTTTTGCTAATATAATTAATGTTTTTATAACAATGTATGCGCTATACTTATTACAGGTAGACAAAATAAGACATAAATTGATAACTATATAAAGGAGTTTGAATATGATGAATAGAATGTCAATCGGATTGCAGCTTTTCACGCTTCGTGAACAATTAGAAGCAGATTTTGAAGGTACTTTACGTCATGTTGCAGGATTAGGGTATGAAGGTGTAGAATTTTTCCATTATGGAGATATTCCAGCTGATAAAATGCGTGAACTATTAGATGAGCTTGGCATGAAAGCGATTGGTAGTCATATTCAATTATCAAATTTGAAAGATAACTTAGATAACGAAATTGCATATTTGAAAACAATTGGTGCGAAATATGCGATCTGCCCTTGGTTAGCTCCAGAACTTCGTGATGTAGATGCGTGGAGCCAACACCTTATTGATCTTGCTGAAATTGGCCGTGCTTGTACTGAGCAAGGTATTGAATTCTTATATCATAATCATGATTTTGAATTTAGTACTCTAATTGACGGTCAAATGGTGTTCGAAGCACTATTCGAGCGTATTCCAGCTACAGATCTTAAGGTAGAAATGGATATCGGTTGGGTGCAATACTCTGGAATCGATCCAGTAGGTTACATTAACAAATATGCTGGTCGCTTACCGTTGCTTCACTTGAAAGATTTCTTGAAGGAAAGTCGTGATCCTGAAAAACAGATCGATACTGTTGAACTAGGTGAAGGTGTTCTTCCATTGTTAGATATTGTGAAGGCAGCTTCTGATGCTGGTGTTGAATGGATTATCGTAGAGCAGGATTCATGTGTGAATCCACCACTTGAATCAATTGCAACAAGTTACAATTGGGTACAACAGAATTATCTAAATCAATTCAAATAATAGATTAATAAGGTGCAAGTTCAAATGTAGACTTTCAGAACCGAGAAGATAGCGCGCAACTTGAGGAAGGAGGACGCTCCAATGTACGTAATTGGTACATGAGTCCCAGACTTCCCAAGTTCGTTTTATATTCGATGTCGATTAAGCATTATGCATCGCTTCGTTATCAAAGTCTACACTTCTTGAACAACCTCAAAAGGAGAATATAATTCATGTCTAAAGTTAGAGTAGCAGTTATTGGTTGTGGTTCCATCTCGAAATATCGTCACATCCCTGAATATGCAGGTAATGCTGATGTTGAGCTAGTTGCATTTGTAGATCCAATTATTGAGCGTGCAGAGCTTTACGCTAATGAGCATGGTGCACAGGCATTCACAGACTATAAAGAAATGCTTGCAGCAGTTAAACCTGACGCAGTAAGCGTTTGTACCCCTAACTTCTTGCATGCTGAAATGACTATTGAGGCTGCAAAAGCTGGAGCTCATGTTCTTGTAGAAAAGCCAATGGCTGTTACTGATGCAGAAGCAGTAGCTATGATCGAAGTAACTACAGCGAATAAGGTGAAGCTTATGGTTGGACATAACCAACGTTTTGTGCCAGCACATGAAAAAGCAAAAGAGGTTTTGAAATCAGGTATTCTTGGAAAAGTTCTTACTTTCCGTACTTCTTTCGGACACCCTGGTCCTGATGCATGGAGCATTGATGGAGCTGATAGCTGGTTCTTCCGTAAAGAAGAAGCAATTATGGGCGCAATGGGAGATTTAGGTGTTCACAAATCAGATTTGATCCGTTGGATGCTTGATGATGAAGTATCTGAAATTGCAGCTTTCGTAGGTACTCTTGATAAAAAAGATACAGAGAGTGATGATAACTCTTCTTGTATCCTTCGCATGAAATCAGGTGCAATTGGTACTCTAGTTGCAAGCTGGACATATTACAAAGGTGAAGATAATAGCACGATATTATGGTGTGAAAATGGTGTAATGCGTGTTTGTGCGGATCCAGTAGATGATGTTATTGTCGAGCTACGCGATGGAACTGTAACGAAATACCAAACAGGTGAAATGTCTACGAATGAAAAACAAGTAACTAGTGGCGTAATTGAGAAGTTCATCGAATCTATTGTTAACGATACAGTACCAGCTGTAACAGGTGAAGAAGGTAGAGCATCTCTAAAAGTTATTCTTGATGCTTTTGAGTCTCAAGAGACTGGTCGTATCATTAAAGTGAACTAATATATTTTATCGAAAAGAGCATTTCGGGAAACTCCGAAATGCTCTTTTTTTTGTTTTATTTTACATTAGTTAGTTACAATTACCAAAGTGAATGGATTTTAATAATGTAGTAATAACCTATATGTAATCGCTTACATAAAAAGTTTGGTAATTTTTGCGTCATGCAACCTAAAAAAAGCTTTGATACGATAAAGTGGAAATTGACATGTTGGTACGCACAAATTTTGGATGATGCTTCTGGATTCTAGAAGTCAATAAAAGTTATAGGAGGATTTAATTATGGCAAATCAAAAATGGAAATTGGGTGTCGCAACATTTGTGGCAACCGCACTTATTAGTGCATCAACTTTAACGGGTGCTAGTGTAGATGCAGCTTCTAATATTACTAAGATTGACATGAATAAGCAATCTTATACATCGAATTGGCAATCTAATCTTATGAATAGTCTACTTAGTAAGCTATCTGATTCAAGTCAAACAACGATTACAGTTGGTGATTGGAAACTTAATCTTCAATCTGGGTTCTGCATATATGTACCTAATCTTAAACCTGAAGTTACACCTGTTCCAACAGCGACAGTGGCACCAACTGCAACAGTAACGCCTACAGCAACTGTAAAACCAACAGCGACAGTAACACCTACAGTAACACCTACAGCAACAGTTAAACCAACAGCGACAGTAACGCCAACGGCAACAGTTAAGCCAACAGCAACTGTGAAACCAACGGCGACACCAACACCGACGGTAAAACCAACTGCAACTCCAGCTCCTGATGCAGGGAATTCTAATGCTTCTGCAACTCAGAAGGAAATTTTGAGTTTGGTTAATGCACAACGTTCTTCAGCTGGCTTATCAGCATTAACATTGGACACTAGTCTTAATACTGTAGCAATGGAAAAAGCAAGAGATATGGATGTTAATAATTACTTTAGCCATACATCACCGACTTATGGGTCTCCATTCGATATGTTGAAAACATACGGTGTTTCGTATTCATATGCAGGTGAAAATATTGCTACTGGTCAAACATCGGCGGCTCAAGTAATGAACGATTGGATGAACAGTTCAGGACATAGAGCAAATATTTTAAGTGCTAACTTTACAAAAATTGGTGTAGGATATGTGAACGGTAAATGGGTTCAAATCTTCATCGGTTAATAAATAATAACATATTTGTACCAATATGGTGAAAAAAGCCTTCCTTGAATCTCAAGGAAGGCTTTTCATTATGAATAGGCTTTGATCACGAAGATGGGCATCGAAGGTAACTTGACATCGAATATGAACGCCTAATTATTTCAATTTGAATATTTGGATCGTACGTTGAAGCTGATTTGCCATGTTAAGCATTTGTTCTGTTTCCGAAACAACGACTTGTACAGATGGAATTTGTTCGTTCATCGAAGCTGAAACTTCCTCAGTACCTGCAGCTGACTCTTCTGTAATTGCAGAAATACTTTGAATAGCTGAAGAAATTTTTTGTGCACTTTCAAGCATATTATCGCTTTCTTTAGAGAATTTGAATATTTGTTCACTAATGAATTGAATACTTTCAACAATCTGATTGAAGATTTCTTCGGTCTGACGAATATGTGCTGCTTGTAAACTAACGACTTCTTCATTCACTTTCATATTGTGCATCGTATCTTGAATACCCTTATCAATGCTTTTTACTAAATTGAATACTTCTTTCGTCGACGCTGTTGATTCTTCAGCTAATTTTCTAACTTCTTGGGCAACAACGGCAAATCCACGTCCATGTTCACCTGCACGTGCTGCCTCTATAGAGGCATTCAAGGAGAGTAGATTCGTTTGTTCTGCAATCTCTGAAATGGCTTTTGTCATTGCAGAAATTCCTTTAGCTTTTTCAGCCAATTCTTTAATCGTTACAGCAACTTGTTCTGTAGCTTCGATATTACGATTCATTCCGACGCTTTGATTTTCAAGAGCGATACGACCTTTATGTACAAGTTGAATAGTTTCTTCAGAGCGAGTATTCATTTCTTTTGTAGAATTAGCATAATTCGTAACACGTACTTCAATCTCGTTAATGGACTCCGTCATATCTGATACGTCTTCAGATATAGCATTAGCACCAGTCGCAAGCTCTGTTGCAGATACTGCTACCTGCTCCATTGTAGATTGAATACTGTTATTTTTTTCAAAGATACTACGACTTGTATCTGCAACATGTCTTGTAATATTCATCGATTCAGACAATATATCTCTTAGTTTGATAACCATACTGTTGAATGTATGTCCTAATTCACCAGCATTAGTTGCAGTTACATCAATAGTTTGAGAAAAATCACCTTTTGAAATTCGATTCGCAGCACTTTGAATCTCATCAAATGAAGCTGTAATCGCACTCTCAACAAAAGCAATAATAGGATAAGCTAGTCCATATGATATTACGGCAACGATTAATAATGCAGTGAAATTTTGGTCCATAATAATTGTGGTGATTAGCGCTAGCAGAGTTAAAATGGAAAGGTTAGAATATGTAACGAAAACAAGCTTGCTTCTAACGGATAACGAATTGAACCAATTAGTAAATTTCTCCATATTGTAAGCGCTCCTTTTTCAATAATATCCATATTATAGCATCACTTTCCTAATAGGTCTATGACATTAATAGTCAATATTTCTTAGATAACTGTGCAAAAAATAGTGCAATAGTTGCGCAAATCTTATCATTGAATAGAGAAATACCACGAAATGTTTCGGAAAATACAATGCTATCTTTCGGTGCAAGAAGACAAAATTCGAGTTATATTAGAACTGAGTTTACACAAAAAATATTTGAAGGGAGCAATAATATGAGTGAAATTTCATTGGCAAGACAAGTTGATTTTGTATTCCGTCAGCTAGAGCATGAATTAACGGGAGCTCTTGCAGGTACGGTCTTAATTATTGTGAGAAATGATACAATCGGAAAGTTTGGTATTAAGCATCATCCAATTCACATTCAAGAAGATGAAGTTCAAGCTGAAGGCGCGGGATTAACGAAGGAGCAAGTAGATCGTTTTCGAGTTTTGGCAGTCGATGCGTTGAAGATGAAGCGCAATTGGACTCACGGAGAAATTCTATACGATTTTTCAGTAAGATCTAATCGTAAAGGATGGTCTGCTAGTGTTCTATATGAATCCAATTACAATATGTCAACGTGGAACTATGTACCCTATTCTAAGCGCAACGGATTAGTTGATTATTCCTCTTGAGAGGATCGAGCGTTCCTATTCCGCAGTTTAACCTTCACCATAAACCCCGTTCCAATTGATACAAGCGATAAAACGCCCCAAAAAATTACCCACTTGAGACTATGAGCCATTGCAATAGACATTCCAGCTAAGCAGAAGATTCCTAGACAAGAGAACAGTAAAGACAGTGATTTAGACAAGTTCATTCTCCTTTGAAAAAAAAGTTTTAGAAAATCTGTATAGTAATCTTTTTCGTGCACATAATATGTTTGCAAGCTTGCAATATGAATTTTACCTATGAGGACGAAGGGAGATTTACATCATGGCAAATAAAAGCAATCAATTAATCGTTCCACAAGCAACTCAAGCATTAAACCAAATGAAAATGGAAGCAGCACAGGAGCTAGGTGTTCAACTTTCACCAGAAGGATATAACGGAAACCTAACTACTCGTGAAGCTGGTTCAATTGGTGGTTACATCACTCGTAAGCTAGTACAAATTGCTGAACAGCACTTGTCTGGCGGACAACGTTAAACTCGTTATTTCATTCGATATAATCAAGAAAGAAGCTCAAGGGGAACCTTGAGCTTCTTTTATTATATGGTTTTTGTTAAAGTAGTACAAACAATTCATTCCTGAAATTATTGAGAAGAAAGTTTAGCTTCGTTATACAATCTTTTGTAAAGTTTCTGATCATTCAACCAACCAACATAAGATGCTAATGGTTGTTCATCGTGATCATAGAAAACAATCGCGACAAATGGATATTGTCTTCTATGTCGATAACGAGCATCACACCAACGAACCTCAGTTCCCCAAGGATGTTCAGTAATATGAGCAACAGTATGTTTAGTAAAGCTTAGAAGAGCAGCTACTGTAGGGTGCTGACGTGATTTATCAATAAGAGGATGATGGTCAGAAGAGATCTGCTCAACCCAACGAATGTTACCTCTATTTAATGTGCCTAACTTATAACTGCCATCCCGCATTTTAATCATAAGATGCCATATCCGAAATCTTACTGTAGGAATAATGGTCAGTATTTCATTTTTATGAATGGGAATATGTTCATTTAAATATCTCTTTAGATAGTAATGATAACCTACCCTTACTACATAATAGATAGCGATAACGATATACAGAACAGGGAATATTAACGAAGGATCAAGAAGTCGAGATATCCAAAGAATACCCGCTATGACATGAGTAATAAAAATAAAAGGATCAAATATATGGATAATATTCCAAGATATCCATACTCTAGAAAAAGGTCGAAGAGCCTGTGTACCGTATGTATTGAACAGATCCATTCCTACATGTAAGCCAACTGCGAGCAAAGTCCAACTTAGTAAATGTCCATATCCTTCATTAAGATCAAAGAACATATAAAATGAGGCGGAAATGAGGATTGTCCATAATAGTACCGCAGGGATAGAGTGCGATATTCCTCGGTGTTGTCTAATATAGATCTCATTACTTCGTAATCGGGTTATCGTATCAAAATCTGGTGCCTGTGAACCGATAATTGTTGCTAATATAACTGCGGTCTGCATAGCGGGTTGACTAATGACAACTGGATCAAGTTGAGATAATCCAGCAAGACCTACTCCTACAACGAAATGTGATGCAGTATCCAAAATAAAACCTCCTAAAACTTTTCATATCGTCTAGCCATACTTCTCGTGGTGAAAAGTTACATCGGAAGCATAAGCAAAAACTTTTCATATCGTCTAGCCATACTTCTCGTGGTAAAAAGTTACATCGGAAGCATAAGCAAAAACTTTTCATATCGTCTAGCCATACTTCTCGTGGTGAAAACTTACATCGGAAGTATAAGTTGCAAATAAGTATTTGAGTCTACATCCATTATGCACGAAATATTGGGAAATATTACTTACATAATAAATAGATAATGAAAACAAATGATTTATGTAACAAGAATGCAATGAATGAACAATAAGAAATATTGTTCATTCATTGCATTTTACAAGCTGTAACTACTCCATCGGAGAACCAGGAGTTACGACTTGACCATGGAACGGATACTCGTATGCAATTGGCTCATCGAAAGTAACATAATCAAGATTAATCATAAGAAGCAAGTAACGCTCACCGTTTTGAGGATTACTCACAACAATATGATCACGTCCAGCTGCTTCAATAATTCCTTGGAATATTTTAGCATTCCATTGTGAGTTATTTTCATAAGTCATATAGAATGTACCCACTTTTCCACGATTAAGACGCAAAATATTTTCCACATATGATTCTTCATAAGTAGGTGTAGCTGTAACGATGTTACCGCCCGTAGGAGTTACCACTGCTCCGCTTGGTACCATTGGAGGCATAGTTTCTACATCACGGTAGAATGTAGGATAAGAATAAGGATAATAATAAGGAGAAGCATTAAAGTAATTCATGAACAACTTCCTTTCGTGTTGACAAATTAATAAACGGTTCTACAATCATCAAAAGTTGGTTTGAAGAAGCAATGGGCTTTGTAACGGCCACTGTTTTGCTGGTTATACCACGTACTAGGACAATCGCCGGCAGGACGGAAAAACCACAGTGCATTTGAAGCAGGATGTGTTCTTTCTCCTCGAATAGCACGTTCGGCAAGGCGAATATCTTTTTCTCTAGCATTTTGGTAGAAATAACCTTTTTGGGTTGCTTCAAACCCACCAGGATTTTGATACACCATATCAGGGATAGAGCGGATGTTTCTAAAGTCTAGACAATCGCCAAGCACTCGGTTAACACCAACGTTACCAACCATTAGCATACCTAGTTCGCCTTCACCTTCAGCTTCTGCTCGCATTAGTCGAGCAAGCATCTTTGTTTGCTCAGAATTAGTTTTAATAACTGCCATACTGTCCATGCAACTCCTTTCACTTTAACTAGGCAAAAATCCATATGACATTGTATGGAGTACCCTGCCTAAATGTGACAGTATAACTGTCACATTTGAATGACGAATTGATGAACAACACAAGTGAACATTGTCACACTGTCATTTTTTCGGTATGATTAGAAGCGATTCAACATAGAAGGACAAACGTGAAAAGCGTTTTACGTGAAGCGGGAGGATCAACAAGTGTTTAAAGATTTGATAGGACTTACTAAGCCTGGTTTGCTGCGTCTTAATGTATTTGCTTCCATAGGAGGCTTCTGGGTAGCATCCAAGTGGTCATTTGATTTCTGGCTATTATTATGGATGATAATTGGTTGTACATTAACGATGGCTTCTGGAACAGTTATTAATAATTTTTATGATCGTGAGCTTGACCTGAAAATGGAACGAACTCGAAATCGTACGCTTCCAGCGGGCAGAATGAAGCCAATGTCAGTATTGATTTACGGTATTGTCCTTGGTGTAGTTGGAGTTACTGTTTTGTTCACATTAGTTAATGTGTTATGTGGTATTTTAGGACTTATTGGTTGGTTTGCTTATATTGTTGTTTATACGATGTGGTTGAAACGAACATCAACATGGAGTACCTCTGTTGGTGGTATATCAGGAGCGATGCCTCCGGTAATTGGTTATTGCGCGGTTACGGAAACATTTGATATGGGAGCTATTCTACTATTCGCGTTCTTATTCTTATGGCAGCCTGCACATTTCTGGTCACTAGCTATTCGTCGTGTTGAGGAGTATCGAGCAGCGGGATTTCCATTACTGCCCGTTGTAAAAGGAATTAAGCGTACGAAAATTCAAATGATTCCATACTTAGTGTTAATGCTAGTTACAGTTATATTGTTCTACGTTTACGATCTAACTGGTATGTTCTTTTTGATTCTTTCTACGATTTTAACTGTCTTTTGGCTTGTACACACCATTATGGGCTTATATGCCAAAGATACAGAAAAGTGGGCGAAATTCAATTTTTTAATTTCAGTAAATTATTTAATGATTGTGTTTATTGTAATGATCATCGATACGTCGAGAATGTAACTTGCGAAAGGGGAAAGCAGTGTTGGCATTTTTGAAGAAATACGCATTTCAGATAGCAATTTCTTGTTTAGTCGTATTAATGGGGTTCTATTTACTTTACACCTACATCTTAAAGCCAGAAGCAGTTCCTAGTGTTAAGGACCCAGCACCAAATTTTACACTGAATGATTTGGACAATAATCCAGTTACACTTGATTCAACGGACGGTAAAGTTCGATTAGTGTATTTCTATTTTGCAAGTTGTCCTGATGTATGTCCACCGACAACGTTCTTAATTAGCCAAGTTCAGGAAATACTTAAGGAAAAAGGTGATCTCGGAACAGAGGTTGAAATAATCTCAATTACGTTTGACCCGGTAACGGATACACCTGAAGTAATTACAAACTTTGCTAATAAAGTTGGTGTAGACTTTGACCATTGGACATTTTTAAGGGGCGAAACTTCCGAGGAAATGATTCAATTGGCGAGAGAGTTCAGTGTCGCGGTTATGTATGATGAAGAAGCGAAAACATTCTATCATAACAACCCACTAATCCTTGTCGATCAAGATGGTAACATTCGTGAATGGATTAATGCTTCACCGAATCTTGAAGCTGGTGATAAAGAATTAACTGCAGAAGATGTATATAAATCGTTGAAAAAACTATATTAGAATTCATCTTTTAACCATTCTGTGGCAGGGTTAGCAATATCTTTTAGATATTCCGCTAATCCTGCTTTTTCTATTTGCAAAATTAAATATTCATTTGGGGTGCCTTCTACTCCATGATAACCACGTCTTGTATACATATGAGTGGCATCAGGAAATAGATCGCTAAGTAAGGCGCGAATTTTTCTTCCAGAAGAATCATTATCAGTAAACAAAAAGACCTCATCATGACGCAGATCTAGCCCCAAACGTTGTAATTGATTCGAGCCAGGGGTTCCATACGTACAATAAATTCGTATTTGATCATTAAGTAGTTTTTGCAATTTACTGCGATCATTTTTGCCTTCAACAATAATTGAAATACCCATACATATCCTCCTAAAACTTTTCGGAAAAATCTTGAAACTCATCATAGCAATGAAAAGTAGCATCGCAAGCGTAAGCTAAAACTTTTCAAAAGACTCTTGAAACTCATCCTGTCTATGAAAATCACATCTAAAGCTCAAGACGAAATTTCTATTAGTGTAACATGTTCACCTTAAATAAACATAAAATAGGACTTCTCCTATGTTTAGAGGAGCAGTCCTATTTATTTTCTCCCAAGAAGTAGCGGAGATGATTTATCACTAGTGGAAAAGTTATAGCGGTCGTTTTTGTCTTCGGATTTATACCTCTATGTTACAATCATAAATCCGAGGACAACGGCGATTGGAACAGAAATGAATCATTGCAGCGCCATTCACCCACCCGGATCTACGAAATATTAGATGATAAAGAGGGCTTAGCCTTTGGTGGAATAGCGTTGAAAGCAAGTGCAATGAATAGCACAACGAAGGCTATAAAGTATGGTGAAATGAGATCTCGAACTTGTCCAGCGAGAAAAGGTCCTAGAAATGATCCGATAGATGTGGCAATGGATAACATCGAGAATGTCCTGCCATATTTGCTCCCGTCACTAAGTTGAATTAGCCAATGGGAAAGAGCAGGGAAAACAACGCCTTTACTCATACCTATTAGTAATAAAAGTAACATGAAAGGAACAGGTAAATCAGCTGCGAGAACGAAATATAATAAAGAGAGTGCTAACGTTCCTAGTATCGTTCTCACCGCAGGGTTATATTTATTTACGAATAACATACATAATGTAATGAGTGAACCTATACTTAAAACGGTAAAAAGTAGTCCAGTAGTCATAATAGAGCCCGTATTCCCAGCCATTAGTGGAAGTTCAAATGTTAGTATTCCTAGTGAGCAACTTAATCCAATTGGGATGAGGAAAATGTTCCAACGCATTTTTTTAACTGAAGTATCACTACCAGGCAATATTTTCATACCTACAGGGGCATGATGGGTAGGAATGGGGGTAGTCATATCAGCTTTAGCAAATTTCTTTTCTTTAATGAAAAAGAAAGCTAATATAGCAGTAACTATAAGGAGCCATCCAAGTACTAGAAATGTTTTGGTGAACCCCAGTTTTGCTACTAGAATAGCACCAGCGGCAGGTGATAGAACGGATGCTAACGTATGAACAAGCCCATTACCCGCCATTAATTTTCCTTGTTGACTTATATCTGAGCTAAGTCTCGCTAATAATGATAGACAAGCAGGTGATAGAAACGCTAATACAAAGCCTGCAATAGAACGTAAAATAAGTAGTTGCCATGGATCAGTAACGACAGATTGTACGAGTAATATCCCACCTGCTAGTAGTAAGCTACCTACGATGAATAATCGGCTTCCTAATTTATCAACATATACACTTGCTATTAAATTACCTGGTAGATGAGTAATAGAATAGATCCCCATTATTAGTCCTATAAATGATGGTGCAGCACCAAGAGAGATAGCAAATGGCGTCAATATCGGATATTGTGCATGCAAGTCAAAAAAAGCAACAAATAAAAATAAGTAGAGCCATATGGCGGTTTTCACTATGCAGCCTCCTACAAATAGTATTACCACTAGATGTTTTATTCGAAAAACGAGACTTCGTATCGGAAGAAATATCTTAAAGTGTGGTTATAACTACTTGTACGCTAGAACAGGACAACTTATGTCTATATTTATTGGGTTAAGTTTACTCTAGTAGTTATAGTAGGATATAATATTCTAAGTGAGGCTCCATCATCTAAATCTTCGAAAGTCCACTTTTTGAATATGTTGCTTAAGAGGTAGTTTTGAACATACATTATAGGAAAAATACAGCATAAGCTTTCGATAGAACATTTCAACTATTTAGTAGTGTCTTAAGTATGTCAATGAACAAATGGAACAATAAAATTTAGGGGGAAAAGGGATGAGTTTTTTGGATTTCTCAAATTATGATACGGATACGTGGTTAGCGTTTTTACAAGAAAAGTGGTATGTCATTTTAATTGCTTTAATCGTCATCATGTTAATTATTCGCGTGATGAAAACGATGGTGAAATGGGCTATAATTCTAGTAGTGGCTGTAGGGGTAATTGTATACAGCGGTTATACTCTTGATGATGTAAAAAACTTAAGCACGAGCTTAGTGAGTAGTGGTATCGAGGAATTGAAAGAAATTGGTTCAAAGGTAGCTGATAGTGCGAAGGAAGATGCTATCAATGCTATGGTCGGAGAAGTAACTAGTGCTACATATACATCTAATGCTGATGGAACATTTACAGTGAAAACTACGTCTATAACTTTGACGGGTCAACCTGGTAGTGATGAAGTATCGATATCTGTTAAAGGTGCTCCAGCTTTCAAAGTGAAAAGTAGTGCAATCGTAAAAGATTTTATTAAGCAAGCTGAGGCAAATAGTACGAAATAAATAGTATATGGTATGTGTAGAAGAAAGGGTGTTGTAAGTGCAAGATGATCCAAAACAACAAGAAATACTGCGGAGAAAACAGTTTTCATTCAGGCTTAATGTGTTTTTCTTTATTGTATTTGTTGTATTTAGCGTACTTATTGTGCGATTAGCTGTATTACAATTCGTAGAAGGACCTACTTTTACTAGTGCAGTTAATAAAAAGTGGGAACGTAAAATTCCAATAGCTCCAATCCGAGGCAATATTTATGACGCTAATGGTTATCCGATAGCCTACTCTACTTCTACACAATCACTCTATTACAACATTCAGTCATCCGTTAGAGGCGGTAAATCTAGTAATGAACAAGCAGAAGAAATGGCAGAAAAGCTAGCAGAAGTGTTCGAAGAATTTGGTAGCTCCGAAAAAATGATGACGAAGGAAGATATTATTCGTCAAATGGATCTTGTATTTAGTCGCAATATTATGTCTACACCTCGTAGAATTAAAACAGATTTAACGAATGAAGAGTTAGCTTACATTATGGAGAATCAATCTGAGTTTGTCGGTGTTTCTCTTCTTGAAGAAAGTGTGCGCAATTATGATGAGAGTACGATAGCAGTGCAACTTGTCGGTTATTTGAAAAAATATAGTGGTGTTAGAACGGATTATGAATTCTATAAGGAAAAGCTAGCCATAACAGATCCTTTCTATAAATATCTTGAAGAAGAAGAAGTTGGACTTGATGGCATTGAATATATGTATCAGGATGTTCTTCGCGGAACGAATGGTGTAAAAACTTATCCAGTTAATAATCAAGGAACAATAACAGGTGATATAACTATAACGAACCCTGAGAAGGGTGCGGATCTTTATCTTACTATTGATAAAGAAGTTCAGCTTCATACGGAGCAATCGATAATGAATCATCTAGAGAAGATTCGTACTTCACCCTACTCCTATGAAAAGGCACCTTATGCAGTAACAGGCTTTGCCGTAGCGATGGAAGTAGAGACTGGAAAAGTTATATCAATGGCAAGTATGCCGGATTATGATCCTAATGTTATTTGGTCAGGTGGAAGAATAACTCCAGAAAATTTGAAAAACTATGGTTACGTACTGAATAACGGAACGATCCGAACAGTATATGGTCCATATACAGATGAAGAGCGGAGTAAACATCCTTCTTCCATTGTACCACTTGGATCTACAATTAAACCGCTATCTGTATTAATTGGTTTGAATGAAGGATTGTTTACAACTAATCAGAAATACAATGATACTGGTAGATTTTCTTATGGTCGTAAAGGTTATGAAACATATATTAGTAACTCAGGTAAACATGCTTATGGACTTACTGATGGTGCAAGAGCTATTGAAAAATCTTCTAACACATTTATGGCAGACTGGATTGGCAATAGACTATATATGCGTGGTTCAGTTAATGGTGTATCGAGTCTAGATATATGGGATTCTTACATGAAACAGTTTGGACTTGGAGTGACAACGGGTAGTGGACTGTTTAATGAAAGTGCTGGAGTTATCGATTATTATAGTGAAGCAGAGCGCGGTAGTACGCAATCAGCGTTAGTGCAAGCTTCGTTTGGTCAACAAGGTCGTTACACTACTTTACAGTTGGCTCAGTATGCAGCTACACTAGCTAATCGAGGCGTACGCTTGAAGCCGCAATTCGTGAACGAAATTCGATCAGCAGACGGTGAACTACTACAAAGTTATAAGCCGGAAATATTGAATGAAGTTGATATGCCAGATGCTTATTGGCAACTAATCGAGAAAGGCATGGGGGCTGTTGGTGTTCAAGGGTTTACAGGATTCCAACATTCATTTAATAGGAAAACGGGTACGTCTGAGCAAGATGTAGCGGGTAAACGTGTAGAAAACGCGGTATTTATCGCATATGCTCCTGCTGAAAATCCTAAGCTAGCCGTAGCTGTTGTTGTTCCAGAAGGTGGTTTTGGTAGTTGGGGTGCTGCCCCAATTGCTCGTCAAATCTTTGATGCGTATGATGCAGTTTATGGTCTTGAAGATAAGCCTAATGATGTGTTATATGAAGAATTGTTCGGAAAGCCTAGAGAAAGTACGGAATCTGTAGATGGTAATACTACCGATGAAGATACACCAACTAATAATACAGCTGAGTAAGCAATATATATTTTAATAATTGAGAAGGTGTAAGTGTAGACTAGTTATATGACGATGTCTTCATTTGCACCTTTTTTATGCTTATCTAATAATTTCTCTCGCACAAAAATGTTTCCTTTAACCAACTTTATAAAAGCTGCATACAATAGAGTATTAAAGGAAAGGGAGGGGTATTGATGAAGAGTATACCTCGTAATTCAGCTGTCCGCAGATTTGAGTTAATGATGAAGTTAGTCGGCTGCATATTTCTATTTAGCTTTGGTGGTCATTTATAATGGATAACGTAATTGTAGTCTAGCTTCTTCTCAAACTTGAGAAGGAGCTTTTTTTGTCTCAAGTATGGTAATATTAAGTTGCGATATAATACGATATAAGTAGTATTTATTAACATGACTTACTTCAAATAGATATAAAGTTCTAGGAGGACTGAAAATGAGCCAATATAAGCTAATTGCTTTAGATATGGATGGCACAGTACTGAATGATCATAGTGTAATTAGTGAAGAAAATGTTCATTGGATGAATAAAGCACGAGAAGCAGGAGTTACGGTTATGTTCTCTACTGGTCGAGGCTTCAAAAAAGCGATTGATTATGCTGAACAGCTGCATTTAGATTCACCTCTCATTACGGTAAACGGAAGTGAAATATGGGAGAAACCTTATCAGTTGTTAGAGCGTACATTATTAGACCATCGGTGGATTGTTAAACTATACGACATTACTCAACGGTACTCTGAAGCATGGTTTTGGGCATATACTACAGATGAAATATATAACAAAGAAAACTGGCATCATATTGTTGATCAATATGATCAACATGAATGGTTGAAATTTGGATATTACGTTGAAGATATTGCGATGATTACTGCCATACGACATGAAGTAGAACAATGGGGTGAGCTTGAGTTATCGAATTCATCACCATATAACATTGAGATTAATCCATTCGATACTTCCAAAGCCACAGCTCTTGTGAAACTTTGCGATCATATGGGAATTACGATGGAACAGGTAATTGCAGTGGGTGATAGTTTGAATGATATTAAAGCTATTCAACAATGTGGTTTGGGTGTTGCTATGGGAAATGCACAAGAGGAAGTAAAGCAAGCTGCAGATTATATTACAGCTTCTAATAATGACCATGGTGTAGCAGAAGTTATTAGAAAATTTATTTTCAATATATAGTTGCATTCAACAAACATGATGTTGTAAAGTGAGGTGGAATATGGAAATTTTAGGTATAGTATTGGTTATTCTGCTCTTTATCGTTGGTATGATAGGCACAGTATATCCTGTACTACCAGGTGTATTTGCAATCTATGCTGCATTTTTTGTGCATGGTTTTTTAATTAGTTTTGAGAAGTTTGGATTTTGGTTCTGGTGTATTCAATCGATAATTCTGCTAGCATTACTTATAGCTGATTATGCTGTCGGTGCGATGGGTGTGAAAAAGTTTGGAGGATCCAAAGCTTCTATAATCGGATCGACGATAGGTATTATTATTGGTCCGTTTGTATTTCCAGCTTTCGGATTAATTGTAGGTCCATTTGTAGGTGCTGTATTAGGCGAATTAATAATTGGAACGAAATTTAAGCAGTCATTACTTATTGGTTGGGGCTCATTAGTGGGGTTATTTAGTAGCATCGTAGTGAAAATCATACTTCAACTCATTATGATTATCCTATATATTATTTGGGTGTGGTAAAAGTAGATCTTTGTACCATTACCTCATACTTCCAAAGTGATTTTTCCTGCTTTGAGAAGTTATTCTAGTAAATATGAAAATTTCAGGAGGCTGTCTAATGATTAATGTTACAATTTGGAATGAGTTTTTACATGAAAAGCTGCATGAGGAAGTTACTAGAGTATACCCTGAAGGGATACATATAGCACTGCAAAAGGGATTAGCATCGGATAAGTTGAATATTCGTACAGCGACGCTAGAAGAAGCTGAGCATGGTTTAACTGAAGAAGTATTACAGCAAACAGATGTTTTAGTATGGTGGGGACATATGGGGCATGATCAAGTAGCAGATCATATCGTTGATCGAGTTCATGCACGTGTCATGGAAGGTATGGGACTTATCGTACTTCATTCTGCTCACTTCTCTAAAATTTTCAAAAAGTTAATGGGGACAGGTTGTGACCTGAAATGGCGTGAAGCGAACGAGAAGGAACGTATTTGGGTAGTTAATCCAGGACATCCAATTGCATCAGGTATACCAGAGTATATCAACCTAGAACATGAGGAAATGTATGGTGAGCATTTCGATATTCCTGCTCCTGATGAATTAATCTTCCTAAGTTGGTTCCAAGGTGGCGAAGTATTCCGTAGTGGTTGTACGTTCTACCGTGGACAAGGTAAGATTTTCTACTTCAGACCTGGTCATGAAACATTCCCAACTTACTATAATGAACATATTCTAAAAGTTATCGACAACGGTATTCATTGGGCTAAGCCAACGATAACAGCTACACCAGTAAGAGGAAATCACGCACCATTAGAGATTCTATAGTACACAAATTAGATGGAATGGACTTAGATATATTATGTTGAAAAAAGATTCACTTCTTAAAGGAACACTTATACTTGCATTAGCAGCACTCGTTGCTCGTGTGTTAGGCATGTTCCAACGAATTCCACTAGAGTATATGTTGAATGAGGATGGACAATACGCATTTATAGCGGCCAATCAAATCTATTTATTACTACTTGTTATTGCTACTGCTGGGTTTCCGAGTGCAATCAGCAAGATGGTCTCACAAAGAATGGCTGAGGGTAAACATCAAGAAGCAAAGCGTATTTATAAAGCGGCGCTCGTATTCGGTGCAGTTACAGGTGTGTTATTAGCTGTATTTATGTACATATTAGCACCCATGTATGCCTCACTTGCAAAGAAGGATTCGATTGTTCTTGCTGTACGAGCAATAGCTCCTGCTTTGATTTTATTCCCAGTGATCGCTATGATGCGAGGTTATTTCCAAGGTCGTCAGATGATGGCGGCAGGTGGTATATCGCAAATTATTGAGCAGTTTGCACGCGTTATATTAGGTCTATTACTTGGCTATATTTTCTTAAGCCTTGGATATAGTGATGATTGGGCTGCTGCTGCGATTACGTTCGGTAGCGTATTTGGGAGTATTGGTGCCTTCGCTGTCATGTTACATTATGCTCGTAAACTTAAGATTCAAGATAAGAAGTACGAGGGGAATATCAATGCTGAAGCTAGAGCGGCATTTATGCCCAATCAACCATTTACAATCGAAAATGGTCCTAAGCTGAAATTTAGATCAATTTATGGCGAAATACTTAAAATGTCTATACCGGCACTTGTAACTTCAATGACGATAAATTTAGTATATTTCTTTGATACTACATTCTTCGTTCGAATAACAGAAAAGGTCTACACCATTGTTCAAGCAACGGAAGTGTATGCCGATCTTGGTACAAAAGCTCAATCGTTAGCAGGGATTCCGCCGATTTTGGCTATTGCACTAGGATCTTCGATAATTCCGATTATATCTGCTGCTTTTGCACGTAAAGACCAGCAAGAGGTAAATAAACAAACATCTGCGGTATTAAAAATTGTATGCATAACAGGTGTTCCAATTGCTTTGTTTCTAACAGTTGCAGCATATTCGGTTACAGGGTTATTATTCTCTAGTCCTCGTGGCAGTGAAGTTGTAGCTATGCTATGTGCAGGTACAATATTACAAATTACAATGATGACAACAAACTCAATTTTGTACGGAATGGGTAAGCAACGTCAGACTATGGTCAATACACTAATTGGATTGGCTGCCAAAGTTATAATTAGTACCATATGTGGCATGTATTTTGGAGTTGCTGGTTTTATTATAGGTTCAACAGCATGCTTCTTAGCGGTAACTTTACTTAATTTATACTTAATCCGAAAAGATGTTCAATTACAAGTACTAGGTAAGCGTTGGATACCTTACTTGATTGCAGTTGTTATTTCTGCCGGAGCTGCTTGGCTAGCTCAGTATGGAGTTTTGGAATTAACGACTAATATTGCTGATAAATTATCTTATTTACTTGCTGTAATAATTTCTGGTGTAATATTATGTGCTTTATATGGTGTATTATTACTTAAATTAAAAGTTGTTACGACGGCAGATGTCGAATCATTGCCTGGGAAATTACGTGGACCAATGAAGAAGGTTATGCGTGTTCTTAGAGCAGGATAAGTTGTAGTTCAATCATAATACGTTAATAAATTGAGAATAGTATTAATGTTGTCTTAGTGCTTATTAAGAGAAATTGTTTATTAGTCCTGATAAGTAAAGATGATATTCAACAGTGAAGGAGGAGCAATCATAATGAATAAAATTTCAACCGACGCACAATACCGTGAGCAAATCGCTCAAGAGCAATTAACGATTATCGTGTTCAAAACCACTTGGTGTGGAGATTGTCATTATATTAATCCATTTATGCCTGAGTTAGAGGAACAATATCAAGGTAAAGTTGATTTTCTTGAAATTGATCGTGATGAATTACCTGATCTTTGCTCTGAATTAAACATTCTTGGAATTCCAAGCTTTATTGCATTCAAAAATGGTCAAGAACTTGTTCGTTTTGTCAACAAATTACGTAAAACACGTGAGGAAATTGAACAGTTTGTGAACCGTGCGCTTGCTGTAGCTGAAGCGATCTAGTTATGGCGTAAGTTTCACATTTTGAACATGGCTTTTACCTAATTGTATAGCTATAATTAATGAAACATAATATTTGGAATTAGGTGAATACATGATGGTTTCAAAAGGATTTAGATTTTTTGCAATAGCATCTTGCATAGGTATGCTACTTGTACTACTAGCTGGTGCATTAGTAACTAATACAGATTCTGGTCGTGGCTGTGGCGATGATTGGCCACTGTGTAATGGTAAATTAATACCTTCTTATACAGTTGAAACGGCAATTGAATTTTCCCACAGAATAATAAGTGGATTGGAAGGCATATTAGTAGCTGGTGTATTTATATCCATTTATCGTAAGTACAAGGCAAAAGGTAATGCTTATAAAGAGCCAATGCAATATGCTTGGTATGCACTATTATTTACTATTATTCAAGCATTGATGGGTGCAGCCGCAGTGAAATGGTATCAATCTGATGCTGTAATGGCGATACATTTTGGTATATCATTAATTGCTTTCGCTGCAACGTTATTACTCGTTATATGGTGTTACCGTGAAAAGAAAGGCATTGTAGAAAAACACAGGTATCCTCGATCGCTCATGCCTTGGGCTTTAGCTATTTCAATCTATACCTATGTTGTTGTATATCTAGGTGCTTTCATTCGTCATACTGAGTCATCCGGGGGCTGCCTTGGTTGGCCACTGTGTAATGGTGAAGTAATACCTGAATTAAGTGGTGCAACTGGTATTGCATTTATTCACAGAGTAGCTGCCGCTATTTTAGGGATTGTATTAATTGCATTATATTTCTATATGAAGCGCAATACGGGCAACAGCTCGTTGACGAAATCTTCAGGTGCAATTGTCGTTCTAGTCATTGCTCAGATCTTCAGTGGTGCTTGGTTAGTAAACACTATTGGTAATGATAACTGGTTTTTATTTACAAGTTTACTCCATAATTTAATAATAGTTGCGCTGTTCGGCTTAATGGTGGATTTTGTTATTCGCTCATGGATATATCGCAAGGAAGAATGATGAGTAGCTGCTATTGCCATAAAGGAATAGCAGCTTTTTTATAGGATGTTTACTAATAACACATATGATCACGATGACTAAGCTACGTAGTTAGTCTACAGCGAATATGGCATTCATCGTTCGCTACAGTGCTCACGTACCAAGTACGTACGTTCCGCGCTTCGCTTCTCTAACTTCATGTCATCTTCTTGGTGCTGATAAGTGTCATTATTAAACTTCATCGGAATAGGATGTTTACTAATAACACATATGATCACGATGACTAAGCAACGTAATTTAGTAGACGGCGAAGATGACATTCATCGTTCGCTGTTTATGCCTACGCAGTATGTATCTTACAGAAACATTGTAAGTGCTCACGTACCAAGTACGTACGTTCCGCGCTTCGCTTCTCTAACTTCATGTCATCTTTTTGGTGCTGATAAACGATACTCATTTGTTATTATGAAGTAAAGTCCGCTTTTTGAACTTCCAAATTCCAATGAAGGTTCAAAAAGCGGGCTTTCGCAAGTCGAGAAGATGGAGCGCTACTTGAGGAAGGAGGAAACGCAAGTGTACATATTGAGTACACGCGTACCAGACTTCCCAAGTTCGCTTCATATTCGATGTCGGATATTCGACATCGTCAATCATCGTTATCAAAGTTCGCTTTTTGAACTTCTTCTAGCAGTACATAATGTTCATCATTAGTTGCTACACTATATCCATCAGATTGGAGTGAAAAGTATGCTGCAGTTTATGTTTCAACAACCGGAAAAGGCACCAACAGGAATGTATGCAGAGGTAGATCTACTGTTAGAAAAGTTTGCTTCACAGATGGCAACACGTAGTGGCGGAACTGATGAGAACAAAGAGAAGTGGACGAAATTTGAAATTTGGACGTTAGGATTAAGAGCATCTCTTCATGAATTATATGCAAGCCATTATGCTGCACAATATTTTCGTGAAAAGATTACTTTATCTACGATAAAAGAGATGGACGCGGAGCAAAAATTAGATTACGCTAGATATGTATATTTTGACAAAAATGGTTTTATTAGAGTTTTTTCGCTTCTTGATAAACTTGGTACTTTTCTGAATGAATTGTTGGAACTGAAAACTGAAAGAATTAAAGCACATTTTTCTTATTTTACTGTATTACGAACGATGCGTGAACGACAAGTACACGTAAAGTTAACTAAGCCATTGAATGAAATAAAGGAACAAAGCAAAGAACCTACTCACCGACTTCGAAAAAGACGAAATACGGAAACGCATTATATGAATTCTGAGATGCATGATGATTTAATTCAACGAACGCGGATGTATGGACAGGAATTAATGCTTGAGAATGTAGATCAACAGATGGATGATTTATCGGTCGGATTAGACTTAGCTATGCAATCAATTAAACTTACATTCGAATACGCTCAGGAGCTACTGCATCGTAAGTGACCGAGGTTTCATGGAGAAGGAGAATGTTTGTGGAGCTTAAGGGGAAAAAAGCTTTAATAACTGGAAGTGCAAAAGGACTAGGCAAACGAACTGCGATTGAATTAGCCTCAAAGGGTTGTAGTATTTTGATTCACTATATGGTAAGCGAGCAGGAAGCACTTGAAGTGCAAAGGCAGCTACTTGAACTTGGTGTGGATGCAAAAGTTGTACAAGCAGATATCGCAAAGCCGGATGGCATCAATAAGCTTGTAGCGGCTGTCGAGGCTTGGGGTGGTATAGATATTCTTGTTAACAATGCAGGTCCTTTTGTAAGAGAGCGTAAATTATTCCAGCAGTACGATGAGGAACTTATTACATCACTTGTTCAAGGGAATTTATTATCGGTGATGTTATTGAATCACAGATTATTACCATATATGCGTGAGAAATGCTGGGGAAGAATTATCCATTTCGGCTTTGGACATGCAAATGAGGCTCGTGCATGGCCACAACGAGCGGTATATGCTGCTGCAAAAACAGCACTTGTCTCATTTACGAAGTCCCTTGCTGTAGAAGAAGCTCCCCACGGTATTACAGTTAATCTGATCGGACCTGGAGACATTAAAGGTAGCTACAAAGAAAAGTCGATCCATGAAGTCATTAATGATTGGGATGGTGAGACGCCTATTGGTAGACCTGGCACCGGAGAAGATGTAGCACGTGTTATTGCATTTTTGTGTGATGAGAAATCGAGTTATTTAACTGGAAATATTATAGATGTAACAGGAGGCTTTGATCCAATCCGAGCTAATATCGTGAAATAAGAAAGGCGATCCAATTCCCTGTTAGGGGATGGATCGCCTTTTTGACCACATAGTAGCGGCTATATTAGAATACTTGAACAACCTCTATTATGCCATCTACCTCTTCAAGAAGTGCACGCTCAATACCTGCTTTAAGCGTGATAGTAGAACTTGGGCAGCTTCCGCATGCACCCATTAGACGAAGTTTTACGATACCTTCTTCCACGTCAACTAGTTCGACGTCACCGCCATCACGTTGTAGAAATGGACGAAGTTTATCAAGAACGTCTAATACTTCATCGTATTGTGTATCTTGTACTTGTTCACTCATTGCATTCATCTCCTTTCTATCCTATTATAGTACAAAGTAAAACAAATGCATACCAAAGTCAATTAAGAACTTGAAAAGTAAGGTGTAAACAACATGATGAAACCAATGATTGAGTTTTGTGCTGGAAATATGCACCACGGCACAGAAAAATTACTAGATAAATATGAAGCAGATGATGACTTTGAAGGAATAGAATATGGCTGTTTAGGTAATTGTGGCGAATGCTATTTGAAGCCATTCGCGCTTGTAAACGGATCAGTCGTCGCAGCAGATTCTGTTGAAGAGTTAGAGTTGAAAATTGAGAAATTTCTAATCGATGAAGAAGAGAATATGGCTGCTCTAGATAAGCTCCTTGATACGATGTGAAATAATTCATTCCTATTAACACGACAACAAAGTTGTAATTAGTGACAACTGGAAGAATACTTAATTAATGCTTAGAGCGCCATAATACACCGCTTTTTATTAATCGAGGTATTCTTCCACGCATTGAAAGTTTTCCCATCACGCCAAAACCGTTATGCTTACCAAGTGCACCTAGTGTTCCTCTAAGCTTGAATGGTTCCAGGTGAATCGTTTGATTATTCCACATCGCATGAAGTATTTTGGCTACTCGTTCTCCTTGCAAACCTGCCACTTGAGCACTTGGAGAGTATTCGGAACTTGCGCAATCACCAATGACGTAAATATTGGGGTCATCGAGTAGTTGATAGTGGTCATTCACAATTAATCTACCTTGCTTATCTTTGTTAGCTTGTATCTGCTGAACTAATGCTACAGGTTGAATTCCAGCAGTCCAAAGAATAGCATTAGCTTCAATTGGATGAGATTGATCCTCAGCATATAATACTCCAGGCTCAATACGATGTAATGCTGTATTAATTAGCATATTAACGTTATGTTCTAGGAACCATTCTGCCACATAAGTTTGTACGTTTGAGGGAAAACTTCCTAATAGGTTTGGACCACGATTTATTAATGCAATATTAAGATCTGGACGACTTTCACGAAGCTCTGATGCCATTTCAACTCCACTAAGACCACCGCCTACAATGGTAACTTGTCCATATGGCTTCACATTATTCAGATCAGTATAAGCTTTTCGTGCAGTTTGAAAAGTTTGTAAACTATTTGCATACTGTGCGGCTCCTTCAACACCATGGTAATGATCGACACAGCCTAGTCCGATAACTAGTGAGTCATAATAAATAGGGTCATGACCAACAACATGAACAATCTTATGTTCACGATCAATTTCGGTAATTTCACCCAATGCTAAATCTACATCTGGGGAATTAGGAAAGGCTACTCGTAGTTGTAGATCTGATGCCGTTCCTGCAGCCAAAGAATAATATTCTGTTTTTAACCCTTGAAATGGAGAACGATCGACTAATGTAATCGTTGTTCCTTTCGGTAAACCTTTATTTAACAACTCATTAATTAAAGCCAAACCACCGTATCCACCGCCGAGCACAACTAACTTATAACTCATCTTGTCATCTCCAATTATTAATAACCGATCAATTTCAAAAACGTTAGTACTTATGTGATATTCATTATAGAGTATGCTTGCGCTATAGTAAAATTTACGTGCTTTTGTCTATCCTAATAAGACGGGCTATTATTATATTATTACAAACCAATTAGCTCATCTATTGAGCAATAAGAAATAGTGGAGTATAATTATACTATACTAAGGTAAGTGCATATCTCTGAAGGAGATTATTATAGAATGGAGGAAATAATATGATTACAATTACTGAACTAGCAGGGGAAAAACTCGGTGAAATGCTTGCAGCGGAAGAGAATGATCAAATGTTTCTTCGCGTAGGTGTCAAAGAAGGCGGATGTAGCGGTTTCTCATACGGTATGGGATTTGATGATGAGGAGCAAGAAGGAGATACATTACTTGATGTTAATGGTCTTAAAGTTGCTGTAGATGCAGAAAGTTCTAAATATTTGCGTGGACTCGTAATCGATTATAAAGAAGCAGCTATGAGTGGCGGATTCACGATAGAGAATCCAAATGCAACAGCTACTTGCGGATGTGGTTCTAGCTTCCGTACAGCTACTGCAGCGGGTAACCCAGCAGCAGATCCTTGTTAATTATGAGTTAAAGAAATGGGCTGTCCCTAAAGTCATTGAGAAACACTGACTTTAGGGACAGCCCTTCGTTATTTGTTCTTTCACATTTTATAACGGATAGTAAGATGTTCCAAGCTACTTTACGCCAACGACAATAATTTGAAAGTCGAAGCGATAAATACTTTCATGCCAACAGCTAATGAACGCTCATCAATATCGAATTTCGGATGATGGTGTGGGTATACGATACCAGCCTCAACATTACCTGCGCCAATATTAAAGTAAGTTCCAGGCACGCAATTTAGATACGCTGAGAAATCATCAGCTGCCATACTCGGTTTTATCGTATAGAGGTTATCTTCTCCAAACAATTCAACAATCGTATCGGCAACTAACTTAGAGACATTAGCATCATTAATTAGTGGACGATAGCCGTAACTATATTTGAACTCATATTCAGCTCCGTGTGCAAGTGTAAGTCCTTTAATAATTTGCTCCATTTGTCGTGGCACTTCTTCTCTTAATGTTGGCTCCATAGCACGTACTGTTCCCGTCATTTGCACACTACCAGGAATGACATTATGAGCATGACCAGCAATGAATTGAGTGACAGATACGACAAGTGGTTCTAAAGGGTTAGTCGCACGAGCGACGATATGTTGTAAATTAGTAACGATTTGAGCTCCGATTGCGATACTATCAACTGTTGTATGAGGTTGTGCTGCATGACCGCCTTTACCATTTATCGTAATATGGAAAGTATCAGGAGAAGCGAGCATAGCTCCACCGACTACACCTACTTTACCAACAGCTACTGGCGACTGAAGATGAGCACCAATGACCCAATCTACGCCTTCCATAACACCAGCGGCAATCATCTCATCCGCACCACCTGGTGGTAACTCCTCTGCATGTTGAAAGATAAAGCGAATCTCACCAGAAAATTCATGAGTGGAGAAATATTTTGCGAATATTTTTGCTACACCTAACACGATCGCTGTATGACCATCATGACCACAAGCATGCATGACGCCATCATTCGTTGAGCTGAAAGATAGATTTGTATCTTCTTGAATAGGCAAAGCATCAATATCTGCTCGAATGGCTAAAACTTTACCAGAAGATGATCCAATTAACCTTGCCATTACGCTAGTTGCAGTAGGTCTACTAACTAATAGATTACCGAATGACAGTAATATTTGTTCTATATATTGAGAAGTAAGTTTCTCATGGAAACTAAGTTCGGGATGTTGATGCATGTATCTTCTCCATTGAATAGCTTCTGGTTGCAGCATATCAACTTCAGATAGTAATGATTGGAGTGTCATAGTAACATTCCTTTCTTAAATAGATTCAAATGCACCGATATTTCTAGCGATTTGTCCAATATGTTTATTAACATGATTACATATAAATTTATCAATGATATGAACAATAGATATTGGCTCTTCACCTTTCATTCCTACACGCAACCATTGTTCTTCGGACAGTTTACTAAGTAAGATACCATTGTATTTTGTAATCGCATCATATACATCTAGCAACTCTATGATCGTGAAGCTATTGAATTGTTGCTGCTCGACCCAATCCTCATGTGCAAACGTAGCAATTGGAGTGACTGGTTCAGAAATGATTTTACGAATGCGATAAGAGTTGATGATGTTTGAATCGATTAAGTGACCTACAATTTCTTGAATACTCCAAGCTGTAGCTGTTGGTTTCCACAATAACAATTGTGGAGACAGATTTTCAACGCTCTCACGAATAATGACGGCTGTTTGCAAATAGTTGTGAATATAATCTTGATGTGCTTGATTCATATGATGGCCTCCTGAATATAGATTAGTGTGCTATTATCTAGTTGAAGCTAGGAGACATTATTTTTTGGAAGCTTCATAATAAGAGTTATCAAACACATTTGAGTTCACATCTAATTGTGTAGTAACTGTACCCGTTGCAAAAAGAATGTCAGCAGTTGTTTGGATAGCAGAAGCAATATCATCTGTAATTGGCTCGTTAATATAGTTCGTATTTTCTAACAATGTTTTCACTAGAGTTTTATCCATTTTTCTTTCCGTTGCTAATATTTCTGCAGCTTCATCTGTATTTTCTTTGACCCAATCTACTGCTTTTTGATATACACGCAAGTAAGCAGCAGCTAGTTCAGGATTTTCTTTCAAAAACTTATCGCGACCAATCATTACTGCTGGTGCAACAAAGTTCATTGTTTTTACACTTTCCACAATGCGAGCACGATCAGCAGATGTCTCGATTGTTACATATGGATCCCAAGTTCCCCATGCGTCAACTTGACCTGCTTGGAATGCAGCATTCGCTTCATCTGGTTGAAGTTGAACAATTTTTACGTCTGACTCAGACATGCCATTTTTCTCAAGAGCTTTTACTAAGAAGATATGAGCGGAAGAACCTTTAGCAAGTGCAATTTGTTTCCCTTTCAGATCAGCGATGGATTGAATGTCGCTATCTGGTTTTACTAAAATACTATTTTGGTTACCTTCTACACCAGTCGCAGAAATAACAGTGAATGGTGTTTTTGCCGCTTTACCAGTTACTACAGTGCCGTCTCCAATAAATGAGAAATCAATTCGATCTGATACTAGACCTTCAAGTAATGGAACACTGCTTTGGAATTCATGCCAATTGACAGTAGCGTTCAATGTTGCAAACTCCTCTTCAAACCAGCCTTTGCTTTTTGCTATCGAAAGTAGATTTAATCCACCGTTTACTGCGATATTAACCTCGACTGCCTTATTAGAATTGTCTGAACTTTTGCCGCAAGCTGTAAGACCAACTAGAGCGATGATAAGTGCTAGTACGAATAAACCTGATTTTTTGATTGATTTAGATGTCATTATGATAGTCTCCTTTATGTGAATTAATATTAGTATTGTATTATATCCGAGTAATCAAGTAAAATAACTATGTATTATAATTATATAACTGAAAGTTATGGAAAGAGGTCTTATGTATGAATATTGAGCAGTTTGAAAATGTTGCTGCAATAGCAAAGACAGGCTCTATCTCCATTGCAGCGGAACAACTTCATATTAGCCAAGCGGGTGTAAGTAAATCACTGTCTAAACTTGAAGAGGAATTAGGCATGAAAATATTTAATCGTTCTAGGCTAGGAACAGAACCGACTGAACGAGGAAAGATCATCATCGACAAAATTAATGAAATATTATCAAAAATAGAAGATATTAAAGAGGAGTCACAGATTCAGAGTGCGCTGATTGAAGGGGAAGTTCGATTCTCTGCGGGCCCTAATATTGTGGCAATCTTATCGCGGTCGATTGTAGCTTACAAGAAAGATCATCCTAAAGTTCGACTTGAGATTATCGCAAAAAACTCTGAGAGTATTATTCAAGATTTACGTAGAAATGAAACTGATCTTGGATTAATATATTTTGATCGTCATAAGCAAGAGGATTTGAAAGATTTAACTCTAACTCATTTATTAAAATCTAGAATTGTTGTTTATGTAGGGAAGAGATCGCCTTTAGCATCCCGGTACAGCGTAACACCACAAGAGTTAATTAATGAAACGTTTGTTAATGCGGAAAATAACTATTCAAATTGGTTCATGAATGACTTTATGGAAAAGTACGGGAAAGTAAATATGATCTTCACATCGAATAATGTTGACATATTAAAGCGGACGATTGCAGAAGGTGTAGCCATTGGAATATTCATCGAATTAAGCATGAAATACGATCCACTAGTACTGAATGGAGACATTGTTGGGATATCGCTTGTCAGCCATGAGCCAACCACAATTTCATTAGGTTGGGCAAGACTGACAAGTAAGCATTTTTCGATTGCGCAACGAGAATTTTTGAAATATGTCCTTAGGGAATATAACCAAATCAAATAAGATATAACATATTCAAATTACAAAATAATCAAAAAAATGGTGTTGACATTTCTAGAAATCGTCTGATAAGATTCTCCATAAATTCTAAATTGGCTATGCAACGAGAGCGGGGGGACGTTTGAGATGACATCAGTGGCACTAGAAATACAAGGGTTGAACAAGACATTTCATGCGGCGGAATCAGCTACGCATGTACTTGATGGGATAAATCTTACTTTAAAAAAAGAGGAATTTGTATCCATCATTGGACCGAGTGGTTGTGGGAAAAGTACATTGTTGAAAATTATAGCAGGACTTGATGTCGACTATGAAGGTAAAGCAGAACTTAACGGTGTACCTATTCAAGGACCTAGTAAGAAAAAGGGTTTTATTTTCCAAGAGCATAGATTATTCCCATGGTTAACTGTTGAAAAAAATATTGCTGCTGATCAATCACTGAAAAAACCTGAGGTAAGAAAAGCAGTGGATCAGATGATTGATTTGGTCAGACTGAATGGTTTTGAAAAGGCTTTTCCTAAGCAATTATCTGGGGGGATGTCACAACGTGTTGCCATTGCTCGTGCCTTACTTAGAAATCCTGAAGTGTTGTTACTAGACGAACCATTTGGCGCTCTGGATGCTTTCACCCGTAGTCATATGCAAGAGTCATTGTTAGATATATGGCGAGAGAATCAGACCTCTATGTTGCTAGTTACGCATGACATCGATGAAGCAATATTTCTCTCTAATCGAGTTGTTGTGATGGATGCACGACCAGGTAAGATCAAAGCAATTATTCCAATTGATTTGCCTTATCCTAGAGATCGAGTAAGTCTATCATTTCAAGAATTACGTGCGAAGGTGCTTAAAGCACTTAATCACAATGACGAAGAAGAGATTAATTGGCATATATAGCATGCTAGAGGAGAAAAACAAATGTTGAAATCTATGAAATTAAAAAGACTTTTACTTGGTAGTCTGATACCAGTAATTGTAATAATAGCGTGGCAAGGTGCGGTTGCATTTGAATTAATTAACCCGATGCTGTTTCCTGCACCCACATCAATATTCAATGATTTTTGGAATATGATGATGTCTGGTGAATTATTCTTTCATCTTCGAATCAGTGTGGTTCGTGCATTATCAGGTTTTGCTATTGGTGGGATACTAGGTTTAAGTGTTGGGATAGCAGTAGGTCTGTTTAAACGAACAGAATATATGCTAGATCCATCGATACAAATGCTAAGAACAGTGCCACTTTTAGCAATTACACCACTATTTATTTTGTGGTTTGGATTCGGGGAGCTTTCAAAAATATTATTAATTTCGATGGGAGCATTTTTCCCGTTATATGTAAATGCATTTCTAGGTGTTCGTAACGTTGATTCTAAGTTATTCGATGTTGCTAGAGTACTAGAATTCAGTCGTTTTCACCAAATTACAAAGGTCGTATTACCTGCGGCAATGCCTAATATTTTATTAGGAATGCGTCTTTCACTTAGTACATCTTGGCTATGTCTAGTTGTAGCAGAACTTATGGGAGCAGACCAAGGAATTGGATATTTAATTCAAGACGCTCGTGCATATATGCGTACAGGAGTAGTGTTTGTAGGTATTCTTATCTTTGCAGTAGTTGGGAAACTAACTGATTCAGTAGTAAGAATACTTGAAGAAAAACTATTGAAATGGCAGGATAGTTATAAGGGGTAATGGGGTAGTTGATAAGGGGGGGAGTTCCCAAAAGCATTTGTGAAAATGACTTTAGGAATGATCCTTTTTTGTATGTTAATCACATAAGCACTGACAGAAATTTGGTACAACCTGTCATTTGCTCTTCTCTAGAAGATAATCCTCTATGATTATACTAATAACCCGATGAGATTGCTTTGCTGTTGATTTGTCAGCACTTTTACTATTGTTATAAGTGATTAACGCCTTCCATAGAGCCCATCCTCTTGCTCTGTTCCACGTAGCCTCGTTCATCTGTAAAGTATTTTGGAATACTGCTCTATTAGTAGAGTCAAAAAAATCCCAAGCCATTGCAGCATCACAAGCAGGATCCCCTATGCCTAATATTCCGAAATCAATGACTGCACAAAGTTTTCCATCCTTAACCAGAATATTACCAGGTGCAATATCACCGTGAACCCATACAGGTTCACGATCCCAGTTAGAATTTAATGCTAGTTCCCAAATTTCTTTCAATATGCGCTTATCAAAAGTTTCTTTATTATTATTAATCGCCAACATCGATTCTTCATCATATACTGCAAGTGAGCCGCCTCGATAAAAATTATGTGCTCCCGCTACTGGACCGCTACTAGCATTAATAGATTGCAACTCAATTAGAAATAATGCTAAGTCTGTAGCAATTGAATTGAGATCGTTCACGTTTGTTGGAGATAAGGATTCACCCTCTAACCATTTATTGATAGACCATGGCCACGGGTAATGCTCACTAACGTGTCCTATAGCTACTGGTGTAGAAATAGGTGTGGAAAGCCCTTTCTGCAATAATGGCAACCATTTATACTCTTTCTCCACTTGAGGCACATAGCACTCTGCACTAGGTAACCGTACGCTCATATGGTCTCCTAGATGAAATGTTCTATTGTCATGTCCACCATATTGTACAGGTCTAATAGGTAGATCAGACCACTCTGGAAATTGTTCATTAATTAACTTGCTAACTAACTCTACATTAATATTAATCATTTATTATCACTCCACTTGATTATGAGTTCTTGAAATCTCAACGATTTCTTTTAACGATAGTGGCGATTGAAGATAAATTCCATTGCCATAATCAATCACATTCCGTTCATCTACAACAGAGTTGATTTTTGTTCGTACATATACAATTGGTGATTCATATTGCTTACTAATATCGATTTTATCTTCTAGAGGTAAACCATTAGCATCATGGATGGAGTCATGCTTACTATATTGAATCGTGGTAAGTAATATAGCTTCATTAACTAACGTGTAGTTATACGGAAGCATAACATTATTAGATGTTGCTGCAACCGATGTCCAAGATTCAATTACATTTGCAGCCGTTTCATTGACATCGAAGTGCCAAGTACCTATAGGAAATGACATGATGGGCAAAGTGGTTGTCGTAATTTTAATACCTATTGTCTCGAATTTCCCTATTTCTATTGCTTTATAAGTTAGTAGCAAATCGTATCGGTAATATGAAGTAGACTTATCCTTGTTTTCAGTTATTTCATATTGATCGATAACAATTTTGTTATTTCCTCCGATAAATTGTACATTAATAATATCTTCAGGCGTGAAAGATAGTTTCTGTTTGGAGTACAGAGATGTACTGATTATCTGCTGAGTATTAACATCTACTGCAATGTAAGAATCCATCCATATCATAAAGGGACGTTCTGTAGTAGAAGAACAGCTAGCTGCTACCAATAACGTAACCATCAGCATTAATACTGTTAATATCCGCTTCATATTTACCTCCCATTACTTCTATATTCAATCAGTCTTTGCAAAGAGTATACAGGAAGTTTAAGTAATATGGAATAAACAAGTATGGGTTAATTTTACATATGAGCATCCTATTAAATGGTTATATCAGAAAAAATCCTCCTAAATCACATTGAAAGTGAGATAGGAGGATTTTTTAGTTAATAATTTTGATGAAAGGAGGGGCTTACTTTAATCAACTAATGACGATAAGATTAAGGCTCAATTCCCCATTGTAGGTCATTTCCAATATATGCTGTCATTTTGTTGTTTTCTGCATATGAAGTTGCCGTAGCGTTGAATGAATAGTCATTGCTTTGATTGTAATTGGACCAGTCAGATTTAGAGAAGCGAGTCTGTACATCGATGCTTTGTCCTGGGGCAATTGAACCTGCAGCGCTCGTAAAGCTAATTTTCAAATATGAGTCGGCATTCGGCTTGCTAGTTGATAGTGTGTGGAAACTACCTTGTACATTAGCGTTACCTACGCTTGTCCAATCGCAGAAAAAGTTCTGTGCTTGTGTGCCGTCTGCTGTATAGTAGTATCGAAGGTTGACATCTGCTAATGAAATAGAGGTAGTTCCAGTATTCGTAATTCGGATACGTGGATTAATAGATACAGAAGATGAACTCAGTCCGCCATTATACATTTCTACCTTAATGTTTCCTGGTTCACTCGGTTCAGGTATTGTAGAATCGCTAATTGTCACTTGTAGACTAGGTGAAGTGCCTGCACTGAATTGAAAGGATAGAACGGTACTACCAAGTGGTAAACTAGACAAATAGGATTTAGATAGCGTAACCGTAGTTCCGCTTACAGTATAGTCGGTTCCAGAAACAAGCGTGTAACCTCCATTTTTAACTCCGACAAATGTGTTACCGTTCAGCGTAAGCGATATAGCGATGTTCGCTTGTAGCTCAGTTTTTTTATCAAAATTACTGATTATTGGGGTGATGGAAGAAGATTCAATCGGATCAGGGCCGCCCGGGTTTTCAGTTCCGTTAACAGGATCTGCGAACAGAATTCCTCTACCGTTTGTTCCAAGATACACTCTGCCATATACTCTTGGATCGCCAGTAATTGTTGTATTAGGAACTGCATACTGATGTTGATCATCATTAATTCTAATCCAAGATGTGCCAGCATCGTCAGAACGATAAACGCCACGTACATTATCAATTTTTGCAGTAACATAGATAGCCATATAGGTTTGGCCAGGTGCCGCTTTACCAAATCCAACGGTATCTGCTTCTTGAACATTACTTAACCTCGTAAAGCTTTGTCCTGAGTCAGTCGAATGCCATAGACCATATACGCCGCCTTCATCATTACCACCAGCAAGCCAAATATCTCCTTCATGTCCAGGCATTGCTTTGAAATTCAGAGTGCCTTCCGCTGGTAAACCTGTCGATACAGTTTGAGTAAAACTAGCCCCACCATTTGTACTTACATAGAACATACCCTCAATTGAGGCATAGAATTTGCTAGAGTTGACACGATCAGAGCGTACCTTTGCTCCATCTGGAACACCAGTGCTTTTCGTCCAATTGTTTCCACTTGAACTAGAGTAGTAGACACCGACATCCTTGGTACTCCAAACAATGGCATTTCCGTTAGCTGAGACAGCGACATTGCCGCCACCTTTTGTACCAGTAGGCTCACTATTTGCTTTGTTCCAATTAGCAGCGCTGTCATACGAGAATCCAATTGATTTGGCATTAGGGTCTAATGTGTAATCCGCAGTGCCTACACGAGCGAAGAAAGTAGGGTTAAGTTCAGCATAGTCGATGCTCAATGAGCTATTCGGATTAGTCATCATTTTGGCGGGTGCTGTTAATAAATCATCATGTCTAAAGCCAGTAACATCATACATTGCGCTAACGAGATGTGGTCCAGTTGGAGGGCTTACCAAATCTTGCACAGCAGTTTCTTCGATACCTTTTGCCATAACCTCAAGCTTGAATTTTTGATTGTTGTCCCAAGCGGTTAGGTTTTTTGTACCGTAGATCGTAGCACCAGTACCATACATCATTCGATTAGAATCAAATGGATCGATTTCTAGCGCTCCAATCATCCAACCAAGCTTAGGAGTTATTTCTGGCATCGTTGGATTTTGTTCAAAGTCTAGCCATGGTGCTGCAGTAATATCATGTGTGTAACGTAGACTTCGATTCGGATAGCC
This sequence comes from Paenibacillus endoradicis, assembly GCF_024721975.1. The sequence continues at coordinate 154,331 of NZ_JANQBB010000006.1, read as the reverse complement.
ATCCCAGTCCCAGATACGAGTCCAGTTTGCTCCACCATCAGTACTTCGGAAAATAATCGCATCTGGCCACCACGAGTTAAGCGAGGAGACCATAATCGTATTCGGTTGCTGTGCATCGACAGCAAGACCACCATAACCAAAGTAATTATCAATCGCTGCTACTGGACTAATATTCGTCCATACTCCTGTTTGCGTTTTTAATTTCCAAACTTCACCTTTTTCACCGTCATAAGGACCGATGCCGTCACTATAAGTGATATACAATTCTCCATTGGAGGAAAGCACACCGTGATGTGGCAAGTATCCAACCGGTTGATTAGGTACAGCTTGCCATGTTGTTCCGCCATCTGTACTGCGGTAGACGCTTTCCGCTAAGTCAGCTACACCGACATAAATCGTTTGGGTAGCATTTCCAGCTGTTCCGGTAGTAGGATCAAATGTGATCCAAGCCAGCCCCATAATATCACCTTGATATTCATTGGATGGATCTTGTATATACGTACCAGCATTAGGGAAGCTGGTTACTTCTGACCAAGTAACGCCATAGTCTGTACTCTTCCATAAGCCATTTCCACTACGAGCTCCAAAGTATAAGATTGAGTTATCATTGGGATCAATTTGTAAACGTTCGCCCATCGAGCGTCCTGGCATATTGCCACCCACTTTGAAGGGAAGCTCAGTTTCCTGCCATGTATCGCCTCTATTTGTAGATCTTAATATATATCCGTTGTTTGACTCCCAGCTGTTGGTATAAGTTCCTGCAGCAATGTAGACACGATCAGGATCAACTGGATCGGTTGCAAGCGCATCAACCCCAGATTTTCCCCAGTCGTCCCACCCGACAAAGTCTAATAGTGGAATCCAAGTTTCGTTTGCTGGATTCCAGCGATAAGCGCCACCTATATCAGTTCTTGCATAAATGAGATCTTGTTCTGATTGATTGAATATGATACCAGGAATAAAGCCGCCGCCGCCGTTAGTAACAACGTTTTGCCACTTGTAAGGCTCACTAGTTGCTGCCTGTGCGACTTGAGGTGTCTCCACGATGAAGCTTGCTAATAGCAAGGTGACAACTAAAAAAGTAGATAATTTACGATAGGTGTAGGTTAACATTAACATTTCCTCCTCATATTTAATTCATTGTGAAGAATGCAGTTGAACCTTGTTGTTGAAGCTGACTTTGAGTTGTTATTCACCCCCTTATTAGAGTATGGTATTGTACAAAGAAAGAATGAAAACGCATACATATTATTGTAATTAAGTTAAGGTTGAGATTAACTGATATTGGAAAAGGGCTGAGCTTTATAACATATGAAATAAAAAGTGAAGAGACAAGATAGGATACACGCTTCATGCGTATGGAAATTACGAGGGAAGGGAAGAGTTTAAAGCTTGTACAAAGAAACTAAGCTTTTAAATACAATTTTTGAAATTAGTGGATGATTGGAGTGGGTAAGAATTGAATAAAGTCAGATAGTAAGCGGTTACTTTATATTGTGCGAGATGTAGTTATTTGAGATTGGATCATGGAGTTACTTGATCTAGTTACAAACAGTAGCGGACGAGGTTGTCCTAAATCGGAGTAAGGTGATAGTTCTCACAAATGTTCTCAGGAACAATATACATACTAATTACTTGTTAATCCCAGTAAAATGTATATTAGTAATTTATTTCAAGATTATCTTTATATTAAAGAATTGTCAATAGTACAATTTACATACTTTATTTAAAGAGGTGAGTTTTCAAAGTAGCATAATAATATCTTTATCTTATCTGAAGTAATGAAGAAGCACAAAGAAGAAAATTCGACTGCTTCATTTTATAGACAAAATCGACCTTAAACTAAGTAAAACAAGCTGATTCCAGTAAAATACCAGAATCAACTTGTTTTTTAGTGTTTTATACTATAATAGGAATGTTTAAGGAAGATTCAAGTTGCTGCTTGATGCTAGCCATTTGCTCCTGTGAAGGAGGATGAATATGGTCTAGCTCATAGTCTAATCCAAGACTTTTCCATTTGAATTTACCCATCTCATGATACGGTAATAATTCGACTTTTTCTACAGTAGGTAAACTAGCGACCATATTAGCTAACGCCTCAACATCATCAGGTTCAGTTGTAATACCAGGCAGAACAACATGTCTAATCCATAATTTCGTACCATGCTCAGTTACATGACGAGCCATTCTTAAGATGCGCTCATTAGATTGTGTAGTTAGTATCATATGTTTCTGCTCATTAACTAACTTAAGATCAAGCAAGATCAGATCTAATACATCTAACAATCTAGTTGAGTCGAGATGAGATGGCTCGCAAAATCCAGATGAATCCATAGCGATATGCATCTGATGTCTACGTTTCAACTCCCTACCTAGTGCTGCAAGAAAAGGAGCTTGTAGCGACGGCTCTCCACCTGAGAAGGTGACACCGCCGCCAGAAGTACGATAGTAAGCGAGATAAGGTTCGATTTCTGCAATAACTTCATCCACTGTCATAACTTTTCCAGTCGTCATATCCCATGTATCTGGATTATGACAGAATTGACAACGAAGCGCACAACCTTGCATGAAGAGTACGAACCGAATACCAGGACCATCAACAGTTCCGAACGTTTCGAAGGAGTGAATACGTCCTTTCATATGACGGTCATGTTCTATTTGCTTTGCAAGATCAGTCATTACATTTCTCCGTGGAACGTACGACTAATGACCTCAAGCTGTTGCTCCTTCGTCAGCTTAATAAAGTTAACAGCATAGCCAGATACACGAACAGTTAGCTGTGGATACAGTTCTGGATGTTCCATCGCATCTTGCAATGTCTCCCGATCAAATACGTTTACGTTAAGATGATGCGCATTTTGATACATATAAGTATCTAGTAGTGAAGTTAAATTGTTCTTCTGAGTGATTTCATCTTTACCAAGAGCACGACCGACAATTGAGAAAGTGTTAGAAATACCATCAAGCGAATCGTCATATGGTAGTTTTGCAACACTAGTCAGTGATGCCAGTGCGCCTTTACGATCGCGACCATGCATAGGGTTAGCACCCGGAGCGAATGGTTCACCTGCTTTACGACCATCTGGTGTTGTACCTGTTTTCTTACCATACACAACATTCGAAGTAATGGTAAGCACAGATTGCGTTGTAATCGCATTACGGTAGGTTGGATGTTTTCTTAGTTTCTCCATAAAGCGATGAACAAGATCTACAGCAATTTGGTCAACGCGATCATCATTGTTACCGTATTGTGGATATTCGCCCTCTGTGCGGAAGTCAACAGCAATACCTTGCTCATTCCGAATCGGATATACTTTAGCGAATTTAATAGCGCTCAGACTATCTGCAACAACGGATAGACCAGCAATACCACATGCCATCGTACGAACAATTTCTCGATCATGTAGCGCAAATTCTAATCTTTCATAGCTATATTTATCATGCATATAATGAATGACATTCAATGTATTAATGTACAATCCTGCAAGCCAATCTAGTACATGATCATAGTGTTGCATGACTTCTTCATAATCAAGTACTTCGGATTGAAGAGCTGGCAGTGCTGCGGAAACGACAGGAACGTTCATTTTCTCATCAACGCCGCCGTTAATCGCATATAGTAATGCTTTAGCTAAGTTAGCTCTTGCACCGAAAAATTGCATTTGTTTGCCGATACGCATTGCCGATACACAACAGGCAATTCCATAGTCATCGCCGAATTTTGGTCGCATTAGATCATCATTTTCATACTGAATGGAACTTGTTTCAATTGATACTTTAGCGCAATATTTCTTGAATGCTGCTGGTAGATCATTAGACCAGAGCACCGTTAAGTTCGGTTCAGGAGATGGTCCAAGCGTATACAACGTATGCAGAATACGATATGAAGATTTCGTAACCATAGGTTTACCATTGATGCTAACCCCACCAATAGATTCTGTTACCCAAGTCGGATCACCACTGAATAATTCATTATAATCTGGAGTGCGAAGGAATTTCACAATACGTAATTTCATAACGAAGTGATCCATTAATTGCTGTGCTTCTTGCTCCGTCAAATTACCCTCTTGCAGATCACGTTCTATATAGATATCGATGAATGTAGAGACACGACCTAAGCTCATAGCAGCACCATTTTGTTCTTTAATAGCTGCAAGATAAGCGAAGTATAACCATTGAATCGCTTCTTTTGCATTTTCTGCAGGACGAGCGATGTCATAGCCATAAGTAGCTGCCATTTCTTTCAATTCTTGAAGCGAACGAATTTGTTCAGAATGCTCTTCGCGTTCACGAATGGTTTCTTCATTCATTGGTGCAGCATCAGTTAACGTTTTGTCTGCTAATTTACACTGAATAAGATGATCAACACCATACAAAGCAACGCGACGATAATCTCCAATGATACGACCGCGACCATAAGCATCTGGTAATCCAGTAATAATCCCCGTTTTACGAGCAAGTCGCATCTCAGGTGTGTAAGCATCAAATACACCTTGGTTATGCGTTTTACGAATAACAGTGAACACATCGATAAGTTCTTGTGGAATTTCATATCCGTAGGCTTTACAAGCATCTACGACCATCTTAATCCCACCAAATGGTTGCACAGAACGTTTAAATGGAGCATCAGTCTGTACACCGACAATTTGTTCAAGCTCTTGATCGATGTAACCAGCTGCATGAGAAGTAATAGTGGAGACAGTAGTTGTATCTACATCCCATACGCCGCCACGTGCTATCTCTTCACGTGATAGTTGACTAATTCGATCCCAAAGCTTATCAGTTGCTTCGGTTGAAGGTGCTAGAAATTGCTCATCAGCTAGATAGGGTGTCATATTGCGCACGATGAAATCTCTCACATCGATGCCATTTGTCCATTGTCCTTCTTCAAAGTTACGCCATGCTACTATATTACCTGTTACTGTGCTTAATGTGCTCATTATTAATTCCTCCTCGTCATGTTGCTGCTGAAGTATAATTATTGAAATTCACCATAGAAAGCTTGACGGTATAGTTGAGAAAGCTCAGATACTAAAGGGAGCCTTGGATTATAATTCGTATACTGATCCTCGAATGCTCGCTCGGCAAGATATTCAACTTTTGAGTCGAATGAAATAGCTGAGATGCCACATTGCTCGAAGCTTTCAGGTATGCCAAGTGAACGATTTAGCTGTCTAACACATAGAATTAAACTATTCACACCTTCTGTTGTGGAATGTGCGGGTAAGCCAGCTAAGCGGGCTATTTCTGCATAACGTACATCAGCTTGGAAATGCTTATAGTTTGAGAAATTTTGAAACTTGGTTGGTCGAGAAGCATTGTAACGAATAATATGAGGCAACAGAATCGCATTGACTCGACCATGCGGCAATTGAAATTCCGCACTGAATTTATGAGAGAGGCTATGACAAATTCCTAGAAATGCATTAGAAAATGACATGCCTGCAATGGTTGAAGCGTTATGCATTTTCTCTCGTGCAACTGGATCAGCTATCGCATGTGATTTTTCTAAATTCTCAATTACTAATTGTATGGCTTTAATAGATAGACCGTCGCTGAAATCATTGGCCATGATGGAAACATAAGCTTCTATCGCATGAGTTAGAACATCCATTCCGGTATCACCGATGACCGTAGGTGAAAGTGAAGCAGTATATTCTGAATCGATAATTGCTACATCAGGTGTCAATTCATAATCCGCTAATGGATATTTTGAATGACCTTTACTAACATCTGTAATCGTTGCGAATGACGTTACTTCAGATCCAGTACCTGATGTTGTTGGAATGGCAACAAGCTTCGCCCGCTTACCGAGATGCGGATATTTATATACTCGATTACGAATATTCATAAATTTCATTTTGATGGTATCAAAGCTAGTTTCAGGGCTTTCATAGAATAACCACATCGCTTTGGCAGCATCTATAACAGAACCACCACCAAGTGCAATAATACAATCTGGTTGAAAAGCGTTCATACGATCTGTACCTTGCATAACGATATCTATTGTAGGCTCATGTTCTACCTCTGCAAAAATTTCGATCTGTATTGGTTCACTACGTTTGCGTAGGAAGTATTGAACTTTATCAACGTACCCCAGTTGTTCCATCCGTTGATCGGTAATGATGATAATGCGGTGTATGTTGGGCATTTTCGTCAAATACTGTGTTGCACCAGCTGAGAAATATAGCTTCGGTGGTATTTTGAACCATTGCATATCCACATTACGATTAGAAACATGTTTAAGGTGAAGTAATTCACTATTTATTCGTTGATGATTGGTAGATGATTGATAGCCAAAAGCTGCGAATGGTAACTGTTCACGATCTTGATAAGTCATTGCTGCTTGAATGGCTGGTGCATTGACAATGACCCGATTACTCGATAATCGCTGACTGAATTTCTGGATGATTAGCTCATTATGGCTATGAATAATCGCAGAATGTTTACCATGACCTAATGCAATAAGTTGTTGAGCTATTGTAATCGCCATTTCAGCATCTTCTACAATGTAGAGTGCGATGATCGGACAAGCTTTTACTCCTGAGAAGGGAAATGATACGCCAACATATTGTTGTGGAACAATTAATAGCTTCGTATCTTCAGGTATGTCTAATTCAGCGGCAGTGGCGATATCAACCGCTGGTTTTCCGATATAGCAACTTTTCAGTTGACCTTGCTCATTGAAGATATAATTCATAAGCTTAGTGCTCTCGTCTACGTCAAGGAAATGACAGCCTAGTACTTTCATCATGCGTAACACTTGATTATATATATGTCGATCTACTAGTAGAGCTTGTTCAGAAGTGAACATCATACTATTGTCGAAATTTTTAGATAATATCAAATCTGTTATTGCCTGTTTCAAATCTGCGGTGCGTTCAATATAGCAAGGTACGTTTCCATAGGAAACACTTAATGTTGATTTTCCAAGTTGTTTAGCAGCTTTCAATAAAAGATCATCCCCATTAGATATAACTAAAGCAACATCATCGTGAGACATTAATTCTAGAGTCGATGCATGGGTAGGATGTTCAACCCATTGAATACAAAATGCTGATGCACCTGTAAGAATTGCTGCATCGCGAACGCTTTGCACGGCTTCAATGCCACAACGAGTCACTTCTTTTTGGAATACAAAGATAATAGGATTACGTGTTTTCATTGCTACTAAACATTGAAACAGTGTATTAGCAACAGGTGACACTTCTGTAATCAAGGCCACAATCGTACCGATTGGCTCAGCAATCACTTTGTATTGCTCATATTGATTGTTCTCAATTTCTCCAACTGTTCTCATATATTTCAATTGATGATAAATGCTCTCCGTGGCATTCATATTTTTCAAAATTTTATCTTCGAATACACCACGGTTGGTCTCTTCAAGTTCAAGCTTTGCAAGCTCCATATGTCGATTTATTCCTGCAAGTGCCATACGTTGAACCATTTCATCGATATGTTCTTGGCCCATCGTACTGAAATGCTGGGCGGCTATGCTTGCTCGCTCAATACATAGTTGAATATGCAGATCATCTTTATTGAAATGTTGGAGTTTGGACTCTTTTACTGCCATAGCAGATCACTCCTTAAACTTTTCATACTTTTCTTGCAATATAACGATGATAATAATTACATTGTAGAGTAGATAACAGTGAAACGATGTGCTAAATATCACAAAGTTTTTGATGAATCGTTGCAATTGTGTTGCAACGTTGAGCGTAGAGTAAGTAAGGAAAACAATTGTGTTTTTATGGTAAAAATTGTATAACTGATATAATCAACTGAAAATCTAATGTTTTATTAGAACTTGGGGGGAATTTGTATGCTTAATCAGTACCCAGCAAGAGTTTCTGGAAATCAACAGAAGAGCGTGCGGAAGCAAGGAAATAATTCAACGATAAAGCACGATCAGAGGACTCCGAATTTATTCATGACTGCTCAAATGATGCAGGCACAGCAAAGTATAGGTAATAAAGCAATACAACAATACATGAGTAGTATGTATAAGGAAAATGAGCCTCTAGATCAGCAGGAGCAGCGTCATGATAAAATAATGGAAGAGTCAATGGAAAACATGTCAGTTGAAGAGATATTGGCTATGCCACCATCACCAGAGAAACGAAATCGCGAAGTGATGGAAAGAGATTTAAACCTTGCTCAGAAAACGATAGATCAAATCTTGACCCAATATGATGGATCTTTGGAGGAAGTTGAAACTTATTTTCCATCTATAAAAGTCCGATTTCGGTTGAGTATTATAGAAGTTATTGATAGGGATACACCTGAAGCATATGTTCATATTAAAATTAACCCTGAGAGAAAAGTTAAAGGTAGTAAAGCAAAAAGAAAAGAGGATGAACGGAAAGCACGTGAGAAGTTAGAAAAAGTGGAGAGTAGAACAACAGGTGCTCATTTTTTTTCAAGGCATGGAGCTGAAACGACACGAAGAGAACAGAGAAAGCGTGCAACGACAGGAGAAACTCCTGATGGAGTAAGAGGCAGAGCTGTTGATTCTTCAAGATTTCTTAGTAGTGCTATAGAGCTAGAAGTACTTCAACGTGCAGAAAAAATACATGACGTTACGAAAAAGGATGTCTTTACCTTTGATCTTAACTATGAGATTGGCGAGGGATATAGAGTGCGAGACGATAAGCTTGTAAAAACGAAAAGAGTAACTGCAGTATTTAGAAATGGTGACATGATAACGTTATTTCCTGTCATTGGAGAATAATTATGAAAAGGCGTGATGCAGTTTGATTACCATTAATCCACATTTTCTTAGTCAATTGCTGATTCCAATTACTGGAATGGCTGATGTCGATGAGGAAGTAGAGAAGTACAGAGAATTAGATATAGCAGATAAAGAACAATATAGAGCAATTATTAGAAGGATAATTCCGGCCTCTTTTTACAGTCTAACAATCGAGAACCAAGAGAAGGTAAAACTAGCATTGAATTATTATTTATCGACTTCTGAGATTGATTTTGAAAGAGTGTTCCATTCTTGTCTCCCACCATTTGATCATCCGACAAATGCTAAAGATTTTTTTGTTTGGATATGGGAGGAACTGTTCGGAGATGAGAGATTTCAAATATCAGATAAAGAGCAATATTTTATCAACCCAGATATCGAGGAACCTTACTCAATTTCTTAGGAGAAAAGATAATAAGAAAAGACCAATAATATGCTTGATTCAGCATCATTATTGGTCTTTTTGTGTTGCTTTTTATAATCGGCATATTTCTTTTGGACAAGTTGGACACATCGGACAACCAGCCATTTCTTTCAAAGCCTCAAGATCTGTTACTTTCAAGTAGCCTGTTCCCTCACTAATGACGATACCATCTTTTTTCATAGAAGCTAACAAGCGATTAATACCTTCTCTAGTTGTTCCTACTAATTCTGCCAGCTCGTTGTTTGTTAATTTAATATCAATATGAATGTGATTAGCTTGTTTTTCACCAAAGCTATTACATAGACGAATAAGTGTAGATGCAAGTGCGCCAGTTTTTCCACCCATTAGTAAATCGCGCAACTTAGATTCTGTCTTGCGTTGGATAAGCCCCATCCACATCGCATAACGATAAGCAAAATCACCGTATTTGACCATTAGCATTTCAAGTTGCAATCTAGGAATAATTCCTACTTCTACTTGATCAATCGTTTCCGCAGTGTAACGATGGGTCGTATCCCATGCGTCAATGTCGGCAATCATATCATCAGGTTGTAGAATAGAAAGTAGAAGATCTTTGCCATCAGAAGTAGATTTACGCAGTTTAACGCGACCTTTCAAGATCCAATACACTGCATTCGCTTCGTCACCTTCCCAGAATAGGTGTGTGCCGGCAGAGTATTTTTTGGTGTGCATAACCGAAGCAAGAATATCGAGTTGCTCTTCTGTAAACACTGTGCTTAGAGAACCAGGTCTATGATTGCTGCTCGGTCTTTTCACTTTAGTTGTCTCTGTATCGTAATAAATACTCATCTAAGCTTCATCCTTTCTGGTGCGGTTTATATATCTATACTATACGTTGAAATGATCATACTTAATATTGGGGAATCCCCTACATCTGTTTAAGGTATCTCCCTAACATACATATGACCATTAGCCTGTTAATATAAGGGTAAAGCAAATACTATTGGATCGACTAGGCAGAAAGGAGCAGGTTTATGACTCCAACTCAAATTTTTGTAGAAGAAAAACTACAACTATTGTTAAAGCGTACACAAAGTGATCTAACAGCTATTGGAGTTTTAGATCGGGCAACTAGAAAGATCCATTGGTATTCCGTGTATGGCAGTGTAAGTAATCGGACGGAGCGTATTAGACAACAGATTAATATTGGTCTCACAGGTGAAGTTCTCCGTACAGGACGCTTTTTACAAACAAGTGCTGCAAAACATCAATTATTCGATTTAGGCGAATCTATTATGATGACAGAGAAACTTCTGCATGCGGCAGCATGGCCAATTATATTTAACGACCTTCAAATCTACGGAGCTATATTAATAGGTAAACGTATTGAAGGAAAATATAACACTGAGCAAATTGAAGCGGGAACAGACATTGTGCATGAACTATCTGTTTACTGCTCCAAATACTTTATATAATATTAATAATAAAGCCTAATCGCTTAAACACCCGTTTAGAAATTACGGAATTCGTACATTTTGCTGTAAACATTCTCGTTTACCGTTATAATAAATGTAGATGATGCCGTGATGAAAGGGTTGTAGAGATGATTAGGCTTCTTATATGCGATGATCACGCAGTTGTTCGATCAGGTCTAGCGATGCTGTTGCATGGTCGTTATGACATAGAGGTAGTAGGTGAAGCCTCTGAAGGTAATGAGGCAATTGCTCTAGCAAGTGAGCTTTTACCTAATGTTATACTTATGGATTTGAGTATGCCGCATGGCAAGGATGGAATGACAGCGTCGACAGAATTGAAAAAGCTGCTTCCACAAGTTAATATACTTATTTTGACGATGCATGATGATGAGCAATATTTGTTCCAAGCAATAAAGGTTGGAGCCTCTGGATATATACTGAAAAACGCCCCTCATGATGAACTTGTAGGTGCAATTCAAGCTGTTGCCAAGGGTGAAGCTTATCTCTATCCTTCAGCAACGAAAACGTTAATGAGCGAATTTATGAATCGTCAAAGTGTAGAGACAATAGATGATACAGCTTATATGAGTCTATCTGAACGTGAGAAAGAAGTATTAAGTTGGCTTGCCAAAGGGTATGCGAACAAAGAGATTGCTCAAAATCTATATATTAGTGTGAAGACGGTTGAAGCTCATAAAAGTAACATTATGGAGAAGCTGAGTTTGAAAACTAGACCAGAGTTGATTAAATTCGCTTTGCAAAAGGGGCTGCTGCAATTTGATGAAGATGAGCAATAATCGAAATCGTCGGCAACACTTTGAACATATTGATGTACTGCTGTCTCGACTTGAAGAAGTGATGGAAGATCAAGAATTGTATGAACGTACGAAAAAATCATTAACAGAATTGATTGATGTGCAATTTGCATTAGGTGTATCTTCGATCGTTGCAATTACAGATGTGCGTGGAAAAATACGATATATTAATGATAAATTTGTAGAAATATCGAAATTCTCGGAAGAAGAACTAATTGGACAAGACCATCGTATTATCAATTCTGGTTATCATCCTAAAGCTTTTTTCAAGGAGTTATGGAGTACAATCTCTCGTGGAGAAGTATGGATGGGTGAGATTAAAAATCGTGCAAAAGATGGCACGTTTTATTGGGTAAATACGACGATTGTCCCATTTCTAGATGAATCTGATCAACCATATCAGTACTTAGCGATTCGTAATGAAGTAACTAAACTTAAAGATGCGCAAAAAGATCTTAAAGATATGATGGTTAAAGTAATGGAAGTTCAGGAGGAAGAGCGTAAACGTATTTCCAGAGAATTACATGACGGTATCGGGCAAAGTTTATTTTCCTTTATGATTCAAATCGATAGAATGTTAGCAGACCATGAACAATTATCGGAACTTCAGCAGTTGAGAAGTAATGTAGCTACGATGATGCAAGATGTTCGTAGTATGGCATGGCAACTACGTCCATCTGTCCTTGATGATCTTGGTGTTGAACCAGCAATTAAAACCTATATGGACAATTACACCGAACATTTCGGAATAAAAGTCCAGCTAGTTGGTCGTTTGAAGCACCGAATGACGTCAATGAAGGAAACGGTTATTTACCGAATTATTCAAGAGGGTTTGACGAATATTGCGAAATATGCAGACGTAGATGAAGCTGTTGTCTCTTTTGAAGATCAAGCCGAGCAAGTCGTAATTACGATTAGTGATCAAGGTGTAGGCTTCAATTATGCTGAGCTGGATCGTACGGGGGTAGGTTTATTCAGTATGGAGGAGCGTGCCAACAGTGTTGGGGGTGCACTTCTAGTCGCTTCTGAGTCAGGAAAAGGAACACGAATAATACTAACAATGCCGAAATAACAATACGTCATAGAAATAAACAGACGACCGCTTTGTAGGGACTTTCCCTATAGCGGTCGTTTTTGATCTATAACGTTATATCTTCAATGAAGGAAATTTCAAGGCCATGACAGACATGGAAGTATATTCATTACAAAGTCGTTAATACTACGACATAGGATCGTGAAAGAGGTCATAACCTACCGACTTTCATAATCTTTTTTTCTTCTTCTCTATGGCGTGTATCCTTCGGTTGGGATATGCGTCTATTTTTTCGTTACACAATATCATTTTTTCTATTGTTCCTTACTCTTACTCTCATTAAATCAATTAAGTGTCCAAGTATCGCCCAAAAGGCTATATGTTGTAAATAAACAATTGGTAAGAACAAATAAGTAGTATCGGGGTTTACATTGATTCTTGTTAACCATTTAATGTTCAGCCAGTGTATCGGATTTGTAATAAAAATGATTATGCTATAATCATCATATCCTGACATATTGAAAAAGCATATCAAAATTGAAAATATAATAAACCAAAACGATAACCTTTTTATAATCGGCATCATTGACCAACTCCATTGTTAGATTAACAGTCCATTTCAATAAACGTCTTATCAATAAATTCCAATAATTTCTTCCCGTAGCCTAACTTATTACCCCTAAGTTCCACAGTAGGATACGTACAGGAAGTTGTATACAGAGTCAGCTACCACAAATGCCAAAATATAAGATATCTAAGGAAGCTTGTTCAATATTTCATAAGCGGATTCCCAATTGCTTTTATCGCTTTTGGCTATGATGCTTCCTTGTCTTGATCTGAGTTATAATATCTTTCAATTTATATCCAGAAAAAGGACCTTTAAGAAATACATTATCTTGCAATGGATTCGTACTAATAAATGTGGAGTAATAAGGTGAGGAGTAATAGATATTGTTGTTTTCAATTAAAACATTAGAAATTGATCCCCATCGTTAGATAGCTGCTTTTTGGAGACATAGTCCAACGTACTGTTATTGAAAGTATCACTTCCTTTATATTGTTTAATGACTTTTATAGTATCTCCAATACCAGCCGTCATAGAGGTTCGAACGCTTACAAGCTCAGAGCATTAAGAAATAAACAAAGGATAACAATCGCAATAACCTTTCTCATAGTAATCAAACCTTTCTTCAACGTATAAAACAATCTAATAAAATAGAAGACTATTGTAATGTTCGTCTATAGAGAGCTAGGTATTACTATTATGACATAGATACAAAACAATGTAATTATATTCCATTGTAATTAAGGGTGAACCCAACAACTACACCGCTTTCAGTTGTTTTATCCCACTGAATAACCTCCAAATAATAAATGTGAATTATTTCACTATATATGTGATTAAAATCACATACTCATTTATGGTGCCATCGTATACTAGGTTCATAAACAACAGGGAGTGATTGATATGTTAAAGTTTTGGAGAGAAAATAAAATCGCAGCCGCTATAGTGGCAATAGTAAGGATCGTATTAGGATACAAATGGATTACAAGTGGTTGGGGAAAAATAACTGGCGGTGAATTCACTGCAGCAGGATATCTACAAAACGCTGTTACTAATCCAGTTGCAAAAGGTGATGAAGCACTATATCCTCTATATAATGCATTTATTGAGCATTTTGCATTGCCAAACGTAGGAATAATTGATTTCATTCTACCTTGGGGTGAGTTTCTTGTAGGTGTTGGTTTAATTCTAGGTGTTCTAACATTACCAGCCGCATTCTTTGGTCTACTAATGAACTTCATGTTCATGTTCGCTGGAACAGTTAGTACTAACCCATATATGATTCTTCTTGGCTTTATCGTTATGCTAGCAGCTGGTAACGCAGGTAAATTCGGTGGTGACTTCTTCGTTCTTCCATGGTTGAAACAAAATGTTGGTGCTAAACTGGCAACACGATTCAAAAAAGGTTAAAATAGCTTAAAACAACATGAAAGGGGCTAATTTGAATAATGGCACTTCGAGAATGTATATTTCATTTCAAATTTATTGATGGTCCGAATACGAAAATGCTTAGAGCACTTATCTTCCTTCCGGATGATCGTAAACCTAGTATTAAAGACTTCATTGCAGCTTTCGCGCAGTTAGGGTATCAGGTTCAGCTTGAAAATGAACAGGAACTTATATTTGCTCCAACAAACGCTAAAGAAACTTATAAACTTGATATTACAAAAATCGAGATAAAGGGTGGAGATGATTCTCCACAGCATGATGGAGAACTTAAATCGATAATTGAACATCTCCGTGGAGGAAGATGGTAGCAATTTTGAACAATAGAATTAGAAGAAGAGTGTAGTCTAATGAACATTAGATTATACTCTTTTTTTTGCGCTCAACAGCTTTGATTTGTTTAATACCCCTTAAATTTACATTACCTATATAATTTCATAATACTCTCTTAACTTTTGTTATGGATAATAAGGAAGTAATGAGTTGGTTAGGAACATACAAATGGAGGGATTAATTTGAAAAAGAAAGTTATTAAAGCAGCGCTAGCAAGCTGTCTCGTATTCTCTACTTTATCCATTCATCCAGTTCTAGCAGCAGACAACCAAACATCTGAAAGTGCAAAATCCAAAAATCTTATTGTATTAATTGGAGATGGAATGGGTCCTGCACAAGTTTCAGCAGCTCGTAATTATTTGAAGTACAACAAGAATATCGATTATTTAACGCTTGATAGCATTTATGTTGGTCAAGCCACTACATACGCAGACCGTGGTGAAGATGGTGGCACAATTGTATCTGGAGTCGTTACTGATTCTGCCTCAGCTGGAACTGCATTTGCAACAGGTCACAAAACATACAATGCTGGAATTAGTGTTTCTAACGAAGATGTATCGAAACCGTTCGCTTCTGTTATTGAAGCAGCGGAAGTAGCGGGAAAAGCGACAGGCCTTGTAACGACAGCTCGTATTACTCATGCTACACCAGCGGTGTATGCGTCCCATGTCCGCAGCCGTGATAATGAATCTGCCATTGCTTCGCAATATTTGGATAGTGGCGTAGATGTTTTATTCGGTGGTGGTAGCTCATTCTTCCTCAGCAAAGCTGATGGAGGTAAGCGAACAGACAAAAGTATCATTACTGATTTTGAAGCTAAGGGCTATTCCTATATAGACAATGCTTCAGAACTTCAATCATTATCAGCAACCAGTGGTAAAGCGCTTGGTTTGTTCAGTAGCTCTCATATACCTTATGTGTTAGATCGAACAGCTGAAATACCATCACTAGCGCAAATGACATCAAAGGCACTTAGCATTCTAGAGCAAGATGAAGATGGTTTTGCAATTATGATTGAAGGAGGTCGTATTGACCATGCTTCGCATGCAAATGATTTCCCTTCAACGGTACAGGAAGTTCTTGATTTTGATGCAGCAGTAAAGGTAGCGCTAGATTACGCTAAAAAATATGGCAATACTTCAGTCGTAATTACTGCAGACCACGAGACGGGCGGCTTATCATTAGCTCGAGATAATATTTATGAAATGAATCTAGATCTATGGGATAAGCAACTTAATTCATCAGAATATCTTATTAGTAAACTTAATGCTGCTGTAACTATTGATGATATCAAAAAAATTGTGAAAGCAAATACTTGGATTACTGACCTTACAGATGAGGAAGCAAAAATTATTCTTGCAGGAGATGGCTCTTCATATGGAAGAGAAGGTGGGTATAACCAAGTGATTAGCAAAAGATTACTAATTGGTTGGAGCGGTCACGGTCATTCGGCAGTTGATGTTGGTGTGTGGGCGTATGGTCCAATTTTAGATTTCGTGAGTGGTCAAATTGATAATACACAAATTGCCAAAGCATCAGCACAAATTATTGATGTTGATCTTACGGCGACATCAACGACTATGCAAGCAAAATATATATATCCTAAGTTCAAGATTACAAGAGATAATGAAGTTCTATACCCAGCTAAAGTTCTTGCTGAGGCACTTGGTGCAAAAGTAGAATGGAACGCTACTGCCCACTTAATTACAATTACAAGTGGCACGAACGTTATGAAAGTAGAAACTAACAAACTCGAAGTTAACCTTAACGGAACAAATACAGGACTACAAGGTCATCTCGATAATGGCAAGTTGTACTTATCACTTGCTGCTTTCAATAAACTTACAGGAAAAAATATGACTTGGGACTCTTTATCTGAGCGCATTGTGAAGTAATTGTTTTTTCAAAAGCAAGACTTATGGACAGGGGAGCATTGCTCTCCTGTCCATTTTCACAACAGAGAGAGGAGAGTTATATCGTAATGGAAAATATGATCTTAGTTAACAGTCTGGAAAAATCATATAAATTGCATCAACGAGCACTTCCCATTATTAGTGTCTCTTCATGGTTTGTGAAGAAAGGTGAGCGTATCGCACTTCTTGGGCCTAGTGGTAGCGGGAAAAGTACACTACTTCATCTTATTGGGGGTATATTAGCAGTTGATCAAGGCACAGTTGAAGTGGCTGGAGAAGTTATTAGTGAGATGAATGAAATGCAACGGGATCGATTTCGTGCCAGAAAGGTTGGCTATGTTTTTCAAGATTTTTATTTGATTCCTTCACTCACTGCGCAGCAGAATGTCGAGCTTGTTATGGAACGTAATTTGAGTAGAAGTGAGCATAATAAGCTGATTGAGCAATGGTTTGAACGAGTGGGGCTTACCGGGAAGCAGAATCAACGTCCTTATCAATTATCACGTGGGCAGCAACAACGTGTAGCTATTATCCGTGCATTAATCAATCATCCTCCACTAATTCTTGCAGATGAGCCGACGGGAAGCTTGGACTGGGAAACAGCAGCGTTTATTATGAAATTGTTACTAGATATATGTGAAGAAAATAATGCGACGCTATTGACGGTAACACATGATTTACATTTAGCGCAATTGTATCCTGCAACCGTTCAAATGGACAATATTAATTTATGTATACAGCATCATGCACTCTCGAAGAAAGGGTGAAGAATATGAATGGTTGGAAATATATCTGGAACAATATGCGATATCGCTCTCTTTTGTCTGCATTAACCATATTTGCTGTCATGATTACGGTAGCATTATTTGTTCTTCTCCTCATAAGTAAAGATAGTGTAGAGCATGGTGCGCAAAAAGGATATGGTCCATTTGAGCTAGTCATTGGTGCTGATGGAAGCGATTCACAGCTAGTTCTTAACACTTTTTATCGTGTAGGAGTGCCAACAGGCAATATTCCACTAGAGCTACTTAGTACAATAGAAAAGAGTGAACATACTGATGTAGCGTATGGTTTGACAACAGGGGATAATTATAATGGATATCCGATTGTTGGTGTTTCTCCAGCTTATTTTGCTACTCGATATGAGGATCGTCATCTGGAAGCAGGACATTTATATGCAGCGCTAGGTGAAGTTACTGTTGGATATGCAGTAGCGAAGGAGCTCGGCATGCATATTGGCGATCAATTCAGTGGTGCTCATGGATTAGTCGAACATGTTGATCTTGATCATGAAAGTAATGAAAAAGATGAACATAATAGTTTTCACTATAAAGTAGTGGGTATATTACCAAAGCTGAACACTGCTGATGATCGCACCGTATTTACAAGATTGGAATATGCGTGGGCGGTTCATAATGATGATGATAGCGCTAAAGAAATAACTTCAATTATTGTTAAACCGTTATCGTTGGTAGGTATTCAATCTTTGAAACAACAGTTCGATACATTGGATAATGTGCAAGCTGTTTATTCAAGTAAAGCGGTGGCAGATGTATTGAATGTAGTGGATACAGGTTCTCAATTACTTATGATTGTCATGTCTATCTGTGTTTTACTTGCGATGGCAGCTCTACTTCTAGCATTGACAGCATCCATTCAAGAGAGGAAGCGTGATGTTGGATTGCTACGCTTAATTGGTAAGTCTAAAGTTTACATATTGAGTACACTGATAGCAGAAGGAATGGCGTTAGCAACAATAGGTTTGATAGCGGGCCTTATACTGGGTCATATTGTAGGTGTTGTCATAAGTGATTCTCTGTTTATTCAAACTGGCGTGCAATTACAGGCGTTCCAGATTGCTACCTACGAGTGGCTTCTTATTATCGCAACATTATCTCTAGCTTTACTTGCATCGTTAGGACCTGCATTGAAAGTTTATCGCACCGATGCGATAACTTTGTTTCGTAATTAGAGGGGGGAATCTCATTGATTCATCATCGTGTTAGCAAGATTATAACGATTGGATGTATGCTTGTTATACTATTCCTGATTGCCGGTTGTGGGGAGCAGAAGTCTGCGGAACAAGTGGGATCTTTTCGCGAAGGGATTACAATAACTGACGAATCAGTAGACTCAGCAAATACGATAGCAACAATACCAATACTTTTGAAACATAATGATTCAGAAAAGCTGGTTCCAGAGCAACAATTGGAACCTCAGACCGATCTTAATGAGATTAACGTTAAAGAGTCTGCTATACCATCGCCTCAAGGGAGCAAGGAAGTAGATTCCACGTTGCCAACACCAACGGTGCCAATAGCAATTCCAACATCTAAGCCGACCGAGCAAGTTTCAACACAACAACAATCAACATCCACACATGCAGCTACTAATAAGCAACCTAGTGATAAAGTAAAGCCTGAACCGACAAAAGCTCCCACTGTTGAGCCTATAAAACCTGATACTGAACCGAAAAAAGAGACAAAGAAAAGCAAGTATCAATCTATTAGTTGGAATGGCTTCTTTGATAACGTAGAACAAAATACGCCTTCAAATGACTTTTGGGATCTATCTGAGGCGAAAAGTACAGTACAAATAAAAGGGTTCATGGGTGAGATACTCTCTTTAGATAAAAACTGGTTTCTTCTTATTCCAGAGCCTGGTGCTGAATGTCCCTTTGATAATGGAGATGAAACCTATTGGAACAAAATAATGATCGTCTATGTTGAGGATGGAACGAAGCTACGTTATACATCCAAACCACTTCAAATTACTGGTCGACTTGATGTGGGTGTTAAAGTGGATGAGTCTGGTTACAAAACAATGTTTCGACTCTATGATGCGAATTTTGAAGAAATTAAAGAGTAACAATCTCCTTATACTGGATAGATGATATGATGGTATTGGAAAGTTGATTTCATTATATGTTTTGATCTATTATGTAGTGGACACCTCTTCTGTATTATAGTGACGGTTCAATACTTTCACTATGCCAAACGGAGCGGTGTCTTTCTATTTTGTAACCGGCCATGAGAAAAGGAGTTATACGATGTATTCGATTATGATTGTTGAGGATGACCCCAAAATTGCTCAAGTATTAAAGTCGAAGTTAGAGCAATATAGTTACGAAGCGTTTATCGCTAACGAATTGAAAAATATAATGGATCAATTTGAACTAATTCAACCACATATTCTGTTATTAGATATTAATTTACCGTATTTCGATGGTTTCTATTGGTGTAGGCAAGTACGTAAAAATTACAATATTCCGATCATATTTATCTCCGCTAGAGACGGTGAAATGGATCAAGTTATGGCTATTGAAAATGGTGGAGATGATTATATTACGAAGCCAGTGCAACTTGAATTATTAGTTGCCAAGGTTAGAAGTCAATTGCGAAGAGCTTACGGCGAATATGCGATTACTCCAACAAATTCTGCTCTAGTGGATGATAATTTACTCTCGAATACTGATGGAGAGATCGGTAAAATTGAGATAGAAGGTATGACGCTATGGCTTTCTCGTAATGAGTTGAGTTATGGGCAACAGCTAGTGGATCTAACGAAAAATGAATTGTTACTTGCTGAATGCTTTTTTACCTATTATGGTGAAGTTGTTACAAGGGACAAGTTGTTGGAAGCTTTATGGGATGATGTTCAGTTCGTCGATGATAATACTTTAACAGTCAATATGACTAGACTCCGCAAGAAATTTGCTGAATTGGGACTACCTTCAGCTATCGAGACGATTCGTGGTCTAGGTTATAAACTCAAGCTCGTGTAGCAGTAGAGCATATGAAATGAATGCTCAAGTTAACATAGTACGAATAGTCTTCTGTGTAAGGAGAGAATGGGGTATTAGGATATGAAGAGTAAGTTTCCAATGCTACGTATGTATATATCAGATCAAAAATATTACATATTCATATATTATCTTGCATGCTTATTAGGTGCAGGATTATTTATGTTGGAATGGAAAAGAACCAGTGGAGACATTGATCTGGGTACAATGAGTTACTTTATTGTATTCACTACGGTCATATTGTTATGTTGGCTTATTATTAATTACTTCAGAATCAAGCCATACTATGAATCATTATCTAAAGCATTAATTGCTGAAGATCCTCTATATGCGGTTCAGTTATTGCAGGATGCACGAACTAGTGAGCAACAGCTTATGAAGCAACTACTCCTTAATCAGCAATCGATGTATATGGAGCAATTAGATAATTTAAGAAGAAAACAAGAAATTCAATATCATTTTACGTTGCAATGGGTTCATCAGATGAAAACTCCAGTATCGGTTATCGATATGCTAATGCAACAAGCTCAAGATGGGGTTAAACATAGATCAATAATGAATTTGCAAGAGCAAGCAGAGTTATATCTTAGCATTCAAGAGGAATCCAATAGACTAGAATCTGGACTTGAGATGATGTTGCATTCCGCAAGGGTAGACAAGCTTGAACTTGATCTTTATGTTCGATCTGTTCCGTTACATGAAGTAACAAGAGATATTATTAATCGTTACAAACGCATCTGTATTCAATATAATATCTATCCTCGGATTATAGGGGAAGCTACAGCTTCTACAGATCAGAAATGGTTCAGTTTTGTTATGCATCAGATCATTAGTAATGCGTTAAAATATAGCAAACCAGTACCAGGTAATAAGACATTAACTATAGAGTTTGAACAAACAGAGTCTCTCACTACTGTAAAAGTAATTGATCAAGGGATTGGTATTGCAACGAGCGATATTCGCCGTGTATTTCAGCCTTTTTTCACAGGAGAAAACGGTAGAACCATCGGAGAGTCAACGGGTATGGGACTGTATTTGGCACAAGAGGTTTGTCAGCGTCTAGGACATAAACTTACGGTGGAATCGCAACTAGGAGAAGGAGCAACCTTCATCATAGCGATTCAATCAACAGGGATCCATAGACTGTAGCACTTCTCCATCATATTCGCCGTCGAATAACCTTCGAAGCTTATTCATCGTGATCACGTGCGGTCATTTTGAACTACCTATAAAAGGTGACAAAGCTGTAAGGTTTGTTTTGTATACTGAAAGCTTCTTCGATTACTGTCATTAGAAAGCTCCATTATAATGAACATATGAACAACACATTTACGAAAACATTATCATTTATATAAAGGAGTTATTATAATGAGCGTATTGAAAACGAAGGGCTTAAGTAAAGTGTATGGTGGAAAAAATAATGTATTATACACTGCGTTGCAAGGTCTTGATCTTGAAGTTGAAAAAGGTGAATTTGTTGGAGTAATGGGGCCATCAGGTAGTGGTAAGACTACTCTATTGAATATATTGGCTACCATCGATAAGGCGACTAGTGGACAGCTAGAAATTAACGGGATTAACCCAGCTAAATTAAATGATCATCAGTTAGCGTTATTCAGACGCCGTGAGTTAGGATTTGTGTTTCAAGATTTTAACTTATTAGACGCTTTATCTGTACAAGAAAATATTATTCTTCCGCTTGTTATGGAAGGCTTAAAACCGAAAGTAATTGAAGAGCGACTGCGTCCGCTTGTGAAGATGCTACAAATTGAAGATTTACTTGCTAAGCGAACATATGAAATATCAGGTGGTCAGAAACAAAGAGCGGCGATTGCTAGAGCGATTATTCATGAGCCATCATTATTGTTAGCAGATGAACTCACAGGTAATCTAGATTCTAAGTCAGCGAAGGATGTAATGGATACATTGCAACAGATGAATACGAATATGAATGCTACGATTCTAATGGTTACGCATGATCCATTCTCAGCAAGCTATTGCAAACGAATCATCTTTATTAAAGATGGTAAACCATTTACAGAAATTTATCGTGGCTCAAATCGCCAAGTTTTCTTCCAACAAATATTAGATACATTAAGTTTGCTAGGAGGCGATTTCGATGACGTTTCGTTCCCTCGCGCTTAAAAATGTAAAAGAAAATTGGCGTTCCTATAGTGCATTTTTCTTAAGTAGTGTCTTCTCAGTAGCTATTTTCTATATTTATATAGCTTTCATTCAACATCCAGATGTGACTAGTGGATATATAGCAGCAGCTTCAAAAGTGAAATCGGGTATGAAATTCTGCTTGTATATTATAGCTATGTTCAGTTTTATTTTCATTCTCTATTCAAGTACATCATTTTTGAAAACTCGTAAAAAAGAATTCGGTCTATTCTCCTTATTTGGTATGACGAAGCGTCAGTTGCGAAAGCTTGTTTTTATTGAAAACATGGTTATTGGAGTGCTATCCACTGGAGTAGGGATTGCAGTTGGTATTCTCTGTAGCAAATTGTTCTTCCTTGCACTGGGTTCATTATTACACTTGAAAGAAAATATTAGCTTTGCTATTCCATTAAGCGCGGTAGTAGTTACGGTTAGCATATTCGTAGGTATTTTCTTTGTTATTACATTATATGCGACACTTCGCATGGGTAAAGGGCAAATTATCGACTTATTACATGCTCATAAAAAGCCAAAAGGACAGTTGAAATATTCAATGTGGCAAGTCATACTTGGCGCTATATGTAT
Source organism: Paenibacillus endoradicis (assembly GCF_024721975.1). The sequence continues at coordinate 131,064 of NZ_JANQBB010000006.1, read as the reverse complement.
CGTGGGGGGCTATGGTCTTGCCGCAACGATGACGATCGAGACATTTATTGTCGTTGCTTTACCGGTTGTAATTCTCGTAGTAGCAGGAACCTACTTCTTGTACTCACAACTTAGCATTGTGTTTTTACAACTATTGAAAAAAAATCGTAATCTCTACTACAATAAATCCAATATGCTTATTATTGGCCAACTCGGATATAAAATTAAAGATAACGCACGTATTCTATTTACGATTACAATACTAAGTGCAGTAGTTATGACGGCGATGGGTACAATTTATATTATGCAACTACTTGGCAAAGAGCAATATGGTTATGGAAGACCATATTCTATAGCTTGGACAGAGCAGAAAAATGACGCTAATCCTGTTACTACAGAAGCATATATGGAAGAAGTAGTGGAACAATCTAAGCATCTTATTGAGAAAAAGGCAACGATGGAAGGATTACTATTACGTAATTTCTCGCTTGCATTTCATAATAGTAACGTTATTTTAGGATCACGCGAAGAATCGGAGAGGTTTTATGATGCGATCATGATCCCACTCTCTACCTATAATCAATATGCTTCAAAAGAGAATCAAATAAAAGATCTTGATGAGAATGAACTGGCTGCTGTAAATATTAGTGTAAGTTATATTGATTCACATGAAGCTAAACTAGTAGGACAAATTAATGGTGAAACGATTGAGTATGAAATTACTAAAATGAATGAAGAAACATTAATGAATAATCATGCAATTCAATATAGAGAAACTATTGTTGTCCCAGATGAACTCTATTCGACATGGGATCAACAAAGTACTGATCAAGACCGCATTGTGTTTCATGGGATAGAAATCTCTAACTGGAAAAAAGCGTTACCACTCGTAGAAAAGATTCAAGCGGATACGAATGATACTGATGAAAAATTAGATATGAATAAAATTATTTATTACGTTGAATATACACAGACGATGTCATTGACTATTTTTATTGGGTTGTTCATTAGTTTATTGTTCTTTATCGCTGCAGGATCATTAATCTACTTCAAATTATTTACTGAGCGCGATGAAGACATTACGATGTTCAAAAGTTTAAGTAGAATAGGTGTGACATATAAGGAAATGAGAAAAGTTGTCATCACCCAAATTGGTATCATCTTCTTCTTGCCTTGTGTCGTTGGTATTTCTCATGCATTATTTGCAATGTTTGCGTTGGATAGCATATTAGAATCATCGAATTGGATATATTCTTTCGTTGTATTTGGAATATACATTGTTATGCAAGGGATTTACTTCTTATTTGCCAGTCGAAGCTATTTATCTAGTATTCGAAAAGGATCAATTACTGTTACTAATTAGGAGTCCGCTCCGAGAACAAGTCGCTGTTCCAATCGGAGTCCACTCCGAGAACTAATCCCTGTTCCAATCGCCGTTGTCCTCGGATTTATCGTAATGGTAATAGCGGTATAAATCCGAGGACAAAAACGACCGCTATCGCTTTTTCACTAGCGATTAGTTCTCTACGCTTTGATATATGTGTGGGGCAAGCAAGGGAAGAACTACGATAATAATGAAGGTAATAAAGGGTATCTTACTTTGTATACATGATGGTGTACAAGAAAGATACTCTTTTATTGTTCCTACTTGATTGGTAGCCTGCCAATAGTTAAATATATTGTCAGAAACTAGTTTATCCATGTGGATATTGATGTCGATTCGTAGTAATTAGCCATGTAACAATAAAAAGGTTCAACCCCATTAGAACAGAGGTTGAACCCGAAAGTTACATTGCCTTTAAATTTTCTATATTGTAGCATAGTACTGAAATAAAAAACAATAACGAAAATAGAAAAAAATAGAAAATCAATGAATATGAAGAAAGGAAGAGCTACAGAAAGAATAAGCGATGTTTTATAGAAAATACATCTATTTTTGACTTAATTTAGTTGAAAACGACGTTTGCAAACGCTTTTATGGTTACTGTATGATTTGCCTAAGACAAAAAGATTAGTTGCTAGATAATAATCTAAAGGCAATGATACCTATTACGGGTACAACCTCGGCACTTAGTGCAAAGAGGGTTGTGCCCTTTTTGTATTTGGACGAGGTAAAGTTTTTACAACTATATTTCAGATTAAGGAGAGATGGGTTATGCAAAAGAAGTCTAAAGGGAAATTATGGGGTTCAGCTATGCTAATTCTAGTGTTAGCTATGATGTTAACAGCTTGTAGTCAAAATGGTAACAATCCACCAGTTAACCAAGGTGGCAATGTTCAAACGAACAATGAACAAAGTAATTCAAATTCAAACTCAAATGTTGATGAGGAGATTAAGCCAGAAGAAGGAGCCAAGCTAGTGGTTTGGGAGTCTAAAGAGCAAATGCCTTATATGCAAGAGTTGGCTGCATCATTTGAAGCAGAGTATGGAATTCCTGTAACACTTGAAGAGGTAGCGGGAGGAGATCAAGGTGGTCGTTTGGCAACTGATGGTCCTTCCAAATTAGCCGGCGATGTATTAACACTGCCGCATGATCAAATCGGATTGGCAGTTAAGGCGGGTTTGATTCTGCCCAATGATTTATACGAGGAGGAAACTCGTAACACTATGGTTGATGCAGCTATTAAAGCTTCTTCCTATGAAGGCGTACTTTATGGATATCCCAAGTCAGTAGAAACATATGCACTATTCTACAATAAGGATTTAGTGACAAACCCGCCTACAACATGGCAGGAAGTCGTGGATTTTGCAAATACTTATAATGATCCAAAGCAAAATAAGTATGCAATTATGTGGGAGTTTGTAGGGTATTACTCTTATCCATTCATTGGTAGCTTCGGAGGATATGTCTTTGGGGATGAGAATACAGATGTAAGTGATATTGGGTTGAATAATGAAGGGACAGTTAAAGGTTTTGAATTTCTACAAAGTCTTAAGCCAATTCTTCCTATGAATGCAGGAGATGTTACCTATGATGTAAAGGCACAATTATTCCAGGAAGGAAAGCTAGCGTTTAACATAGACGGTCCATGGTCAATTGCAGCATTCAAGGATCAGGTTAATCTTGGTGTAGTTCCGCTGCCTAAAACACCTGACGGTAATCCTTCAACGTCATTCTCAGGAGTGAAATCCTATTATGTTAATTCGTATTCTAGCTATCCTATTGCGGCGAGATTATTTGCGAGTTTTGCAAGCAACAAAGAAAATCAATTGAAAAATTTTGAGATGACAGGAGCAATTCCAGCCAATATTGAAGCGGGTGAGGATCCAGCGATCAAAAATGATCCAATAATTAGCGGATTCTTTGAACAGTTCCAATATTCAATTCCTATGCCATCTGTATCCGAAATTAACTCCGTATGGGAGCCGTTGAAAGCTGTATTCATTGCAGCATGGGATGATAATAGCAAAGATGTGAAGCAATTGCTCGATCAAACTGTTAAAACGATAAAAACTGATATTGACTCGAAATAATAAATAGGTGGTTGGTTTCATGCAGAAAAAAACGGGAGCTAGTATACTGTCTATTCTATTTATGGGCGTCGGACAGATTTATAATCGACAGTTCATAAAGGGATTGTTGTTAATCAGCCTGCACACCGCTGCTCTTTATGGCATCCTATTTCACTTAATGGATTACTTGAAAGGATTAATTACACTCGGCACTGAGCCCAGCCGTATGGCTAAGGTAGGGAAGCTTACTCAATTAGTAGCAGGAGATCACTCCATTTTCATGATGATTGACGGACTTATGGCATTATGTGGATTACTTGTATTTCTTACGATCTATGTTTTGAATGTTCGAGATGCTTACTTGGTCGGCTTGCTACGCGACCAGGGGCACACGCCAAATCATTTTGTACAGTCATTGCAGGAAGTGAATCGAAAGCATTTTGCTTACGTTATATTGTTTGTTCCTGCGATTTCGGTTTTGTTTTTAAGTATTCTTCCTATTATATTCTCTATTCTACTTGCTTTTACGAATTATGCAGATCCGATATTGCCTCCTGCAAATTTGGTTGATTGGGTTGGGTTTGACAATTTTGTTAAAATGCTCAACTTGGACGTATGGAGCAAAACATTTGGAGGAGTGCTTAGTTGGACATTAATATGGGCGATTATAGCAACTTTGACGACCTATGTAGGTGGGGTGTTTACGGCGGTCCTTATTCAACAACCTACCATCCGCTTCAAAAAATTGTGGCGTACACTATTGATTGTTCCTTTTGCTATTCCAAGTATGATTTCATTACTCGTTATGCGTAATATGTTCAACAATCAGTTTGGACCTATTAATGGTTATTTGCAGAATATAGGACTCGAGGGTTTACCTTGGTTAACTGATCCATTTTGGGCTAAAGTTACCGTAATTATCTGTAATATGTGGCTTGGTATTCCGGTAACAATGATATTGGCTATTGGTATTTTGACTACAATTCCTCGTGACCTGTATGAAGCGGCAGAGGTTGATGGAGCAGGGTCCTTACAAAAATTCCGCTTAATTACATTACCAATGGTATTATTTGCTACTGCACCTGTACTCATTATGCAATTTGCAGGTAATATTAACAGCTTTAATGTTATCTATTTACTAACGAATGGTGATCCAGTCAATGTTAATTATCAGTATGCAGGGCATACCGATTTGCTCGTTACATGGTTATTCAAGCTAGCACTTAATCAATCTCAATATAGCTTCGCATCAGTTATCGGTATCGTCATCTTCGTACTGGTTGCTTCTGTTTCAATTTGGAGCTATAGAAGAACCAAATCCTATAAAGAGGAGGATATGTTATCATGAAATCAATAGCTTCGATCAGGGCGAAAGCAGGATTAAGTTATACATTGCTTATACTGATGAGCGTAATTAGTTTGTTTCCGGCTTTTTGGATTGTGATGTCTTCGTTGAAGACTGGAAACAGCTTGTTCAGTGATACATTGATTCCTCGCGAAATGACCTTAGAGCACTACAGAAACTTATTCAGTAACACAAGTTATCCTCTTTGGTTTATGAATACTTTAAAAGTAGCGATATTCTCTACCTTGCTTGGAACGTTGTTGCTACTTATCTCAGCATATACGATCTCAAGATATCGCTTTAAGGGCAGAAAAACGGCCCTTACAACTATGCTGGTACTGCAAATGTTTCCTGGTTTTATGGCAATGATCGCGATATACGTGCTACTTAATACGATGGGATTGCTTAATTCGCATGGGGCACTTGTACTTGTATACAGCAGTGGTGCTATTATTACCAATATGTTTGTCGCTAAAGGATTCTTTGATACAATACCGAAAAGTATTGAGGATGCTGCACGAATAGATGGGGCCAGCCATATAAAAATGTTTGTTTCTATTATGATTCCTTTGTCTAAGCCAATGTTAACCTATGCAAGTCTAATGATTTTTAATGGTTGCTTTGTCGATTTTATATTTGCGGATCTCATTCTGCGTACAGAGGAACAAAGAACACTTGCCGTAGGTTTGTTCCGTATGGTGAATCAGCGTAATTCGACGGAATTCACTTTATTTGCAGCAGGTGCAGTGTTAGTTGCTTTACCAGTCACACTACTGTTTATATTTTTGCAACGCTTTTTAGTAGAAGGATTGACCTCAGGTGCAAGCAAGGGCTAAAGAATGCGTGACAAAAAATGAGGGTATCACCCTGTTAAGCACAACGATGCGCTTAACAGGGTGATACCCTATTAGTATTCCTATTTGAGGAGGAACTGTAATGAAAGAGACCAATCAGATATGACAAAGCAGATTCCTGTATTGGTATGATTAGCGATTACGGACACTCGGTACATGATAAACGTGAACATCACTCGCACGATAATCCTCATTCGTCGAACAGCTATAACAAAGTCCATTAGTCAGATCAACTAATGAAAGTTTATAGCCATGCTTCGCTCCGGTATCAATGCCGATTCTACATTCATCAACGAACAATGAGCCAGGGTTAACCCCTAATTTGAATGTGGGTGTATGACCAAATACGATTCGTTGTCCAGCAGTACCACCAGCATCAGAATCAAGCTTGGTGCGGAGTGTCGAAAGTGGATGTCGAGTAAACGACTCTCTAATCTCGGTTAACTCACGTAACGGATGCAATTGGAGCTGTAAACCAGGTCGAACCCCAGCATGAACGAACAAATAGCCATTCTCCATATGATAACTAGGCAGTTGCCTTATGAAGCGCAAATAGCGCAAGCGATGTGCCGTACTACCACGTCTTAATGTAGCTAGTTTCAGTTCATGATTACCTGGTAAAGCAATTGCACCTTTGTCTACTAGTTGGTGAACAAGATCGATCAATCGCCATGTAATTGGCTCGCCCGCTTCAATATAATCACCTAATATTACAAGCTGATCCTTATTCGGATCGTAATGTGCAGCTTCTAGTAAGGATAGAAATCCTTGTCTTTGTCCATGAATGTCTGATATGGCCAGCAACCGTCGTGATGATCGCCTTGCTGATCCATGTTGCACTGCATTCACTACTTTCTTTAGTTAGTTAAAATCCTATTAGTAATATATACGTCTACTACCTAGTTTGACTCCGATATATACCTAGAAGGTAGTTAATCTGCCCCACAAAAATTAGGTGCTTGTCTAGATGATGTTCAAAATTCTGGCTTGTGATTACGCGGTAATGCGTTGTAGCTTAGTCAGTGGCGAAGATTCGCTCCATCGAAAGCCAAGCTAAAGCTTTCGAAGTATGTTTCTTGCAGAAACATTGTAGGTGCCCGCGTATCAATAACGTACGCTGTGCTACTCACTCTATAGATTGATTGAATTTCCGATGTATGTTATGTTGTGACCATATGTTAATAGATTGGAGCAATAGGGAAATGAAATCACTAGTATTAGCAGAAAAACCAAGTGTAGCAAAGGAAATTGCTCGTGTTCTTGGATGCACAACGAAACATAAGAACTATATGGAAGGACCTAATTATGTCGTAACTTGGGCATTGGGTCATCTGGTTGAGTTAGCTGAACCAGAAGCATATGATAAAAAATATAAAACATGGGCATTAGAGGATCTACCTCTCTTACCTGCTAAGATGAATATTCGTGTAATGAAAGAAACCTCGCATCAATTCAAAGCAATTCAAGCGTTAAGTAAACGTAATGATCTATCACAATTAGTTGTCGCTACTGACGCTGGACGTGAAGGGGAATTAGTTGCCCGCTGGATTATGGAACTTATTCATTGGAAAAAGCCTTTCTCACGTCTATGGATTTCTTCACAAACGGATCAAGCAATTAAAGAAGGTTTCCGCAATTTGAAGCCGGGTTCACAATATAATGATCTATATAAATCCGCTGTTTGCCGAGCAGAGGCAGATTGGATTATCGGACTGAATATGACTCGTGCACTGACATGCAAATACAATGCGCAACTAGCAGCAGGACGAGTTCAGACGCCTACACTGTCAATTCTGATGGAGCGAGAGCAAGAAATAACAGGTTTCCAAGCGAAACCGTATTGGTTATTACAAACGGGGGCGACAGGCTTTACTGCGACTTGGAGAGCCAACCATGGGCATGATGGGAAGTTATGGGATAAAGATGAAGCGGATCAACAATTGCGTGCAGTGAAGGACGCGAAAACTGCTCAAGTAAGTCATGTGAAAGTTACGGAAAAGCAAGAACTACACCCACTTGCCTATGATCTTACAGAACTACAACGAGATGCGAACAAAAAACTAGGCTTCTCAGCCAAGCAAACTTCTAACGTCTTACAAAAGTTATACGAGCAGCATAAGCTGGTAACGTATCCACGTACCGATTCCAGACATTTGACTAGCGACATGGCATCAACTTTGAAAGATCGTTTGGAGAGAGTTGCAATTGGTCCATATCGAGAAGTAGCTTCAGCTTTATTACGTAAGCCATTACAAATAACAAAACGAATTGTAGATGATAGTAAAGTTAGCGATCATCATGCCATCATCCCAACCGATCAATTTGTTCAATTGCAAAATCTAAGTACAGATGAACGTAAGCTTTATGATCTCATTGTCCGTAGATTTATTGCACTATTCTGTGCACCTTATCGTTATGATGAGACGAGTGTTGAGCTTACCATTGGAAAACATACTTTCTATGCCAAAGGCCGAGTTGAGAAGGATAAAGGTTGGCGTGCAGTATACACGGTAACGAAAGATGGGGATGAGCAGGAAGAAGAGATTTCCTTATTGCCTGCACTACAAAAGGGGCAACAAGTGCAACTGAAATCATCTAGTCTGAAAGATTGTATGACTACTCCGCCGGCACGCTATACGGAGGCATCGCTACTTTCCATTATGGAAAAACATGGTCTAGGTACTCCAGCTACAAGAGCAGATATTATTGAAAAGCTACTTTCAACAGAGACCATTGAACGTAGAGGACATAGTTTATTCCCTACTCAGAAGGGTAAACAATTGATTGAGCTTGTCGTTGATGAACTGAAAAGTCCACAGTTAACTTCTCAGTGGGAACAACAGTTAGAAGCTATTTCGCGTGGTAAAGGTGATGCGAAACAATTTATGAAGCAGATTAGAGTGCAAGCCGAGCAATGGGTCAATAAGGTGAAGACCGAGAGCAAGCAGTACAAGCCTCATAATATGACAGGTTCCAAATGTCCTGATTGCAGTGAACCATTACTTGAAGTGAAGGGTAAGCAAGGAAAGCGTTATGTTTGTTCTAATCGTGAATGTTCTTACAAGCGTCATGCTGAACCGATGAAAATTAATAAGCGTTGTCCGCAATGCCGTAAAAAAATGGAGCTACATGACGGTAAGGCTGGGAAATATGCACAATGTCGTCCTTGTAATGTCATTGAAAAGCTAGATGATAAAGCTAGTGGGAAAATGAATAAACAGGAAACACAGCGCTTAATGAAGCAATATAATCAAGAGCAGCCATCGATAGGAAATAGTCTAGCTGATAAGCTAAAGGCAGCACTTGAACAGCAACAATAAATGAAGAGACGTATGTATATAAGGTATATCATTCCTTTAGAGCGGAATGTACAACCTATACATACGTTTTTTTTGTGAAATTCTATAATTCTATCTATAAAGCGGTACATCTGCACAAGAATAATAGAAAGATTGACATACAATAGCTTAGTAATAGATAAACAATAGTCTAATAGACTCGAAAGGAGATGGATGTACCATGACATGGCATCCAGGTCGCAAAGTATCGAGCAAAGTATTAAAGCAAAATGCATTAGAGGCTCACCCACAAATTGCACCTCATATTCCACATACTAAAACTTATAATGATTCAAATTTAATAGAAATGTTAAATAGATATAATATGGTTTTTGTGAAACCGATCAAAGGTAGTTTAGGTAATGGTGTTATTCAAGTAAGTAAAATAGATGGTGGATATTCTTATAAAGTAAACAGTAAAAAGTATAAAGTTACTAGTTACGAAGCATTATTGAGAGGTTTAGCGAGTAGTAAAATGAAACGCGCTTATATTATTCAGCAAGGGATTGACTTACTACGAATTGACGGATCACCAGTAGATTATCGGGTAAAATATGTGTTAGATAAGGGAATGTGGAGGTATCGAATAATACTGGGTAGGGTAGCACGTCCTGGACTTTCTATTACTAATATTAGTAAAGGGGGACGTGTACTTCATTGCAATACGGCTATAAGACGAACATTAGGAGCGGGAGCAGTATCCCATACAATAGAGGAGATGAAGCAACTTACTCGGTTGTGTACGTATGTACTAGAACAACGATTTCCCGGTATAACGCATCTTGGCTATGATTATGGCATTGATAAAAACGGTAAAATATGGATCTTCGAAGTGAATACGAGTCCTAATTAGTAGATTAATAGACTGATATAAAAAACTAATGAAAAATTAATATCTATTAAAGTTTTTTATGGAATTACTAGTTTAGTAGGTTGTGGATAACTGTATCCACATTATCCCATGCGAGAATAGGGGTAATTTGACTGATATGCACAAATAATCAACAACCTATCCACAATATATTGTTAATAATAGCGACTATTGTCGGATATGGAATGAAATGGTAGGATGAATTTGATCCAAATTATGGGAGGTGGTTTTAGTGAAATTGCTTTCAAATGAATTATTGATTGATACGTATCTTCAAGCGTTACACTATCAATGTGACCGTGAGTTTATTCAAATGCTTGTACTTGAACTGGAACTACGAGGAATTATACTTCCAGAAAAACAATATACAGCGTAGCAATAAATATACCTTTTCTTCGTTCTAATTATACTTTTTACTACATCTTGTTGGTATGTAAGCCAAATAGATAACTATAGATTACCTATTTATGAGATCGCAGTTTCTACGAAAGTGGAAACTGCGATCTTTTGTTTATAATTTCATATTACTACTATGACCTGGAGAAAGCTTAGCAGTAGGATCAACATATACTTTTGCATTGTTAATCGCAGTTGGAGCTTCACCAAAGCCAACAGCAATAAGTTTTAACTTACCTGGATAAGTTGTAATATCTCCTGCTGCGAAAATACCTGGAATATTAGTTTCCATACGAGTATCGACAATAATTGATCCTTTTTCGATTTCGATACCCCACTCAGCAATCGGTCCTAGTGCAGAAATGAAACCAAAGTTAACAATGACTGCATCAACTGGAATTTCAGTCGTTTCGTTAGTTTTCACATCTGTTAGCGTTACGCTTGTAATGCTGTCGTCACCTGTAAGAGCAGTAATTTCAGTAGGAGTAATTATTTTAACAGATGAGTTCATTAATTGTTCTACACTATGTTCATGTGCTCTGAATTTATCACGACGGTGAACAAGCGTTACACTTTTTGCGATTGGCTCAAGCATTAGAGACCAGTCAACTGCGGAATCACCGCCACCGCTGATAAGTACGTTTTGATCTTTGAAGCGTTGAAGATCTCCAACGAAATAATGCAAGTTCGTTTTTTCGAACTTCATCGCATTATCAAGCTCAAGGCGGCGAGGAGAGAATGCACCTACACCAGCTGTAATAATTACTGATTTAGCTAAATGTGTTCCACAATCAGTAGTTACCTCGAAAAGACGCTCATCAAGCTTCTTCACATTCGTAACTTTTTCTTCTAAACAAATTTCTTGCTCAAATAGTGAAAGTTGTTCTTTAAGACGATCAACGATTTCTTGAGCAGTTACTTTAGGAAACCCTGCAATATCATAGATGTATTTCTCAGGATATAGTGCAGCCAATTGACCACCTAACTGAGGCATACTTTCAATTATTTTCACAGATGCGTGACGCATACCACCGTAAAAAGCGGCAAACATACCAGCAGGACCACCGCCGATTATCAATATATCTACTGCATCTGTTTGACTTGTTGTATTAGTCATGATTTACCTCCAAATATCTATTTTTCATATTCTTTCTTATTATAAGCAAATTTCGCGAATAAAGGAATGAGGTTATGCAAAAATCAACTTTATGAAATTGTGCACTATGCCGAACTTTTTCGTATAATGTTCTCTTGAAAATTGTTATGAAACTCTGTAATATGTCTGATGTATATAACAATTAGAAGCATAATAGCTCTTATATCATGCGTTGTAAATAAAAAATAAATGCGCAAAGAGTTAGCTTTTACCTATATATGATTTTTTCATAACACAACACAAGACTGTGTTATTTTTTACATATGTGGAAGACTAAGCTTATGTTAATCATAAGATAGAACTATTAGTTAATTGATGTCGACACCATATAAAGAGAATATGTCGAACATGCACATATAATGGAGCATACTAAATACAGATAATGGAATGGATGGGATTCTACGATGAGTAACATACCGAAAATTGTAATCCTCGGTGCAGGATATGGTGGTATCCTTACTGCGTTACGTCTACAAAAAGAGCTTAATTATAATGAAGCTGATGTTACACTTGTCAATAAACATGACTATCACTATTTCACGACGCATCTGCACATGCCTGCAGCAGGAACGGATAAACCTGAAAATGCGCGAGTGAATATTTCTCGATTAATAGATGAATTCAAAATTGATTTCGTAAAATCTACAGTTGTGCAAATTCGACCTCAAGATAAAAAAGTTATTTTGGAGGATGGCACACTTTCATATGACTACTTAGTTATCGGTCTTGGTGGAGAACCAGAAACATTTGGTATTCCTGGTCTAGCTGAGAATGCGATGAATATTCGTAGTATCAATTCTGTTCGCCTCATTCGTGAGCATATTGAATATCAATTTGCTCGTTACAAACGTGAACCACATCGCCTTGATTACTTGACTTTTGTCGTTGGTGGTGCTGGATTTACTGGAATCGAATTTGTAGGTGAACTATCTGATCGTATACCTGAACTATGTAAATTTTATGATGTAGACCCTACACTTGTGAAAATATACAATATAGAAGCAGCTCCAACTGCATTACCTGGATTTGATCCTGAATTAGTTGAGTATGGCATGGAAGTGCTTCGTAAAAAGGGTGTTACATTCCGAATTGGTACAGCTATTAAAGAGTGCACATCAGAAGGTGTAGTCGTTGGCGAAGGCGAAGAAATCAAGTCTGCAACGGTTATATGGACTGGTGGTATTCGTGGTAATCGTCTAATTGAAGAGGCTGGCTTCGATACGATGCGTGGTCGCGTGAAGGTGGATGAATATTTACGTAGCCCTGGTACAGAAAATATTTACGTACTTGGAGACAATTCATTAATGTTCAATGAGGAAGGTCGTCCTTATCCACCAACAGCACAAATTGCTATGCAACAAGGTGTTGTCTGTGCACATAATCTTGTAGCTTCGATTCGTAATCAGAACATGAAAACTTTCGAATTCAGCAATAAAGGTACGGTTGCTTCACTTGGAAAAGGAGAAGCGATTGGCCTAGCATTCGGTAAAAAGTACAGAGGACGTAAAGCTGCTTGGTTGAAAAAAATGATAGATATTCGTTACTTATTTATTATCGGTGGCGTGCCACTTGTGCTGAAAAAAGGAAAGTTCCTATAATGAGACATTGTAGTGTGCAAGTTAGAGGGTTATTAACTCGCGATGAGTTAGATCGTTATAACGCATTAATGGAGGTAGGATCGTATCTTGAATCGCAAATGCGCCATGATCTATCCTATACGGTGCAAAAAGAAGTTGATTTGCTTATTCAGCCTGCCATTGAGCGATTGAAAGATAAAGGCCGTGCTCGTGACGCGGCAACTGCGCAATATCTTGAAGAGAAGCGAATTGCAGCTCTGCAAGCTGAACTTGCTGCTTTAGAAGAGGAAGATGAAAAAGATGAGTAGTCATTAGACTACTCATCTTTTCTTTTATATGGGCTTAATGCCTGAGGTCATAACCTACAATTTCTGATGCATCCATATCTACGTAAATACCAATCGGTCCTAACAGTTCATCTTTTACAGTGGCATAAGTGACTTTGTATACATTTGATGGATTGTTACTTCTTATATGATGAGGTATCTTTGAGTTTTCCACTTTCCCAATAGTAGCATGTGTCCATGGCAGAATTGATTTGACTTCTTCTTCTGAAAGATTTTCCCAAGCAATTTTCTGTGCCAAACTTCTTTCTCTTGATGAATTCTCGGTTAAGTACTCTTGTGTACTATGATTAAGGTTTGATTGCTTCGAACATCCGACGAGTAATATGAGTAGCACTAAGCTAATAATAATGATTGATCGCTTCATTATGCCCTCCCAATTATCTTTTATAGGTAGTAATTACCAATTAAACGATAGGGAAATACAAAATGTTGCACCATATAAAAAGCCAACCTTACAGCAAATAGCTGTCAGGTTGGCTTGTGTAATATTTATATGGGTATAGCATTTTGAACTACCTATAAAAATGAAGGTTCAAAAAGCGGGCTTTCAAAACCAAGAAGATGGAGCGCTACTTGAGAAAGGCGGAAGCGCAAGTGTACGTTATTGGTACACGCGAACCGTACTTTCCAAGTTCACTCCATATTCGATGCCGAGTATTCTACGTAAGCATACCCATCGTTATCAAAGTCCGCATTTTGAACTACCTCTTAGATGGAGAGTAAAGTTTGCCACTTGTCTGAGTCTAACTGATTTCCAATATAGAAGTCACCGAACTCACCATAACGCGCACTTACTTCATCAAAACGCATCTCATATACAAGTTTCTTGAATTGTAGTGGATCATCAGCAAATAATGTTACGCCCCACTCCCAATTATCAAAACCTACAGAACCAGTAATAATCTGTTTAACTTTACCAGCGTAAGTACGACCAATCATACCATGACTACGCATAAGAGTTTTACGCTCGTCCATACTAAGCATATACCAATTGTCTGCACCATTGCGAAGTTTGTTCATCGGATAGAAGCAAATATGCTTCGCATTAGGTAGCGCAGGTTTCAAGCGAGCTACAAGTTCAGGGTTCTCCATAGGATCACCTGTTGAATGTCCCATATAGTTACTTAGCTCAACGACACTCACATAAGAATAGACACTATATGTAAATGAAGCGAAGCTTGTTTTATTAAATGCTGTTTCAATTGCATTTAATTCTTCAAGTGTTTCACGCAAATGCATAAACACAAGATCAGCTTTCTGACCTACAACAGAATATACAACAGTGCTGCCAGTACGAGCTTCACTTACAGATGACCATTGCGCTAGAAAATCGTTCAATTCTGTAACCGCTTTACTACGTTCACCTTCATCGGCCAATCTCCATGCTGTCCAATCAATGGTACGGAAATCATGCAATGCATACCAACCTTCAAGTGTTTGTGCTACTTCACTCATCGTATATAGTACTCCTTTTCGATTGTAGTTATGTTCTAGTATTATTGTAGCCTAATCAATGGTAAAGGAGCAAATGGCATACTTGTGACAAATACACCGTCGTAATTGACTTTCATGCAATCATTCTTTACACTTATGACAGCAATATTACATAATATACATATTTCATAAGGGAGGACATTCACTGTGCTTCAAATTATAATAGCGACTATGCTTTTTCTAGTAATGGCATTTGGTATTGGTTTTGTAATTAATATGCTTGTGAAAACGACATGGTTTCCAACTTATTTTATTATTGCAATCATTATCGTATTAGCTGTATGGGCGCCTTGGGGTGGCAATGATGAAAAACTAATCGATGTCATCAGCAATTATACGGTTATCGACTTCATTCCTGTTATTGGAGCTATTGCAGGCGCATTATTAAGTGGAACAACGATGAAAGCCCTTCGCAAAAGCGGATTTAAAATGTTCTAATCAAAATCCCTCATTTCGAGGGATTTTTGTTTTTAATAGAAGCTGGATAGAAGATAGACCTTAAAAATAGTGAATATAAAGCTCAAGTAAGTAGTTTTCTAATTGGAGAAATATATATAGATAACCCAGTTTTTCGAACATACGAAAGAAGTAGTTTTATGATAGAATAGAAAGAAGATTGTCAGGGATGGAGTCGATTTAATGCGGATCCAGCATTTGTTTGAATTTACAGAGCATCACCAATATTATTGTTATCGTGATTTCTCATTAAGTACCGTAGATTATCGGATGCTTTCATTAATTTATAAACCATTAGTAGGTGCGTTTGCTATTTCGCTATATGAGCAATTATGCATGATCGTGCCAGAAGGAAAGACAGGATACTCTCCAGTAGAGCCTCATCGTAGATTGCTTTTAGGCTTAGGACTTGCACTCAATGATAAGAGTAGAACGTATTTGCTTGAACAGCTTTCAAAGCTTGAAGCTATTGGTCTACTGCAGAGCTCAAGATTTATGAAAGAGGAGCAAGAGGATTATATTTATGAGTATGAGCTTACTTGCCCATTACCTCCTAATGAATTTTTCGAAAATATTCATCTAACGATGTTGTTACGTGATAAATTAGGCAAATATGCCGTTATTGATATTCGTGAGCAAATGTATGCTCCACTTCCAGAAGAAGTAACTGTTGGGCAAGAAACAAAGATTAATATATCAGTTCCTTTCTATGAGATATTTAAACTCAATGCTCACATTGTGGATGATGAGCTCGATCAAGCATTGCTAGAGGTTGCACCTGCAAGAGCCACTGGACCAGTTATTCAAAATGCATCAGCAGGTTATTCCTACTCTGAAATATCAATTCGATTCCCACGAAATTCTAATAATCGTTATTTTGTTGAACAATTAAGAACTCATCCAGAGCAACTTGCGCAAATTAATTATGTAGCTTATAAGTATGAACTTGCTATAACTCAAGTTTCGCGTCTTTTAGATGAGGATGGAGTATTTGATATTAGTGGCGAATTGGATTTTGATCAGTTGCAACGTCTAGCTGTTCAGTTTTTCCGTCAAGATAAGAAGCATGAAGAAGAACGTGACAGAAAGCTTGCTCAAACAGCGATGTACCAAGAAGATCAAGCGCAAGAACAACAATTGAATGAACAAGATGATGAACCAGAATTCGATGTGGACGAGCAATTCTTCTTGCCAGTACCTAAGTTGCTTGCTAATTATTGTGATATTAATCAATATAATGCACTTATGCGCAATGAGCCTCATATTCAATTTTTAAAGAGATATTTCCCAGGTTCAGTTCCAGACTGGATATTGAATGTATTCGAACGTATCGATCTTCATTATAAATTAGCGCCACCAGTTATTAATGTATTGATTCATTACGGCATTGGTATGAATGATTCTGGTAGAGTGACGAAAGCATATCTAGATTCGATTGCGTCGAATATGTTGATGAAAGGAATCGATAGTTACGAGAAAGCTGTACAATACGTTCGGGACCAAGATCAACTTGAGAAAGATATTGTACGCCGTAAAGAAGATTCCTATCAATCAAGCAGTAGTAATGGACGTAGCAATCAAGCTACGGCAACTCGTCCGACGAGTTACGGAAATAATCGAGGTAGAAGTACTAATAGACAAAAACCAGTCATCCCAACGATTAGTAATGAGCAAGTTGCGAATGGTCAAATTTCTGCAGAAGAGCTTGAGGAACTTCGTCAATTAGCTCGTAAATTCGATCAGCAAACTTAATGAGATAAGAAAGAGGTGAATAAGATGGAATCTCTAGGAGATCTACTAAAAGCTTGGCCGAGCGGACAAGACATGCTTCGATTAGCTCAGCAGAAACAAGAGGAACTTATGCAAGATCCACTTGTGATCGCTTTGAGAGAAAAGTATCCGAATCTCACCGATTATGCCATTAAAGTCAATTTGAATCGAGTACATCAGTATGTTACCGAGTATCGTAATTGTAGTCATTGTCCTGGACTTGATAATTGTCCAAATGATTTTAAAGGGCACTATACACTGCTGCAAAGTGAAGAAATTAATGGTGAAACTCATCTTATTGATAGAAAAGTAGGTTGTAAGAAACTAAGAGCATCACAGCATGAGGAATTGGTTCGTAATCGTATTCGCAGTTTCTATATCGATGATAAAGCTTTGAAACGTCAGTATTCCGCTGATGAGATTTTAGGCAAAGATTTAGAAAGAGCAAAAGTTGTAGGTTCTTTGTTGAAATATATTGATCGAACAAAAGCAGAAGGACTTTCCCATAAAGGACTTTTTCTTGCTGGTGACTTTGGTGTAGGGAAAACGTATCTAATGTGTTATGCATTGCAAGAGTTAGCCAAGTCAGGCTACTCTGGTGTTATTGTCTACATGCCAGATTTCGTCGAAGATCTGAAAGTATTAATGCATGAACCTGCGAAGCTGAAAGAAACAGTAGATTTAATGAAAGAAACGGATTTACTCGTTTTTGATGATATCGGTGCAGAGAACTTAAATCCTTGGGTACGAGATCATGTTCTTGGAGCCATTCTCAATTATAGAATGGATCGTAAACCGACGTTCTACACTTCGAATTATCGATTAGATAATCTAGAGAGTCATTTCAGTTTTACGAATAAAGATGGCGAAGAACATCACAAAGGTCGTCGATTGATGAATCGAGTAGCACCTTATGTAGATGAGTTGGTTATAACAGGTAGCAATAAGCGTGGAGAAGTATAGATGTAGTTCAAAAAAAGCAAAGAGAAAATACTAGTTGAAATTATCACGTTAATTTTCATATCAACAAAAAAGGAGCAGCTCCAAAGTCATGAAATTGACGATGGAGCTGCTCCTTTTTCGATAGAATTAGGGTAAGAATTACACATTTAACGAATTGATTCTATACGGAACTTACTAGGGTCAAGTAGGCTTTATAAGGTGTTCTAATACTTTTAATAAAAATATGTTGACAGAAGATGGGAATCGTTGTTAATATTCAATTAATAACCAACTAAACTGATAGGAATAATAATTAATGACCGGAACAACCGGAATGAACATTACCTATCCCGAAATTATGGAGGGATTTGTTATGAACATTAAGTCAATTACTCATCTATCAAAAATTATCGTATTAGCATTGCTAATTAGTGTGCTTGGAGCGTGCGGAGCTAACAATTCACAGCCAGCTAATGGGGAAAGTAAACAGACAGAGAAACCTGCTAACAATACAGCAAAACCAGAAACTACTCAAACAGTTGAGAAGAAAGACCCTGTACAATTATTGAACGTATCGTATGACCCTACTCGTGAGCTATACGTTGATTTCAATGAAGCATTCGCGAAGTATTGGTTAGAAACTAATAATCAAGAAGTAACGATTGAACAATCACACGGTGGATCTGGAAAGCAAGGTCGTGCAGTTGTTGATGGTCTTGAAGCGGATGTCGTTACATTGGCACTTGGCTATGATATCGATGCAATTGTAGACGCAGGACTAATTGAAAGTGATTGGCAAACACAATTTGATCGTAATAGTTCACCTTACACATCAACGATCGTGTTTCTAGTTCGCAAAGGTAACCCGAAAAACATTTTGGATTGGAATGATCTAATCAAGGATGATGTAGAAGTTATTACACCGAATCCGAAAACTTCAGGTGGAGCTCGTTGGAATTACTTAGCGGCTTGGGGTTATGCACTTAAACAAAATAACAATAGCGAAGAAGCAGCAATTCAATATGTAACAGAGCTGTTCAAGCATGTGCCGGTATTAGATACAGGGGCTCGTGGCTCAACAACAACTTTTGTAGAACGTGAAATCGGTGATGTACTTTTGGCATGGGAAAATGAAGCATATTTATCTATTAATGAACTTGGTCCTGATAAATTCGATATCGTATATCCATCATTAAGTATTTTAGCTGAACCTCCAGTTGCAATTGTAGATAAAGTAGTAGACAAACGTGGTACACGCGAAGTTGCAGAAGCTTACTTGCAATACTTGTATACTCCAGAAGGACAAAAGATTGCAGGAGATAACTATTACCGCCCAACAGATCCAGAAGTAGCAGCACAGTTCAAAGATCAATTCCCTGAGCTAGAACTATTAGAAATTGATAAAGACTTTGGTGGCTGGAAAGAAGCGCAATCAAAACATTTTGCTGATGATGGAGTATTCGATAAAATCTATACGCCGGGTAGCTAATATGTAAAGTGAATCTGACTGATAAAGGAGTATGAGCACGTATGTCATTAGCTAACCTTAGGCGAAAACGCTCGACATCCAGATCGATTATTCCAGGCTTTAGACTAACACTTGGGATTTCAATGTTCTACTTGAGCATTATTGTATTTATCCCACTGGCTATTATTTTCCTAAAGTCGTTCGAGCTTACTTTTGAGGAGTTTTGGGCTGCTGTTACGAATGCACGCGTGCTTGCCTCTTATCGTGTTAGTTTCGTTACGGCTTTATGCGCAGCATTGATTAATACTTTTTTCGGATTAATCGTAGCTTGGGTATTGGTGCGGTATCAATTTCCAGGCAAGAAGATTATAGATGCACTTGTTGATATCCCCTTTGCATTACCAACAGCAGTTGCGGGGATTGCCTTAACTGCGATTTACGCAAAAAATGGCTGGATTGGTTCGTTTCTAGAGCCACTTGGCATTAAAGTAGCGTATGCTCCACTAGGCATAATTGTTGCGTTAACGTTTATCGGTATTCCATTTGTCGTGAGAACGGTGCAACCTGTTATTGAAGATTTGGAGAAAGATATGGAAGAGGCAGCGGTTATGCTTGGTGCATATCGCCTCCGCACCTTCTTCCAAATTATATTGCCAACATTATTCCCGGCGCTATTAACTGGCTTCACATTAGCGTTTGCTAGAGGAATAGGTGAATATGGCTCCGTCGTATTTATTAGTGGCAATATGCCTTTGAAAACAGAAATTTCACCTCTACTAATAATGACGAAGCTTGAGCAATATGACTATGCAGGCGCAACTGCCATCGCAGCTGTTATGTTAACAGTTTCATTCATATTACTATTCGCCATTAATCTATTGCAGTGGAGAATGAACCGTAGAATGACGTCAAATTCTTAAGTTAATGAATGACATATTCGTAGCCGATTAGTCATCGAAGCTGAACATCGTGATCACAATTGTTTTGATGGAACATCCTATCCTATAAAGGAGGGGAATAATATGGCTGGAGTAGTAAACTACCACAGCTCCCCCCACAAAATTGTGCGAGAGAAGCATATCAATGAAGCGACCTGGGTACGTTGGAGCTTGATAGGCATTGCAGTATTGTTCATCGTTATTATGATCGTACTGCCGCTTGCGCTCGTTATCGTAGAGTCGTTGCAAAAGGGATTTTCGGTCTATATAGATGCGATAACCCATTCGGACGCATTTGCAGCATTGAAGTTAACGCTAATAACGGCATTAATAGCTGTACCTCTCAACACAGTGTTTGGTGTACTCGTCGCTTGGGCGATTACTAAGTTTAAATTTCGAGGTAAGCAAATATTATTAACGCTGATCGATCTTCCATTTGCCGTATCGCCTGTCATTGCAGGGCTTGTGTTCGTTCTTATGTTTGGAGCGCAAGGATATTTTGGACCGTGGTTAGCAGAACATGATATTAAAATAATCTTTGCCGTTCCTGGTATTATCATTGCGACACTATTCATTACCGTTCCTTTTGTAGCAAGAGAAATAATTCCGCTTATGCAACAGCAGGGAATTGGAGAAGAAGAAGCCGCGATTAGTCTTGGTGCGAAGGGCTTCAAAGTATTTTGGTACGTAACATTACCGAATATTAAATGGGGTTTGTTATACGGAATTATTCTTTGTAATGCGAGAGCAATGGGTGAGTTTGGTGCTGTATCAGTCGTATCAGGACATATTCGTGGCAGAACCAATACTTTACCGTTGCATGTTGAAATACTGTACAATGAATATCAATTTTCTGCGGCATTTGCTATTGCTTCTTTGCTAATGTTACTAGCGATATTCACATTAATCGTGAAGGCAATTGTAGAGTGGAAAGAAGGGCTTCAGTCGAGGCGTGAAAGCATAGACTAGCAAGCAACTCAAGAAGATATGAAAAATTGAGAACATGCTTACGAAGTAACTTTTCATTGCATAGATGTAACTCAAGAAGATATGAAAAGTTTTAGATTATGCTTACGAAGTAACTTTTCATTGCATAGATGTAACTCAAGAAGATATGAAAAGTTTTAGATTATGCTTACGAAGTAACTTTTCATTGCACAGATGTAACTCAAGAAGATATGAAAAGTTTTAGGAGGGATTATTATGGCGAAGCCTTTAGAAGTTGATGAAGTTTGGAAAGCACGTATTGCCGAACAAATTAATGGATTACAATTTGGTCAAGTACTTGTAACGGTGCATGATGGTCAAATCGTACAAATTGATCGAACTGAAAGAACTCGATATCAACTTACTTCTAATAAAGAAAGTAACTTTGAAGATCGTACCGTCACTTTCCCTAACAAACAAGATAGTGATAAGAAATCTAGAAATTCCAAATCGCAATAATATATGTATTAGAACAGAAAAGACCGAGTGACTCTTATTCAAAGATAAGAGTTACTCGGTCTTTTGTTGCATTCTGTCTGCTTATTATGAAATTAAGAATTTCACAATAACTGCAGCTGCGAACACAACGACCATGAAGCCAAGCATGCCACCGAAGCCAACCATAACATCTTTAAGATCGTCACGTGGTTCTTCGTTAATATGCTGACGTGGATCGCGTACATTTTCCATCGTGCAGTCCTCCTTGACAGACCTATTGCTGTACATAGTATAACCAATATTTCGCTAAATTGTAAAGAGAATATCCTTTTGTCCAAACTTTTTATAAGTTATGTAGTTTTTTGATTGAATGGAAAGCAAATGTGAACGTAACAATAGAATTTAAGTACAGAGACGTTCAATTGAAAAGGATGAATACGAACAAATATGCTACAATAATAGCATCCTATAGATATAGGCACTTATGCTTTCAATTATAACAAAAATAGTACATGAAAAGTTAAGATTACGCTTTCGAAGTAACTTTTCATGTACAGATGTAATTCAAGAAGATATGAAGAGTTAGGTTAATGCTTACGAAGTAACTTTTCATTGCAAAATTGTAATTCAAGAAGATATGAAAAGTTTTGGGAGGTAATATAGTGACACAATCATCGAATCCTTATGATGAAGCTATCGTGAAAGAACATCTACGTAACAAGTTAGCATTACTTCCTGATTTGCCTGGCTGCTACCTTATGAAAAATAATGAGGATGTCATTATTTACGTTGGTAAAGCGAAGATTTTGAAAAATCGTGTCCGATCGTATTTCAATGGTAGTCATAATGGGAAAACTCAAAAATTGGTTAGTGAAATTACTGATTTTGAATTTATTATTACTGGTAGCAATATGGAGGCTCTAATTCTAGAGTGTAATCTCATAAAGCTACATAATCCAAGATATAATGTTCTATTAAAAGATGATAAAACTTTTCCATATATTAAAATCACCCACGAGGCTCATCCAAGGCTTGAAGTGACACGCAAAGTTTATAAAGATAAAGCGAAGTATTTTGGACCATATCCTAATGCTTATGCTGCTCAGCAAACGAAAAAATTACTTGACCGTCTATATCCACTACGCAAATGTCATAAGCTTCCCGACAAAGTATGTCTCTACTATCATATGGGTCAATGTATTGCACCTTGTGAATTTGAAATTGATCAAAGTAAGTACGATGAGATGACAGCAGAAATTACCCGCTTCCTTAATGGCGGTGAAGATTCAGTTAGACTTGAATTGGAACGCAAAATGGGCGAAGCCGCAGAGAAACTTGAATTCGAACGTGCTAAGGAATATCGAGATCAAATGGTAGCAATCGATGCAATTATGGAGAAGCAGAAGATTACGATGAATGATGCACTCGACCGTGATATTTTTGGTTATGCGGTAGATAAAGGTTGGATGAGTGTACAGATTCTTTATATGCGTAAAGGTAAATTAATCGAACGTCACGGAACTTCTTTCCCTTATTACGGAGAGGAATATGATGACTTTATGAGTTTTGTCACGCAGTATTATAGTGAAAATCCTGCATTACCTAGACAAATTTTACTGCCGCAGCCTGTTGAAGGAAGTAGCATGGTTGCTGAAGAAATAACGTCATGGTTAAATGAATGGTTAAAAGTGAAAATATTAATTCCTCAGCGTGGGCAGAAGAGCGAGATCGTCTCGATGGCAGTACAAAATGCGCAAAACGTACTGGATGAAAAGTTCAAGCTCATTGAAAGAGATGAGGAACGGAGCATCATTGCTTCACGTAATCTCGGACATGCGTTAGGGATGGAACATTTGCATCGAATTGAAGCATTCGATAACTCGAACATTCAAGGAACAAATCCAGTATCGGCAATGGTTGTATTTCGTGATGGTAAGCCAGACCGCCGAGAATATCGTAAATATAATGTGAAAACGATTGATGGGTCTGATGATTACGGAACGATGCGAGAAGTGATTCGTCGCCGCTATGAGCGCGCTCTGAAGGAAGGTACAGAGCTACCCGATCTAATTGTAGTAGATGGTGGTAAGGGGCAGATTTCAGCGGCTATAGAGGTCTTACAGGATGAATTAAGCCTATTTATACCAGTATGTGGACTAGTCAAGGATGACAAGCACAGAACAGCAGAACTAATGAGTGGTGATCCAGCGCAACTAATACCGCTTGGAAGAGATAGTCAAGAGTTCTATTTGCTTCAACGTATTCAGGATGAAGTGCATCGCTTTGCAATCAGTTTCCACCGTCAACAACGAGCGAAGTCAATGGTAGAATCTAAGCTCGATTCGATTCCTGGTATAGGAGAGAAGCGGCGTAAGCAGTTATTGAAACATTTTGGCTCACTTAAAAAAATAAAAGAGGCTCAAGTCGAAGACTTTAAGCCCCTATCTATTGGTGAAAAGCTTGCAACTACTATTCTTACGGCATTACAGGAGGATACTCAGGACTAGACGGTCCTGCAGTATCCTTTCTTTTGATTATATTGTAGGTTAAATAACACGCCTGTGATTGCGATGTGTCACTGACGTAGCTTATTCGACGGCGTAGCTGTCATTCATCGGTTGTTGAATATGCTTTCTACGTATGTTTCTTGCAGAAACATTTTAGGTACTCGTACACTGCGTTCCTCACTTCCCTAGCTTCATGGCATCTACTTGGCACTAACAATCGAGCTATTTGAACCTTTATTGGAATTGTTATGCAGTAACTTAATACCATAAGCAATAAAGAACGGTAAAACAATGAACACGATGGAAGAGATAAGATCAATTGTGCCTCCATAGATAACAAGTTGCATGCTCATAAGTATGGTATTGAATATCGCATGTGTAAACATCGCAGCGATAAAGCCGAATTTCACCATTATAAATGTGAATAGCATTCCTATAATAACAAGCTCTAAAATCCTTGTGCTTGCTGGGTAAAGTGGATACAACGTATGTCCAGCTGCCCATACAAGTGACGGGATTAATGCAGCTAACCATGTATTTTTGAACCAACGACGGAATATACCAACTCCGAAGTAACGATATATTACCTCTTCCGTTATCGCTGCCATCCATGCTACTGCAGGATATAACCAAGTATATTCAAAGTTTAAGAATGATTGTGAAGCATCATTTGCAGACCAAGTTCCTAGTACTGTAGTAAGCAACAGGTAGATTACATTTTGAATGCCTAGTAATATTATCGCAAGCAAGTAAGACATCTTCATCATATTCCAGATGTAATGACCATAATCTTGATCACGGAAACGAGGCCATAGACGGAAACCTTGAGCTTTCCAAAGACCATCACCGGCAATGAATGAGAAGTACACTCCTACCGCGCCAAAGAGGACCGAAACAATGACAATTCCAATCATAAATAAGTTAGCGAAGCCGTCACCCGAAATAGTATTGGTTTGAAGTCCAAGCTGACTTTTCAAAAATCCGAAGTTAACAAGTACAGAAATTAATGTGCTGATTGCTGTTAACCACGCACCATATTTAAAAGATGTATGGCGGCGATAGAGAATTGCATAAATGATCGCAAGTACTCCGAAAATAAATGTAAAGCCCATATATATACCATATGTCCAGATACCAGCGAATAAATCCTGCTTCTCAGTATAAGCTGTGTATTCATCTGGAATAATGAAGTCAGGTAAGTATCTACTTACAATGGTTCCTTCACTCGTTTCCAATACAACAGTGTCAATTTGAAGAATAGCTTCCCCAATAAACAATTCATCATTGGAAACATACCAACCAATAGAGTGTTTTGAAGGAGTAGTAATTGATGCCCAAGTAGGTTGACTAACTGCTTCATACATATCGAAATTCGTATCTGCATTCAACGGGAATTTTTGCTCTGTAATTTCTTGCTTCAGCGCTGTTAGAGTAGCTGCTGCATCTGCCTCAGTTCCAGGAATAGAAAAATTCCAACCAGTAACCTGACCAGTATATAGGCTCATAATGACGTATCCATTACCTTTACCAGAAGCAAATCGAAGATTTACTTGGTATTGATCGAACGGTACGATATTTTCAAATTTTTCTTCATGAGTCTTTTGCAATTGTTCTTTCATTATGTAGCCTGTATAAGCTTTATTAGCTTGATGGTATGCTTCTGCCTTCTCAATATTAAAGCCGGTATGTTGCTCGGCAAATGCTGTTGCTATTTCAATCGCTTTATCATTAGAAATCGGTTTGCTACTAGTTGTTGAAGTAGCCGTTGCATTCAAGCTAGGAAGTAGTTGTAATAAGATGAAAACAATGAGAGAAATCGTTGCTAAAATACTCATTAACTTCCAAGTTTTCGGTGTAATCTGGTTGATCATAATTCACCTCTTCAAATTATTGTGTATTAATTATACCTTGTTGATGGAATATTTTGTATACAATATATTCCAATTATGCTATACGCTTATTACGCTTGACGATGATAAAAAGTTGCAATGTCTTGAATACAATTTCGCACCGCTACATCTAATGTATTAGGATCTGCATGAATTAATGATGTTGTACGCTTAGTTCCTTCTAATTGAGGAATGGGATAAATATCAAGATCGTTGTCAGCTATTAATTGCGGACGTAAATAGGACTTCGGCAACAGAGCTCCTGCTCGAAATGTATGAAGCAAGCGTAATATCGCTTCAAAAGAATCGATTTCCATTCTAATCTCAGGAGTTAATTGATAAGCTTCGAATAATTCATCGGTTAACAATCGATACCAAGTACCTTTGGAGAATAGGATCATCGGAATATTATTGAGATCATGAACATCTAATTGCTTTGCTTCTTGGAGCATCAATGAACGAGGCATGACAAGGATAAGATGATCATCGAACAACGGAGTACATTGTACATAGGAATCATCTAAATGAGAAGCAATGACAGCAATATCAACTTTATGTTCCTTTACAAAGTTTACGATTTCATGAGTTTTTCCAGTAATCGCTTTAATATCAATCTCAGGATGAGATTCACGAAGTAATGTAATGAGATCGGGTAAGGTCGTTTGTAATGTCGTCAGACTTGCACCAATCGTAATAGAGCTTCTACCAGTTTCTTTGAATTCCGCTACTGTTTTCAAATATTTGAGATAGAGTCGTTCTTGCTCAATAGCATATTCAAAAGTAAGCTGTCCAATACGTGTAAGCTCAAGTCTTTTTCCAATACGACGAAAAAGTGGTGCACCAATCTCATGCTCTAGCTTTGAAATTTTACGTGAGAGTGCTGGCTGAGATAGATTAAGTGAGTGAGCAGCTTTGTTCATACTAGAGTGTTCCACTATACGTTTGAAAATATATAAAGCTTCATCCATTAAATGATCCTCCGACTTTTCAGTGATGAATAGTAATCTGCCTGTAATGAAAAGTACATCGGAAGCGAGGCTCCAACTTTTCATAGCTGATTATAGACTTAGATATAAGCTTCCAATTAATAAAAGTATAGATGAATTAATGTTCTTATGCAAATTAGTTATAAGCTTTAATAATAAATATGCAATTCCATTATAAGCAAAAAAGGAGTACGATAAAACTATGGCAAAAATGTGTCATAATTTGCTATACCTATAGGTGTTTGATTGACTAGCACATATGGGTGAGGTAAAATGTGGGTTGATTTAATTGGATAAGTAAGCACTTACAGTTTGAGAGGAGAAAACAAAGAGATGAAGGGAAATAGCTATTTCTCTCGTAAGCTGCACTCATTATTAGGGATAATTCCACTAGGTGGATTTTTCGTAGTGCATGCTTTAACGAATTACCAAGCTTTTGAGCGAGGTCCAGAAGGATTTCAAAAAGGGGTAAATTTAATTAACAGTTTACCATTATTACCTGTACTGGAGTTTATATTGATCTATATTCCGCTACTATTCCATGGAATATATGGTTTGTACGTAGCTTATCAATCTAACTCTAATTTAGGACGCTTTAAGTACGGACGAAATTGGGCATTTACAGCACAGCGTATTACAGGAGTAATTACCTTCGTATTCGTATTCTGGCATGTGTATGAAACACGTTTCCAGGTATACCTAGGGAAAATTTCACATGAGGAACTTGGTTCCACGATGAATCACATCGCAACAAGTCCACTTATGTTCACAGTTTATGTAATTGGTGTTCTTGCAGCATGTTTCCATTTCAGTAATGGCTTATGGGCATTCCTTATTAGCTGGGGAATTACGGTTGGCGAAAGAGCTCAACGTATTTCTTCTAAAATTTGTATCGGTATTTTTGTAATTATCTCTGCGTTGTTCATCTTATCTCTAGTTGCTTTCAGAGGCGACGAATTCAAAGAAGTGGCAGATGCCTATATGGCAGTGCGCTCAATTCTTTAATATAGATCAAGGAGCGAATCGTAATGGCTAAAAATAAAATTATTGTCGTTGGTGGCGGTCTTGCTGGTCTAATGGCTACAATCAAAGCCGCTGAGGCAGGCACACATGTCGATCTATTCTCAATCGTTCCCGTTAAGCGTTCACATTCTGTATGTGCGCAAGGTGGTATTAACGGCGCTGTTAATACAAAAGGTGAAGGCGATTCTCCTTGGGAGCATTTTGATGATACCGTATATGGCGGTGACTTCTTAGCGAACCAACCACCAGTTAAAGCAATGTGTGAAGCTGCGCCTGGAATTATCCATTTGATGGACCGTATGGGCGTAATGTTTAGCCGTACATCAGAAGGCTTGCTAGATTTCCGTC
This sequence comes from Paenibacillus endoradicis, assembly GCF_024721975.1. The sequence continues at coordinate 102,501 of NZ_JANQBB010000006.1, read as the reverse complement.
GTTTCGGTGGAACACAATATCACCGTACTGCATTTGCAGGTGCTACGACTGGTCAACAATTGTTATACGCATTGGACGAGCAAGTTCGTCGCTGGGAAGCTGCGGGACTAGTTACAAAATACGAGCATTGGGAATTCCTTGGTTCCGTTATTGATGAAGATGGCGTATGTCGCGGTGTAGCTGTTCAAGATTTACGTTCTATGGAAATTCATACGATGCGCGGTGATGCAGTTATTCTTGCATCAGGTGGTCCAGGTATTATCTTTGGTAAAACGACGAACTCCGTTATTAACACAGGTACTGCTGCTAGTGCTGTATATCAACAAGGTGTGAAATATGCAAATGGTGAGTTCATCCAAATTCACCCAACCGCGATTCCGGGTGATGATAAGCTTCGTCTAATGAGTGAATCTGCGCGTGGTGAAGGTGGTCGTATCTGGACTTACAAAGACGGTAAGCCTTGGTACTTCCTTGAGGAGAAATATCCTGCATATGGTAATCTAGTTCCTCGTGATATCGCAACTCGTGAAATCTTCAGCGTATGTGTTGATGATAAATTAGGTATTAACGGCGAAAATATGGTTTACCTTGATCTGTCTCATAAAGATCCTAAGGAACTTGATGTTAAACTTGGTGGTATCATTGAAATCTATGAGAAATTCATGGGTGATGATCCTCGTAAAATACCGATGAAAATTTTCCCAGCAGTCCATTATTCTATGGGCGGAATGTGGGTAGATTATAATCAGATGACGAATATTCCTGGTCTATTCGCAGCAGGCGAATGTGACTACAATTATCATGGAGCTAACCGACTAGGGGCTAACTCGCTATTATCAGCTATTTACGGTGGCATGGTTGCAGGACCAAAAGCGGTTGAATATATTAAAGGTCTTAAGAAATCATCAGAAGATATTTCAGCTACTGTGTTTGATAAAGCTGTGCGTGAACAAAAGGCGAAGTATGATCGTATTCTTGGTATGAAGGGTACTGAAAATGCTTACGTACTTCACAAAGAGCTTGGCGAAGTGATGACTAATAATATGACCGTTGTTCGATACAACGACAAGCTAGTAGAAACTATCCAAAAGATTAAAGAACTGAAACAACGTTATAACAATATCAACATTAATGATACAGCGAATTGGAATAATGCTGGTGTCGCATTTACTCGTCAATTATGGAATATGCTTGAACTTTCTGAGGCGATGACATTAGGTGCATTGCAACGTAACGAATCTCGTGGTGCACATTACAAACCTGAATTTACGCAACGTAATGATGAAGAATTCTTGAAAACTACGATTGCAGATTGGACTCCAGAAGGTCCGAAAATTTCTTATGAAGACGTTGATGTTAGTTTGATTAAACCTCGTACCCGTGACTATTCTGCAGGGAAGAAGAAAGGAGAATAACAATGGCTGAAACTACAGTAGCTACGAAAACTGTTACATTTATTATTTCTCGTCAAGATAATCCAGATTCAGCAGAATATACTGAAACGTTCAACATTCCTTATCGTCCGAATATGAATGTAATTAGCGCTCTAATGGAAATTCAACGTAACCCAGTAACTGCTGAAGGTAAGAAAACAACGCCGGTTATTTGGGAGTCTAACTGTTTGGAAGAGGTTTGTGGTGCATGCTCTATGGTTATTAACGGCAAGCCACGTCAAGCTTGTAGTGCGTTAGTAGATCAATTACAGCAACCAATTACGCTTCAACCAATGCGTACTTTCCCTGTTATTCGTGATCTTGTTATCAATCGTGAAAGAATGTTCTCTGCTCTGAAAAAGGTTAAAGCGTGGATTCCAATCGATGGAACCTATGATCTTGGCCCTGGACCACGTATGGCGGAATCTGATCGTCAATGGGCATATGAGCTATCCAAATGTATGACATGTGGTGTATGTCTTGAAGCTTGCCCGAATGTGAATGATCGCAACAGCTTTATCGGACCATCTGCGATTTCGCAAGTTCGACTCTTCAATGTTCATCCTACTGGTGCGATGAATAAAGATGAGAGACTTGAGACGCTAATGGAAGATGGCGGAATAGAAGGCTGTGGTAACTCTCAGAACTGTGTTCGTTCTTGCCCGAAAGGGATTCCACTTACGACTTCTATTGCAGCAATGAATCGTGATACAACTAAGTTACTATTTAAAAAATGGCTTGGTATGTAATTGGTATATATACTGCCGAATTCATTTTTATATAGTGATATATTCAAAAAGATAAACTTTTTGAACATGACTTATTGTGATATTAAACGTCGGGATAGCAATTTATCCTGGCGTTTTTTAGTTGCCCATTGACTAGAGAACTTACTTTAATCAGGTTCCATTATCAATGATAATCATTATCATATGATGTTATTCTTATATTACTTAATGTTATGGTTATTGTCAATGCTTAGCATACCTGTGTAATGAAAGTCACTGAAAGTTGAGAGTTTGAGTGGTAACATTAATGGGGAGCATTATAGAGGGGGGATGAGGGATGAGCTTGAATACAGACATGATCTTAACGTTAATTATATTACTATTAGCATCAATAATGTTCGTGAGTGGTAAAATTCGTTCAGATCTTGTAGCCGTCAGTGCTTTAAGTTTACTGGTCATTCTCAATATTCTCGATACAGGAGAAGCGCTAGCTGGGTTTGCAAGTTCGGTCGTTATTATGATGATTGGTCTATTTATCGTAGGAGGAGCGATCTTTCAGACAGGTCTTGCCAAAATCGTAAGTGGAAAGCTATTAAATTTGGCAGGTACGAATGAAACGAGACTCCTAATTACGGTGATGTTATCCACATCATTTGTAGGAGCATTTATAAGTAATACAGGTACAATAGCAGTAATGCTACCGATTGTAATAAGTCTAGCTAATCAAGCTCAAGTAAGCACAAGAAGATTACTTATGCCATTGGCATTTTCAGGTAGTCTAGGAGGAATGTTGACTTTAATCGGTAGCCCTCCAAATATGGTTGTAAGTGAAACGTTAGAAAAAGCAGGTTTTAAAGGAATAAGCTTTTTTGGGTTTGCCCCAACTGGGCTAATCTGTCTTGTTGCAGGGACGATTTTAATAATTTTCTTCAGTAAAATTGTGCTGAAAGGGAAAAATAAGAGCAGTTCCAAAAAGAAAAAAGAGCGTTCGTTAGATGATCTAGCGAAGCAGTATAGCTTAGCGCAAAATTTATATCGCATACAAGTGAATGAAGGTTCACCAATGTTGGAGAAGTCTTTGAAGGAACTATCTTTGGCTAATCTATATCGATTACATATCAATGAGGTTAGACGTCGTCAATCTCACAAAAATCCATTTTTCAAGACAATCAATCAAGAAATCGCAGGACCAGAAACTAGACTTAATCAGAGTGACATTATTTACGTTACAGGTGATTATGAAGATATCGAACAATTTGCGAAGCATCAGAAGCTTACTATTATTAGTGATGATATTATAGAGAAGGATTATTCTACTGCTTTTGAAGAATTAACTACGCCAGAGATTGGCATTGCGGAAATACTTATTCCATCTAATTCCCGCCACATTAATCAATTAGTGAAGCATTCAGGTTTTCGAGAAAACTATAATGTGAATATTCTTGGTATTCAACGCAAAGGTAATTATTTGTTGAATCAATTGAAAGAAGAGAAAATAAAATCAGGAGATGCGATTCTTATTCAAGGGGAATGGAAGCATATTGCGCGTTTATCACTTGAGCATGAAGATGTTGTTGTTGTTGGTCAACCGGCTCAGGCTGCTGCCAGTATACCATTGATACATAAAGCACCAATTGCTGCAGTAATTATGGTGCTAATGATTGTAGGAATGATTATTAATGTTGTGCCTGCCGTCGTATGTGTGATGGTTGCAGCTATTATGATGGTGGTTACAGGATGTTTACCTAATATGGAATCAGCGTATAAAACAGTTAACTGGGAAAGTATTGTACTCATTGGAGCGATGATTCCTATGTCCACAGCAATTGAGAAGACTGGCGCGGCGGCATTATTATCCGAGAAATTTGTTATTGGGCTAGGAGGATATGGTCCGTTAGTTTTACTAGCTGGAGTATATTTTGCTACTTCATTGATGACGTTATTCGTAAGTAATACTGCATGTGCTGTACTGTTTGCTCCTATTGCTTTGTCTGCGGCAATAGCTCTTGATGTTAATCCAATTCCATTTATGTTAGCCGTATCAATTGGTGCGAGTATGTGCTTTGCTGTACCGTTCTCAACACCGCCGAATGCGCTAGTGATGGGAGTAGGGAAGTACAAGTTTATGGATTATGTAAAGGTAGGCTTGCCGGCACAGATATTGTTGGGGGTTGTGATGGTGCTAGCCTTACCTCTAGTCTACCCTTTCTGAGATGTAGTTCAAAACGTTCGCGGATGATTACGAAGTAACTTCATAGAAGTATATTCGACGGCGAAATTGTCATTCATCGCTTGCTCCGGTGCTCGTGTACCAATAACGTACACTCTGCTCCTCGCGTTGCTAGCTTTATGTCAATTTCTTGGTACTGACCCGGGAACCTTTTGAACCTTCATTGGAAGATGTAGTTCAAAACATTCGGGTGTGATTACGATGTAACTTCATAGAAGTATATTCGACGGCGAAATTGTCATTCATCGCTTGCTCCGGTGCTCGTGTATCAATAACGTACACTCTGCTCCTCGCGTTGCTAGCTTCATGTCAATTTCTTGGTACTGACCCGCGAATGTTTTGAACCTTCATTGGAAGATATAGTTCAAAACATTCGGGTGTGATTACGATGTAACTTCATAGAAGTATATTCGACGGCGAAATTGTCATTCATCGCTTGCTCCGGTGCTCGTGTACCAATAACGTACACTCTGCTCCTCGCGTTGCTAGCTTCATGTCAATTTCTTGGTACTGACCCGCGAATGTTTTGAACCTTCATTGAAAGTTGTAATTCAAAACATTCGCGTGTGATTACGATGATTAGCTTCGAAGGTTACTCGACTACGAGGAGGCAATCCATCGGAAGTAGCTTAAGCTCCCGATGGATGTTTCCGTAGGAAACATTGTAGGTGCTCGTGTACCAATAGCATAAACTGCTGAACTCGTTTTAATTAAGATTGTATTGATGAAAAATAGGAAGAGTTATAGAATGTGATAGTAATTAAACTATAGTCCTGAATAGGAGATATACATATGTCATCAACTAAGATATTGGATATGGATAATAATATTATTGAGATCGTTTGGGATCAGAAAGCAAGACCCGATGATTTTGATAGAGTTACTAGAGAAATTGAGAAGTTCTCCAAAGATATGGGTGGTAAATTTGACGTAGTTGTTGATATGCGTAGTGTCAAAGCGTTTTTACCTGAGTCTCAAGCTAAATTAGTTGAGCACCAAAAGGAACTTTTAACATTAGGGATGCAAAGAGCGGCGGTTATTGTTGAAGGTGCGATAGCAAAAATCCAGTTGAATCGATCTACAAGGCAATCTGAACATACCACAGAAAGTCACTGGAGTAGCTACGAAGATGCCCTTAATTTCTTGAGGGGCAACTAACTGTTGATTGAAAACAATAGTTAGTTTAAATTGAGGGAAAAACAAATAGAGCTGGATTAAGGGAATGGTTCATTCCTCTAATCCAGCTCTATTTGTTTAGCCTATCCATTTTTCAGCCCACTCCTGTATGGAGCAGATGACAGGTTCAAGATCGCGACCTTTTTCAGTTAATTCATATTCTATACGCACGGGCATTTCAGGATATACATTACGTACAACGACACCAACAGCTTCTAATTCCTTCATACGGTCTGTAAGCATCTTGTCGCTCATTTCTGGTATTTGTTCCTTTATATCTTTGAAACGTTTAGGTCCGCCCAATAAAACATGAATGATCCTACCAGTCCATTTCTTCCCTAATAAATCAGCAGCTGATTCATACCTAGGGCACATCATTGAATAGTCCATTCATATCACCATCCTTAACAGTTATTGTAGCATACAAACTAAAAAAAAGTAAGTACCTATGGCGAAGTATGTCGATGGTCAAATATGGAGTGAATAGCATTAAATAAATTTATAATGAAATACGTATACAGATTAATCCAAGCAAAAGTGAAGCAAATGCGACCCATTGTATACGAGACAATCTTTCTTTGTAAATAATAATGGATAAAATAGTAACAATAAGTCCATTCGTTGCAAAGATTGGTGCCACCAGATTGGCTTGCCCATATTGCAAGGCAACTGCATATAGCTGTAATCCACCATAGGATAATAGACCTGTAGCAGCACCATATCGCCAGCCAATTTTTTTAGAAACTGATGAAGTACTTCGATCGTTAAGTACCGGTTTCAAATAGAAGAAGATTGCCATGAAATAAGCGACAAATAGAACAGGAGCACTTTCATACCCAAGCTCTTCCGTTACCTTCAGCCCACCATTACGAATGGTAAACATAATGATTGCTAGCACGATAAATCCATACCACCATGAGGACGTAATACTTTTTGTTTCCTGCTTCTGGGAGATTAGAATTGTAGCAAATATTAAAAGTATAATACTGAATATTTGCAGAGTACCAAGCAATTCTCCATATACTAGTGTACCAAGTAATACGACTAGAACGATGTTCATATTTGTTAATGGTGAAGTAAGGCTAGCTGGTCCAGTATCTAATGCCCGCATAAAGTACAAATTTCCTAGTGCAGATCCCAAACCGATAATTAATCCAGCAATCCATATAGGTAAATCTAGTAATTGCATATATGAACCTTCGATTAATGAATTAACGCCAAATCCCAATGCACCTACAATATACAATGCTAATAGCAGAGTGTTCACGGAACCCCTCTTCATCTGAGATACTTTCATCCACCAACCTGCAGTTCCGAATACAATTGCACTTAGAATTGATAGAAAAAGCCACAAATTAATCACTTCCTCGATGTTATCATATGCCAGTTCGAAGTAACGCGCATGAAAAAACCTCTCTTACTTAACAACTTCTTAAGTTAGAAAGGTATTCAATAAGTATAATAATATAACAGAAATCAATTGTTTACTGTAAATAGTAATTACAATGCTACTTCGATTTCTTGACGGTTTTTATAATACACCCAGCTAGTAAAGCCGATATCTTTCAGACGATTGGCAACTTCATTGAAATCATCACCAATACGTTTAGGTGTATGAGCATCAGAACCAAAGGTTACTTTCACACCATAGTGATGTGCTCTTGCTAAAATATCATCAGAAGGGTACCAACCACCAACATCTTTAGTACTGCCAGATGTATTAATTTCAATAGCTACATTACACTCAGCGATGACTTTTAATGTATCATCGATTTTATTGTAGGCAGGGATATCAGAAAATGGTGGATAATAACCTTTCATTGCATCGATGTGACCAAGAATTTGGAACAGACCACTTCGTGCAGATTGAGCAATAAGATCATAGTAAAGTTCTTTGGTCAAAATATTTTCTTGATCGGTTTGACCTTTCCAACGATTCTTGTTAAAGATACTAACACCTGCTACTTGGTGAACAGAACCAATAACATAGTCGAAAGGTACTTCGTTCAAGGCTGTTTCATATAAACTTATATGTTGTGGGAAAAAATCAGATTCTATCCCTAGCAACACATCAATTTTCCCATCATATTTCTGTTTCAAAAATTGTACTTCTGCAATGTAATTTGAAAATTCACTTCTGGCCATCGCGATCCCTGGGAAAGGATGATCATCATCATGTGCAAAGTATGGTGTATGATCTGAAATACCAATGGCTTGGAAGCCTTGTGCAATTGCAGATTGAATATAATCCTCAATTACACCGTCAGCATGCCCACAACGTTTATGATGGGTGTGAAGGTCGAATTTAACACGGTTGTTATTGTCAATTGTACTCATTTGCAATCCTCCTAAACTTTTCAAATACTTCATGTTAAACTTCTCTGAAAATGAAAAGTCCGACGGAAGCAAGATCTAAACTTTTCAAATACTTCGTTGACTAGCTTCCTTGAGATTGAAAAGTACATCGGAAGCATAGACAATATGTGTAGATTCAAAATGTTTGGTTTTTTGAACTACCTCTTCCAATGATGGTTCAAAAAGCGGACGTTCAGAACCGAGAAGAAGGGGCGCTACTTGAGGGAGGAGGAAACTCCAGTGTACGTTATTGGTACACGAGTACCGGACTTCCCAAGTTCGCTTCATATTCGATGTCGACTAAGTTACGAAGCCAATCTTCGTTATCAAGGTTCGCTTTTTGAACTACCCTAACTTACTCAGCGTTCATAAATTTGTACTCAGGCATACCCTTCAAATCACTTATAAATTGTTGCATCGCTGAATTAATGTATCGACCTGATTTATAGACGACACCTACAGGATGTGTAGCTTCAAGCTCTTCTACTCTAATTATTTTTAAAGTGCCTAACTTAAGCTCCTGCTCAATAGATAATTTAGATACAATTGCAGCACCCAGATTAATCTCTACCATTCGCTTTACTTCTTCACTACTAGACAATTCCATTACAATATTAGGAGTAAGGTTATGAACTTTACATATTTTATCTACGAATCTTCTACCTAATGTATCTGGAGCAAGCATTATCAGAGGTATATGTTGCAATTGATCCATTGTAATAAAATCATAGGAACTTAATGGATTTTCAGGAGCAACAATAAATTCGAATGTATCATAGTAAAGGATTGAAGAACTTATATTAGCATTTTTTTCAGTTAAGTAAGTAATACCAATATCTACGCTTCCGTTATCCACACTACTCATAACTTGAGAAGATGGCATCGTATGAATCGTTGTTTTAATTAAAGGATATTGATTTTGAAAATAGGAAAGGACTCGAGGCAATACTTGAACTGCGATAGATGCTGTTGTTCCTAGAATAATATGACCTTGCGGATTATCGTTAAGATCTGAAAGTCTTTGTTTTAAGTCATCAACGATCGAGAGCATTCGTTCAGCATGTTCAAGAAAAACTTGTCCATGTTCAGTTAAAGTGACAGGTTGGTTACGATCGATCAAAATAGTATTGAACTCTTCTTCTAAGCTTTTGATTTGTGCCGATACAGCCGGCTGTGTCAAATTCAAAAGCTCGCCTGCCTTTCGAAAGCTCATCGTTTTCGAAATTGTAAGTAAGGTTTCTAGCTGACTAATATTCAATTCTGCCAATCCCCCTTCTCGAATAGTTGAACTCGATGGAGCTATCCTCTATTATAGCGAATTCAAACACAATGGGCAAAATTAATTGATTATTCGTTCAATATTCTTCATAAGTGTCTTCTAGAATAAAGATTGTAAGACACTTATTGAGCAGTTAAAACGAAAAACTTCCTTAAGAGTGCTGAGAGTCAAACATTCAGCACTCTTAAGGAAGTGATTAATTGCCATATATGATGTGAATCTAGACGACACTTATAGAGGTAATTCAAAAAGCCAACATTGATAACGAAGTAATGCAAGTAGGTTAATCGGAATCGAATAGGGAGCGAACCTTGGAAGACCGGGCCGAGTGTACCAGTTACGTACACTTGCGCTTCCTCCTTCCTCAAGTAGCGCTCTCTCTTCTCGGTTCTGAAAGCCAACTTTTTGAAATTGCACTTACAACCATTCTTTTTTGCGGAAAATAATGTACATACTTATTCCGAGCGTGATCATAATCCCAAGTACGACATAAGCACCATACTTGAAGTGAATACCAGGAATGGTATCGAAGTTCATACCGTAAATACCTGTAATAAAAGTTAGTGGCATGAAAATGGTAGTAATAGCTGTAAAAACTCTCATAATTTCATTGGCGCGACTGGATAGTGATGACTGATAGGCCTCTCGTAAGTTCCCCATTAGATCACGATAGGTATCGAAAGATTCTGCAATTTTCAATGCATTCTCGTATACGTCACTGAAATACTTTTGGAGTTGATCATCAATCAATTTAAGCTCTTTTTTTATTAAAGTAGCAATTAGCTCACGTTGAGGGCCAAGAACTTTTTTAACCCATAGAATTTCACTTCGTAGACTAATAATTTCATTCAAATGAGATTTTTTGGTATGCATTAATATATCTTCTTCAAGTACTTCGATACGAAGTTCAATACGATCACCAACAAGTGCATAATTATCAATAACTAAATCGACTAAGTGATAGAGAAATTGATCTGGGCGCGTTACCTCTTGTTCCCAAAGAATAGGTTTCAGTGTACGCAATTCGTTAATTTTCTGCTTTGTTACCGTAATAATATAATGTTTGCCTAAGAAAATATTAAGGGCACGCAAGAAAAATTCTTCATCATCGAAACGTATACTATTTACAACGATAAAATAATGACCTTCATAAATTTCAATTTTGGGGCGTTGTTCTTCTTCGGTCAAGCAGTCTTCTACAGCAAGATCATGCATGCCAAACAATGGTTGTAGAACGACAAGATCTTCTACATCGGCATCTATCCAGAAGAATCCCTCGCTAGGTGCTCTTAAAGTATCTTCAATATTTTCGATTAAACTAAAGTTACCGCTTTTAACATGTCTAATTTTCATAATAGTTCTCCTTCCCGTTTGGAGGAGCTACTGTAAAACTATGCTGTTTACGTTGTTGTCATCTATATTAGTAGCGTAATGGCTGTGGGTATAGAGATGAGCAACCATCGTTAGTAAGCTTTAATGGTAGCGTCCCAATATGAAGTTGCCAGGTACTCGGTCGATCATCGTCCATCTAAGCCACACACTCCTTTGCGTTTATAATAGTAATTGTTTTCTACTTAACAATAGCATTCCTCAACATTAAGAGGGCATACATATGCTCGTAATGAAAAGGAACACGCTCGATAAGCTCATGAATCCTTGTCTAGTATACTCTGATGTATCCGAATCATTCAATAAAAATTTGTAGTAATTTATAAAAAATGATTAGTTATCAGGTTCTTGACGTAGCACAAATAATGCTATAAAGTAATGATATTACTGATAATTGAATATGCTACTTTCTTATCAAGAGCAGGCGGAGGGAAAAGCCCTATGAAGCCCGGCAACCGGCATTTTATGCACGGTGCTAAATCTTGCGGAAATTTAAGTTTCTGAGAGATGAGAGAGAGGTTCCGATAGATAGACCTTTTCTCATTCCAGAAAGGTCTTTTTTTGCATACTTTTCCATGTATGGAGTTCCTTTCATTTACGAAATGTGGATCAAAAGACCGTTAAAAGTTAGGTGAAGCTTACGATGTACTTTTCATTATTAGAAGTATATCCAAGCAGATATGAAAAGTTAGGTATTGCTTACGATGTACTTTTCATTATTAGAGGTATATCCAAGCAGATATGAAAAGTTTAAGGAGTGAGTGTTATGCCGATCAAAATTCCAGATTCTTTACCAGCGAAGGAAGTTCTAACAAGTGAGAACATCTTTACGATGGATGAAAGCATTGCCTACAAACAGGATATTCGACCACTGCGAATTGTGATTCTCAATTTAATGCCTACGAAAGAAACAACTGAAACTCAATTGTTACGTTTGATTGGTAATACACCACTACAGGTTGAAGCTGTGTTATTACACCCTAAGACTCATACATCTAAGAATACATCATCGGACCATCTAACAAGCTTCTACAAAACTTTCGATGAGATAGAACATCAATATTTTGATGGGATGATCATCACGGGTGCACCTGTTGAAAATCTACCCTTTGAAGAAGTGAACTATTGGGAAGAGTTAACCCAAATTATGGACTGGAGTAAAGTACATGTTACATCTACTTTCCATATATGTTGGGCAGCACAAGCAGGACTTTACTATCATTTCGGTGTTCCGAAATATCAACTAGACGAGAAGATGTTCGGAGTATATCCACATTCTTTAAGTACACGCAATGTTCCGCTACTTCGTGGTTTTGATGAAATGTTCTTTGTTCCGCAGTCACGTCATACTGAGGTGCGTCGTGAAGATGTTGATCAAATCGAAGAACTTGAAATATGGTCAGAATCCGAGGATGCAGGTCTATATATTATTGCTTCCAAAGGAGGCAAGCAGATTTTCGTAACAGGTCATTCTGAATATGATGCTGCTTCGCTAAAATTCGAATATGATCGAGATAAAGCAAAAGGACTCGAGATAGAGGTTCCCAAAAATTATTTCCCTGGAGACAATCCAGACCGTACTCCAATCTCCACATGGAGAGCACATGCTAATTTGTTATACTCAAACTGGTTAAATTATTATGTTTATCAACTTACGCCTTATGAATTAGGCGGAGGGATATAGGTAGAATGGGAGAGAGCAATTCATGAAAATCGAGAGTCGCTTGGCACAGATTGGTTCACAAAAAGATACAGTAACGGGAGCTGTAAGCTTTCCCATCTATCAGTCAACAGCATTTCGTCATCCAGCGCTTGGCGAAAGTACTGGCTTTGATTACGCAAGAACAAAGAGTCCTACACGTTCTGTTTTAGAAGAAGCAGTGGCACAATTGGAATCTGGAGATGCAGCTTTCGCCTGTAGCTCGGGTATGGCAGCCCTGCAAACAATCTTTGCTTACTTCAGTTCTGGAGATCATCTTATTGTATCTCTTGATTTATATGGAGGAACATATCGTCTGTTAGAACGAGTTATGTCTCGTTTTGGTGTAACAGCAACCTATGTGGATACAAATAGTTTAGATGATTTACAATCCAGCTTACTTACTAATACTAAAGCGGTCTTAATTGAAACGCCTACCAATCCGTTAATGATGGTTACCGATATTGAGAAAGTAACATCATGGGCAAAAGCAAACGGTCTGCTTACGATTGTGGACAATACATTATTAACACCATACTACCAAAGACCAATTGAACTCGGTGCAGATATCGTCATTCATAGTGCGACGAAGTATCTTGGTGGACATAATGATGTACTTGCTGGTCTTATTGTGACGAAGGGCGAGTCATTGTCTCAAGAAATGGCGATACTTCATAATTCTATTGGCGCTGTTCTTGGGCCTCAAGATTCATTCTTGTTGGCTCGAGGAATGAAAACTTTAGCACTTCGGATGGAGCGCCATCAGTCGAATGCAACTGCGATCGCGAACCATTTGGTAACGCATCCAGCTATTTCTGAAGTGTTCTATCCTGCACTTAAGGCGCATCCTGGGCATGATATTCAGAATAAGCAAGCGTCTGGTAATACTGGAATCTTCTCTTTCAAAGTAAAAGATGCACGTTATGTTGCTCCGATATTACGCCATGTGAAGCTTATTGCATTTGCAGAAAGTCTTGGCGGGGTAGAGTCATTAATGACTTATCCAGCTGTGCAGACACATGCAGATATTCCACTAGAAATCCGTCAAGCTATTGGCGTCGATGATCGATTGCTTCGATTCTCTGTTGGTATTGAGCATGTGGATGATTTAATAGCTGACCTAGACCAAGCACTAGCCGCAGCCATAGAGGAAGTTCAAAACATCCACTCGTGATCACGATGATTGGCTAACGTAGCATAGTCGACGTCGAAGATGCCATTCATCGGAAGCCTGCGAGTGCTCGTGTACCAATAACGTACACTCCGCTTCTCGTTTCCTAGCTTCATGGCATCTTCTTGGTGCTGACAAGCAAATGTTTTGAACCTTTATTGGAAGAGGAAGTTGACAACATCCACTCGTGATCACGATGATTGGCTAACGTAGCATAGTCGACGTCGAAGATGCCATTCATCGGAAGCCTGTGAGTGCTCGTGTACCAATAACGTACACTCCGCTTCTCGTTTCCTAGCTTCATGGCATCTTCTTGGTGCTGACAAGCAAATGTTTTGAACCTTTATTGGAAGAGGAAGTTCAAAACATCCACTCGTGATCACGATGATTGGCTAACGTCGCATAGTCGGCGTCGAAGATGCCATTTATCGGAAGCCTGCGAGTGCTCGTGTACCAATAACGTACACTCCGCTTCTCGTTTCCTAGCTTCATGGCATCTTCTTGGTGCTGACAAGCAAATGTTTTGAACCTTTATTGGAAGAGGAAGTTCAATCCATCTCCTCGTGATCACGATGACTACGCTAACGTCGTATAATCGACATTGAAGATGAAATGAACTTGTATTTATAAATTAATTTAATAGTAATATTATGAAATGTATGGGCTGTATGGCTTGTAAACTGTGAAGTTTACTGGCTGTACAGCCTTTTTTATTTTTATTCGTACAAGGTTTATATAATTTATTGTATGTATGCCAAACTCTTCCCTGTATATACAGTGTCCACTGACCATATACTTTATGGGAGAAAGGAGTGATCACATTGAGTATACTAACGATTTACTTCCCTAGTCACCAAGAGCAACATTTGCAACCACTAATTCAACTAATTAATGAGCAATTGTTGACCTATATACATAGTAATGACAAACGGAAGAAGCGCGACCGGAACAATGCCATTACTTTACCGATCCAATTGGAGGTTGATATGGCAAGTAAAACGCTGAGTTTTGTGCCTCAGATGCCTCTATTTCAACTATTACTACATGGACCGATGCTATATCAATTAGTGTCTAATTTGTTAGGGCGATTTATTGTAGAAAACTGTGAGGAAAGTGTTATATTTTCATTAATCCAACAACGCTGTGAGAAGAATAATATTAAGCCAGCGAGCGTTGCTCAGTATTGCTATAATATTTTGAACAACGATCCATGGGAACCGCTAGGCAAGAAATTTACCGAGGAAGATCGTCAGCGGAGATCCAATAAGATCTCAGAAGAACTTAATCTACATCTAGAGACCAATTCAGAGTTACATCTTGATGGGTATATCGCTTTTCGAATGCATAACTACAAACGAGAATTGAAAGAAGTTGTTGAATATGCAATGGATGAATATATACTCGATCAGCAGTACGAAGAATTTATGACTTTATTGAAATATTTTGTGCAATTGCAAGAAACGCGGATAGATATTGTACATCTAGTTCAACAAGAAGGAAATGGCTTTATATTATGTGATGATGCAATGCTGCCATTAGAAATTAAACATGAGAATGATCGGATTGTCGCAGAGATGTTAGAAACGGAAATTAACATTGAAGATATTGTTATCAGCTCATTAATATCGGCATCACCACAAAAAATTATGATTCATGCAAAACATCTTGACTACCAAGTTATACGTACCGTCAAATCGATTTTTGGAGATCGTACCCAAGTATGCACAACATGTCCAATGTGCCGCAGTAATCAAGAAGGGATTATCCCGTTTCAATAGTCTTTGAAGAGTAACCAATAAGTTTTTCTATCATGCTGCAGCGATATAGATTAATGAAACTGACAAATAATCATCGTTGTAAGCACCTTGACGAAAAGGATTGTAATATCTATAATATTGAATATACGAAGAACATTTCATAATGTTCTTACTACTTATAAGAAATAGCAATGACGAAGACAAGCAACTATGCCGCTCAGGCTCAGAGATAGGAAACTAGGCTGAAATTTCCTTCCATGATGCACATAGATGTACCACTTCTTAGCTGTATAGCAGAACGTTCTTAGAACGAAGTAAGTTATACCGGATATCTCCGTTATCAGATTTTTACGAGGACTGCAATTATGCAGTTGAAGTAGGGTGGAACCACGAGATAACAAGCACTCGTCCCTTTTTGGGATTTGTGCTTTTTTTGTGCTTTGTTTTATGGACAAGAAGTAGTTTCTAGACAAACATGATAATTTTAGGAGGTAGTATTAAATGAGTATTAATGTAACTTTCCCAGATGGCGCTGTACGTGAATATCCTGTAGGAACAACTACTGAAGATATTGCAGCATCGATTAGCTCTGGACTGAAAAAAAATGCAATCGCAGGTAAAGTAAATGGTAAAGTCGTGGATGTATATGCACCGATTGAAGCTGACGCGACTGTTGAGATTGTCACTGTTGATAGCGCTGATGGTCTTGAAGTATACCGTCATAGTACTGCTCACTTAATGGCACAAGCGATTAAACGTCTATACAAAGATGCAGATGTGAAGCTTGGTATTGGTCCAGTTATTGAGGATGGTTTCTATTATGATCTTGATATGGAGCAATCACTTACTCCTGAGGATCTTGTAAAAATCGAGAAAGAAATGACTCGTATTGCTGGTGAAAATCTACCGATTCGTCGTCGCGAAGTTTCTCGTGCAGAAGCGCTAGCTATTTTTACTGAGCTTAATGATAATTTGAAATTAGAATTGATTAACGATCTTCCAGAAGACTCTGTTATTACAATCTATGATCAAGGCGAATTCTTCGATCTATGTCGTGGACCGCATCTTCCAAGCACTGGACGTATCAAAGCATTCAAACTGCTTAGCGTTGCGGGTGCTTACTGGCGTGGAGATTCTAAAAACAAAATGCTACAACGTATTTACGGTACTGCATTTGCTAAAAAAGCAGAACTTGATGAGCATCTTCATTTCCTAGAGGAAGCGAAAAAACGTGATCACCGTAAACTTGGTAAAGAGTTGAAAATGTTCACATTCTCTCGTGAAGTTGGACAAGGTCTACCGCTATGGTTGCCGAATGGTTCTAAAGTTCGTAGAACAATGGAGCGTTACATCGTTGATCTTGAAGAACGTCTTGGCTATGAACATGTTTATACTCCAGTACTAGCTAACGTTGAACTATACAAAATATCTGGTCACTGGGAGCATTACAGTGAAGATATGTTCCCTCCAATGCAAATGGATAATGAAGAGCTTGTCCTTCGTCCAATGAACTGTCCGCATCATATGATGGTATATAAGAGCGATATGCGTTCTTATCGTGATCTTCCAGTTCGTATTGCTGAGATGGGTACAATGCACCGTTATGAAATGTCAGGTGCTCTAACTGGTCTTCACCGCGTACGTGCGATGACATTGAATGATGCTCATATCTTCTGTCGTCCTGACCAAATTAAAGAAGAATTTGCTCGTGTAGTTAACTTAATTCGTAAAGTATACGAAGATTTTGGAATTAAAGAATACCGTTTCCGTCTATCTTATCGTGATCCTAAAGATACAGAGAAATACTTCCAAAATGATGAGATGTGGGAAATGTCTCAACGCATGCTGCGTGAAGTAGTTGAAGAACTTGAGCTTCCATTCTTTGAAGCTGAAGGCGAAGCTGCTTTCTATGGTCCTAAACTAGATGTACAGATCAAAACTGCTCTTGGTAAAGAAGAAACATTGTCTACTGCACAATTAGACTTCTTACTACCTGAACGTTTTGAACTTGAATATATCGGTGACGATGGTAAGAAACATCGCCCAGTTGTTATTCACCGTGGAATTATTAGTACAATGGAACGTATGACTGCATACTTGATCGAGAACTTTGCAGGTGCACTTCCTCTATGGTTGTCACCAGTTCAAGCTAAAATCATCCCTGTATCTACTGTATATGATGAGTATGCAATGAAAGTGAATGATCTATTGCTTGAAGCGGGAGTTCGTGTAGAGAAGGATCTTCGTAATGAGAAGCTTGGTTACAAGATTCGTGAAGCACAATTAGAGAAAGCTCCATATATGCTTGTAGTCGGCGAGAACGAGATGCAAGCAGGTACTGTTGCGATTCGCAAACGTGGCGAAGGCGATATTGGCTCTATGCCAATTGCTGAGTTCATTGCTCTTGTACAACAAGAAATCGCTAATAAAGCTCAATAATATTATAGAGAAAAGCCGATCTGACTAGTCAGATCGGCTTTTTCCTGTATGGGGTAAGAATTGAGGTGGTTAGTCAATAGTTACCTTCATAAACCCTTTGTTCCCTAACAATTTCGAGAAAAGCATTCATTTGTGGTGATATCCATCGCTCAGGATTATAACAGACAAAGATCATACGCTGTGGAAAGTCCTTATGAATATCCTCGCAAGCAAGCTTACCTAAAGCAACTTCTTCTTGAATAGCGGTATGGGAGATAAATGTTATATTGTTACCATGCATTAGCGTTCGTTTTATTGATTCTAAAGAATCCATTTCCATCCCGTTTTTTAACGTAATATTGTTTGTTTGAGCCCAATGATTGGTCATTTCACGTGTTGTAGATTGTGAACCGTGAAGTAGAAAAGGGTAAGCTTCAAGTTCTTCAGATAATGTTGTAGGTTGATAGAAGCCAGCTTTTTTTGCAAGTGGATGATCTGCAGAAAAGGCGAGGACGAGCTTGTCTTCACAGATTGCTTCATAATACAGTTCATCTTTGGTGTTAGCATTTTGCGCGGCAATGAAACCTATGTCTATTTGTCGTTCTGTTAACATTTGACGAATTACAGGGGCAGTACGTATAGTAAGCCGCACTTCTACTTCAGGATATGCTTCTCTAAATTGATGTATCCAGATAGGCAGCAAATAAGTACCCGCCACGTAACTTGCTCCAATATGAAATATCCCCTTCTCAGGTGATCGTTGCTCAGCCATAATACGTCCAGCTTCAAGTCCAAGAGCTCTAATTTTCCGAGCATAATGAAGTAAAGCATTACCAGCACGTGTGAGTTTATATCTACCACCATACGTTTCAAAAAGTGGGACACCATATAGCTCCTCTAGACTTTTCATATGAAAGGTAATCGTTGGTTGCTTGACGCCAAGTGCGTCTGCGACGGCGGTTATTTTTTTGTGTTGATCAAGTAATACAAGAATATCTAGTTTTATAAAATTCATGTCGGACCGCCTCCATTAGAAGATTTTCATCTCGGAGTATAGATTATCTCTATGAGAATGTAAAGATACTAATAGTTTATTTAATAAACACTTAACACTACGAAGATATCCAGCTGACGAATAAAGATTAATCTATAGACAAGCAAGAGAAGAAGAGATAGGAGTGAAGCACATGGAGGTGGAATTATGTGGCGTAACCAAAGCATTTGATGGCACGGCTGCGCTTCATCCGCTTAATTTGAAAATAGCTTCGGGAACTTTTACTACATTGCTCGGTCCATCGGGCTGTGGTAAAACAACGTTATTAAGGTTGATTGCTGGATTAGAAGGTCCTGACAGCGGGACAATTCGAATCGGAGGTAAGCTTGTATGTGATCCAAAGAACGGTGTTAATATGCCACCACAGCAAAGGGAATTGGGTATGGTATTTCAGGATTTCGCTCTTTGGCCGCATATGACAGTATATGAAAATATTGCATTCGGGCCTAGGGCGCGTGGACGACGCAAGGAGGTAGCAGAGCAAGTAGCTGGAGCTATTGAAGCAGTGCGTTTACAAGGTTTCGAAAAGAGATATCCACATCAGTTATCTGGAGGTCAACAACAACGCGTTGCCTTTGCTCGTTCGATTGCTTCTCGTGCTAAGCTGATTCTATTTGATGAGCCTCTTAGTGCACTTGATGCACTACTTCGTGATGAGATGCGTGAAGAGCTTGTCCAGATGGTTCGTAAATTAGGTGTGACTGCCATTTATGTTACACATGATCAAACTGAAGCTATGTCGATGTCAGATACAATTATCGTCATGAAGCAAGGTGAGGTTCTTCAGCGTGGTAAGCCAGAGGAAATCTATCATGCACCAACTCATCCATTCGTTGCTCAATTTGTAGGTCGTTCAAATTGGGTCGAGCCAAATATTCGAATGGTAAGACCTGAGAATGTCCGTTGGATAGCAAGATCAAGTGATCGTATATTCCAAGGTGTTGTTACTCGAGTTTCATATTTCGGTGATCGCTATGAGGTAGCAGTAAGGCTGGCAGATGAAACTGTCTGGACAGCTTATCACACCGAACGAATGTCACTCGGTGAAACGGTTCAGTTAGTAGTGGACGAGCAGCATATTCATACGCTGGGAGAAATGTATCGATCAATAAGTGAAGTATCTATGGAAAAAGAGCAAGGTAAACTTAGGGAGGTAATTAACCGATGAAAGCAATGAAAAATAATGTAATGCGTTTGGTATCTTGGCAATGGTCGCTAGTGATGTTATTGATTTTGAGTAGTGTACTTACAGCTTGTGGTAGCAATAACAGCCAGAACAACAATCGTACAAATACAAGTGTAACTGACAAGCCTATTGTTACTCAATCCACTGAGCAATCTGAAAATAAAGAATCTACAACTGCACCATCTGGAAAAGTTGTTGTATATACTGCTGGGCCAGAAGGATTAGCTGCAAAAATTAAAGAAGGCTTTGAAGCTAAATACGGTATTACAGTTGAACAATTCGACGGTACAACTGGTAAAGTATTAGGTAGATTAGAAGCGGAGAAAAGTAATCCTATAGCGGATATTGTAATCGTAGCTTCTTGGCCAACCGCAATGTCTATGAAGGCAGATGATTGGGTACAAGGCTATGCGGATGCAGAAAATGCTGATAAATTGCAGGCAGGCTGGGTAGATTCGGACTATAGTTTGTTTGGATACAGCGCTTCAGCACTTGGTATAACTTACAATACTAAATTAGTTACAGATATACCTACTGATTGGTCTGATTTGACAGATCCTAAATGGAAGGGACTAGTTAATATCCCTGATCCGTCATTGTCAGGCTCGGCTCTTGATTTTATTTCTGGTTACCTAAATGATAAGGGCAACAATGATTGGAGCTTATTCGAGGAATTGAAGGCAAATGGCGTAGCGATGGCTGGTGCTAATAAGGAAGCTCTAGATCCTGTTATTACGGGAGCTAAAAGTGTAGTAATGGCTGGAGTCGATTACATGGCTTATAGTGCGAAAGCTAAAGGTGAACCAGTTGACATCGTTTATCCTGCAAGTGGAACAGTTATTAATCCACGTGCAGCAATGATTATGAAAACATCACCAAATGTTGAAAATGCCCGCTTGTTCATTGATTACCTTCTATCTGATGAGGCGCAAGCACTTGTTACTGGTGCATATTTATTGCCAGGAAGAGCTGATATCAAGGCTGAGAATAGAACGAATACTGAGGATATTAAGCTATTGAACTATGACTGGAACTGGATGAGCGAACAAGGCGAAACAATTAGTACACAATTTCTGGAGTTATTCAAATAAGTTATGAATAACCTTTTTCGCGGGGGGCTAAGGCTCCCCGCTTCCTCATCGAGAATGCTATTGGGGCTGTTACTGCTTGCATTGTTAGTAGTGGCTCCGTTGCTTATGGTGCTACTGCACAGCTTGTTTCCTAATGACACGTTTGATGCGCTCGCTCCGCTAAAAGTGCTGTCTGACCCGGGACTTATCTCTATTTTTTGGAACTCGATTGTGCTCGGAGGATGGGTTGTTCTAGGCTCTACATTGCTAGCTCTACCGATGGCTTTTTTATCCGCTAGAACGTCAATTGGACGTCATGCTTGGCTTGATGTAGTTCTTATTATTCCTTTTATGACACCACCCTATATCGGCTCAATGGGATGGATTCTCTTCATGCAGCGGCGCGGCTTTGCAGAACAATTGTTTCCTGCTGTCTCATGGATAACTCCTCAATTTTTCAGCTTGCTCGGGATGGTCGCAATTATGAGCTTGCATTTGTTTCCTTTTCTGTATCTCATTTTGCGTAATGCACTTATGCGTATAGGAGGTTCATTGGAGGAAGCAGGGAGTGTACATGGAGGGAATATGTTCTATTTGTTAAGACGGGTCATATTACCGTTATTGCTAGGAAGTTATGCGATGGGAGCTTTACTTGTGTTTGTTAAGACAATTGCGGAATTTGGAACTCCTGCGACATTTGGGCGACAAATTGGCTATTATGTATTAACTAGTGAGATTCATCGCTTTACTTCAAGTTGGCCAATAGACTTTGGTAAGGCAACGTCATTAGCGTCAATTTTGCTTGGTGCTTGTCTAATGTTTTGGTACGTACAAAATGTCATAAGTCGTAAGTATCAATATAAAACGCTAGGTGGTAAAGGTATGCGTACTCGCATGATACCTTTACGTGGTTGGAAATCGTTTTTTGGTTGGGGTTATATTGGTTTATTATTGATTTTTTCTATCGGGATTCCTTATTTTTCGATTATCGTTACTTCATTGCAAAAGTTGCGAGGTAATGGTCTAGCCTGGAGTAATATATCTCTAGAACATTATATGGAACTATTACGTCCAGGCTCAAAGGGCTGGCAAGCATTAATCAATAGTATGAGCCTTGCTGCAATAGCCGCAACGGTAGCTGTTCTTATCGGTACTTTTTTAGTCCTGCAAATGGGGAGCTTAAAGCGTTGGTCTCAGCGTAGTCTTGATATGTTTAGTCTACTACCTAATACAGTTCCTGGCATAGTTATTGTAGTTGGATTAATTTTATTTTGGAATGCACCTTGGATGCCAATTTCAATTTATAACACTTATTCAATGGTTATTCTTACCTACGTGGTGTTCTTTTTACCTTACTCCGTGCAATATGTAAAAGCATCCGCGGGGCAAATTGATAGTAGTTTATTACAGGCAGGAAGAGTGTTTGGAGGACAACCATTTTACATTTTTAGAAGAGTTATTCTTCCTTTACTCGTTCCAGGTATTTTGGCAGGTTGGATGATGACCTTTACGATCTCAGCCCGTGAGCTAGTAGCTTCATTAATGGTGCTACCACCTTCTATGCAGGTAACTGCTACGTATATTTTTAGCCAGTTTGAGCAGGGCGAAGTGTCATTGGGGATGGCCATGGCAGTTGTCTCCGTAGGATTGACAACGTTAGTATTGGTTGTAATGAATCATCTAGGTGCGGACAGAAAGTGAGGAAATTTATGCAAGAGCATCTAAAAGTAGATGTATGGGGAGGAGCAGGAGAGCATGGAAGATCTTGTTACCGAGTAGAGAGCGAAGAACTTTCGATCTTACTAGATTGTGGAGGTAAAAAGGAATATGGTGGAATATATCCGCAAATCGTTCCTGAACAAGTTCGTTCATTAAATTCGGTATTTCTTTCACATGCACATGAAGATCATATGGCGGCTCTGCCTTTACTATTACAGTATGGATATACGGGAGATATCTGGTTAACAAAAGAAACTCACCGACAATTGCCGGCATATGCCCGTGCTTGGCAATCATACGTAATGTCGCAAGGTATGAAAATGCCTTACGAAGCAACTGATTGGGAAAAACTACACTATCGCTTTATCGATGATGAAGCACAAGAAGATGGCTGGGTGTCAATTATGCCAGAGCTACGGCTTAGTTTTGGACCAAGTGGACACTTACCAGGTTCGATTTGGTTGCTACTTGAGCTTGAAGGTAGTTTAGTTTTTTATTCAGGTGATTATAGCTCAGAGTCAACCTTATTACAGGCAACGATGCCAGATCAATCGCTATTAAATGGACGAAAAATTGATGTAGCGATTATAGATGCTGCGTATGGTGATGCAGCAGAAGAGCAGTCTTTTCATGTAACACAGCTATTAAATAAGCTTGATGTTGTATATAAACGAGGTGGGCATGTGTTACTGCCCGTACCGTTAATTGGTAGAGGATTAGATCTTATTGTTGAAATAAATGAACAACATCCAAAGTTACCTATTGCAGCGGAAATAAATTTGATTAATGAATGGGAACGATTAATGCAATGGTCGATTTCGAACCAGTGGTTACGTAGTGACTCATTAAGTAAGCTTGATGACGCGCTTAGTAAGGTCCGACATATTGCAGGAGAAGTAGATCGTAGGTTAATACTTGAAGGTGAGCCGTATATTATTTTATCAACTGACGGGATGATGCTTGCTGAGCCAGCACGTAGCTACGGAAAGTGGTTAAGCGACAATTCAAAACATGCAATTGTATTTACAGGTCATCTGAGTGAGGATGCTCATATGTTCACTGGAGAAGGATGTGAATTCGTCTCCTACCGCTATAAAGTACATCAAGGATTACCTGACGTTCAAAGGATGGTGCTAGAACTACAACCGCTACAAGTATTATTGGTTCATGCTAATGTCGATAAGACAGAACGGTTGATTAAGCATTTAACTAATCTTGGATACAATAAAGTTCATGATCAATTATTACAGCAGTGTAGTTCATAATCTGTGCAATAAATATAGAGATTACCTTACTTCCCAAATAAAGGCGAGTAAAATGATGCATATGAATATGCCAATTACTCATACTAGTCTAGGGAGGTGATTACAAATGGCTAAAAATAATAACAAACAATTTGCAAAAAGTAATATTCCACAAGGCACTCCACAAAGCATGACACCAGATACGGAATTTTCACAAGAGATCAATGCTAACACAAATAATGAGCAACAATCATTATCTAAGCAATCCAACAAAAAACACAAAAATTAGGTCAGAAAATATAACATAAAAGAAGGAGGGACAAGTCTGTCCCTCTTTTTTTTACTCCCTATTCAAGATATAATTGTAATAATGTTACAAAAGAATGGGAGGATTGATTACATATGGTCAAAGTGTTTTCCAGAACGACGAAAAAGCGTGAAGATAAAATAGAAAGTAATCGTTATATGGATCAAATGAAAGGCTTGTATAACGAATCCATTGTTATCTCGGACCAGCTTGTAGCAGCAGTTGATGAGGTTGATCAAGCGATGGAACAATTAAGTGTAATTGCTGACAAAACACAGATACAAGAACAATCTTTACGTCATAGTAGTAAACTTGCTACGAGTAGAATCATTGAAGCTTTTTCATCGTTGCAAGAAGTGTCCGCAGCGACTGATCAGATAAATAATGCATCATATCATCTAAACGATCAAAGTAAGGGCACCAAACAGATTGCATTAGATATGCAACATTCACTTGGTGAAACTGAAACGGTTATGCAGCATTTGAAACATAATAACTTCAATATGACTAATCACATTGAAGAACTTATTAAACATACATCTAAAATTTATGAGATGAATATTCATATTCAAGAAATCGTTGCTCAAACTTCATTACTGGCGCTAAATGCATCAATAGAAGCTGCACATGCAGGTGAATTCGGGAGAGGATTCTCAGTTGTTGCTAGTGAAATTCGCAGATTAGCGGAGCAAAGTAGTGAGACGGTGAAGCAATCGACGGAATTAGTAAGTGAGATTGAAAAGGGAGTACAGCTCGTTATTAGTGCAGTCGAACAGGAGCGCTCTGCAGTAGATCGCGGAGTGGCTGAGATGAGTACCAATAAGGATAGAATGGACTCAATCGTTACTCGCATTATAGAGGTTGATCAACTAGCACAGGATATGAAACAATACAGTATTAGCCAGACAGAGCAGACCAATCATGTGACTGAACGACTTCAAGAGGCGGTTGAGCTTGTTAATGGTACGTTAGTTGCAGTTGAAGATACATTACAGATGAATACGCAGCAACGTAAGCAGATTCATAAGCTAGAACGAATAAGTCATAACATGGGTAAATCATCAAAAGATTTAAAATCAGCGATTGATCTTGTTGAATTCGATCTAATGAATAAAGTAGCTAATACGAATGCTGAAGAAATTGTTCAGTGGCTTCGTCAGGCTGCAACAGATTCAACGATAACATCCGTTGATCCAATTATTCATGACGCAAGTTTACGAGCATTGATGAAGAGCAAACCTGAGATTGAGGCGATCTGGTCGAACTATGCAGATGGATCATTTATCGTGTCAATTCCAGATGCAGGACTACTTAACGCCAAAGGTAGAGAATGGTGGAAGCGTGCTATGCATGGGGAAAGTTTTCAGTCGAGCTATTATGTATCTTCAATTACAAAGCAATTATGTCAAACAATCTCAGTTCCTATCTATGGTGAGAATGATATGATTGTTGGCGTACTAGGCGTAGATTTGGCGATTAGAAGCTGAATAGATGACATATTTAAGCACCCTTGAAGAAATCATCTTGAACAGCGTAACAGTCTCAATAATAAAATACCCATATGAGATAATGACATTACATTAGTCATTCATTGCTCATATGGGTATTGTTGTTTTTTATAAAAACTTAAATCTGTAACTGTGTAAGAAACTTAATGTAACTAAAAAACAAAATCAAAATTATGTTCTTTATGTTCCTTAATCGTGAAGAGACGTTAGTACTTCCCCTAGTGCTTGTAATGCTTCTTGCTCTTGATCACCATCTGTTTCAAGTAGGACCTCGCTATTTGTTGTTAAGCCGAGTGTCAACATGCTTAGTGAGCTTTTTCCATTTCCTTTCTTACCATTACAGTGCAATGTAATTTTACAAGGGAAAGAGCTAGCTAGTTGCACGAATGTTTTAGTTGGACGAACATGAAATCCTGTAGGGTTAATAATTGTGAAAGTTTGACTTACCATAAGTAATCACTCCGTTTATTCATTTGATGTAAGCTGTTGCTGTACGTATTGTACGATTTGCTCGCTTTGTGCCAGTGTCATGGCATGCTCAGCGTGTGTTTTCCATTCTGCTTTGTTTAAATTCATAAGCTGTTCTTTCGTCGATAGAATGGAGCTAGCGCTCATACTGAATTCATGTAATCCTAGCCCTAGTAATAGAGGAGCAGCTAAAGAATCACCAGCCATTTCTCCACACATTCCTACCCACTTACCCTCTTTATTAGCTGCATCAATAACCATCTTAACTAGACGTAGAATGGAAGGATGTAGCGGTTGATATAGATAAGCTAGCGTCTCATTCATACGATCTGCTGCCATTGTATATTGAATAAGATCATTGGTTCCAATACTGAAGAAATCAATATGCGGTGCAAATAAATCAGCAGAGACAGCGACAGATGGAATTTCAACCATCATACCTACCTCGATATGATCATTTACAGCAATGCCTTCATCAATAAGTTTTTGCTTCTCTTCAGCAAGGATTTGCTTCGCTTGTAATAGTTCCTCAAGTACAGCAATCATTGGGAACATAATTTTCAAGTTTCCATGAACACTTGCACGTAGCAAAGCACGTAGTTGTGTACGGAATAGATCTTGATTCACAAGACAGAAGCGCAAGGCACGTAAACCAAGGAATGGATTATCCTCTTTCGGAAGATTTAAGTAAGGGAGCTCCTTATCTCCACCGATATCCAATGTACGGATAACGACAGGCTTAGTTCCCATTTTCTGCAAGGCATAGCTATAGCTGCTATATTGCTCCTCCTCAGTTGGCAAGCTCGTTTTCCCCATATATAG
This sequence comes from Paenibacillus endoradicis, assembly GCF_024721975.1. The sequence goes on along the minus strand of NZ_JANQBB010000006.1, from coordinate 75,488 downwards.
AAACTCGGAACGGAACAAACCAATGCCCTCAGCTCCTAGAGAGATTGCACGATCAATATCTTCAAGCTTGCCGATATTTGCTGCAAGCTCTACCTGTGAACCATCCTTAGAAATAGTAGGCTGATCAACAAGCTTAGCTAATTGTTCTTTATGTTGAATAAATCTCTGTTGTTGTGCAGTCATCTCTTCCAGTACAGAGGAATCAGGTTGAACAATGACTTCTTGCTGATCCGTATGGATGATAAGCGTTACTCCTGTTTCAATTGACATGACAGCATCACCAGCACCTACAATGGCAGGGATCTCTAATGATCGCGCCATTATTGCAGAATGTGAAGTACGGCTACCCATTGCCGTAACAAAGCCCTTAACATAATTAACATCAAGTAATGCTGTATCGGAAGGGGTAAGATCACGAGCAACAATAATGCACTCTTCTTGTAGGCTAGATAAGTCAATATGCTTAACGCCGCGTAAATGGCTCATAATACGGTTCGTAATATCTTTAACATCTGTTGCACGCTCACGAAGAATTTCATCATCCATCTCTGACAGAATAGAAATAAATTGTTGAGCTGTAGCATGTAGAGCATATTCTGCCTCATATCCATCTTCTTCAATGCTAGTTTGAATTCCTTCTAATAAATCTGGATCCTCCAGTATCATTAAGTGTCCTTCGAAAATTTCAGCCTTTTTATCACCTAGCTTTGCCTTTGTATGTTCATAGATCGCTTGAATATCTTGCTCAGCAGCAGTGAAGGCTTGTTGCACTCTTGCCCAGGAAGCTTCTTTATCCTGTGATTGAGTAGGCTCTGGAATATATACCTCGTCATGAATAACGATTGCATTTGCTATAGCAATACCAGGAGAGGCGCCAATTCCTTTGTATGTTGTTGTATTCAATGTTATTCCTCCCCTAGTTGGTTATATTGAGCATGAATTTGTTTATGGAGAGGATGATCTTCAGCTAAACCTGTATATTTTGTTAATGTTTGATCAATGCCATGGTCTAATAGAAATTGCTGTAACTCCACTGCTTCTTTATCGTCATTATCTTTATAGATCAATGCAGCAGCAACAGCCTTAGTCAGATGATTGACAGCAATACCATGTTGATATGCTAATGTTGCAGGGCGAATTAAGCGATCATTTGGTGAAATTTTTCGGATTGGGGAACGACCAATTCGAAGAATTTCATCGGTTAGATATGGATTTTTGAAACGTTCTAATATTTGCTCGATATATTGATTATGGGCTGTACGATCTAATCCATATTCAGCAATTAACGCATCACCAGATTCTTGAAGAGCAGCTCTAACCTCTTGAACCATTTCTTCATCCTGCATTGCTTCTTGAATGGTTGTATATCCTTTTCTATAACCATGATAAGCAGCTGTACAATGCCCTGTATTTACTGTAAATAGCTTACGTTCAATATAGGCATCCAATTGATCTACATAATGAACACCACCAATAAGAGGTATATTGGTTGGCCAATTTGTTTTCTCAATCGTCCATTCGTAGAAAGGCTCTACCGTAACAAATAGAGGGTCCTCGTGGTGCTGAATCGGTACAATACGATCTACTGCAGCATCTGGAAACGTAGCAAATTGCTCATACGTTTGTTTTAATTCCTCGCTTAGTAAAGATACAACATGCTCTTTCAAGATGGAGCTTGCACGAATAGCATTTTCACATGCGACAACAGCTAGTGGAGGCAATTTCAACTTTGCACGCTGTGTAATTCCTTCCGCAATTGCTGGAGCAATGTAAGGGAGAATATGAACTCCCACAGCTGTTGTAATAATCGTCGCAGAAGTAATTTGTTCTGCAACTTTAGAAATATCATTACCAGATAACGCTGTAACATTGTTGACAATGAATTGATCACTATTTTCATTTGCATATTGAACAGTGTAATGTTGTTTTTCATTCAGATGATTAACGAGATTCTCATTCACATCGACAAAGGTAATATGATATTGCGCTTCCTGAAGAAGTAAGCCGATAAAGCCACGGCCAATATTTCCGGCTCCAAAATGTATAGCCTGCATATTACAGACCTCCGTTAAAGATCTCAAGCAATTCATTCGGATCAGTTGAAGTAATAATTTTCTCGAATTCCTCTTCATCAGAAACTAACATTGCAACATTCGTAAGCACGTCCATATGGTCATCTCCGATAGCAGCTAGACCAATAATTAATCTAGCAGGCTCATCTCCACCGAAATCTATACCTTCAGGAACGGTTAAAATGGATATTCCTGTTGAAATAATTAAAGATTTCGCTTCATTCGTACCATGCGGCATAGCAAGACCTCCACCAAGATCAGTAGAAACTAGCTGTTCACGCTCAAGCATTTTATCAATATAATTAGCAGGTACATGACCAGCATCAACAAGCATTTGACCTACAAGCTTAATCGCTTCTTCCTTTGTTTTTATAGGGGCATGTACGTTAATTTTCTCCACAGATAGTATTGACATATTAATCTCTCCATTCAAATTTTTGTTTAATGAATTTCTCAAGGTGTGAGGAGATGAAGCTTTGAATTTCATTAGGATTACCATTTTGTAAGCAAGTAATCATCTCATCAATAAGCAACATAGCACTCACTTCGCTTAGTATTTCTAAGCTACTCTTATCCAGCTTTAGAGGAGCAAGCATAAGTAGAGTGTGCTCTACAGTAGTTGAATCATCTTCATTAAGTAATACTGGCTGCTGAAATCGATAAAGGACAACTATTGGAGCATTAATCGATCGAGATCGAGTATGAAGCAGTGCTAGCTTGCTATCAGGAATAACAATGCTTCCTTGCTCCTCGCGCATATACAATTTGTCCACGATGGAATTGATTTCATTAATGACGCCCTCGTCATACAGCTTTTGTAGAAGTTGAGGTAATAACTGTAGTACGGTTACATGTTGATCATACTTACCTTCAAAAGCAATGACTTGAAATTGATCAATAATAGCTACCGAAGCATTCGTCAGCTGTTGTAGCTGTTGAAGTCGCTGAATGCTATTCGACTTTTCAGTAATGTTAGTGCTTGAAATATGCTTCTTTTCTAAGTGCTTTAGAAAAGAATTTAGCTTTATTATTTCATCGTCTGTGACCAATGGGCTTAATCGAATATATTGTTTATTATCGATAGGTAAGTCCACAGTAGAAATAATGAAATCATAATCACTATGCGGCAATCGTGCTGCCTCATACCATGTGTAATGACCGAGAAGCTCAATTTGTGGAAACTCCTGAGTGATCCGCACATTTAAAAGCTTGGATGAGCCAATGCCGCTTGTGCATACGAGAACAGCTCTTGCCCTCTTAGGTAGCTGCTTTAATCTCTCCAATGCAGCACCATAATGCACCGTAATGTAGCCAACTTCTTCATCTGGGATGATAAGCTGGGGTAGTAGCTTTGCAATTCCGTTTTGAACAATCTGAAACAGATATCCAAATTCTTTCTTTATTTGATATAGCATGGGATTACGAATAGGGATTTTATTCTTAATTCGATCAATAGCTGGTATCATATGACGGAGCAATCCATCTGTTAATGTAGGATCTTCTGCAAGAGGCTCCTCTACATGCCTGTTTACCCACTGGGTAAGCTCGATAATAATTGAAGCTAATTCTAACTGTTCTAGTGGATCATCCTGTTGTTGATAGGCAAGCTCAACGATTTCTTGTAAATATATAATTTCATCTCTAGGCAGTTCCATCGGAATGGTATGAAGTAGCTCAATGGTCAATTGACCATACGAATACTCATGTTGCTGTCTCAATACATTTTGATGAATATGGGCTTCAGCATCAATTCCATTAGGAATAGTAGTAATTGGAAAATCATTTTTGAAGCGTGAAATACCAAGACATATGTTCAATATCAGTTGTGTATATTTTTGCTGAGATAATGATTGAGGTAACTTATCTCGCAGTGACCATAGTATCCGTTCAAGCATTTGAAATAAAGACCGATCGATAAAAGAAAGCAGATGAGCTTCCATAACCCCACTTGCATGAATACGATGTTCTTCATTAATTAGAAGTGATTCATCGACATGCGCAGCAATAAGAATTCCTATATATTGTCTCTTATTAAATTCCGATCCCTTAATCTGTACGCCATACCCTCTACGTCTAATAAGCTTGAGATCATGCTTAATAAGTGTGTTTTCAATTTCATCTAGATCCGAACTAATTGTTGGCATCGTAACATGTAGCTCATGCGATAAAGTAAACAGCTTCATAGGTTCATGAACATTAAGCAAGTGACAGAGAATAACAATTTTTCGTTCTTCCGCATTAAGCTCAAGCGGTTGCTTATAAGATAACTGTTGCTTTAAGTGCGCCATTTGCTCAGAAGAGGCTTGAATGCGAATTCCTATGCCCGATTTCTTAAGAAGCTCAATGTGCAAAGAATGAAGATATTGTTCGATGCCAATAAGTTCTCGGTGAATGGTACGTCCACTTGTCCCTAATAGATCTGCAATATAAGCAACAGTGATTTCGTTCTGTTGCTCTATAAGTAGATCAATAATTTTGTGTTGTCGAGTAGAAAGAGTGATATTTATTTACCTCCTTTCTAAATAGGACATACATTTCAATGAATATAACGCTGACGTAAATACGTCAACGTTATACAGTATATTTATCTTTATTTAAGTCGTTCTACAAGCGCGTCATAAGCAGGGCTCTTCATGAAGTTTTCAATCGAAACATGTTCTGCTTGAGGCGCTTTAAGTTTAGCACGGTCAGTTAGCGTTTGATGTGTAACAACAATATCTGCATCACTTGGAATATCACTAATGGCAGTATTAATAACGGTTACTTGAATACCAGCATTATTGATCTTTTTCCGAAGTACAGAAGCTCCCATCGCACTAGAACCCATACCTGCATCACAAGCGAAGACGATTTTACTAACTTCTTCTTTGCTTTTTATAACTTCATCAGAATCGACATTAGCATTCGTTGCTTGTGCAGTAGCTGTACCTTTAGATTCAGCTTTCATTGCACTCATCTTACTTTGTGCATCCTCTAGAGAATTTTCATCCTCTTTTTGTTTACTTGTCTTAAGGATAAGAGAGGCGACAAGGAATGATACAACGGTTGATATGATAACACCAGCAAGCATACCTAGATGACTACCTTTAGGAGTCATTGTAAAGTAGGCGAAAATACTACCTGGAGAAGGAGCAGCTACTAGACCTACACCCAATAATTGGAATGTGAATACACCAGAGATACCACCAGCAATAGCAGCTATAATTAGTGCTGGTCTCATTAGAATGTAAGGGAAGTAAATTTCATGAATACCACCGAAGAAGTGGATTATCGCTGCACCTGGAGCGGATTGCTTAGCAGCTCCTTTACCAACTAACCAATATGCTAGTAGAATACCAAGACCAGGGCCTGGATTAGATTCCAACATATAAATAATGGAGCTACCTAATTTTGAAGCTTGCTCTATGGCTAATGGTCCCAGAATACCATGGTTAATGGCATTGTTAAGGAAAAGTACCTTAGCAGGTTCGATTAGAATACTAGCTAATGGTAATAAACCTGTATTAATTAGGAAGTCAACGCCTTTAGCGAGAAGATTACTAATACTCTCTACCGCTGGCCCAACTGCCTTAAAAGCAACAATGGCTAGACCTGCACCAATAATACCAGATGAAAAATTGTTAATTAGCATTTCAAATCCAGAAGGGATTTTTCCTTCAATGGACTTATCAAATTTTTTCAAGACCCAAGCTGAAAACGGAGCAACGATCATTGCCCCAAGGAACATAGGGATATCTGATCCAACGATAACACCTGCCGTAACAACTGCACCAATAACTCCGCCTCGTGTACCATGCACCATAGTACCACCAGTATATCCAATTAAAAGTGGAAGTAAGTATGTGATCATTGGACCAACTAGTAATGCTAACTTTTCATTAGGAAACCAACCTGTAGGAATGAAAAGCGCTGTAATTAATCCCCATGCAATAAACGCTCCCATGTTGGGCATAACCATACCACTTAAGAATCTTCCAAAGCGCTGTACACCAACTTTAATACCACCCGACTTACTTTTAGTGGTTGCACTTTTACTCATGTGATAAACCTCCAATATAGATTAATGACCTCAGCGCATTTTATAGTTCTTCTTTTGAGTCTGATGTCTACACTTTTCAGTAAAGATGATTAGTGGAGATACATTTTCTTGAACTCTAAAAAAGGGGGTTCCTAATAAAATGCGCTATTTCAGCCAAGTTATACTTTTATCCTAGATTATAGCGTTTACATTTTCAATCAATTGAAAAGTGGGTTTCGTCATCAAAGCTGTTGACATCATTTTGCATAATCTAATAAAGGCTTATAGATTAAAGGAGTTTTGGATCCAATGGGAGTGATGAAAGTGCATTTTAATAATATTTTCCAATATTCGGCTACTGCTCAGATTAATTATGTAACCGAAGCGAGAAAGTGAATAGCGTTGTTAATTGTATAAGGACTTGATTGAGCCAGTAAAATGCTAAAAAGCTGATGAAAAGCATAAAGTCAGTTGCCTGCTCCCCAATGTCACTTAATGATGATATACTTATCTTATTAATTGTGATAATGATAATCAAAATCATTTTAAGATTAGTGTATAAATTTTAATAAATGAGATGAGGGAGCGCGGATAGATGCAAGAAGAAGCAGAAGCAAGCCAGGTATTTACACCGGAGATGATCGATAAGATTGCCCGCATTTGGACACGTTCGATCATTACATTAATAGATATACGCTTTCAGAATGTAACGTCCCAATACCCGTTGGAGCAATATAAAATGCCTAGCAGCATGTTTATCTATACATATGGAGGAGAAGCACAAATTCAACTGAATGAAACCACATTTGGAATGGAGCGCTTCGGTTTAGTTCACGGCGGGAAGGGGAGCCTGCTCAGTATTTCTCCTAAAGGGGAGATTGTGAAGACCTTTTTGGTGTTTTATAAAGCAGAATCACCTCTTTTTTTCAAGAAGTACCTGCAACTGTTACTGGAGCAAGTGAATCCATTTGTTCAACAGTTTGGTTATACGCCAAGTAATCCCATCTTGCTACTCGATTGGTTTCAACAGATGATGAATGGCTGGAACCGCGGCAAGGCGATGGATAAGCTACAGGCCAAAAGTTTTCTATATCAATTGATTCATAGGGTGTACAGAGATTTTGAAAGTGGTGAGATTCGGTATCTCCAGCCAGATCCAGCCTGTTCTACCAAAATATATCTCGATAAACATTACAGGGAGCCGATTATGTTTCAAGAAATTGCCGATATGTTTGGAATCAGTGGTGGGCAATTGACGCGGCTTTTCAAAAAGAAGGAAGGGATGAGCTTACAGGAGTACCTCATTCAGAGAAGGATTGAAGCTGCATGTCATGAATTGAAGCATACAGAAGCAACCATTAGAGAGATCGCGACAGGATCTGGTTTTGCAGATGAGAAAAACCTGTTTCGGATGTTTAAGAAGTATTATAAGATGACGCCAAGTGATTATCGGAAAATAAACGCACTATCCATGCAGGTTGATGGTATTGATAATGATTATCATTTTCTTTACAATGAGGGGGAACTAGCGGGTCTAGTCAAGACTTATAGAGAAGGGGAATCAACCATGTTTGGACAAGTAAGAAGTAAAGAAATGATCTTGGCGGCGACGATAAGCTTGATGCTGTTGTTGTCAGCATGTGGATCGGGGACAGCAACTAATAACGGAGGAACGGTGAATCCAATACCTGCGCAGACACAACAGACGAAACAACCGGAAGTATTGGAGACCAGAACGATATCCACTGTAAAAGGTGATGTTGAGGTGCCTAACAACCCTCAACGTGTTATAGTCGATTATTTGATTGGTGATGTGGTTGCCCTAGGTGTAACTCCTCTAGGTGTGGCGAGAGTCGCAAGGGGCGAGAAAGAGGCTGTTTTTGCTAACCAGATTACAAACTCCACTAAAATAGCTATGGAGCCGGAAGATGTCATGGCTCTTGATCCTGATCTGATCATTTTAGCATGGGGGGATGAAAATTATGAAGATTTATCCAAAATTGCCCCTACCATTTATGTCCCTTATGGTGATATGACTACAGAAGAGCGGATACATTTTATTGGCGATGTTCTGAACAAACAGGAAGAAGCTAAAGCTGTTTTGAATACTTATGTCGAAAAAATCGAAGAAGCGAAATTAGCCTTTCAGAATGCAGGTCTTTCAGATGTGACGGTTACTATGGGAGAATTCAGTGATAAAAATAATTACATCGCTGGATCCAAGCATGCGGTTGGCGAGCTTGTTTATAATGAACTTCAAATGAAGGCACCGTCAAAAGTTCAAACTGATATTATTGACGCAGATAAATATTGGGCAGAAATCTCTATGGAGGTCTTGGCCGCTTACATGGGGGATTATCTGATCTCCTTAGGGGATACGGAAGTTCCTACTGATAATGCGGTTTGGCAATCGGTACCTGCTGTACAACAAAACCGGATCGTAACGGTGGATAACTCGCTATCTTGGTCCACGGATATTATTACTTCCAGTGCATTGATTGATTATATTGTCAATCAATTGCTGGCATTAGCTAAATAGGGTTTTAACTCGGAATTAACAAACAGCAATATTTGAATCAGTATTGAAGCAGTTAAAACAACATATTGTTACTTATTCACATGACTAAGATAGGAAATCACTTTATGTGATGGATAAGGTTATAGATTTTTACTATGGGCAATTAGAAGCCTTGGTTCAAACTAGACTGTCAATAGGTGAGGAAAGGAAAACGCAATGAAAAACAAGCCTGAACAAAAACGCCGTGGAGCGATAAACTTCACCATGTACATGGTGGTAGGGCTTGGATTAACGGTTATCATGTCGGCTGCGTCGATTATCTTTGGCGCAGCCGATATGAGTCTAGCGACTGTATGGGAGGCTATTTTCCGATTTGATCCAACGCACAATGAGCATCAAGTTATTCAAACCCTGCGTCTTCCGCGTACCGTAGCTGATCTTATTGTCGGGTGCAGTCTTGCGGTATGTGGTGCTATCATGCAGGGGACGACGCGGAATCCACTGGCCGACTCTGGGTTGATGGGGATCAGCTCTGGGGCAGCATTCGCCATTGCGCTTTGCCTAGCTTTTCTGCCGGGTTATTCATATGGGCAGATGATGCTGTTTGCTTGTATGGGAGCAGCGCTTGCAACCGGGATGACTTACTTCATCGCATCACTAGGCAAGCGCGGGATGACGCCTCAGCGGCTGGTGCTGGCAGGACTGTCCATCTCTATGCTTTTTGGTGCGCTCAGTCAGTATTTGGCGATCAATTACAACCTAGGTCGAGCATTGGCATTCTGGACGGCAGGCAGTACAGCGGGGGCCAAGTGGGAGGAATTGCTAATTATCTCACCGCTATTTGTTGGTGGTGTACTGCTGGCTTTAGCGCTATCACCTTCCGTAACACTGCTCAGTTTGGGTGATGATGTGGCAAGTGGACTCGGTATTCGCAGTGGACTGGTCAAGGGTTTATCGACGATTATCGTGCTCGTGCTAACGGGATTGTCTGTTGTCGTAGTTGGGCCGATCGGTTTTATTGGTCTGATTACTCCACATATTGTGCGATACATGGTCGGTGTCGACTATCGATACATTATTCCGGCAGCTGCGGTATATGGTGCGTTGCTGACCGTATCAGCCGATCTGGTTGGTCGCTTGATTAACAAACCGTTCGAAACACCAATTGGCATTATATTTTCTATCATTGGTGTACCATACTTTCTCTTCCTGGCTCGTAGGCAAAGGAGGGAATTTGAATGATCAAGCAGCGTTATACAGTAAAACGGGGAATTATCGTCAATGTTGTGCTTATGGTGCTCATCCTTATGCTTGCTGTCATTAGCATGAATTCTGGCAAGATGAATCTTTCACCGCTAGAAGTGCTGAACGTTCTACTAGGAAATGGTACCGAAAAGCAAAATTTGATCGTGTTCGATTTTCGTATGCCACGAATCGTGCTGTCGATCTTGGTAGGTATGGGAATGGGAGCAGCTGGGGCCGTAATGCAAAGTTTGCTGCGCAATGACATGGCTAGTCCAGGGACATTAGGGATTAGCTCGGGATCAGGTTTGTTTGTCCTGCTCTTCGTTGTATTCATCGCATCGACAGGAAAGAGCTCTTTTATTGCTCTACCACTACTTGCCTTTGTTGGCGGACTGTTGGCGGCTGGATTGATTTTCTTATTATCGTATCGTCGTGGACGAGACATCTCGCCAATCGGTTTGATCTTAACTGGAGTCGCGCTCGGAAGCGGATATGGGGCGCTGACCACCTTCCTGACACTCAAGCTGGATGATTCGCAGATGAGCTTCATGCTGCATTGGCTGGCGGGGAGCTTGTGGGGCGATAATTGGAGCTATATTTCTGTACTTACACCATGGGTCTTGATTTTACTTGGCTATATCTTCTACAAATCTCGCATGCTGAACACCCTCCATCTGGGCAATCAGACGGCAGAAGGGCTGGGTCTTTCCGTGAAGCGGCAGTTTTTGGGGTTGTCGATTGCTGCTGTTGCTTTATCCTCTGGTAGTGTGGCAGTGGGCGGAAGCTTCTTTTTCGTTGGCTTAATCGCTCCTCATATGGCAAGAAAATTAGTCGGACCCGATCACAAATTGCTCATTCCGGCTGCTAGCTTAGCCGGGGGATTAGTCGTGGTGCTGGCAGATACAATTACGCGGACGGTTAGCCTAGGGGGAGATGTACCGACGGGAATCGTCATTACGGTCATTAGTGTTCCGTATTTTCTATATTTACTAGCGAAGGCCAAATAGGAGGATGACATGGAAAGTATTACAGCGCAACAAATTGATATTGCCTATAATGACACGCTTATTGTAAAAGAACTAGATTTGCAAATTCCTCGTGGTCAGATTACCTCGATTATTGGTTCCAATGGATGCGGCAAATCAACCGTACTAAAGGCAGTCGGTCGGCTACTCAAGACGAAGCGTGGCACGGTTTATCTGAATGGTGCCGATATCCGCACACTGTCCACTAAGGAAGTAGCCAAGCAGATGGCGATTCTGCCACAGACGCCGACCGCACCGAGCGGTTTGACGGTCGCTCAATTAGTCGCCTATGGGCGTTTTCCTCATCAAAAGGGCTTCGGCAAACTATCCAAAGAGGATAAGGAAGTAGTTGCTTGGGCTCTAACCGTTACACAGCTTACAGCATTTGAACATCGTGAGGTAGATACGCTATCTGGCGGTCAACGGCAGCGCGTATGGATAGCGATGGCGCTTGCTCAGCAGACCGATCTGATCCTGCTGGATGAGCCGACTACCTATTTGGATCTAGCCCATCAGCTTGAAGTGCTAGAGCTACTCTATGAACTGAATCGCAGTCAACAAGTGACGATTGTGATGGTGTTGCATGACCTGAATCTGGCAGCGCGCTTCTCCGACTATATGGTGGCGATTCGTGAGGGCCAGGTGGTGGAACATGGATCGCCAGAGCGCGTAATGACGGTTCGGACGCTGCGTGAGGTTTTTGCCATTGATGCCGAAATTATGCTAGAACCACGAACAGGGCGACCGGTGTATGTGACGTACGAGTTATTGCGTGATAAGCGTAGAGACCAAGGGGCGGATCAAGGATTCTTAAACGCTAAGGAACAGAAGGAGAAGATTGCCACATGAAAACCGCATGGCGTGTCCTGCTAGGCGCGCGAAAATACTGGTTGCAGTTAGGCATTGGATTTGCTGGTGTCGTGCTGGCCACGATAGCTGGGTTTTATTTGCCCTGGGCGATCCGCTCGTTGACACAGTTGGCGACCGAAGGTAGCAGTCAGTTTGCCGCAGAAGCATTGAAGATTGGTTTATTACTACTTGGAGCCACCAGTTTGCAAGCCATCGGAACATCACTGGCAGGCTATATGAACCATTATGCCGCACTTCATTATGTTGCAGATTTACGAACAAGATTGTATAGCAAATATCAGCAGATGAGTTTGCGCTATTTCCATCGAAGCCGGACGGGTGACTTGACCGGGCGCGTTGTGAATGATGCGATGGAAGCAGAAATTTTCATTGCCCATGCCATTCCAGACTTTATCGTCAACGGACTAATCTTTATCGGAGTAGGGATCATACTCTTGACGATTAATGTGAAGCTGGCACTGATCAGTCTGATCACGATTCCGTTGCTGCTTGCAATTACGATATGGCAAAGCAAGCGCTTGTCGCCGCTATGGGGACAAAGTTCTCAGGCACGGGGAGAACTCTCAGGCAAGGTTCAGGAAAATTTGTCAGGCATGAAGGAAATCCAGATTTTCAATCGGCAGGAGGAGGAGCGGGGTAACGTTTCTGGTCTGGCTATGAAATATTCGAAAACCTATTTACGCGCCAGTCTTTTCTATGAAATCTCTTTGCCGTTGTTAGCATTTGTGACCACACTGGGGACCGTGTTTGTCGTGATACTGGGCGGCAGATTGATGGCAACTGGCGAGGTAAGCATTGCTGATATCATCGGATTCATCGCCTACCTGGGTATGTTTTATCAACCGATAAAGTCCTTTTCCGGCTTGGTGGAAATGGCCGGGCGAGCCTCCGCTGGCCTTAAACGGGTATATGAAGTGCTGGAAGAAGAGGAAGACATAAATGAGAAGCGAAACGCGGTCTGTTTACCGCGTGTACAGGGACAGATCTCCTTTCAAAATGTCACATTTCTTTATCAAGATGGTGCGCCTGTACTAGAGGGGCTGAACCTGACCATTGATTCTGGAAAGACGGTGGCGCTTGTAGGCACAACCGGCGTAGGGAAGTCGACATTGGCCAGTCTAGTTAACCGATTTTACGACCCGCAGGCCGGTTCGATTCGAGTGGATGGCATCGATATTCGTGATGTGACGCTTTCCAGCCTACGTGACAATATTTCAATGGTGCTGCAGGATACGTTCTTGTTTGATGGCTCGGTATATGACAATATTGCTTATGGATGGAAGGACGCGACGCAGAAAGATGTGATTGCCGCAGCTAAAGCAGCTAAAGCGCATGATTTTATAGCTAAGATGGAGCAAGGCTACGATACTGTAATTGGTGAACGCGGTGTGCGTCTGTCCGGAGGGCAGAAACAGCGGCTATCGATAGCACGGGCGATTTTGCGCAATGCACCGATTCTCATTCTGGATGAAGCAACATCGGCGCTTGATATCAAGACAGAGCAAGAGATTCAGCAGGCGCTTGACGAAATATCCAAGGATCGCACAACACTGGTGATCGCCCATCGGCTATCCACGATCCGTCATGCCGACCAAATCGTCGTGCTGGAAGGCACAGAGATAGCTGAGAGTGGTACGCATGAGGAATTGCTGCGTAGCGGCGGCATTTATGCACGATTGTACGCGACTCAAGTCTCTTGAACGTAATCATTACATACAAACGAGGGGGAGGATATATGACACCTCTAAACTTATTAAGTGGTAGCGAAGTAATCTCATGCTCCCTCACATATCTATGTATTCCTTTTTAGTAACCATGAGTTGGATTTTTATTCAAATTTGAATATCCTATGATATGCACGGAAGTAGAATGTGGCTATTGATTTAATAGAGTACAGAGCTGCATTCTGTTTCCTCTTGATGTCCATAGCCACTATATGATATTGATCAACGGCTCGTATCTCCGAATTAATTCTATCTCTGCCCCTTGTCCCCTCTCTAAGCGCAATAAATTAACTCTAGTATAGGATGCATTGAAGCTCCTCCTTCACAATCTATTACCAACCATAAATCTTAAAAAACAGAAATATCCACATCATCCTTTAGACCTTAAATGATCCACAGAGTAATATAGAAACTCTAAAGTCACTGAAATAGTCATAAGGATTAATTAGTGAGTAATTATTAAGGATGGAATTCGTTTTATAGCGGATTCCATCCTTTAACTATCTCTTAAGTCGATTCTAATTATAGTAATATACAATTAATTCAAGTGAATTTCACTATTCTCCGCATTCACCCAAACATAGCGGAGAGGACAGGACAGTCATTGTGGAAAAGCGGTAGCGTTCGGCCTTGTTCAAGGATTTTCACCTTAAACTATCTTCCAATAAATTCTTGAACAAAAGTCGATTGGAGCAACGACTGTCCACGTAGCGGTCAAGATTGGAGCATTGACTGTCCAAATAGCTGTCATTGTTTATACCAACTCTCTCAGTCTCTAGACCGAGAACATTTTCAATCTATCGACGCTGTGTGGAATTGTTAAATTTAGCTATACTAGATATATAAGAAAGACGAGAGGATGAATGTACAATGAATCGATCATTTTTTGATAAGTACGGTGTTGGACTAATTGTAATAGTTGTCGGTAGTTGGTTCCTCGGGAAACAGCTTGGTTTTATTGATATTGGACTTGGCAAAATCATTATGATCTTAGTAGGTGTCATGATTATATATTATGGCGTGAAACTGATTACGAATAATCGTAAGCATGAGGAAAGCAATGATTCAACATGGAATAAATACAATCCGAATATGCAACCGCCGCCACCTTTGCATGAAGATCCAACAATGAAAAGCCCAGATTATGAAGATGACAAATACTCATCTCAGCAACAGAGTTACGGTCCAACTTATGAGGAATCACAATCATCGTCATCTCGTCCCAAGTGGAAAAATTGGGGACATGATCATTCATATGATCACACATTTGGCGAATACGGTGATCACAAAATTAATAAGTCTACGTTTATCGGTGATTTCCATTTCGGTAAGCAACACTGGGAGCTTAAACCGATGAACTTATCAGCATTTATCGGAGATACAACGATAGATCTTACAAAAGCTCAAATACCATACGGCGAAACACGTATTATAATATCCGCATTTATCGGTGATATTAAAGTATTTGTACCGAATGATGTTACGGTTGGAGTTAAAGTTCAAATGAATGCTTTTATTGGTGATAGTAAGTTTCTAGATCAGCGTGAAGGTGGAATTATGTCGCAGGTCAATCAACAAAGTAATCATTTCAATGAATGTGAGCGTAAAATACTAATTGTCGTGTCAACATTTATTGGAGATGTAAAAGTTAAGAAAGTAGGGTAGGTAATGGCTTCTATTAAACTCAATAAAGTAAAAGCATTTTCGCTTGCTAATCGAGTATTGCTACTTTCGATTAGTTCTACCTTGCTCGGACTTGTACTTTATATATTGTTAGAACCTTACTATCATACAATTTCACTATGGCTGATAACAGTTGTAATTACGGTGCTTTTCAGTGCCGTACTTGCACATTTTGTTACTAGAAAAGAGCGCAATAGTTTAGAACGATTGGAATATGCAATCAAAAATGCAGTAAACGGTGATTATGGAACAAGAGTACGCTATAACAATGATGATCCACTTAGCGAACTGTTTGAACAATTCAATGAATTTCTTGAACAGACAGAGCAAAAACTCTCGTATTTGCAAGTGTTAGGTGAAGCTCGTGTTGTTCAGGAATCTGCCTCAATAGAGTCTGCTGTATTAGAAGAACGCAAGCGACTTGCTCGAGATTTGCACGATAGTGTAAGTCAGCAATTGTTTGCAATCCATATGTGTGCATCATCTATTACCAAATTGCGTGAGGTGAATCCCGAACAAGCAGATCAAGTAACGCTACAACTTGTAACGATGTCGAGCACAGCCCAGCAACAGATGCGGAAATTCATCGCACATTTAAGACCAATGGAATTAGAAAACCGCAGTTTACAAGGTGCATTAACGCACTGGTATCCAGATTACTGTCGTCAAAACAATATTCAAGGTAAATTAGAGTATCGTATCGAGGCACCTTTATCAGAAGCGAAAGAGCACCAACTCTTTCTAATTATCCAAGAAGCTATGGCCAATATTGTGAAACATTCGCAATCTCAAAGCTGTCAATTAACACTATATGAGACGGATAGCCAAGTGATAATGACATTGCAAGATGATGGGATCGGCTTTAAGCATGAAGCGCTATCGAGAAAATCATATGGTCTGTCCACAATGCAAGAACGAGCTCAGAAGCTGAGTGGTTTAACTGAAATTATTAGTAAAGAAGGTAGAGGTACGATTGTCAAAGTAACGATACCTAAGTTAAAGGAAAAGGAGCTGCAGTCATGAGTATAGATGAGACGGTGAATATTATGATCGTTGATGACCATGATATGGTGCGATTAGGCTTGAAAACATATCTGATGCTGGAGCCAAGTTTTTCTGTTATTGCCGAATGTAGTCATGGACAAGAAGCGCTGGAATTTCTAAATGCAATGAATGAGTCTCAACATCCTGATCTTATATTAATGGATCTAATGATGCCAGTAATGAATGGGATTGAAGCAACACGCAGTATTATAGAACAATATCCTAATATGAGAATTGTGATGCTGACAAGCTTTCTTGAAGATGATAAAGTATATCAATCGATTGAAGCGGGTGCAATAAGCTATGTGCTGAAAACCGTGTCTGCGGAAGAATTAATCTTTGCTTTGAAAGGTGCACTTAAAGGTATGCCTGTTATGACAACGGAAGTCTCACAGTCCTTGACGAGAGGTTTGCGCGTACAACGTACTCAGCAAGGCGATGAAAGTTTTACAGAACGAGAAAGAGAAGTGCTACTACTCGTTGCTGATGGCATGTCTAACAAGGAAATTGGCGAAGAACTTCATATAAGTATTAAAACGGTAAAGACACATGTCAGTAATTTGCTTATGAAATGCGAGCTTGATGATCGGACGCAATTAGCAGTACTTGCTCACCGAAAGGGTTGGGCTAACCGCTAGTTTCTAACTACTCGTATAGTTCTATTTCCATTGATGCATACTAATTCCCAATATGAGTTGATAAGATGATGGGGGGATCTGTATGATTACTATTACTTCACAGGTTGCTGGTAAGCAGCTCGCTTATGATGAGATGAATCAGGTGAGTGCCGGACTAGGGTTTATGCTTGGAGGCAATTGGGATTATGATGGTGGTTTTTTTGATCAATCGCTGGATACAGAGAATAAAGTATGGTTACGTGTACCGTTCAAAGTTATTAATGGTGAGATCGCGAGTGAAGTTGGTCATTCGAATGCCTATATTGAACTGAGTGAACCATTTGTATTGAATCATCTCTATAATGAAGGTAATGATCCAAGTGGTGATGTAGGTATTATCTCTGCTTCTTTCAATCAATTCCAAGCGCCAATTGATCCTGATGCACCTGTATCGGATGAATGGTTAGAGAAAGGTAAGCAGGCAGTTGTTCGACTGGAAGCAGCATTGAAGCCATTGATGCATAAATAATTATGACATATTAGACCTAATTAAAATCCTCGTTGGCAGCGTAAATTAGTGCCGAGTGAGGATTTTTATATTTGTTTGCAATAAGAACGTTCGTTCGTATATAATGAGATCAAATGTTCTTAAGGCGGTGGTCTTGATGCAAGAATATATTGGTAAAGACATGCAATTAATATACAATGATAGTAAGGGAAATGTATCTACTCATATTGTTAGAGTTATTATAGCTGGAAAAGCTCGTTTTATCGCTTATTGCTATACGGCTCAAAGTGTCCGTACTTTTCATAAAAATGGTGTGCTTGATTTGGAGGTTTTGGAATATGGAAAAGCTACAGGGTAATACGTTGTGGGAATCCAGTAAAGTTAAGGGAGTGACTATAGAATGATCCCAAAACCTAAAAAAAGTAGCTCGAAACCTAAAAGGCCTACGAGAGACGAGTATGAATTAGAAGAATTAGGAGAACGACTAGTAGAAGCAAAGGATGAAAAGTCAGATGTAAGATTAGAGGTATGGAATTCGGAAGAAGATGTGATAGGTTGTATCGTTGGACTAGATTCTAGGACAAAACTTGTACATGTTAGCTGTAATGGCGACATTATTAAAGTTCCATTTTTAGATATTATGAAGGTAAGTAACTCCAGTTAATAATGAACGACAAAAGCTCTCTACTTATGTGGGGAGCTTTTATTATTCATTCTATTTAATACAGCAGACAATTGGACGTATACAAAATTATTTGAAATTCATAATTTTTTAAGTTTGTTTTAAGGTAAATTGTGCAAGATAGAGATATCCAAAGAATAGGTTATGAAATTGATATAGAGTATACTTCGGAAAAAGCATTATTAGTAGACTTACATTCAGAAGTATATGAATAGTTTTAGGAGGAGCGAAAAATGGATAATAACAATAAGAACAACTATGATGATTTCTTCAAGGGCGAAGGTAATTCGAATGCCTCATCAAGTGGTGACAAATCAGAATCAAGTAACGGTACAGCGTCAAGTTATAATACGAATAATGGACAACAAGGACAATCACAACAAGAGATATATAGTCAATCTGCATACTCTAATCCTAATGAAACAAATCGTAATCAAGCAGTAAATATACAAGATGCACAATACACTTCAGTTAACAATGACTCAACTTCTAACGGATCATCTACAGTGCAAAATCAAGATGATACGATGTACTACTATACTTATGGTAATGGTCGACCCAATGCTCAAGATCAAACCAATACTACACCAACTTATCAGCAAGATCCATACGTCAATCAATTAACACCTCCTGTATATAATGAGCAGGCACAACCTCAAACTAATTACCGTCCTTTTACGACATCACAAAGTGGTGGTAATGATCCTTTTGGTCCAAATAAGGAGAAGAAGGCAAATGGGTTTGGTAAGATTTTTCTCTCGTTTATGGCTGGTGTCATTGCAGTAGGCTTATTAATGTACACGGCAGATGTGCAAAATTGGTTCTCTCAAGGCGGTGTAGTATCAACGCAAACATCTACTTTGAACAATGGATCAAGTGACTCATCCAAAACGGCAACTTCTGAAAAAGGTAGTACAGCTTCTACTAGTACTCCATTAACAGATCGTCCTAATAATATTGCATCTCTGTTTGCATCATCTAGTCCAGCAGTAGTAAAGATTGAAACCTATGCATCATATTCATCTGGTGGTGGGGGATCAAGTTCTTTACTTGATGATCCATTCTTTAGACAATTCTTTGGTGATAATATCCCCAAATCAAATAGTGGGGATACAGGTTCAACTAGCGATTTGCAACAAACAGGTATGGGTACTGGGTTCTTCTTCGATGAGACAGGTTATCTTCTAACGAATCAGCATGTCATTGCTGATGCTGATGAAATCCGTGTCGTTGTTGAAGGATATGAGAAACCATTCGTTGCAGAACTTCTAGGTTCAAGTTATGAATTAGATCTTGCTGTCTTGAAAATAAAAGGCGATGAAAAATTCCCTACTCTTCCATTAGGTAGCTCTGATGATATTCAAATCGGAGACTGGGTTATAGCTATTGGTAACCCGTATGGCTTTGACCATACACTAACAGTTGGTGTATTGAGTGCCAAGGAACGTCCGATTGATATTTCTGATACAGAAGGTACTCGTAACTACGAAAATCTATTGCAAACAGATGCATCGATCAATCCTGGTAACTCTGGTGGTCCGTTACTTAACACAAATGGTGAAGTTATTGGTATCAACACCGCTGTAAGCTCTACAGCGCAAGGGATAGGTTTTGCAATACCAACTTCTACGATTAATGAAGTGTTGGAAGCTCTGAAAAACGACACCGCAATACCAAAAGCAGCTGCACCATTTATCGGAGCAGATTTGCAAAATCTAACGGAAGACATCGCTAAAGAATTAGGATTGACTACTACTGAAGGAGCAATTGTAAGAAGTGTCTATTATAATTCTCCAGCGTATGTCGGTGACTTGAAACAATTCGACGTTATTACTGGTGTAGATAATGAAACGATCAAAACGATGAATGAGCTTATAACGTATATCCAGTCCAAAGAGGTCGGTACATCGATAGAGCTTAAAATTATTCGTAACAATAAAGAAATGACACTTTCTATTACGATTGGCGATAAAAACGAATTTGGTTTAAAATAGGATGTAATATAAATAAAGACGCGGGGAATTGATCTCTGCGTCTTTATTAATAAACTGTGGAGGTTTTACATATGAGACAACATATACTAGTCATCGATGACGATGATAAAATAACGTCGATGTTAAGGCGATCACTTGCTTTTGAAGGATATGAAATAACGATAGCCAACAATGGCGCAGATGGCTTGAAAAGCTTCATGCAGAAAGAACCTGATCTCGTGATTCTTGATGTCATGATGCCATATATTGATGGAATGGAAGTATGTCGTCGCATTCGTGAGAGTGGTAGTCAAGTGCCGATTCTAATGCTTACTGCAAAAGATGAAGTGAATGATCGCGTGAAAGGACTTGATCTTGGGGCTGACGATTATGTAGTTAAGCCATTTGCGCTAGAGGAGCTACTCGCAAGAGCTAGAGCTTTGTTTAGACGAAAAGTAGACAAGCTAGACAAATCAGAAAGTGTATTAACGTACGAAGATCTTGTATTAGATATCGATGCAAGGGAAGCTATTCGTTCGGGAAGAAGAATAGAATTAACTTCGAAAGAGTATGACTTACTATTATTATTTATGCAAAATCCGAAGCGGGTTCTAACAAGAGATACGATTATGGAAAAAATATGGGGTTATGATTTCAGTGGAGAGTCAAACGTACTTGAAGTATATATCGCGATGTTGCGCCAAAAGCTAGAGGAAGGCGGTCATAGTCGTATTATTATTACAGTTCGTGGAACTGGATATGTGCTTAGAGGAGAGGTAGGTTAAAGCCTTGTCACTACGATTTAGATTAACATTATGGTATTCGGGACTTTTAACTGGAGCATTATTAATATTCGGTGTTATCGTCTATTTATTTATTAACTGGAATACGTATGCTGAGCTTAGAGATATGGTAAAGACAGAAAGTAAAAATTTAGTAATTACAGGAACAGTAATGTTCGACACGCTTGATCTCAATCTTGACCGTCAATCACGAATTGAAGGGAAAAACATCTATGTACAGTTGATCAATTACCGTGAAGGCAATTACAGACAATCAACGAATTTGTTCGAACAAAATTTTGTTATTCCTTATCCCGATGCTTCTCAATCTTTGGAAGCAGGCTTTGTAGAAGTAATGGTGGAACTTGACCATAAGAAATATCGTATGATTACTTATCAACGACCTCTTGAGATTAATGGTGTACTAGTTGGTTTGCTGCAAGTTGGAGCTATTCCATATAATGAAGATCAATTTTTAATAGGTTTACGTAATACTTTACTATTTTCATCAATTATCGTTGTGCTTATTGCATTTACCGTTGGATTGATTATTGCTAGAAAAGCGTTACGGCCAATTGAAAATGTGATCAACGCTACGAAGCAGATCGAAAATGGTGCCGATTTAAGCGTACGAATACCTATGCCGATAGCTAAGGATGAGATAGGTACACTTGTTACTACACTCAATATGATGCTCTCTCGTTTGGAGAAGGCATACAACGAGCTAGATGAAGCTTATATGGCCCAACGTCGCTTTGTATCAGATGCTTCGCATGAACTTCGTACGCCACTTACAACAATTCGTGGAAATATCGATCTACTTGATAAAATGTGGAAGCAGACTGAACAACAAAATGGTGCGATAAGTGAACCTTTAGATACTGTGAACTTTAATGGTACTCACTTTGAGTTATCTCATGAAGCCATAATAGATATTTCAGCTGAGGCTAAACGAATGTCTACGCTTGTAAATGATCTTCTTGCTCTTGCTCGTGCGGATGCAGGATATATAATGGAGAAAGAAAAAGTAGATATTCATAATTTAACTGAAGCGGTTGTACGTAGAGCTCAATTACTTCCTCGTGAAGCAAAATGGGAAGTTGGCGATCTCTCTGAATTAAAAGGTGTCTACATCCATGGTAATGAAGATTATCTGCAACAATTACTGTTTGTCTTTATTGAAAATGCGTTCAAATACACTCCTGTTGGTGATGTGAATTTCACTGTTATGCGCACGGAACATCACATTGCTTGGATAATAGAAGACAGTGGGATTGGAATGAATCCTGATCAAGTCCCTCATATATTTGATCGCTTCTACCGTGCAGACGTTTCTCGTGGTGTAACAGTTGGTACCGGGCTTGGTCTAGCAATCGCCAAGTGGATACTTGATGAACATCAAGGTAGCGTTGAGGTAGCTACTTTGGAAGGTAAAGGAACGACATTTACTGTGTGGTTGCCAATAGACTTTTCCTAATTAGTATGATGGTCTATAATAGAGGTAGTTCAAAAAGTGGACTATGATAACGAAGTGACGCTTAGGAAGATGAATGTGAATTATACATCTATTGATGGTAATGATAATGAGAGTAGGTGCGATGAGTTGGAAATCGTGAAAATATCTCCACGAGGTTATTGCTACGGAGTAGTAGATGCAATGGTATTGGCATTACAAACTGCAAAAAACGAAAATTTGCCAAAACCGATTTATATATTAGGTATGATCGTTCATAATGCGCATGTTACAGATGCATTTGAAACAGAAGGTGTTATCACTTTAGATGGTGAGAATCGCCTTGAAATATTGGAACAAATTGAAACGGGTACAGTTATTTTCACAGCACATGGCGTTTCACCAGAAGTTCGTCAAAGAGCTCGTGATAAAGGTCTTACTGTCGTTGATGCGACATGTCCAGATGTAACAAAAACTCATGATATCATTCGTGAGAAGAGCGAGCTAGGTTTTCACACGATCTATATTGGCAAGAAGGGACATCCTGAGCCAGAAGGTGCGATTGGTGTTGCTCCTGACATGGTACATTTAATAGAGAAAGATCATGAGATTGCTAACTTGCAATTTGACGAGAATACTCCTCTACTAATTACGAATCAAACGACGATGTCGCAATGGGATATTAGACATATTATTGATCAGTTGAAGGAGAAATTTCCTCATGCTGAAGTTCATAATGAAATATGTCTTGCCACTCAAGTTCGTCAAGAAGCAGTAGCTGGTCAAGCTGGTGAAGCACAGTTATGTATTGTAGTTGGCGACCCGCGTAGCAATAACTCTAATCGCCTAGCACAAGTGTCTGAAGAGATTGCAGGAGTGAAAGCTTACCGTATTGCTGATCTATCCGAGTTAAAGCAAGAATGGCTGCAAGGTATTGATCGTGTTGCAGTAACATCTGGTGCTTCAACTCCAACAGCCTTAACTAAGGAAGTTATTGAATATCTTGAAAAGTATGATCATAATGATGAATCTACATGGGAACTTAAGCGTTCAGTTAATATGAGTAAAATATTACCGAGAATCAAGACGAAAACCACTTAAAATAAGTCCATATTGTGAGCCCTTCATTACTAATCGTTATTAGTAATGAAGGGCTTTTTTTGTTTTGCAACAGTGAGTTAATGAGGATAACCTATGCAAAACAATTTATTTCTTGATATGTATTTATACATCTTTATGGTTGGAGCATCTAGTATAGCGTAGAGGACTAATCACTGGTGGAAAAGCGATAGCGCTAGTTTTTGTCCTCGGATTTATACCACTATGTTCATTCAATAAATCCGAGGACAACGGCGATCGGAACAGCGATTAGTCATCGCAGCACCTCAATAGCTACCACTCTTAAACAGCTAATCAAATTCAAAGTGTTGACGAATGAAGAAAACTGATGTATATTTACTTTAACGAATAAAAGCACAAAAGCATAACAGCGTCAAAGCTTAAAAGCGAACAAGCGTAAAAGCGGGAACGTGTATTTCATAAAAATCAGAATGCTTAGGTACAAATGTTAATTTTAATGTAACAACACATCATATAGCTTAAAAGCGAAAAGGGAGAGATTATTCATGATCGTAATAACAAAAAATAATGTAGCGGATGAACATATTTCTGAGATTGTATCATTCATTGAACGTAAAGATGGAATGCAAGCTCATGTATCCAAAGGAAATGATCGTACGGTTATCGGAATTATTGGTCAAGCAGACTCACAACTTGGAGAACAATTAAGAGCAATGAAAAATGTAGAGAATGTTATTAAAATTTCAAAATCATATAAGCTGGCGAGTAGAGATTTCCACCCAGATGATACGGTTATTGAGATCAATGGCGTCAAAATTGGAGGGGAGCATGTTGTTGTTATGGGTGGCCCGTGTGCTGTAGAGAGCCCAGAGCAAATAGATGAGATTGCCCGACTAGTGAAAGCCGCAGGTGGTCAAGTACTTCGCGGTGGTGCATTTAAGCCTAGAACGGGTCCATATAGCTTCCAAGGAGTGGGTGTTGAAGGTTTAGTAATGATGGCAGAAGCGGGCAAGAAACATGGCTTGCTGACGATTACAGAGGTAATGACACCGGAATATGTAGATGTGTGCGCGGAGTATGCTGATATATTGCAAGTAGGTACACGTAATATGCAAAACTTTGATCTACTTCGTAAGTTAGGTACTATCAAAACTCCGGTATTATTGAAACGCGGCTTCAGTGCAACTTACGATGAACTATTAAATGCAGCGGAATACATTTTAGCGGGCGGTAATCCCAATGTAATGTTATGCGAACGCGGGATCAGAACATTCGAAACGTATACTCGTAATACATTGGATCTTACTGCAATTCCGGTATTACAATCGCTCAGTCATCTACCAGTAATTTCTGATCCAAGTCATGGAACAGGTAGACGTGAACTTGTAGAACCGATGTCCAAAGCTTCATTAGCTGCTGGTGCGAATGGGTTAATTATTGAAATGCACACTGATCCTGATAATTCTATGACTGGTGATGGTGTACAATCATTATTCCCAGATCAATTTGCTAACTTGTTGAAAGATCTTGAGAAGTTAGCACCAATTGTCGGTAAATCATTCAACACAGTGAAAGCTCCTGCTGAGGCATTTACAGAGTGGAAGAAATAGATTTGCACGATAATTATTGCAAAAGTATAATTTGATCAAAGTATATATAATTACAAATAGAGAAGTCTTCGAATGATTCGTGTTTACGAATTGATATCAAAGGCTTCTTTACTATGTGTAGGAATACATCATTGTTTAAACTTACAAACTTAACATACAAATAGTGGGTTATGTTACATATTGTGAGCGTATTTTGTAGTGAACCATATAAAACTCAAACTACAATAAAATATGAAACATCTGATGGTACTATTGAACTAAAATAGTTATGAAATAAAGTTTTTATTCTAAAAATGGATAAAGCTACAAATAAAGATCATTTTTGTTTGTACTTTTCTACATAATTTTTGTGCAAAATAGATGCTAAGATAACGCTTTCATCCGCTAAAATAACCGAAAGTCCTTGATATTAAAGGGTTTATTGACTCATGTTAGGTTTGTGAGTTAACCTAACATATGCATAAAAAATACCTTACATGACTATTGACGATACCAATAGTGAGAATTATAATTACAACATAAAGTTAAACGAGAAATTGAACATTATTCTACTATTACATCTGATTGTTCGGAAATGGAGGAAGTTTTATATGTCAGCACAACAAATTATCAAAACTCTTGAAGAAAACAACATTTTATTTGTAGATTTCCGTTTTATAGGTCTTAATGGTGGGGTACATCATATTACGTTGCCAACTACTGAAGTTAGTGAAGATACTTTCGTAGAAGGTGTTGCATTTGATGGTTCATCTATCCCTGGTTTCCGTGGTATTGAAGAATCAGATATGGTAATGGTGCCAGATACTGAATCTGCATTCATAGATCCGTTCACAATTCATCCAACACTTAACATCATGTGTAACATTCATACACCGAATGGTGATCGTTATGATCGTGATCCACGTAGTATCGCTCAAAAGGCTGAAGAATATCTACAAACTACTGGCGTTGGTACTACAGCGTACTTCGCTCCTGAATCTGAATTCTTCATTTTTGATGATGTTCGTTTTAGCAATGACATGAAATCTTCTTACTATTCTGTAGATTCTGAGGAAGCTGCTTGGAACACTGGACGTAAAGAAGAAGGCGGTAACCTTGGATTCAAAGTTGGCGTTAAAGGTGGCTATGTACCAGTTGCTCCAACTGATGCACAACAAGATATCCGTTCTGAGATGGTTCGTGTTATGCAAGAAACTGGCCTTCGCGTTGAACGTCATCACCATGAAGTTGCAACTGCTGGTCAAGCTGAAATTAACTTCCGTTTCGATACATTAACAAAAACAGGTGACAACCTACTTAAATATAAATACATCGTACAAAACGTTGCAAAACAATGGGGTAAAGTAGCTACATTCATGCCGAAACCACTATTTGGTGATAACGGTAGCGGTATGCATGTTCACTCTTCTATCTTCAATGGAGATGAGCCTTTATTCTACGAAAAAGGTGCTTATGGTAACCTAAGCAAAATGGCAATGAGCTACATCGCTGGTGTTCTATACCATGCTCCGGCTCTTATCGCTATTACTAACCCAAGTACAAACTCTTTCAAACGTCTAGTTCCTGGCTATGAAGCACCAGTTAACTTGGTATTCTCTAAAGGGAACCGTTCTGCAGCAGTTCGTATTCCAATTGCAGCAGTATCTCCTAAAGGTTGTCGTATCGAGTTCCGTACTCCTGATACTACTGCTAACCCATACCTTGCATTTGCAGCTATGTTGCTTGCTGGTCTTGATGGTATCAAAAAAGGTCTTGATCCAGTTGCTCTTGGTTACGGACCATTCGATAAAAATATCTATGATCTTCCAGAAGAAGATAAGAAAGAAATTCGTAGCGTTCCAGGTTCTCTAGAAGAAGCTCTTGATGCTCTTGAGTCTGATTCTACATTCTTGACTGAAAACGGCGTATTCTCTGAAGACTTCATTGCTAACTACATTGCATTGAAACGTTCTGAAGCGAAACAAGTAGCAATCCGTATTCATCCACATGAATTCAACCTATACTTCGGTTGCTAATTAGTTAGTACGAAGTAAATATATTCTCCGCAAACGGGAAATTCGAGAAAGCTGCTTTAGTGACGAGCATTCGTTAGTAAAGCAGCTTTTTTTGTGTAGATAAAAAAATAAATACAAATGTGAATTTATTCACAAAATATTAACACAATAATCTGATGAATTTTGATATACTTATTAAATCATATAGAAGAGTGAATATTCACCTCAATAATCATCTATTATTTAGCTATATATCCTTAAAATCCGAATGTTCGTTATAGAAAATTAGAATTTGTTCGACTTTTTCGTAATAATGAAATGATTTTACTTGATGGAATGTACTAAAATTGATATAGTTTAAGATATTGATGGTGTAATCAGAAAGGATGAAATTTAATGACACGTGCTTATAATTTTAATGCTGGTCCTGCAGCAATTCCTTTGGAAGTATTAGAGCAGGCTCAAGCTCAATTTGTTGATTATGAAGGTGCTGGCATGGCAATAATGGAAATGTCTCACCGTAGTGCTCTTTATGAAAAAGTGAATCAAGAAGCTCAAGATGTTCTTCGTGAGCTATTAAACATTCCTTCTAACTACAAAATTTTATTCCTTCAAGGTGGAGCAAGTACACAATTTGCAATGATTCCTATGAACTTCCTTTCCGAAGGTAAAGTTGGAGCATATGTAGATACAGGTGCTTGGGCGGGTAAAGCTTACAAAGAAGCGACTGTTGTCGGTGAAGCTGTTATTGTTGCATCTACTAAAGAAGATAAGTATATGCGTATGCCTGAAGCTTCTGAGATTGTTGTACCAGAAAATGCAGCATATGTACATATTACTACGAATGAAACAATTGGTGGGGTTCAGTTCCAAAGCTTCCCTGAGTTTGATGGTGTAACACTAATTGCTGATATGTCTAGTGATATTTTGAGCCGTCCAGTGGATGTAAGTAAATTCGGTATGATCTATGCTGGAGCTCAGAAAAATCTTGGTCCGTCAGGTGTTACTGTCGTTATCGTACGTGAAGATCTAATTGCTGCTAGTCCAAAAACTATTCCAGCAATGTTCCGTTACGATACTCATGCAAATGCAAATTCCCTATACAATACACCACCTTCTTTTGGAGTGTTCATGGTTGGTCTAGTATTGAAATGGATCAAAGAAAAAGGTGGACTTGAAGTTCTTGAACAGTTCAACCTTAATAAAACAAAACTTATTTATGATGTTATTGATGAGAGTAATGGCTTCTATGTTGGATGTGCGAATAAAGAAAATCGTTCTGCAATGAATATTACGTTCCGTATTGCAAATGAAGATCTTGAGAAGCAATTTATCAAAGAGTCTGAGGCTGCTGGATTTGTAGGATTGAAAGGTCACCGTGATGTAGGTGGACTTCGTGCTTCAACTTATAATGCGGTTCCTCTTGAAAGCTGCGAGGCGTTGGCTACTTTCATGAAAGAATTCCAAGCTAATAACGCTTAATTTTAGAGGTAGTTCAAAAAGTGGACTTTGATAACGATGATTAGCTTCGTAGGTTATTCGACATCGAATATGAAACGAACTTGGGAAGTCCGGTACGCATGTACCAATAACGTACATTTGCGTTTCCTCCTCCCACAAGTAGCGTTCCATCTTCTCGATTCTGAAAGCCCGCCTTTTGAACCTTCATTGTAATTGAGGTAGTTCAAAATGTCCGCTCGTGATCAAGCTAACGTAGCAAAGTAGGCGTCGAATATGAACTTGCACTAATAATATACAAAGACCGCTCTTATCTCGTATCTGAGAAAGGGCGGTCTTTGCTTGCTAGTAAATATTATGCAAATGAACTTGTGCTTACTTTCGGTGGTTGCAACTTATAGCCGACATTGCGGATAGTTGTAATATACTCTGGATTACGGGCATTACGTTCAATTTTATCACGAAGATGACTAATATGAACATCTACGATCCGCGTGTCACCTAGGAAGTGGTAATCCCAAACGCCATGCAGCAATTGTTGACGACTTAACACTTTTCCTTCATGCTTACAAAGGAATAGTAACAACTCAAATTCTTTGGGAGTAAGTTCAATTAACTCTTCATTGAGAAAAACTTGTCGTTGGTCAGCCCAAATATTCAATGAACCAATTTGATATTGTACATCTTTACTTATTCCAGGTAAAGTATCTATTCTACGGAAAATAGCTGTAATGCGTGAGATTAATTCTTGTGGACTAAATGGTTTCGTCATATAATCATCAGCACCATTATCAAGACCATTAATTTTATCAGCGATATCATGTAGTGCAGTAAGCATTATAATGGGAACAGCATTATTTTGATTTCGTAGTATACGGCAAACTTCAATTCCGTTCATTTTCGGAAGCATTAGATCTAGTATGATTAAGTCAGGACGAAATACTCGTAAAGATTGAAATACTGCTTCGCCATCGGCAACGCATAGAACTTCAAAGCCGGCAAGCTTTAAGTTGAATTCAATCAATTTGGAAATTGAAGGCTCGTCATCAACAATTAAAATTTTCTTTTGCATAGTAACACTCCTTAACTTTTCATAGCTTCTCGATTGTCTTCCAGAAATGAAAATTACATCGAAAGGTTGAATTTAACTTTTCATCATTAGTTTCAGTATGAAGGAGAACAATAACCTCAGAATTAACGTTCTGTAAATTTGATGTAAAATATTGAGAGTTTGTTAACAGAATATGAATTTATAAGAGAATGGAGAATAATAATGGCTTTTCATATCGTTTTAGTCGAACCAGAAATCCCCGCAAATACAGGTAATATAGCTCGAACATGTGCTGCAACAGGAGCGCATTTGCATCTTGTGCGTCCGCTTGGTTTCAGCACGGACGATAAACAATTAAAGCGTGCAGGTTTAGATTATTGGCATGCAGTGAACATTCAGTATTATGACTCATTTGCTGAATTACAAGAAAAAAATACTACTGCTAATTTTTATTATGCAAGTACAAAAGCAAAAAAAATGTATTCTGATGTTTCATACCAAGATGGAGATTTTATTGTTTTTGGAAAAGAAACAAAAGGATTACCTGAGGAATTAATTTATAGTAACATTGATAATTGTATTAAAATGCCGATGACTGATGCCGTAAGATCATTGAATTTATCCAATTCTGCTGCTTGTATTTTGTATGAAGCATTAAGACAAAATGACTTTCCAAACCTACTGTGAAAAATAGGAAATTTATTATTTTAATATATTTGCAGGAATTTGTAACTCTTTGTCGAAAATAGTTAGAGCATGGTTTTCTCTCGAAATTACTTGCAAATTTATTCGACACAAGAGAGGTGAAATAATGAAACCAGCAGGCGTGGTAAGAAAAGTGGATCAGTTAGGACGTATTGTCCTTCCCAAATCACTTCGCAAGCGTTATCTGATGAATGAAGGTGACCCTGTTGAAATTTTTGTACAGGGAGATCATATTATCTTGGAAAGATATCGTCCTAAATGCGTATTCTGTGGTTCTATGGTTGAAGTCGCTGACTTCAAAGAAAGATATGTATGTGAAGCATGCATGACTGAAATGAATTTACTAAAAAACTAGTATGTTAATTTCATTGTTGTAATCAAAAAAGCAGCTACCTTCTCCTAGTGAGAAAGTTAGCTGCTTTTTTGTGTTGAAGGCTTAAAGTCCTTTTGTTTTATCTTCGTTATATGAACTAGTCAAAATAGCCGTAAGAAATAAAACAAGAACAGTCATTACAATCCAGAAATTCATGGTATAAGCACCTCCAGTAACTAATACCTATTATAACCAACGTGTACAAAAAAGAAAACTTCAAAAATTAAGAACATATTGAACGCATTTGGGATATGAGTATAGTAGGGAAGGAAGGTGAATAGTTTGAAAAGAAAAGAGCAACATAAAAATCTTGATTCTGTACGAATTAATTCTAAAGGGAAAAATAGTAGTACTGGTAAAGGGAAAAGAAAAGCAACAGAGCAATCTGTAGTGAAGAAATCCACTAAAAGTCCGAAAACCTCTGAGAAGTCAATTAAAGCTAACAGTACATCTACAGTTACAACACCATTAAGACATTCCCAAAGTAATCATCAACACAATGAGATTGAAGCTAGCTCTGTTAGCTTAACAGAACAACATAAAGGTAAGAGATTAGAACAAAGTAAGGAAAGATCGAAAGTTGAAGAGGCGACAACTAGTCTTCCTTCGCTTAGCGAGCACGATCATCAAGTAGAACGAAAAATAAACGATCATAAAAAATATCAAAGTGAACGAGACAATTTACGCAGCATTGACAATAAAGCGGCGAAGTTTCTGGAAAAGTGTGAAAAGAGCAAGTTTCTGAAGGTCAGCAAAAGAAACTCAAGTGCTAATGAGATCTTTCCCATTCAACTGCCTGAAGGTCTTCCTAGCAGATTATTAATGAAAGCTCTTCAGAAAGAGCAACAAACTTTAACCGTATTACGTGAACAAGTTATACAGTTAGACCAAGTAGATGAAGGCTCAATAGATGTTCATCTTGAAACAATCAATAGTGAGCAGCTTTCGACATTAGTTAAGGAATTGGATGAATTAATAGGACAATTTACAGCTAGGAATTAGTCCATCCATTTATTACGTTCTCATATTCCAGTAGTGCAGCATGTCCATCAGCAGTTAAAGCGTATTTGCCGCGTTCAACTTTATGAAACCAACCATAGTAATTATGACGCAATATGACAGCTACATTGGCAACGCCAGAGTGTGTGCTAAGGTTTTTTGGGGATGATAATTCTAGTTGTTGTAGTGAGAGGGCACACCGAAGTGCTTTCTCACGGTACGATGTAACCAGTTTTCTAGCATGACTACCTCCGACATTATAATCACCGCTACGCTCTTTGAATTCTTGTAGCAGACGTTTACCTTTACGTACGCGATTATATCGGATAGGTTCATCTTCTGGTAAACATAATATTTCAACGACAGCTGCTTTGGTCCGATAGAAGGTTACAGTCATAAGTCCAATATTAAGTCTACGACAAAGCTCTGTAAGATCACCATATCTTTGATTCACCGCACCTGATTTTTTGCGATTTCGCTCAATAGCCAAATAAACTTGAGCACCCAATCTTTGACGTTCAATTCCTTGCAGAAGTAGTGCAAGATTGAACGTTTTTTTCATTTCTACGATTATGGTTTCTTCCGTTTCAGGATGAATTGCGACTAGATCGCAATGGTTCACTTCCGCCTTTACCTCATAACCTCTATGAACAAAGTAGCCCTTAATGGGATCATATAATTCCTCTTCTTTTGAAATAGCCATTTCATCTTTCTCCCTTAAATCAACAATGATATTTCCATTATATCAAAGCTAGCTAAATCGTATATAAACGATATGAATAAGTGAGGAAAAATCTACTGCAAAATTATTTGAACAAATCCTTAGAGGTGGGGGAGTGGCGTCGCTACTAGCATCATTAAAACTGCTAAAAAAAATATGAAATGCTGGAAACGTATTAAATGATTTACTCTAAAATAATGGGCAATATCCTACTATCACAAGCATACAATATAACTATGTTACAGGTTACTGCTTGTTAATGCTAGGCGATCTCCCAAAGCGGAGAAGATAGATGATGTAGGTGTCAGATGTGATTGGGAGGAGGCAAACAATGGATATTTTCAAACGTATATCAGAGTATCAGGCAGAGAGTGATCGATTAGCTTGGTCAGGTACATTTAGAGAGTATGTAGAAATATTGAAAAATGATGTCTCTACTGCGATGACTGCGCATTCTAGAGTGTATGAGATGATTGAATCGCATGGGGTCGAAGTGAAAAATGGACAGAAAAAGTATAAATTTTTTGAGGAGGAAATATTCGGACTTGATCGAGCAGTCGAAAAGTTGGTAGAAGAATATTTCCATTCTGCTGCACGACGATTGGATGTAAGAAAACGTATCTTGCTATTAATGGGTCCTGTCAGTGGAGGTAAATCAACATTAGTTACGATGATTAAGCGAGGACTAGAAAGTTTTTCGCGTACGGAAAAAGGTACTGTCTACGCAATCGAAGGTTGCCCAATGCATGAGGAACCGCTGCATCTCATTCCGCAGGAGTTAAGAAGTGAAGTAGAAGAAAGTTTGGGTGTTAGAATTGAAGGTAATCTATGCCCTAGCTGCCAGTTGAGATTGAAGGACCAATATAACGGTAACATTGAAGAAGTTCGAGTGGAACGAGTATTTATTTCTGAAGATGATCGCATTGGGATTGGTACGTTTAGTCCATCTGATCCAAAGTCGCAAGATATCGCTGATTTAACGGGAAGTATCGATTTTTCAACGATTACAGAGTACGGATCGGAGTCTGACCCAAGAGCCTATCGCTTTGATGGTGAGCTAAATAAGGCCAATCGCGGCGTTATGGAGTTTCAAGAAATGTTGAAATGCGATGAGAAATTTCTCTGGAATTTACTTAGTTTAACGCAAGAAGGGAATTTTAAAGCCGGTAGGTTTGCCTTGATTTCAGCAGATGAGCTCATTATTGCTCATACGAATGAAACAGAGTACAAAGCATTTATTAGCAATAAAAAGAACGAAGCGTTGCAATCAAGGATGATTGTTATGCCTATACCATATAATCTGAATGTGACGGAAGAAGAGAAAATCTATAGTAAACTTATATCAGAGAGTGATATGAATCATGTGCATATTGCACCACATGCACTCCGTGCAGCTGCCATTTTCTCGATACTTACCCGTTTAAAAGAAACGAAAAAGCAGGGTATGGACCTTGTGAAAAAAATGCGAATGTATGATGGTCAAGAGGTTGAAGGGTTCAAGGATGCTGATCTGAAAGAAATGCAAAATGAATACGCTGAAGAGGGTATGTCTGGTA
Source organism: Paenibacillus endoradicis (assembly GCF_024721975.1). Next base: position 41,727 of record NZ_JANQBB010000006.1, on the reverse strand, counting down.
TCGACCCGCGTTATGTTATCAATCGTATTTCTAGTGCGCTAATTAAGGGTGATATGGAGTGCATCAACGCGCTTGATGTTTTGCGTGCATTGAAAGATGGGCTAGATCAACATGCATCAATTACGAAGGAAGAACGAGAGCGCTATTTGAATTTTATCTCTGTTGCACGCAAAGAGTATGATGATCTTGCGAAGAAAGAAGTACAGAAGGCATTTGTCTATTCATTCGAGGAATCTGCACGGACATTATTTGAAAATTACTTAGATAATATTGAAGCCTACTGCAATTGGGCAAAAATCAAAGATCCGCTTACTGGTGAAGAGATGGATCCAGATGAGCGCCTGATGCGCTCTATTGAAGAACAGATAGGGATTAGTGAGAATGCGAAGAAGGCTTTCCGTGAAGAAATACTAATTCGTATCTCATCATATTCTCGTAAAGGAAAGAAATTTGATTTCACTAGCCATGAACGATTGCGTGAGGCGGTTGAGAAAAAATTATTTACTGATCTGAAAGATATCGTAAAAATTACGACTTCAACGAAAACTCCTGATGAGAGTCAATTAAAACGAATAAATGAAGTATCTGCTCGACTTATGGAAGAGCACGGTTATTGCCCAGTATGTTCGAATGAATTGTTACGGTATGTAGGAAGTTTACTGAATCGTTAGAAGATTGCTACCTTGACAGGGGAGTAGTCGAGCATGCGAAAGCAGAGCTAGACATTAAGAATGATTTCCCCGTGCTCGAAAGAGTAGCGAAAGCAAAGGCAGACATTAAAATTGAGGTCTATACAGTCTTATGTGCTGAATAAGTGGTAATAGGCACTAAAATTGAGGTCTATACAGTCTTATGTGCTGAATAAGTGGTAATAGGCACTAAAATTGAGGTCTATAAGGTCGGATGAGCTCAAAAAGTGGTAAAAGGCACTGAAATTGAGGTCTATACAGTCGGATGTGCTGAATAAGAGGTAATAGGCACTAAAATTGAGGTCTATAAGTTCGGATGAGCTCAAAAAGTGGTAATATGCACTAAAATTGAGGTCTATACAGTCGGATGAGCTCAAAAAGCGGTAATAGGCGCTAAAATTGAGGTCTATAAGTTCGGATGAGCTCAAAAAGTGGTAATAGGCGCTAAAATTGAGGTCTATAAGTTCGGATGAGCTCAAAAAGTGGTAATAAGCACTAAAAATGAGGTCTATAAGGTCGTTTGAGCTCAAAAAGTGGTAATAAGCACTAAAAATGAGGTCTATAAGGTCGTTTGAGCTCAAAAAGTGGTAATAAGCACTAAAATTAGTGTCTGTATTCTGGAAAATGGTATTCAATGTAGGAATAGACATTAATAATAATGTCTATGTGTTCAGAAGAGTAGTGAGGCCAGTAGTAGCATTACAATGATGTCTCTACGCTGGATAGAGCTATATGGCGCTACATTTGACTAATCGCAAAACGAGCTAGCCTATACGTCTTGTGAATGACGGAAAGTTAGCTCGTTTTGTGTTGTGCAACAGACTTAGTATTACTATGATAATTTATTTCAACAATTGGAATACTTTTGCACCATGTGTTGGAATAGTGAACGAGGTAGCGTCGTTGGAGAAAGTAGTCGTATTCTCCCATGCATCTATAACTTGAGAATAACTTTGCAGATCTGCCACATGTGCTGAAAGTTCAGTAGAAAGCTCTTGCTCACCAATATTGAAAATTGCTATATAAGTAGAACCGTTCGCACCTTCTGCTGTCCATACGATACAATCGTTCTTACGAGAGAATAGACGGGCGTTTGCCGAGTGTTGATTCATATCAATGATATGTTTGTTAGTAATAAGATTTAACGTCCACTCATCATTGTCACGAAGCTCTCCACCGAAGAATAGTGGAGAACGGAAAATACCCCATAGCGACATCATCGTAACTTGCTCATCTTTCGTGAAGCGAGTCCATCTATCTGCTCCGCCGCCATCAACTGAGCGTATGCCGATATGTCCTAGCGGCAGCATGTCACAGTCAGGCCAGTTGCCGTTACCAGACTTACCTTGCCATTTCTCACAACGATCGAACATATCAAGCAGTAAAGTCCAGTGATCCCAGAAGTCATCAGTCATACGCCACATATTCGCGTGAGTGGAGAGGAAGCCTGCATGTTCTAGTGGTGCTGGACCTGGTGAAAGACTTAGAATGATCGGTCTGCCACAATGCTGGATCGCATTTTGAATAAGTTCGATTTCAGGAAGATGAATATCATATAGGCGTGACGCAGCGATATCATCCACTTTAATAAAGTCTACGCCCCAACTAGCATATAGTTCGAATAATGAGTTGTAATATTGTTGAGCGCCATCTTGAGCAGCGTCAACACCATACATATCTGTGTTCCATGGGCAAATGGAATTTGGAGATGCGATTTGTCTAGCTGTAGCAGTTGTACCTTTAATTGCTGTATTCTGATGTGCAGCTTGGCGCGGAATACCACGCATTATGTGAATACCGAATTTCAAGCCAAGACCATGTACATATTCAGCTAGAGGCTTAAAGCCTTGTCCATCAGCTGCCGATGGGAAGCGATTGACTGCTGGCATTAGACGAGAAAACTCATCCATTTCAAGTGGTACGAACTGTCTATATTGAGAGGAAACTGCACCTGGTTCACTCCACTGTATGTCGACCACAATTGTATCCCAACCTGCTGATAATAAATGCTCTGCCATATACTCAGCATTGCCGCGAATTTCAGCCTCAGTTACTGCTGCTCCATAACAATCCCAGCTATTCCAGCCCATAGGCGGAGTAGGGGAGAAAAGACGATGATCCATTCGATATCCCTCCGATTAGTTGCTCAATATGAATTAATGAATAATACTTTATTGATCTAATCTTAATCGGTTTGAAATACTATTAATACGATAATTTAGATGGATGAATAGCACAATATTGCAGGTTAATACTTAGTTGAAATAAAGCTTGTCGTACTGTAATTGATGCTTTGTTGAACGGAATGAAGCGGGAGTTTGACCGATTAATTTACGAAAAACTCTAATGTAATAACTTGCAGAAGAATAACCGACCTCTTGTGCAATATATTCAAGTGAATGGGCAGTAGATAACAGTAATGTTAGTGAGTTTTCAATCTTTTTTCTATTCAAATAATCGTTGGGCGTGATACCCATATATTTCGTGAACGATCGGATAAATTGATACTTGGACAATCCTAATTGATTGGCAAGCTCTTCTTGGCCGATCATATTCTGATAATGTTGATCAATATATTGCACAGCTGCGGTAATTGAAGCTGGTAGTAACTTTGGCATAGGAGATGACTCTGCATACTTCCTAAGTTCAATTACAAAAGAATACACATAAGTAGAAGCGATATATTCATCTGTAATTAAGCCTGCTTGAGCAGTGGAAATAATCTCTTCAAGTATTTGAATTGGCTTACTAGTAGGTGGTAAAAATGGCGTACGCCCAAGAAATTGTACGATCTCATTCCAAAATGGCAAAATCGTATGCGGACGGATCAGAATAAAATAGAAATTCCATCCCTCTTGTTGAGGATCATAGTAATAGCAATGATCACTAGGGATTTCCGTTAGAAAAGCTTGATGCTTCTGAATTTTCAACGTTTGTTGACCTATATCTAGTTGACCGTTACCTTCTAATGTATATTGGAACAGCAGTAGAGGACCATCCTGACGTTCTAATCCATGCCAGCGATAGAGATCATGCGTTATATGATCATGACCAACTGCAAAGAGATGACAGAGCGGTAGATGAAGGTTGGAGTAGTTATTGAAGCGAAATCCATAAGTTTCATAAGGTAACTGAATAGGCATGAAATACTCCTTTCAACTTATATCGAGTGTATATGATGCTTGTTCCTCATTATAACTTGTTTCAAAGTAAGCGTCTTGTAAAGAGACAATTTCCTAAAATGAAATGCATAGAAAACATGCAATAGATTTAGAGAGTTAACATGTGTCAAAAATGTGAAAATCTATATTGACTAATAAATGTAATCATTGTAATATATTCCTTGGTCATACTTATCGATAAAATTTATAGGTTTGTCCACTCTGATAAATAATAGTTGATAAGCAATATGAATTCCATATCGATGATGTTTTGGAGTATGAACGATATTAAAGCGAAGGACGTGATGATATGCAAGAAACAGGTCAAACGTATCAAGAACCTATAGTCAATCAGCAATACATAATTCAAGAGCAAGTAGCTCCAGTAGTTAGTGTGAAAGAATGGTTAATTTCATTTTTAATTCTTTTAATTCCTATTGTAAACATTGTTATGATGTTCGTATGGGCATTCGGTGGGGGAAATCCATCAAAAGCTAATTTCTTCAAGGCATCATTAATATGGGCTGCTATTATTACTATTCTTTATGTTGTAATCTTTGTATTGATCTTAGGCTCTCTAGCCACCGCTCTCTCTTAAATGGAGTAAATCCCCTGAACTATGTTTAGGGGATTTTTTTTAATCCAACAAAAGGAATGGCTTGATCGATAATAGATAAACTTAAATATGACTGGACTATGAATATTAGTTACGGAGTTGTTTTTCTATCTTTAAAACAAACAAGGCAACGATCTCTTTTATTGAGACCGTTGCCTTGTTTGTTTTCTTATGAATCAAGAGTGCCCTAGAGGTATTTATATGCTATGTCAGTTCAACTGTTATTCTTCAATTTGTTTAATGATTTTTGCAGGATTGCCGCCAACAACAACATTATCAGGTACGTCCTTGGTTACAACAGAACCAGAAGCGATAACAACATTATTGCCTATTGTCACTCCAGGGTTAATAACAGATCTACCACCTATCCAGACGTTATGACCGATCGTAACTGGCTTACCATATTCAGCCCCTGTAATTCTTAGCTTTGCATTAAGCGGATGTGTTGCGGTATAAATGTGAACCCCTGGCGCGATAAAACAGTTATCGCCAATACGAATTTCACATACATCCAAAAATACGCAATCGAAATTAGCATAGAAATTTTCGCCAACATGAATATTGTATCCATAATCACAGCGGAAAGTTGGTTCTATGTAGAGTGAATCTCCAGTTGATCCAAATAGCTCTTTTAATAGTTTTGTTCTCGTGTTATCTTCAGTTTCAAGTGATTGATTGAACAATCTAGTCAGTCTTCGAGAATTGGCTCTGCCTTGTAGTAACTCGGGATCAGAAGCAAGATAAAGTTCACCATTCAACATTTTTTCTTTTTCAGTTTTCATAACAACCTCCGTATGAATTGAAATCAGTTTGTCTTGTTTATCATAGCATATTCGAAAGTTTAATTTGACAATAGTATGGGAGTTGTTTAATAATAGCTCATAAGTTAACGTCTCCAAGTTAATATGAAATATATAGAATTTTCTTTTTTGAATAGGCTTGATAATATGTGGGCATATGTATTAGAATGAATAATAATAGTTAAATACTTTGAAGAGGAATAGTAAGATTTTCTGAACACTCAGAGAGCTGTTGGTAGGTGCGAAACAGCTGTAAAGAACTTCTGAACTAGCCTTGGAGTTGCTCACTGAACAGGTATTATGTAGGTGAAGCCGGAGCCTAACCGTTATCAATAGGAGGATATATGGCGTAATGTCATAATCCGCTAAGAGCATACCAACAGGTATGAATTGGAGTGGTACCGCGTAAGATGACAAGTCTTTCGTCTCTATTTTTGGAGACGGAAGACTTTTTTGTGTTTTTATAATGTAATTCAAGAATGAAATGATGGGAACAAATTAGAGAAAAAGGATGGTTATTAGGATGAAAAATTACGATAAGTACACTAAAGGATATTTCATGCCACCTGTGTCCAGCTTGAAATGGACGCAAAAAGAATATATTACTGAAGCACCAACATGGTGTAGCGTTGATCTAAGAGATGGTAACCAAGCGCTAATCGTTCCTATGAATTTGGAAGAAAAACTTGAATTCTTCAAATTATTGGTGAAAATCGGATTTAAAGAAATTGAAGTAGGTTTCCCTGCTGCATCAGAAACTGAATTTACATTTTTACGTACATTAATTGAGCAAAACCTGATCCCGGATGATGTTACGATTCAAGTGTTAACACAAGCGAGAGAGCATATTATAAGAAAGACATTTGAATCCTTAAAAGGTGCTCCTAGAGCAGTTGTTCATTTATATAACTCTACTTCTGTCGCTCAACGTGAGCAAGTATTCAGAAAGACAAAAGAAGAGATCATTAATATTGCAGTAACAGGTGCCGAGTTGCTGAAAACATGTGCAGAAGAAACGGAAGGGAACTTCCAGTTCCAATACTCACCTGAAAGTTTTACAGGTACAGAGATAGAGTTTGCATTAGATATTTGTAATGCAGTGCTTGATGTATGGAAACCGACAGCAGACAATAAAGTAATTATGAACTTGCCTGTAACTGTATCGATGTCAATGCCTCACGTGTATGCAAGTCAAATTGAGTATATGAGCGATAATATGAAGTATCGTGAAAATGTCATTCTGTCCCTACATCCACATAATGACCGTGGTACTGGCGTTGCCGATACTGAGCTTGCTCTTCTTGCAGGTGGACAGAGAGTTGAAGGAACACTATTTGGAAATGGTGAAAGAACAGGTAATGTCGATATCATTACGCTTGCTTTGAACATGTATTCCCATGGTGTTGATCCTCAATTAAACTTTGAAAATCTACCTGAAATTCGTACAATATACGAAAGATTGACGAAGATGACAGTTAATGAAAGACATCCATATGCAGGCGAGCTAGTATTTACAGCATTCTCTGGCTCACACCAAGATGCAATCGCTAAAGGGATGAAATGGCGTGAGGAAGAAAATCGTCAATATTGGTCAGTTCCTTACTTGCCGATTGATCCATTAGATATTGGCAGACAATACGAGGGTGATATTATTCGTATTAATAGCCAATCTGGTAAAGGTGGCATTGGCTACTTGTTGCAACAGAACTATGGATTGGATCTACCACAACAAATGAGAGAAAACTTTGGCTACAAAGTTAAAGACATATCAGATCGTTTGAATAAAGAAATTATGCCAGAAGAAATCTATGATATCTTCAAAACGGAATATGTAAATATTAAGACACCAATTGAATTTGTAAATTATCATTTCACGAAATCTGATGATTTCCAAACCGTTGTGCAAGTTATTAAAAATAATGAGACGTTGGAGTTAACAGGCACAGGTGACGGTAGACTAGATGCGATTAGTAATGCTTTACAAACGGATCTAGGTATAAGCTTCTCTAATCTCACTTACAAAGAGCATGCGCTAGATGTTGGATCTAAGTCTCAAGCGGTTTCTTATATCGGAATTACTGCAGCGGATGGAACAATGTATTGGGGTTGTGGCATACATGTAGATATCATGACCTCATCAGTAAAAGCATTAGTAAGTGCAGTTAACAAAATGATCGGTTAATATGAATAAAGAAAAAGGGTTCGGCTACTAGTAGCCGAACCCTTTTTTGTTGTCTCTTTAATTTATAGCTGATTAAAGAGTATAATGGGACTATAACCAATTTTTGATAGATAGGGTGAATGGTATGCTTAGGCTGCTGGATAGAAGCATTAGAGATTTTCGGGCATCGTACTCCAAGCTACTCATTTTTGAATATGTATATATGTTACTTACGAGTTTTGTCATCATACCTGTTAATGCTTTTATTTTCAATCGGATCTTATTGGTTGTCGGCTCGGGTTCGTTGCTGAACGATGAGGTATATTTGCTAGGACGCACTTTAGAAGGTGTTGCAGGACTGATTATGATTGGTCTTGTCGCATCATTTGCATTGTTTATTGAATTATGTGTGCTGATAATATTGGTTCAGCAGCGCTACTTTGGCAAAGAGATTGCTATCTCCGATGCATTGTTAACTACGCTACGTCAGACACCACGACTATTTGGATTTGGTATTTTTCAATTGTTTCTTATATTATTGGTGCTTATTCCGTTTATTGATTCGCCACTATCTGCATCGTTCTATAAACTGTTCAATTTCCCTATCTTTCTGCAAAATCAAGTGTTGGACGTTTCTTATACGATGACTTTTGTATATGTACTAATACTTATAGCTGCATTATATACGGTGCTACGTGGAATATTTGTGTTGCACTTTATCGTTCTTGAAGGAAATACGATTGTTGAAGCAATTCGTAACAGTTTAGTGCTAACACGGGGGAAACGGTTGCAGCTTTTCATTTGGCTATTTTTATTGAATGGGTTAGTGCTTGGAACAGGTTTTGTTGTGATTTCATCCTTGTCATATTTACCTTCATGGCTAGATATTAACGTACTTAAAGTATTTTCTAATCATTATTCATTGACATTGTCTACTATATTGACGTATATGTTTGCTTTGTTACTTATGCCGATAAATATTATCTTTCTAACTCGATTGTTTTATTATTTCGGTAGGGAGAAAGGGATGAGGCTGCGGAATACACTTAACGTATTTCGTAGCAGATTTGGTGGAATGGAGCGACGTATAACTAATTATTTGAAGAAGCGTGAACGAACTCGGCTGCTATATGCAACTACAATAGTTGTCTATATTGGATTAGCTTTATTCGTAGGTTTCAAAGCGAACGATACTCTTGTGTATGCCAAATGGAGCGTGCTTATATCGGCTCATCGTGGCGATGTGGAAAGTGCGCCAGAAAACTCAATCCCTTCTATTGAGATGGCTATTGAGAAAGGAATTCAATCAGTGGAGCTGGACGTTCAATTGACTAAAGATGGGGTAGCTGTTCTGCATCATGACTATACTTTGCAGCGGTTAGCAGGAGTTACGGAGCGGGTGTCCGATCTCACCTATGAAGAAATTAGCAAGCTCTCCATCGGTACAGATGCTGATATGCAACCGGTTCATATTCCAGAACTCAATGAAGTGTTAAATGTAGCAGAGGGCAAAATCAAGCTGTTGCTCGATCTAAAACCAGATGGCTTGGGTGATGAACTAGCGAAGGAAGTTGTAGAGCTTGTACAAGGATTTGATATGGAGGAAGATGTCTATATTCAATCCTTTGACAATCATACTTTACGGCAAATTCGAGAGAGAGCACCGGAGATTAAGATCGGTCAAATTCTTTATTTTGCGTTCGGTGACTTATCGGCATTGGATGTTGATTTCTACACTGTAGAGCAAGTGATGCTAACAGAGCAACTTGTAAAGCGGGCACATGATTCTGGGCGTGAAATATGGGTGTGGACAGTCAATAGCACACATAATATGAAGGAAGTATTGAAGTTCGATGTCGATGGTATTATTACCGATCATCCAGTACTCGCTCAGTCGATGGTTGAGATTGATTTATAAGCTTATTGTGGTGACGCTATGATGACTAATAGCTGTTCCGATCGGGGTGCGTTTGGTTGAACGCTGCGATGATTAATAGCTGTTCCGATCGCCGTTGTCCTCGGATATATTGTAAAAGGTAATCGTAGTATAAATCCGAGGACAAAAACGAACGCTATCGCTTCTCCACGAGCAATTATTCATCTTCGCTACGACGCGGGAGTTGAATGGAGACTAAAAATGAGGTCTATAGCGTCAAATGAGGGTGGAACTGGAGAATAGACACTAAAAATGAGGTCTATAGCGTCAAATGAGGGTGGAACTGGAGAATAGACACTAAAAATGAGGTCTATAGCGTCAAATGAGGGTGGAACTGGAGAATAGACACTAAAAATGAGGTCTATAGTGGCAAATGAGGCTGTAAGATCCAGAATAGACACTAAAAATGGGCTCTATAGCAACAAAAAGGGGTTAATCCCCTAGTCATGTTTAGTGACTAGGGAGATTAGCCCCTTACTTTTATAAATTCATAGAATAAATGCTATGGCTTTACAAGAGAAACGAGTTGTTCATTTTCACCTGAAATCATAACAACTTCAGGAGGAAGGGGGATATCCTTCATAAGCAAAAATTGTCCAATTTCCATATCACTAATATCTATTTCAATACTATTTGGTAAATATTTTGGAAGTGCTTCGACTTCAACGAACGTATTCTGAGTTTGAAGAATTCCACCTAGTTTCGTTCCAGCAGGAACCCCAATCAATTTCACAGGAAGCTTGGTACGCAATATTTCATTTCCTTGGACGATTTGAAAATCTACATGCAGCAATTCCATAGTTATAGGATTTTGCTGAAGTTCTTCAATTACAACAGAAACTGGCTCCTGATTTGTAAACTGCAATTGCAGCGGACCATGTCCCTGTCTCATCCATTTTTGAAAACTAGTTACGGGAATATGAAACATTTGAGTTGAAATGTTTTTGCCAAATAATACACCTGGCAAGCGCCCGCTTTTTCTTAAGTCACGAAGCTCTGATGGCTTCTGATATAATCGCTCCACTGCTTGAATACAATTTGTTTTCATGTCTAACCGCTCCTCTTCATTATATGATTACAGTTCCCTAACTACAGACTGCTTTCCCCAATTAGGGGCTATAAAGAGAAACACAGCATCACCACCCAGTTAATGTAAAAACCCCAATATATAAACGAAGGCACCTCACTTTAAAAAGTGAAATGCCAATGGGTTTCCAATACCATATCATTATTAGGAGGTAATGTCCAATTTCGATAGAGTTGAAGTAATAAAGCTGTTAAAAGTGAAACGAGCATACCAAGTGATACCTTTGCACGCTCGTTTCCTTGGATGTTGTAACTTGATGAGCCTATAGCATAAAAATAGCTCTACTACGAGTTTTGTACTGTACGACTAGCTTTTACATGCTTAAGCTGGGCAACGATAATGACACTAATGATTACAAGTAGGAACCATGAGCTAATCTTACTAAAACTAACAATTTGCCATGTTTGGTATTGATCAGGGTATTTCCAAGCGCCTAAAAATGTAGCTATATTTTCTGCTAACCATATAAAGAAACCTACAATGATAAATGCGACGGTTAAAGGCATTCGATAAGTAGTTTCTCGTACCCTATAAATAATCCAAGTTTTCCAAAAAACAATGAAAACCAGTGCAGTTAACCACCAACGAAAATCTGGAATAAAATGATGTGTGAAAAAGTTAAGATAGATTGCCCCACCAAGCAGAGCCGCAGACGTAAGACCTGGCCAGCCAGTCATGTCCATTCTCAGTCTACGCCAAATTTGACACATAAAACTAGCAACACTTGCATACATAAATCCGCTGTAGAGCGGGACACCAAATATCTTCGTGTATCCAAGCTCAGGATACGACCATGACCCCATCCACACTTTATATAACTCTAGTGTCAAGCCAATAATATGAAAAACGCAGATTACTTTGATTTCATCGAGCGTCTCTAATCCAGTGCGGTACATCAGATATTGAACAAGCAGTAATACAATGAGAATAGCGTCGTAACGATGCATGAAAGGTATTGGTATTACGCTAGACAGAGCTAAAGTGCCAAAAATAGCTATAGGAAAGATGCAGCTCATCGCCTGATGATAGCCAAAATGAAGTAGTTGTATGATTGGTCTCAATTTGTTACTCACCTTCTTGTGTTAATATTATTGTTAATTATTATACACTATTAATATCGTTTCACAGCCCTTGCTAACTAAATAACGAATTATAGCCTAATAATGTTACAAAACCGCCAGCATAGAGAGAATTTCTCGCTATGTTGGCGGTTTATTTTTAAAAAATATAAGTATTTATCATGGGAATTATAACCTACATGTGGAAATGCGATAAAGTAGCTAAAAAACAAGCGTAACGATTATTAATACTCGTTACGCTTGTTTTATTCTGTCACAAAAACTTTCTCGTCGTTTTGCCATTGATGCAAGTAAATACCATCTTCTTGCTTTCAACGACTGTTTGCAGATGAACATTTCTGCCCCATAAGCTTTGCACATGAGGGAGCGTACGCTCTATATATTTCAGATCAAGCTCATTGCCCTCGTATTGATGCTCGAGATAAAGCTCTCCGTTGCTGTTATAATCCCCATCGACGACATGCAGACTTGGGAATCCACCGTTAACCTTGGAGAAAACAAGCTGATCACGAATATGCTCCCACGACTTATCTGTAATTTTCCACTCAGGACCTTTTTTCTCGAAGATGTACAGGTCTAGCTCATCTACCAAATTCTTTGTTAAGTAATTACGCATGAAAGATTGATCAGAATCAAGCTCACGCACCTCGAAAATCTTCTCACGCCCTTTACCAGGAGTACGTCCGAAGCGTCGCTGTTCTTCGACTGTTGGATTATCCCAGCGCTTTTCTATGTCCTCAAATATTTTCAAACCTAAGTAATAAGGATTAAGGCTATTCTTTGATGGAACAACAACAGATGAATTGAGCTTGGCAAATTCAATCGTTTCTTCACTAGTGAGATCCATTTCACGAATGATACGCTGATGCCAATAGGAAGCCCAACCTTCGTTCATGATTTTGGTCTCGATCTGAGGCCAGAAGTATAGCATCTCATCACGCAGCATCGTTAATATATCTCGCTGCCAATCATCTAAAACAGGTGAATATTCTTCAATGAACCAGATCAAGTCCTTCTCAGGTCGAGGTGGGAAACGCTTTGCTTCTCGTAAAGCCTCTTCACGCTGCGATTGATCTTTTACTTTAGCCTCTAAATCCAAATCCCATAATTCTTGATAAGGAGATGAGTAAGGTGTAAGAAGAGCACTTTGCTTTTCTTGCTCCTTCATCGCCATTTCTATATATCTTTTCTTATCTAACTGATAAGGCTTAATAATTGTGGGGTCTACATGTTCTTGAATCGCGAGAATAGAGTCGATAAATTTCTCAACAGCGTCTACTCCGTAAATCTTCTCATATTGATGAATTCGATCGGCAGTTGCAGCCATACTTTCTACCATTTCACGATTCGTCACACTGAAACGAATATTATTCTTGAAGAAGTCACAGTGGGCAAGCACATGGGCAACGATTAATTTATTTTGAATCAAAGAATTACCTTCAAGTAGAAAGGCATAGCAAGGATTGGAATTGATTACAAGTTCGTAGATTTTACTTAGTCCAAAATCATATTGTGTCTTCATTTTGTGAAAAGATTTTCCGAAGCTCCAATGATTAAAACGGGTCGGCATTCCATAAGCACCGAAAGTATAGATAATATCGGCAGGACAAATTTCATATCTCATCTCATAGAAGTCAAGACCAAACCCTTTGGCGACCTCTGTAATTTCTGCAATGGCACGTTCTAATTGCTTCATATCATCTGACGTCACTTGCTCATCTCCTTTACATACCATTCTATAAAGAAATCAAATTACTGGTTATTCCGACGTATGATCTAGTATATGAGCATCATTGAAAGGATATGAGAAATGGGAAACATGGACGAGCAGATGAGCGATGGTAACTTGTATTCGTTTTGAGGTGGAGTCAGATAAAGAACATATGTCATCTTTATGTTTCTATTCAGAAATCTCTTTAAGATGGACTTGCTTGCGGAATGAGAGGCAAGTTATTTATTTGACTTTGAATTTCATAAAAAGTTTAGTATGATGGTATTTTATATCAATGGCGTTAAACTTGAACATTATTCGAAGGAGATTATTATTTTATGCTGGACAATATAAAGCGACTAACAGAACTATTAATGGAGAAAAATCCAGAGCTACCAGAGGAGAAGGCAATGATATGGGTAGAGCTATTATGGAGTGATTACGAATCAACCTCTGGCAAAGCTGGTTTCATCTTTCAAGGAGCAGACTACACTGAGAATCTTGTACGCCAGTTAATTACTAGCTACGGAGATAAGCTTCATCTATTTATCGCGAAAAATTCGAAGTATGCGAATTTACTAAGTGAACCAACAATAAGTGAATAGTTTAGTAATTTATTAAAGAAGAGGCGACTATTATAGTCGCTTTTTTGTTCCCCCGTAACTAACAGAAGCCGAGTCTTCGTTCATGATTTTTGTCTCGATCTGAGGTTAGAAGTATAGCATCTCTTCACGCTGCGATTAATACTTTGCTTTAGTTTCTATATCCACATCGATACCGATGTAGTGTAGAAACGTATTACAATTTTCGAGTGATTCCAAATTAATCCAAAGTAAAAACAATACAGTGCAACTTTCTTCATAAGCCAATCGTTATGGTAGATAGAACAACTAAGTTAATTCTATGCGAAAGGAAGCTTTAGATGAATAAATGGTTTATATTATTATTGATAGTATGCTCACTGTCGCTGACTACGTCATGCTCAATATCTGACGTGAATCATCAAGAAAAACCATCAAACTCTCTAAACTCTCAAAAGAATTCCATCACTTTAGACAGTAATTCAGTTCAATCCAATGATTTTGTGCTTCGCATGATTTCAACAAAAGATGAATACATAGTGGGTGAAAAAGTTGAACTTTATGCGGCATTAGAGTATGTAGGTCAACAAGCAGAAATAACAATTACTCATGCTGCTTCACCGATAGGAATTAGTCTACATGAGAATAATAGCAACATCGGTTTTGGCTATGTTATGGACCAACCGTTAATTAGTACGATCTTAAAGCAAGGAAGTGCTTTTCAACAAGAGTATAAATTTTCAGGTATTTCTTTCGACGGTTCTAATAAAGAATATAAGGAACTTTACAATCAACTAGCTGATGGTCATTTTCCAGAAGGGGAATATGTCATGACTGCGAAAGCGAATTTTACTGATATCACAAGTGATCTACGGGAAGATTATGAAATGCAAGTATCTACTAGTTTCAGGGTAGTACAATGATTATTCACCCCTATGAAAATTACATTATTAATTAGAAAAACATATACAATAAAAGGGCTGGGTTTCGATTAGCTAAGTAATTTACTTAGTGAATCGAAACCCAGCCTTTGTTCATAATTACCCCATTCACAAACGGCTACTACGCAATGCTGCACAACAAACTATAGTACCAAATAACATATTACCGTTTGCAAGCGCTTTACTCTATGGTAACTTAAAGTAATAGCATTTATTTAGAAATAAGGAGAAAGTAATTATGAAATCATTAAAATTTAAACTAATGGTAACTTTTATTTTCCTTATCGTCGTTTCTTTTAGCGTAATGGCACTAATACTATTCAATTCATCCAAAACTATTATTAGTAGCTATATCGAGGAATCTGCCCTTGAGAAGATGCAGGAGTATTCCTCCTATGTAGAAATGCTGCAAAATCAAGTCTATGACTCAGCTTCACTAGTATATAATAGCGATGTTATTTACAACTGGGATCGTGTGCATTCGGATGAAACTGCCACGGATGGTGCAAAGATGTTAGCGAATTTGGAGCTGAGCGAGTATTTGACTCAGGTGACGAATAGTTACACCCCAATTGCCAATCTTACCGTTTATCGTCAACCTAATGTATGGATTAGTGGTGAAAACTTTATTAAACGGAGTGAATCATTCACAGATGAATCATGGTATATCGATATTAGGGAAAAAGAACGCTATTGGGGTCCTGCAAGCATTGATATGGTAGAACTAGTTAAAGGCAATCAGAATCAAATGGTAAGTATGACGATGCCACTAGATTCGTATAATCCAGCAATTGCTCACTCGTATTTGAAAATTAACGTTAGTGAAGACTACTTTCTTGAACCATTAGAAAGATTACATCTAGGGGAAACTGGGCAAATTTATTTGATTGATCGGTATGGTCAAATGCTACTGACAGGACAAGCTCAACATATTGAAGAACATCAACTCTCATATTTAGACGAAATGAAAGCGAATTCAGATAGTGAAGGTCGAATACTTCGTACGAATGATGCAGGCGAAAAGGAAATGATCGTATATAAACGACTACCGAAAACAAAATGGATGCTCGTCGGAATTGTTAGCGAAAAAGATCTCTATTCAAAGCTCAATAACCTACGCAAGACTGTGGTTGTGCTCGTCTCTATACTTCTAGTTGTATCAATTGTGGTGACATTAGTGTTTTCACATAGTATTTCAAAGCCACTTAATTCTCTTGTAGCTGCAATGAGACATCTAAAGCGAGGCGATTTTTCACAGGCAGAGAATAGAATTATGAATGAAAAATCGAATACGATGGAGATAGCATTTGTTATTGATGTATTCAAAAATATGATAT
Organism: Paenibacillus endoradicis; assembly: GCF_024721975.1. Next base: position 25,628 of record NZ_JANQBB010000006.1, on the reverse strand, counting down.
CTCAGCTAAGACAATATATATCCAAGGAATATCAATTAACACTGCTTAAGCAAAAGGCAGAATACAAAGCATTAATTATGCAAATCAATCCACACTTCCTGTTCAATACACTAGAAATGATTAGTAGTTTAGCTCTACAAAATCGAGGCAAGGAAACATCAAAAATGATTTTATCATTAGGTCATATGATGAGATATTCGCTTAAAGTAAGTGATGACTTGGTGTATCTACGAGAAGAGCTACGCTTTATTAATCACTATTTAGATATTATTCGTGTTCGTTTTCGTGATCGATCTCATATAGAGCTTTCTGTTAACGGAGCAATCGATGAACTACTTATTCTCAAATTAATTATGCAGCCTATTATTGAAAATGCGGTAAAGTATAGCTCAAAACAAACGGATTTCATTCAAATCTCGATTCATATTACACGTACAGAACAACATCTTCAAATCTCAATCAGCGATAATGGACCTGGCTTTACGGCAGATGAGAAGTATCAGTTAATTCATCACATCGAGAAGCAATGGCGCTCCCAGCAATATGAAGAAAAAGATCGTCATATTGGTCTGCAAAATGTTTTACTGCGCGGCTACGCTGTGTATGGAGATCAATTTCATTATACTTTAGAGAAAAGTAGTTATGGAGGAGCAGAGGTCAGCTTGTACGTCCCTTTAAAGGAGGAATTACAACATGATTAACGTATTAATTGTCGATGATGAGCTTGAAATTCGAAAAGGTCTATATCTAAAAATTGATTGGCAGGAGTTAGGATTTAACATCATTGCTGAAGCTATTAATGGCGCAGATGCCATTGAGCAACTTTCCGAGCATTCTATAGATGTTGTAATTACAGATATGAACATGCCTGTTATGGATGGAGTTGGATTGCTATCCTATATTCAGCAACACTATCCTTCGATCAAAGCGGTCGTGCTAACTGGCTATGATGATTTTGCCTATACGAAGGCGGCGATTCGTCATCGAGCAGTTGAGTATCTACTTAAGCCGGTCATGCCAGATGAGCTGGAGCATATTCTTTTGCAGATCAAAGATAGTATTATGAATGAACGCCGTGAAAAAGTATCCAGTCAGGAATCTAGCAGAAAGCATCAGCGTTGGTATAAGGAGATTCGCGAAAATTTTGCGCTTCATATGCTCAAGGGTGACTTATCGCCAATCATATTGGATAAAGCACCGCTCATTCAGATGAGTGAATGGAATGATACTAGCATTCAAATTGTGACATATGGATTGCTTACTAGCGGCAGGGCAGAGCAATTTCAATTGCCATTTGAGCTAATCACACGTGAGCTTGCTGAGCGTTATGTTGAGCAAATCATTATATGCAAGGATAGCAGCTACCCTAATCTAATTCATATGATCTGCTCCGATGGGCAATATTCACGTCAGCAAATGTTACAAAGCTATAAGCAGGAACTAAAACAGCATTTGGGTTTTGAGCTTGTTTTAGGAATGAGTTGTAAGGTGCAAGGGTTTCAGCAATGGTATCGTGCCTATATGGATGCCTTGTTGCAATGGAGTTTACAAACTAGTGACATTGATCAGGATACAGCGCTTCAAGGACAGTATAACAAACTGGATGAAGATGTACTGACACGTTTATTGCAAAAGGATGATGTAAGCGCGGTACTACATTATATCGGTACTATTTTCTCGGAAGCGATGATGCGCTCGCATACGGAACTTGTAAGAAGGATTTTTGAAGTTCTTATTGCGCTTGAACGACTACTTCAAGGGCAAAAACTAATGACCCATACCATTTGGCTTAATCCGGAGCAGGTACTGAAGCTTACCACAGTTGATAAAGCTCTTCATTATATTGAGCATTATTTGCGTGAAAACCGGATGCCGGTTAAGCAGGAAGGCAATGAAAATATTTTTAAAGAGGTACTGTCCTATATTGGACAAAATTATATGTATGAGATTACGCTGCCTTCACTTGCTGAAAAATTCAGCTATAATACGAGTTACTTTTCTGAGCTATTCAAAACAAAAGTAGGGCAAACCTTTGTTCAGTATGTATCCGATCTCCGAATGAAGCATGCTTGTCAATTATTAGAGACGACTGAGCTTGGACTTAGCGATATAGCGGAGCTAACAGGTTTCTCCAACGCAAGCTATTTCAGCTCACGATTCAAAAAAACATTTCAAGTAGCCCCATCAGAATATCGTATAGAAAAATTAAAGTTGAAATCGTAGTAATCTAAAAAAATTAATAGAAAATGACCGAAAAAATAGAATTCAGCTTTTCACAGTTCACTCTTAAGATGGAAGTATAGTATTTACGTACTTCGATGGGAGGAACATATATGAAAACAAAAAGCTCTAGGAACAGTTTGGCAAGAGAACAAAACCGTACAGCATACTTATTTCTAACACCATGGTTTATCGGTTTCTTTTGCTTAACGGTTGGTCCAATGATCGCTTCACTTTATTTCTCATTAACAAAATACAATTTGCTCAACCCTCCGAAATGGATTGGACTAGACAATTATGTGAAAATTTTTACCGAGGATGAAACGTTTCGTAATTCTTTGTTCCTAACCTTTAAGTATGTGTTCTTATCCGTGCCGTTGAAGCTTGCATTCGCTTTAATCGTAGCAATGATTCTGAATAAAGGGCTCAGAGGACTAGGTATTTATCGCACCGTTTACTATTTACCCTCGCTTCTAGGAGGAAGTATTGCAATTGCAATCGTATGGCGTCAAATTTTCGCTGGTGATGGTGTTGTTAATCAAGTTCTAGGCTGGTTTGGCATTACAGGTCCATCATGGATCGCTCACCCGGATTATATTATTCATACCATTGTAACGCTGACCGTATGGCAATTTGGTTCTGCGATGGTTATTTTCCTAGCGGGCTTAAAGCAGGTTCCGGCAGATATGTACGAAGCTTCTTCGATAGATGGAGCGGGTAAAATTCGTCAATTTTTCTCTGTAACGTTGCCACTTCTAACACCAGTTATTTTCTTTAATCTTGTAATGGGGCTTATTAACTCCTTCCAAGCATTCACACCAGCCTTCGTTATTGGGGATGGTCGAGGTGGACCGCTTGATGCAACGATGTTCTACACACTATATCTATATTTGAAAGGATTCTCGTTCTTTGATATGGGATATGCATCTGCACTTGCCTGGATCATGTTGCTCGTTATTGGCCTACTGACAGCTGTAGTCTTTACAACTCAGAGATATTGGGTATTCTACGGCGACGATAAGGGAGGTAAGTGATATGGTGAGATCCAATATTTTTAGACATCTGTTTATTATAGTTCTAGGGGTTCTTATGCTTTATCCAGTGCTTTGGCTCATAAGCAGCTCATTTAAACCTAATCAACTTATATTTAGCCAGCCGGGGTTATGGCCTACAGAATGGACTTTTAGTAATTACATTAAGGGATGGGCTGGATTTCAGGGTATAAGTTTTGGTCGCTTCTTTCTAAACTCAGCATTCATTTCGATTTTATGTGTAATTGGTAACATCATTACATGCTCATTGGCGGCTTATGCCTTTGCTAGATTGAAATTTAAGTTAAGCAGTTTATGGTTCGCTCTAATGATCGTAACGATAATGCTGCCATACCATGTTACACTTATACCGCAATATATTATTTTCAGTGAGCTTAATTGGCTGAACACGTATTATCCATTAATCATACCTAAATGGTTGGCTACGGATTCCTTCTTTATTTTACTTATGGTTCAGTTTATTCGTGGAATTCCACGTGAGTTAGATGAAAGTGCAACAATAGATGGATGCAATCAGAAAAGTATTTATGTCCGCATTATGATACCTTTACTTGTCCCAGCATTAATCTCTACAGCGATCTTTACATTTATCTGGTCGTGGGATGATTTCTTTAGTCAAATGATTTATATTAGCCAAATTGACTTGTTCACAGTACAGCTAGGTGTACGTGCATTATTTGACCCGTCAGGCTCTTCCGATTGGGGATCACTACTAGCAATGTCAACATTATCATTAATTCCGATTTCATTAATATTCATGTTTTTCCAGAAGTACTTTTTGGAAGGTATCGCTACTACAGGATTTAAATAATGTATACAATCCCAAAAAAATAGTATGACATTATCCGAAATAATAGAATTCAAAAGCAAAAATGAAAGCGTTATTCTGAATACGAGCAAGTGACAATATTTGATCAAAGGGGAGATTTACATGAAGAAATGGAGTTTACTTGTAAGTATTGTGTTGATTTTAGTTTTAGTAACTGCTTGTTCCAGCAACAGTAATTCAGGCTCGAAGACAAACTCACAATCTAATGGTGACAAGTCATCCAATTCAGGAACGGATACTCCTAAAAATGTTGAGCTTCGCATGATGTGGTGGGGAGATCAAGATCGTGCAGATATAACAAATAAGGTTGTAGAACTCTTTGAGAAAAAGTATCCTCATATTGATGTCATTGGAGAGTTTGCTCCTTCCTCAGGTTATTGGGATAAAATTAATACACAATTAGCTTCTGGAACTGCACCAGATATCTTCTTCTTAGGTGGAAATGTTATTGACTACGCAATTAAGGGAGTGCTACTACCATTAGATGAATATGTTGGAAATCAGCTTGATCTTACTGACATGGATGATTCAATGGTTCAGTACGGAACGGTTGATAATAAGTTACTTCATATTTCAGCTGGTGCAAACGCTCGTGGTATCGTAATTAATAAAACAATGTTTAAGGCAGCAAACATGGACATTCCTCAGGATGGATGGTCATGGGATGAATATGCTGCTATCGCTACTGAAATTAGTGATAAGCTTGGTGATGGTGTATATGGAACATATGACTTCACTTACGATGGCATGGATATTTACTATAAGCAGAACGGTCAGCAGTTGTATAATATGGCTGATCAAACGATCGGATTTGATCAGGATATGGCGTTACAATGGTTCAGCTATTGGGCTGATCTTGCAGCGAAAGGTGGCGTAGTTACACCAGAAGCGGCGGTAGCGAATCCGAATGAAGATATGTCCAAAAATCTAATGGTTACAAGTAAAGTTGCAATGACATTGTTGCCTTCTAACCAATTAACATCCCTGCAAAGCTTGACAACTGATGAGCTGACAATGGTTCAGCTTCCACGTGGTCCGAAAGGAACTGGGGTTGTGTTTGAATCATCTCAAGGTCTATCAGGTTATGCTAAGACGGAACATCCTGAAGAAGTAGCGATGTTTATTTCATTCTTTATTAATGACCCTGAAGCAGCACTTATTCTAGGTAATAACCGTGGTGTACCTGTAACAGCAGCGAATCGTAACGTGCTTCAAGAGAAGGCTAGTGATGTAGAGAAGGTCATTTACGATTATACTAATCGCGTATCTGAAGCAACTAAAACAGAACCATTCAACATCAGCTACAATCTTCCGGGAAATGCAGAGTTTGAAAAAATGGGGAAAACAGCTATCCAAGAAATCGGCTTTGGTCGTAAAACAGTTCAAGAAGCTGTAGAAGGTTTCTATAAAAATGCTCAGCAAATCATTGCAAACAATACTACACAATAATAGAAAAAATAAATATACGCCAAGCAAAGCATCAGCTCAGATGCTTTGCTTGGCTTCATCTTATCATTGGAGGGAAAAGCATGCATCAGCTAAGGAAGCAACTTCTAGCAATAGATATTACAACACAAATTGATGTCGTTCATAAGGAAATGGATAAGCAGTTGCTTGAACAGTGGAAGCAAGGAAGCAATGTGTTTTTCGCAGCACAATCTAACAAGTTGAGTAGCGTGTATGAGCATGCTGTCTCTAGTTTGCTTGCGTGTATCAAGCCTACGCTTACAGATAGGCCAATTTTGCATGAGGGAGGCATCTACTATGGGTGCTGGCTTGAGAGCACAGGGACAATTAACAATGAGCTACTTTCTAGATTTTTACCCGAGGTAGCAGAAGAGACTTACTTAGGTTTTGCTACCTTCCAAAGAGAAGATGGCATGCTTCCTTACAAAATTACTATGGATGGTCCAAACTATAGACAAATTCAGCTAGTTACGCCTCTTGCCCGTTGTGTATGGCATCATTATCAGTTAAATGAAACTTCAGAAAATTTTCTCTCAACGATGTATGATGCAATGGTCAAATACGACCATTGGTTAATGACCTATCGAAACACTAGACAAACAGGATGTATTGAAGCGTTTAGTGCCTTTGATACTGGTCATGATTTGTCTCCAAGGTTTTGGCATGTTGCGGATACACCGCATCAGAACGACGCTACGAAATGCAATCCATATTCACCAATTCTTCCGTTTTTGGCGCCTGATCTTACAGCGAATGTATATTGTCAACGTAAGTACTTAGCGAAGATAGCGGAGGAGCTAGGTAAGCATGAAGAAGCATCCGCTTGGAAAGTAAAAGCTGAGCAAACAAGACAAGCATTATTTACACATTGTTATGATGCCGTAGATGATTTCTTCTATGATGTTGATCGACAAGGCCAATTTGTCCGTGTTCAATCCGATGTGTTATTACGGGTATTAGCATGTGAAGTTGTCGATGATGAGATGTTTGCGAGAATGCTAAGTAAATATTTGCTTAATACTCGTAAGTTTTTTGCGAAGTATCCTTTCCCTGCAATAGCATTAGACGATCCGAGATATGATCAGCAAATTAGCTATAACAGCTGGGCTGGTCCTAGTAACTTTTTGGCTATTATTCGTGCAGCACATGCATTTGAATATCATAGACGTTATGTAGAGCAGCTATGGACGATTCAGCCTATTGTCGCGGCAATGACAAGAATGAATAAATTTTCGCAAACGATAAGTCCATGGACAGGTGCGGAAGGGTTTACAGAAATTTATTCACCAGCCATATTGTGTGTGCTTGATTTTGTTGAGAGACTATCAGGGATATTACCGACTAAAGATCAAACGATCTGGTTTACTGGGGTGTTGCCATACGATTCAGATCATGGGGAGTCTATTACTGGTAACCTCGTATATCGACGCAGTGTGAAAGGTCATCGCTATGAGTTTGTCAATCAAGCAGGAAATTGTGAAATATGGCAAGATGACAAGCAAATCGTAGTTTTCCCATCAGGTTTGCGCGCTGTTCTTAATGAACAAGGAGAACTTGTTAGCTTGATCGGGATGCAATATGGCACAATTACTGGGGAAGTAGTTGTCCAAGAGCGTAAGTATAATGTAGCTATTAGTGGCAATGAGGAGTGGATGCTAACAGGTGATCAGTGGCATTGTATTCATCAGTCGGGTGTAGTTCCACCAACCTATTAGTAAGTTCAGTTAAATTGGACGGTATTGAGGAAATAAATTGAATTGAAAATAGAAATAAATTAGATGAGAGGAGATATTCATATGAAACTTTCAAATATTCAAATTAGAGATCCATTTATTGTGCCGAGACAGCAAGAGCAAAAATATTATATGTACGGCTCAACAGATAAAAATATATGGCAAGATGGAAATGGCTTTGAAATGTACGTTAGTGAAAACTTAGAGGATTGGGACGGACCATATGAAGTTTTTCGCAATTACGAAGGGTTTATCTCAGATAAAAATTTTTGGGCGCCTGAAGTATATGAATATGATGATGCTTTCTATATGTTCGCTACATTTCGAAGACGTGAGAATGATCTATTAGGTACAGCAGTTCTAAAGAGTGATTCTTTATACGGTCCCTTTGAGCTCCATAGTGACGGCGTCGTAACACCAAAGGATTGGTGTTGTCTAGATGGCTCCTTGTATGTCGATGACCATGGAATTCCATGGATGGTGTTCTGTCATGAATGGCAACAAGTAGGAGATGGAGAAGTTTGTATTATTCAATTAAGTCATGATTTAAGTAAAGCTGTAAGTGAACCACAGCTGCTTTTTAAAGCATCAGAAGCTAAATGGCCGACCTCATTTAAACATGAGCGTGTGCAGTTTGAAAAAAACTATGTAACGGATGGCTCCTACATGTTCAAAAATGAAGCGGGTGAGCTATGTATGCTATGGGCAAGTTTTATCGATCAACAATATGCTCAAGGACTAGCAAAGTCACTGTCTGGTGAAGTGATAGGTCCATGGATACATCGACCAGAGCCGATCTACTCAGAGGATGGCGGGCACGGGATGATCTTCAAAACATTTGAGGGCGAAACAATGCTTGCTTTGCATGGGCCTAATCAGTCACCTAATGAGCGAGCTAAATTCATTTCTATTTCATTATAGTTTAGGTTCTGAAAGTCCGCATTTTGAACATGTACTGTAATATAACAATTTAGCAACCTATATTGAACGCCCCTCGTCTATTTATTTAACTAAGTTAAAAAGAGAGGGGCGTTATTTTTATGAAAAAGCTTGTGATGATCGTTATTTTCATCCTATTACTTACAGCATGCGGTGAAACTAGGCAGCAGAATATAGCTAATCCAGATGCATCCTCTGGACTTACTAAAGAAGATCTAGTGCTCGAGAGAAAAGTGATTGAGGTCGATTATGAGCTCGCTCTCTATACGAATAAATCACAATATGCCGTCAATGAGCCCATCGATGTATATGCTGAGCTTACATACATTGGCGAGTTAGAGGAAGTAGAGATCGGGCACTCCATGTATCCTGTAGGATTCAGTATAATGGAGCATACGAGAGATCTTGATATGGGAGGGGCAATGGAACAGCCGTATATCGTTACTCTCTTAAAGCGTAACGAGCCAATTCAATATAAGTACTCCTTTAGTGGAGGTTATTCTTCAGATGATGATGCTGACTATATCGCTTTTGTTAAAGACTTGCGAGATGAACAGCTCCCACAAGGAGAGTATACGATAACTGCTTATGCAGATTTCAAAGCTCATGAGCAAGAATCTTCCCCTCCATATCGTTTCAGTACGTCAATATCATTTATCGTTAGTTCTGATTAGGTGCAGTAAATGAGTGAAATGACTGAGAAATTACTAAAGCATCCTATACTGTTATGGATCGTAATTTGTTTCATATTCACACTGGCAGCTTTAGGCTTAGAACTGCTTGAAGCAATAAAATTACGACTTCCGAATATTTTGGTCTAAGAAATCTGGGCATTGTTATCATTTTTATGGAATTCATAGTGATTATTATTTCTTAATAACAGAGAGACTCCTCAAGGCTACTAAGCTTGAGGAGTTTTATTATTTTAATACACTACTATTTTGGATAATATGTATATTCTGACAATGATGTTCCATAAATTGGTTAGACATTCCAATGAATAACTTTTATTATAAATTAATGACAAAATTTAAGGGGTAGATTACATGAAGAAGAAAAAAATGTATAGTAATAGTTTCAAGGCTATGATTGTCATAGCAATGGTTTTGACGCTTTTTGGAGGTTATAGCTCACAATCAATAGTTGAAGCGGGGAGTACAAGTATCACTGCAGCGATCAATGATAAGAATATAGAGTTTAGTAATCCTCCTTATCAAAAGGCAGGTACGACCTTGGTGCCTTTTCGAGCAATATTTGAAGCTCTTAATCTAAAAGTTGGCTGGGATAAAGATAAACAACAAGCAACAGGTACATCAGAAACACTAAATGTTATCCTTACCATGAACTCTAAAATTGCATATGTAAATGGAGAAAAAGTGGTATTAGCTCAAGCTCCAGCAGTTGTAAATGGGTCAACTATGGTACCACTACGTTTTGTTGCGGAAGCAAGTGGTGGTCTTGTATATTGGGATAGTAAAAAACAACATATCGATATTGTTTTCAATGAGAGTTTAAAAGTATTTAAATCAGCATATTACAATGATACTTCGACATTAAAATACTGGTTAGAACATGGTTATTCAGTAGAGGAAAAGTATAATGGTTTAACTCCATTATTGTATGCGGCTATGGGGAATGCATGGGATTCAGTGAATTTATTGTTGAAGAAGGATGCGAACCCTGATGTGAAATCATCTTCGAATTGGACGCCATTATTATGGGCTGCTTATCATCAAAATGATGATATGGTAGCAAGATTATTAGAATACGGTGCGACAGAGAAATTTGTAACTGATTCCAGCACATATGACTTAAAATTAGCTCAAACTCGCTTATCTAATTACTTAAACAATGGTAGTACTAAATTAGCTGAGAAGAAGCAAATAAAAGATACATATTTAGTTGCACCGTTAGGTAGTAGTAAAGCAACGGTAAAATCAAAAATAAGTACGAAATTATTAAGTGAAGATTCGAAATCGCTAATGTACAACAAAGGATTCATAAGTGGAGATATTGGTGTACAGTTATATAACTTTAATAATGGGAAATTAGAAAATGTCGGTTATTTAATGCAATTTGATTTCGGAGATTCTGTATACGCTATTAATGAGTTTATTGATCAAATGACGCGAGTTGAAAATTTATATGGAGTGGACTTGAAATATACTGAACGATATACCTACGCATCTGATAGATCATTATATGAATCCATGTATAGCGATCCCTATGAAAGATATGAAACTGCTATGTGGCTAGGAGATTTATCTCTGTATAGTACGTATGATGCAGGAGACTATACAATTTCCATGATTGTAAGTTTCGATGATGATGATTATACGTATAATGTATTCATTTTGTATGAGTAAATAATATAATAATGAACTAAAAAAACATTAAAGCTCGTTACGATAACGTAACGAGCTTTAATGCTATATTAATTTTACTTAGTACATATTTCAACTATGTCCAAGCCCAGAAAAATCCGTCTCTATCCCATGCTGCTCGTCCGCCATGCAATTTCTTGAACAACTTCTTAACTTCTTTATCAATCGATTGATTTCCATTTTCATTAACATACAGATACTGTTCACCGTAGTTTTGGACAATATATGCAACTGCCGCTTCTTGATGCAGTGTACCAACTTCTTTAACCTCTTGTAACATCCAATCTGCTATTTCTTGAACTTTAGTTTCCATCATAATTACCCCAATCTATTTAGCTACTTCATTAGTATAGCAGGTATTGGAATATTACGTTTAATTTCTAATAAAAACTGACTTACCTCCCGTAACAAAGCGAGAAGTAAGTCAGTTTTTATTATACCTTCAATGAAGCTACCAATCGATCACGTAGTGCTGCATATTGCGTAGATTGTCTACCACTTACTGAACTTAGAGGATTATGCACCGTATTATGAATATCCTCCTTAATGCTACCAGGCGAAGGGCTAAGTACAATAACACGTGTACCAAGTAGCAATGCTTCGTCAACATCATGGGTAATGAAGAAAATCGTTCTCTTCTGACTACTCCATAAATCTTTCAGTTGAAGTTGCAATGTTTCTCTAGTAATTGCATCTAAAGCTGCAAATGGTTCATCCATGAGCAGAATCGACGGCTCAGTAATAAGCGTGCGAGCAAGGGCCACTCGCTGTTTCATCCCTCCTGAAAGTTGATGCGGATATAATCCACCAGCATGGGCTAACCCTACTTGTTCCAAAATATATTGCGTGCGTTGCTTACATTCTATCTTCGAGATTCCGGCCATCTTCAAGCCAAAGGCAACATTGCTTTGAACAGTTAGCCATGGAAAAAGATTGCTATGTTGAAAGACTACGCCGATTTCCGGTCCTGGCTTAACATGTGACCGACCGAATAATTCAATATTACCCTCGGTAGGTGACAAATAGCCTGCTAGCATCCGCAGTATTGATGTTTTTCCACAACCTGATGGACCAAGTACGCATACGAATGATCCTTCTTCGATTGATAGTTTCAGTGGACTAATGATTTCACGTAATTTTGCGCCAGATCCATAACGCAATGTCACTTCATCTAACTCAATGGCAACGACAGGTTGCTGATCAAGTTGTGTAGTAATGAATTGTGCTGAAACTCCCATAATTATGCCTCCCACAACTTACTTATTGCTCTATACCAGCGACATAAATAGCTTTCTCATAATCAGATAACTCTGGTGAACTTTCAATTGTACCTTGCTCTACAAGGAAATCTCCCGTTGCTTTCAACACTTTGCCAAAACCACTACCAACACCTTTACCAAGATATTGCTCATCTTGTTGTTCTTTAGAAGTTAGCCATACTAGCTCGTTCATTTGCGCAAGACTTTCTTCCTCAGTCGCACTAAGTAATGGTGCTAGAGCTGTAGCAGCTTCTTCTGGTTTCGTACGATATAATTCAATCGCTTCATCTAATACCGCTACATAATCTTTCACGAATGATGGATATTGATCTGCGAATTTTTTGCTTACTATTCCTGTATCAGAAGTAATTGCACCTTGCGCTGCAAGATCTTTCGCTGATAGGAGAAGGGAACCGTTATCTTCTACTAATTTGGCTAAAGTAGGTTGCCATACGAATGCTGCATCAATATCTTTACGTTGCCATGCTGCTAGAATATCTGGTGGTTGAAGATCAAGTACAGTCACTTGATCTTGAGCGATACCCGCATTAGCTAGTGCGGATAGTACGCTGAAATGAGCTGTAGATCCGAAAGGAACCGCAATTTTTTTGCCTACTAAGTCTTGAATTGTAGCAATCCCAGCGTCATTACGGATAGCGAGCGCCTCATTTTCACCGATAATATCATGTAAGAAGTAGACGTAGTACTCTAATTTACTAGATACCCCGATCGATACAGGAACAGACCCAGCAAGACCAAAGTCAATCGAACCTGAGGCGATAGCAGTATTAACATCACGACCTGAGTCGAATTGAACCCACTTGATCGTCACATCAGGGAATTTCTTCTCAGCTAGACCTAAAGTTTTAACGAGTAATTCAGCATTCGGGATCACTTGGTAACCAATCGTTACTTCTTTAGGATAGCCATTGTTATCTTTGCCGCTGTCTTTCCCTTGGCTGCATGCACTTAATAGTAGTAAAGCAATTAATGTAATTGTAATACTCTTAAAAAATGACTTTTTGTTTTTCATCACATATTCACTCCAATGATTTATAGTTTTATTCTTTTCCATACCAGGGAACAATCCGTTTTTCCAGTAAGCGAAGACCAACATCTATCGCTACTGCAATAACTCCCATGACGATAATTCCAGCTATTACAATATCACTTCGCAAAAACTTACTTGCATCAAGCACGACCCAACCAATACCTGAGATTGCAGCAACCATCTCTGCTGCAACAAGTGTCGTATACATAATACCGATCGATGTTCGTAATCCGATAAAAAGCTCGGGCAGAATCGATGGCAGAATAACATATAGAAATAACTGTGCTTTATTAGCTCCAAGTGATGTTGCACCAAGGATTCGATCTTCTGGTATACGTCCAACCCCTGCGACTACGGCAATATATAACGGAGCAAATGATGCTAGAAATAATAGAATAACTTTTGATGTGTTATCAATACCGAACCATAGAACGAGTAATGTGTAGTAGGCTAAAGGGGGCAAAGGACGGTAGAACTCTACGAAAGGGTAGAGAATTGCACGGATCCATCTAATTTTACCGCTTAACAATCCGAGTGGAATAGCTGTTAGTAATGCAATACCAAAGGCTAGTGCTAGTCGAGTTAAACTATCGAGAAGATGTGTACCAAGTGAGGTTCCTTTGTAGCCATTACTCCACATAGACGTTAATGCATCCCATACTTTTTGTGGTGAAGGCATAAATAACTCATTTAATACGTGGTTGGCAGACAGTATCCACCAGATCAGTAGAACGAATCCGACAGATAAAGTAGAAATGAGCCATGTAGCAATTGGAATACGCTTCATCTGTATTTTCCTCAATTCTTAAGACGTAGAAGGTGAATAATGATAGGCGATCATTTCACCTCTACCTTGTAATGGTTGTTGTGAATCGTTGGTTTGAAGTAATGGGAACAGTAACTCTGCTACCCGATACGATTCTTCTAAATGTGGATAGCCACTCAAGATGAATGTCTCAATGCCAAGTGCTTCGTACTCTTTCATCTTGTTAGCAACTTGCTCTGCAGAACCAACTAATGCAGTTCCCGCTCCACCACGAACTAATCCGATACCAGCCCATAGATTAGGTTCAATAACGAGTTTGTTTCGATCCCCATCATGTAATTGACTCATTCGTTTCTGTCCATGTGAATCCATTCGAGCATAGATAGCTTGAGCTTTCTCGATGGCTTCTTGATCAAGATGAGAGAGTAATTCATCAGCTGCGGCCCATGCTTCTGCTTCTGTTGTACGAACGATAACATGTAGCCGAATACCGAAACTTACTGATCTACCGACCTTTGTATATGCGGATCGAACAGTTTCGATTTTTTCTTTGATCTGATCAACCGGTTCGCCCCAAGTTAAGTAGACATCTGCATGGTTAGCTGCTACTTCAATTCCAGCGGGTGAAGAACCACCGAAATAGAGTGGGGGATGAGGAGATTGAAGGGGAGCATAAAAGTTAGAAGCTTCCTTAATATGCAGATGTTTTCCTTCATAATTAACCTCCTGCCCAGCTAGTAGACTCCGCCATACTGTAAGGAATTCATTGGTTAATTCATAGCGTTGATCATGATCCAAAGATAAGCCATCAGCTTCTAATTCAGCCAAATCCCCGCCTGCGACAACATTAATTAATAATCTTCCTTTGGAATGGCGGTCGAATGTAGCTGCCATTCTTGCTGCAAAGGTTGGAGAAATAATGCCAGGACGTAAAGCTACAAGAAACTTCAAGTTCTGTGTTGCTTCTGCTAGAAAGGATGCTGTAATCCAAGCATCTTCACATGCTCTTCCTGTCGGCAATAATACACCTTCATATCCTAGATGATCTGCTGCAACAGCAACTTGCTTGTAATATTCAATAGATGTGAGACGAGCTCCTACCTTAGAGCCTATATATCTGCCATCTCCATACGTTGGAATAAACCAAAATAGTTTCATCGAACGACCCCTTCCTTATATTTAACTTATCCAATAAGAAAACTCGGAATTTATCGTAAAAAAAATCACAACAACATCTCCTTTACGAAAAGGTAGAGTTATTGTGATTCTCCAGTGAACTGGTTGAATCTTCTTATATTCGTTGACCATATTTTATGCTGAATAGCAAAATAATGTCAACACTTTTTTTGAGGCATGTTTTACTATCATTAGTGTTAATACATAAGTTCTTTCGACCAATCACCAAGTAGCGGGAAATCTGGCAACTGTGGAAGTTTTAATGATTCAACAGCTTGTTGTAAATATTGACTTCTAAAACTAATGCGTTGTTGTTCTCCTTGATACGGAGTTAGAGTAAAAGGTGAGAGAATTTGCTTCATATCCAATAATGTCTGCACATCTCGTTGGTAGATGGATGCATCCCAGTGAATATGTGACAGTGCTTGATAGACAACTTCTATAGGAAATCCGCTCGCTTTTTTAATTAGGACCGCTGCTTGTTCACTATGCTCTCGAATATATTGATGTGCACGAATATGAGCCTTTAAATAGCAGATGACAATATCTTCGTTCTGACTTACCCATTGCTGATCGGCGATTAGTCCAGTTAGATAGTCTGAGTTATTGGAATCACCTCTAATTCGTTGACCTGCACCTATATGCTGTGCCCAGCTTAGATAAGGCTCCCAAAGCATACTAGCTCCAATATGTCTTCCAACGATATCATTAAGGCAATCACCCATATTACGATGAACAATAGTTTCAGATTGAATACGATGTTGGTTTTTCCATTGGTCAAGCCGATAGGCCGAGCTGGATCCACTTACAGCGGAGAAAATTTCATCTTTCAATTGATCTGAATAATTTACTTTTGAACCAGTTGGAACAACAAGAGAGATTCCATTGTTACCAGTAGTTTTTCCATCAAATGCGAGAAAAATGGGCTTAAACCGAGGTAGTACTTGACTTAGACTCCAACTTGCTGAAATTGGATAATCACCTACAGAGGCAAAATGCACACGACCTGCAATTAGTTCTTCAACAAGTTCCATACCGTTAGGAGCATTAACCCAACGGAGCTCAAAGTGACGATCTGGATATGCTATTTCTAATTCTTCTTCAAACAATGCTCGTTGCTTCATGACAAGTGGACTCCACAGTTGTGCAGAAGTAGTTTGATAACCAATGGTTATGATCGTGGGGACAGAGAGGTCATTAGATGATTGAGCATATTGCTGCTGGGAGTGATGACTGACAATCCACTTCTGAATTTGCTCTGGATCAAATAGTACTTCTTTTCCTATTTTGATATAAGGTAGAGACTTTTCTTTACGCCAACGGTCGATTGTAGCACGACTTACCCCTAATTGATTCATCGCTTCATTAATCGTTATATAGTGAAAAGGTCCGTAGGACAATACCATCACTCCGATCTAATTTATATTAATCATACCTGAATAGTTGGAATTGTAATATCTTCATATTACTGGAGAAGGTAGTATAAATCAATATAGAGTTCTACATTTTACTCATTGTTCCTCATTCATCCTCAATGTTCATCAGCCCATTGACAGTGTGATTCATTGGATGGTAGTTTTTGTGTAACATATACAAGTAAACAGGTAGGAAATAAATGAATTGATAATGAGGGGTAGTGAATGAAATGAGAAGCAAACGTAAAAGTTTTATGAATTGGAAAACGTTAATGAGTGTCGTAATGATTACGGCGATGGTGGTAATCGCTGCTTGTGGTAATAGCGAAGGGAAGTCTAGTGGAGATAAAGTTGTGCGTATAGGTTATCAGAAATATGCATCGGTAAATATTTTGAAGGAGCGCGGTGGTCTAGCAGAAAAGCTTGCTGATTTGAAATATAAGGTGGAGTGGATTGAATTTCCAGGTGGTCCTCAATTGCTAGAAGCATTGAATGTAGGCAGTATAGATTTTGGTCATACTGGAGAAGCTCCACCGATTTTTGCTCAAGCAGCGGGTGCACCTCTTGTATACCTAGCTCATTCTAATGAAAGTCCGAAAGCAGAAAGTATTCTCGTTCCGAAAGATTCCAACATTCAATCCGCTAAAGATCTGGTTGGTAAGAAAGTTGCACTTAATAAAGGATCTAATGTTCATTATTTACTAGTGAAGTATCTGGAAAGTGAAGGCGTGAATTATTCGGATATTGAAGTTGTATTTCTACCGCCAGCTGATGCAAGAGCAGCGTTTGAAAGTGGCAATGTTGATGCTTGGGTAATATGGGAGCCATTCTATTCTGCAGCTCAACTTGCGACCGAAGCGAGAGTACTTGTTGATGGAGAAGGGTTAGTTAAGAATTATGAAATATATTTGGCATCACGAGATTTTGCTAAAGCGCATGATGAAGTGATTAAAGTTATTTTAGATCAAATTGATGAAGTTGATCAGTGGGCACAGAATAATCAAGCTGAGGTTGCTAAGTTACTTTCACCTGCATTAGGAATCGATGAGCCTTCATTGGTGCAAGCATTATCACATCGTAGTTGGGGTGTTATTCCGATTAGTGATGATACGATTGCAGCTCAACAAAGTATTGCAGATACATTCTTTGACTTAAAGCTAATACCAGAAGCCATTAATGTGAGCGAAGCAACATTAAAATAGTAATTGTACTAATAGGAGGCATATGAATATGGATATATTATGGTTTATTCCCCTGCATGGAGATAGTAAATATCTTGGCACATCAAAAGGAGCCAGAGCAATTGATTATAACTATGTACGTCAAGTTGCTCAAGCTGCTGATACGTTAGGATTTCAAGGTGTCTTGCTTCCTACTGGAAAAGCATGCGAAGATGCGTGGGTTACAGCATCATCACTAATTCCGGTGACAAAAAACTTGAAATTCCTTGTGGCAATTCGACCAGGTCTAATGAGTCCAACTCTTGCTGCACGTATGGCATCTACATTTGATCGCTTGTCTGATGGAAGATTACTTGTAAATGTTGTAACGGGAGGGGACCCGCATGAACTTGCAGGTGATGGTGTTTTTCTAGATCATACGGAACGTTATGAACAAACAGACGAATTTTTAACCGTATGGAGAGAGTTAACACAAGGAAAAACAGTAGATTTTGAAGGCAAGCATCTAAAGATTACGGAAGGTGAAGTGTTACTCCCAGCGCTGCAAAAGCCTTATCCACCGCTATATTTTGGCGGCTCTTCTCCAGCTGCACTGCAAATAGCTGCCGATCATGTGGATTACTATCTAACATGGGGTGAGCCACCGGTGGAAGTTGCAAAGAAAATAGCAGCAGTTCGAGCCTTGGCAGATGAACGTGGCACAACAGTGAAATTTGGAATTCGTCTACACATTATTGTTCGAGAGACCAATGACGAGGCTTGGGAAGCAGCCAATAAATTAATCTCATATCTCGACGATGAGACGATTGAAGAAGCACAGCGAATATTAGCTCGCTATGATTCAGTAGGCCAACGTAGAATGAGTGAGCTTCATAAAGGAGATCGTTCAGCATTAGAAATCTCTCCAAATTTATGGTCTGGAATCGGTCTTGTACGTGGCGGTGCGGGGACAGCGCTTGTTGGTGATCCGCAAACAGTAGCTGATCGTATTCAGGAATACGCTGATCTAGGTATTGAATCTTTCATCTTGTCTGGTTATCCTCATCTCGAAGAATCATATCGTGTAGCAGAATTGTTATTCCCACTATTACCAGTTAATTCACAGCGTGGTGGAGAGGCAGTATCCAAGATAAAAGCAGATGGCGAGTTTGTCGCCTACAATAAGTTTTTGAAAATCTAGTCTGTTGCTTGTGGAGGTACATCATATGAAATGGTTTCGTAAATTAATAGATAGTTCGATCGCACCTGCTATTATTCCAATTATATTTATTATTGTCTGGCAGATTTTTGGGCAACTCGGATTGATTTCAACGAGAATATTACCAACACCGCTAGCGGTGGCACAAGCAGCAGTTAAACTTACGATCTCTGGGGATTTATTCGGTTATATATGGAGTAGTACAATTCGTGCATTTATCGGATTTGCAATAGGTGGTGCCATCGGGTTTTTCCTTGGTGTTCTTAATGGTCTTTCACAAACTTCCAATAGACTATTAGATAGTTCAATTCAGATGATACGGAATGTGCCACATCTTGCTCTTATTCCACTTGTTATTATATGGTTCGGAATCGGCGAGACTGCGAAAATTTCTCTTGTCGTCTTGGGTGTTTTCTTCCCTATCTATATGAATACTTTACATGGTATTCGGTCGATTGATCCAGGACTTATAGAAATGGCTAAAGTTTATCGCTTGCAGGGCAAGGAATTGTACCGTGATGTTATCTTCCCAGGTGCTGTTTCTTCGATTCTAGTAGGTGTTCGTTATGCACTAGGGTTTATGTGGCTTACATTAATTGTATCAGAGACGATATCATCAAATTCAGGTATCGGGTATATGGCAATGAACGCACGCGAATTTATGAGATTAGATATCGTTGTGCTTTCCATTATAATATATGCAATTCTTGGTAAATTATCTGATTCGATCGCAAAAGCATTAGAGAGGAAGCTATTACAATGGCATCCTAGCTATTCAAAGCAATCTTGAAAGGAGAGATGCTAACGATGGGTGGAAAATCTATAGGAGCAAATCTCGTAGTCGATAATGTATACAAAAATTTTGGAGAAAAGCAAGTTTTGAATGGGATTAATTTCGAGATTAAGGCTGGACAATTTCTTGCTATTGTTGGGCGAAGCGGATGTGGAAAAAGTACACTGTTACGATTACTTGCTGGTCTTGAGACGCCATCTACTGGTGAAGCATTATTAGATGGGTCTTCAATCGATAGTATTCGTGAAGATACGAGAATGTTATTTCAAGAAGCAAGATTGCTGCCGTGGAAACATACGGTAGAAAATGTACAGATTGGAATGAAATCTCGAAATTACGAGCAAGCTTTAGCCTCTCTTGCCCAAGTTGGTTTGAGTGATCATGTACATGAGTGGCCAAGTGTATTATCTGGTGGGCAACGTCAACGCGTATCACTTGCAAGAGCATTAGTTTCATCTCCAAGATTATTGCTTCTCGATGAACCGCTTGGAGCACTTGATGCACTAACGAGAATTGAAATGCAAAATCTTATTGAAAACCTATGGTTAGAGCAACAATTTACAACGGTTCTTGTTACGCATGATGTGGACGAAGCAGTAGCATTAGCTGATCGTGTCATTCTTATAGAAAAAGGACAAATAGCATTTGATGTGAATATTACGTTAGCTAGACCACGCGAACGCAATAATGATTTCATATATTTTGAAAAACTAATATTAGATCGTATTCTGCAACGTGGAAAACACGAACAGAAAGACGAAGTATACGCGATATAACCAGTGCATGCACTGGTTATTTTTGCAGTATGTATCCTATTTACAAGTTGTTCTGTTAACGGTAATGTGTAGTTAGTACACATATTGGAGAAGTAATAGTAATAAGATACTTTGATACATGTTACATAATAATGGTAAATTTCATATTAGTAAGTATATAATAATATTATTATTGAAAATAAAGAGAGTACGTACAATTCAAACAACTGATTTGTTAGTTTTGGAAGGATGAGAATTATGATTGAAGCGAATACCGATGCCAAATGGCTACCTCTATATGAAGCACTTGCAAGTGAGGTTCGCCTGGAGATCATCAATATACTAGCCAATCAATCGATGAATGTGAAGCAACTTGCGTCATCCCTGCAGCTTAGTAGTGCAATTATTACGATGCATGTGAAAAAGCTTGAGAAAGCGGGCTTAGTTACAACCCAGATGATTCGCAAAGATGGTGGAACACATAAGATGTGCACGTTGGCACATTCTAATATCAATATAGAATTGCCTTCCATCGAACCAATTTCAGCACGTTATCATGAAGTCCTTATTCCAATAGGGCATTATACTGAATTTGAAGTGCATCCTACCTGTGGCTTATCAACCCCTGAACGTGTCATTGGACAATTTGATGATCCACGCTATTTCTATACCCCAGAACGAATGAATGCAGGAATTCTATGGTTTGGCCACGGCTATCTAGAATATAAATTACCAAACTATTTATTACCAAGTCAGAAAGTTGTAGCGATCGAGATTACTATAGAATTAGGCTCAGAAGCACCTGGCTACAATGAAAATTGGCCATCAGATATTTTCTTTCAAATTAATGGTTCAGACATTGGTGTATGGACTAGTCCAGGTGACTATGGTGCTGTACGAGGCAGATTTTCACCTTCATGGTGGGCAGATCCTGTGAACCAATATGGTTTACTCAAAGTGATTCGCGTTGATGAATCAGGTACTTGGGTAGATGGTCAAAAATTATCCCAAATTACGATAGACGATATTGTCATTGATCGCCATGTGTGGAGCTTAGCGCTAGGTGTCCGAGAAGATGCTGCACATGTAGGGGGATTAACGCTGTTTGGCAAAGGGTTCGGCAATTATAGTCGAGACATTTCATTCAAAACCTTCTATGAATAAGAAGTGTTTTGTCTTCTTATATCTCTAATTCAAGATATTTAGAGGTATAAAAAACTATTCGACTTTCTATTTTTACTCGTTATAATAGAGATACAAATGGATAATATTTCTATCGTAATGCTACTTGTTTGATGTCGATAACGTCCCTGCATCTATTCGTCATCTAAGTATGTTCTTGAACTATTTCTTTAAGTATATTCATGTTTCAATAATCTATAGTTGTACTAACTTCAGAGAGGAGTAACTACGATGCGTACGTTTATAAGCTATCTTCGTACCTATAAATTTTTTGTCGGTATTGCCATCAGTATGATGCTAGTTGAATTGCTAATTGAAGTTTTTCAGCCATTCATGATGTCAAAAATTATTGATGATGGTATTATGGCAGGTAATATGAACGCGATGGTGCTATGGGGTGGAATATTACTTGCCACGACGTTACTTGCCTTTATTGTCGGAATAGTTGGTTCTTTCTACTCCGCCCATGTCAGTCAAAACTTTGGATTTGATCTTAGGCAATCACTCTATAAATGCGTACAAAAGATGAGCTTCCATACATTTAGCCACTTTCAAGAAGCTTCACTTATGACGAGAATGACTAATGACGTTACGCAAGTACAAAATGCTGTATTTATGGGTATGCGTATTATGCTAAGAGCGCCGTTACTTGTCATTGGTTGTATGTTGATGGCTTTTATTATTAATCCTTCACTCGCAATATATTTACTCATTGCCTTCCCGATATTAGCTGTTTTTCTTGGTTGGGTAATGATACGCAATAATAAACTGTTTAGACTGGTGCAAGATAAGCTTGATCATGTGAACCGTGTGATGCAACAAAGCTTAATGAGTGTACGCTTGATTCGTGTATTCGTGAGAATGGAGCATGAAAATACTCGCTTCAAGCAACATAACAAACAACTCAGAGATCGTACAATTGCGACTTTACGATTGGCGGAACTTACAATGCCGATTGTGCTTATTCTTGTTAACGGTTGCATTTTACTCGTTATATGGTTTGCACGGGAACAAATTATTGCTGGAGAACTTGTTACTGTCGGTGATATTGTTGCTATTGTTAATTATGCGATGCGCACTGCCGGTGCATTGTCGATGATTTCTATGATTGTTACTAATATTTCGAGAGCTGCGGCTTCCATGCATCGTATTGATGAAGTATTTCAAGTAGGAGAGAACGATAATATTCGTTCAGACTCAGATGATGAATATAAGGAACCCATTTACAAAATAGCAGGACATATTAGCTTTTCTTATGTGAATTTCTCTTATCCACAATCTGAGCTTATAGCATTGCAGGATATTACCTTTGAAGTGGATGAAGGTGAGATGCTTGCCATTATGGGATCTACTGGGTCTGGCAAATCTAGTTTACTACAATTGATTCCTCGAATGTATGAGGTGAATCAAGGGATTATCACGGTTGATCATCATCTTATCACCGATTATTCTTTCCACCAACTTCGTTCTAATATTGGATATGTACCGCAAGAGGTTCTTCTCTTCACAGGTACAGTTACTGACAATATTAGATGGGGAAAAAGAGATGCAACGATGGATGAGGTTATTCAGGCTGCTCAGATGGCACAAATCCATGAGACGATTATGAAATTACCGCAAGGATACGATACGCTTATTGGACAGAAGGGCGTGAATCTTTCCGGAGGTCAAAAACAGAGAATGAGCATTGCTAGAGCATTAGTGCGCAAACCTCAAATCTTATTGTTAGATGATTGTACAAGCGCACTTGATGTAGAAACTGAAAACAAACTATTAGCAGCAATTCGCAAATTAAGCTGTACCGTATTGCTCGTCACGCAAAAAATGAGCTCTACAGCCATGGCTGATCGAATTGTTATTATTGACGATGGAAGAGTCATTGCGCAAGGGCAGCATGATGAACTATTAACTTGCTCATCATTGTATCAGAAGATCTATCAATCTCAATCGATGGATAGGAGGGATGACTCATGTCAGAACAACAGTTCAGCACAACTGATAACGGGAAGATGAAGCTAAAATCTTGGAAGAAACAATTAATGATTCCGTTTCAATATGAATCGCCGTCCTCTCTACTTGCTAGAGAAGAAAGAGATATTCCAGGTGCCAAGGATACAAAGCTGAAAGGATTTGGATTAGGTGGTGCGCCGGGCCGTGCACCTACTAAGGTTAAGCGACCGGATCAGATGCCAGCGACATTACGCAGAATATGGGGTTACCTTGCTACTTATCGAGTCAAATTAATATCGGTATTAATTATGATCGTGCTTGCTACGGGATTTTCATTATTAGGTCCTTACTTAGTTGGTTATACAATTGATAATTACATCATAGATCGTAAAGATGGTTTGCTCTATATTCTTTTATTAATGGCCTGTGTATATGGATTACATGCATTAGTCAATTGGCTGCAAAATATATGGATGATTGCGATCTCACAACAAACGGTATATCGAATGCGTCTTGATCTATTTCGTCAATTTCATCGTTTACCAATACCCTTTTTCGCAAAGCGACAGCAAGGTGATCTAATGAGTCGTGCGACAAATGATATTGATAATATAAGCTCGTCTATGAATAGCTCTTTTATTCAAATTTGTTCAAGTACACTGATGCTTGTCGGTATAATAGTTGTTATGTTGCTATTAAGCCCTATTCTTACACTACTTACGTTTTGCGTTATTCCATTGATGTTTTATGGAATGCGCTGGATATCGGGTCGAACAAGTCGTTTGTTTAGAGTGCAGCAACGTAATCTCGGAGCATTAAATGGATTTGTCGAAGAAACATTATCTGGACAGAAAATTATTAAGTCGTTTTCGCAAGAGAATGTCGTGATCTCACAGTTTCAAGAGCGCAATGAAAAAATTAGATTATCTGGTTATTGGGCTCAAGCGATTTCTGGCTTTATCCCTAAACTAATGAATGGTCTAAATTCGTTAAGCTTTGCTTTAATTGTAGGGGTAGGAGCATTGTTGACGTTATGGACTGATACGATAACAGTAGGGATTATCATTATTTTTGCAGAGTACGCAAGACAATTTACAAGACCACTGAATGATCTTGCCAATCAATGGAATACGCTATTATCAGCTATTGCGGGGGCAGAACGTGTATTTCAAATTCTTGATGAGCCTAAGGAAAATATTGACGAGCAGTCTGCTTCTTCTGTTGATGCTATTGAGGGTAAAGTCGCATTTGATAAAGTTAATTTCGAATATGAAGAAGGTCGAAGTACAATTTCGAATATTAGCTTTACTGTAGAGCCGGGAGAAACCGTCGCATTCGTAGGTCCGACTGGAGCGGGCAAGACAACTCTAATTTCTTTACTTTCAAGATTCTATGAGCCGAGTAGCGGTAGCATACTTATTGATGGCAGACCAATTTCGAGTATTAAGCGTGAAAGTCTACGCGCTCATATGGCTTTTGTATTGCAAGATCCGTATCTATTTGAAGGAACGATTATGGAAAATATTCGTTACGGTCAACTTGATGCGACATCAGATCAAGTGATAGAGGCAGCTAAGCTTGCAAATGCTCACTCCTTTATAATGAGGCTAAAGGAGGGCTATTCTACTAAGTTGAAATTAGGTGGAGCGGGAATCAGTCAAGGTCAGAAGCAACTGATAGCGATCGCTAGAGCACTTATTGCTAATCCGGCTATTCTTGTACTCGATGAAGCAACGAGTAGTATTGATACGGTAACAGAGATTAAAATACAAGAAGCGTTAGAGCGATTAATGAAGGGAAGAACTTCATTTGTTATTGCTCATCGTTTGAACACGATTCGTCAAGCCGACAAAATTATTGTTTTACAAGATGGTCAACTGCAGCAACAAGGCTCACATGAAGAGTTGCTTCGCGAAGATGGTTTATATCGTAAACTAGTGCAAGGACAGATCGTATTGGAGGCATAAATCAGCTCATATAGCAACATATTGAGCTTGTTAACTAAAAACGTCGAGTTCGTAGAGATAACACTCTGAAGTGCACCCCTTAGAATAGACATTGGAATAAACCCCTGGTTTATCCGATGAAATTCTAGGAGGTGCATTTTTTATGCCAGCAGTAAAAGGACAAAAGTTTACGAAATATTCTAAGGAACTAAAGATGGAGGCTATTCGGCTACATGTGGAGGAGAAGTGGACATATCGACGGATTAACGAGTATTTAGGGATACAAGATCCGGATCGTATGAAACGCTGGATGCGTAAATATAGAGAAAAAG
>NZ_JANQBB010000005.1 GCF_024721975.1 Paenibacillus endoradicis | reverse complement strand
CATCTCAAAACGGAAGGACTCTATCCTTATAATATCCGAAATTTAGATGAGGCACAAAGAAGAATTGAAGAATACATTCATTTTTATAACCAAAATCGACCACAACGGAAACTAAAGAAGCTGACGCCGGTTGAATACCGACGCCAGCTTGCTGCCTAGGGTCTTTTTTCAGTGTCTATAAAATGGGGTCTTGACCAGACTACATCCAGAGGTTTTTCTCGCTTCGCTCTATTTCTACCAATAACCTTTAATGCCTCGCTGCATACGAATCAACGCTTCGAGATAATAATAATCTCCCCAAATCATATAATCGTCAGGAGCACGCTCTCCTCTTACATGATAAGAACCATGCTTTAACAAACCTTGAGCGTCTGGCAAATCTGTTGTCGCATAGTTGTCCGCTAACGATTTCATACTGTCTTGTACTACCTTCTCAAACAGCTGGCGATCAGAATCATTTGTATCAAGCAGTTCTAACAATTCGAGCAGTCCACAAGCAGTAATCGCGGAAGCCGAGCTATCTCGTGGTGTATTCTGTTCAAGCGGTACATCGAAATCCCAATAAACTACATTATCTTCTGGTAACCGTTGAATAAAATAATGAGCCAATTGTTTCGATGTTTGCAAAAATGATTCATTTTTCGTATAACGATAAGCTAGCGCAAATCCATAAATTCCCCACGCCTGTCCGCGAGTCCAAGTAGATCCATCCTCATATCCTTGATGCGTTCCACCACGCAGAGCGTGACCATTTTGGGAATCAAAATAAAATGTATGATAAGAAGAACCGTCACCACGCACCAAAAACTTCTGACTTTTCAATGCATGCTTATAGGCGATATCATAGTACTTTTGCTCACCTGTCTGCTCAAAGGCCCAAAATAGCAATGGAAGATTCAATAAGCAATCAATAATAATTCGTCCGCCGTTTTCCGGATCTCCTTCTTTGCCCCATGCTTGAATAATTCCCGCTTCTGGACGCCAACGAGCAAATAATGTCTCAGCCGCTTTTAGTGCAACGGACCGAGCTTCTTCACTACCCGTCACGCGCCACTGTGCAACTGCAGATAACGAATACAAAAATCCAATATCATGGTGATCTAACATAACATGTCGATCCACACGGTCTTTAAAGTTCGCAAGAAATGATTCTGCTGCTTCCTTATAAAACGATTCATCGCTATACTCGTAAGCAAGCCACATCATGCCGACGTAGAAGCCCTCTATCCAATCATCGTTCTCTCCCCATTCATATCGCTGTCCTTCCGTAATGTGTGGAAGCTTGCCCGGGTGTTTTGCAACATTTTTTTTCACTTTAACAACTGCGTTCTCAATAGCGTTACTCCACATATCATACCAACCTCTCATCATTTAGAAACCCTTTATTTCCAAGCTGTATATTCGCTAGGCTTTATGCCCATCTCGCGTTTAAACAATTTAATAAAATAACTTTTATTAGCGTAACCCAAATAATCTGAGATCTCTTCAACTGGCTTGTTTGACTGTTGCAATAATTCCTTAGCCTTCTGCAGCTTTACCCTGTTGACGTACTCGATAAAGTTCTGGTTCGTCTCACGTTTAAACAATCGGCTAAAATAGCTTGAATTCAAGTTTAAATAATTAGCCATATCTTCCAATGTAATTTTCTCAGTCACATGTTGGATAACAAATTGCTGAGCTTTAATTACTTCCGTTCGCGTAGAGCTGACAACCAATATACTTAATTGTTTAGTCACATTACTTAGATATTCTACAATCCAATCTTTTAAATGATCTAATGTTTCAATAGAGTTCACAACATCATACAATTTATCTCTTGTTGAATCTTGTTGAAATTGAAGGGTAATCTTCGTTTTCATCTGAAGATCTAACAGCAATTGCAATACCATTTCTTTCACATCGCTAGGATGGAACTTTTTGTTTCTTACTCCTTTGGTCCATTCAGTAATCTGATCGCAAAGCGCATCAGGTTGATTAAGTGCAATATTATTGTTAATCGCAGAAAAGAACTGCGAATATTCTGCATAGATATCTTCCTCGGAAAAATCAGTTACTTCAAATCGATGAATCCTTGATTCACTTAAATAAAAACAATGTTCAGGATTTTTCAACATCGGTCTCAATACATTTTGAATTTCTTTAGGATTCAGGGCTCCTTGACCTTGGAAACAAGAGACTGATATTTTCAAATACTGCTGAATCGCTGAAATACATTGCTGCATTGCATAATAAATTGTTTGTTGCTCCTTCGCAGGATCATCACAGCAAAAAAGGATGACCAACTGTCTGTAACTATACTGAAAAATGGTAGATTGACTAGACTCTAAAATATCTTGCAGAATGTTTTCAACTGCAAAAGAAATCGTATAATCATTCATTTTTCGAGAACTAGCCAACGTTGACATACGATCAATCGAAACGACCATTGGTATGTAATATTTTGACTGAAGAGGAATTCCTATTTGACGGGCTTGTTCAATCCATGCCGCTTTCGTCCAGTTCGATTGATATAAAGTATCCTTCAGAAACTTTTCCTTAAATGCCGATTGATTCATAGACTCTTTCTGCTTATACAAGAGCATATCAGCCGATCGCTTTTTCTCTGAATTTATTTCTAGTACCACAGTTCTTAAAATCTCTTGCAGCTGATCCACATCTAAACTTTCTTTTAAAATATATTCACCTACATTTAGTTTCATCGCTCGCTGCGCATACTCGAATTCATTATGGCAAGACAATATAATGGCTCTAAAATTGGGATGTACACTTGTGAATTTCTCCAACATTTCTAGTCCATTCATTTTGGGCATCCCTATATCAGTAATAATAATATCTGGTTTTTTCAACCCTGCAGCTTCCCAAGCTTCGAGACCGTTCGAATAACAGCCAATAAGCTCAACAGCTAATTCTCCCCATTGAAGAGTCTTTGAAAGATATCTTACTACCGGATAATCATCATCCACTAGAATTGCTGTTAACACAACGATCACTTCACCTTCTATTTTGATGGGAATTCCATTATTATTACCGTGCCCACATCGGGCTCACTCTGAATATCGAATCGGAAAAACCTTCCGTGAATTAATTGTAGCCGCTGAACGACGTTGCTAACACCAATCCCCGAGAAGCCTTTGATCTTATCAGCACCTACATCCGGTTCCTCTTCAATATTAAATCGCACCTTTCGCAATTTATCCAACTTCTCTTTCGACATTCCTTTTCCATTGTCCCGAACGGATAAACTCAAGTATTGGACCTCTTCCTTATATGTACAATGTGCTGCGATCACAATTTTACCATCGAATTGTTCAAATCCATGAATAATAGCGTTTTCAATCAAAGGTTGAATCATAAAGCGCGGAACTAGCAACTTACCGCATTCTTCTTCAAAATCAGTCTCCAACACAACTTGATTGGCATGTCTAAAATTCATCAATTTCACATAATGGTTTACCGTGTTCACTTCTTCTTGAAGCATGATAAACTCATTATCACGATTAATAGTCATCCGTAATAAAGATGAAAGCGAGCTAATTAATTGTGCATTCTCTTTATCTCCTTGAACGAGAATATTGAGACGAATCGAATTCAACAAATTAAACATGAAATGTGGATTAATTTGTGATTGGAGCATTTCAAGCTCAGCTTTGCGCTTCTTCGCCTGTTCTCTTTCTATTTGCTCGAACATCGATTGAATACGATCTAGCATTTGATCAATCGTCCGAGCCAAACGGCCGACTTCATTAGGACCTCGAATACCATTGCGAGCATCAAGCTGTCCTTCTCCGATGGTAGTCACAAAGTTGCTTAAGTTCCTAATTGGTTTTGTTAAGGCTGAGATAAGAATAATTAATACGACAAAAAACAAAGTGAAAAATAATGCTTGAACCATAAAACTAATAAATAATACTTGGTTGTTCTTCGATATCGCTGCTGAATAAGGAATTAGGCTAACAACACGCCAATCGTTACTTTCCAGCCACTGCTCAACATAAATATACTTTTTATGCTCAATTTCTATCGTTCGTGGGTTCCCATCCTTCGACCACCAAGACATCTTCTTGCCTATTTCCTTCGGATCAGCATGAGATATTACCGTACCCTCGTTATCTATTAACATCATAGTTTGATTAGCATCATTTACTAGACGAGATCGAATCATTCGTTCGTTCACATTTACAATTACTGAACCAATTGAATTATTTAAACCACGCTTGATCGGCCGACCAATTGTAATCCAATGAGCGGAATTTTTATTATAATTAAAGTTTTCCCCTTGCCAGTAAGAAGAAAAGACCGGCATATTTTTCAAAAGAGGATACCATTCTTTTTCGTAAAATATGTTCGGATTAAATTCACTGTACGAGTAATTAGTATAAATAAACCCGTTCTTCCCAAGGATAGTTACATAAAAATCATCCTTTGGGGCGAAAAGATCATCTAATGTCCCCGATAACCGACTATAGCTAAGTGTATAATCCTGTTTTTTTTCCTTCGTATTTAATTCATCCCGATTAACTAAGAGCATTTGACGAATTTCACTGCTCATCAGCACGAAGTTGGATAATTCTAATGTCTGTTCAAAAACACCATTAATTTCGGTTTTGGTTACTTTTAGCGTATTTTCTGCGCTAGATATTGCCTTCTCTAATATAATATCTCTAGTAAAATAGTTTGTGAAAAAATAAATAATAATAAGTGGAATTAAAATACATAGCAATGCTGACCATACCAATTTCATACGCAAGGAATATTTTTGAATAAACACAGGTGTAGTCCCCTTAGCAAAATTGAAATTGGGACAGGAAAATTTACGATTTCCTGTCCCAACTCATATTATAACTTCACTTCATCCGAAAACTCCATCAACATTTTGTTGCTTAGTTATTTTTAACAATTTCCGCAATTTTTTTGTCAATGTTCGCAATCGTTGTATCCACATCTTGTTTACCTAAAATATACAATTCAGCCTCAGGAATAACTGTATTTTTCGCTTCATCAGCATACTTCGCTGGAACCGGAGCAACACCTGGATTCGTGTTTTCCATTGTATATTTCAATGATTCTACATCGATTTTGGAAGGGTCTTTAGATCCTGCTACGATGGTATCAACAAGTTTGTTTGTATCAGACTTTGCCCAACCAGAGAATACACGTCCTCCGATTTCTAAACCTTTAGAGGTATACCATCTTACGAATGTATATGCTGCTTCTTTGTTTTCTGACTTAGCTGCTACACCCATATAAGTCGGTTGTACTGGTGAATAATGCTTGCTTTCGCCATCCACTTTTGGAATCGGCGCGAATGCAGTTACAAACGTAGCAGGAATTGCGTCAGTACCACCAGATTCAGCAACCATCCAATCGCCCATCGGCATCATTGCAGCAAGTCCATTGAAATATTGATTACGGTATGCAAGCTTTTGTGAAATAATATCTTCATACATGTTTGCACTCTTATCTTCATACATCATCTTTTTCATCATTTCCAAGTTTGCTTTGAACAATGGCTCCAACGCATTCGAAGTTCCATCTGCTTTAAGGAATGTATTATCAGATGACTTACTCATCAATTGTAGTTGGAAATAATCTGGCCAGTTATGCAAGTATGCGCCATAACGCTTAGTAGCACCATCACCTTTAGTTAGTTGCTTCGCATAATCTTCGAACTCTTTCCAAGTCCAATCTGTAGGAACTGGTAATCCAGCTTCATCCAACATATCTTTGTTCAAAAGAACGAACCAACGCTGCATGGATGATGGAAGTGCATAAATTTCACCATTTACTTTTGTGTCAACAAGATATTCGTCTTCATACTTATAACCATCTTTTTCAATGTAGCTTGTCAATGGCTCAAGTAATCCAATATCTGCACGCTGTGAATAGTTTGTATAAGGTAACTCGATAATGTCTAACTGATCTTTCGATGCTGCCATTAAATCCAGCTTTTGCATAGATGCAACAGAATCACCTTTTTCATTCAGTAAATCAAGTTCTACTTTAATACCAGGGTTTTCTTTTTCGAATTCTGGTATAATGACATCCCACTTCGCTTTATCATTAGTCTGCCAAGTGCTTAACTTAATAACTACTTGTTCCTTTTCTGGCTTTACAGCATTATCTGTAGGCTTATTAGTAGCGTTCGGTGCGTTGTTACCATTTCCTCCGCAAGCCGCTAAAGAAGCTACCAACGTCAAGCCTATTAATGCTGTTGAAAATTTTCTCTTTTTCATCTAAAACCCTCCAATTAATGATAAATGTAAATGCTTACAATATTATCCTAACACACTGTTTTTTTACCTGTAGTACTCAAATTTTACTGAAGAGAAACTATTTTGACTTTATTTATCCTTTTACACCACCAGCCGAAATACCTGCAATAACTTGCTTTTGTCCAATTGCAAAAATGATAAGTAACGGTAGAATAGCAGAAACTGCACCTGCCATCATAAGCGAGTAAACATCACCATACTGGTCTCCGAACAATCTTATCCCTAATTGAATCGTAAATAAACTTTTTGTTTTGATGAAAATAAGTGGATATTGATAATCGTTCCATGTCCATATAAAGCGTAGTATTGCATAAGTCGCTACACCTGGACGAATAAGCGGGAATGCAATTTGGAAAAATGTCCGTATATGTCCCGCTCCGTCCATACGAGCTGATTCAAGATACTCATTGTTAACACCCATGAAGAACTGTCTTAACATAAACGCACCGATAATACTAAAACTATTAATTAATATCAAACCGGCATGAGTATCTATTAAATTCAACCAGTTAAACATTAAAAACTGAGGAACTAGTGAGGCTTGCGGCGGTACCATATACAATGCAAGTACGACTACAAACATCGCGTCTCTACCTGGGAAACGTAGCTTAGAAAATCCATAGGCTGCTAGCGCACATACAAATACATTAATAAAGGTCGTTGCTAGTGTAATATAGATCGAGTTCAAATAGTACTGAACGAAATCACCGGTCCATACTTCCTTGTAATTTTCAATCATATTCCAATTTTGAGGGATCCATTGAATCGGAAACGTAAATACATCCGCTTCTGTCTTAAATGAAGTTGAAAGCATCCATAGAAATGGAAGTAAAAACACGATACCTAGCAATGCCATTGCCAGGGTCCAAGCAATTTTTGATACATTTACATTTTTCATTATCTATTCCTCCGAACCCTAGCTTAATAGTTAACCCATTTCTTTTGTGCCAACATTTGCAAACCTGTAATAATAAGACAAATCACGAAAAGAATTAGTGCCATACTTGAAGCATATCCCGTTTTCAGTTGATTAAATGCCGTGTCGTACAATTCATACACAATTACCGTTGTTGAATTGGCCGGTCCGCCCTGCGTTAATACTTGAATCAAGTCGAAAATTTTAAATGTTCCGATGATTCCTGTTACTAGTAAGAAAAACGTCGTCGGTGAAATACATGGAACTGTAATGTTATAAAACTTTTTCCATACGTTAGCTCCATCAATATCAGCAGCTTCATATAAATCCTTCGGAATACCTTGCAGACCTGCTATGAAAATAATGATATTATAGCCTAGTAGAATCCATATTTGGATCATCATTAAAGATGGTAAAGCAAAGTCAATATCAGCAAGCCATTTCGGTGGGTTTTCAATTCCTATTGAGATCAAGAAGTTATTAACAGGACCAAGTGATGGATGGAAGAGCACCTGCCATACCATAGCGATTGCTACAACACTTGAAATATAAGGTAAAAAATAAATAACTTTGAAAGTATCTTTAAGATAGACATGCTTATCAATCAAAATAGCAATTAACAATGCAAGCCCGATAGTAATCGGCACTGTTAGTATAAAATACAAATTATTTACTAAGCTCTTCATAAATACATCATCATTAAATAATCTTATAAAGTTATCAAAACCCGCGAACTCAATTGCTCCAATCCCTGCTACGAAATTCCAGTGGGTAAAACTAAGCAATAATGAAGCTACAACTGGAATTAATGTTAAAATAACCAGCCCGATCATTAAAGGAGCAACAAATAAGTATCCTGCTATTTTCTCCCTTGTTCCCATACTTAAGTGGGTTCGTCTTTCTTTCTGTTTCATGTTTCTCCTCCTCAGCGTCCTTTTCTATACTACTATTGTAAGAAAGATAGCGATTGCTATTAAGAACTAGAATTGTTCAATTTGAAACTTTTTTTACTTTTATATGACAAATTTAGGAAGACTTCACGATGCAAATTGTAAAAACATTCGGATAAGATTATGTAACAAAAAAAGAACCGACAGCTTAACTGACTACGTTACTATAGTCAATTTTGCTATCAGTTCTTATTCTTTCACTTCTCTAAAGGATTATTATCGATAAAAAGTTCTCTCAGCAAACCAGTTATTTAACATATTCCAGATTGCACATGGAATGGATTAAGCTTTTTAAGCGCCTTATCGAGAGGTATACTCGTGTTTTAGCACCTCATCGATATGATTACTAGTTTTTCAATGCCTTATCGAGAGGTATATTTGCCCCACTCCATCCTGCTGCTGAAGTCCACGGTATTGCTGGTTGCTGCCAAAACGGATGCTGCTCCGGCAATCCGAGCGGTAGCAACACAGTGGAACATAAATACAAACTACCCGTCGATAAGTATTGTTCAGCCAATTGTGGCTGTGATCCACATAATCCGATACGCAACCAACCATCGGTTGTAAACGTTTCTGGCGCATCCAATGTACGGCTAATGACAGCGGTAAGCGCTTCACGTATTTGAGCTGGCTCTACATGCTGCGGCCATCTTTCAAGTAAAGCACTTTGTGCAAGCGCATGGAATGCACCACAACGATATGGCATCGATCTTCCCATAATCGGGAAGCTGCCATCAGGAGCAACCAATCGTTCAAGTACCCCGCCATAGCGTCTAGCTCTAGCCATTATAGGTTCATATAAACTTTCCCATTCGGGAGCTTTACTGTGCATCACTTCGATAATATCAACCAACATTGGAGAAATAACGAAACTGTTATAATAATCCCAATGGAAGTCCACACCATCACCGTAGGTTCCGTCACCGACATACCATTGCTCATGCTGCAGTAATGCATAATCTATCCGCATCGGGTCCCAATCTTCTTCGCCTGCAACGTAAAGAAACACTTCAATAATAGCTGAAAATAATAACCAATTGGATGGATTAGGTTTTCTGCTCCTTGTGCTCTTCATACATTGAATCACTTGGTGTTTCACCCGTGAATCAAGCTTATCCCATAGCTCGCCTTTTCCTCTTAGAAGTCCTTGTGCCAAAAATGCTGCGTCGACGATAGGCTGTCCACCCTCTGTGAAATTCATAAAATTCGCAGAGTTAGAATTCGTAGCTGAATCCAATGCCTTCCTGCATAAATGAGCATAATATTGGCGGCGTTGCTCCTCTTCTTTATCGCTATGCTCCTGTGATATCCAAGGTGCAATTCCACATAACAAGCGTCCGAATGCTTCCAAATGAGTGTATAAAGCCCGGTCTTCCTCATATCCAGGTACCGTCTCTACAGGCATCCTTTCCTTGAGTTTTTCTTCTGCAAGTGATTCTAATATCGGTGAAGCTAATCTCTCTAATTGAGAAAACCAATACTTACGTCTATTCGGACTTTTTAAACTTTCATTCTTCATCGTTTCGTCCCCTCCCTTGCATTAAGAAAAGCTACTGGTTGAAGCTCAACATTCACCCTAATAGCAAAAGTCATTACCCGATTTATTCTTAAACCATAATACCACGATAATTTTTTCACCATTGTTTACCATCATACAGCGATTCAAACAACGTTGCACGAATAAAATTTGCTAACGTTTTACGAAATTTATTGTTGATGAACAATAAATTATGAAATTAACTAATTGAAATTATAAATCAATCATAAAAAATACCGTCCTTCATCGGATTTTCACACCCAATAAATTACGGTATTAGTTGGTATGATACACATAGATATTTATCGCATTGAAGCAGGTAATTGTGCATTGAAAGTAGTCGCCATTTCATCAAAAATCATTGTCATTACATTTGTTATAAGTAACTGTTTCCATTGTATATACATACTAACGATACCATTTGTGGAAATAGTTCGAACGCCTTAATCGTTCTCTACAGCAACTCCTAGTTTTTAGTGAGAATGTACGAACTTTAATTTGACACCGAGGATATCTTTTTAATTAAAACTCAAAATTAAGTATATTAGTACGATGATATGACACATTAAGCAAGTATAGATATTTCAATTTTAGCAGAGGAGCGTTCAAACATGACGAAACGATTTGAAGGTAAATCAGTTATTGTAACTGGAGGAGCAAGTGGAATCGGGGAAGCAACCGTTAAGGAATTTATAAAAGAAGGTGCACAGGTTGTTATTGCTGATATGTCTGATAAAGGACAGCAGTTATCTGATCAGCTCAATAAAGAGGGCTACATATCTTATTTTTTCAAAACAGATGTTACAGATGAAGACAATGTAAAAAACTTAATAACAGCTACTGTAGAAAAATTCGGTAAACTTGATGTTTTATTTGCAAATGCAGGAATTGGTGGTGCATCTCTCGTTCATGAAACAGAGTATTCGCAATGGAAAAAAATTATTGATATCAATCTGAATGGTGTATTCCTTTGCAATAAATATGCGATCCAGCAAATGCTACAACAGGATTCTCGTGGAGTTATTGTAAATAATGATTCTATTCATGGCGTAGCTGGTAAAGCCGGTGTTGGAGCTTATAGTGCAGCTAAAGGTGGAGTGAAGCTGCTGACTCAAACTGCTAGTGCTGAATATGCCAAGGAAGGTATTCGTATCAATACCGTTAATCCTGGATATACTGACACTCCACTGTTAGGTGGCCTACCTAAAGAGGTAAAAGACGAATTAGTTTCCTTACATCCTATTGGTCGGTTGGGTAGACCTGAAGAAATTGCAAAAGCTGTTTTATTCCTTGCTAGTGATGATGCTTCGTTTATTACAGGTGCTAGCTTATTAGTTGATGGTGGGTATACAGCCATTTAAATATATTGTCTCATTGCGGCTTAAAATTCAAAAAAAATATCACCCAATTGAACGGTTCATAGAAACCTTCAATTGGGTGGTATTTGTTGTTTTTATTACTAAGTAGTTTATGGGCATACAAACGCTGTTTAAGGATATTTATAGCCATCCCAGCATTTGATATTGACACACACATACCCAATCATTGAATTGGTTTAAGCCACCTTATGCTCAATCCTTAGTTTGTCTGCCACCATTGCAATAAACTCCGAGTTAGTCGGTTTAGACTTGCTAATATTGACTGTATAGCCGAATAGGTGGCTAATGCTGTCGATGTTTTTCCTTAGAGCCATAAGGGTTTTAGGATTTTTATAAACTATATACTTTTCCCATCTCACAAGGTATTTATAGGTTTTATGACCACAATTTATTGGTCTGTGATTATTGTAATATGTGATGAAATGGAACACAAGTTCAAAGCCTATAAACTCATGAAATTAATTACAAAAAAGCATATACAATAGTTGTTTCAGTTGTTAGGAACATAGCTGCAACAGATGCTGCATGATAGCTCAAACCCCTTGTTATATGTACGTTTCATTCACAATTATTAGGCAACTACTACTCCCCAATAACTTTTAATATTTCCCATTATAAGTAGTGGTAGCTCGTTGTGATGTAGTATTCTATAACAAGTAAAAAAACTTACAAGAGTAGCGGATAAAATCATACCAACTATATTACTGGTTATCAACACTATAAACGGAATAATTACGTTTGTTTAATAAATTTACTAATCACGCATAACCGTCCATTACTCAACGTTATATTGGTATTCATAAGAAGAACTGGATGAAACATTATTAACTTCTATAGCGAGATTTACTTAACTTAATTTCCCTTCTAAAAAGGAAGGTCATCTTCACTAATTGTAATTCCTTTGCTTTCTTTAATTAACTGTACCCATTCATCATTCCAATCTGACTGAGTATATACTTTTAACTTATCATTTTCATCGAAGATAGATCTTTGAATATTTAAATAGTAAACATAGTCATTCGACTCCGTTTTATATTCATGAAAGTTTGCAAAATCATCATATTCAACAAACTCCTTTTCTGCAAACTGCCTAGCTTTCAGCCATTGTTCGAGTTCCTCTGTATTCGTAAAAAAAATTCTATAAGAGGTATTAGTCACATCCCTTAACCTTTGAAATACCGGATGGTTACTCAAAAGTATCTCTTTAATTGCAGTATCAGAGTTTTTTCTTTCTTCTGTTAAAAAGTTGACTAATTTATTTAATGTTTGAGTGGTTGCATTAATGTTTTCAAGAGTCTTACTTTCACCTAGTTTTGACTGTTGCTGTAGGAGCCTTTGAAATAATCCTGCCCATTGTTCTCTGAGAAAAAAGATAATTTCTTGTGAATTTTCAAAAGGAGAAATTGGATTATTATGAGACAATGCTTCTATTTCTTCAATAAAGGAAAAAATCTTTACATCATCTACAAAGCTATATCTGATATTTTCAATATCTTTGTTTAAGAGAAACATTCGATACTCACTTAATACTGATTTATCGATAAATATGTAAACTTGTTTTCCAAGTTTATGTGCGGTCTTAATCTCCATTTGAGTAATAGAGTACGGCTCTTTCTCAGATTCGCTACCATATCTCCCACCGATTATCGCAATGAGAATATCTGTATTATCTACTTCTCTATAACAATAGTCTTCTAATTTTTCTTCGCTCCCATAAGGTATATTTCCTTTTTCATTCAATACAGCATCATATCCAAATTCTTTTATAAATCTTTCTAAATCAGCCCTTAAATATTTTAGATCATAAAAAGTTGAGCTAACAAACACTCTAGGTCTAGCCATTTTAACTCCCTCTTTCAGTCTATTATTTTTATCATAAATTTCGAATATATCGTAACTTTTTCATAATCTAATCTCTAGTTTCTATAACCAGATTTTCAAAATTCAAAAGCACTTTTATTTTTCACTCAATTTATGTTGGAATATGTATAATCAAGTGGGATTTTCTTTTTAAATATTCATGAATATATCAAAATCTTCTCTTACTTCTCAATCACATTTAACAAAAACACTTTCTCCCTAAACCTACCTTTTTTTTCATTCTTGCTATTTACTACATCCAGAAACTCCTCCTGACTATAACCTTTTCTAGCAACCAATGAACATAATACTTCATACAAATCAGCTAACTCCTCAATCAATTCTTCATCACTTTTTGCTGTTTGTACCTCATTCATCTCTTCTATTAACTTAGCCTTCAACGATTCTTCATAAGCTTCATCATCCAGTATCTTCACTTCACAGGTTTTTCCACTAGCTTCAATGATTTGAGGTATCTTATCACGTACAAGCTTATTATATGTCTTCAAACCGCATCCCCCATTCTAAGCTCTTAGCCCTGACATGCAATCCAAAACTTACGTACAAGATTGCTTTCAATCGCTAGTTCAAGTTCAGAAACATGTTTATCAAGCTTCCCTTGTTCATTCATTCGTTGAAGCAAGACTACGTTTCTTTCTTCTAGTCTCTGAATCATTTCCTCACTGGGTATCATGTTAGACTTACTACTATTGCATGACTGATGCGCATACACTAGATTCCACACATCATCCGAATATAGGTATGACCAAGGAATGACATGGTCTATTGCTGGTGTCTCTGCCTCTATCTTTGAACCACATAAGAAGCAATGAAATTCTGGGTTTTCAACTTCGAGATATACAGCATATTTACCAAGCGGTTTACGTAGCACTTGATCTTCATCAATGATCTTCACCTTTTTCGATAGTCTTGGTGAGTGGTTAAAGTTCTCTAACATTTGAGTCCAACGATAATTAATGGCGTCGAGTACAATTAGCCTATTCGCTTTTAGAACAAGCAAGCTATCGTTCCGAATGAACAAGCTATCTGCTTTTTTCTCGTACTGGTAAACTCCATCTACTTCTCTACCTTCAACTCTTAAAAAGCGATAACTAACATCGGTCTTTAACGCCTTCACGGTAGCGCTAACAGACTTCTCATACTCCGCACTGCATACTGATTCAATGTTCGACCTGAACCATTTTACTGGCTTCACTGACCCAGACAGAGCCTGATAATCCACTATTAGATTCTTCGCTATTGTTATAACCACAGGAGGCTTCACTGGATTTGAACTTTGTTGAAGGTCAAAGAACATCGTTTGTTCGAAGTAATAGCGCAGCACCTTCTTCGCAATATCTCGTAGCTGTATTTCTATCAGACTCGTATCTTCTAATGCAACTTTTTCATCATACTCCACAGCTATTTCAGTAATTGCCTTTCCCCAAGCCATTTTATATGTGTTATCAAACGAACAGTTTCTTATGATATGCAACCATTTATCTATGAAATCCATATTCTACTCCGATACAATTAAAGTGTTATTCCATAGTGCTAGTACAACATCCATTTGAGAGTTGTGGGAAATTTCCACACCATTTATGACTTCTCTCCACAGTTTAAGCTTATCATCTGCCAAATCAGGCTTTTCTTTCAGAATCTGCACAGCTTGAATGGCATAATTCTTATTCTTCTGTGATCCTCTTTTTTCTGCGTAGCTACCTTTATGTACACCTTGAACTAATCCTTCTTCACACAAGCCAAGGAAAGCATTCTTCGGACACCCCTTACGTTGCATCCAAGTACCCTCACCTAACACAGCTGATGATACAGTTTTCCATGCGTTCAGTGGTTTGATATTTCCTTCGCTTATCAATTGAACAGTCCCTACAGCGACAGCACCATACTTGTTCATATCAATTTATCCTCTCTTTAGCTTATATAAAGACAATGAAATTTCGTAAGTATTCCCCAAACCTAGAAATCTAGTTATAATGTCCTATATATACTAACATATCCCAATAGATTAGGAGAATAAAAAATTGGCTAGAAGACGTAGAAAAGATCCAACATTCGTTGAATTAGCAATGCAACTTGCATTAGGTTGTGCCTTTGTACTTGCCTTCAACCTAACTTTCAGTAAGTATGGAGCATCACTAGGGGGAGCATGGTTAAACCCGCTACTCATTGTGATGATAATCGTTTTGGCTACAAGTATTGGTTTTCGTATTGTCTATGTTCAAGAAAAGCTAAAAAAAGCCAACATTAATGAGATCGATAAGATGAGCGGGACAATGTTTGAACGCTACCTAGAGCAATTCTTCAAGCATCAAGGTTGGCAAGTAAAGCGCACAGGTGGTAAAGGTGACTATGGGGCTGACCTTATTCTGTCATCTGCAACAAAGAAGGTTGTCATTCAAGCTAAACGTTGGAAGAAGAACGTAAGCTATGAAGCTATCCAACAGGCTTATACCAGCAAGGATATATATGGTTGTACTGATGCATGGGTGATAACGAACAGCGGTTTCACAGAACAAGCTAAGGATGGGGCAAGACGCCTTGGGGTTAAACTGTGGGACAGAGAAGTTTTGATAGAGAAAATG
This sequence comes from Paenibacillus endoradicis, assembly GCF_024721975.1. The sequence goes on along the minus strand of NZ_JANQBB010000005.1, from coordinate 438,275 downwards.
GCAAATGTTAATGCAGCACAAACGATTAAGGTTAATGAGCAAGAGTCTGTGGATGAAGTCGCAGCAACGACTGTTCTTGTTTCCAACAGATTAGAAGATGATCTATTTGTCTGTGCAAGGTGCGGTAAACCCGTAACGAAAAATGTTAAGGACTACTGTCTATCGAATCCAAGACGATTCAATGGTAGAATATACTGCTACGATCATCAAAAATAAATAATACAAGGGAGGTTTTATAAATGAAAAGCGATCTTATGAAATCATGGAAAAAAGATTTTTTTGAATTTGATGATACCTACGTAAACCATGTAACCAAATTTGTTGATTATTTAGATATAATCAACAAAACAAATCAACCTAATAATATTACAATAGAAGACATAATTAACTGTGTTGGGCATTACAACAGAATTGGTAAGATTAATACAAGAACAAGTATGGAGAACCATCTTGAAGCAATAAAATCATTTTATAAATTCTTAGTCAGCAAGCATTATACAAATGATATATTTAATAATATGGTTTCCTACCAAGACTTTAAGGATAGCCTTACACATAGATATAATTTAGTACCCATAAAGGAAAGAGGAGTTTGGTCTGACGCAGAATTGATTCAAATAATTGACAGTTTAGACTCTTATTTCACAAGAACAGATTTCAGTAAATTATCAGGGACAAATGAGAAAAAGAAATTTTATAAATTCTTAGTATTGCGCATATTTATCAAGCTTACATTAATCGCCCCTGCAAAGAAATCGGTCATTTATTCCCTTAAAATTAGTGATTTCAGTTCTGATTATAGGTCAGTTGTTGTTAATTCTGTTACCATAAAAATTCCAAACGGATTGAAAAGAGACATTCAATTTTCTATTGAGTGTATAGAAGACAATCTAAAGAAGAAATCCGATTCAAATGATAGGATGTTAGATTATTTGTATCCATATACCTTTTCAGTAGAAAGACTTAATGAGTTTTTTTGTTTATTTCTTAAAAACCACCCTGATATCATAGAAGTAGCCCCAGAATCAGATACCTTTGAACTTGAAGGAATCATGAACTCTGCATTATTAGGTCTTGTCCAAAGCAATGTTAACCCTGCATTAATTTCAAAAATAAGCGGAGTGAAAATATCAAGTCTTGAAAAAAAGTTCTATAATAATGGCTTCCATATTAATGGTGCTGATGAATTAATAAACAATGAAATTAGCAAAAACTCTTATTACCATTACATTTAGATTATCTTTCTTTTTACAAAAAGCTCAAATTTCTTATAAGACACATTCAACAGCTACCTTTGGTTGCTAACGTGAATGTGTCTTTTTCAAGCGTTACTATCAATAACGTTAACGTTGTATGTAACAGCCAATGATCTTCTAGGGTCACATGCGCATTAATTAAATGTATAAGGATTTGAACAGCATAGAAATCTTTGATAATAGCACTAATCTCTGCGAAAAACCATATCTGAGAAGCTTACCTTCATCTATCGTGAATGGATTATCCTTGTAGCTTACTACCTAGATTAGCAGGCGAATGGGCCGAAATCATCATCGAGAATCTGACTGCGTGTGTACCAACCTTTCATTACAACAACAATAACTTTTCCATCTGTAAAAAATCCCCATTCAACAAAAAGCCACCTTCACAGGTGATTAATCCTTAAAAATACGATCTACCGCTTATCCGTATCAGTTTTACTTCCTTTTAAAAAGTTCAATACTTGCTAAATCATAAATGTTGTATAACAAATTTTCTAATACTTGTAAAGCACCTAGTATGATGATTACATCATGCTTGGTAATTTCATGTGCTGTCTCATTTCCCATCTCTCTAATTTGATGTAATGTTCTCGATTGTATTGGGGTTATTAGATCTCTTTCTAACATTAAATTCAGCTTCTCTTCTAACCCTAGAAAGCGAAATTTCTCCTCACCTGTTATATTATCCGTCTTGGGAGTTCCATCCCTATTAGTTAATACCTCTCTATCAATACCCTTTTCTTTACAGATACCTTCAATAATCATTCTTAATCCAACAGAACAAAGGATTAGAGATTTATTGTTGTATGAATCAACTACCTCACTATATAATTCTTTAATAAATTTAGGAACTTTATAAAACTCTTTAGCCAAATAAAATTCATCCTTGTTTAATGGCTCCGCTGGATACGTAGTGTAAGTATAAGTGTACTCTCTTTCCCCTTCTGCCCAAGGACTTGCCTCCCACATTTCTTCATCACCGTATTGTTCTAAGAATGCTACAGTATTACATCCTTTACATTTAACAATATAGTATTTTTGAGACCATTGAATATCGTCGTCAATACTCGATTTTTGTTCAAACGGTTCAACTACTGTTTCATGATTCGTTTTTTGCTTACAACTACTACAATAAACTTGCATAATGCTCCTCCTATTTATGTGCATTCTTTTGTATAGGCACCATCAAAAACATGAGTGCTGCAGTAACTGAATACTGATCTGAAAAAATAATAAACTTGCACTCTAAGATAAATCCATACCTTATCTGTGTGCGATTGAGAATCAAATCAATGCTTACTTAATTTTCTACCGAACTCTAGCATCCTGTTAGTAACAACAATCTATTATTCAATCAAACTATACCATATATTAGGACTTTAGTCTGTTACGTATCGCTCTAAATCATAACCGAGTCTCTGGCTGTATGTGTTGCAATCTTTGACCGATTCCACAAACGCCTTCCAACTGCAAACCATCCCCACCCGCTCCTCAATTATAAAAAGCCACTCATATTGAGTGGCTAGTCCTTGAATATATTATCTACAGCTTTCTGCTTATCTTCCTCGGATGGCATACTGTATCTTAAAATCATATCCGCTGAACTATGACCGCTAAGACTTTGTATCACACTAATATCTTCTCCTGCACGTACAAGCCCTGTAATGAAACTGTGGCGTGTCTGATGGGCATTATGTCCATTCTTCTCCAATAGATACTGAACGCTTCGAATGCTTATACGCTCTTGTCTGCTACTTATGAATAATGCTGGATTACTATCTGTTCGTTCTTCCAAATATCTTTCTATAACCCTTCTTGCTTCAACGTTTAGTGGTAGTGTACCCTCCTTGTTACCTTTGCCCAACCTCACAATTAGTGAGCCTTTGAGGTCACTTACATCCAAGTCTAATCGGTCTAAAGCTACTAAATCAGACACCCTAATACCTGTCATATAATATGTCTAATAAATTGGTTAATAAAGAAAAAAAGAACTGTAAGAGATATCTCTTACAGTTCTTAACTATCATTCCAATTCACCTTCAACGTATTTCCCGTATTCTGTGTACACTTTATCGTATTTATCTGTTAGTAAACCTTTAACTCCATTAAGTTTAATTGCGTTAATTGCATCAAAATTTATTGATTTTTTAGTCTGTTCGCTATCAGTAATAAATACGAAAGCTTGATGCGAATTTTCCTCTAATGTATTAAAAATATATTTGGTTGTTTTATCAGCATCTTGCTCACTAAAATGGTCTTTAATATATGAATCAATTATGATAGGTATTTTAATAACGTCCTTATTTTGATTCATTAATTTATAAATTGTTAGGTATTGAACAATAAAAGCCTGTACTTTTGTTGTTCCTGAAAGTGATATTTTTACTGATTCAAAGTTATTATCATAAAAAGACCTATATGAAAATTCAATGTCTAATAAATCAAAGCTTTCCTTCATTAATTCTTTATATTTTTGTGAAAGGTCTACGTCCTTTTGTTTTCGTATCTTACTATCAATTTTTTTCTTACTTTCCTTTAAATCGTCAAACTGAATTTTTAATACACCTATTTCTTTTTCAAGATTCATATTTATTCTGTTAAGAGCATAACTATCTGCCCTATCACTTAATTGTAATAATGAACCGTCTGCATCCAATTTACTTCTCAATTTAACATCTTCTTGTTTCAGTTCTTTTAGCTCATTTTTTTCTATTTCTATCTCTTCATTAATTTGTTTCAGAAACATCATCACTTTATCACGTTCATTAATAAGGTTTTCCCGAGCAACAAACAACTCATAATCATCTTGAAATTCTCTCACTATATTCTGGTGACAATTTGGGCATTCGTCATCTATTTCAGGTTCTATGTAATCTTTAATATTAGATGTAAGTACCTCATATGTCTCGGAGTACTTATTTTTTAGATATAATCCCTTATTAATTTTCTTTTTAAGTTCATGTTCAGTATTAATGATGTTTTCATATATTTTCAATATAATAGCGTACTGTTTTTTAAACTCTTCTTCATTAACATTTTCAATAACTTTAATATTATTTTGATTTTCCTTGAAAATTAATTTCTTACTGTCCAATAATGCCTTGACTTGATTGATTTCTATCTCTTTTTTTTGCTGTTCTAATCTCAAATCGTAATACTCATTAGTTCTACTACCAGTAAAATATTCTAATATTAATTTTCTGTATGGCTTAATAAAAGCCAAATTCGAGAATGTCGATGATAAATAATTTTGCCAACTGTTATCTTGGTCTGTGTAAAAAAGAGAGAATATGTGATTAGGATATAACTTGGTTTCGTTTGATTGATTATCCATAGTCACAACAGCGATATTAAAAATTTGATTGAGATAATTAGTAAATTCTTTTGTACTATAAAATGAATCAATAAAATGTTCGTTCTTATATAGTTTAAAAAAGTTTTTACCCTTGCCACTTTTTATTTTCTTTCTAAGTAAAACATACATATCTTCTTGTATAGTGAATCTAAGAATATATATATTATTAGGATTACTTTCCTTTAATGTAAAATTTTTAACATCACAACCAAAGGTGTACATCATAGCCCTTGATATAGTTGACTTTCCTGTATCCTTTAGTCCATATATAAGATTCACTCCACTGGTAAAATTAATTTCAAATGCTTTTTTATCATGTGGAGAAAGGATTACAAAGTCCTTGTATATCAAATCCACAAATCATACCTCCTTCTCTAGGAATGCTAAAATTATCATTGCTTTTATATTTTCTTCCGAATTTATAAGACATATCTCTGAATATTTTTCCAGTGCAGAAATCTCATCAAAAACCTTATGAGGGTATTTTATTATAGAATAGTTAATATCGACATACTCACAAATCAAATTATATGCTTCTTTTTTAGGATATTCGGGTAAACTTTTCAAAGAACTCAACTCATTAACTGCAATATGCAATAAATTGTTTCTATAGTCATCATCACTTATCAAATGTCTATAATTTTCTTTTTCTATTTTTTTTGATTCAAGTGAACTGATAGTTTTTATTTGATGTAACAAAAACTCACTGGTGAGTTCTTTTTTACTGATTCTTATTTCTTTTATTTTAATAAACAAACTATTATAAAATGCTTCACTATATGAATTATTTTCTCCAATCAGAGAATGTATTACTTTTTCTATATGTTTACATGTTAAATCAAAGTGATGCTTTTTTGACAACAATCTATTAACTTTAATATTTTCCCAAGAAAAATCAGACTTACTAGTCTTTGTTACTAAACCATCTTTAACCTTAATAGATAAATCGTCTAAAACAAGAGCATCAGATTTAGTTGTAATTATACTATCTTTAACTAAATTCGCACCAAATTCATAATCACTATTCCAAAGTAAGTGTCCTTTAACAACACATTCACCCATATGTGTTGTTACAGTGTCTATATTGTTTTGAATCTTCTCTAATATGGACAATCCTGTAGTTTTAGGTTCCGCTACATCGGTATTATCTTTTGTTTTATTTTTACTTTTCTTAATTTTAACTGGATCACTTTTTATCAGTTCATTTTCCGTTAATGTACGAGAAGTACTTTTTGACTGATACAAGTCAACTGAATTAAGTTTATCACTTACAAAAACATAATCATCTATCTTTTCATACATAAATGCGAAGTCTCTTTTATCTTTCAAATGACTTAACATCAAATATATAGCTGTAGAGAATTGATAGTCGAAACCATCTTGTGCGTGGTCACCACTTCTATCATCGGGTATTAGTTTTATTGTATCTATGAGTTTTCTTTCAATCATAAACCCCTCATTTAAAATAGTAATATCAATCTAATTATGTATACCATATTTTGTCGAAAATAGAAATAATTCATTTTTTCTACGCAATTGTATTTTTTGTTGTTTTTCCAGTTATTCAAACTAATTACCAATAACCTCCCACTCTTTCGTATCGTAAAATTTTCTAGCAGGGTTTTAGCATGGAAGTGTACCCCTGTTCCTTGTCTAATCTAATTGTAAATCTACTGTTAACCATTCCCCCCTTATACCTTAATCCTCATGTATATTACTTTAAATGTAGTAAATTGCAGGTGAATCCCTACCCGCTTCATTTTCCATGAAAATGACAAGAAGCCCATCATTCTACGATGGGCTTCTTGTTCAATCTATATGGACTACTTTGACTTCTCTTGCTTCTTTAATTCAGCGTACAATGTAGCCTTCGGTATGCCAGTCGACTTGATGATCTCACTTACTGTCAGTCCATTTGTCTCACGCTCAGCGTACAGATTCAATGCACGTTTGATGATGCTTGCATCCAGTGCAGGGCGACCCATGTGAGTACCTTTAGCTTTAGCACGTTCTCTACCTTCTGTTGTACGGTCTACTATCAAATCTCTCTCAAATTGTGCAAATGAGCCTAGCATGTTAAACATTAGAGTTTGCATAGGACTAGCCTTCTCAACAACTTCAAAGTGTAGATTGTCTTTTAAGAACTTCACATTAATGCCTCTGGCAAGCAAGTCATTGACAATGCTGTTCAAGTCTATAATGGAACGTGCTAGACGATCTATTTTGGTTATTACAAGCGTATCACCTTTTGACATTGCTTCTAATAGTTCCTTCAACGCAGAACGCTTCTCTGTAGATGTACCAGTCACTTGCTCATGATAGATGTTAGCGCACCCTGCTTCTTTAAGAAGTTGCTTCTGAGCCTCTAGTCCATTGTCCTGCCCAACTGTCGATGTTCTAGCATAACCGTACAATGTCATTGTAATCGCTCCATTCGTCTAAATCTTAATAAACTTCTATACTATTTATTTTAGACTATCTTCTGGACTATTTCAAGTATAAATGTTTAAGACTTTTAAACTGTTTTTATAATATGGCAGAAGTCGAAACTTCTGGACAACTACTCTAAGGATTCTTGAATGTAGCATTTTTTTCTAAGTGTTCTTATCCATTCTCATACCAACCTTAAAAGTCAGATGAAATTTTTAATCACTTCCTTTCCATACAAGCGGATAAAAGGATTTACATTATTTATAGGAGCATATGACAGAAATTTCATTGGAAAATCTGTTTATATACGGTAATATGATCTGTGATACATATAAGCATCAAACACAGAGGGAGATAAACTATGATAAAGAATATAATTGTATTACTCGCATTATCAGTAATTTTAACAGCTTGTGGGAATACCAGTCTTGAACAAGAAAAGAATATTGCTGTTCAAGAGGTAGTAGTTCCTTGTAGCGATTATGTAATAATAGATGACAACATAAAAAGCCAAGTTTTATGTTTACTTACTAATAAAATGTATTCAGAAGCACAAGAAACAATCGTCTCATACAATAAGCAGGATGACGCTGTAATGTCTATGCTACATACGTTTGCTGGCTGTATGAATAAAGATTCTATTGTAGATGACGACGAATGTGATAAAAATTATAGAGATATTTCAGATATGTATTATGATGATGACCAGAGAATCATTCTTCCTTCAACATTAATGTCATATTATACGGCTTTGTCAGGTAAACAAATAGCAGAACTTGATAAAAGAGCGGCAGAATCACAAGCGGAAGCTGATAAATCGAGAAGAGAGTATAATGAAAAATACTACGCACCATCTATTGGGATGACAGCAGAAAAAGTCTTAACTTCAACTTGGGGTAAACCAACTGATATAAATAAGACAACTACTAAAAATGGTGTTCATGAACAATGGGTATACTATGATAGATATGTGTATCTGGAAGATGGTATAGTTACTGCTATTCAAGAATAGTATAAAAGTATCACTCCCGTTAACTATGATTATTGCACATACAAATAACTTGATCGGTAACACAAAGAAGACCACTTCGATATTATGAAGTGGTCTTCTTTGCTATAACATCAGTCATCTACGCTCAAAATGGGGCGGAACATTCAGATGTTACTACTAAAACATAATGTCTTCCAGTTGACTGCGTAAGTTTTTAATGTGATTATCATTATTTCCACTCATTAATAAGCTCCTTCGTATTTCAATAAAACTCGTATTTTATCCATAACAAACAGCCCTAGGAGTCATTCTTTGAGTTGTTTGACCTCACGCTAAGAAGTCAGCAAACAATGATCGCGTAGTAACTGTAGTTGATCGCTATTTATCCTTTTCGTTGATGTATCGGTACACTATCGACAATTTTCAAGCATAGAGAATTACGCATTATATTTTCAGGCATTCATTAACATCCCTATCACCACTTATGAGACTCATTATTATTGGCTAATGTATAACTAATACAATGCATTATGACCTTCTGACCGCATCGTATCGCTTATAATTAGTATGCTGTTGCTGGATGGATATGTTATCGTTGGTATGTAATCACATGATTCTGTTGAAGTTAATTAGGCTAACGTACAGGATAGTTCTAAACAAACATATCCCACTACTTAATAGGAATGGGATATGTTACACCATTAATCGAATGGCAAATCATTCATCTCTTCATAGTCTTCAATATCGCCATTAATCTCACGTTCATTTGCCCACCCAATTTCAATTTCGTATCTTTCAGCCGAAATCTTGCGTTGCTTAGGAATTGTATTAAACTGAAATTTATTTGAAATAAATTCATATCTTTCATTAATTCTGTATGTGTTTGCCTTAGTTTGCTTATCATTCGGTTTGTTCCGACAGAATGGTTTATGGTCATTTTCAATCATATTACGTTTTTCTAATTTGTAAAGTTGACTCTTAACCTCATCAATAGACATACCTGTTAGATATGCCATTCCTTTATTCGAACAATCGAATGCTTTGAATTTGTCTGTTGAATACTTTAAGAAACTGTAAAGGTAAAATCCTTCAACACCTAATTCTGCATCAGTCATACAGTAGATAAAAACATCAATGTCAATCTTGTGAGTTTTCTGAATCATATAGAATGTTCCGTCTTCACAGTTATCTAACTCTGATTCCTCATATCGCCAAATTCCCTTTACAGGCATTGATACTTTCCAATTTTTATTGTTACCATAAACCTCTGGATAATCGCTTTCATAGACAAACACTACTTCTTTCTTACCGTTATTTTCATAGAAGTACCTACAGGGCTTATCTGTTTCTTTGCGAATATAACCTAGATTTTGTAGTAGTCCAGATTTGTTCTTAGTAAGATATGTGTACTGTTCCGATTTGGCAGGAAAACCCAGAATCTGTTTAATCAAACCTTCATTGATTGGGCTTTCTCCTGATTTATCATCAACGTGACGATACCGTGCATATCTCCACATGTAATTCGCCAAAAAATAGTATGAATACGCAAATGCAATATGCGTCGAAGTTTTGCCTTGTAACTCATTCTCCTTAAACGCTTCTGTGAGGTCATTGAAAATTTCATTAGGCATGTACACCTCATGTTGCTTCTCGCTTACACCTAATAGATTAGTCATTTCTGATTTTGTGAAAACCGCTTGTCTTTTTCTTGACATACTCCATCTCTCCTGTCTATTTATCCCATACGAATGATTATCATTTACATAATCCTATCCCTCGAAGCTATCAATACTTGCTTGTAACACGCAGTTTCTAGCAAACAGCCAAAACTTATTGCCGCTCTTCTCATGTAGCGCAGAACAGATATAACTAAATCCGCTTCTCTTCAAATGCGCCATCATTTTAGCGTTGTAACAAAAGAAATAATCCTGCTCTGCTCTCATTTCTCAATCACTCCACGTAGTATCATTTTTGGGTATAAAAAAAGACCAACTCTTTAATTGGTTGGTCAATGCAGTTTCTATATTCATTTACTCCCTTATAATTAAATTAGTGCTTATAACACCACTTATTCTACTATCTCGTTACAGTATTAATTGGCTATGAATGTTAAGTTAGACTAAGTATCAGAATCTTAAAAACCGTTCAGCTCCACTCTTATTTAATAATATATAATATATAAAAAAATATAAGATATAAGATTATTATTAAATGAGGGCGTAGCAGAGCGGTTTTTAAAAATGATAACTTTTTACCCCAATTCTATAATCCTTAATCGTTCGTATTCAGTGAATATGGCTGCTCTTTCCTTCTGCTACCAGATTTAGTTCAAATCAATCCTTGAACCTGTGAGTTTAATACTTCCAGTTGCAGCTATATCTATATTTCCATTTATCTCTACGTTTAATCCCGAGTTATTCATCTCAACAACGCTACCATTATAGAGTTGAAGTTGAATATTATCCCCTGTCGAATCTATCTTAATATGTGTCCCTGAGTTATGAACGAGTTGAATTGAGCCGTCTATAGATTTTATAGTAACTTCTTTACCTGATATCTTAATAGGCTTATTTTTCGAATGAATTGCAATCCCGTCATCCTGTAACTTGATCTCTCGTAAGTCCCCTGAGTTACTTGCATTATATCTAAAGTGAAAAGCATCCGAGGTTTTGTAAAGATACCCTCTTGCACTATCCGCATATTCTATTCCAGTATTCTTTTTAATACCGTCTCCTGCTCCCCAAACACTATACGGATACGAAGCTTGACCAGAATCCTCGAAAGCAAACTTTAACTTATCTGTTTCTTCTAATTTTCCATAGTCATAGGCAATGTAAGGAGTTACATCAGTAGTTAAGTATTTTTTACTTGAATCCTTCCAATAGAGATCATTACCCCTAGAGTCTTTTGCAGGAATCTTTGTAACAATCTTACCAGTAATCCATCTCGCTTCATTATCTTTGATATCAATGTAGTCTACATACTCTCCTTCTTCTCCATCTTTCGCTATTGTTTTCAAGTGATTTACTGTTAAGTCGGCAATATATCCATCGTCTGCTGTAATAGTGTTAGTGATAATATGCTCAGATGTAATAAGTCCTGCACCAATAAGATCAAACTTATTAAGATAGAACTTCTTAGCGTCCCCATCAATAAGCATGTCACCATCACCAGACAAGATTCTCAATCTGATTGCACGTAGTTCCTCGGCATATAAATTACCTTCATAATCAGCATAGAACTTATCAACCCATACTGGTGACTGTGCTGTGTTAGTATTTTTTTGAAGTCTGAAACCACCATTATTATTACCATTCATGATCGCTCTTTGCATAACGTCACCTCTAGTGACCACAATGCCATTCAAAGCATCAATAACAGTATTGTTGTAGTTACGACCTAACTGCAACGAAGACTTCTCTAAGAAGTCAGCAAGCTTCGCTCTGCCACCCTCATATGCTTTGTAGAAGTCCTCCCATTTAGTATGGAAGATAAGTCTAGTGGATTTCAGGTCATTGATGATATGTGTTGTTGCGTTCATATCGACAAACACAGGAGCCATATAGCTAGTCAATGCGTCATACGTGGTAACAAGTTCAGTTCCTAGTTTTTCTAACTCTGTTTTAGCTGTATCAAGACCATAGTAAGAAGAGTCTCTTTCACTATAAATAACCGTTGCGTATTTGGTAATTTGCTCTTTTAGGGCGACATATTGTTTTGTGATGATCTTAATTTGATTGGCTAATGTTATCTTTTCTGGTGACATAATTACATCATCTAATATGATAGATTTAAGTACAGAGAAGTCAAAGTTTAATGCGTCTGCATCAAGCAACACATCGCCAAGTTTAGTCTCGATACGCAAGCGTTTAGCAACTAAATCTTCTGCAATCAATGTTCCATCTTCATATGAAGAGTTTCCAATAGAAGCATATACCTTATTGACCCATGCGTTCTTCTCCCACTTTTGTAATGCTAAACCATTCGTAGCATTCAACACTGAGCGGTACTTGCCATCATTACGTAGAGCAATGAAACCATATTGACCAATAACTACGTTATTGTAATATTGCCCCATGTTAAGACCAGAATAGAACTGAGCGTCTTCTATTTTATTACTAAGATTCATCTCTGCATCGTAGTAGTTCTTGAATTTCAAAATGAACTCTGCACGATCAGGAATCTCATCTGTCCTGTCTGTCATAGGAGAGTTTACATTGATATCTAATGGGTCTGCCGATACAACATCAATATATTGAGCGATATAAGTCATTAACGCAAAGTAAGCATCAGTAAGCGGCTGTGTTGAGTATAGATCAATTGTACTTGGTGACTTCGTGAAGAATTGTGCTTCCATATCGAACACATCATCACGCTGTGACTTCTTATACTCTTCTGCTTGTTCAAGCGTTCTGTGATAACCAGAATTAATCTTGTACAGTTCAGTAATGAATTGCATCTTCTCTAATGAAGTAAACTTATTATCCATAACAATGTTATCGAAGTCTCCGATATTGAAGTAGCCATTTTCAGCATCAAGAATCACATCGCCAATCTTATTAACTATCTTAATGTTCTCGGCAATCAAACCTTTAGTGTATAATGTTCCATCTTTCGGGTCAGCCCACATAAGCTTCTCCCATCCATCAGAATGATTAGTTGTGTCAGTTGTCGCTCTGTCGATCACGAAGCCTTCTATGCTGTCCATTTTAACTCTAGTAGTGTCATTAAATGACCATAGACCAAATCTATCAGGATTCTCTTCAACTAAACCTAGCTTCATTACAAGCCTTCCGTTGCGGTCAAATATTTCACCTTTAGAGCCTTGGAACTTCAATACGCCATCTTCATCTTCGAGAGCCAAGTTGACACCCATAAAGATTTTTCCATAGATGCGCTCTCCCACTATCAGATTCTTTTGGAATTGATTTAATACAGCACTTAGTGTAAGAAATTTCAAATCTATCTTCTCCTTAATCTCATGAGTCAGATACTTACTCACTCCGTTTTCATTAAGTCTGTACACAGTTAAAGTACCACCAATTCCTTCATATGAGATATCATCAAATATCGTTTTATATACATCGGAAACATTCTTTCTGTTAAGTAAATTGTCGTATGCAAGGTTATGAGACTCTTTCGTTTTAATCCCTGCTGTTACAACATTTACTCCCCCGATTGGAATATCTGTAAAACATATAATTTCAAAGTCGTTATAAGGAGATAGTTGATACACAAATGTTTTTTTATCTTTTACCTCGCATATAACAACCTCTACATCTTCTCCATTATGGCTTTCCATCAACAACTTCTTGATGGTTTTTACGTCTCTAACCTCTTGCAACAAGAACTCGTCAACTAATCTATAGCAATAGTTCAGGTTTCCAGAACAAAACAAAACCAAGTTATCAATTTGATATAACTTGGTCGCTCTTGTATCTATTCTATATAACTGATCGCCTATAGTTGTTGATGTAGCAGTATCGGAACCTATAAATATATTGTCATTAGTCTGAATTATCGTAGCATTGCTCACCAATAATCACACTCCTTTAGTTAATTTTCGAAGAAAAAAGAAAAGCCTAGAAGCAATAATCTGCTCAAAGGCTTTAACAAGAAATTTATTTAATCATCCTCATCCATCATCGCTTCTGCTGTCTGCTTTCTGTATATTTCTGATTGTAAGTGTAAGGGTTTAATCCGATCTATATTAATTTCCCTTTTCACCAACTGATCGATTAATTCATTTCTCGTTAACAAATCAAGTATCTTGTCTTGTTCTATCAACTTTCTCTCGATCTTCCACATCAATTTTTCTATTGCTTTAAGTCGCTCTTCACATCTTGACATGGTACAAACTATTGTGTCATTCATAGCATCCATGCTGGTAATAATCATATCAATCTTCTCTTCAAGATCATTAGTTTGGCTCATCATACATCCCTCACTTCTCATGCCTACAACTTCTCAGGAAATAATTCCTCGAACAGCTCTAAAACCTTTTCAATTGCTCTCACTTCTCGACCATTAATGTATTCCTCACCGCAACTAGAACATTTTGCCCCCCTAATTTTGATGCTTCTTATTTTATTGTTTCGTGTCGCTAGAGGAAAATCTATATCAGCATTCGGAACATCATCACTATCACAAGAAGGACAGGAGATTAAATTACTCTCTCCTTCTCCGTAATCCGACTTTAACATCCTCCTCTGACGTAATACTTTCCGTTCTTCTAATTCTTTCTCTCCATATACCATTGCCCATAATTCTTCAAGAGTCTTGCCCTCAAAGGAATCTGGAACATTTTCATCCCTGTTATCTTTATTCCCCATCATGCTCCTACTCCTTAGATAGTAAATAAAATATCGATTCTATTTACTCTTCATTAGTAAGTGACATGTCACTTATTGTTTCTTTAAGATTCACAAACGAATTTTCTTCCCTCAAAAAAATCAGAGTCTCTTCATGGGTCTCATTACAATGCAGTATAAGCATAATCGGAATTTGTTTCTTATATTTCCCCAAAAACTTCTTATACCCAATTCCCTTTGTATCGGTTAACCCCGCGAATCCAACATTATTTGTTTTTCCATTAAAACAGACGTTTAAGAAAATACAATCTTCCCTTTCAACTATGTCGACCGCAATATTTCCCTTTAAAGGTATGATAACAGTAGATTTTTTGCTTTCATTAAGCATTGCCAGACTTCCAACTACTTTCTTAACTTCCTTTACTACCGACAAATACTCCGTTCTCTTAGCAAACATTTTTCCAACAGTGGGTGAAGATGAGATTACTCCAATAAATATATGATTCTCACTAACAGGGAAGTTATCACCCTTGTTTTCTATTAAACTTGTGGTTTTCATTTTAACCCCAATCCTCTCTGATTAAATTATGTTACTACATCGTTTTGATGCAACAAGTTACATTCGAACCACCTCCCTTAAAGTACCAAAGAAAGTACAACCCCAATTTTTCAAAATAAAAAAGCAGAGTAGCTTAGTAGCCACTCTGCTTTTCAAAAAAATCACTATAATTTTTGTTTGTTAAGGATAAGGATTCGCAATCCTTATAATTATTAAATGATTGTGTTTTCATTATGCCCTCCAACTCCACTGCTATTTACAAGTAATTTTATCACACATTTGATAAAATCGGGAAATAATTTTACAGCATTACACATTCTATGTCAATACTTTATTTGGTTTTCATAAAAGTGATTATGCGCTTTTTTCTAGGTCCTCTTTCATGGCGTTTAAATCCTCTTCAAACATTATAACGAATGGGTAGCCATTTCCTTGAAAGACTAATTTTTCTTTTAAAACTTTATCTAATCGAACTCTGCAAAGACAGTAATTTTCGATTATCTCGCCTAAGCATCGCTTTAGTTGTTCTAATTTGTATTGCTGTTGACCCTTGAAGTAAAGTTTAACTTCACCTAAAACCTGTTTTTCTGTTGTGAATCCATTCATTTGAATTAAACTTAGCAGGGTTTTCTCTAATATTCGAGACACTTGTTCGTTTAATTCATTGATTTCCTTATTTTTGTCTTGTGGAAATACTCTATTGGCTTCTTCACGCCCAAAATTCCTAAATACTCCCTCATAACTGATTGTTTTTAAAGTCATGCCATTTTCTATGTATTTTTTACATTTCAAATCAATAATGTTCAATAAATCATAAGAGTAATTAGGGATTTTATAGACAGAGTTACTATACTTGTGGGATTTTTGTTTCTTCCATTCTGAGAATCTCTGCACCAATTCCTCTGGAATATTTTCTTCATCGTATTTTAGAATTAGTTCAAGTAATACAAATAAGCCTATTCTTCGATTTGTCGCATCATGAGATATCTTTAGGTATTTAGCAATAGTCCTCAGTGAGTGATAAAACATAATTTCAGGGTCATCCCCAGAGGGTAAGTACTCTTTAATGAAATCAAATAAAATATACAAATCATCCCTAAATGGGTTAATTACTTTGTAAAAAAAGGGGTAAAGTTTCTCTAGTTCAGGAGACATTAGCAAACGTTTGTTCGCATCCAGTGTTTTTTTCATTTGTTTTTGTAGTTCTGTTTCTACGAGTTTAATATCGTACACTTGCATTAAGAAATCTTCCGCTTCAACATTGCTACATCTAAGGAGTCGTTCGGTTATTTGAATTATTGTCCCGAGAAATCGGTGACTTGAACTATGGCATTTATACAAATTATGTCCGTTATTTTGATTAGATATGAATATGCTAGAACTTGGACTCAATTCATCATGGAAAATATCAAAAAAATTCCCGCTGTTTGGAACGCCTAAAAACTTTCGTAAATCCTGCTTCTTTAGATAGTCATGTACTTCGTTCATATTGAACAATTCAATGTGTTTTGGCTGTAGCTTAGTTTGAAGTGAACTAATGTTCTTACTGTTGATATCATTGAAGTTTGAACTATGTTTATTTCTACCATATTCTGTTTGCAGTTTGTTTGATAAATGACTAGGTATTAATGATTGGGGTTTCGAAGCAGACATATTATATATTAACTCTATGTCCGCTTCAAAACCCTTTTTAGAAGGGACTATCTCATCTACTTTAAGGCGATTACAAAAATCAATTGTATGCAACTCTCTTCCACCGAAGAAAAGGCGTACTCCATCTTTACAAGCTGTATCTGCTTGGGGAAGTTTTTTATAGAGATATAGCTAAATACTTTCAAAATGGCTATATTCGTATATAGGCTTATCCAATGCAAATACTATTCTAAATTTATGTTTATCCGTTGTATGGGAAAATGTTGTATATAGAAATGAAGCATGTTCTTTTATAAATTGATTTTCTAGGGCTTCTTCTAATGACAATCCCTCGTCAATATCTAGTGCTATTATCTGTTGACTCTGCCAGTTCCTTTTTTGTCTCTTTCTTTCCCCACTTATCTGTTTTAATGTTGCTGGAACAAAAGTTTTACCTTTCGTGATTTCAATTGCTAGTTCATCCAACGTAATTTCTCTTTCACAATCAGCTATCCGATTGTTTATTTTACCAATCTCCGAACCTTGTGGTTTCTGAGTATAAGTTTGTGTGTCTAGTAACAATTTCATTTTCGTCATCTCCCTTTAAAATTAAAAACCCCACTCACTTAATGAATGGGGTTGATTTGTTGAGTTCTATTAAGTTGTAAAATGGCAGAGTTTACTCTTTAATTCATTGGATATTACATATGACTCATCGTGCAGCCATCTGCTCAAATGCTCCCTTGAAACCCCACATTTTGTTGCAATGAAAACCGTTGGTGTTCCATATTTCTTCTGTAAACCAAATAATCGTTCACGTAATTCCTTGTCATTCATTCTTATCATCTCTCCTTCGTGAATTAATGAACCTGTGATGTTATCATCAAAAATAAAACCCTCCGAGTATTTCTCGGAGAGTGGTTCACTTCATATAGTGATTGTTAGGGAGGTAATTCTACGTTTTTGGCTACACATAAACATTAAAGACTTTTAAACGTTTGGCTCTTAAAGGTAAATGTTGATATTTGATACCTGTCTGTAAAATATAACTCTATTTTCATCTTCATCCACAATAAATCCCACCTAGGTCATATTGTGTCTCCCATTTTGCAAACATAATTCTTTTTAGATTCATTTTTCTTTCAATGTCATTCTCCTTAAATGTTTTTCATATAGCAACCCAATATTCCGTTTTTTCTCTTTTGTTCAACTATTTAGTTATTAAAAATACACTATTCTTTAGGTTCTCTTTTTTATCCAATTCATGTTACAATACTTTAGGCTTAACTATATTGTTATATTATCCCAAAAAAACACAACATGAAAGAGAGAGATTAATTGTGGAAAACAAACAACATATGAGGATTTGGAAATGGGTTGGGTACACTCTTGGAGTCGCAGCAATTGTTGCCTCGTTTATAGTAGCTTTCAACGTAATTAATGAAGAAAACCAAAAAGTATTAGCTAGACAACAAAAAGAAGCAGCTATCTATAAAGCTGTTCAAGATGAAGCCAATTCCAAAGCATCTGATCGCATTGATCGCATCGAACAATTAATTAACAATAAGCCTATAGAAGAAGCTTTCAACTCATATAATTCATTCAAATCAGAAATAGAAAACAATAACCCTCCTATAGATTCAGCTACACTAGAAAAATTTTATTCGTTGGAGCAAATAATCATAGAAAAATATGTTCTACACTATTTAGAATATACAGAATACGATATAAGGCGTGGTTATAATCCAATCAATGATTATCAAGATTCATTAAAATATTATGAGATGTTAGATTCAGAAACAAAGAATACATATAGCGAGAAAATTCATTCTCTTTACGATGAGGTTACATACGCTACATTAACTACTAGATACAAAAACATGCCCGAAATAGGAAATATGTCATATTCGGAGCTAACAACTTATATTTATCTCATGGATAATCTCGAATATAACAACCTTACAGAACGTACTAAAACATTAATTACAGAAAGACACGAACCACATTTAGAATGGGTAAAACAAGAAACAGAAATACTATTGGATAACCTCATTACGATAGTCGAATACGAGTCGGAAAATGAAGCGAAAAATAATATTTCATTAGGGGACTCCCTACGTTCCGTTATCAAAGTTTATGGCGAACCAGATAGTCAAGAAAGTACATCCAATGGTGGTATAGCTATTTACGAAATAGGTAATAACATTAAAACATTCGTTTACGACGAAAACGACAAAATCGTGGACATATACACTGTAAACGAAGATGGCTCAATATCCGAGTAAGTTTTCACTGCCCAATTAAGACCGTAACCTCACGGCCTTTTTTTATAACTTGACTCTTCCGAGTTTCTCGAATTTCTTTAATTAAACGATTTCAACAGAGGAAGAAGTTTCAACATAGCGTTTTACCAATAAGTAATTCCCGACACATATAGTTATATGACAAATTGCTGAAATCACACGATATTCAAAACAATATATTAAATATTATTTCTCGAATGCTTCAACTTATCGCATCCGTAATACATATCCAAGTATTTATGTACATGATAAATCCTTATTTGTTTATACGATTAATTTAATACGAATAAGAGAAGGCTCTCTATTGTGATAGAGAGCCTTCTCTTATTACTAAAAAATATATTCAACGGTTAACTTTGTAGCTTCCACTTGCTAAGTGGCGAATGATTTTGATATTTCTTCGCAATTTCTTCACGGGTTAAATCCATATAGGCTTGTTCGGTTACCGTTACAGAACTATGACCCAAAATTCGAGATAACGTATAGAAATCCCCGCCATTCAACAAATAATGCCGAGCAAAGTTATTTCTTATCATGTGAGGATGTACATCTAACCCTGCCATCTTACTAGTATCTTTTAATTGCTTCTCAAATGATTGAATACTTAAATTAGTTCCTTTTGTCGTCGGGAATAGTAATTCGCTATCGGTATATCTATCTTTAAATTTCAAATATTGTTTTAGTTCCCTTTGCATCACATTGGAAAAATATACATAACGTTCTTTGTTACCTTTAGTTTTAGTCAATAGAATCATTTTACTCTTAAAGTCTATTGCATCGACAACTAATTCTAAGCATTCACCGATTCTCATGCCAGTATCTTGCAACAATAACACGATCATTTTATTTCGATATCCATGAAACTTGGTATAATCAAATTTTTCAATCAATCCATTAAACTCTTCTTGACTTATCCCCTTTTTCTGTCTTCTTACAGTTTTTATTTGTGAGATATTATCAACAGGATTTTTGATTAACTCCCCTTCTTGTTTTAACCAATTAAAAAGAACCTTAATGTTACGAATGTAGTTATTTATTGTAATTGATGAAACCTCTTTTTTAAAATCTGTTCTGTTTTCAGGAAAATTAACCAGTTTCGATGACTCTCGATTCACTACCGTATACTTCCCTCGCTCTTGTACATAAGCAATATACTGCCTAATATGTCCTGTACGAACTTCTTTCACCTTATCCACATCATGCAGATTCTTTAAATAAGCTACAAATAGTTTCAAAGATTGTTCATATGAACTAATGGTCTTTCGTGATAAATTTTTGTTTTGACAATAAGCTAAAAAATCCTCTAAATAAAACTCCAATTCCGATAACTTCATGTGAATCCTCCATCTCTTTTCCTAAAAACACAAAACCCAATAAACCAAAAAGGTTTATCGGGTGAGATGGAAAAAGTTTATAGGATTCAATACAAGTTTATTGGTTTTTATATACTGGATGTAAACAGTTCCCAGTAGTCTTAACCCCTTACGTATCCTACGTTCAGCTAACCTTATGCTCAATCCTTAGTTTGTCTGCCACCATTGCAATAAACTCCGAGTTAGTTGGCTTAGACTTGCTAATATTGACTGTATAGCCGAATAGATGGCTAATGCTGTCGATGTTGCCGCGAGTCCAAGCGACTTCGATCGCGTGACGAATTGCTCTTTCTACACGAGATGGTGTCGTTTTGAATTTTTCCGCGATAGCTGGATACAATGTTTTTGTGATTGATCCAAGTATTTCAATATTGTTATATACCATCGTAATTGCTTCACGAAGGTATTGATATCCCTTAATATGTGCTGGAACACCGATTTCATGGATGATACTTGTAATGTTAGCATCAAGATTTTTGCCTTTACCGATTGGAACAACATTCGATCTGCTCATTGAAAGGCTCGAATTGAATGTAGAAGAACTCATAGAACCTGATTGAGAACCTACTAATTGTCTAATGCGGTTAGAAAGCATATCCATATCGAACGGTTTTAATATGTAATATGATGCCCCTAATTGTACTGCTTTTTGCGTAATATTTTCTTGACCGAACGCCGTCAACATAATAATCTTCGGCATAGGATTAAGATCCATCTCTCTGATCTTTTCAAGAACTCCTAGTCCATCTAAATGAGGCATAATGATATCGAGAATTAATACATCTGGCAACTTTCTAGCGCTCTCCAAATGTCTTAATACTTCATCTCTATTAAATGCTACTCCACACACATTCATATCACTTTGTTCAGAAATAAATTCCGATAACAAGTTAGTAAATTCTCGGTTGTCATCTGCCAATAATACGTCAATCTTCTGCAAGATGTAAGCCTCCCTTTAAATTATATGAATGTCGAGTCGAATTAATCTGTCTCACTACAGTTTCGACATGAGAATATGATTTCCTTCTGTCGAAAATCATTTTTCTTTATTTTTTTTCAGTATTTCGATATAATAAACATTTGACTACAAGCTTCGAAACAATTCGACATAAGCTCACAAGATAAGCTACTACAACTATAGAGAAGGTCACCATTACATTTTTCTTGTAATGGTGACCTTCTTATCGTTATGAAGCAATATTTTGCTCAAGATCAGTTTCTGAGTGTAACAATACTCCTGCATCTTGTAACATCCATTCAATGAAACAGCCATACCCAGAAGTAGGATCATTCACGAATACATGTGTAACTGCTCCAATTAATTTCCCATCTTGAATAATCGGACTACCTGACATCCCTTGCACGATACCACCGGTTTTACTTATTAATCGTTCATCTGTAATCTTAAGCACCATACCTTTTGTTGCAGGCGATGATTGCTTAGCAACATGAACAACTTCAATATCAAAACGTTCTACCGTTTGTCCATTTAATACGGTTAAGATTTGTGCAGGCCCTTCCTTCACATCTTCTGCAAATGCAACTGGAATTGCATCACTGTCAAAGCTGTGCGTCGGCATCTCATTCATCTTACCAAATATTCCGAATGGAGTATTACGTTCTATACTTCCTAGAATTTTTTTCTCTTTAACAAAGATTGCTCGTTTTTCACCTGGATCACCATTTTGACTCTTATTAATTGATGTTACGCTTGATTGCAAAATCTCACCATCTCCAACAACGATCGGAGTTCCCGTGTCCATATCCGTAATGACATGTCCTAATGCGCCATATACACCTTGATCTGGGGCATAGAATGTCAACGTCCCGACTCCTGCAGCAGAATCACGAATATAGAGACCGATTCTCCAAGCTTGATCACCTTTATCATAAATTGGTTTTAGCTTAGTTTGCATCGATTTACCATTACGAATAAAAGTAATGTTCAAGGGCTTTTTATTAGAACTATATTTTTCACATAGTTCACCTAATTGCTTAACATTCTGCACTTTGTCTCTGTTAATACCAACAATAAGATCACCAAGACGAAGACCCGCTACTTCCCCAGGAGATTGTTTCTGACTGGATTCATCTGCTACTTGATGATGACCAACCACCAACACACCAGCTGAATTTACCTTTACACCGATGGTTTGCCCACCAGGTACAACTTTAAGATCTGGCACAACATCTACTTTCACAGTCTTGAACGGGATCTTACCAAATAATTTCACTTTCATTTGGGTCTGACCAATTTGATAAGAATGTAATGATAACGGATCTTTCAAACTTACTGACAAAGAAGATTCTGTTGAACCATTCACTTGCAATACTTCTGGATCTACCGTTAATCGAGCGTGCACGGGCACACTATACTGTACGTTTTTTAATTGCCCAGTAAATAGCCTGAGTTCATCGGGAAAAGCTACAATCTGCTGCATCGGTGTAGATATTCCGATAAGACCGACCATAATTACGAGAATTAGTCCAAAAATACGTCTAGGTTGCTTTGGGTCCAATCTTTTCACGCTCCTGTCATTCCATCGCATGACGATAGGTAGATCGCCAATGGCGTACCTATAAGTTACCCCGAGCAACAAGTTTTATGACCACAAAAACATTCCCATATTTCCTTACATTACGCACCTTTCAAGCCCAGAGCCAAATCTAACATTTCTTGAGCATGATGTTTTGTTTTTTCAGTTATTTCTACGCCACCTAGCATACGAGCAAGTTCATTAATTCTTTGTTCTCCTGTCAGCTGTGAGACAGATGTATATGTTCGTTCTCCTACAAATTGCTTACGGATTTCATAGTGATGATCTGCCATACAAGCAACTTGAGGTAAATGGCTTATTGAGAAAACTTGGCAATCTACTGCAAGGGAGGATAATTTTTCTGCAATGGCCTGCGCTGCTCGTCCACTTACTCCAGTATCTACCTCATCGAATATAAGTACAGGAATTTGGTCGATCTGCGCAAAGATAGATTTCAATGCCAACATAATACGTGACATTTCTCCGCCTGATGCTACCTTATGTAACGGCTTCAAAGGCTCTCCTGGATTCGTGCTCATCATGAAGACTGCATGATCAATTCCAGTAGCGCTTAACCGTACTCGCTCCTCAGCGTCTTGAGTAGTGTGATTGATCTCTACTTCGAATTTCGCTGCACCCATTTGTAGACCAGTAAGTTGTTCTTTGATTTCATTAGAAAGCTTAATAGCTGCCTGCTTACGTAATACAGATAGCTGATCAGCCAACACATAGGCTTGTTTATACTCTGTTTCTTCTTGTTCTTTTAATAGCTGCAATCGCTCATCACGATTTTCCATCTTATCACGTTCATCTGTAATTTTCGCCAAATAGGCAATGATTTCCTCAATACTTTCACCGTATTTGCGTTTTAATGATCGAATAAGATCAAGTCGATCCTCTACGTAAATTAGCTGCTCAGGATCAGATTCTATCCCATCTCTATAATTACGAAGTTGATACATTACATCTTCTGCACCATAATAAGCAGCTTGAAGCTGTTCGATCATTGGAGATAATGCAGTTTCGTCATAACTAACGATATCTGTTAAGCGAGTTATTGCTCTACTCAATGCTTCTATACCTTGTCCATCATTCAATAAACCGTAAGCTTCATTGACAGATGAAGTGCGTTTCTCAGCATACATAAGCATTTTACGTTGTTCTAATAATTCCTCATCTTCACCAGGTTTTAATTTGGCTGCACTAATTTCTTCGATTTGGAACATATACAGATCTTGCATTTGAACATTGTGACGTGAAGTATTTTCTAATTCATGTAATTGTGAGCGAATAAGTAATAATTGTTCATATTGTTGTGCATAAGCTTTTTTATTATTCAGAAGGCTTGAACCACCATACATATCTAACCATTCCAGATGCTGCTCATTTTTAAGAAGTGATTGATGCTCATGCTGACCGTGAATATTAACAAGGCTTTCTCCAATTTCTCGTAACATTGTAATCGTAACAAGTTGACCGTTCACACGGCTACTACTTTTGCCAGTAGAACTTAGTTCACGACGAACAATTAACATTTCGTTTCGGTCATGTTGTATACCAAGATTTGCTAACTTCGACCATACAGGATGTTCAGTTGATAAATCAAACATAGCTTCTACCTCAGATTTATCACAACCATAACGAACCATATCAGCAGACCCTCGCCCACCGACAACTAAACTCAATGCATCAATCAATATTGATTTACCTGCACCGGTCTCACCCGTTAATACATGAAAGCCATTATGAAATTGTACACTTGCCTCTTCAATAACTGCTAAGTTGCGAATAGAAAGTTCATGTAGCATGAACATACGCCTCCTAAAACTTTTCATAAGATAATGGATTTACTACTTGGCAAATGAAAAGTTGCTTCGTAAGCATAAGCTGAACTTTTCATAAGATAATGGATTTACTTCTGTAGTAATGAAAAAAAATATATTCCTATTTCAACATATCTATAAAACGTTCAACAACTAATTTACTTTGAGTACTCGACCGGCAAATAATAAGTATCGTATCATCTCCCGAAATTGTGCCCATAATATCAGGAGTGTCCATCGTGTCAATTAATGCGGCAATCGTATTTGCAGTACCAGGTAAGCATTTCATAACAACCAGATTATCTGTGTAATCAATATGTGTGAAATGATCCTGCAGCGCTCTGCGAAGTTTATGAATTGGATTTGGTTTTTGACTTTCACCGGGCATTGCATATTTATAACTTCCTGAAGACGAAGGAATTTTGATAAGCATTAGCTCTTTAATATCTCTAGAAACGGTTGCTTGTGTAACTTGCATTCCACTATGGCGCAATGCTTCCACCAGATCTTCTTGAGTTTCTACATCACGAGCCGTAATAATTTCCTTTATTTTAAACTGTCTTATACCTTTCACTTATATGACCCCTATTCCTTATTATTCAACAAAGTGAAACGCAATTTTCCTAAGCGTTCCTTCTCTATAATTAATATATATTATTCCCGACATGTCAGGAACTAATAACGAATACATCAACAAACGATCACGTATTTCGTTATTTGTCCACTCCATAGGATGACGTTCACGTTCATACTTTACAAGATACATGCGACCCTTTTTTTCAACAACGTAGTCTACATATACATTAGTTGCCTTATCCAGCACTATATCATCTAACTCAATCGCGATCGGAATTGTATGACGCCCCGATATAACTATATATCCATTCTTCGTTAGTAAAGTAACATTAGGATCATCTTCCTTAATTCTCCCGCCTTTGCCTAACTTAATTCTGGACATTGTCTGAGCGGTATGTAGCCAACGATATAACCAGCGATATGCTAATAGTAATAATAGAATTCCAGCAACAATCATAATAAACCACTCACCGTATGGTGCCAACTTAACTCCCCCTCCTATACTTCTCCAACTTCCACAAGTACTCATTCAAAATAATATACATCTATGGAGTGAAAAGCGCATCTGAGGTGGATATAGAACATTTGTTTGTATTTACAGTTTATCTCAATTACTGAGTCCCTGTAAAGAGAAAAGATGCCTCACGATAAATTACCGATTGGCATCCTTCTTGTTGGATATTATTTTTTCGCGTTCACTTTAAACGTTTCATTAGCTTCAAGTACGATATTCTCAATACGTTCCAGAGGGATTTCTTCACCATTTGGAGTGTTTTCCCAAGTCCATTGTGCTAGGAACTCAATGTTTCCTTCGCCGCCTGTAATTGGAGAAAACGTCAAATTTTTAAGAGAATAACCTATCTCGTTAGCCATACTAAGAACATTCACTAATACTTCTTTGTGAACACTTGGCTCACGAACTACGCCTAACTTACCGACTTTTTCACGGCCAGCTTCGAATTGCGGTTTAATAAGTGCAACTACTGAAGATCCAACTGGGAATAATGTAGATAATGTAGGTAGAATATGTTTTAACGAGATAAATGATACATCAATACTCGCAAAATTCGGATTCGGTCCTTGCAATTCCTCTACGGTTAGATATCTGAAATTTGTTCTTTCCATCACATTGACTTGCTCATGTTGCCTAAGAGACCAGTCCAATTGATTATATCCGACATCTATAGCATACACATAAGATGCTCCATGTTGCAGAGCACAATCTGTGAAACCACCAGTTGAAGCACCAATATCAAGCATAATTACATCTTGCATATTAAGTTCAAAGCTTTTAATTGCTTTTTCTAATTTCAAGCCGCCTCGACTAACATACGGATGTATCGAACCTTTTACTTTAATAGCAGATGAACGAGCAACTTTCATTCCAGCTTTATCAACTGGTTCTTCATCAACGAGGACAAGTCCAGCCATCAATGCTTTCTTCGCTTTCTCACGACTATCAAAATAACCAAGTTCAACAAGTAATACATCTATTCGTTCCTTTGGAACTGCTGTCATTGTATCCCTACCTATCAATTGTGCAAATTAGCACTTTTCTTACGCTTTGGCAACATATCATGCACGACTTTAATAACGCTTTGGGCATTTAATCCAATCTCATCTCTCTGCTCGGCAATGCTTCCATGCTCTACAAATAAATCAGGTATACCCATCAGACGAATAACCATATCATCAATATGTTGTTGCGAATAATGTTCAAGAATTGCGCTTCCTAGTCCGCCTAGTTCAGCACTTTCTTCAATAACAATTAGTTTTTTATGTTGTTTAGCTAATCGTTGAAGCATTTCATGATCCAACGGCTTCACGAAACGAGCATTAATAATTTCAACATCGATACCTTCACGTTTTAACTGTTCTGCTGCTTCTTTCGCAACTTTTATCATTGGACCAATGGCCAATATTGCGAATTCAGATTCTCCGTCTTTCAATACTTCCCATGATCCAATCGGAAGCGTTGTTAATTCCGGCAGTAGTTCAACACCTTCAACGTTAATACGCGGATATCTTATTGCAATTGGTCCATCATTATATTCAACAGCTGTTTTCATCATTTGACGTAGTTCATTCTCATCTTTAGGCATCATAATAACGATATTAGGTACATGACGTAAGAAAGGAATATCATATACGCCTTGATGAGTTTCCCCATCAGGACCAACAAATCCAGCTCGATCAATAGCAAAAATAACATTAAGATTTTGACGACAAATATCATGAACAACTTGATCATACGCACGTTGCAAGAATGTGGAGTAAACCGCAAATACAGGCTTCATTCCTTCAATAGCAAGTGCTGCCGCCATCGTAGCAGCATGCTGTTCTGCAATTCCTACATCAATCATTCGTGTAGGGAATCGATTAGCAAAATCAAGTAATCCTGATCCACCTGGCATTGCTGGTGTTACCGCAACAATACGATCATCTTTTTCAGCCAACTCAATGAGTACATCTCCGAAAATTTTAGTATACATCGGAGGTCCAACTGCTTTGACCATTTTTCCTGACTCAATCTTATATGGAGATGCACCATGCCATGTATGAGAATCGTTTTCAGCGGGCTTATAGCCTTTGCCTTTGGTTGTGATGACATGAACTAAGACTGGTCCATTAATCTTATCGGCTTGCTTCAGTGTTTCCAATAATGCTTCCATATCATGCCCATCGACCGGTCCAAGATAAGAAAGACCAAACTGTTCAAACAGAATACCGCTCATTAATAAGTATTTCACGCTATCCTTAAATCTTGATACAGTTTCAGCAAGCTTCCCACCAATAGCAGGAATCTTATTGAGCAATTGATTAACATCTTCTTTTGCTTTCTGATATTGGCGACCAGTACGAATTTTACTTAAATACTGATGGAGAGCACCAACATTTGGAGCAATAGACATTTCATTGTCATTCAAGATAACGATTAATTTACGTTTCTCATGCCCAATATGATTTAACGCTTCTAGTGCCATACCACCGGTTAGAGCACCATCACCGATCATTGCTACAACGCGATTATTCTCACCTTTAAAGTCGCGTGCCATTGCCATACCTATAGCTGCAGATAATGAGGTACTGCTATGTCCAGCTTCCCATACATCATGTTCACTTTCATTGCGTTTCACAAATCCGCATAAACCTTTATATTTCCGTAATGTATCAAATTGATCTTTACGACCAGTAATAATTTTGTGAACATATGACTGATGTCCAACATCGAAAATAAATTTATCTTTTGGACTGTCAAATAAGTAGTGCATTGCTAGAGTAAGCTCAACAACTCCAAGATTTGGAGCGAGATGACCACCAGTAATAGACAATTGACCAATTAAAAATTGACGAATTTCTTCTGCTAATTGTTCTAATTGATCTGTTGTTAAATGTTTTAAATCTTCGGGGCCATCTACATGTTCTAAAAGCACATTGCTTTCCTCGCTTTCAAAAAAAAGATTGTGATCCCAATCCCTTTATTCATTACCATATATTATAGCACATTCATCGTATACTACCTAATGGTAGGACAGGAATACAACTGTAACTAGTCTACTTTTTGAACTTTTTCTTATAATAATAGTTCAAATTCCAATGACTGTTCAAAAATCCCGCTTTCAGAACCGAGAAGATGCAGCGCTACTTGAGGGTGGAGGAAACGCAAGTGTACGTCTTAGGTACACACGTAACGGACTTCCCAAGTTCGCTTCATATTCGATGTCGAATAAACCTCGGCAGCATTAGCATCGTTATCAGAGTCCGCTTTTTGAACTTCCTATCTATGATTCTCTATGTACTAAGTAATCTGCTATTTCCAGCAACAGACTCGACTCCTGTAAGTTAGCTTCAACTATAGCTGTCTTCGCTTGCTCGGTAAGTTTCTGAACAAGAGCAATGCTTTCGTCCAAACCGAGCAGGAACGGATAAGTCACTTTTTGTTGCTCGATATCACTAAGGACCGGTTTGCCAAGCTTTTCTGCATCTCCAATCAGATCAAGAATGTCGTCTTGAATTTGAAAAGCTAACCCGATATTTCTTCCGTATAGTTCTAGTTTTTCAAGTTGAACTGCACTAGCTCCAGCTGTTCTAGCCCCAGCAAGTACGGAACAGACAATAAGGTCACTTGTTTTGTGTTCATGGATATATTCAAGTTGAGAAATAGAAGTTATCCCTTGTTCACCTTGAATATCAGCCACTTGTCCACCAACCATACCTTTTGCTCCAGCATATTTAACTAGATCATCAATGATATCTATTGCGATTGCAGCACTGATATAACCTTTCTTCGCCATATCAGTTACAAAACCAAAACTTTGCGTAAGTAATGCATCTCCAGCTAGAATTGCCATTCCCTCGCCAAAAACCTTATGGTTGGTCGGCTTACCACGACGAAAATCATCGTTATCCATCGCAGGTAAATCATCATGAATTAGTGAATAGGTATGTATATACTCAATTGCGCATGCAGCGCCATATGCTTTTTCATAGATGTCGGCTTCCCCGTGGATCGCATAAGCAGTTGCTAATACGAGGTAAGGACGAATCCGCTTACCACCAGCAGTCAACGAATATTCCATTGCCTCTATCAGAGTGGATGGAGCTCCCTCTAGTACATTTAGTGATAATAGAAGTTGCTGACCAACTTGCTTCGCTACTGTATTCACATGCTCTTGTATCGTAATTGAGTCATTCACGAGATTACTCTCCTTTTTCTAATTGAGCTGTTGGGAATGGTTTTGTCTCCGTACCATTATCAGTTTCAATGAGCATTTCTATTTTTGCTTCTACTTGCTTTAATTTACCGTTACAAAGATTAGAAAGCAGCATACCTTCTTGGTATAACTCAATCGCTTGCTCTAGCGGCACATCACCATTTTCCAGTTGTGCAACTATTGTTTCAAGGCGCTCTAATGCCTGTTCAAAGCTCTGCTCCTGCTTCTTACTCATTACGAATCCCTCCAAACTTTTCATTGCTATCTAATAACTTGTCACCTAATGAAAAGTTACTTCGAAAGCTTATTAGTTATTTGCTGTACTTCGCAATTCAATGTACCATCTGCTAATCTGACTTCAATATGATTTCCAACTTTAACCTGATCTATATTTTTCAACAGCTGTTGATTATCGGTATAGGTCAAGCTATAGCCACGTGCCATTACTTTGAGAGGACTTAATGCATCCAATTGTTTCATATTAGATACAATCTGTACTTTTTTCCCATCAATAACACGTTTCATCTGATCATCTAATTGATTTTTTAAATAGCTGACATTACGCGCTAGTAACTTAATCCGATGTTCTGGATGAAGTCTAGCTAACTTACTTTCTTGTGCTGACAGCTTAAGTTTATGACTATCCAATTGTTTTCGCAAATTCACTTTTAGACCGGTTTGCAAATAGTCCACTCTTTCAGCCTGTTGCAGGAAGAACCTTTTCGGTTGTACAAAAGTGGGGGCTTGTTGTGCTCTGCGAAGTCTTTCGGTTAATCGATCCAGCTTGGAATTCATCGCATAATGAAGTTTTTCATTAAGTCTTGCAATTGTCGAAGTCAGCTCTTTAACATGAGGAACTGCTAGTTCTGCTGCTGCAGTTGGTGTTGCTGCACGAATATCAGCAACAAAATCAGATATCGTAAAATCTGTTTCATGCCCTACTGCACTAATAATCGGAATTTGAGAAGTAGCGATTGCTCTGACAACTATTTCTTCATTGAAGGCCCATAGTTCTTCGAGTGAACCACCACCACGACCGACTATTATTACATCACAGTGCGATGCTTCATTCATCATATGAATTGCTTTAACAATCGATGGAGCAGCTAATTCACCTTGTACTTGTACTGGTGCTATTAACATATTGGCCATTGGATAGCGACGTTGTATCGTTGTAATGATGTCTCGAACTGCTGCGCCAGTTGGCGAAGTAATGATACCTATGCTCTTAGGAAAAAGAGGAAGTGCTCGTTTGCGTGTCTGTGCAAACAATCCCTCCTCCTCTAATCGAGCTTTCAATTGTTCATATGCAAGATACAAACTACCAAGACCATCTGGCTGCATTGCATTCGCATAAAACTGGTATGCACCGTCTCGCTCAAATACTGAAATGGTACCACGAGCTAGAACTTTTGTCCCTTCTCGTGGCATAAATTTCAGTTTGGCATTATGAGAAGCAAACATCACACATTTGATACGACTTTCTTTATCCTTCAACGTGAAATACATATGGCCACTTGAATGATGAGTAAAGTTAGATACTTCACCTCTAAGCCATACATCAGATAATACTGGATCTACATCCATCGCCATCCGAATATATTTGTTGACTTCCTTTATCGTATAAATATGAGGCTCATTTCTCATAAATGGCTCACATCCCGTTTACTTTTTTTGCTGCTGTAATTGTATTTTTCATTAACATTGTAATCGTCATAGGGCCTACGCCGCCTGGTACAGGTGTAATGTGTCCAGCAACAGTTTGACAGCTTTCGAAATCAACATCACCAGCTAATTTACCAGTATCAAGTCGGTTAATACCTACATCAACAACGACAGCACCCGGTTTTACGAATTTACTATCAATCGCATTAGCTCGCCCAATCGCAACAACAAGAATATCAGCTTGCTTTGCAATTTCTTCAAGATTTGCCGTACGAGAGTGACAGATCGTTACCGTAGCATTCTCACGAAGTAATAGCATTGCGACTGGTTTACCAACAATATTACTACGTCCGATAACAACAGCATGTTTACCTGCAATATCTACTCCACTACGTTTAATTAATTCAATAACACCTGCTGGAGTACATGGCAACAAGCTGTCATCTCCGATAACTAGATTACCAACACTCTCAGGATGGAAACCATCAACGTCTTTATCAACACGAATAGCATCAATAATTGCTTTTTCATTAATATGTTTTGGAAGAGGTAATTGAACAAGAATACCATTAATAGAATCTTGATTGTTGAGCTTCTCAATAAGAGCTAGTACCTGCTCTTCAGAGCTATCAGCAGCCATACGATGTACTTCAGAATACATACCTAATTGAATGCATGCTTTTTCTTTTGAGCCAACATAAACTATTGAAGCAGCATCTTCACCTACTAATATTACCGCTAAGCCAGGAGTTACTCCTTTTTGTTTCAATTCAGCAACCTCAGAAATCATTTCATTACGCATATCAGCAGAAATTTGTTTTCCATCAATAATTAGTGCACTCATGAATTATCTCTCCCTCAACTTTTGATTTTAATGCCTTACAACGAAAGAAGCTTATCGCATCATTCGCGACAAGCTTATGCTTTTTCTAAATCTAGGTTTTGCAGTAATTTTGCTAGTACACCATTAACGAATTTGCCTGATTCATCAGTACCAAAATGTTTTGCAAGTTCAATAGCTTCGTTAACTGCTACTTTTGGTGGGGCATCTTTACTGAATACCATTTCAAAACATGCAAGTCGTAATATTTGAAGATCAACTCTTGATAGTCGGTCTACCTGCCACCCTGTTAGATGACTCGTCAACAGATCATCAATAGCCGCTTTATGTTCATTTACACCTAAAAGTAACTTACGTGCAAATTCATCAGTCGCTTCATCACTAACTTTATCACTTACTTCATCATCTGCTTTTATTTCCTCAATTATCATTTCTAACGCTTCAAATACTTCTACGTCATTAAGCTCTAATTGATACAAGCTTGATACTACCATTTCTCTCGCTAATCTACGTTTCATATGCCCTCCACAACAATTTGCTCAAAATCAACAGTAATCTATGATCTCATCCCTGCCCCGAATATTTTACGATATCCGAAGTACGGAGCAGACCACAGCTCTAGCGATATGGCCTAAATAGCTTTAAGAAAGTCTGCCATAGCCGCTCTAATGGTGCTAGTGGATGTGAAGCGTATTCCTTCTCTTTTCCAAACCAGTAACCAACTCCTACAAGCAATGCTACAAATAGCATATCCCAAAAACCAACTATTAAATAAATAATTCCAAAGAAAAGCCCAATGCTAGCGCCTATTATTCTTTTCCAATATACAGGCCAAATATCTTTCCACATAGATAGCTCACCTCTATTCTACGCGACTTTTTATCGTATTCGTTTGAATAATGTTCGCTATATATACAGATACATTCGTAACGGGAATACCAGTTATTTCTTCCAAATAATTTTTCACAGAGATCTGAATTTCCTCTGTTAATTGTGGAATAGAAACTTCGCCGTCAACAACTGTACGGAGCACAATATCCATACCAGTATCAGTAGCTTTCACTCTAGCTTTCAAATCTTTAACGCCACGTATCTTCATAGCTGCTTTAAGCGCTAAATTTTCCATTGTTTCAATCGAGATTCGAATGTCACCATATTCAGTACGTTGATCAACAGATTGAGAAGAAACAGTACTGCGAGAAAGTGAGACTACAAAGAATCGTAAACTAATTAAGAACAATACGATACCGACAATAGCTAGCGCAATAAGATAATTAGAATTGGAATATAGCGTTTCAATGAAATCAATGGAAAGTGATTCGTTAATCCAAGCGAAGCCTACACATGCGAATACTACCGAAATAATTCCGATAACAATGCTGTATAAAAACAACAATAGCTTGTCCACTACTCTGATCAATGTTCTTCATCCTCTCGATTTATTGAAAGTTCAAATCGTTCGCCTGTCAGCACTGCCAAGTAACATATCCTAGCAACGTATACACTAGTGTATACGAGCATCCAAAAGCTCGAAGCTTCCAATGAAGGTTCAGTTCGTTCGTTTGTCTCCAGCCAAGAAGATGGCATGAAGCTAGTGACGCGAAGGATGGTGATCACAATCTGGCGATTCCAACAACAACTAGATTAATGTAATCAACCCCCTTCGCCGAGCACTTCAGCCCAACACAAGGGGGTTAATTGTTCTAGTTTACACGCTTCACTTGATCTTCATTGTCGACTTTCTCATCCTGTTTAAGGTGTACATCATGAACATGTACGTTTACTTCAACAACTGAAAGCCCAGTCATCATTTCAATGGAGCGTTTAATATTTTCTTGAACATTATTAGCAACTTCTGGAATTTTATGTCCGTATTGAATAATAACAGAAACATCAACTGCTGCTTCTTTCTGTCCTACTTCAACTTTAACGCCTTTAGCAACGTTCTTCTTACCAAGAAGCTCAGCAATACCACCAGCTAAGCCACCGCTCATACCTGCAATTCCGTCAACTTCAACCGTCGCCAGTCCTGCAATTACTTCAATGACTTCTGGGGCAATTTGAATTGTACCCATGTCTGTTTTTTCATATTCAGCAATAATACTCATGCTGGTTACACCTCCAAATAATCAATACCTGCCTAAGGTCATGCTTACCTTCGTTACTTATTTCTATACTATAACATTCAGTAAGAATTATGACAAACTATATTGCATAGTGTATTGATGGCTTAAGCTGTACCATTAATATCATGTTCCTCAAGGAACTTAATGTCAAAGTCACCACTAATGAACTTCTCATGCTCAAGCACTTTCAAATGGAACGGAATAGTTGTCTTAATTCCATCAATCGCAAATTCCTGCAAAGCACGCTTCATACGACTAATCGCTTCATTACGAGTTGGTGCCCATACAATAAGTTTTGCAATCATAGAATCATAATGCGGTGATATAGTGTATCCTGGATAAACTGCGCTATCTACACGAACACCGTTACCGCCAGGTGGTAAGTAGAATGAAATATTCCCTGCAGATGGCATGAAGTTACGTTCAGAATCTTCTGCATTGATACGACATTCAATTGACCAACCATTTATACTTAGATCTTCTTGAGATATTGAAAGTGGATTACCTTCAGCTACCGAGATCATTTCCTTAATCAGATCCGTATTCGTGATCATCTCTGTAACAGGATGTTCAACTTGAATACGTGTATTCATTTCCATGAAATAGAATTGATCGTCAGGACCTAGAAGAAACTCTAACGTTCCTGCGCCAGAATAATTAACTGCAAGCGCAGCACGAACAGCTGCTTGCCCCATCGCCGTACGAAGTTCCGGAGAAAGCATAGAACAAGGAGCTTCCTCAATTAATTTCTGACGACGACGTTGTACAGAACAATCTCGTTCAAACAGGTGAATCGCATTACCATGCTTATCAGCCATAATTTGAACTTCAACATGTTTCATACCAGTCAAATATTTTTCCAAGTAAACTCCACCATTACCGAAAGCTTTTTGAGCTTCCTGTTGTGCAGTAGCGATTTGGGTAATCAGACTATCTTCATCTTCAGCAATACGAATACCTTTACCACCGCCGCCCGCTGTAGCTTTAATAATGACAGGATATCCGATATCGCGCGCAACCATAATGGCTTCATCCATATCTTCAATTAGACCATCTGAACCAGGAATGATAGGTACATTCGCACTCTTCATCGTAAGTTTTGCAACTGCCTTATCGCCCATTTTGCTAATTGCTTCAGGTGAAGGTCCGATGAATGTAATATTGCATGATTCACAAATTTCTGCGAAATCAGCATTTTCAGCTAAAAACCCATAACCTGGGTGAATAGCATCACATTCCGTAATTGTGGCAACGCTCATAATATTTGTTAGATTTAAGTAGCTATCTTTGGAAGCAATTGGTCCAATACAATAAGCCTCATCTGCTAGCTTGACATGTAACGAATCACGGTCAGCAACAGAATATACAGCTACAGTTTGAATACCAAGTTCACGACAAGCTCGAATAATTCGAACCGCAATTTCTCCACGATTCGCAATTAATATTTTTTGGAATTTCACGAATGACGAACCCCTTTCAACCATTAAATTCTTGTAGTGGCAAACGATTAGTCCGCTTTCACTAGGAACAATGGTTGACCAAATTCAACCAATTGGCCATTCGTTACTAAAATTTCAACGATTTCGCCATTAACTTCTGCTTCTAGTTCATTCATAAGCTTCATTGCTTCAAGAATACATACAACTGACTTCGTATTCACTCGATCGCCAACGTTAACGAATACAGATGCATCTGGTGTTGGTGAACTGTAGAAAGTACCTACCATTGGAGATGTAATTTTGTGATACTGCTCAGAAGATGCTTCTGGTTGAACAGGAGCTACTTCAGCTTGTACGACTGGCTGACTTGCAGTTGACTGTTGTTGAACAGCTGGTTGCGTATATGTATGCATAACTGGAGCCGTCTGAACAGTAACCACTTCAGATTTGCTTGGTTTACGAATATGCAGGCGAGTGCCTTCATTTTCGATCTCGAGCTCTTCAACGGATGTTTGATCTACCAGCTTGATTATTTCTTTAATCTCGCTCAACTTAAACATGAACGTAATCACTCCTCATTTTTCACATAACGTCTAACATTATATCACAAATAGACAATAACACGAATTTTTTTTTATGAGATTTGAAGATAACTCCATCATAAGTAGATTATGTCTACTTATAACTGGAGTTATCCACAGAAGTGATTACTTTTTTTCTAAGGGTTTGGAATAAATTGCACGGAGACTTGCTCAGGTCTTACTTCCATCACAGTAATCACTTGATCAATAATTTCAGCAGCTTGCTTTTTCTCTAATAAATCACTTGTAACGACAACTTTATATTTATCATTTAATTCTTCAGATACAAGGGCAACTTCATACGTTTGCATTAAGTCGTTCTCAAGTTGTGTCACTTTAGCCATTTTTTCTTCCAATTTATCCATTTCAGCTAATGCTGCTATAGATGTTTCTTCATCGACACTCACATCAGCAATAACTGACATAATACGATTATTTTCCGCCTCATATTGTTGTTCACGTTTTGTAAGTAATTGGCTGATTTCTCCAGCTTTGAAATAACCATCTGCTTGTAATTGTTCCAATACTTCTTGGTCTAATGCACTAATCGTGTAAGTAGAACCATCCTCATTCGTACCTGATACTGCAGTCGCATCTTGACCTTCTGGAGTGCTAACTTCAGCTACATTTTGCAAATTAGTTGCGTCAGTCACTTTATCTTTACCACCAATATCTTGTGTGAACAAATAGTATGCGGATAATACCACCATTAAACTAAGCATTGAAATCAACCAAATCGTTTGTCTTTTTGTATTCATTATAAAACCCTCCATATAGTCATTATTTTTTACTTGGCACTACGGAAATTCTTGTTGGCACTACATTCATTCCTTTTTCAACTGCTTGTATAATCAATTTCCGTACGGCTGCATCCTCTGCACCTTCTGCTACAATTAATATCCCACGGATTCGTGGATTGATAATTTTTGTAATGAGAGGTTGTTCACCGTTATTGGCTTGATACAAAACGACCTTTCCATCCGAGGTTACTGTCGTAATATTTCTTGAGCCACCATTGCGATCATTTTCCTCGGTCGTACTCTCACTCGTATTCATATCTCGCTCTACGACTTTTTCTTCCGTAGATTCAACGGTTACCATTACATCTACTTTTCCGACTCCAACCATCTTCTCAAGTATTTCCTTGAGTCTATCTTCTAGTGGACTCTCAACACTTGCAAAGGATGAAGTTGCGGTATCACCATTACGGAAAACTTCCTCTGTAGTAGAAACGGCAGAGGGTTGTTGGTCAACCGTATCGATGTCTTTGAATGAAAAAAACGAGTTAATAAGCATTAGGAATATGCCAATTGCTCCTACGATGACTAATCCCTGAATAACTTTCACACGTTTTTCACCACCAGGGCCACCACCAAACCACTTTTCAATAAATTTCAACCATTTCACCACCTTAAGCCTTCCGATTTCATGACCCGCTACTTTTTGGCCTGCACGAAAATTTGATTTCCTTTAACATTCCAACCTGTTGTAAGGATGGATATGATTTGTAAAGCTTGCTCATCTTGCACTGCATAGAAGTCACTCTGTTGCTCGGGTAATTTATCAACATTTTCAGTTGTAGATTCGGAGACTTCACTCTCGGTCATATCAACCTGCACCTTGATTTCACTCACGATAATTGGCTCTTGAACAACTACCTCTTCAACTTTCGTCTCTGATTGCGCTTGTTTTAGCGTAACTGTAATGGAAACAATATATGGTGATTGATCTGCACCAGCACCTTTGTTCCAACCTAATTGGACAGCAACCTGTTGAACGTTAGCATCCGTTTGATTAAGCAATTGTTGCTTCATTGCTTCCTCTAATCCCAGTTTTGTTAATTGTTCTGAAGCTTGCTCTCGATCAGCCTTCAATTGCGTGGCACGCTTATTAATTTCATCAAGTGTTGGAACGTTTAGTTTATCTGCTTGAAACTGTTCATCCCATAAGGAATAGCTGGCCGCCAATTGTGAGGTGAAATCTTTCTGAAAGATATTCAGTAATGGATTGAGCATCGTAAGTAACAAAATTAACCCAATAACTAACCGCGAATATCGTAGCATCTTGTTGTTGGGTAATACTAATTCGACAATTACCGCCAACAAAATTACTGCGATTATGCTTTGTAGCCATTCGCCTAGCCAGGTTAGCACATTATCCTCACCTCCTTATAGGTAGTTCAAACTGTTCGTTTGTAATTACGATAACTTGGCTTTGTCACCGAACCATGACGGTGGCGTTTCCTGCGGTTATGATGATTGTGACTGCAAGGAAAAACATTAGGCTTACAGCCGCTAGCGCCGCAAACACATACAGCATTGTCTTTCCTATCGTTTGTAGACATGCAGCTATAGGTGAATCTCCGAGCGGCTGCATGATCGCTCCTGCAACATGATAGATCAGTGCTAGTGCAACAATCTTAATAGCAGGAAAAGCGCAAATTACGAGTAGAATAGTAACACCTGCTAGTCCGATTGCGTTTTTAGCTACCAACGAAGCTGATAGAATGGTGTCAGCAGCATCTGAGAACATTTTCCCAACTACAGGTACAAAGTTACCAGTTACGAATTTGGCAGTCCTCAGTGCAACTCCATCTGTAATTGAACTCGTTGCTCCCTGCACAGAAATGACTCCGAGAAATACAGTCAATAGTATACCGAGTATAGTAACTGCGACCCCTCTTAACATATTGGCTAACTGAGTGACTTTGAAACGATCTGTAATTGCACTAACAATATGTAAAACTGCTGAGAAGAACAGCAATGGAAATACAACTAGATAGATTAAAGTGCCAACGACATGAATCATAAAAATGATCAATGGATGCATAACTGATACCGTAACCACACCACCCATCGAAGCTAACAATGTAAGTAGAAGTGGAATCATGGCCAGCATGAATGTGATCATCTCTTCAATCGCTTCCTTCGCGTAGCCTATGGCTACACTGAAACTATTAATTGCGATTGTGACTAGTACCATGAAAACGATGGAATAGGCAACTTTACTAATTGCATTTCTTTCAAATGCGTTCTGCAGTGTTTCTAGCATCATACTGAATACCGCTAACATTACGATGATTATTAGAAGTTTACTGTTATAGATGATTTCTTGAATGAAGTAAGCGAACATACCTTTAATAATTGTGCTAGCTTCAAATTTATTACCTTGATCAGAGAACATAAGTTCATTAATGGTAGGAAGCTGGTTGTTTGGAAAGTACTGACTGTACTCATTACCCATTTGCTCCCAATACTGCTCTATTGTATTTGTATCAAGTGAATTGACTTGTTCCTCAACCCAAGTTGACGTCATATCTGAAGAATATTCATTACTTGGTGTACTGCTAGCTTCTACCACTGGCGAGAAGCAAATAAGTATCAAGATCATGATTGTCCATGTTAGTAATCTACTTACTATTCTCATCCGCTCTTCCTCCTATCAACTTCCCATAGGAAGTAACGATAGCAATGTTTCGATAATGACATTTATGATAGGTATTGCTAGTACTAATATAAATATTTTCCCAGCAAACTCGATTTTTGAAGCAATGCTTTCCTGTCCAGCATCCCTCA
This sequence comes from Paenibacillus endoradicis, assembly GCF_024721975.1. The sequence goes on along the minus strand of NZ_JANQBB010000005.1, from coordinate 398,184 downwards.
CCATTTGGGCACCAAATTCTGCAATATAAGCGATCCCAATTATTTTGAGCACTGTTTTTAAGTAAATATCGGGAATTCCGGATTTCGTCGCCAGCTCATTTATTACAGTAATTACAGCATCAATTTTTCCAATGACTAATAGAAAGATGAACACACCTGTAAATGTTGTAATAAGAAAAGCGAACATCGGCTTCTGCTCTTTAAGGACTAAGACGAGGATCGTCGCTATTAAACCAAGTCCTACAATTTGAATGATTTCCACAGTGTTCACCTACTGAAATAGAAAAATCGCCTTAATTTCTTGAAATAGCTCTCCAAGTAGATCAATAACCATGAATAGTCCTACTACAAAACCCATTACAGTCACCCAATGCGCCATATCTTCTTTTCCCATTTGTTTCAATACAGAATGTATAATCGCAATAATAATGCCTACTCCTGCAATCTGAAATATTGCTGTCACATCCATCTTTATCATCTACCCCTCTTACACCATCAATATCACAATTAGAACAGCCCCTAATGCCCCCAAACTTCTCCACATTCTTACAAATTTATCTTGTTCTTCTCTAGCTGTTACTTCTTCTGTTTTCAATTGTAATTGAGCAAGTTGTAGATGTTTCTGCTGATCTTCTGAGTCACTCATGCCAAGCACAGAGCCCATTCTAAGCAAAACTTCTTTCTCTCGTATTTTCATCGAAGTGTTGGACCAACATTGTTCTACCGCTATACTCCAAGCTTCATTTAACGATAGTTCTTGCTCCCCTTGCAGCAAATCTGCGGTAATCTGAAAAAGTTCGCGTATAGGTTGTTCAGTTGCTTCTGCTGTAACGAGGCAAGCAACTGGTAAAGGTGTTCGTCCATAATTGATTTCTGTCTCTAGGCGTTGCAATGCATGTATGAGAATTCGTAATTCTTTAGCTCGATCCACATACTTTGCAGCTTGCAAAAAACCAACTGCCGTTCCAGAGAACAGAATCAGTAAGGCACCCAACAGTTTAATCATTATCCATCCACCTTCCTCAAGTTCGCTTCATATTCGATGTCGAATACACTTCGAAGCTAATCATTGTTATCAAAGTTCGCTTATTGAACTACCTCTTTCAATAAAGGTTCAAAGAGCGGCCTTTCAGAGCCAAGAAGATGAAGCGCTACTTGTGGGAGGAGGAAACGCAAATGTACGTTATTGGTACATGCGTACCGGACTTCCCAAGTTCGCTTCATATTCGATGTCGAATACACTTCGAAGCTAAACATCGTTATCAAAGTTCGCTTATTGAACTACCTCTATCAATAAAGGTTCAAAAAGCGGCCTTTCAGAGCCAAGAAGATGAAGCGCTACTTGTGGGAGGAGGAAACGCAAATGTACGTTATTGGTACATGCGTACCGGACTTCCCAAGTTCGCTTCATATTCGATGTCGAATACACTTCGAAGCTAATCATTGTTATCAAAGTTCGCTTATTGAACTACCTCTACAGTACAAAATCTTTAGCTAATTCTTCTCTTGCCTTTTCTACTGGTACAATGCGATGCATAAACCCTTTTTCACTGCGCCGCAGTTCAATAATGTTAGCAAATACTTTTTCATCAATAAGTCTCATAATTTCATGTCGTCCAAGTACTTCTAACACATCGTAAGCATGGGCCGTAGCGATCACCTTCACTCCAGAATGTGCTGCCTCTCGTATCGATACCGCATCTTCTACTCGTCCAATTTCATCAACTATAATTACTTCAGGTGACATCGATCGAAGTAGCATCATCATCCCTTCTGCCTTAGGACAAGCATCCATGACATCTGTTCGAGGTCCTACATCAAATGTTGGAATCCCTCTTACACAAGCTGCAATTTCTGAACGTTCATCTACAATTCCGACTTTCATTGGTAATCGTCTTTGTCCATCACCATAACTTAACGATCTAGCAATATCTCGTAATATCGTTGTCTTACCTTGTTGCGGTGGAGATATAATCAGTACGGATTGAAGACCACCACGCATCGGTGAAAATAGCTTGGGCAATAATTGCTTAGATGCCCCTATCACTTCTCGCGCAATTCTTATGTTGAATCCGCCAATATCACGTATTCCTCTTACAAAGCCACCATCCAATATCGTTCGTCCAACAATACCAATTCGATGTCCACCTGCTACTGTAATGTAACCTCGTCGTAATTCTTCTTCCATCGTATACAGAGAATAGTTTGTGATTTTCTCAAGTAATTTGCGACATTGCTCTGTCGTTGGGTGATAGGCTAATCTTGAATCTTTCTCTTGTTGACCTGCTTCAGTTACATAATAGAAGTTACCTTGAAGCGTAATTTCTAATGGTCTGTGTTCACGGATTCTTATTTCTTCGATGCTGTTCTTCATGTCCGCAGGTAACTTCTCCAGCATCTTTTTTATCTCAATTGGAAGTAGCTGAACAATATCTGCTAACATCGTAATGGTCACTCCCTACAAATTGCTCTTGACGATACAAGTCTATGCTTGTCTTTTCAAAAATATCCCTATTTATTTCATACGTTTTAATAGCTTGCTAGAGAGAATGGTAAATACTAAGTTACTAATTGCTATTAAAGTTGTATTTGGGATTGACACCTGCCTAATAATTCATGCATAGAATATCAATATGTAGGTGAGCGATAGAAAGAAGGATTGTTTATGAGAGTACAAGTTATTTCCAATGCAAGTGAAGCACATCAGGGGAAGTTTATTGGAAAAACTGCAATAGTTATCGATGTTTTCAGATCATCTAGCTCCATTGTGAGTGCCTTAGCATCGGGTGCAACTTGTGTCATTCCAGTAGAGACAGTAATGGATGCAAAACAAATATATAAAGAGCACGATATACTTGGAGGGGAAAGATTTTGTAAGCGAATTTCAGGATTTCATTATGGAAATTCACCTTTAGAATATCGAAGTTCACAACTAATAGATCGAAGAGTCATTCTTACAACTACGAACGGAACGAGAGCCATTCATCGCTCTAAGAGAGCATCAAACATATACATTGCAAGTCTAAACAATGCAAAAGCATGCGCCAATGCCGCGCTAAATAGTAACAATGACCTTGTCATTCTATGTGCGGGTAGTCACGATCAATTTACAATAGAGGATGGATTATGTGCAGGTTATATATTAGCCCACTTAGTAGAACATAGTAAAAATACTGATTATATACTACAAATTGATGATTTTGGCAAAGCAATGCTTGCCTTATATGAACATAATAAAAGTGATATTGCTGAAGTTATTAGCCGAGGTTTATCAGGGAATCGTTTACAAGAACTTGACATGACATCTGATATTGAAGATTGTGCGCGGCTTGATGTGTACGATATTGTGCCCGTATATCTTAATGGGGTTGTCGTCGTTAAGTCGAGTAATGAAACGTACAATTAGAAACTTATCGAAACTATGAAAAAAAAGAGTTTCCGTTCTAACTCGTTATGTTAACGAGCTAGCGACAGAAACTCCTATTTATATAATAGCTATTTATCTTCTTTCAGATGGTCCACCTACAAAAGCTTGTTCTGTTGCATCTAGACCATAGGCTGTGTGCAAAGCAACAACTACTTCATTAAGTTTTTCAGCACTAATTACACATGAACATTTAATTTCAGAAGTGCTCACCATGTTAATGCTAATTCCTAGTGAAGAAATAGTTGCGAACATTTTTGCAGCAACTCCAGGATTACTTACCATGCCAGCACCTACGATAGATACTTTTACAAGATTGTCCTCTGAAATTGTCTCACGATATGGAACTATATCTTTGATGCCTTCGATAACTGAAATTGCTTTATCTTTATCGCCACTAGCAAGAGTAAAGGCAAAATCAGCCTTACCATTTTGAGTTCCACTTTGAACGATAATATCAACATCAATTCCATTATCTGCAAGTGCACCAAACACATTCGCTAATACACCTGGAACATCTTCCACGCCATTGATTGTAATTCTTGCTACATTTTTATCAAAGGCAATACCGCGAACAACTACGCCTTGTTCCATAATCGCTTCCTCCTTCACGCTTGTGCCTTCATTCTTTGTAAAGCTTGAACGAACGACTAACTGTACATTATTATGCTTCGCATATTCAACTGCTCTAGGATGTAATACTGCTGCACCTAGATGCGCAAGCTCAAGCATTTCATCATATGAAATTTCATCAAGCTTACGAGCATTTTTCACGACGCGCGGATCAGTTGTATATACACCATCAACATCAGTGTATATTTCACAAATATCAGCATTAATCGCCGCAGCAAGTGCCACTGCGGTTGTATCAGAACCACCACGACCTAGAGTCGTAATTTCTCCTGCTTCACTTGCACCTTGGAATCCAGCAACAACTGCAACATAACCGAGTTTCAACGCTTCTTGTAAACGTTCAGGCTGAATCTCTACAATCTTTGCTTTTCCATGTACGGAATCAGTTTTCATACCAACTTGCCATCCAGTAAAGGACTTAGCTTTACCGCCAGAAGCTTCAATCGTCATCGAAAGAAGTGCGATAGAAATTTGTTCTCCTACTGTAAGTAACATATCCATTTCTCTTGCAGATGGATTTGAATTTAACAATTTTGATTGTTCAATCAAATCGTCTGTTGTATCACCCATAGCTGACACAACAACTACAATATCGTTTCCTTCTTGCTGTCTTTCTATGATTCGTTGTGCAACACGTTGCATTCTCTCGGGGGTTCCCACGGAACTACCACCAAACTTCATCACGATCAAAGACAAAGCTGCTCACTCCCAACCTTGACATAGGTAGTTAAACCTTTAATTATATATGCATACGGTTATATATTATATCACCCATTGCATTTAATGAATACAGTTATATTAAAAAAGCTGCTTGAATAGTTCAAGCAGCCGTTAGTTACTAATTATGCACGAGAGATGTATTTACCTTCACGAGTATCTACTAGAAGCACATCACCTTCGTTAATGAACAATGGCACTTGAACGTTATGTCCAGTTTCAAGCTTAGCATTTTTAGTAGCACCTTGAGCAGTGTTACCTTTCACGCCTGGTTCTGTTTCAACAACTTTCAAATCAACACTGTTTGGAAGTTGAATACCAAGAATTTCTCCTTGGTAGCTAGTAATATTTACATTCATATTTTCTTTTAAGAAATTCAATTCCCACTCAAGTTGTGATTCACTTAAAGTGAATTGATCATAAGTTTCATTATCCATGAATGAATACTCACCAGCAGCACCGTATAAGTACTGTACTTCACGGTTTTCAATGATCGCACGACCGATTGATTCACCTGCACGGAAAGTTCTTTCTACTGTGTTACCATTACGAAGATTTTTCATTTTCGAACGTACAAACGCTGCGCCTTTACCAGGTTTAACGTGTTGGAATTCTACTACTGTGAAAATATCGCCTTCTACTTCAACTGTTAAGCCTGTCTTAAAATCGTTTACTGAAATCATGAATGATTCCCTCCTGAAATAAGTTTCTAATTCAATAAAATTAGTTCTTTTGTTGACTTGGTAAGTATCTGAATGCCTGTATGAGTAATTACGATATCATCCTCGATTCTTACACCACCAAAACCAGGGATGTAAATACCAGGCTCGACTGTAACCGTCATTCCAGGTGTTAATATTGTATCGCTGAAGCGAGATAGTCTAGGTGCTTCGTGAATTTCCATCCCGATGCCATGTCCTGTACCATGTCCGAACAGCTCACCATATCCGTATTTTGTAATAACATCTCGAGCAAATGCATCGCCTTGTACACCTGTCACACCTGGCTTAATGTTTGCTAGGGCGTTCAATTGTGCTTCAAGTACGATATTATAAATTTCTAGATGTTTTTCAGTAGGCTTACCTACAACAACTGTTCTAGTAATATCTGAACAGTATCCTTTATAGTAAGCACCAAAATCTAATTTAACAAATTCATTATTGCCGATAATACGCTCGCTGGCAATACCATGAGGTAATGCAGAACGTTCACCAGAAGCTACGATCGTCTCAAAAGAAGAACTTGTTGCGCCGTTAGAACGCATAAACATTTCCATCTCTAGTGCGATATCTAATTCCCTAACACCTGGCTTAATGTAATTCAATATATGAGCAAAGGTACGATCAGCAAGATCAGCTGCTTCTTGAATAATTTGAAGCTCAGCTTGATCTTTAATCATACGAATTTGTTCAACAAGACCTGCGGTTGGACTAAGTTCAATACCTGCAAGTTCATTTTCCCATTGTTTATATTGAGCAAATGAAATATGATCTTGTTCAAATCCCACTTTGTTTATACCAAGTTTTTGAAGCAATGTTCTAATTTCAACCATTGGTTGTGACATATACTCAAGTACTTGATAGCCTTTTGCCTGCTCTGCCGCTTGTGTACGATAACGGAAGTCCGTTAATAGATATGACGCAGATGTCGTCAACAATAATGTACCTGCTGAGCCTGTAAAACCACTAAGATAACGTCTGTTTATTGGGCTATCAATGATGATTGCTTCTAATTGCTTCGCCTCTAATAGAGTGTGAAGTTGTTGTGTTCTTGGGTTTGTCATGGTTAATACCTTCTTTCAAACTTTCGTTTGTGATCACGATATAATACTTCGTAGTCATTTCAAAAATCATTTGTTCAATCTTTAGTTTGGGATATTTGTGTTGCTAGTGCCTCTAACCCCAATGTGTAACCAATTGGTCCAAAGCCAGCGATTTGTCCTACTGCAATCGGTGCGATTACAGAGTGATGTCTGAAAGCTTCTCTCTTATGTATATTGGAAATATGGACTTCTACAACAGGGAGAGAAACCGTACTAAGTGCATCACGAATAGCATAACTATAGTGTGTCCATGCACCAGGGTTAATAATAATTCCATCTACATTTCCATAAGCTGCATGAATACGATCAATCATTGCGCCTTCATGGTTTGTTTGAAAGAAACTAACTTGAACCCCTAGTTGTGAGGCTTTTTCAGTAATCATTTGCTCAATAGCTGAGAGAGATACATCTCCGTAAATACCAGGTTCACGAATACCAAGCATATTAAGATTTGGTCCATTTAACACGTCAATACGATGCACGTTATGCACCTCCCAAATTGCCTTCAATAGCTCATACAATGAGCCTTTGACATTTTACCACAAAAACGGGCGTTTTGAGAAGTCAAAGTTAGTTGGTTAAGACGCTTTTGCCGGCTCACGTGATGCTTCATCTGTGAATTCAAATGCAATAGAGTATCCAATGAATAATCCCCATACCACAAATAGGCACAAATCTGTAAGTGCTAATGTAAATCCAACGCCTGTTTGAATATGAGTAAATCCAAATAAAGGTCCAAGTCCAAACAGAATTCCCCACCATCCTAGTCCATACCACAAACCTGGCCAAGGTCCAATCAAATTACGAAAAAACCACATATACATGAGACTTGCTACTATTGAAAATGCGATAAAAGAAAGACTACCTAGCGTCTGACCAAAGCCGCTCGTGATTTGCTCATTACTTAACCAATTGCGTATTAGAAACGACACGGGTTCACTAGTGAAGTTGCAATAATAACTTATCATTCTTATACAACTCCAGAACAATCCTGCAAAAAAACCAATATACAATGCATAAGCTAGCGGCTTTGTCACACCTGTTCGCTTGAAATTTTGAAATATTGTATTCATGGAACTTACCTCCCTTAGTTATATTGTTCTAGTATGGATAATTCCAACTATTCTTAATCGTCTACGAAAGTAACTCAGGAGATTTACCGTTTGCTAGTCGATGGTATGTTGTTATCAAGTCGTTGGCAATATACATTAAAATCAAGTACAATAGAACAATAGATCGTAGCATAGGAAGGAGACTTTTTCTTGTCAGACAATTCTCGTAGTATTTATGGCGGACAAGCCGTCATTGAGGGCGTAATGTTTCAAGGTAAACATGTAAATGTAACTGCCGTTCGTCGAAAAAATAAAGAAATAGAATATTTAGAGGTTCCTAGAACGTATACAAGTTGGGTTCAAAAACTCAAAAAAATCCCTTTCGTTCGTGGAGTCGTTGGTATTGTTGAATCTAGTGCAAAAGGGTCTCAGCATCTTAATTATTCTGCGGATGCGTATGCAGAAGATCAAATGGATGAAATGACCGAAGAGGAAAAAGAGAAAGAACGAGCTAAAGCTGCCAAAAATGAAGGGAAATTCAATCTTGGTATGGTACTAAGTGTAGCAGCAATTGGCGTTCTATCATTTGTTTTCGGCAAACTAATCTTCACTGCAGTTCCTGCTCTATTAGAAGAGCTCATTTTTCAAAATATGTTCGAAAGCAAAGTCGGGCATACTGTCTTAGAAGGACTTATTAAAATCATCTTATTACTAGCGTACTTATATTTCCTCTCATTAACACCTATGATTAAGCGTCTATTCCAGTATCATGGTGCAGAGCATAAAGTCATTACCGCGTATGAAGCAGGCGTACCTCTTACTGTTGACAATGTGCAGAAATATACTCGATTACATTATCGTTGTGGTTCTAGCTTTATTATTTTCACAGTAATCGTCGGTGTCATCATTTACTCTATGCCTATGTTTGTATGGGATAGTATCTGGGAACGAATCTGGATTCGTCTTGCATTGCTACCAGTTGTGCTTGGTATTTCATATGAAGTACTTCGCTTAACAAATTCTGTTCGTGAAATACCGGTATTACGTTTCCTAGGGTATCCAGGACTGTGGTTACAACTTTTAACAACTAAAGAACCAAAAGATGATCAAGTTGAAGTATCAATTGCTTCTTTTAATCGTATGCTAGAAATAGACAACAAAATTTCTCAAGGAGCTACACTTACAAAATAAAGTGAAAGGAGCATCATTGCATGAAGTTCCGTCATTTGTTCCGTCATTGGTTCAGTTATCTAATATTTGCTTTATTAGTACTTGGTATCGGTGTAACGATCTCTAATAGCCCATTTATGATTATCATTCCATTAGTGATTTTCGGTGTAGTTTATTATTTGATTAAACGCCCTCCGACTTTTAATCGCAATGATAAAAAAGCGACTTATTATCGGAGTAGTTCATCTACATCCAAGCAAAGTAAACCTAAAAAAGATCGCCCGCGTTCAAAAACTGTTCCTTTCAAAGTTATTGAAGGTGGAAGAGACGATAATGACACACCTCGATATCACTAATGTATGACACTAGTGATGCTACTTATTTTATGTTTGTAACGAAATAGGGCATGAGTCGGCTTACGCCGAACTCATGCCCTTTCCTTTTGTCAATATTTCCTTATTTCCTACTAGACAGAGTAAATTAAAAAGAGAATGGTTTACAAGCATATCATTCTCAAGCTCCCAGTTTATTTCTGCAAACTAGTCCCTTCATCTAATCCAAGGATAAGATTCATATTTTGCACAGCAGCACCTGATGCACCTTTACCTAAGTTATCATATCTTGAAATAATATTTATTTTATCCTTCTGTCCAAAAACAAAAATCTCTAATCGATTCGTATTATTGCACTCTGAAATCAAGAAGTCTCCTTCATCAAGGTATGCTTCTGATTCGTATGGCATTACATGAACAAAACGCTCTGATTCAAAATACGTCGATAATACTTCATGTATATTTTTTGCTGTAGAGTTTTTTGGCAGTATCCTACTAATTAATGGTATAGACATCGCTAATCCTTGTGCATAATTAGCTTTGATCGGTGTGAATAATGGTTCATGTAAAAGTCCTGAATACATTACCATTTCAGGGATATGTTTATGATTTAGCTGCAACGCATAATGTCTAGGAACATTGAGTTTTCTTGCGGCAGCTAATGCCGAGTTCTCATATTCCTCAATTCCACTTTTTCCAGCTCCGGAGTAGCCCGTCACGGAGTAACATGTAACAGGATACTCCGGCTGAAGAATGCCAGCCTCAATTAGCGGTTTAATCGTAAGAATAAATCCAGTGGCATGACAACCTGGAACTGAGACTTTAGTTGCAGACCGAATTAATTCTCTTTGTTGTTTCAACTCTGGCAAACCGTATACCCAGTCTTTATCCGTTCTGAAGGCTGTGCTAGTATTAATAATTTTTGTTTTTTCATTTCTCACAAGCTCAACGGATTCTTTTGCCGCAGCATCGGGCAGACAGAGAAAAACAATATCTGCTGCATTAAGGAGTTCACTTCGTGCATTAGCATCTTTTCTTTTGTCCGGATCTATTCTGAGAACTTCTATGTCCGATCGATCTGACAGATAATCAAAGATCTTCAAGCCTGTCGTACCTTCTTGTCCGTCTACAAATACCTTATATTTCATAAAAGTCCCCCTAAAACGAATTAAACGCAAATGTAAAATGAATATTTATTACTTTGTATGTATAACTATACACAATACTATTGCTTCAATCAAACTTTTTTATGGGGTGATTTCTAGATAGCATTATAAAAAAGACTGTCCTAAAAGTCAGAACAATGACTTTTGGGACAGCCTCTTCATTTGTATTTTTTCTTATTCTTCGTTATCCAATTCAGTTCTAAACTGTTGAAACTGTTCCATGCGAGCAGGGTCTCTACGGAAATATTCTACTAGAGTCTCGATGCAAGTAATTGAATCTGAGCTCAGATGATGTTCAATTCCTTCAACATCAGCATATATATTTTCAGCTTGCACACCTATTGTCGTTAGAAATGTCTCAAGAAGTTGATGACGTTCCATCAATCGTTTACCCATTTTTTTACCTTTAGGGGTAAGGATCAATCCACGATATTTCTCATAGATCAAATAATTATCTTTATCTAGCTTTTGGATCATTTTTGTTACAGAAGATGGATGTACTGACAAGCCCTCAGCAATATCTGAGACTCTCGCATAACCCTTTTCTTCCATAAGCTTATAAATTCTTTCCAAGTAGTCTTCCATGCTCGGAGTCGGCATTGAAGAACCCCCTTACATTACTTCATCACCAGTCTAGCCTTTGGTGTCACTCGTATTATGATACACTTTTTCATAGGAACCCTGCAACTATTTGTAGATTACTTAATTAAAATCAGAACTTCATCCAATCTGGTGTTATCATATTAAGCCAAATTGTAATCTTCGTCATCTGATCAGTGAATAGTAAGATACCCATTAAGATCATAACAGCACCACCGATTTTCATAACTAGATTTGAATATTTCAATATCCATCTCGATGATCCTAAGAAAAATGCTAATATAAAGAACGGAATTGCAAAACCAAGGGAATACGCCGTAGTCAGCTTGAACCATGTTCCTGGCTCTGCTGCCGCCAATAATATAATTGAAGCCAATGCTGGTCCAATACAAGGTGACCATCCTGCTGAAAAGCCTATACCGAATATAAATGAGCTAATATAGCTGCTTTTTTTAGGTATAAGATTCATACGCGTATCTTTCATTAATAATTGTGGTTGGAAAATACCAACTAGTAAAAGTCCCATTACGATAATTAAAACTGCTGAAACTTGGCGAATGATATCCTTATATTCGTAGAAAAATTCACTAAATGCATTCGCACCGTAGCCTAATGCGTAATATACCATACTAAACCCAAGTATAAAGAAGAATGTGTGGCTCATCATTAGCCATCTCTTTTTAGAGCCCATCTCATTCTCTTTCAGTCCTGCTACTGAAATTCCCGTTATGTAGGATAAATAGGATGGATACAGCGGTAAGCAACATGGTGAGATAAATGATATAAATCCTATACCAAACGCTAACCAAATCGAAATCTCATTCAATTCCAGTCACCTCATCAGTTTATTATCTAGTTCTGAGCAATAAATTCTTTCCTAATAATATAATTAGTAAGAACGCAATCAATACAAGTACAATCGTACCACCCGCTGCCAGATTCCATATCCCGGCAACTAATAAACCAATAATAACTGCTAATTCACCAATTAATACAACGATAAATATACTTTGTCGGAAACTTCGAGCAAGTAGTAGACTACATGCAGCAGGAATCGTTAACAATGCTGAAACAAGTAATCCTCCGACGATTTTGATAGATACACTTATTACAAAGGCAGTCATTACACTAATAAGGATATTATAGAAACTTACAGGGACACCACTAACAGATGCAGCTTCCTCATCGAATGTAAGTAGAAATAATCCATGCATATGCTTACCTATTATGAATAACACGACAACCGTTACGCCAAAGATCAACCATAAATCGCTGGAATTTAACGTATAAATGAATCCAAATAAGAAGCTATTCGGGTCCATATTCAAATCACGACCTAAAGTAAAGAAAATCGATGCTAACGCGATCCCGCCTGACATAATGATGGCGAGCGATAATTCAGCATATGATTTGTATGACTTTCTAAGTTTTTCAATAGCAAATGAAGCTAATAAGGCAAAAATTAATCCAAATAAAATTGGATATTTTCCAACAACGAATCCTAATGCAACACCTGCGATAGCTGCATGAGATAATGTATCACCTATCATAGATAAACGACGTAATACTAGAAATATCCCCATTAGTGGAGCAGTAATGCCGATTAGAATTCCTCCGATTAGCGCACGTTGAAAAAATCCACTCATCAAAATATCCAACCTATATTCCCTCTTTCTTACTTTCCAATTGAGTACGCAAATGTCGCAAGCTATGGGCTAAGTTTTGTTCCACACAGTCTTGTGTTTCATGAGAATGACGAATATAGAAGTTCAATTTTCCAGAGCTTGCAGCTGGCTTATCTCCTAAATAGCCTTTAATCATGTCCATATCATGAGAGACCATTAAGAAGGTCATATTGTGATGTTGATGCATATGTTTGATCATATGGAAGAAGCTAGCTTGAGTCTCTGCGTCAATTCCTACCGTTGGTTCATCAAGAATTAGTAAAGACGGATTATTAATAAGTGCACGCGCTAGAAACACTCGTTGCTGTTGACCACCAGATAATTGTCCAATTTTCTTATCGGCCAAATCTTCTACTCCCATAGCCATAAGAGCATCATCACATTTAATATAATCTTCTTTAGAATTTCTACCAAACCATTTACGTTTCCCAACTAATCCCGAGATAACTACTTCTCTAACCGTAGCAGGGAATAGTGGATTCAATGAATTTTTTTGCGGCACATAACCTATCTTCTCCCACGCTTTGAATTGCGACAGCGGTTGACCGAATAGTTTAACTTCACCAGACGTAGGCTTTAACAATCCTACAATAATACGAAGCATCGTTGTTTTCCCCGCTCCATTAGTACCAATCAAGCCAATAAAATCTCGTTCTTTCACACTAAAACTTACATCTTTCAATATTTCACGTTGCTGATAGGAGAACGATACCGAATCAACCGTAATAATATCTCGGTGGCAAGAAGCATCTATTTGAGTAGCCATATTTCCTCCTAAAACTTTTGTTACTTCTCGAAAGTGACTTCTAGACTACAAAAGTCACTACGGAAGCATAGACTAACTTTTCGTGTAGCTATCTATTATACTTCTCGTCAATGAAAAGTACTTCTAAAGCATCAAGACAGCAAAACGGAGCTTATTAAGCTCCGTAGCCAATCCAATACTACTATTGTAATGCTTGAACTAAATTTTGCAAGTTCAGCTCCATTAAACTAATATAATCTTCTCCTGCTTTTTCTTGCCTTGTTGTTAGACCCTCTAGAGAATATAGTACCATCGTATCAACTTTAGCTTCAGATGCAAGCATTTTTGCTAAATTATCCGATACTAGCTCTTCAAAGAATATATATTTCACATCGTTCGCCTTAACTGTTTTAGCGATTTCTAGAATATCTTGTGCTCTAGGCTCTGCATTAGGACTAAGACCCATAATTGATATCTGTTCTAAATTATAATCGCGTGCTACATAACCAAATGACTGATGTGATACAACAATGGTACGCTTTGTAAGATTAGACAATGCATCGGTATATTGTTTGTCTATACTTGTTAGTTTCGCAACAATCGCATTATAATTTACTTCATATTGCGCTGCATGTTCTGCATCAACTTCAATGAGGCTATCTTTAATATTGCTTGCTAACACTAACGCTGACTTAGGTGAAACCCATGTATGTGGATCAGTTGTATGACTATGAGTATGACCTTCATCTGCAGTAGAATCGTGATCGTTTTCCGTTGCATGATCATGGTCATGCTCTTCTTCAGTTGTAGACTCGTGATCTTGATCAGCTTCCTCACTGGCAGTATCGATCAACGTCATGCCTACACTAACTTCTTTCACTTTTACTTTACTATCAGATTCCAGACCTTGCTTGAAATTTTCAATCCAGGTTTCAAGCCCTGCTCCGTGATATAGCAAAAGATCTGCATTGGAAGCAGTAATAAGATCTTTACTCTTTGGCGTCCAATCATGTGGTTCTACACCTGTTGCGATAAGGTTAGTAACATCCACTTGCTCTCCACCAATTTCTTTCGTTAAGTAATAAATAGGATAAAAGCTCGTTACAACTTGAATATGTGAGGGATCTTTACTTGCATTTGTTGATCCCGTATCATTACCACAACCTGTAATCATAACAATCATTGCGATAATAACAAGTGTACTTAAACGCTTGCTTGTTTTCTTAATCATCTTATAATCTCCTATAAATGCGTTTTGTTAATAGTAATCGTTACTATTACGCTTTTCATTATAGTAGCTCAATAGAATAGTGTCAACTGTTTCATACCAACAAAAAAAGAGCTGTTTATTGCCATCATTAGCAATAAACAGCTCTTTCATACATTTTATTATTTCACAATTGCACCATTAGGCATACTGTCTGGTACCGTTGTTAACGTAAGTTGATCATCTACAGAAGCAGCAAGAATCATTCCTTGAGATAGTTCTCCACGTAGTTTCACTGGCTTCAAGTTCGTTACACAAATAACCTTTTTGCCTACAAGATCTTCTGGTTTATAGAACTTAGCAATACCAGATACAACTTGTCGTTGCTCGTAACCTAGATCAAGTTGTAACTTCAGTAATTTATCAGCTTTTGGTACAGGTTCAGCTTGAATCACTTGTGCAACACGTAATTCTACTTTAGCAAAATCTTCAATCCCGATCTCTTCTTTACTATCAGCAGGTTTTTCAATAGCAGGAGTAGGTTCAGCAGTAGCACTGCCGCCCTTCATTGAACTAGTAATGAATGTTACTTCCTCTTCTAGATCAAGTCGAGGGAAAATAGGATCTGCTTTTACGACTTTCGTACCTGATGGAATTTTATTATAGTCTGCAATGCTATTCCAAGCCGTTAACTCACCATCAGCAATACCTAGTTGTGACCACATTTGACGCGGAGCATGTGTCAAGAATGGTTGAATCATGATGCTAATCGAACGAAGTGATTCAGCTAGATGACCCATTACGGAAGCGAGCTTAGTAACTTCAGCTGGATCTTTCGCTAATGCCCAAGGTTGAGTTTCGTCGATATATTTATTCGTGCGACTTACAAATTTCCATATCGCAGTTAGCGCCACTGAGAACTCCATATTATCCATAGCCTCCTCTACTTGTTTCAAAGTAGATTTAGCATAGCTTTCTAATTCTTCATCGAATGTAGAAGTTACTCCAAAGTCTGTTGGAATATTGCCATCGAAGTATTTATCAATCATCGCCACTGTACGATTCAATAAATTACCTAAGTCATTGGCAAGGTCGAAGTTAATACGTTCGATAAAGTTATTAGGAGTAAATTCACCATCAGAACCAAACGGCACTTCACGTAGTAAGTAATAACGAAGTGCATCTAGACCGTAACGATCGATAAGAACGACAGGATCAATAACTGTCCCTTTAGATTTAGACATTTTACCTTCCTTCGTTAGTAACCAACCATGTGCAAATACCTTCTTCGGAAGTGGTAAGTCTAGCGCCATTAACATAATCGGCCAGTAAATTGTATGGAAACGAACGATTTCCTTCCCTACGAGATGAACATCTGCAGCCCAATATTTCTCGAACATATCTTTTTTGGCATCATCACCATAACCGATAGCTGTAATATAGTTGGATAGTGCATCAATCCATACATAGATGACATGCTTTGGATCTCCAGGAACTTTAATTCCCCAATCGAACGATGTACGAGATACGGCTAGATCTTCTAGACCTGGCTTAATGAAGTTGTTAATCATTTCATTACGTCTTGATTCCGGTTGAATGAACGTAGGATGATCTTCATAGTATTGAAGCAATCGATCTGCATATTTGCTCATACGGAAGAAATAGCTTTCTTCTTTTAGAAGCTCAACTGGACGACCACAGTCAGGACAGTTTCCGTTTACTAATTTATTTTCTAAGAAGTACGATTCACAAGGTGTACAGTACCATCCTTCATAGGAACCTTTGTAAATATCATCTTGATCGAGTAATTGCTTGAATAGTTTTTCAACAACGACTTTGTGACGCTCTTCCGTTGTACGAATGAAATCATCATTCGAGATTTCTAGCTTAGCCCAAAGCTTTTGAATTCCACTAACAATTTCATCAACAAATTCAATAGGAGTTTTCCCACTTTTCAAAGCATTTCTCTCGATCTTTTGGCCATGTTCATCTGTACCTGTCAAATACCATACATCATAGCCACGTAGACGTTTGTAACGTGCTGTAGCGTCTCCTGCTACCGTTGTGTATGCATGACCGATATGTAACTTATCACTCGGATAATAAATTGGTGTTGTGATGTAGAAGCTGTTGTTGCTGGACATTGTATCACCCTCCTAATTGTAGTTCAAAATACTCAATTGTGATCACGATGTAACGTTTTATAGCATAACCGACGGCGAAGATGGCATTCATCGGAAGCCTGCGATGCTCGTGTACCAATAACGTACACTCCGCTTCTCGTTTCCTAGCTTCATACCATTTTCTTGGTGCTGACAAGCAAGTATTTTGAACCTTCATTGAAATTGTAATTCAAAATACTCACTTGTGATCACGATGTAACGTTTTATATACAGAAAAAAACGCAAAAAACTCTCGTCCAACATGGGACGAGAGTTAATACTCACGTGGTACCACCCAAATTCCAAGACTTGCAAAAAAGCTGCTTGTCTTGCTTCTTAGATTGCCAACTGGCAATATCTTTATCGCAGACATACGCCTTGCCCTCACGTTATACGCTCGAACAAAGAACCTCCAAGACCATATTCCAATACCTTCAACATGTCGGCTTCCACCAAGCGCCGTACTCTCTACAAAGGAAGGTTACTGTACTCATCTCTTCATTGGTTATTATGTTATAGATTTTGAACTTGAACTATTATATATCTAATATAAAAAATGTACACGTCAATGTCAAGTGAGGCTATTTATTCTTTGGTTTTGGTTCAGGTACATAGTCTATGCCACCTTGGTGAAAAGGGTGACATTTGCTAATCCGCTTCACGGTTAAACATGATCCTTTGAATGGACCATGTTTTTCTATCGCTTCAAGACCATATGCTGAACAAGTCGGATAAAATCGACAAGTCGGTGGCTTATGAGGCGAGATGAATAAACGATAAAATTTAATCGGAGCTTGAGCGATTGATTTCATAACATTAATCGTACTCATCCCTATTCGCCGCCTTGAACTTGCTCTTCCTCAGCACAAGCTTTGCAATGACCGAAAACTTCAAATTTATGTCGGATCACTTTGAAATCAGTAGGTACATTCGTTTGATCCATCGGACAAAACTTAATCGGATAAGTTTTACCACAACCGAGACAGATCATATGATGGTGATGATCATTTTCACGGCAATGAATTTTAAACTTCACGCCTTCTTCAAACATCACTTGTTCGAGCACACCTAATTCCTCCATAACACGAAGGTTTCGATATACCGTATCAAAACTAAGCCCTGAATACGTTTTTCCCATGTGATCATAAACATCTTTCGGTGATAAATAGCCTATCGCTTCCGAGAAAAGTTTTGCTAATGTTTTACGCTGATCTGTAACTCGTAAACCTCTTGCTGACATAAGCGTAACAATCTCATCAAATGTTTGCATCTAAAGCCCTCCTAACTAAAAAGTTATTGTCATGTATTGAGAAAAGCTCCCTTGCATTAAGAGAGCTTCGTATTTACCCGTTATAATGCATATCAGCTATAAAAGCACCAGACATACCTAAGAAAAATACCGTTGTTAATCCCCATAGCAAACTACGAATAATTGTCAATTGACGGATCTTGGACTCAGGTGCTTGCGTTAAACGAGCCATTGAAACAGATCGGTGAAGAAACAACGTCGTAATAAGTGAAGCGACGAACAATATATTAATGCCGAACCATATTGCTTGCCAATACATGCTGAAACCCCCGTTTGCTATAAATACCAAATATTAAGAATAATCATAAGGACAATAAAGCTTACTAGAGCACCTGCAAAATTGTACCAGCCCAAGCGGAATCTTTGTTGAAACATTTGCAAAATACCAAAGCTTAATAAACCAAAAATAAGTAAAATAAATACAACAGCAATGATAAATAAATCCGCAGAAACATCGCTTACATCTACTACTGACACGGTGGACACTCCTTCACGATCTAATCGTAATCACTAGACATTATACTAGATCATGAGATTATTAGCTAGTTTGTTATAAAATGTCGATAAAATTTTATTGGTCTAGGTCGTTTAGTAAGTCGAATAATTAGCTTATCTTCCTCAATTTTTGCTTTGCACTCTTTAGATTTCACTAATTTCGGAAGTTTTATCAATTCAATATGCTGATCCGGTAAACCTTCTATTTTTACAAAGTCTTCTCTCACAAATAGCAGAATCTCATCTTGTTCATACCCTATTGGTAGTTGAAACGTTATTTCTAGCACATCTTTTCCTTCTTTAATCTGAACGTTACTTTTAGGTGCATACTCGTTTTTATT
Organism: Paenibacillus endoradicis; assembly: GCF_024721975.1. The sequence continues at coordinate 379,324 of NZ_JANQBB010000005.1, read as the reverse complement.
TGTAGGTGTAGCGGTAGTTGCTTGCTTTATCTGATTAATCCAATTATCGAGCACTGGAATTTCCCTTAGGCTCTCCAAATTTTTCGGAAAATTAGCGTTGCTAAACCACTTCTCGAAATCATCCCAATTTTTCAATAATCTCACCTCGTTCGATTCATTTATTGATTATCTTATGCACGAGCCAACAAGTAGGCTACTATCATTGTCAATCTAGGAACTCTTAGGCAACTGATGCATAAACTACAATAAAACACTCGAAGCAGGTGAGTTCATGCCATCAATAGTCGGCTTTGTAAATGTAGTGAGTAACGGGTCTAGTGGAATTGTACAATTTGGCGATGCTGTTCAAGTATCACCTTCTAGTTCTTCCAAAACCTATGCTGGAGCAGGTTCCTTCTTAACGGGTAGCTTAGCAAATTCTAATACGGGACTAAGTGCTACCAATTCATTAGATAATGATCTTGTCGACAACGTCAGTGGAGTCTTGTGATCGATATGTTAACTGTACAGCAACAAATCAACATTCATAGTATTCATATTGAGACGATTTCGAATAGCTCCGTTTTTCAAATTGGTACTTCAGGAGCTATTTCTGCTATTTCTCATGTCTCTACACAAACATTACCTCCAACAACAGGACATCATTTACCTTACCCAATTGACCAATTCACACCTTTTCTAGTCCCGCTTCCAAATCCTAGATAATAATAATTTAATTATAGAAGGGCTTGATCTACGATGTATAACTCTGAATCTTCGACATCTTCGCAGTTAAACCCATGGCAACAATGGGCGTTCCGTATCGAACAACGACTGCAAGAACAACAAGATACGATTGATACATTACAGTTAACAATATCCCAACTTGAGCAACAGCTAACAAATCATCAACAAAATCAAAACTCCAGTAACCCTCCAGTATTTCATGTTGATAAAATCGAATATCATTTTGATCAATTAAAAGTAGAAACATTAGAAGGTTCCTTACAAATTGGTATGTCGACAGCAAGTGGCAGTCAATTGCCAACGATGATAGAAGATTTAGCAATGAAACAGAAAAATGTTCATGGTAATTCATCACATCTAAAATCTAAGGTTAAAACTATGGAAGGTAATTCAGCTCATGATCTATCCAAACCAATTAAAACAACCGTGAATAATAGCATCCCTGCAGCAAATAATGCCCCGCCAACAGAAAACTTACCGAACCTGCCTGCTGGATTTGAGCAGTATTTGTATGAAAAACTACGCAATTATCTCCATGAACAGGGAGTAACCTTTATTCGCAAAATGAGTTCACAATTGCGTAGTCCCGTGGATGATGATCATATCTCTCAAATCATAGTTGATCTGGAAAAGCAAATTGAGGCACGAATTCATCATTACGTGGCCGATGAAGCACCTTCATTGAACCGAATTGATTCATCTTCTGATCAAGAGCTACAACGTGAATGGGAACAGATTGAGAAATCAGTAAGTGAGCGCACATGGCACGATGTAGAGACTGCTATCACATACTATTTGCAAGAGCAAGCCGAGCGATAGGAGATATCCGATGAAAATAATTATTCAAGAGCAGCATCTACATGTGGAACAGATTGATATCATAGCCAACTCAAGTTGTTCTAATATCCAAATAGGAGATAACGACCAAGTTGTACTTTATTCAATCATTGAATCACCACCCGATGGTATTCAAATTGGACCATTTAATTCAGCCTCAAAGCCTGCTTTATGTCCATCTGGCAAGTTAATTCAATTACCTGAGCCCATAGTTAGTAAGGGGAAATATCGCCATGAGTCATAATACGCTCTCAAGCGTTACAAAGTTAAATATTATTAGTAATTCCTCGAGTTCCATCATTCAAGTTGGTGATCGCGACAACACTTCGTTGTTTAGTAGAAGTATTGTCGTATTACAAGACATAACAAGAAATACGGGAGATGAGCCTAACTTTAATCAATATCATATATTTTGTCGGCCATCTCTTAATCTACAATGCTTCCTCTCACCTAGTCGGATTATTGAGCGAGAATCTAATATAGAACAACCGTTGGATCTAAATGCTATACCAGATATCACCATCGGTCGACTGAAAGTAATATCTAACTCTGACGCGTCGAATATCCAGATAGGTAATGGCAAGCGTCTTAATTCTGAGTACCGCTCGAAAAGCTTTGAGCAATATTTCACTTCCAAACCACACAAAAAAGAGTATCCTTTCTCACCATAACGGTTAAGAGAGGATACTCTTTTTGTTATTCGATTGAATGGACCATCTGTTCGTCATATAGTTATTACTTAATTCAGAGTAAATAAGCTACACTGTTTGGCTTAATTGCTTATATTTCGCTGCGTATTTGCATACCGATTGAACAACCGTAGCATGTGACCATGTTAACGGCGCTACAGACAATGGTGTTCCATCAAATGGATTCAATTGTTCGGGCAATACTCCGCTAGATAAGGAATGTTGTGATACCCACTCCAACGTACGCCTTGGACTTTCAAGATCAGCAATGGTTTTGGCAGACTCTATCTCAAAGTTAGCTACCCATAATGTACATATAATCCATGGATTTCCCGGTATACGCTCAATATCACCAGATTGTTGGAAATAGTAGTCATTCATATAACGAGCAATTCCGCCTATTTCTGTTTTTACCTGTAACCCTTGCTTAATCGCTAACATTGTCTTTTGTACGCGATGGTCATCTACAGGAAGTACGCCAAAATCTAGAATGCCAAACATACTACTTTCTAGTGTCATATCCTTCACCCATACGTTATCTTTCATCACTAGACCACGAGCGAAACGTCCTGCTTCTTCATCCCACAAATGTTCAAGCATTCCTCTTTTTACTCTTTCAGCAGTACTACGATAATGATCGCTTCGCTCATAGTCTCCGAATAAATCGGTGAATGAAGCTGCTGATATTAATCCTCCGTACACAGACGCTACAGTGTACGTCCATATTCCGTAGCGTTCTTCCCATAAATCATAACTTGGTTTGGGCAAATTCATGTCTTCTTCAATATAACTACTTAAGAAGTTAGCTGCTTTCCGAATAAGTTTTGTATACAAACCTTGGGGTAGCTCAATTACTTGATGGCGAGAGTAATCTTGCCATAATGCAAAGAGAACTAATGCTGTCTCATCCTCTTGGATTGGTAGTCGACGACTTCCTTGAACGATATAAGGATGCCAACTTGAACCCACCGTTCCATCTGGATTGTACTTGTGATACAAATATCCTTCGGACGAAATCGTATTCGCACAAAATTGGAAGAATGGTGCAATCATACTTTGATACCCTGCTAATGACATTGCATCAGCCACTAGCGCTCCGTCTCGTGGCCACATATAGCTATAGTGGTCTCGATTGTACTGCAAAATATCTGTATCATTTGCAGCCAGAATAGCGCCCTTCTCGTCTGTCTGTGTTCGAACAAGCAATAAGCTTAATTTGAACAATTTGCGTACCTCATTCGGCAAATCTCCAAGATCAGACTCTGCGCGCTGTAACCAATGATTCCAATATACGACTACACGACTTAATAGTTTTTCTGGATGATGTTCACGAACATATTGATCTAGTCGTTTTACTTCTTCCAGGTTAGGACCGATAGACATCCAGTAAAAAATAGTCTTTTCACTATGGGCACCAACGATGGTTCGGAAACTAAGGGTACTATCAACTGAACCTTGAGCAATCGTATTTCCCATAAGTGTACCATCTTCGGCGTCCCGCCATGTTCCTTCGGCTGTATTGAATCGTTTCACACCAGTAGAATATTGTAAGATTCCACCTTCATCTGAGAAACCATTAAACATAAAGTAATTAGAACGCTTGTAATGGTAGATCGTATGATTTTCAGGATAATATACTGCTGTATCTCCGACTTCTGTCCCCTCGATCATTAGATCTTGATGGAAGAAAAGTCTCACTTCACGAGCTTCATCACGATGATTGCGTATTGTCACCTGTTTAATGAAAATACATTCTCTTTGATGAATTCCGTCATTAATTTGTAATTCAATGCCTAATCGATCATGCCTAGCTATAACGTTGGTAACTAGCGAGTCTTCCATATAATCATGTTCAAACTTCCACTCCGCATGATCTAACCATGAAAACTCACCTTGTACCCAAATTCCAACTCGGCAATAATGTCCTCCGACATGATTCAGTTGCCCTACATACGGATAATAGATATCCCTAATAAAACCGTGCTGATCCATATTAAGCAGCATCTTTCCATTACCTACAACTAAGTGACGTGCCATGAAGCTATCCCCTCTCCTTTAGCTAAGTTGTTGATATAGCTTTTTATATAGTTTCGCTGAGCGATTCCAACTATAATCTTCTCGAGAACCATTATCTACAATTCGTTTCCATACCTCTTGATCACTGTATAATTGGAGTGCATGACGAACGGTATATAAGTAATCATGTGCATTATAGTTCGTAAATGTGAATCCATTCCCAGAATAAGTATATTCATTATAAGGAATAACCGTGTCCCGTAACCCACCAGTTTCTCTCACAATTGGAACAGTACGATATCTTAGTGAGATTAATTGGCTTAAACCACATGGTTCAAAACGTGATGGCATCAAGAACAAATCCGCTCCACCATATATCCTACTTGCTATTCGATCACTGTAACCTAACCAAAATCTTAATTTTGTAGGATGCCTTAATGAAGCTTCGTAGAAATACTTCTCATACTTCTCATCGCCAGAACCTAGAATAATTATCTGTACATCGTCTTGTAATAGCTCGTCCAATGTAGCAATGATTAGATCGAAGCCTTTCTGCTCTACCAATCTAGAAACAACACCGAGTAAAGGAACATCAGCATCTTGTGGTAATCCCATTTCAGCTTGTAAATCTGTCTTATTTTTCTTTTTACGAGAAAGCGAGTGACGATAAGGTGCTATAAGATGGGTATCCGTCATTGGATCAAACATTTTCTCATCAATTCCATTAACGATTCCAATCAAATCTTCACGCCGATATTGAAGTAAAGATTCCATCTTCTCGCCATAATAAGCGGTTTGAATTTCCTCTGCATACGAAGGACTCACCGTTGTAAGCTTGTCCGCATATTGTAATCCTGCCTTCATACAACTTGCATTCCCGAAAAATTCAAGTCCTTCAGCATTGAAATATTTATCTCCAATGCCTAGCAATTCTTTCATATTATCAATACTGTATATACCTTGATACATCAGATTATGTATGGTGTATACGGAACGAGACTGTGACCAATCGGGATGAAATTCATATCTCGTACGCAGTAAGAATGGGATTAGTCCTGTTTGCCAATCATTACAATGGACGATATCGAACTTTTGTCCGTAATATGGTCCTGCCTCGAGAACTGCGGCTGAGAAGAACACGAATCGTTCAGCGTCGTCGCCATATCCGTATAAGCCACTTCGCTTGAAATAATGCTCATTATCGATCAGATAATAAGTTATTCCCTCAAGTTCGCCCCTCCATAATCCGCAATATTGATTGCGCCAACCAAAACCTACCTCAAATTCTGCTATGCGCGAGAAATGTTCTAAGTATTGAGGCTTAATGGAACCGTATTTAGGTAATACAATGCTTGTCTTTACATCTTGCACATCTAATGCCTTTGGCAGTGCACCTGCAACATCAGCTAATCCACCACTCTTAGCAACAGGCACAGCTTCAGAAGTTACAAACAGTACGTTCATTCTCTCTACCTCCTAAATGTAGTTCAAAAAGCGGGCTTTGATAACGAAGTAACATGTTGTAGCATGCTCGACATCGACTATGAAACGAACTTGGAAAGTACGGCATAAGCTTCCAATGTATGTTTCTTAAAGAAACATCGTAGGTTCGCGTGTACCAATCACGTACACTTGCGCTTCCGCCTTTCTCAAGTAGCGTCTCATCTTCTCGATTCTGAAAGCCCACTTTTTGAACCTTTATTGGAATTTTTAGATAATACGACGCTTTGGTGCAAGGTAAGGTCCAGTCTCAACGCCCCGAACTTCCCTATTTTCCTCAATGACAACATCCTTATCGAAGATGCTACATTTCACAATACTATTTGGTAGAATGACTCCATTTTGCATAATAATACTATCTTCAACAACTGCCCCTTTATGAACATGTACCCCGCGGAACAGGATACTATTACGTACAGTACCTTCTATTAGACAACCATTTGCAATAATAGACTGTTCAACGACAGCATCTTGCTTATACCTGGCTGGAGGACCATCTTTTACTTTTGTATAGATCGGACCTGGCTCGTAGAATAGCTCCTTCCACACTTGAGGATTAAGCAATTTCATACTATTACCATAGTAACTATTTATCGTATTCACGCATGCTAGGAAACCATCATGAATATAACCAAACACTTTCAACTGATCTAATTTAGAGAAAATAGCATGTCTTACAAGATGATCTTGCCCTTTAGCTAATGATGTTTCAACTAGATCCATAAGTAACTCTTTCTTCATCAAATACATTTCCATATTCGAAAAATCACTTATCATAGGACCATAAGAATCTTGAATTTCAGTAATTCTACCTGACTCATTCATACGTACTTTTCTAGCTCTACCAAGTAATGGTTCAATGCTTTCTTTACATACAACAGTAATATCGGCTTCTTGCTCTAGGTGGAAAGCAAGCACTTGTTGATAATCAATATTACAAATCATATGACTACGTGTAATTAGCACATATTCTGGCTGTGAACGTAAGAAGTAATCACGATTTTGGTAAAAATGAAATAGATCACCACGACTTAATTCTTGGACGTCGTCAGTTATAGGAGGTAATACAAATAATCCACTTTGACGATGTTGTAAGTCCCAACTTTTCCCACTTCCGATATGATCCATTAGCGAGCGATATTTGCGATGGACAAAGATACCTACTTCATTGATTCGTGAATTAACCATATTGGATAATGTAAAATCAATAATACGATAGCGAGATCCGAATGGAACAGTTGCGGTACAACGGCCTAGTGTTAATGCATCAAGATCATCTTTTTCATGAATAAGATTAATAACGCCCATAATCTTTTGCTTCTTCATTACTCCACCCCCATCAATTGATCCTGTGGATACACATGCTCACCAACTGGAATAACCGTTATTTCATCACTATCAGCTGTACCTATAACAGCATCATCTTCAATAATTGCCCCATCACCGATAATCGCTCGATAGATTTGAACGTTTTTTCCCACCTTTACTTTAGGCATAATGACAGATTCCTTCACAACACTACCTTCAGAAACCGTTACACCATAGAACAATATAGAACGGTCAACATCACCTTCGACAAAACATCCTTCTGTAATAAGACTAGAAGTTACTTTTGCAGTTGCAGTTACAAATTGTGCAGGTTGATTAGGATTTACTGAGTAAATACGCCAGTTAGGGTCACCAAGATCAAGCGAAGGTTCATCTTCTAACAAGTCCATATTACCTTCCCATAAACTATCAATCGTTCCTACATCTTTCCAATATCCATCAAAAATATAGCAAGAACATAATAAACTATCATCCATCATTGCCGGAATGATATCTTTACCAAAATCGTTGCTCGATAAGACATTGTCTTCATCGTTAACCAAATACTGTTTCAAATCATTCCAATTAAATATATAAACGCCCATCGACGCTAAATTACTAGTTGGATTTTTCGGCTTCTCTTCAAAACCAGTAATGACGGAATCATCATCAATATGCATCAATCCAAATCGGCTAGCATCTTTCCAATCAACCTCAAAACCAGCGATCGTAACTGCTGCACCTGTTTTTTTATGATTTTGCAACATAAGATCATAATCCATCTTATAGATGTGATCACCTGAAATGATTAGCACATACTCCGGATCATATCGTTCAATAAATGAAATGTTTTGATAAATGGCATTGGCTGTTCCCTTGTACCAGACGCCGCCTTCTTTTTGCATATAAGGAGGTAGAATTGTCATCCCACCATCACGACGATCAAGTCCCCATGGTGTGCCAATTCCGAGATACCGATTAAGTTCTAAAGGTTGATACTGTGTAAGGACACCAACAGTATCTATCCCTGAATGTGCACAATTACTAAGTGTAAAATCTATAATTCTATATTTCCCACCAAAAAAAACAGCGGGTTTTGCTAAATCTTTCGTTAATACACCTAATCTTTTACCTTCACCACCGGCTAATAACATTGCTATCATTTCTTTTCGAACCATGGACATCATCTCCTTGTTAAATGGTGTCCCCCGAATGAAGTGTGTATAGCATGAATGTAAATGGGGGGAGTTCAATAGAAATACTTTGCTCACGACCATGAATACCGATCGATTCGCTATGTACCTCTCGCTGAACATGTTCGGTTGTACCACCGTACTCCAGTTCATTACTATGCAACAGGATCGTATATATGCCTTTTTGTGGCACTCCAATACGATAAGGAGCGTAATAATGCGGAGAGAAATTTACGACAACTACAAGCACTCCAGATTGACTTTTCCTGCTGAAAGAGATGACAGATTGCTCTGCATTATTTACATCAATCCAGTCAAATGTGCTCGGATTAAACTCATTTTCCCAAAGAATAGGTGTGTTACGGTATAACCAATTCAATTGTTTAGAATAATGATGCATTTTTTGATGTGCATCGTATTGCAGAACAATCCAATCAAGCATATCTTGATCTTTCCACTCATCGAATTGGCCCCATTCACTACCCATAAAGAGCAATTTTTTACCAGGATGAGTCATCCAGTATCCATAAAATAATCGCAATTGCGCGAATTTTTGATCGTAATTCCCCCACATTTTATTAAGTAGGGAACGTTTCCCATGAACAACTTCATCATGAGAAAGTGGTAATACATAATTTTCGTTGAAAGCGTACCATATAGAAAAAGTTATGAGTTGATGACGTTCTGTGCGGGTTGACGGCGGGAGAGACATGTATTTGAGCATATCGTTCATCCAGCCCATATTCCATTTGTAGTTAAATCCTAAGCCTCCCATATAAGTTGGCTTTGTTACGGATGCGTAGGATGAGGAATCCTCCGCTAACATCAATACGTCGGGGTAATAATGAAATATAGTTTCATTTAATTTGTGGAGGAATGCGATAGCGTGTAAATTAATATGACCGCCATCAGCATTTAATGTATGCAATTCAGGTGGCTTATCCATGTGAAGGTCGAGCATAGAAGCAACGGCATCAACACGTAAGCCATCAAAATGAAATTGATCTAACCAATAAATAGCGTTTGAAACAAGAAAACTTTGAACTTCATGTTTACTGTAATCGAAGCTTAATGTGCCCCATAACGGTAGCTCAGCTCGCTTCCAATCTGCACCTTCAAAAATTGGTGTACCATCGAATGATCTTAAGCCATGATCGTCTTTACAGAAATGACCAGGAACCCAATCCAAGATAACACCAATATGATGTCTATGACATTCATTAATCAATTGCTTCAGTTGTTCCGGAGATCCAAATCTACTCGTTGGACTATAAAATCCAACAACTTGATACCCCCAAGACTGATCGAGTGGATGCTCTGTAATTGGCAATAACTCAATATGAGTATATCCCCAATCTGCTGCATACGGAACGAGATGTTCTGCTAACTCGGTGTACGTATAGTAATCTTCTTTACCTTTTATTTTCCATGATCCTGCATGAACCTCATAAATTAACATCGGTTTTTCATAAGATGGCTTTATAGATTGCTCACGATACCAGTTCTGATCGGTCCAATTAAAGGCTGGTAAACCTTCTACAATAGATGCTGTATTAGGTCGTCGCTCACTATAAAAAGCGTAAGGATCACTTTTCACTTTTCGTTCATTGTAATTAGTTAAGATTTCATACTTATAGAGTGTGCCAACTTTCAAATGGGGAATAAATGTTACAAAAACACCAGATCTCGCTACTCTACTCAATTTATGATGATGACCATTCCATTGATTGAAATCACCAACAACCGAGACTTCTATTGCATTAGGTGCCCATACAGCAAATCGAATACCATCTTCGCCTTCCCAGTAGACAGGATGTGCCCCCATAAACCTATAGCTATGATGCGATGAACCACGATTGAATAAATAGAGATCCTGCTCTGTAATACCGAACATTGCAGTATCCATCACTTCACCCCCAGTAGGTTTGGCTATAAATCTATTATATTATTTACATAATCATTAGAACATGAACCACTAGCCCATTCATTTGCACTATACATCATATTAAAGAGAAAATCCCCATTTATTACAACATAGAATTAAAACAAGCTATACGATTTACATAAAATAAATATCGTATAGCTTGCAAACATAACATTGAAGTTATTTGTTTGGAATAAATGGCGATGGTTTTCCAAGTGAAAATAGATGTAATTCATGCATTGCTCTTGTACAGGCTGTATAGAACAATTTCCGTTCACGTTCCAAATGATATTGTTTGGAACTCGCGTCATAGATCATAACAGCATCAAATTCTACACCTTTAGCTAAGTAAGCAGGAATGACCATAATACCTTGCTGGAATGTAACTGTTTCTTGATCGACTAAGCGTAATACTTTCCACCTATCTTGTAATCGTTCAAAGACCAACTTACTTTCATGAGCCGTCTTGCAAATAATTGCAATAGAGGTATAGCCTTCACGAATCCAATGATGTAATTTGTCATCGATTTGTTGATCATACTGATCGACTGAATCAAGTACAGTAACTTCTGGAACTTCGCCATGGCGATTGAACGGGATAATCTGGTCACCACCTTCAATCATCGATGCTGTGAATTCGATAATCTCATGAGTAGAGCGATAGCTACGAAGCAATGTCATACGTTCCGTTTCTTCCTCTGAGAATAAATTCTCGAAAGGAGTGAACTTCTCCTGCAAAGAAGAGTGAACAAATATCGATTGATTCAAATCTCCTACAATAGTCATCTTGCTTCTAGGGAATATTTTCCTCATGTATTGCAGTTGAAAAGCTGAATAATCTTGACCTTCATCAATAAATACATATTTTACACTCGTATTCGTTTGGAATCCTTCTAATTTTTCTTTTAGATACAAATATGGTGTCGCATCTTCATACAACATAATGTTTCGCGATAAAGCATCTAATGTTAATTTTGCAATGTCAGACCAAAGCGGGTTGGAAGCATTACCCCATTGCTTCTGAATAAACATTTTTTTGTAGACACCTTTTACGTCTACATATCTAAGCTGCTTCACATGGCTTCTAAGTTTTTTGAACTGCTGTTGAACAATTTTAGTCGCTAAGTAATCTCGCTCAGCTTGAAAATCATCGAATGAGTTTTCATTGAACTTCTTCTTTTTTATTAGATGTTGGAATGCTTCGGCATATTGCTCAGTATCAAGTAACTCTATTTCTTCATCAACCCAAGCTTCTTGTTGCTCTACTTTCCCTAATGCATATAATTCCTTGAGCAACCAATCTGTTAATTCCTTCAGGCGCAGTGGTATCGATTGCGTTGGATCTAATCGATAAAATTGTTCCGTTATTTGCTCATGTGAGATGAGTACTTTATCACGGAATACGATATTTTTAAACTTCATACCTTGCTCACTTAGATACTTGACGTAATCATTAATGACATTCATAAACTCAGTAGAGGATTTCAAATGAATACTTGCCATACGAGCTTCATAATGCTCATCCTCATACTGAGTTAAGCTGTATTCCATTTGTGTAAAAGGATCTTCTAGATGAATTTTACGACCTAATCTATGTTCTAAATATTGTTGATATGTTGTTTGTTGCATATTTTGCTCGCCGAGTTCAGGTAACACCGTTGAGACATAGCTATTGAACATTGGATTGGGACTGAAAAGGACAATCTGATCTGCGTTCAAACTTTCACGGTAACGATATAGTAAATACGCTACACGTTGCAGTGCAGCTGAAGTTTTCCCGCTTCCCGCTGAACCTTGAACAACTAACAATTTCGCTTGTTCATTGCGAATAATGGCGTTTTGTTCTTGTTGAATTGTAGCAACAATACTTTTCATCTGAGCATCGGAATGTTTGCCAAGAACTTCTTGTAAAATCTCGTCTCCGATCGTTACTCCAGTATCGAACATACTTACTAAATTGCCATAACGAATATTATATTGACGCTTCAATGTCATTTCGCCATCAATGTCACCACTAGGCGTACGGTAAGTAATCGGTCCAGGTCCATAATCATAATAGACGCTGCTTATCGGAGCCCGCCAATCGTAGATCAAGTAGTTCTCATTATTATCATCGAGCAGTGAGCCTACTCCGAGATATATAGCCTCCACAGGTCCGCCAGCTTCTGAAACATCAATTCTTCCAAAATAAGGACTCTGCTCAAATTTATGCAGCAATCGAATTTGTTCAGACAGTAGTCTATAACTACGTTCTCGTTCTGAAAGCAATTCTGCTTGTTGTTTCATACTCGCATGACTTTCGGCAGATTCCGCAGAATCCTCAAAGTTTAAAGTAACATCGTCCCAGAAATTGGTTTTAATATCTACTATTTCTGATTTGACATCACCTTTCTCATCCTCTATATGCTCTAAGCGCTTGCGAACTAATTGTATAATATCTCGTACACGCCGCTCTTCACTGTTTCGATCATCTGTTATACTGGACATATGTTCCTCCCTCTGTAATAACTCCTATGTTATCAACAATTAAACTTCCTGATGGTTGGTTGAAATATAACGAGATTTGTTGCATGTCGGATAAATTTATATTTTCGCCAAATAAATTCATTGGAATGATATAGGTTTGTAATAATGGTTCCACCTTAACATCATACTTCCCCTTTTTAATGCGCTCTTCAAGTATGCTCGATTTTGTGAAATCATCTTCCGCAGGCGCTAATAAACTGAAGTAAGAAGCTAGATCTAACTGAATTGTTCCAAATATGTCGGAATACAATTCTAACTCAATAGGTAACGTTACGTCCAGTTTATCGATTTCTAATATGGGATCTGTACTTTGATCAGTCGTCGTCGCTTCTAAGTCATTCTCTTCACTTGTAACAGCGACTTGACGATAATCTGTTCGGGCAAACGAAATCGTGATCGCCTCGATGTTCTTATTCAATATAATTTGCTGCTGATTTGTCAGGTTAAACGTAATATGTTGTTGCTCCCCAAACCATTGCAACCATAAAGCACTGTTCTGCTTCACTCCATCACTTCTACCTTTAAGTTCAATAACTTCTGCCTCTAGATCAGGTGATGTACTCCATGGAGAATCAGTATAGTCTTGTTCAAAATTGAATAACAACGACTCATTCGAACTACTATAACGAGTAACATATCCTGTTGGGGGCAAATATTGTCCTACTGTTCGAAAATCTTGAAATATCGCTTTATACTGATCTTGTTGCAATAAGCTTGCCTGTAGGAAACTACTAATAAAGATTTGAGCAGCCTTTCGTTGGTCAATACCTGACATTAGGTCAGCAGTATTAAGTAATATCGCTCCAGGAAACTGCTCATCATATTTTCCCCATATGGTATTAAATTGACCATGATTGGCATGATACAATTCAACTGTAGCCTTGAAGTGACCCTCTTCATTGAATTTGGTTCGTTCATATTGTCTATCACCAAATGATTCCGTAAGATCTGAATCCATCGTCCCATGTAAAGTTAGATAGTTTACATTGTGCAAGTTTGCTTGCTTACTATCGACTCGATAATCTGTAGGGGCTATGCCAACGACAGCTTTAATAGATACTTCATCTAATATACTTGTCATCTCATTGTCTACTAACCATTTTTTCGCATCTACAGCCATCGCTGCTGCTTGACCACCACGCGAATGACCTATTAAAGCTACTTGATCCCAATCAATCGAAAGTTGATCGTATTGATGCTCGTAAAATGAAGTTATATGGGCTAGCATCAACCAAGAGCGCAACAATTGGTCATCATCAACGATTCCAGACCAAACGGAGTAATTCAGAAAGTTTGCATCAATTGAACAAACAATCATCCCTTGTGAAGCTAGTAATTCACCTAGATAAGCATAACCATCTGAGGAATCTTCTTCACCTACATGATTACCATGCATTATGAATACGATTGGAAATTCGCCTTCTCCAACAGGAGTCCATACTTGACCGTTAATCGGAATCTGATTTTCTGAAAAACCCCAATATAATTCTTTCGTCCATTTCCAATCCTTTAATACATCTGATCCATCCATCGGTGCAGTATAGATAATATTTTCTACTTCTCCAGTCATAAAATCAGTATCGTCCGCATAACTTTCGTAATCGTAATGTCTAACTTCGAAGCTTCCAACTTCGGAAGGGTCGTTACTAAATCGGTCCAGCGATAAAAGTACTTGTTGTGTACTTCCATCATGATTCACATCCGCACTACTATCTTTATCATCTGATGACATGTCTGGACTTAACAAAACATCTTCATATAACTGAGTAATTAGATCCTTATCATCACCGAAAAAATTTTCGCGAGCCTCATTTCCTAACGCAATAACTAGAAATAGGATAACCAGATTGCACGTAATATAAGTGAATGTTTTTTTGCGGTATGCAAATAAATATGATGCATATAATGCGACCAAAGTCGTAATGATTATAATTATCGTTGTCATGAACAAGGATACTTTCCATCCCCAATTCGATTTCAGCATTAATATATAACTTTGTGAAACCAATATGGCTATACTAGCGATCATACTTGCACATTTATGCAAATAGAAAAAAGCCAATATAGACTTCAATAAAGTGAAAGCGATAATTAATAAAATTACATATAAGCTTCCAAATATTAAGTAATCAATAATAATTCCTAGTCCTGTTGGTATTCCCGGTATAACTACTACCCATTCTATACAAAGTGCTAGCAGGAAGATCAACGAAAAAGAATAAACGAAAGCAGACTCCTTCATAAGCATGAATTGCCATCTTCTTTTCATCCACTCGTACAATCTAACTTTTAGTGATTTTCGAACAATTGGTTCTTCCGTTATCTCTTCGAAATCGTTAACCAAAACCGATCATTCTCCTTTTCTAAATGTACAGGAACTTCATAAAATTGACTCATAGTCTGAGGTGTTAATACTTCAGAGGTTTCACCCTGTGCGAATATTTCACCTGACTTTAATAACAACGTATGACTAAAACACGGTAATATTTCTTCTACATGATGTGTTACATAGATTAATGTCGGACAATTAGGCTGATTAGAAATATTATTAATCATATCAAGCAATTGCTCTCTTGCTATAATATCTAGTCCAGTACATGGCTCATCTAATATTAATAATTTGGGTTCATTCATTAATGCTCTAGCAATTAGTACTCTTTGCTTCTCTCCTTGAGACAACGTACGATATGCACGGTGTGCGAGATACTCGCAACGCAATGCTACCAATAAATCCATCGCTTTCTCTATATCTTCTGCAGAAGGTTGGTCGTATACTCCTATAGATGCTTCTCTTCCACTTAATACGATATTCAAAGCATCATCACTGCCATAAAGTTTTTGTTGAAGTGCAGTACTTACCCAACCAATTTCTTTGCGAAGCTCACGTAAATCGTAGGTACCAAATCGATGACCCAATACGCTAATAACACCAGATGTAGGCCACTGATAGCCATTGATCATATTGAGTAGTGTAGTCTTCCCAGATCCGTTCAATCCTAGTAAACACCAATGTTCACCTTGCTGAATTGACCAGTTCACATTTTGTAATATTACTTTATCTTCTCGTTCCCAAGTTACATTATCTATTTGTACAATCACGACTATTCCTCCAATATCAGCTGTTATATAATATTCATTCTACCACGATATATCTGTCTTTGCTCTCAAATCCATAAGCTAATTGAACACACTGAAGCTCAATGAGCATATAGAACTAGTCCTACCATTATAGAAATAACAGCAGCTAGCGACTAATAAATAAAGTCACTGACTGCTGCTGTTTTATTGAACTCCCGTTTACTCAATTTTAGATCTAAAATACTCACTAACTAAACTGAATTATTTTTCTAATCTTAATTTAGGTGTTATTTCAATTATTTGATGAATATTTCAGGATCATCTTTTTGATAACCAAAAAACGTCATTTTTCCATTGTCGTTCTCTGTAATTATGTAAGGATGGATCTGATCAGAATGTCTTCGAACAAATCTTCCTTCACCTATTGGATAGATCTCAATATGAAGATTTCCAGCAAATCTCGTGAAGTATAATTTTCCATTAATAAACTCTACTTCGATCTTATCTTTTAAGTATGTTCCGCAATATTCTTTAAGCTTGTTTTCGTTGATGGACAATTCTTCATATTTAGTCGGAACATCAACATCAACTTGATGCAAAATATTTGACATTGCATTACCCAGTCTGTATTGATCGATAGCTTCATTATTTGAAAGAATGTTAATACATATATCTTCATCATAATAATGCTGCACATATGCGCTGACCCCAAGATGATCTCCCCCATGGGAGTACCTATCTGTGTCGTAAACATGATGATGTTCCAGTCCATAGCAGTAATTATTGTTGTTCTCTTTGAAAAACCTTGTATATGTTTTTAGCGACAACATGTTACGATCTCGCAAACAAACATACCATTTGTACAAATCATCGCAGTTTGAAACTATGGCTCCTGCACCTATGCTAAATTTCTCATTATGATATGGACTCTTGATGTTTGCATCATAATCTTTTGAATAATTACATGACCTATTTTTTATTGGTTTACTTCCGTCATCAACATCGCTGTGCATCATATTCAGTGGTAGAAAGATGTTATTTCGAATATAATCTGCATATTTCTGACCTGAAACATGTTCAATAATCCATGCAAGCAAATTATAATTTGAATTATTGTAATCATATTCCATACCTGAGCGATTTGCAGGCTTTTTACTGATATAATGCTGGAAGAAATAACTTCTCGAATAATTCATTCTATTGTATCCAGCAAAAAAATCATTATCAAAATTATAAAAATTATATAAACCAGAAGTATGCGATAGTAAATGATGAACAGTGATCGACTCATCAATCTTCATATTTGAAGGGAGATATAATTGTGCAGATTTATCGATGTCTAGCATTTCCTTGTCATGTAAGAGCATAATCGCAAAGGCTGTAAACTGTTTTGAGATGGAAGCAATTGAGAAGCATGAATTAATTTCGTTTTTAATACCAAATTCGATGCTTGCAGACCCGTACGCCTTCTCGAAAAGCACTTCGCCTCTCTTTATGACTTGAACTACTCCGAAAAAATCCCATAATTCCATGTAGCTATTAATATAGTCTTCCAACTTAAACCGAATCGATTTCAATTAGATTTCACCCCTTATACTTTTGCCCTTTCTTACAAGCCTCACACGCTGTAAGTTCGGACTAACGATTCATATTCGTTTCGAGTAATATTCAAGATAGATCCGTGTCTTTTAAGACTATCTCCTAAACAATATTCAGCTTCACTCAAAATACGGAAATGACCGCTGGTAAGGTCATCAGTAACTAAAGGTAAATAACCTTTCTGCGTCGCAAATTGATCTATCATCAAACACCACTCGTCCCGATCATTGAATTTGAATATTGCAGGTCCCTCTACTCCGAGAATGTTATCAAGAACAGGAGATTTCATATCAATGTACGATGAAGGTGACAAAGAACTACTTCTTTCAACTGTAATGCATTTCTTCGTTTCATCTTTAGAGTAGCGATAATAAAAGTTACCATCCTTAATAATTGTTGTATCGATAATATGATTTTCTCGTTCGATATATATTTCTGGCTTTGTGAAATTTTTAAAATCTTTCGTTCTAAAGCTGTAGATGATTTGTTTCGGAGAGTTTTCGTCTCTTTTGACCATCGAAGCCCAAAATATTAGATGCTCCTCTGTGTCCTCGTCATATATCGATTCTGGTGCCCATACACACCCTGCATTAGGAATATCTATAGTAACGCTTCTTTCCTTTGACCAATGCACAAGGTCATTAGATTCCCATACTACGATTGAGCGGCTACCGCTATGTTGAGCGACATCCCAGCCTTTTCTACTCGCAATCCGCAAATCCGTCGCAATAATGTAAAATTTCTGATCCAAAGGTGATCTTATAATGAAAGGGTCACGCACTCCACATTCCCCTATTGCAGAACTTAATACCGGCTTACCATTATTCAAGTCCTTCCAATGTAGTCCATCTTCGCTCAATGAAAAATAGACTTGTTCTCCACCTTCATCCTCGACAGTAAAATATACAAAAAGATAAGCTTCATAAGGTTGATCTTTCAGTTGATTGAATGACATTAGTTTTCCTCCATAATAATAAATAATAAATACCTAACAAATTAGCTCATAAATTACCAAAGTATTCTAAACAAAGATTACAGGAGAATGTATCTGCGAACAATAGAAAATCTCCTGTTCATTGCACAAAAATAGGCAGAAGTTCACTTTATTTAGTGAACTTCTGCCTGCTGAATTAATCAATTGACTATAATAAGATGAAATATTCAAAAATCGATGATGCAATTGCAACCACAGCGATCGTACCTGAAAGCCACGCGATTGCTTTAGTTCCTTGTGAGTAAGACATTGAAGATAATGCTAATGCTGATAAGCCTGTCCAAAATGGCCAGATGAATAATGCACTTATCGCAATGACTAAAGCTAATGTTCCGACGTACCAGCCGATAGCACCTACACGTTGATCTGAATCATTAAAACTCATAATCGTTCGAGGTGCATGATCATGAGCAATCATCTCTTCATACGTGAAGTCAGCTCCCATCTCTTCATAAATTCCACCGTGTTCTAATGGAGGAATTGGTTCGTGTTGAAGAACTGACGTATCGTCATTAGGAATATTACTGCGATGAGTTATCGGCAGATTTCGATAATTACGACTCATACCACCATATTTACGGTTTCTTGCCATTCACAATCACCCCTTCGGACTGAATGTAAGGCAACAAGTCTCTGCTGATTGATTTGCAGTATCCTGGTGTTCATCAGATACAAATTCACTCGCAAACTCATTCATAAAATTCCGATTAGCATGAGCGTCAATTTCAATCTGAATAGATGCTGCACCACATTGATTATTTTCTTCCCAATAGTTACAGTTTGCTACACTACAAGCTACGCCTTTTGGCATAAAAAATCACCTCCACTATCAGTTTGCCCTGATAACGAGATGATTTATTCGATCCTATTTTTTCCCCATCATACGACGTTGAGTCATGTAATCACTTTCGTAATACGCCAACTCGTCGCGAAGGTCTTCATAATATTTTGTAATATTCATAATAACATTTCTAGCTTCACGCTTCGGTTTGTAACGGAAGCGAATAGCATCTTGTCCAGTATAAGCATAACGACCATCCTCGGAATAACATTCATTCTTAGGATAGAAAAAGGCATTTACACAATTATGATAAACTTCATACAATGCGCGTTCAGCAAAATCAGTATCAAAATTCGGTCTTCTAAGTAGAACTCCTAGCTTCTCAAACGAAACTTCAGAATATACAAGCAAATGGCGAAGATCAGCTAGAAAACCTCTGTAAAATAATTGTTCTTCTTCTGTTTTCTCTTCACTTATTAGATGATCGAGTGAGAAATTGTTAAGGAAAGGTTCAAGTTGAGCAATCGCTTCCTTTAGTTTCTCACGAGCTGATTCACTCAGCCCCTTAACATTAGTCGAAGGCATGTTGGTAGATCCCCTTTCATATTCCAAACAAAACTATAACATTTATATCCTATCACAAATTGTTACAAAACGGTACTATTTAACTCGCTGTTCTGTATAAAATACTGTCTTTTACTAAAAATAAGGATACGTTAAAACAGAACAATAGGGAGTGTTAATGATGTCCAAAAAATGGTATACCATTATTGGTGTAATTGTAGCTGTCATTTTAGTGATGCAGCTTTTACCTAATAAAGAGAAACAGAGTAATGAAATAGCACAGTTACCTCAACTAAATGTGAAGAATGATTCCGAGCATGCGGCAATTGAGAAGGAACAAAAATTGAGTATATTACAAAAGAACATGGACAATAGTTTGCAACTTGTCATAACTGAAATGCAATCTGATTTGGAGCAACTAGCTAAAGAAAAACAAGCAAAAGAAGCGACTAATATCATCACCCGCTTCCAAAGTGAACATCCTCATTATGTATATATTCGGTGGGAAAACGATAAAGCAAAAATACAGAGAGGAGACATCCCTTCATCCGAACAATCCCTTGCAAATTCATATATGAAGCAAGCAGATCAACTTTATGTCAACGGTGATCTATACGACTCTGATAGTTTCTATGGCTTAGACCATGAAAAATATCGTGTGCTGGGTCTAATTAAAGATCATACAAAAGTCATTGCCGTTGTTAAAGAATCCATTTTACCGCAAGTTGAACAACATCAAAGAAACAATTTGCGATTAATTCCTTATCCTGCAGAAGGACAAATGAAAATTGAATCAGTAAAACCTAATTCCACCGTTGATACAACTGTTATTGATGGTGAAGATAATGGCGATGCAAGTCATTACTTCAAAAATGAGGTTGTTGTACAATTCATGAAAGAGATTGATCAACCACAGCTTGATAAGTTAAAGGAAGAAATTCATTGTGAGCAAGTTCTGCAAATAGGGACCACTTTTATATTTAAATCGAATGAATTAAGTACAGAACAATTAATCGCATATTTCAAAGAAAACTATGAGCTTAAATTTATCGAACCTCACTATTTGTATATGACAAACGAAGAGACTAATGTTGAAACTATTCCTAACGATGTATTATTCGAGAAATATCAATGGAATATTCCAGATATACAAGCTGTGACGGGTTGGAACATTTCAAAGGGTAGTGAAGATGTTATTATCGCTGTTCTAGATACTGGAGTTCAATCAGATCATCCTGATCTAACTAATCGACTGCTTGAAGGGTATAATGTGAATGATTCTTCTACTAATTCCAACGATGACTTTGGTCACGGTACACATGTAGCAGGAATTATTGGTGCAACAGTAGATAACGATGAAGGTGTAGCAGGAGTTTCTTGGTACAATAAAATTTTGCCAGTTAAAGTACTCAATAGTAGTGGTTCTGGTTCTACGTATAGTGTTGCTCAAGGGATTATATGGGCTACTGATCATGGTGCGAAAGTTATTAATATGAGTCTTGGTAATTATGCATCAGCTGATTTCTTGCACGAAGCAATCCAATATGCATATAATCATGATGTCGTTCTTGTCGCAGCAAGCGGTAATGACAATACGAGCCGCCCAGGTTATCCCGCAGCATACTCAGAAGTTTTCGCGGTTGGAGCTACGACAAATAACCGAGAACGAGCATCATTTTCCAATTATGGTGATTATATCGATGTAGTTGCCCCTGGTGATTCTATAGCAAGCACATATATTGGCGGCCAGTATGCTTCTTTATCTGGAACTTCCATGGCATCTCCTCATGTCGCTGCGTTAGCAGGACTAATTCGTACACTTAATCCATCACTTACTAATGTTCAAGTGATGGAAATTATGCGACAAAGTGCAACTGATCTAGGCGATACTGGTAAAGATGATTACTTTGGCTACGGTGAAATCGACGTCTATCGCGCATTAACGATGGCAGCTGGATTTGAAGGAACATTACAAACTTATCCTCAGTCTGTTAAGAATAAATTAGATAAACTTATTAATCAGTAAAGCAATAAGAGCCATCCACATACCATTTCGCGTTAGCGAAATTGGTATGTGGATGGCTCTTTGTTGTTAGCATTAGTCGTGCGGAAAGTTTGCCTTAAGCCGGGTTCTGTACTATAAGTGGTAATAACGGGAACGACCCTCCCACTACAAGCGACAATCATCTATCTAGGCCATACATTGCTATATGGCTCAAGCAACTCACCCGAACGCGCCTCAGGCTAAGGCTGTAGCACGAAGCTACTGCATTCTCTCGGTTTTGCTCCAGATGGGGTTTACCAGGAACGTAGTCACCTACGCACCTCGTGGTCTCTTACACCACGGTTCCACCCTTACCTGTTCTGACATAAGTCAGTCATCGGCGGTCCATTTCTGTGGCACTATCCTTCAGCTTGCGCCGACTGGACGTTATCCAGCATCCTGCCATGCGGAGCCCGGACTTTCCTCTCGTAGCATCTAGGCTACCAGCGATTGTCTGTCAAACTTTCCGATGCAGATTACAGTATACCTATTTCTTAGCAATAACTCAAGAGAAAAGGTTGGAAATTATTTTAGAGGTTGTTCAAAAAGCGGACTTTGATAACGATGAATATACTAATGTAGCTTATTCGGCATCGAATATGAAGCGAACTTGGGAAGTCCGGTACGCGTGTACGAAACATGTACACTTGCGTTTCCTCCTTCCTCAAGTAGCTCTTCATCTTCTCGGTTCTCGAAAGCCCACTTTTTGAACTTTCACTTTAAGTAATATCTATTTTACAATAACTATATCTAAACAAAAGTAAAAGGTTCAGTATGAACTGAAGATGCAATAATTTTCACATCAACTTTTTCTTTACCACATTTGTTCGTAAGCCAAATAGTGACACCTTGAATCATAACCTTCTCGATATGATGACCTGGATCAATAATGGTCATTCCGTCTGCAAGCGCATCATGAGCAGTATGGAAATCTATATCTCCAGTAATTAGTACATCAGCACCTGAAAATTTTGCGGATTTCACATATTTAGCGCCCATACCACCAAGCACAGCAATTTTTTTTATTGGAGTGTTAAGATCACCTACAACACGAAGTGAAGGCACATCATAGACCTTTTTCAACTTCTCAGCTAACTGACCAAGTGTTGTTGGTTCTGCAAGAGCACCACTTCTTCCCAACCCATAATTAGTTCCTTGATTGTGAATGGGAATCAGATCATACGCTACTTCTTCATATGGATGTGCCTTAATCATTGTTTGAATTACTTTACGTTGATTGCTGCCCTGAACAATACATTCAAACCTTACTTCCTGTTCATGATGTATCTCATGTTTTTTCCCTACAAAGGGGTTACTATTTTCTTCAGCCATAAAAGTACCTACGCCCGCTGATTGATAACTGCAATGACTGTAGTTACCGATATGTCCCCCACCTGCGCGCCATATCGCTTGTTGAACGCTCTCTACTGACTTCTCAGGAATGAACACGACTAGCTTATACATTGGGTCCACATAAGTTGTTTCTAGGTTTTTACGCCCTTCTGATATCATCCCTGCAGCATCTGCTAATAAGTCATTCACGCCACCTATTGCAACATCAAGATTGGTATGTGATATATATACAGCAATATCATTTTTAATTAGTAGCTCATACAATTTTCCCGCAGGCGTAGATGTATCAATTTTGGCAATAGGTCTGAAAATGATCGCATGATGAGCGATAATTAATTGTGCTTCAATAGAAATCGCTTCTTCAACAACCGCTAATGTAACATCAAGTGTAATAAGTACAGTATCGATTTTCTTATCTAGTGTTCCTAATTGTAAACCGATAGTATCATGTTCAACTGCATAATATTTCGGTGCGAACTGTTCCATATATTGTATTATTGTTTGTCCGTGAACAGCCATTTCAGCACCTCCGAAATTTGATTTTTCTCTTGCTCGGTTGCCTCAAGCTTCGCCTTAGCTGAATCGAGTGTAGATTGTTGCAGCGAAGTCATGATATATTCAAGTTTCTGTATTTCTGATTGCCATTTTTTGAGTAACACATTATTACGTTTTGGCAATAGATGTGGCCCCATTCGGAACATAATTGTTTCATTCTGTGATTCGCTAAAAGGAAAAGATATATGCTTACCGCTAAATAGCTGCTTATTATGTTGGTCTGCTTCATCTGATCTGATGGCATGAAGAACTTCGTAAATTTTTCCATCTTCTTCAATAATAATCTCATCAATAAGAGCCCAATGATTTTGAACTAACCATCTACGAACTGTATCTTCACCTACATTCGGTTGAAGTACTAATTCCTTAACACCTTCTAATTTGCCCGTTTGAAGACCTTCTTCAAGAATATCCGACATTAATACGCCACCCATGCCACAAATGGTAATCGTATCAACTTCATTGGGAGTAATGACAGCTAAGCCGTTTCCGCGTCTAGCATCAATTTTTACCGATAAACCTGCATTTGCGATTTGTTTACGCGCCGCTTGCCATGGTCCTTCATTCAATTCACCTGCAATAGCAGAAGGGCATTTAGTTGACTGAATAAGATAAACTGGTAATAAAGCATGATCAGAACCTATATCTGCTACTTTATTTCCTGCTGTTATGTAATCTGCGACTGTTTGAAGTCTTTTAGAAAGTTGAATCATTAAATTACCCACACCATCCATTGTTTTCGAAGTAAAAATAAAGTTAATCCACCAATAATCATTTTAGCAATAAGTTGAAGATGAATAAAGTCCGTTTGATCAATGAACATAAATTGGAATATTTCTGGCATAAACCAAGTGCAAATTGCTGTTAATAACATTACGCCCGCTACAGGCTTACTGAAGCGATGAATAAACCAACTCACCCAACCATACAGAATTGCTAGTGGAACCCAGTACAATTGAACCTCATACCACTCTTGTCCTGTTGTAAGTTGATGTAGCAACAAAGAATATGCCAAGAGAAATGTAAGCCATCCGCAAAAGTGCAATGCACTTAATTTTTGTTTAATTCCATATACAATCCATATCAATGCACAAATGACTATTAATCCGCCATTCCAATACCATTCTGTAAACTCCTGATCATGAATGATAAATAATCCGCCGCATAAAAACAATAGATGACCTAACGTTATCGTTAAAAATCCGATAGGTGGATTGTTCACTCGGATTCTTTCTCCGAGCCATAATAACAGCCCTGTTCCAACCAAGATTAGAGCGATTTGCAATGCAATGTGAAAAACGCTAAAATAAAGCACAACAAACGAAATCAAGGTGAAAATTCCAAAAGTTAGAAACCATTGTTTTCCTGTAGCTTTAGAAACAGCCATAATTGCTTTTCCTACAATATGATCTGGAACTTCCGATTTTGGAGCGGCTACTGGATCAGCATACAAATTAATTAAAAAATCGCAATAATGATCAGGCAATAGTTTTGATCTTCGCCAATGTTCAATTTCTCGAACAATTATCGTTCTGCGTTCAGCTTTCATTCGCATGATCCTTTCCTTAGGTTTATTGAGAAAATGACCTAACTGCAGCGCAGAAAGGTCATCTCATCATAAATCATCTATTCAAGGAAATCTTTAAGACGTTTGCTACGGCTTGGATGACGAAGCTTTCTAAGTGCTTTCGCTTCGATTTGACGAATACGTTCACGTGTAACACCGAAGACTTTACCTACTTCTTCTAGCGTACGCGTACGACCGTCATCTAGACCAAAACGTAAGCGAAGTACATTCTCTTCACGTTCAGTTAAAGTATCTAGAACATCTTCAAGCTGTTCTTTTAATAATTCGTAAGCAGCGGCATCTGCGGGTGCAAGTGCTTCCTGATCTTCAATAAAGTCTCCAAGATGGGAATCATCTTCTTCACCGATAGGTGTTTCAAGAGAAACCGGCTCTTGAGCGATCTTCATTATTTCACGAACTTTTTCAGTGCTTAATTCCATCTCAGCAGCAATTTCTTCTGGAGTTGGTTCGCGTCCAAGTTCTTGTAGTAATTGACGAGAAACACGAATTAGTTTATTGATTGTTTCCACCATATGAACAGGGATACGAATCGTACGTGCTTGGTCAGCTATCGCACGCGTAATGGCTTGACGAATCCACCATGTAGCATACGTACTAAACTTAAAGCCCTTCTCGTAGTCAAATTTCTCAACTGCCTTAAGAAGACCCATATTACCTTCTTGAATTAAGTCAAGGAATAGCATTCCACGCCCAACATAACGTTTTGCTATACTTACAACAAGTCGTAAGTTAGCCTCAGCTAAGCGTTTCTTCGCTTCTTCATCACCATTCTCAATACGAATAGCTAACTCAATCTCATCTTCTGAAGATAGCAATGGAACTCGACCAATCTCCTTAAGATACATACGTACAGGGTCATTAATTTTGATACCTGGCGGCAACGCTAGATCATCATCAAAATTAAAGTCATCCCCTTCACGCTCCTGATCTTCTCCAGCAGGCGCAAGTGGATTTTCTTCTTCTTTTTCGTTCAACACCTCAATACCAAGGTCATCTAATTGTTCGAAAAATTCATCGATTTGCTCTGGTTCCTGATCAAAGGGAGAAAGCTTCTCCATTATCTCTTTATAAGTTAAAGAAGATCTCTTCTTACCTATTTCAATCAGTTGATCCTTCGCATGATCCAACTTTTGCTCAGTATCTAATTCAGTATGCTGATCATTCGCCATTTTGCGACTCCCTCCTCCCTAGAGATTAACTAAGATAGTTCTTTAGATCTCTTTCTAGGGATATAATCTCAATACCTAATTGTGCTGCTAACCTAGAATCACCAGCACGTTCGGCACGTACCATCAACTCTTTTTTCTGTTCTAGCTCTTGCTGCCTCGGGATTTTTCGTATATCTTGTATCCAAGCATTCATAATATCATCGTCGAAAGGAAATCCGCCGTCCATCATCAATAACTCAGAGGCTTTTCGCTCTAATTGCTCATCTTCCAATGTAGCTATAAAGCGTGAAGCATCTGCATCATAGCCTGAAGCATAGTACACATATAAATATGCAGCTATGGCAGCATGATTGTATACATTAAAGGAATCACCTAATTTATCATGGACCGCCATTGCAACATCACGATTTCGCATCATGATATGCAATAAACGACGCTCTGCATTCACGTAAGCAGGCAATACAGTTGAAAGTATCTCTGTTTTCCGCTTTTCATTCCTACCATTATTCCACGAAAATTGGTTATTATCCCTTTGAGGCTTTAAATTTTGCTGTTGAATTCGATATTCATTACAATCTTGCTTCAAAACATCTAATGAAAGTTCAAATTCTTTTGACAGTTCCTTAAGATGAATTTCTCGCTCAGTAGATGAATCTAACTCAGCAACGATTTTTATTGCATCAACGATATATTGCCGTTTGCCTTCTTCTTTAGAAAGTATATGGTTCTTTCTGGAATATATAAGCTTAAATTTTGTAACTGAGACAGGTTCTTCTATAACTTGATAGAGGAAGTTTTCTGCTCCATATGCTTCTATATATTCATCTGGATCCATTCCTTTCGGAAGTAAAGCCACTTTTACTACAATTCCCGCCGCTTCTAGTGAGGGAATGGACTTGTAGGCAGCCGCTTGTCCAGCTGAATCGCCATCGTAACAAACAATAACCTCATCTGCATGACGCTTCAACAACAATGTATGTTCATCTGTCAATGCTGTACCGAGTGTAGCAACTCCATTAATTACTCCAGCAGACCAAGCCTTTATGACATCCATATATCCTTCGAATAGCACTATTTGCTTCGACTTTTTGATGGCGGGTCTTGCTAGATTAAGGTTATAGAGCATTTTACTTTTGGTGAACAACATCGTTTCTGGAGAATTCAAATATTTGGGTTGTCCTTCTCCGATTATCCTGCCGCCAAATGCGATTGATTTGCCATTCTTGTCCCATATCGGAAACATGATCCGATTACGAAAACGATCAAAATAACTATCACCGTCATTTTTGGCAGAAATTAATCCTGCTTTTTCCAACAATGCATGATCAAAACCACGACCTGTCAAAAAACGCGTCAAAACGTCCCAATCACTTGGTGCAAAGCCGATCATAAATTGATCAATCAGCTTATCACTCATTCCTCGCGCTATTAAATATTTCTTGGCCTCGGCACCTTGTTGAGTATTATTCAACAAGTAATGATAGAACTTAACTGCTAGTTCATGAGCCTCAATAATTTTATTGCGAATACTATCTTGTTCATGAGAGTGAGCACTAGTGTTAGAAGACCACGTGACTGGTAGTCCAGCATCTTCCGCAAGCATCCGTACCGCTTCCGGAAAAGTATATCCCTCCATTTCTTCGACGAATCGAATCACGTTACCTCCTTTACCACAGCCATAGCAATGATAAATTTGTAACTCTGGGGTAACAGTGAATGAAGGAGTCTTTTCAGAATGAAATGGGCATAACCCCTTCATGTATTTACCGTTTTTAGTTAAATGAACGTATTTCCCGACCACTTCTACAATGTCATGATGACTTCTTACTGCATCAATGACTTCATCTGGTATTAAGTCTCCAGCCATAGTTCATCACCTTCACTTATTAACACCATAATAATATTCGCTAAACTTCACAGTTCTCCTGCTAATTTCCTAAAAGTTTTGTCAACTTTTGTTGAAATCTTTTTCGATCTTCATCTGAAAATGGCTTCGGACCCTTGCTACGCAAGCCTTGTCTGCGTCTTTTAGCTGATTCTGCTCTGCGCTCTAATAAGTAGTCGATATTGTCGTCAGTATATTGTTCTCCACGAAATGAGATCGTAATCGCATGTTTTGCCATGACAATACATGCCAGCCCAAAATCTTGTGTTATTACAAGATCTCCTCGCTTTACATAGTTGGCAATGTACATATCAGCTGATTGATCACTTCGATCTACTTGAATCATTTCGACATCTTCCACATCAGGTAAGCGATGATCAAATGATGCGACCATACACACTGAAGTCTGAAATTTACGAGCAGTTTCAATAATTTCATTTTTGACAGGACATGCATCACCATCAACGATGATTTTCATCTCATTCACCTTCTTAGATCTATCAGACTCAAATACAATGTATTTAATATTATATACGCTACGTCAGCAAAAAATCCTTTTATTATTAATTAGCCTTTTCTGATCTTTTCCATAATAAGACTTGCCGTTTCTTCTACGGCACGATGTGATACATCAATAATGGTACATTGCAATCGTTCCATAATAGCTGATGCATAATTAAGTTCATATTGTATCCGTTCAGTAGTAGCGTAAGATGCTGTATCAGGCAAACCTAATGCCTTTAGGCGCTCTTTGCGGATAACGTTCAAATAATTTAAATCGATCGTAAGACCAATTATTTTGGATCTATTCACTTGAAACAATTCATCAGGAGGTTTGATTTCAGGTACAAGCGGAACATTTGCTACTTTATACTTTTGATGTGCTAGATACATAGATAAAGGAGTTTTCGACGTACGCGAAACACCAACAAGAACGATATCAGCCTTCCTTACACCAGAAGTATCTCTCGCATCATCGTACTTCACTGCAAATTCTACCGCTTCGACTTTTTTGAAATAATCAGCGTCAAGAACGTGGTTAAGCCCAGGTTCTTGACGAGATTTTTTACCCGTTCGAGTTTCTAACGTCTCAATAAAGGGACCAAGCAGATCAATCGCTTGAATGTCTAATTGTTCAGCTAACATTTTCATTCGCTCACGCAAATGCGGAATGACTAGCGTATACATGACAATAGCATCTAACTGCTTCACCTTTAATGCTACTTGATCAATAGCTGCTTCATTCGTAACGAATGGCGCTCGGCGAATATCCGCATGAATAGGATGAAATTGTGCGATTGCCGCCCTAACTACAAGCTCGCCCGTATCACCTGCTGCATCAGATACGACATAGACAATGACATCAGATTGTGAATCTGGCATTGATATTCCCTCCTAAAACTTTTCATAACTTCTTAAACTACTTCATTGCAATGAAAAGTTGCATCGTAAGTATAAGCCAAACTTTTTATTGCTTGCTATTTAACTACTTCTTCAAATAAAGGTTCAAAAAGTAGGATTTCAGAATCGAGAAGATGGAGTGCTACTTGCGGAAAGAGGAAATGCAAGTGTACGTTGTTGGTACACGAGTACCAACAATGTTTCTGCAAGAAACATACATCGGAAGCTTATGCAAATACTTCCCAAGTTCGCTTCATATTCGGTGCCGATTATTCTCACAGAGTACCTTCGTTATCAAAGTCTGCTTTTTGAACTTCCTCTACCAAACTAATTTAGAAAGATCGGCAATTTGATGAATATCATCAGCGATTAAAGCTAAAGTAGCTAGACGATTGCGTTTTACTGCAGCATCTTCTGCCATAACCATTACAGAATCGAAGTAAGCAACTATTGCTTCACGTAAAGATGTAAGTAGATCATAAGCTGCTTCAACATTACGTTCAGACATTGCTGTAACAAATTGCGGATGTGCATTATTCCAAGCAGTAAATAGCGCTTGTTCAGAAGCTTCTTGGAACAGTGACTCATCGACTTGTTTTGTTTCTGCTTTGGAAGCCAAATTACATACTCGATTAAATGCTTCTACATTTGTTTTGAAACTCGCTTTATTCGTTTCTTCTAGTTGAGTCATTAAAATTTTCGCACGTTTCTTCGTAAGTAGCAAGTCACTGAAACCAGCAACCATAACTGCATCGATTACATCATATTTGGCACCTTGCTCAGACAACCAATTTTTTACACGTAATCCGAAGAAATCTTGCAAGTCTTTTGCAATTTCTTCAATCGCACGTTTCATTCCACGTGTTTCATGAACGGATAGACTAAGCTCGAATAGCTGCTTCAAAGATAATTGAAGATCATGTGCTAATAATATTTGTACAATACCGGTAGCTTGACGACGAAGAGCATACGGATCTTGAGATCCTGTAGGTACAATTCCAATTGAGAAGCATCCGACAATAGTATCAATTTTATCCGCTAGACTGACAATTGCTCCTACCGTTTGGGAAGGAACTGCATCACCTGAGAAACGTGGTTGATAATGCTCATTAATTGCTTTAGCTACTTCAGCGTCTTCACCAAGGCGATTCGCATAATCTTCGCCCATAATGCCTTGTAGTTCAGGGAACTCGTAAACCATTTGTGACACTAGGTCGAATTTACAAATAGCTGCCGCACGTTCCACTTTCGTTTGCGTAGACTTCTCAACTTGTAATTGCTGAGCAATAAGATTAGCTGTTGTTACTGTACGACGAACTTTATCGCCAACTGAACCTAGTTCTTCATGGTATACAATATTTTCAAGCTTCGCTAATGCAGCTTCGATACTTAATTTATGGTCTTCTTCATAGAAGAATTTCGCATCAGATAGACGTGCGCGAAGCACTTTTTCATTACCTTTAGCAACTACATCAATGGAATGAGTATCACCATTACGTACAGTTACAAAGAAAGGAAGTAACTTGCCTGATTGATCTAGCACTGGGAAGTATCGTTGATGTTCACGCATTGAAGTAATTAGAACTTCTTGCGGAATGTGCAAGAACGATTCTTCATACGTTCCAAACAATGTACTTGGATATTCTACAAGGAATAACACTTCTTCGAGAAGATCTTCCTTAATTGCGATTTTCCAATTTTTTTCTGATGCAAGAGTATCAATTTGCTTAACGATTAATTGTTGACGCTCCTCTACATCTACAATAACGGATTGTTGACGAAGCTTAGCGATATAATCACTAGCATTATCGATCGTCGTTTCTTCTCCTAGGAAACGATGTCCACGAGAAACACGGCCAGTTGCTACACCAGCAAGTTCAAAATCAACAATATCATTACCGAACAACGCTATCATCCAACGAATCGGACGAACGAAACGCATCTCATGATTACCCCAACGCATATTTTTGGGAAAAGACATAGACGTAATCACATCTACGAAGCCTTGAGATAGTAAACTAGATGTTTCCACGCCAATGCTACTTTTCTTCGCATATACATATTCCACACCAGCAAGCTCTTGGAAATACAATGCTTCAGGCTCAACACCTTGACTTCGAGCGAAACCAAGCGCTGCTTTACTCCAATTTCCAGCATCATCTTTTGCGATTTTACGAGCTGGTCCTTTTGCTTCTTCTTCTATGTCGCTTTGCTTGTCAGCTACGTCCGTAACAATTAAAGATAATCGACGAGGTGTCGCATAACTATTAACTGCAGTAAAAGAAATCCGATGGTCAATTAACCATTTTTCGAATTTTTGTTGTAATTGTTCCATTGCCCCTCGTACAAAACGAGCTGGAACTTCTTCCAAACCAAGCTCTAATAATAAGTCTTTAGCCATCTTATTTCTCTCCTTTCTTCAATAACGGGAATCCTAGACGTTCACGTTCCTCTAGGTAAGTTGCTGCAATTGTTCTCGCCAAATTACGCACACGACCAATGTATCCCGTTCTTTCGGTAACACTAATAGCACCACGTGCATCTAACAAGTTAAATGTATGGGAACATTTCAATACGTAATCATAGGCAGGGAACACAAGACTTTGTTCCATTGTTTTTTTGGCTTCCTCTTCATACATATTGAATAGAGAGAATAACATCGCTGTATCTGAAGTTTCAAATGTATATTTGGAATGTTCAAACTCAGGTTGGTGGAATACATCACCATAAGTAACACCATCTACCCACTCAAGATCAAACACATTATCTTTTTGTTGAATATATGAAGCTAGACGCTCCATACCATAAGTAATCTCAACTGCGATCGGACTCATATCGATACCGCCAACTTGTTGGAAATACGTAAATTGCGTAATTTCCATACCATCAAGCCATACTTCCCATCCAAGTCCCCAAGCACCTAGTGTCGGAGATTCCCAGTTATCTTCTACGAAACGGATATCATGCTCTCTTGCATCGATACCAAGACGTTTCAAGCTTTCAAGATATAACTCCTGAATATTGTCTGGAGAAGGTTTCAAGATTACTTGGAATTGATGATGTTGATAAAGTCTATTAGGGTTTTCGCCATAACGACCATCAGCAGGACGACGGGAAGGCTCAACATAGGCTACATTCCAAGGCTCTGGACCAATCGAGCGTAGAAACGTCATTGGATTCATCGTTCCAGCACCTTTTTCAACGTCATACGGCTGTACTAGAATACAGTTTTGCTCAGCCCAAAATTGTTGTAGTGTTAAAATCATGTTTTGAAAGTTCATTCACGTTCAACCCCTTAATCTTTTCATTTTCTTTGGTTCAGGTCATCTTGGCAAACAAAAAAACTCTCGCCTCTACGCCTGTTACCAGACATAGGGACGAGAGTTATATTCCCGCGGTTCCACCCTACTTGACTATTCTACTGAATAATCCACTTTCATTCGAACGGCTCCAGAGCGCCACGTATTGAGTTCGACCTGTTAGGCTTTCACCACCCCTAACTCGCTATTCGAGCGAACACATCTATACGTTTCTCTTTCTCTGCCTCATATTGATATTCTCATATTCTATTCAACTATCGGGCAATTGTCAAACTAATTTGCCTAAGTTATCCAAGAACTGACGAGATTTCAACTTTAAACCTAATTGAGCATCTATTAATCCACGAATAAGAAACGTTAATTCCTTTTTAGTCTCCGCTGAAATCGTAATATTTCCGATTCGACGCATATCAATCCCTTTGAAAAACCTTAGCAGTTTCAAGGCAGAATCACTAATCAGTACTAGGGAAGCATCATTAGAAGAGCATCTGGAGCACATAATCCCACCTGAATAAAATGACATTTTGAATGGGCCAACATGATTACCACAATGAATGCACTCCTCAACAACGGGACTGTAGCCCGTCATTTGCAACACTTTCAATTCATACAGTTGAGTAATTACTTCGAAGTCTTTACCATCTGAGAGTGCAGCAAAACATGCTTTCAATTGTTCAAAATGTTGAACGTTCACTTCATCTTCAAGAATACCTCGATCGGTTAATTCTGCAATGTAGGATGCATGGGCGGACAGATCAAGATCTGACCGCAGAGAATGATTTGAAGAAATAATTTCAGCAGTTTGTAACGTGCCTAATCCTGTATTTCGTACAAATGAGAACTCTCCATATGTAAAAGGCTGAGCAAGCGAAGCATGCTTGCTACGGACCTTTTTGGCACCGCGCACAAGCACGCCTACCTTACCAGAATTATTCGTAATGAGTGTTATTATTTTATGTGTCTCACCATAGTCCATCGTTCTTAACACGATACCTTCAACTCGATACAGCATTGTATTGCTTCCCCCAACCACGGACAACCAAAAGTTAACACACTCGAATACTATAGTTTCCCTTCTTCAAGCGGTAATTCTTCCAAATCATCCTGAATGCCAATTGCATCGGTATCGATCGAATCTTTTTGTTCCTCCATTGCTTTGAACAGCAAGTAAGACTCGACATCCCCGGTTAACGCAAAATATTTCCACGAAAATTCTCTCATTCGTATCCATCCTTTCCGCCCTTGGAATTGCTACTCCAGATGGTATTAGGATGAACACATTAGCGAAAACTATCCTTAGTAAATTACGTCATTTACTAATCATGTTTGAAACCAAGATCATTTAGCACCCGGTCTTGATTACGCCAATCTTTTTTAACTTTTACCCAAATTTCAAGGAAAACTTTTGATCCAAGTAAATTCTCAATATCGATACGCGCGTTTTTTCCGACTTCTTTCAGAAGCGCACCACGTTTACCAATAATGATCCCTTTTTGTGAATCGCGTTCAACAAACACAACTGCACCGATATAGACAACTCCGTTATCTTGAACACGCATATCTTCAATATTTACTGCAATTGAATGCGGGATCTCATCACGAGTTAGATGTAAAATTTTCTCACGAACCATTTCTGCACAGACAAATTGTTCAGGATGATCCGTAACTTGATCTGCTGGATAATACTGAGGACCTTCAGGTAAATATCTACCTAATTGTTCCATCAACGTTGTTATATTATTACCGTTCAATGCAGAGATCGGCACGATTTCTGCGAAGTTATATAGATCTTTATATTTCATAATTGTTTTCATTAAAGATTCTGGATCAACTTTATCTAATTTATTGATAACTAAAAAGACTGGTGTCTTAACCTTTTGTAATTGTTCAATAATATATCGATCACCGCCACCAATTGGTTCAGATGCATCAATTAGAAACATTACTGCTTCAACTTCACGCAATGCACTTTCCGCTGATTTCATCATGTAATTTCCAAGTTTTGAGTTCGGTTTATGAATACCAGGTGTATCAAGAAAAACGATTTGCATATCATCCTTCGTATACACACCATGTATTTTGTTACGT
Organism: Paenibacillus endoradicis; assembly: GCF_024721975.1. The sequence goes on along the minus strand of NZ_JANQBB010000005.1, from coordinate 344,186 downwards.
GTAGTTTGCGGCTTGTCAGACATAATTGCAATTTTTTGACCGATAAGATTATTCATTAGTGTAGATTTACCTACATTCGGTCTACCGATAATGGCTACAAAACCTGAGCGAAATTTATTCTTGTTGTTTGTTGTTTGTTGACTCATTAATTATTGCTCCTTCTAAAACTTTTTATTAACTACCAGATATGCCTTTCTTGCAAATAAAAAGTTGCATCGTAAGCATACGCTTAAAACTATTAATTAATCGATGGGTGGCACATTCGATGTCGCATACACTACTTTAGCAGACTCATCATTATCAAAGTCCGCTTTTTGAACTGCTCTTTTAATGAAAGTTCAAAAAGCGGGCTTTCAGAATCGAGAAGATGACCCACAGCGGAAACGAGTAGCACAGCGTACGTTTTGTGTACGTGAGCACACGCAGGCATTCGATGGGTGGCATATTCGATGTCGAATACGCTACGTCAGCATACTCATCGTTATCAAAGTCCGCTTTTTGAACTACAACTAAAGTAGGGAGGATGGTGTGAATGCTCCTGGCAATAGTTCCCCCACCGTCATCACTTTACAATCCCCTGCTAAATTCCCCATAATGACCAATGTATCTGGTTCACATAACTCTATCATCACTTGACGACAAACACCACAGGGTGATATAGGATCAATGGTATCACCTATGACTGCAATCGCTGTAAATGTTCTTGGAGCAACCCCTGAAGCAAGAGCACTAAAAAGTGCTGTACGTTCAGCACAATTCGTAGGACCGTAAGCAGCATTTTCAATATTACATCCAAGATGGACATGTCCATCTTGATCTAAAAGGGCAGCTCCTACTCGAAACTGTGAGTAAGGTACATAAGCATGCTTCATCGCTTCTTTTGCTTGAGAGAGGAGATTCTTTTGTTCAGAAAGTTCCATAATTATGCTCCTTATCGATTGTGATTAGGATCTGTTACTTCGCCGCTTACTGGACGGCGAATATGTCATTCATCATTTGCTCCAGTGCTTTCGTACCAACTAGAATAACAGTTCCCAAAGTTTAGGTACAATGATAATACTTCCAATACATACAGAGCCAATAGCCATTAATAGTACCGCTCCTGCGGCTACATCTTTCGCTATTTTGGCTAATGGTTGGTACTGTGGACTTTCTATATCTACTAAAGCTTCAATGGCAGTGTTTACTAATTCTAAGCTCATGACTGCTGCGATAACCAAAATAATAATACACCATTCTACCCATTTAAGTGAAACAATGGCACCAAGTATAAGAACAATTGGTGCCACTGTCAAATGGATTTTCATATTACGTTGTGTAGAAACTCCATACCAAATTCCTTCAACTGCGTATCCTATACTACGAAAAACCTTAAACATTAGCGTGTTAAACCAACTTGTTGTAGGACAGCTTCTTGTTTTTGAGTCATAACTTCTTCAGCTTCATCGTCTTGATGATCGTAGCCTAATAAATGCAGAAAACCATGAACAAACAGGAAACCAATTTCACGTTCAAGAGAATGCCCATATTCAATCCGTTGCTCTTCTGCACGCTCCACAGAAATGATAATATCTCCTAGCATACCTGATATAGGATCGATCTCATCTTCACTGTCAACTTCAAAAATGATGTTTAATTCATCTACACCGTCATCATTTAGCGCAAAAGATAGAACATCAGTTGGACGATCGATATTACGGTACTGCTTGTTCAATTCATGAATTTCTTCATTATTTGTAAATGTTAATGTAACTTCACCTGAAGTTAATCCTTCATTTTCAGCAGCTATTTGTAAGATGTTTGTTAATTTCTCTATCCATTCATCAGAAATTTCGAATTCACTTTGATTATTGTTCCAATCTAATACTATGCTCATTAGATCTACTCCTTCTCGTTAGCTTTCAGCTTTACATCATCTGGATATTCAATACGCGAATGGAATATGCCCATAAGGCTTTCTTTCAAAGATTGAGCTATTTTGTCTAGCTCTTTCATTGTAAGATCACATTCATTGTACTGATTATCATCTACTCTATTTTTAATAATTTTGTGAATCATATCTTCAACTTGTGCAATCGTAGGATTACGTAAACTTCGGACCGCAGCCTCTACACAATCTGCGATTCCAACAACTGCCGCTTCTTTAGACTGAGCCTTAGGGCCAGGATAACGGAAATCTTCCTCTTTGAAATCAGGCTCAATACCTTGTTCCTCTGCTTCTTTCAATGCTTTATAATAGAAGAATTTCAAAGAAGTAGTACCGTGATGCTGCTCAGCAATATCACGTAATTGTTTAGGAATATTATAGGCTTTCAACATTTCAGCACCATCTTTAGCATGCGCAACTATAATTGACTTACTCAACATTGGATCAATCGTATCATGTGGATTACTCATATTAGTTTGGTTCTCTATGAAATAACTAGGACGCTTAGTCTTACCTAAATCATGATAGAAGGAACCTACTCTACATAATAATCCATTTGCACCTATCGATTCTGCTGCAGCCTCTGCTAGATTACCAACCATTACGCTATGATGATAAGTACCAGGTGTCTCAGTAAGTAATTTACGTAGTAATGGATGATTCGGACTTGATAATTCCACAAGTTTTAAAGCAGATAATATGCCAAATGAAATTTCGAAGAATGGCATAAGACCTACAACAAGAATGGAAGTAACTAATCCACCACCAAAAGCTAAACCTAGTGAGTATAACATAGGCATACGTTCTAATTGCTCCGACATTAATAACATAGTGAGTACAGTGAAAGAGCCAAATAAACTAACCATTATTCCTGCTTTTAATATTGCAGATCGTTGACTTGCATGCTTAATGGAATAGATCGCCGCTAATGAAATAACAATAATATATACTCCGAATTTGAAATCAAGCAACATCGAAGTACTCGTGTTTAAGATGACCGAACCAACAATACTGAAAATAAAAGTACTCGCCATTGCTAAATGTTCATCAATAAGTAATGTAATCAACATGATACCAAGTGCTGCAGGAGCAAAATAACCTGCAATATTAGCTGTTTCCGACTGTATTAGTGAAGTAATTTGAATAACTCCACAATTAATTAGAAAAATAAGTAACAGCATAAGTAGTTGTGTATTGTTGTATCTAGCACGTTTCAAACCTACACCTGATGACTGAGATAAATACACGTATAGAAACGCAGACAGTATAAATGACAATAAAACTACGCCAACTCGTGACCAATTATGATTAGTACCTTGTAAAACATTCGCTTCCGATAACAGCGCATAGAGATCTGGTGTTATTACCTGATTTTTTTGCACGATCACTTCATTCTCTTTGTAAATGATAGGGGCCGTATTATTTCGAGCTACTTCCCTTGCCTCATCTGTCATAGTTTTATCGAAAAACTTATTAGGCATGATGGAGAAACGAGCAATTTCTTGAACAATTTCACGAGCTGTACGATTAGAAATTGTACTAGAATTTACCATTTCAGCTACTTGAGTTCGAACAGTTTCTGCATTACGAATTGGGTCGCTAGTTAACTTTCTAACGATCTCTTTTGCCACCATTCTCATTTCTGTAAGTTGTTCCTGGGTTAGCTGTGGCAATTTGTAGAATGTCTCCTCAGGAATTGTATAACGTTGATCCTTTGCTACATTGCTCATTTCTTCTAGCAACAAAGCATTATAAGTAGTAGTAGCACTACTTGATTTTACAAAAGTTTGAATATGTTGATCATATCGGTTAGGAATTTCTGAACGATATATGTCTATTTTATCCTCTTTACTAACTTGATCGTCCGCATTCAATTGTTCAATTCTTAGAAAGATAGACTCTACTAATGAATCATTACGTAGTGCAACGATAGAATAAGAATCTTCAATCTCATTAGCAGCTGCTTCTTCTGCTTCTCTCGTTGCTTTTTCATCTCTAATTTGTATTGGTGCTTTTATATCTTTGTCACTCACTGATCCCTCAGTAATATTATACGTCTCAGGGATAATATGAGGCGCTAGATTGAAATAGAAAAGGATGACGAACAACGCCATCAACAACCACTTAACTAGATTACTTTGTCTCCAGCCAGTGAAATTCAAATGGCTTTCCTTAACATTTCGGCTATTATTCTGATGTGTCATTCACGATCATCCTCTCCTTAAAAATCTAGATTTATGTCGATTACGATTGGGACTCAGCATCACGATCATATGCCATAATAATTTTTTGGACAAGAGTATGACGAACAACATCTTGTTCCGTAAAAATCATCATGCCTATTTCATCGATATTTGAAAGAATACGTCTTGCCTCGATTAATCCAGAGTTTTTCCCTCTTGGTAAGTCAATTTGCGTAACGTCACCGTTAATAACCATTTTAGCACCAAAGCCAAGACGAGTAAGGAACATTTTCATCTGTTCAGGCGTTGTATTCTGTGCTTCATCTAAAATAATAAACGCATCATCTAGTGTTCGACCACGCATATATGCAAGTGGTGCAATCTCAATCATACCACGTTCAATCGCTTTAACCGTTTGTTCTGCTCCTAATACATCATGCAGTGCGTCATATAGTGGACGTAAATATGGATCTACTTTTTCTTGCAGATCACCGGGTAAGAAACCTAGATTTTCACCTGCTTCTACCGCTGGACGAGTTAATATTATACGCTTTACTAAATTCTCTTTCAGAGCGGCAACTGCTAGTACAACAGCTAAATATGTTTTACCTGTTCCTGCTGGACCGATTCCAAAAACAATGTCAAGCTTACGAATTAATTTCGCATAATGACGTTGGCCAATTGTTTTGACCATAATCTTTTTCCCGCGATAAGTCGTAGCTAACGGTTTTTTGAACAAATCTAACAGTTCTTCGGCTTGCATTTTCATGGCAAGATCAAGTGCATACGTTATATCTCGTTCAGAGGGTGAATATCCTTCTCGAACTAATTGTAAAAGTACTTGATACAACTGCTCCAAAGAATCTACTTCATTACTAGGGCCACTAATCGTGATTTCTGCATCTCTTGAAGATATTTTCGCACTAACTCGTTGTTCAATTAGACGTAAATATTTATCTTGCGGACCAAAGATAGCTAAAGCCTCTTCCGCATTTTGGACTGGAATTTTGACTGTTTTCGCTTCAGTTTGCAACTATACTCAATCTCCCTGCATTTGGACTATTGGTAATTCCTTCGTAATTGACTGATTCACTTCAAAAAGCACCTTCATTACAACTTTACCATTGTCCGACTCTTCATGCAAAACAATTTCACTAACAATACGTGCATCTTCACCTGCAACTGATCGAACATTGATCCTAGCTTGTTCTAAACTTGTTTGTTTCGCTTGATCAACCGATATTTCTATTTGTTCAAATCGTGATTCTTGTTCACTTTCTTTCATCGTGCCAAACGGTAATTCAAAATTCCAAAGATGAAGTTGATCTCTCGTTGTCAGTATTTCTGATTTCTCATATGGTGTTTGACCATATCCTGAAATCTGCATAGCACGATTACCAATGACAAAGTAGTTTCGCTCTTGCTTCTCACCAGTATACGCTCTATATTTCTGTATTAACGGTGTAGAGACATTATATTCATACCACACAAGACCTTTAACTTTTCCTTGGGCAACAACAACCTCTGAATGTGCCTCTGTTCCAATAATACCTGATATTAATGTTTGTCCCTTTTTTACACGCATGTTTTTACGAACAAGCGGTTTTCCTGCTTCTGCTATAATGTACGTTATGACTGCATCATTTGTTGCAACTAGATGACGAGGGCTATACTTTTCACGTTCTTCTGGAATTGTCATTTCAACAACTTGAATTTTTACTTTTGTACCATTTTTCACTACACCAATCCAATTCGTTCCTGGTATTGCATTCACTAATTTTTTCGAGATGATATCAGTATCTTGTAGACGGAAAGACCACTGTAATGGATAGAGCCCTTCTGCTTTCGCAGCTGCAATGATCTCGTCTTTCGGTATTCGCTCATTCCCTTCAACATCAACAGTCCACACCAACGAAGAAAGAAGAAAGATTATTGTGAAGAACAAAGCGATTCCTACAGAAAACCAAATCCGTTTCTCCATGCGACTTAATAAAAATGGGAATCCTTCTTTACGTACAATGCGCATTGTACTTCCAGCCGCTCGAATATATTTTTTGAGACTGAAGTATTGAGCCAAACTCACTTCAAATCTGACTTTTTCAGAGCTTGTCCAACGAATATTAGCAAGCGATAATTTTGCAGACAGTACCTCGTTGAGGAAACGTGCAACGTCTCCTCCGTGCAATTCAATCTCAACTCGACCTTTCAACCATTCTACCATTGTACCTTTCATTACAAACCCTCCTTCAACTTTACATGACTGTTTGATCCTTCTACTTAATTTGGAATGAAAATTCATAAGCATCTTAAATTTACGGGAGCAATTTAATTCCTTTAATAACACCTTCAACAAATACTTCATCCGTCCATATTGTACGAATGATTAACCCTTCACCTGTAACTTCTAATTCGCCCTTACTTAGTGAAAGCCGTAATAAATCTTCACTAAAATGGATAACTCCTCTATGATTTTCAATATATAGCTGACGATCTCCGATCAATGTCATTCTAGGCAATTCAAAAACAACGTCCTCTGGCATATCAAGCAAAGTCGCTGTTAATCTATGTAATTTCCTTTTAATTTGTCTCATTGATGAAGGTTCCCCTTTCTAAAACTTCGATTTGTTACCTGCCAAGAGACACATCGGTACTATACCAAAATATGCAGCAATCATTATAAATATGAGAAAATGTAATAGTTTCAACTTCATGACGAAAACGTTTGGGGTACCACTAATCATTGGGTACACATAAATAAATAAAAATAGCGAGATCTTCGACAATTAAATCGTCGAAAATCTCGCTAAGTGAAATGATATAGATAAAACACAACAAAAAACGTCGTAGGAGAAGGAATACCTTCAACCTACGACGTTTTACATGTTGATCCAAACCCTATTAACGTTATCTATCGTCTAAATGGTCGTTTTGCTCTAGGAGAACTCAATACCTCTGACCATAATACCGCTTTACGTAGCTCTTCAGCTGATAGTGTTGCGGCATGATGTCTATCCTCTCGGGTTGCAAACGGGTCCACAGGCTGCTTAGCCGTTGATTCACGACCTAATTCATTCTGTGCGAAGTAATCAACCGACGAATCGTCGCGTCGCGTCTGAAGCATTGTAGCGGCTTGTTGAAGTCGCTGTTGTTGCTCATAACGTAATCTTTGCTCTTCACGCAACTGATCGGCACGTTGCATTTGTCGTTCCCTATGCATTTCCTCTTCTTGCAGACGTTGTAATTCCGCTCTACGTCTCTGCTCTTCACTATTATAATCGTCATATTGCGGGCGAGAATAATCATCTTCCTCGTCGTCATCATCACGTTCATTCTGATGACGATTCGTCTGATTCGTTCCACCACCAAAAGTAGGCATCGAATTACCCTTTTCAGGTGACGATCTAGAGAACAGCTTATAGATGAAAAAAACAGCACCGATTACAAAAATAATATTGTTTTGTATAAATTCAATAATGTTCAAGGCTAGCACCTCCTATCTACCTCAAATGTGTTACACACTTTGTTAACGATTGAGATAAGAATTAGCCTTATTTATTTTTCGGATCTGTTGAATCACCAAGTGATGAACGCATAGATGTATCAGCTTCAATATTTTTCATATTCAAATAATCCATAACACCAAGTTTTCCACTGCGTAGTGCTTCTGCCATTGCTAGAGGTACTTGAGATTCAGATTCAACTACACGAGCTTCCATCTCAACAACTTTAGCTTTGTTTTCTTGCTCTTGAGCAACAGCCATTGCACGACGTTCTTCTGCCTTAGCTTGTGCAATTTTCTTGTCAGCTTCCGCTTGTTCAGTTTGAAGGTGTGCACCAATGTTTTTACCTACATCTACGTCAGCGATATCAATTGATAGAATTTCGAATGCGGTACCTGCATCAAGTCCTTTTTCAAGAACAGTACGAGAAATTTTGTCAGGGTTTTCTAGAACGTCTTTATGTGAATTCGAGCTACCTACTGTTGATACAATACCTTCACCAATACGTGCGATAATTGTATCTTCACCAGCACCACCGACTAGACGATCAATGTTTGCACGAACAGTAACTCGTGCTCTTACTTTAACTTCGATACCATCTTTTGCTACAGCTGAAACAATTGGTGTTTCAATAACTTTTGGATTAACGCTCATTTGTACTGCTTGTAGAACATCACGACCAGCCAAATCAATAGCTGCTGCACGCTCAAATGGCAATGGAATATTAGCACGTTGTGCTGCAATCAATGCATTAACTACTCTGTCAACATTACCACCTGCTAGAAAATGACTTTCTAACTGATTAATAGATAAGCCAAGTCCTGCTTTTGTAGCTTTAATTAATGGATTTACGATACGACTAGGTACTACGCGACGTAATCTCATCGCGAATAGTGTTATAATCCCTACTCTAACTCCTGAAGCAAGTGCTGATATCCACAACATTATTGGGAAGAAACTTAATAACACGCTAATTACGATAACTGCCAATATTACAAAAATTACTGCTACCAAACCTGGGTCTAAACCAAATACTGCCATCAATCCAGAGTTAAAACCTGACATCTAATCATTCCTCTCAATTTGTAATCAAATTAAACGTTTTCCTTCACTTCTCTAACTACTACCCACGTGCCTTCAGCCTTAATGACAACGACTGGGCGATTTAACTCTATGAATCCACCTTCAGTTACAACATCAACGCGTTTATTGTCAATGAGCGCTGCTCCTGCTGGTCGTAGCGGTGTTACTGTAACCCCTTGTAAACCTAATAGCGAATCTTTCGATTCAGCAGAGATAAATCCTTCTTCAGTTGTAAGGTTCTCACGTAGAACAAGTTTGTTCCAAACACTTCGACCTTTTTTCGTACGTGAAACGATGACGACTAAGATGATAGCAATGACTAATGCAATACCAATGGACGTTAGTCCAGATTCCCAATCTGGTGAGGCAAGTAATATTCCAGTAATTATAGCTCCTCCTCCCAATAATCCCAGTATACCAAAAGCCGGAACTATTAATTCTAATACAATCAAAATAAGTCCAACGATAAAGAGTACGACTGTTTCCATACCAGCAAGCCCTGAAACAAAAGAACCAAAGAAGAACAAGCCCATACTAATCCCTCCTAGAATACCAGGTAATCCAAGGCCAGGTACAAACAATTCAATCGCTAGACCTGCAAAACCCAATATTAATAATATAGTGGATACAATTGGATTAACAAGAAAACTTGCTACATTTTCAGCTGCACTAGGTGTTATCGTTATAACATCTCGACCACCAAGTTGGTGAAAATTCAATACATCAACAACCGTTTCAACATTGAAATCAGAATAACCAATTCGTAATGCTTCACTTGCTGAGATTGCTATAACATCACCTACAGACTTAACTTTCCCCAAAGTGTCCGTAAGATCAATCTCTACGCGAGGATCAACCATCGCTGCTGCAACATTCGTATCTCTCCCATGAAGCCTTGCCACCTCTTGCATCTGATCTACCCAGAAACTAATTGTTTTCGGATTATCACTTAGAGTTCCATTGGAGTCCACAACTGCAGCTGACCCAATCGTACTTCCTGATTGCATCGCAATATAATCAGCATTCAGAGCAATATAAGTACCCGCAGATACTGCTTTCCCTTCGACGAATACCGTAACAGGAATTTCTTGAGCCCGTACTAATTCACCTATTTCATTAGCTGAATCTACTCGGCCCCCATATGTATTAAGGACGATAACGATATGACTTGCATGTGCCTCTTCAGCTTCGCTGAAAGCTCTTTCAAGAAAGGTAACCATACTCTGGTCAACTGTTCCCTTTAGAGGAATTTCATATACTGCTGGACCCACTGACTTGGACTCTGCCTGAACGAATGATGGAGCTATTAATCCAGTAACAAGTAATATCGCAAATAAACTTATAACAAAAACAGTAAGCATTTCACGAAAGCGATGAATCGAGAATTTGCTATACATGCTATCCCTCCTCTTTTGCTACTCCTCTATATACGTATATCTTAGTGAAATGTTTCATCTATTATAACATAATGTTCACATATTGTTCGTTAATTACAACAATAAAAAAAACACCCCGTTAGGGGTGTTTTTGAGTCCGCACGTATTCTATTGCAGAAATTGTTGCACTGCATTATTTACTAGTCTACCGTCAGCGCGTCCTTTAGTTTTTGGCATAAGGGCGCCCATCACTTTCCCCATGTCGGCTTTCGAAGAAGCACCGAGTTCTTGGATGGTCTGCCTTACTATCTCTTGAATCTCTTCTTCAGTTAGCTGTTCGGGAAGGTATTTACTAATAATATCAATTTCTGTTGCAAGATTTACGACAAGGTCATTACGACCAGCTTTCTCAAATTCTTGGAGGGAATCTTTACGTTGTTTGATTTCACGACTCAATATATCAAGCACTTCGCTATCGTCCAATGGACGTTTTAGATCAATTTCCAAGTTTTTAATCGATGCACGCATCATACGAATTGTGCTGAGTTTAAACTTGTCCTGACTTTTCATTGCTTGTTTCATATCATCGGTCAATCTATCGCTCAGGTTCATTATGGAAGGATCCTCCTAAAACTTTCTCTTGCGCGCAGCCTCAGACTTCTTCTTACGCTTTACGCTTGGCTTTTCATAGTGCTTACGTTTCTTAACCTCTGCCAAGATACCATCTTTTGCAGTGGAACGCTTAAAGCGACGAAGCGCAGCATCAATAGTTTCGTTTTTACGAACTTTAATTTCAGACACCAGTTATCCCTCCCTCCGAAACAGACCGTCCAGAGTTTATTACACGGTTCATCAACCTTAATTATACGTTAAAAAATAAGTCTATGTCAACTTCTTAATAAGAACTTATTCCGCTAATAATGGACCCATCATTTTTCCTGCTAACAGATGGAAGTGTAGGTGGTATATTACTTGCCCACCATCAGCATTAATATTGTTAATGAGACGATACCCCGCTTCAGCATAACCCTCTTCTTCTGCAATATGACGAGCTGCTGCAAAGATTTCAGCAACAACCAAATCATCCTCGCGAGTTACATCATTCATCGTAGCAATATGCTTCTTCGGAATAATTAAAATATGCGTAGGTGCCGCCGGCGTAATGTCTCTGAACGCAAGTACATGCTCATTCTCGAATACTTTAGTTGAAGGAATCGTACCTTCGATTATTTTGCAAAATAAGCAATCCATTCTTTTTCCTCCTTATTGTCGGTTATCATTATGTAACCTATACATCTATTCTAGTTGATTTTATTGCACGCCTTCAATATTTACATATAGCTCGATCGCTTGCACTTGCTCAATCCAATCAAATCCGTTACCAAGTCTGATCATCGCATTTTTGTTGCCTTCAACTTTGAAGTTAAAGCTATTCACGGTCTGAGCCAAATATTCAGAACCTTCAATCATCGCGTTTAACTCATCAAGCTCTGCTTGAGAGAGTTCCCCTTCTTGATTAGCAATTAATTGAAGTTGCTCTTCTATCAATTTGTACCATTCATGGTTGTCTTTGTCTTGTGTAGAGAAAGCTACTTCATCAAAATCTTGAGCTATTGTAATTAATTCAGACAGTTCTTTTTTCATTTCACCGACTAGAGGAAGAGCATGAGCTGCTGTTAATCTTGCGAGCTTACTATTTTCTGGTGAAAAGTCTACAATGTCGTATACATACTTTATTAACAGCGTATTTTTCTCATTAAACGACGCTAAATGTTGAAAAATATGTTCTCCTGAATCTGCTTTTTGATCTTGTCCATAGCTCATATTCTTTGTTGAAAATAACACATTGAGCATAATACTTGCTACTAATAGAACTAACGTTACTGCAAATGCAATCGACTTTTTCCCTGTTGGTTCAACTTGCTTTTCTGATACCTGTTGACTCACTTTCTTCCCTCCGATGATTAAGAATAATATTATTATAATTGAATTGCTCGACCTCCGTCGAAGAAAAATACATAAATCTCATCAACTTTACGATGCAAAATCATCTCTAAGCCTCTAGCATACATCTCTAATTGGAATCGATGTTCCTCTGCCTTCTGCGCCCAGTTGCCATTAAATATTCGATCCGTCTTATAATCGACTAATACGAGACCACGCTCATCTTCAAATATGCAGTCAATAATACCTTGGATGAATACTTTTTCGCTACCTGTTACTTCATCAATATTACGATGAACTTCGTGTGCAGGTAACATAAAACTGAATGGAAGCTCGCGTTTCAGCCAAGTTGCATGCTGCATACGATAGCCTAGTTCCGATCGAAACAGCTCTACAATTGCTTTTATATTAATGACCTCGGCTTGTGCTAGCGTAATAATTTGCAGCTGCTTCATCCGCTCTATACTTTGTTCAATCGTCTGCTCATCTATATTAAGCGTCAAAGGAATATGTTGCATCATTAGATGATTAATTGAACCTTTTTCAGTAGCTGTTATCTTCTTCTCTTCCATAAAAGAAGGCCGTTCCAGATGTAATGTGTACTCTTTCGTTACAACAGTGTCCATTACATCGGTATCAGTTCCAGCTTCATTGCTCCCCCCTTGATAGAATGTTTCCGTTTCCTCTTCAAAGGCAGCTTGAATCCGTTTCATCTCCGTAATAGAAGCTTTTGAACCAATCGTTGTTGCCCCCATAAACGGATAATTACGTTCCAGATTATTCCGTAATTGTTGATCTTCAGCAACATCTTCTAATAGCGCTAATGCTTGTAATGCGGTCATTCTTTCAATTTTTACTAGCTCATCTTCAGCAGTTACTTCTACTTGATTTTCGTCGATTACTGAAAGTGACTCGGCTGCCACAACTGAGATTATCCAATCGTGCGGACTAATGACATGCCCTTTGTCTGGCTCTTCCATAGACAACTGCAATTGAGTCGCAACAAGTGGTGCAATCCAATCTAAGTAACAAGATGCTGCAGCGATACTAGATTGCTGTAATGTACCATCAAGTTCTAGTGAAGAGTTCCATTTGGGTAGTTGTTTCAGTAATCTTCCGCTAGTCCCTAGCAAATATAACTTTTCTTTAGGTCTTGTTAATGCAACATATAATATGCGCATTTCTTCTGCTAACAGCTCCATTTTCATAGAACGACGAATCGCATAATAAGGCAATGATGGATAACTAATTCTCATTGTTGCATCCACATATTTCGGACCAAAACCTAATTCTTTATGGTAAAGAAATGATGCATTCAAATCTTGCTCATTGAACTTTTTACCTAGACCTGCAACGAAAACAATTGGAAATTCCAGCCCTTTGCTTGCATGTGTCGTCATAATCTTTACGACATCTTCTTGTTCACCGATAGCTAGTGCAGTACCAAGGTCATTACCGTTTGCACGCATACGTTCAATAAATTTTAAGAAACGAAACAGCCCGCGGAATGAAGTAGCCTCATATTGTCTAGCTCTATCATGTAACGCGCGTAAATTAGCTTGACGCTGAATTCCAGCAGGTAGACCACCTACAAAGTCATAATAGCCCGTTTCTTCATAGATCAACCACAATAGATCAGACAATGAACCTTCGCGAGCTAGATTACGCCATTGGTCTAGCTTATGTAAAAAGAATGACAATTTCTGACGACCATCTAGTTCATAATCTTCACTACCAGCTGCATGTATGATCGCATCATAAAAATTACTATCCATTGATAGAATCCGAATACCAGATAATTGCTCAGCAGTTAAACTGAATAACGGCGACCGCAACGTCGCTGCTAACGGTATATCTTGATATGGATTATCAATAACTTGTAAACAGGATAACATCGTCTGTACTTCAACAGCATCGAAATAACCACTTCCAATGCTAGAATAGGCAGGTATTCCTGCTAATTGTAACTCTTCAAGAAAAATAGGAGCCCATGCTGAAGTTGCACGTAATAAAATGACGGTATCTCTCCACTTCATAGGACGATACGTATCTAATTTACTATCGAAAACCATACTATTATCTTCAGACAACTTTAACAATTGCTGTGCGATATAGCGAGCTTCTAGTTGTGCAACATTCAATTCTTCTAACTGATCATCTGCAGATGGTTCAACTTGCTCTTCTTGCTCACTCGATTGCTCCTCTGCAACACGTTCTCCACGATCAATGATCGTTAACTGAACTTTACATTGATCCAAAGAAATTGGGGCTTCATAATAAGTTGCACCGTGAACAAGCTCTGCACGCCCGTCATATTCCATCTCAGCTACTTTCTCTTTCATAATTGCCCGAAAAACCTCGTTAACTGCATCTACAACTTGAGATCGACTACGGAAATTACGAGCAAGATCAATACGTTTTCCACCTTCAATAGTGGAGGCTGACTCCGAACTATATTTTTTATATTTCTCTAGAAACAACTTCGGCTCTGCCAAGCGAAAACGATATATACTTTGCTTCACATCGCCGACCATAAATCGATTACCAATGTTTTGATTAGCTATTAATCGTACAATCGTTTCCTGCACCATATTCGTGTCTTGATATTCGTCTAACAATATTTCATCAAATTGTTGCTGATAGTCTTTCGCTGCTTCTGATGGAATAAGTTGTTCAGCATTTGAATCTTTATCTAGTAAAATAGCTAGACTATAATGTTCTAAATCACCAAAATCAAGTAATCCTTTTGCACGTTTTGTCGCATCAAATGCCGAACTAAAATCGTGAATTAGAGCTATCAACGCTTTCATCAGTGGGGCAAGTTCATGTAACTCTTCTAAAAATTGCTCTGCACTTCTTCCAAAGTAATCATTCGCAATCGATTGAATCGTATCTTTTCCTTGCTCACGATAGTTTTTGGCGCGATCTTGCAGATCTTTATCATGGTCTTTTCCGCGTAATGGTGCTAATTTATCAAATTGCACATTAGCAAAAATATCTGGCCACTCTCGCCAAGGCGATTGTAGTAATTGATGCTGCAGTGTTGTAATCACTGTAATATCAGCTTCAAAAGTTGATGCATACGCAAACGGACCAGCTGGTAGTTTAGTTAATGATAAAGCTTGCTCGAAAGCACTTATCGCGCCTTCAAGCTTCAAATGAACATCATCAATAATTTGTTGTACCCACTTACTGCGTTCTAGCTCATCGATACTTGAGATGAGATAAGGCTTCAATGTATCATTAAGCCACTGGGCTGGCCAAGGATGAGATCGTGAGAAGAGATATAGCCGTTCAACGAGTTGAAATAATGGATCATCACCTTTTTCACCACCGTAACTATTGACTAGTTTAAGAAAATCTCCGCCTCCCGGTTCATCCACACCACTGTAACGCTGCTCAAACAGTTCATTCATAACATCAGCACGAATTAACTCAATCTCCGTCTCATTTGCAATACGAAAGCCCGGATCAAGATCAATGAGTGAATAATATTTGCGAATAACTTCCATACAGAAGGAGTGAAGCGTTGTAATCGATGATTTACCCATTAACGCTAACTGCTTACGCAAATGATCGGAATCTGGCTCTTCTTCAAGTTTCTTCTCTAAAGCAATTTTCAGTCGATCTTTCATCTCTGCTGCTGCCGCATGTGTGAACGTCGCTACGAGTAATCGATCAACGTCAGTGTTAGAAGCGACTTTACGAATTATCCGTTCAACTAATACAGCTGTTTTTCCAGAACCAGCAGCCGCAGCTACTAATATATTAGATCCATCAGATACGATCGCTTCATACTGTTCATCTGTCCAACGAGGTGCATTTGCTGATGATTGCCCACTCAATACAGTCACTCCCCTAACTCACGCCAAATCTCAGGCTCCGATGTTTTAGCTAATTTACGATAATGATTACCTTCAATGATTGGATCAAATTGACATACTGCTTTATAGTCGCAAAATTGACAAGGTGTGCGATCTGCTAACTGATATGGCTCAACAGAAACGACTCCATCTTGGATCTCTTGACCTATGTTCTTAATTTTCGTTTTTACAAATCCACGCAACATATCCCATTGATCATGACTGACAACGGATGCACTGCTGTAGAAGCTATCATCCTTTTTCACGGCAACTGGAAGAATTTGAGAATAACCTGTTTCTAATTCACTATCCATCATTCGTACGACTGTTGTATCAGCAGTTAATAAACCCTTCATTTTATAGCGTTTCAACATAAGCTCATCAGCTTCTTCGCTACTAATTCTATTTTTCACTTGCAATAATGGATTATGCACATGGAAATAGAGAACCCCAGCAGGAGATACTTTCTGTTTCAACCAACCTTCTCCATGCGTCATCAATACATCAAGATAGGTTAACATCTGAAGCGATAACCCGTGAATAACTTCATCCAACTTCAGTGCTTTACTGCTGGATTTATAATCTAATACACGAAGTAAGAGACCCTGATCACTTTCAGCAGCATCTATTCTGTCAATGCGACCTACAATTTCTACAATATTGCCGTTATCAAGCTGTACTTGCAGTGCAGGCATACTGCCATTAGGACCAAAATCAACTTCTGTACCAACAGGGATAAATTCAGCTCTTCCAGAATGTTCTCCAAGCATAATTGCAGCTTGCATCACGATCTCTTTCAATTTACGAGCAATGTAGCGGAATCGCTCACTACTTAGTAATATTTGAGATTGAAGTCTAGGTACAAGTTGATCAACGATAAGACTAACTTCTTGCTTAACCTTATCATGAGACATTCTTCCCCAACTACTTCCTAGTTCATTGGCGAGCTTTCCGAGTGCTGCATGGAATAATTGCCCCATATCAGGCGCTTCTAACCGATACTGCTTCCGTTCTTTCAGTCGCAGTCCATAGATTGAGAAATGTTGGAATGGGCAAGATACGAAACGTTCTACTCGCGATACACTCATCCTCATTTGCGCGCCGTATAACCCTCTAGCTGTCTCAATTTGCAATGGCATTTCAATATTATTAAATTGTAATGAACGAAGCAACGCTGTTAATTTATGACCATATTGCGGCCTGATAGCATACCAATTATATAAATCCCACCATAACGAAGGCAGTTTCTTTCCTTGTTTCCATTCACGAAGCATAACAATTAGATATGTCATTGCAGCGTCTGGGTGAGCAAGAAAATTAAGTTGCTCCTGTTCACTCATCCGCAAATGAGGCTCAATAGCGATATGATGAACATTAATCATCGGAAACTGATTACGTATTTGGCGAATAATTTCTGATGGTAAAATACTTTTCCCTTCTTCATCAGCACGTGGATAGCTAATCCATAACTTAGAAGAGGCCCTCGTTAATATTTGATAGATTAAAAAGCGCTCATCTAGTAATTTGCGGCGTGAACTTGGTGCCATTGCAAGACCATCCGTAGCTAATTGTTCCCGATCTGCTTCAGACAATAAACCATCTTCTTGTAATCGCATCGGCAATACGCCATCTGATGCTCCAATAATGTAACAAGCCTTCACATTGGACAACCGTGTTCTCTCCATCGTTCCTATTACAACTTGATCCATCGCTGGCGGAATAGATGCTAATTGCAAACTGTCTAATCCAGCTTGAATCATGCCCGCAAATAACTCAGTTGAAACTTGCTCATCACCAGCCAATTCAACCAGTTCATCTAATAGACTCATAACATTACCCCAGAGCTGTCGATGAGTACGAGCCATCATCAAGTTACCTCGTGCTTGCTCTTCATCACTCCATCGCTCTAACCGCTGTGCAACTTGTGCGTGATCAAGTAGCTCATATAACGCTTGACACATCTGACGTACATTACTTGCTTTCGTTAACTTTTCCGATAACTGTTCTAGTGGTGGAATAATACTCCCTCTAGCCGCTAAGGAAATGTCTAATTCACGTTGCGCTTTATCCGAAATATGATAAGCAGTCTCTTCTTCTTCGTCGAGCGATACGGTAGCTAGCGCTTTCCAGTAGTTGGTATCGTTCCACTTCCAACCATTAATTCCGGAAGCGAGCACATAGTTTTCTAGGATGTCAAACCATTCTCTAGGTATTGTCTCATCCTGGGGGAATAGTATTTCCGTCTTAATGCAGCGGAACATCGCATCGTATTGCCATCCATGAACAATACTTTCCAAAGCAGAAGAAATAAATTCTACAAAGGGATGATATAATGTTTTCTGCTTCTGATCCATAAAGAATGGAATTTGATAGCGACGGAAAACAAGCTCAATATAGTCAGAATAACCATCTAAGTTTCGAACTAACACTGCCATGTCACGCCAACGATAACCATGTTCATGAACTTGCATTAACAATTGTCTAGCTATTTCCTCAATTTCAGCACGACGATTTGCCGATGCTGCTAATTGTATGACTGAATCCTCGCTCCATTGCGTATTCGACGGTTCGTATACTTTGCGTCTACCGTAGTTATTCTCCAAAAAAGCAAGTGCCTCTACATTTCCAAATCTAGAAACAGCAGTGGATTCTAGAATGATCGACTCTTCCACCTCAACCCCAAACTGCTCAGCTAATTGTGTAATTCTTTGATAAGTCTCTGCTGTTTGATGGAATAAATTCAATTCATCAAGTGGTTCATCTATTCCGTACTCTCGATCCAGAGTTAATGCGATTGTCATATGCTCACTATTAGCCATAAGAGCACCTAGCGCTTCATATTCAGTCGGTGTTAGACCATGGAAACCATCGACCCATACTTTACAACCCTTTAACGAACTAGCATGTGGAAGTCCCTGTACCATGTAAGATAAGTAATCTTCCGAGTCAACGTACTTGTGATGTAGTTCTTGCTCCATATATTGATAGAGCAATCCCATATCATGAAGTTTCTTCTGGAGTAGCTGAGAATAATCAGACTTATCCGTTTGGATTAATTGCTGCACTTGCTCCGCGGAAACACCATACCGTTTCCATTCTGTAATCATATTAACGAGTCGCTCGATAAAGCCTGCTTGATCTTCACTATTTTTGAATAATTGAAGCTGAGAGGCATAACGATTAACTAGTTTGTATAGAAGCATATGCTTCCCAGTCTCCGTAATCGGAACAAGCGCAGTGCCACCTGTTTCTTGCATAACTCGAAATGCTAGTCGACGAAAGCTAAGAGCTTGCGCTCGTAGCATCCCTCGCGGTTCACCCTGATCTATTAATTCATATTCCATTTGGAATGAAGCTTGCTCTGGTGTCAGTAAAATGAGGGGAGAACCGAGTGGATCGCTCTTTAATTCATTTCTTATTTGTTCTAAACAGTAATGTGTTTTACCGCTTCCTGCTCGACCAAGTACAAATCTAATCGCCATTCTCTCTCCCCTTCCTTTATAGGTAGTTCAAAAAACGGACTTTGATAACGATGATTGTTCTAACGTACATTACTCGGCATCACATCTGAAGCGAACTGGGAAAGTAATAGCATAAGCTTTCGATGTATGTTCCTTGCAGAAACATTGTAGGTCCGCATGTATCAAACATGTACACTTACGCTTCCGCCTTCCTCAAGTAACGCTTCACCTGCTCAATTTGCGAAAGCCCGCTCTTTGAACTTTTATTAAATAGATAGTTATATTAATTTCGTTTTGAAGTCACTTCGAAGATTGCAAATTTTAAATAATGACTTTCATTGACCCCTAAAATTTGTGGGTGATCTTTGCCTGCTGCACGCCATTCTACAAGGCGTAGCACTTTACCAGCATCTTTGGCTGCTTCTTGAATCGCTTCAAGGAACAATTCAGGTCTCATATGGTATGAACAACTAGCCGTTACAAGATAACCACCTTCATTGACTAGCTTCAGTCCTTGTAAGTTAATATCTTTATATCCTCGCTTTGCTCCTTCAACTGCAGAACGAGTTTTTGCAAATGCTGGAGGGTCAAGTATAACAACATCCCATGAACGACCTTCATTTTCAAGTTTTTTAGATGTATCAACGCCGCCGTTAGCACGTTGTTTGCGATCATCTAGACCTTTCACTTGTGTACGCAAATATTCGAAAGCATCAGCAACTACAAATTCTACACGATCAGTAAAACCATTGCGCTCTACATTACGTTTTGCCGTATCAATAGCATGTGCAGATACATCTAAACAAGTGACTTGCTTAGCACCATATTTGCAAGCATGCAATGTGAAGCTACCTGTATGTGCAAAACATTCTAATACGGTTGCTCCATCCCAATAAGGGAATGTAACTTCTTTGCCATTGCGATTAACAGGCGCAATACGACCATCTTCCAATGAAGATAATGCAATTCCACTTCGGTCTCCCCAACCTTTCATTAAAGGTTCAAGAGATGCACGGTTTTCGCGTTGATCGAAGAAGTATCCCGTTTTCTGACCTTGAACGATATCTACTTCCATCAATAACCCATTTTCACTTATTTCAACAATGGAAGGACATTCACCATAAATAACACCAGTGCGTTCTTCTAACCCTTCAAGTTTACGAACACTTACATCACTGCGCTCGTAAATACCTTTTGGTTGAAATACTTCAATAAGAGCTGCGATTAAAGCTTCCTTATGTTTTTCCATACCTAGTGATAAAATTTGTAACACTAATACATTTTCAAAACGGTCGACTATTAAGCCTGGTAAGAAATCAGCCTCACCATACACTAATCGACAATCCTGATCTTTCACAAAACGTGCACGATGAACTTTACAACGTGTAAGGCGTTCTACAAAAAATAGTTGATCCATTGTTTCAATTGGTTCATAAGAAACGATTCGTACTGTTATTTGAGAAGCAGGGTTCCAATATCCTGTCGCCAAATATTTCCCATTGTGGGCGACGACGTCTACCAAGCTACCAGGTTCAAGACCTTCCTGCGCTACATGTTCTATCTCACTTGCATATACCCAAGGATGAGCTTCCTCTACTCTCTTCTTACGTGCTTTTATTAGTTTTACTATTGCATTCGCCATTCTAAACATTCCTCTCTTGTTCTCAATTTGGTATATCGTACGTTATCAAAGTCTGCTTTTTGAATTTCCCCTTACAATAAAAGTTCATAAGGTGGGCTTTCAGAACCGAGAAGATGGAGCGTTACTTGAGGGAGGAGGAAACGCAAGTGTACGTTTTTGGTACACGCGTACCTACAATGTTTCTGCAAGAAACATACATCGGAAGCGTATGCTACAATGTTTCTGCAAGAAACATACATCGGAAGCGTATGCTACAATGTTTCTGCAAGAAACATACATCGGAAGCGTATGCTACATTCCCAAGTTCGCTACATATTCGATGTTGAGTAAGCTACATTTGCATAATCATCATTATCAAAGTCCGCTGTTTGAACTTCCATTTAAAGGAATGCTTGTCATGCTTGTCTCCTTCAGCGCATAGGTTAAACGAAAGACATTATGACGTTGAAAGGAAAAGAGACATGATAAGTGCAATAATCTTTCATAGTATTTTAGGGTTTTCAATCTTTATGTGCGGCATGAAATTAATGGAATTAGCGTTATTCCGCCTAGGTGGACCAACTTTTATACGTCTATTAGAACGTTCTACTCGGACTCCACTTCACGGTCTAGTACTTGGTACAGCTAGTAGTGCCTTTTTACAAAGCAGTACTGCTGTTACAGTATTATCTATTGGTTTCGTTAATAGTCGATTACTGCCATTTTCACGTACATTAGGTATCATTCTCGGCACTAATATCGGTACATGCCTTACCACTGAATTAATCGGATTAGATATTAATCACCTTGCAAAACCGTTAATGTTCAGCGCTCTAATTTTATGGGGAATAACCGTCCTACTCGTCGAGTATCGCATTATACCAGCACTATATCAATGGAAAGGTAGCGAGTATATCCGTTCGCTGTCCATTGTAATATTCGGATTTGGCACGCTACTGCTTGGATTAACTGTTATGCAAGGAATTGGTCCATTCATTCAAAATACTGAGATGTTTCAATGGTTTCTAGCTCAAGCGCAAACTACCCTTTGGTGGGGCATACTCTCAGGTGCTGTCCTAACAGCACTTATCCATAGTGGAGCTGCTGTAATCGGCATGATTATGGGTATTGCCGCACTTGGTGTACTCCCACTTGATCTTAGTATTGCTATAGTTCTAGGTTGTAATATTGGTACATGTGTAACTGCGATCATCGCCTCACTTGGAGGTTCAAAAGGAGGACGATACGTAGCCATGGCACATCTAGTCCTTAATATAGGAGGAGCATTACTATTCTTCCCATTTATCGATATGCTTGCAACAGCAGTTATGTGGACTACGTCATCTATCGCAACAGCCATCGCACATGCTCAAACTCTATTCAACATCATCTGTTCTTTCATTGCGCTGCCTATATGTTATATGAAATGGTTCAAACGATTAGATTGAAATAGAGGTAGTTCAATAAGTAGGCTTTGATAACGATGATCGGCTATGTAGTTTAGTCGACATCGAATATGAAGTGAACTTGGGCAGTCTAGCATACGCTTCCGATGTATGTTTCTTGCAGAAACATTGTAGGTTCGCGTGTACTAGACATGTACACTTGCGCTTCCACCTTTCTCAAGTAGCGCTCCATCTTCTCGATCCTGAAATCCCACTTTTTGAACTCTCATTGTATTTGAGGAAGTTCAAAAAAAAAAAACTACCTCTAAAAATAAGCAAGAAAGGATTCCCTATCCTCTTCTTAAGAAAGAAGTATAAGAAATCCTTAATCTGTATTCACTGAAGGATTAATTTAATATTAGGCCTGTATTGCAATATGAGGTGTGTCAATTACATCGGAATAACTCTGTAACACACGAACAAGCTGACCTTTACATTCGTTCACGCCCGCCTCGGTAATTTTCACTCGGCAAATCTGACCAATAAGATCTTCAGATCCCTCAAATACAACGGTAATATAGTTATCAGAATGCCCACTAATTAGACCACTACCTTCATAACCTTTATGCTCTCGTTCTGGAATGACGTCTAATAGTTCCCCAACGAAATTCCGAGCATATTGCAATTGCATTTTTTCAGATAGTTCAATGAGACGATGAACACGTTCATTTTTCACTTCTTCATCAACTTGATCAACCATACGTGCAGCAGGAGTACCTGTACGTTTGGAATATGGAAATACATGCATCTCAGAAAAACCTAGTTCTTCCATAAAGCGATATCCCGCTTCAAATGATTCATCCGTTTCGCCAGGGAATCCAACGATAATATCAGTTGTAATGGCTACGCCAGGCATCGCTTCTTTCAAACGTCTTACTTTCTCTGCAAATTGCTCCGTTGTATATTTCCTGCGCATTCGCTTTAAGACACTATTCTCACCTGCTTGAAGTGGAATATGTAAATGACGGCACATTTTTGAAGATTTGTTCAATACCTCTATCATCTCATCGTCTATCTGACTAGCTTCGATAGAGCTAATACGAATACGTTCCAAACCGTCTACTTTATCTAAATCCCATAGTAGACGGGTTAGATTGTAATCTTCTATATCGTCTCCGTAACCACCTGTATGAATGCCAGTAAGTACGATTTCTTTATAATCAGAAGCAACTAATTGCTTCGCTTGCTCGATAACAATGTGTGCCTCACGAGAGCGAGACAGGCCACGTGACCATGGAATAATGCAAAATGTACAGAAATTATTACAGCCTTCTTGTATTTTCAGAAATGCTCTAGTGCGTTCCGTAAAACTTGGCACATCAAGTTCCTCAAAATGACGAGTTTTCATAATGTTGCGTACAGCATTAACTGGTTGACGTTCTTCTTGGATTTGTTGTACATATGTCATTATTTTGTCGCGATCTTGTGTACCAATAACAAGATCAACGCCTTCGATCGCCATTATTTCCGCTGGAGAAGTTTGAGCATAGCAACCTGTAACAGCAATAATTGCATCAGGATTACGACGAACTGCACGACGAATGATTTGGCGACTTTTTTTGTCACCAGTATTCGTTACAGTACAAGTATTAATAAGATATACATCAGCGGTTGATTCAAAATCAACTTGCTCATAGTTATTGTCCTTAAAAACTTGCCAAATTGCCTCTGTATCGTAAAAGTTTACTTTACAGCCTAGCGTATAAAATGCGACCGTTGACATAGGTCACACGCCTCCCATCTCACCCGATTCATATAGTACACAGGATAGACCCACTATTCCCGCTGTTTCAGCACGCAATATTCTTTTCCCTAACCCAACTAGCTTAGCTCCTGCACTTTCGGCTTGCTCTGCCTCTCGCTCTGCAAATCCACCTTCCGGACCCGCTATAAGCAATATCGTCGGAGAACTAATTCCCTCAGCTGTACATTGTTCTTTGAATGGTGACAGTACATTCTTAAGATGAATACCTTGACCTTCTCCATCTACTTTCTCATAACAGAAAAGAACAAGATCATATTGTTCAAAACTATTGAGCAACTGCTTCCAACTATGCGGCTCAGCTATCGTTGGGATACTATTTCGATGCGCTTGCTCCGCTGCCTCTTTAGCAATTTTACTCCAGCGTTCAATCCGTTTGGCTTCTTTCTTCCGATCATATTGAACAATGACTCGCTCAGACTCAAATGGAATAAATGAAGCTGCTCCTATCTCTGTACATTTCTGTACGATAAGTTCCATCTTGTCACCTTTAGGTAGCCCTTGTGCAATGGAAACTTTCCACTTCGACTCGGCATCTAGTGGCAATTGCTCAACGATCGTAAGTTGAACCTGCTTGGACTCAAGTTCTGTAATTTCTGCTAGAACCGTTCGCTCTTGTCCGTCGCTTACAATAACTTGATCGCCTTCCTTCATACGCATCACTCGAATCATATGATGAGCATCTTCATCTTGAATGACAATACCATTCTGTATAAATTGCTCTTTGCTTACAAAATATCTTTGCATTCCATTCATCCTTTAACCAATATAACTAGCCGTTATTGAATTTAATTACTTCTAAATTGATTCTATAAAATTGACATAAAGAAAGTAAGAATACTTGCACTCATGTTCTCCCCAAGCTGTAACACTGGACTAATGGTAACTGCTCTCAATGGTGGAATAAATACAATTAACAAAAATATAATTGAACCCCAATGAGCATTTTGTTCCACTTTGTAGCGTGTACGTAATGGAAGGAATTCCGCTACGATGCGATAGCCATCAAGTGGTGGCAATGGAATTAAGTTAAACACGAATAACAAGAAGTTATATTGAATCATTAATCCAAAAAACAAAATAAGTGCATTCGTTACACCTTCAGAACCTGCATAAAGCACCCCTGTTTTAGCTAATATTACAAATCCAATAATCGAAATAATACCTAAAATTAAGTTACTCAGTGGTCCAACTAGTGACACTATAACACTCATGACGCGAGGATTTTTAAACCGACTAGCCCTAACTGGTACGGGCTTTGCCCATCCAAATCCAGCAATAATGATTAGAATAAAACCTAACCAATCCAAATGAACCATTGGGTTCAGTGAGACACGTCCTTCACGATAAGCCGTGTCATCACCAAATTTATAAGCACTATACGCATGAGCAAACTCATGCACAGTAAATGCAATAAGTAAAACCAATACGATAAACGGCAGTTCGTCAAATGGAAAATTACTAAAGTTCATTAGTTCACCTGTGGCTTACGAGCAACGAAAGCAAGCCAATCCTCATCACGATGTTTGTCCGCAATTTCAAATCCTGCTGCAATTAGTCCTTGTTCTACTAATTCTTCTTTGTTTTTCCAAATACCAGAAGCGATATAAGTACCACCTGGTTTCAACGCTTCGAATACATCATCAACAAATAGCATAATAATTTCTGCCAAAATATTCGCGACAACAAGATCTACTGGCGGTTTGACAGTTAAACCATCTGTATCATCATTACTTCTAAGTACGCCTAACAGATCACTTAGTTTCACTTCTGCACGATTAGATAAATTGTTTAAGTTAATATTTTCGATCGCACTAGACACGGCAACTGGATCAAGATCAAGAGCTAATACATTTTTCACACCAAGCTTCAACGCTCCAATAGCTAGCACTCCTGAACCTGTACCTACATCGATCATTTCCTCTCCGCCTTGAATGACTGCTTCAAGTGTTTTCAAGCAAAGTGATGTCGTCGGATGTGTACCCGTTCCGAAAGCCATTCCCGGGTCAAGCTCAATAATGATTTCACCTTCAGATGATTCATAGTGCTCCCAAGTTGGTTTAATAGTTATACGATCAGTAATTTTAATCGGATGGAAAAACTCTTTCCATGCATTAGCCCAATCATCGTCATCAACTTCCACGTAAGTATACTCGACATTACCAGGGTCGATGCCAAATTCTCTAAGTTCTTCTACACGAGGTGTTATGTCAGCAATTAGCTGATCCATATTTACTTCTTCGGTGAAGTAACCTTTAATAATCGCAACACCTTCAGGAATATCATTAAGTGCACGATCATACCATTCACCATACTTCGTATCACGAGGTTTGTTCATATTCTCTGACTCCTCGATCGATACGCCACCTGCACCATTCTCATGCAAAAAATTCGATATCATTTCAGTTGCAACCTCTGTTGTTGCAATCGTAAGTTCATACCATTTCATTATGTATACCCTCCATCTCTTTACGGCACATTTACATTAAGCCTAATGTCTATTGTACAACAGCTAGATGCTATTGACAAAGGCTAGCTAGAAATCTTGAAAGAGTTACTTGGCTTTTTTTATTTGTCGTTGAGAATGATTATCGTTACTATAGAAAGATTATGATTGCACTGAAAAGTAGTCAAGGATTAGTCGATAAAATGAAAGGCTTCATTGATCGTACTGTTATGGTTAACCGCCGTTCTTAGGAACAAGAGGAAGTCGTCGTATTGATTCGTTAGGAGTTTACAGAGGATTGGAAAAGTTGGGAGAAATCACCTGAACATATTGCAGGACATCGTGAAAAACGTGGTCAAGAACAGCCTAGCTACATCATCAGTAGTTCTGTGCAAATGTATGATGTTAAAGCCCATCTGCCTTGACAATATACGGAAGAATAAATGAATTAAGGCAGTGCAAAAGTCATCGAGGAAACTGACTTTTGCACTGCCTGTTTTATTAGTATCGTTGTGTCGTGTTTACATTGTATAAGTATACCCGTCCTTGAACTTGATGATTAATTTGAAGCTTAATTGTTTAGCTGATGCAGCATCTAGTTTAAGTTCCGGGTAGTCATTTGCTAACACAATGTGATGCTTATATGAGTATTGCAAGTTAACGTCTTGCTCACCTTGTTCAGGTTCATACCCATTGTCGATCGCGAATTGCTCCAAAGTGACGGATTGATCAATTTGCCCAGCAGCAATTGAAACCTTGTATTTATTTTCTATTTGAGCGTAATTGCCCGCATGCTGCTCTATTTGTCCTGTCACATCGATTTCATCGTACTGCTCGTTGTCTTTCAATATTTGCATAAGCACCTGTTCCATTTCCATTCCTGTAAATCCCAAATCCTTAATAGAAAATGAAAAGTCCACATCAAGCTGATCCTGTGAAATTCCAGTTCCGCTGCCGTTCATGGTAACACGGTTTGCATAAATATCGTCAAAAAGCGGAAGCAGTTGCTCGGATACATTCAATTTTTTTTGCCCTGTAGAGGCGCTTTTCTCCCATACATCAAATCGATAATTATGATCAAGTGACATTTCTAACTTACTACCGTAGATCAACCCACTTTGGTTAACTAGAACTGCCTCCTTTGATTCTTCGTCATCCTGAGCACTATAGGAGATAGAAATTTCGGCTAATGGAGATACCTCTTTTAAGGTAATCACTATCCCGATCTGTGCTTTTTTCTGCACGGGATCAACATCAATCAAAGTATAGTCAACCCGGGCAATCTTGTCAGCCTGAGCTCTCAGCTCATTACCCACTCCGTTAATAATTCCATTTTCTAATGAGATCATATTATTTTGTATGGAGTTCATTATCTCATTAGTTTGTACTTCGTAATTATTGATTTTCTTTCCGAGAGAATTTCCGAAATACAACATTACTATTAAATTCAAAACTAATAAAACAATGATTACTTTCTGTTTATCCATTAAAAAATCCCCCTATCGTTAACAATGTTAAGTCCATCATATCTGAACCCTTTTACCACTGTCTACCATAAGAGGATAATTCTAAGAACCCTATCTTTTTATTGCTCGTTATATTTCTAGAACTTATTAGACTTTCGCTCTGTATCACTTGCCCTACTATTCACATCTAATGATCGACGGTCTTCTTGATCATCTACCGTCAATTCTTCCGCAAATTCCTCTTCATCCCAATTGACTGGTAAATCACCGAAGTTAACCTTTTTTATTTCATTTTTCTCGTTATACATAATGATGCCCTCCCTTAATCCACTAGTAAACTTCTCCGTTTGATTAGTTTCATCAGAAGCAAATTATTTCATCAACTTTAGTATGAACATACTGTCGAGAACTATTCATCTCCATAGGCTAGACATCTTGTATTAAATAACAAAAAGAGGACCTCTACCTACGTATAGGTACAGAATCCTCTCCCTTATTTGGATTGATTACTCTCCACGAAAAGCTCTTTTCATTTTATCAAAAATCGATTCATGGTGTTCTTCAGTTACAGTAGCAGGTTCACTCGAACCACCGAATTGACGAAGTAATTCCTTTTGCTCATCTGATAGCTTAGTTGGCGTTACAACAGTAACTTTCACATGTTGATCACCAGCACCAATCCCACGAAGCTTAGGTACACCTTTGCCTTTCAGGCGGAAGTATGTGCCTGTTTGTGTCCCCGCTGGAATTTTCAGTTTCACACGTTCATTCAGTGTCGGAATTTCGATCTCAGCACCTAATGCAGCTTGCACGAAGTTAATCGGTACTTCACAATAGATGTCATCTCCTTCACGATCAAAGAATTCATGACTCTTCACGCGCAGAACGATGTAAAGATCACCCGCTGGGCCACCTTTTGATCCACCCTCACCTTCACCACTAATGCGAATTTGAGAGCCTTCATCAACACCTGCAGGAATATTAACTTTAATACGGCGTTGTTTCTTCACGCGACCTTCGCCTTGGCAAGTTGTACATTTTTCTGGAATGATTTTACCAGTACCACGACAAGTTTGACATACACGACGATTAGCAATACGACCAAATGGTGTATTCTGAACCACTTCTTGTTGTCCTGAACCATGACAAGTTGAACATGTTTTTGGTGTCGTTCCAGGTTTCGCACCTGAACCAGAACATGTATCGCAATTTTCTGTTCGAGGAATCGTAATTTCAGTTTCTTTACCGAATACCGCTTCCTTGAATTCAATTGTCATCGTATATTGTAAGTCATTACCACGTTGCGGGGCATTAGGATCACGTTGTCTACCTCCGCCACCACCAAAGAACATATCAAATATATCTCCAAAACCGCCTCCGAAGTCAGCGCCACCAGCGCCGCCCATGCCTTGGTTTGGATCAACATGACCAAAACGATCATAAGTATCGCGTTTGCTATCATCACTTAGTACATCGTAAGCTTCTTTCACTTCTTTGAACTTCGTCTCTGCATCTGCTTCCTTATTAACGTCTGGATGATATTGACGCGCTAATTTACGGTACGCCTTCTTCACATCTTCTGCCGAGGAGTCTTTACCAACACCTAGCACTTCATAATAATCACGTTTATTTGCCAATTGATCTCACCTCCATCTATTTTATTAATATAAGTGCAATATTGTTATTTGTCAGTACAAAGAAATTGCCATCAAGCTAGGAGCACAAGGTAACATCGTTACCTGTCAGCACGAAGAAGATGCTATGAAGCTAGAGCAGTGAGGAGCGGAATGTACGTTATTGGTACATGAGCACCGGAACAAACGATGAATGGCATCTTCGCCGCCGAAGAAGCTACGCTAGCCTAATCTTCGTGATAATAGGTAACACCGTGATCACAGGTAAAAAGAGGTCAAAGGCAGGGGTAGCCTGTCTTTGACCTCTCACCCGTTACATATTACTTGTTGTCATCTACTACTTCATAATCAGCATCTACAACATTGTCTTTACCTTTTGCAGAACCTTCTGCTTGAGTTGGTTCGCCTTGACCTTCAGCTTGCGCCGCTTGTTCATAAAGTTTAGTAGACAGTTGTTGTACGATTTCCATCAATGCATCAGTAGCTGATTTGATTGCTTCAAGATCATCAGTAGCAATAGCTGCTGTAACTTTTTCTTTTGCTTCGTTAGCTTTAGCAACTTCAGCTTCATCAACTTTACCTTCTAGATCTTTCAATGTTTTCTCTGTTTGGTATACAAGTTGGTCAGCACTGTTTTTCGCCTCAACTAACTCTTTACGTTTGTTATCTTCTTCAGCATGAAGTTCTGCTTCTTTCATCATAGCTTCGATATCAGCGTCGCTTAAGCCGCCAGAAGATGTAATTGTAATATTTTGGCTCTTACCTGTACCTTTATCAAGTGCAGAAACATTAACAATACCGTTCGCATCGATATCAAACGTTACTTCGATTTGAGGTACTCCACGTGGTGCTGGTGGAATATCGTTTAATTGGAACCGACCTAATGTTTTGTTACCAGCTGCCATAGAACGCTCACCTTGTAGAACATGAATTTCTACACCAGGTTGGTTGTCAGCATATGTGGAATAAACTTGAGATTTACTAGTTGGAATCGTCGTATTACGATCGATCATTTTAGTAAATACGCCACCTGCTGTTTCAATACCAAGAGATAGTGGAGTTACGTCTAGAAGAACAACATCTTTAACATCACCAGTTAAGACACCTGCTTGAACAGCAGCACCTAGAGCAACAACTTCATCCGGGTTAACGCCTTTATGTGGGTCTTTACCGATAAGTTTTTTAACTGCATCTTGTACAGCTGGAATACGAGTAGAACCACCAACTAGTACAACACGATCGATCTCACTTGTAGAAAGACCAGCATCTTTCAATGCTTGACGAGCAGGAACCATTGTACGCTCAACAAGAGCAGCAGAAATCTCATCGAATTTCGCACGAGTTAAGTTTAACTCTAAATGTTGAGGTACGCTATCTACCATAGTAATGAACGGCAATGAAATTGTCGTTGTTAATACGCCAGAAAGTTCTTTTTTAGCTTTTTCAGCAGCGTCTTTTAGACGTTGTACAGCTGATTTATCTTTTGAAAGGTCTACGCCTTGTTCTTTTTTGAATTCTGCAACGATGTAATCAATGATCACTTGGTCAAAGTCATCGCCACCAAGCATGTTATCACCACTTGTTGCTTTAACTTCGAAGAAACCATCACCAAGTTCAAGAATAGATACGTCAAACGTACCGCCACCAAGGTCATATACTAGAATTGTTTGATCTTCTGATTTCTCCATACCGTATGCAAGTGCTGCAGCAGTAGGCTCGTTGACAATACGTAGAACTTCTAGTCCAGCGATTTTACCAGCATCTTTAGTTGCTTGACGTTGGCTATCATTGAAGTATGCAGGAACTGTAATTACTGCTTGAGTTACAGTTTGGCCAAGATAAGCTTCTGCATCAGCTTTTAGTTTTTGTAAAATAATTGCAGAAATTTCTTGAGGAGAATATTCTTTTCCATCAATCGTTTCTTTATGGTTACTACCCATGTGACGCTTGATAGACATAATTGTACGATCTGGGTTAGTAATCGCTTGACGTTTTGCAGTTTCACCTACAATACGCTCACCATCTTTTTTGAAACCTACAACAGATGCAGTCGTACGACTACCTTCTGGGTTAGGAATTACGACTGCTTCTCCGCCTTCCATAACAGCAACGCAAGAGTTTGTTGTACCTAAGTCAATACCAATAACTTTACTCATTTTAATTTCCTCCTAAAACTTTTTATATTTTTCTTGAAATGCTTCCTTTAATATAAAGCACTTCAAAAGCATTAATTAAACTTTTTGTGGCTTCACGACGTAACTTCCATGTAACAAAAAGTTACTACGTAACCATAATCTAAACTTTTTATATTGTTTTTGAAGCATTGTTTCTATAGGTGTTCAGGTTTGCTTTTTGAACTACCCTTAAAATAGAGGTTCAAAAAGCGGGCTTTCAGAATCGAGAAGATGAAGCGCTACTTGAGAAAGGCGGAAGCGCAAGTGTACGTTTTTGGTACACGCGAACCGCACTTTCCAAGTTCGCTTCATATTCGATGTCGAATATGCTACGTTAGCCTAATCTTCGTTATCAAAGTCCGCTTTTTGAACTACATCTACTGTTAGCCACTAACTTTAACCATCGCTGGTCTTATTACTTTATCCTTAATCAAGTAACCTTTTTGAAGTTCCTCAACGATAATACCTTCTTCATATTCATCAGTTTCAACAGTCATAACCGCTTGATGATATTCAGGATTGAATGGTTGACCAATCGTATCCATCGTTATTAAACCTTCAGCTTCCACCGTACTCATAAGTAGACGGAAGATCATGTCTACACCTTTTGCCAATGCGTCATAGTCTTGATTAGCAGCTGAAGCTGCGATAGCACGATCAAAATTATCAACAGTTGGAAGTAGATTTTCGACTAGTTTAGCTGATGCATATTTCGCAAGCTCTTCTTTTTCTTTCTGAGTTCTACGACGGAAATTATCAAAGTCTGCTTGAACTCTAAGTAATTTTTGCTGTGCCTCGTCTAATTGTGCTAACAATTCAACTGTTTGCGAATTTTCCTCAGTCACCTCATTAACTTGCGGCTCTTGGGCAGCTTGTTGGGTAGTCTCATTCACTTCATCGTGATTCATATCTGAATCGACCTGCTCAGTCGCAGTATCAACGAATTCATTATTTTGCTTCTTAGTACTCACCCTATCACCTCCTTGAATTAGTTAGAACTTACTCATTTATACCAACGACTCATTGCTGTACCCACATCTTTGGAGATTAGATCTAAGTAACGGATTACTTTTTCATATTCCATCCGAGTTGGGCCGAGAATTCCAATCGTACCAAGCACATTTCCATCTAGCGCATAAGTTGCTGTAATTATACTGCAATCTGTGATGGCTATATGATCATTTTCCGATCCAATACGAACTTGTATCCCTTGTGGAGATGCAGAAAACAACTTCATCACTGTAGGCGTCTCCTCTAGCATATCCAGAATCGTCTTAACCTTATCAACATCTTTGAACTCAGGTTGTATCAACATATTGGTTGCACCACTCATAAATACGCGATGCTCGTCCCCTTGTTTCAACGCATCATCGATAACGTTAAGAAGACCTTCAAAATGACCGACATAGCGTTCAAGTTCCTGGCCTACCTCAGCGTACAGTTTTGCTTTCAAATGGAACAGTGGCACACCTGCAAGCTTCGCATTCAAAATATTCGTCACTTGCTGTAATTGGTCCATGGATAATCCTTGAGGCAATTGTATTGTACGATTTTCAACATGCCCTGTATTCGTAACAATTATCGCAACGGCACTCGTATCAGTTAATGGGATTAAACCAAAATGCTGTAATGAATTAGTAAATAATTCAGGTCCTAATAAAATAGATGTGTAATTGGTTAAGTTCGATAGTACAAGTGCAGCATGTTGGATAACTTGTTCCATACGATTCATCTCATCTGTTACAAATGAGCGAATGACGGAATGATCAATTTCAGAAGTCTCGGTTTTATTAATTAAATGATCTACATAGTAACGATAACCTCTTGTTGAAGGAATTCGACCTGCAGATGTATGTGGTTGTTCAAGAAATCCAAGTTCTTCTAAGTCCGCCATTTCATTACGAATAGTAGCTGGACTATAACCAATATCATCACGCTTAGAAATGCTCCTTGATCCGACCGGTTCTGCTGATCGGATATAATCATCCACTATCGCTTTTAAAATCAACCTTTGTCGTTCTGTTAGCATTTCTCATTCCTCCATTCTTAAGGTGTAAAACTTATTATAATCTATTTCGTTAGCACTCATCAACCCCGAGTGCTAATCGTTAATACAAAAATACCAAATCGGTCTGATTATTGTCAAGTCGATTTGGTATTTATATTAATAATTTATAGGATTTTTTTCATAACTGCGATTTCATCGCATGCATGACGTTTTGGACAGCTAATACAATCTGTCCACACTTTCTCAGGAAAAATCTCTTTTTCAACAACCGTAAAGTCATTTCTCAAAAAAAATGATACCGCATATGTTAACGCCATTATTTTACTAATGCCTTGTGCTTGCGCATTTTCAATAAGGCGATCTACAATTTTCCCACCAATGCCATAACCTTTATAACCCTCGGTCATACCAAGTGAACGAATTTCTACTAAATCATCACCTAGTCTCGTTAATGCTCCGCATCCAACGAATTTTCCATCCACTTCGGCAACAACAAAAGTGTCTATGCTGCGAATAAGTGCTTCCTTCGATCGAGGCAGCATGATTCCTTTCTCAGCGTAACCTTTAATTAATTGATACAAAGATTCTACATCATCTGACGTAGCATTTCTACATAAAACATGTAGTGTTTGCATAGCTGCCTTCACCTCCGAAAAGTACTCATTCATAATTATACAGTCAATATGAATGAATATACATCATTTCGGAGGATTATGCAATCCTATTTATTCCCTATCTTCAAGAAATGCTGCAAACACTTCGTTGCCCAGTAGCAGCCCTTTATCGGTTAATCGGTAGATGATATCATCTTGTATTTCTACACGTTCTAACAAGCCTTTGTCCATTTGATCGTTAATTATCGTTCCAAAATGATAATCTAGCGTTTCATTAGGGAATTGAGCATGGAATACGGATGATTTAACACCATCTGCGAGACGTAAACCAACCATCATAAAGTCTTCCATCGCTTCTTGTTCAGATACCTCAAATTGATCTAGACGAGGTAACTTTGTTTTGCAGGCCTCAATATAAGGTTGAACACCTTTAATATTGACATGTCGCTCTCGATTGACATAACCATGCGCACCAGTTCCTAGTCCATAATACGGCTCATTACGCCAATAGGTAGAATTATGCTTACTCTCAAAACCAGGCTTAGCGAAGTTGCTGATCTCATAATGTTTATAGCCACGCTCTTTAATTCTCTCCATTAATAGGAGAAACATTGCATATTCATCATCTTCATGAGGAAGTACTAATTGGTTACTTTCATAAAGTTTGTGGAACAATGTATTCTCTTCAATTTTCAAGCTATAAAGTGAGTAATGTGGCAAATCAAGTTCTAATGCTTTACGTACACTATCTTCTAATAATTCGACAGTTTGACCAGGCAAGCCGAACATTAAGTCGATCGACATATTCGTAAAACCAATTGCTCTCGCATTTTCAAGACTACGATACACATCTTCTACTTCATGTATACGTCCAATTCGTTTCAATAATTCATTATCAAACGACTGCACGCCAAAACTCAATCGATTGACACCACCATCGAACATTGCTTGTAACTTATCCTTATCTGTTGTGCCAGGATTAGCTTCCATCGAAAATTCAACATCATCAGCAAGTGGGAACCAACGTCTAACAGACGCAAGAAACTTCTCCATCTGAGGAGGCGTTAAAACAGTTGGTGTTCCACCGCCAACAAATACGGTTTTGATCGTTTCTGGCTTCCATATCTCCACTGTTCGTTGCATCTCAAGCTCAAGTGCATCTAAGTAAGCATCAACTGGTTGTCCCTTCAATATATAAGAAGTAAAGTCACAATAATGACATTTATTCGTACAAAACGGGATGTGAATATATAAAGCTTGTGGTATCGGTTGCATTTGCTAACCTCCTAAAACTTTTCATGATACTTCTTGTAATTCTTGAATCGAATGAAAAGTAACATCGTAAGCATTGACTTTACTTTTCATGATACTTCTTGTAACTCTCAAGAGAATGAAAAGTTACTTCGTAAGCATTCAATATACTATATAAAAAGGGCTGCCCATTATCGCTCCTCGAAACGACGATTGGGCAACCCTCAATAGATACTTCATCTTTGCATGAAGTGTATGTTATTCCATTAATCTTCGTCGATCTTCAGAACCGCCATGAAAGCTTCTTGAGGCACTTCAACGCTACCTACTTGCTTCATACGTTTCTTACCTTCTTTTTGCTTCTCTAACAATTTACGTTTACGGCTAATATCACCACCGTAACATTTTGCTAGAACGTTTTTACGCATCGCTTTTACTGTTTCACGAGCGATAATTTTCGTTCCGATCGAAGCTTGAATTGGAACTTCAAACATTTGTCTAGGAATAAGACCTTTAAGTTTACCACAAATGATGCGACCACGATGGAATGCACGATCACGGTGAACAATGACAGATAAAGCATCGACTTGTTCTCCATTCAACATAATGTCCATCTTCACTAGATTAGAGCGGCGGTAGCCAGAAATCTCATAATCGAATGATGCATATCCTTTTGTGCTAGATTTCAATTGATCAAAGAAATCATATACTATTTCTGCTAAAGGCATTTCGTAAATAATCGTTACTCGATTTTCATCTAAGTATTCCATATTAACGAATTCACCGCGTTTGTTCTGACAAAGTTCCATAATAGCTCCAACATAATCATTTGGAACAATTATACTTGCTTTAACGAATGGCTCTTCAACAAAATCTAATTTACCGATTTCTGGATAGTTAGATGGATTGTCGATATTATACGTCTCACCGTTTGTTAAAGTAATTTTGTAAATTACGCTTGGTGCTGTTGTAATTAGTGGAATATTGAACTCACGCTCAATACGTTCTTGAATAATCTCCATATGCAATAGACCTAGGAAACCACAACGGAAGCCAAATCCTAATGCTGTTGAAGATTCTGGTTCGTAACGTAAAGATGCATCATTAAGTTCAAGTTTCTCTAGAGCATCACGAAGATCGTTGTAATCTTGAGAATCAATTGGATAAAGACCACAGTATACCATAGGATTAATACGACGGTAACCAGGCAATGCTTCTGGGGCCGGTTTAATTGCGTCAGTAATCGTATCACCGACACGAGTATCTTTCACATTTTTAATACCTGCCACAACAAAACCTACATCACCAACGCGTAATTCATCGATTACAGTAGCTCGAGGTGAGAATACTCCTACTTCGATAACTTCAAATTCCGCTTTAGTTGCCATAAACCGAATTTTCTGACCTGCTTTAATTCCACCATCCATTACCCGAACATATACGATAACGCCTTTATATGCATCATAATGCGAGTCAAAGATTAGTGCCTTCAATGGTTGGTCAGGGTCACCCGTAGGTGCTGGTACTTTTTCAACAACTTGTTCAAGTATCTCAACAATTCCGATACCTGCTTTTGCTGAAGCGAGTACTGCCTCACTAGCATCAATCCCGATAACATCCTCTACCTCTTGCCTAACACGCTCAGGCTCTGCACTTGGCAAATCAATCTTGTTAATAACCGGAAGAATCTCAAGGTTATTGTCTAATGCCAAATATACATTCGCCAAAGTCTGTGCTTCAATACCTTGTGCCGCATCCACGACTAACAATGCCCCTTCACAAGCTGCTAAGCTTCGTGAAACCTCATATGTAAAATCGACATGCCCTGGCGTATCAATGAGATTAAGAATGTAATCTTCTCCATCTTTTGCACGATACGATAATCGAACGGATTGCAATTTAATTGTTATCCCACGCTCACGCTCAAGATCCATATTATCTAGAAACTGAGCTTGCATTTCACGGGAAGTTAACGAGCCCGTTACTTCTAATAAGCGGTCTGCTAATGTTGACTTACCATGGTCAATATGAGCAATAATAGAAAAATTTCTAATTTTCTTCTGTCTTTCACGAACGTCGGTCATGCCAAACCCCCACACAATCCTTGAATGAAATCAATCAACCTATTATAACAGTAAGCGTTGGGTACATCAATGGAGAAGGTGAAAACTTTTCAAGCGACACACAAATAGAGCGTCGCTTGCGTAAAAATATGATTTTTTGAACTACATCTTCCAATGAGAGTTCAAAAAGGGGGCTTTCGCAAGTCGAGAAGATGAAGAGCTTCTTGAAGAAGGAGGAAGCGCCGGTGTACGTTATTGGTACACGCGGCCCGGACTTCCCAAGTTCGCTTCATATTCGATGTCGAATAGGCTACTTTAGCATACTCGTTATCAAAGTTCGCTTTTTGAACTACCCCTATTAATTTATGACCTTGCTGAACAATTGAGCGATGTACTGCATCCCTGAACTAGAAGCATTTTGAAGAACACCAGAAGTTGTATCCGCTAAACGATTCACAGCAGGTTGCTCTGCAGCTTCATTAAGTAACAATTGCGATTGTAGATGTGTCTTTTCATTTTCCAAAGTTTGCTTCTTCAAGCGAGCAACCTCTTGTTCAAGTGCCGCAATCTCCTGTTCAATTGGCGAAAGTGAAGGATCTATCGTTACTGTTTCTGAGGATGGATTGGTTGTATCAGGAGCTTCATATGCTTCATTTTGTTGAAGAGCAACAGATTGTTGAGGAGATAGTGGACCATATACTCGCTCAATTCCAGTCGTGGTCATCTCCAACATATAAAGCACAATGATCGTCATTGCACTTCCTACTAATAGCCATTTCCAAGCTTTACCTCGAAACATCTCGTTCACGCTCCCTCTCATTACCAATGTAATATGTACCTATTTTTTACTTTCTTCATATATTTCAGATATAATTTCAGCAAGCACATCTGCCGTACGGTATGATTCCTCTAGCGTATTCTCTATTCCACCCACTTCAATGAGTACATTTTGTTCAGCTAGAGATTGATTGTACTCTGCATTACCAGTAGCAGCA
Source organism: Paenibacillus endoradicis (assembly GCF_024721975.1). The sequence continues at coordinate 305,370 of NZ_JANQBB010000005.1, read as the reverse complement.
GTTTTCCCTAATATACCTCGTGATAAACCTGGATACTTCTCTTCTATCTTTTCATTTATCTTCTTAGCAAATGCTTCATTTTCTTTCCAATTAGTATTGCGTTGTCCGATAATAAAAAACACTTGTGCATAACTGACTCCATCAATTTCTGCAGTTGTATATTTACGCGCTTGCGAATCACGATGTATATCAAAGAAATATTTGAGATTATCATTGCTGGCAATAGCTTCTTTTACTGTCTTTTTTGAATATTTGTAACTATAACTCCATTCATAATTAGGTATCACTGTTGGATAATCTGTATCTGATACCATTGCGCCAATACCTTTGTCTTCAAGTTGTTGCGCTATACGTTTTCCGACTAATGTAATATTTTTCGATTTGGAGCTAGCATTGCTTTCTCCTTCTTGAATCTCGCTATTCCATGATTCTCTATTGTGAGTGTGATAGATAAAAACTACACTATCATCCCCTTTTACTGAAGTAACATCACTAGGTTTCGCTGTTGGTTCTACAGGTACTATTCCATTAGAATCTACACCATCTTTTGGTTCATTCCATTCATCAAGTAAATCATTCATCTGTTGTTGATCAAGACTATTATCAATAGCTGCAACATTAGTATTAGTCTTACTGACACCAGTTATTTGTTTAAATAGCCATATACCTAGTTGACTCATTGAAAATGATTGCGTTGGTTGGTATGAAGCATATATGGGCAATTCTTCAGCTAACATTCCTTGCACATATTTATTTTCGACTTGGAGGGTAAGTCCTGACTCTGTTGTCGTATTAGTATCTGCCAAATTAACTCGTATTAATGCTCCAGCTCCGATAACTACTACCGCAACCATAGTAACAAGTACCATTATTAAAAATCGTTTTGCAAACTTCCATATTTCATTCAATTCGTTCCAATCTTGTTCATTATGTGGAATTGTCATTCTTCTTTCCAATGCGGGTCTCCCCTTTCTCTCTACCACTAGTCTAGTAATCTATTAATACTCTATGAATTTTCAGATTATAGTAGAACAGATATTTACATTTTTATAGATATAACTTCGGTAGACGATATTACTTATTTACAAACATCCTCATTTATAATGAAAAAGCCACTAGAGTAATAGCAAATCGCTACTTTCTAGTGGCCAACATGCGAATCATTAGTGTGTATAGGCTGCTACATTACTTGTATCAATCGCATCATGTAATGCAGCATTCAATCCACTTGCAATAATATTACCTACATCTTCAATAAATTCATCAATTTCTTTCGGTGTCACGAGCATATTATGCCCAATTGGGTCTAATACTTCTTTTACAAACGTTAAACGTTCCTGTTCACTCATCTTGTTCAACAATCCAAAAATCCGATCATTGTCTCCATCTTCTTTAGATAGATGATTGCGCATTAGATCAATAGTATTGTTCACAATCGTTGCTGCATAGAGTACTGTTGGTACTCCAATCGCAATCGTCTTAACCCCTAGACTTTCAAGTGTAAGTCCTTTACGTTTATTTCCGATACCAGATCCAGGGTGAATACCAGTATCTGCGATTTGTATCGTTGTATTTACTCGTTCAATTGACTTAGAAGCGAGGGCATCGATTGCTATAATTAGATCAGGTTTCGACTGATCCACAATACCTTTTACGATTTCACTGGATTCAATTCCTGTTATGCCTAACACACCAGGGGAGACAGCACTTACCGGACGATAACCAGGAGCAACATCATTGGGCATTAGTTCAAAGAAATGTCTCGTCACCATCACATTTTCTACAACGATAGGACCAAGTGCATCTGGCGTTACATTCCAGTTGCCCAGTCCTACAATAAGTACTTTTGCATCTTTGGGAATTTCTAAGCGAACAAGGAATTGCTCAAATTCTTTGGCCATAGCTGTTGCAACTCTATCCTGCAAGGTTGTATCACCATTACGTAGTTCAGGAACTTCAAGAGTGACATAGTGGCCGATCATTTTTCCAATTGCATTAGAACCTATTTGATCTTGAACATGAAGTCTAGTGATTTTAATTCCATTATCCTCATCAGTTTCCATTGCAACGCCTGCTATTGCATCGCCACTTAGTTCCACTGCCATTTCAACGGCTTCCAAGGCAAGATCAGTTCTCACATTATATTGTTGCATATCAATTGAAGTCATTATTTTCCCACCTTCTCATTACGTTGTAAGCATATTGTTAGCGATATATATCCATTTCATGCAATATTGATTTTATTGATTAAGAACCGCTCTGCTATTGCTTTTTAGTATCCATCATGATAATATATTTTAAGTTGTGTTGATAAGGTTTCTGGAAAGAAACGCTTGACTAGTCTAGGAGGTGAATTCCATGCCAAACATTAAATCCGCTATCAAACGTGTTAAAACGAATGAAAAACGTCGTGCTTTGAACGCTTCTCAACGTTCTGCTCTTCGTTCTGCAGTTAAAGTTGCTGATGTAGCAATCGCAGGCACTGATGTTGAAGTAGCTAAATCTGCTTTGATCAATGCTTCAAAAAAATTGGACAAGGCTGTTACTAAAGGCCTAATTCATAAAAATGCTGCTGCTCGTAAAAAATCTCGTCTTGCTAAAAAACTTAACGCTCTTAGCGCTCAAGCATAATAGCTGATGAACGATAAAATCCTCACCTTATTCAAGGAGAGGATTTTTTTATGTTTATTTTTAGTTTTTTCGCTTCATATTCCATGTTGAATATACGACGAAGTCAATCATCATTATCAAAGTCCGCTATTTGACGTTTATCTTAAAATAAAGGTTCAAAACATTTGCTTGTCAGCACCAAGAAGATGCCCCACAGCGAAAACGAGTAGCACAGCGTACGTTATTGGTACGTGAGCACACGCAGGCTTTCGATGGGGGGCATATTCGACGCAGACTAAGCTACGTAAGCATTATCATCGTGATCACAAGTGACTGTTTTGAACTTCATCTATGAGAGAATTGCATTCGATATGTACTCCCTAGTGATAGTATATACAACTCCAACCCAAGTGCTTTATCAACTTGACCTGTTTTCATACCATAATCTAGATCTGCTAAAGAACTTAATAGTAGGGCTAGCTGCTTTATCTCATAATGTCTTGCCTTTTCTGCAGCAAGCTTCACACTATACGGATGTGCACCAAGAATACCAGCCATTTGCTGGGGGCTATAATGATGCTGTTCTAATTCTTTAATCTGTAGCATCATCCGCAATTGGCGAGCTATTAGCGCTACTAGCTTAATTGGCTCTTCTTTGCGAATTAATAGTTGACGATACATAGAAAGTGCCGGAGTTAATTTAATATTGACGATAGCATCTACTAGAGCGAATACATCCTCTTCTACAGTAGTCGTTGTCAACTGTGCCACTAATTCCTCAGTGATCTTCCCACCATCACCAACATGCAAACAAAGCTTGTTCAACTCTTGTGAGAGCTGTTGCATAGATACACCAACACGACTAATAAGTAGCTCTGCTCCTTCAACTTGCATTGATCTGCCTTGATCACCTGCTAGTTTAGTTAGCCACTGTTTCAACTGATTATGATCTAACTCTGGGAAATGAACAACACATCTTCTTTCCTTCATCTGCTTTACAAGTTTTTTACGTTCATCTAATTTTTCTGCATACACTGCAAAAACAATGATCGAACTCTCAAGTGGATATTCCATATACTTCAAAAGGGAGTCAGCATGATGTTCTATCTTGTTACTCTCCTTAATAGCAGCACACATAATTGAACTATCTCTAACAATAATTAATTTTTTATCAAGAAAAAATGAAGGAGACTCCGCTTCAAGTACAATTTCTTCCAATGGCGTTTCAGACGTATCAAACTTAATAATTCCCATACCTTGTTCTTCATCAGTAAATACTTTGTTCTTGACTAGATCTATAAATTGTTCCATTCGATAACGATCTTTTCCGTATACGACATAAAATGGTTTGAAATTACCATTTTGAACATCTTTGATCACATCTTTTGCATCCACCTTACCACCACCTAAATTATCTCATGTTATATAGAGGTTGTTCAAAAATCCCGCTTTTTGAACTTATACTTATATTAATAATTTTATCATTATCTTTAACTAAAACCTATCTAATTGGTTTTAACGACACAAAGTGTAACACTGTCTTACTAAAAGTGCAATAATTGTTCGGTTTAGATATAATAGCAACTTCATTTTTGTTCTAGCACATAAGCTAAAGGTCGTTTGTTCCAATACATTTAGGTATAATGGAAGTTAACCATTCATTATATACATTGGAGGAATTGATTTGCACACTAAACATAGTCTAATGAAACAACTTGAAAATGCAGCAATTGATAAATATGGTACCATCCTAATGCACTCCTCGATGAAACGCATCGGCGACGTTGCAGGCGGAGCAGATACCGTCTTGGATGCCCTGTCACAATATATGCAAGAGGGGCTACTAGTCTTGCCGACACATACATGGTCCTACGTCAATGCAGATAGCCCTAAGTTCTATGTTGAATCGTCTCCAGTATGTGTAGGTATTTTACCTGAACTGTTTCGCCAACGAGAAGGTGTGCTACGCTCACTCCATCCGACTCATTCCGTCGCTGCTTTAGGCCAGGATGCAGAGTCATTTATAACTGGTGCGGAGAGGTTCGATACACCTTGCCACCGCGAATCAGCTTGGGGAAAACTACTTGATCGAAAAGCACAGATATTGTTAGTAGGTGTTGACCAACGGAGGAATACATTCATTCACGGAATAGAGGAATGGATCGACATACCAGGAAGGATGACAGTTGGTCATGAGAACCTATATACGATTCTACCTGATGGAACGGAAATAGAGGTTCCATCTCGAAGACACCACGGGTTATCTTGGTCAGAGCATTTTTGGAAGGTAGAAAGTCTACTTGAGCAGCAAGGTGCAATTTACAAAGCACCATTTGGCGATGCAGATATGTGGGTATGCGACACTGTGAAATTAACACATATACTGACCGATATGCTACTGCAAAATCCAGATTTATTTTCAGATAACGAACCTCTACAAGATTAAATAGCAACCAATAACAACGAAGAACATCAGTTTACCTTTACCACTTAAAGATTATTAATCAAACGCAAAGGCTAAGAAAGGAGAATATGAGATGCAAAACCTTCAACTTGGTCCTTTAGTATTAAATATGGATTTGCTTATCTATTTAATGGCTGGAATAATGGGTGTTCTGGCAGTTCGTATTAGAAGCAGGGGACATTCAGAAAAGGAAATATTACAGTCATATGCATGGAATTCCGTTTTCATATGGATGATCATCTGGAAGGGCAGTCTACTTCTCTTCGACCCGTTGAGCTTTATTCGTAATCCGCAGGCACTTCTTTTCTTTGACGGAGGTTCTAAAGGCTTCTGGCTAGCTACTGTAGTAGCCGTTATTTATATCGGCTATCGTTTCAAGTTTAAACTAGGGCATCGTCATGCTGCTGCGTTCACAGTAATCATGATATCGGGCTGGACCTTGCTATTTAGTGCGGCACAGCTTTTATTAGCTAGCTCTTCACAGCTCTTACATTATGTAATTCTGCTTCTTTCTATCTTGCTGTTGCTATTATTGCATAATCCTTCTAGAGAAATAACAGCTCGTTACACAGTTCAGCTACTTTCTCTAGCCTTTGTCATAGGGCTCATTGGTAGTATGGTGCATGATCAGATACAAGATGGAATATTCTCAGATCGAACATCCACTCAACTTGTAGATGAGGAGAACCATGCAGTTATCGGTATTCGTAATGGACAGAGTGCTCCAAACTTCCAGCTTATAGACGTACAAGGAAATTCTGTGAATTTGGCCGATTATCGAGGGAAAAAAGTCATCATTAACTTCTGGACTACGTGGTGTCGTGTATGTAAAGCAGAAATGCCACATATTGAGAAGCTATACGAGCATTATCAAGGCGGGGATGTTGCGATACTATCTGTAAATGTAACGAGTCAAGAAAATAATACACGTGACGTTGAACAATATGTGGATGAGAGATCACTAAGTTTTCCTGTTATTCTTGATAAAACAGGCACGGTCAGTAAGAAGTATAAAGTATCTGCTTATCCAACCACATTTATTTTGAATGAAAAGGGAATCATTCAAAAACAGCAAGTAGGTGCAATAAGCTTTGAAAGTATGAGGAAAGCAATACTGGATATTTAAAATTAAAGTGCTATCCCGTACGGTCTATTACCTTGCGCGATAGCACTTCTTTATTTACGACGACCTTCTTATTTTATTCAATCGCAATATAGATATCGACCTGTGCATTAGCCGGATCTGCGCTGCGCTCATCATAATATTCGAAGTCACCTGTGAAGGTCCGCTTCATACTGGATGTTTCCGACCATTGCCAAATAGCATTCCACGCTTGAAATACTACCTCTTGAATCGGACCACGTGATGTTGTAAACACAGCATATTTTGCTGCTGGAGTTATGACAAAGTCCAGCCCAGCTGGCTTGTTATCTATATTCTGAACTCTCATACCAATGAGCAGCCGATACCGTCCCTCAGCACCATTCTCATAATCAGTGTAACATCCATAAATAGCGCCATCACTTGCTTTCTCCGCTATAAGTGAGCTAACATCATCCGTATAGAATTTTGTCCATAACGCCCCAAGCTGTCCTTTTCCACTAACTTCTTCTGCATTAGTCGTTATGACACTAATACCTGCTAATATTATGCTATCCTTTTCTTCAATTTTTAATGGCTGGAGATGGGTCGATTTCGGATCTTGATGTCCTCCATATTGAATCTCAGTAGTCATTGTATCACTCCTTCTTAGTTATATTGCAATTATAAAAGAACAAACCTGACAACTATCTGTCAGGTTTGTTCTAACGATCCATATATATTTGCTATTTTCCTAGCTCTACTCTCAATAATTTGACGTAAATGTAGTGGCTCAAGCACCTCGACATCAGGACCTAAACTAAGAATAAATCCATACAACCATTCATTCTCAGGGAAAATTGGTCGAACAAGGATGCTTCTATCTTCCTGGATGAGAATTTCCTCAATACTAAACCACTCCTCAGCAAGATGCTGCCTATTTTTTTGAAAACAAAGTGTAATTTCGATTGAGTTTTGCGATGAAACCCACTCCTCACCTACACTATTCTCTCGTATGGGCATTGAGTCTCTTGTGAAGACTTGCTCCAAAAGAATTGGGTCTTTTATTCGAAGTAGCTTGAACAAGCGAAATTCACCTCGTTTGAGGCAGAAGGCTTCAAGATACCAATGCCTTCCCTTCAATATGAGAGTATAAGGTTCGACAATTCGAAACGTCAGCTCCCCATTGGCGTTGGAATAATTAAATCTCATACGTGTTTGCTGTTCAATTGCTTGCTTGATTAACTGCAACTTAAATTCAAGACTCCCGGAGCTACCCCAAGGAGTAAGGTCGATAATTAAATGATTCGACTTCAAGTGAAATTCTGCTGCTCGAGCTGGAGAGATGATACTATTTATTTTCTCAACAAGCTGTTCATTACTTTGGCTAATGTACGAATTGGACATGCCCCGAAGCGCTGTGATTATAGCCGCTAATTCATCATTTGTTAATACATTGCGATCAAGCCGGTATCCTTTGGCAAGTCCGATTCCCCCGTTCATTCCTTGAAAAGTGACAATGGGGATACCTGCCTGATTAATCGCTTCGATGTCCCGGTAGATTGTACGCACAGAAACTTCAAAACGATCAGCCAGTTCCTTTGCCTGGATAATATTGCGATTTAAAAGCATGGTCACAATTGATAATAAACGATCTAATTTCATATCACAGCTCCAGTGTTTATTATATCTTAAACTTGCTAATTAAAACTTGTTGTTGCTGGGACAACTTCCTCACATCCATAGCAACAATGTGTTGCAGTAAGCATGACATACAAAACAAAGGGATGTTTCATAATAATGAAAACATCCCTTTGTTATTATGTTAACATTCTTAGCTAGATCCATGGTACTAGCTTTAGAATGGTCATACGACGGTAGACCCTGTCGTAGACTTTGACATAGTGTAGTATACGCATAGTAGCTCATTTGTGTGACTATTGTTGTTCAATTAATTTCCAAGTATAACTAGTAATTTGTCCCGCTTCATCAGTTACTTGAAAAGTAAAGTTTTTGCCTTCATTATCCCATTCAATAAATTCAAATAAACCTTGTTGTGGTAGATCCCATTGCTTCATTATTTGATTTGAACTTGTCTCATACACCGATATTGTATGCTCTTCAAACTTTAAATAGACCTTTTCATCATTACTTAAATATTGTTGCACATTTACTTCTTCAGCTTCCCCAGATTGAGCTTGAATTGTAGTAGCAAGTTCATTCAATACTCCTAATTTATCTACTTTTTCCGTTAAGGATCCTGTTAATGTAGGGACAAAAGCAGTAGATAAAGTATCCTTTGGTCTTTCTGTAGAAGAATCTTTTTTAATGCTAGGTAATGTAGGAGCTACAGCGGTGCTTTCTACACCTTGATTCTTATCTGAAACATCATCACTTTGAGCATAGTTATGGGTTGAGCCCGATTCAAGAGCATATTGTTCCACAGAATCTGATGCTCTCAACCTAGGTGATAAGGCATCTTCACTTTCTGCGTCCTCTTGACTTGCAATAAAGAGATCTGTAGTTGGTTCGCTCGCAGTACTATTTTCAACATTAAGTTTCATCGCCAGATCAGTTGCCGACGAGTTATTGGTAGCCGGTATGCCATTCAAATTAACCATAAGTACAACAATCGCTGCAGCTGTAGCTATACTACCAACAGAAGTGAACCATCTAGTACGTCTTTGCTTAGCTACGATTAATGAATTACGTTTCTCTTTATCAATTCTTTCAAGTTCTGGCAATATAGCATCAACAATGCTGATGGAAGGGGTTACACGAGGCAATTGCTCTAAACTTCCTGATAATAACGTTAATTTTTCGAACAAAACTGTACATTGGGCACAGTCGCTTAAATGAGTCATTAATGTTTCTAATTCTAACTCACTCAAATCGTAATCTAAATTTCGTTGCATCAATTCACCAACCTCTGTGCAATTCATCCTCTTACACCACCTTTCTGATAATCTTGAAGTAAATGTTGCAGCTGTTGCCGTGCTCGGAATAAATAAGATTTTACAGTGTTCAAAGGTAGATCAAGTGATACAGCAATCTCATTGTATGAGAAATCTTGCAAATACCTTAAAATCACTACTGTGCGATGATGCTCAGGTAATTGATCAATTGCATGTTTAATTTCTTCTATTGCAAAACCTGCCATTACATCATGCTCAACACAACTCTTATCCTGAAATACAATTTCATGTTCATCGATAGAAATTGTAGGCTTAGTTTTGCGGAACTTATCAATACAAATATTTGTAACAATGCGTTGAACCCATGTTTTGAACTGAGCTTTTTCTTCGTATGTTTCAATTTTGGTATATATGCGAATTAACGCTTCTTGTGAAGCATCAAGAGCATCTTGCTCATTGTTCAATATATAATATGCGGTTCTATACACATGGTTTTCTATCTCTCGCAAAAGAGTGACTAATGCTTCTCGATCTCCGGATTGAGCAGCTTTAATCAGTGAAGGCTCTACCACGCGAAAGCTCCCCCTCTCATGCAACCTTATTGACGGAATAATATAAAAGAAGGTTGCAACTATTTTCAATTTTATTTTTTGAATTTATAATTTTCAGTTCATTTTCAGTTTGATCTCAGAAACTTTCATTAAAAGCATATCAAATTATATCACGTACGTACACTTCTTATTTCCAGTTCATAAAATAGATATCGTCATTTGTAACTCGAAGCTTCACTTCTCCGAGTTGATCAGTGCGCCAAATGATAGAATTATATTGTTCTAATCGAGATAAGACTAATGGATGTGGATGACCATATACATTATAGCGACCTACCGATATTATTGAGGTTCTTGGCTCAAAATAGGAAAGCCATGAGTAGCTCGTCGAATAACGACTTCCATGATGTGCAACTTTCATCACTGCTATATTGTTAATCTCTTCATTATTACTATACAAGTAATTAACAATATTTTCTTCTGCACGTTCACCAATATCGCCAGTGTACAAAAAGGTCTGGTCGAATAGATGCATGGTAAAAACTAGACTTTGCTCATTTTGCTCAGAAATCATTTGAATTTCTGTCGTAGCTTCTACTAAAGGCCATAAAATTTCAAATGTAGTTGCTTTATCAAGTTCAATCTTTTCTCCCATAATTGGACTTCGTAATGTAATTTTTTTATCGATAATAAGCTTAAATAAATCCTTAATATCCTCCGATTCTTTGTAACTGCCATTCCACCATATTTCTTCAACAGGTATCGTCCTTAACACTTCAATTAAACCACCGATATGATCTGAATCTAGATGGGAAATAACAAGTACATCTAGTCGATGCACGCCCCGCTTCATTAAGAGGGGGACTAAAACATCTTTACCTACTTCAAATGGATCTTGTCTTAACTTCCATTGATCTTTCTGTTTTCCAAATTGTACCGTTCCTCCACCATCAATTAATATATGTTTTCCTGACGGTGTTCGAATATAACTTGCATCTCCTTGTTATATGCAAGTTTTTTTTGAGATATTTAATTTTTCTTAGTAATCATATAGAGTATACAAAAATTTCTCATCTTAATTTTGAAACGATGAGAAAAATGTCTATCTTAAAATCCAGATAAATTCCAAGTCGAGATTATATTAAATGAACATACTTGAAAGAATCTATCGTTTTACACAAAAATCTAGTAGTAGATTCGTAGAGTGAAGTTGTAGGTTGGCTTGGTGCTATTCTATATAGTTACAGATACGGAGTAATTGGCATCTTTTTGTACTAATAGGATTTTAAAATACTTGCTACTGCGAGTTGATTTATGTAAATATAAATATAAAATATTCCCTGAAGGTCATGAGGGTAGGAGGATTTTTAAGTGAACGATCTTAAGGTATCTATTCCAACTTCACAGAGATGGACAGCATGTTTTTATTGTGAAGGTCATCTTCCAGCTGGAAGTAAAGAGCATATTTTCAATTCCAATTGGACTGGTAAACATAAGACGGGTTCTTTGATCTGCGACGATTGTAATGCTGCATTTGGTTTAGAAGTTGATAAAGCATTTCTCCCCTATACGATATTCCCAATGAATGTTTGGTCTTTAAGAGGCGAACGACACAAAGAACCACCTACTATTAATACTGATGACAATTTAGTTCTTCGACCGGGAGCCAAACCAGAAGAAACACCTTCATTTAGTTCATATGTTGAGGATGGCAAACTCTACTTCAGCGGTACAGCTCCAAATAAAGCTTCTTTAAGACGATTGTTGAATGAGCAACTTCCTAAAAAGTTAGATAGAAACCTAAGAGAAGATGAGATCAATCAATTAAATTATGATATACGCCAAGTAAAAATTCATACAAAACCAGCAGGCTCGGTCAAACTACAAGCATCTATTGACCCTCTATTAGAAACACGTTCTACAATTCATACAATCTTGAAGTGCATGGCCCTTTATGACACTAACTTTAAAAAGTCTGTCTCCGAAGTAGTGCTAAACTTTAGTCGATATGGAATTGGAGATTGGAACTTTTTTGCTGTACTCACTCATAATATCGTCATTGATGTTTGCGCAGCCTATTCTAAACAAACCCTTGATTATAATGCGGTAGAAGTGCACTATTTACCTAAATCAAAGCAAATTATAGCCAGGCTTGTGATTCTTGGTCAAATAAATCGTTGGATAATTTTATCGAATGAATATGAAGGTCCCTATCAGTTATTGTTTGTAGCTGAGCCCTCACTAGGTGGAAAATTAGAAACGTTGTTATGGACACTCTCGGACACATTGCCACCGTCAGTTCAAGTAGATCGTGCTATGGTATTTGATGATTTTGCAAAGGATTTAGTGAAGCTATCTCAAAATATGCTTGGACTAAATGCACAGATAGCACAATTATTACGAGGTATGAAGCAGATTTTCAAGGGACACAGTCATTTAAAAAAAGAACTTCTTGAAGAATATAAGGACGAACTACATTCTTTTATTACAAATATCATAAAAACCCACTCCCAAATAACAGGATATCTCATTTCCAAGTCTGAACAAGATATACTAATCGATCTGATGAACAATGCTATAATTGAACTAGAAGACTCAATCGGACTAGCTATTTCCAGTTTAGAAATAGTTAAACATATAGCACTGCCTGCTCAATTAATAATTGATCAGTTAATTCAATTTGATGAGCAAGCAAAAGTGATGCGGAAATCCCTTTGATGCCTCGGCTATAACATGTTCTTTGTCAAGATTCTCGGTTAATTACTATAATCCTTCTTATTTGTATTACTAGATTTCACTTCGAAAAGGAATGTATGTTTATTAATATCTGTCCTTTTCGAATTACTGGAATTATGATAGAAATGTTACTCTGAGTTAAATGATAAAATGAACAATTATAAGAGGGAGTGAACAAAACATGAACGAACAAAGTAATCGAGATATTTATTTCGCAAAAAATCTGGAAAAAGTAGGAGCCTTTAATCATTTTATTATTTCTTTGCTTATTTACGACAGGGTTTGTTTAGATTATTTCACTTTTATCACTCAAGTACTTCCGAACACCCCAAAAAAATATCATCAACTATTATTAGACCTACCTGAGTTAGAATTAATAGCTTATTACGTTGATGAATCATTCATATTTTCTGAAATGAAACCATACTTCAGATATGATCGTTTTGATTATACCAATCTAGAGTTTGATATTTTTGCCAAAAAATTGATATCTAAGATACATATATATACACGGGTAACCGACGAAAAATTAATTCTTAAACTAATTAGTAATCAGGTAACTAGTGGTTTCATAGATTTACACGATGCAATTAGAGTCTTAAATTGTAATTTTTTTAATGCCTCTGCACCCCAACTTCAAACTCTTGAAAAGATAGATCATTTACAAGTGTATTTTGATAAAGGGCAAAGCACAAAAATATTTGAGATCAATAGATTACCAGATCTCAAAGAACATTATCAAAATGGAGATTTTAATATCGAAAAATTTTTACAATTACGTGATAAGAGTGGATTAAGTGTATTAAGAGAATTAATATTTAAAGAGAAGAACTTTGAAAACACAGATGAGTTAATCAGGGAATATAATGATATGTTATTAAAAACAGGAGTCCATAAAAGTATATTTGAAAAGCCTTTATGGGCAATTAGTAATGCTTTATCAATACTAGGATTGTTATCTCAAGATATAGTTACGTCAATGGTTGTTACATCAGCTTCTCTAGTTACAGGGAACTTTAAAACAATCATACATGATCAGCCAGATAAATTAAGGAACTTTATTAAAAATGATTTGCGGCCAATTGTAGAAAATATCGAAAAATAAGAAGAACAAAGTCACAAATCTTATAAGTTACTTTTCATAGCATAAACGTGGTTAAATTAATTAAACACCGGCAGTCTAGGATTTATTTTTCAGTAATAGTTTGCCGGTGTTTATGTATTCAACAAGATTTATATCTTTTCCCTTTAAACCTTACTATAATTAGTATAATTCTTTTGCGATCAGAATGTGTAGTACTTACTGCTGTCACAAAGTAGTACCAAGGCATTTAAATAACCTCATTTTTTTCTCCAACTACGCTTACACTTAATCATTCCAGAATTTAGTAATTATGGGATGATTCCAAATTATACTCAAATCAGAAATTGATTAAATCCTTTATCACAGAACCATGGACTTTTTGACATTCCTTCATAAAATGCTGTTTGCCATGAATTTGCTTGAAACTTTGATCTGCTTCTCGCCTGTTTACTCAATTCTTCACTTAGTTCTGACTTACTTAAATCGTTCCAATATTCTATTTGCCCCATTATCTCGTCAACGGCGTGTACTCTATAAAGAAAATTGAGTTCAAAAGTTTCAAAGTGAAATTGAACTCTTTTAGCTTTTATTTCATCCCATGTTTCTGGAGGTTTGATGTAAAAATCGATTACCGGTGGAGTAGATTTGATAACTCTTGAAAATAAAAATCGATCATTCCCAATTTCATCATAGTATGGATGTAGAGTCGACTCTTCAACCGATTCAGGTACCCGATCCAATTTCTTTTTATTACATTGATCACACGAAGGTATTAGATTAAAAGGTGTAACTACTAAGGAAGGATAAAATGCTTTAGGTAGATAATGATCTAATGACGATACTTTTCTTTGACCACAGGCAGGACAGGTCCAATTAATAGACAAACTCATAATCTCATCATAGATACCTCGACCTGCTGAAGCTTTATCCACCATACGTTCAGTATATATAGTTTCCATTTCTTTAATAGTGACATCATGATTGTTACAAAGATCATCTGAAAATAAATGAAGTTCTTGATTTTCTGCCATAACTTCATATTTAACTGCTGCATCTTCTATGTATGGTAAAACATCATTAAACTTCTTTTTTAGACTCCGCTTCCTTACTCTACTTATGCATTTATTAAAAACATCAGTTGTAGTATAGCTCGGTTTTTTCACCCTCCTCATTTCTTCCTTTTCTCCCCCGTCATCAATGCCCTTAGTATCGCGCGAGCTTGCATCCCTAGTTCATTATTAAAGTACTCCAACGCTTCTTCGTAACTATCTGTCTTTTCAGCTACATCGTATAGTAATTTATGAAATCCAGAGTTAGTAAGTTCAAATGAAAATACTTCTTTAGTTAAAATATTTATATTCTCTCCAAAAGTTTCGACTTCTGGTTTATCAAAACTCAAATTATTACCACTTCGATGATAAATCCAAACACACTTTTTAGGTATTTCTTGCAATACCACTGGTGAATGAGTTGCAATTATACCAAGCCCATTACGTTTAATTAGTAGTCTAGACAGGACTCGCGTCAACGTTGATAATAGAGGTGGATGTAAGTGAGATTCAGGTTCATCTAGTAGCACTAAGGTTGATTCTTCTAATTCTTCTATTAACTTTGATATTGTCAGGAGTACAATACTATGTCCTGAACTTAACTTTTTGGCAAATAACATAGCCCGTTCTTTAAAGTCCTCTTCAAGTAGGATTAATTCATCTAACAATAAATCTCTCATTTCAAACCTGGCTCTACCATAAGTATTAGTTTCTAATTCTGTAGTCTTAAGTAACTCGATAACTCCTGAGGCAGAAAAAACCGGATCCGTATTTAGCATCTCAATCGCTTGCAAAAGACGAGCTCTCTTTGATGGTAATTTTCTACACGTCCATAAACTTAATGTAAGTTCTTTTCGAAGCCTTTGAGTGCTTTTTGTTATTACCCTTTCATTATTTACTTCTTCAATTGAATTTTTTTTAGAAACTGAAGAGTTTTTCTTCAATCCAATATATGAATACCTAATGTTTTTTTTATTACCACGTTGATTTTTTAAGTATTTTGATTCATCAAATGCACTAAAAGAAACATAAATAATATTATTGAATAACTTTTCATCAGAAATGTTGTTATAAAATCTACTTTTCCTTGGATTATTTTCATTCGGTTCTATTAGCGATTCAACCATTTGATTAAGTAAGTGGGTCTTACCAACTCCATTACGACCAATGATGGCATATAGATTAGTTGGTGGATTAGAATCCGGGTCAGTTAGAAATGATAATTCGTAATTAATATTATCATCGGCTGGTTTCGGTACAACATATTTAAAATCATAATTAGATAATGAAGATTCCCCTTTTGCCAGAGAATGAAATTTTTCTCTAATCATTCTTTGCTTCACATCTCTTAGGACAGCTACTGATGTAACATTAAG
Source organism: Paenibacillus endoradicis (assembly GCF_024721975.1). Next base: position 289,504 of record NZ_JANQBB010000005.1, on the reverse strand, counting down.
CTCCTTCACCCGTTCAAACGATACTAGATCCAATGCTATGTCATTGATCCTTTTCAAGAGTTCATCTCTAATTTCATCACCAAGGCGATTTAGATTCTCATAATAATAGAAATCTTGCCCTAAAGAGAAAAATTTATCTTCAAGATATTCAAATTCAGTTGGTATACTAACCCTATCTTGATCTTCTTTCATCCCCACTTCCCCAAACTTCACAGAGCCTATATAAGTAACTTCATCTCTCAGATCTTTATAATACAATTGATACAAAACCCTGTATTGCCACCAATCATTCCAGTTATCGGTTACTAGATACATATAACCATTAGGCTCTTTATTAACATCTGCATCAACAGGAAGCACTTTAAATAGCAACACTTTCACTCCTTATTATTCATAATTGATATTTTCATTTCAGTAATTAATCACAATATAACCACAATAATAAGTGTGTATTTCCAAAAGAATTTAATCTAATTCTCATAGAGGTTTTCCATAATAAAATGATCTTCGCGAAAAGCAACTTCAATTAGATATTTAGGTGGACCAATCATATTCTATTTGAGTTTGCTTTCGACCAAGATTTCACTATTTTGTATCCATGTCTTTAAAAAATCTAGAAAATTTAACATTTTCAACAATACCATTCCAATTTTCTCGTTTTTTAGAACATGTTAAATACAATTTACTTTCGGATCTCGTGATTGCTACGTATAGCCCTCTTCGTTCTTCCTGTTCTTCTTTTGCTGCACCAGTATTTCTCCCAGGAATAAAATGATCTTCTAACGCAACTATAAAGACTGCTTTGTATTCAAGGCCTTTCGCAGTGTGAAACGTTGAAACTCCTACCTTATTTGAAAGCTGATCAATATGGTTTGAATCATCCTGTAAATCTATCTCTGCTAACAAATTTGAAATACTAGATGCATTCGACTTTGCAATACGTTCTCTTATCAAATCTAAATGTCGCTTTTCTTCGTGTCTATTTCCTTCATCCATTTTAATTAGATCCGATCCTAATCGAAGAACTTCGAACAAGTCATCAAAGATCTTTACAAACGATATTGATTTCTGAACAGATAAACAGTATACTGCCACTTCCTTAATAATCTTTTCAATATAATCTTCTGTATCTATTACGGAAAGATTCTCTAAAGTAACGCTTTCTAAGGAGTTCTTGTATGCCTCATATAGCTCGAAATCTGTACCTAAATCAAAACGCTCGGATACATCAGATAAAAATGAAGACATAATAACTTCATTATTGTGATCTGATAAAAGCTTCATGGCAGTTACAATGTAATCTTTTAATAACGTTTTCTTATTACTAAAATTCTTTCCAAAATGTTGAAAAGGAATCTCGTTTTGAATCAACAATTCATCAAAAACCTTAAGAGAAGGATGTCGTTTCCTATACAGAATGATCATTTGACGATAATCAAGTCCCTCTGTATTAAGCTCTTTAATTTTTTCTGTGACCCATTCAGCTTCTTCGATCCAAGTATCAAATTGCTTAGCTTCAATGTGGTCACCTGGTTCATTTGATCGTCCAACTAATTCTTTCTCAGTTCTTTCATTATTGTTGCGAATCAAACGATTAGCTAATTTCAACACTATTTCTGGTGAGCGATAATTTTCTTCTAAAATAATCGTATCCGCTTCAAGTATTCGAATATAATCTCCAATTACGGTTGACATCGCTCCTCTCCAACCGTATATTGATTGATCGTCATCTGCAACAGCCATTACATGACTCGCATTAGCTCCAATCAAACGAATTAACTCAAGCTGCATTTGATTTGTATCCTGCATTTCATCAACTAATACATAAGGAAAAGCATTTTGATAAAGTTCAAGTACTTTCGGTTTATTCTTGAACAGCGTCACCGTTTGAAGTATCGCATCATCGTAGTCTATTAGATTGTTTTCATAAAGTCGCTTTTGATATTCAGTAGCAGCCTCATGAAATCCAATTACACCATTTCGTGTCTTATCAAAATAATCACTAAAATCAACAGAAGCGTTCTTCATAGCACTAATTCTATTCTTAAAATCATTTGGAAGCATCCTTATTCCCGAATCATTAACTACTTGACGTATTAAATACGACTGTTGAGATAGAGATATAAAAGTGAAATTACGATTAAGATTAATTTTATCACCGTAAGCTTTAAGTACCCACATGCAGAAATTATGGAAGGTACCTATCCTAACTTGCCTATGAATTACCTTAAAATCTTGAACTCTAGATTTCATTTCATTTGCTGCTTTATTAGTAAATGTTATAGCTAATACATTTTTAGATTCAGGAATTCTACCTGATTCAAACAAATAAGCAATTCTTCTAGTAATTACACGTGTCTTACCTGTTCCTGGACCTGCAAAAACCATTGAGTTTCGTTCGAAAAACTCAACCGCAGTACGTTGCTTAAGATTTAAGTCTTCTAAACATTTCATTACCTATTCCTCCATCCCTGAAGGATTTAACTGATATCCAGCAAGTTTAATTGCTTTTTCAAGTGTTTTTTCCTTAAATTCTTGAGAAAAACACTCTTGAAAATACTCACCGATCAATCTCCCAGTCGTTCTACCTTTCACTTTTCGGAAAGCGTCAGCCAAAGCTTTTCTCACTTTTTGTTCAGCTTCAGGAACACTTTCAATAATCGGTATGCACATACTCAACTCCGCATCAGTCTTACGTAATTCCTTCAATATTTCTCCTTTTTCACTATCAATTTTATTGATTGCTCCTTTTAAATCAGAAAACAGATCACTGATTCTTTCTTTTGGAAGAATTGCTTGTAAGAAATTAATTAATTTATTAATAGGAGTATTCAAGCAAACATAGCCTTCGATATCTCCCATGTCCACCGATCTTGGCAACTCGTAAACATTATCAGAAACAGACTTCAGCTCTTCCAATTCCTCATCATGTTTCTTATCCTTAGAATCATAATCAATTACTGCTATACTGGGAATTTCAAAGTTCTTTAAAAGATTTATTAATGCCTTAATGTTATTTTTCCCTCCTGCATTGATAACCGATACTCCACTTCGATCCAAGTCATATTCAGGGCTTTGACTTGCGTATACCAATCCCAAAGCTGGAAACAAGCCCTGTTCTGTTGGACCTTCAACAAGAAGAACAACTTTAGCAAAGAAAGCATCAGCTTTACCAACATCTAAATGTTTCTCATACGAGGCTATATGTTCTTCCGGAAAGCTTGCTGGTAATTGTATACATGAAGAACTACCATTAGATTTACTTCTAACCAAACAGATTTGTCTAGGATTGATCCATTCAAGAAGGGATGGAGAATGTGTTGCTACCCACACCTGTCTCATTTTTGATAACTCCATAATCTCTCGATACATAGATCTCTGTGAGTGAGGATACAAATGGGATTCAGGCTCATCAATCGCGAAGATTCCTTCACGCAATTTACCTGTACCAGCGAATGCTCTAAACACGCTTACTGTCAAAACACTTTGAAGCCCTAATCCTAGTTGTTCAACATTTAGATAATTATTGTCATTCCTATGCTTAAGTTGTAATTGAATATTTTTTTTGATATCTAATGAAGAAGTTGCAGCTACCGAAAGGCGCAATGCTTCACTATTACTTGGTAAGTCAATAATCTGCTTTGTTACTTTTGTAACACCTTCAATAAATTCACTAATTTCTGCATTCTCTCTTAAAGAGACTCCTGCTTCATCGAGCTTTTCCATAATAACTTTTTCTTCCGATGAAAGATCAATTTGTTGCAAGATTCGACCAAATAAACTTCCCTTATTTGATTTTATTGCACGATAATCCCTCAATGCATCTTGATAATAGAAAGATATTAATCGTTTTTCGGCAAATGACACATTTCGATCTGAATGCCTTTCATATACCAATGATGGCTCAGCTTCATTAGTGTTTTTATTAAAAGTACTTGTAAAGATGAATGGTAATACCCATTCATCTTTACCATCTATTTCTTCCATGTCAACCATTCCAACAAATTGGGAAAGCAAATCTTCATTCAGTTTTGAAAAGGTGACCTTTATCTCAATTGGTTTATCAATATCATGAAAATCAGTTTCTTGAAAATCCAATGTTCTGATAGACTTTTCAGGGTTAAAAATTTGGTGAAGAATTGTCAGGATGCTCGTTTTTCCCGCATTATTCTCGCCAACTAAAACTATAATATCCATCCCATTTACAATTTTAGGTTCAATTTTTACATTCTCATCAAAATTTCTAAAATTATTAATTATTAATTGTTTAATCCTCACATCCATACACCTCAATATTCTTATAGTATTTGCTTATATATTTCGTACAATAAGAAAACTCAACCTACACCTATCTGTATATTCAAAGTTATGTACTGCTAAGAAGAACTTATTGAATCCTTTTGTCGTATTCCGAAATTTTCTTCCAAATTGTGTAGAGATAATTGTAGCAAGTATGTTTATAACTCACCAAGCTGCTACAGCATAACACCTGCGCTCCCACAGTGATGTTAAATCACAATTTCAAAGTTGCTTAACCCTAGTTTGTAATTATATCTTGAATTATTTCTGGAGAATCATGATTCCATGTTAATAATGCCGGGCATTGTGCCAACTATTCCTAGCATACTTCTATCATTTTGTAGGGCAAATTGGATTTACATTGTTACAATCAAGGATTTGTAGATTAAGCTCTCCTAAAAATTTTGACCTTCCACAAGGCTTATCTTGAATTGTCTTGGGAAAAGTGACATACAATTTCTTTTGGGCTCTAGTTACCGCAACATACATTAATCGCCGCTCTTCTTCCTCTGTAGTAGGTGGCTCAGCCTTCTCTCTACAAGACTGGACATCCACAAACTTGAGCTCTACGGCATGGCTTGACGGTAACCCTCCATCATTACAGCCAATAACAAACACATTCTCAAAGGCTAACCCCTTACTCCCGTGAATCGTTAAGAAATACAAAGCGTTATACTTTTCGTCATGATACTTCTCCAGATTCCCCTTCATTTCTTCTTTTCGCTTCAGCATTCTTTCATAGAACCCAAACAATTCAGTCCAAGCATTATATTTTTCTAGTTCGTTAAAAATCCAGTCTTTTTCCTCATCCGTTACGTTTTCCTTAACTCTTGGAAAATCTAAAAAGTACTCTGCTACTGCCTTCATGTTAACTGGTTTATCCTGCTTTAGGTCAACTAAAAGCGACAGATACTGCTTTAACGGTACAGTATCTTTCTCCTTATTTCTTGTCTTGGCAACCACCAAAGATAAAGCTTCTTGAATCACATCAGAGAAAGTTGTAACATCCAGATTCTCATACCAATGCACAATTGCATTCTTATTGACGAAGTAATGTCCCAGCGCATTAGTTAAAATCGACCTCCACAACTGAAGCTTATTACCCTGCGATGCCACTAACTCCTGCCACATTTTAAATATATTGTGGAAGTCTTGAATAGAAAAGATTCCCATTACATCATCCATTTTTTCAATTACATACGGAACTCCTCTAACATCTAAGGCTTGGAACATACTCTGAAGCTGCCTTCTCGATCTATATAACACAGTCGATTTTGTGTAGTTAATGGGCTCGACGATACCTTCCAGTTCAAATGGCTCTAGCTTACCGATCTCCTGCGATCTCGTCAGAATCCAATGAGCTTCTTCTTTGGTATCCGAACATGCTACTATCACCGCATCGCCATCATCCTTATGAAAAGACTCCATCGATTTTTTAATCCGGTCATGCTCATTGTAAGAGATTACCCAATTCCCTGCTTTAACGATATTAGGCTTTGATCTGTAGTTTCTCATCAACCTTATTTCATGAGTGTTATAGGTCTTTGGAAAATCCTTTATGTAACTAGGCTCTGAACCTCTAAACATATAAATTGACTGATCATCATCTCCTACTATGATTAATTTCGATGTACTTGCTGGGGGACAAATAAGCTTAACTGTCTCCATTTGTAGAGGATTGATATCTTGGAATTCATCAATGAAGATATAATCATACCTGTCTTGAACGAAGTCTCTTGCTTCTGGATATTGAAGCAATGCATTGTACAAGTTAATTAAAAAGTCATCATAAACAACGATTTTCTTATCTTTTCTTGTCTGATTCAATTCATCAAGCATTAAATTGAACCGGACACTAACAGGAATGTCCTCCTTATCATCAATAACGCTGTCGAAATGCTTTTCGATGTATTCGGTCATTTGGCCTCTCGAGAACCCCATGTTAGTCCAGAAGCTCACGCGTTCGAAAATCGTCTTCTCATTGTACTTGTCAAACTTAAATAGACTGTGTTTGTTAATGAGTTTACGAAGCTCTTTTTTATACTCAAATTCACCCTCATCAGCATTTCCCCCTTGAATTCCTATTGATGCATAAGCAGGATTCTGCCTCTTCAACTGATTAAACAAACTCATAAAAGTGCCATGAAAGGTACTCACATTAACTCTTGAATTGTCTACTCCGAGGAAAAGATTAACTCGTCCTTCCATTTCCTCTTTAGCCTTGCGAGTAAATGTCATCATGCAAATCCGATTGGGATTAACTTTTTTCATTTGGATAAGGTATGCGACCTTTGCGCAGATAGTTTCTGTCTTTCCACTTCCAGCTCCGGCAATAATCTGCAGATGTTTCTCCATATCATATCGAATCGCTTCAACTTGGTTTTCGTTGAAAGGATTTCCCTTGATTTTCTCTATCACTTCAAAAAAGTTACAATCCCAATCAGTAGCATGTACCGAGTTGACGGACTCTGGGGATTCCAACATTCTACCGAATCTTGATTCATAAAACGACATTTCCTGTTCCAAATCATGTAGCCTAAAGTTAGCCGCTTTTGTTTCCTCCCTAAGCGCGGTAACCTCATTTGTCAATTCAGAATTAGTAGAAGATAGAACAACGTACTTTTTACTCAATTTCTCCATTTCCTGCGTTTTATTATGGAAAGCCTGATTTAGCTTTTTATATTTCTCTTCAAATTCACTTCGTGACTTCTTCAAATTAATGATTACGTTATTCGCTACGGCACGTTCTTCAGCAGCCTTGTTAAGTTCAGAACGAATTCTATTTCGTTCGATATCCAACTCGTTCATTTTTTTTGAAAGTTGGTTTAACTGACCTAGTAATTTATCTCTTCCAGTTAATTTACCTATCAATCTGTTCAATATCTTAGTTCCTCCATCATAGGTGATAACCATATTGTACCACTGTCCTGTTTAAGCGGAAATCATTACCTAAATAAAATAGAAATTCCTATATCCTCTTCAATCAGAAATAGAAAAAAAGAACTGTGGATGTGACTCAAGTAATGAGTCTATTGTCCAGCGAAAAAATAGTATTAGACTGAAAAATAAAGTTTTAGACTGGCGACAGGTAATAAACTATTTGGGCAGATTAGTTAAAAGTGCGATGAGGGTAACACCCGTTATGCGGTAATATTGTTATCAAGGAGGGATTCCGTTCGAAACAGTCGAATCTGCAGAAATGGCTTGGCATATCCCTTTTTATAATCGCTTTTCTGTGGATCGGGGCTTATTTTGCAATACTGGTTGGAATAAATTTTTAATAAACTCAATTACTGGGCTAATACGCCAAAGGTTCTTAACCTAACGGAGAATTTCCTTTAAAAAGGAATGTTCATTTCGTATCCGATTAAAAGGAAGTAAGTGTTATTATTATATTAAAGATGGTTGCTCTTATATTATAGGTGGAGAAAGCTTTAATACGATATATGTTACAATATTAATACTTTGGAGGGAGGCACACCACTGCAATAAGACTTATAACGAAATTAAGTTCTTGATAGATCACCTCAAGCTCATATTATGAAACTGTTCTTTAATAAAGGAGTTGTATAAAATGAATGCAAATAAACGTACAGAAATAAAACGTTCTTCAAAAGCAGAAAACATTCTACCTCAGATCAATAGTAAAACTAAGCTAGGCGACATACGAAAAATCGCAAAGGACATTAATAAAGATAGTTCATGAACAGGAGTAACATAATCACAAAGTGTACGAATTGCTATAAATGAATGTTTATGGATCAAATCTGCTATATGTTCCAAACCTACCTGTTCTTCACCCGTTGGATGCTCTAGTCATTCATAAGTTTTTTGCTTTAGAAAGCTCCATTTTTTCACGACGTCGACTGACATAGGCCAGTACAGTACGTTGTCCACCAGGAAACTGATGTTCCTCACTTAGTCGTTGAAAAATGCGTACTCCTAAATGTCTTTGCTTGCGGGGTAACAAGCGATCCTCTTCTAGCCAGGTTTCTACTATTTCCATATAGGGATCCATAACAGGAAGTTTTCATATTCTCTTTACTAAAGGATAATTCCAATTGAATTCATCCTCATATTTCTTTACGTTTCTCCAATTCACCTTTACTTGATTATCAATTTCATCAATTGAAAGCCTTTCAGATTTTCCGGAAAATTTGATATAGTGCTGTTGAGGCTTTTTCAGCAACCTTTTCTGTCTCCTCTCGTTAACTCAAAGCAATCTTAACGATTTGAGGGATTTTGGATGCTACATGTGTCATTTTTTAATGCCATATTACTCTGGACTTTTATTATGCAATATACAACCGATGTAAATTTTGTTTCGCTGTTAATTGCGTTGATATATTCTATTGAAAAAAAAATCTGAATTAAGTACTGCTTCGTACAAACATACCTCCCAATGATTTAGACCATATCTCTTCGTTAATGAATTAATTCTTCTTTGAATATTATCTTTTTGCTCTTCAATTGATAAAACAGAAACACCTTCTAAAAGTTCAAGGTATATTCCTGTGAATTTATCACTGACTTGTTTACTAAATCTCTCAAATAGATGTAGATCTCTATAATGGAATTCAATTGTATTAAAGAAGCTCTCTGTGATTCCGACTTCATTGCTGAGCGAAAAAGAAATAACTGGAATATCAGATTCTTGAACATATTCAATATGAATATTGAGTACTTTTTCATTGGGTAGTTGATCATAATAAAAATTAATGATCCTTCTAGTTTCACCTTCCAGCCACTTTTCTCCCTTATTTCTATTACATGTTCCACATGAAGGTATCAGATTAATGGACAGGACCGAAAACTCGGGAAAAGTACCTTTAGGAAGATAGTGATCTAGAGTATCAGGTTCGCTGATTCCACAATAAGGACATACTGCTTGCATAGAGATTGTCTGCATTTTCTTAATAATGATTTCTTTTTTGTTAAGTTCAACATTATTACTATAGCAACTTTGAAGATCTATTTTTTCCTCATCTGAGAGATGAGAAAGAGGAATTATTTCATGTAAATTGTATATTTTTGTTAAGTATTCGGTATATCTTTGATTTACAAGGCTTCTTAAATTACCTAATCTATTCTTTCTATCGTTGTTTTTTTTACTAGTAATATCATCATACAAAGAGATACCAATGTGTTGTGGAGGATTTAAGTTAATCATTTTTATGTGTTCCTTTTTGTTTGAATAAGATTTTTAGATATGTTAAAGCATTCAAACTAAGATTGTCTTCAAATATAGCTTGAATTCCATCAAAAGTAAGATTTTCATCATTCACCATTTTTTCAAGCCAAACTTTGTAATTACTTTCAATGTTCTTAACACCAAATATTTCATTTGTGATATTGCTAAGATTCTCCCCAAATGACTCAAGATCAAGTTTTTTTACTGTTGGTGTATTTTGGATTCTCTTGAAGACATGTACATATTTCGATGGTGTTTCTTGAATGATAATTGGAGAATGTGTAGAAATAATTGCATATGACTTAAATTCATCTAAAAGTACATTGAACATTCTAATTAAATTTGACATAGCATTCGGATGAAGATGTAACTCAGGTTCGTCAAATAATAGAATTGATTCGTTTTCAATGTTGGCAATAACATCAGTTATAGTTGATAGGATGATATTTTGTCCTGAACTTATATGTATATCAAAATTACCTTGTTCTATTTGGTCAAGAATATGAATATGTTCTTTCTCAATGATATGTTCTAAGATCTTTCTCCATTGTTCTTTTCTTCCTTGTTTTACAACTTTGTTATAAGAAGTAAGAAAGTTTTCTTTTATCTCCTCTAGCGTGTAGACACCATTTCCCCCCTGAATACCGCAATAAATATAACTAAATACACTTTTACTTCCTTTTTCTGAATATTCATTTTGGTGGGGCTTTTCGAAGTTATCAAAGGCACTATAGGATATAGCAATTACTTTACTGAATAGAGGCCTTGAGGGTGTAAAGATCCCATGATTATGCTTATATCCACTTAGAACATTACCTAGCTTAGACAATACTTGAGTTTTCCCAGTTCCATTTTTACCTATTAAAACATTTATTCTAAACGGGAGCCTCTTATCTTCTTTAAAATTGAAATCTATTGAGTGGTCCATAGTTGCAGATTCTAATTTACACGAAAAATTGAATTCAAATATTCTTTTTTCTGGATTTTTACCGAAGAAATCCTCTTCTGCTTGGTTTAGCGCCTTTTCTGCTTCACTAAATCTCAGTAACGAGTTCTGAAATGCATCTAAATTTTCAAACTTTTTTCTTATATCTTGATGAATCGCTGAATCCCTTAATGCAAACAAAATCTCTTTTGAAATCAAACCTAATTTAGCAAGTTTCTCATAATATTCAAGGTCTTGTCCTAAGGAACAATAATCTTCATCTAGTTGATTAAAGGTTTCATCCATTACATTGCGAGTTATTAACGTGTCTATTTTATAAATTTTTACTCTTCCTATATGTTCGTGCTTGTTTTTGGATTCATGATAATTCAAAGAAAATAATGTTTCATAACGATACCAGTCATCCCAAGTATCAACTGTTAATACCACACAAGGATATTCTGCATCAAAGGGAGCATGGTACGTTTCGCTTTTATAAAAGATCATTATTAATATCTTCCTTTCAAGATAAATAAAAAATAATATGGAATTACGATTTTTATATTTCGCTAATAAAACACTCTCTTACGTTACTTACATAAGTTTCCACAAGGAACATTCTAAATCCTATCTATTTTCTCCTTCAATATGCTAAGATGAATAAATAGATTTTTAAAACAATGATTCTATTAACTTCGTGTAAATCTTTAATTGTACATTATCATGAGCAACTATTGCGTTTTATTTATTTGAAGTAAACAGGTGTAGTATGACACCCTATTTATATTCATTAGTCCCTGACTAACCATGTTTTCTTAAGAACTCCAAAATTGGCCCAATGTAACATGTAAGATTTCAGAGTCAATACATTACCCAAAATAAACACAGAGATCGAACCTTAATATCGGATAGAAAGATTTTCTTTATTTATTCTGTTAAGCTCTATGTTTATATGTAAAAACCTGTCATATCGACAGGTTGGATAATTTATTAGTTTGTGCCATGCCAAAAACAAGGAGCGCCTCATTTCTGTTAAAGAAGTCAAGAAGGTGCTACCTACTGGCTCCTGACCTATTAGGGCAGCTGTTTCCTTGAGAGGTCACTGCTCTATATACGCTAAATCCTCTAAGTGTGTATCAATTACCACAAAAAATCTATAAAAGTCTTATATGCTCCACGTTAGACTCCGGGGTTAACTGGTACACATACATTTTAGCATGTTGTTGCTCAGAAGTGCTTAAAAGTAATTTATCGATCAATCTTATCCCATTAAATTTATGCTTTAGTTCAAATATAATCAGGAAGCGATGCCAAGCTCATTAATCTTCGGATTTGCTCCTCATTTTGGTTCCTAAGAACCATCTGAGAAGCTCTTAAAATAAACCGCTTTATGCTTGAGAACGCTTCTTCGTTATATTTATCAATGTCTTCATGTAATCTGTTCAAAATAGCCATATTCCAAGCCAAATACTTTCCAGGTATCAAAATATCTGATATGTCCTCCCAACCTGCATCAACATACCCCATAGAACGATATTTATTCTTTAAGATGCGATCGCATTCTCCCTTGCAACACCATAAGAATGCTACGTAAGTTTCAGTTTCAGGATCTTCTTTAAAAACGACAATCCCATCACCTTGAGGTAATAAATCCTTCCCGCAATTCTTGCACAATAAAGGTTCATACTCAAAAAAAATATTAGCTGGTCTTGGATGATCTTCTTCCCACTTCGAGAATGATACCGGAAAATATCTCTTTGCAAGTATCTTTCCTTTTGGGTTTTCAAGAAGTATTTTCTCTATTAATTCACGATCAAACACCTTCACATCAAAATAACGTTTTAAACCATCTAATGTCCTTCCAAGTGGCGAACTAATTATCGTTGAATACAAGCCGATAAAACCCTTAGCACCAAGAGCCTCAACTCTTCCTTTAATATCTATTTCATCGTTATTCAAAACCGCCCTTCCAGAATGAGCATTATGCTTGCAACTCACTAGCCAATCGATTTCAGTGTTTCCAATTATTCCTTCCCTCTTCTCTGTTATTATTAAATCTCTTCCACCATCTTGGCCTCGGTCAGGTCCTTCTTTAATTTGGAATCCTAACATAATAAAAAAATCTCGAGCAAACATTTCAAAAGTATCCTGTAAACCATTTGCTAGATTGGCTTGAGTAATCTCCTTGAAATCTAAAACTGGCATTTTATAACCTCCTTCTAATATACTCGCTTTTAATCTTCATTCTATCAAATCTAATTTACTAAAGTGAAGCAATTGAGATTAATATTAAATAAAATACTAGTATTTTACAATACTTTTGTAAATAATCAGTTTTCAGATATCAATGAATAATCTAATGGTCAATTCTCTTTAAGGTAGAGAGAAAGTTAAGAGAAAAAACATAAGGAAATTCTATGACTTTTTGCCTCAGAGCAAGTTGAGGATAATGGCAACATATATTGAGGATAAGTTTAGGATAATAGAACAAGGTACAAATTAAGTAATACGATTTAAAATAGTTTTAGATAGGTTATCGACCCATCCAGTATTAACCTGTTTGCTGCTTGCATTTTATCTTGTATCCTTACTTAGTATCTCAAAAGAGAGGATGTATGAAATTAAAATGCAATTGAATTTTCCAAATGAAATGACAACAGAGGAGTTTTTAACTCTAGTGTCTACGTTTTTAGCAAGATGGGTAAATAATTCCACCACTAAATTAATAATAAAAGAAATGAGAATAGGTCTGGTATCAGATGGTATGGAATATGATTTAAGTCATTCCGGGAAGGAAGCAGTTTTCAAACTTTCTATTGAAACCGAAGAGAATGTTATTTCTCATAATAAAAAACAGCGAAAAATAGAAGTTCCCTTGATTAAATTGTCAGAATGGATGTTTACTAAGGACAAAGAATTTCATATTCCACCTGGAATTGACTTAGAAATTGATTATGTTGGTGACACAAAAGTATATTATAGTGATGACGTGTTACCTGTTTACTCTATTGAATCATACTGCCGAAATAAAGAAATTATTTTTTTGAAAAATCCAGATTATAAATACGTCCAAAAATCAATAGCAATTGAACTAATTTCTAAAGATGTGTTAGATAGGCTTAAAACTATTGCAATATATTCTACTAGAGAGGGTTTAAGTGAATGTATAAAGTTAAATGATTTAGAGTTGGCTTTTGGAAAACCTATATTACATGACAAATATGATACAAATACACAATACGTTACTTTAGCTAGAATCAAAAAATTGGAGCCATATTTAAAAATAAAAAAACCATACGGAAAACAATATAGTTACTTCGACAAATCTGATCATCTTATTGAACAATTTACTGATATATATGACTTATATGAACTTTTGGAAGATAACGGACTTTTTGTTATAACACAAAATGAATTTATAGAAAATCATTATATCAAATATTTATCAGACTATGATTTAAGTACTTTCCCAAAGGAAATGAAAATAAAAGAAAAAGCTGTCGTTTGTGGTGGTTTTATAGATAATAGTTTTTCAACTACAGTTCGGCCTTTATATAAAACAGAAAAAATTTTAAGCGAAAGTAGTTACACTGCGATAATCCCAGATGAGAGTTTGAAGAAAGAATATCTTTGTTGTCCTGTCCGTTTTTTACACAAACTAAAAAATATAATAAATAAAGAAAAAGGTATTAATTATAACAACCTGATTCCTCTTGGATTGACTACAAAGTATGACTTGATTTTCACAAAAATACCATTGCATATAAATGAAGAAATAAAACAGTATATCATGTTCAAAGAGAAACAAGATGAACTAAATAAAATGAAGTACTCTTTTTAATTACATTCGCCATCTTAAATTCCACAGCGGTTGCGTTGATTACAAATATTCTAACAACAATTTTACATTCTTTGATTCCAATGTTATGCATACTTATCTGGAAATAACTCGTTAGCATCGACTATATTGTATTGGAATATAAATAAATTAACATGCAGCCCTAGAAGAAACGATTTCCATAACCTTTAAGAAAAACATTTTCAGTTATTAGTAAATCAAATTCGTATTAATAGTAAATAGGAGACTCTACTATTTCAACTTTTATTTTTCGTCCCCTTGACTTGGCCCCAATGAGCAAGTAGCGTAGGTTCGTTCTGACTAACTTGTTTGGATGTAGAGAGGGTTTTATCATTATCTGGGTACAGAAATTTTTTTAGATCATTTAACCCTTTCACCGCACTTTCATTAAATTCTAGAATTTCTGGTAAGCCATAATTTTGACGTAACCTTTTTACGTTGCTTTGAGCAACAATGCTAAGCAGGTACTGGCTAAGATTATCATTTAGCAATATTAATTTGTTCATCTCATTTTTCAATTTATCAACTTGCGTATTGAGATTTTGTATTTGTTGACTGTTATTTTCATCTGATTCAAGGAGATTATATATCATTTTTTCTACAGGTAGAAGTAATGATAGCAGTTTCTTAGGATTAGATGAATACTCTTCTATATAGCGTGCAATTGGAGGTATTTCAAAATTAGTAGAATCAAATTTAGAATAGTTTCTTATTGGTGTATTCACTTTTTCAATTAAGTGGCGCCCTTGTTTTGCCCAAACGAAACGATTATACGCAATAGGATATCGTTCATTATATTTATTATGCATTTCATTTGAATACTCAGCCATTTTTATAAATGTAACTTGGCCAGTTGGATTTTCTTTTCTGTAATTTATTAGTAACTCTTCAAGGATTCTCATTGTTTTTTCATTATCGTATAGTCTTTTTCTTCCTACTTTGCTATTCAAATGATTGATCTCCTTTTGCAGTTATAATCAATGTTTTTATTATTGATGAATCCTTTATTTCTCCCTTTATTTTTTTTGTTTCTTGTTTTAAACTTTCCTTTGCATGTATATTGAAATCTTTATCATCAATTAGAGAGTAAGCTTCATTCCAGTAACGTTCAATAATCTTTATTCTGTTGTGGATATTTTCGAGTATCTCTTTATCCATTATCATTAATTCATCTAACCTTAAACTTAATACTTCTCTAGATATCCAATACTTAGAACACAACAAACATGAGCGAGTAGACTCACATCTCATTTGCGTAGCATCAGTACAATACCCACCTTCATCCGTCTCTATAACATCTTTATAGTAATTAATTGAACGTAATGATTTAACTTCATAATTTTCTAAGAGTAGAGGAGAATTATAAAGAAGGTTACTCTTCATACTCAGCATATTCATACGAGTCATTTGATATATTTTAGATTGTACAAAATAATCAAGATGCCTCTGATAATGTAATTGACTTTCCAATTTTTTATGTCCGCCTAGTCTAGCAATGGTTAACGGATCAATTCCTTGTAACATTAGAGAACAAAAAGAAAAGTGCCTCGTATCATTAGGCTTAATTCTCTCAATGTCAACAAATCCATATTTCTCTTCCACAATCAACTTATAAAAAATTTCTAATAATCTTTTGAAATTCATTACATTAAATCTATTAGTATTTCTTTGACCACTTGGGTTTCCCTTATGCTTCCTTGAAATTAATTCTTCTCTATACATCTTATATGATATTAAGGTCTCTGAACTACCATATGTATTGGAGTATTGAATGTAATCTATAATTTGTTTTGTGAGACCGAAAGGAATTTCTAACGTATCATCCATATCTTCATGCCTATGCTGATATGAATGTTTACTCCTAGTTATAATAATGCTTCCTCCTGTCTCGTGCTGCTTTATACAATCCCTCCTTATATTACAGAACTCCCTAATCCTCATTGGAATTATTGAAGTTAACTTCCACCAAATAACTATTGGTGAAAAAATACGCTTTTCATTCTCAGTCCAGTGATTCATAAAGTGATTTATGATATCTTGAAATGTTATGACATCATAAAAGTTAGGTAAACTTCTGATATTGTCCTTGTTATCAGCAGGAATTGAGTTCAGACAAACAAGATAATCTTCACTATTTTCAATTTCAGTAAAAAGTAAAAAGCTTTTTACTGAGTAGATATAATGTCTTTTCGTACTATCTGAAGATAACCCAATGATATACTCACGTAAATTCTCTACTTTTGAAATATGGAATTGCTCTGTAATCGGAAAAACAATTCTTAGTGCATGTAAATAACTATCTATAGTTTCTGGGAAAATCCGATTAAGTGACATTGCACACCAACACTTCACCATATCTTTAAATAGTGTCGGAAATCCTTGAAATCTCATTATTAAAATATAGTCATTAGTCTTAGAAAAGACCCATTCATCATCTTCAAACTCTCCTCTATGAAGTAGCTTCTCATTAGTCAATTGCTGCATTATTATTTTGGATTCTTCTATTGTATCATTGTAGTTAAAACTATACTCCTCTGCGAAATCTAGTTCTATTAAATATTCAGTTTCAGGGGTACCCATACAAATAATCACCTCTTAAATACTTTTTAATTTCTCTTCAAAGCCTCTTTCTCCGCCCTCATAAAATGACCATACAAAGTCCTCTCCAAAAGTATCAATGGCATAGCCAATTGAGGTCATAAGGTTTTTAAGAAATTTTTCTTCTCTTTTTCTTGTACCAGTTGTTTTCGCTGCTTTGAATGAGTTAACTTTTATTATAAATTCATCAAATAGGGCACTTATTGCCATATAGTTTGGAATTGAATATTTACATGACTTACAATCAAATTGATTTGATTCTCTAAAGCATCCTGGATACGTAAGACATTGTATATGTTTTTCTTTAGAGGGCAATTCCCTTAAATATATTTTCCGAACTAATTCGAATGCTTCAGATGGAGTGAGTTGTTTTACCTTTTCAATAACTTCTAAGCGTTCATTTTCAAGATCATTTAATTCTTGAAAGTTTATTTCTCGTTCCATCGGAGAGACAATCGAAAACTTGTCGTTCTCTACTGTTTGTATGTATCCAATTATTATTTCAATTAATTTAGGTGATAATACACTTCTTACTTTTTGTATCTCTAAAGTCTGATCAAAGAAGGACTTTTTCTCTTCAGAAATCACATTCATTAACTCATTGTATAGAAAGCCAAACTCCCCACGATTAAAGAGCGCTTTAGTTATTTCACCAAACTCTGATGTTTTGTTAATATATTCTTTTGTAATATCAGAAACATGACCCCTTAATTTAGCTACTATCATGAAGGCGGAATTTCCATCTCCATAATTTCGTTGAATGGAGTAATATAAATGAGTTAATATACTTTTATTCATCTTCCTATTTCCAAATTTTAAATTTTCAAACTTATCAGATGAGCTAAAGAACAGTTTAATATTCCAAGGTGATGGTTGGTTATTTTCAGTTAAAAAATTCATTAATCGCTCAGTGTAGAATTCGCTTTCTCTACGATGAAACTCATTAATACACATTGCTGTAGCAATGGGAATAACAAGGTCTATGTTACAATAAAAGCTCCTTTTAATATTGGTTTTTGATATTCGAAGTTCATAATTTCTTAATTGGTTAATAATTAGTTGACCTTGTGCTAATGTAATTGCTTTACCAATTTGAAAATATCTAATATCTTTAATGCCTATGTCTTCTGGGAATACCTTTGGAGTATTTACAATATCCCCACTCCTCCAAGCATTAGATAAGTGGAGCAATACAAAAAGCCACGTGGAAGAGTACAAATAACTATCTACAGACGAATTAACATGATGGTTTATATCATTAGTATATTCGTAGATACTTTTAAGTTCTTCAAAGGTGAAAATATCATCTTCGTTAGCAAGATCATGACTTTTCTTTTTCGGTTGAGGATTTTTTATCTTACTCATCTCAAATTTACACATTCTTTGCTGAGATAAGAACTTCAGAAATAGATAGAATTTATATTTATGAGTTCTTACAGTAATTGACTCCATGAAAGATCTAATCTCATCGTTACCGTAAGAGTAAACTTCTTTTTTTATTCTTTCCATATTTTTCGCTACACTTAGTAGACAGTTTATAGCATGAATTATGGAATTTTTACTAGCATTAGATTGAGATATCGTAATCTCACAAAACTTCTGAAATAGCTCTTTTGTATGGCTCTCAATTTTTATTTTTTTATAAAAATAAAAAAAGTAGTCATGTGGATCTGAAGGTGCAGATCTTTTAAATACATAGTCATCAAGATCACTCCTTAAATATATTACGCTTGTTAAAAATTTTGTTTTTCCATACAGCCAAGACTCACATGGAACTTGAATTCTTCTAATTTTTGAAGTTAGCGTCTGCTGTAGGTGTTTGCAACCAAGTAGTTTTTTCGCTTCGTTAGTTGAACAGTAATCTCTCTCAATAATCTTGGCAGATTCGTAAGCTTGTCTTACAATTGAAAACAAATAAAGTTTTCGGCTACCTGAAAATATTGGTTCTCCAAAAACCCCTTCTTTACTAGCTACCCTCACCTGATCTGCACTCGCACTAAATAACTCTTGAATTCCTGCAATATCAATGTAAGTAATATCGCATTTAAATTCTTGTTCAATTATACTATTCGTCCCTTCTCTTTTCTGGTTATTTCTTTCGCTATCTATTGTTTCTATTGTTATTTGTTCGTTCTTCAAGTTAGCAATTACTTTGTCTTGTGTGATTCGAAACTTTTCCCATTTATGTATTTCTTCGTTCTTAATGTTAATACGGTTGTATAATGCCTCAACTTCCTTTTTACTAAGATAATAAACACCTTTATAGGGATACGAGTTAATTTCTTGATACAGGGACATATTGCGGTAATTATTATTAATAAATTCATGTATCTGACTTGCTTCATCAAATAAGATATAATCGCCACTATTTTGGATGAGGTCTGAATAACTCTTTATTGATGCAATTGATACAAAGGATCTATAGTGATTAATACAAAATGGAAGCTCTATAAAATCAATGATATGATTAAGTTTTTTTTTAATTGGTTTGATGTCAGTTTTTTCATTTATTCCTAACACCTCTACTAAAAATTTACGGAAAGAGACATATTCAGAACTTATTTTCTCTAAATAAGTAACAAGTGAATTAATAGATTCAAGTGATATCCTATGGTCTTCACTAAGGTTTAAGTAGCCATGTTTAATAAAAAGATCAATTTTTGTATACTTCCATCCCGTTTTTTTATATAATTCATACCTGTTCAAGCTGTTTTCATTCATACTTAAAATCTCCGTTTTCCCACATGTTTTCTAAGCCTGCTTCAATTTCAATCTGAATTCTATGTTGTGACATATATCCTATTGCTGTATCAAGACCAGCGTCATCTCTAAGGATTGCTAGTTCTTGAGGAGAGGAGACCAACTTGGCCATCAGATTGGTATAAATACCTCTACCTATATGCGTTGACCACGATGTTCTAGCCAGTAAAGTATAATATTGAGACCCTTCTAGTAATTTCAAAAAATTTTTTTTAACTTTATTAAATCTTTTTTCGTAAACTGCACCTGTCATCGGTTTACCCTTGGAATTAATAAACAATGCAATTTCGTTATTCTTGGCATTATTAAGTATGTATTTGTAATGGTACTCAATTATTTCTCTTAAATAGGGCAACCGTTGTATTATTTGACTTCTTGGTTTCTTTACTTGGTTTTTAGCTGCATCCTTGTATTGTGAAAATAGTGATGTATTATCTTTAATAATAACTTCTAGACCATCTTTTCCATATAGTCCTTTTAATATCAAGGAAGATCTTGTTAAATTAACTATTTCCCCTTTCCTAAGTCCGCCAAAAAATTGAAAATATATTCCTAATGTAATATCAGGAGCTACTTTTCTAGATACCTCAATAAAATAAGTTATAAGTGAATCTGTAGGAAATGCCTTCAACTTATTCGAGGATATAAGGTTATTCTTATGCGGTAACGAAAACCCATTACCTATAAAAGGAGACACAAAATAAAGTCTACCATTTGCATTATGGTGGTAATTAGGTTTAATAATTTCATCTAATAACTTCATCTTACTTAAATAATAATAGAATCTAGTAAGATAACGATTTGCAATTTTCAAACTTGAACGTGAAATAGTTTCATTTCCTTTTACTTTCTTACGTTTCAATTCATTTAAATATATAACTCCATGTTCAATTCTAAGTTCAGACAATGAACTAATCTTTATCCCTTCATAATTATCAATATAAGTCCAATTCAAAAACTTCTTAATCTCTTCTGCGGCACTTTTTTGTGAATTAAACGAATTCGGGAACTCATCTAAAATGAACCTACTAATGGGATGAACCTTAAAAAAACCAGTTTCGGTATCTATCACGCAAATACAAACACCTTCTCTAATATTTACATCTTCTTTGTTATTAACTGTTCTCTTAACTTGAAAACGATAGCTCATTTTCCTCCTCCTATTTTCCTCAATAAATATAGTATGAGATTTATTTATACCATACCTATCAAGCTCTTAAATAGCAAAAATGCTAATTATTTAATTTATATCATAAGTATACATATAAGCCCTGTCCAACATCCAAAAAGCTAACATAGGCAAAGCGAGCAAACATTAAAGGTTCATATGCGTAGATTAAACAACCTACTGCTAATAATGTAAGAATTAATAGTTTACCATGCTTACGGAAATAGGATACCTTTCTGCTTGGGAACAAAATATTGAGTTCTTCGATTCCATGCAAAGGGACTGTTTCTTTATTATTCTCACTCGTATCATCTATCATTTCACTATGTTTAGCATACTGCGTCTGCAATAACGCAAAAAATGCTAGTAATAGTGCATACCATCCAACAATCCACCATATCGGAGGAGTCGCCCAAATAAAGTGCAACGGATGCACTTTACTAAGCAATGCAACAATTTTAAAAGATGCATCATTACACCATTGGACAAGTTGTACGAATGGTTTGGCAATAGAAAGTTGAACATGGCTAATTAACATAACAAAGCTCGCTAATGGCATGACAATAAAACTAATAAATGGCACTAGTATAAGATTAGCAACGAAGGAAAGTAGATGAAATTGATTAAAGTAATAAATCGTGAGCGGAAATGAAACAAATTGCGCGACAAGAGTTACAGATAATGTATCCATCAACCACTTGATCTGTTTCGTTCGAGGCAATACTTTACTAAGTGCTGGAACACCTAAAATAAGACCAATAGTAACGATAAATGATAATTGAAAACTAATATTATGTATCATATATGGATTAATTATTACGAGTGCTAAGGCTACGATAGCAATTAAATGGAGGCCATCTTTCAATATATTCATTCTCGCCGCAATAAGTCCAAGCATCGCCATTAATCCTGCTCGTAAAACAGAAGGTGATCCGCCGGTTATTGCAACATATAGAGGAATTAATATAAGTAGAACATATATTATTCTCTCTTTACTACATCGAAAAATTCTGAGGATCGCTGTAACGATATACATAAATACAGCAACATGTAATCCTGATATCGCCAATATATGTGTTAATCCTAGCGTGGAAAATTGACGAAATTGTTCCGGGTCAAGCTCTTCACGAATGCCCAGTATTAATCCCTTTATATATCCGCTTTGGTCCTTTGAAAATAACTGATCCAGTGGTGCACTTATTTTCACGCGTAGTTCATCTATCATTGACTTAAATCGATTAATGGAGAAGGATTCAGCATCTGGCAGCTGTTGTAATGATTGGGACCCTTTACTTTTGAGCAACCAATGTATACGACTATATTTAAGATATTGTCTATAATCAAAACCGCCATCGTTATTTTTCACAGCTGGCCGCGAGAGTTCACCTGATAATTGAATATTTAATCCTCGTTTCCAATGTTTGGCGACTTCTAGTTCGTCCTCTGTTTGTAATGTTACGTATACTTTAAATTTTTCTTTAATATTGTTTGCTATTATTCCATTGCTTCGAAATATTTGAGAAGTTTCCAGATCAAAAGATACACGATCCCCATCAATTTCAACAGTTGAGGTTATTATTCCTATCACTTTCGTTTCAAATGTTTCGATCATACTATTATCCCATTCTTCTACTAATGCCGTCTTATTGTGTAGATCAACCATATATCTTTGTCCAGCCCCTGCTAGAAGGCAACCTACTAAAATTAATGCGAGGATAACTGTGCAACGACGTAATAATACTATAATTATTGCGATTACTAGTAGACTAATTATCCATAAGATTGAGATGTTAGAATTGCTACTACTGATAATTATATTTCCAAGCAACCAACAAATTGTTATCGCTATAATTGGTCGTTTATTAATCATATGATCCTTCCTCCCAACAAAAAAAGAACCTAATCTTCTACTCTAAAGAGTAGTGATTAGGTTCTTCCTAGGACAAACTATAAATGTATTATTGCTGAATATCCATCGCAGCATGTGCTGGCGGTTCATATCGATCAAGTGAACGGAACAGAATTCCAACTTGCTCCATTAAGTGACGGACTTTAATATCATCTTTCTTATAAGGTCGATGATATACGATTTCTTTCACCCCACTATTGGCAAGCATATTAGCACAAGTCCAACATGGTTGATCCGTAACATAAACGACGGAACCTTCTCGGTCTATCCGATCAGTAAATAGTAACAGGTTTTGTTCTGCATGAATGGTACGAATACAACGTTGTTTTTTGATCATTTGCTCGATACCTTGATCATCAATGACAACCTCATACTCCTCGGTTATCATACACCCGGCCTCTTCACAGTCTTCTACTCCCATAGGAGCACCATTATAAGCGGTACCTAATAGCTTCTTACCTTGAACTAGTACCGAGCCTACATGACGACGATGACATCTTGAACGAGTTGAAACCATATACGCAATGTCCATAAAGTATGTATCCCAGTCTTTACGAACCGATTCTTTAATATTTTCTAACATCATATTCTTCCTTTCATTGCTGCATGTCCACTATGTTATATTGCATCTATTATAAGCGCTCAGTGAACAATTTTGCAAAGAAAGTAACTGAAGTTATGACTAAGCTTGTTGACTTGATGCAATCGCTTGTTCCAGATCAGCAATAATATCTTGAATGCCTTCAGTACCAACGGAAAGACGAACCATACCTGCAGCAACGCCTGCAGCTTCTCTTGCATCATCACTTAATTGTTGATGTGTAGTACTAGCAGGATGAATAATTAGTGACTTAGAATCACCAACATTAGCTAGATGAGAGAATAGCTGAACAGCATTAATTAACTTCTTACCAGCTTCTATTCCACCTTTAATACCAAAGGTCATAATCGCACCTTGACCGTTAGGCAAATATTTCTGACCTAATTCATAAGAAGGATGACTTGGCAAACCAGGATAGTTCACCCACTCAACAGCCTCATGTGCTTCTAAATACTCAGCAACTGCTTGCGCATTGGAGCAATGACGATCCATACGTAAATGAAGTGTTTCAAGTCCTTGTAATAACAAGAATGAATTGAATGGAGATAATGCTGCACCCATATCGCGAAGTAGTTGCACACGAGCTTTAATAATATAAGCAATCGGTCCAAGAGCTTGTGTATACACAATACCATTGTAAGTCGGATCTGGCTCAGTCAATCCTGGGAACTTATCGTTTGCTGACCAGTCGAATTTACCGCTGTCAACGATAATACCACCAATCGATGTACCGTGACCGCCAATGAATTTCGTAGCAGAATGAACGACAATATCAGCTCCATGTTCAATCGGACGGCATAAGTATGGACTTGGGAACGTATTATCGACAATAAGTGGAATACCATGTTCATGAGCAATAGCAGCTACTGCTTCTAGATCAATAACATCGCCTTTAGGATTACCGATAGTTTCAACAAAAATTGCTTTTGTCTGCTCATTAATATGAGCTCTGAAATTGTTAGGATCAGATGGGTCTGCGAATCTGACAGTAATACCTAGTTTTTTAAATGTATGAGCAAACAAGTTGTATGTACCACCATATAGACTAGTAGACGATACAATCTCATCTCCTGCACCAGCAATATTGAAAATGGAATAAGTGATTGCAGCTTGTCCAGAAGCAACCGCAAGCGCTCCTGCACCACCTTCAAGTTGAGCTACACGATTCTCGAATACATCCGATGTCGGGTTCATAATTCGAGTGTAAATATTACCAAATTCAGCAAGACCAAATAGATTAGCTGCATGATCTGTATCTTTGAATCCGTAAGATGTCGTTTGATAGATTGGTACAGCTCGTGACATCGTTGTTGGATCAATAGTTTGACCTCCGTGGACGGATAGCGTTTCAAGGGAAAGTTTTCTTTGTTCAGACATTAATAATTCCTCCTAAACTTTTTGTTGCTTCGTGAATGACTTCTGTGTTAACAAAAAGTCTTCTCGTAAGCATAAGCTAAACCATGAATGACAAAAAATTAAATAAATGGAATGAAACCACTTTCAGTTCCATTATGACTTATCTATGGCTCGGCTACAATACTTTCTTGTATTCCAGCATAAAGTTTTTCTCCAATCCCTTTTACCCGCTTAATATCAGCTATATTTTTATACTTTCCTTTTTGCTCGCGATCTTCAATTATTGCTTTTGCTTTTGAAGGTCCTATCCCTTTTAACTGTTGCAATTGCTCAGAAGTTGCAGTGTTTATATCGATTTTCGTTAATTGTTGAGAAATTGTAGTTTCTTCTATATTATTACCCGCTTCCGTTGGCAACTTAGGAGAATTCTCATCTACATCTGTGCTATTGCTTGATTGTGTTGATCCTCCCGATGTATCTATTGTAAAGTCATCTTGTTGTACCTTTCCTTGATTATTTTCTTCTTTACTCGATGTTAGCACCTTTCCCGCTTCGTCTTGTGCCTTGAATTTCTCTTCCATCAGTAAAGTTAACGATACATCTTCTACTTCCTTACTATCAGAATAGTGAATAACGATCGCCACAATAACTAATAAAAACCCAGTACCTAGCATTCCAATCCACATAAATGTTATTGCTGAAATATTTGATTCCTTTTGTTTCAATACAATCACCTCGTTCGGTCATTATTTATTGACATAACATACAAGCCGTAGGGAATACGATAGATAAAAGAATAGAGCTTTCGTCACTTTCATAATAGCTTATACTTACGAGGTAACTTTTCGCTGCATAGAAGTAAATATAATCCGTTCGAAAAGTTTTAGGAGGTTATCGCGATGAAAATCGGATTTATCGGAGCAGGAAGTATGGGGAGCCTATTGATTGAATCTTTCATCTTATCTGAAGCAGTTGAGCCAACACAAATTAAAGTAAGCAATCGAAGTATAGGTAAAGCTCAAGCACTAGCATATAAATATCCAGGCATTGAAGTTGAAAGTAATAATGTACATGTTGTCTATGAAACTGAAATTGTGTTTCTATGTATAAAACCTCATGAGTTTGCTACCGTTATTTCGGAGATTAAACCGTATGTACATGAAGAGCAAATTATCGTTTCAATTACAAGCCCGGTACTGTTATCCCATCTTGAAGCAGAATTGAATTGTAGAGTGGCAAAAATAATTCCGAGTATTACTAATAAAATGTGGAGTGGTGCTACGCTTTGTATTTACGGGAATCAAATCGAGGAGACCTATCAGACAAAATTACAAAAACTACTTTCTTATATTAGTGAGCCAATTAAAATTGAGGAAAGCTATACAAGAATTGTGTCAGATATTTCAAGTTGTGGTCCTGCTTTCTTTGCATTTTTACTGCAACAATTTATTGATTCAGCGGTAGAAGAAACTGGAATTTCTAGAGAAGGAGCAATGAAAATAGCGAGCAATATGCTATTAGGTACGGGGTTGTTACTTACTGAAGGTGGTATGACAACAGAAGAGGTTCAACAGCGAGTTGCTGTGCCAGGTGGGATTACGGCGAAAGCACTCCAGTTGCTCAGTAGAGAAACTTCGGGTATTTTTAATGAGTTAATACGGACAACACATGCCAAATATTATGAGGATTTAGAAGTGGTTAATCAAACATTCGATAGAGAAGAAGTTGGCGGACAATAGCTATGTTTAGCTATTTCCGCCATCTCTTTTTTCACTAATTTGCTACGATATTTACAAGTTTACCTTTAACTGCAATAACTTTTCGAACAGTTTTACCTTCGATAAGTTCTGCAACTTTCGGTAAAGCTTTAGCTTGAGCTTCCATTGCTTCCACATCTAGATCAGCTGCAATAGAAAGGCGCTCGATAATTTTTCCGTTAACTTGAACAACAATTTCAACTTCTTGGTCAACAGTCCAAGCTTCGTCATATGTTGGCCACGCTTGATATGTGATTGTACCTGTATGTCCAAGCACTTCCCATAGCTCTTCAGCTAGATGCGGAGCAAGTGGGGAAATAATTTTCACAAAGTCTTCCATAGCTTTACGTGGTAGAACCTCTGCTTTATATGCTTCATTTACAAAAATCATCATTTGGCTAATTGCCGTGTTGAAACGTAAATTTTCCATATCATCAGTAATTTTCTTAATCGAGCGATGCCATGTACGCATAAATGCATCACTAGCTGGCTCACTATCAGAGACACGTGGATTAAGCTGACCACCTTCAGTTACGAATAGACGCCATACACGACTTAAGAAACGATACGAACCTTCAACACCATTGGCACTCCAAGGTTTTGTAGCTTCTAGCGGTCCCATAAACATTTCATACATACGAAGTGTATCTGCCCCAAACTCATTGACAATTTCATCGGGATTAATAACATTACCACGAGATTTGGACATTTTCTCATTATTTGTACCAAGAATCATACCTTGGTTAACTAATTTTTGGAACGGCTCTTTCGTATTAACTACACCGATATCATAAAGTACTTTATGCCAGAAACGAGCGTATAGTAAGTGAAGTACTGCATGCTCAGCTCCACCGATGTATAGATCAACTGGAAGCCACTCTGCTTGTTTCTCAGGCGAACAAAGTTGCTCATTGTTCTTAGGATCAATGAAACGAAGGTAATACCAACAGCTACCAGCCCATTGTGGCATAGTATTCGTCTCACGACGAGCCTTCATACCTGTTTCAGGGTCAACAGTGTTAATCCATTCCGTTACGTTAGCAAGTGGTGATTCACCAGTACCAGATGGCTTGATAGCATCAACATCCGGAAGCAACAATGGCAATTGATCTTCAGGTACAGTTTTCATTGTTCCATCTTCAAGGTGAATAATTGGAATTGGCTCTCCCCAATAACGTTGACGAGAGAACAACCAGTCACGAAGACGGTACGTTACTTTCGCTGCTCCTTTACCGTTCTCTTCAAGGAACTTGATCATTGCCGCCATTGCATCCTCATTGTTAAGACCATTCAAGAACTCAGAGTTAACATGTGGACCATCGCCAGCATAAGCTTCCTCAGCTACATTACCACCAGATACGACTTCGATAATAGGTAGGTCAAATTGTTTGGCAAATTCATAGTCACGTGTATCATGTCCAGGAACAGCCATAATTGCACCGGTACCATATCCAGCAAGTACATAATCAGCAATCCAGATCGGTGCTTTAGCTCCATTCACAGGGTTTACTGCATAGGCTCCAGTAAATACACCGCTTTTTTCTTTCGCAAGATCAGTACGCTCAAGATCGCTCTTACGAGAAGCTAACAATTGATAAGCTTTAACTGCATCTTGTTGCTCAGCAGAAGTAATTTGCTCAACAAGCTCGTGTTCTGGTGCTAATACACAATACGTTGCACCAAACAATGTATCTGGACGAGTTGTAAATACAACAAGCGATTCATCATGGCCTTCAATTGGGAAAGTGACTTCCGCACCTGTAGACTTACCAATCCAGTTACGTTGCATATCTTTAATGCTTTCCGTCCAATCAAGTTCTTCAAGATCTTCAAGTAAACGTTCAGCATATTCTGTAATTCTCAAAATCCATTGACGCATTGGTTTACGAACAACTGGATGATTACCACGTTCGCTCAGACCATCGATAACTTCTTCGTTCGCTAGAACCGTACCAAGCGCTTCGCACCAGTTAACTGGAACTTCTGCAACATATGCAAGACCACGATTGTAAAGTTGAATGAAAATCCATTGTGTCCATTTGTAATATTCCGGATCCGTAGTACTAATCTCACGATCCCAGTCATACGAGAAACCAAGAGATTTGATCTGGCGACGGAAATTATCGATATTTAAGATTGTAAAATCGCGTGGATGTTGTCCTGTATCTATAGCATGTTGCTCAGCAGGCAAACCGAAAGCATCCCAACCCATTGGATGAAGAACGTTGTAACCTTGCATTCTCTTATAACGAGACAAAATATCTGTCGCCGTATACCCCTCAGGATGTCCAACATGCAGACCAGATCCTGATGGATAAGGGAACATGTCTAAAGCATAAAATTTAGGTTTATCTTTGTCTTCACCTGTTTTAAACGTCTTATTAGCATCCCAATATTGTTGCCACTTCGGTTCAATCGTTAATGGACTGTAACCATGACGTGATTGCTCTGTACTCATAATTTTTCCTCCTAAAAACTTTTTGTTTCTACCTGATGTAACTTCTTGTAACAAAAAGTTACTTCGGAAGCATTTACCCAGTAATAAACACAAAAAAACCTCTCATCCCTAGCGGATTAACGCTAGGGACGAGAGGATATGCTCACGTGGTACCACCCTAGTTAGTAGTGATCTACTTGATCTACTACTCACTTTTCACCTTTATCGCAGGTATACGGTGTATTTATAAAACAAATTCATACACTGCTCAAAGGCGAGTTCCGCTCGATCAAGTACCGACTTGCACCAAATGCCGGCTCTCTGAAATCTTGATATCGATTGTACTACTCCTCATCAACGCATTACATATTAATAGATAATCTGATTATATAAATCGAATACTACAGTGTCAAGTCGCTCGTCTCTTCTTGTTGCTCTTCTTTCAGTTTTCGAGGAGTGCGATGACTTGTCATAAAACGATATCCAATCAATATTAACAATGTAGAATGCATAATTACTCCGGTAAGAGCTTCTACACCTTGCATCATAACGGCCATAAACCATAAGCTTACAATCGGTAATTGAATGACAAATATAATAGCCATAAATATTTCTAAAGGCTTATCTATCATTATCACATTAATTACCTTACGGAAAGCTAAAGTGCCAATCATAAGTAACCCAAGCACAATAGAGATATATCCCCATGTCGTTAAGCTATTCAATAAAAACCCTTTACCTATACCTAGAATCTTATAATCAAACCATGAATACCAAGTATAATTAATTCCCGCCAAACAGGTAAGCACTGCTACTAAGGCCATTTGAGAGATTCGGTAGAACATATGCTACACCACTCTTTCCAATTTTATTTTCCACATCTTATTGATGACTCTTATGTAGATGAAAACGGGAAATATGATCATGCAATCCAACTGCTTTCAACACCTCATATTGATACGGTCCAAGTAAATCAAAATGCGGATAGCGGGCTCTTTTATGAATATATATAGGGTTCAATTGGAAATGTTCACACCAAGCGACTAATTTTGAGATGTCTTTACAGCCGACTTTAGTAACAGTTCGTGCTTCCGGAAACCTCTCATCTAGCCAATAATGTGTCAAATAAGCAATCTCACCTTGTTCAACAGTAGTTTTCCAATCATTTAATTCTGCTCTTGTAATCCCAAAAGCGATACATAACGCCTCCTAAAACTTTTCATATGCTTCTTAGTTTATTACTCGTTAATGAAAAGTTATTTCGTAAGCATTTTCTAAACTTTTCATATGCTACTTAATTTACTGCTCGTTAATGAAAAATTACTTCGTAAGTACTCCATTAACTTTTCATTCCTTTAATCTTCCCTCATTATACAGGAAATGTTATGCCTAAAACATGTCATTTTTCATCATTTGAATAAAGTTTACTATACTTTAGCATACCATATGAAAGGATATGATGCACTTCTTGTTTACAACTGTTATACTATCTAAAGATAAGTAGAAATGAGGATAACGATTAATGACAAATGCATTTAACCAATTGGGAGTAGCAGAGCAGCTTGCGGAGCAGTTGAAGCTACAAGGAATTATCCAGCCAACTCCTATCCAAAAGACTGCTATACCTGATCTTCTCAATGGTATAGATATGATTGCCCAAGCACAAACAGGAACAGGAAAAACATTAGCTTTCACACTTCCGATCCTACAATTGATCCGTCCTGATAAGGATCATGTTCAAGCATTAATTCTTACACCTACTCGTGAGTTAGCTATCCAAATTACTGCTGAAGTTAAAAAACTTGCTAGCAGCGTTGGTGCTACTGTACTTGCTTGTTATGGTGGACAAGATGTTGCAGCACAAGTGAAAAGATTGAAAAACGCACCACATATCATCGTAGCAACTCCTGGACGTTTGATGGATCATATGCGTAGAGGAAGTATCAACATCGGTAAAATTTCTCATCTTGTATTAGATGAAGCCGATCAAATGCTTCACATGGGCTTCCTTCCAGAAGTTGAATCAATTATTATGCAGACTCCAAAAGCACGTCAAACGATGTTGTTCTCTGCAACTATGCCAGAAGCAATTCGCAAATTAGCAGTTCAATATTCTAAAAATCCTATCAACGTTCATATTAAGTCAGAGCGTGTAACGCTTGATAATATTAAACAGCGTGCAATCGAAACTACAGATCGTGAGAAGGAATCTGCACTTCTACATTTGTTACAAACGGCAAGTCCATTTCTTGCAGTTATATTCTGCCGTACGAAACTTCGTGCCAAAAAGCTTACAGCAGCTTTGCAGGACGCAGGATATAACGCAGATGAGTTGCATGGTGATCTAACACAAGCGAAGCGTGAACAAGTTATGAAAAAGTTCCGCGATATGAAATTGCAAATACTAGTAGCTACTGATGTTGCAGCTCGTGGACTAGATGTTGAGGGTGTATCTCATGTATATAACTACGATATCCCACTAGATGCTGAAAGTTATATTCATCGTATCGGTCGTACTGGCCGTGCTGGTCATACTGGTACAGCGATTACTTTCGTAACACAACATGACAGATTGAAGCTAGATGCAATCGAACGTGGTATTTCAGCTAGATTACCTCTTCGTAAAGTCGATGGACTTGAAGTTTCACCTCGCCAATATGGTGAAGATCGTCAAGGCTCAAGAGATAGAAAGAGCAAACCTGGTAGCGGTTATGAATCAAAAGGTCGTAAAGGAAACGATTCTAGTCGCTTCAACAAAGGCGGTAAAGGATCTTCAGAACGTAGTGGTAAAGGTTCATCTGACCGTGTTGGAAAAGGACCTTCGGAACGTAGTGGTAAAGTATTCCCTCGTCCGGTTTCCACATCAAACTCTTCTGAATCATCTAAACCAAAAGCAAAAGACAAAGCTAATCCTTGGGGAATTTCAAGAGCTGATCTAGATCTAGCTCAAGGTATTAAACCAAGAGATGGTGGTAAATCATTTGGTTCTTCTCGTCCTAGCAATAGTACTCGTGGTGAGAGCTCTAGTAGCAATCGTTCAAGCGGTGGCCGTTCTGGCGGTAGAAGCAGTTCAAGAAGTAGTGGCACTCGCCGCAAATAGATAATACAAAAAGGGATGCCTTTTTAGTCTTCATTACGAAGATTGAGAAGGCATCCCTTTTATTTAATATAAATAATAGTAACTTTTGTTGTTGGTGAATCAATGACATTGTCATCACTAATGACTACACCTTGATCAATATTATTAACCATAGCGAAATAACGAAATATGGTGTGCACTGCTTGCTTCTCTTCATCATTTTTGCTTCGCTGTCCATAGTCGTACTTTCGCATAATCCACTTCAAACATTGCCTTCGAGCAATTAATGCTGTATATCAAAGTAATGTATTTTTTCAACAGAGGAGGTAATATTACGACCAGCGTTCTTAGAACGATATAACTGTTGATCAGCTGCATCAATTAGTTCTACCTCAGAGTTAAATGTTGTTTGTCCTGTCATTGACGCTACTCCGACACTTATTGTTGCATAACCATCAACTCGTTTAAAATGAACAAGCTTCGCATCCTCAACGCCTTGTCGTGTTTCCTCTGCAATCGTATAGGCTTCAGAAAGAAGCATATTAGGTAATACAACAACAAACTCTTCACCACCAAAACGTGCAAACAAACTATTAGCAGGAAGGTACTGCGCAACAATTTCAACCACTTGTTTTAATAAGTAATCACCTTGAATATGACCATAATGATCATTATATTTCTTAAATTCATCCAAATCGAACAAAATGATTGACAATGAAGAGCCCTCTTCATGAGACTTTTGAAATGCTTCTCTAATATATTCATTAAAACGATGACGATTGTATATACCTGTTAGTCCATCGATTAAAGCTTGCTTTTCCAATAATTCATTGGCTTTCATCAATTGTTCTGTACGGAGGTTTACTTTTTCATCTAATGTCGCATTGAGCTGGATTAAAGAATCATTCAACGTTTCCGTTTCAAGTACTTTTTCAGCATAGCTACGACTCATCAAAATAACATGAATGACAACATATATGCCAACCGCAGGTAAGGATAAAATAATAGATTCAATCCAACCTTGACCCATTGCATAATCGTTCAACGATCCAGCAACTACAAGGATTAGCCCTACCATATTCACAATGTCTTTCTTACTACCTGTGAGAAATCCTTTCATAATTACGACTATCATATAACCCACTAGTGGAATTACAAGGTAAAATATATTAAAGTAAAGCGCTTGGAAAAATAGTGGCTTTGTCAATAATGTAATGACCATTAAAGCTGAAATAAAATAAGTTATGAAGACAAGTACTTTTCTTGAAAATTGCTCCTTATACCATTCCGAGATAAGCCATATAAATGTCAATATACTTGCTTCTGTAAAGATATATTCAAATCTTGTTCCCCATATCCAAGGTAGTTCAAGCATTGTTAACGTGTAATAAAAAGGATATCCGTAAAAAGAACGTACGGAGAAGCATAGACAAAATAAACCAAATATAAAAAACACACGTTCTTGTCGACGGAACCACGCAAACAGAATCATAAAGAGACCCATAATACAAATACTTCCGTTAACAAATAATGTCCATATTATATTCGTATTAAATTTTTGAGCTACGACATTTGCTTCACCGATAAACATTGTATTTTCAATTCCGCCACGAATATGTTCAAAACTAGATACTTGCAAAGTAAGTAATATTTCATCTGTAGTTGGTACCATGTAACCTAACCGTGGAGCCATTTCTGTTTGATGCGAATTTTTATTACTCCCAACTTGTCCATTACTAGCGACTTCAATTCGATCTACATACAATTTGTAAGCGCTGTATTGAAATGGAACATGAACAGCTAAAGTCCGACCTACATACTGTTTTGGTATTTTCAATCTCGTTGCATACGTAGCATAAGTATTCGTTTTTCCCGTTTGCCTTTCAAACGA
The DNA here is from genome assembly GCF_024721975.1 of Paenibacillus endoradicis. The sequence goes on along the minus strand of NZ_JANQBB010000005.1, from coordinate 255,674 downwards.
ACTTGGTAGTTGTATAGTTCCTGCATAATCTCGCAGTATATATGAATGTACTTCAGTTGGTGAAAGTAACATTTCAGGAAAGATGAACCACTCTCCGTCTAAAGATGAATAAAATGGTTCTTCATTACTTGTAACATCACTTAGATTAATAAGCGCAACAATTTTATCTTCATCTGAACTATCTGCATGTGAAATATTAGAAAATATAAGGACAGATACAATCATTGTCACGAACAAAACTAGAAATAAGGCTCTAATTTTTCTTATACCTGTAGACAAATTCAGACCGCCTTCTCATGTTGAATTCAATGAGAACAGTTTACCATATTTAAGGAAAAAGCACATGCAATATATCGTTGCCGTTAGTGTTGGTGTACAAACAACCTTCGTTCAACAATGCAAATACGCCCTTACTATTTCATGTAGTATTGATACATGAAATAGTAAGGGCGCACTAAGCGAACTAACCTTGTACTAGTTTTGTTCTTATTTTATTTGATAATAGTTCAATTACCAGAATGAGTATGATCAGGCCAATGAGTATAGATCCAGCTTCTGACCAACGATAAGAATTCATAGCGAAGATCAAAGGAGCTCCTATCCCACCTGCTCCTACCAACCCAAGAATAGCTGCATCCCTTAAATTCATATCGTAGCGATATATAACGATCGACAGAAACATTGCTGTTAGCTGTGGAATAATGCCAAACCGAATTTTTTCAATGGTCGTACAACCTATTGATTCCATCGATTCTAATACAGAAGTATCTAGGTCCTCAATAACGTCTACGTATAATTTGGAGAGCATACCGATACTTGTAAGTGACATTGTTAGTACACCAGTAAATGGACCAGGACCCGTGACACGAATGAACATAAGCCCATAGACAATAGCAGGAATTGTTCTAATAATAATAAGTAAAAATCGAACTACAATGGATATTGGCTTAGGAACGATGTTAGACGCCGATAGAAACGCAAGGGGTATTGCAAGTACGCCCCCAACAATTGTACCTAATAAAGCGATTGCCATCGTCTCCAGTAACAAATATGGGACACCTTTTTGTGTAAAATTGAAAAGTAGATCCAGATTAGGATTAACTAGACCTCTCATTATGTTTCCTGCTATTTCAAGCCCATTGGCCGTTAAATTGTTCAATTGAATTGCTGATGTCGACCAAAGAAATAATAAAATTACACCGAGCGTTGAGACGATTTGCGTCCAACGTATCCTAGGTCGATTTAAGTATTGTTTATCTATCGCATTCATGGCATTACTCCTAAGTCAGTTTTTTGCGGCAATATTCACTAATGGACTCAATAATATAAACCGTTATAACAAGCATAATAAGGATCATTCCTACATTGCTATAGTTTCTCCAACCTATACTTTCATTCAACATTAAACCTATACCGCCAGCACCTACATAACCAAGTATCGCCGCATATCGAACATTACCTTCAAAACAGAATAGTGATGTAGACAAATAGTTTGGGAGAACTTGTGGAAATATTGCATACCGGAACGATTGAATTGTCGTTAAACCCATTGCATGCATCGCTTCATATGCACCCATATTCGCATTTTCTATTTGTTCATATAATAATTTCCCAACATAAGCGATAGAGAATAGAAAAATAGCGACTGTACCTGCCATCGTTCCTAGTCCAAATATGAATGTAGCAATTAATGCAACGACTAATGTAGGTAGCGTCCGTAGCAAACTAAGTACGAATTTCATCGTTATTGTAAGCCATTTCAGACCACTAATATTGCCTGCTGCTAATATTGCAAGTGGTAAAGCACAAAGAGAACCAAGCAATGATCCAAAAAGAGACATCTTAATCGTTGCAATAAGCGGGCTCCATAACTGTGAGATGTAATCCCAATTAGGTGGAATCATATCTTGAAGAATAACGAAAAACTTATGAATTCTCCTAAATAGCAACTCCATATTGAATCCGGTCAATTGAACCGAATAGTAGATCAGAACAAGTGCAATGATCATGTATAGTGGGAACAAAGAACGTCTTTCATGCACCACTTTACCGTTCGGTAAAGTAATCGTTCTAGTTAACAACTTACTGCTTTGCATTATGTTCTATCCCTCCCCCCTCAACATTTCCATTATAAATGTATTGCAACACCTCATCATTCACCTCTGAAGCAGTTCCATCAAATACTACTTCACCTCCGCGAATACCAATGACACGGGAAGCATAGGCGAGTGCTAAGTCAACATGGTGAATGTTGATAAGAATTGTCATATTCGTCTCTTCATTAATTCTTTTAAAATCATCCATTACTTGATGAGCTGTTATCGGATCTAACGATGCAACCGGCTCGTCTGCAAGTATAATACTAGGGTTTTGCGCTAACGTTCTAGCTAGTGCTACACGTTGCTGTTGACCACCTGATAATTGATCTACACGAACGAAAGCTTTATCAAGAATGGCTACTCGATCCAATGCCATCAAAGCTTTCCTCTTCTCTTCCTCTCTAAAAATCCCAAGAAGCTTTCTCCACCATGAAATTTCGGGAACAAATGCAACTAATACATTTTTCATGACAGAAATTCTTGTTACAAGATTAAATGATTGAAAAATCATACCTATATTACGTCTTAATTTCCGAATTTCTTTTCCCTTTAGCTGTTTTATTTCCGTTCCATTTACTTTCAACGAGCCATCCGTAATATGATGCATACGATTTATGCAACGTAGCAAAGTAGATTTACCTGCACCAGATAATCCAATAATCGCTACGAATTCTCCTTGTTCGATCGATAGATTTACGTCTTTTAACGCTTGGTAGCCATTCGGGTAGCGCTTGTTAACATGATCAAATTGAATCATTTTTTATTCTCCAATCATTGAAAAAATGAGAACATATAGTATCGTCCTCATTTTTTCCCTAGTATTGAGTTGTTAAACTGCTCAGAAAGCCGGCTTTTCGAACCTTCATTGTAAGGGGTAGTTCAAAAAACAGACTTTGAACTTTTACTTATATCATTCAACTACTTTAATTGTTGAACAAGTTCTTGTGCTTTACGCTCATTGTCATAGTCACTATCTTTTGCGATTTGATATCCGCCGTGGCTGTAGATTGCAATAACTTCTTTACCAGCTTCTGAATTACCAATGTTAATAAAAGCCTTCTGTAGAGCAGCTTTAAGATCATCATTCATAATGGATGAGTTTTTACTTACACTGATCGTATCATTATAGATCGCTGGCATTACACCTATTAGATCAGTTTCTTCCCAAATCGAAGCTGCACGACCATACTCAGAATTCCATTTGTCAGCATAATCTCGTCTAGCATCCGCATACGTAACCATTACATCCGTTTGACCCACTGCTAATCGAGCAAATGCGCTTGCGTACGAATCTGCTTGTACAACTTGTGATAGATCAGTGATTGTTTTGCCAAAGTTTTCTTTCAACCATAATGCAGGATAAATGTAACCAGCAGGAGATGAAGAAGACATAACATTCCATGAAACATTATTCAAATCTTCAAACGTTAGTGCTGTTCCATTATTAACTTTTGCAGCCAACGCCTTCCCTTTTTCAGAAGGACCGGCAATTAATAATGCTCGATAGGATGTTGCTTGTACATCTGTACCTTCTGTTGGTTTATTTTTATTCCAATCTGCCGGATTATCTGAATCATTATTAAGTCCAGCACGTGTCGCGGTAAGAATAACTTCTGCACCGTCATCATAAAGCACGTAAGTACCACCTGGGATTAATCCTACATCAGTAGTTCCGGCTGATAACGCTTCTCCTACAGCCTCATAGTTCGTTCCTACAGTAATATCTACTGCTCCTATTTCATAACCTTGTGCAGTAAGTTCTGTTTTCAATAATTCCTTCAAAGGCTCTGTAGCAGTAATGATTTCTTGTGGGTCACGAGAAGGAACGAAACTTATAGATAGCTTGTCTATTTTTTTGTCTTCTCCTCCGTTAGTAGCATTCCCATTGTTATTGCCACCGCATGCTGCTAACAATACAATTATCATTAACAAGCTTAACCCGATTCCTAATTTTCTCATTGATGTTTCCCTCCTAATTTTCTAATACTAAGTGAATATAACAATCATTTGTTAAGGGAATGTCATCCTCATTTTAATTATTCATTAATATTGGGACATTCAAATTAAAACAATAATTTATTGTAAAATTAGGTTCTCACCAAATTTAGATACTATACTTGTAAGTACATTTCATATTTAATAAAGAACAAAGAGGTGACCAGATGTCGACACATAAGTTACAATTGCTTGTTACAAGTGATATTCATGGGTATATAATGCCTACAGCATATCGTGGTATGAATGAGCCGCTTGGACTTGCTCAATTAGCAACCAAAATTGAAGTGTTACGTTCAAACTATCCAACCATATTAATTGATAATGGAGATCTTATTCAGGGGAGTCCACTTACCTATTTCAAGCAAGCTTATCGCCCGTTAGAATCAAATCCGATTATTAAAGCTACCAACGAACTTAAATACGATGCGGCTATATTCGGTAATCATGAATTTAACTATGGAAGAGAAAATTTGGAAAGAATTATTGAGCAATCTGACTACCCTTGGCTCAGTTGTAATATTAGAAATGATGATGGTAACGCTTGGGTGAAACCATATGAGATATTTATAGTAGATGGTGTACGTATCGGAGTCATTGGAGTAACTACACATTTTATTACGATCTGGGAAGATCCAGCTCATCTAACTGGATTACAAATTGATGATGCACTAGCATCGGTAAGTTATTGGCTCGAGGTAATGAAGGAACAAGAAAAAGTGCATGTATCGGTTATTAGCTACCACGGCGGATTTTCTCATTCATTAGAGACAGGAGAATTAGAGGAGTCTGACTCTGGAGAGAATCAAGGCTATCAGATGTTGCAACAATTAGATTTTGATATATTGATTACTGGGCACCAGCATCGTGAGATCAGCTCAAAAGCATATGGAAAATCAATTGTGCAACCTGGATCAAGAGCTGTAAAAGTTGGTCAGATTATGATAGATATAACACTTGAAAATGATGAAGTTATTTTTATTCATCATGAACCGACTTTAATATCGCTTGATGAGCATGATCAACTTCATCCTAAAGTTGTTGCTTCAGTCTCCACCTTACACGAGGAGACAGAACAATGGCTCGATGAACCAATTGCCACTGTTCATGGAAATATGCTCTATGAGAATGCGATGGATGTACGCATTCATAAGCATCCATACGTACAATTTCTACAAGAGCTTCAGATGGATGTTACTGGTACTACTATCTCTTGCACTTCTCTATTTCACGATCAACCAGGAGGCTTTAAACCAATCGTTACTATGCGCGACATTGTAACCAATTATATATACCCTAACACGCTTAAAGTACTTGCTGTGACAGGTGAGCAGTTGATGTTAGCTTTAGAACAATGTGCGTCCTATTTCACATTGGAAAATGATCAAATCGCAGTAAATCCTTCATTCCTTTACCCAAAAGCACAACCATACAATTATGATATGTGGGAAGGGATTTATTACACGATGGATATATCGAAGCCAATTGGTTCTAGAATTGTTCAAGCAACTATTAATGAACTACCGATAAAACCTATGAAAACCTTCCATGTAGTAATGAATAATTATCGTGCCACTGGAGCCGGAAACTTTCCTTATTTTGCAAGTTGTCCTGTCATCTCGGATTTGCAAATTGATATGACGGAAGTGATTGCTACTTACTTACGTGAGCATCCTGTTATTCATGCTCATGTTGAGCAAAACTGGGATATTATTAAGTAGATCAACACAAAGAGGGCTAATATATCGTCATGATTAGTGACGACACATTAGCCCGCTCCCTGTTCTTATTGATTTGATAAGAGCTTTGGTCAGTATGTTGCTTCAAATTAGTTCTACCTTGGCAACACAATTAATTCTTTACTGCACCTTCAATTGATGAAAAGCTTTCTTGTGTCTTCTGCGAAATGCAAGAGGGGTAGTCACATCAACCGCAGCCTCTATTCTTTGCTTAGATGCTCCAACACAACGTTTACATACTTTGAGAACTGTACCATCTGATTTTCTCTGCGTATCAAGCAACTTTATTCTTGTAGCCAGACAGATTGGACAAGTACCACGACTTCGTGAAGGTTGTCTATATAATAATTTTCCTCGATTATTTTTCGCCATTATATTTCCCTCCAAACATTCAATTAGTATTCACACTCATTTAGTAGTGAATCTCTTATATTTAATGCGTTCATAGTCTAATATATTCCTACTTCACTAGATTTTTTGTAAGTGGAGTACTTACTTATTTAAACCAAAAAACAGTCTAATGTTTGAGGGAATCCTCAACATTAGACTGTTTTCATACGTAAGTGGTCATTTAATTAGTCGTGATATTCTTCAAGTCTTTCTAAGAACTTATTCGCAGTTAATTTCGGAGTGCCTGCATTGATACGATAAACTTCATCGCTTCCAGGCTTATTAATTCCTGGGCGAGTCGTAAAGAACAGCGTTACTCCTAGATCAGACAGCACTTTCTTAGCTTTTTCATTAAATGAACCATATGGGAATGCTATCATTTGATATTCATTGTTTAACTCTTCGTCTAACCGTTTCTCAATTTGAGATAAATCTTCAGTTATACGTGCAAGATATTCTTTATTCGTCTCTACTCTTCCTTTATCTGCAAGGTATAAAGGATTAGACAACATTGGACCAGTTTTGCTACCATCTTTATTAAGTGGTCCATAATTATGAAGATCATATGTGTGACTGTAGAAACTGTTTCCTTTTTCTTTTAATTTACGCATATCATCCCATGATAAGTGAGCAGTCTTTACATTATGTAGATCTGAGCTTGTACCAATAATGAAGTGCGTCGCAACCATTCCGTATTTTTCTAAGATTGGTATTGCGTACTGGCGGAAACTATCATAGCCATCATCAAATGTTATGACAACTGCGTTATTCGGTACTTTTTCTTTCTTCTTCATAAATTCAGCAAATTGCTCCACACTAATAACGTTATAACCCTTTTCATCTAATAATTTCATATGAGTGCCAAATCTAGCGGGAGAAATCGTTGCTCCACTTTCTGTTTCATCAATATGATGATACATAAGAACGATAACTTTGTTCTTATAATATATTTTTGCTTTTTTCATCTGACTAGCATAAACCTCTGGAATACAAATAATTAAAACTGCCAAAATAAGAATAATGATCGATGTTTTCTTTTTACTCAATGTCATTCACTCCATATTCCTTATTGAAAATTTTGGTACCTATCAAACCGGGCTTTCAGAACTTCCTCTACTTCTATAATTGAACCCCTTGTTCTTTCTCTACTAGGGTCTTCTTAGCCTTCCGCTTCGGTAAGTTACCGAATACAATCCAAGGTTGTGGAACAAATCTTGCGTATAAAGTCACGAACACCCATGATCCTACTAATGCTACTAAGAAACCATTTAGATACCATAGATGATGAAGATAGATATTACCTGATGTAGCTGGGAATTTACGATAGAACATCAAAATGAACGGATGGAAAAGGTATATCCCGAATGATAACTCACCTAATCTAGTAGCTAAGCCTCGTATAAAGGTTGGTAACTTGCGATACAATATAAATGAAAGTTGAAGCAATACAATTGCCGTTAATAATGCATGTAAGTTCCATACGAAATCCATCCATGTTGTATTATATTTAGCTGAATTTTGACGGATTTGATAGTAAATATGCACGTGATACAATCCAGCAATTAACCATAAACAAAGTGTAGATATCCATAATGTTAATCGCTTCTTCGTAACATTATCCTTCGCTACGATAATCCATCGTTTCAGCTCATTAAAGTAAATTCCGATATAAGCCCCCATAAAATAATACGAGAAATAACTTAATGACCAGCTACCTCTATTGTGTACTGGAACTGGAAGACCATAATCATGTCCAAACTTATTAATAATAATGAAGCTCCATTGTATAATTATCCCGATTGGGATTAGCCAATGTGTAAGTTTGGGAAACTTCTGAAATATGAAGAGAAAAATTGGAAACATTAAATAAAATTGAATACTAATATAGACAAAATACAAATGATCATGTGCTTTTCCTGTTATCAGTTGACCCCATAGCTTATTTAACAACTCACCTATTGAAAGTTCTGTTGAGCCAAGGAAATATTTCAAGAAGAAATAGAACAATGAGAACACAAGGTAAGGAATAATGATATAGAGTAATCTTTTCTTATAAAAACTCACCAATAATTCCTTCGTAATCGGCCTTGAGAAATAATTGTAAAACAATACAAAACTACTTAAGAAAATAAAGGTTGTAGTACCAAACTTCAAAAAGATATTAGCGAAATTGTATAGAAAGAATAGATTAGAATCTATCATCCCAGTACTTACCGCAACCGATGTCGAATGTACGGATAATACTCCAATGATCGCTATAGCTCTCACGATCGAAAGCTCAGGAATTGCACTATTTTTTTTCAATAAACTTGCATTCATATGTATTGCCCTTCTTTCTATTACTCGAACACTAGTAAAACATCTTGGTTAAATTGTTAAGTATTACCACGTATAATTATCGACCAATTTGTTATTTATGTCAAATAGAAGGAGCTAATGTAGTTAAAAACATTTATGTATGTATTCAAAAGTTAGTCATAAATAATGACATAGATGAACTTAAATGTGATTACTGTAAACGAAGCAATTAGTAAATCGAGGTTGATCTGAGGAATATTGAAATGGACAAACAGAAAAAAATCGCTTCATTATTTGGATATAGAAAAACCCCTTAAATAGACATTTCCATATTAAGAATGGATTTATCTACATAAGAGGATTGATGTTCGACTATTAGGTCAGTTATGGAATTGTAACCATATTATTTTCCTGTTCCTCGGTGTTGCTTAAGCAATTTAACTTCATGATCCGTTAATTCACGATATTTACCCAAAGGTAAGTTTGTATCTAGATGCAATGGTCCCATACTCAACCGTGTTAACGTCACAACTTGCTTTCCTACAGCAAGGAACATACGCTTCACTTGATGAAACTTCCCTTCTGTAATCGTAAGCTGTATTCGAGTACATGGCCCCTCATCAGACTGTGAACCCTCGAAGATCACCAGATGTGCTGGCTTTGTAACGTAACCATCATCTAGTGTTACACCTTGCTCGAAAGCGATCTTATCCGATTCATTAACTTCTCCAAGCACTAATGCTTCATAAGTTTTATCTACATGTTTTTTCGGAGACAGAAGTTCATGGGCAAGCTGACCATCATTAGTAAGTAATAATAATCCCGTAGTATCTTTATCCAAGCGTCCTACCGGAAAGGGACTTAACAAATTATCTTCATCTGAAAGTAGATCGATCACTGTACGCTCGCGACCATCCTCTGTAGCAGAGATAACACCTTGAGGCTTGTTCAACATAAGGTAAATGGTAGACTTATAATGTACTTGCTCCTCATCAAATGTGATAATTTGGATATTTGGTTGTACTATAATTCCACTATCTTTAACTTTTACACCATCAATGAATACACGACCTGCTTTTACTGCTTTTTTAATTTCACTACGCGTACCGTAGCCCGCATGAGAAAGTAGCTTGTCTATTCTTAGTTTTTCTAACACTATATCAGTCTCCATCCCGCTGGAAGTTCATTTTTGATCATACCATCTACATTTTTACCAAAACCTACAGGACAGTGGTCTACACAAATTAATACGTAACCATTCTGTTTAGCCCCATCCTTTATTATCAGTTGATCTGATTGTATAAAGATAGTTTCGCCTTTTAGATAACGTTGTAGCAAATCATCAGTACTTGTAAAATTAATACTTCTAATCGCTTCATCCTGCCTGATACCCATCGCTAAGGGATGAGAAGGTATGAACTTTCCGTTTTTCAATTCTCCGATATACCAACCTGCGCGCACGACTTTTAAGCCCGCTAATGAAGGCATACCCTCTGGTTGTAAGTATACACGATTTCCGTAACATACGGCTTCATAATTCAATTCAGGAACAATTGCTACCTGTTCCTGAGCAAATATGTTCCATATCTCATCAGGTGTAGCCTCTGCTTTTAATGATTTTCCATAATTAAGATTTTGTTTCTTCTTATCTTTTTCTTTATTGGATGGACGATCCCGGTAACCATTTTTTATAGATTTTGATTCATGCTTATCACGTTTTGTTACTGTATTATCTATATCTCGCCACATAATATGACGATTAATTTCACTATTTAATGAAGTTTCTGTAATATCTCTAGCTATACCATCACGTTTAAGAACAGCAACATAATGACCTTCGCCCTTCATGCGATGTGGCCATAGACGTATTGTCCCATCGATAGAATGTAATTGCTCTTGACTTAGTTGCTCCGATACTTCACTACTTACCCATTGATGTTTCCCATGAGCCCAACCCCAATTGTCTTCAACTTGTACTACTGTAAAATCGGGCTGTCTTGTGAGAAATCTCGCAATTTGCTCCTCATTCTCTTCTGGAGAAAATGTACAGGTTGAGTAGACGATTTGACCTCCGGGAGCAACCATCTTGGCTACATCGTCTAATATTTCTCGTTGCATACTACTACATCGATCAACTGAGAAATTTCCCCACTCTTCAATCATACTTTCGTTTTTGCGGAACATTCCTTCACCAGAGCAAGGGGCATCGATCAATACACGATCAAACCATTGTGGAAATTTCGTCGCGATCTGACTAGGGTGCTCATTCATTACAACCGCATTTCGAACTCCTGCTAATTCAATATTTTTAGCCAATACTTTCGTTCGTTCTGTGGCAATATCATTACTTACTATAATTCCTTGTCCTTGAAGCTTACTTGCTATTTGCGTAGATTTTCCACCAGGTGCTGCGCAGAGATCTAGGACACGTTGACCAGGTTGTACATCAAGAAGTTCTACAGGCACCATTGCGCTCGGTTCTTGAATATAATACATACCCGCGTGGTAATGAGGATGTTTTCCCGGACGATCTTGCTCTTCATAATAAAAAGCGTTATCTGTCCATAGGATCGGCTCAAGATGTTCTTGAAAAGGAGTGAGACCAAGCCATTGTTCATGACTTACTTTCAGTTCATTAACTCGAAGGCCATAATAACGTTGTTCATCGTACGATGACATAAAATTGTCATATTCATCGTCTAGTAAAAACTTCATCTTTTCTAGGAAAGACGCGGGAAGAGTGACACTCATGCAGTTGCCTCCAATAGTTTAGAAATATTTCATCTACGTATAAAATCGTGTATAATATAAAAAAGTAAGTAAGTAACAATAATACTTACATGTACTTGAAAAAAAGTTGGAGGGAATTATTACGTGAATACTAAAAAGAAAAAGAAATCAAACATGGTATTGGTCTACATCGGAATTATTGTTGTATTACTAGTAGGAATTTTTGCAATGGGTAAGCTAGAAAAGGACAATCCATTATACAATAAACCTGCCAATGAATTAAATACTGCAACGCGTGAATTACTTAACGATCCGAATTACCAGAATATTATTTTACCCGAAGAACTAGATCAAAAGATAGTGGACAAAGAAGATTTTGTTGTCTATATGTTCTCAGCTAGCTGTAGCTACTGCAAACAAACTACACCTGAGATTATGCCTATCGTTAATGAATTAGGCATGGACTTACCACAATTCAACTTATTAGAGTTCCCTAAATATCAAGCGAAATATGGCGTAGAATATACTCCAACACTAATCGCTTTCGAAGATGGCGTTGAAGTTGAGCGTCTTGTAGGCGGTGTCGTGGCGGAGGGATCTCCAGAAGGAGCTACACTTAGCGATTTCCGGACTTTCTTTGAAAAATATAATAAGTAAAGAGGATTTATAATGGAAACTAATGAACAAACGACAAATTCAGATCAAACACCATCTAAAGAGAGCAATTCCTCTTCATTCATGTATCTATTTCTTATCGGTTTCGCACTAATTACATTATTAGCTGCTTGCAGTATGGACAAAGAGGAACATATTCATACAGTTGGTTCCGAAACATGGGAAGCAACTACCTCAGCAGATGAACTGCCTACTTTTCTAAGTAATCATACTGAACATACTTCGGAGTTATATAGTCATGTTGGAGAACATGCGCATATGATGGGCGATCTCCCTTGCTATTGTGGCTGTATGGAGGGCACGGAGACAGATGAAGCGCATGATTCATTACTGAGGTGCTATTGGGCTGAACATCCCGCAGATGACGGAGCGGTGACATGGACTGATCATAGTACAACATGTGGCGTATGTAAGCATGAGATGGAAATGGTTATAGAAATGTCGAACAAGGGCAGTTCATTAGAAGAAGTTAAGCAAGCGATTGAAAAAGCATATAAGCAACCAGAGTGAAAAAAGCACCGCATCTGCCAATAACGGCGAATGCGGTGCTTTTTCACATCCAACATAGCAAATCCTGCTCGCATTGTTAGCGAACAGGAAAGATTATGAATTATGGTTCTTTTTCGCTTTCGCGACTTCTGCAGCAAGATCTAGTGAAAGTTGTTCCAATGCCCAGTAATCTTCAATATCAAAATATTCATTGAACTTATTTTGATATTGAGCAGCTAAGCGAACTTGATGGAAAGTATATAATTTCTGAATACCCCACAGTATTGACGCCACAACGTTCGAGTTATCTTCAAAACTGGTCTGAGCATCCAAAATTTCTTTACGAATACTTGTCATCTCATTATCTAACTGAGAAGCAGCCTCTGCAGCTTTTTGAAGACGTTGTTGAACATCCTCTGGCAATGCTTTTTTATATTTATAATTCAAGGAATGCTCAATTGTCGCCCAAAAATTCATAGCTAATGTACGTATTTGAATTTCTGCTAATATAAGAGTATGTCCCATTGCAGTTTGCACTGGGTATTCAATAATCATATGATAACTGCGATAACCACTTTCCTTATAATTAGCGATATAATCTTTCTCATACACCAGTTTCAAATCTTTGCGAGTACGAATCAGTGATGCTACTCGATAAATATCATCTACAAACTGACACATAATACGTATTCCCGCTATATCTTCTATCCCAAGATGAAGCCGATCTTCACTTACATTCAGACGTTTTGCTTTATCAAGAATGCTAGAAATTCTTTTCACACGCCCCGTAACAAATTCAATTGGCGTGTAGTCCTCTCTAGCTTTCAGTTCGGATCGCATCGTTTTTAGTTTAACTTTCAACTCTTCAACCGCTTGCTCGTACGGCTGCAGAAATAGGCTCCAATCTCTGCCGTCCATTTGGCCGCCTCCTGTTTTATCTATGATCTGCACCAATTGCTTCGACGATGTTGCTAAAGCCGTCTCTACGTAAGCATTCTTTCAAACCATCTGTTAGCTCTCGTAATACTTCTGGCCCTTTATATATCAAAGCCGTATATATTTCTACTAATGAAGCACCAGCACGAATCTTATCGTATGCATCTTGAGCAGTAAAGATTCCTCCTGATCCAATAATTGGGACATTTCCATTAGTTAACTGATACACTTTACGGATAACTTCAGTTGACCGATCACGCACAGGCACTCCACTTAAACCACCAGTTTCCCCTTGATTCTGATGAGTAAGTCCTTCGCGAGATAATGTTGTATTCGTAGCAATAATACCAGAAATTTGACTATTCTGGATCGTAGCAACGGTATGTTCTAATTGCTCATCTGACATATCTGGTGCAATCTTCACGAAAATCGGTTTGGCAGGTGCTTTACGTTTACGAGCCTGAATATCCATTTCTTCACATACATGAACTAATAAGTTATGTAATTCATTACCATGTTGTAATTCTCTAAGCCCTTGTGTGTTAGGTGAACTAATATTTACGACAAAGAAATCTCCATCATCATATAAAGTTCTAATACAAGAACAATAGTCTTCATGTGCTAATTCATTGGCTGTAACTTTATTTTTACCAATATTCACAGCTATCGGCATCTTATGTTGTTTACGACGTTGAAGTGATTTTGACATCGCTTCAGAACCTTCATTATTGAAACCCATACGATTAATAAGCGCCTCATCTGGAGGCAAACGGAACAAACGGGGTTGATCATTTCCAGATTGAGCTTTTGGAGTAACCGTCCCTACTTCAGCAAATGAGAATCCAATATTAGATAAACCATCAGTTGATACACCATTTTTATCTAAACCAGCGGCTAGCCCGACTGGATGTTCAAACGTTAAACCTAAAACATTCGATTTCAATTCAGGTGAAGGTTTTACACCGTACATTCCGTTCATAATGGCAAGTGTTCCTGGCACTTTACTACCCATTGCAAGTCCATCTATTACAAGATGGTGAGCCTTTTCAGGATCCATCTTAAAGAAAAAAGGTTTTAATACTTTACTATATAACATCTAGTCCACTCCGTTTCAGTATCACTGCTATAACAATAATTGTATCCTTTTTAGTACAAAAAAGAAAGTATTCTTAACTGGATTGACACAATGATGACGCTATCATGTTGCCAGTCCAACATAAAAGCATTACAATGGACATACAAGCATTGAGAAACCTCTACCCGAGGTAATTCAAGGATGAGTGACCACATTTATATGGTTGCTTTTATCGCCAAATAGAATTTGTCTAGCGCTACGCTCAGACATTATTAAATTCTATTGTGGACAAAAAAAGATATAGAAGGGTTGAATGAGTATGAGCGCACCTAAACGAAAACCAGCAACTATGAAAGTTAAACCAAAAGAAGAGGTAAACAAAAAAGCTCTATATTGGGTAATTGGCGTTGCAGTTGCCATCGTTGTCGTCATTGCTACTTTGCTTATTGTGTTCTCATAATTAATAATATGTATACATACGAACAGCCCTACTTCGAGAATGAAGTAGGGCTGTTGTTTTACGCTATACAATTAAGCGTTGAAAGGCTCGTCAGCAATGCGAATGGAATCTGTTGGACATCCGTCACAAGCATCCTGCATATCTTCAAACATATCTTCAGGGATTTCAATAACCCCTCTGTTAGCGTCGCCTTCAAAAATAACTTCTGCTAGACCCTCGTCATCGTAGTCATAGATGTCGGGAGCAGTTGCACCACAAGCACCACATGCGATACAAGTGTCTTTATCAACCCAAGTAAACTTAGCCAATGCCATTCCCTCCTAGTTCTATCACAGAAAGCAAAAATAAAATCATGCTGTATATATACCAAAAAATATTATACCACAAAAATATTTTATATGCTTACTTACTTTTATCTCGATCTTCATAATCTTTTTCAAGCTTTTGCAATGATGTTCCACGGATTTTTTTGTCTCGAATTAGACTAGAAGGATCATCACTTAACATCCCCGCAGTCAACACCGCACTTTCTCCGAATTTATCACGCAATTTGTCCATTACTTTCGTGAGTGCTTCCTTCTTCGGCTCTTCATTATAACTAAACAAATCTAGTTGTATAGCAGAAGATTGTAATGGTTGTAAATTTTGCAACGTAATCCCTAACAATCTCACAGGATCACCATATCGCCAATGCTGTGCGAACAATCGTTGCGCTTGCTTATGAATTTCTTCCATATTATGAGTTGGAGTGTCCATTGTATACGAACGAGTAATCGTCGTCATATCAGGCTTTCTTATCGTTATTTGTACTGTTCCTGCTACAAGACCTTGATGCCGTAACCTTCTTGATGTCTGATCTGCTAAGTTTAGTAATACGCGATTAATGTCTTCGCTATTCGTCAAATCTGCTGGTAATGTTGTCGTATGCCCGATCGACTTATTAACTTCCCGTTCCGATTTCACTTCATTATTATCTATACCATTAGCAGCGTCCTTCATCCATGCACCCATCACACCAAAAGACTTAAGTAATAATGATTCCTCTGTGCGAGCAAGCTCACCTATGGTATGAATATGAAGTTTTTTCAACTTCTCTGCTGTTTTCTGACCAATTCCGAATAATTCAACACAAGGCTTCTCCCATAATATATTTGGCACATCTCTTCGACGTAACACAGTAATACCATTGGGCTTCTTCATATCTGATGCCATCTTAGCTAATAACTTATTCGGAGCTACACCAATTGAACAAGGAAGATTCCATTCTTGCTTAATTCGCTTTTGAATTGTTTCAGCTATATGAAGTGGGGTGCCGAATAGTTTGGATCCAGTAATATCAAGATAACATTCATCAATCGAGACTTGTTCAATAAGCGGTGTATATTGATTCGCTATAGACATAAACCCTTTGGAATAACGACGATACAGATCGAAATTCGGTGTAATGAGGATAAGGTTAGCATCAATACGTAGTGCTTCCCGCACATTCATCCCTGTACGAATGCCGAGTTTTCTAGCTGCGTATGAACAGGTAACAATAATACCTTTTCTCTTCTCAACACTCCCAGAAACGGCTGTAGCTTTGCCTGCAAAAATCTCAGGCTCTTCTGCCTCATGTACAGAGCAATAAAAAGCATTCATATCTAAATGTAGTATTACTCTGCCATTTGAGGGATAATGTCCATTAACATCATTCATTTAATCCACCACCATTTTGATAACAGGTATGCAAACCGATCATTATATTATAGAATTAGCATAGACAACCAATTCGATTGAGTCAATATGGATAAAAGACAACTTTTCCACATATCATTTTATACAGCTGATAACTAAAGCTTCGATGTCGAATAAACCTCGGTAGCATTAGCATCGTTATCAAAGTCTGCTTTTTGAACTACCTCTTATATTGAAGGTTCAATAAGCGGGCTTTAAGAATCGAGAAGATGGAGCGCTACTTGTGGGAGGAGGAAACGCAAGTGTACGTAGTTGGTACATGCGTACCGGACTTCCCGAGTTCGCTTCCTCTTCGATGTCGACTAAACCTCGGCAGTACTAGCATCGTTATCAAAGTCTGCTTTTTGAACTACCTCTTATAGTGGAGATAGTGCTATAATACGTAAATACAATCAATGTTTGTTATCATTTAAGGAGGCGTCAATCTTAATTATGTCATCTAAAATATTCATTTTCGATACGACGCTGCGCGACGGCACACAAGGTGAAGGTATTAGCCTGTCCGCAGATGATAAACTTAAAATCGCTCAAAAACTCGACTCTTTAGGAGTTCACTATATTGAAGGTGGAAATCCAGGCAGTAATGGAAAAGACATTGAATTTTTCCAACGGGTAAAATCGTTGAAATTGAATGCCAAACTTACTGCTTTTGGTAGTACTCGTCGTAAGAATAGTATTGCCGAACATGATGCGAGTCTCCTTAGAATTATTGAGTCTGGTGTTCCTGCAGCAACGCTAGTGGGAAAAGCATGGGATTTCCATGTACATATTGCACTACAAACAACACTCGAAGAAAACTTAGCGATGATCCAAGACTCTTTCGCTTTTCTGAAGCGCAATAGTATGGAAGCGATGTATGATGCAGAACATTTCTTCGATGGATATAAGAATAATCCAGAATATGCAATTGCAGCATTAAAAAGTGCCCAAGCTGGTGGAGCGGATTGGCTAGTTCTGTGTGATACGAATGGTGGAACATTACCGAATGAAATCGCTGAAATTGTCTCTAGAGTAACAGCTGAGCTTGATGTTCCGATTGGTATTCACACTCATAATGACTGCGAGCTTGCCGTTGCTAATACACTTGCTGCAGTTGGTGCTGGAGCAACTCAAGTTCAAGGTACTATCAATGGCTACGGTGAGCGTTGTGGTAATGCCAATCTTTGTTCGATTATTCCTAATCTTCAATTGAAAATGAACTACGATTGTCTTCCTGATAATAAAATCAGTACATTAACAAATACTGCACGTTATATTAGTGAAATTGCAAACGTTCATATGCCTGTTGGTCAAGCCTATGTAGGTAATGCTGCATTCGCACATAAAGGCGGAATTCATGTTTCGGCTATAATGAAAGATTCAAAAACATACGAGCATATTCAACCTGAATTAGTAGGCAATAAGCAACGTGTACTTGTTTCAGAACTGGCTGGGCAAAGTAACATTATTTCTAAAGCATCTGCACTTGGACTTAATGTTAATACTAATAATGAAAAAACAAAAGAAATTATGGATCATATTAAAGAATTAGAGCATGAAGGGTATCAATTCGAAGCTGCTGATGCTTCTCTTGAATTGTTACTTAGAAAAGCTTTCGGTGACTGGAAACCTGCTTTCCATGTAGATTCTTTCAAAATCCATAGTGAAAATAAAAACAATATTATGATTTCAGAAGCTATCGTGAAAATTACAGTTGATGGAAAACAAATATATACTGTTGCCGAAGGTAATGGACCTGTGAACGCCCTGGATACTGCGCTTCGTAAAGCACTTGTTCAACATTACCCTGATATTGAACATGTTCATCTGACAGATTATAAAGTTCGCGTAATTGATGAAAAAGATGCTACAGCTGCTAAAGTCCGTGTATTAATTGAATCTACAGGTAAATTGAATAGTTGGAATACCGTCGGCTTATCCGGTAATGTTATTGATGCGAGTTGGGCCGCGATCGTTGACAGCTTCCACTATGCATTGATTAGTTTGGAAAAAGCTACTATTAACTCCTTGCCTAATGCTACATTAGAGCATGCTGGCCTTGCGAACCTATAATAGATTAAGCTTGGATCTCTCAAATGAGATTCAAGCTTTTTATTTTAAATTATCAATTCCTTTTCTTGCTGTTTGGAGCTAGGTAATTGCATCGCACAGATTAAACTTATTCCATAACTCAGAGCAAACAGTAAAAATGAAAATGAACGATACGAGCTATTGACGATAGTAGTTGCTACGACTGGAGCTAGTGCAGCTCCAAGAAAAAGAATACATGTATATAACGATGTCGATAGTCCACGATGTAACGATCCATATATTCCTACTAAAGCAATGACAACTGGAACCAACCACGCAATAGAAAAAGTAAAAACGATACTTATCAATATATACACAATCAACTGTTGTTCAAACGTTAACAGCAGTAAAGCCAGAATAGCGAGTGATAACGCAAATCGCAGCATTGTTACTAGTGACAAAGGTATATAACGTACAAATGGACAGATGAGCATTCCAATCGCACCATATGCCCGAAACCACAGAATTTGAGAGCTTGATAATTGGTATTGCAGTACATCTGCTAAGATCGTATAACAGCCTACAAAGCCAAATAAGACTGTAAACGTAATTACGTATATCAGCATCAATCTTTTGCTTTGAAAGTCTTTAGCTGCGCTAACAATACGCTCTAGCCTATTGTTCCACGAGGGACGTTTCACTAACTGAACCGAACAATCAGCTTCAGCACTCAATTTATCCCTCGATCTAAACTCTATGTTAGGTAACCATAACATTACAATCAATGCTAGTAAGCCATAAATGACTCCCATCCAGCTATATAGTTGTTGCCAGTAATAATAAGTTGCAAAAAAACTTGAAACGAGCTGCCCTACTATTCCTCCAAGCAGAAAACCCATACTTATATAACCAACGACGAGAACTCTCTTTGGCAATGGAAATCGTTCTGCAACATAGGTAAGTGCCACCGGAGAAAAGCTTGCAGCAGCAGCACCTTGTAAGCCACGTAATACTAGAAATTGATCATATTCTTTCACAAAATAGCAACAAATTGTAATGATGGATAAAGAAACTAGACCAATGACTATGATAGGTTTACGACCGTAATAATTAGAGATAGGCCCGTACACTAGGCAGCCTAGAGCAAAACATATAGAAAATATAGCACTACTCCATGCCGCGTCAATATCAGTAATATTCCATGCCAATTTCAATTCAACAATAATCGGTACAGTGAAATAAACAGCTGATAATACGAATAATGCTGGAAAAAATAGAACTAGTATTATGACCGTATCGTAATTATTACGATTTTTAGATATGGTTTGATCGCTCTTACTTTCCATCAGATCCACCTACTTACTATTCCTATTATGTAGTAGCCTATTCACCGTGCTTAAGAAATGGAACACTTTGTTATAAACGCAAAAAAGAGTTATTTCATTGTCATATAAAAAAACAATGAAACAACTCTTTATCTACAATTTCGAAGATCACTACGCAAATATGGCTATCAGAACTTGTTATGGAATAAGGATAACTTACATGTATTGCTCAATAATTCTTTCCCATTGTTCTAATGTAATGACTCCGTTAATGCGTTCACGAATAACACCATCTCGATCAACTAAAAAACTTGTTGGGAATGTTCCTACTTTATATAAATTTGTAATATCACCTTCACGATCAAATAATATATCAAATGTAAACCCTTGGTCTTCTACAAATTGTCTTGCTTGGCGTTCACGATCATCATTAGTAGCATTCACACCATATAGAACTAGAGAATCACTATACTTCTCATGAATTTTCTGTAGATCTGGCGCTTCAAGTTCACAAGGACCACACCACGATGCCCAAAAATTAATCAATTGTAACTTAGGTTGAGCTGATCCAAAACTTATCATTTGATCATTAATATCAGGAAGTTGTTGCGTCGGTGACAATTGTCCTGCTTTTGGTTTGAAATCTTGTAGCGATACACCACCGTTAGAAAGCATAGCTTCCGACTTACGCCCATCTATGTAATTATAAATTCCCAAACTAGCAAGCAACAGTGATACAACAATAATGGAATATATTCTTTTCATGTCGTCCCTTTCCTATAGCCAGTACTCTATTCTTATCCTATCATGAGTTGCAATTGGCAACAAGATAACGATATTGCAGAATGATGAACATAACTCTATTGTTAACCGTGCAAGTGATCGTTATACTAATGTACAATAATAAGACCTGAGGTGAACAAATTGAATACACTCACAATGACATCATCATGCTACAAGGAAATAATAGCTTATGGATACACACAACTGCCCTATGAGTCTTGCGGTGTATTAGCTAGCAGCGATGGAAAGTATATTGATTCATTTATTCCGATCATAAATGATCATCCTAACCCGTTGCACTACTTTTCATTCCAACCTCAATCATGGATCCATACACTTTATAAGCTACAACATGCTGACTTACAATTGATTGGATATATGCATACACATCCGAATGAAGATGCTATTCCTTCATCTTCAGACATTATAGGTTTTGACGAGCAAAGCAAGCCACTACTATGCATTGTTAGTTATAAACAAAAAGATAGCCCCTATATTCGATTGTATCAGCAGATGCCGACCAAAGGAATGAAAGACTATCCATTAGTGTTGACTTAAATAGGCGTAAACATCACCTAGTGTTACTATATTTTTTTTGAGTGATATTTTATCCATATATATATTCCATAACTTTGCCGTCATAATTGAATCTTCTAATGCATGATGGCGATTAGTGATTGGAATGTCATTACGAAGCAATAATGTATCAAGGTCATATTGAGGTAGTCCAGGCTCAAGCCATTTTGCGAGCATAATCGTATCAATAACTCTATGATTTAAGTTTGTCTTAGAGGTACGCCATAATGCTTGATTTAGAAATTGCTTATCATGTCCTGAAGCATGAGCAACAAGTATTCGTTTTCCGATAAAGGACATAAAACTGCTTAATACTTGTATGAGATCAGGGGCATCCTTAACCATTTCATTACTAATTCCTGTTAGTTCCGATATATTAGGTGGGATATTCCTCTTAGGATTAACTAAAGAGTAGAAACTTTCTTCTTCAATAACTTCACCACCACGAACACTAACTGCACCGAATGAAATGATTTCATCACCATTGTTTGGACTAAACCCCGTTGTTTCCAAATCAAACACAACAATTTCTAAACTCTCTAACGTCGCATCAAGCGCTGAGGTTCTGCGTTGCTCGCGATTCATATTCCGAATCTGTGCCATATGCTGAGCATTTTGTGACCCGAGCATCGAGGCGATAGCAGGTGTAAAGCCA
The DNA here is from genome assembly GCF_024721975.1 of Paenibacillus endoradicis. The sequence continues at coordinate 233,702 of NZ_JANQBB010000005.1, read as the reverse complement.
CCTGTTCGATATAAATTCCACATTCTGCCAACGCCATTAGGCTCTTTCATCGTTTACACCGTCCTACTTTAACCTACCAAATTCTCTTAGAACATGCCTTTGTATTTCTTTTCCTATTTTTAAATTCTTCTTGAGATCTCGTATTTCATCAGAATCCAACTTTTTCGGATTAAGTTTGCTATAACCTTCATAATATCCCGCCTCCATACGATGCCCCGCTCTCAACCGCAAGCTCAACATCTGTAAAAAGGCCTCTCTATATTGTCGATATTCACTCACCGAGATAACCTCTTTATCAAATAAGCTATCAATTCGACTAAGCGTTGATGTACTAGTAACATGATTATTCAATGCTAACCAACGAATGGAATTAACAATCGGTATGTATGCGCCATATTTGACATCTATACTACCAACATGATCACCATATCGATCAGTAATAAATTGACCGAAAACACCAACTAACATTTTGTACTGTACTGTATTATCAATCATTCTTTCCATAATAGTAACATGTCGAAATAATCCTAATTTGTAATAGTCTCGTATACTATCAAAGAGTTGAGTATTACCAGAAATACATCTCGCATCTGCACAGATAAGCAAATAACGAATGGACTCCCAAGAGGCATCAGTAAACCAATTTTCCAACTTATCTTTCCATTCGGTTTCTGATTGACACCACATTAGCTCATTACTTTGAACTTTTCCATCACACGGTGGATAGCCCAGCTGTTTCAACATTTCTACTACGCGTCCCGAGAAAACGATAAAATATTGCTTCACTTCCTCATTGTCCAGAACATCTTCGTAGATGAGGGCACTATCTTGATCACTTGCTAGCGTCTGCTCACTTCTACCGCCACTTCCAAGCAATAGATATGAATATGAGGTAGGAGGGGGCCCGAAGCCCTCCCCTACCATCCTTAATTCTGCTAATGCAACGGTTTTCCTAATTAGAGTATCATGTACATCATTGATATGAAAATTCCATTGTTCAATGTCATATGCGCCATGCAGTTGCTCAATATGCCCTGTTGATTGTTGAAATTGATCTCTCAAGCCACGTAGTTGCATTATATTTTTTGCACTCGAAATCTCATCTTTCAGCTTAGCAAATTTAGCAAGTTCCAACTCTATCGACTCCTCATACAACCGTAGTCATTATATTAGTATTATGCTTTTTCACTTTTCGTTAATTGCTCAGGATATCCATATACACCATGTTCAGACAAGTCAAGACCAACAATCTCTTGCTCTTCAGTAACACGGAAGCCCATTACTTTTTTCATAATTCCAAGTACGATGAATGAAGAAACGGCAACGAATACTCCAGCAAATACAACAGACTCAATTTGTACCCATAGTTGCTTGAAGCTACCTGTATCGATCAAACCACCTTGACCAATACCAACTTTTTCAGCAAGTGCTTGAGTAGCGAAGATACCGTTAGCAATCGTACCCCACACACCAGCCATACCGTGAACAGAAAGTGCATAGATTGGATCATCAATTTTAAGTTTTTCAAACATTTTAACACTATAGAACACTAGTACACCAGCGATTAGTCCGATAACTGCAGCAGCCCAAGGATCTACGAACGCACAAGAGGCTGTAATTGCTACCAAACCACCAAGTACACCGTTAAGCATTGATGTAATATCAGCTTTACCACTTACTGCCCATGAGATTAATAGTGCAGAAACACCACCAGCGCCTGCTGCAATCATTGTAGTGAAACCAACGTAAGCGAAGAATCCATCGCCAATTGCTACAGTAGATCCAGCATTGAATCCAAACCAACCTACCCAAAGTAGAAGAACTGATAGCGCTGTAAATACTTGGTTATGTCCTAGAATTTCATTTGGAGAACCATCTTTGTTGAATTTACCAATACGAGGTTTAAGTAAAATCGTTGCTACAAGAGCCGCTACTGCACCTGATAAATGAACTACTGTTGAGCCCGCAAAATCTTGTGCACCATGTTCAGCTAACCAACCGCCACCCCAAATCCAGTGCGCTACAATCGGATAAATAAATGACACATAGAACAATGTGAATATGACATATGAACCTAATTTAGCTCGTTCCGCAAATCCACCCCATGCAATAGAAAGCGAAATTGCTGCGAAAGCTAATTGGAATAAGAAGAATACTGATGCTGGAAAACTTTCTCCCTCAAGAACTTCTGTTGCAGGAGAGAAGAAGAATTCACCCCAACCCATAAACCCATTAATACCACTAGAACCAAATGCTACACCATAACCTACTGCCCAATAAACAATTGCTGCTAAACCTACTGTGAAAATTGTTTTACCTGCTACATGCCCTGCATTTTTCATTCGAGTGGAACCAGCTTCTAGTAGAATGAACCCACCTTGCATCAATAATACTAGGATGAATGCCAGCATGATCCAAAGCGAATCTAATCCCATAGTAAGGTTTGCAATATCTGCTTCAGATGCGTATGCTGCAAGCGGGAAGATCATCGATATCAACCCTAAAGCCAGTAATGTTTTTTTAATCATAACAACCACTCCTCAATATGATGTAATGTTATCTAACATATTCCGTAAGAATTAATGTTATTGTATCGTTGATGGGGTGGGAAAAGAATATATTTTGTGTATTGATATTTGCACTATTATGCATAACAAGAAAAATCATTAAAGAAATCCATCATTACCTAACATAATGCAATATTATTCTACAAGAACCGTATGAGCCTTCCACCAATTCATTTTCTACACCTTCTAATATTTAGCGTTTACTTATTAATATCTATTGCACTTTATTGCTATTGGGAACATAATCGGAGGAGATTCTTCTGTTATTAGAATTAATCGAATATTTTTAATTCACTATTATATGAAGAGACGTTTGACGAGAACCACCCTTTACTATTAAAATCAGTAGAGAGGCTACAACGAAGGACGGTGAAACTCTTGAAAGAAGCAATATTATATCGAATTGGTGAACTCTCGAAACTTGCGAATATTAGCCCTCGAACGATTGATTACTATACATCTATCGGACTTATACTACCTACAATGCGCTCAGATAATAAGTATCGTTTGTATAATGTTGAAACCTTGCACCGATTAGAACGTATTGAATCATTAAAAAAAGATAAACATACGTTAGATGAGATAAAAGAGATTTTGGCACAATGGGAGAGCATCACTTCTCAAAAGAACTTAAGTTTAAAACTTTCAGAACTCGAACAACAACTCTCTGTGCTTCAGCGTGAAGTAAAGCAATTAGAGCCAGTTCTGGATCAACTTAAGCCAAAGCAAGCAAAACACCTCTATACTCGATTGTTACCTCAAACAGCAGCTTGTATAGAAGCTTTGATGCTATTAATGAACAAAAGCTCACTTATGTAACGTATTCATCTTGAACATGGAGGAATTTCAAATGATGATAATTCTCATTATTTTGGCCTTTGGATTGACGATTTGGGCACAATTCAAAGTAAAAGGTACATTTAAGAAATGGTCAACTGTTGCAACTTCTAGTGGATTGACCGGTTATCAAGCTGCTCGACGTATGTTAGATAGTAACGGATTACAACACATCCCAATCGAGCCGGTTGCTGGTTCACTAACAGATCATTATGATCCTATTAATCGTGTAGTAAGATTATCTGAACCCGTATATTACGAAACATCAATAAGTGCTATTGCAGTAGCTTGTCATGAGATTGGTCACGCTATTCAACATAAAGAATCATATCCATTCTTAGTAGCACGTCACAAAATTTTCCCAATAGTAAATTTCGCTTCTGGTGTAGCACCATTTCTATTAATCGCCGGTTTTCTTTTCCAAATGATGGGCCTCGCTCAACTTGGTGTAGTCTTCTTCGCTTGTACGGTATTGTTCCAAGTTATTACATTACCTGTTGAATTCAACGCAAGTAATCGAGCAAGAGATGTGATGATATCTGAAGGATTTATTCGTAGTGACGAAGAAAAAGGCGTAGCTAAAGTGCTTAACTCTGCTGCTCTTACATATGTTGCAGCAGCACTACTTTCACTTCTAGAGCTTATCCGTTATGTACTGATCGTTACTCAAAATCGCGAATAATTTTACACCAATAAAAAAGAAGCTATCGCAAATGCGATAGCTTCTTTTTTTGTTATGGATACTTATGTTCGATTGTTATTACTGCCTTATTGTGAAATAACTCATTTTTACGAATTACTTACGCGCGAAATAATTCATAAGAAAATTATAAAACACTTTTGCTACTAGTGGTAACTTTTCATTAGTACGATGTATAATTCCAACATTTCGAGTAATGACGGGATCAATCACCTTTACGATTGCAATAGGAATTGGTGCTACGAACTCAACAGCCATCTTTGGTAGTAAACTTACCCCCATACCAGCTGCTACAAGCCCACGAATCGTATCTGTTTCTTCCCCTTCAAATGCTATATTAGGCGTGAATCCTGCAGCTTCACATGCATTCATTACGATGGGGCGCAAGGAATATCCTTCACCGAATACGATAAATTGATCATCTTTCAACTCACCTAGACGTATTTCATCTCGATTAGCTAAAGGATGGTTGCTTGGTAAAATCGCAAACAATTCTTCTGTAATCAACACTTTTCCTGTCACTTGATCCTGTTCACTTGGAACAGGTGAAATGAACGCCAAATCTATGTCACCTTTAACCAAATCACGAATTAAAGTCGGGTACATCCCTTGTCTAAATCTAAACTTCACATCTGGATTATGATGTCTGAAGGCAGCTACTACTTGTGGAACTAGAGAAATACCTAAGCTATGAGGAAATCCAAGACGAATTTCCCCCTTCTCTGGATCTAGAAATTCATGAACTTCCTGTACTGCGCGATCCAATTCACGCAATATTTCATCTGCGCGTCTTAGAAACAATTGTCCCACTGGTGTTAATTGTAAATTACGTCCTTTTTGAACGAACAACTTTACTCCTAGTTCTTCTTCTAGCTGATGGATCTGCCTACTTACTGCTGACTGAGCAACATGCAACTCTTCCGCAGCTTGCGTTACATGTTCCTTTTGTGCCACCTTTACAAAGTAATAAAGCTGTCGCAATTCCATAAGTTAAAATCTCTCCTACTCCACTTTTATCCTTTTCTATTTCTTGCAGCTATTCGATCAAACAATCGATATAACACAAAACCCGTTATTAAGCCTCCAACATGTCCCCAGAAATCTATGTTAGAATACAAAAGCGAAAAGACAATACCAGAACCAACGATCCAATATATCGTCCTGATCGATGAAGGATCAAGCCATTTTTTACGAAATACTACAAGAAACAGATATGCACCTAAAACGCCATAGATCGCACCAGATGCTCCAACAGCCATATGTATACCCTCTATGCCTACATTACCTGCAAGATTATTAACACAGGCAGAGATAAAGTTGCCTCCAATACCACATAGAAGATAGAAGATTAGGTAACGACCACTTTTCATAATACGTTCAAGCGGTGGAGCCATTATAATTAGCATCATCATATTTTGGATGAGGTGCATTAAGTTTGCATGCATGAAAATAGAAGTGACGTATCTCCACGGCTCGTCCAAACCGAAGGGATTGTCAGTCGGATGCGCATAAAAAACCCCATATCCATACATGTTAGTTAGGTCTCCCATAACGAATATGAATAGAAAATACAATGTACAGAGGGCAACAATTGCAGAAGTTACCGGGAAACTTTTCAGATATCCACGAAAACTTTCATATCTTAAAAATATCATAGTCAGAAACACTTCCTTTAACGTAATTGGACAAGGTGATGTATGTAGGCTTATAATATGAACGTAGTTAAAACCTTAAATCCAAGGAGGAAATTCTAATATGTCTCAAGAACGTACTGGTGTTGCAGCATTTAAAGGTAGTCCTCTTACATTAGTTGGTCCACAATTAAATATCGGCGACCAAGCTCCAGATTTCAAACTTAACAAATCACTTGGTGAAATTGTTTCCCTTGAAGATTTTGCTGGTAAAGTAAAACTTATTAGCGTTATCCCTTCCATCGATACTGGCGTTTGTGAAGCTCAGACTCGTCGCTTCAATGAAGAAGCTACTAAGTTAGGTGACAACGTTGCTATTCTAACTGTAAGTGCTGATCTACCATTCGCACAAGCACGCTGGTGTGGCGCTGAAGGCATTAACGATGTTATTCTATTATCCGATTATAGAGATAATAACTTCGGCATCGCTTATGGAGTATTCATTAAAGAATTCGCAATAGATATGCGTTCTATTTTTGTTCTTGATCAAAATAATGTTATTCAATACGTTGAATATGTAAGTGAAATGAGTAGCCACCCCGATTACGAAGCCGCTTTAGCTGCTGCTAAGCAACTTACATAATTGGTCTTTTTGTGGAAACAAAGCGAGTGAAGGTAATTACCTTCCTCGCTTTTTCATTAGTTGTTATGCAATTTATATGCAGCTAGCTTTTTATCTAAAACTCGGTAAATGTCCATAATTACTCGGTAATTGGAACCAAGATCTCCTAATGAACCGCGAGACGCTGAATAAATATCTACTGCAGAACGCAACGGATCAACACTAATTACAGAAACTGTAATATCCATCGTTCTCCCAAAAATCGTACGTTTCTCAAGTACGATCTCTCCCACAGATTGAACCTCGTGTAATAAACGGTAGCCTTGCATTTTTTTCAAAATGGAAACTACTTCATCCCAAGCTTTATCTTTCGAAAGCTTATATACATGCGACTTAAGTGCTGGATCTTTAACTCTATCGCCCGTTCCATCAAAACTACGAACTAAGCCGATTAAGGTACGTTTTAACAACTAAGATCTCCCCCTCTTATCTCTACTCTTCCATTCATGATAACATGTTTCCACCTATGAAAAAAGAGCTTTCACTGGCAGTAACCAGTTAATCGCTCTCGATCTACAATAAATACCCGCAAATGCCGTTAAGCCCAAATGTTTCTGAACCCGCTCTAAGCAGGTGGGTGCCCTCATCTATACATTTGAGATCCCATGTGCAGGGCATGTCAGCCGTATAAAAATTTGAACTCCCTTGAAACAGCCATTGGTTCAAAACAACGAAGAGCCTTTACGAACACCGCAGGATGTATTGTAATTATAGACCGAATTAGTCAAAAAGTAAACGAAGAATAGCCTGTAATTATTTGGAATCCTTATAGTCAGTTTTAACCAGATCTTCACGATCTAGTTCAGCTGTGATTTCAGGTTCCTCTTCTTCACTCTTCTTCATATCATCTAATTGTTGTTGTAACTTATTGTAGATCGTATTGAAGTTCCAATAAGCAATCGTTGCAATGATACTACCCGTGAAGAATATCAATAACCATTGGAATTGAGTAAAGCTGATGTACAGCACCGCTCCGCATAGTATTGCTGTCGATAAAGAACGGAAAGGTTTACCAATCGTAATTAAAATCGCATTTTTAATTAATTGAAAAGTCTTCATATGATAATGAACGAGCATGGAGAAGAAATTCAACAATGATATAATAACTAAAATAGCAAGACCTATGAAAATACTTGATACAATTTTCCCACCATCGCTGCTAAAGAAGAAATAATAATCTACCACTAGCACGACAATTAAAATAGAGTAAATTATACCTGTTAACATACTTTGCTTAAAGTTATCTTTGTATCCTCTGAAAAAAGTTTTAAACATAGGCACATCCGTATCACCAGTTACCCATTTCCGTGCAATAGTAAACACCGCAGCAGTAGAAGGGAAAAATGTAAACGGAGCCAAAATTGCCAACATGATTGATGTCTGCTGAATAAATGCAAGCAACTGATCTTCAGGCACACTATTATTCAATAAGGATAGTAAGCTCATCCCAAAAAAGATAAAGAACGGAGAACCACATAGTATCCACAGTAAGTTAATACAGGATAATCTCATGATCCATTCAGATGCACGATATAATCCACCCATTATGCCTCTAGGTTCCATTGAATACGCCTCCATTTTCAATAACAAGAAAATTTTTTTGAAATATGCCCAAAAATGAGTAATCTAGGTATCCGTCTAATCCAACCGGCAACTATAGCATAGTATATGGTATGTTCCCCAACAAGAAAAATTAAGGAGGTTGCTAATATGGGCAACGCATCATTTGGACAGTGTGGTAATAATAACAATTCATTTTCAGCAATTTTAGTATTATTCATTCTTCTAGTAATTATTGCTTGTACACTTGGATTTGGCTGTTAATTAAATGAAACACTGAATATTATGTAGAAAAAGTCCGTGATGCCCGCTAGGCAGCACGGACTTTTCCGATTTTACTCATTACTTGTTGTTGTATTTGGACGAGGACGACGATTTTCTGACGGACGACGTTGCTCAGAACGACCTTCAGAACTACGACCTTCACTACTGCCGCTACGTTTGTTGTAGCCGCTGCGTGCGCCGTCTTTAGAACCATCGCTATTGTTACCTTTATAGCCGCCACCAGGACGACGATCTCTTGAACCGCTGTTACCGCCACCACGGTAACCGCCGCCACCTGATCCACTGCCACCACTACCACCACGATTAAACGGACGACCACTAGAACGAACATCTGGTCTACGTTTTTTCGCACGAAGCGGTTCTTCAGGTGTTAATTCGATATTAACTTCTTTCTTATCTCCTGTAAGCAATTTCAATGCTGCAGCAACTAATTGCACAGAATCGTATTGCTCAAGCAATTGAATAGAAAGACCTTTGTATTCTGCAATATCATCATTATCCACTAATTCGATAACACGTTCAGCAGTAATACGTTGCTTACCTTCGATAGCTTCACTTAAGCTTGGCAAAGGTTTTTTAACCATTTTTTGACGAGTGATTTTCTCGATAAAGTGTAAATGATCCATTTCACGCGGTGTTACGAATGACCAAGCTTTACCTTCTTTACCTGCACGACCAGTACGACCGATACGATGTACATAGCTTTCAGGATCTTGAGGAAGGTCAAAGTTGATTACATGCGTTACGCCAGAAACGTCTAGTCCACGAGCAGCTACGTCAGTAGCAACTAGAACATCAATGCTTCCATCACGGAATTTACGCATTACTGCATCACGTTGGTTTTGTGATAGATCACCATGAAGGCCATCTGCACTGTATCCACGTTTTTGCAATGCTTCACTAAGTTCGTCTACACGGCGTTTTGTACGACCGAATAGGATAGCAAGATCCGGAGATTCCATATCAAGCAAACGACTTAGAGCTTCAAACTTTTGGCGTTCATGAACTTCAATATAAGACTGTTCAATGGACGGTGCTGTTACTTGTTTAGGAATAACAGACACATGTTCAGGCTCACGTAAAAATTGTTGTGCAAGACGTTGAATGTTCGCAGGCATTGTAGCTGAGAACAACATTGTTTGGTGATCTGCTGGAACTTGCTTAAGGATGTTTTGAATATCCTCCATGAAGCCCATGTCCAACATTTCATCCGCTTCATCTAGTACAACAGTTTGAACATCTTCCAAACGAATTGTTTTGCGGTTAATATGGTCAAGTAGACGACCAGGTGTACCAATAATGATTTGAGGCTTCTTTTTCAAAGCGCGAATTTGACGGCCAATCTCTTGTCCACCATAAATTGGCAATGAACGAAGTCCTTTGTATTTCGTAAGCTTTCCGATTTCTTCTGAAACTTGTATTGCAAGCTCACGTGTAGGGGTCATAATAAGCGCAACAATGCGCTCTTCGCTAACCGGAATTTTGTTAATAAGCGGAATCCCGAATGCCGCTGTCTTTCCCGTTCCTGTTTGAGCTTGGCCAATCAAGTCTTTACCAGTTAATCCAATCGGAATCGCTTTATCCTGTATAGGTGTTGACTCTTCAAATCCAAGCTCTGTAATTGCTTGTAACACTTTAGGTTCCAAGCCAAATTCAGCAAATGTTTTCAAACTATTCTCATACTCCTTCTATTTTAAAGCCTCTAAAAAAAACGTCATTACTATTATAGCACAGATTGTCGTATGAATACTAGTTGCGGTTTGTTACCCATACTATAAATGTAACTACAATTGAGATAATATAACATAACGAAATGAGCGAGTGTCCAATGACTTCAGTTGCATTTAACAAAAAACAATTTTTATTACGACTCATTATGTTTACACTAAGTTCAGCATGTATTTCTTTTGGCTTCAACATGCTACTCATTCCAAGTCAACTTCTTAGTGGCGGCGTATCAGGCGTTGCGATGCTTATAGGGTATATTAGCCATAGCAATATCGGTTGGTTATATTTAGTACTGAATTTACCTATATTAATATGGGGTTGGTTTTCATTAGGGAAGAAATTTGTTGTCTGGAGTATTTACTCAGTTATTACTGCAACGATATTTATGCAGATTATTCCTGTACATGCATTGGCAGATGATATTCTACTTGCATCCGTATTCGGTGGTATCGTCGTAGGATTTGCAAGTGGACTAGCTCTAAGAAGCGGCGGATCTACAGGAGGATTCGACATTATCGCCTCCATTATTACACAAAAGAGAGATGTGCCCGTTGGCGTTATTCTGTCGGGACTTAATGCTTTTGTTATCGTCGTTCATATATTGTTCACCGGCAATTGGGAGCTAGCACTATATTCTCTCGTTGCGATTTTCTGTGTGGGTAAACTTATAGATAGTATTCACATCAAGCATTTAAAAGTCACCGTATTTATCATCACTACCCGAACTGATGAAATGCTTCAGTCTTTACTATCTCATCCAAGAGGAATAACCATTATTAAGACACGAGGTGCTTATACATCAAGTGATCGTGATATGTTAATGACAGTTAGAACTCGGTATGAACTAGCAGATCTTAAAAAAAATATTCATTCTATCGATAAGCACGCATTTGTCACCATTGTCGAGACCGTTGGTGTACTAGGTGAGTTTCGAAAATGAAAAGAATATCAGCCCATTTAAAGCCCATATTTTGAACTTACTGTATTTTATTGTTTTCGTTATGATATAATAAAGACGTTCTAATCAACTGTTTCGAGATGTAGTTTTCTTTCGCAAGTAACACTTTAACGATTGGGGTGTTGTTGGATGGATATGGAAACTGTTACACTTGCAACAATTGTTGAGCGTCTAGCACCTGAATTAGTTAATTTTTTGACCATTCAGGAGTTAGATACGAAAATTGTATTACGTGATGGCATCGAGTTACTTGAGCCTGAAGATGCAATGGAAATTGTGCAATTCAGTATTTGTCAAGGTCAAACGAGTATGATTTTGCATTAAATGGATCGAACACCGCTTATTGCTTCATTAATAAAAAAAGCCTATGCCACTATTGAAATTGCGGCATAGGCTTTTCAATTTTAAATAATTTTCATTTCAAAAAGCTAATTTTTTACGTAAAAGTAATTGTTATAACGAATCTACAACAACACTATTAACTGCATTGATATAAGCAAGCACACTTGCCTTCATAATATCAGTATCCGTCGCTTTTGCAATATATGACTTTCCCTTATGACTAACTTTTATTTTCACTTTACCAAATGCTTCTTTGCCTCTTGAAACAGAACTAATATTGTATTCTAGTAGTTCCAATTCCAAACCGCAAATGGCTGTAATTGCAGAATATAACGCATCTACCGGTCCAGAGCCCGTAGCACTGTGAGTTATACTTTCATTCCCCTTACTAAGCTTTACACTCGCAGAAGGGAAAGTGCTATTTATAATTGCTTGGAAATCCTCTAGTTCATAGAAATGTTGACTCATATTTTGACGCTCACACCCATTACCGTGTAACGCATGATAATTTTCAACAAGGATGTATAAATCATGGTTATAAACTTCTTTTTTTGTATCAGCAATTTCTAGGAACTTCGTAAAGACACCCTCAAAATCTTTCTCATCTGCAGGCATTAACCCAAGTTGCTCTAACGCATTTTTCACTGCATGTCTTCCAGAACGAGCAGTTAAAACCAATTCCATATCATCCAGACCGACATCACTCGGCGAAATAATTTCATATGCATCACGAGATTTCAACAAACCATCTTGATGAATTCCTGAGGAATGAGCAAAGGCATTATCACCTGTTATCGCTTTATTGACTTGAACATCAAGCCCCATAAAATTACTAACTAGACGAGATGTATTCATTATTTCTTTCGTATTAATGTTCGTTACAGCATTATATACGTTAGACCTAGTTTTCAATGCCATAACAACTTCTTCAAGTGCAGTGTTTCCTGCACGTTCACCAATACCGTTTATTGTAACTTCTATTTTATCTGCACCATTTTTGACAGCAGCTAACGTATTCGCTGTAGCCATACCAAGATCATTATGACAATGTACACTTAGCAGTACTTTATCATCCAAGTTTTTCAAGCGATCATTCAACCGATGTATAAGATACCCAAACTCTTCAGGAACTGCAAATCCAACAGTATCAGGTACATTAATTATAGTAGCTCCAGCTTTCACAACCGCTTCGATCGTTGACCACAAGTACTCAAATTCTGCTCGAGAAGCATCCTCAGTTGAATACTGCACTGCAGGAAGCAATGTTTTAGCATACTTTACTGCATCCACACCAATATTTAGTACTTGATCTTTTGACTTTCCGAATTTTTTTTCAACATGAATATCAGATGTACCAAGTACAATATGAATTAATGGATTTTGAGCAAGTTTCACACTTTGATATACAGCATCAATATCGCTTTTCACCGCTCGAGCTAAGGCAGTGATTATGATGTTATCGGATTGACCAACCTTCTTCGCAACTTCTTGAACGGCTAAAAAATCACCCTGTGAAGATGCTGGGAATCCCGCTTCGATAATATCAACTTGTAGCTTTTTGAGTTGCTTAGCCACCTCAACTTTTTCATACATATTAAGTTTAGCTCCTGGAACCTGTTCTCCATCACGCAACGTTGTGTCAAAAACCAATATCTTTCTCATCATCAATCACTCCTTCAACTTTTCATATTCTTTCCGTTATACTTCTCGCAAATGAAAAGTACTTCGGAAGCCTTAACCCAAACTTTCCATGTTCTTTTCGTCATACTTCTCGCAAAGGAAAATCACTTCGTAATTCTAGCTATTTGATGCATGCTAGCTCTTTGTAGCAACAAAAAAAGCCCCGTCTCTATATAACTATAGAGACGAGGCGTTGCTCGCGGTACCACTCTAATTGATTATGATGATGCTCAAAATAAGCACATAATAATCCACTTTAATTCGGCAGCCAACACTGCCTATCTTGATAACGGTAGAAAACCGACATCTCCTACTTAATGTTCAGAGAGTAGCTCTTGGACGAGTTCAAAAAATTTAAACTATCGGTTCTCACCAACCACCGACTCTCTGAAAGTTACCATTTTTCTAATAATTCCAATCAACGCCTACTAATATTTGTTTCAAATTATATTCCCATTTGTTACATATGTCAACTAATTCCTAAGTAAATTATTGAGACAAACGAAGTGCTAGGTCATACATCTCCATATCGAACGGACGTTTCGTTGTTGTTACTAGATCGATGTCATTAACAACTAGTTCACCGTTAATAACGCCGCAACCTTTACCAGAAACACCTTCCATAAGTTGACGCACTGCAAAATCTCCAAGACGACTTGCAAGAATACGATCTTGTGCTGTTGGAGTACCACCACGTTGAATATGACCAAGTACCGTTACACGTGCATCAATACCACTAATTTCAGTAATTTTTTGTGCTACATCTTCACCTTTTCCGGCGCCTTCTGCAACAATGATAATACTATGACGTTTACCTTTTTCGAAGTTCGCTTTCATTCGCTCTGCTACTTCAGTAAGATCATATGGAACTTCTGGTACAATAATTGTTTCAGCTCCACTTGCAAGTCCTGCATGAAGCGCAATATCACCACAGTGACGTCCCATTACTTCAACTACAGACGTACGCTCATGAGAAGACATTGTATCACGAATTTTGTTAATCGCATCAACGACTACGCTAACAGCAGTATCGAAGCCAATTGTGAAATCTGTATATGGAATGTCATTATCGATGGTACCTGGAATCCCCATCGTTTTAATTCCTAATTTGCTCAATTTGTTTGCCCCTTGGTAGGAACCATCTCCACCAATAACGATTAGTCCATCTATACCTCTAGCCTTCAAAATGTCCGCACCACGTTGTTGACCTTCAGGTGTAGTAAATTCTTTACATCTTGCGGTTTGTAGAATCGTACCACCGCGCTGAATAATATCACCAACACTACGTAGATCCATTGGACGCAAATCATCGTTCAATAACCCTTGGTAACCACGTTGTACTCCAAACACTTCAATTCCATGGAAAATAGCACTACGAACGACAGCACGTACTGCTGCGTTCATCCCTTGTGAATCTCCACCACTAGTTAATACTGCAATTTTTTTGACTGATGACATAAATATTCCTCCAGTTTCCTTAAAGTAAATGTTCAAAAAGTGGCATTTTAGAATCAAGAAAATGGCGCGCTACTTGAGGAAGGAGGACACTCCAGTGTACGTAGTTGGTACACGAGTCCCTACAATGTTTCTGCAAGAAACATACATCGGAAGCTTATGCTACACTTCCCAAGTTCGCTTCATATTCCATGCCGATAAAGCTTCCGGAATCACTTCGTTATCAAATCCTGCTTTTTGTACTACCTTTTATATACTAAGCCTGTTGCTTACGTATCCAAACACTATTCACAAAAAAGAATAATCGAGTTAACGGGCTTTTCTTCATAAGTTGTCTTGATACTTTACGAACATCAGATTGCTGCTGTACTTTAGGATCTGACAAATATAAAGCAAGTAAGCCCTCTATAATTAAGCGGTGAAAGCCCGATGCAGGGAGTTCTTGTACATCCTTCCTTGCTCGATTTACTATCATAGCGATACGGTCAACAAGTGTAGCTTCACTTTCATAGTAATTGCAAAAATTCAAATCTCCACCGGCCTTGTCTTCTTCTTGATCAATAAGATAATCAAGTAGAATATGTAATGCACAAACATGCGGGAAATATATATTTTTGATTCTTATACCATCTTCCTCAGTTATCCCCTCTTCAGTAGCAGTTAGAAAAAGCATGAACATTGCTAAAGTAGATCCTGATGCTGCAGCAAACTCATTCCACTGCAAATGCGGATACTCAAACTTATGTTCTTCCCACCATCCTAGCAGCTTCTCTTCACGGAGCTCTTTAGCAATATGCTTGTACACTTGCAAGTCACCATATAATGATACCAAGTGTGTTACATGAAATTGTACAGCGCTATAGGAAGGTAACAACATAATTTGTTGTTGGCATTGTGACACGAGATGATGTAAATATCCACCATCATCCTTCTCCTCACGGAATGCATAATAGTCCTTTAACGATGCACCAGGCGTAACAGCATCTAGCATAGATTGATGTAGCATTCTGAAATCTTCAGCGTCTAGCGATGTACTTCTATCACACAAATTATCCAAATAATCACTAATCGTTTGGAGTGCTACAATTAGTGGTATTAAAACTGTACGATATTGCAAATTAGCCGCGGCATATACGCCACCACCCTGACAGTGAAATTTCTTATCTTGAATACTATTAAGGGCTTGCATTCTAAGTTCCGGATTAGGTATCAGTTCTGCACGGTTTTTAAGCTTTTCTAGCTCATGTGCTACATCTGGGAGTACATATTTGTACACACGATGCATTAATCTTATGGCACCATTAGGCGCCTTTCTTTTACTTTTAGTAATAAGAATGTTGTTGCACCTCCTTGATCTGTGAGATCGGCACAAGCAGATGAAAAGTGCAAATTTCTATAAGAGATCATCTACATGTAAATGTAACATATAATTACCGCAATAATCTAGCCATCAGCACACACAATTTCTGTTATACTTATTTTACAATTCCTTAATAATAATCATATTGGAGTGAACACTAGCATGCAAGACACAGTTACTCCCCCAAGTTCTAACGCTAAACGTGAGACTCTATCTCTCAGAAGTTATAGCTTCATATCGTACTCTACTCAAGCTTTAGTCGTTAGCTTTCTTCCGTTATTTTTTCTTGATAAAGGATATAATGAGAGCCAAATTGGATTTCTCTACTCCGTCGGACCAATGATATCGATATTTGCAAATATGTTTACTGGTTTCATAAGTGACAAAAATCAGACGATTGTGAAATTAGTTCGTATTTTATTTATTTTCCAATTTGTCGCAATTGGATTGTTACATCAAGTTGATTCTTTTTCTATTACTTGTCTCATTATGACCTTATTCTATTTTTGTCAAACCCCAATTAATCCATTGAATGATAGTTTGATATTGCTTTCTAGTAAGTACACTGGAACACCTTATGCTTTAGTTCGCATATTTGGCTCACTAGGTTTTGCGTTAAGTGCATATAGCTTCGGACTTATCCTTAAACAAGTTGGTACTGGCCAGACATTAAATCTTCTACTCTTAACGATTGCTGCATCAATAATAGGGACATTTTTCATTAAAGATTATCATGGCAGTTCAAAGAAATTTGATTTTTCCGGTCTTTTAACAATTTTAAAACAACCTAAAGTAGTATATTTCTTTATTTTACTCTTTTTTATTTCTACAGCACATCGTATGTATGAAGGATTTCTCGCGGTAACACTTCGCCACATTGGAGCATCGGATTCATTTGTAGGACTAGCATGGTTGATATCAGCGTTAAGTGAAATTCCAGTACTCTTTCTGTTAGGTAAATACGGAGATAAGTTCAAAGAGATACCATTATTAATCTTTGCTTCCATCATGTATGCGATGCGGATGTTCCTTCTCTCATCTATTACTGAACCACATTGGGTAATAGTCACTCAATTGATGCATAGTGTTTCATTCGGAATTTATTTCTCTACTGCACTTCGATATATGTCTCAATTACTTCCAGATCATTTCCGAGCATCGGGTCAAGCAATATTCACCATTATATGGATGGGTGTAGCAGGCAGTATAAGTGGCTTAGCTGGCGGACAAATCTATGCCAATTTTGGTCATCATTTGTTCTATCAACTCGCTACTGCTTTTGCGAT
The DNA here is from genome assembly GCF_024721975.1 of Paenibacillus endoradicis. The sequence continues at coordinate 216,631 of NZ_JANQBB010000005.1, read as the reverse complement.
CGTAGGAGCTATCGGATTCATTTTTTATAATTTCAAATACGGGGATCGATAGACAAAGAAAGAGGGCTCGCCTCCATCAAGTGATGGTAGCTAGCCCTCTTGTCTTATCTCAATCGATATCGTTCTGCTTTTTGAACTTTAATTGTCATTCGATCTATTATAACTTTGTAACATTCGCAGCTTGTGCACCGCGATTGCCCTCAGTAATATCAAATTCAACCGATTGTCCTTCATCTAAAGACTTAAAGCCATCGCCTTGAATTGCGGAGAAGTGAACAAATACGTCCTCGCCATTTTCAGCTTGAATGAAACCATAACCTTTTTCTGCATTAAACCATTTAACTGTACCTTTCAAAATAAACAACCTCCTAGAATTGACCACTGCAATTACAGTGAATACGGTCATTATACGATTAATCCATAATAATTGCAATTTTTACAAATTATGAATATTATCTATTATATTGGTGATGATATAAAGTTATGCCTACGAATTACTAGTAATTCACCGTCTTTTGTTGATTGTCATCTCAATAATAGCTATGATATTAATATTAACGCATTTCAATTAAGGAAGAGAGATCATTATGTACAAAAAACATGTAATCTACAAGCGCGATAAATACAATATGCTGACTGTCGAAGTTCAAGGGAAAACTCTTGTTATTCGTGAAATATCTGATCAGTGGGGCGAAGAAGGATATCAATTCATCAGTCGACCTGAAATGCTTCATTGGGCTGCAAATCATTTCCTTGCAGAAAACTTTATTGGTCGTGAAGATGAACTAAAAGAAATTATGGACAACTTCCGTAACGTCTAATGATAAGGCAATTCATTCTCATGCTTGAACACGGAGGTGAATAGTAATATGGATCCATCCATAAGTTTAATATTCATTATTGTTGCATTCTCGTTAGGTGCGGTCTTAGTGTTGAAAAAGGACACCATTCCAACTTCTATGAAGAGATGGCTATCTATTTTTGCCATACTAATGATTTTATTCGCATTTTTCATCATCATAGATTCTTTATTGAAACTAGGCACATAATCTAAGTGAAGACCATCATTAGTAGGTATTCAAAGAGGATCCTCTCGAACAACTTCGAGTAGCGCATAGTTTCGTTCATTTCGGAGATAGTATATGGGTATATATGCTATCTGAGGTGAACCTATGAATAAGTTAATAATCGTAAAGTTAGTTTGTTGCATTACGCTGGTAGCATTATTACAATCTACAACATTACAAGCTGCCAGTGATGTGTACATAAGTCAATCCAAAAAGGATCTAAGGAGGAATAGTATGAGTACTGTACCTAAACGTGAAGAGGTTGCAAAAGAATTCCAATGGGAGCTTGAGCATATCTTTGAAAGCGAGAAAGCATGGGATCAAGAATACGATCAAGTTAAAGCATTAATCCCACAATTGGCTGCCTTTCAAGGAAAGCTATCTTCGGCTGCTGAAGTTAATAAATGCTTTGAGTTAGAGGATACATTGTCTATCTCACTTGAGCGCTTATATGTATATGCTAATATGCGTTTGCATCAAAACATGGCGAATACAAAGTATCAAGCTTTATCTGAAAAAGCTCGTAAAATTAACGTTTCAGCTAGTGAGGCATTATCTTTCATCACTCCTGAAATCCTTGCTTTAACTAACGATGAACTAGATGCATTAATTAATAATGAACAACTTAAGAAATATCGTCATTCACTTGAAGAAATGAAGCGTTCCAAAGCTCATATTTTAACTCAAGCTGAAGAAGCATTAATGGCTCAAGTAAGTAATATTAGCTCTTCACCTAACAATATTTTTAGTATGTTAAATAACGCTGATATGAAGTTCCCTAAAGTGAAAAATGAAAAAGGTGTGGAAGTAGAACTAACTCATGGTACCTACATTCAATTTCTTGAAAGTAAAAACCGTGAAGTCCGCCAGGAAGCATTCAAAGCAGTTTATGCTACTTATGGCAGCTTAAAAAACACACTTGGTGCAACGTTCAGTGCTAATGTTAACAAAAATTTATTTTATGCAAAAGCAAGAAAATATGATTCAGTTCTTGATATGTACCTATATGGGGATAACGTGCCTACTAGTGTATATACGAATCTAATTGATACGATCCATGAAAACTTACCATTAATGTATCGTTATATGGAACTTCGCAAAAAATTACTTGGTGTAGATGAGCTTCATATGTATGATCTATTTGCTCCTTTAGTAGATGAGTTCGATATGAATATTACATACGATCAAGCTAAAAGTATTGTTGAAGAAAGCCTACAACCGCTTGGAGAGCAATACTTATCTGTATTGAAAGAAGGCTTGAATAGTGGCTGGATCGATGTATACGAGAACGAAGGTAAGCGTAGTGGTGCTTATAGCTGGGGCGCATACGGTACACATCCATACGTACTATTGAATCACAATGATAATTTGAACAGCATGTTTACATTAACTCATGAGATGGGTCATGCACTTCACTCTTACCATTCAGATGAAGCACAAAATTATCGTGATGCTCAATATCCAATCTTCCTTGCAGAAGTTGCTTCTACATTGAATGAAGCATTACTAATGGATTACTTGCTTAAGAAATCAACAGATCCTAAAGAGAAGTTGTATCTACTTACGTATTATGCTGATCAATTCCGTACTACAGTATTCCGTCAAACGATGTTTGCTGAGTTCGAGAAAATTGTTCATGAGCGTACAGAGCAAGGCGAGTCATTAACTCCTGAAGATCTAAGCAGCATCTACTATGACTTGAACGTCTTGTATTACGGTAAAGGTGTTAAAGTTGATGAAGATATCGCAATGGAATGGGCTCGAATTCCGCATTTCTACACAAGCTTCTACGTGTATAAATACGCGACTGGCTTCTCAGCTGCAACAAGCTTCTCTAAACAAATTCTTGATGAGGGCGAGCCTGCTGTTGAACGCTATCTTGGTTTCCTGAAGAGTGGTGGCAGTGACTATCCAATTGAGATTTTAAAACGTGCTGGTGTTGATATGTCTTCTCCAGAGCCGATTCAGCAGGCAATGAGCGTGTTCGAAGATCTTATCTCGCAAATGGAAGAGCTAGTAAAGTAAAATAAGCTCTGCATAATAAAAAGGTTTCCTTTTATGCTTTCGCATCTCGCGAGAACATAGGAGGAAGCCTTTTATTTGTTACTTTAGTTCGTTGCAAGAAATAATTATGCTTCGACTATGTATTTGCATCTTCTATTAATTCATATTGTTCGTTGTTATCAAACTATAAACAACATTAATCCAAAAGATACCGCTCCACCTATTACACTTGATAGACCATTGACCCTATCATTGTTCATCCAAGATAGCCCACGCCAATATTGTGTCTTAGCACCACAATGAGTTTTACGCTCAATAATTTTTCCACATACATTACAGCGATACATTACTTGCAATTGAGCACCCATTATTGAATCAATCATCGCTCCAACGAAGCCAGCTATTGCTCCAGCTACGATATAACGGTAATCAAATTGCATATATAGACTACTAATTAGTCCAATCAATGTCGCTCCTGCTAATGATGCTAAACTCCCTAGCCAACTTATACCACCACTTGTTCCTGAACTCACACGTTTCCAAGTAATTACGGAGATTGGCTGACTTTTGCTTAGTGCCCCTATTTCCGTTGCCCATGTATCAGCTGTTACACTAGCCATAACGCCTATGTACGCATATAACCAACCTTCATGTGGCAATATGGCATGACCAATACAGAGCAGTAGGCCTATCCCACCATTTGCCCACACTTGCCCTGCGTCGCGTCTACCACTTTTCTCATAGTTACCTTCCGCTTCCCGCTTCTTAGCTACGGAACGCTTCCACTTTGACCAAACTGTGGAGCTTATGAAAAATACAATTAATAATGAGAACCAAATTGGCTCTCCAAACAGTACGAAGCCCGTACCCATTATTATTGCCGACAACATACCAGAAAGTGATAATGATTGTTTACGATAGGCAACATAACCAATCAAACCACTTCCTATTACACCTAGAAGTATTCTAATCCACCATTCTGAAACAATTGATACCACGAATTCATCCTCACTTTACTTGTTGCATCTTAATTCTGTTATTATGGCTTTGCTAGTGACAGTTTGCCACGCTTGTCAATTTCAACGCCATTGCGAGATACATCCTGTAAAAACTGTAGCATTTCTTCAGCTTCTTCATCTTCTACAGGTGTAGGCTGTGCATTAACAATTTTCATTGGATAGAAAGTCATTTCACATTCCGCTGATTTGTTACAAGTAGCACTCAAGACCCCTGACTCCGCTTGCTTGCCCTTAGGATGTGAAGCAAATACGAAGTTTCCTAATGAGTATGCAATCCATTTTCCATTATACTGTTCAAACCCTTGTAATACATGGGGGTGACTACCGATTATTAAGTCAGCGCCCCCGTCTATCAAATGTCGTGCTATGTTTAATTGATCTGCTTCTGGCTTACTTTCTCTTTCCTCACCCCAATGAACCATTACGATCGTAATATCGGCTAATTTCTCAGTTTCTTCGATAGCTTGTAATATCCTAGTTAGATCATATGCTTCAGCTAGTCCTGCGGTATACTTATTTGCTTTCCACGATGTATTAGGCAATACATGACTAACACTAAGATAAGCTACTTTAATTCCATTAACCTCTTGGATAACAGGTGTGTAAGCTTCCGTATCATCATTACCCGCTCCTGTATGTTTAATCCCATATTCATTCAAGTGAGTAATCGTATCTAACATACCTTTAACACCTTGATCTAACGTATGGTTATTCGCTAATGAAACGACATCTATTCCAGCATCTACAAGTCCTTGAAGACCTTCTGGCGCTCCTTTGAATACATAAGTCTTATCATCAGCAGCTGTACCTCTCGTTGTAATCGGCATCTCTAAATTGCCTGCTGTAATATCAGCTACACTTAAATGCAGCAATGCTTTCTGAAAAGGGTAGCTATAACCTTCTTTCTGTAGCCAACTATTAATATATTCCCCTTGCAAAATATCCCCAACAAAAGCGAGATTAACTGTAGTAGATTCTGTATCTATTGGTGTAATCTCTTCCTCTTCAATGGTAACCGGATCTTCTGTTACTGTATTTTCATCAATAGCGCTATTATCCTTTGAATCTTCTGTAATTAGAGGATCAGTAGGTTCAATCTTCTCATTAGTAACTCCAGAAACTTCTACTGTACTCTCTTTTGTTGTATCTTTGAACATCGACAATTTACTTACTTGCTCTTTGGCAGTAATCCATAAATTTTCTCCACCAAAGAATATTGCTACAACAATAATAATAATGGCTAACAGCGATGTATTGACTAACCATAAGCGGCGCTTCTTTTTTTTACTTCGATCCTTTGTTTGTTGCTCACGTTTTTTCGTTTCCATTCTAGATAAAGACATAAGAGAACTCCTTTTCATATGTAATACATTCACATATTCCAGAACTTCTCTCATTATATCGTTTAATCGGTAGTCTGAGTTAATATTTTCTAATTTACTTATTAGATAAGGGAATATATTTAACTACAAAAACTTACAAATTTTCTGGATATTCTGTTCATTCAACGAATTAGAATAGCAAATAATTAATAAAAAAGAGCTAATTTATTCATCATCGAGTTTCATGATGGATAAATTAGCTCCTCACTAGATACCTTACACTATTGTTTTTTCACTGCAACATCTTCCAAGTAGTCTAGCATAATTTGAGCGCCTGCTTTTCCTTGGCGAATACAATCAGGTAAACCTACTCCATCGAAAGCTGCCCCTGTTACCCATATTCCTGGCAGTTTCTCGCTAAGTTCAATCCTCATATCCCTTATAGCATCCACATGTCCAATTGGATATTGTGGCATAGAGTTATTAAGCCTCGTAATCTCCGTGAATAACGGCTCTGCTGTTAAACCTACAGTTTTCCTAATATCTTCACGTACAGCAGCTATCAGTGATTCATCGTCAAGCTTAACAGACTGTTGATCCTCTGAGTGACCTACATAACATCGTAATAGAACCTTATCTTCAGGTGAAGAATGCAGCCATTTATTAGACGTCCATGTACATGCTGTAATATGCAACCCTTCCGAACGAGGTACTAAAAATCCAGATCCATCAAAATCTACACCAAAATTGGATTTATCGAATGCCATCACTACGTTTGCAACAGATACATAGCGGATATTAGCTAGTCCTTCACTGTTAATATGAGTTCTTAGTAATTTATCGGATACAAAAGCCGGTGTTGTAACGATAACACCTTGTGCCTGTAATTGTTCTCCATTTTGCAAATGAACAGTATATCCTTGTTCCGATTTTTCAAAACGGTCTACTTTGCTATTGAGCTTAATTGTTATACTTGATAATGCCTTCTCTAACGCATCTACCATTGTCGATAGACCATTGCGGAAAGTCATAAACGTTGCTGGTGTTTTACCTTGATTCTGTGCTTCAGTTACACGTTTATTATGACGTGAACCAAGAATAACACTACCAAATTCCTTCTCTGACTGAGCAAATTGTGGGAACGTCGCGTTAAGACTTAACTTATATAGATCACCAGCATAAATACCGGCAAGTAGTGGCTCTGCGATTTTTGCTACAAGCTCTTTCCCAATCCTTCTAGCTAGAAAGCCCCCGAGCGATTCATCTCGCTCCGCTGGAGTTGCTCCTTTCAGTAGATCAGCTAATGCAGCAAGTTTACCTTCTGGACTAACAAGATCACTTTGCAAAAAACGGATAATATCTGTCGGTATGCCAAGTACTAGTCCCGGTGGCATAGCATGTAATTGAAGCTTGTTCATAATATACGTTTTCGAAGCATTGGGATTTGTCGCGACAAGTTCATCTTCTATGGATAGATCATGAGCTAGATCAATAATCGCTAATTTACGGGATAGAAAAGAATCTGGACCTTTTTCAATGACAAATCCTTCTTTTTGTAGCGTATTAATTTTTCCACCTAGATGATCTTCCGCTTCTACTAGTACAACGTCAATGGTTTGACCACTTTCTCTAGCTAACTTTTGCAAGTAAAAAGCGGAGCTCAGTCCGCTGATCCCTCCGCCTATCACGACAACTGTATCAATCGTTTCTGCACTCCGCATTATGTCATTCCTTCCCTAGTTGCGCACTTACTGTAATAACAGATTCGGCTAACGTATCCATATATAAAGGATCAGTGTTCAGCATAGCTATCCGCTCGAAAGATACACCAAGCTGCTTTGCTTTCGCTTTCGCTTCAATATCAAGATCGTACAACACTTCAAGATGATCGGAAACAAAACCAATCGGTGCTGATAGTATCGCTTTATAACCTTGTTGTGCTACTTGTTCCATCGTATCCAAAATATCTGGACCTAACCACGGCTCATGCGTACGTCCTGCACTCTGCCATGTGAATTGCCAGTCCTCGATTTCTGTATTTTCAGCAATCGCTTCAGATGTCTGCATTAATTGATGTTCATACGGATCACCTAATTCTCTAATCTTCTCAGGTAAACTATGTGCGCTGAAAAGAACTTTCACTGGCTTATCACCTTGCAATGGTGCCAGTTGTTCATAAACGTTATTCACTCTATCTGTTAATGCTTCAATAAGTTTAGGATGAAGATGGTATGACTGTACGAATTTCATCTTAATGCCTAGTTCAGCAGCTTTTTCTTGAGCTCGCTTTACATAACTACCTACACTCATCACAGAGTAATGAGGTGCAAGTACGATTCCAATCGCATGTTTAATACCATCTTGAGCGATTTGCTCTACACCGTCTTCGATTAGTGGTGCTGCATGCTTTAAGCCTTGGTAACAAACATAGCGATCGGGTGCAATTTCATTCAGCCTATTTTGCAAACCAGCTACTTGTGCATCGGTATTTTTACGTAATGGGAATACTCCACCTACAATTGCCTCATAACGATCAGTTAAATCTTTCAGTTGTTCAGCCGTAGGCGCATGACCACGACGAATATGAGTGTAATATGCTTCTACATCATCTAAAGATTGGGGAGTACCGTACGACATAACTAATACCCCTATTTTTTGCTGTACCATCGACTTATTTCCTCCTAAAACTTTTTATCCTCTGGGGATATACTACTTGCTTAATTCTAATAAAAGGTCGAATTATACGTTTGTCGCCAACAAGGAGAAGCCGCGACCGAGTTCACTTCGGAGCTTGTCAAGCGTGATCTCAATTGGACGATTTGACCAACCGTCCAATAGCTTGCTCTGAATAACTATGAATAAACCCAGTCAAATCCTTCAGCTTCTCTAGTGATGCTTCTGGGAACAGTCCATGTCCCAAATTGAATATAAAGCCAGGTTCTTCAATGCCTTGATCGATAATTTCTGCCGCATATTTCTCAATAACCTTTTGAGGAGCCTGAAGAATCGTTGGATCTAAGTTTCCTTGTACTGCAAATTGATGATCTAATCTTTTGCGACCATCTGCAATCGGAACACGCCAATCTAGACCAATAACATTGGCTTTTACATTTTTTAATTCGGGTAATAACTCACCTGAAGCCACGCCAGGGAAATAAATTTTCGGTTGTGATATATGTTCTAGTTCAGAGAAAATACGTTCAATTGTCGGTAATACAAATACTCTGAAATCTGCAGGTGACAACGCACCTACCCAGCTATCGAATAATTGGAACGCTTTACCGCCTGCTGCAAGATGAGCACGTAAATACGTAATAACCATATCACCGAGCTTGTCCATCAATTGATGCCATACTTGGGGCTCACTATACATTAATTCTTTTGTTTTCAAGTAGTTTTTAGAAGGGCGACCCTCTATAAGATAACTAGCGATCGTAAACGGAGCACCTGCAAATGTTATTAGTGGCACCTCTAACTCACGATCTAATATTTTTATCGTTTCAATAACATGAGACAAATCTTTATCCACATCTATTGGCTTTAACCTTGCAACATCAGCAGCTGAACGGATCGGATTATGGATGACCGGACCTACATTAGCAACAATATCAAAATCAATCCCTATTGAAGCTACAGGATTCATAATGTCAGAGTACAGAATAGCCGCATCTACACCTAATTTTTTAACTGGCATCATCGTTACTTCTGCCGCTAATTCTGGTTGCTTACATATTTCTAGAAGTGTATATTTTTCTTTGATTTTTCGATACTCAGGATCATATCTACCAGCTTGACGCATATACCATGCAGGAATACGTTCAACCTCTTCTTTCATACATGCACGTATGAATAGGTCATTGTAAGCCATTATAGAACCTCTTCTCTATGTAATATTGTCTATCTTTCATTATGCCCCTTTTGTCATTATCTAACAACTCATAGTGATCGCTACGTATGACAATCCCATGACATTTCATTATATCTTTTCTTCATAAATAATAATTTTCAAACATGCTATACTATAACTATGACACAATGGAAAAAGAATCTTGTCGTTTTATGGTTTGGCCAATTTCTAGTTATGGCTGGCATGACGATGATTATGCCTTTTCTTACGTTATATTTGCAAAGTGAGCTAGGTGTCACAGATCCTCATGAAATAGGAATATGGGCTGGTGTAATTTTTGCAGGTAATTTCATTACTGCTTTTTTATTTCAGCCACTTTGGGGAAAGTTGTCCGATCGTTACGGACGTAAGTTAATGTTACTTCGCTCTGGATTCGGCATGGCAATTGTGATGGTTCTCATGGGATTCGCAACAAGCCCTTGGCATTTGTTGTTGCTCCGCTTACTTAACGGCGTAATCTCCGGCTTTAACCCAGCATCTGTAGCATTAGTTTCTGCCACTACACCAAAGAATAAGTTAGGATTCGCAATGGGAACGCTGCAATCTGGAGGAATTGCAGGTACAATTCTCGGTCCACTTATTGGTGGAATTCTTGCAGAATCTATTGGCTACCGCCCAATTTTCTATGTAACGGGAATTTCAATATTTATCGCTTCGTTACTTTGTATGTTCATTGTGAAAGAAACTTTTGATCGAAAGCAAGCTGCGAATGAAGTTCAGATGACAGTTATTGAAGGTCTTAAAAAGATTATATATATTCCGCAAATCGCTGCATTGTTTGCTGTTACACTGCTCATACAATTTGCCAATATGAGCCCGATGACCTTAATTCCGCTTTACATACAAGAGTTAAGTCCTAATGTTGCTAATATCGCTTTTCTTGCTGGACTAGTCGCATCGGCGACTGGATTATCTAATATGCTCGCCTCACCTATATTAGGTAAATTAGGCGATCGTGTTGGGCCTGAAAAAATATTAGCATTTAGTCTTATCGGTGCCGCCATTAGCTTTATTCCACAAGCACTTGCTGATACCGTGTGGCAACTTCTTATCGCTAGATTTTTTCTTGGATTTTTCCTTGGTGGTCTAGTACCTACTGTCAATTCTTTGCTAGCTAAATATTCACCGGCTGGAATGGCAACTCGAACATTTAGTTTTAATACTAGTATGATTAGTCTAGGAAATGTTATTGCCCCTATTGCAGGAGGTTTTTTCTCCGGTTGGATCGGTATTAAAGGATTGTTTATCAGTTCTGCAATACTTATGGGACTTAATGGCGTATGGGTTTGGTTTGCACTTCTACACAAACGGCAAATCAAGCAAAGTAATCAATAAAAAGTGCTAAGTAGCGAATTGCTACTTAGCACTTTTGTTATGCAGATCTTTCGATTGGAGATGGATCAGTTATTTATTATCAAAACGTACTAAGCCGCAGTTCATAAAAATACTGAACAATTGGATGCTTTACCTTCATCTTCTCACTCATGTTTAAAATTCGCTTTTTGCCAACTCGTCTGTCTACCAAAGCTAGAATATTCAATAAGATATCATGGCTCTCTATGCTTTCCTCTATAGACATAGATAAAAACTTATTTGCAACAACAACGAAATTGGATTTACTTAATGATGTCTGTGCTGACAGAAGTTCCTTTGCAATCTCTGATATTTTTCTACTTCTTGCAATAACTTTTAGACGATCCTCAGGAACTAGACCCTTCGTATCTTTTCTAACTGCTTCAATTTCTTCATCGATGATAGGAACTTGAATATCTGGATCATTCTTTATTTCTAAATCCGTCTGATACCATCTAATTAAAGTAGTTTTATCAGTCATATTAAGCACGTTCTTTTTATCTACTGCGATATAACAAATTCCTGCTTTATCAGGTAAATAGCGATAGCTAGTTGAACGATATTCCACTCTTCCATTTAACGCAGGACAGAGAAAACTCTCCAGTTGTTGCTTCAATTTACTCCAGGACATGTAATCCTCCGTGTTCTATATTATTAATCCCCATTTATGCAGTTACTCTATTATCTATAATACAGTAACCGACATATCGATCACACTAAATAGAAGTAAAAACGAATAGTTCTTACACTACTCGGAGAATTGCCTTTTAGTTAATTAATCATATTAAATTAGCTTGAAGTTTGAGGTGTTGCAAGGCTACCGAATTACCAAACTTTTCTGATTATGTTATAAATTAATTCAAGTAATTTTCACTTCACTCTTGCTATTGCTAATCCATCATATCCAGGTAGTATCGTACTCTCTAGACGGGGATCGCTCACAATTTGTTTGTTAAATGCTCGAACCGCTTGTACCGCTGGACCTTGCTTCGCATCGTTCACGGTACGACCACGTAGTAATATATTGTCAGCAATAATTAATGCACCTGAATCTGCCATCTTGATTGCATACTCCAGATAGATCGGATAACCTTCTTTATCTGCATCAATAAAGAACAATTGATATTTCTTCCCTGATTGATACAACTCTTCTAAGCTAGCCTTAGCATCACCAACTTTGTAGCTAATACAATGACCGTAGCCCGCTTCCGTTACATGCTTTTGCGCAACTTCTGCATAATGAGGCATTAACTCAAGACAAGTAAGATGTCCTCCGTCTTTCAAGCCACGTGCAAGACACACGCCGCTATAACCGCCTAAAGCTCCGATTTCTAGCGCATTCGTAACTCCATTCATCGATACAAGCATCGTTAGTAACTTCCCATACCCATCAGCTACGGCAATATCAGGCATGCCTTGTGCTGCCGTTCCAGCACGTATTACTTCTAGCACTTCATCACGTTCAAATAGACCATCTATATACTGTTCTTCTAGGTTCACTATGATATTTCCCTTCATTCTTAAATATTTATACAAAAAGCTATATTTTTGCCTACACTTTATTGTATGATTTTATAGGCATTGTGACAAGAAGCGCTATTATTACATAGCACTTTGTAATTACGCCAATATGAGATACAATATCTCTATATGATTATAGGGGTTGTTCAAAAAGCGAACTTTGATAACAAAGTCATGCATGGAGCTTATTCGGCATCGAATATGAAGCGAACTTGGGAAATCCGAGCCGCGTGTACCAATAACTTACACTTGCGCTTCCTCCTTCCACAAGTAGCACTTCATCTTCTCGGTCCTGAAATTCCACTTTTTGAACATGCACTTTTAGGCTAATAGAAAAAAAGAAATGAGTGTTAACAGATGGCAAAACTGAATTTAATCGCTACTGCTCCAATGGGACTAGAAGCAATTGTAGCTCGTGAATTGAAAGAGCTTGGATATACAGATACACAAACAGAGAATGGTAGAGTTAATTTTACAGGTGATTTCCTTGATATTGCTCGTACAAATCTATGGTTACGATCAGCTGGTCGTGTACTTGTTAATATGGGAAGATTTCAAGCTACAACTTTCGATGATTTATTTGAAGGTGTAAAAGCACTTAATTGGGATGAATGGTTACCTGCTAATGCTGAGTTCCCTGTCAATGGTCGCTCTCACAAATCACAGCTAACTAGCGTACCTGCTGTGCAAGGTGTCGTGAAAAAAGCAATCGTTGAGAAATTGAAAGAAAAGCATAATACCGAATGGTTTCCAGAAGATGGTCCACTTTACGTTCTCGAAGTAACATTACTGAATGATGAAGCATTACTTACGATCGATACATCCGGTTCTGGACTTCATAAACGTGGTTATCGTATTGCTTCAACAGCTGCACCACTACGTGAGACGATGGCTGCTGCTATTGTTTCGTTATCTCGTTGGACAGCTGACCGTCCGTTATACGATCCGTTCTGTGGATCAGGCACTATTCTTATAGAAGCTGCTATGCAAGCTTGGAATATCGCACCTGGAACACGTCGTAGTTTTGATAGTGAAGCATGGGATAACATCCCTGGCGAGCTTTGGGAGCAAGCTCGTGAAGAGGCCTTTGATTCTGTGAAAGACGATGTGAAGTTACAAATTACAGGATCTGATATTGATCCACATGCTATTGATATTGCGACGCAAGCGGTTCGTCGTGCTGGCTTCGGCAAAGAAATTAAACTACATGTCTTGCCTGTAGCTAAAATTAAGCCTGAAGGCGACTATGGTGTTATTATCTCTAACCCTCCATATGGTGAGCGTCTTGGAGATGAGACAGAAGCTGAATTAGCGCTTCGTCAGCTTGGCAGGGCATCACTTTATTATCCAACATGGTCACATTTTATTTTCAGTCCTTCACTTGAAGTTGAACATTATATGGGCAAAATAGCTGACAAAAAACGCAAGCTTTACAATGGTCGCATTCAGTGTAACCTGGTGCAGTTCTTTGGTCCGTTGCCACCTCGTTCTAAATAAATAAGAAATAATTACACATAGCAATTACAAAACTCCAAGCGTTTGGAAAAACAAAGACATCCTCACACACCGTTAAGGTAGAGTGGATGTCTTTGTTTTTCTAATTTCTAATTAAAAGGTCCTAAACAATTCTGCCCCTTCTATATCCCCCATGATAAACCACTCGCCATCAACCTTAAAACATCCTATTTGACGGTCTAAACGCTCCACCACACCTACGATAACCAAATCTTCGAATGAGTGAAACATTCTTATCGAGACAGACTTACTATGCCGTAAAGACTGCAACAGAGCATCGTAGATATAATCCAATTCTTGATCATCTAACTCGATTCGTTCTCTTCGCTTTTGTTCGTGATCGCGTTTTTGATTAATTCTTTATGTTCGGGCAGGAATCTACATAAAACCAGTGTACACAATTCAATTATAATAAGCTTTCCAACTAAGTACTGGGTTTTTACATTCATAAATAATTGTGCATAAATAAAAGTGAGCAATATTCATTTGCTTTTTTTGTACACTACTTTATGTTGACCTTGTTCTGGAGAAAAAACGTGCAAGACTGAAATTTAACAACTTGTTTTATTTGAAGTATTGGCAGCACTGGATAATAAAATAGAACCACTATACCTTTCCTCTTAATTGTCTATATATTCTCCCAATCCCTGATCCTTGCAATATTGACCTCTGAGGTTGATTTCTCTTGGCTTTAGAATGGAGTACCGTTTTAAGACCTAAATAAAATTGCTAAAAAATACGTGACGCATTTTCTTCTCGAGCTATCTCACTTTTTCCATTTAAGATAATATCCCCACTATTACTTCGTTTTCATGCCAGTTTACTGTACAATGGGCAGCCACCAATTGGATTCCTTAATTTTAGTGCCCAAATAACAAGGGTTGACCACATGTCGTAAGATATGAATACAACTTGGAGGTGTATTATTTATGGGAACAAGAGTGAGTTATCCAGTAGAAATAAAAATGAAGGCAATCCAAATGAGGCTGCAAGGTATTCCTGTTAAGCAAGTAATGAATGAATTGAATATCCGAAATAGAGGACAACTAAAAACTTGGATGAAATGGTATCGCGATGGTCAAATTTATCATTTAGAATAGCCTGTAGGTAAGCAATATAGTTTTGCTAAGGGTCCTGAATTCTCTTCTGAAACAGAAAAGTTACAAGCGGAAATTCGCTTCTTAATGCAACAAATTGACGTACTAAAAAAGTACAATGCGTGGGAAAAGATGTGGATCGAGAAATAGCTATTCGCTTTATCCAACAATACACAGCGCTACCAGTTAAACTGGTTTGTGAGACATTAAACATATCGAGAGCAACGTACTATCGTTGGAAGAAGACTCAGAGCAATGACCGAACTGACAAGATGATTGATCTCGTTCATCAGTGGTGTACTTTGCATAAATTTAGATTGGGTTATCGTAAAATAACCGCATTAATTAATCGAACCGTCCATGTCAATCATAAGGTGGTTCAACGGATTATGCGACAATATGGCTTACAATGCCGTGTAAAGCCTAAGAAACGTAAAGCAATCGGACAACCTGCCATCGTGGCAGAGCATATACTTCAACGTGAATTTAAGGCAGATCGACCACTCCAGAAACTCGTTACGGATATTACGTACTTGCCATTCGGGCAGCAGATGTTGTATCTTTCGAGTATTAAAGACTTATATACTGGTGAAATCATTGCCTATACTATCCGTTCAAAACAAAATATAGATTGTGTACTCGATACGCTAAATCAGCTCCCAGAGTTATCTGCAGACTGTTTATTACATAGCGATCAAGGTTCGGTGTACACCTCAAACACGTACCAGGAAGATGTCGTACGAAAAGGCATTAACATGAGCATGTCCCGTAAAGGTACACCCGCTGATAATGCCCCCATTGAATCGTTTCACGCCTCACTAAAGTGCGAAACATTCTATCTCGACCATTTGACCTGTACGACGACTGCCATCGTTGAACAGACAGTCAGAGATTACATTTATTATAATAACAACTTTCGTATTCAAACGAAACTAAACAACCAGTCCCCGATTGAATTTCGGAAACTGGTTGCATAGAAGGTGTTTTGATCCTTGTCTCAAAAACGGGGGTCAGTTCCCAGACACTTTTTTTGAACTTAAACCAACAGCTTTATTCTTAAACTTCCATAGCTCTATGTATAGAAGTGATTCTGTTTCTATTTCAAGAGGTTCATAATTTTTTTCATTGTTTATCCCTTCAATAAAAGAAACAGCTGCCGCCATGGTTGAGAAAAAGCCCTAAGTTACCGTTTTTTTGTCAAACTATAGTCTCCAAAGTAGAGTCATACATAATCTATATCTAATTATTGTTCGAATGATATGAAACAGTACCACTCCCTAACTTAAATTGCGCTCAAGTTAACAAATTATGAGTTAATGATAATTACAGCTATAATTACAACCGGAATAACTATAAAAAACGATCCAATTATTGCTAATAATCTATTCCTCGGATCATTAATTGTTTTTTGGAATGCAGCAACAATTAATAAAAGAAGAGTTATAGGAAGTATATAAAACATAGTTTTTTTGAAGTAATCCAATTGCTCGGTAAATGCACCTAATTCTGTTGCAACCCGAATAAAACTAACTAGCATGCATAAAAGCATTCCCAATACTATGCTAATAGAAAGTGTGAAGGGATACTTCCTTCTTACCCTATAAAAAAAAACCATAAATATTAGAGGTAACACAAACGAAAACACTAAGTAAATTGGTAATGGTATATTATTAAAGATTGTACTCATATTATTTCCCCTTTAAATAATTTGTACTAGAGATAGAAATAACAACATAACAAAATGATATTTCTATTCTAGTACTTCTATTTAATTACTTTTTCTTATCTTCAATTAAGAATTCTTCTTTAACATAATCAATTACTGCGTTAACAGCCAATCCTGAAATTATACCTACCCCAACTACAACTATTGCTGGTCCTCCTAATGCAGTAGCTATTATAGCAATACCCACTGTTGTAAGCGTCCCACCTACATCTAATGTTATTGCTTTACCAAGTTCCCAACCAGAGTAAGTCTGCGTATCTTCAAATATAGAATACCCTGTCATTAATATTGTTGCAAAACCTACTCCTTTAATTGATTTAGCCAAACCTTTATCTAATAGGCTAGGTGTTTTATAACCATTAATTTTTTGATATACACCATTCACTTGATATCCTTGTATAAAGTGTTTTTGGGCAAGTAATTTGTCATATATACGATTTCCCGTTAATGCATTTACCCCCTCTTCTGCAAGACTTTTAACAATGGTGGTGGCTAGAGTTCCTGCACTATCAGACCAAAAATTCATCTTTTGTTCGCTAAAAGGTGCATCTATGCCCAATTTTCTTTTGAATATTCCATTCTGAATTACTGGAGCTCCAGAATAATATTTATCGTCTCCTAAATAATAGCTATCTTTTGAACTACATCCACCAGCCATAGCCCAATTCCCATCGGCTGATACACAATAATGCCCACTTGGATCAACATATCTCAATGGATTATTATGTACATACGTATATAGATTCTGACTTAATGGATTATTTAATTCTCCTCCATACGTATCCTCACTAATAAATCTAACAGTTCTCCCTGTTAATTTTTAGTATATCATCTAAAATATTGAGCAGCTATGTCGGTTACCGTTTCTTCTAGCATTGTCTACACTCTTAGTAGAAGTGTTGCCTGTGGTAGATTTGCGTAGTGTAGTCGATTCTAATATACGTCATTACCGAAAAACAAAGGGATTATCACAAGATCAGCTTGCTGAGCTATGTGGGTTTCACTACTCTTATATTGGCGGTGTTGAACGTGGGGAACGAAATATTTCTTTGGATAATCTCGATAAAATCGCTAATGCATTACATGTAGAGCCTAAAGTATTGTTTGAAGGTGAAATAACTGTTCAATAGGCTAACATTGATGAAACAGACGCTGTCATTGACGAATTACTTGCTATTATCCAAAGCACCAACGCCAAAACAAATAAAACGTGAGATGAATGATGCCAATAAAGATGTACTCATCGAAGCACTAAAACGTAAAATAAAGGAATTGGAGAAAGAAAACAAAGAATTACGAGAGCAAATGAAAAAGGCTTATGCTCAGGTATACACAAAATTTTAGAGCATTTTTTACGCTAGCCAGAGATTGAGCTTTTCCTGTCAAGAACCAGCGATCATGGGGTGGAGAAAAAGAGTATATATTATGGAAACTAAAGATGATGTTGGGCAACTACGAGACGGTATCAATGAAATGGAAGCAAGCATTGAGCGTCTTCGGGCAGAGTTACAGATACTAAAGAGTAACGGGACGCACTTGAGCAGGGAAATTTGGTACTTTACCAAAAACTCACTCAGGCTGATTTTTGACGTGTTCCCCACAAAGAATAATTAGACTGATTTACACAGAGACGTAGCGGCACACTTAGACTAGAAAATATAGTCTTAAGTGGCCGCTGTAGTATTTTAACTATCAAATCTGGTTAGTTGAATCTAAACCAACAAACCTTAACGCAAGGAAAAGGTTTGCCTCTTATCGAATAGGCACAGCCAAGACGACATGCAGCAATTCATTAATCTTTAGATGTTTAGTGATGTATCCATTGTTTTCAAATAAATTAACGAGTTCATAAAGCGGAATATATTCCTCGTCGTCTTCACACACCGCGCACTCTTCTCTGTCAATCATCAAGTCCGCGATGCAGATCCGACCGTGCGTCTTCAATACCCTACGCATTTCTTGGATAGCCATCAGCGTTTGAACCCTAGTAAGGTGATGCAGGGCAAAACTCGAAACAACAAAATCAAATTTTCCGTCAAGGTAGGGCAACGCTAAGAAATTGCCAAGCTTGGTCTCTATCTCTGAAAATTTGCGCTGGCATTCCTTTAACATCTCGTTGGACTGGTCAACTCCTGCCATCACCGCACCTTCATTGATCAGTCGGCCAAGAAGATTCCCCGTGCCTGTTCCGATATCCAATCCCCTTTCCCCAAAGATTGGCGACACCCACTTCACAATGAGGCGCAGCGCCTCATCATAATCCCTATATTTCTGTTTGTCTTCTTTAACCAACTGGTCGTGAACGCTGGCCAAGCTGTCAAAACCCCACTTGTCCTGCCATGCTCGCTGTTCCCTCAGCCTTCTCGACCCTTCCGCAAGAGTATAAATGTCATCCAACGGAAGTACGTGATTTTCCTTGAGTGTTTCGATCATTTCGTCTGTCGTTTCAATAATCTGCTTCATTTCAACCCATTTAGAGAACATGACGGATCGTTGGAGTTCCAAGAAATATCGTAATTGACTGTTACCTTGGGCTTCTATGTCCGACAGCGCCGCCCGAATGTCACTTACCGCCATTCCAGACTCCCTTAGTGCAATGATTGTCTGCAAGCGCCAAATATCTTCTTCATCAAACATACGATACTGATTGTCATCTTGTTTGGAAGGAGTAATGAGCCCTTTGTCTTCGTAAAACCGAATTGCCCTCTGCGATATTTTCAACCTGTCCGCGACTTCTTTTATTTTCATGAGAAACTCCTTTTTCACCTTGACCTTCACCCAACGTCAAGGTTTAGTATAAACCCAGAAAGAGGAGGCTGTCACGATGCAGAAATTAATTAAAGGTGCGACCATCTTAACCATGGGAAACGGTGAACCATTTATCGGGGACATTCTGATTGACAAAGACCGCATAACTGAAATTAAGACTACCATTACCGCTGAAGTCGATGAGGTGATTAACGGCGAAGGCATGGCAGCAATGCCAGGTTTGATTAACGCCCACCAACATACCCCAATGAGCTTATTGAGGGGATTTTCCGACGATCTGAAACTTATGGATTGGTTAGACAAGAAAATGCTTCCCGCTGAATCCCGAATGACTCCTGAGGACATTTATTGGGGAGCAAAGCTCGCAATGGCCGAAATGATCAAATCGGGTACGACTGCCTTTGCGGACATGTACATCCATATGAATGAAATAGCACTTGCGGCAGAAGAAGTCGGTATGCGGGCTTCTTTAACTCGGGGATTGGTCTTCCTTGAAAATGACGGAGGCCGACGAATGTCAGAGGC
This sequence comes from Paenibacillus endoradicis, assembly GCF_024721975.1. Next base: position 196,806 of record NZ_JANQBB010000005.1, on the reverse strand, counting down.
AATTGATTTAATCCACCGTTGGAGCGGTAAAGCCGAGGGCAGGATCACCACCATGCTGGGGCCCCATTCCCCTTACATGGTTCCGCCACAGTCCTTTAAAGAAGTTATCTCGCTTGCAGAGCAGGAGAGTATTGCAATTCACACGCATCTCGCTGAAACCAAAGAGGAAGTAATCAAGATTCGGGAAAAGTATTATCAAACCCCAACAGAATATTTGTATCATCTCGGTCTGTTTGAAAAGGCTCATGTGCTCTTGGCTCATAGCGTGCATCTTAATCGGCGCGATATCGGTTACTTGAAGGGTATGCGGGGAGGAGTGTCCCATAATCCCGTAAGCAACCTAAAGCTTGGTTGCGGTATTGCACCAATTACGGATATGGTCGAACAAGGGATTACCGTAGGGTTAGGCACGGATGGGGCGGGCAGCGCCACCACGCTAGATATGTTTGAGGAGATCAAAGCTGCCACTTGGTTGCAAAAATTAGATTACGGGGACCCCACAAAACTTCACGCTATTGATGCTCTTCGCATGGCGACTGTCGGAAGTGCGGGTTTGTTGAACATAGGCCATGAAGTGGGCACGTTGGAAATCGGAAAAAAAGCGGACATCATCTTGATCGATCTGAGAAAACCCCATTTGCAGCCAATCCATAATATACATTCACTGCTCTCATACTGCGCCAATGGATCGGATGTAGACACGACAATCGTAAATGGAAAAGTGTTGATGCAGGGTCGCCAGCTACTGACGATCGACGAAGATGAGCTATTAAAGCAAGTTTCCACACGTTCCAAACGTATTGTCGATGGCATCTGATCACCAATTGCTAAAGCGCGGGCATAGCTGCCCGCTTTTTTAATACGCTTCCGACGATTTATAATTTTCTCTACACTGCTCGGTAACGATCGATCCTCGATTAATGCTTTTTTTCCTCATTCCGGAAAATAAAAGGATCTACATATTCGTGGAACTGAACCCCGTTTTTGAGACAGGGATCAATACACCTTCGATTGTCTGCTAAGTTGGCTGAGAAACAACCTCGGCTATTTGTTACTGACTTATTTTTCATAACGATCAAGAAAAGGCAATCATCTGATATCATCACCATTATCATAAAGCATATCAAACTAAGATAGCATATTTTGATGGGACAAGACCAAACTTTCAAAGAGTCCGACTTGGTGTAAGAAAGCAAAAGTATGATGAGTCTCTGATCTTTGTAGAAGATGGTCAAGCGCTTTGGGAATGGCTTCACGAACGTCATGGGAAGGGTTAATTTCGCAACGCGTAGATAGTTCATACATAGAGGGAAATAAGCATACTATAAACGGAGAAAAGAAGTAAGGATTACAGCTGATGTGGTTGGAATAAAACTAAAACAAGGTTATGTGTCTGGCCTTGTGCTGAGTTATGAAGGTAGATATGTAGGAAACGTTACAGGTTTAGATAATGCTTCCAAACAATTATTGCAAAAAGTTATTACGGAGCATCCTGGGGTATGTCCTTTCGAGAAATTACATCCAAGCCTAAAAAAGTCAAACGTCGCTTGGCTAGAAATACATTTTCCTTGTAGAGTCATAGCATTGGAATTCACCGATTCAGGTCTACTCAGACAATCTAAACTATTAGGATTTGGAGTATAAGAGTTCTCCTTTAATGTACCTATGTCTGTACTCGTTGGTAGCAGATTTAACTTAAACATAATAAGCCACTTATTAAGAGTGGCTTATTATTCACTTTTTCAATTCGTACTCTTTAACTTTTCGATAAAAAGTGGACTTAGTCATATCTAAACGCATCATAACTCCTACCGCAGTTATATCACCTGTTTTCCATTGTTCATAAGCAAGGAGAAATTCATTCGTTATCTCCATCTTAGATCTGCCGAACTTTATGCTCTGGCTCTTAGCTACTTCAATCCCTTCAGCTTGTCGTTGGCGATTTTTTTGTCGTTCCTAATCGGCCACATAGGCAAGCATACTTAAAAATTGATCCTCCAAAAGTTTACCTAGGTCACCCATTGTTTTGAATTTTCGAGAATCGAATAAACTCTCATTATCCAGGCATATACTATCTGCACCGATTGTTCTGGTTATATACTTCCATTTACTGATAATACCGTCATAGTCTCTTCCTAACCGATCCAATGCATCCATATAGATCAAATCACCTTCACGCAGCATTATACGCATCGCCTGCTAGCGTGGCCGGTCAAAGTTTTTCCCCCTCTGTTTGTCCACAAATATAAATCTTTCTTCTATATTAAGCTAACGAAATTTAATAAGCTGCCTTTCAGGATTCTGATCCTTGGCAGATACTCTTGCATATGCAAAGATCATTTAGAGTGTCTCTCCTTTTAGTGTTCCAAAAAGCATACCAACCAAGAAAACGGAACATATCTTGTAAAACCTGGAACAGAAGCTCATAAAATAATTGTTGCTGATGCTCATATCGCTTTGCTCAGCGAAGCAGAATATCAACTAGCAAATAAAACGATGAGTGACGGAGCCGCAGCACCTATTAATCGAGGTAAAATCATGACGAACGTGTTCGCAGGCGTTTTGAAGTGTTATTATTGTGAACAGGCTATGAGCTACGCCCCTTACTATAGTCGGCCAACTAAAAAACCACGACTTTTGTGTACAAATATATATTGTAAGAAATCCGCTTCGATAATGTTTGAATTAATAGAGTCCGATGTACTAAATCAAATAAAAATGTACTACGAGCATCTTAGTTCTGAGCCGATAAAACAACAAAAAAAGAAAAGTGCTAGTGATGAAATGAAGAAAAGACGGCTGGACAAGTTAGAACGAGATCTAGTAGAAATTGAAGAACAACTTAATGAACAGTTTGACTTATTGGAAAGAAAAGCCTATACATTAGATATTTTCATGCAAAGACAGGATACAACTTTGGCACGAAAAGATTCCTTATTGAGCGAACTAGCTCAAATTCAAAATGAACTTCTTATCAAACAAACGATCAAAAGAAAACAAAGTCAAGTTGTTCCCCTAGTGAAAAATGTCATGTTAAATTATGATACAGCTGCAACCATTATAGAAAAGAATGATTTACTTAAATCTATAATCGATAAAATATATTATAAAAAAGAACCCAGCATTAAGAAACGTGGTACAGGCGAATATACCATTGAAATAATGTGAAAAAATTAAAGCACTAGCCTGGACTTCAATACCAGTTCTTTGGTCCGTTGCCACCTCGTTCTAAATAAATAAGAAAGGGATGCGATAAGATGATCAGCCTACTGGCTATCCTCTCGTCGCATCCCTTTTTTACAACGTTACATCAGGTTGGTGTTCAGCTATCCATAACAATATATCATGAAGTGAAGTTACTGGCACAATATTGAGCTCTGGTGCGCCCATTGTTGCTTCAAGCATACCTTCTTTCGGCACGAAAAATACATCCGCCGTTGTACGACCAACTGCATAAGCTTTCTGCTCAATTCCGCCTACCATCCCAACAGTTCCATCAGGTTCAATTGTACCTGTCCCTGCTATTTTCAAGCCACCTGTTAAATCGCCTTCGGTAAGTTGATCTAGAAACGCTAGCGTTAACATCGCGCCATGTGATGGTCCACCAGCATGAGCAATGTAAGACTTGAACGTAAGTTTTCCTTCTATTTGTGTTCGATACGCATTTTGAATAGATACACCAAGAACTGCCCTATTGTCCCCGTCCGTTGAAGCTATAGTAGAAACAGTAGATTTAACTTGTTTACCCTCTCGTAACAGTTCTAATTGAACATGATCACCTGCTTCTACCTGTGAACTCATATACGTAATGAGTGCTGCAGAATCGTGTAACGTTTCTCCATTAATAGCAGTAACAATATCTCCTGCTTGAATAACACCATCTGCTGGAGATTTTGCCACAATTGCGATGACTTGAATTCCATCATAAACAATCGCCTCGCCTAAGCCTGCTTGTTCCCATGCCACTGCAGCAGCGAGCTCATTCGCATCGGCTTTCATCGCTGCGACTTGACTATACGTTTCAGTTATACTTAGTTCGTTCGCTTCTCGCTTCTCTATCTTGTAAGTAGGAAATATCGCTCCGTACAGCCAATCAATTGGAAATGCACGACGCTCGAATATAAGTACACCTTCAATGATCCCTTTGTTGTCAGAAGATTGTTCTCCAATCGTAGCATAAGCATTCATATTCATCGTCATCCCTGGATAAGTCACATTATAACCAGTTGGACAAATCAGCACGAGAAGTATTATGCAATACAGCACAATCGGCTGTACTAATGAACTATAGGAATGCCTGAGCTGTGTGCTTACAATCTGTGGATTACTTCGCACAGCAATCACTTTACTCCATACCAATTCACCAATAATAGCTGCGACTGTAATAGCTGTCACAATAATTAGCAGTTGTAAATGTTGCAATGGTTGCGTTAGAATAACAATCATCGTTGCTGATCCGATGATAATAATAATTCGTAACATAGTTATTCCTAGACTACGTTGTAGATTCTGTCTACTCCGCCATATCGCGCCAATCAACCAACATAATGGAATAACAATAACTACATAATATAATTGATCAATATATTGTATCCATTCCTTTCCACTAGCAAAAAAGAATGAAGAAGGTAGCCAAATCATCTGGAAAATGAGGATCGCAATTAACGCACTGACAAACCCACTAATATACCAACTTCTATTCATCTATAAACTCACCTTCTATTGTCAGCAAAAAATCCTTCAACTTATGGACAACCATCTAAGTGAAGGACTCTATGTTGCGCTATTATTTTTTTTTAAGATGAACCAATGCTTTTGCTATCGCTTCATCTTCTGTTGCACCCTTAATATATCGACCATTAATGAATACAAACGGTGTTCGTTTGCACGGTCCACAATATGATTTGCAGCCTACTTTAATTTCAGAGTTCGGTGCAAGTTTCTCTATCTTTGCTACCGTCGTCTTCATTTTCATATGTCTGCACTGATCGCAGACTCTAATATCATTTGTCGCCATTCTTCCTCTTCCCATTTCCCATTATGCTTTGTGTTACAATTAATGATCCCCGTGGTTACCTTTTGTAGGGTTTGTAATTTCAAAACCTTCCTCAGGCGCATAAAAATAATCGATACGAATACCATCTAAAAAATCATTGTCTTTTTCTAGAATAACATCAATTCCGCTATCCGTCGATACAACAACATCTTTATCTGTAGGCTCATCTACGCCTAAACCGTAATGTGCATGATCCCCATGAGCATGGGTAACAAATACACGCAATAATTTGCCTGCACTTTCTGGCTTATCTAATTCAACCTTCAATACTTTTGCTGCGTTACGTGAAATTTTGCATTTCATAGCTTACCCGCTCCTTTTGCTGTATGTAGTAAACATGGACTATCTTGTTATATTATACTTCTTAGCCATTCTACTCGCAAACCATTCTGCAACAATCATTGTAAATGCGATATCATCAACAGGTAGAAATGGCATAAAATCCGGTGCTATCCAATAAATAAGAACAGGAATAACAAACAAGCCCTTCTCCCATAACGCTACTGTCGGAGATGTAATAATTTTAAAAACTAATTGAAAGGTATGTTTCCAATGTCCTAGTGATAGTAATTTCCTCATATAGCCACTCCTCCCGTGCTTCCCAAGTTCGTTTCATATTCGATGCCGATCATGCTCCATGAGTAACTTCGTTATCAAAACTCGATTTTTGAACTTCCTCTTCATTTTTCTTAGTATACCCCACTATCTATTCAATCCGTACTAGACCTTTAGCTAGTTATTTATTATGTACTTCCATCATGACAACATTAAGGGGATAATTCAGTGGCAACTAGCCCAAAATTACCCCCCGCTATTATATATTACAATATATGAATATTATTCACGCTACTTATCCACTCCGGCTCATAATGTTGGAGCTCATCTGCAAGCCATTGTCTCGCTATCGCTTGAAAAGTAGATGGATCTCCACTGCATATAAAGCAATGCTTACTTATTTTCACCATTGTATTAGCGGACTCCGTATCTACAGATTTACCTAAAAATTGACTTGTCGTTACCCTTGCTTCATGTTCATTATGATCTTCGGTTTGCTCATATTGACCTTGCTTTTCCAAGATCGCAATGACTTCAGTAGTTGTCTCTTCTGCAGAGTGAATTAGTGTAACTGCTTCTCCCATTACCTCTGCAATTGTATTTGCTAAAAATGGATAATGCGTACAGCCTAGTATTAAGCAATCTATTGGATATGAGCGCATATGGACAATGGAATCATACACAACTTGATAGGCTTTCGCTGACTCGTATTCACCCTTCTCCACGAGCGGAACGAAAGCTGGACATGCCTCACTTACAATCTGAATATCTTCTGCAAGCTGAAAAAGTGCTTGATCGTAAGCCTTACTCTTAATTGTTCCTTCTGTACCGATTACTCCTATATAACCTGTCTTTGTGCCACGTAGCGCTGCTCTAGCCCCAGGCTCAATCACGCCAATAATCGGAATTGAAAGACTTGCACGAATATGCTCCAACGCCACTGCAGTTGCTGTATTACATGCAATAATGACAAGTTTCGGATCATACTTAAGCAAATATTGTACGACTTCTTCCGTAAACTGCATAACTTCGTCTTTCGATCTTGGACCGTAAGGTGCACGAAGCGTATCGCCGAAATAGACGATTTCTTCACGAGGTAATTGCTTCAACAATTCCTTCACTACCGTCAATCCACCTACACCAGAATCTAATACCGCTATTGGTCGCTGCACAATTCCACCGCTTTCTTCTCTCTAGACTCTGCCCATTAAGTAGTATTAATTATTGCGATTTAATTTGCAAGCATTAATTATGAGAAGTCTCTTGTGGAGTCTCTTCTTGTTCATTAGTAGCACATATTTGCTTCCTACCACCAACGATATTTTGCATACCTTGCTTCGCTCCTGAGACAATCTTTACAGTACGATCCTCAATTTGTCTGCTCGCTTCATAGACAGTTTCTGTCACATGATCAACAGCCTTTACCGTTGCCTCTGCAACCTTTTCAGCACCTACTTTAATATCTAAACGTAATTCTTTACCACTTTTTGGTGCAAATAATAATGCCGTTACACTACCAACTACCCCACCCGTAATGATACCTGCCAAAAATGCTGTTCCACGTTTCGTTAATTTCATCATCAACACTCCTTCATAATTTTCATGTGCGTTTATAACTTGTCGAACTTCCGCTAAGTTACTAATCTCTTGCTGCACTATTATCTAGTTGCTTCTTGCGTACACCTTGCCATAATTGCCACGCAGACACCGCTAGCTCTGCCCATTGTATAGCATCCTCCACTTGACGCTCAGCCTTTTCTTGTTCCACATACTTCAATGCTCGATGTGAAATCTTACCTGTCACCTCATCCACCATTGCAGCAGTATGTTCAATTGTTTGACTAATCTGCTTCGTTGCCTGAACAATTCCTTGTGCCGCTTGCACACTGCTTGAGATTGCTTTCACGGTCTCATCGGTCGACTGAATGAGAATACTGCACTCAAGCGATAGTCTACTTATGTCTTGCTTCATATCAGTTGCTGTTGCTGTTAATGTGTTCATACGAACAACTAATGATCGTAATGTAACAATTACAGCAATAACAAGAATGACAAAGGCACTTGTAGCGATCCAAATACTGAATTCAATCGTTAACATAGCTCCTCCTCATACCGATAAATTTGGACATAGTCATCGCAAACTGTCTTTGCAACCAATTTCTTGTTAACTAGACATATGCCTATTCGCGTAACACAGTATAAGCAGATTGGGCTTGTATTGACACAACATTTCACATCATTTTTCAAAAATATATAATTAGCTCACAAAATTTGACTTACCTTTGGCATTATTTGTATCATTATTAGATTGGGTACATTGCTATATATGTAGCCACTGAACTGTTCTGAAGTATTAGTATAGATAACTAATTGTACATAAAAGGGGGAGTCTCCGTGAGGAAATGGTCGGTAGCAATTATTACGCTCAGTGCGATTGGTGTCATCTTGCTTTTAGTAGGAGGGTATATATTCAATAATAAACTTTATTATCCGACACTACCTATCGATGGCGTTAGTCAACGAGAAGCTATCACTACGTTTGAGCATTCAAATGATAATCTTGTCCTATTATCGAGTGATAACAAAACTCATTGGTACATAACTTCTGGTAGTAATGGAATTAACGTTGTTGATGAGCATATTACTGAACTTGTTGGTCAATATGGTTGGGAACTAGAACAGAAAGAAGGTTCTGGACTTTTCTTTACCCAAGACGGTGAAAACTTAATTACATCGACGCAAATGTGGACTAGAAACTATGTTTTAATTAAAATTCCTGTTACCTTCAATCACTAATATACACATACAAAAAAGGGCAACACCCAAATGTCATCATTCCATGACATCTGGGTGTTGCCCCTTATCAATTTCTAACGTAAGGTCTAAATGCTGTTTATCTCAGCTTCATGCTTCAATTTCAGCGTTACTGGACATTTGAATACGATAATTGCATCTCGTTCCACCTTTAGCTAGACACTCTGTGCGCTCTACCTTTGTTCCTAATAAGTCTTGAAACAACTCTAGTTCACATTGGCATGCTTGATGATAACGATCTGCGACACCTTTTATCGGGCAATTGTATTCTTCGATATAATAGTAATGCTGATCACGCTTCGCCTCAGCCATATAACCACCAGCATTTTGAATAGCAACAAGTTCATCAACCTTTTCGGATAACTCCTTGTTCGCCATTCTATCTTCATAGCGATCTAATAGCTTACGCTTACGTCCTTGAAACATCATATTAATATATGGTGCAGTTTCAGGATTATCATCTAGTTCACTAAGTAGGTCAACGGTAAGCATATGATAATTTCGCGGAAATAGTTCTTCAGATTTACGCGTTAACTCATAAGCATGACTTGGTCGTCCCATACTCTGCTTAACTGAAATAATTTGCACATAATCTTGCTTTGCTAACTCGTGTAAATGTCTTCGTATCGCCATTTCTGTCAGCTGAAGTTGTTGGGCTAATGCGCTAATTTGCATTCGCCCTTGACTACGTAGTTTATACAATATAGCGTCACGAGTCGAACTAGTTGGCTTCATTATTACCCACCTCGCTTCCATCACAATACGAGCTAATCCATTAAGCTAGCTCTTTTTCAACATACCGTTCAACCGCAACTTTAAATTCTACTAGCAAAACTGGTAACTTCTCTAGTAACGGATGTAGCTCTGAACTCTTCCAATTATAATAATCTTGCACAAGCGGTTTACGAAGACGTACTAATTCCACTAGATCAGGCACCATACTTTCTGGATAGACACCTTCACCACTTGTAATTTCAATAATATCTTCGTAGCTACTTGCATCGCGCATAAGAAACCCATCTATTAGATAACTGCCAATATCAGTCACAATTTCTATTGCTAGATGTAATGCTCGCTCTTGCGCCAATGCTTGTAATGCTGCGCCTTCCCATTGCTTACTTAATTGCTCCATTGCTGCTGTTAGCGTCGGAATTGTCGCTAGTCGAATGGCTATCTGTTCATGATTGACGTAGTACACGAATTCACCGCCTATAGCAAGTTATTAATTGTTGTTAGACTTGTTCTTTTTCTTTGCCTTACGCTTAAGCCAAACTCCCATCACAATACAACTTACAATAATGATGACAAGATATGTGGCCATTTCATATACATCGCGCATAATTACCTCTTAGCTTTCGTAATCAACGGCTACAGAAGATTCACGCACAGTGCTCATATGCTCGATCACCTTTTGGTGAACGGGATGCACTTGATATGCATCAAGATCCGCCATAGTTTCGAATTTAGTAATAAGTGCAATATCGTATGAACGCTCAGAGTGGATAACATCTACTCCAACTTCAATAAATTTCAATTGCTCAATTTTACCTTCCATATTGCGAAGCACCTCTGCAGTAACTTCTACTTTCTCAGGACTATTATCCTTTAATCTAAAAAATACAATGTGCGTAATCAATGAGATTGCCCCCTATAATTCACGATATTTGCATTAATATAATGGTAGTACTAGTCTTATGATAACCCAAGTTGCTTCTAACCGACAACTTTCATTTTAAGAGGTAGTTCAAATTGTAGACTTTGATAACGATGACTGGCTTCGTCATGTACTCGACATCGAATATGTAGCGAACTTGGGAAGTCCGGTACGCATGTACCAATTACGTACATTTGCGTTTCCTCCTTCCGCAAGTAGCGCTCCATCTTCTTGATTCTGAAAGTCCACAATTTGAACTTTCATTTTAAGAGGTAGTCCAAATTGTGGGCTTTGATAACGATGACCGGCTTCGTCATGTACTCGACATCGAATATGTAGCGAACCATAACAATAGAAGAAGCTGCCGAGATCAACTCGACAGCTCCTTCTACTTCTAACTTATTAAGCTGCTGTAATAATAAGCTTAGCATGCATTGTTTTGTGACCTTGTCCACATGGAATATTACATTCAATCAAATATTCGCCTTCTTTATCAAACGTCACTTGTGTTTCTGGATTATCTTTGTTTAATTTCACATTAAGATCTGTAATGTCAATACCGTGCATACCGCTCTTGTTAGAGAACTCTAAAATAACAGTCTCGCCAACTTTAGCCGTGAATTCTTCTTGGTTAAAAGTAAAATCATCAGACGCTATAATTTTCATGATACTATTTACGCCTTCTGGTAGTTCTTCTGGTCCAGTGTTTGGTTTTTCTGGTAAACCGAAAGCAAGTAAACTTATAGCCATAACTGCAGCAACTGATACTAGCGCGAACATAATCCATTTTTGCATTACAACGTGCTCCCCTTTATACTCATAATGTCTATCCCTATATTACCTAACAATACCCAATTTACTCAACCAATTACTAATATAAACATGAAAATTTTTCTGAAATTATGACAAAGTGATGAACATTTTGCGAATTATACCGACATATATTTTTTCAAGACTCGTTCACACTCTACTTTCACGAATCCCCATAGCATAAAAATCTGATGATGATACCCTCTACAGACGTATTTTGCTAATAATCCATCTTGTTGTTGTAATTCTTCATAGATCTTAATACCGCCTTTTCGAAACATTCTGCGATGATCTGCCATATCTAATAATACACGATCCTGAATCGCGCGTAGCATTGATTCATATAATCTAGGCAACTTAATTTGTGATAAACCTATTGCTTTCACATCATGATCAATAATACGTAATATCATTTCAAGCAACACATATTGTTTTATAGCATCCGCTTCAAATTCTTCTTGAATTGGAGCATGTGACGCCTTTTCTTGTAATTGCGAATTTATTTCAGTTGTTTCTTGCTCAACATTCATCTTAGTTCCTCCTAAAACTGCCCATTGGCTTCTCCATACATTTCTTTCGCAAATGAAAAGTATTTTCGAAAAGCGAACACTATTCATCGTTCCCTATAAAAACATTGGATATAACAAGAACATATGTTCTCATTATATCCAATGGGTGCTTGTTTATGCAAGTAAGGAAAAAATACAAAATTTTCATGTAGCAAAGCAAGTTTTCGCAAGCGGGGGAGTAGCATAGCTTCCTGCAGTACTTCGTTATCAAAGCCGCTTTTTGAACTTCCACTTTCAATAAAGGTTCAAAATATTCGCTTGTCAGCACCAAGAAGATGACCCTCAGCGGAAACGAGTAGCACAGCGTACGTTTTGTGTACGTGAGCACACGCAGGCTTTCGATGAGGGGCATCTTCGCTGCCGATTGAGCTACGTTAGCATTCTCATCGTGATCACGAGTGGATGTTTTGAACTTCTACTCTAGGAGGTTGTGTATAGTGCCTTAATTCTCTCTCTGGCTACTAATGCGGGAGCATAGTTACTGTACTGCACAAGTACCTCTTCAATAAGAAGTAATGCACTTGTCTGCATGCCTTGCTGTTCTAAGCATACCGCCTTTTCAAATTTAGATAAGAAACTTCCTGTACCACATAAGGTTAGATGTTGTAAATTATTTTCACCGATAAGAAGTGCTTGATCAAATGCGATGATCGCCTCATCTAGCCTTCCCTGTTCTTTCATGATCAACCCTTTATAATAATACAAATCTACAAAATCTGGATGGATTTTAATCGCAAGATCGATCGATTGTTCAATCCCTTCAAATTGTTGTAGATCAATCACAATGCTGTACTTCAACTTATATAATAGCGATGGCGGAAGTTGTTGCTTCGCAATAAATCCTGTAATCGCTAGGTTAACAAATTCGTATGCTTTCACTTTCTCTCCAAGTTGATTCAATTCATTAGCAATGAAATAATCCGTCCATGGATTGTTTTTATCTCTAGCTTTTTCCTTTAGTAATATATTCACATTTCGATTCATCTTATTTTTCTCAAGTACACGTTCTTGTAGGTATCCATAATGCGATAATTGTGATGAGAGCAATTTCACTTGATGCGCTTGAAGTGGTACTGAGAAATTTAGCTGTTCATGAATCGCCCCTATGAATGTTGCTTTTGCTCGACGGAAAATTCGATATTGAGCTAGCAAATTTGAACGTTCGTATTGTGCAGGACGATGTCCATAATAATTAACGACTTTTAATCCGAGCAAAAGTAATTCTTCCTGTTCTATCGCTTCGCGAATGGCTGCATGACCACTATCTTCAAGACGTTCATCTGCATCGATATATAATATCCACTCACCAGTCGCTTGCTCCAAAGCATAATTACGTGCATCTGCAAAATTATCATTCCATTGAAAATCATATACTTTCGCATGATATTGCTGTGCAAGCTGTTTCGTTGTATCCGTTGATCCCGTATCTACAACGATAATCTCATCAGCAATCGATTGAATAGATGCCAGACAATACGGTAAGTGACTTTCTTCATTTTGAACAATGATGCATGCAGTTAACTTTACATTAGAAGTCATCGTCGCCCTCCTCATATTTTCTTATAGTGTTAATTTATGAGAGGCTTTGACCTAATTATGCTTACAATATTGGCTTCGCTATAACATTCCAAGGGACATTAAATTAATACTTTCTAGTACAACAAAAAAACATCTCCAAGCTACGATGATATGAAACTATCAATCGCATAACTTGAAGATGTTTTTTATGAATGTTCAACAAGTGAGCTTTTTGAATTCCCTCTGTTATAAAAATTTTATTATTGCTTAACGGTTATCGACTTTCTCTGGGTAAAGATCATGATTCATGAGACGATAGTCGGCTATTTGTTCATATTTCGTACCAGGACGACCCCAGTTTGTATACGGATCGATCGAAATACCACCGCGTGGTGTAAATTTCCCCCACACTTCAATATAACGAGGCTCCATTAATTTAATAAGATCATTCATAATGATGTTCATGCAATCTTCATGAAAATCACCATGATTACGGAAGCTAAATAAGTATAGCTTCAATGATTTACTCTCTACCATCTTCACATCTGGAATGTAAGAGATGTAGATCGTTGCAAAGTCTGGCTGACCAGTAATTGGACAAAGACTTGTAAATTCAGGACAATTAAATTTAACAAAGTAGTCACGATTGGGATGCTTATTATCGAATGATTCAAGTACTTCAGGTGCGTAATTAAACGGATATTTCGTACCTTGATTACCAAGCAATGTAATACGATCAAGCTCTTCTTTGTTTCTTCCTTCCATCTATAACCCCTACCTTTATAATGTTATATATGCATAAATTCTCTTCATCTTCTACGCTGAATACGCTACGTCAGCATACTCATCGTTATCAAAGTCTGCTTTTTGAACTACCTCTAAACGCCTTTTTTGTTGCCCCATACCCATGTATGAAGCTGCGGCAGCACATATACCGCGTTCAACTCGCTATCAGTCATCGTTAAATCAATTAACCATTCATATCGCTCTAGCAAATAAGGAAGCATACGTGCTGGCTCTTGCTCCGTCAAATTTCCGTTACCAGCTTGCACGTAGAAACTAACGCCAGCATAGCGCTTATGAACAACTTTAGCATAAGCAAGATCAGCCTCATCGAACACAACGACTTTTAAGCAAAAATGCGATCCATGTTCCACCAGTTTACTAACAATCTCATCTAGCTTATCCCAATTCGTATCCATGCCGGAGCTAGGTGGCTTAGGGGAAATCGTCATATCATCAATATTAGTAAACCAATCTTGCCAACGACTACCTTGTGTCTCTAGAGCAACTTTCTTCCCTCGTTCATGAAGTGCATCTATAAAACGATCCAACTGTGGCAATAGCGCAGGATTTCCTCCAGAAATAGTAACATGGTCGTATGCATCACCAGCAAGTTCATCTAATGAGGCAATAATTTGTGTAGCAGATCGGAGTTGGATCTCATCTTTTGCTGATCCATCCCATGTAAAAGCAGAATCGCACCACACACAACGATAATCACAACCAGCAGTTCGCACAAACATTGTTTTACGTCCTACGACCATTCCTTCTCCCTGTACAGTAGGTCCGAATACTTCAAGCACAGGAATGGCACGTTCAGCACTCATCGCTCTCCTCCTACTGCATTCAACTGGCGCAATAACTTACGAGGGCGGTATATACAGTAACTTGTAGGTGTTTCGCGTAAAAATACTTGCACACATGTAGGTTTATTATCCGTTGTAGCCAAAAAATCACTGACGAGCTCATAAATTGTACGAGCAACGACTTCCGTCGTAGGAAAATAATTAGGCTCATTATTGTTAAAATCATTATGATGGTCATTCAGTAATGTATGATCAAACCGATCATGAATAAGCTCTTTAATGAAAGCAAAATTGACAAGAAAACCTGTATCATCTAATTGATCACCAGCAACTGTAACATTAACAAAGTACGTATGACCATGCATCTGCTGACATTTCCCAGCTTTCGGTGACGGTACATAGTGGGCTGCAGCGAATTGAAAATCTTTATTAAGTTCATATTCAAAAGGATGCTCTACTTGAGGATAGATTTGCTGTAGCATTACTGTGCACCTCCAGCCTCAGTCAATTGTCGTCTTTCAAGATATTGTTGAAGCCCTCTACGACGAAGTTCACATGCCGGACATTCGCCGCAACCATCTGCTGGAATACCGTTATAGCATGTTAACGTACGTTCACGTACAAACTCAAAGGCGCCAAGTTGATCAGCCATCTCCCAAGTTTGCGCTTTGTCCAACCACATTAATGGCGTATCAATAACGAATTGATAATCCATAGAGAGGTTCAATGTCACATTCAACGATTTCACAAATATATCTCGACAATCTGGGTAGCCACTGAAATCCGTTTCACATACACCCGTTACAATATGTTTGGCTCCAATCCCTTTTGCCACAATTGATGCAAAAGAAAGAAATAACAAGTTACGACCATCGACAAAAGTAGTTGGCAACTCGCCATCCTTCACTTCAATATCAATATCTGATCGAGTTAAAGCATTAGGTGCAAGTTGATTCAATAGCCCCATATCTAACACATGCTGCTTAACCCCAAGTTCCTTAGCAATGGAGGCCGCACATTCAAGCTCCAACATATGACGTTGACCGTAGTTAAATGTAATCACTTCAACCTCTGCAAAGCGTTCTAGCGCCCAGAACAAACATGTTGTACTATCTTGACCACCACTAAATACAACAACAGCTTTCTCTTCATGTAACATTTTAAACCTCCTAAAACTTTTCATTACTTCTCGATATACTTCTCACTTATGAAAAGTTACATCGAAAGCATAAGCTAAAACTTCTCTAAAATCTTGATTGAACTTCTTCGAACATTCAAAATAATTGCGACTCAGCATCAAGAAGACGGTATAAAGCTAGGGATACGTGAAGCGCAGTGTACGTCATTTGTACATGAGTATCGGAATGACCGATGAATGGCATATTCGCCATCGAATCCACTTCAGAGCCTTCCTTCGTGATCAGTAGCGATCATTTTGAATTACCTCTCAACGAAAAGTTACATCGAAAGAAAAATATTTAGTACAGCCCGAGCTGTTCAACTCTCATAGCAAATAAAAAAGGCGAGCATTACCCTTAATGGGCAATACACGCCGAACACAAAACGACGACGCTCATTATCTTTTACAGATAATAGCAATCGTTTCGTCTAGTTTTTTATAGAGGGAGTTCGCGAACCTCTCCTGGCCATACACCAGATTTTCCTGTTCAATTGTCAACTGCTACTATAGCACAGCATCTCCTATAGCTTCAAGTGTATTAATTGTATATTCAATCAACTGATCAATATCATCCATTTGATCCTCATTAATCCGACGATTGAAAGGAAGTTCAATCGTATTGCGATAGATGATTGGTAACCATAGTGGTGAACCATGAACAGGATGTAATTCTGTGTCATACATCGCGCTTAATGATTGACGTGGCAACATATTTCGTTCCCATATTTCGCTAATCGCTCTTTCAATTTTCTTACATTGTTCAAACGGATTATCTATAAGACAATGAAATCTCAGCATCAAACTACATGCTGGATGTGCTGTTTCGTGTTCTAATATTTCACCAGCCAAATCTTGTACAGAGCTTGACAATACAATTTCGGCTGATAGTGGAACTTGCTTTAACTCCACTTGAGCAAGCACGAAAGTAAGCGTCCATGTACGTGACATAACGGCAAGATCAAGATTATCTTTCCGATCTATAATAGATATAACGCCATCCAAATTATCTAAGTCATACAATTGATTCTCAAAAGCTATTTTCAAATTTTCAAATATCGTTGGGTCAAACATCTGTACCATCCTCTACTGTCATTTCATATTTGTATTATAACCTATTCATTCAATACCTTTTGAACTTATTTGTACTTTTAAAAAGCGATCCTGTGCAACCGATATCATATTACTATCGTAATAGATAATAGCGTTTTCAAGTTTCGACATCATTTTGTACATTTAGTAGTGAAAAATAGTTGGAAAAATGTACTCCTGCTACAAAATAACGTATACTAGATGAGATATCATTAATAATTAATGGAGCAATTACTATTAGGGGTGACACAATGGAAGACATTAAACAGGCCTATGAGCGATTAGGTCTTGAGCCATTCGCGGAGAAAGATCTGGTAGAAAAGAAATACTCTACCCTATTACGTAAAGATCGTTCTCGTTCGAAACTAACTGTAGAAGAGCAAAGTATTGATCCTGATTTTGATTTCCACAAAATAACAGAAGCCTATCGAGCTATACTAGATTACGAAACAAAGAAATATACCGATGCTTTCGAAGAGCAAGAATATGGTAAGTACAAGAAAATGGCTGGACAAGCTAAAAAATTCGATCATTTCTGGCGCTATTATAAAATACACACTTATGTTGCCATTGGTCTTGTTATTGCCCTAATATACGGTGTTGTCGCTTTCATGGATCGTCAAGAAGAGAAAAGATACCTAGCAAGCTTACCTCCCATTGATGTTCAAATGTCATTTTTAGGTAACTATTTCGATACAAGTAAAGATGATACCTTCGAGACAACTAATGCTAAACTCCTAAGTGATTTCCCAGATTTTCAAAGGGTAGTCTCGGATATCATCTATGTTCCAGAAGATCAGGCTATGCAATATGCTTATATACAAAAGGCTTTCGTCCTACTTATGACAGAGTCACCTGATCTCTACATTTTAGATGAACCAATGTTCAATTATATTACACCGCAAGGTGTACTAACCCCACTTGAAGATGTGGCATCGCTAAGCGATGTATTAGATAGTAAGTATGCCGTTACTGGAGCAATAACAGATGATGATGGTAATATTATCGAAGAGCATGTCTATGCGATAGATCTAACGGAAAGTGCACTTGGTAAAAATTTGCCAATTGCATATCCTAAATTAATTGTGGGCATTCGCGTAGATGCTCCACATCCAGAGAAAGCATTGCAATTTATTGAAACTTATGCAAAAACATTGCCTCTTTCATAATTAATACAGGAGTGTATGAATTTCATACACTCCTTTTTTGTGTGATTTTTATCATATATAGCATTTGTGAACTGGATTAAGATAGATAATATTTACAAATACATACAGGTTAACTACAACGAGAGGTTGAGTGTAATGAAGAACTTTTTTAAATTAAACACTATTTTCAAAAAAATTATGACTTTAGTAATATTTCTTACGGTATTAATCTCCTTCTCGTTAAATGCGGTTAGCTTT
The DNA here is from genome assembly GCF_024721975.1 of Paenibacillus endoradicis. The sequence continues at coordinate 178,566 of NZ_JANQBB010000005.1, read as the reverse complement.
TTCGTGTCAGAAAAGGAACTTTCGAATGAGTATGAAAAATCACTAATGAGTAAAGCAACAGATAGTTCCGTCATTATACAAGAAAGACTCGCACGTAAAGTAAGTGAGCTAGAAGCATTGGCTAATCAACCAGGAATTCAAAGCAATAACTGGGATGAACAGCTGCCCGTACTAAATACTGAAGCAGAACGTCTGAACTATGAAGGAATTGCTATAGTCGATCTTAAAGGTCAAGCACATTATACCGACGGTGAAACAATAGATCTTAGCGATCGTTCCTATGTTCAAGAAGCATTAAAGGGGAAATCGATGATTTCAGAAGTCATTATTAGTCGTAAAACAAATGCCCCTGCTTTATTAATCGCAGTGCCTGTCATAAAGCAAGATCAAATTCAACAATTGCTATTAGCGCGAATCGATGGATATTACTTAAGTGATATCGTTGAAGATATTCGTGTGGGCGAGACAGGGTTCACTTATATTGTGAGTGACAGTGGTAAAATTCTTGCACATCAAAACAAAGATTTAGTGCTACAAGAGACTAACTATATTACATTAGCAAAAACGGATGCAACATACGACGAGTACGCTAAGCTATTAAAAGATGTCATTACTGAACACAGTGGAACTAAGAAATTTAAAGATGCTGATGGCAAAAAGATGATAGCATTCACAACGATTCCCGGAACAAATTGGGTAATGATTACTGGTGCTTTAGCTTCCGAAATAACCGATGGGCTTAACAATATATTGAAATATTCTGCAATACTTAGCTATGTATTTATCTTTATCGGAATCATTGTCGCATACCCATTCAGTCGCTCACTTGCAAAAGCAATTAAACGTGTGGAGTGGAACGGACTGCAGTTAGCAAAAGGTGACTTCACCATACCTGTCGATGAGAAATTACTATTAAGAAAAGACGAGTTAGGTAGCCTAGGTCGTTCTTTCGAAGATATGCGCACACAACTGAAGCAGATGATTGATCAACTTCGAGCGATCTCAGATCAAGTTGTTGTATCATCTGATGATATGTATTCAAGCAGTACACAAGTAGCTGAAGCAACTGATCATATCGCTAGTACAATGGAGGATATAGCTGGCAATGCTCAAGCTAGTGCAAAAGCTAGTCAACTGACAAGTACCTCTATGAATGAAACGAATGCTGGACTACATCGGATTACGTTATCAGCCAATCATGTATTTGAAGCAGCGTCAGTATCTAATAAACTTGCTGCTAATGGCACTAAGATGATGAATGGTGCAATGACCCAGATGGATAACATCTATCATTCCGTTGCACAATCTTCTGAACTTCTTGAGCAACTAGCTAAGCAAACCGAAGAAGTGCGCAGCTTCGTTGACGTCATCTCAAGTATAGCTAATGAAACCAATCTACTAGCATTAAATGCTTCGATCGAAGCGGCAAGAGCAGGTGATGAAGGTCGTGGTTTCTCTGTTATAGCACAACAAGTTCATAAACTTGCTGCTCAGTCTCAGACCTCAGCCAAGCAAGCTATTGAGATTGTGGAGCATATTACTAACAGCACTACTAAAGTAATGACTGCTATGGGGAAAGGCCAAGTTGAAGTAAATAGTGGAGTTCAAGCGATCAAAGAAGCAGAACACGCCTTCCTGAAAATTAATAACAGTATGCAAGAAATGACAGGTGATCTTGAAGAAATTAGTGCAGCTTCACAGCTACTCACTGTAGCATCTGATGAAGTAACAGGACAAATGAGCGGGATGAATCAAATGGCACAACAAACTGCAGCATCCTCTGAAAGCATTTTAGCTGCTACTGAAGAGCAAACAGCTTCCCTGCAAGAAGTAGCTAGTGGCTCGAGTGAACTACGTAATATGGCTTTGAATATGAATGAGCAAATGAAAAAATTTAAAACAAAATAACTACATCTCATAAAGGGCAGTCGCTTGGAAATTTAAAATAGCTTGGATAAAGACTAAAATCAAAAAAAAAGAAGCTGAGCAGACTTTGAATAAGTCTATTCAGCTTCTTTTCAAGTTAAATTAAGATTTTGCTTCTGGCTCTTCTGGGGTTACATTGTCTTTGTGCGCTTCAATAAAACTGTGTGCGTCGAATAAAATGGCTGCTGCCTCAGCACGAGTCAACAGATGTGATGGATCAAATTTGCCTGATTCATCCAAAGAAACGATTTTATATAATAGTGCACGTTGAATAGTTCCCTGGTAATCAACGGTAATATCCTTCTCATCTTCAATTGGAATAAACATTTTGATCGTCGGATATTGTCCTGTGAGTTCAAGAGCTTGTACTAAGTAGTGTGTGAACTGCTCCTTGGTCAACGGCTGATTAGGGTCGATATCAGCAGGGATATCGAGACCGTTGTAGTGGGCAATAATGAAATCTTGTGCATACCACGCGTCATTGGAAACCTTTTTGTAGAAACCGTCAGCAGTAGGTGCAGTTGAGAAATCGATTGCTGCGAGACTGATTTGAGTCGCTCTTACAATTAAAGAAATGCCTTGCGCGGCAGTTAATTTATCTTCTGGATTGAATGACGTATCGCTCACTCCTTTAATAATACCTAGCTGCTGTAATGCTTCAATTTGTGTTTTGCTGCTTAAACTATTAATGTCGCTAAAAGAATTAGCTGCGAAAACCTGTGTAGTTAATGATGCTGAAATCATGACCGCGACCGCTGCAATTGCTAAATGTTTCTTCATGGTGTCCACCTCTTCTGTTTGTTTTAGTATGTCTGTTCTCCTATTAGAACGACTGTATTGTGAAAAAGGTTGCAGTCATGTTAAACATCCTTATAGTTGTGGTTCTCAGATAAAGTCATTAGATAACACGGGATAACTGGTCTATGTTTTATTCCTGCATATTTACGGAATCTACATCCTTCCAATCAGCATTTGTAAGAAGTTCAGCATCCTTACCAGCAAAAGCACGTTTTGCCTCTACATCATCCATTAACTGAAATCTCATCCATGCAGTTAGATACCCTCTATGCTTGCCCCCATCATGTTCAATCGCAGTATGTGCCGCTCCTTTTGCCATTGCCATCATTACCGGAATATCAGGATTAGCGTCAGTCAATGCCTGCTGATTGGACGATGAAGGCGATATAATAAAATCACGTGTTCCACCCATTACAAAAAACGGCACTTTCAAAGCCGACGTATCATATATATCCTTCGGATCGCAATATTTCAACTGTGGGAGAGCAATTGATACAACAGTTTTAATGAGAGAACCATTTTCATAGTTAGTATGGGCATTAATGACTCCAGTGGAACCTTGAGAATGACCAGCAGCAGCAATTTGATCAGATTGAATCCTTTGATAAAACTGACTTTTGGGCAAATCGTTTTCAGCCAACATATATTCTATGGAAGCTAGAATTTCTTTCCCTGTTCCAGTAGTTTTACTATAAGTATCGATAACAACAAATCCCCAACTAGCCAAGTGGCGTAAAAGTTCGTCATATTGTTCAGGTAATGCCCCTGTTCCATTGCCCCAAGCAATTAGTGGATGCATAACATCTTGTGATTGGGGGTAATAAATTTTATACAGCTTTTCACCAAGTTCGTTCGAGATCGCTATCGTTTCAACTTCATACTCTCCTGATGAAGCATATTTTTCTTCCACGCTACCCTTCTCGAAAGTAGCTGACACTGAGTTTACGAGTAAAAAGGATACCGTAGAGAAAGCTAATATTATAATCAAAATAATGCTGAGCGATGATATAAACCATTTGGTTCTAAGTACCCTCTTAATTTGTGGCATACAATCTCCTCTCATTATAATGACTATTGTGCGATACTAATGCTAACTTATCACTTACATTGCATGACTACCTGAATGTGTTGATTATAATTTCCAAACCCTTTACCAAAAATAGTAACTCCTCCACAATTTTTCGCACTGCTATCACAACTAATTTTCAATAATAACTCCTTATCATAATCCAGATCAAGATCATCAATTGTTACGTCAGATAATTGCACGCCATCGATAAATGAGCCCTGCTCTGTCACTCGAACATGCTTCATAATGCCATGTTGAATGTTTTTGTACCACCAACTAGGGGTAAATACTCCCTTATCTTTACCGAACCGACCAGGATATGTCCAAACTCCAATATCTGTTCCATTGATACTAAATACAATATCTGAAGGTAACATTTCTGAGGAAGAACATGGCGTTTCAGAACAAACTTCCAAAGAGATTTCAATTGCTGATAATTGATCATTGGATATCATATAATTGGGGATACGATATTCAACATATCCTGAACTAAACCAAACGATACTTGCATCACTATGAATCGGATCAGCAAAATAACGTGGGTCATCACACATACCAAGCATATTCAATTCGGAGGCTAAGCCACAACTCGGTTTCACGTCATATGCAGAATACATTCCTACAGGTACCTCTACCTCATACCTTTTGCCATAATTATCTGGACCTTCCGCTGTCGTTTGTTGTGACGGTAATGTAAAATCTAAAACCATTTTTTCGATTTGTAAGAAACAACGTTTCTGCTGTCCTCTTTTACCAGCGATAAGTTCACTTCTAACGATACCTGCTGTTTCAAGCATTTGTATATGTCGCGTAACGATCGGCGGCTTAATATCTAATGCCTGCGATAATTGCTTAATATTCATCGGCGTTTGCTTCAATAATTCAATCATCTTAATTCGTGTAGGTGATGCAAAACATTCCAATATATAACTATTCTCTGTATTAACCGCTACTTCCATCTAGATTCCCCTTAAGCTCTCAATAACTTTCCACCCTATTGTATAACTGAAAAGTTAATCTTTCAATAACCTTCGAAAAGTTGACAGTGATATTTCTGTAAAATACAATGAAATAAGGCAATAAACTAAAAATTAGATTAACTTGTAAGTTAATCATAACAATAAGGAGGCAATACTATTCTACCTTTCTCGTTTCATAACCCTACACGCATCATTTTCGGTGAAGGTACTGCACAACAAGTCGGTACTGTAACAGCTACATACGGCACAAAAGTTTTACTTGTGTACGGTGGTAATAGCATTAAACAATCAGGACTATATAATCAAGTTGTCAACCAATTAACAAATGCAGGAGTGCAATATGTTGAATTAGCTGGAATTGAGCCTAATCCAAGACTTACAAGCGTATATGAAGGAATTGAACTTTGCCGTGAACATAATGTAGATTTTATACTAGCTGTTGGTGGTGGCAGTGTTATCGACGCTTCCAAAGCCATTGCAGCAGGTGTACCTTATGAAGGCGATGTATGGGATTTCTTCACGAATAAAGCTCGCATTGAATCAGCAATTCCACTTGGTACCATTCTTACATTAGCTGCAACAGGTACTGAGATGAACGGTTCTATGGTTATTAGCCATTGGGAAAGTAAATTGAAACGTGGTTCTGGTAGTCCACATGTATACCCTCGTTTCTCTATTCTAGACCCTACGCTAACATATACCGTTCCCCAACATCAAACAGTATATGGATCGATTGATATTATGTCGCATGTGTTCGAACAGTATTTCAGTCTAACACCTGATACACCACTACAAGAACGCTTCTGTGAATCAATACTACAAACCGTTATTGAAAATGTTGAAATAGCCATTGCTAATCCAAATGACTCCGCCGCAAGAGCAAATCTAATGTGGTGCAGCACGATGGCACTTAATGGCGGACAAATTTCTCTTGGTATGCGTAATGACTGGGCATCTCATGGCATCGAGCATGAGATTAGTGCTATCTATGATATTCCCCATGGCGCTGGCTTATCAATCGTCTTCCCAAATTGGATGGAATATGTATACAAAGAACGTCCAAGTCGCTTTGCTCAATATGCCACTCGTGTATGGGGCATTAGTAGTGAAGGAAAAACTGAGGATGAGCTTGCATTAGCAGGTATTCAAGCTACTCGTGACTTCTTCACAAAAATTGGCGGGGAAGCTACACTCTCTCAATTCGATATCGATGGCAGCCAATTAGAGCGTATGGCTATTGAAGCAGTACGATATGGACCTATTGGATCATTCAAGCAGTTGGAGCAAGAGGACGTACATGCAATATTAAAAAACTGCCTTTAAGCGTTAATTCAGTAAGCATACTTTGAGAGGTAGTTCAATAAGCAGCTTGCTAGGTATGACAATTTCGGATTACGAGATTCATGTTGTCTATATAACTTCTCATTTACGATAGAGGTTATATAGACAGTTACTATTAATTTTAGAGGAGGACTCAAATTAATGACTGCTAATGATACAAACAATGTTATCTTACAAAATGGTGTGCAAATGCCCTATTTAGGTCTAGGAGTATGGAAAGTTACTGATGAAGTTGCGGAGAACACTGTGCGTCAAGCTATTGAAGTTGGCTATCGTGCTATTGATACAGCTACGGCATATGGAAATGAAGCTGGCGTTGGTCGAGGAATTACTGCTAGCGGCATTGATCGTGACCAAATATTCGTTACAACAAAGATTTGGAATGGACATCAAGGTTATCATGAGGCTTTAGCAGCTTTTGATGACAGTCGAACTAAACTTAATATGGATGTCGTTGATCTTCTTCTAGTACATTGGCCAGTGAAAGGCAAGTATACCGAGACATGGAGAGCATTAGAAGAGATCTATACAAAAGGCTATGCACGTGCAATCGGAGTTAGTAATTTCCAGATTCATCATCTTGAGGATATCGCTACGAAAAGTGAAATAACACCGATGGTTAATCAAGTAGAATTCCACCCTCTTCTCACACAAGAGCCGCTTCGTCAGTATTGTTCTATGCATAATATAAAAGTAACAGCGTGGAGTCCGTTAATGCAAGGAAATCTCGACATCCCATTGTTGCAAGAGCTCGCTGCAAAACATAATAAATCTGCAGCACAAATCGTACTACGTTGGGATATTCAAAATGGTGTGATCACAATTCCGAAAACAACAACACCTGCTCGTCTCGTAGAAAATGCTAATGTGTTCGATTTTGAGCTTACAAACGATGAAATGACGCAAATTTCTGCACTCAATGAGAATAAACGTTTTGGTCCTGATCCTGATAATTTCAATTTCTAATTCATTAAAGCAGTACAGTCTTGCTGTGCTGCTTTTCTCTCAATTCAATCGTACTTCTTTCGTAAAATAATATACAGAAAACATTTTCCGCTACTTCTCAATCATTAATCCTCATTAAACTCTTTCAGTTTGCTTCTCACATTCTGTCTTCACCCTTTTCCCATATCATCTATAACAGTAACTTACTTTAGCTTCAACCGTATTTAGAGGTTGTCTACAATACTTAAAAGCTAATAATGATTGAAACTGACTGTAATCTCGACAATTTACAATAAGATTTTACATTAGTACTATACTTTTTTAAGTCTATTGACCTAAAGGAATAAAGCGAGTAAATGTCGAACTTCTTTGAAGATAATACTAATAAAATAGTTATGATGAAAGGGTGAATTCTATTGAAGCTCAAGTCTATTGCAGGAGGAAATCATGACGATATTTTAAGTAACGAACATACTAAAGTATTTCGATCTATTATTGAAAAACAAACACATCGAGCGTTCCCACATCACAATTTTATGCAGTTTGTTAAAACATTAAGCGATTATGATAAATTAATGTTAGCCATTGCATTACAATTACCATTTACAAAAAAAGATTTAAGGAAATGGCCAGATCTCTTATTTCTTAAAAAGCTAAGCACTGTTATAAAAAAAGCCTCCTCTGATATAACGACTAAACAACAACTATTGATATATATTACAAGTCTCATGATCGTAGATGCACCATCAATAGATCAACTTAACGAAGACCTAATAGAACAAATAGCTACATATGGCTATTGGAATGTATACTGGACCATTTATTATCATCCAGATCGAGAAAACAATGAAGATCTATGTATACACATATTAGAAAAAATAAATTCCCACCATGTACAAGAAGTTGCAACTCAGGAAGTTGCGGCTACCGTTAATACGATACCAACTCTTGTGCAAGATCAAAATAAATATGAAAAAAAGATAGCTGTACTAGAAGATAAAATCAGCAAAGAAATTACAACAAGACAGCAATTAGAGCTTTCAGGGGTGCAAAAAGATAAACTATATCGCCATCTTCAGCAAGAGCAGGACAAGCTAACCTTGCATGCCCAGCAGCTAAAGGAGCAGCTAAATATGTATGAAGTTAAAGTAGAAAGAATGGAAAATGTTCAACAAGAATTTTCACAAAAAAGAAAAGAAGAAGAAGAAAGATGGCTTATTGAACGAAGTCAATTGTTGTTACAGACCAAACAATACTCCGACGAGTTGAAAAAGTCTTCGCAAATACAAGATCAGTTACAAAAAGAACTAGAAGAAAGTAAAAAACAATCGAATAGTTGGCAACAAATTGCACAACAAAAGCAAGAACAAGCGGCTACAAAATTAAATGCCACTGCCGTAGCAACTACTTTGGAACAACAATTAACAGCAACGACGATTAGCCTACATCGTGAATTAGATCAATACAATGAAACTCTTATTCGTACTTTAGAACAACCTACATCAACTGGGCTTGAGCTAAGAACTCAATATCGTCAACAAATGCGAAATGTACTAGAACTTATCGAGAATATTGAAAACTATCAAATAACCCATAATCAATTTGCACAAACAATAACACAAGCAAAAGAATCACAAGCTATTCAACAACAGCAAGCTGATATTGCAACAATAACTGAGCATAACGACACTGCAACATCCATCATGCTACCAGAGAAACAAGGTGCCATGCTCTACGGTACATTCTATCGCCGAGATCATGGAGGCTATATTTCACTTGAGAATGGTGATATTTTCAATATTACAGAATCACTTGTTCAGCAACTAGAGTTACAGCATGAGGCAGAAGTACTATGTACACCTACTGCCCATCCAGGTAGACATAATCATTATACGATTGAGCTTCTATTCCAAGGCGATGATAACTTCTCACCTATTAATCAATATGACGGATTCGTACATCAGGATGAAGATTTGAAATGGTACTGTGTCGATCTCAATGATGAGGATAATCGCTTCCCTATTCATTTCAAAGATGTCGAAATTCAAAAGCCTGGTCATGGTGATCCATGTACATTCAATGTAGCAGAAGATGGGCATATCGCGCGGTTAACTCGTTTGTATCGATTACATGGTGATATGACAGATGTTCACCCTGCTCGCAAAAAATCAGATAAGCCTAGAGAAGCGATAGCTTCATCCATGCGTAATAAAGTTGAACCTTTCCTTACAGATTGCACCATCACTATTATTGGTGGTCAACGCAAATGGTTTGAAACCGTCGTAAAAGAAACGGGTGCTGAGCTAGTTCACGATGGTGGTGAACGACCAGAGCGTATCGCTTCTGATCTAAGCCGTTCACAAGCATTATTTATGATTCTGACATCAACATCGCATCGTGCAACTTGGGAAGGTATTGAAATTGCAAAAATGAATCAAGTACCTCATTTCGTCATTCAAGGCTCCAAATCGAATCTTCGTATGTTGCTATGGGAAAATCAAGAACTTATACGCAGCTCGAATCGGATGGAATAAGTTGGCTCATGTAGCAGTGAAGCGTGTTAGGGCCCGCTGCGATGACACTCATTACTCCAATCGACTTTTGTTCCGCGATTTATTGAAATAGCAAGAGGTATAAATCGTGGAACAAGGCCGAGCGCTACCGCTTTTCCATAATGACTGTCCTCTCCGCTGCTTCCACGCTCACTGATCAGTTAGCCATGTGGAAGTTGGTAAGTGGGTAAATGATAAACAACACAAACAACAAAGGCAAGTATGAGCACCCATGCGGTGCTTATACTTGCCTTCTTTGTACTAATCACATTGTTTAAAATGTTTCACTGCAACTACTCCCTAGTGGAGAGAACTAATCACTCTTGTAAATACCCCAGCGGAGAGAACTAATCGCTAGTGGAAAAGCGATAGCGGTCGTTTTTGTCCTCGGATTTATACCGCTATTACCATTACAATAAATCCGAGGACAACGGCGATTGGAACAGCGATTTGTTCTCGGAGCGTAGTACGGTGATTTGTTCTCGGAGCGGTCCCCGATTAGCTCTCGCGGCGTAAACGTGGTAAGATTTGCTCGCCGAAAATGGTTAGGTCTTCTACGTAGTCAGGGAACGTGAGCATCATACCGTCGATCTGCGTAATATTCAATATTTCTTGGATACGCTTAGTAATCGTATCTACACTGCCGTGAATCGTTTCTGTCATAAAAGCACTTTTGGCACGTGCAACCATTGAATTTTCACGACCATCTGGATCTAGTCCATAACTGCGAAGCATTCCTTTAATTGCACCTGTGTCAGCACCCTCTTGGTACAGCTTCATCCGTTGTTCTGCGGCTTCATCTGTTTCGCCAGGTACAATGGTAAACATGGCATACGTTTTAATCGTTTTGTTGCGATCAGCAGCCATTTGTTTAGCTCGCTTACTAACAGATGATAATTCGTCCAAATCTCGCCCACCGATAAAGCTAGCATCTCCTTCATCAATCGTGAAGCTTAAACCTCTCTCGGATTGTCCTGCACAAATAATTTCCGGACGTGGCTGCTGTACTGGTTTCGGAAGTGACTCACAATTGTCCATCGTGAAATATTGTCCATGGTGCGTAACGATCTCTTCACTCCATAATCGCTTAACAACATGCATCCATTCCTTAGCTAGATCATAGCGTTCACTATGTCCAAGCTCTTCTGGCCACATCCCCATCTGCCGGAATTCATTAGCATAAGAGCCAGATACGACATTCATCCCAACACGACCATTACTGATCTGATCTAGCGTCGCAAACATTTTAGCTGCAACAGCAGGATTGAATAACAACGTATGCACTGTTGCATATATTTTAACTCTAGTAGTAGCTTCAGCAAGACCTGCCATCATCGTCATTGACTCCAATGAAGTTCCCCAGTGATTCGTTGAGCCGCCGTATCCCTTCCATTTAGCCATAGACATTATAAAATCAAGCCCAAGCTCATCCGCTATTTTGGCAGCTTTTCGATTAATATCATAACAGCCGTTAAGCGTTGGCGTTGTTTCAGAAATAATCCAGCCTCCGTTAGTTATTGGAAGAAACACACCAAAGTCAATATGTCGGTCACTTGCCTTTGTCATATTTGCTCACCCCTTATCGTTGGTCATTATTGTGGCCAAATAAGTTCAGTATCGTTATAGATTGCATCGATAAACGAATTATTCATTACTTCATTCACCGTTAATTGCTTTGCAATAACTTTAGCATCAAAAAGCATCTTAATTTCCCGGTTCCATTGTTCATCTGTTTGCCATGCTATTCCGTGCTCTGTATTTTTAGCACTCTCCAACAATTCACTTTCAACTTTCCATCGATTTGTTTCTGTTTGAATGTCATAGACTGAATCAGAACGTGACGCTAACACCGCTATCGATTCATCTATATTAGTAACAGCATATTCATGTGCCTTGGCAACTGCTCGCAAAAAGTCTTCTACTGTTACCGGATTCGCCGCAGCAAATTCATTATTAACTGCAAGCACACCGAACGATGTTTCAGCACCAAATTCACCAGGATCTATGACACGAACGTCATGTCCGAGCAATTCCATCTGATAAGGCTCATTCGATTTGTATACGGTTAGCGCATCAATTTGCCCTGAAGCAAGGATGGTTGGATCATAGCCAACTGAAACTCCCTTCACATCAGAAACGTCCATACCATTATATTGTAACATTGCGATTAAATTAGCGGGTAATGCCCCGTGATAACCGATAGTTTTCCCTTTAAGATCAGCAGGCTTATAAATGTCTGAATCATTCATGACAAGTAAAGCACTTGTACCTTCCGCTCCAAAAGTAGCGACTCCACTAATACCGGCACCATTCGAAACAGCTTGAATGACTTGACTAGGTGTTCCTGCACTAGCAATTTGTGCTTTATTCGCTGCAAGAAACTTCATACCCTCGGCATCAAGCCCAGGAATAATCTTCACGTTTAACCCTAATTCCGCAAAATATCCTAATTCATCAGCCATAACCACTTCAATATCTGGCGGCGATGCAGCGTAATAGAATCCTGTAATGTACGTAATCTCACCTACCGCTTCATTCAGAGCTTTACGCTCTTCTGCAGTAAGCTCAACCTCCGCGCTCGCATTATTGTTCTGTTCTGTACGATTACTACTATTGTTACCATCACTGCATGCTGCCATAAAAAGCAGCAATGAAAGTGCCAGTATTGTCATTGATTGCTTCATGCTCTGTTAACCTCCAACTTTTCATTTATTATTGATAAACGTCAACTAGTTCCAATTGTTTGCTGAGACATGCCAATAAAGCACTTTCTTCTCAATATATCTAACAACATTCGTAAGTGTAATTCCCATAATCGCCAACATAATAATAGCAGCAAACATACGATTCGTCTGCATATAATTGCTCGCCATCATGATGACATTACCAAGTCCTTCTGTTGCACCGCTCCACTCACCAACAACAGCTCCCATAACACTTAAACTTACACAAGTTTTTGCTGCACTAAATAGATAAGGTAAGCTATTAGGAAATCTTAGTTTAATGAAAATTTCCAATTTACTCGCATGTAATGAACGCATATATTCATAATGATTTTCATCAATCGAACGAAATCCCATAATTGAATTAACAAGCATCGGAAAAAATGTAATGATTGCTGCTATTAATACTTTAGGTAATGTATCAAAGCCAAACCATAATATAAATAACGGTGCAATAGCCATGATCGGAGTCACATTTGCAAGTACCGCAATCGGTAACAATGTACGTTCAAGCACCGATGAATGAGCCATTAGCACTCCCATAATGATAGCTACACTCATTCCAAGTAGAAATCCTAACACTGCTTCCTGCAAAGTAACCCATGCATGTGTAATATAGAAACTGAACGAACTTACAAACTCTTGAATAACAGAAGATGGTGCTGGTAATGTAATGGGATTAATATTGAATATCATCGTACTTAATTCCCATATTATAAATAAGCCAACAAATGCTGCTAATGAAGGCCAATAAGCAGAACTTACATATTTCTTTTTGAATCTTTTAGCAAATGGTTTTTTTGGAGCGTTGACGTCCAAAGGAGCTTTTTCTTTTTCGTTAATATTACTCACAATAGATGTGCCCTTCCTTTCAACGTACCCCGATTTGTCATGTAAAGCACGATTATTGCCATTCATTACGTAAATACCCTCTAATTTCACTCACGTATTCATGAAACTGTGCACTTTCCTCAATGTCAGCGGATCTAGGTCTAGGCAAGTCAATATCAATGATTTTCGTTATTTTCCCTGGACGAGCGCTCATTACGACAACTTTATCAGAAAGTAGTACAGCTTCTCTAATATTATGTGTAACAAACACAACTGTTTTTTGATGCGATTCCCATATGTGTAGAAGCTGATAACTTATTTTTTCACGTGTAATTTCATCAAGCGCAGAGAATGGCTCATCCATTAATAGAATAGGCGCACCTGATCCAAATGCTCTAGCAATACCAACACGTTGCTGCATACCACCAGATAGTTCTTTTGCATAAGAATGTGCAAAATCACCAAGTCCTACTGATTTAAGCAATTCCATAGGATCTTCACGTTTAGCAGATACTTGAACCGCTCTTTTGTTTACTTCAAAAGGAAGATTCATATTTTCAAGCACTGTTCGCCACGGGAATAGTGCAGGTGATTGTGGAACAAAACCAAACTGCTTTTGTTTTTGAGCTTCCTTCGGCGATAACCCACCAACCGTAACCTCACCCTCATCACCTTTAACTAGTCCACCAATCATTCGCAATAACGTTGATTTCCCGCAGCCGCTAGGACCGATTAAGCTAACGAATTGTCTTTGCTCAATATGTAAATCTATATGCTGAAGAGCTTTCGTAGACTGCTCTCTTTGTCGAAAAGTTTTACTTACATTTTTCAATTGTATATAAGACAATTACATTCACCACACTTAATATATATTCAAGATAACCAATAAAATTAATTAACAGTCACTATCTTATCATGTATTACTAACAAAAAGAAAGTGCCTAATAGTGAGTTTTCATTATTATGCCATAATACCGATTAAATTGATAGGGATTAATAGGTCATCGTAAAGGCGAATATACCGATCTATATAGTATTGCTACAATAGAAGTGAATATGTACCATCCATATCGTTATCTCTAAAATCATTGATATTATAATTAGTAATGTATAAAGGACAGGGGGCAACTGTTTTGACAATGCACTATCAAGAACATGGAGATGATAAAGCACCGCTTATATTATTTTTACATGGTGGTGGCGTAAGCAACTGGATGTGGGATCAACAAACTCAATACTTCACCGATTATCATGTCGTTGTACCAGATTTGCCTGAGCAAGGATTAAGTAGTAATGAAAGAAACTTTTCCATCGTATACAGTGCAGAACAACTTCTTAAGTTGATTATAGAAAAAGGAACTGGTAAAAAAGTTATTATCATCGGCTTTTCATTAGGTGCACAGATAGTCGTTCAGATGTTAAGTATGCAGCCCCAACTAATTGATTACGCAATTATTAATAGTGCCTTAGTTCGACCAAATCGATTAGCCAAGTCATTAATAAAACCTTCCATTAGATTATCATATTCGCTTATTAGAAATAGATTTTTTTCACGTCTACAAGCTAAAACTTTATATGTATCTAATGATTATTTTGAACAATATTATCGTGAAAGTTGTCAAATGAAATTAGAAACTTTAGTTAGAATTTTAGAAGAAAATATGTCCTTTGCAATACCTGAACAATTTCACTTAGCTACGTCTAAAATATTAGTTACCGTCGGTGCAAAAGAAAATTCAATGATGAAAAACTCAGCAGTTGATCTCATTAAAAACAACATTAATTGTCGTGGTCTCATTATTCCTAATATGGGTCATGGGCTTCCATTAGCAAATCCTTCTTTCTTCAATCAGATGGTTAAAGATTGGATAGAAGAAGAAAAGCTGCCTGAGAATTGTAAAGCCATACATTAAAAATCGTTACCATTCATTGATTATATATCAATTACACAACAAAAAAGAGCGAGATAATCTCCCTAGGGAGATTATCTCGCTCTTTTCGTTAAAAAACGATTACACTATTGCTGACCATTTGCGATCACTGATATTAGGACAGCTTTTATTGCGATATTTAGCAGACACTCTTATAAAACAACCGCATAATAGACAGGTTTGCTTATTCATAAGCTTGTCGCATCCATCACACAGACTCAATCTTTGTGCATACTCCTGATCAGAGACAACAATTGTGTCATCTTGAAACATCGGCGCTAATAAAATCCGATCTATCTGCTGCTCTGTGACCTCATACTGCGGACCACAGCCACGACAGCGATTGTCAGTACGTGCTTCTTCATCCATAACTTTCACCTAGCTTACTCGACTGTTAAAGCTGTTACTGACATTGGAGAAAGCGTCAGCGTCAATTCAGTACCGTTAACTGTATAGTTCATATATGCTGTTGGCGCTACACGATCTGGAGTGTCAAATGTATTATGTGCATCCATAACATCAGCTGTTAATTCAGTTGCAGTAATCGTCAATGAATCTTGCACTAAACCTCTTAAGTCAATAGTCACTGTCGTAGATTGAGCTGGATTAACATGTGCTAAGCTAATGTTAATCTTTCCAGCAGCATCACGAGAAGCTGTAGCAGATACTGCTTTCATGCTTAGACCATCACTTTCAAAAGTTTCAGAATCAAGATTGAATTGTAATAATTGTGCATCTTGATGTACTTTATACATATTGAATACATGATATGTTGGTGTTAATAGCATTTTCTCGCCTTCCGTAAGAATAACGGATTGAAGTACGTTAACCATTTGAGCGATGTTAGCCATACGAACACGATCACTATGATCATGGAAGATATTGAATGAAAGTGCTGCAACTAGTGCATCACGAATCGTATTTTGTTGATACAAGAAACCTGGATTAGTACCTGGCTCAACATCGTACCAAGTTCCCCACTCATCAACAATAAGAGATACACGTTTTTGCGGATCATATTGATCCATAATTGCCGAATGGCGTGTAATCAATTCATCAATACGTTGCGCTTTCTTCAATGTTGTAATCCATTCGTTCTCAGGGAATGCAGTAGCAGAACCTTTTTGTGTCCAGAACTCACCTGGGATCGTGTAATAATGTAGAGATAGACCATCCATAAATTGATGTGCTTCACGCATTAATACTTCCGTCCAACGGTAGTCATCAACGTTTGGTCCACAAGCGATTTTGAAAACTTTATTATCGCCATAATTGCGTACATAAGTCTGAAAACGACGATATAGATCAGCGTAATACTCTGGACGCATATTACCACCGCATCCCCAGTTTTCATTGCCTACGCCGAAATATTTCAGTTTCCATGGATTCTCTCTACCGTTCTCCGCACGTAGTTCTGCCATAGGAGAAATACCTTCGAATGTCATATATTCTACCCATTCGGACATTTCTTGAACTGTACCACTTCCAACGTTACCGCAAATGATAGGCTCGCAATCTAACAATTCGCATAATTGCATGAACTCATGAGTACCGAAGTGATTATTTTCTACTACACCGCCCCAATGTGTGTTAATCATTCTCTTACGGTTTTCATTCGGGCCAATACCATCTTTCCAGTGATATTCATCCGCGAAACATCCACCTGGCCAACGCAAACCAGGAACTTTAATTTCTTTAAGCGCTTCCAATACATCATTACGAATACCTTTTGTATTCTCGATCGGAGAATCTTCTCCAACCCATAGCCCTTCATAGATACATCTTCCTAAATGTTCGGAAAAATGGCCATAAATTTGACGGTCAATATGAGATAATGTTTGATCTCCATTAATAATTAAGTGATTTGTTGACATGAGACGATCACCCTTTCAATGATGTATGGATTAATGTATATATAAATTCAATAGTTATTATATTAATCCTACATTCATAATAATATTATTCTACCATTTTGACAACTACTTCTTCTAAATTTTGTTATACTTAAAGTGGAATATTATAGTAGAGAGGAGCAATTCATTGTGAAACAAATGCCATTCGTACAACGAGGAATTACTTCAAGTCGCCTTGCTATTGGTTGTATGGGTTTTGGCGGCTCTTGGGACGCTTCAGAACCATACACTACGGACCATGTAAAACAGTTTGAAGCTGTTGTGGATGCAGCACTTTCTATCGGAATTAACTTCTTTGATCATGCAGATATATACACCAGAGGAAAAGCAGAACGAATCTTCGGAGAAATATTGAAAGACAAACCTTCACTACGAGATTCACTTATTATCCAATCTAAATGTGGTATACAACTTGCAGATGGCATCTTGCCAGGTCGATATAATTTTTCTAAGAAGCATCTATTAAGTTCCGTTGATGGGATTTTAGACAGATTATCCACCGAATACATCGATATCCTACTACTACATCGTCCCGACCCATTACTTGAACCAGAAGAAATTGCAGAGGCTTTACATATATTGAAATCTTCCGGCAAGGTGAAATATTTCGGTGTTTCCAATATGCACACAGGTCAAATACGCTATATAAAGCAAGCGCTTGCTGATGACCTCATCGTTAATCAACTTCATCTTAGCCTCCAGCAACATGATTTTATCGATCAAGGTTTACTTGTTAATCGTAAAGAAGGTGCAAGTACTAATTTTGAACAAGGATTAATGGAGTACATGCAACTTGAAAATATGCAAATTCAAGCTTGGGGTCCGCTCGCTCAGGGCAGATATACGGGGGCAAATAAACAACCAGTAACCGAAGCAGAGATACTAACAACACAGCTTATTGAAAAACTGGCAAATGAAAAAGAAACGACGAAAGAAGCTATTTTACTCGGATGGTTAATGAAACATCCCGCATTGATTCAACCGATTCTTGGTACGACCAATGCGCAGCGCGTGTTAGATTGTGAAGACGCTGAGCGACAAGCATCTTTAATGACGCGTGATGAGTGGTGGATGTTATACACAACAGCTAATGGATCTCACAAGCCATCCTTATAGGTAGTTCAAAAAGCAGACTTTGATAACGATGAGTATGCTAACGTAGCTTAGTCGGCGTCGAATATGAAGCGAACTTGAGAAGTCCGGTACGCGTGTACGAAACATGTACACTGGCGTTTCCTCCTCCCTCAAGTAGCGCTCCACCTTCTTGGTTCTGAAAGCCTGCTTTGTGAACCTCTCATTGAAAGAGGTAGTTCAAAAAGCAGACTTTGATAATGATGAGTATGCTAACTTAGCTTAGGCGGCGTCGAATATGAAGCGAACTTGAGAAGTCTGGTACGCGTGTACGAAACATGTACACTTGCGTTTCCTCCTCCTTCAAGTAGCGCTCCATATTCTTGGTTCTGAAAGCCTGCTTTGTGAACCTCTCATTGAAAGAGGTAGTTCAAAAAGCAGACTTTGATAACGATGAGTATGCTAACGTAGCTTAGTCAGCGTCGAATATGAAGCGAACTTGAGAAGTCCGGTACGCCTGTACGAAACAGGTACACTTGCGTTTCCTCCTCCCTCAAGTAGCGCTCTATCTTCTTGGTTCTGAAAGCCTGCTTTGTGAACCTCTCATTGAAAGAGGTAGTTCAAAAAGCAGACTTTGATAATGATGAGTATGCTAACTTAGCTTAGGCGGCGTCGAATATGAAGCGAACTTGGGAAGTCCGGTTCGCGTGTACGAAACATGTACACTTGCGTTTCCTCCTCCCTCAAGTAGCGCTCCATCTTCTCCGCTTGCGAATGTTTTCCAAATTAAAAGGAAAATGATGCATAATGTTTCAACTTGAATCTCATACTAGCTTCGAAAGGAGTTGATTAGTATGGGTTCAAGAGGCAGACTTATTGTCCCTGAAGCAAAATATGAGATTGATCAGATGAAATTCGAAATTGCACAAGAGCTTGGCATTCAGTTGCCACAAGACGGTTACTACGGCAATATGACAACTCGTGACATCGGATCAATTGGCGGTTACATAACAAAACGACTAGTTGCTCTAGGTCAACAACAACTATCATCAAACCGTTTCTAGCGTATCAAATCACGTTAAGGCTGCCTCAAGCGCTTGATTCATAAGCAAAAAGAGGTAGCCTATTTACTTTGCACTTCCATTTATTCATATTTATCGGTAAAATAGATTCATGTAAGTAAGATATTCATAGAGAATATAAGAAAGAAAGGAATATCTAAATATGATTATTCAACCAAAATCAAGAGGTTTTATTTGTACGACAGCTCATCCACTAGGTTGTGCTGTACAAGTTCAAGAACAAATTAATTATGTGAAATCACACCCACAGCTTAGCGGTCCGAAAAATGTTCTAGTAGTCGGAGCTTCAACTGGTTACGGTCTTGCTTCTCGCATCGTTTCAGCATTTGGTGCAAATGCAAATACAATTGGTGTATACTTCGATAAAGCTGCTGAAGGTGCTCGTACTGCAAGTGCAGGTTGGTACAATTCTGCTGCATTTGAAACTGCAGCTGCAGAAGCTGGCTTAAAGTCTTATAGTATTGTTGGTGATGCATTCTCTAATGAGATCAAAGCAAAAACCATCGATCTAATCAAATCAGAATTAGGTAAAATTGATCTTGTAGTATACAGCGTAGCCTCTCCACGTCGTGTGCATCCTGATACAGGAGAAGTCTTCTCCTCTGTAATTAAACCACTTGGTGAAGTATATACAAACAAAACAGTTAACTTCCATACAGGCGAAGTGACGGAAGTAGCTATCGAACCTGCTACTGAAGATGAATTGCGTCAAACGATTGCAGTAATGGGTGGCGAAGACTGGCAAATGTGGATTGACGCGTTACAAGCTGCTGATGCACTTACTGCTGATGCAACTACTGTCGCTTATAACTATATTGGCCCTTCTATTACACATGCTGTATATCGTGATGGTACGATCGGTGCTGCGAAAAACCATCTTCTAGAAACAGCTCACAACTTGAATGATCAATTGAAATCAACTGGCGGTCGTGCATTTATTTCTGTAAATAAAGCACTTGTAACGCAATCAAGCTCTGCAATTCCAGTTGTTCCATTGTACATATCTGCTCTTTACAAATTAATGAAAGAGCAAGGTACTCATGAAGGTTGTATCGAACAGATCTATCGTCTATTTACAGAAAGATTATACATTGATGGTGCAACACCAGTTGATGAAGACGGTCAAATACGTATTGATGATCTAGAGATGAACCCTGAACTTCAAGCTGAAGTAGCTAAAATCTGGGAAGCTCTAACTACTGAAAATGTATATGACTTAACTGATCTTGAAGGTTATCGTGATGAATTCTTCGGACTATTCGGTTTCGGAGTTGAAGGCATTAACTACGAGTTAGATTCAGAGCCAAATGTCGACATTCACAACTTAAAGTAATACAACGAGATAGTCATGAAGATGTATTTCTTCATGACTATTTTATTTGCCAACTAGATGAGGTTTTCATTTGTGAATAACTCATTATTTTGATATGATAAGATTGCTAATTATAGCTGCTACGTGACACACATATTTTGGAGGATATTATGGCTCAAATTAAAATTTTTTCTGGTTCATCTAACCGCCCGCTAGCGCAAGCGATTTGTGATCAATTGCAAGTCCCAATGGGGCAAGCCAACATCTCGCGCCTACAAAGCGGAGAAATTCATGTATCTTACGAAGAAACTCTTCGTAACCATGATGTATTTCTAGTACAATCGTTATCACATCCTGTTAACGAATATCTAGTTGAATTACTTGTTATGATTGACGCTGCAAAACGTGCGTCTGCAAATTCAATCAACATCGTTATGCCTTACTACGGGTATGCTCGTCAAGAACGTAAAAGTCGTCCGCGTGAACCTATTTCTGCAAAAATGGTTGCTGACGTTATTACTACGGTTGGTGCGAATCGTATTATTACCGTTGATCTTCATGCTGACCCGATCCAAGGTTTCTTCGATATCACTGTAGATCACCTTACAGCGCTAGATATTATTATTAAATATATTCGCGAGAAAAATATCGTCAACCCTGTAGTCGTATCCCCAGATGCTGGACGTGCTACTGTTGCAGAAAAACTAGCTGGTCTAATTGATTGTCCATTTGCAATTATGATTAAAAACCGTCCTGCCCATAACAAATCCGAGATAACCCATATTATCGGAGAAGTTGAAGGCATGACTCCAATCATTATTGAGGACTTAATCGATACAGGTAGTACAATTGTTAACGTCGTTGAAGCTTTGAAAAAGAAAGGCGCTAACGATGCCTACATCTGTGCTACGCATGGTCTATTCTCTGAAAACGCAGTACAAAAGCTAGATCATCCTAATATTGAAGAGATCATCATTACAGATACGATTTTGTTAGATGATAATATTCCTGACAAATTTGTCACTTTGTCTATCGCACCACTTATATCTTCAGCAATTAAGATTATTACTGAGGGCGGTTCTATAGCTACTCTCTTCAAATCTTAATAGAGGTAGTTCTTAAAGAAGACTTTGATAATGAAGTAATGCAGGAAGCTTAATCGGATTCGAAGATGCACTACTAGACGAAATGAGCCGTATAAGATCAAAACTTGATCTTATACGGCTCGTTTTATTATTATCTAGATCACAATGTATAATTCGTAATTATTCAGCTAGATTTAGCCATTCTACCTCCGAAGGAGTCAGTTGTATTGTAGAACCAACAAGACAAGAATCAAGTTCAGTTTTACTTCTTGCTCCAATAATTGCACAGGTTGGATAGCTCTGATTCAGAACGAAGGCAAGAGCAATTTCAATCGTAGATACTCCCTTGGAAGTAGCAAGTTGACTTGCTCTTTCATACTTTGCCCAATTATCTTCATTGTAGAATACGCGGACCATGTCTTCATCGCTGCGTACTTCAGGAGTATATTTCCCTGTGAAAAATCCCCTTGCTAGTGGGGACCACGATAAAAGAGGTAACTTTGTTTCATGATGCCATTGACGCATTTCATCATCTGCCTCAAGCACTCCCCCCCAGAAAGGCTCTTGAGGTCTAGCTAGACTCAAATTGGGACTATTAAATGCAAAGCCTACTAAGCCATGCTTAGTGGCATATTCATTCGCTTCTGCTATTCTGGAAGTAGTCCAATTGGATGAACCAAAAGCGTGAATATGACCTGCTACCATATGTTCATTCATTGTTTCAAGAATTTGACCAACATGTAACTCGGTATCATCACGATGAAGAGCATACATATCAAGATAAGAAGTTTGTAGTCGATCTAAGCTGCACTTAATTTGTTCTGATAATGCTGCATGACCAAGTCTTGAGTTACCATCTGTGTCCGGCATACCACCTTTAGACATAAGGACGAGTGTTTCGCGATTGTTACGAGATTGAATATACTTTCCAATAACTTGTTCGCTTTCCCCATCTGTATAAATATGAGCGGTATCAATCATATTGCCACCTAACTCCATATAATCATCAAGATGATCACTAATCTGTTCGAACTCATTAAGTAACAAATAATCTGTTCCTTTTATTAGTCTTGAAATCGGCTTGCTACAACCTTTAATTGATATATATTGCATCTTCATCTCTCCTAGAAATTGATTAATTAATGACAATTCTAGTTCCAGTCTCAGCTGATTGAAGACATGCTTCAAGTACTCTCATATTCGCTACAGCATCTTCCAATGGAAATTGCTGTACCTCTTCTCCACGGATCGTTCTAGCCATCGCATCTGCTTGCAATGCATAACTATTATAATAAGGTGTTTTTATCTCTTTCACTTTATCGCCTTTACGAACATAAAAATATGAACCTTCTTCTGTATGCGATAAAAATGCATTAGGTAGCTCAATAACACCTTCTGTTCCGATGATTTCAAGCGGACTTCGTGGAGCAGCCCACATTCCACAATCGAATACAAGCGCTACATCATTACTAAACTCAAGCAGGCCTGATGCCATCATATCAACTCCTCCATGCTTCTCGGAGAACATTGCTTGTACTGTTGTGGCAATAGGCTCAGATTCAAGAATATAACGTGCTGCACTTATTGGATAACATCCGACATCATACAGTGAACCTCCACCCCACTCTTTCACATAACGGACATTTTCCGTACTTGCTCCATTATTAAATGTGAATCCACCACGAATATGACGAATTTCACCTATTTCACCATCAGCAATCATTTGTTTAATTAGTTTATATCGGGGATGATAGCGGTACATGAAAGCTTCAGACATAATTACATTCTCATCTTTGGCTACTTGCGCCATTTCTGCTGCTTCAACACTATTCAATGCAATTGGCTTCTCGCAAAGTACATGCTTGCCTGCTTTTGCTGCTTTAATGCTCCATTCCTTATGTAAATGGTTCGGTAGTGGAATATATATGACATCCAGATCAGGATCAGCAAGCATTTCTTCATAACTGCCATACGCAATTGGAATTTGTAGTTCAGATGCTGTTGCTTGTGCTGTTTCTATTGAACGACTAGCAATTGCTTTAACTTCATTATGCTTAGACAAACGAATACCTGGTATAACAGACCTCTTTGCAATGGAAGCGCAACCAAGAATGCCCCATCGTAACTTCTGAATACTCATTACCTCTCCCCTTCTCGATTAATATTGTGTATAACTCCCAACAGGAGTATTTTGTTAGTTAACTCTTCACCTAGATTAGACTATAATGTATATGTATTATATCAAATAACTAGTGAGGTACAATGTCTTGAAACAAAAAAAAATAACATTTATTACAATATTATTACTTGTCTTGATTATTGTAACTTTCTACTTTATATTCACTGTTCTAGACGCTAAAGAAACGATCTCTTTGCATCCAAATGAACTTGAACAAAATACTACTACACCTTCAAGTAACGATAGTCTTCCAACGATAGTCACTACTCCAAGTCAAGAACCAATACCTACAACTACTCCCAATGCAATTAATCCGAACGTTGAGACAACGGATGAAGTAGAACAAATACTACAGAATCTTTCCACTGCTCAAAAAATTGGACAATTGTTAATCATGGGAATCGAGGACAAACAGTTAACTACCGCACATCAGAAACTAATTCAAGAGCAATATATTGGCTCCATTATTCTTTTTAAGCGCAATATCAAAAATGAAAAACAACTTACTGACTTTATCGCACAATTAAAACAACAGAACGAGTATACAGACATTCCATTATGGATTACGATCGACCAAGAGGGTGGTATTGTAAATCGATTGCCCGAAAAATTCCCTTCTGCAGCAACTCTAGCTGAGCTTCACGACTCAACATTAACTTATGACTCTGCTGCTACAATGGGAGAAACATTATCTAGATATGGGATCGATGTTGATTTTGCTCCAGTACTAGATGTGAACAGTAATCCGAGAAATCCTGTAATAGGTGATCGCGCCTTCGGTACTACACCACAAGAAACAGCAGAGCAAGCTATTGCAATGATGCAAGGATTAGAATCTTATGTCATTACCGTAGGCAAGCACTTCCCAGGTCATGGTGATACAAGTGAAGATTCACATAAGACGTTGCCTACTGTCAACAAATCATGGGAAGAGCTTCAACAACTAGAATTAATACCTTTCTATGCTGCAATAAAGCAACAAATTGATGCACTTATGATTGGTCATCTTTATTTCCCTCAACTTGATAGCGAATATCCAGCATCATTATCGAAAGAAATTATTACGAATAGATTGCGCGAAGAAATGGGATTCACAGGTCTTGCTATATCGGATGATATGGTTATGGGTGGAATTACAGAACAATACAACATAGGTGATGCTGCTATAATCGCTCTGCAAGCAGGCATTGATATGCTTATCGTAGGTCATGACACCAAGTCACAACAAGAGGTCATAACAGCTATAACAACTGCTGTCGAGAACGGTAATATTTCAGAGCAGTTATTAGATGAACATGTACGTAGAGTATTAACTGCTAAGCTGGATCAATAGCATTCTACCGAAGATAATCGGAAATCAGATCTACAATTAAAGATTTACTTGAAATGCAAAACACCAGGTCGAGGAATGAGAATCATTCCTCGACCTGGTGCTCGTTATATTACGTTTTGAACTACCTCTTCACTTGAATTTTCCGCCTCCGCCGCGAGACGGACCTCCACCTTTAAAGCTTCCACCGCCGCCACGAGAGTTGCCTCCACCCTTAAAGCTACCGCCGCCGCCACGAGAGTTGCCACCGCCTCCGAAGCTACCGAAGCCACCACCATTACGTGGACCACTTCCGCCGAAACCTCCTCCGCCACCAAAGCCGCCATTATTGCCGCCTTTGAACATTCGACGCATCATTTCGGCCTGCAGCCTTTCTTGCTCAGTTCTTTCTCTAGCAATTTTACTATCTACTGCCTGGTTTACAAGATTTTCAAATTCATTGACTTTTTGAGTAGCGTCTCTTAATTGCTCATTGGCATGATATAGATTGCGAGGTGTTAATGAAACTGCATTTTCTAACGTTTGAACACTGCTACTCGCAACAGTTTCAGTCTCACTTATTCCAGGATAACTATACACACCATGCGACTGAGCAGTAGAACGTAATTGAACGATTGATGTTTTCAACTGACCACATGTCGTTAAATACTCGATCACACGTTGTTCTGATCGCTCATGGATATGAAGTAATTGTGCACTGCTATCTTGAATCACCTGCAATAATGAATTCGCTTCTTGTAATATGTTGTCTGCTTCCAAATAACGTTGAACATCAATTGAATTATAGTTTTCCGCTTTATCCATCTTCTGTTTCAGCAGTTGAACATTCTGTTGCA
Source organism: Paenibacillus endoradicis (assembly GCF_024721975.1). Next base: position 152,662 of record NZ_JANQBB010000005.1, on the reverse strand, counting down.
ACTGTGAAAATTGATCAGCAGCGTTTCGCCAGTGAACTTCATGGAATTGTAATTGCAGGGCACTAATCTGTTTTGTAATTTCAGTTTGTTGATCTTGTTCGAATTGCAACATGACTAAAGTAAACTGTTTCAGCATCTGTTGATTACGATCTCTTGCATTTATCGATTGCTTTACTTCTGCTAAAGAGTTTGCTAACCAATTATTGATTCGTTGTATCCCGTCACGAACCACGATCATATCACCGATATTCAATGCTTTTTTTATCGAAGATAATTGACCATTCATCGAATCATAATATTTGTAAGGTGAAATTTCATCTAGTTTCAATCGTTCTTGCTGTACCAGTTCATCAACTTTTAGTTTTGTCTCATTAATTTTATCTGGTAGCTTCGATACTTCATTTACTAACGACGTATATTCATTAATATCACTGCACCAAGCAGTAATTAGTGTACCATATTGATCAAGTTGAACTTTCGCTTCTACAGGATTGAAGGCAAGTAATGAGGTACACTGCTCAATAATTTTCTGAATCTCAAATTGTTTTTCAGTTAACTTGATTAATGTCATTTCATTACTTTTATTCATCGTATCGAAGTTTTTCTTTGCTTGATCAAACTTCAACTGATAATCTTGTAGCACTTTAGTTGCTATCGATATTTCATTATTGTATGAATGAAATACATCTTCAAGTCTATTTGCCAATTGAAGTTGTTGTTTTACTTGGTACATTAATTCTTTCAAATGAACAACATGTTTTGAACTTATCCATCTGGGCAGAGGTTTTAAGCTTCGTAATTGTTCAGGATAGGTCGTCGCACGTTGCAGTAATGTATACAACTCATTTTCGGATGCCTCAATAATTGCTTTAGATCGACCTTGACTGAATTTAAGAGCAGTAGTTAAACCATCCTCAAGTTCATGAACTTTACCAAGTACCGTTTCTAATTCATCCGTTAGATTTTCTACATCCTCACTGTATCTTCTACGCTTACGTGATTGAACCATAAGTATCAATGCTACCGTTATGACAATTAGAATTCCTATAATTAATGCGAATCCTTTTGCACTAATTTGTAAGGAAGAAGCTTGCGAAGACTGCATATTTTCTCCAGAATTATTTGTTGAATTACTTTGTTCCATGTAGTCGGCTAATCCATCAATTACATCATCAATTGCTCCTGCAAAATCACCTGAAGCTGCATTTGGAAAGAAATATTGTTCTACAAAGTCAGTGACTGGCTCAGATGATGATAAGTCTTTTGCGGAGTATAATGCATTTTCAAGTCTAGAATTTACTCCTAATTGGAGATGCACATACCCATCGTCTAAAGCTACAACTAGCAATCCTTGGTTTGTCAGTAACTTCATCTTCGTATATTGCGCCTCCGCAAAATCCACAATCGACCGATTACCTGTGTTATTAACGAATAGAACATATAATTGGAATGATTGTGCCTTTATCTTCGATTCCAATGATGTGATCTCACTTGTTGATAGAGAGCCCGTATCATCATAAATGTACTGATCTTTAGCTGAGCTTGCACTTATCTGCGTCGTTAGTGAAAACTGAAGAAGTACGATACATATCCCCGCAAAGAGCATCATTGTCCATTTTTTCATTTTCATTCCTCCGAAAAGAAAAAGCCGGGTTAATTAACCTGGCTTTTTCAGCTTATAACAATATTATGCTATGAATGGATTATTTATTTGCATCAAGTTCAGCTTTTAGTGCAGCCAACTCATCGTCTACAGCAGTAGTACGAGCATCTTTCAATGCTTCAGCAAATTTATCATCTAAAGATTTGTCTTCATTAGCAAGTTCATACGCTGCGTCTGCCTCGTCATGCATTCTTTTAATTTTTTCTTCCATACGATTGAACGTAGCACCGACATCATTATGACCGACACCAGACATCGTATGATTAATTTTTTGTTGAGTTTTCGCTGCTTCTGCTTGAGCAATAAGCGTATTACGTTGATCTTTCATCTCAGTTACACGAGATTTTAACTCAGTTAATTGTGTACGAAGTTTATCAGCAGTTGATTTGGCACGATCATAACCTTCTTGAAGTTGATCACGTTTCTCAACTTGTTTCTTTTTATCAAGCAAAGCTTCACGGGCTAGATCTTCATTGTTTGCTGAAAGAGCTTGACGGGCTTGTGCATCACGACGAGCAACAAGTTCTTCGGCTTCTGACAACTCACGTTGGAATCTCTTTTCCACTGCCATTTGAGACGTTACTGCAGCTGTTACTTTCTCTACATCTTCATCAAGTTCACGAAGTACTTGATCAATAATTTTAACTGGATCTTCAATTTTATCAATGGCTGCATTTACATTAGCTTTACCAATACGGAATAATCTATCAAATATACTCATTTTTGGAATTCCTCCTTCGGATTAACACGATAATAGTTATACGTAATAATATCATAGTCGTTTCATGTTGTATTAGATTTCATCATTACATATATATGTTAACATTATTCAAGCGCTAATAATCCGATTGCGATAGCGCCACATAAACCCGCTTCATCACCTAATCCAGGAGCGATTACATATTGATCAATATTTTCCAATATCATCGGATGTTGAACATATCCGTTCAAATTTTGTTGTAATTGCTCATGAATAAGCGGAAAAAGTTGCTCTTGGTGCATTACACCACCACCCAAAATAATCTTCTCAGGTGAAAGCAATAATACGGTTGATGTAAGTGCTTGTGCAATATAATATGCTACTAGATTCCACGCTTCATGATCAACAGATAGTTCAGCGCCCTTCACACCATAACGACGTTCAATTGCTGGACCTGCTGCTACACCTTCGAGACAATCTTTATGATAAGGACAGAAACCTTCATACTTATCATCTGGATGACGCTTAACAGGAATATGTCCCGCTTCAGGATGTAGAAGTCCATGAATGAGATGACCTTCGGCATATACACCTACGCCTACACCAGTTCCTATCGTGTAATAAACACAGCTCTTCACACCTTTGGCACTTCCCCAAGTAGCCTCTGCAAGTGCAGCACCATTCACATCAGTATCAAAGCCAATCGGAACTTCGATTGTTTTTCGTAATTCCGCTAATATATTAAAATTACCCCAACCTGGCTTAGGAGTCGTTGTAATATAGCCATAAGTTTCACTTGATTTGTTCACATCGATTGGGCCGAACGTACCTACACCTAACGCATCCAATTGTTCATTAGCAAAAAATTCATTAATTTTCACCATTGCTATAGTAGGTGTTTCCGTAGGGAAACTAACTTTACGTTCAATCTGTCCATACTCATTACCAATACCACAGATAATTTTTGTTCCACCAGCTTCAATTGCTCCAATTCTCAACAAAAAAACCTCCTAAAACTTTTTTTGGATACTTGAGATACTACTTTGTAAAAAAAGCAGCTCCGAAAGCACATACTTTGAATCAAACATAACTTCACAACACAAAAATCCATTAGCCTATCTACAATAAATATAGATTAGATAATGGAATTTGTATACTATCTTCTAGGTCTCATCACTTGGCTGAATCGGTTCAACCTTAGCATTAACTTGACCCCTTAAAATATTTAACATTATGTGCTCCAGTCTATGTATTAATAAATTACTTAATAATTAATATCATCAATTACTTAACCGCATATAGTCAATATATATTTATATTCTTTCGCGATATATACATTTATTCTTAGTTAATACCTTCAAATTAATAAGTACCAACAAATAATTGCGAGCGCATTTGCGAGCGTTGAAGCCAGAATACCATAGCGATAACGTAGGCATGAGCAAATAATGCCTATATAAATAGTTTGTATCCATGCTAATAAAAAGTATTCATTCGCAACGATTAAAATCAAAAAATTTAACAAACTATATATCGCTGTTGTAATAAATCCAGACTTAAAAGGAGAATATATCCGATCTAAATACCCTTGTAAATATCCTCGAAATAATAGTTCCTCTATACTCTTTCCTACAACAATAAACATAATAATTGATATAAATAGAGATAAACTCCCATCCACCGGAACTCTTCCTAATGAATAGAAATTTAATAGAATGATTGGTAATGAAAGAATGATAGCACCAATTGATCCGCATGTAACTGACTTAAATATATTTTTACCAGTCCAGATAACATATCGATTCAACTTCACTTGAAATAAAATACATCCTACGACAATAAGTAATCCAACCAGACTTAACGTGAATAGTATCCAGCCATCCGAAGTAAATTCAATTTCTAGTCTACGATGCTCACCATGTAGCCACCATAATTGCTTATACAAAAGCATAGTCTCGATGATGACAAAGCTTGTAACGAATATAACTATTTTCCAAACTACTTTCTTACGTGCCACAATCACATATAAGAGAAGCATTACGAGAAGAAAAGGAAACAAGATCCATAACAATTCAAGTAATAACTCCATTATTGCACATCCTTTAGTAGAATAGAGGTTGTACCTCTTTACAAACTATCTAAAGTATATAGCAATTGCAATATTTTGTTAATACCTTTCTGTCAATGCATCTAAATAACGATAATTAAGCCTTGGCTAGTTCTAGAATACTAGCCAAGGCTTAATCTAATCTATTTTAGAAACATTTACTGTGTCCCATCAGAACTGTCCGATTGACCATCTGCCATCGCTGGCATCTTCATCTCGCCGTTCTCACCTTCTGGTCGTGTTGGCATATCACCATTAGGCATTGTTGGCATTTCACCGTCTGGCATCTTCATCTCGCCATTCTCACCTTCTGGACGTGTTGGCATCTCACCATTTTCATCCCTATTTCCACCCACTTGGCCTCGACCACCTCCCATTCCACCACCAAAGCCACCCATTCCGCCTTTAGCAGTCGTAATACCATTAGCATCTACATAAGTAATCATGTCAGCAATAGTGAAACTTACTACTTTATTGCCGAGAGAGCCTGTCGTATTTTCTGCTATGTTTAACAATTCATCCAATTCTGTTTGACCACCTGAGTACAAAGTATACGTTTGACCTTGTTCAATAAGCGGAGAACTAATCATTACGGACTGATACGTTTTGTCTGGTTCGAAAGCAACAATAATTTCCCCTGCTTCATTAGCTAATTGTACAAGTGTATTTGCTGCTTGAGTTTCTGTATAGTACATCAACATTGCAGGTTGAGTAGATGTATCCGACGTTGCTTGAGCCATTCCGCTAGAACCTACTGCGACTAATGTACCGCCCGACATATTGAATGTTCCGTCATAATCTAATGGTCCATTTCCGTTATCCTCAGGTCCATTAACTACTACCGTACCACCACTCATCTCAACGTTCCCATTAGAATCTAATCCATCTCCTTTTGCATTAACTTTGATTAGACCACCAGTTATTTTCAATAAAGCATCAGAATCTGTAGCAAAGCTTGCTCCACCTCTTCCACCAAATGCTGATTCATCATTGCCACCAGCAACATTAACCCCATCATCAGAGGCTACAATTGATATGTTACCGCCATTTATAGTAATTTGATTTCCTTCTAATCCTTCATAGCTTTCATTAACTTGTATAATTCCATCATTAATAGTCAACGTACTATCGGCATGGAAACCATCATCACCCGTTGTAATTGTATATTGTCCTCCATGAACATTTACAACGCCATTACTATGAAATGCATCATCAGCACTATTTACATTAAAAGTACCGTCATAGATCGTTAAGTCCGTTGCTGATTTAATACCTTTAGCACTCGTTGTATCATCGATTTGAGATTGGCTGCCTTCACCAGAAACAATATTGAATTGACCATTTTCAATAACAGCTGCTCCTATAGAATCAATACCATCGTTGCCTGAAGTAATTGCAAATGTGCCATCTACGATATATATAGCGCCTAATTCCTCTTCATTATCATTAGTAGATTTCATGGCATCGCCATTTACGTCTAATGTATATTTTCCTGCACGAATAGCAAGCACATCACGACCAATAATTCCGTCATCCGCAGAAGTTACAATATATGTACCATCTACTAATTTCAAAATATCTTTTCCAACGATCGCATCATTAAAGTTCGCGTTAACTGTTAATGTTCCTGTTCCATTGATCGAAAGATCATCCTTACTATACAAAGTTCCAGATGGCTCATCTGAATTATTTTCATATACATATTTAGAACCGTCTGATAGATTATTTTGCGTTCCTTCAGCTAGAGTAATGATCGTTTTCCCTGCTTCTTCGATATAGATAGCTGCGCTATTCTCATTATGAATAGTTGCACCATTAAGCACTAACTTTACATTTCCGTCATTTTCAAGTTTTACATGAATTTGACCATCATTAAGTTCACCACTTACTACGTATGTTCCTGGAAGAGCAATGGTAACGGTTGTCCCTTCAATAAACACACCGCTTGAAGCGGATGTCGTGATGGAATTACCATTCAGTTTAATTTGCTTAGATGAATTCTCATCCCAGCTACTATCTAAATCCTCCTCATCAAAGTCAGCTAACGATACTTTTGTCGTTGACCCACCATTCATATTTTCAGCGACTACACCTGACATTACCTCGCTAGAACTAGCTGTGCAACCTGCTAGCAATAAGCTCATCGTCAGCATTGAAATCCCAAACCATTGGTATATGTTCAACTTCATATTCTTCACTCCTAATTTGTACTATAATCTCATTATGGAGCCCCTAAATTAATTTGAAATTAGGGTGAACTTAAAGAATGATGAAAGTTTAAAAAATAAAAAAACCAATGAAGAACTCGATAGCGTTCTTCATTGGTTTTTTTTCGAACTGTATTATAGTTATCCAACTAGATATTACGAAATTTTATCGGTTGTAATCCACCTTACTACTGTTCATATCATTATTAATTAAACCGATTCTTTCGCATTCCTCATAAACATAAGTTTTAATAATGGTGGAGTAACGATTGTCGTCACAATAACCATAATAACGATAGATGTAAAATATTCAGGATGTAATAACTGTGATGAAAGACCAGTTGCCGCTATAATTAGTGCCACTTCACCACGAGATACCATACCCGCTCCAATGACAAGTGCTGGCTTAGACTTGAACCCTGTTAGTCTTGCCCCTAACCAACAACCTGTGAGCTTCGTCACAATGGCCATAATCGTTATTATGATTAAAAATCCGATCTGCTCACTAATACCTTCGAAGGATACATCAAGTCCAATACTTACAAAAAATACCGGAACGAAAAGTGTATAAGCAATCGGCTCAATTTTATGTTCAATGGTTTTTCTAAATGGTGTTTGTCCGACAGCTATACCAGCTGCAAAAGCACCAATAATTCCTGCCATATGCATATATTCTGCAAAGTAAGCAAAGCCAAAGCAAATAACAATCGCTAAAGAAATAACTGGCTCTGTTACTTTTAATTTTCCTAACCATTTCATTAATCGCGGTACGATAAATATACTCGCTAATACTATAACAACAAAAAATATTGCTTTATTAAGTACAAGCATTCCAATTGAACTACCTTCGTCCCCACCAGTAAAGCTCATCATAAAGGCTAATAAGATTACAACAAGAACATCATCAATGACAGCTGCCCCTAAGATTGTAGCGCCTTCCCTTGAATTTAATTGATCTAATTCCTTCAACACTTGAACTGATATACTTACAGATGTGGCACAAAATAACGTTGCAAAAAATAGTGAATGATTAGAACTGAAGCCAAAGGCCATACCGACACTATAACCACCGATAAATGGCAAGATAATTCCACCTATAGCAACGGCTAATGCAGATTTCCAAGTTTTTTTCATTTGTTCTAGATCTGTTTCTAGTCCTGCAATGAACATAAGTAATAAAACTCCGATATTAGCGAACGTAGTTAATAACTCATCACTTTGTACCCATCCAAGCAAGGCAGGACCAAGTACGATACCTATAATTAGTTTTCCTAATACAGCAGGTTGACCAAACTTAACTGAAATATGACCTGCAATTTTCGTTGCAAGTATAATAATAACGAGTGTAAAAATAAAATCCATTTGGATCCTCCCTTATGCAAACACCTGTTGAAATACCCATCAAAGCTGATTATGTTGCAAATAAGTGAGAGCATCCTTCATCCGTTCATTGTATATCTTATCTTCATTCGTGTTGTGGAAAACCACTTTCCCACTACCTTTACCTCTAGCCATACCGTATCGATGTAATAGCGCAGCAAGCCGTCGTACAGTCCCTGTACTCCCATCTACAATATCAATATGTGAAGGCAATATTTCTCGTAATAATGGCTTGAAATACGGATAGTGTGTACAGCCTAGTACAATGATTCCGTAATCTTCTAGATCAAAAGGTGCTAATTGCTCTAAAAAATACTCTTTCACTTCATCCGTATCATACTTCATACTTTCACAAAAAGGAACAAGCTTCTCCATTGGTAGGGAATCTACTATGCCGGAATCATCTACACGTGAAACAAGTGCATAATATTTCGGTAATGACAGTGTAAGAGGTGTAGCAAATACTAATACTCTTCGTCCTGTGGAATGATTCATCTCTACCGCTGGCTTTACTGCTGGTTCCATTCCGATGATAGGTAAATTAGGATATTCTTCGCGTAATGTTTCTACAGCGATACTTGTAGCTGTATTACAAGCAATAACGAGTGCGTCTATGTCATGTTTCATCATATCGTGAACGGTATCAAGAATATATCCATGTACTTCTTCTTTGGATTTTGTTCCATAAGGAACATGTAAAGTATCTGCAACAAAATAATAATCTTCCATTGGTATGCGTCGAATTGCTTCAGATAATACAGTTAACCCGCCCATTCCTGAATCAAAAATACCTATTGTCATCATAATCGTTCCCTTGCACTCAAAATCTTCTATGAATTAATCACAATTATTATCATAATACTCTTCACGCGATAGAACAATAACTCTCCATACAAAAACTTATAATAATTCTTTAATAATATGGGCGTCTTCTTTACCTTGTAGGGCATGGACAAGATTACGCGCAGCAAGTTTAGCCATATCATATCGAGTCGCCTCTGTTGCTGAACCAATATGCGGAGTTAGTACCACATTAGATAAAGCCAACAATGGGTGATCACTTGATAAAGGCTCCTGTGCAAATACATCTAAACCCGCACCTCTAATCTGACCGTGCTGCAATGCATCGATCAGGTCTTGTTCTATTACTGTCCCTCCTCGGGAAGCATTTATAAAGATAGCGTCATTTTTCATCTTAGCAAATTGTTCTTTACCAATCATATTTCTACTTTCATCCGTTAAAGGTAACATAATGACGATAAAATCAGATTGCTCCAGTAAGTGATCCATAGAAACATATGTTAAGCTCAATTGTGCTTCCACTTCCGGCTTTCGTGAACGGTTATAATACATAACTTCCATATCAAATCCGAGTGTCGCTCGCTTCGCGATGACTTCCCCAATTCTACCCATACCTATAATACCTAATTTCCGGTGATGAACATCGATACCAAAAAGTTTTTTTCCTTCATTCCCTTTCCAGTTTCCTTCTTTAATGTATGTATCTAATTCAGTAATTCTACGTGCAGTAGAAAGCATTAATCCCATGACAAGATCCGCAACTGTATCATCTAATATATATGGCGTATGCGTTCCAATTATTTTTCGTTGCTTTAACTGCTCAATATCAAAATGATTGTAACCAACACTCATTGTACTTACTACTTTCAAGTTCGGCGCTGCATCTAATAGCTTGTTATCTATTTTTACAGAACCACTATTGAAAAAGCCAACGACATCTTGTAAATAATGAAGTATTTTCTCAGGATTACGTTCTTCGTCTTTCCCCCATGTTTTGACAGTACAGTGCTCCTCAAGATATTGCAGCACATCGAGTGGCAATCTTCGATCTACAAATATTAGTGGTTTCATTGTTCTACCTTCTTTCAATATCGTTACTCTTATCGTACTGCAACTTGAAAATGAATACAACGAAAAGAGTTCTTTTTGCAGCCTCCCAACAGCAAAAAGAACTCTTCTACATAAGTACCATATTTTTCACTTTAATGGATTGAAAATAGCAGGTATACAAGCTATCATTAAAGTAACATATTTTTTTGTCCTCCTAACTTATTTATTCCTTCTCCCAAATATAGAATAACAAATTCATTACATTGATTCTGTAACTCACATTACAAAAAATCGAATAATGAATGAAAGGATGCTTACATTGAAAAAAATAGATACCATCAAGTTACGCGCCTCAATACCATTCTTTCAAGACATCGATCAACAGCTATTAGATCAGCTTACTCCATATATGAAGGAAGTAAGTTTCACAAAAGGTAATGTTATCTTTCATGAAGGCGATGAAGGCAATCAAATTTTCTTCATTCGAACAGGTATGGTTTGTATATATACTTCTAATAAAGCAAAACGTATTACGTTAGCTTACTTAGATAAAGGTGAGTATTTCGGAGAAATGGCACTTATGCAACCTGGTCTCCTACGTTCAGCTACTGCTGAAGCGATGACCTCTGTAAAAGCGTATGCGTTGCATCGTGCAGATTTTCAACAGTTAGTCGAAAAGGATCGCAATGTTCCCTTTCTCATATTAAATTATACGATGGAGCGTCTCCGCAAAGCGAACCAACAAATTTATGATTTGACTTTCCTCAACGTACAACATCGGATAATTCGTCGTTTGCTCGATCTTTGCAAAGAATTTGGAATCTTACTTGCTGATGGTGCTTATCAACTCACTGTTAAAATCACTCATCAACAACTTGCAGATGCAGTGGGAGCAGCTCGGGAAACCGTATCCAAAATATTAATTGATCTTCAAGATCAACAATTAATTATTTTCCAAAATAAAAAACTAAAAGTTCTCCAGTTAGCACAATTGGAACAAAAAATAGAAGGCTGGTATTATCCATCTCAACCTATCTCTTAGTAATGAAGGAGTTTCAATGTAATGAATATGATAATGAATGAAAAGATAAAAGCTTCTGAGGTAGAACTTACAGGACTTAGTGGTGAAGATCTTGGTACGATGACTACAAAAGCAGCATTAGAATTAGCTAAGCAGTATAAAGCTGATCTAGTGTGTACAAATATTTTTTCGAGTCCTCCTCCATGCCAATTAATGGCTAAAGGAATGGCAAAACAAACAAAAAATATCGAGAAGTCATTAGCTTCTCCAAAAAAAGTTAAAGAAATTCGCTTAACGCCTCATATAGAGGAACATGATTATGACACAAAAATCCGACAATGTGTAACTTTGCTTCAATCTGGGCATCCCGTTGCACTAATTGTGAAGATTCAAGGGAAGGAAGGCATAGTTGCCAAAGCTTTACTTGAACGAATGCTCATTACATTAAAACCTGATGGCACGAAGGAAGCTGGGATTCATGTAAGTGGTAAACAGGCTGCCGTCACTGTTCTACCAAAATAGAATAATTAGTAAAGCATATAAAGGGTGTAACAGTAGATCAGACCTATAGAAAGGTTCAATCTACTGTTACACCCTTATTATTGTATCTATTCGTTATTTCGTCTACTCTGTTCTTAGATTAGGATTAGGATTAGACAGTATACCGTTCAATTCTTTCATAAACATATCGATATCTTTGAATTGACGGTAAACAGATGCAAAACGAACATAGGCAACTTCGTCAACAGGATATAATTGTGTCATAACGATAGAACCAATATCGCTACTTTCTACCTCAGCTAGCGCAGTCGTTCTTAATTCTTTCTCAACTTCTGATACGATTACTTCCAAGCGCTCTACTGGTACTGGTCTCTTCTCACATGCACGGATTAAACCACGTAGTATTTTATCGCGACTAAATTCCTCACGACTTCCATCCTTCTTTATGACAATCAATGGAGTTTCCTCAACCATTTCAAAGGTTGTGAAGCGCCTGCTGCATTGCTCACATTCACGTCTTCGACGGATTGATTTATTTTCGTTAGCTGGACGAGAATCTAGAACCTTCGTACCAGAGTAATCACAGTATGGACATTTCATATAGAACCCTCCCTTCTTTTACCAATGATAACTTGTAATAAAACATTAAATATCGCACATAATACATTTACCAACCGCGAGGAGGTGAAAATAACATGGCACAAAATCGCAGCAGCAACTCATTGCTTGTCCCTCAAGCAACAGCAGCTCTTGATCGTTTGAAATATGAAGTAGCACAAGAGCTAGGAATTGCTATTCCACAAGATGGTTACTACGGTAACATCACAACGAGAGATGCAGGCTACATCGGTGGTTCAATCACTCGTCGTTTAGTTCAGATCGCTGAACAATCTTTAGCAGGTCAAAGTTAATATTATACCTTGTATAATGAACACAAGCTTTGGGGCTGTTCTTCCATCAGGAAGACAGTCTCAAGGCTATTATTCATTTTTAATTATTATGTGCGAGAAGAATATCATGTGTTTATTTTTTGATCTACAACAGTATAGCATAAAATACAAAATGCCGTATAGTTGTTGCATTTATCTATGATCTAATTATAATTTCGGGTATACTTCCTTATATTTATTATAATAATAAAAAACTTTTTGTACGTAGCGTCTTGTTTCACCAAATGGGATATCATCCGCAGTAGCAAATTCGCCTGACCAAGTACCTTGTTCAATCCATTTCGATACGTTGCCAGGACCTGCATTATATGCTGCAATAGCCTTAACTTTCTCTCCATCAAACTGACTCAACAAATGATTCAAATACCATGTACCTAACTCAATATTCATCGTTGGATCATGTAACAACTTTTCTGCTGGAATATGTTCTAAATTAGCACGCTCAATGATCCAATCCGAAGTCGTTGGCATTAACTGCATTAAACCAACTGCACCTTTTGGTGATTCACGGCCTGTTTGAAAATTGGACTCCACTCTAATTACGGCAGCGATAAGATGAGGATCAACATCATATTTTTCAGAACTTTCAACAATTACTCCATTATACTTTACTGGATATAATTGCTTCGTGATCCAATCAGATTTCCCAAATAAAAAAACGATAAAACAAATGACAACTAATAGTAATAACCGACTTCTAAATTTTTTTCTCTTCATACACTTACCAGCCTTTGAATAAGTTCAATCACTTGTTTCTCTGTTTGCTCAAGTGACCCAGAATTATCAATAACATAATCAGCTAATACTCTCTTTTGTTCAATATCCATCTGAATATCTACTCTAGAAGAGGCATCATCTAGCGTAATGTTATTTCTAACTACCAAACGCTCGATTTGAATTTCTCGAGATACATATACAACAACAATTGCTTCATATAAATGCATCTGTTTCGTTTCATATAATAATGGAATATCAGCAACAATAATAGTATTTGGATGTTCTGCTTTATAACGTTCTATTGTAGAAAGCATTCGTGTACGAATAGCTGGATGAGTAATCGATTCTAATGTTGCCAGCTTGTCCTTATCCGAAAAAACAATAGCACCTAAAGCTGCTCTATTCAGACTACCATCAGCATGTAGCACTGCTTGTCCAAAAAAGGAGGTGATCTCCTTAAGGGCAGGTTGCCCCTGCTCTACTATATCACGAGCAACCTGATCTGCATCAACAAGTAAGGCACCGTGCTTAACAAGCAGTCGACTAACTGTACTTTTTCCACTTGCAATACCGCCTGTCAAACCAATTAACAATGCACTCACTCCTTAAACTTTTCGTTAACTTCCTAATATACTACTTCGTATACGAAAAGTACTTAGGAAGCTGATTTTAAAAGAATTTACTAATCCCTAGTATAATTAATAGTAAGCCGGGTAAGCCACTGAAATATTTCACAATTGGGATATGTGCAAGTTTTTGACCTATTTTGGTTCCTACGATAAGAAATAACGCACTACATATAGCGATAATGATTGGTGTCATAATCGGATGAAGTCCTAGTAACGCAGCCCCAATTCCAGCTCCTAAAGAATCTAATGATAATGCAATGCCAAGCATTATTGCCTCAGACGATGAGATCGTTCCTGATGAATCAAAATCTGCCGTTTGTGGCGTACGTAATATTTGAATTACTAGACCTAGTCGCTTTAATTCTACGCGAAAAACTGTAGCAGTCGTTTGTAAAGAAACTGCATTAATTACATTATGTTCTGTTCGATCACTTTCTTGTTCATTATGATTTTCTACAATCTGATTCTTCTCAGCACGTTGATCTTTGATGCTTTGAAAATATTGATATAACGCCCACAATCCGATTAGCACTAGAATACTTGCACCTACATCATTGGCTAGAGTAGGAGACAAATATGCAGTCAACCATGCACCTGCTTGCATAGATACACCAATTACCACTCCAGAAAAACAAGAAATAATAATAATCGATAAAAATGGAATTGTTATTTTACGTAATCCGTACGTTATTCCAACTCCAAAGCTGTCCAAGCTTACAGCTACAGCTAGTATAGCCATTGAGGCGAAATGAACAAACAACATGATAGTTCCCCTTCCCACATCTACAATAGCGTAGTAGACGAATGCCTACGAACGTAACGTATCATATGCGGGGGAAGGAAAATGAGTGACATTGAAGCTGTAGTTCAAAAAATGGACTTTGATAACGATGTGATGCTGGACGCTTAGTCGACATCGAATATGAAGCGAACTTGGGATGTCCGGGTCTCGTGTACCTATTATGTACACTGGAGCTTCCTTCCTCCGCAAGTAGCGCTTCATCTTCTCGGTTCTGAAAGCCTACTTTTTGAACCTATATTGGAAGCTGTAGTTCAAAAACAGACTTTGATAACGATGTATCGCGATGTAGCTTACTCGATATCGGATATGATGTGAACCTACACCATTTTCATTTCAACTTCTGACAATGGGAACAAATATGAGTGCCTCTTCCACCAACGACAAACTTATGAATGGGTCTAGAGCAATTGTGACATTCTTCACCTTTACGTCCGTAGACTAGTAGTTGATGTTGGAACATGCCCATCTCACCTTGTCCATTGACGTATGATTTGATTGATGAACCTCCCGCTTCCACCGCTCTTGCTAATGTATCTACGATGGCACGGTGAAGTTTCTTCCATTCTTTAGTGGACAATGTATCAGGGGTACGTTCAGGATGAATTGCAGCGGTGAATAACGCCTCATCCACATATATATTTCCTAGCCCTACAATTAATTCTTGATTTAAAAGTAATGGCTTAATTTTCGAAGTTCGATGTTGCAATTTATCTTGTAGCAATTTAGCTGTAAATTGTTCTTCAAGTGGTTCAATTCCTAATTTACTTAAAGGTAAATTCGTCATTTCTTCTCCTGCCTTGAACAAGTGCATCGTACCGAATTGACGAATGTCTTTGTATCTAAGCTCAGTACCATCTGTGAAAGTAAATAGTACATGTGTATGTTTCTCTACTTCTTCATCCGCAGAAAAAACTCCATAACGACCTTCCATTCGAAGATGCGAAACAAGAACGAGATCATTACATACAATTCGAATGAATTTCCCTCTTCGCTCAACCGACAGAATAGTCTGTCCAACTAAAGCATCACAAAATTGCTCTATTTCTGCTGGTCGTTGAATAATGCGTGGGAGTAATACTTTTACTTGTATAATCTGCTTCCCTTGAACAAGCTCTGTTAGCGTGCGGGTAACAGTTTCTACTTCTGGTAATTCTGGCATACTGCTCACCTCAATTTAGTTACTAATAGATGTAAGCATAAGAGGTTAGTCCTCTTATGCTTACAATTACATCTCTATTTCGCTTCATACCAGCTATTGCCGAAGCTTACATCAGCGCGTAGTGGCACATCTAATTGGATAGCCTCTGACATCACTTCTGGTACTAATTTTTTCATTAACTCAAGCTCATGTGGAGGAACTTCAAATACTAATTCATCATGTACTTGTAATAACATACGACTTTCTAATTGACGATCCTTTAACGTTTGCTCCATACGAACCATCGCTAGCTTAATAATGTCAGCGGCAGTTCCTTGTATTGGTGTATTCATCGCGATACGTTCTGCGAATGAACGCAAATTAAAGTTTGAAGAATGAATATCAGGAACGTAACGACGACGATCAAGTAAAGTTAAAATATAGCCATTGCTTTTCGCCTCAGCTACGATATCGTCCATGTATTTTCGGACACCACTAAAAATATTGAAATATTGTTCAATAAATTGAGCAGCTTCTTTCCTCGTAATTCCTAGATTCTGAGATAGGCCGAAATCGCTAATACCATATACAATACCGAAATTAACAGCTTTGGCTGAACGACGCATATTACTATCTACTTCTTCAGCTGTTACGCCGAATACATCCATCGCCGTCTTCGTGTGAATATCCATATTATGAATAAACGCTTCTTTTAATTTCTCATCACCGGAAATATGTGCCAATACACGTAGCTCAATTTGCGAGTAATCCGCTGCTAATATCGTCCAACCCGCTTCAGAAGGAACAAAAGCTTTGCGAATCTTTCTTCCTTCTTCAAGTCTAATTGGGATATTTTGCAGATTAGGGAATTGACTACTAAGTCTGCCTGTTGCAGCAATTGTCTGACGATAGTACGTATGAATCTTTCCAGTAGTTGGATTAACCTCTTTCAACAAACCTTCTACATATGTTGATTGAAGCTTAGAAAGCTGTCTGAAATTCAATATATGTGTGATGATCGGATGATAAGGCGCTAGTTCTTCTAACACTTCCGCATCAGTGGAGTATCCTGTTTTTGTTTTTTTCTTTGCAGGAAGAGCTAACTTCTCAAAGAGAACTTCTCCTAATTGCTTCGGTGAACTAATCTTGAATTCCATCCCAGCTAATTCATAAATGCTCGCTGTAATCAATTTAAGTGCAGCTTCAAGCTCAACACCTTGATTTTCTAGTTCACTACTAGCTACTTTAATGCCCTGTAGCTCCATCTTTGCAAGAATTCGTGATAATGGACCTTCAAGATCGTAATAAAGTGAAAGCATAGACATCTGTTCTAATTCTTCATTCAATAGCGGAACTAACTTCTCGACTGTTCGAGCCTTTAACGCTAAATGCTGAAACAGCTTCTCATCTTCAGGTAACTTTAGCTTAGCACCTTTACCATAGACTTCATCATCCGAAACCAAGCCATATACGTTATGTCGCTCAGCTATCGTGTATAGTAGTTGATTACCGTCGGTAGGATCTAATAAGTAAGCCGCCAATTGTACATCAAATTTCGCACCACCAAGCTTTACACCGATCCAACTTAACACTAATTCGGATTTATGCAGATCATATCCGTACTTAGGCTTGTCTTCATTGGATAGCCAATCACAAAACGGTTGAAGGAAAGGCTCAGTCAATTGATCTTTCGCAATAATATAGACATCATCTTGGAATGAAATAGACAACCCTTCAAAGCTTGCTTGATGTGGATTATCTCCTATTGCTTCGATATATAAGCCATGCTCAGCACTTTGCTGAATTGCTTGCATAAGGTCATTCACTACATTTGCATCATTGTCATTAGCGATAACATGAATGCTTAAAGATTCAATAGCTGAGCGCGCTTCTTCCACAGAAGAACCACTTTCAGTTGATAATTGTAATCGCTCAATCAGTGATTTGAATTCTAGTTTTTGTAATTGCTCAGCAAGCTGGCTATGATCGTAACCATTAAATTGCATTTGTTCTTCATTGTATTCGAGTGGAACTTCACGGAAAATCGTCGCTAATTTCTTACTCATAATAGCTGATTCTTGATTGTTTGTTAGATTTTCTTTCAATTTCCCTTTTTGTGCATCAAGATTAGCTAACACTTCTTCAACGCTAGGGAATTGATGCAATAGTTTAAGTGCTGTTTTCTCACCTACACCAGGTACTCCTGGAATATTATCTGAAGTATCACCCATTAGACCCTTCAGATCAATAATTTGTAGCGGAGTTAATCCATATTTCTCAGTAATCGTTTCAGGAGAATATAATTCAATCTCGCTGACACCTTTTCGAGTAAGAGCAATCGTAACATGCTCCGAAGCAAGCTGTAGCATATCTTTATCACCGGATACTACCATCGCCTCTACGCCTTGCTGATCCGCCAATTTCGTTAACGTACCAATAATATCATCGGCCTCATAGCCAGACAATTCATACTGCTGAATACCGAAAGCTGTTATCAGTTGCTTTAATATAGGAAATTGTTGTGATAACTCAGGAGGAGTTTTTTGACGTCCACCTTTATAATCCTCGAATTGTTCATGTCTAAAGTTAACTTTACCTGCGTCAAATGCTACAAGAATATGACTTGGTTTATGCTCTTCAATCAGCTTCAAAAGCATGGTCGTGAATCCATATATCGCGTTTGTTTGCATGCCTGAAGAATTCGTAAGAGGTGGCATAGCGAAAAATGCACGATATGTAATACTATTTCCATCAATTAACATCCATTTACTCATATGTGAAGCTGCACCTCATTCTATTAACAATTTAGTTCTATTTCATACTTTTCATCTACCTATTACTATAACTTTACACTAACGAAAAGTTACATCAAAGTATATGTTACTATGATACCACAAAAAGGACCTTCCCTAATCATTACGATTAAAGGAAAGTCCTAATTTGTTCATTATTTTTATGCATTAAGATCAGGCCTTTTCCCAGTTACAAGATAAACCACACTTTCACCGATATTTGTCGCATGATCACCAAAGCGTTCCATATATCGTCCAACAAAGCTTAACAACTGAGCTTGTGCAATATTACGTGGATTTTCCATCATAAGAAGTAATAATTCACGCATCATTTGACCATAAAGTGCATCGACTTGATCATCATCTTTAGCCATCTTATAGGCAAGATCAACATTTTCATGAACAAATGATTGAATTGCTTCGTAAGTCATGTTGCGAATAATTTCACCCATACGTGGCAAATCAATAATAGGTTTAATTAATGTTTCACCATCAATCTTAATTACAGCTTTAGCAACATCTAATGCAAGATCACCCATACGCTCAAGATCATTAGCAATACGGAAAGCTGCAATAATTCTCCGCAAATCTTTAGCAACTGGTTGTTGCGTAGCAATGAGTTTCAACCCTAATTCTAAAATCTTCTCTTCCATATCATTGACATGGATGTCATCTGCAACAACTTCTTTGGCTTGCTCAATATTATTATTCTTTAATGCAGTAACTGCCTTCTCAATAGCACCCTCAACTAATTCTCCCATTTCCACAAGCCATTGATTCAATTGCTCAAGTCCTTGATCAAACTCTTTACGCATTATCATAATAGTTTCCTCCCCATATATAGAGCCATAATAACTTCAATCAAGTACGCGAATCTTTGAACTATCCGTGAGGATGGTTCAATAGGAGCCCACTCTACGATGCAAACACTAGCACGAAGCTGCGATTCTTTGAACTATCCATGAGGATGGTTCAATAGGAGCCCCAGAACCACCAGAGATGCCCAACATACTTCGAAGCATAGATCACTTGTCAGCACCAAGAAGATGACATGAAGCTAGTGAAGCGAAGCGCGGAGTGTACGTTACTGGTACACGAGCACTGGAGCAAGCGATGAATGGCATATTCGCCGTCGAATCAGCAACGTCAGCGTAATCATCGTGATCACAAGCGATATCAGCCGAAGCGTCCTGAGATGTAGTCCTCGGTACGTCTATCCCCCGGATTCGAGAACAACTTTTCTGTTTCGTCGAACTCAACAACTTCGCCATTTAAGAAAAATACCGTTTGATTTGATACACGCGCTGCTTGATGCATATTATGAGTAACCATTACGATCGTATATTTGTCGCGAAGATCTTGAACAAGCTCTTCAATTTTCAGTGTAGAGATTGGATCAAGAGCAGAAGTAGCTTCATCCATTAACAAGATATCAGGGTTAACAGCCAAAGCACGTGCAATACATAAACGCTGCTGTTGTCCACCTGAGATCGATAGCGCTGAACGTTTCAAGTGATCCTTCACTTCATCCCATAGCGCAGCTGATTTCAAGCTTGTTTCTACAATCTCATCTAACTCTTTCTTGTTAGTCGTACCGTGAAGACGTGGACCATATGCGATATTATCATAAATTGATTTTGGGAATGGATTTGGCTGTTGGAAAACCATACCTACTTTTTTGCGAAGCGTCTCTACGTCCACTTCATTAGAATAAATATCTGTACCACTAATGGTTAATTGACCTTCAATTCTTGTACCTATGATCATATCGTTCATACGATTAAGAGTACGAAGTAATGTTGATTTTCCACAACCTGATGGTCCAATAAAAGCAGTTATTGCTTTGTCAGGAATTGTTAAATTCACCTTCTTCAATGCGTGAAAATCTGTGTAAAATAAATCTAAGTCTTTTGCTTCAATTAAAGTAGCCATAACTCATTCCCTCATTTCTGTTCGTAATTAATTAAAATTTCTTCTGATATCTGTTACGAATAATAACAGCCGAGATATTTAACAAGATCAGTATGGCTAGCAAAATAATAATCGCGCTTGCTCCCAAATCTTTGAATTCTGCTTGTGGTCTTGAAATCCAGTTGTAAATTTGAATTGGCATTGCTGTAAATGCATCGGTAAGACTTTGCGGTAGAAATGCAACATACGTAGATGCACCAACAATTATTAGTGGTGCCGTTTCACCGATTGCACGAGAAACAGCTAGAATAACACCTGTCAATATACCTGGAATGGATGATGGTAACACCGAACGCGATACAGTTTGCCACTTCGTAGCTCCTAAAGCAAAGGAAGCATCTCTTCTCGAACGTGGTACTGCACGAATTGCCTCTTGAGAAGCTACTATAATCACTGGTAGTACTAGTAAAGTCATCGTTAACGCACCAGATATTAAGCTCTTCTCAAGTCCTAACATACGTACAAACAATGCAAGACCCAAAATACCGTACACGATAGATGGAACACCAGCTAGAGTACTAATATTTAATTGAACCATCCGTGTAAACTTGTTTTTCGGCGCATACTCTTCAAGATAAATGGCAGCACCTACGCCCATTACGAAGGATAGTGGTATCAAAATTAATAATATATAAAGTGACCCCATTAAACCTGACTTCATTCCAGCATTTTCTGCTTTACGTGAAGGGAAGTTAGTGAACAAGTCAGGAGATAAATGCGCCCAACCATCAATAATAATATCTACAATTAGGACCGTTAAAGCAATAATTCCAACTGATGTTGCAAGCAAGAATAACGTGTGCAATAAATGATCTTTGAGACGACGATTAGCGATTTGTTGGCGATTCGCATCTTGAAATATATTCATCTTAGTACTCCTCTCTAAAGCGTTTTGAAATGTACTGTGCAAGGATATTCAATAAGAACGTAAAGACGAATAATGTCATACCTACTGCAAAGATTGATCCATACTCTACACTTCCACGCGCTACATCACCCAAACTTACTTGTACAATGTAAGCAGTCATCGTTTGGATACTATCCAAAGGATTAAAGGTTAAAGTTGGTGTAGAACCTGCTGCCAGTGAAACAATCATCGTTTCACCTAAAGCTCTAGAGAAAGCAAGGACAGCTGATGAAACAATACCAGAAAATGCTGCCGGCACAACGATTTTCAATGCTACTTCAAATCTAGTTGCTCCTAATGCGTAAGCACCATCTCTTAATGATCTTGGTACTGCACTCATAGCATCTTCGCTTAATGAACTAATCATCGGAATGATCATAATCCCTACAGCAATACCTGCGCTTAAAGCGTTGTATACACCCGCTCCTGGGAAAATAAACTGTATAACAGGAGTAATAATACTAATTGCAAAATATCCATAGACAATGGTAGGAACGCCTGCTAATACTTCAAGTATTGGCTTTACAATTCTTCTAACTTTGTCCGGAGCATATTCAGATAAATATATCGCGCTAGCCAATCCAATTGGTAAAGCTACAACAATTGCAATCGTTGTAATCATTAAAGTACCAGTAAGTAGCGGTAAAATACCGAAGCTTTGTGGTTGAATGAGAGCAGACCATTTTGTTCCAAATAGGAAATCTTGAATCGGAACTATTTTGAAGAAATTAATTGTTTCAGATAATAGCGTGATCACAATGCCTATCGTTGTTAGAACGGATACAATCGCACATAAAAATAGTAGTACAGGCATCACTTTATTCATTACACTTACACGACTATTTTTAAATGGATTGCTATACTCATTAGCATCTGCGCTCAATGTTGACTGTGACTTGTTCGGCATTTACTTTGCCTCCCTTATTGTTTACAATTCTTTAACATATTGCCTGAAAAAAAAGTGATGCCGCGAGACACCACATTTTTCTCTTTTACAATTCTCAATGTACCTACTATTTAATAAGTGCTTCAACATTTGCAAGTTGTTCAGCATACATTTCATCTGGAAGACCTACATAACCAACCTCGGAAGATAGTTCACCAGCATTTTGTACATAGAATTTCATAAACTCAGCAACTTCTGGACGAGCCATTTCAGCGTTGTTTACGTAGATGTAAAGTTCACGAGAAAGTGGAGAGTATGAATTGTCTTTGATTGTATCGAAAGATGGAGTGATTGGACCATTACCACTATCGATTGGAACAACTTTTAATGTATCTTGGTTCGCCTCATAGTAAGCAAATCCGAAGTAACCAATGCCGTTAGGAGTACCAGCAACACCCGTTACAAGTGTATTGTCATCTTCAGAGAAAGTAACTCCATCCGTTTTCATTGATACATCTTTAAGAGCAACTTCAGCGAAGTAATCATAAGTACCTGAATCAGCACCTGGGCTATAGATTACGATTGGTTCAGCTGGCCATCCTGCACGAACGTCAGACCAGTTTTTAGCATTTCCTTCTACAGAGAAGATTTTAGTTAACTCTTCGATAGACAAGTGGTCGATGAAATCATTTTCTTTACTAACTACTACAGAAAGACCATCATAAGCAACTTTAACTTGTGTATATTCAATACCAGCAGCTTTAGCAGCTTCTGCTTCTTTATCTTTCATTGGACGAGATGCATCAACGATTGCAATTTCACCAGCAATGAATTGTTCCATACCGCCACCAGTACCAGAAACACCTACTGGAACACGTACATCTTTATGAACAGCGTTGAATTCTTCAGATACAGCTTCTGTAATCGGGAATACAGTAGAAGAACCATCTATTTTAATTTCACCGCTAAGCTTAACTTCCGGAGTTACCGGCTCATTTGTAGTATTGCCTGCTGTTGCATTGTTTGTTGTGTTATTAGCTGTGTTATTTGCTGCACCTTCATTTGTATTACCACATGCTGCAGTGAATACTAGCATTGCTGCCATTGTTAACGTAATGATTCCTTTAATTGTGTTGTTTTTAATCAACTTAACCACTCCTCAGTTTTAGTTTCCCTCTTTGTTTAAGCTTTTCATGTATTATTGCTTACAGGTTTAATATTACTAATAGATTGTTAATCTCGTATTTTTATAATGTAAACACTATGTAAAATATTTTCACAAACATCATTGCAATGTTTACATATTCATCTCATTGAGCTTTTTCAACTCATTTACCGTTTTATTAGCTTGATCATTGGCATGAAGGGCTTGTTCTCCAATAAGTTGCAAGTTATTTTTGTTCTCTGCTACCATTTTGAATAATGTCAAAAATATCGATTCTGTATCTGAAATTAGCTTGTCACTTTGTAAACCTATTTGTAATCCTTCATCAGTAATTTCCACAGTACCTCTCACAACATCAACAATCTTTTCAACAGAATGAGATATTCGTGCAGCAGATTGCTTTGTTTGTCCAGCTAAATTCATTACCTCCTGTGCTACCACTGTAAATGCTCTACCGTGTTCTCCGGCTCTAGCCGCTTCGATCGTAGCATTGATCGCTAACAAATTACTTTGATCTGACAGTTCATGAACGATGGAAGTAATTTTCTTAATATCATTAACACTGCCTTGTAGCTCTGTAATTTGTGATTGTTGCTTTCTAGCATTTAAGCTGATAATTTCTAAAGTGTTTGTTAACTTGTGCAGCATTGTTTTGCCTTCCAATGTGAAATTAACCATTTCATCGGATTTCTCACCACTACTTTTTGCCGCTTGTCCCACATTAATAATCTCGTTAACAATTCGCTTAATTCTTTCTTGCGAGGAATAGATCAAATATTGTTGTTCTTCCTTTAACTTTCGTTGCAGGTCGTTAGACAACTGAAGTAAGCTAGACATTGTTAACACTCCGTCGACGATTTGACCATCAGTTACGATTACACAATCGTATAGACGATCACCTTTGCGACTCAATGCCATCTCAATAATATAACTAGGTGATTCTCTTCTATCTACTATTAAAGGTTCTTTATCTGCTAGTTTCTCAATTGGTTTTTCACTGAACAAATCAGCACTAAAACGTTGACTTAAACGTCTAAACAATTCATTGCGCATCATTAAACCTTTAGGTCTACTTAATCCATCTACAATAACGACGCACTCATGCTCTGGATTATTACGGAATATTGCTAACGTTTGCTCGCAATTCATATCTGGTGATATACAAGGTGTTTTGGAGATAACATTTAATAATAGTTGATCCTCTTGTTGAAATTGAGACATCCCACTTAATACCGGATTCACTGCCTTTACTGACACTGCCTGCATCACTTCATCTCCTTCTTATCCAATCATTACAAGATTACTATAGAGGAGAAGCGTTAGCGTACATGCAAAGGTTTGTAAAATTATTATTAAATTTATAGATTTTTAATCGTAATTCCAATTACTTTTGTATTGCTATGTGGTTGATGAGTTATATAATGAGGATAGTTAAGTTAGGCTTTTGATGTACTTTTCATTTGCGAGAAGTATAGAAGAGATGTTAATGAAAAGTTTAACCCTATGCTTACGATGTACTTTTCTTACATTGAAGCAGCCTGTAAAGTAACGAAAAGTTTAAGGAGTGGTTATGTTGGAGGCAGTTAATGAGCGAGTATCATATGATAACCCTCTTTTAAGTATTAAAGTATTTCAGACTCACCGTGAGCATAATACTCGGACTGATTGGCATCACCATAAACAACTCGAATTACTCTTAATATTGAATGGACAATTAGAAATGTATATGGAAGCAGAAAGTATGATCTTGAAAGCTGGAGATGTATGTATTATTGGTACATCCGAACTTCATCGTGATTACTGCTCAGAAGATCTTGATTATATTGTCGTGCAGTTTGATCTTGAGCATTTCTTCGATCAAGGTTCGATTTCATATATGCGATATTTCTCAGAAACACATGTGCCATTAAGTCAAGCCAATTACATCTTCCATGAAAATGAAGCAGTAAAACAAGAAACTGCAAACTGCATTAGTAAAATACTGAATGAAGCAACTACTCGTCAAAGAGGGTATGAAATAGCTGTTAGTATTCTCATAAAGCAGATCTTATTAATCTTGTTACGCAATGATCACAAGAAAGTACTTGCCGAGCAAGATTCATTCGATAAAGTAAGATTGAAACCGGTTCTCGATTATGTTGAGGAACATCTTACTGATCGCATTCAAGTAGAAGAAGTGTGTAGAATCGCCAATATGAGCTACTACTACTTCGTAAAATACTTCAAAAAATCGATAGGCTTTTCATTTACCGAGTATGTGAATTATAGAAAAGTGAAACGTGCCGAACGACTACTGCTTACAAAAGATATAAGTATTACTGAAATCGGTGAAAAAATAGGAATGCCTAACATGGCTCATTTTTATAAAATGTTCAAAAAACATAATGATTGCTCACCCAAGCAATATCAGAAAAAGATGTTGCAATGGAAACCCGACCATCAAAGCGAATAAAATCAAACAAAAAAGCAGATGCTACGAATTCGTAGCATCTGCTTTTTAATTTTCTGTAAGGGAGCGTTTGAGTAGCATTGCATTTGATTTAATTTGTCGGTTTTTCGGTGAACCAAATGAATGCTAGTTGTTCCATTTCAGTTACAAATGCTTTTTTCGCTGGACTATACCCGCTCGTATTTTCAAATTGTCGAGCTATTTCTTCTTTAAATTGGCTGTATCTAGCCACTTCTTCTGGATGGCTGCGTAGATAATCTCGAAATACCAAATGTCGTTCAATTTGAGGATTGTTGAATTGATAAAAGTGAATATGATGGGTTCGATTATCTCCGCCTTTTCGAAATAACCTTCTTCTATCAATGCCCCATTCTCCAGCAATATCGTACCCTAGAGCATTCATCTTCTCATTAAAGGAATCAACTATTGAAATTTCATTAACGATACACATCATATCAATTACAGGCTTAGCCTTCATACCAGGAACAGACGTACTACCGAAATGTTCAAAATTAATTATTAGTTCTTCAAAAATAGCTTTCAAATTATTGACCTCATCTTGAAACATTTGAGCCCATTTATCGCTAAAGGGAGTAAGACGAACTTTAATAATAATCACTCCTCAGTAAACAAATATCATTCTTTGTCTTCGAACATACTCCTGTCCGCTCACGAAGTAGGCAAATCTTTGAACATTCCAAAGGAAAGTTCAATAACAGCATCACTTCCCTGATACCACTTACAAAGCTCTACAAAACCTCGAAGCACAATTAGCATACGAAGTAGGCGAATCTTTGAACATTCCTAGGGAAAGTTCAAAAGCAGCATCACTTCCCTGATACCTCTTACAAAGCTCTACAAAACCTCGAAGCATGATCAGCATACGAAGTATGCGAATCTTTTGAACATTCCTAAGGAAAGTTCAAAAGCAGCATCACTTCCCTGATACCACTTACAAAGCTCTACAAAACCTCGAAGCATGATCAGCATACGAAGTATGCGAATCTTTTGAACATTCCTAAGGAAAGTTCAAAAGCAGCCCCACTTCCCTGATACCACTTACAAAACTCTACAAAACTTCGAAGCATGATCGGTTGTCAGCACCGAGAAGATGACATAAAGCCAGTGAAGCGAAGCGCGGAATGTACGTGGTTGGTACATGAGCACTGGAGCAAACGATGAATGGCATATTCGATGTCGAATAACCTTCGTTAGCTTAATCATCGTGATCACAATCGATCAAAAAAGAAGAAGCTTGATGCATCCTACTTCAAGGACTGCACAAGCTTCTTCGGCATCACAAGTTTATATCCGACGCCACGGATAGATTCAATTCTTACAGATTGCTGCTCAAGTTCTAGCTTTTTACGTAAAGAACTTACATGTACATCTACTGTACGCTGTCCACCAATGTAATCGAAGCCCCATACGACATTCATGAGATCGTCACGACTTATTACCATACCTGGACGTTGAACAAGATACAATAACACTTCAAATTCTTTCGGTCTTAGTGAAATAGGTTGCCCCTGTACGTTGACTTCATACTTTTCTGGGTAGATGGACAGTTCCCCTGCTTGTATCACTTTCTCATTAGACAAAAGTGGTTTGGGGTCCTCGTTTTGTGTTCTCCGTAAAACTGCTGATACACGTGCAAGCAGTTCCGCAACGCCAAATGGTTTCGTTATATAATCGTCTGCACCATGTTTCAATCCTTGTACTACCTCTTCTTCAGCATTACGAGCTGTAAGAATTACAACTGGAGTACGCACATTGTTCTGATGCAGTCGATTCAAAATTTCAAAACCATTCATACCTGGAAGCATAATATCAAGAATAATTAAATCAAAATTCCCTTGCAACGCAGCTTGCAGACCATCACCACCATGATCAATCACGGTTGTATCATAGCCTTCTTGTATTAAATTATAAGATAACAATCTTGATAATGTCGGTTCATCTTCGATAACTAATATCTTATTCGACATGTTCCTACCTCCAAAAGCTACACGTACATTGAGTCGCATGCATTATTTCATATTAATAGTGTAACATTAATATAAAAGTTAGGTAAATATAATTATTGTATGCTTGGTAATTCAATCGTAAATTTAGTACCAACTCCAACGGTACTCGTTACACATATTGTTCCTTTATGCAATTCAACGAGATGCTTCACGATTGATAATCCAAGACCTGTTCCTCCAGAAATACGTGAACGAGCTTTATCAACACGATAGAATCGCTCAAAAATACGTGGAAGATCTTTCTCAGGAATACCAATTCCCGTATCTGAGATAGAAATTACAATGTTTTCATCTTTCGACTCAGATATGACGATTGTAATCGTACCACCTTCTGGTGTGTAATTTATGGCGTTACTCAATAAATTAACTAGAATTTGACGAAGTCGATCTTCATCTGCTTCCATATAAAATTCTTCTGGTGAAGTCATATCAATGTGAATATTTTTACGCATAGCACTTACTTCAAGAATGGCAATCGTATTTGACATAAATTCATTAATATCTACTGGTGTTAGCATTAATGGAGCACGCCTAGACTCTATTTTGGATAATTCTAAAATATCACCGATTAGTCGATTTAATCGTTCACTCTCATCATAAATAATTTGCAAGAAAGATCGCGTCGTTTCTTCATCTTTCACAACGCCACCAAGCAATGTCTCTGCAAATCCTTTCACTGCCGCGATTGGTGTTTTCAACTCATGAGATACGTTAGCAACAAATTCACTTCGCATTCGCTCTAGACGTCTAATTGCCGATACATCTTGCAGTACAAGTAGAATCCCACCGAAATCAGAACTATTTCCGTGATAGATCGGAACAAGATTGAGCTCTAACAACCGTTCCTCTGGATAGTAGAACGTAATTTCTTCGTGTATAAATTCCTTCGTATCAAAACCTTCTACAATTAATTGTGAAAGCTCATATTGTTGCTTAATGTCACTATAAGGCTTTCCGATTAACTTACGAGCAGATACACCAAGAATATTTTCAGCCCGCTCATTCATAATAAGGATAGCACCATTAGCATCCATCATCACTACACCGTTTATCATATTAGATAAGACACTTTGTAGATGGTTCTCATTCTGACGAATTCTAGCCATTTGAATTTGAAGACTTTCTGCCATTGCATTAATCGCATTACCAAGTTCGCCAATTTCATCTTGCTTTATTCCTTCCACACGTGCACGATAATCCATATTTTTAATACGCTTGGCAACTTGAGTAATTTTCTCTAACGGTTTTGTTAAACTAAGTGCAATTCGATAGCTTGTTAACGCTGCAATAACGAATAATATAATTAACCCAACAATAAGGACCATGGTTAAGCTATTAATCGACTGCTCCACTTCATCAAGACTCATAGCAAGTCTAATGACATACGTATCATCAATTATTTCGTTCGTTACAGGAATCGCAACATAAAGCATATTTTTATGAAGAGTATCACTAGGACGTATACTTTTGCCTATCCCCGTTTTCAATGCGCCGACAATTTCTTCACGATTACTATGATTGTCCATTTCAGAAGGATTAAAACTCGAATCTCCTAGCACAGTACCATCTGATTGAATAAATGTAACACGGGAATCCATAAGTTCTTGAAGCATAGTGGCTTGATCAGTATAGTAGTTAATAACTTCTTCATTATCACCTGACACCCAATCCATTTGTGCTGCAATTAGGCGCATTTCTCTTTCAAGTGTTTCTTCTAATACTTGAATATGATTTTCTTTGAATGTTTTCAACATTAATAATCCTGAGGCAACAACAGATAATGCGACCATCGAAATAATAATGACAGTTAGTCTTGTGCGAAAACTTAACATTGTTCCCTCTCCTTGAATAAATAGTACTACCATCGTACCCCTGTCTAGTTACTTTGGCTATATGTTCGTTTATTAATTTTTTGTAAAAATAACGAATACAACGTTGCTATTGGCTGCTGTAACAGTACTCCGATAAGAATAGGTACCGCTGTACTGGGGCTGAAATAACTCATGGCAATAACAATACCTAATGAAACATTTCTTATCCCTGAAGCATATGACATCGTTACTTGAGTAGACAGGTCACTTCTTCTCATTACTGTAACATAACCTATCGCATAACTTACTATAACAATAATGATGGAAAATGGAATAATTTTAATAATATCACCCTTTAGATCATGCAAATACGGAGTAATAGCAGACGCGTTTAATAATATGACGATAACAAAACAAAGTTTTGATAATGGTGCAACGATCGGTTTAACTTTACTTTGTATTGTACCTTTCGACCATTCATTCAAAGTTATGCCTACTACCGTTGGCAAGACGACAATTAATAATAAATCAATCATCATTTGAGTTGTATTCACTTCAATTACGCTACTAAAAAATGCCTTTAGTCCAATGGTAATAATAAATGGACTTAACAGAGAATCAATAACTACAATAGCTAAAACGAGCGAGACCTGCCCACCTGTCATTGATACCCACATCACTGATGATATTCCAACAGGGATTAATGTGAACATAACGAGACCAACTACATATGGAGAGTGATAACCAAGTATAAGCCCCGCTAATAGATAGACAACAATTGGTACAAAGATATGAATCAAAATTAGGAAATATGATATTTGCAATGGTTTCGCGATTACATCTCTAACTTGTTGTAAGCGACATCCAATCGCCATCGCTACAGTAACAAATGCAAACAGGTATGGTACTAGATTAACATGTCCACTTAATGGTTCGCCAAAGCAAATGCCAATAATCATAACAAATGGAACAATTAGAAACATGTATTTTTCAAACCAGTCATTTATAGCAAGACCGAATGAAGCCATTGTTGTTTCCTTCTTTCCAATATCTAGTTGTTTATATCAATTAAGGTTATAATAAATAATGAGAAGTAACATAAAGTTTTACACTAGACACCAAGCAGTAAATGAGGTGAAAAGATGAATAACAGTCATTATGTAAAATCCATTTTTCAGATGCAATATGTCTCGCGCTGGCAAGAGTTTTCTCCAAGATACAAAGACAATGCTGCTAGTCATAGTTTCCGATGCGGAGCAATTGCTGTACTAATAAGTATAATAGAAACTCGATTATACCATAAGCCAATCTTGCCGTCTGAATTAATTGGAAAAGCATTGCTTCATGATTTGAACGAAACGGTAACTGGCTCTATTAAGTATGTTACCAAAAAGGAACAAACTCTTTCACCACATATCCAAAAATTAGAAAATGAAGTGAATAAAGAACTCGTAGCCTATTTATCAAAGTCACTTCAACCTAGTTTCACAGAATATATTGTGCAAGCAGAAGATAATAGTTACACAGGTAATCTTGTGAAAGCGATCGATTCTTTCGATGCAATGTTATTCTGTAGACGCGAAAGCAATTTACAACATCAAAGTTATTTCACTGAGCGTTACGAACAATTACGGAATGTTTTAATGCAAAGTGAATTCGAATCTATTCGTTGGTTACTATTAGCATTAGAGCAAGATGAAGGTATTGCTCAATTTCTCGATTATATCCTCAATCTAGATCTTATCGATCGTTGGGGGGGCAGCTTTAATCTTATTCCAGATAATGATGCCACTCACTCTTTCCGAGTTGCTGCCTTATGTCTATTCAACGCTCATTTGGAAAAAGAGAAATACAATAAGGAACATATCAATATGTATGCGATACTTGGGAAATCAATTATGCATGATGTAGTTGAAGGGGTCAGCGGAGATGTTGCATCACCAATCAAACGCTCATCTATCGAAATCAAACAAGCGTTCATCAATTTTGAACAACAAGTTGCGAGAGATATGGTGAGTAACTTACCTGCATTCATGCAAGAAGATATGATGGATTTTCTAGTACATGCGAAAGACGACAGTTATGAAGGTATGTTAGTTGAAATTGCCGATAAACTTGACGCACTCATCAAAAGTAATCTTGAAATGCGCAATAACCCACATTATGTCAGCAAGTACGAGCAACAATTGACACATATTCAGCATCATTATGAAAATCCATCCGTTATTTTCTTCCTCGCATATATACTACATGATATTACCTACGATCACTTTATGAGATAAAATAGATTAATTTATGAAAAAAGTGTAACTTCAACTTGAGTTATTTTTTTCAAATGTTAGCTCATAAAATAAAAAAAGCCTTGATAAATTAGCATCTCTGCTAATATCAAGGCTTTCCACATCTCACTTTTAATGGTTACTCCCATTTATCATTACTATTCACTTACTCATCATTCGATTGTCTTAATGATTTAGCATAAGTAGCTATATCTCGATATAATGCTTTCCAGTTAGAGTTGGCCGTTAGAGGAGCTGTAGCAAGAGCTACAGCCTCCTCTTTTTGCCCTTCACTGGGTTCTGTACGTTCGATTACATCCGTAATCTCATGGATAGACATTTGTTCATCTGCATGTTGCAGTACTTCTGAAATACCCACATTATTTTCTTTATTCAAAGCGATCACTCCTTAAGCCAAGAGTCTCGTAGTGTAAACAATTCTTTCAAATCATCTGTACTTAACTCCGTTATCCATTGATCTGATTGACGCACAATTTGATCGTTCAATTGTTGTTTTCCATCAATCATCTCATCAATTTTCTCTTCCAATGTACCAATCGT
The DNA here is from genome assembly GCF_024721975.1 of Paenibacillus endoradicis. Next base: position 120,148 of record NZ_JANQBB010000005.1, on the reverse strand, counting down.
TATAAATTTGTGTACTTGAACCTGTCTTGTCTGACCAATCCGGAAAGCACGGTCAGTCGCTTGGTTTTCAACGGCTGGATTCCACCAACGGTCAAAATGAATAACATGATTGGCAGCTGTTAAGTTGAGGCCAGTACCGCCAGCTTTTAAAGATAATACGAAAGCTACATGTGGAATCGATTCATCTTGGAATGCTTCAATCATTTCATCGCGCTTTTGCTTCGGAATTGCCCCATGCAAGTAAGGAACTTTTATCTCATAACGTTGCTCCAATATACGCTGGATTTGACTACCCATTTCAATATATTGCGTAAAGATAAGACAACGTTCGCCTAACTCAGCAATTTCATCAACAAGTTCGACTAATCGTTCAAGCTTACTTGAACGTGTAATCTCCCACTGCTTCTTCGTTTCTTGATGCAGTAATAAGGCTGGATGATCGCAAAGTTGCTTTAACTTCGTTAATGATCCAAGTATTAGACCTCTACGTTGCATAGGCGTTTCTTTATGCAGTTTTTCAAGCAATTCACTAACGATACCTTCATACAACGAAACTTGTTCTGTAGTAAGTGGCATAAAGCTTTTCGCTTCTTGCTTTTCAGGCAGTGATAATGATATTGTAGGGTCTTTCTTCACACGACGAAGCATAAATGGCTTCACCCAACGTTGCAATCCTGCAATGCGCTTCTCATCCTTCTCACGCTCGATTGGTGCTATCATCGATTTACGGAATTGATATAAGCTTCCTAAATAACCAGGATTAATAAAATCATAGATTGACCATAGTTCCGTTAATCTATTCTCCATCGGTGTTCCTGTTAATGCAATACGTTGCAGCGCTTGAAGCTTTCGAATAGCTCCAGCTTGTTTCGTATAAGCATTTTTTATATTTTGAGCCTCATCTAAGCAAAGAGAATCCCACTGATACGCTTGAAGGTCATCAGAATCAATTTGTGCCAATGCATAGGATGTAATAACTAGATCAGCATCTTTTATTGACTGTTCAAATTGAGCTTCCCGAGGTCGTTTCGTACCATAATGCAGAACAACTTTTAAACTTGGTACAAAACGCTTCAATTCTCTTTCCCAGTTCCCAATTACTGAGGTTGGACAGATCAACAAAGATGGCGCTTCGCTTTTACGTAATTGATTATGCTTCACGTAAGACAAGTATGCCATGTATTGTATAGTTTTCCCAAGTCCCATATCATCAGCTAGTACTGCTCCAAGTCCGAATTGACGCAAGAAAATAAGCCATGATGCCCCTTGTTGTTGATATGGACGTAATTCTCCAAGGAATGTTGAAGGGGCCTCAATTAACGGAATATCTTGAACATTTTGTAATTGCATTAACCATTTTTTCAAATGATCATTCAACTCTATCTCGGTGTCTAGATCATAATCAAGTTCTTCATCGATCCAATCTGCATGTTCACCTCGTAAATGCATTTGTAGAACATCACTAAATGTAAGTCCTTTTTTACGATGAACGTTTTTCAACCATTTTTTAACTTGAGCGACATCTTCAGCACTCAAATATACCCATTGATCTCCAAGTTGAACTAATTTTCGATTGCTTGCTGCAATACTCATAAAATCATCTTCACTGATCTCTTTATCACCAATTGCAAATTTCCAATCAAACTGTACAATTTGATCTAATCCAAACATCGGTTCAGCTGCTGATCCTAACGAAGATTTTACTTTCCCCTTCATTTTCAGCTTTCGATTTTTAACACTTTCCCACCAAGCAGGCAATATAACTTTACAGCCTGAAGATAATAAAGACGCACTTTCGTACTCTAAAAATTTCCATGCTTCATCTTCTGTTAACGGATGCTGCAACACATCATAATCGTCACTTATTAGCGTGTTGTCGATGACACCTTGATACCGTAGTCGTTCACGTTGTAGCTTCTCAGGTAACGTATCGCTCCATGGTTCCTTAATTGGAGTAGCAAACCCATCACCATTAATCATGGACCAATTCTGAGTCACTTCATTAAAGCTTAAACTATACCATTGTTCATCTTTAACATTATATATAGATGTACGGAGAAACCAAGTTTTTGAACGATCGGTTGGCTCATGAAGTGCTATTGCAAGTTTGTATGGTAAAACATCCTCTTTAAAACCGACTGCCGTTAACCATTCTTCTTCATCGGAAACTTTATTCATTAGCAATGCATCGCCTGTAACATCTAGAAGCGTATTCCAGCTCCTTCTAACCGGTGATACATTCTCAATAATATCATTCACAATATGACTGAACCAATGACCAATTCCATCAAATCCAAATTGTTTCGCTTTGTCCCACCATGTATCAATCTGCTCAATAGGGACTGTAGTTTGAAGAGGTCTCCATGCCGTAGCATTCGTATTCCAATTCGCAGTTTCCGGTTCATATTCTCCGTTTTCCAAGCACTTCAAATAAAACTGCGCTAATTCTTGCAGTAATAGTAACCGTTCTGAATACTGTATGTCTAGTAAGGTTAATGGTGCAGGAGCCGCCAAAAACTCTAAAGCTTGTTTCGGCGTTAAGATAAGAATAGTTCTGCCATTTAATTTACTTTCTTCAATCTCTGTACCATACCAAGACGGCGTATGCCAACCAAATATATAACTACGCAATTGACCGAAGGTTGTTTCTTTCCAGCCATCCACGCGTAAGATGATCTCATACTTCTCTTCTCGCTTACCCCATATTCCATCTAAAGCCAAAGGCTGTATGCCGAAACTCATTTTCATTACAATAACTTTCCTTTCAGAAGTTCTTCCTGAAATGCCCGCAATCTATTATAACGGCTTTGCATCATATCGAAATAACTTCTCCATACATTAGGCTTCTCTAGTTGCTCATATAGGCCATGCAACTTTTTCATATGCTTAGCAGCTGTTCTGTAACCTTGTCGGTTACGACTATGAATTGATAATTCAATGGCTTGATGATACATCGGTAATAACACTGACGGAGCATATTTCTCTATCGGTTGTAACTCATTTGCTTTGAAATCTTCTGGTTTTCTTCCCATATAGAGTTGCAAATCGGCCCAATCCTTATACTGCTGCTCATTAATATAATGCTCAGATAGTGCAGCATATGAATGTGGCAAGAATTCAACCATATATTTCAGCCATTTAGAGTTACTCGGTTGTTGTTGACTGCCTTTACGGCACAATTGTAGAAATGGCCCTATCGAGCGAACTTGCTGAGTTTGCACAAAATGATCATTCAAAAAATCCATCCACATCTCGACTTGATCCCACTGGCTATTACTCATTCGAGTCTCTACAATAGGATAAATAATTCGTTGCACTCGATCAAATTGACACTTATCTAAATAATAAATCGCTCGTTCATCGGCCTTTTTGCCAAGCATTAGAACAGCAATAGAACCATATAAAAACGAAACAACATATTCGCGATTCTCTACTTGAGCAAGATTTTCTAATTGAGTGAATAACTCATCGTTTTGTTCATCATATGGGGCAAGGAAACTAATTAGTCTATAGTAAGCATAATCCCACTCAAACATCGGTTTCTCAAAAGTAGTTGCCTTTTCAAATGTAAAGTTCATCATAGTCCTTATCCATTGCCGCTCATAAGGTTGTAATACATCATCTTGCAATAGACCTAGCAGTTCATATAATTGCGTACTCCAAGGCTCTGCGAGACGTTTAAATGTCATTTCATGATAATATCGACTAAAACTATCTACCGCTTGCAGTGCTCTCTCTCCTAGAGATAACACAAACAATATGGAAGCACACCAATGCAAACGTTGAATAGTAGGTTGACTTGATTTAGCCATACCTTTTATCGATGTTAATGTATTAGAAAGTGGATGGAAAGAATGTTTGCACTTCTTCCAATCATCACCAAATAGTTGCATCATTTTTTGAATGACTTCTTCTGGGTCTACCTGTTGGCTAATCTGTCCCTCATTATTCTGTTCAAATGGAGTGTTAGTTGTAACAGATGGAATGGAAGATGCACGTACTAAACCTAATAATTGAAAGTATGCTTGCTCAGCAAGAACTTTTCCGTTTTCCAACATTTTACAATATTGAAATAGCAATGCTGCCATATGTTCACAGTACACAGGTTGCTGGCAAGTACAACTACTATAGCGAATATGATCAGAATCAATAACTACCGCGTGAAGTTCTATATCTTTCACAATGCCATTAATCATATTGGTGCCGTATACATTGACTTTTTGTACGACTTGATTTTGATATAGCTTCCAGCCTTGCTTCAATACATTCGAATATGACCCTTCACTACTAAGTTGTTCAAAGGCCGTTAGCAATCGATTATACATTTGCATGCTTCTTACTTCACCTGCTTTCTACTTCAATCTGTCCATTCTATCTATTATATCAAAAAAAACGCTCAAACTATAATCATTTCCTTATTCTTTTCAATTCCCATTGTAAATGAAGCTTTAAATGATCTCTTTTAACCAGTACACAATATAAAAAGCTATACATTAGCATGGTTCAGCTCATGTATAGCTATAAAATAATTGCGGGACTAAACGGGGATTTTCACTGAAAATTCAATGTAATGTTCATCAACTGCATAGACTTCTAGCTCACCTTTGTATTGCTTAATTAACTCAGATACAATGGATAACCCAAGTCCTTGATGGTCTCCACCTTTGGAAGTGAACCCAGTAACGAATAATGGACTATTTACAGTCTGACAAGCGTCTTTACAATAATTTGTTACTTTCAAATATAACATACCTTCCTGCTCACGACCATACAAAATCACTTTACGATTCTGTTCACTATGCTTTAGTACTTCATCAAAAGCATTATCGATCAAGTTGCCAAGAATTCGATTAACATCTAGTGTTTTACCTGCCATAGCATGCAAATTAACACTCTTCACATCACGTACAAAATCAATTTTGAATCCTTCTGCTTGTGATATTTTGGATCTTACAAGTGCGGCAACCGTTGGATTACCTATATTTATAAAGTCATTTACATAATGTATTTCCCCGGCAATAGCCTCTGTAAATTTTTCAAGCTCATCATACATTTTCATTTTCGTTAAAGAATGGATCGTCTGAACTTGATTAATGAAATCATGTCTTTGAGACCGAATCGATTGGAACAAAGCATTGATTTCTTCGATATAGGTATCTTGAGCAACTTGTACTGCCTGATCACGTAATTTTCGGAAATATCTCATTACCGTAATAACAATAGGTAGCATAATCGCAGTTACCATAATCGTAATTAAAGCTACACGGATAATACTTTCAAGAAGTTTTTCTTTAATTAGACTATAATCTGATACGATAATAAGGACATACCCACTCATTTGGGTTCCTTCTTCATCTACCATTGCTAATTTATCATTTTTAACTTGAACAGGGATAAACATTTTATAAGTATGGCTACCACCTATTTTTTCTTCTCTACTTACATTTTCCGACTCTAAATAAGCCTTTTTCACATCTTGTTCATCATAACTGGATACGAAATTATAGCTACCATACAATAGTGGTCGCTGCACTACATGTTCTCGAATAGAACCATCTTGATTTACTGTAACACTATCATTAGGGAAAGTTTCTGGATTAACAATACTTATTTCTACGATAGAATCGTTGGCTTCTTTCAAATTTTCAAACAAACGATCTAACCCTGTCTCCTGATTATATTTCGCTACAGCCTCATAATCAACGTAAGGATCAATCATATAATTCGAAGTACCGTCATAGAAATATCCCCATTTGTATTCTTTCTTATAGTCAGTAGAAGCTACTTCATATGGTCCAGACCAGAAGGAAGGCAATGTCATTCCTACCCACTCATGACTAATACCTTTCATTTCAAATAGCTCATGAAAAATTCTGAACCAAGGATCCCAATCACGTGTACTCTTCATTAATTGAGAAGGATCAGAAGATCGATATAATAATATATCTCTATTTTCCATTTTTTTTAATAAAGTGATGTGTGAGATATCTAACTCGGCAGCAAGTTCAGTAAGGTGATCATTCGTTACTTGCTCGATATCATTGTTCAAAGCATATTTCGCAGCAATGGACGCGCTCCTTAACTCTCTTCCGATCTGATCCTCGAACATTTGTGATCCTATACGTGTCTGTTCAACAGAACTTTCTATCTGCTTACCGAGAACTTGTAACTCTGTATCTAACTGCTCAACGAGCATGTTTCTTGTAATAAAAAAATAAACACAATTATTAATAATAACAAGTAGCACTATCGTGCTGATTGCCATATACCAAATGTTTCTTTGCATAGCTACTCTCCTAAAATCCATATATGTAACATCATTAACAATCAAAACTCTTCCTTATATTAACACATAAATGTCACATTTTGTGTTTTTGCTATAAAAATTCATTATTGTAATAATTTTGGATTAAAATAAAAAAAAGACAGTTATCATTATTATTTTCATAATAACAACATACTGTCCTCAATCTGCTCCTTCACATTGCATATCATTTGAGCCATATAGAGTATGGGAACACTTCACAATTATATCTGAAGCTCTCCCATCTTAATTAACTCAACAACTGCTTGCGAACGACCTTTTACGTTAAGTTTTTGCATAACATTGGAAATGTGATTTCTCACGGTTTTCTCACTAATGAAAAGTTGTTGAGCAATATCTCTAGTTGTTTTGTCTTGAACTAATAATTCGAATACTTCTCGCTCGCGATTCGTTAGTAAAAATTTGCTTTTGTGGTCGTTTTGCTTCAATGTGTTTCACCCCTCCTTGCCAGGGTTTTGTGTAATACCAAGGTCAAGGGATACAGTCAACATATCATATGTAAGTACCTAGAGGTTGGTGACCTATGTTCGAAAAATAGGCATGATAATTATTCTAAAGATCAATTTCACATTATTCTTGCTTGAATACCCACTTCTTACTACCGAGAAACTGGACCACAAGAATAAATACCGTAACCACTAATTTACTAATTAGAGCGTGCCAATGCATGAACTCAACGACTACGTAGATCAGTGCACTTGATAATAGCAACATCAATCCATTCCAAATAATAAATTTTACTATACGTTTTACTGCGACAATTTCATTTTTCCGATGTTTACTCTTAAAAGTAATTGCGCTATTCCAAAGGTAACTATTCAACATCCCTACACTATAAGCAACGATATTTGCAATAATATAATGTAGAGATGACTGAATAAGAAGCCAAAATATAATTAGATCCACTACAGTGTTACTGACGCCCACTATGCCAAAAATAATGAACTGCTTAAGTGACTTTCTACTTATCGTCTTAGCATACTTTTCCGAATCCATTAGAGCAGCTTGTTCTTGATCATTCATCTTGCTCACGTTTCTCCATACTTCGTTTCACAGTTGGTTGAGATATATTATCTTGAGACACGACTTCTCGAACGATATATAATGGACGATTTTTGGATTCATCGTAAATTCGTCCAATATATTCTCCGATAACCCCTAGCAAAATCAAGATAATCCCATTGAATAGTAAATTAAGCGCAATAATACTTGCCCAACCCGCTTCTGTTGAATCGGTGAAAACCCGTTGATATAGTACAACGATTAAATAAATAAAACTAAAAAGAGAGATAAGGAAGCCTACGTATGTAGCAATACGCAAAGGCTTGTACGAAAATGATGTAATAGCATCTAACGCAAAGCTGATCATTCGTTTCAATGGATATTTGGTAACACCAGCAAAACGTTCTTCTCGAACAAATTCTACACTTGTTTGCTTGAAGCCAACCCAACTAATCAATCCACGAACGAACCGATTTTTTTCCTTCAAACTTTTTAGAACATCACAAACTTTTCGATCTATTAAGCGGAAATCTCCAGTATCTGTTGGAACTTCTACATTCGTCATCATTCTTAATATACGATAGAATAACTTAGCTGTAGATTTCTTAAACCAAGTTTCACCTTTACGTTTAATACGTTTACCGTAAACAACTTCGTACCCTTGCTTCCACTTCTCAATCATCATTAACATCACTTCAGGTGGATCTTGAAGGTCAGCATCGATAATAATAATCGCCTGACCATTCGCATAATCCATCCCTGCAGTAATCGCAATCTGATGACCAAAATTGCGAGAAAAATCAATCAATACAACTTCATCATGTTTATTAGCTAGTTCAGATATAATCGTTGCTGAAGCATCTCTACTCCCATCATTAACGAAGATTAACTCGTAACTTTCATTCGTTTGCTTCATTACTTCTGTAAGTCGTTCAAATGTCGTAGTAATTACTTCTTCCTCGTTGAACATAGGTACAATAACACTGTACATAACTGATCGAGTAGACATGCCTTATCTCCAATCTATATCGTTACTTAATGACTAGAATAACCAAGAAGGGAACCATCTCAAATATTCATTAACAAATTGCTCTGAAACTACTGCTCCTGATAATGCGGGATAGAATAATATGAATAGGAAGACGGCGATCGCTATAAATACATTTCTTCCGATCTTGCCCCATCTTTCTTTCTCTTCAATATATTTTGCAATATACATAATGCTAACAATGATGAATGGTACCATCGCAAAATAATGATAAAGGAACGTTTCCCTTGGGACTAACATCCAAGGAATGTATTGCGAACCGTACGCAATAAATAACATCATCGCCATATATTCTTTTTTGCGAATACTAATAAAGATCGTAGCGATCATCGCAAATATACCACTCCACCAAATAATCGGGTTCCCTAAAGCTACTATAGTAGAACGTAATCCTGTAGCTGTTTCACTGTCCACATAGTACCAAACAGGACGCTTCATAAATGGCCACTCCCACCAAGTTGAGGAGAATGGATGAGAAGACACTAGATTGCTATGGTAATTGAACATATTGACTTGATAATCCACTAAAGCTTGCCATGTATATCCTGATGGTAATACTGTCAGGATTGGAATATTGGACAATGCATAGATGAGCGCTGGCACACCAATATAGAATACGATACAAATCAATAGTGTATACACCGTGTACGGAACAAATTTCTGTTTAATTGTAGTTAGTTGTGCGATATATTCAACTTTCAGTTGTTTACCTTCTGCAAGTAGAAGTTTCGCTCCGCGATATTGTTGATATCTACGCCATAATACGATCGCTAGCATTATAGCTAGACCTGCCCCACCATATAGTACAATCCATTTTGACGCTACTCCCAGTCCAAAACATAATCCGGCTAGTCCTAATGGTATCCATGTATATCTGAGCCGTTCTCGATAGAAATTGAGTGAGGCGTATTGATTCATGAAGAAGAACATTAGCATGATGAAGAATACTGCATATACATCAATAGTTGCTATTCTTGTCTGCGTGAAGTGCATAAAATCTACTGCAAGTAAAATGATCGCTCCTGTAGCATACACAGTTTTACGCAAAATTGCCTTAGCTATGAAGTACATAACAGGTAACATCAACACACCAAACAATGTACCCATAAATCTCCAGCCAAATGGTCCAAAACCAAATAACTGAATGCCCAGTGCAATAAGTATTTTACCTAAAGGCGGATGCGTACTTTCATATGCTTTAATTCCTTCGATATTCTCGTAAGCAGTACGAGCATGGTACACTTCATCGAAGTAGCTACCACTTTTATACGTATGGTGATATTGTGCTAGCTGCTGCTCATCGATTAAATGTGTTGCCTTCGTATCATTATTCGTATTTTCAACAATTGTTACTGGAGTTGGTTCTGAAGATCCTTGAACATAAATACCTAACTCATGTAAACGGAAGCCTAGTTGCGTTGCTGTAAGTTTTACATATGTTACATCTTGCATAATATTTTCTTCATGCCAAGCGAATACGGCTACATGATCATGTGTAACGATAACTTCATTCGACCATTCACCTAACTCATTGGCAAATGAATAACTATATTCTCCACTGCCTACTCCACCAAAACTTGTAATTCGCTCAATCGGCTGAGAAGTCCCTAGATCGAATATGACGGATTCACCGACAACTGTCGGTTCCCACACTGTTTTGGGAGACTTCATATCCCCAAGATTAATAAAAGCTACAATCCCATAGATTACCGTAACAATCGCTACAATAATCCAGTCTTTCCGCTTCATACCGATATCGTACCAGCGACGCGGTGGTTGCATTTCATGCTTATCCAGTACATCTGCAGTTACAATTTCTGCTGCATGTTGCAGTCTCAATTGTTCATCGCGAGCATTTATATTCAATGTTCGACCACGAATATATAGATCAACGCCAATATAAAGCATGTATATGAGCAAGATGATATTGCCTGTTGCACAAAGAATAGCTACTCCATCATTAGGAACAAACGAAGTCGTTGGACTAAATGCCAATGCATCATATAAATTCAATGTATTCGTAATGGTGAAACCATAGATCAGATGTAATAATCTCCGATCCTGATGTTGAATGAATGCCATAATTAGCAAAATAATAATGACAAACATATACCGTTCATGCATTTTCGTGACAAGAATAAATACAATCCCAATTAACGAAGCTGCGATGAAATACAGCTGTTCAAGTTTTACTTTACTTCGTAGTCCGAGCCAAGCAGCATACAACACTGCTACAACTATGCCTACATTTCCCCAAACTTTCAATGTGATACCTAACATTTTTGCATCTAACTCAACCCAGTTATAACCAAATAATGAGTAAAGATTAAATGCATTCAAGCTTCCGTAAGCATACGAAGATAATGTTCCTTTATAAAGATCAATTAATTGAATCAAACCATTCCCCTGTAAAAATAGAGGCAACGCTAACAATAAAAATGTTCCAAAACCATATGCAGCACTAATCACTACATTTCTCCAACTACGTCCATACCATAATGCCAATAGAACAATCGGCATAAAGATAAACGCTTGTGGCTTTATAAGTGCCGCAAAGGCAAAAGTAACAGAAGCAGCGGCAATTCTTTTATCAATAAAGAACGCAATGCTTAATACAAGTACTAATGCAAATATAGAATCAACTTGACCCCATACTGCACCATCTATTAGTACAACAGGATTAAACCAATATATAAGCATAAGCCCTAATGAAATCGGCATCGATAATTTTTTATTTGCTAATTTGAATATTAATAAGGAAGCTACAACGTCTGCAATAATTGCAGGCAACTTGTAAAGGATCAGAAAACCCATGCTTCCATAGTCGATATTTAACATATCACCTAGCCATGCAACGATGTACAGTACATAGATGTACCCAGGTGGATAATCGACAAAGAAATCTCCATGATAGAACTGATGCATACCGGCAGAGTATGCGTAATTTCCCCAATAGTGAAATAATGATAGGTCATTAACATAACCGCTATTCGTAGCGGCAAGCCATAATCTAAGTGCTAGACCTATTAAAATGCTAGTCCAAATGATCGTAGTCTTTTTCAATATTAACTTTTTCTCTAATAACTTACTATCACGAAACCATATTTGATGAACTATCGCACTCATCATGCAAAATAGAAAAATAGCAATCAATGGGATCAATATCGATATTTTCGGATCGGCTTCAGCTTCAGCTGCAAATACAGGTGCAGCAACGAATAAGCCTAAACCTATCACAAAAACTAACAATAATAATCTTACTAATGAATGGCTAGTTGACTTCAATCGCAAATCGGACATCTGATTTACTCCTTTTCATCTAGTTTTGCTATATACACTATACCATGTTTTGTCATCTGACAAAAACAATAGGCGTAGGCATGAACTTTTTTCAAAGAGCATTCCTACGCCTACCTTATAGAGGTTGCAATTTACGAGGTTGTTCAAAAAGCACTTACAGTTTAATCGATGATGGTATAATACCTGCCTTTTTACAAGCTGAGTAGATAATGACAACAAGTGGGCCAAGGAAAACACCTATTACGCCAACAAGTTCTAGTCCTACATATAAACTAATTAGTACAGATAACGCGCCTATCCCTACTGCATCACCGAGAATCTTCGGTTCTACTGTACGTCTGAATACAGTAATCACTACGAATAGTAATACTAATCCGATCGCTGTAAAAATATCACCAACGAATAGACAGTATATTGCCCACGGTACGAGTACAGAACCTGTACCCAAAATTGGCAATATATCAACAATAATAATAAGTAAAGCAATTGCAAGTGGATACTTTATATCGAGAATTAATAATCCAACTAGTGAAAGCACGTAAGTCATAGCACTTAAAATAATTTGAGAACGTAAAAACCCAAAGATGGATACTTTCAAGCTATCTAATACAGTCGTTACTTTATCATGAGACTCTTCATGGAAAAAGGAGATAACAGATTGTTTCAATGTGTGCAGCCCGAAACTTAACATATACACAGCAACAATGAACACGATAAAGAATATAAACATACTTGGCAATGCAGAAAGTGCAGATCCCAATTTACCTGATAGACCCATTGCCGCTTTTGTTAACCAATCGATAATCGTTGTCATGTATTTTTCAAGTGACTCAACGACTTCTGGCGGTAAATTTTCGTATGATTTTCTTAATTGACCTAGTAAGTCATCGGTCATACCACTTAAGTTTGAGAAATACCGTGGTAACTTCTCAACAAAAGCAATAACTTCATTGAGCACTTTAAGTCCAATTAGAAACATTAATCCAAGTAAACCGACCGTAAACAATGTACAGGAGATAATCGCCGCTACTAAACGTGGCATACGAAGCTTTGTCATAAACAATTTATTAAGCGGCTCTAGAAATATTGCCACGATCAGCGCAAGTAGAAACGGAGCTCCTACTGTAAACGATAAATAGAGCAAACCTAGAGCAACAGCAATTGAAAGCATCGCACGAACTGACAAAGTATCACATCCTCATCAAATTAATCAATAATCGCCTTACGTAGAAGGAAATTATCATCCTTATAGTACATATCTTTCACTAATAAATTTGGACCGCTACATGAAACAGCAGGGCAATGACAATTCACACTTTTAGCTAAAGGATGATCTAACCATTGCTCAAAAATATGATCAAGAGGCTCCTTATATATACTTCCGAACGAAGGAACATCTGAAAAGTCTGTTACGAAAACTTCTCCTGTGAACAAGTTCACATTCAATCGATTACGACCATCAGGGTCATTACGAACTGATACGTTAGGTTCATGATTAAGACGAGTTAGTAATTGTCTTTCCTCTACAATATTACTGCAATGATAAAATGGTAATGTACCGAAAAGCATCCAAATCGATTGATCTCTAGTATTTAGTAGCAACTCGATAGCTGCACGCATCTCGTCTTTTGTAATTGCGGGCAAATCTTTAGCGAATGAGCTTGGATACATCGGATGAACTTCATGACGTTGACATCCCATCTCAACGATTAATTCATGAATCCGATCGATTTTCTCATGCGTTCGATAATTAATCATCGATTCAGCTGAGACTAGCACACCAGCATCACTTAACCTTTTAGCATTATCAATCATTTGATTGTATAGCTTCGTTGCTGCTTCCAGCGGAACAGAGTGACCCGCTTTTGCAAAACCAACTTCATGAAAATCTTTTGCTTCTGTATAATTGAAAGAAATATGCATAACATCAAGGTATTGTGCTATTTTTTCATAGCGCTTGAATGGAAGTGTCACATTGGAATTAATTTGAGAACGGATGCCTCTACTTCTAGCATATTGAAGAAGTGGAACGATATATTCATCTACCGTTTTCTGAGCAAACGTTGGCTCTCCACCAGTAATACTAATTGTCTGAAGTTCTTTCACTTCATCAAGTCTTTTCAGCATTAGGTCTAATGGAATTTTCGTAGGTTCCTTCATAACTAATGTATCCCCAACCGCGCAATGCTCACAACGCATATTGCAAAGATTGGTTACGGTCATCTCTACACTAGTTAATCGATGTCTACCATATTTTTGTAACGAATGTATTGCCTCCCAAGGATCATTTGTCGGAGACATTGGTAATAGTAATTGATTCATTATTGTAATCGCACCTTAACCTTTTTTACTTTTCTATTCATATATATTGTAAGGGTCTATAGATATAGAAGCAAACTCAATATGTAAATTCATATTTTTTCAACTCTCAACAAGAAGACCGCCTTGTTTCGAGGCGGTCTTCCAGCATCCTATATTAAAATCTCATATTAACTAATCACGAAATTAGTAATGTTCTACGGAGGCTGAATCATCTCGCAAACTATGCAAATGCTTATTTCTTAATAGAAATATCGTCTTCATTCACAGCTATAATCATCGTACTTAAACTAGTAGACATATCGATTTCATATGGCATACTAAGATCTTCTCCCGCTTCATTCATTAGAACACGAACGATGGGACGATGAGGGTAACTAGCATTATAATTGGTTACTACACCAAATTCACCTGTACTAAGTTTTACTGAAATTCCTACAGGATAGATTACTACTTTATCACGAAAATGAGCAAGCATCCATTGTTCATATAATGTTCCAGAACCGGCATATAATCGTTCCATTGCATCATGAGGGAGCATCGGGCTACTATATATACGGCTTGTTGTCATCGCATCATAGGAATCCACGATGCCAATCCATTTTGCATGCTCCAGAATTTCATTATTCGATAAACCTCGAGGATAACCACTTCCATCAATTCGCTCATGATGTTGGAAAGCACAATGGGCAATAGAAAGCGGGAAATTCGGTTCATCTTTTAACAGTTCAAATCCTTTGGTCGTATGTAGCTTCATCTCTTCATATTCTTCCTTTGTCAAAGAGTGAGGCTTCTTCAATATATCAATAGCAACTTGCGTTTTACCGATATCGTGTAGTAAAGCACCTAATCCCAGATGGATAACTTCATCTCGGGAATAACCATGACTCATTCCTAACAATGTCGTATAAACACATACATTTAAAGAATGCTGGTACAAATAATGATCAACGATGCCCATGTTCATTAACATAATCATAGCATCCTTATTATCGGATAAATCGTCAATAATTAGACCCATCATTTCTTTAAGTGGTTTAGCTATAAATGGCCGCCTAATCGGTTTATGTGATGGAGCAGGTATCATCATGGCAGCAAAATTTTTACGGATTTCTTTCACCGCAATGCGAAAAGTATCTTCACTTATTAATGGCGAATGATCAATATCTTCTGTCCGAGGATCTTGGATATATACGTATTGCACATTACAAGCCTCTAAACGAGATATTAATCTTTGAGTCAGTTCCATCTCGTTGCCGAGAAGTACGATACCGTCCTCTGAAAATATCTTTTTTGCTAGCCTCATACCTGGCTTACATTGCTTTATTGTGAGAAGACGCATACTTCCGATCCCTTCTGTATAAAACTATACTTCATTTTACTCTTAATTACAGAATTGCTACAACATATTTTTTAAGAGTTCCACTACCATTCCATCGTTAGTTTTAAGTTACTGCTATGAAAAACTCCAACGATGATAATGACTCTGATCAATATTGTTCAAGTTCATTAATTCAACCTCAACAATATATCGAATAAACTCTGGCAAACAGTATGTAACCTCTTTGTAATTAGCTAAACTTTTGTAGCCTACATTAAACGTAAACATATCAATCGTACCCACACTGTAATACTGATCCAGTTGTAGTGGTATGCCATTAACCTTTATAGAAATAATTTTGTCCATTGGTGGATTGCTTCGTTTAACCTGAATCTCTAAACCATCTACTGCAAGATTACCTAGTCGCTCGCCGCGAAAACCATAACCTCGAATTGGCAACTGGATAAATTCGTCAAGTATAGATTGCTCCAATGCTTCTTTAATATCTTTACCCAACAAGGTCATCCGACATGGGTTAATAGGAGAAGGGCATATACCATGAATCTCTCCTGCGGTCACTTCACCAACTGCCAATCCCGCTAATAATTGTCCTGAATTGACTAATCCAATCTCAGCATCGCACCATTTGCGTAATCCCATTGCCAATAGATTACTTAGCGGGCTTTCTCGTTCAATTGATGTTGGCAGTGGAGCTTGTAATATCGTTATTGGTCTCTTTAAAACTTCTTTAGCCTGAAGGCCATACTCTGAAATAATATTTGTAATGCTAGTCTGTTCCTCATACGCTGCAGTAGCAATGCACTCGCCAAAAACAGTCAGTTCGTTAGACACAGTGTCTAATTGAATAGTAACTTTACCTACATGGGACCCAAATTTACCTGCTGCACACACAAGTGTGTTGTTAATATGAACAGGAGGGTCTAGCAGATGATGAGTGTGAGCCCCCATAATGACATCTATATTACAACATTTTTCGGCAATCATCTCATCAATCTTAATACCCAGATGTGATAAAAGTACAATAATGTCAACATGGTCTCGAATATTCGCAACTTGAGTATTAATGGCTTGCAAGGGTTCTTCTGTTTGCCAACCCATTTGTTCATAAAAATCAGTAAAATCAGCTGTTGCAGCAACAAACCCAATCTTAATTCCATTTATCTCCATAATTAAGTGGGGTAACAGCCAATTAGGATCTTCTTGCTCTGTACTATGAATATTACTACAGACGACTTGAAAACTATTATTACCGCTATATACGGCATTAAGTTGTTCCGCAGTAAATGTTAGACCTTCATTATTGCCAAGTGTGATGACATCATATCGCGTTTCATTCAATAGTTCACGATGTATATAGCCGTCCGTTCCTTCTGTTTCCATTCTTGCCCGATCCATATGATCGCCTATGTCTACAGCTATTACGTTTTCCTCGCCATATTGTTTACGCCCATTATTAATAATCGTCGCAATTTTGGCACTGTTTTCCAATCTGCTATGAATATCGTTACTATGATAGATCGCAATCTGCTTTAATTGTATGTCTTTCTCCATTTCTGTCACCCCACACTTCGCTTTACATTACGCTCTGTAACTTCTATTTAAACTTGCACTAGATGTAATTAGCCACCGATTTGAGACATTCTTCGCTCCGTCGGCACATGAGTTTGAGCAATATCCAGTAACTTCTCAGCCATCTCATGATTTTGCGGCTTAATTTGCATCGCTTTATAATAAACATTGCGTAGCTCATCACTGTTACCTATAGCAGATTTCATGTCTAGCTCATCCATCCAATATAGACATGGCTTAATCAGACCATCTGAAGTTAAGCGAAGTCGATTACAGTTTTTGCAAAAATGATCGCTAATAGGATGGATAAGACCGAATGACCCAACACCACCTGAAAACTCCCAGTTTTCAGACGGACCATTACCTTGAATCTCATTCTTTTCGCTTATATTGTAGCCTTCTTTTTGCGCGATATCTAGAACGGTAGAAAGCGGTAAATAATGTTGTTTCCAACCTTCATCGGCATGCCCAATCGGCATATATTCAATAAAACGTACATGCAATGGTTGTTCATAAGCTAATCTTAAAAATTGAGCTATTTCATCTTCATTAATACCTTTAAGAAGAACACAATTCAATTTGATAGGTGAGAATCCAACCTTCGCTGCAGCTTCAATTCCTGCTAACACTTTTTTCAAGTCACCATTTCTTGCAATGAACTTAAATCGTGTTGGATCAAGTGTGTCCAAACTTATATTAACCCGATTCAAGCCTGCTTTACGTAATTTTTCTGCCTGAGATTCAAGATATATGCCATTGGTCGTTAATGCAATATCCTCAATCTGAGGAATTGCTGAAAGTTGACCAATTAATTCATGTAAATTGGGACGAATTAATGGTTCTCCACCAGTTATTCTTAATTTTTTTATGCCTAATGAAGCTCCTACTTTAACTATTTCAACGATATCATCATAAGAAAGTAAAGTTTCAGAAGCTGCAAACTGAACACCTTCTTCAGGCATACAGTACAAGCAACGTAAATTACAACGATCTGTGACTGAAATACGCAAATAATCGTGTAATCTTCCGTATCTGTCTTCAAGTATTTGCATGCTGTCACTTCCCTTCTCTACTGCTTCTAGCATAACATTTTTAACTCAATTATGGTATGCTATTAGCTGTAGTTCAAAAAGCAGACTTTGAAAACGAAGTAACACTGGTGACTTAATCGACATCGAATATGAAAGCCTGCTATTTGAACTTTTATTAATGCTATTGTACATTATGAAATAAAGTAGGTAATTATATGACATATAGTTGGAAATTCAAGCTTTTTGCTGGGTTAACTGAACGCTTTGGAAGCTCGGTTATCGAAGTCTCTCTCGAACAACCTTCTTATACTACATTACAATTGAAAAAACACCTTAGTGAAGCTTTTCCGCAACAAGCAGCTTCACTTTCAGTCTGTTATATAGCAGCTAATATGCAGTATTGTATCGATGAACAAATCATTAATTATGAACAAGAAATAGCTCTACTTCCACCGGTGTCTGGTGGAGAGCACGGCGATAATATCAAGCTACAAAACAATGCAATTTCGAAATTCGAAATTACGAATGAATCGATTAACACGGAATCCGTGATGAATAAAGTCATAACGCCTGCCTATGGAGCAACACTACTCTTCGTTGGGACAACTCGTGAATTTACTGGAGAAATGAGAACGATAAGTTTAGATTATGAAGCTTATGAGCCTATGGCAATTGCTACAATGCAACAGATTGGCCAAGAAATTGCAGAGCGTTGGCATGGTGCCGATTGTGCGATTACGCATCGCATTGGTTCTGTTGGATTGGCTGAGATTAGTGTCGTAATCGCAGTCGCTACTGCACATCGTGATGACTGTTATGAAGCAAGTCGCTATGCTATTGAAAGACTAAAACAAATTGTACCGATATGGAAGAAAGAAATTTGGGAAGATGGCTCCGAGTGGAAGGGACATCAGCAAGGAACGTGGAAACCTACAGTAAGTCTACAGCAATAATTTATTATATTCCCTCAAATCCATATTAGGAGCAATCAAAGTGAAAGACCAAGTTACAGTTGATAACTTATCACGTTATTCTAAGCAGCTAAAAATCTCACATATAGGCGTAACTGGTCAAACAGAATTGCACAAAGCAAGATGTGCTATCGTTGGTTTAGGTGCGCTAGGATCCGTTATCGCCGAACAGCTAGCAAGAGCTGGAATCGGCTATTTGCGTTTAATTGATCGTGATTTTGTAGAATTTAGTAATTTACAACGGCAAATCATGTATACCGAGGAAGATGCTATACAATTTTCTCCAAAGGCAACCGCTGCAACTCTGCATTTACAAGCTATTAATTCGAATATTGAAATTGAACCGATTATTGCTGATCTTTCTGCTATTAACATTGAAGAATTACTCGATCAGATTGATATCATTATTGATGGAAGCGATAATTTTTCTGTACGTTATCTCATTAATGAATATTCGATTGCACATGAAATCCCGTGGGTATACGGTGCAGTCGTAGGTACTAGTGGTTCGACTGCTACATTTATACCTAAGAAGACACCTTGTTATCGATGCTTATTTCCAGAAAAACCTGTATTAGGTACAGTCGAAACTTGTGATACTGCCGGAGTACTAGGTTCAATCGTACATATGATTGCCTCTATCCAGGTAACAGAAGTTATTAAATATTGCAGTCATAATGTAACTGCCCTTCATCACTCGCTACTTCAGTTTGATTGTTGGACAAATGATCAATTAAAACTAAATATTGCACATGCTCGAAGAACGGATTGTCCTGTTTGCACTCATCATGAATTTGAAAATCTTCAGCAAGATGTGCCTAAAGTGTTCAGTTCCTCATTATGTGGTCGAGATTCTGTTCAAGTAACACTGCCTGGTTCAAAGATTGTTACACTAGATCAACTAGAGAATTATTATAATACCCATTACAAATTAAAGCGAAATACTTACTTGCTCAAATTATTTTACAATGATCAACATACGATTGTTTTCTTTCCAGATGGACGTGCAATTGTGCAAGGAACCGACAATATTTCTAAAGCAGAAGCAATAATTGCACATCTTGTTAAAATATAATGATTATTGCAAGAATTTTGGAATTTCTTACATTGAAAGAGATTACAAATTTTGATAATATTGGACTTGTAATCAATTAATAATTTATCATAAATATTTTTGATAGGCTCGTACATATTTTAATGAGGTGGATTATGAGAATTCATGTAACAGACATCGTAGATGGCGATGTTCTTCGAGACGATGTATTTAATAGCTATGGGCTTCATATATTATCAAAAAAAGCCGTTCTCTATTCTGCGGAAATTAGTAAACTTTTACAGCATCAAATTGATTACATAGACATTTTAGAAAGAAGCGGCCTTATCAATAATAGTCTTGAAGACTTTGATCAACTAGAAAGAACACTTGAATCTACTGTTACTCCTAAGTGGGTTCCTCAAGTAAAACCTATTTATGATGCGGTAGTTAATAATATTCAAGAATTATTTCATATTGCTAGAACAGAAAATGCGATCGATACAGAGGCGGCTGCCGCTACTTTTAATCCACTACTTCAAAATTTACATTTAGAACGTGACGTTGTGTCACTATTACTACTACTTAATAATCAAGATAGTTATACATACCAACATTCCGTTCAAGTTGGAATGCTTTCCTATTATTTAGCGAATTGGTTAGGATTGTCTAAGGAAGAGGCTACAACAGTAGGAAATGCAGGTTTTTTACATGACATCGGAAAATGTAAGCTTGATGAATCTGTACTGAATAAACCTGGAAAATTAACGGCCGAGGAATTTGATGAGATCAAACGTCACACCATTTATGGTTATGAAATTATAATGAATTCACATGCTGATAAGGAATTAGCAATTGGTGCGCTGCAACATCATGAACGAATTAATGGCACAGGCTACCCTCACGGTGTTAAGAACCAAGAAATATCTCAAATTGGGCGTATTATCGCTGTAGCTGATATATACAGCGCAATGATTTCCTCCCGAGTTTATCAGAAAGAACGAGACCTATTATTCGTTCTGAAAGAATTATATCGTCTGAGCTTTTCAGAGTTAGATCCTGTGATCACCCATACTTTTATTCAACATATGATACCTAACTTTATTGGAAAAAGAATTAAATTGAATGATGGTCGTACAGGATCAATTATTATGACTCATCCAACTGAGTTTTTCAGTCCACTTATTAAAATAGGTCATGAATTTATTGACTTAACAACCGAACGAACACTAGAAATTACTCACGTTTACTTCTAATATTGTTATCAACTTCTAATTGTAAACCACCCCTATTAAAGGGAGATAAAATTAGCATAAAGGATGTCTCTTAGCAAAAATGAGACATCCTTTTTTTTGTTGTACTTAAATAATCTCCTTGTCACAAAATCAATAGACAGATACTTTCTCATCAATTACTTCGATACATATTGTATTTTTCTTTATTAATTTCTATATATTTCATCCATCACCAATTTATTTTGAAAGTTGTTCTCAACATTTGATATTTAATAAGTTACAGTATAGAATTTCTACATATGTTTAATAGATTGGGGCTTATTATGAAAAGTGTATGGTTCAGGAAAAAACCTGTTGGAGAATTATTAAACAACGACAATGGTGTTAAGCTAACGAAATCATTAGGACCGTTTGATCTCATTATGCTTGGGGTTGGAGCTATTGTTGGAACAGGTATATTCATTCTTCCTGGTACAGTAGCTGCAAGTCATTCAGGACCAGCTATTATATATTCGTTTATTTTGGCTGCTATAGTTTGTGCTTTGGCAGGAATGTGTTATTCAGAATTCGCATCAGCAATCCCTGTTGCAGGTAGTGCATACACGTATGGATATGTAGTATTTGGAGAATTAATTGCTTGGTTAGTTGGATGGGCGCTATTGTTAGAATATGGTCTAGCTGTCGCTTCTGTCGCCACAGGCTGGTCATCATATCTAAATTCATTGCTAGCAGGATTTAATCTCTCTATCCCGCAAGCTATATCCGGACCTTGGGATCCTTCCAATGGGACGTATATTAATGTACCAGCTATTGCAATTGTTTTAGTAATTGCGCTCTTATTAACGATTGGAATTCGAGAGTCTACAAAAATTAATACGATTATGGTTTTTGTAAAAGTAGGCGTTATTCTATTGTTCATTGGAGTCGGTATTTTTTACGTGGAACCAGCAAATTGGCAACCTTTTATGCCTTTTGGAGTAAGTGGTGTATTAAGTGGGACATCTCTTGTCATCTTCGCTTATCTCGGATTTGATGCTGTCTCATCAGCTGCTGAGGAAGTAATAAATCCACGTCGTAATATGCCGATTGGTATTATTGGTTCGTTAGTTATTTGCTCTCTCCTTTACGTAACAGTTTCGCTTGTATTAACCGGTCTTGTCCCCTATACAAAGCTTAACGTAACTGATCCCGTTAGCTTTGCTTTACAAGTCATTCATCAAGATTGGGTGGCAGGTATTATTTCACTAGGTGCTGTTGTTGGAATGATGACTGTCATATTAGTTATGTTATATGGCGGGACAAGAGTTCTATACGCATTAGGACGAGATGGATTACTGCCAAGAAGTATGTATGAGCTTAGTAAAAAATATAAGACACCAGTTAAAAACACTTGGATTTTCTCCATACTTGTTGCTTTATGTGCCGGTTTCATTCCATTATCAGAGCTGGCTGAACTAGTTAGCACTGGTACTTTAGTAGCCTTTATCATCGTGTCTATTGGCGTTATTTACTTACGAAAAGATAAGAATATACCATCAGGAGGATTCAAAGTACCGTTCTTTCCTATTGTGCCGATCGGATCATTCTTATTAAGTGTATTTTTAATATTCCAACTATCTGTTCATACGTGGATTGCATGTGGTATATGGTTTATCATCGGATTGTTTATCTATCTGTTCTACGGTAGTAAACATAGTGTAATGAATAAAAAATAAAAAATGGTGTCTCTGTTGTCTACTATTAGACAATGAGACACCATTTTTATGATTTCTAGCTAATCTACAGTTTCATACATCTCGTTTAAATAAGCTCTAAACCATCGTTCAAGTTGTACACTTTCTATTTTGAACCCTTTGTCTATATCATTTGGATGAAGCTCGATCCCTCCGGAAGAACCAAAAAACTCCAAATCCACTTCAAAACCATCGTTAAATTTCAATGTGCCATGGCCACTTGAGCTATAAGAATTCGGTATATCGAATGGTATTAATGTTGCCTCACGTATGAATGGACTGACTTCGCTTAATTCATCATCTGTTAATTTTTTTGCTGGGGATATTATAATTGAAATTGAACTAATTTCTCCCGCTTCTACTCGTTGCTGAAATTGCTCTGCCCATCGCCCTTGACTACCGCCAGTAAATAAATTAGCACAAGATGATGCTATCATAATAAAACCAATCAACACTAAAATAACACCCGAAATTCTATTCCAAGCAAGCACTGCATCACTAGGTTCTGAATCCCTCAACTTCCATCCAATAGATAGATACCATGCTGTTTGAGGTGAGAAGAATCCAATTAATCCACCAACTAAAAATAGAAACCCAATCAAACCATTCATTCTGCTCCCTCCTCCGTCCCTTCATAGTCTTATACGCTAAATTTTTACAATTGTTTCAGAGCTTTGGGGAGGGAACAATTAATGTTAAATCTTAACCATTTCATTGGTGATTCCTTGAGTGTAAAGATACATCTCTTGGTAATGCCCTTCAAGTTGCATTAATTCCGAATGATTGCCTTCTTCCACGATTTCTCCTTGTCGCATAACGATGATTCGATCCGCACCCATTACAGTAGATAATCGATGGGCAATAATAATAGTCGTGCGTCCCTGCGATACGATATCAAGAGCTCTACTAATCAGTTGTTCTGTTTGTGAATCTAAATTAGCAGTTGCTTCATCTAATATAAGAATACGAGGCTGGAACACAATAATACGAGCAAATGATATTAACTGTCGTTCACCCGCGGACAATCCACTACCTCTTTCAGAGAGTCCTGTATCATAACTATCCTTCATTCGATCGATAATCGTATCTGCTCCGATAAAGCGACAAGCATCAATAACTTGTTCTCGTAAAATGGATTGATCAAATAACCGAACGTTATCCAATACGCTACCTGTAAATAGATATGGCTCTTGCTGTACTAAGCCAACCATGCGATGTAATTGTGACTGTTGTAATTGAGTAATTGAATGACCATCAATCGAAATATCTCCTTCATTCACATCATAAAATCGGCATAATAGACTTATAAGTGAGCTTTTGCCCGCCCCGGTGGTTCCAACAATACCAATCATCTCACCTGGTTTAATGTTTAGGTTTAAATTTTTAATAACGGGTTCACCATCTCCATAAGAAAACACAACACGATTAAAGTTAATTGCGCCCTTAACTTTAGATAAAGATAGTTCTTTTGCTTCTACGTGATCCTTCACATCAGGTTCAATGGCTAGCAATGTCCAAATACGTTGAATGGCAACAGTAGCAGCTTGCAGTGTGTTCCATTGTTGAGTAATTGTATTAATTGGTTGGAAAAATAAGCGAATATATGTAATGAAGGCATATAACACACCGAATTCAAGCGTTTTCCCTAATACCGCTTGACCACCAAACCAAACAATACAAGCAATAGCAATGTTATTAAGAATTTCAAACGAACGATTAAACAATACATTTGTCCGAATTTCTCTAAGATTAGCGCGAAAATAGGAATCATTTTTTTCATGAAATTGATTACTTTGCTCCTTTTGTTGATGAAACACTTGAATTAATGGCATGCCTGCCAAGTTCTCAGCAGCAAAAGAAACTAAACGAGACAATCTTGTTCTAGCTAATTGATAAGTCGTTCGCATATAGGATCGAAACGCAATCGCTATACATGCAATTACAGGTAATAAAATTAAACAGTATAAGGTCAAACTAACGTCTAATTGGAACATCAGAATCAGAATGAAGACTAGCGTAAATCCATCTCTAAAAATACTAAGGACAACTTGCTGGAAAAATTGATTCACTGCCTCTGTATCGCTTGATACATGTGTAATTAAACTACCGCTTGGTACACGGTCAAAATAAGACATAGAAAGCTTAGAAATATGATTAAATAATCGTTTGCGAATACTTGCGACAATACTCTGTCCTGCTTTTTGTAATAAATTATTTTGCAAATAGGTGAAGAGCAAACTAATGACTGATAATGCTAAATATATTCCACCAATAGTTAGTAAGTTGCTATAATCATTTTTACCTACCATCAAGTTGTCATCGATTACAAGTTTGAGCAAATAAGGTTGTAGTAACTCGCCGCCAATAGCAATTAATGTACAGATGATAAAACCTATAAACGTGTATTTATGCTCTAACATATATCCAGATAAAGCTCGAAAGGTGGAAATGTACTTTGGTTTTTCCTTTGGGGCATTTAAATCTGCCTTTTGATCCATCTGCCAATTGTTAATCGCTTGTGCCATTAGGCTCTTGTTCCCTCCTCCTGCAATTCAAACAATTTGCGATAGAGGCCATCTTCTTCAAGTAATTGTTCATGTCGACCCTGCTGAACAATTACTCCTCCATCCAGTACGATAATATCATCTGCTTGTTTTAATGCGCTAACTCTATTTGCGATAATAATCGTCGTCTTCCCTTGCCTTAATTGCTTAATATTGTTCAAAATTTCACTTTCAGTTACAGAATCTACAGCACTCACACTGTCATCAAGTATTAGGATAGGCGCTTCCTTTATTATGCCTCTAGCCAAACTGGTTCTTTGTCGCTGCCCGCCAGATAATGTTACTCCGCGCTCACCTAGCTTAGTTTCAAATTGATCAGGTAGATCGATAATATTGTCATAAATGCGTGCCTCTTGCGCCGCCCATAATACTTTCTCTTCGTCTATGTCCCGCTTAAAGAAGGCGATATTCTCACGTATCGTAGAACTAAACAAAAAGCCATCCTGTGGCACATATGCAATTGAGGTCCGTAAGCTTTCAATTGTTAACTCTCTAACATCATAATGATCATATAAAATGGTGTTTGCAGGAGGATCATATAAACGTAATAATAACTTCATCAGTGTAGTTTTCCCGCTTCCTGTGCGCCCAATAACCCCAAGTGTTGTTCCTTCTGGTATTGTGAAAGAAATATTACTGAGCGCTTTTCTTCCCTCTTCTCCATTCGATTCCTTCTCATAGCTAAACGATAGATCGTGAATTGAGATACTCATTTTCTCAGAAGGAAGATCAATGGCTTGACTAGATTCCACAATATCAGGTTTTTTACCTAGTAAATCATTTAATCTCTCTAGAGACGCTCTTGCTCTCTGAACAGTATTAATGACATTACCAATTTGCTGAAGTGGGTTCATTAGCATGCGAACATATAACGTTAACGCTACGAAACTACCTAATGTAATTCTCCCTTGAATTGTTAAGTAGCCACCTAATACAATTGCAACGATAAGAGATACTGATCCTAGAAAAGGAATGATCGCTTGAAATAGTGAAGAAACTCGTACGAGGCGAAGTTGATTTTCTTTGATTGCATCTACTGTTTCACCAAAGCGATTATTCATGACAGATTCTACTGCAAATTTCTTAGTCACTCGAATACCTGCAAATTGTTCTTCGGCGGAGGCAGTCATTGCGCTTAGTGCTTCTTGCACCTTTAACGAACGTTTTTTAATAATAGGTCCTACCCAAACGACAATGATAGGAATTAACAATAGTGGGATAATACTTGCCACCACCAAATATAAAGGAACATCCGAGAGCAGTAGCATAACAATAGTGGAGATAAGTAACATCGATGCATTCGCTGTTTGGTTCACGCCCATCGAGATTGACTCTCGAACGGCAGTAATATCGTTCATAAAATAACTTAATAGTTTGCCGACCCCATTGTTGGAATAAAACTTTTCACTTAATCCGAGAAAATGAGTGTATAGTCGTTGTCTATTCAAGTACTCGAACAATCGCCCTGTATACATGACCAAATATTGTCCAAGTCCCCCTAATATTGCGAAACCAGCACCAATTAAAAGTAATAGCCAACCATAGCGATATATCCCATCCCATGATAGTTGACCCGATTGTAGTTCATCTGTAAATTTCCCTAATACATGTGGGAATTGAACCTGAATAATATTAGCAATACCATGAAGCAAGATCGAAAACATATAGAAGATCCATGTTTTCTTGAAAAACTGCGATAGTATACGTTGTGAATCCAACTTTGCACCACTTCCTATAACAGTATGAACTACATTTATATCCGCCTCTTCCATACCTTGCTATTCCACAATTCCTGTACGTTCAATCCCTTCTACAAACCATCTTTGAGTAAAAGCGTATAGTACTAATAACGGCAAGATGATAAAGAATGATGAAGCCATTTTAATAGGTTCTAAAAAAGCTCGTAAACCACCTTCTTGTGCCTCCATAGCTAATTTTGCATTTAACTTAGATAAACTTGTAGATAAAGGGACATCGGATGCTCCGAACATGTACATAGAAGGGAAATAGGCATCATTCCATGTCCATACAAATGAAAATAAAAACACTACAATAATGGCTGATCTAGAGATAGGTAACATGACCTTGAAAAATATTCGCAATGCGCCAGCTCCATCCATACGAGCAGCCTCTTCCATTTCCTTCGGTAATGTTGAAAAAAATTGTCTAAATATGAGTACAAATAAAGCTCCTTTTAAACCGTGTCCGAACAAAGTAGGAATAATTAGTGGCCAATAAGTATTAATCCAACCAAATTCTTTGAACATTAAGATAGATGGCAGAATCGTTACTTGTGGCGGCATAATAAAGGTAAATAACAAAGCAGCAAACCAAAACTTTTTGAACGGAAACTCCAGTCTAGCAAAAGCATATCCAGCAATTGCACATGAAATTATTTGAAAGAATGCACTTAAACTAGCTACGGTAACACTTATCGTAAATCCCTTCCAGTAGTCAAGCATGCTTAGTGCATCAATGAGGTGGCCAGCGTATAACTTCATCGGAACCCATATTACTGCTGGATCAAGTAAATCAGACTTACTTTTGATCATTGTTGTTAGCATATAAATTATCGGTTTCAAATAAATAAAAGCTACATCGATAAGTAGTAGATACATGAAAATACGAAACAATAAACCTTTGTCTACTTCTTTTCCTAGTAATAACTGTTTCACTTTATTCATTCTATGTCCACCTCTCTTATATTATCTTTGTGCAGCTAACTTATTGTTAATTCTTGAATATATAACAAGAACAATTCCAATGAATACGAGTACAATCATAAAGTAAATCCAAGCTAATGCGCTCGATAGACCATAGTTATCTGTGGTCACCTTACCTATAATTGGATTTGAAGGATACGTGAATAGATCAACAATGGTATAGATTAAATTCAAGAAAATAAATGGTGCCATTCCTGGCAATGTAATTTTCCAAAAAATACTCCATGGATCCGCCCCATCGATGCGTGCCGCCTCGTATACACTGCCTGATATCGTTTGTCTTCCTGCTAAGAATATAAGTATTTGCACACCTGAATACCAGAGCACTAATACAAACGAACCAATTACATTTTGAACTGGATTCAGCCACATCTCGGGTAGATATTGTTGAAGAAATGTATCCACCTTCAAATCTGAAATAATCGTTAAGGACCCTTCGCCTTGCTCCATAAACTCATCAATAATTTGCCCCGAAGAGAATATGACTGGCAAGAAGAAAATAACTCGAAACAGACCTCTACCATAAAATTTCATATTTAGTAAAATAGCTATCATTAACGAGAACACTAATATAATCGGAATAATTACTAATGCCTCTCTCAGAAAAGGAAATAAATCATCATATAATAATCCCCCATCTGAAAACAGAATCTCACGGTAGTATTGAATGCCAACCCAAGAAGATTGTACTCCAGTAACGGTAATTTTCACTAGATTAAAGCTCATATAAAAGGAATATACTAGGGGAAATGCGACAAATGCGATAAATCCGAAAATCCAAGGTGCAATAAAAAAAGAGCCTTCAATTTTTCGTAGTGTAGCTGTATTGCGCCAAATTGGTCGACGTGTTTTAGTTGATCGATTTAATAGATTGAATCTATTATGCTGTAGTGATTTCTTCATTCTCGCTAGCATTTATTTCCCCTCCTTCACTACAACAAAATCTTGTGCAGGTACAACAATATTGTGATACGAATAACTTTCAGTATTATAGTTGACGATAATACGCTTACCGTTTTCATATTCAGTTAGTTTTACGCCGTCTGATAAAGTTTCATGATGCACAATAAATTGATCCTGGACATCCTTGAGTGCTTCATTCATACGTTTATATTGCTCGGCAGCCGAATCGATCCAAGAATCTTCATTAAGGCTATAATGCCAGATGGAATATGCTTTCTTGAAAGCGCCTGATGGTGCAGCTGAAAAAATATAGGCAGGATAAGCCCCGTATTCCACACTCCGTAAAAATTCATTATGATATTCATTACGCATATTTCCCCACTCGGAAGTGTACGTTACAAGTCCGTGTAAAGCCATTTGTGCAAAGGGTATCGTCTCATCCACAAAAATATCATAGGAATAATCATCTGCGAGTCGGTGAATATGATTCACAGAACCTAAGCTATAGAAAGCCGCTTCATCCACTGCTGACTCTCCAATTTCACGCGTTACAGAAGTTAAAGTATCCTGTTGTCCAATGATAACATCAGCTCTACTCGCTTTATTATTCGTATTAAAATCGGTATGCGGAGCATTTCCAATCCCTCCTGTAAACATCACACCATCTACCCCAATGGAAGTATAATCAACTAAATCATCAGCAACTTCATTGAAAGCATAGTGTGGAGAAACATAAGGAATTTCATCCCCATTATTCGCCTCATATTTCAACAATGTTCCTGCCATATTACGAAGCCCATCGTTTAAGCTCCAAAAGTTTCCACGATTGCTACTGTAAAGTGCATAATTGGCTGCTAGAAATACTTTCCCGCCTAATGCTTTCGTATGAGTAGTGAATTTTTGCATCCCTTCATTGCCACCTAATCGTTGATCAACAGGAAAAAGTCCGCCATATGAGCTATATCCCCATCTTTGCCAGCCATTATAGATACCATTTACATTTTGGATTCCAGACTCATACAATTTATCTACTATGTTAAGGGCCTCGTCTGTCGTTGTACCTGTAATATAATCATCCCAAAGTAAACCTTCTTGTAGATCCGCACCTACTAGATCAGCATAAAAAGGGATATTGTCACTTACATTTTCCTGCTTGGTTAAGTCATAAGTTTCTATTAAATAATTACGGTATGTTGTGGCCATATCTGAATACTCGCTGTGATCACCTGACATTAAATAGTATCTAGTTGTTCTAGACGGTGCTTCAAATCGCTCATTACTATAAGTGAAAAAACCCTGATTGCCATCACGATCTGTACTTTGGAAAAACTTAATGCGATATTGCCATTCTCCTGTTGCCCAATTCGATTGACCAAGGGCATTTGCTGGAGCAGCAAATATTTTCGCATATTCTTCCCCTTCAGTTAAAACGGCTAAAAATGATTGTTTGCCTGACTTTATTCCGAAAACAGGCATTGTAACCGTTTGACGATTCGTAGCCTCATTATAGAATGATAGATCTGATCCATAGACCATCTCTCGATAAATCGATTTGTCTTGATTTTTATTCTGATCAAACTTTATAAGTGCTCCTGGACCATCTGGAATTAATATATACCCATCCTCATTAATAGATGGTTTTGCCCCAAACTGAGAATATAGCTTTAGATTTAGTAGACTATATTTCCCTTCCTCAATACCACTGTCGATCACTTTCGTTTCTACAAAATTATCCCCCAGCACCACTTCAAATGGAATTTTGAATCCGCTATTCACGAAATGATAAACTCCTCGAAATCCATTTGAGATCCTTTCATATTGTTCAATGACTCCTTTTTCTTCCATCAAGTTTGTTAATTTTGCTTGAGATTTTGAGTTGGTAGCATCAATGTATTCAATCATGACAGGTGATAACAAATTGGAATACCACAACCCTGTTGAAGTTTCAGTATCCCAATAAGCAGGATCAGGATAAGATCTCCAAACGTAACCAGAATCTTTTTGTTCGACTTTGAAATGTCCGGTCGATTGATCTGCCCACAGTTTCAAATGATCTGATTCTCCTGCAAGGACAAAATCTGTTTCAACAGGTAGTCGAGCTTCTATTCTAGCTGAAGCATCAGCGCTTATTTCACTAGCAATTACATTAATTAAGTTGGGTGCTTCACTCCCTACTTCTGATTGAATAAACCATACTAATACACCCAATACCAATAGCGTGGCTACTGCGCCTGCAATCGTTGTTCCATGCTTTCGAATCATCGAATAGCCACCTCCTGATAGATTGAATATACAAAGTGATAAAGTTCGCTTGATAAACTAAACATAAGAAATAGTAATATTGCTAATATAGCCATCGTTATTAACGTTAAAATTAATGTTTTTATCGTTTCACCAACACTAAAATTGTGAATGCCTTGCACCTTCCAAAAAATAAGTAAAATAACCCACCCATACAGAAAATACTGTAAAAACATAAATATTGCTTCTTCATTCAATGTCATCACTCTAGATATTAACGTAAGCGGTAAGCCAACAATAATAAATGGGAACATGGCATATGAACTAGCAATATAAACATCACGTAATCTTCCTTCTCCTTGATTCAAAGAACTTATTAAATAATTTGAGACCACATATCCAAACCAAAATACTAAAAATTGGACAATCGGCGTAAACACTTCCACTCGTACAATGACAGATGGATTAAATATAAAATGTATTTGCGATGACATAATCGCGTATGAACTTATGGCAAAAACTAGTAGAATCGTTCCACTTAATATACTGCCTTTTTGTTCATAACGAATGGCATGAAATCCATCAATCGGTTGGCGAATAATATAGAACGTATGCTTTAGTTGCTGCAGCAATACTGATCGATCTGTTAGTCGTACTTGAAGCTTCCAGTTTCTCTTGCGTGCAATATATCGGAATAGCGTTAATGAAGCAAATGCTGCTATAAATAAATTCATAAAAAAACCGAATTGATTTTGAAACCATAACAAGCGATTTTGCCAAAATGAATCAGAATAACCTTGAGCGACGCCAATAGAAGTAAATAATTGTTCTGCTTGCTCATATTCACCTTTCTTATAAGCAGCTTTGGCTAAACCGAGAACTGCAGGTGCATAGTACGCATTCAGTTGATTCACTTCTTCCCATATTGGTTCACTATCTACATATCTTCCATCTTGTGTAAGTGAATTAGCGCTGTGAACATACTCTCCGAATTCGGATAATGAGAACTTTTGAATCACATTATTTTCACTATCTAAAATGTATAAATTGTTTTTGGAATCATTAGCGACAGCAGAAGGCAATTTAATATTACCGAGTTTACTTGTTGTGTCCTGACTAGCTCCTCCCCAGAAAAATAGTAGATTACCATTACTATCGTATTGACTGACTACATTTAATTTTGAATCGATCACGGTGATATTCCCATCTTTATCAACCGTTAAATCATTGAGTTGTGATGTTACGCCCCTACTATATCCACCAGAGCGAATTTTTTCACCAAATGAACTAGCATCATCCGAGTTAGAATATTCGCTTTTTCCTGCCAATTGATCTAGTCCAGCAATATTCAACTTTTTAACTTGCCCACGCTTAACCTCTTTGGTTACCGTATAAACAAATCCATTGGAATCTAAAGCAACACTAGTAATGGAACCCGGCAATTTACTAATTTCTCGCTCATACATTTCACGACTATAAAGGAGTCTTTTAATGCTATCTACAACAGAAAAGCTTGTTTTATTAGCTCCAAAAAAACCTTGAAAATTACCATCAGGATCCAATTGCAACAAACCTTGATAGCCACCCAATGTAGCAATATAGAGAAACCCTCTTTTATCAACAACAAGCTTTATTGGATCATACTTAAAACCGTCTGGAATAAGAGGACTCTCTGGCTTACCGAATTCCGCAATTATTATTCCTTCTTTATTCAATTTCAAGATCCGGTGATTACCCGTATCGGCAATATAGATGTCACCTTTATCTGTAATAAATACACCTTGAGGTTGTTTCAGTGGATTATCCGGAAATTCAAGAATTCGAACTAATTCTCCACGTTCATTCAAATGTACAATTCGATTATTGTTTGTATCTGCGATGTACATTTGATCGTCTTGGTCAATAAATAGATCCTGCGGTTGAACTAGTGGTGAGTATTGTTCTTCTCCATTTACTTCTATAAATAGTTGCGAACCAATCATTGCTGTTGGTGTATACGCTGCTTGAATTTGATAATGTTGACCATAATTGTCCTTATAATAGGTTGTATAAGGTACATCCGCCGAAGCAGTCTGAGGCTGTAAGATTGCGTTCACTAATAATATCAATAGTAACAGTGGCAGTAGTAAGAACCGCCGCAGTTGCTTATGCATCTGACCTCCCCCTATCTCTACTTAATACCTGAATGTGCCATAGTCGTAATAACTTTACTTTGTAAAATTACAAATACAATTAGATTAGGAATAAACATAATAAGTGATGCGACCGCAGCTGCACCTTGCATAGCAACATTGTTAGCCAAGTTATTAGTTAACGTCGATAAGAAGAAAGCAAAGCTCTTCATCTCATCGTCAAGCATAAATAACGATGACGTTTCAATATTCGCCCACGAATTTTGAAACGCTAATATAGCTACTGTAGCAACAGCTGGCATACATACAGGGATCACCACTCGTAGAAACACTGTAAACTCACTCGCTCCATCTATTCGAGCAGCCTCTAATAATGCATCTGGTATTTGATCCATAAATTGCTTAAGTAAAAACACGCCAACGGGCATAGCCATCATCGGAAGGAAATGAGCAAAATAAGTATTCATAATGCCCAATTGACTTACGACTAAATATCTTGGAATTTGTACGACTTCTGGTGCAAACATTAAAGTCAAAAGAATGCTACTAAACACAAATGCTGCCCCTGGAAACTTATGTTTAGCTAAAGGGTACGCACATAGTGCACTAACAATCGTTACAAGTACAACGGATGCTACCGATACAAATACGCTGTTAAAAATGTAGCGAATCATAGGTACAGTTGACCTTGCTGTAACAGAAAGAAGTTCATTAAAATTTTGCAGGGAAGGCTCTTTCACGATAAAGGTAGGTGGATACACAAACAACTCATGATATGGCTTAAATGCATGATTAAATATATAGACGATAGGTAATAACATGAAAATAGAGATCACGATGAGAATTACCGTTAATAATTTCTGGAATCCATCCATTGTTTGTACTCTATTCCGGCGATATAATTGAAACTTATACCACATATTATTCATCTCCTTTCGTTCCAAAAAGTCCCCAGCTTAATCGATTTGAAGCATACATAACAATAAGTAAAAACACAGAAATAGCCGCTGCATAGCCCATCTCAAACCGAATAAATCCAAAGTCTTCAATATGATTAATAATAAGATGTCCGGAATACGCAGGTGTTGGATTCGTTCCCGATAGTTCCACTCCAATGGCACCTGTCTTAAATGTGGCTACAATAGCCATTACTGCTCCGAATAACATCTGTGGTTTCATAGATGGTATCGTAATGTACCATATTTCTTGTAACCTACTTTTCATACCGTCTATTCGAGCTGCTTCATAATAATCTTTATTAATATTAAGGATGCCTGCGAGCATAGCGAGAAACCCTACACCCATACTTGACCATAATGTGACCACTATCATGGCATTCATTAAATAGTCCGGATCAGTTACCCATAATTGAGGCACATCTATAACCCCAAGTCTAAGAAGAATACTATTCAAGTAACCAATTCGATCACCTGTCAACATCGGCAACCACACAATAGACATGGCAATTCCGATCGTTAGCGATGGTGTATACATTGCAAGAGAGAACCACTTCTGCAATTTACCTGGTAATTGAGAGATTAACCATGCCAACAGAAAAGCCGCTATATAACCACCAGGTCCAACGATTAAAGCAAACTTAAAAGTATTAGGAAGAGCATATTTTAGAAACAATAAATCTTGTGATATTAGATATTGAAAGTTCTGCCACCCAATAAATCTAGGCTTTTCAATAGCATTAAAATAGGTAAAGCTTAGAACAACAGCAGCTACAACAGGTACAACAATAAATGCTAGGAAACAAAGCATAAATGGCGTAATAAATAAGTAGCTTAATCTGAACTTCCAAATATTTTGCAAATGAATCCTTATTTTATTTGACATAATCATTCACTCCCGCCCATGGATCAGTGATTTGAGGGAAGCTGAACCTTTTTTGGATCTCGCCGTTTTCATTCACAAAACCAAACTCTTGCTGTTTTCGCAGTAATTCGCGATTGATATCCATAACTGTTGTCTCAAGCGCCGTTCGATAGTTCGTTCCATTGATTACTGACGCTACCCAAGCATTATTCAGTTCACGTCCCAAGAAGTAACCTCCAGGAGGATTTTCTTTTTCTCGATACCAAGACCATTGTTCTAAAATGACATTTGAATCTTCTTTTTTCCAAGGAAGTTGAGTAAAGGCTTCTATATTAGCGGTGTTCCAGCGGAATGAAACTCCATTTATAGCTTCTAGATCTGAACCATAACGTTGTTGAGCCTCTGTGGATACCCACCATTTCATAAAAGTCCACGCATCATCTTTTTTCTGAGACTTCTCGAAAATTACCCCTGTCGTTTGTTGCCCGCCTGCCCATCTAGTAATAGATCCATCCTCTTGTTCCACTCCTGGAATAAGTGCCATTCCCCAGCGACCGTTAAGTTCTGGTGCTGCTGCCGACAATTGAATGTACATATTATAATCAGAGATACCGATAGGCATTGTTCCATTACGGAAATGTTGATAAAAGCTCGGCACTTGTTTTTCAAGAGCATACATATTGAACAAATCAGTCCACTGTTGGAATGCTTTGAAACCTTCGGGTGAATCTAGTGCCGTAGTTAGTCCATCAGCTGAGTAGAAATCAACACCATTTTGATAGATAAATGGTAAAAATTCAGTTGGATTGATATAAAAATTCATATCATTTTGTTGCAAAGTTGGTAGTGCATCATATACGTCTCCCCAAGTTTCAGGAATTTCTAATCCAAGATTTCGCATAATATCTTTACGATAATAGAGAACTTGGAACGATTGTGTCTCAGGAATAGCATAATAACCTCCGTCGTAATACAACGCTTGCCATGATCCTGGGCTATAGCGTTCATATAGTTCATCGAAATCTTCGAATTTTGAAAGATCATATATACTCCCTCTAATTGCATAATCAACAGGTAAATCTTGATTTAATCCAAGGGCAATATCTGGTTGCAATCCCGCCGCATTAGATAAAACGAGCAATTGAGTAGTAGGAAGTAGATTCACTTTCACTTTAATTCCAGTTGCTGGCGTAAATTGTTCATTAACAAGATCTTGTAGTTGTGTTACATAATCTCGACCACGCAGTACCCAAACATTTAACTCCGTCGCATCCATATCATCTAAACTTTGACGTGTATTAAATGAATAGGCAAAGTTAGCTAACTGTCCTACGACCTTATCTCCCACAGATGTTTCCATCACAGGAATCGATTGACCATAAGGTACAATATATATTTCATCTAATTGGAGTGGTTGCTTATGCAAATTAACGACAAAATTATTGATTTTTTCAGTAATTGAAGTAATCTCATCTACATAGTAGGGTATATCATCAGCATGCTTTAATAATTCCTCAATATCACTCGCCGATGCTCGAAAACCTTCACTTATACTGTCCTTACTTCCATTCACATTTGCCATTTCATCTGCCAAAACAATTAAGTTAGCTTGTGCTAATTCTAGTTTGTCAGTTAAACCTGGTAAATCTCGATCTAGCTTCCAAGTACGGTTTCGATCAATTTGGCGTCCAGTCGAAGATCTTATATCTTGTTCAGCCTCACGCAATAGTGAGCTTAAATTCTCTATGCCACGGACAATTGGACTTATCGTTGCATGTGTCAAAGCTATCGATAAAGTATGTGTCCCCTTTTCCAAATAGAAGTTGAAAGGCTCTTCCAAACTATCCTCAAGCACTACTCCCTTCCATGAAGAGGAATATGGGAATCGATACGTCAATAATTCTTCAAAAGGAACTTCCCCATCGATCTGAATTCTTCTAAAAGAAGCTTTTTGGGAAAATCTTTCTTGAAGTGCTCTCATTCCAATTTGATAGTATCCACTTTCACTTACTTCAAATTCCCAAGCAGCCTCTTGGTTTGGCCAATCCCACCGAACTCCCCCCATCGTATTATAAGTAATACGTCCTTTTGCACGAGGAACAGTACTCCAATCACGATCCCACATCATTACAATAGAAGGATCATTCTTCCATTCCATTTGTTCTGCCTGCAACGTAATGATCTCTTGATTAAGTGGTTCTATTTCCTGCTCATTAGTAACATCATTGTAAGTAGGCAAAACCTTAGGCGGTTCTAAGTAAAATTTATCTAACGCGATTGGCTCATAACCTTCAATCCGAATCGTGTTTTTACCTTGTGTAAAATACCACTTAAGCGGCTTTGCATAATTGGCACCAGCATCTACGAACGGCCATTGACTCCAGTCTGAAATATCCTGTGCTACAGGACGAATCTCATCACCGTCATCATTTTTCAAAATTTCGCTCTTGTCACGCCACAATCGATATAATGTGATTGATGATGCTTCTCGGAAAGGACGTTCTCCGTTAATCTTGACATCCCATACTATCGGTCGGGTATAACTTTCACCTTTAATAGGGTGATAGAGCGCATGTAATTCATATAATCCACCCTCTGGAACATTAACTTCATATTCTATCCAGTGCGTGTCC
The DNA here is from genome assembly GCF_024721975.1 of Paenibacillus endoradicis. The sequence continues at coordinate 82,223 of NZ_JANQBB010000005.1, read as the reverse complement.
CTAGATTCCCATATGAGTACATTATCTTTGCCTCCGTATGAGCCCTCATAGATGTCAGTTTGACTCGATTGAGCAGAAGGAGTGGTAGCGTCTATTTCAATACGAGATGTTGCCGAAGTTATTTGTTGCTGCTCCCAATCCTGAAGAACATTCGCATAATAGGGATCTAGATCAGCTTCTGCTACAGACTGATCCTCCCAACTTACAAATCCCTTTAGTGATAAGTTCGCTTGATACGGACCTGAACGAAGAGTGCCCTTTACTTGACTAGAAATAAGTCCCGTCGTTAATGTAGCGATAACTAGCAATAATAAAATTAACCAAACATATCTACTTTTCATTTGTAATTTACCTCGTATCATTACATGCCACTCCTTTCCGTCCTTAGTTAGAACTTGTTGTTTTTTATGGATTATTTAATGTTAGTCGTTCTCCACTATCTGCTTCAAAATAAAGTGCTTTGGACATATCTGGAACAATACGTAGTTTTTCTTGATCATTAGTTTTGTAGTAAGCATCTACCCGCATAACAAGTAATTTCTCTTCGCCAATATCAAGATGGAGGAAACGATCTGCTCCCATCAACTCACTAATATGAAATGTAGCTGTAATAACCGGCTCCGTATATAACCCTTCTAATGCTATATGCTCTGGCCGAAGTCCAAGCGTGACTCTTCGATCAATTTTATTATGCTTTCGCAAAATATCTGATGCCTCTTGCCCAATAGGTAAGTTATATCTTTTCGTTTGGAAAGTTAATCGACCTGCCTTGTCAGCTATTACTTTCCCTTGAATTAAATTGATTTGTGGGGAACCGATAAAGCTTGCGACAAAAGTATTGCTTGGCGTAGCATAAACTGCTTCTGGCGTATCGATTTGTTGTACAACTCCATCCTTCATAACTACAATGCGATCAGCCATTGTCATTGCTTCAACCTGATCATGTGTGACATAGATGAATGTTGCCGCTAAACTTTTGTGTAGCTTTATTAATTCCATTCTCATCTGGACACGTAGTTTCGCATCAAGATTCGAGAGTGGTTCATCCATTAGAAACACTTTAGGATTACGTACAATCGCTCTTCCAAGAGCAACACGCTGACGCTGTCCACCTGACAATTCTTTCGGCTTTCGATGTAAATATGCCTCAATTTCTAATATTTTTGCTGCTTTTCTCACAGCCAAATCAATCTCATGTCTTGGTTGTTTTCTAAGCCTCAAACCAAAAGCAATGTTTTCGAACACACTCATGTTTGGATATAAGGCATAGTTTTGAAATACCATTGCAATATCTCGGTCTTTTGGAGGAAGATGATTTACCAATTGATCACCAATATAGACTTCACCTTCTGTAATATCCTCTAACCCTGCTATCATTCTTAAAGTAGTAGATTTCCCGCATCCTGAAGGACCGACAAACACTAGAAATTCTCGATCCTTAATTTCAAGATGGAAATCATTCACTACAACCTGTTTATCCTTGCCATATCGTTTATACAAATGGTTGATAACAATACCAGCCATAGCCATCCGCTCCCTTATTGCGTTTTAGACAAGGTTTCTACACTAAATGCTCACATAAAATTACTTTGTTATATTTTTAACAAAAATAAAAGATTCCGTATCTGTGGCAATGATTACTCCAGATACGGAACCTTCGCCTGATCTGTTAGTTAGTCGTTAGAATCAAATCACACGCTTCAGCTGGGATCCAATTTTTATCTTGTCCTTCCCACTTCACATTACATCCTAGTGGATTAGTTAATGGAGTTTGCACTTCTCTACCCGCAATGTGATCATCTAGTGCACGTTCTAAATCATTGCTTGTAATTTTGTCTGCTTCGCGTGGATTATCCACTCCGCGTCCAGTGTATATAAGTTGGCGATCTTGATCAAACACGAAGAAATGTGGTGTACGTAGTGCACCGTAAGCTAATGCTGCAGTTTGGTCTGCATCATGAACATATACCCAAGGGAATCTATGCTGCTGGATTCGTTCAACCATTTTTTCATAAGAGTCATCTGGTTTTGTATTGGCACTATTAGCATTAATTGCAATAAATGAAACGCCTTGTGGCGCGTATTTCAGTACGGTTTGACGAGTGACTTCATCTGATCCAACAACAAAAGGACAACTGTTACTTGTAAAGAAAACAACTAATACTTTAGCATCCTCAAAATTTTTCAATCCGTAATACTTACCATCAACCGATAATAAATTAAAATTTGGCGCTTGATCTCCAAGCTGTAATGTAAAAGCCATATTCTTCATCTCCCTAACATTTTATATAAAAAAAGAGACGTAGCTATCTTAACAATAAGATAGCCATGTCTCTGGTTTACCAGTAGATCATGGATAAATAGATTAATGTCACTTATACTTGTTGTTCGTCTGCGTAGAGAACAGTAGATAGATATCGTTCACCATTACTTGGAACTACTGCTACTACTCGCTTCCCTGTTCCAAGTTGTTTAGCTAATTGTATTGCTGCATAGATCGCTGCACCTGACGAAATACCACCAAGTATCCCTTCTTGTCTAGCTACAAGACGAGCAGTTTCAAATGCTTGTTCATTCGTTACCGTAATAATTTGATCATATATTTTGGTGTTCAATATTGATGGAATAAATCCAGCGCCGATTCCTTGAATTTTATGCGGTGCAGGCTTACCTCCTGATAAGACCGGTGAGAAGGCAGGCTCTACCGCTACAATTTGAATAGTTGGATATTTGTTTTTCAGCACCTCTCCTGCTCCTGTAATTGTTCCACCAGTTCCAATACCAGCTACAAAACCATCGAGACCACCATCTAATGTATCAATAGCAGTAACAATCTCTGGTCCTGTCGTTTCTCTATGGATATTTACATTTGCGATATTATCAAATTGGCGGGCCGGAAAATAATTTGGATTACGATCCAATATCTCTTGTGCAACACGGATCGCACCTTTCATGCCTTCCGCACCGGGTGTCAGAATAAGTTCTGCCCCGTAAGCTCGAAGTAAGTTCCTTCTCTCAAAACTCATCGTTTCTGGCATGACGAGTACAGCTTTATAACCACGTGCAGCAGCAACTAACGCAATTCCAATTCCAGTATTACCACTTGTTGCTTCTATTATCGTATCCCCTTTATGTAGAAGCCCTTCTTGCTCTGCTTCTTCAATGATACGAATGGCGATTCTATCCTTCACACTACTTCCAGGATTGAAGTATTCTAACTTCAACAACACTTCTGCGCTATTTTCAGGTACAATATTATGCAATCGTACCAATGGGGTATTTCCTATTAATTCAGTAATATTGTTTGCAACCCTAGTCAAGATGACCACCTCCAATACTTTGAATAGCTAATTATAGACAAAGAGCGCTCCTGATTAACTCAGAAACGCTCTCCGTTTGTACGGTTGTGCATATAACATACTATTCATATATGTTTAATCGGATATATTCAATAAATACAATATAGCACGACTGACTATCACATTCAATACCTAAATTGCCAATTTTATTCTTTATTTTCAGTTGCATATTGCCCTGGTATTGTAATTGGCATTATGCTTTCCTCTAATGCTTTTCTTGGACTTGGTTTTTCTGCTTCATGGAAATTTTCATCTAGCTCCTCAATTGTTCCTCTAACGCCTAACGTAATAACAGCATGTAGTTCGATGTCATCGGGTATAGTTAACAATCTTCTAGCTACTTCTCGATCATAGCCACCAATTGCTCTCGTATTCAATCCTAATGCACTAGCTTGGAAAGCAAGGGTAGCCCAAGCTGCACCTGCATCAAAAGCGTGGGAACTTTGTGGATTTCCTTCGTTATTAAACTTAGCAGATGTAACTAGTATAAATACAGCTGCTTTATGTGACCATAAGCGATTACGAGGATTAATGAATTGCTGAAATAACGCCTTCTCCTCTTGAGTTTTAGCTATATAAAAGCGCCACGGTTGTGCATTGCTGGCAGAAGGAGCCCATCTTGCCGCCTCTAACACTGTATATAGTTGCTCATCTGTAATTGATTCATTAGCGTATGAACGAGAAGACCAACGGTTCAATATAATTGGATGTATAGGTTTAGCAGCATCTCTATGCTCTAAAACCTCTTCACGATATTGAATAACAGTTTGATCTTGTTCCAATCGACTAGTTGTTGACATGACTAACCATCTCCTTTATTTTTATTAACGACCAAATGGAGAATCCACATCGGAAATCCCTCTAGCCTTTAATACTCTTTCTGGTAAAATTCTGTTGATAAATGGGGTTTGGTCGATAGAAGCAATTTTCACTCGACCTGGTCCCCAACCAATAGTTTTTCTCCAGCTACCAAGTACATCATCATTGGCAAGCTGTAATTCATCCACCTCAACCGCTTCATCCGTATATGGAGATACGTATAATGCATCCACGGGGCAATAAGCTTCACATATAAAGCAAGTTTGGCAATCATCTTGTCGAGCAATCACTGGTACATCCTCAGTCTTATCAAACACGTTAGTTGGGCACACTTTTACGCACATATTGCAACCAATGCAACGACTATCACTAACTAACTCTATCATTTCGTTTGCACTTCCTTTTTGTGTAGCTCTTGATATTCATCTACCTTATCTAGAAATGAGGTATCATAGCTAACTTGAATTTCCTCTAATCCAGACACTATAATGCGATGATGCTGATTCGGATCTTGTTCAGGATACTCTTTAAACGTATGCAAACCTCTTCCACGAGTCTCTGTTCGAGCAAGTGCAGCTGTATAAATCCAGCGTGCTGTCGCAGCCATTGCTGCAGCTTCTCTTGCATGAACCACATCATGAATGGAATCTACTTTTTGGTTTTGAACTTTCGGCCATAGCTCATGTAATTTCTCAAGTGACTCTTGTACGCCTGATTCGGTACGGAAATAATTCTTTTCAAGTGGTAATATCTCGTTTTGAATGGCTTTAACTAGTTCTTTAATTATGACATCTGATTCAGCAACATTTGAAGTTATTGGTGTACCTTCGTTTTGTACGACTTGTGTCGTGCTTTCTGCTTTAAGACCATATTTACCTGCTCTTTGCAAATCACGTTCGCCAAATGTACTGGCTTCTTTCTTCGCATAATTTGCAGCACCTTCGCCTGACCAAGTACCAGAGCAAATTGCCCAGGAAGCATTGAAAGCACCACCACCGGATGCAGCACCTGTAATTCGCTCTCTTGTAGCTGCATCTCCAGCAGCATACAAGCCAGGAACAGTCGTTCCACAATCATCCGTTACAATGCGCAGTCCACCCGTTCCTCGCACAGTACCTTCATATCGAAGTCTGAGAGGAAACATATCTGTGAAGACATTAATTCCTGCTCTATCATAAGGTAGGAAGAAGATTGAATGTGCTGAACGTAAAATCGCTTGTTTTTCTGGCGTATCTGCTTTATTCATCATGGCGTACACTGATCCACCATTTAGCAGTCTTTTTGCTAAGAAATCTCCACCGCGATCTCCACCTAGCTCATTTCCATCCTCGTCATAATAAGTAGCCCATCCAAGTAATCTTCCACGAGTAGGTGAACTATAGGCAGCACTTGGTGCATATTGACGGCTAAACTCCATCCCTGATAGTTCAGCTCCAACCTCGGCACTCATCAAATATCCATCACCTGTGAGCACATTACATCCTAAACCTTTACTTAAAAATGCACAGCCACCTGTAGCAATAACAACAGCGCCTGCTCTAATTTCCCACTCCTTATTCTGTTGACGAAGTACACCTCTTGCACCGCCAACCCCATGTTCATCCACTAGTAATTCTAATGCTGGGGCATGATCCAAAACTGTTACTCCTGCTTTTTTCACTTGCTTACGCATCAGCGCCATATATTCTGGTCCATGTAGATGATTACGCTGAGCATCACCATTTTCATCTCTTACAAATGGATATCCCCACTGCTCAATTCGATCTAAATTAATGTAAACTTGGTCCAGTACACGGTATATCCAGTCAGGTTCTGATAAAAACCCACCAGAATTCATTCGCATATCTACAGCAGTATCTCTTAGCGCTTGATCAGGAGGTAAATATAATAAGTTAGTTCCTCCGGGAGCTGTTGCGCCACTTGAGCCTAAATATCCTTTATCCACTAAAATAACTTTTGCTCCTGTTTGCGCTGCACTCCATGCCGCCCAGGCTCCTGCTGGTCCTCCTCCAATTACTAATACATCAGCTGAGTAATAATTAATGTTCTCGTTACTCATCTAGTAGCCTCCCATGCTTTTATTAGACGATCACTTTCTTCTTTACCTGCTCGTAATGCAGAAACAACATCCTTTCCGTTTAGCGCTATTTCTTGAGATATCGTATCTAATACTGCACCAAGTTTTCCGTCAAGTGGATGTGGTGCACTATTAGCAATTGGAGTCAGTTTAAATACATTTTCAATCTTCTTACCTTTAAGAACCTCGATATCTGCTCCAAATTCTTTCTCTAATTCTGGATTTATAATAGAAGGAACACGTCCATTTCTTGCTACTAATCTTTGAGTTTCATCCGACAATACATTAGATACTACTAAAAATGCATCCTCAATGTGCTCACCCTGATTAGAAACAATTAGAGAATGAATACTTCCTGGTACCTTTTCATCTCCGAAGTGTGCGGCTGGGGCAATGTCCCAATCTAACTCAATACCTTCCTTGTGAAGTTCCTCCAATGGTCCAATCATATTGGCTAGGAAAGCATGACGAATTGCTAATCTGCGTTCTTGCATAAATTGTGTGCGATCGTAAACTAGTTCTTGATTTTCTCCAATAAAGCCTGGAATTTCATATTGTTGCTTTAACAGTTCAAAAACTTGTTCCCATTGTTCATCGGCAAGAGTAGATTGGTCTGTTGCAGGATCTACATTGGCTAATTTTAAGCTTCTTGCTAAATTACCTGCGCCACCTACATCAATACCTAAGTATTGAACACCGTTATCAACACGAGTCAATTGGCGACCAATTTCCAACCATTGCTGCCATGTTTGTGGTTCATCTGATGGGTACGGGACATTAAATTTATCGAAAATTTCCTTGTTGTAATACGTAATAAATAAATTGAAGGATAATGGCACTGCGATAATTGATTGATCCTCTGTATAACTTTGAATGGATTCAAGAATTGCTGGTTTGACCTTTGAAATATCTACATTATGCTTCTTGATCAATTCATCCAATGGTTGGACAATGCCAATATCTAAGAAGCGATAATAAGAAGATCCAGTACTCGTATAAATAATGTCCGGTAAATTACCTGCTGCCAACAATTGTTCTGGAGTCACATCGTCATCTGTACGAATTCTTTCTAGTGTGATGTGAGGATACTTCTCTTTCGTTGGCTGTACAATTAACTTATCGAATTCCGTATCTGTAATCGTATTACCATAGTTCCAAAAAGTAAGGGTAACAGGCTCTTTCGTATCTTCTAACTGCGAATCATTGTTTATATCTTCGCCTTTTTTATTTACAGGTTGTTGTGTCACTTTCGTATTTCCTCCACAAGCTGCAATCACCATAATTACTAAAATCAATGCCACACTTAACAACGTAACTCTCTTCATATCTCTTCCTCCTATAAACTTTTTGTGAACTTCCTTGTACAAACCTCTTTGAAAACAAAAGTTCGCATCGGATGCATAAGCTTTTCGCTGCTCAGCGTTATTATTTAAATAAAAAAATGGAGATATCCACTTTCATAAAGCACGACACTTTCGTGCGAACTATGAAAAGTTGAACATCTCCATCGATATGGTCAATGCTGACGGATAATACCAATAAAACCAACCGCTTTAGTTTGATTTCACCCATATTAACACCCAAAATTTGGGGTGTCAATAGATTTATATGTAAAATAGGCACCCAACAATTAATCATAATTATTTTTAAAATCTCTATTGACCTACCGTTATTTGGTAAGTATAATCATGGCTATATCCGAGTAAACAAATGTGTATTCTAACAATTAATTTCATAGATCAACCGTATAAGCGGAGATGCCTGTTTCATAAAGCGTCTTCGCTTTTATGCATTTATTAAACAGACTGAATGATAAGAAATATACATGTTTGTAACAGGTAGTTTATCTTTACACAATGAGAGGGGATTATAACTATGAAGAGACAGACAGTTAGACTTAAAAGTATTCCAACAGTAGCATCAATTCTAATGCTAAGCCTATTTTTGTTCGGATGCGGAAATAATGTAACGAATAATCCAGCAACGAATACGGATGGTAAGAAAGAAACATCAACCTCGGAAACGGCTACTCCTGAAAAACAAGAAGTACTAGATCCTGTTACATTAACCTTCTATGTTGGGGGAGGGACGTTGACGGACACTGAATTCGATTTATTTTTTGTTCAACCAACGAAAGCAAAATTTCCACATATAACTTTAGAAAAAATAGTGCCCGCTGAAGGTGTAACACCTGCTGAGGTTTTACTCTCTAACGATCCGCCAGATATCATCTATCAAACTAGTGGTTCATACTATGCTTTCCAAGAGCTAGAAGCTTTAGCTGACTTAACGCCATTAGCTGAAAAATATAGTTTCGATACGAAGCGCATTAAGCCTTACCTTCTTGAATCCGTATATAATTTTTCTAAAGATGGTGAACTATTTACACTACCGTTCTCTTCAAATGTAGCAGCTTTGTTCTATAACAAAGATATATTTGATAAATTCCATGTTCCCTATCCTTCTGATGAGCAAGTCACTTGGGATGAACTATTAGCGACTGCACAACAATTAACACGTAATGAAGATGGTGTGCAATATGTCGGAATTGATCTCAACAACGGTCCCGCTACTTTACAAGGTAGCTATGGTGTATCTACATTAGATCCTATATCAGGTGAGCCAATCTTACAAACAGAGCAATGGAGAAAAATCTTCGAGACTGTCGAGAAAAGTGTAAAAATTCCTGGATATGTGCAAGGAGATAAGTATCAATATGACCGAAACTCATTCGTTATCGATCAGAATTTAGCGATGCGACCAACATTATTGGCTAACTTAATTGGTACATTGGAAGAATTACGCGCTGAAGGTAAACCACTCAACTGGGGCATCGCTCCTATCCCTAACTTTGATGATAATCTAGGCCAAGGTAAAGTAGCGAATGTGCACTCTGTCTCTATCTCAAGTGTGAGCAAGCATCAAGATGAAGCCTTTCAAGTGTTAGCTAATATTTTATCCGATGAAGTTCAGCGTACAGTCTCTCGCAATGGCCGAGTACCTGCAATTGACAATGCTGAGTTAGATAAAGAATTTGGAGCAGATATCGAAGTTCTAAAAGGAATCAAAATTGAAAATATATTCAAAACAGATACACCAGTATTAGCTCAACATAGATGGGAAAATGATGTATCTGTGCATGTGACCCAAGCTTTTGCTGATATTGCATTACATGGAATCGACGTTAATACTGCGATTCGTACCGCTGAAGATAATATCCGTAAAGATCTTGAAACGTTAAAAGTCACTAAGCCGGAATAGCGCTAAGTTAAATTTCATTCCATACATTATTCCTCATTCCTTATTAAGGAGCTTATTTAATGAAATAGCCAGCTATCGATTTCCCCAATCGATAGCTGGCTATATTTTTATCACATGTAAATCTTCTTCAAACAAGCGTCGTCACTATTTCCCATGTGTCTTTAAATACTTTACTATGTTGACCAAAATTTACCAATATTTTATACTGAAACTAATTCATTTAAAGGTAATTCGTCAATTTTCATGTGTAGAAATAGACTTAACTCTATAAGAAAAGGAGTGTATACCATGTTCAAGCGCTATAAAAAGAACGTCAATTATTTTATTGGTCTAAGTTTATTGATCATCCTATGTGATTTTTTCATTGTGAAGTCTTCTCTTCTACAAGACAATAATCAACTACTATCAATGGCTCTTGTATTAGATTTTGTTGTTGTCATACCGCTATTACTTTACTTCCTTATTTATCGGAAGCTTTCTAAAAAGTTTATCTCTGTTCTCCCCTATTGCCTTGTTGGCTATATTGCGCTAATGCTACTATTGCCTCAAAGCAGTCAAACGGAAATTGAAGTTGTGAAGTACATTATCATTCCTTTGGAGCTCGCGTTCATTAGTTATGAGATTTACAAGTTCTCTCAAATCATTATCACTTATAGACGTAACCGTTCAACCGATTCTCACCCTATTGAAACTCTTGCCAAAAGTATTGAAGAGAATTTCAAAAACTCGAAACTCGCAGCTCTACTTATCCATGAAATATCTGTATGCTATTATATATTTCTTGCTTGGAGAAAAAAAACTTATACGCAAGCTGAAGCCACATCATTCAGCTGCCATACAAATTCAAGTTGGTTTGTAATCGTATTGTTCTTATGTAAGCTTTTAATCATTGAAGGGGCTTTAATTCATATCGTTCTTATGCAATGGTCACATATCGCTGCTTGGATTATTTCATTAGGGAATGTCTATCTTATTCTGTGGTTCATTGCTGATTATCGAGAGATGACTCTCAATCCTATTCTAATTTTTAAGCATAAAATAAGAATTCAATATGGTCTACAAATGCTGGCCTATATTGATATCGATAATATTGAATCTGTCTCTATGATGAACTATGAAAAAATCCCTAATAATGAGCTAAAAACAGCCTTCATACCTCTTGCTATTGAGCCCAACATACTCATTACTTTGAACAATACTATTAAGATTAGTCGGATGTTTGGTAGACGACAATTGGTAGATCGTATTTATCTATTCATAGATAAACCCCGTGAGTTTCAAATCCAGTGTAATTCTTCTATCGAGAGTAACAATCGTGATCGTAACATTGAGAGCTAGTAAGAGAGCTAACTGCAGAATAATTAAAAAGACAGCGAATTAATCGCTGTCTTTTTTGTGCCACCATTCCTCTACTGGATATGATGCTGCGTTTATTTGAACGGTTTCGCCAATACGAGGTGTTGCTATAGTAACATTCCGCTCTTTTGCCGCTTTGACTGCCCGTTCAACAGGATCGTTCCAGGCATGAAGTGATAATGTAAATGCTCCCCAATGGATCGGAATCATCACATCGCCTCGAACGTCGAAATGCGCTTGAACCGTCTCCTCTGGAAACATATGAATTGAAGCCCAATGCTCATTATACTGACCACATTCCATTAATGTCAGATCAAACGGACCATACTTCTCTCCGATTTCCTTGAAATGGGGACCATAACCACTGTCGCCACTAAAAAAGATTTTAGCTGATTGACCCTGAATAACCCATGAGCACCATAATGTCGCATTGCGATCCGTTAGGCTTCTGCCAGAGAAATGTCTCGCAGGAGTACATGCTAGGTTAATTCCCTCATAAGTGAGTTCATCCCACCAATCATGCTCCGTAATTATCGTTCTGTCTATTCCCCATTTAATCAGATGGGGTGCTACACCTAGCGGAACAATAAATCTCTTCACCTTGCTCTTCAATTTAATGATCGAGCCGTAATCTAGATGATCATAGTGATCATGAGAGATAATTACTGCGTCTATTGTAGGCAATTGCTCTATTTCAAAAGGTAATGATTTACTATAGCGCTTACCACCTATTAATGGAACAGGTGATGGCGCATTTCCAAACATCGGATCAAGCAAAATAGTTTTTCCATCCAATTGCAGCAGAGATGCAGAATGACCGAACCACGTTAGTAGAGGCAGTTCTCCAGCAACAAAATGCTGTTCATTAAGTCTTACAAACTCAAGCGGTTTGCTCGGTCTTGAATTTGGATTTCCTTTAATATAATCAGACATCAGACTCATTCTATCTTTATTTGAGGTTGCTACAGCCATCGAAGTCGGAATCGCATTTACAAATTTTTTACCAGCATAGTTCCTTGACTTACTCAGCTCACTTCTACGCGCTTTCGATTGACTCGATCCTAGCGGAGGATAATAACTTAATAATAAATAAATACACAGTAAAACTCCTAAAATAATAATAAAACCAATAAGCAACTGCGTTCCCTCCAAGCTCTACTCTCTATTGTCTATTTAATATAGCACTTATTGTTTCACTACACTAATTCTAGGAGCGATAAATTCAACTCCCGCATCAATCAAGTAATCGATAAGAATTTCAAAATAATTCGGTAATATTTTATTTGTACTCTCATGGTCATGAATTAAAATGATATGATTCGAATTTTTCTCCAATAAAGGCGCACCATTCTCTGGATTTGGATCATGTATTCGTTGCAGAATACTTTCATACGTAAAGTCAGAAGAATGATTCAACTGATATTCCATAAAATCGAATGTCCAAAATGAATCTATATCTGTATTGAGCCCATTATCTATATACCATTTGATATCAATCTGACTATCATCTACTCTATTATAGCCATGCTCATGTAAGTATTGCTGAATTAATGCTTTATTTTTCCCGCCTTTTGCTCCGTAAGGAAAGCGAAATAATTTATATGTCCGCTCGATACCTGCCGCTTGATATAAACGTTCAAGTAACGCATCTTGCTTTTCAATTTCATGGATACACTCTTCGTATGAAATATTATTAAAATTGGGATGACTATAACTATGATTACCGATTATTGCACCTTGCTTCAAGGCGTACAACCCTTCTTCAAAGTGATTTTCTAATTGATGCCCATAGAAAAACATAATCGGCATAATATTTTTAGATTTGAGATAGTCAATCATTGATCGCGTAAGTGTTGTTGGTCCATCGTCGATAGTTAAGATGGCTTTAGTCATCATGTAGTCTCCTTTAGCATTTAATAAAATTCATAACGTAATTATTGAATCAGCTAGTAGCGAATATCAATCGAACGATTAATTAGTCAACAACTCTATACAAAGCCACCATTGACACGAATCGTCTGACCTGAAATCCATCTTGACTCCTCGCTCGCCAAAAACAACACAGAATCCACAACATCATCCGTTTCTCCAAGTCGGTTAAATGAATTCATCTTAACAATCGCTTGAATTTGTTCTGCCGATTTACCATCATTGAATAATTCAGTATTAATTGGACCAGGTGCTATGGAATTAATGGTGATACCTTTGGAACCAAACTCTTTTGCAAGCTGCCTAGTAAATTGCTCAACTGCCCCTTTAGTTCCAGCATAAGCACTATAACCTGGAAACATAGTACCTACAACAGATGTAGAGAAATTTATGATACGGCCACCAGTGTTCATATACTTATTTGCTTGTTGGCAACAGAAAAAAGTTCCTTTAGCATTAACTGCAAAAAGTCGATCATAATCATCTTCTGTTATATCCAAAATAGGTTTAGTAATCATAATCCCTGCATTGTTAATTAGTATATCAATTTTCTTATAGATTTTGATTGTTTTTTCAAACAAATGTGTAATTTCATTTACTTGACTAATATCTGCTCTAATGTCAAAGGCATTTCCTCCATTACGCTTAATTCCTTCAACTACTTCACCAGCTAATGCCTCATTATGTGTGTAGTTAACGACAACTTTAGCTCCTAACTCCGCAAACCGTTCAGCAATTTTTCTACCTATTCCTCTTGTTGCTCCAGTAACAATCACAACTTTATCTTCGAATGAATATGTCATTTGCTTCCTCACTCCTTCTAATCATAGAGTAATACTCTGATTCATTTCACACAAGAAGGCACTTTTATCTCCGTTGGTTACTTTTAAGTTAGAAATAGATCAATCCGTATTATGTTATTATATAAAAAATGAAGCTTGGATAATAATATAGTCGTTATCGTTAAAGTTATATTGCATAGGAGGCCAACAGATGAATTTAGATTATTTGATTAATCAACCGGGATACAACGAGGATGATATTGATTGTGTTCTACACGTATGGACAACACTAGAGGTGATTGGAGGTAAATGGAAAATGCTTATTCTCTGGCATGTTCATCAATCCACCAAACGTTATAATGAGCTACGCAAGCTAATTCCTGACATATCACAAAAGATGCTCTCTCAGCATCTCAAAGAAATGGAGCAGGATGGTTTAGTATTACGAACTGTATTCCCTAATAGACCTCCTCACGTAGAATATTCTATTACGGAATATGGTAAATCACTCGAACCTATTTTTGATGTACTTTATGATTGGGGTGTTAATCATAAAGCACGATCTGCATCAACTCAAATTATGCCTTAGCAAGGGATAATTAAAATGGTCTACACGCACCAATAAATTTTGTGAAGTGACTTCATTAATTTGAATTTATCATTATGAATTAACAGATCTAACTTTATATTGTCACTCCGTCTTCTCTTTATACATTTATAGTAATTTTCTAATTGTAAAGATTCTCACATGTCATCTTCTCGCTTAATCATGCTATTTATAGTAATATAGTGACTTAGCTATACTAAATGATTATGGGGTGTATGAATGTCCATTATGTTCACTAAAGCAATTGTTACTCGTCTACAACGTGAAATTGCTGACATAGAAACTAAAACTATTAACGAAAAAATGAAACAAGAAAAAGCTGAATCTAAAATTAATCAATTACAAAAAGATATGAAATTAAGCAAAACGCATAGTGAACTCAATAATAAAATGGCACGAATCAATAAGTTGAACGAAGAAATCAAAACAGCTAAACGTTCCCAAACTGATCTATCAAAGCAGTTATCTGCAAAGAAAGCCTCACTGAAACAACATGTTGACAAAGAGCCAAAGCAAGTGCAATAAAATAGACATCTTACAATTCTAATTAAGTAAACAAGTCTAAATGACGGTAAATACCGTTTCACTTAGACTTGTTTTTGTTTTACATATTAAGCTGGAATAGAGATATCGCTTAACTTATTAAGATAACAATTATCTGTTATAGCTTTTCTTGAACGGAACGCAATTTTTGTGCAGATGAGCTTGCTTTGTCACGACGATCATCTATTTTGATCGAAGTAGACACACGTTGAGCATCCGTTTGAAATGGCGCTTCATGAATTGCTCTAATCGCAATAAATATATCGTCCAATGAACCTTCAATAATTGTACTCATCGAAGTTAATGTATATTGGATGTTACTCTGTTGCTCTAGTACACGTTGCAAATCAGCCACATATGAACTCAAGCTCGTACTTGCTGTTCCGATTGGAATAACGGTTACTTCTGCAATCGCCACAGTATCTACCTCCTATTTCACTGCATCATATTAGTTCTAACATTACTTTAACATGTGCTAATGAGGATTGAAACATTAGTAATCTTAATTACAAATTACTACAGCACTTGTGCAAATGTTGAATAAACGCTTCGAACACTTTGCTTCTTACTGTCTCTTTGCGCTGAATACAGTAGAAGTCCCGTACCATGTTAAATTCCGCTTCATTGATCGTGAATAAGCTACCTTCTTCAAGCTCCCGCTGCACCGTCCATTTGGATAAGTACGATATTCCGATACCTGCCATTACTGTCCCTTTAATTAATTGAGTACTACCATACTCATACATTACTTTGGGCTTTAATTGAAACTTGGTAAGAAAAGTATTCATCGCTTCTCTAGTTCCTGACCCACGCTCTCTCACAATCCATGATTGTTCATCGATATTAATGTCAGGACGGTGTGCAACGACAACCATTTCGTCTTGAGCTATCTTTTGTAATAATAGCTGCGGGTGCTCAACATAACCTTCTACGATACCAATATCAATTTGTTGCTGCGCGACATTGTTAGCAATTTCAAAAGTATTATGTATATCTATTTTTGGAGTAACATCTGTATATTCTTTTAGAAAACTTGCCAAAATATTCGGTAGTACATACTCTCCGAACGAATAACTCGCCCCTATCCGAAGCGCCCCTTTTACTTCATGCAAGTAGTCATGGATCGCTTGCTCCATCTCAACATGCATTCCTGCTAATTGACGAACATATCGCTCAACAATTTTACCTGTCCCAGTTACATGTAGCTTTTTGGTCGAACGATCAAATAGCGAGACACCAATCTCAGTTTCAAGTTGCTTAATATATTGACTAACTGCAGGTTGAGTCATATATAAACGTTCTGCAGCTTTAGAGAAACTGCCCGTTTCAATAATAGTTAAAAATACTTGATGCTTCGTATCCAACAGATCGCCCCTAACTATAAGTATTTACTTATAGTTATTATACATTATATTAATTTTTAATTATACATATTCTATTGTACAGTATTTGTAGAGAGCGAGGCGAACATCATGACTACACGAAAACTATACGGAATACTACTACCAACAAGCTTAGCAATGGTTGCATATGCTTTCTCATTTCTTCCTGTATTATCTTTAGTTGGTCCCCTTCCTATTGCCATTCTACTTGCAGTGTTGTTTCGGAATTTTATATATAATGCTGCCAAGTGGCAAGATGGCATTGACTTCAGTTCAAAGATCATATTACGAATTGCAATCGTACTCTACGGAGTTCGTTTGAATATTATATTGCTATTTCAAGAAGGTTTATCCCTTATAGGAGCAGCGGCTATCGTTATTGCATGTACATTTACAATTGTACTGTTATTAGCGAAGTGGTTGAAAGTAGAGCAATCCATCGCACTATTACTTGCTACAGGAACAGCAATATGCGGAGCTGCCGCGATCGGGGCAGTATCCCCCATTATCAAGTCCAATAAAAATGATATTGCACTATCTGCAGCATTAATTGCAATTGTGGGAACATTATTTGCTCTTGGTGCACCTCTAGCTGAACAATGGATTCATTTATCTCCAGAGCAATATGGTACTTGGGTAGGCTACAGCACACATGAGATTGCTCATGCTGCTTTAGCAGGCGATTACTTCGGTAATGAGTCATTAACTAACGCATTTATGGCCAAGCTAAGTCGTGTGTTTCTACTATTCCCTGTAACGATCATTTTCACATGGTGGATGAATCGAAAAAATGAAGGAGTTACAGCCAAAGCAAGCTTCCCTTACTTCATAATTGGATTCATTATCATATCATTGATCAGTACTGCAGGATTCTATGTTGGATTCATGAATGAAGGAATTCAGACAAATATTTCTTCTTTCGCAACATTTCTGCTTGCCGTATCGATGGCTGCGTTAGGTTTGTCCATAGATTTACGAAGCATCAAGAAAACTGCAGCAAAACCGCTATTGTTGCTCGTCATTGCATCGATTTGTGTATATGGAATAACGTTATTGTTAGTGTAGTTGGTTCAATTTAGAATCTTTAATTCTTCCCATCATGAGGGTGTTATAAAATTTATTATCAGCAAGTATTTTATCTTTTTTCAATATGCCTTCTACTTCAAAGCCAAGACTCGTATACATTTTTATCGCTTTATCGTTCGTTTCTAAAACGTTCAACGTCATTTTCAATATTTCATTGGAATCAGCCCAACGAATTGATTGTTTCAATAAATTCCCGCCTATTCCATTTCCCCAATATTGTTGAAGTACACAGACACCAAATTCTACTTTATGAGAGAATCGTTTAAGATATATACCTTCACATCTCGAGAAAGCAACGATTCTCTCAAGCACGGTGGCTACAAGAAATAAGTTTCTAGATTTTTCACTGTCAGCTTTAATCATTTCTTCAAATCCTGATATATCTATATATGCTTCGCCTTGTTCTCTATCTAAATTTTCAGTTTCTCCATCTATTTGTAATCTTAAGTCCGACAAAGCTTTGGCATCTTCTTTGCTAGCAGATCGTATAGTATAGGCTAAGCCATTAACATTAAATTGTTGAGCTTCAATGATCATATTATTCTCCATCCTAATCTTGTTTTCGAATTAACAATGTTATTAAAGCACATATCCTCATTATCTCATATCACTTGCGTCTAATCACACAAAAAGCGTGAAAAACCATTACATTCACATAATGGTCTTTCACGCTTTTCTACTTCTTATCTTATTAACTAACAATCTGCTCCCAGTCTTTGGAACGCTCTAACCGCCACATATGATAGTAGTGCCCTTTGGCATGAAGCAGTTGCTCATGGGTACCTTGTTCAACGATCCGTCCTTGCTTTAATACAACAATCTCATCCATTTCGGTAATATCAGCAAGACGATGAGTTATCCATAATACAGCATGTGTTGCCATCAGCTCTCGCATATTGTAATGGAATGCCTTCTGAGTTAGTCGATCTAGACCAGTAGCAGGCTCATCAAGCAGGATAGCATTAATTTGACGGATAATCGCTCTTGCTAATGCTAGACGCTGTCTTTGTCCACCTGACAGTTTCGCACCATACTCGCCTATCATCGTGTTATATCCACTCGGCAGACTCATAATGAATGAATCAATCTCCGCAATTTGCGCCGCTGCTCTAATCTGCTCTAGAGTGGCAGATTGATTACCAAGCCGTAGATTCTCCGCTACTGTCGCATTAAATAGCTGAACTTGCTGAGAAACAACCGCATAATGCGCGCGAACTTGTTCCTCATCCCAGTGAATACAGTTCACATCATTAATACTCATTTCACCACTCGCAATAGGGCTTAATTTCAGTATTGCTTGAAGTAACGTACTCTTACCCGCTCCGCTTTCTCCTACTACAGCAATTTTCTTTCCTTTTTCTAGTGTCAGATTGATATCTTTCAGAGCAAATTGATTGCTATGTTCATAGCTGAACTGCACATTACACAGCACGCATTGCCAGTCATTATTTTGCTCAATAGTAGAGTTGTTAACCCACGTATTATCTACTTCAACTAATTCTACTTGTTCACTAACAGCGATTCCTTGTGCATTTTCACTAGCTTCAAATGACTGCACAATGGTAGTTTCTTGATTTTTCTTCACAGAAGATGGTTGCTCTGGCTCTTCTGCTAATGCGTATAACCGATTAGCAGCTGTAGCTATTCCAGAACTCATCTGAAATGCTTGAGGCAGGGGAGCCGCAGCTTCAAAGCTTGCTAATGTAATGAGTAGAATTGCTGGAAGCATATAGGGTGCAATACTTCCGTTAACGATAAGTGGGATACTAATAATGAGCATCAGCCACATTGATAGTTGTGTAATCGCAGTCATCAATCCATTACTTAATGAAGTATTACGGTGCTCTTGTAATTGCAATTGATTAAGCTGATCTTGAACCTTCGCAATTTGTTGCTGTGAAGATGTAAATGTACCAAACTGCTGAATCGTACCCATTCCACGTAATAAATCTAGTGCCTGCTCATATAGACCAACTCGAGCAATAACAAGTTTCACACCACGTTGCTTACTATTTCTATATCCGATATACGGAATGACAACTCCTGCGATAATAAGCATAACGAATGAAACAATTGCGAGCTGAATATGCAAGGTACTTAGGAAACCTACAGTGAGTACGACAGTTAATGCATATACTACAGGTGGCGAGAACAATCTCAAATAGAAATTTTGAAGTTGTTCGATATCGCTTATGACACTTCCTAGTACATCTCCACCACGTTTGCGTTGAAACAGAGTGATGCCTTTCGGTTCGAGTCGCTCATACAACCAAATTCTTAGGCGGTGTAACACCTTAAATGTGACATTATGTGAGGCTAGTCGTTCGAGATAACGAAATACACTTCGAGAAATACCAAAGAAACGAACGCCAACGATCGGAACATAGATCATCAGTATATTTTCTGGCTGCAATGCTGCTTTCGCAATGAGGTAACCTGAAGTCCCCATTAAACCAATATTAGCGGCAATTGTTGCAAATGATAACAACACTGCACATAAAGCTAACCATTTATATTGCGATAAAAATGTCATTAAGTTATGCGTTGCTTTCCATAGACTACCGAAGCTAAATGATTCTTCATTGTTCTGTGTTTGTATCGTCTGCTCAGTCATCGTCCACTCTACCGACTCATGAGTGGCATTTCGGTTAGCAAAGACTGCGATATGATCTTCTGCAGATGCGCCTTCATGTACTTCTTTACTCTGACTAGTCCACGCATCTGCAGCTTGAATATAATCCTCCTCATATGTTTGCTCTTTGCTTGCAGTAATCATCTGTGTGAATATTCCACCACTCACTAATAAATGGTTTGGAGTTCCGCTTTCAGCAATTTCGCCATCCTTTAATACAAGAACGTAATCAGAAGAAGTAATACTTTCAAGCTGATGAGCAACGATAACTGAACTTCTACCTTGAGTCCATTGCTGAAGGTTATTATGGACTAACTCCTCATGATAAACATCAAGTCCATTCGTCGCTTCATCAAGTAATATTAGCTTAGCATCCTGTCTCGTTAATGCTCTTGCAATAGCAATTCGTTGAATTTGCCCGCCAGATAATTGAATAGCATCCCCTAGCTCAGTATTCAACCCTTGTGGCAACTGACTAACAAATCGATCGGCTCCTGCTTGCCGAAGGATATTCCACACTTGTTCATCCGACTCATGTTCTAACCCTAATAATATGTTCTCTCTAATGGAACAATGAAATAAATGAACCTTCTGCGAAACAGTCGAAAGTTGCTTCCGCCACTGAGCTATGGATAGCTCAGCGAGATCCACCCCATCAATTAGAATTTTGCCACTAGTCGGCTTAATAAATCCTTGAAGCAAATCAAGAATAGTACTCTTTCCTGCGCCAGTTGCTCCAACTATAGCAAGCTGTTGTCCTGGTTCTATCGTAAAGGACACATCATGTAAAGCTGGTGTTTCATATCCCGCATAGTGTACCGTCACATGTTGAAATTGGATGCGATATCCTTCCGCTCGAATTGGAGTTGGTGTCAAAGCTTCTTCCTTCTCTATATACCCAGCAGGATCTGCATCCAAAATTTTGAAAATACGAGTAGCTGCAGAAGCTCCATTCATGCCAGAATGGAACTGAGTACCTAACGCACGAATCGGCGCATAGAACTCTGGCGTTAATAGTAGAATTAGAAACGCATCATAAAATTCCATTTGCCCCTTCACTAGTCGCAAACCGAGAAATACAGCAATAACTGCTGTACTAATCGTTGCAAATAATTCCATAACAAATGCAGACAAAAAGGCCAGTCTCAGCGTAGCCATCGTAGATCGGCGATGTTCTTCACTAATTTTACCAATTATTTGTAGCTGTGCCTTGGAACGATTGAATATTTTCAGCGTCTCCATACCACGTAATATTTCTTGAAAATGTCCACCTAATCTACCTAGTAACTTATATTGTCGATCTGTTCGAGACTTTGTGTACTTACCGATTAAGATCATAAACAAAATAAGCAAAGGTAATGTGATTGCATAGACAAGTGCAGATAAGCCGTCTTGACCAACTACTAGCACAAAAATCGCAAACGGCACAAACATTGATAGTACAATTTGCGGTACATACTTAGCTAAGTAATTTTCAAGTTGCTCAACTCCTTCATACAATGTGGATACTAGTTCACCGCTACGTTCTTCTTTACTATACTCGGCTCCTAAGTCTCCTAGCTTCTTAACTAGACGAAGTCTAAGCTCACTCTTAATCCCTTGCGCAAGCTTAGAAGCCGTATAGTCACTCACCATATGAAGTAGTGCACGAATGATAATAACACCTAGCAGGAGAGCTAGCATTAGCTTCACTTCAGCTAGCCCCAATCTTTCTAGAAATACATCATCGACAATATTTGCTACATAATAAGCCTCAGCAATTAAGATAAGACCACCCAAACAACCGAAAATAACACTGATTACGAATAATTTCCGGCTATTGTGTACCTGCTGAAACAGCCTTTTCATCATATGAATCATCCTCAAACTTTTCATTAGCTTCCTAGTACTACTCCTTGATATGAAAAGTACTTCAGAAGCATAAGCTTAACTTTTCATTAAGTTAGTAATCTAAATGATCTTTCACAGTGACACGTTTACGGAAAATCCAGTAGTTCCAAGTCTGATAAGCAATAACGATCGGCACCATCGTTAAGGCAACAACTGTCATTACTTTCAGCGTGTACGTATTAGATGATGTGTTATAGATCGTTAATGACCACTCCGGATTAAGAGATGAGATCATTACATTTGGATATAGACACATAAATACAGTAACCGTAGAAAGAATGATAGTAGCTCCGGTCATAATAAACGCCCAACCATTCCATCCAGCCTTCAGGAAGAAGTGAACAGATAATAATGCGAACCCTGCTAAGATTGGTACTGAACCTGGATTAATACCTTGACCTGTGAACATATCTGTCTCGAAATAACTTAGAACAACGAATAGCAATAGAACAGCACTCGTCCATTTACCAATTTTCAGTGCAAATTGCTCTGCTCTCTGCTTGATTACATCTGTCGTTTTGAGACTAAGGAATAAAGCACCATGTAATAAGAACAGTAATACAATCGCAACTCCTGCCAATACAGAATATACAGAGATGAGATCCCAGAAAGATCCGATATAGTTCTGATTCTCATCAATTGCGATACCACGCATTAGATTGGCTAACGCTACACCCCATAATAATGGCGGTAATAAGCTACCAAAGAATAATATCCAATCCCATGTATTACGCCATTTGGGACTTTCTAATTTACTACGGAATTCAAAGGCAACCCCTCTACCAATTAAGGCAATTAACATTAGGAAGAGTGCCATATAGAATCCACTAAACAACGATGCATACCAGTTAGGAAATGCAGCAAACATTGCACCACCAGCAGTAATTAACCAAACTTCATTACCATCCCAGAACGGTCCAATCGTATTGATAATAACTCGACGCTCTATATCGTTTTTCCCTAGAAATCTAGCCAACATCCCAACACCAAAGTCGAAACCTTCAAGAAAGAAGAAACCAACAAATAGCGTTGCTATTAAGCCAAACCATAACGGTTCTAGCATGTCTATAACCTCCTAAAACTTTTCGTTTACTTTCAAAACTTTTCGAATAAACTATTAATTATCTTTGCTCAGAAAAGTAACATCGAAAGCGAAACTCTACCACTTCTTGTAGAACGATAAGTAGCTTCGAAAGCATCGTACTTAAACTTTTTATTGATTTAGATCGCTGGGATATGATCTCCCTTATCAGTAGATTCGCTATGCACCTCATGATGATCATCTGTCTCAATGCCCTTTTTCGTAAAATGAACAACTAGATAGATAAATGCAGCTGCAAGAATGCCATACACTATCGTAAACCCAATCATGCTAGTTGCAACCATACCAGGAGAAACAAGCGGCGATACTCCATCTTCCGTTCTTTGTAAACCAAAGACAATCCAAGGCTGTCGTCCAACCTCTGTCATAATCCATCCAGCAGAGTTAGCTATAAACGGTAACGAGATTGCTGGAATCATAAATTTCAAGAAAGTTGGAACCTTTTCAAGTTTATGTCGTAACATAAACCATGTCCCAATAATACCTAATAAGATCATTAGCATTCCTGCACCGACCATAATGCGGAAGCTCCAATACGTTGTTTTAACTGGCGGAATATAATTCCCTTCACCATATAGCTCCACATATTGTTCTTGCAGTTCAAGCATCCCTGTCACGCTACCATAAATACTGTTGAACGACAGTATACTTAGTGCATAAGGAATTTCAATATTAAAGCTATTCTGTTGCTTATCTGTATCAATAGCAGCAATAACAGACCAAGGCGCACTTTCTTCGCTCGTATGCCATAACGCTTCTGATGCTGCCATTTTCATTGGTTGAGTAGTCATAAGATGTTGCGCTTGAGAATGTCCTGCTGTTGCTGTAAGAATACTAGCGATCAATGCAACAACAATCCCAAGTGAGAACGACGTCTTGAACATTTCAACTTGCTGTTTGCGAATGATTTTGTACGCTGAAATACCTGCCATGAAAAATGCTCCAGTAGCAAACGCACCATAGATAACATGCGGGAACTCTACCCAAAGCTGAGGATTACCTAACAGCGCGAAGAAATCCGTCATCTCTGCTCGCCCATTTACAATTTCATATCCGACTGGCTCTTGCATAAATGAGTTCGCGCTCAATATCCAAAGTGCCGATAATGTAGCAGCAATCGCTACTAACCAAATACAGGCTAAGTGAATCTTTTTCGGAAGTCTGTCCCAACCGAATATCCATATACCAAGGAATGTCGATTCTAAGAAGAATGATACTAGCGCTTCAACTGCAAGCGGTCCACCAAATACCGCCCCTACGAAGCGAGAATAGTCTGCCCAGTTCATTCCGAACTGGAACTCTTGCATAATTCCTGTAACAACACCCACTGCAAAATTCAGTAAAAACATTTTTCCCCAAAACTTAGTAAGATACTTGTACTTATCATCATTTTTGACGACATACATGGTCTGCATAAATGCCATCATATAGGCAAGACCAACAGACAGTGGAACAAACAAGAAGTGATATACAGTTGTAATTCCGAACTGCCATCTTGACAAATCTAACGTATCCACATTTATCTCCCCTTTCTTCGTTTCCCAGTATACCGCTGATTTTTGCGTAATTATGTGATTTTTTTCACACTATTTTGTATATTTTCAAATAGAATTACTACAATTTCACAAAAGCGTCATATTCCACAATTTACATTAATAAGGAATATAATGTTAGAATATTTTTATTCTTTAAGTTAGCTGAACAACCCAAAAAAATGATGGCTCAAAAGTAGAATATTACTACTTTTAAACCATCACCTTCACTACATTCTATCATTTTGCCTTATTGAGTCCTACATGAGGCTCTAATATAGACTTCAGCTAACATAATACTTTCATTAGCCTTTGTTTTCTTCTACTATTTGAGATATTAATTGCTGATAGGCTAGATCATCCATATATCTAGTAATTGAACTAAGTGCCTGAGCTAGATCATTCGGAATCATTCGATTCGCTCGATAATAGCCTGCTAATTCATGATGCGTTAAATATTCAATAAGGACTGTCCCTAGCGCCTCTCCCGCTTCATGACGCAATAATTCAATGTGCCTAACACCCATGAGCTGTAACTTACTCATAGCAAATGAGTTCAGGTGCCAAGGAGCTACATCAATGAACTTTCCTTTTGTCGGATCAAAAAATCTAATACCTTTCGTCTCACCTTTATATCTCAATAAACCTACTATCATCGTTTGAGCATGTATCTTTTGTAGTAAGGCTAGCTCCATCCCATTCTGCATCTGCTTTTCCCAGGGATTAGTCAGCTGTTTTTTTATATTAGGATTAGTAGATGCGTTCATCTTGTTGCCGTCTCTATTATTCGTATGCTTATCGCTGCCCGAATCTCTATATCTGTAGCTCATTCTACTTGACCACCTTTTGACTCATTTTCAATGTTGTATAAGCATATCATCTTATCTTATGCAATATTTCAAATAATGACAAGTCATTCAATATATTACTACATAGAAAATAAGCTTCAATATAAGGTATCGAGGCTATTTATAAGGTTATCTTTCATTTAATAGTTATTAATTGAGATTTATTCACCTAGAATTCTTACCTTCAAGTTGTTATTCTCTCGTGTAATATTATAGGAACCTAATATTAGTAAATTCGTATGATTTATGTAAAGGAGGGATTAGTTATGAAACGCGATAAGCAACGTGACATTCGTGATTCATTTTGGTTAGAAATAACTCTTGAATTACTCGTATACATCCCAAGATTGATGATTACTTTTTTCAGATGGCTGTTCTGATGTTTCCAATTATCTTATTAAAATATAAAATTCAAATATTATAAAATATCGCCTCTTGCATACGGAAACGCTGATAATTCTAGTTTACTTTAAAGCAGGAAGTACTATCAATTTTGTCGAAATTAGATAATTATGGTGCATATTAGGTAATTATTTTGCACCATAATTAAGATTCTGGAGGTATATAGAAAAAGTGAAGAGAAAAAAACATCTTGTTAAGACTACAGCCGTAATAATGTCATTGTCTTTAATTTTAGGAGGGCAATCAATTTTAGCAGCAACAGTACATAATTCACCTGTACAGGTAGCATCAATTACAAATTCAACTATTAAGGTAGGCGATTATTTCTACGAGAAATCTACAGTTGAAGCTCTAGATAGACTCAACTCTATCCGAGAATCGGTGGGTCTACAGAAAGTAAGCTTGGACCCATATCTAACTAAAGCAGCAGAAAATCATGCAAATTACCTTGTCCTCAACAATACTAGAGGTCATAGTGAAGACAGTGCGAATAAAGGGTTTACTGGTTCAAGTGTAGGAGATAGGTTGATCAGTGCGGGAGCGATAGAAGCTTTAACTGGTAATGCTAGATACTCTTACAACGAGGGATATACTTATGGTTTTACATCTTCAACAAATTCAATTAACTGGTTAATATCCGCACCTTATCATAGAGATCCGTTATTAGATCCTAATCTATTATATATAGGTGCATTTCTTAATAATGATATTTTCGTAGCGGAATATTACTTAGAAGGGCAAAATATCGATACCGTAGTTTATCCTTACAACGGTCAAACGAACGTACCTGTTTCGTTTTATGGACCATCCGAGAGCCCAAATCCTTTATCTGAATTAGACATTGATACCTCAGGTTTCATACTAACCTATCGAGCTTTAAGTGAATCTAATAACATAGACGCAACATTAAAAGATAGCAAAGGAAATAACGTTGACTTAGTTATTAATAAAGATTCTCATACGGCATTAGATAGCACTTACAACTTAAAGTTCTGGTTAATTATACCGATGAAGCCACTGTCTCCAGGAGAACAATATACAGCTACTATAGAGGATCAAACATGGTCTTTCACAACGGCAGGTATTCCAACAACACCTACTATTCCCAATGACATTGAATCGGCACCTAGAAAATTCAGTAGCACAGATATTGGCATTCGCCTTGATGGTAGATACATTGATGTTAACCCAAAGGCAAAAGTAATTAAAGGAACGACATTCATCCCACTACGTGGAGTATTAGAAAATATGGGAGCGGATTTAAAGTGGGAAACAGCTCCAGCTTCTATTACTAACTCTAGTGGTGCTAGCGCAAAGCCAGATTATTCGGGAACAGTTACTATTAAGAAAGACAATACCAACATTGTATTATATGTAGGTACAACACTTGCAACAATTGACGGTAAGGCATTTACGCTTTCGGTTGCTCCCTACCTTGAAAATGGTTCCACATTTGTACCTCTCCGTTTTGTTAGCGAGGCTTTAGGTGCTAAAGTCAGATGGGAAGCCGACAATTGGACTGCAATTATTGAGTCATCTAATTCTAATTAGCAAACTTATCTCCGCCTAATCAACTTCGCCCTTATAGTCATACACTGTATGACTATAAACATCATGCTTCCGCTGCGACTTATTATCTCTAATGATATGATGTCATGCGAAAGTATAAGGAGGCGAATAACGATGCCAAATTATCGAATTATTATTGATCTTTCTGATCGAATGCTGTACTTGTTAGACCAAAATACAGTAGTTAATGGATTTCCAGTAGGAATAGGAAAAATGTTAACTCAGACTCCAGAAGGAACTTACACAATTATCAATAAGCAACCAAATCCAGGAGGGCCATTTGGTGCTTTTTGGATGGGGTTATCTAGACCACATTATGGCATCCATGGAACAAACGACCCTTCATCAATTGGACACGAGGTTTCTCATGGTTGCATTAGAATGTTCAATTCAGATGTCATCCAATTAGCACAAATTGTGCCTATTGGTACAAATGTTACGATTAGACAGTAAGAATGTAAAAGCACGCTCAAATTATTGTGAGCGTGCTTTTTCTATGTTGTCTAAGTTACTTTGAAGGGGTATATGCTACAAGTTTAATATAGACATCTTCAGTTCTCTGAACTGCAATTGCCTCTGTTGTATCGATTCCTTTAATAGACCACAATTTAGTTCCTTTATTAAAAGAATTAGAAGAATTATCCGACTGTTCGTAGTTTTCACTAGTTAATCGAGTAACAATTTCTCCAATCTCACTACCAATTTCTAACACTTCATCCGAAGTTACTCTATATATTTGATTGTTCCATCTCACTAGTGGAAACGGAAAATCTGCAAACCTTTTCACTTCTATTACACCGCTAGTTTGTTCTGGTGTTAGATTGGGTTCTGAGTCAATTGACCGGATTTGTTTTCCAAATAAAGTCGGGGTCGACATTAATTCTGCTGTAAATGTCGAATCATTTATAGAATTATTACCGCTCGAACAAGCACAAAGCAATATGATAGATAATATCACTAATAATTGTTTCATATACATTCACCTCGTCTATATAAACGTTAATAGACTTGAATTTGTTTTAAATATTTCCAAAAAAAAGAAGATCCCTTGATACTGCTACAAGGGAAACTTCATATTCATAATACTTAAAATAATATCCATCATTATTTTCTGCTTCTGTTGAGTGAAATTATAAATTAGATAATATTTTCTTTTCATTTATCAATTGTTGATCGGCTATATTATGATATCCGCCATCTTCAAGTAAGAAAATACTATCATCCTCATTAATAGGTCTAAATGTACCATCACTTGATTGACGTAAAAATAGTAGTACCTCTTGTTTTTCCTTCAAATGAGTAGACGAATCGGAATAGACTTCAACTTTTCCATCGGTCCCGCCCATTTGAGACATAGCAATATTTTCTCCAACCATCTTAGTACCTTTAATAACATCTGAAACTTGAATGTTAACGAGCGTATTGTAATTACTATAATTACCTTTAGCTGCTTTATTACCTATTTTTTCAGCTACTCTGCCTCTAATGACCAGATCTGCTGCTTTCATTAGAGCAGCTTCATCCTCATAATAAACAGCCCATGAAGGCTCTAAATGAATTGATATATCCTCAGATGATAGCCCGAGATCCACTCGATTGGCCGCTAACTTTGATAAAGGATATAAGTTATTCACCACTGTCTTATCTGAAGCAGATGGATTTAGCGCTCTTTCAATAGTACCATTACTATTAAATGTGTACGGATGCATAATAGAAGAAGTCTCAACAACAGATGTATGTTCTAAACCTAATGAATGACCTATTTCATGACCAGTAACCCCTGCAATAATACTACTCGTATATTTGCTTTGAGAAGTATAATAAGTATTAAGATTCAAAATCGCTTTACTGATTATTCCATTATTTACTGTAAAAGTGCAAAGTCCATCCCAATCAACATCAGATTTGTTGACATCTTGAGAATAGTAAGTTGAATTCAAACCTGAAGCAACCGATATATTATAATTTGTGCTGTTTTTCCATTTCGCTGCTCCATTACTCCAATGAGTTTGTGAAGCAGTAGTTACAGCATACATAGTCTGTGTTCTATTTGACCATTTTCCAAATGTATTAACTGTTGCTGACACTGACGAACTGCTAACTAATAGCGTAAGTCCTAGTAACACGGAAAAGGAACCAGACAATAACTTCTTCTTTTTGCTTTTGATGTTACTCATTACATCACCCTTCGAATTATAATTTAACTACTCAAACTATAATTCTCCACACTTATCCAATAACCTTTTACTTTTTCGAATATTTTACTTTTCACTATACAAATTACACTCTGCTGTTGTGCCAGCATATCGTTGATTTGTAAATTTCAAACTTGATTGTTACGATTTTCAATGTGTTTCTTCTATTTAAAAAAGAAATATTTAAATCAAGATTTAATTCAATTATGTAATTATAGCTTTCTTGAATAACTTATTTGAGTAAATTCCCCTCTACCAATTAGCAGAGGGGGATTGTTCGCCCTATTTACTTGCTCGTAGCGCAATTGCCACTGATCGCCAACCTTCAAGTGTCATTTGTGGATTGCTCATTTTTTTCTTGATAAACTCAGATCCGAACTCACTAACGAACCACTTCGGCGGATCTATCTGAGCTACTTGCTTCTCAAATAATCGAATGGTGTTTGCTTGTGCTGATACTAGCTGCTTTAATGAGTCTATTTCCTTACGTTCTGCCTCAGTCATATCTACGTCATCTCCCTTCACTACATTCAATCTTAATTTATCCATGCTAATAACTGGACAAGCTTTCCATGAATAACCTGGGTATTGACTATGACCTAATACGTTTGTTGCATTCGGCAATTGGTACTGTAGCCATCTAACAAGTTCTAGTACCGACTTGTATTGAGATTCCGTAGGAATTTGCGTCCTAAAATCTCCGACCATACAAATACCTAAGGCATGCTTGTTACTGTTACCTACGTGATAGCCAATAGTTGTATGATCTAGGCATTGATTGATGGTGCCATTCTTATCAATCACGTATGTGTATGCGATACCTGGCCACCCATTTGTATTAACGTGATAAGTAGCAAATGCTTGAGCTGATCCACTTAGCGTCAAGGAATGATGAATAGCCAGTGAGCGAATATCACTGGCTTTACGAATGTTGTATTTCTTTGTTTTGTGGACAGGTAGTTTACCTCTTAGATCAACGATTTGCATCGGTATCACGTGAATCTGTTAGCGTTGTATTTCCACCGCGATCGGCTGCACGTTGGATCTTCTTATCCATTTCACTACCTACCCATTTAAGTAATGTTTCCAATGCTGCAAGAGGAAGCCAATCGCCCCAGCCTGCTCTAATCGCATTTGCAACCATGGAGTTAATCACATGATATAGCAGTCCCGCTACTAATACACCGAATAATATGCCAGGTAAGTTAAATAGTAAATCTAGCAAATGACCACCTGCAGGTAGCAGAAGCATAAAAAAAGTACGGAATACTCCATCTATCCCGTACTTACTTAAATAACTATTGTCTTTCTTAGCAGCTCTCGAACCAGTGATCCAATCCATGCCGACAAAAAATGCTAATGCAATCACTGCAATCATCACTGCCTCACCTGCTCCATACATAAATTCAAATACTGGAATGGCTATCGCACCAACAGCTCCCCAAAACGCTGTTTCTTTGTTCATCACTTTCCCTCATTCCTAATTTTCGGCAATAAAAAAAGACCTAATAGGGTCTATTCACATAATCAATATACAATTTCGCTAATCTCAGTAAACTGCTGTGAGTTGGTCCAATTCAAGTTAACGGATCTGCGTAACCCTGTTTCATCTAATTGTTGATTTCCATACAAGCGTTTAAGTGTATCGTACATTATAGACTACCTCCTTGCATCAACTGAGCTAACACTAGTGCGTCAATTTGTTCTTGTTGAGATAATATCTGTTGCTGTAATTGCTCAATGGTAATTGCTTCTTGTACCGCTTCTTGTGCTTTTGCAATGATATCATCGATATGCGCCTGTGCTGATTCTTCAATTGTTTCTCTTGGGAAAGGAACATAAGTGTCCTGAATAAACCAGTCAACCCCATGGTTCATAATTACATAACCGATACCTTCTAATCTGTAAGTTAAATTCATTTCATTCACTCCTCTATTTTATTTGAACCCAAGCCGAACCATTACCAATATAAGTAGGTAAACTTAAAAGAACATTTGAACCGTTATAATAACCAACGTCGTCAAACCAGGATAGTAGTCGAGAATTTACTCCGGTAAACGCTTTAGAACTAACCAATTCCGCATTATAGACACCGCCACTTTCGCTTGATCGCATAAATATGATGGAGTTCAACTTATATGGTTTGGAGTTTAACATGAGTCGGCTTGCTATATGAACTACACTGTTCGTCGTGGTTGAAGCTTTGAAGCACCACAAACTGTTGTCTGTGAAAAAAATATTAAAATAACTTTCGGCTTCAGGCATATCCACTATTTTGACGGCGGTTATTGAAGAGCCTGTAACAGTTGCCTTATATAATCCTCGTGTAGAAGCGACGTTTAATATAAAGTAAACGTCGTTACCAATCTGAACTAATCCACTACTACCTGTTAAATAGTTAGCGCTACTTGTGAATGATGCTATCTCCCACAGATTGGTGGCAATGGTGTATTTATTAACTTGGGTTGATCCGTAGGCGACAGAGTAAATAAACCCGCCAATCAAAGCTATAAACAGTTTAGTACCACTTCCTGAGACAGATCTGATAACTGAAAAGGTGTTTGTACTCATATTGAAAACTTGACTAGTACTGGAACCGGCTTGTATAAAATATATCTTGTCATCGATAACAACTTTACTCGCTAATTCCGGACTATATGACACATTCGCCAACGTAGTCCATATATTGGTGGCTATTGTATATTTAAGAACTGTTGTAGGTCGATAATAACCTATCACAAAGATAGCACCCATATAATGGACCATATGCGCTTGGTTAGCACCCATGTGTGCCAGTCCGCTCGGAGGCGTTAAAGTAGTCCATGTGTTATTAGCTTTATTGTATCTTGAAAATAATCCAACACCACCACTGCTGCTGGTACTACTCGAAAGCAGATGATAAACACTCCCGTCCACGTCAACCATCGTATTAGCACCTATAGAACTTGCGCTGCCGCCAGTAATAGGAACAGTGACGACTAGAGGACCATTGTACCAACTACCATTAGCGTATAAGCTATCGTCCGATATTACATCACCCTTAGTAATTGCACTTCGTATCCAGACTCCTTCCTTCTTGATAGGCTCAGTAGCACCCGTATACACATTTAACTTTCCACCTCCTCCACCGCTACGTAGAAAAAAATAACCGTGAGACCAAACAAATGCATATGTTCCGTTGTTTACTAGGCTTACGGTACCTTCTCCCTCATTAGACACTGGGTACTTAACGTTATTGATAGCTATGTGAGTTATAACCGTATCTATGCTACTTATGAAGTTAGCAGTAAACCCTGCCAAACCAGCGCTAGGAAAGTCTGGAGAATTCAACCAAACAGTACTTTGATCTATATGAGGGTAGGCTTGGAAAACATCATTCTTGAACTCGACTCGTCTCCAAATAGTCCAAACTCCTGTTCCTCCTGCAGCTGGTGGATTGCCTGTTCTTACATACATACTTCCTGAGCCATGACCAAGAATCATTTGCCCTACAGTATCGCCGCCTGCATGGGAAACAATCATTTGACTCCAGTCAGAGCCGACCGGTGCGTTTAGGTTCCCACTTTGCAATCGATAAAATCCAGTACTAACCACATTATCTAAATCAGTGTTAAGAGGCAATACAATTTCTTTCTTAACGGACTTATTGTCTATTTCCGATTGAACAAAATCAGTAGAAGCTTTATTGTTCCAAACTATTCTCTCGGCATCAGTTACAAACCTATTGTTTGCGTCTTGAGAAATTATTGAAGGTGAATGAGTAGCTGGATGTATATAGTTATTAGCTCCTGTAGCAATACCATCTAGCTTGCTCTTATCTGCTGCTGCCATCAAACCAGCTACACTTGTCGTTACCACTCCTGTAGAGGCTTTAGCGTTCCAAGCAGCCTTTTCAGCATCAGTTACAAATCTATTACTTGCATCTTGTGTAATGATTGATGCTGGATGATTTGCTGGATGTACATAGTTATTCGCCCCTGCAGCAATGCCATCTAGCTTGCTCTTATCTACAGCGGCCATCAACCCCGCTGCGCTAGACGTTGCCGCCGCTGTAGATGCCTTTGCATTCCAACTAGTTCTCTCTGCTGCAGTGATATGCTTGACTTCATCAGCTACGTGACCATCAAACTCGGTTTTAGTCGCTTGCTTAGCATTATCAACACTACTAAGCCCCACATCAGTTTTTGAAAGAGTCACTGCCCCAGTCCTACTCGCAACGGAAGTTACCGCATTAACCTGAGCACCTGCTTGAATCCCATCTAGTTTTGTTTTATCCGTAGTAGACATACGACCCGCTTGACTAGTTGAAGCTATCTTAGCGACTTCTGTGTCGATCGTATCAGCATTACTATTCAAATCGTCAATGTTCACCGCATCTGCAATTTCAGGCTTTTTTAATTTAAGATTAGTTGTTAGTTGCATTGATTAACCCCCTTCATATGTTCTTAATTGGCCCCAATTCATCAGACCTGCATTAGCCCACGTCATCTCTTTCAATTTATCCCAAGTCGTATAAGAATAATCAAAACTATATGATAGATGTGCTGGTTTCATTTGTTCTAGCATCGCAATAAAACCTGCCATATTCGCAGGGATGCCAAGCATACCAATAAATCTCACTACAAAGCGAGATTCACTCTGATACTCTTCAATCTCTACATCACCTCCTGAAAAGGCGATGGCTGCAGATATAATCATTTGTTTGGTTACCGTACCGTGTCCACGAATTTTTGCCATGAGTATTTCACGACGCCAAGGATCGGACATAGACGGATCGGTTATTAAGCCAAATTCCCGCTCCCAATGTTCGAGTCCCCATGTAGCAGTAGTTAAAAATGCTTGAGTATTCAACTCCGCTAATGCAGACTGCGACAATTTCAATTCTTCTCCTAGTGTAGCTTGTAACTCTACCATATCTCGAATATCTCTCCAATAATATGGTAAATAGTCCATCAAATCTATGGACAGAGTTTCTTTTTGAGAATTAGGATCATCATTATCCCCAAACGTGATTGCACCGTACATAGACTCTCCGTAAGACATTATGAATCACCTCTCAATTGGCCCCAAGTTACCGGTCCCTTTGACATTACTTCATCTGTATAGGCAAGCACTCTAGCATTTCCCCATGATGTAGCATTTTGTTCTTCCTGATAATGTCTAATGGTCATAGCAGACTTATCAAGTACTAGCGCGTTGACCTTTCCACCACTAGCATCCGTATAGGCATTCAATACTAGCATGTCTTGGTAAGCACCACCGCTAGCCCCTGTCATACCATTTAATGAAGTAAAAACAAATTCAACAGATCCTTTTGTAGTATCTATTGGTTTACGATCTCGATCATCAGTCCTTTGTAGAAGTGAATGTTCATGTGGTGCAGACGTAAACGTAGTTGGTTTACCACTAACCCCCGTCCATGGGACAGAATCAGCAGATTCAGACTGGTCAACCTTGCCGTTATTGTTCGAATCGTAGACACTTTTAAGCATGTCTCCGCCGCCTATTCCACTAATTTGCTTTTGAATAGCTTGCACCGTTCTTAACGGAGTCATATATTTGACGTTTGAGGTTCCAGCTTCGGCTTCTACTTGTGATGAAATATCATAGTTATTAACATTTGATAATCCGACTTGCGCTTTGGTCACAGCATGCGGATTATCTGTGCGATTGGCTAGAGCATCTACTTTTGCCTGTGATCCTGTAATAGTTTCTTTCGCATTCCATGCAGTGCGCTCAGCATCTGTAATGTGTTTCACTGCATCATTCGCATGTGTTGTTAGACTCGTTTGCACTGCTGTTGCTTTTGCCTGTGATCCTTCTGGCGTCTCCTTCGCATTCCATGCAGTGCGCTCAGTTGCTGTAATGTGTTTCACCGCATCATTGGAATGTGTTGTTAGACTCGTTTGCACTGCTGTTGCTTTTGCCTGTGATCCTTCTATAGTCTCTTTTGCATTCCATGCTGCTTTATCTGCGTCTGTCACAAAACGGTTACCCTCGTCTTGTACTATCATTGTCGGCGGGTGTGTTGAAGGATGTACATAGTTGTTAGCACCTGATGTAATACCGGCCAACTTAGCTTTTTCCACTGTGCTATAATCCTCCGTAGATAACGATTTTCCTGCAATCTTTTCTACTTTACTAGATAGTTGCAATGTAATCGTCGCAGCAAAATTAGGGTCATTATTTAATGCCTCTGCTATTTCTACTAATGTATCCAGTGCCTCAGGCGCGGAACCAATAATATTTTCAATCCGTTTGTCTGTTTCAGTTTTCGTATAAGTCGTATCTTTGTCTGCCTTTAAAAGAAGTGCATTCGATAAACTAGTTTCTGCCTCTACGATTACATTCTGAATAAAGTTAATATCGTCCGCATCTACTTGATCTCCAGGGGTCTGATAAGTTACGTAAACCTTTGGTACATCAGCATAAACTCTAATACTCCGCCGCCAAGGTGAATTTGATGGGATTGATACGACGAAGTTTGTGATTTCGTCCCCTGTAAAATTTGAATCTGTGTAAACTTTGACAGAGCTATTACCAATATTGTCATGCGTCAATAGACCTTCAAATTTCCCATCCACCAGAATTATTGGCTCTTCAATTGTGTAATTACTCCCATCAGGACGTTTGTTTAACTTATCTTTGAAACTTCGAGCACCCATTTGCTACACCTCCAAGAGTACGCTATTAAGCTTCGGTATTTCCTCTTCGTTCAATGCCACGTTCATACTTTTTCCGTTTAGCATTAAGTTCGAGTAATCAATTACTCCAGGAACACTTAATAATAACAAACCGATCTGGGCAACACTGACGTAACTCGTCGTAAAGGATATGCCGCGAAAGAAGTTATTCAATGATTTGGTTACTGCATCTGTAACTGCCTGAAGTGTATACCCTGTTGCCAGTGTAATTTCTGAGCTTACCGTAATAAGCTTAGCTGTAGCTGATACTACTGTTACATCCGCACCGATAGGACGAACACTCTCAATGTAAGTTGCAGTCTCTGTCACTAGTACAGAACTTGCAGGTTCTTTATTACTATCTACAATCACTACTTTTACCGTTCCATTTCCATTCCAGAGCGGATGTATTTTCACACCGCCAACCCCTGCTACTTTTAATGCCCACTCTTGGTAATCAGCAGCATTCCCTCCACTTGAAGGGTTACGCACTCGATGCAAATAACGCTCTCGAAGTACTTCATCGCTCTCTACGTTTTCACCTAGTACAAGAATGTCTACTAGTTCCGCCTTTACCAAGCCAACTATATAATCGATAGGGATAATAGAACCGAAATATTGATTACCGACCACACCATGTACTTCACACTCTAAAATAAATTCACCAGTTGCCAGTTTTTCTCGAACAACATAAGTTAATTCACCATCACTATATCTACTGCCAATTAGAACATCCATCAATACATTATTAGAAGAATGGAATACCCCCTTACGTTGAGCAGTAGTTGCGGGCTGTCTCGAGATTCCAAAATCGCGTGTTCGCAATTCTAAATACTCTCCGCTCGAAGTACTAGCAAACACAAGATTTAGATGTACATCCAAATCAATATACATCTGGGCAAGTTCAGCTGCTGCTGGAGCACAAGCATCATAGATAACGCTCCCCTCACGTTTATCAATTGTTCCAGCTACTCTAGCAAGCATACGATTCAAAATATTATCAAAGGTCATATGTTCATACATTGCTTGTAACCACTCCTTCAAAACTGCCATATATCGAAGTAACCGTAAATCGAATGATTATCCCATCACCTGAAATACTTGTTTCTACATTTTTAACTGCTGTAATGCGATCATCGATCAACAGTGCTTCATTAATCATTCGCGTTACTTCTGACGTAACAAATTGTGGCTGACTACCTATGATTAGCTTTAACTCATGACCATAATCAAAGCTATAAATATCGTACCAAAATCGATCAGTTTGTAACGACTTCAATACTGCTTGTTTTACGGCATCAAGTCCATCCGTTTTACCTGTAATCTTTCCTTTTTCCAAATCAAGCTTCCAAGTTAAAGAGGGCTGCTGTCGTTGTACTAGTCCGTTATCTACTTGACTCGCTCCAATTTCAGGTATCATGGACTCACCACTCGATCCAGAATAATGAACTGTTGACCACCTTGAACACGTAATAATAGTAGTTTATCTCCTACCTTTAATCCCTCACGAACGATATAAGACGTCCCGCCGATAACTAATTTATTCTCAGTTAATGATTCTGGAACTACTAAAAAATCCACTGGAAGTGTAAACCGTTGATCTACGTTTACTTCTAGTGGATTTGTATTCGTTACAACTCCATACATCATGGTAACTGGATTACTCGCTGCTATAGCGGCCATGGCAGCCTGTTTCACTGTACTTAATAAATCGGTCATTTATACCACCCTCAAATCTAGCGACATTGTATGATCTGCCCCATCAAAATTATGTGAACATTCGTCAACGAGCAAAGCCTGATCTACCCCATACTCAGCTATTAGAATTCTAACTCGCATACCCGCTCGAATTCTAATATCTCCGATTGCATTTACCTTTAATGATTTTGTTTCTCGATTATGAATGGTAGACAGTGAGTCCAGCAATTCAGTAATTTGTGCGGTATTGGCTTCTTCCTCAATACTTTGATACAGCTGTAACAATCCCCATCGTTTAATATTCACGCTGTCCTTATACATGTAAATTTCACGTTTACCAGTATCTTTATTGTCTTTATATAACTTGATTTGGTTGTATGTTTGGCTATCTATCGAAGTTTGCACACTGTAATCGTACATCAAGCTTCGATCACCAATTATTAGATCAAGTTGGTCATCATCTACATTTCGTAAACATAGGGAACCAAAGTCATCATATAGACAATAATCTCGACCTGTATTGGAAAATGTAAGGGTGATTGCTTTACAAATAATATCTAATAGTTTCTGACCGTCTTCACTCATTACAGGAATTTTGTACTCAGTATCTGCTACTGCTCCGAGCTTAAGGTTGAAATCCTTAGCAATTCGTTTCAAGACATCTGTTGCGGTTATACCCTTAAATACATAGGTGTCAGTATTCATGAGATATCGAATTTGGTCATACGCTGTTATCTTCACACCTTCGTCTCTACCCTCATCAATACTAAAAATATAACCAAAAAAAACTTTATTATTGCCCACGGCTATGGCAACCCCATCACCGTTTCTATACATAAAATCTTTCGATTGATAAATAGCCCCTTTTACTAATGTGAAGCTGATTGTCCCAGCTGTGCCAATACGAGTAGTTTTCCATGAGAGACCTTCAACAATGTTACTTACGTCCCACTTGTTACCCTCTCGATTATGAATCTCTACTTTTAAATTCATGGCAACTTCAGCACCTTTCCTATAGGTAGCCTTTTCAAGTCTGAATCTTTAATATTATTTAGCTGCTGTATTTCCTTCCATCGTGTACCATTCCCTAATTGCTTTTTAGCTACTGACCAAAGAGAATCACCAGCGATCATTGAATATGTTTTAACTTGCTGTTTATCATTCGGTCTACTGTCGTTTGAGCTTATTTCAACTGTTCCACCGTCGTTAGTCTTTTCAGTAATGATCTTCTTTGCACTATAAAAAATGTATTTCATAAGCTTGATCGTATACTCAATATCTCCACCACCGCCAGCAGATTCTTCCCATTGAAAAGATTCGATGCTTACGGCTGTATTAATATCATACGTACTACTGCTGAAGATAAAGCGTACAGGTCGTTTTGAAGCCATCCATTTTTCAATTAGGTTAATATACTGTTTAGGATGAAGAGGGTCATAACGCTCAGCAACATTGTTAAGCATTTTGAATTGTTCCAAATTAATCATTAGACTACTGTTTGATTCCATATCAATGCGAAGTTGTTTATTTTTCTCAACATCTAACCGATGACGCTTATAGGTTGCTTCCTCTGTTTTAAGAAACTCATCTTCTCTGACAAAAGGATACCATTGAGCAGGAAAAAGACCGCTAAAGCTATACTCCGTTAGCTTGCGGTCTTTAATGACATTAATTTCTCCAAGCCCAGATATATCGTAAGTTTTACCTTGTCCAGACTCAGATATTTCGATAGAAGCAGGATTAATAGGAAATTGCAGTACTTCTTCCATATTATTAAAACTTAATTGTACGCCATATACTCTCAATTCCAATCACCTCTTATCCATATACAGCATTTG
The DNA here is from genome assembly GCF_024721975.1 of Paenibacillus endoradicis. The sequence goes on along the minus strand of NZ_JANQBB010000005.1, from coordinate 42,633 downwards.
CAGAAGATGCAATGTCTTGCTCTAGCTTTTGAGTTATTTTTGATACAATCGTATTAATATCACTTTCATTACGAACATGCGTATCGCCGAAGCTCACTGATGGTGTCAAAGAAACATAGTTTTGAATGTTCTTCATTTCTGCCAATTCACGCATCATTTTCAAATCCTCACTACTAATGTCAACCGTGTCATTGATTTTTCCAACTTCACCGACTTCACCGACACTATTAATGTCACCCATACCTCCGATATTAGACATAGAACTTTTCGAGGGGTCATTACCAAATGAACTAAAATCAGTACTTTTTCCTAATGCATCCCCCACTCCGCTAAAAGCATTAGATGTTACATCAAAACCTTTGTCAAACTGATCACTCATATTTAATTGACTTGCTTTTCCTCCCGAGAAATCTACAGTTCCCTTAGTTTTTACAGGCTCTTGCATCTGATCCATAATGTTTTTAAATCCGTCACTAATTGCATTAACATTAGTCTCATCAAATAACGCAACTTGTCCTAGATCAATTCCTGTAAGTTTAAGTATTCCTGCACTCAACTTGTTAAAGCCACCCAGCACTCCATTTATTGCTGACAATATTGTTGACATAAAGCTTCCAGCGAAGTCTTCTGCTGAGAGGATCATGTTATACATAAATCCGCCAAACTCCATTGCAAGATCGTAAATTAGTTTTTTGATCGAATAGATAGGATCAATAAATACATTAATTAGAAATTCAGCAAAACTAACAATCATATTCCATAGTAACGCTATCGGATTCCATATAAAAGCTACAAGAGCCATAAAGAGACCACCGACAAAACCGACAATTTGCTCCGTAGAAACACCAAAGTAATTCAATAGTGAGATAAGCCCAACAATTACACCTATTAACAAAAGAATAGGCCATACTGCCATAATCCATGAAATCAACATAGATGCTCCAACAACGAGCGCTATTATTCCAAGCGCAATTAGAATATTAATAACTGTATCAATATTATCTACTATTAATTGACCGGCCCATGCTGCAACACTAGCTACTAAAGCCAATCCACCACTAATCAAATCGAAGAATGGTTGAAACTTACCTTCTTGAAAAGCAGTATTAAGCATTGTAATTAATGGCATAAAAGCAGTTACTGCTTGCTGTCCTGAATCTGCTAATGCAGAATTTAAGTTGCCTTTAAGAGTTTCCACTTGTTTTATTGGGCTAGCCATCATAGTTGCGAAAGCATCTTTACCCATGTTTTGTTTTTCGAGCATTTGATCAAATGCGCTAATTAAACCATCCACATTGCCTGATTGAGCTAGATCTTCTATCTTAAAACTACTCATATCCGCAGGAGACATCTTGAGACTATTAGCTAATGAAGAGGCATCACCATTCAACGCTTCTTTCAAAGCAGAAGCTGCTCCTTCGATGCCGTTACCTGAAATATCGAAAGCTGCCATACGTTGAGACAATTCGTTAAGTTGAGAAATTTGATCTACATTCTGTACTTCTGGTAAAAAAGACAGTGAACTTTGCAATGTTTGATTTACATCTTGACCAGCAGCAAGAGCCTCAGACTTAAACTTCTCGAACATTCCTTTTCCCATTTCGGCACTACCAGTTTTTGCAATAAACATATCCTCTGTCTGCTGCTGTTTCATTGCCCCGCCAATGGACGTACTAACTAGTGGTTTTGCTACTTGCTCCATTAAAAACGAACCCGATTTTCCCGGAAGTAGTTTTGGCAATGCGCCGCTGAGTTTACTTTTTACCCCCTGAAACATTGTCTTAAATCCACTGCTAAGTATACTTTTAGCCGCCTGTAGCGTTTTAATCAATCCACCGAATGTAGTTCTGACCGGTTGTAACATTCTATTTAAGCTACCAAATATACTTCTAACTGGCTGTAACATTTTGTTCATTCCACCGAATACATTTCTAACCGGCTGTAGCATTTTGCTCATTCCACTGAATAAATTTCTAACAGGCTGCAACATTTTATTCATTCCACCGAATATACTTCTAACCGGTTGTAACATTTTGTTCATTCCACCAAATATACTTTTAATCGGTTGAAACATCTGATTCAATCCATCAAATAGATCTTTAAACTTTGATACTGGATTTTTATCTTGATCTGTATCACAACATGCTTTTTGCGAGTTGTCGCCAACCGATCCTTGCATACGTCTTGTTGAGGCAATTAGCTTCAGCACTAATCGTTGTAAATTAGTAAACAAAACAGTGAGTGATGCCGGAAGCTCTACGCGTATATATGCCTTGATATCGATTAATTGTTTTTGCAATAGGTCTTTCAAAAGTCTTGCTTTATGAACAGCTTCTGTAGCATTAAAGTTAATGTTGATTTTTGTACCTTGGATCATATCCTGTATTACAGATAATTTATTATGTGCATTTGTCGTATTGATATTGAGTTTTGCAGGTCGCTCCACCGCAGTTCTCAATTTTCCCATCACGACAACAGTTTTGTTAACTTTGTCTCTTACACTTTTTATTGGTTTAGAAAATTGATCCATCATTTTAATATAAGTGCTAATTGTAGCCATCATGTCCTCCTTTCTCATAAAAAAGATCAATAAAATGTTACTTTTATTAGTCTAGTATTTTTGATAAGAAAAACTATAAACGAGCCTCTAGATTAACTTCTAGAGCTCATTTATAGTTATCATCAAGAGTACAGTACCAAAAGCATAAGGTGAAAAATCTATCGTTTTTTCATTTTCGCCCGTTCCTTACGTTCCGATTCAATTCTCACTCTTATAAAGCCAATTAATGCAGCTTTTCGAAAAGGATCGAGAGCTTCAAAGTCCCATGGCATTACATGATACTCATTGAGGGCGTAATATGCATAATTCGCTTCTGCATCACCCTCACTAATTAGTTTTTTACTTCATCTGCTAAATTGTTAATGTCTTGGTCAAATCCGTTCATTTTCTGAACTTTTTCCAGTAATGTAGCATATTCGCCTGATAACAACATCGTTTTAAGTAATGTATCTGCACCTAATACACTATATGAAGCTTGTAGATCGGCATTTTGTAGATCAGGATAAACTACACTTGCTACAGCTAGTTTCCCAACATATTCTTCTTGATTAATCTCTTGAATACGGGCTCCATTTTTACCTTTAGAGATACGAGTAGCAGATTTACGAATAGCTTCATTCTCTTTCTCCGTTACTGTTTTCAGCTTCCATTTAATAGGTTCGTTAGCATCACTCTTGAAACGCTCCGAAATAATGCAATCCTCAGTAATTTCAGCTTGCACATTTTGTGCAAAAAAATCTTGTAAACTCATAATTTATTACCTCCAAAGGTTATTTGATTAAAAGAAAAGGGCGCCTAATTAGGCACCCGAAATTTCTGAAAATTGATCTTGAATATCATAATCGTTAAATGTGAACGGAAGTTCCTCTTCTAGCATATCATCGCTAGATGCGTCAAAACGTGCAGCAATAACACTATCCAGGTTGCATTTTTTCAAGAAGGTTACTTGCTTGCCAGTGTCACTACCGGGTTGTTCATTGACAATCATCAACTCAAACCAGAAATCACGACCTGTTTGAATATAAGTACGCATCAACTGACGGAACACTGACGTTACATAGTACACAGTTAACGTACCTGAGCCACTCCAACCTGCAGCGCGTTGAGCGGTATTTGTCTTTCCTAGCACTGGCACATCCACTTTGTTCTTTTCAATCGTTGCTTCAAGTGCCTTTGCATAGAACAATTCTTCTACTCTACCATCGATAATCGCATAAGCTTTGGCCTGCTTACCACTTAATGCATCTGTTTCCTTAAAAAACGTCATACTAGACCACCTCCACTGTCATATAGATTTTTTCGATGCTATCTACTGGCTGAATACTCAGTTCAACAACAACAGCATCTACGTCTGTTCCTGCAGATACAGATACATCTGTCTGACTATCAAAGTTTTGAATAGCTCCCAAACCTTGAAGTGTAACAAGGTACGAAACAATCTCACCTTTTAATAGTGCTCGACCATCTGCATTATTACTCACTTTTCCAATGTAAAACTGTTCGAAAATTCGTTTCACATCATTACCAATAGAATCTAAAATTCGCATTACGCGGTTTTTACTGAATGCTTTACTACGATCTGCTGTAAAGCTACTAAGCGTATTAATATCCTGCTCAATAACTGCTGTACCATTAAGCGCCGTTACAACTAACTGACCATTTTTCAGCGCAGCAATGGTTTCGCTATTCGTTAAACGTGGGAATGCATCAACTGCATTTGGAATTGCGCTATACGTAAGAGATTCATTAATATTAGCCGAAGCCTGCATTGCAGCAATCTCCCATACTAGATCAGAAGGTGACACTTGTAGTCCATCAGCAGTAATGATGCCGTTATGCAAACTAATAATTCCTTCATAGTTAGCAGAAGGCTGATTAATCAATACGGCCTGAATTTTTTTACCTTCTTCTTCGCGTTGACGTTTTACGTATGCAATTGCGATTTGTTTACTTGAAGTATCATCTAGCGATACTCCTAATACATTAAATTGGTATGCTTCAAATGCGGTAAGCGCCGCGGAGAAATCAGCTCCACTAGAAGTACCATCTGTACCCCCAGTTAAAGAAATTCCTGCTGTAGCAGTAATTTCACCAGTTCCTGACCATACAATATAATTATTGTCCGCTAACTCCTCAACTGTAGCAACAGTTTGTCTATCCAGTTCATCACTTTCAAGAAGCGTAATAATATCGTAATGAGTTGGTTCATCAATGTTAGCTTGAACGACAACTTTTAGATCATTACCTCGTACTCCACCCCACTTAGCAGTAGCAGTCAGATTCCCCTCAGTAGCAGTTGCTTTCCCAGCACCTGTACCGCCCAAACGATAGAGCAACACTTTACTTGCATGACTAACAGCAGAAGCAATATGACGAATACGTGCATCTGTTGCTTTGAATCCGATAAGTTCAACTGCCTTCTCTACAAATTCAGATGACTCTAATACGATGACCTTTGTCGGATCTCCCCAAGGTAATGCTACTGGATATGCTGCAATTCCTCGATCTCCTAGATTACCAAGAGGTTGAGGTTTTGCTTTGAATTTAATATAAACACCCGGTCTTACTTTATTTTGAACTTCCCATTTTCCACCAGCCACTTACTTCACACTCCTTATTAGATACGATTGGATAGCCTTTTCCGCTTCTGCAATCGTGTAATGCTTACCATCTTCCAAAACACTTGCAAGTATGTCCTTCTCTTGCCCAGGACGTTGTCTGGAACTCAAAAATTGCGTTTTAGTAAATAACGCATCCTTGTCTTTATTACTCATATAACATATTCCTCCTGCTCAAGTCTTTGCATTTTAGCGTCATTTGGTTGTTGAGCATAAACGAGCATACTGAACGTTACAAAAAATTGCAGGACTTCATCTACAATTTGAAAACTCATTCCTTGTCCCAAATACTGAGCTTCAGCTACTGTAATCCATTTCAGTGCTGTTGTTAATTTCTCGCCCATTTCATACCATTCATCGCTAGTATGATCAGACCCAAAATAACGAATAACAAATGGAAGATTTCTTTTGTATCTTCTTCCAAGCTCTTGAGTTAATGTAGGTTCCAACAATCGCACATAAAAATAAGGTGAATCGATAACCTCACCGATCTCCTCATTAGATACTGGTATATCAGGAAATGCTAATTCAAGTGCATCATTGACTGCGTACCGTACATCATTAATAGTGACTTGCATGACCTCACCCCAAAAACCTTTTTACAAATTGTTTCATTTTCTTCTCTAAAATAGTTGGTATTTGTTGCTCCAACTCCTCTAATGAGATAGTCATCATAAACTTGCCTTCTATCCAACCTCGACCATTAGCTAATCGTTGCCCATATTCCACAAAGGACGAATTTTCATTAGCGTTAAACAATTCAATGTTAGCACCATTAGATGTCATACTCACTTTGCCAATCGTCCAGCCTCTACGAACTTCTTTCTGATCCGTTGGAGTTCGAGCGATTGATTTAGCCAATAATCTTTCTGCTAGTTCCTGCACACATTCTTCTACAAAACCTGGTACCGCTGTTTCCATTGCTTTAAGATTGTCACGATACTTTTCGAATTCACGAAAATCGAAGTTTCCCAATTTCGTCATTACGCCCAATCCTTTTCAGTCAAAATAATCAATTGATAAATGCTGTCACTTTGTCTTCTTTCATGACCATCCCTCCGTTCATCTTCTCATTTATCCCGATTACATCTAGGGCATCCTGTTCTTTAACGTCTTCAGTACTGAAAAGACGACATAATAAAAAGCCGCCCCAATTGATGGACGACTTTTTATTATTTTCTAGTTCGTTTGACAATATCATCTTAACACGGAATTTCACATCATTGTTCGTATATCATTCTCTATTCATTCGCTAGTTTTTCGTACTCCAAGATGTATACTCCATATTATCAAACTATGAAATAAGAGGTAACAGAAAAAGCCGCCTCAATTGATGGACGACTTTTCCTCATTTCTAATTCGTTTGACAATATCATCTTAACACGGAATTTCACATCATTGTTCGTATATCATTCTCTATTCATTCGCTAGTTTTTCGTACTCCAAGATGTATACTCCATATTATCAAACTATGAAATAAGAGGTAACAGAAAAAGCCGCCCCAATTGATGGACGACTTTTCCTCATTTCTAATTCGCTTGACAATATCATCTTAACATGGAATTTCATATGATTGTTCGTATATCATTCTCTATTAATTCGCTAGTTTTGCGTATTCCAAAATCGCTTTTTTTCTACGTCGATAAAATACATCTTTGGAGATGTTCATCTCAAATGCTACGTCACTCCAAGTTCTTCGTTCCAAATAGTGATGGCGAAGTAACTCGGCATACTCGGGCTTGTAATTTTCAAGTGCCTCAATTATATTATCTATTTTCTGGATATCCTCTTGTAAGTTCTGTAACTCTGCTACTCTGTCAAGTACTGCATCAATATCATCTCTTATCTCATAACCTCTAGCAGCAACAACTTTTTCAATCTTTTGCTTAAGCTCCTTAAGTAACTTTGTATCCGCAGCATCATTGCCTATCGTGGGAATCGCTTTTTCTTGGCTTCGTACGCCAGCAGGATAATGTTCAAGATAGCTGTGAGCTACTGACTCTAGCTTTTGCTCTCTCTTAGACAAATACATATGACTTGGCATTCCTCTAAGCTTATGATGTAGTTCCTGCAATTGATCATCTTGGTTAAGCCTACTGATCGTTATACCTGCACCAACAGAATATGTTTCAAGCACTCGCTTTCGTGCAACCAACCTCTTATAGTTGCTCAATTGTTCAACCACTTGTTGTTCAGTCATATTGACCACTCTCCTTATTTTTTTATTTTATAGAATTGTTGTACAACATCTGTAACAAATAACATCTAACTATTGATATTGCGATGCTTCACTTCGGCATCCAGTTAATATCTGCTCTATGTTGACTAAAGCTAATTTGTAGTTCTTGCACTTCCTGTCCGCCTTATCAACTATTCATAGACTACAAACATCAATAAATGGTAAAATATTGTTATTAACTAAATTTATGCGGAGGTTCATATGGCTAAAGACATGATTAAAATAAACGTTGGTTTAGTAATGCCTATTGCAGAAATTGATAATTGTAAGCCAGAACACTGGGCTGAAGTTAAAAATATAATTATCTCAGCTCTAAATGATGTAGATGGTTATCAATTTGAAACTAAAATAGTTAGCGAATCAAACAGTGTTGGTTTAATACATAAACGAATTGTCCAAGGTCTGTACAATTCAGATATAGTTATTTGTGATGTAAGCTGCAAAAACCCAAACGTAATGTTCGAACTCGGAATGAGGCTTGCCTTTGATAAGCCAACCATAATTGTTAAAGATGACAAGACCAATTACTCATTTGATACCGGTGTTATTGAGCATATTGATTACCCTAGAGATTTGAGATTTAGCAAAATAGTTGATTTTAAGAACACACTATTAACTAAAGTAATAGGAACTTACTTAGATTCAGTAAAAGACGCTGATCATTCACCGTTTCTGAAAAGCTTTGGTGACTTTAAATCCGTTACAATTGAAGCTACAGAAGTGTCAGCTTCAAGCTTAATACTAGAAATGCTTGATGATATTCAGACCGATATCATAGATTTAAAGTCTCAGATCAATTCGAAAAACTCTTCTTTTACTCTCTCCAAAATTAGATATAACGATCAAATAGAAATTAAAAATTTGTTTAATCAATATGTTCATGAGAATTCACCTGAAGTTATTAATTTTGAAGATGCATTGCAATATATAAAGGACAAGTCTAATAACAATTTATCTGAATCAGACATTAAAGAGCTTACACTCAGGCTAATATAAGGTACAAAATTAATTATGCTTTGGAATAAAATAGGATCCCTTAATGATCTGTACTTTTAACGTACCTTCTACCACTTCTTTAGTAATTACCCTACTAGTTTCAGCATCATAAAAAGCTACCAGAACTCCTTCTTCTATTGCATTAACAATACTCGGATTGAGTTTTTCAAACCGCTTCATGTTTGCTAAAGCTTTCTGAACTACATCCATTTGAACTCCCTCATTTCACCCTTATCATTTTTTAAGATCCTGTAGCGACTTCACCACTTATATTAATTGAAATAGACATAAGTGGTGCTATCTCCCAAAAGTACGACCAATTTTTATTCGACACTCCAAACAAATTTTCTTACCTTCAAGTAAGTACAGTTTTACCTTACTACCACAAAGCTTGCAGCCAGGTGCATATTTGCGAAGCATAATTCCTTTATCAGTAACAAAGACTTCAAGTGGATCTCCCTCTTTAATATCATAGGTCTGGCGAAGCTCTTTCGGTAGAACGATACGACCTAGATCGTCTATATGACGAACAATTCCTGTAGCCTTCATATTGAATTCTCCTTTTGCTAGTGATACACTATTTGTAAGTTATTTATGTTCGTTGGCTATTGAGGCTCCTAACCCTCGATAGCCTTTTTCAATTCCGCGATTTCATAGAGATAGGTGTATTGTGATTGTCTTGCTCGAATAGATATTCAATTGTACAATTCGGGAAAAAATGGCGTTGAATCTTGCTCGCTTCATCAAGGTAAAATCTATTTCTTCCTTTTGTCTTATCTATAACTGTCGCATACCTAACACCTAGGAATTTGGCGAAGTCCCCCTTATTAACGCCATTTCTCGCCATCTCGGCTTCCAAATTCCGAAACATCCAAACACCTCCGAAACACTCAATTTCGTATTACACCTTCACTATATACTCAATTTCGTATGTAGTCAACTGATATTTAGGAAAAAAGTGCGATATTGAATATTTACAATTGAATATAAAGAGTATATACTAAAGTTGAATGTACGGAATTCCGTATGATTTTCAAGGAGGGTTTAAAGTGAAGTTAGCTGCTGCAGCAAAGCAACTCATTGAACAAAGCGGATTAAACACTAAGGTATTTGCTGAGAAAGCAGGATTACCTTATACAACTTTACGCTCTATGTTGGATCGCGGCTTTGGCAGATCCGCTGTAGAAAATGTTATCAAAGTATGTAAAGCACTTGGTATAACTGTAGAAGAATTAGAAGCTATTGCTAATGGTGAATCATACGAGCATGAAACAATCGCAGCTCATCATGATGGAGAAGAATGGTCAGAAGAGGAACTTGATGAAATAGAGGCTTTCAAGAAATTTGTAAGATCCAAAAGAACTGAGAACTAATCGCATCCGAGGTGAAGTCGATTTGACTTATGATAATCTGCTACTTGAGGCAGAGCAGCAAGGAATTTACACCTATGAGAAACTCATGCCTCAAAAATTAAAAGGACTTTATAAAGATAGTGTAATCTGTATTAATAAACAAATTCACACTTCAATAGAAAAAGCTTGTATCTTGTCTGAAGAACTTGGACATTATCATACATCTACTGGAAATATACTTAATCAGAAAGATATTCGAAATTGTAAGCAAGAGTATCGCGCTCGTTCTTGGGGTTACGAATATCTCATTCCTTTATCTAGAATAGTAGAAGCTGGACAAGCTGGCATTGAGGGGCGACACAGCATTGCTGAGTGGCTTGAGGTAACTGAAGAGTTTCTACAACAAACAATCGATCATTATCAACGAAAAAACGGTTTATATATCACCTATCAAAATTACCTTCTGTATTTAGAACCACTAAGTATATGTAAGCTGTAATCTTGCGTTTTACTTTAGCAAGGTGTTTTTTTTACACCAAAAACAGAACATTTGTTCTGTTTTTGGTGTAAAGGAATGATTTTCAAATCACGTCAAGATACTTGACCATCTTTTTGAGATAAATACTATAGTAGACACCTATACTTTAGCTTTCTGAAAAAATAAAAGACGCTCACTTTCGAGCGCCTGAAAAATTGTTTGCTTTTATCCAAATAATCCAATCTTCACTAAATCATCTCGATTGAAATATATTTCATTGTGCTCGCCTATTTTGTACCTAACACCATCGCCCTCATAAACTACTCCGATCTTCGAATCACGGGGCACGTTATTAATTTCGTGAACTAATACCTTTTTATTGTCAAGAACATCATAAATTAGAATACTGTCAGGATATCTATAAGCAACTAACATCATACTTTCGAGTTCTTGCTCGCTTACCCACGTATCATCATATTCTTCTTTAATAATTGGTTTGGTTTCTTCTTCATAAATTGGCGTAGGTTCTTTAATAATTATCGTTTCTTCATGAACATATTCTTCATGATTTCCAACATAGGATTCTGGACCCACATTATTTCCGGATTTTGGCTCGAATTGGTCGAAATAATCTCCAACCCACCTAGCTGCATCATTTTCGAATCCAAATCCAGTTAACCACTCACTATAAGTATCCCCAAAGGTGCTAATATACCAGTCAACAGTAAAGGTATAATTAGTTGACCCTAAATAATTTTTGAACTTCGAAGAATCTACAAAAAAGCTATGTAAATCTTTCTTTGAGGTTTTGTAAGTTTTTCCATTATAAGTCCATGTGATCATTTTATTCAAATCAATATTTCTTATATCTTCAGTGGTGACTGAATATGAATTTTTGTCCCCTTTAAAGTATATCAAGTACTTATCTGCATCAGGATAACCTTTCAACAATTTATAACCAGAGTATTTCCCAGTTCCGTTGACCGTATAAAGCTCTTTCGATTCAACAATTCCAAAGTCTTTTGGATACACATAATCCCCTGTTGAAATAAGTACACTATTAACAGAAGCTCTCCATTCCACTTTACTCCCTAACGATTCTGCTACAAATCTTAGTGGAACCACAGTGTTTCCCTTGATAACTTTTGCAGGAACAGCAAGCGACACTGTTTTTCCATTCACATATGCTACCGATTTACCTATCGTTAGTTTAATTTCTCCACCCTTGTATTTACCTGATACTGTCTGAGTTGTCTTATCCCAATTCACCGTAACACCAAGAGATTCAAAGATGCTTCTCATCGGAACAAGCGTAGTTCCTTTTTCAATGACTGGATCAATCGGTAGATTTAATAACTTTCCATTAATAAATACTCTGATGTTGTCTTGAGCAAATACAGAAGTAGCACCAAATACCATAGTAATTAATATTAGAGCTATTAGACTTTTTTTCAACATGCATTCCCCTCCTCATTTACTACATATTACCACTAATCACTAGTATTGGGTGTTTTTTAATTTCATTTTCTCATAAAAAAAAGAAGGCGAACATTAAAGTTCACCTTCTTCACTACTAGAAAAATATGAGTTGGCACGAAATCGGCATAACCTATTTCCACCACTATATATTCAACCTAGAAACGCTGATATAACAACGCTTGTAGACTCTTAACCAATTGAACCTTCCATTTCGAACTTGATCAAACGGTTCATCTCAACCGCATATTCCATTGGAAGTTCTTTCGTAAATGGCTCGATAAAGCCCATTACGATCATTTGAGTCGCTTCGTCTTCACTTAGACCACGGCTCATCAGATAGAACAATTGCTCTTCAGATACTTTCGATACTGTTGCTTCATGCTCAAGAATGATGTTATCATTCAAGATTTCATTATAAGGAATAGTATCAGAAGTTGAAAGATTATCTAAGATTAATGTATCACATTTAATATTAGATTTTGCTCCATCAGAATTACGTCCAAAGTGAGCAAGACCACGATAAGATACTTTACCACCATGTTTAGAGATGGATTTGGAAATAATCGTAGAACTTGTATCAGGTGCTAAGTGAGTCATTTTCGCACCAGCATCTTGAAGTTGACCTTTACCTGCAACAGCGATAGAAAGAACAGTACCTCTAGCGCCACGACCACGAAGAATAACCGCAGGATATTTCATCGTTAGCTTAGACCCAATGTTACCATCGACCCATTCCATAGAAGCATTTTCATCAGCTACAGCACGCTTCGTAACTAGGTTATAAATGTTTGGAGCCCAGTTTTGAATCGTAGTATAACGTACACGAGAATCTTTCAAACAGATAATTTCTACTACTGCGGAGTGTAGAGAATTCGTGCTATATACTGGAGCTGTACATCCTTCAACATAGTGAACAGATGAACCCTCGTCAGCAATAATTAATGTACGCTCGAATTGTCCCATATTCTCAGAGTTAATACGGAAGTACGCTTGAAGTGGTACATCACACTGTACACCTTTTGGAATATAGATGAAGCTACCACCAGACCATACAGCACTGTTCAATGCAGCGAATTTATTATCATTTGGAGGAATAATTGTACCGAAGTACTCCTTCATAATTTCTGGATATTCACGAAGTGCAGTATCCGTATCTGTGAAAATTACACCTTGTTTCTCCAGATCTTCTTGCATGCTGTGATATACAACCTCAGATTCATACTGAGCGGATACACCAGCTAGATACTTTTGTTCGGCTTCTGGAATACCTAGTTTGTCGAAAGTTTCCTTAATTTCTTGAGGAACCTCTTCCCATGTTTTACCTTGCTTTTCAGAAGGTTTTACATAGTATTGAATTTCATTAAAATCAAGATCAGACATATCGCCGCCCCAAGTAGGCATTGGCATTTTGTTGAAAGTCTCTAACGATTTCAAGCGGAATTCAAGCATCCATTCAGGTTCGTCTTTCATAGAAGAAATGGTGCGAACGATTTCTTCTGTTAGACCTTTACCTGATTGAAAGATTGATTTATGCTCATCGCGGAAACCATATTTATAATCTTCCATTTCTGGCATTGACTTAGCCATGTTCCGTCACACTCCTTTAATGTACTTCTTTTAAATCTTGTTGCCCTCGACTCTATAATAAAAAGTGAGGTTTATTCTACGATCTATATCATAAGTTCGATATTGCTTCTAAATGTTTCAATATCGAATTATTTCTGAGATTCAATACCTTTACGAAGTGCATTCCAAGCTAACGTAGCGCATTTGATACGAGCAGGGAACTTATTCACACCAGAAAGAGCTTCAATATCTTCAAGCTCCTCGAACTCTTCGTCGGCACCCTTCATTAATGAAGAGAAACGTTCTGCAAGAGCAAGTGCTTCTTCATATTTTAAGCCTTTTACGGCTTCAGTCATCATTGATGCTGAACTCATACTAATCGAACAACCTTCGCCAGTATATCTGGCATCAGTTACAACACCATTTTCAAGCTGTAATTGCAGGGAAATACGATCACCGCAAGTAGGATTGTTAAGTTGAATCGCTACTGACTCGTCTTGCATTTCTCCACGATTACGTGGGTTTTTATAGTGATCCATAATGACACGACGATACAAATCATTCAATTCCATAGCCGAAGAACTCCTTTGTCTGAATTAATGCTTCGACTAATTGATCAATTTCATCTGTTGTATTGTATACATAGAAGCTTGCTCTTGCCGTTGCAGAAACATTAAGCCAACGCATAAGCGGCTGACAACAATGATGTCCTGCACGTACAGCAATACCCTTCGTATCTAACACTGTTGCTACATCATGAGGATGCACTTCATCTAGATTGAAGGTTACTAATCCAACACGATCCTGCTTAGGACCATATATCGTTAGGCCATCTACGTTAGACAATACATCATAAGCATATTTGGTCAATTGCTTTGCATGCTCATCAATGGCTTCCATTCCGATTTCCTCTAAGAAGTCAATTGCAGCACCTAAGCCGACAGCACCAGCAATAATAGGTGTGCCCCCTTCAAAACGATAAGGGACTTCCTTCCAAGTAGAGTCATACAACTCTACGAAATCAATCATTTCACCGCCAAATTCAATTGGCTCCATATTCTCAAGCAAGTTACGGCGACCATACAATGCACCGATTCCCGTTGGACCACACATCTTATGACCAGAGAATGCATAGAAGTCAACATCAAGATCTTGCACATCTACACGCATATGAGGTGTACTTTGTGCTCCGTCGACAACCATAATTGCACCATTACGATGAGCAATTGCAGCAAGCTCTTTAATAGGATTTACACATCCAAGCACATTAGATACATAAGTAACAGAAACAATTTTCGTGTTACTTGTGATCGTAGCTTCGGCATCAGCAATAGAAAAGGTTCCATCAGCTTGAAGAGGAATATATTTCAACGTTGCGCCTGTTGCTTTTGCTACTTGTTGCCAAGGAATAAGATTACTGTGATGCTCCATTTGAGTTATCACAATCTCATCACCTTCACGACATACAGAGCGAGCATAGCTAGAAGCTACTAGATTAAGAGCAGTTGTCGTACCTCTTGTAAATACGATCTGTTCTGGTGAAGGAGCATTAATAAACTTCGCGACCTTCTCGCGAGCACCTTCATAAGCATCTGTTGCACGAGATCCCAATGAATGTACACCACGGTGCACATTCGCATGATCAAGTTCATAATATCTACTCACCGCATCAATGACTGAACGCGGCTTCTGAGAAGATGCCGCGCTGTCTAGATAAACGAGTGGATGCCCGTTAATCTCTTGATGCAATATCGGAAATTGTTCCCGTATCGCATTTATATTCATCCTTGAAGCTTCCTTTCAAGTAGACGTTGCAATTGATCACGAACGGCTTCAACTGGAACTTCTGACACGACTGGAGCTAAGAATCCATGTATAATCAAACGCTCAGCGTCTTCCTTCGTAATACCACGGGACATTAGGTAGTATACTTGTTCAGGGTTAACCTGACCGACACTCGCCGCATGACCTGCAGTTACATCATCCTCATCAATTAGTAGAATCGGATTGGCATCACCACGAGCTTTCGGGCTAAGCATAAGAACTTTCTCAGCTTGAACACCGTTAGCTTTTGTAGCGCCATGTTCGATTTTAGTAATACCATTAATGATTGCCGTTGAAGAATCACGCATAACGGCACGAGTAACCATGTTACTATCAGAACTTTTACCGAAGTGAACAGCCCCCGTTGTTAAGCTCAATTGTTGTTTATTTTGTCCAACACTAATAATTTTCGCATCGGAAGATGATCCTCTGCCCATAAGAACAGATTTCGTATCAGAAACAGTATTACCGTCATTCAAGTCTCCGATAATCCACTCAATACGACCATCATTCTCAATAATTGCACGACGTAGAGAAAGATCAACACCGTTATCAGATAAAGCATGTACAGTTCCAAAACGAACTTGTGCGCCTGCTTTAACGAAAACTTCTACAATAGCTGGATGAGTAAAGTTAGCTGTTACAGATTCTTTAATAGAAACTGCAGAGTCAACATAAGTTACTCGGCTATTCTCATCAGCAACGATTACGATATGTGGAGCAAAAGTTGCTTCTGCATTGTCATTGAAAAGAACTGCTTGAAGTGGAAGTTCAACTTCAACATTTTTTGGCACGTATACAAATACGCCACCATTCCATATTGCCGCATTCAAAGCTGTAAGTTTATCTTCATCTACCTTCACCGCTTGGAAAAGATATTGTTGAACTAGCTCACCATGTTCTTTACATGCTGTTTCAAGATCAGTGAAGATAACACCTTTACTTGCTAATTCAGCAGATAATTGTGACCATACAACGCCACTATTTTTTTGAACAAGTAAGTTTTCAGTTCCTTCTGCAATCAATTCTTGTACAGATGCAGGTAGCTCACTAATGGAGTTAACTGCTGTTGTTGTTTCATATTGTCCAACCGCCGAAAGATTCCAGCGTTCGATTTTCACCTTTTCAGGTTTAGGCCATGGTAAAGTTGTTGAAAGTTCAGCACCTTTACCACGAAGTTCAACTAGCCAGCTAGGTTCACCCTTAGTGCGAGCTAATGTCTCCGCAGATTGACGATCGGTTGGAGAAGTTAATTGTGTACTCATTGCAAATGCCTCCTTCTCCGATTAGGCCTGGCCAACCGTTTCATCAGTAATGCCAAGTTCTTCTTTAACCCAGTCATATCCTTCTTTCTCAAGACGCTGTGCAAGTTCAGGACCACCGGATTTCACGATACGACCTTGCATCATTACGTGGACGAAGTCAGGAGTAATATAGTCAAGTAGACGTTGGTAATGCGTAATAATTAAGAATCCACGTTCTTCAGAACGCATTGCATTCACGCCATTAGCTACGATACGAAGTGCATCGATATCAAGACCAGAGTCAATCTCATCAAGAATAACTAATTTTGGATCAAGCAACATCATTTGAAGAATTTCGTTACGTTTTTTCTCACCACCAGAGAAGCCTTCATTCAAGTAACGGTGAGCGAACTCAGGGTTCATCTCAAGTTCTTTCATTTTTGCTTCCATTTGACGAATGAATTTGATAAGTGAAATTTCGCTACCCTCTTCACGACGAGCATTAATTGCGCTACGTAGGAAGTCAGAGTTAGTTACTCCAGAAATTTCAGATGGATATTGCATTGCAAGAAACAGCCCTGCACGAGCACGCTCGTCAACTGCCATTTCAAGTACATCTTCACCATCAAGTGAAACGCCGCCACTAGTTACTTCATATTTAGGATGTCCCATTAAAGCAGAAGCCAATGTTGATTTACCAGTACCGTTAGGTCCCATAATCGCATGGATTTCTCCGCCTTTAATTTCAAGGTTAATTCCTTTAAGTATTTCTTTTCCTTCGATCTCTGCTTTAAGACCATCGATGACAAAATGCGTCGACATAATATTTTATCCCTCCAAAGGTTATTAACAACATAAAAGTTTATTGATTCTCATTGATTCTCAATAATCATTATAATTTAGTTTTAAGTATAAATCAATGAGTCAGCGTGTTTATCCAAATTTATACCTCTTTAATACAAGTTCAAAAAGTACTCTTTAAGAACCGAGAAGATGGAGCGCTACTTGTAGAAGGAGGAAACGCAAGTGTACGTGTTAGGTACACTCATACCGGACTTCCGATGAATGGCAGCTTCGACGTGGACTGTGCCAGCGAATCACCGTGATCACAAGTGACTGTTTTGAACTACCTCTTCAAGTGCTATTTTAATTTCATTATATTTTTTCTCAAATAGCTCATCCGTCAGTACAGGAACTAAGTTACTCTCAGTAAGCTCGTCCTCAATTTTCACCCATGATTTGCAACCCATGTATGGAGCACGCATAGGCGGCATTGCCGGATTCTCTAATCGATATACACGCATAATTAGTAGATGAAGTGGATTTTTCTTCTTCCATTTCAGTCGTTCTGTTGCAAATTCATCTGTCCATATATGTAAATCGCGCAAAGATTGAAGCTGGTCTTCACTCGTTATTTCAATATCTTCAATAACTTTTGCATATCCCTCAAGCTTCATATGTGATTGCGTTGGGGTCCACGCAGCCATCGTTGCTGCTATTCTACCTTGAAAAGCTTCCTTCAGAAGATGTTCCTTTTGATGCTCATATGCAGGCATTAAGTAAAATTGCGGAGATATTAGTTCAAAATCTCTTGTTTCTTCGACAATTCCACCTTTACGCATAACAAATATTAAATCTCCCTGCAATAACGCTCCTACTGTAACTGCCCATTCCTTCAAAGCAACAGGTGTATTTTCTGTTGGCATCGTCAATATTACTCCTTTCTACTTCACATGTTGTAAAATCATTGAAAATTCATATAAATTTACTAGGAATAATAAATTACATATTCCACGCAGTAGTAATATCTATTATACTATAAGTTATGGTGTATGAACGATATTGATAATGGAGGTGGAGGGTATGTCATCATATCATCCTTTAACAGAGCAAGAAGCTATAGAAATTGCTCGCGGTATTGAACAGTTTTTCCCTGCGGATGCTTCATTGCATTGTAAAGAAATCGGCGATGGAAACTTGAACCTCGTTTTTCATATTACAGATGGCGTGAGTGGCAAGAGTTTAATTATGAAACAAGCACTTCCATATGCTAAAGTCGTTGGCGAATCCTGGCCGCTTTCACTTGACCGTGCTCGCATCGAAAGTGAAAAACTAATACTTGAAGGTAAGCTTGCTCCTGGATTAGTTCCTCAAGTATACAAATACGATCAAGAACTATCGCTTACGATTATGGAGGATTTGAGCGATCATATCATTATGCGCCAAGGAATAATAGAAGGTAATCAATATCCACTGTTCGCAGATCATATATCCACTTTTATGGCAAATACGCTATTTCTAACATCTGATCTAGGAATGAATCAACAAGATAAAAAGCTTCTTGTGAAAAGCTTCATTAACCCTGATCTATGCAAAATCACTGAGGATTTAATCTTTGACGACCCGTATACAGTATCTGCTAACAATAGTTACGAAGAAGCGATTGAAGACGCAGCAGCTGCACTACGGAGCAATGATCAGCTTCATCTTGAAGTAGCTATTCTAAGAGAGAAATTTCTTACGAAGGCTGAAGCATTACTTCACGGTGATCTTCATACAGGTAGTATCTTCATTAAACAAGATTCTACTAAAGTTATCGACCCTGAATTCGCCTATTATGGTCCAATGGGCTTTGATATCGGAGCAGTATTCGCTAACTTAATATTAAATTATGCTGGTCAAGAACATTGGATTGCTGATGAAAATAAACGTGAAGCTTTCCGCAACAACTTACTTGATACAATTGTTTCCATTTGGAATCAATTCCAAGATAAATTTTTAACACTTTGGAATGAACGTGGTGTTGACCGTATCGCTAATGAAGCTAATGGATATAAGGCATACTATATGCAACGTTTACTTCAAGATACTGTCGGTTTCGCGGGAGCGAAGATGGTACGTCGCATCGTTGGACTCGCTCATGTCGCTGATATTGATCGAATTCCAGATAACGCTGCACGTAACATTGCACAACGTAAAGCTTTAACGATTGGTACTGAATTGATTATTCGTAATCGTTCTATTCAATCGATTGATGAGCTCATTCAAATAGTTAAAAAAGGTAGTTCAAAAAGCGGACTTTAATAACGAAGTCATGCATCTTCTCGGCTTTCGATAGCCTACTTTTTGAACATGTACAAAAGGCAACTAGAGATATAGAACATGAGTAGAGAGGAATTATTATTATGACTGAAAAATATGTTGGACTACAATCTGTAATTTGGAAAGATGGAGCGATTGATCTACTTGATCAACGTCTACTTCCTGAAGAAATTGTTTATCTATTATTAACGACAAAAGAGAGTGTTTGGGAATCCATTCAATCGATGCAAGTTCGTGGTGCACCTGCGATCGGTATTGCTGCAGCATATGGTGTTGTCATTGCAAGTCAACATGCAGATTCTACTGAACAATGGATTTCAGCTGTACATGAATCTTCTAAATATTTGGCAACTTCGCGTCCAACTGCTGTTAACTTATTCTGGGCATTAGACCGCATGACAGCAGCTGCTGATCAATATATGGCTCAAGGATTCTCACTTGCAGATTGCAAAACTGCACTTGAAACAGAAGCGATTGCTATTCAAACGCAAGACGAAGAAACTAACCGTCAAATCGGTGAATATGCTCTATCTCTTTTCAAAGAAGATATGGGTGTACTTACTCACTGTAATGCAGGTGGTCTTGCTACTGCAAAATACGGTACAGCTCTTGCTCCTTTCTATCTTGCCAAAGAGCGCGGTATGAACCTTCGCGTATTCGCTGACGAGACTCGTCCGGTACTTCAAGGTGCTCGCCTAACAGCTTTCGAATTGCATGAAGCCGGTATTGATGTAACGCTAATTTGCGATAATATGGCTGGTATGGTTATGTCTAAAGGTTGGGTAGATGCTGTAATTGTCGGTACTGACCGCGTAGCTGCAAATGGTGACGTAGCAAACAAAATTGGTACGTACAGTGTAGCAGTTCTTGCTAAAGCACATGGCATTCCATTCTATGTTGCTTGTCCACTTTCAACAATTGACTTGAATACACCAACAGGTAGTGAGATTCCGATTGAAGAACGTCCAGCAGAAGAAGTAACGGAAGGATTTGGCAAACGTACTGCACCTAAAGGTGTGAAAGTGTTCAATCCAGCATTCGATATTACTCCTAATGAATATGTAACAGGTATTATCACTGAAAAAGGTATTGTTACAGCTCCATTCGAAGAAAATCTTCGTAAGTTGTTCAGTAACTAATCAAATAATTATTATTAAAACCCATTAGCCAACTCATTGGCTAATGGGTTTTTACATATTACAGCTACTATAACATCTTCTCGAGCGCATCTTTTCCTCTCATCCCAACAGTTATACCTAGTGCCTCAGCTGCATGTGTAATCGATTCTAATGGAGCATCCATAAGATCTTCTAGTGTGCGTACACCTACAGCCCGCCCTGCTACAATTGCCCGATCTTTAAGCCTATCATTCAGCAAACTCACATCAAGTGCTCCACACATTATATAGCCATTATCTGTAGAAATGGATAACAACGTTGTTTTCGGTAACTTTACTTCCGTACCAATAACTGTAGCACCACTACTTAATTGAAACGGCATCATCTTAATCATACTGTATGCACCTCTCGTAGTTCATTGGTATTGTTAACGTAAGTTACTATATGCACAATAAGCTTGTAAGTTAACAACCTATGTAGCATATGCCTAGCACAATTATTGAGATGAATCTATTTCATAACTTCGTTACCAAAACCGGTAACCAAAGAGTTATAGAGAGTGTTATTTCAATTGATCAAGTTTATTCCAACATATAGAGTATCCTTTACTTCAATGAATGCGTAAACTTTAGATACAATTATTTTAAGATTTTCCATTATAAATATTTTTTTTTTGTAAACTCCTCATAAACTATCAATAAAGACTCAATTAGTAGCTTGACATAATAATGAGTCATGACTTTATACCCTGACCTTTTATCAAACGAAGTTCTTTAAGTAGGACTACAGAAATATAATAATTCATGATATAGTATATTAATCAAGTGACGCGGAGGAATTTAAGATGGCAAGTACACAACAAAGTTCGTTTCTTTTTAATGTTGAAATTTTAATTGAAAATGAACATCACGCAATCGCGTTACAACAGTTGATTGAACAATTGAACAACGCTAATTTCATAGATTACAAAATAACTTCAGGTATTGATCTTGGTAAAGTTATAGCAGAACGAAAAGCAAAAGCTAAATCCACGAAATCTATTCCTGTCGTTGTTGAATCTCCGGTTCAAACAACTACTTCAAATACTAATACAACCACCACTTCCAATAGTGAATATGAATTAGGCTTAGAAGTTTTTAGACAATGTAAAGAAAAGAATAAGCTAATCCGCCTTATCGTTAATCGTGGTCTGGGAATTAAGTTAAGTATCCCATGTCGAGTCATTAATATTGATGAGCAGGATCAAATAATTACGGTTTATCATGTCGATGAAAAACAAGTATATACTTTCCGCTTAATCGAAATCGAAGATTATATTGAAGCATAATAAAAATAGCCTATCTAGTGACTTCACTACTAGATAGGCTATTTTTATTATGTAGAGGATTACTTTTCACCCTGCAAAAAGTAATTTCTGAAAGAAATGTCCTGGAATTGGTGGGCTTTTCAAATATCCTTGCATCTCATCACAATGTAATGTACGAAGAAACTCTAACTGCTCCGTCGTTTCTACTCCTTCGGCGATCACTTGCAAATTCAATTTATGTGCCATAGCAATAATTGCAGATACTATTTCAGCATGACTTTGTTCGTTCAAAATATCTGTAACAAATGAACGATCAATTTTCAAACGAGTAATCGGAAATGATTTCAAATAGTGGAATGAGCTATAGCCAGTACCAAAATCATCGACGCTAATGCCAACTCCTAGTTCGCTAATCGCAATTAATTTACGATTCATCTCATTCATATCAATACTCATCGATTCAGTAATTTCAATATCTAAATACTGAGAAGGCAATTGTGTCTCTTCAAGAATTTGCTTAATTTGCTGATCCATTTCGTTTCTTACAAATTGGCGAATTGATAAATTGACAGCGACCGGAACGATCGGTAATCCAGCATCAAGCCATTCTTTATTTTGACGACATGCTTCTCTAATGACCCATTCACCAATCGGTACAATCAACCCACTTTCTTCAGCTAGCGGAATGAAGTGAATTGGCGATAGTAATCCTTTCGTCGGATGATTCCAACGAATTAGAGCTTCAACTCCAACAATACGACCATGTATAAGATCATATTGAGGCTGATAATATAATTCGAATTCTTTGCGCTGTATGGCGCGATGAATTTCATGTTGTAATTTTAATCGCTCATACGAGGAATTATTCCACTCTTCTGAGTAAATAAGAATATGACCACCAGAAGATTCCTTAACTTTCACTAATGCCATATCAGCTTTTTTGAACAGTGAGAAACCATCATCAGTAGGGTCAAGATTCAATGCAATTCCCATACTGGCTCCCATATGTACAGGAACACCTTTCAAATCATACGGTTCACTTATTATATCTAGAATATGTTGTGAACGTACTAATAATTGATCAATATTATCAATCTCATTCAGAAGAAGTGCAAAAGCATCGCCTTCTAATCTAGCAACAAAATCTTGGGTAGATAATAATCGATTTAAACGATCTGCCATTTGAAGTAACATTAAATCAGCATATTCTCTTCCAAATGAGGCATTTACAAGTTTAAAATTATCAAGATCTATGTAACATACACTTAGCATCTTCTGATCTTCTTTAGCACGTAGCAGTGATTCATCTAATCTAAGTTGAAATAAAGTTCGATTGGGAAGCCCTGTCATATCATCGTAATAAGCCATGTAACGGATACGTTCCAAATTACGCTTATGATCACTCAAATCATGACTTACGATTAAAGATCCTATAACTTTACTATCTTGAATAACAGGTTCACAGCTAATTTGCAGCTCTAATGGGAATGCAGATCGATGTAAGACATGAATATTAAGCTTTTCTATTTGTCCTTCTTTAACCTTTTGTAATGCTGCGATCAATGATTCTTGACTTGATTGTTCAATTACTGTCATAATTGGTTTCCCAATTAATTCTTCGATTTGATCATAACCGAGCATGTGAGCGGAAGTATCATTTAACTCAATAATATTTCCCTCATGATTAATTAATGTTAATGCAACTGCATTAGATTGGAACAAAGTACTGACAATAGATTCATGAAAGTTTGTAGTTGATGATATTCTTCTTGTACGAAGCATGAGTATGATCGCTGTGGCAATAAGAACTGCTCCAACTGTGCCAAGAACAACTTGATATTTCAGAGAGTTTATTCCAAACATTGCGATTAATATCCAAGCAAAGGAAAGGACAATGAGATAGCCTGAAACTAGCGAAGGTTCCAACCAATTAAATTGTTTTCGCTTCAACAACTGTAATCCCTCAATTCATCTTGCTATGGATTTATAATAAAGAACACACTACATACAATATTATAATCGAAATTTGTCAAATATCATAGAAAAAAATGTTAATCTGCTTTATTCGCCGCAATTCCCCACACAACAAAAATCCAACCAGCTATAAGGGATACGCCCCCGATAGGTGTAATTGCACCAAGTATTGTCTTACCAGTTAATGCCATCACATACAAGCTACCACTGAAAATAATTATTCCAATAATAATTAATATTGCTCCAGTAGCTAATTTTTTATAATCTTTCACCATTGTTGAAGCAAGTGCAATTAGCATGAGACCTAAAGCATTATACATCTGATAGCGGACACCTGTTTCAAAATTTTGAAGCATCCGTTCAGATACAATTTCTTTTAATCCATGTGCGCCAAAGGCACCTAACGCTATCGCGAGCGCTGCACAAATTGCTCCAATTGAAAAGTACTTTCTAAACATTATCATCATCCTCTTCATTTTTATTGTATAATAGTAAAAACTAGTTTAAAGGAGTTTGTTATGGAAGATAATAATCAATCAAAATCTAGCCCATCTCCATCCAACGACAATCAAGCTACACCATCAACTGAGAGTTCTTCGGAGCAATTAGCACCTTCTCAGCCTAAGTCGTTTAAAGCATTTGGAACTTACAATCCCAACCTAGCGCAAGAGGTTCAGCATGCTGGTGTACAGAACATCGCTCCAACAGCATATGCTACTGGCGATCAAACACAGTATACACAAACATATGGTTCATCCAACAGCAATCCACAACAACATCATAATTATCCACCGCCGCCTGGACCAGTTCAACCATTAAAACATTCCGGTCTTGGTATTACGAGTTTCATTTTCTCTTTAGTTTCAATTCTCACAATCATTATCGGACTGGTAGTCATGTTTTCTAGTATGACTTCATTAAGTTTAAGTGAACTTGAATTAATGCAAGATCCAACTTATATAGAAGATGTTATACTAAATAGTGATAGCGGAATCCCTTCAGGACTAGTTGGAATCATTGTTGGTGTAGTGCTTATGTTCAGTTCCGGATTTTTCGGTTTCATTGGACTTATCTTCGGTATTATTAGCGTGTGCTTGAAAAACCGCCGTAAAATCTTCGGTATTCTAGGTACAATTTTCAATAGTTTAATACTAGTTGGTGGATTTATTTTCTTTGTCTTCTCACTAATCGCATCAGGACTTTAATTAGTAAGAACTACAGCTTTTCATAGAGGTTCAAAAAGCAGGGTTTCAAAACCGAGAAGATGGAGCGCTACTTGAGGAAGGAGTGATCTCCGGTGTACGTAGTAAGTACACAAGTCCCAGACTTCCCACGTTCGCTTCATCTTCGATGGCGATAAAGCATCCTGTATCACTTCGTAATCAAAGTCCGTTTTTTGAACTACCTCTAAAAATAGTATGTGTAGATGTAGACTCATCGACTCTCCTAATGAGAAACAGATGAGTCTTTATTTATTTCACCATAAACCTTGTCTGAGAATGTCCGTCTCGATTTTTCGATACTTCCAAACATGCAGGTAATGCGTCCTTCAACTCTTGCACATGAGAGATAACTCCGATCATACGACCTGCTCGCTGCAGATCAATCAGTGTGCCGATTGCTTTTTGCAGAGATTCCTCATCTAACGAGCCAAATCCTTCATCGATAAACATCATTTCAATAGATACGCCACCTTGATGTGATTGAATAACATCGGTCATTCCTAATGCTAGACATAAAGCTGCATTGAACTTTTCTCCACCTGATAATGTCTTAACATCCCGATTCTGTCCAGTGTAAGCGTCATAAACATCCAGTCCGAGTCCACTTTGCTTACCATGTGTTTCCAGACGATCACTACGTCTTAGTTCGAACTGTCCATTCGATAGATTAGCTAATCGTATATTCGCCATCACGATAATCTGCTCCAAATAATCGATAAGAATATATCGCTCGAAAGATAACTTCAGTGGGTTATCACCCTTCATTGTCGTGTATAGATCAGCTACAATCGCTAAATTCTTTTCAAGTTCCTGCAATTGTCCTCTATTACTTTGTAACTTAATGGTATACTGCTTGATCTCTTTGATATAATGAAAAACTTGACTCTCAAGCGTAATAATATGTTCAAATTGTCCTTGTAACTGTTCTAATTGCTCTTGTAATGGAACACAATCTACGATTTGTTTACCAGCAATAGCTTGTTGTAACCAATCTAATTGTGTAGCTAGTTTAGCTAGTTGATCACGATATGCAGTATAGGATGCGATCTTTTGTTCAATATCTATTTTGGATAGCTTTGCAGCTGTGTATTGCGCCGTTGTTTCAAAACCCGATTCAACTAGTTGCTGCTTAAATTCTGCTTCGCTTTGCAGTAACTCTTGCTCATCACTTAGTAGACTTTGTGTTGTATGTTCAACTTGAGCGATGGTAGCAGCTAAAACTCGTTCTGCTTCAGCCATTACATCTACAATCAGTTTCCACTGCTGTTCTGACTTAGCAAGTTGTTGCTGCTTTTGCACCATTTGCTGTTCCAGCATACTCACATCTCGAAGTTCTAGGGGAACGCGAAGTTCTAATTGCTCCAACCGTGATCCAAGTGTTGCCTTTTGAATTGCAGCTTGCTGTAAATCTGCCTGATATTGACTTCTATGCAATTCACTTTGTTCTAGTCGCTGCTCTAATCGCTGTAATTGTTGCTTCTGTAACTCAGCAAGTTCTAACTGAGTTCGTAATTGATCATGTTGTTCTTTGAATTGTTTCCAGTTGCCACGTAACTGCTGTTGTTGTTGTTCTAATACGAGCTGAAGTTTGTCTGCAACATAATTTTCAGTCTTTAAAAGTGTAGTTAATTGCTGTTGCAATGACTCTTCAAGTCCTACAATTTGTTGTTCAAGTAGCTCGAATTTTGCTAAGCGTTGTGCCTGCCATGATAATAGTTCTTGTTCCCGCTTCATGTGATTTGCTTTACTTTCATCCAATTGAACTTTAGTTGGAATCTCAGCTAACAGTTCTGCTTTATGTGGATGTGCCTCACTTCCACAGACTGGGCAAGGCATACCATCGTGTAGGTGGCTTGCCAATTCGCTAGCCTGTCCTTCAATCCATAATTGCTCCATTTGAAGTAAAGCTTGCTTCGCTGAAACTGCAGATTGATGTAATCTTACTTTGTGCTCTTCCATCTGTTGCAATTCCTTAGCGTAGTCAACCATCCTACTTACTAATTTCCCTTGTCTCTCAACCTCACTCATTGCGGATTGTAGTTGCATCGCTTGTTGTCCGTATTGCTCAACATTTTGCAAAAATTGTTGTAATTGAAGCCGTTTGTCCTTACCTTGAAGTACATCTCCTTCGAGCTCTTCTAGTTTTTTTAGACTACTTTTTTCTCGTTGCTCTGCTAGTATATACTCTTGCTGAAATTGTCCGTATTGCTGAACAATAGGAAGTAACTGCTGGAGTTCATGTAATTCTAATTCCACTTGCTTACTCACTATTTGTTGTTGTTCCTGTTCAACATATCTTAGTTGTGTCTGGCTCACATGCTGCTTTACTTCAACTAGTTTTAACTTTTGCAGCTCGTGTTGCTGTTGACGTGCTTGACGTTGATTCATTGCTCTCTCATAGCGTGCTTCGTATGCAGATACAAATAGCGCCTGTTCAGCACGCTGAATTTGGATTTGAATCGATTCGAAATATGACTGTTGCTCTAGTAAATTGTGTTGCTCTGTCTGTTTCTGAGAATATTCTACAAGCTTATTGTTCGTCTGCTCTGCTTCTTGCAGTGCTCTTCTGGATTGAGAAAGATGTTCAGCATGTACAATTTTCTGTTGCTCTATACGCTGCTGTTCAAGCTCGTAATAACCTTCCTCATCTGCTAATCCTTCTAGCACTTGGAATACATTTCGTTGCTCTTGGGCGAACGTAGCCATTAGTGTAGACCCTTCACGTAGTGGCAGATGTTCAACGATATGGCCGATTGTACTTAACTGTGATCCTTGCTGTTCTCTATATTGCTCTTGCATCGCTTTATATTGATTACCTACAATCCGCTCAAGCTCATCGAATTTTTCAGTTCGGAATATTTTCCGTAAAATATCTTCTTTATTATCGGTACTGGACGTTAACAGCTTACGGAATTCCCCTTGCGGTAACATGACAATTTGACTGAATTGATCCTTTGTTAGTCCGATAACATCAGCAAGCTTCATATTAACATCGCCAATAACAAAACGATCAACAGCAGGTACTTCACCATTAGCTGTTACTTCATATAACTCTATCTTTTCACCTGTCTCACTTTTGTTATTACCTTTGCGATGTTTCATCTGACGTAGTACGCGATATTTCTTTTCCTTAACCATAAAACTCAACTCTACTGCAGTATGAACACTTTCATCGGCAAATTGACTTCGAAGCATTCTCGCTTCCGCACGATCTTCGCCACTAGCGGATCCGTATAGTGCAAAACATATCGCATCAAAAATCGTTGTTTTCCCTGCTCCTGTGTTACCAGATATAACAAAGAGACGATGATCCTGTAGTTCACGGAAATCGATAACTTCGCGCTCACGGTAGGGGCCGAATGCCGTTAATATTAATTCTAATGGTCTCATTCGTTATTGTTCACTCCCCTGTATCATCTTTTCAAATGCCTCTGCAAAACGTTCCCGCTTATCTTGAGTCAACTCTGTTCCTCTTACTTCTTCATAGAAGGCTGCAAAAAGTTCAAGCGGCTTCAACTCGTGCTTCATCATTGTGGTAGACTCATCTTGCTTATCCTCCATATTATTTCGCTGGGATGCACTACGATCAACATGCATTGCATTCGGATATACGGCGCGAATTTTTTCCATCGGGAATAATACTGGATTATCATCAGTTAACGTAACGTATACATAATCTTCATTAATCGAGTGACGTTCGATGTCCGCTATAGCTCCAATGACACGGCGCATATCTCTTCTAGGTTCAAGCGCAATTTTCTCTATCGTAACGAATTGCTGTCCCAGATTAACGACAAGATAACCTTTATGATGATTCGCCTCCGAGATCGAATATTTCAATGGTGATCCAGAATAACGAATATGTTCAATTCCAACATGATGGGCTTGATGTAGATGACCAAGAGCTACATAGTGAAAATCTTGTAATAGCTGAGCACTAACATATTCTGCACCACCAATGGACAAAGGGCGTTCCGAATCACTTGTATTCTGTTCTTGTTCCCCATAAGGCGTAACGAATGCATGTCCAATCAGTACATGTCTAGCAGATGAATCCCAATTGCTCTTAATATGAGTAACGATTGCAGTCATCGCATCATTATGCGAACGAATAGAATCATCACCCATTAGATGACGTATGATAGCAGGATCAGCATATGGTATGAGATAGAAATGTACTTCTCCATATTGATCATGCATAATAATAGGCTCTATCGGATAACGAAGTTGTCCACTCATATATAAACCGTTTCGCTCCATTAATTTCACAGCAAAATCAATCCGATCGGGACTATCGTGATTACCTGCAATCGCAAGTACCGGAATTTTCAACTTTAGGACAAGTTGTTCTAGTATATTATTCAGTAAATCTACTGCCTCCGTTGGTGGTACAGCTCGATCATATAGATCGCCTGCGATAATTACGACATCTGGTTTCTCTTGCTCAACGTCTCTAACAAATTGTTCAAGCACATACGCTTGATCTTCCGTCATGTATATACCTTGTACTATTTTTCCTAGATGCCAGTCCGCTGTATGAAATATTTTCAATACGTTCATCCTTTCATACATAAATTCACTATTAACTACTAATAGCAGTTGTTAAAGTTAGAATTTCAACTTAGAAAATCCATTACTTTTATATTTATATCCACTGTTGAGATATGTAAATTCGTCTATTACTAGTGTACCATTTTGCGCTTATCTCCTACCAGTGGATAGTTACGTTCAAATTCTCGATTTCGTGGCGATATTCAGAACAGTTTAACTATAATTTTTCTAGTATAAAGTAAGTTCTAATGATAGAGAAAAAAGAAGTTACATGCTATGATTTCATAGTAAGTTTTAATTTTACGTATGACGTTTTTCGTATCATGCTTCCCTATTGTTAACTAATTATTATAAAATTACTTTTCACGTTAAAGGAGCTATGCAAAAATGAGTTTAAAAAGTACATTCAACAATGACTGGTATTTTTCCAAACAACCACTACATACTAATTTTGAAGCAGTAGCTACTAGTGGGTTCGAATGGATGCCTGTAACGATCCCTCATGACTGGTTAATTTATGATTCAAATAATTTATATGAAAATAGTGTCGGCTGGTATCGTAAAACGCTACAGTTAACTGAACTAGACCATCATTCTCTAACGTCGCTTTACTTTGAAGGCGTATACATGGATTCGACTTTATTTATCAATGGACAGGAAGTTGGGACATGGAAAAACGGATATTCTAGTTTTGAACTAGAAATCACACCTTACTTAATCGTAGGTAACAATGAAATTTACGTACAAGTTATTCATCAATCTCCCAATTCTCGTTGGTACTCCGGCGCCGGTATTTACCGCTCTGTTTGGATGAAATCCTATCCGAAAAATCACATTGTATCTGAAGGAACCTATATTACTACTGAGAAAAACGGGAATGAATGGACAGTAGATGTTGCTTCAGAGGTTGTTTTCTCGGATCAACTCAATTCTGATGATACATATAAAGTTCGCCATCAAATTATCAATCAATATGGGACGGTTTTTGCAGAGCAAGAAGTTAACATTACTGCTGAAGCTAGCAACACAGTAACTGTTTATGGCAACATGTCTGTAAGCGATCCGCTGCTGTGGGATATTATCTCCCCTAATCTGTATCGCCTTAGAACTGAACTACTTGTTAATGACGCTACCATTGACACAGAAACTCAAAACTTTGGATTCCGTACAACGGAATTTGATAATGAGCAAGGCTTCTTCCTCAATGGCCGCCACGTAAAAATATATGGAGTATGCCAGCATCATGATCTAGGTAGTCTAGGTGCTGCTGTAAATAAAGTTGCACTACGACGTCAAATTTCATTATTACAAGAAATGGGCGTTAACGCTATTCGTACTGCTCATAATGTGCCAGCAGTTGAATTAATGGACTTAGCTGATGAAATGGGCATTCTAATCGTATCTGAATTATTTGATATGTGGGAGCGACCTAAAAATCCATACGATTTTGCGCGATTCTATCCAGAGTGGTGGCAGAAGGACGTTGCCAGCTGGGTGCGTAGAGATCGTAATCATCCTAGCATGTTAATGTGGAGTATTGGTAATGAGATTTATGATACACATGCAGATGAACGCGGACAGGAGCTTAGTCAAGAACTACTTGATGAGGTACTACTTCATGATCCTAACAAAAATGCTGTCGTAACAATTGGTTCTAACTATATGCCTTGGGAAAATGCTCAGAAATGTGCTGACATCGTTACATTCGCTGGCTATAACTATGCAGAAAAATATTATGATCGTCACCATGAAGAGCACCCTGATTGGGTCATTTACGGTAGTGAAACTGCATCTACTGTTCAAAGTAGAGGAATTTATCATTTCCCTCTAGCACAATCTGTGTTAGCTGATGATGATGAACAATGTTCTGCACTTGGAAATAGTTCCACTAGCTGGGGAGCTAAAAACACGGAATATTGTATAACAGCAGATCGTGATGCTACATTTTCTTTAGGTCAATTTATATGGACAGGATTTGACTATATCGGTGAACCAACACCTTATCATACGAAAAACTCTTACTTTGGACAGCTAGATACTGCTGGCTTTAAGAAAGATTCATTTTACATTTATCAAGCGGAATGGACTAATTATAAAGTTAAACCGATGGTTCATATTTTCCCTTACTGGGATTTCTCTGAAGGACAATTAATTGATATTCGTGTTTGTTCTAATGCGCCGAAAATCGAACTGTTTTTCAATGAAGTTTCACAAGGTACTTACCTAATTGATCATGCACATGGACAGAAGCTGTTAGGTGAATGGCAAATCCCATATACGAAGGGCGTACTTCGTGCTGTTGCTTATGATGAGAACGATATAGTAATCGCTATAGATATTATATCTTCATTTGGAGATGCGACTTCAATTGTTCAAACTCCGGATAAGACAACGATTTCTGCCGATGGATCTGACCTTATCTTCATTGAAATTTCTACTGCTGATGTAGAGGGTCACCGTGTAGAAAATGCAAATAACCGTGTTCATATCACTATAGATGGTCCTGGTCGACTTGTAGGATTAGATAATGGTGATAGTACCGATTATGATTCTTATAAAGGCACTAATCGTAAATTATTTAGTGGGAAGTTACTTGCTATCGTGGCAAGTACATTAG
This sequence comes from Paenibacillus endoradicis, assembly GCF_024721975.1. The sequence continues at coordinate 10,386 of NZ_JANQBB010000005.1, read as the reverse complement.
AAGAAGGTACAATTACGGTACGTGCTAATTCCAATGGTTTACCTACCAGTGAGTTAACATTAACAGCGGTAGCACCTGAACAAATGAATAGCGATAGTGAACAATATTCACTTTATTCATTTGATGCTTCACACAAACAGGGTAAAGAGCTTCAGGAAATTGCTTCAGACGAAATACCTGTTCGTAAAATAGAAATTTTATGTCCACAAGGTAATAAGCTTAATGCAGAGCAGCAATCTATTCCTGTTCAAGTAAAATTGTATCCTAGCAACGCTACTTATCAAGATGTGCAATGGAGAATTACGAACGTAGCGGGTGTAGATGCTAATTTGGCGACAATCGAAACAAATGGACATAATGCGGTTATTACTGCACTCGGAGATGGTGACCTTTATATTCGCTGTGGAACGACAAATGGTTCAGATTCGATTAAACATTATTCGCTCATGGAGATTAACATATCAGGGTTAGGGCAAGCATTTATTAATCCATATGAATTTGTCTCTGCCGGATATCATAGTGAGGAAAGTCGCAATCTTACGAATGGTAATGAACGTGGGGTAGCTACTGCACGAGAGGGCGAAAGTATTATCTACTTCGATAAAATTGACTTTGGTAGTTATGGTTCTGACGAGATTACATTACCAATCTTCTCTCTAGATAGTGAATACTTTACGATGGATTTATGGGAAGGGTATCCGTATGAGCCGCAATCTACCTTGATTGCAACGGTACCTTATCATAAGACTACCATTTGGAACGTCTATCAACCAGAAACATATAGTCTTTCAAAACGACTACAAGGTGTATCTTCATTAGCCATCGTATTGAATCGTAAAATTCATTTGAAGGGTTTCCAGTTTACTAAAATTAATAAAGCTTTTGAACAATTACGTGCTCTTGATCATAATCATCTTTACGGTGACTCCTTTACTATTACAGAAGAAGCAATAGAAAATATCGGTAACAATGTATCTATTATTTTTGAAGATATGGACTTTGGAGAAGCGGGTACTAACAAACTAACGATTTGTGGACATTCACCAATTGATAAAAACACGATCAATATTTTATTCAGCGGTGATAGTGGAGACAGTAAGCAACTTGTTGAATTCAGTCACTCCGATGACTATACGGTAAGAGAATTTAATTTAGATGAAATTAATGGGAAACAAACTGTAACCTTTGTCTTTTTACCAGGCAGTCAGTTCAACTTAAACTGGTTCAAATTCCAATAAAAGAAACTAAAAGGGCTGTACCCTGTCTTTTTCTCAATGACAGGGTACAGCCCTTCTTAATGTGATCTATTGGCGTTCTATTGGTGTCGTTATCAAAGCCCGCTGTTTGAACTACCTCTTATAGAGTGACTCCACTGTTGTTGTTGAGCTTTCTCCTCTTCACCAATACAGTAATTAGGAAGATACCATATGCCATATAGAAAATATTAAGGATAGAAACAACTTCTAGCGATCGCTCAGCAATTTCAGGATTCGTAAGTTGTGCCAGAGCATCAAACAAAAAATGAAAAGCAATTAATGGCCAAATATTATTGCTAGTTTCAATTAATAATGCAAGAATAAGTCCTATTAGAAATGCATTAACAACTTGTAATAAAACTTCAACAACATCCGTTCCACTAAAAGCATTAGCCATATGAAGAATACCAAAAAGGATCGATGAAAATACAATATAAAAAAGTGGACTTTTAGATATTAACTTCTCACGAATGATACCTCTAAATACTACTTCTTCCGTATATCCTACAAATAAAGAAAACACAATAAGTAACACAATTTTCGATATGGATAGCTCTACATTAAACCCACCCATAATCGGTTGAACGATAGCAATGATTAATAAAGGTATGTAGAAAAGAGTAGCTTTCTGTGACTTGAGATTAAGTTTCCTAAATCCAAATGCAGCAAATGAAGAAGCCCTTCTCTTCATATAGATAGTCATCGCAATACCCATTACAAGAAAAGCTATCCCTTGCGCAATAATAACTCCATCTTCTTCAAATTCCAAGATTTCTGAAATTGCTGAAGCAATTGTAACTAGAAAGGTAAGTAATATACCGAGCAAAATAGAAAATAATACGGGCCGTTCCTTTTTCACTTTTGCTTGAACTACTTTTTCTGTCATTAGATTATCTCCTCATAATTATTTCATTAATAATAAATATCAGCTTATGAGAAAAGAACTATGACTGAATGCCGACAGAAAACATCGTAACATATTATGGTAAGTAATTAAAATTTTATAATTTTCTGTAAATTCAATCTTGCAAACTACACATCATAGTTTACGATATATTCTTGTATTTCCGTATTGTAATAGCCCTCGCTGTATTCGATGATATTGCCTGCTTCATCATACGAGTAACGTGATCGCTTAAGAAGTGGTGTCTTATTATTGACGCTTAATAAAGTAGTCACTTCAGGCGTGGCAATAGCAACTGAAAATTGATCACGAAACTTGGCTAATGAAATATCCTTCTCTTCGAGCATGCCGTACAATGACTGAGCACTCATATCAACGAGTTCAAGATCGCCCCGCTTCATCGTCAAATAATGTGAGTAATGAATATATGGCGAGTCATCGAGCAAATAGAGACGATCTATTCGGATACATTTTTCACCAAATAATTGATAAAGTTCTGTACCTATTTCATTGGACACCATGTCAGTACGTAGCACCTGCTTTTGAATGCGATGCCCTTCCTCTACTAAGATTTCGGTAAATCGCTTCCAAGTAGACAACTTAGATGTGGATGTATTACGAATTACCTTCGTTCCTTTACCACTACTAGTTTCCAAATAACCTTCTTGAACAAGCTCCTTGACCGCATTGCGAACGGTAATTTTGCTGACTTCGAATTCAGTTTCTAATTGAGGCTCTGAAGGAATATTGGCATCCATTGGATAAGCCCCGTGTAATATCCTATCTTTAATTATATTTTTTATTTGCAAATATAGAGGTCTTTTTTTACGAGATAAGCTCATGTAGCATTCACTACCTTTCCACATCACTCATTGATTCTGTCATAGCACGGAGAATATCGTCCTCAAGTGACATTGGTGTATCGCCAACAATTGTATGTGCCAGCATGGCAGCTGTCGCAGCAAACTCAACGGTCTTCTCTGAGGTAAAACTGCTGATCTCGCCATGTAGAATCCCACTTGTGTACGCATCCCCAGCACCTATTCTATCATAAACAGAGAAGGTACGTTTTTTGGAGAAAGTGAATGTTTGATCCTTATACATATAGCCTATGAGGGAGTTTGTATTGTCCCCATTAATCGTTCGATGTGTCCCTGCTACTATCGTAATTCCATACGAGGCAGCGACAACTGGTATCAGCTCGGTTAGCTGCTCCATACGACTTTCATGCGCTGTATGCATACCAAGTAGGAATATCGCATCCTTCTCATTCATCATGACGATATCAGCATAATGTAGCATCTCTTCATAATGTGGCTTTGCTTTCTCATAGCCATCCTGTCCCCAAAGCGAAGGACGATAATTGCAATCAAATACAACGATTCCTCCATTAGCTTTAACTGTTCGTGCTAAATCCTTCATATGCTGCCGAACTGAATCATTCATCGCCAGCGTAATGCCGCAAAAATGTACCATATCCGCTTGCTTGGCAATTTCTTCATAATTATATGTACCTTTAGGTGCAGTATTGAAGCTGCTTTCTAGACGATTCGAATATGTAACTCTGCTTGGCCTTGCGCCGAAACCATTTTCCAAGAAATACATACCGATATAATGACCGCTTCTCATGATTGCTGTAGTCGATAGCCCTAATTTACGAAGATAAACTTCTGCAGCATCACCCACTGCATTGGCGGGCAACGTCGTTATAAGAAGACCATTATGCCCAAATCTAGACAATGATGAAGCCACATTGACTCCCGTACCTGAAAATGAATAGTTCAAGCTATTAGCTTGAGTAAGTAGCTCGTATCCTGGTACTTGTAAACGCATCATAACCTCGCCAAATGCAGCAATTTGTTTAATCATTTTGATCAACCAGTCTCTTCACGACTTCCAGTAAATAACGGATGTCTGCAACATTCGTTTTCCCTGTTCCTTTGTCAATAATTGAGGAATAGACATGAGGTATGACTTGCGGCACATTAGCCTCAAGTGCGATACGCAGAATAGTCTCGAAATTTCCCTTGTCAATTCCACCTGTAGGCTCTAGTGCAAATTCCTCCTCACCACATGCCTGAGCAACGGCGCGAAGTTCATCTTCACAAGCTAATCCGTTCATCGGGAAAAACTTCAATGCTTGCCCTCCCATATCACGAACAAGAGCGATTGCTGCTTTAACTGGGATAATTGCCTGATCGCTCTGTGCCGCACTTACGGGCCCGGTAGAAACGTTGACATAACCTATACGACCAGTTGGGGACACTAGACTGTTAACCCAGCTCTGTTGTCCATTCAGGTTAGCGCGAGTTGCCCCCACATATGGAAACACCTGATTAATATGGCTACCGGGGTAGTACTTAGCAATTTCAGCGACGATTGCCGCTTGTCGATTATCCCCTGCTCCCAGTCCAATAGATATCGCATTGTCTATTTCTTCTCCGTATGCTTTCATAGCAGTAACCGCTTCTTCTAACGTAGCATAATCTTTTGACAAAACACCTGCAAGAACATAACCTTCAGCCGCTTCAAATACCTCTTTAGCATTCTCGATACTATTAACTAATACATTTAGCGCAACACGATTTTTGTAAAAACGATTTGATAGGTTCGACAACTTATTTTCCTCCTACTAATTTACGAATTGCTGTTGCTATAACCTGCATATCATCACCATGCAAAGGACGTGGATCAATATCAAAATATCCTTGTTTTATGCCATAATCACGAGTGTAAATGGCAATTTCGCCGCCTAGTAGTTCATTTACCACTTGTTTAGCTGTCGTAAGTGTCTTCATTGGGTCAATTTGAATTCGTGCCCTGTAAATAGCTCGTCCTGCTTCATCTTGAACAATACTTACTTGCAGTCCTTCTATTTTGTTTAACGACATTAGCATTTGTAACGCATCTCTTTCTGCTTCGCTATTGTCAGTTTTGTTCATATATTCATCGAGCGCCTGTAGCAACCCAAAGGTTGTTTCCTTGCCAACTTTCATACTTCGTCCAATGCCATACAATTGTACTTTAACCCATTCGATATACGTGCGCTTTCCGCCGACAATACCAGAAGTCGGACCTTCTATAGCTTTCGAACCGCTGTAAATCGCAAGGTCAGAACACTTCACATATTTCTGTATATCTTCTTCAGCAGCTGCGTCTACAATGAGCGGTACGCCGTTACGCTGGGCAACTTCCCATGCTTCCTCGACTGAAATCATATTCTTCTGAACACAATGATGTGATTTGACGTATAAAATAGCGGCTGTATGTTCCGAGATCGCTTCTTCAATATGTTCTGACTTACCCTCGTTGGCATAGCCCACTTCGAGTGGCTTTCCTCCTCCTAAATATACCATCGTTTCGATTGGAGCCCCATATTGTACGTTATGCCCTTTGAGAATAATTATTTCATTTCGGGAGATGACCTCTTGATGCAGTCGCAAACTCTTACGCGGATTCCCTTGTGTTACAATTGCTGCAACCGATAGAGCAATACCACTGGAAGCTGAATTGACGACTACTGCTGCTTCTGAACCCAGAATACTCGCGATATAATCTCCTGATTTATCTACTAAATCCGCAATCTCTACATACTGTTGTCCGCCTTGCTTCATAGCTTCCATCACGGAATCGGTAGGAGCAGATACACCCAAAATACTCATTCGTCCGCTTGCATTTATTACTCGCTTAAGCCCATATCTCGCATTCAATGAATTGTCCATTTACAACTACTCCTTTTGCTTCTATTCTCTTATCTGATGTACGCTGAATACCATCTGAATCCACGAGTACAGTCTGTTCATCATTAACAGTAAATATGGTTAAATTAGCAACATCACCGACTTGAATACGTCCTAGTTCCGGTTTATCCAGCCACTCTGCTGCGCGAGTTGTCACTGTTGCAATGACCTCTTGGAGCGAATAACCTAAGTACAGAAACTTAGTAAGTGTTTGAGACATACTATAGACAGGACCATTTAGTCGATTCCTACGGTATATATCAGTACTAATCGTGTGCGGATCGATATGATGCTGCTTCGCGAATTCAGCAACTTTGAAGGAGAAGCTAGCTGAACCATGCCCAACATCGAGATGAACTCCACGTTCAATTGCATTCACTAGCACCCTAAGCGGCTTACCTTCTTCATCAAAAAGGTTATTACTTTTCCCGTTTAAGTAATGTGTAACAATATCCTTCTGCTCAAGTAGCGGGATAACGTCCTTAATGTTCGGTGGTCCTGAACCAATATGAACCATTAGCGGCAGCGAGGTCTGCTTAGCTAATTCACGAGCGATATGCAATGGCACTAGACCGTGTTCTCCTACTACGCTACTACTGATTCGCGCTTTCAAGCCGACGATGAAATGACCGAAATCTTGCACGGCCTGAATAGTCTTAGCATTATCAATCCATTCAAGGTCAGATAATTCGTCAGTTCTTGCTAAACCAATCGTTGAAATATTAAGAAAGGCAAATACACGGGTATCAGATTTTTCACTTCTAGTAACCAATTCCCCAATTCTGTCCGCCCCGCAACTTCCTGCATCCACAATAGTCGTTACGCCTTGCTTCACACCGATTTCATCGATTTCATCACCGTAAGGATCAAAATCCGGAAACGCATGCACATGCATGTCAATCCATCCGCTAGATACATAACTACCAGAATAATCCACAATATGACTTCCTAATCCGTAGCCAGCTTCTACTACCTCGACTATAATTCCGTTCGCGATAATTATATCGATAGCTTCTCCGGTGATAAGCTTAACGTTACTTATAACAAATCGTTCATGCATGAGGATCACCTACTTCCACAGCCCTATTAATTCAAATATTTCGTGCTTAAATTAGTATTGCTTTCCATATACGTTAACAATATCATAAAAACAGAAAAATACAATATAACGTTATAATGTTTATGCATTTCTTATTTTTCATCATACATGCTTCAGCTCTGCATACAATGTATACATAGCAATTGTGGATTCAGAAATGAGGTGTGTAGCGATGCAACAGCAGCCCCTATTTATCGTATCTCGTGAGGATTGGTCCCTACATCGTAAAGGATATAATGATCAAGCTAGGCATCAACAACGTGTAAGAGAAGCTATTAAAAATAATTTGCCTGATCTAGTTTCTGATGAAAGTATCATTATGTCTGATGGTCGACGAACGGTTAAAGTACCGATTAAGAGTCTAGATGAAGCTCATTTCATCTATAATTACAACAAAAAGCAACATGTAGGTCAGGGAGACGGGGACTCACAAGTTGGAGATGTACTTGGGGTAGATCCTCAACTTAGTAAAAAACCAGGTAAAGGCCAAGATGCGGGCGATCAACCGGGCGAGGATGTATTTGATACTGAGATCAGTATCGATGAATTAGAAGATATGCTTTTCGATGAAATGGAACTTCCTAATTTGGAACAAAAACAGAAAGATCAGATGCAGACTACAGAAATTGTATTCCATGATATCCGCAAAAAAGGGATCATGTCGAACATCGATAAAAAACGTACTTTATTAGAAAATTTACGTCGTAATGCTAATGAGGGAAAAGCAGGTATTGGTGGCATCTCACCTGATGATCTTCGGTATAAGACATGGACCGAGATTGTAAAACCTCAGTCCAATGCAGTTATTTTTGCTATTCTCGATGTATCAGGCAGTATGGGAGCTTTTGAGAAATTTTGTTCGCGATCCTATTTCTTTTGGATGAGCCGATTTCTAAGACGTAAGTATGAGCATGTTGAGATTGTCTACATCGCTCATCATACTGAAGCGAAAGAAGTAACAGAAGAGGAATTTTTCACTCGCGGGGAAAGCGGAGGTACTATATGCTCATCAGCCTACCAACGTGTCCTTGATATCATTGAGCAACGATATCCCCCCGCACTATGGAACATCTACCCTTTTCACTTCTCAGACGGTGATAACCTTACCTCTGATAACGAACGCTGTGTGCGCTTAATTGAGAAGCTAATGGAAGTCAGTAATATGTTTGGTTATGGGGAGATTAATCAGTACAATCGAAATAGTACACTTATGAGTGCCTATAAGCATATTACGAATAAAAAGTTCAAGTTTTCCATCATAAAGGATAAGGGAGAAGTCTATAAGGCGCTTACCCATTTCTTTGCTAAGCAACCAACGACATGAGCTCCCTTTCATTGTATTGCAGTAACTTTAGGATAAGATAGACTGCTGGCAGACAGAGGAAGACCCTCTAAACCAAGTTAATTATGGAATAGAGGGTCTCTTTGTCTTACCTATTAATTTCTGAGTTAATCGCCATATTATATTGTGACTATGGCAATGTATTACCTAACAATCGTTCAGCCATAAGCTGATCTAAACTTTCAAACGTATATCCCTTTGCTCTCGCATCATCAATAATACGTGCTAGCGCTCCAGCATTATCGCTTGATACGGAATGGATAAGCATAATGCTACCTGGATGTAACTGTTTCATCACCTGTTGATAGGCATAATCAGCACCTCTTTGCTTATTCACTTCCCAGTCTTTATAGGCAAGGGACCAAAAGGCACTTATATATCCTTCCTCATGACTAATTGCTAGTACTCGATCGTTAAAAATACCTCTCGGTGGTCGTAAGTAATTCATAATCGATTGGCCAGTTAACTGTGCTACTCCTTCTTTGACTTTCGCAAGTTCTTGTCTAATCTGATCATTACTCATTGTTGTCATATCCGGATGACTCCAAGAGTGATTTCCTATAATATGACCTTCTTTAGCCATACGTTTAATTAGTTCTGGTTGATCTTGAATATAATGACCTGTAACAAAAAACGCGGCAGGTACTTGCTTTTCCCTCAATACATCGAGTATCGGTGCTGTAAAGCCATTCTCATATCCGTTATCAAAGGTAAGATAGAGTGCCTTTTTCGATGTATTACCAAGAAATAAAGCTTCATTCTTCTCAATAATGTCCGCGAAACCTTCCTCTTGAATCGAAGGTAACTTCTCATTTATACTTCTCTTAAATCCAAAATGCTGTGTTTTATCTTGCCCAGCTGCAGACACCTTTTCATACGAAAACTGAGTCGTTGTGCATAATAAGAGTACCATAAGAATAATTAGTACCTTCATACTCGATTTCACAAACCATTCCTCCTAAAGCTTTTTATGATTACTTGATATGCTTTCTTTCCTATAAAAAGTCACCTCAGGTGTATTTATCTATGTTGAGTTAAGTTGCCCATTTAGTGCGCCATTCATACAAGCATCATAAAAATAACGCAAAAAAACTCTCTAGCCAAAGGCTAAAGAGTTAAATGTAATAAACTGGTCGGGATGACACGATTTGAACATGCGACCCCCTGGACCCAAACCAGGTGCTCTACCAAGCTGAGCTACATCCCGTAAATATGGAGCGGAAGACGGGAATCGAACCCGCGACCCTCGCCTTGGCAAGGCGATGCTCTACCGCTGAGCCACTTCCGCAAAAAAATGGTGCCGTCGAGAGGACTTGAACCCCCAACCTACTGATTACAAGTCAGTTGCTCTACCAGTTGAGCTACAACGGCTAATGGTGACCCGTAGGGGACTCGAACCCCTGTTACCTCCGTGAAAGGGAGGTGTCTTAACCACTTGACCAACGGGCCTCACTATGTGATGCTAATCTAGCATTTCTGCTATCTTTTCGGAAACAAGAATCATATTATCACAATATTATAGCAACTGCAATATCATTATTTAATATTTTTCAATACATTCCGAAGAATAAAAATGGCGGAGAAGGTGGGATTCGAACCCACGCACCACTTTCGCAGCCTAACCCCTTAGCAGAGGGTCCCCTTGAACCACTTGGGTACTTCTCCATAATGGCTCCCCGAACAGGACTCGAACCTGTGACAACTCGATTAACAGTCGAGTGCTCTACCAACTGAGCTATCAGGGAACATTAAAGGTTCTAATACTTATGTATACAGAACATGTGTTAGATATGAGATGATTCTTCTCTTCATGACTGTCGATAAGAACCAAACTTCAATCTTCAAGGCTTGCACCTTGAAAACTGGATGTGAAAGGTAAAACTCCAAAGTGAATCTCTTGCGATGTACTCTTCTTGCTTGCGCAAAGAAAAGATTTTTAGGATAAGCCCTCGACCGATTAGTATTCGTCAGCTACATGTATTGCTACACTTACACCCCGAACCTATCAACCTCGTCGTCTTCAAGGGGTCTTACTAATTGGGAAA
>NZ_JANQBB010000004.1 GCF_024721975.1 Paenibacillus endoradicis | reverse complement strand
CGCCGCTAAGTATCAGAGAAGCAAGCTTCTCTTCAACTCCGCTCGACTTGCATGTATTAGGCACGCCGCCAGCGTTCGTCCTGAGCCAGGATCAAACTCTCCATTAAAGTGTTTGACTTGCTCATTTTGTTTCGCTTGTTATTATCATTTTCACGGGGTGAAAACGATAATGGCAGTTCTTACTCGTTGTTCAGTTTTCAAAGATCAAGCGAAAATATCAAAGCGTTTCTCATTTACTTATGTAAGTGTGATTCGCATTTCGTTTTCGTGTGTGTCTCCCAATCTCTCGCGGCGACAAGAAATAATATATCATATAGGCTTACAGTAATGCAACCCCTTTTTAAAACTTTTTTCAATTATTTTGTCGAAAACCGCGAAAACCCTTGTTCTTACGCGGTTTTTATATCTTTTTATTTTCAACCGATTAGATACTGAGTACCCATAAGCAATGCAATGCCCGGTAATCCCAATACAGCAGTAGTGCCAATCGTTAATGGATTGATAGGTAATGCATAAGGTTGGATGAATTCAAAATAGTTCATTAGAAATAATACAGTCGCCGCAATTATCCAATGTACAATAACCTTTTTCAAACTTAATCTTGATAATTGGTTACGGAGAAGCACTACGATAAGCGCTAAGCTAGAGATAGCAAACATAACAATCCAAATTAGTTTCATATGACGTATCCTTTCACTTTTGACCAGTCGATATCGATTTTTCTCGCTTTGTTTAATAACATACGATATTTCTGCTCTGCCGCCATTAAAGAATATATCGCAAGCTCAACTTCATCATGTCCACATGCATATTGAAAATGCCGTTCAGCTGATCTCCATTGCGAAAGTGAATCTTTAATCTCTACACGTAGCTTGTCTACCTCAATAACCATTTCTTTATTCATTGGTTCAACTTCATTCCATTGACTAATTGATACGGTATCCTTATCTACCACATGTTTGTTCATCGTTCTCCTCCTCACATATACAAGCCCTATTTCATATGTATCTTGCTCGGAATCAAAATAGAACATAAAATGTTCGAACTTCCTCTATTAGAAGAACATCAAAATAAAAAGCCGATATCTATGTGGCAGCACCACAAAAATATCGACTTTAATATGAGTAATATAAAATTCATAAATCAAAATAATTCACGACGTCCTTCAAGTGCCTTCGACAAAGTTACTTCATCAGCATATTCCAAGTCTCCACCTACAGGTAACCCGTGTGCAATTCGAGTCACTTTAATCCCGAAAGGTTTGACTAGTCTTGAAATATACATTGCAGTAGCTTCCCCTTCAATATTAGGATTCGTCGCTAATATCAGTTCCTGGACAGTCTCATCGCCTAGCCGCTTTAATAGCTCGGCAATTCTAATTTGATCGGGACCGATTCCTTCCATAGGAGAAATCGCACCTTGTAGTACATGATAGTAGCCATCGAATTCCTTCATTCGTTCCATTGCAATAAGATCTTTAGATTCTTGCACAATACAAATAATTTCACGGTTTCTACTCTTATCTTGGCAAATACGACAAGGGTCAGTATCCGTTATGTTACAACAGATAGAACAATAGAACAGATTACGCTTCACGCTAACAAGCGCCTTAGCGAAATCAATGACTTCATCTTCTTTCATGCGTAACACATGAAACGCTAAGCGTGCAGCTGTCTTAGGACCTATTCCAGGCAAACGAGTAAAGGAATCTATAAGCTTGGCTATTGGCTCTGGATAATACACGTATAGGTACAGCTCCTTCATAAATAGCTAGAGTGATACTCTTATCAACTCTGTATCTCTCCGTCAATTAAAGCCCACTTGCGACACAACGTGATCACAAGTGGGCTTTTGAATTACCTCTTCCAATAATGGTTCAAAAAGATAATTAGCATAACATCGTTAGCAAAGTCCGCTTTTTGAATTACCTTACAATGAGAGTTCAAAATGTGGGGCTTTCGCAAGCCGAGAAGATGGAGCGTAACTTGAGAAAGGCGGAAGCGCAAGTGTACATGATTACGTACACGCGAACCGCACTTTCCAAGTTCGCTTCATATTGGACGCGACTAGGCTACAACGTATCTCATCGTTATCAAAGTCCATTTTTTTAACTTACCGCTCTTAAAATAGACCTGGGATCTTCATTCCACCTGTGTACTTACCCATATCTTGGTTAGCTAGTTCTTCTGCTTTTGTAAGAGCATCATTAACAGCTGTTACAACAAGATCTTGTAACATTTCAATATCTTCTGGATCTACAGCTTCTGGACTAATTGAAATATTAAGTAGTTTTTTGTGACCGCTAATAGTAACAGTTACAACTCCACCACCAGCACTTCCTTCAACTGTTTTTCCTTCAAGTTCTTCTTGTGCCTTTAGCATTTGCGCTTGCATCTTTTTAACTTGTTTCATCATTTGGTTCATATTATTCATTACATTCACCTCATTAGATTATTTGTCTGTTACCACAACTAGATCTTCACCGAATAACTTTACAGCTTCTTCGACCCAGATCGGTTGCTTTGATTCATTTATAGAAATATCCTCAGGCTCTAGCTCTAATGATTCTGTGGGAGATTGTGTAGTCCCTTCCAGAGCATTTTGCCAGTCCTTGAGCATGACGGTAACCAATTGGTAAGGCTTACCTAGTACTTCTTGGGATACTTGTTCAATCAGCTCTCGATGAGTTGGTTTTTCTGTTGTTTCGCGATGAATTTCATTTTTGAATGTTAATAACAATTGTTGATCAACTGCCGATACTAGCTCACTGTCTTTCAGCCAAGCATGTACAGTTACTTTACGATCCTTCACTCGCATTAACACATCGCTCCAGTTCATTCGAGCTTGATTAGTCTCTTGTGAACTAGCTGCAACAACATATTGATCTAATTTAACTTTAGGACGATTAACACCCGTACTCGTAAATGATTTACGCGAGACCGTTCGATCGGTTGCGTTTGTTGAAGTTGGCGCCGTGTTTATTCCTTGCTTCATTAGCTGGGCCAGTTGACCTTCTAATTTATGCACATGTTGACGAAGTTCTACAATTTCATGACTACTTGCGGCTGTTGCACCATCTTGAACACCTATACCGCTTGATTGTGAAGTCGAACAAAGTTTCAATAAAGCAACTTCCAATAGTGTTTGCGGTTGAGCAGCATGGCGTAATTCTTGCTGATAATGATTCAATGTTTCAATCATACTAAACAACGACTCCGGACTATACGACTCTGCCATCTGTAAGAATCGTTCATGATCTACGATTCGCTCAGTTACTGCATTACCTTGCGGAGCAAGCTTTAAGACTAATAAGTCACGGAAATAATAAATTAGATTCTCCATGCACTTATCTGGACTTTTACCACCTTGCATAAGACCTTCAACAAGTGGCAACATTTTGGAAACATCCCGCTCCTTGATCGCTTCTGCTAATTGGTAAAATTGTTCTGCAGCTATACCACCAGTGACATCTATTGCTGCTTCTAATGTAATATTGCGATCAGCAAAGGCAGCAGTTTGCTCTAATAAGCTAATGGCATCACGCATACCACCTTCTGATAATCGCGCAATATAAGCAAGTGCATCATTAGTTGCTTCAATACCTTCTTCTTCACAAATCTCTTGAAGTCTTTCAACCTGCTCAGAAGTAGATACTTGCCTAAAATCAAAACGCTGACAACGAGAAATAATTGTAGCAGGCAACTTATGTGGTTCTGTTGTTGCTAATATGAATATAACATGCGGAGGCGGTTCTTCCAATGTCTTCAGAAGCGCATTGAATGCTTCTGCAGTTAACATATGAACCTCATCGATAATATACACCTTAAATCGAACTTCCGTAGGAGCATATCTTACTTTATCGCGTATATCACGAATTTCATCAATACCACGATTTGATGCTGCATCAATTTCTACAACATCCATAATATGTCCTTCTGTTATTCCAATACAATTATCACATTGATTACATGGTTCGATAGATGGACCATGTTCACAATTCACAGCCTTCGCCAATACTTTAGCAGTTGTTGTCTTACCAGTACCACGAGGGCCGTTGAACAAATATGCATGTGAAACACGTTGTTCACGTATCGCATTTTGTAGCGTCTGTATAATATGCTGTTGTCCGACCATATCCTTGAACATCTGCGGACGCCAAGAACGATATAGAGCTATATGTGACACGTTACGTTCTCCTCTAATTTCTATATAGTAAATCATATAGTTATTTCGTCATCTCATTATACTACATGTATTCTCTTAACAACATATTTTCACACAATTAGGCACAAAAATACCTGCCAATCATTAAGAGTTCACTCTTACCATTGGCAGGTTATTTGTAGGCTACGCCTTTTGTTCATTCATTTAGTACCGTGCACCTATCTTCGATAGAAGCGATCCAAGCGACTTTCTTACTACATAGCTCGAGCAAGGCACTCCCTCGGCACATGAACTAACTCACTTATGGCTGCTTCCTTCCGGACCTGACCAGGTTCATAAGCGTCCATTGCGAAGGACCCCACTGTCAACACTACTTGCAAGCGTCAGACCTCACATCGACAACACCTAGAATAGGAATTCAACCTCGCTATAGCGGATTGCGAGTTACAGGGCACCGCTACCTCCCCATCTAGCACGGCAAGAATCAGTATATTACAATATGAACAAAAGTGCAACCATCTCACAATCTGTTCACAAAGATATACGATATTTAAGACCTACATAAGTAGGTGTTTTACTGTAAGACGACGCATGGACACTAGTTTTCTGGTCTATTGTGAGGTTTTCACGTATTAGTACCGCATAGACACTAATTTTGTGGTCTATTTCGACTTTTTCACGTATTAGTACCACATAGACACTGATATTGTGGTCTATTGTGAGGTTTTCACGTATTAGTACCACATAGACACTAATATTGTGGTCTATTGTGAGGTTTTTACGTATTAGTACCACATATTGCGGTCTATTGCGTCGCTTTTGCATATTAACGCCTTATAGACACTAGTTTATTGGTCTATTGTGAGGTTTTCACGTATTAGTACCGCATAGACACTAATATTGTGGTCTATTGTGAGGTTTTCACGTATTAGTACCACATAGACACTAATATTATGGTCTATTGCATCGCTTTTGCATATTAACGCCTTATAAACACTAATATTGTGGTCTATTGTGAGGTTTTCCAATCCTAATACAATAAGCGATGAATGTCATCTTCGCCGCTGAATCCACTTCGAAGTAACACATCGTGATCACAAGCGCTTGTATTGAACTACCTCTTCCAATGAAAGTTCAACATAAGCGCTTGTCAGCACCAAGAAGATGACACGAAGCTAGGAAACGAGGAGCAGAGTGTACGTTATTGGGACACGAGCACCACAGGCTTCCGATGAATGTCATCTTCGCCGCTGAATTCTCTTCGAAGTAACACATCGTGATCACAAGCGCTTATATTGAACTACCTCTTCCAATGAAAGTTCAACATAAGTGCTTGTCAGCACCAAGAAGATGACACGAAGCTAGGAAACGAGGAGCAGAGTGTACATTATTGGTACACGAGCACCACAGGCTTCCGATGAATGTCATCTTCGCCGCTGAATCCACTTCGAAGTAACACATCGTGATCACAAGCGCTTATATTGAACTACCTCTATAATAAAAAAAGCCTTTGATGGCTTTTACAAGCCACCAAAGACCTCCCTATGTCGCCTATACTAGGCACACACACGATATGGATTAGATACCGTATTTCTTTTTGAAACGATCTACACGACCGCCTGCATCCAGGAACTTTTGCTTACCCGTGAAGAATGGGTGGCATGCGGAACAAACTTCTACTTTAAGAGTCGATTTAATCGAACCTGTTTCGAAAGTGTTGCCACAAGAGCAAGTTGCTGTAACGGCGTGGTATGTCGGATGAATACCTTGTTTCATCTCGTTCACCTCTTTCTGCCCTGGATCTCATACGGACCAGAGTTTTATGCACATGAAATGAGTTTAACAGACTAAAGGTCCAATTGCAATGGAAAAGATGCGCAACCTACTTGCGTCTAAATTCCTTTGGTGGAACATGCGTATAGGAACCAATAACTACGTCTGGTAACTCTTCACGGAATATTTGAAGCATCTGCTTCATACCGTAAATTTCACCTTTAGCTTTAGGAATAAGATTTAAATAACTTTCAGGATCAATATTAAGATTTCGCATTTGAATCATTTTAAGTTTTGTACGTTTACAGAAATCAATCATCGCTTCTATTTCTTCTTCACGATCCGTAACACCTGGGAAGATCAAATAGTTTATAGATGTATACACACCTTGCTCAGCAGCGTAGATCAAAGATTTCTCAACATTTTTTAGTGTATACCCTCTAGGACGATAATATGCATTGTAATGATCATCTAACGCGCTAATCGTACTAACACGCATAAGATCAAGTCCCTCATCTACAATGGCACGAATAAAGTCTGTTAAACCTGCATTTGTGTTGATGTTAATGTAACCTTGATCCGTTTGACTACGAACTTGTTTCATAGCTTCTACAATTGTTTTCACTTGAGTTGAAGGTTCACCTTCACAACCTTGTCCAAAACTAATAATAGAATCAGGGTGTTTCAAATGTTCAAGCATAATCTGCGTAACTTCATCAACTTGAGGTTTAAAATTCATCCGAGTCTGAGGAGCAACAAAACCACTATCATCAGGTTGTTCAGAAATACATCCGAAGCAGCCAGCATTACATGAGAATGATACAGGTACCCCGCCCTCCCAACGATTCAAGAACGTGTTGGAAGCAGTAAGACATTCATATTCGAGAGCACAATTAGAAAGATGCTTATACAGACGATTTTCCGGATATGTCGTTAGTAGTCGATCTACTTCGATCTTCAGTTCATCACGATCACAATTTTCTGGATCCCAGCGTTCAGGCTCATCACATTGCTCAGCCGTCACATAGAACTCTCCATCTTTCCAGACAACTGCTGTATAACCGAAAAGGGGGAATTTCTCATTCGGATCTGATTTCACATATCCAGGAATATTCAGACGAGTATATCCTTGAGGAAGCAATGCTCCGACCGCCTGTGCTCCATCACCTATCACTTGCATCTCACCTGTATCCGGATCAAGTGCAATAGGCTTACTGAATGGCAAACTGACAAGTGTCGCTCCATCAGGTAAAGGGATTAATTCATCCTCCATAATCTCCACAATCATATCACCACTTCGAGCTAGTGCAATATAATCGGGATGATCATATACATTTCCTTGTTCATCTGCATATACGAGATTCATGTTGCCCTCCTAAAACTTTTTGACTTCAACGAGATACTTCTTAAATACAAAAAGTACATCGAAAGCAAGATCCTAAAACTTTTCATTGCTTCTCGATCTACTCCTCGTAAATGAAAAGTACATCGAAAGCAGAATTTAACACTATATATTATCCGATTCATGTCTTGTAAATGAAAAGTACATCGAAAGCAAAATCTCATTCTCTCGATGTACTTTATGATATACTTCTGGAATTTAATAAGTATATCAGTATTTCACTTAATTAATGAAGTTCATTATTTAACAATTTGAGAGGATTGCGTTGTTCTAGTAGGCGGCTTGCGCGTAGTAGATGATGATGACGATGTTGGTCTTTTGGCACTAGACAACTCTTGCTTAGCCTTTTCTTGTTTTGGAGCATCAGTGGCAGTATCCAATGACATTAAGAACTGCTCATTTGTCTCTGCTTCTTTGATTTTCTTCAGGAATTGATCAACAAATTCAAAGGAATCATTCATATTTTTACGAATTGCCCAAATTTTTTCAAGCTCTTCCTTAGAAAGCAACAATTCTTCTCTACGTGTTCCCGAACGACGAATATCTATAGCAGGGAATAGTCTACGCTCAGCAAGCTTACGATCGAGATGAAGCTCCATATTACCCGTTCCCTTAAATTCTTCATAAATAATATCATCCATACGCGAACCTGTTTCTATTAATGCGGTAGCTAAAATAGTTAAACTACCACCTTCTTCAACATTACGTGCTGAACCGAAAAAGCGCTTAGGACGATGGAACGCAGCTGGGTCAATACCACCGCTTAATGTTCTACCAGATGGCGGAACGTGAAGATTGAATGCTCTAGCAAGTCTGGTAATACTATCTAATAGAATGACAACATCTTTTTTATGCTCTACAAGACGCAAAGCACGCTCAAGTACAAGTTCAGCTACTTTAATATGATTTTCTGGAAGTTCATCAAAGGTAGAAGCAATAACTTCACCTTTCACAGAGCGTTGCATATCGGTAACTTCTTCTGGACGCTCATCAATAAGAAGAATAAACAACTCAATATCAGGGTGATTCGTTGAGATACTGTTGGCAATTTCTTTCAAGAGTAGGGTCTTACCTGCTTTTGGAGGAGCGACAATAAGTCCACGTTGTCCTAGACCTACTGGAGCTAATAAATCCATAATACGCGTGGAAATTTTCTTTTGCTCTGTTTCTAGCGTTAGTTTTTTGTCTGGGTATAGTGCAGTAAGTGCAGGGAAGTGTAAACGTTCTTGCGCTGTTTCAGGACTTTCACCATTAACTGCATTAACTTGAAGTAGACCATAATAACGTTCACTATCTTTTGGTAGTCTACATTTACCCGATACTAAATCTCCGTTTCTCAAATCAAACTTACGAATTTGAGAGGCTGAGATATAGATATCTTCTTTACTAGGTAAATAGTTGATCGGACGTAGGAAGCCGAAGCCATCAGGCAACACTTCCAATACGCCTTCCATAAATAAAAATCCACTTTTCTCTGCTTGAGCACGTAAAATAGCAAAAATTAGTTCTTTCTTTTTCAATTGACCATAATACGGAATTTGATATTGTTTTGCGAGCTTATATAGCTCTGTCAACTTCATATTCTCCAAATCTGCAATTTGAAGATCTGACATGATCTCACCACTTTATTATAAAATATAGAATCAGCTATTGATTAATCAGCATTGCCTGATCATCATGAATCTATTCTATGACAGTGCTAACTGTTTATTGGAAGTAGGCTAGCTATCTTCTCTCCATACTTCAGCACCTAGTATACTTAAATTCTCAACCAGTCGATCATAACCGCGATCGATGTACTCTACGTTAGTGATTTCTGTTACTTCATCTTTTACTGTAAGTGCTGCAACAACAAGTGCCGCACCAGCACGAAGATCTGCCGCTTTTACTTTGGCAGCACGTAAAGGACCACCTTCAATGACAGCTGTTCTACCTTCAACACGAATGTTGGCTCCCATTAACACTAGCTCTGGAACATGTTTGAACCGAGTTCCATATACATAATCAGAAAGTAGACTTGTGCCAACTGCACATGTAAGCAAAGAAGTCATTGGAGATTGCATATCAGTTGGGAAACCAGGATACACAAGTGCTTTCACGTCAATAGCGTTATACTCCTGTTTACCGATAATACGGATTGATTCATCATATTCGATGACTTCAACGCCCATTTCTTGTAATTTGGCAGTTAATGCCTCAAGATGTTTCGGAATAACGTTATCAATTAACACATTTCCTCTAGTAGCTGCTGCTGCAATCATATAAGTTCCAGCTTGAATACGATCAGAAATAACAGAGTGACGACAACCTTTCATCTCTCTTACGCCTTCAATACGAATAGTTTCAGTACCTGCACCTTTAATCTTCGCACCCATAGCAGTCAACAATGTTGCTACGTCAACGATTTCCGGCTCTTTTGCAGCATTTTCAATGATGGTCACACCAATTGCACGTGATGCAGCAAGCATAATATTGATGGTTGCACCAACACTTGCTACATCAAGATATATTTTCGCTCCGCGTAATTGCTCAGCTTTTATATGCAAAGCGCCTTGTTCATTCGTCACTACCGCACCTAATGCCTCAAACCCTTTAATATGCTGATCGATAGGGCGAGGTTCAAAGTTACAACCTCCCGGCATTCCAATAGTCGCTTCACCGAAACGACCAAGCAATGCTCCCATCAAATAATAGGAAGCACGAAGCTTTTTAACTTTACCGTTAGGCATCGGTTTAGATATTAATTGAGTAGGATTTATACGGATTTCATCGTCTTTTCGAGACACAACTGCGCCCAATTCCTCGAGTATTTCAGTATAGATTGCTACATCGCTAATGTTAGGTAAATTATCCAAGATCACTTCAGATTCAGCTAAAACGGCTGCTGGTAATAAAGCAATCGCACTGTTTTTGGCACCACTAATTGTTACAGTTCCGTTTAGTGGATTACCTCCGCGTATCATCAATTTCTCCATTAATCTATTGGTCCTCCCGTTGCTTGGAAGTCTACATAGTAAAAACCGCCGCAAGTATGCTCTCAAAAACAAATGAGAAAGCGCACTGACAACAGGCGGTTTACATGTGTCCCTTGTCCCATGTTTCTAATATTCCGTAGTATTAAATAGATAACAATATATATAGGATTACATTTTCTAATCCATATCCATTTAAATTATATCTATATTATGCCAAGTTAGCGAAGAACATTCACTCTTTCGAACAAGTTCATACTTGCCACTAAGCAAACTAATTCAACGATATTATAGCATAGTGCACTGTGATTTCATACCGCATATTAAAACTACAAAATAATAGAAGCATCGCCACGATAACGTAACGACGCTTCCATTCATTAACCTTCAGCTAGTTGTGAGTTGTAAGTACCGTAATTGTTCAATTGAAAATTAACTTCAACTCGAAGTTCATCAATATCAAACGGCTTAGTGAAATGCTTAACTGCACCCAGATCAGTTGCTCGTTTGATCATATCTAGTTCACCGTACGCTGTCATCATGATGACTTTAATTGTAGCGTCAATCGACTTAATATGCTTCAATATTTCAAGTCCATCCATACCTGGAATCTTCATATCAAGAAGCACGAGATCAGGGCGATTGTTACGTACAATATCCAGAGCGATTTTGCCGTTAGACGCTTGAAATGTGTTATAACCTTCAGAACTAAACACCTCATGTAACAGAAGTCTAATTCCATTCTGATCATCCACTATGAGTACTCGTTGTTTTTCCAAGCCACTTCTACCCCCTATAGCCTTCACCTTAATAATGTGACGGGAATGTTACTATAAAAGAGTATTCGCTGTAACTTTTAACTTTTCCTGCTAATTTATAAATAATTCAACAGCGATTCCAATATTTACACTTTTATTGTTGAAGCGCTGCTTCTACAAAGTTTTGGAATAATTGTTGAGGACGATTAGGTCTAGATGTAAATTCTGGATGGAATTGAACTGCTAGGAACCAAGGATGATCCTTAACTTCTACCATTTCAACTAATCTTCCATCTGGAGATGTACCTGAAATAACAAGACCCGCTTCTTCCAATGCTTCACGATACTCATTGTTGAACTCATAACGATGACGATGACGTTCATATACAAGCTCATCATTATAAGCTTTATAAGCATTAGTTCCTTCAACAACTTTACATGGATACAAGCCAAGACGCATTGTTCCACCCATATCTTCAATATCTTTTTGATCAGGTAATAGATCAATAACAGGATATGGCGTTGAAGCATTAATCTCAGAGCTGTTAGCATTTTCAAGTCCTAGAACATGTCTAGCGTACTCAATAACTGCTACTTGCATACCAAGACAAATTCCGAAGAACGGAACTTTTTGCTCACGTGCAAAACGAATTGCTGAAATTTTACCCTCAATACCACGATCACCAAAACCACCAGGTACAAGAATACCTTGTACTCCTTGTAGCTTGTCCACAACGTTAGCATCTGTAATTTCTTCTGCGTCAACCCAACGTAGGGAGATAGAAGAATCAAGAGCAATACCTGCATGGTTCAATGCTTCTACAATACTCAAATAAGCATCATGAAGTGCAACGTATTTACCAACAATCGCAATTTCAACATTGTTTTTCAATGTTTTCACGCGATTAACTAGCGCTGTCCATTCCACCATATTTGCTGGAGGAGCATCTAATTTCAGGTGATTTAGAACAATTTCATCAAAGCCTTCAGCTTGAAGTTGCAATGGCACCTCATACAAAGTAGAAGCATCACGACACTCAATAACTGCATTCGTATCTAGATCACAGAACAAACCAATTTTACGTTTCAGATCATCTGCTAATGGATACTCAGTACGGCATACAATAATATTGGGTTGGATACCAATAGAGCGAAGTTCTTTCACACTATGTTGTGTCGGTTTAGTTTTCACTTCGCCGGCAGCTTTAATATATGGAATTAACGTAACGTGAACATACATCACGTTATCACGACCAATATCACTCTTAATCTGACGAATCGCTTCTAAGAATGGAAGACTTTCAATATCACCGACAGTACCACCAATTTCAGTAATTACAACATCAGCGCCCGTTTCTTTTCCAGCACGGAATACACGTTCTTTAATCTCATTAGTAATATGAGGAATAACTTGAACTGTTCCGCCTAAATAATCACCGCGACGTTCTTTTGTAATAACATTGGAATAGATTTTACCTGTTGTAACATTGCTGTTTTTTGAAAGGTTGATATCAATAAAGCGCTCATAGTGACCTAAGTCAAGGTCTGTCTCTGCTCCATCGTCAGTTACAAAAACCTCACCATGTTGATAAGGACTCATTGTTCCTGGGTCCACGTTAATATATGGATCAAATTTCTGAATCGTAACTTTTAGTCCTCTGTTTTTAAGCAGTCTTCCCAAAGATGCTGCAGTAATCCCTTTACCTAAAGACGATACAACGCCGCCCGTTACAAAAATATATTTGGTCACTGTGATAATACCCTCCATGCTTTAGTTATGTTTTAGCTATTCCCAAATGTTAATAAATCAAGCCTGATTCCTTCATTTTCTCAAAGGTTTTTAGCTTATCTATGACCTGTACAAACAAAAAAAGTGACACCCGTAGCACGGGGGCACTTTTCTCACAAGGTATATAATGATACATCAATATGTTCAGCTGTTTCTATAGCCCATAGGTTAGTTTACTCTCCCCTATAGCTCATGTCAAGCATAACCGAAGAAGTAATAGAGTAACATTTTATTCCTCTATTATTGTTCTAAATTGATGAACCAATTATTTCTCTTCTTCTTCAAAATCTTCGTATTCTTCTTCAGCAGCTTCTTCAAGAGAGATCTCTTCATCTTCAATGTCTTCTTCGTCCAACTCTACATCTTCTTCTGTAGCGTCTTCTTCATCAGCTTCACTGAAAGTCTCTTCTTCACGATAAGCACCGAACTCATCTTCTTCAACTGTATAATTTTCTTCCTCGTCTACATAAAGATCTTCATCTTCATCCATATCGTCTTCGTCATTAATAATACGAGTACGTTTTGTATTTCCAACTGGATCTTCTGCACGTTCCACTGGGTACCAGCGTTTCAAGCCCCAAACATTATTCCCTACACAAGCAAAACGTCCATCAATATTGATTTCAGTATAAACTTGAGCAATGAATCTGTTGATTCCATCCTCACTAAGACCACGAATTTTCGCAATTTCCATCATTAGATCACGATAAAAGTACGGCGTGTTAGCTGCTTTAAGCACTTCAAATGCCAAGTCAACCATTGGCATTTCGCGTATACGTTCAGGATCCAATTTTAATGTGTAACCGCTCATAACGACACATCCTCTCTTGCTATCTAAATAAGTAAGTTGTAAGCATCTTTGTAACAATAGTCACAGTATAGTAAACCTTATTTCATATAAAAAAGCAAGTTGTTCCTAAACGAACACTTAACAAAATGAATAAAAAATAAAAAGCGAAGGGGGGGACCCTTCGCCGTGACTGTATCCTTCCTAATGATGGTAGTCACCTTTAGGCATAAATGAGCTTCGAACTCATCTTTCATTTTATGTAATAATATTCAAATTGACACGGATAAACGCCCATTAATATTTAAAAAGGCTTTAGCATATACGCATCCTCCTAACAACACATACAATATCGAACATTGTATTCGGGAGGGATTAGATATTAATGAAATTAGAGCATCTAGATGACAGCAATATTCAACTTCACGCCTCCACTACGAATAAGAAACTCATTAATAATGGGATACCTTGGGGAGTAGATAAAGTGAAAGCTCCTCAAGTATGGCAATATACGACTGGACGTCAAGTCGTGATTGGCGTAATAGATACAGGTATTGATTTTCATCATCCTGCGTTGAAAGGTTCCATTCTCCCAGGTATTAACCTAATTAACCGAGGAATGCCTCCGATCGACGATAATGGTCATGGTACACATATCGCAGGAACCATTGCAGCTTCCAATCCTGTAAATGGCATGATTGGCATAGCCCCTCACGCGCTCATAGCTCCTGTAAAAGCTTTTGATAAAAACGGTAGTGCATATGTCTCCGATATCATCCAAGCCATTGACTGGTGCGTACGTAATGGCATTGACGTTATCAATATGAGCTTTGGGATGCGAACTAGAAGTAAAGCTATGTTGAATGCAGTCATTCGCGCCTATAACAAGGGAATTATTATTGTGGCATCATCTGGCAATGAGAGCAAAAAAAAATCTATAGATTATCCCGCTCGCTACCCTCATACCATCGCCGTTGGAGCGACTAACTCCATTCGGAAAATAGCCCCCTTTAGTAATCAAGGTTCTTATATTGATATCTATGCCCCAGGTGATCGCATTGTGTCTGCATGGCTTAATGGAGACTATCATGAGATGAGCGGAACAAGTATGGCAACATCACATGTTAGTGGTGCTATTGCACTTTTGTTAGAGCGTTCACCTAACTTGAAACCAATCGAGATCAAAGCCATTTTAAAACGATCGATGCAACCTTTAAAATATACAAAGGCTCGGAGAGCTGGAGAGATTGATGTAGTGAAGATGTTACAAGTTGCCAAGGAAGAAGTCGTTCAAAAAGATCGATTGTGATCACGTTGTAATGCTTCGTCAATTTTTCGGCGGCTAATATGCCATTCATTGATTACTGCGATACTCATGTACCTAATACGTACATTGCGTTTCTCGCTTCTCTAACTTCATGTCATCTTCTTGGTGCTGACAATCGAAATTTTTGAACGTCATTGTAATTGGTCGTTCAAAAAGATCGCTAGTGAACACGTTGCAGTGCTTCGTCGATTATTCGGCGGCGATATTGGTTCTCTGGAGAATGTTTAAAACAAAAAAGAGGCAATAGATTAACTTATTGCCTCTTCGTGGTTATTCAATGATTACATACGTTCAGGAGCTGAAACTCCTACTAGTGTTAATACGTTAACTAGGGCAATCTTCACTGATCTAACCAACGCAAGACGTGCTAGTGTTAACTCACGGTTCTCAGTAATTACTTTTTCAGCACGGTAGTAACTATGGAATTGAGCAGCTAATTCGTATACATAACGAATTAGACGATGAGGTGCATGTTGCGTTGCAGCCTCGCTTATTTCTTGAGGTAACTCACCTAATTTACGAAGTAAGTCAAATTCATGCTCAGACGTTAACGTATCGAATTGCAATTCAGATAGTGCTGGCATTTCAATACCTTGTTCACTCGCTTGACGCAATACGCTACAAATACGAGCATGTGCATATTGAACATAGAACACTGGATTTTCATTAGACGTAGAAACCGCTAAGTCCATATCAAAATCAAGATGTGAGTCCATACTGCGCATTGTAAAGTTATAACGAATAGCATCTACGCCTACTTCTTCCATAAGGTCCTGCATCGTTACTGCTTTACCTGTACGTTTAGACATTTTAACTTTTTCGCCATTTTGGAATAGGCTTACCATTTGCGCGATTAGAACTGTTAACTTTTGAGAGTCATGGCCTAGTGCATCCATCGCTGCTTTCATACGAGGAATATAACCATGATGATCGGCTCCCCAAATGTTAATCATACGATCGTATCCACGTCCATATTTATCAAGATGATATGCGATATCTGGAGTAAGATAAGTATATGAACCATCATTTTTTACAAGTACACGGTTTTTATCATCACCTAGTGGCATTGTTGCTAACCAAGTCGCACCATCTTCATCGTATACATGTCCTGATGCTTTTAGTTTATCAAGTGCTGCGATAACTTTTCCTTCTTCATAAAGTGAAGTCTCACTGTACCAAATATCAAAGTTAACACGGAAACGTTCTAGATCGCGTTTAATTTTTGCTAGTTCGCGTTCTAAACCATAGCTACGATAGAAGTCATATTTTTCTTTACCCTCTAATTGCAGCAAAGACTCCCCTTTGTCTTCTACTAATTGTTTGGCAAATCCTACAATATCCTCACCATGATATCCATCTTCTGGCATTGCCGCTTCTTGTCCAAGCTGTTGCAAATAACGTGCTTCAATAGATAGAGCAAGATTCTCAATTTGTTTCCCTGCATCATTAATATAATATTCACGGGTTACATCATAACCTGCAAAATCAAGTAAGTTACATAGTGCATCACCAACTGCTGCACCTCTAGCATGACCTAAATGCAAATTACCTGTTGGGTTTGCACTTACGAATTCAACCTCGATAGACTGACCTTTACCTATTTCAACACGACCGTAGTTTTCCTCTGCTTCTAGTACTTGAGTAGCTACTTCGTATAAATAACGATTGTCCATGCGGAAATTAATAAAACCAGGGCCTGCGATTTCAGCTGATTCAATTGATGCTGCTTTCATATCCAAATGCTCAATAATTGCTTCAGCAATTATTTTTGGATTTTTCTTCGCAATCTTCGTTAGTTGCATCGCTGCATTCGTTGCAAGATCACCATGTGTCTTATCTTTCGGCACTTCTAGCACGAAAATCGGCAATTGTTCACGTTCAACTAAACCTGCAGCAATAACTGCATTAGCAATTGCTTCTCTCATTGTTTCGTACATTGTTTCCAATACATAATTTTTCATAAAGTTAACCCTCCTGAATGATCAAACGGTTTGAAAATTGTCCAGTTAATTGTTCTCCAACAAATAAGTCATATGTCCATTCCAATGTAAACGGCAACTTTGTTGGTAATTCATCCGTCATCTCTTCATCGAAATGAAGTAGACGTAATTTGCTTGTATGAGCATCAAGTTCAAACTTGACTACTTTGTTATCATAATAACCACTTCGCCTGATCCCTAGCGCATAAATTTGCTCGGATTCTACTGCACCTTTGCGCGAATGAGAAAGCAACTGATGCTGGTAGCGCAACAAATTACGAACTTCACCAAGTTCGGTCTGTTCAGCATAACGAATGTAGAAGGACTTCTCCTTAACAAACCATTCACCAGAATATGTTAACGTCATACTCTCTCCGTCTTGAGTGCTTTCTAGTGTAATTGTAACGTCCTGTTTGTGATTCATAATCTAACTCCTATACCAACACATTATATCTTACTACTATATACAGTATGGGGTTGAAATTCAACGTGAAAACAGCACTTTCATATCCACAACAATAAAAAGACGTATTCTATCCCCAATAAGGAGACTGAATACGCCTTTATCTTAATTTCGAATTATTTCACAAGATCTTCAACGAATTTCGGAAGAACAAATGCGGTTTTGTGTAGACGAGGTGTGTAGTATTTAGTATCCAATTCAGGAATTGTAGTCTCGTCCACTTCTAGTGGATCATATTTTTTACTTCCCATCGTAAATGTCCAAAGACCACTTGGGTAAGTAGGAATGTTAGCTGCATATACACGTACAATTGGGAATACTTCCTTCACGTCACGGTTAACCATTTGAATAAGATCCGCCTTGAACCAAGGATTATCCGTTTGCGCAACGAAAATACCATCTTCTTTCAAAGCATCATAAATACCTTGGTAGAAACCACGAGTAAATAGATTTGCTGCAGGACCCACCGGCTCTGTAGAGTCAACCATAATAACATCGTACGTATTTTTATGGTCATGAATGTGCATAAAACCATCGTTAACTTGTACTTCAACACGTGGATTATCTAATTCGCATGCTATTGTTGGTAAGTACTTTTTAGAGTACTCAATTACTTTGCCATCAATATCAACTAGAACTGCCTTTTTCACTTTCGGATGCTTCATAATCTCACGAATGACACCACCGTCTCCACCGCCAACAACAAGTACATGCTCTGGGCTCGGGTGAGTGAAAAGAATAGGATGGGCGACCATTTCATGATATACAAACTCGTCCTTAACTGTAGTCATAACCATACCATCAAGTACAAGCATCGTTCCAAACTCTTCAGTCTCGATCATATCAAGCGCTTGAAAATCCGTTTGTTCATCAACATATGTCTTTGTAATTTTGGCAGTAATACCAAAGTTCTCTGTCTGTTTCTCTGTATACCATAATTCCATCTCGAATACCTTCTTTCTATCAGTGGTTGAGAAAACCTCTACCCGAGGCTATTCAAGGATGAGCGACCGCATCTATAAGGTTGGTTTTATCGCCAAATAGAAATTGTCCATCAGTACCCTTGGAAACCTATTAATTCTATTGTGGTCAAAAAGTAATTATAGTGTAACGTGACGAAAAATCAACACTATTTCCAATATCATCAGAAATAAATATTTTCATGCATGTCACAACTTGTGAATATCCGCCATTATATTCTTCCATACTACAAATATACAACTAATTATTGTCATAATTCGAGGTGAATAGTTTTGCGAAAAAATAAGAACTGGCTGCAACATAGATTGCGTAGAACATCAGTTCCCGCTTTCTCCGAGCGATATATATCATTCATGCTAAAACTTAACAAATGGTTGCGTCGTACGATCATTATGTTAATTGTGATGATGACTCTTATATTAGGTAGCCTATTTTATATGAAGCAACAAGATTTACCGGTATCTAACATTAGCCAATCTTCTCAACTCGTTGATCGTAACGGAGTATTGATAGATTATTTCCATACAGGCGTTAATCGCCGAGCTGTTTCACTTGATGAGATTTCACCTTATGTTATTGAAGCGACTCTTTCAATAGAAGATAAGCGTTTCTACTCTCACTTTGGCTTTGATATAAAAGGTCTAGTTCGTGCAGTTGTCGTCAATGTACAAACATTATCTGCAAAGCAAGGAGCAAGTACTTTAACGCAACAACTTGCTCGTAATTTGTATCTTACTCATGAAAAAACTTTTGAACGAAAAATTAAAGAAGCACTTTACACGACACAACTTGAAATGAAGTTTTCAAAAGATGAAATATTAGAGATGTACTTAAATCAAATTTACTATGGTCATGGTGCTTATGGCATTGAAGCTGCAGCGCAGTATTATTTCAATAAATCAGCAAAGGATCTTGATCTTGCTGAAAGTTCTTTACTTGCCGGAATACCGAAAGGACCAACATACTATTCGCCCTACAATAATATGTTGAAAGCTAAAAACCGCCAAGAGCTTATATTACAAGCAATGGTCGACAATTCCTATATAACCACAGATGAAAAACAAGTTGCTTATGAAAAACTACTTACTTTTGGATCTCAAGAAAAAGATAGTAGCAATAATGAGGCATCTTACTTCAAAGATTATGTTATTCAATCGGCAGTTCATGATCTTGGTATAGATGAGCAGTTACTATATGAAGGTGGCGTTACGATCTATTCGACGCTTGATATGAACATGCAGGAAATAGCAGAACAAAAAGTGCAAGAAGGTTTGCTTAACGATAGTGAGCAACAAGCTGCACTCATCGCTATCGATCCACGTAATGGACACATTAAAGCAATGGTCGGAGGGAAAAATTACAACGACAATCAATTTAACCGTACGACAGCAACAACAAGGCAACCAGGCTCTACCTTCAAACCATTTGTCTATCTTACAGCACTACAACAACAGACTTTAACCGTTATGTCGACTTTCAAGAGCGAACCAACCGTATTCACATATGATGAAGGAAGAAAAACTTACGAACCACAGAACTACGCCGATAAATATGTGAATGATTTTATTGCAATGCGTCGTGCTATTGCTAGCTCTGATAATATTTACGCTGTCAATACACTAATGACCGTTGGTGCAGATGCCGTCGTAGAAACTGCACACCAACTAGGTATTCATTCGGATCTAACCGCTGTTCCATCACTTGCTTTAGGAACATCACCAGTTAGTCCATTAGAAATGGCAGCTTCATATGGTGTGTTTGCTAATCAAGGAATATATAACAAACCAATATCCATTCTAAAAATTGTTAATAAGCAAGGTAAGACGATCTACGAAGCTGACTATACACCAACATCAGTCATTACACCCCCTGAAGCTTTTCTAGTCACTTCATTATTAGAAGGCGTTTTTGAAACTGGAGGAACAGCTCATCGTGTACAAAACTATATTCACCGTCCTATCGCCGGTAAAAGCGGAACTACACCTGTTGATGCTTGGATGATTGGTTATACTCCAGAATTAAGTACCGCTGTTTGGGTAGGCTATGATAAGGATCGCTATTTAACCGTTGCCGAAGCGTATCGAGCAGCTCCCATCTTTGCTCACTTCATGGAAGAAGCATTACAAAGCGTACCTCCTAAAATGTTTCCTATCCCTGAGGACATTGTAACGGTATATATAGATGAAGATACGGGATTACTAGCATCCGAAGCTTGTCCATCTGATCATATTGAATATTTTCTTGTTGGAACAGAACCACAAAACTATTGCGAAACTGAATTAGATGTAACTGGAAACGAATCAGAACCAAAAGAACTACCTAAAGTCGATATCGATGAACATCCTAGTTATCGCACATGGTGGAATCAATTGAAGAAATGGTGGGATGATTAATTGATTTGTGTCCAAATTTTGATTAAAAAGTGAAAAAAGTTTGAACAAAGTGACAACTTTGTGTTATATTAAAGACAAGAAAACCCTTACATCCTTCAAGAGTTTTCTTTCGATCTATTTTTCATTATGAAATTAAGATCAAGATGACAATGAAAATTTAAGGAGTGAATATGATGACTACCAAAACTGTTAATATACAAGGTTTATCACCTGCTCAACCTGATTCCAAAAAAATTGTAAAGATTATGACTTTTATCGCATGGGTCATTTTATCAGTTGGTGTGGTTTTATGTCTTTCCAACATTACTCAATTCAACGATCGTAACTTTGGGTTAATGATTGGTATAGGATTTTTAATTGGTAGTGTTCACATTTATGTTATTGGAACAGCCATTGGCTTAGTACATTCCCGTGCCATGAATCAATCAATGGCAGATCGTGAAGAATCCTAATCGTCTCCTCATAACCTTCATATTTGGAAGCATACACAACTCCATAAGGAGGAGTGCTATGCTTCCTTTTTTGTGATTTGTCATATAAATCAATAAAACAGGAAAGGTTATGTCTAAGAAGTGAACGAGATATGTCGGATATAAGACAATTTATTTACGGATTCGTTAACCCTACATTTTTATGTGTGATTATTTGTTATCTTAGACTTAAGTTCAATAACTCAAGGAGTGGAAACGTCATGAGACCTGTTTTTCGAAAGCTATCAGCACTGCTTATTGTTGCGATGATACTTGTCTTATCTGGCTGTAGTGATCAATATCTTGTTCTCGATCCTAAGGGACCTATTGCATCAGCTCAAAAAGATTTGATGATTATTTCCTCATTAATCTGTCTGATTATTGCTGTACCTGTAATTGCAATGACAGCTGTTATTGTGTGGCGATACAGAGAACGTCCTAACAGCAAAGCTAAATACAAACCTTATTGGGAACACAGCACTAAGTTAGAAACTATTTGGTGGGGTATTCCGATTATAGCAATCGCAATTCTTGCGGTTATTACCGTCGATTATACTCACAAATTAGAACCATCTGTCGCTATTCAATCAGAACAGAAGCCAATTGAAATACAAGTTACTTCACTTGATTGGAAATGGTTATTCACATACCCTGATGAAGAGATTGCAACGGTCAACTATGTTAAATTCCCAGTTGATACTCCTGTTGTGTTCAAACTCACTTCTGATATGGCAATGAATTCCTTCTGGATTCCTAATCTAGGGGGCCAACTTTATGCTATGAGCGGTATGGCGATGACCTTAAACCTTCTTGCTGATGAAGAAGGCACTTATTATGGTTCGGGAGCCAACTTTACTGGTAAAGACTTCGCACAAATGACATTTAATGCTGATGTTACTACTAAAGAAGAGTACGACCGTTGGGTGCAAGAAGTTAAACAAACAGAAGTTGCTTTAACTGATGCAGATGTAGTGAAGTTAAAAGAACAAGGTACAGCTGAAGTAGCTCAATTCTCTAGCTTCCCTGAAAACTTATTCTATAACATTGTGCTTCAATATGTAGAAGAAGGCGAAACAAGTGCCCATGCAAATCATATGGCATCTGGAGTAACTAAAACTGATGATCAAGCTGTCGATGAAGAAAGTTCTGAGCATCATAATCACTAACAAATTTCATCATACGAAAGGAGATTACTCTCCATGTTAGAAACAATTAAAGAGTTTGCTTCTGAGTTTTTTGTTACCGGAGACCCAATGATTTTGGGTGCACAAGTATCAATTGCTCTAGCAATGGTTGCCATTGTATTTATTCTAACTTATTTCAAAAAATGGCAATGGCTCTGGACAGAATGGTTAACTACTGTCGATCATAAAAAAATCGGTATCATGTATATCATCTGTGCTATTTTAATGCTATTCCGTGGTGGTGTTGATGCGTTATTAATGCGTGTCCAACTAGCTGCACCAGAATTAGAATTTTTGGCTGCAGACCACTATAATGCGATCTTCACTACGCATGGTGTAATAATGATCTTATTTATGGCGATGCCATTAATGTTCGGTTTATTCAACATTATCGTTCCATTGCAATTGGGAGCACGTGACGTAGCCTTCCCATTCTTGAACTCATTCAGCTTCTGGATGTTCTTTGCTGGTGCGATGTTGTTCAACGTTTCATTCGTAATTGGTGGTTCTCCAGACGCTGGTTGGTTATCATATCCTCCACTATCTGAGGTAACCGGTAGTCCAGGTGTAGGTCAGGACTTCTATATATGGGGTATTCAAATCTCCGGTATGGGATCACTAGCAACTGGTATTAACTTTGTAGTTACAATCTTAAAAATGCGTGCACCAGGTATGAAGCTTATGAAAATGCCAATGTTCTCTTGGTCTGTTTTCGCTTCTTCTGTAACGATTATGTTCGCATTCCCTATCTTGACAGTTACATTATTCCTATTATTCCTTGACCGTTATCTAGGTGCTCACTTCTTCACTGTTGATGGCGGCGGTAATCCTATGATGTATCTCAACTTGATCTGGATGTGGGGTCACCCAGAGGTATATATCGTTGTTCTACCAGCATTCGGTATTTTCTCAGAGGTTGTTGCAACCTTCTCCAAAAAGAAAATTTTCGGTTACAAATCAATGGTGTTTGCGTTAATGTCCATTAGCTTCTTCTCCTTCTTCACATGGGCCCACCACTTCTTTACAATGGGTTCTGGAGCGAATGTTAATGCATTCTTCGCAGTTACGACAATGATTATAGCCATACCAACCGGGGTTAAGGTGTTTAACTGGCTCTTTACGATGTATCGAGGCAAATTATCATTCCCTACTCCGATGATGTGGACTATAGCGTTTATACCATGTTTCATTATCGGTGGTATGACAGGGGTGCTACTATCTGTTGCACCAGCTGACTTCCAGTTCCATAATAGTTACTTCTTAATAGCCCATTTCCACCAAGTATTAATTGGTGGTGTAGTATTCGGTTACTTTGCAGGTCTATATTACTGGTGGCCAAAAATGTTCGGCTTCAAATTACATGAAGGACTTGGTAAATGGGCATTCTGGTTATGGAATATCGGTTTCTACGTATGTTTCATGCCACAATACGCACTTGGATTAATGGGTATGACTCGTCGCTTTAACGAGTATAACTTCGACATGGGTTGGCAGCCGCTTAACGTTGTGTCCACAATTGGTGGATTCATCATGGGTCTAGCATTCCTATTCCAAGTATGGCAAATCGCTCATAGTATTAGATTCTTGAAAAAAGATACAAACGGCGACAACTGGGGTCAAGGCCGTACACTTGAATGGTCCATCCCATCTCCTGCACCGTTCTATAACTTTGCACGTGTTCCACATGTAGTTGAGCAAGATGACTGGTGGGAGAAGAAAGAACGTCATGCTAAAGGTGAAGCAGATCCAGCTGAGGTTATCGCAGCTGATACAGCTCCACTTGAACCAATTCATATGCCTAAAAACTCTGGTATTCCAATCATTATGTCTGGTTTCTGGTTCGTTGCTGGTTTCGGTTTTGTATGGGATTGGAAATGGATGATCATTCTAGGCTTAGTCGGCGTTGTTGTTACGATGTTAGCTCGATCCTTCAACTATGACGATGATTACTATGTTTCAGTTGAAGAAATTGAACGTATCGAAGCCGCTGCATTAAAGGGGGCTAAATAATGGCACAAGCACATTCGCATGAACACGATCATGGCCATCAAGATCCTGATCAATTGAAACAATTTGGTTTCTGGTTGTTCATGGTTACCGATGTTATTCTGTTCTCTACACTATTTGCTACATTTGTTGTCCTTCGTGGTAACGTTGCAGGCGGTCCTGTAGGTGCAGATCTTATCGAGATTAATGGGATTATCGTTTCGACTTTTATATTGTTAACAAGTAGCTTTACAAGTGGTCTAGCACTGCTTTCAATGAATAGAGGTAATAAGCAAGGGCTTATATTATGGCTAGCTGTTTCAGCTTTACTTGGATTATCCTTTATCTATCTTGAAGTTTCAGAGTTCATTCACTTAGTTCATGAAGGTGCTAATATCGGAACAAGTGCATATTGGTCAGCCTTCTTTACTTTAGTTGGTACTCACGGACTTCACGTTTCACTTGGTATTGTTTGGATCACTTCAGTTATTATCCAAATTGCTAGACGTGGTATTACCCCTGCTACAAAGCGACGTGTTAATATCATTAGCTTGTACTGGCATTTCTTGGACGTTATTTGGATCTTCGTATTCTCAATCGTCTACCTTATGGAGGTGATGTAGCATGGCATCTCATCAACAAAATGAGCACCAAGCGCATTCACATGGTTCAATGAAATCTTATATTCTTGGTTTCGTTCTATCCATCGTGTTAACCATTATTCCTTTGGTTGCTGTATTGAATGACATGTTTAATAAGACGACAACGATCGTTATCGTACTTGTTACAGCTGTATTACAATTACTAGTTCAATTACTATTCTTCATGCATATTCGTGAAGAAGATGGACCAAGATACAACCTTATCTCACTTGTCTTTGCTGTTGTTATCCTACTTACGATCGTTATCGGATCTATCTGGATTATGACTTACAATGCGGTTGCAGTATAAACTGTAGACTCGCAGAAACGCCCCTATCAACCACTTCAACTTAAGTGGATTGGTAGGGGCGTTTGTAATGTATACTGGGGCATTGCGGTGGTACCAATCGCTATTCCACTCGCCGTTGTCCTCAGAGCAGGGCAGCTTTTATATAGGGCATGTTAGACAACATAATACCGAGTTCCATGTAATTAAAAAGCAGAAGTATCCGTATTGGAAGCTTCTGCTTTTTACATTATGATTCAATTACACTACCTGCTGGTACAGATAATATAAGATTAGAAAATACTCGATCCGTAACTAGTCCACTAACTTCGTGTTCAATATTGTTAACGAATACGTATAGCACATCACCTACTTGCTTCGTTTGCAGTAATTGCTGGTCCCGCAATGTCACGGCGTCTTTCGCTTCATAAGTTATAGAACCAGTTAATAGAACGTCTGTTAGTCCTTCATGTTCAGCTATTGTAACCGGAACATTACCTTTCACTACAATTTTAGAAAATTGATCTTGAGCTATAGCGACCTTCTCATCTACGAATAACGAACGCTCTTTCATATTAAATGCTTGGTTCAACTCATCCGTAATACCAGTATAGAACAGTACAGACATAATCAATGCTCCTACACTAATAATTGAAACAAACCAAAGACTTAGCCAATCGTATTTCATCTGATACTTCTGATGATGGCTTAATCTCATTGTCAGCAACAATTCGCCTCCCAGTAATATAAATACAACTGGTGCTAGCCACAATAATAGCTCATATGCTGATGTTTCCTGCCATAACGACATTGCAAATGCGATTCCAATGCCAATCAATGTTACTCCCATTGAAAATGACCCGATTCGCCAAACCTGCTTCTGTTGTACTTCACGGTGGTAAGTTTCACTTACGTGCTCTCTAGTTACAGCTTCCATTATTCATTACCTCCCTCATCACGTGTATTTCGTTTGCTTGACGTTCCGAATAGTAACTTCATGCCAAGTACGATCATAACAAATGCGATAACTGCGGTAGGTAACATATATTTCAATTCATAGTACTCCCTTGACCACTCTGGGAACTTTATCTCAATCAATCTCGATGCAATTTTATCGAACAAGTAATAAATCCCTACGACAAGTAAGCCAATTCCAATCCAGCGTTGGTAAGGAATAAACATTGCTACAAAAGGCTCATCCTTCAATTCATCCTGTTCCCATCTACGCAGTTGGAACATAATATCAAAGAATGCATAACACCATAATAAAGGCAATAGGAATAAGAATATGGTCAAGTGCAATTGATCCATAATAAAAATACTTACCAAGAAGCTTCCCATTAGTTGTAAACCACGTTGTTGAAGTCCAAGATACAAATGACCTGCACCTGGAAAAATCGATAATCCAATGGCTGTAACACGGTTTTTACGACCATCGGCCATATAACTCTCCATATTAGAAAATAATGATTCATCATTAATTTCTTCACCTTTTTGACGCGAAGCTAATAATGCTAATGCATCGAACATACCATAAATCCAAATAATTGGTAACGCTAACCAAAGTATTAAGATAGATAGTGTATCAAGAACGATACCAAGGAATAACGTTACGCCGAATACACCAACAAATAGAACCATAAGTGTAATGCCTCGCGTAAGTAAACCCATATACATATGACCAAGACCTGGGATAATGGACATCATCATCACCTTAGTCTTCTCACTTTGTTCCTTTACTTCTAGCGGATCGTATACATAGCGTAGTTGACCATACTCATCACGTTCCATTGTTGCGGATGCCGGTTGGAAAGCACGATGCTTCCCACCTGCAATCGTAATAAGCATATCAAGCATATTAATTACGCCAAACAATCCTGAAAAGATTGCCGCTAAGGCAAAAGATTCTCCATCCACATACCCATCAAATATACTTATTATGAACAGTAAGCCTAATGGACCAAAGAATCCGCCGGCATATACAATAAACCGAAAAACTCTACCGATATAAAGATGCCCGAACCCTGGTAGTAGCGATAGTAAAAAGGCCACTAGAGGGCTTTTATTTTCTGCTCTCATCTTTTTCAACTCCTTAAAATTATTAATATTTTACTCAACTGCTTCCCGTAAATGAAAAATCACTTCGGAAGCATTGGTTTTTTATCGCTTACAAATTGAATTCATGTATAGATAGTTAGCATCTACTCATTTTTCAAATCGACTATCTTGTACTGCTTCTATCCATCGCGACGCTTTATCAAGCCATTTCTCTGATTTAGGTTCGGCAGAGGATTCCGGAAC
The DNA here is from genome assembly GCF_024721975.1 of Paenibacillus endoradicis. The sequence goes on along the minus strand of NZ_JANQBB010000004.1, from coordinate 508,189 downwards.
TGGTGGTTTCTCGATGTTTTGTGATTGCACCGTCCGATCTAGCTTAACAAGTGTATGAGATACTGAACTCATTAGTCCTGATGTAATAAGCAATAGAGTAATCGATGCTGCTATACCATACTGTACGACAGGTCGCTGTATCCAGCGTGGCTTTGTAACTACAGCTTGCTGACGAATAGTATCTGTAACTTGATTACTTACTAATTCTGAGTCAAGCGTTGACTCGAGTGGAAGCTGATCTAATAATGATACAAATTGCTCCATACATTGTTCGCATAATTGAATTTCCAACTCAACTCGTTCTCGCTGTTGTTCACTTACCTCATTGCGTATGTACGCACAAAGTTCTTGCTTGCTAATATGCATAAGTTGATCTTTCATTCAAAATCCTCCTTTCGCCAATGTCGCTTCATCCATAATCTAGCTCGATAAAGTCGTGATTCTACTGATTTTTTCTCAAGACCAGTTTCCTTAGAAATCTGTTCATAACTTTTTTCATCCATATAGAATGCATGAATAATTTCTTGATACTGCTCTGGCAACTGATTAATTTCTTGATGAATCATCGCTTTTCGTTCTAGAGCTACTAAAGTATCTTCTATAGATGGTTCTTGTTCCTTGTTATGCAATGATTCATATTGTTGATCAGTGTCTTCTACGATATCTTCACGTTGCCTACCAATCCTTCTCCTTGCATCTATCGCTCGATTCACTGTAATGCGTGTTATCCAAGTTTTTAAACCTTGATTGCGATACTCAGGGAGAGCCCGATAGATTTGAACGAATACTTCTTGCGTTACATCCTCAGCGTCCTGATGATGGTGTAGTACAGCAAATGCTGTCCGATACACATGCTCATGATAGACCTGTACAAACTCTTTATATCTACTTGTACCGCCTGCCCGAATACTGTTCAACCATTCCTGCTCATTAATCTGCTCCCCCTCCTCTCCATACAATAGACGAACACTATTACCCAAACCCCTGCACATTTTCAAAAAAAACAAAAAAATCTCCTAGCATCGAGTTTAACCTAAAGTTAAACCAACATACTAGGAGATTTACAGTTCATATTCAAAGAGATCGCAAAGCGAACAAATTTGAAAATCACCGCAGCACTATTCAAAGAGATCGCAAAGCGAACAAATTTGAACATCACCGCAGCCCTATTCAAAGAGGTCACAAAGTGAGCAAATTAAACATAACTGCAGCCCTATTCAAAGAGGTCACAAAGTGAGCAAATTAAACATAACTGCAGCCCTATTCAAAGAGGTCACAAAGTGAGCAAATTTGAATTACTACGAAGCCCAACTCACACATCTCAGCACCGAAGTGAGATCGCTTGTCAGCACCAAGAAGATGGCATGAAGCTAGTGACGCGAAGCGCGGAGTGTACGTTAATTGGTACACGAGCACTGGAGCTAGCGATGAATGCCATCTTCGCCGTCGAATCGACTTCGAAGCAATACATCGTGATCACAAGCGATCACTTATTGGAGGAGGAGTTTTAGTTCCTCTGGGGAATGCTCCCACCACTCCGCATTATGCTCCATCAGCAATTTGCGAAGTGCTGCTTTTTCCGTTGGGCCAATATTATCGAGAATATAACGACTTTTAATTGCAGAATCAAGACGATTGACATGATCAGCTAGAATTTTCCAGCCGCGTTTCGCTTCTGTATCGACTAGCATTTCACAAGAAGTCGCACCTGCATAATAAGCGCCTTGTTCATCTCGACCTACCGCAACCCAAACGATCCAGCATGGACGACCATTAGGTGTATCCTCTTTATTAGGCGTAAATTTTATGCCGCGTTCAATTTTACTTTTCGCATGCATAGCACCTACGTCGATAAAAGCTACTCCTTGGTCAATCATTACACAAGCAACATCACTTAGATCAATGGAACCTGCGCCAAAACCTTTATGCTTTTTATTACTCACAACGTTAAGAGCCAATTGTTTTTTCTCTTTTTTCTCTGGTTGTGCTGATTGATTCAACTCATCTGTCACTTTTATCACACCTTCCCGTACAATAATTCTATTTTAGCTAATATTATTGGAAAAGCCAACATATACATGCTGTAGATGCTTGTCAACGGGAGGGAATCGATAGATGTCTTCAAAACCATTTAAGTTAATTATTGTTGGTTTACTCATTGTTGTATTCTTAATTGCCACTTGGCCTTATCAATTTCAACATGCATGGCAATCGAGTTATACTTACGCACTTGAACCAATCCAGTCAATCCAGAATATTCAATCTACAATGCTTCAACCTGCTCTCAATGAGGCCAAGCCCTCAATTGGCACACTTAATTATGAAAGCACCGAGCCAAGTATACCTGCGGTGAAATTAAGTGAGCGCGTCGTCGATTATAACATTCAAGTTAGTCTTCGAGAGGAAGAACATATGTTAGATGGTGAAGAATTAATTACTTGGACTAATCCAGGTAAAGAGACTGTCACTGATATGTATGTTCATTTGTATGCTAATGCATTCAATTCGCCAGATAGTACATTCATGAAAGAATCAGGTGGACAACTTAGAGGAGACAAGGCAACCGATAAGAGTGAAGGCTCTATACGATTACTTAATCTTGAAACACTTGAAGGTGAAAATATGTTACCGAGAGTGAAGTACATTTCCCCTGATGACCAGAACAACAACGATTATACAGTAGCTACATTCCGTCTTATCGAACCAGTAGCACCGGGGCAGTCAGTTACGCTTCGTATAAAATTTGAAGTTACACTGCCTGAAGTGTTTGCTCGAATGGGTTATTATGAGGACTTTGTAATGGCTGGCCAATGGTTTCCCAAAATCGCTGCTTATGAGACTGTAGGTACTCGTAACGTAACCAAAGAGGGATGGAATATTCATCAGTATCACGGTAATTCAGAATTTTACAGTGACTTCGCCGTCTATAGTGTAAAAGTATATGCTCCTGAAAATTACACTGTTGCAGGTACTGGTATGCAAACCAAAGTTGCAAATATTGGACAAGGTCGGAAAATGGTGCAATTTTATGCTGAAGACGTTCATGATTTCGCATTTGCAATGTCACCTAATTTCATTACGCATGAATCTTCTTTCTCACATGAAGGTGTACCTGGTGTAAAAATCAAGCTTTATCTTGACCCTACACATGAACAATTAGCAGAACGTTATATGCATGCCGCAAAATCAGCATTAGCCTATCTAGGTAAAAATTACGGTGCTTATCCTTATAGTACATTGTCTATCGTTGTACCTCCTTCAGGTGCAAGTGGAGCTGGAGGAATGGAGTATCCTACATTTGTCACAACTTTAGCAGCCGATTCAGCTAATCCTAAGTATGAACTTGAGCGAACAGTTATTCATGAAATTAGCCATCAATATTGGTACGGTATGGTTGCTAACAATGAATTCGAAGAAGCTTGGTTAGATGAAGCATTCACTTCTTATTCAGAAGAAAAGATTATCGAAGATGCATATGGCGTGACAAGTAATCATCGTATCGAAGCAAGCTTTATGACGAACCCAGCACCACTGCAATTAGATTCATGGCTATATAAAGATCATAATCATTATGCAGAAAATGTGTACTTGCGTGGCAAGCTTGTGTTGTTAGATATTGAAGATATTGTTGGACGAGATGTTATGAGCAAAATTATGCGTTCTTACTTCCAAACTTATAAATTCAAACATCCTACTACGCAGCAATTCCAACGTATCGTCGAAAACGTTACAAAACAGTCTTGGCAATCTTATTTTGATAAATTCGTGTATGGCAACGAGAGCGCTGACCTAGCTATTCAGAATATTGAAAGTCGAGTATTTAAAGAACAAGAGAAAACGATCTATGAATATACCATACTATTAGATCAAAACAGTGGGATCTCGCGCAGTATTCCAATCGATCTAGTATTTGAGGACGGATCAACGGTAAGAAAACAATGGGATCTAAGCAATGAAGCGAAGTTGCACTTTGTAGAACGATCTGAAGTGCCTATTAGTTGGATCAAAATCGATCCAGAGCAAAACAATAAACTTGACTATCAACTAAACAATAACTTTATGCGAGTAGAATTACCGAAGACCGAGTTAAAACGAGTCAATGTCGTAACTGTATCCATTATTGATTATGCACTACGCTTATTTAGCTGGTAGCGGACTTTGATAACGATGGGTACGCTGACGTAGCGTATTCGACATCGAATATGAAGCTAATTTTGGAAGTGCGGTTCGCATGTACGTAATAATGTACACTTGCGCTTCCACCTTCTGAAAATCAACTCCATCTTCTCGGTTCTGAAAGCCCGCTTTTTGAGTCTTCAAAATAAGTTATAAGGAGGAAAGTTGCTATGACACATTTTTTACGCCAAGGTTGGCGTATGGCAAAGGGACATACGAAAATCGTCTTCGCTTTGTTCATCTATCATGCGATTTGGGGTTTTGTACTTTACAAAATGATAGATAACATCATAACCCCACTACTCAAGCGATATCCTGAGCTTACTGGGAGTGCAGATACTGTCGCCCTATTCTGGATGGAAAACCAATTTAAAATTTTGAAAACGGATGTATGGATGCCCTATCTCTATACATTCCTTATACTACTGCTGATTCGGATGATCTTTACCCCATTACTACAAGCAGGGCTATTCTACTCTATCCATCATCGTTCTGAAGTTGGTAAAGGGACTTACTTCCGCAAAGGCATTGCCGAAAAGTGGAAACAAGTGACGTTATTATACTGGATTAAAAATATACTCCTATTTATTCCGATGATCTGGATAATAAAGCCTTTCTTAACCAATTTATTTTCTAACAAATCAATTACTGCGATTTTCAGCTTCTTCGATTGGACTTTATTTATGTATATCGTATGGGCACTTATTATTCAACTACTATTCTATGTGTTACAGCTTGGTACTGCATGGGAGATGAGCAAAGCTACTATATTACGTCAAACGCTCGTCAATCTTCTTCCTTTCATCGTAGTATCACTTGTCATAGCGTTCTTCTATTCCTTTTTTAGTGTTAGTATTCATGCGTTATCTATCATATGGGTTAGTTTTCTTAGTTTCTTACTTTATCAAATCTTGCCGCTCATTCGCATGTTATTCAAAGTGTGGATGATCTCATCTCAGTACGAAAGTATACGAGAACATAAAAGTTAAATTGAACAAGAGCGTAGAGACCTTTTCAGGACTCTACGCTCTTGTTGTTGATTGATGCCAGTAACTTAACTATAACTGAAAATAATTACGAATGTTGAGGGATAAAATTAGATATATCTACATTCAGACCTGCAGCCAACTTCTGTCCAAGCGTTACATCTGCACGGAAGAAGTTACAAACCGCACGTAGCTGAATGTCTTCATTCACTTGAGATAGATCATTGATTAAGTTAGCAAGCAAGTTAGCCTGCTCCTGGGCAGTCCAAGAACGATATGTTTCACCAGCTTGTGTAAAGTTATCTTGCTTATCAATCTTCTGGCGACCAGCTACTCCATGAATTGGTGAATACGAATCTTTGTACTCTTCTGCTGCTTCTTTCGGCTCTTCAGAACTGCTGTTTGGTTCATAATTATAGGTTGACGGGTTAGCAGTCATTGTCATTGCACCATCACGCTGCTGATTGCGTACGGTAGCATAAGGGCAGTTTACTGGAATATGTGTGTAATTAGCACCAAGACGGTAACGCTGTGTATCTGGATAAGAGAATAGACGACCTTGTAACAACTTATCCTCTGATGGTTCTATACCAGGAACTAGTACACTTGGAGCGAATGCGACTTGTTCTACTTCTGCAAAGTAATTTACAGGATTACGATTAAGCGTCATAGTCCCGATCGTTTGGAACGGATACATATCTTCAGGCCATATTTTTGTTGGATCTAGTGGGTCAAAGCTATAACGATCAATATGCTCATATGGCATTAATTGAACTTGTAATTCCCAACCTGGGAAGTTTCCATTATCAATATTATCGAACAGATCACGTGTCGCATGGTTGAAATCTTTACCTTGTTGCTCTGCTGATTCAGCAGCTGTAAAATTACGAGCACCTTGCTTAGATAACCACTTGTATTTAATATAAGTGATTTTACCTTCTGAATTGATCCATTTAAAGGCATGAACGCTGAAACCATTCATTTCACGGTAGTTAGCGGGAGTACCATGATCTGATAATAACCATGTCATCATATGTGTAGATTCAGGAGTTAACGTCATGAAATCCCAATAACGTGATGGATGTTGAATATTTGTAATTGGATCTGGTTTAAGTGAATGAACCATATCTGGAAATTTGATAGCATCTCGAATAAAGAATACTGGAATATGATTACCTACAAGATCGTAGTTGCCTTCTTCTGTATAGAACTTCGTTGAGAAGCCACGAGGATCACGTGCAGTTTCAGGAGAACCTTGCCCGTGTATTACCGTTGAGAAGCGAACAAAGACTGGAGTCTCTTTACCTTCTGTTTGCAAGAAATTCGCTTTCGTAAATTCACTCATATTTTTGGTTGTCACAAATACACCATGTGCACCTGCACCGCGGGCATGAACAACGCGTTCTGGAATACGTTCACGATCAAAATGAGCCAGTTTTTCAATTAGATGATAGTCTTCCATTAGAACTGGACCACGTTGTCCAGCTGTACGTGATGATTGATTGTCTGCGACAGGTCCACCTTGATTCGTTGTTAATCTTGTCATTTGTTCATACACTCCTTAATTAGTATTTAGACTTAATCTAAATCTTAGTATACTTATCATATCGAAGTGTAGTTGTTATGTCATGAACTTTTGATGAAGAAACAATGAATTGACAATGAATACCTTAGTCAACTTGTGCCTTTATTAATTACGATCAGCTAGACGATAGCCAACCCCTCGAACGGTAGTGATATACTTAGGATCGACTGCACTATCTTCAAGTTTTTTACGCAAACTTTTAATATGAACATCTACAACATTACTACCTGCATAGAATTGTAAGCCCCAAATGACATCAAGTAATATCTCTCTTGTCTGAACCGCACCATCTGAAGTTAAGAAATGTAACAACAGATCATATTCCGTTTTGGTCAACTCTACGCGTAGATTGTCCTTCGTCACGATCATTTTTCGAGTATTTATTTTCAAATCTTTGAATAGTATGAGATCTTCAAATTGTGAAAATTGTGATTGATTCTCAAGTAAGCGATTAATACGCTCCAGTGCTTGATCTACTGATGAGGGCCAGATCATAATTTCAGCACCTGCTAACTCTAATTGTTCTTTGCGCTCATAAGTTTGCTCATCCATAAGAATAACTAATGAAATATGATAATTAGAAACGTTCCCCAGTAAACTATGACCTCTTTCTAGTACGTCTGTATAGGAAGCAGTAGCTACTGTTGGCAACGCATCGTAGATCACTAATTCAGGTTTCACAGATGACAACATATCTTCATTAAATTCATGTAATGAAAAAACATCGAAACATGCCGTTGATAGCGAAACAAATAATTGTTTTACTCGTTCAGGCAGGGGACTAATAATCATAACTCGTTTCGTTAACGTGCATAACAACTGATCTTCTGATCGTTCTATTGCTTGGTCGTGCACTGATCGCACACCCCTTCCATAACGATATGAGGATGCTGAATACTGTATTTTGTCTGTTCACATACTTTATCTAACCATTCTTGCGGTATATCTACCAATACTTCCTCTACTTTACCGCATACTGTACAAACAATATGTTGATGCTCTTCTGTTCGTGCATCATATCGACTAACAGCTTCTCCTAATTTCAGTTCTCTTATAAGATCAACATCCGTTAAATAACGTAAAGAATTATATACAGTTCCATATGCAAAATTGAAACCTCGTTCACGCAATCTGTGAATAATATCTGCTGCTGTTGGATGATCATCAGAGTCTTTTACTACCTCCAAAATTGCTCTGCGTTGTACCGTTAAATTAATTTTCTGCACCATGACTTAGCCGCCTTTTCGTAATATTAGATTTAGTATAAATCTAATATTAATCATCGTCAATGTAACTATATTCCCTCACACACAGTATGATCAACTGGCTTGTCTTTCACTCTAAATAGCAAAAAAAGCAATCCAGACATATGAATGTCGTAGATTGCTTTCATTATAGATATAAGTTCGCTTCCTATTCGCCGCAGACAAAGCTACGTTAGCATAATCATCTTGATCACGAGCGGATGTTTTGAATGCTCCCTTCAAATGAAGGTTCAAAAAACGGACTTTCAATGAGGGGCATATTCGCCGTCGAATATGCTACTCCGAGATACATCGTGATCACAAGTGGATGTTTTGAACTCCCCCTAAAGGATGGGGCTTAAGAGTCTCGATATCGACTCCTTAATCCGACTAACCCACGAACGCTTCGAATATTCTTCCATAGTAAGAACATGACAGTTTTTTATATCTTCATAGAAAATAGCTTCAAGTCTTGTTGCTACCTCTTGATTATAAATGAAAGCATTCATCTCAAAGTTAAGCTTGAAGCTCCGAATATCTAAATTCGCTGTACCTACAGATGCTGATTTCCCATCTACGACAAGCGTTTTGGCATGGAGAAACCCGAGGTCATACATATAAACTTGAATGCCGCATGATAAGAGATCTTCCAAGTATGAATGGGTAGCCCAATAGACAAAGAAATGATCTCGCTTACTTGGCAACATAATTCGGACATCCATCCCTGAAAGTGCCGCAGTTCTTAATGCATTCAACAAGCTACTATCTGGTACAAAGTAAGGTGTCTGTAAGTACACTGATTTCTTGGCGGCATAAATCATCTTAATGTAAGAATTTTTGATTTCTTGATATTGTGAATCAGGGCCACTAGCGACAATTTGCATGCCGATAGGATTATAATGCTCTTTGATCATCATAGGGAAGTAGGTTTCATTAAAACCTAATTTTAGTGATGATGCCATATTCCAATCAATCATAAATTGCGCCTGCATCTGTAGAACGGCAGCTCCGCGAATACGCAAGTGGGTGTCACGCCATTTACCAAAGTGCTTATCCAGACCCAAGTACTCATCTCCGATATTAAAACCGCCGATATAACCAGCCTTCCCGTCTATAACAACTAATTTACGATGATTTCGGAAATTAATCTTAAAGTTTATATAAGGTATACGAGATGGGAAAAACGCTTCTTCCTTACCCCCAGCGGCACGAAACTCTTTGAAAAATTTACGTGGAAGATTCGAACTACCAATATGGTCATATAAGAAGCGAATCTCTACTCCTTCTGCCGCCTTAGCGGTTAATGCTTTCATAAGTCGATGACCAAGTGCATCATTACGTACAATATAATAGACAAGATGGATATGATGCTTAGCGCTAGAAATATCAGCGATTAGTGCATCAAACTTCTCATTACCATCCGTATAAATATCTACAGTATTCTGTGTAGTAAATAATGATAATCCTGTTGTTAGGTTCATCGATATCAGATCAGAATATTCATCAACCTCAGGTCCTGCAAATTCAAGATCCCCACTTTGAAGTTGGCGTCGCTGTTCCATGATCAGATCATTAATCATACTTGGATTAATGCCAAGTAGCTTAGCTAGTTTACGTTTTTTGAATTTCTGTCCTAACACAAGATAAAGCACGAATCCAAGACCAGGAATGAAAAACAGTACCATCATCCAAGCCCATGTTGAACTTACATTTCTACGCTCAAGAAAAATTATTGCAATAGCAAGAAATATATTAAGAATTGTAATCGTAAAGTAGATGTTTTGAACAATATGCATTGCTTATCATCCCCTTTGAATTGCTCTCATTATCTTTTTACTGGAACAACCTGATAATACTCTTCAAGAGTCAGTCCTTCAGAATCTATTTCTTTAGCTATTTCTACTCCTACATAACGTAAGTGCCACGGTTCGTATTTATACCCTGTAATATCTTCTTTACCTTCTGGATATCGAATGATGAATCCATAATTCGCTGCATTTTTAGCAAGCCATATCGCTTCAACTGTTCCACCAAAGCAGTCTTCTGCTGCACATTTCCCAGTACTTCCCGATACATCAATAGCAAGACCTGTTTCATGTTCACTTGTTCCTGGCTCTGCGCTATACGTTTTAGCTTTCTCATAACCGTCACGTTCTACGTATCGTTTGAACAATGCTTTTTGAGTTTCATGTGATCGATAAGCAGATACTCCTGCCAAATAAATACCATCAACTTCAGCAGCTTCAAACATTTCTTCTAGTGCAGTAGCTGCTGCTTGACGCATCTTACGCTTATCTATCTTATCATCAAATGTGAATCTTACATCTGGGTACACAAGATCTTTCGGCGAATAATCTTCAGGCAGCTTATAATTTGGGTTGACCATTACAGCTACACTTTCAGCATCAGTGTCTACTTTACCAGTTGGTTTTTCAGTAGGAGTTGGACTTGGTGTCGGTGTTGGACTTACTGTTGGTTTTGGTGTTGCTGTCGGCGATGGTGTCGGTTCTTCTTGCTCATTACCATTAGCATCAACATTTCCGTTATTACCTGAAACATTATTATCGTCTTCTCCGTTATTAGTAGAGGGGTCATTATTGGATATGTTATCCTCTTGCCCCGTTCCTTTGACTGGATCATTAGTTTTTGCATCTTTATCAGACACAAGAAATACTACAATGGATATCATTGCAGCACATGTAACTAGAAATAGTAGTAATTTAAAAATTTTCAAAATAATGCCTCCTCGTGTAGATGCATGATTTCTCGCGATTAACGATGATATCATACGGTTCATTATAGTTATTTCGCATATTACGACGTATACATTGGTAATTTGGCGAAATGCTAGTTTTTCGTTTTTTGACAACGTCACGCCATACAAGCATAATAAGTAAGTATTATACCACCAATGAAGTTCAGATGAATATATCCAAATAAGATGAAAGATTTGGTCATATCTACTAATAAGTATAAATAGAACATCACTTTTTCACTTGTATCTTTGTATATCTTCATAAAAGTTTACTTGGATTATTTTCTTGCTGTTATATTATGATTCTTTATGTATGATAGATATTGCGATCTCAACTATATGAGTTTACGAGATTTGAGAGATAGACTGAATTGTGTGTTCAGTAGTAATGGATTGCTATCTGTTAAGGACAATTATATGATGTACCACCAATATCTATTATTAAAGGTATTGTATCATATTTTGAATTAGCTCAATTCAATCACATTTTTACTGTAACTAATAGTATATTCTCACTATTGGATTATTATTTCACACTCGTCATTATTGATATTATACTTCTCGCAGTATTTCCTTTCCAAAAGAGAATAGATCTCAAACTTTCTTATTCATAAGTTCTAACACACCATTAACTTCACATAAATGTAGATATGTTATACGAAAGGTAGGATGAATTGTGTTAAACGATAATAAATTTCTTTTTAGTACGCGCCCTATATTTTTCTTTTCTTTCATTATGCTACTAAAAAGTGCATTAGCTTGGATGGTTGTTTTTGAAGGGGGCGTATCTTGGACCCTTCTACTAAGAGAATTACCATTTGTACTCATTGTTTTCTGTCTAATCGAATGCTTCGCAAAGAAACGAAAATTGCTTTATTACTGGATAGCAGACTTACTAATGACTTCTATTCTATTCGCCGTTATTATGTACTATAAGTACTACGGTGTTATTGTAACCTACTTTGCATTAGCACAAGTTAACCAAGTTACGGCTGTGAAAAACAGTGTATTTTCACTAATGGACCCTTACTTCCTATTCATCTATGTTGATGTCGTTATTTTGGCTTATTTCGTGTTTAAGAAGAAAAGTGTCCCTACCTGGAAGGAAAAAATTAATAAGCCAGGTAGCAGAAAAATCGCTTTACCACTTCTTGTCGTTTCATTAGTTATTTGTCTGTTCAATGTTGTGCCAAACCGTGCAAGTATGAATGAACTTGTAAAGGCTGAACAAATGGGGATATTAAACTACGAAGCCTACATGATTCTTTCCAGTAAAACAACAGAGTATGTTGAACCGGAACATATTACACAAGAGGCTATTAATAAGATCAAAAATGTTAATCCTGTAGCTGAGCCTTTGTTATATGGTACTGCTGAAGGTAAAAACCTCATTATTCTTCAAATGGAGTCATTCCAGAACTTCTTAGTTAATTTGAATATTGATGGTCAAGAGATTACACCTAATTTCAATAAATTAGTGAAAGAAAACTATTACTTCAATAAGTTCTATCAGCAAGTAGGGCAAGGGAATACATCGGATGCCGAATATGTAGTGAACTCTTCACTTTATATTCCTTCTCGCGGAGCGGCAACACAAATGTATGCTGACCGTGAATTGCCGAGTTTACCTAAGTTGTTAGAGGAACATAATTATGATACTGCGACTTTCCATACAAACGTAGTTGAGTTTTGGAACCGTGGTGAGTTATATGAATCACTAGGTTTCAACCATTATTATGATCATAAATATTTCGGAGATGAAGATACCGTATTCTTTGGTGCTTCTGATAATGTACTCTATCGTAAAACATTGGATAAGCTAGTCGAAATGGATGCTGCAGAAAATCCATTCTATTCACAAATTATTTCGATGACTGCTCATCATCCATATACTTTACCTGAAGATAAACAATTGATTACATTACCAGAACGTTTTGAAAACACATTAGTTGGTGATTATATTGTGGCTCAAAACTACGCTGACCATGCACTAGGATTATTTATTCAAGACTTGAAAGATAAAGGAATTTGGGATGACAGCTTGATCGTTATGTACGGTGATCATCTTGGCTTGCCAATCTATTCCCTTGATAGTCATGAACGTGATCTTATGAACGAAATTTATGGACGTGAGTATGCATACACAGATATGATCAATGTTCCTTTAGTTATCATTAATGAAGGTGTATCCGATGGTCAAACATTATCACAAATTGGTGGTCAAGTAGATGTATTGCCTACTATCGCCAACTTACTTGGTATTAGCGTAGATTCACAAATTCATTTTGGTCAAGATATTTTCAATCAAACTGAAAATATTCTTCCACAACGTTATTATTTACCTACCGGCTCCTTCCTAACAAGTGAGGAACTATTCTTATCTGGTAGTGGTTACGACGATGGCCGTCATTATTCCTTATCTGGTGATAGTGTAGAAAATGGTCAAGCAACAGAAACAGAATTCCAAAGTGCACTTGATCTATTGCAACTTTCCGATAGTTTTGTAAATAGCTTACCATTGAAAAAGTCTGCTGTTGAAGATGAAAAATAATTAAGTGAGCAACATATTTAAAGGCATACCGAGCAAAGTTTCTAACTTTGCTCGGTATGCCTTATTTGTTAGCGACAACGTATTATTACATACTTCGCCTCTTAATGACGCTCAAAATATAATTGCTCTTGCAGCATGAAGTCTTTAACTTCTTGTTCTGAACGGAATAAAGAATATGCAATGATAAGCTTCGTAAGGGCAGCTTCCATCCCTATCTTCTCAAGCAAGACAGCTCCCGCTTCAATAAGAGTTGCTGTAGATGCATACTGTGCTTCCTCTGCAGACTTCACAGGGCATAGATAGACAGCAATGTTGTCTTCCTTACAACGGGCAATAAATTGAGGTAATGAGTATGGACCTTCTGTTAGCGCACATGCTGTACCTGAATGATATAGATCATGAAGTATCGCAGTAGGACGACGGTTAGATGGCCATGAATAAAGCTCATAGTTCAATCCAGGATATGGCTTCACATATAGAATATCGGTGACTAGCTTATCTAGTTGTTGTATTTGATCGAGATACGGATGAGCTGCTGGTCTAATATCGCTTACTGTTATCCTATTAGAAACTGATGTCGTCTTAACAACTCCATCTTCTAATTGCCCTAGCACGATATCGTATGGACTACGGAATTGATCAGTAAATGATTCACATTGCATAATTCTTGAACCTAGATACAATATACTTTCATTTTGGTTATTTTCATAGATGACAAACACACCGGGACTTGCACCCTCTTCAATCCAACGAACAGCATTATAGAAATTACGTAAGCCATTCGCACGTTCATCTTTCAGATGATAATTACTAGCAATTAGAATTAGGGGCACTGGAATGTCACCGAGCAAATAACTTAACATCGCAGCAGAATACGCCAGCGTATCAGAGCCATGTGTTAATATAATGGCATCTATTGCTGAATAATCTATTGCACGTAGCTGCTCCGCCAAGTTAATCCATTGATCTGCCACTAGATTTTCACTCAAAATATTCAAAGGTTGCATCGTGTTAAAGGTTGACGATGATGTATACTGCTGCTGAAATAGATCGATAATCATATATGAACCCGCATCATTAACATCAATGCTACTACCTTGCTTCATACTACCAATGGTTCCACCTGTAAATACAACCATAATGTTCTTCATCTCATAACCCTCTTTACTATTTACAATTATTAATGACATGACCTATAACGACTACATTGTATCTAATAACATGCCAACATAATGGTAGCATATCTATACCATATTACAAAGTCGGTTTATGTTCGCTAGTCATAACAAAAGATGCCATATGTACGTTAATTGTACATACGGCATCTTCTAATTCTATTATAAGTAACGATGATTATATCGTTACAGCAACTCCGCCAGCTTGAAGCTGGTACATTAGGAAGTACTTTCCTTGTTTTTCCATTAGTACGTCATGATTACCCCGCTCTACAATTACACCACGATCGAGCACTAGAATTTGATCTGCAGCGCGAATAGTCGATAAGCGATGTGCAATGACGAAAGTCGTACGACCACGTTTTAATACATCTAGAGCTGCTTGAATAACAGCTTCAGTCTCTGTATCAATACTAGCAGTTGCTTCGTCAAGAATGAGTATAGCTGGATCATACGCAAGCGCCCTTGCAAATGAGATCAGCTGTCTTTGACCAGCAGATAACGTACTACCTTTCTCAACGACTTCTGTATCGATCCCCTGAGGTAATTGCATAAACATCTCATACGCGCCAACGTCTTTCAATGCTTCCTCAACACTCTCTCTTGAAATGTTCGGATTGTTCAAGCTTACATTGGTAGCTATCGTACCTGTGAATAAGAATGGATCTTGTAATACAATGCCCATATGCTCACGTATTTGCTGTTTGGAATATTGCTTGATATCTACACCATCAATTGAGATGTGTCCCTTCTCGAGATCATAGAACCTGAATAAGAGATTCAATATGGAGCTTTTTCCCGATCCTGTATGACCGACTAAAGCGACCGTCTCCCCTTGCTTTGCTTCAAAATCAATATCCTTCAATACATATTCTTCATCCTTATAGGCGAATGTAACATGATTGAACTTCACATTACCGCGATAACGAGCCATTCTCTCCTTATCAACTTCAATCCCTTGCTCATCCATTAGCTTGAATACTCGCTCTGCGGATACTCTTGCTACTTCCAGATTAGATAGTTGATTGACGATCCCGACGATCGGATTGAACATACGATTCAAATAATCAATATAGGCAAACAGTAAACCTACAGTAATTGCTGCCCCTAATTGACCCTTCCAAAACATAATAATAATGACGATGTAGATAATGTTACGGAATACATTCAATAAGTTATGGGACGTTAATGAATTTAAACTAAGCATCTTTTTCTGATATTTGAAATAATACTGATTCAACTCATCAAATTCCTGCCCCATTGCTTTCTCTTTACGGAATGCTTGAATAATGGACATCCCTTGAATCGATTCATTAATGTTACCATTGATCTCACTTAATTTTGCTCGTAATACGCGGTTATAGCGCGCAGCGAATTTGCGATATACATATATCCATGCTAATAACGCTGGAATCAATGGTAATGTTATAAGACCAAGTGTCGGATTCAAAACGAATATTGAAATATAAATAGCGCTAATATAAATAAATCCTGTACTGAAATTGGCAATTACACCGACATATAACTCGCGAATTGATTCGGTATCATTCGTTACTCGCGAGACGATTTGCCCTGCTGATAAATGATCATAATACTTCACAGGTAAACGCTGTGTATGAGCATATACGTCATTACGTAGTTTTTGAACAATCTTATTCGCTGCTGTTTGTAACATAATGCGTTGGAAATAGACAAAGATTGCTGAAAGTATTAGTAATGCAAAATAGAATGCAGATAATTTAAGAATGTAAGGAATCTCATACTTATAAAACTGATATACTTCTTCTTTTGTTAATAATACCTTCTCGTCTTCGGGTACACCTTCTTCTAATAAATAGAACTTCAATCCCTTTTGTTCAAAGGTAATAGTACCATACGTTGTTTCATCGGTAACTCGATCCCCACGCAATAAAAATTTATTATTATAGGAGACAGCCTGAGGTGTATCCTCATCTACATAGTACCAAGTTTGATTAATTCCTGTAATATGATTATCTATCATATTTTTAGCAATAATTGGTCCAACAACTTCCGCACTAACCGCGATGATTAGAAATACTAATGCAATAATAATATTATTTTTATAAAGCATTCCGTATTGAAATAATCGCTTACCTGTCGAGTTTGATTTGCTAGTTTCTTGCATCTCTATTGTCTCCTGCTCTATATTGTTACCCATCTACCCAATTCACCTCTCTGACTGCTACGAGCTTAGCTCTAGTTCAATTTGTTGGCGATCATATTGTTCCTTGTACCAGCCTTCACGTGCTAATAACTGATCATGTGTTCCCTGTTCAATCACTGCACCTTCATCTAATACAATAATCCAATCGGCATGTTGAACCGCCGATAGACGATGCGTCGTAATGATCGTTGTTTTCTGTTGACGTTCAAGCTTGATGCCATCAATAATTTCCATCTCAGTCTTCGCATCGACGGCAGATAATGCATCATCAAGCATAAGAATTTCTGGATTAGCAATCAGCGCACGTGCGATACTTACACGTTGCTTCTGCCCACCAGATAACGCAACACCACGCTCTCCAACCATCGTATCTAGACCATCAGGTAAGAAATGAATATCTTTCGCAAATGAAGCTCTCTCTAACGCTTGCTGAAGCTGAGCTTCTGATGCATGTTCATCGCCAAATAAAATATTATCACGAATGGATCGTGAGAATAGAACAGGCTGCTGCGGCACATATCCCATATATCCTAGTGCATCTTCAAGCGATAGATCATCTAATCGATGATTCCCTAGCTTCACCTGACCGGAACCCATCGGATATTCTCTTAGTAGTTGTTTCAAAATTGTTGTTTTACCACTACCAGTCTTACCGACAATACCTAATGTTTGCCCTTGATTAATTGAGATATTTAACTGACTAAGATTAATCTTCTCAGACGTTGGATATTGGAATTGATAATCTTGGAATTGTACTTTCGAAGGAACATGATTCTCTGCTGTTTGCTCCTTATTTTCAACATCTGCTTTATAATCTAACGTTTCGGATACACGGTCTAGTGAGGCATTGCCACGCTGCATAATGTTAATTAGTTCGCCCATCGCGATCATTGGCCAGATCAGCATACCTAGAAACATATTGAACGTAATTAGCTCACCTAGCGTCAATTCACTATTGAATACGAGATAAGCACCATATCCAACACCAATTAAATAACTAAGTCCAACCAATATTTTCATCGTTGGTTCAAACAAAGCTTCAATTTTCACGACTGCCAAATTACGTTGTAATACTTCTAAAGTTTTTTTATGGAACTTCTCTTTGCTTGCTTCTTCTTGGACAAATGCACGGATGACACGCACACCTGAGACCGCTTCTAACACATCATCATTCAATTCACCGAAAGAATCCTGTGCAGCCATAAAGCGCTGGTGAATAATTTTACCGAATATCGACAATACAACAGCAATGAGCGGAAGAGGTAATAGTGCCGCTAACGTTAATTTCCAACTAATCATGATACTCATTACAGCTACAATACAAATCATAAAAATAGTTGAATCAAACAACGTTAATATTCCAAAGCCCGCTGTGTTCGACACCGCACCTAGATCATTCGTTGCTCTTGCCATCAGATCGCCAGTACGGTTACGTTCATAAAATGTCGGTTTCATTCGCAAGAAATGTCCCATGAGCTTCGTTCTAAGAATTCGCTCTAGTACGAAAGAGGCACCGAATAATTTGTTAAACCAAACATACGTAATTGCATAGCTTACAGCAGTAATTACAACCCAGAACACAATCATGAGTTGGAACTCTCGACTAGAAAACAATTGTTGCTGAATACCATCGATTACTTTACCAATTAACCATGGTGGGATTAAATCAAGTATCCCCGTTAGAAATAACAGCCCAATTGCGAGCGTATATCGTTTCCATTCTAATTTGAAAAACCATCTTAGTTTTTTTAGTACACTTAACATCGTGTATATACAACCCCTCGTATGCAGTTTTATTGCTGTATAGGCACAAAAAAGCATGCCTATTGTTCGTAGGCATGCTTTTTCACCATCGTAAGTTAGTTATTCCATAATGGCAATAACATCGCTTACGTATATGCTAATGAAAAGGCGCATGACTACGATTCGTAATCATGCGCCGTAAAGTGCTAAATAAATATAGCTCTATGGGCGCGGATTACGATACCGTCATTCTTAATTCCAACATTGATACCAAATGTAGTAAAATCGATCTTCATGATACGTAACCCCCTTTCCATTTTTTGAGATATGCTAACACAATATCATTGTAAAAACCTAGTTGTCAATGCTTTTTTTGTTAACATGTTGGATTTGTTGTATGCGCTTTAATTATTCCTCTGTGCTCTTGCTTGGGGCTTAAGAGGAATAATTACTTTAGGCACAGTTCTAAATTATGCAATGAACTAACATGTTATGACGATAATTTGTAATGTTACTACACATGGAGAATGACGAAAAAACCTCTCTATCGTCATTCGATAGAGAGGTTTTATTATATCCAACTATATGCTTGAATTTATTATGAAGGGATATTATGCCTTTTGTAATTCGAATTCGATGTTGATCTTAATATCGTCTCCGATTAGTACGCCACCAGTTTCAAGAGCGGCATTGTATGTTAGACCATAGTCGCTACGTTTCAAAGAACCTGTTGCACTGAAGCCTGCTTTTTCATTGCCCCAAGGGTCTGTTGAAGCCCCTTCAAAAGTAACTTTGAATGTTTCTTCTTTCGTTACACCATGAAGTGTTACATTACCAACTAATGAATACTCATCAGATCCTGCAGATTTAATGGAAGTCGCTACGAAATTCAAGCTTGGGCTGTTTTCTACATCGAAGAAGTCCGCTGATTTCAAGTGATTATCGCGATCCACATTACGTGTATCAACACTAGCAAGATCAATATTTACCGCAATCGTTGCAGTAGATAGATCATTAAGATCAGCTTCGATATTCGCATCGAAAGTATGGAATAAACCTCTAACTTTTGCAATCATAAGATGCTTAACTGAAAATTCAACTACACTGTGCGATGCATCTAATATCCATTTTGATGTCGTCATAATAAATTCCTCCATTAATATATATTGTATATTTACTTACTTAATTAAAGTTTATAACCTTATGTTATGTCTAGTTCGCAATATTGTCAACAACTTTTTTTGCAATATATTCTAGTTATCCAATAAATTACTCAAAAGTCTCGAGCGTGTTATGACATTATATGAATCTATCACACATCTAAATCGGTAAATTATTGTATGAATGACTTGAACACCTATAGTATTTTCTCTTATCTATAACAAATTCTTATACTTTCATCTAATAATATAATAACTAAATCGTTATTAACCTATTGTAATCGCTATAAATTCTAATTTATACTTAGCAACTAGGAATTAAAAAGGATTTTGTCGATATTTGTCTAATAAGAAAGAATAGAAACTTGCGTATGGAGGGATCTGTATGACTATCCGTTCAAAGCTATCATTATCCATCTCTCTTATTGTGCTTTTTATACTCGTATTGAATGTTGTATTTTCGCAAATTAATGCCATTCGTGTTCAAGAGAATAATGTTGAACAACAAGTAGCTACCATTGCAAAACAACTTGCCATTACAATAAATTTAATTGATTCTACAAATCGCAGTATTGAACAAGAACTTGCAAAGCGATTGAAGTCAGCAGCACAAACGTTAGAGGAAATATTGGACCCTGATATTGCGAATGTAACGACAGAACAACTAGAAGAATTAAAGGTACGACTAGATCTTGATGATATTACACTTTGGGTTAAGCAAGGGGACGATTTAGCAACCGTACTTTCGTCTAATCCTGATGAAGTTAATCTAAGATCTAAATCATGGGATTATTGGGACGTAGCATTAAAAGACGTAATAAATTTACGACCTGTTACTGTGGCTCAAGGGGAACGATCTACCAATTTTTATTCAGGACCTATTAATTTTGCAGTATCCGATCCTTCGAAAATTAACAAATGGGGATATTACTATACTGGCAAAACCAATTACATGATTAATACGATGTTAAATGCAGATAAATCCTTCTCTAACGGATATATTGGCGGAACAGATCGGATTATTTCACAGTTACTTGCTGAGAACGATGCGCTATTAGAAATAACTGCTTTCAATCCTACTTTTTTCGGAAAAGAGAAAATTATTAAATTAAAAAAAGGAAAACCAATATATAATTTAGACGTACGCGATATTTCATTCGGGTCGTATAATTATGCAAATATAAAATCGGATATTCAATCCGTACATCTTGCCTTAAATGAAGATAAGTTTGTTACTACTGAATTCAAGTTTGGTGATTCTTCACTCACCAGGACATTCATTCCGATTGAAGATTTTGAACCTTATGTAATTGGAATTGTCATCGACAAAAATAAGTTAATGGCCGGCACTCATAAACAATTCATTGATCATATTATTATTGCGATTATTCTACTTCTTATAGCGATTGTCGGAAGTTACATTATTGCAGAATTACTCACTTCTCCATTAACTAAAATAATGTTCAAAGTCAATGCAATTTCGATGAACCAGTTCCATACTTCGCTTGTCCATAATAGCACCGATGAGTTTGGATTATTAGCTAGTCAAGTAAATACGATGGGTAATAATTTATCTCGCTATACGAACGAATTAAAACAAACGAATATTGAGCTAATGAACACGAAACAATATCTTGAGTCGTTTTTCAAACATACGACAGATGCTGTTCATATTGCCGATCTGAACAATAACATTATGCAGGTCAACGAAGCCTTTGAAAGTATGTTTGAATGGAACAGTGATCAACTTGTCAGACATCCACTTTCAAACTTCTCATTACAAGATCGAGTTAGTTATGAACAGTTAATCCAGCAGGTCATTAGAGGTAATGCTGTATCGAGTTATGAAACGATTATGTATACGAAATCTAACTCTCCGATCGATGTCAGTATGACACTGTCAGGGATTCGAGATGAGAAAGGACTAATCGTAGCGATAGCATCGATTACTCGAAATATTACTGCTCGTAAGCAAACAGAAGAGTTGCTTGTGAAGAACGAAAAACTTTCAGCTATTGGTCAGCTTGCAGCAAGTATTGCTCATGAAATTCGAAATCCACTCACTACTGTCCAAGGATTTTTGAAAATCAACCATAAAAAAGGTCTAATGCCTGAAAATCATATGGACCTTGTCATGAAAGAAATTGATCATATGAATCATATTGTTGGTCAATTTCTAGTAATGTCGAAACCTCAAGTTGGTAATTTTCAACCTACGAATATTGTGCAACTAATTAACGATATTTTACTGTTAATGACTACATCAGGAACGATGGAACATGTAACCGTAATTTCACGTATTGAAGAGGATGTTCCATTCATTAATGGTGTGGAAGGTAATCTTAAGCAGATGTTCGTCAACTTAATTAAAAATAGTGTGGAAGCGATGAGCAAAGAAGGTGTGTTGCAAATTGGTATTTGTAAGCAAGATCAACATGTACAGATTACAATATCCGATAATGGGGTAGGCATATCTGAAGAATCATTAACACATCTGTTTGAGCCCTTCTATACTAGTAAACAAGATGGCAATGGTTTGGGGTTACTTGTCTCACAGCAAATCATTGCTAATCATCAGGGAACAATTACCTTTACAAGCCAAGTAGGGATTGGTACTACTGTAACGATTGTACTACCAGCATTAAAAGTGTAACAATATACCATTACATCAGTATTAAAAGCGAGGCAAATGGAGCGTTTCGGTTTGTCTCTTTACTTTTTCTATAAATAAGACCATTTGACTTGTTATGAAAATAAGAGAATAATAGTTGTTACGGAGTTTAAATTTTTTATCGTAGTTAGGTCAATGAGGCTTTCAAAGTTATTTTCACTAACAAGTAGTGCAGCGAAAGTATGAACAGTTGTAGGAGGAATACACATGAGTATCGTGAAAAATTTTATGGAGTTCAACAAGACATTCGTAGAAGACAAAGAGTATGAAAAATACTTAACGGACAAGTATCCTGAGAAAAAAATTGCGATTTTAACATGTATGGATACAAGACTAATGGAGCTATTACCAAAAGCATTAAATCTTCGCAATGGTGATGCCAAATTCATCAAAAATGCTGGTGCAGTATTAACTCAACCTTTCGGTTCAGCAATGCGCAGTATTCTTGTTGCGGTATATGAATTACATGCTGAGGAAGTTGTCGTTATCGGACACCATGGTTGCGGTATGACAAATCTCGATAGTAAAGGCTTAGTTAATAAAATAATTGAACAAGGCGGAGTAGATCCGTTAGTTATAGAAACGCTAGAACGTTCAGGTATCCGTATGGAGAAGTTTTTACGCGGCTTCACAGCACCCGAGCACGGCGTTATGCACAGTGTTAAAATGATTCGCAATCATCCTTTATTCCCTAAAGCTGTTCCTGTACACGGCTTTATTATGGACCCAGAGACAGGCGGACTTGAATTACTAGTAGAAGACTATCGTGAATAAACGAATTGAATAACAAGGCATTCTCGTGCTTTTCAGGTGCATCCTATGACCTGATTAACATGGGAGTGCCTTTTTTATGGTTATATTGGAGTGTCTTTCTTCTTTTTTTCGGAAGTCCGTTCCATGTTCGCAACTGTCGAAAGTCAATTGTTTAAACTTAGACTATAAAAGTTAACCTTTTATTGCTTTCTAATCATATTCTGAATTTTTGTTAAGCGTTGTTGAGCAGCATCCTGATTCATACTTATTGCAGCTTTTACACCATCACCTGCTGCAATAACTGCTTGTGCTGGTGATATATGAGCCATATCGCCTGCCACATAGACACCTTGAACACTAGTTCTCCCTTTACCATCTTGCCATATTCCACCTTGGTCTGTTAATCTACAGCCTAATTCCGACGCTAATGTTCCCGCATGTCTCCAATAGGTCGAGACAAAACCACCCGTACAATTAACTTTACTACCATCCTTAAGTAATATGCCTTGCAGCTGCCCTTTTTGCCCAACTAATTGAACAATTGGTTGTTCATAGATTGCAATATCCATCGCCTTCAATAGCTCTTTTTCTGAGTTCGTTAATTTGTATTTCCCATTCGTGAAAACAAATATCCGTTTACTCCACTGTTGCAGTGTCGCTGCAAGAGAAACCACATTACTAGCTTCTGTAAATACAGCCAACGCCCGATCTCGTAATTCATAACCATCGCAATAAGGACAACTGAACACCGAGCGCCCATAATAGCGGGAAATGTTACGAATTGATGGTAATGATTCCTGTAATCCTGTGGCAAGTAATACTTTATTCACTTGAAGCTTTTTACCAGAAGATGTCGTGATAGTAAATGTTCCATTATTGCTACGCTTAATTTCAGTTATCGTTGATTGATACTGCTTCACATGCTTAAATTGCTCCAATTCTTGCTGTGCTAATTTGCGAAATTTGAGAGGTGAAATCCCTTCGCGAGTTATAAAGCCATGCATCGCTTCCGTTACTGCATTCCGAGGTTTTGCATTGTCAAAGAGATACACTTTATGTCTAGACCGAGCAAGCAATAACGCGGCATTCAATCCAGCTGGCCCACCACCTATGATGGCACATATCATCTCGATCACATCCTAACCTTTGTTAACACATCATATGTTGTAAAGTGGGTAGGCATGCTTTGTATATCGTTAAGATTTAATAATTAATTACGACAAATGAGCACATAATTTTATATAGAGGCATTATTTTTGAAGTTTATTGACCTAAGCATAAGAAGAGGATACTCGGCGAGTCATCTAAGTCATGACTTTCTGAGTATCCTCCTCATTATTGGCTTACTATATGAAAAGAATGAATGATAATCTATACTTTAAATTGAGCTTCATACCATGCTTTTGCTGCTTCAACTTCTGTGCGAGACAACTGGTGACCGTGACGTTCCCAATGAATTTGCACATCTGCACCAGCTTCACTTAATAATGATTGTAATTCTTTCGATTCAGCTGGTGTACAGATCGGATCATTCTCACCTGCTCCAATAAAGCAAGCTACACCAGTAAGCTTAGGCAATTCGATACTTCGAAGCGGCACCATTGGATGATGCATAATCGCACCTTGTAATGAATCTGCGTAATGGAATAACATACTCGCCGCTATATTAGCACCATTAGAATAACCTAGTGCTACTACTTTATTCCGGTCAAATCCATACTGAACAGCTGCCTCATCGATAAATTGCTTAAGCTCTTGTGTGCGGAAAATAAGATCCTGTTCATCAAATACTCCTTCAGCAAGACGACGGAAGAAGCGTGGCATACCATTTTCAAGGATGTTACCTCTTACACTTAGTATTGCAGCATTCGAATCTACAGTACGCGCAAGTGGTATTAGATCATTCTCATCTCCACCTGTACCATGCAATAGTAACAGCACTTGACCATTTTTTTCAGTTCCCGCTTCATAAATATGTTTCATTATAGTTCCCTCCAATATTTTTCACTACATTCATTGTCCCGTTAAGCTTTCAGTTACATTCATCAGGTTCATAAGTCACCTAAACATGATATCTCAATATTAAGACATCTCAGGAAAAGCTAGAAGGATTTAACCCTTATAACTTTCTTGTGCAAATTTACCGAGTTTCTTCAGTAAATTCGTTGCTTGACGCTGTTCTTCCAATGTTAAACCAGCTACTGCGTCACGGATGACACACCCATGAATAGGAAATACTTTCTCAATAAATTGAGAGCCTGCATCGGTCACTTCCGCATATATTAAGCGTCGATCTTCTGTAGAAACTCTACGTCTAACTAATTGCTTCTTTTCTAATTTGTCGATAACGTACGTAATATTACCGCTACTCATTAATACTTTATTACCAATTTGTTGTAAAGGCTGAGGACCTTTATGATACAGTAATTCTAACACTCCGAATTCCGTACGATTCAAGCCATGCTCCCTAATATCACGATCTCCATGTGAACTTACCCATTGGCTAGCACGCGATAATGCAATATATAGTTCTAATGCATCTTCCACTTGCTCATAACGCTTTGTTTCACTCATCGTTATGCCTCTTTTCGCTTTATCTTAATTTTAAGATAACATGATGGCGATACGATGTCAATCAACCTAACTAGCATATAGTACCAAGTATACTATCACATACTAACTTGACTTAATCATTATTAATAAGTATGCTATTATCAATTAGATATGATACAGCAAGGAAGAGAAATAGTAGTCTAATATTGCATGTCATTAGCGAGCCGATAACTGGTGAAAAGTTCGGCACATGCCTGTAGATGAATGGGTCTTTTCGCCTCAACCTGAAAATGCACATCGCGAAAAGTGATGCTTGGCATTAGTAGGCATTGACGGAGCTCACCGTTATTGAGTATCAAGTGCGATTATATAATCGAATTTGGGTGGTACCGCGGAGTATAACGCTTCGTCCCTTATGTTTTAAGGGGCGGAGCTTTTTTGTTTTTTAAATTAAAGAGAAGGTAAGGTGTTCGTACATGAAACGTATACTATCTGGAATTAAACCTAGTGGAGAACTTAATATTGGAGGTTATTCTGGCGCTCTAAGCCAATTCGTCCGCAATCAAGAGCAATTCGATTGCTTCTATTTCATTCCGGATCTACATGCGATTACCGTATATCAAGATCCTAAAGAGCTTCGTCAACGTTCTCGTGAATTGGCTGCTCTTTACGTTGCTGCTGGAATTGACCCTAAGCGTTCAGCAATCTTTCTACAATCTCAAGTTTCCGCACATGCTGAACTTGGCTGGTTAATGGAAACTCAAGCTCACTTCGGTGAACTTAGCCGTATGACGCAATTCAAAGACAAATCCGATGGTAAAGATGTTGTAAGTTCTGCACTATTCACTTATCCGGCACTAATGGCGGCAGATATTCTACTTTATCAAGCGACGCATGTTCCTGTAGGCGAAGATCAGAAGCAACATGTTGAGCTTACTCGTGACTTAGCTAATCGCTTCAACAATCGTTACGGTGAAACGTTCATAGTACCTGAGCCAATTATTCAAGAAACTGGTGCTCGTATTATGGGATTAGATGATCCTTCCAGTAAAATGAGCAAATCTAATCCAAACGTAAGTAGCTACATTCTAATGTTAGATGAGCCTGCGGTTATCCGCAAAAAATTCTCACGAGCTGTAACAGATTCCGATATGTCTGTTCGTTATGACTGGGAGAATAAGCCTGCTGTAAGTAACCTAATCGAAATCTACTCTGTATTCTCAGATATGGATATTCCAGCAGTTGAGAAACATTTCGAAGGTCAAGGCTACGGTAACTTCAAGAAAGAAATTGCAGAAGTTGTTATTAGCAAACTAGAGCCGATTCAACAAAAATTCCATGATATCGTTGATTCTGCTGAACTTGATGCGATTCTACGCGATGGTGCAGAGCGTGCAGCAGCAGTTGCCAACGAGACACTTACAAAAGCGAAGCAAAACATGGGCTTTCTTGTATTGTAATTGAAGATTTAATAGTACCTATACTGCATAATAAATAGGCTATCTCGAAAGTAATTACTTTCGAGATAGCCTATTATGTTATTTCATAATTAATTGTTTGATGCTTTATCTAACTGTTTACTGCGTAATTGTCCACATGCTGCATCAATATCAGCACCATGCTCCAGTCGCACACTAACACTAATCCCTTGCTTCTTCAACACATCATAGAAAGCACGAATATCATCTTGCTCACTACGTTGATACTGACTATGCTCATCTACTGGATTATACGGAATTAAGTTGACGTTCACGAGATCTTTACGTGGCATCATTAATTCTGCAAGCTCAAGCGCATGTTCCGGCTGATCATTGACATGTTTCAACAGTATATATTCAATCGTTGCACGACGATTAGAGTTGTTCAAGTAATAATCAATTGCAGGCATTAGCTTCTCTAGCGGATAAGCTTTATTAATCTTCATAATGCGTGAGCGAAGCTCATTGTTCGGCGCATGTAGAGAGATCGCTAAGTTAACACCTAGATCACTATCTGTAAATTCTTTGAACTTGTTAACGATACCACTCGTTGATACTGTAATATGACGTGGACCAATTGCAAGACCATTGTGATCCTTCACCGTACGCACGAAATTAGACATATGAACGAAGTTATCGAATGGCTCACCAATTCCCATAACAACAATATGACTAACCTTTTCATCTTTAGCATGACCATCTAAGAAAAACTGAACTTGCATAATTTGCTCGGTAATTTCCGCACTCGTCAGATCACGGCTTTTCGCAATCAATCCACTTGCACAGAAGCTACAACCGATATTACAACCGACTTGAGTCGTCACACAAACCGATAATCCGAACTTATGGCGCATAAGCACCGTCTCGATCAGATTACCATCAGCAAGCTGAAATAGAAATTTCACTGTACCATCTTGTGATTGCTGACGTGTATGCTCAGTTAATGTTTCTAGTATGAAATGCTCTTTCAGAAGTTCTACTGTCGCACTATTCACTTCCGTCATGTCAGCAAAAGCACGAACACGATTACGATATAATGCACGCCATACATGAAGTGCACGAGAACGCTTAT
This sequence comes from Paenibacillus endoradicis, assembly GCF_024721975.1. The sequence continues at coordinate 480,102 of NZ_JANQBB010000004.1, read as the reverse complement.
GACCACGTTCCTCTAGCCACTCCACTAATTGGTCAAATGTTAATCCATATATTGATTCTTTCATCTCGCTATATCCTCTTTTCACTTATCACATCGTCAACTGTAACTCTTTACTGCTCATGGTGCTATAATAAGTTCCTCTATTGTCGTATATATTCTGCTTTCTATTTTCCCAAAATTAGCACGACAATACAAGTAGTAAGTTCAGGACAAGAGATAACCCCCTTCAACTATTGCAGGGGAATAGCGATTTCAATACTTCCATTAAGGTAAGATGGATAGGAATTCACGTATATTCGAACAGGGTTTACAATTTCGCTTAGATTATAATTATCTACAGATTCTATATAATCATCCGTAGAATGACTATTGGAAGAATTGAAATAAAGCGGTTTACCTTCCGCATCAATGCCTCCGGAGAATGTAGTACTAATAGTCGAGTCTTCATCTACAACGATCTTCGACCGTAACGAACGATGATTCATAATTTCCAGTTCGACATCAAGCTGTTCAGGTACGTAAAGCAATTTATTACGTTCAAAGTCCACCTCAATATAATCCTGACCTTTAGGCAATGCTTCTATACTTCCTAGATGTAAAGTTAATTGCTCTGGTTCGCGGAAGAAGTTACTTTGAATGTTGTACCCCACCTCTCCCTCACGTATGTTACCCCAACCAGAGATACCATTGCGGATTCCGCCCCATTCTTCACCATGCTCATCAACTAGCTTAATATTCTTAATTTGTAGCAATTGCATCGTATTATTCTCATCAATCGCAATTTTCACCTGTGCACGTAGCGGTGAAATGCTAAGCGATTGCACTGTAAGCCGTTGACCATCAATCGTAAACTCTTTGTTCAGTTCATACTGCTTCGTCACAGCAATTGGTTGCTGTAAAGTGAATGGAATAGAGAACTCTGTATGATATTCGTCTCTAATCTCTAACTCCAAGATGAAATTAGCATTTGCATAACTGATTCCATCAGGCGCATCTATTACAATTTTGTCTTCTATAATATTTGTCGGCTCTGAGCTAAACCCTGAGTAAGAATATCCCGCTTGAATGGCTTCTCCATTTTGTAAAATATTGATTCCTCTAGTATCTAATCGCGAAATATCATACGGCGCTTCTAATGTATAAAATACGATCATACCTGTTTCATCAGCTATAATACCATCTAAAGTTAGCGTCAAATCATTATTCGTTACCTTAATATTCAATGGTTCATAATATTGCTTATCAAAAATATCTTCAATACCTTTATCCCAAGTAATAAGATCGACCAGTCTATCCATACCAGGTATTTTCGCTACTGTACTAGCAAACACAGGTGAGATTCGTATACTCGTGAAAAAGATAATGAGTATTCCCATTATAATACTTGCATTACGTATCCAAAATAGTTGCTTGGTTCTAGTTCTTTCCCGCTTCGCTCTTTGTAGTCCCGCTAACCTAGCAGCTGCTAACTGCTCAGTAGGAACAATAATACCATCAAGTGTTTCTGCATATCGTTCATAGTGTTCAACTACTACGTTCTCCATTATATCCCCTCCTCCTTGAACAATAATCGTAATTTACGAAGTGCATAATGCAATCTAGATTTCACTGTTCCTTCTGGAATATTCAATGACTGAGCAATATCTACATTGCTCCTATCTTCTATATATTTCATCATAATAAGTTCTCTCTGTTCATCATTTAAACTTGTTAGTGTATCTAGTATTTCTATTTCTGTCGCTTGATCCGATCTATGATCTAAATGTTGATCAACTACTAGATCACTCGGTATTTCCCTCTTTTGTTTGCGTAACATATCATGACAAATATTAATTAGTATTCTCGTTAGCCACGTACGAATATATTGTGATTCTTTAATGGAACGTATATTACGATAGCTACGATAGGTAAGTTCCTGCATCGCTTCTACCGCATCATGTTCATTACGCATATAGCTATAGGCAATTCGATAAAGCTGATGTTCATATTGCTGCATTAATTGAACAAAAGCAGCCTCATTACCTGCTATAGCAAAAATAGCAAGCTCATCCTTAGTCATATTTTCATCACCTCAACTCTTTCGTTTGGTCTGTATATGTATTAGACTGTCTAAACATTCATATGGTTCAATTGCGCGATTTTTTTTGTAATTCATTCATTGAAGATATAATAACATCTTAGTAACATGTGTTATCAGCTAAATATTTCGTTAACTTAATATTAAAATGAATGAATCTCTTATTCCATTATATTTAGATCTATATTCATCTAACTGCAAATATCATAAAAATCCACTGCAAATAACACAAAAAATCCACTCCAAATATGAGTGGATTACAATGTTCGATGTTAATATGATCTCTTTTTTGAGGGCTCATCTTTTCTTACGCTCCATCTTTTCTATTTTATATGTTAATTGGTCAATTTGCTTTTGCATTAGTTCAATTTGTTGATCTAAATCCAATTGGGAATCGGATCGTTGCTCCTTTGCTTTTTCTAATTGCTGAAGTTCCAAACCTGCAGCAATTGTAGCAAGTCCGTCGCCTATTGTAGCCAGTGCTACTCCCCAAAATCCAAGTTTCGCAATGAGTGTTTCTGCTTCATCGTTATCTTGTTCTCTATTATTAGTTTTTTTCTTATCCATCCGAATTCCTCCCTTACCTAGTTTATGCCTATTAGATGAATTGTGTTTATGGTTTTTTCCTTACAAAAAAAGAGCGATCAAAGTAGTCATTTCCGAAAAAATGATACCTTGATCGCTCTTATATTTTATTAGATAGTATAAGTTCTTATTGTGCGTGCTTTTGCATTAAAGAAATTTGACCTGCATGAATACCAGTATGATACATAAGTTGTGCGATCGCATCTAGTGCAGAAAATGTTCCACGAGGCGTTTTCACTTCTTTGTTCCAATCTGCTTCTGGTAATGCCTTCATAGCAGCAATAATCATCGCATTAGAAGCCTCAAGCAAAGCAACTAGTTCATCTACATTATCGAATTCGACAGCAGAATTACCTGGACCACGTAATGTGTGATATTCAAGATCAGCAGGCTTCGGTGTTCCAAAAACCCATTCTGCATAAACAAACTCAACTTCAGCACTATGTCTGATCATATGACCTACTGAAGCAGGACCAATCGATAATGAAAGAGATTCTTGTGGCAATTCCTTGACCATCTTGTGGAAACGACCTTGAACGGACTCCCACATTGCAATTATTGTTTCTGTATTCATATATCTTTACCTCCAGCGGTTTCCATATTATTAGATGTCTAGTACCTAAAACCACAAATTAATTATTTACTTTCTGGTCTTCCAGGTCTTACATCTTGACCATGTGCATCACGATTAACATGATCGAAATGTTCGCCAGCAAAGTCAACATCGAACGCTTGACCAAAACCAATAACATAACGGCCATTAGCTAGTGTAAGCTCGAATAATGAGAAATCTAAAGTACGAAGCATTTTAAATGTTGGCGCACCAAATTTTTCTTCAAATTTCGCAAATACATCTTCAAAACCTTCGTTACCAACGTTTGCAGCTTGACCTTTAAAGCGTGCACGCTCACGAGCAAAAATGTTTTTAGTAGCAGATTCATCAGCTACTAACATAACATCAACTGTAGGATTATTTTCCATGTTTTGGAAATGCTCTGCAATACGGCTAAGGTAGATATATACTTTACCTTCATGCTCAACGAATGGTGCATAAGATAAAAACGGACTACCATCTAAGCCAATTGTACTTAGGAAAATAGATTTCATTCCACCCACTAATTGTTGATAGTTCTCTTTCAATACATTCAAATCCATCGGTTTAATATTCATCATAACTTTATCACTCTTCCTCACGTTACTTTTTTTTATTATATGAATTCGGGGTACTTGATTGTATAAATCAATTTCAGATTCAACACCATATACATCACGAATTAATCCCGTTGTGATGATTTCTCTTGGAGCACCATACGCTCTTACTACGCCATCGTTAATGACACAAATTTTATCACTGTACGAAGCGGCATGGTTCAGATCATGTAAGACCATGATCACCGTAATACCTAGCTCAGCATTCAGTCGTTTCACTAGCTCAAGGACTTCAAGCTGATGTGCAATATCTAGATACGTGGTCGGCTCATCAAGTAATAATATACGAGGCTTTTGTGCTAATGCCATCGCAATCCAAGCACGCTGCGCCTCACCACCAGATAATCGATATACTAATCTGTCGCGATACTTTTCCATATGAGTTTGTTCTAGTGCCCATTGAACAATTTCGGTATCCTCTGCGGTCATCCGTTCATACCATTTTTTATAAGGCAAACGTCCATAACTAACTAACTCTCCAACCGTCATATCCTGAGGGCTTGTGTTAGATTGAGAAACCATACACATTAACTTAGATATATCTTTAATCGACATATCTGTTAACGCTTGATGATCGAACGTAATCTCGCCACTTGCTACGTTAATTCGCTTAGAAATTGCTTTAAGTATAGTAGATTTACCAGTTCCGTTTGGGCCAATAATCGATACGATTTCGCCGTCGTTCACTTGCAATGATACATTTTTAATAATCTGTTTATCCGAATAATTGATTGCAATATCTTTAATCGATAGCATACTTACGCTCCACCCTTCCGCATAAGATACAAGAAGTATGGACCGCCAATCATCGCCATAACAATTCCTGCAGGTATTTGAATCGCTCCAAATAGGGAACGACCAATCATATCTGCAATGAGGAGCATGATTGCACCTAGCAAAATGCTAAATGGTAAACTAAATCTAAAGTCTGAGCCAATCAGCATACGTGATATATGGGGAACGACTAGTCCTACGAAACCTACCAACCCTACCATTGATACAGAAATCGCTGCAAGAAATACAGCCAATACTGATAGAATTAGACGAACGCGATTCATATTCTGCCCCAAATTATGCGCTGTCTGTTCACCTAGACGTAGTATATTAATTTTGCGTATACATAATAGCGCAAAAATCCATCCTGCAACCGAATAAGGTAATATAAACCACACATCACCCATGTCTTTTCCTGCCAAACTACCATTCATCCATTGAACAGCAGCAGGCAATCGATCACTATAAAGTAATTGTAGTAAACCCATTAATCCACCAAATATCGCATTAACTGCGACACCTGACAAAATGATTCTTACAGGCTGAAAGCCTATAGAACGTTGCCATGCCATTGCATATACCATAGCGGCAGCAATCAAACCTCCAGCGATAGCAGCTACCGGAACAAAGAAACTTGATTGTGGCATAACTAGCATAATAAATAGTGCAGCGGTGGCTGCTCCACTTGATACACCAGTAACTCCTGGATCTGCCAAAGGATTTTGTACAACGGCTTGCAAAAGTGCACCTGAAATTGCTAGATTTGCTCCTACAATTAATGCTAGTATAACTCGCGGTACACGAATGTCCAACAATATAACTGAACTAGTCTCGTCACCGTTTCCAAGCAAGGTTTGCAGGGTAACAATAGGATTAACGCTTACACTGCCTATACCAATAGCAAAAAGTGCAGAGAGGACCAGTACGACGCCTGCGATCCCAATCATAGCTGACTTCTTTCTTGTCGATCCCTCAAACACTACTTGTGCACCTCCTATTGCTTCATCTTGAATTCCAGCTACAAATGAGCTTCCCAACCAATTATAGCGACATTGATAATTATTATCAATATATATGTATGTTTTTGCAATAAAAAAAGACTCTACACCACATTGTTATTTAACAACGGTAAATAGAGTCATACTTCCACAGTATCTTTAGATTGCATTAATAAGTAATTCATAAATTGTTCTGTTGTGAGATTCCCCTTCTGCTGATTGCAGGTAAGACATGCACATACGCAATTGGCAGGTGTCGTATAACCACCTTTGGCACGTGGTAATAGATGATCGATCGTATCTCCACTTTCACCACAATAATGGCAAGTCTGATGATCTCGCATTAGAATAAACCGTCGAAATTCTTTGTTACTATAGACCATACGAATCGTGTATGGATTAATGATAATCGCTGCACCTTCTTTAACTAATACTTTAGCTTGCGGCGGATCAATCTCTTCATACCATCTACGACCTGTATCTGATCTCCCTCGCATCCTTACAACACCACGCGAAGTTGGTCTAATATCATCAGCTCGAACAATGCTATTTTCACTATTCGGTGATTGACGATGGTAAGAAGCTGGCTGTCTTTTCTTCCTTGTCCACTTAGCTCTCCCAGTATTATGAGGGACTGAGAAGGATAGTGTTTCTGCAACATGTCCGCGACCTGCCAACGAAGTTCCCGCTTGTCTACAACGCTTACAAGTTCCACGACGACTATTCTGACTTTCTCGGCGACCTGTCCGCCTTAAGAAATCACTAATCGGCTTCTCTTGGCCACAGCTTATACAATACTTCTTATTTGTTTCAACCATAGCATTAACCTTCCATCCGATTGATGATATAGAAATTATAACACAAATATGCCCATACTTTTCATTTTTCCTAACATACAACTTTCCAACTATTTTCCACAATTGTGAGAAAAATCACTTACTGTATATTCCTTACTCATTTATAGTGTAGATATTAACAAGAAGAACAATTACAACGATTCATGGAGGAGATTATAATGAGTAAAGCTGTTATCATTCCCGAAAATCCAGTATCTCGTTTTCTATTCAGTAGTACACAAGCAGGCTGGTTTTGGTTAGTTGTTAGACTGTATGTTGGTTATTCTTGGATCACTGCAGGCTGGGGCAAAATTAATAATGAAAATTGGGTTGGAGAAAATGCTGGTACTGCCATTAAAGGATTTATGGGTGGTGCACTAGCTAAAGCTGCAGAAGGAAAAGACGTAACTTCTTGGTATGCCACTTTCATTGAAAACTTTGTTATTCCCAATGCGAAATTATTTTCATATGTCGTTGCATTTGGTGAAGTACTTGTAGGACTGGGGCTAATTGTTGGTCTACTTACTGGTATTGCTGCATTCTGTGGTGGACTAATGAACGTAAGCTTCCTGTTAGCGGGTACAGTAAGTTCTAACCCTGTATTATTCATACTAGCAACTTGGTTAGTACTAGCATGGAAAAACGCTGGTTGGTATGGTCTTGACCGTTGGGCACTTCCATTACTTGGGACCCCATGGTCTAGTAAAAAGAAAAACGCAGAAGCTGAAAGCAGCGAAGCTACTATTGATGCTTAATCGTTTATTAAATGAATGGTATCTCGTTCGATACATTGAACTAAGAGATTTCTGTGAGGCGCTTAGCCCTTGTAGAAATCTCTTTTTTTCCTTATAAAATAATTTGACTTAAGTTTGAGTATAAAAGACTTTAGAATGGAGCGTATGAAGGGAATTCTCAACCGCTTCTAAGTCAGCATCAGAAAGATCTGCAATTCTTGCACTAAATTCAACATATATTTGTGCAAAAGCCTCATCCATCATTTTCGTTCCTTGCTCTGTAAGATGGATATAGTATTTGCGGCGATCATTCTCATCCACTACTTTATGAACGAGTTGTTGCTCTGTTAATTTCTTCAGCTCACGACTTGTATTCGGCATAGACATTTTCATGCAATCACTAATATCACTTAGTAATGCAGGTGGACTTACCGCTAAATACTCCATAATTTTATATTGTACTGGTGTAATATGATCGGACTTCACATCTTTCGCCATATCATGCGATATTTGATGTACCGAAGATATAAACGGAATTAATTGTTTAAACAATGAGTACTTGTCCATAGGATCACCCCTTAAGACAACATAGCAAATTCATTATTAAAAAACAATTATTAATTGACAACTAATTTATCCATATGATACATTTTAATTATCAATTGATAACTAAAGGGGTTGTATCGAAATGAATTTGCTCGTTATATATACTCATCCGAATCATCAAAGTTATAATTATTCACTTTTTGAAGAAGTAATGAAGGGTGCCCAGGAGAATGATCTAATTAAAGAGGTTCGTGTCTTAGATCTCTACGAAGAAAAGTTCAATCCCGTACTTTTCTTTGATGCTCAGCATCGTCGAAGAGATATGCATAAAGACCCTAATCTAGAGAAATATAGAGAGCAAATACTGTGGGCGAATAAAATCGTCTTAGTATATCCGATTTGGTGGGGTCGTCCACCAGCAATGTTGCTTGGATATATTGATCAGATGTTTGCTTCAGAGTTTGCATATCGTGATACGAAGGGATTATTGGCAGAAGGGCTTCTAAAGGGTAAATCAGTTGTTTGTATCTCGACCATGAAAGGTCCTACTTTATATCCTCTGCTATGGTTAAATAATTCTCACAAAATATTAATGAGAAAAGCATTGTTTAATTTCGTTGGTATTAAGAAAGTAAAATTCTTTGAATTTGGTTTCTCTGAAAGTTCAAAAGGCAAACATGCACAAAAGCAACAGAAGATTTATCATTATTTCAAAGCTTTAGCAGCATAGCTCCTGTAGCCAATCACTCAACTCTCTTATCTTTGTGTCCAATGCACAACAACCCCAATCCCTGTAGGGAACTGAGGTTGTTGTACATCATTTGTACTTATTATTTAGAGTTCTCAAATCTCAAGCACTTTTCTGTCGGAACTCCTATTGTTATTTCTCACTTCTCCTATTCGCTAGATCCGTAACAAGCTGATTGGTCCGTTGTTTGTTCAGCGGATAAGTGAATACTAGTACAAGGAATATAACAATAAATACAAGACCAGGCACCAACGTACTTAGAGTAAATATGCCATCCAACGCTTGATCTGTCTGGACCGCCTTACCAGACTCATAGCCAACAGCCTGTATGGCAAACCCACCAATACCACCAGCAATTGCTTGCCCTACTTTACGGGCGAAGGAGTAGACGGAATACACTGTTCCATCTTCACGTAGCCCTGTCAAATATTCATGATAATCGATCACATCTGTTACGAAAGCCCATACGACGATGTTGAAAAAACCATATCCGAATACGCCAATTGCTGTAATTAATATAAATGACATTGCAGATAGACCGGGTAGGAAGAAGAGAACCAAATATACAATACCAGCTAACAGCATACCAATGGAAGCGGTTTCTTTTTTCCCGAAACGTTTGACCAACGGCTTCGTCAAAGGAATCGCAACAATCATACTGACTATTTGTATTAAACCAGCTATACTCAATGCCGATGCATTGCCGAAATAATTTTTGAACAGGTACACATTGACTGCACCTAACAACATATTCAACATCATAAAGAGAAGCGATGCCGAAAGAATGGATAATAACGGTTTGTTCTTCGCGAGTCCTTTAATCGTCGTACTTAACTTCGTCTTCACGAGGGGCACATCTGCACCCAGAACTTTACGCTCTGTCGACATCTTATAACACGCCATATAGCTTGTTAAAGATAACATACCAAATGCTATGGCACCTAATAAGAAACGATTCGCATCTGCTTCATTATCTACAAAGAGAATCAGAGGACCAAGCACATTAATGGACATGCCAGCAATGACCCCACCCATTGTTCTAAACGTAGATAATGTCGTCCGCTCAACTGGGTCTTCCGTAATTACTGAAGCCATTGAACCATAAGGGATGTTAACAGTACTATACAATGTACCCCATATGAGGTACGTAATAAAAGCATAGATAAGATAGAAATTATTACTCATTCCAGGTATATGCACGAACATTAGTACACCCGATAACACAAGTGGAAACGACATTCTAAATATCCATGGCTTGAACTTCCCATGTTTGCTTGCTCTCCTTGAATCGATAAATCTCCCCCAAGTAACATCAGCCAGCGCGTCCCAAATTCGGGCAATTAAGAACATGACTCCAACTGCTGCAGCGCTTATGTTAAAAATATCTGTGTAGTACACCATCAAAAATGAGCTTACTAGAATAAAGAAGAAGTCATTGCCTAGATCACCGAACATATAACCTAGTTTGTCTCGCATACCAAATTTCCGATTTATGACTGCCTGTTCGTAACCTACCTTATTACCTGTTGTTATCCCTGGTTGATTCATCATGTGACCCCCTCAACGACCTAATTGCACATTCTTATTTGTAGGCTCTGGTGCATTTCAATCATCAGAGCCTACTTGGTGCCATATGTTACCTAGTTTTTTTTAATCTTAGTTAGATCTTTATTCAGCATGTACAATACCTTCTCTGTGAAGACCTCAGCAGCCAATGTTGAGAGGGTATCGAATGACATACCTTGCGCCATTGGAAACATAGGATGTTCAGAGAAATCACCCAAATGTGCAATCACCACTGCCTTTGCTTCATCATTCTCCATAATGAATCCTATCGTACATTTTGTAGAGTACACATCGTCAGTAATGACCAATTCTTCAACAACGACTTCAGTCGTATCAGGCATTTCAAACCAATTATCTACAATTCCGCCTTTCGCCTCAGGCGCCTCGTAGCTCTTGTTCGCTTCATTCACTTTGTTAAAATAGGCTGTATCTTCATATGTTGCTCCTGCTTCATCCGCACGTACCAAAATTTCGTTGAGGCCATCACGCAAGGCGATATGTTCAAATTGGAATACACAATCCCCATTAGATACTGTAGAATGCTGCTCTCCATTTACGAACAAAGTCACGGAGCTACAATTGGAATAGACTTTAACACCGATTGTTTCATCCACGCGGTCAACGAAACGTTTGCTTGTAATATGGACGAACTTCTCATCTGACCAATTCGCTTTGTACATATAGAAGGCATCTTTCTTGATCTTGCGGTCGTAGGTCACTAAACCTTTATTGTTACGACCTTTCACGCCACCCTCATCACGAATGTTGGCACCGAAGTCAAACATATTCCATACATATGTGGACCATAGGAACGGACGTTTTTTAAAGATGCCCCATACGATTTCATGGTAGAGTGCATGGTATTCCTCTGTATAATCTTTAACCTGGGGATCGTTCGTATGATATTGAATAATACCTTCTGCCCCATATTCTGAAATACCAAGATTTACAGTTGGATTTTTTTCATGGAAGCCATCGATCCAACCTGCAAAATCTTGCGCTTCTCCGTTATACCAACCATAATATTTGTTATATCCAAGTGTGTCGGTTACTGTATTGTAATTATCCTCATCTGGTACAAACATGACGTTAGCCATAGTTGAAAGCCTAGTTGGATCCTCTTGTTTCGTTAGTTCATTTAATTCAGATACAAGCTTACGTAACGCTGGTGTGTCCCCGCCAATCTGAATTTCATTCTGAATACCCCAGAACATAATGGATGGATGATTGTAGTTCTGTCTAATTAACTCCGTCATTTGTTGCTTTGCATTAATACCTTCTAGCTCGGTTTTCGACATGACTGAGATGAATGGAATCTCTGCCCATATAACCATCCCTTCTTGATCGCATAGATCGTAGAAATAACTATTATGTTGATAATGAGCTAACCTGATTGATGTTGCTCCTACTTCCTTAATCAATGCCATATCCTCTTCTTGCTCTTGAGGGGTAATCGCCCAGCCCATATCTTTACGATCCTGATGACGTGACACGCCATTTAGAGCAAGATGTTCACCATTAAGGAAGAATCCTTGCTGCGGATCAACCTTGAAGTAACGTACCCCAACAGGTATCGATAAATAATCAACCGTATCGTTGAAGCTAGTCAATGAAACATTAGCTTGGTACAAGTATGGATTTTTCTTGCCGTTCCACAACGTTGGATTTTTGATGCTGACAGGCATTTCTACTATCTCAGTAGCACCTGCTTGAATCATAACTTCCTTAGCTGCATAAGCGACTACTTTACCAGTTGCATCTACGATATCCGCCCATAAGCGAACTTTCTGATCTTCTGTACCGTCGTTAACAACATTAGATCTCACCGTAAGCGATGCTAGCTCATCCGTCACATTATCTTGTTGGATGTATACACCTTGCGAACCATAATCCATTAGATCAAAGTGCATATTGTTTACGACTACTAAGTTTACATTACGATAAATTCCACCGAAAAACGTGAAATCTGCCATCTGCGGATACACATCATCAACTACCGTATTATCCACTTTCACAGCTAGCGTATTTGCACTACCGAACTGTACGACATCAGTAATATCGAATCGGAATGTGGAGTATCCACCTCTATGCTGCCCCATATGTTGTCCATTCACATAGACATCTGTAATGCTGTTGGAGCCTTCAAATTCAATAAAAACTTTATTCCCTTGTGCTAGCGTATCTACTATGATTGACTTTCTGTACCAACAAGCACCTTTAAAGAAATCATAACCATTAGCTCCATCAACTGCATTCCATGTGTGAGGAACATTTACTTGTTCCCAATTGGAATCATCATACTGATTATTTTGTGCTACCTCATCATTTTGTTTTAAAAATTTCCAATCATTATTCAAGTTTTTAATAGTTCTCATTACATTTCCCTCCATATTCTATATCTATTTCATCATCTTTTATTTGAAAGCGATTACATGTTTCATTATATTTCAAACCCACATAAAATAATCGTACATATTTGATCTTACTCGCACAAAATTTGCAATTTATAAAAACAATTGCTTTAATATAATTAAATTATAGAAACCTATAACAAAGGTAGTGACTTCTCAAATGGATAATTTATATGAAGATTTTCACGATACGTGTGCACTTGTTCAATCTGTGACTAAGCAGGATACACGGTTTATTGGACTTGATGGGGTCGTTCATTTCCAACTTATTCAGCACTCTTTACCCATTACAATTCAACATCAGGTTGAAACGTATAGCGCAATTGCAGAAGTAATACAGGCAAACCCCCCGCAAAGTTATTACTATTACACAAATTCGTATGGTCTTGAATACATTGCCGTTGGCTATTGGCGGCAAGAGAAGCTTCATGGTTATTTTCTCGTCGGACCATTTCTGACTAATATCCCAAGCTCCGATTGGATTAGTCAGGTCATTATGATTAACAACCTTCCTATTAGCGAACGTAATCATCTTCAAGCCTTCTATACTTCATTGCTTATGATAAGCAGTAGTGATTCTGATCAAATTGGTAATCTTCTCGTCCAGCTCTCATTGCATCCCCCGATACAATCTCAACTTATTACTGCAGAGGTCATCACAGCCAAGCTGGATAAGGAACAATTAAAAGAAAACATCGAGGAACATCAAACGATTATTGAAATGCGATACAAGCTTGAGAAACAACTTATGCATCTTATCGAGAATGGTGATATCAATAAATTACAGGATTTAATGAAACGAACTGTGAATATATTCATCATGCCTGATCGTATCCCTGAGAGTCCGCTCCGCTCTACAAAAAACATTTTTTTCACATTGAATACCTTGTGTCGAATAGCAGCTGAGCGCGGCGGACTTCACCCTGTCTATATTCATCACATTTCCGAGAAATTTTCTATTATGATCGAACGTGCTCCGAATCTTCCCCATTTGAATAAACTTAGGTTAATTATTCTTGAGGAATATTGTGCTGCCGTTAACACATATTCAACTTCTATGTATGGCCCCATCGTAAAAGAAGCTGTTGCTTATATTCAATTTAATCTGGAAAGAGAATTATCCCTTAAAGGCATAGCCTCGGAATTGCATGTGAATCCAGCTCATCTTTCTCGCAAATTTTTGCAAGAGACGAATCAGACAATCATTGATTTTATTAACCAGAAACGTATAGAAGAGGCCAAGCAATATTTATTAACAGGAACGATGTCGATAACTGAAATCGCTCTTATGGTTGGATACAATGACCTCAATTATTTCGGTAGAGTATTCAAAAAGTTCACTTCACAAACACCTAGAGAGTTCGCAAAAAATCCGCTTTAGGTTCAGAACATGCCTTGGAAAACGCCAAAAAGCTGTCTCTCCGGCTGAAAACCGATGAGACAGCTCAAATGAATAAATTACTATTAACCATTAATAACAAGGAGCAGCCTCCCAGTAGTTGTAGCTTCTGGGAGGCTGCTCTGTAAAAATAACTATTTCAGAAATGTTTGCTCTCCATCGTAGGTACCGATAACCTTGTATAGATCCGGTCTACGATCACGGAAAATGCCCCATTCAATACGCATCGTTTCAATTTGATCAAGATCAAATTCTGCAACAAGCACCGTTTCCTCGAATCGACCAGCTTCCGCCACTTTGTTGCCTTGCGGACCTGCGATAAAGGAAGAACCATAGAAAGTAATGGAAGAGTCTTCATCACTTTCCACACCGATACGGTTAGATGCTACTACAGGAACTAGGTTAGAACCTGCATGTCCAAGCATACATACTTGCCAGTGATCTTTAGAATCAATGTCACCATCTTGTGGTTCAGAGCCAATCGCTGTTGGGTAGAATAGAATTTCTGCCCCCATCAAAGCCATGCAACGTGCTGCTTCAGGGTACCATTGATCCCAGCAAATGCCGACTCCGATCTTCGCATACTTTGTATCCCATACTTTAAACCCTGTATCACCTGGATTGAAGTAAAATTTCTCTTCATAGCCAGGACCATCTGGAATATGACTCTTACGATATTGACCAAGAATTTCACCATCAGCATCAATAATGACAACCGAATTATAGCGAGCATTATTTTTCTTCTCATAATAGCTAATTGGCAATACCACCTTTAGCTCTTTCGCTACTTGTTGGAAGTGCAAAATCGCAGGGTTTTTCGCCAGCTCCGTTGCATAAGCATAATATTCCGCCTTTTCCTTCTGGCAGAAATAATAAGTCTCAAATAGTTCTTGAAGTAAAATAATTTGCGCACCCTGTGCCGCTGCTTCACGCACAAAGCGATCAGCCTTCGCAATATTTTCTTCACGCGTAGCCTCACAGCTCATCTGCGTAGCCGCTATTTTCACATTTCTCATAGCAATTCTCCTATCTATCTTGTTTTATATTTTCACCAAAGCATAATATTTCAAAACTACAACCCACTCCTCACATAGTTGGCATGAAGCCGACTATAGTGAGTAGCGCAGCGATCTCACGAGCGATCAAAGACCTTCCTCGAATGTTCGGTAGTCAGCACCAAGAAGATGGCATGAAGCTAGGAAAGCCGAGAAACGGAGCGTACGTCATTGGTACGTGAGTATCACAGGCTTCCGATGAATGCCATCTTCGCCGTCGAATACGCTACGTCAGCATAATCATCGTGATCACTAGCGAACACTAGGGAGTTGTTGGGTTGTGCAATGGACGTTACCACCCTCACGTATAACCCCCATCCCATTAACCGTACGGATGCGACGATCTGGGTACAATGAAGACAAAACTTCAATAGCTTTACGATCCGTTTCTTCTGCAGTCCCACCGAATACAGGTAGAATAATACCACCATTAACAAAGTAGAAGTTCAAATAACTTAATGTCAATCGAGAATCCTCGAAGTATACTGCTGGTGGTTGCTCGATTTCAATAATTTCTAATTTACGACCTTTAGCATCTACCGTATCGCGTAGTATTTGAAGGTTCTCTTGTGTAATCGCATAGTTATCATCACTTGGATCATAACAAACTTGCATAATAACTTTTCCAGGTGCAGCGAAGCATGCGATATTATCGACATGACCGTCTGTTTCATCGCCACTTAAACCATTTTTCAACCAAATAACTTCATCTATATTGACATATTGCTTTAAAAGCTCAAAAATTTGCTCACGAGATAGATCAGGATTACGATTCACATTTAACAAACATTCCTCTGTTGTTAGTAAAGTCCCTTCACCATCCACATGAATAGAACCGCCTTCCATCACTAGTGGAGCATCAAATTGCTTTGCAGCAACATGTCCAATAATTTGCGGTGCTACAGCATCATCAAGATCCCAAGGCGTATATTTGCCGCCCCATGCATTAAAGCCCCAATTCACACCTGCTAGCTTACCTTCTGCAGTTGTAACAAAAGTGGGACCATTATCACGTAACCAAGCATCATTATGCTCAATGACTAAGCAATCTACTGCGTAATTATGATTAGTTCCTACTTGAGCTTTTACTGCTAGTTCATCTGCAGCGTTAACAACAACAGTTACAGGTTCGAATTCTGCCATTGCAGTAATGATTTCAGCATAAGCTGCGCATACTTCTGCGTACATTTCAGGGTATACCATTGAAGATTGAATCGGCCAAGATATAAAAGTACGTTCGTGGTTTGTCCACTCCGCTGGCATTGAAAATTGCTCTGTTCTAGAATTCATAATTACCTCCACTTTATATTAATTAATCTATTATTGTTAAGTTTCATACTAATTCCATTTCAAAGGTTAATCTATGAATTACCTCGATAACATCAATCATTATATACTAAAAAGTTTTATTGTTCGACGTTAATGTTTTGAACAATTGGCAAACTAATCTTGACTGCTGTACCATATCCGCTTGCACTTTCTAACTCGACGCCGTATTTAGATCCATAGAGTAGTCCGATACGATGATGTACATTATCAATTCCTATACCAGATACGGAACGCTTCTTCACACGTTCTTTCTTTTCTTGTGCGCCGACACCATCATCTAACACTTCAATTAATAGTCGATCACCCTGTTGTCTAATGAAAATATGAATCGTACCTTTTCGCATACCAGGAAAGGCATGGAAAAAAGCATTTTCAACAAATGGTTGAATAATTAATTTAGGGATAAACAATTCCTTACAGTCATTGCGAATATCAAATAGCACATCTACTTGATCGCCATAGCGAATTTTATTGATATACACATAATGCTTCAAATTTTCTATTTCTTGATCTACCGTAACCGTATCTTCTGTTGATCCGATCGTATTTTGTAACATCGCACTTAAACTCGTAATAGTCCGATCCACATCATCAATTCGATTCATTTTAGCTAAATATTTTATTGAAGTAAGTGTGTTATATAAAAAATGAGGGTTAATTTGCATTTGCAGAGCACTCAAATCCGCCTTACGACGCTCATTTTGTTCGACAATTAAGCGATTGGTATAGCGATCAATTTCCTTCACAAGATGATTGTACGTTTTCGTTACTACTTTAATTTCGTAACTTACGCCCTCTTGTATCGGATGGCTATGCAAAGAATCCACCTTAGCATTTTGCATCGTATCAACAAGTTCATACAATGGCTTAGTAATTTTACGAGTAATAAAATAGACCGATATAATAATTAGAAGAAATACGATGATAACAACTTCCGCAATACGATATGCAATTTTGTGTAATGGAGCAAAAGCTATATTTCCATCTATTTCTTGCAGTAAATAAGCATCGAATTCTGGAATATAAAATGAAATATACGTCATATCATTCTCAGTCATTATGCCATACTGAGTTGGATTTGCTCCTAACTGGGCATATTCAAGTAATTCAGGACGTTCTACATTCGTGTTATTGCGTACACTACTAGACATTACATAACCAGTTGATGTCACTAAAGAAATCTCCGCACCATCTGATAAATAAGGATTATATATATCATAAATCGTTTGTTCATTCATAATAACGATAGTGTATCCATACATTTTCCTTTGAAATGTATCCATTAAAGGCTTCGTAGCAAATATATATCGTTCGTAAGGTACCGAATCAGCAAAGAGATTTTGACTACCATGATATAGTATTTTTTGTTGAACCAGACCATCTTTCACCATATAATCATCAATAATATTAGAAGGTACACGGTCCCATTTCAATGCATTACTTGAGAAATTACGGTCTTTATTTTCACTGATCCCTGCGACTATAAAATGCGTTTGGTCTGGGCTTAAATACTCTTTATACGTATCAATATATCTACCCAAATTCATAATAATATTCAATTGATCAAGCGTTGACTTTGTTGGCTGCGTTAAATATTGCTTAAAAGCATCACTATTATTAATACGAATCATCGTATTGACAATTTGCTCATTATATTTGAGTAACTCATCTCGAACAAGCTCCATATTTACAGAAGCATTTTGAGTGATTTGTTTCAATAATAATTGTTCAGAAATACGTGAAGTCGCTATAGTAATCACAATAGATATTATGAGCGTGGCTGCTAACATAATCGCAAGAAACTTCATAAAAATACTGTTTCGTCTTGGCATATGATCACCTTTACTTCAAATGTGAGTTGCGGTACTCAACAGGCGTCATACCTGTGAATTTTTTAAAAACTTTAGAGAAGTAATTATGTTCTGAGAAACCAATTTTCATACTAATTTGCGAGATTGTTTCATCGTTATATTTCAGTAATTCTTTAGCTTTTTCAATACGTAACTTGTTAATATAAGCAGTCAAATTCTCATTCGTACGATGTTTGAAATACCATGATAAATAACTATAATTCATATGAAACTTATCTGCCAGTTCAGATAAAGAGATATCTTGATCATAGTTTGCATGGATGTGATCAATAATTTGATTAAGCAAATTAACTTCATTATGTTCGTTATGCTCATTGAACTGATCTTGAACCATTTGCATAAATAACGCCATAACTTCCTCTAGCTCATCGATGGTTGTTGCTAGATCAATCTTCTTGAACCATATTAACTTTTCCGAACTTTGCTCTGTAAATGGCAATTTCAAATGTTCAAGATTACTCATAACGGTATAGATTATATGTTGAATAAATCGTTTTAACGAGTACTCATCTAAAGCTTGTGTCTTTTTCACTTCTATGAAGTAAAGGTCAAGATGCTCTTTCGCCTGGTTGAACGTTAACCATTTCAATGCATTAACGAAAGCTTCATGTTCAAAAGTTACTTCAACTGGATTCTGCTTGATCTCATTTTCAAGCATCATACTTCGTGAGCTGAAATAGATTACTTTACTCTGTAGTTCTTGTAACAATGTATATTTTTCTTTCAATAAATCAATCGAGAAGACGGTATTGGAATGAAGAAACTTCAGTTGTGTATAGCGTTCATTCACTTTCTTCACAAATTGAATCATTATTGACTTCAAATCTAATTCTTCCTCTGGTTCATGGTTAATGATAATTGCTATATGATGTTTTGTGAAAATGGATACATAGGAAATCGTATGAAATTGCTCATAACATTTATCTAAAATAAATTGTTCAAGCTCATATTGACTGTTATTTGTAAGCGATTGTAACACAGCGGTACTTGTAACGAGCATTGTAAACTGGCTACTAGGTAAGTAACTGCTTAGTTGCTGCTTATCTTCCTCTGATAGTTGATCTTCCTGTTCAAACCACTGCCCAATAATAATTGCAGGCTCTTTCAGTAACGGAACAATTTGCTCACGCTTAATGGCACTCGGCTCGCAAGAATTATGAATTATCGTAACCAATTCTTCTGCTGTTACTTTTGGCTTCAATAAATAGTCATCAACACCATACTTAAATACTTCTCTTACAAGTTCAAATTCACTGTAACTACTCAATATAATTATTTTAATAGAAGGATGGTGTTTGCGTAGATTTTTCACTAGATCTATTCCATCCATAATCGGCATCATAATGTCTGTAATGACCACATGAGGATGTACTTTGTCTATTAATTCTAAAGCCTCCATACCATTCGCAGCTTGTGCAACTACTTCTATACCTTCCTTACCCCAATCATGTAGATGGGTTAAACCCGTTCTAAATATTGCTTCATCGTCTACGATCATTATTCTATACGATGTCATCTTAATCACCTTTTCATTTCATCAGTTACATCTTTTTATCATATAACAAGTCATTATAGCAAGTATTCACTATTTCAACATAAAAATGTTCACTAAATTAATTACTAGCATACAAAATTAATACTATAACTTTATCTAAAACCTTCATATATCTATAATTTGTTCCATCTTAACACAAAATACTTATTATACAGCTGAGCTTATTTTTCTTAGAATTAACTTGTAAACATAAAACATAGACAAGGGGTTGT
This sequence comes from Paenibacillus endoradicis, assembly GCF_024721975.1. Next base: position 460,197 of record NZ_JANQBB010000004.1, on the reverse strand, counting down.
AATAAATGAAGAAAGCACTTACAATTTTGCTTCTTACTGCGTTAATGACTGGTCTACTAGCTGCTTGTGGTAGCTCAAACAATGAAGCAAACAACAACACTGCTTCTGGCAAACAAAAAGTAGTCGCTTGGGCATGGGATCCTTCCTTTAATGGTAAAGCACTAAAAATTGCAGAAGAAATTTTCAAAAAAGAGAATCCTGAATTTGAATTAGAAGTAATTGATATGGCGAAAGCTGACCTTGAACAAAAATTAAACACTAACTTAGCTGCTGGTGTTACTGATGGTCTTCCTGACATTATTCTTGTAAATGATCCTAACATTCAAAAATATGTTAATTCTTACCCTGGTACATTCACTGATTTCACTGATTCTGTTGATTTCACAAAATTCTCTCAATATAAAGTTGATGCATTGACTATTGATGAGAAAGTTTACGGTATTCCATTCGATATCGGTGTTACTGGTATGTTCTATCGTACAGATATCCTTGCTGAAGCTGGTTTCTCTGCAGAAGATCTTGAGAACATCACTTGGGATCAATACATTGAAATCGGTAAAGTTGTAAAAGAGAAAACTGGTAAATTCATGTCTACAATTAACCCGAACGATGAAGCATGGACATCTATTCTTCTTCAATCTGGTGGTAGCTGGTATATCACTCCAGAAAACACTGGTAACTTCGTGAATAACCCAGTGATGACTGAAACTCTTCGTCTATACAAAGCAATTGCTGATTCTGGTATTGCTAAACCGGTAACTGGTTGGAGTGAATTCGTTGGTAGCTTCAATGCTGGTGACGTTGCAACTGTAGTTTCTGGTGTATGGCAAATCGCTTCCATTATGGATGCAGCTGATCAAAAAGGTCTATGGGCTGTAGCTCCTACACCTCGCCTTAACATCGAAGGTGGCGTAAATGCTTCTAACGAAGGTGGTTCTAGCTGGTTCGTACTTGAAAAATCTGCAAACAAAGATCTTGCTAAACAATTCCTTGGCGCTACAATTGGCGGCAGCAGCGAATTCTATGAGCGTTTCCTAACTGAAGCTGGTGGTGTTGGTTCTTATATCCCAGCATTCTCAAGCGAAGCATACCAACAAACTTCTGAATTCTTCGGTAACCAAGCCATCTATGCTGACTTTACTAAATGGTCAACTGAAGTTCCTGGTATAACTTTAGGTATGTACACTCAAGAAGCTAAAGATGCTTTGAAAAATGAACTTCCTAACATTCTTAACGGTTCTGATCTAGAGAAAAGCCTAGCTAGCATCCAAAAGCTATTTGAACAACAAGTACAATAATCTATAAGTTAGCGGGTGGTAATATGAGGGGCAAGTTCAATAAATCCTCTCTAATCGGATGGCAGTTTGTATTACTGCCATCCGCATTAATTTTATTGTTCAGTTTTTATCCAATGATCCAATCCTTTATCCTTTCATTCGAATCAGGTAAAGGTAATGTTTCTCACTTTGTAGGTTTAGGAAACTACACTCGTCTTTTCTCTGATCCAATGTTCTTACAAGCTTTATTCAATACACTTTTATATTTAGTTATACAAGTGCCTATCATGCTTATACTGGGCTTAGTTATTGCCCATTTGTTAAACTCACCAAAATTGAAGTTTAAAGGTTTTTATCGCACAGCAATCTTCTTGCCTTGCGTAACAGCTTTAGTATCTTACTCCATCCTTTTCAAAAGTATTTTTGCAGTAGATGGTATTTTCAATCAGATGTTATTAAATATGCATATTATCAGTGAGCCTGTAGCATGGTTATTGGATCCTGTCTGGGCTCGTGTGGTCATAATATTAGCGATTACTTGGCGTTGGACAGGTTATAACATGATCTTCTATCTGTCTGCTATGCAAAACGTTGATCCAAGTGTTTATGAAGCGGCATCCATTGACGGTGCATCTAAATTCCGTCAATTCATGTCCATTACCATTCCAATGTTGAAACCAATTATTCTATTTACAGCGATCATCTCTACGAACGGTACATTGCAATTGTTCGATGAGGTAGTAAATATTACAAATGGTGGACCTGGTAACTCAACGATGACTATTTCGCAATACATTTACAACTTATCATTTGTATATACTCCTAACTTCGGGTATGCAGCTACTGTTTCTTATGCAATCGTTGTTATTGTAGCAGTTCTAGCTGTTCTACAATTGAAAGTCGGAGGTGAGAAGAAATGAAACATCTAAGTGCAATCGGTAAACATACATTTCTTATTATCGCTTCAATCGTATCTTTGTTTCCCTTCGTATGGATGATTACTGGTATGACCAATTCATCAAGCGATATCGTTAAAGGTAAGTTCAGCTTTGGTTCTGAGTTTATGAATAATGTTAATAAATTATTTGATCAAGCAGATATTGCTACAGCATTCACGAATTCTTTCGTAATTGCGATCGTTTCTACACTATTAACACTAGTTCTTTGTTCTATGGCAGGTTATGGATTTGAAGTATATCGCACGAAAGGTACAGATCGTCTATTTGGATTACTAATGTTATCCATGATGATGCCTTTCGCTGCAATAATGATTCCGTTGTTCAAGTTATTCAGTACTTGGGGATTACTTAACTCTGCAACTGCAGTTATTCTACCTGGTATGACTACTGCTTTCATGATCTTCTTCTTCTTGCAAAATACGAAGTCATTCCCGCGTGAGTTACTTCAAGCTGGCCGAGTTGATGGATTGAACGAGTTCAAACTATTCACACATATTTATGTGCCAACTATGAAACCAACTTATGCAGCAGCAGCTATTATCACGTTCATGGCAAACTGGAATAACTTCCTATGGCCATTGATTGCACTGCAATCGCCGGAGAAAAAAACATTGCCTCTAGTTGTATCATCACTAGCATCGTCTTACAATCCAGACTATGGTATTATTATGGTGGCAATTATAATTACTACAATTCCAACCGTTATTATCTTCTTCTTACTGCAAAAACAGTTCGTACAAGGTATGCTTGGTTCAGTTAAGTAGTCCATATTTACACTTAGGCTATACTCGATATTCATATGAATATCGAGTATAGCCTAAGTTACAAAAAAACGTTTAAGGTTATGCTTCCGGCGTACTTTTTATTTTCAAGAAGTAACTCAGGAGGACTATAAAAAGTTTAAGGTTATGCTTCCGATGTACTTTTTATTCTTAAGAAGTATCTCAGGAGGACTATAAAAAGTTTAAGGGGATATATTATGCAGAAGTTATTCTCAGATAAGTTACTACACGGAGCAGATTATAATCCAGAACAGTGGCTCCATGATCCAGAAATACTAGCAAGAGACATTGAATATATGAAAGCGTCTAGCAGTAATATTATGTCAGTTGGTATTTTTTCATGGGCAAAGCTTGAACCTCAGGAAGGTATCTTTGACTTTGAATGGTTAGATAGCGTTATCAATAACCTATATAACAACGGTATTAACGTATTTCTTGCTACACCATCAGGTGCTCGTCCGAATTGGCTTGCAGAAAAATATCCTGAAGTATTACGTGTAGGAGCTAACCGTCAACGCAATTTGTTCGGAGCGCGTCATAATCATTGTTATACTTCACCTGTATATCGTGAAAAAATTACTATTATTAATCAAAAAATTGCTGAACGTTATGCACAACATCCAGCTGTGAAACTTTGGCACATCTCCAACGAATATGGCGGCGACTGTCATTGTGATTACTGCCAGGATGCATTCCGTGACTGGCTAAAAAATAAATACGGTACAATTGAAGAACTTAATATGCAATGGTGGACGACATTCTGGAGCCATACTTACAGTGATTGGTCTCAAGTAGAGTCACCTGCACCACATGGTGAAAATGCAATTCATGGTATGAACCTTGACTGGAAACGTTTCGTTTCCGATCAAACTCAAAACTTTATGAATCATGAAATTGCTGCTGTTAAGCCATTTAACCCTGAGCTTCCAGTAACCGCTAACTTCATGTACTACTTTAATGGTTTGAATTACTTTAAGTTCAAAAATGATGTAGATATCGTATCATGGGATAGTTACCCATTATGGCATAAGAAAGATGACATTTCGGTTGGTCTAGACACAGCCATGATGCATGATATTATGCGCTCCATCAAGAAAGAGCCATTCCTATTGATGGAAAGTACTCCATCAAGTACGAACTGGCAAAGTGTATCCAAACTGAAAAAGCCTGGTATGCACCTATTGTCTTCCCTTCAAGCTGTAGCACATGGCTCAAACTCCGTTCAATATTTCCAATGGAGAAAAAGTCGTGGTTCTAGTGAAAAGCTTCATGGTGCAGTTGTAGCCCATAACGATCGCTCTGATGCAAGAGTGTTCAAAGAAGTTGCTCATCTAGGACATATGCTAACGGAACTGTCTGATATTGCTGGAACAAATACGAATGCGGAAGTAGCAATCGTATACGACTGGGAGAACAAATGGGCAGTTGAAGATTCCCAAGGTCCTCGTAATAAGGACATGGGTTACATTGAAGAAGTTCAAGCACACTATCGTGCATTTACAAAACAAGGTATTTCAGTAGACTTTGTTGATATGGAATGCGAGATTAATGAATACAAAATTGTTGTTGCTCCGATGTTATATATGTTACGTGCTGGATTTGAGAAAAAAATGCGTGCTTTTGTTGAAAATGGGGGCACATTAATTACAACATATTGGACTGGTATCATTAACGAGAACGATCTAATGTTTATGGGTGATGGTCCACATAACTTAACGGATGTACTTGGTCTATATAGTGAAGAGATTGATGGTTTATACGATCATGAACATAACTATGGTCAAGTAACGCAATCACTTGCTGAAGGTAAGTTACAAGGTAGTTACAGTTGTACTATGCTTTGTGACATCGTTAACTTGCAAGGTGCTGAGGCGATTATGACATACAAAGATGACTTCTACTCCGGCCGTGCTGTCGTAACACGTAATCAATTTGCCCAAGGTGAAGCTTATCATATCGGTAGTCATTTCGAAGATGCCTTCTATGATGATTTCTACAATGAACTAGCAAGCAAACTTCAACTTGAAACTGCGCTAGATGTACAATTGCCAGATGCTGTGTATGCTGTTGCTCGTGAGAATGAAACGACGAAGTATGTATTCATTCATAACTTCTCAAATCAAGCAACGCCTATCCCTACATTAGATGTTCGTTACAACTTCGTAACTCGCTCTCGTGCAGATGTGGCTCAAGAACAATGGACACTTGCTCCATATGAAATGATTATTGTTTCTATCGCAAAATGAGAAAACCTCTATCGAGGCAATTCAAGGATGGGCGACCGCGTTTATAAGGTTCGTTTTATCGCCAAATAGAAATTTGTCCTTCGGGATCCGTGGAAATTAATAAATTCTATTGTGGTAATAAAAAGCTTAGATCAACGATATAACGTTGATCTAAGCTTTTTCCTTATCATAAATCAAACGCTTCCGATGCTACTTTTTCTCGTAAAAAGTGTTATTATAGAGCAAATAATAAGTTTAAGGAGCCATCCAACATGATTAGACAAGCACAACTAGAAGATGCAGCACAAGTTATTTCATTAATTATTTCAGCGATCCATGAGCTAACCTTTCCATTTACAGGGGAATATGATGAAGATGCAGCCGGGAAAATTTTAACTGAATATTATTGTAGCCCTGGTAATCGCTTTAGCTGCGAATTGGTTACAGTTGAAGAAATCGATGGCCAGATCGCGGGAATGATTCTATGCTACTACGGTAAAGACATGAACGAGTTATATTCTCCTATTGAGACATTACTACAACAACGTCTGCAAAAATCAGTAACGCTTGAACTAGAAGCAGACACGGATGAATATTACATTGATGCATTAGCGGTTCATCCATCTTATCAAGGACGCGGTATCGCTTCTCGTTTAATGCAACATATTGAACAGAAAGCGGCAAATGACGGTGTTCATAAGGTCGGTCTAAACGTTGATTTTGATAATGCTGCTGCTGAAGATGTCTATAAGCGTAAAGGCTATGTGGCAGATAAACAAATTATGCTCCACCATAAGCCGTTTTGGCATATGGTGAAGCATGTATAGCTACTACTCTGTAGATTGAAGGATAAACTTACTAAGATCGTCTTGCAATTGAGCTGAGACTTGCTTCAATTCCTTTGCTGAATACTCAATTTGCTCCATAGATGCCAGCTGCTCTTCTGCAGCTGCAGCCATTGTTTCTGCTTCATTAGAATTAAGTTCGGAGATATGTGCCACTTCAGCAATTGAAGAGGTAACTTCTTGCATTTCAGCTGACATTTCTTCTGATGTGGCAGAAACATCTTGGATTTGCCCACTAACGATTCTAATATCTTCTAGAATTCGATCAATCGTATTTTTCGAGCGATGAACGGATTCCAATCCACTATTTGTCTCAATTTGCATGGACTTCATTGCTTCAACATTTTCATTCACTAAGCCGCGAATTTCGCCTAGCAACTGGGATATCGACTTTCCAGAGCTCGTTGTTTCTTCCGCTAGCTTTCCTACCTCCTGTGCTACCACTGTAAACCCGCGACCGTACTCCCCAGCACGTGCAGCTTCGATATTGGCATTCAGCGCTAGTAATTTCGTTTGCGATGCAATATCCATAATAGCATCAATAATTTTACTAATTTGCGCAGAGTGTTCTTCAAGGCGACGAACGACTCCTGCACTCAGATCCTGTGACTTCTTAATACTATCCATTTGCTTAACCGTTTCTGTTAACTGTTGATCACCTAGTAGCGCATTTTCACTCGCACGAATTGCTACAAAGGCAACCTCAGATGCTGCTTCAGCTATCCGATTCACTCCAATAGCCATCTCATTCATTGCTTTCGCTGTCTCACTCGTTGTACGTGTCTGCCTTACTGTGCCGTCTGATACTTGCTGTACTGATTCTGCTACCTGTTTCATTGCTACAGAGCTTTCCTGCGCAATTGCTGCAAGTTGCGACGAAGAACCTAATGTCGTCTTAGCTATATTTTGATTGTTTTCTAGTACGATACTCATAGCACGCTGCATACTATTAAATGCTTCTCCGACTTCCCTTAGTTCATCCTTCGTATTTAACACAATATCTTGTGAGAAATTACCTTTTGCCATTGCTTCTGCTCGTTCTTTCAAATTTTTCACTGTTTCAATCACATTTCGGTAGAAGGATAGATAGATTAACATAATAAATAGAAAGATAATGACCATAATCGCTAATGCTATATTACGGCTTAACATCTTAGAGTCAATTCTAGATTGTAATTGATCTGTCATGTTATGGCCAAGCAACACATAAGCCTTATTCATTTCTGAGATGACAGCAGTACCTTTATTAAAGTAATCGTCAGTACTAATTGTAAAACTATCTACATTCAATATTTCATTATCTAATAGTGCAATGAAATTATCTGACATCGTATGCACATTTTTTAATTGATCTAATAGTTGTGTATACTTTCCAGGATGACTAGTATTCAACCGACCGATCGTATTCACTATCTCATTACCTGTATCATCACTAAGTGCCTTTTTCAGTTGTAATTGTAGATACGCTTCATCACTTAATTGGCCAGTCATCAATGTAGCATTACCTTGCCCTCTTATGACACCTGTTGTCTCAATTAGCATTGGAAGTTCATTAACAAGAAGTCGCATCATATAGTATGTGTCAATTTCAGTATCTAGTGTAAGATAGGATTCATCAGATAATAGCTTAATTTCTACCAACACTTCCTTGACCAAATCAGAATGCATATTATAACTTTCTGCCGCTGAATATTGATCAAATGTACGCTCAATGTTACTCCATTGATTTAAGATAGATTGATATTGTTTGTATGATTGTGGGTATAACTCTTTGTTAAATTTTTCATCAATACTGTCTGTTACATCTTCAATTTCTGCTTGCTTTGCTTTAATATCTGCAAGTAGCTGGGTATTGCCATTTAAGTAATCGCTAACTAAGCCTCGATGCTGCTGTATTTGTATCGCTAGTGGCCATACTTCTTCAATCTGCATGACACCTACTTGCTCTCCGTTCAAGTATTCAATATCCTTTTGCTGATCAACTGCCCATGTTGTGAATAAATAAATAATAGGGGCGAGGAATAAAATACTAATAAAAATAAACTTCTGACCATACTTCATTCTCGATACAAGTGAAGTAAATGGTTTCAATAAAGTACTTAGCATCGTTGTCTCTCCCTTAACATAGAGATTAATTGAAATACAATTTACGTAGGTTACAGCACTATCCTTCTTATCTAACAATTAAGCGCCCTCTAGTTGCCTTTCCGTTATGAATACAGCAAAAATAGAGCAGACCTCCTATCCACTTCGACATCCTTGCAAGTGTTAGGTCTACTCTTATATATGTGCTAGATTGCTATATTGTCCCTATCATTTGTCATGTGAACAAAAAGAAAGAGAGACTTTCGTCTCTCTTAATCTTTCTATATTTCTTGGAATCTCCATTATTGATTCAATGATACTCTGTATAATCAATCTCAAAAAACTTCGAAACTTCCTTTTCCCAACGTTCGCTTACAAATGAAACATGAAGTGGATGCTCATTATATGCTGCATAAGCTTGTTCGTCTTCGAACAACATACTGAAACCAAATTGATAGTCATTTTTCGAACTAACTTGATTAAGCACTTTAAATTGTTGCACGGTTGGAATAGAACTTAATATTGATCGTCCGTCCTCCAAAAATGTTTGCTGCTCTTTTGACCCGGCCTCATGTATAAGAGAAAAAATAACGGAGTGAATAATTCGTTGGTCTGCCATTAGAATACGCCCCTTTGAGATTGGTGTGTAATACAATAAGTTTACTACATATTCCTTTATTGTAACTATCACTAAATTATACTGTTATGATCACTCTAATTTTAATAATATTTTATTTCATTCGATGCACAATCACAGCCTCGAGTTGCTCACGCATATAAGGATATGTCTTCATAAGCGGCATAAGCTGCTGGGCTGTTAATGTAAGCAAAACACAATCCGTTGAAGCAATAACATTTGCTGTTCGTGGTATATGACGTAATAACGCAATTTCTCCAAAGTATTCACCATCTTCAAGACTAGCAACTGTCGTCATTGAACCATCATTATTGTTCTTTGTAATCATTACTTTACCACGTACGATAATATAGAATTTATTGCCCTTTTCGCCTTCACGTATAATGGTTTCACCAGATGCCCGCTTCTCAGTTAAGAACTGCGTTGTAAGATGCTGTAATGCTTCATCTTCTACTTCGGCAAAGAAAGGTAACTGCTTAAGTCTATAGGATGCAATACTTACTCGATGTCCATCTTGGCTCCACTGGAATCCTTGCTGTCTCGTCCACATCTGCGCGTAATGAGCACATGTAGTAAGTAATTCATCGTGCGTCCCTGATCCGACTAATTGACCTCTATCTAGCACATAAATAAAATCTGCCCTCATTATCGTATGAAGTCGATGTGTAATATGTATAAGCGTCCGATTGTGACTTAATTTGGCCAAACATTCATTAATAATAGATTCTGCTTCCGGATCAAGTGCTGCTGTAATATCATCCGCAATAAAGATATGAGGATTACGTAATACGGTCTGTGCTATAGCGATCCGTTGTCTTTCTCCTGCTGAGAAGTTTTGACCTTCATTAACGATCATTGTATCAAGTCCTTGAGGTAGATCAGCAATCAGTTCGCTTAATCCTGCCATATCTAGAGCACGTCCAACTTCTTCAAGAGTAGCATCGGCATTGCCTAACAATAAGTTGCTACGTAATGTCGCGTTGAACAGATAGGGTTCTTGAAATACAACCCCAACGGTACGGAACAGACTCTCCAATTCCACTTGCTCAAGTAGGGTCGATTGAATCGTAATGCTACCTTCTTGTGCCTGATAGAAACGTAATAATAATTGTACTAACGTACTCTTACCTGAACCACTTGTCCCCACGATCGCTACATATTGCCCATCCTTAATAAGTAATGAAATACGATTTAAAATCTTTTCATTATCATTATATCCAAAGCTGACATTGTTAAATAAAATATCAGCGCCTGTATTCGTTAAAACAAGAGGTTGCTCTACTTCAACAATTTCCTGTTGCAACTCTAATATTTCATTCACTCGCTTCATACCAACTTCACCCTCGATAAATGCTGGAATGATTCGCATAAACGCTGTTATACCATAATTAAATGTAAGAAATATAGAATTGAAAGCTGTGAAATCACCAATCGACATTTGTTTTTGAAACGTGAAATAACCACCTATCGCTAATACCGCAACATTGACAAGCGTTAAGATCATGACAGGTAATCTTTCTAAATTCGAATTAATAAAGCTACGCTTTACGCCGAATGAATACAGCAAGCCCATCTGCTTATCGAAACGTTGTTCGAAACTACGTTTCAAGTTGAAGGCCTGTATCGTGCGAAATCCCTTTACTTCCTCTTCGATATGATTAGAAAATTGCTCCATTCCATCAACATAGCTTTGATTATATAATTTTGCTCGTTTGCTCATCAGTGCTTGTGGCAAGATAACCATTAAAGAGCCTACAACAGCAACAATTGTTAATTTCCATGAAATTGTAATCATTAATACTACTCCAACAATAGCACTCATAAAGGAATATAAACCGATAACAAATACTTGCTGAAGTGCATATTCAATTGCCGGAGCATCAAGCGTAAACCGAGACAATAAATCACCACTACGATATTTTTGATAGGCTTTAGAAGATAACGTTTGAAGTTGCCTATACACATCACTACGTAATCCAAGCAACGTTTTTTCATTCAATTTGGCTAGTGAAAAGTCTCCGCCTATGCCAATAATAAGGTTAAGTAATCCTCCGACAACAAATATAATTAATACGATGAAAAATACAGTCATATTTTGCGGTAGTATTGCTTCATCGATCAAATATTTCATACTCAATGATGTGAAGTATTCAAAAGCTAATTCAAATATTATGGCAAGTACAACAAAGCATAATAGTAGTTTATGACTCATTAAATATTTTTTTAATGATTTCAGAACATATAACAACAGAAAAGCCTCATTCCTGTATCACATTTTCATAAATTATACCATTATCCCATCTAGAAAGGCCTAATATTTGATTAATATAATCAAGTCTTGCACTTATACACAAAAAAATCCGCTATGTCATGGACATAACGGATTTTCGCAATAGTATTTTATAATCCTTGTTCTTTCTCCCATTTCGCAATTTCTTCGCGAACAATTGGAGCAACTTCTTTACCGAATAATTCAATACCATGCATCACTTGATCATGTGGCATCGTACCTAATGGCATATGAATCATAAAACGTGTAATACCTACATGTTTACGTAAGTTGATAATCTTCTGCGCAACATATTGCGAATCACCAACATATAGCGCGCCTTCAATACTACGAGCATGATCAAAAGTCTGTCTAGTATAAGGACTCCATCCTCTTTCGCGACCAAGAATGTTCATAACAGCTTGCGCAGGAGGGAAGAATTGCTCAGCAGCAAGTTCCGTCGTATCCGCGATAAAGCCATGAGAATGTGAGGCAATCGGTAATTTACTAATGTCATGCCCTGCTTTAGTAGCTGCCCGCTTATACAATTCAACAAGTGGAGCGAAGTGATATGGACTTCCACCAATAATAGCTAATACTAGCGGAAGACCGAGATACCCGGCTCTAACAACCGATTGCTGATTACCACCACTACCTATCCATACTGGAAGTGGATCTTGTACTGGACGTGGGTAAATCCCTCTAGCATTAATTGATGAACGATGTTTACCTTTCCAGCTAACTACTTCTGACTTTGTAAGATGAAGTAATAGATCTAACTTTTCATCAAATAGTTCATCATAATCCTCTAGGTCATAGCCGAATAGTGGAAACGATTCAATAAATGAGCCTCTGCCTGCCATAATTTCAGCACGACCATTAGAGATTGCGTCAACAGTAGCAAATTGTTGATACACTCGAACAGGATCATCAGAAGATAATACTGTTACCGCACTTGTTAGCCGGATATTTTTCGTTCTTGCCGCTCCTGCAGCAAGAATTGTCGCAGGTGAAGAAGCTGCGTAATCTTGACGATGATGTTCACCTACACCGTATACATCTAGTCCCACTTGATCTGCTAAGACGATTTCTTCCACAACTTGACGAATTCGCTCAGCATGACTAATAAGCTCCCCCGTCTTTGGATCGGGATTACATTCTACAAACGTCGATATACCTAATTCCATCTATATCATCCTTTACAACTTTTTGTTAGCTCCCTGTGCTACATCTTGCAAACAAAAAGTACTTCGAAAGCATAAGCCACTTTTTGTTAACTACTTGAGTTACTTCTATTATATTGCCCTCTGATTGATGCCACTTACATATACCTACTTATATTGTGCATATAACGCCAACAAATTGCAAGTAACTATATTTTTTATTGTGAAATTCCAAAAAAAAGCTATAAAGTAAATTAGCTACTTCATAGCTTCTATATTATTAGTGAAATTATTTCAATTTTACTGTCTTATTCGCAATAATCGTTATTGCGAAAGCAACGAGTAAGGAGACAAGCATAGCAATCGCAAAGCCCCATGGATTATCGGATAAGAATGGAGCCATGAACGATGGAACATAGGCCGTACCACGAATGGCAAATAGTCCAACTAGACCTCCACCAATACCTGAAGCAATAATCGCTCCGGCAAATACTACTTTATTAGAGAACATGAACGGATACGCCGCTTCAACGAATGTACCAAAACCCATATTAATTAAGAAGCCTGGTGTTGCAACTGCTGCTTCTCCTTTATCACGTGGGCTAATAATATTAGCTAGTGTAATACCAGCGGAAACCATAACTAGACCAACCATATCTACAGCTCCAAGGAAGCTATTACCTGTTGTTTCCATCTCAAGTAATACGATTGGCAAAATTGCCGCGTGATATACACCTGCTAGAATAGCTGGCCAGATCAACAATCCTGCTAGTATGCCTGCTAGTATCGGATTAAATTCAATTGCTACATTAATAATAATTTTCACCCATTCTCCAAGCTGTAATGCAATCGGAGATACGAGGAAATACATAAGTAGACCGGCTACAAGACCGGAAACACCACCGGCTACAATGTTTACTGTAGTCATCGGGAAGCGCCACTGAACACATTTGGTAAATAACCATTGTACGAAAATACCAGCTAGAATACCACCAATCATACCACCGATAATTCCGCCTTCAGTTGATAGAATACCCGCGATAACACCAGCAACAATCGAAACTTCATCTAACTCAGATACTTGTTTCGCTGCAATAACAGCAATTAATACGGGTAAGGCACCAATAATAACATTAAACACATCACTTAAAACAGATAATGCAGGAATTTTACTTAAGGCAAGTACAATAGCCATCGCAATAAATCCTGGTAAGGAAGCTTGCATAATACCTTTAAAGTTAATTCGTTTCCATACACTTACAGACGAACCTTGACTATTATTACCTTGATGACCTAGAACAGGCATGTATTTAATATTCCATTGTTTACTTAGTGAAGTTAAGAAAGAAACTGCTCTTGTACGGTTCGTTGTACCCGTCGTTCCTGAAGTAGCGATCACATTAGCCCCTTTAGAACTAATAATTGCCATAGACGTTCCGCCTGTACCTACAATCGGCAGTTTGAACTCAGCTGCTGCTGTAATAGCAGCGTTATTCGTTCCCTCAGGATCACCGCTCATGATGATAATACCATCTACTTCTTTATTGCGAATAAGCTTTGCAATTGCTTTATCTGCATCTTTCGCTTGATCGTTAATGGTGGATAGATTATTTTGTTGTCCTTTCACGAAGGTCTGCTCTGTAGCGTTCCAGCTATACAAAGATGCTAATGTTTTGCCTTTGGCTACATCCATAGATTCTTGCGCAGCTATAAATTGGACTGCCGTAATTTCAACACCAGCACTCTGACATTGTACCAAAATTTCACCTAATAATTTCTCGGGGTCACGACCACCCAAATTAAACAAATTGCCACCACTGCTACCTAATATAGCAACCTTCATCAAGTACACTCCCTAATTTGTAGATGCTATACATTACTTTAGTATAGTAATGTATTAACTTATTATATGAGTGAAATGTGTGGAGATCAACCCAAAATTAATATTTACTAATTATTTAACGATTATTTTCAATTACAATAGTAATTTCACTATTATTTACTTGTTATTATTCACTTATTATCATTTATTTCTTCTAACATATAGGCGTGTTTTTGAATTTCATCTATAAAATGTGAAAGTGTATTCGTAATATAAGAATCTTTTCGCCATACGAAGATGGTAGTAATATCACAATAAGGTTCTGGTAATTGATGCTCCTCTACAACTTCAGTAGCAACGAGATCTATTACGCTAGATTGAGGGATTATTGTAACTCCAATACCTGCAGCAACACTTCCAATAATTGTCCCGAATGTGCCAAACTCCATTATTTTACGCGGAATAATTCCTTCGACCTTCATCCAACTTTCCAATCGTCCACGATAGCCACATCCTTTGTGATAAAGTAGAAACGGAGTCGTGGTTAATTGATCCATCGTAAAGCTGTCTCGCTTAGATACTAGAACTAACTTCTCTTGAATAACAGCTAACTGTTCTACATTCGGATGGCGAATTGGTCCGGTTACGAAAGCTCCATCCAATTTCATATCAATAACATCTTGGACAAGTTGATCTGTAACCCCAGCAATTAACGATAATTCTACATTAGGATAATGGTCGTTGAATGATGATAGAATATGTGGGAGAGCGATTACCGTCTCTACAATTCCGATCTTTAACATACCCGAAGCTCCATCTTGATCTTGAAAACTCCGTTTCATTTCTTCGACTTTCGCCGTAATTTCTTTCGCATATTCCAGTAAACGTTTTCCTTCTGAGTTAATAATCATTCCACGTTTGTGGCGAATGAATAGTGGCGTATGCAATTCCTTCTCTAACACTTTGATTCGAGCAGTGACATTCGATTGCACATAACTTAATTGCTCTGCTGCTTTACTTACACTGCCACATTCAACTACTTTTTGAAATATAATTAAGTCATTTAGTTCCACATTGATCCCCCATTCCTAGTTAATTCGTCAAGCAGACTATATATTGTAATATCATTATAAATGATGGATTTAGTTACTTTCAATCATTTTACATAGTTCTTCTAATCTTCTATAGTAATATCATAGATAAAATACTGGATATTATTAGGATGGAGAGTTACCACAATGGTTAGAAAAAATGTAGTGATCGGAGCGTTATTATGTCTTATCGCTAGTGTGTCTTGGGGAGCAATGTTTCCTGTTGCGCATTTGGCATTACAACATATAGATCCGTTCTACTTCTCATTTATTAGATATTTCTTGGTTAGTATATTATTAACGATTATTTTGCTAGCTAAAGAGGGCCGTAAAGCTTTCAAACTAGAGGGACGCGGACTTGCACTAGCATTTTTCGGGTCTATGGCGTTCGTCGTCTACAATATGTGTGTGTTTCTAGGGCAACAGATGATGGGTGAGGCAGGTACGGTTATTGCTTCTATTATGGAAGTTCTTATGCCAATTATAACAATTGTATTAGTCTGGCTAGGTACACGCAAAAGACCAACAGCAACTACCGCTCGTAATATTGTCATTGCTTTCGTAGGAGCGATGCTAGTCATCACTAGAGGTGATTTGTCATTCTTCTTCATGAATAGTAATCAACTATTGCCACTCTTATTAATTTTTATTGGTGTTACTGGTTGGGTCGTCTACTCATTAGGTGGTTCTCGCTTTAAGGGCTGGTCGATTCTTCGATATTCTACATTAACTTGCTTACTTGGTAATGGTGTGGCATTCCTCGTGGTCGCATCAGGAACTGCTACGGGAATGTTAGAAATACCAACGCTAGAAACTTTATCGAGTGTGAAATATGAAATGGCATTTATGGTACTATTACCTGGCCTTGTTGCCTTATTAAGCTGGAATAAAGGCTTACAACTTTTATCTTCCACTCACGGTGTACTATTTATTAATTTCGTTCCGATCACAACTTTTATAATCATCGCGATTCAAGGCTATAGTATTAGTACTTTTGAAATTGTCGGTACGGTACTTATCATTGCAGCTCTAGTTCACAATACGTTGCATGAACATACATCCATTAAAATCATTCCCAAATCAATGCGCACATTTGCAAGATTCTCACGATTCCAATTATTCAAAGCCGTTCGCATGCTCACGTCAAAAATGTAATCTACTTATAAATTAGGGTGCTCTATGTTAGCAGTAATTACTGTCAACATAGAGCACCCTTTCGTTACATAACTAGAAACTTGGATACTACATTACATCGTCCATTGGCCATGGATAACAGCTACTAGAAAATATTGACCTGCCTGCTCCTCGAAAACTAACCGTAAGCTGTTCCAATCCATCCCTTCATACTCCGCTGTTCCTTCAATATAATATTCTACTGATGTGTATTGTTCAGTAGAATATATATCTTGCCAGTTTTGTATCATTGAACCTAGACCATTAGTCGTATTAACCCCGACAACAGCATCTGTAGCATATGCACGATCATTAATGAATTCATGATAGTATTGCGCGAACGTTAGTTCCATTGGCTCTCCAGAGCCATCATACTCTCTTGCAGTTACAATCGTATCGGCACTCATAGCAGTGACAAACTGTAATTGTGTTAATTCAAAATCAACATCTTCACGAATATATGGGTACGGTGAAAATCTTACTGCAACATCCTCCGCTACATATGGAGCGATATCAATCAACTGACCTTGTGCTAATTTCTCGACAATAAGCTGGGCTAATTGTTCTGGCTGTAGTTGCTGTGGTTCATTATCATTAGGGGTAGACTCATTAGTAGGTTTAGGGGACGTTTGATCTATTATTGGAGGCATAGTTACGTTGTTATCTATCTCTTCTGTAATGATTGGAGGGGGTTGCGCAGTGCTTTCTTGCTTTTGACATGCTGTTACTATTAATACGCCAACCGCTATAATTAACAATAGCCATTTTCTCATTAGATTCAACTCCTTTGTTTGAGTTAATCATTAGACGAAATATGGCTACCTATTGTTTCAATATATTATTTTATTTCAAGAAGTTTATACATAATCGTTCCTACTGGGGCGTCAACTTTAATGATATCATTGACTTTCTTACCGATAATCGTTTTACCAAGTGGACTTTCATAAGAGATTTTGAAGTTTATAACATCTGCTTCTGACTGACCTACAATCGTATATTCAACATTTTCATCATATTCTTCATCATATAAAACAACTGTTGAACCAACGGCTACAATCGATTTGCTTTCCGCTTTTACGATTTTTGCTACACGAAGCATCGCCTCTATTTGTTTGATACGTGTTTCCATAAATGCTTGATCGTTTTTGGCCGCATGATACTCACCATTTTCTTTCAAGTCACCATAGCTAATAGCTTGCTTCAAACGTTCTGCTATTTCGCGACGCTTAGTTCCTTTTAGTTCTTCAAGTTCTGCTGTTAATTGATCATGTCCATCTTGTGTTAAAACTACTTCCTCATTTGCCATTTCGTACACTCCTTTGTGCTTCTATATCCTATTGTACCTTATAATGTGCCTTGAGAACGAATATTACGCAAATTAATCAAATTAATTATTGAGTTATCTAGCAGAATCAGAACTAATAGTAAAAAACACTGCAATCATAATCGAATGCAGTGTTTTTTATGGTATATGTAATCATTTCAATAATAGAAACTAATCAACCACCAAATATATTAGTTAAGCTATTTCCGATATTATTTACGAAAGAAGATACTAATTCATTAATTAAGAAATATAAAAATAGTCCTTGTACTGCGAACATAATTCCTGTTGAATACATAGGATCAATAACATGCTTTTTGCCTATTTTATAATTTTTCACAATAGATGCACCACTTGCAAAGACACTAATTACTACAACAGCTAGTAACAACATTGCCAACTTCGCTAGGCCAACTAATGTAATTAAGAAGATTAATGGCATAATTGCCGCAGGTAAAGCCATATAAGCAAACCATTGCGACATTACATCAACAAAGTTAGTCGTTAACTTATTTAGTTTATTCAACCCAAATGCGACACATCCACCAATTGCTAAGCAGATAGCAGAAACTATAACTGGTACTAAAAATGATGATACGAATGATACTGACTGACCAAATATATTATCTAGTATGCTATTCATGTAAAACCAAGTCGTTAACCCAAACAATACAGCAAATGCTATAATGTTAATAGCACCGAATAATATTTGATTTTTATCTTTTGAAAAAGCTTCGACATGGGGTCTTTTTAATATCGCCAATACATACTTGAAGTAGTCTTTTACTGGTTTTAGTTGATCTTTTGCAGGAGCTGGTGCTACAGCATATGGTGGTTGATAGCCTTGTTGTGGTGGATAATTCCCTTGAGGCTGTTGTTGATAATTATTACCCTGTGGTGATTGTGCATATCCTTGGGGAGGTACTTGTTGATAACCTTGCTGTGGTGATACTTGCTGGAAACCTTGTTGCTGTGGTACTTGTTGATAGCCTTGTAGTGGCACTTGAGTAAACACTTGCGGATCCTGTTGATATGCTGGCTGTTGCTGCGTGGATGCCGCTACCTCTTGAACATGATTTGCAGGTTGTTCCAAAGCTAGTTTTGTCCCGCAATTATGACAATGAACCGCACCTTCTAGATTAGTAGTTCCACAACTTACACAATTCAATTAGATCATCCTCACTTATTAAATTTAATTCAACTCTCCGGTGAACATCATCTTGATCAACTATTATTTTACAGTTATTTACTACAATATCAACAATTTGTTTTATATTTATCATTTAAGGAGTGTAACTATGAAAAAATTGATTATACGTTTCGTACTGTTGATTTTTAGTATCGCCATCATAGTCATTGGTGGATTTATTGGATATGTCTCGCTCACTGATTACAAACCTAATGCTGTTGAGGCCTTATTAATTCGTCATCCTGTATCTGAAACGATTAACGCTACAAAACCATTTACAATTACTACGTTCAATATTGGATATGCTGGATTAGATGCTAAGCAAGATTTTTTCATGGATGGAGGAAAGATGTCTCGCTCTAGTAGCTTAGCTCAAACGGAAAGTAATATGGCAGCCATTACAGCTACAATGAATCAATTAAATTCAGACATCTATCTTCTGCAGGAAGTTGATGTTGATGCTACTAGATCATATAAATTAGATGAGGTCGATACTATCATTCATAAATTACCTGATTATAGTAGTGTATTTGCTTATAATTATAAAACACCGTGGGTGCCAATTCCTATTACTAAGCCAATGGGTAAAGTAGAAAGTGGACTTCTATCACTTAGCAAGTTCCATATTAGTGATCAATCAAGATATGATCTTCCCGGTAAAGAAAGCTGGCCTGTGCAATTGTTCGAGCTAGACCGAGCATTCGTAGAAATGAGACTTCCTGTCAGCAATGGGCAAGAGTTAATATTATTGAACCTTCATCTATCTGCATTCGATAAAGGCGGTACGATACGTCAACAGCAATTACAATTTCTAAGTCAATATATAGAAAAACAAATGGCTGAGGGTCATTATCTAATTATTGGTGGGGATTGGAATCATGCTTTGCCTGGAACGGATTCAACCAAATTCCCAACTACGCAATCATGGCCAGAATGGCTGCAGAAATTCCCGGAAGATTTCACACCTAATGGCTTCCAATGGGCAGTCAACACCGACATTCCAACTGTACGCACACTCGATGTTGCTTACACAGCGGGGGAAAACTTCTTAGCTGTAATTGATGGTTTCTTAGTGTCATCTAATGTAGAAATCGTTAATGTTTCAACGGAGAATTTACAATTTGCAAATAGTGATCATAATCCCGTAACTGCTACATTCAAGCTAAAATCCAACTAAAGCAATCAATAAAAACACCCTGTAAAGTAGACTTATTAAGAAGTATCTACTTTACAGGGTGTATTTTATTTACTAAAGAGTTTGTTATCGTTACATTAACGTTTCAAATGAATCGTTATCGCGCTTTTTGCCTCTACAGCTATAACAATTGATTCTGCACCTGGCAATGCAATTGAAGCATTACAGTTCAGTTCACTGTCATTAAATAATACCAAAGCAATAGAGTTATCTTTATTTCTTACTGACACTGAACGAACTTGTTCATTCGTAGATTGTGTGTCCAAACGAACAGCATTAGGACGAATACATTTACTGAAATGCGCGAGTGCATAATAATCCAACGTATACGTAAGCTCTTTCGTTTGTTGATTGACTTGGACAATGCCACGACAAGTACTGTTTCCAAAACCAGGTACAGTTGGACCATTGTTTTCATCTAATGCCATATTCCACAGTACTAGACTCTTACTATAATTACGAATGATCTCAATACCTGTACGCATGACATTGGAAAATGCAGGTTCAAAAACTGGAATCCATTCCCCGCCAGATCCCTCAGTAAAGTGTACCTCTTTCAATGGGAACTTATGAAATACATCCGATTGTGTACTTGGTGAACCACCATACCAATGCCATGCTACACCATCTACTGCATCATCTGCTGTTTCTAGAACATGAAGTGGATAGTTCGGCTCATCCCAGTTGTGGTCATAACATAATATTTTTGTAGAGATACCGTGTTCTACGAAGGCTGGTTTCAAGTGATGCTTAATAAATTCACTTTGAACTTCAGGTAGCATAATCATACCTGGGTAATGTCCAGGAGAATACAGCGCTTCATTTTGTGGAGTAATGGCATACATAGGTAGTCCATGCTCTGCATAAGCTTGTATATACTTCACAAAATAGGTTGCGTAAGTTGAATAGTACTCTTTCTTCAACTCCCCGCCAATCATCGAACCACTAGTCTTCATCCATGCTGGTGGACTCCACGGTGATGCCATTAGTTTAATTTCTTCATTTAAGGACAAAGCTTCCTTAACTAACGGAACAATATCCTGCTCATCATGTGCTATCGTGAACTGAGATAATGCTTCGTCTGTCTCACCTTCAGGAAGATCATTATAACTATAGAAATCTCTTGCATAATCCGACGCTCCCATCGGATTACGCATTACAGACAAACCTATTCCTTGTACAGGATCAAACAACATTTTCATTGCTTGTTCACGTTGTTCTGGTTCTAATACTTGATTCATCAGATATGCCGAAGAGTCTGTGAAAGAAGCACCGAAACCATCTATCTCCTGATAGGTCATCTGCTCATTAATCGAAATTGTCACTTCCGTGACATCTGAAGCATAGGGAGCTAATTGTTCGATACTCTTTTTAACAAACAATGCTTCTGCTCCATTCGAATGGTAAGCCGTGATGTTTTTCATGATAGTTTCCTCCCGCTCTTCTTTCTCTGTAGATATCACTTCATTACTACAAGCCTAATTTTTCTTTGTTTCTTGCCATTTTTTCGTTATAAACTTTAAGAATTGCATCCCATTTATTATCTGATAAGAAAACTTCATATTGGTGGAGTACAGTATCAAATGTCGCAACATCCTTCGAACGAATTAAACTAACAAGTGTTGTATTCCATTGTGTATTAATAGCACTTAAAGATCTAGCTTCAGGAGTACCTTGTTCAGGACTAAGGTTTTCAATAATAAAATGTGGTACCAATTTCCCTTTACCCCATTCTTGCAATTGTTTCACTGATTCAGGGAACGCATCTTCACTTAATACTTTATGTTTGTCATGACCAAAGAACATAAACTCTCCTAAACGGTATTCCTTCTTAAATTTATCCGCATTACTTACTTGTATTTCTTTCACTTCTGGTAGCAATTCTACTTTTCCATCTGCTGTGTATTGATAAGTTTCACCTTCAATACCATAGTTCATCAGCATTTGTCCTTCTTCACTTAACAAGTAAGTAAATAGTTGAATAGATTTAGCTGGTTCGATATTAGAGTTAGTAATAAAATTGATCATCCAACCTGTAACACCGGATTGATTTAATGTTGGGCTATTTCCTACTGTACTTTGTGGACCATCAATAGCAATATATTCTTTACCAGGGTTAGCACTATTGAAGATTTGTAAGTTACCACCTTGGTTCGGTGTACCCTCAATCAACATCGTTGCATATTTTCCTGACTTAATTTTTTCTTCAAAAGCGACAGCATCATCTGCAAAGCTATCATCACTAATTGATCCATCGCGATATACTTTGTTTAATGTCGATAACCAAGTCAAGTAGTCACTATCTAAGTTACGATTATAAAACTGACCGTTCTCATCGGATAGAGGAACACCAATAAAGTCTTGGAATACATCACCTAATGAACCTGTACCTGTACCAATGGAGTTAAAACCAAATGGAAGTAATGCTGGGAACTTTGTTTTAATTTGTAACAATACAGCTTGAAACTCTTCTGGAGTACCCATACTCGGTTGTCCTAGCGCTTCATATACATCTTTACGAATGATGAATGCTGCTTTAGCAGCAATAGTGCCGCTTTCATAATCTTCTTGTGTATTGGAATAGTTAGAATAACCATATGTGTTGCCATCTTCCTGTTGGAACCAATTCATAGTATCTTTTGCTGCAACTTGTAAGAAATAAGGATCATACTGTTCTGCCAATTCATTTAATGGCATTGCCCATGTTGATGCTTTTTGTACAAGAGCAGAATTAGCGTCAAATACAGTAATTAAATCTGGCATATCATCACCAGCAAAGAATGTGTTTAATTTTGTATCATCACCTGTAAGGAATTTGATATCAATATTTAGATCTTCTTTAATTTTTTTTGTTACTACGTCATTACCATAGTCGTTATTCCACCAATCAGCATTGACATACCATGTTAATTTTGTAGTTTCTTCTTTATTATCTAACTTCCAAGCTGGAGTATTTGCATCTAATTCATAACGATCCTCAATAGATACTTTTGTACCCTCATTTGAACCGCTCTTACCACAAGCCGACAGTACAAGCGCGAAAATCATTACTACAGAAAATAACATAAAACTTTTTTTCGATTTACTTCCATTTCCATAAAACATAGTTTAGCCCCCTTATAATAAAAACGTTTTAATTTTCACCACTAGCTAAATACAAATAAATCTTCAAGTTTAGTTTTTTGTTATTCCTTCACCGCCCCTACCATCATTCCAGACATAAAGTAGCGCTGTAATAAAGGATAAATGATAACAATTGGTAATGTTGTAATTACAATTGTTGCTAACTGAACCCCTTTAGTTGCTGTTTCAATAACGACTGAACCACTAATGTTTTGCATCGCTTGCGTTTGAGATTGGACAATAATTTCATATAATTTCATCTGCAATGGATACAAGTTTTCATTGGTCACATAGATTTTAGTCGTCATAAAGTCATTCCATTGATTAACCCCATTGAACATAGCGATTGTTGCCATTGCTGGCATAGATAGCGGAATAAATATTTTCATGAAAATTTTCCAATGACCAGCACCGTCGATTTTAGCCGATTCTTCCAATGCAGGTGGAACGTTTTTGAAAAAGTTCATCAAAATAATAACATCATAAAAACTTAATAATGCAGGAATAATATACACCCAAAAGCTATTTAACATTCCTAATTGCTTAATTAATAAATAAGTAGGAATCATACCACCAGAGAAGAACATCGTAACAACGCCCATCCCAACGTAAAACTTACGACCACGAATGTTGTTCTTACTTAATCCATAAGCAACCATAGCGCAGAATAACACATGTGTTATTACGCCAATAACTGTTTTGGCTATCGAGATAAAGAATGCTTGCCAAATCATATCATCTCTAAAAACTGCACGATAATTTTCTAATGAAAACTCAGGGGTCCAGAAGATAAATCCACCCTCTGATAATGCTCGGCTCGAACTAAAGGAAGAGACAATGACATTCCATAATGGAACTATAATAACAATTGTAAATATAATTAGACACGCCATGTTCACATAATCAAATATTCGACTATTCCAATCTTTTTTTAATGCTTTTGAATTCATGTTTAATACCTCCGATGCTAAAGTTACAATACAGATTCATTATCATTTAATTTCTTCGAAATCGAATTGGCTGTAAGCAGTAAAATTACTGATACAATGGAGACACCTAGTCCAACAGCAGTCGCATAAGAGAAATCACCTTGGGCTAACCCCATTCGATATACATAGGAATTAATAACTTCTGCATTTTCACGGTTTTGTGAATTCATTAGTACTAATGTTTGATCAAGATTGGAACCTAATAAACCGCTTACAGTGAGGATAAGATTCAAGCTGATCATTAGCTTCATATTTGGAATCGTAATATACCAAATTTGTTTCAAACGGCCAGCACCATCAATTTTGGCTGCTTCATAGAATGTCGGATCAATCTTAGCCATAACAGCTAAATAAAGAATCGTTCCCCAACCAGCTTCTTTCCAAATATCTGATAATGTAGCAATCCACCAATACTTATTAGGATCAAGCAATATATTTCTCGGTTCAGAAATGAGCCCTAAACTAAGAAGTAATTCATTGAACAAACCTGATGTCGCGAACCAATTGATTAACATACCACCTAATACAATCCAAGATAAGAAATGGGGTAAATAAGACACTGTTTGCACGAATTTCTTCAATTTACCTGAACTTACCTCATAGATCATAATGGATAAGATAATCGGAATAGTAAATCCTATCCCCAGCTTTAAGAAACTTATTCCAAGCGTATTAATAACCGAGTCCCAAAAAAAGGTGTCTGATAAAATAAGCTTAAAGTTCTCAAGTCCGACCCAAGGAGCTGTATCAAGTCGATCAATAACTGTATATCTCTTAAACGCAATGGTCAAACCATAAATGGGAATATAACAAAAAATAAACATAAAAATAACCCCTGGTATGATCATCGCCTGAATTTCCCATTGTCTAGCAAAATCAATGAAGAATTCCTTAATTCGTTTCGTAAGTGGTTCGCGATTTTTCTTATAACTTTGTGACTCAACCATCATGTGACCTCCTTGATTATAAACCAATAAAAACGTTTTTATTTTTGGTAAAACGTGGCTACGTTTAAGTATAATATGTTAGGTAATTCACCACGAAAACGTTAATATTTAATATGACTTGATTTGCGAACGACAATTTCACCAGGTAGATTTTCAATCTTCCCTTGTTCTTTCTCTTGGATCAGGTTAATTAAATGATCTATAACGAGAATAGCTTGTTTCTTAATCTGATTACGTACCGTTGTTAGCGGTGGATTAAAATATTGAGCAATATCAATATCATCGAAACCCATGACAGTAATATCTTCGGGAACATCATAACCTTCTGATTTTAAACCCCGTATACATCCTATTGCACTTAAATCATTACCAGCTAGAAATGCATCTGGGACTTTGTGAGGATGTGCTTTCAAAAATGATTTCACCACATTGTAAGAACTTTCTTCTTCGAAATAGCCTTGTAAAATATAATCATCATCAATAGCATAATTATATTCTTTCAATGCAGCTAGATAGCCCTCTTTGCGTTGGAAGCTATCAAACATTTCATCTACTCCTGAAATGTAAGCTATTTTCTTATGTCCGAGATTAATCAAAAACTTTGTAGCTTCGTATCCTGCATCAAACGAATCGAAAATGATGCTACCCATCGTTTCGTTTTGAAACTTACGATCCAAAAATACAGCTTTGATCTTGTTCTTTTCCATTGTTGTAATCTCTTTAGTGCCAATCCGTTCCTCTTCAAAAATAATGACGCCATCGACACGACTACCAAGAATATTACTCATAATAATCTTCTTATCTTTCGTTACAAAAACATTTAACCCATATCCTCGTTTTTCACACTCTCTAGACATCGTATCTACTAAGATATAAAAATAAGGACCTGACACACTTGTCGTAAAAAATCCTAACATTTTTGTTTTACCGGATTTCAACAACTTACCGTTTAGATTGGGCACATAATTTAATTGTTTTGCAACGTTAAGTACATGTTTCTTCGTATCAGGAGTTAATACATCAACATCATTTAATGCATTAGAGACAGTAGATATCGATACACCTGCTTCTCTGGCCACATCTTTAATGGTAACTTTACTCATATATTTTCTTCCTTTGCAAATAAAAACGTTTTTATATTAAGAAAGTATCATGAAAACGATATCAAGACAAGTCTTTTTTTAGTTAATTACACATTTTCATAAATACACACCAAAATAGAATACAATGATAGCTATATACAGCAAAAAAAATGCCTCCTGCATGCAGAAGGCATTTTCTCTAAATTATTTTAAGCTATATTATGCTTTGTTAGAAGAACCGAATTCACGGATTTTTCCAGCAACAGTAGCTTTAATTGCTTCGCGACCAGGAACCAAGAATTTACGAGGATCGTAAGCTTCTAGATCTTTGCTAAGAACTTCACGAACTGCTTTAGTGAATTCGATTTGGTTCTCAGTGTTCACGTTGATTTTGGAAGTACCAAGAGAGATAGATTTTTTAATATGCTCAGTCGGGATACCAGTACCACCGTGAAGAACTAGAGGAAGGCTGATTGTTTTACAAATCTCTTCCATTTCTTTGAATCCAAGGTTTGGTTCGCCTTTATAAGGACCATGAACAGAACCAAGAGCAGGAGCTAGGCAATCAATACCTGTAAGTTTAACAAGCTCGAAGCACTCTTGAGGATCAGCGTAGATAACACCTTCAGCAATAACATCATCTTCTTGTCCGCCAACAGTACCAAGCTCAGCTTCTACAGAAACACCTTTACTATGTGCATATTCAACTACTGATTTAGTAATTGCAACGTTCTCTTCAAATGAATGATGAGAAGCGTCAATCATTACTGATGTGAAACCAGCATCGATTGCTTCTTTACATTTGTCAAAGCTAGAACCGTGATCCAAGTGTGTAGCAACTGGAACAGTAATTTTCATTTCATCGATAAGAGAAGAAACGATTGCAGTTACAACTTTGAAACCGCCAAAGTGACGAGCCGCGCCTTCAGATACACCCAAAATTACTGGGGATTTTTCTTCTTGAGCAGCAGCCAAAATAGCTTGAGTCCACTCTAAGTTATTGATGTTGAATTGACCAACAGCATAACCTTCTTTAAGTGCTTTGTTCAACATATCTTTCATTGATTCTAATGCCATTATAAATCCTCCTTAATGATGACTAGTTAATCTAGAACGATCTCATTAACTATACCTATTTATCATATCCATTTTGGGCTAGAATTACAAATGGTAATAGGAGAATAATTGCAACATTATACAATGTAAACGCATTCTTTTAAACTACTTTTAAAAAAGTATGCTGTAATGCATAATATTTAATAAAAATTCATCTTTTCATCATAGTTTTATAGACTCATAGCCTCGCCTTTATAATTAATAAATGCGAATGATGAATCAATGGCTACTTTACGTTCAATGATATTAACAATACCTTGAGCGCTTTGCTGAGGCGATAGCGGAGCAGAGGGTCCACCCATATCCGTGCGCATCCACCCCGGATGAATACTCCATACAACCGTATCATGTGCGTGTAGCCATCTTTTTAGTTGTTCAGAGAATAAATTCAACGCACATTTGGAAAGTGAGTAAGGATAATCTCCTGCATAAGCATTCGTAATACTACCTGCCTCCGAAGAAATATTAATGATAGAACTTTCACTCTGAGCTAGTAATTGCAATAAATGCTTAACGATACGCATCGGCCCGAATAAATTAACATCAAAACTATTGATCACATCATCTATATCCAAATCAACAATAGCGGTCTCACGACCAACCAATATTGCTGCACTGTTAACAATGCTATGCAACACTACATTATTACGTTTCAATTGCAAAGCAGTTTTAGCTATGTCATCTTCTTTCGTGACATCACATAATAGTATCGTGATTCGACTAGCTTCCATGCTTTGTTGCGTGATTAATGTTGTTAGCTGACTCACTGCTTCTTCATTACGTAATGCAGCATAAATATGATGACCACGTTGTAGTGCCTCCACTAAAATTTCATAGCCAAGTCCTCGATTAGCACCAGTTATAAAAATATTCATTATATCTTACCCCTTTCTGACAATTATCTCTGTCAATTTCTAGTTGTCGTTTTCAAGTAATTCAATTAGTACTTTCAGTTCTTTGAATGTATCCATGTATGCATACCGACCACCTGTATACTCACCTTTTTGTTGTAATGCAAATCCTTGTTCATTCAGTAACTGGATCTTTTCTTTCATTCCTTCTATAACAAATGCAATATGATGCGGACCTTCACCGTGTTCATTCAAATAATTACGCCATGTACTTTCATGATGGTCTGGCTCAATAAGCTCTAACTGCAAAGAACCCATATCAAAAAATGCTAATTTTGCTCGGGCTTCACTAGGCTGCCCCATAAATTCAGTTTGTGCAACTTCTGCAACATCAGTCACTATAATCGGTGGTATATCTATGCCGAAAAAGGATGCGTACGCTTGACTAACCTTTTCAATATCTTCAACCAGTATCCCAATTTGAGTAATCACTTTAGTATTTAATAGATTTTCCATTTTCATTCCTCCAATTATTTCGTTGTCATAGTCACAGCACTTAAGTAAACGCGCGTTTATATTAGAGCATAGCTAATTCATGTTAGAACTAGCTAATTAGAGCTTTATATGCATTAGATCAACTTTATATGATATCTTATTCCTTCCGCATACAAGAATCACGGATAATTAAGGAACTATCAACACTAACCTGTCTAATATCATCTGAAGGTTTTTCAATTTTAGAGATTAAAACACTCATTAAATCTTTGAACAAACGTTTGAAATCTACTTTAACCGTTGTTAATGGTGGAGAATGCTTCTCGCTTAAGACATGATCATCGAACCCAATAACCGAAATGTCAGAGGGAACTTGTAGTCCTTGTTCACGAATCGCACGAATTGCACCGAATGCTATACTATCATTAGCAGCGACAAATGCCGTTGGCAATGGCTCTTGAAGTTCGAAATATCGTTTCATTGAGCTATATCCAGCCTCTTCCGTAAAATCTGCAGATATTATCCAGCTTGGATTAACAGGTAAGGAACTTAACTCCATCGCTTGGGTAAATCCTTCGTATTTGCGCTCACCTGATAGTCGCTTTACATTTCCATTAATAACACCAATCTCACGATGTCCAAGACCTACTAAATAAGCCACCGCTTGCTTCATCCCTGATTCATTATTGAAATTTGCTACAATCCGGTTGCCAGTTGTATGTTCTGGATGCTCCTGATCGAATACTCCAATAATAAAGCCTTCTTGAATCAATTCCTCAACAAAAGGTTCATAATGATCTGTACCGATAAAGATACCACCATCAATTCTACGCTGGTAAAAAATTTCTTTCACATTGTTTATAATATCTTCGTCTGTGGTGTCACGAATAATGTATGTCAATACATAGTAGTCATAATCTGAAGCATTTTCAATGACACTTACAATCATCATATTCGTAAGTACGTCTACAGAAACTTCGCCTGAACTAACCATAAATAAACCAATGGTTCGAGACTTTTTGCCTGCTAACATTTGAGCTGATACATTTGGAAAGTAATTGAGTTCTTTAATCGCCTTCATCACTTTCTCTTTCGTTTCAAGGGGTACATTCGGATAGTTATTAACTACGCGACTTACCGTACTACGTGATACACCTGCAAGTCGAGCAACCTCTATACTATTAATTTCAGATTTTTTCAATTAGTTACCTACTTTCAAATAAACACGCGTTCATTTATTTATCATATCGCTTAAACTCTACCATTGTCAACTTTTGCTACCTTTTCAACTAAAAATCATCCAAGTCATTTCTGTAATTTACATAAACGCGCGTTCATGATAATCTAATCTTAGAGTACAATACTACGTTGAGGTGATATACAAATGCGTTTAGGTGGTCAGGTGTTCATTGAACAAGGAACTCCCGAAACTTGGGGTAAAGCATTATATGAAGCTCGTTTTCGCGCAACCACTTGTCCCTTTGATGGATCTAATATGAATCTTGCCGCACATTATCTTGCCGTCGCTAAGCAATATGATATTGTTATCGCTGAAGTTGGAGCATGGAGTAATCCGATAAGTCCGAACGACCTTTTAGCGAAAAGTGCCATCGATCATTGCATTCAAAGATTGAATCTAGCTAATGAAATAGGTGCTGGAGTATGCGTGAACATAGCAGGATCACGTAGTGAGCAATGGGATGGACCACATGCAGACAATTTAAGTAACTATACTTTCGCTCTTATTGTAGATACTGTTCGAACTATTATCGATGCAGTTCAACCTACTAGAACATATTATGCTCTAGAAATGATGCCTTGGATTTTTCCTAATAGCGTAGAAAGTTATGTGCAATTAGTAAAAGCAATTGATCGCAAAGCTTTCGCAGTGCACTTTGATCCCGTTAATATTATTAATACACCTCATACCTACTATCACAATGACCTGCTTATTATTGACTTCATTGAAAAACTTGGTCCTTATATTAAAAATGTACATGCCAAAGATATCTATCTACAGCCAAAGCTAACACTGCACTTTGATGAAGTTGTTCCTGGACAAGGACAACTTAATTATGCTGTATTACTCCAACGATTGAACTTGTTGCAAGGAGATACTCCGATTATTATCGAGCACCTATCGACTAATGATCAATATCATGCTGCAGCAACCTATATTAGATCTATTGCCGATCAACAAAATATCGTCATTTAATGGAATTTTATAGTAACTCCCCTTGTCATAACCAGTATTTATCTCCTATAATATAAAGGTTGTATCAACTTGATTATATACATAAAAGGAGATTTTACATGATTCAGGAAAGAAATATCGCATTATGTATCATATTATCACTTATTACTTGTGGTTTATATGGAATTTATTGGTTCATTGTTCTCACTAATGACCTTGGTAAATTAAGTGGTGATTCAAGCTTTACAGGTGGAAAGCACTTCCTATTAACAATTGTAACTTGTGGAATTTGGTCAATCGTATGGGGTTACCAAGCAGGTAAGCATATTTATGAAGCACAACGTCAACGTGGTTTCCACGGTTCTGACAATTCCATTCTATACCTTGTTCTGTTCATCTTCGGCTTTGGAATTGTATCCTACGCACTAGTACAAAATGATGTTAACAAGTTATTATAAGTTCCAATCTTTCACTAGAAAGAATCCTAAATTATTTTGGGGTTCTTTCTTTGCAATTGGATCAGTAGCTTACCTTAAATTATGGTTACCACTTACAAATCTCGGAATACCTTGTCCGTTTCACACGTTAACAGGATTGTACTGTCCGGGTTGCGGCGTTACTCGAGCAGCAATCGAGCTATTACAATTCAATTTCCAGGCGTCATTTCACTATAATATGTTGATCTATTCCTTAATCCCGCTGTACGGTTTATACTGGCTCTCTCAGCATTTTCACAAAAAGTTGTCTGCAAATATCATAATGATATTCATGATTACTTTGACAATTACGTTCGGAATATTACGTAACATCCCTTACTTCTCCTGGCTTGCACCAAATTAAAAAAAGCAGTTTGTACTTGAACAACTTCGTTCAAGCACAAACTGCTTTTCTATTAAAGGTTATTAGTTTTCTTCTACTTCACGACGATTTTTCTTCAGTAGTTTAGATAACATTTCATATACAACTGGAACAATGATTAGTGTTAGCAATGTCGAACTTGCCAAACCACCGATTACTGTAATGGCAAGACCTTTAGAGATAAAGCCCCCACCACCACCACTAATTGCTAGTGGGATCATCGCACCGATCGTCGCGATCGCCGTCATTAAGATCGGACGAAGACGAGTCGTTCCAGCTTCTAGAATAGATTCACGTAATGAAAGTCCATCACGTTCCATATGAATAATGCGGTCGACTAGTACAATCGCATTCGTAACGACGATACCTATGAGCATTAGTAGTCCCATCATAACTGGTACAGAAATTGTTTCACCTGTTATGAACAGTCCTGCGAATGCACCGATCACCGTAAACGGTAATGAAAGTAGAATTACGAATGGCGCAAGTCCTTCTCCAAATGTTACAACAAGAATGAAGTAGACAATCGCTATTGCAGCAAGCATTGCAACAATAAGTTGGATAAATGCTTCTTGAATGTCAGCCATTGCTCCTGCTTCGCCTAGCTCAACGCCTTTAGGTAATTCAAGTGCTTCTACTTTTCCACCTACATCTGAAGATGCTTTCGATACATCTTCACCAACAATTGTACCGGATACTGTAGCCGTATACTGTCCTTCGCTTCGAGTAAGGCTACTTACAGCATAACCTTCCTCTATCTCAACAATATCACCAAGCTCAACCGTTGTCCCCATCGGTGTTTGTACAGGCATTTTCAATATATCTTCAAATGATTTTGGAGTAACTGCTTCTTTTTGAACAATGACTTCGATTGATTTCCCGTCACTTTCGACTTTTGTTAATACCTGTTCTGAGTTATCAGGATATAACATCATAACGATTTGTGCCGTTGTTAATCCATATTGCAATAATGTAGCTTGATCTGTTTTGATTGTAAATGCTTCATAGCTTTCTTCTTTTGTTGAAGATACATCTGTTAACAAGGAACTTCCTTGTAATGTTTCTTCAACTTTGAGAACAGCTTCTTCCAAATTACTCAAGTCTTCACTGTGAAGTGTATAACTTACTTCGTTGCTAGACATAGCACTCATTGAGAAGTTTTGACTTCCCCAACGACCTGGGTGGCCAATACCCTTCACATATTCTTCAATTTCTTCGCGTACTTCTGGGAAGTTTTTCATATCTGGATCGAAGATAACATACATTAACGATCCACCTGCTCCGCCGGACATCATTGACATCATATCTGCACTATCTGAAATAGATAATTGAACGATATCAACATCTTCACGAGCAATTAATTTTTGTTCTACTTCTGTTACATATTTAAGTGTATCTTCATGTAATTCACCAGCTTTTGGCGCGTACGTTAGATACATTACTTTGTCTTCTTCACTACCAAGGAAACTTACTCCGATCAATGGAGTTAGCATGACACTTCCTACCAATATTACAATAGAAATGATAGACGTAATCGCTTTATGTTTAAGCGTCCACTCTAATACACCTCTATATTTCTTAGCTAGTGTACCTACTTCTTTATGTTTGCTCTCTGTTTTTGGAGCATACAATTTTTTCTTAAATAAGATATGAGACAGTGCCGGAACGATAGTAATTGCAACAATCAAGGATGCAATTAACGCAAAGCTCATCGTTAAAGCGAACGGTAAGAACAATTCTCCGATCATTCCACCTACAAACACTAGTGGAGCAAATACTGCAACCGTTACTAATGTAGAAGATAGAATTGGTTTGAACATCTCAATCGTTGCTTCACGAACAAGTGCACGACCAGTTAGTTTCTCTTCCTTAAGATGCAAGCGTCGATAGATATTCTCGACGACGACGATGGAGTCATCAATAACACGACCAATCGCAACAGTAATTGCACCTAGTGTCATAATATTCAGTGTAATATCTAACCAGTTTAGTACAAGTAAAGCCATAAATAATGATACCGGAATTGATACAATAGATATGATTGTTGATTTGAAATCACGTAAGAACAATAGAATAATAAGAACGGCGATCAAGCCACCAAATACTGCTTTTTCTACCATCGTTAGAACGGATTTTTCAATAGGAGCGCCTTGATCAAGTGTTGTTTCTACTACCAGACCATCTATACTCGCTTGCTCATCTTTCATTAAATCCTTCAGTTCATTAACAACAGTCACCGTATTAGCATCCTGAGCTTTCACAATTTGAATCGCAATCGCATCTTGACCATTAGTACGTGAAACTGATTGAACTTTACCTACTAATTCAATATTAGCAAGCTCACCTAATTTTACAAACGGTGCTGGTTGATCTGCAGTTGGTGTTACCGGGATCAGCATTTCGCTAAGATCGTCCATTGTCATGAATTTACCATCAACGGAGATCGCTTGTTCAGCTTCTTCGAATTCAAATATACCTAACGAAGTGTACATATCACTTGCTTTGATTAGATTTGAGATCGTCTCTTCTGTTACACCTAAGCTAGCCATTTTTTCGGTGTTATAAGTAAGTTCTACCTCTTCAATATGTTGACCAGTCATTGTTGCTGAAGCTACACCCTCAATTTTCTCAATCTTAGGTAGTAAAATATCTTCAACCGTATGAGTCAAGTTAACAATATCTTCTTTATCACTACTTACGCTTAGCGCTAGAATAGGCATCATGTTAAAGCTGATCGCCGTAATCATTGGCTCTTGAGCATTGGCTGGCAATTTCACTCCATCAAGTGCTGCTTGAATTTCGCGCTTTGCCTCGGCCATATCTGTGCCATAATCATACTCCACTTGTAGACTAGACATGCTAGAATAGGAAGTAGACATAACAGTTTTTACTCCACTTAGATTTTCGAGAATCTTTTCAAGTGGAACGGTAACCTCATCCATTACCTGCTCAGCGGTTGCTCCAGGATACACATCCATAACCATTAAATATGGAATTGAGATATCTGGAATCGTCTCCATATTCATTTTTGTTGATGAATACACACCTGAAAACGTTATAATTATGGTGAGTAACCATACTGCCAACTTATTTTTCAATACAAAATTAACTATCGAGTTCACTAGTACACCTATCCTTTCTTGACTCTCTATCTTATATTTTTTATAATAATGACTAATGAGTCATATGTCAACCGATACTAAAAGCGAGGGATAATCTTATGCCAAAAAAACAGCTAATCATTACTAAGGCTATTGAATTATTTGCTGAGAAAGGCTTTGAATCCACGTCAATTCAAGAAATAACTGAAAAATGCGGAATTTCTAAAGGTGCTTTCTATCTTAGTTTTAAATCTAAAGAGGAGCTCATATTCTCAATTGTGGACAACTTTATGATGGGTATAACAAACGATATTGACCGAGTGGTCAGCAGCGAAGTTCCCAATGAACATAAATTTTTCACATTATATACTATCATGTTCCAGTCACTTGAATCACATAGTAAATTCGCTTTAATTTTTGTTAAAGAGCAAATGCTCCACGTAAACAAAAATTTATTTGAGAAAATTGCTTTTTATGATCAGCAATTTTCTGCATCTTTATTAAAGCTGATTGATACAGTATATGGTTCCTCGGTTGAGCCAATAAAATACGATCTATTACTTTGTATTAAAGGGAATCTAAAAGGGTATTCTGAGTTTTTGATAACACAAAAGGTACCTATTGATATTGCATCGCTATCACATAGCCTAGTTGACAAGACGAATGCAATTGCTTATAACGCAACTGTAGGATATGTTACAGAAGAGATGTTCAATCTTAGATGTATTTCTACCGAAAATACAATCACATTACAACATATTATAGAAAAGATTACTCAATTATTGAAAACTAATGATGACCAATTAGAAACGGAGTCGCTTGTCATTTTGTTGGAACAACTCCAAACTGAAAGGCCTAGTCAAGCAATAATGAAGGGGATGATGAATACATTGAAACAATATCCGCGATGTAAATTACTCATTAGCGGCCTTGAACAATTGTTAGAAAAGTAGTTTTACCTTTAAGCATATATATATTGTATCAACTGTAACTTCCAATTGGAAATTTTTGAGCAAGTTTTGGAGCTTGTCCAAAACTTGTTGTCAATAATTTGTCACTATTTCACATAATCAATAATAGATGAAGGATGATGAAAAATGACTTACATTGATCAACCATTTGTATTAAAGAACATGACATTGAAAAATCGCATCGTTATGGCTCCGATGTGTCAATACGCTGTTGAAGATAATGATGGTATTCCGAATGATTGGCATCACATCCACTACACTTCACGTGCTATCGGAGGTACAGCTCTTATCATTGTCGAGATGACAAATGTTGAACCTAGAGGCAGAATTACTAATCGTTGCCTTGGTTTATGGTCCGATGATCATATCCCTGCATTCCGACGTATCGTTGATGCTGCGCATAAACAAGGTGCCAAAATTGGTATACAGATCGCTCATGCCGGAAGAAAAGCTACCGATGCACCAGATGCTGTGTCTTCATCAGCTATTTCTGTAACACATGATGAAACCTCACCTAAGCCACATGCTTTATCAACTGAAGAAGTCGAAGCTACTGTCGAGAAATTCAAAGATGCCATCAATCGTGCTGTAAAATGCGGCTTTGATTGTATCGAAATTCATGGTGCACATGGTTATTTAATTCATCAATTCCACTCACCTAATATTAATCAACGTGACGATCAATATGGCTTAGATCTCGCACTATTTGGAGAACAAATCGTGCAAGCAGCAAGATCAGTTATGCCAGTTGAAATGCCGTTATTATTCCGTATTTCTGCAGTTGAATATATGGAGAACGGCTATACTTTGGAACATTCTCTTGCGATATCAAAGCGTTATTATGAAGCAGGCGTTGATTGCTTCCATGTATCAACAGGCGGTGAAGGTCCGGTTTCTGTAGTTCAACCAGGTCATCACGCTGCTTACCAAGTGCCATATGCACGAGCATTCAAGGCGGCTTTCCCGAATATTCCGATTATTGCTGTAGGCAAACTTGAACAACCAGAAATTGCAGAATCTGTACTGGCTAATCAAGATGCTGATCTTATTGCGATCGGACGTGGCATGCTCAATGATCCATACTGGGCATTGCATGCTATGAAGCAAGTTACGGGTCATATTGATGCACCTACTTCCTATATACGTGGTATGTAGTTCTGCGTAGCATTTTTTTTGCAAAATAAGGGCGAACAAGTCGTTTCCTGACTTGTTCGCCCTTATTTATAGTCATATGATATTCGAATATTATATAGATATATGTTGATCAATTAGTGCAGCCAAACTACCCACAACGATATCAGGTTTAATCTCACTTTGTTCTATATCTTCGGCAGTAGTTGATCCTGTTAATACTAATGCTGTTGCTATTCCATGAAGCTTACCTAACATTACGTCTGAAGCGATACTATCTCCGACTACCATACACTCAGATGCTGGTAGGCCTAGAATAGATAGTGCAGTATCTGCCATAATCGTAGACGGCTTACCCATTACTTTAGTTACTTCGACTCCAGTTGCATATACAATCGCGCCGATCATACCCGCTACATCAATACAATCTCCCGCTTCAGTTGGAAACATGCGATCTTCATTCGTTGCAATAATTTGCGCTCCACCTCGTACAGCACGAAATGCCATATTCAAATCTTCATACGTTAAAGATTCATGTAAAGTGATAACTAGCCATTTAGCTTGTTCAGGCTTTTCAGCTATGACTAACTTATGTGATCGTAACTCTTCGGCTAATCCTGCATCACCAAGCGTCCAAATCGCATCTTGAGGATAATGCTCTCGCAAGTATCTGGCAGTAACTGTTGAACTTAATACAATTTGCTCAGCATCTACTTGGATCCCCATAATAGCAAGCTTTTCTTGACACATTGCCCTCGAATAATTGCCACGATTACTTAGAAAAAGAAATGGAATGTTATGCTGTTGCAACTTGCGTAGCCCATTAATTGCTCCCGGAATATCCTGTTGTCCCGTATATACCGTTCCATCCAAATCAATAATAAATCCATTAACGTGTTCGCTTGCCACAGTGCATCTACCCCTCATGTCTTAATCAAGCTCTGATGATCGTGATCTACCATAATGGATTTAACCACGTCCTTAGTCAATCATACAACGGAGTGGGTAGTAGCAACAGATAAATTTCTAATAACAAGGCAATTAAATCAGAAGTAAGGGAGTAGGAAACCTCCATATATAAAGGCAGCTAGTACTACAAAAGCGGGATGAATCTTTTTCTTTTGCATCGCCCAAAGTGCCACGAGAGCAATAATGATTGTTTGTAACCAGCCGATATCTCCAATAGAGTTAGCTGCCATTTGCCAAGTAAGCACAAGCATTAGCATTGCGATAACTGGTTGCACTAGCAAGCTAATACCTTTTACCACTTTTGACTCGCGATATTTTTGCAGAAATTTCAGCATGACAATTAAAGCGATAATTGATGGCACTATTGTAGCTATAAGTGCAATAATACTTCCTACTATTCCAGCTACGTCATAACCTATATAAGCTGCTATTTTAGTTGATATTGGCCCTGGCAGTGCATTACCCAATGCAATTATATTAGAAAACTCGGTTGGTGTGGACCAAGCATATTTTTCTACTTCATTATAAATAAGAGGGATTGAAGCTGGACCACCACCATATCCCAAAACATTAGCGACAAAGAAGCCTATAAATAACTGGATAAGTTCAATCCAATTCACTATCATTCTTCCCCCTTCTGAACCTTATTATCTTTCCATCGATCAACTAGCTTAAAGTGCATCGTTCCATAAACAATAAAGAGTATAATAACAATCGCAGGATGCATATTAATCACCTGCAGTAGCAGCAAAGCGAGTACGAAAAAGACAATACCGAAATAGATACCTAATCCTTTTACCGCTTTCTCCGCAAATTCATATGCCATTGCACCGAGCATAACAGCTACAACTGGTACAACTGCACTAATCATCCCTTGGACTGCTAGTGAGCTACTGAAATAACCAACAACTGACATTAAGGCTATCATTGCAATAGAGGAAGGAAGAATATGAGCTATAACTGCAATAACTGCACCGAATACTCCTTTTAATCGATACCCAAGGTAACCAGCCATCTTTGTTGCAATAGGACCGGGTAATGTATTAGCTAAGACGAATATTTCTCCAAACTCATCGTCACTT
Source organism: Paenibacillus endoradicis (assembly GCF_024721975.1). The sequence goes on along the minus strand of NZ_JANQBB010000004.1, from coordinate 421,252 downwards.
AGCCAACTATAGGCTTTCACAGCTTCATGTCGGATTAACGGAACAACAGAAGGACCACCTCCAAATCCAAGAAAGCCAGTCTTCATCATGCTCCATATTAGTTGACTATATAGCTTCGAATTTTTCTGATTACTCATTATTTCTCGTCAGCCTCATTTCCCGATGATCACTTCTGTCATACAATATGAGTTCGTCGCTCTAAGTCTAGATAATACTTAGGCAGACCATAACGATAACCTTATTCTCTATCTTCACCAGAGTTGAATAACAATATTTCATCAATATCATTTTTTATCGAAAATAAATAAATGATCATCATTCATATTTCAGTTCAGTTTGTGATAAGCTAACTCCTATCATTACAGCAAGGGTGTGTCATTATGGCCAAACGTGTTCTCACTATTGTATTAATTGCAACCGTAGCAGTCTTTCTTACTAGATTTGTTGCCTCTGTTGTTCAAATAGATAGCTTTGCCGCACAGTTAAATGGAAGCAATAGTACTGAGCTAGAAAAGAAGCACGTCATATTTATTGCGCAACAATATGACAATCCATTTTGGAAACAGATGTCACAAGGTGCACATGATGTTGCCCAACAATATAATATGGAGATTCAATATGTTGGCCCTAGTACGAATAATGTTCAGGATCAACTCAAACTTTTGCAAAAGGCGATCGCCTCCTCACCTGATGCGATTATTGCTCAAGGGGTTGAAGAACCCGAATATATAGACTTGATTGCACGGGCCTCTGCAAAGAACATTCCTGTCGTAACGGTTGATATGGATGCTCCGCAAAGTCAACGAATTGCCTATATCGGCACCGATCATCAATTAGCTGGTCAACAAATGGCCGAGCTCATTCTAGAACAGGTTGATAATAAAGCCCAGATTGGAGTCATTATAGGAAGTGAGCAGGCAAGTAATCAAATCTTACGTTTAGAAGCATTTCAGGAGAGACTAGCTGTACAGCCTTTTATTAATATTGTTGATATTCGATCATCTAATATTTCTAAATTAGAAGCAGCTAAGCAAACGGTTGAAATGATGAATACATATCCAGAAATTTCTATTATTGTTGGTTTTAGCGGTCTCGATGCGATTGGAATTGTCGAAGGTTTACAATCGATTGAGAAAAATAATGTCACTGTATATGGTTTTGATAATTTATCTACTACAAAGCAATTACTATCTGAGAGATTAATCCAAGCTTCTATCGTCCAACAACCTGTAGAAATTGGCCGTCAAGCGATCATTACGTTGAATGAATACTTCAACCATGGTGACATTCAGATGAAGCAGTACATTACAACTACAGTTGTAACCAACTGATCGGAGTTTACCTAATGAGCACAAGAAAAATACTATTTATTGTTTTACCACTGCTATTGTTACTTAATAGCATCATTTCATATGTATTATTTCAGAGTAGTTACCGTGTGAACGAAAGTTATAACACGATGCTAACTCGGGTGCTACTATATCAACAAGTCGATGAACAAGTTCAACTGCAAGTGAACTATATTTCGCAATATACCGATCAAAAAGACTCGTCGATATTATTACAGCTCAACAATAATGAACAACTTTCAAGCTTACAAGCTCAATTGCAGCAACAACCAATTGATCGAAAATTGTTACTAGGCGTAACGAGTTATCGCAACCTACTGAGTTCCTATATGAGTAGTGAAAATACATTAATGCTTATGTTAGATCAAGATTCATCACTTGCTTATGTTGATTATTACAATGAGATTAAGCAGCTCTCCTCCTTTATTTCTGAGGAAAGTTATAACTTAATAAGTAAGGAGTTATCTATATATTCAGGGCTGTATCAAACCATTATGTTAGAAATTTCTGATATGAAACAATCAGGTATCTACTTACTCATTGCAACCACTTTGTTGAGTCTTTTACTTGCTTATTGGATATCCTCACTTATAACGAAACCGATTCAACAACTCGTTAGCGTTGCGGAGAAGATTTCTCATGGTGAGCTAACTGCCACACTTCCCCGTTATTCACCGAACAGTGAATTCTATATTTTGAGTGATGCATTAGAACAGATGAAAATGAATTTGATGAAGATTATGGACTCTGATAAAGAAGCACTGCAGAAAGATAAACAGTTACGTGAATATGAAATCGCCGTATTACAAAATCAGATTAATCCTCACTTTTTATTTAATTCATTAAATGTATTATCAAAACTTGCTCTTATAGAAGGTGCAGAACAGACAAGTGATCTCACGGTAACGATGGCTAATTTGCTCCGATATCACTTGCGACAAATGGACAAACCTGTACCTTTAAGAGATGAAGTAAAGCATGCTAAAGATTACTTTTATATTCAACAAACTCGGTTTCGTGATCGCGTTCATTTCATTATAGATATAGATGAAGAGGAATTAACTACTCGCGTACCTGTATTAACATTACAACCAATATTAGAAAATATATTTATGCATGGCATTGAAGGCATGGAATCTGGGGCTACGATTACGTTGCATATTTACGGCGATAAAACTTACACATGGATTGAAATATCGGACAATGGCTCTGGCATGGATGAGCAAACAAAGTTGAACTTACTTAATTATGATTCACCTTCGGAGATACCATTATCTTCTGAGCAAAAAAAAGGCTCAACAGGTATTGGCAGCCGTAACGTGTTCAGACGTTTACAATTAATTTATGGACAACAACATGCGGTCTATATTGACAGTACGATCGGGGTAGGTACAACGATCAAACTACGGATTCCCAAACAACAAGAGCTAAAGCTTACGAAGTAACTTTTCATAAGCAAGCAGTTATTACATGAAGTATATGAAAAGTTTTAGGAGGTTGCATATGTATCGGATACTTATAGCGGATGACGAAGCATTAGAACGCGAAGGTATGGAATGGATTATTAACAATATGATGCCAGGTCAATTCGAGATTATTCAAGCAGAGAATGGTCGTGATGCGATTCAGAAATCACTTATCTATAAACCACATATTATTATGATGGATATTCGTATGCCAGGAATTGATGGGCTTACGGCATTGAAAAATATTATTAGTGCGTTACCTCATACTCGAATGGTATTGCTGACTGCATATGATTATTTTGAATACGCAAGAGAAGCACTTAAGATCGGTGTAAGGGACTACTTCGTTAAGCCAGCAAAGCGTGATGATATTGTCAAACTTTTGCATTCACTAATCGATGAAATCGTAAAGGAACAAGAAGTTTTCCAACATCAACAATTAAAGGATCAACAATTGTCACAATTAATTCCTCTAGTAAAGACTGAGCTGGCTCTTGGACTTATGAGTGATACGATAACCAACGACGATATCTATAGTCTTGCGGATAGTTTGCAATTGGATATCAAGCAGTGCTGCGCGATCGTTATCGCATTGCCACAATCTTACCAGCTTCGAAAAGAACTATACGATGCGTTTGTATTACAGCTACATAAACACATACCAGACATATATCAATATGTAGCAAGTACAGTTTTCAACGACCATATCGCTATTTTTATTATGGCAGATGAGGTCAGCTATTCGTTACATACGATGCGATCACATCTAGATGCGATATGCGAAGTACTATTGGACATTGATATGGTCACCATTGGGTATAATGAAATTATTACGATAGGTGTTGGCAATATCCATCATGGCGTGCAAGGATCAAGAAGGTCTTACTTTGAGGCAGTATTTGCCTCCACAAATGCCAATGAAAAGAAACGATTATGTTTATTTCAGAACATGGAACAACAAGGAACTCAGCCGTTATTGCTTTCTGCCTCGGATCGTATGAGCTACGTTCAAGTAGCCATTCAGCAAATCCGTCAAGAACGAGAGCATCAGACCTTTAATATGATTGATCACGCAGTTCAATATATTGAGAAGAACTATGAAAGAGAGCTATCATTAGAAGAAACTGCTGAACATGTGCATCTGAATCCATATTACTTTAGCAAAGTATTTAAGCAACAAACAGGTGAAACATTTATCGACTATGTTACCAATATTCGCATTCATCATGCTAAACAATGGATGCGAAATAAAGATATAAGCCTGAAGGAAATATGTTACTTGGTGGGATATAATGACCCTAACTATTTCAGCAGAGTATTCAAAAAAGTAGTTGGCAAAACGCCTTCGGAATACCGTTCAACCGTTTAAACAGGATGAAACAGGTTAATTAATAGCACTTACTTAAAAATGTGCTACTATTACACAAATAATTGAAGGAATCCCTTGATAAACATCTATGATTAACATGCTACAATAACTTACGGATTCATCATATTAAGTTATAGCATCGATTACATGCTAGAGGGGATCGTATATGAGCACACAACAACAGACACAACACGAAACATCTAGTTTGAAGTTTGTTACACTGATTTCTATTGTCGCTGCTATAGGCGGATTATTATTTGGTTTCGATACAGCTGTAGTATCAGGCGCAATTGGCTTCATGGGAGAACGATTTTCTTTAACTGATTTCCAAGTGGGTTGGGCGGTATCTAGCTTAATCGTCGGCTGTATTGTCGGAGCAGGCTTTTCCGGTATTCTCAGTGATAAATTTGGTCGTAAAAGAACACTAATTGCAGCTGCTATTCTTTTCATTATCAGTTCAATAGGATCTGCAATTCCTGAAACTTTCAATATGTACATTATTGCTCGTATTATTGGTGGACTTGGTATCGGACTTACTTCTACAATCTGTCCATTATATAATGCTGAAGTTGCACCTACAAAATATCGTGGTCGTCTTGTAGCATTGAATCAACTTGCAACCGTTACAGGTATCTTTCTTGTTTACTTCGTTAACTTATGGATTTCTTCAAGTGGCGATCATAACTGGCAAGTAGATAGCGCATGGAGATGGATGTTCGGAGTCGGTATTATTCCTGGCGTAATCTTCTTAATTGCACTATTTTTCGTTCCTGAAAGCCCAAGATGGCTAGTTAAGAAAAATCGTAATGAAGAAGCTACTGTCATTTTGAATAGAATTCATGGTACAACACTTGCCAAGGAAGAATTAGCTGATATCCAGCAATCCTTCAAGAAGAAACAAGGTACATTCAAAACATTATTGAAAAGTCCAACTTTAAGAATGGCACTTTTCGTCGGTGTTGTCCTTGCTGTTATGCAACAAGTAACAGGTATTAATGCCGTTATGTATTATGCGCCTGAAATATTCAAAGCAGCTGGTGCTGGCACGAACGCAGCACTGATTCAAACTATTCTTATAGGGTTTATCAATTTTGCCTTCACAATTCTTGCTATCTGGTTGATTGATAAGGTTGGTCGTAAACAATTATTACTAGTAGGTTCTGCTGGTATGGCGATTAGCTTAATTGTTATCTCATGGTGCTTCCAATCAGGAAATGCAGATGGCTACTTGTTATTAATTTTCATTCTGTTATATGTTGCTTCATTCGCAGTTTCACTAGGACCTGTTGTATGGGTAATCATCTCAGAAATATTCCCTAACCATGTTCGTGGTATAGCAACAGCGATAGCTTCTATGTCGTTATGGATAGCTGATTATGTTGTATCACAATCGTTCCCACCATTGCTTTCATCAGCTGGGCCAGCGTTAACATTCGGTATATTTGCGGTGCTTTCAATCTTCACCTTCTTCTTCACTTTGAAAAAGATACCGGAAACAAAAGATGTTCCGCTTGAGCGTATTGAAACTTTATGGATTAAAAACTAACTTGTAATATCCTATAGAAGGGTCTAGCTCCATTGTCATAATAATGACAATGGAGCTAGACCCTCTTTTATGTTTCTTATAGATTAAATAATATGAATGAGTCTCGATAACTCCTTCGTCGTATCCTTTATTGTTTATTTCATCACCATATTAATAGTCTTAATTCTCAGCAACTTGTATTTTACGACGCTTACCGATAATGCCATAACGTGGTGCAATAAGGAAACTGATTGCAAAAATTATCCCCGTTGCAAATGCCATTGCTCCTGAAATTGATGTATCTAGCCAAACTGCTCCATAATAACCCATGAATGCAGACAATACACCGAACAGACTACTTAATATAAGCATCATATACAATTTATCGGTCCATAAATATGCCGCTGCCGCTGGTGTAATAAGCATCGCTATAACCATTATCGCCCCGACCGCATCGAAAGCCGCTACACTTGTTAGCGATACAAGTGACATAAATACATAATGCATAAGCGTAACAGGAATACCAATGCTTGCTGCAAAGATAGGATCGAACGAAGTTAGCTTCCATTCTTTATAGAAAGCAATCACGAAAAAGAGGACGACTAGAAGTACGAATAATAAGATAACTACCGCCTCTGGGATCTCTCCTAAGAACGGAACATGAACTTTTTCCCATGGGATAAATGTAATCTCACCCATAAGTGTATGTTTCACATCCAGATGTGCATTACCAACCTTCGTCGCAATAAGAATTACTCCGATTGCGAATAATGTTGTAAACACGATACCAATCGATGCTTCCTGCTGTACACCTACTTGATGAAACCATTGAATAAGTAATGCGGTTACCAGTCCAGCTATTGTCGCGCCAATTAACATATGCACACCACTTAATTGCTGAGTAACAATATAGGCAACAACAATACCTAGTAATACAGTATGACTAATCGCATCTGCCATCATAGCCATCCGTCGTAATATAAGCAATACACCAACTAAGCCACATGAAAGACCAACTAAAGATGCTGTGAGAAGTATCCAACCTGTATAACTCATCTTATTGTCCCCTTTCTATGACCCGCTGCTTCGCCGCTATAGTCAATTGCTTACGCTGCTGTTGACGTTGAATATATACCATGAGTAATCCTTTACTCGTACCGAATGTTAATGAAATTATAAAAATGCTCGATGCTGCAATTACGATAAATGGACCTGTCGGCCAGCCTGAGCCAAGCGTACTAACAAATGTTCCAAGCACCCCTGAAAGACCACCAATAGCAGCTGACAAAATGAGAACTAAGCGAAAAGATTGCGTCCAATATCTTGCACTAACTGCAGGAATAATTAGTAATGCTGCCATAAGAATAACACCAACCGCTTGAATACCAATGACGATGACTAGCACCAATACAGCTGTGTAGATCGCATTCATCCAGCGAATCGACAGACCAAGCCCTTGTGCAAATGCACTATCAAATAGAAATAGCTTCCATTCCTTATACAGTAATCCAACGATACAAATAACGATTACAGCTAATACACATAGCCATTTCACATCATTAGATACCATTGAAGCTGCCTGCCCAAATATGAAATTATCCAGTCCACTTTGCCCACCACCTGGCATTCTATTCACATAGGTAAGTAGCATAATTCCGAGTCCAAAAAATACTGAAAGAATAATACCCATTGCTGCATCTTCTTTCACCCGCGTAGAGGAAGTAATCCAACTGATTAACCATGCTCCTAATAGTGCACTAATCGCTGCTCCTATTAGCATGAGTGGCATGTTTTTACTGCCAGCAACTAAAAAACCAAAGATGACACCTGGTAAAGCTGCATGAGATAATGTATCACTCATTAAACTTTGACGCTTCCAGTAAGAGAGCGTTCCGATTAATCCTGAAGCCATCCCCAGTAGCAATGTACTAAGCAACACCCATTGTGCGTTATATGATAAAAATCCGATCATCTCACTCGCTCTCCCATCCAGCGTAGCGTACCGCCATAGGTAGCATAGAGATGGTCATTAGTAAATACTTTATCAGTTGCCCCATGTGCAATAACTGTTCTATTAAGTAACAACACATGATCAAAATAATCCTCTACCGTCTGCAGATCATGATGGACGACCATAACAGTACGACCACGACTTTTTAATTGTTGTAATGTATCCATAATGACACGTTCCGTTGCAGCATCAACACCTGCCAATGGTTCATCAAGAAAATAAATATCAGCGTCCTGTACCAATGCTCTAGCTAGAAATACACGCTGTTGTTGTCCTCCTGACAGTTGACTAATTTGCCGATTACTATAATCTGCCATACCCATCTCAGACAAAGCTTGCATGGCTAGTTCACGATGTTTTTTCTGTGGCCATTTGAACCATCCAACAGTTCCGTATAGTCCCATTAGTACCACATCAAGTGCATTCGTTGGAAAATCCCAGTCAACAGATCCTCGTTGCGGCACGTAACCGATATGTTTCTTCGCTTTGCTATAAGGCATTTCCATAAAGGAGACATCTCCTGTTAAACGTGGATGTAGATTAAGCATTACTTTAATTAATGTTGATTTCCCGGCCCCATTAGGACCGACAATACTTGTTAGAGTTCCTGCTTCCACTTGAAAATCTACTTCTTGAAGAACTTGATTTTTACGATAGGCTGCGGATAAATTGTTAACATTTATTACAGGTAACATATTACTCACCCTTCCCCATTAATGCCTCATAAATTGTTGTTACATTATGTTCATACATGCCAATATACGTGCCTTCATCGGTGCCCTCTGCACCCATCGCATCGGAATATAACGATCCGCCTAATTGAACATCGATGCCATTTTTTTGAGCTCCTTCAATTACTGCTTGAATCGATGCTGGATTAATACTACTTTCGATAAATACTGCTGGAACTTTATGTTCCATTAAAATATCAATCGTTTCTTCGATATCAGTAAGTCCGATTTCGGCTTCCGTACTTAATCCTTGTAAACCAATAACTTTAATATCATTCATTCTGCCAAAATATCCAAACGCATCATGTGCTGTTACTAATATTCGTTGATCTTGTGGAATCTCACTAAGTTTCGATACACTCTTCTGTTTCAGACTATCTAGTTTGGCAAAGTACTGCTCCTTATTAGCAAGGAAATCTTCCTTATACTGTGGTTTCATCTCAATTAGTTGATCTGTCGCAGCCGTTAGTGCTTGCTTCCATAGATCAATATCAAACCAAATATGGGGGTCAATTGCTCCTTTTATATCTCGCAGCAACTCATCTTCTGCAATGCTTTCTCCGATTGCAACAACTGGTTTGGCCTTACTCATTTGGTCAAATACTTTGATCATATTCGCTTCAAGATGTAGACCACTATAAAAAATCACATCACCTTTATCTAATTTCGAAATATCTCCTGTTGTTGCTTGGTAAAGATGGGGATCAACACCTGAGCCCATTAGACTCGTTACTTTAACATGTTCAGCGCCGATTTCTGATATCGGATTAGCTATTTGAGCTATCGTCGTCACAACATGAATGACATCACTATCTTCTTCTGTATTCAAGGATTGATTGGAACAAGCCATCGTCCCCCAACTTAAAAGTAACACCATACCTACCAGCATCAATCGTTGAATTGCCGCTCTTTGTAATTTCAAAATATTCCCTCCTAAACTTTTTGTAGCTTCACGAAATACTACTCACTGGTTTTTTTATAGTATACGCCGAATCTTTCCTTTGTGCAACTTTATTCACTATGAGCAAAACTTATGTCTGTACACAAAACTTATAGTGTTTTGCAATAGTTATAGTCTGGGGCAAATTAATAATGAAATAATTACTCATTATGTTGTATTAAGCACTACATTCATCAGACTTTACATTCTACTTAGTATTCATATCGTCTTTTGTCCATGCTATGTTTCTCTTAATGATTGTAATAACGCTATTCTTATAGGTATTTTTTCGCGAGCATTATAAACATTTTAGCTAAATTGTATTTTTGTCCATGTACAGCTAGTCATTCATTTGATAAAATTTAATTGATACTGATAATTATTATCATTTGTATACTTAACCTCAATAATCTCAATAGTTCTTTATATACGGCTTTATTTATGCAATCCCAATGAAGAAATGAAAGGAAATACAATTATGGAATATCCAATACCTCGAATAATAGAATATTTTTCTGAAGCCTCTATTCAGTTTGTAGATATTATGAAACATACAATCTCATCCTATCAATCGTTCACTGGATATACCTCGTCTGACTGTAGTGAATTAATTATTACACTTGCAGGATGTGCAGCCGTAATCATTAATGGTACATATTATGATGTAAAACCAGGTACGTTGTTGCATACTGGTGCTAATATAAAGTTAGACCTTGTAGTGAAAGAAGACGAGCCATGGAACTATGCCGTATTACAGTATCGTATTAACCAAGAAGATGAAATGTCTTATCCGATGTATAAAGAGCAATTTTTAATTCCATCACGTCTTAATGAATCCATTACTCAATATATAGATGATCTTACTGAACGATATATATCTCCTAATCCTTTAACAAACATTCAAGCAAAAGTTTTGTTTTTTAAGTTAATCGAAACGCTATTAATCTCCATTCAGCAATGTACACAAAGCAAAAAATCTGAACTTATGCTTCAAGCAGTTCAGTATATGCATTTACGTTACAATAGGCCACTATCTGTTACACATATCTCACAATACATTGGTGTAGAACGTAGAAGATTTGCGTATCTATTCGAACGATATACAGGTATGACGCCTAATCACTATCTAACATCATTTCGCATGAAACGTTCTCGAGAGCTACTTCGTGCACATCATTACAGCGTTGCTGAGGTCGCGGAATTAGTTGGTTATCATGATAGCTTCTACTTTAGTCGCGTTTTCAAAAAATATAACGGTGTTTCACCATCAGATTATCGTAGAAAATTAAATATCTCTTCGTAGCTTCTAGCGATAATATAAAAAAGCTAGCCTTATTAAGTCAAGGCTAGCTTTTGCTATAAAGGTTCACTTAATATAAATTGAATTTGGAATGTGGATGATGACCTTTACACCTTGATTCAATTCACTCTCTATAGATAGTTTTCCACCTAGTATCTCTGTTCGATAATATAATCCACTCAGCCCCATATGTTGCACCCGCTTCTTCATAAACTCTTGGGTCATTTCCATACCAATTCCATTATCATAATATTCAAGATCTATATTCTCATGATAGATATTAAGATTTAATGTTAGTTCCGTAGCTTCAGAATGTTTCATAGCATTACGCAATAGCTCCTGAATGATACGATATAGATGATTTTCAATTTCTTGAGTACAACTGATATTAGCACTAATATGAGAGTTAACTTCAATGTTTGATTGTAAGTGAACACCATCAATAAGCCTTATAATGGAAGCCTCAAAATTCTCACCAAGTAGTGCTGGTGATCTTAACTGCGAACAATATTGTCGTATACTATAAATAATATGTTGCTGTTGTTCATATAACTTTGCAAATTGATCTATAATATTTTCACTTTTTAAAGTAGCATAATCTTTCATTAGTCGTTCCAATGCTCTAGCCATCATAATTTGTTCTTGTAAAACGGTATCGTGTAACTCTTGTGTATACAATATTTTTTCTTGTTCATGCCATCGAAATATTTCTCTATCTGAAAATAAACTTTCATTATTGTACGATTTTTCCATTAGTGTTCTCCTGTCATTCATATATTTTTACTACTATTCGTTTTGCGCTTTCGCATTCCTTTACATACGAATATAGGCAAGGAGTGAAGCAATATGTCTATTGCATCACTCCTTGCCTATATTAATAAACAATGAAAATTTTATATTATCTGTCCGATTTTAATAATAGCCACTAATCCATCTTCTGCAATACCTATACCAACAAAGGTACTCCCATTCATATGACCCACTTTATCAGGAGGAGGTTGGATGTTAGAAAAAGAGGCTACTCTTTGTACGGCATCGACTATTATTCCAACTAGACTGTTATTATGATTAATGAATATGATACGAGTATCTTTTGTTGGCTCAATTTCTTGGTAATGAAATAGTTTACGCAAACTAACGACAGGTACAATTTGACCACGTAAATTAATAACACCTTTGACATATGGCATAGTATGAGGAAATTGTTTTATCGCTTGCATCTTAATAATTTCTTGGACATCTTCTATATGAAAGGCGTATCGTCCCTGTTCCATTTCAAATTCAATATACTGTTTAATCTCTAATGACATGTATTCACCCACCTAACAATATTTTCAGTTCTCGCAAGTCAATGATTACTACAATAGTAGTTATTTCTATTTATATGAATCTATTAAACTATCGGTGATAGCTATAGAGAACAAATATTTTTCCGTAATTTTTAGTGGAATAAATATTACATAGTTGGACTACGATAAGATGTAGGAAACCATTTACCGCACTACACGTACTAGACTTACATACTATTCGTAGAACAATCTAGACTGTTAATGACATTGCTTTCGGAGTACCTTTTTGTTTACATAAGAAGTATCTCATGAAGCTACAAAAAGTTTAGCTTATGCTTCCGTTGGTACTTTTTGTTTACGTAAGAAGTATTTTGTGAAGCTACAAAAAGTTTAGGAGGATTTAATATGATTATTACTACTACATCAACTATTGAAGGTCATCCGGTGAGACAATATTTAGGGCTTACTACTGGCGAGGTTATTATGGGTGCCAACGTTGTACGTGATTTTCTAGCTTCAATTACTGATATTGTCGGAGGTCGTTCTGGTGCTTATGAAAGTAAGCTACAGGAAGCTAGAGATGCTGCTATGTCTGAAATGCAAGAAAAAGCGCATCGATTGGGTGCAAATGCTATTATCGGGGTAGATATTGATTATGAAGTTATTCGTGATGGTATGTTAATGGTGGCGGTAAGCGGTACTGCTGTTATCATTTAATACACTGACCGTCAAAGAAGAGATGAGGCTAGCCGATATTTACTCGGTCAGCTTCATCTCTTCTTTGTCATTGCTCATAATAATGTTAGAACATGCTGCAATTACGTTGTTTCCAATACAAATATAGTAGTTTTCTATGAATCATCTTTAAAAATACGGTTACAGATGTTGTGCACGATGTATTGCGAAGTTTAGATGTACAATACCCCTGGGATCACCAACTTGGTACAAGAGAAGTACCGATCAAAATAATATAGGTTGTTCAAAAAGCATCTTAATTACAATAGAATTTCAATTGTTATACATATTTCGCCCTCCTATGGAAATACTTAACTATATTACAACAATAATCATGTTACTTCCGATATACGTTTCAACTCTATAACAATATTTCGAGAAGTTAATGAGAAGTTTAGGGAGGCTGCTACTATGAGTGATCAACAACAATCTAATGACCAAACCTTAACGAATCGGCAAGGTCATCCTGTTACGAACAATCAAAGCGTTAGGACCGTTGGAAATCGCGGACCAATGACTATGGAAAATTACGATTTCCTTGAAAAAGTAAGTCACTTTGACCGAGAACGTATACCTGAGCGTGTTGTTCATGCACGCGGTGCTGGAGCACATGGCTATTTCCAGTCTTACGGAACGGTAGATGGTAAACCTATCTCTACATATACGCGTGCAAAAGTATTTACGAATACGGAAGTACAAACGCCTGTTTTTGTCCGTTTCTCTACTGTTGTTCACGGTGGACAATCACCTGAGACATTACGTGATCCTCGTGGCTTCGCAGTGAAATTTTACACTGAGGATGGCAACTGGGATCTTGTCGGTAACAATTTGAAAATTTTCTTTATTCGTGATCCACTCAAGTTCCCTGATATGGTTCATGCTTTCAAACCAGATCCAGTTACGAACACTAATGATATGGAAAGAATGTTTGATTTTCTTTGTCAGACTCCTGAATCAACACATATGTTCACATTCCTCTTCTCTCCTTGGGGAATACCTGCTAATTATCGCCAAATGCAAGGTTCGGGTGTTCATGCATATCGCTGGGTAAATGCAGAAGGAAAAGCGGTACTCGTGAAATATCATTGGGAACCCGTGCAAGGAATTCGTAATCTAACGCAAAAAGAAGCAGATGAGATTCAAAAGCTAAGCTATGATCATGCTACACGTGACTTATATCAAGCAATTGAAGAAGGTAATTATCCAGAGTGGGAATTATTTGTACAAATTCTTGAAGATCATGATCATCCAGAGTTTGACTTTGATCCACTCGATCCAACAAAACTATGGTATAAGGATCAAGTTCCTTGGCATAAAGTTGGGAAAATGGTTTTGAATCGTAATCCAGAAAATTACTTTGCTGAAGTTGAACAAGTAGCATTTGGTACAGGGGTTCTTGTGGATGGATTAGATTTCTCTGACGACAAACTACTACAGGGAAGAACGTTCTCTTACTCAGATACACAACGTCATCGAGTAGGCGCCAATTATTTGCAAGTACCAATCAATAAACCGAACAAAGCGGTGGCGACCAATCAAGAAGCAGGACAGATGGATGTCCGTCAAAACTTTGGGCAATATAAAAATCCACATGTAAACTACGAGCCATCTCTCTTGGGTGGATTGAAGGAAGCTACCAATGCGGGTAAAGAACATACACCATTTATCGAAGGACATCTCGTTCGCGAAAAAATTGATCGTGAGAACAATTTTGGACAAGCAGGTGAAACTTATCGTCGGTTAAGCGACTGGGAAAAAGATGAGCTTATCTCAAATCTCGTCGGTATTCTTGTGCAATGTCGCAAAGAAATTCAAGATCTATTGATCCATAATATTACCCAAAGTGATGCTGATTATGGCCGCCGCGTAGCTGACGGTGTCAAATCAGAAATGAGTAAACAAACATCCAAAGAAGATCAAGCGGTTAAAGCTGCCGAGCAGTATAGCCAATCCTCTGATCCATATTAATAGCAATAAGAGCCGTACCACTTGTCAGATTCACTCATGACAAATGGCACGGCTCTTTTACATACTTCTGTGTTAAATCTTTGTTTACTTCTTTGTTCTTTGCTCTTTATTCTATAATCATTTACTTTGACTTCTTCGGTTAGTTTTAAGATTTCTGTTGCTCTTAACAGATTGACGACGTTTCGCAGTCCATTTCTGACCTGCTAATTCTGCAATAATTACTCCTGCCAATAGAAACATAACAAGAAAGCTCCAATGTAAGCCTGTAAATACATAGAAGTATAAAAAACAGCTTATAAAACCAAATACTCCCTGCAAAAAATTAGTTATCCTTCTACCTTCGGACTTATATGTTCTTGCTATGTTTATCGCCTCCTTGGAAAATATCGTTGTCTATTAATGTAGTACTCCATTCACTTTCATAACCGAATATATCATATGCTTTCACGCAAATTGTACGTTGTCCGTATTTTCGAGGTATTGTTATCTTAAGACTCGTTGCTACTCTATAATTAGTTTCTTTCTTATGAACATGTTGTCGATGTTCTCTCCACTGACTGAAAAACAATTGTCCATCGTAGTCACTATCCACACTCCAATATTCGATTAATGCAAGTGGATCCTGCTCCATAATATTATGTAGTTCAGGATAAGCAGATATAGAATAATGAGCAGCTAAACTGCGATAATTCTCTAACTGTAGATGGATATGAAGCCACTCATCATCATATATTTCAATAGTGGGTGAACATAACTTTAATATAGAAACAGGTGAAAATTTTAAGTTCATTGCCTGCAAAACTTTCTGACTACTAATAAAATTATTTGAGTAGTAACGAAGTTGTTCTGGGATTATATACAATTCGATTCCTTCATATCGTCCGGATTCTATCAGCTTGTGATCAAATGACCAACCTAGAATAATAATTTTATTATAGAGTTCTGTACACTGTCTTTTTATCAGTTCTATACTAAGGAGATTTTTGAACTTATTATCTAAATCAACGAAAACGACGGTATTTGTATTAGGAAAACTCCCATAGTAATATCCTTCCAATTGATCAGCGATAGGTTTTGCTCCAAAACTTTGTAATATATAGTAAGCATGTTGTTCCGCATTATAGCTACTCCCTTCTAACACTTGTTCGCGTTCTAGTCTACTTAAAATTTGATAGATAAAAGGCTTTCTGCATATCTGATGTAGTCGCTTCCGAGAGGTCATAATAGCAGACTTTCCAAGATCAGAAGAAATCCATCTGCGACCCAATTTCTCTGCAACTGCCGCTGTCGTACCCGAACCAGAGAAAAAGTCAGCGACTAAGCCATCTCTTGGTGTTGAAGCTTCAATAATTCGTTCAAGAAGTTTCTCTGGCTTCTGTGTTTCATAATGTAAACGTTCATTATTCCGACCATGTGATAGATTTGGTATGTCATTCCATAGTGAACCGATGGCTAATTGAAATTCATCTAAGTAATACTTCTTATATTGTTTTCCACTTGAAGTGGTATAGATTAAATTATTACTTCTCATCTGCTCAATAGATTGTTGCGAATAATCGCCTAACGTAACAATTTTGAACTTTCGTCCATCCTCTTCTGCATAGCGAAATTCCTTCAGCTGAGTATAGGTAAGTTGATCTGTAGGGAGATATGGTTGTTGAAAGTACATCTTATCGCTTTTGGAATAGACATAGATGCTCTCAAGCTCTCTTGACCATTGCTTGGAGACCTTTTTAGCACCCTTTCCAACAGCATCTCGTTGCCAAACAAGCTCATTACGAAATTGATCTCTACCGAAAATCTCATCTAATAGTATTTTCACATAATGACCAACATGCCAATCAATATGCACATAGATTGAGCCTGTTTCACTTAGTAACTCTCTCATCAACATTAATCGCGGACAAATCATACGTAAGTAGCTCACCGTTCCGTCTTTCCATGAATCAGAGTAAGCAATCTGAGTCATAACTGTTGAGTACTCTTTATTTGAACTGGATATCGTATGTTGTGAGCGATAATCCACTCCACTGTCGAATGGTGGATCAATATAGATAAGATCGATTTTCCCTCGTAGTGAAGGCTGACCAGTTGCAGAATGATCTGCCAATAATGCTTGCATAGCTAGCAGATTATCTCCATATATTAATTGGTTTGTCCAATCTTTAGATAACATTATCGTATCATCAATTCTCTTGGTTTTATTAGGACTATGATTAGGTATTATGTATTCACTGTTTCGTAATTCAATATCGCTACTATGGTGTAAATTTTCAAGGATGTAAGTCACTTCACATTGACTCTCAGATATGATATTAGGCAATGCTGAAATTAGATTTATCAACTTATCATCTCCTTCCAAACATAATTTTCAATTTAGCTTATGAGATATCATGTTGAAAATTTGATGACTACAATTGCATAAAGTGATGATGATTCAATATTTTATCCATTTCATTACCTGTCGAATAAATTTTTGTTCATTTTCAGTACAGACAACGATGATACATTCATGGTAATATGTGTTAAATTAATGTGAAACTTCTCTATAGAATTTCAATTTATTTACGATGATGCTTACTATGGAACAGATAGATGGGGGTATGTTGATGAGTAGAATCGTTATTATTACTGGTGCTAATTCAGGGATAGGAAAAGCTGCCGCGCAGAAATTCGCCTTAGAAGGTGACCATGTCATTATGGCTTGTAGAAGTATCCAGCGCAGTAGAACTATTCAACAAGCGTTGATTAGAAATACTGGAAATAATGACATTACATTAATGCAACTAGATATCTCATCGTTCGCTTCTATACAGCAATTTGTCCAACAATTCACTGAGAGATTTGAACAGCTCGATCTACTTATTCATAATGCTGCTTATTTGAAGCATGGGGAGCCACGATATTTATTAAGTGAAGATGATATTGAACTGTCATTTGCTACGAATGTTGTTGGCCCCTACCTATTAACACAGCTATTGTTACCGCAACTGGGTAAGGCAAAGCAACCTGCTATTCTACATGCGTGTACAACAAATATTAAACATTTCTTCGATCCGAAACGACAGATTGAATTTGATAATATGCGTGGTGAATATGCTAACCAAAGAATTTTTAATAGTTACAAATTATATGGAGATTCAAAAATGGCGTTATTTCTATTAACCATTAAACTCGCAGAACAAGTGAAAGAACAACGAATTAGAGTAAATGCACTGCAAATTAATCGAGTCAAGCTATCTCCTGAAACAATAGCAAATCTAAGTGCTCGCTATCGTATTCTCGCTAGGTTACAAAATCCTACCTCTCAACCACCTAGTAGTATGGCTGACCTGTATTATGATATCTGTACTTCTACTAATTATAGAGACATCAATGGATCATTAATTAACCATCGTGGAATCGTGATGAAAGCTGCAACAAGTGAAAAACCTCATCCTTTTCAACTTATACGATATCTTACTAGCGATCAATACTATCCCGCTTATGCGACCAACCGTACATATTTGGATCAAGTCTGGGATTTCTGCGAGCAGGCGACGGACACCATATTATCTAAACAGATTTAATTAATCAACTACAATAAACAGCCTGTCAAAAGCATTGATGATTCTATAATCATCTCTTTTGGCAGGCTGTTTGTTATGTCATGTAGGTAGAGATATTATACAAAATGAGATAGTACAAACACAGCTGGTGAGTTCCAATAGATTGTAATTTCATTAGTAGCATAGCTCTCGATATGATCAATAAATGCTGCCGCTGGAGCCGCGCCTTGTAATTGTGTGGTGGCAATCTCATCTTGTAAATTTTTGTTCGGTCCACCAGATAACATACCAGGAATGGGATCAACAATGCCATCGCCAATCGATGGTCGATGATGTGGATTCATCATAGGTTTAGAACCATATCCTGTGACATAGCTAGTGCCCATTACATTTGCACCAAATATATAATGCACATGCTGTGTAACAATATCAACATATTCCGAAGTAGAAAATAATCTATCTGCAATTAGAAGTAACATAGCATTATTCATTACATTCATATTACTACCCCATACATAATGTTGGGGTAACATGGAGATCCCGTAACCATCCTGCTTACTTATCTCTACTAACTGTGCAGCTCTTAGCTGTAATCCATCGCGAAGTAAGGTAACAACAGCTTCATCTTGATCATGTTCCGTAAGCAAATAGCAAATCGTACCATATCCTCCCATATCAACCCAACCAAGTTGATAGTGATCAAAATCTTGCTCTCTAACGAAATCTAGAAAAGCTTCATGGTACTTTTCTTCTCCAGTCGTACGATATAATTCAGCAGCCGCCCAATAACGTTCATCTCGATCTACTGGATCTCCATATTCCCCCGTCCCAACATCAATAGGATTATGAAAATCAGGATAACTTGGATGCTCTTCAAGCCATGTCCAGGCAATCTTCGCTTGTTGCAAGCAATATGAAGCATAGTCTTCATCTAACGGTTGATAAATACGTGCCGCTAATGCTAATGTCGCTGCAAAACTCGCTGTCGCTGTAGCTGATATAGGTGAAGCAAATAATGGAGCAAGATCATCCTCTGGCATCATATCGATCGGTGGAAACTGTAGTGTTGTTAACTTGTGATAAACACCGCCTGATAATTGATCCTGCATTCGTAACATCCAATCAAGTTCTACTTTACATTCATGTAGAACGTCAGCCATATGTTCATTACTTTCTGGTAATGGAATTTGCGCCGTAAATGCTTGTGGATACCACTCATAGGCTAGTAATAAATCAGCTACTGCTTTTCCTGCTGCAACAATGTATTTACCATAGTCGCCCGCATCATGCCAACCACCACTTCCATCGAACTGCTGCTCTGGGGCTCCATGTATATGTACAAGAGATATATGGCATGTACCATGTTTCCATACTCCTGCATATTGTTCCTCTAATTCAACCCCACAACGCAAATAGTAAAATGCTTTCAGTAAAGCACGATGCACATCATGATACACATCATTGCCAATAATAAATGGGTAAGATTTAACTTCTTGCTCAAGCTCAATATAATAGGTTCCAGGTAACTGGCATGATGAGAACTCTGCAGTACTTACTACCATTCCTGATGCATCGTCATACTTAGCATCTGTCGTGGTACCTTGAAATATCTTCTCATTACTATATAAATCTACTACGTAGAAAACTCCTTCATGCTCTGTTATTATTGCTTTCTTGCTATCTGTTTCTCGATATCCTAACTGATTAATTGCGATAGTAGAATGTAATGATGAAGTCATATCATGTCCTCCTAGAACGGTTTATTGACTACTTGACTTGAAAAGATCAACGGAGCTTAAGCCAACACTTCAAAAACTGAAAGGTAATATCATCTGCCCTTTTGTCTTAATTCCAAACTATGAACACGGTTTCACAATGAGCTAAATAAAATCATGCCTTTAACAATTTACAAGCAATAGACGCTAGGTGTTACATATTTCCATTGTAGCATACGCAATATTTCTTGCAATCATTTCCATAAAAACAAAAAAAGAAAGAGAAACTCACTTAGCGGAGTACTCTTTCTTGTGATGACGCATTCTTATAACGTATTTCTATTACATTAACTTGTTCATTATGTGATCATAGTTACATCATAACCTGTTTCACATTATTTTTACGCTCTACAATAACACTAGAAGTTATTAATAATACCAGTGAAACGACCGCAATCGTTATTATTGTTATTGCTGTATTCGTATTAAACTGTAGCCCGCCAAAATAAAGTACTTCTCGAATACTGGATGTAGCAATTCTAAGTGGAGTCCAGTTATACAGATAGGTTACCGTCGTATCAGATAGAAACTGAGGAGCGAGATTCATGACTGGCATTGAGAAGAACATTAGCAGTACAAGTAACCCCATTGCCGGCAAACCAATCCAATTTAACAAAGCTGACTGCATATAGAAGAAGCTATATGATACAATCGTTAACCAAACCCATGTTTCTACTGATGATACAAGCTCCATACCGTACCAAGAAGAAGCCATCCATATCATCAAAGCCGAAGATACTATAGGTAAAATTAGTCCGATTGTTGCTTGCTCCACTCGATTCTTCAAGGGATGAATAATCGTAGTGTTAAATTTTCTTAGCAAGAAAAATAGTGCTGCTGCGGTTATTAAGTTACTAATCCAAAGCATTTGTGTCAACAATCCAGGCGCATTACCCATAGCTTGGCGCTCGCCAATCGGATGAACAATTTGTTCTTTCAACTCAATTGGTGAGATCAACTCTGTTGCAATAGTGGCTGGAATTACACCTCCATTTTGCTTACTTACCTGATCTAGTAATTTTTGTGATAGCTGTCCATTCATCACGACTATGACATTGTTCATTACTTGCTTAATAACGCTTGTAGCCTGCGAATTCATTCCTTCATTGTAAAATGCTTTCATAACAGCTTGTTGAGGAGTAGGTGTTGCTAAAGATAGTAGATTAGCACTTAACTCCTTGGGCAATACAATTGCTCCATACACTTCTTGATTATCGAATTGAAGCTGTAGTTCCTCTTCGGAAGTCATGTGCTGCCACTTGAAAGGTAATTGAGCATTGGCTTGCAATTGCTCTGCTATCGTAGTTCCAGCATTATAGTTACTACCATCTGGCATAGTTACGCCTTCATCAAGAACAATTAGTGCAACAGGAAGCTGTTGTGGCTTAGCTCCTGCAATGGAACCGAACATTGCTACCCCGAAAATGATCGTAACGACAAGAACAGCTACAGTTACGATAGTATACCCTTTATACTTACTAATCTTCATAGTGTTTCACCCCTTATTTTAATCAACATCGTGTTGAATAATGATTATGTTGTCAATTATAATAAGAGATAGTCACAATCACAATAATCAAAGTTTTACTAACTGTTAAGTAATCAACAGTGGACAGTTTTACTGTTCATTAAAATGGTTCAATGCAGTGATGTGGGCGGACGAAATTAGTATATATTAATAATGCTGTAGCACCTGCTATAGAACAACAGCTCAAACTACTCTCAGCACATTAGGATAAACTACATCTATCATTTAACTATAAGGAGTGAACAAATGACTATTAAATATGATCGGAGACAGGTGAAAACGAAGCAGCAGTTGTTGCAAGCACTACTTACTTGTATAGAGCAAAAAGGTCTGGATCATGTAACTGTAACTGATATTGCTAATGCAGCAGATTTAAATCGTGGTACATTTTATCTACACTACCAAGATGTTCGTCATATGGTGCAACAGATTATGAATGAGAAGATTAATCTGTTATCAGATCTTATCTCGCAAGTTGATCCTTATGAGCATAGTCAATATGCTGAACAAGATCTTCCTTATCCCAAAATCGTTGTCATACTAGAAGAACTAATTGCGGAGCGCCAATTTTATACGACTATATTAGGGCCTAAAGGTGATCCTTCATATATATTGCATATTAAAAAAATATTAACTGACGTTCTATATAACAAATTCGAGCTACACGTTCCTGGCACAACGTCAGCTCCTGTTCCCAGACATTATTTACTTGCTTATATGACCTCTGCTGCTTTAGGTATGATTCTGTATTGGCTTGAGAATGATCTTCCTGAAACTCCTAGTGAGATTGGGGAGATAATTATGAATATTGCCAATCATGGTCTAATTGTGTCTGCTGGTCTACGAGAAAAACCACAGAGTCAAAAGTAGCAGTACATTCTTAATAGGCTACATTATGTTATATTAATAAAGTGTATAAACAATGCTTATGCCATTGAACATCTACTGAAAAGTATGTAACAATATGTATGTTATGAGTTGTTATCTCGATATTATGACAACTCGGTTAATGCAGTTCTATGGATATCTATTAGGAGGAATGTACCGATGAGAACAATTAAACTTGGAACATCTGCATTAGAAGTACCTGTAATTGCTGTAGGTTGTATGCGAATTAATTCTCTTGATAAAACTCAAGCTGAGCGATTCGTACAAGGATCATTAGAGCTAGGAGCAAATTTCTTTGATCATGCCGATATTTATGGTGGCGGTCAATGTGAAGAAATCTTTGCAGATGCGATACATATGAGCGACGATGTTCGTGAGAAGATCATTCTGCAATCTAAATGTGGTATTCGTAAAGGAATGTTCGATTTCTCAAAAGAACATATTTTAGATTCTGTTGATCAAATATTACAACGTCTTAGAACAGATTACTTAGATGTATTACTATTGCATCGCCCAGATACTTTAGTAGAACCAGATGAAGTTGCTGAAGCTTTCGATAAACTTGAAAGTAGCGGAAAAGTTCGTCACTTCGGAGTTTCTAATCAAACACCCATGCAAATCCAACTTTTGAAAAAATCTGTGAAACAACCACTTGTTGCGAATCAGCTACAACTTAGTATTACGAACGCTTCAATGATTGCTAACGGCTTCAATGTAAATATGGCAAACAGTTCAGCTGTCGATCGTGATGGTGGTATTCTAGACTTCTGTCGTTTGAATGATATTACGATTCAACCTTGGTCACCATTCCAATATGGATTCTTTGAAGGAGTATTCCTTGGCAATGAGAAATTCCCTGAATTGAATCTAAAAATTGATGAAATTGCTGCAAAATATAATGTAAGTAATACAACAATTGCTATTGCTTGGTTGCTTCGTCATCCAGCTAATATGCAACCAGTTACAGGTACAATGAACCTTGAGCGTCTAAGCGATTGTGCTAAAGCAAGCGACATTAAGCTAACACGTGAAGAGTGGTATGCAATCTTCCTAGCAGCAGGTAATATTTTGCCTTAAGTAAATATGAAAAGTATTAGTATATAGAGCAAGAGCGGCATTGTTGGACCATTCGATCATCGGTCCAACAATGTCGCTTTTTATGTTGATATTCTCAGTTCATTGAACGAAAGCTTCATTACTTATAGTTAATAATATCATCGACTAGTTTAACAGCCTGTTTCAATTGTCTATTGTGATATTGATTCAAAATATTCTACAACGACCTCACGGAATTCCAAAGCAGCCTGAGAAATATACCTACTCTTGTGACTTAATAAAGCGATCTCCCGTACCAATTCATGATTCTGTACTTGGAGATACTTGATATGTTCCCGTGAAAATCTCGCCGTGCTTGGTATGAAGGCTATGCCAATTTCCGCTTCCACAAGAGCACTAAGCCTTGCAGGTTCATCCCCCTCATACACATATATAGGTGAAAATCCAGCCGATTGGCAAATAGAGTCTACTAGATCACGAGTCCCGAAGCCTTTCTTTACACCAACAAACCTTTCATCCCTTAATTCTGTCAAAGATATGCTACTTCGATCTGCTAGCCGATGTTCCTTTGGAACGGCTACAAGGATTGGGTCGATAAACACAATCTGACATTCGATATTCTCCCCTGTTAAAGGAGGTGAGGACAAACAATAATCAACCTCTCCTCTATTAAGAAGTGTAACCATTTCCTGCGTAGTAAGCATTTGCACATGAAATTGAATATCTGGCCGCTTTTTTCGAAACTCTCGAAGGATATTAGGCAATGTACTTGCTGTGGTCACTGCTAATTCGAGTGTGCTATGTTCCTGTTTGGACAAATCACTTATCTCCTGCTTCCCCTGTTCCAATTCAAACAAAGCCCTCTCAGCACGGAGAAGGAATTTACTACCGAACTCATTCAATCGTAGCCTCCTTCCACTTCGATCGAAAAGAGGTACCCCTAGATCCTCCTCCAAGCGTTGAATTGTTTTGCTTAGTGACGATTGAGTAACATGTAGATTCCGTGCAGCTTCCGTCATATGTTCCAACCTGGCTACCGCAAGAAAATACTGCAGTTGAAGAAGTTCCATTTCATACCCCCATTTCATTCCTTTGAATCAATGAAATCATAACATGAAATGCGTTGGAATAAATGAATAGTTTCAATTACGATGATATTAATAAACTTCAGGGGGGACCAAAAATGAATGTTCGTAGCAAGTGGTTGATGATTTCCGTTGGTCTTGGGATACTATTGAACCCATTAAATTCTTCAATGGTTTCAATCGCCATTCCCAGGCTTCAAAATGTGTTTAATCTTGATTTTACAGCTGTTTCATGGATCATTTTCTCTTTCTACATTGCAAGTAGCATCGCTCAACCTATTATGGGAAAGGCCAGTGATTTATTCGGACGCAGGAAGGTGTTTCTAACCGGACTAGTTGTATCTTTCATTGCATCATTATTTGCTCCACTATCACCTAACTTCGGTTGGCTCATCATTTTCCGCATTCTGCAAGCGATCGGAACAAGCATGATGGTGGCAGTGGGGATGGCTATTGTTCGAATTCATATTACGGAGAAACAAGCAACGGCGCTATCTATTTTGTCCATATTCTTATCCGGAGCTGCAGCAATTGGTCCTTTTATAGGTGGAGTCATCATTCACTGGTGGAGCTGGCCAGCTATCTTTATTATCAATATTCCACTTGTACTGGTTAGTTTTCTATTATGTTGGAGGAATATTCCTAAGGACGAATCATTAACATTTGTTGCACAAGATATGACCTTACGTAAATGGTTTGATTTGATTGATGTATCAGGTATTTTACTCTTCATAGTAGGATTGGTTGCCCTGCTCCTTGGATTACTCTCAGCAAAAGCATCTGGACATATCTCATTATATAATGTGATTACCTTGTTGATAGGCATCGCTCTGCTGTGGGCATTCGTAAGACATGAATTAAAAGCAAAGTCACCCTTAATTCCGTTGCGGACATTCGCCAAATATCCTGAGATGATTTGGGTTAATGTCGAATTCATGCTCGTCAACGTACTTTATTACTCACTCTTTTTTGGGATCCCGTCCTACTTACAGATCGTTCGTCATGTCAGTGAGTTCCAAACAGGAATCCTCATGCTAAGCCTAGGCTTGTGTTCGCTAGTTACTTCCCCAATAGCAGGAAGGTGGATCGATATATCAGGAGCTCGTCCAGCATTGCTGATATCCGCAATCTTGATGACATTAGGTTCGATTTGGCTCGTGACATTGAATCAAACTACACCGGTAATGAATGTATGCTTTGCGTTGGTGGCATTCGGAATTAGCAACGGGTTGAACAATGTAGGTATGCAAGCTGTCTTGTTCCAAAGTTCTCCAAAAGAGATAATCGGAGTTGCGTCAGGATTATTTAATACATCAAGATACCTAGGAACTATTCTCTCTTCATTGTTGATAGGGATTGTAATGGGAGGTAAATTTAATTTCGAGGGATTTCATTTGCTTGGAATTATTCTCACAGTAATAGCATTATGTTTGGTCTTCATGAGCCGGAGGCGCCGAAAGACAGGGATATTGCAAGATTCGTAGGTTAACCATCTTGAAATTAAACGAAGTATCAATACCTATAGAAATCGTTATCTACTCAGAAAACTGAATCGATTGAATTATTTCAGTTGACGGGTCAAACTGGATCGATACGTAAACCCCAAACTCTATACCTTCCTTGTTTCTAATCCATAGTTTGAATTTCTCTTCAGACTTTTTTGTTGTTAGGTGAGTGCGACTGATGTGCTTATAATCAATAATGTCTGCGCTGTATCGTTTTTGTGTTACCTCTACTGCAACTTTACCCCATTTTGCGTATTCAGGTGTTGCTCCTACTGAAACGGCCGACATAATTAGTAGTGTTAATAGTGATATTATCAATTTTTTCATAATAACCGCCCATCTGGAGAAGTTTTCTGTAATATCTCCTATGTTACCCAGATCTATGCTTAAACAAAACTTACATTATTTTAATAAATCTTTATCTAGGATATAGAGCATAAAGTCCCTTACAGTATTAAATAGTACTTATCATTAAAAATAACGACAATAGTTGACAATATTCGAGCTCGATATACAATAAAATTAGGAATGTAATACAATGCTATACTTTTACAGGGAAGAACCTTACACTTATGCGTTTCAATAGGAGATGATATTTTGGCCAGTGAAATAGAGAAAAAAGGGAAGAATTGGTTTAAGAGTGTCCTATCAAACCAAAATCAATTGGATAAGAATTCTGCAGAAAAGCAAGAACTCATAACTGAATTTGTTTTCGACGAAACTATTAAAACAATGGAAGAGTCTGAGCAAGCAAGCACAGATAGCAATAAACAATTTTTTGCAAAAGATAATCAAGATAAAGTTGTTTTGGATGTAATGGTTTCAATAGAAAACATGCTAAAGGAACGACAACTGCTATTTTATAAAAACAAAGGGCTTGAAGAACAATTAAATGCAACAAATGAAACGATTACTCGTTTTAAACACGATCAAATAAAAAAAGATCAACAACTTCAAGATAAAAACAAGGAAATTCGTGATTTAGAAAATAACCTGACAAATAAACAAATGAGCTATGATCAGCTCCTCGAAGATTATAAGGAATACCAACTTGCATCAAATATGGAATACGAGAAGATTTCAAATCAACTTGAAATAGAAATATCTAAATACAATAAACATTACGAGGAATCCTCAAAAAATCAATATCAGAGCATGTTAAAAGTTAACGAACTTGATGATAGGATTCGAAGCTTAGAAATCGAAAATCAAAAATACTCCGAGCAGTATCAAAAAATTGTTAATGAAAAAGCAGAATTAATGAATACCATTAATGATTTTACCGAGAGAATGTCTTTCTCTTTTTCAACAAAGACTTCCACCTCTAATCCATCACAATCAGAGTAAATTGTTTTGTGAAATAATTGCTTCTGCTACTAGAGAAAGGAACAACGATGTCAGTAAATTACGTAAAATTACTTGAACTAGTAGCTATAGAAAAGAAAAATGAAAAGTCATATTTGCGTATAAAATTAACCTGTGAACAAGAATTTGAATTTTTTTGGAGAATTGACAGCGAAACTGCTAAAAAATTTGAAAACATATTTGAATTCGATGGAAATCATAAATATAGATTATCGTTACATACACTATTAGACACATCCAAAAACCAATTTATTGGTTCACTTACAAAAACATACCGAAATATAAGTGATCGAATATATTTCACTTGTTCAGTAGATTACAAAAACTGTTTAGAATCTATTAAAAACAGCCAAAGTATTACTGACTTAAATAATCTACCATTCATTTCTATGAACCTGCCTGCACTTGATGAAACAAAGATTCCAAAAAAAATTAAGAAAAATGAATTAGTTATTTCAAAACGTTATATTTCTATTTTTAAATGGTTATCTATAATTAGTGTTATATTAGTCATAATATTTGTAACTTCAAATCACGATGTATATAAGACTAAAATCGATGGTACAGTTGCAATTGCTTCCCATTCAGAGATTAGTATTATTCCAGTCAATTTAACACTTGAAAAAAAAAATATTACATCTGCTACTAAATTAGAAAGTGATGATTCTAGTCAATCCAGTTTTCCTTATATAGAAATAGATGATTCCATAACTTACAGCATTGCAGAAGGATATGTTGCTCTTACATTCGATGATGGGCCTTCTAAGTATACAATGGCAATCACCGATATTTTAAAACAATATAAGGTTGGTGGTACTTTTTTCTTCTTAGGAACAAATGCTAAAAAATATCCTGACTCTGTTCGATATGTTCAATTAAATGGGCATTCAATTGGTAGCCATTCCATGAACCATTCTGTCATGACTAAGCTCTCCATTGAAAAACAAGAAGATGAACTATTACAATCTGCTCAGGCAATAGAGGAAATTACAAAGGAAGAAGTAGTCCTCTTCAGACCACCTTATGGAGACTTAAATGAACAAGTAAAAGAAGTAATATATAATAATGAATTCAAAGTAATACTTTGGAATAAGGATTCGGAAGATTGGAAAACCCATGATTCCGATAAAATATTCAATTATGTACGTGACACTGAAGTATCCGGATCCGTCATTATTTTTCATGAATCTCAATCTGTTATTGATGCTTTGCCAAAAATAATCGAGAATTTACAAGAACGGAATTTAAAAATTGTAAATTTAC
The DNA here is from genome assembly GCF_024721975.1 of Paenibacillus endoradicis. Next base: position 392,556 of record NZ_JANQBB010000004.1, on the reverse strand, counting down.
ATTAAACTAATTTCAAAATAAACCATAGATCCTCTAGGCGATTATTTATTTCGTTTAAAGGATCTTTATTTTTAGTTGTTTCAGCATAATTCTTCATTATCTATGTGACATATATTCAAATGCTGTTGTTCCATAAACCCTTTTAAAGTGTCTATTTAAATGGGTTAGATCAAAAAAACCACATTCAGTTACAGCAGAATATATATCTCTATTGTTATCCAAAAGTTGCTTTGCACGTTCTATCTTGCAGTTAAGAAAGTATTGGTACGGTGTAATGCCAGTATGAGTACTAAACCATCTGATAAACTGAAATTTCGATAAATTTAGCTCTTTACATATCTCCTCAAGTTTAAGTACATTTTCTAAGTTATTATGAAGCATATCCTTTGCTTTTCTGATTAGCTCGTTATCTTTCTTATAGTCTGCACAAAGGTTATTGTGAATAAGGCTATCTGTGAGCGATAAAAGTAATTCACTACAATATGCCTCATCTTTATCGCTTAATATTGCTTTAGATAGACTTAATATTCTTTGTTCAATTCTATAATCATAAACAATAGGGGTTGAAAACCGCACTATATTCTTCTTCTCAATAACATCTAGAATCAATTGTGGATCAATATATAACATGACATAATCAAGGCCTTCTTCATCATGTGCCCTTCCATCATGCGCCTGTTCTGGATTAAAAAGCATAACACCATTTTGATATGATAATTGTAAACTGCCCTCCAAGTTATACTGTTGAATACCACGCAATGTTACACCTATTGCATACTCTTGGTGAGAGTGCTTTTTATACTTAAAATCAGTAATACTTGCTGACAACGCAGTAATACCTGCCGATTTTTTATAAATAAATTTGTCCACTTCATTCACCTCAAAAATTGCTTACTTACATCCATATCATAATTGCAGCATAAACTAAAAATAATGCCATTATTACATTCACAGTTTTTTTATGATTCTGTAAAAACTTTTTGAAAATTGTACCGAACAGAACCCACATAATAAATGCTAAAAGTCCAATTATAGTTATAATTACAATGCTTATTGTGATCTCAGGTATTGCCGTATAGTAAGGCAAAATAAAACTAGGAATAACAGTCATTGTAAATATTACTACCTTTGGATTTAAAAATTGCATAAAGAAGCCTGACATAAAGGTAGCAGTTTGGTTTATGGTTGGTTCTGATGTATTCATTTTGTAAATTTGATAAGCGAGATATAACATATACATGCTTCCTAATATCTGCATAACAATTAAAATTTTTGGAATTATGGTGATAAGCATCGTATTCATCACAGCTGAAATAACAAGTAATAAACCGATAGCAATTGTTGCTCCATACGTGTATTCCATTGCCTTTTTTGACCCGAAATTATTCACTGTGGATAATATTACGATATTAGTAGGTCCTGGTGTAAAAGTAACAATAAAACAGTATATCAAAAACGATGTAATATTCATGAGAAGAACTCCTTCTAAGCTAATCTCATGTAACTATACATCTTATATTTAAGGGCCTATAGTATATTATTGCAGATATTAAGCTACTACCGCCATGGATTTGAGTGGGAAATATATATATACTGCTTATGATACAAAAGAGGGTGTTAGATCGGATGGTGGCTGGTCTTATGATAACGGAAAAACATGGTATATTGTTACTGGTCGCACTACACCAGAGCAATTAGTAAAGGTTTTACAATCAATGGTAGATTAAACACCAATTAACACTTGTTGGTATTTAATCTTGGTTTATGCTCTCCAAGGTTGTTGCGTAATACTCATCTATAATCTTCATTTGTTCAGTTAATGAGTCAATTACAAGCACAGAATTTTCAGTTTCTTTATTTACTTCTTCGTTTATTTTTGTATATACAGTAATAACAGCCTTTAATTTCTCTGTTTCCTCATCGTTTATAGAATAAGAACGTTGTTCTAAAAATTTAAGATCTAAACCGTACAAAAATTGATCGATACGTATTAAGCTATACTGTAATAAGCTCCACTTAGGCGCGAGGTCCCCCATATACCTTGGACTCATGATAGTTAATTCTGTACTGATGCTTCGACTTTCCCCTTGAACAATTCTCCATGAATTAAAAAGTATTTCTCTAGCCTCTTCATTTCCTACTTCATGAGAATGATCGAGAAATTCCTCTAACCTTCCAGCTATATTCTTCCCAAGAATGGAAATAAACCCTAGACCAGATTGATTTCGTCTTTGCTCTTGTTTGATAGAGTGCTTGTTATCATATAACATATAAAAATTATACGTAATAGATAATACTAAAAGTAGTACGAGAAGATTTCTCATCTTAGGTTTCATTACTCTACTCACCCTCTTTCTCCATATAATATTAATCGTTTAATAAAGATTCACTGACAGATATATGTACTTTCTGCACTCTCCAGACCGTCAGTTGAGAATGTTAATACTGCCTTCGTAGCAACTGCTATTTGTTCATGTCACTTATATGCATATCAATCAGCCAAAATGAAAAATAAGTGCTGATAGTTATTTTCTCCGTTTTCTCCAAACAAAGAAAAATATCATACCTAACACTACAATCCCAACGACTATAGCCCAAACATACAATTGAGTAGCCTTAACTTTCTCGTTAAGACTTACTTGTTCTGTTGCTACTTTACCTTCGCCTAAAATAGCTGAGTCTTTTTCAAGATTCACTTGTTCTGTCGGTACTTTTCCTTCACCTAATATAGCTAAATCGTCTTGTGCTTGGGCTAATACATTCGTTCTATCACACATTATCGATACAAGTTGCTCTTTATCTCCATACATAGTGGATAGATTGGCATACACTAAATATTCCTTACCTTCTTCAAAATGATATCCACAATCACCTCCGCCGCCTCCTGTATAAATAATAATTTGCGATTCAGATCCTCCCTTCCATATTTGACTAACTTCGAATAATGCAGATTTCGTCATGTATCCGTTTAGATTTTTAATATCTTTAACTTCAAGGACACGACCAGTAAAAACAGCTTCCGAACGGTCGAGTTCTTCTTCGACAGTTAAAGGTTCGATACAAGAACAAGCATAAACATTCGAAGCAGCATAAATCATCATCATACTTATCATAAAACAAATCAGTAACACCAAATTTATTTTTCTTTTCATCGTAATCCCCCTTAGCATTATTAATGCCTCATTTACTAAACGTTTCTAACAGACCATATGTTACAATTTCATCCAATTGTAAACCAAATAGTATTTCCATTTTTCTTCCATTAAAGTTGTGTCGTCGAACTTTTTATTTTACAATGAAATTAACCAAAGGGGGTCGGTAGTGATGGTAAATCAATTTGCCGGGATGAGCAGCGACTCATGCAAAGCCTGATTTAGGGGCGATACTTTGCGTGGGGGTGGACGGTTCAATAAACTTTCGCTCTATATCGTTTCTAAGAATCGGTTTTGCACCTTATTGAATTTTTGATTATAAAATAAGGGGCTGAAAAGCATGAGCAATACATTCATTAGAAACCATCAATATAATCTGATTAAGAAGCAAGTAGATTTGCTTCAAAGTGTCTGTAATACGGCAGCCAATCAGAAGGTAATACAGTCAGTTCGAGAACAGGCTCAAGTTAAAGTGTTAGAGGCTTGTCCCGTAACTAACGAACAACAACTACAATCGCTCCATGCGATTTCCTTAATCAACACAGCAAATGAATTTCAATCGTACTTGAAATCACTTGAACCTTATCTGGAAGCATTCCCACAGGTAACGGATAACCAGTTGAAGAAGTTGTTTCCGAAAATTAAAAAGCTGAAGACGCCAAATTGGTCGGAGCTTGATTACCGCTATGTCACCTATCTCGGTTGGACTGATATCGCTACGAACAAAATGTTTCTCGTTTATCGTCTAAACAACCTGGTAGTCGGAATAGAAGGAAGATTTACTCCAACACATAAAAAGGGCGTGTGCTTTTTATGTAATAAGCATGAAAAGGTCGCATTATTTACTTCGGTTATTAAAACAAAGCCGGCGAAGGCGTCTTCCGATTACTATAAGGCAATGGGCAACTATATGTGTGTGGACAGTGATACTTGCAACCACAATATTACGGATGTATCAGCGTTAGAGAAGTTTTTTCATGATATTTTAGGTAAATAATAATTAGATTTATAATACTGCCGAACGATTCGGCAGTATTTTTTTGCGGACTATGCTGTCTGTTAACTAAATTTTAACGGCAGTCGAATATTCGACTGCCGTTAAAATTTAGTTATATTAGTGTTATATTCATTTCCTATTGTTTTTCACAAAGATAATAACAATGTATAGCAAGAATGCCCCGACAATATACCATACAAGTTTTCTCCAATCAAATAGTGCACCTTCATATTCACCATTATAGTTCGCCTTTACGAATGATTCATCATTCACCTTTATTGCAATCGCTTCATCGATGTCAACACCTTTGATACTGTAATATTCAGTACCTTTCGGATAGTAATTCGAAAAATTACCCCAGTATGTGCCTTCCTCGTCTGAAAATGATGTAACTTTGCCGATTTTTGAACCGATTTGATCCGTTTCAATTGGATTGTCAGAAATGATAAAGGATTTACCGTCGTTTACAACAAATTTATGAGCCCAATCTGCGTGTATTGACTCTATTACAAAGAAAGTGCTTACCAGCCAGAGTGAAATTAGTAACAACAGATATTTTCTCAAACTATCCCCCCTTGTACCTTTCCTATTTCCGACGAAAATATAGTTTTATTGTTGCACTATCCTGCCTATAATTAGTACAGGAAATAAATCAACATTACACCCAGAATTAGCACAATAAGTGAAACAATATATTCTATCGAATCCTTCAAATACTTCCAATCTATAAATGTCTGAAAGCCCAATCCCATTATTATTACTACCATCCAAAACCACTTCATGACTTCACCAGCTAAAATATCTACACTAAACAAAAATATTATCGTAGTAAATATTATGATTGTAAGTACTATCTTACCCCATATATTAACTTTTTTTCCTGCTTCAGTAAGTTCCTCTCTATCTGTACCAACAATCTTTTTTCTTAAAATCCAATGAGATAAAGTGAGGAATAAAGCTATTAATGAAATAGTAATCACTGTTAGATCTCCTCTAGTAATACAAAGTCTTAGTTCGTAAAAAATAGCCTTTCTAGCAATCTAACCGATGTTAATTTAATGTTCTATAACTTCTATATTTTAACTATCTGCTTGTTTATTATAATTCATTTCTAGGAAGCGTAAAATGCCTAGCAGAGAGAGTTTTATCCTCCCTGCTAGGCATTTCATATCTTATTACTACTTTGCTGCTTAAACTATCGAATTAGATAATATATCACACTATTCGTATAACTTACTCCGATTAATTAAACATAGTTACTCTTCATTAGATTGACGCTTACTCACTTTTCCCATTAAAGACATAATAGCAGGAATAAATGCAGGTAACATAATGAGACTCAATATCATTAATCCGAAAATAACCATAATAGCTACTTCAATCAATGTATATATTCCTGATGGAATTAAAGCTGCGAACGTTCCTCCAAGAATAATCGCTGCAGAGATAACAACGCCACCGATATTACGTGCGGCAACGAGTATTGCATCTTTCTCAATATGTTGTACTTCACGATAGCGCATCATCAGAAAAATACTGTAATCTACGCCAAGCGCAACAATCATAATAAATCCGAAGAATGGTACATTCCAACCAACTGCTTCGACCTTTAATATTTTAGTCGTTACTAATTCTGTAAGACCAAGTGACACGAGATAAGTTATTAATAAAGATGCAACTATAATCAATGAACTCCACAGTGATCTTGTTATAAATAGTAATACAATACCTATTCCAATTAGCATCATAATTGCTGTTCGATTCAGATCGGAGCTTGAAATTTGTTGAAGATCCACGTTTTGCGATGACTTGCCACCAAGTGCATATTCTGCATCTTGTAATATACTACCTTCAATCGATGCTTGAAGCTGCTTACTCACATTTTGTACGATTGTAATAGCTTCTTTACTATACGGATTGACAGACAACACAATGTTCATCGTTACATATTTGCGATCATCTGACATATACATATCCATCGATTGCTTGAATTCATCACTTACAATGATATCGTCAGGAATATAAAATTTCTGAGCAGCTGACGAACCACTTAAACCATTCAAATAATTCTGAGCTTCCGTTAATCCTTCACTAATCTGGTCTAATCCGTTAGTACTCTCGGATAAGCCACTTTGCAATTCTGTCATTTGTTCAACAAGTCCCGTTAATTTAGCTAATATTTCACGTTGTCCATCGTTAATTTGCTTAATACCCGTTGCCAGCTCTCCACTTTTCCCAGCTAATTGAGCTGAGCCTTGTGCGCCTTCTTCTAATCCTTTATTTAAACTATCTGATCCTGTGATAAGTGCTTTAACACCATCATTCATTAATCCAAACGCACCGCTCACCGTTAACAATGATTTATTCGCTGTCGCTAATGCCGACATCGCCGTTTGATGTTGTGTACTAAATTGTTCGAGCCCAATGACTAATTCGGATAATTGCGACTGTGCTGAGGATGCTACCGCTAATGTCGTTTGAATACTCGTATGATCGGCTAACTCTGGTTGTTCTTCGATAAGTAGATTCATACTCTGTTCGATTTGCTTATAACCTTCGATGGTACCATTAATCGCTTGCTTAATCGATGTAAATTGGTCCCCATACAAATTCAACCCTGAATATAATTCGGAGTATCCGCTATACAAACTAGATACACCTGTAGAAAGCTCTGTAATATTTTTCTGTAAGGTTGTCAGCCCTGTTGCTAGTTCATCTGCACCTGTCGCGCCACTGTATATCCCGTCTGACAGTTGAACTAGTACATCACCTAACTGAGTCGCCCCTGCTTGAACTGTACTTGTGCCATCAATTAATTGTTGAATACTATCTAGATCATTGGTGTCCTGACTACCTAACTGCTCCTCTACACCCTTAAATCCATCGTTAATCGTATTGACTCCATCTGATACTTCATCCAATCCTGAATTAAGAGTTTCTGTCTGATCGCTAATATATAAGTCATTAATCTTTTCACCCTCAGGCCGCGTAACGGTGAATATATTCGATACGCCGTCTACATTTAATAAAGAAGCAGCTAATTCATCTATAGCTTGTAAGTCTACTGTATTATCGAGCTCACGATCCATCTTTAATACTAATGTTGTAGGTGAAGAGAAACCTGCAGAATAATGTTCTTCAATTACATTAATTCCTTGTTTAGAACGATAGTGATCTTCAACTTCAATAAGATCGTTATAGCTCAGCACTTGGCTATATGACAATGCGACCGGAAGACATAATGCTGCAATAATTATTACTGTAATAATCGGTCGCCCTACTGAAAACTTAGATAAAGTTGCCCATAAGCGACTGTCACTATGTCCTTCGAACTTTTTCACTGGCCAGAACATTTTTCTGCCCATAATAGCCATAAAGAATGGATTCAAAGTAAGTAATACGAGAATTAGTACAGCAACACCGATAGCAACTGCTGAACTTGAACGATAAACTTGGAATTCCGCGAATAGCAGTGTAATAAAGCCTATAAAAACAGCTAATCCACTATATATAACTGTTTTTCCAGCTGATGAATACGTAGCTTTAATAGCTTCTAGAACATTGCTCGATCGACTGAGTTCTTCTTTAAACCGAGTAAATAATAGTATATTGTAATCCGTACCAATCCCGAATAAAATAACGACTAGAAATACTTGCGTGAAATTGGAGAACGGATAATTAAAATGATCTACTAACTGTGCAACAATACCCATCGATACGAGATAAGATACACCTACCGACAGTAATGAGATAAGTGGAACAATTGGTGAGCGGAACACAATAATAAGTACAATAAGTATAAATACAATAGCAATTACTTCTGTTCGCTGAATACCTTCTTGCGAAGATTGTACAAAATCCTCTAATACTAATCCCGTTCCTGTTAGATATGTCTCTATTCCTTCTTGATCAACTACTTCATTTAATTGATTAGCGACCTCCGTAATCGTACCACTATTCTGACTTACCGCTAGCTGCATTAAAATCGTAGTTCCATCTTCTGATGCTAATTGCTTCTCCACAGCTTCATTATCAAGATGAGTAGTCATCTCCACTATGCCCAATCGACTACTTTCGGTTTTTAATTGTCCAATAATACTTTCGACTTGAGCATATTGTGCTGCTGATAAAGCTTCATTATTACCACTATGAAATACAGCAATAATATCATATGTAGACCTATCTTTATGTTGCATTTCATTCATTAATTGCGCTGCAATTTCACTCTGTGCAGAGTTTGGTATCGTTATTTGACCTTTCTCTCTAACAAGCTGATCCATATTAGGCATCATCACGAGAACAAGTATCGTTATAACAATCCAGCTTATAAAACTTATCGATCTAATGTTCAACCATTTCTTCACCTTAACTCCTCCTGTGTCTTTGGAATGAATATTCATTCCTCTTCTGTAATAGAACCTATAGTAGGTTCATTTTTTATCCGCTATTTTTTAATGCGGCCCAACAACTTTCTTCAGCATGGTAGAACAGCTCATCAGTATTTTGTAGTATGCCACCACGAATAAGTTTAAATAGCTGTACGAATGCTCCCCATACCATGCCAATTAATGCATTCACATTAAAGTCTCTAATGATTCCCTCTCTCTTACCATATTCAAGTACTTCTTGAAATACGTTAAGCATTACGTTAAATTCATGTGAACTTTTTTCATCTAAATAAAGAGCACCACAATGCGAGTCTATAAACAATACTGCATCTAGATGATCATTAGAAAAAGAGATTAATCTCTTAAATATCCAACTGAATTGTTCCCTAAGTGGCAATTGATTCTCTTCTTCACCCATCACGATACTGCTGGCTAAATTTCCAACCCATTGCTGGAATAGGACATTTACTAGTTGCTCTTTACTTTCAAAATAACGGTATATCGTTCCTGCACCTACATCGGCTTGGTCAGCGATCATCGGCACAGTCGTTCCATCGTAGCCTCTATTTGCAAATAATTGCAGTGCTGCGCTGAGTATATCTTCACGCTTATTGTTAGCCATATCTTTCTCCTTACAAACGGAATGAATATTCATTCATTATATTACATTAACTTATTTTGCTTTGCAACAGTGAAAATAAAATACGAGCAAAAGATCTAAATCCACTATCACACTGATTTAGATCTAAGCTATATTAGAATTGATCTTACCGTCGAATAGATTGAATCAACCATTACAAATTTTTAAGCCATAGCCACTGCACGCTTTACTTCGACTTGCTCTGAATCATCTGAAATAGCATCTGCTAATTCAAATGGAATACATAACGGAACGCCCGTTCTAGGATCAGCAATAATATCTGCTTCGATACCAAATACCTCTCGTAATACATCCTTAGTCACTACCTCTTCTGGTGATCCCTCACTGATGACTTTTCCTTGCTTAATCGCGACAATATGCTGTGCATAGCGAGTAGCATGATTAAGGTCATGTACAACCATAACGATCGTTCTACCTTGCTCTGTATTCAACTGTTGAAGCAACTTAAGTACCTCAAGTTGATGCGCCATATCTAGATACGTTGTAGGTTCATCTAGAAATAACATGTCTGTACCTTGGGCAAGAGCCATGGCAATCCAAGCTCTTTGACGTTGACCTCCCGATAATTGATCGATTGGTCTATCATGAAATTCCAACATTCCTGTCACTTCTATCGCCCAATGAATAATTTCCTTATCTTCCTTAGTAAGCGAACCAAATCCCTTTTGATAAGGGAAACGACCATACGAAATTAACTCAGAGACAGTTAGACCATCAGGTGCTACTGGATTTTGTGGGAGAATAGCTAGATGCTTTGCTACTTCTTTTGTAGACATACCATGTATGGATTTACCATCAAGATAAACCATTCCTGCTTTTGGCTTTAGCATACGTGCCAACGCCTTTAATATTGTTGATTTTCCTGAGCCATTAGCACCTATTAAAGCAGTTATCTTTCCTTTTGGGATGACCATGTTCAGATCATCCACAATAACTCGCTCGGAATAGGCAATATGCAGATGCTCGGTATATAATCTTTCCATAATATGCACTCCTTTAATATCAAATTAAATGCTATTTAGATAAAAGCTCTTTCAAGAGCTCCTTATTTTTCTGTTTGAATAACTCATTGTGAGAGGACACCATTCCATTAGCTCTTGCGTCTGGTGTAATAAACTGCTTCGCTTTGTTAATCGCATTAGCAGCATCTTGGAATGCTCCTGCTATAAGATGTAACTTGCCTTCATGATGCAATATATCACCAGCTGCATAAATACCCTCAACTGATGTTTCACTCATCGGAGTACCTGCAATCCAGTAATCCTCTTCAAGTTCGATTTTCAGCTCACTTTGTTTCAATAATTCCATCTCACGTTCATAACCATGGTTAATAATAACTTCATCAACTGCCAGTTCTAATTGTTCATTATCATCATTTTTCTTCAATATGACTCGTTCTATAGATTCATGATTATCGGCAGCTACCAGTGTCTCGATCGTTGTATTGAGCAACAGCTCTGCGGAACTATTACGAAGTCGCGATATCTCTGCCTCATGGCCTTTAAGCATGTCACTACGATAAGTTAGGTACACTTTCTCGGCGATAGGTTCAAGCTCATTAGCCCAATCAATTGCAGCATTTCCTCCACCAGAAATTAATACAGTCTTATTTTTGAAATGCGCAAGTGATTTTACAGTGTAATGCAAATTCGATACTTCAAAACGTTCAGCACCTTCAATATTCAACTTAGTAGGCTTTAATATACCTCCGCCCACTGCAAATATAATCGTTTTGGCATAATGCCTCTCTCCGGTTGCCGATAGCAGTTCAAATATGCCATCCTCACCTCTAGATACAGAGATCACTTTCTGCCCCAGTACTACCTCTGGCTCGAACGTTCTTGCTTGTGACACTAACTGTTCAATTAGTTGTGCGCCAGGAATAGGTTTCAAACCACCTACGTCCCATATCATTTTCTCAGGATAGATATGTACCTTTCCACCAAGATAGGGCTGAAACTCGATAATCTTAATACTCATTTCTCGTAAACCACCATAAAACGCCGCATATAACCCTGCAGGTCCACCGCCCACAATCGTCACGTCGAGTATATGTCTATTTTCCATAGTATGTCCTCCATCTATATTAAGATTTCGATTTTGCTAACAGATATAAGAAATATGGTGCTCCGAGAACTGCTACAACAATTCCCGTTGGTATTTCAGAAGGTTGCAATATAACACGTCCGACGGTATCCGAGACAAGCATAAGTAGGCTTCCTACAAGTGCTGATGTAGGCACAAGAAATTGATGCTTTGGACCAACAATTCGCTTCGCAAGATGAGGACCAATCAAGCCGACAAAACCTATTCCGCCACTTACCGCTACCGAAGCACCAGAAAGTCCAACTGCAATTGCTAGTAAAATTATTCTCTCCCTCTCAATGGGAGCACCTAGCCCAGTCGCCGTCTGATCTCCTAAACTCAATACGTTCATTATTTTCGCCTTATACATAGCCAGTGGTATCAATATAATAATCCAAGGAAGCAGCGAGAGCACGTAACTCCAGTTTGCTCCCCAAATACTGCCTGCTAACCACGTGGCAACCATTTGATATTTATCTGGATTTAGCCTCAAGGTCAATACGATCATTACTGAACTAATACCCGCTGCAACTGCAACCCCTGTCAGTATTAGTCTAATCGGCGAGATTCCTTCATTTTTCTTGTATGATAGGGTATAGATTAACGCCGCTGTTGCACCTGCACCAATTAATGCAAGTACAGGTACTAGAAAGATCGATCCTATTGTTGCTGTAGTAAAGAAAGAAATGTATAGCATAACCATTAACCCTGCACCTGCGTTAATCCCTAGAATACCTGGATCTGCAAGCGCATTTCGAGAAATACCTTGAAGAATACATCCTGATACGGCAAGCCCTGCACCGACAAGCATCGAAATGACAATACGAGGCAATCTAAATTCAAATAAAATAGTCGATTGTTGTTTCGTTCCGAAGCCGAAAAGAGTTTTTAACACAGTTATAGGTCCGAGCTTCATATGACCACTGTTCATACTAATAATGAAAGCAATAATAATAAGTAGAATCAAAATTCCTATAATCATATAGGATCTTTTCTTCCGCTGCCCGGAAGCAAGAAATACCGGTGATTGTTCCATCTATAACTCCCTCCTCTCTTTACGAGCGAGATATAGGAAGAAGGGAACACCTATAATGGCAATAAGTGCTCCGATTGGTGTCTCATAAGGAGGGTTAATTAATCGTGCACATAGATCTGCAAGTACAACTAGTAAACTACCAAGAATTGCGGAGCAAGGGATAATCCATTTGTAATCAACACCAACTAAATAGCGTGTTAGATGAGGTATAATGAGACCAATAAAACCTACTGATCCTACCACTGATACCGCTGATCCAGCTAGAATAAGTACTACAACTACTCCTACAAACTTAACGAGCTTCGTTCTTTGCCCTAGTCCAGCAGCAATATCTTCTCCAAGGCTCAATAGCGATATAGATCTGGAAAGGATCATCGCTGTAATTAATGCTCCAACAACCCACGGTAACATTATCTTCAGATGAGACCACTTCGTCCCAGCAACTCCGCCTGCATAGAAATAAGCAAGATCGAGTCCAATTCTAAAGTAGAGCGCTATACCCTGACTTAAAGCAATAAGTAGTGCACTTACTGCTGCTCCCGCAAGCACTAGTCTTATAGGCGTTAGACCACCTACAGCCATAGATCCAACACCGAAAACCAAAACTGCTCCCATTGCCGCTCCGATAAAGGAATAGATAATTAGTGTCGAAAACGGTAACCCTGGGAAAAAGGCAAAGCAAAGTGCAATAACAAAGCCAGAACCGGCATTAATTCCAAGCAAACCTGAATCTGCCATTGGATTACGCGTCATTCCTTGCATAATTGCTCCTGCTACTGCAAAACTTGCACCAATCATTGCTCCTCCAATAACACGTGGAAGGCGGAGTTCCTGAATAATATTATGTTCAGTTATATTCGGATTAAATTGAAATACTGCTTCCCACACCAACGATAAAGGAATCTTTGCTGCACCAAATGAAATAGATACAGCCATACTAAATAGTAATGCCACTAAACCTCCAATTAAAATTAATGTAGCTGTAATTGGACGAGTTCTTAGCTTCACAGGTGATGTAGTTGTCATGCCGTTAGATTCCTGTATTACTGCCATCTTGCTCTCCCTATCTATAAATTTATCGTTTAAGGTTACGAACTATCTCTGGTAACCTAATTAAGAGCCGAATTGGGCTTGATGTAGACGACTATAAATTCCTTGTGATTGTAATAGTTCCGCATGTCGTCCTTCCTCGGCTATTCCTTGCTCTGCTACAACAATAATACGGTCAGCATTTTTGATTGTCGCTAGACGATGCGCAATAACCAGTGTTGTACGTCCTTCAGACAATTCTTCGAGTGCAGATTGAATAGCTGTTTCTGTCTCTGTATCTAGTGCTGAAGTTGCCTCATCAAGAATAAGAATTGGAGGGTTTTTCAAGAACATTCGAGCTATTGATAGCCGCTGCTTCTGCCCACCAGAAAGTTTTACTCCGCGTTCACCGATTAAAGTATCCAATCCTTCTGGCATTGACTCAATCGTATCAACGAGTTGAGCACGTCGTGCTGCTTCCCAAATTTCATCCTCGTTGGCATGAAGTTTTCCGTAAGCAATGTTTTCACGAATAGAACCATCAAATAAGAATACATCCTGCTGCACAATCCCGATATGAGATCGTAAGGAATGAAGAGTAAGATCACGTATATCCTGACCATCTACAGAAATAGAGCCCTCCGTTACATCATAGAAACGTGGAAGCAAGGAACATAGTGTCGTTTTACCTCCACCTGACGGACCTACAAGAGCAACGGTCTCTCCTGCTACAACATTAAGATTAATGTTTTTCAACACCGGATCCTTGTCATCATACGTAAAACTTACATTGGAAAATGAGATATCTCCCTTAATTTGATCTAGATGAACCGCATTCGGCTTATCATCTACATCGGGTACAGTTTCAAGCAGTTCCAAAAATCTGCGGAAGCCTGCAATCCCCTTCGGATAGGTTTCAATAACGGAATTTATTTGTTTAATTGGTCCTAAGAAAACATTCGATAACATAACAAACGCAATAAATTCTCCATAGCTCATTTGTTTATTTAGTACAAACCATGTGCCGAATATTAAAACAAAGATCGATACAAATTTCATTAATACAAAACTAAATGATGAGTTCCATGCCATAATACGATAAGCAATTAACTTGGAAATACGGAAGCGATTATTGTTATCTGCAAATTTCGCAATTTCATGGTCTTCATTAGAAAAAGCTTGAACAACGCGAATACCACTTATATTATTTTCAACTCTTGCATTGTAATCTGCGACATCTGAGAACATACGAGAAAAAGCTTTAGACATTTTTTTACTGAAATGAAGTGACAAGTAGATCATTAACGGCACAATGACAAAAGTAAGTACAGCTAGCTGCCAATTAATGCCTAGCATAATAGCGAATGCTCCAGTCAGTGTCATAATAGCAACAAACAAATCTTCCGGACCATGATGGGCAATTTCACCGATATCCATTAGATCATTGGTCATACGAGAGACTAGATGTCCCGTCTTGTTATTATCGAAGAAACGGAATGATAGCTTTTGTACTCGATTGAACAATTGCTTTCTCATATCCGTTTCGATATTTATTCCGAGCATATGTCCCCAGTATGTAACAACAAAGTGTAAGACTGAACTAATAATATAGATAACAAGTAATCCAATACAAGCGTATAAAATCCAATTCCAATTACCGCTTGGAAGTAAGTTATCCACTACACGATTCACTGCAATTGGAAATGCTAATTCTAATAAAGCTGCCAATATGGCACATCCAAAATCAAGAATAAATAACTTCTTATAAGGACGATAATATTCAAAAAACTGACGAAGCATGTTGTTCCTCCTTGAGCTAGTTGTCTTATCTATTGCACTTCTTATATATGATAACGATTCTCATTATCATATATAAGTGAACTATAAACTAAAATGAATGTTTATGCAATGGACGAAATAAATTTATCTTTTGTACAAAATATCGATTTCCTGTTTGTAGTGGATACTCGGATGTCCAGATTATAAAGAAAACCGGAGGTTCTGAGTACCTTCGGTTTTCAAGTATTGTTCTATAATATTAGAAATAACTGCTTCATATTCGATGTCAGATAACTATGCTAATACCCGTAGAATATCTTCTATCTTCCGATTATGAGATAACACTCCGTAGTTCATCCACGCATAGAAGTCCACCTCATATACTCGATTACCCTTCACAGCGGGAAGTTCTTTCCAAACGGATGATTGCAGTAACTCTCGACCAGTCCCGTGCTCATCCTCTTTCTCAAAAGTAATAAATATATGATCTGCGTCTAACTTCGATAAGGCATCAATAGATAAATTAACTCTCCGTTCATCTGGAGAAATTCGTTGAACCATAGCTGGCTGTGCAAGACCGAGATTTTGATATAGAAGCGGTCCGGTGTAGCCCCTTGTTGGACCACCATACAGATGGATGGTATTAGATGAAATACGTAGCACTGCCACCGTTTCATTACCTAATGACTGTGAAAGCTGAGCTCTAGCTTGTGCAATATACTGTTCATGCTCTTCAATAACTGTGGCCACCTTATCTTTGCGTCCAAGTATCGTACCAATCGTCTGAAGTGTCTCTTGCCAATTCTCTGCACTACTAAAAAGTTTATATACAGGTGAAATCTGACTGCATTGCTGCAAACTCCAACGCTCATAACCTTCGCTCAAGATAACGAATTCCGTGTCATATTTGGACAACATTGACCAATTTTCCGCCGTAACATCGAAAGTTGGTACTTCATTCATATTCAAATACTCCTGTTGTCCCCATTGTTTGTGTGAACATTGCAGCACTGGCTTAACGTCCAGCGCTATCAAAAAATCTTCAAGAAATGGAGCAAATATGTTGCAGTTAGCTTTATAACCACTTCGATATTTGCCTGGCGTCATTCCTACCTTTTGTTTGAACTTCCTATTAAAATAGTATTCCGTGCTATATCCGATCGTTTGAGCAATCTGTTGTAAATTATCTTCTGTCATGAGTAACAATTGCTGAGATCTATCAATTCGTAGTGTATTCAAATAATCTATTGGAAGCTGACCTGTAATTTCTTTGAAAAGCTGAGTGTAGCGCCAGCGATTGGTAGAAGTCATTGTTGCAAGTTCTTCAATACTAATGGATTGATGATAATTGTTATTAATGAATTCAATAGAATCTTGAATATCTTTTTTTAGGTGAGTATCACGACTAGTACTACGAAATTGCTTCAATATATATAATAATAACTTTTGGAATCTGAGTTGATTCTCCATTTGCTCTAGTTCATCTATAAGCATATGTGATTTATATAATTCCTCTGCTAATAGTAAGCAGGAAGAAAATGATTCACAGCTAATAATTCCTTGATCTAGCAATTTATCAAGCAATGGTTGACCAGTTGCAATGGATTCTGAGCTGAGACGACCATAAACTTCAAAGCTAATTCGATAATAAGTAAGAGGTTCATTTCCGACTTTAATAACGATAGCTTCGCCAGGGGGTAGCATTATACAATCCCCACCAAGCACTCTTTCTCGCATTTTATTTTTCATAATGATTCCACTACCACTAGTAATAAGTAGCATCGTATACGTCGAAC
Source organism: Paenibacillus endoradicis (assembly GCF_024721975.1). Next base: position 375,633 of record NZ_JANQBB010000004.1, on the reverse strand, counting down.
ATACTAATATCGGAGAACGTGAAGCTGGTACTGTTACGAATTCAATCTCTCGCCAGTTGTAGGCTACGTTAGATGCTCTGTACACTTCCTGTAGATGTTCTTCCATATTTTCCTCCCGTTAATAAATGATAATGATTATCAATATCTCTTAAGAATAGTCTAATAGAAAAGACTGCTCCTGTAAACAGCAAGAACCGTCACTTCTCCAAAAAGAGAAATGACGGTAAAGATAAGTACGACATTATATAATGTAATAAGGGATCTGTTATTCTTTCACCAAATATTTCAATAGATCATCAAGTTTTAAGAAGTTTGCATAGATAGCACCAGTTTGCCAATGCGATCTTTCTACCTTATAGACATGATCATTAGCAAATGCAGGTACATTTTTCCACAATGGACTATTAAGTAACTCGATAGCATCTGCATTTTCTGGAGAATTCCAATCGCCATTAGATACTAATACGATAATATGATCCGCATCAAGCGTAGCAAAAGCCTCTTCAGACAATATTTCTTGGAACGCATCCATATCTTTTACAAGCTGGTGTGGCTCAAGACCAAATTTACTATATATTTCGCCTACAAAACGATTTTTAATTCCAAATAGTGCAATCGTTTTATCACCAGTATTCACTCGTATAACTGCTACCGTTTCTTTTCCGATCGATTGCTCGAATTTCACTTTCGCTTCATCAACTTTTTTATTATAATCTGCTAGTACACTTTCAGCCTTTTCAGGTATACCTAGTACGTCTGCTACCACTTTTAACATTTCTTCTGAGCTTTGTAGTGATTCCTCAGGTATACGGAATGTTGGTGCGATTTTGGAGTACAGATCATACTTCTCTTTATCCCCTCCGCCATCCAATATGATAAGGTCAGGATTCTCTGACATTAATGCTTCCAAGCTACCTGTTGTATCAAACAATGGCGCGTCCAAATTAAGATATTCCTGCGTACCCCATGTTGGATGATACCATTGTACAACTGGTTCAACTTCTAGTGCCTTTAGATAGTCCTCTACATAAATACCAGCAACACGCTTGGGATTAGCGGGAATCGTAACCTCACCAAATTCGCCTGTTACTACTCTTGTTTCCACTCCCGTATTCGCTTCATCTTTAGTGTTATCCTCCTCTTGCTGAGAAGAATTTGTATTTTGATTTGTTGACTCGTCTGTATTTGCTTTATTATTTGCGTTTGAGCCACACGCAGTAATTACAAGTAATAACAATAAAACCATCGCTGCCAGTATTCCTTTAGTTGACTTCCCTTTCACTTATAACCCACTCCTATATGTTGATTATCACTGATTTTCATTCTCAGTTGATATGGATTATAATATTCCTTTACAGCGATAGAGACAATACACTTTTTGTTCCAATATTTTATACAATTCGTACTGTTATACTTATCACAATAGCTTATTAACATGAAACATAGTGAAAAGACCTTACATTACTCGAAAATGTAAGATCTTATAAGATACAGTATTTCCTATTAATGCTGACGATTCATTTCACGATATTGCTTTGGCGTCATACCTTCTAGCTTTTTGAACATTTTAATGAAGTAACTAGTTGTTTGCAATCCAATACTAGCAGTAATTGCATCTAAGCTATCATGTGATTCTAACAGCATCTTTTTGGCTGCAATCATTCTGCAATCAGTTATATAATCGGAGAAGCTTTTACCCGTGTTATCTTTGAATAGTACACTAAAATAACTTGGATTTAAGTGAATATGAGCTGCAACTTCTTTTATTGTAATCGGCATATGAAGATTACTTATAATATAATTTAACCCTGATTCTATATATGGATTTTGGGCGGTTGTTTTGGAACCTTGCGTTTCTTCTTCTAATTCAAGTAATAACCTTTGTACAACTTCGATCAGCTGCTCTTGCTGTATTGGTTTCAGCAAATAATCAGCAGCTCCCAATTGCAAACCTTTCTGAGCATAATTAAATTCCGCAAAGCCCGTTAACAGAATGGTTTTGAGTGAATTATCTTGTTTACGAATAGCTGACAATAACTCCAATCCTGACATAACCGGCATTCTAATATCAGTGATTAGAATATGATAGTTATTGCTTTGGATAAGCTCAAATGCCCGCTGACCATTCTCCGCTGTATCAATAATTAGTTTCTCTTTGCCCCATTGCTCTAACGTTATTGCTACTCCCATCCGGGAATTATGCTCATCATCTGTCACTAATATCCGAAAACTCATCGCTAATCACCTCTCAAATGCTGTCAATAAAGGTAATCTCAATCTTACTGTAGTCCCTTTATTATGTTCGCTCTGCATTGTTAATCCATAATCTTCACCATAATGTAGTTTAATGACTCGATTTATATTAAATAAGCCGATCCCTTGATTTTCCGTAACAAAATTACGCTCAATAACTAATTGTTTTTGGATATGATTCAGATCTTGAGCTGAGATCCCTAGTCCATTATCCACGACAACGATATCAATGCTATCATGTTTTCTTTCCACCACTATCGTAACTTTCCCTCCGTTTTCTAAAGGCTCAATGCCATGCACGATCGCATTTTCAACAAGTGGTTGAATAACTAATTTAGGTAGAATGCAACTATATAGTTCATCTTCACAACATATAGAGAGTTCCAGACGATCTTGCCATCGCATTTTCATCAGATCAGTATACCGCTTAACTTGGTCTAACTCTTCCTTAATCGTTACTAATCCATCATCTCGCTTGGAATGAATGGAATACCGGAATAAGTCAGCTAATTGAATGATAGATTGCGCAAGCTCTTTCTCTCCCTTTCGAATATGATCCCAGTAAATTGAATCTAATGTATTGAACAGAAAGTGAGGATTAAGCTGTGAGTGTAGTGCTTTCAATTCACTTTGACTTTTTACAAGTTCCTTCTCATATACCGATGTAATTAAATGATCAATCTGCCTAACCATCTGATTGTAAGTGAGATTGAGTTGATTCACTTCTTTATTAAAATAGTGTGCAGGGTTCTCTTTCGGTGTACCGTGCTTACTCCCTTGAATAATTCTTGTAAGTCCCTTAATTGGAGAAGAGATAAGATTGGCTAGGAAGTACGATATTATCGCGAATACGACCACGCTTAATATGCCTAGAGCAATAAGGATATCTCTTAAGAAGTAAAGGTCAGAGTAAACTGTAGCTCTTGGGACCATCATCTGTAGCGCCCAGCTTGTCCCTTTGATTTTCCGCTCAAATACGAGATATTGAGCAAGACCTCCCTCTAACTTCCCTATAGAAAGTAACTCCAGAGGCTCATTAGTTTGGCTAGTAGTAGTTGATTGATCTCCACTGTCTACAAGCCTCATAATAGCCCCTTGATCTTGAGCACGCTCTGTCATTGCCAAATTAATCAATGATGGCTTCAAACGTACAACGAGATAACCACCATTACTATAATCTTGCTTCTCTAACTTCACTTGTCTGATCGCGAGCAAATATTGGCTATCCCACTGGTCGACGCCAATCCAGATCATCGCGCCGGCATTTTCTGGTAAATTAGCTTGCTCGATATAGTATTTCGGAATCCGCTCTTCAATTGTTGTGTTTACAATCGGATAAATACTACTGCGTTGATTATATATTTCAATATCATGTATCGTATCTGAATAAGCTGTCTTATCAAGTAACAGCTTTCTCAGTATCATTCTGTTTTCATAGGTTGTATTCTGACCTTCAAATTCGTTAATCAATATATCTTGCGTACGATCATCGACCGCCAATTGTAATGTTAATACGTTGACTTCGTTCAATGATGACTCTACTCTGCCACTTGCTTGTTCCGCTATTTCTTCAATATAGAGCATAGCACTTTCCTTTTGTTCCGTAGATATTACAATATAAATTAAACTAACTGTTATTGTTAATAAAATGGCTGTTGTCATAATAAATCCAATAAAAATTTGACCTTGCGTATATTCGAGCCTCAGTTTCTGAAATATTCGCTTCACCGTTCATCCTCCTTCCCGGTACATATAGATAGAGTCTACTCCTATAAGTAGGAGCAGACTCTAATTTATTTATTGTCCTGGATAGATCATTACTTTAATACTTGTATCCTTTTGCGTTCTTGCCATTTCTACTGCGGCCTTTGTATCATTAAGACTGTATTTATGCGTAATAACTTTTTGAATATCTACGCTTCCGCTTGTCAATGCAGCAATTGCTCCTGGATAAGTATTAGCGTAACGGAATAATCCATACACATTAAGTTCTGAGTCAATAATTGTATTAATTTCAACAGGGATTTCATCCGCTGCTGGCATTCCAACTAGAACGACACGTCCACCACGTTTGACTGCCTTAATTGCATCTCCAATTGCACGACCGTTACCAGAAGACTCCACAACTACCGTTACGCCGCGACCAGCTGTAAGCTCTTGGATTGCGTCCTTAACATTAACTTCCATGGGGTTAATAACAGCTGTAACGCCCATTTCTTTGGCAAGTTCTTGTCTAAATGGAACAATATCTGTAGCGTAAATTTCACTGACGCCATACATTTTAGCTGCTTGAATAGCAAGCAAACCAATAGGTCCTAATCCAGTAACAAGTAAACGATCAGCAGGTGTTACTTTTGCACGATTCATCGCATGAATACCTACAGATAGCGGCTCAAGTAAAGCGCCTTGTTCATAGCTAATGCCTTCTGGTAGTTTGAATAAGAAATCGCTACGAACTGTAACATATTCAGCCCAAGCACCATCTACTGGTGGTGTTGCCATGAACACAACGTCTGGACATAAGTTATAGCGACCGGATTTGCAATATTCACAACGTCCACATGTAACGCCTGGTTCAACTGCAACACGATCACCTACCGTAACATTTTGCACAGCAGAACCTATTTCAACAACTTCTCCAGCTAGTTCATGTCCTAAAATGATAGGCTGTTCAACGACATAACGACCAATGCGACCGTGTTCATAATAATGCACATCTGAGCCACATACACCAATACAATATACTTTAATTAACGCTTCATCAGCTTTTGGAACAGGAATGGGAACCTGTTTCATTTCCATATCTAGCGGTTTATTCAACACCGCAGCAGTCATTAATTTAGTAGTCATTATTATTCCTTCTCTCGATAGACAAAATAGTCAAAATCTGCGTAATTCCCGCTTCCGCCTAAATCTTGAGCGCATATACCAATGAATGCACCTGTAAAACCTTGATCTAATGCATATCCGTCTTTGATAAGTTCTGCATTTTCATCTGAAATTTTTGAAGCATCTAGTACAGGACCAACAGCCGTCCACTCACCTTCAATCGTAGCGTAATAGAATTGAAGACTTTCACCATCAATAGCCGCCTTCAAATAGCATCTATCGCTTCCTTCAATCGAGATTGGTTCATCCATTGGTTCGTCATAGATACCGCGATCACTTTGCATAATGCTAACGCATTTGCCCTTAGATTCATCCCAGCTAACATGCAAATAATAATAATTTTTTGTATTGTAATAATAGATAAGTCCCGCAAGTTGTTGATAAGAGTTCGGTGTAAATTCGAGCATCGTTTCAGCATCTATAACAAAAGACTGCTGTCTACGTGCAATAAGGCTTTGTCTATGCAGTGAATATAGTGATTCTCTTCCGACTAATCGCAAATATCCAGGACGAGCTTTTAGCGATGCCCACTGCTCGTTTATAGGTTCTCTTAATGTACTAAAATCAATAGAAAGCTTGTCTTCATCGAAATGCTCAATCCACTCAGTGCGTGCTGGTACATCTGTAATTTCCTCTAGTAGTGGCGCTGGTACTAACTGCTCAGGACCATTATGGCCATGACTTAGTTGTAACCATCCTGCCTCATTCCACTCAACCTGCCCAATAGCAGTCTCTCTACCTAGTATACAGCTCTTAGATGGAGTAGTTGGTCTACCACATAGATGAACCATATACCACTGCCCTTGCTGTGTTTCAACTAGACTTGCATGACCTGCTTTTTGCAAAGGAAGATTCGGTTTATCTCGTGATGTAACAATTGGTCCGCTTGGATCAGTCTCATATTGACCTAGTAATGTACGTGAACGAGCGACCGTCTCTGCATGACCAAAACGTGTACCACCTTCTGCAACTAACAAATAGTAATAGCCATCATGTTGATAGATATGAGGACCTTCAGTTAAGCCTAGCGATGTCCCATCATAGATACAATGAATATCACCAATCAGCTTTTGCAGCTCTTCGTCATATTGCTGAATAATGATACCACCAAAAGGATTTTTCCCTTTTCGATGATCCCATTTCAAATTAACAATCCATTTTGTTCCGTCTTGATCATGGAATAGTGATGGATCGAAACCACTACTATTCAAATGAATCGGTTCGGACCAAGGACCACAAATATGTTGTGCTGTAACCAAGTAGTTATGCGTATCTTTGAATTGACCCATATGACTTTTCACATCAGTATATACTAAATAATACGTGCCATTACTGTAGCTCAAGCAAGGTGCCCATACACCACCTGAATCAGGGTTTCCTATCATATTTAACTGACTTAGTCGTTGCAGTGGATGCGTTAGCAAGCTCCAATTTTTCAAATCCTTTGAATGATGAATCTGTACACCTGGGAACCATTCAAACGTCGATGTAGCGATATAATAATCATCTTCTACGCGAATGATGGAAGGATCGGGGTTGAAACCCCGAAGTATTGGATTTTGTATGAATGACATCGCCTAGTCCTCCCGATTAGCTATTTTATTTTTTCACTTTAGCAAGTTCTTCAGCGACATTGGAATCTGATTGACTTACAATAGCACCGACAACGTTAAGGAATTGATCCGCACGCTTCGCATCTAGTGATTGGTCATAGTAACTGAAGAATCCGTCAAGGTTTTCACTAATAGCGGTATCATATTCAAAGGATAGTGGATGCATATTTGCTTCTTCTAGTCCAGCTGTTTTCATTGGACTAATGTTTGCACCTTCATTAATTTCTTTACGCTGAGCAGAATCAGTTAAGAATCTAATAGCTTTGTATGCAGCATCTTGATTTGCTTTAGCAGAAACGGCCATACCTACACCGAAACCACCGTGGTATACATTAGTACTACCTTTTCCACCTTCAACTGTTGGGAATGTAACGAAACCAATATCTTTAGAAATTTCATCATCTAGGAAAGCATCCATTGCCCATTCGCCTTGCAAGTACATAGCTGCACGACCAGTTGTAAATAGTGTTTCTGCAGCTGCATAATCTAGACCTAAAAATCCATTAACGAAACCTTTATGATCAATTGCAAGTTCTTTCAAAAGTTCTCCGGCTTGTACAAAACTTTCTTGAGTGAAATCAGCTTCACCACTCTTAGCTAGCTCAAATGGCTCTGTTCCACCAACACGTTCTGCAAGATAAGAGTACCAGTGTAATACTGGCCAACGATCTTTACCCGATACAGAAATTGGAATGATATCGTTTTCATTCAATGAATCAACAACTGTTAGAAGTTCGTCAAACGTTGCTGGAGGCGTTAAGTTATTATCTGCGAATATTTGTTTATTGTACCAAAGGGATACACCACTGAATAGTACTGGGATACCATAATTTTTTTCATCATATGCAAATGTCTCAAGACCACCATTTAATACATCATCTTTGAATGCTACATCAGCATTTAATTGCTGCGTAATATCACCGAGCATATTATTAGCTACTAGCGTATCAAAAGTTTCACCACTCCAGTAAGTAATAAGATCTGGCAATTGATTACCTGCAATAGCAACTTTCATTTTTGTTTTTAGTGCTTCATCTTCAAAAAATTCTGCTTTAATCTGAATATCAGCATTAGCTTTGTTAAATTCTGCGATAGAAGCTTCAATGATGTTTTTATTTCTGGACTCCATACTCCACATCGTTAGGTTTGTTACATTATCAGACTTCCCACTGTTTCCAGCGTTGCTATTTGAACATCCTGCAACGACTAGCATGATCATAACGATAACTAAGATTAAACTTTTCTTCATTGTATAAATCCCCTTTTGTGTTAGATTTCCTATTTTCATCTATTCTTCTTCATCAATATGTCCGTCAGCTGTTTTTCTCTAACCTTTAACTGAACCGGCAACTACTCCGTTTTGAATATATTTTTGTAAGAACATATATAAAATGATAATAGGCGCTGTTGTAATTACAAGTGCTGCACTAATTAATGAATAATCGGCACTAAAGTTACCTTTGAAACTCATTAATCCAAGTGGCAACGTCTTAAGTGAATCCTGTGAAACCATAATTAATGGGAATACAAAATCATTCATAATATTGAAGAAGGACAGTATCGTTACTGTAGCCAGAATAGGCTTAGCTAACGGGAAATATACTCTGAAGAAGGTTTGGTATATATTGCAACCGTCTACGATTGCTGCCTCCTCCAATTCCTTCGGTATTCCTCGGAAAAATCCATGAATTAGAAAGATTGCTACTGGTAGATTAAATGCAATATAAGGGAAAAATAATGACCAAAACGTATCGTATGCACCAACCTTATTGGCAAGTGTAAATAACGGAATTAATGTACTATGAACCGGAATTAACATCCCTAAGAAAAAGGCACCTAGTAACACTTTCGAGCCCTTGAAAGGACGGATCGATAAGTAGAAACCAATAAAAGTAGCTACTAATAGTAAGCCTACAACAGAAAAGAACGTAATATAAATACTGTTGAATAAATATTTACTAATCCCTTGATTCCAAGCATCCAAGTAATTACTAAACTGCCATACCGATGGTAAACCCCAAGGATTTTCAAAATACTCTTTGTTTGATTTGAACGATGAAATCATCATCCAGACAAAGGGATATGCTGTGAAAATTAAGTGGACAAGTAGAATAACATATAATACAGCTTTGCCAATACCTTTTGAAAGCTTACTTTTCTTAGTTTTTGCTGCATTGGGGTGACTGGTCTGCGCATTAACAACTGAATTCATGTGTTCATCTCCCTATTGAAATTTCTTCGTTCCTTGTCCTAATCCCTTAGAAATAAGGTAGGCTAATACTAAACCGAATAGAAGTAAGAAGGTAGAAATGGTGCTGCCATAACCAAAGTCCATAAGACGGAAACCATTTTTCATCATATAACTCGCAAGCACTTCACTAGAATTATTAGGACCACCGCCAGTCATAATATAGATTAGATCGAAGTACTTCAATGAATTAATAACGCAATTTAATACGGTAAATGTGATCGTAGGCCAAATTAGTGGGATCTGAATATTGAATATAATTCTTAATTCACTTGCACCCTCAACTCTCGCCGCTTCCATAACTTCTTCGGATATTCCTTGCAATGCTCCATAATAAACAATGATATAGAATCCGATAAATTGCCAAGCAACTACTGCAATAACTGAACCAAGTGCAGTTGCTTCCTCACCTAACCAAGTATGCGTCCAATCAGACAAGCCCAGATTAATGAGTAAATTATTCAGTAAACCAAAGTTAGGATCATAGATCTGTCCCCATAATATACCTAGTACCGCTGTAGAAAGCATGACCGGTGTAAAGTAAATAGACTTCAAAAAATTTGATCCTTTTAATTTGTAACTCAATATAATAGCGAAAAATAAACCAAGCGGTAATTGGACAGCTAATGCTCCAAGTGTAAGATATACTGAGTTCTTTAATGAAATCCAAAGAATAGGGTCACTAAGCAAACGTGTGTAGTTATCCAGTTCTGTGTAAATTTTGGCTGAAACTCCATCCCACTGAAACAAGCTATAGTACATACTCATTAAAATCGGAATAATAATAATTCCTGTGAAAATGAGTAATGCGGGACTCATAAAGAATAACTGGCTACCTAGTCTTTTTATTCCCTTTTCATGCATATCAATATCTCTCCTGCCTCTGTAGACTAGGAACACCGATGTGGTGTATCCGTTTACAACATTGTAACAGCGCTTACATTATTTTTGATGCAACATCGTTTGGCTAAAATAGCTCTTTGATTGGATAAAATAGATTAAGGTAACAAATTTTCAATTAATCTAATTAAAATCCACAAAAAAACAGCTCTCCCTCTTAATAAGGATTGAGCTGTTTTAATTTTATATATTTTATTATTTAATAAATTTAATTATTAGATGGTATAAGAAGCATCCACAATATGGGTTACTCGATTTCGACCGTTCTCTTTAGACATATACAATGCTTGGTCCGCTTTCTTCAATATCCCCGTCGCGGTTTCATCTTCATAGAAGGTTGAAATACCAATACTAACGGTAAGACGACCTGTTACCCATGAAGCATCCTCGATTTGTTGACGTAATTGTTCTGCCATAACTTTGGACTCCTTAATATCAGTCCTCGGCAACAGAAGTACAAACTCTTCACCGCCATACCTAGCTGGCACATCTTCTTTTCTTACGAATTTCCGCAATATATAGGCGAGTTGTTCAAGTACTTCATCACCCACTTGATGACCATACGTGTCATTCACATGTTTAAAGTGATCGATATCAATAATACATAGTGAGAATGGTTTTTCTTTACGTGCGAAATTAATAATCTGATCTTCTAATTTTTCTTGGAAGTATCGTCTATTTTTTAATCCGGTTAATTTATCCGTTACAGATAGTTCTATTAATGATTCATTAATCATTATAAGTTCTTCTTGCTTCTGTTCGATCTCAATGTTCAATTTCGTCAATTCTTCTAACGCTTGATCTTTTTTCCAATAAGCATCTTCAATTTGTTTTTTTGCAGTACGAAGCTCTTGCTCATAATTCATTCTTTGACCCATCTGTACAATAATAAGATCAAAAACTTCTACATCATCAACTAGTAGCTGCTTTCCATTAATTAAACAAGCAATAGCTATTCCTTCACTATTTTTCAAACTAATAATTAATTCATTGACATATCCGTGCAAATTAATAAACGGGTAGAAATATGAATGGAAAATAAGCTTATTCGCAGTGGACATTAATTCTTCAATATGCTGATTAAGCAATTTATGTTCGTTATATCCCATTTGCATGAGAAAAGTATTATTCACAGATATTATCTTACCCTCATGCGTTATGGAAAGATATCCGCAAGGAGCATATAGTAACCGATCATCCATTTCAAAATCCCTTTCATTACTTCAATACATATTATTGTATTTCAATATATTGTGTAATGGCAGCAAGTGTTTCTATAGGGTGGCTTATATGGGGATAATGCCCCTTCGCTTCCATTAAACATAGCGTACTGCCAGCTATATTTTGGTGCAGATAATGACCTACTTCCATAGGAACTACACTATCCTCTGCACATTGCATAATTAAAGTAGGTGTTGAACATTTCGCAAGTGCTGTCCGATAATCTGAGAAGAATGTTACCTCGGCGAACTGCCTCGCAATAACAGGATTGCTACTCGCAAAACTTTGCTCTAATTGTTGCGAAAATTGCGGCTGATCCAAATTATTCATAGCCATCGGAGCCATAAAGCTTGCCCAACCCGAGAAATTCATCTCCATCATCTCAAGAAGTTCTACTATATCACTTCGCTCAAAACCACCATAGTAACCATTTTCATCATTTAAATAGCGGGGTGATGGACCTATCATAATTAGCTTTTGGAACCATTCTGGGCGTTCAATGGAAGCTAGCATGCCAATCATAGAACTAATTGAATGACCAATAAAAATAACATCTCTTAATTGTGCTTCTTCCATAACTTCTAATAAATCCTGCATATATCCGTTCAGACTATTATAGCGTTCTGAAGTGTACGCACTCAAATCCGATTGACCAGAACCCACATAATCAAATAGAACAAGTCTATATTTCTTTGCAAGACTAGGGGTTATATATTGCCACATGCTTTGATCACACCCAAATCCATGAGCAAGTATAATTACTTGTTCCCCTTCTCCTATCATCTTCACATTATTACGTACTACAACTTCCACCATAACATTGTCTCCCTCATAATATCGTATTCTCTTCATTTTAAGCTACAACACTTAAATTTCAAGTTAATTATCAACAACTAGAGCTGTTTATTTTACATAATTTTTCTAAATTGTATGTGTAACTACTAGCTCTAATGGTAAACACTTATAAAGGGAGTTCATAAAAAATTTTATATCATAATGATATAGGAGCTTATTCGCCATTATATAGGAAGAGATCAATTTATTCTTTTTCTAGTACCCTTCAACTTTTTCTCTTACTCAAGCCGTCTATAGTATATACGTATTTATTACTTGAAAGAAGGATCCCACAATGAAGCCAAATTTGGAGAGAAGATTAATCGATTATATTATGAATAATAAAAATCGATTTTATCTTCTTGCGTATAGCTATACACATAATGAACAAGATGCACTAGATATTGTCCAAGATAGTATTCGTAAAGCGTTAGAACATCTTGATAGTCTACATGGCGAATCTCAAATGAAAAGCTGGTTCTATCAAATCGTTGTTCGGACATCTATTGATTTCTTACGCAAACATAAGCGAACTTCTGTAGTTGAAGATCAAGTATTGGAAACATTGATGACAGCGCAAATGGATACTTACACTGATCTAGACTTGCAAGTGGCGCTTCATCAACTACCAACTATTTATCGTGAGGTTATCATATTACGTTTTTTTGAAGATATGAAAATCGAAGATATATCCCATGTACTTAATAGCAACATAAATACAGTCAAAGCTAGGCTATATAAAGCTTTAAAAATTCTTAAAATTGAATTACAGGACGAAGAAGGAGCGAGTCTTAATGGATAAACAATTAGAGCAATTAGAGAAGGAATACACTTCCGTACAAATTCCTGAACAATTAGATGATATCGTTCGTACAAGTATTTCTAAGCATAGGCGGAAAAAACATAATGGGCGCAAGTGGGGATTAGGCTCGGTGGCAGCAGCTGTATTATTCACTACTTGTCTCAATGTAAGTCCGGTTATGGCGAAATCTTTATCGGACATTCCAGTAATCGGTAATGTTGTGAGCGTCTTAACTTGGAAAACTTATACGGTGGATAAAGATAAATACTCTGCTAATATTACTGTTCCTGAAATTGAGAATATTGGATCTGACCAAATTACGGCTACATTGAACGAGAAATACAAACAAGAAGCCGAAGCTCTTTACGAGCAATTTAAGAACGATATGAAAGATATGGAGGCAATTGAAGGTGGAGGCCACCTTGGTGTAGATAGCGGATACGAGATCATTACAGATACTGATCAATTACTAACAATCAGTAGATATACTGTGGAAACTGTAGGATCATCATCAACTGTTATCCAATATGATACGATTGATAAGCAGAACGAACTCTTATTAACTCTTCCTAGTTTGTTCAAAAATGATCAATACGTACAGATCATTACAGATAACGTCAAGGAACAGATGAGACAACAAATGAAAGAAACGAATAACGATAAGTATTATTGGGTTGCTGGTGCGGGAATTCCAGACGACGAGTTGTTTGGTGAGTTCATTACAATCGATGCCGAACAAGGCTTCTATATTACCGAAGAAGGTAAGTTAGTTGTTGCTTTTGATAAATATGATGTAGCACCTGGATATATGGGGAATCCAACGTTTGAAATTCCAAGTGAGATTCTACAAGATGTACTTGTTAGTGATCAATATATTCACTAACATTCATATCTGATTCACAATACACTAATGACCAAAAAGCTACTATGCATTATACTGCATAGTAGCTTTTTGGTTTACAAATCATTTAATTTTTGCAATCAAATATAGTAAGCTAAATCTATATGTTGACACTGTACAATACTCAATCATTGACCGCCATGACACCTAACGGACCATCATCAACGACGATATCTACGATATCAAAGACGGATATCGGAAATATTGGAAAGCCAAATACATAAGGTGTAATATCATACAGTTGATAGTAGAGTACCAATGTTTTATCTGCAATATAAAATGATTGCTCAGGATCAATCGTAGTAAACGGCTCAAATGTCTCGATTCCACGTTGCTTAATTTGCTCAGCGACTAATTTAGAAAGACGACTTACATAATTGCTACCTGGTATAAACAGTTCGGACAGTATATATTGCTTTTCTTTCCCCATATCGAATGTCATTGATTTCAAATATCTCATACCATGCGCCGCATGAGCATGATATGCTGAATTAGATTGCGTGATACTCAATATATTACGCTGATTATTTTTCACTTCATAAGAACCCATCATAATACTTAACGTTTCAGGATCATCACCAATCAGCATATGAATAAGTTGCTGAGTCTGTTCTGCTAATCTATTATTCACTTCATGTTGCCACTCTTTATTAGGTACTCCAACAATTTCTGGATAGTAGACGATCCTTTGGGGACCATGGGATACGATATTTGTCTGAATGCATAGCGGAAACATCTCTGACATCATCAATCATCCTCTAACTTTTTTTCTATCTTATTCTAAATGGGCTTGTGTCGTGAGTGATGGCTCGCTGTTTTGCTGCGTTAATACTTTCAGCTAACTTTTAGTACTCATTTCTTTAGATTGTTTTATAATAGTGCTTATAGTACACGTTCAAAAAGTATTTTTTCCAAAGACGAGATGATGGAGCTAACATCTATATACACTAATAATCAAGGAAGTGACCACTATGGGAATTTCATCAATTTCAGGCAGCGGTTCTTTTTCAGTATCATCAACTGACAACAGCACCTCAAGTCTTGAAAAACAAATTGTTAAGCTTATGAAGCAATTACAAGAGGTGCAAAAGAGTGATGATGATGAAAAAACAAAACAAGCAAAAATCCAACTGATTCAACAACAAATCCAGATGTTACAGCTTCAAATTCAGCAAAAGCAAGCAAATGCTGCTAAGGCAGAAGCAGAACGTGCTAAATCTGCGCAAGAGGGGAATGAAAAATCTAATTCAAGTACATCCTCTAAAGATAAACTATCAAGTAGTACATTCGATGTAACTGTATAGTTGATAGTTATGGCTAAAGCTTTTAATGAAAGCAAAAAAGGAACTATGCTCATACGGCATAGTTCCTTTTTTTATATCAACCTACGATTGATCTTTCCTATACAATTCTCGAGATTTGTACCCAGCGGCAAGAATCATCTTCATCTCATTTATCCGCTTCAATCGAGTAGTATCTTGTTTCGCGCTATAGACATATCTTGCCCAATCCCTGCGATATCCTGGCGTTAATTGCTGATATATGACTAATAACTGACGCGTGCTCTGTAGATCGCTTTCTACTTGTGGAATGTAATCCACATAATCAGCTACCGATTGACTCAATTTCGAAGAGGCGGTTGCATTACCTTTTACTTCTTCTTTCAATCCAACCACAGTAAATACTTCATTCAAACCAACCATACGAGCGAACTTAAGCGAACTGTCGCCAATATAGCCCTCTTCATCCGCTCCTATTCCTTCAAACAAATGATCGCGATGAATATAGGTATCATACACCTTATTCCCTTTTTTCGGATAAGCAATATAGAGGTATCCACCTTTTGAAAGCTTACCTTCATTTAATACTTGCTGAACAAGCAACTGCAACTGAGACATTTCCAGAACAAAAGCAAAGATAAGATCATAGCTATCTTGAACGAACGATGTATCATATTGTTCTAATCCTTCGAGCAAATGTTGACCTTGTGGCATATTAAGCACAACAGGCTGCTTATACTTATGCAAATTCAGCTTATCAACGATCGTTTTAGTCATCTTATATTAGTATCCCATTTCTTTCAGCATACGTGATAATGTACTCAGTCTTTCTCCGATCAATTCGCCATCATCGCTTAGTGCTTGGTTGAATAACTTAATATCTTCGTCTATTTTCTCATTATTATCACAGACACCAATTGTCATCGCATCGCCTTGTAATCCAACTCTTTCGATGACTGGATTTTCTGGATCATATAACTTCTCATAACGATATGCCTCTTGAAAATGTAATTTCGCTTGGCATACCATGATCGCAAGATCGATTACACGATGTAACGGTAGCTCTTCTGATTGTCTTGACCACTTACCTCCTGTATGTCTCCATACTTTTGCAGAAATATCTAGTTTCCCTCGATCATTCCACTGTGCCAACCCTAACGAAATCCCTTTTGCATCACTATTGTAAGCATACTTACCATCTACATTCTCATAATTTTCACAGACAATAACCGGTTTATGTTTTAAAGTTGTTGGAATTTGCATTAATATTCCTCCTGAAATCCGAATTCGTTTTAGTTATTTACTAATTTACTAAATTACTAATCTAAAAAGTATAATACTGCACTGTAGATCCAAAGTCAACAGGCAGTTGCAATCAGATAAAAACACTATCATCATAGCTAAATATCATTCGACAATTTTTGCATATTTTCAACCTATTACGTCGATACTATTCCACAGCATGTCTTCACATCGTAGATCAATTAGGAGAGATCAACGATATGATACATAGGATCATTTGCAGCTTTTATCTTTTCATGATATTATAACGTAACACCCTAAGGTGTTACTTAGAGGAGGCTAATTATGAGTACAGAAGAAACATTACAAGATATACGTAAAACAATTGTGCTACAAGCACCTATTGATAAGGTATGGAAAATCGTTGCGACATCAGAAGGTATTGCAAGTTGGTGGATGCCTAATACTTTTGTAGCTGTTGTTGGCAAACAGTTCATACTTCATGCCGCTCAATTTGGCGATTCTCCATGCATCGTCACCGATGTTGAACCACCCTATCGTGTTGGTTTTGACTGGGGCAAAGATTGGCATTTAGAATTCCAATTAAAACAGCTTTCTGATACAACAACTGAATTCACCTTAATTCATTCTGGCTGGGATGCTAATACCGTTACTGAATTCGGTCAACCTCATTCCATCATTCGTGGTATTATGAACGGTGGTTGGGACAATATTGTGCAGGATAAATTGCCTGCAATTTTGGAGCAATCATAAGTGGCAGCTCCAGTATTAAAGCAAGATGTATTTCAAGCAATCTCTGATCCTACTAGAAGAACAATGCTTGTGCTACTTGCAAATGGTGAAATGCCGATTACAGCGATTACTACTCACTTTTCTTTGTCGCGTACCGCTATTAATAAACATCTATATGTACTGAATGATGCGGGACTTGTTAGCAAGCGAAAGCTCGGACGTGAAACACGTTATCGATTGGAAGCTGAACCGTTAGTTCAAATACAAGACTGGCTTTCATTCTTTGAAGTCTATTGGGACAATCGATTATTAGCGTTAAAAAACATTGTAGAACAAGACTAACATAAGACCATTCCATTTCGATTGGAATGGTCTTATACTTTTATTGATACCTATTTTAAGATGTATCATAATGATTGATTGCAGCATGAACATCATGGTCGATTATTATATTTTCGAAGGGAGTTAGTGACATTGAAATATAGACAATTAGGTAACACAGAATTACGTATTAGTGAAGTGAGCTTTGGAACATGGGGGATTGGTGGAGACTGGGGAACAGTGTCCGATGAAGTCTCTTTGCAGGCGTTACATACCGCAATGGAACAAGGCGTTAATTTCTTCGATACTGCCGATGTATATGGCAATGGACATAGCGAAGAACTGCTAGCAAAAGCTACAGCAGGTCGCGAATCAGAAATATATATTGCTACAAAGTTTTGTAGAAAAGGAAATGTTAATGATCCCGCCAACTACACAGAGGATGCAGTACGCGCCTATTGCGAAGCAAGCTTACAGCGTCTAAAACGTGAACAAATTGACTTATATCAAATTCATTGCCCTTCATTTGATATTTTGAAACAAGGATTAGTATTTGAAGTGCTTGATAAGTTGAAGGATGAAGGTAAAATTCGCTATTACGGCGTTAGCGTTGAAAGTGTGGAAGAAGGATTATTTTGCATGGAGCAATCCAATGTTAGTGCACTGCAAGTTATCTTCAACATCTTCCGTCAGAAGGTGTCACAGCAACTTCTACCTGTTGCGCAGGAAAAAGGTGTAGGAATTCTTGCTCGAGTACCACTTGCCAGTGGTTTACTTACAGGCAAATTCAATCAACAAGCTTCGTTCGAGTCGAGTGACCATCGTAGCTATAATAGTAATGGAGAAGCTTTCAATGTTGGCGAAACTTTCGCTGGAATTCCCCTTGCAAAAGGTCAAGAACTTAGTCGTGAGTTAGGCTGGATTGCAGATGGCAAAGACAATATGACTCGAGCTGCATTACGTTGGATACTAGATCATGAAGCAGTAAGCACCGTTATTCCTGGCTTTAAAAATTCTCAGCAAGTGCTAGATAATCTTGGTGCACTAGATGTACCGTCATTCTCACATGAAGACATGTCTCGTTTAGAGCAATGGTATACAGAAAACGTACATGCCCATATTCGCGGTTCTTACTAAAATACCCGTGCACATGATCTAACTAATTAAGTAACGAGAATATATACTATAGACGAAAAACAATAGGTTACCTCTAAGCTTTGTATAGGGGTAGCCTATTTGTACTGTTTATTTCTATATATCAAGTTGATCATACATCGTACTTAATTTCGTCATCGTCTGTTCATACTGCGTTCATATTGCATCCTTAATATAAAGATGTAATCAAGAAAGGGATGATTAATTATGAACATGGCTTGGAAAGAAATTAAGAAGAGCAAAGCAAAATTTGTTATTGTTGGTTCAATCATTTTTCTTATTAGTTTTTTGACATTTATTATTTCAGGGTTAGCAAATGGGTTATCACAAGATAATTCAGCACTCGTTAAAGGCATGCCTCAAGGACATTTTTATATGAACAGCGATGCTAACGATACGTATAACATATCTAAAATAGATAGTGAGCAACAAGCGAAAACTTTGAGTCTCTATCCAGATGCATTCGCATTATCGATTCAAATGGGTTTTGTAAATGATGAGAATGATAAACAACATGGTGTTGCATTCGTTGCGGCTACGGAATCCGATCTATTTCCAACTGTTCAACCAGGGGAAATTGTATTAAACTCCGATGTCCAAGAAGATGGAATCAAATTAAATACAAAACTTACTAACGATCAATATAGTGGACAATTATCGGTTGTTGACTTTGCAGAGGAGCAAAAGTTCAGCCATGCTGATGTCGCCTTTATCCATGAACAAAATTACAAAGAAATGTATCGTACAAATTCTTTGCAAATGATATTTATTCCAGGAGAGGAA
Source organism: Paenibacillus endoradicis (assembly GCF_024721975.1). The sequence goes on along the minus strand of NZ_JANQBB010000004.1, from coordinate 356,438 downwards.
GAGCCAGTTATTGAGGGAATGGTATCCTTCTCTAATAGTGCATTTTTGAATACGATAGCTAGCTATAAGGCAGAGCAAATGACTCTAAATATGATTATATGGTTCTTGATCGCGATTAGCGGATTACTGTTCGCCATCTTCTTCTATATGATGAACGTTCAAAAAATCGGATTGTATGGAATACTGAAAGCGATCGGTGTGAAGACAAGCACATTATTCCGTATGATGTGGGCACAAATGATTTTTGTAACAGTCATTGCTCTAATAATATCAATTAGTGCAAGTCAACTATTCAATGCAGTAGCTCCCGCTGGTATGCCATTCCACTTGACCATTGGGGCAACGATTATGTTATCAATACTATTCCTTATTATTGGTTTTATTGGTGCAACAATTTCTGGTATTCAGATCAAAAAAGTTGAGCCACTACAAGCTATTCAGCAAGGAGAGATGTAATATGACTACTACACTAACGATATCGAAGCTAACCAAAACGTTTTCTAATGGTGAAGTGAGTGAACAAATATTAAAAGGTGTCAATCTTGAAGTGAATAGTGGCGAGGTTACAGCTCTTGTCGGAGCTTCTGGATCTGGAAAGAGCACTTTGCTAACCATCGCTGCTGGTCTACAAAGCGCATCCAGTGGACAAATTATGTTTCAAGGTAAGGATCTCACAACGATGTCGCAAGAGGGCATTCGACAACTACGTGCCTCGCAGTTCGGCTTTGTTTTTCAATCATCTCATCTAGTACCGTTTCTTACTGTTGAAGATCAGCTATTGTTAATGCTAGATGTAGCCGAGAATAAGCATAGTAAGCAAGATCGCAAAAAAACAGTTACAGCAATGCTACAACTTGTTGGAATGGAACATCGTCAGCATGCGTATCCATCTTCCCTATCTGGAGGAGAGAAACAACGAGTCGCCATTGCACGAGCAATTATTCATCAACCACAAATATTGTTTGCTGATGAACCGACTGCTAGCTTAGATTCTAGCCGTTCTAAAGATGTTATGACTCTTATTCAATCGATTACGAAAAAGCTTAATATTGCAACACTGCTTGTTACACATGATGAAGAGATGCTACCTTTCGCAGATCGTGTCATTACGATGCGTGATGGTGTTATCCTATAATTAATATTAAATAGAGAAAAAAAGGAGCTGACGAAAGTAGTGTGATAACTACCTTTGTCAGCTCCTTCGCTTTATTGTTGTTCCATGATTGCAAAATAGTTATTTTCTTTATCAGCAAAGTTAAATACTTTTCCGCCTGGAATTGTAACTAAATCGCCTACAGTAATTCCCTTCTCCTTGAAGCTTGTATATAGCTGCTCCAATTCATTAGCGAAGAACATTAATGATGGCGTACCAAAATTCATGTCAGGTTGCATTTCCGCAACCAAAGCTTTGTTATGAAGCACTAGACTTGTTCCTGCTTGTAAAGTCGGGGCAATTTCAATCCATTTCATTCCTTGGCCATTGTCTGCTTCTGAAACAACAACAAAGCCAACTTGCTCTGTCCAAAACTTAACTGATTCATCTTGATCATTAACATAGATCATTACTTGTCCTAATTTGGAAATCATCATTATCTCTCCTCAAACTTTTCATAATAATCTTAGTATGATCGTACATTACTAACATTATTATAATTGTCAGCATATATGTTTGTCGATGAAAACACCAGCTATCGACATTACTGCTGTAGCTGGTGCTTACTGTTACTTATTTCTTACTCCAAATTCTTGTATTGAGATCAAACTCTTCAATAAGACCAAAGAAAAATTTCAAATCTTCGTAGACTGCCTTCATCCTATACCCTGCATCATTGACTTTATGCATCGGCTCTTCAAAGTAATTAGAATCAGAGGCTATCGCAATACACATATAGGAATCAACAAACGATATATCAATCTGTTCGTTATGTGATTTTTTGAAATCTAGTATTTGCTCCATAAAATTCGGAGACAATAAATATCTTGCCTCAATATCATCTGAAGTTCGTATGTTAAAATGAGCATTGAATTCTTCGCTTTCCAACTCAATTTTAATTTTCGCAAATCTACTAGCACCTACCATTGAATATTGTTTGAAAGATCCAAACATTTTTTTGAACAATCCACTACCCGGCGGGACCACATTACGTGACTGTAAAATCGTAATTCCTGAGAAATGCTTTTTGAAATCAGCAACAAATAACACTCCGGAAAATCTAGTTTCCTCTGTCGTTGATCTATTCCCTTTCGAATCCGTTGTTTCAGTAATTTCTACTAGTTTTAATTCTGAAAACCGAAATTCAGTTAGTCCTAACTGTCCCATAAGCAAATCTTCGCCGGTTGTTTCATCAATGGTGAAATCAAATAATTTACAACGTTCAATCCAACGATCGTCCATACGATCCTCAGGATAATAGTTACAATAATAAATATGGTTTTCACTATCTGATGGTGTTGCACATAGTTCTACCATTTTGGATGCAAACGGCGCGACAACCTCGGACTTATATATCTTCCGATATTGCTTAGCGCTATTCTGCCTTGCCGTCATAGACATAATTGCTATAATAATTAAAATAATCCAGCCAATTATAAAGTAATAGGATTGAAAGCTTAAACTAATAATCGTACTAATCACATTGATAATAAATAATACCCCTAGCACCTTTTGATACTTTGCCCGCTTCTGTGAAGCGAACTCTCTTATTTGATCTAATGATTCGAGCGGTACTTTAAGTCGTGCATTAACTTCTCCATAAGTTGGTAACATTAGCGTTACCTCCCTAATATATTTCTAAGATTCACTTCAGCCTTTTTGTCTTGAGCAATTTCTAGCAGGCTTTCTTCACGGAAGCCGAACATTCCTGCAACCATATTCGTCGGTATAGATTGGATTGCAGTATTATACCCAGCAACATTGGAGTTATAGCTACGGCGACTAGCAGATAGCTTCTCTTCTAGCTCATTAATTGTACGTTGTAAGTGCAAGTAATTTTCATTCGCTTTTATTTCAGGATAGGCTTCAGCTTGAAAATTAATAGAAGAAAGTGCTCTGTCTACTTCTTCATATTGCTTCATTTTCTCTGCTGATGGCGGTTGCTTATTTAATCCCGCGCGCATACTAGTAACTTGAGCTAGCGTCTCACGTTCATGTGTTGCATAAGAAACGACCACTTCAGCAATTTGCGTCAACGCATCATAACGATTTTGTAAGTAAACATCAATTGCAACTAAGGCTTCTTTAATTCGATTTCGTCGACTAACTAGACCATTGTATGTAGCAATTAAGAAAATACCTACGATTACAATTAAGCCAAGTAAAATTCCAACGCCTACCATTGTCATCACCTCATCATTTTTGTGAACAATATTAGTAATATGTTGTACCTATAGTATTACGGCCAAGTATCCTTTATGGATAGTTACTAAGCACGTAATATCAGATTATCATATTCGTCAGCAAATGGTAACTTTTATCAATAAATTAACTATATTATAAACTCTTCTTCATCTATTCATATTCTGCTTTAGCACAAATTAGTTCATGAATAGTAACAACATTGTTTGTTGCATAGTTTACTCGCACACAAAAAAGCGTCCCTTTACTATTGGTTCGATAGAATCCAATACTAAGGAGAAGCTTATTATATGGTAAGTTTATATCGCATTATCTATTCTAAATTTGCATGATTGCCGTACATTGTTCTACCACTGCTTGTTTGTTTCTGCATTAATTTCAGAATTACAGCATCGCATACAAGCAATAATACTTGTTCAAATAACGAACCCATTGGTTGTATCGTTGATACTTCTTGATCTAACTGATTTTTCGGTGCTCCCGGAAGTTGAACGATGAGATTCGCTAGCCTCCCAATGGCAGAAGACGAAGACAATGTTAATGTCGCTACCTTCGCTTCAAGGCTTATTGCCTTTTCAGCCATAGGAATGAGCGATCTCGTCTCTCCTGAACCTGTACCTATTAACAATAGATCTCCCTTGGCTATACTACGTGTCACCGTCTCCCCAACAACGTATACATCTAACCCAAGATGCATTAACCTCATCGCAAATGACCTCATCATCAATCCAGAACGACCTGCACCTGCTACAAAAATACGACCAGAGTCTATAATAGCCTCCGCTAATTGCTCTAACTGCTCATCAACCACTTGATTAGCAGCCACATTTAGTTCTGCCATAATCGTATAAATATTATATTTATTCGTCATATCTAGTACTATCCTTTTTGGATCAATTGTTGCATCTGAGCTGCTGCTGCTTGAATATCTGCATGACCAGTAATTCCGCCACCAACAATGATAAGATCAGGCTGAACAGCGATTACTTCAGGTAATGTTTCTAACTTAATGCCACCTGCTACAGCAACTTTTGCGTTCTTCACAACGGCTTTAATCGTACGAAGATCTTCGAACGAATTTTGTCCAACAGCTTGAAGATCATACCCAGTATGAACACAAATATAATCTACGCCGAATGCATCTATTTGTAGGGCACGCTCTGCTAAATTTTTCACTGCAATCATATCTACTAAAATTTGTTTCCCTTGTTTTCGAGCTTCTTCAACCGCACCTTGAATACTCGCATCTTCTGCAACGCCAAGTATCGTAACGATGTCAGCTCCAGCTTCAGAGGCTTTCATTACTTCAAAGCCTGCCGCATCCATAATTTTCAAATCAGCAAGAACTGTTAGGTTAGGAAAAGTTTCTTTTAGAGCTTTAACCGCATGCAATCCTTCATTAATAATAATTGGTGTTCCAATCTCCACAATATCAACATAAGATTCTACTTGCTTAACTACCTCAATGGCACCTTGGATATCAACAAGATCTAACGCTAATTGTAATTTCATATATAATCTACTCCTCTAAAGTTAGGTTTATACTGCAACACCAATATTAGAGTTTAATGTTCCGATTGAACAGTACGCACTTTTATGTAACGTAGTACCCATTTGGTAACTATCAAATAGATATTTACTCACGATTAGAGGAATCTGTCATCATTGTAAGATGCTTATCCCCCCACTCTGATAATACATTGAGCAGTTGTTTAACCGTTAAACCGTACTCCGTTAAGGAATATTCTACTTTCGGAGGAACTTGCACATATATTTTACGCTCTATAACTGAATCCTCTTCTAATTCACGTAGTTGTTGCGTTAACATCTTCTGAGTAATTTGAGGCATTTCTCGCTTTAATTCACCGAATCGATGTGTACCTTCTGTTAAATGACAAAGGATAACAGGCTTCCATTTTCCACCTATGACCTTTAACGTTAATTCAACTGTCTCTTTAAAATGTAAATTACCCAAGTCACATGACCCCTTACTTAATCATAATTTGACTTCTATGTTGAGAAGTCAATTATTAATCATTTATAGATACATCATACCATTATCAGACTGTATATCGAAAATTTTAAATCTATGTAGTATTCCTTAAATTGCTATTCTTTCTTAGTAAAAGGGTTGGACAGGTGAGTATTTACGCTCACTTCTCCAACCCTTCACTTATTACTTCAATATATTACTTTAATACGATACTCTGCCTATTGTTCGATGTATGTCCATACTCAACTCTTGAACGGAAACTTACATTAATTGTTGTGCTAACAATCGATATACATTCAGTCGAACCTCTTGAGAATGTGGAATTGTACAAATCATCGCTTCATCGAATCCATACGTTTGTTGCTCTTGAAGTAACTTATCTGCTACTTCTTGAGGTGTACCGACGAAATGCATTTTACGATTATCTTTAATAAACATACGGTCCATTTCAGACAGTGGATAATCTTGCGCTTCTTCAGGTGTCATACGTTCTACGATCTGCCCTCTCATCATAAGCATTCGAGAGATATCAAAAGGTTTCGCTTGAAATTCTGCTTCTTCTTTCGACTCAGCTGTTGTTACTGCGTACGAAACAATAATTTCTGGCTTTTCCATATAAACTGATGGCACAAAGTTTTGGCGGTATGCTTCAAATATTTCTTTCTCCATAAATCCATTAAAAAATTGTGCATAGGAGTAACCCAAACCTTTGCGACCTGCTTGTACTGCACTATTTCCACTAGAACCTAGTAACCATGCTTCTGGAAGTGGAACATGAGCTGGCGTAGCAAGCATCTTATTATAAATAGACGACTCTGGTGCTTCGTCATTAATGAATTTCAATGTTGTATCTAACTTTTCATATAAATGATGTAAATCTGGCTGACGACCTTCTGCTAATGCAAAGATAGCTGCATTATCTCCACCCGGAGCTCGCCCTACACCAAAATCTATTCTACCTGGAGCAAGTGCGCTTAAAGTTTTGAACACTTCTGCCATCTTATAAGGTGAATAATGCATAATCATTGTTCCACCAGTACCAACTCGAATCTTCTTCGTTTTCGCTGCAATATGAGCAACGATGATTTCTGGTGCAGAACTAGCAAATCCGTTCGTGTTATGATGCTCAGCCATCCACATACGCTCATATCCTAACTGTTCCGCTACAATTGCCAATTGCTCTGCCTTTATAAGTGCATCTAGTGCAGTATTGCCTTTTGTGACTGGAGCTTGATCTAACACACTTAACTTCATACTTAATCTCCCTCTCTATACTAATATCTATGTTTAATAAACAATTTTCGCGTCTAACCAACGATGAAATGATTCTATCTCTTGCTGATACGTTGCTGTTTGAAATTTCTCAACCAACGAGGCTATCGTTTCTTTTTTCAATACGGTTATCCATGCACTTTCAGCTTCTTCCATAAGATCAGACAGCAGACAACATTGTGCAGACGGTGAGATATGTAACATATCTTGAATAATACCGTTAGAAGAATATAATGATTGCTTTCCTTCGATTGCCATATAAATATCATAGACCGAAATCTGTTCCGGGCGACGCTGCAACTTAAATCCACCTTTAACTCCAGCAACAGAAGTGATTAGATCCGCACTCACTAATTTCCGTAACAATTTCTGAAAATAAGTTGGTGATGCACCTATTCGTTGACTAATGACTTCTCCTGGAAGGACTGCCTTATCCGGTAAGAAACTGAGCATAAACGTAGCATACACCGCTTGCTCCACTCCCGTTTTCATCTGCATAGTATCAATCACCTCATTTATTCATTCAGTTATTTATAATAATGTCACGTTTCAAATCCATAACCACTACTAAAGCGGATACTGATTGTCCGATTTAGTATATCCTTAATTGACAGTTGATACAATCTATCAGATATTTACAGTGCATTTCTAAAATCACGACGTGAGCAGTACGATGATTCTATCGTTTTTTGCTTAACAAAAAAGCGGACAGATATTAGCTGTCCGCTTAGCGTTATGAAGATTTTACGGTGATGCTGCCCACTTAGCATTATGAAGATTGTATGTTAATACTGTACGCATAAGTTTGAGGTGGTAAGCTCATTGTCATCGCTAAACTATGTTGAACATGAATAACCATTCCAATTGCTAGATCATCTAAACCAATTATTTCGCCAGCTTGATTACGAATGATTGTATTCTCATCAACATTGAGAACGACACCATTCACTCCTATTCCGTCTATCTGAATCGACTTATACTTTCCGATCTTTCTAATGCTAGTAATCACACCATTTCTAGCGACCATCATCGGTTGTTCCATCTTTTTCATCCTCTCTTTATCCCATGTTCACATACTTAACTTATTTATATGAAATGTTTGAACATTTCTCTACAACTAACTATTCTCACTCGCATGATGTGTCTAAATATCGAATCATCATTATTGTAGTCTAATTAGACTTAACATTCAAAATTTATAAGATATAATACATATAGTATCTAAATACAATAATAACAACTACATATAGTGTTTAATTATTATTTCGACTGTACTCGTTCACACTGAATAACATTTTCTAATGTTGTGTTACGAGCTGTTTTTATCATTATGGGAGGTCATCACTTGATTAATAACGATAGCAAACTGATGGAAATCATTGCTGAAATTACATTTTCCGATGCAGAGACGACAAATAGTAAGCGAGAAAATGCCAATATTGATGGAAATACCGCTATGGGAACTATGCTCCAATATGGTAGTGTCGTGTCCAAACAATTTTGTAAAACTCATGTGTTACAGCCGCATCACGCTTATGCTCATGAACATGGCGATATTCATATACACGATCTGGATTTTATGAATATGGGAACATTAACTTGTTGTCAGATTGATTTGCAGAAACTATTTGCTAATGGATTTTCCACTGGACACGGGTTTTTAAGAGAACCTAACGACATTATAAGTTATGCAGCATTAGCTGCAATCGCTATTCAAAGTAATCAAAACGATCAGCACGGTGGACAAAGCATTCCCTTTTTCGATTATGGCTTATCTGATGGTGTGCGTAAAACGTTCAAGAAAAGCTATGCTAATTATTTACGACAAGCATTACAACTTCTCCTTGAACTTAGTGATGAACAGTTATTACAGATGAAGCATTGGGTTCACAAAATGGAGTCAGAATGTAGCCATATGTTGCAAATTGATATGATTGAGCAGTATAAAGCGTTCGAACTAGAACAACTGATTCATTTGTATTCTCTTGATGAATCGACTGCCAATAAGATTCAACAATTCGCTTACAAAGAGGCTTATCGTGAAACAAATCGTAAAACATATCAAGCTATGGAAGCCTTTATTCACAATTTAAACACGATGCATTCTCGTGCGGGGGCTCAAGTTCCATTTTCCAGTGTTAACTTTGGTACAGATATATCCGCAGAAGGCAGAATGATATCGGAAAATCTTCTTCTTTCTGTTGAAGAAGGTTTAGGTAACGGCGAAACAGCGATATTTCCAATACTAATCTTCAAAGTTAAAGAAGGGGTTAACTATAATTCTGGTGATCCAAACTATGATCTGTTTAAACTGAGTTGTCGTGTATCGGCTAAGCGTTTATTTCCTAACTTCAGCTTTCTTGATGCTCCATTCAACGCTAAGCATTATATTGCAGGTAGACCAGAAACGGAAGCAACCTATATGGGTTGTAGAACAAGAGTGCTAGGTAATATCTATGGAGATGAAATTGTTAGTGGAAGAGGTAATCTTTCATTCACTACGATTAATCTCCCGCGTCTAGCCATTAAACATGGTATCATCTCTAATCGTGAACCGATGTTACAACAGTTTTTTGAAGCATTAGACCAACAGATTAATATTGTGATAGAACAACTATTGGATCGGATGAAGTTACAAGGAAAAAAGCGTGTGAAAAACTTCCCTTTTCTAATGGGGCAACATGTATGGCGAGGCTCTGAAAATTTAGAGTGGAATGATACAATCGCAGATGTTATTAAGGAAGGTACATTAACGGTTGGATTTATCGGATTAGCGGAATGCCTAACCGCGTTAATAGGCAAACATCATGGTGAGAGTGAAGAGGCAGAGCAACTCGGTCTTCGTATTATTACACATATGCGACGGCGTATGGATGAAGCAGCCAATCAATATCAACTTAATTTTTCATTAATTGCAACACCTGCTGAAGGGCTATCAGGTAGGTTTACTACTATAGATCGTCAGCAATACGGTACCATTATTGGAGTTACTGATCGCGATTATTATACGAACTCATTCCATATTCCTGTCTATTATCCATTAACAGCATACGACAAGATTACGAGAGAAGCACCTTATCACGAACTAACAAATGCAGGACATATTACATATGTTGAATTAGATGGCGACCCTGTTCATAATATTGAAGCTTTTGAGACCATTATTCGAACGATGAAAGAATCAGGAATCGGCTACGGTAGCATTAATCACCCTATTGATCGTGATCCTTCTTGCGGATTTTCAGGAGTTATTAAAGCGAATATTTGTCCTCAATGTGGTAGAAACGAAGATGATGACACTGTAAAATTTGAACGAATTAGAAGAATTACTGGTTATCTCGTGGGAACACTAGACCGCTTCAACAATGCTAAGAAATCAGAAGTTGATGACCGTGTAAAACATAACTAACGAAATAGGGTGAATTTGATGAAGCTAAGAGTAGCTGCACCACTTACTATAGATAGTATTGTTGATGGTCCTGGTCTGAGAATGGTCATATGGGCCCAAGGTTGTAAGCATTATTGCAGGGGATGTCATAACCCACAAACGCATGATGAACGCGGTGGCTATGAAATCGATAGTGATTGTATTATTGAGCAAATACAAAGCACGAAGCTTCAAAGCGGAATTACTTTATCAGGAGGAGAACCTTTTCTGCAAGCAGAAGCTTTGGTACCGATTGCTCAAGCTGCCAAGCAACTAGGACAAGATGTTTGGGCATATACAGGCTTCACTTGGGGGCAACTTCATGCCCTCTCGAATCCTCAGCGACAATACCAACTAGAGTTATTAAATTGGATAGACATCTTAGTGGATGGTCGATTTATTGAGCATAAGAAATCGGCCATACTTAGGTATAAAGGCTCTTCGAATCAGAGAATTATAGACGTACAAGCGTCATTAGAATTAGGCTACGTAGTATTACACGAAAATTATAACCGTCATGATGATCATACATCATGACGGTTTTTTGTACTAATTTTATCAGATAATAGCAGTCACTAGTATACTTATATGGATGTATAGCATAATATTTACAGCAGTACCTTGCATTATTCACTACTACCGGTTACAATCATAATTAGGTAGTGAACAATAAACAGTACTGAACAATAATATATACTAACTATTATGAACGTTGAATGGTGGTGTTACGCTATGGAAATTAATGTACAGTTTAAGAAAGGTGTATTAGAGCTTTGTGTGTTAGTGCTTATTCATAGAAAAGAGCGCTATGGCTTTGAACTTGTTCAACAAGTGTCTAACTATGTACAGGTTGCAGAAGGAGCACTCTATCCTCTATTGCGGAGATTAGTTACTGAGGGACGCTGTACAACGTATTTACAGGAATCAACTGAAGGACCACCTAGAAAATACTATAAGCTCACTGCTAATGGTGAGCAATATATGGATGAAATGCTTAAAGAATGGAATCAATTTGTGAATGATGTTTCTAGTCTATTGGAGGATGGTGCCACCCATGAATAAAGATCAATTTCTTACAATACTTCGTAAGGAACTTAAGTCTATGCCCATAAAGGAACAAAATGAATTATTAGAAGATTACGAAACTCATTTCGCATTCGGAGTACAAGCAGGCAAGACAGAAGAAGAAATTTCACTTGAGCTTGGTAATCCATTAGAGTTGGCACAAGAAGCTAGGGAGGAATATCTACGAAATCCTCCTTCTAAAATTAAAAAGTCAGAGTCAGCAACCAGAACTGTCTTTGCGATTATCGGATTGTTCTTTCTCAATTTTGTATTTGCGGTCGTTCCACTTGCTTTATCGATTTGGGTTACTTGGCTTTCCCTATCGCTAAGTGCGGCTATTATGGTTATTGCACCTGTGTTAGTTTTATTCAATTTTACGATCACCAGCCAATTCATTCCCGGTCAACTATTTGCCGCATTAGCGATTTCTGGATTGGGTCTCTTACTCTGCGCTGCATGCATTTATCTTGGCAAAATGCTTTTGAGCATTACGAAGTCTTACTATCACTGGAACGTTCGCGTCATTAAAGGAGGAAAATAATATGAGAAAACGTTGGATGCTTACCGCCATCATTCTAATTGTGGTCGGTATCACCGGTTTAACTTTTAATAAATTCGAAATGGATGACAAAACGATTATGAATGTTGAAAAAGAATGGACTTTCGATGCTCAAACTCTAAATAATATTACGATTATTGGTACATCCAATGATTTGGATGTTAAATTCGTAAATAGTGACAGTAATACAGGCTCAATACTAGTTAATGGAAATACCGATCAAGAAACCATTGAAAAAATTAATTTGGCATCCATTGTAGATAACAAATATGAATTAGATCTAGCGACTGATTTTAAATTTCAAATTTTTAACATGAATTTTAAAAGCACAAAAATTCATATTACAATTTCTCTTCCCAAGGATCATATTCTAGATGTTGTCGATATTGGGACTAATTCAGGAAACTTTAATATTGATCAAGTCCTTGCAAAACAAGCAACATTTACGTCAAAGTCTGGAAATGTTAACGTCATAAATGTAATAGCAGAACAAGCAACAATAACTACGTATTCTGGTAATCTTAAGGCGGAAAATATCCAAGCTGACGATGTATTGCTATCTACGAAATCAGGTAATATTAATGCTGATACTGTAACCGGTAATCTTCAAACATCTGTTAACTCAGGAAACATAAAAATCGATAATTTATCCGGTGAAGTTACTGCAAAAAGCAGCTCGGGTAACGTAGCTATTTCACAATCGACAACCCATGCGGCAGATGTTACTGTTGCATCAGGTAATGTGACATTTACCACTGCTGAAGGATTTAGCGGCTTCTATGAGCTACGCTCAAATTCAGGAAATATTCATGCACCTGACTCAATAGGAACTTCATCAGAGATCATCAAAATTAATACGAAATCAGGTAATATTAAAGTGAAATAATTTTTATAGATGTGTCTATTCATGTCATTGATAAAAAAAGGCTATCTCCCAGTACGATCAATAACGATCATACTGAGGATAGCCTTTTGCTGTATTATTGTAACTGTAATGCTAGCTCCACTCAACGATAAATGAATGGTCCACAAAGTTATACTTTTTTTACAAATTCGGACTTCAGCTTCATAGCTCCAAAACCATCAATTTTACAATCTATATTATGATCGCCATCGACCAATCGAATATTTTTCACTTTCGTACCAATTTTCAAAACGGAAGAACTTCCTTTTACTTTAAGATCTTTGATGATCGTAATAGTATCACCATCATTCAAAATATTTCCGTTCCCGTCTTTTACAATCTCGGTACCCAACGTATTGTCGCTTTCCGATTCCAACGTCCATTCATGAGCACATTCTGGACAGATCAACATATTTCCATCCTCGTATGTGTATTCAGAATTACATTTAGGGCAGTTTGGCAAACTAGACATATTGTTATATTCTCCATTCATTAATGTTCTACTCTACTCTTTCGTCATGAGTGGGATGATTCCTGTCCACAGTTATGAACTATGTTCCACAAAATGTTCGGTATGGCCCGCATTCCTCATCAGGCAAAGTAGCATACACCGCTTGCTTAGCCGAATGTTCGTATGGACTAGATAGCGCCTCTAGTAGTTTCACCATGACAGAATAATCGCTATGTCTAACGGCAGCATCTAATGCTTCTTCCACTCGATGATTACGAGGAATAATCGCTGGATTGCTATTACGCATCAACTGTTGGACTGCTTCTGTTGAATGTGGCTGCCTCCCCACTCGCTCCTGCCAATTCGTATACCATTGTCGGAAATCTTCCTTATCCACAAGTACTGAATCTTCAAGCTGATTAAAAGTTAACGCAATAAATGTGTTCGTATAATCCGCTCCGTATTTGTGCATGATGCCAAGTAAATCTTTAACTAATGCTTCATCTTGTTCCTCTTCGTTAAATAATCCGAGTTTCGCTCTCATTCCCGCCAGCCAACGATCAAAATATTCCGTTGCATAGTGAGATAACGCAGTTTGCGCTAACTCAACTGCCTCAGCATGATTGTTGTGAAGTAATGGAAGCAGTGTTTCAGCAAATCGTGAAAGATTCCAACTACCGATATATGGTTGATTCCCGTAAGCATAACGTCCCTCTCGATCAATAGAGCTGAATACTGTTGCAGGATCATAACTATCCATAAACGCGCATGGACCATAATCAATTGTTTCGCCGCTAATAGCCATATTATCAGTATTCATAACACCATGAATAAAACCTACTAGTTGCCACTGAGCAATTAGATGAGCTTGGTGCTTAATGACTTCCTCAAGTAAGTGCAGATAACGATTGTCATCTGAAGCAATATAAGGATAATGACGCTTTATCGTATAGTCCGCCAGTTGCTTAAGCTCTTCATCATCACCCCATTGTGATACATACTCAAACGTACCTACTCGGAGATGACTAGCTGCCACACGAACAAGTACAGCACCTGGCAAATTCGTTTCGCGTATCACCGTTTCACCTGTTGCAACAACCGCTAAGCTACGAGTAGTAGCAATACCCAATCCATGCATAGCTTCACTAATAATATACTCACGTAACATCGGTCCTAGGGCAGCTCTACCATCACCTCGCCTAGAATAGGGTGTGGGACCAGAACCTTTAAGCTGTATATCAACACGTTCGCCTTGCGGAGTAATCTGCTCACTTAATAGTATCGCTCTTCCATCACCTAACCTATTGAAATGACCAAATTGGTGTCCCGCATAAGCTTGAGCTAGAGGTATTGCTTCGTCTGGAATGATATTACCCACTAACGTTGCTACACCTTCTTCGCTTACGAGTGCTTTTGCATCTAAGCCTAACGACGTTGCCAATGATTCATTTATAATAACTAGCTTTGGTGACCCTACTGGCGTTGGATTAATTATTGTATAAAGTGATTGAGGTAAATCAATATAGCTAGTATCGAAATTCCAACCTGCATCTAATGGTACGTCTTTGTTAGTCATTGTTTAATCCTTTCTAGATCGTTATGTAAGATTAGGTTATACTCTCACAAGATTATTATACTCTATGTTGTTGTACGTACAGAAAAGGCACTTTTGCTGTTCTCAAGCAAAGGTACCGCTCCATGCCTATTCTATGATTCATTACCTTTAACGATACATTGATTTCTTCCACTATTTTTCGCTTCATATAAACATTGATCAGCCGCATCAAATAAATCTGAAAGGTTCGTTGTCGTAGTTGGATAGGCAGAGATTCCTGCAGATATCGTAATATAATCACCGCAAGGACTTAATGTACTTTCTATCGTTCTTCTTAATTTTTCAGCTACTTCAAAAGCTTCATCCTCATTCATATGCTGAAGGAGCAACACAAATTCTTCACCACCATAGCGGCAACAAATATCATCTTTCCTCGCGACTTCCCTCATTCTGTCTGCTAAAAACTTCAATACTTCATCACCGACTGAATGACCATACGTGTCATTTACTCGTTTGAAATGATCAATATCCAAAATAACAATCGAGAAAGCTGTTCCGTTATTGGTCCATTTTTGAGTTTGTTCATCTAATGTTCTTCTATTCGTCAGCTTAGTTAATGGATCTGTGTTGGACTGATGCGTAATAAAATCTACTTTTTCATGCAAAAAACCAAGACTATAAGTTAATGCCTTTTTTAATTGAATCGCTTCATAATACCAAGCTCTTACTTTGTTCAAACTTTCATTCTGGTTTTTCTCGGTACTAGATTCAATAAATCCAGCAAGTTTTTGCAATGGCTGAGCTATTAACTGAGAGATTAATGCAATAATAAACAATGATAACAATAGATAAGGCAACGATGTTAGAATCATTTCTTCCATCATATCTGTCGTTGGAACTAACGCGACTTCAGCTGGTCGCTGTGAGACAACTCCCCAGCCAACCATCGGAATATAAGCGTAACCAGCAAGCATATCTACATTCTGTGAGTTTACAACACGAGCTGCTCCACTTTGCTTGTTCATTAATTGTTGTACTACTGGGTTATCTGATACCTGATCATTTATTCGATCTTGATCCTGGTGATAAATAATATGACCATCTTTGTCTACAACATATACATATGATCCATCTTGATAGTAGTGCTGCCCTAGTATTTGATTAAGTATATTTTCTTCTTTTAAGTATAGGCTACCGCCAACAAGACCTAGATAATTCTGCTCCTCATCAAAAATAGGATAAGAAATGAAAATAATTAATCGTCCGGTAATCGATAAGTACGGTTTTGATACAATTGGTTTTTTTTCTCGTAATGCTTCTTTTCCACCTTCAGAATCCATAAGTTTACCAACTAAATCAAGTGTTTGAGGTGAGGTCGCTACGATTTCCCCTTCCCCATCAACTATAATAACGGAGTTAAAGGTATCAGTTTGATGTTTGAGTCTTTCAGTCTCTTTAAGCAACTTATCTTTAGCATCTGAATTCTTCATAAAAGAGGCAATATCTTTCGCACTTAATTCCAACGTTTGAAGCGTCATCTGAAAAAATACATCTGTCGTATTTGCTAATTTTTGAGCGTACACGCGATTAGTTTCTAATGTGTTATCTATTAAAGTTTTCTTACTCATCTTATAGCCCGATGAGGTACTGCTAAATAGTGTTAATATGACGGATAGCAACGCTACAGACAATATTAAATGTTTTAACGAAATCTTCATGAATGTGATGGCTCTCCTTTTTAGTATCTCCAACCAAATATATCATATTTTTATACTATTCATAGTCTTATTTCATAATAAAACGTCGTGCAGGACAATAGCCCTTACACGACGTTTCAAGTTGATTTATACTTCAAATTCAGATAAAATCTCCTTCAGTTCTATAGACAATTCATTCAACCTTTGTGCAGTTTCAATAAGATCCTCGCTAATCGATAATTGATTACTTGACGATGAAGCTACTTCTTGAGATATTGCGGTAGATTGTTCGGCAGTAGCACTTACGTGTAGAATCATCTCTGATAACGTAGATTGAGCCGTCTGCAAATTATTAACGGAATAAGAAGCATGCTCGATTTTATCTACAAATTCATTCATCCTACCGTCTACTGTTTTGAATATTGTATCTACTCGTTTAACAACTGAGATTTGTTCCTGATAGATTGGGTAACTCGCATTCATTGCTTGCACGGTTTGCTCGATTTCACTTACAATCGTACCAATAATTTCACTTACAACAATGATAGAGCCACGAGATTGGTCAGCAAGCTGTCTAATTTCCTTAGCTACAACCATAAAGCCTCTACCATGCTCACCCGCTCTAGATGCTTCAATTGCTGCATTAAGTGATAATAAATTGGTATGCTTTGCAATATCATCAAGTAACACAAGTATCTTTCTAATTTCTTTTGTACTATCCATCAATTTCTCAGCTCGATCGACCGTTCCTTTTGTTAATTGTTCACCGTCATTCGTCTTTTGCAAAAGCAAATTCATTTGAACAATTCCACTACGACTCTCATCTTTAACAGCGACTGCTTGTTGCTGCATATCGATATTATTTTGTACAAGAACAATCATTTCATCTTGTATCGCTAACGCATGTGAACTTCCACTTTCAGATTGAGTGGATAGCTCGTCCGCTCCTTTTGCAATTTCATCAGTAGCAATGGATATCTCTCTAGCCGAAATATCCATTTGCTTAGATACCATTTGCAATTGGTTAGATGTTGATAGCACATAATCTAACGCTCCACTAGTTCTCGATATTAACTTAGCTACATTATCGGCCATATTATTAAAACTTTCACCGAGTGCACCAATTTCATCTTTTCGTTGTATGTTCATTCGTACAGAGAGATTACCTTGTTCAACTTTCTCCATTAAGTTTCCAATTTCCTTGATTGGTCTCCCTATCATCCGAGCAATAATAACTCCTAATATTATTGAAATGATAATGGCGCCTGCTATATTTAATAATGTTACCGTCAATATACTACTGATCCCTTTAGTTAGATCTTTAATCGGAATAGATTGCTCCAATCTCCAACCCGTGCGTTCAGATGTGCTATATACAATTAGAGCATCGTCTTTAATAAATGAACCATCGGGTTCGGCTTGTTTATTAGTAGGAATCGTTATATTAGAATGCGTTCGTTTCTCTGATGCTTCATCTTTTGCATCTAATGCCTCATCTATTTTGATATCTTTTGCTTCAACTATTTTAACGTTTGTTTTGTCATAGTAGACCAATTCGCCGCTAGCCTCAACCAACTCTGGCATTTGCCCAGCGCTTACTGCAGAATTCTCCAATGCTCCAGCTATAACATCTTCTTTGAATTCGATAAATAGTAAATAATTACCGGAATTTGTTTTGATCATCTTACCCATGGATATGTAATTAACTTCTTTACCTTCTTCTCCTTTTTCAATAGCCCCAAGCCAACTAACTTTTCCGTTTCCAGCAATAATTTGTTCAAAATAAGGCTTATAAAAATCTATTTTGACATTGCCGTTATTGGATGTAAAAAACGCTGAATTATAATCTCTACCTGTATCTAATTGGGTATAAGTTTTTTCGTCAAACAAGTGAATATATACACCATTGGTTGTAGCTGCTTGCTTAAGTTTCTCAAAAATTTTACCCTCAGTAGCCATTCTGTTTTCAGTCGTTCCTGATTCAATTAAGTTCAATCGATAGGACAGATCGCTCATTAAATTTTGATCTAGTATAAGTTGTACTGAAATATTCTCATAGAAATTCAATAAATAATCTAGTTTCTCTGATGTTTGTTGTAAGCTTTGTGTAGAAACCTCCGCTACTTTTGTTTCCATCGCATTTTTCGATACAGAATAAGAAATCATTCCTACTGCTATAACCGCACATACAATACTTACGAAAAAAAACAAAAACAACTTTGTTCCTATTGAATTTAGAAATCCACCTCTACCTTTTGATGTTACTATTCTCTCTTTATCCCTTTCATTGAAAGCGCCTACATTAAATTCCATGTTTGTTCCCCCCTACATGAACTTTCCTATTAATGATTAATGTAAATATAATTAATATAACCATTATTTATTAATGTTTATATTACAACATTGTGTGATAACTGGCAATCTATTTAATATCATCCATTACTGTATTTTTTACACATAACAAACAGTCTGTCCTGCACTATATTTTAAAAGCAAACGCCCTCTCACATTCCATTGAATGGTGAGAGGACGCAGCCCTTGGTTTATGTTAATCCTTGATTGTGTCACTTGGGTATAGGGGTAATTCATTAATCATTTTTCATATCAGAAATTCTGGTTTCAAGAAATTAGGATTAGGATATTTGTAGAAGCCCTCTCCAGTAGCTCTTCCAAGCTTTCCTGTATCGATATATTCCTTTTTTAATAAGTTAGCTATTTTTTCGTATTGTTCATTGCCCGTAGCTTTTGCTTTAGCTAGTCCAATATTATACGCTGTGTTAATTCCTACAACATCGAGTATGGCAAACGGACCGAGCGGTGCTCCTGTTCCTACCATCCATGTTTTATCAATCGTTTCTACATCAGCAATTTCTTTTATAAGAAGTAATTGTGCCGCATCTAGTAAAGGTACTAATAATGAATTCAAAATATAACCAGGCTGTTCTTTATGCAAAGGCAAAGCAACCATTCCAATAGCTTTTGCAAATGCAATAACATCTTCAAAAATCTTCGTGTCTGTACCTGGATGTTTCATAATTTCAGCAGTATTGTTTTTCCAAATCTCATTAGCAAAGTGCAACGCTAAAAATTGCTGCGGTCTACCTGTAGATTCGGCAAATTGGCTAGGTAATAAAGTTGAAGAGTTCGAAGCAAAGACCGTTTTTTGAGGGGCTACTTTACCTAACTGCTCATAGAAATCTATTTTCAATTGCACTACTTCAGGAATTGCTTCAATGACAAGATCTGCTTCCGCCACCGCTTTAGCTAACTCAGAATAAAAAGAAATCCGATCATATGCTGAATTGACTTCTTGTTCTGTAGCTGCTAGATCCTCTTGATAGCGCGGTTTTAACTGTATAATTCTTTCTTTAGCACGTTCCAGCACTTCGTCGTTAATATCATATACCGATACATTGAACCCTTTAAATGCGATTTGATAAGCAATTTGACTCCCTAACACACCACTGCCTGCAACCGTTATATTTCTATAATCCATAATCATCCTCCATTTCAATTGTAATTCACCATTCACATTACGTTACCCTGAATTAACAAACCTATACCTTTTAACATGAAGGGGCATACAAAAGCAAAATCAGCTATCGCATAACATACGGTAACTGATTGTAATATAGATAATAAAAATTCTATTCATATTTGTACTGACTTAATTTACCCTCGTAAATTAAGTCTAATTTCTCACTCTGCCTAAAATCATCTGGTGTAACTAATGCTGGAAGCTTATTCCACAACTTAATACCTGAACGCTCCAGTATTTCCGCTACAAATTGTGAACAAAAATAAGAGTTACTAAATTCAACCGGCTCTTTGAGCGCGATACCAATCACGCCTAAAATATTATAGAGATATTTTCTATCACTACGAATAAAAATATGTAAAACTCGCTTCATTTTCACTACCTCACGCTCAGATACTTGAAGCTCGTAGATCACACATGTCGTATTTGGATATTTGCTAAATGTGCCATTCTTAAGATCTTCCTTAACAAATCCACCGTTGAGAGGGTTATTAGGATGCTTTCTCCCAAAGCTATACAGTTCAGTTAGTTGTCGGTCAAATGATATCGAAGCATGGTTATAGGGAGCCTTCGTATAACCTTGAATAACTTTCGTAAATAACGTTCCTGTATTGGTAAGTAAAATATAAATTGATCGATTATCTGACATTCCTAAAATAACCCCTTATCAAGATTGTATATTTCCTTCATAATAACATATGATCCCTTTTATGGAATCGTATCTCTTATTAAGTTGGTGATTAGCACTGAATAACTCACTATGGAAGTTAGAAATAATAATAGCAGCCGTCGCAATAATTCAATTACTCTATGTTGTAATACGCAAAGTACAACCGATTAAAGACTACGAAAATATTGGATCTCGCATCAAAATGTGGTGGGGGATGCTTATCATTTTTGGTTTGGCTACTCTATTCAATCCGGTAGTATCGCTCATTTCCTTAATGGGACTTACCTTCTTTGCACTAAAAGAATATTTCTCTATGATAAAATCGAGCAAAGCAGACAGAAGATTATATCTTTGGGCATATTTATCTATACCTTTGCAATTTTATTGGATCTTTATTGAATGGTATGGAATGTTCATTATATTTATCCCTATTTATGTATTCTTATTACTACCTATCCCCCGATTAATTAATAAAGGTACAGTCGGATTTCTCCGCAGTATCAGTTCGGTTCAATGGGGACTTATGCTAATGGTATTCGGTCTAAGCCACCTAGCATATTTCCAATTTGCAACGCCACAATATGGGGCTGGGCTAGTGTTGTATCTTGTTATCTTGACGCAACTTAATGATGTTGTGCATAATTTAACATCGATATATTATAGTAAAGGAAAAGTCGTTCCTACAGCTAATCCTAATCTAACTTGGGCTGGTTTCACATGTGGATTTGTGGCGACGACCGTTGTATCATTCTTTATCTATCCTTACCTAACACCGCTAGACCTGACATTCGGAATTTTATCTGGTATGCTTATTAGCTTAAGTGGTTTCTTGGGCAGTCTAACCGTTTCTGTATTGAAGAGAGATTTACTACTTGGCGATGACAACAAAATCGAGGCGTTGAAAAAGAGTCACTTGAGTAGAATTGATAGTTTAACTTATACTTCACCTGTATTTTTCCATGTTATTCGTTATTTCTTTGATTTTATGTAAAGTTTTAACCCGGTAGCAACGTCTGCTGTTCAAACAATTTTTACAAATGAAAATCGTTTGAGCTTTTCCTACAATATAAAGGTCAACAAAGCAACTTACATTATAAAGTTGCTCTAGTTGACCTTTATTATTGCTATTATCAGTTAACCATTTACAATATGTTGAACTCGACCCACTCGGCCATCCTCAAGTCTAACTTTAATGCCATGCGGATGTTGCGGTGAATTCGTTAGCAAATCTTTCACTATTCCACGTGAAGTCTTCCCCGTGCGTTGGTCCTGCTTTAATACGATATCCACTTCAAGTCCTGGCTTAATATTACTTCTTAATTTTCCGTCCATAGTATGTTTCATCTCCAGCTTTATATTATCAGTAATCCTTATCGTAACATAACTTATACTAACGTTCTATGTAAGGAAAATCAAAAAGGGGATTACTCCTCAACTATAATCTGAGAAGCAATCGCCCTATAAACATGCTTTATTGTATATGATTAAAAATCGAAGTTATCAGGATCTGGACCGACGCGTTCGTTTTGATCTAATCCATCAATGCACTCCATATCTTCTTTTGTCAGTTCAAAATCAAATAATGATGCATTTTCAACAATACGATGCTCTTTTGTTGATTTTGGAATAGTAACGACGCCATTTTGTAAATTCCATCGCAAAATAACTTGAGCTATAGTTTTACCGTACTTCGCTCCGATTTCTGCAAGTTCAACGTTATCTAATAACTTACCTTGCATTAATGGAGACCATGCTTCAAATTGAATGCCGTTTTCCTTACAAAATGCTTGCAACTCTTTTTGAATTAAGCGCGGATGATGTTCCATCTGATTGACCATTGGTTTAATCTCTGCAGTTTTCATAACTTCTTCAAGCTGATGTATAAGGAAATTACTAACACCTATTGCTTTCACACGACCTTCTTTATAAAGCGTCTCTAACGCTCTCCATGATTCAGTGAATTTACCTGCTACTGGCCAATGAATAAGATATAAGTCCAAGTATTCAAGACCTAA
This sequence comes from Paenibacillus endoradicis, assembly GCF_024721975.1. Next base: position 333,937 of record NZ_JANQBB010000004.1, on the reverse strand, counting down.
CTTTTTCAAGCTTGTCTCATACGCAGCGATCGTTGACTCATAACCTTGATCAGCATTCCATACTTTAGACGTAACAAAGATATCTTCTCTTGAAAGACCTGTTAGTTCTAAGCCTTGACGAATTCCACGTCCAACTCCCTCTTCATTACCATAAATAGCTGCAGTATCGATACTGCGGTATCCGTGTTGAATCGCTGTTTTCACTGCATTTTCTAACTCAGCGCCTTCCTCTACTAGGAATACTCCTAGTCCTAACATCGGCATTTTCACTCCGTTATGAAGCGTTGTTGTATCTTGTAAATTATTAACCATTATCTTTTCCTCCATTATTTACATCAATATCGTATCGAGTTATGAAGTAGTTATCATCGCTCGTTAATGCTATGATAGGATAAAACGAACAAATATAACAGTACGCACTTTAAAGTACTGTAGGCACTTAAAAGTACCTAAACATCTGGAGGCATACAATGATTAAGAAAAAATATAATATTTCAGTCGAAGCAACACTTGAAGTCATTGGTGGAAAGTGGAAATGTGTAATCTTGTGCCATCTCACGCATGGAAAGAAACGGACAACGGAATTGAAACAATTGATGCCTCACATTACACAGAAGATGTTAACGCAACAATTACGTGAATTAGAAGCCGATGGCATCATTAATCGAATTAGTTACAACCAAGTTCCTCCGAAAGTTGAATATGAACTAAGTGACTATGGAACAAGTCTCAGCAGCATATTAGATTCGCTATGTAATTGGGGCGAGCAACATATTATTAGACAATACGGCGATAAATATTCCGTTCTAGAAGAGAATTCATTGAATACTTAACTTTTTGTATAAATAAAAATACGCAAGGGACTGTTTCCTTATAGGAAGCAATCCCTTGCGTATTTGAGTTTTAAAGGTTCAAAATGCGGGCTTTCAGGTCCAAGAAGATGAAGCGCTACTTGCGGAAGGTGGAAACGCAAGTGTACGTTATTGGTACACGCGGACCGCACTTCCCAAGTTCGCTTCATATTCGCCGTCGACTATGCTACGTTAGCTTTACCATCGTCATCAAAGTCCGCTTTTTGAACTACCGTTCTTACAGTTGCTTGAACTCAATCCATTCGATTTGCATCCCCGGCTTAACAAAATCAAGCTTCATCTCATATAGACCAACTTCTAGATCTACTTTTATCAGCTTCTGCTTAACCCATTTACCTTCTGTTCCATTCATTGAAATTGTCGTCATTAACTGATCGTTCATCATTACATTAGTTGCTGATTGAGCTGTATTAAATTCCTGCGACATAATATTAACGATAAGACGATACTCACCCGCTTCATCTACCTTCATATAGATAGCTTCATTCACGGCAGGTTTAATTTGTGCATTATCAGATAAAGATTGAATTTCTACTGGAGTAAGAGAAGGATTAGCTGTTACTTTCGCAACAACATCTTCAATGACGTAATCTCTTGTAAATACAATAGAGTTCATAATAAACTCACAAATATTTATCGCACTACGCTGTAATTCACCAATTGTTAATGTACCGTTCTCTAATGATTCGATTGTATTGTCATCCAAGGAGTTAACTTCAGCTCCATAGTTATTAACGACCATGTATAGATCATTTTGTGCACGCACCATAAAGTTAGTGTTCTTCATACTAGGTGCTCCACCATGGACAACATCATTCATAACTGCCCACCAGTCTGTCATCACAATGCCTTTGAAGCCCCATTCTTCACGAAGAATCGTTGTAGTCAAATCATAGTTAGATGCAGTCCAATGTCCGTTAATCGGGTTATAAGCAGTCATAATTGAATTTGCTCCGCTTTGTTTTACGGCAATTTCAAACCCTTTTAAGTAAATCTCACGTAGTGCACGCTCAGATACAACAGCGTCAACCTTCGTACGGTATTGCTCCTGATTGTTACAAGCGAAATGCTTCAGTGTAGCGTTAGATCCACCTTTTTTAATGCCACTTGTACATGCCGCAGCAAAAGCACCGGATACTAGCGGATCTTCTGAGAAATACTCAAAGTTACGTCCATTAAGTGGACTACGGCGAATGTTTAGTCCAGGTCCTAGTAGAGTATCGATATCATTTCTAAGCAGTTCTTGACCTTCCATTACGTAAAGTCTTTCAACTAATTCTGTATCCCATGTTGCAGCAAGCAACGTTCCGATTGAAACTTGTGTTGCTTTATGTCCACTGTCCATACGAATACCAGAAGGACCATCTGCGCAAGAAGCAACCGGAATACCAAGCTTGTAAAGATTATCGCTAATTCCACCAAAAGCAGAAGCTGTTCCTGGTGTTACAAGCGGACTACCCATACCTTCACCTCTAACGATCGCAGCAAGGTCTTGATCACTAAGCTGAGCAATAAATGTTTCGATACTTACTTTTTTGTCGTAAACATCTTGTAATTTATATCCTTGGTCTCCCGTTTGCTCGATTGTTTTCGGTAAGTTCTGTTCAATACGTTGTGCTAACGAAATTTGTTGTGTTGGCACGTCAACAGAGATAAGTTCATACGTTCCATCTGCCTTCAATGAACCTGGTGCCATTCTTGTAAAGCTTTCTGTTGGTGCCAATGCTTCAGTTAGTTGCTCAACTAGTTGAATCGTTTCCACAACATAACCGCTTTGACCTTCTAGACTAACGTTTACTGTATTTTTCACGCTGTTACCAACATGTAACTTGTATGTTCCTGCCTCTAATACATAAGCAGAACGATAGCCTGTAACACCACTATCATCATATGATGCCATAGAGTTAACCGGGAAACTTACCGTCAATATTTGAGTTTCTCCTGGTTGAAGTTCCTTCGTCTTACCGAACGCTGCTAGTACCTTCACTGGCTGACCTAACTTACCTTGTGGTGCTTCATAATAAACTTGGATAACTTCTTTACCCGAGAATTGATTGCCCGTATTAGTAACCGTAGCGCTAATTTCAATAGCATCGACACCCGCTTGCGAAGCTAACTTCGCTTCTACTTGAGCAATGTCAAAATTCGTATAGGATATACCGTAACCGAACTCAAACTGAACTTTCTGAGGGAAAAATGTCTCGAAATAGCGATAGCCAACATAGATATCTTCTTCATAAATGGTCGTAGTCTCATTGCCAAATTGAGGAGTTGAGGGATAATCCTCAATTGTATATGCAATGGTATCTGTTAGTTTACCACTAGGCGTTACATCTCCAACTAATACATCAGCAATTGCGTTACCACCCTCCATGCCACCATGCCATGCATAGATTACCGTTGAAATAGGGTTAACGTAACTTGTATTATTCAACCAACTCATATCAATAATATTCGATACGTTCAATACAACGATCGTTTGCTCGAAATGTGCTGTTACGACATGTAACATTGCTTTTTCATCAGCTGTTAATTGATAGCTTCCTGGCTCGTTGGCATTATCTTTATCTTCCCCGGCTGTACGTCCAATAACGATAATTGCTTTGCTTGAATTACTTCTTGCCTCTGATACTATCTCATCTGATAATGGCATTTCCTTTTGGAACCATGGCTCAGCAGCCCAACCGCCTCCACCATTATCGAAAGGATTTTGTTCAATCCATTGCTCATATGTAGAAGCTAATTGTTCATTAACTGTAACGTTACTCTTACTACGAAGACCGTCTAATAGATTCGTTGTATGTGTAACATTAACACTACCACCAGAACCCGTACCACTACGGTAATAATTAATTTGAGTTCTTCCGAAAATTGCAATTTTATCCTCGTCTTTAAGAGGAAGAACATACCCTTCATTTTTCAAAAGTACTGCACCTTGTGCTGCTACTTCTCTACTAAATTCCGCAAATCCCTCTAATGGGATTCCTAATTGTTGTGTACTCAACTCAACCACTCCTCATTACTAATTAATTGTATAGTATTTCAACTTATGTTAAGAAATCTATGTAAATTGCTATTGTAACAATACTCAAGGTAACTTTTTCATTCACCTTTATTGTGTTAATGCTTATATACATAATAGCCCAACAAAGGTGCAAATTATAGTACGAAAAACAGTGTAAATTATATGCGATTTTGCCTTTCTCTTCACATTAGACTCTTGTAGATCGTGAAGGCCTTGTTCTTTCAATTATGTTCTATTGCTTAGAGTAGAATTTGTACCCTTGAAAGACTTGACCCATTTACAACCTCTCTTGAGACCAAAGCGTATAGAAAATAAAGGAATAAACGTTAATTATGTCGAATTTCTTTGTACTATGATGAGAATAATAAATAAAACCACTCCGAAATATATATTTCTAATACTATTGTTTATTGGTATGCTTCTAGGTTTTCGTTTGGCTTGGTCTACACTATTTACTACACCGGAGCATCCTGAAGCTGTCCATGGTGTACTTGATATGCGCAATTGGAATTTAAGTAATTCCTCTAGCATACCATTAAAAGGTGAATGGACATTTTACCCTGACCAGCTCATATCTCACTCCGATATAGAGTCAGGCGATAACCAATCTAGTTATATTCAAGTTCCAGGAGATTGGCGGAGCTTGATGACAAATGAGGAAAATAGCCCGATGGGATACGGAACATACCGACTACGTATTCTAGTATCTCCATTAGAGGAACCGATCTCATTTTGGATGCAAGGAATCGAAGCTGCTTCTTCCATAGAGATTAACGGAGTACCTACAAGCAACATTGGAGTTATTGCAGAAAATGCTAGTGACTATCGACCTGATAATGTTTCTTATACAGCATCATATTATGTGGAAGGGACGACAGAAATTGAATTAATTGTACAAGTATCGAACTTTGATAATCCATTAAGTGGTGGTATTACGCGCGCAATTCAATTTGGATCGCAAGCTGCAATCGACAATATCCATTGGTATTCTATCGGATTTCAACTTGTCATGTTTGTCGTATTATTGCTTCACTGTTTGTATGCTTGTATTCTCTATTTATTCAATCGACGAGAGTTGAACTTGTTAATTTTCGCGCTACTGACGATGATAGTTGGAATATCTATTGTAGCCGATCATGATAATCTACTCATGCTATGGCTACCTATTAGCTATGGATGGGGACTCAAAATTAAATTACTTAGTTATATGTGGCTTGCTTTTTTAATTGTTGTCCTCTTCAGAAGATTCTCATCTACTTATAATTTGAAGAAATTGTTTCATATATATAGTGTTTCATTTATTGCTTACTCCATATTTTTAGTAGTTGCTACGACACCATTTGTGTATAAATCAATCGAGCTAGACTTTTTTAAAATATACTATTTTTTACCGTTTGGATTTTTAGCCTATTTAGTAACAATATTGACTTTTAAGAAACCAAATAATACTGGTTCCATTTTCTTACTATTTTCCGCAGCAGGTATTATATCTAGTGAACTATGGGGAGTACTTAGTTTTGAAAGCGATGTTATTTATGTTTACTATCCCATTGATATTATCGCAGCCATTGTTGGTTTCTCTGCTTACTGGTTCAATAAGTATTTCCATAATGCCCAAGATAATATGAAGCTGAACGAACAACTACAACAATCTGATAAGGTGAAAAACCAATTTCTTGCCAACACTTCTCACGAGTTACGAACGCCGTTGCACGGTATTATGAATATTGCTCAGACCGTTGTAACGAAAGAAAAAGAGAAGATGAATGCTAGTAGCGTTAAAGATATGGAGCTACTTATAACCATCAGTCGTCGCATGTCGCATATGCTTGGCGATCTACTCGATGTTGCAAGAATTCAGGAACATCATATCGTACTGCAACAAGAACCATTAATGCTTCGTTCCATTGTACCTGGTGTAATTGGCATGTTAAAATTTATGGTTGAAGATAAACCTATCCAACTACTTATGGATGTTTCTGAATCTATCCCGCCAGTAATGGCAGACGAAAAAAGACTTGTACAAATTCTATATAACTTATTACATAACGCCCTCAAATATACGGAAAGAGGAACAATTACTGTGTCCGCCGAGTCCCAAGGAGAACATGCCATCATCCATATTTCTGATACTGGTGTAGGTATGGATGAGGAAACACTGGAACGAATTTTTCTTCCTTATGAACAAGGCTCTTATGGCATCAGCGATGGAAGAGGTCTCGGTCTTGGGTTAAGTATTTGTAAGCAGTTAGTAGAATTGCATGGTGGTACATTAACCGTTCGCTCTGAACTAGGTAAAGGTTCAATATTCAGTTATAATCTGTCGTTAGCAGATGCAGACGCTATTTCAGTATCGCGAGATTCACATACAATTGAAGATTTAATAACTGATATAGAAGAACAGAACAACGGATTAATTTTTCCAAATATTACACTGGGAGAATTAACAACATCTGTTCATATCCCACCGCTATTGAATAACAGAAAGGTTAATATTCTCGCAGTCGATGACGACCCGATTAATTTAAATGTGCTTGTTGGTATTCTATCAACTGAGCCATATCATATTACAACAGCCAATTCAGCTCGGCAAGCATTGGAAATATTAAGTACACAACAATGGGATTTGCTTATTACCGATGCTATGATGCCACATATGTCCGGCTACGAGTTAACGCAGAAAGTAAGGGAGCATTACACCGTTTCGGATTTGCCGGTTCTGCTATTAACTGCTCGAAGTCAACCTGCTGATATTTATACTGGGTTCTCATCAGGTGCTAATGATTATGTAACTAAACCAGTAGATGCACTTGAGTTGAAATACCGAATTAGAGCACTAATTACATTGAAGCAAACGATTAATGAGCGTTTACGCTTAGAAGCTGCTTATCTTCAAGCACAAATTCATCCTCATTTTCTATTTAACACGCTGAATTCAATAATGGCACTAAGTGATATAGACACCGAAAAAATGCGGAATTTAGGCTACGCTTTTGCATCATATTTACGGATCAGCTTTAACTTCCTTAATACTGGGGAACTAGTTGAGCTTTCTCATGAACTAGAACTTGCTGAAGCTTATTTATATATTGAAAAAGTACGTTTTGAAGATAGATTGATGATTGAATGGGAAGTAGAAGAGGGAATTAGCTTGCTTCTTCCTCCGCTCTCCTTGCAGCCATTAATTGAAAATGCAGTTAAGCATGGCGTCCTTAGTCAGAACAAAGGCGGTACCGTTCATATTCGAATTACACAACAAGAAAACTACACACTAATTGAAGTAATCGATAATGGCAAAGGTATGGATCAAGAGAAAGTAATGCAACTGTTGAATCCAACTATGAAAGGAAAAGGCGGTATTGGACTTTCCAATACGAACCGACGATTAACACAATTGTACGGTCAAGGCTTGTCTATATACAGTAAACCTAATAAAGGGACAACCGTTTCATTCATCATTCCAGATCATTACAATAAGTAATCTACTGTGTATAATTAGACTATTGTACAGTAATGAGAACAAATATATTCCCACGAAAATTGACTATATAGTCGTGAACATTAAAGAAGCAGCCCCTTATACTACGAGGGACTGCTTCTTTGCATATTTAGACTACCTAGCGAGAAACAAGTTATTTAACATCAATCATATAGATGATCAAAACAAGGTTACCTGCAACTTCATAATTCATTACAAATGTGTAAACTCCCTTGTCTTCATTGGAAAGATCAAATGTGAACTTATCTGGATTCGCTGCCCACTCATTAACATCAAAGATCGTTTCATTAAACGTTGCATTGTTGCGAACACCTGCTGAAGTAGGGATTACATAGTTTCCATCCATATCTTTAACTAAATTCGCTACTTCAACGATCGGTCCTTGTAAACTACTCATTTCAATGAATTGAGGATCTGCAATCAAGTTCTCCAATTTCGTTAAGCCTTGCAATGGTGAGAAGTCTGCTACTTCATTACCTGCAATATCAAGAGTCACAAGATTTTTGGCATACTGTAAACCATCAAGTGATCTAACTCTTCTAGAGTCACTTGTAAGTGACGTAAGGTTATACATATCTCCAAGAGTGATCTCACCAGTTATAGCTAAAGTTTTCTTTATCGCTTCATTTAAATGCTTGTCACTTATCGTAATGACCTGAGTTAAGTCTAATAGTGTTAATTCCTCTGTAGCTTTCTGCAAAGCTACTAATGCTGCGTCGATTTCAGCTTGAGTAGCATCTTCATTTGCTAGTACTTCTTCTGCTCTCATCAAGCTATTTTGTAATGCTGCAATGCTTTCAGAAGTATAACCATCTAGTGAGATAGCTTTTGTCGCTTCGATTGCCGTTACTAGATCGCTTGTATATAGTCGATCTCCGTTAGCAAAGTGGAATTTCGCATCCCCCCATACGGCATGGTCTGATCCATCACCATTTCCTCCGTCAGTTACGACTAACTTAAGCTCTTTAGCACCGCTAACATTTACTTCAAGTTGTTGCTCTGCGTCTTTTGAATTCATTAATCCACTATCAAATTTCTTCTCTCCATCTACATATACTTCAAAGGTAACTGAACCTACAGTATTATACATTTGTCGATCTACACCTACAAATGAAGTGAAGTAGTTAACATCTTTATCCGTTAGGTCATATACAATCGTAGAGGTTGAATGTGCACCAATACCTTTAGCATAAGTAACTTCCGCGTTGTTTTTATCCGTTAAACGTAATGCTTTACCACTTATTGCAATATCTTTCTTAGGCGCAGTATAGCTATTTTGTGTAGACTTCCAGTCATAATCAGATACATACTTAAAGTCTTCCATATTAACAACTGCGATAATTCTTGTTTTTGTAATCGTGTTACCATCTTTATCAGTAATAGTGTACGTGATAGGGTATTTTCCCGCACGATTGAAGTTTACTTCATCTTCACCAGTTACGACTACTTGAGAAGTGATGTTGCCATCTTCAGCATCGATAGCTGAGTACTCTGCGCTTACTGATATTGCTTGTCCTACTTTAGTAGAAGTGGACGTACCTATTGTAAGCTCAGGTATACTGTTCAAAATTAGAAACTTAGCATCTGCAAAGTTTCCGTGATCGGAAGCATTGCCGTTACCTGCGTTGTCTACAATTAGTGTTAATTGCTCCACACCTTTAACTGGTATTCTAACGAATTTGGCTTCTGTATTGTATTTCATCAACCCGCTATTATACACTTCTTGACCATCAGCGATAATTTTAAAGATTACACTGGAGTTATTTTGTGCTGGAATATTGCGGTCAACGCCAATGTACGTTTCAAAGTACTCGTAGTTCGTATCACCAACGTTATATACGATCTCAGAGTTGGCATGTGTTCCTATTCCTTTTGCGAACTCTTTGACTTCACCATTAACAAGTAATTTTAATGTGGCGTTAGTGCTTGATTTATCTCTTCTTACTTCATTATAGTCTGTTCTTGCAGAATCCCAATTCACATCAGTTGCGTATTGACTAGAGCTGTACACGACAACTGTTCTTGATTGCGAAACTGTATTTCCATCGCTGTCTGTAACTGTGTATTGTACTTTGTAGGTCCCTGTTTTATCTGAACTAAATCCGTTCAATTGCACATCAACTTTTTTGATTAAATTCCCATCTTCGACATCAAATGCTTCTACGCCACTTAAAATATCGAATTCATCATTTAACTTAACTACTGCCATATCTTCAGGTACAGTTAATGTTGGCATACTAGAATTGTTAGTGAATTTAGCATCTGCCCATACCGTATGATCATAAGTGTTACCATTGTTATTAGCATCTGTTGTAACTAGTTTAATTTCTTTCGCTCCTGTAACTGCTACTTTTACATATTCGTGTGCTGTACTTGCTAGGAATACATCACTATTGAATACCTTTTGTCCGTCTACATATATTTCAAATGTAGCTGAAGATGGCCTACCTTTCGCTGCTTGATCGATGCCAATATAACTTTCAAAGTAGTCATAACCTCTACCTTCAATATTGTAGACCACTTCAGAATTGGCATGTGCGCCAAGACCTTTAGTATATGTTACCGGAAGTCCTTGTCTAATAAGCGTAATGATGCCTCCATTAGCAGCTTTATCTTTCTGGAAAGAACCCGAACCAACTTTGGCTGATTGAGCATTTAGATCAGAAGCATACATATAATTACTCGTAACTGTAACGTTTGTCGTCTTCGTTTCTGTTGCCTGTTCACTCTTCACTTCATATACAACTTGGTAGTTCCCTTTACGTGCAACATTAACATTATTGGATTTTACAACAACTTCACTCGTAATATCATTGCCTTGATAGTTCATTGCCTTCACATAATTCATAGGATCAAACGGATGATTCATCTTCAATGTAACGGAATCTTCAACAGATAACGTTGGCATGAATGCCTTAACCGATACTGGATTAAGCGTATTCAGCTTCTTGTCATAGCCGATAATCGTATACGTGTAATTCACACTTGGATCTACATTCTGATCAACGAATTGATTCGTACCAGTGAATCCTACAAGCGTATTGTTTCTATAAATCTCATAACCTAAGAAATCTTCTTTAACGGATTTATCAATCGTAAAGTTTAATGTATTAGACTTTGCAGTAGCGTTAGCAGTAATACCGACTTTTATCGCTACATCTTTATTCTCTATTCCAGTTCCCTCATAATTAATTAACGTATCATTCAAATACCACAGTTTTTTCGGAGCAGGATATACAGCTGTCTTCTCTCTCGTCTCTGGATTAACTGTGAATCCATGTCTAGCAAAATAGCTACTTAAATCCAATCCAAGCACTTCTGAAGAAAACTCCACCAAATACTGTTGCTTAGAATTATCTCCGTTAGCAAGAGAAACTTTACGCTCGCGATACAATCTATTCAGCTCCGTCCAATATCCTGGATGAGCTAATTCTAACTGCCAATATGCTCCAAGTGCTGCAAAATAAGATTGATTGTTCATGACTACTTTATTTTCTTCGATAACGTATTTATAAATTGTATTTTCATACGGGATACGGTTATCTATGGCGATACTGTTATCTATGGAATTGGCATGAACAGACATCAACATAGATAGCATATTATTCGTTATTTCACCATATTCTCGTTCACCGACAGCCAAACGATGTCCAATCTCATGATTCAGTCCCCAGCCTGGTGATACTTTGTTAAAGTCAGCTAGCATCGTACCAACTGTTCCAATTTGGATCCCGGTATGGTCACCTGCTGCATACATCGCTCCATATGGTTGCATTAATCTAATATTTTCACGAATTAACTTCGGATCATGGAGCTCACTACTACCATCAAAACCATAGAAGTCAAACATTGTCTTCATCCAGACGTCATAGCCTGTGATTGTATCCATGGGATTATTACCTTGAGTTATAAACGTGTTATACGCTACTGTAGCTGTTCCAGTAAAGATAACATGATCACTTGCCATCTCTACTACATCAATTAATTGACGATCTTTAACATTAGGATTTGCCGCTTTATCTGCATCTAATCTTTGTTTATAGTCGATTAAGAAAGCTTTAAACTCTTCTGGATCTGTATCTTTAGTCATAAAAGGTATTTTTTCTAAGCCTTCAAAGCGAATAAGCGGAGCTTTTCCTTGTTCCTCTGTCGTATAGGGATTAACAATATATACCGTTCCACCTTGAGTTACGTCATGAGCATAATAACTATTTTTTGCAAATGTTGGTACCGTAATTGTATTTTTACCTGGATGTAATTGTATTGATGTTGCCCATACGTTCCAAGCAGCTTCTTGTTGAGTAAAGACAACGGAAGGTAACTTATCAGCAGACTCTACATCTACATAGATATTAACTGTTTCTCCTGGCATAGCTGCAAAGCCAGTCGGCTGGTTATTCGCACCAAAATTGACTCTCAGATTTTGCCCGGCATGCTTTCTCATATCTCCACGTTGCTCTGCAGTAATGATTGTACCTTCCAGATCAACTACACCGTTTACTAGCTTTTTGGCTAACTCTAGTTGATCTCTCAACAAAGAATATAACGGATGTGCTTTTGCAGCAGTCTCTAGTGCGTTAAGCTTGTCTACTTGATTGTACTCTGGAACTACTGCACTCATCGTTCCATCTGTAAAAATGCCGCTAACCACATCTCTAACTGTATCTTCCTTGTAGAAAGAAAATTCTGCAGCACTTGCCCAATCTTGATTTGCTTTCTTAAATACGAATTTAATACGTTTGAATTGTGTCGGTGCAAATTTAATTTCAACAATATTACCTGTTGATCCTTTATACTCACCTGAGGATATAAGTGTAAAATCATCGCCATTATCCGTAGATGAGCTATAGATTTCAAATTGCTGTGCAAAACCTTTTCCTGGAGCACCTAATTGTCTAGCAGCATAAACGATTCTATCTAATGTTGTAGCTGCATTAAGATTAAAAATAACTTCATTAGTAAATGTGGCGCTATTAGGCTTGTTTGTTTCCCAATGAGTAGCCATATCTCCATCAATAGCTTTTTGAATCTGTGAGTTCGGATAGTTCCCACCGTTATTAGTAATTGATCCAATGTTAGCATTATCCATTTTGTATACTGCATTGTAATCCACTAGAACGTCTTTTCCATAAAGATCAAATGGAGCTGTAGAAGCTTGGTTAACGTTATTTACGTTACTTTCTAATACCGTTCTTACCTCGTAATTACTTTGAACTTGATTAGCGAATGCTGGAGCGGCACCTACAGAAATATTAATTAAAAGCGCTGCAGATGTTGCAATTGCGATCATTTTGTTCATGTTTCTACCTCCCGATTAATAATTATGTATTGCCTCTTCACGAAAAAAAAGCTACCCAGAGAGTAGCTAAATTGTACTTAAAGTTAGACAATTAAGACGCCAAAATATATGACATCGTCTTTATTCAACTTTCAGAAACAAAAAGCATGTTATACTCTTTGGCAACTGGCTGACATAGTTATTGTATAACCTTAGTCCCTGTAGCTTTGCGTCCCTACATTTCTATAGGTTTGCCTATTAATAATACAAACAGTAACATAGCATCCACTCATATTACATGAACAAATGGAATCAAATAAAAAGTAGGTATAATAACCTTTGTTTTTATAATTTTTTATTGATTATCACGAGATGATCATTTTTTTCTATAACTTAACTCCTATAATTTAAGATTAACAGTTATTTTTTTGAATTAATTAATGAATCTTTTGAACTGTATTGTAAATAAAACAACACAGCATCCATACTTTGGGATGCTGTTTATAAGGTAAATACAATTTTTTTAGGTTATCTATTTACGTCTAATATACAATCGATTACACTTTGAATTTGTCTATTAATTTCTTCAAATCCTCTGCCATATGCCCTAAATTAGTAGCAGAAGTAGATACTTCTTCCATGGAAGCATTTTGTTCTTCCACATACGCCGCTACACTTTGCGTACTATAAGAAGATTGCTGTGATATTGTAGATACCTGTCCCATAATACTAACCATCTCTTGGGAATTTGCATTAACTTCTTGCACAATAGCAGCAACTTCTTGACTTTGTGATGAAATTTCGGATATAGCTGTTACAATTTCATTGAAAACGACGCCTGTCTGATTTACTTGCTCCATCCCTTGCCCAACAACCTTCGTTCCGAGATTCATCGATTGAACAGCTTTATAAGATTCTGCTTGAACTTGTCCGATTAATTCACTAACCTTATCTGCAGATTTTCCTGATTGATCAGCTAGTTTTCTTACCTCGTCTGCAACGACAGCGAACCCTTTTCCATGTTCACCTGCTCGAGCAGCTTCAATGGCTGCATTAAGTGCTAACAAGTTCGTCTGACTAGCAATTTGTGTGATAACTTCGACAACCTCATCAATTTCCTTAGATTTCTCTTCTAAAATGTGAATAACTTTAGCCGTTTCTTCAACCGTACGATTTACAAGACTCATTTGATCAATAGCCTTTGTTACTGTCTCCGTACCAAATTTCGCATTATCATTAACAGTTGCAGAGTAATCTGCCATGTTCTGAATTAATTGCGAGGCTTGGTCCATACCTCTAGAAATCTCCGAAACAGATTCATTAGCTAACGTTAAATTAGTTAATTGTTTCTCTGAACCTAATGCAATTTCTTGAATAGCAGTGCTTATCTGTTCAGATGCTTGACTCGTTTGTTCCGTGCTTGCCATTAACTGTTCGGACGATGCCGCTACATGATGCGAAGTATCTTTTACTTGGGTTAAAATCGTATTAAGGTCTTTCGTTACTTTATTAACCGACTTCATTAATACGCCCGTTTCGTCGTTACTCTTGACTTCGACTTCCTTTTGAGCGAAATCTCCATTAGCTATAATTTGTAACGAGTTAGCTGATGCTGTAATACGATTGATGATCGGACGAGTAAGTAAGAAATACAGTAACATTGCTATAGCTAGAATAATTAGGGCTTCAACAATACCATCCTGAACTATCTCCTTAGTAATAATATTAATACGTTCATTCGCATCTGGAGCACCAACATACCATATACCGATAACTGATCCTCCGTCATCTTTAATCGGCATATAGGCTGCTTGATAAGTATGACCTACCACATTGGCCTGATCTAAGTACATTTCTCCTTCTTTCAGCACTTTTGCGGCCACATCATCTGACACCTGAGTTCCCACGGCGCGCTCGCCATCCACCATAACATTTGTAGTAACACGTATATCTCCAAGGAAGATAGTAGCAGTATCGCCGTTGGTTAACTCTCCAATGGTATCTACTATGCTATGGTTATCATTAATAAGCGTTTCGCCTTTATATAATTTCCCTTCTTCTACATGCCAAGATCCTGGGTATTGAAGATCAATTATCGTGTAGCCTGTCAACAAATCGGACTGTGCTTTCTCAAGCGCTTCTCCTTGAATCGTCTCTTTCATTCTAACCGACTCCTGATAACCCATTACAGCAAAAGATGCGATCAAAATTATTGTGGAAAGAGCAAAAAGCTTAGTCCGGATCGAAACTGAAGAAAATTTTTCGAGTAAGTGTTTCATTGAAATTCTCCTTTAAATTAGAAAATATTGCATACAAAAGTTATATATGGAGTAAATCATAAGTATACAATAAACTCTATAGCTTTGCGACAGAACCGTTTGCTATAAATAACGACCATATCTAGAGAATTTTTATGTGAAACAGAAGGTAGAATGAGTACTTCAAAAAACAACACCCCATAAAAAACGGCGATCACTCCTCGAAAGAAAATCGAGAAGAAATCACCGCTTTGTCATACTTTATTACGCTATAATTTTCGTTGGAGAACTACTAGGTGAATTTTCACCTTTAGTTATACCTATATTAGTTCTCGTCAGAATTTTGAATAAGTAGTCTGTACATCATCGTTGTAGCTTCTACTCTAGTTGCTAAGCTACTAGGATCATAGAATCCATTAGCCTTACCAAGAATAATACCAGATTGCTGTAGCTTACCAACCGCAGTTATCGCATACTTGCTAATAGAATCTTGATCCTTAAAAGTAACTGCAGTTGCAGTTCCTTCTTTAATCTCCAATAATGTCATAACGCGATGCAAAATAACAGCTGTATCTTCACGGGTAATAAGATCGTTAACCCCGAATTTGTTATTTCCATTACCATTAATAATTTGAACTTTTTCCGCACTTGCTACTGCATTAGCATACGTTGCATCCTTCTCCACATCTGTAAATGAACTTACAGCCGTTTCATCAAGAAGATCGAATGTATTCATTAAAATCTGAATGAATTCTGCGCGTGTCATATTGCTGCCAGCAGCTGCAGTTTCCTCTGCATAACCTACAATATTATCACCATGTTTTGTAACCATATAAGTAAGAACTTCACCACTCCAGAAATGAAGTGTTAATTTTACTGTGCCATCATTAACTTCTTTGAAGAAATTCTCTTTAAGAATAATTTTGTTTGCATCATAGTTAGGTGCAAACGTATAGGCAAACTCTTTGAATGAAGTCCAGTTTTGTGGACCTGCAAAACTACCATCCGCATTAACAGCTTCCATCGTAGCAAGATTATCACCATTGAATGTCGTTGGAATTGTAAAGTTATTCGCTGTACCTACAGTACTTTGAACAACTGGCTTATTGTATGTAATAACATCAAAGTTCCAGCTCTTACCTTTATCAAAATTAGCAACTAGTGTAGCATTAACTCCTAGTTTTCTAGATGATGTTACACTTTTAAGTAGGCTTGCTTTCACCGTTAATACATCACCGACTAAATCATAATCCTGACCAGTAACCAATTTTGCCCCTGCTAATTCAAGTGAAACTAATTTATTTCCATTTGCATTAATTGTTTTGTTTACATCCTTCATTGCTTCACCTAGCTCAACATAGATGAAATTAGAATCCGCCGTTGCAGAACGAGTCGTCCAGCTAGCTTTCATCATCTCGTAAAGTTCCGTGTTCGACCATTTGAATGTTTCGCGACCAAAATGTTGTCCGTTATCCCACAACATGTGCGTTAAACCTTTATCGTTAGCATAGTGTATCATAAATTCGAAGAATTTAAGCTTTTCTCCTTGTTGGATCGTATTCAAGTCAGTATCAAAACCCAGTAATCCAAATTCACCAATAACAACAGGTATACCGTTTTTAGTGAACTTATCATGAACACGATCGAAAGTAGCAATAATATCGTTTTTTGTTTCTTCATTAAATGTAGTGAAGCCAGCAATGTTCACACTAAACGGCCAGAAGCCATAGTAATGAACAGTAGAAATAATATTAGGGTCATCTAATTTATCGATAAAGTTGTAAAGCGCATCCAACTTATGTTGTTCAGAACCCGTATCTAACGTAGGTAGAACGATCGGACGAATGTCATTTTTCCCACCTGATTTTCTCACGATATCGTAGAAGGATGAATTCAGTTCATCAAGATACCCTTGTTTTTCTTCGTCAGTTCCCCAAAAACGTGGTTCGTTAATACTTTCGAACATGAGCTTAGTAGACTGATTTTTATAATGAATAGCAAGTTGAGTCCAAATAGCACTGTAACGTGCAAGAGATGCATCATGATTTTCCTGCATTCCTGATTCTAGCCAAATCCATGAATCATGATGAATGTTGATCATAACGTACAGATTCTCTTCAAGTGACCACTGGATAACTTGATCTAATCGACTTAGGAACTGTGAATCTATTGTATAGCTAGGACCTTCTTCCATTCTTTGATCGAATGTAACTGGAATCCTAATGCTTTTGTATCCTTGATCAGCTATTTGTTCAATAAACTCTTTCGTAACTGTAGGATTACCCCACGCTGTTTCATCTTTACCAACGGCATCAAAAGTATTTCCTAAGTTCCATCCAGGTTGCATATCTTCTGCATATTTTTGTATATCAATCTTTTCCTCCGTATTTTCAGCAGCGAAACTAACGGTAGGTAACATAAAGGCAAGTAACAAAATAGTAGCAACTAATAATTTCTTAAAATGTTTCACATTAAAACCTCCCCTAATTTGGCTAGTCCAACATAAAATTTTTGTTAGCGATTGTAAAAAGTTAGTTTTCCTCCTAAACATTTTACCGTTGACAGCGCTTCCAAATGAATATATCACAGGAATTATTTAGGTTAATACCTCTATAATTGGTCTTAAATTCATGTAATTATTAGTGATTCACTGTAGTTAGAGTTACGGTAACTATTCCTCAGCTTATTTTCGACTTGGAATGACATACTTAACCAACGATTACCATTTATAGGGTTATATTACGTATAATTTCTATCAAAAATAAGCATGTTATTAATATACAAATTTTACATACTAATTCACCAGGATGTGTTCAGATGAGATTTCACTACTCTAACTTACCTCTCACTAATAGTGATCATAATGAAATAGCACAAAATTCTGAACCTGTAGTGACAACTGTTTTCCGTTCTATAACAGACAATGTTAATTATCTTGAAGCTAAATTTCTTTACACACAGGATCTCAAAAATCGCCGATTTGTGTTTAATCACAAAGATTGTATTGCATTTTATTTCGAAACACTTGTTGATCAAGACAAGCTACAACAAAACTTTTTTTTACAGCTTTCAGAATTTACTAGCAAATTTAATGAAGCCAATTACCCTTTCAGAAACCTGCCAAATACAACAAGCTTTGATGATGTAACTGAAAAATTGCTTGGGGGTTTTTCGGCTATCTATATCGATGGAGAGCAACGTGTATTTTTCATTGAAACAGCTGCAAATTTCGCTAGAACTACGAGTGAACCTGAGAATGAAAGAGTCGTTAGAGGATCACATCAAGGATTTATAGAAAATCTAACAATCAATTTAAATCTGCTTCGACATAGAATTGTTGATAAAAGCTTGTATGTTCAATATATAACACTCGGTGATAAAACAAATACAAAGGTTGCTTTAGCTTATATAAAGGGTCTGGCTGATGAAAAAATTGTAGAAACAGCGATCGCAAGATTAGAAAGCATTTCTACGGATATGGTGTTCAGCACAGAATTTTTGGAAGAATACATAGAGGATTCGACCGCATCTCCGTTTCCGCAAATGTTAAATACAGAGCGTCCCGATCGAGTCGAGGCTAACCTGATGGAAGGCAAAATTGCTATTTTTGCTGATGGATCTCCTACCGCCTTATTAATCCCTTCCAATTTCTTTGCATTTTATCAATCGCCTGATGATTATAATAGTCGAGTCTATGTCGGAACTTTCATTCGTGTCATTCGACTATTTAGCTTTGTAGTTGCCGTAACGTTACCGGCTATTTATATTGCGGTAATCGGATTTCATTACGGAGTGATGCCGCAACAACTCGCTATTACTGTTAAGGGTTCAATTGACAATATTCCTTATCCTCCATTGGTTGAAGCTTTTATTATGGAATTGACGATCGAATTAATTAGAGAAGCCGGAATTCGACTTCCTTCGTCTATCGGAACAACGATCAGTATAGTCGGAGGTCTCGTTATTGGTGATGCCATTGTAAAAGCAGGTCTAGTATCCAATACGATGATTGTCGTCGTCGCAATGACTGCTATTGCGTGTTATGTTGTGCCATCAAGCGAGATGAGTTCAGCCGTACGATTGTTAAGATTCCCCATGATGTTTGCAGCATCCCTTTTAGGATTTGTTGGCATTGTATTTGGGTTAATGGCGTTGTTAATCCATCTTTGTACATTGGAATCATTTGGTTCTCCTTATTTTGCACCAATTGCACCTTTTCGCTGGAATAGCTTAAAGGATGCCATACTTAGAATGCCGATATTTTGGAACAAAAATAGACATATCAATCGTTACTCCAAAAAAATGAAGAAATAATCCGCATCAAGGGAGCTATATCCGAATGATAAAAGCTGAAAACAAAATTTCTCAATTTCAACTTTTTTTTATAATCCTTCAAACTCAAATAGGCATTGGAGTAATCTCCTTACCTTATGATGTGTATAGAATTTCAAGTAATGATGCTTGGATTTCAGTATTTATTGCTGGCCTATTTATACAGATCGGAATTATTGTCATTTGGTTATTATGTCGTCAATACCCACAACAAACCATCTTTGAGTTGATGGGCAACATTGTAGGAAAATATATAGCCTATATCTTGAAAATCGGCTATTTTACCTACTTTTTTTTATCAGCAATATTAATTGCCTTCCAGTTTGGAGAGAAGGTTAATATATGGATACTTCCACTTACTCCTATTTGGGTTATAATAGTTCTCCTTATCTTAATAAGTGTATATTGCGTAAAGGAAAACTTGAAGGTGATGGCTCGTTTTTTTGTCGTAGTCTCACTATTGTTAGTTGTGCTACTAGCATTCACACTATTCGTCCTAAAGGATATTAACTTTTTGTATATTTTACCAATAGGAGAAAGTGGCTTTTCTAATATGGTAAAAGGTTCGACAAAGGCTACTTTCGCATTCCAAGGATTTGAACTGATGTTAGTTGTAATGCCCTATTGCCTTGGAAAGGGTATAGGAAAATTAAAGGTTGCCCTAACCGCTAACGGATTTGTTACTATTTTTTATACATACCTTACATTTATAACGATCACTTATTTTGGAACTGCGGCGCTAAAGTTTATACCTGAGCCTATACTGTATATTATGAAATTCAAATATTTCAATATTATTGATAGAGTAGATCTAGTGTTTTTCTCGATCTGGGTAGTGTCTGTTGCTACTTCATTTATGATGTATCTTTATTTATCTTCTATCGGTATTACACATATGTTCCGCAAAACGGATCGAACAAACTTCGTATATTTCTCCGGAGCTGCGATGTTAATCATCGTACTATCAATACCCGTTAACAATAAGGTTATTCAAGCATTGGAGAATTTCACTAATATCTACGGTATTCTATTCCTCTTTATAGTGCCTCTCACCCTTTTAGTTGTGTCAGTAATTCGCAATAAAAAAGAAAAGGAGGATGTACCTTTATGAATACGACTAGAAAACTCCTGCTCGTATGCTTTAGTATCATGTTGTTAACTGGTTGCTGGGATCAAAATTTACTTAAAGACGCAAAACTAGTTATGACTTCTGGATTTGATTTAACTAAGGAAGGCAAGTTATTAGGCACAATTGTCATTCCAATATTTACTTCCAGCGAAGGAGGGGCAAAAGTAGCTGAGAGTCAAATCGTAACTGGAGAAGGCGATACGACTATGGACATCGAGAAACAACTTGACCTTAAAATTTCAGGTCAATTCGATGCTTCAAAAATGATTGTCCTCCTGTTCGGAGAAGACTATGCGAAGCAAGATATCAAGCAGGGACTCGATGTATTTTATCGAGATCCAAGACGTTCTCTAGTTGCTAATGCTGCTGTTGTAAAAGGGCGTGCTGTTGATCTACTCCATCTAAAGCTTAATGAAAAAGGCAGTATGAGCGGATATCTTAATGATCTATTTGAAAGTGCCCAAGCTGACAGCGTTATACCACGGCAAACTAGACCGATGTACTCCGATTTTTACGATCCGGCAACTGATATTATATTACCTCTTTTAGAAGCACAGGAAAGAGAAGCACAATTCATTGGGTTGGCTTTGTTCAACGATTCTAAGTATACTGGCAAGTATTTAGATATTAATGAATCAACAATCTATATGTTATTAGCCGATGAACGAAGCAAACACGCAGAAATTAAAATTCAGGTTCATAATAACGAAGTTCCAAAAAGTAATAACTACATATACATTAATGTATTAAAAGCTGATCGTAAATTAACAGTAAAAGGGCAAGATCCAGACAATATTTCTGCCAACATTCAGTTAGATTTGAAAATCGAAATACTCGAAGATCCAAAAAATAATTTAGACTCATTCAAAAAAATTAATGACTTAGAAAAGGAGACAACTGAAAAGTTAACCGAGGAAGCAAATAAAGTGATTAAGAAACTTCAAGAAGCAAATTCAGATAGTCTCTCGATCGGAAGACGATTAATTGCATTCCACAATAATACTTGGAAAAAAATTGATTGGGCTGAAAAGTATCCGACTATTGAGTTTGAGGCGAAAGTAAATGTGCACGTAATTAAACATGGGATTTTCAATTAATGCTTTCACTTTAATTTATCTATGGCTGCTAATTGAAATAAGGCTGCTACTGGGCAGCCTTCCTGTTATTGAGCTTTATCTATTCCTCACAAATTAATCTTATAGCGATTGTTTACTGGACACAAACGAGAAAGTGGAACAGACTAACGCAAGTAATATGAATGTCCCGCCAATCCAGCCTAAATTCTGTACAGATGAGTATTGAATTACAACTCCACCTAAAGCTGCTCCTAATGTCATACCTATATTCATTAGCGTAGTGTTAAAACTTATGACAATATCTGAAGATTGTGGTTTTAATGAGATCAAATAATATTGATTAGCAGGAGTCGTCGTCCATGCTGCTACACCCCAAACCATAATAGTAAGAAAAGCACCTAGCGTGGATGTTGCTGTTATCGTTATAACGAATAAAGCTGTTGAATGAATAATTAAACTAATAGAAATCGTTCGAACAGGCCCCCATTTATCAACTGCATATCCTCCAATACGCGAGCCAACAAAAGCAGATAAACCAAGCACTAAAAGTGCAGTACTTATCATTTCTATAGAAAGACCAGCTAAGTTGCTTAGAAGAGGAGCACTATAGGCAAAGACCATTGTATATCCAAGCATCCAAAATATAGTCATTAATAAACCACTAATTATTTTCTTATCTTTCATTAAAAGTAATTGTTGCTTCAATGAGATCTGTTTTTTACCCTTTAATTCAGAAATGAATTTATTAAGTAGTATAAGATTGATAAGTGTAACGGCAGCAATAATAAGATAGATATAGCGCCAATCCAAATATGCAGCAATTAGTGTTCCGATTGGCACACCTAGTGCCAAAGAAATTGTAAATCCAGTTATAACTGTTGCGATAGCACCGCCACGCTTTGCAGGTAGCGCAAGTTGAGCAGCGTAACTAATTGCGACAACAAAAAATAATCCACCGCTCATTGCTAGTACAATACGGGATAGCATAAGCATACTAAAATTAAAACTGAAAAACGCTATAATATTTCCAAAAATAAACACAAGCATAGAATATAATAAAACTTTTTTTCTATCAAACTGTGCAGTTAGCATAACTAGTACAAGTGCCCCAAATGCATGTGATAAGGCATATACAGTTACTAATTGGCCAGCCAACGAAATCGAAACATTTAAATCACGAGAAATAATCTCTAAAACTCCTGAAACAATAAATTCTGCTGTACCTACGACAAAGGCACCTAATGCTAATAAATATATGGCAACACGATTCATAAATACTTCTCCAGTCTGATATGTAATTAGTAAATATTTTTGTGGTTAATTTCGTCATCCGAAATCTTCCTCTTTCAAATCCATGTTCACGCTCATAGCAAAATCTCCAATTATATACTTCCCCTTCCTTAAAAGATATTAAAGATTTATAATATCTTTAATTGGATTGAAAAATGCTACTTAACTCATAACTATATTCTTCTTTTCAACATAAAGTGCTTCTGGTTATGCATTTGCCTTAGAACGAAGTACGTCCATTCCAATCACAGACTTACCGTGTCTATAATATCCCTAATAGAATAATGTGTCAAGCTCTCATATTACAATAAACGAAGAAAAGCCACTTAAAGTGGCTTTTCTAACATATATAATTACTCTATCTTACACTTACACGCAGCTTTGCTATGAAACGATTTAACTGCTCCGTACACAATAACATGGCGATCGCAAATATTGTAATAAATATAGGGAAAATTCCAATCGTTATATTGGTTGCCAACAATCCTAGCATCGGAGGAACTAATGTACTACCTGTATAGGCAGCGGCCATTTGGAAACCCATGATTGACTGAGCGTTCTTCTTCCCAAAGCGTGCAGGTGTCTCATGCAACATACACGGAAATATTGGTGCTAATCCTAATCCTACAATCATAAATCCAATCAATGAAATGATGGATGGTAACGGTAATACAAGTAATATTGCACCTACTAAAGCAATCAACTGACCGTATCTAATTAACATTCGGCTGCTCATTGCAAATGTAATAAATCCAGTAATCATTCTCCCTACTGTAATGCCTATATAAAACCAAGATACCCATTGTGCCGCCGTTGCAGCCGGTAAATTTTTCATGTTAACTAGAAAGCTACTTCCCCACAACCCCATACTTGCTTCAATCCCACAGTAAAATATAAAGGTTAGCATTGCTAGTTTAACGCCTTTTATTTGCCATGGTTTTCTCGTCTCAGCATGTTGTTCTAGCTCTAGTTCAGTTTCTTCTGAATGAGCCTCTACTTTCGTTGCCATACTTCTTTTGGCTACTTTATCCCACAGTGGCAAAGAAACGAAAAGTATAACAACAAGAATGAATTGAATACAAGCAACGGTGAAATAACCTTGTCTCCAAACTTTATCTCCAGCAATAAACGAAGCCATAATAATTGGACCTAGTGTCGCACCTACACCCCAAAAACAATGCAGCCAACTCATATGATGCGCCTTGTAGTGAAGAGCTACATAATTATTAAGACCAGCATCTACAGCACCCGCACCTATACCTAGTGGAATCGCACAAATGATGAGCCAAATGAGTGAAGGTGACCATGAAAACCCTAGTAATGCCACTGCTGTTAACAGACAGCTCACTAATGTCACTTTCCCTGTACCAAACCGTTTAATAACGATACCACTTAATAAACTCGATACGATCGTACTACCTGCAATAACCATAGAAATAATGCCCGCAGTGCCTAATGACGCATGTAGATCTCCTCGCATGACAGGCCATGCAGATCCTAGTAATGAATCAGGCAAACCTAAACTAATGAAAGCTAAATAAATAATAATAAGAAAAAACGTTGCCATTGGTATCTGTGCTCCCCTGTGTTAGTCTTCTATTTGTTGCGACATCAATACACTTAATCCTAAACTCTGTAATCCACTCAAATAATCATCTTTCAAGCTACTTGCAGCTAATAGTGGAAGATGTTCTTTCGGTACGTATGTCGAACTTCGCTCAGTAATTTGTTGAAGCATAGTAGTGTCTATTTCCTCTTCACAAACAATAAAATAATGTGGATTTAAGATCGATGTGACTGATCCTACTAATCGACTAATCGCATCAACTCGCTTATCTAAATGTTTGTTGTTTGTCGATTCATCATCTTCACTTGTTAATGCTTCTAAGAAGTTACGATCATTATATTGTGGAATAAATTGAACTTCTCCTGAGAAGAACGTTTTACCACGTACAATATGACCATTAACAACGATACCTGCACCCGGTCCATTTTGTCCAAGATACAAATAAAATAAGGATACGTCTTCACTCATTTTTCTTTGTGCCATATAACCGATGACTGCAGCATTCATATCATTTTCAATGACAGTAGCAATTGATAATTGCTCCTCTACTAACTGTTTTAAATCAACATTTTGATAATTTTCATACCCTTGAATATAAAATACTTTTCCATTTTCGACTGCACCTGGAACACCAATTGACACCGTATAAATGGTAGGATATAGATCTTTTTTACTCTTAATAAACGTGATCAGATGTGATAGCTCTTTGAGGAGAATACTATCTGTACTACCTTGATCAATAACATTGCCTAAGCAATTAAAAACTTTATAATTCGTTTCACTTTTCTCCAAAATAATAGCTAAACCTAGCATATAATTCGGATTATATGTGTATCGCTTTGCTCTTCTTCCCCCACTGGATGAATCAAGTCCAACAGATACTACTTCACCCGTACTTTCCATTAAAGCGAGAAATTTGCTTATCGTCGGAAAACTTATGTTTAGCTTGTGACTTAATTCAATCTTCGTAGCATTTCCTTGTGCTAACAATGCAGTTCGAATAGCACCTATAATGGCTAATTTCGTATGTTGCGAAGTAAGTCGTTGATCGCTCACTGTACTCCCCACCTATTATCATAGTGACTTATTAAACGCGTTTAATAAGTCACTATGATAATAACAGCAATCTGTCATGCTGACAAGTGAATAATTGACTGGCATGAATATATTTTAGTAAAGCGCGCTCATACTCATATTTTCAATCGAATCGGCACCCTTTGTTGAAATTTGCGGGCTTGTTATTGATAGCGAGCATCGTGGAGAAGCTATTGGTAAACAACTAGATAAAGAACTCTAATAGATGAAAAAAACGGCTCAGCACATTTCATGCCAAAAGAGCCGTTTTCATTACGCTACAAAAGATACTCGGTTCAATTCCAATGCATTGACCCTCATCTACTACAATTGAACTTTACTCAAAACTATGAATGATCGCCATTGCGTCTTCATTATCAGGCTCAAGTTCCAATAATTTTTTCGTGTATTCTAATCCCTCTTCAGCTAATTCCATTTCGAAGCAACAAACAGCTAGACCGTAATAAACGGTTGAGACAATTTCATCTTCATCTGAATTAATCGATATCTCCAAGAAATATTTCGATTGTTCGTACATGTCCATCTCAAATAGTATTAATCCAGCATCGAGTGCTAAGTCATACTTTTGTTCCATCACATAGTACGAAGACCACATGATTTGTATCCCACTTGCAAGATCAGCTAATTCTTCATCGTTGGCATCTGGCAATAAACTAGAAATCTGCCTAGCACTTTGTATGAAAAATTCCGCATCGTATCCGCCCAAACGCCAAAAGCTTAATATCTGCTGTATACCCATCGTATCAATTCGACGATCTACCCATTCTTTCAAACTGAAGAATTCTTCTGGACCAAATCGTTCAACAAATCTGTGATACGCTAATCTTGTATTCGTATAACTTTTTGGCATGTCCACATTCAAGAAACAACCAACATTCAAATTTTTATAGTGATGCGGTGGAAATAACACCATCGCTCCGCTTTCTTCGTAGGCTTGTACAAAGGCATGATAGTTAGCTGTAAATGAAAATGCTCCATGAAGAACCAACTCTGGCGGTTCGGCAAATTTAAAGCTATCTAATAGGTTATCTCCTTTGTCAGCTGTAATTAATACAAAACCTGACTGAGTTAATTGGTTCAGACGTTCTAAACACTTCAAGCCAGATGACGGCCATAGAATATGTGAATCTTCTAATTGCTCCTGATATGTGGCAATGACATTGCGATAAGCAAAGTCTTCTTGTTCATACTCTGGTGCAAGACGATACTCATATCGTAAAGATAATTGATCTAATACTTCTGATGGTTTAAGTGAATCCGCCTGCTCTGGATAATCAACAAACACATCTGCTTCATATATATGACCGTCGCCAACATATAGAAGCTCTTGTGGAATACCATCAAAGAAGTAATTGGCAACAATAATTAATGGCTGCTGCAGTTCTCCTGCACCAATCGTAATATTCGATGCTACTAGATTCAGCTCTGTATCATTAACAGCATCAAATTTTGCAAAGTCAACAATACCTTCTGCAATGAAATCTTGCAGAGCAGGATGTTCCTTCCATGCTATAACGTTATTCATCGCCAAATCCGTCATAACATAGCGGAATGGCGGTAGTGTTATCGACGCAAAGTCTCTCAACTTACATAGCTCTACTAGCACATGATACGCAAGTCGACCAGCACCTGCACCTAACTCTACAATTACAACAGGCTCAGTATTGTTGCCCTTGTTCGCCTGATCTTGAAGTAAACCAAAGATCATTTCTGCATAGGCAGTTGCAATCATTGGGTTACTCGTTATATATTGAGGAACTTGGTCATTGTTCCATGCCTTAAGTCCTTCTTCTTCATAGTAACTGCGGTTAAGATTCCATATTGGTGCTTCGCTAAAGCGGTAACGCTGCTGCTGATTATCTGTCATTCCATTATATCCTGCTCTCTACCAGTTATTTATTACATGAATGATACATTCATCTACATTACTACAATCATAACCTTTTTTACACTCCAGCACTAATTGGATTATGAAATTTAAGTTATAATATCTATTTTTATTACTCAATACAATTACTTTTGACAATAGTAAAAAAGGATATACCCCTTTGATAAATCAAAGAAATGTATCCTAATTCGGCTATAGCACTTTTCAGTAATTACTACAAAGATAATAGTTCTCTAATATATCTTGATAATTCGTCAGCAGTTCTTTCATGTGCAAGAGCTCCAGGATGACTTCTTGATCCTACTGTATCTTCTGTCATATTCGGAAGTTGAAGAACAGAAACTTTGTTATCTCCGGTCTTCTGAACATAGCTATCCACTGCTCGATAGATTGCTGGCATCATTGGTATACCGATCATGCCATAAGCCCATACGATATGCGCATTTCGATTATATATTCTAAGTTTTATAAGGAAGTTCTCGGCAGCCACTTCAAAGGCTTTCAAATCTTCCTCATTATAGCTACCGTCATCATATAATCGTTGTTTATATATCCTCCCTGTTGTTTCATCTTTCCACTCTGGCGAATAGAAAGCACCATTGTCATTAGTACCTAGATTAACAACGACAACATCAGGTTGCCAAGCAGCGAAATTATTTTCATCAAATGCTCCTAACGATTCGTTAGCTTCTCCAGTTAGAACACCACAAACTTGCTCATAATAAGCTGGAATATTCGCATGGGGTTTATTGTCCCAACTCGTAAGTACACCCCATCCACTTTGAGCAATAACACGATATTCTGCATTCAAAGCGTCTGCTGTAATTCTAGTATAATTATGGATCGCACTGAACCACATCGGAATCCAGTCTTCTTCTGACTTCGCTCCTATAATACCTTCACCAGAAGTAATACTATCTCCTATAAATTCAATCTTATAAGGCTTGTCCTCAACTGGTAAAAGTTGACCATCACACTTTACCGCATGAATTTGCAAACAACAATGAGCATCTTCACTCATAGGCTGAACATCTTTAACGATACGAACATTTTTGATGTGCTGATCATTCATACCTCGGAATACGCAAATCCAGTGTCTGCCTTCTGTAAGCATTAGTCTACTAATCGGAACGTTATTAATGAGTATACTTATCCAAGCCTCATATTGATCATATTGTGCCTCTACTTCAATCCACAGCTCAGATCCTTTAACGTTAAGTTCAATTCCGCTTCCTGTCCAAAATAATGTTAAAGGAGATAGTAATCCTGTTGTTCTTCCATGAACTTTAAGGTTATCGATCTCAGACAACGCATGTACTGTTAACTGTTCATTTTTCATCACTGGAGAGACCTCATTTATATAGAATAATTGCTACTCAACTAGGTTTTCATATGTAATTCTAAACGTTTGTCCGCACTATTGATGTATATTCCATTATTTGATTTTATATAAAATTTACTAATTTCACAACAGAGTGGGAGTATGAAGATTTTTTATATCTACTCAACAATAAAAAGACCGACTGCACTAGCTGATGCTGTAATAGCTTCAACTTTTGCAAGCGGTCTTTCTTAATTTAATACAAACCTTTATTTTTCTTCAAAGAAACCTTCATATACTTTTACAAGATCGTCTGCCTTATCAGAAATAACCATCATTACATAGTTACCTTTTGTAATTAGTTTATAGTTTTTAGCATTTTCGTATTGGTCAGGAAGATACGTCTCAAATTGCTTTTGTACAACTTCTGCTCTTGCTTTTAATGCTGCTTCGACTTCAGCAATATCTTTAGCATCTTTTACTTTTAAAATTGCAAGCTCATTTGTCTGAACGTTCATTAATGGTACTCTGATTTCATAATCTTCAAGCTTAGCAACATCTAAAGTGTAAAATGTCTTCACTTCTTCTTGAGTTGATAATTCCATTAGTTTTGGTTGTTCAACTACCTTAAACATTTGATCTGCCATTTCTTTTGCAGTCAACTTTGACTCTACTTTAGGTGCATTGTTTCCAGAGCAAGCTGTAATAATTACACTTAACACTGTAATTAACATAATAATCATCATTTTTTTATTCATTATATTCACTCCTATATTATATTTATTGCGCTTCTTAATTAATAAACGTAAATACTTAATAAAATGTTTCATGTAGCTCAATAAATATTTATTTCATGTTTATTGAGTAATTTATTATAGTAATATTATGCCGCTATTGTCTAATTGCATGCATCATTACTCAAGTAACTTCTATGGTAGTCGCGCCTAAGCTTAGCATCCTATTATGAACCACTACTTCCTTATACACCAAGTTGAATAGAATCAAACAATTTAATACAGCAATATGATAAATCACAAAAATTAAGTTTATTTTAATTAAACATTATGTTTTATCCATTAAAATAGATATCGAAATCACTAAGTCATCGCATAACAATTGTACGAGGTTATATACCTCTTAACTCGTTTATATTAACGATAATGAAAATCCATACTGAAGCTTCGTTTTAGAAAGAGTGAAAACAATGTACATCCAGAAAAACATTTTCGAATCATTCCCATCTATTCAAACAAAAAACCTATCTCTTAGAAAAATTACGAGCAATGATGCAAAAGACTTTTATCATTATTACCAAGATCCAAACGTCTATAAATATTCAGATTGGGACGGTCCTTCTTCTTTAGAAGAATCTTCAATATTGTTTAACTCTTGGAATAAACTTTATGAAGAAAAAAAGCTAATTCCTTGGGGTATTTCTTTACATAATGATAATAGTCTTATAGGAACTGTATTATTGATGCCAGTAAGAGGCACCTTTGATGATCTCCCTCGTTTTCCTCTTACCATCGGTTATGATTTGCAGAGTGGTTTATGGAATCAGGGTATAATGACTGAAGCTCTGAATGCCATTCTTGAATTCAGTAAGGAAAACATTAGCTTACATAGAATTCAAGCTGAAGTTATTCCAGGTAATATTGCTTCCATCAAGTTATTAATAAAACTTGGTTTTGAGCAAGATGGTTACCTAAGGCAATATGTAATGCATAGTGTATCTAATTATTTTTTAGACGTAATTATGTTTTCACTAATAGTTAATTAATAATTTTGTAGTTTTCGATTTGTCTAGTGAAATCAAAACGGATGCTTCCCATAAGGGGAGCATCCGTTTTGATCTAAATTACTTTCGATAAATGAGTTACTTTGATTTTATATTACTGAACTTCATCTTATTGCTTATTACATAATAAATAACCAATCTCGTCAATAATCAGTTCAGATCCTTCACCTGTAGCCATTACTGTAATTTCTTCCTTATATCTTACACCCATAGATAGAATCATTAATAAGCTTTTGGCATTATACATTTGTCCACCTTTAACGAGATGAACATCGTCTGTATACCTCTGTGCAACTTCAGCAATTTTTTGCGCAGGTCGAGCATGAATGCCTGACACACTCATTACCTGATATGTTTTTTGCAACTATAGCACTCCTTAAAACTTTTTGTTTACCTTCTGAATAAACTTCTCTGTTAACGAAAAGTTCACCTCGAAAGCATATACTATATTTTAGTTTTAATATAATCTTTAAGCTTTTCAGCTTCCATTCCAAACACAACTTGAATGGAGCCTTTACCTAGGCGAATGACTCCAGCGGCACCTAGCTCTTTCAATCTCTTATCGTTAACTTCTTGCTCTCTATGCACGACGACTCTTAAACGGGTAATACAAGCATCAATACTTTCTATATTCGTTATGGCACCAAGAGCCTCTATTACATTATTAGCCTGTTCAGTAAATGTCTTATTTCTCGTATTTTTTGTCGCTGATACTGTAGGAAATGCAGGGAGTAATCTATTATCGCTTCCTAAGTTAGACTCCCTACCTGGCGTTATGATGTTAAAACGTACAATCATAAACCGAAATAGCGTGTAATAAATAACACTAAAAGCCAGTCCTATCGGTATAATTAATAAAGGCTTCTCCGCAAGCGGATAATTAAGCACATAATCAATAAAACCTGCTGAGAAGCCAAAGCCATGTCTAATTCCTAACTCCGTTACTACGTAAGCACTAATCCCCGATAATATAGCATGAGCGGCATAAAGTAATGGAGCAGTAAACATAAAGGCAAACTCTAATGGTTCTGTAATTCCAGTTAGAAATGAGGCTAATGCTGCACTAATAAATATAGAGGAAATATATTTTTTGTTCTCTTTTTTGGCTGTATGTACAATAGCTAATGCTGCTGCAGGCAGAGCAAACATCATAATCGGGAAGAAACCTGTCATATATAATCCTGCTTCTGGGTCTCCACCAAAGAAACGATCAATATCTCCTTGGTAGACCTGTCCAGCTGCATTAACATATGTACCAACTTGAAACCACGCAATATTATTTAAGACATGATGTAGCCCAAACGGAATTAGTAAACGATTTAGTGTCGTATAGATAAAAGCACTTATGCCACCTAAATCTGTAATGTTCTGTCCTATTGAATTAAATGTAGCTTGAACTGGTCCCCAGATTAAACCTAATCCTATAGCAATAAACACCATAGCAACAGAAGTTACAATCGGAACAAAGCGCTTGCCAGAAAAAAAACCTAGCCATTCTGGCAATTGAATTTGGTGAAATCGCTTGTAGAAATACGAAGCTATGATGCCCGAAATAATGCCCCCCATGACTCCCATATCAATTTCATCATTCAACATCGGCCATTCACTAAAAACGATAATCACATTTTGAAAAACATAATCCATGACCAGAAATGCAATGACAGCGGATAGTGCTGCTACAGCATCTCCGCCAATTCCTATACCAATACTAATAGCAAAAATAAGGGGCAAGTTATCAAATATCGCAGAACCACCTGCATCTAAAAAGGGAGCAATATATGTATTTATCCAAACGCCTAGGCTACCTAGATGAAAGTCACTCGCATAATCAATGTTGCCAAATCGGAATAGAATAGCTGCTGCAGGTAATACTGCCACCGGTAGCATTAATGACTTTCCAATACTTTGTAAGTATCTAAACAACATTACGAATGCCTCCGCTCTGATTTAGCTCAATACAACCCGGAATGCATGGGGCTCAGCAATAACAACATTACGAAAATCACATTCTATATGATCTATATTCTTCTCTCCGATAACAACGACAAGTACATGGGGCTTATATCCTGCAGTTTTAATACGATCCAAATCAAAGGTAATAAGTAGCTCTCCCACTGATACTTGATCTCCATATTTCACGAAAACCTCAAAGCCTTCGCCTTGTAAATCAACGGTATCTATTCCGATATGAATAAGAAATTGTAGTCCTGAGGCATGTTCGATCACAATAGCATGCTTCGTCTCTACAACATAAGATATTCTACCGCTAATCGGTGCCATAACTGTTCCTTCAATTGGATCAAATGCCACGCCATCTCCCATATATCCACGTGAGAATGCTTCATCTTGTACTTCATCTATAGAAAACATGTTCCCTGTAACAGGTGCAGTAATCGAAACATAAGAAAGCAGATCCGAATCTCTTTTTATTCGCTTTGCAAACATTCGAAATCCCTCTCTCTCATCTAGTGAATAATTCAATTTGAAATAACCGATATAAATGAATGGCTATATAACCTATTTCATCTTCAGAAACGACTACATCTAATTCTTCACTTATAATTTCAGCTAACTCTATTGCGATTTCATAAATATCTGAGTGAAAATTTTTAATTTCTGTCGTAAACGGATTAACAATATGTTGACCCTCTATAATACGTTCCACTGCACCTCGAAGATGTGTTACAAGCCGAACATAATCCATACTTGTTCTTTGAAGCTTGAAGCCCATTTTTTCTTCAATATAATCAACAATTTTGTTAAGAAGCCCTCTTACTTTGACTAATTGTCCTACCGATACCGTTTCTGTACAGGTATGAATATGTAATGTTAAAAAGCCGATTTCATCCTCAGGGATTTCTAATTGAAAATGCGCATTAATCATGTCTACTGCTTCTGTAGCAATTTCATATTCTTGAGGAAAACTTAATCTTGTCTCAGACAAAAATGGATTTATAATCTCCATCTCATTTTTTAAGCGGTAAATGACGAATTGAATATGATTGGGGAGTGCGAAATAAACTTTAGGCTGTACTGGAGTTCCTAACCGATCTTTTACTTTATCGATAATTTGCTCAGAGATATGGATGACTTGAGGATCAATATTTTCAATAAGAGCTTGAAACTGACTACTCGGCTGCTCTTCATCCAATCGATATCGTCTTTCTATTTGCGGGTCGTTGATATGAATGCTTTGATTTCCTTTTGAGGTAAACCCTAATCCTTTACCAAATAGCACATATTCTTTGTTTGTGATTGCATGAGAAGTGAGGATTACATTGTTACCTACAATACGATCGATTTTAAGTAAGCTATCATTACTCAACTCCCAAGCCCCCCTAAAGGAAATCAACGTCCCTTTTCCCTATAATTATTCTCATACTATAAAAAAGAGCCGAAAAAGCCAACAAAAAGAACAGTTGGTCTTTCTCGGCTCATGCCTAGTATACTAGTAACACGCCTTCTAACTACTAATTATCATTTTATTGTAAATTTTTTGCAAAGTCAATTAATACATCCTATGCTTTAATATAATAAAAATTACATTCCTTATTGACAATGTAAAAATGTGGATGTATGCTATGGTCAATCAAATAGATAAGAACACATAACGTGTAACCGAGAGGGCATTAGTTATGTAAGCAGTAGTATTATGCTTACACGACTTATGTCCTTTTTTGCTTGTACACCTACTTATCTAGATGAGGTTGTTCAAAAAGCTGACTTTGATAACGAAATAATGCAGGAGTCTTAATCGGCATCGAAGCTGAAAGCCAACTTTTTGAACTTGGATGAAATGAAAATATTATAAAAAAGGGAGCTAACACAATGAAATTGAAAACATTATTGTTATGCAGCGTAATTTGTATCTTATTAACAACAGTAGCTTGTGGTAACAACGCTACCAACACCAACGTTAAAGGCACTAATACAGACAAACCAGCTACTACAGATACTAACAAGGATCCAGAAGCTACAACAACTGGTCTAAAAGGCGATTTTGAGATTCAGTACTTCGTAGGCGGATATGGAGATGCTTGGTGGCTAGAAGTGATCGAGGGTTTCAAAAAAGCCAATCCCGATCTGAATATTATTCAAAGCGCAGGTCCTAAAATTAACGAGCAAATGCAACCTCGTTGGATTTCAAACGATCCACCCGATGTTATCTATATCGATGGCGCTGGTTCCAATGAGCGTCAGATGGTTGTTGATGATCAATTAATGGATATAACTAGTTTCCTTGATACAGCTGTCAATGTAGACGGCGAAAAAATTAAAGATATTCTAATTTCACAACCGTCCGTATTTAACGGTGATAAAAATTATAACTTACCGCTAGTATTCGGTTCATGGGGAATGTTCTACGATAAAGCACTCTTCACAAAAAACAACTGGGCAGTACCGACGAACTGGGATGAATTTATTGCTGTAAGTGAGCAAATTAAAGCTTCTGGCATGCCTGCACTACTCCATACAGGTGTATACCCTTATTACATTAATGGTGGTCTAATAGATTCAGCAATGGTTGCTGCTAACGGTGGCGATACTTCCATTCTGACAAGTCAGGTTAATCTTGAAGAAGGTAGCTTCTCTAACGATGCTGTGAAAAAAGCATTAGCACAATTTATGCAATTAGTTGATAAAGGCTTGATCGATCCAGGTTCCGTAGCATTAAATCATACAGAGTCACAAGCACAATGGCTACAACATAAAGCTGCCTTCATTCCTAATGGTCTATGGTTAGAAAATGAGATGAAAAATGATACCCCTGAAGGCTTTGACTTCGGATTCATTCCTTCTGTTGCTCAAGCAGCTGGTGAAAATAACATCGTTATTCCTTACACAGCTACGATTGCTATCGCTAAAGATGCTAAAAATCCTGAAGCAGCTAAAGCTTTCCTTCAATATGCATTCACGAAACAAAATGCTCTTCGTTGGGCAGAGTTAACTGGTGCGATTATGAACGTTAAAGCTGATCTAAGCAACTCATCTGCAAGTGGCGTCGTTAAAGATGCGATGAACTTCTTCAATGCTGATACTACAGTCGTTGCTCCTGTAACTATACTTAATGCAGACGTAGAAAAAGTGAAACAAGATTCTACTTTAGCATTGTCTATTGGCAAGATTACGCCTGAAGAATGGATGACTCGTCTAGAAGAGGCAGCAGCAAAAGCACGCAAGTAGATTCATCTCTTAAATAAAATAGTATTGAATCAAAAAGATGGA
This sequence comes from Paenibacillus endoradicis, assembly GCF_024721975.1. The sequence goes on along the minus strand of NZ_JANQBB010000004.1, from coordinate 298,283 downwards.
GCGCTGCTTGTGGATGACGGAAACTCTTGTGTGCGTTAATCGTACAAGAGTACCAAACTTCCCAAGTGCGCTTCATATTCGATATTGAATCTAGACGAATATCATGACAAAAGGAGGAACAACATGTCTCCACGCCTTAAACGAACAGGCTTTATAACGATATTTTTATTACCTACATTTTTATTTTTCTGTATATTTACACTTTATCCAATTATAAAAGGAATCCAAATCTCATTCTTTGATTGGTCTGGTAGAACAAAGGATATGGATTTTATAGGTATACAAAATTTCCTCGACCTACTCTCTGATCCGATCATATGGACAGCAATTAAAAATGACTACTTTCTAGTTGTCGGTAAAGTCATTGGAATTATGCTACTTGCTACTATATTCGCTGTCAGCGTAACTCGCTTAAAAGTTGTAGGCAGAAATATTTTTCGTGTTATATTTTTTATTCCTAATGTTATTTCCGTTGTCGTTATTGGCGTCTTATTTCGTTATCTTTACAGCCCTAACTTAGGGTTTATTAACAGTTTTTTGTCACTGTTTACCGAGACTCCGGTCCAAATTTCTTGGCTTGGATCTGAGAACCTAGCTATGTGGTCATTATTATGGCCATCGATATGGGCTGGTATAGGTTTTTATATGATTTTGTTAATTGCCGCTATTTTAAGTATACCCACTGAACTTTACGAGGCTGCGGACTTGGATGGCGCAACGCAAAATCAACAATTTTGGAGTTTGACACTACCTCTCATCTGGGATCAGATGAAGGTTAGTATTTTACATATTGTGATGACCACATTAAATGGTTCATTTATTATTGTTTGGATTATGACGGAAGGTGGTCCAGATAATGCTACACAAGTTATGGGCTCTTATCTGTATCAAATGGGCTTCAGACAATATCATATGGGATATGCAGCTGCCATTGGCGTTCTTATTCTAGTACTATCTCTTATCACAACCGTGGCACTTCAAAAATTATTAAGTAAAAATACGACTGAATTAGCCTAAGGAGTGAACCCTTCATGGTACTCAATAAGCAGCATCCGCTTGCTCGAATATTGACCTATCTCATCTTACTTATATGGACTATAGCCGTTGTCTATCCGCTAGTCTGGACATTACTAGGAGCATTAAAAAACAATCAGCAATTTATGTTAGACAAACCGTGGGCACTTCCTGATTTCCCGTTATTATGGTCTAATTTCAGCTACGTATGGACTAAATACGGCTTTGGAGGGTTTTTCACGAACTCTATCATTGTTACAGCAGGCAGTGTTATCGTCTCATTATTTCTAGCTTCAACGTCTGCATATATTTTAGCAAGATTCACATTTAAAGTTGGAAACACACTATACTCACTCTACTTATCAGCTATGATGATTCCAATGATTCTAGGATTAATTCCACTATTCTTCTTGTTAAATGATCTAGGACTAATTAATAACCTACTAGGACTAATCATTGTCTACTCAGCAAGTTCTCTACCATTTGGAATATTTGTACTAGTAAGCTTTTTCAGAATGCTACCTAGAGAATTAGAAGAAGCTGCCTATATCGACGGTGCCGGTTACTCCAAAACATTCTTCTCAGTCATGCTTCCATTAGCCAAATCAGGATTGATCTCAGTAGCTATTATGAACGGGTTAACGATTTGGAACGAGTATATTATGGGAACGGTATTTACGAATAAACCCGATCTTTATACGCTTCCCGTCGGTATGGCTGTCATGCAAACAGAAATGCAATATCGAACGGAGTGGGGACCTCTATTTGCTGGATTATTTCTTTCCATTGTTCCTGTACTTATTTTATACATTATCTTTCAGAAGCAAATTGCAGAAGGCGTTACGGCAGGTGCTATTAAGTAGGCTCGGATGTAAACAAATGCACGTTACTCTTAAAAAGCAAAAGGCATGAACCAAAGTTTTTCCTTGGTTCATGCCTTTATGTTTGTCTATATAAGGTTAATCCTTCATTCATACTTTGATTATTTGTTAATTATCAATTTTATTGCATTCCATAGTTTTTAACATCATGACCGTTAGCTACGTTTTGGTAATTTTGCACTTAGATTAAGCACTTTATCTGTTGAAGTATGAATTTCGTTGAAAAGCTCGCGATTTTCCGCTAATGACTTTCCATAAGAAGGAATCATTTCTTTTAATTTCGGCTCCCACTCTTTAATATGCTGTGGGAAGCATTTATTAAATAAGTCTAGCATGACATGAACGGCAGTAGAAGCACCTGGAGAAGCACCTAACAATGCAGCTACAGAGCCATCAGAGGCACTAACAACTTCGGTACCAAACTGAAGTGTTCCCCTGCCACCTGCTACAGTATCTTTAATAACTTGCACGCGTTGACCTGCAACTACGATACCCCAATCCTCGCTTTTCGCATTAGGGATAAATTCTCTTAATTCTTCCATACGCTTTTCATTCGACAATAGCACTTGCTGGATCAGATATTTAGTTAACGACATCTCTTTCACACCTGCCGCCAGCATCGTCAAAACATTATTCGGTTTAACAGAACCAATTAGATCGAACATTGAACCTGTTTTTAAGAACTTCGGTGAAAAGCCAGCAAATGGTCCAAACAGCAATGATTTTTTGTTATCAATAAATCTAGTATCCAGATGCGGAACAGACATTGGCGGAGCACCAACTTTAGCTTTCCCGTATACTTTGGCATGATGCAGCGCTACAACATCAGGATTATTACACACCATGAATAGTCCGCTAACCGGGAATCCACCAATATGTTTAGATTCTGGAATACCCGTTTTTTGTAATAAAGGAAGGCTTCCGCCACCGCCGCCGATAAAGACGAATTTTGCAGTATGGCGTTCGACTTTATTACTATTGAGATTTTTCACTTTCAGTTCCCATGATCCGTCGCTCGTACGACTAAGATCACTAACACTATGGTTATAATTTATTTGAACGTTTTTACTCTTCAAGTGGTCAAACATCATGCGTGTTAACGCACCAAAGTTGACATCTGTGCCAGAGTCGATTTTAGTTGCTGCTATCGGTTCATTCGATGTACGGCCTTCCATAATAAGTGGAATCCATTCCATCAATTTTTCCGGGTCATCAGAAAATTCCATCCCTTGAAATAGTGGATTGTCTGATAACGCTTCATAACGTTTTTTCAAAAACGATACATTTTTTTCACCTTGTACCATACTCATATGAGGTAATGGCATAATAAATTCCTGAGGATTACGGATCAGATTTTTATTGACAAGATAAGACCAAAACTGTCTTGAAAGCTGAAACTGTTCATTAATCTGTATAGCTTTGCTAATGTCTATTGATCCGTCCGATTTTTCGGAGGTATAGTTAAGCTCGCACAGTGCAGCATGCCCTGTTCCCGCATTATTCCATTCGTTAGAGCTTTCCTCTCCTGCGTCTGAGAGCTTTTCAAATACTTTAATTTCCCATTCTGGTGCTAATTCTTTAAGTAAAGATCCCAAAGTCGCACTCATGACACCGGCACCAATTAAGATAACGTCTGTTTTTTGCTGTCTGTCGCTCATTTTAACCTTCCTTATCCCCTATAATTTTCAAAAAAGACGTAGGCGTTCATTCTTAGCAGTTACAACAAGCCGATTTCCTACCTAGTCACACACTTTATATGTATTCATTATAATCTTTTCAAAAATATTTAAGGATTAAAAATATCTATCACTATAATAATAATTATATATTGTTTAAATTCATCATTGACTCTATTCTACTTGATCTTACAACATTCTCCAAGTTGCCTTCAAACTAATTTGCTTTAATTGCCTGATAAAAACATGTCTTACCTCACGCTCATGCGTATACAGATCTGAATATACCTTTTCAAAAGAACGTTTCTTTGATATTATCCATTGTAGTACAAATTTTACCATTATTAAATAAAATAATCGTACCCACAGCAGTGGTTGTTTATATAGTAGTCACTGCTTTTCTGATCAAACAAATGAGTACAATTGGGTAATCTCTACATGAAATAAAGCACTAGTTATTTAATGAAGTAGGTGAGGGTATTAAAATTACAATAGAAGAAATAAGCAAAGAAGAAGAAGAGGAAATCCTCATTAGGTGCCATGAAGTAGATGGAGCAATATGCGAAATAGTAAATAAGTTGAAAACAGAAAGCCACATTCTGCTTGGATACAGTAATGACAGTATTCATCGTATAATACTTAGTGATATCTATTATTTCGAAGCAGTTGACGGAAAGGTGTTTATTTACTGCCACGATAGAGTTTTTGAAGTCAAACAAAAGCTTTATGAGTTAGAGGATTTATGTAAAGAACGGAAATTTTTTCGTGCATCCAAATCAACTGTATTGAACATAGCTAAGATTTCAGTTATTCATCCATCAATAAGTGGCAGATTTGAAGCATTACTTGATAACGGAGAACGTGTTGTTGTATCAAGGCAGTATGTGCCCGTGCTTAAAAATATGCTCGGATTGTAAAGGAGGAACAAAAGTGAATATTACTGAATTATCAAAGGATATCATTAAAACTTTCTTTATAATTTTCGGATCAATAATTATTATTATAACTATTTTGAGACAAATCTTTTTCCCAAATATGGTGTTTAATTTGAATTCAATTTATATCATTATGATCTTTTCTCTTGTAGGAGCCCTAACTGGATTTATTTTGTATTCTTCTAATGATATAAGTGAGAATAATATGCGTGTAAGAATAATCATTCATTTTTTAGCTTTGGAGATTTTATTGATTTCCCTTGCTCTTGTAATTGGTGTTGTGAATAGTGCGTCAAGCATTCTCATTTTAGTATTGGAAATAGCAGTAATCTATTCCATCGTTCGTATACTGTCATGGCAAAATGATAAAAAAGAAGCCCAGAAGATTAACGAAAAACTAAAAGAATTTAAAGAAGAAAACATTTGAGAGTATGCAGTAAAATAGTAAAGCAGCTTTTGTCTGCAAAAAATAGCGGTAAGCTTTGAAGCTTACCGCTATTTTTTTGCAACTTATTTGCCTGTAGATACAACTTATCGATTATCTATATACTTCCTTTTTCTTATTTTTTATGATGACTTCATCATAAAAAATAAGAAAAAGGAAGGAATCTACTACTATGGGAACATTACTATTTATAATTGCTTTGATGATGGAAATTACTCTTGCATTATATTGCATTGTAACGAAGCAATACCATCTTAGATTAAGAAACTGGGCTAGAATTGCTATATTTATTACATTTACAGTTCTCGCCCTTTTATCAGTTATTAGTTGGAGTTTCCGCTGGATATTGCTTGCAGTACTGCTATTCATACTAGCGGTAAACGGAGCGTTTTCGCTTATCAGGAACAAAGTAAACACCAAAAAATACAAAGTCTCTCATATCGTCAGAAAAGCAATTATTATGATATTTTTGTTCATAATTGCACTTGCTCCTGCACTTGTTTTTCCGCAGTATCAATCACCAAAAGTTACAGGTGAATATGAAGTGACAACCGCTACTTACACCTACACAGACAAAAACCGCATTGAGGAATTTATCAACACGGGGGAAAACAGACATGTTAATGTGGAATTTTGGTATCCCAAAAATGCAGATGACACATACCCACTTTTAGTGTTCTCACATGGGGCATACGGTATAAGATCTAGCAATGCATCCACCTATACGGAGCTTGCAAGCCACGGTTATGTAGTAGTTTCGATTGACCATCCCTATCATTCCTTTTATACCGCTTCAGAAGATGGAAAGACTTCTATCATCAATACAGAATTTTATCAGGAAGTCAGCAATGCCAACAAAGATGGCATTTACACAATTGAGCAAGCCTATGTGCTCTTTCAAAAATGGATGAAGCTGCGAACAGACGATATGAATTTTGTAATTGATATGATACTCAATAATTCTAAAAGTGATAATGATCCCATTTATCAGCTTATCAATACAGATAAAATAGGCGTTTTCGGGCACTCAATGGGAGGTGCAGCTAGTGTTTGGCTAGGCAGAGAGCGTGATGATATAGATGCCGTTGTCAACATTGATGGTCCGATGTTTAGTGAGCTTATTTATGATAAAGAGACTAATGATCTAGTTGTCAAAGGTAACACCTACTCGACTCCACTTCTTAATCTCTACTCTGATGATGTTTGGATACAGCTAGATAACAGCTCTACTTATGCGGCAAATAAAGCGGCTGATAAAACTTTTTCAGAGGTATATACCGTTCATTTCCAAGGTGCTAAACATTTAAGTCTGACTGACTTACCACTTTTCTCTCCTATACTTGCAAATATGCTGCAAGGTGGAAAAGCAGATATTGATAAATATTACTGTATTGAAACTCAAAATCAAATTATTCTTAATTTCTTTGACTTTGAATTAAAAGGGATTGGCAGTTTCACACCCAAAACAACATACTGATTAACATATAATTGATTTAAGTAATTACAACTTAAGTTCTCTTGAGACGGGATTGTTCAATGAAAGACAAAATAACCGCAGCTTCAATGGTAAGCTGCGGTTATTTCAACTATGTAACTATTCTAACTTAGATTTTTCCATGATATATTCTTCATATCCAGAATCCTCATTCTTTTGTTCTCCAACTATTTTGAATCCTTTACCCATATAAAACCTTACAGATTGTTCATTATCTTTATATACAGCTAAGTTTAACTTCTCATATTTCGTGATTGTATAATCCATCAATTGGCTTCCTATTCCTAACCCTTGATCATTCACATCTACAAATAAAGCACCTATGAAATCATTATTTATTACACTAATAAAACCTTTTATATGTTCCCCATCATCATAGACAAAAGTCTCTGACATAGGCATATAAACATTTTTCACCGTATCATAATTACTTTTCCAGTAATCCTTATCAATAAACGGATGCGCCTTAATTGTACTAGCTTCCCAAATAGACATCACTCTATCAATATCTTCATTTTTGAACTTTCTTATCATAAATAGTATCGACTCCCTCATTCATTACCATATTATTAGAACCTAATATTGATAAATATAAGTTACAGAAACTAAAAAAGCCATAACCAAGTGAATGGTTATGGCTTACAATATTTAAGGCAAATTGTCCTTCGGTTTCGCCCTACCTCTCGAAACAGTCACCACTCTATAGCGGCTCCACTTACAAATCTGTACACGGTAATTGTTCATTCATCTCTCAAGTGAGAGCGTATCATTCACCCAAAAAAGATTCAACAATTGTTCCTTGCCTTGATCTGTTAGATACATCCGGTTTCCCTCATTTACTGATTGTTGTAACTGTTCAGTAAACATCATTAACATAAAAATCTATAATTTCAGTAAGATTATATCGTAATATAACACACCATCATATTAGTTTTATATTCAAATTTCATTCGAAATTTTACAACAATTATTATCGATACATCGCACTGATGTAATAAAAGTTGTTTCAGTTACTATTGTATGTGATTCTCACAGCCGCATATTCACATATTCAAATAGTTAATTTTCATATTAATCTTCAGTTTTATGTAAGCAACGATTCACCATAAAACATACATATATCTAACAGTAAATTATAATTATACCTTATTGTTGAATTTAAATCAACTTATTGGATTTATAGCTCGAGAGTTTTCCGAAAACTCAAATGACAAGCAAACTTAGGGAACGTTCCCGAAAAATTCATTGCAAAAAATTTACATTTGTAATATATTCTAATCAGAAATTGCAAACGTTCCCGAAATTAGGTGAAATAATGAAAATATCTCTAAAAGATGTAGCCCTCCATTGTAACTTATCGATAAGTACAGTATCCAGAGCGTTGAATGGAGACTACGGCGTCAAAAACAAGACGAGGGTACAAGTTTTGGAAGCAGCCAATGCACTTGGTTACGTACCAAACTTAGCCGCTAAGGAATTGGTTAGACAGAAAAGCGAATTGATTGGAATCCTATTGGAGGACAGCGACTTTGAAGCACGTCCTGCTTTCTTTGAATTGCTGCCATACATTAATAAAACATTGGCCTCTTACAACTACCGTGCAATCATTTATACCATTCGTAGTCACAACTATTCAAGAGGAGAACTCAACGACATCCTGAATTTCCGCAATCTGAGCGGATGTATTTTATTGAGTGTATTCCGTGCCGACCATCCGATCTATGAGGACTTAAAAGAGATGAATCATCCAGCTGTCGTACTTGAGAGTTCGACGTTAACCCGATTTTGCTCCAACATTAACACGGATGAGAACATGGGCGCTTACATGGCCACACGCTACTTGATTGATTGTGGGCACAGACGGATCGGGTTCGTTAACGGACCTGAATGCTTTGAAATCAGCAGGGAACGGCTAGAAGGTTTCAGAAGAGCAACCGAAGAGGCTCATCTAACTGTCGAAGATACACCCGTCTTTTGGAGCGATTATACGGGTAACGGGGGGAATGAGAGTGCGCACCAGTTGCTGCATCTCAACCCCACAATAACGGCTATCTTTTTCGCAAACGATCTAATGGCTATGGGCGCTATTTCATCCTTGGCGGAAAAGGGAGTTCTAGTGCCCGAACATCTCTCCGTCATTGGTTATGATGGACTCTTCGTAGGCAAATACTATAATCCCCCACTAGCATCCATCGTAATAGATAACCCCGCTATAGGTATAAAGGCGGCGGAAATGCTGCTCGAATTGATCAATGGGGGGAGCGGAAAAACGATAAGATTAACTCCTAGCTTGTTCAAAGGTAACAGCGTTAAACCTATTTGAGAATGGAGGAATGAAAATGCCCCGTATGAGTCATCGAATAGCACTTTTCGCATTAACTTTCTTTGTAATCACATTAATAATCGGATGCTCCTCATCCACATCAGACAATTTGAGTGAAACTCTAACAACCAATAAAGTGATTGTCAAACCTCTAACCGAGTATACTCCACAGGAGGGCGACCTGGAACTTATTCAAAACATTCGTAAACACAAAGATCCTGAAAAAGAATTGCACGAGATCTATTATGATCTTACAGTCATCGACATTCATAACCACGATGCGGTGAATCAAAATGCGGTAAATAAATGGAAACAATTCGGTATCGACCGAATCGTATTGTTTGGTAATATTTCCGAGCCGAGCGCTCAAACCACGGATCAACTTGCTTGGATACAGTATCAAAAGGATCCCTCACATATCTACCCTTCCTTTGCTGGATTCCCCATTTATGAAGAAGAGGGGCTATCAATCGTAAAGGAAAAATTAGAGCAAGGTTATTTGAATATCGGAGAGGTCGCTGCCGCATCCATCTATTCACCCGTTGTTTCCAAACTAGAATGGAAAGCTGAGCATCCTAATGACGGGAATTTACCACAAATCTACGATCTGGCGGCGAAATATCACACCCCCATCCTATTGCATATCGATCCACCGAATGGAACCCCTATTATGTATTTGGAAGAAGCATTGGAACAGCATCCTGATACAATCATTATTTTTGGACATGCGAATGCTTACAACTCTCCAAGTAATATTGAAACGTTATTGGCCAAACATCCGAATTTGTACATTGATTTTTTTGCAGGATTTACTGCATATAATAACGAGAGTACCAATACATTAGAAGATTTCGTACCGTTAATAGAACAGTATCCGGATAAGTTCATGATATCTACCGATTCGGGATATGGTTTGTCTACAGAGCAAGCAGCAAATGCGTTATACGAAATCATCGATTTACTTTCTCCGGAAACTGCGCTCAAAGTGGCCTACCAAAACTATGAAAGACTTGTTGAACTAGAGCCACCGACCGATTACCAGATCGAGACAATCAAAGAATTGTCCACAAGTCTTGAAAAATTTGAAACGTATCATCTTAATAAGCGGATGGCTAACGAATTGATTTTCGAGTTAACCAAGAGTACGGAGAGATGAATAGGAGAAAAATGGATACTTATTTATTCTAACTGTTATTCATCGTAGCACCAACCGTAATTCAACTTGCTATAAATATCCGCTTCATACATTTGAAATAGTTTTAAGAAGGGTTTCTCATAAAAAAAGTAGGAAGAATATTCTCCCTACTTTTTTTATGTGTTTTCTATCAATAATTTAAAAATATCTAAATACCAGACTCATTTTACTCTTTTCATTCTATATGTTCATACAACGTAACACTCTCAATGTAGTTTACAAAGCGTCTTAATTCTTTCGCCTCTTCACTGGTGATTTCGCCTGCTGCGAGCATACTATGAATTTCTTGTCGTTCTATATCCATTACCATTAGACGCAGTGCCTCTTTTTGCTCTTCTCTTACTTCATAGTTAGTTGCTGCTTTTTCTTTGGAACGACTTATTATTCTTTTGTAGTCTAATATTACTGCTTGGGCAATATCAGGTGTATCACTTGTAAGGGCATATTCCTTAATCGTTGCAATAGCTGCTTGCATTGCTCTTAACTGAATATGTTTTCCAAGACGTAATTTATCTTGATTAAGTCCTGTTTCCTTACGATGTTTGCCGTTAAACTGATACCAGCCTCTAATCGCTCGTCCTAAAATATACTTTGCTCCGGTGCGAACATTAGTAGAAAGCATCTCTTCACGATGCTCTAGCGATTGTTCAAATGTATCAAACACCTCTTGATCGATTTGACTATCGTTCATCAGATCATGGATATATTTCCGTTCAGCTTTCAGTCCTAATAATCTTATTTCTGTAATTTTTTTACGATAATGTTCTTTATCTTCCCAATCATCTAGATGCATTCCCTCGAACATCATTCTATATTCACTCATGAGCTCATATACGACAGGCTCATTCTCTTCATTCATCTCTTGTCTCATCTTCTTAATGGCTGCTAGTAAAATTTTCTGTTTTGCTTTAGCGATATTATTTTTATTCTGAACTCCCGCTTTTGAAGAACCATCTTTACTTAGTAATGGTAGAAACACAGTTGCAACGATTAATGTGAATAAAATAACGCCTGCAGCTATAAATAAAATCAACGACCGTTCTGGAAACAGCTCACCGCTCTTAATGAGAAATGGAATAGATAGAACCCCTGCCATGGTCACTGCGCCACGCACACCAGTTAAACTAATTAATAAGCTTGTTTTGAAGCTTGGTCGCTCTGCATCTATTGTCTTAAGGAAGCGATATTGATAATAGGAGAATACATATGTCCACACAAAGCGAATAGCTAGAATAACTACACCAATCGCAAGTACATATACAATTGCTAACCAGTTGCCTATGTTAGGATTAGCTACTGTGGATTGCATAGAAGAAGGAATGTTAAGACCTAATAGTAGGAATACAACACCATTCAATACAAATAACACAATCGACCAAATATTTTCTGTTAGTACTTTCTCTTCAGCCACTAGCTTCTCTGTTCGCTCAGAAGTTAAAGAATGCGTAACCCCTGCTACTACAACTGCAATTACTCCTGATGCATGCAAAAGCTCTTCGGTTACGATATAAATAATAAATGGGGTCAATACTTGTAACAACGAATGAAAAGTTACATCGGTAATACCTTTCTTACGCAGAACAAATGTTATCCAAGTAATTAGTAATATTAAGACTAACCCTATTACTGCACCTGCAATAAATACATATGTAAAATCAAAAAATGCTTCTTTGATCGAGAAGTATCCTGTAACGACTGCGACGACTGCATAATTAAATGCTACTAAGCCAGAAGCATCATTAATAAGAGATTCTCCTCTTACCAAATTCAATACTTTTTCGGGAATATGAATTCGCTTTGCTATTCCATTAACCGCTACAGGGTCAGTAGGCGAAAGAATCGCAGCTAATGCAAACGCTGCGGCAATCGGGATATCCGGAATCATCCAATGGATAAAGTATCCTCCACCGATCGTCGTTATTAGAACAAGGACAATAGCATTGCCTAGTATGGGGACTTTCATTTTCCATAATGCTTCACGTGGAAAATGTCTTCCGTCATTAAATAAAAGAGGAGCAATAAATAATAATAAGAACCATTCTGATTCTAGTTCAAATGAAATATCTGAAAATATAAAGGTGAGTATAATTCCTAGTGCAATTTGAATTAACGCTGTAGGTATAGAGGGGATATAATGACTAATTATGTTTGAAACTAATAAGCAAACTAATAATAACAATACCATTATTAACAAATCCATACGGTTAACCCCTTATTCTCTAGTATAGGTTAGTGCTTTGTATGTTATATGTATTATAAGATAACCATTTTTCTCACATAAATTACGGTAAGTTAAGTTTATACTTTAGTGAATAACTTGTATAGAATTTTATAAATGATTGTAGCCTTCTTAATAGCAATACAACTTAAGTTTACAAAAAAGACCTTCTAGTTATCGTTTTCTAACGATTAGAAGGTCTTTGGTAATTAAGTATCCGCATAATTACTTGAGATCATCTTGCAGATTAAATTATTTTGTATAGTTATCGAAATAGCCTTGAATATAAACCATCGGCGTTCCTTTATCTCCACTACCTGAAGTTAGATCAGATAATGAACCGATAAGATCCGTTAATTTACGTGGCGTTGTGCCTTGAGCTTCCATTGCACCTACAAGATTCTCATTCTTGTTCGTAATATATTCAGAAATTGCTTTTTGCAACTCTTCTCCACGTAGATGTGAGAAGTTATTATCAGCTAAGTATTTAAGTTTTATTTCATTAGGCGTTCCATCAAGACCAATAGTATATGCTGGAGATACAACTGGATCAGCAAGCTCCCATATTTTACCGACTGGATCTTTGAATGCACCATCTCCGTAAACCATAACTTCAACTAATTTACCCGTTTGCTCTAAGATTTTCGCTTGAATACCATCTACAATTGGCTGACAGTTGTTAGGGAATAGCTTCACACTATCTTCTGTTGCTTTGTTCGAGCCAAGTAGACCGTAAGCTTCGTTGTGTCCACTTCCGTTAATAGATTGAGAAAGTATATTATCAAGACCATATACTTTCTCAGCACCATTAGCTTCCAGAATACGTTTCGTACGGAATCTTGTATGAATATCACAAGTTAATACGCTCTTTGTATAATCTAAAATTGTTTTTGGATTGTTGGAGAAGATCACTTCACAAGATGCACCTTCAGCTTCAATCAATGATTTATAGTAGTCTATATAATCCACGCCAGTGAATGTATGTTTTTTGTATCCAAAATGTTGACGGAATTCCGCTTCAGTTAATACATCAGTCCACGGATTAACACCTTTTGCATCAAGTTCGTCTAGATCGACAAGATGGTTACCAACTTCATCAGAAGGGTAGCTTAACATTAGCACTACTTTTTGTACGCCTTTGGCAATCCCTCTTAAACAGTTAGCAAAACGATTACGGCTTAGAATAGGGAAAATAACCCCTACTGTATCTGTTCCAAATTTAGCGCTCACATCAGCGGCAATTGCATCTATCGTTGCATAATTACCTTGTGCACGAGCTACAATTGATTCAGTTACTGTTACAATATCACGATCTTCAATAGTAAAGCCCTCAACTTTAGCGGCATTTAATACGGTATCCACTACGATTTGCTCAATATTGTCACCATTATTAATGATCGGTCCACGAAGACCTCTAACTACTGTTCCAACTACTCTTTGCAATGTAAGTTCTCCTTTAACGGAATAATTATATGTTTGCTAGTTATCGTTATTCATCTGTATAGATTTACTATACCCTTATAACATGATATAAGTAAAATTAATATCTATAATATCGGACATAAGGAGCATTAATATGATTGGCAAATTAGATTTATATCGAATATTTAAAGAGGTTGCACTTCAGAAAAGCATCTCAAAAGCTGCAGAGCAATTATATTTAACACAATCGGCCGTTAGCCAAGCCATTCTAAAACTCGAAAAAGAGTTGGACATTATATTGTTTTATCGCACAACGAAAGGCGTGACCTTAACAACAGAAGGTATTCTACTATATGAACATGTGAATTCTGCCATGAATCTGTTAAGTATGGCCGAGGAAAAAATTTTGGAATCTAAAAACTTGTTAACAGGGGTATTAAATATAGGTGTAGGAGATACGATCTCTCGTTACTTTTTATTGCCCTATTTAGAAGAGTTCTATACAAAATACCCTGGAATCAAACTTAATATTATAAACGGAACAACGATTGAAATTTGTGATTTTATTAAAGAGGGTAAAGCAGATGTCGGCATTTGCAACTTACCGATTCAAGATAACAAATTCCATTTCATCCCTTGCAAAGAAGTACGTGATATTTTCGTTTGTGGTCAGAAATATAAGCATTTAACAACTAATCCAATTAGTTTAGAGCAGCTCATAAGCATGCCCTTAATTTTTCTCGAAAAAAACTCTAATTCCCGTAAATATGTAGAGCAATACTTAAAAGAACAGGGACATCAGATTTCGCCAGATTTTGAATTAGGTTCCCATGATTTATTGTTAGAGTTTGCGAAAATTAATCTCGGTATTGCTTGTGTCACGAAAGAGTTCTCTGAACATTATTTGAAAAATGGATTATTACATGAAATTCAGCTCACAGAGGAAATTCCACGTCGAAATATCGGTATCTGTTATTCAAAAATGTTCCCTTTGTCACGTGCAACGAAAACATTCATCCAGATCATTGAACCACGCCACAAGGTTAATAATTGATAATAAAACATCGAAACAAAAAAAGGTTAGGTGAAAAATCACCTAACCTTTTTCGATTCAGCTGTATCATCGTACAGAATTATTATTTTTCTTTAAACTGACTTAAAAATTGTTTCGGAATTGGTGTCTCAAAACGTATGATTTTACCAGTAGTAGGGTGCTCAAACGCAAGTACACGAGCATGTAGTCCAAGACGACCAATCGACTTCAACTTAGCACCATACTTCTTGTCACCAACAACAGGATGTCCTAGATCCTGCATATGAACACGAATCTGATTTTTTCGACCTGTCTCAAGATTTACTTCTAACAAGGAGAAGTCACGATTTGCCTTCATAACTTTATAGTGAGTAACCGCGTGCAATCCGTCACCAGCGTGTTGACTAGAATACATTTTTAATGTTGATGTTTCCTTAAGATATGAAGATATTGTCCCTTGTTGCTTCTTAACAAAACCTTCGACTATAGCTACATAAGTTCGTTCTTTCACAACATCTGTCCAAGCTGTTTGCATCTTCTGCTGAACCTTCTCACTCTTAGCAAACATCATTACTCCAGAAGTATCACGATCAAGACGATGAAGTATAAATATACGACTATCTGGATTAGTTGCACGAACATACGCAGTTAGTTGACGATATGCCGTAAGTTCTCCTTCTTGTTCAGAAGCTACGGAGAGCAGACCAGTATCTTTATTAACGACGATTAGATCATCGTCCTCATGCACGATGCGTAGGCCGATAAGTTGTGGAGCAGCCGTAATTCGCTCTTTACTAACAGCAACAACTTGTCCAGCTTTAAGTGGATAGTTGTAGAGCTTCTCTACACGATCGTCTACAGACACTTGTCCACGAGCTAATACAGACTTTATAGAATTTCTTCCTTGTCCTGCTAGTTTATCAATCAAAAATACAAGTAACTCTACATCTTCAGTCACCGTAAATTGTTTAAGTGGAGTAGCATTTCTTAAAGTACTTACATGACGAATAGTTGGTTTTTTCGTACTCTTCACTGGTCCATCCTGACGACGTGAAGGTTTTGGAGCGGTTTTCTTATCCGACTTTTGACGGAAAGAGGGCTTATTCTTTTTCATATATTATTAATTTCTCCTCGGTTGTATCGAAAATTTGGCATCGATTATATTGTTCATTATAACCGTTATCGGATACATATTCATAGTAGGTAGTAAATCTACTAATAATCCCTCTAGGCTAACACACATTTTATTCATCGACGCATAAGATATACCAATGAATATTGTTAAGATTATGCTTTCGATGCTACATTTCATGTGAATCATGAAATGTTTAAGGAGGAATTCTATTGCTAATACATGTAGTTAGTGCTGGTGATTCACTTTGGAAAATTGCCCACGACTATCATACGACTGCGAATGCTATTAATGAGTTGAATCAACTACCCAATCCTAATCAATTACTAATTGGACAATCGTTAGTTATACCTTCACCGTATACTTCTCATCGGGTGAGAGCAGGAGAAAGCCTATGGTCTATTGCAGCGCAATATGGGGTTACCGTGCATGCTATCGAGCAAACGAATCAACTCGCAAATCCTAACTTACTTGATCCAGGTATGTCGCTAATAATTCCACCGATCATACATGTTGTACAGCCTGGAGAAACATTAATGGCGATCTCCAACCGATATGGTGTTTCAGTCCAAACTATTATGATCGAAAATCATATTGAAAATCCGAATAACATTACTATCGGAATGCAATTAATTATTCCTAGAAAAAAGCTCGAGATTGAGGTCAATGCCTACACTTATCAATCGAATGAAGCCGCTGTTAATACACTTAATAAGATCGGTCAACTCCTTACTTATTTCAGTCCATTTGCTTACATGATTAAAGAAGACGGATCATTGCAACCATTTGACGATCAACAAATGGTTGAAGCAGCAATCGTCAACAACATCTCACCGATGTTGTCGATTACGAACTTCACATCAACTGAGGCTGGTTCTAATCTATCTCATGTTGTATTATCCAGTCCGGAACTACGAGAAACATTGATAAATAATGTACTCCAAGTGATGGAAGAGAAAGGTTATACTGTGCTCAATGTTGATTTTGAGAATGTATTGCCTCAAGATCGTGAGAACTACAATGAATTTCTCCAATTATGTGTAGACCGACTTCATCCTAAGGGCTATTTAGTGTCGACTGCCCTTGCTCCGAAAACGAGCGTGCAACAATCTGGTCTTCTATATGAAGCGCATGATTACGAGGAACATGGAAGAATTGCTGATTTCGTTATTCTAATGACTTATGAATGGGGCTACCGCAAAGGACCTCCACAAGCGATATCTCCGATTAACCAAATGCGCAAAGTAGTTGAATATGCGCTAACTGTAATCCCTGCTGAAAAAATATTTTTAGGATTCCAAATCTATGCTAGAGATTGGGTTGTTCCACATGTTCAAGGTCAAGAAGCAGAAACTTTCAGTCCTCAGGAAGCAATTCGCAGAGCAGATCAATACGGAGCGCCCATCCAGTATAATGTGACGACACAATCACCTTATTTCCGCTATGTGAATGAACAAGGGGTACGTCATGAAGTATGGTTTGAAGATGCACGAAGCGCACAAGCTAAGTTTGATATGGTTAAACAATATCATCTTCGTGGCGTCAGTTATTGGGCACTCGGTTTCCCGTATCCACAAAACTGGGTACTACTGGATGATAACTTTACAATTAAGAAATTAATGCCTTAGTAACTTGTCCTTGATATCATTAATGGAGCTATCCTTAAATGTCCAATTCCATATAGAAATAACCCTTATCTAAGTAAACATGATAAGGGTTATTTCAAATTAAAGTTGCTAGCACTGTTATAGTCTAGAAGCCGAAGCCTACTAGTTACCAACCGATATTTTCCCAGCCTTGCTGACGTTCTTTTCGAAATCTTTGTATCCATTCCTCAGCAACATCATCTGCTAATTTATCTAGTGAAGGTGGTGTTACTACAACATTGTCTGTTGAAATATCAAGATATTCTAATACGCCCAACACCGTTCCCTCATAATCTTGAATAAAGTCCTCATACACAATCGTAAGTGGAACAATTCCTTCTTCACTGAAAAATTGTTCCATACCAGCTTCTCGGAAAGCAGCTTCAGCCAGCAAATGATTAATCGCATCAAAGTTATATTGATCTGCAATATCATGCTCTTGTGGCTTTTCTCCATATTGTCTATGCCATTCGCCAGATACGATTGCGCGCCACCATGAAACTGCTAATCTTATTTTGTTTCTACGCGTCATCCATATATGTTTGTTGCTGTTAGGGAAAGCTGTACGCCATACTTCAGCCAGTGTTGTTGTTTCAGGTAGTTCATAAAGTTTTCTCAGTCCAGTAATCCAATTGGGTGAAAGACATGTCTTCATTCCGAATACACCATTGGAAGTTGAACCATAACTCCAAATAGACTCAATATCCTCTTTTGTGATCGCATTTGGATCTCGGGATGTAATCCATTCCGCAGGGTTTCCTGCTACTCCAGTCGATGCAAGCGCAAGGTTTAGCAACGTGCTTCCAGTACGTTGTGAAAACCAGATCGTATAGCTTAATGTAGGTTTCATAGAACCCTCTCCTCTTTCAGTTATTAATAATAAAATTCATATATTAATTCTCTATTTTCTTTTGCTGCTCAATAAATTCTTCCTTAGTTAATCCAAACAATATGAAATCTAAATATTGTCCATTCATATAGACTACCTGTCGACGTACGCCTTCTTGAACGCAACCGAGTTTCTTCATCATTTTTGCAGAACCTTCGTTTCCTTCAAGAACATAGTCATTGAATTTATTTAGTCTTCGTTCAAGAAAGGCATACTTTAAAAGTATATTCATAGCTCGAGTACCATAACTTTTGCTACGGTACTGTTTATCAATAACTATACCTATACTAAACGTGCCGTTTCTCTGGTCTATACTGTTTAAGTTAATGCCACCTATACTATCTCCATTTAAATTTTCGATCGTGAACATGATTCGTCCATTCGTAGAAGAAAAATCAGCATTTTCCTCTGTGAATTTTTTCGCTCCAGCAATTGTGGGTGGTAATTCAATCGCACATTCTAGAAAGCGGCGTGCAGGAGTATCAAAATCAGACATATAACAACTTTCCCAATCGTCAGCCCCTATTGCACGTAATCTAACTTGATCATCCTGCCAAAAATAATTACTGTAATCTATATCTAGCATAATATCCTCCAATACGATTATTTAGTTATTAATTTTCACTTTATTCTGTATATACTCGATTAATTTATCTACACATTGTTGTAATGCTAACTGCTGCGTATCTAACGTGAGATCTGGAGCAATTGGTGGATCGTATGGCGCAGATATTCCTGTGAAATTGGGAAGTTTATCTGCAAGAGCGAGGGCGTACATTCCTTTCGGATCACGTTCGATGCAAGCAGCCAATGAACATTCCACATATAGTTCCGTATAATCTTCAGGCTGGAAGTGTTGTCTAATCATTGCTCTGCACGTGTCACTCGGCGTAATAAATGGAGCTAACACGAAAATTCCTGCTTCTATGAACATACGCGTTACTTCCGCAGCACGTCGAAGGTTTTCCATACGATCTTCTTCTGAAAAACCAAGATCACAGTTAAGTTTATGTCTTATAACATCACCATCGATAATGGCGCATCGTATATTGGACTGCAGTAATTCATACTGAACGTTAATAGCAAGTGTAGTTTTACCCGATCCAGGTAACCCCGTAAACCATATGACTCCACCTCTATGTGCATTCATGCTTTCTATAAGTTGTCTTTGGATAACGTTACCCTCCTATTGTCGGTATAATTTACAGTACTGTTAATGCCATTATAGCTAGAGGAACACTAGATAAATATGTAAGAAATAACTCTTAATTGTTTTATACACAAAAAGACACACCGGAAATTAATCCAATGTGTCTTCTAGTACAACTATATTGACTTCTTATAAACTATTTTCTTAATGCTATCGCAGGAAAGAAAATATTGATCAGAGAGTTGATGAATATTGGCACCTTGTAAGAAACTTTCACGGATTTGATCATTTCTTTGTGTTAAATATGTTCGGTGTCCTGAATTTACTCCCCATCCTTTACGTAATCCTTTAGGTTTAGGTATATAAATCATGCCACCATTAATATATTTTTGAACTTCTTTTAATAATTCTTCTGGCAAGACTACGTCTGCATTAATATATTCCATAATTACTCTACCCCTTAAATAGTAAGAATTTTAAGGTAGCAAAGTCACATTATAAACATATCACACCATCAAAGGTATTGAGGCGGTACTAAAATGATTCGCTCTATACAAACAACCGCCGTTGTTTATAGTGTAGACTTTGCATAGAGCGTGATCTCTGACACATCTTTATTCATGTACATAATGGTAACCTCCTTAGGTTAATTCATTGCAATTTAACCAATACATGTAATAATATATAATACATTTCCAATATATTCAATTACTTAATATTTATGTTTCGGAAGTCTTAACTTGTTCTGAATTAGATTTATTCAGTATAGCAACGCCGACAATAATGAACAGTAACGCTGTTATTTTCAGTGCATTGATCTGCTCTCCAAATAGCAGAATACCAACACAAGCGGTAAGTGCAGTGCCAACTCCTGACCAGATTGCATATGCGGTAGAGAGGGACATACTTTTAAGTGCCAAACCGAGACAAGTAAATGAAGTTAGAAAACCGATAACGACACCGATCGATGGCCAAAGTACTGTAAAGCCTTCTGAATATTTCAGCATGGTAGAGCCACAAACCTCAAATAATATAGCACATGTTAAATAAATAGCGCCTTTTGTATTCATATTCATAACCCTCCTTATTTCGAAATATTCAATAAAATAATGCCGACAAGCAGCAATGCGATACCGAGCAGTCCTTGGCGATTAATCTTTTCCTCAAATAAGACGACACCCATTACAGCAGTAAGAATGGTGCCGAGCCCGCTCCATACCGCATAACTAAAGCCTAACGGTAACTCAAGTAATGTTAATGACAGTAGATAAAAACATAAACCATAACCGACAACAACACCTATGATCGGTAGTTTCTTTGTAAAGCCATTAGAGAGCTTCAACATCGTTGAAGCAAACACCTCCGTAATAATTGAAGTTAATAAAAGTAAGTAAGCCATTATGTCGACTCTCCTTCCAATTGGCGTAGTAATTCCATAATAATTTTCTCTCCTTCAGCCGCATCGATATACGTCATTTTTAATACTCGAGAGAACCATATTCCATCGCAAGTAGCTTGAATAAGTAAAGAAAGCTCATTACGAATTTTAGCTTTATTGAAATTTTCTTTAATCTTCTGGTAGTCTTCCTTCCATAGATCGAGAACCGCGTGATTGTTAGAGATCGCAGCCAGTAAACTCGTGCTTATATTAAGGTATTCCGTATCTTGCAAACTCTTTAATGAAGCAAGTAAGTAAGCTTTAGGATAAGATGCACCAGTAACAAGCTCGTGTTCAATAAACTCTCTAAATTGTTCGATTACACGAAGGTTCATTGCTTTAATAAGCTCATCTTTCGTTCCATAGTGATATAACAATCCGCCTTTGCTGATCTGAGCCTCTAGTGCAACCGCTTCTAACGTTAAGCGATTGACTCCTTCTGAGAGAACAACTTTGGAGGCCGCTTCGAGGATACGCAATTTTTTAATGTTTGTTTGTGAGATATTATGTTTATTCATATCGGTCATCCTTTCAAATAACAACTATACCGTCCAGACGGTTTTATTGTATTATAGAAAAAAGAAATCGTCTAGTTTACAACTTAGTCTTTGTTATCAGCGCTTCATTTATTAGCATAATCGAGCATAAATGAAAATAGGAGTATATTCTCGAAAGAATATACTCCTGTCTAACTTGGTAAATGTTTCATGTCCAAAACATAACGTACATTGCTCCATTGCTATACTGCTGCTGGTGTACTATTTTTACGTTTGTCAGGGGGAAGTAAGAAGCCTATTACTCCTAATAAAGGCATGAAGGAGCATGCAATAATAACCGCTTGAATACTAGTTAAATCAATAATAATACCTAATACCATAGAACCTAGTGCACCCATACCAAATGCCAGACCAGTAATTAGTCCTGACACCATTCCCACTTTACCAGGTACCATCTCTTGAACGTATACCACTGTAACGGAGAAGCTACTATGGTTAATAAGACCAAGCAAGAATAATAGTGGGTAAGCGGCAACAAGACCAGCGAAAGGTAACGCTATAGCAAATGGCACTGCTCCTAACAAGGAAAGTAGAATCACATTTCTGCGACCGACTTTATCCGATAAAGGACCGCCAAGAAATGTTCCAATAATACCTGCTGCCATATACGTAAAGATATACATTTGGGCATTTGGTATGGAAAGACCAAACTTATCCATAAGAAAGAAGACGAAGTACGTTCCAATGCTTGCACTAAACCACGAACGTGCAAATACTAATAAGATAACATAAAAGATAGATTTTCTTACTACTTTATCATTACCATCTGATGTCTTTTTCTTTGCTTTTTTGCGTTCCAACGGAGGCATTAATTTCAACTGGCTACTATACCAACTTGCAACAAAAGCTTGAATAACAAATCCTACGCCTGCTAAGACAATGAACCAATAGGCTCCTTTTTGTCCAAACGGAAAGAAAATATATGCGGTCATGATTGGTGCAAGCGCACCTCCCATATTTCCGCCAACCTGGAAAATTGATTGCGCGAGCCCACGCTTCGATCCCGCTGCCATATAGGCAATTCTCGCTCCTTCAGGATGAAACATTGCTGATGCAATGCCGACGAGCAGAACAGCACCTAACACTGACCAATATCCTGGGGCAATACCAAGACCAAACATACCAAGTGCTGCCATAAGCATTCCTGCTGGTAAGATCATTGGTGTCGGTCTTGCGTCTGCAATTGCACCTACGAAAGGCTGAATAACAGAGGAAGAGAAATATAGAACAAACGTAATAAATCCTAGCTGTGTGAAAGACAAACCCAGTGCCTCTTGGAGAACTGGGTACGATGCTGGAATAACGGCTTGCATGGAATCATTAAGTAGATGAGCCATACTTACTAGACCAAGAATTGGGAATAATGTTTTTGCCTGCTTTTTCGTAGCTTCTATTGCTGACAAGTTAATTCCCTACCAAACCTTAGCTGCCCATAAGCCAGCTTGTTTAATCAATTGACGGAATGGCTTAACAGAGAAGCAGGAAAGCTGGTGACCATTCATTAAGTATACCACTCTTCCCATACCATACTCATGAGCCCAAGCCGCAGGCCACAGCTGGTTGTCATGCTCATATTGAGCTAGAATTGTCGTATCGAAATGTGGAATCATATCAAAGCGGTAAGGCTCATCATCGATCTCGAAGGGCTCAATACCTTTCATAATTGGGTGATCAGGCAATGAATTTTGAACAGGTAATGTTGTAAACTCTGGATGTCCTGTAAATTTCGCACCCATCATTGCCATTAATTCTTTATTTCGCTGAAGTGAAATACCATTATGAATAACAAGTAAACCGCCACCGTTTGCTACGTAATCTAGTAATGCTGCTACACGTTCTTGTGGTTCAGGTACTTGAGAAAACTCTGTATAAGAAATAAATAGATTATAATCCTTTAATGTTTCCTTATTAAGAACACCGTAATCGCCTGTGCTCGTTACTTCTGCAACTTCTTCAAGACTGCCTTCAATCTCACGATCGACTTTTTCAAATGGATGATATTTTACATCCGTATAGTTGCCTAGTGCTAGTGCTTTGAATTTGTTCATCTCAATATCACTCCATTATCTCTATAGTATTGTTTCTATCATATCACCAAGGCCAAACTTGACCATCCATATCGAGGAAAATAGGATCGTCACCCCTATACTGCTCACGATTATCAATTAAACCAATAATTTTTTGTGCTGATTCATCAGGAGTTGTTGGGGCAGTCGTACTTAATTGACCACTCATATACGTTTGCAGCCAACCCGGATAGAATACCATCACTTGACCACCTAGTTTTTTGAGATGCTCATGTACAATCGCAGATTGCATATTAAGCGCTGACTTTGACATACAGTAGCCATAACCAGAAATACGATGGTTACGGGCAACACTTCCTGCTTCAGAGGATATATTTATTACAAGTTTATCTTGACTTTGTAGCAGTAGACCCATAACGCTATTCGTTACTCGAAGAGAACCAAGCGTATTAACGTTGAACATATTTTTCATATTATCGAAATCTAAATCTACTAATATATTGGAGTGATCATCTTTTGATCCAATAGCAGCGTTGTTAATTACCATATCTAAATGTTCAGTTTTGGAAGCAATTTGGCGTGCAGCCTTCTTCACGCTAGTATCATCGCCAATATCTAATGGTACAATCTCAAGTGTATCTGGGTATTGCTCTTTCAGCTCACTTAGAAAATTCCATTCTTCAATAAATTGTCCCGCGAACACTTTGTATTGCTTTTCAAGTAGAAACTTGGTGAATGAAAACCCTAATCCTCTGTCTGCGCCTGTTACAAATACTGTTTTGGTCATAATAGTCTCCACCTTACCTCATTGATTTGTTATTCCTTCACAGAACCTAATGTAATACCAGTAACAAAGTATCTTTGAAGGAATGGATATACAAGTAAAATTGGAATCATTGTTACTACAATTTTAGCGGCGTTAAAAGTCTTCTCAGATAATTTCATTAAATCCTCTAGACTTCCAGAACTCATATCCGCTAAAGCTGGTAACACCACCAATGATCGAATATATGTTTGTAACGGTTGACCTGATGGTGTGTTAATTAGAATCATACCATCAAAGAACGCATTCCAATGATGAACAATACTAAACAACGTAACCGTAGCAATCGATGCCATAGACATTGGAATATATACTTTCCACATCGTAGTAAATATTCCTGCACCATCGATTTTGGCTGCTTCTCCAATTTCCTTCGGTATAGCACGGAAGAAGTTCATAAGTAGAACCACGTTGAACACTGGAACTGCTCCTGGCAATACTAATGCCCAAATACTATCCATAACACCTGTCATTTTAATTGTCATATACCACGGAATTAAACCTCCGTTGAACATCATTGTGAAAATAAATATCCACATTAGTTTATTTCTGGCAGGAAACTCCGATGTTTCCTTCGATAGTGGATAAGCTGCCAAAATTGTCATTACAAAGTTAATAGCTCCCCCTAGCAATACACGTTGAAAGGATACACCAAATGCTTGGAAAAATCTCTGATCCTGTAAAATATATTCATACGGCGTTAATGTAAATCCTACTGGAAAAAATGTGACTTGCCCTGCTGAAACTGCAGAATTATCACTAAGTGAAATTGCTACCATATGCCATATAGGAGCCAAACAAGCCAATGTAATTAGTATTAGCACGATGAGAAGAAGCACATATGCTACTTTCTCACCAACAGTTTGTTGCTTGTTAAACATTGATACTCCTCCTCATCAAAAGATACGATAATTGGCCCATTTGTCCGCCAGCTTCCAAGAAAGTACAACTAAGATGAATCCTACAACTGACTTTAAAGTTCCTACGGCAGTAGCCAAACCATATTGATGCTGAGTAAGACCAATTCTGTATACATAAGTGTCAATAATATCCCCAGATGCATATACAGCTGGATTATATAGGTTAAATATTTGTTCAAAGCCTGCATTCATGATTTTACCTACACCTAGACAAGCTAGTAGTACAATCGTAGGTGCAATCCCAGGTATAGTTACGTAGCGTAATTGATGGAATTTAGACGCACCATCAATTTTAGCTGCCTCATACAAACTTGGATTAATCGCTGTTAGTGCTGCCAAGAAAATAACTGCATTAAATCCGAATTCCTTCCATACGTCACTTCCAATAATTACGACTGGAAACCACGTATTACTTCCTAAGAAGAAGATAGACTCAAAACCAAGTGCTGTAATCACACTATTGAAAATCCCGTCAGAAGCTAATAGATTAGTTAGAACCCCTGCTAATATTACCCAAGACATAAAGTGTGGCAAATAAACAATAGTCTGTATCCAACGTTTTAGCGTGTTCTGTAACACTTCATTTAACATTAATGCAAAGATTAACGGGACAATCAAATTCAATACAATTTTGCTCACTGCTATAAAAATTGTATTGTAAAAGATTTGGGAGCTTTCCTTAAGCTGAAACATATAAATAAAATTGTCCCAACCGATAAAGGTAGAGCCAAACATTCCCTTGCCCGGCACAAAATCTTGAAACGCAATGATTAGGCCGAACAATGGGAATATTTCATAAATTAGCACTAGCAATATCGGTGGAGTAAGCATTAAATAATAGCCCCATACATGTCGTGATGTTCTCATATCGCTACTCCAATCCGCTCTTGACTAAAATTACTTAACTGCTTCATTTACCTCACTAGTGATCTCATCTCCACCTTGTTTTTTCCAATCCTCTACGAATTGATCAAAGGCATCGACTGGTTTATCACCCATAATAATTTGAATAAATGTCTCGTCTTCAAGCTTTTTCAGGTTAACCCATTTGCGTTTCATTGTAGCTGTCTTTCCATAGAACGCTCCTGTTACTTTCTCGACGTTATCTTGGATCATCTCTCTTGTTGTTGCAACCGTTGTCGTACTCGCCCATGCAAGCAGATCTTTTTTAGGATTTTCATTGTTATATACAATGCGGTCATATTGAATCTTCTCATGAGCTAGCAAAGTATCGTATTCTCTAGTACCAGCAAGTACCTCATCTACTTTAACAACCGCAATTTCCTTCTCATCGAACGGAGCCATCATATGGCCAAATGGTAGATTAACACGGTTGTATCTCACATTTTGATCAATGTAAAACTCATTTCCACGAGTTTGGTCAATTATGTATTCTTGGTTCAAAATACGGATAACTGCTTCTGGATTAGCCATTTTTTTGCTAACAGCAAGATAGCTGGATGTCGGAGACATCGTGTGCGTTTTGAATTTACCCTCTTTATCTAGTGGAACAGCTACTGTTACCCATTCAGCTTTCGGATCAAGCTTCAGGTTATCGATCATTATCCATGACGGCATCCAGAATGGTCCGAAGAACATACCTGCACGTCCAGAGATAATCTTTTCACGACCACTTGAGCCAGTTTCAGCAACGAATTCTCTGTGAATAACGCCATTAGCGTACATATCACGAAGCTTAGCAAGAGCTACCTTCGTCTCAGGCTGAATTGAGCCATATTCTACAATGCCTTCGTCGTTTTTAACCCATAGCTCTGGGTAAGCATCAAAGTAACTGAATATCGTATCAAAACCGAATATGCTATTACCGATGTTGACAATATCTTGTTGGCCAATTAGACCAATCGTTTGATTATTGCCGCCACCTAAGTTGTTATCAATAAACGCTCTAGCTGCCACTTCAATATCTTCCAATGTTTTTGGAACAGGAAGACCTACTGCATCCAACCAGTCTTTACGTATGAACAATGAATTCATCGCGTCAGCACCTGGAGAAGAGTTAGGAACAGCCATTAATTTACCGTCAAATGTGGCAGATGCTAAGCTTAACTCCTTAGTTGATTCGAATACTTCTCGAAGTTCAGGAGAAATATTAGCCTCATATACATCCGTCAAATCTGCGATTAGATCTGCATCAACAAGTAGCTTTAATTGTGCTTCATCAACGAGCATAACATCTGGAACAGTTCCACTTACGATAACGAGATCCATTTTCTGTTTGTAAGGATCTCCGTCAGCGGTTTGCCAATCATAATTAAACTTTACGTTAAGCTCTTCCTCTATAAATCGAACATATTCATTATTTTCTTGTGTATCACCAGGTGGTAGTTCTATATCTACAGACATTGCCTTACCTAAACTAACAGTTACTGTTTCATCAAAGCGACCAAATGGATCTGCTGCCACAACAGGAGTTTTTTCAACTTCCTCTTTGTTTCCTTTTCCATTTCCACCGCTTGAACAAGCTACTAACGTTGTACACATAGCGATTAATAAAATCGCTTTCATTTTTGTTCCAAATACCATGACTTGATCCCCTCCAAAGTCTGTAATTGATTTGTTCTCGTTAAGTATATCCTCAATAGGGGAAAACCCGACTTAGATTTCTGACCGAGAAGCGTATTATTCCTGTAAGCAAACAAATGCCGAAACGGACAAAATTCACCGTTTCGGCAACATTTTTCATAGGTTCATTGGATCTTGATTACGAAAATCGGAGGGTAGCATACCTACCTCTAACAAAAACTGTCTACTAAAGTACTTCTCATCCTTAAATCCTGTTTGCAGAGCAATATCATATATTGGGCGATTCGTACTTAATAGCAATTTTTTTGACCGCGTCAAACGCATATTTTTCAAATACTTATGAAAGCTTGTCCCCATAATATCCTTAAAGCATTGACTGAAATATCCTCTACTCATATTTGCAACCTTTGCGATGTGTTCCTGTGTAAAACTCATCTCATGCTGCTCCTGCATGTAGATAACTGTTTTCACAATGGATTGTACAATCTCATCCGGATACTTACCCTTGTTCACTATATTTATATCCACTGGTTTCGGTTGAGAACTCATTGAAAGCCGCTCATAATAGCGAGTTACAATTTGTTGAAGCATATCTTCCATTAAATCATTTTCCAACTGTGTTTTTAATATATAATCAATGGCTCCGAGTCTCAGAGCCTCCTGCACGTATTCGAATTCTGGATGGCATGTTAGAATAACGATCTGCACATTAGGATACGTTTCCTTTACTTCACGGATTAATTGCATGCCATCCATCTCGGGCATATTCAAGTCTGTAAAAAGTAAATCAATCTGTTGCTCAGACATAATTTCTAATGCACGTACTCCATTAGATGCCTCCGCTACTACCTCAATCGAAAACTTATTCCAAGGCATAATTGTTATAATACCTTTACGTACTAATTTTTCATCGTCAACAATACATGCTTTAATCATGATGTACCCCCTCCTTGTTCAACGGCAATGTAACTTGAATAGATGTACCTTCACCCTTCGTACTCGTAATAATTAGCTCTCCTAGTGCGCCATAATTACTTTTTACTGTTTTGTATACATAATTAAGACCTATCCCAAAACCTGTCTTATTCACTCCATCTGAAAGTAATTGATCGATTTTTTTCTGATCAATACCTGACCCATTATCCCGTACAATAATATTCAATTTATCTTGACCTGCTTGTTCTATAATGACCTCAATTATTCCGCCGACATCACCAAGTCCATGATATAGAGAATTTTCTACTAATGGTTGCATAAGGAAACGAGGAACTTGAACATCTAACATAGCTTCATCAACATGGAGACGGATATCATACTGATGGTCATATCTAACTTGTTGAAGAGCAATATAATCTTTTAAGGCTTCCAGCTCTTGATGAACAGTGACAATAATTCCATCCTTGCCTAAATTATAGCTAAGTACTTTAGTAAAGCTCGCAATGAAATGATCAATTTCCTTTTGTCCATTCATCCTAGCCAGCCACTGTACCGTATTAAGTGTGTTGTACAGAAAATGAGGATTGATCTGCGCCATAAGCTTGGCAACTTCTGTATCCCGCTTCATTTTCTCTTCTATTTCAAGTTGTTTAATTAACTCTTGTATTTTATAGCTCATATTATTAAACTGATCAATCATATAATCGAACTCTATTAACCCACTATGTTGTAGTCTCGTATTAAAATTATTAGCGGATACTAGGTTCATCCCATTCTTAATATTAATAAGTGGTCGATATACATAATTACGAATCGTAATCGCAATAAGTATACTAGCCGTAATAGAAAGAATAATAACAATAACAAAGGACCAAATCCATTTGATAAATTCACTGTTATAATCTGATCGATCTACAAAAACGACTAGCCTTAGATCCTGTTGATTCATGTCCTCGAAAGCAACGTACTGAGCGAGCCCTTCACTGTGATATAGACTGCCAATGGGTAGCAGATCATTATTTTGTGAATAAGCAACATAACCTTGCTTGTCGACGAGTACGTGAAAAGCTCCCATTCCATACTGAGCTGAATTCAATATTTTTTCGAATACTTTAAAATTAGTTTCAACATATATCTCTATATTCGAAGTTTGAGGTGATTGCAATCCTATATCAAATTTTCGAACAATGGATATAACCATATTCGTATTACTATATTTGTAGTTAGAATAGTGTGGACCATAATAACTCGCACCGGCAATATTCGTTAACAATGACAAATTATCCAGCTCGAATTCTTTTACAAGCTGATTAGACATGACAACGCTTTCAGAATTTCGATTATAATACATCGTTAGTCCAACTGTAGGATTGGTGAAATTAAATAAATTTATTTTTTTTTGGATATCACTACTTAACGTTAAGGAATCATGCAAATCCTCTATTTCAAGCCATTTAGCAAGGTCTGTTCCAATCAATCCATTTATTGTGAATTGTTGTGACGAGTATTCCAAATTGTTCAGCATAGTAATCAGGTTTCCTCTAACCTGGTCTAGATGGTTCATTAATCCCTTGTTAATTTTATTGTCCAAAATAGATGAAATAGAATAAAAAGATAGACTACCAATTAAAATTATTGGAATAGTTGAGCAGATAATCATTAGAATATATAGCCGAGATTTTAAAGAGGAAGTAAACAACCTATACCTCATTCCTTTCAATCTTTTAGTTACTCCAGTTAGTATTTTCATATCCCACTCCTTACAAAACTGAATAAACAAACTTATCATACCATGGCTATATAATATTCTATATCTCCGGAAATGGTTGTTTCTTGTGCGATTTAGCGTTATTAATTATAGTGACTAGATTTGATAGAAGAAGCAAACTTGATCTTATGACAGCAACAAAAAGCCGTTATAAAGTTATTGGGATAACCTTACAACGACTTTTTTCATTACGTCAAGTTATTGTTTAACTGTGCTAGATGTAGTCTCTTGAAGAAGTAAATCTATCTTCTTGCATAACTTAATCCAGTCAAAATGTTCGCTAGCATCACGCTGCGTACTATAACATACCGTTTCTAATCGCTCCTGATCATTGCATGTCTCGATCATTCTAAGAGCTAACTCATAGCTATTACCAGCGGTATGCAGAGAACCATATGCCAATTGCCGATGTTGTAATTTATATTGGTCATCTATTGTTTTTAATCTTACTTCATGTTTCGACGCTGCATCTCGATTGCATTCAATATCTGAAGCCATGAGATAGCAACCATGAACTTTTGCTTCAGCCAAAACGTTAGCATATCCTTCATATACTGAAGGGAACCCAAATATTTTGGCTCTACTAAACCAATTATTGAGTATTTTTCGATCATTCATAAATCCCAAATAAATAATTTTAGCACTCAGTTCAGGATTTTCTTGAGCATACCTTGCAATATATGGTTTAAACGACTCTTCAATATTGCCTGCTAACACTAACTTCCAATCGCTAGGTATATGGGGTGATGCCATTAAAAATGCTTCGAGTAGTGTATCCGTTGCTTTAGCTGGTACCCCTAACCTAGCAGCAGTGATTATAATATTTTCTTTCTCATCGAATGAAAATGTTCTGTCCATACTGTTTTCAGCATTACCAAAAGTATAATAACCGTTAGGTATATAGTGAATCGGTACGGACCATTTTTCACTAATATACTCTACTAAAGTTTCACTTGTTATGAGATCGCAATTATTAAGAAACTGGATAAACGGTTCCGTGAGCATCGTATTATTAATCCATATCATATTGGCATCAAGTTTCAAATAAACTTTACCCGTTGGATTTAATTCTTTGTATTTATTAATCGCATTATAATAAAATTGGTAAAATCCAAATATAAATAATACATCTATTTTTGATGCGTTACATTCAATGTAATGTTCCAAATCATTAGCGCAATCATAGAAATTACTACCGTATATTGTACTCATGACACGGTCTGGATGATAGTCAAAGCTCGGCTCTATAAAATCAAACTCAACCTGCTCGGAATACATCTGTA
Source organism: Paenibacillus endoradicis (assembly GCF_024721975.1). Next base: position 266,533 of record NZ_JANQBB010000004.1, on the reverse strand, counting down.
ACGACGGCCATGAAACCTCACCTAAGCTTGGTTTATATATCGCGTATACCGCCTTGTATCCTTCATATTTTTGCATAAGGTATGGAATTATCCCTATGTCTTTCGTCAAATGATCGTCTATTATATAAGGTGCTAGTAAATAAAATGTTTTTTTATTTCGCATACGTACACCTCTTTCCAGCATCGAATGAATAAGCCTTAATCACATTAACTATCTAATGAATATATTCAAAATAGTCAGCTATTATACTCACTGAAAATCCCCACAAAAAATCGCTTCTTCGTATAGTCGGGGCAATATCCAACCATTACTTAGAAGCGATTTCTATACATTCATTAACATGTAGTCCATCAATCTGTCCTTTACATCAAGTGATTATTTATTGTTATAGCTCTCGAGCAGAGCTTCGATAGATATCCCATTGATCGTAAGTCCTGTAGTGTCACAATCTTTAATATCTACGTTTGAAAGATTACAGTTACGGAAAGTGGTCCCGGTTAATTCTACGTTTTCAAATCTATTGCTTTTCCCCTCTAAAGCAATATCATGGAAATAAGCACCACCCATCGCACATTTACCAATTTCAATATCCCAAAGTCCTACTTCTTCAAACTTAGCAAGATGCATATTGATATCATTGAAATATGTCTTACTCATATTAATATTATCGAATTTAGATCCTTCAAGATTAATATTGTAGAATCTTGTTTTGTACATATCAATGTCATCAAAATCACTTTCTCCCATAGCAATGCGACGAAATTGAGTTTCTGTCATTCGTTCATCTTCAAATACCTTCTTCTTAAACTGTTCATTCAATTTGTTCTCGTTGAGATTTTCGTTAACCATACGTAACATCTCCTTCTTTAATAACTTTCTTGATCTGCGGAGTCTACTCTCTACTGCCTCGACTGATATACTAAGGAAATCACTAATTTCCCTAATTTTATAATCATCAATGTAGTAAAGAATCGTGACGGTACGATTTGCTTCTGATAGCGTATTAAGAGCATCCCAAACTTCACTCTGGAGTTCTTTCCTTAGCAGTTTGTCTTCAGTAGTTTCTAGTTGCGGAGTATCTAGTTGATCCACCAATTCATAAACGGTCTTACTTTTTCTGGATCTAAACCAATCCATGCACTCTCTCGTAGTCACCGCATATAACCAGCTGCCAAGTTTTTCGGGTTCTTTTACGTTGGATAATCTCCTATAAGTCTTTAGAAACACTTCTTGTGCAATATCTTCTGCTGCATGGAAATTACCCAATTTGCCGTAAGCCACTCCATAAACGGCATTAGCATATTTACTAATAAGTTCACTGAATGCATCATTATCACCATTACGCACCCTATCTATCAGCTCAGCATCGACTCCAGCCACTTTTATCCTCCTCATATCAATCTCATTACATTAGACGGAAGAACAGATGAGAAACCGTCCTCATGTTAAATATTTTTTCGCTATCGCGCTGAATATAGGAAATACATAGATTTCACTCATATTGCTTTAGACTACATTCAAGCAGCTCTATTACTAAATCTTTCAATTGTTGCGGGCTAATAACTTTAGCATCTGATCCGTAAGCAAGTAGCCTCCTTGCTACGAATGGAAACTCCTCTGGCGGAATCTGACCACAATATTGATTGTTCAGAGTAGATTCGAACAGCGTATCCGATTGTGCCAGTCTTCCTCCAAAGTCAGTAAATTGCACAATCACCTCGACACTTTGCCTACTATCCTTCGAACTAAGCCAATCATTAAGTGTCGGAACCGATTGATCTATATAATGAAGGATCTCTAGTTGTTTCATCCGATCAACTCGATACAGTAACACTTTATCTCCTCTTTGGGCAGGCATATACCAATATCCATGCTCATAGTAGACACCCAGCGGATAAACTTGCACCTGCTTTGTACCACTGCGAGAGGCATAATTGAACTCAAGTTTACGCTTTCCCATTGCTGCATCCAATATTAAAGTAGTCAAGGGCACTGGATGCAGCGCATGATGTTGAACAAAGGCAATATGTTGCCTCATTTGTATAATCTCATCCTGTACCTCTTCAGGTAAGCTTGTAAAATATTGATCCGCTAATTGGACACGAATAGAGCCATACGGAAAGTCAGACACTTTCTCCAAATACTCAATCATCATAAAGAGCCCAAATGCTTCATGCTTTGTAAGCTGAAGCGGCGGCAGTATCCTGTTCGGCAGCACGCGATAACCGCCATTAGCACCAACTTCTGCATAGAGCGGAAAGCCCATTTGCTGTAAATGATCTAGATCTCGCTGAATGGTGCGTATCGAGACATTAAATCGATCCGCAAGCTCGCGAGCGGTAAATTTTTTTCGTGAATCTAATAGCCTCATCATGGTTAAAATTCTATTATTCAAGTACATCACCTAATTACGTCATATTTTGTCATAGTTATAATGTATCATAAGCAATACAAAGGAGTGAATGAATATGAACAATAATAAAGTAGTTCTTTATATTGCGACAAGTTTAGATGGTTATATTGCAAGACTAGATGGTTCAGTGGATTGGCTTGATAATGTCGAAGTGGGTGGAGGAGATGGCGGCTATAGTGAATTTTATAATACAGTAGGTACGATTGTAATGGGTCGCCTGACGTATGAGGAGGTTCTCATACTGGCGGATGAATTTCCTTATGCGGACAAACCATGCTACGTCCTTTCCAGATCGAAGCAAGCTTCTGCTCCACATGTTACATTTACGGATGAATCAATTAACACGCTTATACCAACATTAAAAAGTACCTCTGAGGGTGACGTTTGGCTTGTAGGAGGAGGACAGCTTGCAGCTGCCTTTTTACAAGAGGGGTTGTTAGACGAGCTTCATGTTGCTATTATCCCCAAAATACTTGGAGATGGTATTCCGTTGTTTCCAATAGGAGTTGTCCCTACTAATCTCCAATTAATGAATGTGAATAAGATCGGACAAATGGTTTCACTCCTATACAAAGTAAGCGGGCATTGAACAGTTATTGAACATAGGATAAAGGGAGGATGAAATATGTCAAATAACGTAAACGAGAGAAAAATTATTTTAGATTTAGCCGTTACTTTAGATGGTTTTATTGAAGGGAAAAACGGGGAAGTTGATTGGTGCATTATGGATCCTGATATGGGGTTCACTAATTTTTTGAATCAAATTGATACTATTATATATGGTAGAAAAAGCTATGATTTATGGGGACAATATATTCCAGACAATAAAGACTCTGATACCGAAAAAGAAATTTGGAAATTGGTTCATAGTAAAGAGAAATATGTGTTCTCCAGAACACAAAAAGAAATTGATAACCAAGCCATATTTATAAATGAAAATATTGTTGAAGAAGTAAACGCATTAAAGAAAAAAGATGCTAAAGACATATGGCTATATGGCGGAGCAAGTCTCATTACAACTTTTATCAATTTAAGACTAATTGATGAATTTAGATTATCAATTCACCCTGTTATTTTGGGAGAAGGAAAACCGTTGTTTATTGATATAAAACAGAAATTAAACTTAAAAGTGGTTAGTACAAGAACGTTCTCTTCTGGCGTTGTTCAAATAATCTATCATTGGAATGGAAATTAATAATACTTAAAAAAGAGATGACGTCTGAAAAGTACAGACGCCATCTCCTAAATTTTAACCCTCTATTACTTACTCTTCATTTCTTGCGAGTTGTCCCAGCACTCTACATTTTCCACGCCTTTAATGCTATTTTTATAGAAAATAGGGTCTTTACCTGATCGTTTCTGCTGCTTGTAATCATGCAAAGCTGCAAAGGCAACTTTAGATAACAGAACAATCGCAATTAAATTCACGATTACCATTAAACCCATGAACAAGTCAGCCAAATTCCAGACCAATTGAACTTTTGCTACCGAACCAAATATAACCATTCCCAATACGCTGTAGCGATAAATCCTCACCACTGACTTCTTGGAATTTAGAAATTCAATATTAGTTTCACCATAGTAATAGTTGCCGATTAATGTACTGAATGCAAATAAGAAAACCATAATAGCCAATGCTCCAGATGCCCATGAGCCGATATGCTCGCTTAATGCAGCTTGAGTCAGCATAATACCGTCTAACCCAGGCTGCTTGTATGCATCTGATAGCAATATAATAAAAGCAGTACTCGAACATATTAGTAACGTATCTGTAAGTACACCGAGCGCTTGCATGAGTCCTTGCTTTACAGGATGACTTGTCGTTGCTGTTGCCGCTGCATTCGGTGCGCTACCCATCCCTGCTTCATTGGAGAATAAACCACGTTTCACACCTTGTAAAATAACCGCGCCAAAAGTTCCTCCGACCGCTTGATCAAATCCAAAAGCATTTTTCACAATAAGCGCAATAACTTCAGGCATTTTTTCAATATTAAGTAGTACGATACAAAAGGCTGCTCCGATATAGATGACAGCCATAACGACAACAATATATTCGGACATTCTAGCAATACGTTTAATACCACCAAAAATAACTACTCCAAAGGCTGCAGCCATGACTAAGCCAACTACGACACGATTTGTTCCGAAAGAGTTTTCAAAAGCAATGGTTATCGTATTGGACTGTACTGCGTTAAATACAAGACCGAACGATAATGTAATGAGTACCGCAAATATTACTCCCATCCAACGCTTATTTAAACCCTGTTCCATATAATATGCAGGACCGCCACGGAACCCCGTCTTATCTTTGATTTTATATACTTGAGCTAATGTACTTTCCACAAAACTCGAAGCTGAACCAATAATCGCAATAACCCACATCCAGAATATAGCCCCTGGTCCACCTATTGCAATGGCAATCGCAATGCCCGTTATATTACCAGTTCCGACTCTTGCTGCCATACTAATACAAAATGCTTGGAATGAGGAAATGCTATCCGGTGACCTTTCATTAGAACCTTTCAGAACGACAAACATTTCCTTGAACATGCCAAATTGTACGAATTTCGATTTAATGGTGAAATAAAGTCCACAAACGATAAGTAAAACGATCAAAATTTTTGACCATAGAAAATCATTTGTGACACTAATTATATTATCTAACACTTGTTGCATTTAATTCCGCCTCTCACGCATGCTGTCGATACCCAGTTGCTAAACATTCTCCAACTTATTATTCTCAAATAAATCTGTCCTTATTTCAACAACCAAATAAAAACAATAAATTGTAGATATTTGAAATAGCTAATACTGATTTTCAGTTAATCGATATGTCACTATAGTAAATTAGTCACTCTGAAACTGTAATCAATAGATCGTGATGACAATTATACGAATAAAAAAAAGATGAATAACCTTTCGGCTATCCATCTCATCTAACTTCTTATTGCTTATTGATAAAGTAAGTTATACAGTACTTGCGCTACTTCAGCTCTTGTAGAAATCCCTTTTGGATCAAGTTTCGCGTTATTACCTTTAATAACACCGCTATCTACAAAAATATTGAAAACATCCTTAGCATATCCAGCAATTTGATCTGCATCACTAAAGCTTGATACGGAAGTATTTGTAGATTTAGTAGGAACTTCACCAAGCACATCAAGTGCGCGATACAACAACGTGAACAAATCCTGACGTGAAATTTTGCTATTAGGATCAAACTTATTATCACCAATGCCAGTAGTAATGCCTAGACGCTTCGCTGTTGACAAGTATGGTGTGTAATACGTATTGCCAGCATCAGCGAAATTATTTGTAACGTTCTCATCTGCCTCAATTCCATAGGCTTTTAGTAATAATACAATAAATTGACCTCTTGTTACTTCAGCATTCGGACTGTATTGATCAACTGTAGTACCACTAGTAATATTTCTTGCAGCTAAGAAAGTAACTGCATCTTTATACCATGCTGATTGGGAAACATCAGTAAAGGATACTCGATTGTACCCAATGATATATTCAGAAAAATGTGTTGTCGTAAAATCTACAGTTTTAGTTGATGTATGATATTGACCACGTATTGTTTCTAAATCTCCTGATTCAGCAATATAATACACAATTATTGCATTCGGATCTTCATTTGCTTGCAGGGTGTAAGGTAAACTAATGTGTACATTACCTCCTCCAAAGCTTGAAATAGATGTCTTACCCGCAAACACGGAGAATGTATAAACTGGTCTGTCTCCCAATACTTGCTGGCCTTCCTCAGTTAACGAAGACTTTTCAATAATAATACTAATATCTCCCTGATCTGTGGAAGCTTGAATAGCATCAATAGCCTTTGCTTCAAAACTTACCGTTCCATAGCCAACATTGACTTGAACGACTGCATCGGTGCTAGTAGCCAAATCTTTAAATGCATTTCTCGGTAATGTTAGTTGAGTATATCCTGACCCAGTATTACCTGCCACATTGAATACTATTACTGCAGATTCTCCTAGCTTCTCAACCTTCTTAGCATGATCAATTAGATCTTGAACACTTTTTTCTGTAACTACTGCAACAGCTTCACCTGTATCTTTATCTATTGTTGCAGTAATTTGAATTTCTACCTTTAAATCAATATCACTATCAACAGGAGTAGTTGGTGTTGGTGTTTCTGATGTTTCTGGTGTTGGTCTTGGTGTTACCGGTGTTGGAGTAGGTGTACTGCCTTCATATGCAGGCACAACAACTTCAACGGATTGGCCTGCTTGATATGCTACTGCAACTGGAGCGATAGGTAATCTTGATGCTGTAACAGGGCCTTGATAGCCATTTTTAGCTCTATATCTAACGCTATACGTGCCAGCAACTAGATTTGTAATAGAATCGCCATCTACAGGAAGATAAGTAGCATCATCTGATCCAGCTAATTTATACTCTAAAGCTTTGTTTGTAGTACCAGTAATTTTTCCGTTCTTGCCGTTAACAGATGTAGGCGAAACGCCTTCTAAATCCGTTGGAATTGCTTCTAATCTTGAATAAAGTGAATGTAAAGCAATGGCAAGTGCTTTATTGTTATAGCCATTTGCAATTTCTCCACCGAATACATAATCAGGTGCAATATTTGATCCTGTACTGCTCGTCAATGAATACATTAATTCCACGTGACCAAGAATCGGTGCACTAATTAGGTCTTCACCATATGAGTTGTTTTTATTGTATGCAAATAGGTATGGCACTTGCAGACGATCTGCTGTTACTGTATTACCACTACCATCTTGATAAGTAATTACAGTTGGCGTAGTAGCAGAATTGTTTTGAGTCTTAATATTTGTTAGATATTGTGATACTACATCTCCATATAACTTAGCGTAGTCATGGTTATTCAACCTAACTTGAAGTTCATCGTTATTATGAGGATGCAAATTACTCGCAACATCCACACCAGCAGTTAGCTTCGTATCCCAGATGTAAATGTTATCGATATTATGCTCTTTCGCATATTTACCAATATATTTAATATCAGCTTGTGTATTAGGGCACCAAGATCCACCGAATAAGATTAAATAATTCCCATCACTTTCGAGAATTTGAGTCAATTGATGATAAGTTACATGTTCAAATACATCGTAATAGCCATCCGCTTTATCAAAAATAGTCACTTTAGTATTTTGAGTAGGATTAGATGGATTGTATGCTGGGTTTTCACTCCAAAACGTTTGATTGAAGGCGTTACCTATAAATTCCCAACTAGTAAGAGTGCTGTAATTGGCAACAGGAATCTCGCTGAATACATCAAGAACTTGTGCCTTATAAGCGTCCACCTTTTCTGTATCCACTACATTCTCTTCTGTATTGAAATAACTCCATTCGTAACTTTCATCATTATTGTGTTTTTCCAAAGAGGCGATGATTGGCGATGATTCACCATCCACCACGTGGTCTTTATTATATACGAATAAAAATGGGGCTTGGAGCTTATTCGCTACAGTTGTAATATTGTCTTTTGTATAACTAACATTCTCTTCAGCTACATCATTCAGCGTCTCAATATTTGTCAAATATTTGTTTACTAAGTCAACATAGTAATGTGCATATTTGTTACTGCTGTCAGCAATTTGTAGCTCGTCACCATCTAGTTTTGTGTCGAAATTATAAATAGTTTGAATGCCATAATCTTTGGCAACTTGATTAATAAAGCCAATATCAGCTTGTGTTTCATCACTCCAAGCACCGCCGAATAGAATCGCATAGGAACCTTCACTATTAAAAATAGTTACTAAGTCCTCATACGTTACTGTTTTCAAAATATGGTTCTCATCGTTTAAATGTGGATATACCGCACTAAAGTAATCAAATTTAGTAACAGGACTACTAGTTGAAGCTCCATCAGCAGCATAGGCACCATTAATGTTGACGATTGGTAAGGTAAGCACTGCTACTAAAAGTAGTGCGACAATTTTCTGTATGGCAATATATTTCTTCATCGTTTTTCATCACTCTTTCTTGGTCTAATTTAATAGCAGAATCTCATGTCAATACTCTTTCTTAGCAATCCTCTTCATCAGATGAAGATGGCGCAGGTGCTGCTGGTGTAGAAGGAGCAGGTGCTTGAGGAGTAGATGATGTAGTTTCCTTTGTAGAATTTGATGATGATGAAGTTGAAGAAGTTGTTGTTTTAGTTGATTCTGTTGCTGGTTCAGTTGTTGGTACTGCTTTAGGTTGTGACGATGTTTTATTTGTAAAAGTAACGGCGTTAGATTTTGTTGTTTCTGCAGTCGCTGGCTTAGGAGCTTCCGGTTGACTAGCTTCCTTCACTACTGGAGCAGTAGTAGGTGTTGGTACTGACTTTTCAGATTCTTTTGATACCGCTGGTGTTGAGGATTTCACAACTGGTTGTTGCTTTGTTTCAGTAGCTTTAACTTCCGAAGTCGCAGTGTCAGTTGTTTTCACTTCTTTCAGTGGTGTCTTCACAGAATCATTCGCTTGCTTAGTCACTGATTCCGTTGATTCAGATTTTTGTGCTACTGGAGTAGCACTTTCCACTAATAGAACTTCCGCTCCAGAAGATATCGGCTCTTCCACTTGGCTAGCTTCAGAAGTAGCTTGTTCTACTGGCAGATCTACAGCAACCTCAGCTGCTTGTAGTACTTCAGATACTATAGGCTCAATAACTACTTCAGTTGCCGCAGGCTGATTACTTGTAAGTGCAGCAGCTGAAGCTTCCTCCGTATTTTTATTTGCAGATACAGCTGCATAAGTCAAAATTCCAAAAGCAAGTGAAGCTGTAATAATTGATGCTGTAATCTTTTTCATAATTAATCTTCCTTTCGCTCTGTGAGCTATTATTAGTAGTACAATACAGCGTTATGGCATAAAAAAAGAGACTTAACGCAGTGTATACTTATACACTCGCTAAATCTCTGGTCGACCAGTAGACTTATTGTCTTTTATTATCCTACATAACACTTATTGTTCTTGGTTTATAATTCCATCTTATTCACTCGGGATTAAACTGTCAACACATTTTTATTTATTCCTATAGGTTTTATCGGATTTATTTTTTAGAACTAGTTTTCCCCAAAAAAAATAAATTGACTTTTATAGCCAACGTATGTAAATTGAAATTGTAATTCATATTAAACAACTTGGTTTAGGGGGAAATTGTGATGGATACAATAAATAACAACTTTTTATTAGCAATCCAAACAAATTGGTATGGCTTTGTCACATCAATTTTTGTATTTGGAATACTGTATTATTTAGCACGTAAGAGAGTAAGTTTTGGCAAACGAGTACTCATAGGTTTAGGTATAGGTTTAGGAGTAGGTATCTTATTTCAAAGTTTGGGCGCACTCGAATATAAAGCAATCACTACATTCGGAAGCATCTATGTAAGTCTCATTCGGATGCTAGTTATTCCTCTAGTTTTTGTACTTGTATTAAATAGTATATCATCGTTAACTAGTCTAGATTATTTACGAAAAATTGGTTTCAAAACGTTTGCTTGGTTTCTAGGTACAACCGGCGTTGCTTCGATCATCGGTTTATCTGTCGCTTTAATTATGAATCCCGGCAAGGGTATTCAAGAAGTGGTACCAGACGGATTCGTAGCACGTGAAATACCTACATTTTCACAAGTTATTCTAGATCTTGTCCCTTCTAACCCATTCAACGAAGCAGCAAATGGTAAGGTTGTTCCATTACTAATTTTCGCTATTTTCCTTGCTGTTGCTATTATAAAAGTCGGTTCTAAAAATGAAGAATCTGTAAAACCAATTCGTGATCTTATTCAGTCGGCAACACAAGTACTACATCAAGTTGTTAAGTTTGTCATTCGATTGACACCATATGGCGTCTTTGCACTAATCGCTGGAATTACAGCTCGCTATGGCTTGGATACATTGCAAGAACTTGGTAGCATTATTGTCACTTCTTATGTCGCAATGATTATTCATTTTGTTCTTGTCTTTGGTGGTCTAGTATTCTTTGTTGCAAGAGTAAATCCGATTAAATTTTTCAAGAAAATTTACCCAACGATTGCAGTTGCATTTACAACTCGCAGTAGCTATGCAACGCTTCCTGTGAACCTAGATGTTATTACAAAACGTTTGCATATTTCTCCACGAATTGCTAGTTTTGTAGCTCCGTTAGGGGCATCTGTTAACTTTAATGCTTGCGGTGGGATATGGCCAGCAATTGTTGCCGTATTTACTGCACAGGTTTACGGCATTACATTAACTGGAACAGACTATATTATTCTAGTCGTTGTTAGCATTATATCGTCAATTGGTGTAGCTGGAGTACCTGGTCCCGCTGTTATTTCTACAACTGTCGTACTAACAGCTCTTGGTTTGCCACTAGAAGGCATTGGTATTGTTGCTGGTGTTGAAGCACTTATTGATATGGGTCGTACGGCAGTCAATGCAACTGGTACTACCGTAACATCTTTACTTGTAGCAAATTCCGAAGGTGAATTCGATCGCGAAGCTTTCAATCGTAATGACGATGAAGAGATTGAATTGCAAGCAGTATAATAATCTATACTCATATAAATTAACAACCTCTATCCTCGCTATAGAAATAAAAGCACCCAAATGTTAGTTATAACTAACATTTGGGGCTTTTTCATGTTAAGAGTGACTTTGTCCTGAAGCAGTTCGTCAATGTCGTGTCGGGTGTTGATGGTTTTCAAAGTGCATGGTCCATGCGCTTCCGGCATCCCATGCGTTGACGAGAATGAGCGGGCTGTCGCTTCTGTGTAATTTGTGAAATTTCTGTGCTTGCTCAAGTTGATTTTTATTTGTTTGAAGTCCCTCTTTTCTCATGATTCAGAAGCCATTCTTTGCGTGCGACGCCGCCTCCATATCCTCCGAGCTCGCCATCGGAGTTGATCACACGGTGACAGGGAATGACAATCGCCAATTGATTGGCACCGTTCGCTTGCGCTACTGCGCGATAAGCAGTCGGTTTGCCAAGTGCCAATGCGATGTCAGCGTAGGAACGGGTTTCCCCCGGTGGAATTTGTCTTAATTGATCCCACACGCCTTGCTGAAAAGGCGATCCTATTAGATGTAGTGGCGTCTTGAATTCAGTTAAAACCCCTTGGAAATATTGAGTGAGTTCTCGTTCCATCGACTGGATAGGTAATGTTTGTCCCGGAATAATCGCCACTTTCATTTTTTTTCTAAGCCGCTCAACTTCGCGTTCTAATCCTCTGCGATCTACGAACTCCAAGAGATACAGCTCGCTCTCGTCTGCTATAGCGACCATAGGGCCGAGCTGAGTGTCCAACCACGCTGCTTTGAGAATTCGGCTATCGTCCAGACGCGTAGGAGGTGCGCCCATGATGCGAGAAAATGCGTCTCTGAAACCACTGCTGGAATCGTAACCTGAAGCTATTTGTGTGTTAATAATTTTCTCCCCCGATCGGATGCTCTTCAAGGCCAATCCCATTCGACGAGCCCTGGCATATTCAACGAATGTCATACCGAAGCGCTTCTTGAACTGACGGCGGGCAGTAGATTCGTCGATAGACAAATCCCTGAAATCTTGCCCCTTCCATCGCTTCTCTGGGTTCTGCTCAACCGCCTCGACGAGGAACCGGACAATGTCCGAAACTTGATTCGGATGTGACAAGGGACGGCAACGCTGACAGGGACGGAAGGAAGCTAGAAGCGCCTGCTGCGCTGTCTCGTAGAATTCGCAATTATTGTACTTTGGTTTCCTAGCCGGACAAGTCGGTCGGCAAAACACGCCGGTAGACGTAACGCCCACATAGAAGACACCTTCGTATTCGGATCTTTTCTCAATAAGCGCTTTATAATATTCGGCTTTTCGTTCTTGGTTATTTATCATGTTGACACCTACATTTTAAGAATAAGTTTATTATACCCTTCCCTTACGACTTTCGTAGCCGAAAATCAGGCATCTATTTTAGAAAAACATAGTTTTTCATAATGGGCAAACTCTCTTTTTATAAAATCTTCTGAAAATGATCAATATTTAATTCTTTTTTGGGAAAAGTAACTCTGTTGAAGAAAATACTTACTCTTAAGGATGGTGTGTTAGTTGAAGAAATGGGAATCAATTTTTAGTTCTTTCAGAACAAGAACTATAACGAAAAAGACTTTAGGAAAGTATATTGGTGTTTTTGCACTAGCCTTCATGCTCGTGTTGTCGATGTCCAACGTAGCATTAGCTGTTGGGAAAGGTGCTCAAGGACCCGATGTATATGTCATTCAAGGGATGTTAAAATCTCTTGGTAGCTATGAAGGTAAAATTAATGGCAAGTACGATAGAACTACTGCTCGAGGTGTTAAATACTATCAAAAACAACACGGTCTACCTGTTACAGGTGCGGTTGATAATCTGACATTCCAATCAATCACTTACTCTTATTCAACTCTGAAGTTCCCTTCATCTAAAGGTACTGGCAACGGTAAAGGTACTGGGCAAGGTCAAGGTACTGGTAACGGACAAGGTACTGGCAACGGTAAAGGTACTGGCAACGGACAAGGTACTGGTAATGGACAAGGTACTGGTAATGGACAAGGTACTGGCAACGGACAAGGTACTGGTAACGGACAAGGTACTGGTAATGGACAAGGTACTGGTAATGGACAAGGTACTGGTAACGGACAAGGTACTGGTAACGGACAAGGTACTGGCAACGGACAAGGTACTGGCAACGGACAAGGTACTGGCCAAGGTCAAGGTGCGGGCAACGGACAAGGTACTGGCCAAGGTCAAGGTGCGGGTAACGGACAAGGTACTGGCCAAGGTCAAGGTGCGGGTAACGGACAAGGTACTGGCAATGGTAAAGGCACTGGCAACGGACAAGGTACTGGTAACGGACAAGGTACTGGTAACGGACAAGGTGCTGGTAACGGTAAAGGCACTGGGCAAGGTCAAGGTACTGGCAACGGTAAAGGTGCCGGGCAAGGTCAAGGTACTGGCAACGGTAAAGGCGCTGGGCAAGGTCAAGGTACTGGCAACGGTAAAGGCGCTGGGCAAGGTCAAGGTACTAACAACGGACAAGGTGCCGGTCAAGGTCAAGGTACTGGCAACGGTAAAGGCGCTGGTAACAATGCTGGGCAAGGTAACTCTAACTCACCGAACAGTGCTCCATCAAAATTTAAAGTCCAAGAATAAAATAATCATTCAAGTTAGAGCCTTTCCCTGTGGAAAGGCTCTTGCTATTCCAATGTTAGATGAAGTAACACAAACGCATAGAAAGTTGTATTGTCATAATCCGTTTGTTATTGTTCAATAAGAAGTAATTTTTGTTACAAAAGAGGGATGGAATACACAATGATTAAGCAGCCTTTAATATTAATCGTCGAAGATGAACCTCGAATGAGGGAGTTAGTCGCAGATTATTTAGAAGAAGAGGGATATCATATTGTACAAGCAGCTAACGGCTTCGAAGCACTTGAACACGCTCGCCATACGCCTCCCGATCTCGTCATACTTGATATTATGATGCCAGGAATAGACGGCTTCGAAGTATGCAAACAGCTTCGTACTCACTCTCAAACTATCATTGTCATGTTAACTGCCAGGTCAGATGATTCGGATAAATTATACGGCTACGAATTAGGGGCTGATGATTACGTGACGAAACCATTCAGTCCTAAATTATTGATCGCTAAAATTAAAGCATTGTTAAACCGCTGGAATACTCTCAATGAGCTTTCGCCACCCAATAATAATCAAGCTATCGTCATTAGTGAACATGCCCATGAAGTGCATCTTAACGGTGAGCTACTTGACTTAACGCCGAAAGAATATGAACTGTTGCTATTGTTCTCTCAGCATCCCAATAGCGTGTTAACAAGAGATAATTTACTGGATCGTTTATGGGGAATGGATTACTTTGGGGATACACGCGCGGTAGATACGCAAATTAAACGCCTTCGTAAAAAGCTAGGAAACAATGCTGACTGTATCCAAACAGTACGTAACATTGGCTACAAATTTCAAATGAAACGATGAGGTCATTATGAAGCGAGAACGATTGTCTTTCAAAATATTTTGGTTTACGTTAGTCGCTATGATGTTGTTTATCATCCTATGGATGATACTGCAAACTGCCTTTTTTGGTTCCTTTTATAACAGACAAAAATCAAATGAACTATCAGAGCAATTGGAAATCATCTATCAAAAATATGCCGACGGAGAGTACGAATTAGACACTAAACCAGCCGAAGTGCTTAATTTCGAACAACGTTTTTATGGACTAACAGCCATGTTATATAAGCAAGGTAATCAGATCAACGTTTACACTGGTGGCTATAATGCAATACCCGCAATTCCGATGAAGCCGTCGTCTACTATTCAGCCTACCTATGATATAGCTATACATTCCGATTCTTTTCAAGCTATTGAACGATCACTCTTGGAAGATGAAAATGCTGGCATGCAAAAACTTGTTCCAGCAACCTATGTTAATCGCTATAATGAGCAGCTATCAGGCGCTTTAAGCATATGGTTAGAGGATACCAACCGATTCAATAACCTATCTACAGCAGGAGAAGTGCAAGTAACCCAAATACCATCACTAGAGGCGGATCATGAAAACTTACTCATCGCAGCAGTCAAACTTCCAAGCACAGTACATACATTGGACGGAGATGCTTATCTTATTGCACTAGCTACACTTCAACCAGTAGGTGATGCCGTCCAAGTGATGAGCAGATTTTATATTTATATCTATCTACTTGCTGCTCTACCGATATTATTGTTTGCTTATTTTCTTTCGCGCACCATTACATTGCCACTTATACAATTGAACAAACTTGCTATGCGCTTGAATAAACTTGATTTCACGGCAGTTGTGAAGACAAACCGAAAGGATGAAATCGGTCAGCTAGCAGGTACGATGAACAGCCTCGCTCAAAATTTACAGCAATCGATGGCTGATTTACAGGAAGCAAATACGAAACTGCAAGCCGATATAGAGAAGGAAAAACAACTTGAGCAACTTCGCAAGCAATTTGTAGCAAGCGTGTCGCATGAATTGCAAACGCCAGTCAGTCTGATTCAAGGTTATGCTGAAGCTCTCAAAGATAATGTTACTCAAGGTTTGAAACGCGACAAATACGCAACAGTGATCATCGAAGAGTCAGAACGAATGGCTCGACTTGTCACTGACTTATTGGACTTATCCCAATTGGAAAGCGGTCGCTTTGCACTACATTGGTCAAGGGTTCCATTGCAAGAAACGATCAGATCAGTATTCGTTAAATTAGCCCCGCTCCTAGTTGATAAATCGATTCATCCCCAATTCATTGGTATAGATATCGAAGAATTATGGGTACATTCGGATCGACAGCGTTTGGAACAGGTACTTATCAACTTACTGAGCAACGCTATTCGCCATATGCCCATTCAAGGACATCTAGAAGTACGAGTGAAGATTGAGCACTCCAATGTACGATTAGAAATTAAAAATGAGGGACAACCAATTCCTGAAGAAGAACTGCACTATATTTGGGATACCTTCTACCGAGCAGATCGATCAGGTAGCCGTGAGTTTGGCGGAACTGGTATCGGCCTATCTATTGTTAAAGCTATTCTACAGCTACATGAAAGTGAATATGGTGTATGTAATGAAAAAGATGGTGTAATGTTTTATTTTACGCTTCCCCTGCAACATAATACGTAACAAAACAATCTAAAAACTGAAGTAACACTGAAGTGACGCCCTTAAAGAAATGAAGTGTACCTCAATTTTTTAGACACTACTAACAATTGAGGTACACTTCAAGTTCATACTCTATTCTTATTTTCTAACAATCGCCTTACACCATAAAATTATTATTTCCGAAGTGCTTCAGCTGGTTCAGTGGCAATTAATTTCCTAGTTACAATCGAACTCAACATAATAATAATGACAAATGTTGATATTACAGTAACAACAATCTGTAACAACTGTACACTCATTTCGCCACCTAGCAACATACTGTATAAATAATTAATTATGAAGTACATTACTATACTGAGTGTCGTTGCTGTACAAGCAAGCAGAATGTTTTCCGCTGCTATAATCCCACTAATCCACCGCTTATTATAACCAAGTGCTGCTAACACCCCTATTTCACGGTATCGACTATTAGCTTGCTTAGACAACAATACGATACTGATGAACAGCGCAATCAATAATATTATTATAGAGATAATGAAAAATAGCTTCTGTAAATGGTCGAAAGTTTTTTCCAAAGAAGCAACCTGTTCCACTGCCGTTTTGGTTGCTATATTGCGGTCAGCTAGTTCCTCCGTTACAGTTACAATATCAGAGAAGTTTGTAACATCATAAGAAATGGATAGTGGATTTTCTTTCCTTACAACTCCGTTCATCGCTTGCTCCACATCGCTACTGACAAAAAAGTCATCATATGCTGCGTTATAAATTCCACTAATCGTTAGCTGATAACTGTTACCTTCATGTTCAACTGTTAACTGCTGCCCTATAAGTTCATGGATATTATGTGCGAATTGCTTACCGACGCTTGGCGTAATCGCAATCTCTTTCTCGCCGATTCTTGGCATAATTCCATAAGACATCGTTTCAGTAGCTTTTGGCATTGGTATTTTTTCTTCAAAACTAACTATTTTATCATTAACGGTAAGAAAAATATCATTCATTATATACTGATAATAAACATTTTCAATTCTACTATCTTCGCTTAATAATAAATATGGATCTTGCTCCTGATTTTTCATTGCAATGTAGCCGTTATTAAATGCCGTATTTTTTTCTGTAAATTCAGTAATAGAATTACCCATCCTATTACTTGATGAAAGAGACACTATGAATAAAGATATAGCTAATGCAATAACAACACTAACTGCGATATAGCGCAACAGACGAACTTTGTAATTTTGCATAGCTCGCTTCCAGATAGATGATCTGTTTTGGTCGTTATGATATTGTAATGTTGTGCAAGCTTCTGCCTTAGTAACATTTGTTATGGCTTGTGTCGCTCCTTGCATTATTTCAAGCGCCTTAGATTCTGCTTCAGATGAAACGACTTCTAGCTTCTCATTCACAATCGATATAATTTCATTAGACCACGCACACAATTTACGATCATGAGTAATAACTACGACTAGTCGATCTTTCGCTATCTCTTGTAAAATATCCATAATCTGATTGGATAGCTCCCGATCAAGTGCTCCCGTCGGTTCATCCGCAAATAGAATTTGAGGATCATTCACTAAAGCTCTCGCAATGGCTACGCGCTGCTTCTGCCCGCCTGATAGATTTTCTACCTTTTCTTCTGCCTTCGTTTCCATCCCTAGTTTTGTTAGAAGAGCTACTATGCTCACTTTATTTTCTTCTAGTGGTTTCCCATTTAATTCAGCAGCAAGCAATATATTTTCAGTAACGGTGTAACCACTTATGAGATTATAACCTTGGAAGACGAAGCCGATATGATTTTTCCGGTATTGACAAAGTTCACCTGAAGTCATCGTTGTAATTCTCTCATCACATACCGTTATATGACCACTATAATCAGAATCAAACCCAGCTATTAGGTTCAATAAAGTACTCTTCCCGCTTCCAGATGCCCCAAGCACACAAGTTATTCCTGTATTGCGAAACTGATAGTTAATACGATTCAGTACCGTTAGCTCGCCGTACTTCTTCGTAACATTATCTAGAGTAATCATTATCTATCACCTGATTTCAAACTATTAAGCACATTTACAGTAATCACAACAATTGAAGCGATCAGTCCACATAAAATGCTTAGTACAACGATCAACCCACTAGCTACCGAGAATGATTGGATATTCATAATAGAAGCATCCGCAAATGACTTCATGGCTATATTAATGAGCGGGGATGTCACTATAAATAACGCTATAGCTGCCACTCCAACCAATAAAGATTCAACAAAAGAAACTTTAGACAAATGACCATTGCTGTATCCATTAACTTTATAAATAGCATATTCCTTTTTACGCATAACTGCCGTCATGAATGCAGTAGCTATTGTAACAATGAGAGCAAAAATACTAATTACAATAACAGCTGATCCTGATTGTTCCTTGGCTTGATCATTAAGGCGAACCATATCTTCAACAAGTTCAAACTGCCCCATCGGTACAATACCCATCGCTAACAGCTCGTCCTTCAATGAGATCAAATCTTTCGCACTTTTTGCTCTTATAGAGAAGTTAGAGGTTTTTGCCTTCATTTCTGCCTTTGTACGTAACTCTATAACAGCTGATTTGCTGAAGAAGAAAGAATCATTAACCGGAAACGTTATAATTTCACCGTTCATTTCATAGACTGCCGTCGTATCTGCTATACCAACAATTGTAACAGTCGTGCTTACAGGCATCTCAATAGGTTCTCCTGTATCCCAATTGAATACAGTACCGCTAACATCTATCGTTTTACCAATAAGCTCTTTATTCGTAGTACCTAGCAACTCTGCCAAGCTACCGGATACAACGACTTCATTGCCATTACCCATAGGCATTTTTCCTGCTAACAATTTCTTCATAACAGGAACATTGTTTGATGTTTCAATCTGATGTTCTTCCCCATCAACGACTAACTTAATATTTCCTACTGCTTGAGCAAAGACAACATGTTCTACACGTTCATCTTGCAAATATTTATCGTAAAGTCCAGCTATATCTTGAGTCACATTGACATTCGGCTTTGTCTCCTCTTCTTCTCCACTCGAGCTACCTGCTGCACTCATAAAACTAGCAGCAATACTAATATCGAGTAGTCCCTCACCCATCGAAGCATATAACTCGTCAAAACTGCTTTCACTCGTATTTTGAATGCTACCAGATGTATTCATAAGTAGAAGACTTGTAGATACAAGTATAGCAAGTACCAGCACGGCATATCTTCCTAGCTTATTTCTTACATTCGTCATTGATATAGACATTGCTCGTTTCCATAACAATGCTGGTTGGACTGTTACTGGCGATATCCCCGACTTACTATGTTCCTTAATTTCATGAAATACAATTTCACCTTTATCCAATTCAATAATACTGCTACTATTATCGAGCATTGAGCTGTCATGGGTTACAATAATGACCGTTCTTGTTTTGGAAATATGCTTTAAGATATTGACAATAATGCTCGCAGACTTCGGATCAAGAGCAGCTGTTGGTTCATCTGCAATAATAACTTCGGGATTTTTTACTAGCTCTCTAGCGATCGCAACCCGCTGCTTTTGCCCCCCAGATAGGCGGCTCACCTTCTGCCTTGCAAGATCATCAATTTTCAACTGCTTCATCGTTTTCTTTATTAGCTCATCTGAAATTGTTTCATTCAAGTAATGAGGCATTTTAATGTTCTCAAATACGGTTAATTCCTCAATTAAATTAAATTCTTGCCATACAATCCCGATTTTCTGGTTATGGAACTCACTTTTTTCTGCTGCACTCAATGTTTTAAGATTTTGCTTATTGTAATAAGCTTCCCCTGTAAAATCTTGATCCAAACCAGATAAAATTTTGAGGAGTGTCGACTTCCCACTTCCTGATGCCCCAATAATAAAGTTAAGTCCACCCTTTATTTCAACAGATATGTTTTTCAATGCATACTCTTTCCCGAATAGCCTTGATACATTTTTTATTTCAAACATGAATTCTACTCCTGTCTTCATATAATAGTTATTCGATCTTAATACTTGAATACTATATATGAGTAATGTGTCAACTAGATGGCAAGGGAGTGAAGTTATTCATACCAATGTAGAACAAGCTGAGACCATTCTAAAAAGACGAAGCCTGAACTGGCTTCGTCTTTTTAGATACATCGGTGAAACTGTATTAATCACGCTCAATTTCAATCTTGTTGATACTCAGATTCGGCAACTTTTTTCACTGTCTCCAAAAACTTAACAACGACTTTCTCCGTTGCAAATATCATAAATAGCTTCACAAACCACTTTAACGCTTTATTGGTAGCAGTATATGTAAGCACTGTTTTCTGATCATTAACTCGACGCAACTCATATCGAGCTGTAATCTCAAACATATTAGCTAATGTAAATCCAATTTTTAATTTCTTATCGTTGGGATGATTAACATATTCCAATGTATGTACATCATATTCCTCGATTCGCTTACCTTCTTTATATTTCTGACGATACACGCTACCCACAACTTCGTCAGTCAATTTGATTGGTTTATTTTCTACAACTTGTGGCATAATCTTATGCATTTGTTCTAAAGATCCATTTAGATAAGACCAGACATGTTCAATTGGTCTATTTATTTCAATCTCTCTTGTCCATTGCTTCAATCTCGTTTCCACCTCCTGTATCTATTCTTCGTTCATAATAAAGCTCTCATGAGTTGGTCGATATCGGTATTTCTCCAGATCAATTAAGCCCTTTTCATCTGTGATAACACCTTCATCATGTAGATTGACCATTTGCTGGAATCGAGACTCATCATCTTTAATTGCAATTTCTCCTTTAGCATTAACAATTCTATGCCAAGGTAGTTCATATAATCGGCTCATCGAATGAAGAATTCTTACTACTTGTCTCGCGCCTCTTGCACTTCCTGCTAGCTCCGCAACCTGCCCATAAGTCATCACATAACCTGCTGGAATACTTTTTATAATCTCAACGACTTTGCTAGTAAATGGTTTCATTAATGAGATCTCCCCTATTTTTCTTAAATACTAATTAAAACTGATAGTAAGTTCTCATTTTCGGAAAATGTATAGTTACCCTAGTATTGATTCCTTCTTCAGATTGAATAGAAAGTTCATGTCCTAATTTCAACGCCATTTGCCTTGCAAGATAGAGCCCCATACCGGTAGATTTCATATGGATTCTCCCATTAGAACCAGTGAACCCCTTTTCAAATACACGATGTAAATCACCTTGTTTAATTCCAATACCAGTATCTTGAATGAGTAATCGTTTCTCCGAACGATCTTCCTCAAAAACAAAAGATATTTCTCCTTCTTCATATGTATATTTCAAAGCATTTGCCGTAATCTGATCTACAATAAAAGCAAGCCATTTACTATCACTCTGTACAAACTGTCGTATCTCATCCATTTGAAAACGAATCCGTTTCGTAATAAAAAGTTTAGCATATTTTTTCACACTATTTTTTACGATTTGATCCAACGAAATATCTGTAATGAAATAATCTTTCGAAAAAGAATCAATCCGTGAATAGTACAGCGCTTGTTCCACGTAATTATCAATTTTGTTAAGCTCATCTTCAAATTTATCGACTAAAAACCCTACTGATTTCCCTCTACTGTTCTCCATTAGCAAACTGCTTGCGGCAATCGGAAGTTTTACCTCATGAATCCAAGACATAATAAAATCTTGATGATCCTGCCTTTCAACCATTAATTCTCGCAGCTGTTTACTGTAGTTATCATCCAATATTTTTATTAAATTAATATATAACGCTTGTTCATTATTTTGAGCTTTAGGTATTGCTGCAAAAAAATCTTCCTTCTTAGTTTCAGTTAATTCATATAGCTCCAGATAGAAAGACCTGCGGTAATAATATCCGATCGTAATATATAAACTGACCAGAAACAATCCAACCAGATGAGTATATAGTAGGTTTGGAGCTGCTTCAATCCAACTATCGTTAATCATCATCATTAATGAGACAAAAAGCATTAATATGATGTACAGCAGCAAAAAAAATCGTTTGTCTTTAATATATTGCAACAAGCTCATAATATGATGTACCCGTACCCTTTCTTCGTAGTAATGAAGTCACCCTTGCCAAGATCAGCTATTTTTTTGCGGATACGAGTCATATTTACTGATAATGCATTTTCATCTACAAATCTTTCGTCTGCCCATAGGCTACGAATAATGTCTCTTCGACTAACGACCGTTCCTTTACTTTGCATGAGAAGCTTCAAAATAATAAATTCGGTTTTAGTTAGTTCAACCTTTTGATGCTTGTTCGAAAGATCGTAACTATTAAGATTGAGCACAATTCCGTCATGCTCTACGACATTGAATTCCATATTTTCTATATACGCATACGTCCTGCGAAGAAGCGCATTAATCTTTGCCATAAGAACATCAGTATGGAAAGGTTTATTAATAAAATCATCCCCGCCCATATTCATTGCCATAATCATATCCAACGGTGTGTCCCGAGATGACAGAAATATAATCGGAGCTTTCGATGTCTCTCTTATTTTTTGGCACCAATAAAACCCATCGTAAGCAGGCAGATTTATATCCAATAATACTAAGTGTGGATTTTCTTGTAGAAATAGTTGTAATACCTCATTAAAATCTTCTACCTTCACAATATGAAATCCCCATTTTCCAATTATTTCTCCGACCATATCTCTAATCGTTTGTTCATCTTCTACAATCATAATTTTCATGTTTTCATTATTTCCTTCCAATAACTATCCGATTATATACACTTTGCTTGATATGTAAATTCTCTTTATATCGCGTTACTATACTTATCACATTGTAGTTCATAAATAGTACAGAAGATATTATAGTCAATCGTTATAAACATGAACAAAGGTCAATACTCGAAGTAAGGCTATTTTAGAAGTAGCCGAGTAATGTAACAATTGCAATAAAGAGCTACAAGTGCAATACAGAGCTACATAAATTATACGTAGTGTTAATGTAAGGTTAGCTTAAGCAACTGTAAGACCATTGTAAGATTGCATCGATTAGAATAAATCCTATAAAGACAAATAAACTTTTTCTGCGGAGGAATTATATATGAGAACAGTAGTCGAAGCCAAACAAATTAACAAAGTATATGGATCGCGAGGAAATACATTTACCGCACTCACTGATATTGAATTCACGATTCATAAGGGTGAGTATATTGGAATTATGGGACCTTCAGGTGCTGGTAAATCCACACTACTGAATATTTTAGCTACGATAGATCAACCATCATCGGGAGAAATATTAATTGATGGGATTAGCATTCTCAATATGAATGAAAAACAACTATCGAATTTCCGTCGTGATAAATTAGGTTTTATTTTTCAAGATTACAACTTATTAGATACGTTAACTGTAAAGGATAACATCTTGTTGCCATTAGCATTAGCAAAAATGAATGTTCAAGAAATAGAGCAACGAGTTGATGAAATTTCTGAGCGATTTGGGATTAGCGCTATTCTCAATAAATACCCGTATCAAATTTCTGGTGGTCAGAAACAACGGACCGCTGCTTCGCGTGCAATCATTTCCCAGCCAAGCTTAATATTAGCGGACGAGCCAACTGGTGCATTAGATTCCAAATCTGCGACAGACTTATTAGAAAGTTTACAAGACCTCAGTAAGACAGATAAAGCAACGATATTAATGGTTACACATGATGCATTTGCAGCTAGCTATTGTACCCGTGTGCTCTTTATTAAAGATGGTGCCCTGTTCACCGAATTAGTAAAAGGTGAAGATTCACGCAAACAATTTTTCAAAAAAATATTAGATGTATTGTCCGTTCTTGGAGGTGGTGTAAGTGACGTTATTTAATTTAGCGAAAAAAAATATTACCGGAAACATGAAAAACTACCTTCTGTATTTTTTCTCGATGGTGATCAGTGTAGTCATCTTCTATACATTTAATTCATTACTATACACACCAGAAATTACAGATGCTGTTCCACAAATGGATAGTTCGATGTCACAGACATCCTATATGCTAATAGCCTTCTTAATCATATTTATCGGATATTCAAATGCATTCTTCGCAAAAAAACGTAAAAAAGAAGTTGCGCTATATTCTCTTCTTGGCGTACGAAAAAAACTAATTGCACGAATGCTGTTTTTTGAAAATATTATGATCGGGGTTATTACTTTACTATCTGGTCTTATATTAGGCGTGCTTCTATCCAGATTGTCTATCCTGCTACTCCTTAAGCTACTAGGTGCTCCAGTCGTTGTGAATTTCAGCATTCCATTAGAAGCAATAACAACTACAACTATTGTGTTTGCCGTCATTACTCTATTCACGTCACTTCAGTCGTATCTATTAATTTATCGTTTCAAATTAATTGAGTTATTCCATGCTGACCATAAAGGAGAGAAAGTGCCGAGAGCTTCACTAGTTTCAGCAACTATTTCAATTATTTTACTCGCAAGTAGCTATTGGCTTATGTTCAACTCGATGGCTATGCTTTCTATGCCTCTAATTATTATTGGAACGTATTTACTCTTTCGCTCTTTGACTGTGTACTTACTTACACGTGCACAAAAGAATAAAGCGAAATATTATAAAGGAATCAATATCATTGGAACTTCTCACTTGTTGTACCGAGTGAAAGGGAACACTCTTATGCTAACACTCATTGCATTACTAATGACTGTAGCACTACCTTACCTTCAAGCAGCATTTTCTGAATTCTCTACTACTGAAAAGGAGGCTCATCAAGCGGCCCCCTTTAGCTATATTCATCTTTCGCAAGACGACGCATTCGACACTCATGTTCATCGGATTATTTCGGGGGATAAAGCTCATCCGATAACAGACCAACTAGATATTCCGGTTATTCAAGTGAAAGGAAATACTTCAGCACCATTCCAAGACAACAATGATCTTATAGTTAACCTGATCTCTGAACAAACCTTTCATAATATGAAAACCGTGTTAGATCTAGGTGATATTCCCGAATTATCTGGCGACCAATCCATTGCATTTAAATATTACATCAATGAACCAGTTGCTGAATTTGCTAGCAAAAAATTGAATGTTCAATTGCCGCAAGGGGAACATACATTTACGCTCAATAGTCTAGAGAAAAAAGGGATAACTCTAACATCTGGATCTGAACTTTTATATCTTGTAGTTGATGATACGATGTTTCACAGTATTACTGAACAAGTAAGTCCGATCACCTATAAAGCTTATAAAGTAGAAAATGAAAAAACAACAAAAGAAACATCTGAGAACTTAATGAAACTGGGTGAGAACGATACTCAGATTCGTACATTTTATGATAGATATAAATTATTTCAAGCATTATCAGGCATGAAAATATTTGTTGTCAGCTCGTTAGCGTTAGTACTACTAGCTGCAACAGGAAGTGTCCTATACTTCAAACAGCTAACTGAAGCACATTCAGATAGAAATCGTTATGAGATTTTGCGAAAAATTGGCGTAAGCAGAAAAGAAATTCGAATGACGATATCGAAACAAACATTATTTGTATTTATACTTCCTTTACTTATCGGAATCTTAAATGCAGGCATGCTAACGTTCTCCCTTGTTCTACAATATAATATGAGTTTAAGTCAAAATATTAATTCGTTTGTTTTAGCTATAACGGCGTATGGTGTAATCTACATCGTATATTACGTGTTAACCGTTAGTTCGTATAACAGAATTGTGAATCAGTAACATAAAGCATCTCCTAGACATTAGGAGATGCTTTATTAGTGTATTGATTGCTCAAGTTAAATTGGGTACTATTAACACAATACTATGTTGTATATCACTTCCAGCAATCAATGATTCTTGTGTACGATTCAATGCTTTGAAATCAATGACAAATCCAAGATCGAGTTAGGAGATTATTATGTTCAATTACTTGAAGAAGCAAGACCAATTTGAAACGTATGTTTTAGAAAATACGACTAACGAGACGTATATTGAAGTGGTCCCTGAAAGAGGATCTATTATTAGTAAGTATGTACATAATAATCAAACAATTTTTTATTTGGAGCAAGAAACATTAGACAATCCTTCTGAAAATGTACGTGGTGGAAATCCAATATTATTTCCAATTAGCAGTTACTTAGTTGACGAAACATATCATTATAACGATACTGCATATCAGCTAAAGCAGCACGGATTTGCTCGTAATCTTGCAGGTAACGTCATTGATATTCATGCTGATGAGAACAGTGCTTCGATTACACTTGAAATGGTACATAATGAAGAAACCTATGTAAGATATCCCTTTCACTTTAGTCTAATTATGAAATATACACTTACTACTGACGGCTTAAGTGTACAAGCTACCGTTCATAACCATGACAATAAAGTGATGCCTTTCTATTTGGGTTATCATCCTTATTTCTACGTTGATGACAAAGACAACCTAGAGTTAAACATTCCATCTACTCATGTCGATGAGTTAATTCCAAATAGCTTTTCACAAAATAAATTCAACTTTAATCAATTAGAATCTAATACAATTCATAATGAATTACAATCTAATGTCTGCGAGATGATTGATCGTACTAGACAACTCAAAATCTCGATGACTTCAGATGATATTTATCAGTATGTTGTACTGTGGGCATTACAAGGAAAACCTTTCGTCTGCATTGAACCTTGGATGGCACCTGTAGATGGTATGAATGTTGGCGAAGGTATCCAATACCTTGAAGCTAATCAATCTCATACGTCCATTATTCACATAAAAGCTGAAGAGTTACGCTAAAGGATATACTGTAAACCTTAAAGCTGACTACATTCGTTAGCCCGCTTTAAGCAGTGACCTTTCATATATAGAAAAAGGCGGTGTATTACATGGGAAATCCTATTAAGTTCAGCATCGTAGGTGGTGGAGGGTTCCGTGCACAATATTTTTTGCGGATTGCCCAGGCATTACCTGAACAATTTAATATTAGTGGAATGGTGGTCCGTGACGAAGCGTTAGGAAAAACTATGGAAGACTTATGGCATGTCAATACGTATCGTACACTAGATCAGCTATTAAAAAGTGAGCACCCCGATTTCGTTGTTCTATCCGTTAATCCATCAGCATCTATTCATTACATGCTTGAGCTAGCAAAGCAAGGTATTCCTGTATTAGTGGAAACTCCTCCTGCGCCTGATCTTGATGGACTGCTTATGCTGCATGACAAACTTACCCTTCAAGGTGCACGAATTCAAGTGGCTGAACAATATCAATATCATCCGATCCAAGAGGCGCGTTCTGCAGTCATTAAGTCAGGTCAACTAGGTAATGTTAATCAAGTGACGGTATCGATATCTCAATTTTATCATGCTGTTAGCCTCATCCGAAAAATGTTAGGCGTACAATTTGAGAACGTGAGCATTAAAGGCATGCGCTTTTACTCCGATTGGGTAGCCGGCCCTAATAGAGGTGGTCCACCGACAGAAGATAAATTAGTAGCGTCAGAGAGGGATCTCGCTTGGCTAGATTTTGGTGGCAAGCTTGGTATTTACGACTTCACCAAAGACCAACACCGCTCATGGACTCGATCCAATCATCTATGTATTAGAGGAGAACGCGGAGAAATTTTCGATCATCGGATTAGCATTCAAGACCCCACTTGCACACAGATCCAAATGGAATTAAAGCGGATCAATAAGGGTGAGTATGAGAATGCGGAGGGCTATTTCCTTAAAGGAATTATGACAGGTGAGCGATGGGTATATGAAAACCCATTTATACCTGCAAGATTATATGACGATGAAATCGCTATTGCTAGTTGTCTAATCAAGATGGCAGATTATGTTGCAGGTGGCCCATCCTTCTATGGTTTGCCAGAGGCGTCTCAAGACCATTATATTGGAATGCTAATTGAGCAATCTATTAGAACAGGAGAAACCATAGTATCAGTAAAGCAACCTTGGGCTAGTAAAACAATATTATAGTATATGCATTACTACTATTTATGTCCTTAACATTGAAAAGGCATTGTGACGCTCCCAACGTTGCAATGCCTTCTTGTATTTACAATCTCCAATGTATAATACTACTTCGCCATATTGATGTAACATACGGGAACTATAATTGGCTTAATATCATCACACAGTTAAGCCAATTATAGGAGGAACAAGCCTTGAAAAATAAAGTGATCTTAATTACTGGAGGAACAGGTTCGTGGGGACAGGAACTGGTTAAAAACCTTCTAGAAAGAGAACCCAAAGAAATTCGTATATTCTCACGCAATGAATCTCTTCAAGTGACTATGCAGCAACAGTTTCACCATCACCCTAAGTTAACTTTCATTATTGGAGATATTCGTGATAAATATGAGCTTATGCACGCCTGTCAGCAGGTGGACTACATTTATCACTTAGCTGCCTTAAAGCATGTACCGATTTGTGAACAGCAACCTGATAGTGCAATGAAGACAAACGTGATGGGAACTCATCATCTTATTCAAGCGGCTATTGCCAATGACGTTGAGAAAGTGATCTATGTATCTACGGATAAAGCAGCTGATCCCTCTAGCACATAT
Organism: Paenibacillus endoradicis; assembly: GCF_024721975.1. The sequence goes on along the minus strand of NZ_JANQBB010000004.1, from coordinate 237,945 downwards.
GGAATGACCAAGGCACTCGGGGAAAAACTAATTGTTCAAGCTAATCAAATAGATTGTAAGACGCAATTCGTGTGCGTAAGAAGTGGCAATGTATTAGGTACGACGGGTAGTGTCGTACCTATATTCAAACAAAGAATTGCTCAAGGACTAGACATTACACTAACAGATAGTAGAATGACTCGCTTTTTCGTAACGTTAGAAGATGCTATTGCTTTACTACTTAAAGTGTCAGAAGACAACAAAGGCGGAGAAGTGTATGTAGCGAAAATGCCAGCTTGTAACATCAAAGATCTCGCTGAAGTATTAATTGAAGAGTTATCTACGCAAAAGATCCATATTAACGAAACGGGCGCTCGTCCTGGAGAAAGTCTTGGTGAATCACTGATTTCCGAATATGAAAGCGGCTATTCATTTAACGTGGACAAGCAGTCTTATGTCATTCTGCCCCCATATACAATAGAAGGATTACAAGAGCATTACGCTAGCAGTATTCCTGTAGATTTTCACCGATACCATTCCGATCAACAATTGATGAGCAAAATTGAGATCAAAGAGATGTTACACAGAGGCGGGTGCCTATCATGAGTCGAACTATCGTGTTCACCGGAGGTGGCTCAGCAGGACATGTCACAGGTAATCTGGTCCTGATCCCCAAATGTGCCCAAGAAAATTGGAAAATCCACTACATTGGTTCGGAACAAGGAATTGAAAGAAAACTAATATCTGACTTAAAAAATGTAACGTATCATCCTATTTCAACAGGTAAGCTAAGACGTTACTTCTCTTGGAATAATGTCACCGATATTTTCAAAGTTATTAGAGGCATCATGCAATCCTTTCGACTAATTAGAAACATCAAACCGGATGTTATTTTTGCCAAAGGTGGTTTCGTCTCTGTACCCGTTGTCATTGGAGCAAAGCTCAATAGAGTACCGATTATTATTCATGAGCCAGACTTAAACGTTGGGCTTGCTAATAAACTTACGCTTCCTTTCTCCAATATAATGACGACTACCTTTCAAGAAACTGCTCACAAATATGAAAAACAGAATGCTGTGTATGTAGGCGCTATATTGAAGGAAGGATTCCTTTCTAATAACATACGTAGTTTATCCTCCTACACGTTTGCTTCTGAGAAGCCCGTTCTACTTATTATGGGAGGTAGCCAAGGGGCACAGCGTATTAATGCAATGGTGACTAAGGTTCTACCTGAACTTCTAGAAAGATTCTATGTCATTCATATATGCGGTAAAGGAAAAATCGAACATTCGGCAGCTATTAAAGGGTATCACTGTTATGAATTTGTTAATGATGAGCTACCCGACTTGTTGGCATTGGCAGATATCGTCGTTTCCCGTGCAGGGTCCAGTTCCATTATGGAGTTGCTTACTTTACAAAAACCGATGTTGTTAATTCCACATACGAATGGCGGGAATCGATCAGGACAACTGGCTCAAGCACAATATTTTCAGCAAGCTGGCTTCGCGGACATACTGCTTGAAGAAGAAATGACCGAGCCTAACTTTCTTGCGGCAATTGAGCAATTATATGAGAACCGAATCAACTATAGAAATGCTATGAAAACTTATAAACACGGCGGAGGAGCCGATAGCATCATGGACTTGATCAGAGTAGTTAGTGGTCAACATATGAACAAGTTATTGAAAGATCGATTCTAGCTTATGAGAAGATTAGCTACTTTCTTACTCCTCTGTTTCATCATTATCGTCAGTGCTCTTTATTTCTATGGACACTCTCTACAGCTTTGAAAAAACTACCGAATGAAAAGTTTGCAATAGGTGTATTTTAATAAGAGATTATGCATGTCATTTTCTATAAGGAGCTCTTTATGAATATATTAATCGCAGATGATGAGCCCTTCATGCTCAAAATACTACAAGCTTATTTAGAAAAAGAATCCTTTACTATTTATCAAGCTCGAGATGGGGAAGAAGCACTCCATCTTTTTTATACGAACAAAATTAATTTGGCTATCGTCGATTGGATGATGCCAAAGCGTAATGGCATCCAAGTTTGCAAAGAGATTAAAAGCCAAAGTAAAACAACGAAAGTACTGCTGTTAACTGCAAAAGGTGAGGCTGACGATGAACTGATCGCATTACAATCAGGTGCGGATGAGTATATTAGTAAGCCTTTCGACCCGCGTGTACTAATAGTAAGAGTAAGAAAACTGCTACAGATGGAACGTCTCATTATAATTGGAGATCTGCAAATCGATATGGACGGTCAACGTATTTATAGAAACCACCAAGATGTACAAGCTACAAATACTGAGTTTCATCTTATGAAATATTTGATCGAAAATAGAGGAATCATCATATCTAGAAAAGCGTTGCTAGACCATGTATGGGGCTTTGATTATGTAGGTGAAGAAAGAACAGTGGATACACATATCCGCAGATTACGGGCGAAAATAGGTGACCATATCATTACAACACATAGAGGTATGGGATACAGTCTGGATGAATCACATGAATAAGTTGAATAAAAAACTAATATTGCGCTTTTCCCTCATGTTTTTGATCGTTGTCATCTTATCTATTGTTATCAATACATTTTTCTTACCTAGATATTTGTTATATGAGAAAAAGAATGAACTAGCCGCTTTGACTACACAGCTTGAAACGATGGATACTCAACATCTAATCCACAATATTAAGCCTTTAGAAAATGAACACGGTGTAACGATTGTGCATACTATTCTAATTAATAATATAGATCTACTGAATGATACAATCATTGATGAATTGCGGAAAAAAGGAATTACACTGAGTAAATTTTGGATAACCGCCGAAAGCGTTGAAAAGCTTAATGAAAATAAGATGGTTAGAAAGATTTATAACCAACAAAAATTAAAGTCGAGCTTCCTTGTAACATTCATGAAAAAGGATAATATGATCTTTGTGATCGGTGAATCCATCTCTCATTCCACAGAAACAGTAGCGATTGTTAATAAATTCAACCTATACATCTTTGCAGGTGAGCTACTACTCTTAATTATATTGTCCGTACTGTTCGCTAGGCAGATTGTTCAGCCGCTTGCAAAAATTCAGAAAGCAGCAGAAGACATCTCCAAGCTTTCATTTACAAAGGTTCATATTCAGACTGGTGATGAGATTGAATCTTTAGCGGAGAGCATTAATGGGATGAGCGATAAATTAGAGCAAGCCCATCTAGAACTAGAAAGCAAAAACGAAAATTTACGAACATTTATTGCAAACATTTCTCATGAACTGAAAACGCCACTATCCTTAATTAAAGCCTATACTTCTGGAATACAGGATGGCATGGATGATGGGACTTATTTGGATGTCATACAGAAACAGACTGATGATATCGCCAAATTGGTAAATGAACTGCTCGAATTGTCTAAGTTACAAGTCGATGTGTATCAGAAAAGCGAATTTGACTTTGCAGCGTTACTACATGAAACTCTCCAGAAATATGATCTTGCTATTTTGCAGCAGGACATTGCTCTGAGCGTTCATGATAGCTCGATCACCAATTCAGCGGTTATAGCAGATCAACAAAAGATAGAGATGGTACTTAATAATTTTATCTCCAACGCTATGAAATATACGACTAACGGGCAAATTGAAATCACTCTCGAAAATAACGATGATCATTTGGTCTTTACCATTAGAAATAGCATTACGGATGACCATCTCTTACAATGGGACAGCATATGGGAGCCGTTCTTCGTAATGGAGAGTTCCCGCAACAAGCAACTAAGTGGCACTGGCTTAGGTCTCTCGATTGTTAGAACGATTTTGCAAAAGCATAACTCACCATATGGCTTCCATATTCAAAATGGTGAAATATCATTTCATTTCTCATTACCAACAGCTTCACAAGACATACAAAAGGCATCACGATGATTGATATGTACCCAATAAGATAGACCTTTCTCAAGGTCATCTGATTGGGTCTTTTTTTTATTGTCACTTTGATGTAACATTGATCACCTATGATGGTCTTATTGTAATAATTAAGGACATCGGAGGTATTATGCTCTCAACACCAATTAGTAGACGTCAATTTTTGAAAAAGAGTATGCAGCTAGGCATAGGTCTAGTCGGTCTTGCTAGTCTATCCGGTGTATACACACGCTATGTAGAGCCTAACTGGATTGATACCAATGCAATTGAAGTGAAGATTGCTCATCTCCCTGCTTCTTTTGATCAGTTAAGAATGGTTCATTTCAGCGATTTACACTTGGGTATTCATTCCAATTCGGAGTATCTAAAGCATTTAATGGTGAAAATCCAGCGCTTAAAACCTGATCTTATTTGTTTTACAGGTGATTTATTGGATCATTCAGCAAGCTATATCTCAGAAGCGGTGTCACTCTTCTCGCAACTAGAGGCACCTTTAGGTCAATATGCTGTTATAGGTAATCATGACGCATTTGGTAATCGGAAGGCTGTAACGAAAGGACTAGCAAAAGCAGGCTTTCAACTTCTTCATAACGAACATATTGAACTTATTAGAGGACAAGATCGACTATATATCGCAGGAATTGATGATCCTTGGGTCGGTAAACCGGATATCGAGCAAGCATTACTTCATATACCGTCAGAGGCCTGTACGATTTTACTGGCTCATGAACCTGATTTTGCAGATGAATATGGCCAACTACCGATCGATCTACAATTGTCAGGACATAGTCATGGCGGACAAGTTCGCGTCCCATTGATTGGCGCATTATATACGCCTCCTTATGGAAGCAAATATCCGAATGGACTATATCAAATTGCGAATAGCCGTTTACAAGTGTATACGACACGCGGCGTTGGTACGACGCGACTACCTGTACGCTTTAATTGTCGACCTGAGATTAGCGTGATTACATTAACAAAGGCCTAACGACTATTGCATACCTTGAATGCGTCTAAATTTTGAACATTTCTCGAAAAACTATTTCTGCTCTATATGTGTGATATATTGGTAATTGAGACTATACATTGGGGTGAAGAAATGAGAGCTCTTATTACTAAGGTTAGCATCTTATTAACGCTTGTTATTATTGTAACTGCTTGTAGTTCACAAAATGAGGTAACGCATCAAGAACATTCTAATGGAAATGCGCAAGGAGAAACTACTCCGCATGAACATGTAAGTGGAGATATACAAGAAGAAACAGCTTCAGCAAATATATTACCTGCTTTTCTGGATGGACAGAGTGATCAAATTCGATTAGTGTATGAGGCAGCCGGAAAGGCAACTGACATTCTAAAGTGGATGCCATGTTATTGCGGTTGCGGTGAAAGTGTAGGACATAAAAGTAATATGAACTGCTTTATTAAGGAAGTTAAAGCTGATGGAACTGTTGTATGGGATGACCATGGAACCCGTTGTGGCGTATGCTTACAAATCGCGGTTGATTCTATAAGAATGACACAAGATGGTAAGTCATTGAAAGAAATCAGAACGATTATTGATGAAACTTACGCTGAAGGATTTGCAGAACCTACCAAAACTGATTTTCCAGCATAAATAATAGCACAAACCTCCCTTTTACTTGAAAAAGGGAGGTTTTTTTGTTGATAGGTACTTATTAGTGCCTATATTACTTAAAAGTACGTACTATTCATTTGTGCTTCGAGGCATCATAATAACATCTACTGGCCGGTAATACATTATGAAAGAAGCATTCACATGACACTAGATAAAAAAAGAAGCACCTTAGCACTGCTTGCGTTAGCAATAAGTGCTTTCGCAATAGGGACAACAGAGTTTATCAGCGTAGGGCTACTACCACTCATATCTGACGACTTAAATATATCTGTTACAACATCTGCCTTAACCGTTACTTTATATGCGCTTGGGGTAACTTTTGGAGCACCAATATTAACATCTTTAACTTCTAATATACCAAGGAAAACATTATTGTTCTGGATTATGATTGTATTTATTATAGGGAATAGTCTAGCTGCTTCTGCAACTGGAATCGGTATGTTACTAGTCGCCCGTATTATTTCTGCGTTCGCTCACGGCGTATTTATGTCAATCGGTTCAACGATTGCCGCTGATCTTGTACCGGAAAATCGAAGAGCTACTGCGATTGCCATTATGTTCTCTGGACTTACAGTTGCTACGGTTACTGGAGTACCATTAGGTACTTGGATCGGTCAACATATGGGTTGGCGAGCAGCCTTTATTGGAATAGTGATCATAGGCATCATAGCTTTCATCGCCAATATGATATTGATTCCTTCTAATTTGCGCAAAGGAACCCGAACATCGTTCAATAATCAAATAAAACTAATTACGAATGGACGATTACTGCTTGCATTTGCCATTACTGCTATTGGCTACGGGGGAACTTTTGTAGTCTTTACCTATTTATCACCATTACTGCAAGACATCACTGGATTTAGTGAAAGTACAGTGACCGTTATTCTTCTCGTGTACGGTATTGCCATAGCTATCGGTAACGTCATCGGCGGAAAAGCCGCTAACCGTAAGCCTGTATCTGCCCTGTTCTATATGTTTATTTTACAATTCATTGTACTGATCGTTCTAACATTCACAATCCCGTTCAAAGTTGCTGGGTTGATTACTATTTTCTTTATGGGATTGTTAGCTTTTATGAACGTACCAGGATTACAAGTCTATGTCGTAATGCTAGCAGAACGTTATACACCGAAGTCGGTAGACGTAGCTTCTGCTGTTAATATCGCCGCATTCAATGCTGGCATTGCGATTGGAGCATATTTGGGCGGAGTAGTAACCGACTCAATCGGGATTATTCATACTCCATGGGTAGGAGCAATTATGGTTCTCGGAGCCGTTATATTAACTGGATGGGCACGTGCTCTAGAAAGAAAAGATGAACCATCTAGCTCCCGCACATCAATATTGTAAATCCAGATCTCAAATAGCCATCCCATTCAATTAAGAAATTGAAGGGATGGCTATTTATTACATGTTATACCTGATGAATTTTCAACCGATCAGACGATAGTTACTTGTACTATGGTGTGGAATTTATAGTGATGCAAACCGTTTCTCTGTTTTTTCTAAATATTTTTTTCTAACTTCTAGTGTTCGATTATCCATACCAGCATAATTGTACCATTTCAATTTGTGGAAGCCCATTTTACGGAACGTGCCACGAAATAGTATTTTAGTAATTGGATTTCCAAAAATCCATCTATACGCAAACGCTGGAGTAGCCATTACCGTTACTAAGGAAACTCCCTTAAGTTTTTTTAACTGACTAACAAAAGGTCTACCTGGTTTCGGCTCTTCATAAATGATACCTTTGGAAAATACTTTATCTAAAAAACCTTTAGTCGATGCAGGCATTGATTCCCACCATATTGGAAAAATAAATATAATATGCTCTGCCTCAAACAATCTTTGTTGATAATCTTTCACTAAAGGATCAACAGTTTTCTTTTGTCTCCAAGCCGAAAGTTCTTCAGCTGACATCACAGGATTAAATCCGTCTGCGTGCAGGTCAATAAGGTCTACTTGATGTCCACCGGAATGAAGCCCTTTCGTAATAGCAGCTAATAACGCTGCTGAATAACTTCTTTGATGAGGTATATTCTCGGAAGCTGTTGCTGTGTATGGATGGTCAAATATTATAAGCACTTTCATGATAATCACTCCATTATTTACAATTTCCAATGATATTCACGTTTCTTACTATTCATGGATAATAGCGTCTTTATTATTACTAAAGAACATCTGCTCCCACAGACCTTCCTGCTCATAAACTTCTTTTTTTCCATCTTCATTAACTGTTATAGTGACTGTACCAATACAACGAACATACGTAGGATTTATCTTCAACACTTTTATCGCAGTTCGCTGAAGTAAGGAAAGTTTCATTCTTTCCAATAATGAACTTTCTACAATATCACCTTGTCGCTGATATTCAATTTGATAAGAAGTATTATTGCTAGATGGCTGAATAAAGTTCAGCTTGTTATCCATAAATTTCTTTGTAAAGGGATGATTGATCGTTTCCTTGCGTTCTATCTTTGTGTACTCTTGATGATCTTCTAGAATCTGCCCATCTTTGGCGATCATAATAATAGGCTGGCGTGTATATCCATATTTTTTTTCTGCAATAATATCGCAAGATATTACGGTATAGGGTCCAATGTTGGCACGGCACCAGTACCAATGATTGATTAGTTTATTCATTTCCGCGTTGCCCCAATTATGATCATGATAGCCATTACCGACTAGTTCACGACGTTCTCCATCTACAGTCAGATTAGCTGCCACTTCTGCAGAGGGCTGAGCAACGAACCATGCGAAGAAGTCTTTTTGTTTCTCCCCAAAGTACATATGTCCAGTATTAGGACGCCACATAGGAACGACAGATTTCATCGTACAGCGATATTCAATGTTATCATCTACAAAATGGATCAAGTATTTCCCATCCGCATATTCAATGCTGCTTCTGTCGATTTTTACATCACATTTTTCTTTGGAAGCCCGAATTGAGCTCCCTTTCTTTTCAGATATTAACTTTGTAATACTTTTTCCATCCGGCATCGTCAGTTCAAATCGTATAGTGGGGCAAGCTGGACCTTTAATGTCAAACCCATCCTTCGTGTAGAACACGACTACAATTTTAGTACCATCTTTATATTCAGCATCGAAATACCACCATTCGAAACTTCCGGCTTGTCCGTTGGTTCTTATTCCATCTTCCCATATAGCAGGTTCTTTCTTGATCCCTAATCGTTTGTAATCTTCTATTTTATGGGCTAAAGTTACTTTCTGGTTCATACTAAAGACCTCCATTATTTCGTAAGTGTCACACTTGTATACCTTATTGATAACGATTATACTTGGATAAATATTAGACAGTCAACGAGTGTGACAGAGGTTACACATAGGAGGTTATTTGTGTCATGACTACTAGCGTTAATCCCATTGCGATTCGATCAAAGAAATGGATATGTGATGCTTTTCTTGAACTTTTACAAGAGAAACCTTACAACAACATTACGATTACAGAAATATGTGATAAAGCCGATCTCGTAAGAAAAACATTCTACCGTCATTTCAATTCTAAGGAATCTGTTCTCGTAGCAGTCATTGATTCCATGTTTGAAGATTTTTATAATTATATTCAAACTCAGAACTTTGGGCCTGATCAAATGCCTTTAGCCTATTTCACATATTGGGAAAAACATAAAAACTTTCTTAGTATTTTAATCGAAAATCAACAGTTCTCACTACTTAATGACCAATTTGTTATTTATCTTGAAGCGATGGCTCATATTGTTGGCAGTAAGCGTGCGTACCAAAGTGAGTTAGAAAAGGAGTACATGAGAACAATGTTAGCTGGAGGGTTATGGAGTATCTTGAAAAAGTGGATGACTCGTGATTGCTCTGAATCGCCAGAAGAAATGGCTAGAATGACTCTTAATTTTTTCGATATTAAAAAATAATTTAGATTAAAGCCTAAGTGGGTTTGCGTATGTGCTATGAAATAATGGATAATAGCAATAATTAGACTTCATTCGACGAATTACAACATTGGAAAGACTATGTGATTGAGTGATTGGTCTATACCGACTGATCGCTCGAAACATTTACTTAAAAGGAGTGAACTCTACATGAAGAAATGGTTTGAAAAACTAAACAATCATAGATCTATCCCGTCAAGTGGAATCCAACATGCCCATTTGAATGACGCTTCAATTGAAGTCGATAGTGATCAGCTAACAACGCAACTGAAGATGATTGATCTGTCCGAAGATGATATTCGCATGGTTCAAACCATTGAACCACTAATTATTGAGCACATAGATGAAATCATTGATACTTTTTACGCAACCATTATTGAAGTAACAGCACTTAAAGAAATCATTACCGAGCATAGTACAATTGAACGACTAAAAAGCACATTGAAGCAGCATATCATTGAACTATTCAGCGGCCGAATCAACAGTGAGTATATTCAGAAAAGACTACGTATCGCAGAGGTTCATCAGCATATCGGACTAGAACCGAAATGGTATATTGGGAGCTTTCAAAATCTACAAAACATTTTTATAAATATCATTCACCGCTATGCTAAAGACAGCCGTGAGAGCTTGACTTACGTGAAGGCGATATCCAAGCTACTTAACTTCGAGCAACAGCTGGTTATTGAAGCTTACGATAAGAAAAATACAGAACAAATAGAACGATATAACAATGAAGTCCGAGAAGAAGTGAAACATAAAATTGGACTTGTAAGTCAAGAACTTGCCGCACTTACGGAACAGACAAGTAATTCAACAGAGCATCTTTTAACTAGTAGCAGTCAAGTAAATGAATCCTTCCTCCAGAGCTCAAATATGGCTCAGAGCTCACGCTTACTTGCCCTTGCCGGGTCACAGAAAATAAACGAGCTTGAACGCAGAATTGAGACTATTCATGAACGTTCCTTACATATGGAAAATTCCGTGGCTCAACTTACACATTCTTCTGAGCAAATTAAAACTATTGTGCACATCGTACAGGAAATTTCCGGTCAATCTAAAATGCTTTCACTTAATGCAGGCATTGAAGCCGCAAGAGCAGGTCAGCACGGCGTCGGATTTGGCGTTGTAGCAAAAGAAATGAAGAAACTTTCTGAGGATACTAGAGAGGCTGTAAAACAAATAAGTGAATTCATACAACAGTCCAGTACGCATACACAGGAAGTTGTACAGTCGATCCAAGAAGTTAAGCATGATGTGGAATTGGGGCAGATAGAATCGACGCAAACAAGAGAGACGTTTAACCAGATTCTGCTTTCCCTTGAAAGTAGCTTCGATGAACTTAACAAGGTGGAAACGGAACTGGAAGCTTTAGTTAAAGTTATCGAAGAGGTCGGTTCGGCATCGATCAAGGTTGCAAGCTCTGCTGAGGACTTGAATACGGTAACTCATAATTTCTAAAAGGTGAATCTTTGGATATTCTAAAACTAAAATGTTTACTTTCTGACATGCTGAGAAATAGTCTAAAGAAGAGGATTAGTGGTAATAGGAATGGCTGCCCTAACTAGAATTAGTCTATATTTTTCATAAAATAAAATATCCCCATACATTTCACGAAAACGTATGGGGATATTGACTAATACAATCGGTCATCCACAATCTCTTGAGCTTCGTTCAATTGTTGCTTCATTGCCTCTAACTGTTCTTTATTTCGCTGAACAGTGTCCATATCCTCATCATATTGCTCTGCATTAATGACAGCATTTTCTGCATGATATATTGCATTCTGAGCTTGCTCAACAATTTGCTCCTCAGGGTGTGACATCGCGTGCTTAACCGCTTGATCTGCCTTTTGGACTGAGTTGCTTAACAAAGTACTTGGATGATCCTGTTTCCAACTTGTTTCTGAGTGCTTAGCCAAGATAGCTTCTTCCTCTCCGAATAATTTTTTTATATTATCTGCACTATAGTTTTGTAACATACCCTGAAAAATATGCATTGATCGAAGCTAACTAATTGAGTATGCTGCTTGTTAAGTTTCATCCTTTTAGATAAGAGAAATATCAAAGTTGATATATAACTATTACATAATGAACATTGTATATATAGTCAGAGCTAATCCCTTTTCGCTATTTGTTCTTGAGCGAGACGGATCATTTCTCGGATCATGGAGCCGCCAATTTTTCCGCCGACCTGACCAACTTGTTCAGTAGTTAGATTACTATTTTCACCTGGATGAAGTGGAACACCAAGTTCCTTAGCTACTTCATACTTCACATTCTCTGGTCGATTTGAATCAACGATATAGCCTTCTTTCCTCATTACTTCTGCTTTAAATGTCTGCATCGCTTGTTCTACCTCTGGCACTGCATATCTTCGTTTTCTTCTTGCCAATACGTTCAACTCCCTTCATATGTTTCTTCATAAGATGCCCCAAACGAAAAAAGGCATCCTGCCGGATACCTTCTAATAACAATATTTTAGTGTAATTTCTTACCTGTAGTGCGATGAGCTGCAATTCTGATTATTAACGAACTTACAAAAAGGATCACAGTTGCAGTTGCTATGACAACAACAAACGACTGATCAAAAGCAGATTTTGCATACTCAATGAGCGTGGATCCTGATGTGCCAGGCAAGTTTTCCGCTACAATAAGTGCTTCATCAAGACTATCCCGAACAATCGGTGAGACGGTTAGTCCCTCAGGAACAACTAATGAAGCTGTATAGACAAATGACGAAAGACTTCCCAGAAGTGTCACACTTAGTGCACTACCGAGCTCGAAGGATACCTCTTCAATCGATGCCGCCATCCCCGCTTTTTCGATAGGGACATTAAGCATAATTGTATTAGAAGCTGAAGTCATCGCTCCCCCAAGTCCAGCACCGAGAATCATTAAAGCTGCAATCTGTAAAATAATATTTCCGTTATGGAAGATCAGCAGAGTACCCATTCCGACACCCGCAACAAATAGACAGATCCATTGTAGTTTCATCTGATCCACACGATGTAACACTGAACCGGTGAGTATACCTGCGATGAAAGAAGCTATCGAAGTAAATACAACGTATAGACCCGCCTCAAGAGGCGAGTACCCCAAGACAAGCTGAAGTCGCTGTGTGACAATTAATTCCATACCAATAAGCGCAAAGCAAGACAATAGAGCAGTCAGTACTCCAGTAGTAAACCGCGAGTCTCTAAATAAAGAAAAATCTATTAATGGCTGGGAACTTTGACGTTGACGCCGAACAAAGACAATCATCGCTGCGACTCCGATTACAGCAGAAATTAAAGCGATGGTGTATGAACCTTCTCGTCTACTGATCTCCTTGATTGCATATACGAGGCCAATAAGGCCAATCATAATCTCGATGGAACCAATAAGATCCCACGTTTTGTTCTTATTCCCTTGACGATTTGGAATAAGTACAATAGCCAAGATTAATGCAACAATTGCTATCGGAATATTAATGAGGAAAACTGATCCCCACCAGAAATGTTCTAGCAATACACCACCCACGAGTGGTCCCATACCAGCTCCTACTGATGAGACGGATGCCCAAATCCCTATAGCTAGTGAGCGCTCGCGCTCATCCAAAAATGTTGTACGAATGATCGAGAGTGTTGCCGGCATCATCATAGCTGCACCAACAGCAAGCAAGATACGCGCTACAATAAGTACGTTTGGTGCAGGCGCGTAAGCGGCAATCAATGAAGCGATACCAAAGATAATTAGTCCAATAACGAAGAGGCGCTTATGCCCAAGACGATCTCCAAGCGTACCTAGACCCGGCAAAAGCCCGGCCATGACGAGTGGATAGATGTTAACAATCCAAAGTTTTTCCGAAGCGGAAGCAGATAGATCATGTGTTAACTGCGGAAGTGCAGTATAAAGTACTGTCATGTCAATGACAATCAGAAACAGAGCACTGGATACAATCGCTAATACAACCCAGCGTTGAAGTTTAGTTAAAACATTGGTAGACATTATTAATCCTCCTGATGTATCTATCAAATTATGATTTCCTGTAAGGTAATATTGCGAACTAATCTCTTAATTGTTTCGACTACAATAGTAACAACTATGTGCCTTGACAGGGTGACAAGGTTACTTTAATGTACTCTGAAGTATAGGGTAACCCTAAAGTCAATAGGAGTGAATAAAATGTCTACAGATCATGATCAATACTTCACAACAAGTGAATTCGCTAAAGTATGCGGGGTAACAAAGCATACCCTATTCCATTATGATGAGATTGGGATATTAAAACCGGAGATCGTTAAGGAAAACGGTTATCGTTATTATTCTTATAAGCAATTTTATACCTTCGATACGATTGCGGTTTTGAAAGAGACTGGCACGTCATTGAAAGAGATAAAAGAATATATAAACAATCAAAATACATTGCATTTTTTAACTATGCTCCAACAAAAACAGCACCATTTGGTTGAAGAACAGCGAAAATTGGTGCGAATGCAGAGGCTTTTACAAGGAGCCATTGATAATACTCAACGTGCGCTACAAGTTAATTGTGGTGAGCCTTGGATCGAGGAATGTGAAGAAGAGTATTTCATTGCGGTTAAACTATCAAAAGATAGTAGTGAAAAGGATCATGTCCGTAAAATATATCAGATCTTTGATTATTGCGATGAACACAATATAGATTATGACTTTCCTATCGGGTCGATTATAAACAAAACCAGTTTGGAGGAAGGAGTTTATGATCCCGATTATTATTGTAATAAAATTAGCTATAGGCATAACAACAAGCTCCTATATATTAAGCCACAGAGTAAATATTTGATCATGAATCACAAGGGATCGTATGAAAGTATACCTGCGTCCTATAAGAAGCTAATGTCTTATATTGCCGATAATAATTTGACTATTACGGGTGACTCATATGAATATGAATTACTTAGTTATTTAGCTGTAGGAGATCCAGATAAATATGTCATTCAAATTGCCATTCAAATATAAAAAACAAGAAATATAATCTTAGTTATGATTGGTTAAAATTATGGAGTAGGTTTAATGATAATCTTTGGTGGCTATAAAGTGGAATAGATGTGTAAGAGGTTTTTCTTAGAAACAATAGGAGGCTTATCATATGACTACTTCTAATCCAGATCATGATCATTCGAAGCATATTACCGTTTCATCTAGCATAGCCTCGCAAACTGTGGATGCGATTGAAAATATTTCGGGTGTGCATTCGGGATACCGTCGAGCACATGCCAAAGGTATCTGTTGTCAGGCAGTCTTCCGTCCGAGTGGTCTTGCGGCGCCGTTTACTTCTGCTCCCCATCTGCAAGAACAAGAAGTAAATGCGATTGCCCGCTTTTCTGGCAGTTCAACTGATCCGCTAGTAGCCGATTTCATGTCACCAGCCAAAGGAATGGCTGTCCAATTCATGCTCCCTGGCGGAGATGTCACTAATCTAGTCGGCGCGACTATACCGGTATTTTTTGCACGGACACCTGAATCATTTCTAGATATGATTCGTGCTGTCCATCGGGCACAAGAAGGTACACTTGGACCATTAGATCTGCTCCAAGAGATTACGTCACATTTTTCTGAAAGCAAAGAAAGTTTACTAGCTGTCAAAAAGCTAATGCCACCTTCTAGTTATGCCGAATGCCAGTATTACTGCATTCATGTTTACTTCTTTAACGATCGCGAAGGTAATTCGTATCCAGTGAAATTCGAATGGATTCCAGCTACAGGTGTGCATACCTTATCTATTATTGAAGCTGCTCAACAACCAGATGATTACTTAGAAGAGGAACTTAACCAGAGGTTGAAATTTGAACCTATAGTTTTTCACCTTCATGCGATTTTTGGTGAGAAAGGTGATCCCACAGACGATCCAACTACTGCATGGCCTGAAGACCGCCGGCGAATTGATCTTGGTCAACTCTACATATCTGATATTATCAAGGAGCCAGTCGATCTACTCATGGATCCAACGATCATTACAGAGGGGATGGCCTTATCTAATGATCCTATTCTCAACTTCCGTCATACTACCTATGCTGTTTCTCATGACAGACGCCACCAAGAACGTTGATCTACCTATATACTTACAAGGAACAATAACGCTGCAGTTTGGTCTAACTCCTTAACAATTAACAGAAGGGCACCCGTTTGAGTGCCCTTTAAATATGCCTAATACAATGCTAGAGAATGATTAAGAAGGTGTATAAGATAGACTAGCACTAAACGAAAGTTGTGTAATATCAGCTGCTGAAGGATCAGTAGACGCAAGTGTTCGTATACGAATACCAATGCGATCTCCTGGAGCGACTACTAATGATCCTGCGACATTTATATTCGTTGCCGTGCGGAAAGTACCCGCAGTAATAATATTATTAGGAAATCCAAATCTAACAGAACTAGTCAGTGGAGTTGTCACGTAAGCTGAAGAAATATGATCAATCCCATTATTAGGAACTGAAGGTGCGAGGAAAACTGTAAAATCATATTGAAGACCTAGCGTATTTATAGAAACCACAGAAGCTACTAATAGATCAGCACTTATTTGTAAATTTTGAACGGTACCAGCGAAGGGAATTGGAAAAGCAAAACCACCTGCTTCTGGTGGCATAGTTGATTCCCCAGAACCATCGATTACTTCAACTGTGTGATCACCAAAACCCATTAAAATTGGAGCAGCTGAGACTACAGTAGCTCCACTAAGGATAATACCGGTTGAGAAAGGAATTAATCCGCTGGATCCTGTTGCTCCCGTTGCTCCTGTTGCTCCTGTTGCTCCTGCTGCTCCCGTTGCTCCTGTTGCTCCTGCTGCTCCTGTTGCTCCTGTTGCTCCTGCTGCTCCTGCTACTCCTGTTGCTCCTGTTGCTCCTGTTGCTCCTGTTGCTCCTGCTGCTCCTGTTGCTCCTGCTGCTCCCGTTGCTCCTGTTGCTCCTGCTACTCCTGCTGCTCCTGTTGCTCCTGCTGCTCCTGTTGCTCCCGTTGCTCCTGCTGCTCCTGTTGCTCCTGCTGCTCCTGTTGCTCCCGTTGCTCCTGCTACTCCTGTTGCTCCTGCTGCTCCTGTTGCTCCTGTTGCTCCTGCTGCTCCTGTTGCTC
Organism: Paenibacillus endoradicis; assembly: GCF_024721975.1. Next base: position 221,393 of record NZ_JANQBB010000004.1, on the reverse strand, counting down.
CTGTTGCTCCTGCTGCTCCTGTTGCTCCTGCTGCTCCTGTTGCTCCTGCTGCTCCCGTTGCTCCTGCTATTCCCGTTGCTCCTGTTACTCCTTGAATACCTCTAGGCCCTTGAGGTCCTTGAGGTCCTTCCGGTCCTGGAGGACCAGGAGGACAATTACATCTTCCCATATGGCTCATCTCCCTATATTATGCGTTATTCATCATATGAGTAGATTTTGAAGACAACACTATATATACCTATTAACCTACAAAAAAGGCTATTGAGCATAAAGTATTTACTAAATTCTTGTTCCTCTATGTTATTGTCCCATTCATAATGTCAACATTAGCATATAGATAATAGAAGGATCGCTAACTAGGGAGTGACTAGATTGGAGAACCCACCATTAATAGGTATTATGGTAGCTAATAGAAAAAGTAGAAAAAGAGATTTGGAGCTTTATCAACGTCATCATACTCTAAACCTAAAACTTTACGCGTTTACTCCTGCAGATATTGTTTGGAAAGAACAACGTATTATTGGACTTAGCTTATCAAATGGAAAGTGGAAAAAAATGTCCTTCCCTTTTCCTCATGCCGTCTATAACAGATGTTTTAATAAAAATCTAATGGTAATTCAACGTTTAGAGAAGGCAATTGGTAAAAACAAATGTTTCAACAGTATCAATTTTTTCAATAAATGGGATGTATATAATCTATTAAAGAATTCACATCTAGAATATGTTATACCTGACACATTCTCATATAATAAAGTTAAAATAACGGAACTGTTGGAGAAGTATAAACTAGTATACATTAAGCCTTCTTATGGATCCCAAGGGAAGTCTGTTCATCGAGTTGAATTAATGGATAATGGAGATACTCACATCTCTTTACACAGTTTGAAGCCAACATATATTTGTAGAAAGAATGAGGACCTTCAGCAGAAATTGGATGCATTGCTCAAACAAGAAAAATACATGGTTCAACAAGGCATTAGTATAAGTCAACTTGATAACCAATATTTTGACATTAGAGTTCTCGTTCAAAAAGGTATTGTTGGAGAATGGATGGTTTCCACAATAGCGTGTAGAGTCGCTTATGAAAATTACTTTAATACGAGTATGTGTGAGACGGTTAATGACGTTTCAGAAATTCTTCCGCGATTATTTTCACCAGAAAAAACAGATGAAATCCTCCAATCTCTGAATGAACTAAGTGTAAAAGCCGCAAAAGTAGTAGAATCTCAAATAGGCTCATTGGGTGAATTAAGTGTGGATTTTGTAGTAGATGAACATAGAAATCTATGGATTATTGAACTTAATGGGAAGCCACAAAAGAAAATATTTGAAGATATGGACTGTTTTAAAGACAAAGAACTCATCTATAGTAGGCCCTTGGAATATGCTTATTATCTTGCATTGTTGAATGATAAATAATTTTTACGGATAGCTACCCAAATCTACTTTACTATTGGCTAATATCACTATACAGATAACACAGTTGAATATATCGTAAGTGACGTATAAATCTAAGGGCACCCAATCGGGTGCCCTTGTTATTACAGCTATTGTGATTCATACATTTACTGAAGAAAACAATACACTTATTATAATTGATATTGATAATAAATTTGCTGCATAGTAGCTGATGGTTTTAGATTAAGCTCTCTCTGTAGCAATTGCACATAGTCATTATAATAGTTATGAAGAGACTGCTTATCTCCCATTGCCCCAACGATTTTGAGTAGTAACTGATTAGACTTCTCATCAAATTCATTACGAGAGATTAATTTTCGCACAATTTGTATTGCTTCTCGATACCGTTTATAAATAAAGAGCCAATTGGCAAGCTGATTAGCAAAGTTCTGATATAACACATTCATACTTTCCCGCTCCATAGCTGCCCATACGAATGATTGTTCCTCAAAAAGTTCACCTGACACTCGTTTCTCTAGTTCAATAGCTACATCGACATTCTCATCATTAACTTCGGTTAGTTGTGCTACTCCATAATCAAATGCAATGAAATCAACATCAAGTTGACTAATCTCTACTCTATACTTTTCCTGCCCAGTAATGATAATCTCCTTAAAACCATGAGGAAGTAGCGCTTTTCTTAACTGGTAAATTGCCGTATTGAGATATATTTCAGCGTTCTTATAAGGCATGTCTGAAAATACGTCTTCTATGATGCGCATTTTTGCTATACTTTGACCTCTATGTACTATTAAATAGGCAAATATCTCTTCGCTTTTTTTGGATATCCATTTCACTGCACCTTGGTTCTCACTATTAGCCTCAAAACAGCCAAAAGTACGCACCTTTAGCTTAGGCTCACCTGCTTCCGCTAATTGATTACTTTTATCAGAGGAATGACTATGTCTATCGACAGCTCTATTTATCGTTTGGAGTAATCTTTGCCGAGAGATAGGCTTAACCATATAATCTAGCGGGTATACATCATAAGCCTCTATCGCGTAATCTGAATGCGATGTTGTAAATACAATATCAATATCCGTAAGTGTTAGTCGTAAGTGGCGAGCTAGCTCGATTCCATCATCATTAGCAATTTGAATGTCCAAAAATACAAGATCTACATCATGCTTCGCTATAAATGCATGCACTTCTGCGGCATTCTGAAAACTACCAACAAGCTCTATGCCTTCTACACTAGACAACATTCGCTTCATGGTCAGCAACATAATTGGCTCATCATCTACAATAACAACTTTCATAGCGAAGCTCCTCGTCTCATTGTGAAATAAAAACTACTCCCTTGTCCTATCTCACTTTCTACCCACATCGTTCCCCCACTCAATTGGACAAATTGTTTACTAACAAGTAAACCAAGCCCAGCACCTTTCTCGCCTAACGTACCTGTGGATGAATTAATCTGTTTAGTAACAAAGAGTTGCTGTAACTGATCTATATTCATGCCAATTCCGTTATCACAAACAGCTATAGTGACCATATCCTCTGAGGACTGAGCTTCTATATGAATCGAACCACCTGTTGGAGTAAATTTAATTGCATTAGATAATAAGTTTCTTATAATTAATCCTACTGCTTCTCGATCAGCATTTATATAGGTACCTACAGAGATGTTATTATGTACGTTTAAATGTTTAGCGATACTATTAATATGTAATAAATAACAGCTTTCCTCTACTACTTCTCGTAACTCTAGTATCTGAGATCGTAGCCCAATATCTTCTCTTTGACTACGAAACCATTCTAGTAAATTGTTTGACATGCCGAGTGTATTCCGAATTTGCTCTCCTAGCTTCATAATAATCTCCTGATGCTCAGCGCCGAATTGATCAAGATCTTCTTCCAATATCTCAACTAGCTGATATTGCATAGCTAATGGGCTACGAATATCATGAGATACAATCGTAAATAATTGATCCTTCAGTTCGTTCAGATGAGCAATTTTCTCCAAATGCCCCTGCTTTTCCGTTATATCGAAGATTAGCGACACACTTCCTTGACTTTGATTACGAAATACTCGCAATGGATATATATTTACGCGATAAATTTTCCGTTCACCGTTAGTCCATACATCAATTTCTACACTACCTTGTTGGGAAGTTTGACATAAGTTATACCACTCTGGCCATTGCTCTAACAATTGAGTAATAGTGCTACCATAAATGTTGTAATATCCTATTTCCGAAAAAAACTGCGTCGCTTTTTTATTACTATCAATGACTTTACCTGAAGCATTAATAATTAATATACTTTCTTGAATTGTATCAAATACAATGTTTTTGGCGATAGGTACAATCGAGAAAAATTTAAATCGTAATACGATTAATAAAATTAATGTCCCTGTCATTCCACAAAAAACAGATAGCACCCCTAACCAAGAAGCCCATTGTGGTTTGGCAAATTCAATGATCTCTAACATAAATGGTAACGACATAAGTAGTAGCACCAATATTCCTGGCTTACGAAATTCATTACGTATTGACCATAAATATTTGAATAATATATACATACATGTAGCTAAAGCACTGTAGCATAGCAAATTAAAACCTTTAGCAACCATTGTTCTTGTAGTAACTAGTTCATCTTCATATAACTGAACCGAGTAGTATATAACATGCAGATAAGTATCCAACCATATACATAGTGCAACTAAAGAGAATATAGAAAAAAGTGCTATCTTCAAATACAACTGCATAACTCTGCGGCTTCCTGTTAACTCATATACAAAGACAATAAATAACGGGACGATAAAAATAAGCCCCGTTTGCTGGAAGTTACGAAATATCACCTTTTCTACTAGTAGATGGCTACTTTTCTCCAGAACGACACTGATGGCAAAAATAATTCGGCAAACAACTAACCCCATGAGATATCTAACACCTGGTTCTCGTCTGAAGCGGTACAAAGAGAAGAAAATAATACCCATCATTATTACAGAAATGATCATAAAGATAAGTTCTACAGTAAACACCTTATGTAAAACTCCTTTCTCTTTATGAATTTCATAGCAAATTCAACTTTATATTTCCCTCAATATAATATACCATTTTATATATTGCAATAATATTCCATTTATGTCGATTAATCTACATTTCATTTTGTTATAGAGAGATAACAATGCACGCTTACAAAAAAAAGAAATGGCGTAACAGGATATATTCCTGATTCGCCATTTCTTGTATCAAATAAATGCTATTGATGAATAAGCTTCCACAATCGTAAAAGTACAACGGTTGCTTCAGCTCTTGTCGTCTGGCCCTCTGGCGCAAAACGATTGTCTTTCAAGCCTAACATAAGTCCATGTTTACGAGTAACTTCAACATAAGCTTTACCCCATGCTGGAATTTTTGCATCATCAGCGAAAGGAGTATTCACAATACCTTTTGTTTCCCACGCCATTGCCCTTGCAATCATAATAGCTAATTCTGTTCGACTTACCGTCCTTTGTGGTAATAGTGATCCATCCAAATATCCATCGAGAATACCTACGGAAGTAGCCGTCTGAATAGACAATCGTGCCCATTCTGGAATGTCGTCCCTATCACGGAACGTTGTTGCCGGTGCTTCATTATTAATAGGAATTTGAAGAGTACGCATTAGCATCACAGCAAATTCCGCTCTTGAAACGTAACCATCTGGCATAAAGGTGTTTGTATTCATTCCCTCTACAATACCAAGTGCAACTGCTTCACAAATGTCCACTTTCGCCCAATGATCTTTGATATCTGTAAATGTACATACAGGAACTGTAGGAGCGACTTTACGAGTAATGGTTACGGTATATGTTTTAATTGTTCCGTTCTCCGCTTGAACCGTAATGTCAAACACATTGATCCCTACTTTCAAGGTAACATTACTAGTCTTTTCAACATTTTCCCCCAATACTTTTACAATCGCTGCATTACTTGCCGCCTCTAGATGTAATTCTACTTTCTCCTCTTCTGTCTCTAACTTATAATTCGTTATTTCTTGACTGAAAATCGGTGTAAGTTGAAGCTTCTCTGTAGAATGATATACATCTAACTGCACTAAATTCGCATTACTTGATTGATAGACAGGTTGTGTTGTTGGTGTTGGCTTTATTGTCGGTGTCGGTGTTGGGATATCTGCATAAAAAGCATCAGAGATTTCATAAACTTCATTCCCGACATTATCTGTTGCCTTAACATGTAAAAACCAATCACTATTTCCACTAGCATGGCTTAGTGCATCACCATCAGCAAATGGTAGCCATCCTGTGCTAGGAACATCCGTACTTTGCGTCCATACATATTGTAAGCTATTAGCATCAACACCGCTTTGACTATCTGCAATCGTTACATTACTTATAAATAATTCATCATCTGAATCAGTTCCATTAGGATCGAATTGCACTTCCGGAGCTGTAATATCATTTTCCAATGTGACGGTATACGTCTTCCCAGGTAATAAATAAGGTTCTACTTGAATCGGAACATTGAGTGTATTTTGCACGTTCTGGACATCAATCGTAACTGCACTACCACTTGCATAGAACTCATTGTCCACATACCATGCTGTATACATTGAATCAACAAGCGTCGCTGTTAACTGCAACTCAGATCTTAAATGCCCGTTGAAATAATGAGTGTATTCCGTAGTATTAGCGTCAAATGGTTCAACAAATTGTCCAATATCTACTGTCAAATCACTTAGATTATTATCGCCTGGAATACTCGCTTCTCCAGCAATATCATTTCCCCAGGCAATAACATTACCATCTGCTTTTAGAGCAACCATGTGACCAGAGCCTACTGCAATAGAATTCACTGCATTCAAGTCAGAGGGCACGTCTGTTTGCCCATTGTCATTGGATCCCCATGCAACAACAGTACCATCAGTTTTCAGTGCTACAGAATTTGATTCTCCCGCAGCGATGGATGCTACTGCACTCAAGCCCGCAGGTATTGTTATCTGACCTGCACCATCATCTCCCCATGCAACTACTGTTCCATCAGCTTGTAATGCCATGGAGTGGAAGCTACCTACTGCGATTGCTACTACCTTGTCTAAACCTACTGGTATATCAATCTGACCGAAGCTATTATCTCCAAAGCCCATTACAGTTCCATTTGATAGTAGTGCAAGGGAATGCGCCTCCCCAGCGGCAATTTCTACTACAGCATTCATGCCATCAGGAAAAGTAATTTGGTTTGCACTATTATCTCCCCAGCCCACTACATTTCCATTTGATTTCAGTGCTAGAGAATGTGACTTTCCAGTTGCAATCGATGCCACATTACTTAAGCCATTTGGTATATCAAGTTGACCAGAGCTATTGTCTCCCCAGCCTACTACCGTACCATCTGATTTTAGTGCTAGTGCATGTAACTGGCTTGCCACGATTGAATCTACATCATTCAAACCAGCAGGTACATCCAGTTGACCGAGATCATTATCTCCTACTATGAACACATCACCATTTGATTTTAATGCTAAAGTAAAGCTTTCACCTGCAGCAATACGTTTACCTTTAATCGGATTAGTATCTTTGTTATAAACGTTCAATTGATTACTGCTATTATCCCCCCATGCAACAATGGTTCCATCTGATTTTAATGCCAATGAGTGATTCAATCCCGCAGATATCGATATCACTTCCGTTGCATTGGCCGGTATTGTGGATTGACCATTCTCATTACTCCCCCAAGCGACTACTGTACCATCTGATTTCAATGCTAGAGAGTGTAGGTTTCCAGCTGCAACAGCTATTACTCCACTTAATCCAGCGGGTACAGTCGTTCCACCTTGATGAGAATCACCCCACGCAACAACTGTTCCATCCGATCTAAGAGCGAGCGTATGATATGTACCAGCAGAAATAGATACAATATTAGTCAAGCTAGGAGTTACGAATGGAGGATTTTCATAATTTATGCCCCAAGTCTTAACCGTGCCGTCTGATTTCAATGCTACGGAATGACCGCGTCCTGCTGAAATGGACACTACATCCGTCAATCCAACTGGTACTGTGCTTTCTCCCGCTCCATTGTCTCCCCAAGCCACTACTGTACCATCTGATTTTAATGCTAGAGAGTGTTTCCAACCAGCGGCAATAGCTACTACATCTGTCAATCCAACTGGTACGTCACTTTCCCCTACACCGTTATCTCCCCATGCAATGACAGTACCATCTGACTTTAATGCTAGTGAATGATGATCCCCTGCTGATACTGATATGACTTCATCTAGGTCGATAGGTGGGGCTGCCTGATTATGATTATTTAATCCCCAACCAATCACTGTTCCATTTGGCTTGAGAGCCAAACTGTAGTTCCATCCAGCAGAGATTTGTACAACCACTCGGCTTCCACTTTCTTTGTGAACTGCGTGCGCGGATTTAGAGGTTAGTGGAAGTGATAAACTGAACATCATAACAAAGACCATAAATAGGTTACTAGTTTTTCTCCATTTCATAGATAACAATATGTACTCACTCCTTCATTCTTATTAATTCATGCCTGCTCTTTGAACATTAGCAAAAATCAATGAAAGACTAATGAAAGAATGTGTAGCGATCCTGCTGTACCTTCAAATTGTAAACCTAATAAATTTATTACATAATTATTATTAGCTATTCGCGTGCTTTACAACGGCAGCACCATTAGAAATGAGTAATTGTACTCCAATCATTAGAACAATAATAACGAGCATTACTATAAGAGCAGGTGTAAAGCTACCGCTATTATCATATATTACTCCAATTAACAGAGGCCCCATCGCTCCGATTATATAACCACCGCACTGTGACATTGCTGACCAAGCTCCAGCCTCTTGAGCTGTCTTGGTCTCAACAATAGGCAGCATAAGTGCAAGCGGGAAGAGACCCCCCGCACCAATTCCCAAACAAATAATAGCAGGCATCATCGGAAGATGTAATAACAGCATCACAACACCGACAAACTCAAATAGACTACAAATAACTAGAAAGAATCGCCGTTTGCCGAATCGAGATACAAGACCTGGAACAATGATGGATATTGGAATTTGTACAATTGTAAATACTGTAAGTAGTAATGCTGAACTGGCTTTGCTGTAACCAAAACTCTGTGCAATCGGAGATATCCATGCTGTCATGGAATAAAACATACTTGCCATACATCCGAAAAAAAGTGTCAATAATATTGCACGCTTATTTCGGATAGGTAGCTTAGAGTTTACTGAGCCTACCGTCTTTTCCGTATTACCAATCAATCGTATCCATATTAGTAATGCAACAACACCTATTATTGCCCAACAAGATAAAGTCAGTGTAAGACTTTGATGATTGCGATTATAGATTGGTATAGACAAAGCGGAAGCAATTGCTGCACCAACTGTCAAAGAAACAGAGTATACACTCACAAGACCAGGATTTTTAGGAAAGTATTTTTTAATACATGCGGATAACAACGGTCCGGCCAAACTAATGCCTATTCCGCCAATAAGAGCTGTAATAACTAGTATACTTATAGAGCCCATAACACCTCGTAATGCTGTTGCCCCAGTGATTAATGCTAGAGCTATAAATATGGTTCTTTCAAGACCCCATCGATCTCGCATAATGGTTGCTATAGGAGCAAATATACCCATACATAATACGGGCAGTGTAGTTAACAGGCTTGCTGTCAGACCATTCATTCCTAGACTCGATTGCATAGTACCAAGCAATGGCGCAACAGAAGTAATAATCGGTCTTAGATTTAATGCTGCAACAAAAATAGCTAACAACAAATAATATTTTTTCACTTATGTTGCCTCCTGTACTTGAGTGTGTAACAAAAGTATAATCATTACCACTTCATTGATCAATTCTATAATTTCTATTATTATAATAGAAATTAACTATCAAATTAAGGAGACCTTATGGACACTCGTCATATTCAATATTTTATGGCTGTATACGAACATCTTCATTTTACAAAAGCAGCCGAATCACTTGGAATCACACAACCAACATTAAGCCAACAAATTCGTGTACTCGAAGCAGAACTCGCTATGCCACTATTCGATCGTATTGGTAAACAGGTTGTAGCAACAGAAGCTGGACATTTATTGCGACTGCATGGGGGTAAGATGCTACATGCAGAACAGGATGCTAAAAATGCAATAAGTGAACTGGTAGCAGGTCAGCGAGGAACAGTACGTCTTGGCGTACTGCCTTCTGATTTAGATTTCCAACTGGTTCCTTTGTTTATTCATTTCAAGTCCGAATATCCCAATATACAACTGCAGGCTCGATCTACTCTCAACATTCAAGAAGAATTACTCAACAATAGAGTGGATATTGGTATTGGTTTGAAAGGTACGTCAGATAAAAGATTAGTACAAATTCCACTTAGGTCGGAACCGTATCACTTATACGTCAATGTAGCAAGTGAACTAGCTAGCAGAAAAGAAATCGCTCTACATGAATTAGAACATCTCCCATTGGTCATGTATCCTAAAGGTTTTATCGGACGTGAAATAGTAGATAAAATTTGCAGAGAGCAGGGCTTTCAATTGACAACAGTAATGGAAACTAGCTCTGCTATTTCTCTTCTACAATTGGTTCGTGGTGGGGTTGGTGTTACGATTCAACCCGATGGTTTACTAAGAGAAAAATCTTTACTATCAGATATCATAGCTATACCAATCACAGAACATACACCACTACGTCACCTTGAGCTAATGTACAGTTCTGAGCGATATTTTAGCAACTCACATAAACAGCTTACGAAATGGCTGATTGATTACTTTCATGGCAAAAAAGCTGAATGACCAGACGTATCCTTCACTAATCTCTCATGCTCATGAATTACACTTGCCTTCGTTTCACGTATAATGGTTGTATGAGTAAGGGGGATGTCCATCTATGCTATACATCATAGAGTCAATAGAACTTGTTACAAAGCTACCAACAACATGCACTTATGTTGTTGATGGAGTACAACTGATAGTCGTACTCGATGCGGGAGAGTTAATCATTACAGACAAGCCTTTTATTCGACATATGAAGGCTGGACAATGCATGGTTATTCAAGCTCACCAGCAGCTTCAGATTGAACAAACTTGTCCCAACAATATACGTATGTTCTTAATGAAGATACATAATTATGACCATACGATAAACGATATTTACACGAGGGAAGCATCACTTTTCCTCTCTAATAAAATCTTTGAACTACACTCCTATGAACAAAAGGACATCAGAACGTTATATGCTCTTTGGCAACAAAGTGGAACATGGAATCACATGCAAGCGCAAGCTTTATTTCTCCAATGGGCCATAGGCGTTGGAGAGCGAATAGATCAAGTAGGTAATTATGACGCTGAGCAGTTGATTTATCAGGTCATTCGCTATATTGAAGAAAATTACTCCAGTACATTATCTCGTGAACAATTGGCTCAGAGAACCGGATTTTCCCATGCCTACTATTCCAGATTATTTAAGCAAACGATAGGTAAAAGCTCACAGGACTATGTGACCGAAGTACGGATGAAGCATGCACGAAGGTTACTTTTAAATGAAGAGGGCACTATTGTGGACGTGGCAAGCAAGGTTGGTTATAGTAATTCACTATATTTTAGCCGTATGTTCAAAAAGCATGTCGGTGTATCGCCAACCGTCTATATTAATCGAAACCAAAAAAAACCAAAAATTGCGGCGCTTAATAACCAGTATACCGGTCATCTACTATCGCTTGGTTTAGAACCTTGTGCTTCTTCTGGTAGGAAATTTCAGGAATCTACATCTTTGCTGAACAGTACCTTATTTCTGAATCGATACGAAGGAGAAGAGCCCGACTTAAAAACGCTAATGGAATCTGAGCCAGAGCTGATATTAGTGAGTGAGTATACAACCGAGGAACAATTACGCCAACTTGAAAAGGTTTCAGAGACAATGAAAATCTCCTTTGAGACACAAGATTGGCGTAGTCAGCTTATGGAAATCGCCTATGCGGTAGGCTATGAACATCAGGCACAGGACTGGTTGGCAGCTTATGAAGAACAATCACGGGTAAAGGCAGCCGAGGTACAAGGACTAATAGGCGATGCTACTATAATATCTATACTTGTACGCCCTCATGATTGCTATGTTGCAGGGTTTCGCCATATCGGTGCAGTGCTGTATCAAGATTTGAAGCTTAATCCACCTGCATTTATTGAACAGCAGCAGCGACACTATATCACGTCTGGCTGGCAAATGGATAAACTAAGTGCAGATTATATTGTTTTGACGTTTCATCCTTCTTTAACTGCAACTGATAAACTACGTTGGCTTGAGTCACCATGGTGGAGAGCGCAAGAGGCGGTTAAACGTAACCGTGTATATCACCAAGATATATCGTATGTGCTTAGCAGCTACACCTCATTTTCTCATCGTCTATTGCTTGAGGAAACACCCAAGCAAATGAGGTCATTATTGTGCATCTAATAAGATACGATAGTGAATAGACGATTGTTATTGGCTTCTCTATAATTGTAATTGAGAATAATAATCAATAGAGGAGACAATACACATGCATAGTTTTAAACGAATGACTGGTACTAAAAGATTATCCGCATTTATATTAGGAGCATTGATTTTACTCTTAATTGCAGGGTGCAGCAGCAATATACAGACGAAACAAGAAATACCTCCATTAGATGTTGTACAGGAAACAGAAGCAACAAATGCCGAACAAACACCTGAAATAGACGCATCAGAGACACAAGTAGTTGACGGTCTATTTGGAGAAGTAGAGATACCAGCTAAACCTCAGCGTATTGCAGGACTGACTTATGCATATGCTGACCATCTTATAGCTTTAGGATTGAAGCCACATTCTATCGTTACGCAAAATGGAATGGATTTTCCTGACTATCTAAAAGATAGAATGGATGGTGTTATTCCTCTAGGACAAGTTAATATCTTTGACAAAGAGGTTCTCTTATCTACTGAACCAGATCTTATTCTAGCCAATCAAGCACTATCCGAGCATTATGATCAAATTAGCAAGATCGCACCTACTTATATGACTAGCTATTTCCCTAGTTCACTTGCTTGGTTTAAGAATACGGCTAAAGTATTAGGTAAAGAGCAAGAAGCAGAAGTGATTGTGAATGATTTAATGGATCGCGCCAAAGAGCTAGGAAATCGTGTAGCAGCTAGTGATGTTGCGGGTGAAACGGTCATGATTTTCCGTTTGAATGATAAGTTGATTCAATTATTTGCACCAAGTGTTGCTGACGATGATTCTTTCTACTCGCCTGATATGTTATATGATGTTGCCGGTATTCCTAGTCCAGATTATGCATCAATGGGAATCGTCATGAATGAAGTTTTAGAAAATATCTCACTCGAGCTACTACCACAAATTAACCCAGATCACATTTTCTTAATTTTGTCTGGCGGTGAAGCTCAAAATGAGTCGGCATTAAAAGAACTTCGCGATAATTCGCTGTGGCGCAATCTAACAGCTGTGCAAAAGGATAATGTTTACACAGTAGATAATACGGTATGGATCGCTGGATTTGGTCCAGTAGCTTATAATCTTGTATTAGACCAAGTAGAAGAAGCACTTCTTGACCAATAGCCTCTTTACTGACTAATCTCTTAATGAATACAACGAGCACTATGGAGAAAGGTGTCAGCATTCTATTAACAAAAACAACCGAAACGGCGTGTCCGTTTCGGTTGTTTTTCATAGAATAGTGGATATATTAACTATTCTTCTACCACACCTAGTACTTTATTCTTTTCCTTGAATCGCTCATTATGGGAGGATACATAAGCTACTTTTGGAGCTTCTGGTTCCAAATATAACTTAGCACTGTTTAATGCCAATACAGCATCTGTAAATGTGCCAGCAATAAGATTGACCTTACTTTCATAATAGGCAAAGTCACCTGCGGCATAGATTCCAGATAGATTTGTCTCCAATTTGGGGTTAACAAATACATTCCAATCATCCATATCTAAGCCCCAATCTTTAATTCCCGAAAAATCAGATACTAAGCCATGATTAACAATGACTGCATCCACTTCTAGATGACTAGTTTCTCCCGTCTCTATGTTCCGCAGTGTAACTTGATCAATCTCCGCCCCATTGCTACTATATAATTCGCTTACTTCATATGGAGTAAGTACGTTAACTGAAGAATCTTTCATTCGAATAATATTTTTCTCATGCCCACCAAATTGGCTACGACGATGAACAACTGTAACTTGACTAGCTATGGATTCCAATTCATTCGCCCAATCTACCGCAGAATTACCTCCTCCTGAGATTAAAACACGTTTCCCATGAAAAGGTTCCAATCCTTGTACAGTATAATGCAAATTAGTCACTTCATAGCGTTCAGCTCCTGTAAGTTCAAGCTTAGCCATCTTTAAAATTCCTCGTCCGATGGCAAGTATAACTGTACGTGTCCAATGCTTTTCGCCACTGCTCGCCTCCAAAATATAGGTTCCATCATCTTGCTTCTCTAATCCAACAATCTGTTGACCCAGTATAATTGTAGGTTCAAAAGTGTTCGCCTGCTCTACCATTTGGACAATAAGCTTTTCACACAATATTGGTGGAACACCACCAACATCCCACACCATTTTCTCTGGATATATAAGCATACGTCCACCGAGTTCTTCACTCGCTTCAATAATTTTAGTTTTCAAATCTCGCATTCCGCTATAAAAAGCCGTGTACATCCCCGCAGGGCCACCACCTATAATTGTTACATCATATAATTCAAGTTGCTCTGTCAACTGTTGTCCACCTCATTCTAATTTATAAATCTATAGTTACATTTGAGAATCATTATCATTCCATTGTAAACTCGAATTCTTTTTGAATACAATGGACAAATCTAATGATAACTTTGGACAAAAGATGGGTATGCTTCACTTCTTATACACTTAAGAAGTATGCTTTAACAACGTTGGCAGCAGATTAAGTAGCTTGCTTATAGTGATGGCATCGACACAGTTCCATGTCAGTTCATCTACTAAATACACTAATCCATTACGCACAGCTGGAATGCTTTTCCAAAGATTGCTACTGATTGTTTCCTCCATTGCTCTTCTTGAAACGGGGTCACTAGGACAGATCATAAAAATACGATCTCCTGCGTAATCTTGGACATTAGATAATGATATTTCCTTATATGCTTGTTCCTCCCCAAGAAGGTCCTTGACCTTGTCTACAGGGCGAAAGCCACTTGGATGATAGAGAACAGAAGTTAATCCAATCTTGCCCATAACAAACAGACGTTTACCGCGGTGATATACAAATACAGATGCTGTCTCTCCCGGCTTAATGTAGGTTTGTAGCTGCCTCCACATTCGATCAGAGTTATTAGCATGATGATTAAGCCACTGCCTAGCTTCCGACTCTTTTCCAAACCATTTTCCTAATGTAAGCAGTCGCTCTTCAAGTGAATCATGCGAATTGTATTGTAATGTTGGAGCAATCTGTGAAATTTTTTTGTATTCCTGTTCATCTTCCCTATCAAAGATAATTAGGTCAGGCTTAATAAGCGAAGCTTTCTCTCTATTGAAAGAACCTCCGTCATATCCACCTTCAATGGGTTCGATACCAAGTGGCAATAAGTCTTGCATAGAATTTCCATAAAAGATAACACGTGAAGGTTTTGATGGAATAGCAACTTCATGCCCCGCACAATCTTTTACGCTAACTTGACGTTCCATTGCTTTAGCATATTGTCTTGGAGACATACCTGTTGTTTGACGAAATCTACGATTGAAGTAATATTCATCTGCAAATCCTACCTTCTCAGCAATATATCGCAAAGATTCTTTTGATTGAAGAAGCCAATTTTTAGACTGCTTAATACGGAGTTCAGTTAGATAATCCAATGGTTTCTGACCAGTTAACTCCTTAAACATAATGGAATATTGACTATTCGGGTATCCCGCCATTTGCGATAAAAACTTAACCGTTATTTTATCTGTATAGTGATCTTGTAAATATTGAACAGTTCGTTCTATCGCTTGAATTGAGTTTGGTTTTCTTTCTGAGATGATATTATGTTCTAACACAAAGCCCATTAATTTCATAAATCTCAAATTTTGTTGGAAAGATTCTATATGTTCATAATTGCCTTTATTCTCATAGAGCTGCTCAGACATATCTATTAATTGAGATAACGGATAGACACGTAGCTCACTACGACTCGGAAATAATTCATGTTTATATACTTCGGGTTGAGATAATTCGTTTATCCGTGTTATTAAAAATTTAACTTTATAATATTGAACGTCCTCATTATCGGCACTTACGATTTGATAGCAATTACCTGGATTCAAAAGAAATGCACTATGACTGGAAAACAATAATTTCACAGCATCTTTATAGATCGAACCCGAACCGCTCTTTATTATAAGAAGCGTATATGAATCCACTCTCTCTTTTGGATGAAAAGCTTCAGTGTTATATTTCATCAGTTCAATATCTAACAAATGAAAAGACAAAGAACGCAATGTTTCTTGGATAGATTGAACATGCACGTTGTGACCTCCTTTGTTGCGGATGATAATCATTATCAATAATATCATTTTAGACGAAAAAAAGAAGCTTTTCAACCGTAGTTAAAGAGCTTCTAATAAAGACATATTTTTTTCAATTTATTATTACTGAATTATAACTTTTGGAAGTTCTTCGATCATCCAATCTCTTGAGAGTGCATCACTACCAGCTTTCACAATATCAAAATTGTACACATAACCACTTTTCACAGCAGGTAGGTTTTTCCAAACTTCACTTTCCATTAATTCATTTGTTGATTCTAGTGCCGCAGGGTCTACGGGATTCAATATAAATATTCTGTCGCCAACATATTCATTCAATAATTCCGCAGAGATTTCTACAAAACCAATTTCTTGATCAATGATTTCTTGAACCTTGTCTACTGGCTTAAAACCATTCTCTTCGTATAAAAATTGTGGTAATCCTGCACCAGCCATAACAAACAGTCGATTACCGGGATACATTGTAAATACAGAAGCTGTTTCACTTTCCTTGATACCACTTTCATGTAATAATGCCCACATTTCTTTCATTGTAGTGTTATATCGTGCTAACCATGCTTCTGCTTCTGTTTGCTTGCCCAGTAAATCCCCTAATGTTTGCATTCTCTCTGCAATTGGAGCAAAGGAGTTGAAAGTTACCGTTGGAGCAACTTTTGAAATCTGCTCGTATTGTGCAGCGTCTGAATTAGAGAAAATAATTAGATCAGGATTAATTTCTAGTGATTTCTCCAAACTTAACGGAAAACCAACATCTTCAATGTCAGCTATTAAGTCATCATATACCGTACCACCATTTTCATTCTTCATCACCCCTACTGGAGTGACTCCAAGTGCCAGAACATCACCTGTTACTTCTCCATGATAGATGACGCGCTTTGGATTAACAGGTATCTCTACCTCATGACCTGTCCAGTCTGTAAACATTCTCGTTGTTTCCTCTGTTTGCTCAGGAGCTGGCGTAGCTGTTGCTTGTGTCTCTGATGTTGGTGTATTGTTCGAACTATTATCTTTGTTTCCACATGCTATCAATGTAGAACCCATAATTGCTATACATACTAGAAGCATACCTACCTTTTTCACTTGAAACATCGTTGTTTTCCCCCTGTATTATCCTTATTAATAATTGATAATGATAAGCATTATCAATTACAATATTAAATAATACGTGCATACTACGCAATGGACAGAAATTTTCCTATCGTTTTTTTTGTACAAATTCTATGGCACATATCAATTGCTTAATTTGCATTACTATACGGTATGTCGTAACAAATTAAAGAGCCATCCGGCGCCGGATGGCTCTAAATATAAATAATAAATTTTCTTACACTATTAATTCGTCTCCGTTTAACCTAGAACCGCTTTAACCTTCTGCAAAGCAACTTCTACCACTTTATCCATATCATAATATTTGTATTCGCCTAGACGACCACCAAAAATAACGTTGCTCTCAGCTTCAGCTAGTGCTTTATATTTTTCATACAATATATTATTTTTTTCATCGTTGATCGGATAATACGGCTCATCGCCTCGTTTCCATTCTTCGCTATATTCACGACTAATGACGGTTTTAGGCTGAGTACCAAATTCAAAATGCTTATGCTCTATAATACGAGTATAGGGAGTCTCACGATCCGTATAGTTAACTACCGCATTACCTTGATAATTAGCTGTATCCAAAACTTCCGTTTCAAACCTCAAACTTCTATATTCCAACACACCAAACCTATTGTCAAAGTAAGCATCAATAGGACCTGTGTAAATGACCTTGTCCGCCATACTGTCCCATTGCTCTTTCTCAAGAAGATAGTCTGTATTAAGTTTAACTTCTATACCTTCAATCATTCGTTCGATCATCGCTGTATATCCACCGATTGGAATACCTTGATACGGGTCTTTGAAGTAATTATTGTCATAAGTAAATCTAACAGGAAGTCTACGAATAATAAATGCAGGTATTTCTGTGCAAGAACGACCCCATTGCTTCTCCGTATAACCGCGAATCAACTTTTCATAAATATCCGGTCCCACTAAGTTGATCGCCTGTTCCTGTAAATTTTGTGGGTTTTCCACATAATTGTCCTTACATTGCTGTTGTATTCGTAGCTTTGCTTCATCTGGTGTAGCAACACCCCACATTTTATTAAATGTGTTCATATTAAATGGTAAATTATATATTTCTCCGTAGTAGTTGGCTATCGGACTATTAATATATCTGTTAAATTCCGCAAACTGATTAACATAATTCCATACTTCCTTATTACTTGTATGAAAAATATGAGCGCCGTACTGATGAACTAGAATATCTTCGACTTTTTCTGTATGTATATTTCCTGCTACATGGCTTCGTTTATCGATAATTAAACATGTTTTTCCCGATTTATTCATTTCATGAGCAAATACAGCACCATACATGCCTGCACCTACAATTAGAAAGTCATATTTAACATTCATAGATGTCATTCCCCGATTTTTTATACGTTAGTTGAATCCAACTAGTTTTTGCGATATTTTGTAAGCTCCTATAGAAATACTACGTCCAGGACGACCCGGTAAATTGATTAAACGCCCCATCATTCCATAGCGGAGATTATGATATAGTTCTATATCTTGCTCCTTAATATAGTGCCATAATTCTTTTTTCTTCTCTAAATTCTCTGCAGTTGCCGAGCGTATTAACAAAATAACAGATACAATCGTTACAATCTCTAGATGATGAAGCATATACTTGTGAAGCTTTAAACTTTCTATATGTTCGAGTTGAACGGATTCAATCATAAGCTTGTTAACTTTAATCTGTTGATCAATTCGCTTAATCATAATGCTTTCTTGAACCGATTGATCTTCTCTGCCTATAAAATATCTATAAAAATCCACATTAATATAGTAAATTTTCTTTACATGCTCAAGTGGAACATATACAAATAAATTGTCCACATAAAAGGTATGTTTCGGAAGCTGTAACCCACAATCTCTTAGTAGCTGTGTTCTGTACATGACCGCATGCATGAGAAGGTACTGTCCTTTACGAAAAGACTTAGTGTCCTCCCAGGAGAAAATTTTTCCTTCTGGAAGAACATTTTCAAATTTCATAATTTTTTTGTATTTAGCGCCTTCTTTTTCATATACAAAATTGCTAATCATCATATCTACAGTCTGCTTGTCTGCTACAAAATCTTTTAATGTTTCGAGTATTTTGAGATATGCTCTTATATCTACCCAATCATCACTGTCTACCACTTTAAAATATAAGCCAGTTGCATTACGGATTCCTGTATTAACGGCTTCACCGTGTCCGCCGTTTTCCTGATGGAATGTTTTTACTATAGTTGGATATTTCGTTGCATAGTCATCTGCAATTTCTGCTGTTTGATCAGCGGAGCCATCATTTACTATCAGTAATTCTACGCTTTCTCCACCAGGTAAAAGGGATTCTATGCAGTATCTCATATAGTCTTGTGAATTATAACAAGGTATTACTACTGATAATAACTTCATGCTCACACTACCTTTACTTGGTCATTTTTTCAGGTTCTTGTTTAAAGATAATTTTAAATATTGGGAAGAATACCCAGAATGAGATTGCAGCATTAATTAGCATTGTAATAATATCTGCTGTTGTTTCACCTAGTTGGCCCATTCCCCATGTGTTCATTAATAAGTTATAAATCGGAGCTTTATAGAATCCTTGTGCTGCCGCAGCACCAATTGTAATGACAATATAAGCAATAACATACCAGAAAGCCGCTGTCCAAATGTTACTGTTCGACTTAAATGTTATGTTTCTTTGTAAAAAGAAGTTAATAATCTGTGCGATTCCGATTGTCAATTGCACGGCAAGAAAATAGGCTAACCCACCTCCACCGCCTGATGCAAGTGAACCCGCTCCATAATCGAATAAATAGTACGGACTTCCATCAAAGTTTTGACCAAACTGCATAATTTGAAAGCTTGTCGTAACTAATGTGGTTTGTGCGAATATGGCCTTTAACAGCGGCATTAAGACGAGCTGTAATACCGTCATACCCATACTTAGTAGAGTGAATACGATGAACTGTACAATACCAGGATGCTTTTCACTATATTTATTCCAAACAGATTTTAAGCCCGATGCTGATTTATTAGTTTTCATATGTTCTTGGCTCACCCTATTCTACATCTCCTTTGTCGCAGCTGCTATGGTCTTGTTTTCCTTGTTAATCTTTGACAGTTTGTTTTTTTCCTTTATTACATGTTTCAAGCCTTTAAAGAATTGACCATTAACCATCATCAAAATACCATCTAACATCGGCATATTCATAATTCCACCGGTCATTCTTGCAACTCCGCGGAACGGCATATGATAGATCGACATCATAATAATGTTTGCTGTACTTCTTTTACCGATCTTATTCAGGAACCGATATACAAAGACAATGAGATGATATGCAAACCTTGCAAATCCTCCCTTAGCATATTGGCACTGGGCAATTGTATCGTTGTAACCAAGTGGTTTCGAGCGATCCCATTTGGCAATAGGCACTTTAAAACCGAGTAGATTTTCAAATTCTGCTTCAGTAACATGGTTAGCTTTACCTGAATAATAAGTTGGAAGCTGAGCTTTATCGTACGGTAGTGGCGCTCCAGTTCCTTCTATAGAAATAGTGTCCGCCAATTTGATATCAGAGCTCGATGAACCTATCATAATTTCATATTCTGCTTCTTCTACTTCCCATTTGTTCGTCTTCACATTGAAATAACGGAATGTTTTATCGTCAAAAGGAATCGTTACGGTTTTTGTTTCACCGGCATTCAATAATATTTTGGTAAAACCTTTTAATTCCTTGCTAGCTCTGAAAATAGCTTCCGATTTACAACCTACATACAGCTGCGCGACTTCCATACCAACAACGTTTCCTGTATTGGTTAATTCAAATGTAACTTCATTTTTTGAAAGTTGAATATTGGAATATTTAAACGTTGTATAGCTAAGCCCGTATCCGAACGGGAAAAGCACTTCAATATTCGCTGTATCGTAATAACGATAGCCAATATAAATACTTTCTCTATATTCTACGCTCACTTCCTTACCAGGAAATTGATGATAAGAAGGTGTATCTTCATAACGTAGTGGATACGTTTCTGATAGTTTTCCTGATGGATTTACATCACCTGTTATAACTCTAAGAATAGCTCTGCCACCAGCTTGTCCTGCTAAATATCCATGTACTAATCCTTTTACGTTATAGATCCATGGCATTTCTACTACAGAACCACAGGAAAGAACAGCTACAATATTGGCATTCACTTTTTTAAGTGCCTGTAACAATTCAAGCTGATTGTCAGGAAGCTTCATGCTTTGTCTATCTAATCCTTCTGCCTCGGTTACTTCATCTAAGCCCATATAGAAAAGAACGACATCTGCCTCTTTTGCAAGTGCACATGCTTTATCTAATTTTTTCGTATTTTTGTTTCCATAACGTTCAAATCCAGATTCATATCCAACACTGACAAGTCCAGATTGATCAAAATAATCTAGTGTATTATCTAAAATTGTTGGATTTACAATAGACGAACCCGCACCTTGATATCGAGGTTGTTTGGCAAAATCACCAATGATAGCTACTTTTGTGCCCTTCTTAAGCGGCAATATATTTTCTTCATTTTTCAGAAGGACGATGGACTCTTCCGCAGCACGTTGTGCTACTCTGTGATGTGCTTCTATATCAACTTCTTGTTGCTGTGAATTTTTGTAAACTTCCTCAGTTGTAAACATAAGTTCAAGTAGTCTATCTACACACTCATCTAATACTTCTTCGGCAATTGCTCCACTTTGAATAGCTTGAATAATCTCGTCATTAGTTTCACCAGCTGTAGTTGGCATTTCCAATTCATTACCAGCTAGTAATCCAGCTACGCGATCGTTACTACCGCCCCAATCCGTGACAACAACTCCATCAAATTTCCATTCATCACGTAAAATTTCTCTCATTAAATGTGTACTTTCATTCGTGTAAGTACCATTTAACATATTATAAGCAGACATAACCGTCTTCGTCTTACCTTCTTTAACTGCAATTTCAAATGCAGTCAAATATATTTCTCGTAGCGTTCTTTCATCAACAATCGTATCAATAGACATACGTCTCTCTTCCTGATTGTTTACAGCAAAATGCTTCACACAAGCGGAAATGCCATGTGATTGAATACCATTAATATAACCAGCAGCCATTTTACCTGCTAGATATGGATCTTCACTGAAATATTCGAAGTTTCTGCCGCATAATGGGTTTCTCTTCATGTTAACACCAGGACCAAGTAGAACATTGACCCTCTGTGCAACTGCCTCTTTCCCAAGATAATCTCCAATAGTTTCTCCAAGTTCTGTACTCCAGCTATTGGATATTGTAGCGGCTGGAGGGAAACAAGTAGCTGGAATACTAGCATTAAGCCCTAAATGGTCTGCCGCTGCTGCTTGTTTTCTAATACCGTGAGGACCATCGGCAAGAAACATACTTTTAATTCCAAGTCGATCTATGTTTTGAGTTTGCCAGAAATCTTTCCCGGACATCAAAGAAGCTTTTTCTGCTAACGTCATTTGTGCTATGAGTTCTTTGTATTTCATATGTTATTACCTCATTCTAGTATTTTGGGCAGTACCCCAAAGGGGTACCGCCTAAAATTTCATAATTTTATTTAGTATTGTGGTCTCGTATTAGAGAATGTCCTATATTTATAGATTATGGGACTCGAATGCCTCTACTTGTTTTCTTCTGCGATGTGCCACTTTATAGAATCCTAATGTTAGTAATCCTAGTAAAATGAT
This sequence comes from Paenibacillus endoradicis, assembly GCF_024721975.1. The sequence goes on along the minus strand of NZ_JANQBB010000004.1, from coordinate 198,609 downwards.
ATCTCCAAAACCAAGTAACAATACCCAATACGGATAAGGTTTAACATTAATTTCCAAAGCGTTACTATTTGCAACAGTATAAAGAATATTGTGTGTCGCTTTTCTCATGGCTTGTTTACCTGTATTTGTACTCGTGCTTAATTTAGTAGGTTCATCACCCATCGGTGTAAGCATTAAATCATTACCTGCACGAATGGCTTGGTCAACCGTCATATGCGGGTACAAATCAAAGTCGGTAATTACCGTTCCATTGAAGCCCCATTCATCACGAAGTACTGTTGTAAGTAATCCATAATGTTCACCCGTCCATACCGTTCCTAAACGGTTAAATGAGGACATAACAGCAGTAGTTTTACCTTCCTTAACTGACAACTCAAACGGTTTTAAGTAGATCTCACGAATGGCTTGTTCATTAGTCCAAACAGCAACACCATCACGATTTGTTTCTTGATCATTTAGTGCAAAATGCTTGATGAAAGAGTATACACCTTTATTAGCTGCACCTACTACAAAAGCGGCACCCATCTTACCTGATAGTAATGAATCTTCTGAATAATATTCGAAGTTTCTTCCTGAGAAGGGTGTGCGATGGATATTCATTGAAGGAGCATATAATCCGCTAACTCCATATACAATAGCTTCATTGGCAAGATATTCACCCATTTTTTCAGCTAGATCAACATTCCATGTAGCAGCAAGCACAGTTTCACTCATATATTGAACACCAGTAACTCCAGTGAAAATTCCATTGACACCGGCAGGACCGTCAAGTTCAATTGTCCCTGGTTTACCAACTGATGCTACTTCCTGTGTTGCATATCCACCAAATCCAATTAATTTAGCCATTTCATTAACTGAAACTTGTTCAAGTAAATCGTTCCATTTCGGGTCATTATAATCTAGACCAACGACATCTTTAAGTGTTAAACCATGATCTGCGAAAACAATGTCTTCATCATCAGGATTATCCACTACTGGTTGGATTTCTAATGCTTTCAATAATTCTGGTGATGCGTCTTTATGTTCTGTACGAGCTGTTGGTAAAGTACCTTCCCAGTCAGCTCTAGTTACATAGTTCAGATCACCGTTAGCATTGTCAAATTGGTTTGTTGCCAACACCTCATCTGAAGAACGTTTGTTATCTTCGTTATATACAACTTTTTCAGATACTTCATATTGTCTAGCGTCGATTACATCATGTGCATTGTTCATTAGCTTAATGTCGTACATACCAGCATCAAGAACATACGCTTTTTCATTCTGATAATCGTAAGACGCCATGTCTTCAACCGCAAATTCAAGTGTTACAATCTCAGAACTATTTGGCTCAAGTACTTCCGTCTTATCAAATGCACCAAGTACAACATGGGATTTTTCAATTCCACCCTCATAGTACGGCGCAGTGTAGTACACTTGTACAACTTCTTTACCAGCTACTTCACCTGTATTGGTAACTTTCACTTCAACCTTAATTTTACCGTCCACTGTTTGATAATCTGTAATTTCTTTTGTAAATCCTGAATAACTTAAACCATATCCCAATGGGTATTGAACAGCATTCTGATATGCCGCTTCATCAACTTCCCTTGTTGTATTATCAACGTATCGTGTTTCATAGTAACGATATCCAACATAAATGCCTTCATTGTAATTCACGAAAGTATGGAACTTATCACCTTTAGCGCCTAACTTCTCTACATATGCATGCTTTGTATTAGAATACTCAAAGTTACCTGCATTGAAATATGCTGGTGATGATGTTACATCGTAAGCAAAGGTATCAACTAAACGACCTGATGGATTTACAGAACCAGCCAATACTTTTCCAACACTATTATTACCTGTAGAACCCGGTCCACCAATTAATAGAGCAGAATCAATACCTTCATCTTCTAAGAACCCTAGTTCCATTGCGTTACTCGAGTTAACGACAACGACAACCTTCGCAAAATTCATCGATTTAACCATATCGATCATCGATTTTTCCGCTTCTGATAACTCAAGATAGTGGTAATCTGATGAACCACCATATTCCGATGTTTCGAATGGAAGATCAGCACCTTCTCCTCCAGCTCTTGATAGAACAATAAGTGCTACATCAGAGAATTCTTTAGCATTAGCTAACAATTCCTCACTAAAATCACTTGTTTTAGGCTCGCTTAGTGTATAGTCACCACCATCGAGAGTAAATATATCGGTTTCCTTCTTCTTAGGAGCATGCTCTTGATAGAATTCTGTTAACTTGCTGTTAATTGTAAAACCTGCGTTTTCAAGTCCTTGTTGCAGATTTATGTTTGCACTTTCATTACCTGAACCAGAGCCACTTCCACCGTAAATCATTTTAACGGACGCTTGACCGAAAACGTTTACATTTTTCTCACGGCTATTCGCTGTATCCAGAGGCAGTGCGTTTCCTTTGTTTTCCAAAAGCACAATACCTTCATCTTCAATTAGTTCCGTCATTAACTTGGAATCTACTGATACTAGTGCAAGTTGTTCTTCATCAATCTTTACTTTCGTTAAGTATTGGTTAATAGCGATGTTGTAGTGGTTAATAGCTCCGTTAAGAACAATTACGACAACAAGTCCAAGACTTAATAGAGATACGAAGAGTCTTCTCAATCCCTTTTTCTCTGTTTTATTTCTTTTCGTCCATATGAAGCCAAATGCGGCAATCACTACTGCAAGGATAATTACTGCAACAAATAATATCATGACCATTTGGGGCACAGACACAATTGAAACAGCTACAGCTGTAGCAATAAATAATACTAAGAAAATAATTGCTAATGTTACAAAATTCCGCTTGTTTCCTTTTGACTTACTCACTTGTTTCCCTCCTATTAATAAAACTCTAACTTTTCAAAACATTGAATAATATGTACCTCGTTGAATGCAAGATTAAGGTTAACAGATCTAGTTAGACACAGCTATCAACCAAAAGTTAGGGGTATCCAACTTTTGGTTGACAATACAAAAAAGTCATTCTGATGCGCTATTGGGCTCATCAGAATGACCTACCGTTTTTCTTTCACTTTTGTTCATTAATATATTGTTTTACATAATCTCGGAAAAACGAAACTGACTTAGGTTGAATATCTCTTTTTCTGCTAACCAAATATACATTATGAGGAATTTTTTCGACTAATCGCATAATTTTCAACTTATCATTGTTATAGGACGCCTCTACAAGATCGACAGATACGGCTACATACCCATTCTCTTCGCATAATATATGTGCAGTTGCTACATTCCCATATTCATGTACAATATGCGGGGTAAAGCCATATTCTAGACATTTATCTACTAACGTATGCTCTTTACCTGTTCCTACAGACTTTAGAACAATACGTTCATTTTCCAAGTCCGTAATCGAAACTTCATCTTTAGCTGCAAGCGGATGCTTTTTCGAAACAACGACTACAACTTCACCTTGTTGAATAAGCTCGTACTCACAGTTATCAATGTCCTGCTGTCCTAGTACGATACCGATATCAAACTCTTCCTGAAATATTCTTCCAAGCGGATACTCATCAGGAAATTCTCTTAGCCTCATTTGAAATTCGGGATATTTATTGGTAAATCTAAATAGCACATCGGGAGGCACTGTAGATATAGTGGAAAAGGTGGCTAACACATTTAGAACACCTTTGCCTCCACTCATTATACTAATTTCTTTTTTGATATCATCCATTAGATAGCAGAGATGTTTAGCGCGAGCGTATAATAGTTCACCACATTCCGTAGATTCCATTCCTTGTGGACCTCTATAAAACAATTCTGCTGCTAAATCCATTTCAAGTTGCTTGATTGTCTTACTTAGTCCTTGCGGTGTAATAAACAAGTCCTTAGCTGCCGACGTAACACTTTTCTTCTCATATACTTTTATGAAACATTCCAATGCGTCTTTATTCATAGTTTTTTCCCACTAGCTGAGTCTATTCGTGATGCAATTTTGTAACTTTTGCGCAGCTTATTTCTTTCCTTCAACAGATGGTTCAAACCTTTAAAGAACTTACCATTTACTATCATCAGTATCCCATCTAACATCGGCATATTCACAATACCACCTGTTGTTCTTGCAATACCTCGGAATGGCATATGATAGATCGACATCATAATAAGATTAGCCGTTTCTCGCTTACCTATTTTTCGCAAATACCAATGCGCAAACACAATTGTGTGGAAGGCTAATCTTGCAATTGCTCCCTTGGCATACTGACATTGTGCAATCGTATCGTTATAGCCAAGTGGCTTGGTTCGATCCCATGTAGCAATAGGAACTTTATTACCTACTAGACTTTCGAATTCTTCTAAACTAACATTATTAACTTTACCGGAATAATAAGTTGGAAGCTTAACTTTATGATATGGAAGTGGCGCTCCCGTGCCCTCTACAAAAATAGTATCAGTCAATCTAATATCTACACTGGAAGCACCAATCATTATATCATATTGTGCTCTTTCTATTTCCCATTTGTTCGTCTTAATATTGAAATAACGGAATGTCTTATCATCAAATGGTATCGTTACTGTCTTTGTTTCGCCTGCATTGATAAATGTTTTTACGAATCCTTTTAATTCTCTTGTAGGCCTGAAAATTTCCTCCGATTGACAACCTACATATAGCTGCGAAATTTCCATACCAGCCACTTTTCCCGAGTTAGTCAACTTAAATGCTACGCCAGCCTCAGTGACTTCAATGTCAGAATACTCGAAAGTTGTATAGCTCAGTCCAAATCCGAAAGGAAACTGTACATCGATATTCGCTGTATTATAATAACGATAGCCAATATAAATACTTTCTCTATATTCTACACTAACTTCCTTGCCTGAAAAATTATGATAAGAAGGAGTGTCCTCATACTTGAGAGGAAACGTCTCAGCTAACTTACCTGAAGGATTGACATCACCTGATAAAATTCTAAGAATTGATCTAGCGCCCGCTTGTCCACCCAAATATCCATGCACTAATCCTTTTACTTTATCAATCCACGGCATTTCTACTGCGGAACCACAAGACAGAATGGCAACAATATTAGAATTCACGTTATATAAAGCGTTTAATAGATCAATTTGGTTATCTGGAATCTTCATATTTTGCCGATCAAGACCTTCTGCTTCCGTAACTTCATCCAGACCAATATATAGAAGCACGACATCCGCTTTTTCTGCTAATGCACAGGCATTTTTAATCTTTTCAGCGTTGTTCTTTCCGTATCGCTCAAAACCAGACTCATAACCAATGCTGACAATTCCTGATTGTTCAAAACAATTTAGCGTATGATCCAAAATCGTTGGATTAACAATAGAAGAGCCTGCTCCTTGATATCGTGCATCTTTGGCAAAATCTCCGATAACTGCTACTTTCTTTCCAAATCTAAGTGGCAATATATTTCCTTCATTTTTCAGAAGAACGATAGACTCCTCAGCAGCTTTCTGTGCTACTCTATGATGCTTTTCCACATCAAATTCTACAGGCTTTTTATTGTACGCTTCCTGTGTTGTAAAAATAAGTTCCAGCAGTCGATCTACACTTTCATCTAAAACCGCTTCTTGAAGTTTCCCACTACGAATAGCTTCAATAATTTCACGATCCGTCTCACCAGCTGTTGTTGGCATTTCCAGATCATTACCAGCAAGTAATCCATCTACGCGGTCATTACTACCGCCCCAATCGGTTACCATAACCCCTTTATAATCCCATTCACCACGTAAAATATGTTGCATCAAATGCATATTTTCATTCGTATATGTACCATTCAGTTTATTATAAGAAGACATAATTGTCTTAGTTTTACCTTCTTTAACGGCAATTTCGAATGCAGTTAGATAAATTTCTCGTAGTGTTCTTTCATCAACAATTGTATCAATCGACATACGTCTATCTTCCTGATTATTTACAGCGAAATGCTTCACACAGGCTGATATTCCGTGCGACTGAACACCTCTAATATAACCAGCAGCCATTTTACCAGCAAGATAAGGATCTTCACTGAAATATTCAAAATTTCTACCACATAGCGGATTTCGCTTCATGTTAACACCAGGTCCCAGTAGAACATTAACCTTCTGTGCAACAGCCTCTTCTCCTAGATACTCTCCGATTTTCTCTCCTAGCTCTTCATTCCAACTATTAGCTACCGTTGCAGCGGTTGGAAAACATGTTGCTGGAATACCTTCATTAAGTCCTAGCTTATCTGATGCTACCGCCTGCTTTCTAATGCCATGCGGTCCATCTGCAAGAAACATACTGTTAATACCATATTGATCTATGTTTTGAGTTTGCCAATAATCTTTCCCTGACATTAACGAAGCTTTTTCTTCTAATGTCATTTTTCCAATTAGCTCTTTATGTTTCATAGTGAATTCCTCTTTTTATAAATTAAGCGGTACCTCATATAGAAGCACCGCTGAAATATTTCAATTATATTCATATTGTATAGAAAATAAGATAATAAATCCATGGAAATATAGTAACATAAGTATCTAGATGAGCTATTTAAAATGAAGTTGTCTAACATATCTATATCTGTAATTCTGAATGGTGGAAATACAAATTAAAAAGCCTAAGTCCGAAGGAATTACGAACAAAGGCTAGTTAACCATTTCATTTTTAAAATTGTCTACTTAACTGGATACAGTTCGAGGTATATGATAATGAGGGGGATTCATTTACATCACCTTGGTTTAAATAAATATCATATTACTAACATTATTCACTTAATTTTTACTTAGTGGAGAGATGAAGTATTTCACAACGAACTTTTAATTTGATTGTACGAGTAGCTCAAATTCATTAAAAGTATTCCGCAACTGTAGCTTAAGTTCTTTTTTATCTGAGTTGTAAGACCAATCTCCACCAACTTCTTCAATTGAAACTAATTGTTCTGAATTTCTCACCAAAACCTCCGACGGATTAAAACTTAATAATTTTATTGTAATATCAAGTTTCTCTCGTTGATTAGGCATTTCTTTTGAAAGATACGTGCAATTCAACTTAACTGAATCTTTGTTAAACGCTGCATTCGTTTTTAATAAAGTATATACGCCTTGCTCATAAGCATACGTACGAGCATCATCTTCATACCACTGGCTAAATGACGTACTACCTACCTGACCTGCATATAGCACCAATGTAATATCGTTTTGCTCGTTCAATGTAGGCTTCCATTCATTATCTAACAATTCCGGAATCATCGAACCCGCTTTCACATATATCGGAAGTACATCAAGAGGGGCATAAGCTAATATATATTTCCCTCCTATATGTCGTTCACCGCTCCAATAGTCAATCCATTCGCCTTCGGGTAAATACACCGAACGTGTCTCGGTACTTGGACGAAGAATTGGTGCAACGAGTATATCTTGTCCCACCAAAAATTGGTCGCACAAATTATATACATTGCGATCATTCGGATATTCCAAAATTAATGGACGCATAATTGGTAATCCTGTTTTGTGAGCGGTATAAAACTGGGTATATAAGTATGGCATCAAACGATAACGTAATCTAATATACTTTCTACAAATCTCTTCAATCTGAGTACCAAAAGCCCACGGTTCCTGACGAATAGATTCAAGCACACTATGATTTCTACAATACGGGAAAAACACACCTGCCTGCGTCCAACGAGCAAGTAATTCTGGCGTCGTATGATGGGCAAATCCTCCAATATCTGGACCTGCAAATGGTTGTCCAGATAACCCTAGATTTAATACCATTGGAATGGACATCGCAAGATGTTCCCAGAAGCTTCGATTATCCCCTGTCCATGTCGCTGCATATTTTTGTACGCCGGCATAACCCGCTCTAGTTAATACAAAAGGACGCTCTCCTCCTAATTCCTTCTTTAAGCCTTGTTGTGTAGCCATTGACATTAACAATCCATACAAATTATGAAGTTCGCGATGAGTCTTAGGGTTACCATCATTTCCGTGTACTACATCCAAGTCCATTGTTTTTGATGTATTGAATACAGCAGGTTCATTCATGTCATTCCATATGCCAGAAATACCAAGATCAGTATAGTAACGATGCTGTTCTCCCCACCATGTACGTACCTCTTCTTCTGTAAAGTCAGGGAAAGCACTAGCTCCGGGCCATACATCTCCGATGAATAGATCACCTTCGATTTTTTTGCAGAAATAATTATTACGAATGCCTTCTTGATATTGTATATACTCGGGATCCTTCTTAACACCTGGATCGACTATAGGTACGACACGAATGCCCATAGTTTTTAGTTCCTCAATCATTTGACGCGGGTTAGGAAAACGTACTGGGTCGAATGTAAACACTCTATATTCATCCATATAATGAATATCTAAGTGAATGACGTCACATGGAATATTTTTATCTCGGAAATTTCTCGCAAGAGTCATCACTTCCTCTTGATTCATATAGCTGTAGCGAGATTGATGATATCCAATTGCCCAAGCAGGAGGAATATCCATACGTCCCGTTAACTCACTATATCTTTCCACTACTTCATGAAGTGCAGGACCTAATATGAAATAGTAGTCAATTGTCCCAGAACTAACTTGAAACTTATAAGAATTCTCACTAGTACGCATATCAAATGACGTACGACCAGGATTATCTAAGAAAATACCATAGGTAGGTTTTTCGTATTGAAAATGAATTAGAAATGGAATCGATACATATAAACTTTCTATTTCGGGAACATGAGGATCAAATACGTCTGAATTCCACATATCGTACTTCTCGCCTATTTTGTCTAGGAAACTTGTTTTTTCTCCTAAACCATAAATATGAGAATCGGCATCCATTCGTTTTTTACAGACGTACTCTCCTCTACTAGAACTATAAATCTCTTCGTCACTAGAGACTAATATTCCATCTTTATTGTAGAAATCTATTCGAGTATCTGCTTTTTGCAAGACCACAGTAACCGCTGGTAACACTAATCTGTACTCTTGTTCAGTCTCCACTAACTCTACTTTCACTTTAGTAAATGCTTCTTGTTGAACAGCAATTGTCCTACTCAAATCCTGCACATGATCCAATAGTAATTTCACTCGAACGATATAATCATTAACAGGCTGAACCATAATTGTTGCATTTTCAGATTTAAATAAATATGCTTCATCTGTTGAATATACAACTGATTGCATTTTACCTAAGTTCCAATGTCTCGCTATGATTGCGTTTGAATCCTTTTTATCTGGATGAATAGTCTCACTCGTTTTCATATTTATATCTCCTATCTATATTGTTAACCCTTTACAGAGCCAAGTGTAATTCCCTTAACAAAGTACTTTTGAAAGAACGGGTAAATAATTAACAGCGGAAGCATCGATATAAATATTTTTGCAGCATTTAAAGTCTGATTCGATAAACTTGTTAGTCGTTTGACTGATTCTGCATCCAATTTAGTTAGATCAACATTTGCGGTTACTTGGCGTATATAGGATTGCAATGGATAATTTTCATTTTTAGTCATCAAAATAAGTGCTTGAAAAAATTCATTCCAATGCCCAACAATCGTAAATACTAAAATGGTTGCTAATACGGGAGTTGAAAGAGGTAGAAAAATTCCGAATAAGATACGCCAAGGTCCTGCTCCATCAATCAATGCGGACTCTTCCATTTCCTTAGGTAAATTTCTGAAGAAATTCATTACTAATATGACATTGAACACTGGTAATCCTCCACCAAGTACAAGACCCCATATACTATTAATTAAACCTAATGATTTCATTGTCATAAACCATGGAACCATACCACCGCTGAACAACATACAAAAAATCAATAACCACATAAATATATTTCTAAATTTGAAATCATTTGTTGTTTTGGATAATGGATACGCCATAAGTAACACAACAAAGAACGTAATCGCAGCACCATATATAACACGCTGTACAGAAATGAAGAACGATTTGAAAAACTGACCGTCATCAATAATCGTTTGATAAGAGGCAAAGTTGATACCTTTCGGAATTAAAAAAACTTCACCTGCAGCAACTGCCGCTCGATCACTAATCGAAACAACTAACGTATACCACACGGGCAATATACATAAGAGCGTAAGCAAAATAATTAAAACAATATTAAAACCATTGTAAACCTTAGATATTAACGAACGTTCTTCAATCATATGTGTCACACCTTTCTGCTAGAAGATTTTATAGTTTGCAAATCGATACGCCAACGTATAGGAAATAGAAATTAATACCAAACCAACAACAGACTTAAGAAGTCCTACTGCTGTCGCAAGGCCATACTGCATATCTAGTAATCCTGCTCGATAAACCCAGGTATCAATAATATCTCCTGTTGAATATACCGATGGATTATATAAATTAAATATCTGATCGAAACCAGCATTCAGAATATTCCCTAAACTTAATGTACCAAGTAAAATAGCAACTGGAAGAATACTAGGCAAAGTAATACTCGTTAATCTTTTAATTTGAGAAGCACCGTCTATTGCCGCTGCTTCGTACATTTCAGGGTTAATTGATGTTAGTGCCGCGAAGAATATAATAGCTGCGAAACCAAACTCTTTCCATACATCACTTAGTACGATAAGCCAAGGAAAGATTTCAGCATGTGCAAAGAATATAATTGGCTCTGACCCAAATACAGCTAATAGTTGGTTCACAGGTCCTGTATAAGATAAAATGTCTAACATGATTCCTGCAACAATTACCCATGATAAAAAATGGGGTAAGTATACTATTGTTTGAACGGATCGCGTAAATAATCGGTTCTTAACCTCATTTAGCATTAATGCAAATACCAATGGAACAATGAGATTCCCAATCATTTTAAGTACGGCAATAAATATTGTATTTTGGAAAACTTGTTTACTATCATCAAGCTCGAACATATACTTAAAGTTTTCGAAACCAACCCATTCAGATTTAAATATCCCTAAACCAGGATTAAAATCCTTAAATGCCATTAGTATTCCATACATTGGAAGTAAATTGAAAAAAAATAGCCATACTAAACCAGGCAGGAGCATTAAATAATAATGTTTGTACGCACTACGATTGAGCATATTAATTTCTCCTTAATAGATTAATCAAGACGAGTAAGTATCTACTCGTCTTGACCATTTTTCTTTATTTTAATTCATTAACTTCCTCAGTAATTTGATCTCCACCTTGTTGCTTCCACTTTTCTACAAAAGTATCGAATTCTTCAATAGGTGCACTACCCATAATGATTTTCAGGAAAGCCTCATCTTCTAATTTTTTTAGGTTAGACCATTTTGTTTGCATTGTTTTTGTTTGTGCTGTTGCTAGACTCTTAACCCAATTAATATCTGCATCTACAAATGTAGAACCACCATTCAAGTGAGCATATAGATGTGTGAAGAAGTCAGCATCTGTTTTTTGATCCCAATATTGAATATCATAGTTATCGAACGGCTCTGTTTTTACGTTCTTCACATGAGAAGCAAGCTCATAGGTAAATCCATAGTTAAGTCTATCTACATCTTCAAGAGGCATCTCGCCACTTAAAACTTTTTGTGTAGTTTTAACTGCATATTCAAGCTGATCACCATGACCCATAATAAGGAACAATGGAATTTCTTGTGACGTTAACTCTTTACCAACAGCTGTTTTGTAGCTTTCTTGCTTTTCATTAACATGAATATTCATCATTTTTATAATAGCATCAGGATGTTTATAAGATTTTTTGACAACGATATAACTACTTCCTGTAGCTTGGTTTGAATTGAATTTGCCTTCATCATTTAATGGTGTTGCGTACGGTCTCCAGTTTGCATCTGGATCATTATTAATTGCATCCGTTAAGTTATAAGCTGACCACCAAGGACCGAAGAAGATCCCCGTTTGTCCACTTGAAATTAATTCTTGTGTACTTTTTCTTAATCCGATCTCTTTATCCAATATACCGTTAGCATACCAACCACTTAATGTTGATAAAGCATCTTTTGTTTCTTGTGTTGTAGAACCATATTGAGCATTTCCATCTTTATCTGTTATCCAAATACCTGGGTATGCATCTTTTGCAAAAAATACAGAAGAGAAGTTTAGGTAGTGGTCACCTGATGAAAGGAATGTAGAATACAATGATCCACCTTGTTGAGTACCTACAATACCAATTGTATTTTCTCCACCCATTTTATTATCAACAAATGATTTTGCAATTTTTTCCAAATCTTCTAGGGATTTTGGCTCAGGCAGATTAAGTTTATCCAACCAATCTTTGCGAATCCAAGTTAATGGTGCAGATGGTAATGTCGTCTCTGGTAGTGCATATAGCTTGCCATCAAACGTTACACCTTCCAGTAGACCTGGATTTGAATCATAAATTTGCTTTAAACGATCAGTACCGAACTTCTCGTATACTTCTGTTAAATCAGCAAGTTGATCAGCTTTTACCATTAGTCTCAATTGTGTTTCATCAACTAACATAGTGTCTGGCAGATCATTACTTCCGATCGCCAAGCTTACTTTTTGCCCATAATCAGAACTGGATGCTTCCCACTCATGTTTAATCACAATGTTATATGCATCTTTTAACCAACGAGTATACAGATTATCTTCCGCTGTATCTGTACCCTCGTACTTGTAAGTCGGATCAATCGATCTGCCTAATGAAACAACAACTGGCTCGTCATATTTAGCAAATGGATCTACTGTTGTGCTTACTGCAGTGTTGTCGGTTGTTTGAGTATTTGAATTATTCGTATTCGTTGTACTATTGCTAGAACATGCCGTGACACTTAGTGCAGCTATTAAGCTGATTGCCAAAACCTTAAAACTCTTCTTCACTGTATTTCCCCCTTTTAAGTTAAGAGCACTTACTTATTACAACTCTATTATAATTTCAGTAGCGTATTTAGCGTGTTAGAGGAAACTATCGAATCGGGGAGACAATATCATAAAAAAATAAACATGCCCGAAAAATATCTACCTTGTTTTCGGACATGTTCACACCTCATCTATTTATTTCAATTTCTCTTGAATAATTACTTGTCTATATTCACTTGGTAACATTCCAATATGTTCTTTGAACAGACGGCTAAAATATTTTTCATCGTTATATCCTACTTCTTCTGCAATCCATTGGATTGTTTTAGTTGTATTTGATAAATAGCTCTTAGCTTTCTCCATACGAATATCCCTCAAATAATCGGTATAGGTTTGTCCAACAATTTGCTTAAAACATTGACTAAAGTAGCTTAAACTCATACTAACGCTTTTTGCCATTTCACCTGCAGTCAAAGGCTTGTTAACCGTATGCTGTGCCATAGTTTTTGCCTTAACAATACTGCTTTGAATCTCGATTGAAAACTGAGGTTTTACATTTGATTCAAGTATTTTTGTTCTCGTTTGAGTTAACCATGAAACAAATTCATTATAATGAGAAAATGAATCTTTCATAACAATTAAGCTTTCTAACATTGTTCCATAAACTCGATTCCATTCATCTGTCAGTGAAAAAAATAACCGCGTTAATCGAATCGACGGTAATCGAAGCTGTTTAATTTCCTTAATCATCTCATCAAATAAGTAATTGTCATAAATCCAGTCAGATAATAACCATTTTTGTTTCAGTTTCTGTAAATCATAATCATCGTTAGAACTAGTATGACTAATCGTACTTTTACTAATATGTTGTACCGTTTCGTTTGGATTATAATCATAGAACAACCCATTTCTACGAAAACTACGAATTAGTTGCAATATTGCTTTACGATCTAACTCCATTAGATCTTGAATCCAGAAATAAGCATACCGAGATTCAGAGACAATCATTTGCTCAGGCTGATATGTCCAATACCATACACCTGTTTCTACCTCTATCGCCTCTTGTAATGAAGGTATATCGTCATTAAATTCCTCGTTATGTTGGGTTAATTGATAAGCTACAAAGACTTGATCGACTATGCCATATTCAAGCTGAGACTGATTCTGACCCTTCACTTTCTTCGTATCAATCAAAGAAACAATTCTCCCCAAAAGATCTTCAAACTGCTCTTTTTCTAATTCTGTTTTTGCAATATAATCGATCGCGCCTAGACGAAGTGCCTCTTGTATATAATCAAAATCTTGATGTAACGTTAAAACAACCATTTGAATATGAGGATACTTTTTGTTTACTTCTCTCATCAACTCAATACCGGACATTACTGGCATAGACAAATCAGTAAAAAGTAGATCCACTTTATTTTTTTCGAGAAATTTAAGAGCATTTTCGCCGTTATTAGCCTCACCTACAACATTCATTCCAAACTGTTTCCACGGAATGAATGTGACTAAACCTCTTCTCACAATTTTTTCATCATCTACAATTAATACATTTAGCATTATAATTTATCACCTCGATAAACTGGCAAAAACATAGAAACAATCGTTCCTTTGCCAATTTCACTTTTTATATTAAATGTGGCCTGATCACCATAACTAGCTTCAAGTATCCGAATAACGTACTTCATACCAATTCCCATACCTACTTTTTGGCTATCCATAGAATCATCATGCAGTAATTGATCAAGTTTCTGTTCAGACATACCCGACCCATTATCCTGAATCGTAATATTAAGCATGTCTCCTAATCGAATATCTACATGAATATATCCTTCATCACTAACGCCATGATATAATGCGTTTTCAACTATAGGCTGCAAAATAAATCGAGGAATGGCTAGTGACATTGCGTCATCATCGACATCTATATCAACGTCAAATTGAAAATCATATCGTATTCTTTGAAGTTGTAAGTATTCTTTTAAAGCTTCAATTTCTCCACCTATGGTCGTCGCATCTCCCATTTTCCCAAGATTATATTGTAATAACTTATTCAAAGATAACACCAACTTATCGATATCCTTCTGGCCGTTCATCATCGCTAGCCAATGAACAGTATCTAATGTATTCATCAGAAAATGGGGATTAATTTGATACAATAATTTTTCAACTTCAAGATCTGCCCTTCTTTTTTCTTTCTGCTCTATTTGCCCGTATAACTCCCATATCTTTTTCTTCATTTCCCGTGTTTTGAATAGTAAATAATCAAACTCTGGTATGTTAATAAGATCTGTATTGTTTTTAACATTTGAATTAATTAATGTTTTTATTTCTAAATTGAATTTTTCAAGTGGTTTGTATACCATTCGAGACAAAAAAGTTCCAATAATAATTACTGCAATACCAAAAATCAAGAAAAAGATGGAGATTTGAATATACCATTGATTTTTTTCTAGATTCATATCACCTTTTGGAAAGATAGATACAATACTCCAGCCTTGATTACTTACTTCCTTATGCCATATATATTGTTCAAATATGCCTGATGACTCTTTTCCACCTGAAAACGGAAAAACACTATTCACTGGGAATAGAGCTTCATTCTGACTATATGTAATTTTCCCTTCATTATTAAGAATGAGAAGTTGGCGTGACTTCTTAATATCATCCTCTGGTTCAAATATTGATTTTGTCGTGTTAAAGCCAGTCTCTATATAAACATATATATTATCGTGTGAGACATTCACTTTTCTCATCGTACTAAATACAAGATTGTTATTAGAACGATTATTGCTCTTATGAGGGCCATAATAAGTTATTTCAGGATAGGTCTCCATAATAGGCAATTCATTAGTATTGAAATTTTCTCGTACAGGGAAATTCTCAAAGTCATATTCCTGTTTATTCTCAAAATAGTAAAACGTTAATCCGAGATTAGGATTAGAGAAAGTAAGTACATTGAGGTCACTCTTTAGATCATTTCGATAACGAGATTTAATAAATGGGTCATTCTCATAATACATGAGTTCTAGTAATCTATTGTTTCCGACACCGAAAGCAAGCTGCTGCGATACATGATTCAGGTTGTTTAATGTATTTTCTAATCCTAGTATTTCTTGCTTTAGATTACTTTGAATTGAGCTTCCAACTTTATTTGTTAATATGGAATTTATAGTATATAGTGAGATCCAACCTAGACAAATAAATGGAATTAATACACTTAAAATAAATATTGCAATTATTCTTTTCTTAAATGTTATTCTTCTATACCGATTGACAATAAATTTGAAATTCATTAATTCCCCCTCCTTTTCATACGGATTTTAACATAATGATTGCAATAATATAATAGAAAAGTAATAACCCCTGTGACAAAATTATCACTGGATTATTACTTTTCTTCCATTACTGAATCATTAATAGGTTGTAAATTAAATGCGCCGTCTCAGCTCGTGCCACATAGGATTGTGCATCTAATGGTTCACTTGGATTCCCTAACAAATTAAGTTCATTTGCCCAAGACACCTCAGTAATTGCCCATGGACTAGTATTTATATAAATGACTGATGATTCATTGTCGATTGGAGTAATGTCTTTATCCGGATATAATACTTGATATGCTCTCAACAGCATAACTGCCATCTCTTGTGCGGTGATCATTTTATTAGGTTCAAAGATATGCTCAGTTATTCCCGTAATGATCCCTTTGTCGTAAGCAGCATTCACGTACTGGGCATACCATGCTTCATTACTTACATCTTTAAAAGTACTTTCCGTATTAGCTGTTTCAATATTTAAAGCTCTGACTAACATGGTTGCAAACTCTGCACGTGTAATATTTTTGTTAGGTGCAAATAAAGTTGGTGTCACGCCATTAATTATTTGTTTTGCAGCTAAAGATTTAATCGGCAACAACATGTTATGATTTAAACTTATGTCTTCAAACTTTTTATCAAACTCCAGCACACTATAATGACTGAAATGATTTACCTTTGCATAGATTTTACTATCCACAAACGTAGTACCAACATATTGAAGATTTCCTATAGCATCACTATAATAGATACCTGTCAATGCTTTGTTCAAATTGCCTTTTACTTCAAATGTAAGTGTAATAGGGTCTACAAAAGTATCTATCACTTTAGTAATTTGTTCACCGGACATAATTACTAGTGAGAGCTGATATAGTCCACTCGCTAATGTTATAGTCGTTCCATTCTTATTGTTATAATTCAACAATTGATTGACTTTATCTACAGATTCTTCTTTTGCCTTTAATACAATAGTATCTCCAACTACTCCATTTGATTTGGCATTCTGCAACACAGTACTTGGAATCGCAATAGATACGCCCTTAAACTGTATTTGAAGGGAAGTACTTTTAATCAGGTCTACGCTATTAATTGGAAGCGATATTTGATTAAAATTGCTAGGCACTACAATACTAAAATCGTTCGTAAGATTACGCAAATCTTGCTCCTGTACGACATACAAATCAGTAGCTTGAATTGCTTCCTCATTATGATTTCCCTTTGGATTTTCCACTTCTTCTTTTGAAGGGATATTATTAGAGAAAATATAATACTCCCAAGGTGCAAGATTGAAGCTTTGTTGTGCCTTAAGATTTAATACTTTATTCTCAAAATAAGAATAGTATCTTCCAACAGACTGTTCTAAGCTAACATTCGTTTCTACCGGTTGATCTGTTAGATTAAGAACAGTTATTACTTTGTTTCCATTCTTTTCTCGTTCAAACGCTAGTACGCGCGGATCACTTGAATTAATAAACGTAATATCTCCACCAAAGCTACCATTCCATAACGCTTCATTTTCCTTTTTCATATGAGTAAGCGTAGTATAGAATTCCTTCATTGACTGATTACTCCAATCAATCTCATCCTTCTCAAAGAACATAAGATTCTTATCTAGCCCTGCCTCTTGTCCTGAATAAATTAAAGGCATGCCTGGCAAAGTATACGTTAATGTTGCCAGTGCTAATTCAGATTGCCCTAGCATTTCAGAAGTTGTTCCTTCCCATGAGTTAATATCATGATTCGTAATGAAATGCATTGGATACGAGCCAGTAGGATAAAGCATTTTGGTCCGGTCAATATATGATTTAATGTCTTTGGCTTCCTTCTCCCCTGTTGGAATACCTAACATAACATTATAAAATAAATCCCAACCGTAATTAGAATTGAATGCTTTGTTCATCAATTGATATTGAGAGTCATCTTCCGCCAACATATAGACTGGCTTAATCGCATCAAGCTCTGTTCTTGCAGTTTCCCAAAAATCTTTCGGTACACCAGCAGCAAAATCTGCGCGATAACCATCAATATCAGCCTCTAATACCCAATATTTCATTGCATCGATCATCGCTAATCGCATGTCTGCATTATCATAGTTCAAGTCAGCAACATCAGCCCAGCCATTAGGTGATACAATGTTACCTTCTTCATCCTTGTTATACCATCCTTCATTATTAATCCATTCACTATCCCAGCCCGTATGATTGGCCACCCAATCTAAAACTACTTTAAATCCTAAATCATGAGCCGTATCTACTAGATTCTTAAAGTCATCCATTGTTCCAAATTCGGGGTTTACCGCTTTATAATCAGCCGGTGCATAGTAAGAACCTAATGTCCCTACACGTTTTTCTTCTGAAATTGGGTGAATAGGCATTAACCACAAAATTTCAACACCCAACTTCTTTAATCTTGGCAAATGTGCTTCAAATGCTTTAAAGGATCCTTCTGGTGTATATTGTCTAATATTCACCTCATATATCGTTGAATCTTTTGACCAATCAGGATAATTAGCTGTACTTTCTTCAACAATCGAGACATAAGGAGACGTGAATACGCCTGGGTTTCCTTCCTTAATGAAGATGTGATTATAATCTCTTAACATTGCGAATGATCGTTCTGCGCCATCTTTTGTCCCATCTGCTCGATTAACTACAATAAAACTAATACTCTGTGCATTTTCCTTTAACGTAATATCTACATATGAACCATTGCGGTCGATGCGGCTGCTTGTGAAAGAACTTGCCCCTGTTGGCCAACTAGCAACCTCCTCTGAGGTGGTTACTACATCGCCCCATAACCATAATCCCCAGTCATCGTAGTTTTGATCTGCGCGTTCATAGTGAACTCTAATAGTATTTTCAGGAAGAACTACCGGTTCCCACAAATAAACCTCACTTGAATCTTCTTTCACCCAGATCTCATTGATTTCAGGAGAAGCTAATACTACGGACATTTCATGACCTTCCTTATCTCCAGTCACTCGATTGACCATTAAGAAATACACTTTACCAGCATCCTCTTTTAAAGGGATATCTACATAGGCTCCGTAAGAAGTTTGTTGACTTTCAACAAATGGAGTAGCTCCTGTCGGCCAGCTAGCAACTGCATCAGATGGTGTTGCAATATCCCCCCACAACCATAAGCCAAGATCAGTGTAAGAGTTATTAATATTTTTATAATGAATCCTTAATGTATTTTCTGGAATATAATTAGCAACAACTTGAATTTCCGAAATTTCTTCAGCATAAGTTATAGTAGAACCTGTAATGCCTGATAATGTAGTAATAATCATGCAACACATCACTACTTGAGCAATTACTTTATTCCATTCTCTTCTCAATAAAATCTCTCCTTTAAATAATAAAATAATGGATTGATTAATGCGCTTTCAAAACTAAAACGTGAGTATGTTTACAAATGTAGGAATACACTCCTTTTCTCTTTTCTCATGGTTCTCATTAAATATATCATCACTAAAAATAATCTAAGATAGAGTATGTTATTAAAGAAGGATGAATATTACGCGAAATATATTTATCTTGTAAAATTTACCTACCTATCTTTTATATAACTATCCATCATTGCCAATAATAATAGTGGATTCAGAAGTACCTCGTTGTATCTTTCCCCTTCAATTAACATACATAACAGATTGTAGTATAAAGAAAATGCCACCCCATTACTTGGAGTAGCATTTTAAGAATATTTCTTTTTTTACTTACTCTAATGGATCTATAGTTTATTGTTTAACCTATCCATTTGTAGCTTTATCGCTCGAATCAAATGATCATGATAGCTACCCCATGTTCGGTTGTATATCATCCCAAGCCTTCTAACCCCGATCCATAATGCCCAGAGGTCAATTTCTATTTGATCATCATCAGATAATTGTCTCACTTCGTTATATCCTTTTGTTAATGATGGATATCCCCTATGTTTCTGCCCCTGCTGTCCATCATGCAATTTAAAATGCCCTAGATCATATAGCGGACTATTTCCTTGAATCTCACCAAAATCAATAATCCCCGTAAACTTCCCTTGGTGAGCAAATATATGTGAATCATCAAAATCACCATGGATCAGATGCGATTGGTGACGTAACATTAATGTTCTTCCGGTCTTCAATATGGTTCTGATTAATGATATAACATCTTTAAGAAGAACATTCTTCGATAATAGCAATAAATCTGCTTCTAAATGTTCATATATATAATCTTGTAATAATGGTTTCTCTCCTGTCAGAACAATAGCATGTTGATTGTTACTTCTTACGATCCAACTATATCCTTCAACGGAAATTTGATTGATAACTGCAAGTTGTTGACCTGCATGAAACAGTATCTTGTCATATTGTTCTATTGAAGGATGATCCTCGATATTGGAGCCTAAAATTTCTTTCACAATCATAACGGACATACCCAATGCTTCATGATTATGTTCAAAGTAGATAACTTCTGGAACTTGAACATTGCGTTGTCTGAGTAGATTATGTACATGCACTTCTACAGCAAAACTCATATCTTGTTCTGGCAGAATACGAAGATATAGAATGTCCTCTCCCAATTCAATCCGATACACATAAGTTGATACACCACTTAATACTCTTTCAATTTTAAAGTCGCTTGAATGAAGGTGTTTACATACTAGTTGTGTTACTACAGCAATGTGTGGAGCTTCTTTTTTTATCAATACTTTATTCCTTTCTCATGTAAATTCATAATAAAATTAGTTTCCACTTAAATTATACCTAAGATATTATATATGGTAATATCTTACTATATATAATTCGATAATATAATAACCTTGTTTACTAGTACTTTGTAAATCTCTTTATTACAATGTACTATAATGTTCGTAAAGTATTTCTCATCCCTAGGAGGAAATTATGAAAATTGCAATTGCTGGTGGTAATGGTTTTGTCGGAAAAGCTCTCAGAACACATCTTCTAAATCATCAACATGAAGTATTTATACTTACACGCAATACGAAATCAACTTCTCCTATTGAAGGTGTTACTTACGTAAATTGGCTTAATAAAGGAGATCAACCGGAACTACAATTAGAGGGTATTGATGCTATCATTAATCTCGCTGGAGAGTCACTCAATAGCGGTCGATGGTCAGCGGCAAGAAAAAGAAGAATATTAGACAGCCGTCTCTCTGCAACAAAGGAAATTAAGCGAATTATTGCAGCTTTACAACATAAACCGAGCGTTTTACTTAATGCTAGTGCTGTAGGTTATTACGGTACTTCTCATTCAGAAAAATTCACAGAGCAACATTATATGAAACCCTCAGATTTCCTATCCGACACCGTCGATCAATGGGAGAAAGAAGCGATGAATAGCGGAATACGAACTGTATTGATGCGCTTTGGCGTTATTCTAGGCGAACATGAAGGCGCACTACCCCGGATGGTATTACCTTATAAGTTATTTGGTGGAGGTACTATTGGAAGTGGTAAACAAATGTTATCTTGGATTCATATTGAGGATGTCGTCCGTGCAACACTTTATTGTATAACGAACCCTTTACTTTCAGGACCTGTAAATTTTACGGCACCAAATGCTGTAAATATGAAAACATTCGGACATACGATTGGGAAAGTACTACATAGACCACACTGGATCTCTGTTCCTGAATTTATGCTAAAGCTTTTATTAGGTGAGATGAGTATTCTCATATTGGAAGGTCAAACAGTTATGCCTAATGCATTATTAGAGCAAGGCTTTTCCTTCTCTTATCCAACACTAGAAAAAGCACTTCAAGAACTTTTAACGTAAGGACATATGTACTGATACTAATATCTGTGTTAAATGATACGGTTATTATTAAATATTAGTCATTAAATAACAACCTTGCCAGCGATATCGTCTACCAAGGCTGTTCAAATTATAATTACATAATATTTAGGCTGTACGCTATTTTCCATTTTCAATTAATTTCTTCCTATCCAAATTCTTCTTTAAATCACTAGTCCAGTCGGTAAACCCAATTTTCAAGAGTTTCTCCGCTGCTTCTCCCGGGCTTATAATAAAACCATCTCTCACCCAAAAGCTTAAATATCCTATCGTGCCATAGCTCGCAAAAATGGCATAATCTTGATCACCAAAAGCTTTCAATAAATGCGTTGCCAATTGATTGGATAATTTTCTAATTTCATCTGCATCATCAAATTCGATCTCATAAAATGAACGATACTTAAACACATGTCCGCATATATTATACGTGGTAATCGGCTTATCGCTTATGAAGGAGTCCTGTGTGTAAAAAGATAAAAATCGCTCATTAAGCGTTCTCCTCACATCGTCAATAAGTTCAAACTTATCAGTGAAGTGTAAATAGAAAGTCGATCGAGAAATCTGTGCTTTTTGCACAATTTCTTTGACTGATAGATCTTGAAAGCTTTTCTCATTTATTAACTGTAAAAATGCTTCTATAATAGATTGTTTAGCAGTTCTCAATTGTGACACTCCTCTGGACATTTCCACTCAAATTGTCTCGTAATATTCTCTTTGAAAGCGTTTATACTTAACTCAAATAAGTTAAGTATATGCTTGCGAAGTAACTTTTTGGTTACAAGGTAGCATACAAGAAGTTAACAAAAAGTTTGTACATGCTTCCGAAGTAACTTTTTGGTTACAAGGTAGCATACTAAGAAGTTAACAAAAAGTTTGTAGGAGGTTAAAGTATGACAAAACAAGTATATGTAATTACAGGTGGATCAGGTGGAATGGGTAAAGCAACTGCTGAATTAGTTGGTAACAAAGGAACTATCCTTTTAGCAGACGTTTCTGAAGAGCGTTTAATTCAAACAAAAGAAGAATTAGCGGCAAAAGGGATTACAGATGTATATTACCAAACAGTTGATATTACTTCAAAGGTAAACGTTGCTGCTTTAGCGAAAAAAGCTGCTGAACTAGGTGTATTAAGAGGATTAGTTCATACAGCCGGCCTTTCTCCTACAATGGCGGATTCAAAAAGGATCACTGAAGTTAACCTAGTTGGTACAGGCATTGTCTTAGAAGCTTTCCTTCCTCTTGCTACCGAAGGAACTGCTGTCGTATGTATCTCTTCAATGAGTGGTTATATGGCGCCTCGTCAAGGTCCTTTTATCGAAGTGTTAAAACAACCATTAGCTGAAAATGTTGTGGATACAATGGAGCAATTTTCTCAAGGAAACCCAGGAGCGGCATACAGTTTATCTAAATTAGGTGTACAATTAATCGTTGAAGAACAAGCATGGGCATGGGGAGAAAGAGGCGCCCGTATTACGTCACTATCTCCTGGTACAATTAACACACCAATGGGTCGCCAAGAAGCAGCTCAACAAAAAGAAATGAAAACAATGCTTGATATTACACCGTTACGCCGTGAAGGAGAATCTTCTGAGATTGCAACCGCTATAGAATTTTTACTAAGCGATGCTGCTTCTTATATTACAGGCATTGACTTACGTGTAGATGGTGGTACTATTGCGAACATTGCAAAAGTTAAAGCAGGCGAAAACAAATAAATATATAGTGATCAAAAAGTTATTTATTAAATTATAAAAAGATAAGAGCCTCTGTTACAATGGATACGTAACAAGGCTCTTTTCCTACTGTTTAAGATTACATATACGTATATATTATATAGACTGGAGGTTAGATATGCTCTTACATAAAGGTGAAATCTTATTTCGACAAGGCGATTCCGGATCACTTTTCCATCTAAAAAGTGGTTTGTTAAAGATTGTCCGAATTCATCCAGATGGCACTCAAATATTAGTCAACATCATCGTTCCTGATGAAACTATTCCGCATCATTCTCTAATTAGCGCTAATCCTTGTTATGGAACGGCTATCGCACTCGTTACGAGCGAAGTTGATATTATCCCAGCGAAGGAGTGGTATCAAGAACTAGCAAATAATGCTGAAAAATGTCTTGCTATCGCGACGCAGCTACAGGACAAACTACGGATGATGCAGCAAAGAATTGATCAACTAACCCAAGTAACTCCAGCAGAGAAGCTACAAAAACTTCAATCCTGGTTCCATATCTACATCGCACCTGACACAATTACAGATATACTAACACAAGACGAGATTGGACAATTCATTGGACTTCGTCGCGAAACGATCAATCGACTGCTACGCAATCAAGTTAAAACGACGAAACCCTCTTAATGGTACTAAAATCTACTGCTATGCTCGAATGTTTATCTATTAGGGCTTACAAGTCACCAGCTGGACCGAAAAATTCATAATGAATATCTGTAGGGGCAACGCCCCATTCCTTCAATAGACTATTCACCTTACTCATAAATGGTACAGGCCCACAGAAGTAGAAATGTGCATCATTAGTTGCTACTATCTGATGAAGCCAAGCTAAATCAATATAACCTTCATGTTCATAAGCCTGCGCCTGCTTATCGTCATCAGTAGGTTGTTCATAACACCAATGAACGGATGCATTAGGAGATTTACTTGCTAACTGCTCGACTTGATTACGTAACGCATGAACATTACCATTGTGAGTAGCATGAATAAATTTAACCTGACGATTCGTATTATTATCCATTAGATCACTAAACATACTAACTAGCGGTGTTAATCCTACCCCGCCACTAATGAACACAACTGGTCGATCATCTTCTGCTTGCAAAGTGAATTCTCCAGCAGGCGCGGATAACATTAACATATCACCCTCATTAACTTGCTCATGCAAATATACAGAAACTTTACCTGCAGGCTTCTCTTTGTATGCATCCTCGCGTTTAACGGAAATACGGTAGTAAGATTTTCCTGGGACATTAGATAAGCTGTATTGACGGATGTGTGTATTCTTTTCTCCTGGTATATTTTCTATCTTCACACTTACGTATTGACCAGCTTCGAATGTAGCAATAACTCCTCCATCTGCTGGAACCAAATAGAATGATGTAATAACATCACTTTCTATAACCTTCTTATCAACCTTAAATGCTCTAAAACCTTCCCATCCACCTCGTTGTTGCTCTGTTTGAGCATACATTTCAGTTTCTATTGAGATAAATACATCTGCGATAACACCGTAAGCCTCTGCCCATGCTCCAATGATTTCATCGGTAGCAGCATCACCTAAAACTTCTTTAATTGCAGCCAAAAGGGTTTCTCCGACAATTGGATAATGCTCTGGACAAATACCAAGACTACGATGTTTGTGCGCAATCTGCTTCACGACCGGTAAAATAGTTTCCAATTGATCTATATACTTTGCTGCAGCTAATACCGCGTTGGCAAGCGCATTTTGTTGTCTACCTTGGCTTTGATTCGCATGATTAAATATATTAAGTAATTCTGGGTTGTTTTCGAACAACCGTTGATAAAATCTTTTTGTAATATTCGTTCCATGTATTTCTAATACTGGCACTGTGGATTTAATGACTTCTATTGTATGGTTACTTAGCATATTAGTATCCTCGCTTTCACTATATGAAATTGATATAAGTATATCGTGACGTTGAGCTTCACTTTGTGATTGCAATCACATTAAAAGAAAACAATATGTGACGAGAATACTAGATTTATTGAATTAGTTGATACTAAGAAAACTTAAAAATAAAGGCGAAGTTTCATTCTAAATCGAATGAAACTTCGCCTTTCTCTATTTAATAGTATCTCATAAAAATTATAATCGAACTTTTTCAGTAGCACCTCCATAAATTTTATTTTTGATTTTGAGTTTGTATTAATCCCTCCTTATACATCATTTAATGTTATGTATTATGACATGTAATTTGAGTTTTTCTAATATTTACACAAAAATTACGATTAAAATATTTAAAAAAGCTAGTTATCCGTTAAAAAACATAGTTAATTCAAGAATAACTATCATGTATGCGTTTTTTTATCTAAATATTCCTTTTTACACGTTAATATATCTGATTTACAATGTTATCAACATAAAAGAAAGGGAATTTACGGTATATAATATAACATTGTACAAATTTTAATGCAAATTATACAAATTTCATTAAAAAATACCCAAGTTTAATGTTAATTAAACTAACTCTAAAAGAATTACCAAAACTAGGAGGGTCTCTATGAAAAATTCTACGTATAAGCTATTAAGCTCTATTATTCTCTCTACTGCATTGGCTACCTCGTTATTCTTTACACCTTTAACTGTAAACAAGGCTTTTGCACAAAGTAGTGTTACTCAAATCTCTTCTTCCGATGGTGAAGAAAAAATTGTTGATAGTACTGGATCTACTATAAATGTACAGCTATCTGGACCTGCCATTACAAGAGTCAATGAAAATTTTGATGTTAACTTCCAATTAAACGGCTTATCTGAAGAAGAAACAGCAGGTAAATTTGTAATAGAGTATAGTCAATCATTATTTGAATTTGTTTCCGTCCAGACGGCTAATAGCGATGTAAGCATCGTGGGACAAAATGAAGAGCCTGGAAAAGTAACTATTATCATCGCAACCTTAGATGGTACGCTTGAAAACAATAAAAATCTTCTGTCCGTAACATTCAAAGCGAAATCTGAAACAGATATGAAAGGTATTACAGCTTCTGTTGAAATAGGGAATGCTGAAGATGGATCGACTCAGCAAGTGCAAGACAACATCTCAATTAAAGTAGCTAGTGGTATCGCGGGAGATCTTAATAATAACAATGTTATTGATGTCGGAGATTTAGCTTTATTAATTAAGTACTTTGGCATTGATTCTTCTCATGAGAATTGGAATAAGGTTGAAGCTGGAGATTTCGATGGCAATGAAACGATTGGTATTGAGGACCTTGCAGCACTAGGTAAGATTGTTCTTTATGATAATGGACAACAATTCGAACTTCTTGAAGCAGATATTATGAATATTCAAAATGCTATGGCTGCAGGTAAACTGACTGCTGTTGAACTTGTTCAACAATATCTTGATCGCATCGAAGCATATGATCAAGACGGACCTGCAATCAAGTCTATTATAAGTATTAACGAGCAAGCATTGGTAACCGCAGCGGCACTTGATCTAGAACGCGAAGAAAGTGGTCCTCGAGGATTACTTCACGGTATTCCGATTATCGTTAAAGATAACTACGATACGCTAGGTATGGCTACAAGTGCAGGATGTACTTGCTTACAGGATAATTACAGCGTTAGTGATTCTTACATGGTAAAAAAATTAAAAGATGCTGGGGCAATTATATTAGCTAAAGCAAACTTAAGTGAATTTGCAATTAATACCGATACAAATAGCTCGCTAGGTGGACAAACAAAAAACCCTTACGATTTAACTAAAAATCCAGGGGGATCTAGCGGTGGTACTGGTGCAGCAATCGCATCTAACTTCGGCGTTGCTGGTCTAGGAACAGATACAGGTGGCTCTATCCGAATTCCATCTTCTTATAATAGTCTTGTCGGTATACGTCCTACCATTGGCTTAACAAGTAGAGACGGTATTATTCCTCTAGCACTTTCTCAAGACGTGGGTGGTCCGATGACGAGAACTGTAGCCGATGCAGCAATTATGCTTGATGCTATTTCAGGCTATGACCCAAATGATATTGTCACTGCAGGTAGTGTAGGCAAAATTCCAACTAGCTATACTCAGTATTTAGATAAAGATGGTCTACAAGGAGCACGCATTGGACTTATTGTAGATAGTGGCGTTATGGGTAATAATGCAGAAGTCAAACAACTAATGACAAACGCCGTTGCAGACATGCAAGCTCAAGGTGCAACTGTTGTGCAAGTTAATATTCCCAATATTACAAAAATATTATCTTACTCCAGCTTAAGTGCTTATGAATTCAAGTTCAACCTGAACGAATATTTATCTAACCCTCGTATGGTTGATTCGAATGCGGTTCGTTATCATTCTCTAGGCGATATTGTAGCATCGCAAAATGATTTCCTTGCTTCTCTTAAAAACACATTAACTACTCGTAATAATGTAGAAATACTAGAAACTCAAGAATATAAAGATATTCTGCTTTACAGAACAAGAACAACGCAACAATCGTTACTACAAGTAATGGCAGATAACGATTTGGATGCATTCCTTTATCCTTCTACTTCTGGTCCAACTGGATCAAGTTCAGGTAGTGCTAACCGTCTTAGTCCATTCTCTGGATTCCCTTCCATTAGTGTTCCAGCAGGATTTGTTACTAGTGGTACTCCGATTGGATTGGAATTACTAGCTAGACCTTATGAAGAAGGAACTTTAATTAAGTTGGCTTATGCTTATGAGCAAGCAACACATAACCGTCATATGCCTTCTACTGTACCTGCTTTACCAGATGTTGTAGTAACACCTCAACCTTAATTCGTATTCGTCATTACCTAATAAAATCGGTCAAGGTGGTCGTTAAACATAACCACCTTGATCAAAAGCGTAAGCATTATTGCTTACCAATCCAGTATCTATGAAAGGACAGATCGCTATATGGCAATTCAACGATTAAAACTATGCGTGTCATTTCTATTAATAGTTGCACTACTTATTCCACAATTAGCATTTGCAGCAGAATCTCCGTCCTTTTCCCTAGTAGTATCCAAAAGTACTATTAATACAAATGATGAATTTACAGTTACTGTTAAAGGGAATAACATTGAAGATCTTTATGCCTATGACTTACAATTGAACTATAATCCTGCTCTCGTAACATTCAAAGAGGGAAGTGGAACAACAAAACTTGTTGGATTCACTGTTCCGACTACAGTAATTACAGAGAATAGCAACAATAGTTTAATATTCGCTCACACGAAGACTGGATCGATTAAAGGCGATAGTGGTTCCTTGGACTTAGTTACCTTCACTTTTACGGCTAAAGCGAATGGTAAAGCTTCCTTTGCTCTAAAAACAATGAAGTTAATCGATTCTAATCTTGTCATGACAATTGTTGATAATACATTAACAAAATCAATTCAAATTGGTTCAAACACATTACCTGAGACAAATCCGGGAGAGAGTGGTGGGGCAGAAGTTCCCGACAATACCGTAGTAACTGTCACTGCTGATCAATTGAAAAAAAATGACTCATCTCCAGTAGTAGTCAATCTTCAACCAATGCAGAATCAAGTTAAACTTCCACAAAATACAGCTGAACTACTAGGATCAAATGCATTATTCATTACCAAAGATGGTGCTAAACTACAAATTTCATCAGCTAGTTTCAAACAACTACTTGACTCGCTAAATGCAACACAAAGTAAGGATGGAACGATTACTTTATTCATTAAGTCACTTACAGATTTATCGAAAGAGCTACAATCGACGTTTGGAACGGATGGCCAACAGGGAGGCCAAGCTTCCGAGTTTAAACTTACTTGGACGGGTTCAGATAAGTACACGTATGATCTTAAACAATTCGAACAACCAATAACGATTCACCTCACAGTAGATTCTTCGGTTAACGTCAAGCTAGCTGGAATTTTCTATCTTCCGGAAGATGGTAAACCTGAATGGATTGGAGGAAATTACGAAAATGGTGAGTTCGTAGCGCAAGTTTCGCGTCTTGGTCGATATGTTGTTATCGAGATCGACAAAAACTTCTCCGA
The DNA here is from genome assembly GCF_024721975.1 of Paenibacillus endoradicis. Next base: position 169,004 of record NZ_JANQBB010000004.1, on the reverse strand, counting down.
CGTTACTAAGAATCATTGGGCTAACTCAGTTATTAAGGAACTTACGGCTAAGCAACTAATTAGCGGTACGAGCACAACAACATTTGAACCAAACCGTAATATTACTCGAGCAGAATTTACAGCACTAATCGTACGAGCACTTAAACTTACTGAAGAAGGCACAACTTCATTCGATGATGTCGCAGATAATGCTTGGTATGCTAAAGATATATCCATTGCTTCTCATGCAGGTATTGTGCAAGGTACAAGTGCAGAGCGTTTCTCTCCAAATGCTAATATCACTCGTGAGGAAATGATTGTATTGATTATGCGTAGTTACGAGTTAATGAATGGTAAGACATCTGCAGAGACAAGTAAGATATTTAGCGACGAGGCTCAAATATCCTCTTGGGCAATAGAGTTTGTGAAGCAAGCAGAAGCTCTTGGTCTTGTTCACGGATATTCCGATGGTAAGTTCTCACCTCTAAACAATTCTACTCGTGCGGAGGCTGCACAAATGATATACCGATTAATGAAATTCTAGAAGCAATAAATTTGTAAGAAAAACAGCGACTCGAAGGCTCAAAAGGCTCTCGAACGCTGTTTTTTTGATTTATGCAAATGAATACGAAATGCAACTTTTAATAATCACTCAACGTCTTAATAGTTACATAATATTACAGTATATTAAAAGGAACGGTGAATTGATTGAGTACTGAAAAGCAGACGTCAAATAAACTAATAAAAGCTACTTCAAGCACTCTAATACTCATCAATAAAAAGAAGCGTAAAAAAATCATATTATATATAAGCTTAATAGTCGTACTTATCGCTGCAATATGTGGGCTAACATTCAAAAATCAAATCGCCTTTTGGCTATTTAAATCATTGTACTCCGAAGATATCGATAAAGCATTCCAGCACGCTTATGTCCCGATAGATAATGTTGAGCCACAGATAGCAATAAAAGATAAGGAGCCATTCTCATTATTATTACTAGGAGTTGATCAAAGAGAGCAGGAAGCTGCACGATCAGATGCTATAATTTATGCTGTAGTTCGACCAAATGATAGTAAATTATTGCTCGTATCAATCCCAAGAGACACCTATGTAGATATTGTAGGAAAGAATTATAAGGATAAAGTAAATGCTGCTTTTGCCTTTGGTGGTGCAAAAATGAGTATTGAGACAATTGAACAATTTTTGGGCAATCCTGCCCATTATTATGCAACGATTAACTTTAATGGTTTGATTGATGTTGTAGACACGATAGGAGGAGTAAAACTTCCTATTACAAAGGATATCGTTAATAAGAGCAAATATCATGATAAATTTACAATTGAAGCAAATAAGCCTAGATACTATGGCGTTGATGCTCTCAACTATGTCCGCTATCGTGAAGATTCTGACTTCTATCGAACGGAAAGACAACGAATTTTTATTGGTGCAATGATTAAGGAAATGATGACTATAGGAAACTTATCAAAAATAGATGATCTTATTAAAATAGGCGGAGAAAATTTTACAACAAATATGAAGGCAGACGATATAACAGATTGGGCAGAAACTTTAGTAAAGACCACGCCCGAAATATCTAACTACATGATTGATGGCTATGATGAATATATCAACAAATTATACTATTATATGCCAAGAGAGAGTAGTTTAGAGGCACTACAATTAGCAATTAAGTCATGGCTAGACCCTAAAGCAGAAGCAATAGATCTAGAGATTCTACTGCAGAAATAATAGATTTCTAGAGAGCCTTACTGCATCATAGTGGACTACTACATAGAACCCCAATAAGCTAACCTTCAATTACTAGAAGGTTAGCTTATTTTTTTGTAATATATGTTCCATTTACATCAGGTAGTGACACTCTGTATTTAATAATGTCGATTGTATCATTGCTTAGCATATTGTTATGCTAGCTCCCACTATGTGAAATCGGTTGTATGAATATAGAAATTCTACTTCTTGTAGGAAAGACCCTCCTAACGTAAAATAGGGAATAATTACTAATATTTTAACGAACTGAGGGAATTATGCTATGGAGGGAAACCTGCTTCTTATCGAGGACGATGCTGCAATAAGTACGATGGTGGTCGATTACTTAGCCAAAGAGGGCTATACAACTACAGTTGTTGATAACGGTGAACAGGCTCTCAAGCAGTTCTTGTCTAGCAGCTATGATCTGGTATTACTTGATTTAATGCTACCTAAGTTGAGTGGACTAGAAGTTTTACAGCTCATAAGGGGACAAAGCCGTGTTCCGATAGTTATTCTTTCTGCGAAAGATAACGAAGTCGAAAAAGCGCTTGGTTTACGCTTTGGAGCTGATGATTATATTACGAAGCCATTTTCGCTACTTGAACTAGCTGCACGCGTACAGGCATCCATTCGTAGGGCGACGCAATATTCGCATGTGGAACCTGAACATACACCGATTTCACAATTGCTTTCTATCGGTGAATTAACGATTGATCCCGATAACTTCAAAGTAACGAAAAAAAATCAGGAAATCAAGCTCACTTCAACTGAATTTCAAATTCTAAAGCTGTTCATTCAGAACCCAACAAGGGTCTATACGAAAGCTCTTCTATTTGAACTTATATGGAACGAAGACTATTACCGTGATGATAATGTCATTAACGTTCATATGAGACGCTTACGAGAGAAGATTGAAGATGATCCATCCAATCCACGCTACATCCGTACGCTGTGGGGAATTGGTTACCGGCTAGGAGAGATATAAGTGAACGGATTCTGGTGGATTTGGATAATTACTATAGTCGGCCTTTTATTTTTATATGTACGTGAGCGTATGATAAATCATTTTACTCGAAAAGAGTTAAATTACATAAGTGAAAAAACTAGAGAATTTACGGAGAGTAGTAACTCTCTACTTCTAGAACGTCTCCAAATTGTAACCGATGATCGCGAGTTAAGAGAATTGCTTCAATCGATCAATTCGTTGCTTGACCATTCGAGTCAGTTAGCAGCTGATTACACAAGAACGGAACGGGCTATGAGGATGATGCTTGCTAATGTATCTCATGATTTGAAGACACCACTCACAGTTATTATGGGCTATGCAGAGATGCTTACAAGAAATGCAGACTTAGCTCAGGATGAACGGCAAAGAATGCTGAATCAAGTATATAAAAAAACAGTTGAAGTGCATGAACTAATTAATGCATTTTTCGATCTAGCAAAGCTCGAGGCTGATGACTTTGATATCTCACTTTCCGTTATTGATGCGTGCGAAATATGCCGTCATCGCATATTAGCTTACTATGATCTTCTCTCTGAAGGAGAGTTCAAGGTCGATATTAATCTCCCCGATGAGGCTGTATTAGTATATGCCAATGAAGAGGCTTTATCTAGAGTTCTTGATAACCTACTTTCGAACGCTGTTCGCTATGGCGCCGATGGTGGCTACCTTGGATTATCACTTACACAGGCAGAAGGAAAGATTCTAATTGAGGTGAAGGACCGAGGACGTGGTATACCTAAGACAGATCTGTTCAGAGTTTTTGAGAGAATGTATACAATGGAAGACTCGAGAAATCGTAATATACAGGGTAGTGGACTTGGTCTTTCAATCGCCAAAAGACTCACTGAAAGATTAGGGGGACGTATCGATCTTGAGAGTGTCCCAGGTTTACATACTAGCTTTACCGTAACACTCCCAGCTACTACAACAAGAATTCCCCAAGAAAGTAAGAAATAAGTAAGGTTTACGAAATTAAAAAGTGAGATTTCCACGATATGATTACATCATGATTAAATCACGGGGAGTGAAAACAATGACAGAAATTATTCGAACGCGGTTACTTAGTAAAAATTATGGCAATGCTGATGTTTTATCTAGCGTCAACATGAGTGTTCAACGCGGTGAAATATATGGATTTCTAGGACCTAATGGTGCTGGAAAATCGACATTAATGAAAATTCTGCTTGGATTAGTTCAACCAACTAGCGGTGAAATCGAACTATTCGAGAACAGACTACACTTTGATTCAAGAGATCATTTGAAGCGAATTGGTCACTTGATAGAGATACCCGCCTTCTATGAAAAGCTGACTGCGATTCAAAACTTAGAGTTACATACAGAATATATGGGGTACTATAACAAGCATGCTATTCGCGAAGCGTTAGAAATGGTGCAACTGCTCGGTGTGGAGAACAAACCTGTAAAACAATTTTCACTTGGTATGAGACAACGACTAGGGATTGCGAGAGCAATTTCTACTCGTCCTGAACTATTATTGTTAGACGAACCTATTAATGGCTTGGATCCAGAGGGTATTCACGCCATGCGGAATTTGTTCCGTAGACTACGAGATGAATGGGGTATAACACTACTTATCTCCAGCCATGTATTGACAGAAATTGAACAAGTGGCTGATAAAATTGGGGTAATCAATAACGGAAGATTAATCCGTGAAGTATCGATGGAGACAGTACGTGCTTCTACGACCGATTATGTGGAAATTACAACATCAGATACTGTCTTAGCAGCATTCGTGTTGGAAGAAAAGCTTAAAATTAATAACTTCAGAAAAATTAGTGATCATATCATTCGTATTTATGATTCGGGTATTACACAAGAAGCGTTATCTAAGGGGCTCATCATGAATGATGTACCGATCGAGTCAATTACCCGCCGTCATCATACATTAGAGGAATACTTCTTCGATATGATTAAAGGAGGTGTTGAGCATGTTCCATCTCATCAAGCTAGAGCTTAAAAAGGGTCGTTTCAATAGCTATCTTTGGGGTTCGATGATCGCCTACGGGATTATTATTGGTTTTTTAATGCTGTTATACTTCGTGGAAGGTAAAGCACAAGTGGATCCTATTTTTCAGAGCTATCCTGAGATGTTGCAAGTGATAGATATTATGATCCGAGCGACGTTTATTATCTACGCCTCGGTGCTTTTATCCAAACTAATTATTAATGAGTTCAAAGACAAGACCATGGCTCTTCTTTTTACTTATCCAATTAGCCGTAAGAAGCTCATCTTTTCTAAGCTGTCGATTGTATTCGTCTGGACATTTGCTAATGTCATTATAGCAAACCTTATCATTGACGCTATGTTTATCGCTATTAATTCTGGTTTTGGTTATGTATCCGATGCTTTAACGAGTGATGTGTTATATCAACATGCCATTTATGTAGTAATGCAGGCTTTCGGAGCTGCGGGAATGAGCCTACTGCCGCTTGCCTTTGGTATGCGTAAGAAATCAGTTCCTGCTACGATTATATCCTCCATCCTAATCGTGTCTGTCATATGCTCAAACAATATGGGCTTTTCCTTAAGTTCCATTATAGCTATTCCATTATCACTTGCTACATTAGGAATACTACTCTCTTATCTAAGCTTTAGGAACATTGATCGGGTTGATCTGAGTTAACCAACCGATAAATAAATAAATAAAGGCGAAATTCCATTCAACTCTGAATGGAATTTCGCCTTTACTTCATTAAAACGCTGGAATAGCCGTCTCATCATAGTTTTTTTCTAAAAACTCACGTACTTCTGGACTCGTCATAGCTTCAGCTAACTTTTGAATTGACTCGGAGTCAACATTATCTTTACGTGCCACTAAAGTAATAGCAAAGTCATTTTCTACGCCTTCTGTAAGCAGTGCATCACTTTTTGGTGTTAATCCAAGTGGTTTAGCATAAGCAGGGGTCATCACGACTGCATCTGCATCATCATACATTCTCGCTAACATTAACAAGTCTAATTCTTCGAATTTATAATTTTTTGGGTTTTCAATAATATCAGCTTGCGTATAATATGTACCCGTTTTTTCTTGTAACTTGATGATATCATGTTGAGCTAACATCGCAAGTGAACGATCAACATTGGAAATGTCATTCGCGATTGCAATGACCGCCCCCTCAGGTAGTTCATCCATAGATTTATATGCTTTAGAATATACACCATAATTTGCAAAGTAAATCGATTTCACTGGAACTAGCTCAGTTTCTTTGTTTCTATTGAATTCTTCCATGTACGGAACATGTTGAAAGAAATTTGCATCTACTTCTTTTGCAGCAAGAGCGGTATTAGGTTGAACATTATCGCTTAATACAACAACTTCTAGCTTTATGCCTTGCTCAGCTAATTTTGGCTTCACAAGATCAAGAATTTCTGTCATTGGAGCAATTAATGACGCTACTTTCAAAGTTACTTCTTCATTACCTGGCACATTTCCACTAGTATTCGGCTCATTAGCATTATTCGTTTGACCACAACCAGCAACAATGAATGTAAATAACGTCATTACTAAAATCAGTTTTTTCATGTTGTATCTCTCCCTAAACTTTTTGTGAACTTTCAAAAACCGCTTCTTCGATAACAAAAAGTTACTTCGAAAGCATAAGCTTCTGTTTATCTTTTATCTATTATTCTTGATACAGTTGTCCCAATAAATTGGATGAGCTGTACCAGTATAACCATAATAATAATCATATACATCATCAAATCTGTTTTAAACTGCTGGTAACCATAACGAATAGCAAAGTCTCCGATACCACCGCCACCTACAACTCCCATAATGGTCGAGTATGAAATAAAACTAATAATCGACGTTGTTAATCCTAGAACAAGTCCAGAACGAGCCTCAACATAAAGAAATTTAAAAATAACTTCCTTAACAGATGCCCCCATTGAAATTGCTGCTTCCATCACACCTTTAGGTACGTCTAATAAAGATTGCTCCACTAATCGAGAATAATGCGCAATGGCGATAATCGCTAATGGAACGGTTGCAGCTGCTGTTCCAATGGCAGTACCAATAATTATACGTGTAAATGGTATGAGAAAAACGACTAATAATAGAAACGGGAACGAACGTATCGTATTTACTAATAAATTCAGCAGTTGAAAGCTAAATTGATTTTCAAGCAGTTGCCCTTTCCTGCAAAGGAACAGAAACGTCCCTACTGGGAGCCCAATGAGAACTGCAGCTAAAATAGAAACACCAACCATAACGAAGGTTTCTCCAATAGCCTTCATAATTTCAGCTTGATATTGAACCAATATTTCAGGCAAGATTATTCGCACCGCCCTTTATTAGTTGTTCTACAAAGCTTTGGGGGCTATGGTCTATCGTTTGAATGCCTTTTGGCTGGATGGCTAAGGTATCGTAAATTTCTCCATCTGCCATGACAGTTACACGGTGACATATACTTCTTATGACATCCATCTCATGGCTAACGATAACGATTGTAACGCCAAGACTTTTATTGATATTTTCTAATACAGCTAAAATTTCAGCGGTTGTATTAGGATCAAGCGAAGAAGTTGGCTCATCACATAATAACACTTGCGGATTATTCGCTAATGCCCGTGCAATCGCAACACGTTGCTTTTGTCCACCACTTAACTTCGCAGGGTATTGATCTATATAACTTTCCAAGCCAACAAATTGGAGACACTCCAGCACGCGGCTTCTACGGTCTTTCTGTGGAAAGTTTGCCAATTGCAAAGCTACTACCACGTTTTCATAAACGGTCTTATTGGCAATTAGATTAAAATGCTGAAAGATCATTCCGATTGATTTCCGCGCTTGACGAAGATTAGTACTGTTCAAACTTGTTAGCTGTTGGCCATTCACTTCCACTTGACCTTGATCGGGTGTTTCGAGCAAATTCATTAACCGAAGTAAGGTTGATTTCCCTGCTCCACTGGCTCCAATGATCCCATAAATTTCACCATTATTTATTGTTAACGATACAGAATTGATCGCCTGAAACTGCGAAAAGCTTTTACTAACATTATGTAATTTAATGATAACAAAAACCCCTATCTATATAATTTGAAGGGTGTTTATAACGTTTCTAAGTATAGCTCAATACGTTGGTATTGTCATGTTAGTAAGTACCGTTAGATGCTGTTAGAACATTTAAATTAATAAATTCACAAAAACGTCACTTATGAGAAAAAAATCGCTCCTATATAATCAACTCTATGCCCTTAAAAGGAAGGATGTTTTATTTTGCCAAGTAATAAAAAAGAAGGTATTATTTTTGGAATGTTTATGTGTTTTGGGATGGTTTTTATTATGAGCACTTATAACACAGCGTTACATGGATTTTCAGATTTTACAATAGGAAGTGCATTGATTCAATTTGTCATAACATTTGCCGTGGCTTTTATCGTAGAGTCAATAGTTGAACCTAGAGCGCGTAAACTTGCGTTATCGCTACCCTATGATAAATCGAAGCAAATCAACATTATATTGGCGATTGCTTTATGTATGGTTCCCTCAATGGTTCTTATTATGTCAATATACGGAGTTATTCTAAAAGCGACGTTGATTGGAGTTGAAGGTTCATATTTTATAGCATATCTTAAAACCGTTGGACTAAATATTATCGTTGCTCTACCAGCACAGTTACTCATCGTTGGGCCAATCTCTCGTTGGTTATTAGTTAATTTCGTTAAACCATCAACTCCACAGAAGCCGGAATTAACTGTCTTATAACAAGTAAAGTACGCATAAGCATGATTGTCCCATCAATTGAAGAAATAAGAACATATCTATTACTTTTTTCAGTCAGTAACCGTTCCGCTCATCTTTTTGATGTCTTGATTACCCATTCGAGTGGAGCGGTTAACTTAATCTCTGCACATTAATTCATTAACCTGAACTTCTCAGGAGTTAATTCCATCTGCTTCCGAAAGCTAGCTACAAAATGACTGACATCACGAAATCCTACATGACTTGCAATTTGAGTAATTGTTATATCTCTTTCATGTAGTAACATTTCCTTAGACTTTCTAAGTCGTAACCGAATGAGATACGCATATGGAGAAACATGAAATGCAGTTTGAAATAATGTATTCATCTGCCTTGGAGTCAGTTTCAGTACAGTTGCCATTTGTTCAAGTCCAACGTTTGGATCAGCATAATGAATTTCTAGCCAGTCCAATACTGGCTGTAACTGTACGATATGACGTTGAATCGACGTACGATTATTCATCTGTCCATGTTGCTTGAGCTGCATGAAAAAATAGTATAAGTCTGAAGATGCGTCATAGCTAGAATAATATAATTCATTATTATTGTTTACAAGCTTTTCTATTATGTTCGTAATGGTCATATGTAGCGGAGAATGCTCCTCCCAGCTAAAATAAGCTGACTGCTCTATGTTAAGTGTACGCAGAATGATATCGACATTACTGCCGCCAAACGTAATATATTGTGTGCACCATCTCTCCGTAATAGCAAAATACGTATGAGCTACATCTGGATAAAGTAAAACTCCAGCTCCTTTTGTAAGTCGGTAAGTCTTATCCTCGATGGTAAATTCGCCTTCACCCTCATAAGTTTGTAACCAATGAAAATATGTAAAGCCATCAGGACGAACCATTTTTTCTTGATCCTCGTGATGCCCGATACTCTCGATAAATATAGGAAAACCACTAATTGCAGAGGGTGCTAATTCATATCGTGTATGGATCAACTCTTTCACTCCCTTATTATCAAACTTCCATATTATTATACATGATTGAAAATATATTATATTTTAACACATTTTTTATTGTTATATACTGAGCTTATTCTTATATCTAACTTTGATAAAATGAGGTGTAGAGATGATTAATAGCAAACTACCAAAAATATGGTACGGTGGAGACTACAATCCAGAGCAATGGGACCAAGAAGTAATGGACGAAGATTTACGCATGTTCAAAATTGCTGGAATTGATGTCGCAACAGTAAACGTATTTTCTTGGGCATTGGTACAGCCTAATGAAGAAACTTATAATTTTTCACGTCTAGATGAAATTATTGATCGTTTACATGCAGATGGTGTTTACGTGTGCTTGGCAACAAGTACAGCCGCTCATCCTGCTTGGATGGCTCGCAAATATCCAGATGTATTACGTGTAGACTTTGACGGTCGCAAACGTAAATTCGGTGGCAGACATAATTCTTGCCCTAATAGCCCAACTTATCGGAAATATTCTGAAAGGTTAGCTGAGAAGCTAGCTCACCGCTATAAAGATCACGAAGCACTACTCGTTTGGCATGTTAGTAATGAGTATGGTGGATACTGTTATTGTGATAATTGTGCCGCTGGTTTCCGCACATGGCTACAGCAACGTTATATTACAATTGAACAAGTTAATAAAGTTTGGAATACAAATTTTTGGGGACATACCTTCTACGATTGGGAGGAAATTGTTCCACCTAGTGCTTTATCGGAAGAGTGGGGCACAGATCGTACTAGTTTCCAAGGAATATCGTTAGATTATCGTAGATTTATGTCAGATAGTCTCCTTGAATGCTACAAGCTAGAGTACGCAGCCATCAAAAAACATACACCTCATATTCCTGTGACAACAAATATGATGGGACTATACAAAGAGCTTGATTACTTTAAGTGGGCGAAGGAAGTAGACATCGTTTCATGGGACAATTACCCGTCACTTGATACACCTGTTAGTTTAACCTCGATGACGCATGATCTAATGAGAGGTATCAAGCAAGGAGATCCATTTATGCTGATGGAGCAAACACCAAGTCAGCAAAATTGGCAGCCGTACAATTCCTTAAAACGCCCAGGTGTAATGAAGCTTTGGAGCTATCAAGCTGTCGCGCATGGTGCAGATACTGTACTATTCTTTCAATTACGAAGATCAATTGGTGCTTGTGAAAAGTACCATGGCGCTGTTATCGAGCATGTTGGACATGAACATACAAGAGTATTCCGCGAGTGTGCTCAATTAGGACAAGAACTGTATACTTTATCGGATAAAATATTAGATAGTCGTATTAAAGCAAGAGTCGCCATTGTATTTGATTGGGAAAATCGATGGGCAATTGAGCTATCTAGTGGACCTACTATTGCCTTAAATTACGTTAATGAAGTACACAAATATTATGATGCTTTATTCCAGCAAAATGTCCAAGTCGATATGATTGGCGTAGAAGATAACTTATCGGACTATGATGTAGTTATTGCTCCTGTGCTGTATATGGTTAAGGATGGTTATTCGGATAAAGTTGAGCAATTTGTGCAAACAGGCGGTACTTTCTTAACAACTTTCTTTAGTGGAATCGTTAATGAGAACGATATCGTTACACTAGGCGGATATCCTGGTGAGCTACGTAAAGTACTAGGAATATGGGCAGAAGAAATTGATGCCTTGTTCCCTGATCAAAGTAATCAAATGGTACTACAAGATGAACTTGGAGCATTATCTGGTCAATATAACTGTAATATCGTTTGTGATTTGATCCATGCCGAAGGTGCAGAAGTAAAAGCTGTTTACGGTAGTGAATTTTATAAAGGTATGCCTGCACTGACAGTCAATCAATTTGGCACAGGTCAAGCATGGTATGTGGCAACTAGTCCTGAGCCAGCATTTCTACAGGGGTTATTAGCTCATATTTGTGAGGCTAAAGGAATTAGTGCACCTATCACACCTATTTCAGGTGTTGAGGTATCTACAAGAGTGTCTCCGCAAGGACAGCCGTTACTATTTATACTGAATCATAATGATACAGCTGTACAGGTTGAATTAGGTCAATGGCATGGAATAGAGCTTATTAGCGGAAATGCAGTAGAGCAGCAACTAACTCTTGACGCTAAAGCAGTATGTATTATTGAAACGAAGTAATACAGCATCTGTTAAGCAACCTATTCAGATAAAAGGTGAATTGAACCACCTAATCTGAATATAACATTGAAAGGCACCTAATAAGGGTGCCTTTCGTTATTTCCATATAGTAAGATATCCAGATTAATTAAGCATTTTTCGATTCCATAACGCTTTGTATAAATCATTATGTTCTATTAAGTAATCATAATTCCCCTCACCCATAATAGAGCCATTCTCCACAACGAGGATCTTATCAACGTCTCTTATAAAATCTAACCGATGAGCAACAATGATTATTGTTTTATCCTTACATTCGTTCAAAATCGTTTCCATTATACTTTTCTCGGTGAGATTATCTAGTGCCGATACAGGTTCATCAAGTATTAGCACATTTCTTCTTTGAAAAAGTATTCTCGCGAATGCTAGTCGTTGTCTTTCTCCTCCCGATAATTTCACACCTTTCTCACCGATCAAAGTATCCAATTTTTCTGGTAAATTTAATATTTTCTCTTTTAAATGAACTTTTTCCAAAATACTATAGATCTCTTCGTCTGAAATCTTATGATCAAATACAATATTTCCTCTAATTGAAGTATCAAAAATCGGAGTTTCTTGCGATAAATAAGAAATATGATCATAATAACTGTTTAGATTAATATCATCTATCTCTAAATTATCCAACAAAATATTACCTTCCGTTTTCTTTAATAACCCTACAATTAATTTAATGATTGTGGACTTTCCACCGCCACTTACTCCAACAAAAGCAACCGATGTGCCTCGTTCAATCGAAAAAGATATATTGTTCAATATATTGAGACTCCCATAATTAAAGAAAACATCTCTAAACTCAATGTTACCTTGTAGTTCAATAACCTTATGCCCCAATTCCAAATTCCTATCTTCTGGAGCATTAATAAAATCGTCAAACCGATCGTAAGTAACCTTATTAAGCTTATAATCCACAAATAGAATATTAAAAATTGCAATTGGGGAATAAATCTTATCAATAAACATAAACAATGCCACGACTATCCCAAGCGATATATCACCTGCTAACATACTTTTTATTCCGTAAATTATAACTATGACTTTTATAACAGTAATAAATAACTCAAAAATAGCAAAAAAAGATTCATGTATCATTTTCAATTGTGAACTGCTTTTTATAATATTACGTGCAGTAACACTTAATTTATTAATCTCTGTATCATATCTTTTGTTGGTTCTAAAGACTACTAACTCCATAAATCCACGTATCGAATATCTAGACATATTTTCTTGTGCTTTAAGTATCGTAGATTTTATGTTGTACAAATATTTCAATAGTATATTCGTTACAAGAAAGACAACTACATATCCTACTGCAATCACTACCATAATTCTTATGTCATAGAAACTAATGAAAAATAAGCTAAATATAATTGTTGGTAATAATTCATAAAGGGTTCTGAGAAAAAAAGAATAAATAATACTGTTTCCAGCGAACGCTCCATTCTCAATAACCTTTATCATTTGTCCTGTACCAATATGTTGATATGCTTGATAATCAATTCTAGATATTTTCGATAATGCCATAATTTTCAATCTTTCTGTTATACTATTTGATAAATGTACACTAGGGTATTCGGCGAAGTAGTTAAGTGTAGCCATCCCACCTAACAGTATTGCATAGCAAATAATTAAGGAAGATACGTCACTAAAACTATTGATTACCAATGTGATATCGAGGATTTTTTGAAACAGCACAATACTTAAACTACTTAATAATTGTATTGTGAATCCTAGCAAAATATAAACAACTATCCACCATTTTAGGTGAAGCACAATCTTTTTCAACATAATCGTTACGCTCCAATCTTTCAAATGAGTATAAAAAAACCAAGCAACTCATCACATTTCAACATTTAAAAACCATAAATAGATGGTCATTCATGTTAAATAGTGTAAGTGCCTGGCTCTAAAAATGACTCCCGACACCGTTCAAATATCTAGTCAGTATACAATCAAAAGGACATACTATCCCCTTTGATAGCTGGTACGCGTTTCACCCAGCCCGATAACTAGTTACTTCGAACGATACGGATAGACATCCATTTCACCTCATATAAAAGATTATTCATATTGTATCCATTATATAGTAACAAATCAATATAAATGGAATTAATCTCTGTAGCATAGAAAATAGTTTTGCTATAATCTTTAAATAATAAAACACGAAGTGTGGTGAATCCATTGTTTAAATTGATGTTAATTGAAGATGATGAAACTCTATTTAATGAAATCAAAGATAGATTTACGCAATGGTCTTATGATGTATACGGCATTCAAGATTTTAGTATGGTGATGGAACAATTTATAGCTATAAAACCCGATTTGGTTATCATTGATATTCAGCTTCCAAAGTTTGATGGGTTTCATTGGTGCCGAATGATTCGGTCTCATTCAAACGTTCCTATTATATTTTTATCTTCCCGTGATCATCCAACTGACATGGTGATGTCAATGCAACTCGGAGCTGATGATTTTATTCAAAAACCGTTTCATTTTGAAGTATTGGTTGCTAAAGTACAAGCCATTCTTCGCCGTGTATATAATTATAATACGGAACCAATAACACTAAAAACATGGCGCGGTGCAACGGTTGATTATGAGAAAAATATCGTTACCAATGAGGTAGGATCCATTGAATTAACTAAGAATGAAATATATATACTAAAACTACTGATTACGAAAAAAAATAAGATTGTTAGTCGAGAAGAAATAATAACAAGCTTATGGGACGATGAACGCTTTGTAAGTGATAACACTTTAACGGTAAATCTAAATCGCTTACGAAAAAAACTAGATGAGCTTGGTTTAGGGCGGTTTATCGAAACAAAAACTGGGCAAGGTTATATCGCAATGGAAGAGGCACACTAATGGTTATAACATTTTTACGTGAACGGTGGAGCTGGATCGCTCTATTTGTATTCCAGCAACTTCTTATTATCTTTATTGCTTATATTGATGCGACAATCTCATTCAAACCCATTCTCTATATGGTCTTTTTAACAACGATGGTTTTTATCTTCTTTTTAATCATTCGCTACAACAAAGAAACAAAATTTTATAGAAGCCTAGAGGAATGGGAGAATAATCTTGATTTATCAGCTATCAATCAACCTAATAGTCCTTTTGAAAAAATAGTCGAACAAAGCATTTCCGATCAAACTGAGCATTTGAGACTGATAGCTATGCAAAATCGTATTCTGTTAGAGCAGGAGCAAGACGAACTTTTGTCTTGGATTCATGAAGTTAAAACACCATTAACGGCTATGCATTTAATGATTGAACGATTAGAAGATAAAACATTAAAAGCTCATTTAACTTATGAATGGCTCAGAATTCATTTGCTCTTGGACCAACAGCTACATCAGAAGCGTCTATTATTTATAGAAAATGATTTATATATAGAAACGTTTGATTTAAAATCGCTAGTTTTCAAAGAAATTAAATCATTACAGTCATGGTGCATTCAAAAAGGAATTGGCTTTGACATTCAGTTAGAACTAACGGAAGTTGTTAGCGATGCTAAATGGGTGTCCTTCATTATCCGACAACTTTTAACGAATTCCATTAAATATAGTGAAGCACAGGATATTATCATTCAAAGCTATGAGCACAATAATCAAACTCACTTACGAATAAAAGACTTTGGGCGTGGGATTGATGCCAAAGATATTCCTCGAATTTTTGATAAAGGCTTTACATCAACGACAAAACATCATGATAATTCATCGACAGGCATGGGCTTATATCTAACAAAGAAAGCAGCAGATTCGTTGCTCATACATATTGATGTAGAGTCGGTGCGAAATACAAGCACAACCTTTACTTTAACGTTTCCAAAAAACAATGATTTCGTTACTATTGTAAGCATGTGACAATAATGTCACATGCTTTTGTATTTTGTTAGGTAAATGAAAGGCAAAGAACGTGATCCCTTTTTATAATTAAGTTATTAACTATAGCTTATGCTTCTGAGGTAACTTTTTATTATCGAAGAAGTAATTTGGGAAAGTATATAAAAAGTTTTAAGGAGATTTCGATATGAATATTTTAGAGGCCAATAAAATTGCTAAAAGCTTTGGAAATAAATCGAATAAAGAAGAAGTATTAAAGGGAATTGACATTACCATTAAAAAAGGTGAATTCGTTAGTATTATGGGAGCATCCGGATCTGGGAAAACAACACTCCTCAATGTCCTTTCCTCCATTGATAAAGTTAGTTATGGAACGATCAAAATAAACAACCTTGAAATGACAAAAATGAAAGAAAAACAACTAGCCGAATTCCGAAAAAAATATTTAGGCTTTATCTTTCAAGAATACAATTTATTAGACACGTTAACGGTGAAAGAGAACATTCTATTGCCATTATCGATAACAAAAACACCAAAAAGAGAAGCGAATCAAAGGTTTAAGGAAGTCGCTACAGAGCTTGGAATTTATGATCTGAAAGATAAGTATCCCAATGAAATTTCAGGCGGGCAAAAACAACGTACGTCAGCAGCTAGAGCTTTTATTCATGAGCCAAGCATTATTTTCGCTGACGAACCCACCGGTGCACTTGATTCAAAGTCTGCTTCTGATCTATTAAACAAACTAAGTGAATTAAACCAAAAACGTAACTCTACCATTATTATGGTCACTCATGATCCAATTGCTGCAAGCTATTGTAATCGAGTCATCTTTATAAAAGATGGACAAATTTATACGCAGCTTACTAGAGGTGAACAAGAACGACAATCCTTCTTTACCGATATTATGAAAACGCAAGGTGTATTGGGTGGGGTGCACTATGAACATTAATCAGCTCATCTTTCAAAATCTGAAAAAAAATCTTAAAAATTATTATCTTTATGTATTTGCACTAGTCTTTAGTGTTGCCCTTTATTTTGCTTTTGTCACACTGCAATACGATTCATCAATGGATGAAGTTGAAGGTTCTATTAAAGGTGCAGCAGCTATTAAAACTGCCTCAGTGCTCCTTGTTCTAATTGTCTCAATCTTCCTGTTATATGCCAATAATATTTTTATTAAAAGACGGAGTAAGGAAGTTGGTCTATTACA
This sequence comes from Paenibacillus endoradicis, assembly GCF_024721975.1. The sequence continues at coordinate 152,277 of NZ_JANQBB010000004.1, read as the reverse complement.
ACTAATAGGAATGACAAAAAATAAAATCTTTCGCATGTTAAGTGTAGAGAATTTAATACTTTATTTCATTTCCTTATTCATTGGGATATTTGTTGGATTTTCCTTTTCAAAATTAATTATTATGATCTTATTTAAAACGATTGGTATCGAAGCCATCGCCCAGCTAAATTTTTCTAAACAAGCGTTTAATCAAACTATCATTGTTTTTTGTGTGATCTACCTGTTTATTATGATGATGAACTATACATTTATTAGAAGGCAAACGATATTGTCGCTGTTTAGAGTGACATCATCAACAGAAGGTAAAATAAAGAAAACTTCTTTCCTTGAAATGCTGATCGGTATATTTGGTATTTCATTAATCTTGTTAGGATACTATGTGTCGACCAAATTATTTGGTGGAGACTTTACATCGATGATGGAATTATTTCTAGCAATGAGCTTTATTCTCAGCTCTGTCATTATTGGAACATTCTTTTTCTATAAAGGGTCCGTCCGCTTTATTGCTAACATTATAAGGAAAAGTAAAGGCGGGTATTTAAATATTAATGAAGTACTATCTCTTTCATCGATTATGTTTCGAATGAAATCGAATGCCTCATTATTAACAATTATTACGACCGTTTCCGCACTTGCTATCGGATTATTATCTTTAAGTTATATTGCTTATTACTCAGCAGAAAAATCAGCCATTAATAATGTACCTGCAAACTTTTCGATGACGAACATAGAAGATGCCGAGCAATTTAAGTTGGCTTTAGGTGAAAAGGATATTACATTTAATGAAAATATAATTGATGTCATTCAAATGAAAATTGATGCTCGAAATATTTTAGATGCAAACCTAAGTGAATTAAATATCGAGCCGGATTCAATGACCATTTCTGTCATTAGTGATCAAAGCGTCGAAGATATTGATGTATCTGCTGATGAAACGATTCTCACCGGTTATAATGATTTGCTACAAAAGTTTATGTCCTTAAAAAAATCTGGTCCAATCAAATTAATAGGAGAACATGAAGTTATTCCTCAACAATATGTAGGATTAAGAAACGACTACGTTATTTCATATAATTTCACAGATGGCGGACTGCCCGTTGCCATTGTTGACGAATCGGTATTTCAACGTCTACAGCAAGATATTGATCCAACAATACAAAAACCATCATCATTATATATAGGAATTAATATTAACGATGACAGTCAAATTAAAGAAGCAAATGAAATTTTTCTAGCTTCAGATTTTAGTGAAGCTAACTTTTCCCGTCTTGAAATGAGCACTAATCAAAAGACAAATATGGGTCTAATTATGTTTATTATTGGCTTCTTAGGGCTAACTTTTCTCATTACTTCTGGATGTATTCTTTATTTTAAACAAATGGATGAAAGTGAAGATGAAAAACCGAGTTACACCATTTTGCGGAAACTAGGTTACACCCAAGGTGACTTGCTAAGGGGGATTCGGGCAAAGCAACTTTACAATTTTGGAATTCCTTTAATCGTCGGACTCTTCCATAGCTATTTTGCCGTTCAATCAGGTTGGTTCTTATTCGGAACTGAAGTTTGGACACCAATGATTATCGTTATGTTATTATATACCGTACTGTATTCCATTTTCGGCATATTATCTGTTCTCTATTATAAAAAAGTAATTAAAGCTGCACTATAAAACTACAATTAAAGGCTTTCCCTCAATCATATTGCAGTAGCGATAATTAAAAATAGCGTTTCTAAAGCCCAAAAGGCTTAGAAACGCTATTTTCCGTTATTCATATCCTGTGTTGATTTGATATTCTCAAACAAAATAACACTATGTTATGGATGATTTAATGTTGATGACTTTCTAACTCTCGCATGTGGCATCTTAAAATTCATTAGTATGATTCCCGCAACGAATATTAATGTACCGATTATAATGTAAATAGTAATTGGGTCATTAAAAAATAAATATGACCACAATATTGCAAACAGGACGGTGCTATTTCCTACAATTGCTACGACGGCAAAAGGTACTTTCTTAATTGCTTCTGCGAACCAGAAAAAGCTTAGACCTGTAATTACGCCAAGCAGTACTAAAGCTCCACACGCCCATACGGTTATCGGTCCGATAACACCATGAGATTGTATCGGCATTGGAACAGCAACGATTAATGTACTCATCATGAAGACAGATAAGTTCATATTCCCGTTGTCCATAGTCTTTAGCAGCATACGCTGGCTGAGTACGTGTACAGCAGCACCGATTCCGGCAAGTGTAAACAACAGTGTCGTTAATCCTCCTCCACTCATAAGTTCATCAAGCGGCGTTCCATTCCAACCCACTACAATTACACCAGCTACGCAAAATGCTGCCGAAATCCAACCTTTAATTGATATTTTCTCCTTAAACAACAGTCCCGCCGCAAACAACAATACAACGGTCTGAACAGGTTGAACGAGAATATTACCGTAGGAGTAGCCGATTTTTAGCGCTATATTTTCAAGCATATAATTAACTGCTTTCGCTATTGCCCCAATCCAAATCCATTTCAATCCCACCCGAATTTGCAGCTTACCATCACGTACATAGAGAAAGATGATAAGACAGATGACACCGAAGAAAAAACGAGCGAACGAGATAATTGAGCTATCTACCATTGTCGACGCTGTTTTGACTAGAACTCCAACAAAGCTCCATGCTAATGTCGCTAGTAGGAGTAGAAAATAACCCACGAAGTAACACCTTCTCTGAGATAGATTTACGAAAAAGAGATTGTCCCTCTCATACTAACATGAGATAGAACAACCTCCTACTTATCCATTACTTTTCAAGTTGCTCACGCCACTTGTATTTCGGCTCCCAGCCAAGTAATTTCATTGCTTTTTCACTATTAAGTAGCGCTTCATGCCCTTCAAGTGGAGCACGGAAATCAGTAACCTCAGAATAACGTGCAGCCATTAGCTCGCGGCTAGGTACAGCCATACTCGTCTCATTCGATCCGAGATTAAGCGCAACAGAACCAAGTCCTTCTGCTTCAATCGCTAGTCGACAAGCTTCAGCAGCATCCCGAGTATCGATATAGCTCCACAAAATGCGTTCGCGTTCTTCGGGATTATTAATCCATGACGGGAACTTCTCATACCACTCCGGAGGAATAACGTTGCCTAAACGAAGTGACACGACTTGAATACCGGATCTACGGTGGAACATATCTGCAGTTAACTCACCTACAATTTTCGACAAACCGTAGCTATCCTGTGGAAGTTGCGGATGTGCTTCATCCATTGGCACATATTGTGGACCAAACGGATGAACAGCGAAGCAAATACCGTATGAAGATTCGCTAGAAGCAACAACAACCTTCTTAATTCCGAGTCCTGAAGCCGCTTCCAAAACATTGTAAGTAGCCATCACATTATTACGGAATGTCACCTCTGGTGGTACCATTCCTGCTCTTGGAATTGCCGCCATATGAATAACTGCATAAGCACCAGCCAGTGCACCATATGTTTGTCCCAAATCTTCAAGATCAACGATTAACGTGGGACAAATAGACTCCTCTGGTTGACGTGTATCGACGTTCAGTACATTATATCCATGTTCCACCAAATGTTTAACTACCCAGCGGCCCAACATACCACTTCCACCAGTTACAACTACTTTCTTCGCTTGATTAGTCATCTAAATTATTCCCTCCATATTTTAATTGCTTGAAATGTACAAAAAAATATTTCTATTCATTACTTTCTCCCCGCCCAAACGGAGTAAAGCATTTTGTTTATACGGGTATCACATCTAGATTAACAGACTTTGTTTATTCAGTAAACAAAGAAATATTATAAGCCCATTCTATTATGTCAGAATGGGCTTATTAACGTACCTTATTTATCTTACAAATACAATATAGTCCGTACTAACGGGGTCACATCCAGCTTGCCTGAGCCGCATATTAATTTGTCCTCGATGATACTGACCATGAAGTGCTACATGAGTTAAAATTTCTCGTATCGAACTGTTAAACTGTTCCCCTTTACTATTGGAGTATGTTATTACATTATCTAGATCTGTATGTGCTAATTGATTGAGAAACGTTGTGTAGCTTTCTACATTTTGTTGACTAAGATTTGTACATGCTGCAAGATCACCATCAGACCAGATTGGCAATTTTGAACTATCCTTTCCTTGCAATCTAGTTATCCATACTTGTTCTGCACATAAAATATGAAGAAAAAGACGTACCTGTTGGTCGTCTGCTTTACAATTTTGCAAAGTTTCTAGAATACGTTGATTTGCCCAGTGCAAATGTTTAAACATATTTTGTATTGTTTTCAATCATTCAACCTCCCACTTGATTAAGCATCTATTTAATATGTATTCTATAAGAGCATTTCAATCCCTTGTTACAGTTAACTACCGTTTCCCCTACTCTTTTCGATTAGATATGAAAGATATATGAAACCGTTTTCAAAATTAGTTGCATATACTACTGATAGAAAATATTGATTCTTATAACGTTTTTTATAATATTTTACAATATAAAAGAAGAATAGTTCACACTAGGAGGACAGAAACATAATGAGTATGACTCAATTAGAAACCACACAAACTGTCAAAGTACAAGGACAAACTAAACGTCCATTTGGGTTAAGAGATAAATTCGGATATTTATTAGGCGATTGTGGAAACGATTTCTTTTTTCTGTTAGTTAGTAGTTACTTAATGATTTTCTATACTGATGTATTTCATATTAATGCTGCAGCAGTAGGTGTAATCTTCTTTATTGCACGTCTATGGGATGGTTTTGCAGATGTCGCATGGGGGAGATATATTGACTCAAGAGGCACAACTAAACACGGAAAATTTAAACCATGGATTCTCAGAATGTCTCTACCTCTTGTAGTAACTGGTATATTGATGTTCGTCCATATTCCAGGTATGTCGAATGGCTTCTATCTAGCGTGGGCTTTCGTCACTTATATTGTTTGGGGAACATTATATAGTACAGTAAGTATTCCTTATGGATCAATGGCTTCTGTCATTACCAATGACCCCGTTGAACGAACGACTTTATCAACTTGGAGAACAACAGGTTCCATGTTGGCTGGTATACTTATCGGTGTTCTTGCACCACTAATTATATTTGTCGATAACAAACTTGATGCCAACCGTTTATTTATGACAGCCGTTATTTTTGCTGTTATTGCAATTGCTTGTTATTTTGCATGTTTCAAATTAACAACGGAACGTGTTGTAGTCCAATCAACTGAAAAGAAAAAAGGAAATTTCGGGCGATCATTTAAACATCTAATGAAAAACAAACCTTTCATTTGGGTAGTAACTTCAATGCTTATCGTTACAGTAAGTTCATTACTAGTAAATACGGTTAATACGTACTTATTCAAAGAGTATTTTAGTAACACAGAAGCATTGAGTTTGGTAGGTCTTGTACAAATTGCTACAATGATAGTTGCAGTACCGTTAGTTAAGCCACTTGTAAAAAGATTTGGTAAAAAAGAAATTTCAGCTGCTGGTCTGTTAATTTCAGCGCTTACTTACCTGCTTCTATTCTTCTTAAAAGATTTAACGGCTATTCAATTTATTCTTATTTCAAGTGTCTCAATGTTTTCATTTTCTTTCTTTGGCTTAACAAGTTGGGCATTTATTACAGACGTTATCGATTATCATGAATATTCGACTGGACTTCGTGAAGATGCAACCGTTTTCTCATTTACAGCAATGACTAGAAAAGTTGGACAAGCTCTAGCTGGTGGTATTGGTGGTTTCGCCATTGCCCTTGTTGGATATGATGCAACACTAGATGTACAGACAGAAGCTTCGCTGAGTGGTATTTATTCTCTTTCGACGTTAGTACCAGGGATTATGTATTTTATGATTTTCATACTATTAGGAGTTTTTTATCCACTAAATAAACAGCGTACAAATCAGTTAGCCATTGATTTAGCTGAAAAGAGAAAATTAGAACAACAGTAAATAACAATCAAGCGATAGAAGAATCTAACATAGTCAATTAAACAACTTAAAATAGGAAGGTTGCTCTGAAAGTCGGTACCATTTCGACTTTCAGAGCAACCCTTTTTTTTGAGAGTTATTAGACGGCCCTTTCCTCGTGAGGAATTATTATTTAATAAACTACGATGTACCATTCGCAACTCCTCACCTTATATACTCACTTCCTGAGCGGCTGTAACACCGATTATGAACTTGAATTATTACGATAAATATTTACATTGTAGAAATAAATCCAATAAACAATTTGTGATAGAATAGAGATAAAGAGTAATTCTTGCTAATATTTTGACAATACAGATGCGTTTCATACACAGATGTTACTAGTAGGAAGGTCGTTGAATCATGATAGATAAAAGAGTTTACAAAACGAATATTATTATCACCAATGCTTTTAAACAACTTATAGAAACAAAACGGATTGAAAAAATTACGATAAAAGAACTTACCGATTTATCTATGATTAACAAAACTACTTTCTATCGACACTATGAAGATATATATGCATTGGTGGATCATATCGAGAATGAATTAGTAAACAAGTATATTTCTGATTTAGATGATATTTTGACTATTTTTACTGATCCTGTTCAATATGTAAATATAATAACTACTACCTTTAGATCACTTCAACCTTTAAGTACACATCTGATTAGACATGCCCGCAAAGAAGTGTTCTTTAGAAAAATTGCAGATGCTAATTTAAAGGAAATATATAGACAACGTCCTGATCTAGAAGGTGACGACAAATTCAAAATAACGTTTGAGTATCTGAATGGCGGACTTTCTTCCATTGGACTCGATTATTTAAACACTGCCGAAAAAGAATCGGAAGCTCATCATACCATTGCAAACATTATTAAAAACACACTTGCAGATTATAACCAATAACACTTAATAAAATTTCAGTATAAGTTATATATGCACAAAAAAGATGATTTCGAATAATCGAAATCATCTTTTCATCTTTACTTCTTAATTTGTGTTAATTTTTCATTCAACAATAGTATTGCTGTACTTGGTAATCTTTTACCGAGGAACTCCCAGATGGCTTCAAAAGTAATACTTCCTGCTTTAGTAGCAACATCTTGCATACCATTTACTACTCCAGTAGCTTCACTGTCAATACGAATTGGCTCAAAGATTATCGTTTGTAGCGCTTCTGCTGCTTCTGCATTTGCGAAAAGAGTATCAAAGTCATCTCGCACACTATAATATCCTTCCGGGAATGATAATTCATCACTTTTTGGAACTAAATTGATGAACCACTGCTCTACCTCATCGCTCAATTCCACTTCAACTACCGGCAATACATACTCAGCATTCGGTTCTGCTACTCTTTCAAGAACAATATGATCTGCATAGCCACCTGGTGCTGTTACAAGTAACGTATTCTCGCCCATTACTAGCGGAACATCGTTAAAGATAAAGATCTTATTACCTTCTTGCGTAATCTTTTCACCGTTATTAATAGATAATGTTACTCGCTCACAGTTGGAATAGATTTTAACTTCAATTTTTTCTTCTGCTCTTTGAACATATCTTCTACCACAAATATGAACAAATTTATTTTTGGACCAATAAGCTTTATAGAGATAGAAAGCTTCTTTCTTCGTCTTTCTATCGAAAGTTACTAGACCTTTGTTGTTACGTCCAACTGAGCTACCTTCATCTCGGAATGCTGCAGCAAAATCAAACATATTCCAGACATGTGTCGCCCATAAAAACGGTCGTTCAGATATATATTTTACATTTCCTTCATGATATAGTGCTTGGTATTCTTCCGTGTAATCTTTTTTCTTCGGATTAGAACTATGCCATTTCATTACTGCATCGGCACCGTATTCACTAACGCCAACTGCAATATTGGGATCCTCTTCGTGAATTTGATCCATCCAAGCCGCATTATTTTCAATTGTTCCTGTATACCATCCCAAATATTGATTGTAACTGATGATATCAGTAATCTCTCTCAATGCGCTACCCTTTTTAGTAAGAGACATATTGGCAAGAGCAGTTAATCTTGTAGAATCTAATGCATGAGTTAAGTCATTTAATGCACGTAGTTCTTCATAAAGTGCTTCGCTTTCCCCGCCAATTGTTAATTCATTCCCGAGCCCCCATACAATAACAGAAGGGTGATTATAATTTTGTCTTATTAACTCGATCATTTGTGATTTAGCATTTTCTTTATATTCTTTTCCCGCTTCAAATACTGTAATAAACGGAATTTCAGTCCATAGCGCTAGACCCATTTCGTCCGCTAGGTCATAGGCAATTGGCGCGTATTGATAATGAGATAAACGAACCGTATTCGCACCCATCTCTAATATCAGTTCCATATCTTCCATCTGGTCTGCATGTGATACAGCAGTTCCTTTATCTTCACGACATTGGTGTTTGGCAACACCTCTTAATGGAGTTTCTATTCCGTTCAGAATGAAACCACGCTCGATATCAACTACAAAGCTACGGAATCCAATTCGATAACATAAGTTATCCACTTGTTGTCCATCCACAGTTAGCTCCACTTGAGCCGTATAAAGATATGGATCATCTATTCCTTGCCATAAGTGTGGACTAGCAACTTCTACCTTAGAATCGAATTTGCCATTGTTCACGTCATTGATTGCAGTTGCTACAAGTTCACCTTGAGCATTCAATACATTAATTGTTGCCTTACTATTGTCTGCACCAGTAACAAAACCTTTAACATCTACATATCCGTCTACGTGAGGAGTGAGGAATACGCCGTCACTTCCATCTTCATCGAATGAGAAATGATTACTCGGTACTGTAATTAAAGTAACATGTCGATAAATCCCACCAAAGAAAGTAAAATCAGAACTTTGAGGATAAACATTTTTTGCAGCATTATCTGCCGAGACAGCAATGATATTATGACCATCCACTATATAATCTGTAATATCTGCAAAAAATGCTGAGTATCCACCGCGATGCTCTACAACAAACTTCCCATTTACATACACTTCAGCTACTTGTGCAACTGCCTCGAATTTAACGAAAATCTTACCGCCACTTTCCACTTCTGGCTTTTCAAAGTTTTTTCTATACCAACATTTTCCTTTATAATAATCTACTGTACTCTGACCATCGATATTATTCCAGGTATGAGGTAATGTAACTGCTTCAAAGTTTGATTCATCTATTTCAATGTTATGAAAATCGCCGTCTGTTTTGATAAACTGCCAATTATGATTCCAATCTTGTGTTTTTCTCATTACGTGAGCCTCCTACAATGATTTTTTATGTTCTTATTCGCTATTGTAGAATATTGAAAATTATCTTATAAGAATTAATTTCAACTATTAGTAGTATAAGCAACCATTTACGAAAACGGTTTCAATACTTTTAGTTATATATAAAGTAAAAACTACAATAAAGGGATGTTTATCCCTTTATTGTAGTTTTATTAAGCTTGCTATTGTGCTCCATTATATGGTTGATCGCATATCTATGTTGGAATAGTTATAAGGAAAGTTGTACCTTTACCTTTTTCACTATCGACTTCAATATTCCCTTTTACTTTATTAATGGTACTGTAGACCATAAGCATACCAAGCCCCGTACCTTCTTCTTTAGTAGAATAATAGGGCTTTCCAAGACGAGAGATTTCTTCCTTTGACATTCCGATTCCGGTATCGCGAATCTTAATTATTATGTTTTGCTTCTTTTCTGATATATCAATATATAGCTTACCTCCATCGTTTTCTTTCATGGCTTCAATACCGTTTTTGTATAAATTAATTAGACATTGCTGGATTTGATTACGATCATAATTTTTATTAAGAGTGTTATTAAAAGTAAACACCACTTCTACCTTATGTATAGAAGCATATGGCGTAATAATATTTTTCGTATATTGTGATTCCTCACTCATGTTGGAATAAACCATATTTTCGGATTGAGGCTTAGAATATAAAAGATAGTCGCTAACGATTTTTTCAGCCCTTTGTAATTCTTGTAACGATAGTTCTACATAAGTTTTCTCCTCCTTGGTGATTGTCTTAGATTTTCTTAACAATTGCAGAAAACCACTCGTCACCGTAAGAGGATTTCTTATTTCATGTGAAACACTAGCAGCTAACTCACTAACGACATTCAATCTTTCCGATTGAATAATTCGATCACGATTCTTTATATTGTCGATAATTTTCTCTATTAAGATCATAATGACAATCATTACTCCCACATGAGTTGTAAAAGCATTAATTGTGAGTATCCAGAATTGTTGATTTAAAGCCCCATGATTAAAACTTAATGTAAACAGGTAAAATGCCATCGTTAGAAAAGCAATAACAGTTGCTGCTATAATGCGACCTTTTGAATGAAGCTTCATAAATTTCTTATTATATAGTGGTATTAATATCGTTAGTATTGTTGAGAAAAGGAACGACTGAATTATCCCTTCCCCACCTACATAGAATCGGTGAACATTTAAGAGTATGTATAACGGAAGAACATTTTTGTACCCTCCAAAAAGAGCGACAATAATAAACGGAATATATCTCAGATCAAATATATAGCCAATGTCGAGTTTAAATGGTTTGGCAATACAGAGGCTCATAGCTACTGCCGATAGAAATACAATAATTATTCTATTATATGAATAGGCTCTATTCTCAAAGAAAATTATAAATAGTAACACTGGTAATAGTAAAAATAAGAAGTTCAACAGTAAGGTTTCAAACATGAGATGACTCCCTTTCGGTCTTGGTTGTTTAATATCATTATGTAAGATACCTATCTTTAACAAAGAACAGTAGACTAAATTAACATTATAAATAAATTTAACAACATTAACCATATACAAAACAAAAAAAAGCATCCAAAGGATGCTTTAGGGAGAAAAGGATAAACTTTCTATGTTCTACGCATATATGCACGTACTGTAATTGGTGCAAAAATTGCTACAATGACAGCAGCACCAATGAGCGAGATATATAAGTCGACACCTATGGTGCCAGAGTTCGCAAGTTCTCGCACAGCAGTGACGAGATGAGAGATTGGGTTAATCTTTACAAACCATTGGAGAAAATTAGGCAAAGTATCGGCAGGCACAAAAGCATTGGATAAAAACGTAAGTGGAAACAGCACAATCATTGAGATTCCTTGTACGCTTGATGCGGTACGTGCTATAACACCGAAGAAGGCAAATATCCAACTAATTGCCCAAGCACATACAATGACGAGTAGCCCAGCAATAACAACGTAACCAAAGCCACCTTCGGGACGAAAACCCATTATATATCCCATTGTGAACGTAAGTACCGTTGCAATCGTATAACGGATTGTATCCGCGAGTAACGCTCCTGCGAGTGGAGCAATACGAGCAATAGGCAATGACTTGAATCGGTCGAATACACCCTTATCCATGTCTTCACGTAACTGGACACCGGTGACAATGGACGTTGTAATTACAGTCTGTACGAGAATACCAGGAATAATGATTGGCAAATAACTAAGTACATCGCCTGATATCGCACCTCCAAAAATGTAAGTAAACATTAGCGTGAACAGAATAGGCTGGAGTGTGACGTCAAATAATTGCTCAGGTGTGCGCCGAATTTTGAGCAGGCCTCGATAGGCCATCGTTAACGAATTACGAACCGATTGACTAAAGCTCGTGTGGTTGCGCAGTTGGCGTTCAGCAATCGGCTTAATAGAAGTACTACTCATACACTCACCTCCAGTACTTTTTCTGGCTCGTTGGACGACGATGCTTCGTCCTCTTTAACACCGTGACCAGTGATGGTCAGAAATACTTCATCTAAAGTTGGTTTCTGTACACTCAACTCAGCAAGATGAATTCCCGCTTCGCGAAGGGCAATAAGTAGGTCTGTCACTCGGTCGGCATCCGCCATCGGAGCAGTAATCTTCCCTATTTCTGACGAGACAGTTGAGCGAACGTTGAGTACCTGTTCAACGATGCGCCTTGTATCTAGCATATCTTGTGAATTTTGAATGCTTAATTGCAATGAGGACGTACCTACTGAAGCTTTAAGTTCATTCACAGTGCCCTCTGCGACAACTCGACCACGATCGATGACTGCAATTCGGTCTGCCAGCTCATCTGCCTCTTGGAGGTACTGCGTTGTTAATAGTACAGTTGAACCCGTCTTTACTAATCGGCGGATAGTATCCCACATTTGATTACGCGTTCGTGGATCTAACCCAGTAGTCGGCTCATCTAAGAAAATTAGTGGTGGCTGTGCAATAAGACTTGCCGCTAGATCTAGTCGGCGACGCATACCACCAGAGAAATTTTTCAGCGGACGTTTCGCTGCTTCCGTTAAACTAAATTCCTCCAATAATTCTGCAGCCTTACGCTTTGCCTCTGCACGGCCTAGTCCTAACAATCTTGAAAATATGATCAAATTTTCAGTAGCACTAAGCGATTCATCGACTGAGGCATACTGACCAGTTACTCCAATCAATTGACGTACAATATTTGACTCCTTCACCACATCGTACCCGAAGATGCGCGCTGAACCAGCATCGGCTCGTAGTAAAGTAGCCAGCATACTAATCGTGGTAGTCTTTCCCGCTCCGTTGGGACCAAGTACACCGTAGATTGTACCTGCACGTACATTCAGATCCACACCGTCAACAGCACGATTATCGCCAAAAGTTTTGACGAGTCCGCTCGCTTCAACTGCCCACTCCCCATTATTTCGAATGACTTGGCTTTTCATTACATTACTCATTGTCATTCCTCCCTCTTCGTATTACTATAAATCTGTTTTACAATTTTTGTAATTGAACTCGAGTTGGAAAATGTTCTCCGTCTTAAGGCTGATTAGTTGCTTTAGCGATAATAAATTAAATGTATGAACTGAATATGAACAATAAATATAATACAAAAAAACGTTGCAGATTGGTCATTTCTGCAACGCTTTTTTGCGATCTATTCAATTGCTACTTTCATCATCTACAACGTATATGACTTGAGCTCTATAGCTGCCTCAGTGTGGCTGAATACACTTCTAGCTTCTGCCTCAAGATCGGCTAAATCCTCTAGCTTATACCTTGAGCTAAAGTGAGTGATAAATAATCTCTTGGCTCCCGCTGCATGTGCAATCTCTGCCGCTTGTAAGGCAGTAGAATGTCCATACTCATGAGCCTTATCTGCCAAATCATGAGCAAATGTTGCCTCGTGAATAAGGACATCTGCCGCTTCGCTTAACTTCACTGCGTTATCACATGGTCTTGTATCGCCAAGTATAGTAATAACGCGACCGGGCAATGGCTCTCCAACTGCATCCGCGGAACGAATTACACGACCGTCCTCTAGCGTAATATCTTTACCCGCTTTCAATTGACCATAGGCGGGGCCAGCTGGAACACCGATCTCAGCGAGCCAATCGGCGTTAAGTGTGCCGGTACGATCATGCTCCATAATTCGATATCCAAAGCTATCAATCCGATGATCTAGCATCGCTGCCTCGACAGTTACGCAATCATCCTCGAATATAATTCCTTCTTCAATTTCTACAATCTGCAACGGATAGTTCAAGTGAGTTTCGGTTATCCTCAAGTTCGTCTCTACAAGTTCACGTAGTCCTGGCGGTCCGTATATATCCAAAGATTCTGTACCCCCAAGCGATGAACGGCTACTTAATAAACCAGGGAGACCGTAAATATGATCGCCGTGCAAATGGGTAATGAACAACTTATTCAGTCGGGAAAGCTTCAAGGAAGTATGTAACAGTTGATGCTGGGTTCCTTCCCCGCAGTCGAACATCCAAAACGAGCCGTTATACTGTGATATTCGTAGCGCTATAGATGTCACATTCCTTCCACGGATCGGCATACCCGCGCTTGTACCAAGAAACAAAAGCTCCATCCTGCATCTCCTTTATACGTAGTATAACTTTAATAATCTACCTTACATTATTGCATTTCGTGCTAACCATTATACAATGTACTTAAGCTCTGTAACTAAACGTCCTGTACAATAGATAAGTTTAAACAAAGCTAGATACTAGTTGATACAATAATCCTTTATATTTAATATCGAGTAAGCCAGCAATAATAACAACGATAATAATTATTACGATAATTGGTTTCTTATTCTTATCTGTAATCCACTTCAACAATTTCGCCTCCTACTTGAACAACAACATGATTGTTAGTAGATTAATTATATAATGATCAATAAGACATTAATATAACCATTTAAGCAATCATAATCCGATCTCTCATTCTTATATATTTTGGGAGATGCACTATAAGTTTTCCCCTTTAAATAAATAAGTCGTGCAATCCTTAAAAGGATTGCACGACTTATTTGTTTGTTTTATATTATTATCTTGGCAAATGTGAACCGTATCTAGGAAGAATTACTTCCTTAGTATAAACATCCGCTTGACGAAGTGTTTCAACAATCGTCGGCATATCTAGTGCCTCGATAAGTTCATTCATCGCTTGAATACCTGCATCTGCATGTACTTCCCTTTCTTCCGCTGTTTTCAAAAGCGGAGTTACCATATGATCAGATGGTTCATTAAAGTAAGAACCGACTGCAGCGGATTGATAAGCATACTTACCTAATGCATTACCGGGATTTTTACCCATACCTGCAAACATATGATGGATATCGTATGTTACAGAATGTGATTCTGGAACGTTCAAAGGAACATCTTCTAATCTACCTAAAACTTTATATGCTCCAATGTTCATATCATGGAATGTTTCCATCAGATTGCAATTGGCTGCTTCTGCTGCTTTCAACATATCCATATATAGAATAGGCACCTTCGTCTCGTCAAAGAAATCACGCACCATACCGCTTAACGTCATATGAGCTGGACCATGACTAGTAACATAGACCTGTCTTCTAAATCCTTGATTTAATAACGACTTTGCAATCTTGTCTAGATAGGCCATGCCATCTTTTATACTCATTTGAATCGTACCACGACCAATAATTGTTCCACCCGCAAAGAAATACGGTAAGTTGTGCAGGACAAGTCCATCTGATGCTTCAGCCATTTTCAAAGCAATAGCTTCTGCTAAAACAGTTTCTGCATCTAATGGCAAAGCTCCATGTGTTTCGGTTACTCCAACTGGAATAAATATAATATCATTGCGATCCAAATATTGTTCAACTTCTCCGTTGGTCATTTTTGAAAGGAATCTTGTACGCATATAAACCCTCCTACTTCTTTATTCATTACAATCTATTAAAAACCACAACTTTTATTATTTAACTGCTCTTCTTTCTTTCAATACTGCATACATTTCATTGGTTTTCTTCGCATTTAGATTATAGATGAAACCTACCCCAATAATAATAAGAGCGAATGCAAGGATCGGCATACCTGTATACATTTTTAATACACCATTTGTAACTTCTGCTGATTGTGATTTGGCACCAGAGACGAAGCCTACCCAACCTAATGAGTAACTAGCAACAGCAGCACCTAAACCCATACCTACTTTACGTGCAAAGGAATATAGAGAGAATAGTGTTCCTTCATAATGCTTCCCAGTTTGAAGTTCTGCATAATCAATACAATCTGTTACTAGAGCCCAAACAACCATAACAAACACAGAGTTACCGATTGTAGCCAAATTATATAACACCATAAATACATATACGTTTTCAAAAGTAACTACCGTTAGTAAAATTGATGCCGCGAAACTGAAGATGGAAGTCACAATAACTAAATTACGTTTATTAAAACGTGCTACCAACTTAGGGATAATTAAGAATAATAAAAGCGTTACAGCAATACTAAAGAATGAATTAATCGTAAATGCCCCTGGCATATGATAACGCTCTGCAAACACAATTGAAGCTAATTGGCTTACACCATTAATCATAAGAAGTGAGCCGATGGATGCAACCATCATACCAATTAGTGGTCTATTTGTGATTGCAATCTTAAATGCATCCTTAAAACTATAATCAGATTTTGCACCTTTTGGTTTATCATCACGAATACGTTCTGTTGTAAGTTTTACAAGTCCTGTATAAGCTAATACGGATAAAATACTAAACACAATTGCAATTTGGAAAAATGCTTTTGGAACTACTGTACCAGAATCATCATAGATAAACATTGGTACAAATGATAAGAAACCTAGTCCAACAACCATACCACCGATAGCACGTGCACGAGATAGTTTAGTACGTTCAACTGGATCATTAGTAATTACTGAAGCAAGAGAACCATAAGGAATGGAATCCGCTGTGTAAGCAACACAGAAGAATAAATAGACGAATACTACCCAAATATGAGTTGCTGTAGATCCCCAGCTAGATACATCTGCAAAAGCTAATAAACAAGCCGCCGCTAATATCCATTTGGAAATACTAATATACGGTAGAAATTTATCTCCAGATTTGCCGAGTTTCCATCGATCTGGAATCGTACCCATAATAATATTGCAAACTGCATCGAATACTTTAGCTAATAGAAACATTGTCCCCATAAAGTAAGGGCTTACATCTAATACATAGGTACAAAATATTAAGAAAAATGAACCGATATATAAGTTAACGAAACTTCCTCCTATATCTCCTAACGCATATCCTATTTGATCCTTTACTCCAAACTTTTTCATAAGTTAACCTCCTAGTATTTATTAAAGTAATTAATAACGCTTACATATAATTCAAAAGTTTATTCCTCTATTACATCCAAAAGATTTTCATAATTTCATTACGCTCTCCCACTCTTAAAGTAAGCGCTTCATCCATTACTTGATTACAAGTATACATCGATTTTAATAAGTAGTTTTGCACTACAATTGCATGTTTTTATAGTATAATTGCATGATTTTGTATTCGATTACAAAACTTATATAAATAAAGAATGACAACAAAAATAGGCACATGATTGCCATGCACCAATAGAAATTTCCTACTCTCAAGTATGTATCCTCATCACATCATATATAGATCATTTCTTATTTTTCTTAAATTCTAACGGAGTTACTCCTTCAACCTCTTTAAAAAATTTTGAAAAATACTGAGAATTGCTAAAACCAACGATAATCGCAATTTCGGTCATCGAAAGGTTAGAGAATTGAATAAGTTCCTTTGCTTCTTGTATTCTTCTCATATTTCGATAATAACTAATCGTTGTTCCTTTTTCTTTCTTAAATGATCGCATGAGATGTGAAGGATGAACATGTAATTTCCCTGCCATCTCCTCCATAGAAATATCTTCGGTAAAGTTCATTTCTATATATTTTTCTGCTTTCTCTACAATGGTTAAGTTATCACTTGTAGATTTACGAATGGTTGGGTCGGAATACTCTCTAAGCATATTTGAATGAATCGTATCTAGTTCAGACATCGTTTCCGTATGCTCGATCATTATTGCATATTTCTCTGATATAAAATGAGATTGCCATGGGCTTAGCCCCCCTTTTTCAGCCGAATAGCTATAAAGGGTATTATGTGATAGTAGTATATTTTTATAGGATCGAATTTTATCATTGGGAACTCTATTCAGAATATTTAATTGCACATCTCCAAATTTTGAATTGGCATCGATCTCATATTCGCTCATCAAACCGCGATCACCAAGTTGTATAGCATGTAGAAGATTTCCCCTTAATTTATGGACGGCCTCAATATATTCAGGGGTTGGTCTATGTAGATTTGCAGCTTCGGTTAGAAAATTTTCTTTCATCTAAAGTTCCTACCTTTGTATTATGCCTTAAATTCGTATCTTATTTATTCCTGCAGAACATGTCAAGCTGGAATAGTTTTATCTAACCAAATAAGTCTCAGCTAACAAACATATTTTAAGACCACTTATAACTATTATCCCTCTTTATTGTTCATATAACTATGTTATTAATCAGCTAAATTCATTTGTCACTTTATCATTCTATAAAAAAACTCACCCATATTTCTACGGATGAGTTAGTAACATTATTTTTTCTTTACTGTAATTGTCCAAGAAGCTTCACCTAATTGTTCATACTCAACGACATCGTGACCTTCTTCAGCTGCCCAGCGAGGAATTGATTCTGTACCTTGTGTACAATCGAATTGTACCTCTAATTCATCCCCAGAATTCAATTCTTTAATCGCTTCCTTTGCTTCGATTAATGGAAATGGGCATACAAGCCCAAGAACTTCTAATGTTTTTTTCATTATTATCTCTCCTTATTATGCAGTTACAGCTTTTGACGCTGCAGCACGTTGTTTTGCTGGACGAACAAACACAAAGTAGGATGCTGTCCAAGTACCTAAAATCATAAATAATAATGCAACCCAACCTGACCATGTCATCATCGCTGTCATAACTAAGCCATTACCAATGGAACATCCACCTGCCAAACTTGCACCGAAGCCCATTAATAAGCCGCCTGATGCACTTCGTACAGATGTTTTTGCATCAGGAACACGTACACGGAATTCGCCACTCATTTTTGCACCGAATAGTGAACCTAAGAAAATACCAAGTACTAAAAATACACCCCAATTAATGAAATCAACATCACCTGTTACTAAATACTGTAAAATATTAGCCGAAGGTGTCGTAATTCCTAGACCAAATATACGACCCGAAAGCGCACTTAATGGCCAAGCTATCGTTGCAATTAACCCGATCAAAACTGCTGTAACAAATGGATGCCAGCGTTTTTCAAATAAAATATGCGCTAAACCCGTTTTCTTTGGCTTTAATTGCGGAATTTTTAATTTAGGCTTTTTCAGCTCACGATAAATAATGAATGCCACTAAAGCAACAAATGGAACAACTATAAACCACACATTAATGCCGAATGTACCAGCTATCGAATCTGTACCAACGACTGGCTCACGCACGTCCGTTGTAAATTTCGCTAAAGGACCTGACTTCATTATAGCTGCCATTAGCATATACATTGCTAACGCGATCCAGCTACCAATTAATCCTTCTCCTGCACGGTACCAAGTTCCTGTAGCACAGCCTCCTGATAAAATAATTCCTATTCCAAAAACAAACGCACCAATAATCACTGCCATTAACGGAAATTGACCTGCTGAATATTCAAATACACCACTATCAATGAGTGCATAGACACCAACACTCTGTATGGCAATTGCAATAAGAAGTGCATAAAACATGCGATTGTCCTTAGCAATATACATATCTCGAAATCCACCTGTTAAGCAGAAGCGACCACGTTGCATCACAAATCCTAGTAAAAATCCACAAAAAATACCTGTAATTATCATCTGTATCATAGCTGCACCTTCTCAATTCAAAGTTATTCGATAGGAATATAATACAATGTTATGTTATAATATTACAAGATACTTTATTTGTAAAAAAACATGCAGCTATAAATGAATTTAATCAAATAATCAATTATTTTAATGTTTGTTATCACATATATATAATGTCATATTCAGGAATTATACTTTCGTGTAAAATAAGAAAGAACACAATCTAATTAACAAAGGGGAAAGTTTAATGTTTAAAAAAATTATGCTAGTATGTGCAGCACTCACTCTACTTTTTCAGCTTAATCTGGCTAATTCAGCTTCAGCAGCGAAAAAGTACGGCATTGTGCAAGAATCAGCAGGAAGATCATTTGTACCTGTCCGCTTTGCTGCTGAAACTTTTGGATTTAAAGTCAATTGGGATAGTGCTAATAATAAAGTTCGAATTTCAAATAAAACGGATAGCGTTGAGCTTATAGTTGATAAAACAACTGCAGTTGTAAATGGAAAATCGAAAACATTAGATGCTGCTCCATTTAACTTGTCAGGAACTGTCTACGTTCCTCTTCGTTTCGTAGGAGAAGCACTTGGCGTAAAAGTATCTTATCTAAAAGAAGGACGAATTGTTATTCAGAGTGATACAGTTAAAACAGAAATTGAAGCTGTTTCTTTACGAAGAGTAGAGAAAGCTTTGAATGAACCGGTTCGTACAGGTAGTTCAAAAATAGCAACCTCCACAAAAACGATCAGCGTCAACACCGTATATATTGACCTCTATCATCCAAAGGTTAAATTCGATGCTGTGTATGCCAATAACAAGATTGGCAGTACAGAGACTTTCAAGAAGATGGTCGAGCGGTCCAAAGCTTCAGTTGCCGTAAATGGAACGTTCTTCAACGCCTATTCGGAAACTAGCACGAAGATTCCTTACGGATATATCGTTCAAAATGGAAAAGTAATTAATAAAGCTTCAGGTGATGAGCGTTCGGTCTTTGTTTACACAAAAACTGGTGATGCACTTATCGCAGATGGCGAAAGTGAGCTTAAAAAATTACTCGATGAAGGAATTGTTGAAACTGCATTACAAGCTGGACCAAGACTTGTAAGTAACGGCAAAGTGGATACAGATCCAGTAGGTGAAGGTTTTAAAGACCCTAAAATTCTCACTAGTCGCGGCGCACGTAGCGCAATAGGCATCACAGCCGATGGCCAATTAATTATTGTAACAACAGCAGCTGCCTCTATTCCAGAGCTAGCACAGGTAATGGTTAAATTAAAAGCAGTAGAAGCAATGAATTTAGATGGTGGAGCATCAAGTGGTTTATATGCCAACGGTAAGTACATTACCCCTGCTGGCAGAGATCTAAGTAATGCACTTGTTATGGTTTTTGATAAATAATGAGGTAATAAACAAAGAAGGACTAGAGGCGATATTGCCTATAGTCCTTCTTTCTCAATAATTCAATTAAATACAAATGAACACTTAATTCCACGTAATTCGTTCACTTACAGCATTTTATTATTCAATACCTGCCATAAATGCTCTGAAATTCTCAACAATTTCTTTCGATCTTGTATGATGTAAATAATGATCCCCTTCTAACAATACCATCTCTCCATGTACAGAATTTTTGAGTTGTTCTTCATGAAGCGGTATCCATCCTTCCGTTTCTGTATCATTATCTTGTAAAAAGAATATAACGGGAAGATTTTTTGGGAAAACCAGATTTTCAGCAGCTTTAAAATTAGAGTTGAAATTTTCGCCTTCACTTAGGATGTTGGGATTAAACATATTTTTGAGCGTAAGGATTCTAATTTGCTCTTTTGTTTCATCATCAACGTTTGGTGTAAGCAATTGGTCAGTCGCTAGTTTCATTAACAAACGTGAAAAACCTGATTGTTTGAGCTGTTTGTATGCATCTGATGGGAATGGTTCATCTGTATCCCCCTGCGTTGGAACACTACTATCGATCCCCACAAATGATATCACTTCGTTCTCGTATTTATTCACATAATCTAGTCCGTAAATGCCAGCAATGGAGTGCCCCATTAGTATATATCGGTCAATATTAAGACTTTGCAGAGCTTCATGGATTTCACTTACTATATTTTCTGTGCTTCGCTCTTTTTCGCTTACATCACTTAATCCATAACCAAAGGGCTCGATCACAACAACTTTGTAATACGGAGATAGCTCTTCTATTAAAGGCTTAAAATCAAGTGCTGGTGCTGCTGTTGCGTAACCAGGTAGTAGTACCACTGTTTCTTCGCCATTTCCTTCAATCAACACATTCATAATTTTCCCATCTACAGATACATGCTGACCATAAGCTTGTATTTTCCCTTGTTCCGATTTGCTGCTAATCACATTAACAATAAAAACAGTCGCTAGAAAAACTACTATCGCAATAATGAATACCGCTATTGATATAAGAATAATTTTAAGCAGTTTATTCATCTTCTTTTTCTTTACCTCTTTTGTTAGTTCCATTCATATCGTCTCCTGTCTATATCTATATCTTGAGTTACCTTAATGGGCCACTAAGGATAGCTTATATGATTATGATGTACTGTTAATGACGTCAATATGAACTGATTATGAACTAGCGAAAAATGCTACAAAATTATTTAATCAAATATATTTAAACAAATAAAAAACCGTCCCTAAGGAGGTTTTTTATTTGTCTTATGCAGAGGCACAACTTAGTGAATGATTCTTTTAGTTGACTTCATTTACTTCTTCCATAAATGCCTTAAAGTTTTCAGCGATTTCTTTGAATTTGGTATGGTGTAAATAATGTGATCCATCCATTGTCATTACTTTTCCATGTATTGAATCTTTGATTTGCCCTTCATGCAGCGGTATCCATCCTTCTACGCCTGTATTATTCTCTTGTATAAAGAAAATAAGAGGAAGATCATTAGGGAATGTTAACTGCTGAGCCCCTTTAAAGTTAGAGGATATGTTTTTCATTTCATTTAACGTAGTAGCGTTATTCGAGTTTTTATTCGAAATCATTCTCATTTGTTCTTTTGTTTCATCATCAAATGCTAATGTAGCATATGGGTCACCACTTACGTTTTTGAGTAATCTCATGACGCCCGATTTTTCAAGAAATGCAAACGTTTTTAACGGGAATTTAACATCCATACCAGGTTGTGTTGGAACGCTACTATCGATTCCAACAAATGCACTAACCTCGTCAGCATATTTATTCACATAATCCAATCCATAAATACCAGCAATGGAATGTCCCATTAGAGTATAACGATCAATCTCCAGTTGCTGTAAAGCTTCATGAATTTCACTTACAATATTCTCCGTGCTTCGCTCTTTTTCAGTTCCATCACTTAATCCATAGCCGAAAGGCTCAACCACGACAACTTTGTAAAATGGTGATAATTCATCTATCAGCAGCTTAAAATCAAGTGCTGGAGATGCTGTTCCATAACCTGGTAGTAATACAACGGTTTCTTCGCCATCTCCTTGAATCAACACGTTCATATTTTTTCCATCTACAGATACATGCTGACCATAAGCTTGTATTTTTCCTTGTTCTGACTTGTTGCTAATCGCATTAACAATAGAAAGAATCGCTAGCAAAGCGGCTATTGCAATAATGAATATCGCTATTGATTTAAGTATAATTCTAACTGGCTTACTCAGCCTCTTTTTCTTTACCTCTTCAGTTGGTTTCACTTATATCGTCTCCTATCAATATCTCTATATTGGGCTGCCACATGACCACTAAACTTAGTTTAACCAACAAAGATGTACTCTCCATGACGTCAATATGAACTGAATATGAACAAGCAAAAAATGCTACGTCTTACATACAAGGATAATTGCATGTGAGACGTAACATGGAGATAACAGTATAGTTAGTCTAATGGATATACTATGAATCTAACTTCTCTTTCGGCGGAGTAATTGGTAATGTAATAAAGAAGGTTGTTCCTTTATTAGGTTCACTTTCCACTCGGATATCACCTTGATGAAGCGATACGATCTGTTTCACAATAGCGAGTCCCATACCGCTACCCTCATACTTACGACTATGTGAACGATCTGCCTTGAAAAATCTCTCAAATATACGCTTCTGGTCCTCGAGCGGAATACCAATACCAGTATCGGATATTCGGACTGTTAAGCTTTTGATATCCTGTTGGATGCTGACTTTAATCATTCCGCCATCCTTAGAAAATTTGATACTATTGCCAATTATATTGGTCCATACCTGGTTAAGCTGGTCATGATCAGCCGTTACTTTAACTGTTTGTAAATCAAGCTTGAATTGTATGTTGCGAGCAGACCATTGCGGCTGAAGCGCCACGATTACTCGTCGAATTTGTTCATCAAGGCTGAGTGTGACCAACCGCAGTTGCTGTGACTGCGATTCAAGCAAACTTAGCTTTAGCAAACTATCGCTCATTTTTGACATCCGCTTCGCTTCAGCGATGATAATATCAAGATAACGGCTTCGTTCGTGCTCTGCGAGATCTACTTGCTTGAGCGCTAGTGCATAACCAGATATGGAAGTGAGCGGTGACTGAACTTCGTGCGACACGTTCGTTACAAATTCTCTACGCATCTGCTCAAGTTGCTGCAGATCGTGCATCATTTCTTCGAAGCTGCGTGCCAAAGTGCCCAGTTCACTCGTTTGCTTAATATTCAGTTTAACGTTGAAATCACCAGCTGCTATACGCTTGGTCGCTTTTGTTAGCGTCTTGATTGGCCTTACTAGAAATATAGAGGCAACCAGAATAATTAAGCTTCCAGCAATTAACGAATAGCTCGCAAAAATCAATCCCCATTTTATGACAAAAGAGGTGGAAGGGGGGGATAGCATTTCCAAAAACATCGCTTTCGTTCCCATTTCAGTTTTCAACGGCAACCCTAAGAGTACTGTAGCAATACCATTCGGAGTGTCTTGAACAACTCCTCCATTTAATACTTTCTTTACTTGCTCCTTTGTCACAGCGGCAGGTTTGTGCCCATTAAGCTTTCCGTAAGACTGGAACTCACCCGATGCTTCGTAAATTCGAATATAATAGGAATCGAGTTGCTTCATTTCACTTACAAACATATCAGCTTCACTTAAAGGAATTGTCTGGTAAATTCGGACCACGTCTTGGCCAAAATTACGTATGTTAATTTGAGCATTTTCGTTTAATTTATCTTCAAAAATCCAAGTTGACACCAAAAAAGCAATGATTGTACCGCCGATAACGGAGACTAGAAATGTCAGGATAACGCGTATATATAGGGATCTAATCATTCACTAACCTCAAGGCGGTAACCAAGCCCGCGCATCGTTTCGATACGAAAATCGGATGTCGTCGCAAACCGTTCACGCAACCGTTTAATATGTACGTCTATCGTTCGATCATCACCTGCGTAATCTATCCCCCATATTTGATCGATCAATTGCTCACGAGTATAGACTTGTCCCGGTGTTCCAGCGAGCTTATATAGCAATTCGAACTCCTTGAGTGGCAACGTGAACGACTCCGTCCCTCTCGTTACCTTATAGGTTTGTTTATCTAGGATGACATTGCCGAATTGTATCGTTTGTGTGGAGCCAATCCGATATCGCTTCAGTAACGCCCTAACACGAGCCGTTAACTCTAGCGGATCGAACGGTTTCGTCAAATAATCGTCGGTTCCAAGTTCGAATCCTTTCACTTTCTCCCATGTTTCGCCCCTCGCTGTCAGCATAAGTAAAGGAAGATCAGGATCGGCTCTTCGTAGCTCCTTACATAACGTCCATCCATCCATAATTGGCATCATAATATCAAGTACGACTAGATCGACATTCGTCGAGGCATAGACATCCAGCGCTTCCTTCCCATCTGCAGCTTCGGCTGTTTCGAATCCGTCATTGCGGAGAAATAAACAGACAAGTTCGCGAATGTTCGCATCATCATCAGCAACTAGTATAGTAGGCATTCGTTCCCTCTTTTCATGTTATCCATTATAGTAATACCCTGTTTTCCAATATATTTTTTAGACTAATATGTGACTTTGATGGTCCGAACTTTATAAGAGAGTCTTGAAATTCAGCAAGTCCCTCAATAGATGTAGTCTGTACCTTAATGAGATAATTATATTCTCCGCTAATGCGGAATAAATCAGTTACTTCCATAGCATTTTCACAAAAGTTAGTTAGCTCTTGGCAATGTTCTGTTTTTAATAATATAAAAGTAGTTGTACCTCGATTCATATTGCGCATATCAAAAATAGTGTTATACCCGGAAATGATATTTTTTTCTTCTAGCTTAACAATTCTTTCTTTAACGGATGGCTGCGACATTGAAACCTCTTTACTGATTTGAGAAATGGTCATTCGTGCATTGTACTGAAGTAATGCCATGATCTTCTGATCAATATCATCCATAATATGTTCCATATCTAAGACCTCCTATCCATTTTAATAAAATAAACTAATCTAACTAATATAACTTATATTTAATAACCATATTACTATAAAACACTTTTCTTTTGTATGTGATTAATGGTTTTATCCAACTATAATAACTATATATTATTTTAGGGAGCGATTAAAGATGAGTGTAAAAGGTCTTTCACATATAGCTATTCAAGCTAGAGATTATAACGCAACAATTAAATTTTATATTGAAGTTTTAGGATTCAAGATAGGTCATCATTGGAGTTTACCACACTTTCAAATCAAAGATGCCTCCATGCTGATTTCACCTGATAAGAGAACTTGTATCGAGATCTTTGATGATGATGCAGTCATCCCCGCACAAGGAAAGAAAGCATTGTCTGAAGAAGATATTACACACGGAGCGTTATTACATTTCGCCTTCTATGTGGATGATGTAGATGAAATTTTTCAAAAAGCACTCACTCATGGAGCAAAAGCCTTCATAGAACCGGATTACCTTTCTCTTGGCGAACCACCCCTTGTTGTAAAAAATGCTGTTATTCACAGTCCCAATGGAGAAGTTATCGAATTTATAGAAGAGGTTGATTTTGATATGTCTTTCCATACCATAGTAAATTAAACTTAATAAAGTTCCTAATAACAGAAAAAAGCCACCAAGATTGGCGGCCAAATAACTATACATTGTTTCACTTACAGAGGACAGCAAATAGAGCATTACATCGTGTCTTGTAATGCTCTACTTGCTCTCCAGAGACAATACTCTACTCTTTCGTAGCCGGAAAGCGAAGAGTAACCGTTGTCCCATTACCTTCACAACTCTTATAATGAATCTCTCCATCATATTTTTCTACAATATTAAAGCAAATCATTAACCCTAAACCTGTTCCATTGCTTCTTAATGAATAAAAAGGAGTGCCTAGCGAATTAACTTCAGCTTCTGACATTCCACTTCCTTCATCGATAATTTTTATCTGAATAGCATTATTTATTCTACTTACTATGACTAAGACAGATTTTCCAACATCTGAAGCTTCTATGGCATTTTTTATTAAATTGATTAGTAACTGCTTAAACTCCATTTTATTAATGGAAATAATGCAATCTTTCTCAACAATTATCTCAATTTGATTATCAGATAACATGGCATAGGAATGGAGCAAACTTGTCACACTCTGAAGAACATCCTTTACATCCACTTTTTCTGATTGTTGATCACTATTTGGCTTGGAAAGTGATAGAAATTGTGATGTAATCTCTTCTACAGTGTTTAATTCATCAATCATTAATTTGAACTTACTCTTTATTGAATCACCAAATGAAGGATCTTCATTGAAAAATTGCAAAAAACCACTAACAACGGTTACTGGATTTCTAATTTCATGTGCAACGGCAGCTGTTAATTGTCCTACCATCTTCAATCGCTCAGATTGCTGTAATTGTTCATAATATAGTTGCTGCTTTTTCATTCGTTTAAATGATAAGTGAGAAATAAGAAATAAAAACACTTGAATTGCTATTATATTGATAAGATTACCAACAATGTCATGATGTAAATAAGAATATTTATCATCTGTATTAATCAAAATGATATAACTAAATGTTATTATCATTAGTATTCCATTAATAACGAAGGAAAAATAAAATAATTTGAAATCAAAAAAAAGTATAGACAGTAAAGGAATAAGACAAATAAAAATATATGTAGTCCATGTCTCGGGATATAACAAGAAAAGAGTATAGAAATAAGCAAATCCAAAGATAATAATGATCTTTCTAAATAAATGTGTCTCATATTTAGGATAAATCCATAAACAAACCGATATAATTGTTACACAAATAAAATGTATAACATACCCCAAAGAAATCTCATTTAACTCTGATGTAGATAATATTAATCCAAACATCATAAGAACGATAATCATTGACATAACAATATAATATGTTTTTCGATTAACCTGACTGTAAAATTCCCTCATGAATTCTCCGCTTCTACATTCTGCATTTTATTTCAATTATGTTATTTTCAATAGAGTAATTATATCAGCGAATTTCTAAAATTGGCAATAATCAACAAAATTTCACCTTTTCTCCTTATTTATGCTAAGTTCATTTGGAATGTTGTTTCCCATAATTCCATAATATTAATATGATTTAAAAGGAATTATTAATCACCATAGAGTGTGAGGTAGAAACTATGTCGATTCTTATGATCAATCAATTGGTAAAGCGAAAAGGAAACATATTATTACTCCCAGAGATTAATCTTCAAATAATAAGTGGTCAAGCGGACAAGTGCTATTTGAGGGGGATGATAAAAGCAATAAGCCCTTCCCTATGGAAGGACTTATTGCTTTTTAGGCCTCATTACTTAAGATACGGCACACATAAGTAATTATGGTAACACCAAACAGTTAAAAGGATTATTCCAATATTTGAAGAATAGTAATAACAACCTAAATGAAGGGATTGAGCCAATCAAATGGAACTCTATGCTGTAAAATTTGGAGAATCTTTGTTTCACTTAAGAAATATATACCGCGATACGAATAATTCGGAGGAACTAGTCAAGATTGCTTGGTCTTATTATATTGCAAAGCATAATAATAAAACGATTTTCATTGATACAGGCTTTCGCGATGAGAGTGTAGCAAATCAATGGGGTATTACGTTTACAGGCGTTGAAAATGAGTTAGGCAGCATTATTAAAAACCTAAACTTAGTTGATACCATAATTATTACTCACAGTCACTTTGACCATATTGAAAATCTTGATTTATTTGATAAACCTGAAATCATTATTTCTAAAATCGACTATGAAATTGCACTAACACAATGCTCGCAATCCATTAAAGAGAAACTACTTCAATGCAATGTTGTGACCGTAGAAAATGAATATATTTGCAATGAGCTATTCAGATTCAAAGTTATCGGCGGTCATAGCAATGGTTCATCGGTCGTTTATTTTGAATCGAATAATAACAACTATATTATAACTGGCGATGAATGTTATTGGTGCGATAATATGATAAGCAATCGACCAATTGGAATTTACTCGAGCACAGAAAACAACGAAAGGTTTATAAACGATACTCATCCAAGTGGATTAATCCCGCTTCCATTCCATGATTTAAAAATATTCGAACAATACTCAGCAATTTCTAAAAATATAGTTAGAATCCTTTAAATATGTTTGAGGTGATCGAGAGTGCGATTATATTATTTACATACAATATACAAAAAACTATTTTTCACCAATCGGTGTTCCATCAGGTAGTTTAATATCAAGTTTTTTTAGAACTACATCCCCTATTTCGGGTATTCCTCCAAGAACTAATACCTCCGAATTAAACCCAGCTATACGACAAGGAGGAAACTTAACTATCCCTATTACTTGTTGCCCTTTAATATCACCAGTATATCTTTTTGTAATTTGTGCACTAGACGTTTTAATTCCAATCTCTTGACCAAAATTTCACACTAATCAGATTTAATTATTATTTGATACTGATGCGTTTAAGGTTCGTAACCAAAAATACATCCCCATACCTAGTAATGTCATCAAACCACCTATGAATTGAGTGATAGAGATTGTTTCTCCCAAAAATAAATAAGCGAGAATTATTGCTAAAACAGGCTCTCCAATAATACCTACAGAAACAGTAGTTGCACCTATAGATTTTAACAACAAATTAAAAATATATTGTCCACAAATAGTTGGGATTATTGCAAGTAATAAAAAATATGTCCAGTCCGAAGAGTCATATTCAATCAGAGGAATATGATTTATTAAACTGTAGACTAGCATGACGTTCCCACCAATAAAAAAGACAATGACACTGTATAAATTTGTGTTAATTTTCCGACTTACTTTCTGCCCTGCCAACATATATGCTGAAACCAAAATTGCTCCTAATAAAGATAATCCATCTCCTATTAATGCTCCCCGCGAGACCCCAATATCTCCCCAAGCTATAATTACTGAACCTAAAAGAGCAGAAACTAAACAAAGAATCGTTAATATGTGGGTTCGTTCTCTAAACATAAAGTATGAACCTATCATCACAAATAAAGGTTGTAATGATAAGATGACCATAGAGCTCGCCACTGAGGTGTACACTAAAGATTCCATCCAAAATAAGAAGTGTAACCCAAGAAATAGACCAGCTAAAAAAACGGTACTCCAATCTTTTTTGTTCATCTCTGAGAATCGGAGAGTTTTCCAAGGCACAAAAGGAAGCATAATGATTACTGATATAAACAATCTGTACATCCCCGCCACAGCGGTTGGAGTATCAGAAGATTTTATCATAATGGAAGAGATAGAAACAGAAAGTATGCTGATGAACAGCAACGTATACGGTTGAAACAGTAACGACGATTGTTTTCTTTTCACATGTAGGCCCCCAAGTTGTCTTATCCAATCGTCTGTGCACAGGATTGTAGCAATATGCTTAAGATATAATATAACAATATCATCATTTATATTTTATTTGTGTAAATATATCTTTAATTTATATTGAAATATCATCATAAGAAAGGAATCTGCTAACATGAAAAGACAATTACACGAGACCATACTATATCCCGATGTTTCATTCCCCTACATCATGTACACCCATACTATTCATCGAAGCATTCCTGAAGGAAGAGGATTTAACGATTTACATTGGCATGAAGAACCACAAATCACGTTGGTCACTAAAGGAAACCTAGTTATACAGGTTAATGGGATTGATTATGAATTAAAAACAGGTCAGGCAATTTTTATTAATAAGGGTGTACTGCATGTTACAACAAAGCTGACACTTGACGGTCAATATGTTAGTTTTAATTTTCCCGAGAAGCTGCTGGCATTTTACGAGGATAGTGCAATGGAAAAAAAGTTTGTATTACCTTATACAAACTCGTCTTTAATGTCGGTAGTAATTACTGGAGATGTTGAATGGGAAAGTCAAATACTAGAAATGCTTTGGGCGATGAAAAAGAAATTTGATATGAAAAAAAGCTGGGGGTGGGAATATGAGGTTTCTATAAAAACTGTGCAAATATGGTTCACCTTAATTTCTAACATTTCGCTTTCTTCTGAGGAAGCACCTAAAAACTTAAAGGTACAGCAAGAAAGACTTCAATTAATGCTCAGCTTCATCCATCAAAACTATTCAAATAATATAACACTGCAAGAGATTGCTGATGTAGCACATCTAAGTGTTTCCGAATGCACTCGAAGTTTTAAAAGAACCATTCATATGACAGCTTACGACTACTTAATTAAGTATCGTATCAAGAAAAGCAGCGACCTATTAATCTCAACGGATTATACAATAACCGAAATAGCCCACAGAGTGGGTTTCAATCATGTAAATCACTTTATTCAATCATTTAAAAAACATCATGAAAGAACACCTAAAGATTTCCGGAAATATAGAAATGAACTATGTTAAATCAACTTCATCAGGATCGATACTCAGCTCATTAACGCTAGAGGAATAGGATCACTTCATTCATCCCGTCTATTGCATTATATTTTCAAAACCTAAAAAGGCTAAACACTATTGAATCGCTCATACAGTGTTTAGCCTTTTATAGTTTTACTTATTTCACCTATCAGAATCTGAATAGCAGGAGAAGAAGGTGCCGCTCTTACTCTTGCGATAGGTAGTCTGGATAATCAGTTATGACACCATCAACGCCTAATTTAAGTAGTGGTTGGATAACGTTACGTGAACGTACCGTCCAAGGAAAAATCTTCATACCGCGTGAATGAATACGCTCTATGGCTTCACCCGTCACTAATTCCAATGCGGGATTAACATACGCTACGTATTCAGCCAACTCCGTAAGCTTATCTTCGGCTAGTATTGCTTCATCCTCCACCAACACACCAATTGGAATCTGAGGCATAATCGCATGGAATCGTTTCACAGAATTCTGATCAAAAGACTGCACGATTACCCGTTCCGTGGGAAGATGCATATGATAGGATGCAAGCTCATCCGCAAGCTTTTGCTCAAGACCAGAATACAGATAAGGCCATTTCGTTTCAATGAGAACGCCTATTTTTCCTCGGCATACTGCCAATACTTCACCAAGTGTAGGAATACGCTGACCTTCGAACTTTTCGTTGAACCAAGAGCCTGAATCCAAGCTTTGAAGCTCCTCCAAGGTGAAATCCTTCACGGCGCCTGATCCATTCGTAGTCCGATCCACTGTGCTGTCATGAATAACAACAAGCTCGTTGTCTTTGCTTAGCTGAATATCGAGTTCTAAATAATCCGCATTCATTTCAATCGCACGCTCAAAAGAAGCCATTGTATTCTCTGGTGCATATCCAGCTGTTCCGCGATGGGCTATGACCTGTACACGTTCTACTTGGATCCCGTTACTTTGTCTCATTATTTTATCGCTCCTTCTGTAAGTCCACCAATAATATGCTTTTGCGTAAAGCCATAAAGAATAATAATAGGTAGCATTGAAATAAAGAAGCCTGCAAATGCTAAATTGTAATTGGACGCATATTCACTTTTAAAATTATAAATAAATAGCGGTAACGTCCAGAAATCTGGATGTCTATTAAGCATAATAAGTGGTAACTGGAAATCATTCCATATCCACAATGAGTTTAAAATTAGGACAGTTGCAATTATCGGCATCATTAGCGGATAGATAATACTAATAAACGTCCGCCATACGCCACTTCCATCAATATTGGATGCTTCATCCAGTTCAAGAGGAACATTTTTCAGAAAACCAACGCATAAAAAGATCCCTTGGGCGAAGGCAAGCGTCACATACATAACGATCAAACCAGTTTGATTTAACATTTTCAAGTTGCTCATATGTCGGTAAATCGGAAGCATAATGGCCTGAAATGGAACGAAAATACCCGACATCACTAATAAATATAAAAGCTTGTAGTAACGCTTATTCATAT
The DNA here is from genome assembly GCF_024721975.1 of Paenibacillus endoradicis. Next base: position 119,731 of record NZ_JANQBB010000004.1, on the reverse strand, counting down.
TCCGCGAAATTGCATATGAAACCATCGGAATTAAAATTAGCATTAATAGTATAGAAATCGCAGTTATAAATACAGAATTGCTTACAAACGTATAAAAATTAGCTTTATTGATTACTGCAATAAAATTATCAAAATACCAGTGAGAAGGCAGCGCAAAGAAATTTTCTGCCGTCTCTTGCGGCGTTTTCATAGCAATAGTTAATGTAAGATACAACGGGGCAAGAACAAATAATATGCCTATGGTTAGAAATGTATAGCTACCAATTTGTAAGAGCTTATTTTTTCTCATAGCTGTCCTGCCTCCTTACGATTGAGGAATTTAATTTGTATGAATGAGATAACGGCAATCATCACGAATACATAGATGGCCTCGGCAGTACCATAACCAAACTTCATCTCTGCCATACCATGTTTATAAATCAAGAAGCCCATTGATTCCGTTCCAAATCCTCCATCCGTCATTGCCACAATATAATCAAATACCGTAAGCGAGCTTTTGATTGACATGACCAAGTTAACGGTTAACATCGGAATGAGGAAAGGTAGACTCACTGAGAAAAACCGTTGCATCGGCGTTGCGCCATCAATTAAGGAAGCTTCCTTCAAATCTTTAGGAACACTTGCCAAACCAGCAATAAAAATAACCATTGGTGTTGCTATTCCGTGCCATATATTCGTAAGGGCGATTCCAAAGATAGCTGTTGATTTGTTACCAAGGATGTTTCTTGACAGCCAATCTATACCCAATGTTTGTCCAATGGATGGAAATACAGAATAATAAATTTGATTGAAGATTAGACCTACTGTAATCATACTTAGAACCGCAGGAAAGAAGTAAACCGAGCGGAAAAACCCGCGAAATTTCAGCTTGCCACTTAAGAAAATCGCCAACATTAATGCGATGAATAACTTAATTACAACAACGATAAACGCGTATAAAAATGTAAAATTCACTGATTGAAGAAATCGTTTATCTTGCAAAATATCGATATAGTTTTTTAGACCGATGAAACGGTAGTTCAAGGAAAAGCCATCCCAATCAGTCATACTGTAATAAGTACCCATACCTAAAGGAAACACAAAAAAGACGATATATAACAACAAAGTCGGTACTGTCAGCAAGAAGAAAATAAGTGCAGCTTTATTTCCGGCAAATGATTTCTTCTTTTGAACAGCGCCTCCTGTTTTATTTGCATAGTTCATAGTTCATCTCCACCTTTTCTTTCAAAAGAGTAGAAAAAACCCCCTTGGCCTCATAACTAAATGCCTCGGGGGCCTTTCTTATTGATTTAACTTATTGAAAAATATTTTGTCCAATGCTTCCAAATAGCTATCAATATCCCCTGTTGCAAACATCTCCTGTGTTGCTTTACCTACATCGCCGTTCACACCTGATGGCCATGAACGCTCAATAGTTGGATACACTTTATCAGCGTTAATTAGATCGCTTAAGCTTGTAATTTGTTGATTATTATTCGTAACACCAGTGATCGCTGAAGGATAACCGCCTACATCTACATACTTCTGAACAGATTCTTTAGATGTCATGAATTCAATAAATTTCTTAGCTTCATCTTGATTTTTACCACTAGCAGGAATACCTAAAGCCGTATCTACAGATACTTGCACTTTCGTATCTTCCGCTTTGTCCGCTGGCATAGGGAACATCGCGAAGTTCAAGTCAGGGTTCGATTGTTTAATCGTTGGAACAGCCCAAATACCTGTGTACCACATTGCTGATTTACCATTAGCAAATTCACGTAGTGCATCATCATAACCAGTTCCAAGTGCATCTTGTTGACCATATTCACGAAGCTCTAATAGTCTCTCAGCAAAAGGCTTGAATTCTGCATTGTCGGTAATATGTGCCTCACCTTTCATTACGCTATCTAGGAAGGCTTCAACATCTGTCAATTGCAAGCCCATTCTGGAAACTACTTCCTGACGAATAGGATTCGCATCTTTGTCGCTGAAATAGAAAGGCGTTTTACCAGCAGCTTTAATTTTCTCTGCTACTTCAATTAGCTCATCATAAGTTTGTGGGATAGCTAAGTTTAGCTCTTCAAACATATCGATGTTGTAATATACACCTAGTGTAGCTACAGCAACTGGAACAACATAGTTTTTACCATCGATTTTACTTAGATCAACAATCCCTTGTGAAACGTTAGCTAGAAGTGGGCCGTCTGTCAAATCAACAATGCGACCTTCCTTCGTCATTTGTTGGAACACTGGATTGTGTGGGTAATGTGTAAATGCGGATGGAGCATCGCCCGTTGAGACGCGCATTGTCCAAACATTTTCCGGATTTGGTACATTGTTTTGTTCCACCGTAATGTTTGGATTTGCAGCTTCAAAATCTTTAATAAGTGAGTTAACCACATCAACCATTTCCGACTTCATTTGGAAATACTCAATTTTAACTTTCTCTCCGTTAGCAGAAGGTGAAGCGCTTCCAGTTGAAGTGTTAGTAGCTGTATTACCATTAGAGCAAGCGGTTACAATCAATAAAGCAGAAAGTATACCAATAGAACCTATTTTTCTGAATAATTTCATGTGTATCTCATACCCCTTTCGCTTGTTGTAGCTCTATTATATCTGTGTAGGTATCAGCAAAATATGAGATAATTGACTACTTCAATATGAGAAAAATGTCTATCTGCTCGCTTTTGTTTTTCCTGGTGTCTCACCGAAAAACTTCTTATACGTCTGAATAAAATAGGAGTAGTCGTTATATCCAACAGCGCTGGCAATCTCCGATATCATAAGGTCTGAGCCGCTATCTAACATAGACTTAGCATTGTTCATTCGTACCGAAAGTAAAAATTGCGAGAATCTCATGTTCGTCTTTTTCTTAAATATTCGGCTTAAGTAGGTAGGATCAGTAAAATATACCGTTTTGGCTAAATCCTCTAGAATAATATCTTGCTTGTAATTATGCATCACATAATTTTTAATATCATCGACGATGTTCATCTTGCCCTTATTTTGACTGCTAATGAGTTCCCCAATGGAGGATATCATTACTGCGAATGCATCAACAATTACCTCTATCGATTCATATTCATGAAGGTCAATTTGCTCCAAGTAAGCCAACTTGTGCTCGTCAGTAACTTCAAACTGATCAATAAGAGAATTCAACATTGCGGTAACTTTGGCACACATATCCTGGAGGGTAATAACCGATAACTCTTTCACCGATGCATTTTTTACATAATGGCGTAGCATGTCTACCGCTTCTACATGCTGATGTCTTATTATCTTCTGGCGGAGGGAAGCAATCCAATCATCGATTAAGTTATAGTCATTAGACCTATGCACTCTGGTATCTTTCAGTATGTGCAACTGATTATCGCCGGAAATCAACCTGTATAACACAGCGCTCTTTGCTTCTTTGTAAGCAACAGTAAGCTCGTCCAATTTCGTATAAACACCACTTATTCCAATGGATACACTTTGCTGAGTTCCATTGAAAAAAGTTTGAATCACATGCTCATAGCTATGACGAAGTTTTTTAAGCCATTCTGATGAAGTCACCTCATCAGATTTCCATATCATTACAACTATTGTATTCGCATGACGTCTATCTCCTATCGTCACTTCACGCCAATTAGATTGTGCCCATATTCCCTTCGCAGTCTCATTCAACTTTTCTTTGTAGGAAGGATCTGTTCGTAATACTGCAATTGTAAAACTCACCGCTTGCTCGCCACCTAGCGTAGATAGGAACTGCAATGGCATTCCTTCGTATAAGGCAGCAGCTAAACTCTCTTCTATTCTTTTCTCGCTTGTCGTTACTTCCTTTTCCTTGCATTGCTCCAATATTGGCCATAATTGTTCTTTACCTGCTGGCTTTAATAAATAATGCTCTACTTTATTCTGAATGGCTTGCTGCGCATATTTAAAATCATCATAACCGCTAATAATGACATTCACCGTGTCTGGATGATGCTCCTTGATATAAGCAGATAATTCGATTCCATCCACTAAAGGCATCCTAATATCGGAGAATACGACATCAGGCGGATGAATAGAGAATAATTCCATCGCCTCTTTACCGTTATCTGCCTCGTCTACCTGCACTTCGGCATTCCAATCTTGGATCATCTGCACAATCGCTTTTCTAGCAAAATACTCATCGTCAACTACTAGTATTCTCATTCGTATTCATCTCCTTTTACAACGGGGATCGCTATCTCTATACAGGTACCCTCATGAGGCTTAGAGTAAGCTTTTATCCAGTAATCCTTCCCATAGAAATTTTTGATTCTAGCGTGTACATTACGCAAACCAAAATTATCTTTCTCATCCAAGCTTGCTGCTTCAAAAGGCTTATCAAAAATATTATTAATTATCGTCAACTTGTCTTCAGCGATTCCTACGCCATCATCTTGAACCCGAATAACGATCAAATGACCACTTTTGCGAATGGATATGGATAAGATCCCTTTGCCTCCTTTGGGCTCTAGCCCATGATAGAAGGCGTTCTCAACAATCGGTTGCACAAGAAATTTTAATATTTTATAAGGATATAACTCTTCCTCAATATCATAGATGACTTGAAACTTCCCGAAGAAACGGATTTGCTGAATCGTCACATAATTGTTGATCTGCTCTATTTCGTGTTGAATTTCCATCTCATCACCTGTCTTAATATTGTACCGATACATCGCAGATAAGCTTCTAGCCATAATAGATATATCACCAACTCGATTCAACTCTGCAACAGAATGGATCACATTCAACGTATTATACAAAAAGTGAGGATTGATTTGCGCTTGTAGCATATTCATCTCAGCTCGCTTCTGCAGTTGTCCAGAAACAATCTCAAGTTCCCTACTTTCCTTCAGACGATGGATCATATTGTTGTAACTCATCACTAACCGTCCTAATTCATCAGTTTGTGTCTTATTCGTAGGAACTTGCTCCAAAAACCCGGAATCAACAAGCTTCATCGCAATATTCAACTTATTAATGGGATTGATGAACCGTTTGGAGAAGAACAAAGCAAGTATACCCGCTGCAATAAGCGATATTAAACTTACCGCTATATAATTTCTTGTATTCGTTAAAAAGGTTTGATCAATTAACCTTGCGGGAAGGTAATGAACTACTTTCCATTTGGTGTAATCGTTTTCAACTACACTGAACATATAAGACTGCTGCTCTGTACCCAGCTTGAGTGATTTTGTTCCCGAAACTGCGCCCTCTTCAAAAGCCGCAGCCACCTCTTGCATTTGCACAGAATCATATGATTCGGAAGGCTCGCTGGAGTGATAGATCACCTCTCCATCCAAAATCACAAGCGTTCCTAGTTCACTGTTAGAATTCGTTATTCCACCCAATATATTTTCTAACGCAGAGAATGGAATATCGATCTTCACGTAACTATCTGAGCCCCCACCCAAATTCAGGTCGGTTAAATACCTTACAATTGAAATGGTTTTCGCCTTGTTACCTTGCTTACTTCCCTCATATGGAGAAGAAACAACCAAATCTCCATTCGCCAGCCCTTGTTTATCCATCGTTTCTACAACGGGATGCATATCCGGTTCAAATGCATTATATGAGCTATAAATACGTCCGTTAGGTGCTAGGACAGAGATGGCATCCATATTTCTGTTCATAAGGATCAATTGATTCAACGATCTTTGGACGTATGCTAGATTCTCAACATACTCTTTGCTCTCTAAAGAATAATTTTTTGTAATTATATTTTTCAGCGTAGGGTCGGTCAAATAAAAAAAGGAATTCAATGATAGATTGGAAATAAAATCATTCATATTTACATTCGTCTTATTGTTTAATTGCTGCAGTAAATCTTCATAGTACTCTTTTGTCTGATTGTACAAATTAACCCCGTAAATCAGCAACGCTGATAATACGGGGACCATAATAATCATAATATAAGAGAGCATAAGTTTATTTTGAAACGTAACAGGCTTTACACCTTTTACAGGGAATTTTATTTTCATAATCTTGCACCTCTTTGTTTACAACAGGTTAATTTCAATCGATTTGACATGCTCCATATTGTTAATAAGCTCAATAGACTTATTAAGGCGAATATGACTTTTTACTTTTACACATAGGTTCATTTCCGTAATTGGCTGATCTTCGTCCTTATTATGCAAACTCATTTTTGTAACTTGAATGCCCTGCTCACCTAATTGTGTGAAAACGTTTGCTATCATACCAGGTTTATCAAATACAGCAATGACTAATTGTCGATGTCTTCGATGGCGCATCATCTGATTTTCTAACTTATTTAGAACAAATAAACTAATAAGTACAATAACTGTCGTTAAAACAGCAGTAAATAAAAAGCCGGCCCCTACGCAAAGACCTATCGCGGCAACGACCCAGATGGACGCGGCCGTAGTTAATCCGGATACTTTGGAGCCATCGCGCATAATTGCACCTGCCCCCAAAAAACCAATTCCACTTATGACTTGAGCCGCTAATCGAGCGGGGTCCATTCTTACACTTGCCTCATTCACAAATTGATTAAATCCATATATAGACAATAACATAATTACTGCTGAACCAATACAGACCAATATATGGGTTCTCAGTCCTGCTGCATGATTGCTCCACTCTCTCTCAAATCCTACTAAACCACCCAAAGCTGCCGCAATCAAAACTCTTAAGGTAAGATCTATTTCGTTGATTATCCATATGTCACTCAATATAGTATCCTCCTTAACCCAATTCTAGAGATGATTATAACCATAGCCCCGAGGTACCAAGCGAAACTGCTAAGGCTCCTGCCTTCAACGCTTCATCGATCTCATCTTGTACACTAACCAATCCGCCCGCAATGATAGGCAGCTCGGTCATATCGGTCATCTCCTTAATAATTCTCGGCATAATTCCCGGCATGACTTCGATCGCATCGGGCTTACTGCTCTCGATTGAATTTATGCCTCTCATTATCGCGTTACGATCGATAAGGAACAAGCGCTGAATCGTCATTAATTGCATATCTTTGGCCATACGGATCAAGTTATTTTTCGTTGAGATAATACCCGTTGGCTTAATATATTGCGCCAAATAAGCGACACCACTACGATCTTGTGCGATCCCTTCAATAAAATCTATATGCAAAAAAACATACTTGCCAGCTGCTTTTATACGATCTACCAATTCCTTAACATTAAAGATAGAACCATATAACAAGAAAATAACATTACAACGGCTATTTATAGCGTCGTTCAAATACTCTTCCCTCTCAACAGCGGCTATTACCTGATGATCGACAATATCAACAATCCTTACCATACATCTCTCCCCTTCACTAATTGATAACATTGTACATGAACACAAAATCGTATTATATTAGTACAATTTCCTTAATCGTGTTGATGACATGCTTCGGTATTGTGTCAGAATGCTCTGCCATCTCAGCAGTCGTTACACCGGTTAACACAAGTACAGAGTTCATACCAGCATCATTCCCCATTTTAATATCGGTATCCAGACGATCGCCTACCATATAGCAATCTTCGTGTGGTAAACCCAACTGCTCAGCTGCTGCTTCAGCCGCAATTAATGACGGTTTTCCTGCTACGAAATCAATCGGCTGACCTGTAATCGCTTCCAACGCTGCGATAATGGCTCCTGTATCCGGTATTTGACCATAATCTGTAGGACATGTCATATCCGGATTAGAGGCAATAACTTTAGCACCCTTCATATAGGCTTGATATAAATTGTTAAGCTTATCATATGTGAATTGTCGATCCCAAGATAATATAACATAATCCAAATTTTCAACTTCTGTTGTAAATGGAATCTCATGTTCACGTAATTCCTGATGTATCGGGTCCTCGCCAATGACATAAACTCGATCCGACGGCTTCATATGTTTTTGTAAATATTTAGCGACAATTTGAGAAGAGTTGAGCACATCATCCATTTTTGCTGGTATCCCCATCTTGATTAGCTTCTCCACATAGGATAATCGGGTTGCTATCGGTTTATTAGTAAGAAACACGACACGATCGCCTCTATCTCTCAATGCCTGAACAGCCTCTGCCGCCCCTTCAATCATTGTTTCTCCTAAATAAATTGTTCCGTCCAAATCAAAAATAAATCCTTTCACTTCATTTCCTCCCTTGGAATAAAAAAATAAGAAAACAAAAAAAACCTTTCCACAGTAAACACATACTCCTATTGTGAGCACATGATTACGGATAAGGGTTTTCTCAGTTTTCTCAACCTAGCCGTTTGGGTATGAATTTTTTTGTATTTTATAACGTAACATTCTTATTGTCAACATCAGGTCGTTCCTATTCATTGTTTTTATGCAATAATTTTACAATCTTTTTTACCGTATAACCTACTCAGCAATTGAAAAGTGCAAGCATGAAGCTTGCACTTTTCTGTAATATCACTATTTATATGCCTTCATCAATTAATCAAAAGCTGGAACGACAGCGCCTTTATAAGTCTCATTAATAAAACTTTCTACCTCGGGCGATTGTAGTGCTTTAATTAGCTTAACAATGGCTTCATCGTTTTGGTTATCTGGACGAGTAACCAAAATATTTACATATGGAGAGTTTTTATCTTCAATAATCAATGCATCTTCTACAGGGTTCAAACCTGCCTCCAACGCATAGTTAGTATTAATAGCTGCAATATCTACTTCATCAAGAACACGAGGAATTGTTGCTGCTTCCAGCTCAACAAATTCAAAGCCTCTTGGATTATTTTTAATATCAGAAACTGTTACTTCTAGTCCAGCATTTTCATCTAGTTCAATTAATCCATTTTGTGCTAGAAGAATTAATGAGCGGCCTCCATTAGACGGGTCATTTGGTATTGCAATTTTGGCACCATCTTTAAGTTCAGAAATATTAGTTAGGCTTTTGGAGTATACTCCAAATGGCTCAACATGTACACCCGCTACTTTAACTAGATCATAACCTTTATCCGCATTGAATTGGTCTAGGTATGGTACATGTTGGAAAAAGTTAGCATCAAGTTCTTTTTCATACAATGTTGTATTGGGCAATACATAATCAGTAAATTCAATAACCTCAAGATTAATTCCTTGCTCCTTTAATACCGGAACTAATGAATTCAAAATTTCCGCATGTGGAATTGGTGATGCCCCTACTTTAATCGTTACTTCTTCAACTTCTTCTGTTGCCCCTGTGTCAGCATTACTTGCATTGTTTGAGCCCGTTGCTTCATTTGCATTTTTGCCTGTGTTGACCGTATTTCCCCCTTGATTTCCGCAAGCAGCAAGTAGTAATACTAATGTAAGTAAAATAATTGAAGTTAACTTTGTTTTTCTCATCCTAATTCCTCCATTTTATCTATCTATTTTTTGTTTCATTACAACTGCTTTTTACTGAAATATCGCACGAGTCGATCACCAAACATTTGCATGAGCTGAACTAAAACGACAATCAGTACAACATTTACAATTAACATATCAATTCTATAGCGATGATGTCCGTAGCGAATGGCAAGATCACCAAGCCCTCCGCCACCTACTATCCCTGCCATTGCGGTATATGATACTAGTGTAACCATAGTAATCGTTATTGCTGTAATGAGACCAGCTCTTGATTCTCGCAGCATCACTCGCCAAACAATTTGCCATTTTGTAGCTCCCATTGCTTGTGCAGCCTCTACAATGCCATGGTCAACTTCTCTAAGCGCGGATTCTACTAATCTAGCAAAAAACGGAGCAGCAGCTATTACAAGTGGTGGAATTGCCCCTTTAACCCCAATACTGGTGCCTGCTATTATCTTGGTTAGTGGGAGCAGCACTATTATTAATATAACGAAGGGAACGGAACGCATGACATTAACAACAAAGGATATTATGACGTATACAACCTTGTTTTCTAGCATTTGCTTACTAGAAGTCAGGAAAAGTAGAATGCCCATGACAAAGCCTATCGCAATAATATACGGTAGTGAAAATCCTAGCATAAATAACGTTTGCTTCGTTGCCTTATACACTTCATCCCATCTGACATTATCAAAATAAGAGATGATATGATTAATAAAGAAAGGTGCATTGGAGACAAATGAAAGGTTCGTCATTGTATTTCATTTACCTCCAATCCTTGTGAACGCAAGCTCGTAATAATATAGTCTACATCGCCGTCTGTACCTTGCAGCTCGATAAGCAGCTGTCCATAAGGTACATGCTTCATTTTAGAAATCTTACCTTGGAGAATAGCTAATTTTGCAGTCGTAAGATTAACCGTTTCGTAGATAATAGGTTCATAAGTTAAATGACCACTATACTGGATATAAATAAGACGTCCAGTGACTGGTACGTTACGATCAATAACCAGCTCTATACTATCCTCAGATTCATGTAAAAATTGCTTCGTAATCGATTGCTTTGGATATAAAAAAACGTCAATTACGTTGCCGATCTCTACAATATTGCCTTCATCCATAACAGCAACACGATCACAGATCTTGCGAATGACTCCCATCTCATGAGTAATTAGCAATATCGTAATACCTAGCTGAGCATTAATATCCTTTAATAGCATCAATATACTTTCTGTGGTTTGCGGATCTAGCGCTGATGTTGCTTCATCACAGAGAAGCACTTGAGGATTAGTAGCCAATGATCTAGCTATTCCTACCCGTTGCTTTTGCCCACCTGACAACTGACTAGGATAATGATCCTTATGCTCAGTAAGTCCAACAAGCTCTAACAGTTGCTCGACTCGCTCTGACACTGCCTGCTTGGATAGACGAGATAGTTTTAGTGGAAAAGCGATGTTTTGAGCTACGGTCATAGTAGACATCAAATTAAAATGCTGAAAGATCATCCCTATCTGCCTGCGCTGCTCCTGTAGTTCCTTTTCTTTCATTGCTGTCAAATCTCTATGGTCAACTATCACCTTCCCACTAGTAGGAGTCTCGAGTAAATTTACACAGCGCAGTAATGTACTTTTTCCTGCGCCCGATCTACCGATAATGCCGAAAATTTCGCCCTTTTCTACTTTTAGGTTCACATTATTAAGTGCAGTGATACTTTTCTTTTTCTGTCTGTATTCTTTATTGATGTCTAATAACTCAATCACACTAACACTCCTTCAGTACCACTAAAAAACTAATAAAAGTAAAAATGATTAATTCTTAGTTATCCAGTAGGATTAGTATAGTATAGAAATTGCAGTTACGCAATAACTTGTTAAATTTATTATTTCTGTAATTTTATCCCCTAAAGGTTGGGACGATATGAGAAATGAAAAGAGCCCTTCCAAATGGAAGGGCTTATTGGTATTACAACCATACTATTACAATTAGTATAGTTAACCGTGCTTAATCTATGAGCGATGATCATTGTAATTCTATTTTAACAATTGGTTTATTCTAAGGAACGCAATTCACTTGGAGTCACACTTTAATCTTTAATCAAAGCTTTAAATGTTTTCAACTTATGTTGGACTCTCCGATACATCATATAATCGAATAGATTTGCTATGCATACAATACCAAGCATAGTTTGCTATGCTAATTGGGAGTATCGCTGTAAGCCATTCTGTTATAAAACCAACGATGAACCCTACACTTCCACTGGCTAATACCGTCATGACTTTATTATATTTTCCAAATGAATTTTCTCCATTGTGGCTCTCCTATATTTTGATACTGACTATCAAATTGAACTGATTGATCTGACAATTGATTTCGCGTACCTACTGCAAACTGTTCAAAGTAGCCTGTTTGGTTGGATTGAATAGTTAATAATACGCTAGATAACGAATCATTGTTTTCTACTATTTTGGTTAAATGTTTTTCAATTTTTTCATTAACCGCCTCTTCAGATATCGATCTATTCATAATCGCTAATAGGCCTAATCCAATTACAATTAATATGGTCACACAAACCAATATGCTAAATGCTATATTATTCATATGGACCACCTTTCGCTTCATGTACTTTTCATACATTAATCTAAGCGGTCGGTTAAGATGGCTTTCTAGTGGTCTATAAGTTTATTTACTTCCATTACCTTTTTACTAAATTGATACGTCACAATAACACTTTCAATAATCGCAGTATCATTGTATGCAAGGGAACCCTCAAACTCTAACGTATCATTGTCAGTCCACACTAAATTATTTGCGTCGCTATAATTCTCATGATCTGTACGAATCCATGTATCTATTTCTTGTTGTGCACCATATTTGACTCTTGCTGATTCCAGCAATTCTGGACTTGTCATTCCCTCTTCAACATTAATTATTTCAATGAAGTCACTTTTATTAGAATTCATTACTACCGCTATTAACTTCCGATCTGGTGAAGGAATAATTGAAGCAATATACATAGATGGTGTAGAAAAACTTAAAAACTGTTCAAGCACATTGTCCTTTATTCTCCAAATGACATTCTGACTTCCATAATCCGAATAATTGTTAAACAACGTAAATATGATACTACCGTCTGCTAGCTTAATAATATAAGGGCTCTCATAAGATTCTGATAGAATATCTACGGCGAAAGCAGCTGCATCGGCGATTTTTTCATTTTCACTTTCCACAAATGGTTGAATTTCTTTTAATGATTTTTCTTTCAACTTTTGATCATTAAAGCTTTCTACTAGCCTGTTAATTGCAATATATACATATTCATTATTATCACTTTTTAATGCTTTCAGAAATTTTTCTGCATCATAATGAGTAACAGGTTGTAACTCCATGCTTTCAGCTGTTAAATAACGTATGTATGGTTCTGAATTTTGATTTTTAATATAGTCTGTTGCTAATAGAATAGTAGCCGTTGAACTGTATAGCGCAAGACATGCAACCAAAACAATCCACTTTTTCGAAATGGATTTTTTCCTGTTCTCTATCCCACTATGCCCTGCCGCACCAATTAAATTTTCATCAATTAATCCAATCTCCCGATATAAATCTTCTCGTTTCAAAGGTTAACCCCCTCTTTATGTAGATGATCTCTAAGTTTATTTCTAGTTCGAAATAATATGGACTTCACTTTGCTACTACTCATATTAAACCTCATAGTAAGATTCTTTATTGAATCTGAGTACCAGTACCTCCTAATAAATAGATTTCTTGCTTGCTCATCTAAGGCATATAGAAATTGATTGATTAAGCTTGCAATCTCACCTGCTTCATACTCTGTTTCTACAGTCTCTGGGGAAGCTATACATCCTTCTAATTCAGTTAAAATGACTTCAAACTCACGATTACGCTTTTTCGCTGTATTATAACCATATTTATCAAGTGCAATATGACGTGTGATCCTCCCGAGAAATACAGAGAACTTCCTAGGCATATTAGGCGGTATTGCATTCCATGCAGCTAAATATGTATCGTTCTCACACTCTTCAATATCCGAATAATTAGAAAGTATATTTCTTGCAATCGCTTTGCAGTATGCTCCATATTTATTTTTAGTCTCTACAAGGGCTTGCTGCGAACGCTCTAAGTACAAATGCACTATTCCTTGATCTTCCATACACTAATCTCCTTTGGCAAATCTTATCCCTATATCATAGAACTGATTCATTTATATACCCTTAACTATATAGTAGAAAATCCGGAGAATTGGTTGCACCTATACTATAATTTTTTAATGTACTTTCGCGTTCACGACTAAAGTCGTTTGAACAAACTAAATGTTACTTTATTTGTTAATTAAACTAAAAAATATGTGATAATAATCCGATACTATGCAAAGAAGATGATAATTTCAATAAATAAACGAGATAGGAGCGCGTTAATCATGAAGATTTATAACTCGACCCATTATGACGTAAATTTAAAAACAATTTCGAAACAACATCAAGAAAAACCATCCTTGGTCACAGGCACGATACCCGAACTGTCGCATGATACTGATACAGTTGTAATCAGTCCAAGCGCCAGACAGTTGGCTTCAACCGATATTGTGAATAAATCGGCTATATATTTTGGAACCGTTCAAATCAACGATTCTCTTAATCGAGTTCTCATAGGTCAACCCACAGAAGTAAAGGAAGCTGTTTATGGTATTATTCAATCCAATTTCATTACAGACGTAACCGATGAAGAGGAAAGAGCAGAGTTATTAGAATTGGGGCTCATTCAAGCTAAGTATATCGCGGACAACTACATGAAGGATGACGAAGCGACGGAATTTATGAATACGATCCGTCAAATCGAAGCCATCTCTAAAACTAGAACCGTAGACCCTAATACGAAAGAAATCCATTACGAAACACCGCCGCAAAGACCTATTGGGGCGCCAGACGATTATATAGATATTAACGATTTGATGAAGAAATACGATCCGAAAACGTTTGACAAACTTCAAGAAGCTATAGTGAACGGAGAAGACTGGAGCAGCATTCTACTGTCCTTTGCTAAAAACGCATCTACTCATAAGGATTGGATAAAGGATTACAGAGAGGAAGAATCCAAACAGATTGGCCACATCACGAGTGAGAACCGATTCAGTAATGCCTCTACTGCCAGCATTACTGAATTTGTCAAAGATATCAAGGATATCATTTCTAATGTAGCATTTAAATATAGTGAATTCTTAACAGACAATATAGAGGCTTTTATGAGAACGTTGGAAAGCCCTAAGTCCATTCTTTAATTGAGAACAGCTACAAGCAGCTTAAGAAGCTATTTTAGATATATCTAATTTATTGTACGACGGTTCACTGTGCTGTATGTATGAGTAAGATATAGGGTCATCCTTTTGCGGAATGACCCTTTCTTTAATTAGTTTAATATTCTCCTTTAATAACAAAAAACGAACCTCGAATTGTTCCAGCTAGTTTAGACTTCTGCCTAGCAAACTTAAACTTCCCTTCCAACTCCTTTGGTATCTCCATCCCCTCAGAAAGTTTTAAACCAACAGCACGTTTTTTAGGGTCATCAACCGTATACATGACGTTGACCTCAAGACCATCCTCATAAAAAACATAAGCAAATTTAATATTTTCTACTTGAAACCGTGACGTTTCTAAAGGTTTGGCCGCGAACTCAATATCACGCTCTTTCAAAATTAGATTTACATAATCAAGGGTCTCCTGACTTTCACTAGCTGAAACAACCGTAAATTCATGCTTGTATTTGTTCATAAAGTAACGGGCTTCATTAGCACGCAAACCAGCAAGCGTTTCTACTACAGGTGAAGACTCTAAACCAACTGTAGACACATTATTAAAATTAACGATATAGGACATTTCAATCTCTCCTTTTATCTCATTATTCCCCAAAAAACTTGCTACTACTTATTATACAATCCAACGTATCATAAGTAGCTCAGAAATAACATAATTACGACTGAATATTTGCTATTTCATAGTTAGAGATATTTGAACTTTTGGTTACTGACGGTAACTTAACGGACTCTTCAAGCATAATAATAAAGGTCAGAGTATAGTTACTTATTCCATTTCTTTTTCAACGCTGCAAAAAAAATTACTCTTTTCCAAAAAAAATCACTTGCCGGCTCAGCACTATCCTGCTATTATGAAAATGAATGAAATTTGGAAAGCTAATATTCAAAGCATTTAGGATCTTTCCAAGCAGATAACCTTTGACCACTTCTAACAAGAAGTTATGGCCATACGGACAGCCCGGTCAAATGCCGAATGGCAACTTTAGTTGCCTTATTGATTGAGTTAAAAGCTCAAATTTTATAAGTTGGTTACTTTACAACCAGTGCATATGCACATAACTTGTGAAACGGTCAATAAGAGTGGTAAAAGTAATTATTTGCTATATAGACTCTGATCCTAACATGATATATTTGAATATTAAGTACCTTTCCATGAAACTATACGTTTGATGACTGACGAGCACGCAAGAAGTTTGTCCAGTCATATTTAATGGGACTATCTTAATTATTTATATATATCAAAGCAAGTGTGGTGCGCATCGTGCGTGTTTCGCTTGCTTTTTTTGTTGCCGTTTTTACATTATTAAAAATTCACTTGTGATAGGAGATCAAATAATGGGAAAAGCACTAGTCATTGGCGCCGGTGGCGTAGCATCAGTAGCAATTCACAAATGTGTTCAAAACAGTGAGGTTTTTGAAGAAATCTGTATCGCTAGTCGCACGAAATCTAAATGCGATGATCTGAAAGCGAAATTGGACGGCGGCAAAACTAAAATTACGACTGCACAAGTAGATGCGGATAATGTAGATGAGCTAATCGCTCTAATCAATGAAGTTAAACCAGATATCGTTATGAATCTGGCTCTACCTTACCAAGATTTGACGATCATGGATGCTTGCCTAGCTACAAAAACGAATTATATGGATACGGCAAACTATGAGCCAGAAGATACGGCGAAATTCGAATATAAATGGCAATGGGATTACCGTGAGCGCTTTGAAAAAGCTGGAATCACAGCACTTTTGGGTAGCGGATTCGATCCAGGCGTAACTGGCGTATTCTCTGCTTATGCACTGAAACACTATTTTGATGAAATTGAATATATCGATATTTTGGATTGCAACGGCGGCGATCACGGCTATCCGTTCGCAACTAACTTCAACCCCGAAATCAACATTCGTGAAGTATCGGCTAATGGACGCTACTGGGAAAACGGAGAATGGATCGAGACGAAACCGATGGAAATTAAGCGTGAATATAATTTCGCTGAAGTCGGTCAAAAAGACATGTATTTGTTGTATCACGAAGAGCTTGAATCTCTTGCACAAAATATGCCTGGACTGAAACGTATCCGTTTCTTCATGACTTTCGGACCAAGCTATCTTATGCACTTAAAAGCTCTTGAAAACGTAGGAATGACTTCCATCGAACCGATCGAATACGAAGGAAAACAAATCATTCCGCTTCAATTCTTGAAAGCTGTACTTCCAGACCCGGCTTCCCTTGGACCTCGTACTGTGGGTAAGACGAACATCGGTTGTATCTTCAAAGGTAAAAAAGACGGTCAAGACAAAACTTACTATGTATACAATATTTGCGACCACCAAGAGTGCTATAAAGAAGTTGGCTCTCAAGCCATCTCTTATACAACTGGCGTTCCTGCCATGATCGGTGCTGCAATGGTCATGACTGGTAAATGGAATAAACCAGGCGTATTCAATATTGAAGAGTTCAATCCAGATCCATTCATGGAAGAGCTAAACAAATGGGGACTACCATGGGTAGAAGATTTTAATCCGGTAATGGTTGACGAATTGCCTGAGGAAGCTAAAAAACCGGAGTTGGTTCGCTAACATGAAGTTTGAGGAATTACCGACACCCTGTTTTGTAGTAGACGAAGCACTTATCGAAAAAAACCTGAATATCCTAAGCGGTGTTATGCAGCGTACGGGAGCTAAAATCATACTGGCGCAAAAAGCTTTTTCCATGACTACTATGTATCCCCTCATTGGAAAATATTTAAGCGGCACGACTGCAAGTGGTTTATATGAAGCGCGTCTAGGTCACGAGGAAATGGGCAAAGAAAATCATGTCTTTGCCCCAGCCTATCGTGAAGATGAAATCGATGAAATTATTTCTATTTGTGATCATATCATCTTTAATTCCTTCTCCCAGCTGGAAAAGTATAAATCAAAAGCTCTTGCTGCTGGTAGAAAAATAGGCGTTCGCATTAATCCAGAATGCTCGACACAAGAGGGACATGAGATCTATGATCCTTGTGCACCAGGTTCAAGATTTGGCGTGAGGCTAGAAGATTTCCGTCCTGATCTACTTGAAGGCGTTTCGGGACTGCATTTCCATACCCTTTGTCAACAGAATTCGGACGACTTGGAGACAACGCTTGATGCAGTCGAAGACAAGTTCGGAACATGGTTACCCCAAATGGAATGGATCAATTTCGGTGGTGGTCACCATATTACTAGAGAAGACTATGATATCCCAAGGCTCGAAGTTTGTATTTCACGCATGCAGAATAAATACGGCTTGGAAGTCTACATTGAGCCTGGAGAAGCTATTGCGCTCAATGCTGGCTATATGGTTACTTCCGTTCTAGATATCAATAGGAACGGCATCGAAATTGCTATCGTAGATACATCGGCTACATGTCATATGCCAGATGTTCTGGAAATGCCTTATCGTCCGCCGCTTTTCGGTTCGGGCGAAGCCGGTGAGAAACCTTACACCTATCGACTTGGTGGTCCGACTTGCCTTACGGGCGATGTAATCGGAGACTACTCCTTCGATCAGCCCTTAAAGAACGGCGACCGGTTAGTGTTTGGGGATATGGCGATCTACTCCATGGTTAAAACCAACACATTCAACGGCATGCCACTGCCCGCTATCGCTTTGCAGGAAAAAGACGGCAATTGCCGCATCGTTCGCGAGTTTGGCTATCAAGATTTTAAGATGAGACTAGCTTAATCAATAATTAAAGCCTAAACCCTACTTCACAAGAAGGGTTTAGGCTTTTTTGCGCTAACGTTTCACGATTTCCCTGAATCATTCTGACGGTAAAAATCATGAATTTTCATTATGTTTGTGTGAATCTTATCTCGTCTCTATAAGAAAAAATATAAATCTATGATTTCACAGTTTCTAGTAATCTAGCAATAATTGTTGCAAATTCTGCTCTAGTAATATCTTTTTCAGGCTTAAATGTACTGTCTGCGTAGCCTGTAATAATTTTATTGGATGCGAGTGCATCAATGTATTCATAAAACCATGCATTTCCGTTAACATCTTTGAATGACGTATTTCCGGTACCTGTTAACTTAAAGGCTCTAGTGATTAGTGCCGCTAATTCACCACGACTCATCTTCTCATCTGGACGAAATGTTCCATCACTATATCCATTCATCAAGCCTGATTGAGCAGCTGCACCAATAAACGTATTAGCCCAGTGAGTTGAAGATACATCTGTAAAGCTACTTACTTGTCCTTCTAGTCCAAAGTAAGTTGTAATTACCTTAATCGCTTCAGCGCGAGTCAAACCTGACTCTGGACGGAATGTTCCATCTGAATACCCCGTTAGTAATCCCTCAGCAATGAGAACGTCAATGCTTGCTTTAGCCCAATGATTAGTTGTATCTACAAAACTAACAACTTCCGGCTTATCTGGAGGTGTTGTTGGTACTGGAGTTGGTTCAACGGTTCCTTGATCTGGAGGTGTTACTGTTTCTTCTTCAGTTGATTCATTATCTGTGATTGGACCAGGATTAACCGAGCTTGAAACGTATCGAAGTGCTGGAACAAATGTTGAATGTAGTCTAGCTTGACTTTGTTGCTCAAGAGCATAACCCATACCTAAAACTTTTGCATCATCCCATGCTCTACCCACAAGTTGCATAGAGATAGAATATCCGCTATCGTTCGTGCCTACAGGTACAACTACGGTAGGTAGACCAACAGTAGATGTTAATACGCCCGTCCCACGGTCAGAACTTAATTGAGAAGCAGCTGCGTCATTATTATATACGTCACTAATAAATCCTGCGTAAACAACGGCATCAACGTCATTCTCGTCCATCCAAACTTTAATAACTTCCTTATAATCAGTTCTATACTTAATATAATCTTGTACAGCCTGTTCAGTCATACGAGTTGGGGTACTATATTCTCTTTGATTATAAATAAGCACCTTATCTGAAGCTAGTACACTTGCTCCATCAATGTAAGGGAAATCCTTATGAAGCTCAATATAGCGTGCCCAACCTTCAGTAGATCCATTAATACCTGATGGACGACTTGGTGCTGATGGTACTGCTGACATTTCAACCATTGTCGCACCAGCTGCTTGAAGCTCTGAGAACTTATCCATTACTGCTTGTCCAGTATCATCATCAGCAAATGTAGATACAAAGGATGCAGGAATATATCCGATTTTCTTACCTTGCAATGAATTAGCATCTAGAGATTCCTTCCAGTCAACTGGACGCATATTATCTGCATCGGCTGTCACTGTAAAAATATCCTGTGGATCAGTACCCGTTGTAGCATTTAACATAATAGCTAAGTCTGTTACTGTTTTAGCAATTGGGCCTGCATAATCTTGTCCCCAAGTTAGTGGCAATACACCAGTAGTACTTGCCATACCGTCTGTACCACGGAAATTAGTTAAGCTAGCACCTGTACTTGGTGCATATAGAGACACTCCTGTTTGTGATCCCATTGCTGCTGCTGCAAAATCAGCTGCAACAGATACTGCTGATCCGCCACTTGAGCCAAAAGATGTTTTCGATGGATAAAGCGCATTCCATGTTTGCATCCAGCCACTCTCACTAAAGCTTCCGCTATTAGCAAACTCAGAAGTATTTACTTTACCAATAATTACAGCTCCAGCTTCTCTTAACTTAGCAACCTGGAATGCATCAGAATCAGGTTGCCAGCCTTCAAGAGCTTTTGTACCACCTGTAGTAGGCATATCCTTTGTATCATAAATATCTTTTATGGCAATTGGTATACCTAGCAGATCACCTGTTGCACCTTTTTTACGAGCGTTGTCAGCAGCTTTTGCTTGTGTAAGTGCAGTTTTAGATACATGTAGGAATGAATGGAATCCTAATTGACCCTCATCGTATGCCTTGATTCTATCTAAATATGCTTGAGTAATTTTTACAGAAGTAGTTTTACCATTAATCATATCCTGCTGCATGTCTACAATTGATTTATTAGTAACATCATATGAGGATGAAGTCACAAATTCTTTCGTTGTAGGAGCCTTTGGAATAACCAGCTTATCTCCAGTATCAATCCCCTCTATAGCAGATATATCCCAGTTACTAATTGAACGAATCTGTGCGTTTGTTAATCCAGTTACATCTAGCTGACTATTAAGTTCATCTAGCATAGTAACAATATTTTCTAACCCTTCTTCACCAGCTTCTCCAACTTGCACATAATTAACTAGAGATTTTGACTCACCTGGCTCAATACTTAAAGTATTAATGAAACCATAGAAATTCGCATCATTTCCAGACTCAGCTAATGGTGTTGTGAATGGATCTTTTTGCTGATTACCTAGACCAGTTAATCCGTTATCAAATGGATCTGGAGATCCGACTGCAATACCTAGTGGCTTATTGTTTCTAGCATCACTATCTACAACAATCCAAGAATCATCCGTAGTTACCTCTAGATCGTCTGAGGAGGTTGCTTTTACTTGTGCAGCATTTGTTGTAGTACCATACCCTAAAGAGCCGCCGAAAGATACATCAACCGTTACAGCTTCCTTATTTGTATTAGTGAATGTATCGAAGAATCTAGTTCTATTATTCTCTCTATCAACGTACACCTCACGAGTAATTAATACATTTCCTAGATTTACAGATTGAGTCGAAATGAATCTATTAACGCCATCGAATTTCATGTTAAATCCACGCATCATTTGACCATTCATCAGCGAAGCTGAAGGTGATGACACTTTAACAAAGATATTACCGAAACCTTGTATTTGTGTAGTACCGACTGTACGTAAGCTTCCTGTGTCTAAGCTAGGGGCAAAATTATCATGAATCTCCCATACTGTGCCACTTTCTGAAGTAACTCGAGTTAAAGCATCAGCTGTTTGAAATGGAATTACTCCCGAAGCAATAACAGATAACGCTATGGAAGTAGCTATAACTTGCTTTTTACCCCAATTATTTTTTGCTGCTGAATATTCAGAGCGCGTAGAACCAGAATGATTTCTTCTAGTTTTACGTAGACGTTTTAATTTACTCATTACGACTCATCTCCTTTTAATTTATGTAAGGAAATATAACATCAATAATGATTTTTAGTCAATGATTTTAATTTATTTTTATTTTAAACGTTAATTCATTAAAATATCAGCATTCAATGTGATATAATATTACATTGAATGCTGATATTTTAGAAATATATCTCACACTAATTATTGTATATTCATAAAAACGATTTATTACGTGTTACATTAGCCTATATTCATTTTTCATAAAAATGCAAAAAAGAAGACAAGCTCTCTTGTAAGAGAAAACTTGTCTGTTCTTTATCAAATTTACTCTGTTGTTCCTTGAGTGACCCCATGTGTATACGTAAATGTTCGACTATCCAACGCCCCTTGCCCTGGATTATAAGTAAAGAAGTACTCAAGGGTATCGCCAAATTGCAAATTATTTACGGGATAGGTATAGTTACCGTCTCCTATAGAGACCATGCCTACGTTCTGCTGCTGACCGTTATTTAACTTATAGTGTAAGTCTGCAAAGGTTGCGCCATTCACATAAAATGTCACGTTATCGCCTACTTTCTTAAGCCCCCGCGCCGCATCACCGATAACTATTATCGTAGATGCACCCGGTTGAACAGTTATGGTGGCGGTGGCAGTTTTATTTCCATCGATTGTTGTAGCCGTAACTGTTGTCGTGCCTGCAGTCATTCCCGTCACCATACCCGCCTGATTCACAGAGGCTACGTTGGTATTGGAAACGGCCCAATTTACCTGCTTATTCGTTGCATTAGATGGTGCTACATTAGCATTTAACTGTAAATTTTGACCTGCTTCCATCTGTGCAGTGGTCTGATCTAATGTTACACCTGTAACTGACACGTTTTCAGTATTTCCGTCACTTTCCTTATACACGCGCACATAATCCACCTGCATTGTTGCAGGGATATCAGATGGATCTGGCGACAGAAGACCGTCAAAGTACCCGCCGACAGCTAAATTCATAATAATGTAGAAAGGCTCATCAAAAGGAGCATTTGGATTGTTAGGTGCGGCTGCGGAATACCATTGTTCATTAGTGACCTTGAAGAAGAACTTTCCATCTACATACCATTTAATGTTATCTTCTTCCCAGATTAATGTGTATACATGAAAATCATTTGCGAAGGTTTCCTCTTCAGGGAAGTGATATTCACCAGCCAGATATCTATTCACAGGCCATTGTCCGCCATAATGTATTGCACCGCTAGTAGTACCAGGCAAACGCCCTTTCGCTTCCATAATATCAATTTCTCCAGATGCTGCCCATGCGCCATAAACAGAATCTTCCGGAAGCATCCAAAGCGCCGGCCAAATGCCATTTCCTGTAGGTAATTTTGCACGAATGTCCACTCTACCATATTGGAGAGAAAGATGATCTTTCGTGTTAATCTTACCAGAAGAATATTGTGCATATCGACTAGGATCTTGTGGGAATGATTTTGGCTCGTTTAAAGCTCTAATATTCAACATTCCATCCTGTACAAATACATTTTGATCACTATTTGTATAATGCGCTAACTCGGCATTCCCCCAACCCCAGCTATGGGGATCGTCACTAATATAGTAACCTGTTTCATAATTCCATTTGTTCAGATCGAGTTCTGTACCGTTAAATTCATCCTGCCAGTTAAGTGTCATACCATCAATGGCTGGATTACTCGGAGTTCCGATCATCACATCTTCATGATCAGTTACATCAGGGCGGGGAGCATTTGGATTGCCTATCAATGTATAGTAGACGAAATTGCTACCGATACTTCCACCTACTTGCCCATTTAACGGATAACCAATACGAATCTGCATATCCACCTGAATTGGTTGGAACCAAAGACCATAGATATAGTCAGCCCAATATCCCCACTGATTGGCATCTGACATGTTATTGTAGCCGCTGCCAGAGTATAAAAATTCACTTTGGCTAGAGTTACCCATATCTACCCATTGTCCGTTCATATTAATCTGATATACATAATTGCCAAGCTCAGTACCTATCGGCGCACTCCCGTCAATCTTAGGTAGAGGTATGCCTACGACGCCATTGTCATCTGCTGTAAAGTTCGTTCCATCATAGGGTGTAATGACATATGAATTCCTAACGGGTACGTTAAAGTTAATTGTATAAACTACGCTAGCTGAAGAGGTTTTAGATTCTAATTTTACATTCATAGACTCCGTTACTGTAAACCAGAAGCCGCCGCCGCCTTCAGTGAATTGACCGAAATTGTTATCATAGATCCAGCCACTAGCTGCGTTATTTTCTAGATCAACCCATGTGCCGCTGTTTACAGGTTTTATATATACTTTCAAATCATCAGCTACAGCTTCATAAGGGATAGCTGGATCATTGTTGAACATCGGATAAGTAAAGCCTGCTCCACCTGTAAAGCCTGCTGTAATCTGCGACCCTTGTGTAGATGTCATAGCATTGATCGTTGTTTTATTTATATTTTGAAATGAAAGAGTATATTCAAGTTTGACCCCATTAGCCTTGGAGAACAGCTGAATTTCTGTCGTTGTGGAAAGGGTGAACCAATAACCATTCATACCCCCGTCGCTCCAGTGCCCCCAGTTCTGGTTATAGATAAAGCTACCAACGCTGTCAATATTGATCCAATTTCCATTCACTTTAACATTCACACCTATGTCATTGGACACATCTCCCCAGTTGGCAGAACCTCCGTTGAAAATAGGCATTACAAAACCGTAACTAGCCGTTCCAACCCCGGATTTTGAGATAATAGGTCCGTCTGCTGCTGAAAAGTAAGCCATAGAGGTAACGGTAGCTGCTGCTGCCTCAGCTGTCTGAACCTTGGAAGTTGGCAATAGGCCAACGCTAGATAACATCACCACAACTAACAATAAACTTAATACCCTTTGCTTAAACCGCTTGTCCGTATATTGCACCCGCTTCGAATTCATAAATTACCCTCCCTCAATCATTTATTGTTTTCGTAGTTTTATTCCCTATTTCACAAGTTCTTTTCTTTGACATACAAAGCATCTGAACATAATATTTGTTAGTAAGAGAAACTATGGAGTGCACCTGTTAACTTGAAATTGTAGTAGTCACTGTCTCGATATAAGCACCGTATGACACATATTAGTCTTCTCCTTGAGCTTCACCTCCCCTATTATAGAAACCGCTTACATTTGGATTCACCTTTATTCTAACCAATATGTTAAATGGCTGAAAAGGTACAATTGTTTTTGTTATGACCCAATTTTTTAGATTTTGATTGTATTTACTTTATTTTTACAGAGTTACTTCTTTATTAGAACACTCAATAGCATCCACTACTCTTAAAGAATCTAACGTTCACCTAAAATTCTTAGACGAAATGACTGAATTTTTATGAACTAAAGTAAAGTCCAAACTCACTTAATTATTTTCCATATATTAATAGACAAAGGAGGTGAGAATGTGAGGCAATATAAGTCTACACGCAAGAATAAAGAGAAAGCGAGGCAATATAGGTCTATACGTAAGGATGAAGAGAGAGTGAGGCAATATAAGTCTATTCGCAGGGATGAAGAGAAGGTGAGTAATAACGAGTATCGTTCTTTAGGTAAAGATCATGCAAAACTAGAATCTGCACACCATCAGTGTATAGACCATGCTTATCGTATTCCAATATTTCTAAGCACGACAACCCATTTAAATAACAACCAACAACGGTTTCTAAACCGACTAATTTTTGAGATTGAGAATGCTTTGCTTTTTCCGCGTACTTTACCTTTAAGCGAAAGTTATCCCGAATCCATTCTAACTGATATTCGTCGGTTAGTTTCATCAAGCTATGGAATGTTAGCATTAAACCTTCGTCGTTTTGAAATTCAAAATGTTGACGTCAATGTAGGCCCCCCTCCATCTTCCACTCCATTCTGGATAGGCTCAGTTTATTCTCAAGTAGAACCTTCAATGGCTTTCCAATTTGGTCTACCATTATTATTAGTTAGGGAAGAAGATACCGACGTAAATAATGGAATTTGGGCAGGAGGAATCACTCCACTCAACATGTTTATAGTTTGGCATTCTGAAACTCAGACTGTTGATCAATTCTTTAACACACCTGAATGGAGATCCGCCTTTGCAAACTGGTGTGCACAGGTTAGAAATGCTTTTTATATTCAGACAGAGCCAAAGTTCAAGTACAGATGTGATTGCTAAACTAGTCTTTATCATCAAGTCGAAAATATACAATAAGTTGTGCATTTTCGACTTTTTTACAAATTTTTATAAGTAGAAGCATGTTTTGATATACATACATCTGCTTTGCCACTACTAGTGATAAGGCTCACTGTAATAATGAAGTCTAACGTTAGTAAATAATCGATCAGTATCAAGAAAGGAAGGTCACTTGATTTCGAAATGAGAAATAACAAACTTTGTCTTCTACATTACAGATGGATTAATGCTGGTGAAAATGATAAATAATACACAAGTATTCAAAAGTCCTCACTAAACTACTATACTCTAATAAGATTCAATTCTAAGGTGCAAATATTAAGAAACACTATTTTGAAATATAAGGAGCAATAATAATGAGTTTAAAGAAAACATTAACACTAGCTGGATCCGATACTAGTGGTGGTAGCGGTATACAAGCAGATCTAAAAACATTTCAAGAACATGGTACATATGGAATGACCTCTCTAACATGTATAGTGGCAATGGACCCAGAAGCAGGCTGGAAGCATAATGTATTCCCAATCGATTCCGCAGCAGTTGAAGCTCAGCTCAAATGTGCCTTTTCTACCAAACTTGATGCCATGAAAACAGGTATGCTCGGTTCCGTAGAAATTGTGGAATTAGGGGCTAAATATATCGATAAATATCAATTGAAAAATGTAATCATAGATCCTGTCATGATTTGCAAAGGAGAAGATGAGGTTTTGCTACCGGAGACGGTCGATGCGGCACGCGAACTGCTACTACCTAAAGCTATAATTACAACGCCGAACCTTTTTGAAGCAGGACAATTATCTCAATTAGGCACGCTAAGAACAATTGATGATATGAAAAATGCTGCTCAAAAGATCTATGATCTAGGTACCAAAAACGTCGTTATTAAGGGTGGACGAGCGTTGCAACACGACAAAGCTGTCGATCTTTTCTATGATGGCGATTCATTTGTCCTATTAGAAACCGAAAAATTAGAAACGTCCTACAATCACGGAGCAGGCTGCACATTTGCCGCGGCTATCACAGCGAATCTTGCTAATGGCGAGGCTATTTTTGATGCCGTGCTTCATGCAAAAAAATTCACTACCGCTGCCATTGCTCACGGCTGGAAGCTGAACGAATTTGTCGGTCCGGTCATGCATGGTGCATTTAATCGTTTTCAGAATAACATATCCGTCGTAGCTTCCAAATAAACTTCTAATTAGGACAAAACAAAATTAATCGTTCCTCTAACCGAACGATAACAAAAATCTACATTGAATTAGAAAAAGAAATCCGGACTATTACGAAATACCTAAATGGATTTCGTAATAGTCCGGATTTTTCGTTGGCCGATTATATATTTCTAGATAAACTTAAAACTTAAAGCCAACTTGAGTAGATGTGTAGCTTTGTTAATAGGTCAAGACAATGCTGAGTTTACAACGCTGTGTCGTGGTATTTCTCTTCCCTTTCATATTTCCGCTGCATCATCTGCCGGTACTCCGTCGGTTGCATATTCATCACTTCGCGAAATGCGCGCGTAAAACTTTTGTAGCTTTCATACCCAACCATCGCTGCTACCTCAACAATTTTATATTCGGTTTCGGCAAGCAATCTTCGGGCCTTGTCTAGGCGCACATCTCGTAAATATTCTGCAAAGCCTTTACCAACATTCTTCTTAAATAGGTTTGAAAAATAGGCATAGTTAAGTGAAACGTGGTTAGATACCATCGCCAAATCAAGCGGCTTATGGTAACTTTCGTGTATATAGCGGATCGCTTCGTTCAAGTCCTGCGAGTTGCGATAACTGCACTTATATTCATAATAAAACTGGTTCAGTCGAAGTAGCTGTTGTTGCAGCGCTTGAATATAATCGCGAATGCCTGGATAATCGAAAAGATTACGTAAACATTCAATGTCCAGTGCTTCTTCCCCCATGTAGGGGCGAATAACTCGCTCATATTCCTCCAGCATCTGCACCATGGCGCGGCATAGTTGTTGTGTGTAGCGGATGTGATAGCGTTGTAGCAACTCTTTGTGGAAGATCATAGAGATTCCTTGGGTAATTTCGCTGCTGTTTTTAGCTCCAATTAACTGGAACAACGCATATAACTCCTCATGAGGAAGTTGCCACTGCTGCTCTAGTCGCTCAATGTGGTTGGGCAAGATGCAGCGCTTATCTGGAAACAAGTAGCTGTGGCGATATAGCTCCATTACTTGTGTATAGCTGCTCGGAAGAGCCTTTAATCCTTGCTTCGAGTCGGTCATAGCAGTGATTGCATTAATCTGTTCGGCCTTGAGTGCACTAGGCAAAGCGTCAATATCTACGCTCGCATCAACGGCAAGAATAAGATGCGGACCATGTTGTAGGCATATACATTTCTGCCTGCCATATACGTTATAAGCAATGGATTCCATGCTATGAGCACTAATTACCCCAGGTTGATTAATCCATCGTTCCTCCCGTATTAGACAGAGTCGGTAGTTACGCCATAATTCTGGATTTTGCTGCTCGGAGTAGACGATCCATGTCTCATCATTGGTTGCACCCTGCATAAACATGCACAGCTCTTTCAGATCTGTCTCTTGGGCGCGGCGGGATAAATGTATCATATTACGCGCGAGCTCCTGCTGTGTTCTAATCTCCTGCCATACATGCTCTATTGCAGTTTGCAGATCCTCCTGCTTCACAGGCTTCAACAAGTAACCCTTTGCCCCAAGCTCAATGGCTTTTTGAGCATAGGCAAAATCGCTATAGCCACTAATAATTAAGTAATCTACCTTGATACGTTCCTCTTTGGTGTGTGCCATTAGCGTAAGTCCATCCATATCCGGCATCATAATATCGGTAATTACGAGCTGGATGCTAGTCTGACGCAATATTTGCAATGCCTCAATTCCGTTGGCGGCAATATAAATATTATCAAGCTGCAAAGGAAATTGGCGTAGCATAGCCTGAAGGCCATCACGTATATGCTTTTGATCGTCCACTATTAAAATGTTGATCATGCCCTACCACCCTCCAAGATTCACATTTTCCCAAGGCAAACGTATGGTGACACAAGTATATTTGCCCTGCACACTATCAACCCAAAGACCGCAGCCTTTGCCATAATGAAGCTGCAATCGCTTATGAACGTTTTCTAAGCCAAGCCCATTTTTACTAGCTACAATTGGTGTATCTGAATCACCTTGCAGTACATCCTGCAAACTAGCAAGCATGTTTGGATCAACACCGGCACCGTCATCAAATATTTCTATTAGTAGTAGATTGTTGTTCTCTATCCGAACAGTGATGACGATGTGCACACTACCACCGAGTGGCGCTGCGTGATGAACGACATTTTCAACTATGGGCTGCAAGCACATTTTAGGAATAGTATAGCGAAGCACCTGCTCTGGCAGATCTGCCGATAATACAATGTTTCTGCCTTCCATAAAGTTCATGAATTGAATATAGCTTTGTATGTTGGCAAGCTCTTCACTAAGCGCAACGGTATCACTGCGCCACTTCATACTGTAACGAAGTAATGAACCTAAAGATACCAGCGCATCAGCGATAGCAGGCTGCCGCTCAACAACTGCTAGCATACGGATGGATTCCAACGCGTTATACAAAAAGTGTGAATTGATTTGCGAATGGAGCGAGTGCAGTTGTGCGTTTTTAGCAATTAGCTGCTTATCCACCACTTGTGTCATTAGTTGTTGGACCTCATCCAACATTTTATTGTAGTTGACGGCCACCTCGTCGATTTCATCGCCAGTCTCATTGTCATCTAGACCTGTATCAATCTTCGCGTCTAGTTGCCCTTTTCGAACCTTGCGCATAGAAGATAGTACACTGTCCAACCGGCGGAATATGCGCCTAGTGGTATGCGATACTAGTAGCATTATTAGTAGCAGCACACACAATGTAATTGCTACTACAAGTAGATACCAACTGCGCGGTCCCTTCATTAGTACCTGATGAGAAGCAATATCCACAACATAGGCGTCTAGTGGAGCAATGTATCGGTATATTGCGTAGTAAGTGTTATCTCCGACATTGACCTTAATGGGGCTGTTTTGCTCTAATACATCTAGCTGCCCGTGAATGTTGCTAAAGATTTCATTTAGATTCTCTCCAGCATTTTGAGAAAACTCATGCTGAGGATTATATACATACTTCGAAGGATTATTTCCGTCCATCACAACAGAAAAGAAATCTCCCCCGGTTTCCTCCAATAGGTCGCTGAAAAATACGCTGTGCTTTACGCGAATTTCCATAATGCTTGGTCGAAGATGCTGTTGACCTTGAAGACGTACTAACCTGTAGTAGGATAGCGTATGCTCACCATCTTGCAAAGCAAAGATGCTGTATGCAGCGCCGCCTTCATCCCGAAGTGTTACCCAATAATCCTGCGGCCAAAACTTGTCATAGTGGTAGATTTCTGGCCAGATTTCATAAAGGTTTGGGTTATCAACATAAAAGCTAAGTTCGCTTATTAACTCGTGACTTTCGATAATATTATGCATCTGTTCAAATTGGTTTTGTCTGAATTTCACCAGACGCAGTCCATCTTCAATCATATTAGAGTGAATAAAATCGACAAATGCTTTTTGAGTCAGTGCAGTAGAGGAAGCGTTTTCAATTATGTCCATTCTACTACGCAACTGTTCATTGAGCCGTGAGACATGGCTACTTCCAGTGGACATAGCATCCTTGTATAGCTGGGTTTCCTGAATGCGAATAAATAAAATGGATACTACAATGGCAGGAATGACAATCATTATACTAAAGGATAGAAATAACTTTTGAGAGATGCGGGAATTGCGATAAATCTTTCTCATCTTATTAAGCAGATACTTCATATAAGTACCCTCCCCATCTTTGTAATATACCATATATTACAACTTTGGAGGTAGATAACTAGCTGTTAATGCCGAGTTGTTATCCAATTAAAGCCGAGAATACCGGTCACCATTTCGGTGACCGGCAATATTAATTAAGAGAAAGTTGTTACTCCGCCATTTTTGCTTTTCTTACATCCAGTTCTGCCTGTCTATATTCAATCACCTTATCAAAGCCGTAATTCACACGGCGAGCAAGGAAATCGTCAAAAATTTTGTCAAATGCCGCTTCATCCTTAGCGGTAATTAGCTCAGGCAACACTTCCTCCCAACTTTGAGAGATCCGCGCCCATGCTACTGCCGCATCAGAATCACCCTGTGGATCCAAGCCTTTGTAAATGCCACTATCAATATCAGCCTGACTATTAGCGAAGTCCTCCATTTGCTTAATTACAGGAGCTTTCTCAGGTCTCCATTGATTAATAATTACCGGATTTCTCACCATCCAGTAAGTATCCATAATGCCGTATTCTTTTTCCATCTTCGCAACATCAGTTTCAAGCAGTGCTACCATTTCAGGTTTAAACTTCGGCTTGCCATCAACCATTTCCCACGTTTCGCCTTCCTTACCAAGGAATAAATCCATTTGGCCTTCTTCGCTTGCTAAGTAAGTCAAAAAGCGAATAGCACGTTCAGGGTTTTTGTTAGATTTGCTAATCATCGTAACCATCCACCCATCCATATTACCAGGGAACAGTTTAGCTTTATCACCTTTGCTGTTCTGCGGTCCATCCACTGCAATGTAGTAAGAATCCGGATTTTCACTGGCAGCTAGCAAAGGATTAACAGCCGTCATTCCGTTCCATTCGCGAATCATCATAAAATAACGAGCATTGTTTGTTTTTTCTTCTACTTGAGTATCAGAATCAACTAGAAAATCTACATTAATTAGTCCGCGCTCGTAGGCTGTACGGAATGTTTTCAGCCATGTGATATAATCCGGATCGGTGGTACGATCGTATACTTTTCCATCTTGTTCAAACGGGACAGCTAACAAGTTTTGCAAATATTCGCTCATCCCATATGGAACATTACCCTGTGCAAAGAAGGGGCTAATCGGTTGACCCTTATACTCAGGATATTTATCTTTTATCGTTTGTAGCGCATTCAAGAATCCTTCTGGTGTACTTAAGTCTGGGCTTCCCATTTCCTCATACAAATCTTTGCGTACTAGAAACGTTTGGTTAGCAGCCGTCATACCTGTTTCATGCATTAGATTCGGGCTATATGAATCATTCGGTACACCATACGTATTGCCATTGTCTTGACGGTACCACTTCAATGTACCGTCTCCGGCCACCTTGAAGAAGTATGGATCATACTGTTCTGCCAATTCATTCAGGGCATACACATGATCGCCTTCCCATAACTTTTTGACAGCGTTTTCCCAAGAGCCCATAGTAATTAAGTCCGGTAGTTTACCAGAAGTCATCATCAAAGTTATTTGCTCGTTCGCTTCGCCAGAAGGTACTTCTAGCTTAACATTGACGCCTGTTTTCTCCGTCACATACTTGGAAGTTAAGCTTTCTCCCCAATTGTTACCATACCAAGATGCACCTACAAACCATGTTAGATCGACTGGGCTAGTATCGAGCTTCCATGCAGCTTCATCGGGATTCAGTGTTGATTCGCTTGGTGGGGTCTCAGACTTCTCTGTAACGACAGGCGGCGGTGTACTTCCACTTTCACCAGACTTGCTACATGCTGTAATTGCTAGCATCAGGATTACGAATAGAATAAGAGCTACGCTTTGCTTCATATGATTACGTTTCATTACTTCATCAACCTTTCTTTACTACGATTTTATTTAATATATTGATACCATATACCTCTCTACACGATAGCTTAGATTGGCATATGACACTTACCCTTTAATCGCACCAATCATTACACCTTTGACCAGATAACGTTGAATAAAGGGATAGAACATAAGAATAGGTAATGTAGCCACCATCATCGATGCAAATTTAATGGAGTTACCTGGTAGCTTCGCTCCGAACTGTGCCATCGCTTGCTGCTGCATGAAAGACATAGAGTTCTCTGCCACGATTTTGTATAGCATCGTTTGCAGTGGCACCTTATCCTGTGAGTAGATATAAATGACTCCTTGATAATAATCGTTCCAATGATATACCGCTGAAAAAAGCGATATCGTTGCAATAACAGCCATACTATTAGGCATAACGATTTTGAATAGGACGCCATAATCTGAAGCACCGTCTACTTTTGCAGATTCCTCTAAGCTATCGGGGATAGTTCGAAAGAAACTCATAAAAATAATCATATTGAAAAACGTGTACATTGCAGGAATGATGAATACTAAGAAGTTATCGTACAATCCCAGCTTAGTCATTAGAATAAACGAAGGAATCAATCCACCAGAAAACAACATCGTAATTAAAGCAATTTTCATATACACCTTGCGACCAATAAGATTAGTCTTACTCAATCCGTAAGCAATAATAGCAGTAAACAACACATGCACCGTTGTCCCTATTACTGTACGCATTGTAGTGATGTAAAAACCGTTCATTAAACCTTTATCATTAAATACGACACTGTAACTATCGAGCGATATCTCCTTTGGAAACCAGTTGACCGTACCGAGTATGGCATGCTCCGGCGCATTAAGCGAGTTGATGAATACAAACCACATTGGGTATAGCGTTATAAAGCAAACAGCTACCATCAGCACAGCATTGCAGACATCAAATACTCCGAAACGCCGAAATCTTATGCTTTTTTTCATGTATCTGCCCTCCTAATCAGAAAATACTATCGCCAGTTAGTTTTTTAGATGTGTGATTAGCTAAGAACAATAGCGCTAGTGCTACAATCGAGCGGGCAAACAAGACGGCGGTTGAGAACGAGTAGCGCCCAGATACTAAGCCCATGTTATAAATATACAAATCTAGACTTTCAGCCATCTTCATGTTCATGTTGTTCTTCAACATAAAGATCTGTTCAAAGTTACTACCCAATATCCCTGCGACAGCGAGGATAAACAATATCGCAATCGTTGGTCGTATGCTTTGAATGGTAATATGCCACATGCGTTGCCAGCGGTTTGCACCATCGAGTTCCGCCGCTTCGTATAGTGCTGGATCTATGCCAGATATTGCAGCTATATAGATGATAGCACTCCAGCCAGTTTCTTTGAGCGTATCAGAGAAATAGGTAATCCACCAAAAGTACTTCGCATCGCTGTTATACAGAATTTCGCGTTCTTGAAGCCCTAGTGCCATCATTACTTGGTTCATCAAACCGCCCTCACCGAGCCAATTAAGCATGATGCCGCCAAAAATTGTCCAAGCAATAAAGTGCGGCAAGTACGAAATGGTTTGAACCGTACGCTTAAATCGAATACTTCTTATTTCATTGAGCATCAAGGCAAATAAAATAGGAATTGGAAAGCCCAGTAATAACTTAATGCTGCTCATTCCGAGCGTATTGCGGATAGAGCGCCAGAAACGGTCATCTGTCATAAAGTCTTGGAAATGTTTTAGTCCGACAAATGGCGATTGCAACATAGGTTTAGCAATGCTAAAGTCCATAAATGCAATAATTAGCCAAAACATCGGGATATAACAAAAGATGACCATCCAGATAATGCCGGGGATTACCATGCTTTGCAATTGCCATTGATTAAAAAATGTTTTCATCGGTCCATTTTTGTGTTGGAACATATTGTGTGCCCCCTTCTATTACATCGTATGAAAATGCGCATAGAAAAAAAAGGCCACGATTATTGACCCTATCCCAATTTTTTAGATTCGATTGACCATATACTAAAATTAAGTATGCTATGGATAGATGAAAGGAGTGTGCAGGGAATGAACAAGCTTATATGGCAGCAGAATTTTGTAGATGGTAGTACTGATTTAAGTGCATGGAACATACGCCTAGGTAATGACTTGCTTGATAGTAATGGTAACGTCGTATGTCCAGGTTGGGGTAACGGTGAACAACAGTTTTATACAGGTAATTCTAACAATCTGTATATCAATGAATTTGGCTTAAACCTATGCGCGCGCCGAGAAACTACTGAAGCAGACGGGCGAAGCTTTGCCTATACATCGGCACGTCTGGACACCAGAAATCATCTTTCTTTTTGCTACGGCAAACTAGTTATCCGTGCAAAACTGCCAGTGGGACAGGGACTATGGCCTGCCATCTGGTTGCTTCCACAAAAAGAGGTTTATGGACCTTGGCCTGCATCGGGCGAAATCGATATTATGGAAGCGAAAGGTCGTCTGCCTAAGCAAGTATCCGGTACGCTGCACTACGGAAAAGATTGGGACCATAAAGTCACCGATGAGTTCTCCTATCAGCTTAAAAATAGTACGATTAATGAGTTTCATGATTATGCACTGGAATGGGACGCTAAATCTATTCGATGGCTAGTAGATGGATATTGCTACGCCGAGCGTCGCCAGCAACCGGACATTATGCCGTTTGACGAGTCTTTCTATCTCGTGCTCAACCTTGCCGTAGGTGGATGGTATGACAATGTGGCGGTGGATGAAGCGGTGCTTCCTGCGGTAATGACGGTTTCGGGGATTTGGTTGTATCAGTAGCTAGTTGAATTTACTATTATTTTTCTTGCGTTTATGTTATTATTCTGCAGTATGTAATTTTAATTATAAATATTAAGGAGGAATACTTGATGAAGAAGAGATCGATTAAATTTTTATCCTTTGGTATTGGGTATTCTACTGCTGTCTTTCACTAGAATTGATATCGACGGGATAAGTCTGTCCAATATTAAGTGTAGTGAAAAAACAGCGAAAAAATATAAACTATCTCTAGTTATATTTTTTCTATTTATAAGGAGAATTTACTCGATGAAATTAAATAATAATGTTATTCATAGATATAATCCTGAAAATATTACAAAACCAGTTGGAAGCTATAGTCATGTGACAAAAATAAGCAGAAATGCTGAAATGTTTGTTTTTTCTGGTCAAATTGGTATCGATCAAAACGATAATATCCCATCAGATTTTAATCAACAAGTAACCAATACCATGAGTAATATTGTTGATATCCTTGCATCTCAAACGTTGACCCCTGATCATGTCATTAAAATCAACATTTGGGCTACAGAAGAAATCGATTGGGATCATTTCTATGCTATTTGGAATAAAGTATTCGGTCCCACTCCTCCTTCAATGACGGTTGCTTATATTAATGGATTAGGTTTACCTGAATTGAAAATTGAATTAGATGTTTGGGCTGCAGGTTAAACCCTAATATGGAGCATCTAAGAAAGAGCCCTTCACGATAGAAGGGCTCTTTGATTTTAAATCCTTGCTTACGATACGGTTCACCGTATCATTTATAGAGCCAAACACTGTCATCCCATAGCGTAACATAAGCCTGCTTGCTTAGGATTGAGGGATCAAATCCCGAAAGAGGCCAATACACCTTAGTTTTTTTACAGAAAAACAGGATACCTTCTCACCAATTGCCAGTTAGATATCCTGTGTCTATCCTATGAGGTTTATTTAAGCTCCTGCAGGAGACTCCGTCCAAATTGTGGCATGGTTAGACCAAAATTATCAGCAATCGTTGCCCCAATATCTGAAAATGTGTTACTTAAAGGCAGATTACTCTGCTCTGTAAAACTCTTGCTGTAGATGAGTAAGGGCACATATTCACGCGTATGGTCTGTACCCGCATGAGTAGGATCGTTACCATGGTCTGCTGTAATGATAAGCAGATCATCTTCTCTTAGCTCTTCGAGAACTTCATTTAATCGAACATCAAATTCTTCTATCGCTTTGCCATATCCGATCGGATCTCTACGATGTCCATAAAGTGCGTCAAAATCAACCAGATTTAAGAAGCTAAGTCCTGTAAAATCAGTATGAATTGTCTCCATGAGTTTATCCATGCCATCCATATTGGACACAGTTCGCAAAGTTGTAGTGACACCCTCACCATCATAGATATCTGAGATTTTACCAATTGCTAGTACATCAAACCCAGCATCCTTGAGCTCATTCATCACTGTTCTTCCAGAAGGCTTCAAAGCATAATCATGACGGT
Organism: Paenibacillus endoradicis; assembly: GCF_024721975.1. Next base: position 82,983 of record NZ_JANQBB010000004.1, on the reverse strand, counting down.
TTGGAGTCCTCTTGAAGCTTTCCGGCTGACCGAGGAATGGTCTGGCAATCACTCTACCGAGCATGTATTCCTCGCGCAACGTAATTTCTCTAGCAATTTCACAAATTTGATATAGCTCTTCCAAGGGAACAATCTCTTCATGAGCAGCAATCTGAATCACGGAATCAGCTGATGTATAAATAATAAGCGCACCTGTCAACATATGCTCTTGTCCAAGTTCATCCAAAATCTCTGTACCGCTAGCTGGCTTATTCCCAATGATCTTCCGTCCTGTTCTTTGCTCTAATTCATGAATTAATGCATTCGGAAATCCATCAGGAAATACTTTAAAAGGAACTTCGACTCGTAAACCCATGATTTCCCAATGCCCAGTCATCGTATCCTTCCCATTCGAAGCCTCTTGCATTTTGGTGTAATAAGCTAAAGGCCGCTCTACTCTTGGTACCCCAGGAATGGCATCGATATGGCTTAACCCGAGCTTTGATAATACAGGAGCATAAAGCCCGTTCATTCTTTCTGCGATATGCCGCAATGTGTGCGCTCCTACATCGCCAAATTTCTCTGCATCTGGGGCTTCACCAATCCCTACAGAATCCATAACAATGGTAAAAATCCGCTTAAATCGTGGGGTGTGCTTCATGTATATACTCCTCCTTACAGAAAAAAGAGTTATCCCACAAATTGCTAAACGTTTGGGGACAACTCCAATTCCAGTTCAATGTGATTCTACTAAAACACAGAAAGCAATTCATTAACAACCTGCTCTGAATTGACATCCAAACATACCATAATGTCGTCTCCATTACTGGGATTTGTCCGCAAGTCAGCAATTACAGCTCCTGCTGTAATTGTACCTTCACATTCAATCTGCACTTTCATTGGCTGCATCCTTGCGATTTCAGGCATGCGAGCAACGAGAATGGCCAATGGGTCATGAAGCGGACAAGTGTCCGTTAAATTACATTCAAGACTATAGTAGCTAAAATAATATTGAGTCACATCTTGCATATATTGCACAATTGCAGTGTTTTCCGAACGACACACCTGTGCAAGCTTTTCCAAATGCTGCTTATTCAGCTTCGCTTTCATCGTTACATCTAGTCCAACAAGTGTCATGGACATACCAGAACGAATAACACGGTCAATTGCTTCCGGATCCCCTCGCAAATTTGCTTCGACGACAGGGGTAACATTACCTGGAGCAAATACGGTACCGCCCATTGTGACAACATGCTTTAGCTTCCGAGGGAGATCAGGATCAAGCTCTAACGCTAGCGCTACATTTGTTAAGCGTCCTAGTGTAACCAGTGTGATTTCACCTGGCATTTCATTTGCTTTACGAACGATAAATTGTGCTGCAGATTCTGCAATCGGTTGCTGCCCTGATGGCGGCAGCTCGACATTACCTATTCCATTATCACCATGGACATGAACCACCGGCCCCCCCCATTCGCGTACTAATGGCTTGGCGGCGCCTTTAGCGACCGGAACCTCATAACTTGGCTGAGCCAGCTGAATCAGACGAATCGTATTCTCTGTAGCTTGATCTACACTCGAATTACCGAATACCGTGGTAATCCCCTCCAATCTTACATCCTTTGCTTTCAAAGCATGTAAGATTGCAATTGAGTCGTCGATACCTGTGTCCGCGTCGATAATCATGTTGTGTACTGCTGACATATGCATGACCTCCAAAGAATTAGGATGCTAACATTGTTTTTCTATTCTTTCTAATTGCGTAAATAACTAACGCAACGATTGTAACTACATAGGGAACCATTTTAATAAATTGGCTTGGTATAACGTTGCCTGGTGTTGTCTCAATGATCATCGTCAAAGCACTCGCAAGCGCAAATATACTTGAGCCCGCCAGTATCCCAAACGGATGACGATTACCAAAAATAACGACTGCCAAAGCAAGAAATCCTGTGCCTGCTGTCATATCTCTGACGAACATGCTTGTCATACCCATGGATAAATATGCGCCTGCAAGACCAGAGAAGAAGCCGCTCCAAATGATTGCAGAATATTGAATTCGGTTAACATTGATTCCAAGCGAACGTGCTGCGCTTGGTTCTTCGCCTGTTGCTCGCAAATGTGCACCATAAGGAGTTCGATACAACAAGAAGAAACAAAATACAACAGCTAGAAAACAAATCCAAACCATAAGATTATGACCACTTAGTAGTTTACCAATGACCGGGATGTTTTCTAGAAATGGAATTACAACATTCGGTATCTTCACCGGAACAGAAGGCATAAAGCTACCATGTGAATTATAAAAGATACTCATGAGCACGACAGTAATCCCGGCGCCAAAAATGTTGACAACAAATCCGGCAATAATAATGTCTACCTTCATCTTTAAGGAGAAGAAGGCCATTCCGTAACTGACCAGCATAGATGCTATTGTGCCACCTGCGACTCCAAGGAACCAATTGCCTGTGGCTGAACCAACTGCAATTGACATAAAGGCCGATACGAGCATCAAACCTTCAATACCGATGTTGATAACGCCTGCCCTGTCTGTCATGAGTCCGCCCAAGGCTCCTAGTAAAATTGGCGGCAGTGTACGAAGTAGTATAACAATCAGCGTTAGATTTGCTGTCTGATCCCAAATATTACTTAGCAACTGGAGCACCTCCTTGCGCGGAACGTAGTTTTCTTTGCTTCAAATAAGCAAAGATTGCTTGTGAAGAAATAAATAGAACTAGCAATGCTTGAATAATAATAGCAATATCGCGCGGGACGTCGCTGTTGGCCTGCATCGCTTGTCCGCCAACCTGTAAATACGCATAGAAGAACGCAGCCAACAATACACCAATCGGATGGTTTCGTGCAAGCAAGCAGACAATAATACCGTCAAAGCCAAGGCCTACAGAGAAGCCTTCTTTAAGCGTGCCATGCATACCCGTTACTTCAACTGCTCCACCCAAACCAGCAAGCGCACCGCTGATCGCAATACTCAACATAATAACTTTTTTCGTTGCAATACCACCATATTCAGCGAATAATGGGTTTTTACCGACTGTACGCAGCTCATATCCCATTTTCGTCTTATACATTAGAAAATACACAACGATAGATGCTATGATTGCAATCAAGAAGCCTGCATGCGTCGGCATACCTGGAATAATTTGACCTAGCTTAGCACTGTCTTGGACATAAGGCAATCGAGCAAAACCACCACTATTAGGATCCTTTAGAACATAGTTCAACAAATAAGAAACGAATAACACGGCAATAAAGTTAAACATTAGCGTCGATACAATTTCATCCGCTTTAAATACGGCTTTAAGAAAACCCGGAATAAATCCATACAATCCTCCGCCGATGATTGAAGCGATAATAACTACTGGAATGTGAATCCATGGAGATAATCCCGGAATATATACTGCTGCCAGCGCACCTGTTAATGCCCCCATATACAGTTGACCTTCGGCTCCCATACTGAATACTCCACTTTGGAATACGACAACAATCGCGAGCCCAGTAAATACGAGTGGCACCATACGATTCAGTACAGAACCAAAGCTGAACAAGCTTGTAAAAGGATCAATAAACAATGATCGTAATGCCGCTACCGGCTCACTGCTTATAGCTAAAATTACGATAATTCCAATGAACAGGGCCGCCCCAATTGCCAGAAGTATACCTAGCAGATCAAGGTAGATTGCATTTCTCTGTTTCATGTGGCGTTCACCCTCACTTCTTGTTTTTTAATACCTAGCATATAGAATCCAAGCTCTTCTTCCGTCAAATCATCGGAATTTTCCAATATTACGGCTAGTTCTCCATTATAGATAACGCCAATTCTATCGCTCAGACTCATTACTTCAGATAGCTCAGCAGATACAAGTAGCACGGCTGTTCCCTCATCACGTTTCTTAACAATTTCTTTATGAATGAATTCAATGGAACCAATATCTACACCACGAGTAGGCTGGGCAGCAATAAGTAACTTCGGATTTTTTGAAATTTCACGAGCAACAACAATCTTTTGAATATTTCCACCAGATAGTGAACCCGCTAATGTCTCTTCACTTTGTGTCAAAATGTTAAATTCCTGAATGAGTCGCTGAGCATGCTCTCGGATTTTCCTTTGATTCAGGAACGGTCCTTTACGAAATGCAGGATCACGATACAAATCAAGAATTAAATTTTCCTTAATAGAGGAGGTTAAGCAAGCACCACATGTTTGCCGGTCTTCTGCAATATGCCCTATACCTATATTACGAATTTCACGAATTGTATGATCCGCCAAATTATGATTTAAGAAAGTTATCTTGCCTTTTGAGTTTTTTCTAAAACCAGTAATAACTTCAATTAGCTCCGTCTGCCCATTCCCTTCAACACCGGCAATTCCAAAGATTTCGCCCGCTCGAATCAGGAATGACACATCCTTAAGCACTTGGCTTCCTGTATCCGATAAACAGCTTACTTGATCAAAAGCTAAAACCTTTTCCTTTGGATTAGCGGGCTCTTTTTGAACACGTAACAAAACGTCACGCCCAACCATCAATCTCGAAATTTCTTCCTTATTGGTTTCAGAAGTGTTTAGTGTTGCAATAGTTTTTCCTGATTTGAGAACCGTAATTCGATCCGAAATACCCATAACTTCATTAAGCTTATGCGTAATAAAAATAATGGTATAACCCTCTTGAACAAGCTTCTTCAGCGACTGGAACAATTCATCTGTTTCTTGCGGCGTAAGAACCGCGGTCGGCTCATCAAGAATGATAAGCCGAGCTCCGCGATACAATACTTTTAAAATTTCGACACGTTGCTTCAGTCCTACGGAAATATTCTCCACCTTAGCGATTGGATCTACTTTGAGTCCGAATTGTTGAATGAGTCGCTCGGTTTCAGCTACGGCCTTCCCTCGGTCCGACAGTACACCTCTACGGGGTTCAATACCAAGCACAATGTTCTCTGCTACAGTGAAAGAAGGTACCAGCATAAAATGCTGATGAACCATACCTATTTCATATTTTATTGCATCCTTTGGGCTTTTCAGTGTAATCTTCTCGCCCTGATACAAGATATCTCCATCTGTAGGCGCTTCCAAACCGAATAAAATTTTCATCAGTGTTGATTTTCCTGCGCCATTCTCGCCAACCAAGGCATGAATTTCGCCTTGGCGTACGGAGAAGGACACACCTTTATTGGCTCTTGTACCATTCGGGTATACTTTATGGATATTGCGCATTTCCAGCAGGTCTGCCATCGTGAACCTCCTATTGTACTTTGATTTCACCGCTAACCAGCTTCGCTTGAATTTCATCTACTTGATCGCGGATTGTTTGCGGTACATATTGATTGTAAAGATCATCTTTTGCAAGACCTACCCCATCCTCATTAAAGCCCAGGGACTCATTTGTTCCAAATGGAAGCTTATCTTGCTTGTATAAATCAATCGCACGGAAGATTGAGCTATCTACATTTTTAAGCATAGATGTTAGCACGTGGCCTGGTTGTATGTTGTTCTGGTTGCTGTTCACACCAATTGCATATTTATTTACTTCTTTAGCAGCTTCTAGAGCTCCGATTCCTGACGGGCCTGCAACCGTATATAGAATATCAACCTGTTGTGAATTATATTGAGCCATACTTAGCTCTTTACCTTTTGGAGCATTAATAAAGTCACCCACGAAAGATGTAATTACCTTCACTTCAGGATCAACATAGGCTACACCCTGCTCATAACCTGATTTGAAATCTTTAATAATTGGAATATCCATACCGCCAAGGAAACCTACTACCTTTTCCGGATTTGCATTTTCGAGCTCCTTACTGTTCGTAACGAGTGCTGCGAATGCACCTGCGAGGAAAGAACCCTCACGTTGGTTGTATTTTACAGAGTAGATGTTAGGTACATCCACAATTGTTTCATCGAAGTAAATGAACTTCTGATCTGGATAACGATTTGCAAGATCGATTGCAATTTCTTTCATTTGGCTTGTACCAACAACGATTAGCTCATATTTGCCGCTTGAAACCATGGACTCAAATCCGATAGGCCAGTCAGATTGGTTCCCTCCCCCTTGTACAGCCTTGAATTCAATACCTAGCTCTTTCGTTGCCTTCTCTAGGCCTGCATTAGCAGAATCGAAGAACCCACTGTCACCCAAGTTACCGTTTACATAATAGCCTACTGAAAGTTTATCCTTATCCGTTGACTCGCCCTTTGAGCCAGTATTACCAGTATTAGCTGCACCGCAGCCCCCTAGAATAATTGCAAAAGCTAACAGTACTACGCCAAACTTCCCTTTTATACTTTTTTTCATTTTACATAGCTCCCCTCAATTTTCTGAATTTATCCTTATTCGGCCCTCTAACTAATCAATGATAGTGTTCAGTGCAATTTCAACCATTTCATAAAAAGATTGTTCACTTTCTTTATGGGTCAAGAATTCCTGTCTTAACAATTGACTGCCCACTGTCAAAATAGTAAGTGCCTTCACACCATATTTAGCGGCTAACGTATATAGGGCTGTGCTTTCCATCTCTACGCCCAATACACCAAATTCCATAAATTTATTCAGTCGTTCTAAAGTCTCACGATAAAATTCATCCGAATTATAAATATTACCAACAAAGACATTTACATCTTTACCTTGTGCCTGATGAAACGCTTTCATTAACAAGGTAAAATCCGCAGTCGGGGCATAATTACAGCCATGGAAGACCTTCTCTGTCAGATTACTATCTGAAGACACAGCCTGGGCCATTATAATATCGCGAATTTTTATTTCTTCCTGCATTGCACCGCATGTACCGATACGTATCAATTTCTTCACATCATAATCAACAACTAATTCCGTTCCATAGATACTCATCGATGGATTTCCCATCCCAGTTCCCTGAACCGATACAGGTACACCTTTGTATAATCCTGTGTAGCCATACATGCCCCTTACTTCGTTATAACAATAGGCCTCATCTAAAAAATGTTCTGCTACAAATTTTGCACGTAAAGGATCTCCAGGAAGTAAAACTCGCTCCGCTATTTCTCCCTTTTGTGCACTTAAATGCCTGCTCATGCCTTGTCCCCCAACCTTATATTGTTTAATAGGCTTGCTGAAATCACTTTCACTCGCCGACAAAAAATTAGTTTCGAAACTAAACTTAGCATAAGGTTTTACACTCTAATAAACTAGGTCAAAAACCTATATTGAGTATGGGAAAAATTTGACCAAATGATAATAATTCTACATTTAAACTTATAATTCTACTAACGCTTTGCGGATATTATCTAGATCTCTTGGGGATGGAATTGTAGAAATCATCACAACAGGCACCTGCTTTAATGCAACGGGGATATTACTGATCACAAGATCAATTTGATTTTCCTGCATAATTTCGTCAGTTAGCCCTTTCATAATGGAAGTATTTATGATTAACTGATCACCTATCTCCTTCTTAATCAAATCTGCGATGTAATGACGAATGGAAAACTCCTCCCCCACTACTAAGAAAGCCCTCTTCGTTTTATAGCGTAAACTTGAACGGACAATTAAAGTCAACTTTGTTATATGAAAGTCATTATACGAAATGGATGGATAAGTTTTATTCCACGTTTGCATACAGAGTTGCAATTCCTGAATCATGTGTTGACACTCTTTTTGAACATATGACGTTAAATGACTTTTGGATATTGTCATCCATTCGGGAATAGCATTATCAATTAATAGCCTGTCAAAAAATCCGTATATCTCCAATATAAATCGTTCTTCCTTATCCAATGCGGGGTATGCCTTGCTCAATAACGAAATAAGCAGATTGCCCATTTGATATTCTTCTTTATCTTCGTGCAGTTTGACTTCCTTCACTGGTGTTATTTCTGATCCTTCATAATAGTGGTATTGGCTGAGGCTAACTTGCGATTGTATGAAAAATATTTCACTATTAGGGAATTGAATAACGTACTTTTCTTCAAGTTCCTTCACTAAAGTTTTCACGGGCAAATAAAATATTCCCTTTTCCCATGGGTAACCATACTCGTCAATCTTGACATATTTCCCTTTCGTAACTCTTGCGATAACAATTGCTAGCAAAAAAGATAACTTCCTTTTTGAATTTATAAAATATACAATATTCTTCTCTTGCTCTATATTAGTAATTAACTGATTGGCATTTTCAAAGCTTATATTTTCAAATGGCCACCCTGTGAACTCGTAGGCATCACAATATAGTTTCCAATAAAAATTTCGTATGTTCATTTCATTCCCTTTGATCGTCGGTGTAGAATACGTTATACGTAGCTTGTACGGCTTAAGATCGTGATTATTTAATTGCACAATTAGCTTTTTCAAAGATGAGGTACTCATATACATAGCCCCGGCAAGCTCCTCCATGGAGAGGCGATCTACACTCGTAAATAATACATTCATTAGACGATAAAATACCGTTTGTCTGAACATCGTAGAAATCACTTCATGAATCGCCTTACTTCGCTCACGTCGAAGAAATATTCCCTTTCCCCTGGAAACCTCAATGGTAACAGCGGATGGTAGTTGCTCGCTAATTTCCTCTACCATCTTGCGAATTGTTTTATAGGAGATACCTAAACTTTTCTCTATCTCAGCCAAGGTAAACCATCTTTGTTCTGTATCTAGCAATATTAATAGCTGGCTAGCTAATGTAAATTCCTTATCCATTCACTTTCACCTACCTTATAAACTATTTCTGTAGTATACACCTATCCACCCCATTTCACGTAGACTAACTTGTATTAAACCATAGATTGGTGAACACTATATTCTAAATACACCGTTTTACACAAAAAAACAGGATACCCTCTCACCTAATGTGAGTTGGACATCCTGTGTCTGTGACAATAAAACTTATTTAAGCTCCTGTAGGAGACTCCATCCAAATTAAGGATTAATTTTCTTAGAATTCTTAGCTTGAAATCTGTCTTTCCATATCCATCCTTGTTCCAAAATAATTGCTAATAAACTTCCGCTAATTAGCCCGTTATTCAAAATGGCTATCAAGACCGGAGACAAGTGACTCGTCGCTGATGAAGGAACAAACATGAGACCGACACCAAAGATAAGAGAAACCCCACTAATGCTAAACGTTCGCTTCTCATGAAAAACCTTCTTCAACTCCATCAAGGCTAAACCAACCATTTTTACAAAAATAACGAACGTAACAGCATAGCCAATAGGTGCGGGAATGGCTGAAATAACGTTCATTATTGGCGGAAACAAGGAAATGAAGATCACAAGGCTACACCCAATTAAAAATGATCTACGCTCCCTTGTCCCTGTCTGTTCAACATATCCCGCGGCCCCCGAAATAGGCACGGAGCCAATCGCCCCTAAACAACCGCTAATAAAATGTGTAATTCCTGAGACAAATCCGGCACGCAAATAACGGTTATGATCCATTGGCTTGTGCTTCATAACGGTCTCCATCAATCGAATTGATGCAATCGCATTCGTGATTAATAACAGGGTTAACAACAACGCTGTAGTAATCGTCCCGCCGTCAAATTGCGGCCACCCAAACGGGAAGATGTTCGGAAACTTAATTAATGCATCTGCCTGTACTATCACTGGTACCTTACCGCAAATCATAAACAATAGCCAACCGATTAATATACTAACTATGACAGAAAATTGGCGGAGGAATGTAAATTGGCAGTTCCCTAACCAAAAGGTAACGCAAATCACAATCACACTTAGCAAGAGCACGTTAACATCTAATAACGTATGGCTAGATGTGATCCCCATCATTCCTTTCATAAACGATCCACTTAATTGAAAAATCAATAAGAAAAGATATATAAAAGTGATGGTCGGTGTAAATAGACGGGCGATTTTATCCATAAGCTTAAATACCGAAATAAGGACAAATAACCCTCCACTAATAATCATTCCTCCACTTAAAGCTTGTAAGGCAGCTATATTAGAAGAATACAATACCCCCACTAAACTTGCGTATATCGTGAAAATACTCCACCATAACCCTGCAGGGCCTTCATGAATAGGAAATTTATGGCCCAACAGACCTTGTAAAAATCCAGCAATCCCTAATATAATTATTGTGCTCTGAATGAGTCCTGATGTCTCAATTGGTGTTAAGTTATATAAATCTGCAATGGCAATTGGTGCAGCAATAGCACCGGCAATCATGAAAATCATCCATTGTAATCCAGATATTATTACCTTCATTTTTTCACTCTCCTTCTTACACCAGCTCGTTATCATCCCTTAGCCATCAATGACTGTATTAAAAGCGATTTCGACCATTCGCAAAAGGATTGTTCCCTTTATTTGCTTGCTGAATTCGCTTCCACTCGCCATTAAGAAGGTTGGTTCTGAAACTACACTGAGCATAAGGTTTTTAACCTTAACAAACTAGACTAAAATGCTACGTAGTGAACGGAAAAAAATTGACCAAATAAATATAAACCACTTCTTGCACTTATAAAAAGTAGTTATTCGCGAATATTATCTAGGTCGTTTTTAGAAGGGATTGCAGAAATTATGATAGGTACTCGTCTCTTTGTGTGAAAATTGGTCAGAACGACGGTGTATTTTAATAACCTGAAGGAGGAGCACTATTGAGCCCCTTGAGACTAGGATAGTGCCCCAATTTACTGAGATACATAATATTGGGGCGGAGGGGAAAGAAGTTAGTAATATGATCGCTGTAGCGAGACAACCATAAGATTGATCAGACTGACGAAGAGGTAATCGCTTCTCGGTATTCAATGGGAATGCGGTTGCCGCCTCTTTTCTGAAAACACCCTTCGTAATAATAAGTAATGGATTCTACAAGCTTTGTACAACTTTTGATAGTTCAACAAGCTATTTCATTCATAAAGCTCAACAGTTCTAACATTTACATGCAGATTAGCATTTATGCTTCCACTCTTAACTCCACTTTATGCTTTACCACTATTTGTGATACGGTTCTCTTTAACATCTATAGGACGAAATTTAAGATCTCCTAATAGAGAACCGTGAATGAGTATAACAACAATTATCATTACATGATGGATCGGATATTTTTTCACTCAAGAATCTATAATACGAGGGATTGTTTATATTCTCCAACTACTCTTTCTAGTCTTGAATACCATAAGCCTGTATCAGTAATCAACAAAAAAGCGTTAACCCTACTTTATTACTCAAGCAGGGTTAACGCTTTTTGTTGTTCTTATGTAGATCAGTTATAAGGTAATACTATAATTACGAGAAAACCCGAAAATTTCTTCGTCAAGTTGGTATTCATTTGCACTTTGTTGGGGTTTTATAGATAATGAATACACCTAAGATCGAATTCCTTATCTACGATATAATTTATAGATGACGTACTTAAAGTAGCAAATAGAAGTATTGTCTTATCGATGAAAAATTAAATGATGCTTCACTATGCGAAAAAATAGTTCGCACAAACTCTACAGTAAAAGAGGAAATACGATGAAAGAAAAAATATTATTAGTAGAAGATGAAGAAATCACACGTGAGGGAATCGCTGAGTTTCTTACAGTAAAAGGGTATCATGTCGTAGCTGTTGGAGATGGAGCAGCCGCTATTAACGTATTTGAAAGCACACAAGATTTTGATTTAATCATTCTAGATATTATGCTCCCAAAAGCAGATGGTTTTGAGGTTTTGCATACCATTAGGAAGTATAGCCAAACATCCGTTTTAATGTTGACTGCAATGGATGATGAGTATACGCAAATCATGAGTTTTGATGAGCAAGCAGATGACTATATGAGTAAGCCTTTTTCCCTTGCCGTTTTAGAAAAACGAATTGAGGCGTTGTTACGAAGAAGCAAGCCTATTTATACGAAGAAAATATGGATGTATAAAGATTCGAAAGTAGATTTCTCCGGTTATAGCGCAACATATCAAGATCTAGAAGTGGACATTAAGCCAAAAGAAATTAAACTTTTGCATTTACTCATTGAGCACTCAGGACAGACGCTGACACGTGATCAGATCTTGGATAGATTGTGGGAAAGCGAAGAGGCCCCGATTGATCGCGTAATCGATGTATATATAAAGAATCTAAGAAAGAAGCTTTATCTAGATTGCATAAAAACAGTTAAAGGCTTGGGTTATAAATATGAGGAATCCGTATGAATAAATTAAAATTATTTCCTAAAACATTTCTCTATACAATCGGAATTATGAGCATCATTGTCCTACTCGTTCATGGTCTGATGTATGTCATGCTTCCTTCGTTTTATCTCGATCAAAAGAAAGAGGAAGGCAATACAAAAGCCGATGAACTCGTTGCGATGTTAGAAGTAACAAATGATGAACAAGCTATTGAAATAGCTGAAAAATATGCGATTCAGCATAATGTGAATATAACGCTTGGTATGAATGGCGAGATATATCGTTACCAAGGGTTCACACCTATTGATATCTACTTTGATCCTACAATCGCTAATGATTTGGTTAGCAATCCTCACATCAAAGAAAATCAAACATCGCAAGCAGAAATGGCGGAATCCCCTCAAGTGATCCTTGAAAAAAGAGTTTTTAAAAATAAAGAGAATTTACCCATTGAGCTGTATCTGATACTAAGTATTCAACCCGTAGGTGAAACAAAACAAGTTGCATTTACATTACTTCCTTATTCTATAGCTATCAGTTTTATCATCTCCCTCATTGCTGCGTATATTTTCAGCAAACTCATCACAAGACCGATTAAAAATATTTTACGCGTTACCAAAGAAATGGAATCACTGAAAAAAGATAGCTTTTGTATTGTGGAAAGTGAAGATGAAATCGGGATGTTAGCAGAGAATATTAACTCCCTATATGATACTTTATGGCATACCATCGAATCTTTAGAGCAAAAAATCAACGACATCAGTGAAGTAGAAAAAGAAAAAGTGGAGTTTTTACGTGCAGCTTCACATGAATTAAAAACACCACTAACGTCCCTGCATATTTTATTGGAAAATATGAAATATAATATCGGCAAATATAGTAACAGAGATTTCTATTTAGGCCAGGCAGAGGAATTGGTTATGGAGTCCACAAAAATGGTGCAAAATATATTAAATACAAGCAAATTGCAAACGGTAGCGAAAGAGGAACAAAAAGAAGAAGTAAGTGTAAACGAGGTTTTACTAGAGACGATTGAAACCTATAAAATTCTGGCAAAAGCAAAAAACATTCAACTACGCCTACAAATCGAAGAAACGCATCTTTGTTACATCAATAAAGATGCTTTGAAAAAAGTAATCTCCAATCTCCTATCCAACGCCATCAACTACACCGATGAAGGGAAACGGATTAACATTCAAATCGTAGATGGATGTTTATCCATAGAAAATGAGTGCACACCACTTTCTCAAGAAGTGCTGACTCACATTTTTAAAGCTTTCTATCGACCTGATTTTAGTAGGAATAAAAAAGATGGTGGTACTGGCTTAGGCTTATACATTGTGAAAAATATTTTATCACATGCGAATATCAATTACTCTTTTACACCGAGCGACTTAGGTATGAAATTTAGCATTGAATGTAAGACGGATAAATAGCAGTTCATCCCTACTTACTATAGACAAGCGTGTTAGAAATGATGAACTCATTTCTAACACGCTTTTTTGGTTCGTCAACAAATGTAAATTAAAATCATTCGTTTTATATACGTTTCACATTGAACGTGTAAGCTGACATTACAAAGACAAGGAGGAACTTAATATGTCAGTCGTAACACGTGCATGGTACTATGTCACAAGAAAAAAAAGCAAGTCGCTGCTCATGTTTCTGATTTTATTTGGGATCGCAACAGCTACGATTAGCGGAATGGCGATTAAAAAAGCAACTGTGGATGCAAGAGGTCAAATCAACCAATCGATCAATGCTAGCTTCCAACTAGAAGGAAACCTAGTAAACAATAGGGGCATTGGCAATCGTGGTTTAGGGAATGTCCCTGCTTCTGCAATCGATCAAATCAAGGATATCCCTGGGATTACGGAGTATAATGCCCGAATCATTGGAGAGGTTGATTTAGTAGATTTAAAGAAAGTACCATTAACAAACCCGCGAATCCAGCATGACGATTCATTCATGAAAGGCTACGAAAATTTCGTGGATTTAGATGGCATGACAGACTCTTCTTTAGACAATAAATTCATTAGCGGCGTGATTGACCTAGCAGAAGGCAGGCATATCACTAAAGAAGATACACAAAAAGTATTGGTCCACGAAGAATTTGCGAAGCTTAATAACCTTAAAATTAACGATAAAATCTATGTGAAGAAAAGTGAACTCGCTTCGGTTCCTGCTAGTGAAGGTGCCAGTAAAGAAAAAATCGCATTAGAAATTGTTGGGATGTTTAGTGGAAGTAATATGAACAGCGCAACAATGGCAGAAGAGTTGATTGAGAATGCCATCATTACGGACATCGAAACCATTAAAACACTAAATGGTTATGATGATGAAACGGTTCTTTATCAAAATGCTAAGTTCTATGTGAATGATCCGAAAGAATTGTCGCGTATTCTCGAAAAGGTAAACGAGTTACCGATTGATTGGACAAACTATCAAGTTACGGATTCCGCCAAGGATTATCCAGCTTTAACAGGCTCTTTAGATAGTATGGATGGGCTCATTAATAAGATGCTGATTGGGATTGTTGTCATCAGTGCGATAATCTTATCCCTAGTTCTTGCCTTTTGGATCAACGGAAGAATTCATGAAACAGGCGTATTACTGTCGTTAGGTGTTTCGAAAATAAACATTATCGCTCAATATGTTGTGGAGTTATTAATGATTGCCGTCGTCGGTTTTGGACTGTCGTATTTCTCAGGACAAGCAATCGCTCAAAACATTGGCGATAGCATGGTGCAACAAGCTGGGGAAGCAGGCACAGCAGATTTCCAGCAAAGTCTCGGGGGTATGCAGTTTGGTGCAGATCCTGATTCAAGTACAGTTACTAAAACATTGGAGAGCATTGATGTGTCAATCACACTCGGTGAAATGGGCTATGTCTGGTTAATAGGCGGACTGATCATTTTACTATCGGTCAGCATCTCATCGATCTTCATCATCCGGTTAAAACCTAAAGAAATACTTTCAAAAATGAGTTAGGAGGACACCATGTCTATTTTAGAATTAAGCAATGTTTCGTATGCATATAAAAATAATAAAGATAAGAAAATCTTGAATAATATCAGTACGGAGTTTGAAGAAGGTGTGTTTTATGCCATCCTCGGCACATCTGGTTCTGGTAAAACAACCTTATTATCACTGCTTGCAGGGCTAGACGAGCCACAAGCTGGTGAAGTACGATTTGCCGGGGAAGATCTCCAGGTAAAAGGCTATCGAAATCATCGAAAAAACCAAATTTCATTAGTCTTCCAAAATTATAATTTAATCGATTATATGACACCAATGGAGAATTTAAAGCTAGCGAACAAGCAAGCCGACAAGCAAATACTATTGGATTTTGGATTAGAGGAGCAAGATATTAACCGAAACGTTCTACAGCTGTCGGGTGGACAACAACAGCGTGTTGCCATCGCAAGGGCGTTAGTGGCTGATGTGCCAATCATTTTAGCTGATGAACCGACGGGTAACCTAGATGAAGAAACTGCGGATGATATTATCGAGGTACTAAAGGATAGTGCGCATAGAAAAGGGAAATGCGTCATTGTCGTGACCCATAGTAAGCATCTTGCGGACCAAGCAGATGTTGTACTTCAATTAAAAAATCAAAAACTAATGAGAAAATAAAGGAGTTTATTAATATGAAAAATAAATTTATGATAGTTGTTTCAATAATCTCAGTGCTGGCGCTTAGCGCTGGTTGTTCTGCAAATAATGTATCAAATAACGCTATTAAGCCGACTGAACCTATTGTAGATCAATCTGCTAACGACGCGGACCAGGACATTAAGCCTTACGGTCAGCTAGTCGATGTCAAAGGTAAGAAAATGAACGTTTTGGACGTTGGTGAAGGGAAGGAAACTATCGTGTGGACTCCAGGCTATGGAGATATAGCCCCTGGCTTGACTTATACCAAAATGCTAGAGGAACTTACGCCTCACTATCGGGTACTTGTCGTGGAGCCTTTTGGTTACGGTCTGAGTGATGTGACGGATGATCCCCGTACGATTGAAAATATCACGGAGGAAATCCATGAAGCTGTGCAGCAAATCGAAGGTGTGGACAAGTATATTTTGATGGCACATTCAATTTCAGGCGTTTATGCGATGAAATATGTTGATAGTTATAGCGATGAGCTGACTGGTTTCATAGGATTAGATACTAGCACACCAGGGATGTATGATGGTATGACTGTGACTAACGAGCAACCAGCACCGGATGATGTTCCACTGATTCCTGAGGTTAGCGACGAAGTGAACGAACAATACCGCAAAATTGCAAAGAAAATAAATGCGAACAAGAATCTTGTTGACGAGAGTGCACGCAAGAATGAGAACTTCGATAAATCTAAAAAGTACCGGTTCCCTGCGGATTTACCAGTTGCTTTCTTTCTAGCAAAAGAATCGATAGAGGGTCAGAAGACATTCCCTATTGAGGGGAATAATGACTGGGTGAAAATGCACACTGATTTGACGAAGGATTCCAACTACACGAAGGTTTATGAAATTGATGGCAACCATCAACTATATCTAGATAAATACAAGGAAATCACAGAGCAACTGCATGAGTTTTTGGCTAACAGACCGACAGAATCATGATGTAAGCAAGAAGTTGTATCATACAAGGTTTTCAACCAATCAAAGTAAGGTTCTAATGCAAGGCGATTATTGAATAAAAACGGGGGAGTTATTCGCTGTGATAGCATACTCCCTCGTTTTTACTTTTAATAATTGAATCATGATAATTTTAAGCGAAATAGGAATGAAGAATGATCATGGAAAAACGTGCAAATAGAGTTTTAAGTATCGATATTATTAGAGGGTTTGCCCTTTTAGGGATCTTTTTCGTGAATGTATCGATGATGCAAAGTATCATATCCTTTGATACGAAGGGTGGTTTTGAAGCTATTATTCGATTGTTTTATGATATTTTTATTCAAACTAATTTTTATGTGATTTTCACATTGTTATTTGGTGTGAGTGCTTATTACTTTATGAGAAGCCAGGAGAAGAAAGGGTATAGAATCTACCCAAGCTACAGGTGATGTAAAAGATATGGAAACAACCGAAGGTATCGTATATTCGGGAATTATAGATTCAAACGGGAGTTATTGGGATTAGCTCTTGCAAAGGCAAAATTTTTCGAAGAGTTTACACGATATAAAAAGATGATGAAAAAGATTGCTCTGGGATTACCATGCTTTGCAATTGCCATTGATTGAAAAATGTTTTTATCCGTCCATTTTTGTGTTGGAACATATTGTGCGCCCCCTTCTATTACATCGTATGAAAACGAGCGCACAAAAAAAGGCCACGATAATTGACGAGGTCTGAGATTGACAATAGCCTGGTTTTCGTTCTTACTCGACATGCTCATTCAAAAAACAGTAGAAATCGCATTAGAAAAAGCACCCTTCCCTCAACGAAAGGCCCTGCTACACCTAGTTGTTAAAAAGATCTCCCTAGATGATAAACGCCAAGTTCAAGATGTTGAGCTCATATTCAACGAGGATACCGAAAAGCATTTTTTAAGCCTAGCCCCTTCTGCCAAACCAATGGCGGAAGGGGCTTTTCCTTTGTCTGGGGAAACCCCTAAGCTCAGGTATAAACTAAATATAATTATTTAAAATCAATTATTTGGAGGGTTATAGCAGTTGTTATAGAATATCAACTATAAAAGTAAGTAAACGCAATGCCTTTCTGGATTTCACAAATATTCGAAGGAGGGATTTATCATCAGAGATCGATTGTTGTTCAATGAATATGATTTAAGGACAGTAGTGGAGGACCAAGAAAAGAAGATTAAAGAAGAAATTGCTTCTTACGATCCAAACAGATTACTAAACACACCAAACGAAGACCTTATTGAATTTTTCTACAATAAGCTAAGTATTAACCCTCTTCGTTTATTAGAAGATCATATCTGTGTAGATCAAAAAGAAACACAAATAGATATTAGCAGGGATCCCTCGCGTTTTATCTATGATAGAAGCCGCCCCGTCCACATTCAAGGAACTGCAATAATTCTAGAAGTCCCCTTTACCGGAGACGTATTGCTTTTCAAATGCAGAGCATCAACATTTAATTTAAACCCTCCAATGGGAGAAATCAGAGAAAAGAAGTTATTTATTACTGTAGAGACCTTAGATCATAATTCTGAATCAATAAAAAAAGAACTTGATAAGGGGCTTCACTCAATCAAAGAATATATAAATTGGATTTCAATTGATGTAAACCCTTGGAATAATACTTTGTCACAAAAGATTCAGACATGGTTAACTTCAAGAAAGGATAAGCTATTAAAAGATCGAGGACTTGTATCATCACTCGGCTTTCCTATGAAGACAAGAGAAGACGCATATTTGACTTATGCAGCTCCTGATGTAAGAAGGAAGTCACCAGTTATTCACCCTAATACCAATACTCATGCCTTTAAACCCGAGCCAGTTTTAGGTTCAGATGATTATGAGCATATTCTTAGTATAATAAATAAAACAGCATTAATGCTTGAACGAAGCCCACAAACTTTTCGTGGCATGGGCGAAGAACAACTACGGGACCAATTTTTAGTCCCTCTGAATAGTCACTACGAAGGTCAAACAACAGGCGAAACTTTTAATTTCAATGGTAAGACAGATATTTTGATCAAAGCTCAGGAAAGAAATATTTTTGTAGCTGAATGCAAGATTTGGAGAGGCCAAAAATCTCTTAGCGATGCATTAGATCAATTGTTAGGGTACTCCACATGGAGGGACACTAAAACGGCCTTGATTATTTTTAACAGAAATAAAGAGCTGACTAGTGTTTTAAATAAAATTCCCGAGACTGTAAAAAACCATTCCCATTACAAGCGAGAAATAAGAATCTCGGATGAAACAAACTTTAAATATGTTTTTAGCCATAGGGACGATAAGAGTCGGGAGCTTACACTAACAATACTTGTTTTTGAAGTCCCACAATAATCTTTTCCATAAAAGAACCTTTTATTCTAGTACCCGGTAAGAGCCTAGGTGACGAGTGATCTTATCCTCGCTTGCTCCTGGCCTACCGGGCCATTTGGGTCACCTTTCCATGCCCGGCAAACAATTAACACTAAAAATTTCGCCCTATTTGTGGTATGGTTCCCCACGATTGATCTTCACGCCTCGATAAATCTGCTCAATCAACACCAAGCGCATCAACTGATGCGGCAACGTCATTCTACCAAAGCTCAAGCGCTGATTCGCCCGCTTCAATACATTGCTAGACAATCCATTACTCCCACCTATAACAAAAGCCACGTGGCTTTTTCCATACGTGGCTAGTTTGTCTAGTTGTTGTGCAAGATCCTCACTAGACCATAGCTCTCCATCAATTGCGAGAGCGACCACATGAGCTTCTTGCTTTATGTGAGCGAGGATTTTGTCACCCTCGCGATCTCTTACTTGTTCTTCTTCTGCAGCACTCATCGTTTCTGGCGCTTTCTCATCTGGCACTTCAGAAAGTGTCAGCTTAATATATGGACCTAGACGCTTTGCATACTCAGCCATACCCATAACGAGATACTTTTCCTTCAACTTACCAACTGCGATGATCTGTATATGCATCTAGACCACCAACACTACAGCAGCTTCCTCACATAGATCGCATTTACGCGGTGGGTCCCAGTCTGCAAATTCTGTTTCGTTCAAATCTACCATATCTGGTGCATCTTCATATTCATCTACAAAACGTTCAATTGCCTCTTCAATACATTCTTTACATACACAATACATAGCGTCTCTTCCTATCTGTGAGGTTGTTATTCATTATGCTTACAATATACCACATATTTCGCAATTGTTCTCGTACTTACAACAAAACCGTAGTGTAACAAAGATGGAAATTAGCAAGATTTTCTCAACCTGCTAACCATATCTTTGTTTCACTACGGTTTCTATATGTTTCATCAGTATTCCTGCTTATTCAGGCTTATTTTCACCAAGTATAACAGTCGTCTGTAGCAGATCTTTGCCACGATAGTAATGGACGACAATCTCATCTCCAACTTGCTTATGCTCGTATAAGTATTTACGAAGCTTACGTATACTATTCACTTTTGTATCGTCTAACTGCACAATAACATCGTTGAGTTGTAACTCGGCTTTAAGTGCAGGTCCTAATGCTTCTACTATGAGGACACCTTCATACACACCACGTGGCAAATTAAGCTGTGACTCACCACCAGTGCCTTCCTCATCCTTATCCGCTTCTTTATCTAACTCCTGCTGCGCCCAATACTGTTGCATATCCTGCATACGTACACCCAGATAAGGTCTAGACACATATCCTGTTGCTATAAGTTCATCAATGATTGGCATAACGTTATTAATCGGAATCGCATATCCAATACTTTCAACGCCAAAATTCGATATTTTCATACTATTAATACCAATCACTCGACCACTCAGGTCAATAAGCGGTCCACCACTATTTCCTTGATTAATCGCCGCATCAACGCGGATAACTTCTTGTTCCCAATCCAAATCGCCATTCTGATTAAGCGACACTGCGATCGTCTCATTCGTTACACTAACAACACCAAGCGTAATTGATTCACCCATACCTAGTGGATTCCCGATAGCTAGCACAAACTCCGCTGCCCGCAAAGATGAAGAATCTCCTATCTCAGCTACATTATCAATACCTTTTGCATCTATTTTCAAGACGGCAAGATCTGTAATCTGATCTAATCCGACAACTTCTGCCTGCCGTTTCTCACCTGTCGTTAATACTGCTTGCACGCGTGCTGCAGTGGCAACAACATGGAAATTGGTAATGATATAAGCGTAACCATCATCCTTCTTAATGATAACGCCAGATCCTACTCCCGCTTCTTTGTACACACTACCTTCATCACTTTCAGGATCAACCACTTTACTATCTAGTCCCAGTGTAAACTTCTGCTCATTAATAATACTTACAACGGCTGGTCGTACTTTATCTGATGCTTGAACAGCACGTTGTGATGGATCAAGACCCACTAATGCATGATCTGATGGCGAACCATTACCAAAGCCAAATATAATTCCGAATAGTAAGCAAACGACTATAGCGCTTGTAAATGATGAGATTAATGCAACTTGCAGTGTCGATAGCTTACCTACGTTCCAATCACTCAAGAAAGACCCTTTCCTGCGTGACTGCTTCCCTACTCCAAAATGCTTCCGTAACGCTTTACGTGAAACTTTAGATGAGTAAAAATCATCATCAAACAAGCTCATACTATAATCGCCCCTCTCCACTATTCTATATCATACCTATATTTTCCATTAAATAGGAATGTTTTTACGAGATTAGACTACACTAATAATAGACTACTTATCCAAGTACATCTTATTTATAATAAAATTCCGATAGGGGGCTTATAACATGCCTACTTCTTATTCACTAGAACATGTTCAGTTAGCTGCTCAATTAGCTGATTTGAAGCAAGAACACTACCATACCCTGCTTACGTTGAATGCATTAATTGCCATTCTAACTTCTAAAGGATTGGTTAACGATGCTGAGCTGCAACGAACAATGAATCGTATTGATCGCACACTTGAACAACTTATTGCAAACCTAGCCCATCCCAAGGTGTCGGTCGATCAGCAAAGGTAGGTCTTAGCGGAAACTCCTCCCGCTTATAAAATATTCCATTACTCTCGAATATAGAATTAACGGTTAACATTGCTAGGTCCATCTGATTATGATCTTGACTTAGATGCGCCAAATATACACGTTTTGTACGATCCGTCATAAGTTCTATTAAAGCTTCTCCTGCAGCAACATTGGATAAATGACCAACATCGCTTAATATACGGCGCTTAATATTCCAAGGATAACGTCCTACTCGTAGTAATTCCGTATCATGGTTAGATTCTAATACAAGACAATCACAGTCAATAATTTGTTGTTTTACCTTCTCACTTACATAGCCAAGGTCAGTAGCGACACCTAATCGTTGTCCATCTTGTTCAAATGTGTAGCCTACTGGCTCGGCCGCATCATGAGAAATATTGTACGTATACACATCCATAGAACCAAACTTTAAGCTCTCTCCACTTTCGAACACATTACGTTTCTCAGGACTAATATTGCCAACATGGCGCTCTAATGCTCCCCATGTCGCAAGGTTTGCATAAATCGGTAGATTATACTTTCTAGCAAATGCGCCTAAACCTTTAATATGATCAGAATGCTCATGGGTAACAAGCAGTGCATCAATTGATTGACCGCTAATCCCTTGTTGTTTCATTAGCTCATCGAGTTTTTTGGCGCTTAATCCGGCATCAATCATAACCGTTTTGTCATTGCCTTCTATAATTGTCGCGTTTCCTGTAGATCCGCTCGCTAGTACTGTAAATCGTAATCCCATTGTACTTAGTTCATATCCCTTCTCCTGGCTGACAGGAGCCTTTATAGCTTGTCCTCCGTATTGTCAGTTAATACCTCTCCGCTAATGGCATCAACATAATAAACTTTACTATCATCTAGCATAACACGCCACGCTGGTGTTGCAACCTGAACTTCTGAGTCAAATATTTGTCCATAATATCCTAACTGGATATCTACGATAACCGAACCGTTCTCAAGATACGATTCTATTAAGCTAGATACAATTTTTGAAGCGGATAATACTTGCTGTGCTTCACCTGTACCGGTAATTTCCACTCGATCCTGCAGGAACGCCGTAATCTTCAAATTGCTATTGTATAACTCTAGCTTTGTCTGGAACATCGGACGTCCATCGACCATCCGCTGTAAGACGAATACTCCATCACGACTACTATGCACATCATATGAATATTCGTCCAGATCAGCAATAAGATCGCCTAGTGAACGAGTTAACTGTTTACTGGTGAACACTACTGAACTATCTACCGGAGGAATAATAAGTGCCGCCTTGCGATTCTCCATACTATCAGACTGCAATAGATAAGTGAGGTCACCCATTCGCGGCGTTTCCGAAGGTAGATTAGTCGACAGTGTAATTTTCTTCTGTTGCATTAGCTGAAGCTTATCCGCAGGCAATTCAGCCGTATTCGCATTAGCATTCACTTCCGTACGCACTTCACTCCATAGCTGATAACCGAGTAATAGATTAAGTAACAGAAAAGAGAAGATCAACGCACTCTTTGCCCTACTCCAGTCCACGAATGTTCACCTCCTAAAACTTTTTGTTAACTTCGTGAGTAACTTCATGCAAAAGAAAAGTTACTTCGTAAGCATAAACCAAACTTTTTGTGACTCCCCGACCATTTATTTCTTCGTTTTATCCAGAATGCTCGGATCAATGCCCAACAGCATAGCTTCCATTAATACCGCTTCTGTTCCATCATGCAATTGCACTGCCCACACAGGAATGAATTTAATAACATTATCAGCTTGTGGAACTGCCGTTAGCGCAGGATAAATCGCAACAACATCTTCTTTGTTACTATACAATTCAAGCTGCCCTTTAAGCTGTGTACCTCCGTATAACCAACGAATCGTCTTGGTATCTGCCATGCTCGGCAATGATATAAGTGTACGTTCATATTCAACGACAACACCTTGCTGTAATCCTAATTGAATATAACCATAATTGAATGGATTAATATCAATTACCGGATACTGCTCAATATATTTGCGGAATCGAACATATTTCTCATCGATCTCGGGTACATTGGCCAATTGATAGCTAGAATCCCATCCACCGTGCTGGTTAACGAAATCCACTGCCACATATACATTTTCACTCGCTGGTGCTGTATTGGTCTGTGATGCCGTTGAATTCGAATAATTTATCCATAATCCATTCTGCTCAACCTTTAGACCACGTTTTCCATCAGTATATATTTGCGAGCCTGATCGATTCACAATCGCTCTAGTCGTACTAGAATCAAAGAACAAACTGCGTTGCATTTGCTCTGGCGTAATGACATCATAAGTAAAACTATATTCTGTTGCCTGAATAGGCTCAACTGGAACATATAGGTTTTTACTAATATACTCGTAAGAAGGCAAATACTCTCCGAAACCTACATAATCTTGAATATCTTTCACCGTTAGATCAACTCGCACTGCTTCGTACACCGTTGTTCCATTTTTCTCGAAGAAGAAGGCATGTACTTCTTCAGATTCAGCAATAGCATAAATATAGACGCGATCGATTTGCGTTACATCTTGAGTGCTATCTATCTCAATCTTCAACAGTTTCTTCAATAGTTCGAAGGAAATTCCATTGCGAAATGATAGTTCTATCCCTTGCTGGTCTCGTTTCAACTGTGTCCAATCCACTGTAGTATTGGCTACTACTTGAAGATCCTTTAATTCACGGTTCGCAAGACGTTGACGGACGATAAGATCATAGAATTGTGTATTAGGATATACGATAGTATGCTTGTCCTCACCAAGATGGAGAATTAATTCCTCTGGATAGATAACACTCTCTACATTACTCGCCTTACCGATTAACTCCGTATTTACATAATCTTGATCACTTCTTGTTGTCGTACCAAGCCATGGCATCCGATAAGCTAGAAAATATGTCTGTAGCAAGCTTAGTATTACGAGAAAGACTAATAAACCTGTCTTTATACGCTCCATCATTTCGATTTCCCTCCTTCCTGTAGCAAGGGCAAACTAAATGTAACTTTAGAGCCTACATTTAATTCAGATTCGAGCGCGATTTTGCCTCCATGCTGCTTAACGATTTCCCGGGCAATAGATAATCCTAACCCTGTTCCACCCATATTACGAGATCTCGCTTTATCCACACGATAAAAACGATCAAATATTTTCGATAGATCTTTCGCAGGAATTCCGATACCTGAATCTTGAACACTAATATCGATATAGGCATGCTCTCTAGATTTCATAGCGGCTAATGTGATTTTTCCACCATCTAACGTATATTTTACCGCATTGGACACTAGATTATCTAATACTTGGTCGATTTGATCTCGATCAAGCCATAGATTCCGAATCCCTTTCCCTACTTTAACGGTTGCTGTAATTCGTTTCTGGCGCAACTGGAATGAGAACCGATCTGCTACTTCATCTAGCATTTCTTGAATATTGGTCTGTTGACGACGAAGTGGCGCTTGATTGGAATCCAGCCTTGATAAGTGCAATAGATCGCTAACAAGACGTATCATACGTTCTGTCTCATTACTAATAACACCAACAAAACGTTCCGATAACTCGCGTTCCTCTAATGCACCATCATTCAACGCCTCGGCGTAACTTTTAATTGTGGTCAGTGGTGTCCGTAATTCATGAGATACGTTAGCTACAAATTGACGACGTGATATTTCAAGTTTTTCTTGATCAGTAACATCTTGTATTACAGCAATCGCGCCAGTAATGCCGCGATCACGTCGATGAATCGGAGATAATGTGACTTTCAGAATACTATCTTCTTCTGAAGAGGTATCATAGTCCGGACTATCACGTCTAATGATAAAAATTTGCGTACGTCCTTGTTGTAAAAATTCCACTTGTTCCTTGCTCAACTCTAACACTTCTGGCATTACTTTATCCTGTAATGTGCCGAGTTCTAGTAATTCCAGGGCACGTTTATTCCAGACGATAACTTGATTGTTCTCATCAACAGCTAATACACCATCACTCATATTAGAAAGAACGGAGATTAGCTTCTCGTTCTCTTCCTCATTGGCTGATAGTGCTTCCTTTAATCGAATGGTCATCTCATTGAATGCCATACTGAGGCGACCAATCTCGTCATTACCTAGCACTGGAGCTTTCATATCGAAATGTCCTTCAGCTACTAGTTCAGCTTGACGCGTTAGGCCTTGTATTGGATGTGTAATTGTATGAGCGAGCACAACACCAAGCACACCCGTCAATCCGAGCGCAATAATTGTACCTGAGAAAAATATTTGGTTCACACGATTCATCGTGTCATATACTTCTGTCATCGAAGCAACAATATGCACAGCTCCGACAATTTTATCATTATGAGTAACAGGCACCGCGATCATCTTCTTACGCGAACCATCTTCCTCGATATATTCTTCTTCGTTATCAGATATATTTTGCAGCGCACGACTTACCGCTAATGACTTGTTTTTCTGACCGATGTACGATTGATGAAGTTGCAAAGAAGTTGCGACGATTTTACCATTCGCATCAAGCACTTGTACTTCTGCCCCACTAATACTGAACAAATTACGTACAACAAGGTTCAAATCTTCCGATGTATTATCCGAAGGATCTGTATCACTATCGATAGTCGGCGAAAGACTCGGTGCAGCAAACTTTGC
Organism: Paenibacillus endoradicis; assembly: GCF_024721975.1. The sequence goes on along the minus strand of NZ_JANQBB010000004.1, from coordinate 56,613 downwards.
AAGAATATCGGCTTGCTCTTTCAAATTATTGGTAAAGTTATTCACTAGCGATGCTTTTACCGCACTTATAAAGTACACACCAATTAGTTGCATCGCTACGAGAATAAGCAATAAATAAATAATAACGAGCTTTACTTGAATCGTTTGAAAATATTGTTTCAGTTTCATTATATACTCCCGAATTTCGGATTGCGCATCATATACCCAAGTCCACGACGAGTCAAAATATATTCTGGGCGACTTGGATCATTTTCGATTTTTTCACGCAAACGACGAATAGTAACATCAACTGTCCGTACATCTCCGAAATATTCAAATCCCCATACTGCCTGCAGTAAATGTTCTCGGGTCATTACTTTTCCACAATGTTTTGCCAAATAATGAACAAGTTCAAATTCACGATGTGTTAGCTCAATCGGCTCTCCATCTTTATATAGTGCATACATATCTGTATCGATAAATAAATTAAACAGACTAAACCCTTGTTGCTCAAAGTTATCGTGATCATTACCGTCTTCAGCTAGTAACTCCTGTGCTAGCAACGTTGACTTCTTCTGTCTTCGCAAATGTGCTTTAACCCGTGCAAGTAATTCACGAGTACTAAAAGGCTTAGTAACGTAATCATCTGCACCTAACTCTAATCCTAAAACTTTATCAATTTCCGTATCTTTTGCGGTTAGCATAATAATCGGCATATGCAGTTTTGCTCTTACTTCACGACAGACATCCATCCCATCTTTAATGGGTAGCATAAGATCAAGTAGCATAAGATCTGGTTGCTCTTCAAAAGCAAGTCGAATAGCTTCTTCACCATCGAAAGCGCAAATCACTTCATATCCTTCTTTTTCTAAACTAAATTTCAAAATATCTGCTATCGGCTGCTCATCGTCTACTACTAATATTTTTCCGTACATGCGCAATCACCGCCTCATTTATCCATCATATAAATACTATTTTACCATAGCCTTACCTCTTGTACCCAATGATTGCAACACCGCTGCATAATAATTTTTGTGACTTTATGAACATAAGAAAAGGGCGAGTATAAAAGTATTAATACTTTTGTACTCGCCCTTTAGTATATATGAAATTATAAATAGCTTAGTGGATTAACGTTGCTACCATTTTTCAAAATTTCGAAGTGAAGATGTACGCCTGTCGAGCGACCAGTATTACCCATAACACCGATTGTGTCACCCTGACTCAACTTATCTCCTTTGCTTACGCCAATAGATTTAAGATGTCCGTACAATGTTTTGTATCCGTTCTGATGGTCAATAATAATAGTATTACCATAACCATTTTTCGTTCCAACAAACTCAACTACACCGGCATCTGCTGCTTTGATATTCTTATCGCCAGTGATGTCGATTCCTTTATGGGTTCTTCCCCATCGTGAACCGTATTTACTAGAAAGACGGTGATTGGTTACTGGATATGAGAATTGACCAGAACCGATACCTGCAATAACCATCGTTCCTTTTTCAATAATGGTAGGAACGGCTTCAACGATAACTTCCTTAGATATTAATTCTTCTGTAAGAATGTATCCATTCTCTTTGTAAATGCTATACGTTAACTTTTGCGAACCTGCTGATCCCGTTTGAATCGTTTTCGTTTCGCCTTCACGAATTTCATCATTTTTAACATATTCGATTGGAATAGCAATTTCTTCAATCTCTACCGTTTGCTCAGTAGATTTTACTGTAATTTCAGGCATACGCACTGTTAAGTCTAACTCATCACCTGCAGTGATTTTGTCACCGACAATAGAAGGATTATTCTCATAGATTACTTGTTCTGAAATACCAAATTTAAAAGCAATACAACCTACGCAATCGCCCTTTTGCACAACATATTTCGTTGGCTTCGTACTGCCATCAACAATAGTAGCATATAAAGCATCTTCATCTAAAATTTCGGTTGGATCTATATTTACATTCTCAACATCAACAGCTTCAACAAAGCCGATTTCTGTAACTACCGTAGAAGGTTCATCAGAATTTACTTTCTCTTGTTGTTCTGTTGTTGTTTCATTCGCATTAAAAGATAAAGATTCAATCGTTCTCGTATTCGAATCTGCACTAGCTAATGCAGGTGCATATTCACTTTGTAATCTACTTAAAATATTAACTGCTGCTGCTTCATCTTTGACGATACCTAATGTCTTGCCGTCAACAACGACAGCTACTCCGACAGCGTGTGATGTAAATGATTTTTCAAGTGCACTTAATGTTGCATCAGTTTCTGCATACAGTTTAAAAGCTGTTTCACTTTCATATGTAAGTTCGCCTGTGTCTAGCACCATATTAATACCGGGATTATTGTTGGCTAATTCTAGTTTTTCATCACCTATTAGCTTTTCTACTAAATCTTTAGAATCTACTGAACCGATTATTGTTCCATTTTGGTAAACATGAAAAATTTCAAACGTATTATTAATTCTGTACTCATTATATTTTTGAACGCCTATAACGCCCGCAGCTGTTAGTAGTATGATGGCACCACCTATAAGAAGGGTGGTTTTTTTACGCCAAAGTGGTGGTGTTGGTATCACTGCATCGGTCTGTACATCTGGTTCAGCGTTTACTGCTTTAGAGTCTACTGGTCGAATCTTACTAACTAGCTTGTCTACTAATTTCGTAACTGATTCTTTCATACGACTCATGTCCCCGAATCCGGCCATGATATTCTCCTTTTAGCACTTTTGCTATTATTAAAGTATCCTCACAGAAAAAAAGACAAATGCTCCTGAAGGATCATCCGCCTCTAACTTTAACATATGGTTAACAATTCGAGCAACCTTTGGGGGTTTTTAGGCACATTAATATTTCTTAAGAATTATCATTAACTCTTCATATTCCGCGTCATCTAGGTGTTGCGCCATAATTTGTTGGATGTCTAATAACTCTTGATCAGTCAATCCATCTTCTAGGTAAGTTGAGAAAGTTTGCCAAGAATCTGCGGGTAATTTCGTCATTAACAGCTCTAGCATTCTATCTTTATCTTTCACTGAAACAGTATCTTTTGCAGCTTTAACCTCCTCTGGAGTCATCGCTACTTCCGTATCGTCAACTTCAATAGGAGCTAATACCTCTTGAGCATCATCCTCTGGTTCAGTGTTGAGATCACTCGGTATTTGTCCCTCATCTGTCTCTGGTTGCTCTGTGGTGCTAGGAGTGTCTACTACGACTTCTTTGTCTTTGCTTAATGTATCTACTTCACTTCCCCACAGCACGCCCCAAACTCCGGACATTGCCATCGGCGGAATTTCTATTGGAATCTCGTATTGCTTCAAAATAGATTCTACATAACTAGTTATAATATACCCTGTCGTCCATATTGATAGCATACAAACAATTAAAACCATTGCAATTGCTTTACCCGCCCACATTAAAACCTTCAATATCATATCATTCACTCCTACCACATTTCATAGTCTCTATCATTATGGACAGAAAGGGTAGGACTCATTCTCATAGATATTACTTATTTCCTAAATTTGCATAAAATATCACTTATATAGTTCATGAAAATCGAGGAGCTGCGGGTTGCGCTTCGAGAACTAATCGCTGTTACAATCGCCGTTGTCCTCCGATTTATCGTAATAAACAATAGAGTTATAAATCCGAGGACAAAAACGACCGCTATCGCTTTTCCACTAGCGATTAGTTCTCTTTCGCTGCTGCGTGTCGTTGTCGATATGAGACTTCGTATGCACTAAACTTAACAAGTAACAAAAAAGACTCAATTATAAGCGAGAATCGCTAATAATTGAGTCCTTAATCTGTAATCTTATCATTGAACTTGTGAGTATCACAACGTGATCACAAGTAGCATAGGTTTCACGAGAAGAATTCAAGTAGTCGAGCATTCACTTATGAGCATCACGAAGTGATCATAAGTTCTTCCCCGAACATTCAAGCACATCCATCCTGGCATACTTACAAAGAGGACATCCGCGAAGATTCGATTGTCAGCACCAAGAAGATGACATGAAGCTAGAGAAGCGAAGCGCGGAATGTACGTTGTTGGTACATGAGCACTGGAGCGAACGATGAATGGCATATTCGCAGCCGAACGAGCTACTTTAGCACAATCATCGTGATCACAAGCGGATCACTCTTAGTAGATAGGGAGTACCTGATTCGTCTGCTCACGATTACGACCCACTGAGAAGATCGCAATTGGAATTCCTGTTAGTTCTGCAACACGGTTAACATAAGCTAATGTGTTAGCTGGAAGATCTTCAAGACGTTTAACATTAGTAATGTCTTCTGACCAACCTGGTAGTTCTTCATATACCGCTTCACATTCACTAACTGCTTTCAAGCTTGCAGGGTAGTGGTGAATGATTTCTCCACGGTATTTGTAACCCGTACAAATCTTAACCGTATTAAGACCAGAAAGGACGTCTAATGAGTTAAGAGAAAGACCTGTAATACCACTTACACGACGTGCATGACGAATTACAACAGTATCGAACCAACCTACACGACGAGGACGACCAGTAACCGTTCCGTACTCATGACCTGTATCGCGGATCAATTGACCGATTTCATTATCTTGCTCTGTAGGGAAAGGACCGTCACCAACACGAGTAGTGTATGCTTTTGCAACACCAATAACTTGTTGAATACGTGATGGGCCTACGCCAGAACCGATACAAACACCACCAGCTGATGGATTTGAAGAAGTAACATACGGATATGTTCCTTGGTCGATATCAAGCATAACGCCTTGAGCACCTTCAAATAGCACTTTTTGATCTGCATCAATTGCGTCATTTAAGATAACAGATGTATCTGTCACATATGGACGAAGTACTTCTGCATATTCAAGATACTCTTTAATAATTTGTTCAGCGTCAACTTTTGTAGAACCATATACTTGCTCAATCACTTGGTTTTTCTCAATTACGATCGCACGTACACGAGCAGAGAATTCTTCTGCATCCATAAGATCAGCAATACGAATACCGCTACGTGAAGCTTTATCCATATAACAAGGGCCGATTCCTTTACGAGTCGTACCAATTTTATTATCACCTTTACGATCTTCTTCAAGACCATCAAGAATAAGATGATAAGGCATAATGACATGTGCACGATCACTAATAACAAGATTTTCTGTAGAGAAACCATTGTCATGAATATAATTAATTTCAGTAATTAATGCTTCAGGATTAATTACCATACCGTTACCGATTACACATGTTTTATTGGCATTAAAGATACCAGATGGTATCATTGTTAGCTTATATTTTTTATTATCAATAAGGATCGTGTGGCCAGCATTGTTACCACCTTGGTAACGCGCTACTACGTCCGCACCTTCCGCAAGAAAATCGGTAATTTTACCTTTCCCTTCATCTCCCCATTGCGTACCAACAACAACTACTGTTGACATAGCCATACCTCCACTCGATGTTTCCACATCGATAATTTTTGTCACATCAAAAGATACCGTCAAAGGACAGCATTAATATTTTACCAATTCAACTATCAAAAGTCAAACAAAAAACGAACGATTATATGGTTGTACATATAATCGTTCGGATATTAAGAAGCTTGTGATGGATCTTGATGATTTCGATCTAAGTTCACGAATTTATTAAAGTTTTTGAGGAATACGAGTTCAACTGTACCAACGGGTCCGTTACGTTGTTTGGCTATTATAATTTCGATAATATTTTTCTTCTCTGACTCTTTATCGTAGTAATCATCACGATATAAGAAGGAAACGATATCCGCATCTTGCTCAATAGAACCCGATTCACGAAGATCTGACATCATTGGACGTTTATCTTGACGTTGTTCAACGCCACGACTAAGCTGCGATAGTGCAATAACAGGCACTTCAAGTTCACGTGCAATTTGCTTCAACGTACGCGAAATTTCAGATACTTCCTGTTGACGGTTTTCTCCAGCTTTTCCGCGACCTGAAATTAATTGCAAATAGTCAATTAAAATCATACCTAAACCCTTTTCCTTTTTCAGACGACGGCATTTGGCGCGAATTTCCGCAACTGTAATACCAGGAGTATCATCGATAAAAATTTCCGCTTCAGATAATGCCCCGATCGCCATCGTAAGCTTCTCCCAATCATCCGTTTCCAGATTACCGGTACGCATTCGGGTTGCATCAACATTCGCTTCCGCACATATCATACGTTGGACAAGCTGTGCTGCTGACATCTCCAGACTAAATATAGCAACGGTCTCTTTGGCCCGCACACCAACGTTTTGCGCTATATTTAAGGCAAACGCTGTTTTACCAACGGAAGGACGTGCTGCTACGATAATTAAGTCACTGCGTTGGAATCCTGCTGTCATCCGATCAAGATCAACGAAGCCAGATGGTATACCAGATGTTCCTCCACGGTTAGCGTAAAGGAATTCTACCTTCTCAAAAACTTCCATCAACACATCGCGAATAGAAATAAATCCGCTACTTGAGCGACGATTCGAAATTTCAAGAATCTTTTTCTCGGCATCACTAAGCAAACTTGTTATGTCTTCCGCATTCGCATAACCATCGGAGACGATGTTAGTTGCTGTACGAATTAGGCGACGTAACATCGACTTTTCTTCAACGATTTGTGCATAATATTCTACGTTTGCAGCTGTAGGTACTGAATTTGCAAGCTTAGCAAGATAACTTACGCCGCCTACTTCTTCTAACATACCTTTGTCCTGCAATTGTGCTGTTAACGTCACGAGGTCAATCGGTTGACTGTTCTCGCCAAGATCAATCATAGCTTCAAAGATGAGTTGATGGGCGCTACTATAGAAATCTTCACTCTTTACGCGTTCCAGCGCGGTTATTAAAGCTTCTGCTTGTAACAGTGCCGCTCCAATAACAGCCTGTTCCGCCTCCATATTTTGCGGAGGCACACGGTCAAATAATGGTTCTGAGTTCATCTGCCCATTTCCTTTCTTCTATAAGGTAGTTCAAAAAGCGGACTTTGATAACGATGAGTAAGCTACCGTAGCTTATTCGAAATCGAATATGAAGCGAATTTGGGAAGTCCGGTACTCGTGTACCAACTACGTACACTGGAGTTTCCTCCTTCCGAAAATTAGCTCCATCTTCTCGGTTCTGAAAGCCCGCTTTTTGAACTTTCATTTTAAGAAGCAATTCAAAAAGCAGGCTTTTTGAATTCTCACTTAAAGCTATTTATTCCAATAAAAAGCTCGATACATTACGACAATGAATACGCTTATCGCATCACATCGTTATCACGAGCGAGATTTTTAGTATATTCTTTCAATATAAGCTCAAAAAAGTCGTTTGTCATCATCAAGATAATGGCATGTAGCTACTTAACCAATCGCGCAATGTACGGTGTTGATATATGAGCACTTACAATGTTTCTGCAAGAAACATACTTCGAAAGCGATTGTACTTAACTTCCGATGAATGCCATTTTCGACGCCGAATACGCTACAACGCAACACATCGTGATCACAAGCGAACAGTTTGAGCATCCTCTAATTATTCTTCTACGATTTGCACTTTCATCGTAGCCTTAACATCTTGATGCAATTTAACAGGTACTTGAGTTACGCCAAGTGAACGAATCGGCTCATCTAACTCCATTTTACGTTTATCAAGTTTGATGCCAAGTGCTGCGATAGCGTCAGCAATTTGTTTCGTTGTAATCGCGCCGAACAATTTGCCACCTTCACCAGCTTTAGCTTTTACTTGAATTGTTAGTTCTTCGATTTTTTTACCTAATGCAATAGCATCTTGTTTCTCTTGCTCTTTACGCTTCAATTCAGAAGCATGTTGCATATCTAAAGTTTTCACATTGCCTGCTGAAGCAATCTTAACTAAATTTTTAGGCAATAGGAAATTACGTACATACCCTTCAGATACTTCTTTAACTTCACCTTTTTTACCTTGACCTTTAACATCTTGTAGAAAAATTACTTTCATTCGAATAACCCCTCTTCATCCTCAATTTGTTTGAGTACTGCTTTCAATTTAGCTGCTACTTCATCCACTGTTCCTTCTAGCTGTGCTGCGGCATTGGTTAGATGCCCACCGCCACCCATTAGCTCCATAACAACCTGCACATTGATTTGTCCAAATGAACGGGCACTTACTGCTATTAAGCCATCAGGTCGCTCAGAAACAACGAATGAAGCATAAATATTAGACATATTCAGCAAAGTATCTGCTGATTGAGCAATTAATAACTGCGATTTTACTTGACCTTTTTCAACAATAGCTAATGCAATATGTTCATAGATGATCGTTGCATGCTTAATAATATCAGACTTGTTAATATACCCATTCAAATCTTCTTGTAGCATACGCTGAATCATCGATGAATCTGCGCCATTTCGACGTAGAAAAGATGCCGCTTCAAATGTTCTAGCACCTGTTCTTAACGAGAAGCTTTTCGTATCAATCGTAATACCCGCTAATAATGAGGTTGCTTCGCGCACATCAAGTGAGATGCGATCATGTATATATTGTAGCAGTTCAGTAACCAATTCACATGTTGACGATGCGTAAGGCTCTAAGTACATCAATGTAGCATGACTTAAAAACTCCTCACTACGTCGATGATGGTCGATAACCGCTAACCGCTCTGTCATGCTCAGAAGCTTCGGTTCAGCTACCATAGATGCTTTATGCGTATCTACAACAATGGCTAAAGTTGCTGGCGTCATTAGATTAATTGCCTGCTCAGGAGTAATGAAGCGCTTCGCAATCTTCTCATCCTCACGCAAAAGCTCCATCATACGATCGATAGATGGATTATTACCTTCTAGTACAATGTATGATTCTTTGCCCAGCATCCGAGCAGCTTTCAATATTCCAACTGCTGCACCGATCGCATCCATATCAGGTATACGATGTCCCATAATGACAACATTGTAACTTTCCTTAATAAGATCTCTCAGTGTATGCGCCACGACACGCGCTCTTACACGTGTACGTTTCTCTACTGCATTGGTTTTTCCACCGTAGAATGTCTGACGTGTACCAAACTTAACTGTTACTTGGTCACCACCACGACCTAATGCGATATCTAGACTTCGATGTGACCATTGTCCTAACTCCTGAATATGATCGGCACCAGCAGCGAATCCGATACTAAGTGTCATCGGTATTTTCTGATCACTTGTCATTTCACGTACATCATCAAGAATGTCAAACCGTGTTTGCTCAAGTATACGTAGTGTCTTTTGATCAGTAATAAGAAGAAAGCGATCTGATGTTAATCGTTTCAAATACACTTCATATTTCTGTGCCCAATCTGTAATTTCGCCAGTCACTTTAGACAGCAGCACTGCACGTTGATTATCATCAAGTCCTTGGGTTACCTCTTCTAAATTATCAATCATAACAACACCTAGAGATAGTCGTTCCTCATCATACTTTTTATGTAATGCCCATGTTTCCGTAATATCTACGACGTAGACAATCCGATCCTTCTCACGGAAGGTGAGCCGATACATATGTTGATGCAACATAACCTCAATTTTCCCTTCACGATCTTTCAATTGCGAAAGGGAAGGAAATAACTTCGTTAATGATTCACCAACTAACGATTCATCATGTAAAATTTGATTAATATAAGGATTATGCCACTCTACAATGTTGTCTTCATTATAAATAATAATACCAAAAGGCAATTCTTGAATAACATCCGTACCGCCTTTCTTCAGGCGGTACGATAGAGTCTGAATGTATGACTTGAATTCGCGGCGAAATGCGCGTTCAGCAATATACAAATAGACAGCTATACCTATGGATAACAGTAGTCCAATTGCTCCTGCTATCCATGAAAAGATACTTAGCATGACTGTTAATATCAGCATTATAACGATGGAAATAATACTATGAAGACCGTGCCAGCGTTTCGTTAAAAAATTTGGCATATTAATAATCGCTCCCGTGCCTATGTTTGCTTAGAAAAATACTTTCTAAGTGGAAAAGCCGCGTCCAATATCCCAATAATACTAAATAACGGTATTATGAGGATAGGAATTGCTATTAAAACCGGAATGATTTTGGGCCAATTTCGATTATGTGCGAGATAGTAGAAAAAACCAACCGCTTGAATAGAGAATAAGAAACTTAACGCTGGCACAAGATTTGCAAGTGCTACCGTTAGAAACGAAGTATCCAACGGATCTACCATCATCTGCATGATATAGACAAGTAGGTAGATAAATAATATGGATCGTGGTAAGCGCCAATCTTTAGCTGCTGGGAATGGTGGAATAACAACACCTTCCATTGTTGCTAATTTACGCGCAACATAATGGGAGCAGACTACAATACCGAACGCCATAAGTAGGAATATGAACGGGATCATATCTAGAAATATTTTAACAAAACTTTCTGCGACTTCATTGCTCCAAGCAATCGGCAATAACGCATCCGCAGCAGCGTTATTCATTAATTCGATCAAAGTTTTACGTAAATCACTTAACAAGGAAATACCGGCCACATTTTCAATGATTAATAGTTGCAACATTAGGAGTACTAACATAATACCAGTCATTTTGGGGACGATCGTTATAGAAGGTGTACCCTTCTTATATAAATGACCCATATAAATACTTGGAATTAATGCTAATAAACTTGTACTTAGAAAAACAAATGGATCAATAATTATACATCCAACAACCATAATTACGATAACATGTACAGCAAATGACTTTCTTTCCACTTGTGTATAAAGAAGTGTATAAGGAACCAAGCTAAACAAAAGTGCTAGTACATTTAGACCCGGTACTACGATGAACAATGCCATTGCAAGAGCTAATAAGCTCCATAGTATCGGTTTTATACCTGTTTTCAAACCATTCACCTCAAGACGTAGAATCAATGTTTGTAAGTTGCTCTAAACATCATTATATCATAAATTATATGTAGTAGTATTTATCTACATCATCGTCTTCATTCGGCAAATTACGCATCTCCATCAAAAACCAAACTTAAATAATTCTCATAAAAATAATTATGCTAGAATTTTATTGCATTTTCTTCAGTAGATGGACTATGATTCATCTTAGTTCTAATAATTAGGAAGTGATATGTTTATGAAAAAACAATTTCTTATCGTAGGTTTAGGTCGCTTTGGTAGTAGCCTAACCCGTACGTTAGTTGCTAATGGACACGAAGTATTAGCGGTAGATAGAGATGCTGAGTTGGTACAAGATGTCGCTCCTTATGCGACACATGCCATTCAAGCTGACTGCACAGATGAAGCTGTGTTGAAGGAATTAGGAGCTAGTAATTTCACCCATGCTGTAGTCGCTATCGGTGATGATCTACAATCAAGTATCCTTACTACTTTATTACTTAAAGAAATGAAAATACCTACCGTTATCGCAAAAGCTCGCGATGAGATGCATGGTAATGTATTGCGCAAAATTGGTGCCGACAAAATCATTTACCCAGAACGAGATATGGCAATGAGACTAGCTAATCAACTTAGTTCAAGTAGCATCATTGACTATATTGAGCTTTCAGATGAATATAATATTGTCGAAATGCTTGCACCACCTGCTATGTATGGATTGTCCTTACAAAAACTTAACATTCGAGCTCGCTTTGGCTGTACTATTCTTGCGATTAAAACAGATAAAAAAATGAATGTTGCCCCAAGTGCAGAAGATACCATAGAAACTGGTAATGCTTTACTACTTATTGGTTCTTTGGAGCAAATCAGACAGTTGGAGACGCACTATGATCGAAAACGTTAATCCTAAATCTCAAAACAAACAGAGTAAGCTTGCCAATAAAATAAGAAAACTTCGTTATCAACTTAGTCCACCACAATTTATTGTTGTCATATTTTTAGCACTGATAACTATTGGGACTTTATTGTTGATGATGCCTGTTGCATCTCATAACGGACATTCTATTGGTTTTATTAATGCCTTCTTTACTGCTGTTTCGGCTGTTTGCGTGAATGGTCTAAGCGTACTTGATGCTGGTTCTGACTTCTCCATTGCTGGACAAAGTATCATTATGTTGCTCATTCAAATCGGGGGACTTGGATTCATGACGATCAGCGTTATTATTGCGATCATTATGGGTAAACGTATTGGTTTGAAAGAGCGTCTCCTCATTCAACACACGACTCAATCATCCACTTCACAAGGACTTGTTCGGCTGAGTATTTACATATTTATTATTGTTTTTGCTTTTGAGTCGATTGCAACGCTCATCCTGACGTTTCATTGGGAGTCATCTATGGGTTGGAAAACAGCGTTTTTCTACGCTTTATTCCACTCAGTATCTGCTTTCAACAACGCAGGATTTGCACTTTGGCCAGAAGGGCTAGTCGCCTATGTTGGTGATCCCGTTGTCAACTTTGTCATTATTACGTTATTTGTAGCTGGAGGATTAGGTTATATCGTTATTGTTGAACTATTTCAAAAGCGTAAATGGCGTAAGTTTTCGTTACACACTAAAATAGTTCTCTCGTCTTCGCTCATTATTACGATCATTGGCTTTTCGATTCTTTTTCTGCTTGAATCGATGAATCCTGCTACATACGGTACATTGAACTGGGGCGAACGAGTCCAAGCATCGTTATTTCAAAGTCTAGTGCCGCGAAGTGTAGGTTTCAATACGCTTGAGATCACTCATATGCTTACGGCGTCACAATTTCTAATTATTATTTACATGTTCATTGGTGCTGCGTCCGGTGGTACAGGTGGTGGCGTGAAAATCAATACTGTTGTGGTGCTTATACTAGCTACCATTACAACATTTAGAGGTGGCGGGCAAATTCATGCCTTCAAACGAAGAATACCGCAAGAAACTGTTCTGCGTGCTCTTGCAGTCGTTATGAGTTCACTGGCATGTGTACTGTTTATCGCACTGGTGCTGACCATTACCGAAGACATGCTAGCAGATCATTTCTTAGAAGTATTATTTGAAGCTACATCGGCGTTCAGTACGACTGGTTTATCCATGGGACTAACGAAAGATCTTTCGACACCTGGTAAAATTATAATTTGCTTCACGATGTTCATTGGACGACTTGGACCGTTAACACTTGCTTACGCACTTGCAAAACGTAAACAACAATCTCGTCTTGGTTATCCAGAGGATAATATATTGATCGGTTAACAAATAAGGCTTATGCGATTATCATCTCTAGTCCTGAGATCATAATGGCATAAGCCTTTTATATTATGCGCCTAGTGTTTCAGCCATGCCTGATTTTTTGACGAGCAGTGAACTATCTTTATCAAAAAGGATGAGCTCAACCTCATTACCACTTTCTCGTAAACGATTGACCACTTTAGCCAGCGCTAAAATTGCTGATTGATCCCATACTTTTGACTGACTTCCATCAATAACAACTCTATCATAACCTACAACGGCTTCAATGGATTGATCAAACATCGTAGATGTTGCAAAAAATAACGGACCGTTTATATAATAAGTAATTATTTTATGATCTTCATCTTTTTCTGTAATAATATGAAGCCTACTAGATTGAATCGCAAAAATAACGGCACTGAGCAATACCCCTACCAATACACCTTGTGCGAGGTTATGAGTGATTAATATAACAACAACCGTTACGATCATCGTCATCGTATCAGCAATTGGCGCTTTTGTTATATTCTTAATCGATTGCCATTCAAATGTGCTTATGGCAACCATAATCATCACGCCAGCTAACGCGGGCATCGGAATTTTCACCACGACATCGCGCAACGTAACGATAAGTAAGAGCAGTACTCCCCCTGCAACCATTGTAGATAGTCTACCTCTGCCACCTGAACGAACATTAATTAAAGATTGTCCAATCATCGCACAACCAGCCATACCACCGAACATACCAGTAATCGTATTGGCAAGCCCTTGACCACGAACTTCCTTATTCTTATCACTCTTCGTCTTCGTCTGTTCATCTAGAACCGTTGCAGTTATCAATGATTCAAGTAATCCGACAATAGCCATAGTTAAAGCTACTGGCGCAATAATTTTAATAGTTTCCCATGAAATAGGGACATCAGGCCAGTGGAATAATGGTAAGCTACTATTAATAATCCCCATATCTCCAACCATTTTCACATCAAGACCGATGACAATCGTTACGATCGTCATCACAACAATTGCTACTAAAGTAGACGGAATTGCTTTCGTAATATAAGGCAAACCATATACAATTAACAATGTAACTGCTCCGATCATATAGACGACCCATGTAGCATCTACAAAATGTTGAAGTTGGCTCATAAATACCATAATACCTAACGAATTAAGAAATCCAGATAATACGGACTGTGGAACGAACGAAATCCACTTACCTAACTTTAACGCTCCGATTGCATATTGAATTAATCCTGTAAGAATCGTCGTAGCGTATAAATACTCAATCCCATACTGCGCTACAAGTGTCACCATCAAGATAGACATCGCACCTGTTGCAGCAGAAATCATCCCCGGTCTTCCACCAAAAATCGATATCAGTACAGCAATACAGAATGAAGCATGTATCCCAACCATAGGATCGACACCTGCAATGATCGAGAAGGCAATAGCTTCAGGAATTAACGCCAATGCGACCGTTATCCCTGCAAGTACATCCCCTCTAACATTGAAAAACCATGTTGACCTTAGCTTATTAAGCAATGTAGTTCTCTCCCTTTGTTGCCTAGCTTAAACTTGTCCATATATCATCACGACAGCAACCTTCTCACTATAAATCCGCCCGATTAAGCTGTCAATAAAAGTTTGAAGCTTCTAATGACTCCAGTGGCGTGTACATGTATGTACACCAGCGATGATTAGCATAATCGACGTCGACTAAGCTATATTGCGATGCAGCGTTATCACAATCAACGATTTTGAACCTCATCTTCAAATCAAAGTTCAAAATCTTTGATGGTCAGCACCAAGAATATGCCATGAAGCTAGGAAATGAGGAGCACAGCGTACGTTTCGTGTACGTGAGCACGGCTTCCGATGAATGGCATATTCGACGTCGACTAAGCTCCAATGCGATACATCGTGATCACAATCAAAGGTTTTGAACCTCATCTTCAAATCAAAGTTCAAAATCTTTGATGGTCAGCACCAAGAAGATGCCATGAAGCTAGGAAATGAGGAGCACAACGTACGTTTCGTGTACGTGAGCACCACAGGCTTCCGATGAATGGCATCTTCGACGTCGACTAAGCTCCAATGCGATACATCGTGATCACAATCAACGATTTTGAACCTCATATAACCTAAAAAGGACTTCCCTGTTGGGAAGCCCTTTATCCGTAACCTACTATTCAGTAGTGTATGGTAGTAATGCGATTTGACGAGAACGCTTAATAGCGATTGTCAATAGACGTTGATACTTCGCGCTTGTACCAGTTACACGACGAGGAAGAATTTTTCCACGCTCGCTGATGAACTTTTTAAGCAAATCAGTATCTTTATAGTCGATGTGCGTAACTTTGTTTACAGTGAAGAAACAAACTTTACGACGTTTATTGCGGCCGCCTTTACGAGCGAATTTACGCTCGCCACGATCTTCTCCGCCTTCTTTTCTGAAGCTCATTCGAACCCTTCCCTTCTGTTACAAATTTTAATGGCAATTCAGATCACTGACATAGTCCGAACTGACTCGGTTTTAATTTTGAATTTTATCTCTATTTTTCGATAGGTACATCTAGGTACCCTGTTAAAGTCACTTACAATAGAATAACTCATAAAACTTTAAAAATCAAATTTTTTTCAGCGTTGTATGCACAAAAATAATGGTATTTATATTATAAATGATCCAATTATCGTGAATGATTGAATTTCAATCTCTCTAGTGTTAGTTGCTCAATATATTCCCGGTTGACTTCAAAGCCAATTCCCGCTCCGAAGGGTAGTAATACGCCCCCTTGTTCAATCTTTACTTCAGGTAATATGACATCTTTATGCCAGTATCGTGCTGATGCAGAAATATCTCCTGGTATCGTGAAATGGCTTAATGAAGCGAGCGCCATATTATGAGCACGGCCGATTCCCGACTCTAACATCCCCCCGCACCATATCGCAATGTCATGCTCCTTGCAAAGATCATGTATTCTTATTGCTTCTGTCATCCCGCCTACTCTACCTAATTTCACATTGATAACTTGGCAACTGCCAAGCTCAATCGCTTTTCGCGCATCATCGTATGTAATTATGCTCTCATCGAGACAAATAGGCGTCTTCATATTCGCCTGTAACTTAGCATGATCAATAATATCATCAGCAGCAAGCGGTTGCTCAATCATCATAAGATTATAGTCATCAAGTTGTTGTAAATGGGTAATATCATTCAGACCATAAGCAGAATTAGCATCTACCATTAATGGGAGCTTCGGATAACGAGAACGTAAATCTTCAATGAGTGTAATATCGTGACCTGGTTTTATTTTTATCTTCATTCGTTCATAGCCATCAGCTGTATATTGATCAATTAGCCGATAATAATCATCCAAAGTAGATTGTAACCCTATAGCTACGCCAACTTTCAACTCTTCTCTTACGCCACCTATCAGTTGATGTAAAGGTTGCCCCGCAATCTGACCATATAGATCCCAGATCGCCATCTCTAGTCCTGCTTTTGCCATCTGATTTCGTTTCACATTTGAAAATATAGCCGGAATTTCCTTCGGATGCTGTAAACTTACTCCAAGCAAAGTTGGAATGAGAAAGCTTTGCAGTATATGCCACGCGCCTTGTACCGTTTCCTCGGTATACCATGGGGTAGCAAAAGCAACACATTCTCCCCACCCACTATTTCCTTCGCTATCCGTTATTTCAATTAGTATTGTCTCCCGATCAACATAAGCACCGTTAGCCGTAACAAATGGGGCTTTCAATTCCATGCTTATCCGGTACAACTCGACAGATTGAATCGTGATCATAAATAAGCTCCTTCCGAATACAAGCTCTATCCCGCTCTACATCCTCATATAACAAACACCTTTAAAGCAATACAAGTTCGCGACTTGCGCTTTGCCTTAAAGGTGTTCGTGTTGACCATGGCGTTAAGTATATCAATCGTAACGTTCCTTACTAAGAAGGTAGCAATTGTAATAACTCACGACGAAGTAATTTATTAGAAGCATTACGCGGTAATTGTTTTACTACATGTATTGCCTTAGGCAGCTTATACTTGGCCAACCGTTCTGAACAATACTGAAGTAAATCTTCCTCCGTACAATTCGTATCGTGATTAAGTACGACGAATGCTATAGGTACTTGCCCCCAAATCTCATGGGACATACTAGTTACACCCGATTCGAGTACAGCTTGATGGCTAATAAGTGTCGCTTCAATCTCAGCAGGATAGACATTCTCCCCACCCGATACGAACATATCCCTGCGACGATCGAGTACATAGAGAAAGCCATCTTCATCCACGTAGCCTACATCTCCAGTATAGAGCCAACCGCCTACAAAGCTATTCGTACCAACACCATTCAAATAACCAGAAGTGACATTAGGTCCACGAACAATGATTTCTCCAGCTTCCATAGCTTGCGCCTCATGACCATCCATCATAATTTTTAATTCTGCTTGGAAAAGTGGCTTTCCTGCCGAACCTAACTTAGACAGCATATACTCAGGTTGAAGCGTCACGATCTGCGAGCAGGTTTCTGTCATACCGTACGTTTGAAAGACCGGAATCTCCTTCACTACACATTGCTCAAGTAATGAAAGTGGCGCTGGACCACCACCGAGTAACATACATCTGAAATGTTCAGGGTAACGCACATCACCTAATTGTTCTACCATCCGTGACAGCATATTGCTGACAACCGACATTATCGTTACACCTTGATCTATAATAGCTGCATTTGCGGTAACGGGATCGAATTTTTCGTGAATAACCATCGGAATACCATAAAGTACGCTACGAATAACTATCGATAAACCACTAATGTGGAATAATGGAACGCACACAAGCCATTTATCATGCTCAGATAGACCAAGATTAAGCATTGAGCCGACGGCTGAATTCCAATGATTACTGTAGCTTTGAATGACACCTTTCGGAAATCCAGTCGTCCCAGACGTGTACATTATCGTATGCGTCTCTTCTTGATCGATATAAGTAACTAGAGAGGTATCGGTTACGATGTCCATCTGTTGCAAAGCCGTCGTACATATACAACGTATATTGTTATACTCATCAATTATAAGATCAATAAGTTGCTGGAATTGTGGATCATAGATGAGTACATTACACTTCGCATCTTGAAGTTGATAGAGCAGTTCATGGGCCGTAAGCCGAATATTAAGCGGCATAAGGATTCCACCAACATAATGAACCGCATGAATAAGCTCGACGGTATAGCTGTCATTATAACAAAGCAAGGCTATAGGGTAGCCTTGCTTTGTCGGTAATGAACTTATTTTACTGGCTGTAATGAGAGATCGCTCCCGCAATTGCGCAAACGTAATCTGCTCATTGCCATATTCAATCGCTATCCGGTCAGGCGTTAGAGAGGCTCGCTTATCAAGCCAATGAGGCATATGCATCGCTTTGCCCTCCTTTTTTACGACTTATGGGAAACGTGGGAACTGCTTGAAGTCTGGATCTCTTTTCTCTTTGAAAGAGTCGCGACCTTCTTTTGCTTCTTCTGTTGTATAGTAAAGTAGCGTTGCATCGCCTGCAAGCTGTTGAATTCCTGCTAGTCCATCTGTGTCTGCATTAAATGCAGCTTTTAAGAAACGTAACGCCATTGGTGATTTAGATAAGATCTCTTGACACCATTTCACCGTTTCAGCTTCAAGATCAGCAAGTGGAACAACGGTATTAACTAGACCCATATCCAATGCTTCTTGAGCATCGTATTGACGACATAGATACCAGATTTCTCTAGCTTTCTTCTGACCAACGATGCGAGCTAGATAACCTGCACCATAACCACCGTCGAAGCTACCAACCATCGGACCTGTTTGACCAAAGCGTGCGTTATCAGCAGCAATTGTTAAGTCACATACAATATGTAGAACATGTCCACCGCCAATAGCATATCCCGCTACCATTGCAATTACTGGCTTAGGAATAGTACGGATCAAGCGTTGAAGATCAAGTACGTTCAGACGAGGAATTTGATCATCGCCAACATAACCACCATGACCACGAACTTTTTGATCACCGCCTGAGCAGAATGCTAAGTCGCCAGCGCCTGTTAGAACGATAACACCAATGTTCGCATCATCACGAGCGATAGCAAATGCATTGATTAGTTCCATTACCGTCTTAGGACGGAAAGCATTACGAACTTCTGGACGATTAATTGTAATTTTAGCTATGCCATCATATGTTTCATACAGAATATCTTCGAAATTACCGTATTTTTCCCAAGGTATTACTGACATCTGTTACACCATCCCTTTTCTCATAGATAAATATCTCTTTACTATTGTATCAAATTTATGAGGTTGTTCCATATGCACATTGTGACCAGCTTCGGAAACAATCTCTAATTGCTTATATGGCTGATTCATACGTTGCATCATCAGCTCGGCAATCTTTCTAAACTTCATATCTGATTCACCAACAATAAGTAATGTTGGCTTCGTAATATGCTCCATATGATCCCACCATGAAGGCTGAGCGCCTGTACCAATGCCTCGTAAGCTATTTGCTAATCCTTGCGGCTTATTACTTCTTCGCTGCTGGTCAATAGCTTCTTGTTCTTCTAATGGCAACAATTTTAGACTAGCAAATAACGGAAGTTCTGCCCAATAATCAGCAAACCAATCAATTCCATGTTGTTCAATTTTCGAAGCTAATGCCTCATCACTATCCATTCTAGCTTGTCTTTCTTCTAAGGAGGCAAGTCCTGGAGAAGTACTTTCCAGAATTAAGCCGTTAACTTTAGATGGGGCAAGCTGTGCCATAGATAAGGCTATTCTGCCTCCCATGGAATATCCTAGCACGATCGCAGATTCGATATATAATTGATCAAGCAGCTCGACTAAGTCGGTGACCGTTTGCTCTGTATGGTAGCGATTATAATCAGCATTTGCTTCACTCTTACCATGACCTAATAGATCAACGATAATGAGCTGATGTTCTGCAGTCCAACTTTCGATGAAAGGCGTCCACTGTTCATGATTACCTGAGAAACCATGTAGCAATAGTAATGCTTGTCCTTCGCCATGAAGCTCTACATAATATGTTGCCCCATTAATGATATACTTCATCCCATTAAGTCCCTCATGATAACAGCTTCGCTAACTTAGCTGACATTCGCGGCCAGATTTGACGATGAAGTTCAACATTAAGTTCACGATTCGTTGGAACTTCAATCACTTGTAACCCACCAAGTTGCTCCGCCTGCTGGAAAGCTTCACGGAATTGTTGCCAACTTTGTACCCTCTGGAATTGACCGCCATACATCTTAATTGCATACTCATAATCAAGTCCAGTTGGTGTACCGAATAGTACTTCAAAATGATTCGGTAGCTTAGCTTGTGGTAGGAAGGAGAAAATACCTCCACCATCATTGTTAACAATGACTATCGTTATATTAAGCTGATGAAGCTTAGCCGCTAATAATCCATTCATATCATGATAGAAAGACAGATCTCCAATTAACAATACCGTCTGCTCATTTACAGCACTAATACCAATCGCCGTAGATACCAGTCCATCAATTCCATTCGCTCCGCGATTTGCCAAAATGCGTATAGAGCTTTCTTTGTTGCAGAAGAAACTATCTACATCACGGATTGGCATCGAATTGCCAACAAACAATGTGCTATTACTATCCATTAAAGCTTGTAGTTCTGTTACTACTGTACCTTCGAACAGTTGACCTGCATGATCACGGCTAACTTCCTGCTGTAATAGCTCTCTCGTCACATCATTTACGTTAAGCCATTGAGCTGTCCACTTACTATGGTCGCGTTTCACTTCAGACAGCTGTAACTGCTCTGTAGCTTCACATAGTTGCTTGCAGAATAAGACTGGATGAACGTTGAAGCGATCTGATACTAACAATGTAGGATCTCGCCAACCCGCTTCATCGACCACAATCATTCTACTGCTTTGATGACGATTCATATATTGTAGCAACGGTTTTGAGACTGGCATTGCTCCAAGACGAATGATCACTAATGGCTCAAGCGTTGCTGCCACCATTTCATCTCTCAAAAATGAATCGTAACTATCTACAATGTAGCTATGATCATGAGAACCACTTCTTAGCTGAGATAGCGGATCCGCTATTATAGGATATCCAAGCTTCTTAGCTAACGCAGTCACCACTTCTAACAGCTGAGGCTCGTCATGAGGACCACATACGATAATCCCTTTGTCTACTTCACCTAACTGCCTAGCTAGCATCTGTATCTGTTCTACTGGGGCTACCATCGTTCCTGCTACATTTGCGGTATAAGGTTGACCATCTTCCCTGCCTCCGCCAAATAGCTGTGGATGCTCAAGATTAGGAAGTAATGGCTCTCGCAATGGGAAGTTCAAGTGGACTGGTCCACTTGGCTTACTATTTGCTGTCATCACCGCACGTGCTGCGGAAATACGAGCATGCTTCAACAAGAGATCACTTGCCTCAGGAATAGGCATCTCAGAAAACCACTTCACATGATCACCGTACAATCCTAACTGATTAATCGTCTGCGGTGCACCCACATCACGTAACTCATGTGGACGATCTGCAGTAAGTACAACTAATGGTACACGCGACAAATTCGCTTCCGTTATCGCAGGGAAGTAATTAGCCGCAGCCGTTCCTGATGTACATAATAGAGCTACAGCTTCTTGCTTCGCCTTGGCAATTCCTAGTGCAAAAAATGCCGCTGAACGTTCATCTATATTCATCCATAGTTGAAGGTGTGGATGTTCTGCCGCTAATACCGCTAGAGGTGTCGAGCGCGAGCCAGGACTGACAACGATATGCTTCAAGCCCGATCTTACCAATTCATCAATAAATGCGCTGAGATATAATGTTGCTCCGTCTGAACTCATCACTTTCCCTCCTAAACTTTTCATAACTATCTAGTTAACTTTTTTCATTATTTCACACCAAGTGGCGCTTAACTAACTCATTAGAGTAACTTTTTTGCTATTTCAGCTACTCCTCAACATCAATAGCTTGCAATGCTGCTAACATTGGTCTGAATTTCAATGCTGTTTCATTATATTCACTAAGCGGATCTGAATCGCCGACAATGCCACAGCCTGCAAATAAGTATGCTCTGCGATCTTTCAGTAATGCTGAACGTATCGCTGCCGCAAACTCACCTTCTAAGCGTGTATTCAACCAACCAATTGGAGCTGCATACCAACCACGATCCATATGCTCTAAAGTACGAATTGATTCCAATGCAGCTTGCCTTGGCATACCACCAAGTGCTGGCGTAGGATGTAATGCTTCCACCGCTTGTAGTAATGTAACATTAGGTTTAGCTTGACCCGAAATAGGCGTAGCTAGATGCTGGATATCTTTCAGCTTACGAATAATTGGTGCATCAGGTGCATCAACATCTTCACAAAGCTCTAACATAGCATCCTTGATCATATGGACTGCTAACTCATGTTCATGTAGATTTTTCACATCTTGGCTCAAGAAACTTCCTAAATGTTCATCCTCTGATACCGTTGCACCACGTGCAATAGAACCCGCTAATGATAACGTCTGGAATTGATCTCCTTGGCGCTTAATTAGTCGTTCAGGAGTTGCACCGACAAAACAGCTACACTGCTTATCAATGGCAAATACGTAAGTATCCAGCTGATCAGATAATAAACTTCTAACTACTTCCTCTGCATGAAACGGTTCCTTTGCTTCTAACGTAATAGCTCTAGCTAGTACCACTTTTTCTAACTCTCCATTACGTATAGATGATGCGGCATTACCTACCGCACTCATCCAGTCAGAAGGTGCAATTTCTTCCTTCATAATGGATTGCAGTATGTCTCTATCCGAAGCAACATATGCGTATTTCGCAAGATCAATGCTTAATGTCTCCTGCTCGATATCTCCTTCATCTGGTGATATCCATGCATTAATAGTAAGCCAAGTCTTACCTTCATGTTCCGTAACCATAAATTGAGGCACAGCAAAGCTAGTATGAGCGAAATCGCCCCACTTCTCTGTCCGTGCAATATTAGGATCAAAAGAAAAACCACCAAATAATATAGGTCCTACATATCCAGAAATATTATGATCAATAATTGCTTCCGTAGCAATTGCTGTCCAAGCGTCATTAATCTCTTCATAGCGTGTCGTAGCATTGTTCGCAGTTAATGTAAGAACACTACCTAAGCCGACGAATGATAACGTTCTGCCTGGTTCAGACCATAAGAATCGATTTCCCTTATATTTGTGTTCATCGTATGAAAAAAAGGCTGGTAAATCCATCTTGTCGATCTCGGATACTGAACTTACCAACACATTATTTCCAGAAAGATGGGCTTGTCGTTTGCCTTCTTTCATTAATATGTACATTTTATTATTAGAAATCACGTTATTCACCCTTGTCATTACCTTACCGAATTATCTGTTTCAAGAATACACTCCTACTAGAATATCGTCAACTTTCTACCAAGTTTCTTGCGTTGACACTTTACACTAGTTATCCTACACTTATAAATGAACTTTATTATGTTACTTATATTATAATAGTAAGGATGCGGTATGATGCAAACAGAATTACAAACAACCACACAAAATGTTTGGTGGAGGCTAATGCGTCCTCATACATTGACAGCATCTTTTGTCCCTGTATTTACTGGTACTGCAATGGCACTTTTTGATAATAGCATGAATTTGTTGTTGTTTATGTTGATGCTGGTTGCTTCGCTTCTTATTCAAGCGGCAACGAATATGTTCAATGAATATTACGATTTTGTTCGCGGACTAGACACAAAAGACTCTGTAGGTATTGGCGGTACAATTGTACGAGATGGTGTAGCACCTAAGTTTGTTCGTAACCTTGCCTTTTTGTTCTACTTTATCTCCATGTTAATTGGAATATACATTTGTATATCTAGCTCTTGGTGGATTGCTGTAATTGGAGTAGTATGTATGCTTGTAGGCTATTTCTATACAGCAGGACCACTTCCTATTTCTTCAACTCCATTTGGAGAACTATTCTCAGGCTTACTAATGGGTCCTGTTATTATTATGATTACTTATTTCATTCAGACTGGCAATCTTTCTTGGTCTCATTTCTTCGTTTCTATAAGTGTCGGCTTCTTAATTGGCGCGATTAATTTATCGAACAACATTCGTGATCTTGATGGTGACAAAGAATTTGGACGTAAAACAATCGCCATTTTACTAGGTCGCCCTAATGCCATTAAGTTACTTGCTGCAACATTTATTATTGCATTCGCTTGGATTGTAGTTCTTGTCTTCACCGGTCATGTTACACCTTGGGCAATACTTGTATTTGCCAGTGCGCCGAAAGCGATTCAAGCTGTTAAGCTATTCCAAGGCAAAACGGTTGCTTATGAGATGATGCCTGCTATGAAATCTACAGCACAGTTCAATACAATGTTTGGCTTATTATTAACGTTCAGTATACTGCTTGGCTATGTTGTGAATCAGTTCTAACGAATGATCTTCTACATGTCACGTACGGAGGAATATCGATATGATGGATATTAAAGGAACAATTATTGAAACGTTAGGTATTGAAACATTAGAGTTGTCTGCACATAAAGTAGTATGCACGATGCCCGTTAATGAAAAAACAAAACAACCCTTTGGATTATTGCATGGTGGGGCATCCGTCGTTCTTGCTGAAACAGTAGCTAGTATCGGTGCTTGGGCCAGTATAGATCAAGAAAATGAAGTTGCTATGGGCATGGAAATTAATGCGAATCATTTACGCAGCGTTGGGCAAGGGATCGTTACTGCTGTAGGTACACCACTACACAAAGGTCGTAGCTCCGCAGTATGGGATATTAAGATTACGGATGAACAAGATCGACTAATCTGTGTCTCTCGTTGTACGGTAGCGATAGCTAAGAAACGTAAAGATTAATAATATACATGAATACCCTATCATAGATATTACTTACAAAGATCAACCTTCTTTTAAGTACACTGTGATGGGGTATTTCTGGTTTTCTAATGTTTGCCGAGTCATTAATTAGATCTGAAGGAGAATTAAAAATGCTACATATTGAGCAATATGAACCTAATCATATAGAAGAAATCATTACACTCTTCTACAATACAGTTCATCATATTAATGCAGAACATTATACCGTTAAGCAGTTGCAAGCATGGGCCCCGCCAGAGGAACGTTCAAGTAAAGCAGACAGTTGGCAGCAGAGCTTACAACAACATATTACCTATGTAGCAAAGAAAGATGATATTATCGTTGGATTTACTGATATGAGTGATGATGGTCATCTTGATCGTCTATACGTTCACAAAGATTATCAGCGACAAGGAATTGCTACCGCATTACTAGCTCAACTAGAACACGATGCGGAGCAATTGAAGCTGGACTCCATTTATACAGAAGCCAGCATTACAGCTAAACCTTTTTTTGAACATCACGGATTTCAAGTTGAACAGATGCAACAAGTAGAACGGCAGCAAGTATCATTAACTAATTACGTCATGAGCAAGTCATTATCTTAAATTGTTATGAATACATGTTAAAAAAAGCATTGCTGTACTATTCAATGTCTCTTTCGTTATGCTAACTGTAATTTGAGATTTACCGCTGTGGAGCATTTTACTATACAATAGTGGATACATTGTTAGTAACCCTCTTCGTCTTCATCTCACGCTTATCCACAGTGGATATTTTTTATTTGAGTTATTTACAGGTGGATAGCATTCATTTAAATAGAGTTATACACAAGTGGATAACTCTATTTTCTGATCCTTCATTACTTTTCCACAGGCAACTCATGCATAATATTTTATCTTATTACCAAACTTAATTATCTATAGACAAAAAAAGAACCCTTGCATCAGCAAGGGTCAAAGTGACTTTTAACATAAATTCAAAACATGTCAGTGCATTAGAATGGTAAGTCGTCTTCCGAAATATCAATAGG
Source organism: Paenibacillus endoradicis (assembly GCF_024721975.1). Next base: position 30,578 of record NZ_JANQBB010000004.1, on the reverse strand, counting down.
GCGTCCGTCATCCTTGAATGGATCAACATTGGTACTGCGTGGGGCTTGAGCAGGACGATTACTTTGGCTTCCGCCATCTGCGTTATATCCGCCACCATTATTATTGCTATAGCTTTCTTCACGAGGACTACCCTCACGATTGGATTCCAAGAAGCGAACATTGTCTGCAATTACTTCTGTAACATACACACGCTTGCCCTCATTGTTCTCGTAATTCCGCACTTGAATGCGTCCTTCAACTGCAGTTAAGCGGCCTTTACGCAAATAGTTTGCGCAAGTTTCAGCTAATTGGCGCCACGTTACAACTGGAATGAAATCCGCTTCACGCTCTCCGCCACTAGAAGAAAATGGTCTATCAACAGCAATCGTAAATTGAGTAACAGCAACACCTGCTGGGGTATAGCGTAGTTCTGGATCCTTCGTTAATCTTCCGATCAATATCACACGGTTCAACATTATTACGACCTCCCAATCGAAACCTTGAGACTTCTTAAGCTACATCTCTTACGATCAACGAACGGATAACTTCATCCGCAATCTTCATTACACGATCAAGCTCGTTTACAATCTCAGCAGTAGCTGTAAATTGTACTAGTACGAAATGACCTTCACGAAGTTTGTTGATTTCATACGCAAGGCGACGCTTTCCGATAACATCGGATTTTGTAACCTCACCACCGTTGGAGATAACTCCATTAAACTTTTCAACAAGAGCTTGGACAGCTTCTTGCTCAACATCCGGACGAATGATGTACATCACTTCATATTTGCGCATTTTATTTCACCTCCCTTTGGACTAACGGCCCTATAAATAGAGCAAGGAGCGAGTGTGTACTCGCATCTGCTTAGTATAACAAATGTTATAGGCAAATACAAGATGAGCATGGCGTTGTTAATATACACCACTTATTATAGAGGTAGTTCAAAACGCGGACTTTGATAACGAATTAATGCAGGAAGCATACCCGACATCGAATATGTTGCGAACTTGCACTTATAATTTATTGCTGAGTAAACTTTTTTTCATGATCATGTATATTAATTTATCATTGTGCACATATTATTATCGACGGTGAAGAGAGGTGTGGTTCCATTGGACTTAATAAGTGCAAGGAATAAAAGCTTTTCAACTCGCTAAATGTAGCAAGGGAAGGATTCCATTATTGCCCACGCAATAATGGTCATTACGATTAGTGGAATAGCCGCTTAGCCTACGCTGAGTTTGTTCTTACTTGTGTAATTTTCTTTTCTTACAGAAGATGAAGTGTAACAACATTATCATTAGCCGTCACGAAAAGAACGACCCTATCGCTAAGATTCTCTTAGAGGCAGGGTCGTTCTCTTTTTACTGCAAGTTCAAAAAGCGGGCTTTATGAACTACTTCTATTATAGAGAAATATTACTTCAGCATTTTGAACACTTGCTCAACGTCTTTATCACCACGACCAGAAAGGTTCACGATAATGATTTCATCTTGGCTCATCGTTGGCGCAAGTTTTTTAGCATAAGCTACAGCATGTGCACTTTCTAATGCAGGAATAATTCCTTCTGTACGAGATAACTCTTGGAAGGCTGCTAATACTTCCTCATTAGAAATTGTTACATACTCAGCACGTCCACTTACCTTCAGATGGCTATGCTCTGGTCCGATACCTGGATAATCAAGACCTGCAGCTATAGAATATGTTGGTTTCGGGTTTCCCTCTTCATCAAGCAATACTAGACATTTGAAGCCATGTAGTATGCTTGGTACACCTTCTGTTAACGATGGTGCTTGATCTGGTTCCACTCCAATAAGTCGAACAGAAGGCTCATCGATATAATGAGCGAACGCTCCAATTGCATTAGAACCTCCACCTACACATGCGATAACGGCATCTGGAAGTCGACCTTCTTTTTCAAGAATTTGACGTTTAGATTCCTCACTAATAATGGATTGGAAATGCTTTACCATCGTTGGGAATGGATGTGGTCCTACTGCAGAACCAAGTAAATAGAAGGTATTGCTATAATTTTCAACAAGATCACCTAGTGCAGCATCAACAGCGTCCTTCAAACGGCCTTGTCCCGCTTCTACCGGCACCACTGTTGCTCCTAATAATTCCATACGGAATACATTTAATGCTTGTCTACGCGTATCCTCTGCGCCCATATAGATAATACATTCCATATCGAACATCGCACACGCTGTCGCTGTAGCAACACCATGCTGCCCTGCACCAGTCTCAGCAATAACACGCTTTGCACCCATACGTTTAGCAAGTAGAATCTGTCCAACGACATTGTTTATTTTATGTGCTCCAGTGTGGTTCAAATCCTCGCGCTTCAAATATATTTTTGCGCCACCCCACTCTTTAGTCAAACGATCAACATATGTAAGTGGATTTTCACGACCTACATATTCTTTTAAATAATACTGAAGCTCTTCGTTAAAATCGGGATCATCTTTAAAATGATAAAATTGCTCTGATAAGTAATCCATTACTTCTTGTAATTCTGGAGGAACAAAACTACCACCAAATTCACCAAAATATCCATCAACTCGCGTTTGTTCACTCACGATGTTGACACCTCCAATTCACATTATAAAAGAGTTAGTACTAATTACGATATTACCATATATAAAGACAAGCTATCACTTAATATTTCTAGTAAAAATCAACTTCATTTAACTTGAGTTATGTAATAATAGCAGTTCTTCGTACCATTGCTTAGTCATCTCTGGATCTTGATCATTATAAAAAACATATCCACTTTTCAATTGAATTTCAATATAAGGTGGATTGTTTTTGAAAATGTACATTTTAATTTTCCCTAGATCACTTGAATTAAATTGTCCTCTTAAAAAATTCTTTGTTGCTTCTCCATTTATTTTCTTAACTTTAGGGTAATCATTTACTAGCGAGATATCTACAATATCCTCTACAAACATGTTTGTGGAATACATAGGATAGTTAATCGCTATCGTATCACCCTCTAATATTTCTAATATTGGAGAATTGAATTCTGAGCGAATCAGCATAAAAGAAATAAAAATAAAACTAAGCAGTGTAATACTGATTGTGCTACGCATAATAATTTTACCAGTTCGAGTAGCTGTATTAATAGTTTCACCAATGCCAATTCGTTTGGGAACGAGTACGCGACGATCATTAGTATTATGATAAGTAAATCCATTACTCCAATACTCATCACCATCATCATCAACTAACTGACCATTAACTTCTTGCTTAGGTTTAACATACCATTCATGTTCTTCCTTTAGTGCCATTGTTGCTTGCAACGATTGACGAAAAGGTTTCGTTAACCAGAATATTATAACAATTAACCACCATATGTAATAGAGGAGTTGAAATGTAGTCCATGAGTGCAACGCAATAAGCGGTATGTATGAAGCTATCATCCACCGATTACTAACCTTCATTTTTTTACTGTATTGCTGCTGAATATGTTGAATCTCTGGATCTAACAACGCACTCTCTGGTAACAATACAGCAAATAGCATACCTTCCCGATACTTTCCTTGATTTCGGTATGTATAATAGATAATTAGATGACAAACAATTCCAGTTATTACCAGTATAGTCGTCAATGTACTTGAACCCCTTTTCTCTTGGATATTCACTACATATCGTTAATTATAAGACTGTAATATTTGACATTCAACGATATATTAACAATATCTTGAAATAAATATAATGGCTAACATTCTCTCTTCAATGATCTCTTATAGATTCACATAGACAACTTATACTAATTGAAATTAGGCCTCTGTCATCGTCTTATATAAATAAAAAGTCGCGGGAGATCAACTGTTTAGATCATTTCCCGCGACTTTTTATTTATATATAGGTTACTCATTATGAATAACTGTAATCTCAGCTAGCTCCATCTGAATGATTTCGGATAGATTAGTAATTGAGAGCTCAACTTGATATCCAATTTTTCCTGCACTACATATAATGGTTTTAAACTGATTAGCAGAAGCATCAATAACAGTCAGCAATCGCTTCTTCATCCCAATTGGAGAGCACCCCCCATGTACATAGCCTGTTAGAGGCAACAAATCTTTCGACTTTAACATCTCAATTGATTTCTCTCCAACACTTACAGCAGCCTTCTTTAGATCGAGTTCTTCAGCAACAGGAATCATAAATACATAATTACGTTTCGACTTACCTGTCGTTACTAATGTCTTAAATACTTGAGCAGGATTTTCACCTAATATTCCAGCTACCTCTATACCACTAATAGCATCCGTATCAGCGTAAGTATAATGATTGTAGTGTATTTTTCGTTGATCGAGAATTCGCATTACATTGGTTTTATACTCCATAGCTAAACCTCACTTACTATTATTGGTACCAATAATGATAGCATAATTATAGGAAATACAGCTATCTCTTTAATAACGAAATATCATATCAATATTTGCAACAATACTTAGCTCTTACGCGTTTATTATGTAGTAAAGGATGCTAACTTAAATATTAATAATAAATTGCGAGAGTATAAGGGGAACATATATATGAATAAAGTAACTTATTCTCTAATTCTTTTTCTACTACTATTTTTAGTAGCATGTGGTCATTCATCAACTGAACCTACTGAAGACCAGATACTACAAGATACGAAGTCGTTTACTGAAAACATTATTATCGGTGAAAAAGTGACGAACAATGAAAAGTTCCAGCTAACATCTCTGTCTATAGAAGAAATGGACATAAAGTTAAATAGAGAGAAAAAGAAACTTGATGCAGAGATAACTGCTTTTGTAGGTGATATAAACTGGAGATCTGAAGCTAAACATACGATTACGGTTCATTACGAAAGAAATGCATCCAGCCAATGGGAAGCTATTGGAGTAAACGTAAACGATTCTATTATTCGTGTCATACCGCGTGTACAGTAATAATAAAACTAGATAACTCAGAGGAGTACATCATGATGAAGAAATCTATAGTCGCATTATTGGCAGCTATATTATTGTTACAACCGTTTCTGCCAAACCAAACTTTTGCACAATCAGATAATATCCATGTAGACGGAAAACTTGTACGTGGATCTACATTAATTCCATTACGCGTTGTTTCTGAAGCACTAGATGTTAATGTGAAGTGGGCTCAACAGACTAGAACCGTAACGATGAACAAAGGTAATATTGAGATTGTTCTACCGACAAATTCGAATTATGTTACGGTTAACGGTGAAAGTATCACTCTTGATACTCGTCCTCAAATTGATCAAGGTGTTACGTTCGTACCAATAAGATTTATTAGTCAGACCATCGGAGCAACTGTTAATTGGGAACAAAAAACGGGAATTGCTACAGTGACTTTAGATAATAGAAAAGTTATTATATCTACCAAATCTAAAATTGAGGTTCCTGAAATATCTGAACAAAGAATCAATACTTTAATTAAAGAAGCAAATGCAGCAACAAATCTTTCGGCTTACAAACAGATCAGAACTCATTTCAAACCTTATTTCACCGATACCTTCATCAATAAAATAATTCAACAAGCAGGTTTAAAGTCTAAACACCAATTTACAGTAAAAGCTAGTAGCTACTTCTATACTGGCGAAGGTCATGGTTATCTTGATCAAATCGAAGTACCAAAGGATGCTGGCGGTATGTATGTCGAGCGAAGAATTATGCTAAGGTATATCGAAGATAAATGGATGATTGAAGATATTTTCTTCACATACTTGAATCCATAGTAGGTTAAACACTTAATCTATACTTATAACCAAGTGAAATTACACTCCCATAAGATAACGAAATGAGCCACTCCAATATTGGAGTGGCTCATTTCGTTATCTTAATTCAACTTTCGTTAAGCTAGAAATCGTTATAACTAGATTTCATAAAATTAGCACACTATACGTAAAGACAACAGATATTAGTCCGTATTAGCAGGTCTCACAACTTTACGCATATTTTTCTCGAATTTTGCACGAGGGATTAGAATGCTATGTCCACAACCTACACATTTCATACGGATATCCATTCCCATACGGATAACTTCCATTTCACTTGATCCACAGGGATGTACTTTCTTCATAAGAACGATATCCCCAAGTTGAAATTGCTTTCGCTCCATTGTAATCCCTCCCCTTTTTTAAGAGTCAATTTGCTTCATTTGAAGCTGCTCTTGTTCCAACATTAACTTAAATTGCTCATTCATATATCGTAGTAATTCTTCTTCATACGTGGCTACACACTGCACCTCGATGCGCATTACGATTTCATCTTTACTAAACTGTTGCAAACCAAGCACATTGGGCGTTCCAATCATCCGCTCATGTACAAGATTGTCTGCACATTGTTTCACAACTTGCATAATATGATGCAAGTTCCCATTATACTCTATAGGAATATCAAGCTTCACGTTACCCGCATGCATTGAGAAATTAGTAATTTCGTTGATTAAGTTATTTGGTACAATATGAACTTCGCCACTCTCATTAATTAATCTAGTGGTACGCATACCTATCACTTCTACTTTACCTTTGAATTTACCTGTAGAAATAGTATCCCCTACCGCAAATTGATCCTCCAGCACAATAAAGTAACCTGTAATTACATCTTTGACCAAACTTTGCGCACCAAAACCGATAGCTATACCAACAATTCCAGCACCTCCTATTAACGGTGCTATTGGTATACCTAGTTCTGATAACACAAGCAATCCCATAATAAAATAAGTAATATAAGATACTGTGTTTTTGAGCAATTTGCTTACTGTTAATATTCTACGACGTTGATTTGGATGCTTCACACTCATTTTATCTATAACTACACGATTTATAGATTTATGAACTAGCCATACGAGCATTCTGCCCATGACAATTATTAGAATGATTCGAAGTAACCCTAACACTATACTACTCCAAAATGGATCATCAATTAGCATACCCAATGTATCATCATACAATTTTTCCATGTCCATTTCACACCACCATCTTAAGCAATCTAAGAAGAAATTAACCTATAATCATGAGCGTTTTTCTCAAATATCCCTCTAACTTCTACGTTCTCTTGGACAATAATTTGCTGTACCGTATTCAAATTCTCTAACGGAAAATGAATAGAAAGTGCGCATCCTGCAGTAATTTCCTTCGGTGTAGGACAAATATCGATTTCTATATCAGCGTATTCTAGTAACATTTCCGCACGTAATGCTTGTTGTGTAGAATCAAAAGCGATTAATAATAGGTTATTTTCTACCACGATGCCGATGATCCCCTTTCGTAATCCTCTAGTACAAGTATAAATCCCTTATTTTCTCTACATACTAGTATTATATATTTTGTTTCAAGAAAGGAAACTTACAAGAAACAATGTCTAATAACTCATCAGTAAAAATATCGCATAACTCCCCATTGATACGTAGCGTATTGCAACAAGAATTGCTTAATCTACTACAATATGCTTCCTCCGGGCAAGAAATTGTTATTGTATGTATAGGGACGGATCGTTCAACGGGAGATTGTTTGGGACCACTAGTTGGTACTCATTTAACAAAATATCGTTCTACCCTTATGCATGTATACGGTTCAATAGCCGAACCTGTGCATGCACTTAACTTACAACAGACGATGGATACTATCAAAAACAGCTATCGTAATCCTTTCGTCATCGGAATCGATGCATGTCTAGGTCAAGCATCGAGTGTAGGCTTTATTCAGGCCAATCTAGGTCCTGTCAGACCTGGAGCTGGAGTTAATAAAGAACTGCCTCCTGTTGGCAATATGCATATTACAGGTGTAGTGAACGTCGGTGGATTTATGGAGTATTTCGTATTGCAAAATACTCGGCTTCATCTTGTCATGTCAATGGCTGATATTATTGCTCAATGTTTGTATCATGCTATTGCCAAACGCTATCGTAATAATTCAGAAGATGATCAAGACTTGAAACTAACAGAGTTCAATTTATAGACTACTTGGCTGCATTAATAACTTCTTGCTCTTCCGGTGTTAATGAGTATTGTGAAGTCCCCTTATCTACTGGCTTGCCATATATATAGGCTCCCTCACGACTATGAATACTCGTTAACACTATTCCATCTTTATTATCATTCGTAATCGCAACGGAGAAACTCATATCACTACCTATATTTGAAAAAGCATTATATCGTTTTATTGCTATATTACTTTTTAGTTGTGGCATTTTCGCCTCTACTTTTGCCATTCGTAGAGCTGCATTTTCTATTTCAGCAGTTTGTAGTTTTTGTTCTTCTTGCAACGATTGAATAACGCCTTCCAAATTTTCTACGCCTGCACCCTCCATCATATGTAAATATGATTTTCTTAGCTTTTTCAGTTTACCTCCTAGATTCAACATCATGATCCATTGAATTAACACCATAGCTATAAGAACAATTACAATAATTTCGACATTCTCTGTTAACCAATCCACTACATTTCGCTCCCTTAATGTTCATATCTGCATAATTAATTGTTCTCTTAAATTGTATGTTGTAAAAGCAGGTGTTTGAACTTCCGCTTCCAATAATGCTTCAAAACATTCACTTGTCAGCCCAAGAAGATGACACACAGCGAAAACGAGTAGCACAACGCACATTATTGGTACGTGAGCAGACGAAGGCTTTCGATGGGGGACATATTCGCCGCCGTCTAGCCTACAGCGAGTTACATCGTGATCACAAGTGACTGTTTTGAACTACATCTACCGCTATTCGTATTGTGCTATTATCTCTTCAATAGCCCCGATAAATACATCCACTTGTTCCTTTGTTGTACTATATCCGATACTTGCTCGTACTGCTCCTCGTTCACTTGTTCCCGCAACTTGATGTGCGGTTGGCGTACAATGAAAACCTGCACGTACAGCGATGTTATAATGCTGATCAAGAATGAACGACAACTCCGAAGGATCAATATGAGGAATATTAAATGCTACAATCCCTGTTCGAGGTTCGCCAATTTGTGGTCCTAAGCAATGTACTCCTTCGAGTTCCTGTAACCCTCTTAATAATTGCTGTGTAAGTTCCCATTCATGCATATAAATCTGTTCTACCCCTACCGAAAGAACATGTTTTACACCTTCTGTAAGTCCTGCTATTCCAGCAGTATTCTGAGTTCCAGCTTCATATCGGTCAGGACGTACTGACGGCTGATATGGCACTTCAGACTGGCTTCCTGTTCCACCATGTAGAAGTGGATTCAGATCTATGTCAGGAGCGATGTAAAGCCCTCCCGTCCCCTGGGGACCGAGTAACCCCTTATGACCAGGGAACGCTAACATATCTATCCCCATTGTAGTCACATCGATTGGTATTATCCCTACACTTTGTGCCCCATCGACTAACATTTTCGCACCATGCTTATGTACGATTTCACTGATTTGCTCTAGTGGCATTATCGTTCCAAGCAAGTTCGAACTATGGTTTACAACTATTAACGTCGTGTTTTCTTTGAAACTTTGCTTTAAATGGTTCATATTAATATGACCCTCTTCATCAGCATCAATATACGTTACTTCTACATTATAGTTTTGTTCTAACTCATAGAGTGGTCTTCTTACTGAATTATGTTCAACTGACGTTGCGATAACATGATCTCCACTTTTCACAAAACCTTTTATAGCCATATTCAGCGCCATAGTCGTATTATAAGTAAATGCAATATCATTCGGGTTTTTAATACCAAATAATTTTGCAAGTTGCTTTCTTCCGTTAAATAATATTCTACTCGCTCTTACTGCCATAGCATGACTTCCCCGACCAGGATTAGCACTATCGTTAATTAAAGCATGACTGACAGCTTGGATCACGGATTCAGGCTTAGGCCATGATGTTGCTGCATGATCAAAGTACATATATTGTTGTTGCTCTGACAATCCGTTTCCCTCCAACAAATAAAATAATGGCATACCTAAGTTTAATCCTTTATACAAAAGATTACAACTTTGATATGCCATATTATACAACCATATTTAATACAAATTATTGTAGTTGCAACAGTTCTAAAATCCGTTCCAAATCTTGCTTGCTATAGTATTCAAGCTCAATTTTACCTCTGTTTTTAGATTGCTTAATTTTTACACCCGTTTGATATTTTTCACGCAATTGTGATTCTATACTAATAATAAACGGATCCCTCTTTTTAACTTTTTCCTTTTTAGTAGGAATCGTTTTTTTCTCATTCATCTTTGCAATTGCATCTTCCAATTCACGAACGCTCCAATTACTCTCCACCACTTGTTCGGCTAAGTCTAATTGAATGTTTTGATCTTTTACACCTACAATTGCTCTTGCATGTCCCATTGACATTGTTCCACGTGAAACATAATCTTTAATACTCACTGGTAGCGCTAACAACCGTACAAAATTAGCGATATGCGAGCGAGATTTACCTACTTTCAATGATAGTTCTTCTTGCGTTAAACTGAATTTGTCCATTAACGCCTCATATGCTACCGCAGTTTCAATTGCATTCAGATCTTCGCGTTGCAAATTCTCAATTAAAGCAATTTCCATTACTTTAGCATCATCCATATCACGAACGACTGCTGGAATCTTGTCATTGCCGCATAACTGCGACGCACGAAAACGGCGTTCTCCTGCTACAATTTCAAAGCCACGCAATACTCTACGAACAATAATTGGTTGTATAACTCCCTGCTCTTTGATTGATTCAGCAAGTTCTTTTATTGTTTCATCATCAAACGTTTTTCGCGGCTGATATGGGTTTGGTCTTATATCGGTAAGATTAAGACGAAGTACTTCTTCACTTTCAATAGGTTGAAATAATGCATCCAACCCTTTACCTAGTGACTTTTTCATAAGATATCACTTCCTTAGCCAGTTCAAGATAAACTTCAGCACCTTTAGACTTTGGATCATATGAAATAATCGCCTGTCCATGTGACGGAGCTTCACTTAAACGCACATTTCTTGGAATTATCGTCTGATAAACCTTTTGTTGGAAATATTTTTTAACTTCTTCGATAACCTGAAGACCAAGATTTGTTCGAGCATCTAACATTGTTAATAATACACCTTCAATTTGCAACGATGTATTTAAATGTTTCTGCACTAGACGGACTGTATTTAACAACTGACTTAAACCTTCAAGCGCATAATATTCACACTGAATAGGGATAAGCACAGAATCAGCAGCGGTTAGTGAATTTATAGTTAAAATGCCTAGTGAAGGCGGACAATCGATCATAACATAATCATATTTATCTTTAACTGAAGCAATTGCTTTTTTCAATCTTTGTTCTCTAGATATGGTAGGGACTAGTTCAATCTCTGCGCCAGCAAGTTGAATCGTTGCCGGCATAATATCAAGACCAGGAACTGCCGTTGAAATAATTATTTCTTTTGGGTTCACTTCATTAATTAACACATCATATATACAATTAGCCACGTCGCCCTTATTAATACCTAGACCACTTGTTGTATTTCCTTGTGGATCGATATCAATAAGTAATACTTTCTTGCCTAGCGATGCAAGACAAGCCGATAAATTGACGGAAGTCGTCGTTTTACCAACTCCACCTTTTTGATTCGCTATCGCAATAACTTTAGACATTTTCCTCACCTCATGTGTGAAACTATTGAAGAAATGGCATTGCCGCCTACATTGACAGGTGGTGGCATTCCTTTTGTATATTTCAAATTTATTTGGAATTTTTAGGGATTTTAATGACTATTTCATAATGATCTTCATGATCTTGTTCTTTTGTCTTAATTTCAAGTCCAGAGCCCGATACCATCTCAATCGATTGGCGAATCGTATTCAATGCAAGACGTACATCTTTTGTAAACGAAATCCGTTTCGCTTTCTTCGGCTTCGTCAATTCCTTTAGAAATGCAATACGCATCTCTGTCTGTTTAACATTCAATTCATTTTTAATAATATCTTGAAGAACTTTCAACTGTAGTTCTTCACTATCAAGTGAAAGTAAAGCTCTAGCATGTCGTTCTGTAATTTGGCGTTCCATTAGAGATTGTTTCACTATTTCAGGTAAGCCTAATAAGCGAAGTTTATTTGCAATTGTAGACTGACTTTTCCCTAATCTTTGTGCCAAACTTTCCTGTGTTAACGTGTGCAATTCAATTAATCGTTGATAGGCTACAGCTTCCTCAACCGCAGTTAAGTTTTCTCGTTGTAAATTTTCAATCAGAGCAATAGAAGCAGTTTGAGAATCATTAAATTCTCGGACAATTGCAGGAATCGTATCATGCCCTAACTTAGTTACCGCTCTCCATCTGCGTTCTCCAGCGATAATTTCGTATTTATCATTTCTGACTCGTACGACAATCGGTTGAATGACACCATGAGTCCGAATGGTTTGACATAACTCATCAATCCGCTCATCATCAAAAATAGTCCTAGGTTGAAAAGGACTACTTACAATGTCGGTAATGGGAATTAATTTCACTTCTTCATGGTTAGATTTCTGCTCGTTGAATCCAAACAATTTCGAAATTTGATCTTTCATATTGACTATAACCACCCAATCATGTGATGAAAACCACTATAGTGATCTTGCGCTTCTATAGATGGTACTAATAGGTCAATAACCTGCACATATCAAGATTAAAACACAGCTATGTAGTGCATCTTAATGTAAGAGCTTGTTCAAAAAACCTTGATCACTAAGTTTCACAAGTAACATATCCCACACTGAATGATGTATTTAGCTGGAACAATTTGAACTTCCATAGAGTGTGCCTCTGCGATCTGTTCCCGCGTCCTATCTGTATACAATCATGTCATTGTTGAAAACCTATTTTTCGAACACGTACCAAATATAATCATTAATGATTAATTCGACTATCTTTAACTAGAATCCTGCTATTTCTACAAATTCTCTATTAAATAAAAAATAGCAACTAACTATGATGCTGTTAGTTGCTATTATACACTGTAAGCGATAACGATGGATAGGTAATTAGTGTTTCACGTGAAACATTAATTATAGTAATGGCTCCTTCATTGGCGTACCCGCTTTACGTGGATACTTGTTAGGAGTTGGACCAATCTTCTGGATACACACGATATGACGCTCTGAGCGTTCATTAGGGAGTTGTAACTCGTGTTCTTGAACAAACTTACCTTTTAATTCTTTCAAACTGAATTTCGCCTCTTGAAGCTCCTCTGAAAGGCTTGCACCCTTCATACTAGCAAAAACACCTCCTGGTGCGACAAAAGGTAAGCAGAACTCATTAAGTACAGCTAACCGAGCAACAGCTCTTGCTGTAACTAATTCAAAGGCATCGCGATACTGTGGAAGGCGAGCTACATCTTCAGCGCGACCATGAACGCACTGAACGTCTTGAAGTCCTAATTGGTCTACTAGATGTTTCAAAAATCCAATTCTCTTATTCAAAGAATCTACAATCAGTACTTGCAAATGTGGAAAAACAATTTTTAAGGGAATACTTGGAAATCCTGCTCCTGATCCTATATCAGCAATATTCCGTTTGCTTTTCATATCTACGTAAAAAGCTAGAGAGATAGAATCATAGAAATGCTTTTCGTACACTGCATCACGTTCCGTAATGCCTGTTAAATTCATTTTCTCGTTCCACTCTACTAACAATTCATAATATCGTTCCAATTGAATGAGTTGTTGTTCACTCAATTCAATCTGATGCGATCGTAATTGTTCTGTAAACCATTGTATCGTCTGATCCATTATGATCCTTTCGCTGCTGTCACTCGGTTATAATGTTCCAAGTAAATAAGCATCACTGAAATATCTGCTGGTGTTACGCCGCCAATTCTTGTAGCTTGCCCAATCGATAGTGGACGAATAAGTTCCAGCTTTTGTTTTGATTCATTAGAAAGACCTTTTATATCGCTATAATCTATAGTTTCTGGGATACGTTTGCGCTCCATCTTCGTCATACGCTCAACTTGGTGAAGTTGCTTATCAATATATCCAGCATATTTAATTTGTATTTCAACTTGTTCCTTCATTTCCTCCGTTAACTCATAAGGTGAAGGTGATACTTTTTCAAGATGTTTATAAGTTATTTCAGGACGACGAAGCAGTAGAATAATACTTCCGCCTTGAATTAATTCTGCTGAACCCGCTTCTTCCAAAATATCCTTCACATCACTCGGTTTAATACGAGTTTCTGTTAAGCGAACAATTTCTAGCTCTACTAGTTCTTTTTTACGCAAGAAGCTTTCATAACGCTCTTCCGTAATTAGACCAATTTCATAGCCTAGTGGAGTTAATCGTAGATCAGCATTGTCATGTCTTAGTAGTAAGCGGTATTCTGCACGAGATGTAAGCAGACGATAAGGATCATTAGTCCCCTTCGTTACAAGATCATCGATCATAACACCTATATAGCCTTGTGAGCGGTCTATAATAACTGGTTCTTTCCCCTGCACTTTACGTGCAGCGTTAATACCTGCAATAACACCTTGCCCAGCTGCTTCCTCATAACCAGATGTACCATTGATTTGACCTGCAGTAAACAAACCATCAATTTTCTTCGTTTCCAATGAAGGCCATAATTGTGTTGGTACAACCGAATCATACTCAATCGCATAACCATTACGCATCATTTGAGCATTTTCAAGACCTGGAACAGAACGAAGCATGTCTAATTGGACATCTTCCGGCATACTTGTAGAGAAGCCTTGAACATAATACTCAAGTGTATTACGGCCTTCTGGTTCAAGGAAAATTTGATGTTTCGGTTTGTCCGCAAAACGTACGATTTTATCTTCAATTGATGGACAGTAACGTGGCCCAGTACCTTCGATTGCTCCGGAGAACATTGGTGCACGATGCAAATTATCATTAATAATTTGATGTGTTTCTGGCGAAGTGTATGTCAACCAACATGGAATTTGCTCAATATTTGATTCCTTTGTTTCATAAGAGAAAAACTTCGGATCGTCATCGCCTGGTTGAATTTCCGTTTTGGAGAAATCGATCGTCTCACCATTTACACGTGGTGGTGTACCAGTTTTGAAACGAACAAGATCAAGTCCATTCTCTTTTAAAGATGTTGCTAACTTTAATGAAGGCTGTTGATTGTTAGGTCCACTTTCATACATCAACTCACCCATAATAATTTTTCCGCGCAAATACGTACCGGTTGTAATTACAACTGCTTTTGCACGATAATGTGCACCTGTTTGTGATACAACACCAACACATTTACCATCTTCAATGATTAGATCATCCACCATACCTTGACGCAATGTAAGATTTGGCGTTGTTTCAATCGTTTTCTTCATCTCATGTTGATACTGAAATTTATCAGCTTGTGCACGCAATGCATGTACTGCTGGTCCTTTACCTGTGTTCAACATCCGCATTTGAATAAACGTTTTGTCGATATTACGGCCCATTTCACCACCAAGAGCATCAATTTCACGAACAACATGCCCTTTAGCAGGACCACCTATTGAAGGATTACATGGCATAAATGCTACCATGTCTAAATTAATCGTTAAAAGTAATGTATCACACCCCATACGTGCTGAAGCTAGTGCAGATTCACATCCCGCGTGACCAGCACCAACAACGATAACATCAAATTCTTTCGCTTGATAACCCACTAATTCAACCTCCTTACTTACCTAAACAGAATTGGGAGAAAATTTGATCGATTAAGGAGTCTCCGGCTTCATCACCTAAAATTTCACCTAAAGCTTCCCATGCCAATCTTGCATCTATTTGAATCACGTCAATCGGTATACCTATATATGTTGCTTCAATCGCATCTTGCATCGACTGTTTTGATTTCTTCAACAAGGAAATATGTCGCACATTGCTGACATACGTAAGATCATTAGCTTCAAGCTTACCTTCAAAGAACATTCCACTTATTGCAGCCTCAAGTTGATCTAATCCCTCTTGCTTTATCATAGACATTTTAACAAGAGAACCGCTATTAAGGAAAGGCATAACTTCATCCAATTGTAATTGCTGCTCCAAATCCGTCTTATTCACGATCACAATTACAGAGCGACCCGCTAGTGAAGACAGTAATTCTTTGTCTTCCTCCTGTAATGGTTCATTACCATTGAGCATGAATAGAATAAGATCCGCCTCAACGATAGCATCACGGGAACGCTCTACCCCAATCTTTTCGACGACATCATTCGTTTCACGAATACCAGCTGTATCTAATAAGCGTAACGGAATTCCATTAAGCGTAACATATTGTTCAATTACATCTCGTGTTGTACCAGGAATATCGGTTACAATTGCTCGATTTTCTTGGGTCAATGTATTCATAAGTGAGGATTTTCCAACGTTTGGTCTACCGACAATTGCGGTTAGAATACCTTCACGAAGTATTTTACCTTCACTAGCTGTCTTTAATAATTTATCAATATCCGTAATTGTCTTTTCACATTGTTCTCTTATATAGCTACTTGTCATCGCTTCTACATCATGCTCAGGATAATCTATATTAACTTCAATATGTGCCAGTAATTCAATAACATTTTGACGCAAATCTTTAATCTTGTTCGAAAGTACGCCATCCGCTTGCTTACGGGCAACAGCAAATGCACGATCTGACTTCGAACGAATGAGATCAATAACGGCTTCAGCCTGCATCAGATCAATACGTCCATTAAGAAACGCTCGTTTTGTAAATTCACCTGGCTCAGCAATGCGAATATCCTCTTGTTGCAGTAATAAATCCATAACTCGAGCTACGGCAATAACACCACCATGTGCATTAATCTCTACAACATCTTCAGCTGTAAAAGATCGAGGACCTCTCATTAACGAGATTAACACTTCCTCTTCCCTTTCGCCTGTTACGGGATCTACAATATGCCCATAATGAATCGTATGTGACTGTGCATCAATTAATGGTACCTTCGATGAAAATATATGATTTACGCCTGCAATTGCTTTTGGACCACTAACACGGATAATAGCGATACCGCCTTCTCCAACTGCCGTAGCAATTGCTGCGATTGTATCTTGTTCAATCATTAGTTGCACCTCTCATAAACGGAAAACAGCAATGACCTCTTGGAGTCATTGCTGCACCTCTATTCTATCTTACCTGTATATCTACTATCCGATCATTTCAAAGCAATGACAATGCGACGATTCGGCTCGTCACCTTTGCTGAAAGTTCTAACTTTCGCATGACTTTGAAGATGTGAATGAATAATTTTTCGTTCATGCGGTACCATTGGTTCGAGCACAATTTCTTTTCTCGTACGAATGACGGTACCTGCAAGACGATCTGAAAGACTTTCTAGCCTCTTGCGACGACCTTCTCGAAAATTCTGTGCATCCAAAACGATTCTAATGTGGTTATCTGAATAACGATTCGCTACAATAGTGACCAGATATTGCAATGCGTCCAACGTTTGTCCACGTTTTCCGATTATCATACCAATGTCTCCATCACAAGCAATAGAAAGTTGTATTCCATCTTTCGATTCTTGCCAAGTCAATTGAACATCAAGTCCCATTGCCTTTGCAACATCACGAATAAAGATTTCTGCTTCTTCTTTAGAATCTGGAATTAATTCAAGCTCGACTTTAGCTTCCTTTGAACCAATTAATCCTAAAAAACCTTTTACTGGTTGTTCAACTATAACAACCTTCACTCGATCTTCTGTGACTTGCAATTGCGCTAATCCGTTTTTCACCGCATCATCTATCGTTTTACCTGATGCAAGAACTTTTGTCATTTCCCAAGAGCCCCCTTCTTATCTTTCCCCTTGCGGGCTGGAAGTACATATAGGAAGTAATTTTGAACAATTGTATAACAGTTACTGAATACCCAATATAGTGGTAGTGCCATCGGGAATGACAATGACATTACAAAAATCATGACTGGGAAAACAGCTAGCAAAATAGACATACCCGGCATTTGCTGTTGCTGTGTTTTTTGCATCATCTTCGTTTGTGTAAATGTTGTAATTGCAGCTAGAAGCGGCAAGAAGTACCATGGGCTTGGTTCATTCAAAGAAAGACCAAAAAAGTCAGTAGTACGAAGATTCGCATTCCAATAAATTGAATTATACAACGCAATAAAGATTGGCATCTGTACAATAAGCGGCAAACATCCCGCAAGCGGGTTAACGCCGTTAACTTGGTACAATTTCATCATTTCCTCTTGTTGCTTTTGAGGATTATCTTTGTACTTCGTTTTTAACTCGGCTAATTGTGGCTGTAAAGCCTGCATTGCTTTTGAGCTACGATATTGCTTTAATGTTAATGGTAAGATTATTGTGCGAACAATAATAGTAAGTAACAAAATAGCAAGCACATAACTACCGCCAAACCATTTTGCGAAAGCATCCAAGGTTAATGCGAAGTAATAAACAACATTTTTCTCCCAAAAATTACCCTCTAACAGATGCTCGGTAGTTTTCGTATTGTCAACTTCAGGCATACAACCTGATAGTAAGCTTATCGAAAGCAATAAACCTACAACTAAAATCCATTTCCGATTGTTACGAAACAAGATGAAATCTCCTCTCTGAGAGCTAGTACAGTTACCTCAAATTAGACTATACCATAAATAATTCCACAAATAAATACGAGTTAACTACAATAGAAATGCAATATTGGGCAAGTTTATGTCCAAATGAAGAAAGCTCTAACTTTTCTTTGAAATCGTAGTACGTCTTGGGGAATGAGGCTTGCTACTTTTTAGCAAACCACCTTTGCGCAGCACATGGTGGATAGACCGATCCAGCTCGGTATAGGACATGCTGACGGCTGGCTTTCTTACTATTAAAATAAAATCAACATTTTGAGCAATTTCTTGCTCCATATGACGAACAATTTCCTTAATAACGCGTCTCATACGATTACGCACAACAGCATTACCTATTTTCTTACTTGCAGATATTCCTAAGCGAAATGGTTCTGCAATTGGCTGCCGTGACCAATATACAACAAATTGACCATTAGCAAATGATTTTCCTCCACGATATACGCGACCGAAATCCTCACGATTACGTAGACGCAACTTTCTGCGCACCATCCATCGCCACCGTTTCTATAAATTCCATATCAGTATTGCCAAAATTTCCATCATTCATTATACAAAAGCATAAAAAAAAGACCACCCAGTGTGGTCTTTTGAATTATGCGCTTAGCACTTTTCTTCCTCTTTGACGACGAGCTGCCAAAACTTTACGACCATTTTTACTGCTCATACGTTTACGGAAACCATGTACTTTAGCACGTTTGCTTACATTCGGTTTAAATGTAGGACCCATTATGCTGCACCTCCTATGAGATTCTTATTCAAACGTAATGATCTCCTAGAAGATTTACGTTTAATAGTTCATCAAAAAATACGCTTTTACTATTAAACCATGTCACAGCCTAAAAGTCAATCTAATGACAATAGGTAAACACTTCATATGTTCATTCTCTTTTGAATAGCTTTCATCACTATTGTGGATAACTAAATAAAGCACCGTAAATTGAATTTTTAACAACTTGTGGATATTAAATTTTGAGTTTTGCAATAACTGTCGAACTTTACACATGATATAAACAATATCTTGTGTTGTAGATAACTTCTATGCACAACCTATTGACATTGTGGATAATTTCCTTAAATTCGTTGAAATACTAGGCATCTTTTGCTATGATAGATATGTTTTCGTTGTGGATTGTTTAAAAGATAATCAATGTTATTAACAGTCTGTGGATAATATTGTGTACAACATATTCTGAGTCTAATAACTCCTATTGTAGAAATTCTGCATATTGTGGACAACTTTCTCTTTTATATTGTCAAATTCGACATAAACCCAATCTATTCCTAAATTCGTATTTTTATTGATAAGGAGTGACAAGCTGTGGATAGCCATACTCAAGATTTATGGCAGCAAGTATTGTCAATCATCCAAACGAAGCTTAGTAAACCGAGTTATGATACTTGGTTTAAGGCCACTAAAGCTAAATTTATTGATGATTCATTACTAGAAATTATTGCGCCAACTACATTTGCTGCAGAATGGTTAGAAAACAAATATACAAATTTAATAAAAAGTACTCTTTATGACTATTTAGGACAAAATATTAATATAAAATATTCGATTGGTGAGCCTAAATCAGCAGAACAATCTGTTGTATTTCCTTCTAGACAGCCTTCTAGAGTCGTATTGGCTGAAGAAACACCTTCTAATATGTTAAATCCGAAATATACGTTCGATACATTCGTTATTGGAACGAATAATCGTTTTGCTCATGCTGCATCACTGGCTGTAGCAGAAGCTCCAGCAAAAGCCTATAATCCATTATTTTTGTATGGTGGAGTAGGACTCGGAAAAACACATTTAATGCATGCGATTGGCCATTATATTATGGAACATAACCCAAATACGCGTGTACTCTATATTTCCTCTGAAAAATTCACCAATGAATTCATTAACGCTATTCGTGACAGTCAAGGTGAAAGTTTCCGTACAAAATACCGGAATATCGACGTTTTATTGATCGATGATATTCAATTTATTGCTGGTAAAGAACAAACTCAAGAAGAGTTTTTCCATACTTTCAATGCATTGCATGAAGAGCGCAAACAAATTATTATTTCAAGCGACCGTCCGCCAAAAGAAATTCCAACATTGGAAGAACGCCTGAGATCGCGCTTTGAATGGGGACTTATTACCGATATTCAACCACCGGATCTGGAAACACGAATTGCGATTCTTCGTAAAAAAGCGCGCGCAGAAAATCTAGATATTCCGAATGAAGCAATGAACTACATTGCGAATCAGATTGATACCAACATTCGTGAGTTAGAAGGTGCACTTATTCGCGTTGTCGCTTATTCATCGTTAATTAATGCTGATATTACATCGCATCTTGCTGCCGAGGCATTGAAAGATATTATTCCTTCCTCTCGTCCACGCATGATTACCATGAATGATATACAAGCAAAAGTTGGTGAATTTTATGGCCTGCGCATGGAAGATTTCAAGGCGCGTAAAAGAACAAAGGCCGTTGCCTTCCCGCGACAAATTGCGATGTACTTATCTCGTGAGCTAACAGATTATTCTTTGCCTAAGATTGGAGAGGCTTTCGGAGGTAGAGATCATACGACAGTTATTCATGCACATGAGAAAATTTCACAGCTCATTCAAGTTGATCAAGAGTTATATAAAATCATTCAAAATCTTACTGAAAAAATCAAAAATTAACTGTGAACAACTTAACAAGCCTATGCACAAGCTATGCACATGTGGATAGGCTTGTTTTATCCGCATTATATGGGGTTATCCACATATTCAGTGCCCCTACTGCTACTACTACTAATATTTTAAATAAATATCATCTATAAAAGATGTCGAAACGAGGGATTCAACATGAAATTAACAATTGCCAAAAATGAATTAAACCAAGCCATTCAAAACGTAGCAAAAGCCGTTTCTGCAAGACCAACAATACCGATTTTAGGTGGTATTAAAATAGACGTAACACATCAAGCTGTCACATTAACTGCAAGTGATACAGATATTTCTATTCAAAGTTACATCCCAGTAGAACAAAACGGACAAATTATCGCTGAAATTGAAAAACCAGGTAGTGTTGTATTACCTGCTAAATTCGTAGTCGAAATTGTAAAGAAATTACCTTCTGACCAAGTATCTATCGAAGTGTCATCACAGTATCAAACATTGATTAGATCAGGTTCAACTGAAATTCAAATGGTTGGTCTTGATCCAGAAGACTTCCCTGTCCTACCTAGCATTGAACAAAACTATATTTTGCAAGTACCAGGAGATTTAATCAAATCTATGATTAGACAAACCGTACTAGCTGCATCAACAAGTGAACAAACTCCTATTCTTACAGGTGTTCTATGGAGTTTATTACAAGGAGAATTGAAATTTACAGCTACGGATCGTCACCGCCTTGCAAGTCGTAAAACGACGGTTAATGCTGGTGAAGACTATAAATTTAACAATATCGTTATCGCTGCTAAAACATTAAATGAGCTTTCAAAGCTTATTCCTGATAACAATAACAATATTGATGTTGTTGTTGCTGATAACCAAGTATTGTTTAAATTAGATCATATTATGTTCTATACTCGTATTTTGGATGGAACATACCCAGATACATCAAAAATAATTCCATCTGTTTTTGAAACAGAGATTGTACTTAATACTAAAAACTTAACGGATGCTATGGATCGTGCTTATTTGATGTCTCGCGAAGAGAAAACAAATATTGTACGCCTAACAACGATTGATAATGGTATGATAGAGGTTTCTTCAAGTTCCACAGAATTAGGACGTGTTATTGAACAGATCGAAGCCATTGATTATAAAGGTGAAGCATTGCGTATCGCATTTAACTCAAAATATATGCTAGATGTATTGAAAGTCATCGATAGTGAGAAAATTGTGATTGGATTTACAGGTGCAATGCGCCCGATCATTATTCGACCATTAGATCACGACTATAGCATCTACGTTATTTTGCCATACCGTACAACAGGCTAAACCAGATGAGTATTTTCCGGCGAAAAGTTGGATAATGCTTACGATGTACTTTTCTGTACGAAGAGGTTAAGCAAGCAAGATCAGAAAAGTTTTAGGATCATGCTTCCGAAGTATTTTTCTGTACAACGAAGTTGATCTAGAAAGCACAGAAAAATTGTAGGAGGAACCATGATGAAAGAAATACAGATATCCACAGAATATATTGCCTTAGGTCCATTTTTGAAGCTGTCTGACTGTATATCCACAGGTGGACAAGCTAAATTTTTCTTGCTTGAAACAAAAGTGTTGATAAATGGTGAAGTTGATCAACGTAGAGGACGTAAAATTTACGTTGGGGATAAAGTTGATGTTGAAGGACACGGTAAATTTGTTATAGTTGGTTCATAATGATAAGGTAGACCAGGAGGTTGTAAGGTGCTACTAAACAGTATTAAGTTACAAAATTATCGTAATTATGAATCTTTAGATTTGGCTACACCGCATATGGTAAATGTATTTCTCGGACCAAACGCACAAGGTAAGACTAATTTGCTAGAAGCTATTTTCGTTCTAGCCTTGTCTAAATCACATCGTACAACAAAGGACAAAGAACTTATTGGCTGGAATGAAGAGTCTGCACATATTGCAGGACAAGTCGATAAGAAGTATGGATCAGTTAAACTTGAATTGAGTTACAGTCAAAAAGGCAAAAAAGCTAAGTTGAATGGACTTGAACAACGGAAACTGAGCGACTACGTTGGCGCTTTGAATGTTGTGATGTTTGCACCCGAGGATCTTGAAATAGTTAAAGGGACGCCAGGGGTACGGAGACGATTTCTTGATATGGAGATCGGTCAGGTACAACCTGGCTATCTGTATTGGTTACAGCAATATCATAAAGTGCTACAACAGCGTAATAATGTATTGAAAAATGGCGATGCGCGTAATGATCTTGCCATGTTAGAAGTATGGAACATGCAACTAGCACAATTAGGTGTTAAAATTATGATTAAAAGGCAACACTTTATTAATAAGTTGCAAATTTATGCTAAGCAAATTCATGCAGAAATTACGAATGGTAAAGAGCAACTTGAGTTAGAATATCGTCCTTCGTTCGATTGCGATGCTTCCGGAGATGAAGCTATGTTATTTGATCAATTTATGGTAAAGTTAACACAGGTCAAAGAACAGGAATTTCGAAGAGGTGTAACACTAGCAGGAC
Source organism: Paenibacillus endoradicis (assembly GCF_024721975.1). The sequence goes on along the minus strand of NZ_JANQBB010000004.1, from coordinate 6,910 downwards.
CTCATCGCGATGATATCGGATTTTTTATTAACGACAAGGAAGCTCAAATATTCGGTTCACAGGGACAGCAGCGGACAACCGCATTATCTATAAAGCTTGCTGAGTTAGAACTCATTCATGAGGAGATCGGTGAATATCCGATATTACTTTTAGATGATGTGTTGTCTGAGTTGGATCGTAATCGTCAAACACAACTAATAGAAACCTTTCAAAGCAAAGTGCAAACCTTTATAACAACGACTGGACTAGAGAGTGTTGATATGGAGAAGTTGCAAGATGCGGGTATTTATTATGTGAAAGAAGGCAAAGTGAGTTTATCTCCGTGAATGAGGTGAAAGCCATCCATGTATATTCATGTAGGTGGAGAAAAAATTGTGAGAACATCTGAAATAGTAGCTATTTTTGATATTACGATTGAAAGTTCATCCAAACTATCCAAACAGTTTGTGGTGGGAGCTCGTAATCGTAAAGAAGTCGAAGATATTGGTGAGGAAGAAGCGAAAAGCATCGTTGTCACATCGAATAAAGTTATTTATTCTCCTATTTCATCTTCTACGTTGAAGAAAAGAGCTCATCATTTTGCAGCGTTATAATATTAAAAATATAGAATTAAGATGCATTAGCAGTTGAGAGGAGCAGTGAACGTACATGTCTTTGGAACAAAATACGTATGACGAGAGCCAGATACAAGTATTAGAGGGGCTAGAAGCAGTTCGTAAGCGCCCTGGTATGTATATTGGTTCTACAAGCGGAAAAGGTTTACATCATCTTGTGTGGGAGGTCGTTGATAACAGTATTGACGAAGCGCTAGCAGGTTTCTGTTCGCAAATTGAAGTTATCATCCACGCAGATAATAGTATTACCGTAATTGATAATGGGCGTGGTATTCCAGTTGGTTTGAATACTAAACTTCAAAAATCTACGCTTGAAGTCGTCATGACGGTACTCCATGCGGGTGGTAAATTTGGCGGAGAAGGCTACAAAGTTTCTGGTGGTCTGCATGGTGTTGGTATTTCCGTTGTAAATGCGCTATCTGAGCATGTGAAGGTTCAAATAAAGCGTGACGGGCATATCCATCAACAAGAATATAAACGTGGTGCCCCGCAATACGATATTAAAATTGTTGGTGACTCTGATGAGACAGGTACAATGACTACATTTAGACCTGACCCTGAAATATTTACAGAAACGACTGTATTTGAATATGAAATGTTACAAACTCGTATTCGAGAGTTAGCATTTTTAAATAAAGGGATTAAGTTGATTCTGACAGATGAGCGTGATGGCCAATCTGAAGAGTTCTACTATGAGGGCGGTATTATTGAGTTCGTTAAATACTTAAGCCGTCATCGTGAAGTCATTCATGAAGAACCAATTTATGTAGAAGGTAACCGAGATAATATTCATGTTGAAGTTTCATTGCAATATAATGCTAGCTACTCTGAATATATCTATTCTTTTGCTAATAATATTCATACCCACGAAGGTGGTACTCATGAATCTGGCTTTAAGTCAGCATTAACGAGAATCATTAACGATTACGCTCGTAAATCTAATATGTTAAAAGAGAATGATACTAACTTCTCTGGCGATGATGTTCGTGAAGGGTTAACGGCGATTATTTCTGTAAAAATCCCTGAACCTCAATTTGAAGGTCAAACAAAAACTAAACTAGGTAATAGTGAAGTTCGTGGTATTGTTGAATCACTATTCTCTGAGAAGCTTCAGGAATTTTTGAACGAGAATCCAAGCGTATCGAAAAAAATTATTGAAAAAGGTTTACAAGCAGCACGAGCAAGAGAAGCAGCTCGTAAAGCAAGAGAGCTAACTAGACGTAAAAGTGTGCTAGAAGTTGGTTCGTTACCTGGTAAATTAGCAGATTGTTCTTCCAAAGATGCAGCAATTAGTGAATTGTACATTGTAGAGGGTGACTCTGCGGGTGGTTCTGCAAAACAAGGTCGCGATCGTCACTTCCAAGCTATCTTGCCATTGCGTGGTAAAATTTTGAACGTAGAGAAAGCGCGTCTTGATCGTATTCTTGGTAATGCTGAGATAAGAGCGATGATTACAGCACTCGGTACTGGTATCGGTGATGACTTTGATATTGAGAAAGCTAGATATCATAAAGTAATTATTATGACGGATGCCGATGTCGATGGCGCACATATTCGTACATTACTGCTTACTTTCTTCTATCGTTATTTGCGTCAAGTCGTTGAGGCAGGATTTATCTATATTGCACAACCGCCTTTGTTCAAAATTGAACGTGGTAAAGTTGTGCGTTATGCTTTAACCGAGCAAGAAAGAGAAGTTATCTTAGAAGAATTCGGTGAAGGTGCAAAAATTAATATTCAACGTTATAAAGGTCTTGGAGAAATGGATGCTATACAATTATGGGAAACAACCATGGATCCAGAAAGTCGTGCAATGCTTCAAGTTACAATTGAGGATGCAATGGAAGCAGATGCAATTTTCGATACGCTTATGGGTGATAATGTTGAGCCTCGTAGAGACTTTATCGAACAAAATGCTAAATATGTAAACAATCTAGATTTCTAACATTTAAAGATGCTATTCAAGTTATAGATTTAATCTGAATAGCATCTTTTTTTGTGCAATACAACCGATTTTCATCAAGACAGTCAACACAATAAATGGTATAATAAAGTTTGGTATTTCAATTAAAACTATTGTTATCCAAGTATAGTAATAGTGGAAAATAATCGTCATTCAATTTAAATCTTCTCGTTTGCTATAGTTTAATGTTGGAGATTATATTAATAAGATTTATATGACGTCAAGGAGGTAAAGCATGGCCGAGGAACAAAAAATGTCAATTGTGAATCGTGATATAGGTACGGAGATGCGTGATTCATTTTTAGATTATGCAATGAGCATTATCGTAAGTCGCGCATTGCCTGATGTTAGAGATGGACTTAAACCCGTTCATCGTCGTATTTTATATGCGATGTCAGATTTAGGCATGTCACCCGATAAACCTTTCAAAAAATCAGCAAGAATCGTTGGGGAAGTAATTGGTAAGTATCACCCTCATGGTGATTCAGCTGTATATGAATCAATGGTTCGTATGGCACAGGACTTCTCCATGCGTTATATGCTCGTTGATGGACATGGTAACTTTGGATCAGTTGATGGAGATATGGCGGCAGCAATGCGTTATACAGAGGCTAGATTATCCAAAGTAGCAATGGAGCTATTACGCGATATTAACAAGGAAACAATTGATTTCATAGATAACTATGATGGTGAAGAAAGAGAACCTGTCGTACTTCCTGCAAGATACCCTAACTTGCTTGTAAATGGGGTAACAGGTATTGCTGTAGGTATGGCAACTAATATTCCACCTCATAACCTTGTTGAAGTTATTAATGGAGCTCAAGCGCTTATTCGCAATCCTGAATTAACTTCGCTTGATTTGATGGAGCATATTAAAGGACCTGACTTCCCGACATCTGGTTTTGTTATGGGACGTGCTGGTATAAGACAAGCTTATCTAACTGGTCGTGGATCTGTTACGATGCGAGCTCGTGCTGAAATAGAAGAAAACAACGGTAAATCTCGTATTATTGTTCATGAAATACCTTATCAAGTAAACAAAGCTCGCCTAATTGAAAAAATAGCCGAACTAGTTCGCGAGAAAAAAATTGAAGGTATTACAGATTTACGAGATGAATCAGATCGTACTGGTATGAGAATAGTTATTGAACTTCGTCGTGATGTAAATCCGAGCGTAGCACTTAATAACTTGTATAAGCATACTCAGTTACAATCTAACTTTGGTATTAATATGCTTGCTCTTGTTAACGGTGAACCGAAAACATTGAATCTTCATGATATGCTTTATCATTACTTACAGCATCAAATCGAAGTTATTCGTCGTCGTACACAATTCGAATTGAAAAAAGCTGAAGCTAGAGCTCATATTTTGGAAGGTTTACGCATAGCATTAGATAATTTAGACGAAGTTATCAAATTAATTAGAGCTTCTCAAACGGCTGATGAGGCACGTGAAGGCTTGATCTCTAGATTCTCCTTAACACTTGAACAAGCACAAGCGATTTTGGATATGCGTCTGCAACGTCTAACAGGACTAGAACGCGACAAAATTGAAGCCGAATATGAAGAGCTTCAACGCAAAATTGCTGAGTTTAAAGCGATTTTGGCTGATGAACAGCTTGTTTTAGATATTATTTATGAAGAGCTAGAAGAAATTAAAACTCGTTTCGGTGATGATAGACGTACCGAGATTACAGCTAGCGATGAGGAAATATTGGATGAAGATCTAATTCCTAGAGAAGATGTGCTTATTTCAATTACTCATTCAGGCTATATTAAACGTCTACCTGTAACTACATATCGTAGTCAGAAACGTGGTGGTCGTGGCGTTGTCGGCATGGATACGAAAGAAAATGACTTCGTAGAGCATTTATTCGTAACAAACTCTCATCATTACTTACTGTTCTTCACGAACAAAGGTAAAGTTTATAAGATGAAAGCTTATGAGATTCCAGATCTAAGTCGTACAGCAAGAGGAACGCCGATTATCAATCTTATTCAGATTGAACAAGGTGAAACGATTAATGCTGTTATTCCAGTAGTAGAATTCAACGATGAGCAATATCTATTCTTTGCAACGAGACTTGGTGTTGTTAAGAAAACGCCTCTGAGCGATTATGTAAATATTCGTAAAGTTGGGTTAATTGCTATTTCTCTACGTGAAGATGACGATCTAATTGGAGTTAAGCTTACAGATGGTAATCAGAACGTGATGTTAGGAACTAGTTATGGTATGTCCATACGCTTCCATGAAAAAGATGTTCGTTCTATGGGTCGTTCAGCAACAGGTGTTAAAGGTATTCAATTAGTAAATGAAGATAAAGTCATTGATATGGATATTATTGTTCCAGATCGTGAAATTCTTGTTGTTACTTCTAATGGATATGGTAAACGTACACCTGAAAGTGAATATCGTCCGCAAAATCGTGGTGGTATTGGTATTAAAACGATTAATCAAACGGATGAACGTGGTTTAGTTGTCGCATTGAAAGTGGTCGACGATGCAGAGGATCTAATGATCATCACTGCTTCTGGTACACTTATTCGTACAAGCATGGATGGTATTAAGTCTATGAAACGCGATACAATGGGCGTTAAACTTATTAATACACGTGATGAAGATACGGTAGCAACAGTAGCACGTGTAGATAAGACGGAAGACGAAGAGTTTGATGAGAACGAAGATGGTACTGTGAATGATGAAGTTAGTATCATTAGTGAAGGTAATGAAAATTCTGATACAGAAACGGAAGTTGTAGAAGAAATAGCTGACGAATCTACGGATACCGAATCATAATACTGATATATGACTAGAAAGGAAGAGGACCCATGGTATCTATCAAAATTAATCAGCTTAAGATGGGTGATAAATTGATCGAAGATGTCCTCACTCCACTAGGAAGTACTTTATTTGCGAAGGATAGAGTAATCTCAGACCGAGATTTGGACATTCTAACAGCTTTTATGGTTACAAAGGTTCAAATTGCAGCGAGTATGACTGAAGAACCGATTAAGAAGGAAGAAATAGTTGAGGCCAAAGCTGGAGCTAAAGTTATAGCTCCAGTAAGTCCATTCATTAAAGAGTATGACAAGATGGTTGAGATGCTCAGAAATGTTCCACATCTTATATTAGCTAATCAGCCAATTCCACTAATGGATATTCGACAACAACTTGAAAAAATCTTTAATCATATTAGTGAGTATAATCTTATTACATTTGCACCAGCCTATATTAATAATATTGATTATGTGATGCACAAAAGTGTTTTAACTTCATTAACCTCATATTTATTAGCACAGTGGGTAGGCTTTCCACAAAAGGATTGGATGCAAATTGCGTTAGCCGGTCTATTAATGGATATTGGCAATGCAAGAATTGATGGTAGCATTCTTTCAAAACCAGGTAAGCTAACCGATTCTGAAAAAATTGATATGAAGAAGCATACTCTAATAGGATATCAAATTCTTCGTAACATTACGGCATTAAATGAGGGTGTTAAGTTAGCAGCACTACAACATCATGAGCGTGTCGATGGTTCAGGCTATCCTAATGGCTTTGATGGTACTAAACTACATCCATATTCTAAAATTGTTGCAGTAGCAGACATATATCATGCTATGACGCTAAATAAAGTGTATCGTAAGCCTCTTTCACCATACTTAGTAATGGAACAAATTCAAAGTGACGCATTCGGTAAACTTGATCCTGTGTACGTTAGAATCTTTATTGAGAAGGTTACTAAGTTCAATACAGGTACAAAAGTAAAACTGAGTGATAATCGTATTGGCGAAATTGTATTTTTCGAAAGAGATTATCCAACAAGACCATGGGTATCCATTAATAATGTTATCGTGAATTTAACGATTGAAAGAAACTTATATATAACTGAAGTATTGCAATAATAGAAACCCCAACATCTAGCACTGTTCAATGAACAATAACTAGATGTTGGGGTTTCTATTTATTCGACAAAAAACTAATAAAAATATCGACAAAAAGCTTGCAAAGCCTATAAGTTCTATGGTATATTATTTCTTGTCGCCGCGAGAGATTGCGAGACACACACGAAAACGAAATGCGAATCACACTTACATAAGTAAATGAGAAACGCTTTGATATTTTCACTTGATCTTTGAAAACTGAACAACGAGTAAGAACTGCCATTATCATTTTCACCCCGTGAACATGATAATAACAAGCGAAACAAATGAGCAAGTCAAACACTTTAATGGAGAGTTTGATCCTGGCTCAGGACGAACGCTGGCGGCGTGCCTAATACATGCAAGTCGAGCGGAGTTGAAGAGAAGCTTGCTTCTCTGATACTTAGCGGCG
>NZ_JANQBB010000003.1 GCF_024721975.1 Paenibacillus endoradicis | reverse complement strand
CGCCAAAAGCGAAGGCATGATTGATCTTATCCTTCTTTCCTTTTCCTATAATTTCAGTATAGGTATCCCGTGGAATTGAAACCAATAATACCTTTGATTCTTGAGGTCTTATCACCGCATAAATCATTGTATCTGAACGCGCCGTTTCATTTTCACGTTGGTCTGTACCTAATAGTAAAACAGAAAAAGGGTTCAGCGTTTCTGCTTTACTATAAGTTACATTTCCCTCCCCTTCTAGAGGTTTATATGACTTCTCCTCTAACGTGTTCACGACCTGATCTGATAGAAATATATTAAATGCAAGCATAGCCAAAGGTTTACGAAATGCAAAAACTCCTGATGCTATCAAGACTAGCACTATCGCTACTATGGAAATTTTTTCAACTCTCTTTTTCATTATTCTAGTTCCTACATACAGATTTCCATTAATCTATTCTTTTGTATCCACTCATATGACTTTGTCTTTAACGACATCATCGTTAATTTGCGTTACCTCTTTTAGGGTAAAGGTTGCTTCGGGTGGACTGAGAAAGAAACTTAATGAATGAATCTTTGTTTTGTGTTCTATTACATACTTTAGTTCCATTACTACGTCGGGTTCAATGGTAAAATGATTACGCATACGATTCATTTTAGACCGGTGTCCACTATCTGTAATGAGATATTGTTCTACTGCTTCTATTTTTTGTTTTTCTGTAAATTTCTCCATAAAAAAAGCACCTCCAAATGTTGGGTGCACTTCTTTTTTAAAGGGGCATTATTCAGCATTTTCTTCCTTAGTGTTCTGATTTAGCTTATCGGAAATAAACAGTTAAAATGTAGTGAATTTCACGCTTATTTTTCCGGTGAATAGATAGTATTACTGTCGCCATCAATAATTAAAACTGATTTCCCAGGTATTATCTCCCCGTGATAGTTAAATTCATCTTCTGAAAAATTTGTTACTGCACTTAATTCTTCACCATATGCTGTCATTTGAACGAGTTTATCATCTGATAAAATTCGAAAATCTGTCATTTCTTCCTTGATTGCTTTTTCACTGAACTTTGACCATACTTTAGAATGCTTAACTATTGTTTCTTTGTGTTTTTCCCACTCAACTTTATCTATATGATATAAAGGAGGGACATTATAAAGTATCTCATACAACATCCTATTTACTATTTCATCTTCAAATTTTAAGCTTCCCCATCCCCACCAATAACTTGTAATCACTGAATCGTTGTAAACCAACTTGTACAATGGGATCGTGTAATCTGTATCCAAAAATAACTTCTTATACTTTTCCTTTATAGGTATTTGTTTAGAGAATAATTCGGGTACTCCGCCAGTACTTGAATAGTATCTCCCTACATAATACTCACTTTCTTTGTTTTTGGCCATGTCCGCATCCATCCAAGAAAATGATGGTGTTTCTATTCCATGTGCAAAGGCAATAGTTTTGTTAGCAAAATCATTTCCTCCCTCAGTTCCAACGACCATATTCCATTCTTTTTGCAGATACTCCATTCTCTTAATTCTAGCTTGGATATCTTCATTTTCAGTAGTAATATGTTCTGGCGAATAATCATCATAGATCTCTCCAGTGCCATCTGTATCTAAAAACCATGAGTTAAACGCTATGCCAGTACTTAAAATCGTAGTTACTCTTTCTTCTACACTAGGCATTGCAAGTGTCGGATTCAATTTTCTACCTACACCCTGGAATCCTTCAATCTTGCTCCCATCTTTATTCGTTACAGTTGCATCCTCGTATAGTGAAGTATCTTTAAACTTGGCAGTTTCCCACTTCTCTTTACCTGGTTCATGGATTGAATGATACGAATCATATGTGCCAATTAAATACCCCAAATCTTCCGCTTTTTTTATTAACTCTGGCTTAATAAACCCTTCCTGCCAGTCGTCCAACCCAATCCACATATATTCTAACCCTGAATCCTTCATATCCTTTATCACATCTACGGTATTTGCAGCTGCCCACTCCTCTATTGGGTCAACTACATTTCCAAGCACGCTTTTTAACAATCTCTTATTTAAGTCAATTAATTCAACAGCATTTAATTTTGCTATTCCCCTGTCTAATAGCCCCTGCGTTTCTTTATCTAAATCAGTAAATATTTCCTGATTATAGAATTCTTTTAGTTGCATTACGGCACTTAGACCTTTTAGTATTCTATTCTTAGTGTAATTGTCTACATAATCTAAGTTATTCAAATCTTCTAAGCCCGATGAAAGTTCTGATCCATCCTCAACTTTAGTAGTTAATAACTCCTGAATCCATAATTTCAGTTTTTCAGGTAAACTTTCTTTCAGTTTTGCCCATTTTATATTTTCCTCTGAAATCACCGTTCTATCCCAAAAATAAACATGGGGTGCACCGTAAAGCTTTTCAATATTACTATTTTCTTCAGCCTTATCCGCCAAACTTTTGAAATCACCTTGTTCAATCAAATAGTTTTTATAGGTTTTTGCAACATCCACTGTATTTTTTTCAGTTAAATATATTCTAAATCCATATTCCTTCTCTTCATTAATCTGTGGAAACTCATGATTAAAAGCAAACTCAATACCATTTTCTGTATTAAAATCAATTTCACTATTATAAGGATTTCTAATTATATATACTAGCGAATACTCACTTTTATCAACTGCAAAAAATTGCATAGATAAAGCCTCAATAACCTTCATTTTTCCCTCATTTAAATAATCTGTCCAAATAGAATCATTGCTTGGAATATACTTGCCCTGATTAAACGGGAGCATATATCCATCACCGTTCACTTTTGGCCATATAAACGTGTTGTCTTCGACTTTACTTGATTTTATAGCTACATCTACATAATTTTCTTTTTTCTCGATATCAACGTCAATTCCCTGTTCCAAATAGCTCCAGCTAATGTTATCTCCACTGTCTTCTAAATTTGAAACTTTCATTCTCTCCAAGGGCTCCGATACTTTCTCGGTAATTCCATTGGACTCTACCTCAAGCGCTAGTGTCTCCGGATCTACACTAAAGTTAAAGTTTAAATTATTAATTTGTGAGATTTCCTCTTTACTTGGTATGATTTTTTCATTCATACACCCCGTAAGAACACTACTTGCCATTGCAACGATTAAAATGATTTTACTTATTTTCCTCATTTATCTTACCTCCTATTTTATAATAGACCCATTTTAAAACTCATTTTACAAATCACTAACCTATTTTTTATTCAAGCACAAAACCAAAATTTTGATTATGCAAATAGACTAACAATCACACCACTTTAAATAGAATAACCTGAGTATGTTACATGAATGTTACAAACAACTCTAACATAATATTTTAAATTCAAACCCGATATGATTGTACAAGATTCACTTAATTGAATATTAGCTTACGTTTAAACGTTATTTAATAAAACAAAGAACGGGCATCATCGACGCTCGTTCTTTGTTTTATTTTTTTACCCCGAACTACTGACTCATTTTAAGTAAAATTCATTTCAATAACTGCAAGAAATGTTACATTTGAGAACACGCAACTAAGTACAAGTCTTCGAAAAAAATGCTGTTTTTTCCTAAGTGTTACAAGAAAATCAAGCATTTTCTCCACTCAATTTCCTGTTTTAATATGTCGCGAAGCAGCAACTATCTACTCCACGACAAGATCAATAATTTCCTCAAGCTTAATCCAGCGTGTCTCGTCTTCCTGCACCAATTTCATTCGAGCTTGCAAAACATCAATACGCTGAACTTTTCCTGTTATCCATCGATCCTGGAACAAATCATAAATGCGAATACGAACAGTAGCCTTCTCATTCATCGCTTCGGCAAACTGATAAGAAAGTTCAACTAATCGTTGTTCATCAAAGTGTGGGCGTTCTTTCTGTTCCAAATTTTTATGAAATTCATTATAGGCTTCCTTATGTTCGGGTAGCATCATTCGTGATGACTCGAATAGACCATTCCCTGTTAATTTCAAACTCATTTGTAATGACCTCCTATTTTCCGTGCACGATCATGCACTTGACCTGCCTCCGTCAACGATGATGCTCGCATAATTGCTGTATTGCCATAACGAGCTTTAATCGAATCTGTCGTACGAGCGAGTGCAAGTCGTTCCTCACGATTATCAAATAACGTCATCTGATACTGTTCATCGCTAACAAATTGATTAAGCGTCACCCCAATACTGCGAATCGGTAAGCCATCCCAATGTTTCTCGAGTAATTCAAGTGCAACATGATACACATCATCCGTTAAATAAGTTGGATCATCTAGCTTTTTCTGACGATGGAATCCTGTAGGATAATCAAAGTCAGCCCCGTGGCAGCCTACTGACACAACAGAGCCCATGTAACCTTTCATTCGAGCACGTTGACATACAAGTTCCGTTAACTCAAGCAGTGGCACCTTGATCGCTTCCAACGTTTCATAATCAACAGGTAGCGTCATATGATGACCTATTCCTTTCTGCGCAATGTGTGTCATTGGAGAAACAGGTGAATCATCGACTCCATTTGCAATTCGCCATAGCACCTCACCGTTCACTCCAAAGCGGCGACGTAATGTAGCAAGCGGCGTGCGAGCTAGCTCCCCTATCGTATGAATGCCCATAACTTCAAGATGATGCTTCATCTTTCTGCCTACCATAAACATATTGCCAATCGGAAGCGACCATAGCACCTCTTCAATATGTGAAATAGGTAAACGAAATAGTCCTGATGCATTTTGTTTTGCAAAGTGATCACAAGCCATCTTACTTAATACTTTATTGCTACTTATACCAATTCGAATACGTACTCCTGTCTCTCGCATCACTTGTCGCTGAATCGTGTATGCCATTTGCTCAATGGTATGATAATTTTGTACACTGCCTGTCACATCAAGATGCTGTTCATCAATACTGTATGGCTCAACAAGATCTGTATAACTTTGATAGATCGCTGTAATTTGCAAAGATACTTTAATATACTCCTCCATACGAGGCCTAATAATAGCTACATTAGGACATTTGGCAATCGCGTCACCTAACGTCTCGGCAGTTTTGATGCCATACTGCTTTGCTATTGGACAAGCAGCTAATATAATACCTGAACGCCTTTCCGGATCACCCGCTACAACAAGTGGTCGACCCTCTAACTCAGGATGAGCAACTTTTTCTACCGTTGCATAGAAAGACTGACAGTCTGCTAACATAATGATGCGCTCTTGTTTCTTATGCGTCATCGCACTCGCCCCACAAATCATTTCGCTATTATATGTTCTGCTATATTATGCACACAACAGAACATATGTTCTTATTTATTATATACTCTTATTCTATTCGTTATGCAACTGAAATTTATGACAGTTCATCCAGTCCATAACAAAAAGGCATTCATCACCTGCTACATGCGAACATGCAGTGGGCAATGAATGCCTTTTCCTAGGGGTAGTTCAAAAACAGACTTTGATAACGATGCACTACTACGTAGCATATTCGACATCAAAAATGCAGCGAACTTACACTATTACAATAGCTTAGCGGAACATACTCCATAATTTCAATAAATGAAGCGTATTGTTTGGATCTATTTTTTGCGCTAACACGAACGTAACAATTTGTTCTTCCTGTGTTTCGGTTAGTTTTTCTTGCAAAATAGTTGCAGCAGATTTGGTCAGCTTACGAACCTTCAGTCGATCCTGCAAATCGTATTTGGTAGCATCACCAAGTAATTTGCGAAGACGTTCCTTTGTAGCTGGATTTTTCGCTTTAAACTTCACTCGCTCCACTAACTGCGGACTAATACCGAATTTTTGATAACTCATTGATCAGACACCTCCGTATAGGCAACTAGCTCTAATGAATTAACTATATGCAGGCGATCGCTAATAATTGCCTAATCTATTTGTTCTCCTTGAAATAAAGGATCATTTCGAAGCCATTCTATTAATCTAGCGTACGTAGAATCATGCCAAAAACTGTCGCGAGCCACGAGTTCAGTAGCATCTTCCCTAGCCTGCTCAAGTAATTCGTAGTCTGCAACCATATCAGCAAGCTTGAATTCTGGTAGACCACTTTGTTTTGTCCCAAAGAAGTCACCTGGACCTCGAAGTTCAAGATCACGACGCGCTACCTCGAAACCATCATTCGTGTCGGTCATAACCTTCATTCGTTCTCGACCTACTTCTGACTTGGGATCAGCAAGTAAAATACAATACGATTGATGCTCGCCACGCCCTACCCGGCCCCGAAGTTGATGCAATTGAGAAAGCCCAAATCGCTCAGCATCCATAATCATAATAATCGTAGCATTAGGAACATCTACGCCTACCTCAACAACAGTTGTTGCAACTAACACTTGTGATTCATTACTAGCAAAAGCACCCATCGACGCTTCTTTCTCAGCTGCACTCATACGACCATGTAACAGTCCTACTTGTAGATCGGGGAATGCCTGCTGCATCGTAATATGAACATCAATAACATTCTGCACTTCTAGCTTCTCAGATTCTTCAATGAGAGGACAGATGACATAAGCTTGACGACCAAGCGCTACTTGCTTGCGAATAAAGCCGTATGCGCGATCTAAAGCACTATGCTTAACCCAGAACGTCTCGATCGGTTTACGCCCTTGTGGACGCTCGCGAATCGTCGATACATCCATATCACCAAAGGCAGTTATAGCAAGCGTCCGCGGAATCGGAGTCGCCGTCATCGTTAGTACATCTGGATGAATCCCCTTCTGACGTAATATGCTCCGTTGATTAACACCAAAGCGATGCTGCTCATCGACTACGACAAGTCCTAACTTGCTAAAGAAAACATCCTCTTGTATAAGTGCATGTGTACCAACAACAACATCAATTAGCCCCATCTGCAGCGAGGCAAGCATATCACGACGTTTGCGCTCACCTAAACTTCCTGTTAACAGCCCTACTTGAATGTTCGTATTATCAAATAAACGCGTGAAGCTCTTCAAATGTTGCTCTGCTAATATCTCCGTAGGAACCATTAATGCACCTTGATACCCCGCCTTCACTGCACTATAGAGTGCAATCGCAGCAACTACCGTTTTACCAGAACCAACATCACCTTGCAGCAATCGATTCATTCCATAATTACGACGCATATCAACAGAAATTTCGTTAATCGCTTTCTTCTGACCGTCTGTAAGTTCAAATGGTAACGTCGCAGCAAATTCACGAATCCATTGACTGTCAATCTGCATAGCAATACCCGCCTGCCTCCGATGAGAAAGTGCACGATATGCCTGCAAACGAAGCTGGAATAAAAATAATTCCTCATACACCATTCGTCTTCGTGCTTCTTGCCCAGCGGCAAAATCACCAGGATGATGGATATGTGTAATAGCCTCTGCTCGATTCATCAAATTATATTTCTGGACGATTCCATAGGGAAGAATTTCTTCCACCATACTGCCATATTGTTCTAATGTCGCTGTAATTAATTTGCGAATCCATGGCTGTGTAATCTTTCCACCTACGGAATAAACAGGCTGCAATGTATCCATCTTTGCAGATGGTTTGACGGCATCAAGAAACTCAGATTCTGACACTGTTAATTGCAGACGAGACTGTTCCCATTTACCAGTTAACATAATTTCTCGATCGGGAATTAATCCTTCACGAAGAAAATGACGATTAAACCAAGTTGCAGTAATTAACTGAATACCGACTTGTATTTTACATGTTAGACGAGATTTTGACTTACCATAACGTTGTAATACAGGAACACCACGTACAGTTCCAATAACTGTAGCTTTTTCACCACTTTTTATTTCAGTCAAGTCACGTACACGATAATCTTCATATCGAAACGGAAAGTATAATATAATATCATTCGCAGTATATAGGCCAAAGGCGTGAAGCTCCTGTTCCTTAAGAGCACTCACGCCTTTCAACTGTTTAACTGGAATTTGATCAAGTTTGATCATTCCAAGCTCACACCTTATATAAGAATACAGCGGAAGTACCAGGTCCAGTATGAGTACCTACAACAGTACCCACAGCTGTATAATGGATTTCCTTCACATTAAGTTCAGCAGTAACACGTGCTTCAAGCTCTTGTGCAATCGTTGCATCATCTGTCTTTGCGACAACCAGACCAACCTCAGCATCACCATATGCTTCTTTCAATAACTCAACAATTTTAGCCATTGCTTTTTTACTACCTCTTGCTTTATCCGCAGAGTATACAGCTCCTACTTCATCAAGCGAAAGAATCGGCTTAATATTAAGTAACGAACCGATAAGAGCAGCAGCTCTGCCGATACGTCCACCTTTTTGTAAATATTCAAGCGTATCCACTAAGAAGTAGATTTCTGCATTCTTCTGTCTCTCTTCAATAGCAGCAACGATTTCTTCAACAGAAGCCCCTGCTTCAGCCATTTTAGCAGCAAGAATAACTTGCATACCATTGCCGTAAGATGCTGATTTTGAATCAATAACTGTAATGTTTGCATCTTCAGCTTCAATCATAGACTGAGCAATCGTTGCCGATTGATACGTTCCACTTAGAACAGATGCAAGATGAATTGAAATAATTGGACCTGTAGGGTCTTCAGCTAGAAGACGTTCATATACATCACTGAATTCAGCAGGTGATGGCTGGGATGTTGTCGGCATAACAGTGGATGTTTTTAGACGAGCATAGAAATCATCCGTTGTCATATCGATGGCATCTCTAAATGTCTCCTCACCGAATAATACTTTAAGTGGAACCATAGTAATGCCGTACTTCTCACGTGCATCAGCTGGAATGTCTGCTGTACTATCCGTTACAATTCGAATATTTCCCATTTTACGATATTCCCCTTCCCTTATCGCTTAATTGATATTACTCGACTGCAAACACATATGGATATAGCGGTTGACCACCATGCTGCACTTCAATTTCTAGATCGCTATAATGCTCGCTAATCCACTCGCTAATCGAAGCTGAGATTTCATCTGATGAACCTTCACCTGTAAGAATAGTAACAATGTCCCCTTCTTCTTCAAGCATGCTTGCAAGTAGAGCCTTACATGCATCTAGAAGTTCCGCCTCAGAAGTTACAATTGATTTTTCCTTAATACCGATATAGTGTCCTTCAGTAATCTCTACACCATCAATACTCGTATCGCGAACCGCTTTCGTAATTTGACCTGATACAACCGTACTAGCAGCAGAAATCATCCACTCTTTGTTGCGTTCTGGCGTTTCGTCTTCTTTAAAAGCAAGCACCGCCGCAATCCCTTGCGGAATTGTTTTGGTAGGTATTACAGTAACAGAGCGCTCTGTTAGTTCCACAGCTTGTTCAGCAGCTAATATGATATTGCTATTATTTGGGAATATGAAAATATGATCCGCAGAGAGTGCTTCGATCGCTTTCACAAAATCTTCTGTGCTTGGATTCATTGTCTGTCCACCGGATAATACGATATCCACGTCACTACTACGGAACAATTCAGCAACCCCATCACCAAGTGCAACGGTAATCATCCCGTAAGGCGCACGCTCAAAGGCTTGCTCGGTTGGACGATTATCAATGGCCTGTCCCGCTAACAGCTCGGCAGCTGATAAATTCGCATGCGATTGGTGACTATCTTCTTCAAGCAATTCACGATGTTGTTCGCGCATATTAAGAATATGCATATCTGTAAGTTCACCATATGGAACTGACAAATTGAACACATCACCTGGTTTACGAGAATGAACATGAACTTTAATAATGTCATCATCTGTAATTACTAGAATTGAGTCCCCATCTTTAGATAATGCTTTCTTGTAAGCGGATTCATCAAAGGCGGATACAGAAGTTCCGGATACATTGCGCTTGATGAAAAACTCCATGTCATAGAAGAACTCAATATCTAAAGTCTCTAGTTTTGCTTGAGCGGAGATTGGAACTATGTTACGTATAGGCTGTGGAACATATACATCTGCAGGTGCAGCTTCAGAGGTTAGATCATCTGAAATTTCTGAATTGCCGGATAATGATTGTACAAATCCTTCATAAATATAGACAAGTCCTTGACCACCAGAGTCAACAACGCCTACTTGTTTCAAAATCGGTAATAGATCAGGAGTTTTTTGCAAAGCTTCGTAAGCTCTTTGATGTACTTCTTGCATTAATTCAAGTACTTCTGTATTACGACGAGCAAATTGCACAGCATGACGCGCTGCTTCTTTCGCTACAGTAAGTATTGTTCCCTCTACCGGCTTAACAACAGCCTTATATGCCATATCCACACCATGTTGTAGGGCAACAGCAATATCTATAGCCGTCGCTTCCTCGGCACTCGCTAATGACTTAGAGAACCCTCTAAATAGTTGAGAAAGAATAACGCCTGAATTACCACGCGCCCCCATCAATAGTCCTTTAGATAATGCTTCAGCTGTTTTCCCCAGATGAGCAGATTGTTTGTTTTTCAATTCAGTTATTCCTGAAGTCATTGTTAGATTCATATTTGTTCCAGTATCGCCATCCGGCACTGGAAACACGTTAAGTGCATTGACTTGTTCAGCATTTCGCTTTAGTAAGTCAGCTCCTAATAATGCCATTCCAGCAAAATCAGAACCGTTAATAGCTCGCTTACCCAATGAAATTCCCCTTCCTGCTAGGTAGATACCCTTACATCTTGAACGAAAATGTTAACTTCGTTAACTGCAAGGCCTATTACATCATTTAACACATAGGTTACTTTAGAACGAATATTATTCGCTACTTCAGAAATTTTCGTTCCATAACTCACAATAATATACAAATCAATATATACACCATGTTGATCTTGTCTTATTTCAACACCCTTAGTCCAATTGTCTCGACCTAGAAGCACTGCGAGTCCATCTTTAAGTCCATTTCGTGAAGCCATTCCTACGAGCCCATAACATTCCATAGCGGCAGAACCAGCAATTGTGGCAATACAACTATCAGATACATTGATCTGACCATAATCATTATCTAATTGTATCGGCATAACTATTCACTCCCTTGCCATATATTATGGACTAATTTACATTGTACTATAAACATTGATTTTATTGAAGAGTATAGTGAAATTTCACAACATTTCAATTAGAATTAGGTTGAACAGGGATCAACTTTATGTTACGATATTTAGGTCTGTTTATATTAGAAGTAATATGCATGATTAATCATTCAAGTAGCATAGTCTTTACATAGCTGTAAAGGCAATGAGCTGTTAAAGCAAGAACACTTGATATTTGGTGAAGGAGGTGTACTTATGTCCCGCAAATGTTTCGTAACTGGCAAAGCGCCTGGAAGTGGTAACAACAAATCTCACGCGAACAACACAACTCGTCGTACTTGGGGAGTTAACGTTCAAAAGGTTCGTATCCTTGTGGATGGTAAACCAAAACGTGTATACATCAGCGCTCGCGCGTTGAAGTCTGGTAAAATTACTCGTGTGTAATTTGCCATAGACAAAAGCACCTGAATCTTCAGGTGCTTTTTTTGTTGTAAGGTTGTACGCCTCCATGGAGTTGCGATTGCGACAGCCAGCATTATGTTGTTAGCTTTTTTGGAATGTATTCAACACTGCTTTTACAAATCCACCCAAAAATTTAGGTAATTTAATGGTATAGAACTTCATGTCCACCCCTCCTCGAAACACGCGGTTACATTTTCCGTGTGAGCTCCACTCTTGTAATCATAATATGCAAAAAGAGCGCAACGTATGCCACCACATGCTTCAAAGAAAGATTATTTCAAGCCCAAATTTTGATTACTGACCTAATAAAAAGTCTGGATTAGTCAAACTTTGATAAACGACCGTAATAAAGACACCTATAAAGAACATAATGATTGCTAATACGATAAACGTAATTCGTAAGCCGATCGTTTCGAAGCGCCTAAAAAATCGAACGCCGATATAGACAGCCAATAATGAAAACAAATATTTAATAAACGAACTTATCGTAGTAAATAACGATAACGTTCCACCAGCCATCATCGCGTACAAGATGACCCAAACGAAAGTTTTAATATTAAATTTCATACGAATTACCTCCTCCTATTAACGTAATGAGGCTATAGCTTCAGCACGACTAGGAGCATTAAATACAGCATTGCCCGCTACAAGGACATTAGCGCCTGCATCACGAACAAGCTGCGCTGTCTGCGCATTAATACCACCATCTACTTGCACATCGATATGAGATAGTTCACCTTGTTGTAAGAGCGCTCGTAATTCACGAAGCTTAGTTACTGAATACGGAATAAATGATTGTCCACCAAATCCAGGATTAACCGTCATAATAAGAACCATATCGATATCATTAAGAATCGGTATCAACGAAGAAACCGGTGTAGCTGGATTAAGAGCTACACCTACAGGAAGACCTTTTTCCTTAATTGAATAGATTGTTCTATGAAGATGAGCACAGGCTTCCAGATGAATCGTAATACGATCAGCGCCAGCAGCAATATAATCAGCAATGTATTGGTCAGGACGTTCAATCATAAGATGAACATCAAAAGGCAGTTTCGTCTTAGACCGAACCGCAGCAATAACCGGAGGGCCAAATGTAAGGTTAGGCACAAAGTGACCGTCCATTACATCGATATGTACCCAATCCGCTCCTGCCGCTTCTATGGATTGAATTTCTTGACCTAATTGAGAAAAATCAGCGGATAAAATAGATGGTGCAATAATAGTCATGACTGTTAGTACCTCCGTTTTTGATCTTTGAGTTCTGCAAGAAAGGTTATATAATGTTCATGCCTGCTTGCTTCAATCTTTCCTGCTGCAAGTTGTTCAAGTACGGCACAACCGGGCTCCTGAACATGCGAGCAACCTCTAAACTTACACTCTGGGGCAAGCTCGCGCATTTCTATAAAACCATACGCAAGATCCGAAATACCAAGCTCCGTAAAATCAAGCTGGCTGAAACCAGGCGTGTCTGCAACATAGCCCCCGCCAATATCAATAAGTTCTACATGACGAGTTGTATGCTTACCGCGTCCTAGCCGATTACTTATTTCATTGGTTTCTAGTGTCAATCCAGGAACTAGTGCATTCAAAAGCGAAGATTTCCCTACTCCGGATTGTCCAGCAAACACAGATACATGCCCTTTCAACCTTTCATGTAAAGGGGATATTCCTTCATGCTCCACAGAACTCGTCCCATAAATTTCATAGCCTAAATTACTGTAGATGCGAGTGACTTCCTCGATACTTTTGAGCGCCTCTTCCTGCAATGATTCCTTACTATTGGGATCATGAGATAAATCTTGCTTGCTTAAGCAAAGAACAGGTTGAATTCCTGCATGCTCAATATGAAGTAAGAACTTATCTAACAATTGTAAATTAAGGGCAGGCTCATGCACAGAAAATA
This sequence comes from Paenibacillus endoradicis, assembly GCF_024721975.1. The sequence goes on along the minus strand of NZ_JANQBB010000003.1, from coordinate 846,392 downwards.
CGAGAATAGCAAGGTCAACATTCGCCACAGCTGGACGTATTAATTCTGAATGACGAGGAAGTAATTCTACAACAGTTCCTTCTCCATTTTCTGTAGGTACATAGAGTACATCATCGCCTACTAAAGGAGTAAGGCCTCTGTTCTTAAATACTCCTCTAGCACGGCATTGAACCGTGCTAGAAGAAATCCGATCATGTTGAGGTTGAACGTAATAATAACCACTCAGTGCTTTAACAATCACTCCCTGGAGACTAGCGGAAGAATCTGTAGTTGTCTCATTATTCTTCTGCAAATGTTTCCGTGGATTGCTCGTTTTGCTCATTATGTTCGTTACCCTCCGTATTTTGGTCTGACCCACCCGGTGGAGTAGGGTTAGTTTCTGTAGTTGTAGGTGTTGCAGTCGGTTGAACAACATTACCTGGAATTTCCAATCCAGTTGTTGAACCTTTTGAAATATCTTTATATCTGATTTCTTTGATATCCATGAACGTACCATCTCGGGTTACAGATACTCTTGCTACCGTATCAGGGTCAAGCACAAGCGTTACTGGAATATCAACCGTACTTGTAATCGTACGTGTATCAAGCTTCATATTTTCACCACGAGCATCGGAATAAATAATTTCCACTTCACTTGCAGAATCACTGTTCGCAGGTGAAATACGCACATTAAACACATAGTTTTTGGCATCCTTAGGTTGCCCTGAACTTACAACAATCGAGATTTTACTACCTTTAACAACTTTCTCATTAGGCAATACATTTTGGCTAATAACTTCGTCTTTTTCGAACAAATAACTAGCCTCATACTTAATATTACCTTCTTCAAGTATTAAACCATAAGCTTTCAAAATATCTTTAACATCAGCTAATTTTTTGCCCTCTAGAGTTGGCATATCAAACGTCTCTGGTCCAGAGCTTACTGTAAATGTAATTTTCACATCATCAGGATTAATTTCAGAACCTGAACTTGGTGTCTGCTCAAGTATAGTACCTACCTCAGAGTCATCGTTGACTTCGATAAATTCGAGCTGAGACTCCTTAATACCAAGCTCTACAAGGGAATTAATTGTAGCTGTTTTCATTCCACCAACATAGTTAGGTAGTTGTTTCAGCTCAGGTCCGCTACTGATAATTAATTCGATAAAAGATCCAACCTTCACCTTCATATTCATCTTCGATTGCTCCATAACGTTACCTAGTGGAACAACCTTACTTGTTTCACGCGTTACTGGTTCTTTAACTCTCAAACCTTTTTCCTCAATAGCTTCACGAGCTTGTTCCTCTGTCAAGTCTACAACATAAGGTATGTCGACATCGTCTGTTTGCCAAGTATCTAATAACTTGAAAAATCCCCATATTAACGCAGCCAAGAAAACTAATGTTACAAGAACGACAATCAATGGTTTCTTCCAATTGTTTTCTTTCTTTGTAAGCTCAGAGTCTTCCAGTGCTGTAGTTTTCATTGCCGTAGTGTCTTCAATCCTCACCGTATTACTTACAGGTCCCGTTGCCTGCTGCGTGCGGGTAGTATTCATATCTTGCATTTGCGAAGAACGAATAGCAGGCATAACTTTTGTTTCCTGCATTTCATCTACTTGACTGAATACAATTTTCGGTTCATACAGACGATGTGGTTGAAGGCATGTCTCTAAATCCTCCATCATTGCTTTTGCTGAATGATAGCGTTCATTCGGATTTTTCCGCATTGATTTCAAAATGATATTTTCTACTGATTGAGGAATATGCGAATTGGCAACTCTAGGCTCTTCAAAATCATCTTGCAAATGTTTCAATGCAATGCTAATTGGACTCTCACCAAAAAATGGGAGTTGAGCAGTTAACATCTGATATAGTACGATTCCCAAAGAATATAAGTCCGATTTCTCACCTGTATTCACACCTTTAGCGTGTTCAGGTGAAAAATAATGTACAGATCCAACAACAGAACCAGTATGTGTAATCGTTGAGGAAGTTACTGCTCTAGCAATACCGAAATCAGTTACTTTCACTCTACCATTATTACCAATAAGAATGTTGTGAGGCTTAATATCACGATGAATAATATGATTCGTATGTGCGTGATCAAGCGCCTCACATATTTGCTGTGCGATGTGAACTGCTTCTTCAATTTGAAGAGGAGCTCGCTCTACAATAATTTCATTCAAATTATGGCCTTCTACATACTCCATAACGATATAATGAATATCTTCTTCTTGACCAACGTCATATATACTTACAACATTAGGATGAGAAAGTGCCGCTGCTGATTGACCTTCACGACGAAACCGACGAATAAACTCTTCATCATGAACAAATTGTTGTCGTAATACTTTGACCGCTACTTTCCGATTAAGCAGTACATCATGCGCTTTATATACTAAAGCCATTCCGCCACCGCCTATACGAGAAATTATCTCATAGCGACCAGCAAGATCGTGTCCAATCATAGTGTCTCCTCCTTTCCTTGTACATGACCGTTTTGATCATAAAGAACAAGTGTAATGTTGTCTTCCCCACCAGCCTCATTAGCAAGTAGAATTAATTGATCTGCACTTGTTGCAAGTGGTTGCTGACTCATTACAATTTGATGAAGTTGAGACTCGCTAACGCGATTTGATAAGCCATCACTACATAAAAGCAAAATATCACGGCTATCCCATTCGATAATACGAACATCTACTTCGACATCATCATCTGTACCGATCGCACGGGTTAATACATTTTTTCGGGGATGATGCTCAGCCTCTTCGGCCGTTAATTGTCCCGATTGTACCAACGCATTCACTAAAGAATGATCTTCAGTTAGCTGATGGATGCCTTGTTCATTGATACGATAAGCGCGGCTATCACCAACATGCCCAACAATGATCATGTGATCCCATAATAGGGCAGCAACAATCGTTGTGCCCATATTATGATATTGTTCCATATGTTTAGCTAATTGGAATATTTCATCATTTGCTTGACGAATAGCAATTCGCATCAGACGTTTACCGTCTTCTGCGCTCCAATTTGTAATTTCTTCATGTTGCTGCAGAATACGCTGAAAAGCTTTAACCGCGATTTGACTCGCAACATCTCCAGCCTGATGACCACCCATTCCGTCTGCTACAATAGCAAACGAAAGTTGGTCATTAATATTCCCTGTTAACGCAGAATCCTCATTCACTTGACGAATTCTTCCAATATCACTGCGACTAACCATTAACAAACGTAATCACCTCGCCGTAGATTCCATATGTTTGGCTCTTAATTGCCCACAAGCAGCTGCAATATCATGACCTTGCTCTCGTCGTATCGTTACATTGATGTTATTTTTTTCTAATACTCTGGCAAATTCAAAGATATCATTACGTGGAGTACGTACGTAGTCTCGCTCAGGTACATGGTTAACTGGAATTAAGTTAACATGACATAACATATCTTTGATTACACTAGCTAACTCTTCTGCATGTTCCACTTGATCGTTTACACCGCCGATAAGCGCATATTCAAAAGAAATACGACGGCCTGTTTTCGCTTGGTAATAGCGAATCGATTCAATAACATCATCAAATGGGAAGCGTCGGTTAACTGGCATAAGCTTAGAACGTAACTTATCATTTGGAGCATGAATGGATAGAGCCAAATTAATTTGTGTGTTTTCATCAGCGAATTTGTAAATACTTGGTACAATTCCGCTAGTAGAAACGGTAATATGGCGTTGACCAATATTCAAGCCCTTCTCATGAATCATATTACGTAAAAACGTCATTGTAGCATCGTAGTTTTCAAATGGTTCACCAGAACCCATAATAACAATACTAGATACACGCTCACCTGTAGCATCAAGCATCATTTGTGAAGTGACAACTTGAGCAACAATTTCTCCAGCTGTTAAGTTACGTTTCAAACCGCCAAGTGTAGACGCACAGAAGGTACAACCAATACGACAACCAACTTGAGTCGTTACACATACGCTATTTCCATAGCTATGTCGCATAATAACAGTTTCAATCGCATGATTATCTTGTAAACCAAACAAGAATTTCACAGTACCGTCTCGAGACTCGAATTTCGTAATTTCTGTTAATGTTAGAAATTCGAATTTATCCGTTAATGCTTGACGAAGACTTTTAGATAAGTTCGTCATTTGTTCAAAGCTTGTTACACGTTTCACATAAATCCAGTCAAATACTTGATCAGCACGGAAAACTGGCTCACCGATCTCTTTCATCCATTCTTGCAATTCTTCGTGTCTATAGTCATAAATAAATGGTTTCATCTCATCACACCTGTATAGTTTATAGGTGCTTCATTTTCGCAAAGCGATAATAAAGCATGTTTCAATATATTTTAGCATAAACGCGGCTCTCGAGCCATCTGTCAATGTTATGTCAACTTGCAGCCCATTATGACAAGCTAATCTTAGCTTAATTGTGTCGAACTAGACGGGCTATGAAAAATCCATCACTATTCGCATATTGTGGCAGTAACTGTAATTGACCATCGAATGAATCGTCGATAATCCCTTGCGATCTTAGCGACTCTAGCAGTGGTTGTGGCCACCCAGTATCTAATTTATACTGAGGGTTTCTAGCAAGAAACTGAGCAATCTGCATTTCGTTCTCTTCTTTAGCGATTGTACATGTACTATATACTAATGTACCACCTGGCTTCACAAGATCACTCATTGCATCAAGCAATTTACTTTGAATCGTAGCTATTGCTGCTACATCACTATTCTCTTTGGTCCACTTAATTTCAGGTTTGCGGCGAATAACGCCGAAACCACTGCACGGGGCATCAAGCAGTATCGCATCAAAACTTTGTTTCTGCAGACGATCAGCAAGTGCAATTGCATCTCCACTCATCGTCTCAATATGTGTCAGCCCCAGACGCTTCGCTTGATCTTCAATTAATTGACGCTTATGCTCATGCAAATCATTAGAAATTAATTTCCCTTTACCTTGCATTAATTCTCCGATATGCATGCTTTTGCCACCTGGTGCAGCACAAGCATCCAAAACGAGCATCCCTGGTTTAGGTTGTAACACTTCTGCTACGAGCATAGAGCTTTCATCTTGCAGAGACCACTGCCCACTAGCAAATCCAGCTAATCCAGCAAGATGCCCTCCACGATGTACATTAATACCAGCTGGTGCAAGTGGTGACACTGATGCATTAAGACCTTCTGATTCAAGTGCTTGCAATACTTCTGCTACTGTTGCTTTCATCGTGTTAACACGAATAGAGCTATGCGGCACCTCATTGCTACTACTCAATATTTGCTCTGTAGTCTTAAAGCCATACTCATCTAACCAACGCTTCACAAGCCACTCGGGAAATGAGTAGCGAACAGATAGCATCTCTACTTTATTTGGCAAATGGATTCCACTAATAACAAGATCCGCTTGACCACGAATGGCGCTGCGTAAAACACCATTAACCATACTAGAGATCCCTTGATGCCCTTTACGCTTTGCAATATTTACTGCTTCGTTTACAACAGCATGTGGAGGAATTCGATCCAACCACACCAATTGATAAATACTAAGTCTTAGCAATTGATGTACCCACGGTTGTAACTTATGCAAGCCTTTAGCAACAAACTTAGATAACCAATAATCGATCGTTAACTTTCGACTAATCGTACCGTACACGATTTCCGTTGTAAGTGCAGCATCCTGCCTTGATAATTGTTGTTCTTGTAACGTCTTATTCAATTGCAAATTACTATAAGCTCCTGCTTCCTCGACTTTAACTAGCACCTCTAAAGCAATTAGACGTGCAGATTTCGGTTTTGGTTGCGCAGCTTGTCCCTGAATGTTACCAGGAGCTCCATTACTAGACTTAGCTTTATTAGTAGATGAAGCTCGTCTATATGTTGAAGGTTTCTTATTCATAGTCTACTCCTGTACGGCTGAAACGAGTTCAACACCTATAATTGCTCTTGCGCCTTGCAGCCAATCCGCGACATCCATCATACGCTTGCCTGCAGGCTGAACTTGGGTAAGTAATAATTGACCATCACCAGTCTGCACTGTAATTCCTTCTGAACTGGCAGCAATTATTGTGCCAACTGTTGTTGCATCAGCATGTGCAGACAACGGCTTACATGCCCAAATCTTGAAAGGTTCATTATTCAAATACGTAAAAGCACCAGCCATTGGTGACAATCCGCGTACTTGATTAAAGATCGATCTTGCAGACTGCGTCCAATCAATACGCTCATCTTCACGAGTTAAATTAGATGCATAGGTCGCCTCATCTTCATTCTGAGCAACTGCAGGCAGCTCACCGGCAAGAAGCGGCGGTAAAGTTTCCTTGAGCAATTGCGCCCCAGCAAGGCTAAGCTTTTCAAACATCGTGCCTGAATTATCTTCATCCGTAATAGGAAGTGCAACACGACTAAGCATATCCCCAGTGTCAAGTCCAATAGCCATATACATAATCGTTACTCCAGTCTCAGACTCACCATTAATAATAGAGCGTTGAATAGGAGCACCTCCACGATAACGAGGAAGTAAAGAACCATGAACATTAATACAACCGAACTTAGGCAAATCGAGCACAGCTTTAGGTAGGATTTGACCGTACGCAGCTGTAATAATCAGATCCGGATTATAGCTAGCAACTTCAGCTACCGCCTCTTCACTACGCATTCGTTCAGGTTGAATGACCGGTAACCCAAGCTCTAATGCCGCTTCTTTCACAGGTGGCGGTGTGAGCACTTTTTTGCGCCCTTTCGGACGATCTGGTTGTGATACAACTGCTACTACGTTATAACCTTCTTCAATTAAAGTACGTAGAGAAGGGACAGCGAATGTCGGTGTCCCCATGAAAACGATACGCATATTATCTTTCGCCGCCTTTTCGTACCTGATCAGAAACATCGTACGTATTAAGTGCAATATCTGTGAACAGTACTCCATTCAAATGATCAACTTCATGTTGAAACGCACGCGAAAAATAGCCAGTTGCTTCAACAGTAAAAGTTTCGCCATCACTATCCTGTCCTTGAACGACAATATGATCAGCACGAAGTACTTCGCCGTTAATATTAGGAATACTTAAACAGCCTTCTGGACCTAACTGTTCACCATCACGTTCAATAATGACAGGGTTAACCATTTCGACTAGACCATTCTCATCGCCGACATCTACAACTATAACTCGTTTAGATATCCCGATTTGTGGCGCTGCAAGACCTACTCCATCTGCATCATACATCGTTTCAGCCATATCTTTTAATAATTTTTTTAAGTTTGAATTGAATTTAGTAACTGGTTTCGCGATTTCTCGCAACACCTGATCTGGTTCTTTAACAATTAGACGAATACTCATAAAATGACCTCCAAAACTTTTCATAAACTTAAACTATTTCTAGTGTACGTTATTGGTACACGCAGACCTACAATGTTTCTGAAAGAAACATACCTCGGAAGCTTATACTAGACTTGCCAAGTTCGCTTCATATTCAATATAGAATATGCTACCTAGTCAATCATCGTTATCAAAGTCCGCTTTATATTTGATGTCGAATATTCTACGTTAGCATGCTCATCGTTATCAAAGTCTGCTATTTGAACTTCATCTTACAGTATTACCTGTGGATCAACATCCACACTGAACAACACCTTATTTTTTGCATTACCTTCAAGAAACGGACTTATAGCTCGTTGTACAAGACTTCCCGCATCGATACTACCACGATATTTTATCACACATTGATACCTGTAGCGATCCTTGATTCTAGCAAGAGGTGATGCAACCGGTCCTAATATTTCAAGCGCACGCATCATACGACTACGTAAAGGGACAAGCACACCTTCATATTCTGCTAATTCTCGTAGCTCTGTCACAAAGCGCTGACTTACATCCGAAAGTAATGGAAGTTGTTCATGTGACATTGTAATTAGAATTAATCTACAATACGGCGGATATGCCATTATAGCACGCAATGACAGCTCTTCTTCAATAAATTGTTCATAATTATGATATTGTGCTGCAGTAATGGCATAATGATCAGGGTTATATGTTTGAATAATAACCTCTCCACTTAGATGATGTCTACCTGCTCTACCAGCAACTTGCGTTAATAATTGGAATGTACGTTCCCCTGCTCGAAAATCCGGTAAATTCAATGTCGTATCAGCAGCGATTACACCAACCAACGTAACATACGGGAAATCAAGACCTTTGGCCACCATTTGAGTTCCTAATAACACATCTGCTTGACGATCACCAAATGCTTTCAGTAATTTTTCATGCGAATTTTTTTCCGTTGTTGTATCTACATCCATACGAATGACACGTATACCCGGAAATAATTTAGCAAGCTCTTCTTCAACTTTTTGCGTACCTGTTCCAAAAAATCGAATATGCTCTGATTCGCATGTAGGACATTGCTTAGGTGATGACTCTGTATGTCCACAGTAATGACAACGAAGTGATCTTGTTTTCTGATGAAAAGTTAATGAAATATCGCAATGTGGACATGTTGCTGTATAACCACAAGATCTACACATAACGAAAGTAGAGTAACCTCTTCGATTGAGCAGTAAGACGGTCTGCTCTTGTCTTTCTAGTCGCTCTTTCAACGCTGTATAAAGCGATCCACTAAACATCGAACGGTTACCACGCTGCAATTCCTCACGCATGTCAACAATTTCAACTTTTGGCATGTCTTGACCTGAGACGCGTTCTGGCAAATGAAGAATTGGAGCTTCACTACCATCCGCAGGATTACGATTCGCAGCAACGTAAGTTTCTAATGATGGCGTTGCAGAACCAAGAACAACTACTGCACCATGTTGCTTAGCTCGCTTTACTGCTACATCTCTTGCATGATACTTAGGTGTATCTTCTTGCTTATAAGATGACTCATGCTCTTCATCGATAATGATGAGTCCAATAGATTGAAATGGAGCAAAAATTGCGGAACGTGCACCAACGACAACTTGCGCTTGCTCATTACGGATTTTCCGCCACTCATCAAAACGTTCTCCTTCAGATAAGCGACTATGCATGACTGCAACAGCATCACCAAAGCGAGATTTGAATCGCTCAACCATTTGCGGAGTAAGGGCAATTTCAGGAACAAGTACAATTGCTTGCTTCCCAATTTGAAGACACTGGGCAATACTTTGCAAATATACCTCTGTCTTACCACTACCAGTAACCCCATAGAGCAACATCGTTTGCCCAGTTTCTGCAATCATACTCGTAACAATCCGTTCATATACGCTATGCTGTGAGGTCGTTAAAGGCAGTGCTGAGCTAGCTTCAAACTGACGGTGCTTATATGGATCGCGCGCTTGCTCTCGTTCTTCCAACCGCAATAGCCCCTTATCAACTAATCCGTGAACAACGCTTGAACTAGTGTGTAATGCTGCAACTAATTGTTGCATCGGAAGTGGCTGTGCATGTTCTAGCATGTAAGAAAGAACTTCATATTGCTTACGAGCCTTTTTCATAAGTGCAGGCAGCTGATCTCTAGCGATATCAAGTTGATCGGGTAATACTACTGTCAATATTTTTTTAATCCCTATACGATCCTTTACAGAGGCACGTACAGACAATATATTTTGCTGCAATGCTGCTTTAATATGTTTATGAGCATCAGGATAAGCGGATAGTAATTTATCGAAGGTAACTACTCCACCTTCCGCAGCAATGTATTGCAACCACGGCTTATCTGAGTGCTCTGCCTGTTCAAAGAATTCAGATAAACCGATATATTTTTCTTCCTTACCTTTCAAGGCTGATGGAAGCATCACTTGCAAAGACGCAATTCGAGAACAACAGTATTTATGACTAAGCCACTCCGAAAGATCAATCAGGTCTGGTAGGAGTGGAGGTACTGGATCAAGTAATTGCGAAACACATTTCAACTTACTTCTGTCATAGTCCGTATCCATCGCAAGCGAGATAACAAATCCTTGTAGTACACGACCACCAAAAGGAACGCCCACTCGACTACCAACCTCAATCCATGGTTGCATATCTAATGGCACTTCATAATCAAAAGGCCGATCCGTCTGACGGCTCGGCACATCTACAATAATATTAGCGATCATGACTATCATCCTTAATCTGTTGTAATCGGGCTGCTACAATATTCATAAGTCTTTCCGCTGCTTGCGCTTTACTCAATAACGGAAGTCGCTCCACAATACCTTGCTTATTATAGATGGTAATAATATTTGTATCGCCATTAAATCCTGCTCCCTCAGCGGAAACATCATTTGCAACGATAAAATCACAGTGCTTACGTTTTAATTTATCCAAAGCGTATTCGTCGACATGTTCAGTCTCAGCAGCAAATCCCACTAAAATCTGATCTTGTTTGCTTTCACCTAGTGTTTGCAATATATCTGTCGTACGCTCTAGTTCAAGATGTAGAATATCGCCACTCTTCTTAATCTTCTGGCCATAACGTTGTAGAGGACGATAATCCGCAACAGCTGCCGCCTTGATGACGACATTAGCTTGCTCATAGCGCGCTAGCACTTCCTCTAGCATTTGCTCGGCTGACTCCACACGAACAAGTCGAATCCCTGAAGGTGGTGTTGCGCTAGTTCTACCTGCAACGATCGTAACATCAGCACCTAGTAATCTTGCTGCTTCGGCAATAGCAAATCCCATTTTACCAGAAGAATCATTTGTTAAGTAACGGACGGGATCAAGTCGTTCGATCGTACCTCCGGCAGTAACGAGGACCGATTGACCTGCAAGTAATTGCGGCTTACTAAGCCAATTACTTACAGCATCAACAATCTCCTCTGGCTCTGCTAGACGACCTTTCGCTACATAGCCACACGCAAGTTGACCAGTACCTGGATCTACAAATAATGCACCACGCTCCGCAAGTAAGTTCATATTGTGAACTACAGCAGGATGCTCATACATATGAACATTCATTGCAGGTGCGATTACAATAGGGCAAGTAGCCGCAAGTAACGTCGTACTGAGCATATCATCAGCGATACCATTAGCTAATTTGCCAATAGTATTCGCTGTTGCTGGAGCAATAAGAATAAGATCCGCAGCATCTGCAAGATTGATATGATTAACAACCTGCGGATTATTCTCATCAAATGTATCGATATGAACTTCATTTTTGGAAAGCGTCTGTAGAGTTAATGGCGTAATGAACTTTGTAGCAGACGTTGTCATAATAACATGCACATTAGCACCAGCTCCTGTAAGCTTGCTACAAATCGTAGCTGCCTTGTAAGCTGCAATACCTCCACTAATTCCAAGTACAATTGTCTTGCCTCGTAGCACTATGCCATCTCCTATTCATCTATGTGTAATAAGTTAGTTCAAAAAGTATAGGACTCGTTTGCGGTTACCAATTATTGCGTTCTTTCAATGCTTGAATATGAGCTAAATGGTGAAACGAATGCCATTTCGTAAAGCACAAAAATGCTTTCAATGAAATTTGTGCACCCTTTTCAGGATGATAAAACTGTCTTTCAAATTCAGCCGAGCTCATTGATTTTAATAAAACGAATAAACGTGCATACGTACCATCAATTATGCTTAGGCTTGGCTCGATTGGCATCGAACGTGTATCACTAAGAAGCGCCCATTTTTCTTCCAAGAATGGTTTAATCGTAGGATTATTTTCCGTCAAAGCAAGTTTGAAACGAGTTAGTACATTTGTAGAGAAATCTGCAACATGATGCACAACCTGTCTTACGGTCCAACCACCAGTGCGATATGGGGTATCTAGTTGTTCCTGAGAAAAACCTTCAACTGTCGCTTTTAGTAATGTTGGATACTTCTCGATTTGCTCAATCCATTCTTGTTTTTGCACAGCTGTCATGCCTTCAAACACAAATCTTCCGATTGGATAAGTAACTTTTTCCATCTCAATCCCTCCTAGAAAATAGGTTGATGTCATCGCTTTCCGCATAGAAATAATAAGCTTTTTTCTTGTTACACTATCTATCTTATCATATTTCCATATAAGCTTAGTAATTCAACATTAAAAGTATTTTAACCTTCTTTTTGTGCAAACAAAATTAAAAAAGATGTACGCATTACAATGCGTACATCTCCTAACGAAGAGCAATAGACTAAGCTTTTATTATCTGCGCTCGTCTTTTCGTTCGTCTTTTTGTTCATCCTTCTCTTTACCAGGAATATGCTCAACTTTGATCATATCAGCATAAATTTCCTCAAGTGCAAAGCCAACTGCTTTGTGAGAGCGAGCAGTCGTTAATTCAGACTTCTCACCATTTCGTAGCATTCTTGCACGTTTAGAAGCAGCAACTACTAAAGTGTATTTGCTGTCAACTTTTTTGACTAGTTCGTCAATAGATGGATATAACATTGGACATTCTCCTCACTCATGCTTTCTCTGTTGCAGCACCCATAGCTAAAATATGGGCAGGAAGACGTTCTCGTCTGCAGTTTTCCGCAAGAATGATGCTGCGAATTTTATCGCAAGCATTGTCAATCTCATCATTCATTACTGCGTAATCATACTGACTAAGAAGACTTAATTCTTCCACTGCAACATTCATTCTAGTATTAATCGTATCAAGGGTTTCCGTTCCGCGTCCAGTAATTCGTGCTTTCAACTCAGCAAGTGATGGTGGAAGCAAAAATACCATGACAGCTTCAGGAAACTTATCCTTCACCTTCATCGCACCTTGAACTTCAATTTCTAAGATGACGTTTTTACCATTAGCTAATGTCTCATCAACAAAGTCGCGCGGCGTTCCGTAGAAATTACCTACGTACTCTGCATGCTCAAGCATAGCATCATGATCGATCATCTGCAAAAATTGTTCTCTAGATTTGAAAAAATAATTCACGCCATCAATTTCGCCTGGTCGCGGATGTCTAGTCGTAGCTGATACTGAGTATACTAGCTCAGGCATACGTGAACGTAACGCCGTACATACAGTTCCTTTGCCTACTCCTGCTGGACCTGACAAAACAATTAACAATCCCATTTCTTCCAAACTCCTCGTACTATTCGTCGTTATCGTCGTCCTTCGTGGACAAACGATGCGCAACAGTTTCTGGCTGCACAGCAGATAATATAACGTGATCGCTGTCCGTAATAATTACGGCACGCGTACGACGACCATATGTCGCATCAATCAACATATGTCGATCACGCGCCTCTTGAATAATGCGTTTAATCGGAGCCGATTCAGGACTCACGATCGAAATAATACGATTCGCTGAAACGATATTCCCGAATCCAATATTAATAAGCTTTATTGCCAAGCCAGATCCTCCTCCGCATGCATCTTTCAACAAGTTCAGATACAATTGCAACACACAGTTCATAATTGATAGATGTATAGATTAAGATTCATTATTCTAGTGTTGACGAAAAAATAAAGTAGCATACTATACAGAGCTATCATAACATAAGCTTCATTTTAATTGATTTTTCTATTATGAACAAGCTTTTCGTCGATAATTGATAGAATAATGACTAAAACGCCCAAAGATCGGATAAATATTGTAAAACATATGTGTTTCTTCAAGAAACATGCATCGAAAACGATAGGTATATGAGTATTTAAAATATTTCTGTAAGAAACATTCATAGGAAAGACAAGTGTTTCCTATGAATGAATATCTAGAAGAAAGTTAAGCTTCCTCGAGTATTTCGCTTGTCAGTACCAAGAAGATGACATGAAGCTAGTGAAGTGAAGCGCAGAGCGTACGTATTGTGTACGTAAGCACTTAAAATGTTTCTGTAAGAAACATTCATAGGAAACACAAGTGTTTCCTATGAATGAATATCTAGAAGAAAGTTAAGCTTCCTCGAGTATTTCGCTTGTCAGTGCCAAGAAGATGACATGAAGTTAGTGAAGCGAAGCGCAGAGCGTACGTATTGTGTACGTGAGCACTGGAGCAAGCGATGAATGGCAGCTTCGCCGTCGAATCCGCTACGTCAGCCTAATCATCGTAATCACAAGCGAAATTAGGCTTGAGTTTGGGTGTGTACGTATTCTGTTAGTTGCACCGCCATATTATAATGTAAAAACGGTGTCATCAAGTAAATGCCTTTGAAATGCTTAATTGCACAATCTAGTAACTCTTGCGCAATTTTCACACCTTCTGCACGACCAATCTCTCCTTCAAGACCTGCCATACGAGCTCGCACTGCATCTGAAAGTTGAATACCTGGTACTTCGTTATGAAGGTATTCAGCATTTCGACCATTTGCTAAAGGCATAATACCAATGAATATTGGAACGGATAAGTGCTTTGTTGATTCAGCAATACGTTCAATTAATCCAACATCATAAACAGGCTGTGTCATAATATAGTCCGCACCTGCTGCTATTTTCTTCTCCAATCGCTGTACTGCCTTATCTAAATGTTTCACATTAGGATTGAAAGCAGCACCTACTACAAAATTAGCCCTTTGCTTAAGCGGTTTACCTGAAAAAGCTACACCATCATTAAGCTGCTTTGTCATACGAATTAATTCAAATGAAGTCATATCATAGACTGAACTAGAATCTGGCAGATCACCAAAACGGGCAGGATCTCCTGTAACCGCTAGTACATGATCAATTCCAAGAGCATCTAATCCCATTAGATGTGATTGTGTACCGATAAGATTACGATCACGACATGCAATATGAATTAGTGGAGTGATACCTATCTGTTCTTGAACGAGTGCGGCTAGTGCAAGATTACTCATTCTAGTGACAGCAAGCGAATTATCTGCCATCGTAATGGCATCTACTTCGATTTCTTTCAGAGCCGCGGCTCCTTCCATAAACTTCGAGATATCAAGATCACGAGGTGGATCAAGCTCAACGATAACCGTATGACGCTCTTTCACTTTATCGAGAATCGTCTGTTCATTACGACGAGCAGTTCCCCATGTGAATTTTGAAGGAGAATTAGAAGTAGCTGCATTATTAGATTTTTTCACTAATACATTCAGCGCTTCAACGGGAACAGGTACATAATCTTCAAGAGCATCTGCCATTGCTTTCACATGATTAGGTGTAGTACCGCAACATCCACCAATAATATGTGCTCCGCGATCTGCAAACTTCGTTGCCATAGACGCAAAATAGTCTGGTCCAGCTGTATATTCGTATTTCCCATCAACAAAACTTGCTGCACCTGCATTTGGATAAACGGAATAAGGTAGATCCGTCTTATTATCAATACTATCTAATAATTTAAGTATGCCATTTGGTCCTGTTCTACAATTGAAACCAATAACATCTGCACCCTCTTGTTTCAACTGAACAAAAGCTTCTTCCAGCGTATAACCATCAACCGTTCTTCCAGAATCCTCAGCCGCAAATTGGCAAATGATCGGAATATTACTTTCTTCTCTTGCGATACGTACTGCAAGCTTGATCTCTTCTAGATCATAAAAAGTTTCAAATAGTAGTCCATCCACGTTTTCAGATAAAAGTGCATGAATTTGTTCATGAAGTGCGTTAGTTAACGTTAACGTTCTAACATTTCCTCGTTTACCATCACGGATTGAACCAACAGTTCCTACTACGAAAGCTTTATCCCCTGCAGCTTGTCTAGCGAGTCGAACAGCTGCACGATTAATCTCATCTACTTGATCCTCAATACCATAACGTGCAAATTTGACACGATTGGCTTGATATGTATTCGTCTGAATCACTTGTGCACCTGCATCAACATATTGCTGGTGTACAGAAAGAACAACTTCTGGCTTTAGCACATTATATTGTTCATATGGAACGCCAATAGGGAACCCCATTTTATACAAAAAGGTTCCCATAGCTCCATCGCCGACTAAAATACGCTGTTTTAGCGCATCTCTGAAATTCAAATCCATTTCTGCAACGCCACCTATATCACTCTACTCGAACGTACCTCGGAATACATCTTCGGCAGGTCCTGTCATATATACATGATTATCGCTTGAATTCCATTCAATGTAAAGGTCTCCACCTTTCAAAGAAATGGTAGCTTCACGATCAGTGACACCACGTAAAGCAGATGCTACAAGAGTAGCACATGCCCCAGTACCGCATGCTAATGTAGGTCCAGCACCACGTTCCCACACGCGCATTTCAATATGTGAACGATTATAAACCGTTATAAATTCAACATTAATTTTTTTAGGAAATAGTTCATGAGTTTCTAGAATTGGGCCAATAACCGAATAATCTAGTGTAGCAGCATCCTCAACCGGGATTACACAATGTGGATTACCCATAGATACAGCGGTAAATGTAAACTGTTGTCCATTCACTTCGATTGGCTGCTCAATGATGTGATCACTATCAATTGTAGTTGGTATCGTTAGACCGTGTAAGATCGGAGCTCCCATATCTACACGAACTTTTTCAACCATACCATCATTAACCATTAATTGTACTTTTTGTACACCCGCACCTAAAGTCTCAATTGTTATTTCTTCGGAATCAGTCAAATTGTTATCATATACGTATTTGGATACGCAACGAATCGCATTACCGCATTGTTCTGCTTCTGTACCATCGGAATTCATAATTCGCATACGAAAATCTGCTTTGTCAGAAGGTAATATATATACAAGACCGTCTGCTCCAATCCCGAAGTAACGGTTACATATTTGTAGCGCTAATTCAGAAGCATTCTCAGGCAATTGTTGCTCCCCATATACGATTACAAAATCATTTCCTAGTCCATGCATTTTAGTGAATTCCATATTTCTCTCTCCTCGCCATCGCGTTGTTCTATGTGTCATTAAGCATATCGAATGACGAGAGAGATGAGAATTGATGATCTGTACTAATATTTGCACAATTATTCAATTAAGCAGCCTTGGCAGCTGAATTCCATTTGTTACTTTTTTTCTTAGATTTGTTTCCACTCATTACACTTCCCACTCCGAAGAAAACAGAAGGAATAGCAGCAGCTACAACGACAAGACTCCACTCACGTAAACCGATCGGAACTGTATTGAAGATAGGCTGTAATGGTGTAATATACATAACGCCAAGCATTAAGATAAGGGAAGATAATACAGCTAACAACAGATATTTATTTTGCAGTAGATTACGATGGAAAATCGAGCGTGAACTTCTGCAATCAAATACGTGGATAAGTTGAGCAATAACGAGTGTAGCAAAAGCAACAGTTTGAGCTTTAACAAGATCACCCTCTTGCAACGTTACCCAAAAAGCAGCAAGTGTACATACTCCGATCAATATTCCTCGACTAATAATTTTCCAACCTAAGCGACGTGAGAATATATTTTCTTTTGCCTTACGTGGACGATGTTTCATGAGATCATTTTCTGCCTGATCTACTCCTAACGCCATCGCTGGTAACCCATCCGTCACAAGATTAACCCATAGAATCTGAATTGGTACAAGCGGTAATGGAAGTCCTGCCATCATCGCCAAGAACATCACAAGTATTTCACCCACATTGGATGCTAGTAGATAACGAATGAATTTCCGGATATTTTCATAGATGCCCCTACCTTCTTCAATGGCGGCAACGATAGTAGAGAAATTATCATCACTTAAAATAAGAGATGATGCTTCCTTCGTAACATCTGTACCGTTAATCCCCATTGCAATGCCAATATCTGCAGCTTTAATTGCAGGTGCATCATTAACCCCATCACCAGTCATCGCGACGACATGACCTTTTCGTTGCAATGCACGAACGATTCGCAACTTGTGCTCAGGAGAGACACGGGCATAAACATAAATATTTTCTACACGTTTGTCGAGTTCGTCATCACTTAACGCTTCAAGTTGACGTCCAGAGATCGATTCGCCGCCTCGCGGAATTATCCCTAATGAACCAGCTATTGCTTCTGCAGTAAGCTGATGATCGCCTGTAATCATTACTGTCTTGATGCCAGCCGCTCGGCATGTAGAAATCGCATCTTTCACTTCGGCTCGTGGCGGATCAATCATACCTGTTAAACCAACGAAGATAAGACTACGTTCTGCATCTTCTACTTGTTCGCATCGATCGTAACTAGATAGTTCACGATACGCCATCGCAAGTACGCGAAGTGCTGATTTACCCATCTGTTCATAGGCAGAAGCACATTTTTGACGTAACGCAGGGGTTAAACTAATGACTTTCCCTTGCCACAAAATATGTGAACATTGTTCTAATAAAACATCGGGTGCACCTTTTGCTGCGACAATTCTACCACCTTGATGTGATAGCACAACCGACATTAGCTTACGTTCGGAATCAAACGGAAATTCTTTGACCCTTGTATATAATGCTTCCAACATTTTCGCTGGAGATCCCAGTTTTGTAGCAAGTACGGACAGAGCACCTTCGGTTGGATCTCCGTTAAGTAACCATTCCTCTTGTTCTACTTGATTTTTCCCTTTTCGCTCTATATTTTCATTTTGAACGAGCCTCGCATTATTACATAGCGCACTAATTTGTAGCAATCGTTTAATTGAATTGTCATGACGAGTATCTACTTCACGACCATTCTCGAATAGCGCACCATTAGGTACATATCCATGACCTGTTACAGACAAAGCACGATCGCTTAGCCATACATTCGTGACAGTCATTTTGTTCTGAGTAAGTGTGCCTGTCTTATCAGAACAAATAACAGATGCACAGCCTAATGTTTCTACCGAAGGTAGTTTACGTACGATTGCTTTACGTTTGATCATACGCTGTACACCTAATGCCAATGCGACAGTAACGATTGCAGGTAACCCCTCAGGAATAGCAGCAACGGCTAAGCTAACCCCTGCCAGGAACATTCCGTAAGCTGGCTGTCCATGCATAATTCCTGCTACGACAACCATTAAAGTAAGTGCAATGGCTACGGCGATTAATATTTTCCCTAGTTGTTCCAGTCGATGCTGCAGTGGAGTTTGCATTTCTTCTGTTGATTGTATCAAGTTCGCTATTTTACCCATTTCAGTTGCCATACCTGTGCGAATTACGATCCCTATTGCTGTACCACGTGTAACTAAAGTGCCCATAAAGCCAACATTTCGTTGATCCCCTAGTGGAAGATCCGCTTCACGTAGCGAACTCTCATGCTTTGACACTGGGATGGACTCACCAGTAAGCGCTGATTCTTCTACATAACAATTGTTCGCCTCAAGAAAACGAATATCTGCTGGTACGCGATCTCCACTTTCAATTAGCACAATATCGCCAACAACTACCTCTTTCGCCGCGATCGATATTTGCTTCCCATCACGCAATACTTTAGCCATTGGTGCAGACATTTCTTTTAATGCTAATAAAGAACGCTCAGCTCGATACTCTTGAACAAAGCCAAGCACTGCATTAATAACAATAATAGTAACAATCGTTATCGCGTCTAAATATTCGCCAAGAAGGCCAGATATTAGCGTAGCCCCCATCAGTACTAACACCATAAAATCTTTAAATTGGTTCAAAAACAGATGAATTGGCGATACTTTTACGCCCTCTGCTAGCTCGTTCAACCCATTTTGTGACAATCGCTCAGTGACAGTATCCTGACTTAAGCCGCGTACTTCCGAGCTTTCTAGTGCTTCAGTAAGCTCTTCACGATTTAATTGATGCCATAGAATTTGACTCATTCTCTGCTTCCCTCCTGTATTTGTCCATTTTGCTAGACAACCTTTCTAACGTAAATGTATTCGGACAACTTATAAAATATCCCTAAAGCACTTAAGTTTTCACAAAAGTTATGGCATGATAGAGATATGAAATAGTAAAGTGAGGTTTACAGCTATGGCTTTGGATGGATTAGTAACAAAATCAATTGTGGACGAGCTTCAAGCTTGTGTAGGCGCAAGAATCCTTAAAATACATCAACCTACGAGCCATGAGCTTGTATTTAGCGTACGTGGCAATGGTGTACAAGGTAAGTTGTTGCTTTCTGCCAACCCTACTTACCCGCGTGTACATTGGACAACAGCCCAATATAGCAATCCGCTAGAAGCACCTATGTTCTGTATGCTTATGCGTAAATATTGTGAAGGTGGTGTAATTGAAGCCGTCTCGCAAGTTACTCGTGAGCGAATCATTCATCTAGATATTCGTCATCGAGATGAAGTTGGTGACACTTCCTTCAAACGGATCATTATTGAAATTATGGGTCGTCACAGTAATATCATTCTTGTTGATCCAAATACAGGAAATATTCATGATGGAATTCATCACGTTACACCAGCACTAAGTAGTTATCGTATCGTAATGCCAGGCAGTAGCTATACTTCGCCACCTGAGCAGCATAAAATTGATCCACTTACGGTGAATAGCTATGCTCAGTTCGAAGAAATTCTTTTGTCTCACAATGAGGAATTAACAACTGACAATTGCTTAACAAGTAAGCAGTTAGTTAATAGCTTTAGTGGATTAAGTCCATTATTAGCCAAAGAACTAATTTATCGCGGATTAACAGGTGAGTATGAAGAGTGGTTACCCGCTGAACAACGTCCAATGTTGCTTGGAGGTTCATTGGAAATTGAAGATTGGCAAGCATTATGGCAAAGCTTCAACCAATTACAGCAACAAGTTCAAGAGAAGCAGTATCACCCGATCATTATTAGAAATGAGCAGACCAGTAAACCCGCCTTCTCTATCACAGCACTTACTCATATTGCAGGTGAGCATTCTACGTACAGCACAATTAGTGAATGTCTAGAAGCTTTCTATGGCGACAAAGCAGAGCGCGATACGGTTAAGCAGCGTGCTAGTGATCTCATTCGTTTTGTTCAGAACGAGAAAGCGAAGAATATAACGAAGTTAACTAAACTTGAAGCAACATTAACGGAAGCCAAGGATTCAGACCGTTTCCGTATTATTGGAGAGTTGTTAACAACTTATATGCATCAGATGAACCGTGGAGATACTTTCGTCGAAGTAGTCAATTATTACGATGAAGATCAAGCAACCGTTAAGATTGAGTTAGATCCTCAACAAACACCTTCTGAAAATGCTCAGCGTTATTTCAAGCGCTATAGTAAACAAAAAAACAGTCAAATTGTTGTATTAGAACAAATGGAAATAACGGGGCGAGAAATTGAGTATTTCAACAATATTTTGCAACAACTTGAAATCGCAGCAATTGGCGACATTGAAGAAATTCGCGAAGAGCTTGTAAGTGGTGGATATCTACGTGAACGTGTCCGTAGAGGACCTAAAAAGAAGAAAAATGCGAAGCCAAAACTACTTTGCTACACTTCATCAGAAGGTATTGAAATTTTTGTAGGTAAGAACAATTTACAAAATGAGTACGTGACAAACAAACTAGCTAGTTCGAACGATACTTGGCTACATACGAAAGATATTCCTGGTTCTCATGTCGTTATTCGTAGTACTGAGTTTGGAGATCCAACGTTAGAAGAAGCTGCTATGCTGTCTGCTCATTATTCGCAAGCGAAATCCTCTAGTCTCGTACCAGTAGACTACACACTAATTCGTCATGTGAAAAAACCAAGTGGTTCAAAACCTGGTTTCGTCATCTACGATCATCAGAAAACTGTATTTATTACTCCTGATGAAGCGAGATTAAAAGCTTTACCTCAAGTTATAAAATAAGGAACTAACCAAAAACAGGCATGTACGTCCTCACTTCCGTGGAGACATACATGCCTGTTTCATTATGAAAGATTATTGCATTCGCGACCTATGAAGTAAATAGATCTGGTCGTACACTTCCATAGACGTACTTACACTGCCTAATTGACCATGAATTTGAGTACCCTGTTCATCAATACCATGGAAATCTGATCCTGCTGTCATTAGCAAGTTGTATCGTTTAGCTAACGATTGGTAGTATTCTATTTGGTCTGGTGTATGATCGGAGTGATTAACTTCCACTCCGTCTACTCCAGCTTGTAACAATTGTTCGACTAGCGCATCGTTGTGATAGATGCCAGGATGTGCAAGAATTGCCACTCCACCAGCCTCCTTAATCCATTGATAGGCATCTGATGGATGAATTCGTAATGGTTGCACATAGGCTTTCCCATGCTCTCCAAGATACTGATCAAACGCTTCTTGCTTATTGTTCACATACCCTTTATTAATAAGAATTTGCGCAAAATGAGGTCTGCCAATAGATCCATGGGCATCACCGGCAATCTCAATCACTTCTTGCCATGTTATAACTATTCCAAGTTCATTCAACTTCGCAAGTAACATCTCATTACGACTTTCACGTGTGGCTCCTAATTGGATAAGGCGCTGTTGCCAAAGTTCATCGTCATTATTCGTGAAATAACCTAACACATGTATTTCTTGTCCATCAGCGACGGTACTAATTTCTATTCCAGGTAACAACTTAATATGAAATTGTTCAGCCGCTATTAGCGCTTCTTTAACCCCTGCGGTTGTATCATGATCTGTTATCGCTACCGCAGCTAACCCTAATTGCGCTGCCATTGCTACAATTTCTGTAGGTGAAAATAATCCATCTGAAGCAGTCGTATGAACATGCATATCTATAGTAGTTTGAATTATAGCCATTGACTTAAGTCCCTCTCTCTTAGAAAGTTCAAAAACGTGACTGCCGAAATAGGCAATAAAGATGATTTCAAATACACGGAATAAAATTGACGCTTAAACGTTACATTCTCAATAGGTAATGTTTTAATAAGTCCAAGAGCAACTTCATGCTTCACAGAAGATATCGATAAGAATGATATACCTAGTCCTGCTTCTACGGCTGATTTGATTGCCCCTGTGCTTCCTAGTTCCATAACAATTTTTAATTGCAGAGGATCAAAGCCATTAGCAATGAGTTTATCTTCCATAACTTGCCTTGTTCCTGAACCTTGTTCACGTAGTATAAATGGATATTGTAGTACATCCTCAAGTTGCAATTTTTCCAAATCTGCAAGTGGGTGATCGCTTGGTACAACAAGGACCAACTCATCTTCCATCACTGCTTCAATATGCATATCAGGATGCTGAATTGGTGCTTCGATAATTGCAAAATTAAGTTGATGATTCTCGATTTCCTCAATAAGATGAGTCGTATTCATAACCTTCATACTAATACCGATATGAGGAAATTCCTTACCGAAAGGTCCTAACCAGCGTGGGAGAATAGACTCACCAATCGTTAAGCTTGCCCCTAATTGCAAACGACCTTTCAGTTGTTTCGTAAAACTAGACATCACCATATCTGTATCTCTGATCAAATCAATACTCTTCTTAGCGTAGGGTAACAGTACTTTTCCCGCTTCAGTTAACTCAATTTTTTTCGTAGAGCGCATAAATAACTTTGTACCAAAATATTCTTCGAGAGATTGGATTTGCATCGTTACCGCTGGCTGAGTCATATATAAAGTTTGGGCTGCGGCAGAGAAACTACCTCGATCCGCAACGGTATGGAAAATATGTAATTGATGAAAATTTAAGGCCATGTCTTTCCCACCTTTCTACTGTTGCCATTATACAACAACTTCCAAAATATTATAATACATAGGTTTCGTTACTTTAGTCCTGATCTCTCAATATAAATCATTAGTTAGCCAAAAGAGGCTACTATTCAAGATCAGTGACCTTGAATAGTAGCCTCTTCTTAACATACATGTCTCGTATTGGTGTAGCATTATTTTTAAGGGACATTCGTAATTAGTTACTTGTCATTATGTAATTACTGAATAAAAACAGTTGCGATTGATCATCTTATCGTTCTACTATTTTTTAATAAATTCATTTTCCGATTATGTCTTAACCAAGTGTAATATGACTTTAAATCTCTAAGTTGTACAACTTCGGATAAATGACCGAGAAAAGTAATGACATGCATACGATGCAAGGGATTACCTAATATATCTTTGTCATGATCAGATTCAGTAAAATCCGCAATAAACACAAGATCATCATCAATGATATAGGCTTCTTCTTCCCCTTGGTAATACATCTTGATAGCTGATCGTCTCAAGCTATCCCACATATAATCTGCGATATGTTGCATTCCAACAGGTGATAGATTGACGCGTTCTTTCCAACGTTTCTCAGCATGCGTTGTAATATGAATGTCTGCCACTTTTTTTGTACCAAGCTCAATATAAAAAGTTTCATATGTACTCCAACGCCTTGTCCGCTTCTCTCTCATATTATGCTCCTCCTTGGACTAGGTATTAAAGCCTATATCTATATTCCTATATTAACATGTTTGGGTGAATTTTCCAACAAATACACATGAAGATCAAATTAATTACTATATACCGAAAAAAAAATATGGAAATATATTCTATTTATAACTTAAAAGTAATTTTCTGATGAAACTAAAAAAGGATAGCATCTGCTACCCCTAATAAGTGTTTTATGAATTTAAAGAGCCCATTAATTAACTGACTAACCGGCAACTTATCAATTGACTAACTTTGCTATTAAAAACGAAAAAGAACTGAGAAAAGGTAGTAAAAACTACATTTGCCTCAGTTCCTTGTCATACCTTCACATACTAAATGCTGTATGCTCTAGTTTTATCTTCAACATCTTTACTGTATTCTGTTGGAATCTCATTACGATAAGATCTTTCGATCTTTTTAACATAAGCAAGTCGATGAAGTTGCTTGAGTTGCTCTTCCGCTTTGTCAGCATTCATATACAACACAACATAATGTAGCTTACGGGACATATAATGAACTGTACCGAAACGTTCCAATCCTCTAGCTGCCTTCATATCGCTAACCCATATAATAAAACCTGTACGCTCTGGTAACATTGGTTATGATTCCTCCCAAAACTTTTCATTGCCTTCTCGATTCACTACTAGAGCAAATGAAAAGTACTTCGAAAGCTTATACTTCATTTTTCAATATAAAGGATTTAGCCGCAACCACCGCTACCGCAGCTACAAGAACCACCACTACCGCAGCCACCGCCTGCTCCAGCGCCTTTTTCATTGCTTGGTACTTTAATAGTTTCCGAAACAGCTCTTGCAATTGTCGTAGCTACTTCATGCAATAGTTCATCCAACTGCTGCTCTTGCTCTTTGAATTGTCGTACGCAAGCAATTGCTTGCAACTTCGCTTCGACTTCCTTCACTTTATCTTTTGCTTCATGATAATTGGGATGGAATCTTCCAAAACGTTGACATTCTTCAAAAAGTTCTTTAGCTTTGTTGAACTCACGTTGTATTTCTTTCACTTCTGTATTGTTAGCTACTTCAGATTGCCAATATAAATAATTAGCAACTGGAGCGGAATCAATAATAGTGTCACCAAGCTCATATGCTTTCAGAAGTAACGACGCCATATCTAACGTTGCTATTTCTGGTTCAGTCGCAACTGCTTGTACTTGATCATACATCGGCATCATACCACCTTTTCATATTGCTATAACTATACATTATCATAATCAGCAATGTACGCCAATAGAAATCACAAAACTGTAGCTATATGTAATTTAATACCTTGCCAATCATTGAGCTGTTCGAGTTGCAGTTCATCGCTTTGCTGACGATCAAATACTCCCTCTACTACCCACTTATCATCAACTTCTAACATTCGGTTCGGATGGAAATATAACAATTCCCCTTCTTTTTTAATTTGCAAAGATAATTGATGATTTATAGCTAATTGTACAATTTGTTTGCTAGTAGAGTAATGGTATTGACGACATTCTGTCATCCAACTAGTCGTAATTGAACCATATTCTTGCATAGTAAGTAGCTCATACCGTTCCTCATGTTCTAATAACGGTTCGTCTAACACTAGATTGGTTGTCGCTAACCACTTACCCCATTGTTCAATTGGCCGCAAGAGGTGTAATGCATCTCTAAACACCACTTCCATATGAAGTAAAGAACAATTTGTAACCTTTTTCTCATTCTTACTCGTCATTAAACTCGGTACGGTCACCTTATCTTGATTAACTTCGAATAATTCACTAGACATGTTAACTCGCTGCCTAGACTCCTCATAAGTCGTTCGCGCAGCTTGTAGCATATGTATAACAATTTGCGGTAAATCATGATCACAGCTTTGCCCTAGCCATTGCTTTATTTGATCTAATGGATATCCAGTTGTTAGAGCTTTGACTAAGCTCTGTAATGTTAATTTATATACAATAATCTCTTGCTCACTGATCCGCTCAGCAATCTGTTCAAGGAGCCATAGCTGTCGGTAGGAAGTTCCTGGCATAACGATTATTTCACCGTTGTCTTGAATCGCAAGTTGAGATTGACTATGCAATGCAAAAATATGACGTTGTACAAACATACGAGTACCGTATTCTGAATTTTTCTCTGAAAGAGTTGTCAACCACCCTGAAGTTCGCCACATAGACAATAACAGTTGCAACTCATATGAAGGAGCATGAATCTCATACCATAAACCAGCATTACAAGTCATAAGTTCACTAATTGTTACAGCAGTAGATTCATAATAGGGTTGAACGAGAAAGAACTCACACATCCATTGCATATGTAAAGCCTCTCGTTGCCATTCATGAAGTAGGAGCCACTCGTTAATATGAGACATGTTCAATTTTAAACCTACATCGGTTTCCTCAACTAATTGCAAGGCATAAGCTAATTCCAAAAAAAACATCAGATTAGCACCATAAGTTTGTTTGCGAAGATGTGGAAGATGATCTCGTAAAAACTCATTATCTATAGAAGCGCTAAGTGCTGTTAACTTCTCTCTTGTTAACTTTGCTAGCTCTCCTTTCTTCGTGTAACTTAAATCCAACTTATTCATTGCAAGTAATATATACATTAATGTTTTTCCCAGTGGTATCATATTTCCTTGGTCAACAGTATAGTATGCGATATTTAGATCTCTAGATTGCTTCCAATATTGAAATTCTTGATTTATAGTACTGCGCCAATTATGAAAAACAGGATATGGCATTTGCCACATATGACCTTTCCATGGATGTTTTCTACATTGTATAACACCAAATTCTGCTAAGGAGAGTAAAGAAAATAACGCTTGTTGTCCTGATATATGCAATTGAATTTTCATGGCGTTGATCAGTTGTTCTTGTTCTGTAACGGTGTTCCCCTTATTTTGTAACAACCATTGTAGTACCAATTCATCATAGTCATTGAGTTGTTCTTTCACGAAAAGAATGATTTGGGGTTCAACAATTGCTTGCTCCCAGATCCATTCCTGACTAAATGGCTTCAGTAACTGATGATTCATATATTTCGCCTGAACACCACGATCTAATTTTCCACGCCAAGTGTGCATATTCATTCACTTAACACCTCATGCTGTGATATACATTGATACTGATAACCTTGTTCAAGCATAAACATCCCTCTCTTCAAAGCAAACTCTGTTTCTTTGGTCTCCTCTGTTACTAATGTATAGAACCATGCTTCATTCAGAGTATGCTTAGGTCGTAAGAGACGTCCGATTCGTTGTGCTTCTTCTTGCCTTGATCCAAAGCTTCCTGAAACTTGTATAGCAACACACGCATCAGGTAAATCTACAGCTAGATTAGCAATTCTAGATACAATTAGAATAGGACATTCTCCACTACGGAATTTAGCATATAGCGCTTCTCGTTCGACTTGCCTTGTGCTTCCACTAAGCATCGGAACGTTAAGCGCAGATGCGATTTCTTCTAGTTGTGATATATATTGACCAATAATTAAAGTTGGTTTGTCACGATGTTGCTGTAGTAGTTCCTTAACAATCGTTAGTTTACCGGGATTGACAGCCGCTATTCTCAGTCGTGTTCGAGGTTGTGCATATAGGTATGCTTCACGATACTCTTTGGCTAATGACACTCTAATTTCAGTGCAATGTACTTTCGCGATATAAGACTGTTCTTCTGCTTTCTTCCATTGCATGTCGAAAAGCTTCGGGCCAACTAAAGAAAAAACATCATGAGCACAACCATCCTCACGAATTAATGTAGCGGTTAGACCAAGTCTTCTCGTCGCTTGAATCGTCGCCGTCATACGAAAAATAGGCGCAGGTAATAATTGAACCTCATCATAAATAATAAGTCCCCAATCCCGCTCGGAAAATAATTTCATATGTAAGTATTGATCTGATGATGGTTGTCTATGGGTAAGTATCGTGTAAGTAGCTATCGTGATTTCTAATACTTCTCGTTGCTTACCGCCATATATACCAATCCGCTTAGGATCAATATTGGTCTTTTCAATTAATTCTTGTCGCCATTGATTGGCTGAAGTTACACTAGACGTAACGATGAGCGTCGCAGATTGTAAACTTGCGATAATACCAATACCAGTTATTGTTTTTCCTGTGCCACAAGGTAATACAATTACGCCGCTGCCACCTAATTTGTCACGATGAAAAGCAGCAATCGCTTTACGTTGATAATCTCGCAATTGGAAATGTTGACCTTTCGAAGTTTTCTCTAGCAATTCAATTGATAAAGTTTCACCTTCGTGATATCCAACAAGATCAGTCACTGCATATCCTGCACGAGCTAGTTCTTGCTTAACAAATCCACGACTTTCCCGCTTCAATATCCACTCTGTATCTCTTGTCTTCGACACAATCCAATCTAGAATATAATTATGATGAGCAAGCTCACTCATAATCTCTGAGTCACCTTGCAGCAATAACTGTTGGTCGATATATTGTAGTTGTAATCTACCAAAACGATTTAGCCATAATTGAAGCTTCTGATGTGCCATAATAGGAATTGTTCCTTTTACATACATGCGAAGAATATCAAGAATACGCTCACTCTTCATCCCAAGTGTCAGCGCGTTCCATAAAGTAATAGCTGTCACTTCATACACTTCATATTGTCCCATTACTTTAATAAGTTCTGTAAAAGGCTGTATTTGTTTTTGAACTTCAACTGCATAGATAGAACGACTATCCAGTAAGATTGAAAGATCGCTTTGTACAATTATTGCCTCTTTTGTGAGCAAATAAAACCCTCCTTGTAACTAGCTTTATAGCTACAGTATGAAAGATTGTTGCACTTTTTATGCTCTATTACCTAGTCATTTGCTGGAAACATATATTTTTTACTGCTAATTATGGTATAATAGATAAAATAATCGTTTAATTATTCACGATTTTCTACATTTTGGAGGATATTCTTTATATGAGAAATTTGAATTACGTTGGGCTTTGCCTAGCTTTTATGCTTTTGGCAGCATGCTCCGCACTCCCGGCTACGACTTCAAATGTAATAAAAGAGAATACCTGGTTTCCAGTCGGCAAAATATTAAACAATGACTCCTTTGAAATTTTATTAGGCGATCATATTGAACAAGTAACCTTTCTTTCTCTTGATGTTACCAACATTAACGATGAAGCATTCGGAACGGATATTCATCAATATATTTCTGATCAACTCCTTGCCTCCGAACAAGTGATGTTAAGTTTTGATACAGAAATGCGAAAGGAAAATGGCCAATTACAAGCCATTGTTCAGCTGCAAGATGGAACAATACTGAATGAAAAGTTGTTAGAACTCGGTTATGCCAAATTACTAATTGTCGAACCAAACATTAAGATGGAAAACGTTTATAAACAGATCGAACAACAAGCTAAAGGTAATCATACTGGAGTTTGGATTA
Source organism: Paenibacillus endoradicis (assembly GCF_024721975.1). The sequence continues at coordinate 816,946 of NZ_JANQBB010000003.1, read as the reverse complement.
ACGCGGAAGAAACGAGTAATGAAGATGTTACGATCAAAGAAACGCGTTACACAGGCATCTCATTAGCGATAAATAAGCGAGAACAAAAAGCAATCATCTCTAATCATACCTTGACTGAAATTGATTTAAGCCATTGGAAACTTTTGAGTGTTACAGGTAATCAAACTTACATTTTTGAAGAGTTTATATTAGAGCCAGGTGAAAAAATTACGATTTACGCTACTGAAAATCAAAAATCAAAAGATCTCTATTCTTATTATTGGGGTAGTGATGACGTGTGGGATCTTTCCCAAAAAGAAAGTGCAGAGTTGTATAACACAAAAAATGAGCTGATTGCAGAATGGGAAGAATAAACTTCCCACTACAATCAGCTTTTTTATTGCGCATATTGCTCAGCGACATGAACTAGCATTCTTATCGCATGTTTCATCGCACGTTCATCAATATCGAACTTAGCATGATGATGAGCATATGTTGCTTGGCATTCTTCATTACCAGCGCCAACGAACATAAAACATCCAGGTACTTCTTTCAAATAATAAGAGAAATCTTCTGCAATCATAATCGGCTCTGCCACGATAACGTTATCTGCACCAATAACTTCTCTTGCCACTGATAACACACGATTAGCCTCTGTTTCATCGTTAATAACTGAAGGATAACCTTTTTTGAGATTATATGAATATGTTGCTCCATACATATTACAAGTTGTCATTAATATATTTTCTAACTTGTCATGAATTAATGCTCTCGTTGGTTCATCAAAAGTTCGAATCGTCCCTTTAATTCCACAACGCTCAGCAATAATATTATTGGCATGACCAGCTTGGAAAGAACCTACCGTTACAACTGCAGGATTCATTGGATTGACACTACGACTAACTATCGTTTGCAATGATTGAACGAATTGAGTTCCTACTACAATCGTGTCTACAGTGTCATGCGGCATGCCACCATGGCCTCCAAGCCCTTGAATATCGATATAGAAATCATCAACTGCACTCATAAAGTTACCAGCGCGGGTGGACACTTTACCGTACGGCAATGGAGTCCACAGATGCACTCCGTATACGACATCCACTCCTCGTAATACACCTTCAGCGATCATCGGTGCTGCGCCGCCTGGAGCAACCTCTTCAGCAGGTTGAAATAATAATCTTCTTTCACCCTTCAGCTTATCGGTATGCTGCGTATAAAATTCAGCAATTGCTAATAAAGTAGCTGTATGACCATCATGGCCACATGCATGCATCACATTAGGCACTTTTGAAGCATAAGCGACTGTTTTTTCATCTTGGATGGGTAGACCGTCCATATCAGCACGCAAAGCTACTGTAGGGCCATTGTGAGCGCCAACAATAGATACAATTAGTCCATTGCTTTGCGTACATCTCTGCACATGACAACCCATTTCTTCTAATTTCTTTTGAATCCATGCGGAAGTTTTCGTCTCTTGAAATGATAACTCTGGATTTTCATGAAGATAACGACGCCAGTGCACTGCTTTCTCATATATGTTTTCAATATGTGGCTCCAAATGTGCAATAATGTTCATGGTGTTACCTCCTGATTTTACTACCTTTTACTATAAAATATCTCATCATATAGTGTAACAGAAAATATGCTTTTGGGTAACCGTTTAACAAAGCAACAAGAGGTAATACTCATTTTAATAGGTTTGATACGCAGCAGAAGTCGGCATCTGTTGCTTTTTGTCTATGAGTAATACTTGCACTAGAACTGGAAACATACTATCATTATGAAAGATAACAACAGTTCTATATGATGAAGCCTTTTAATTTATTACGCTACATTAATACTAAAAAGTTTTTCTAAAAGCTATGCATGATCTTCACTAGTCTAACTTTGCTACTTTTCTTTCATGAGAAGTAACATCGAAATATTATGAAAAGTTTTGGGAGGAAATTATATGATTATCGAAAACTCCGGTCTTAATGGACTAACTAGCGAATTAGGGTATTTAGATGAAGCTGCTGAGAAAGCTGGATTTGTACGCTGGCAGTGGGAATACTATCGCGCTACATACGATTTGAAAATTTCTGACAAAGAAACTGATGCAGATTACTACGTGCGAGTAAGCACTCGTGCAATTGAAGGAAAACTAGAAAATCCACATGCTGTACTTAACATTGAAGACGTATATATCGGACGAGCTACTTTCCCACATGGTCTTGATTATGAGTCTCCTATTCCGAAAAATGTGCTTACTATTGCTGATAAAGGCCTGAGCCAATTGAAAGCATCATTAAGCTAATAATGAGGTAACTATATGAAAGCTCCGCAAAAAAAAAGCAAGGGTAGACCAGATTTTCTACTTCTTATAATGACCTTAATTCTAGTCGGTTTTGGACTAGTTATGGTGTTTAGCGCGAGCTCAGGTATTGCTGTTGTATCTCCCGTATACGACAACGACGCACTATATTTCACAAAACGCCAGCTCGTCTTTGCTGCTCTAGGGATAGTCGGAATGTTCTTCCTAATGAACATACCATTCCGAAAACTTGGAAAACTACAAATATTACTATTTATACCAGTAATAATTATGCTAGCAATTGTTCCATTTATTGGAACGGAACTTAACGGTGCACGAAGTTGGTTCGGATTTGCTGGTCTAGGAATACAGCCAACAGAATTCGCCAAGCTATCACTGATTCTGTATCTAGGTGCGCTAATTGCCAAAAAGGGTGAAAAATTCCGTTCCTTCAAGCGTGGATTAGTACCCGTACTTATCATTGTTGCTTTCGTATGTGCACTTATAATGATGCAACCTGACTTAGGTGCTTGTATCATTATAGTTAGCTGTGCGGCAATGATGATTTGGGCCGGAGGCGCAAATTTAAAGCAACTCTTTTTCACTTCTGTTATTGGAGTCGCCGTTCTTACGCCAATGGTTGCAATATCCTATTTGATTGACCCAGCTAGTTGGCGATATCGTATTGCTCGTTTCACTTCTTTCAAAGATCCTCTCGCTTATGCTCAAGGTGATGCATGGCAGCTTGTCTCATCCCTGCAAGCATTAGGGCATGGTGGTATTGCAGGAGCTGGATTCGGTGAAAGTGTGCAAAAGCTCCACTATTTGCAATATGCTTATAACGATTTCATATTCGCAATTATTGCAGAGGAACTCGGTTTTATCGGTGCTGCTCTATTTATTTTATTCTACCTCGTATTTATTTGGAGAGGGTTACTTGTTGCTGTTCGCTGTCCAGATACATTTGGAATGGTTACAGGTGTTGGGATCGTAGGATTACTTGCTTTCCAAGCATTTATTAATATCGGTGGGGTTACTGGTGCAATTCCGCTTACAGGGGTTACATTACCATTCATTAGTTATGGCGGTTCTTCCTTGCTTGTTACCTTAATGTGTATGGGTGTGTTACTCAGTATTTCAAGAGAATATTATAAAGTGCTGCACAAAACTACGATTACTTCTACAACAACGAAAAAAACGACTGCACCGTCCTTTGATTAAAGGACAGGCAGTCGTTTTTATAATCTATTTATTTCAAACGCATAACTACTTCTTCTTGTTCCTCTTCTTTGAAGGCTACGCCTTCAACTTTTACATTCACTTCAACGACTTGAAGTCCTGTCATATTAGAAACCGCTTCTCGAACGTTCAATTGCAGTTGACGACTTACCTCTTGAATAGGAATACCATAATGAACGATAATACGTAAATCAATGGCTGCTTCTAATTGCCCTACTTCTACACTAACACCTTTTTGGACATTCTTACCACTAAGACGTTTGGCAAGGCCTTCAGAGATCCCACCAGACATCGCTGCGATTCCAGGAGTCTCGAGCGCCGCAAGTCCCGCTATTGTAGCTACTACATCATCAGAAATACGAATTACACCAGTTTGAAGTTCTTCGGTCATGTCATTCACTCCTCAATATGCCATATATGTACATTGTAAAGGATATAGAATCCTTTATCAAGGTTATTCAATTGAAAACAGGATACATTTGGCAGTTTTAAGTAGTTTCACAAAAACTTCATCATTTTTATAGATAATCTTACAATTTTAATTACAATATAAAAAGACAATCTCTATAGAGATTGTCCCTTCTGATCTAGTGCCTCATATAATACCGCCAAATTACGTTCAAGACGACTTAAAATATCTTTACCATCATTATTATTAACTAACCCAATACGAACTGCAAAGTCAACTTCACGTGAGAACCCATACATTTGGGTGTCAAGTACTTCTTCATATAGGGGACACTGACGGGTAGTAAGATTCGCCATCTGAACTTCTATTAGCTTCTCTATTTTAGCTGCATCTTCTTGCAGAAGACGTAGTGCTCGTTCATTTAAAAATTCAGTATTCTCTAGTGCAGACATCGAATCCCTCCTTCACTGCTTCTCGAACAACTTATACTCTCTTTATATTAGTCGAAAATCAATTATAGTACAAGGATAAAGTCATTATATATATAAAAAAGCACTTCTTCGTGGGAAGAAGTGCCCTTTCCATTTTATTACTCAGTTATAATTGTTACATTCAAGTTATGTTTTGCGAAAACATCTGCCATAGCTACTTTAGCTTCAGCTGCATCAGGACCATGAACATGCAGTTCATAAGCGTGACCGCCAACTAAAGTTGTAAATAGACCTAGAATACTTTTAACATCGATGTATTTACTTTCTGCTTGTAGTACGATTGAAGAAGTGAATTTGCCTGCTGCTTGAGAAATTTCAACAATTGCGGCGTTATTAGACATGGGAGATCCCTCCATAATAGTAATAAGGTTTTTCAGTTACAATCATACCTTGAAACGCAACTTCCTTCAAGTAGTTTCCATAATAATTCAAATAAACTTATTACGAAATCAGATGTTCAGCATTTAATGCCAGTAGATCATCGACAACAAATTGCCCATCTTTTCTAATTAATTCTCCATCAAAGTAGATTTCTCCGCCACCATACTCTGGACGTTGTATTAATACAAGATCCCAATGAATAGAGCTATTATTATTACCGTTGTTACATTCTTCGTAACATTGGCCTGGAGTAAAGTGTAAGCTTCCTGCTATCTTCTCATCGAATAAAATATCATTCATTGGATTCAAGATGTACGGATTAAAACCTATCGCAAATTCTCCAATGTAACGCGCATCTTCGTCTGTATCGAGTATTTGATTCAGTTTATCAGTCTGATCTCCGGCTTCGGCTCCAACGATTTTCCCATTCTCAAATGTTAATTTAATATTTTGGAATGTCGTTCCTGAGTATACTGTCGGTGTATTATAATGAATCGTTCCTTGGACAGAATCTCTCACTGGTGCTGAGAAAACCTCCCCATCTGGTATATTACGATGACCTGAACATTTTTTAGCTCCTATACCTTTAATAGAGAATGAAAGATCAGTGCCTGGTGATACAATTCGTACTTGATCCGTTGTTTTCATCCGCTCAAATAATGGTTCCATTGCTAGTTCCATTTTTGCATAATCAAGATTACATACATTGAAATAGAAATCTTCGAATGACTCCGTATTCATTTGCGCTAATTGTGCCATAGATGCATTTGGATAACGTAATATAACCCATTTCGTTTTCTTAACTCGTTGTTCCATATGTACTTTCGTACGATGAATTTGTTCGTACCATTTCATCTTTTCCGCCGGAACACCTTGAAGCTCATTTACATTATTACCTGCACGTACACCAATATATCCATCCATTTTTTTCATGCGAGCTAGATCTAGCTCTGCCCAAAGTGTTATTTGTTCTTCTGTTGCATGTTGTAAAAGCGTTCGCAGAACAGAACGATCGCTCAATTCAACAAATGGATGACCTCCGCGAGCTGCGACTTCTTCGATTAAACATTTAACGAGTTCAGTCTCTTCGCCGATCATCTCAATCAAAATATTCTCGCCTTGTTGTACATTGATTGAATATTGCACTAAATTTTGTGCTAAACGTTTCAATCTTGGATCCCTCATTGAAAAACCTCCTCGAACTTTCAACTAATTATTATATCAATTTCTATTACTACTTTATCACTTCAACATAACTTTTGCAGTAATGGAGTTAAGATTAACCTGCCTCTAGTCCATCCAAGTCAAATTTTATGTTAGTTTTACGATATTCATTAAGCGGTGATCCATTTTTCTTATAGTGTAGATCCACATACTCTTCCATCTTCAATGGCTTCGCTCTCAACTTATCAATCGTTATCGTATACTTCATGCTTACTTTAAGTTCTTTCAGCATCTCAGCTAGCGCTGCTTCAGCTTCACGAGCTTCCTGTTGAACGAGCTTCACATTGCTGCTACCCTCTTCTGCCGCACCAATGGCTTGTATTGTAACGCTAGTTAATTCTTGCTCTAATTGATCCTTCCAACGACTTGTAGCCGCCTCTTCGTCTGCAGTGACTTGAATAACTACGATACTTTGCTCTTGTTCTTTATCCAAACCTTCATAGACAATTTCAGCATTACTGTAATTCATCGCAATAAAATCCAGATCATTAACTGGATTACGCACAAGACTGTTCTTTTCTTTTACATATAATGCAATTTGTTTATGACTCTGTATTTCCCCTTCGAATGAGTACGGAGTTAACGCAATACCATCTGTAAAACCCATGGCAACCGAGCCATCAAAACGAAAGTCATCTTCAGCAGTGATGCCTGCATGTACAAGCTCCAACCAATCATCACCAGTTCTATTACCAGTGATTATGCTACATCCTTGTAATAGAACTGCACATAATATAATCGTTACTCTAATACGCCAATTAATTCTTCTCATGTTCAAATCACCCTCTCTTTAATGCTACGTTGTTAGAGTGACTCTTTCTCACTAATCTTATTCGATATTACAAACCAAAAAGTGGCTGAATATAAACTGCATCGTGCAGTTCATATTCAGCCACTCATAATTCAATATTAATAAAAATCAACATTATCCAATATTAATACGATTTCTACCATTCTTCTTTGACTCGTACAACGCCATATCTGCGCGATAGAAAAGTGATTCTACACTAATCTTATCTTGACCAGATTCCCACTCAGAAATTCCGCATGATACAGTAACTTTCGGATCCGTTTCATTCTCTACTCTAATTCTTACGCGCTCCGCAATTTGAATGGCACGTGAAGCATGGACATTTGGCAAATAGATCGCCAACTCTTCCCCACCCCATCTTGCTGCGATATCACCATTACGAATAGAAGAACGAATGATTGCACTAACTTGAATAAGAATACGATCACCTACTTGATGACCATACGTATCATTGACATTTTTGAAGAAATCTATATCAACAAGAATCAATGAACCTTGCGCGTCTGAACGTTGACGACGCTGGATTTGCTCGTTCAAATAATGACGTGCATGTAAATTTGTTAAATTATCAGTTATGACCATTTTTCGCATCTCAGCATGTAAAGAAGCATTCGTTACAGCTAAACCAATATGAGAACTCATAACTTGAAGCAATTTGTAATTATCATATGAGAAATGATTAGCATCTCGATGCGTAACAAGAATCACACCTACAACTTCACCTTCTACGAAAATAGGTGCTCCGATCAAGGAGCGAGAATTTGTATCATCCATTAATTCTGAGGATACAGGTTGTGTATTCCAATAATCAGAAGTAATCAACGCTTCTTTCGTACGGTACACAATCCCAGTAAATCCGTAATCAATAGAGTAGGTCTTTCCTACTAATGCTTCATGATTACTTGCTTTCATCTTGAACTCATTGCTCTCACGATCAAGTTGTAACACACAGCAGTAATCTGCTTCAAATATTTTCATCAACTCTGATGTTGCAAATTGGAATATTTCTTTAGAACGTAAAGATTGATTCAAACGCTTTGTCATGTCATTAATGATTTTCAATTCATTAATGAGTAAATTGGATTGCTCATACAACTTTGCATTCTCAAATGCAGAACCTGCAGTATCTGCAATTAACATAAATGCAGGCAAATCAGATTCATCCCAATGAGAATTTTTTATTTCAATACAAAGTACACCATAAGCAGCTTGCTTTCCATTCATCGGTATCGCTAGTTTGATATATCCATTCTGCTCACGATCAATGCAACACTTACCTTCCAAAAACGCTTCCGTCACAATATCATTCGCTGAGTTTCGAAATTCAAGAGGACGAACACGAGCATCACCTTCTAAGTGATCTTGTGAAAGATACAAATAAATTTCGGAATCTTGATAAAGATCCTCAAGACTATACAACACTTCACGAACGACACTTTCAGCATTGATCTGATCATATAATCGCTTAGAAATTAGAAATAAACGTTCACGGTGACTAGCTTCTTTGTCGATCAATGTTTTCTGGATCATAATTTCTTTCACAAATACACTTTCAAAGATACGATAAAAATGTACTCGGAAATGTTTCATATATGCTTCAAGTTCGATATCCGATATCGCTTGATCTACTTTCGTTGCATACACAAAAGTTGCAAAAGCAACAGAATCTCTTCTACGCTTAACAAGTATCGCGCTATATTGAATGTTCTCATAGTTGAATTGAATAAATTGTCCTTGCTCTAAACATAATTCTGCTGCACGACTCATTTGAGCATCTAACTGCAGCACGCTCACGGGTAACGATAACTCCGAATGATTACCAAAGTAACTATTCGCTTTAGTGTACAGTCTAAATATTCCAGACATACATAATTTCATGTCCTCAGCATCATCGTACCAAGACTTATAACTTTCAGTTAATAGTTCTGGAAGGTACGGTTCATCTGCATCATGGAAATCTTCATCTGCAAACCAAATTGTTGGTTTATTTAATCCAATAGTTCCGTCCATCATCACACACCCAACCCTTCCCTTGTAATTCCTAAGGAGATGAGCTTTCTCTTCCATATCATACTCTATTTTTGAGAACTTTGCACTAACAACCTTCAAAATATTAGGACTTTAGGCACTTATCTACAAATATATTTAAAAGTGCTAGTTTTATTTCATTTCTTGACTTTTAAGTGTAAAACTTTATAATATATGAATGATGGTATTAGGGCGTACGGTTTTGTGTCACCCTCAGGATATGTAAGGACTGTCAAGCCTGCGGCTGATGTGCGGGGCAGTGTAAGAATGAATTCTTACTTTATAACCTTCTTATCCGCGAAACACAACCCCATCCTCAATAATTTCATTTGATGAAGGAGTTAATCGACACATGTCACGTTATACTGGTCCTAAATTTAAATTAAGCCGCCGCCTTGGAATTTCTCTAAGCGGTACAGGTAAAGACTTGAAAAGAGCTTTCCCTCCAGGCCAACACGGCCCTAACTCTCGTCGCAAGATCAGTGGTTATGGTCTACAACTTATGGAAAAACAAAAACTTCGCCACATGTACGGTTTGAGCGAAAAACAATTCCACAATCTATTCGTTAAAGCTACGAAAATCAAGGGTATTGCTGGTGATAACTTCATCGTGCTTCTTGAAAGCCGCCTTGACAACCTAGTTTACCGTCTAGCTTTTGCTAACACTCGTGCTGGTGCTCGTCAGCTAGTTGCTCACGGTCACATCACAGTAAACGGTAAAAAAGTTGACATTGCATCTTACTCCGTTTCTGTTGGCGATGTAATTGGTCTTCGTGAACGTAGCCGTAGCATGAAATCAGTTAAGGAAGCTATCGAATCTCGTGTGCACCTTCCTGGTTACATTGAGTTCAACGAATCAGCAGTTGAGGGTAAATACACTCGTCTTGCTGAACGTGCTGAACTTTCTCAAGAAATCGACTTGCAACAAATTGTCGAGTTCTACAGCCGTTAATATTCGGTACAAAAAGGACTGCATTTCGATGCAGTCCTTTTTATTATATATATTCAGTTATCGATCGATAGATTACAAATCAGTACTAGTGTCAATCACTTTTTTTTCGTTATTTACAACTGCTGCTAACGTTTGCTCGATAATATCAGGTTGTTTCTTGTCTACGTTAACAAACTTTTGAATAAGCTCATTCACATTAATACCCGTTACATTTTCAAGCATTTCTGGTGCTGTAGCCATTAAAGAAGTAACATAATTACTTAATCTAGCTGCACCTTCACCATTTCCTGTATCAACGATCGATAGTTTATCGATTGCACTAATTGGCTCAGCAACTTTTCCTGCTAATTCAGGAAGCATTTTCAGTACAATATCTAATACAGCAGCTTCTCCGAACTTCTCAAATGCTATTGCTAATTTCTCCTTCGCTTCGGCTTCAGCTAATCCTTTCAAGCGAATAACTTCTGCAGTTGCAGTACCCTGAGCGCGCTCAACATCAGCAATTGCAATACCTTCCAAACGCACTTGTTCAGCATTTGCTCTCGCTTCCGCTTCAATACGGTATTGAATGGCGTCTGCTTCTTTCAATTGTTTCACTTTATTTGCTTCTGCGGCCTGTTCAACAGCATAACGATCAGCATCTGCTTTCTTTTTCACTTCGGCATCAAATTGCTTCTCACGTCTAAGTATTTCTTTTCCTTCCAGATCAATCTCACGTTCTTTACGAACGAGTTCAACACGCATCTGTTCTTCAACTACAGACTGCTTAGCTTTTGCTTCTTGAATCGCATACGCTTGGTCCGCTTCTGCTTTTGCTGTGTCTTGATCCTTTTTAAAGGAAGCAATTTTCATTTCTTTATCACGTTCAGCTTCAGAAATATTTGTATCTTTCATTAGTTCAGCTTTTTGTGCTGCTTCCGTTGCTAGTGCCTTTTGAATGGTAGCATCACGCGCTGCTTCCGCTTCAGCAATTTCGGCATCACGCTTAACTGCAGCAATTCTTGGCTTACCAAGTGCATCTAAATACCCATGTTTATCTCGTACATCTTTAATCGTAAATGAAACAATAACAAGACCCATCTTCTTCAAATCACGAGCTGCAACACCTTGCACTTCTTGAGCGAATTTATCACGATTACGATAAATTTCTTCAACAGTCATCATCCCTAGAATTGCTCGTAAGTGTCCTTCCAAAACTTCTTGAGCTTCACTTTTCAACGCTTCAGTAGGTTTACCTAAAAATTGCTCAGCTGCTGTCGCAATGTCTTCAACAGCACCACCAATTTTAATAATAGCTACACCATTTGAGAACACAGGTACACCTTGTGCAGAATACACTTCTGGGGTAGCAATATCTAATTTATGAGACAAAAGAGATAGGAATTGTGCCTGTTGAAATATTGGAAGTATGAACGCTCCGCCACCTCGTATAATTTTCACCTTACGGCCTGATTCATCTACAGATGTATTACGCGTACCCAGAAATGATCCGGTAATTAACATCGCCTCGTCAGGACTAACCGTTTTGTATCTTGCCCAAAATGCTAAACCAATAATTAAAATAATACCAACTACGATCAAAGGAACTATCATCGCTTCGTTCACTTTTAAATTACCTCCTCGTTTTTACAAATGAATTTCTGCAACATAAAGTATACTTTCATGGACTTCTACAACGACGACATGATTGCCTGCTGCAATTGGTTGCTTATCATAACTTGCAGCAATATGGCTCGTAATGCCTGCGATTGTCTTCACAATCACTTCTCCAAACCCCTCAACTGGAACAGGAGTAGTAACAACAGCTTCCTTACCTACCAGTTCTAACATCGAATAGCTGGTTGACATTTCTGCGTTCTCCATTGGCTTCACATACACAAAGTAAATAAGAATTATGCCAATGATTCCGATGCATATCGATATTAAGATTACCATTGCTGTTGCGAAATCCGTGTAGTGCATAAGCAAGATTCCGGCTCCACCAAAGATAGCTAATCCACCAACTAGAGTGATTGGCTGAATTAATGGTAGATTGTCTAATTGAAGCCATTCCAGTGAAGCATCGAGTGCTCCTTCTAGAACATCGCCAAAAATAACGACAACAATGGTATACAAAATACCGAATATGAGGCATCCCCAGTATAAAGTTTCCATTCCCCTCCTCCTTTACCTATATTGTCAATCATATTCATTTTACATGATTACAATAAATAATACATCATTTCCCAAAGATGGTTTCATAATTTACTTCAATGCAATACAAATAGCACTTTAGATGCATTTTTATCATTCGACAATAAAGCGCTTTATATTTCCAAATAATGCAACTAATGACCTATAAACACCGTCTAATTATTAATTAATGAAACGTATATAGAAAAAAAAAATCATTTCATTAATGATACATAAATTGTCATAATTTGAAGATTGCTTCTACTAATAAAGGAGCCATCGGGCATGAGCTTTTGTATGAACGATATACTTGGCTAACATATTTATGGTATAATATTTCCGTTATGCTAGAGGAGGAATGTGAAAACATGCATGAGGAACAACAATCACAGCCACTTCCTTATGGAAAATGGCGTTGGTTTGCACTTATTAGTTTCTTAACATTCAAATGGATTCTATTATTCGTCATATTTGGTGGCTTATTAGCAGGCGGTGTCGTTGCAGGTTATGTCGCAGCCAATGTGAAGGGTGAAGATGTAAGATCACAATCTTATATTCAAAGCAAAGTTGCTGAGTATTCTATGACAGGTTATGTATATTTCAACGATGAGACACTTGTCGGGCAGTTACGGACAGATGAAGATCGTATCGTAGTTACATACGATGATATCCCTCAAATCGCAATTGATGCATTAGTAGCGACTGAAGATAGCCATTTCTTTGAACACCCGGGTATTGATGTATGGGGCCTTGGTCGTGCCGTCAAAGAAAAACTGTTTAATGAGGACACTCAAACTGGTGGTAGTACAATTACGCAACAACTCGCTCGACGAGTATTCCTTAATTTGGATCGCACGGATAGTAGAAAAATCAAAGAAATTTTCCTTTCCTTGAGAATGGAAAGATTTTTGAAAAAAGAAGAAATTATTACAGCTTATTTAAATAAAATGCCTTTCGGTAATGGTTCTAACGGTTATCAAGTATTTGGTATTCAAGCTGCCGCAAAAGGAATTTTCGGTATTGAAGATTTGAGTAAACTTAATGTTGCACAAGCTGCGTATCTTGCAGGCTTACCACAATTACCATCAACATATACTGCCTTCACTGGTTCTGGACAGTATAATGAAAAAGGTATTGAAAATGCGATCAAACGTCAAGGCGTCGTATTAAGTCGTATGCTTGAAACTGGAAAAATTGATAAAGACCAATATAATTCAGCGCTTGCATTTGATATTCGAGCTTCAATCGCTGAACCAACAGAAAAAGCATACAACACTTATCCTTTCCTTATGTTAGAGGCTGAGCGTGAAGCAGCAAAAGTATTACTATTGCAAAAGAACAAAGAGCTAACAGCTGAGGATTTGAAGTTACCAGAAAATGCAAGTTTAATTGAAGACGCGCGTGAAGAATTATTACGTGGCGGATATCATGTTCATACTACGATCAATAAAGATATCTACGATATTATGAGAGAGATCGGTAGTAATCCAGAAAACTTTACACCAGATAGTTCAGAAAAAGGTGTGGAGCAAGTTGGAGCTATGCTAATTGATCATACTACAGGCGCTATTCTTGGTATGATTGAAGGTCGTGACTTCTATCAAGAACAGCTGAACCATGCAACTCAAATGATTCGTCAACCAGGATCTACGATGAAGACGATCGCTGCATACTTGCCTGCAATTGATAAAGGTTTAATTCAACCAGCAAGTATCATTGATGATGCACCATTAATTTTGCAAGATGGTCAAAAGGGTTTCCATATTCCAATGAACGCTAATCGTAAATTTACTGGCTTGGTCACTGCACGTAATGCGCTTAATCGGTCAATGAATATTCCAGCTCTAAAAATTTATAACGAAGAACTTACAATACCTGTTGCGCTTGATTTTGTTAAAGAATTGGGTATTACTACAATTGCGGAAAGTGATTACTCTGCTAAAACCGGTGTAATTGGTGGTCTACTTAACGGAGTAACCGTAGAAGAACTTACAAATGCTTACGGTGCTATACCTAACAAAGGGGTATTCAACGACGCATTCATGATTGCTAAAATTACTGATACAAATGGAAAAGTTGTGTATGAACATCAAGATATGCCTAAACAAGTCGTATCTGAACAAAGTGCCTTTTTAATGTCTGATATGCTTAGAACTGTAATTTCAGATGGCGCAGGTACTGCTCACGCCTTAGCTGGTCAACTGAAAGCATATAAAGATATTGACTTCGGTGGTAAAACTGGATCTACACAAAGCTATGGTGATGTGTGGTTTGTCGGATTCTCACCGGATGTTACATTAGGCGTATGGGCTGGTTATGAGAAACCTACTCATACATTAACGACAACAGGTCGCACACGAGCACGCTCGATTTGGGCACTTATTATGAATCAATTAACAGAAAAGCAATCACAGTTATTCGTGAACAAAGAGTTCACACAACCAGATGACATTGTGAAAGCGACTGTATCTTCAACAAGTGGATTATTGCCTTCATCCCTTAACAAACAAGCAGGTCTTGTCGTTACGGATTGGTTCAATAGACAGTTCATTCCGAAAAAGGTTGACGATACGTTAATCAATATGAAAGTCATTGAATATAACGGTATTAATTATGTTCCAAATTCACTTACACCTGAAGATATGTTAGTTGAAAAACTTGTCATTGTTCGTAAAATGCCGCTAGATCAACTGATGCTTGATCTAAAAAATGCTCAATCTAAACTATCAGCTGAGAGTCGTCGTGATCTTTCTGTATACGTTCCTGCTGATGCCGGTCGAGATGCTCCGTCTATTACGGACCCTCGCGTGGATGATGGTTCTCTACCTGATGCACCATCAAGTGTTAGATTGAATAATGGCGTATTGACATTCTCTAATAGTAAAGCTGCTGATATCGTAGGATATCGGGTATTCCGTTCCGTAAACAATGGAGAATTCGAAAAATACGGTAATTCCATTATTTACAGCAAAGATAGCTATTCTATTACAGTTGATACAAATCCAGCTGAATTCACTAGCTTCTATGTCGTTGCTGTCGATGTTGTAGGGAAACAGTCTAGTCCAAGCTTATCGGTGACTTCAGGCCTTTGGAATCCAATGCCTGAAACTGATCCAGGTACAGACCCAACTGACCCGTCTATTCCTACTAATCCAGATGGCGGTGATAATGGTGGTTCTGTAGCTCTACCACTCCCAGCAGCTCCTAGTGGTTTATATGCTGAATACTCTGGTCTTAACTTGATTATAAGCTGGAGCCCTAATCCGCTTTCTGAACAAGTATCGAATTACCATGTGTATTACAGTGCTGCTAACGATGGGAATTATCAATTACTTGGTTCTACAAACGGAACGAGTATTGAACACAGTGGGGTTCAACCTGGCGGTGCCTATATCATCACTGCTGAGAACCAGACTGGAGAATCTTCTCAATCTACTAAATTAGTTGTGCAATAATAAATATTAAAAAAAGGGCTTGAGAGGCAACATTGTGCTTCTTAAGCCCTTCTGACTGTAGACAAAAGGCATTTGGAATTTCTCATTCCAAATGCCTTTTGTATGTTATGGTATCTCATGGTTATCATTAATCATGTAATCATTTAGTCAACGTTAGCTTAAATTATTAGTCTTCAATAGTAGATAAATCACCTGTAGGTAGATTAAGCTCCCACGCTTTGAGTACTCGACGCATTATTTTTCCACTTCTCGTCTTCGGAAGCTTATCTTTAAATTCAATTTCACGCGGAGCAGCATGTGCTGACAAGCCCACTTTTACAAACTGTGCAATTTCTGTTTTCAATTCCTCAGATGCAGTGTATCCTTCGCGTAAAGCAATAAACGCTTTAATGATTTCCCCACGAATCGGATCAGGCTTACCAATCACTCCCGCTTCAGCAACAGCTGGATGCTCAATTAGCTTAGATTCCACTTCAAAAGGCCCTACTCGTTCACCTGCGGTGTTTATTACATCATCAACGCGACCTTGGAACCAGAAGTAGCCATCTTCATCACGATAAGCAGAGTCGCCTGAAACATACCAGTCGGCGATTCGGAAATATTCTTCGTATTTGGCATCATTATTCCATACTTTGCGCATCATCGATGGCCATGGTGTAGCAATGGCTAAGTTACCCATGCGGTATGGTGGAAGTTCATTACCATAATCATCAAGAATCGTTGCATTCACTCCTGGAATCGGCTTACCCATCGATCCTGGCTTAATATCCATACTTGGATAATTACAAATTAATTGCGCACCTGTCTCCGTCATCCACCATGTATCATGAATTCGATGTTCGTATACTTTCATGCCCCAACGAACAACTTCAGGATTCAATGGTTCTCCTACACTAAGTACATGGCGTAGGCTACTTAGATCGAATTGATTAACAATTTCATCTCCTGCTCCCATCAACATTCTGAATGCAGTTGGTGCACTATACCATACCGTTACTTTATACTTCTCTATAACACTATACCAATCACTTGGACTAAAGCGTCCGCCTCGCACAATGTTCGTCACGCCATTCAACCAAGGAGCAAAGATACCATACGAAGTACCAGTTACCCATCCTGGGTCAGCGGTACACCAATATACATCATCTTCCTTCAAATCTAGTACGATTTGACCTGTATAAAGATGTTGCACCATCGCATTGTGTACATGATAAATACCTTTCGGTTTACCAGTCGAACCTGATGTGTAATGAAGAATCATGCCATCTTCACGATCAACCCATTCGATATTTTGCTCATCGCTAGATTCAGCCATCAATCTCTCATAAGATAATATACCATCGCCTTCTTCAACATCATTACCAAATACGATAATATGTTTCAGAGAAGGCAATTCATCACGTTTAATCCGAGATAATAATGCAGGTGTTGTAACTATAGCAATCGCTTCACTGTCTGCTAGACGATCTTTAACTGCTGTTTCCATAAACGCTTCGAATAACGGACCAACAATAGCTCCGATCTTCAAACTACCTAATGCACTCATATATAATTCTGGTGTACGAGGCATAAATATAAAAATTCGCTCACCCTTTTGAATACCAAGTTTTCTTAAAGCATTGGCGAATTGATTACTACCCTTACTTAATTGTAAAAATGTATAGCTCTCTTCTCTCTGTTGATCACTATAAATTAACGCAACTTTATCTCCTTTTCCATTCTCGACATGGCGATCAATTGCTTCGTATGCCATATTGAGCTTCCCTGTAGATGACCAACTTAGTTGCTGTTCGATTTGTTCCCATGAAAAATTTTTTCGTGATTGTTCGTAGCTTTGTAAATTCCCATTAGTCACCGTTGCAGGTATACGCTCTTGATGTAATTCAATCATTGAATCACTCTCCTAATTCAAACATATAAGATATAAGAATGCGCTTACATGGTAATTATTATATCATATTTATATTACTTTGCACTATCTATTTCCAATCTATCAATAATTAGTATATAGTTATGCTGTGCACTAATTATTGATTACATAAAAATTATTTTCATATAAAAGGGGAACTATAATGGAGCATAGAAAGCGTTTTCAGTTGGTTGAGAAATATATCCCTTCCTTACAGAAACACATTAGAATCTCCGGACCTATTCCTCCTGAACAATTACGTGACATGACGATGGATGCAACACTTGATGCATTCAGGCGACCATTAGAACAGCATGAAGCGTTAATTGAAATTGCTTCTCTGCCAGAAGGTCGAATCATTACAGCTACAATAGATCAGCATATTATCGGCTATGTAACGTTTCATTATCCAGACGAATACGAACGCTGGTCTCAAGGTAAAATGATTGATCTTGTGGAGCTCGGAGCTATCGAAGTGGCGGATAATTATCGTGGACTTGGATTAGGCAAAGATTTGATTCAGCTTTCTTTCGCAGAACAACAGCTAGATAATATGATCGTCTATACGACGGAATATTATTGGCATTGGGATTTGGAAGGCAGTGGGTTAAATGTGTGGGATTATCGCAAGATGATGGAAAAGTTAATGCAGACCGTCGATATGATTTGGTATGCGACTGATGATGAAGAAATCTGTGCTCACCCAGCGAATTGCTTAATGGTCAAAATCGGAGCAGAGGTACCTCTTCCCTCGATTGAAAGATTTGATCGTGTTCGTTTCCGCAGTCGCTTCATGTATTAAGTAAACTGATTAGCATGCAGAAAGGAATGGATCGTAATTATGTTGAAGTCAAAATCTGTCTTCATTCATCCTACTTTAGCTAATTCCTATCAATTTCAAAGTAATCACCCTTTCCACCCTATTCGCTATCAATTAACGATAAGTTTGTTGGAAAGTATCGGAGCTCTTCTACCTGATCAGATACAGCAACCTGCAATAACTGATGTCGAACATCTACTGTCCTTGGCTCATAGTCAAGAGTATATAAATGTTATTAAAGGTTTAAGTAGCGACTCGCCGAATAATAGTCTGATTGATATCGCTGAGCAGTATGGACTACATGGGGATGACACGCCTTACTTTCAAGGGATGCATGATGCTTCCTGTTCTATTGTATCAGGCACTGTAAGTGCGCTTGAAGCCGTTATAACGGGAGAGACAGATCACGCCTTCCATTTGGCCGGTGGATTACATCACGCCTTTGAGAATCGGGCAGCAGGCTTTTGTATATATAATGATGCAGTTATTGCTATTCGCCATATTCAGCAACAGCATCAAGTTAAAATTCTTTATATCGATACCGATGTTCATCATGGAGATGGTGTGCAGATCAGTTTTTACGCTGATCCCAACGTATGTACATATTCCATTCATGAAACAGGTAAATTTCTATTTCCAGGCACAGGTTATCACTATGAGAAAGGTCTTGATCATGGTTTTGGCTCTTGTTTCAATATGCCACTTGATCCTTACACAGAAGATGACTCATGGCTCGAATGTTTTCAACTTACATTAACTAAAGTGATCGAACATTATAAACCTGATCTGATCGTTAGCCAACATGGCTGTGATGCTCATGCATATGATCCGCTTTCGCATCTTCATTGTTCGATGCGTATTTACGAGCAAATCCCTAATATCATCCATCAATTTGCCCATCAATATTGTAATGGTAAGTGGGTAGCAATCGGTGGCGGTGGCTATGATTTATGGCGGGTTGTCCCAAGGGCATGGTCGCATGTATGGCTAGCAATGAGCGATCATGAACTTGTAGAACAATTCAAGAAACCCGAACTACTCCCGCTACCTGACAAATGGAGAAATTATTGGAGTAGCTATGCAACAGATGAATTACCTTTATACTGGCAAGATGAACCTCATATGATTATACCAATGCCAAGGCGCACCGAAATAAGCGAGCGTAATCGACAAGTAGCAGCGATAGTTATACAAGATATTTGAATTGCTTTAATCTTCGTTGCTCATTACTCTTCAATTGAGCGACATAGACATTACTTTTATTGTCTATGTCGCTCATTTTTTAATTTTCAAGCGACTCAGATACTAATTTTATGGCTTATTAGCTCCTGTTTTATGTTAGCCTATGCTTCCAAATTACCGTACTACCACCAATTAATTTCACCCCTAATAAATAAAGGGCGTATCCAACGACATTTAGTAGCAGAAATAAGACTACCAATAATGCTCTACCATGACCCTTATAGTAAACATTCATACTTGCCCAAACTGCAAATAATATCCAATATCCAAACAACAAAATAATACCTATCATGAATGTCGTATCATTAAACAAATGTATGCCCACATCAATACTTATTGCTTTGTTCGTGCCTGGGATAAGTATATTGGTTCCACTAGGAACAATGTAGGTAAAGATGTATTCATTGTTAGGAATGTTATTAAGTTTATCCAACTTTAGATTTTCTGGATACTTATATTGTATAGGATAATCTTGAGGGGCTATGCCCGTATCCTCTTGTATACGTAGAACAACTCCTGAAACACTTGTACTTTTATTAATGTACTGCTCCAATTCTTTAATCATTGTGTCACTGATTGGATTTTCTGCTGTTCCTACTTCCTGGAGTACAATTTCAAAAGCTTCATCTGCAACATCATAATGACGGAGTTCATTCCAGTACAAAAACCATCCTACTATGATTATTCCTAAAAATAACATAGCGATTGAGCTTTTTAGTATATTACCTGAAAACACCTTCTTAATTCTGTATAGTGTTTTCAACTCTGTTTCAATTTCTTGTGGTTCACCAAAGCTGTTCAAAGCTTTACTAACTGCTTCAGATTCACCTAAGCCTTTTGACTTCCAATATTTCACGCTACTCATAAGGTTGTTAATCATCTCTTCACGAAATTCATTAACTTCTTGGGGAGACTCATTCATTTTATTGCACAGCCTATCTATATACTTATGAATAAGCTTTTGATTGTTAGCTTCTAGAGAAGGTTTACTCATTCTTCAATTCCCTCCATAAACTGATTTATTATCGTTCTAAAAAAAAGCCACTCCGCCTTTTTTTCCTTCAAGCGTAATCTCCCTGTCTCTGTTAACTCATAATACTTCCTTCTGCCACCACCACTATCTGAATCCCCCCAGAACGATGTAACCAATTCATTCTTTTCCAACCGCTTTAAAGATAAATAAAGCGTTGCTTCTTTTAACTCAAAAGCGCCTTCACTACGGTCTAACGCAGTTCTTGCTAACTCATACCCATATACCGGTTTTTCCCTCAGAAGACTGAGCAGTATTGTGTCTATGTGGCCCTTTAATATCTCTTTATCAATTTCCATGGAATCTCCCTTAAACATTGTATAATTAAGTACATTGTATAGTAAGGTACTAGTAAAGTAAAGTCTCTTTTGAAACTATCCTTCCCTTTAGATGAGAAAAGGTTCTCTTGATGGCATTGAGCTATCTTCTCCCGTCAGCGTAATGAGCGTGGTGCAAATATCACCTTTACTCATTTCTAATTCCTCATGTGCTATGGTACGCCTCTTCCAAGGGTTATGGCAGACTGCGCTCCATCACAATCCGTCTAGTTATCACAAACTGCTCTGGAGAGGTGTACTTTAATGATATTATGCTGCAGACCGAAACCATTGTAGCAGGATGGTTCAGTTATGAATACGAGATCAAACGGGCGCTGGATGGATGATTTTAGGTGGATTTGTTCATAAGAAAATGGTAAATTATTCTATAGTTAATACCACAAAGTGTTCGTGTTTGATATGTGTTATCGGGATAACGCGTAAATGGGTTATATGTTTCGGCTCATATTATTTATATTTGGGGAGGGTATCTGGTTGGACAAGAATTCTGTATATAGAACAAACATTATAGGCGCTGGCGAGGTTGGCGTAGCCATATCGGTCGATAAGGATAAAAATGTTGTTCATAAAACAAATAGCTTATTTTGGGATACAAAAGGAAATGATATTTTAGGAGCAACCTCACTTCCTTTTTATGGATCATTTGTATCAGAAGAACAATGTCAACTTTTTGGCGATGTCTCAGGGAAAAAGATGCTGGAGATAGGCTGTGGTAGGGGACAATCTTTGCAATATCACGGGGAACGCAAAGCAGCTGAACTATGGGGTATAGATTTATCAGAGAACCAAATCGAAAAGACAAGGCAGTACTTGACGGTGAGCGGTCTTTCTGCCAATTTGATCTGTTCTCCCATGGAAGATGAATGTGGCCTACCAGTGGATTATTTTGACTTTGTTTATTCGATTTATGCCATAGGCTGGACAACGGACCTTGAGGGTACTTTTTGCCGAATTGCTTCTTACCTAAAAAAAGACGGCGTATTTATTTTCAGTTGGTCTCACCCTATACATAAATGTGTTGTTGCAGAAAATGATATGCTTGTTTTCAAAAAATGTTATTTCGATGAATCCTGGTATTCAGTTTCTCTTGACGAAAGTACGCTAACCTTATCTGACCGTAAACTATCAACCTATGTGAATGCGTTAGCAAAAGCGGGATTTGTAATTGAGCAAATGATTGAGCAATCTGATGATGAGATTATGCAGTCGCGGGACAGTAACAGCGATTTTGCAAAAAAAGCAAAAATGCTTCCTGTAACTTTTGTAATTAAAGCAAGAAAGCTCTAACATCTGATAGCTTGATCATGATTAGCAAATTTTAGATACACAGCCATACAAGTTCAATATTTCCCATAGTGCTATTTCATCCTTAAGCGATTGGATTGAATATACCATTACTTCAATGGAAAAGGGGAGCTCCCCTTTTGCAAGCTCTTGATATTTGATACTACGCCCAAAAAGCCTTTAACGGTCTTTGAGTCGAACATTTCAATCTTATCTATCATCAACGCAGTGCTGGACTTTAGTCGAGGTCCGTTACCTGCCTGCAGTCTGTTCCGAATCACAGAAATATTCGTTACAATATAGCCAAGTCTTTTGGAGGAGCTATGGATCATGAATTACGAACATAAAGTACAGAGGGAAGTTGCCAACTGGGAACAAAAAATGTTCAAACCGCCGGGATGGCTGGAAAAAACATCGAAAACAATCGGCAATCGAATTAATCATTTGATTCCCCCGAAGGTGCACATCATCATTACCACCACCATACGATCGATCGTGCGTACGGCACTGTTCGGAGCGGAATATACGCCTAGCCGCCTGGTGCAACGTAATTTGGAACTGGAGTTTGCCGATCAAGAAGCAAAAGAGTTGTTTGCCTTGTACCAAAAAATCGCTGTTGCCGAAGGCGCAGGAACCGGAGCAGGCGGTATTATGTTTAGCGTGGTGGACTTTCCAGCTTTAATTGCGATCAAGATGAAATTTTTGTTCGAACTGGCGCATGTTTACGGTTATGACACCAAACATTTCGCTGAGCGTGTATTCATTCTTAAGGTTTTTCAAATGACGTTTGCGGGGCCGGAAAACCGTGTTAGGTTGTTGAATTCCATCAAGCATTGGCATGTTGAAAAGGAACAATGGCTCTCCGAAGCTGAATACTCCAAAAATATGGACTGGGAGACATTTCAGATCGAGTATCGCGACGCCATTGATTTCCGGAAAATGCTGCAGATGGTGCCAGGAATCGGGGCTGTCGCAGGTGCCTGGGCGAATTATACCATTCTTGAGGAGCTACGCGAATTCGCCATGAACGCTTACAGGCTGCGGAGATTACACGATGATTTCGAAGTTCTAGGTTAATCTTTTCTCTGTTGCTCATATACATCCAAGAAACATAGTTACTTGAATGTATATGAGCGGCAATTCCATTTCCTTTCCACCAATGATTAAGCATACAAATCTATTAGTTAAGTAATCAAGTCCTTATCAATATCTTTAAAGTATAGTGTTATTCACACTACAATTTGATTATAAACAGCTCCTCGTATTAAACTAACCTGCCCCTTACTTCAATGTAAAAGTGGTGCTCCCATGTTTCAAGCCCCTCCACTATAGTTCTCTGTTAGCAGAATAAGCTACGATGATCATGATTTGATGGTCTTAGATTTCCACATTCGATATAATCCAAAAACTAAAAAAATAAATGCAATAACTTCTATAATGCTAGGAAGTAGAGTAAACCAAGCTACTAATTCTCCAATAGTCATTCCCATAGGAGTATTTCCGTTAGTAAATGAATCATCAATGTATTTACTAATAAAAGGGGAATAAATATAAGGTGAAATCTGAAGGACAATTAAGAAGAGAAAGAAATAAAAGCCTGCTGTAAAGGAATGTTTTCTACATTGTATAAGTCCGAATATTAACAAGGCTAAAAATATAGCAGCGAGTAAGATACTCACAGTATTTACCAATATATCACCTCCAGTATATACATATATTACCATATTTTTCATTGCAGTTTTTAAGTATCCTGCCCGTTAATTCAACGGAAAGAGGAGTTTCCAAGTTGCAAGCCCCTCCACTATAGTATCCCGTTAGCGCAATCATGTTTCCTAAGCCTCTTTCATTCGGCAGAGTATTTCGGAGATCTCTTGAACTCTGGTCGTATAAATCCCATTTGTTTGTTCAATAGCTAATGGGTAGTTTATTGGTTCAAGTTCAATATATGACGGATACCTACTAATCGGGTTATATACCATGGTTTTCACGTTTAATGACTCTGGATAGAAATTGCGGTTTCTTTTATAAGATTAGCTTCTGCTGCCAGAAGTAGAGTATAGTAGGAATAGTTTAAAATATATTCTAGGAGGCTACAGCCATGTCACAGGAGATTTGGATTAACCTGCCAGTCAAAGATGTAGAGAAGTCAACTGCCTTTTTCAATGAGATTGGATTCCATGCGGTGAGCGTTGGTAACGAGAGAGCCAAGCTTGCCATAGGCCAAACAACGATTTTACTGTTCCCGGATGCAGCATTTGAGAAATTTACAAGTTCAAAAACCGCAGATACTACCCATAGCGCAGAAGTAATATTTTCCATTAGCGCTGAAAGCAGAGAAGAAGTAGAAGCCTTTATTCAAAAAGTAGAGTTTGCCGGAGGAAGCATCTTTGGCAAGCCCAGTGAAATTGACGGCTGGATGTACGGCGCAGGATTTGCCGACCTAGACGGTCACCGCTGGAACCTGCTGTACATGGATGAGAGCAAAATGCCGAAAAGCTAATATGGAAAATCCGGTGACCTGTTCAAGGTCACCGGATTTTTTATAACCCGTATAATCTCATATCTGTTATTTAAATCAAAATCGTTGCTTTTATTAACACATATTGGAACTATTCTGTTCCGTTACTTCGACAACGGCTGCTTATTTCGTTTTAATGGGTATCCATATTTCGCTTTTAAATTGCGGCGATGCTACATCTTTGTGCTCATTCCAGAGTATTTCAGGTCCTTCACTTAACTCATATTCCGAAGACGGAAACCATTCGGAATAAATTCGTCCCCAGATTTCTTGAAGTACACTTGGAAAAGGGCCTACTGCCGTAAATACAGCCCATGTAGAGGCTGACACCTCCAGCTGGACGAAGCCATCTCTTGATTCATTCGTTGTGGCCGCCCCGATGTAATGATCTAGCTCTCCTTTCTCCTCCATCCGCCCTTCACTGAAATTCGTAGAAGCACTGATTAGTCCTGAAGGTTGAACATTCGAAAAGCCCTTAATCTGATCAATTATTTCTGGTGTAAGTCCTTCAAACATCGATGCAATCTCTGGATTCACTCCTTGAAAAACTATTGGCACTCTTTTTTTGATCCCCACTATGAAAAAAGCCTCTTTGTCTTCAATTCGGTAGATCATTTCACTTCCTCCTTTGATAGTTAGTTGAAACGTCATGCGCGGGAAGGTTTTGAGGGACTGTCCATGGATCCGGGCTTCCGAGGGAGTAATCCCATGCATGCTTTGGAAAGCCCTAGTAAAGGAATCCGGCGAGGTGTATCCATATTTCATCGCAACATCGATGATCTTAATATCACTATGGCTTAGCTCGAGTGCTGCCAAAGTTAGGCGTCTTCGGCGGATGTATTCTGATAAAGTAATGCCTGCAAGGAATGAGAACATCCGTGTTAAATGATATTCCGAACAGCAAGCAATTTTTGCTGCCTCCTGATAGTCCACACGATCAGTAAGACTCTCCTCAATATAGCTTAAAGATTTGTTCAGTTGTGCAAGCATATCCATGATTATCACCTCCCCTCGTTACTCAAAGCATAGCAGAGAAGGTAATTCCCTTCCCGACATTTAGTGCACAATTCTGCAGGGTCTTTGATATTCGTAGAACATCCCCTTCAACTTTGCGTCAATAGCATAGTTTTTATTTAATGGCTAGCGTCAGAAAAATGCGTATTTCTATCGATATGGGTATTTTGATACATAAAAATCCCGACTTATCTATGATCTTAAGAGATAAGTCGGGATTTATTCTGAAAGGTTAAAAATTACATTCCTTCATTATAGTCGGAAAGACTGATAATGAATTCTATTTGTACAAGTTGTTTTAAACGTTATGAATACACCTTTTAATTAAGGTGCTTTCATAATTATTAATGCTCTTACAATGTAGTAATAATCGGTCCATTCTTCGTAAGAATAATCGTATGTTCATATTGAGCTACAAAGCTTTTTTCTGTAACAAAGGTCCCATCTTCTTTTTGGGATACTTCTTCTTCAAAGGTCGAAATAAATGGTTCAAATGCGATAACCATCCCCTCCTTTAATAATTCATCATCCCATGTATCATTATAATTATAAATGTGGTCAGGTGCTTCGTGTATTGTACGTCCAATACCATGACCTGTAAGGTTTTTGATCACAGTTAATCCATTATCTCTCGCTGTTTGGAATACTACTTTTCCGATTCTACTTTTTTTTGAACCAGGTTTTGCATTCTTAAGCCCAGCTTCAAATGCCTTTTTAGCAACGTCGCAGATTTTCGTTAATACTTCGTCTCCTTCGCCTACTACAAACGAGATTCCTGTATCTGCGAAATAACCATTTTTGGAACCAGAAACATCTATATTTACTAAATCCCCTTCATGAATAATCCGATGACCCGGAACACCATGTGCCACTTCTTCATTAACACTAATGCAAGTATATCCAGGAAAATCATATTCACTTATTGGAGCTGAAACTGCACCTGCTCTTTCTAAAAGCTCTCCGGCTATATCATCAAGTTCTTTGGTCGTTATGCCAGGAATTGTTCTTTGTACCAATTCATCTCTAATGGAGGCAACAATTTTCCCTATTTCCTTCAAACCATTAAAATCTTCTTCTGTTTTTGCAATCATCATATATCCTCACTTCTTAAAGTATCTTATGATTATTAATCCATTTAGATTATAGCATAAACGGAGCAGATTTTTCTTCAACTAATCTGACAATTATTAAAGAAAAGCTGTATTGATGGCATTAAACTATCCTTCTCCGCTAGCATAATGTTCCAATATTATGCTTTCTAAAAGTAACAATTATAAGCCCCACACAGCCAGATAGGAAGAAGCAAATTCAGCACGTAAATTACCATGATAAAATGCTCAAGACATTATGACTCTTACTACATCTAATTGTGGATAAATAAAATTCAGTCTGTCAAAATCAAGAAAGGTTTTTAAACGTCACCGCTTTCGTTTGGTTCTTATCAAAATCATGAAAAGTAACAGAAGGACAACAGCAACAACTACTATGCTCGCCGGAATGACATACCCCATCTGATGTTGAGATTGATCCCACTCCATTGATAATCCAGGTTTAGTAGACTTGAAGCCTGAATCCTTCATCGCCGCTTCCCTTGCAATGTCCCAAGGTCCCGTTCGACCACACAAATTCATGCGAAGTTTTCCTTCCTGAACACTTCCAAATACCAAATATTCCGTATTTTTAACAAAAGGATCCCACCCGTTATGATAAATCTCAAGTTGCGAGGTCTCTACGCCTTTCCATGCCTCATCGATCAGGAACACGGTAAGTCCGTCCTTATTAATCTCGACCGCTTTTCCTTTGAAAACGACGCTGCTAAGGTCCATCTCCTCTTTAACGGGACGTGGCATTGCACAGGACAAGGCTTCAGCATGCGATGCCGTCCAAAAAATAAATGTAACTAAAATGAGTAGGATCGCTGTAAAAAGTTTTTTCAAAAAATCCCTCCGCTCTTTTCTAACTAAACCTTCTGACTACCCCAAGTGCAAGAAGATTACTGAGAGATAAGTTTTCCCTCTTTTCCAGTCCGTTAACTCAATATAATTAGTGCGTACTGTGATATCTACTCCATTGTCATTTGTTCAACTATCGTTCTCCGTTAGCTGAATGTTTTTAATCATTAAAAAAAGCTACCACTTCATCCGCATCATACGTTTTTAAGACTAATCCTTTTGTGTCAAAGATAAGCATGACAGGGAAGTTTTCAATATTCAATTCCTGCTTATAATCAACAACAAAGTCCTCTTGATAAACTCCGAAGTTTATTGGACTTTTGGATAGAAGACCCATCAATGTATCTTCCGTTGTTAATGGTAACGAGTCTCCTTCTTTAACAAATACTGTTGTCAGATAACTTCCCTTTTTGTTGGACAATAATTGTTTATACTTCTCCTTGTACGACATTTCCAACAAAATAATCTCCTTTGCTTCATATGTGATACCTTCATCAATCCACCTTGGTGGGTTGATAAGTACTTTTTGTCCGATTTTTAATGAATTAATATTGGATAAGGACCCGTCCTCTTTTTTAATAATCAAATCATCCGTTATTATAACCGGGATAGACACGCCGTAAGCGTCGACATTGCCTTTCATATCTCTTTTATCCCATTCAGAAATATTCACTTCAACCAAGCTGTTTGCTCTTTCCACCCGTTCTATGTTACCAATCATTTTATCATCTTCGTAATATCCATAAGGTTTATTGCTACAAGCAGCTAGTGTTAATAAGATGCATATAAGTAAAGGAAATAACAACTTATTCAGCATTTTTATGCCCCTTCCGAAGACCTTTTAATTACTGCCTCTCCTTACTATAAACGTAAAAATTATGTAATATGTTTCCTTTCCAGAATGAAATAGGAATATTATCATAATTGGTAATCGGATAAAGATATTGTTACCCCGCTTTGACAACAAACTTACACTATAAAATAAAAGTGCCGCGATTTACGCGGCACTTAATGAGCTAATAATCTTGTCACCTGACAGCTAGAGTGGCACGAAAGGTCCAGCAAAACGAGTCTTGAAGCTGATTCAATCCTACTTGAACGCAGGTAAGATTATCGTTTATTTATATCACTATTTTAAGAGATACTTATAATATGCCGGGAATTCTCTTATTATTGAGTAAATATCTCTAAACTCAAAGATTTTGGCATGGGCTGAATAAACTTCTTCTATATCCATTTTTCTAAACGCTAATTTTGTCCTAGTTACATGAAAATATTGAGTAATAACCATAGCGGAGTCTAATTCTAATTCATCCATAATCTTGCTAGTATTTTGAGCGGTCATATATGAGTTGTACCCATTGCTATCCTCTATTATTTTATCTTCCGGTATCCCTTTATCTATTAAGTAAGATTTCATAACCTTTGCCTCATCGAAACCTTCCTTACCAATACCACCACTTACCATGATATAAGTATAATAGCCCCCATCATAAAGTTCTACAGACTTATCTAATCTTGCTTTTAACCGTTCAGAAGGTTGTCCAGTAGTTTCTACTTTATTTCCTAATACTACAGCTACATCAACAGGTTTCAATTCATCATTTAACCCATCTATTACCACGAAAGTACTGTGAATGATAAACCAGAGGAAAAGACTTGCTACTAATATTAAAAATCGTTTAATAAAAACAAAGATCAATCTCTCACCTGCATTCTCTCATATTTTTCTATAATACTCCTTAAGTATTGTAACACTTAGCGTATGAAACGTTCCACTCAGGTAGCTTGAGCTAAACTTCTCCCCAAAATATTTCAGTTTCATAATCGAATGGAACAATACCATCCTGATGATTCCTATCAAAAAGATTTCGCAGTTCCGTCATCATCGGATTGTAATTCGGATGTCCTGATATAGGGCTATAGGAAGATGATAGCAACCTGCCTCTCAGCCCTTCGAAATCGAACTCCTGACTCATTCTGAATCGCACTTCATGCATCGTTCCTGCCTTGAAAAAAGAGTGAAGCATCGTCTGAGAAATATTTTTATGATTGACTTTTTGGTAGTCGGTACCGTACGTATAGAGCAGTTGATCGTACTCTTCACGAAATGAAGTACCGTTTGTAAGACGTGAATTCCAAATTAGTATTACTCTCCCACCCGGCTGTAGAATTCTACGAAACTCGATTTGCGCAGCTAAGCGATCAAACCAGTGAAACGCTTGTGCGCAGACAATAAACTCAACCGACTGATCTGGTAATCCAGTAGATTCTGCGGAACCTGATATAGTCTGAAAGTTAGGTTTGCTTCCAAATATCTGCTCGGCTGCTTCCCGCATTGCCTGATTCGGCTCGACCGCGATCACATTGTTTCCGCGTTCCAGTAGTAGCTTTGAAAAGATACCTGTACCGGAACCGATGTCTGCTATTATACTGTTCGAACGCAAACCGATGAAGTCGTACAAATAATCAACAGCCTCTTTCGGATAGCTCGGGCGGTACTTCAAATATGAATCGACCCGATCCGAAAATCTTTCTCTACTGTTCATCTCTCGTCACTCTCCCAGTATTTGATTAGTTTTTTTAGTGCAGTATTGTTTTTTAATTATTAAACTCTAGTTTCCTTTAATGGTAAACGTTTCGTTCACTACGTCGATTTCTGAAGTAACTATGTTAATGCCTTCTCCTCTAGGTTAGGCTATCTAACTACTTTTCTCTTTTCATCTTAAAATCCCTTCCTGTTTATTCCTTCTTTCTGCCATCTAATTGAATAGCGAAAAATCTCTAAAGGCGAATCCACCCCTATTTCGTGCTAAAAAATCGCTGGTAAAAACAGCTTCACGAAGTACATCTCGCAATTGGGCAATACCTTTTAAAACTTCCAGAAAATATAACGTACATCGGGGCCTCCGATCTGACGCCTTAACCGTTTGTCAATTCCACTGTCGATTCACCGACTGGAATGCCCCACATCGTCTACGACATCACGAGCAAGTCGCTGGCGACGATCAAATAGGAGTAATGAAAAAAACTCCGAAAATCCACTACATTCAATGGTTTTCGGAGTTTTTTAGAGTCAACCCTGCGCAGGACTGGGCTTCATTTCATAGATTTTTTTAAGCGTCTCCCTCCAGGTACCTCATCATTTTGAGACCCAAAATAACTTGCGCCTTCCTGTGATGCAGTTCTCCGTAGTGGATGTAAGTGAGGTATGGGCTAAGATTCGTAATATTTATGTGAAGTACTCAATGGTTGATTGCGGGAAGAAATGGTTGATATATCTGCCAAGAGTTTCTTTTATTTCCTCCTGCTCTTGGTCTGTATAGACATATTTTCCAATTCCATATCGTCCCCATTTCCATTTTCTTTTAGTTTCATCAAGTTCCAGCTTTGTCATCGGATAATTCTTCTCAATAACATGCTTCGCAGGTTTAGTAAATCGATGTTGAATTAATTCGAAGGTCAGATCTTTCTTTGCGGAATCGGAAAGGACGGATTCTAATTTCTCGAACATTACCTTATAGCCCTCTTTCCATCCTTCATGCAAATAGATTGGAGCAATAATGAAACCTAAAGGATATCCTGCTTCCCCTACTCTCCTAGCCGCTTCCATTCTCTCAGATTGTCTGGATGTCCCCGGTTCAAAATTTTTTATAATATAGTCGTTATTCATACTGAAACGAAATCGAGTCCGACCATTATGCTTGGCATCAAGTAAATGATCGACATGAGCAAATTTGGTTACAAAACGTAATCGTCCGAATTCAGATTCACCAAAAAATTCAATAGCTCTCTTTAGGGAATGTGTTAAGTGATCAATACCTACTATATCCGATGTACAGGATGCTTCAAACCTTGTTATCTCTGGAGCTCTTTCCTTCATATATTGATTAGCTGCTTCAAAGATGTCATCAAGATTGACATATGTACGAATATACGGCTTACTGCCCATGGTAGTTTGTAAATAACAATAATGACAATGACCCATACACCCAGTTGCTAACGGAATTGCATATTCTGCAGAAGGTTTTGAAGTATCAAACTTTATAGTTTTCCTAACCCCAACGACTAGAGTTGACTTAGCAATTCTATATTTTTGAAATTCATTGTCTCCAGGTAGGTTTCGTATTTGATTATGTGAGGTTGTCTCTCTAATTTCAATACCCATATTTTCAAATTTGGTTATTAATTCTCTACCTAGAGGATATTCCAGTGCTTTTGGTTCTACATAAACAAGTTGAGGTACGAAAGGCTTAACCATAAAAACCCTCCACATCAGAAAACCCAAAAGCTTCTTTATAGGCATCCTCAGCCTCACTTGCTGTTTGATATATGGCAAAGTCATTATTTAATGGATAATATGTTTCATAAATAAATAATGAAAAATTACCAGGAGAATTAGGATCCATCACAACTGCAGCCTCTTGAACATTAGCTACTCCCTGAACATGAGGGTTTCGAATAAT
The DNA here is from genome assembly GCF_024721975.1 of Paenibacillus endoradicis. The sequence goes on along the minus strand of NZ_JANQBB010000003.1, from coordinate 784,939 downwards.
CACATACACGACTTGCCCCGGCTGAACTACGTCTAACATTTTATCAACCCCATTCTTATGTTTTAGTTAGTATTTCATGAAATTATTTAGAATATCCTAACATATTAAAGATAATTTACAGGTCACTGAAATGTAACAGACAACAGCAAGAATATTGCAACTAAATATTTTTCCGACACCAATTTAATGTGTTAAATATGGCTTCATCTATAGACGTGGCTTTCATACCAAATGTCTTTTCGAACTTGCTGCTATCCATTACAAATGGATTATTCCATTGATACATCATTTCAACCATCTCATGCATACTGGGGTTAAACAACCCCAGTATGCGAATGAGCCATGTCTCGACTACTCTAGTTTTCACGTTTTTATCCAATTTAGCAGAAATTAATTGAAGAAGCTCAATTTGCGTGATTGGGGGATTGCTAGGAACATGCCAAATTTCACCATTGGCTGCTTCATTTGTACCTGCAATCGCTAACGCCTTGCCAAAATCAGGCGCATAGGTAAACGTATGAGGTTTATGCATGTTTCCTAAGATGGATGCTCGCTTACCAGATAAAGCTGAACCAAAAATGAGTGGAGTAGCCGCAAAGTCGTCAGGACCCCAGAAGTCTGATCCACGAACGCGAGTTATAGGCAGCTTTCCAGAGTTGTGAGCCCATTCAAGAGCTTCCGTCATGGCTTGTCGTACTTTCCCCTTACGGGTATGTGCGTTATAAGATGTCGTTTCAACAAAAGGCGCATTAGTTGGCATACCATACATATATAAATTTTCTGCAACTATTAATCGGGCCCCATTAACTGCAGTTCCTTCAATAATGGCTTGCTGCATCTGTAAAAAAGATTTTACCCAGTCGTGATACGCGGGCTGAGCACATTGATAAACGGCTGCAGCGCCTTTCGTCAGTTCGGCTACTTTCAAATTATCAAATGCATTTCCAGCAACCGTCTCCACTTCATCTGGCATGCTGTTTTTACTACCAGATCTATTAACTATCCGCACCTTTTTATTTAATTTAAGCAGTTCCCGCATTGTCCACATTCCTAAAGGCCCCGTACCAAAGATGACATGCAATTCCTTCTGATTAACCCTTTCCACTTGTTCTACAGCTCCTTCTTCTATTAATAATTCATTTGATTATCATAAAGTAGTATGGAGACTGCGGCTATTATCAAAAGCGCAAAGGAATTAATGAAATGTGCAAACATCTGTATGATCAGTTGTATTGTTTCCGATAATCCCCTGGCGTTTGCCCTGTCCATTTCTTAAAGGCGAGATGAAAGGATACAGGATCAGAAAATCCAAGAGCATAAGAAATATCGCTAATTGAAAACGAAGGATTTTTCAAATAACTTTCCGCCATGTTCTTGCGAATAACGGTAAGTAAATCCTTGAAGGTAGTATTCTCTTTCTTTAATTGAAGTTGAATGGAACGAACGCTATATCCTAGACTTCTAGCAATGTCTTGGATTCTAGGAATAGTTCCATCAAAGCTTTTGATAATAGCAACACTAACCACCTCCGAGAAAGTGTGTTCCATTTTCAAAGCACGCATCATCTGGATGGCATGGTTCTCCACAATTTGTAACAGCTGCTGATTGCGATATACGAGGGGTAAATCCAATAAATTTGCATCGAATATAAGAGCAGTTTCCTTTTGATTGAAAACAAGCTTCGCTCCAAAAAAACTGGCGTAAGGTTGTATATCTAAGGGGGTATTTTGAATAAATGAGACCATTCTCAGTTTAATTGGATCGCCAGTTAGCTTCTGAATAAACTTATAGGTCGAAGAGAGGATTGAATCCATAAGATGATAGGTTGTTTTTCTAGAAGAGTCGCCTACCCAAAAGCTGAATCTTGCTTCACCATCGATAACCTGCAAATCGTAAACTACACCACTGCATAAGAGAATGTTATAACGTTGATAGTTTTTGAACGCTTGATGTAGAGTGTTGGAATTGAGCAAAATATATCCAATCAAACCCAAATTGTCTAATGAAAACTCTGCTCCCAGATGAAAGCCGAAAAAGGGATCTTTACTAATAGAAGCTGCTCTTTCCAACAAAAGGTCATATTTGTCCGCATCGATATAGTTGTCTGGATTTGTCATAAGATCCTCTTGGATATAAAGGTCTTTATACAACAATTCTATGGTGTGTCCTTTACTTAATACGTCAAGCACTATTGGCCTGGCCAACAACACCGACATTTTAGACATTTTAGACATTTTGGATTAACTCCTATATCTATATATTTTCGTACTTTATTAGCTTTATTGCATGTTTTATTATGGTGAACTTTAGTCTGCTGTCATATGATTATTCCGTAATCGAAGTTAGCAGCCTGTAGTTAATTTGAAAAAGAAGGGAAGCGTTGTTCAAATGAATCATCATTTACACCGTCAAGCAGGACAATTGTTTATTTTAGGATCTTTATTGCTTTTTATTCCTTACATTGCTCTTGTTTTTATTTTTGATTACCCTGAAATACTAAGAATGCCTATAGATCAGATTCTAACAAAATTTCATGATGGAGGAACATCATTAATTCTGGTTTGGTGGATATTTTCACTAGCCGGACTGCCGCTGTTTTGGGCTGTTGTTTTTCTAGGCAAGATCATTGGAGAAGAATACCAAAATGTAAGAGTTGCAACAACTTTTATGATCATTGGAGGAATAACCCAGATTGCAGGATTATTGAGATGGGTATTTGTTGTGCCGGTTCTTTCTAATTATTACGCTGATCATCCCGATACTTCACAAGAGACCATTTCTATTATATTTCAAGTCGTTCACCAATACGGCGGAGTCATTCTTGGAGAGCATTTGGGCCAACTATTTTCGATTATATGGACTTTGATTGTTTGCCGCCATTTTCTCAAATCCAAAACCGTTCATCCCTTCATCGGTTGGTTCGGAATTATCTCCTCCTTAATTTATCTATTAGGTCAAGCCGAGCTATTCGGCACGGTCATTCCAACTTTCCCGGTAATAGGATGGGCAGCCGCTGTTGGCAGCACACTTTGGCTACTTTGGATGATCGCACTGGGATACACATTGATTCGAAAAAATAAGCATAGTCAGACACTTATTCAAAATTGAGTTGTTTAATATGATCGGCATACTAGGCGTAGGAAATATAGGCGAACATTGAAAAATTCGTTACCTCAATGAATACTTCCATCATCTGAGGAACGGAAGACAAAGCGTATGTATTGCCTAAAGTTTTTCAACAAATGAAGCCGCAGTTTATCTCTCACGAATATCAATTCCCTCTATTCAATCCAGAGAAAACAGCAGGACTGCTGGAGTATGCGTTCTTACTACCGACACACAGCACTCAACGTGCGCAAACTCCCGTATCTTAAACACCAATATGCAAATTTAACATTTCCGCTTCTACTCGCAATTCTACTTTATGCTGTACCAGTATGTCCAATACGCATCACCGCGCTAGCTGTAACGGCAAGTTTTAGGGCCATAATTTGCGGGATGGCCCCTTCTTTGAAATTTATTCAGTTAGTAAATTAGGATGTGACATATGATCTCTTCGGTGGGAGCAAACTTTTGGTAGCATCTCACATCTACGTGTAGAAAGAGAGAAAGAAGAAATCGATTATACTTTTGTTCCAGGCGGTACATGCTCTACGCTGGTTACCTCAATAATCCGCTCTCATCTCGATCAACCGATAGTACCCAAGTTCGTCGTATCAGACAGCCGCCGGTCCGATTATGGAACATCATGATATGCGTCATCCGTTATTTTATCCTCATTTTTCGCCGTCAATTATGATAAGGCTCACCTTAATTAATCTTCAACTAAACTGCCCGTTACTTCAATGAACATCAAATAGAAACTGTCCTTTTGGGAGCTACATTCAAACAGTTGTCCGTTTGTGTAACAAGCTCTCCCATTAATATGAAAAACATGTAATGCTGATATACTTACTTATCAGTTCTCGGATAATAAGTAAACTCAGGATTTTTCACTATAAATTGCTTTTTCTTTTTGAAAGTGTTCATTACTTCTGGTCCTAGATGTAAGTTCTGTTGTACGAGTTGATGAGGTGTAAGCGCCATCCACTGATTTAGTGAAATATCTTCAAAGCGATCACTCTTAAATATCTCCAAAGCCCACACGCTTGTATTACCAGTATTTTGAATGTAGTGTCCGAAGGCACGCGGTACATATCCAACATCTCCAGCGCGGTAATTGAAAGTACGAGCAGTACCATTGGGTGCCATAACCGTCATTCTCGCCGTACCTGAGATATAATACTGCCATTCATCATTGTTTGGATGCCAGTGCATTTCTCTTATTGCTCCCGGTTTGATTTCCAGTAACGATGCGGTAATTTGAGACGAAATAGGAAAGTTGGTTGAATCCACAATACGTACTGTGCTCCCGCCAGGAGTTACAATCGGCTCTTGCGCAAGTAGTCGATGTGTAAATGTTTTTGGTACCGTACCTTGTGGGTCTGCTACCTGCTGACTTTCAAGTGGACCGGGAACGTTTCATTGAAAAATGTATAACTGATGGGTCGGGATTTGGTCGAAAGCATTTGTCGGAACACCAAAATTCGCAGATAGTACGTCCTTTGGCGTATGAGCGAACCAATCTGAGATAGTTAAAGTATTGAGGTCAGAGAAGCTACCGTCAGGGAAGACGAGCAAAAACTCACTGCCTTCCTCAAGTCCTTAAATAGAATGAGGAATTCCGGGAGGGAAGTACCAAAGGTCACCCACGCCTACGTCAGCAATGAAGTTCTTCCCGTTCTGATCTACTGATGTAATGCGCGCCCGCCCCACAAGCATGATCGCCCATTCCGCTTGCTGGTGCCAATGTAACTCTCGCACACCACCCGGAGTCAGAGCCATATTCACCCCAGCAATCGTGGTTGCAATCGGAAGCTGCCTAACTGTCACTTCTCGTGACCAACCACCGTGATTTAACTGCATATTAGTATCGGAGAAAGAGAACTTTAGGTTAGGAAGGATCCGGCATCGGTGACAGGCGAAACTAGCATGTCAGGGTTCTCAATGTCTCGTATAATATCCCGTGGTCCTAAATCCCACCAACCAGCACCATCATTTCTTATTGGTTGTGGTATTTCTACATTCCGTTTTTCATTTTCCAAATGTTATGCACCCCTCGTTCTATAAACTTCTTGCCCGTCACTAGTTAAGTGCCTATTTTAAGTTATGAAGAGAGTGGGGATTTGGAATTTTGTCCCTCTTATTAGCAGTAAACTATCCGTTAACATAATAAAGCTCTAACAGTCTAGCACTCTATTTTCCTGTCCAATACTTCATTTACCCCTTTATTCATAATAAAAAGCGCTCAAGAACCTGGTTCGGCTCTTGAGCGCTTTTAACATACTAATTAAGATTAAGACTGTAAATGTGAAACCATATAATCGATAATTGCATATGAATTGTTCGCAGCTTCTACTACGAAGTCTGTGTAAGAAACATCAGCAGATCCATCTGCTTTATCTGACATAGAACGAATGATAATGAATGGAGTACTATTGGCATAACAAACTTGAGCTACAGATGAACCTTCCATCTCAGCGCATACTCCACCGAATATTTCATGTAATTCTTTTACTTTATCAACACTCGCGATAAACTGATCGCCAGAAACAACCCTACCAACAACAGTACGATTTTGGAACAAAGCATCACTAGCTTTAACTGCAAGCTTCACTAGTTCCTCGTCTGCTACGAAATCAGATACTTCTTGGAAAGGAATTACACCTTTAGCATAGCCAAGAGGTGTAACGTCCATATCATGTTGCAAGGCACTGCTAGAAATAACAATATCTCCAACATTTAATCTAGGATCAAGCGCACCAGCAACACCTGTGAACCATACACAATCTACATCCATAGATAATAAAACTTGTGTACAGATAGCAGCGTTAACTTTACCAACGCCTGATTTGCAATAGATTAGAGCTTGTCCATGCAATGTACCTTCATAATAAGTAACTCCAGCAATCGTAGACTGCTGAACGTTTTTCACATTTTGATGAAGCAATTCAATTTCTTCAACCATTGCTCCAATGATGCCAATCTTGTTGTATAACATTACTCTAGTTGCCTCCTACTGATTGACGAACAATTAGCTCATGGGGCAAAATAACTTGTGCTTGTTCGACATGTTCTTTCTTCATTAGCTTAGTTAATAAACGCATAGAAACCGCACCGATATCATACATCGGTTGAGCTACTGTCGTAAGAAGTGGTCTTACCATAGAAGCCATGCGTGAATTATCAACACTAATAACAGAGATATCAGCAGGTACTTGTAATCCTTTATCTTGAATCGCATGAATAGCACCAATTGCCATTTCATCTGTTGCAGAGAATACCGCAGATGGGCGATTAGCAAGCTCTAAGAAATAACGCATTGCATCTGATCCTGATTCATATCGATAGTTACCAATACGAACTAAAGTATCTTCGTACACGATTCCAGCATCAGCTAAAGCTTTTTTATATCCGTTAAAACGAGCATAACCATTAGAAGGATCTTCTAGCGTACCACTAATCATAGCAATACGACGATGTCCTTGCTTAATTAATGATTGAACCGCATCGTAAGCTGCCGTCTCATGATCAATATCAACAGATGGAATCTCTCCAGACTCATCTGATGTAGCACAAAGAACAATTGGAACATTTGCTGTTTTGAATGCTTGTTGATGCTCCTCTGTTACTGCACCGCCCATAAATAATAGACCGTCAACTTGTTTTTCTAACAATGTATTAATTACGCGAATTTCTTTATCTTTCTTCTTATCGGCATTACACAAAATAATATTGTAATGATACATATTGGCAATATCTTCAATTCCACGTGCTACTTCAGCAAAAATAGCATTTGATATATCAGGAATAACGACACCTACGGTTGTAGTCTTTTTACTAGCTAGTCCACGTGCAACTGCATTAGGTCGGTAACCTAAACGTTCAATAGCTTCAAACACCTTTTTACGAGTGGCAGGCTTAACATTAGGGTTATTATTTACAACCCTAGAAACTGTTGCCATTGAAACTCCTGCTTCTCTTGCTACATCATATATTGTTACGGTCACGAGCACTCTCTCCATTTGCTATAAATTAATTGAAACGTTCGACACATATTGGAATTATAATACTGTAAAAATGCAAATTTCGCAATGTTTTGATCTTTTATTACGTATTTGGTAACAATATCAGCTATTAATTACAAGATGTACTATTTTGCTCTACGAAGACTTGATTTGAGCTCCGAGCTGAGTCAATCTTTTCACTATAGATTCTAGCCAGTCATGGTCATGCAAACTTTGTGCTAATAAGTATAGATCCAGAAGTTCATTAGTTCGACGCTTCATCATCTGATCAAATTGATCCTTTGCAGTTTGAGCAGTCTTTTTTGTAAGTTTATATTCTACTAATAAATTTGCCCATTCATTGCGCTCGTTAAACAGAAAGTTCATTTTTTTAGGTTGTTCACCTAATTCTTGAATGAATCCTTTAAGATCATCTTTAACCTCAGGAATTACTTCACTTCTACTGCATGTTTGACAAGTATATATAGGAACATTATCAATCTCTACTTTTCCAGAAAGAATAACCGTTCGAAGTTTTAGAGACATATTTTCCCCACAAAGACATAACTTTTGCATGAGGATCACTCCTTACAAGTACTCACTTCAGCCTTCTTCAAGCCTCCATGTATCTATGTAAGTGATTCGACATTTTTTTCTCATATTCCTGCTATGTACTTTAACTTAATTTTTTCCATGCCTGTTGAAAATACGGGATTTTAATGAGCAACACCCAAAGAGTAGCACCAATACAGTCATTTCGAAGATCATACCAATCCATCATTCTTCCACCAACGTAAAATTGATGAATTTCATCTGTCGCGCCGTATAGTGTACATAGTAACACAATAATGAGTTTATACCGCCATTGGAATGATTTTTGATTAAATGCGAAATCAAAAGTCATAGCGAGCACGAAATAACTGACAAAGTGCCCCCAATTAAAATCTTGTATAAAAGGTAAATATTTTTGGAAGAACGGTAAAATCGTATTAATCTCATCGCCTGTCCGCGAAGATAGATAAAATATTAATGCCATCCATAGAATAGACGGTAACCAACGTAGCCACTTCATTACCATTACACCTCTCAAAACTTTTATTTAACCTCTTAAATCAGCTTCTCGCAAATATAAAGTTGCTTCGTAAGCATAATCTATAATCTTTCTCTCATATTTGCTCAAATGAGTAAGCTTCGTTACAATGAATACATATATCGCTTAGTAACACTTTCGATGTACTTTTTATCAGCTAAGAGTTCTATCAAGATATTCTATAAAAAGTTGGGAGATCATTTAAATGTCATTACATAATCAAACGGTAATTTGCTTGTTGCATGATGAATTTGAAGATTTGGAATTATGGTATCCTGTATACCGCACCCGTGAAGCAGGTGCAACGGTACTTTTTGCTGGACCTGAAAAAGGAAAAAAACATATTGGTAAATACGGAGTGCCTGCCATCGCTGATCTATCTTTTGATGAGGTGAACAGTGATGAAATAAGCGGTCTTCTTGTACCAGGTGGGTGGGCTCCGGATCAGCTACGTCGTTATCCAAAGGTACTTCAACTTGTTCAAGAATTGAACGAGCAGAATAAGCCGATTGGTCAGATCTGTCACGCTGGTTGGGTACTTATCTCAGCAAAAATATTACAAGATCGTAAAGTAACTTCCACTCCAGGTATTCGTGATGATATGGAAAACGCCGGTGCAACATGGTTCGATGAAGCTGTTGTTGTTGACGGTAATCTTATCTCTGCACGTAGACCGCCTGATCTTCCCCCATATGCTCATGCATTTGTCCAAGCATTAGAACAGCGAATGGTTTAACCATTCGCTGTTTCTTCAAATGTAATCATATATTCAGTAAGAACATGCTTAATCTCTTCACTTGTACTACTATGAATTACTTCATTGAAAACTTGCTTACATTCTAATTTAGAAGAATGAATTAAACGCTCTTTCAAAGGTAAGATTGAATGTGCAGACATACTTAATGCATCTACTCCGAGACTTAACCAAATCGGTAATGCTCGAATATCTCCAGCAAGTTCTCCACAAACACTGATCGGTATTTCATGACGTTTTGCTGCATCTACTGCGATTGATAGCATTTGAATAATTGCTGGATGGTAAGGATCATACATAGTTGAAATTTTCTCATTCATACGATCGACTGCCAGTGTAAACTGTACGAGATCATTCGTGCCAATGCTGAAGAAATCTACTTCTCTCGCTAAGTGATCTGCAATCATAACTGCAGCAGGGACTTCAATCATAATGCCTACCGCTATTTCATCAGCGAATCCAATCCCCTCAGCCGTCAGTTCATTTTTCGCCTCTTGTAGTATAGTATTTGCTGCTCTAACCTCATTAACAGAAGTGATAAACGGATACATCACCTTAATTGTTCCATAAGCACTCGCACGTAAAATTGCTCTTAACTGTGTTTTGAAAAGTTGCTTCTGATCAAGTGAGATTCTAATTGCTCGATAACCCATAAATGGATTCTCTTCTTCTTCAATTTCATAATAATCAAGATGCTTGTCTCCACCAATGTCTAAAGTACGAATAACTACAGAACCACCATGTAGCTTTTCTACTACTTTACGATACACTTGATATTGCTCTTCCTCTGTTGGGAAATCTTGACGATCCATGTAGAGAAACTCGGTGCGGAATAAACCTACGCCTTGTGCTCCACCTTTCATAGCAATCTCTAATTCTTTCACCGAACTAATATTTGCTTCAAGTTTGATGCATTGACCATCAATAGTTACAGCCTCATGGTCAGCTAGATGATGTAATTGTTCTTTTGCAACGAACAATTTATGTTGTAAATCTCTATATTGGTTGATTAGATGTTCAGCAGGATCAAGATATACTGTTCCATCACCTCCATCAATAAGAATCGTTTGACCGGTAACAAATGACTCCGTGATCTTTCCTTCCATTCCAACGACAAGCGGTATACCTAATGCTCGAGCCATTATTGCCGAATGAGATGTAGTGCTACCAGATAATGTTACAATGCCAAGCACGTTTTCAGGATTAAGATGTGCCAATTGAGATGGAGATATCTCTTTAGCAATAAGAATAAATGGCTGAGTATCACTAGGTAATTGAATCTCAGGAACACCTAATAAATGCTTCAACAGTCGATTGCCTACATCTTTAATATCAAGCGCTCTCTCACGCATATAATCATCTTCTAGTAAGTCAAACATCGTTACAAAATGATCAATTGCTTCTTTGACTGCTACCTCTGCAGCCTTATATTGCCTTTGAATAATGCCTTGGATTTCATTCATGAACACTGGATCATCTAATATAGCAAGATGAGCATCAAAAATTTGGGTTTCTTCTTCGCCAACCGTTTCCTTAAGCTCATCTTTAATTTGATTAATTTCATCTTTTGAAGTGCGAATTCCTTCATATACTCTCTCAAATTCGCGAGCAAAATCTGCTACATCAATTCGTTGTTCTGGAACTTCAAATTCCCAGTTGGGAAGGACAAAGGCTTTCCCTATGGCAATACCTGATGATGCGCCTATTCCTTGAGTCATTGTATATCCCCCTCATCCTTGCTCTCATGAAGCACAACTGACATTACTGATGACTGACCTTTTTTGACTCCCTTGAAAGGAGCATACCGCCAAGATTTGACGCGATCTGAATTGGTAATGACCATTGGAGAAGCAAGTGACTTACTATCCTTCTTAACTTTTTGTATATTAAAGCGAATAAGTAATTGACCTGGCAATACTTCGTCGCCTTCTTTAACGACAGCTGTAAAGTAATCTTTTCCGACTAACTTCGAAGTATCAATACCAATATGCATAAGTACTTCGAGACCATCGTCTGTCAAAATACCTATCGCATGCATCGTCGGATAGATGTGAATAACTTTACCTTTCACCGGAGATACCAACTCTCCTCGATCAGGTATAAATGCTACACCATTACCAACAAGTAGCGCCGAGAAAATCGGATCAGGAACTTCTGATAAAGGGATCATCTTTCCTTGCATTGGAGAATGGAAAGATATCTGTTGTTGATCGCGATGAATCGTCTTGATCATTTCCTCTCGAATAAGCTCCGAGTATGTACCAAAGACAACTTGAACATGTCCACCCCCGAGGCGAATAACACCCGCAGCACCAAGGTTACGAAGTGCATTAATGTCCATATCCTTCTCATTCGTAACTTTCAAACGGAGACGAGTTATACATGACTCCATCTGTATTATGTTCTGCTTACCACCAATCGCTTGTAATATAAGCGGAGCACGGTAAGGAATATCACCAACCCACTCATCAAGTTGCGAGCCTTCTTCTCGTCCAGGAGTTGGAATCTGAAAGCGTGTAATCGCCCAGCGGAAGAGAAAATAGTATATAATCCCAGTCACTATACCTATTGGGATAATTAACCAGCCTTTAGTGGATAGATGCATATTTATAACGTAATCAATCGCGCCTGCTGAGAATGAGAAACCATGCAAAATACCAAGTTCATAAGTAATCCACATAATAAGCCCTGACAGTAACGCATGCACCACATACAAATAAGGCGCAACAAACAGAAATGCGAATTCTATTGGTTCAGTGACACCTGTTAGAAATGAAGCAAGCGCTGCTAACGTAAAGGTGCGACGAATTTTTGGTTTCAAATCTTCACGAGCTTCATGTATGATCGCTAAAGCAATCGCTGGTAAAGCGAACATCATCGTCGGATACAATCCTGCCATAAACACTCCAGCAGTTGGATCCCCTGCAAAGTATCTAGGCAAATCTCCATAGACCATATACCCAGCATCCGTCTCATAACCACCAACTTGGAACCAGAAGATGTGACTGACTAGATGATGTAATCCAAAAATAACTAATATGCGATGAATAAATCCATATAAGAAAACACCAAAACCACCAGCGAGTGAAATAACCTCACCTAGTTGGACTAATAGCCATTCTAACTGTTGTGATAAATTAACCATAGCAATAGAAAATAACAATGTGAAACAACTTACGAAAAACGGCACAAAACGAGGACCGCCGAAAAATTGAATATATTCGGGTAATCGTAAGTCTTTGAATCTTAAGTAAGATACACCAGCAATGATTCCGATAAATGTTCCTATTAAAACAGTCGGCTCAGTACCAGGTGCATACTTCGTAGTGATTCCAGTATAGATAAACATCCCTACAAGAGCCGCCATCCCTGCACTTAAGCCATTACTTGTTAATCCAAGTGCGATTCCTAAAGCAAAAATATAAGGTAGAAAATGAAATATAGACTGACTTGCTAGCATCAAAATCTCGTTCATGCCAGGTAGCCCTACATACTCCCATGGTAATTGTGCTAAACTTTGAAAAATTGCTGCAGCGGGTAGAATAATCATAGGGAGCATAACCGAGCGCCCTAATTGCTGTAAATTACCAACGAAAGCCATGTCGATCCTCCTTTGCGACTAGAATTATATGAAATATCAAATGATTTTATTGTAAGTAAACACCTATTAAGATGTTACGTGTTATGTTCGTTTTTGTCAAAAGCATTGTTATATTATAGGGGAAAAATTGATACTTCCACGACTTACCAATTATGCAACAATACTTTTGTTAATTTCGTTGTTATATTTGATGTGACTTTGTGCAGGGAGGTAATTGAATGTTTTCTCATTGTGTTGCTATGAGAAATAATAGATATTCACTCATTATACTAACGTTTACTCTCACTTTATGGCTAGTTGGCTGTACAAATAATACAACAAAGTTAACTACATCGATGATTGTTTCAGCATTTGAACATCAAGATATTGAACTTGTTGCTGAAACTGATCCAAATTCTCCTTCTATCTTCGCTAAAACGTATAATAATGTCTCCCCAGATCGATATCAGATAGAAAACATCGAACCATAAGTATTTTCATATACTCCTCACAAAAAGAAAGTTCAAATCAATATTAAATTTGTTGTAATCACCTAAATGGCAGACTAAAAATATAACCCACATAGAAAAAGAGCTCTCTTAAGAAAAATGGAATTTTACTGTTTAGTGACTTATATGCAGAACTTTGTGTGGGGGATGAATAAGCGTCCATGCCTGTTTGTTTCGCCATTAACATCGCTCTTTTCATATGTAATGGATCACTTACAATGGTGAATGTTGTAAAATGGTTCTCTACAGCAATTTCGTATGCGTAAGTGAGATTTTCTTCTGTAATTTTTGATTTCGTTTCTATGAAAATATGATCAGGATCAACATTACGTTGAATCGCATATCCCCTCGCTACCTCTGATTCTGCATACTGATCACCACTGCCTTTGCCACCTGTAAATATAATGTTATCTACGTAACCATTCTCATAGAGCCAAATGGCGTGATTAATCCGTTCACGCAAAACAGGCGATGGTTCACTATCCCAAGCAGCAGCACCAAGTACAACAGCTACATCAGACTTAACTAATTGAAAATTGTTACTAAAAGACCAAATACTTACGCCAGAATATGCTACAAAAACAAATAAAATTGTTATTATTGAAACGACTAACTTAATCCTTAATTTTTTTGTCATTGCAAATCAGTCCTTTTTATAAAATCACATTAATAATCACCAAATGTATTTAGAATTACAGATACTTATGACGGTATAAGATTACAATAAGTTTCATTTGTTGATAGCGGTCGCTATCTATAATTTCTAATAAAACTAAAAAGGTATTTCGCAACTACATTTCTGTAGAACGAAATACCTTTTCCTCATTTTTAAAAGCTCATCAAGTTCATTTCCCTTGAGGAAGCAAAATCGAATCCTCTACCTTAATGCATCGATCCATAATAACTGCTAAACCGCCTTCTATTGCAATATCTGCAGCCTCTTGATTAAATACTCCAAGTTGTAACCATAATGCCTTAGCACCAACTCTGACAGCTTCTTCCGCAATCTCAGCTGTATACTCACTTCGACGGAATACGTTGACTAAGTCTATCGGAAAAGGAATGTCAGACAACGACGGATAGCAAGTCTCATCTAATATTTCGGAAGCTTTAGGATTAACAGGTACAATCGTGTACCCTTTTTTCTTCATCGCCTCAGATACCATATAAGAAATCCGCTCGCGATTATCAGATAAACCAACGACAGCAATCACTTTAGTTTGAGACAATAAATTTTTAATCTCATCACGCGATGGATTTTCAAATGCCATTCCTTAACACCTCCCGCGAATTTTGAAAGTTGACCAACCTCTTGTAATAGTATGAGTATTTTTAAGATATATATGTTATGAAGCATATATATCTTAATCGTGATCATCAGCGAGTAGAGCTTGTCAACACCAAGAAGATGCCATGAGATCACAAGCTCGATTCTACCCATTCTACTTGTGCACCTAATGCCTTCAAATGATCAAAATAGTTCGGGTAAGATTTTGCAACATGATGAGCATCTTTAATACGTAGCGGAGCTTTTGATCTTAAACCTACAATCGTCAATGCCATAATAACGCGGTGGTCATAATGTGCATTGATTTCAACGCCACCTGGCAGACCTTCTGGTGAACCATGAACGATAATTTCAGCTTGACGTTCTTCGACGTTAGCGCCTGCTTTACGAAGCTCATTCAAGTAATCTGTAATACGATCACATTCTTTATATCGTAAGTTCTCAACATTATAGAAGCGAGATGTACCTTCTGCAAATACAGCAGCTGCTACCATTGCTAGAACAGCATCAGTTGCATGATCACCATCGAATTCAATGGCTTTCAATTTGCCATTCCCTTTAACGTGAACAATGTCATTTTCATGAGTAAGCGGAACTTCCATCATCTTAAGAACATCAATGATTGCGCGCTCTCCCTGCTTACTTTTTTCCATTAAACGGTGTACAATAACATTAGAGTTAGTTACAGCTGCTGCGGCAAGAATTGCTGCAGATCCAGGGTAATCTCCTTGAACTGTATACTCTCTTGCTTGATAAGATTGGTTACCTGGCACTTTGAAGCGCATGTAATCTTCATCAGCATGAATGATAATACCTGCTTGCTCAAGCACTTCAAGTGTTTGACCAACTACTACTTTTGATTTCAAATCATGTAGTACTTCAATTTCACTATCTTCTTCAAGTAAAGGTGTAAGGAATAGTAAAGCACTTAGAAACTGAGAGCTAATATTTCCCGATACTTGGATATGTCCGCCACGAGGCTTACCACCCTTGATACGAATCGGTAGCTTTCCTTCATTGTGCTCAATCTCAACACCCATTGTAGTAAGAGAATCAATCAAATCTTGATGTGGACGCTTCCCTAATGAGTCTGGATAACGGTTAATAAAGGTTACATCTGGACATAAAGATGCTATTGCCATCAAAAAGCGAAGTACTGCACCTGCATTACCAACGTCAAGCTCTTTAATATCTTGCGGCTTAGAACCAAAACCAGTAATAACAATTTTCTGCTCATCTTCTTCTAGAACTGCTCCAAGATCGCGAATACAACGGCGCATAGCATCGCTGTCTTCACTATGTGCAGGGAAATGAATCGTGCTTGTACCTTCTGCTAATGCAGCAACTAGCAAATAACGTGTTGTATAATTTTTTGAAGATAAAGCTCCGATTTCACCCTGTAAATTAGGGGTTGGGGTAACGATAACATCCATGATTGATATCTCCTTTTCATTATCTATTTCAAATTGGCTTGATGCCATAGTTCAACGATTTGACTAACAACTTCAGGTAAGGAAAGATTTGATGTATCAATCGAATAATGTGCAAAGTCATAAGCACCAGCACGAGCAGACATTAGTTGATGGACACGCTCTGTAACATCGCCTTGCAATAGCGGACGTCCAGTATCATGTTTCACACGAGAAATAATAACATCAGCGCTAGCAATCAAATGTATAACTAAACCATGCTCTAACATTGTGTCTCGATTGACTTGTTTCAAGACAGCTCCGCCACCAGTAGCAATAATAGAGGCTTCTGGTGAATATAGTAGTTCTTGGAGCACTTCCGTCTCAATATTTCGGAATGTTTCCTCGCCAGATTGTGCAAAAATATCCGAGATTGGTTGACCAGCATGTTTAACAATTGCAACATCAACATCATGTTTATGTAGCTCTAGTACACTTGCTAATCCATCGGCTACAGCAGATTTACCTGTTCCCATGAAGCCGATTAAAATAATTTTATTACGTAATGAATTAGTTTGCATAGTGTTCATCCTTTACAAGTGCTCATCTACACTATCATATCATCTTTGGCAATCGTTAGGGTAGAAAAAAGTGATGCTCATGAAAAGTTTTAGTTTATACTTTTAATACCAATGAAAAGTTTTAGCTTACTCTTTCGATGTACTATTCATTTTTCAATGATGAATATCGAGAAGCCAATGAAAAGTTTTAGGAGGGATTATTGATGAAAGATATACAACAACATTCATTTCAAGATCAAACGAAACAAAAAATCGAACGTATTCTTGATTCCACATATCCATTATCTCGTGATGATGTCGTGTGGATGCTTGGTTACATTACAAAAAAAGTGGCTGACGAAGACCCAGCTATTACGGGTCTGTCGCAGCCACAGTTGTTACAAAATTTCCATGCTTATGCTGAAGTAGCTATGGCGCTTATTGGGCGCCGCAACAGTAGTGACCAGGAAGCAGAACGATTACGCCAATGGCTACGTCAAGCTTCACAAGGACTACTGAAATAACTAATTAAGATTGCATCCAGTTGAAGTGGAATGAACCTTCTTTGTCCACACGTTGGAATGTGTGAGCTCCGAAGTAGTCACGTTGAGCTTGAAGCAAGTTTGCAGGAAGACGCTCAGAACGGTAGCTGTCGAAGTATGCAAGTGCACTAGAGAATGCAGGTACAGGCACACCGTATTTCACAGCTGTCGCAATAACTTCACGCCATGCAGATTGATAAGATTCAACGATGTTTTTGAAGTATTGATCAAGTAATAGGTTACGAAGTTCTGGATCACGATCGTAAGCATCTTTGATGTTTTGTAGGAATGCAGCACGGATAATGCAACCACCACGGAAGATCATTGCGATTTCGCCGTATTTAAGATCCCAGCCATATTCATCAGAAGCAGCACGCATTTGAGCAAAACCTTGTGCGTATGAGCAAATTTTACTTGCATAAAGAGCTTTACGGATTGATTCAATGAATTCAGCTTTATCAGCAGTGAATGCAGGACGCTCAGGGCCGCTAAGTACTTTACTTGCAGCTACGCGTTCTTCTTTCATTGCAGACAAGAAACGTGTGAATACAGATTCAGTGATGATGGACAATGGTACACCAAGATCTAGAGAGCTTTGGCTAGTCCACTTACCAGTACCTTTTTGACCAGCAGAGTCAAGAATAACATCTACCATTGGTTTACCAGTTTCTGGATCATATTTAGAGAAAATATCACGAGTGATTTCAATTAGGTAGCTATCAAGCTCGCCTTTATTCCACTCTGTGAAGATTTCATGAAGGTCTTCAGTAGAAACATTAAGTACATTTTTCAATAAGTCATAAGCTTCGCAAATTAATTGCATATCGCCATACTCGATACCATTGTGCACCATTTTCACGTAGTGACCAGCGCCGTCTGGACCGATATAAGTACAACAAGCATCTTCGCCAACTTTAGCAGAGATTGCAGTAAGGATTGGTTCAACTAGCTCGTAAGCTGATTTTTGACCACCAGGCATAATAGAAGGTCCTTTAAGAGCTCCTTCTTCACCGCCAGAAACACCAGTACCGATGAAGCGGAAACCTTGTGCTTCAAGATCTTTGCTACGACGTTGTGTATCAGGGAAGTAAGCATTACCGCCGTCGATAATAATGTCGCCCTCAGCAAGATGAGGAATTAGAGAGTTAATTGTTGCATCAGTACCCGCACCAGCTTGTACCATGATAAGAATTTTGCGAGGAACTTCAAGTGATTGAACAAACTCTTCGATTGTGTAAGTTGCAACAAGGTTTTTACCTTGAGACTCAGCCATCAATTCGTCAGTTTTTTCTCTTGAACGGTTAAACACAGAAACTGTGAAACCTCTGCTTTCAATATTAAGGGCTAGATTACGACCCATTACAGCCATACCGATAACGCCAATTTGTTGTTTAGACATCTGGTTTATTCCATCCTTCATCTTTATATTTTTCTCACAATAGCTTTATTCTACTCTTTTTGTGCAAAGAAGAAAACAGTTTACGATGAAATTGTGATGAAATCTCATCAATTTTATCAATAACGGACTAAAGTTTAGCTTATATTCTCCAATTGTTCAACAAAAAAAACGGTCGGCCACTAATTTTCTTAGAGGTCAGACCGTTTAAATATCGTTTTCTTTATATTTCTACATTTCGAGTTGTAACATCTCAAGACGTAACAGCTCCAATTTATCAATGATTTCTTGAGATTTTTGCTCATCTTGTTCAATGATTGCATCATTTAAGCAACTAAGTTCATAATCTAATTCCATCCGTAGTACTGAAATACGTTGCTCAGCCCGCTTGTTCTGAAAAGCTTGGATCATATCCTCGAAAGTTACATAAGGCTTTTTCTGATAAATGATTCGATGCTCCATACCAGACACCTCCACCAGACGAATAATTTCACCGAACATAATGTTCTCAATGACAATTTGTCGATCTTTGATACGCTTAACTACAGCATGCCCTCGTGTGTCGTTAATAAGCTTTTCGATGAGTTCTGATAATCTCTCGTCCTTAATTATATAATCCCCAACAATGCGGTAGCGTTGATTCACTTTCTCGAAATGAAGCTTAACTAGTTTTCTACCCGTTCGAATAGAAACAAGAAATTTCCCCTCCGTCTCACTCCAATATAGCGAATACCCCTCCTGAATCAGCTCTCTAATGAGAGTTTGGATTTGGCGCCGCTCGAAACGAAGTTCGAGATTACAATATTCTACTTCATAGTTTCTGTTCACGGCATTCCCTCCTAGACCTTTTCATGGACATTAGACACGCCTCTTATTAATGAAAAGTAACTGAAGAAGCCTATCTTAATGACTGTAAAACACTTACTTTTAATAATTGTGAACGTCTAAAGTAATTCCAATACATTAATCAAGACAATAGCCTAAATCTTCTGACTATTTACTTTTACCATTATCTTATACTTCATCTTATGTATTGGCAACTTGGTTTATTGACTATTTTTCGTTCGTTTCCATAATGTTATGTTTGAGCTTAGTTTAACCATCATTTTTAAAATTGAAACAGGACAGAAAAGAGCTTCTATGTTATAATCATTATTAAATGATAAAGTTTCTCATTGTCGATGATAAGCGAAAAGGAGTACCCTTATGACACAACAATTAATTCAAGCTGGATTTACTGCTAAAGATTTCGATATCTTTCATATAGCAGGACTTGATGAGCGAATGAGCGCCATTATTGAACAAATCAGACCCAAATTCCAAACTATGGGTGAACAATTAACTACGGAATTAAGTATACATGCCAGTAATGAAATGTTTCTTCATATTGCTAAGCATGCTCGCCGTACAGTTAACCCACCAAAAGATACTTGGTTAGCTATTTGTAACAACAAGCGAGGATACAAAGCACATCCCCACTTCCAACTAGGATTGTTCGACGATCACCTATTTATCTGGTTTGCATTGATCTATGAAGTTCCTAACAAAAAAAATATAGCTAATACATTGTTGAACAACCTTCAACAAGTAATCGATCAAGTACCTAGTGACTATGTCATTTCACAAGATCATATGCAAAAGAAAGCTCAATCTGTGCAAAATCTTGATGAGGAAGACTGGTCCTCCATCTTAACTCGTTTCCGCGATGTAGGAAAAGCAGAGTTACTTATCGGACGTCACTTGCCTCCGGATAGTGATATCGTGCAGGATCAGCAGAAACTCATCGATTATGCGGCTGAAACTTATTTGCAATTACTTCCATTATATAAATTAGCTTACCAAGCATAACAAATTAGTTAGCAAGCAGATGAGCAGTTACACAATCGTTACTACTCATCCAAAAAAAAGGAACTTCATGAAAAATGAAGTTCCTTTTTGCATGTTATAGAAGCCCGTAATGAATTGTTGTTAAACCACTAATTGGCACACAAAAAGCTATATACAACAAAAGAGGTTGTCCACTGCAACCAACTTGCTGCAACGAACAACCTCTTATAATACAATATTTTAGTTTTTTGAAACGTTCATCTTTTCATGTTGGTCTGCAAGCTTGAATCCATATACGAGTAGCAATGCTAGTATACTTAGCAATCCAGCAATTAGATATGGTAAACCAATAGAAACCGTAAATAGTAATGTACCGATAATAGGACCAGCAATACGTCCTAGACTATCCATAGAATTACTTAAGCCAGATGCAACCCCAATACTAACTTTTGTTTTCAATGTAATTAACGAAGTGATACATGGTCGGGTTAAGGAATTACCAATACCGAACACTGTAACTGAAATCGTTGCCCAAAGGAACGTATTTGCACCTAATAACATAAAGAAGCCTACTGCTGAAATAATAGAACCTATGACAATAAATTTCGGCTCATCTCCTGGCTTCACAAGTCGTCGAACAATTCCACCTTGCACCAATGCCCCTGCTAAACCACTGAATAAGAACATTGTACCTACTTGAGATGGTGTAACATCAAATCGTTCAATGCCGAATAATTGAAGCGTTGCTTCTAGAAATGCTAACGTGAACGTTACAAAGAAAGCTAGCACATATAAATATTTTGATGTCCCTTGAAATGCGGTCCATCTCGAAACTTTAGGTTCATTAGCAGAAATTAAATTTCCAGTATCCTGCAATATTAATATTGCAAAAATTGCTGTAACTAAAGCGAGTGCCGCAGCTACGAAGAATGGTGTTTTTAGATCAATAACGCTTAACATTCCACCTACTGCAGGTCCGATCATAAATCCAAAACCGATAGAAATACCGACAAATGCCATTCCTTTTGTACGATTCTCAGGTGTTGTAATATCTGCCACATACGCAACAATAACTGATGTTACTGCACCGGAGAATAAGCCACCCAATGCTCGAGCGATATACATTAAAATAAGATGATGAGCTGATAGCCCAAACATCAAGAAACTAATTGAAAATCCAAGCAAACCAATGACAATAATTTTTTTTCTTCCTACTCGATCAGATAAGCCACCCCAGATTGGTGAAAGTAGAAACGATACGAGCGAGTAAATAGCAAGGATTGCCCCATTATGTAATTCGGCGTTACTCGTTGCAGTATCCAAAATAATTTCAGGCATAACTGGAATAATAATTCCGAAGCCAATAAATGTAGTCATCAGTATTGCCATGACCACTAACATTCTTTTATCCATCATTTTCTAATCCCTCCGCATCTAACAATAGTATCATAATTAATCGGTCATAAACTATGAACATTTCGTCACATCTTGACTCCCCATTATGTGCAATATATTAAATTTATAAAAAACGTATTGCATTCCATCATGTTTTTGTTATACTCAACTTTGTTTGTACATCTAATGAAAGGCAGGGATGTCAACGATGGACCATCGTCGTACTCCATTATTTACTGCGCTTCGCAAACATGCGGAGCAAGATCCCGTCCAGTTCCACATACCAGGACATAAAAAAGGCATCGGAAGTGACCCAGAATTTCGTACTTTTATCGGTGATAATGCCTTGTCCATAGATCTAATTAATATTGCTCCACTTGATGATTTGCATCAGCCAACAGGCGTCATTGAAGAAGCTCAACAATTAGCAGCGGATGCTTTTGGATCAGATTATACTTATTTCTCTGTGCAAGGGACAAGCGGTGCGATTATTGCGATGATTTTATCAGTTTGTGTACCAGGCGATAAAATCATTATTCCACGTAACATCCATAAATCTGTACTGTCTGCTATTATTTTTGCGGGTGCCAGACCAATATTTATCTCACCTGCTCGAGACAAAAACTTAGGTATTGATCATGGTATTACGACTAGTTCAGTAAAACGTGCATTACAGCGTCATCCTGACGCTAAAGCCGTATTAGTTATTAACCCGACTTATTTCGGTATTTGTGCGAATTTGAAAGAGATTGTAGACCTTGTGCATAGCTACCACATCCCGGTCCTTGTTGATGAGGCTCATGGTGTAC
The DNA here is from genome assembly GCF_024721975.1 of Paenibacillus endoradicis. Next base: position 762,674 of record NZ_JANQBB010000003.1, on the reverse strand, counting down.
TTATTCACTTCAACGAGAAATTACCAATGTCTGCTATGGAAGCAGGCGCAGATATGGCAGCAACAAGCGTACACAAGCTTGGAGGGTCTATGACACAAAGTTCTGTTCTTAATGTCAAAAAAGGACTTGTGAACCCTCAACGTATTCAAACGATCCTTAGTATGCTAACAACAACATCAACTTCATATATTTTATTAGCATCACTTGATACTTCAAGAAGAAATCTTGCGTTACATGGTGAAGCAATTGCGAATCAGGCGATTGAATTAGCTGAACAGGCACGTGCAGCGATCAATCAAATTCCAGGGCTGTATAGCTTTGGTCATGAAATTCTGGGTGATGAAGCCACTTACGACTTCGACCCAACAAAAGTAACGATTCATGTTAGACATCTTGGTATAACTGGTTACGATACAGAAAACTGGTTACGTGAACATTTCAACTTAGAAATTGAAATGAGTGATATGTACAATATTTTGTGCCTAGTTACTCCAGGTGACACTGCAGAATCCATACAAAAACTTATTATTGCCTTGAAAACTCTTTCTGAAACATACTTTGAAGGTGCAGAAGCTCGTGAGCTTGTGGTGAAAATACCTGATATTCCGCAATTGTCATTGACACCACGTGATGCTTTCTATGGGGAAACAGAAACGATTCCTTTCAAAGAGTCAGCAGGTCGTATCATTGCTGAATTTATCTATGTGTATCCACCTGGAATACCAATTTTATTGCCTGGCGAAGTTATTTCTCAAAAGAATATTGATTATATTATCGAACATGTTGAAGTTGGTCTACCTGTTAAAGGTCCAGAAGACCGAAACATTGAATTCGTAAAAGTTATTTTTGAAGAAACAGCTATTTCGTAATCATAAGTAATAACAAAAAAACTGCCCTCCAAATGGTATCTAACAATTGGAGGGCAGTTCTTCTTATGTAAACATAAAAAAAATAGAGATAAGAACATCCTTATCTCTACTTTACTTGCTTCTATTATTGTTCGCCGTTTTCAGTGTTGGCGATTTCTTCATAGATTGCTTGAACACGATTCCACTCTTCGTCATCTTCGATTCCGACTAAGAAAGCTTCCTCATTTTCTTCTTCAACACGGAAAATTACTCCGTCTTGCTCCGGATCTTGACGATCAAGTAGTACGGCATACATCATGTCCTCAGACTCAAATGTATATACCATTACCATTTCACGCTCTTCGCCTTCATCATTTGCTATGATAAACACATGTTCTTCATGCTCATGGTCTTCGCCACAGCCACAATCTGCATCATGTTGATGTTCACTCACAGTAGTTACCCCATTTCGGTTGAAAATATAATTTATACGTTATCATGTTAACAGAATGTTATGCCATGGTCAAACAGATTTAGTTGGCGGTCGAGGTAATTAATTTCTCAGATGTAATCGTCCAATCTTCACTATTCTCTGCCTTCATGTAACATCGAATCGTATATTTTCCACTTAATGAGAATCGATAATTGGTTTCTTCTGTTACAAACCAATAATTATCTCGATTTTTTTCCACTTTTATTTGTTGAATTAATGTTTCTTTTCCATTGGGATCAACAATCGTGAATTTTGTATCATTCAACTTAAAACTCACGTTATCAACTTGCGCGAACACTTTAATCTTACCACTAAATCCTTTTTTCACTTCACCAAATGTAGTCTCTTCACCATTGCTACTACTATATAAGAACATATGCACATTCGGCGAATAAATCGTAGCTGTCTTTGTGTTGGCGTTCCAATCGACTATGGCATGTAAAGATTCACCAACTTTGCGAAGTGGTATAAAAGTACTGCTATCTATTATTTCACCAATTTCACCTAAATTTGCATCATTAACAATTACTTTTATTTTCGAACTAGATGCACTTGCAAGTACAACTGTTGTACTCCAAATCATGACGATAATTAATAGAATGAAAATTTTCTTATGTTTCATTGTTTGTCATAACCCCCAATTATTAAATCATTCCTAAGTAGTTAGACTCCATATCAAATAAAAAGTTACGTTAAAATGAAAAAGATTTAATGTTTTCGACTTACAGAATGAAAATTATGAGTTTTTACTCATTTCATAAGTTTTATTAATTGTTTATAAAGTTAATTTTCTAGCCAATAATAGTTCTAAAAAACTTCAAAGAACTGTTGAATTACATTTACAGTTTAGTTACAATTCAAGAAAATGGTTTGAACAAATCATCATAAATAAGTAATGAAATAATAATTGGTATTATTTTTAGATAATAAGCAAGTAGTTTTTATCATATTTGTGAGCTATATTACAGAGTTCAGTGCAATAATCCGATAAAATATAAAAGTCTTCGCTCATGCTAAAGGAGGTTTCTATGTGATCATTACTATGATTGGCACTGGTAATGCTTTTGCTAAGCAGTATTATAATAATAATGCATTAATACAACAACAATCGTTCACCCTGCTAGTTGATTGTGGGATTACACTACCACATGCACTGTATGAGCAAGGCTTTAGCTTTAATCAATTAGACGGTGTTCTAATTAGTCATATCCATTCTGATCATGTTGGTGGTTTGGAATCGTATGCTTTTCAGATGATGTTCAAATACAAAAAAAAGGCTACTTTATATATTGCCGAGTCGTTAGTGGAACCTTTATGGGAAACATCACTCAAGGGTGGGCTTATTCAGGGGGATCTCACAAGTATCGAAGATTACTTTAACGTTGTGCCTCTGGTTCCGAACACTACCTATGAATTAGCTCCTAATTTACACATCAAGTTGATCCAAACACAGCATATTCCCAATAAAGATAGTTACTCCATCTTGTTCAATGATATATTCTTCTACACAGCAGACATGACCTTCAATCCGCAATTGTTGCAGCAATTAGTTAAAGATGGTGTACAAACGATCTATCATGATTGTCAGCTTGAGAGTCCAGGTGTGGTCCATACATCATTAGATGAATTGTTATCTTTACCCGTCGAATTACAACAAAAAATAAAATTAATGCATTATGGGGACACAATCGGGAACTATATAGGTAAGACGGGCTTAATGGAAATTGTCCAACAAGGTAAACCGTCTACTATGTAGCGAGGGAGTGTATAACGATGTCAGAGCAACATGAAGTTGTCGCGGTAAGACGTAATTCAGAGGGAAGTATAGTAGAATTCAAACTTTCTTCTGGTCAAGTAGTTGATTATATGCAAGCTCAAGAAATGGTTAGTAATGATGAAATTAAAAATTTACAACTGTTCAAAGGTAGAGATCATGAGCAACATATTCGTTCACAACCCGATGATACCGTTGCAAACAACTTAGATCAATTACCTACATTCTAATCATATAACAAAAAAGGTAGTACGCATCAATGTGTGTACTACCTTTTTTTCATTACTAATCATGCTGACTTAATAACTCTTTACGTATATTCCATACTGTATCACTTAGTACCACAGCATACTTCTCAGGATTTAATTTACGCAATGTTTCTGGCCAAAATAATTCAAGCTGTGATTGATGATACTTGGCAATTTCTTGTACAGTAGGTAGCTTATATACACATTGCCCCTCTATGAATATTGGTAATAATAATGGTTGAGCTGAATATCGACTTACTTTTCTTCGAATATACGAATGCTTTGGATCGTAAAGCATTAATGGTTGCTCTGAAGAAGAATCGAGTACTTCATCATGCATAACAATGTAATCAGCTTCTGCTTTCCCAGTATCGCAATTCACAATACGATATACGTTCTTCTTGCCTGGTGTCGTTATTTTCTCTGGATTACCTGAAATTTTAATTACTGGTTCATATTGTCCATTGCGCTCTTTAGCTACAAGTTTATACACGCCGCCTAATGATGGGTTATCTGACGCTGTAATTAGCTTCGTTCCAATACCCCAACTATCAATCTGTGCACCTTGTGCCTTTAATTCCACAATAATATTTTCATCTAGATCATTAGATGCAACAATCTTCACATCTGGGAAACCCGCTTCATCCAGCATTTTACGAGCACGCTTAGATAGATATGCTAGATCTCCACTATCAAGACGGATAGCCTTCAATTGTTTACCCTTCTCGGCAAGTTTCCGTGCAGTTTCAATGGCATGTGGTACTCCTTCACGTAATGTATCATACGTATCGACGAGTAAAGTTACATCATCAGGTAACGCTTCAGCATAACGATCAAATGCCTGCTGTTCATTATCATGGATTTGTACCCAAGCATGGGCATGAGTTCCTTTAGCTGATAAATTAAATAGCATCGCTGCTCTCATGTTCGACGTCGCGTGGAAGCCAACAAGACAGGCCGCTCTTGCCCCCCATATTGCCGCGTCAGCCTCTTGAGCTCGACGTGTGCCGAATTCCATTAATATATCATTCGGAGCCACTTGCTTAATTCTCGCTGCTTTAGTAGCGATAAGAGATTGATAATTCATGAAGTTCAATATTGCTGTCTCAATAATTTGAGCTTCAAAAATAGATGCCTCAACCCTAAGAATTGGCTCATTGGGGAAAACCAATGTCCCTTCAATCGCAGCGTAAATATCACCCGTGAACTTAAATTGTCTAAGTTCCTCGAGAAATTGAAGATCGTAATTTTCCTCTTGTGATGCTAGAAATGTAATCTCTTCTTCAGAGAATTTCAAACCTTGAATATAATGAACAATTCTTTCGAGTCCTGCAGCAACAGCAAAACCGTTACCGAATGGCAATTTTCTAAAGTACACATCAAATATCGCTTTTTGATGGTGGGTATGATGCTTCCAATGAGCATACATCATATTAATTTGATATTTATCAGTATGAAGCATAAGATGTTCTGACGTCATTACTTTACCTACTCCCTGTTACTAACAATTTGAGCGCCTAAAGATCCTCGAAAGTGACCCAGCGCCCAGTCATGTCCCGCCGCATTGAAACTAGCGACTGCATCTTCATGGATAACTACATTGTACCCAAGATTATACGCATCAACCGCAGTATGCAATACACAAATATCGGTGCATACTCCAACCAGATGAAGTTCATTAATGTTACGAGCTTTAAGACGCAGATGAAGATCTGTTCCACAAAATGCACTATAACGAGTTTTATCCATCCAATAAATGCGATCGGAATTTAATTCGAATATATGTTGAAGGGTTCCATATAACGTTCTACCCTCTGTATCTCTAATATTATGTGGGGGGAATAACTTCGTTTCCGGATGGAATGGATCATTCTCCTCATGTAAGTCTACAGCCATTACAACCAGTTCATCTTGTTGTATAAATTGTTGCGTTAGTTCCGCTATACGATGCTCAATAGCAATGCCTGGATCACCACATGGTAATTTTCCCGTAACAAAATCAATGGTGTAGTCGATAACGATTAATGCTTTCATCATTATTCACCTCGTATTAATTAATAGTATCATTATGAAGTTTTTTTTATAGAAGTCAATTAGAAGAATTGAATGCTTGATCGTTTTTCGGTTCCTGAACAGAAAAACGCTGTATAGATAGTCAACGAATGACCACTATACAGCGTTCTCATACAATTATTATGGTGCTACAGCTTCACTGTTATATTGTTTTTCTACATATTCAACTTTATATTGTTTATCTACATATACAGATGTCGATACGTTAGTAATCACTTGAGGATACATCATATCAGGATTGGGCTCCACAATCTCGATATCTACATAGGCGATATTATCAACAAAATTAATATGAGTCACTTTAATTCCATAACCTGGATGAGGTACATCAGCTGAAATAGTTACTTTATTTACAGTGTCAGTTAATGCTTCTGTAGTCAACTTTACATTGCTAGGTAATACTGAAGGCTGAACTTCTTCATTGCCTTTTATCGTATCAGCAAAGATAAGTGCTTTATCCAACCAAATCGCTGCTTCACCACGAGTAACGGCTTCTGTAGGTTTAAACTTGTGATCTTCAGTAAGCTCAGCGAAATTTAGAATAAGTAGTTTTTGAATAGCATTGCTATAGTCTTGCTCTACTTCCTTAGCATCAATGTAATCTATATAGATCATAATGAGTGGGTAATTACCTTTTCGATCTACTTGATCCATTAAGATAGACGCAAACTCCTGGCGACTGATTGAAGCATTTGGATCTACATCAGCAGCGAATTCCACACCATTGTAATAACCATCTACAAATGCTTCTGAGTACCATTGATCATCAGCAACATTACTGTACATATCACTAGCTAGAGGTTGTTTCACAAAACGAAAACGACTTAGGTCAAGTTCAAATGCTCTATCAAGCAAGGAAACAGCCTGAGCGTATGTTAATTCACTATCTGGATTAAATGTTCCTGAACTAACACCGTTAATAACGCCTCGCTCCTTCAAACTTAAAATATGGCTTTCTGCTTTGTGACCTGACACATCTGAAAATGCATGTAGAACCGGTGTTATTGCTAGTAGAAGCACTAATGATAGCACTGCTGTAAGTAAGCTTTTCTTCTTCATCATATATCCTCCTAATTTTTCACTTCTTGATTAACTAGTTAATTACTACTAACTACTTCCATAAACGTTTTAACAACTCATAATGTTGCAATAATCAATAAATATAGATTACCCTGCTATAATTTACTAGATTATGGCTTGAAAATAACATCATCCTATGCTATTATACTTTGTATTGCATAGGACGGTAACTCAGCGGGAGAGTGCTACCTTGACAGGGTAGAAGTCGTGGGTTCGATCCCCACCCGTCCTACCAGACTATATGTATTAAGGGTTCTTATCGTTTTATTCCCATATATAATTGTAGGGTTCGCATTCTAACAGAATATTATAATTAATAACCATTATCTTTAAGGATCCAATCCTTGAAAGGTGATGGTTTTTTTGTTCTTTAATTGTGTTTTTTTGCATTATATATTTTTTCACTTTCGTTATTGAGCAAAAAAAAGCCTACCTATTATCGGGCAGACTTAAAGTTGATTATTATTATTTTTCGAGATACTTATCTAATTTATTAAGAATCTCACTAGATGTCTCTTTTACTTCTTTCATTGCATCATCTATATTTATATAATTTTCATATTCGTTATTATCCATGTCTTTGTTGATTAAAGCAAGTTTATGACTACTTTTTAAGAGAGATACATTTAAGGAGACTCCGGTATTATAACTAAACATAATATCATTTAATATAATCTTTTCTTCCTTCGAAAGTTCCTTAATTTTGACTGATAATCTTTCTTGTATAGCAAATAAAGAATCACCTAATAATTCTTCTCTCTCCGAAGACTCATTACTTTTGAATGCAAGTTTGTCATACTCCTCCATAATTTCTGTGAATTCAAGTAATGAAAGTGCGATATTACTTGAAATCTTATTGGAGTATTCTTTATTCAGCTTGTACTCAATTGGCTGTTCTGAACATCCTAGTAACATTAAAAGCCCTAGAAATACAGTAAATATTTTATTTTCCAGCTTTATTACCTCCGATTTCCATATTTCCCACTATTCGATCATTATCGACAAAATAGGTATATAGAAGAAGAGATATTCTATATACTTAATTAGTTCATCATCGGTAAATCCTCATTGTTGTATTTCTAATTTTAGAAGTTCTAGATTGTTCATATTGTATAGTGTCCTTTGTTGTTGATGTTTATATATATGAAAAAAATCACCTATGAAGGTGGTTTTAGCATGAGTACATTATTCCATAATTAATCACTTCTATCGACCAATATTAATCAACTTCCCTTATAATATCGGCTTGTATACTGTAGCTAGAATACTCAAATGTATTTACCGGTACACTAAACATTATTTCATCACCAGCCGCCACACCATCTCCGGGTATTGGAATTGAATCCCTTACATAAGTTACCTCGCCGTTTTTATCAAAAAAGTATATTCCAAAATAACCTTCTATATCTACAGATGAGTTGTTTTTTATTTTCCCTGTTAAATCTCCTGTGGATGTTACATTCGACCATAATACTTTTATGTTAGCTGATCCGCTTCTGTTCTTAATTCCTCCAATTTTGATTCTACTCTTGCTTCATTATAGTTATCATATATCTTAGGAAGAAATACTAACGCAACTATAACTGCAACTACTATTAATGAACAAACTATTATTTTTTCATTAATAAATCACCTTCCTATTAGGATATTTTCATTATTTTACCATGTATATATATTTACGGTCTAGAAATTTGGTAATACAAGTAGATAGTTTTCTGGGTTTCAATACTAAATTATAGATATAATCCGTTACTGTCACGAGTTTGCTCCCCCATCCTATCAGTAATTCATACTATTATCAGTCGGAAAAGAAACGATACAATTCCGATTATCTTTGCGGTATGTTTAACTATATGAAGCACACAAAAAATAAAATCATTATATCCGTCTAGAGCAAATCAGAAAAATTTTCATACATTAATTTATCTTGATATAAGGAGGTGCCCTCTATGAGTAAACACAGAAAAACAATCGTTGTTCGTATCAGACCTGGGCAAAGGGTACTTGTAATTGCTAAAAGAAGACGTCATCATTCTTAATCAGTCTAATATCTTGCAAGCTGATAGGATGACTATGTAAAAGGCGTCCTATCAGCAATTATTAGTATTTTTAGAATAGGTGATTTTAAAGAGTTGCATACAAAAAAGAAACTTGACGCCGATTTGGCGTCAAGTTTCTTTTTTTACGAGTGTATTACTTATCATGTACTCTCAATCAATTATTTATGGCTTGCTTTGTAATCAAGTGCACGAAGTGCTAGTGTAATCGCATCTGCACGAGTAGCTACTTTTTCAGGACCAAATGTATTATTGCTATATCCTACTACTAAACCATACTTAACTGCTGTTGCTACATATGCTCTTGCATAAGCAGGAATGTTAGACGCATCAGCGAAAGTTAGCTCATCTTCTGAAACAAGTTCTAGACCTAACGCTCTAACAATCATAACCGCTGCCTCTGTACGTGTAATGTTTCCAGTAGGACGGAATGTATTATCGTTGTAACCAGTCAGTATACCTGCCTCTACTGCTTGCTGAATAAACTCTTTAGCCCAACCTTGAATTTTATCCGCATCAGCAAATTTCACTTCACCTTTTGCAGCTTCAAGTTTCATCGCACGTACTATAATGGCAGTAAACTCAGCACGATTAACTTCTTGATTCGGTTTAAATGTACCGTCAGTATAACCAGTTACAAGTTTTAATGCTACTGCACGTTCAATCGCAGCTTTTGCCCAACTATTATCAATATCTGTGAACTTAGGAGTAGGATTTGTTGACCCACCATTATTACCGTTTGACTCTCCACCGTTAGAACCTGTACCTGTGTCAGTTCCAGTTCCTCCTGGTTGTTCAGTACCAGTTCCTGGTGTAGTCGGATCACCTTTGCTGTAGCCTTCATCTTCCCATTTGTCTACTTTAGACGGAGAACCGAATCCAATAGAAATGTCATGAGTTGTATCATAAATTTCTACCCCATCAAGTACAGCAACAACATGAACACTTCCGGATAATAATCCCGTTAATGAAGATACTTCAAAGCTGTAACGAGCAACATCATCTGCTTTATATCTTTCAGCAACTGATGCCTTCTTGCCATCAACTTCTAGAGATTTAATCATCGAAGCATCAGTCATAAGGACATATACTTTCAAACTATTTTTAGTAACTTGTAGGCGAGCATCAGCAGCTACATAGCCATTCATAATTGAGATTTCTTTTCCGTTAGCTGTATATACAGTTAGTGGAATTGTATATTTACCAACTTCTAACCCAGATCCTTCATGAATTTCAACATTTGTAGGAGGTGCTGTTGTGCCGTTTGCTGCAATTGCAGCTGTTAAAGCTGTAGTTTGAGCGTTCAATACCGCTTTACGAGTAAGTAGATTATCTACCTTCTTCGCATTCGCAATTGCTGTAACTAGTGCTTCTTTTTTGTTAGTAACCGCTTCTGCTGTTGTAATAGCTTTTTTCAACGCGACACGATCTGCTGCAATTGCATCTTGATTAATTACAAGATATTGTTCAGTTGAACTTGCCCCATCAACAGTAACACTAAATGAACTTAGTAAAGGCTCAGTTGTACTTGATATTTTATAATCATATGTGTTTACATTATTTTCACCATATTGCGATACAGAACCTGCTTTGCCCTCAACAGTGAAAGTAAGATTTTTTGTCGGTTCATTTTTAATTGTAATACGAAGATAAGACTGACCATCTACTTCGTATACTTTTACATTTGAAAAATATTCATTAAACATAGTATTATAAAGTTCCGTTAGATTAGAAGATTTTACATAATCGATCGTCGTTACATCTCTTAATGAACTTATAATTTTATTATTATTTGATACTAGCTTATTTAAGCGATCAGCATGAAACTCTAGCTCAGCTAAAATAGTAGCGTTATTCTCAGCAGCATTCTCAGCTTGCCCAATTGCCGTTACAAGTGCAATATCCTTACCTTCAACAGCTTTTGCAACTTCTAGTGCTTCATCAAATACTTGACGATCTTCATTTGTAATAATTAAATTAGCGGAGATAGCAGCATTTAGATCTGTAGTTGCTGCGATCAGTTCAGCTTTACGAGTAATTAAATTACTTAATTTCATTGCATCTGTTAACGTTGCTACCAATCTTTTAGAAGCTTTTCCATCTTTTTGGATAGCTGTTGCTGCTGCAATAGCATTTTTCAACGCGGTACGATCTTCAGTAGTTGCATCCTGGTCAATAACTATGTAATGATCATGCAAACCAACGTGAGTACCAACCTTATAGCTAAGAGAACCTAAAACAGGCTCTTCTATACTAGATATCTTATAATCATAGACATATACATTTGTTTCAACAACTTGCGCTACTGCACCAACTTTTCCTTCTATCGTAAATGAAAGATTTATTGACGGATCAGTTTTCATAGTAACACGAAGATAGGACTGCCCAGCTGCTTCGTATACTTTTACATTTGATAAATACTTACTAAATGTAGAGTTAAAAGATGTTATTAAATCAGATGATTTTACATAATCAATTGTAGTTACATCTCTTAATGAATCTTTAACTTCTTCATTAATTGCTACTAGCTCATTCAAACGATCAGCATGAAACTCTAGCTCAGCTAAAATAGTTTTTTCATTCTCAGCAGCTTTTTCAGCCTGCTCAATTGCTGTTACAAGTGCAACATCCTTATCTTCAACAGCTTTAGCATTCCCAAGCGCTACTTCAAATGCTGCCTGATCTTCATCTGTTATAATTAGATTAGCGGAAATAGCAGCATTCAGATCTACAGTTGCAGCTATCAGCTCAGCATTGCGTGTAATTAAATTATTTACTTTCTTGGCAGCCGTTAGCGATGCTAACAATTTTTTAGCGGCTTTACCATCTTTTTCGATGGCAGTTGCTGCTGCAATAGCATTTTTCAATCCGGTACGGTCTTCTGCAGTTGCATCCTGGTCAATCACGATGTAGTGATCATGCATACCAACGTGAGCACCAGCCTTATAGCTTAACAGACCCAATACAGGCTCTTCTATACTAGAAATCTTATAGTCATATACATATACATTTGTGTCAACATATTGCGCTACTGTACCTGCTTTTCCTTCAACTGTAAAAGCAAGATTTATTGACGGTTGAGCTTTCATGGTAAGGCGAAGATATGATTGACCATCTGCTTCATATACTTTTACATTAGATAAGTAACTACTAAAAGTATCGTTAAATGAAGTAATTAAATCAGATGATTTTACATAATCAATCTTTATATCTCTTAATGAATCTAATACGTCATCATTAATTGATACCAGTTCATTCAAACGATCAGTAAGATCTACTAATTGCGGAAGCGAACTATTTTCATTTTCCAATGCCTTTACAGCTAACTCTATTGCTGTTACAAGTGCTATATCTTTTTCCGTTACTACCTTAGCTTCTTCAATAGCCTCTGATAGCAAATCCCTTTCATCAGACGATGCTGCATAAACGGGTAAAGCACTTATAAGCATTGCAATAACAATAACTAATGAAAGCTGTTTGTACCATTTGAATTTCATTTCTAATCTTCTCCTCTGAATATCATGTAGTGAATTCTACTGCTCAATCAATTCATCCAACTTCTTAGATAAGAGCTGGTAAAATAGTTTAAGCTATCGAATTCCTGATTAATATAATTAATGATTATCATTCTCACTGATGACTCAAAAAAATATTAGCCGTGAAAACTGCTAATTGAGAATTTTGAGAATAATTATCATCCTCAGTGATAATATCCCATAAACTTCTCTTCCGTCAATACTATTTTGAAATATTTATGATAATTCTCTCATTTGTCAAATTTTGTCCATATTCTAAAATTTTTCTTTCATTCCATCTAAAAACTATTGACAATACAACCTTTACTATTAAAGGAATCTTACTTCACACGATCAGAAATAATTAACTACTCCAAGTTACGCATAAGTCCAGAACATCTAAAAGAGCAACAAAAAAACCTCTTCAAGCTAAGCTTGAAGAGGTTTGGATTATTCAATGAAATTGCTACATAATAGTGTAAATCTGATAAATTAAATGGTGCCGAGGACCGGAATCGAACCGGTACGGTAGTCACCTACCGCAGGATTTTAAGTCCTGTGCGTCTGCCAGTTCCGCCACCCCGGCGTAGTACTATGTATACAATATTCAATTGAAAAATCAGTATTGCAAGTAAAAAATGGTGCCGAGGACCGGAATCGAACCGGTACGGTAGTCACCTACCGCAGGATTTTAAGTCCTGTGCGTCTGCCAGTTCCGCCACCCCGGCAAGGGTATGTAACTAATGGTGGGCCCTGAGGGACTCGAACCCCCGACAAATCGGTTATGAGCCGACTGCTCTAACCAGCTGAACTAAGGGCCCTTGATAATATAATGATGACTCATTATGTCCAAAGGTTGGTTGCGGGGACAGGACTTGAACCTGTGACCTTCGGGTTATGAGCCCGACGAGCTGCCAACTGCTCCACCCCGCGTCATTGCCATTTCTTACGTTATCGCAACGGCGACATGTATTAATATACAACATCCGACTATATTACGTCAAGCATTTTTTAATAATTTTTATTTTCTTTATTTTAAAGCATAAAATTTAACAGTTTTGTTATGTTTTATTTTGGTTTGTTTCATATACTATATTAATTTACGGGATTTATTTAATAAATACTTTACACCATACCTTCCCTTTAATGATTTAAAAATTTCAATTTCTTGAGGACAATCAAGACCATACATCCAATAGTCATTCTCCATTCTCTGCACGACACAACTAGCTTGAAATTTTGATTCATATAATCTAATCCAATATATCCACATCTATTGTTACCTCCTAAAACTTTTCATTTCTCCTTGATTGACTTCCTAGTAACGAAAAGTTGCTTCGGAAGCATGAGCCAAAGATAACGATAGATTACCCATTATTAACAAAATCATGCAAACACAAAATAATCATATTATCTTTATTACTATTTTATAAATATTAAAAAATCCCCTCATAGTTAACAGTGATGAGTTCAACTTTCTCGAACTCTATCTACACCGCTTTCTATAAGGGGACAAAATTAGTTAAACAGCTTATTCCTCAGTCTGAACTTTATGTGGAGCTCTAATCGTAATCTTCTCACCATCAAATTCCATTAATACTTTATCTTTAATATCCATTGATTTCAAGTATTCTCTCGGAACTTGCAGACGACCAACTTTATCTACGACCACATAAGCAACATGCTCATTTTGTGATGTATGAGCTGATAGCGATACAAAACCTTCCCCATGCGATCCGATCTCTGGATTATGTTTTACAAACTCCGTACTTGTTAATCCGTCTCTGATCGCAACTACGCGGTCAACTTGACTGGCCAAAGTCATATCATGTGTAACGATAACAATCGTGACACCGATCTCCTTATTAAGCTTACGGAAAATATTCATAATCATATCTGATGTCGCTGTATCTACCGACCCTGTAGGCTCATCTGCTAATAGAAGCTCTGGACGATTAGACAATGAGATTGCTATTGCCACACGCTGCTGCTCACCGCCTGAAAGCTGGTGCAGTTTATTATGAATTCGATGTTTCAAACCGACCCATTCTAGAAGTTGCATCGCATATGCACGATCCAACTTTCCAGAAAGCATCATTGGCATTTCAACATTTTCTAATGCAGTTAAATAAGGTAATAAATTTCGTGCGTTATTTTGCCAGATAAATCCGACTGTATCGCGTTTGTAACTTACTCGTTCTTCCTCAGTCATCTTCAGTAGATCCCAAGGACCAACTTTAACTTGACCTGCAGACGGACGATCTAAGCCACCTAGCGTATTTAAGAGCGTTGATTTACCACTACCACTATTTCCGATAATAGCCATCAATTCGCCCTTCTCTACGGTTAAGTTCAAGCCCTGTAGAGCGACAACTTCCAAGTCGTCAGTTTTATATATTTTTACTAAACCTTCACAATAGATCATGATTTATCGCTCCTCTCCCATTTTCACAGCTTGATGCACTTTAAGCTTTTTGATATGAAGGAGTAAGAACGTCGCACCAATTAACATCATCACAAGCACGACTAGCATCAATTGATTCGTATCGCTAGCTTGGAAGATAACGCGGAATGGTGGAACCATTTCTGAGGCATTGTCTGCTGATTGTAAAAATGGTAAGAAGATGTAGCTTACAACTTTTCCTATACCAAATCCAAGTCCAATTGCAAGTCCAGCAGTTAAGATTTGTTCAATTAGCAACATGCTAGTTAACTGTGACTTCGATAGTCCCATGGCACGAAGTACACCAAATTGAACAACCCTACCTGACAAATTGAAGAACCAGTATAGTAGATAACCTGCTAAAGTAACCGCAATCGTAACGAGGAATCCAAGACTTAAAATTCCAAATACGCCACCTCTTGTCGGTAATTTCGATTGAATAAGTAGATCATTACGTACATCTTTCCATGTAACTACATCTAATTTATTCGCAGCTAGATTTTCAAGTAATGGAGCAACAAGCGCATCGGGCTCCATCTTTACCCATACTTCATAAGGAATTAGAGGTAATTGATCATAAATATAATCCAAGTTAGCGATTAAGAATGGTTCACTATCTGGATATAGATTAGGCCAAAACGGTACGATACCTTGCACAGTAAACTCTAATGTTCCATCTGTGAAACTAACAGAAACGATATCTCCTAACTTAAGTTGATATTTTTCAGCTATATTTTCAGGTATAAGTGCACCATGCTCAGCCAATCCAAGGAATGATAAGTAATATGCTGGATCGACATCATATAAATCTTCTCCGAACCAAGCTACATCATAGAAATCTTTATTATCAATTCCCATAATCGTACCTTTACCAACGGTCTTACCCGATACTATAATATTGTTTTTTGACTGAAGTACCCTTGTTGCATTTTCTACGCCAGGACTAGAACGGAATACTTCGAATGGGGGTTCTGTATACAGTAATTTTTGAGGTTGGTTATTGTTCCCACCGCCTCCGCCGTTTCCACCACCGTTTCCGCCGTTACCTCCATTATTACCTCCGTTATTACCTCCGTTATTACCACCATTATTACCGCCATTGTTACCTTCATCAGGTTTGGTAGTAGTAATTTTTTCGGGTATACCACCCCAATTGGTTTGTATAATAACATCAGCACCATTTTTGTAAAGAGTTCGTTCCGTCGAGTTCAAGTCTATCGTCCGAGCTGCCGAAGCATTATAAACTCCTAGACCGATCGTTAGAATTAGTAGTGTCATCAACGGATAGTAACCTTTAGATGATCGAGATAATTGTGTTAACGTTAAGTAAGAAGATACAGGTAAGTACCTCTTACCCAGCCAATTGCAAAATGCTAATATCCAAGGGAAAATTCTAAGACATAGTAAACCAAGTGCAAAAATCGCTATCGCAGGTACAAAGAATAAAAATGGTTGTATCTGCATTTGATCACTTGAAACGCCTGAATTAAGCGTAAGTAGTTGGCGTTCATTGAATAAATACCAACCGTAGACGGTAACAAGTACCAATATGATATCAAGATACCATTTTTGCCAAAATGGCTTTTTATCAGATCGTGCTAAGTCTTGCTTGTAACTAACAATTGAAGCTCTTGCGTACTGTACAGCAGGTATAATTGTCGCTAATAATGCGACGATAACAGCTATAACGCCTGCAATTATCGTTTCAACTGAAAATCCTATCGTAATTGATTTTCGATTGACAAAGGATAAAAATCCGTCTGCAGAACCAATACTTTTTGACATATACCAACCAATTAACGGTCCGATAACGAGAGCAACAATGCCGAGCATTATACTCTCTACAACATACATCCCTACAATTTGCCTTGTTCCAGCACCTCTACTACGAAGAACAGCAATATCACTGCGTTGTTTATCTAGCGATTGTCTCGCATTCATCATAATGAAATAAATAACCATTGCAAGCATAGGAGCAGCTAAAGTAAATAACATCGTTTGTAATTCATTACTTTGCTTACGGAATTCTTTCAGCGTCTCTGCGAATGACTGCTCTACTTTCGTATCTTTAAGTCGTTGGTACAATTCAATATCCAGACGATTTAAAGTGGATGCCAGTTCATTAATTTGACTGCTCTTTATTGTAGAAAGATCAAATGAATAATACCAAGTTGCAGACTGTAAAAAGATATTTTGCTTTTTCAATATTTCTTCTTGAAATAATTTTTCGTCGACAAATAATGTACCGAATTGCGATTCTATACCTTGCGCCCAATAGGCATCTGAGACATCGAGTGGTGACACAATACCAACGATTTGTACGACGATTTGTTTGCTATTATCTGCACGATAATAGAATAGATCGCCTACATGTACATCATTACGGTACATGCCTTCCTCAATCATTACAGCTTCCAAAACACCTTTGTCGGTAAGCTTGTCACTGAACCATTGACCTTGAACAAGTTCATTTTGATCTTTTAAACCACTCATTGATTGAATACTCAATGAACGTGTGCGACTCGCATCGACCTTATCAGGAAAGACAGGAGTTACATTACTTGGTCGAATGGCGTATTGTTGTACGAAAATATCATGTGGAAAACCAATCGTTTTAGGGATATTTTCTTGTATGTACTTCTCAACTGAAAGCAAACCATCCAAGTTATTCCCATTTGAAGGTACACCTTGATACTTCATCATTAATGAACCTGCAGGTTTACTTTCACTATCTACCTTCAATTGTTGTGCAATAACTCGTTTTAATGCTCCATCAGCGTACATTGGAATACTTGTGGCAAATGCGACAGCAACAATAAGTCCTAATAAAGTACTTAATGTTAGCCAACGAGTATTCCACATTTTACGGAAAATAAAGCGAAAGAAGGGTATACCCATATCTTATCTCCCTACTACTTTCTGACCAGGCGTTAAGCCTTGTAAAATTTCGACATCAGTAGGAGTCTGCTGTCCGACTTCCACGTCAACTTCTCGTTTCCCATCCTTGTCCACCACTTGTACGTAAGTTCGATTACCAATACTTCTTAGTGCGGACGGTGGGATTACAATTGCATCCTTTGTACGACTAGTTACGACTTTAATAGAAGCAGTAAGACCTCTAGCTGCGCCTTCTGGCAACTTATCGATCTGTACAATCATATAATCTTCGATACGATCAATGCCACTGGCAGCACCACCTGATCCTTCTCCACCTGAAGATGATTCCGTGGATTTGTTAGGAAGTTGCTTAATTTTCCCTGTGATCGAACCACCGTTACTGATAGATACGGTTGCTTCCATACCAATCGCTACTTTTTCTTGCTCAGTTTTTGTTAATTTAGCTCCTGGAACAAGTAGTGATGTATTCGCTACAATAGCAATTGGAGCATAAGCTTTAACAAGATCACCTTTTTTCACAGTAAGCGAAACAATCGTTCCTGAGAACGGCGCAGTAATTGCACCTTTTGAAATTTCAACTTCCATATCAGATAGCTTCTGTCTTTTTTCTTCAAATGCAATGCGTTGAGATTCATAATCAGCTTGATCCATCTCATCTCTTGTACGAAGTAACTCCTTCATCGCCAGTTCATCGCGTTGGAAAGCTAACCTTTCAAGGCGTAGAGTTTTTTGCAGTTCACTTACATCAAGTTCTGCAATCAGTTGTCCAGCAGTAACGGTATCACCTGACTTTACATATACATCTTTTACATTGAGATCACCTTTAGTGAAATACATTGTTTCTTCTTCTAATGAGATAATTTTTCCAATTAGCGTCACTGCCGATTCTAATGTTTTTGTAGCCACAGTATACTCTGGCTTTTGCGAGATTTTCGGAGGAATAATATCAGGTATAACTTCCTCTTCTTTTTCATTAGGTAATAGACTACAACCACTTAATAATAGTGCTAGAATAACCATTGATATACTTGCTTTACGAGATAAATTTGCCATCCACCATTTCATAAACATGGTCTGCAACCTCCAAAATTGTAGGATCATGTGTCGTCATACATATCGAAATTTGTTCATACTTAATAATACTTTGAAATAACGCCATTACCTGTGCTGACATCGCAGTATCTAGTTCAGCAGTAGGCTCATCTGCTAGTAATAGAATCGGACGATGTGCAATAGATTTAGCTATAGCAACACGTTGTTGTTCACCACCTGATAATTCGTAAGGACGGTGATGCATACGTCTTTCAAGTCCAACCAGTGTTAAGCATTCTTCAACGCGTTCTTTCCATTCTTTCTTAGGACGATTCGCCATCCTTAAAGAAAGTTCTACATTCTCATACGCAGATAATAATGGCATTAGTGCAAACGCCTGAAAAATAAAGCCCATTTCATTACGACGAATTAATGTCCTGGCCTTATCACTCAACGTATCGAACGGTTTTCCATTGAAATAAATACTCCCTCTACTTGGAGTATCTAACCCACCAAGACTGTTCAAAAGGGTTGTTTTCCCTGAGCCAGATCTGCCTTTTAACATAACAAGTTGTTGACGTTCAACTGTCATATTAAGTCCTTTTAGCACATGGAGCTCCTTACCGCCTACTTGAAAGATTCGCTCCATTTCTCGCACTTCTAATAGTGGAGTGTGACTAGACTCGACATCATTTTCTTGAATATGTAACTGTTCATTCATATAATCTCATGACACTCCTCACACTTATTCTACATTAGAGACGTTTTAGAGTTGGAAAAGGTTACAACTTTTTTATTATTTTCTAAAAATTTTCTCACAAAATTAATTTACTAGTAAGGATTCATAGATGCACGTATAGTAAATGCCCCACTTCCTCTTATAGTAACTGAAAAAAAGACATCATCATTTCATTGATGCTGAAACGATAATGTCTAGTAATATTGTCCTTGTTGCAGACATAATAACTAAATTCTAGTTACCGTATGCTTGCGGATTAGCTCTCCATGATTGAAGTGCTGCTACATCATCTTGAGCAATTTCGCCAGCGGCAACAGCTTGCTCAATTAATGCAGTATAATTTGAAATCGTTTGTAGTGGAATACCAGCTTCTGCAAAAGCATCGATAGCAGATTGGAACTGATAAGTGAAGATAGCCAATACTGCAAGCGGCTCTGCTCCAGCTTCACGAACTGCAAGTGCAGCCTTCAAAGAACTACCACCCGTAGAAATCAAATCTTCGATTACAACAACTTTTTGACCTGGAAGGACACGACCCTCGATTTGATTTTGCTTACCATGTCCTTTAGCTTTATCACGAATATAAGCCATTGGTAAATTCATTTTCTGAGCTACCCAAGCAGCATGTGGAATACCAGCGGTAGAAGTACCTGCAATCACTTCGGCATCAGGATACAATTCCTTGATCAAAGTTACAAATCCATCTGCTACTTTTTCACGAATTTCCGGATAAGTCATTGTAAGACGATTATCGCAATAAATAGGTGATTTGATGCCAGAAGTCCATGTGAATGGCTCATTTGGGCGAAGCGCTACTGCTTTAATTTCTAGTAATGATGTTGCAATATCTTTTGCAAGTTGTTCCAATGATACTTTACTCATATGAGATTAACTCCTCAATAATAGATTCAATTGCTGAACGCGGATCATTTGCGGCTGTAATAGGGCGACCAATGACCATATAGTCTGTACCTTGACGAAGAGCCTCACTTGGTGTCATGATACGCGATTGATCATTCAATGCTGCTCCTAACGGGCGAATACCTGGTGTAATCGTTTGGAAAGCTTGTCCACATGCATTTTTAATCGCAATAACTTCTGACGGTGAGGCAACTACTCCATCTAATCCTGCCAATTGTGTTAGCTTAGCGTATGAAAGCACTGCATCTTCAACAGTACCCGCAATGCCAATCTCGTCATTCATAACCGCCTGACTAGTACTAGTCAATTGTGTAACTGCAATTACGGTAGGACGTTGATTACTAGAGCTTGCTTGTTGCACTCCTTCGAGAGCAGCCTCCATCATAGCTCGACCACCTGCAGCATGAACGTTGAACATATCAACACCTAATGCAGTAATACTCGCTGCTCCACCTTTCACGGTGTTAGGAATGTCATGCATTTTCAAATCTAAAAACACGCGGAAACCACGATTTTTAAGCCCTTCTACAAAAGTGGGGCCTGCAGCGTAGTATAGCTGCATGCCCACTTTCATGTAGCAAGGAATTCCGTTCAATTGCTGAATTAACTGCTCCGCAGCAGTTGCACTTGGATAATCAAGAGCAACCATTATTTTCGAAGCCGCTTCTGCTTTTGTAAGTGACATACCTTGCCTCCTAAAATTTTTCGTGCAACGAAAAATTGCATCGAAAGCATAATCTAAACTTTTTGTTTTCTACTTGAACATACTTCTTAGTAACAAAAAGTTACTTCGAAAGCATGATCTAAAATTTTTCGCGCAACGAAAAATTGCATCGAAAGCATAATCTAAACTTCTTGTTTATTACTAGATGAATTTATCGCTACAACTTTCTTATAAGAAAGTTGTAGCGACTGTTTACATGCTATAGGTTAGCTCTTATTTCTGTTGCAAAACTGGCATAGCGCGAGATGAGAAGTTAATTGTTTGCATCATAGTTAGCAATGCTCTTACTGTATCAAGTGATGTCATACAAACTACTCCATTCTCAACTGCTTCACGACGAATTCGGAAGCCATCACGTTCTGGAGTTTTGCCCTTCGTAAGTGTATTTACTACGAATTGAGCATGTCCTTCGCGGATATGGTCAAGAATATTTGGCGTGTTTTCACTTAGTTTATTAACACGTTCTACATATAAGCCCGCTGCTTCAAGTGCATCTGCAGTACCGCCAGTTGCCATTAATTTGTAACCTACGTTAGCAAAACCACGCATTAATTCAACTGTTTCTTGCTTATCTTTATCCGCTACTGTTACAAGAATTGTACCAGAGTTAGGAATCTTCATACCTGCACCAATAAGTCCTTTGTACAATGCTTTTGCAAATTGTACGTCACGTCCCATTACTTCACCTGTAGATTTCATCTCAGGAGTCAGTGTAGGGTCAACGCGGCGAAGTTTTGCGAACGAGAATACTGGAACTTTAACCGATACATGATCATCTTCTGGCCACAAGCCATCTACATAACCAAGCTCAGCAAGGCTCTCATTCAAGATTGCACGAGTTGCAAGATTTGCCATCGGAATATTCGTTACTTTACTTAAGAATGGTACTGTACGAGAAGAACGTGGGTTAACCTCGATCACATATACTTTCTCTTCGTGAATAACAAACTGAATATTTACAAGTCCGATAACTTTAAGTGCTTTTGAAATTTTAATTGTAATGTCTACGATTTGTTGCTTAATATCGTCAGAAAGTGATTGTGGTGGATATACGGCAATCGAGTCACCTGAGTGAACCCCTGCGCGCTCAACATGCTCCATAATACCTGGGATAAGCACTGTTTCGCCATCACAAATCGCATCAACTTCTGCTTCTTTACCAAGCATGTAACGGTCAATCAATACCGGATGCTCAGGATTAATCTTAACAGCTACTTTCATGTAGCTCAACAAATCTTCATCAGAGTATACAATTTCCATTGCGCGACCACCAAGTACATAAGATGGACGTACAAGAACTGGATAACCGATAACTTGAGCTGTAGCTACTGCTTCATCAACCGTTGTTACTGTTTTACCTTCTGGTTGAGCGATGTCTAAGCTACGAAGAAGAGCTTCAAACTTCTTGCGATCTTCCGCTTCATCGATACTTTCAAGACTAGAACCAAGAATTTTAACGCCAGCTTTAGAAAGTGGAGAAGCAAGGTTAATTGCTGTTTGACCACCGAACTGAACGATTACACCAATTGGTTGCTCTTGCTCGATTACGTTCATTACGTCCTCGAAGAACAAAGGTTCAAAGTATAGACGATCAGATGTGCTGAAGTCAGTTGACACTGTTTCAGGGTTGTTATTAATAATAACTGCTTCATAACCTGCATTTTGAATTGCCCATACAGCATGAACAGTGGAGTAGTCGAACTCAATACCTTGACCGATACGGATTGGACCAGAACCAAGTACAAGGATTTTTTCTTTCGTTGTATCAGTTACTTCATTCTCTACTTCATAAGTGGAGTAGTAATAAGGTGTAACTGCTTCAAATTCAGCCGCACAAGTATCAACCATTTTGTAAACTGGAACCATACCTTGAGACTTACGATGTACACGAATATCATTTTCATTCGTGAAAGCAGCACCAGGGAATCCTTCTTGACGAAGTTCAGCGATTGAACGGTCAGAGAAACCTTTACGTTTTGCTTCATATAATAACTCGTCAGTTAGCTCAGCTGTTGAACGAATGATATCTTCAAATTTCACGATACCTTCGATCTTATCAAGGAACCACCAGTCGATTTTCGTTAGATCTTGAATTTCTTGAAGAGCATAACCACGACGGAATGCTTCAGCAACTAGGAACATACGCTCATCATCAGGTTTCATTAGACGTGTACGAAGTACATCCTCAGAAAGCTCAGTAGATTCTTTCAAATGAATACGATGTGCACCAATTTCTAATGAACGAACTGCTTTATGAATAGATTCTTCGAATGTACGACCAATCGCCATAACTTCACCAGTTGCTTTCATTTGCGTACCTAGTTTACGGTTCGCATCAACGAATTTATCAAATGGCCAACGAGGAATTTTCGATACAATATAGTCAAGTGCTGGCTCGAAGCAAGCATATGTTTGACCGGTAACTGGGTTAACGATCTCATCAAGTGTATAACCGATTGCAATTTTAGCTGCCATTTTTGCAATTGGATACCCAGTTGCTTTGGAAGCAAGAGCAGATGAACGAGATACACGTGGGTTAACTTCGATTACATAGTATTGGAAACTGAACGGATCAAGAGCGAACTGTACGTTACAGCCACCTTCAATGTTCAAAGCGCGAATGATTTTCAATGATGCGGAACGAAGCATTTGATATTCACGATCAGACAATGTTTGAGAAGGAGCAACTACGATAGAGTCACCAGTATGAACACCAACTGGATCAAAGTTTTCCATATTACATACAACGATACAGTTATCGTTAGCATCACGCATTACTTCGTACTCTACTTCTTTCATACCAGCAATTGATTTCTCAATTAGACATTGGTTGATTGGAGAATAACGAATACCTGAAGCTACTGTTTCGCGAAGTTCTTCTTCGTCTGCACAGATACCGCCGCCTGTACCACCTAGTGTGTAAGCAGGACGAACGATGATCGGGTAGCCAATTGTGTTAGCGAACGCTACAGCATCTTCAACTGTAGTTACGATATCACTATCTGGAACCGGTTGATCAAGTTCACGCATAAGATCACGGAACAAATCGCGATCTTCTGCTTTTTCAATTGCAGTAAGTTGAGTACCTAGTAACTGAACATTTTCTTGCTCAAGTACGCCAGCACGAGCAAGTTCAACTGCCATGTTTAGACCCGTTTGACCACCAAGTGTTGGAAGCAAACCATCTGGACGTTCTTGACGAATAATTTGAGATACAAAGTCAAGTGTAATCGGCTCGATGTAAACTTTATCAGCCATATTTGTATCTGTCATAATTGTTGCTGGGTTACTGTTGATTAGAACGACTTCATAACCTTCTTCTTTCAAAGCTTGACATGCTTGAGTACCAGCATAGTCAAATTCCGCCGCTTGTCCGATGACGATAGGACCTGAGCCAATTACAAGGATTTTTTTAAGTTTATTATTTTTAGGCATTTTGTAATTCTCCTCTCAACATTTCCGACAATACAGCTTGACGAGGTTTTTGCGGATTTTCTATCTTATGTTTGCGAATCATTTCAATAAATTGGTCGAATAGATAGCTAGAGTCTTCTGGTCCAGGAGCTGCCTCTGGGTGATACTGTACAGAGAATGCAGGGAACGTTTTATGTTTCAAGCCTTCGATTGTTTTATCATTATTATTGATATGTGTCACGATTAGATCAGTACCTTTGATAGACTCATCTGTAACTGCATAACCGTGGTTTTGTGATGTAATATAGCAACGGTTTGTTTCTAATTCTTTAACTGGATGGTTACCACCACGGTGACCAAATTTCAATTTATCTGTATCAGCACCACATGCAAGAGCAAATAGTTGATGACCAAGACAAATTCCGAAGATTGGGAATTCACCAAGTAGTTGTTTAATTGTTTCTGCAACATGAAGATTATCTTTCGGATCCCCAGGACCATTAGACAATTGAATGCCATCTGGTGCAAGGCGACGAATATCATCAGCAGTTGTGTCATGTGGAACGACTACGATGTCGCAATTACGTTTGGAAAGTTCACGAATAATTCCACTCTTAGAACCACAGTCAATTAGAACAATACGTTCTTTGCTACCTGGATTCGTGTACACATAATCCGTAGATGTTCTTGCAACTTGATCATGAAGAGTTGGAGTAGCTTTCAAACGTTCTAGAAGTTCTTCAACATGCTCATTACCAGTCGTAATAAGACCTCTCATAGATCCGAATTGACGAATTTTACGAGTCAGCATACGAGTATCGATATCAGAAATACCAGGGATCTCATATTCTTTAAGTAAATCACCTAATGAATATTGTGCACGCCAGTTACTTGGAATTGGTTCATAACGACGAACAGCTAGGCCATAAATATTAGGACGAATAGCCTCAAAGTCATCGCGAGTAATACCGTAGTTACCGATTAGTGGATAAGTCATCGTTACAATTTGTCCACAGTAAGATGGATCAGAAAGAAGTTCTTGATATCCTGTCATACCTGTATTGAATACGACCTCACCGATCGTTTGAGTTTCAGCACCGAATGATAATCCCTTAAACATAGTTCCGTCTTCTAACAATAGTCTTGCTTGCATCCGTTTCACTCCTCAAAAGTTGTTCTTTCTATTCAGTCCAGACAATGTTACCATTTACGATTGTTGCTACAGGCCATCCTTTAAGTTTCCAACCACCAAATGGTGTGTTGTTGCTCTTAGATAAGAATGTACTAGGATCAACCGCTTGTTCATTCTCAATATCTACGATTGTAATATCCGCAGGTTTACCAACTTCAAGGCTACCTTCTTCAAGGCGGAACACTCTAGCTGGATCTTGAGTCATACGTTTCAAGAGGAAGCCAAGTGTCCAGCGGCCCGTCTCTACAAAGTGTGTATAAAGTAATGGGAAAGCTGTTTCTAAACCAACGATACCAAATGGTGCAAGGTCAACACCTTTTGCTTTTTCCTCAGCGCTATGAGGCGCATGATCCGTAACGATTATATCTATAGTACCATCCTCTAACCCTTCAAGAACAGCTGCTACATCACGTGGTGTACGAAGTGGAGGATTCATTTTCCAATTTGCATCATCAAGTCCAGGAATGTTCTCATCAGATAAGATTAAGTGATGGGGACAAACTTCAGCAGTTACTTTAATACCAACTTGTTTCGCAAGGCGGATCAATCGAACTGATTGTTCTGTACTTACATGACAAACATGATAATGTACGCCGGTAGCTTCTGCAAGTAAAACATCTCTACCTACATGGATCGCTTCAGATTCATTAGGAATCCCTTTAAGTCCATGTTTGCGTGAAAACTCACCTTCAGATGCCCAAGCACCTACAACTAATGAATCATCTTCGCAGTGTGCAATAACTGGCATATCAAGAGATTTTGCAAGTGCCATTGCGTCTTTCATCATTTGAGCGTTTTGAACGCCTACGCCATCATCAGTAAAACCGATAGCTCCAGCTTCTTTTAATGAAGCAAAGTCAGTAAGTTCACGACCAAGCTCATTTTTCGTAATAGAGGCATATGGCAACACTTTAACTAATTGCGCTTCTTCGGATTTATCGATAATGTATCTAACCGTTTCAGCAGTATCTGTAACTGGTCTTGTATTAGGCATACAAGCGATAGTAGTGAACCCGCCTTTTGCAGCTGAACGAGAACCAGTAATAATATCTTCTTTATGAGTAAAGCCGGGATCACGTAGATGCACATGCATATCGATAAAACCTGGAGATACTAATTTACCTTGTGCATCAACTACTTCTGCACCTTCTATATTAACCGTTTCATTTGCATCAACAATCGCTGAAATCTTACCATCTACTACTTGTATATGCTTACCTTCTAAATTAGCGCTAGACTCATTCCATACTTTACCGTTCAAAATCCATAAAGACATTTTCATCCTCCTAAAAACTTTTCTGTTGCATCTTGAACAACTTCCTGTAAACGAAAAGTTACTTCGAAAGCATTACAACTTTTCGTTAACCCCACGATATTTCTTCTCGTATATGAAAAGTACATCGGAAGCTTTACAAATTTTTATCTATACAAGTGCACGCTCGATAACCGCCATTCGAATCGGAACCCCATTAGCCATTTGCGGGAATATTTTCGAATTTGCAGCTTCTACAAGTTCACTGTCAATCTCTACATCTCTATTGACAGGCGCAGGGTGCATAATAATCGCATGGTTTGCCATTTGGCTTGCTCGAGCTACAGTAAGACCATAACTTTCACGATAAGTATCTGCTGATTTCAATATTCCAGATGAATGACGCTCAAGCTGAACCCTTAACATCATAACTACATCTGCTTTTATTGCTTTTTCCATACTTACATATTGCACATCAAGATCTTTGGCTTGCATATCGTCAGGAGCACAGAACATCACATTCGCGCCAAATTGACGAAGTGCATATAGATTACTTCTTGCCACTCGGCTATGCAGAATGTCACCGATAATCGCTACATTCAAACCTTTTAACGTACCGAAATGTTTTTGCATTGTATATAGATCAAGCAAAGCTTGAGTTGGATGTTCGTTGTTACCATCACCTGCGTTAATTAGAGGAACTTTAATTTTAGGTGCCATTTCAGCTAGCAAGCCAATAGGTTTTAACCGAATAATACCCGCATCAATTCCCATTGATTCTAAAGTTCTAACTGTATCGTAGATAGATTCACCTTTTTCAACACTTGATGCCGCAGCACTGAAGTTTATAACTTCTGCACCTAATCGTTTCTCAGCAACTTCAAATGAAGTTCTAGTACGCGTACTGTTCTCAAAGAACATGTTTGCAACAAATTTTCCGTTAAGTAAGTTATGTGTTTTATTGGCATGTTGTTCCCAGAAGGCAGCTCTGTCAAGAATGGATTGAATCTCATTTTGACTAAGATCCTTCAAACCAAGTAAACTTCTTGATTGAGTTTGAGTAATCGTCATAAAATGGCCTCCCTAGTGAATAATCGTAACCTGATCAATACTATCAATTTCAGTAAATTGAACTTGTATCTCTTCTTGTTTTGATGTGGGAACATTTTTACCGATGAAATCTGGTCGAATCGGCAGCTCGCGATGACCACGATCTACAAGTACAGCTAGCTGTACATTTTGTGGTCTACCTAGGTCCATAATAGCATCCATAGCAGCTCTGATCGTTCGTCCTGTATATAGAACATCATCGAACAGAATGACTTTTTTGTTCTTTACCAATTTAGAATCTAGTTCTGTATCACCAGGCATATTGGCAAGTTCAACCATCACATCAGCTATTTCACTTCGATCATCACGATACTTCGTAATATCAAGTTCTCTAACTGTAACCTTTGTGCCCTCAATTTCCGATATTCTCGCTGCTACTCGATTGGCAAGATACACGCCTCTAGTCCGAATACCTACGATAATGCAATCTTCAATACCTTTGTTCTTCTCTACAATTTCATGCGCAATTCTAATTAATGCACGTCTAATTGCGGTTTCATCCATGATTACAAGACGTTCTCCTTCTGACACGAGCATCTCACCCCACTTTTCATTAATATGTCCATCATCAATACCGAATTGTCGCAAAGTAACAAAAAAACTCCTTGCGTCAGTCCGCAAGGAGTTGTGAAAGCTGTATGGTTCGATAGGTTGCCTGTACCAAATAGTGCTTCCTTCAACAAGGAGCGTATGTTGGACACAATTCACCTATTGGCCTTACTTCACGTTACCTTGCCAGCCTCACGGGGCTGAATTAAAGGTACATCTGTATCGAAATAATTATCCCATGTTCGACACGATATGTCAAGGGAAACGGTGCAAGTTACATCATCCAAATTATAATCAATTCTCATTATAATAATTAAAAAATTCTCCTTAAAAATGGAATGGATGTTTCGTTCATTATCCGCAAAAAACACCAATTTTAAGCTGAGTATATTAATCATTATAAAAAACAGACATCTGATCCCTCATTTCAAATCAACTATGCGATCAGTCGATTTGAAACCATTGAGGTATGCAGCGTCTGCTAGAGTGTGAGCATTAAGTTAATGATATAAAAACTTAGATTAGCTCCTTATAAAGTAAATCAATATGTGTCAGTCCAATTAGATATTTACTATAAACTAAGCTGTTTAATACGTGCGATCGCACGCTCTGTGTTCTCTCGACTACCAAAAGCAGTTAAACGGAAGTAACCTTCCCCGCATTGACCAAATCCAACGCCAGGTGTTCCCACAATATTAGCTTCACTCAATAAGTAATCGAAGAAACTCCATGAATTGTAACCTTCAGGTGTTTTCAACCAAATGTATGGAGCATTCACTCCGCCAAATACGGAAAAGCCAGCTTCACGTAGACCTTCACGAATCATTGCAGCGTTCGTCATATAATAATCCACTAGTTCTCTTATTTGCGCTTTGCCTTCTGTCGAATAAATCGCCTCTGCACCTTTTTGCGTTACGTAGGATACCCCATTGAATTTCGTCGTATGGCGTCTATTCCATAGTTCATTAACACTAACTGCATTGCCATTTACGTCGCGACCTTGAATTTCTTTTGGTACAACAGTATACGCACAACGGATACCAGTAAATCCAGCTGTTTTAGAAAAGCTACGGAATTCAATCGCAACTTTTTTAGCTCCTTCGATCTCATAAATACTATGAGGAACATTATCTTCTGTAATAAAAGCCTCATAAGCAGAGTCGAACAAAATAATACAGTCGTTCTCGATTGCATAATCTACCCATACTTTCAGTTCTTCCTTCGTTAACGTCATACCCGTAGGGTTATTAGGATAGCATAAGTAAATTAAGTCAACCTTTTCTGTAGGAAGGCTTGGTTTAAAATCATTTTTAGCCGAACAATCAAGATAGACAATTTTCTCATAACGACCGATATTGGTAATAAATGTACCTGCACGTCCAGCCATTACATTCGTATCGACATAAACAGGATATACAGGATCTTGAACAGCTACTATGCTATCAGTACTGAAAATTTCTTGAATATTACCAACATCACATTTCGAGCCATCACTTAAAAACACTTCATCTGTATTAAGTTCAACTCCGCGAGCTTTGTAATCATTCGCTATGATTTCATTAATTAAGAAGGAATATCCTTGTTCAGGACCATATCCTTTAAATGTTTCTACATTAACCATATCATCAACAGCAGCATGCATCGCTTTAATAACTGCTTGCGGAAGTCCTCTTGTAACGTCACCAATCCCTAGACTAATAACATCTGCTTGCGGATTTTGTTCCATATATTTCGTTCTGCGTTTTGCTACCTCCGAAAATAAATAACTACCTTGAAGTTCTAGAAAATGCTGATTCATTGTTGTCATACTCTATCACCGATCCTTTACATATCTTTTCCTTATGTATAAGGATATCGTAAATTAAACTAAAACATAATGCAGAATGTAATCAATTGTTTGTACATATTGCAGTTTTTAATTATATCGAAGATTTTATAATCCAAAAAAAGACTGCAGATAAACTAGAACTACTTCTAGTTTATCTGCAGTCTTATAATTTTCGATCTAACGGGATCTTAAATTTATTAGTATCTCATTAAAATCATCCGGTAATGGTACTTCAAACTGTAATCGTTCGCCTGTGCGAGGATGCGTGAAACCAAGAATACCAGCATGAAGTGCTTGTCCCTTTAACGGAATAGTTTTATTACGTCCATAGACAGGATCACCAGCTAATGGATAACCAATATACTTCATATGAACACGAATCTGATGAGTTCGACCAGTTTCTAGTTGTAACTCAACGATCGTGTAATCTCCACCAATTCGTTCAACAACTGTGAAGTGTGTAATAGCATCCTTCGCATTAACATCCGTAACCGTATATAGTTTGCGGTCGTTGCTATCTCTTCCAATTGGTGCATCAATGGATCCTGAATCATGAGGCATATTACCATGAACAAGTGCAGTATAGCGTCTTGTTACTGAATGTTCCTTCAATTGCTCCGCAAGAGAGACATGCGCCAAATCATTTTTGGCAACCATTAATAATCCTGTCGTATCACGGTCAATACGATGAACAATACCAGGACGCAATACTCCATTAATACCAGACAGATCTTTGCAATGGTGCATCAGCGCATTGACTAAAGTACCTTTAGGGTGACCAGGTGCAGGGTGTACAACCATACCACGTGGCTTATTAATGACAATGACATCACTGTCCTCATAAATAACTTCTAAGGGTATATTCTCAGCAATAATTTCTAAAGCTTGTGTTTCTGGTACTTGTACAGTTATAGTATCGTTTTCCTGAACTTTATAATTACTTTTAATAACAGTTCCGTTCACTTGTACATGAGCTGTTTTTATCCACTCTTGCACTTGAGTACGTGATATTGCTGCATTATCAATCGAATCTGTTACAAACTTATCGATACGTATTCCTTGAGACTCATCATTAGCGATAAACTCGTAATTCTCTTGTTGTTCTGTAATGTTACTCATTTTCTACGGCTACCTTGCCTTTCTTCTCTTCTTTCATACTTAGAAGTGTATCAAGCATGATAAGAATTACCCCTACGACTATTGCAGAATCTGCAACATTAAAAATTGGAAATGTATAACTACCAAAATTAAATTTGAAGAAGTCAACAACTTCTCCAAAACGTGCACGATCGATAAAGTTACCAACTGCTCCACCAAGTACTAGTCCTAATCCCGATAACAATAGTACGCTTCCGCTTTTACGAACGGATTGTGCATACCAAATAATTGCACCAACAATTACAATAGTAATTATTATAAAAAATACACGTTGATCTTGCAGTATTCCGAAAGCTGCACCACGATTTCGATGAGAAGTGATTAGAAAGAAATCACCAATCACACTAAACTGATCATATTCTTTCATGTTATTAACAATCCACTTTTTAGAGAAAAAATCCAAAATTAATACAACTACTGCAATAACATAATAATAAAATCGCATTCTCCCACTCCCAAAACTTTTCATTTACTTCACTGATTTTTACTTCATTGTGATGAAAAATTACTTCGAAAGCATAAGCAAACTTTTCATGTTCTTCACTGGCATTCATTTCATACAATTGAAAAGTTACTTCGAAAGCATGTACTAAAACTTTTCATGAACTGTCCGAAATAAGTGTAGCACATCCAACTTTTACAATCTAGTTTTACATTTCTTCTTCAAGATGGAGTTTATGATCTCTAATCCCAAAGATTGCTCGTACTGAAATGTACACAATGAGCAAACAATATAACCATTCCATAAACGAAATGGTGGTGCAATACGTGAAATCAACCCTTACATCGCAACAACTGCAACATTTCCGTTCAATACTACTTGAAGATAAAAACAGTATTATTCAGCAGCAACAAACTTACGCTGAAACATCTCCAATAAGTAGTCAGAGCAATATAGATGCTGAATTATCGATGTACGACAACCATCCAGCAGATCAAGCAACTGAATTATACGAACAAGAACGTGATCATGCTATTGCTCAAGGACAATTACGTCAACTTACACAAATCGATGATGCGTTGAATCGAATTGAAACAGGAAAATACGGACGTTGTGTGACCTGTCAAACTGCGATAGATATCGAAAGATTAGAGGCTATACCTGAGACGTTATATTGTCAGAATCATGCTAATGTCAATCAAGTTGTAGCACCTCAATACGAGTACGAACCACTATCATTCACCCAACTCAACTTTGACGACGAAGACTACACCGGATTTGATGGTGAAGACATGAGTCAAGCTTTGTGGGACTATGGAAATAGTAATTTGGCTCAGAACTCACAAATGCTTGATACGGAATTCGCAGCTGAAATCAATGAGGAGCTTCACGGTTATGTAGAGCCATTAGAAAGTTTTATAGCTACAGATATAACTGGGTCACATGTTCATATTGTGCGTAACGCTGCATATCAAGAGTATATGAAGGCTCATGAAGGCGATGAAGATTTGGAATTATTGTAATCTGTTCATTTATTCTATTTGCTTCTGTACAATTCTTACAATATCAGCAATATAATCACCGATAATCGGCAAGTTAAGTGCACCTAGTGCTTGCAATATCCAAACAACAAAGGTAGCAAAGAAAGCTAATCCAACGGCTGAGCCTACACCTCTAGCGATTCCCCCCATAAAATTACGCCACAATAATTTAAAGGGACGATTCATTAGGGTTACGTAATCAGCTATTTGTGTACGTTCAAGGTCATTCGTAACTTTGACTAGCCGTTCCTCTATTGCATCAAGAGATTTCTTTAACTTAGATAGCTCATCATCATCGGGTTTCGTCATTGTTACTCCTCCTTACCGTTTAGTTAATTTCAATTCAAAATTTTGAACTTTTAATAAAATAAGCCCGCTCGCCACCTAGGCAAGCGGGCCTTTATTAATATATCCTTATTCGTTAATGAAAATGCCTATCGATTTTTCACCAAGTTGTACTGTTTCCATACCCACTTTTTCAGCAAATGAAACAGATTGGACAAGAAGGTTATCTTGCAGCAACTGATCAAATTTTTGCAAAGCAGATTGCAATTCATTATCAACATGCAATACAAGATCGATACGTTTTTCAATTGGAAGGTCTAGTTTCTTACGTGTATCCTGTACGGCGCGAATAACTTCACGGACCCAACCCTCTTGTTCAAGCTCTTCCGTAATATCTGTATTAAGTGCCACAGTCACACCATTGCCTGATGCAGAAGCGAATCCTGATTTTGCTTTTTTCTCAACAAGCAATTCATCAAGTGTAACTTCTAACGTCTCACCTTCATCGGTCGTAAATGTATAGTTACCACTATTAACGATTGCACGCGTTTCTTCAGCAGACATTTCTTTAAGTGAATTTTGAATTGGAGAAACTTGTTTACCAAACTTGCGACCCGCTACTTTCAGATTTAACTTCAAGCTGAAATCAACAAAGCCACTGTCAGAATTTTGGACAACAATCGATTTTACATTGATCTCTTCTTTAATAATGTCTTCATATGAAGTAACTTCAAATTCACGATCTAGAGAAACGATTAGCTCTGAAAGTGGTTGACGAGTTTTAATTCCAGTCTCATTACGAACATTACGTGCAAGCTCTACAATTACTTTCGAGCTTTCCATGTCGCGTTCAAGCTCTTTATCGATTAAACTTTCATCTGCTACTGGATAATCGCCAAGATGAACACTTTCTCCACCACCAAGATTATTGTATACATCATCAGCTATCAACGGAGTATAAGGTGCGATCAATTGAGATAATGTAAGCAGTACATGGCGTAAAGTTTGATACGCAGCTACTTTATCGTCAGTAAGACCACTTCCCCAGAAACGATCACGCGAACGACGGATATACCAGTTGCTTAATTCATCAACAAATACTTCAATTGATTTCGCAGGATTCAAGAAATCATTTACTTCAAGACCTTTCGATACCGTTTGAATTAATGTATTCAGACGAGAAATAACCCAACGATCTAATTTATTGTTAGTAGCTACTGTTGTATGTTCTTCATGATTAAATCCATCGATTGAAGCATATAACGCGTAGAATGCATGAGTATTCACAATTGTATCAATAACTTTAGATTTCGCTTCAGCTACGATACCTTTTGAGAAACGTTTACTGTTCCAAGGTGCGCTGTCCGAAAGTAATGCCCAACGGAATGCATCAGTACCGAACTCTTCGATAATTTCCCAAGGATCAATTACATTCCCTTTCGATTTGGACATTTTTTGTCCGTTTTCATCAAGAATATGACCTGTAGAAAGAACTGCTTTATATGGTGCTTTACCATTGAACAGTGTAGAAACTGCTAATAAGCTATAGAACCATCCGCGAGTTTGGTCAATTCCTTCACAAATAATATCAGCAGGATATTGATCTTCGAATTTAGCATTGTCGCCAAATGGATAATGTTGCTGCGCAAATGGCATAGAACCGCTATCGAACCATACATCAATAACTTCAGACGTACGTTTCATGACCGCACCTTCAGCAAACGGACTCTTCAGTAAGATTCCATCTACATATGGTTTGTGTAACTCGATATCTTCTGGTACGAAGTCTACAGCACGCGCGCGTAGATCAGCTATGCTACTTGGCGCATACTGCTTGCCAGTCTCTTCACAAATCCATACGTTTAACGGTGTACCCCAATAACGATTACGGCTAATATTCCAATCCACTAAATCCTCAAGGAACTTACCAAAGCGACCTTCACGAAGATGGCCTGGATACCATTCTACTCCAGCATTGTTTGCAATCAATTGATCTTTTACAGCCGTTGTCTCGATAAACCAGCTTTCCGTAGCATAGTACAGAAGTGGTGACTTACAACGCCAGCAGAACGGATAGCTATGTTCATAACGTTCTTTAGAAAATAATAGTCCTTTTTCACTTAGCATTTTCACGATATCTACATCGCAATCTTTCACGAATCGACCAGCAAGGTCAGTAACCTCGTC
The DNA here is from genome assembly GCF_024721975.1 of Paenibacillus endoradicis. The sequence continues at coordinate 727,372 of NZ_JANQBB010000003.1, read as the reverse complement.
GATGTAACGACCAGCATTGTTCACTACAGCTAACATACTAATACCATTAGCACGAGCAACACGGTAGTCATCTTCACCATGAGCAGGTGCGATATGAACGATACCAGTACCACTAGAATCACTTACAAAGTCACCTGGAATAACAACATGACCTTTTTCAATTGATACGTAGTTGAACGGAGGTAAGTAACTACGACCTACTAGTTCGCTACCTTTCAACGTACTAAGCACTTCGAAGTCTTCTTTCATAACTGACTCAACAAGGTTGGCAGCAACGATATATACTTCGCCATCTTTAGCTACTCGAACATAATCAAGCTCTGGATTAACTGCTAATGCTACATTCGCAGGCAATGTCCAAGGTGTTGTTGTCCAAGCAAGAATATATTCGACACTGTCCGTCAGTTTGAACTTAGCAGTAGCGCTCAAGTCCTTCACATCTTCATATCCTTGTGCAACTTCATGAGAGCTTAATGTCGTTTGACAACAAGGGCAATAAGGACTTACACGATGTCCACGATACAGTAGCCCTTTCTCATGAATTTTAGAAAGAATATGCCATACACTCTCAATATATTTGTTATCAAGTGTAATGTATGGGTTATCCATATCTGTCCAGTAACCAATCGCTTCTGTTAATTCACGCCATTGTTTCTCATATTCAAATACGCTGTCTTTACATTTCGTAATAAATTTCTCAACGCCGTATGCTTCGATCTCTTGTTTCCCTGAAATACCTAGTTGTTTTTCAACTCCAAGTTCTACAGGAAGACCATGTGTATCCCAGCCTGCTTTACGAATAACACGGTAGCCAGACATCGTACGATAGCGGCAAATAAAGTCTTTAATTACTCGACCAAGAACATGACCGATGTGCGGCTTACCATTCGCTGTTGGAGGACCTTCATAAAATACGAAATTCGGTTTTCCTTCACGATTTTCAATTGATTTCTTAAAAGTATCTTGTTCTTGCCATTGTGCTAATACACGTAACTCACGAGTACGTGCGCGTTCTTTAACGTCTACGCGTTGCATACTTTAACAGCCCCTCTCATTCTCAAAAAACAAAAATAAACCTCATCCCTATGGAAAGGGACGAGGTTAGTCGCGTTACCACCCTTGTTCCGCTCTGAAATAATCATGCATAAGCATAAATGATCAGAACGACACTTTGGTACGAATACTTGATTCGTATTCCTTATATCGGAGGAAAAACCGTCTACCCTTAGTACTTTTCCTTAGATAAGGTTCAGGATAGCTTCTCGGAGATGATATTTCATCTATGTCTATGCACCGAATTTCACCAAGCATCGGCTCTCTGAAGCAATACATACATGAACGTGTTCTCGTCATCGAATTACAAATATCAATGATTATAACAATATTTATAGCTGATTAAAAGCATAATGTCAATTGAAATATGCTTCAGGACTTTGAACTAAACATACTTAGATATATTAACATTACCTAAGTATGTTCAATTCTAGCTAACTTTATTCGTGAACAACAGCTTCAGGGCGATCCGATCTAAGCGTATCCCATGATTCTTCTGCTAACAACTCTAATTGAGCTTCAACAAGAGTACGGAACCTCGCGCGATAGATAGACGCTTGTTTTTTCAATTCATCCACTTCAAGTGAAACTTTACGAGATTTGTTCAAAGACTCATTAACGATTCGATCAGCATTTTTCTCGGCTTCTTTCACGATCAATTGAGCTTCTTTCTTTGCATTACTTCGAACTTCGTCTGCCGCTTCTTGTGCCACAATAATAGTTTTGCTCAGCGTATCCTCAATATTAGAGAAATGATTCAAACGCTCTTGTAATGTAAGCATTTGATTTTGCATTTCTTTATTTTCACGGATAAGTGCTTCATAATCTTTAATAACTAAGTCCAAGAATTCATTTACTTCATCCTCGTCATAGCCACGAAGTCTACGTGAAAACTCTTTATTATGTATGTCCAATGGTGTCAATGGCATTGGAGCACCTCCTATGGTCATTCTAATCAAACCAAACTGTCTAACTATGATATGAATCCATATTCGACAACGATAAGCAATTTCCTGCAAAATCTCTAAATAAATTTACTGATTTTTACACGAATTCTACCTTTTTTAGTAATACCGTCGACTTCAGAAACTTTAAACCTACCCAAACCTTTAATAGAAACTACATCTCCTTCTTTCAATTGCTTAGAAGGATCTTCTTCTGTTTTCCAATTCACCCGGCATCGCCCCGCCTTAATTGGATCAGCGATTTTAGTTCTACTTACTCGGTAAGCATCACTAGCAATGCCATCTAATCTTAACGACGCAACAGTAAAACTTAAATCTTCGAACTTAGCCACGACAGGTTGTAGTTGATCAATCGAAATGATATCAGTCAAAACATTTAGGCGATGTACTTGCCTAAACCCAATATCAAGAAATTGTGCCATTTCTGAAGTAACAACGATATGACAGAAATCATCATGCTGATGTATATCTCCTACTCGATCTCGCTTAATTCCTAACCCAATTAAAGCGCCAAGGAAATCACCATGATCTAATTCATGAAACTTGTCGCTTTGACTAGTGACTTGAAGCACTTTCAAATCTGAATCTTCATATTCCGCATCTCGGTAGTCAGGGACAATAATCGCACGTTTGCGTTCAGCAGCCTCGTAGCCACCATCGAATTTAATATTAACTGATCCTATCCGATTAGCTATCGTTGTCACAATAAATTGTTGTCTTGGATCTAAAAAATCGGTCCGTCTAAGCTCATGTAGCTCAGCGGACCGTTCTATCCATTCATGTGTGCGATCAACAAATGGCTTCTCTTCAGGATGGAAATGACTATAAAATCCGTCCTTCATATGCACTCACCTTTAATTTTATCAAGCAATTGAGTCGATGATGAACATTACACCAGATTGAATGAAGCGTAATGCGATAAAAGCCACGATTGGCGAGATATCAAGCATTCCTCCGATTGGCGGAATAAATCTACGGAAAATGGAAAGATAAGGCTCTACAATTTTCCCTAGAAATTGACCGATCGAACTGCTTCTTGCATTGGGAAACCACGACAATAAAATGTATGCAATGATCATGTAATTGTATACCGTAAATAATAAAGTTACGATATTTTTAATTTCATATAACAAACTTATGTCACCTCATTCTGTCTTCATTTATCTATCAAAATGTGCCAGTTCTGTAATAGAACCTTGTACTTCGACTGTCTCAGGAGCACATAAATAGATATTAGGCCCTAATTTAGAAATGGAGCCGCTAAGTGCGTACACTGTTCCAGACAAGAAATCTACGATACGTAAGCCAAGTTCACTTTGAACACGTTGTAAGTTTACTACAACTGATTTGCGATTACGAATTTCATCTGCAATTGCTTGTGCTTCATCGTAGCTTTTAGGTTCACATAATACCATTCGCGTATTTTTCTGAGTGTGTAGACTTACGACATTGTTACCAACATTAGAGAACTGTTGATTTCTAGATTGTTTACGTGATTCGAATGGATTCGTTTCAACTTCTTGATCATCATTTGTAGATACACGTTCACGTTCTGTTATTTCTTCTTCCTCTTGCAAACCAAAATAATTCATAAACTTGTTAATAACACTCATTATTCATCCTCCTCTGTTCCAATTAATACTGTTCCAAGCCGTACAAAGGTAGCTCCTTCTTCAATTGCAATTTCATAATCATTGGACATGCCCATGGATAGTTCAGTTACGGTACACTTGCCATTCCCTTTTGCAATTAACTCATCACGTAATTCTCTTAATTGGCGGAAAACTAACCTTGTCTCCTCTTTCTCAAGTTCAAAGGGAGCCATAGTCATTAGTCCAATTGGTAGTAAGCGTGGGTATTGTTGCAACTGTTCCAAAAATAGCGATACCTCAGCAGCACTCATTCCTTGCTTCGACTGCTCTCCAGATACATTAACCTGAATAAAGCATTTGACGGTTACATCTAACTTTTCAGCCTGTTCCTGAATAGCACTTGCTAATGAAAGTCGATCTAAAGAATGAATGTACTGAAATTTACCTACAATATCCTTCACCTTATTACGTTGCAATGTTCCAATAAAATGCCATGTTGGAGTTGCTTGTCCAGCTCCTGTATGTTCATGTATGTAATCCCATTTGTCTTTTGCAGTTTGCCAGCGGTTTTCGCCTATATGCAACACGCCTGCTTCCACAGCTTCAACGGTTCTAGCTACGGAAACATACTTTGTTACTCCAATGACATTTACGGTACCTGATTGTCTGCCAGCACGAGAAGTAGCTTGAGCTATTGTCTGCTGCACATGATGTATTCGATCCTTTATACTCATTCATAGATCACCTTTCTCGATAGGCCAATCCAACTAGCCATTCTACCTGTTAATCCATTCTCCACACGATGACTAAAGAACATATCTGTCCTACAGCCAGTGCATAAATTACTTAATTCGATATGAGTCGGCAATATTCCTGCTTTTATCATAATCTGTCGGTTCATTTCTTTCAAGTTAATATGAGCCTTTTGCGAAGAAATAGGCTTAATTACATGGTCTATCGAACATTCCTGTAGTTCAAGCCTTTGCCATAACGCTACAAATTGCTCTACAACATAATGATCTACTTCATAGCAGCATTGATCTATCGATGGACCAATCGCAACCATAAGCTGATCTGGCTCTGTTCCAAAGTTTAATTTCATCGCTTCAACCATCTCTATTGCAATTGCCGAAGCTGTTCCTTTCCACCCTGCATGTGCTAAACCTATTGCTTCGTGAACAGGATCCCAGAATAATAAGGGTACACAGTCCGCATAAAATGAAGTCAACAAAATGTCAGGCACGTTAGTTATCATTCCATCTGCACCTTGAAGTGCATCTGACATCGTTAGTCTACCGCGTCCACGATCTTCAGTTGTCACTTTAACAACTATATTCCCATGTACTTGCTGGGCATTCGTCCAAGCATCAAATTCCCAACCAATACTATCAGTTAATAATTGTCGATTGCGAACGACTGCTTCTACCTCATCATTAACATGTAATCCTATATTGAAAGAGGCATATGGCTTTTCGCTATAGCCCCCCATTCTTGTCGTAAATCCCGATGTTAAGTGCTCACATTGCATCATCCATTTTTGGAGTAACAATTGATGTGATGCTTGACTAGCAACAAATGGTTCCATCTCGCTCACCTTCCGTCATTTCTTTATGACTTTAAGTGTAACTTGTTAGATACGAGCATGCAAATCTTCCTCCTCTGTTCGAATTGATCTCGTTTCTTCCATTCGTACAAGGACGACATCTGTACCGATTTTCACAATATTACGCCAAGGAATGACAATCTCCGAACCGGCTGTACCAAATATACCGAACATGCGTTGAACTTGAGGAATAACAATCGAATCTATCTTCCCTTGCCGTAAATCCAATTCAATATCACTAATATGCCCAAGCTTTTTACCGTCTACAATATTAATAACATCTTTGGATTGGAAATCAGATATTTTCATAATACTCATCCGCCCCTTTTACAAGCTATGATCGTTTAGTATATGTATGAAAAAGTTAAAGTATATCCGACTCTAAAGCAAATCCAAATAGAATTTCAACGTTATAATGTAAATAGAAAAAGCTGTTTCAAGATCCATTGATGAATTAGCCGTAACAATATGTATTTACAAGTACATATTGTTAAAACTCCATTCACTAATAGTCTCAAAACAGCTGTGGAAGTCAATAATTATAGTTTATGCATTAACATATTTCTGCATTTGTTGAATTGCTGATTTTTCTAGTCGAGATACTTGTGCCTGTGAAATCCCTATTTCGTCTGCTACTTCCATCTGAGTTTTTCCTTCAAAAAACCTCATAGATAAGATCATTTTTTCACGATCATTCAAGCGATGCATTGCCTCACGTAATGCAATCTCTTCAATCCATGTTATATCTTTATTCTTCTCATCACTAATCTGATCGAGAACATAAATCGGATCGCCACCGTCATTGAAGATAGGCTCGTACAAAGATACAGGGTCTTGAATTGCATCTAATGCAAAGACGACATCCTCCTTTGGAACATTAAGCAGCTGTGAAATTTCCATTACTGTCGGTTCGCGCGCAAATTTATTCGTCAAACTATCTCTCGCTTGCAAAGCTTTATAAGCGATATCACGCAAACTCCGTGAAACTCTGATTGGGTTATTATCGCGTAAATACCTTCGGATTTCACCAATAATCATCGGAACAGCATAAGTAGAAAACTTCACGTTTTGACCTAGATCAAAGTTATCAATGGCTTTCATTAAGCCAATACAACCGACTTGAAATAAATCGTCAACAAATTCGCCCCTGTTATTAAAACGTTGAATGACACTTAAAACTAATCTTAGATTTCCATTTACTAATTTCTCTCTCGCTCCCCATTCATTACGAGTTTGTAGACCAGTGAATAATTCGCGCATTTCAACGTTTGTTAGGACTGGTAGCTTAGCAGTATCCACGCCACAGATTTCAACTTTATTACGGGTCAATATCATTACCTCCCAAGGAGAAACATTATTGATCATTATCTCCTTGGGGAATGATTTTATTCCTGTTTTGACAATTTGCGACAAGATTCAGCGACTACTAATTGGATGTGAAAGTGCTTTTTTCACTGTCATTATGCATTTGAAAACGCTTAATAAGTTGTGTGATTTTCCTATAATTGTATTTAAAATCATATTCAGATAAGGTAGGATCCATGTTGAATTTCAAGATAACCGTACACAGTTCTCCGGGATTTAATCGTTTCCAAGCCCATATCATCCCATGTTTATGTTCTTCACTAATATAACTAACATTAGAAAGTACTTCTCGACCACCCGCAGCAAGGATAAAATGGTTACTCGAAATTGATCCTTCATATTTTCCAGTATTTTGTACATTTGTTTTTATAACAACTGATTGTTGATCTATTTGCAACTCGATCAATGAAAAGGTTAGTTGAAAGCTCAAATAGCTTAGCATAATTGGCTCTGTAGAAGTCATGATAGTAGGCATAAGCTGAAATACACACCCTCCCTGCCACATATTTTTGGATTACACATATCTATAAGGTTCAAATCGTTCGTATGACAGTTCCGAGAAACTATTACGATGCAATACTTCATCATCACATGCGAACATTTTGAAATTCCTGCTAATAGCGTATGCTTTTCACCCCAAAACGTACTGTGGTTGTCTAGGTTATTATCATGTATTTTAGAGCATTTTATTAAATTCTTTTCGTAACCGCTTAATAATTCGTTTTTCTAGACGAGAAATATATGATTGTGATATTCCTAACATATCTGCAACATCTTTTTGTGTTTTTTCTTCGCCATCTGCAAGACCAAATCGTAATTGCATAATAATTCGTTCGCGATCAGAGAGCTTCTCAAGTGCTTTTTGAAGTAATTTACGATCAACTTGCTCTTCAATATTGCGATATATCGTATCATTTTCAGTGCCAAGCACATCAGATAAAAGTAATTCATTACCATCCCAATCAATGTTCAGTGGTTCATCAAAAGATACCTCTGATCTCGTCTTAGAATTTCTTCTCAAATACATTAATATTTCATTTTCAATACAACGAGAAGCATAAGTAGCTAGTTTAATTTTCTTTTCTGGATCAAATGTATTTACTGCTTTAATAAGACCTATCGTACCTATAGATACAAGATCTTCAATATTAATACCAGTATTTTCGAACTTACGGGCAATATATACGACTAGACGCAAATTACGTTCAATTAAAATCGTACGGATGCTACCATCACCAGAAGGTAATTTGAGGAGCAGATATTCTTCTTCTTCTCGTGTTAATGGTGGAGGTAATGCTTCGCTACCACCAATATAGTAGATCATCTCATCCTTGAGCCCTAACTTTAACATCAACCGATAAAAAGAAATTTGTGCCAACAACTTATACTTCAGCATCATAGTTTGTTCCTCCTAAAACTTTTCATTGGCTTCAAGACATAACTTCATTGGAATGAAAAGTTACATCGGAAGCATAGACTAAAACTTTTCATTGGCTTCAAGACATAACTTCATTGGAATGAAAAGTTACATCGAAAGCATAAACTAAAAATTTACATTAGCAGCTTAAAGTTCTCATTAACCTACCTGCGTTACTTAGTTATCAAAGTCCACAAGTGGGCTTTCAGAACCGAGAAGATGGAGCTAATTTTCGGAAGGAGGAAACGCAAGTGTACGTTATTGGTACATGCGTACCGGACTTCCGAAATTCGCTTCATATTCGACGCCGACTACGCTACAACGCATACTCATCGTTATCAAAGCCCACTGACCATTGAGGGGTGGATTATCGCCTGATACGACCCATCCCCACTCAACTGACCTCCATCAAAGCCGATAAGCACCTTGACGCTTTCAAAGCTCTTACCTTCATGATTGACTTTCACACAATCAGGCTTTACTGCTAATAGAAATTGTGAACCTTTATTCACACCCCGAAAGGGGATTATTCTAATTCGATCTTGCCATTGAAATTGGAGTTGCTCATCAGATAACAACATTAAAGCATCGTTCGTTTCTCCTTGCTGTAAAGCTTTCAAAAATTTAGCGGGCAACGCATCTTGCAATCTTGATACTTCGATAATCATAACTGGATATTTCGTAAGGGGATCATACAATTGATTTCCAGTATCAATTAATCCAGTACATGTGAATATTTGACCGTCGATATCTACCTCTACATCAGCAAGATGAGTCTCCATCAGTTGATGCTTCTTTTTACTTCTGACAAAGTTAGAAAACAAAAAAAGAGCAATTGCGAAACTAGCAAACAGATAAAAAATTCCAATATGTAGCTTCGTTGTTACCGTCCCACCAATAAACAGTACATTTGCCCATACTTCTTGTGAGCTTCTCATAAGTAGATAGTATAGTGCCATCATCCCTCCAGCTGCTACAAAACTAACGATATAGAAGCTTACAATATCTCGCAAAAAAGATTGTAATGAATAATAGCCGAATGTAATGTATATCATGAGTAGAGAGACAAATAGCTTAATCGAAATATGGTACAGGGACGACAGACTAGGAAAGACCATTGCCATTGTATATAACGCTCCGACAGAGCCAGCAAGTAGCACACGCCAAGCCTTAGGCTTAAAACCTCGTATCCAACCTGTTGTTAACAATAATACCCCATCTACTAATAATTCTCGCAGCAGCAGAACGTCTAGATATACCTTCATGTAATACCTTCCTTCAACTACAATGAAAATACATACTTCCTGTAGTACCAAGCGATTACTTCTAAAACAGTATATTGGATATATACTCCAAAGTCTGTCTGTTTATGTCAGCATTGGAGTTCTATTTTTGTCGGAAAAAGTGGTCATTACTAGATTACTAAACTAGAAAAAGGGCTATACACTTACATCACTGTAAGAGTATAGCCCTTTTATATGTTTATACTAAGTTGTTATTTGCGACGTAGAAAAGCAGGAATTTCTAAATCATTAGAAAGGTTTGTACCAATAGGCTTCGTCGCTTGAGACTTTCCCGCTTCACCAGCATCGTTACCTTGACCAACTTGACGACGAGGTGCTGCTTCGGCAGGTTTTGCTTCAAAACCTGTCGCAATAACAGTTACTTTAATTTCTTCTTTAAGATCTTCATCAATGATCGCACCGAAAATCATGTTTACATCTGGATCAGATGCAGAAATAACAATTTCAGCAGCTTCATTCACTTCATATAATGATAGATTGCTACCACCAGTAATATTCATAATTACACCACGAGCTCCATCGATAGATGTTTCAAGTAATGGACTTTGAATAGCTTTACGAGCAGCTTCAGCAGCACGATTCTCACCAGATGCAATACCAATTCCCATAAGTGCAGAACCACGCTCAGTCATAATCGTCTTCACATCTGCAAAGTCAAGGTTAATTAGACCTGGAACCATGATTAGATCAGAGATACCTTGGACTGCTTGACGTAGTACGTTATCTGCTTCACGGAATGCTTCAAGCATTGGAGTTTTCTTATCTACGATTTCTAATAGACGATCATTAGGGATGACGATTAGTGTATCTACTTTTTCTTTTAACGATTCGATTCCATGTTCCGCTTGTGCAAAACGTTTACGACCTTCAAAAGTAAATGGACGAGTAACTACACCAACAGTTAAAGCGCCGCACTCGCGAGCAATTTCAGCAATAACAGGGGCTGCACCAGTACCTGTACCACCGCCCATACCAGCTGTAACGAATACCAAATCGGCACCTTTTAGCTGATTAGCAATAAGATCACGAGACTCTTCAGCAGCTTTTTTACCTACTTCAGGGTTTGCACCAGCACCAAGACCACGAGTAAGCTTATCACCGATTTGCAGTTTGTGCTCAGATTTTGCTAGGTGTAATGCTTGCGCATCAGTATTAACAGTTATAAAATCTACACCTTTTACACCATTCTCAATCATACGGTTAACCGCATTACTACCGCCGCCACCTACACCAATTACTTTTATTTGCGCTAGTGATTCTAGTTCTAAGTCAAATTCCAACATCTACACGACTCCCCCGTCAAATAAATTCCTGAAACATATTTTTAATGCGTTCTAACATTCGGGGTTTTGACGAAGCTGGAGAATTTCCTTTACGACTAACAGCCTTCTTCGTAGTGCTAGCTCCTCGTACACCCATGTACTTTGATACGTATTGTATCATTCCTACCCCACTGCTATAAGAAGGATCTTTTACTCCAATATAATCTGGTAAAGCTATTCTTACATTGTTTTCTAGTTCTGATTGTGCTAATGCTAGTGTACCTGGAAGAGATACTGATCCTCCCGTTAATACATATCCATCAACTTTATCACCATAACCAAGTGCATGAACTTCCTGCTTAATAAGCTGGAATATTTCTTGCATACGAGGTTCGATAATGCTAGCTAAATCTCTTTGTGAAAATTCTTTTTCTACATTACTACCCATGCGTGTAACTTTGAATTTCACTTCATCAGCTGCATCATCTGCAACAGCACAACCAAATTTTAGTTTTATTTTCTCTGCATGATCTGTTTGTGAACGCAATCCATAAGCGATATCGTTTGTAACAAACTGACCGCCAATTGGCAATGAAGAAATCGCACATATACCACCATCTTCATAGATAGCAATTGTTGTAGATCCACCACCGATATCAACGAGTACAGTACCTGCTGACTTTTCATCTTTAGATAATGTCATTACACCTGACGCAAGTGTTAAAAGAATAACGCCATTAATTTTTAGCCCTGCTTTATCGACACATCTAACTAGATTATGTACAGAAGATTTGGCACCAGTAATAACTGTAGCTTCTACTTCTAAGCGAACACCTATCATTCCACGCGGATCTGAAATTCCTTCTAGTCCATCTACTACATACTGCTTAGGTACGAGATTAATTATTTCACGATCTGGGGGTAAGGTTACTACCTTGGCAGCTTGAAGTACACGATCGATATCTTCCTCACCGATTTCGCGATCTTCATTAGAAACTGCAACTACTCCATGATTCGTTTGTACACCAATATGACTACCTTGGATACCAACATAAACCTCTGAAATTTCAATATCTACCATACGTTCGGCATGCTCAATCGCATTTTTAATAGATTGAACCGTTTGATCAATATCTACAATAGCACCTTTACGAATGCCTTCAGAGTCTGCTGTACCAACACCAATGATATTAATGGCTCCATCACTTACTTCGCCAATTATTGCTCGTACTTTGGATGTACCGATGTCCAAACTGACAATTATGTCACCGTTGCTCATTGCGCGGCACCTCCGTTTCAATAAATATTTATAGTTGTAATGAATGAGTTTAGTTATTCGTTTTTGCACTAATAGGTAAATAGTCTACTTACATTCTATTCAACACTATTTGCACTTTCCCTCTTTTTTCAACAATTTTTTCAGATATTTATCAAAAAAAAGGAAAAGTTCATGAAAATATGAAATAGAAATCTAGTTCAACTAGACATAAAAGTTACTATAAACTCATAAAAATAAATTAGACAACTAAAATTTTACCACTCTTTACTCTAGTTGAGTAGAGTCTTTTTACTCAGTTTCAGTATTTTCCATATCTTCTCTGTTAAATGGTTCATACGTATCTGCAAGTAATAAGGTTAGCTTACCTGGTGCTTGTGTTTCAATAACGCCATTCATCGCTTCTACCTTCTCGCGTATTAAACTTACAGCTGTAGTAACTTCGAACTTTGTGCGTGTATATATTAAAATTCGATCTGGGAAAGCAACGGAAGGAATAGGTGCGATCTCAGATATGTCAGCGAGCAAAGTTGAATTAATAGAAGAAAGTTGCTTCATTAATTCATTTTTATATGGATCATTTTTACTCCATCCGGTTAATATAGGTTTGTCCATTATTTGTAGGCGATCATTGTTTGTTTTAATACTCGCTCCACTAGCTAATAAAGCAATTAGTTCGCCTTTGTCGTCAAATTCAAAAGCCACTACACTATATTCTGTAACAGCAATTTTGATTATCCCTGGAAAATGCTTAGTAACTACCGCTTTATTAATGGTGTTTAAAGTTTTGACATTGTTTTCAATCTCTTCCGCAGAACTGAACACGAAAGAATCCCCTACTTTTAGACCTGCTGCATTCATAACCTCTGTACCATTTACAAATTGGGTACCAGTGATTTGCACTTCCGTAATTTTACTTAACGTAGAATTAAAAAATACAATAGATAAAATAGCAAGAAATAAGATAACAATAATTGCAATTAATTTTTTATTTCCCTTTTTTTTCGGCTCTGGCTCTTTGAGCACTGGCATTTGAGATTGCATAAACTTGTCCACTCCTTAACACAACGCGGCCTCCTCATCGGTGATGAGGAAGCCGATTATCATTCCAACGATTACTGTGCATATGTTTCGTTTTTGGATAATGCAGTTAATCTCGTAATTCTAGCCCCTAATAACGTTAACATATCCTCAATTCGATCATAACCACGATCAATATGGTGAATTCGCTCTACGATCGTTCTCCCTTGTGCTGCAAGACCAGCAATTACAAGTGCTGCACCCGCTCGAAGATCAGTCGCCTCAACAGTAGCACCATATAAACGAGGCACTCCTCGAATATAGGCTGTATTCATATCTACTCGAATATCAGCGCCCATACGAGCCAGTTCATCTACATGCTTTAATCTGCCTTCAAAGATATTTTCTTTCACTACACTGACACCATCTGAGAGTGCAAGCATAACCATCATCTGTGATTGCAAATCAGTAGGGAAAGCAGGGTAAGGTGCAGTAACAATCTTCTCTACCGCTTTGCTTCTGACTCTACTGTCAACTTTTATTATATCACCGTCTACTTGGATTTGAATACCTGCTCGACGCATGACATGAATTAAAGAAGTTAGATGACTTGGTTGCGTTTTGTGTAATGTAATTAGTCCACGAGTTGCCGCTGCAGCAATCATTAGTGTTCCTGTAACAATTCGATCTGGAATGATACGATGCTCACATGATTGTAGCCGCTCTACACCATCGATTGTAATCGTATCTGTACCTGCGCCGAGCACTTTAGCACCCATTGCATTAAGGAAATGTTGCAAATCTTGAATCTCTGGCTCTCTTGCAGCATTCGTAATCGTTGTTCGACCATCCGCTAGCACCGCTGCCATCATAATATTCTCAGTAGCACCTACGCTTGGGAAATTCAGATGCACATCCGCACCCGTTAGTTTCTGTGCACTGCAAATAATAGAATTTCCTGTTTCCTCAATTTGCGCACCTAGTGCCTTCAAGCCGTCTAGATGAATATCGATCTTCCGTTCGCCAATCGCGCAGCCGCCTGGTTGATAAACTTGAGTCTTTCTGTACTTTGCAAGTAGTGGGCCCATGAGAAAAATTGATGATCGCATTTGCTTCATCAACGATTCTGGTACATGTGAAGCAGAAGCCTGCTCCGTGTCAATGATAATCGTACTTCCCTTATGCTCAACTCGACATCCTAATTCTCGCAAAATATGGATCATCACTTCAATGTCAAGTAAATGAGGAACATTTTCGAGCACGGTCGTTCCTTCAGCCAGCAGACTGGCAGCCATAATCGGCAGCACTGCATTTTTCGCGCCTTGGATTACAACAGTTCCTGACAGAGGTTTGCCGCCCTCAATCACCAATCTGTCCAATGTATCACCTCCGAGTTACCGCTCGCCCATTACCAATACTTCAGGTATCAATTCAATACCATAGCGTTCTTTCACAACACCTTGAATATGGGTAATTAAAGCGAAAACGTCTTTAGCTGTCGCCTGTCCTGTGTTGATAATAAAATTGGCGTGAAGCTCTGATACTTGCGCTCCTCCACATTGGAACCCTTTCAATCCTGCTTCCTCAATCAATCTTGCTGAAAAATCACCGGGGGGGTTACGGAATACACTCCCAGCACATGCAAGTTGTAGTGGTTGAGTTAGCAATCTACGTCCCTTATGCTTAGCCATTTCTGCAGTAATCACTTGTCTATCACCAGCTTCTAATTCAAAGCTAGCTTCAACAACAAATCCGCTCATTTCCTGCAATACAGAATGACGATATGAGAATTTCATATCATCGCTTTTATACGTTACCAATTCACCATTAGACAGAACAATTTCGGCTGACTTAAAAATACGTGACACATCAGACCCATGCGCACCTGCATTCATGTAGACAGCACCGCCTACAGTTCCTGGAATACCGCCTGCAAATTCCAAGCCTGTTAAGCTTTGTTTGCTTGCCATAACAGCAAGCTTAATAAATGAATAAGCTGCTCCCGCAATGACAGTATTACCTTCGAAGCGCACATAATCTAAGCCATCAGTTGGCTTAATCACAACACCACGAATCCCTTTATCACTTACTAGCATATTAGATCCACGTCCGATACTCGTCCACGGAATACTATGCTTACCAAGTAGCTTGATTAGTGATATAAGTTGCTTCTTGCCTCGTGGAAGGATCATCAGATCAGCCGTACCGCCGATCTTCCATGTTGTATGCTTCGACAGTGGTTCGTTGACGAGATATTCCCCAATTTCTAACTCCTCAAGTTCCGCTATAAATAAATTCAATTGTATGTCCTCCTTCCAAAAATGGCAGTTGCCATCGTTGTGGGTAAGCCCCACCTGAACATGTGATCAACTCCTAGACTTTCTGGTCACGAATTATAAAGTATCTTATGCCTTAACACTTCGTTGTGTGACAATCGCCTAGAGTTCACGTTCAGTTATCGTTTCATTATTCTCGCTAACGCTAAAGCAATTCTGCTTGCTGAATCAGGTACTGCTAAAAATTGTGATGCAGCCGACATTTTCGCAAGTTTATGATCATCTAACAATAAAGCACTCAATTTTTCTAACAAATGAGTACCACTAAGTTCACTTTCAAGTATAATTTCTGCAGCTCCAACAGACTCCAAACTACGTGCATTTGCTTCTTGATGATTATTCGTTACATTTGGAGAAGGAATTAGAATAGACGGTTTTCCAAGCGCGTTAATCTCTGCTAGCGACGAAGCTCCAGAGCGACTAATTACGATAGATGCATCACTTAAAACTTCCGCCATATTATTAATATATGGAAGTAACATAATTTGTCCATTTCGATAAGCAGCATTATCTTTCAATGCTTGCAATGTATCATCATAATAAATTTCACCTGTAGCAAATACAATACGGTACTGCGAAAGTTTTTCTAATTGCTCTTGCTCCCTTGCTAAGGCTATAACCGCTTGATTAAGCGCCTTCGCACCTCTACTACCACCAACAATGAGTGCATAACGTTGGTTAGATTCAAGATCCAATGATGCTCTACCACGGCCTGGTATTGCCTCGATCACTTGAGACGCACAGGGATTTCCAGTAAAGCTAACTTGCTTTGCTTTTGCAAAATAAGATAATGAATCTTCAAAACTTACACCAACATGAGATACAAAGGATGTCAAAAATTTATTCGTCAAACCAGGAATTGCATTTTGCTCATGAATAAAGGTAGGTATGCCTAAACGGGCTGCCGCATAAACGACAGGCCCGCATACATAACCACCCGTACCAATCACAACGTCTGGTTTAAATTGTTTTATTAATTGTTTGGAACGATTGACACCTCGTAAAAAACGGATAACTGTCCGTACATTATCGTAGGACAGTTTACGTTTAAATCCTGTAATTTCAATACTTTCAAATGGAACGTTAGCTCTTCTAACGATTTTACTTTCCATCCCACGCTCTGTACCTATATATAGTAATTCAGTAGCGGAGTCCTGTTGTTGCATATATTTCCCAATCGCTAATGCAGGGTATATATGTCCACCTGTACCTCCACCTGTTAGTAAAATTTTCATCTCTTTCACCTCGAGTATCGAGAAATATTCAACAAGATGCCTAATCCTGTTAGTAGTAATGTTAAGGAAGAGCCTCCATAGCTTACTAATGGAAGTGTAATTCCTGTTACTGGCATCATTCCAATGACAACACCAATGTTAATTAGCACTTGTACACCAATAATGCTCGTGATACCGATCGCAAGTAAGCTTCCAAACGTATCTGGAGCAGCGATAGCGGTACGTACTCCACGCCATACAACGACTAGAAATAATAGAATCAATGTAAGTCCGCCGATGAAACCTAACTCTTCAGCTAGTATTGAGAAAATAAAATCTGTTTGCGGCTCAGGTAAGTAACTAAATTTCTGTCTACTCATGCCAAGACCAAGTCCAACAAGACCTCCAGGACCAATGGCAAATAACGATTGAATGATCTGATATCCACCGCCAAGTGGATCTGACCACGGATCTAGAAAACTAGTAATCCGTTTCAAACGATAAGGTGCAGCAATAATGAGACCAACAAAACCGATAACACCAATTAACGCTAAACCGCCAAGATGACGCATCTGAGCACCGGCAGTATAGATAAGAATCATTGATGCTCCGACCATAACTGCTCCAGTTCCTAGATCGGGTTGTAGCATAATTAAGCCAAACGCCAGAAATACAAGACCTAAAGGCGGTAATAAGCCTTTCGTGAATTGAGTAATTTTTTGTTGTTCTGTGGACAACCACTTTGCAAGAAATAAGATCATACCAAGTTTCATAAATTCAGATGGTTGAATACCGAAAGAACTAATGCCTAGCCAACTACGCGCTCCACCACGAACAACTCCGACCCCAGGAATTAATACTAGGATAAGTAGTCCGAAACAGACGATAAGTAACATAGGGGCCCATTTTTTCCAGACAGTGTAATTCACATTCATCATAAAAAACATAGATAATAAACCTAATCCTGCAAATATCGATTGTCGCTTCAAAAAGTAGAACTTATCACCAAATTCATGAAAAGCTAATACTGCACTCGCACTATATACCATCATTAGTCCAATAAATAATATAAGAAGGATGGAAATTAATAGCCATATATCTGGAGCAGAACGTGTCTTAACCATGCTTTACACACCTCTATAAAATGAAGTAGGGACAACCCCCCTACTTACAAGGTATGCACCGATTTCTTAAACATGCTTCCTCTTTGTTCATAAGAAGAAAACATATCCCAGCTTGCGCATGCAGGTGACAGTAACACAATATCTCCTGACTCCGCTAACTCACTAGCAAGCTTGACAGCTTCATCTAGCGTTTCCTCGGCACTAGCTTTAGGTTCGACGATCTTTATCTGATCTAAACCTGCTAGCTTAGCAATATGTTCAAGTTTATGACGAGTTTCACCAACGGCCACGATACCTTTCAGTCGATCTGTGAAAATAGGGAGTAATTCCATATAATCAGATCCACGATCTAAACCTCCAGCAATCAGTACCAACGGCGCTGATAAAGATCGAATCGTCATCGTCGTCGCTGTCGAATTGGTCGCTTTGGAATCATTGTAGTAGTTGACACCTTCATTCGTTCTTACGAACTCTAGACGATGTTCTACGCCTCTAAAGCTCGTTAAAGGTTCTACAAGCTTCGCTGGGTCAGCCCCAGCTATAAGACATGCTGCAATGGCTGCAATCGCATTAGCGGCATTATGACGCCCAGGAATACCAAGACTACTTAAAGGCATAAGTACTTGTTGCTCTGAATCATTATTCATCCGATATACAATAGATCGGATCGAAGCTTCCTCTGCCGCATTCGGCAACGGATCGCCAGCGATAATCGGTGCAAATGGTGGATCAATGAAGACACCTCTTTCTAACTTCTCAAAAAGCGAGAATGGGAACAATTGACCTTTACACTGAGGCATCAATTGACGGGTAATCTTATCATCCCAATTCAAGATAGCGATATCGTCATCTGTTTGGTTGCTTAATATTTTCGCTTTAGACGCCACATAATCCTGCATATCCCCGTGATAATCTAGATGAGTTTCAGCTAAATTCAAAATTAATGCTATTTTCGGTGCAAATGCAATTGTACCTTTCAATTGAAAGCTACTCAATTCAGCAACAATCCAGTTTTCACTAGACACTTCACTCGCAATCTCACATAGAGGCAAACCGATATTTCCACCAACAACAGGATTTAGATCAGCCGATGTTAATAGCTCTCCAATTAAGGTTGTCGTCGTCGTCTTGCCATTAGATCCTGTAATACCAATAATTGGTGCTTTACTAATCCAATAAGCAATCTCAACTTCAGTAACAACTTCTACATTATTAGTTTGTGCATCAATAATAGGTGATACATGATATGGAATACCAGGATTTTTAATTAATAAGGCAGTCGTCTTATCTACTAGATTTTCGGGATGATAACCACATATTACTTCAATACCTAATTGTTCTAATTGTGCTGCTTCAGGGGACTGCTCGCGAGGCTTACGATCATTAACTGTAACATTCGCCCCTAGCTTATGGAATAGCTTCGCTACACTAACACCACTTCTTGCTAAACCTAATATAATTACTTTTTCATTCTTATACTGTGATGGATGCTTCATATAGAATACCTCTCTTTTTTTCTTGGAGTACATATTTTACGTATAGTGCAAGTTCAAAATACGGATTACAGAATTACCTAATATAGATGTAACGGTCCCCGCCCCGCGAGAACCGTTACATTAATCATTATAGTCTAGGTTCAACAAGCGGCTGTTTTGAACTTCCTCTTATAGAACTAGCAATAAACCTATAACAGCGAGCACTAAACCGACCGTCCAGAATACGGCATCTACTTTCCACTCAGACCATCCAGAAAGTTCAAAGTGATGATGTATCGGACTCATACGGAAGACGCGTTTTTTTCGAATTTTGAATGATGCTACTTGAATTATAACAGATAACATTTCCAAGACGAACACTCCACCAATAATAACTAAGAGCAACTCTGTTTTTGTTATAATGGCTACTGCCGCAATACCGCCACCGATACCGAGAGATCCCATGTCACCCATGAAGACTTTAGCAGGATGTGCATTGTATACTAAAAAACCTAATACTGCCCCTACCATTGCCGCTGAAAAGATTGCAGCATCGTATGAATCTGCTAACAGTGCAACGATTGTAAATGCGCCAAATGCTATAGCACTTGTTCCTGCCAATAGACCATCAATACCATCTGTAAAGTTTACAGAGTTACTTGCAGCAAACAAAATAATAATTACAAATGGATAATAGAACCAACCTAGATCAAAACCAATTTCTGTTCCAGGGATAAGAAGCTCTGTGCTATGACCCATATTGTATAGTTGTGCGCAAACGATAATTGAGAACAATAGTTGTCCTGCAAGCTTTTGCTTTGCTGTTAGACCAAGTGAACGTTTAAATACTATTTTAATATAATCATCAAGAAATCCTACAATCCCAAAACCAAGCGATGCCGTTAATAGCACCCAAAATTCACTAGAAATCTCAGCAAACTTTACGAATGAAATTAACAACGCAAGCATGATAATAACTCCACCCATTGTTGGAGTACCACTCTTTTTCAAATGTGACTGTGGACCGTCTGTCCGTATCTGCTGTCCGAATTTTAATCGTTTCAGTAACGGTATGAACAATGGTCCAATTAAAACTGCTAGTATGAATGAAACGCCTAATGATAATAGAATGACCATCATGTCCATACACTCACCCCTTTTCTAAAGCTTCGACAACCTGCTCCATCTTCATACTTCGTGATCCCTTAACAAGTACAAGGTCATCAGGTGAAATATGAGGCAATAGCCAATCGATCAGCTCTTCCTTTGTTGTAAAATATTGTAGTTGTTCTTCAGAAAAATGATCTTTCGCACCTTCAACGATATGAGCAGCGAGATTACCATACGTAATGATGGCATCTACTTTATCACTTGTCGCATATTGACCCATGTCAACATGCATAGCGATTTCATCGGGACCAAGCTCTAGCATATCACTTAGAACTAACCATTTCTTACGGAAGCCAGTTACGCTTCCTAGTAGATCAATGGCAGCTCGAGTTGCCGTTGGATTAGCGTTGTATGCATCATTTAGTACAATGGCTCCATTATGTGCTTTTGTAGGAGCAATTCGCATACCTGTTAATTGTAGTCGATTAAAGCCTTCTTGAATAAGATTAGCGGCTACGCCGAACAAGCGAGCGACTGCAATGGCTGCCAAAGCATTACTCACATTATGACGACCTGGCGTAGTAATATGTTGCTGTCCTACATTACACGACTCGCCCATATATAATACTTCAAAGCGACTACCAAATGGATCTAGCTCAATGTTAGCCGCTGACCAGTCGTTACTCGCTCCTAATCCAAAACGCTTTTTCTCCAAAGACGATACTATATGCAGTTTATTCATTTCTTCTTCAATCAATGGCTCATCACCGTTGTAGATGAATACACCTTCATCACCAAGCCCATGCACAATTTCAAGTTTAGCTTGAGCTATTCCATTGCGACTACCAAGTTGCAACATGTGGGCATCGCCGATATTTGTAATAATCGCAACATCAGGTTGAGCTATTTGGGTTAATAATTCAATTTCACCAAAGCCACTCATTCCCAATTCAACTACCACAATATCTGTATCCTCTTCTAATGCCAAAATTGTTAATGGAAGTCCGATATGATTATTGAAATTCCCTTGTGTCTTACTCACCTTGTATACTGTAGATAATAAAGCTGCGGTCATATCCTTCGTCGTTGTTTTACCATTACTTCCTGTAATTGCGACTACTCTTGTAAATAATTCACTTCGATAATTCATTGCAAGCTTTTGCAAAGCTGCTAATGGATCACGAACAAGCAAGAAAGGAATATGTGGCAAATCTTCAGGAACAGGCACACCTTTTTTCCAAAGTGCCGCTGTTGCGCCCTTTTCTACAGCATGATAAATATGTTGATGACCATCTGAGTGTTCCCCTACAAGCGGAACGAACAATTGCCCACCCACAGTTCGCGAGTCCGTCATAACACCTTGCACGACCAACTCTGTATTATCACTCTTTAGAATAGCACCGCTCATCTCTGCGAGCTGCGCAACTGTTCTAGTAATCAATGTCATTATCTCCTTCTTGAAAAAACTATGTATCAATCTCTAGTTCTTTCCAAATATTTATACCCGTCAACTATACTACATCTGAATAGCTTGCCAATTCAATAGCTATTTTTAACAATTATGTCTATCACGTTAGAAACATACCAAATATTTAGTAATAAATCGCTAAGAAATTGTCATTTCAAGACCTCATGTGAAATTTCTAATGAAGTCATCTTCCAAGTCCCCAATCATCAAGCACTTTGAAACGAAGCCCAGCTACGTGTACGATTCTATTACAAGAGCGAAGAAACTTTAGCACGAGACTTCAAATGAAAGTTCAAAATCGTGGGTTGTCGCCCGCCAAGAAGATGGCCTCCAGCGAAAACGAGTAGCACAGCGTACGTTTTGTGTACGTGAGCACACGCAGGCTTTCGATGGACGGCATCTTCGACGCCGACTAAGCTACAGCGCGTTACCGCGTGATCACAGTCAGTGATTATGAATATCCTTTAAGGAGAGGTCACCCTCATCCCCTAAGTAAATACGTATAGTCGACCCCCGATCAACACGTTCTCCAGCTGCAGGCGCCTGCTTAATTACGACTTTACCTGATCCTGCACTTGTAAGCATGAAATTCATATTCATATCTTCATATATTTCAGATACGGATTGCCCAATAAGATTAGGCACTTCAACGATTGGAGTTTCACCATATTTATATAAGCGATCGATTTGATCTGTACGTTTTGGTACTTCTAATATTTGCAGAGCATCTTCCATAATGTTACGTACAATCGGTGCCGCAACAACGCCACCGAATTGAATACCTTCTGGATTGTCTACTGCAACGTAGATAACGATTTGAGGATCATCTGCAGGAGCTACCCCAATAAACGATACAATATGTTCGGTTGTCGAGTACCTGCCGTCAATGACCTTCTGAGCAGTCCCTGTCTTCCCTCCCACACGATAACCGTCTATAAATGCATTTCTGCCTGTTCCTTTCGCTACAACACTTTCTAGCGCCTCACGAACTTGCTTAGATGTTTCTTCTGAAATTACTTGTCTGACTACAGTCGGTTCATTCGATTGTACTATTTCCCCTGTATCACGATTAATCCAAGCTTTGGCGACATATGGCTTGTAAAGCGTGCCGCCGTTGACGGCGGCTGACACGGCAGTAATTTGTTGAATCGGAGTAACAGATACCCCTTGACCAAATGCCGTTGTCGCTAACTCAACAGGACCAACTTGACTTAATTTGAATAGAATCCCGTTTTCTTCTCCACCGATATCAATACCAGTTTTTGTTCCGAATCCGAAGTTTCTAATATATTCGAAAAGTTTATCTTTGCCTAGACGATTACCCAGTTCTACAAACCCTGGATTACAAGAGTTCTCAACGACTTGTAAAAAGCTTTGGCTACCATGTCCACCTTTTTTCCAGCAACGTAGTCTAGCTCCACCAATCTCTACAGCACCACCATCATAAAAGCTATCGGTCTGTAAATTAACCTTCTTCTCTTCAAGCGCAGCAGCTAACGTAATAATTTTGAAAGTTGATCCAGGCTCATATGTCATCCAAATTGGCAGATTGCGGTTGTAGACTGATGCATCCACCTCTTGATAATTGCTAGGACTATAACCTGGCCTACTAGCCATTGCTAATATTTCACCCGTATTTGGATTCATCGCTATTGCCATAACAGCGTTAGCGTTCAATCCGGTCATCGCTTGATCTAATTCACGTTCCATCACAGTCTGGATTTGCTGATCAATCGTAAGTTGCAGTGTCAATCCCTCTTGTGGCTCTACATATGTATCAGATGAGTTAGGCATTTGTCTACCGGCAGCATCAGATAGAAACGAAACCATTCCTTGCGTACCAGTTAATCGTTCGTTATAGGTAAGTTCCATTCCCGTTAAGCCTTGGTTGTCGATACCTGTAAATCCAAGTATATGAGCAGCAAGTTGATCATACGGATAATAACGCTTATTATCTTCTGCAACTACAATCCCCGGTAAACTTAAAGCTCTAATTGTAGTCGCCTGCTCCGTAGTCATCTTACGACCACCAGGACCTAGTTGAATAATCATCTGCGTTTTTGAAACTTTCGTTAAGATTTCATCTACCGTCATATCTAGTAATGGTGCTAATGTTTGTGCTGTTTTCTCTTTTTCTTTCACTTGAACAGGAATGGCCCACACAGTCGGTGTACTTACGTTATAAGCTAGTCGTACTCCATTACGATCCCATATTTCACCACGATTTGCGACATAAGGTATATTACGGCGCCAAGAATTTTCCGCTTTCTCTGATAACTCCGCACCTTGAATAAGCTGGACATAACTTAACCGAACACTTAAACCAACAAAAGCGATAATTGCAAACATGAGAATGGTGAACAGTCTTCTTCTAACCGTCACATTAGAAACTTTCATACTCTATCCCCCTACAACTTTTCTGCACTTCTCCATAATAGCTATGGAAATAAAAGTACATCGTAAGCTTGAATTAAGAACATACATAGCAAAAGCGTTACTTTGCTCTCTACATGCTATTCATAATTCGGACAAGATAGAACCTGTACCATTCGGACTCATGAGTGTAACTACCGCTTATTGCATGACAAAATTATTTTGATTGTGAGACGCTGCTACCCCGCACATAGTAGCGAAAGAGGACTAATCGCTCATGGAAAAACGATAGCAGTCGTTTTTGTCCTCGGATTTATTAAATCCGAGGACAACTGCGATAGAAACAGCGATTGGTCACCGTAGCGCCACACTCGCAAAAGTTAGCATGCATTAGAGAATTCCTTGTTCAAGATTAATACTACTCCCCAGATGTTGATTGTTCTTCTGCACCATCATCTGTCTCGTCTAGACCATCCGTCACATCTTTATCAGCTTTATCCAACGTTCCATCAACGTAATATTCCGACTCCTTCAGCGGAGACAACATAATGTTCAACACTTTTGATTTCCCATCTTCGATAAGCTGTTGCGAGTAGACATATCCAGCACCTTCTATTTTCAGTTGTACGCCGAGTAACGCGGCAATTTCTACAGCATCACGTAGCGATACACCTGTAAGATCAGGTATGCTCAGATTCTCTTTCTGCTCAGTCACTAGGTAGACGGTTTGAGTCGGATGAACTAGCGTTCCAGCAGTAGGAATCTGTTGTTCTACAATAGAACCATCACCAATAAATTCGAATGGAAGACCTGCGTTTTTAAGTTTTTCTTTGGCAAGTCCTCCTTTCATCCCTGTAACATCAGGTGTAGTTATCATTACTTCTGTCGGTGTTTCGCCTTCTTCTACTGCAATATTTTCATAGTTAGGAGCAATATTAAGCTTTCTTAAACTTTTCAGCATAATTTCACGGAATACTGGTGCAGCTACTTTACTACCACCAGCGTTTTTATCGTTAGGCTCATCTACTATTACTAAAACGATTAGTTGCGGATCATCTACTGGTGCATATCCTATGAAGGAAACGACGTACTTATCAGACGAATACTTATTACCAATTACCTTTTGTGCTGTACCAGTTTTTCCAGCCACACGATAACCTTCAATATAAGCGTTACGACCAGTACCATCAATTCGATCGGATACTACTTGTTCTAAGTACTCATTGGCAAGTTTAGAGGATTCCTCAGAAATAACTCTACGAACAGTGGTTGGTTCTGTTACAATCGTTGTTTGTGTAGTTGGGTCTGTTTTACTTTTCACAATATATGGCTGCATTAATTCTCCGCCGTTAGCAACGGCAGCAACTGCTGCTATCTGTTGAATTGGTGTTACTACGACACCACCTTGTCCAAAGGCAGCGGCAGCAATCTCACGATTATATTGGAAGCGAATTGTACCTACTGCTTCGTTAGGAATTTCAATTCCTGTTTTTTGAGCAAACCCGAAATTATTAAAGTACGCTTTCAACTTCTCGCCACCAAGACGTTCAAATCCTAATTTAACAAAGGCAACGTTACTGGAAAATTTCAATCCTTGCAGAAAAGAAATTTTACCCCAACCATATCTGTTATGATCACGAATCGGATTTGGATCGCCAGGAACATAGATCGAACCTGATTGATATAACTCATCTGGGTCAAATACGCCTTCTTCAATAGCTGCAGCTAACGTTACAATCTTGAAAGTCGAACCAGGCTCATACAGCGAGCCAACAGCATGATTGTACATGTTACTATAATCGCTATCTCCATAGTTATTCGGATCGAAATCTGGCATATTAGCCATCGCTAAAATTTCCATCGTATTAGGATCTGCAACAATAGCAGTAGCACTTTTCGGACTATACTGTTGAACAACACTACGAAGAGCTTCTTCAGCATAACCTTGAATATCAGCATCTATTGTTAATTCAATCTTCTGCCCATTTTTGGGAGCAACATATTCTACATCACTACCAGCGATCTGAACTTTCTGACCATCCTTTTGGTAGGAAATATGACCATCAGATCCAGTTAATAAGTCATTGAATGTCGATTCCACACCCATCTTATTCTCACCATCAATACTAATATAACCTATTAATTGAGACGCTATTTTATGTTGTGGGTAGATACGCTCATAGGTCTCTTCGATATAAATGCCTGTATCTGCCGCTTTTTTTTCCATAGATAATTTCTTTTTCAATTCATCCGAGAATGCTTTCAATTGATCGGCCACTTCTTTTTCGATTTGCCAGCCGCCTTTACGTAATTCACGATTAGAGTAATAAGTTCCATCATCACGCTTAGCATTCACATTAGAATTAACCGTATCCTCTGGCATACCAAGAATCGTCTTTAACGCCTCAGACACTTCATCTTCTATTCCAGCACCATGGATCAATTTTGGATTAATAGACACGTTATATGCTATAGCATCCATCGCAAGTACATTACCTGAGCGGTCTGTAATAGTACCTCGCTTTGATTTGAAAGTTTCCGAAGTAGACCAACGTTTTTCTGCTAATTGCAGCCACATCGACCCTTCTACTACTTGAACTTTATAAATATGAAAAATAAGAAAGAGAAAAAGGAGGGTGATTACCCCTCCAAGTAGTAGTGTACGTAATTTAATTCGTTTTATCATCTCTATCACTTCCTATTCAAGCTTTGCCGTTGCTCCAGATGAGCTCGGCTTCTTGACAATGATTCCTGTATCTAGGCTACTTACCATTCCTAAAGATTCCGCAAACTCACGAATGCGTTCAGGATCACTTAACGTTTGAACTTCACGCTGTAGTTGTTCAACCTCAATCGTCATTGCTTTCATTTCACTATTAATTTGCTTAGCTTGCAAATTACCATAGTAAATATCAGCATACCTAAATATGATAACTCCTGAGATGATAACTGCTAATAGTACAGCGGCAAGATATAATACTTTTTCCCCTGCTGGTATAGGTTTTTTACGAACGACTTTTTTCTTTGTTTCACGTATGATGTACTCTTCTTGTTCTTTACGCTTAGGTTTCACTGCTAAATTACCATATTGATAGGCCACGATTAATCCCCCCTACAGCTTTTCTGCTATTCTTAATTTGGCTGATCTTGCTCGTAAGTTTTGTTCAATCTCTAGCTCACTTGGCAAGATTGGCTTACGTGTTATTAATTTCAACTTACCTTTCGTACCACAAACACACATTGGAAAATCAGGTGGGCAAGAACATTTTTCTACGTATTTAACAAATGTTTGTTTGCAAATACGATCTTCTAACGAATGGAATGTTATTACGGAAATTCTTCCTTCAGGAGCTGTGCAACGCACTGCTGCTTCTAAAGCTTCTTCCTCTGAACCAAGCTCATCATTCACAGCTATTCGGAGTGCTTGGAATGAACGCTTAGCAGGATGCCCTCCAGTACGTCTAGTAGCTGCAGGAATTGCATTTTTCACAATCTCTGCTAATTGTTCCGTTGATTCAATCGCATTAGTCTGGCGGATTTTCACAATGGAACGAGCGATGTTGCGAGCAAACTTTTCTTCTCCATATCGATCAAGAATACGAGCAATATCTCTTTCATCCCACTCGTTCACAATATGATAAGCCGTCAATTCCTCGTCACGATCCATACGCATATCTAATGGAGCGTCTTGATTATAACTGAATCCACGTTCTGCTTCGTCAAGCTGAGGGCTGGAAACACCCAAATCGAATAAAATACCATCAACTTGTGGAACTCCGTC
This sequence comes from Paenibacillus endoradicis, assembly GCF_024721975.1. The sequence continues at coordinate 699,634 of NZ_JANQBB010000003.1, read as the reverse complement.
CAACATAGGTACATTGCAATGCTTTAACTCCTGTTCAAGATAGCGGAAATTGCTGCGAACAAGCGTAACTTTATCCATATAAGGGGCAAGCTTAACCTTTGCATTCTCATGTGCCCAGTCGTCCTGGTCGAAAGCAATAAGACGTCCCTGATCCCCTAATGATGCGGCAATTAGCTGGCTATGTCCCGCTCCACCAAGCGTACAGTCGACATATATTCCATTAGGCTTAATGTTAAGCCCTTTGACTGCTTCCTCCAATAAAACTGTTGTATGCAAAAACACGTTAAATCCCCCAATTCATGTTGTCCTATTAGAAATTAAAATCAAAGTCTACAAGTTTTTCAGCGATCTCATTAAATGTTTGCTCTGATTCTTCATAATAGCCTTCCCAAGATGACTTACTCCATACCTCTACCCGATTGGAAACACCTAATACCATGCAATCTTTTTCAAGCTTTGCATACTCTCTTAGATGTTGAGGTAGATTGATACGACCCTGCTTATCCAAATCACATTCGATCGCGCCAGAGAAGAAAAACCTTGTAAAGGCACGTGCATCTGCTTTCATTAATGGTAAAGTTTTTAATTTTTGCTCTAATACTACCCACTCACTTGCAGGATATATGAACAAGCAATTATCTAAGCCGCGTGTTGCTACAAAGGTTGATCCGAGTTGATCACGAAATTTAGCTGGGATTATAATACGACCTTTGTCGTCAATGCTATGTTGATATTCTCCCATAAACATAATTTCGCTCCACCCCTTCCCCTTTTCACTCCACTTCGCTCCACTTTCCACCACTAAGTAAGACTATTTCGCCACACAAAAGAAAAATCCTGCTTTTATAAGCAGGATTCTCTAATTATTTTATTTATTTTTTATTCCCAGCTATCAAGATAAGCCACTTGATCTTGCGTTAAAGAGTCAATCCCCATGCCAAGCGCTTCTAATTTCAAATTAGCAACTTGTTGATCAATGTCGTAAGGGACATTAACAACTTGCTTACCAATTGCTTTGTATTGATCATTTACATATTTCAAGCTTAACGCTTGAAGTGCAAACGTCATATCCATAATTTCTGCGGGATGACCATCACCAGCAGCTAGATTTACAAGACGACCTTCTGCAAGTAAATAGAATTTGCGACCATCTGCTAGTTTGTATTCCTCGATATTACGGCGAACAGTACGTTTGCCCACACTCATTGCGTCAAGGTCTACTTTGTTCACTTCTACATCAAAGTGACCAGCGTTCGAAAGAATCGCTCCGTCTTTCATCACTTCATAATGCTCTTTACGAATAACATCACGGTTACCTGTTACTGTAACGAATAAATCACCAATTTTCGCTGCTTCTACCATTGGCATAACTTTGAAACCATCCATGTAAGCTTCAACAGCTTTAATCGGATCTATTTCTGTTACAACAACGCTGGCACCAAGACCTTTAGCACGCATTGCAACACCTTTACCACACCAACCATAACCAGCGACTACTACTGTTTTACCAGCGATAACTAAGTTAGTAGTACCATTTATTCCATCAAATACAGATTGTCCTGTACCATAACGGTTATCGAACAAGTATTTGCAGTATGCATCATTTACAGCAACCATCGGAAAAGTAAGTGTTCCTTCTTTTTCCAAAGCTTTCAAACGGATGATACCCGTTGTCGTTTCTTCAGCACCACCGCGTACATTAACTGCATGTTGTTTGCTTTCAGTATGCAATAATGTAACAAGGTCTCCACCATCATCAATGATTAGATCAGGATTACTTTCCAAAGCTTTCATATTAAGCATCTTGAATTCTTCTGGAGATGGATTATATTTGCCGAAAACAGTTATACCATCTTCTACCAAAGCTGCACAAATATCATCTTGTGTTGAAAGTGGATTACTTCCTGTAATCGTAACCTCTGCTCCACCTGCCTGAACGACTTTAGCTAAGTAAGCTGTCTTCGCTTCTAAATGCAAAGAAATTGAAACCTTCAACCCTTTGAAAGGTTGTTCTTTCTCAAACTGTGCACGTACTTCATTCAAGACAGGCATATGACTACTTGCCCAATCAATTTTCAAATGTCCTTCAGGGGCAAGTGAAATGTCAGTAATAATACTTTTTTCTAAAACGTTCATAATCATCCTCCTATAATTAACAATAATGAATTTGAACCAACAACTTATTATATGTAGTACAAGAGCGCTTGCTAATAGGCAAGTAGCTGAATTGTATCTGAAAGAAACATTCATCGGAAGATTATACTTGTCTTCCGATGAATGGAAGCTTCGAAGCTGAATATACTAAAGTTCCAATCTTCGTTATCAACGTCTGCTTTTTGAACTTCCTATACTATAAGTATACTATCTCATGCCCACCTGTTCTACAATAAGTCACCGCAAAAATTGCATCTAACCACGCTTTATCATATCTATTCCAATATGAAATCATAGACAGTACTCGTTCTTGTGGTTTACCGCTAGGTTTCAACGAAAGTTCAACTCGATCTAATTGACGAATAGCAGCTTCAAACTGTTTCTGCTGTGCATCTACTGTCTTTGCTTCCATATAAGTCATTTGCTCTATAATTTTGTTCATATTTGTATCACCAAGCTTAGATAAACCACTTTGAATCGATCCAGCAAGTTCAATGAGTGGAGCATACATTGCTGTGAATTGCTCTCTCACATGTTTGAATTGATCTGCAACATGTAATTCATCTTGATCATGTAGCCATTGTTGCTTACGCTCTTGGAAATGATCCATCACATCAGCGAATGACAATTCGTATTTAGTCATATTTTTAGCAATAATACCTTCGACAAGTGTATATGACATACGAGGTACAATAATAGGCATTTCCATTCCTAGAACTTCAAATGCTTGTTTTGTTAAGCCCCAATATGAAATTTCTCCAGGACCAAGTACAGTCGCCAGTACTGGGAATAGATAATCTTGCATTAACGGACGTGTTAATACGTTGTTACTGAAACTTTGAGGTTTGTTTTCCAACAATTCCTCTAGTTGTTGCATCGTCCAATGATACTGGTTTTTACGATCACGGAATTCACCATTCTCTTTATATAACAAGACCCGATCATTTTGACTTTCCTCAACAAATAGAAACAAGTTAGCACTATTCACTGTTACATCTGCTTGAAGTGAATAACCTAAATCTCGAACAGCCTGTGCAGATTGAAGATATGCCTGTTCTAATTCATCATTACGTTTCAATAGCTTATTGAACATGCTACTCTCAATTTCTCTAACTTGTGGATCATCAGAATCAATAAGTACTAACCCGTACTTAGCAAATAATGCGCTCAACATATTTCCGAAGAAATCAGATAATGAAGTTGACTTTTCTCCCATTAGTTGCAGATCTAGAATAAGCTGCTCTTTAAATTCAGATCCTGGTAATTGCTGTGACAATTCTTCTAATGCTTCTTGCCATTGTTCCGTGCTAATGGATGTTCGACTTACAGATGTTCTTAACGAAGCATCTCTATTTATAGATAGTTTTTTCAATTGCTGTTCTGTTGAGATCAAATAAGTATGATTCACTTCATCCCAATCATGATCTTCACCAGCAATCCAAAATACAGGAACTACTTTCTCTTGTAGCTGCTCGCTTGCTGATAATGCTGCTTGTATAACAGAAACTGCTTTATGGACAACTAGTAAGGGCCCTGTCCAAATACCAGCTTGTTGTCCACCAATTACAACTTTTGCTCCGTGTGCAATGTGATCAATATTAGCTAACGTTTCTTCACTTGCAGACAAACGTTCATTGTATGCTTTAAGCACATTTGCTAATGAGCTACTTTCCACGCGAGTATGTTGCAATTGGGTTAATCTCGTCGAGCGCTTAATCCAATCCTCTGTATTACCAGCATAGTAGCCATACAGCGTTTCGATAACTTGCTGCTTACCTTCTATATAATCTGCTGATAATGCTTGAGCAATAGGTAATTCATATTTATGTAGATCGACCACTGCCTCACTACCTCCTCAAACTTCACTATGTGTTTTACTTCTAAACTAAATACACTATATAACGATAACTCATTACTGTGTCATTGTACACAATAGCTAAGTTTCAAGTCAAAAGAAAAACGTCCCTACTAAAGTAGAGACGTTTGATGTTTCTATATTAAGAAACAGTAAATGCCAGTTGTAACAACATAACAATAATAAAAATGATATATAGAAATGCAGTAGCGAAAAACGTAATACGCCATACGACTCGAAGGATCTTCTTCCATGGAATGATGCCATCTTTACGATAGTGCATGTTTCCAAGTAATCCTCCTCCTATTATCATGACTAACAATATTCCATATATACCAAATTCGCTATTAAATAATTCATTAAACAATGCAGCGACACAAGGTATGAAAAATATGGTAGATACGTCCATTGCTACACGAATTGCTTTCTTACGGTCTTTTACAAATGCACCATATCCTAAAAAAACAATAATAAAAGGAAAAATTGGTATAATTGCAATCCCCGAGAAGATATTTCTAATAAAATCCCACATAAGCTACTATTATTCACTCCCCTATTTTTCAGGATGTAGTGCTAATATTAATTGTACTATGGCCATATTAAGACCTGCTTCATATCCATGTTTCGAAGCGATTTTCACAATTGCTCCATTAATGGCAAGTATCTCTGTCACCCGATGAGCCAAAACATCGCTTAACATCGAAGAAGTGTTACTGGATGTTGCTTCACAAATATGTAGTACTTGGTCAAAGCTTACATTACTAATTTCTAACTCATCAAAAGCTAAAATAGTTCTAGTCTCTTCAAACAGTTGTTTCATTAACTGCAATCTAGTAGAGTCAGACGATAGTTTTCCATTCTTCACACCAAAAAGGGCAGTTAATGGATTGATGACTGCGTTTGCAATTAATTTACGATAGATCGCTTCTCTGATGTTTTTCGACACCAATGTCTTAAATCCTGCCTGAAATAACACTTCTTCCAATATTTTCTGATGTATCTTATCAGAATCACGACCTAATTGATCACCTAGGTTGGTTAGTCCGGCTCCTGTATGATGTACTTCGTTAGATTGTACTTTTAGTGCGGCCTCGCTTATCACAGCTGTTATTATCGGCTTATTCGATAGTTCTGCTAATCTTTCAATATGTCCTATACCATTTTGAAAGGCTACTAAAGTACAATTCTCATATTGCTGTAAAAGCAGCTTAATTTGAGCTAACAGCTCATTATCTAATTGAGTTTGTTTCACGGTAAGTAATATGTATATTTCATCTGTTGAACTAAAGTCTAATGGATGCAAAGCAAACTCTTTAAGTGATCTATATGTCCCCTGCGTTTCTGTTCTACTTTTACCTGCTCTATCTACTAACGTAATTCCTTCTGTTCTCAGAAATTCGGCTTGTTCGATCGATCTTGTCCAAAAATGTACAGCATACCCAGCTTGTATAAGCTTGGCTCCATACAACGTACCTATTGCACCATTACCAATGATTTCAAACCTCATGGTTATCCACATACCTTTCAACAAGTTTTACATACGTTTTAAGTTTGTATCATTCACCACATCGTTATCAAATTCAGCTTTTTGAACTTCCTCTTTATAGCAATAAAAAAAGTGTTACTATATATAGTAACACTTCTCCCACCTCAAACTCTATTCAATTCTCTCCAGGTTACCATTTGCATCCATTTTGAATCGAGGTTTTTTCTCTTCTTCAGTTGAAAGAACTGTTAATCTTCTTGCACGATCCATAATTTGAATTAATGTTTTGTAATCATCATTCACAGCATGGTAATCGGTTTGAACGATATTTACTTCTTTCGCCAATCTTTCATTTTCTTGACGAAGTCGATATAGTTCATCTTCACGATCTTTCAATGATTTTTCATAACTACGGATTTGGCGCGCTAAATCTTGATACGTCATTTTCCATTCGCGTAAAAAACGAATGACTGAATCAATAGACATACTCTCTTCTATTGAACCTTGTTCCATTCTAATAGGTCTTTCATCTGTTTCAAACATCGTTATAGATGATACTTGTGGAAGTGAAGCCACCTGTTTCTTCATATAATTACGTTTATGTCGTTGTTGTTTTGCGATTTGAATAGCTTCATCATACTGTTTTCTAACAAAACTATTCCAACGGAACCCACAAGCAGCTGATGTACGACCAATACGTTCACCAACTTCCTCAAAGGCTGAAAGCTGAGTACTACCTTCTCTAATATGGCGCAGTGTTACTTCTGCGAGCATTAAGTCATCATCCTGACTCCATGCATCTTGTCTTATAGCTGTCATGCTATTATAACCTCCTAACGTAAAGGCACTTACTTAGATTCTATGTGCTTAGTAGAGTTCATAGAATCTATTGGTTACTATTTTGTATAACCAATTTCAAAAAAACTCATACATTTTTTCTAATAATCATGTACATACTATGAACAAGTTCACAAATATGATGAAATATTTTCGGTTTTTAGACATGGAGGATGTTTACAGTTGTTACTGCTAGCGATATAATGAGATTTAGGAAATTAGGTCGTTCATCATGAAAGGGGGTTGCTGTATGGCACGTATGTATAGAGTACTAGGTTTCTGGTGCTTAATAATCGCATTGATGGCTTTTGCTGGACATATGTATGAGTTTTCTCTATTATTCTTTGCACAAGCTGTTGCATTCGCTTTCCTAGGATATTTGAATTTCTCAGAAAAAACTTACATAACGATGTTCTGGGGATATATGGTGATCTCATTTGTAGGATTCACCTATTGGTCGGTATTCGAAATGAGTATTCCTTTCTAAGACATCAAATTTTCAAACAGGTCGTACAGGTTAATTACTTGTACGACCTGTTTCCATTATTAGAGGTAGTTCAAATAGCGGACTTTGATAACGATGACTGGTTTTGTAGGTTATTCGACATCGAATATGAAACGAACTTGGAAAGTCTGGTACGCCTGTACTAGACATGTACACTTGCATTTCCTCCTTCCTCAAGTAGCGTTCCATCTTCTCGGTTCTTAAAGCCCGCTTTTTGAACTTTCAATTTAATAGGTGGTTCATAAAGCAAATGTAAGAAATAATAGGTCATGCTATTGCATACAATTATGGATAAGCTAATGCTTTTCTCACAAGGAAGTATCTTATTAAGCTACGAAAAGTTTTAGGAGGTAAGGTAGCGTTGAATCTAATCGTGATGAAACCACGTATCATCATATGCTTGCTAGCGGTACTCATGTTTTATACTATAACGACTCCTTCCGCAATTGCTGAGCCAACTATAGAATCGATATCACCTACACAAACTGATGAGGACGAGGATCTGCAGCAGATATTACAATCGAGTCTCTCTGTAGTAGAACTAGACAAAGAGATCGGTCGAATCGGTCAAAAGCTTGAAGTTTTGCAACAAACGTTAACGTTAACGGAAGATCAAATTGCTCAGCAAGAAGATCAAATTGCTGAAAAACGTGATCAGGCTGGTAAAGTACTTCTTGCTTACTATATGGGTGAGAGAGATGGTATCTTTCTTAATTTTCTTAAAAGCGATACACTCGAGGGATTACTTCTCGCTATCGAATTTGTAGAAATTATTATTTCAAATGATAGGGAAATACTAACCTCTTATGTAGATGAATATCGCGTGCTGCAAACGAGTTACGATGCTTACAAAGTTGAACAGAATAAACTTACAGCACTCCAAGAAGAACTACAATTACAACGCAAACGTGTCGTTGCGCTAGAACAACAAATCGACGAACAATTGGCAGGAAGAACCGATGCCGATCGAGTTCAATTACTGATTGAGCAGTTAACTACTTTCTGGGAAGACAAAGGTCTTATTGAAGTGAAAACCTATTTCCAAGAGCTAGCAAAGTCTATGAATGAGCTGCCAACTTGGTTACAGGAAAATCAGCAATATATCTCGATGAAGGGCTTCAAATATACGATTGAATTACCTGATGATGCTCTTAATAGCTTCTTAAGAAATCAGAATAAAATGTTTAATGATTTCGAGTTTATTTTCTTAGAAAATGCCATCATTGCGCGTGGGAAACGGGATAATATTGAAATTGAAATTAAAGGTCACTATTCACTTATAGAAGAGCCAACTAACTATATACAATTTACTGTTGATGAGCTCTATTTCAATGGATTCTTATTACCTGATGAAACTAAAAATGATCTTGAGTCACAATTCAATTTGAACTTCTATCCTTCCTATATTCTATCTTTGCTTCGCGCAAAATCAGTAACAACAAGTGATGGAACATTAACTATTGAACTGCAGTTATCCCTCTAGGCCCGAACATTTACATAACAAAATGGCAAGTACTAGCACCAAAAAGGGGCTTGTACTTGCCATTTTGTTATTATTGTAATAATTTAAGTTTGTCCGATAGTAAAGAAGCCTGATCCCACTGTTGTTTCACACTCAAATATTCTGCCGGCCAATTTGGTGATACATTCATCAGTTGCGATTCCGTTAACTTCTGATTCAACAAATTCCCAATATTATTTACAACAGCACTACTACTTAGTGTGTATTCCATATTTCTAGTTGGAGCTTCTTTGTAGTTCTGTGCATTTGTACTAGCTAATTGCGTAACATGCTCAATCCATTCAATCGCAGCAACCGCTTGTTTGCTATTGGCTTGAATAACAAAACTATATCCATTAAGCCATGGCACTGGTATGAGCAGCTCATTTGAATCATATTGCTCGAATAACTCTTCTTCACTGGACATAAATTCTTCCCATGATGTCATATAGTAAAGTGGCCAATTTTCCTTTTCTACATTGGGTTCCTCTATAGCATTATCTAGTTGAATTTTATGCTCATGCTCAGCTAACCATTGTACAATCGTTAGTTGCTCCTCACTTAACTCCCTATTCGATATTCCACTCTGTCTGGCAAGATCACCATAAGTTAACCAGACCAGCATAGAGTTATAGCTATTATCAGCAATATTAAGCAAATCAATTTCAGTGTCATTTCGCTCTACTTTGGCAAGCATTTCTAACATATGATCCCAATTACTACTTGTTGCTACCTCAACTTCATTCACAATTTCTGGTATATTATTATGTATAATTTCCTCTATCGGTTCTTTAGTAACATCAACAGCATCGTCAATAGGGTTTTCAACAGCTTCATCGACAAACTCTTGTAGTAATTTATGAGATAAGATAATGTATGGATTACTAGAATATGGAACTCCCCATAGATAGCCATTCCATCTCAATGCATCTGTATAGCCTGGCAAATGACTTGCTAAAGAATCACTATTCATTAAACGATCTACCGGCTGTAACAAGCCTTTCGTAGCTAAAGGCAATATCCACTCGTTTGGAACAAGTTGTACATCACCAAGTTCATCTAGCTTAGACTTTAGTTCCCATTCATCATAATCATATTGTTCTGCATATTGATTCGTTAAAGTCACTTCAATATTAGGATTCGAGTCTTCGATCAATATTCTTAACTGATCTAACCGTTCAAACTGTTCTTCATCTAGTGAAACGAATATGTGTAATTGCTCAGTTTCAATAACTTTTTCTTGATCAACAATTATAGCGGCAGGTTCATCTTTATCTTTATATAGATCACTTACATAATTCCAGTTCAATTCGCGTGTCAAAAAGATAAAAGCTACTATAATGATCACCATAGAACCTAGCATCAACAATATGTAACGTCTATTGAACACAACTTATCTCCTTTACGTCACGGAATACTTCAAGTATATCAATTTCCTAACAGTAAGTATATCGCTTTCATCCTTCTATAATCAATGTTAAATGGAATTTCAGTATATTTTTACCTTAATTTTTGTGTGAAATTAGATAAAAAAACAGCCGTTAGACATTTCAGCTATGAATGTCTAACGGCTGTTTTCATTTATAACAAATCGGCTGCTAATTGTGCTAGTTTGGATCGCTCGCCTTTTTCTAACGTAATATGTCCGCTTAGTTGCTCCTGTTTAAATTTCTCCACAATGTTAGTTAAACCATTACTCATAGAGTCTAGGTATGGATGATCAATTTGCTCAGGATCACCTACCAAAACTATTTTGCTACCCTCTCCGACCCTTGACACGATTGTTTTAATTTCATGACTTGTAAGATTTTGCGCTTCGTCAATAATAATGAATTGGCCAGGTATTGATCGTCCACGGATATACGTCAATGCCTCAACATGAATACTTCCCAGTCCCATCAATATTTTATCAATATCTCCTGATTTTTTTGTATCAAATAAAAATTCAAGATTATCATAAATCGGTTGCATCCAAGGACGTAATTTTTCATCTTTCTCCCCGGGCAAATAACCAATATCTTTACCCATTGGAACAACGGGTCTTGCTATAAGCAATTTTTTATACTTTCGTTCATCTTCTACTTTCATAAGGCCTGCAGCAAGTGCTAACAGCGTCTTCCCCGTACCTGCTTTACCAGTCAAAGTTACGAGTGGAACATCATCATTCAATAACAATTCTAGTGCCATACGTTGTTGTGCATTACGCGGGGTCATCCCCCACACAGGATCATTGCTTAGAAATAACGGCTCTAACTTCGTTGCTTGAGCATTAACCTTTAATAAGGCTGATTTGGTAGTACCCATCTCATCTTTCAAAATAATAAATTCATGTGGATTAAATCGTTGTCTTAATTGTAAATTATTAATGGTGAGAAATCTTTGATTATAAAATTCATCGATTATAGACGGATGCACTTGCATATTGAAGAAGCCAAGATATCGATCACTTTCTTGAATATTAGGATCACTGACATAATCTTTCGCTTCAAGTCCTAGCACATCAGCTTTAATTCTCATTAGTACATCTTTACTGACGAGTACAACACTTTGACGTTCTTCTTCTGGTAGTAAATTTTGCTCATTATGATAATTCAATGCAACGGCAATAATTCGATGATCATTCGTAATTTCTCCGAACATCTCTTGTATCTGTGCAAAATTACGATGATTCAATTCCACTCGAATAATCCCACCTGTATCGAGTATGATTCCGGAGTGTAACTTTCCATCTTCTTTAATTTTATCTAACAATCGAGATACAGATCTTGCGTTTCGACCCAACTCGTCAGCAAGTCTCTTCTTCGAATCAATTTCCTCCAGAACAATTGCTGGAATAACAACTTCATCATCAGGAAAAGCAAATATTGATTTTGGATCATGCAATAATACGTTTGTATCGAGCACAATTATTTTCCCCATATTAGTTCCTCCCCATCTTCATGGTTAGCATACATAGCTAACAGCCATTACGGTTACACTATGAAAGTACAAACATGTTATATACAGAGGTGAAGCAAATGAAAAAGGAACTAGTCATGATAACAGCTCTGTTACTGTTGCTATCTGGCTGCAGTAGTATGAACAGTAGTAATAAATCACCCTCCACCAATCAAAATGAGAACATCAATACTCAATCTGTTAAGCAACAAAATATCTCTAGCAATCACCAAGATACAATTGCACATCTTGAGGAGCTAGCAAAAAGTGTCGAAGGAGTTAACAATGCTCATGTTGTTATCATGGGAAATAATGCAATAGTCGGTATCGATGTTAACGCAGATCTAGAAAGATCACGCGTTGGAGTCATTAAATACTCCGTTGCTGAAGCATTTCGCAATGATACGTATGGCATCAATGCAATCGTAACAGCGGATATGGATCTTGGTGAACGCATTAAGGAGATTAGTGCAGATATCTCCGCAGGACATCCTGTAATGGGCATCGCTGAGGAGCTATCAGATATTGTAGGACGTATTATCCCGCAAGTTCCCGCAGATCTCATGCCTTCTCAAAAAGATCTTCAATACAAAGCAACAACTAAGGACAAAACATACAATACTCCCGACGATTTGGTAAAAGATACGGAGCATAGCTTAAAAGGGAAATAAATACACAAAAAGCCTAGTGTAGCCACTAGGCTTCCTTCGTTTCATATTGAAATAAAGCTATGTGTTGTAGCTCCCATAATACGACCATAGCTTTTCCCCCTTCATTTCACTTTTATGTGATAATCGAAGCTTAACTATTGATAGTATATGATATGTTCATGCTACTCATTCTGCTAATATAGATTGTAATAATTGCTTAGCTTCAGCAAGTGATTCTTCACTTGCTATTACGTAAGGATTATCCCATTTTCCCTGTAAACTCATAAATGTAATATTATCCATATTAATATTATAATAAGTTGACAACATACGGGTTAATTCTGAAGTAGGCATATCGGTATAAACATCATCACTCACTTCATCTATGACGTCACCGATCTTCGTAATACCACCAAGTGATATCATTTTTTTCATAATAGCGGAAAGAACGATACTTTGTCTATTATTTCGTTCAAAATCACTAGAAGCATTGGGATTAGCTTTAGATTGACGGAAGCGTACAAAATCTAACGTTTGTTTCCCATTTAGCGTTTGAGGGCCCGGTTGCAAGTCGATATCCGTATCGTCATGAGAATCCGTCCACTTCATTCGCATGTCCACATCAACATGAATGCCACCTAGTACATCAACTACATCTCTGAATCCCTGGAAATTAACAGATACTGCATACTGAATGGGAATGTCATAGAACTGTCCTAACACATCCCTCACTGCTGCTTTCCCTTTTAGCATAGCTCCATTTTTATCTTCACCATCTTTTTGAGCTTTTACATAGTAATTCGCATAAAACGCATTCGCTTTACGAACTTCTACTGCATCTTTTTCTTTACTATAATAAGAGATTCGAGTATCACGAGGCATTGCAATAACTGCCCCTTTTTTCGTAATAGGATTTAGCGCAGCAACTAACATAACGTCAGTGTTCAAACCACCGCCACCTTTGCGCTGATCAATTCCTAATAAAACCAAAGTTACTGGCTTGTCCTTTACTGATTCACCTTTTGCTATTGGAGCAATACTATTTGGTTCACCCTCTTGCTCGGTAACAATACTCATTTCTGGGAATTTACTATTAACCTTATTAACTATGTATGTACCGAATAATACTACTACTGCAACTATAATAATAATAATTGATAAGATCGTCGTAATAATTATTTTCTTTTTACTCTTCTTCTGTTTACGTGTTCCTCTTGAAGTCACCCGACTCTCGGTCGGTTGTGGTTGTGCATTCTTTGAAATTTGCTTGTTCATATATTCACCTACTCTTATTTTCATTAGAATATAAAAAAGCAGCACCCGTTGCCAAACGTAAAGACGGATGGTGTGAGTGCTGCTCTAATCAAATCATTACTTTGTTTCTGTATTGACTTTGTTATCTGTTGAAGATTTTCCTTTCCAGCTATCATATAACTGGCGCAAACGAAGTGTGAGCATCATAACAATTGCAATGGCCATACATTGAATAATAGGTAGCTTATCTACTTGCATAATAAGCAGAATAGCTGATCCAAAGATCATTGTAGCATACAACAGAATCTCACGAATTAATGGTAATCTAGCCTGTTGAGGACGGAATACCTTCTGAAAGATGAAAAAAGTCATTCCAAGAATGAGTAGATATGAAATGAGCATATGCTCACTTAACCATGTTTGCATTCTTACAACCTCCTCACAGTCTTATCATACTATTTATTATAAGTTTGCTAGAGCAGCTTTACGATGCTTCTCAGCACGTTCACGCTCACTCTTATTAAGGATTTTTTTACGAAGACGAATCGTTTTAGGAGTAATCTCACAATACTCATCATCATTCAAATATTCAAGTGCTTGCTCAAGAGAGAATAGCACTGGAGTTTTCAATTTAACAGTGTCGTCTTTACCCGAAGAACGAACGTTTGTTAATTGTTTTTCTTTACAGATATTTACGATAATATCATTATCGCGGTTATGTTCGCCAACGATCATACCTTCGTAAACTTCAGCACCTGGCTCTAGGAATAGGTGACCACGATCTTCAACACCCATCATACCATAGAAAGTTGTTGTGCCGTTTTCACTACTAACTAGAACGCCTGAGTGACGACCACCTACGTTAGAAGGAACATATTCGCCATAGCTATCAAAAGCATGGTTCATAATACCATAACCACGAGTTAGTGTTAGGAATGAAGTACGGTAACCAATCAAGCCACGAGCAGGAATAACGAATTCTAGACGAACTTGACCAGAACCATCATTAACCATATTCATCATTTCAGCTTTACGAGTTCCTAGGCTTTCCATAACAGCACCCATGCTCTCGTCTGGTAGATCAATTAGAAGACGCTCATAAGGTTCACTCTTCACGCCATCAATTTCTCTAACAATAACTTCTGGTTTAGAAACTTGTAGTTCAAACCCTTCACGTCTCATATTCTCGATAAGAATACTTAAGTGAAGCTCACCACGACCAGATACGATAAATGCGTCTGGACTATCTGTTTCGTCAACACGAAGTGCTACGTCAGTTTCAAGCTCTTTGAATAGACGTTCACGTAGTTTACGAGATGTAACCCATTTACCTTCACGACCTGCAAACGGAGAGTTGTTAACAACGAATGTCATTTGCAATGTTGGCTCATCGATTTTCAATACTGGCAATGCTTCAGGATTCGCTGGATCAGCGATCGTTTCACCAATATTAATTTCACGGATACCTGCAATAGCAACGATATCACCAGCGCCCGCTTCTTCGATCTCTAAACGTTTCAATCCTTGGAAACCAAATAGTTTCTCAATTCTTGCTTGTTTAGTTACGCCATCACGGTTAATAACAGCAACCGTTTGACCTTGTTTAATAATACCACGGTTTACACGGCCAACCGCAATACGACCAAGATATTCGTTGAAATCAAGCAAAGTAACTAAGAATTGAAGAGGATCAACCGTGCTCTCTGTTGGAGCAGGGATATTTTCAATAATTGTTTCATAAAGTGCTTGCATATTTTCATCTTGTTTATCAACGTTCATGCTTGAAGTTCCCATCAATGCTGAAGCATATACGACTGGGAATTCTAATTGCTGATCATTAGCACCTAATTCAATGAATAGGTCTAATACTTCGTCAATAACTTGAGTTGGACTAGCATTTGGACGGTCAATTTTGTTAACAACAACAATTGGTGTCAAGTTAGACTCAAGTGCTTTACGAAGTACGAACTTCGTTTGAGGCATACAACCTTCAAATGCATCAACTACAAGTAGTACACCATCAACCATTTTCATAATACGCTCAACTTCGCCACCGAAGTCAGCATGTCCAGGTGTATCTACGATATTGATCAAATAATCTTTGTAATTAATGGCTGTATTTTTAGCCAAAATCGTAATACCACGTTCACGCTCAATATCATTGGAATCCATTGCACGTTCTTGTACAGCTTCATGATCCTTGAATGTTCCCGATTGTTGAAGCAACTTATCAACCAATGTTGTTTTACCATGGTCTACGTGCGCAATAATTGCTATGTTACGTAAATTTTCTCTTGCCTTCATTAACTGTTACCACTCCATTTTCTTTAGTTAAACTCTTTTGTCTACCTACGCTTGCGTGTACCAAACATCAAGTAAAGACCAGCACCAACACATAATAATGCTACGACATAAATGCCCCAGCCCCATAATGCAACAAGCAACAAGCCAACAATTGACGCTGCACCAAGCCCAATAGCAGCTGTCTTTATATAACGCTGTTTCGGTGATCCAAACAGGTAGTACTCATACATACCTAGTGCTACACCAAAAATAAACAGCGGCCAAAGATAACGCAAATTACTCCATCCAAGTGCATTACAGAAAATAAAAAGTATGGCATACACAACCAACATGCCGCCTGGAACCAATGTAATTGCTGGAAGCACTCTACCAAAGTAAAGGACATGAATAAGAATCCCTGGGATGAGAACTAATATCGGCCAGAATATCGAGCCAAGAAAACTAAATACTCCCCATTTACCTAGAAGAATGACTAACCCTGCAAGCAATAAAAGTATCCCAGCGGAATATTTATTATTCATTACACGTTCCGCTCCTTAATTCTATAATTACCTGTTAATGTATCCATATCTTTATTAGTTTAACGGAATTGCGACAAAAAAACTAGGGTTATGAGTAGGTTTGCACAAAAAAACATATTCCCATTAATAAAAATCGTGGGAATATGTCCAAATTCATTCATTTTCTAATCGGTTTTTGCCTTAATATTGCTGCAATTATGACCAATGGAATACATAATAATGGAATTAAGGTAAGTGAGCTTGTCATTTTATAAAAAATGATATCATGAAGCCCTTGATCTCTGATTAGCATCTCTCCAGCAGCAAATGCAAGTAGTGATGCACCGATATAAGCTAAGAAAGGAAACCTCTTCATTAGATGATCGAGCAGTTTACTGCCCCAAATAATCATCGGAATGCTAAGGGCAATTCCGAGCATAATAAGAATAAAATCTCCCTTGGCAACTGCCGCTATAGCTAGTACATTGTCCAAGCTCATAACGAAATCTGCAGTAATAATGGTCCAGATTCCACTCATAAGTGTTACCTTCTTCATGTTTATCTCTTGATGTTGTGCTTGTTGCATATCAATAAGCAATTTAATTGATATATATAACAAGAGCAATCCACCGAACGCTTGTAGAAAGGGAATTTGAAGTAATGGAAGTGCAAGTAATACAAGAAAACATCTTAAAAACACAGCAACTAGTGTCCCCCACCACATCGCTTTGTTCCTTTGATGTATGGGTAGTTGATTACTTACCATTGCGATGACGATGGCATTGTCACCACTTAATAACAAGTTTATTAATACGATTTCAACAAAAATAATTAAGCTGTCCACATGCTCCCCTCCTCTTTAATAGAGGTATGAATAAGCTTGTATCAATATGTCATGAAATTAAAATTTTTCACTTCACGTTTGGCTATATTTGGTGTAAGCTTCTATATGGACAACTGAAAAGGAGGAACCGACCATGAACGTTTTAACAGGAGAATTTTGGCTTGCCTTGCTAAACATCATTTTTATCGATCTTATTCTTGCAGGAGACAATGCCATTGTCATCGCCCTAGCTGCTCGTAATTTACCAAAAGATCAACAGAAGAAAGCAGTTATTTGGGGTACAGTCGGTGCCATTTCCATTCGTATAGTAGCAACATTGCTTGTTGTTAAACTACTGGATCTGCCGTGGTTGCACTTAGTTGGTGGGCTACTTCTTATATGGATCGCTTTCAAACTTCTCGTACAAGAAGAACAACATGATAATGTAAAAGCAGGAAACACCTTATGGCAATCGATTCAAACAATCATTATCGCAGATGCTGCAATGGGTCTAGATAATGTAATTGCAGTTGCAGGTGCTGCCCAAGGACATATGTTGTTAGTTGTTATTGGATTACTTATTAGTGTCCCTGTCATTGTTTGGGGAAGTACATTGTTCATTAAGCTAGTTGATCGTTTCAAATGGATCATCTATGTTGGAGCTGCCGTATTAGCATACACTGCTTCTAAAATGTTTATTGATGAACACAAGTTCGGTAATATCTTCGAAGAAAATGTATGGCTTCAGTGGGCAGTTAAAATTGTTCTAATTGTAGGTATTTTGGGTTTAGGCTATATGGTCAATAAACGAAACGCTAAGAAAACTACTGCTACATCTTAAATATAGTTATCCAAAAAAGTCCACTAATGCTCTCTGTTTCAATGAGCATTAGCGGACTTTTTTGAAGATATTCTGTCTAAACTATTAGTCGTCAACTTATTGCACTTATCGTTTAATTAGTTTAATCCACTAATTTCTTTTGATGAATCATAAATTAAATTATGGTCTCTCATCAAAGAACAAACGTTCAACGGCTTCAATTATGAGCTAAAGAAAAGAAGCGCCTAGAGAGTAATAACCTCTCTAGACGCTTCTTTTTTATCATTCCGTTGATTAATCCTTGATTAGAACCAATCTTCTTCTGATTTATCCACTTGTCCATGTTCATGGTGTCCTTCAGTCATATTGAGAAGTACACTTTCTGTTCCCTCAACTGCTTGTTTAATCAAGTCGTTAAGATCTGGTAGTTGTTGCTCTACACGTTCAACAATTCGTAGATTAGGATTTGTACTTGGAGATTTCGGTAAGAATAAAGTACAACAATCTTCAAATGGTAAGATCGAAGTTTCAAACGTTCCTATTTGACGAGCAATCGTTATAATCTCTTGCTTGTCCATCATTATAACTGGCTTGATCATCGGCAATACAGTCGCACGTCCGATAACGTTCATACTTGACAATGTTTGACTTGCAACTTGTCCAAGACTTTCGCCAGTTACAATACCACCAGCTTTAAATTTCAATGCTAATTGCTCTGTAATACGAAGCATAGCACGACGCATCAATGTAATCGTTAAGTTTTCTTGATTACTATGAGTGATGCGAGTTTGAATTTCTGTAAATGGAACAAGATGTAGACGAATTGGAACACCGCTATAGTATGACAATCTTCTAGCAAGTGTAATAACTTTATCTGTTGCTTGTTGACTCGTGAAAGGATAACTATGGAAATGTACCGCCTCAATTTCAAGACCTTTACGAAGCGCCATCCAGCCCGCTACAGGACTGTCGATCCCCCCAGAAAGCAATAACATCGCTTTACCATTTGAGCCATAAGGAAAACCACCAGCAGCTGCAATGTTTTCCCAATACAAATAAGTAGCTTCTTCTTGGATTTCGATCTTCAGTTCCAGTTCAGGATTATGAACATCTACTTTCATATCAGGATATTGCGGTAATATATGAGAACCGATCAAATGATTCATCTCATGAGAACCGTGGGCAAATCTTTTCCATGCTCGACGAGCATTAATTTTGAAAGTAGCTGGAGTCTTATCTAGAGATTTCATAACCTCGTCAGCTGCTGCTTTAATCGCTTCAAGTTCTGAAGGTACAGAAATAACCGGACTAACTGAGATAATTCCGAACAAATCTTTCAAACGCTCAATGACTGGTTGATGTGGAATTCCATTTAGAATGACATATAGTCTTCCGTATGTTCTCCAGTAGGTTACCTCAGGAAACTCTTTCATTGCTCGCTTCACTGACTTTAGCATTTTATCTTCAAATATTTTACGATTGCGACCTTTCATTGTTAAGTCGCCATATCGTAACACTATACGATCGTACATCAATGTGTGTTGCCCCTCTCAAGATGTTTTAGTGACTGTATTATTTCATTCAACGCATCCACTAAAGTATCAATATCCGCTATTGTATGTTCTTGTCCAAAGCTAATACGAATGCCTCCAGTAGCTTCTCCTCTTGTTGCCCCTATAGCCATAAGAACACGACTAGGTTTATCGTCCTTGGAGGAACAAGCTGAACGAGTCGATGCTAGAATACTCCGTTGCTCCAACATATGAATAACGACTTCCGGCTTCATCCCTGGATATGAGAAATGAACGATATACGGAGATTGTGGTGCACCGCCATTAAGCTTTAATTCAGGTATTTCTTGAATTTTTCCACGTAAATATGTCGCTAATATTGCAGCAGCATTATAATGCTGATCTAATGATTGTATTGCTAATCGCAACGCTTTTGCACTAGCAACAACCGCAGCTATATTCTCAGTTCCTGCTCGTAAATTATGTTCTTGAGAGCCACCTACTTGTAACGGTACTAATTGTATACCATTTCGCATATAGAGAAAACCGACCCCACGAGGACCACGCAATTTATGTGCTGAACCACTTAATAAATCTATTCCCCAATCCTCAATATCAATATTGAGTTTTCCAAGACTTTGTACGGCATCAACATGAAATATTACTTTGGGATATTGCTTTAGCAATTGTCCGATTGCAGCAATCGGTTGTTCTGAACCTAACTCATTGTTAACATGCATAATACTTACTAGAATAGTATCAACCGTTATGTGCTGTTTCAATTGATCTAGTGATACATGCCCAGTAGCATCAACTGGAAGCTCAGTAATCGTAAAACCTTCTTGCCCGAGTTGTTGCATAGCTTCATGAACAGAAGCATGTTCTACTGCTGAAGTAATAATATGTTTGCCACGATTAGCATATTGACGGGCAACGCCTTTAATCGCTAAATTATTAGATTCTGTGCCACCAGAAGTAAACATCCATTTGCCTTGCTTCGTATGCATTAAACTAGTCAATTGTTCACGTGCTTTTTCAATAAGTTTTGCTGCCGCTACGCCACCACTATGCAACGAGGATGGGTTGGCATAATGTTTCGTCATGACTTCCATCATCGTACGCACAACATCCTCATGAGGAGGGGTAGATGCGCAATGGTCAAAATAAAGCATAACATGTAAACCTTCTTCCACTGTGATTAAATGTACAACCTACAATATACGATAAAAACGGGATATACGAAAGTGCCACTTTAACTTCCTTTAAGTGGAACACGTATTCCCGTTTCTTATTATTCTCGCTTATGTTCAACTTTATATTATGCTTGAGCTGATAATACTTTACCTATATAACGTTGTGTTTCTTGAGGCAGTAATGACATTTTTTGTTGCAAATCAGCGTTGGTAGCAATACCAAGACGATCTACACGACCAGGTCCTGCGTTATAAGCTGCAAGAGCGACCTGTTCATTGCCATTGTACTTTTTAAGTAGCATAGCCAAATAGCGAGTACCGCCTTCAATATTTTGCTGTGGATCATAAGAATTCGTTACACCTAGTCCTCTTGCTGTCCCGTCCATCAGTTGCATAAGCCCTTTTGCCCCTGCAGACGATACTGCACCAGCATTGAAGTTGGACTCTGTTTGAATAACTGCTTCAATTAAAGATGCATCAACACCATACTTTTGTGATGCTGCTCCAATTAGAGAAGCATATTGAGAGCTACCATAGCTACTTCCAACATTTACAGCTTCTGACGATGATAAACCAACTGTTCCTCTTACTGCACTTACTACTTCTTCTCCATATTGTTGAACATGACTTACTCCTGTTTGTCCGAGGTATCCCCATATAAGGTCTTGATCTGCTTCCTCCGAAGCTTTTCCAAGCGCAGGATCCCAAACTTTTGCTTCTTGCAATAATTCATCAAACTGGGACTTATTACTGGAATCACTTTGAACTTTTTTACCTGTATAATAGTTAAGCTGAGAATTTATTTGCTGTTGCATCATAGCTTTTGTAGTATTAATCTCCATAACTATTTCTATCCCCCACTTCATGACTGATAATTACTATATCGGCAGATCATTACTTTCAATAAATAGTGAAAATATCATAACTCGTCCATTATATCATAAATCACTTTATAGTATTTCCATTTTATGCAAAATGAGAGTAAAGGGCTGTTCGTCTACTAATAATATCCAAAAAAATATTCAATACTAAAGCAATATGGCGAAAAACGTACCTATTCATACTAAAATTGTTTGATTTCTTGCCATTAATCAGACTTTTGCGTTCCATACCCCTTAATAACTGCGTTATCGCCGCTTTTGTCATTTGCTATCAATACCTCTTATTTTATATGATATAGTTTAAGATGTAATTAAAAAATATTAGAAAAAGGATAGTGAAGATTAGAAATGGACATAGGTCTCAAATTATTCATGATTGCATTACTGATTTTTTTAACTGCTTTCTTTGTAGCCGCAGAGTTTGCGATTGTACGCTTACGTTCAAGCCGCATTGATCAGTTAGTACTGGAAGGAAAGAAAGGTATAGCTTCAGTACAAAAAATTTCTAGCAATCTGGATGCATATTTATCTGCCTGTCAGCTAGGTATAACTTGTACCGCTTTAGGTCTTGGTTTTCTAGGTGAACCGACAGTAGCTGCCATCCTGTTACCGTTGTTCCATGATTTAGGTATTAGCGAATCCATTAGTCATCCCGTTTCAATTGCAATTGCATTTATCGTCATCACATTTTTCCATGTAGTCGTAGGTGAATTAGCACCTAAAACTTGGGCTATTCAAAAAGCTGAACAAATTTCATTATTAACAGCTAAGCCGCTTATTATTTTCTATAAAGTATTGTATCCGTTCATCTGGACTCTAAATGGTTCAGCAAATGCCATTACTCGTCTTTTCGGCTTACATTCCGCGAAAGAGCATGAAGATGCTCATAGTGAGGAAGAAATTCAAATTATTTTGAATGAAAGCTATCAAAGTGGAAAAATTAATAACACTGAATATGGTTATGTTAGTCGTATTTTCGCTTTCGATGAATTGTTAGCTAAAGAAATCATGGTTCCACGTACAGATATGGTATGTTTGTATACAAATAACTCGCTTGAACAAAACTTTGAAGTTATTGAGCGTGAACAATATACTCGCTTTCCTGTAGCAATGGAAAGCAAAGATAATATCGTAGGTATGATTAATACGAAGCAATTATTTCTTGAACATTATAAAACGCATCAATTTGATCTGAAATCATTAATTCATCCAGTACTAAGTGTGTCTGAAGTAACACCTATTAAAACTTTATTGAAACGTATGCAGTTAGAACGCGTTCATATCGCTATACTAGTCGATGAGTACGGTGGGACATCTGGACTTATTACAATCGAAGATATTATTGAAGAAATTGTTGGTGAAATTCGAGATGAATTCGATGCTGACGAACGTAAAGAAATTGAGCAACTTGATGAGAACTGTTACCTGTTAGATGGAAAAGTTCTTCTCGACGAAATTCATGAGCTTACAGGAGCTAGTTTTGAAGATGAAGAAGTAGAAACCATTGGTGGTTGGGTTTACAGTAAGATGCAAGATCCTAAGCTAGGCAAGTCTTTACAATACGAAAACTTGAAATTCATTGTCCGTGAAACAAGCAAAAATCGTATTCGTAAAATTGAAATGCAGATTGAGTTACCTGTTAATCTTTCTGAAGAACATACCGCATAATATAAGGAGCTTATTGTTATACTTAGGTATAGACAATAAGCTCTTTTTTCATGTAATTATCGGTTTGATTTTTCGGAATATTTAAACTTTTTTCAAAAGGGTTGATTTATGTCATTAATTATGTGATAATACTTTTTGTCTTTGAAAATAATATGCCGTTGTAGCTCAACTGGTAGAGCAACTGACTTGTAATCAGTAGGTTGGGGGTTCAAGTCCTCTCGACGGCACCATTTTTTATTCAAACTCATATGTACATATTGGCCGTTGTAGCTCAACTGGTAGAGCAACTGACTTGTAATCAGTAGGTTGGGGGTTCAAGTCCTCTCGACGGCACCATCTTTATTCAAACTCATATGTTACATATTCGCCGTTGTAGCTCAACTGGTAGAGCAACTGACTTGTAATCAGTAGGTTGGGGGTTCAAGTCCTCTCGACGGCACCATTTTACAACATATACTTCTTCTACTCTTACGAGTGAAGAAGTTTTTTTATGCTTTATTATCAATGTTCCACGATTGTAAGTTAAGCTACTAATGAAAATAAAAAAACTGCCACAATGTTAGCAGCAGTTCATTAATCTTTACTCATCAGATTGATCCCATTTTTTTGAATAAGCTTTTTTTGTTACCCATAACGTCACCCAAGTGATGATCGCAATAATTATTATAGTGAAAAACCATACAGAGCCTGGTACACCGCCCAATATTACCCCTCCTAAAGTTTAATATAAGTATCTTAGTATTTTTCAATAATCTCCTAAGTAATAGCATCAAGGAAAAGTTTTAACATAAACTCACTACATTATTACCATTATAGTGTACACTAATTATACATTGGTATTTATGTTTAATATCGACAAATTTGCAACAAAAGGAGCGTACGACATGGATTTTCGTCTTGACCTATTAGATACTAAAATCGAATTTTTTGAAGCTTTATCGCTTAAAGAACTTGAAAATGCAATTGCTCAACAAATTGATAATAATAAAGCGCTTATGTTGGAGCCACATTCAATCTCTCATCATGTGACCTTTCATCCAATTCGCGAGAAAATGTTATATTCTGCAGTCGTTCATTTCAAGATTAAACGATAATTTGTTGCTGACAGAAAGCATTAAATAATATATGAGTGAAAAGAAGAAACCAACAAGGAGGATTTCACTTTCGACTTGTTGGTTTCTTCTTCTTCGATGCCGACTGAGCTACAACGATTATACCTCGTGATCACGAGTGGACGTTTTGAACTTCCTCTTCAAGTAGAGGTTCAAAACGTTCGCTCGTCAGCACCAAGAAGATGCCCCACAGCGGAAACGAGTAGCACAGCGTACGTTTTGTGTACGCGAGCACACGCAGGCTTTCGATGGGAGGCATCTTCGCTGCCGAATATACTCCAATGACTATACCTCGTGATCACCGGTGGACGTTTTGAACTTCCTCTTCCAATAGAGGTTCAAAACGTTCGCTCGTCAGCACCAAGAAGATGCCCCACAGCGGAAACGAGTAGCACAGCGTACGTTTTGTGTACGCGAGCACACGCAGGCTTTCGATGGGAGGCATCTTCGCTGCCGAATATACTCCAATGACTATACCTCGTGATCACCGGTGGACGTTTTGAACTTCCTCTTCCAATAGAGGTTCAAAACGTTCGCTCGTCAGCACCAAGAAGATGCCCCACAGCGGAAACGAGTAGCACAGCGTACGTTTTGTGTACGCGAGCACACGCAGGCTTTCGATGGGAGGCATCTTCGCTGCCGAATATACTCCAATGACTATACCTCGTGATCACGTGTGGACGTTTTGAACTTCCTCTTAAATTTAGATGAGTTCATTGCGGTTTTTTAGATATCTATACATAACAACCGCTAATAGCGAACATAATAGCGCACAAACCCCGATAAAGAGATAACCAGCCTGTAACCCTCTCATTAACGCCAAGCTCGTATCAGCGCCATAAGCGTTCTTGACGCCTTTAATGATAATTCCTATGAGATAATTGCCAATGACTGAGCCCAGACCCATAATCGTTGCTACAAAACCGATAACTACATCACTATCATTAGGATAACGTTTCGAGATGAATGCCATAACGGTTGGATAGATTGGTGCAACTCCAAAGCCTGCAATCGCAAAGAAAATGGCATAACTCTCCCCTCCTAACGTTGCAATAAACGTGCAGATTGCAGCAATCATGGAAACACCAATGATCGAAACGGTAAATCCAACTCGATCAATAATTGGTCCTAGAAATAATCTAGCCAATGAGAAGCCAATAAAGAACGAAGAAAGCATACTAGACGCCGCTATTGTCGTCCATCCATAGCTTTTCTCTAAAAAGTTAACTAGCCATCCACCTACAGAAAGCTCGGATACAACACCGAATGTTAATATAGCAATTAATAACCATAACGATTTGTCTCTCATTAAAGTTTTGAATGATTTACGGTCCTCTGCTTTAATGTCGTCACCAGGAAAACGACTTAATAAAGCAGGAATAATAGGAATTAATGATAGTGTAAGAACGATTAGATACATCGTTCTCCAATCGATAGCATAACCAAATAAACTAATACTCATTAATCCCGTTGCTAATAGCGGCGCTACGACAGAACTTATGCCATAAAAGAAATGTGAGAGATTCATCATCGTACCAGTATTTTTCGTAAAAATACGTGCACCTAGGATAGCCAATCCAATCTCTAGCATCCCATTTCCGATGTAAAGCACAAAATTTGAACCAATCAGCCATGTATAAGAATAGGAAAGCCATACAAGTACACCCGATACAAACATAATAATGAAGGTCATAACAGTAACAACTTTCATTCCAAACTTCCGGACGAGTAACCCTGTAAATGAACAAGCTAATAAATAGCCTAATGAATTCAATGATAATAACGTGCCGAGTTGTCCTTCATCTAGATGGAATTGCAGCTGCATTCTGGGGATAGCAGGTCCCTTAATATTTTCAGATAAGCCAAAAATGATGAACCCGATAAAAATAGTAAGCAACTGCCACGTATAATTACGTTTCTCTAACCTTGTCTCTTGTTGTAAAGATGTCATATTATAATATCTCCTATATGTATATATGATCCGATCACACAAATAACGCCCATTCATTTAAGATTTCCCATAATGAATGAGCGCCACTTTATTACTTAGTTATCAATGCCTGCTTTTTGAACTTCCTCTTCCAATAAAGGTTCAAAAAGCGGGCTTTCGCATGTCGAGAAGATGCATTCCAGCGGAAACGAGTAGCACAGCGTACGTATTGTGTACGTGAGCACACGCAGGCTTCCGATGGAGTGCATATTCGCCGTCGATTACGCTACGAAGCACCACATAGTGATCGCGAGTGGATGTTTTGAACTACCTCTAGTATTGATAGAAATCTTTCAGTTCTGATTGAATCACAACCTCAACCTGTTCATAACATTCAGAGGTCGTTTTTTCATATACTTTATTTCCATTAACTAATGCATACGGTCTAGCTCTACATAGATTACACATATTGAGACAATCGGTTCGCATCACTGCAACCTCTTCGTATACGGTTTCCAATTGTTCTAAATCCAAATTCGATAGTTCATTTCTAGTACAGGTCTCAACAACAACGATACCTAATCCCATACTAATCTCACATCCTTCATTGAAGCAAAAATCACACGAACTATTCGACTGTTCTTATGTTAAAGCTTCTATCTTTCCTTGCGCAATCAATTCTCTTCCATTCAACTCATCAAGCTTCATCTGCTCAATAAGATCATCCAAATTGTCATACTTAATCTCACCACGTAAATATGTTGAGAATGTTACCTTTACTTGTTCCCCGTACAAATCTCCTGAAAAATCAAGTAAATACGCTTCTATTTTATAGGAATCACCATTCACAGTTGGTCGATACCCCGCACTTATAAGAGTATAATACGATTGATTAGCGAATACTCCCGTAATAATCTCTGCGATTCCAAGATATATCCCAGCTTTAGGAGAATCATATTGATCAACACTTCCTCCTAAATTAATCGTTGGAAACATCAATTCTCGCCCTAGTGCAGCACCATGTACAACTTCTCCAATAACATAAGATGATCCGCTCATTCGTTGTTGCACCTCTTTCAATTTCAATACACTTAGTATACATGAATGTTTAAAAAGTGTGAAGAGAATTGCTCTCCCCACATTTGGACGCAGATACTAATCCGTTCTCTATCGAATTGTACCTACAAAAAGCACTGCCCATGCAATCATGTTAGGCAGTGCTATCGTATCTTATCTGCTTGTAATTAGTCTGTCTACTGCACCACTGATAAATCTTTAATAAAGAAATGATGATTAAAGCCAGGAGGTACATTTTCAATAATTGCATATTGCTGATAGCCATGCTTAGGGTAATATTGTGGTGCTTGAAATGTGAACGTATTTAATTTGATGTATAAGCACTTTCTCTCTCGAGCAATACGCTCAATCTCATCTAATAAATCTGATCCTAACCGTTGTCCGCGATAGCAATTATCAATCCATAGATGGTTAACCTCGATCCAATTCCATAGATGAACAGCATTAAGTCCACCAATTATTTCTTGTTGATCATTAACAATTTTCAATGTAATCGGTTCATATGTTGTAGGTGCATGCTCATTATTATAGGCAACTAATTGTGAACGAATCCATTCCCCTTCTGCTTCGCTACCTCTATTTATACTATGACTCACTGGCGCACTGCCTCCCGAAATTTATTGTTTGGTCGAGCTATACCCAATCCTTCTCGTAACGTTACATCATCATATTGTGTTTGAACAAGACCTCGCTCTTGTAACTCTGGAATAAGCTGCTCGGTCAGTTGCTGCAAACTTTCTGGAAGCACGGCAGGTATAAGATTGAATCCATCGTACCCCACATTAGTATATAAATTTTGCAGCGCATCAGCGATTTGCGTCTTAGTACCTGTAAGTGTAATCCAGTTTCTTACACCGAACCCCGCTTCACTAACTACTTCCGACTGCTGTTGTTCATATGCTTCTAGCAATTTGTCAGTTTCTGCTTCGTTATCTCCAATAATCGGCAACACATTTAGTAGCAATTGTGGTTGCTGTATAAGGAATTGTTGCTTTAATTGAAGTCGTATCTCTTCATATTTATGAATCGCTTCTGCTGTCGTCTTGACTCCAACGAGTAATATATCTGCATGTTTAGCTACTAACTCAAGTCCTAAGACAGAATCCGCCTGCTGAATTCGTACCGGATACCCTTGTGGCGGACGAATGACATTCAGTGAACCCGCTACCGAATAATACTTTCCTTTAAAGTTCAGATGATGGTGTTTACTTGGATCAGCATATATTCCTGTTTCCTTATCTCCAATAATAGCATCATCTTCCCAACTATCCCATAATGATGATGTTATATTAAGAAATTCTTCTGCCTGTTGCTTCCATTCTGATGGATCAGGTACGAGCGCTACGTCATAATGACGATACGTGCGCTCTTGATCATTAATTACGACATTCCATGCAGCACGCCCCTTACTCAGATGATCAAGTGACGCTAGCTTTCTAGCCACATGATATGGCTGACTAGTTGTAATTGGTATTGTCGCAACTAATCCAATATGCTCTGTATACGTAAGCAAAGAGCTTGTTACACTTATAGAATCCAAACGATATTGAGGACTAACTTTCAACGACTCATCCTCGTAAGTGGTTAAACCATGTAATTCATCAATTAGAATAAAATCAAACTTTGCTCTCTCTGCCTCTTGAGCAATTTTTTTGAAATAGTTACTAGTTAGACGTTCCTTAGCAATTGAATTTGAAAAATTCCATGCCCCAGGAATATAACCAGCCCCTGCGATGGATACGCCAAGTTTCATTCTTTGTTTAGATTTACTCATGATGTGCTCCTCCTCACTATTCTTTTATTAGACATTTAGATGCTGTCTCAATTGTGAACCTTCATAATCCTGTCGATATATTCCTCTAGCTTGTAATTCAGGGATAACAGAATCTACGAATTGCTCGAAGCCACTTGGGAAGTGGGGTGGTAATATATTAAAGCCATCGCAGGCGTCATTCTCAAACCATAGCTGCATCTGATCTGCCACTTGTGATGCCGTACCGTATACAGTTTTATGACCTCGAGAACCGATCATATGCTTAATAAGTTGACGAACATTCAGACCTTCACGCTTTGCCATATCTGATACAAGTTGAAAACGTCCTCTGCCTGCATTAACTTTATCTAGATCAGGAAGTTCTGGAAGTGGTGCATCGAGATCACAAGTTGTTAGATCTGTTGCTAGTACAATAGACAGCCAAGCTAGACCAAGTGAGTCGATTAACAGACTATGCATATATTCTGCTTTCTCTTTCGCTTCTTTCTCTGATGAACCGATAACGGGATAGATTCCTGGAAGTATTTTCATACTACTAGTCTCTCTTCCTACACTTTCTAGCTTACTATGAACACTTTTATAGAACAGTTGTGCTTCTTCCATTGTGTGCCAAGCGGTAAAAATAACGTCAGCATTGCGTGCAGCCAAATACTGACCTGCCTCGGAAGCACCAGCTTGAATAAGCACCGGTCTACCTTGTGGCGTAGGTGGAATATTCAGCGGACCCTCTATTCGGAATTCTTTTCCTTGATGTTGCAACTTATGAATAGCACTTGGATTAGCAAACACACGACTGATTCGGTCTTCTACGATCGCATCATCTTGCCAGCTATCCCATAGACCTGTGACGACATCGACGAATTCTTGTGCACGTTCATAACGATGAGCATGCTCAAAATGCTCGTCACGGAAATTAAGTGCCTCTTCCTTCTCTGCCGTAGTAACAACATTCCACGCTACACGACCACCACTTAGATGATCTAGACTAGCAATTTCTCTAGCTAGATGATAGGGCTCTGCAAATGAGGTGGAAACCGTTGCCGCAAGTCCAATCTTTTCCGTTACACCAATGAGAGAAGAAAGTAGCGTAATTGGTTCCAAGTGAGTATTAATGCTATGTTTAATAATCGCATCATAACGGTCAGTTACAGCTAGTCGATCTGCTATAAATAGCATATCTAATTTCCCACGTTCAGCGGTTTGTGCTATATGTTTGTAAAATTCAAAATCATTCAATTGATCAGGTCTTGCGAGCGGATCTCTCCAAGATGAAATATGATGTCCAACTCCTAACAAAAACACTCCAATACTCATTTGACGAGTAACATTTCCCATAATAATCCCTTCCTCTTATACCGTAATTAACTCCTTACCATCCACTAGCTGAGATTGTCTTATTCGAAACTTTTCTATAGAAGGTACGGATTCAATGAGCTTCTTCGTCGTTGAATGAATCGCATGACTGAATAGTTGATCGGCAACGATATACTCTACGATTTCGCCTTGCTCCATTACTGCGACTGTATCGCAGAAAAATTCGATAACTGCAAGATTATGTCCGATGAATAAATAAGTTAAGTCAAACTCATCACGTAGATCTAACAGTAAATTCAATATTTGGGCCTGAATTGACACATCAAGGGCAGATGTAGGTTCATCAAGAATAATGAATTCTGCCTGTACTGCTAGTGCTCTGGCGATCCCAATTCTTTGACGCTGTCCACCAGAAAATTCGTGTGGGTAACGATGCATATGCTCTGCCTTCAATCCAACACGTTCTAGTAGAACTATCGTTGCTGCTTCAGCCTCTTTGCGACTTGAAACAACTCCTAGACGCATCATAGGTTTAATGATCTGTTCTCCGATCTTTTTTCTCGGATTTAAAGCCGATGAGTGATCTTGAAATATCATTTGCATCTGACGATAATAACTTCGCATTTGTTTATTAGGAAGCGAAGTTATCGATTGCCCATTAATTAGCACTTCTCCTGCGGTTGGCTCTAACAATCGACATATCATTCTTCCTAAGGTAGATTTCCCTGAACCCGATTCACCAATTAGTCCAACAATTTCACCTCGATGAATCGTTAGATTAATATCATTCACAGCAATAAATTGTTGCTTTGATGAATTCTTTCTCCAAGATGGAGTACTGAATACTTTGGTTAATCCTTTTAACTCAATATATGGTTTCATGCACCTACCCCTTCCGGATAATGACATGCAACTTGTCGTTTATCACTTAATGTCGTTAGTTCAGGATTATGATGAAGACAATGGGTAGATGCTTTAGGGCATCGCTCGAAAAACACACATCCCTCGGATAATTCTAGTAAATCTGGTGCTGAACCTTCGATCTGTGGCAGACGATATTGTTGAGATTGCTCAACTGAACGAGTAACACCTGGAACGGACTCTATTAATCCTTTCGTGTACGGATGAAGTGGTTGTCTAATAACGTCCTCTGTTTTCCCAAACTCGACGAGCTTACCAGCGTACATAACGGCAACTTTATCACTTATATTAGCAACCACACCGAAATCATGCGTAATAATCATAATAGCGGTGTTATACTCCTCATTAATTTGTTTTAGCAGCTCTAATATTTGTTTCTGAATCGTCGCATCGAGCGCAGTCGTTGGTTCGTCTGCAATAATTAGCTTCGGTCGACTACTAATAGCTAATGCAATAACGACTCGTTGCCTCATTCCTCCACTTAACTCATGTGGATAGGCACGTAGTACACGCTCCGTATCATGAATACCAACTTTTCGTAATAATGCAGAAGCTTCTTGCTTCACATCTTTTCTTGAAAGTGATGGTTGATGCTTAGCGATGATTTCTGATAATTGATTGCCAATTGCAAAATACGGGTCAAGTGCGGTTAGAGGATTTTGAAATATCATTGAAATATCTTTGCCGCGTATACGATTATATTGCTTATGATCAATCTTCGTGAGATCAACTTCAACGAACGAAATACTCCCTTCCGTAATGCTTGCAATAGAACGCGGCAATAACCCCATTACAGATAGAGCAGTTACACTTTTACCTGATCCAGACTCTCCGACAATTGCTAGCACCTCACCCGCTTCAATCGAAAAATCAATTCCATTGATTGCATTAATGATGCCTGCTTGCGTCTTGAACTGTGTATGCAAGTTTTTTACTTCTAATATTGCCATAGGCTCACCACCACGAATTTAATAATGAGGATCAAAATGATTACGTAGCCCATCACCTAACCAGTTGAAACCAATCGAGACTATTAGAATAACAAGTCCTGGAATGGTAGCTGCATGATAGCTACCTTGCAAGATTACAGCCATACCATCTGAAGTCATCTTACCCCAATCCGATTGTGGAGCTTGAATTCCTAACCCCATAAAACTTAGACCAGCTGAGAAGATTATCATTTTCCCAACAAGAGAAGTAGCATATACGATCAAAGAAGTGACAACGTTAGGGAGTAATTCTGTAAAAATCAACTCGAATTTGGATGCTCCTAATACTTTTGCCGCTTCTATATATTCTTTGCCTGACTCAGCAATAACAGCGGTATATACAATTCGAGTCATATTCGGAATGAGTGCGATCGTTAATGTAATAATGACGGATCTTATACCAACCTCTAATAGTGTTGTAATCGTTAATGCCAATAAAATCGTTGGGAATGCAAACAATATGTCCATAAATCTCATAATAATCTCGCCAATTTTACCTTTCATAAACCCAGCTATCAATCCTATGGTGCCACTAAGTAATGCAGCAATAACAATAGGTATAATCGCTGTCATAAGCGACATTCTGCCACCATACATTAATCGACTCCATATATCTCGCCCCTGTTGGTCTAGTCCAAGCCAATGACCTGATGTGCCAGGCAATGCAAGGCGTAAACTATTGTCGCCAACGTTGGGTGCGTATGGAGCAAGTATTGTTGCAAATATTGAGACATATATTGCAAGAACAACAATAATGCTACCTGCAAGCACGGTACGATCATCAATCCATACTCTTTTCCACTTGGGCGAAACTGTTCGCTTATTAATGATTGGTGTAGAAGTAGGTACTATAACAGAATCATTGATTCGTATTAGACGCTTTGGCATCTCAAAACTCCTTCCTTACTATAAACATGCTACTGTCTCAGCCTAGGATTAAGATAAGTTACAAGCATATCTGTTATTAAATTAACGAGTACATACATAACCGCTACAAGTACAACACCGGCTTGAATAAATGGTATATCATGTCCCATAATTGCGTTATACAGTAATGTTCCTATACCAGGCCATGAAAAAACTGTTTCTACAAACAACACTCCACCGAGTAGGTATCCCACTTCAAGCCCAGTAATATTAATAACAGGAGAAAGTATGCTTCGTAATAAATGCTTGCCATAGATACTTTTTTTCGATAGACCATGTGAACGTAAAGTTTGCATATAATCAGCATTCATAATTTCAATTACGCTTGCTCTCACTAGTCTAGCTACGATAGCAACCGATGAAGCAGCAATGGCGATTGACGGTAGTATCAAATGCTTCAAAAGCACTGGAAAAGTTTCTTCTCCTCGCATATTGTACATTCCTGACGAGGGCAACCAGCCTAGTTGTATAGAGAATATGGAGACTAATATGATACCAAGCCAAAAGCTAGGCAGATTAGAGCCGATCATTGTAATAAGCATAATTAAGCGATCAATCCAACTATTACGCTTAATTCCGGCTATTACGCCGATCAATATCCCAAATACACAAGTTAAGATAAGCCCACCTGATGCTAAAATAATTGTGTTCGTAAATTTATCTAGTAGCACCTCGTATACCGATACTTTTGTAATATATGAGTTACCAAAATTCCCTTGTATTAGCTCACCTACCCAGTGAACGTATTGAACAAGAAAGGGGCGGTCAAGCCCCATTTCTTGACTTAGTTTAGCAATGGCTTCAGGTGTTGCATCACTTCCGAGTATCATAATAACAGGATTACCTGGACTGAAGTGAACAGCAAGGAATACGGTTAACGTGACGAATATGAGTACCGGAATGACCGCAGCGACTCGTTTCAACGTATAAATTGCCATAACCATTCTCCTTTCTAATTAAGCTTCATCGCTATTCTTCTAGCCAAACTGTTTCAAGATCGTACCAATTTTGTGAAGGTAGTACAAAACCTTTCACTTTGCTGCTAACTGCTACTAATGTACGATTACTGAATAGTGGAACAATAGCGGCATCTTCATCAATTACATCTCGTGCTTGCTTCCAATATTCTAATGATTGATCGTAGTCAACTTCGTTCATCGCTAAGTCTACTGCTTTATCAAAGTTAGCACTTGCATAATTACCATAACGACCTGTACTAGATGAGTAACCTACAATGTACAACCAATAAGGCGTAACAAAGCCCCAATCCATTGTATTAATGCCTACATCAGGTGACATAAAGCGCAATGAACCGAATGTATTGTAATCGTAAGTTTCAATTTTCACTTTAACCCCAACTTTTTCCAAATCACGCTGAATCCATTCAACATAAGATTCCGTTCCAAGATAGGTTTGTAGCGTTAACTCCAACCCATCTGGATAACCCGCTTCTGTTAATAACTGCTTTGCCTTTTCTACATCATATTGGAATGGTTTATATTGTGGATCATAAATTTCACTACCTGCGTTAACAGCGCTGTAGGCAGGAATTGCGTAACCATTCAACAAATCTTTCGCTAAACTTTCACGATCAATGGCTAATGTTATAGCTTGACGAACTTTAACATCTTGCAAATATTCATTGGCCGTATTTAATGTTAGATAGTAAACAATAGGCAGATCAGCTTGTGGAACAAGGAAACCTTCTGCTTCTAATTGAGCTAAACTATCAACTGGTGGATTTTGAATAATATCAACTTCACCGGTACGAAGAGCTGCCACTCGCGCATTGTTGTCAGAGATAGGTCGGAAAATTATTTTTTTGTTATAAGGTTGTTCTCCCCAATATCCTTCATTACGTGTTAGCACGATTTTTTCACCAATAACACGTTCTTCTAACTGGTAAGGTCCTGTGCCTGAAGGATGCTCACCATATCCATCATTACCGTAAGTTTTAATTGCTTCTGGACTAGCAATTAATCCTGAACCACCACTACCTTGCGCAAGTAAACGAAGCAACGCTGGGTAAGGATTATTAAAGGTTAAACTCACTGTATTCGTGTCTATCGACTTCACTTCTTTCAAATCATGATATGTTCTGCTCATCATAATCGAGCTCGCCTCATCAAAATACTCGAACGATTTATCCCAAGCGCGGCGCACATTGAATTCTACTGCTTCCGCATTGAAATCTGCTCCATCTTGAAACTTAACTCCTTGACGAAGATGGAACGTATACGTTCTACCATCTTCTGAAATATCCCAAGATTCTGCTAGACCTGGAATGATAGGAGCTGTCGGAGATTCTTCGCTAGATTTCGTTAAATCTTCTTTCACTAGTGATTCATGAACATTTTTATTAACAAGATAAGTCTCCCATCCACCTTCACGCGATGGATCAAGCGTACTAATATCTGTTGATAAAGCGACGATTATTGTGCCGTCTTTAATTGGCTCGTTGCTATTAGTTGTAGTGTCATTGGGTGAGCTAGTTTCCTTATTAGTTGAATTATTACTAACTCCACTTTGTCCAGTATTACTACCGCATCCGGTTAATACCATCGATAATACTAGGACTAGTGCTATAATCATCGAAAATGTGGAACCTTTCTTACTTGCTAACTCTAATGATTTCATTACAATCCCTCCAAATGTTTTCTCTATTTTTCTCACACTCTATGTTGTTTTGCCGTTGATGACTTTCTTATTACAAGATGGATTTAGTACTTGCTTCCTTCCTTGATCAAGTTCCATACTGGATCAGTAAAATGACTATGCTTCGCTTCCAAATATTGATTCGCATGTCCTCTTATCGGATCACCTGCATAAAATCTTTCATATAACTCATGTCTAGAACCGAATGGACTTCCTATTAAATCCCACGCTAACTTAAGAAGTTGAACTTTCTTCTCCGCGCTAACTGTTGCCCCTTCGAAATAGAGATGCATCTGCTTAGAGATCGGTCCATAGAAATCTTCCATACCAGAAGGTGCTTGCACAAAGCCTCCTCCTCCTATTTGCTGGATAATTTCTATTGCACGAGGATATAGCTTCGTTCCAATATTGCGCGCCGTATGAATATAAGATAGTTGCGGGATATAGATACCATTACTATCTGGCTTCGCATTACCTTCAGCGGCAAATACTAATGCTTTGATTGTATCTACCTGTGTCAGTAACTCACCTAACTTCTCTTGAATATGTAAGAAGGAATTAACACCAATAGATTCCGCTATTGCCATCCCTACACCTGTTACAAATTCTAGCTTCGCTATTTGCCTGACTGCCGTTTGATGATAAGCTAGTGCATTGGCCGTTTCATTCTCACGAAGCTTTAATACCGCGTCAGTATTGCCATAGAGTAGAACTCGCTCCCATGGAATTAATACATCGTCGAAAAATAGAACGGCGTCCATTTCCTCATATTGCGAACTTAGCAAATGTTCCTTGGCACGATCGTCTGCGAACGATTCACGGCATACAATATGCAACCCTGCTGAATTAGCTGGAACAATTAATACATGAGCGTGCTTGGCATGATCACTCTTAAGTTTTAACAACGAGAAAATAATAAAATCATGCGTATAAGGTGCACCAGTAGCGATCATCTTTGCTCCACGAACGACAATACCCTCGCTAGTCTCACGAACAACATGTAAGAAGCGCTCTGCTATTTTGTCATCATCAAGTCCACTTGCTCTATTAATTTGTGGATCTAAAATCGCAGTCGTTAAAAAGCGATCATTATCTCTAGCGTCCTCATAATAAGTGGTTATTTTAGCACTGAAATGTGGATCTAACGTACTAAGTTGATCCCTTGCCCCATACCATCCAGTAATCATCGATCTTGCATAATCCGATAGACGACTCATCATGCCATTTGTAGCTGAAGACCAATAATGAAAAGCTTCGCTTCTAGACGTTAACTCTTCTTTGGAGTAGGGAACTAGAAATGCGCGATGCGCATATGTCCCATCTTCCTTACGGAATCCCACTTTATCTTGTTCCCCTGGCGTATCCAGCATATTGAATAATCTACTAATCGTTTGTAATGTACCTTCGAAAGCTGGATGCTCACCTAGACGATCAATTTTCTTACCTTGAAGCCACACATTTCTACCATCTTCAATACTTTGAACAAACCTTTCTCCTCTAGTACACATAGGCAGCAACCCCTCCCCCTAACTATATAAAGTAGACGGATACGTATTGGTTAGCACCCAATCTCCAACACTTCGTAACTTGTATTCCACAGGATCATGAAGCGTATGGGTTCGAACATTTCTCCAATAACGATCAAATCCTTGACTTCTAGTAGCTGATCGAGCGCCCATCACCTCGAAGATACGACTTGTTACTTCAAGTGCAACATTGCCTGCATGAACGTTAGCTGCTCCAACAATAACAGCCGCTTCTCCTCTTTCTTCAATCGTTAACTCAAACCCTCGATGCCACGCTCGATCAAGCACTTGCATTGCTCGATCAGTAAAGCTTTCCGCTGCAGCAGCTTGAATCCAAAGTTCTCCGTACTGACGTTTGATCCAAGGATCATCGATCGCTTTTTCAACTCCTGAAGCAATGAACGGTCTAGTATGTGCAATGGTATACTGCTTTGCATCTTCAATTGCACCTAACGCACTTCCGACATATACATTGGTTAGCACACTTTTGGACAAAATCGGCGTCAACGTTGCAAATGCTTTACCTGCTTGCTCCTTACTTTCTAATAGTTCATCCGCAGTAATATAGACATCATCGAATTGAACCGTTCCACTACCTGTTTGACGTTGACCAATTCCATCCCAGTCATCATGCACGGTAACGCCTAATTTATTGGTTGCAATTGCTGCATGAACTAATGCATCATCACTTTCATCACGCCATGCTACAACTAAACGGTCTGAACCAGGAGAGCCAGATGAAAAATGCTTTACACCATGAATTCGATAACCCTCTCCCTCCCTTCTTCCAGTAAGTCTACGGTCAGAGTGATTAACTGAATTACCCCAGAACCAATTGTTTTCAGCGGTACCTCTTTCCAAAAACTCAACCTGTTCTGGTGTACCTATCCATCTAGCAACGAGAATATTAATACAATGGAACCCGTACAGATGGGCAAGTGACGCATCACTTTTGGCTAATTCCCTAACGACATGTAATGCTGATGACCACGGTTGTTCATACCCACCGTATTTTGTTGAGATCAACAATTTTAGCAGTCCGCTTTCACGTAATAAATTCACTTGTTCATATGCAGCACCACCTCGTTGATCTCGCTCGATTGCATCTATTGCATATTGCTGAGCCAATTGCTTAGCTTTTTCAATATAAATACAAGATTGATCTGCCTCTGCTATAGATAATGTTGTCATGTATTCCCCTCCAAACCAATGTATACATTTCCTATTGAATTACTAGGTATTTATGCTATGATTATAGCAATTTCATATTTCTATACAACCATCAATAGTTTTAGAAATGAGGTATAAACAACAGTTCAAACCATGATGATGATTTACTTTACAATGTTAGACAGATAATAAAATCCGTCGTTTCAGGATTATGCAACAAAATACCAATAAGACAACTTAAGCTATTTTGTCGTATAAGCAACAACTCGATATATACTGTCGGTTGGTTTTACAACCCAAATTACTGTTGAGAGGTGTTACTATGCCAGACAAGAAGCATAATGATCGCAGAGTATTACGTACAAAAATGATAATTAGTGAGGCATTACTTGATGTACTACACTATAAGGAATTAGAACAGATTACAGTTAGCGATATTACTGAGCAGGCTAATATCAATCGTTCTACCTTTTACTTGCATTATCAAGATAAAGATAAACTTGTAGAGGTTATGATGAAAGAAAAGCTAACTCAATTAAACGAACTTATTGCGCCTACAATACCAGTTGTGGCGCTGAAAGATATACAAATAGACGAAGATGAACCTGACTTATTTACACTTGCAATATTTCAAAATTTATCGCAAAATGAACGTTTTTATCGCATCATGTTTCAGAAAAATAGTAAGCAAATTAATGAGCAACTCTACATAACGATTAGAGAATCGCTCTACCTGCGAATTGCTGCGCTTAAAATGGAGCAAAAACTGTTTGTTCCACTTGATATCTCGTTAGACTTCATGACATCTGCAACCATTGGTATCATTCACAAATGGTTTGCTGATAAAATGGTCTATTCTCCAAGGTATATGTCCATTCAATTAACTAGAATTGCAAATCTCGGCACTAATAAAGTCATGGGTATTACTTAAGATCGAAAAAGGCATGATATAAGCTGAATTAGCTTATATCATGCCTTTTTCGGTTATTAAAAACTATAATTGTTATTGCTATATTGGGCTATCCACCATACTTAATCATGAATGACTTCAGTCCCTGCAATTAAATCATGTAAGGAGCGCTTATCTTCTCGCATACAGACCATACAAATGCTTACGATGATACCAATTCCAAAAGTGAATGCATAGACTAGCCCACTTACAACATCACGCAATAACATATTCAAAAATGTTGGAGGCATCTGATCATTGACGTTTCTAATTCTGATGTTACATAAACGCTTTCCTACGGTATAACCACTCCAAAATATAGGTAAAAGCATTGAATAGAGCACATTCACAGTGTTTTTAAATAGATCTTCAGCATGCTCCCCGATAAAGATTGAAGCAAGTAGACTTATTGGAATTCCGATAATAATACCATCTAACAATTTAGCACCAAGTCGTATCCAAAACCCTGCTTCTCTTTCCATCTTCAACCACTCCCTATACTAGTTTAGAGAAAAATAATTTCATTATTATTCAAAAAAAACTAACTAGTATATTATTACGGATCCAGCCTCTTTATTCCTTATTTTATCTAATGTAGTGATGATAAAGGGATCAACTATTATTCTCTCTGCTTCCACTAATAGCTGTCTTCCAAAACCAAGTTTTCTATATTTATCTTGTTTTTAATTATTGTTATTACGTACTTTGTAAGATTTGTTGAAGTGCATTATCAATAGTACGATATTTAAATACATATCCAGCTTTCTCTATGCGGTCTGGAATAACCCACCGGCTCTTCAAAATTAACTCAGTTTCTGTTTTTATGACTACTGCACCAAATTCAAGCATCCACTTTGGAGATGGCAATCCGAATTTTACATTCATCGTTTTCCGTAACGTATCCATCAATTCACGATTGGTTACTGGATGAGGTGCAGAACAATTAATTACTCCGCTAATCTGTGCGTTGTCTCTAATGAAGATCGTCATATCGAATAAATCTTCAATATGAATCCAGCTAAATTTCTGATTGCCAGATCCTTGCGCACCACCAAGACCAAATCTAACTAAGTTTTTGAAGGCAGTCATAACACCGCCATGTTCACCAAGTACAATTGCAAGTCTCAAGGCGACTCTTCTAGTGGCAGATAAGTCGAATGAAAAGAAAGTCTTTTCCCATTCTGTCGCTACGTCAACGGAAAACCCTGAACCAATTTCTCCTGTCTCTTCAGTCATTGGTCGGTCTTCAGCATGTCGATAAATAGTCGCTGTACTTGAATTAATCCATAATATAGGAGGATTTTCACATTCTAGTACTGCCTTACCAAGTATACGTGTTGTGTCTACTCTTGACATTAGAATTTCACGCTTGTTCTGCTCATTGTAACGGCAGTCTACTGACTTCCCCGCTAGATTGATTAGCATTTCCGAATCATTAATTGCTTCTATTATATCTGCTTCATTATCCCAAGAAATATGACCTTTTTGTCTTGAGATAATTTTCACCTCATAACCCATATTTCGAAATTTTTCATTGAAGTATATCCCGACAAAACCAGTCCCACCCGCTAAAACGACTTTCTTCTTCATAGAATCAACTCATTTCTCTTTGAGATTAGGTTGTTATAACATATATCCTAGCATAATAAAACCAAAATTTACCTGTTAATTCCAACAAAAAAAAGAACAAACACCTTACTAATTCTGTGCTTGCTCTGCATGCTATTAGATAATCATGCTAAATATAACATTAGTTTCTCGATAATGGTAAAATAAGTTAACGTAACTATATCTTTTATGAATTGATATTTAAACGTATAAGGAGGAGACAGAAAGAGTAATGGTTAAATTAAAATGGTTGCTCATTTCAGTAGTTCTGCTTGTTTTTTCTTTCTTACTTATCCAAACATATGAAAAAGAAATATTCGGTTCAGATCAATTATCTTCTAAAAATAATAATAATAACAACATAGAAGTCCGAAGAGATAAATATAATTCACGAAATTTTATGTGGTCTGGAATCTTTCCTTTGTACGGTGGTTTCATCTCTGAAATTAATGAGAGAAATGTTCTAGATATATTGGACTTTTCGCTTTCGGCAGATCAGATTGATCTATTATTACATCATGCTAACAGTAACTTTTATCAGTTATATACCGAATATTTAAATCAGGATTACGCATCTAATCAAATTAATT
Organism: Paenibacillus endoradicis; assembly: GCF_024721975.1. The sequence goes on along the minus strand of NZ_JANQBB010000003.1, from coordinate 658,213 downwards.
CTAAAGATGATAAGGCTATTAACCTTACTGCCTATTACAGAGCTACACTAAATATTAATAACAATAAGATGAAGGATATTATTGATAAAGAGTACAGTTTGAAAGTACATAATCGATATGAGTTTATTACATCTATCCATAATGTGAAATTATCAAATTACTCAGATGCTAGAAGGAGTCCACACTCCCTAATCCAAATAAACTATAAAAAGCATTGATTCAGAACAACCTAAATCAATGCTTTTCTATTGTACTAGTTGTAAATATTAATCTCTCGGATCGACCACCAACTTGAAGAAGTGCCAGTCTGAACTATTTTAATGTAACGAGCATGTTGAGTTGCGAAGTTAATCGGAATTACTGGTCCGGTTCCTGATCCAACAGCAATAGTGCTACCCCAATTCGTTCCGTCATTCGATACGAATACCTCGTAACCACGGGCATAATCATCATTACTTCCTGTAGAATCCATGACAATTTTGTTAAATTCTTTAACAGCCAACATGTCTAATGTAATGGATTGCCCAGGTGTCATAGCGGCTCCAGTACTCCAACGCGAGGACATACTGCCATCTAATAAATTAGCTGGCACATCGCCACTTATTGGAGAGGATGATGCAACCCATCCCGTCCTGTCAAGTGCATTTCCTGTTCCCCCACCAGAGGTAGTTGCGTTTACTGTACTGCTCGCAGCAGATATGTTGCCTGCTGCATCTTTGGCTTTAATAAAGTAGTTATATGTGGTTGCTGGAGTTAGACCTGTGTCAATGTAAGTGGTTGAAGTGGATGAACCAACGATAGCACCATTGCGATAAATATCATAACTTGATACAGCATCATTATCGCTCGAAGCATTCCAGCTCAAGTTAATTTGGCTATTTGAAGCAACTGTTACCATCAGATTCGCAGGGACACTTGGTGCTACTGTATCAACTGGAACCATGCTACCGAATACATTGAATTCTCGAATAGACCACCAGTTAGTTACGGTACCGGTCTGTACTACTTTAATATAACGTGAGGTCTGAGATGAAAAATCAACTGTAATTATTGGGCCTGTGCCAGAACCACTAGATATAGCAGTTCCCCAGTTTGTACCATCATTTGAAACGTATACTTCGTAACCTCGTGCGTAGTCCAGATCACTACCAGTAGAATCCATGACGATCTTACTTATGTTTTTCGCTGATTTCATATCTACTACGATGGATTGCCCAGGTGTCATAGCAGCTCCAGTACTCCAGCGCGAGGACATATTTCCATCCAATAGATTTGCTGCTACATCCCCACTTGCAGGATTGGAAGATGCTGTCCAGCCAGTTCGGTCTAGCGCTATAGCCACTCCCCCTGCTAATGTGACGGCAGTAACAATGTTACTTGAAGCTGAGAGGTTGCCCGCCGCATCCTTAGCTTTAATAGAGTAGCTATATAACGTTGATTCAAGTAATCCTGTATCCGTATATGAAGTCTGAGTTGACGATCCGACAAATGAACCATTGCGATAAATATCATATCCGATGACACCAACATTATCTGTAGATGCCGTCCAATTTAAATTAATTTGGCTATTTGACGAAGCTATCGCCGATAGATTCGTTGGCACACTTGGTGCAACCGCATCTGCAGTTCCATTGCCTACAAATTCAGTTACCGTTTGTCGCATTGCTCCAGCAGGCGAATTGGCATATACTTTTTCGCCGATCTTGTTAATGATATGTGTTATTTCACTTCCAGCTGTTCCAGACAACCATATTGTGGTCGCATGATGAATTTTCACACCTGGTACATTCGGTACCTCTATCGCACTTTCTAGCTTAACAGGTGCATCTCTAAAGAAAGAATATATGCCTAGACCCCATGCTTCATGATCTGTAACGGTGTTTGCTACTTTATATGAAGCGTATCCGTCGACAGTTCCATTCTGACTCATCCAAGCTTCTTGACTTGGAACATCATAAGGAATTTCGGACTGATAGAAATAAAGTCGCCCTCCATTCCCATTCCAAATCGTCTGATATTCATTGTGATGCTCGTTAAACAATCCGTACAAAGTAACGTTATTGCCGTTGACAACAAGACCATTCTTAGAGACGTTACTATCCCATCCCGCTCCAGCACCATGATCGGCCCGCCATATCCAAAAATGATCGCCAATAACATTATTGCTGTTAATCTTTAATGCTACATCATTTTTACCGTTAGTAGCCCCTCCGGTTCTGAACGTAAGATCATGAAGAGAGACAGGATTCGTTACATGTGTATTGGAGCTTCCATTAGGTCCTACTTCCAGTAATGTAGATGAGTTAACAGGACCAGCATCAAAGACAATTCCTGCAATTTCCACACCATCAATATCGGCAACTGACATTGCAATTTGTCCATTGTCTGGTATTAAAGTAGGTAATCCGATTCCCAGTACTACTGTATTAGGATTCGTTATTCTAATCGTGTCATTCAGATGGTAATTGCCTGGTGTAAATAATAGGTTCTTTCCTTGACTAAGCGCCATGTTAATACTTGCTGCAGTAGATGTATCTTCACGAGCAATATAGAACTGATCAATAGAAATAGATTTTCCTGGTGTGGACCCGTTTGCCCAGCTGATACCTTGTGTATTCGTTTGCAATGATGGAACAAACACCTGGTATTGACCAGCATTATCTATATAGAGATAAGGTTTTTCTCGTATGACAGGTGTCTTCTCAACAACTGTATACGGAGGATCAGGAAATTGCCCGGTAGGCGGATTACTATCACCTACGAAGACCATATTCCAAACCCCATTTGTCCAATTGTTGTATTGACTGTTTCTCGAAAACCATTGTTGTTGTGAGGCTGGAACAATCGGACCATCGACGATCGAATCAGCTAAGTATCCACCACTTGCCCAACCTGCGTTCCAGTTAGAGTCAAAATCAAATAGATCTAACTCACCCTTAACATGCAATCGTCTTAATGGTGCTGCTTGTGATACAGCGATTTGTGTTTTTCCGCTCAAGGGATTAATGGTTAGATTTTCAATCGCACGCCAAAAATTGCGCGTCGCATTACCGTTATCCCAGTCTGCATTGACGTTCAAACCGCCTGATATCGTGACATCTCCTGGATTTTTCCCAAGACCTGCTACATGTGTATAGAAGCCTACATTAAAATCTACATTATAACTACCAGGCTTGAAGAGAAATGCATAACGATCGCTTCCAAATTCATTAGATTCCTGGTTGCTGAAGACTGAATTTGTAATGCTTTGAATTTCCGAAGAGGACATCGTCGGTTCGAAAACATATACATTTGGCCCAAATATAGACGAATTTGCTGAAGTTACAGGAACAGCGGCTGTTGAAATACTAGGATGTATGTAGCATAAACTAATTAGGATAGCGAACATTGAGATTGTGGAGATCATTCTTTTCAAGTTTTTCAATTATTTTCCCTCCTATAATTGGATTAACTAAAGTTGATTAACTCCTTCTTGCTCTCCTACGAGATAATTAGTAAGCGTTTACATCTTTATTAATCAACCTCCCTCACCACAACTAATTTTCATAGATAAACAACTCTTAGACTAAGAAAGAAATCTTTTACAGCGTTAGCTTTACAAGCTTACAAATCAATTATAGATATTAGATTCAACAATAATAATATGGCAAATTTTAGAAATACTGCATTGTTTTTCAGAAAGTCGACGTTATTAAGATAAAATCAAACATCCTTAGAGGCAGTTTCAATCAACCTTTAGTACACTCTCAAAAGGCTACATTTTTATAACAAATAAAGACGTCTAAAACCTGTATACAGACAGGTTTCAGACGTCTTTATTTAGCAACGAACTAAATGTTAATTATAATAATTGGCTTAAAGTCTTAGCTTGAATATCAAGCCTGCCAGCAGATTCACCGATTCCTACAAACTCATCGACAGCTTGTTGTATTAGCTGCTGACTATTATCAATAGTCCCCTGGGATTCTTTTGTGCCTCTACTAACCTTGTAGACCTGTTCAGAAATCCCTTTCACCGTAGCTCGTATCTCGTTAGCACCTTCTTCAACTTGATTCGCCAACTTTCGAACCTCGGTAGCTACTACTTCAAAACCTCGACCATGTTCCCCCGCATGCGCAGCCTCTATCGCGGCATTCAAGGCAAGTAGTTTCGTTTGGGAAGCAAACCCACGGATTGTCTGGACAGCACCTTGTATCACAGTAGTCTGTTCCTCTAAGTCATGAAGCAAGTTTAAGTTGCTCTCATTGCCATTAATCACTTGTTCTATTGCCTCGGCGACTTGTTGTGTACGGTTTATACCATCTTCAGTACGTTGGAGTAAATTTTCAGCCATTTGCTGTAATTCAGCAGTTAGTTTAGAAGCCGCAGTTTCCCTCGCCGTAATATCAGTTGCTACTTTAAGGACAGCTACGATTTGTCCATCCTCATTACAAACTGGCATGTACGTAGCTTCAAAATAGAGTATCGTTCCATCTTTAGCTACGCGAGTAATTTTCTCTTGAAATTTCAGCCCACTTCTTAAGTCATCCCATAGCTTTGAATACTCTGGGCTTTGAGCAAAATCCACTGTGCAAAACTGACTATGATGCATACCAGCTATTTCGGAAACTTTGTAACCTAATGCCGAAGCAAAGTGATCATTAGCCCAAAGCACATCTCCTAGTGAATTAAATTCTATCATAGCAAGAGATTGCTCTAATGCAGCCAAAACTGCTTGTCCTTCTAAAACTTGCGTACTTTCATATACTGCCAATTTCTCCATATAACATCGCACTTCCTCAAAATAAATTAATACATTAAAAATTCTAAAAGACTATTGATTAGTATACAGGAAATAGTGTCGTATAAGAAGAATAATTTACATTAAAAGTCAAAAATACACCCCCTAGAATAACATCGGTTTAGCCTCAGGCTTTCTAATGTCTATTCTATGAGGTGCATATTAATTAAGAGAGATATCTCTCTATATTATCGATCTAATAATTAACTCCACAAACCAGCTTTTTCAAGCTTCTTCTTACCTTTAAAGGCTAGGATTACAGCGAAGACATTAACGACCATCATTATTCCAACTGCATAAAGAATTGCTGTATAGCTTTCTGTAATTTGAACAATATATCCATAAGCAGGTAAAGCAACCATGCCTGCAATAGCAAGTCCCATAACAGCAGTCGAATATATCTGACCATATTCTTTATTACCGAATAGTGCAGTTGTAAGAAGCGGTCCTAATGTTCCAATTGATGCAACAACAAATCCAAAAATAGCAATAGCGATATTAAACATTGTTGCATTATCAGCAACAGTTATAAGCATAATAACTGGAACTAGTCCAAGTAGCATTGCAAAGATCGCAGTGTTTTTCGCACCAATTTTATCAGTTAACATACCGAATGCCAATGCACCAATTAAAGTACCAATCTGCCATCCGCCCATTGCAGAACCAGCAAATACAATATCATAACCTATGTTCATTGCAAACGATGATACATATTGACCGAAACTACCGATTGAAGTTACACAGAAGAAGAAAATAAGTAAAGCATAAAAAGAAGATGATTTTAATGCAACTTTGGCAGTGACACCTTTTACTACTACTTCTTTTGGTGTTGTATCTTCAACTTTCACTTCCTCAGCGCCTAAAGCTTGTAAACCTTTTTGCCCAGGAGACTTTCTAATTGTAAGGATTACCGTTGGAATAACGATAACCATTACTAATACTCCCAAGAAGATATACGTATATCTCCAACCTTCGCTATTAATTAAGTTACCTGCCATTGGTTGAAGGATAGCTCCAAATAATCCACCGGAAGCGACCATAATACCTACAGCAAGACCATTATGTTTTTTGAACCAGTTGTTAATTAATACTGGACCAGCCATTTGCGTAACAAAGATAGAACCGATGGACATTGGAATACAGAACAAGTACCAACCCCATACTGAATTCATAAACCCAAACATTGCAAAGGAACCTGCTTGCAATATTATTGCTACCACTAACAATTTTCTAATATCATACTTAGCAATCATTTTACCAGCGATTGGCAAGAATATCATTGTGACGATCGACGAAATACTAAAGTACAACGTCAAGTTCCCCATACCGATACCTAGATCTTCTGTGACCGGAGTTAAGAACAATCCACCGGCCGTCATAATACCGCCCTTAGCCAAACCGACCATCAAAGCTAGTCCTAATAATACCCACCATGCATAGTGAATCTTTTTCTTCTGCTGATTCATGTAGTATCCCTCTTTTTCGTTTCTATTAAAGTTGTCTAGTTAGTAAGTTAATCGATTAGCGTAATTTAATAGAACCACCATCAACCATAATTGTTTGACCTGTAATATAATCAGAGTCTTCGCTTGCTAAAAATACTGCTACACGACCGATATCATCTTCAAGTTCACCAAGTCTTCTCATAGGGATCTTACTTAGCATTCCTTGATAGTACTCTGGATTTTTCTCAGCCCATTCGATCAAACCAGGTGATTTTGCAATTGGAGCAATGATGTTTACATTAATACCAAATGGACCGAATTCATTAGCTGCTACTCGAGTAGCAGCACGAATTGCTTCTTTTGCTGCTGCATAAGAAACTTGATTCACGTCACCGTTAATTCCAGCACCTGATGCAAAGTTAATAATTTTACCTTGTGTTTCTTTTAAGTAAGGTAGTGCTGCTTGCATAAAGTAGAATGTTGGATAGAATCCAGTATTGAATGAAAGATCAAAGTCAGCTTGAGTTGTATCTTCAATTGAATTCATTCGTGAAGCATGTGCGTTATTTACCAAAATATCAAGTCTACCGTATTTATCAGCAACTTGTTTTACGATCCCAGCTAATTTATTATGTTCAGCAAGATTTGCTTGAATAAACATAGATTCTGGAGCGAACTCTTGCAATTCTTTGATTGTTTGGTTACCTAGCTCTTCATTAAGGTCAACCACAACAACCGTTGCACCTTCTTTAACAAATGCAGTTGCCATTCCTTTACCAATACCACCAGCTGCTCCAGAAATTAAAGCGATTTTACCTTCTAGTTTTTTCATGATGTGAGTTCTCCTTTAGTAAAAAAAGTTTTAATAAAAATGCTTACTATAAAATTGAATTCAAGCAATACATAATTCAACTAATGTTAGCTCTAAGTTACGATGTTATTTATCGGAAAATCACCCTTAAAACTTCCATTAGCGAAGTTACTATATTTTTTATAGCCAGGCATTTGATTATGATAGTCCAATTATCAAAATGTGTCAATAAAACGAACGAATTAATTTTGAATGTAAAGATATCCATATGAATTAAAGAAATTGGGCAAGTAATAAAAAACGTATATAAACATTGACTTTACGGGCATAAATACTCATTTAATTCAAAGATTTTAGTGCCTATCCCACAATAATGTTCATAATAGGGACTAAATTTTCACACAAAATACAAGCATTATTACGTGTTCATTCTAACAACTGTAACAAATTAGACAGAAACCATCCGTGATTGTATTATAAATCACATAGTTGTTTTCATATGATTTCACTTATTCGGACACGATAAATAGCAAAGGCAGATCACTCGACGAGAATGATCAACCTTTGCTTTAGTCTGTTAGTTTGTTGTCCTTATTATTTCATTCTACATTGGAATAATAAGGACAACTATGATCTATTTACAGAGCCCAATCTTCACAATTCCATACATCAGTTACAATATCTTTATAGAATTCTGGTTCATGACATACTAGCAGTATGCTGCCCTTATAATCTTGTAATGCTCGCTTAAGTTCTTCTTTCGCATGTATATCTAAATGGTTTGTCGGCTCATCCAACACCAAGATGTTGGAGGGTTTATTAATCAGTTTACATAATCTAACTTTTGCTTGCTCTCCACCGCTTAATATATTTACTGGACTTTCAATATTTTTTCTTGTTAAGCCGCATCTAGATAATTGTCCCATGATTTCTTTATTCGTTGAATTAGGAAATTCATTCCAGACATCATCTATAACCACATTTGTATTTACTTCAAGTATTTCTTGTTGAAAATATCCTATTTCTTGGTAATTACCTAAATTAATTTCACCGCTTATCGGTGTTAAAACTCCTAATAAACTTTTCAGAAGTGTCGATTTCCCTAATCCGTTAGTACCAACGATAGCAATCTTTTGTTCACGCTTCATTTTTAGATTCAACGGTTTACTTAGTGGCTTGTTGTAACCAACAACTAAGTTCTCAACTTCGAAAATCATTTCGCCTGATGATCTTGCTTTCATAAAGTTAAATTGAGGTTTTATGTTCTCACTCTTAATTTCTATTCTCTCAATTTTATCCAGTTTTTTCTCTCTTGATTTTGCTTGTTTTGAAGTGGATGCTCTTGCTTTATTTCTAGCAATATAGTCCTCTAGCTTAGCAATTTCTCTCTTTTGCTCTCTAAATTCGATTTCTAGTTGTTCCTTCTTAATTGCATAAACTTTCAGATAATTTTCATAATCTCCTACATATCTTGTTAAAACTTTATGCTCAAGATGTTGGACGACATTAATGACACTATTCACAAAGTCAGTATCATGAGAAATTAATACAAATGCATTTTCATAATTATTCAAATACGTTTGCAACCACTCGATATGCTCTACATCAAGATAGTTGGTTGGCTCATCTAACAGTAAAATATCTGGCGTTTCTAACAATAATTTCGCAAGCAAAATCTTTGTTCTTTGTCCACCACTTAATGAAGACGCATCTCTCTCTAACAGTTCAAGAATACCAAGTCCTAAAGCAGTTGTTTGTATTTTGGAATTAATATTGTAAAAGTCATTCGTATCAAGCATTTCTTGCATATCACCAATTTTAGCTAGTGCAATGTCCATTTCTGCTTCGCTTAATTCCCCAAGTTGGCCATACAAATCGTTAATTTCTTGCTCTGCATCAAACAAAGTCGAGAATGCTTCTTTCAATATATCTTCTACAGTTTTTCCTTTGTTAAGGTCAGCGTACTGATCCATATAACCAACACTAATCTTGCTACCCCAAGTTACTTTTCCGTTATCAGGTAATAACTGATTAGTAATAATTTTCATTAAAGTAGATTTACCTTCACCGTTTGCTCCTACCAGTGCGATATGCTCTCCTTTTAAAATTCGGAAAGATACTTTATCAAATATTATTCTTTCTCCAAATGAATGGCTCATTTCTTCAACTGTTAAAATACTCATGAATAATCAACGCCCTTTTCTATGCTATTCTATAAATTTGTTAGTTTTCCTTATTAAAGCTTAATGATTACCAATATATATCCATAAAAAAGCAGTAATAGCTTAGAATAACGCTAATTCTAAGCTATCACTGCTTTATATTAACTATTATTAAGTTATGGTATTTGTATCAACTAACTCCGTATTTAGAGCTTCTTACTACCTATCATTTAAAGTTCGAAACAGCCATTTTTTATAACAACGCTATTAAGTATATCATAAACTATACTTACGCGAAATGATTAACAATCTTTAGTAATTTTCCGCAATGAATAATATGCTTCCTTATCATAGAAAAAAGGACACAAAATGCTGTGTCCTCGTTAATTACTTCTTTATTATAGCCTGTCTACTTTTTGAACTTCCTCTTCCAATAAATGTTCAAAAGTGGACTTTCGCAAGCCGAGAACATGTAACTCTACTTGCGATTCAATGATCTTTGGTAATCATTATACTCTATCTCAACAATGAAATAATAATCGCCATCTTCTTCATCACCTAAAGTAGGTTGAATATCATATCTACCTACGAAAATAGCATCTAATGCTGTATCCGCATTACGATATGGTTCACTAGACGCAAACCCTGCCTTTGAAAGTGAACGAACTTCCTCATCAGATAACTGACTATCATCAAAGTTAGCTAAAATTCTTAATTCTCCATCGTTTAGCTCTTCAGACTCAATATTCACTGATACTTGAATTTGAATCGCTTGTTCAATGAGTTCCTCAGCAATTGATTTTAATTGTTTAAACGGTACGATTAACGATATGGATGAGGTTTCAAGCTGTTTAATATAAGACATAATTGGTGTTTCCTCCCGAAGTAAACGAATTAAATCATTGTGACTTCTAAAATTTACTAATTCTTAAGATCGATATATTAGATTGTTAATGGTAGCTACAAGTATAACACTATTATCGAAAAAAAGATCAGGAGTCACTTAAACCATTCGTAATATATTGTACAGTTTACTCCTCTACTCTTTTTGTATCGTTTATACAGATAAGAGACTATATTTTTTCATTCTGTTTTCCTCTACTACCATAAAAATTGGTACCGATGACTCCTAAAACAATAATAATAGTTCCTATTAAGTGATATAGTTGAAATTCTTCCTGTAAAAATAAAACACCAGCTAATATCGTAATAAGCGTCGCAAAATTACTGAAAACACTCATTTTAGAAGCAGCTATTTTTGACAATGCATAATTTGAAAGATAAGAGGTTATGAGTGATGATAAAATACCCAAATACAAAATCGAAACAACAAAATCATAATGCATAAATGGTCGGAAAAATTGCGTTAATGTATCGTTCACCACATGATCGCCTATCGCAATTACATTGAAAATAATAAAACCAAAACTTGTCATGACATAGGTTAATGTGAATACTGAATATTGCTTTGTAAGCTTTCTTGCAAATACGTTATATAATGCAGCCGCAACAGTTGATAATAATATCAATCCACCACCAATTAAGCCCGCTACTTCAGTAGGTGTGCTACTCATCAACAACAAGTAAATGACACCAATTATCGATAAACCAATAAATAAGAAATGTCTACTTGTAGTTTTCTCCTTCAATAAGATGCTTGCAAACACTAATGTGAAAATTGGAATAGCTGCTTGAATAATTCCTGCTTCTGTAGATGTCGTTTTTGCTAGACCATACACTTGTAAAGTAAAAAAGATTACTGGGTATAATAATGCTAACGGCAGGATTTTAAATATATCTTTCCAATCAATCTTTATTACTCTCTTTTTAAATATTATAAAAATAGTAGCAGCAATCCACGCAATCGTAAATCGATGTGCAAGCGTATCTAATGGATTGGCAACGGTTAAAGTCATTTTGACAAACATAAAAGAAAGACCAATAATAAATGCATACATAACTGCTGCGATATATGCCTTTGTTTTTTCAGTCATATAAATTACCTCTTCTTATTTTTACTCGGCCGGTAAATCTATCGTAGTAAAAAAAAGAAGAATATACTATATATAAAATACACATCTGTACCGATACAGATGTGCCTAGGAGTTTGAAAATGCTCAAATATGAATCTATATACGATTATTTAATCAATCAAATTCAGAGAGGTGATTTACCCGTTGGTACTAAATTGCCCTCTATTCGTGATTTATCGAAAACTTTCTCCTGTAGTATAAGTACAATTCTGACCGCTATTAAGAAACTTGAAGACCAACATCTCATTTATGCCATGCCAAAGAGTGGTTATTACGTCGTAGATCATCAAACACCACAAGCACCAGAAAAGTCTGAATTTATAGATTTTGCAACGTCATCACCTACATGGAATGCTTTTCCCTACAAGGATTTTCAGCATTGTATCAATAAAGCAATCGACACTTATCAAGCAGACTTATTTCGATATGGTACACCAAAAGGTTTACCATCATTAGTTATTGAAGCACAAAAATTATTAGAAGAGTATCAAGTATTTACACATATGGACAATATCTTTATTACTTCGGGTGTTCAACAAGCGCTCTCTTTACTAAGCCTGATGCCATTTCCAAATAATCGCACAAAGATCCTTGTAGAACAACCAAGTTATCATTTATATATGGACTTTATTAAAACATATCAACTGCCAGCTGTTGGCATCAAACTAACTAAAGAGGGTATCAATTTAGATGAATTAGAACAAATTTTCCGTAAAGATGACATTAAGTTTTTTTATACAATGCCACGATTCCATAATCCATTAGGAATTTCTTATAGTAGAAAAGAAAAAGAATCTATTCTCCATTTAGCAAATAAATATGATGTTTATATTATTGAAGATGACTACTTAGCAGATTTCGAACAAAATTCAAAAGTAGATCCGCTATTTTCTTATGACTTACATGATCGTGTTATTTATTTAAAAAGCTTTTCCAAAATTATGTTTCCCGGACTACGTATTGGAATCGCAGTACTACCGAATTCAATAAAAGATCAATTTCAACAATATAAAAACACTGCAGATATCGATAGTTCCATGATTTCACAGGCAGCCCTAGAACTATATCTAAAAAGCGGTATGTTTACACGTTACCGTGCTCAAGTGAGTGAGGCCTATACAGCACGTGCTCAAGCACTTCAACAATCGTTAAAAACTTACTTACCGATGTATCAAGTTAATTCAGAAATCTGTATGCACAGTCATATTAGCTTACCAAAACAAGTTAATATGAGTAAACTCATCCATTATCTAAACCAAAAACATATTTTGCTTGAATCAATGAACCGAAATTATTTGGAAGGATTTTATCAGGAGAGAATATTAAAATTGAATGTTTCAACTGTGGAAGAACATAAAATCTCTAAGGGTATTAATGAACTAGCCTTTGCTTTGAATGACAAAATAAATAACTTTAACTAAAAGAGAAGCACGACATATCATCGTGCTTTTCTCAATTAAGAAAACAATCTCTATCCAAACAAATCGCAAGCTCTGCCTGGTTTGTCTGGAATTGAATATTCCTTATGACCCAATATTTCCGCTTTAGTTTGCTGTCCTGCAGCAACCGCACCAATTAGATCAAACAATTGTTGACCTACTTGATCTACGGAATGTATGCCTTCTATAATCCCTCCAGCATTAATATCCATGTTGTCAGACATCCGTCTAGCAGTAATCGGATTTCCACATATTTTAATTACAGGTGCAATAACAGACCCTATGACGTTACCTCTTCCTGTAGTAAACAATAATATATGTGCGCCCGAAGCTAGTAAAGTTACAAGTCCATCACTATCGTTTTCTTCATATATCGTTAATTGATTCGTGTCTAATAATCCTACTTTATCCAATAAATAAAGTCCTGCTTTTTCTGGGTGTTGACCAGGTTTCAATATATCAACAATGGGTTTTGTTCCTGCTTTGCATAATGCACCTAATGACTTCTCCTCAATTGTAGTTAGACCACCTGCTTCATTTCCTACGGAAACTGCAAAAGTTTTCAAGAGAATCCCTAGACCTTGTGCTCGGACCAAACCGTCTTGAAGTCTAGTTTTAACTGTTTCGTTAGCTGCTCGATCAAGTAAATAATCGTTACATCCTAATAACTCCGGTAGCTCACTAAAAATAACACGAGCACCATGTTCTACCAAACGATCTACTGCCCATCCCGTAGCAGGGTTTGCAGATAACCCTGAGGTTGCATCAGAACCACCACATTCAACACCAATAATTAGATCATCCAAACCAATTTCCTGGAGTTCTGTTGTTTCAGCACTCTCTATCATTTCGAGCGCGTATTTTTTACCAAGCGAGATTGAAGCAATAGATCCGCCAGTTTCCTGGATATTGATCATTTCAACACGTTTTCCACTTTCGGCAATTAGTGAAGTGAGTAAGTCAACATCAGTACTTTCACAACCAATACGTACAATGATAACCCCTGCCACATTAGGATGCTTACCCAATTCGACAAGCATTCGGAATGCGTAAGGATCTGAATAACAACCAGCGTAACCTAATACTTCAACACCAGGTACACTTCGCGCGATGGTATCAGAAACGTGATGTGCACATTCAACGGTATAGATGACTGCTACATGATTACGTATTCCGATTCTTCCATCCGCTCTCTTGTATCCCTTCATTCTCCATCCCCTCCGAAATTTGATCCACCGATTGATCTGTTAAATATTGCATGCTCATTAAATTGTGTAAATGGATGTGTTCACCAACATGAATATCTAATGTCGCTATACCGATTGGTACTCCATATTTGTATACTTTCTGTCCTCTTGGGATGAAGGCTAAGGCAAATTTATGTCCAAATTCTATATTATCTTGCAATATAATCGCATCAGTTTCGGATATATGAAAAATAGAATCTTTGCTGAAAAGTTCAAGAGCCGTTGCCGCATTATCTTTGGCATGTAATATAATAGCTCTGCCACCCTTCTTCGCTACATCCATATTCATCTTCCTTTCGTCTCTCAATCTTTAAAATTCGACAATAATTCAGTTTTCGGTAACCATTCGATTCGTCAGCTTGCCAAGTTTCTCAATCTCGATCGTAACGATGTCTCCATCCTTTAGATAAACCTGCTTATCTTCCGGATAACCGAGAACGACTCCTTCTGGTGTTCCAGTTAAAATAATGTCTCCAGGTACAAGCGTCATATGTTGCGAGATATAGCTTACGATTTCATCACAATAGAAGATCATATCCGATGTATTGGAATGCTGTCGAACTGCTCCGTTGACGAGGCATTTAACATCCAGATCATTCGGGTTTCCGATTTCATCCGCAGTAACTAGATAGGGTCCAAGTGGCGAAAATTTATCACATGACTTTCCTAAAAGCCATTGCTGCGTCCTCATCTGTAAGTCTCGGGCAGACAAATCGTTCACGTTGCAATAACCAAACACATGGCTAAGCGCATCCTCTTTCGCAACATACTTTGCAGTTTTTCCGATAACGATGACGAGTTCAGCTTCATAATCGACTTTCGTCGTCACTTTAGGTAGTGGAATATCGTCGCCATGCCCCGTTAACGTATTGTTAAACTTATTGAAAAGAATCGGGTATTGAGGAATAGCGGCATTCGTTTCCTCCGCATGTTTGCGATAGTTAAGACCAACGCAAATGATCTTATTCGGATGGGTTACACATGGACCAAGCGTCAGCTTTACTTCATCAAGCAAATATGAACTATCGTCGCTAACCATCTCCAGTACTTGTGATGTGAATTGATCGAGCTTCTCAACTGCCGCATCACCACCGTCGATCACTTCGTGAACCGTTAGCGGTATGGATTCTCCACTAAGCATAGGTAAATCTCTTACTGCACTTGCAACATCCAGAACTCCTTGATCAGTTACGACTCCTAATTGGTAGTCTCCATTGTTAATAAATGTTAATAATTTCATAGTAACATTCCTCTCCTCTGTCATTTACTGTTTTTATGCATTTTTTCCGAAAGTAGCGCCTCCATCGATATAAAGAGGTGAACCCATCATAAATTTCGATTCATCTGAAGCAAGGAATAAAGCAGCCTGAGCAACATCCTCTGGTGTTCCAAGCTCCTCACTGAGTTGGCGTTTCTTGATTGATGCCATAGCAGATTCTCGATCATCATAGGAGCTGACTAAATAATTCTCAACGAACGGCGTTAGGATTGTACCGGGTAAAATGGCATTTACGCGGATATTGTATGATGCGTAATCCACTTGCATGGACTTCGTCAGCGCCAATACCGCTCCTTTCGTCGCTGAATAAGAGGCCCTTCTAGCGAGTCCAATTTCTGCAACGCAGGAGGACATGTTGATGATGTTACCAGATTTGCGTTTCATCATATGTGGAAGCACATATTTGGAAGACAAGTATACACCGCGGATGTTGACCTGAATAACTCGATCCCATGTATCAGGCTCAATTTCATGTAAAGCTCCAACACCACTAATTCCCGCATTGTTAAAGAGCACATCAATTTGACCGTATTTTTTAATAATTTGATCGATCATCAGCATCACAGATTCAGGATTTGTCACGTCTGCATGGATAAAGTGACCCATTCCACCAGCATCCTGAATATACTTTAACGTCTCAATTCCTTTAGCTTCATCCAGATCATTCACAATGACAGTGGCGCCTTCACGAGCGAATAACAATGCTGTGCTTCTGCCTATACCAGAACCCGATCCAGTAATCAGAATAACTTTATTGATTAATCTCATTGATAATTGCCTCCTAAAACTTTACATTGGCATCTCGATGTACTTCTCATCTGATGAAAAGTAGCATCGTAAGAATAAACTAAAATTGGGATAAGCGACCAGCCAATTGACTAATCTCGGTTTTCGCAACATCCTTTTTACGCTCCCAGATATACTGTGGCATGGAACAGCTCACTGCTGCGATAGCTTCACCTGATTGAGATAGAATCGGTGCTGAAACACAGCTGAATCCGACGATGACTTCCTGCCTATCGAAGGCAATTCCTTCATCACGAATGATTCGGAGCTGCTTAACCAAATCCACCTTTGTTTTTAATGAATACTCTGTGAGACTTATTAATTGTTGACTAGGATACAATAAATCTAGCTCCGACTCATCTACAAACGACAACAATACTTTTCCGAGTGCAGTTACATGGGCAGGGAACTTCATTCCTGGTCCAGAAGCTAGCCTGACCATAGTAGGCGCTTCCTCTTTAGCTAGATATAGCACTTCATTACCTTCTAGTTTTGCCAACTGAATTGTCTCTTGAAGACGATCTCTCGTGATACTTGCTTCTCGATGGAACGAGGCGATAATATCTTGACCTTGCGAGTAAGAATCACCCCATCTCCCCGTAGCGGAACCGATGGCATACGTATCATTAGCATCTCTATCAATCCATTTAAGCGCTTCCAAAGTATGTAAAAGGGAATACATAGAGCTCTTATGGATGCCTAGTTGATTGACCAAATCAATTAATCGATGCTTATAGGGTTCTTCTGAAATAAGCCTTAAAACCCCATCTGCTTTCTCCAACGCAGGTACCCAATATTTTTTGTCCACATAACCACCCTTTGAATATTATAGAAAACCAAGTTTTGTATACAAATCAATTTTACTAATTTATGGTATATTTAGCAATTGAAATTTTCACCTTTTATAACCCGTAAAATTTAATAGCAGTTCCACCTAAAACAGCATCAATTTCAACTTGTGAACGTCCTTCAAGTGCTTTGTTCGTTTCCACCCAAATCTTAGTGTAATCGCCTGCCAAATTAGCTACAGGCCAATCGCTACCAAATAAAAGTCTTTCTGCTCCAAAATTATTAAAAGCAAAATCGATATAAGGTTTAATATCCGCAGCAGACCAATTTTCCCAATGGGCAGCGGTGTTGAGTCCAGATAATTTGGCATAAACGTTGGGGTACTCTGCCGCATCCTTCATCAAGCTGGACCAAGGCTCCATTTGTTGATCTTTTATCGGTGGCTTTGCAAGATGATCGATCACTATTTTTAAATTGGGAATTTTTTCGGCTAACGTAGTGACATGCTGTAAATGCTCTGGCAATTCTGCTACGACATCAAAAGTTAGTCCATATGAAGCCAGAATTTTAAGGCCTTGAATGACATTATCCTGAACAAGCCAGTTGGGATCCGGTTCATCATGTATTAAATGACGAACACCTTTAAAACGAGGATTTTTGCTGTATAACTCAAGCTTCTTAGCTGCTTCCTCAGGTTTATTCAATGGAACCCAGCCCACTACACCTGCAATCCAACTAAATTGTTCAGCTGTTTCGAGCATATAGTCAGTATCTTCATATGAATCCATCGCTTGGATAATGACGGTTTTGTCGATCCCATTTGTTTGTAGCAGAGGCTCTAGCTCGTTAGCCTCGATTGTACGATAAATTGAGCCATGTGCTGGAATTAACCAAGGATATTCTACTTTTTCTAAATTCCAGAAATGTTGATGCGCATCTACTCTCATCACTCATTCACCCTTTATCTCGATTTGGTCGTGCCATTCCATTGCTCAGCATTTTAATTCGCAACTATTCAATGCATCTACGATTCAATTCAGACTTCTACAATTCCTACTGCTTCATAGGGATAATCAATTTGTTTTTTCACTATTTCAGCCTCCTCTTTCCCTACGAATAGCTCGATTAAATATATGCCCAAATCGATAGATGTCGTTACTCCTCCTGCAGTTATTACATTCCCATCCTTGACTATTCGGGTATTAATTACTTCCTTACAGTAAGGTTCTAATAACTCGTATGCATTAGGATGAGTTGTTGCTTTCTTGTCCTTTAAGAAACCAGCGGATCCCAATATAAGAGAGCCTGTACAGACTGAAATTTTATTAGAAACAGATTCACTGGTGCGTATCCATGTCATAAATTCAGGATCTTCTTTAAGCTTTCTCGTACCCATACCTCTAGGAATGAAGACAAGATCATATTCAGATATATTAGGTTTAATAACATTTACTCTGACTCTCATTCCAAGTTCATCTGTCAGTTCATCAGTTAATCCACATATATCCCAAGTTGTACCTTTTGTTTTGTCAAAGAAATTTAGCCGATAAATAACATCATAAAATCCCACATAATCAAGAAATGTAACTCCATCGAATAATACTAAAGCGATCTTCATTGTATCCACCCTCTCATTTATAGTTACTGCTGATTCATCTTACGTTTTTGTATACACAAATGACCCAGCCTTAGATTAATGTTATCTTAGGCTGGGTCATTCGTTGTCTTAGCTTTTGTTTCATGATTATACATCATTAAATTAATAGAATGTTTGTACTGAATATTTCCTGTATTAGGTCACTGAACTCTTCCTAGCAATAACGAGATGAATCATTCTGACCATAGCATTTTTTAATTAATACATCTTCTGGCATTTATGAGCGATACATTTAATATTGGACTTACACGCTTTTGAGCTCGATCAATTGACCATAGAACAACAAAACTTCGACATTAAAACTAAACAATCTTCCTTCATCATACTCTATTCATCTATTATTTTCTATATTTTCCCTATAAAATACTATTTTGTAAAAAACGAATTTGTATAGTACTACATATCTTAATAATTTATTCTTCCCATGTATCAATTACTCCCTATCTGGCATCGTTAATAATCTAAAAAATTTTTTTCTAGTATGTTAAGATGATACACAAAAAAATAGACAATTCTACAAATCTAGAATTGTCATCCCGTCAGCTTAGCTTTTTAATTTCTCCGTTTTCTCATACCTCTTGACATATCTATTCCTCCGTTTTTCTATTTATAGACGAAAGAATGACTTAGGCGAGTTATTTGTATATCTTGAATTCTCCACTTCTTCCGCAATGATGCGGATTCCCTCTTCAATAGCTTGCTCATCCGTGCGAATGATGCTTAGACGCAATAAATTCAGCTTAGGAAAAGATGCAATAAACATTTTATCGGTAGTAAAGACATCAACGCCACGATTATCCAATCTCTTTACCAAATCTTCAATATTAATAGAATCTGGGAGCTGAATTGAAGCGAAAACACCTCCACAAGATTGAGTCGTAAATAAACACTCCTCGGGCAAATATCGCTGTGAAACTTCCTTTAGATGATTGATACGTCGATCGTACATAGACTTCATTTGCTTCGCATGATGAGCATACATCCCAGACTTCATATAAATCTCAAGTACACCTTGAGATAGTACTGATGTACTCAGATCAGCCGCATGTTTATGCCATTGAAGTAAATGAATAAACGATGATGGTACTGCCGCTGCAGCAATTCTTAATCCTGGTAGCATTACTTTTGAAAAACTTCTGAGATATATAACATGACTGGCTCCATTATAAGCGTAAATAGGATCTGCCTTACTATTTGTATCCAGATCAGCGAGATAATCATCCTCAACAATGTAAACATCATTAGCTTTGGCGAGTTCTGCTAGTCGCTGTTTGTCTTGCGCTGTATAAGAAGTACCTAGCGGATTATGAAAACGCGGAATTGTATAGAAAAACTTTATATTATTACTTTGAAAGTGTCGCTCCAAAGCTTCCCAATCAAGTCCTTCAGCAGTTCTTTCGATGCCTATGACAGTTTGTCTTTGAGTATCAATTGCAGCAAGCATTCCCCAGTAGGTTGGTTGTTCTACCAAAATGTTGATTTTCCCGTTAGGAAACGGCATTCCCGCAAGAATATGAAGCGCTTGTTGAGCACCGGAAAAAATAAAAACTTGCTCTGCTGAAGGGAAAACCTGCTGTTGTTGAAAAAGCTTCACGATCTCTTGGCGAAGAGAAAGTAAGCCTTGAGGATCGGGATAAGTGTATATGGACGTCTCAAATAATTCCATCGCTTTGTTCAAGCATTGGCGAAAGTCGGTATGCGGGATCGTCGCAGCATCAGGGGCCGCTGTCGCAAAGTCGATTCGATTGGTTTGCAGCAGAGGAAAGAGTGCTTCTTCAGCTACAACAAAATATCCGCTCTTCGGGCGTGAATATATAAGATATTGATTTTCAAGCTCTTGATAGACACTAATTATTGTATTAAGGCTGCAACCAAATCTTTGGCTCTGCATACGAATGGAGGGCAGCTTTTGACCGGGTTTGATGAGACCATTAACGATGTCCTTATGGATGATTTGCTGAATGGTTTCCTTTTTACTAGACATTAATATTCCTCCCTCTTGAATGATTCCACCTTACATCTGTACCCTTACAGATTGAATATTATTCAATATATATAACACTTTGTATCTATTATAATACAAATATTCATACAAAAATGCATTAAATGAACATTATCGTCCCTTGATATCTCATAGTGTCGACTGTAGTTTTGTATAAAAATATCGAGGTGATTGTAATGAACAACAAGACAAGCGGCTGGATTAATGGTTTCATAGGTGTACTCATTTTCAGTGGTTCGCTACCTGCAACCCGCTTGGCAGTAATGGATTTTGATCCAATATTTCTCACAGTATGTCGTGCCGCAATTGCTGGTGTGTTAGCGGGAATACTTTTGCTCATCTTCCGGCAACAACGACCTATTCGAAGCGATATCGTTCCGCTATTGTTAGTAGCACTCAGCGTCGTCGTAGGTTTCCCATTACTGTCAGCCGTGGCGCTTCAGTATGTCACATCATCGCATGCAATGATCTATATTGGACTTCTGCCACTTTCAACGGCGATTTTCGGTGTATTGCGAGGCGGTGAACGCCCACGACCAAGCTTTTGGATATTGTCAGCTTTAGGTAGCTCCCTCGTAGTAGGATTCGCTTTAACACAAGTAGGTAGTTCTTCAACTATCGGTGATGTATTAATGCTTGCTTCTATCATTGTGTGTGGTTACGGTTATGCGGAAGGAGCAATCCTCTCAAGAAGATTGGGGGGCTGGCAGGTGATTTCTTGGGCTCTCGTTATGTCTCTCCCCATTATGTTACTACTATCGTTTTATTACATACCGGTTTCATGGGAGGGTATCAGTGTTTCCTCACTTTTGAGCTTAGCTTATGTCTCTTTATTTAGTATGCTCATTGGCTTTGTGTTCTGGTATCGTGGTCTTGCCCAGGGAGGTATAGCAGCAGTCGGGCAGTTACAATTGCTGCAACCTTTTTTCGGTCTAATACTTTCTGCTCTCGTTCTTCATGAGTTAATTGGTTGGCCTATCTTTATAGTAAATATCGGTGTCGTACTATGTGTGGCGATCGCAAAGCGATTTGCATCAAAATAGTTTCTATAATCCAGTTACTCGATATGACTCACTTACAGACCTGGATTTTTTTAATTAGGAAGGGGAGATAATTAATGAATCACCAAGTTCCATTTCAACAAATAGATGTATTTACTAATGTTCCATTTAAGGGAAACCCTGTTGCAGTAGTTCTCGATGGAAATGAACTGTCAACTAAGGAGATGCAGGCTATTGCAAATTGGACGAATCTATCTGAAACCACCTTTGTATGCACTCCAACAGACCCACGGGCTGACTATAAATTGCGTATTTTCACTCCAAACAGTGAACTTCCTTTTGCAGGGCACCCTACTATAGGGTCGGCATTTGCTGTACTTCAACATGGCAATAAACCAAAGACAGAAGGATACTTAATACAGGAATGTGGGGTCGGATTAGTATCAATTTTAATAGATGAAGATAAACTATTTCTTACATTGCCTGAGCCTAATGTACAGCACATACATTCTGCTGAATTAGTTGAACTTGCTATTGCTTTGGGAGTCCCTTCACATAGCGTGAAAGCAAGTGCCACGATTGATGTGGGAGCCGTATGGATTACGCTACAACTAACTAATGCACATGAGGTACGAAGCCTTCGGCCTGACATGGCGAAGCTATCTACTTTGATTCCGTCAGGGGTAACTGGTGTTACGATATTTGGGTTAGATTTTGGAAATACAACGTCTAATCTTGAAGTGCGGTCATTCGCCCCTACCGAAGGAATAGATGAAGACCCAGTGTGTGGAAGCGGTAATGGATGCGTGGCAACACTCATAAAAAAACTTGAACTTATAAAAGAATCGAACTATATTGCTAGTCAAGGCTATAGTGTAGGACGAAATGGGAGGGTCGAAGTTCGGTTTCAGAATAATGGAAAAATCTTAATCGGTGGTTATGCAGTTAGTTGTATCGAAGGAATGTTAAGCACCAAGTGAGGACGATTTCACAAAAGTTAGAACATAAGATGACGAGAGATTAAGCAAAAATATAAACCACCAGAAACACATCATGCATAAGTGAAGATGCATAATGCTGTATGTCTAGTGGTTTATTTCATAATTATGTATTAGATCTATAATGCTCTAATTTGGTCATTAATTTTCCCCTTGCTTATTCCTCCGTGATAACAAATTACGGATTCAATATCTAGATCCAAATACTTTTTCAAGGAAAGCCGAGCTTCCTCTATATCGGGTGTTGTTGGCTCATGAATTCCTCCGAGTATTCCGTTTACACTATACATCGAATCCCCAGCAATTAGAGTTTTACTTTTTTTCAAATATAGGCTGATATGACCGGGGGTGTGCCCAGGCGTGTGAATGACTCTAATTCCACCGCAAACATCAATTTCCTCACCATCTATTAATGTTTTGTCCACTCTGCCCTTAGGAGGATCTATGATGTGTCCATCTTTTAAAAGTGGTAATTCACCTTGGATATATGGCTTATCCAGTTCGTGCGCAAATACTTGAACTTGGTTACCACACTCTCCCAAAATCTCAGGTAGACATCCTATATGATCTATATCCTGATGTGTCAAGATCACAATTTTCACATTATTAAGTGACACTCCTACCTTCTTCATAGCTAGTTTCAAATCTTCAATCTGCCCAGTGAATCCTGTGTCTATTAAAACGGCCATTTCTTGATCCCACAAAAGGGTTGGGTTGATTGTACTCCCGTAAAAGTCAAGTTCAAGTATGTGAACTCCATTTGAAATTTCCATTTTCTCAGCTCCTTTATAATTATAGCGATTAAACAACACGATATAAATTTTATGAAATGTAAACTTATTTTTCGTAAAAGATATTATTACTAAATCTATTGTTTTGTCAATAAATCTCTTTCATCTAATATAATAATCCTAATACAACCGTAAATAGAATAAACTCATACGCGAATCCTTTTTTGCGATTTTGACTGGTCATTTCATACGGCTCATACATATGAAATGCATACAGAACATTATCATCGTTGATTGGTTTCAAAAACTCAAATGCCCATGGAGTTGCATATAATCCTGAATTAACAATAATCGGTGTATCTTTATCTACCAAGCGAATCGCTTCTACTATCGTTTCATACAATTTATTTAAATCAGCTGCTGTATTTTCAACATTGCTATACCACTCGCTATAATCCTGTGTCTAAAAATCTTTAAATCCTGTCGCTGTTTCTGGGTGTAGTTCATTCACTAGATTATATCCAACTACAGCTGGATGATCCTTCAATCTAGTAGCAAGGTCACTCCAAAACTGTGCAGATTGTTCATGATAACTAAAATTCTGCCAAATTGGATCATCGTTCTTGAAATTATTAAATTGTCTCCAACGATCTCCTCGCAGACTTAAAACTGTTAATACTACTTTTGAACCTCGTTCATAAGCTGCATCCAAGTCTGCTTTCAATGCAGCAAAATCTTCTTCTACAATACCTTCATATTGATCTGCATTACCAATTAAAAAATCTTTTTTCGGATTTGAATCCGGCTTATCATTGAATAAAAAATCTCTATCCTTAGCCCATTTATCCGGAGCTAAGCGGATAAATTCAATATTTTCTTTATTAGCTTCACTATAATTTTCTGGAATAGATTTCGAATTGATAAAATTAGTACCTTTTTTCTGTTCATCCCAAAATGAAATCTTACCTAAAGCTTCTTCCTTATTTGATAATGAGTTGTCTTCTTTATTCGGTAGTTTGTTTACTTCCTCCTTCACTGAACATCCTGCCACCAATACTAGAAGTAAAATTAATATTAGTGGAAAGATATTTCTAGAAAAACGAACTTGATTTTTCTCATTTCCTCACCTCATCATGTATTGTAAAACACGAATGTTACATGAATGTCATAAAAAAATATTAGATTGTTATATTATGAGATCGATAGAAGTAGTACCTTCGTTTCCTCTTACTATTCACATTACGAATCGATTTCCAGTATGTTATATATTCACTTCCAATAATTCATATTTTAGAAGATCAATTAATTGTATTGTATATGAGTCCCACATAATCGATACCCTCTTCATATTTGCAACTCAAACCTCTAAACTAAAATATTCATATTATATTAAATATATTTTTTCAATTAGTAAAAGAATGCAACAAGAGCAAAGAATTGCACATTGTTAACAACCCAGTGATTCCCCATAATTAAAGCGTATACAATTATTCTTCAACATAGCTTATACTGCTAAGGGGGAAAGTTCCATGTATAATGTACTGCTTGTTGATCCTAACGATTTTACACTCCATCAAACAACAAAGCTAATTAAGCGATTAGACATTAATTTTAAGGTTACCAATCAAACCAATCAATATCATAATGTTACTCAATTAATTGAGAATCATCGTTTCTCACTCATTGTTATAAATATTAAAGGTTACAACACAACTGGAATATTACTATGCAAAAAAATACGAAGTAAAAGTCGTATCCCAATTATTCTTATAGGTGGAAAAGATGATTTCCAACTTGCTAGAAAAGCATTGACGTATCAGATCAACGATTATTTAACCGAACCAATGCGAGAGGGTACTTTGAAAACAAGTTTGTTGGCCGTTAAGAAAGCGCTTACTATTAATTCTTCATATGAACCGAATGATGGCCCAACTTCTACAGTAGCAGTCAAGAAAAACGAACCGTCTATCTCTATTATCGAAACCGTTAAACATTATGTACAGAATGATATGCATCAAAACATTACATTGAAAAAGATATCGAGCATACTACATTTTAACTGTGCCTATTTAGGACAAAAATTTAGATTGCATGAAAACATGTCTTTCAATGCGTATTTACTACAACAAAGAATGGAAAAAGCCAAAGTATTACTCAAAAAAACAGATATGAAAATATATGAAATTGCTAATGAGGTAGGCTATACCGAGATTGACTGGTTTTATAAAAAGTTCAAACAATATACTGGCTTAAGCTCCAATGAATATCGAAAGAAATATGATTATTCTCAAGCAAATTAATTACCGCAACAAAAAACACCAGATATCTGGTGTTTTTTGTTGCTATCTCATAAGTTGATATGTTCCATGAATTAACTTCATATAGTGGAAATAATCAACATCAACGTAACCATTAGTCTCTAGACTTGCGTAATTAAATATACCTATTCGATAGCCCATAAAATGATCTAATGTATATTTCATCTCCAACGGACGTCCAATTTCTATCCATTGACCATCTTTTGAAGCGTAATAAAATTTTGCAATATCAATACTATTTTCATAATTAAATTCAATTTTTAAATAGATAATACTAGGGGCATATGGCACCGATTCAACCACTGTTTCCATACCAAGACCATCGTTCACGCTCATCACGACAACTCTATCACCATTGCTGTCTACTTTAACACCAACAGTACCAAAAAGACTTTGTAAGGCAATCAATCCAGCATGATCGCCAAGGTTCATATACGAAATATCCATCACAGTCGTTGCTACACATGCTGGACCTTCCGTACGCTGTGTCAGCGTATTACGTGCTTTGAGCACACTATCTACAATATTGCCAGTCGTTAAGCGTAGATGACTGTCTCGCTCGGTCACTGACCATAACTGATTGTTCGGGTTATGATTCCATTGCCAATTCAATATTAATTGATTCTCTTCATAATCGAATTCATCACTAATTACAATTGGTTTACATGGTGTATTAGGGAAATTTGTAGCAAACTTTTCCGAAGCTTTACCCTCTACACCGACTATCGGCCAGCCATCAAGCCATTCCATAGGCTGCAATACAGGTATTCTTCCAACTGCATCATGATCTTGAAATAAAAGCGTATACCACTTATGATCTGCTGTTTCAATTATACCACCTTGGGCAATCCCTTTATTATAATAGCCCATATCATCATCCAAAATGATCTTCCGTTCATAAGGCCCAAGAAGCTCGGAGGAACGATAACATACTTGGCTACGACGCTTATTGCCTACTGTCGGCCATTCAATAAAGAATAGATAGTACATTCCATCTATTCGATATGCATGACATCCTTCACATCGTAAACCAATACCCTCACTTTCAGTTTCTAATAGTAACTGAACAATCCCGCCTTCTTTCACCGCAGTTGCATCTGCTGTTAATTCGGCAATATAAATACCGCCGTTTCCGTATATAACAAATACTCTATCCTCCTCAAATAGTAAGCTTGGGTCATGGAATAAGCCATTGATTACTGAGCGTTGCCAATTTCCATTGTCAATATCATCCGTCGTGTACGTATAAAACTGATTCATGTCATTGCTAGAAAAACATACATAAAACAGTCCATTGTGTTGGCGTAAACTAGCTGCCCAAGAGCCTTGACCATAGATATTTTTACCATCTACCATATTATGAGCGTCATTATTCTCGAAGCTATCATAGACGTAATTAAGGATCTCCCAATTCAACAAATCTTGCGACTTCATAATAGGACAACCGGGCATAACATGCATACTTGTACTAACCATATAATAATGATGACCTACTCGAATAATATCAGGATCTGGTATGTCAGCCCAGATGATTGGATTAGTAATTAAAGTATTATCCATTGTACTATCTCTCCCTTATGAAATTGATGATTAAGATTTAGAACTATTAATAACATTCCAAAATGATTGCTTTGGCTTGTGCTCTGTATCAAATAGAAATGGCCAATTTTTACGATTATGTACTGGGAAATGATCTAGCCAAGTATAATCATCAGCTGCACCCCAAAATGTTACTGACGAAATATGTTCACTGTATTCCTTAAATAGTTTAAACACTTGTCCATATCGCTGCGCTTGTTTTTCTAACATCACTTCAGTTGGAACTGTACAATCGGTTCGTCGATCATCGAATTGAAACATCGATAAATCCATTTCAGTTATATGAAGTGTTACGCCTAAGCTAGCATAGCGTTCAATCGTCTGGCGAATATCGTCAAGAGAAGGTTGATCAAGATTCCAGTGTGATTGCATACCAATTCCATGAATAGGTACATCTTTTTCCTTTAAGGATTTCACTAAACGATATATTTTTTCTCGTTTTATAGCATCAGATTCATTATAATCATTATAGAATAATAGAGCAGTAGGATCAGCAGCATGAGCATATTCGAACGCTTTTGCTATGAACTCTTCTCCTACAATGTCAAGCCATTTCGATGAACGCAATATATCATTACCGCTATCAGATACTGCTTCATTAACTACGTCCCATGCATAAAAATTGCCTTTATAGCGAGTAACTACAGTGTCAATATGAGCTTTCATTCGTTCTAATAATGTTGCACGATCAACAATGCCACTTGAAGGTTTTTCGAACATCCAATCGGGGGTTTGATTATGCCATACGAGCGTATGACCTCTTACGCCCATATCATTTTTTTTAGCAAAATCTAGCATTTGGTCTGCAACTTCAAATTGAAACTGCCCTTCCATAGGCTGCAAACTTTCAAACTTCATTTCATTTTCAGCTGTGATGCTATTGAAATGTTGTTTCAACAGTTGCTCTTGATGATTAAGCGTAAATTTATTAACTGCTGCCCCAACTAAAAAATACTCCACGAATTCCTCATATAGCTTTGGTATTCCTTCATTTTGTACTGTTTTCATAATAAATTTCCTCCTATGTATATTTATTTGTTTATTTCGCGAGAAAATAAAACCGTCAACCTATGTCGATTCGGTAATTTTATTTTCCTATAAAAGATTCAATTCCTACGTAATCAAACCAATCAAAATGAGCAGGAGATGTAGATTTTACTCCATTACCAGTTGCGTACATAGCTATTAGTACTCCAGTAAATCCACCTGCCACTTCTGTAGCAAGCATTGCACATTCTCCTTGTCCTAACATAATTGTATCTCGAGAATCGATAGTAGCTTCAAAGTAATAATGCCACTTATCTGCTCTGACTGTTAATACAATGGATTCAGCTGACAAGGGTATCTCATTCTCTATCTTCCATAAGCTACCGAGCCTTCTACGGAAAATAAGCTTGCGCTCACCTGAAATCCGTTTCACTGCAAGTTCATAATGAAACCTTTCATTCATATATACAGTAATTCCTGCTTCTTCCCCGTCTTGCTGTGGATTAAATGTAAGCTGTGCGGATGCTTCACATGCAAAGTGTTGTTGCCTTCTACCAACAAATGCAGGCGCACCACAATCATCCAATGTTTCTGTAGACCCATAAAGTGTCAAACAGCTTACCTTACTCTTTAATGAATACTTATCTAGATTCGGTAATCGCAATAAATTCCAATGAGAAGCTAGTTTTTCAGTATTAAAATCATCTCGAATTGTAAGTTCTATTTTTGGTTGAAGAGTTAATCCTTGTGCTGACACATTTTCACTGACCGTACCATTATCACCTATAATTGGCCAGTCATCTTCGCTCCATGTTACAGGTGCTAGAAATGTTTCTCTGCCGAGATGATGGCGATTCGGGTAACCAACTGGACGAATCGCTAGAAAAACTGCCCACCAACTTCCCTCACTTGTTTGCACTATATCTGCATGTCCAGTAGCATGAATAGTTTTTGATTGACTACGATGCGTCAAAATAGGATTGTTAGGACACGCTTCAAAAGGGCCCGTTGCTTTTGTACTTCTTGAAATTGTAACCATGTGGCCATATTCGGTGCCGCCTTCGGAAATAAGAAGATAATACCAATTTCCAATCCGATACATATGAGGAGCCTGAGGGTATTGTCCCCCTGTCCCTTGCCAAACAAAAGTATAATTTGTTAATCTATTTCCATCTTCTATATTGATACGACTTTGATAAATTCCTGTACCCGTCTCTGAATTCCCCCACGCCGTAGAAAAATATACGGTACCATCCTCATCGAAAAATAAGTCCGGATCAATCCCTGGTTGATCTACATAAATAGGTTTTGACCATTCTCCTCGTGGATTATCCGTATACACATAAAAATTTCCACCAGCTGAAACATTCGTAGTTACCATATAATACATTCCATTGTGATAACGTATCGTAGGAGCATAAATTCCACCTGAACTTCTTGCTTGATGTAAATCTAGTTGCTCTGGACGTGTTAGACAATGTCCAATTTGCTCCCAATGCACTAGATCTTTACTATGTAAAAGGGGAACTCCTGGAAAATATTCAAAAGAACTTGTAACTAGAAAATAATCATCGCCACTTCTACAAATGCTAGGATCAGGATGAAATCCACTGATTACGGGGTTATTATAATTCATATTTCAAAACACTCCTTTACCTATAATAATGAACTATATCGTTTGATCATATGAACAACAACCTGTTGAAAAGAGGTACATATACCTGCCTAGTTATAGGTACGAAACGTAACATATTACAAAATCTCATCAAGTTGAAAAAGCAGCAGTCAACTTCTGACATGCTGCTTTTTTGAATCATTGAGTATAGTTTTTATCTTGTAGCAGGATCAACTAACGCCCAAAAAGCTGGTTTTGCATGTAGCTGCTTGTCGAATAGAAACGGTGCTTCTGTACGAGTAATAGGGAATGTACTTAGCCAGGTATGATCATCTGCAATTCCCCAAAATACAACACCACCAATAATATCCTTATGTTCTTTAAACGCTTCAAACAATTCAGCGTAGCGGTCAGCCTGCTTTTCAACGATCTGATAGGGAATTTCTTCACCAAAATCACTGCGATCATTCCATACATATAAGCTCATATCTAGCTCAGTCACTAGATTATCAAGACCTAATCCTGCAAATTTCTCCATAGACGCAATAATTGAGCCAACCGGAGGCCATTCGATATTAATATGAGTTTGATGACCAACGCCATCAATTGGTACATCTTTCTCAATCATTTCTTTGACTAGTTCGTATAAACGGTCTCGCTTAACGACATCATCTGTACCATAGTCGTTAATGTATAGCTTAATATCAGGACCTCCCGCTTCGCGTGCAACGCGAAAAGCGGTTTCAATATAATCAGTCCCGGTTATTTTATACCATTCACTAGCGCGCATTCCATCCGGATCAGCTGGTTCAATAACTTCATTGACAACATCCCATGATTTTATATCATCTTTGTAACGACTAACGATCGTTCGAACATGCGTAGCTAGACGTTCGAGTAAGAGCTGTTTGTTTGCCTCTCTCTTATCTGTGTCTGTCTCGTCAACCATCGACTTGCCTTCCAAATCTTTAAAGAACCAGTCTCCTACTTGAGTATGCCATACTAACGTGTGGAAACGAACTTCCATATTATTCGCTTTTGCAAACTCAATAAGTTGATCTGCTTGCGTCCAATTAAAGTTACCTTCTGTAGGTTGAAGTGAAACAGGCTTCATCGCATTTTCAGCAACAATCCAATTGACATGCTTTTTAAGTAAATCTGCCTTTAGTCCAGTTGTTTGGAAAGGTTCCAACGCTGCCCCAATAGGAAAATACGCCGAATATACTTCGTACAATGATGGAATATCTTCTTCTACAGATAGCTCTACTATTTCTTTCACTATGACTTCTGAAGTAATGCTAGGCTCGGGCTCATTCGTTGGCTCGATGACTGCATTAGTGGGTTCATCTTCAATGTTTACAGCTTCTTGTTGACCGTTGTTTCTAGCAATTTTATTATTATCTGCTTGATCATTCCGCGTGGAGTTAATAATAATCAATGTCAACGTTAGAATGATAACAATGCCAGCAATAGCTAATATTTTTTTATTGAATTTGGGATTCACTACTTCATCCACCTTTGCATGAAATTAGAAACACCATACGCGAACTAGTCATATTACTACGTTCCACGCATGGCGTTCTACCTATTTACTATTTATCCAACAATTCCTGTACGTTCAATACTTTCTACAAAATAACGCTGAACAAATAAGTAAATAATTATTAATGGTAAAATAGCTAGCAATATCCCTGTGTCCTGAATCATGCTCAAATAGAACGGATCTACAGTCGCCCCAACTCCACCTTGGAGAGTAGCTGAAACATTATACGGTAATGATGACAGCTGCGTAGACATGACCTTTCCGCTTGTTAAATAGGTCGTCGTAAAAAAACTATCATTCCATTGCCATACGAATGAAAAGAGCGCAACCGTAACAATGGAAGGTATTGCATTAGGTAGCATAATGCGAGTGAATGTTGAAGGTACACCTGCACCATCCATATATGCGGCTTCTTCAACCTCTTTCGGTATTCCCCTAAAAAATTGCCTAAAGATGAAAATATATAGTCCTGCTTTAAGAGAGTTTGCCGTAATAGAAGTTAAAATAAAAGGCCAATAAGTATTTAATAGATTAATAGATTTCCCCCCGGTAATCAAAGGAATGAGCCCCAATAGCGTAAAGTCATTCATATTAAGATAAAGGGGAATCAATATCGTCGAAGGTGGCACAAGAATCGTAAGTATGACGCCTCCAAAAAGTAAATTGCTTCCCCTAAATTTAAGTCGGGCAAAAGCATAACCTGCTAGTGCACAGGACGCCGCAGCTAGAATGGTCGTTAACCCTGATAGAGTAAAAGTGTTTAACAATGTCTTACCATAATTCATAATAGACATCGCCAGTTTAAAATTGTCAAGCGTATATGTCTCTGGAATCCACACGACAACGGGTGAATAGAGATCGGATTTATCTTTAAACGCTGTAGAAATTTTCTGAATGATCGGG
Source organism: Paenibacillus endoradicis (assembly GCF_024721975.1). The sequence goes on along the minus strand of NZ_JANQBB010000003.1, from coordinate 626,088 downwards.
AACAGGATAACGAACGATAGACCTACAATAAGCGTCAGTCTCACGAATGACCAAATCCAATGTTTCCATTGTTCTAGTGACAATAATTTACCTACAATCTTCAACTCATTCATCCTCCTTCTAATCATAATAAAATACCCTTTTGGATACTAAGTATGAACTGGTCAGTAGAATCAATGCAATCGCTAGGAAATATATCCATGCCATCGCAGAACTGAGACCAAAGTTGAACGAAGTAAAGCCCGTTTGCCGGATTAAATCGGTCATCGCATTTACGGAGAAAGAGTCAATAATTGTATAAATCATATTTACAAAAATTAGCGGACTCACCATAGGAAAAGTGATTTTCCAAAAGGATTCATATCCAGTAGCCCCCTCCATTGTAGATGCCTCATAAAGCTGAGGAGGAATCGTCTGGATCGCTGCAAGGAAAATTAATATTTGTACCCCGGATTGGCTAACTATCTGATAAATGCGGTCCACTGCCCCTGTTAAATATTGAACGATAATTTCACTTACCCCTGCCCTTAACATCATGTTCTCCAGTTCAAAAACACCCATCGCACTAGTAAAACCAGATCCGATATTCTCATCATTAACAGCTTGAATCAAACTTGAACTCTCAAGAGTAAGAATAATCCCAGACGCTAAGATAACAGGCAAGAAAAAGATTGATCTCGCAAAAGCTCTTCCTACAAACTTCTGATTCAACAACACCGCTATAAAAAGACTGAATATGACGATTAAAGGAACGTTAACGACCATATTCACAATAGATTCCACTAATGAACGATTAAAGTTCGTATTAACTGTCAGTGCATTAATATAATTTTCTAAACCTATAAAATTGATGTTTAACCCTTCCGAACTGGCTACAACGGAACTAAAGCTATACCGCAACGAATCCACTAATGGAACAAGAAAGAAAAAAATGAATCCTATGAGCCATGGAAAAGCAAATATTATACCCCATAACGCCTTTTGTTGTAGATAAGACCTTTGCTTCATGCCGAGCTTCTTCAAGATTGTTCACCACCTGTAATATAGCTCTCGGCATCAATTGTTCTGCCGTCAATTGTTACTTGTGAATGATTATAATTCACAATTACGTACATGCTCTCGTAAACGGTTTTATAGACGCCCTCAGTCAGCTTTTCATGTCCGATGATGCGCTCATTCTGAACCTTCCGTAGAACCTCGTTCACGTTGTTATAAATTTCTGATGCTTGATCTATCCATAACTCGTAATTCACTGCATACAGATTGTTATAATCGGTATCCTTCACCGTATGATTCGGTTCATAAATCCACTCAAAGTAGACCCCTGATCCATATTCCAAACATTTCAATATATATTGCTCCATACTCGTAAACGTAGAAAGGTTATATGGTGCTCCCGTATAATTAATAGATCCTCGAACTACCATTTGATAAAAAGGAATTTCTTCATCTGCAATTTTGAATTTGCTACTGGTCATTGGAGCATTCGTTATATCCGTCAAAAATGGAAGAGCATAAGAATTCCCTCCATTAGCAATGACACTTAAACTCGCTTCACCTATCTGGTTCAAAGCATTGATAGAAAATTCCTCAGATTCTGTACGATCAATTTGCTTATTTTTTCGATAATCACTGTTCAATTGATCAGCTAAGTCCCGTAACGATATGCTTTGGATCGGAAGATCCAACAGATCGTTTAACATGCCATCCACATAACTATTGACAAGTCGTGGAGAAATAACATGAGAAGGTATGCGAGATCTATCTCGACCATCTAGACCCATATCATAAGCAAATATTCTAGCAGGAACCCCTTTAATCGTTCTTGCGGCATCCTTAGATGTATTAAAGTGATCATCTGTGTATGCTGTCAGCAGGGCAACGTCAGGATAAAAAGATATCTCTTGTTCTTGTGCGAACGCCGTGAAATCACGGAAACCTTTTTTACCGCCTACTTCTTTATCGATTGAGATACTTTTTGGAATACCGTGATTCAATCCGTTATTGAACCAACCAGAATACTGAAGCTTGATGTGGTTAATATCACGCTGTTTCATCTCAGTAATAATGTCTTTTGTTTGCTCAAATGTCGTAAGCGGTTCTAGTGATTCATAAGGTATTCCTGCAAATTTCTTTTCTTTATTTATGCTCCCCACCACTTGCAAGTAGAAAGGAGAATCCTCTGACTTTGTATCCGTTACTAGCTGAGGAAGACCGTTCTTAGCCAACAAATATTTCTGGAAATATTGAGCCATTCCCTTGTAGGACGCTTCTTCTCCGTCTAAAAAAGCATAGCGAATTGTAAAATCAGACTTCATCTTATTTTCTTGGAATTTTGGTAGTGAACGCTGTTTCCCATTCGCATTCAAGGTGACTTCACCATTATTAAGCACAGTGAAGATGGGGTATACATAGTTGTAGCTATTTAATTTCCCACTGACATCGGCGTGAATAGACGCAGCCGCGGCACCATCTTCAATAATACCTAAAAATGCACTGCCTTCACGAATAATACCGAACACAGGTAGCCTAACTGACTCTTCACTTACGGCTGATACATAAGATTCTAGCGTCATATCTGTTCCGTAAACTTGCTGCTGGTATGCCGAATACTGAGTTTTCCCATTGTTGAAGTTAATGAGTGCTCCAGAACCATCAGGGACAAATAAAGAGCCTTCTTCTTCTACTCCTCCTGCTCCAAAATAATTCATTATGGAGAGCTGGCTAATAGGATAGTCCTCTGGGTATTGAATGCTTGAGCTAGGGATTTTTGCAACAAGACTATTAGCATCCAACGTATATTCAATAGCAGCCTGAAAGACTCTTGGTTCAGAAATAGGCTGGTCCAACTGATGTTCCTCAATATCCAACAATAGATCTTCTTCCGTGTAACCCGCATCCTCAAAAGCTTGAAGCGCACGCTTAAGTCGAATCCCTTGAAGTATTTGATCGTTGCCTCTCACGTATACCGATTTTTCAACATCTTCGGTATAGGCAGTTTGTAAAGCTCTCTGCCCCGTTTCATCTAATTTAGTTGCTAGTTGTTCGAAACGGCTTTTGCTAATGAGCATTGGCAAATCATTCAATGTTTTTTCATACTTACCGAATCGATAAGTCACTCTGACACCATTGGAGATTGGTTCAAACCTAATCTGATTATAGTCTGCACTATCAGTTTTGGAGTTGATTGAATTGATCTGTCCAGACATATTGTAGTAATCGAGTTTCATTTGTGAAGATAATAACTGCTTATTAATTCCCAAAGCAACTGCATCTGAGTCACTTTCAGGCGGGTTACTATACCAAATCTCACCATTATTTTTATCGATGACAGCAATTTCCCCTGTCTGTTCCGTCACCAACAATTGTAAATTATCATTCTCGGCAATCCCCTTCATTCCCGCAACTCTCGAATCCGTAAAGGAGGCCTTTAACGATTCTCCCTGTATGAATTCCTCTGTAAGCGCAGCGCTATCCAATTGAAGCTCATCCATTGAATCTGAACAACCTGCAATGATGATTGCGCTTATAACAAGTACTATCATTAAAACTTTTTTAGTCTGTATCATTTGTGCCCTCCTTTCTCAGTTTCTCAATGCCAGTTCTTGATAAATAACGGAAATGAAAGAGATGATCTGTTGGATTAAACTAAAAAATAATAAACTAAGAAACGCCATAAATGCCATAGCGACAATAGTGAGAAGAATGGTAAGTATTGATTTGGACGGTGAAAATTGATGTACCGTCATATTTCCAATGAACAACATAAAAACAAACCAGATTAATGCTAGACTGTTCGAAAAATAATAAAATACCGATTCTTCCATCGAGATGACGTTGCTTAGCCAAATCCAAGGAAAATTAATAAGTACCAATGGAATAAGTGCAAAACATGTTGAAGTGAAAATTTCTACAAATTTCCCTTCTCCGTCCAACAATGTTGTAAGTGACCAGTTTGCTATACAAAAGAACAAGACTGGCACTATGACATATATAATTTCCATAAAGCTATTCATTGATTTAGGATCTACAATATGAACGACAAAACCACTGTATTGGCTGGACAAGATGTTTGTTAATGCGAGCATGAATAGAATAGCAATGGCAAAGATCAAGCTCTGCTTCTGATTGCGGTCGTATTTCAATTCCCAATAACCATCAAAGGGATGAAAAATGAGATAAAAAGGATATTTCACAAGATCTCTATTCAATGGAAATCCCCCTCTTTCTCCGTACTAACTTCCTGTATCTTGTTGCAACTGAAATTACAACTGCCATTATCAATATGCCTGTCATAATAATCGAGAAGTATTCCCGAAGCACTTCTTTGCGATAGAGTAAGTACGCCTTGGAATAATTTTTCTGATCCATACTCTTTTTAAAGTAAAACATTGCCTCTTTGTAATCTCCTTGACGAAGAAGTGCCTTACCGATTCCACCATAGGCGAACTCTAAATTGGAGTTCATATTTATAGTTTGTTGAAAATAATTGAATGCCTCTCCTTCATCTCCGCGATAATAACTCCTAACTGCCTCATTAAGCATTCGACCGTATTCCGTTGTCTGGAACACCGTAATCTCACCAAGTGCCTTATCTAGAACTAGGAAATCATCTCCCATTCTAGTAATTGCTGTTGGTGTCTTAAATTCTCCTAATTTATTTCCTAGACCACCGAATATATATAACAGATGTCCATCCCCATTATATGTAAATACCCTTCCTCTTTTTGCATCAAGCACCGAATACATCTCGCTATCAGCCACATCGATATCTACTAATCGAGATGGACCTTCATCTGCAAAGTAGCGAATGTCGCCCATAGGTTTGAAATATCCATTTCTACGCAATATATCGCTACCTTGAGCGTTTAACATCTTAATGTTGTCACCCCATTGATCACCATTTGTAACATAAAGAAAATCTTCTTCGTTTATGTCCAAATTTGTAAATTCTGTAGGAGTAAACATTATCATTTTACTTTGTTGCTCTTGTGTGGAAATCGTTTTCCAGAAATACTCAATAGGATCTACGTTTACACGATTTGCTCCCGTAAATGTATTGAATTCCCCTGCAGCGTTAAATTCCATCAAGCCATCGAATACTCCTATTGACATAACATATATTCGCTGTGCCTTATCGGCTACAACCCGAACTGGTTGGAAATCAAACGTTGAATTAAGTAATTCGGATTGTGGTGCTTCAATAATTTTTATAAGGTTATTATCCTTATCAAGCTCTACTATACGTTTATTGCCAGTATCAGCAATTAACAGTTTTTTATCTTGCGTTACAAACAGTCCCTGAGGGTTAAGTAATGTTTCGATTGATCCTTCATTGTTAAATGAATCAATGACATTAATCAATTCGTAGTTTTGATCTAAAATAACTACCCTGTTATTTCCAGAATCCAATATATAAATATAGTTATCAGATGTGACTTGAATATCGCTAGGTTCCTTTAATATCCCTATTCCAATATCCAACCCATTAACCGAACCGGTCGCCGTATAGGCGGCAGGCGAAGCAACCGTTCTTCCCCAATAAGAATAGTTGTAGGAATCTGCGTTGCTATTAGCCTGGACTGGACTTCCCCACACACTTATGCCAATTAGACAACAAAGTGCCATGAAGAGACCCTTTCTTATTTTGGGGTTTCTAGTCAACATCGTGCAAAGCCCCCTTCTAATCCTTCATCCCGGAAGTAGCCATTGTCTCAATGACGCTACTCTGAGAAATAATAAATAGTGATATTGGAACAATCATCAAAAGTAGTGCGACTGCCGCACCAACCCCTGCTCTCGCAATTCCCCCAGCAGTAATTTGTCCCAAGGCGTAATGCAGCGTTTTTAAGTTCTCACTATAGATAAAATTACCCCCGTCACTACCCCATAACATTGGAAACTGCAAAATCATAAGAGTTAACCATGCAGGCTTTACGTTGGGCATAACAATAGTCCAATAAATCCTGTATTCATTGGCACCATCAATTTTGGCAGCTTCTAATAAAGCATCAGGAATTTGCTCCATGAATTGCTTCATTAGGAACAATCCTAGTGGGAAAGCTAATGCGGGTATAATAATGGATGCATGCGTATTTACCCAGCCCAACCAAGACATGATCAGATAGTTGGGTGTAGCTGTTACATGTGGCGAGAACATTAGAGCTAACACAACGATAGAGAAGAGTGTCTTTGAGCCAAGGAATCGATATTTCGCAAGGGGATAAGCTGCTGCAGATGCCAGCAGAATATGACCAACAGTACCGACAATCGTAATCAGCAAAGTATTAGCGATATATCGAGATAAAGGTACCCAAGAATTTCCCATTAAAGATATTAAATCTAAGAAGTTTTCTATCGTCAGATTTTTCACAAAGAAACGCGGTGGAAATATAAATAATTCATCAAGTGGTTTGAATGCATTGTTCACCGCATAAACGAGCGGCAAAGCCATGAAGGCCCCAAAAAAGGCAAGCAACGCAAACAGCAAAAAGCTGACAGTAAAAGAACGATTAAGCTTTTTAGGCGTTCGAAAGACCGCCATCATTTTCATGACCAACGTTACTCACCTATCTTTCTCAGCATTTTTTGTGTCAGCATATTAGTTCCAAGCATAATGCCGAAGAGAACTGTTGCAATGGCGGACGCGTAACCCATCTCAAAACGAATACTACCAAAGTCCATCAAATGCGTTACGATGGTATGAGCCGCGTAGTTGACGCTCGGAAATCCTGCAAGTGCGATTGAAATATCAGCAACTGCAAACGATCCTGTAATCTGCATAACAGCTCCGAACATAAGCTGTGGTCTCATTGAAGGTAATGTAATAAACCATAGTTCCTGCCAACGATTTCTAATTCCATCGACAGACCCTGCTTCAATCAGTGTTCTATCGATCGTCTGCAAACCAGCAATAAAGGCAAGGAAACTCGTTCCTAAACTAAGCCACAGTTGAACTAGCATAACAATCGGCAAAATATATTTCTCATCAAGAAGCCATTGAATAGGTTCTAATATAATACCTGTTTTCATCAAAAATCCGTTCAAATAACCATAGCTATCGCCCGAAAATACGATTAGCCATATGAAAAACACATTACCTGAAATCGAAGGAGCATAAAAAACTAACGTCATAAATGCACGTACTTTAGGTGATAGTTCATTAATAATCCAAGCAAACAAAAAACAGGCGATATAACTAACAGGACCAGTAATAACCGCGAACAGAAGAGTATTCTTCAAAGCAATCATAAATACATCGTCGTTAAGCAACAGTCTAGAATAATTTTGCCATCCTACAAATCGTGGAAATTCCAGCATATTAAAATAGAATAGGCTTAATACCAAAGAGAAAACGACGGGAATGACAGTGAACAAAAAGAAAATCGTCATATATGGACTTATTAAAATATAATAATGCTTGTTACGTTTCAACTCGCTGGCGATATGTGCCCACTTCGATATCTTCTGCGGACGAATGAATCCCTTTGCGACCTGAGCGGTTTTCTCTGTTTGCATCAGCTTCCACCCCTGACTAATACGGTAAGTTAAATTCTTTCCGTTTGATTTCAATTTCATCGTTAATGTACAAGATATAATCAGACAACGCTTCACGAGGATTCTCACTAGCGTTTACGACTTTTCTGAAAGCATTGTCTAAGTGTCTTCCAGTAAAGTAGCCACCAGGAACTTGCGGGATACCTCTTACCCATTTCCACTGGCTCTCCAGATTTTTATAATCCTCGATTGGCCAAGGTAATTCTTCAAGAGCCTCAATGTTGGCAGTTGGGTAACGAGCCGCCTCGCCCATAAGCCCTTCCATTTCACGGCCGTAAGCGACCTGAGTTTCCTTGTCCGTCCACCATTTCATAAACTCCCAAGAAATCTCTTTATTTTTCGAATTTTCGAGCATCAGGACTGCGGTTGTGTGGCTCGCTACTTCATGGTTGACCGTACCATCCGCAAGTTCTGTTCCAGGCACAAGCGTGAATTCCCATAAACCTTTAATCTCAGGAGCCATAACCGTCAGCATGTTATACGTTGTATAGTCTGCAATGCCTATCGGCATTTCACCTGTCCGGAATCGATTCGGGAAGTCTGCAATTAATGGAAACTTATAGCTGGTATAAAACTGCGACCATTTTTTGAATGCTTCCATGGAAATTTCAGAATCCAACGCACTTTTCGTATCATTATCACCGTAGAACTGACCACCGTTTTGATAAAGTAGCATAGAGAATGTCGCATTCGGAACCATATTTGCATTTGTAGTTTCAAGTGGTAAATAAAACTCCATGTTATGCTTCTGGAGCACGGAAATCATGTTATATATATCTTGCCAAGTTTTCGGCGTTGTCAATTCCAATTCATCAAGAATGTCTTTGCGATAGAATAGCATTGGAAAGGTCTGTTGCTCAGGCAAAGCAAACACGCCTCCATTGTACTTGTATGGCTCTATACCACTGTCACGGAACCTAGTTACAACCTCATCAAAATCGTCAAACTTCGTTAAATCCGCAGCGGCGTCTCTCATCGCATAGTTAACAGGAATATCCTCGCCTAGTTGCATAGCAACATCCGGACCTTCACCAGCAAGGGTAGCAGGCAATAGAATATTTCCCGGTACAAGACGAAGCTTTACGGATATATCGGTCTCTGGTGTAAAGGAATCATCAATTAAGCTTTTCAATACTTGCGCCTGATCGCGTCCTGTCGTAATCCAAACAGTTATCGCTTTATCCTTTTCTCCCGTGTTACCTATGCTGTCATAATCTTCTGTATAAGAAGAAACATAAGCGCCTAGCTCATGCCCAATTACTTCCAATATTGTAGCGTCAGCTCTTGGTAGTTTTTGTTCAGGCGAAGACACGATAAGATAATCAAGCGATAAAGGCTGTTCACGGACGGTCAAAATCCAAGTCCCTAGACCTCCGACATTAATTTTGTAGGACTTCAATTGTTTGGCAACTGTCTCCGGATATTTAACCATTTCTTCTAGTTGTCGAACCATGGAGTGAAGAACCGCAACCTTATCGCTTCGCTCTCCCGTAGCTTCTTCTAAGTAATCCGCTACACTTTGAATTATTTCAGCCTGTTCAGCGAATACCTCTGTCATATTTGGAATACGCTTCTCCAATTGATAATCTCGAAATGGATCTGGTGTATTAGAGGTAATCATTAGTACCTTTCGATACATCTCATTGAGCTGAAGTACACTCGACTCAATCGTTTGCAGTAATGGAGCGATATCTCCAAGTGAAACTGTCATTCTAATACGATGGGTACCTTTCGTTAGATGGAACAGATAGGGCTGCTCATCTCCCCCCAACACATCCATCTTCCAATCTCTTTCATAATTAAAGCGAATCCTCTTCATTTCCTCAAAAGGGTATTCTCCGTCAATCATTAGACTCCGTGTAGCATAGACACCACGAAGCTGGTTCTGCTTCTGCTTCAATGCTAGTTGATACAAACCATCCTCTTCGACGTCGATCTCCCATTCAATCCACTGACCAGGTAGTTTCCAATTCAATCCGCCAATTGTGTTGATACGGATCTTTGAAACATCATACGGGATAACCGTAGGGCTTGATCTATCTGATACTGGAAATAAAGTAGGTGATGACTTAGAAATGGCATCCTCAGCTTGGATAAGCATATATTGATCCTGGGCAACTTTAATGCCCTTGGCCTCGTACTCATTCTCCAGTTCTTCATAACTTTTCAGAGCCTTATTCTGATACAGTTCAATATAATCGATAGCCATAGGCTCACGTAACGATGTTAATGAAAGTGATTGGATTCCTTTGTCCAGGAAAAAGGAATATGATTCTTCAAAATAACCATTCCTATCCTTGAAATCACCGATTTGCCATTCAGGTTTCTCTACCTGTCTAGGTCGTAAATCGTTGTCCCGATCATCTCTTTGAATTTCTTCATAACGGTTTGCCCAAATTCGGTCAAATAATAGTATTTCTGCCCCTTTAAAGGGTACTTCACCATTAATAGTAAACTCTCTTTCAATAGAAGAGCTTTTTCCTTCTAACGGAAAATAATGAATTTTAATATTGTATAATCCTGGGTCTTCTATTGATACATCCCAACTGATGGTGCCTTCTTCCGGTGTTACTACTGCTTGACCATCTAATCCTTCCAACTGGTTGACGATCTCAAAACCATCTCCGAGAGTCTCAACAAAATTTTCCCCTTCGATTCGAATCGTCTCATTAGGTCTATCCACTGTCGAATGACGATTTAAATATGCTGCATACCCATCTTCTTCCGATAAGCCTGTAACGGCATCAAAACCACCTATAGCATAAACATGCGGTTGAGTGGTGGAATCTGAAGGTAAGAAAGCCCACAGGGATAATAGAAGTGCGGCAAGAACCATTAGAACAATCACTTTCTTTTTCTTTCTTGTGTTCAACGTTTCTCCCCTCCTGATGCATTATTTTTAATTTCAGCACTTTTAGCAACATTCCTCATGAGACAAACCAACTACCTAATGAGGAATGTTGCATTTTAATTAAAGTTACTTTGACTATAGATTATTTTTTAAGCCATACTTCATCTACAGCAGCCTGAACTTTAGCTTTGTACGTCTCAACAACCGTTGAAACAGAAACACCATTATTCAAGTCACCAAGAATTTCCCAGTAAGGGAACGACGGATAAGTCTCTCTGTCAAGTGCATGCGTTTTCTTGTTCGCTGTTCTTAGATTGGCAACATCTTCCTCGTTATCAAAAATAGATTCGTAATAAGCCTGAGCTGAATATTCACTAACAGACTCGTAATCTTGGATTTTTTCCATGATGTACACCATCTGCTCTGGATGTTCGACAGCTTTAGGAATAACATAAAATGTAGGTGCAGAAGTAACGCTAGTATATTCTGTTGCACTTGGAGATTTAGGGTAAGGAACAAAGCCAATTTCAGAGTCAGGCATATCCGTACGATATCCAGCAATTTCATACATTGCACCATTAACTAGCAAAGTGTTACCTTGACGGAAGAATTGTGTTGGCTCTGTCCAATCTCCACCTTCTGTCGGTCTTACAAGTTTCTCAGTTGCAAACGTGCTTATATGATTAAATACTTCAATCGTTTTTGGATCATCTAACGCTTGTTGATTTCCATTAGTGAAGTCTGCACCATTAGAAGCCATTGCCGCATCAATGGATACATTTGCAAGTCCCCAAACATCTATTTTCCCATCGTTATTTGTATCTTTGTTTCCTTCTTTAGCAACTTGAAGGAAAGTATCCCAGTTCCAGTTGTCTTCATCAACGTACTCTTGCAAAGGCTTCAAGCCCAACTCGTTCATCAATGTTTTGTTATAGATAATACCATTTGCACCATTATCTCCATCATAAATGGAAAACCCGTAAGTTTTACCTTCGTATTCGGAGAACTTTTTACCGCTTGGACTGAATGCTTTATCATTCTTTGTATATTCATCGAGTGGCCAGAAGAAGTCTTGCTGTACCATACTAGGAATTGCCCAAGGTCTCCTAATTAAGAGAATATCTCCGACAGGATCATTTGCTAGCATTGAAGCGGACACTTTATCAACATACTCATCATAGGTCAAAGCAACATATTCAACTTTGAAATTATGTTTTTCCATTAATGCATCTAGATTTTTCTGGCGCTGGATATTGTCCGGGCCATCTTGTTTTATTGCAAGATCGAACCACGCTACAATCTTCACAGTTTTCCCACCAAGATCAAAATCCATTTCAGGTGTTGCATTTGGGTTCTCTTTAACTACATCAACATCTTCATTTGATACATCTTCTGTAACCACCGGTTTACTGGATGTATCAGGTTTAGCATTATTTCCTGAATTGCCACCTCCTGTATTTCCACTACACGCAGATACTACTAAAACAAAAACAAGGCACAACAGTATTAACAACCTTTGTTTCTTTAGCATTTTTTTTCCCCCTTAAGAGTTAACTACATAAGAAGTGTAGCGCTTTCATATATAGCTCAACAACCTGCCTGTATTCAGTTGAATACCTGCTAAATTATAGGTTTTTAGCAACGTAAACAGTTCCGTTTAAAGTCATTAAAAAAACGAGTAAAGAATTGCTTACAATCAAAAAGATTGCACACTTCCCAAGCTTGCTTCATATTTGATCCCAGTTTATCTCCCTGCACATTTCGTTATCAAAGTCTGCTTTTTGAACTACCCCTTATAATGAAAGTTCAAAAAGCGGGCTTTCAGAACCGAGCAGGTGAAACGTTACTTGAGAAAGGCGGAAGCGCAAGTGTACGTGTTTGGTACACGCGAACCGTACTTTCCAAGTTCGTTTCAGATGCGATGTCGACTAAACTACGAGACCATTCATCGTTATCAAAGTCTGCTTTTTGAACTACCCCTTATAATGAGAAGCCCCCATATCAATTAGATATGGGGGCACAGCATCCTAACTATTCATGAAACTGCCAGTAATCAAGCTTGAATAACTCGCTATTGTCTTCTCCTCTAAATACTAAAAATAAATGATGAACTCCAACTGCACCTTCAATTTTCGTTTGCAACTCAGAGTACTGATCTAGGCCAGTTGCTGCAGGAATAGACAGCTCTCCTATTAATTCCCCATCTGGGCTATCTAACCTAATTTCAATGTTGCTAGCAACATTACCATTGGCTCCTGCTGCCGTAAATAACGTAGCACCCCTACTCCCAAAATCCACATTGGAAACGGCTATCCAATCGCCATTATCAATATCTGTTACCACTCTATTAGAAGAAGGTTTCTGCGCGTTATCACTAATCTGCTCCGTATTTATTCCTGCTTGCCAACCGATAGTCTCCGCTTCTACTCGAACATATGGATCGAAGGCTTTTAATTGCTTAACACCTTCATAATCAGCAATAATCTCTTGTATCGTTCCATCTTCATTAAAGAAAACCTGATTCAGATGAGTTGAACGATATCCTTTTGGTACTCCCATCGCTTTAGACAATGTCTGTGCATGATAAGCGATATACCAGCTTTCATGGAATTCAAAAATGGCATGATGATTATTACCGCCTACATCAAAAAAGTGTCCTGGATTTTTCAGAATTATCCCTTCATATGTCCATGGTCCCATCGGAGAATCACTGACCATATAAGCAATTTGACCTGCTTGAGGGCTTCCTTCGGGACGAACACCACCGTAGAAATTCGAACAATACGTATAATAGTATTTATCATTCACTTTGTTAATCCCTGAATTTTCGAACATATACGGAGCTGGAATTGGAAGAGCTTTTCCCACCACACTAATCATATCTTCGCCTAGTTCCATCACTCTAGCAGTGTTCGGCATTTCTTCCTGTCCGTCTGGAATACCTCCACCAAAGTAGATATAACTCTTTCCGTCATCATCTACTAACACAGCTGGGTCAAACAACCATGTTACTTTTTCCACACCAGGAGTTTCTCTAGTAATAAGTGGTGTACCAATAGGGTCGATCCAAGGTCCTGTCGGACTGTCACTCGTCAATATACCAATATTACTTGCATTATTAGCAAAGTAGATAAAGAATTTATCTTTTCCGTCAATCACTTTATGTACTGCAGCAGGTGCCCAAGATTGCGTTGCCCATTTTGCAGCGCCATCTGGACCAGCTGCATCTACAAAGCCGTGATCAGTCCAATTGACTAGGTCATCTGATGAAATAACTGAAAGCTTATTAATATTAGCATAAGTATTATCCTTGACATTGCCACTCTCGTCATACTGAAATACATCGTTCGTCATATAAAGATATACTCGGTCGTTATATACTAACGCATAAGGATCTGCTCCAAATTTGTGAGACACTAACGGATTACCGTTCAAAACATCTTTACCTACCGCTTGAGTAGGTGGTGCATAGGTAAGCTTGGCTACTGCTCCACTTACATCAATGTTTTCCTTCTGTTGTGCTGAATCTACGATTTCCAAAGAATCTACCTTTATTTCACCATTCGTCATTTCAACAAGCTCCTTTTTAAGTGTAAATGTAATTGTTGCAAGTTCCTTACTGAAGTCAACATTTTCATATAATTGCTTCGTTACATTTACAGAATTTATTTGTAATGCTATGCCGCCTGCCACTTCTTCATAGGTTATTTCTACTTCAGGCGTATTTTGTTCGTTAGCAACGATCCTTTCAACTTCTAACCAATCTGGAAATTGTATCGTCGCATGAAGTTGCTGGAAATTCTGATCATCTGATAACTCATCAAGCAATATACTTATTTCATATCTACTCCCCTTTTCTTTACTTAACTCAACATGATTTTCTTTCAAGTTAGCGCTCAGAACTGCCGTTGTTTCAAGTGCTGTTGCTTCTGGGCTGAATCTGAAAAAATCAAAATCTACATATCCTCCTACGTTCTCTGTAGCATAATTAAACAATGCAAAGCGATATCCCATAAAGTGAGGCAATGTGTAGCGCATCTGTAACTCTTGCCCGAAGATTGTCCATTGCTTGCCGTTGAGACTATAGAAAAATTGAGCCTTATCCGTTGTAAAGTCAAAATCAATTTTGAAATATACTTGCTTTTGTAATAATAAGGTTCGATCAATTTCAACACCTTTATCAACCATAACGATATATTGTTCTCCTGCTTTCTTAGTTACCCCAACAAAGCCATACTCTTGCTGAAAGGCCGCTAACCCAGCATAATCTCCATCCTTCATATAACTAGTATCTATAGATGTCCAGCCAGAGCTTTGGGGCCCTTGTCCCCTTTGGGTAAGAGTATTTCGTGCCTCCATTACATTGCTGACAACATTATCGGTCGTTAATCTCAAGAAACCTTTTCTCTCAGTGAGAGACCACTTCATATTGTTAGGATTATGATTCCATTGCCACTCAAGGCCAAGTTGTGAACCATTAGGCATACTTTCTGCTACTTCAGAAGCAGTTGCTGGAATTTCATTAATAGACATAACTGTACGCTTTGAAATAAATGCAATGTTATTATCACTAGAAGAAGGATCGGCAATAACTTCTACCTTAGCCTGATCTTTGCCGCTCCAGTCGGCAATATTACTATTGAACTGACTGTTGACTACTAGCTCTACACCTATCGACTGTGTACTTGAAGCTACTTCCGTCGTTAGAACATCTGATGTATCATGTGCTATAGTTGCTTGATTGAACTCATCGCTTTTCGTTAAGTTCTTAACAGAGCCACGGCTTGCTAATGTATACAAAGTTAGAGGAACTTTTCCTTCTTCATTTCCATAAACAGGCCAATCATCTTTCCAGTTAACGGGTACTAATACTGGAATTCTTCCTACTGCATCATGATCTTGAAACAGCATGGCATACCAGTTACCTTCTGGTGTATCCACTAAACCACCTTTTGCAACGCCGTTATTTTTGAATCCCATCGTATCACTAAGTACCAGTTTCCCTTCATAAGCACCATCTATATTATTAGAACGATATACGTACTGCTTTCTAATATCTCCTTTCTCCCACCATATGGCAGTAATATAGTATTTTCCGTTAATTTTATAAGCATGTGCCCCTTCCATCCCCTCTTGACCAGAAGTAACAATTTGCTTAGTAAGTCCAGATAGGTTAATCGCTTTATAATCCGAGGTTAACTCTTTAATATTGAAATTTTCGATGCCATAGATAATGTATGCTTTATCATCATCGTCAAAAAGCAATGCTGGATCATGAAAGTATTCATTAAATTCAGTTCGCTCCCAATCCCCGCTTGGATCCTCTGTACTAAATAGATATGTTTTTCCAGAGTCTAATGATGCCGTCAGCACATAGAACTTACCATTGTGGTACTTAAAGCTGTTAGCCCATGAGCCCTCTCCATAGATGTTCATTCCAGCTCGAAGATTATGTTCATCATTGTCCTCCAAACGTTGATACGGATAACCAATGATTTCCCAATTCACCAAATCAGTAGATTTCATTATGGGCGAGCCAGGCATCATATGCATACTGGTGCTTACCATATAATAGTCATTGCCGACGCGAACAACGTCTGGATCAGGTGCGTCTGCCCACATAATTGGGTTACTTGCACTTAGCAATCCTTCCTCTGTTATTACATCTGATTTCTTATCTAATAGTTGATAAAAACTTATTAATAGTATTGCAATAAATACTAATAGGATAGCTGATAATATAAACTTTTTTTTAGATTTAACAATCATTAATAGCCCCCTTTCCAAATTCGCTACCTATTCGATGTCGAATATACTAAGAAGCCATTCATCATTATCAACGTCCGCGTTTTGAACTAATATTGAAATAAAAGTTCAAAACATTTGCTTGTCAGCACCAAGAAGATGATCCACAGCGAAAACGAGTAGCACAGCGTACGTTATGTGTACGTGAGCACACGCAGGCTTTCGATGGGGGCATATTCGATGCCGACTACGCTACGTTAGCATACTCATCGTGATCACAAGTGACTGTTTTGAACTTACTCTTAAATCGTAACGTTTCACCTTCATTGCTTCAACCTGTCAAACTAAGGGTGATTGACCCCTCAAGTTATAGAATTGAGTACCTCCTTAAAATCCCAATAAAAAAAGTGACTCCTTCGAGTCACTTTAACTGCATATCATCATTAATTCGAATACAAATAATAACTTTCAACCCGTTAAGTTCACTTCGTTCTACTATAAGTCCACTACCCTTACCATACGTTAAAATAAGGCGTCGATGGATGTTAATAATACCTGTCACTTCATTTTCTTCTGAATTATTCTGGATTCGATGCTGTAGCATGAATAATTGCTCATCAGATAGAAGGCTACCATTATCCTGTACAATAATATGGATGGTATCTTTATCATTTTCAAATGAAATTTTAAGTAATCCTTGCTCGCTCATCTTCTCAAGGCTATGCTCATAAGCATTTTCTATAATAGGTTGAACGATTAATCTAGGAACCTTAATTGTTTCCATCTCCATTGGTAAATCATTAAATTGCACACGAATTCTTCTCGAGAAACGAAGTTCTTGAATATCTGTATACATTCGAGAATGTTTAATCTCTTCCGACAATAATACTAGATCTTCACCATTACGTGTAATAAATCTGAAATACTCCCCTAACATTATTGTGAATTGTTCAATTCGTTCAGTATCCCCTACTTTTGCAAGAGAATTTAATATAAAAAAGCTATTGTATAAGAAATGGGGATTAATTTGAGATTGCAACTGCTTTAACTCAGATTTTTGCATCATCATTTTTTGTATATAATCTTGATCTATAAGGTTTTTTAATTTGGTAAGCATATGATTAAAGCGAGTATACAAATAGCCAAATTCATCCTTCTTATCATGAACGATTGGTCGATCCAACTCTCCAGCTTCCATTCGTCTAAAACTTTGAACAAGCAACAACAGTGGTTTATGAATAAAGCGATACGTAGAATAAGAAAAAACAACAATAGCTATAAGGGAAGCTATTGCAAATAACCATGCCCAATAATAAAAAAAGCTTAAAGGCCTCTTCACTGTCTCCTCAGGCAAATACGTGACTAGAATAAGCTTTAATTTATTTGAATATGCCTTGTCAATATGATACTTTTCTTGATTAACAGCTAACAATGTCAAGAAATCTCTATTTTCTTTGTCCTCCTTCAAATAATTATTAACTATAATTTTAGATTCATCATTACTCATCACTGTATATCCGGAAGAACTGGAAGTAAGAAATGACCCGCTGTCTTCATAGGCACTAAGTAACTGCAACGACTCTCTTAGCTTCTCTGAATCTAATTCAATTTGAACGACATAGTTTGGCAAGTCTCCTTTACCACCTCCATATTTAGATGCAATAAGATGAACAGCATCATCCGAATAATATAATCGATCACGATTTTTTGAAACATTAGCAATTAATTGCGTATATGCTTGCTCATCAAGTTCGATAACAGAATTCATCGCAGAGATTGTTTTGGAGATACTATAAATGTGTACGTTAATATCCTTAATAAAGGCACTGCTGTTTTTGAATGATGTAAGTCTATGTAATAAGTAGTTCAAACTTTCTCTTCTTTCTACATTACTCATCTTACCCCATGTGACAGCTAGCTTACTTAATTCACCGTCCTCGACTAAATCAAACTGTTGTAGTTCCATCCACTCGATTTCTCGTTCTAAATCCTCTAAATAATAGTTTAATTGTGTTACGGTAGCTCTTGAAATATCTTTACTTGCGTTATTATAGCTCCAGTTGTACAAATAAAGGCCTAGTATAATAATTGGGATAATAACTAGCAGATACGTGAATACTGAACGAAAAAAAATAGTTCTGCGTAGTGATGTTACAGGAAAGTTAAACAAGGAAATACCCCCGAGCCTTTAGATTACCACTTAAATCATTTGTTTTGTTGAAACCATTCATTAACTTCCTTTGTTATTTCTGCTCCACCTAGCTCATGCCATGTTTCTACAAATTGATCAAATTCATCAATAGAATTACCAAGGATGATATTGATATAAGTCTCATGTTGCAGATCGTTCAGTAATGATTTTCGCTCGATCATCGTTTCTGTAGGAGCTCCTGTAAATGCTTCATATAATAATTGACCATTAGCTTCATATTGATCCAAGATAGAAAAGGCACCATTTACACCATAAGTCTTATCCCAACCCCAACCATGATCTTTATCTGTTCCCCCCGCATAATACTGCTCAATTAACTTTTGAATAGACCGAGCTTCAGCATTCAACCCCGTCCAATCCCCTGATTGACGAGCTTCAGCTATCTGGCGATAAGCTTCTAAGTTTTTTTGAGCTGGATATGGAGTTACTGGTGATAACTGCCACACTGGATAAGAAGAACTATAAAACTTGATATATTCAGCTGTCTCACCCCAATTTTTCTCGAGATGCAAATTAATTAATTTGACAATTGCTTCTGGATGCTCTAATTCTTTGCGTACAGCAAAGTATTGATAAGTTCTTAATCTTAATGGAACCTTTGGGGGATTACCGCTCAAAGATACAATAGGATATGCTTTCCAGTCTGCATCACGATCAAGTTCTTGACTGTATTGCACAACAAACGACCCCCATTGCTCACCATACATCATCCCAACTGTTCCGCTTGCAATCTGTTGCTTCACTTTTTCACCATTCTTAAATGAAAACTCAGGATCGAGTTGACCATTTTTATACATCTGTTGTAATGCTAAAAGTGATGCTTTAACTTCTGGCTGGATTCCACCGAATACAAGATTATTTGAATCATCAACGATCCAAAGTTCTGGGTATGCTTCATAACCTGCCATAAATCCTTTAATGCTCATAACAGGGTCCCACAAATAATTCGAAATGGCTAAACCAAAAGTATCATCTTGTCCATTTTGATCTGGGTCCATTTCTGTAAACGCTCTCGAAATTTCCAATATATCATTCATCGTTTGAGGTGGCTGTAATCTGAGTTTCTCCATCCAATCCGTTCGTAGCCAAATATACATCGCTCCTTCAATGGAGGAATTAGTATCTGGTATTGCCATCAATTTACCATCAATTGTGGCAGCATCAAAAGTTGATCTTCCTTCTTGTTCTAATATATTTTTCGTTAGTGGTGTCGCATAATCATTGTAAATATCCGTCAAATCCTGTATTAAACCTGCATTACTCAACATTCTCAATTGCTCTGAGCTAACTTTAATTATATCTGGAAGTTGACCAGAAGAAACGGAGAAACTAAGCTTTTGCTTATATAAATCCCCCTTAGCTTTCCAATCGTAATTAATTGTAATGCCTAATACTTCCTCATAAATTCGGCTCCATCTATTATCTTCTAATGTTTCCCCAGGTAATACATTTAATAAATCTTCCAAAGCGTCACTCGTTTCACGAACAAAAGATATTTCTATTGGTGGATCATATTTACTAAGTCCAATCTCATCGTATACATTGCTATATTCGTTCTGTTCTAAGGGTTCGTCAATAATACCGTTCGGGCTATTCTCACAAGCTATTACTATCAGCATTAACAATAGAGTCAAAGCTATTAGCTTGACCCATTTCATCAGAAATATGTACAAAAGGACTCCCCCTTTTCATAAAGATATTATTTTATTTCTCGATAAACTCATCTTAATATCAATGTTCAAATCTTTATAGTCCATAATAGGCTATCAAAACTATTACATCATTAGTATCAACTAATTTCTCACTCCATTAAACCTTCGCACATAAGAAGGTGTGATCCCCTTTTTACTGTTTATACCACTACATCTTATATTGACTCTATTCCACTCTTATAATAGTGTTGCTAACAATAATATATGATATGACAATATTAGAGTGATAACAAGTTGATTCATAATGAACCAGAACACCTCTCAATATTATATTTATCAATAGAGTACTTTAGCCATTCATCCTGTTCTACGATACCTTAATCAATAACTACCTTAAGTATAGTGCTTATAAAAAGGTAAAGTAGCCGTATAAAATCCGTTACATACCTTGTAAATATAGTTGATATCAGATAAGTGAATTAACTAATTCGACTTTTCTCCTTAAAAAAAGTATAATCAGCCCGACTTAATGGCCAACTATACTCTTCATGTAAAACTCTACACAACTACTGAGACTAGCATTCCACTATAATCGAATCTCGGTACTCCTGTGGAGTCATTCCTGTAGCTTTCTTGAAAAAGCGAGTAAATGAATGTGCTGCTTCATATCCAACTAATAAAGCAACATCACGAACTTTAAGATCGCCATTACATAATAACTCTTTCGCCTTTCTAGCTCGAGATTCATCAATATATTCCGATAGCTTAATACCATGTTCCTGCTTAAAAAAACGTGACAAATAAGAAGGATTAAAATAATAAAGTTCAGCCAAACGAACAAGTGATAAATCTTCACTTAAATGCTCTTGAATAAATCTACATATTTTCTCAATAATCATAGTTGATCTATCTCTTTCATCTAAGCTTTTATGTTTAAACATTCGCTCAGCTAATAATTGCAAATATTGAAATGCTTCCTTTATAGACATATGTTCATCAAAACGCATTAATTTACTATAATCACCAATACTATGTTGTAAATTATACCTATTAATATGCGATAGTAACATTAATGCAATTGAATAGTAGGTTTCAACAGAGCGTTGAACTAAATCACCATTTCGTAAAGATTGTTGCGTAACTTCATTAAAACATGTAAAAAAATTATCTGACCTTCCTGCATCTAGATGCGCGCTCAATACCTCCATCTTAGGTCCGAGCCGATACCCTTCATTGAAATTAGATATGTTGGTCTTCTCATTACGATCAATTTGGATTAACGAGATGCCATCACCAATTTTCATCTTCTGTAGCTGTCTAAGCCGATCATACTGTTTTGCTATTTCGCTCCATCCACAAGCGCTACCACTTATTGTAAAAGATATAGAGACACTTAATGATTCTAAACATGCTTGTTGAATCAATTCTAAAGTACCCTCCAAATATCTAATTAAATGATTGCTAAATTTTTCATCTGTCTGCTCTGAAGTTTGGAGTAACCATAATAGATCACCATGTTTATCGACTAGAGTAACACAGTTTATCTGATCTACCATAAATGAATTCCAAATAGCTCTCGTTAACGAAAACATTTCACTTCTTTCAACATAAGCTACTTCAAAGGGATATGATAAGTGACCAAGAACTAGCACAACAGGGACTTTTGCATCTAAATCAATGTTTAATCCTTCAAACTCTAACACTAACAAATCTTGGAGTTCATCAGTTGAGTAACTGTCATGTAGTAAGTGTCTGAAATATTCACCTTGCTCCAAAAATTTTATCATATCTATCTGTTCTTGTGATTGTTGCAATAAATTATACATTTGATTTTCAGTATTAATTTCTTGAATAACTTCCTGAACAGTTTGAGTGACCTTGGAGTAGCCTTCTGTTTTCAATAAATATCTAACGTTCAATCTTTGAATAGCTTGATAAGCATATTCAAATTCACTATAACCGGTTAAAAAAACTACTCTGCACCTTGGCCAAAACATCCGAATCTCTTCCATCAATTCTAACCCGCTCATACCTGGCATACGAATATCGGTAAGTACGATATCAACCCTCGTTCGTGCTAACCAATTCAATGCTTCATTTGCTGAGTATGCTTTACATATATCTAATTCATCACTCATGGATTGATTAAATACTTCGTACAATGCTTCTGTAATAATTTCTTCATCATCAACAATCAGTAGTCTGTACATTCAAGGTTTACTCCTTCTGCTTAATGAGCAGTCACGTTACGTCCTTACTAACAAATAACTAGTGAATAAGGTGATACATTTAATATTTTCAGAAAGCGCATACACTTTTATATGAATTGGCTGCTGAACTACTTTTAAATAACTATTGTAAATTAATTATCGGAATTTTGGTAGCTTAAAGCAACGTCCATTTATTGATATAATTATCTTTTTTTTACTAATATTTCACGAACCCAAATTAGTAAATGCATCTTATGTTATTACAGGTTAGCACCTTCTGGGTTATTCGCCCAGGCTATAACGATATGCCGCCACTTGTACTTGCTTAGTTATCCTTCTAGAACACTTGAAATTATATCCATCTATAAATAATAATGTCTACTCCCGACTCCGTCTGCACTCCTTCTCCTACGAAAAGTTCGTGATTCAAAAAAGATAATGCTTTACTATTCGTAACCATCATAGGGAAAGTGCGGAACGATCCATCCTTCCGCTGTTTGTGCAAATCACCGTTGTTCTCAATGTAAATTCGGCAGGCTTCTCCTGTATGATCCTTTCCTTCAAGCATGTACCTTGCAGATAAGGTATGGCGGTCGCCGTAATTCCTAATAACTTGAGTATCTATCCCCCCATCTAGTACTACTCCGTAGAAATATCTCCCGCTCACATCGCCTGAGAATGAAATCATTACAACTGAATCTCCATCATCATTCTTCAGCTCGATCGTTTTCATAATATTTACATGTACGGTAAACACTTCTTCATAATTCATACTGTGTCTCACCTCATATGTTTATTAACTGTTTATTCAATCACTACTCTAGTTTACATGAACAATCTTATCGTAGTCTCCATGGATGAAGAAAAACGGAGGAAGTCATCAGGAGAATCGGTTACTTCATGATCCGGATGGCCATTATTATTATCGTCTATGGTAAGAACCCTCACTAAGGAAAGGTGTTCGAAAATACGGAAGATTCAGCAGAAGATAGGTTCAGGACGATTAATGTATTCGAATATAGTATTTTCCAACTTAGATTAAAAAAGACTGTAGACAAACTAGTTTGTCTACAGTCTCAATAATCTCCGAAGAATTTGCCTTAAAAGCTCTACATGGCCATTGTATTTTTGAACTAACTCACATCATCACATTTACCTAGACCATCTTACTATTTTGCATCTCCAAATAATAATCTAGCCCAGACAAATACTCTTCTGGTTGCACGACTGATCTTGCGTTAGGTCTGTTGCACCCAACATAGTAACTTTCTGGTGGGCCAAACCATGAATGAGGTAACTCTTGCTTCGCAAGAACTAACTTTTGAATAACTAATCCGGCATCGATACTGTAAATTTTAATAGAGTGAACACCTTGTTCTAAATTATGATTGGAAGTTGATTGATGAATGTTTTCGATAACTCCCCTACCCCAGCTCCCCTTATTAGGATGACCTGCAATATAGTGCTCTGCCAAGGAATTAACAATAACCTCTTGATGGTCATCGACAGTGACTCCGTACTTTAGTTCAACAACAGTCGTTAGATTATTCGTTGGAGCAGTAAACAGTGTGATCGCATACTCCCCTGGCTCATTAATTTGAACCTTATATTCTATATATGGTGCGTCTATAATAGATAATGGCTCATATACGTCGGGGTACACTTTTAAAGCTGATAAATGCTTCCCGTAGTTTTCAATTAGCTGCCACTGTCTATTCGAATTTGAGGATATATTGAAATAATGTTCTGCTTCAATGGATAGTACACCATTATGTTCAATAAAGGTCATGTTCGACAACCCACTTGCATTGATCCATTTCGCGAAAACATTTACTTTAATCGATTGACCTGCACCATTAATAACTAATTCGGCGTGTGCGTCAGACTGCAGTTTACTCCAATCTACGGATACTATAATTTGCTTTCCAATATCAATGCTACCAATATCACTATCAACATTTAACCAATTCGCATTAGTTGAAATAGAATATGAAAATGACTCACTACCTCCGTTACTAATCAACATACTATAGCTTTCGTTATTAATATTCGTAAAAACTGGTAATATCGCTTCGCCAGTCGTATATGATTGCTGACACCCTTCAACATCTAGGATCATTTTGCCTTCTTTATTGAGTGCGATATATTTTGCTACCGGATACTGCCAGCCATCTGCGTTCCAACTAACAAATCCAATATGCGGTGAGGACATCATGCCATTCCACTTGCCACTTGCAATTTCTTTGTTGTACTTTCTCTCAAGCCATTGATCCGCTTCAATCGCCTGCTCTATCAATTTCGCATACCAATTAGCAATGCTACTAGGATTCTCACGATTTGCAAACTTTTCATTAAAGGCTACACTTGTATGCAAGATATGAATATTTGCGGTAGCAACTGCAGGATAACCAACTAACTGGTAGTAAGCATCTTTTGCAACATCTGGAATATCCTCATCATCATTAGCTCGTTTTGCCAAATCAAACGCTTTTGCAAGAATCTGCTCCGCTTCATTATAGTGCTCTGTGCTATACGTATGCTGATCTAACAATTCTGGCTTGCAGCTGCTATTCATTTTCGTATAATCCTTTAAGATTGACGAAATTTGTTCTAGTTTCTTAGCAGTTACATGCTCTCCAAACTGTTGATTCACCCAATTATCAATATAAGCTGATGTTTGGTTTCTACCATTTTTACCATACGTATCAAAATCGTAGGCCAAGTCCATGAAATATGAGATTGGTAGTTCTTGAGGTTTTAAATCTCCTACATTCACAATCCAAATATCTTGAATGCCGTATTCGTAGGCCATCGTAAGCTGCTCCCAAGTTCGCTCCAGCTGTGTCGAATTAATCCATTCATAAGAGCGAGGCCCTCCATGATAATCGAAATGATAATACATTCCCCAGCCTGACTTTCTATCGCGATCTTCGACATTAGGCAGTGTACGTACATTTCCAAAGTTGTCATCACATAGCATAATCGTTACATCTTCTAACTCATTCCATTTCTCCAATCCTTCAACTTCATCATTACCATGCCAGCATCTTTCAATTTCCTTATAAACCATTAAAACCTTTGGAGCATCTTCAAGTTCCTTTTCTTGTAATATTTTTTTCTGAGTGAGAATAATATCTTTCAGAAGTTCAATATTTTCAGAAAGATCAAGCCTTAGTGAGGAATCACGTTCTCCTCGCATTCCTAGCGTAATAATATTATCGAAGTCTTTATTACGCTCTATACCATCTTCCCAAAATTTTGATATTGCTTCTCTATTTACACGGAAGTCCCAATCATAATTTTGAGCATATTGCTCATATGTCTTAGACCACTCCTCACCTGAACGACACATAGGTTCATGATGTGAGGTTCCAATTACGATTCCATACTTGTGTGCTAGATCAGCATTAGCCAAGTTAAAGCGTTGCCCATCTTCACTAAATACGGCACTCCACATCGCAGGCCATAGATAGTTACCTTTTAATCTTAAAATTAACTCAAACACTTTACTGTAGAACAATTCATTGAAGCCACCAAATTGATTAGTCACCCAATTTCCAAGGGATGGCCATTCATCATTAAGAAATATCCCTCTATACTTTACAGATGGCTCTTTGGAGACCCTATTTAATTGAGTTATTTCGATTGAAAGATTTTCTTTTTTTGCGGGCACTACATCCGCCCAATATACCCACGGACTAATTCCGATTAACTCAGATATATGATATGTACCATATATAGCACCTCGCTTATCACTTCCCACGATAACAACTGCCTTATCAATTCCTGCCAAAGGCTGTTCTATATATGCAATCTTGAAAACTTCCCACTTCCCCTGAATATCTGTTACATCAAGTTTGTTTTCAAGTACCAACTGATCAATTAACGCGTTATTGCCTACTGAGCCTATCATCAATACCGTCCCAGAAAGTTCATGGAAATCGGAGCTAATCTTCAACGTTTTGTTAGTAATAAGCTGTACATCTTGCACGAATGAATTCGCAACAAGCTCCAGCCCATCATAATCAAGTCCATTTCGATCAATATAAATTTGGACAGTTTCTCGACCCTTCACTAAATCTAGATATAACGTTGTTGTACTACTCATCTCAATTTCCCCTTTCAATTTCACTAGTCATTGAATCTATCGCCGCATAATAATATGTAGGTTTAGCGACACTTAACATACTTTAACAGGTTTAAATTTGAAATAGTACCCATTAAAATATAGATAAAACTGAAGAAAGGATTGATATATGTGGCAAACGATTCCCTACGGAATGCAATAAAAACAAGAAAAGGTTTTTATTTCCTATTAGATTCTATTATTGAAGCTACCGCTCAACCTGACGGGAGTTATCGTCAAGAAATCTATATGGAAGGTCGTCTCGTTGACATGGCTAAACATGCAAGTAAAATTGTCGACGATACGCTGTTAGATCTATTAAAAAGTTGCAAAGGCTTTCGCCAATTAGTACACAGTATCGGTATATCTATTCAATGCGCTGAGACGGATCAACTAAGTATCCCCTTCATCTATGAAAATTGGGGCAAGACGAACAAATACGAGACGGGTACACGTATGCAAACGTTATGTCCAACAGATGGATCTGAAGTCATTATCCTTTTGAGTGATTACGATTGGTCAGAAGAAGATGATGTGCCAGGGAAGCTTAGCTTTGAATTTTCACGTGCAGGAGCGTTAGCCACAGTAAGTGTATTTTTATACTTTAATGAAGGCTTTGAGTCTCCTCAACAGGAAGACAATAATACTATTGACCCTCATTCACCTGCCTATCACAACATGATCAGCAAATCACTACTACAGCTCGGAAACAACACACGATTGAAAAAAGCTATAGATAAAGCACGAAAAGGTGAAGAGGTAACCATAGCCTATATCGGTGGGTCGATTACTGAAGGTGCTAGCGCAAGGCCCATTCAAAATTCATGCTATGCCTATCAATCATACACTAACTTCAAACAGCAATACGGTAAAGATAATGGAGATCATATTCACTTTATTAAAGCTGGAGTAGGCGGAACTCCATCAGAGCTTGGCATGATTCGCTACGAAAGAGATGTACTAAAGCATGGCGCTTCCCAGCCAGATATCGTTATTATTGAATTCGCTGTTAATGATGCGGAAGATGAAACTGAAGGAGTTTGCTACGAAAGTCTAGTACTTAGAGCTCTTCAGGAGCAAAATGAGCCTGCTGTGATTCTGCTTTTCAGCGTATTTATTAATGACTGGAACTTGCAGGATCGACTTTCCCCCGTCGGTAAGCATTATGATCTGCCGATGGTTAGCGTTAAGGATGCACTAGTCGAGCAATTTGGTTTGACAAAGCAAGAAGGACTTGTCATTACGAAGCAACAATACTTTTACGATATTTACCATCCAACAAATGCTGGTCATACGATAATGGCAGATTGTCTAAGTTACTTAATTGCCGAAGCTGATCGTAGTGACCAAAGTAAACAGGATATTGACTTGAACAAGCAGCCGATTATCGGATATGATTTTGTTCATATCTCGCTTCTAGATCGCATTCATAACACACATATCGCGCATATTTGTGAGGGTAGCTTCCAAGCAACAGATACTGATTTGCATGCGGTGGGGCTAGACGATCAAACCATCCGCACACCTCAATTTCCTAACAACTGGATGCACACTTCAGAATCCGGAAGTGATAGCTTTATCATGAAGCTGCAATGCAAAAGTCTTCTACTAATATATAAAGATACCGGTAGTCATGAATTTGGAAGTGCTGATATATTGGTAGACGGTAAGCTAGTAAAAACGGTAGATCCACTTCTTATTAAATGGACACACTGCCATCCTATTATTGTATTCAACGAGGAAGAAGCAAGTACTCATACTGTTGAGATTCGCATGTCAGCAGGTCATCAAGATAAGCGCTTTACTATACTAGGCTTTGGAGTAGTGCAGTAAGAAAAAATAATAAGTAACCACTATAACCCATCTATCGAATGAAATTCGATAGATGGGCTATAACAATCAATATTCGTTAAGCTCCTGTATTACTCTCAGAAAACTGACGATATTCCTGTGGAGTTATGCTCGTCAACTTTTTGAAGAATCGAGTAAATGACTGTGGAGATTCGTAGCCAACTCGCATACCGACCTCCGATATTTTCAACTCAATAACAGCAAGCAATTCTTTAGCTTTACGAATTCTAGATTGTTCAATATATTCCGATAAATTAACCCCGTACTCTTGCTTAAATAATCTTGATAAATAAGAAGGATTGAAATGCATTTCATCGGCTAAGCGAATAAGCGATAAATCATCTGCAATATGCAACTCAATATAGGTGCGTATTTTTTTTATGACAGCTGTAGCTCTCTTTTGTTCCCCGCATTTTCTAGCTGTAAACAATGCTTCTGAGTGATCTCTTAATAATCTAAATGCATCTACCCAATAACGATGGCTTTCCAGCTGCATCATACTAAAGGATCCTACCTTATCTTGTACTTCCCATCTATTGATATAAGAAAGTAGCATTAGCGCAATGGCATAATATACCTCCGTCAAATATGGACAATCTCTACCTCGTACTACTGAATAAGTCGTTAGCTCTTCAAAGAGCTTAATAAAATCTTTTTGCCTTCCCCCTTCCAAATGTGCAGCTAACGCTTCAAGTTTACTACCTAGTAATTGATCACGAACTGAATCTGTTGAACTACAGGACAAGCTATTAAGCAAGCAGACGCTTTGCACCATACTTGTTCCATCACCAGGCCTCATATGCTGAAGTTGTCTAAGTTTATCATAGGCAGCCGAAAGCGACTCCCATCTAATAGCTTCATTACTTAAGGTAATAGAAATTGAAATATGAAGTGAACTCATACATGCTTGCTGAATCAGCTCGAATGTTCCTTCTAGAAACATAACCGTTTGTTCGAAGGATATCGTGCTCCCTTCTGTCATATGTTGAAACGGTTGAATAAACCAAATAACATCACCATATCGATCAAGTATACCAATACTTGTAGTTCTCTCAGACAGAAAACTTTCTGCAAGAAATTTAACCTCAAGTGCGATATTCTGTCGTTCTGAATAGGAGTAATCCAAATCCGTATTGACCAAATTTCCATGAACGATAAGTATTGGAAGTTCAGAATTCAGCGAAATGTTTAACCTGCCAAAATTCTCGCTAAGTGCTTGTCGTGCTGGACTCTCGTGAATCAAATATCTAAAATAATCACCATGAGCAAGTGTTTCTAGTATATTCAGTTTCTCCGTAGCATCATTAATTAAATGGTTGGTGCGTATGTCATTATCCAGCTCGTCATACGAACGTTGAACAGCTTCGATTAGTTTCGAATAACCTTCATTTTTAAGTATATATTGTACACCCGGTACTTGAATGGCTTGATATATATACTGAAAATCGTTATGTCCTGTCAGGAAAACAATTTTACATTGAGGCCATTTCCAGCGGATCGTTTCCATCAATTGTAGACCATCCATAGCAGGCATACATATGTCAGACAATACAATGTCCATCCTTGTACGATTTAACAGCTCTAACGCTTCAACACCAGAATAGGCTTTATACAAATCAAGCTCAATATCCAGCCTACTGAAAATATCCATTAAGCCATCGGTAATAATCTCCTCATCGTCAACGATTAACATTCTGTACATTTTCTTGCTTACCTCCCTTCGAAAAAAGGAGCTTAACCTTTAGTCCGCCAAGCTCACTTCGCTCCGTTTTTAGTCCACTTTCAATCCCAAACGTAATTTGTAGTCTGCGGTGAATATTGACCATGCCGGTTGTTTCGATGTGCTCGTTCGTATCTTGAATAGCCTGCTCTATCCGCATTAGAACTTCATTAGATAATTGCTCACCATTATCTTCTACAATAATAGCAATGCTCTCTGCACTATGATGGAAGTGTACTTTTATTAACCCCGCACTCACTCGTTTTTCCAAACTATGTTTGAATACGTTTTCAATTATTGGTTGTACAATTAATCTAGGAACAAGTACTTGATTAAGTTCTGTCGGTAGCGCATTGAATTCTATTTTCATTCTTCTTGAAAATCTCATTTGCTGAATTTCTGTGTACATTCTCGCATGCTGTACTTCTTGCTCTAAAGTTACAAAATCTGATGAATTTCTTGTAACAAATTGAAAATATTCACCCAGTAAAGTCGTGAATTGTTCCATTCGTTCTACGTCACCTGTGCGCACCATTGTATTAAGAATAAAAAAACTATTATATAGAAAATGTGGATTGATTTGAGATTGTAGCTGCTTTAACTCTGCTCGCTGCACCAATATTTTCTGTTTATAAGCCTGATCAATAAGGACACGCAAATTCGATACCATTTGGTTGAAACGGCCATATAAATATCGGAACTCATCCTTTGATTCATGTGCTATAGAAATATCCAAATCACCATGTTCCATTTTTCTAAAGCTTTTCACTAGTGTTAGCATTGGTTTATGAATAAATCTATATGTTGAAAAAGCAAATACAGCGATAATTACTATTGCTGCAACAATAAAAATCCATCCCCATTTATAAAATTCATTCAAGGGCTGCTGGACAACTTGCTCAGGAATAAATCGATAAATTGTAATTTCTAAGTCAGAAGAGTGCGCTATTACATAGTAATAGCGCTGCTCTGCTATCGTTACTAGTTGGCTTTCTTCTGTATTCAACTTGTTTATATGCTCAAGGTAATCAGCTAATTGCACCTTTGAAAGATTTCCCGTAAGACTTCCAAGCATAACATTGGCCTTCTCTGATAGTAATACAGTACCGCTGCCTGTATAAGTATTGAATTGAGACAATACCTGCTGCAGCTTCTGCTTGTTCAATTCAATTTCTACTGTGAATAAAGGTTCAGCACCCTTTAATCCCCTCTGCTTAACTGCACCTATAAATAGCCCATAATTCCATTCTATGACATGAGAGCCTGGACCGCCAAATACCGATCTAATTTCTTGAAAACGCTGAACTTGTAAATCCCTTACCCCTTCATTAGCAGACATCGTCCTTCCAATAGTTGCAATATGAACACTAACATCCTCAATATACATACTGCTGTTCTGAACCGTAAATAGCCTCTTGATCAATGAATTCATACTGTTAGTCCGGTCTATCGTATCCATTCTTTCCCACGTTAGCGCAAGTTTATTAAGATCATCATCATCTAGCAAACTGTATTCCAATAGCTTCATACGTTCGATTTCATTCTCGAGATCAGTCATATAAAATGAGAGCTGAGATGCTGCCGTTTTTGTAATATCTTCTCTTGCCGTCTGAACAATCCAATGATACAAGTAAGCTCCAAAAAACATAATAGGGAGCATAATGAGTAGAAAGGTAATGAGTAAGCGAAGA
This sequence comes from Paenibacillus endoradicis, assembly GCF_024721975.1. The sequence continues at coordinate 594,473 of NZ_JANQBB010000003.1, read as the reverse complement.
AATATAGTATTGCGAAGAGAAAAATCTAGTCGGTATAACAAAGGTGATACCTCCCAATTTTTCTTCATTATATATGATAAACTAATTGTTGAAACCCCGCCTAATCATAGTAATTTTTTCATGACTAGACTGCTAGCCCTTAACACTACCAAGCACAATACCTTTCACAAAATACTTCTGCAAGAATGGATACGCCAAAATGATCGGTAAAGAGCCTAGAAAAATCTGCGATGATTTCAACGTCCGATCTGAAATCAATGCTAGATTAAGCATAGCGTCTCGCGACATGTTGGAAAGATTCTGTTGGATAACGATTGTTTGAATATAACTTTGCAAAGGATAATTATTTGGATTACCCATAAGTAGTAATCCGTCAAACCAGCTGTTCCAATGCTCAACCAAAGAAAACAATGCAAGTGTAGCAAGTGCTGGCTTGGAGATAGGCACAAAAATTGTCCATAAAACCCTCCAATGACCCGCTCCATCCATAAGAGCCGCTTCTTCAAGCTCCTTCGGAATTTCTCGGAAGAAGTTCAATAGTAAAACTACACTGAAGACAGGAACTGCACTCGGTAAAACTAACGCCCAAATCGAATCTAATAGTCCATATTCCTTTACAGTTATATACCAAGGAATTAAACCACCATTAAAAAGCATGGTCATAAAGAATATCCATGCATATAAAACTCTTAAACGAAAAGAGTGAGTTTCCTTTGATAATGGATAAGCAATCAAAATCGTTAACAGTAAATTTAACGGCGTCCCAATGCTAATTCTTTTCAAAGAGACAAGCATAGACTCCCAGAATTCATTTCGACTAGCTGTATAATGATAGGATGCGAAAGTAAAATCAACAGGCCACAGCTTAACATATCCTGCGGAAGCCGCTGCACTGGAGCTAAATGATACGGCAATAATATGAATTAACGGCAAAATACATAATAGAGCAACTAAAATTAACACAATCGAATTTATAAAAGGGAACCATTCAAATCTTTTGCTGCTTAACTTTACATGCTCAGCTTGCTTCTCCATCGTGCGCCCTCCTCTAAAAGATACGATATTTAGCAAATCGGTAAGCTAGAAAATAGGAAACAGAAATTAGAGTTAGCGAGATAATTGATTTAAAGAATCCTACTGCAGTTGCTACACCGTATTGTGCATCCAGTAACCCAATTCGATAAACAAAAGTATCCAAAATATCTCCACTTTCATAAACAAGCGGGCTATATAAATTAAATACCTGATCAAACCCAGCATTCAACAATTGTCCTAACGATAGTACCGATAGCAATACAATAACCATACGCATCCCTGGTAGCGTAATATGCCATACTTTATGCCAACGGTTAGCTCCGTCTATTGTTGCAGCTTCGTACAACCCTGGATCGATTCCCGTTATGGCTGCCAAATATATGATTGTTCCGTACCCAAAATTTTTCCATACATCTGACCCAATTAACGTAAATGGAAACCAGTTGTTGTCTCCAAGAAAAAATATTTTGGGTAAGCCAAGCATGCCTAAAAAACCATTTACAATTCCTCCAGAAGGAGAAAGAATATCTATTAGTATCCCACCTAGTACGACCCAAGATAAGAAGTAAGGCAAATATATTGCTGTTTGGATGGAACGTTTAATAACTTGATTTTTCAGTTCATTTAATAAAATCGCAAATATAATTGGAATAATTAAACCAAGTATAAGCTTGACACTAGCTATAAAAAGAGTATTCCACATCACCTGTGTAAAGCTTGGCAAGCTCATTACATACTCAAAATTATCCCATCCCACCCATTTCTGATCACCAAACAATCCCTTGGCAGGAATGAACTTCTGAAAGGCAATAACAATACCTGACATTGGAATATATGAAAACATTACGATGAATACTAGACCTGGTAATATCATCAAATGTAACGGCAGTTCTTTAATTAGTTTAGCTCTCATTACTTATCCTCCACATCAGTGAATAAGAGTAATGCGGAGGAAGAATTCCATTTCCACCTCCGCACGTTCCTTACCTATTACTTTTTCGTTGCATACCACTCATTCACTTCTTGCGTAATCTGGTCACCACCAAGCTTCTTCCAATTCTCTACGAATTGATCGAATTCATCCACAGATCCACCCAAGATAATTTTTGTAAATACTTCGGTTTGCATCTTATCTAATGTAGATTTGCGTTCTACCATAGTAGGTGTCGGAGCGCCAACAAATTTTTCCATTAGAAACTGATTATTTTTATCATATTGATCAGCTATTCCCATCGAGCCTTGTTCACCATATATTCGCTCCCAGCCCCAAAGTGCAAATCCTTCCGATGTCCCTGACGTAAATGACTCTAATTTCTCTTGAATCGTTTTTGCTTCACCCTTCAAGCCAGAAGTATCTCCTGCCTTGCGAGCAGCATCAATTGCTCGGAAGGCGTCAACATTTTTCATTGCAGGGTACGGTGTAACAGGAGATAATTGCCATACACTTTCTGCCTCTGGTGGTGCATAATATTTATCAAACTCAGCTGTTTCACCCCAGTTTTTCTCAAGGTGCAAGTTAAATAATTTGATAACAGCCTCTGGATGCTCAATCCCTTTTTTCACAGCAAAGAAACGAGTTGTACTGAATTTAAGTGGAACCTTGGGATTCTCTCCAGATTCAGATACAATTGGGAAAGCTTGCCACTGGGCATTTGGATCATTATTGCGATTAAGTTGCAGCGGCCAGATCGAATTCCATTGCTCACCATATTCCAATCCAATTTTCCCCGCTGCAATTTGTTCGGACACCTTACCTCCGTCCTTAATACCAAACTCCTGATCAATTTCGCCGTTTGCATGCATAGCCTGCAAGATCTGCAAAGATTTTTTCACTTCCGGCTGAACACTTCCGAAGACAAGTTCGCCTTCTCCATTCTCAATCCACATATTAGGATACGCATTATAGGCTGCCATAAAGCCCTCTAATCCCATTGCGCCTCCCCATAAATCCTTTGTAATACCTAAACCATACGTATCATTCTGTCCATTTTGATCTGGATCTTTTTCTTTGAACGCTTTCGAGATTGCTAACACATCTGCAATCGTTTTAGGTGGCTGCAATTCAAGATGTTCCAGCCAATCTGTCCGAATCCAAATATACATAGAGCGCTCAATAGATGATTCAAGCTGCGGAATAGCCATAAGCTTACCGTCGAAAGTAACGGCGTCAAACGGGCTTGTTCCTTCTTGCGACAGAACCTCTTTTGTTAACGGAGAAGCGTACTTTTCGTAAATTTCTGTAAGGTCTTCAATTTGATCGGAATCTGCAAGTTGTTTCAACTGTGTAGCATCCACTGGAATTACATCTGGTAGAGCACCTGAGGCAAGAGTCATATTAATTTTCTGAACATATTGATCAGAGGTTGATGCTCCCTTAACGATCCAATCATACGTAATTTTAATTCCCAATTCCTCTTCATAAATGCGCGACCATCGATTGTCCTCTATCGTTTCTCCGTCTAGAACGCTAAGTACATTATTTTCCACAACGTCATTCAAATCTCTAACAAATGACAACGCAATTGGAGGATCATATTTACCAAGTGGTTCATCATTTGCCGATAATGTCGGAGTGTGACTGTTATTCGTTTTTTTTCCTGCATTGTTTGAATCACTGTTACCTGAGCATGCAGAAAGGAATACAGAAGTGAGTAATACAATAGAGGTTCCTTTAAACAATAAAGATTTCATTTTTTTCATTTACATCCCCCATTCAACTATATCAAGATAAATAACTACAGTTTTATTATGATTGAAGAGATTATGCTTCTGCCATATACATCTCTTTACATTCATTAACTTCTTTTTACAATAATGAAAACGCTTTTATATATAGGGGTATGAAAGATCACTTACGGTTTTTCAAATAGATATTCTAGACAATGATATCTGCGACGTACGTACCTAGTGTAAAATAAAAAATAGTTAATAATGAAGGGGAGAATTCTTCCATTCATTATTAACTATTAGGCTATGCTAAATCGTAATGTTGATAATTGACAATCAAATAACGTCTTGATGAAAAGGCAGTTCACTAAGCTATCGTTCTCCGCTAGCTTAGTGTTGCTTCGTGGTTTTACAAAGTGCCCTGTGTCGAAAATTCGAAAGAAAACAAACTAGGTTTACTTACAACCCTATGAACAATTGAAAACAAACGTGTTGCAATATCACCTTTAACATTAAGTCTATACCCACCTCGTACTCTATCCACAAAGCCGAGTTCAATGCAATCTATTATTACTTTGTCAAAATTCATGTCCATAGGTAGACGTGAGCGAAGTACCGATTTTTCTATTGGAGTGAAATCTGGCTGTAAGCTTTCATTATCAAGTAATAACTCATACAGAACTGTAATAATATTCGTTGGTAAAATATTCATTGGAAATTCTTCTGATTCATGCATCGCTTCTGTAGCTTCGTTTAAGAGAAGTGATGTTGAGATACAAACTAATCTATCTTTTGCCAATAAACCTAATCCTGTTGGACCTAACTGTATATGAGTTAAACTATCTGTTTACTTAACAAGAATAAGCAGAAAACCGAATTATTCTTATATTCCTTGCTATCTGCGAAGTGCTTTTCTGAGTTTGTATGTGGTTCTCCCTTAAAGCACCTTCTTAACAACATTGGACATTAATTGATCATCAAAATTCCTAAATGCCAATCGACTAAAATTGTAGGCACCATTATTCCATACATTAAAGTCATGGATACCATCTTTAATTATAATTTCATAATAATGAGCGAGATCATCCCCTGCTTCGTGTATAAGCTGATCTATCGAATTTAAAAAACTGTTATTTGCAACTCCGTCTTCACTGCCGCAGGTGGTATACAACAATTGAAGCTTAAAGGCGCATGACGCCAGACTGGATCCAAGAATCTTTCCGTCACTAGACGTAGGAGCGTTTGAAAAAGCTCCTACATAATCGAACAAATCTATCAATCCAGGTGCAAGCACAGTCTTATCTAGACCGTTGTTCCAATGACTCTTTGTTCCAGTGAATAGAGTGGAATCATATCTGTAACCTCCGAGAATTAAGTTCAGAGCTTGCATCCCTCCCATTGACAGCCCGGCAATCGCTCTTCGTGTGCGGTTATATTTTATTCCCTCATGTGAAGTGTTCATAATATCTGCGTAAGTATTATAGTTTAATTCTATAAATGGAATTAGATCATGTCTGAGCTCATAATCGAAGTAATAGAAACCTAACATATTGGTTCCTTCGGAATTGAAGGAACTGTCTGTCCAGTCGTAGGCGCTTCTTCCATTAGGAAATACGATAATTAGCGGTTCTATTTCACCATTAGCAATGAGATTATCAAATATATTGCAGATGATGAATCGTTCTTTCACTTTACCGTTACTTCTTAACCATTCATATTGATTCCCGCCAACTCCATGTAGTAAATACAATACATTGTATCTGACTGCTACGTCGTTTGGGTCATACCCCGCAGGCAAGTAGATATTACATTTCTTCATTAAGGCATCACCCGTAACGATTTCTCTTCCTGCTTCATCCATATCGATATTTCCAGATGTTACAAGCTGTCGAGAATGATTAATATAATTGTTTACCATATAGGTAATCTCTTGAACAAAACCTTGACGTTCTTCAATGACTGACCATAAATACTTGTCAGGTAATCCCGTCACATTTATCCTCACCATAGATTATTAGCGCCCCTTCAGTATACTTTTTCATACTAAGTATTAATTCATTACATCAATACTATCACGTAGTTTAAGGGTCTAATAACCTTTCAAATTATATATATTTCCTTATAAAGTCAACATATTAAAGAATAGCGAGTCATTCAATATATGTTATAAATATCAATTAAGATTGGTAAAGGTAAAGAGAATTTCACCATGGGTTACACATATACTACTTAAACACTATCTGTCGTCATTATAACTAAGCGTCCAAGGGAAGGAGCAGATGAGAGTTAGTTAGAACGTACTTTTTATAATGGTAATACTGTATATACAATCCCTTTCATTGCCTGCCATTCCGCTATAAACGAGTCCTGACTGTATATAATTGAACAAGCTTGCTCAGATGATTGAATACGGACAGGAAGATTGGTGCGGATGCGACATTGTGTAGTTGTTTGCGTCGCACATATGCGTGCGTATACTAAACAATGATCCCTCCATGCAACTTCTACAGTGAAGCCCCCCCGAGCACGTAATCCCTTCATATATCCTTCTTCCCAAGCTATAGGCAGTGCAGGTAACAATCTTAGCTCATCACAATGACTTTGTAAGATCATTTCAGCAATCGCTGCAGTCGCCCCAAAATTCCCATCAATCTGAAAAGGAGGATGATTATCTAGTAAATTTGGAAGCATAGAATGCGAAAGCAACGCAACAATATGTTCATTAGCCAGTTCTGCTTCCTCAAGCCTTGCCCAGAAGTTAATAATCCAAGCTCTACTCCACCCCGTATGTCCTCCACCACTAGCAAGCCGCTTTTTTAAGGTTATTTTTGCAGCCGCCGACAATTCAGGTGTCTTATGTACTGAAATTTGACTGCCCGGATGCAAGGCAAATAAATGAGAGATATGACGGTGACCAGGCTCTTCCTCCACATATTCCTCCAACCATTCTAACAATTGCCCCTCGCTGCCAATTTCACTTTGCGGCAAACGTGAATATACTTGCTGCCATTGCTTACGTAATGACGTATCACTTTGCAGCAACTCAGATGCCTGAATACATGCCGCAAACAACTCGCGCAAGATTTGACTATCCATTGCTGGTCCTTCACTAAGCGTTCCTGATTTACCATTAGGTAAAATATAGGTATTCTCAGGTGATACTGAAGGGCTAGTCACTAATAAACCATCTTTAGTTTCAATTAAAAAATCAAGAAAGAATTGCGCAGCCTCCGTTATGATCGGATACGCAGATTGTCTTAAAAAGTCTTGGTCTTGGGTAAACAGAAAATGCTCCCACATATGCAAGCTAAGCCATGCCGCCCCCATCGGCCAATACGTAGCTGGAACATATCTATCCTGCGGGGCAGTATCTCCCCAAATATCAGTATTATGATGTGCAACAAAACCACGACAGCCATACATTTCCTTGGCTGTTATTCGTCCATTTACCCGCATTCGGTCTAGAAGATCGAACAACGGCTGATGACATTCTGATAGATTACAAGTCTCTGCAGGCCAATAATTCATCTCTGTATTGATATTAATCGTATATTTGCTATCCCAAGGCGGTAGCATATGTTCATTCCAAATCCCCTGTAAATTTGCCGGCAACGAGCCAGGACGACTGGATGACAACAATAAATATCGACCGTATTGATACAATACTTCGATTAATTGCAAATCCTCTTTGCCATCCTTCACTCTCTCCAGGCGCTCATTCATAGGTACTACTCTTACATCTTCCGTTGCTTTCAGCTTGAATTCGACGCGGTTAAACAATGAATTGAAATCTTCAACATGTTGTTGCCGTAGTTGCTCATAACCTATCCGCGCGGCTTTATCTAATTGTTGCAATACATACTTTTCAGGGTTCTCATGTCGGAATGAGGTCGCTGCTGCAAGTAGTATCAGCACACGATTCGCATTTTTAACAATTAGCTGCTCACCAATAATTTGCAATTCTCCACCATCTGCTATTATGCTTACCCCAGTGCGAAAGCTTGAACCTTGAGCTCCGCCACATTCGCCCTTCATCATAAGTGTATATGCGTTCGCTTTCGAAACCACTTCATAGTAGCGATTATTGCCACGCGTTAATCTAACACGAATATGATACGCATTGGGGCTTTCTGCTGTAAAATGAAAAGCCATAACATTGTGAGGAAAGCTGACAAAACTTTCTCTATGATACGAGATGCCATATTGTTTATAGGTACTAGCAACAATTCCACTCGACATGTTCAATTCCCGTAAATAATGTTCAAATCCACTCCTATCTACCGTTTTCTCAGTACTAGCTACTACTGCATGATCTGTAGCAGGAGAGAAAAATTGGAGGTTCAAATCGCCCAGCGGCATGTAGTGACGCTGCGTTTCTGGCAATCCAGATAAAGCCATTAATGATAAATCTTCCGCTCGATTTAACTCCCCTGCTCGGATCGCCTCACGAATAGTCTGTAGATGTACCAATGCATCTGGATTGTTACGATCACGCGGTCCCCCGTACCAAACACTATCTTCATTCAAGGCAATTCTTTCCTCAACTGGATCACCAAATACCATTGCTCCCATATATCCGTTACCAATAGGCAGTGCCTCATTCCAGCTAGCTGCCGGCTTATTGTACCAAAATTCAGACTGTAGATTCATCATTGTCCTCCTAAAAATGGCTTCTATTTCTATAATATAATAGTCATTCTACTTTCAATAGCGATACTAAGTACTTAAAAATCGAGTATTCAAGCAAATTACAAGTGTCACACCTGACAATACGCCCTAAGTACATATAAACAAAATTCAAACCGTTATATGCCACCTTCAATAGATTAGTTGTCTCGCTTTTTATTCTCATACTCTCGCTAATGTCAACGTTACTAGTATGATCACGAGAGGTTAAGCTACTAAAAAGCAACATTTATACATGTGTAAGCAACGTTTTACTATAGGATTCACTCTCTAGCATATGATTAAATATGTTTGTAGCTTCTACCACACGAAAAAGGATGTTTTTTTAGATGAACAATGATACGCAGCTTGGCCTGCTCCCTGCACTTGGTTGGAATTCATGGAACACTTTCACATGGGATATTAATGAACAATTAATTCGTGAAATCGCTGATTTATTCGTATCTGAAGGGTATTTAAATGCAGGATATGAATATATTGTTATTGATGATTGCTGGAGTTTGAAGGCGCGCGATGAGCAGGGCAATTTAGTGGCTGATCCCGAGAAGTTCCCTAGTGGCATGAAAGCACTCGCAGACTATATTCATTCAAAAGGCTTAAAGTTTGGGATGTACTCCTGTGTGGGAACCCACACTTGCGCTGGCTATCCTGGTAGCTTTGAACATGAATTTCAGGATGCTAAGAAGTTCGCCGAATGGGGAGTAGATTACTTAAAGTATGACTATTGCTTCAAGCCTCGTCATATTTCTGGTGAGTTGCTTTATAAGCGCATGAGTTTAGCGCTTAAAAACTGCGGCAGAGAGATTCTTTTTTCTGCTTGTAACTGGGGAGAAGACAATGTTTATCACTGGATTCGTGAGTCAGGTGCTCACATGTATCGCTCTACTGGAGATATTCGTGATAACTGGATTTCTATAAAGGAGCTAGCCATTTCACAGCTAGACAAGGAGTGCTATACTGGTTCATTCTGTCATAACGATATGGACATGCTTATTGTTGGCATGTATGGCGGCAGCAACAACGACTATATCGGAAAAATAGGAGGCTGCAGTGATCTTGAGTATAAGACTCATTTCTCTATATGGAGTATGATGGGTTCTCCACTAATGATTGGTAGTGATATTCGAAAGGCAACTCCAGCTACAAAAAGAATATTGTTAAATAAAGATATTCTAGCAATTAATCAAGATTTAGAAGCACGTGGTGCTTACCGTATTAAGCCAGAACCTCAGTGGTTTCATGATGATGAAGTATTTATGCTAGTAAAGGTACTTACTAATGGTGACGTAACAATAGGCTTTTTCAATCTAAGTGATAACCAACGAGAGATTTCTTTACAGTTTTGGGATATTGGCTTGCCATATGCTTCAAACTTCTCATTGTCATTGTACGATTGCTGGGAGCATAAGGAACTAGGAATCTTTAAAGAACGCTTTTCCCCTACCGTCCCTGCACATGATTGCGTCGTTATTAGAGCAAGGCTAGTGTAGCCATGAGCAGCACGAGATGTTGCTTTAGCTGTAGAGTGCCGCTTATGACCGATGACGTTGCCATTTACCTGAAGCTAGTTTCTACAACAGCGAAGGACTTTCTTTGTATCGATTGCTTAGGCGATAAGCTCAATTGTGGACGAGAGCCAATTGAACGATTAATTCTATATTATCGTGAGTCTGGTAAATGTGTACTGTTTCGTTAATCCCTTACTTGTTCTGATGCAACAACTTATATTCTGTCGGACTATAAGTTGTTGCTTTCTTGAATACCTTTGAAAAATATAATGGGTCACTATATCCAACGGAATAAGCAACTGATTTAATTGATAAACCTTCATCCGTTAATAACTCACTTGCGCGCTGAATACGAACCATAGTGACATAACTTAATACTGACATACTCGTTGCCTTCTTAAATAAGCGAAACAAATAACTCCGTTCAATATTTACATGCTCTACAATAGTAGTAACCGTCAAAGAGGGCTTCCAATAATGATGCTCAATATATTCCCTCGATAGTCTTACATAATCGGTATCGTCTATAGTAGCTTCCGCCGGAAAAAATTCTATGTAATACGAAATCAACAAACGAATCTTTGCATCAGATCGTATTTTTTCATATGCCTTTAATTCGTCATATAAACGCACATCATAAAAAGAATCCATCCTTTGCGGAGCTGCCTTAGTAACAGGAGATTCCGACTTCAGGATAGTTAAAGCTAACAGTTGCGGCACTTCGCTTCCTTTGAATTCAATCCATACATATTCCCAAGGATCTAGTGGTTCTGGGTAATAATAAATTGGCATGTGCGGCAAAATAATAAAACTCTCTCCAGCATGAAGATGAAATTTTCGTTGACCAATTTCATAATAGCCTTGCCCGCTTATAATATAGTGCAATGCATAAATGTCCCTTACTCCTGGCCCCCACTGATGCATATTACATGTCTTATAGCCACTGCTAACATAACTTAAAGCTCCCTGGTTGTGTAACTGACGAATAACTTCCCCCCCGCTTTCCTGTACTATTGAACAGCCTTCATATTAACCGTCTGTTTCCACCGTTCTCTAGCATTTGGCTTAACTTTCTTAAAAGCTCCGGATCAATGAGAGCTTCAAGTAACGTTCCAGCTCGGCGGAAACAAACCCCTATGTATCATTATCTCAAACATTAATTCCCCGTTCTATATTAAACCTTTCCCATTAGCCCTTCCAGGGGTCTTCCTGCAGTCTTCCGTACGCTGCACCAATGCTACTGCCTTCCAACAGACTGGCCTTGATTTTTTTCTGTAAAGATGTCTTTTCCGGAAGTTCGTGTATTGGAATATCAGTTCTTCCATAAACCCATCTGATAGAGCTGTCGTTCGTATCATCTACACGTATCAAGTTGAAAGCCTTCTGAAAGCGGACTATATTTGAACTCTCCAGCAGTAGCTTAGCAAGGACAGGAGAAAGCAACCAGGAATCACATACCATATCCGACTGTCCATACTCCGGAAAATATTTCGCAAAAAATTCCCTAGCTTCCTCATATGACTTACGCAAACTGTCGCTCCTCATATCCGCATCAGCAGGGATATGTATATTTATTATCTTTTTTTCTTCCTGCTCGATCATCTCATATTCAAGTGCACCGATTCGGAATTCGTGAAGCGAAACCTGTCTTGGAAACCACCATCCCCACGTGAATGCATATGTCCCATACACCTCGTAATGTTCATTAATGAATCTGGTACAGAACTTTATCGTATCCTTAAAAATTGTCTCGCTGATTCCTCTTTTTTCGTATTCCCTATGTGTCTCTACTGCACGCAGAAGCATAAAAGTGAGCATTTTGCTCCCATCAGCATCCTCTCCTAGAACCCTTTCTATTTCTTTAACTCCCTTTTCCCAGGCTGATGAATCATACAGGGTAGCAGAAAAGGGCTTTATTGTGTTCTCATCAAATCCCCTTGCAAAGTCTAGCACTTTTCTCATCATTGGATCCGGTAAGCAAATACTTTCACACACTTCTCTTAAAGTCATATTTATATTCTCCTGTATCAGATTAATAGCAACTTTTCGTTAATTCAGGTGAAAAACCAGAAGAATTAAGGTAACAAATATACAATGCAATAATTTAGTCTTCGATGCCGGTAACATTGGTTTGATGCTTTTTAACTACAACTTGGTCTCTTTATTCCATTTTTATGTTCTTGAGTAGAGTAGCCCTTAATGTTGCAAGCGCCGTACCACAGATGATGAAAATGAATAAAATATCTGCTAGTATGGCTGGCGAAGAAGGTCGAAGAATCGATTTGTCGAGTTGAAGAATTTATATATATTCACCAATAGAGATATGAAAAAGATCAAAAAATTAAGTTCCTGAAATACTCCAGCTTACTGTCAATAAATCCATCATCGAAGTCAGCTACCCCTATTAGTTCTGATTCACTAAAACATAAGCCAAAGAGCCACAGTTGTCTAAGTGCAACAAATATTGAAACCACTTTAACATCATTTTCACTGAGATCTCTTACGTCCCTGTACCCGTGTAGAAAAGCTTCCCAAAGCCTTTCAACTTCCTCCTTGTTATGACCACTGTGAATTTCTCTCGCTAATCTAAATTCTGCAATATCATAAGATCTCCACCCATAACCAGAAATATCGAAATCATAATGTGTCAATTTCCCGTTTTCCGTAAATGCTACATTTGTGTTACCATGCAAGTCGCCATGACAAACACCCCAATCTAAACCTTCTTCTATCTTCATCACTAACTTTTCCTTTAATCCTAAAACTAGTTCATAAATAAAATTGTAATCCTCTTGCCGATGTTCCATATGTAATTTGATTATGTTAAGTGGTTTTTCAATTAGATGTTCCAAATTAAGATTCGCTCTTACGTGTTCACTTCTAAAACTATCAGTAACTTTATGAATTTGAGCAACTGCTTTCCCAAACAAATAACTATCTTCTACCGCTTGAATAGGCTTTTCATTACCTTCAGCAAAACTAAACATAACCCCATATTTTACACCTTCAGGGACAAAAAACTCATTAATGAGGGTACCATCTTTTTTTGTGATCGGTATTGAAACGCTTACATCATTCTTATATAGAAAATTCAATAAATCTAATTCAAAAGCAATCTCAGATTTATTTCTTCTATCAGCACGATAAACTCTAAAAATATATTTTTCTGACTTAGTTTCTAATACATAAGTATCGTTCATACCTCTAAGGAAGTATTTTATATTAATAGGTTCATAAACTTCATAATTGTCTTTTATATGTGATAATAAGGCTTGCTTTGACAAGAGTGAGTAATCAATAGGAAATAAACTCAAATCTACACCTTCCTTTTGAATTTTCGTTATCAATAACTATATCATATGTTTATATAACTACCCCTAATTTTCGCAAACTAATTAAACATAAGAAACTAAATTTAACTATATTATCCTGCCACGAGTCGATAAATCTGTCAAGACTGCTAAGGAAAGTCGGGGGATTTTAGAGGAAGATTGTCAACTTACTTGAAGCTGAAGGTATTCAATAAGTGCTAGATGGATCCAATGTTAAGCTCGGTTCTGTTGTTACAGCTGCGTCTTCTTTACTATTGTCTCTTTACAGTTGCTTCAAACTAAATTTTAATAGGAGCTTAACGGGCTATAGGAGAGATTCAACATATACTTCACCAGAAGGGTTTATATTCCCTGTTTCAACAAAACCTAGCGATGTATATAGATTTTTTGCAACTAGGTTTTCAGGTTTATACGTTAGTTCAACTACCCTAGCTTTTCCATAATTAGATGCCTTAAAAAATTCTATAGCTTTTACCATGGCCTCTTTACCATACCCTTTGCCCTGATATCGCCAATCAATTATGATTTTAAAAACTCCATAACTGCCGTATTCGAAATTGCCATTTCCATCGTCATAATACATCATAATAAAGCCAACCATCTTTTCATGTTTATAAATAGCAAATGTAGTAATGACCTGACCCTCTTTGGAAGCAATATAAGCTTCTGCGAGTGCATGTTGATTAGATGAGATAAAGAGTTTCTGTTCCTCTGTAACTTGTAGTTCAATACATTCAATAAAGTTGTCCCATGATATTTCTCTAAATTCCACAAACTAAGCCCCCTCCACAATGATAGACATCGTGTTATATCTGTCCTAGAGTCTACAGTAATTGAGCGACTAAAAACAACCTGACAATTAACTGTTATTTTGTATATTTGAATAGGAGCCGACATGGGGTAACGGCATAAAAAATTTCGACTCACCGTAAGCGTACTGAGTTGCCTTTCTGATAAGTCTATCATTAATCCATTCTTGGTTTCCCGACATCATAATCTATCCCTCTCCTCGTTAAAAATTGTTTATATTCGAATCTATGAAAAAATATCTTCTTCACTCTTTATGGCCGTTGCAAGTTTGATTTAAGTTGTAAAAATGAAATAACCCCCAACTGGGGAGGTTCTCTCCTATGGCATAGGCCACACTTAGTTATTCTGGATGGATTTAATAATTCAAAGTTGAAAGGGTATGTATTAAACGCACACCCTCTTTTAAATGTCAAAGGATATTGACAATATCAAAACCCTTCACCTCTAGGAATACTCTTAGAGAGCCCTCACGTATCCAAGTTGATACATAACAAAGCTGTTGTTATTCGAATTGGTTTGTTTAAGCTGTGAACTGCATTATTAAGAGTGGGCATTAAGCTAATGGGAGTTTAGCGTGGTCGACCGGCTTACATAACTTTACATTATTAATTTATTACAATAATATATTAGAGGAGTAAAGCGATAAAGGATGTGGTCTTAATCGAATTCATTAGGCTAGCAATTTCCAAAGACAAAACCTCAGTTAGGAAGGGAGTTTTTTATGGTGCGGGAGGCATTAATTAACAGAAAAACAAAAGAAACAGAAATTAAACTGGAGCTTAATCTCGATGAATACAGTGAAGGCAACATCAACACGGGGATTGGATTCTTTAACCATATGCTCATGCTTTTTGCTTTTAGGGCAGGAATAAAACTAAATGTGGATTGTAAAGGTGATTTAGAGATAGATGGGCATCACACGGTTGAAGACATTGGAATATGCTTGGGGCAAGCAATCAAAAAGGCTATAGGGGATAAAAAAGGCATAAACCGTTATGGTAGTTCGCGTATACCTATGGATGAGAGCTTAGCAATAGTGGATTTGAGTATATCTAATCGCTCCTTTTTAGTGATTAACGTGGAAATGCATTCAACACGAGTAGGCGAGTTTGAAACCGAATTAACCGAAGAGTTTTTTGTCGCTGTAGCGCATAATAGCGGAATAACCATGCACATCAATTTGAAATACGGCAGAAATACACACCATATAAATGAGGCAATTTTCGTGGCATTCGGCGATGCGTTGAAGAAAGCAATTAGGATAACAGGCGATGTTATTCCGTCTACGAAGGGTACGTTATCAATATGACAAAAATAAGTGTAGACGCTTACGTGTAAAAAATTATGGGAGAGAAATTGATTTCTTTGGACATCAGACGACTACGCTTACGAAGAACGATAGTTGAATTAGGTGATTGAGAGCCAATATTTTCTTGAAGGCTCTCACCGTTAACATACTGGCTCTAATTTAAGGTAAGGCTTCCATGTGCGTACAAGAGGATATTCGTAAAATTTCCAGGCGGGTATGACAAGCCTTAACCACTGCTAATGAACAATAAATTCTCCGTCAGGCACTGGCTAGGGTATAACAAAGGACGACTGTCCAACTGTCTCTAGCCTCACCTAAAGATATATATAGTCAAAAAAAGAAGCGAGACTGTACCCGCTCCGTTGCTATATACGCCAATACATCTCCATTATTAGTTTTTTCTAACCAACAGTGAGCAATACTCCACATGTGTCGAATAGGCAGAGTTAACACATACAGTAATAATAGGGCGATGCCTAACCTGTTGTTGAGCTTGCAGTATTAGATTGTAATTCGAAATACAAAGGATAATAATCCGTCACTATATAAAATAAGGCTGATCCCGTCAAATGAGAGGTCAGTCAACAAGGAACTACCGTAGTTCGCAGGTCATAGGATTCATATTTTCTATTTTTCTGTATTCTTTCTTTTCTCTTCTTCTTTCTTCTTTTTCTTTTCTTCTTTCTTCTTTTCTTCTTTCTTCTTTTCTTCTTTCTTCTTTTTCTCTTCTTCTTTCTTCTTTTTCTCTTCCTCTTTCTTCTCTTTTTTATTTCCCTGATTTGTTTTATTGCCAATAATAGTACTCTCTTTTTCTTTCGGTTGTTCGCGTATAGGACGTTTAAACTCAGATGCAGGAACATCCTTTAAGGCTAAGGACATCATTTCGCTGAAAATTAAAGCAGGGTATTGACCGCCGGATGTTGTCAAATAATGATTGCTATCCGTGAGATCGTAGCCTAGCCAAATCGCCCCTACCAGCTCTGGCGTATAGCCGACAAACCATGCATCTTTAACACCGCCTGCGATCCCTTCGAACTGTTTATTCTGCGGAAGCTGCGTCGATCCCGTTTTCCCAGCCACAGTACGATCGATTGCCGCATTCTTTCCTGTACCTTCCCTCACAACATCTTGCAGTACTTCAGTCATTGCATAAGCGTTCTCCGGAGACATAACTTTAACCGGTTGGTGCTTGGCCTCAACTAAAACTTGTCCGTCCACAGTTGTAATTTTTGTAATCGTATGCGCTTGAACCTGTACTCCAAGATTAGGGAACACACTATAGCCCTGCGCGATTTGAAGTGGAGACACTCCTTGAGACAATCCGCCCAGCGCCACACTTAAATTACGATCTTCCTCTACTAGCGGAATACCGAGTTTCTCTACAAACTCTATTCCGGTAGTAAGTCCAATTTCGTTCAATAGCCATACCGCAGGAATATTTCTGGATTGGATAACCGCCTCTTGGAGCGATACTTGCCCTAAAGTCAGGTGATCCACGTTATTAGGTCGGTAACCCTGAATATCCAATGGACCATCATACAACTGTGAATTTTTATCGTACCCTCTTTCCATAGCAGGCGCGTAGACGATTAATGGTTTGAATACCGATCCGGGTTGCCTAACAAGCTGTGTAGCATGATTGAAACCACGGAATGTATGCTCTCCTCTCTGCCCAACAATTCCGCGTACCCCCCCAGTAGACGGATCCATGATGACTGCCCCGCTCTGCAGTAGTTGGTCGGATGCACTTTCTGGGAACAGGGATTCATTGCGGTATGTTTCTTCCATTGCGTTCTGAACCGCAGGATCCAGCTCTGTGTAGATGAGTAGATTTCCAGCAAGCATTTGACGCTCGGTAAATCCATATACACGAATGGCCTCTTCGATTACTTCATCCATATATGAAGCGTATTGACCTAGCAAATGGTTGACCTGTTCCTGAGGAATTTCCTTCAGCGCATTAATCGGTTCTGCTTTGGCGTGTTCATAATCTATTTCGGAGATAAAACCCTCATCTTTCATTAAACCTAGCACGAGGTTGCGACGCTCCAAAGCGATTTCCTTATTCTTAAGCGGAGAATATCGACTTGGTGCTTTCGGTAATGCGGCAAGCAAAGCGCTCTCGGCCAACGTCAAATCCCTCGTTTGTTTGCCGAAATACCGCTTGGCTGCCCTTTGCACTCCCCATTGGCCTTCTCCAAAATAAATTTGATTCAAATACATTTCGAGAATTTGGTCCTTATCATAAAGTGCCTCGATCTTGAGTGCATAAGCAGCTTCCGTCAGCTTGCGCGAGAATGTTTTTTCACCCGTTAAAAATACGTTCTTAGCAAGCTGCTGAGTAATCGTGCTTCCGCCTTGTACTGCACCGCCTTCCTTTGCATTACGGAAAGTTGCTCGAACAATTCCGAAGATGTCTACTCCGGTGTGATCATAATATCTCTTATCTTCGACCGCGATGATCGCCTGCTGGAGATGCAGCGGAACTTGATCGATCGGCACATATTCGATTTTTGCAGAAGTGACCTCGGAACTAACCTCTCCGTACCGATCTATGAATTGGGTCGGAGCAGATATAGGAACGACTAACTTGGCGATATCAAGACTATGTATCCAATAGGCCCCGATTGCTAATAGCGAAGTAAGTATAAGCACGATCCCGATGATCCATATTCGGAATCGCTTCAGCAACTTAAAAATGCCGGAGAGCCTCCGGCTGGTTCCTTGGCTTTTATGTAAATTATGTTTAATCATAGATGCCTCCCACTAAAGCAAAAGATAGCTCTCAGAGCTAACGATATTCTATAATAATGGGGAGCAATCGAATGATAGTCAAATTAATATTTTGTCATAAAGTTTTATGATATTATATTAAATACATAAATTATATTTTTCTTTGGATTAGGTAATAATTAAAGTTCCACATTGCTATCTCCTCTTTTCAATTCTAGGTAGCTATATACTACTGATTACATAAATTCGCAAAGAAGGTGCATCTGGAAACACGATGCACCTTAAACGTCGATTATATTTTTCTGTGAATATAGTCTCTAGCCTAGCCACTACTCAATTACATTTACTATAGCCACAAGAGCTGCATTGCTTACATCCCTCAATATTAATCAGCGTCGCTAATCCACAGGATGGGCAAAGATCAATGCTATCGTGCAATCCATGCTGATGCACTACACTTGTTGCGGCGTGCGGTACGATATCTACGCTTAGAAACTCCCCTGCAAGCTCCATTTGTTCATATTCAGGCTCAACAACATTTGCTTGTAAATGCATTTCCAATGCCTTCGCCACAGCATCAGCAATTGACTCAACACGATTGTTACCAAATCCTATCGCTCCAGTGCCGCCAATACCTTTCAAATGCTTAATAAGTAATGCCACTTTATTGCCATGCTCGCCATATCGTAGGAATAATGAGCAAACTCGACCAAGCGCTTCTGCCATCGCAAATACATCTGACCCAGCTTTACCCACGATTAAGAAAATTTCTGAAGGAACGTCATCGAGATCATTAATGGTAATGTACGCCATACCAAGTGGCGTATTCATACGATACGTTGCCCCTTTCAATACTTGCGGACGACGTTTATATTGACGATCTTCATTATTAGTAGCGACTACTTTACCACTGATACCAATTGGTCCTTCAGACTGTCCATTTAATGAAAGTGATTGTTGTTCTAAGCCACTAATAGCTTCTTTCTCAGAATCTGCTGTAACTATCTTCTCTTTCTTCGCTTCATCCTTACTTGGTGCGGTAGATAACACTTGAACGTCGCGACTGCCATCCCGGTAAATCGTTACCCCTTTACAGCCTAACTCATAAGCCAGCTCATACAACTTTTCAGTTTCCTCAACTGTAAAGTCATTAGGACAATTCGCAGTCTTAGAAATAGAGCTATCCACCCAGCGTTGAATGGCAGCTTGAACTTGAATATGATCTTCAGCTGTAAGCGTCATTGCTGTTACGAAGTAGTCAGGTAATTGCTCATTCGGATGAGCATCGAGCCATTGCTGTGCAATTGGTACATACTGAACATCGAATCCTAAACGACTTTGACGGTAATATTCAAAAGCAAAATAAGGCTCAATACCAGTAGAAGTCCCCACCATTGTTCCAGTGCTTCCTGTTGGTGCTTGTGTAATTACCGTTACATTACGCATACCTGTTGCTTCTATTGCTGCTTGCACTTCCGGGAATTCAGCAATAATGTTCTTCATAAATCCGCTTTGCAAATACAACTCACGATCAAACGCTGTAAAGCTACCTTTATCGGCAGCAATTTCGGCTGAGGCTAAATATGCTTCCTTCGCCATAAATCCATATAATTTATCAAGGAAATCTAAAGATTCAGATGATCCATATCGAACTTTCAGCTTAATCATCAATTCCGCTAGACCCATCGTTCCAAGCCCGATGCGACGTTCTTTTTTCTGATTCAGCTCATTTTCAGGGAAGTGATATGGTGTTCTGTCGATCACATTATCAAGGAATCTTACAGCCCAATTCGTCACTTTCGCAAGTTCATTCCAAGCAACATCATCATTCTCTTCATCATAGAACTTAGATAAATTAATTGCAGATAAGTTACATACTCCCCATGCAGGTAATCCTTGTTCTCCGCACGGATTAGTCGCAATAATCGGATTAAAGTACCAACTGTTAGACATATTATTGTAGCGTTCCATAAACACTACACCTGGTTCTGCTGATTTCCAAGCAGATTCAATAATAGCTGACCATATTTCACGTGCTTTAACTGTCTTATGAACGATAACTTTCTTACCTAATGCTTTCCAAGCTTCTAGATCGCCATCCCATAGATCATCGTATCCTGCTTCTGTCGTATCAGGGAATACCAGATCCCAGTCGCTATCTTGCTTAACAGCCTCCATAAATCCATCGCTCACGCATACGGATAAATTAGCATTCGTAATCTTGCCCATCGACTGTTTCACTGTAATAAATTCTTGTACATCTGGATGCCAGTCATTGATCATTAGCATCAACGCGCCGCGACGACTACCACCTTGTTCGATTAATCCAGTTGTATAACTGAATAATCCCCCCCAAGATACAGCACCACTGGATGAACCATTGACGCCAACAACAACTGCTCTTTTCGGACGTAATGAAGATAGATTAATACCTACACCACCGCCTCGAGCCATAATCTCTGTCATTTCTGTCAATGTAGACATAATGCCACCACGACTATCCTTCGGTGATGGAATGACGTAGCAGTTGAATAATGTTAATTCATCACTTGCACCGGCTCCTGCAGCTATACGTCCACCAGGAACTAATTTCCAATCATCTAATATATATTGAAATCTTTCTTGCCATAATGCTTGCTTGTCCTCGTCTTCAACAGATGACATCGCGCCAGCAAGTCTAGACCACATTTCTTCAGGAGTTTTCTCTATTGTATGTGTTAGTTTACTGATCGTGGATTGAACAATGTCACCATTACGCAATTTCACTTCAACTTGCTCACCTTGACGTGACAATATTTCGCCTGCTTCCTTTACAGGAAATGCGAGATCGTCTTTCAATAATACTAGTACAGTATCACCAACTTCTACCTTTGATGCTTCAGCATTTTTGCGAGCATATCTATCCAAAAATATTTTCTCACTTAATCCTTCTAAACGGTTCATATTAGTCACCCCTCTTCAATATTACTATATGTAGTAATAAAATTATTATAACATACTATATATAGTTTAAATTAATAATTTATGAAGTTTTTATTACAGGTACTTTGACTACATAACTATTCACTTTTCGTCAACGAGTCAATGCTGCTAGTACTTGTTTCATACCATAAATCTGGGCTGTTTAGATGAATGAGCCAATGATTAATGTCACTTAGGTCGAATGATTAAGCTACCCTGCTTATTGAAAGATTATGTTTTTGCCATTTGGGGAATGATAGAAAATATTATCCAATAATAAAGGAGCAACTATGAATAATCGTCTTATACCATCACAACCAGAAGAAGAAGTCGTCCAAAAGCTTATTCATCCAGCAGTTCAAACGACGTTCGAACGACAGTGGTTCCATCAGTTACAACAACGCATCGAACAAAATGGGCCATGGGATCAATGGGCAATGTATCAATTAGCGATGGAAGCTAAACAAGCTACCGTCATAGATAGTTTTGAAGAGCTACAATGTTTACGTTCGCTTCCCGCACTAGAACCGATGCCGCATCAATTGGATACAGCTCAACGAGTGTTACATGAAATGGGCGGAAGAGCTATTCTAGCTGATGAAGTCGGATTAGGAAAGACAATAGAGGCTGGTCTTATATTGAAAGAATATATTGTCCGTGGTCTTGTTAAACGTGCCTTAATTCTTGTTCCTGCCTCGTTAGTATTGCAATGGGTAAGAGAACTTAATCAAAAATTCGGTATTAGTGCTGTCGCTCAAAAAAAAGCACACTCTTGGGGCTATGATATTGTTGTGGCTTCCATTGATACTGCTAAGCGTGATCCTCATCGTGAAGCAGTACTAGCAACAGATTATGATCTAATTATTATTGATGAAGCTCATAAATTAAAAAACAAAAAAACAACCAACTATCAGTTCGCTACTCAATTAAGCAAAAAATATTGTCTATTACTTACTGCCACGCCGATTCAAAACGATCTGGATGAGTTATTTAATCTTATATCTCTATTAAAACCAGGTCAGCTAGGAGCACAGAGCGATTTCACTAGCAATTATGTTGTGGATAAACGCATCCCGAAAAATGAAGATCAGCTTCAAGATGTCCTTTCCTCCATTATGATTCGTAATCGCCGTGGTGATGGTGGTATTCATTTTACAAAGCGTATTGTTAAAAATATTACGCTACAGCTATCTACCGAAGAACAAGCACTTTATGATGCAGTGACGAACTTTGTAAAACAACGTGCACAAGATGACACCATAGATATGAGCAGTATGTTATCACTTGTCACATTACAACGAGAAGTTTGTAGTAGTCGAGATGCTGTATTTCTTACGCTCGTCAATATGTTTAAGAAAACAAGCGAAGAATCTCCGATGCGAGCACAAATTTGGGATATTGTTGAGAAAATTCGTAGCATTACTTCTAACTCAAAAGCTGATAAAGCACTTGAACTCATTCAAAATTGCGATGAGAAAGTAATCTTGTTCACAGAATACCGTGCTACACAAGAGTATTTATTGCAATTTTTCCAAGCAAACGGCATCTCAGCTGTTCCTTATCGCGGTGGTATGAACAGAGGTAAGAAAGACTGGATGATGGATCTGTTTCGTGGAAATACGAGAGTACTTATCGCTACTGAAGCAGGCGGAGAGGGAATCAATCTGCAATTCTGTCACCATATGATTAACTTTGATCTACCGTGGAATCCTATGCGTGTAGAACAACGAATTGGGCGTGTTCATCGTCTTGGACAAACTCATGATGTTCATATTTTCAATCTATGTACACAAGGAACCATTGAGGAACATATTTTGCATCTATTACATGAGAAGATTAACCTCTTTGAGCTAGTTATCGGTGGTTTGGATCATATTCTTGAAAAATTAGAAAGTCGTGACGGCTCGATTGAACAGCGTCTCGCGAGGGCTATTCTAAAATCTCAAGATGAAAAGCAACTGCAAGAAGAGCTTAACGTCATAGGAAGTACGATTCACGAGATGAAGCAACAAGTCAAACCATAACCGAAGTAACTTTTCATTGCTGAGAAGTTGTTATAAAAAGTTTGGCTATGCTTACGATGCAACTTTTCATTGCAGAGAAGTTGCTCATAGAAACTCAATGAAAAGTTTTAGATTATGCTTACGATGCAACTTTTCATCGCAGAGAAGTTGACCATAGAAGCTCAATGAAAAGTTTTAGGAGGGTCACTATGAACAGCAAAGAGATTCATCGATTTGTACAGCGATACTTAGAAGCAACGCAATGCTCTATTCTCGAGAAATCGCCATATCATTTCAAAGTTAAGTTATCTCCAGCAGCAGATCGTGAACTAACAAATAGATATTATTACTGGAGTTTTATCGATCGGGTCAACGAAACTCCAGAGACGATGAGCTTTCTGTTTGTAACCGACGATGATAAATATAATGAATTAATCGAGTCTACTCCGGTTGTAGATCCCGTTGCAAAAACATTTGAGGAATCAAGCTTTGAAAGAGCGTACGGACTTGTCCCGAAACCAATTGCGCGTGTACCAAGGGAACATCTGCATTATGGTTCTGGTCGTCTCGAGCAACTCTTTCAATCGACCCAAGACAATGGTAGCTATGTTTGCCTATTCCAAGAGCCTAACGCGAAAGCACTACATCCTTATGCCTCCAGACCATATACAGTATGGCTTGGTGTTAATTATTGTGTGGAATTCAGTTCCGACCGCAAGCGAGAAGAAATTCATAGTCTAGGTATTTCACTCGTAACAGGTCACTGCGTAGAATCATTTCAAGGGCGGCTAGAGCAAATTAAGCTCTCTCCTCGTATCCCGCCAAATATTCATATCGCTAAAAACGGTATTGCCTATGCAAAAGCATTATCGATTGCAGAACAAACGATTGAGCGCAAATTAAAAAATTACGACTATCGTTGGGCAGAAGACGCTCAGACAAGACTTATCGAAGAACTTGCAAGATTGGCAAGTTATTACGAGCCTATGCTCGAACATGCTGAAGATGATGAGCGTCGTGAGCATGTTCGAAGCTTAATTCAAAAACGCGAAGAAGAAATTCGTTGGCAATACGAACCAAGAATAACTGTATCCGTCATAAACTGCGGATTATTTCATTTGGATGGCATTGATTAGTGGCTATATGACGTCTTATTCATCTTATCGGCAAAAATAGAACTCAGGACAATGCATATGGATGACAATATATAACAGTCTTCTTGAAGCTTGTCCACTATACTTCTAATGAGGTGATATCATGCATAACAAATCAATATCTAAACTGATCATTAGAGTAATGGTCGCTTTCCTGCTTTGCAGTAATTTATCTATAATGGCTTCGGGAACTATTCATGCTAAAGTTCATTCACTATCAGTTAAAGACCAAGGAGAGTTATGGGTTGATGAACTAGCCAATCAACCAGATTTTGAAAGTTGGAAAGAGGCGGAGCTTACAGTATCTCCACTCGGTCCGGGGACACATAGTTGGTTAATGTTAATTCAACACAGTAAACTAGGTACAATCGGATATATGGTTATACATAGTGATGGTAAAGGTGGTTATGTACTAGGGGAATATGGATTAGGCTCAGATGACTCTCTACAATACTTATCTACTAATAGATATAAATTACGTTATTACGATCCATTACATATGGTCGTATCGCAACAAGTGAACAATACTAATCAGTATTTCGAACCATTTACTTCGGAGCAATATGACCTAGGTTCAAAACATTTAATTGCAGCAAAAGTTTCTACACAAAAGCAAATAAGGCATGGAATAGCGTTCTCTCATGCCTTATTAACTGGATATGAATATCAATCATACTTTGCTCCTTATGACGTTATGCCTTGGCTAACTACAACTGCCTTGAATTCGGAATTCGAAGATGATACATCTATCGAAAACTTGATCGAATTCGGAAGTCAATTACGATATACAAGTTCTATCTGGAGCGATCAAGTCGAAGCTATCTACTCCGTAACAGGTTACCACGAATGGGAATTATTCGATCTATATATCGAACTACAACAAGACGATGAAAATATGAGACGATTCATTCCATTCGACTACTTACTGCAACAAGGAAATTTTTATAAACCACAATAATGCAATTATTGATCTTTTTTCTTAATCCACATTAACAGAGATGCTCCACCAACTCCAAACCATTTCGGTAGCCATTGCTCTTTTGTAGCTTTGGCTTCTTTTTTTGCTTGTTTACGATCTGCAACTGGCGTTTCGATATATTCCACAAGCTGTTCTGTTATATACTGTACATATTCTTGGCCTGTTATCTTACCCATTATCCATCGCCTCCTAATCATTTTGTAGCTTCATACATTAAGTATTGCCCCTTCATGTCCAGACCATTCATGAATGAAACTAATCAATGCAAGCCATCCTAAAGCAATATTGACTTGATTGGTTAAAGAGAGGCTGGGATAGGATGAAAAACCATTGTTTATTACTTAGCATTGCAATTTGTCTACTCATAGTAATAATTAGTTGCTCCCCAAATACAATTCAAGCTTCGAGCGTTATCTGGTCAACAGATACTAATGAGGATGCCGCTTCGTTGCATTACGTAGATGCTGAATTATCAAGATTAACAAATATAGATGGGGCTTATACAGAAATTATGTTCCCAACGACTGCTGTAATCATTGATGCTGGCCACGGAGGTATTGATGGTGGTGCATCATATCAAAACATTTTGGAAAAAGACATTAATTTGGCTGTTGCCAAAAAGTTATATGCCATATTACAAAGTAATGGTATTCCCACGATATTAAATCGTACAGGTGATTATGCATTAAGTGAAGATAATGATTGGCATAAAACATCATCACGTCATCTTAAAGATTTATCACAACGGATGGGTTTAACACGAGAGATTGAACATGTCATCTTCATTAGCTTACATGTCAATGCCGCTCCTAATGCAAGAGCAAACGGCCCACTTGTTTTACATCAGCACACAGGAGAAAGTTCATTGTTAGCAAACAATATTCAAGCGCCTATGAATGAATTATTTGGAACATCTAAACATGTGGTGCCAGTAAAAACATTCTATTTACTTAAATATATAAAGTCTCCTGCCGTTCTTGTGGAGTTAGGCTTTATTAGTAATGCTGCTGATCGCGAACGTCTTGTCACGAGTAATGAACAGACAAAAATTGCTTCTGCAATTGCAAGTGGAGTGCTACATTACCTCTGGATCAATTAAGTTAAAAAGTATTAATTCACTTACACGTACGAGCTGGCCACGTTGTGCAAATTGTGGAATAGAACGTAAAATTTCACTCGATGTATATTTACCTGGTGCACCAACATGTCCTATCATGACCGTATTTTCTTGACGTTCCATTAGAGCGTACGCTTTCTGCATTTGTTTGTGAACATGCTCTGCACTATATACATCATCTAGAAATAACTGATTTTCCGCATAAGGCACGCCTAACTCAGTCGCTACCTTTGCAACAACGGATTGGTATGTCGTTTTACTATCTAAATAGTACAAATTACGTTCTTTGCACACTTGCAAGACGATTCGCATAATACGTTCGTTGGAAGTAATCTTAGAACCCATATGATTATTCATACCGACAGCATGAGGTATATTATCAATAGCTTGTTCTACCTTTTGCCTTACTTCTTCATCCGTAAGATCTGCTGTTAGAGCTCCAGGTCCTAACCATTTTTTCAAACCTTTGTTTGGTTCCATTGGCATATGAACGATAACTTCATGACCTGCTTGATATGCTGCTTCAGCATCCTTTGTCGACGAAGGAAGAAACGGCATTACAGCTACCGTTATAGGAATATCTAATTTTAAAATCGCTTCTGTTCCGTCCATATCGTTGCCTAGATCATCAATGACAATTGCCATCAGATGAGTCCCGGATTTTATATTCTCACTGTATACTTTCTCTTGTCCTTCCATATAGAACGTGATCGCGATCATTAATGCAATAATACCTATCGATAGTTTTTTACCTGACTTCATCATATAATCACCTTTCATTTCCGTAAAATATGTCATTATATTGTCCTATTTCCAATAGCTTATGTATGAATACAAAAAGAAGCAGGATCAGAGAGTATATTACTTTCTCTGATCCTGCTTCATAATCATTATCCAATTCCATTGGAATCTATTTTGTAATACTAAATTTCGTTTGTTTAGTCGAACAAATCTTCAAATACACTAAATACAGTTTTTTTCTTTTTCTTATATGGACGACCATATTTATCATATCCATACTTACTATCGCCATGTTTATGACTATCTTTATTATAAGGCTGCTCATAATTTGACTGTTGATAGTTCGGTTGTTGATGATTGGCTTGCTGATAGTTTTGTTGTACATTTCCAAAAGTTTGTTGACTGTAAGGTTGTTGCGTGAAAGGTTGTTGATTAGCCTTCTGTTCATTCGGATTGTAGGATTGATCCATTGAAGTTCTAAGATGTTGAGTAGCTACTTGAGATTGTAATTGTTCAAATTCTTCTTGAGTCTCATTAATGCTTTGCATTAACTTCTCTAATTCACCACGGTCAAGCCAAACGCCTTTACAGCTAGGACAAATATCAATTAAAACTCCACTTTTTTCAACTTCTCGCAACGTTACTTGATCGCATACTGGACACTTCATACAATCACTCCTAGAACTTTTTGTTAGCTTCCGAAATACTTCTCATAAACAAAAAGAATCTTCGCAAGCTTAAAATATAAGACATGTTCAAAAAGCGGGCTTTCAGATCCAAGAAGATGAAGTAATACATGGAGAAGGAGGACATTCCAATGTACGTAGTTGGTACATGAGTCCAGGACTTCCCAAGTTCAATTCATATTCGATGCTGATTAAACTCCCTGCAGCACTTCGTTAGCAAAGACTGTTTATTGAACTTCCTCATTAGACTTTTTATATGAAGACAAGCTTATGACTATAACTAGTTAACGATTGATGGTCTTTCTTCTGTTGCAGCAATGTATACATATTCTCTGCTTAACTTAACAACTCGTCTACTTTTCTTACGAATCATTACACAACTATCATCCCAGGCAACAACGATACCTTGTACATCATTACTTTCAAGATTATCACGAACTACTCGAACCGTTTCACCTGAAACACGGTAATCATTCAATTGATCTTCAGATATCATTTCAAACCTCCTAAAACTTTTTATAGCTTCTTGATGTGCTTCTTAGTAATAAAAAGTTACTTCGAAAGCATAAATAAAAACTTCGTTACTTCTTTATTTACGTTCCACTCCACAATAAGTTACATTATTAGTTTGCATTTACAAAAAAGTCTCAATGAACGCCTCATAGCGTATCATTAAGACTTTTTGATCTATTTATTCGTTAATTGCATGATCTTTGGAATCAATCGTTTCGTACCATTCATCTAATACACGAGAAGACATGACCTGTTTCTCAATATAATCAACTTGCTTATCAGTAAACTGTTCTTTCCATTCACTTGATAATTCGTTGCATAACTTCACTATTGTAAGTAATTCAGACCATGCAACGTATCGTTTATACCAAAAAAATTGAGGGTGCTCAAGCATATAAGGATATAAATCATCAAATTCTGTATGCTTACAATCTAGTGCACGTTCGAAAGAAACTTTTGCACTAGCAATCTTTTCAGTTAAGAATTGTTCCGTAATATGTTCCATTGCTTACGCCTCCCCTTGGTCTTATTTCTATTATATAAGATGAACAAACTTAATCACAACTAAATTTGATGGAAAATTAATCTTTAAAGATAACTTCTCCAGAATTTAGTGAAGCAATTTTCACAAGTGATTCAACACGTACACCTTGCTCACGGAAATAATCTGCTCCAGCTTGGAAAGATTTTTCTACAACAATGCCCATTCCTATAAGCTCGGCACCTGATTGTTCAATAATTTTCACTATACCACGAGCTCCGTCGCCATTTGCAATAATATCATCTATGAACAATATTCTATCAGTCTCACTTAAAAACTGCTTGGAAATAACAAGATCGGAAACCATTCCTTTAGTGAATGAAGGTACTCTTTCAAGATATGAATTAGGATCATTTATAACCGTTTGTTTGCGTCTAGCAAATACCAATGGAACATTCAATTGTAATGCCGTCGCAAAAGCAGCCGGAATACCTGAAGATTCAATAGTCAATACTTTCGTAATACCCTCATTAGCGAATCGTGAAGCAAGTTCCTTACCCATATCCATAATTAGCGAAGGATCCACTTGCTGATTAATAATAGAATCTAATCTCAAAATATCATTTGATACAATAGCAGATTCCTCTAAAATTCTTTGTTTTAATTGTTCCATATAAATCCCTCCGCATTCAAATGAAAGTTCAAAATCGTTGGCTGTCAGTCCATGATTTTAAATTCCCACCAGTTTCTCTTTTACGTAAAATAACACAGGTTCGCTCTTCTAGCAAGCAAAGTCGTCACATCTACAAATATTTGGTTGTTTACTACAAGGTAAATCTCATAAGCTTTACACAAAAATCCAATGCTTGTCATGCTTGTCTATTTCACTTCATACAATAATAGTACATGTTCAAAAAGCGGCTTTTTGAACTACTTTTTATAGTAAATGTTGAAGTGAGAGTGAGGGAATCTTATGAACAGGCAAGATTGGATCAAATCGCTACAGATCGCTGCAATTTACATGGGCACGATAGTTGGAGCTGGATTTGCGACTGGCCAAGAAATATTACAATTTTTCACAAAGTACGGCCAATGGGGAACTATTGCAATTATAGCCTCTACCTTTTTATTTATATGGCTTGGCAATAAAGTCATGTTATTAGCCCAACAAATTAAAGCAAAATCGTATGAGGATTTGAACATTGCTTTATTTGGCCAACGGTTTGGTTCTTGGATCAGCATATTTATGCTTGTCGTCCTTCTCGGTGTATCAGCAGTTATGTTAGCAGGCGCCGGGACTGTATTTTATGAAAATTGGGATTTGCCATATCAGTTAGGTTTAATCTCAACTTGTATCGTCTGCTTTTTCTTACTACGCAAAGGATTAACTGCCATTATCGCTGTGAATTCAATCGTCGTTCCCATTATGCTTATATTCACATTTATTATTTTCTTCGATACGTTAGAAACACCTTATACAAGCAACTTTCTCCGCGCGCATACCGATTTCCCACTATGGACGATAGTTAGTACACCGTTCCTATACACTGCCTTCAATCTGTCACTTGCACAAGCTGTACTTGTTCCCATTGGTGCACAAACATCAAAGCCAAGCATTATTAAGTGGGGCTCCATCATTGGTGGCATAGGGATCGGCTTCATGCTTATGGTTGGACATATCGCGTTATCAGCACATATGCCCGGTATCACACAATTCGCTATCCCAATGGGTGGCATTGCGAGAAGTCTTAGTCAAGTCGTATACGTCATCTATATTTGTATAATATTTGCTGAAGTATTTACTACTTTACTCGCTGACGTATATGGATTAGCACTACAGATTCATGAAAGATCGAAACTGTCCATTAATTTAATCGTTATGTTTGTCCTAATTCTATGCTATTTGTTAAGTCAAATCGGTTTTGGCGTACTACTTTCAACACTATACCCGTTATTCGGTTTTATTAGCCTAGGATGGTTTCTACTCATCGCTATTAAAAAACTTAGCTGACCAAATTTCCACTAAATACAATGTCCAAATAGTTACAATGTTATCTATCCAACTGAATGGATACAGTATCTCCCGCTACCGCTTGTAATTGATCTCTCGTGTGTGGATGACAAGTAAAGTATAATAACTGACGTTCATTAGAAACTTCGCTTAACAGTTCCATGGCTGCCTGTAGACGTACCATATCAAAGTTCACGCACGGGTCATCTAACACTAATGGTAAATTAATATGATTCACCGCGGCCTCATGGATCGCGAGACGAATACATAGATATAATAGTTCAGACGTTCCTCGACTTAGCAATTCACTTTCCACTAGTGCTCCATTACTAGCACGTAATTGTAATGTCCCAAGCTCTGCATTACCAATAATTTGCGTATACGAACCATTCGTTAGTTTTACAAAATATTGTGAGGCTTTGAGAAGTACAGCAGGTTGACGTTCCTGTTCGTACTTCTCTTTTGTATTTTTAATAAGCAATTTACTTAAAGAGAGCTTCATATATTGAGTAACGTATACTTCAATCTGCGAGATAACTGCTTCCTTTTTCAATTGGAGCTGTTGATGTTCATCTGAACTGACTAACCGTTCTCTCTGCTGCAATAATCTACCCCTTTGTTCTATGATCTGTTGTTGCTCAGTGCGCAAATCATCCAAACATTGCTGCTCGATTATTGTTTTTTCCCGAATCCCATCCCCATCAAACTGTGTGAACATATGATCCAATGCTTCAACTTCCTCCACAGTAAGACCTGCTTTTCGTTGCAGTGCTAGCCGCTCGTATTGAACTTGCCATAATTCATATGACTTCATATGCTCGACAATTGCTAGCAAGTCGCCAATCGTCGTTGCTTGGTACTGCTCATAATATTGCGTCAACTGATTGTGTAATTGTTGTAGTTCTTGTTGTTTAACACGTTGTTGTTCGTGCAATTGCTGTAATTGCAATTGCAACGATGCTCGCTCTGCTAGGTTTTCCTTTTGAATCTGAATCTGGCTACGCATATTAGACAATTGAAGTTGTTGTGATCCTTCGGGCAACTGTTGAAGCCAGACTGCTTGAGTTAATCCGTATACATCATCCACATATTGATCAATTTGTTGTTCATACTGAACAATCATCATTTGTTGCTTGTCATAGTTATAATAATGGTGTTGAATATTCCGATACAGCTTCAGTATCTCACTAAAATGATCACACTCACATTGCGAAGGTAATTGTAGCTTCTGGGAAAAATGAGACCACTGTTCGTTAACTTGTTCAAGCTGAACTTGTAATTGTTGAAGTTGATTATCAATGCTATGTTGAGCTAATTCCAATTGTTGAGCTTGTTGTTCCACAACTAAAACCTGTTGATCTAGTTGTTCCCGCTTTTGTAATAATAATTGTAAATTGCCGATTTTCTCTTTCAACTCTCTGCGATGATCGTAATAATTACTTTCATTAATCGGTTGACTAAGCTCCACAATAAGCGATAACGCCCGATATAAACCTTTCATTCCTTCAGCTTGATCGTCATTCCGCTCGTTATTTCCGTATTGTTTGCTATTTCGACTGCCAGACCATTCCATCCCCGTTATTAGTACGGCAATTAAAGTCATCACAATAAGTATAGGCGATAACCAGATATTCCATGGTTCTAGCAAAACTTTACTTGATACTAATAGAGTAAAGATCACCAAAATAATAGAAAAAGCAGATAGCATAATGACACGTAAAGAGACAAATTCGTTTTTCTGAGATCTATTAACTCGACTATATCCATTACTTCTGCTGGTACGGACTGTATTACTCTGTGGCGATTCAATCCGCTCTGTAGCATGTACATTCATTCTTTCATAGTCATATTGACGGTAAGCCTCATCAAGTATAATTGTTGCCTCATGTAGTTCATCTCTTGTCTGTGGCAATAAACGATGGCTTTGCCTGAAAGTTTTCAGCTCTTGCTCTATTTGATCTATTTGATTTTGAGTTACTAGCAGTTGTTGATCGAGTGTCAGTAGTTCATTATCATATTTAGTCTGATCTTGTTCTAGCAGCTGTTGCTCTACTTGCAAATGTTTCATGGACGATAGTAATCGTTCATATTCTGTTACTTGCTCAGCAGACGGATTAAGTTGTCTCAACTGTTCTTTTGTCCAATAATTGGGTAACTGCTGTTGCAGCTCTACAATTACTTGCTGGAGTTGTTGTAGTTCATCTTGCCGAATGGCTAATTGCGATTGTTGTTCCATAATGACGCTACCCAATTGGAGATAATGGTCCACCGTTGCTGCTCGCGTTATGATATCTTCGTTAACGTTAATAGCAGTTATTTTTAGTTCCAATTGCTCTTCTGCTACTTGCATTTGTCTAATCTCGCCTGAGATCAGCTGTTCACTAGCTACAATTTGGTCTACATGCTGTGAAAAGCCATTAGGAATCCCTCGAACATATTGTAACTGTTCAAGTTGCCAGCTTACTTCTTGTTGCTCTAACCACCACTCTCGCTGGGACATTGCACGATTCATCATCTGTACAATGTTTTGCTGCCTTGTAAGTTGTACCTGTAAATCTGCATAGCGATAATCACATTGCTCAAGTTCTAATTGAACAGTGTTATATTGTTCAAGCTCCATCTCCACTTGCTTATATTGCTGTTGCAGTTGTTCGTATTGCTTAAGCTCTTGAATAAGCAGTTGATTCTGTCCTCTTGGTTTGAAAAGTTTGTCCTGCTCAGCTACGAGTTGTTTCTCTAACTCAGCAATCTGCTTACCACTTTCCCAACTCGCATGATATAAATATTGACTTAATTCATTTTCAGTCATAACACTTGTTGCTTGTAATTCATTCAACGTAATCGCACTTAACTGTTGAAATAATCGAGCATTAATACCAGATAGAAAATTACGTTCAAGATTAGCTTGCTCTACAATAGTGGCAGTAGCCATAGGGATGTATCGCTCGTTATTATTATCTTTCTCTGCTCGCGCAAGCTGCGCTTTACCTTGATGCTGTTCTCGATATCGCGTTAGTTGGTAGATTTCATCTTTATCTGTAATAAAAACGATGCTGCCTCCATGACTTCCCCCGTACACGGGCTCGAGAAAGCGATTGACTTGATTCTTTCGAGAAAAACCAAATAACATCGTGTGGATAAATTGAAACAAAGTACTTTTCCCTGCTTCATTATGACCATAGACAACAACAAGGGGCGCATCTAGTTGCAATGTTACATCTTGCATCTTACCAAACCCATTAATGTACAATTCTAAAAACTTCATATACTCACTCCTTGATCTTGATGGAGAAGGAGCCATTCTAATACTTTTTGCTTTGCCTCTGCTAGCTGAGCATGTTGTGAGGTCTCATCTAGTATTGATTCAGTTTGCCGTAGATATCGATTCAAGCTTTGATGCACGTATAACCCTTGCTGTGCTTCAGTAAATAACTGTTTCAGTTGCTCTGGCTGTCGTAATAATTGTTCATAATACGTTAAAAAATCTCCAATAAAACTTTGTTCCTGACGAAGTAACGCTTCATCATATTGTACTTGAGTATGTAATTGCAATTCATATATATATAACCATTCACTGCTCGAATCATCTTCGTACAAGCCTTGAATATGTGTAAGCATCTGCGCTACATTACCTGTTTGTTGTAACAATTCATGGATATACCCGCTACCTGTTAGCTCAACCGAAAGTAGTACACTACAATGGATTTGCTCTGCTAATAGTGTTGACGTGTGATGATTAATAGCGACAAGAAATTGTGCTTCATTCTCAATGGATGAAACATCTATAGATATCTGAAGCCATCTAATGGGTGCTAATGATAGAAATTGTAGTGTTGTCTCATGCTGTTCATTGACAGTGACGAGATAACAACCTTTATCGCCACTCTCTTTGCGATGCCTTCCTTGAGTATTACCTGGATAGACAACATAAGGAGATTGATGTAACACTTGACGCTTATGGATATGACCCAGTGCCCAATAATTATATTGATGCACTAATAGATCAGATAATTGACAAGGCGCATATGGATCATGCTCACTAACATTGCCCACATTACCATGGTATAGTCCAATATGATAACCTTGCTCTGGCTCACGCTTATATTGCTTTGCTAAATTATCCATCACATGTCTAGTAGGATAAGATATACCGTGTACATAGGCGAGAATGGATCCATTATCATTCGTGACTATCTTCGTTGATACAACGGAACTAGAAAATACATGTACATTATCAGGATAAGGGAATGGTATAGTCTGTCCTGCAAGATGATCATGATTTCCATGAATAATATAGATACTAATCTGATACTTTCTTAGTCGTTCATATTGCTGTAATAGAAACAATTGTGCTTTCAATGAACGATCACTTTCATCGAACAAATCGCCACTTACGACGATAAATTGCACCTGCTGCGTGATTGCAGTATCAATAAGCCGTTTAAATGCAAGGAAGGTCGCCTCAAGAAGCGACTCCCTCACATATGTTGGAACAGTTGTTAGTCCCTTAAACGGACTGTCAATATGCAAATCAGCGGCATGAATAAAGCGAAATGGAATTGCCATTTCAGCACCACCTAATCCTTAGTACTGAGAAACTTCATGATATACTTTGTTCAATTGTGCAATAACACGTTGCAAAGAATAATCTCGCTTTGCTTTTTCAGATGCTTCTCTAGCAAGCTGATATCTATAATCTGGATCAATAATAACTGTTTCCAACGCATCTGCTAGAGCAGCATGGTCCTCCACAGGTACTAGTAATCCGTTAATTCCATTCTCAATTTGCTCTGATATACCACCTACATCCGTCCCTATTAGTGCAAGTTGACAAAGCGCTGCTTCAGCAAATACTGAGCCAAAAGCTTCCGCTCGAGATGGCAGTACAAATATATCAAAGAAAGGCATAAATTCTTCTGGATGAAGCATGTAACCGTAGAAGATAATATCATCATATAACCCAAGATCTTGCGCCATCGTTTCTAATTCTTCACGGATTGGACCATCTCCAATTAGATGCAAGACGAAAGGATGTCCTCTTTCTTTTAACTTCGCACACGCTTCTAGCAACACATCAAGCCCTTTGGCTGGTACAAGACGACAAACTGATATTAATTGTGCGACTTCATTCTCATGGGCAATCGGACGGAATCGCTTCTCATCAAAGCCATTCGGGATAACTTTAATGCCACTTGCGTTTTCAACGTAATCGTTGAGATACGTTTGGAATGCATGTGATACTGTTAATATTCGATCTGCGCGATCTTCTAATTCCCGATAAATATTCGTTAAAAATTGATGCTCAATACCGTTTACTTGTATTTTATTGTTCAAAATTAGCTCTCGTTCATAGCTAGAATGTAGTGTCAATATAAGCTTCGTGTCTGGAAATATCTCTTTCATCGCTAGAGCCGCAATCGGATGATGAGCGTGAATAAGATCATACGACTTTTTGATCCGTAATTTAACCCACCATAAATAATCACGATAAGTCTGAATATATTTATCTACGAGTTTATTTCCAAGAAAAGGTGTCACATCAAAAGTCTTAAATACGACTTCATCCGTTCCTTTATTTCTAATTCTTTTCGGTAAAGAAAATAATTCCATCTCATATTCCATCTGATTGAATCGCTCTCGAATATAAGGCACCATTGAGGATACTCCACCCGGTTGCTCCGGCGGGAAAAACAATGCTTGTAAAATTTGCATAGGTACCAACTCCTTAAACTTTTCATTTCGACCAATTTAATCATCCTTCAGATGAAAAGTATCATCGGAGGCATAGGCTAAAAATAATTCATACATTAATTCGCCAAATTATGATATATTAGAACATATGTTTCGTTTATGACATACTACTACTATACATTGAGGATATATGAATGAACAACCTTTCAATTAATACCACTCTTATTGAGCTTTTTTCCATCACTACATGTAGTATTATTATTTTGCTTATGATCGTCATGGCTATACGAATTATGTCCAATTATCGGAATAAACTGATTTATATTATTTTAATTTCTACTCTTGCTATTACTCTAATCCGTCAAATAATTGTTGGGTTAGACGTGTGGTATCAGCAGCCAATACCGACTTACTTATATATTATTTCGACAAGTATACAGCTAATCTCCTTTATCATCTTAAATTTTGTGCTGATGAAGATGTATTCTGTTGGGACAAATTTAAGAAAAACACCTATTACTATGCTACTATTAGGAGCCGTTGCACTTACAATCGTTAACTGTATCGTCGATCCATACTCAATCATTTTTAATAATGTAGAGTACTATGCATTTCCAATTATGGATTTCTATATGTTTATCTTAATTATTACTATGCTTGTCGAGACTCGTCATATTCAAATGACAACCCCATATTATATTAGCTTAATGGTAATGTTCATGTACGAGCTTGCTTATCTACTACATATGTACGTATTTGAAATGGATCAGCGATGGCTATTTTACTTAGTCGTCTCATTGCCAGTTATTTATTTCGCACTTATCTTCTTCTTATTGTTTGAATGGGTACTTGAACGTTTATTATCGACGTATCAATCTTCTATCGTTGACGGACTAACTGGATTATATATTAGACGCTATTTCCAGAAAAAATTAACATCAATTATTGCACGTAAACAAGTAGCTATAATATTTTGTGATATTGACAACTTTAAACGATTAAATGATACTCAAGGTCATCAAGTAGCTGACAAAGCATTACAACAGGTTGCTTCCATCTTGAAAGAGGAAGTATCACCATTCGGTATCGCTGGACGCTATGGTGGCGAAGAATTACTCGGAGGTATCGTCATTGACCGTATTAAGCCGATGCAGATTGCTGAGCGAATTCGCGCTAGAATTGAATTAGAAACGATCGTTACCGTTAGCGTTGGTTTCAGTACGACTAAAGAAGCAGACAATCTTACATTGTTAATTAAGCAATCGGATGAAGCGATGTACTATTCCAAATCTACAGGTAAAAATAAAGTTTCGGCCTATCGTTCTTTACCTGCCGCTGTCAAAAATAAAGTTTGAAATTGAATAAATAAGGGCATCTAATCGACTCTACCAGAGTCTTTAGATGCCCTTATTTATTGAGTAATATAGCTATTCAAATGTACTGACACAGTCAGATTAAGTTAATATAGCCTACTCTAACTATATATGTAGACTACCTTCAGCCCATACGAAACAACTGCCCTCTTGAATGACGATCTCGTCTTCAAGCATTAACGTGGCTGAACCGCCACGTATTGATAGTTGTACTACTTTTAGAATTGTATTATTTCTTAGTCGTTTCATCCAATACGGAGCAAGCGCACAAAATGCTGAACCAGTAACTGGATCTTCATCAATGCCAATACGTGGGTAGAATGTACGACACACGATATCAATTGATGGGTCATCTGCACGACTAGTCACTACAACACCACGCGCGTCTAATCCAGCAATCAATGAAAACTCCACTTGTAACTGTCGAACATCTTGCTCATCTGCTAGCTCAACGATATAATCCATCCGATTTTTACTAACTGCTCTCGGAATTACACCAAGTGCTGTAATGAGATCAGATGGCGCCGAGCAAGCTACAGGTGACTCTTGCGGCAACCTCATCCTAAGAACCCCATCATGTAGGCTAACAACAAGCTCTCCACTTAATGTGTGAAAATGGATGGTAATGTCTGTTGGAACAATACCGAAATGATACAAATAGTGCGCTGATGCCAGCGTAGCGTGACCACATAAATTCACTTCAACTTGTGGTGTAAACCATCTTAGTTGAAATTGGTTATTCGTTGCACCTCTATATATAAATGCTGTTTCTGATACATTCATTTCTGCAGCAATCTGCTGTAGTTGTGGATCTCTTAATTGATCTTGTTCTATGACAAGCACTGCAGCAGGATTACCTGTGAATGGCCCATCTCC
This sequence comes from Paenibacillus endoradicis, assembly GCF_024721975.1. Next base: position 555,807 of record NZ_JANQBB010000003.1, on the reverse strand, counting down.
GTACGCATTAATCATCGCATATGGAATGCTCATCTCTAGCAACTCCTAAGTATTAAGCTTCATCCTCTATCGGTATGAGAATATCAACAATTTCTTCTTCCCAATGCTGACCTTCAAGATAGAAAATTTCAAGTGACACTGCTTGATCTAGCCGCTTATAACCATGTTCTTCGATCCATGCTTTTAGCATTTCATAGCCCTCGCCCATTCTTTGAGAGGAACTACTAACTAAAGCATATCGATGCATCGGAATCGTGATCGCAACCATACCTTGGGGCAGCGGATCTTCACTGTACTCAGATTCAAAACAAGCCCAATACGTAGCAAATGTCTCATTACCAAAGTACGGACAATACATCACATTTGACTGTATAACATGATTCAGTTCATGCTTTCTTGCAAGAAAATCGGTCTGCAGGCGAATCGCTTCATCCGGAAAAGATGAATATGGTCCACAATAAGGAACTCCAACAAGATGCAGCGTTGATTTATTAACAATTGAGCAAGTTTCCATGCTATACTCCTCCTAAAACTTTTCATCAACTTCCTAATATAACTTCCAAGTATATGAAAAGTACTTCGGAAGCGTTAGCTGAACAACAAGATCTATATTATAGCTAGTCTCGGTCAATATTGTAGCATAAATCAATATGAAAATGAAAGTTATTCACTTTCAAGTCTCTTCATGAAATCTTCCATTGCACTATAGCCTTGTTGCTTCAAATACCAGTTGTTTGCCGCAGCCTCGATTAACCCCGCAACATCTCTTCCAGGCTGTAATTGAATCTCTAGATGTGGAATTTTCACACCCATGTACTCTACAAAAGTTGGTTCAAGATCAAGATCATTATTGAGATCATTTTCGCGCCAACGAGTCAATTCAATATCTAGTGAAATTCTTGACTCATCCTGAAATGCCTTCCGACCATATAAGCGTACAACATTGATCAGTCCCACACTGCGAAGTGCAAGAAATTCTTTGGTTTTCTCATTGTGTGAACCGATAAGTGCATGCTGGCTGAGCTTTTTCAGCACGATAATATCATCCGCTACAAGGCGATGTCCACGACGGATTAATGTATGTGCTGTTTCACTTTTGCCGATGCCTGATTTACCACGAATAATAATTCCGATTCCAGATACATTCATACATATGCCATGTATAGATTGCTCAGGTGCTAACTGCTTCAACAGATAATGATCTAACTTTCCAATAAATGTCGCCGAATCATCACTCGTCCGTAATAAAGGAATGCCTTCCTCTTCACAATATTTTTTTAAATATTTTAGTCCATCTTGACCTGCTGTAACGATAAAACAAGGTGGATGATACTTTACAATATTTCCAATATGATGATTTCGTTGTTCCTCAGTTAACCCATGCAAATATGTAATTTCTTTGCGGCCCAATATTTGAATATGTTTTTGAGGAAAAAATTCAAAATAACCGACAAACTCAAGTCCAGGTCGATATGCTCTCGCTTTCGTAATCGTGCGATGCAGCTCATTAGCACCAGCGATAACTTCCAAGGAAAACTGATTAATTAGCTCTTTAACCTCTATTACCTTCATCACCAATACCTCCATCGTGGCAAAAAACGCCCTCGTATATGTCTACGAGAGCGAGTTTCTTTTTATTTATTATATACTTGTTGATTCGTATAATCTAGTTGAGATATACAGAATTTAGAAGTTGAATACAAAGTCATCATCAGTTAATGGTTCAACATTCAATGTACGCACATAACCATTTCCTTTTTTCGAGAAGAAATCATGTTGTTTCGTGCTAGTACTAATTCCGTTCAACACAATTGGATTAATGGCTTCTTCTTCAAAATGAGGTTCAAGTCCAAGATTCATCAGAGCCTTGTTTGCATTGTAACGAACATAAGCTTTAACTTCTTCTTGTAATCCAAGATCTGAATACAACGAATCCGTGTAAATCACTTCATTGTCATAAAGTTCAAGCAACAGATCAAGAACTTCTTGTGTAAGTTTATCTTGCTCTTCTTGAGAGAATGTCGCAGCAATTTCTTGTGCAAGCACACCGATATACAATCCGTGAATACTTTCATCGCGTAAGATTAAGTCAATAACCTCACCACTACTCGTCATTCTTCCTTGTCCAGCTAGATATAGTGGGTAGAAGAAACCACTATAGAATAAGTAGCTTTCCAATAGAACAGAAGCTGCCATTGCTCTATAAAGATCACGATCGTTCTCAATGCCATTGTACCAATCTGCAATAATACCAGCTTTTTTCTGTAACTGTGGATTGTTTTCTACCCAGATGAAAATTTCATCAATTTCCTCAGTAGAAGCTAGTGTCGTGAAAATACTACTGTATGATTTCGCATGAATTTGCTCCATCATTCCCATAAAGCCTAACACTGCTTTACGTTGTAAACCTTCCACATGCTCCAAAATCTTCGGCATACCAACACCGCCTTGAACGGTATCAAGTAATGTCAAGCCACCTAGTACTTTTTTATATAAAGAACGCTCATCTAGCGTCATTAATTCCCAATCCATTTTATCATCTGATAAAGGAATCTCTTCATCCGTCCAGAATTGCATAACATTTTGTTGCCAGAACGTTTGAGTAAAATCGTCGTCAGGACGGTTCCAGTTTACTGCTTTCATGTTCAGTATACTCCTTCACAATATGATGAAATACAGCTGCGCTTTATACGGCGCAGCTTGTACATTCCTCGATAGTTAGTCGTTTTGTTCTTGTATAGTATAAGGATTTCAATCCTTTTTGTGCAGCGTAAATGTAGAAACGAGAAAGTTCACGCGTCGTAACATTACTATTAACATGGAGTACAGTTGATACGCCCTGGTCAATATGCTGTCCTAGCTCTGCGATAAGATCAATCAATTTGAACTGATCGATGTTATAAGCAGATTTATAGAAGAAGAAGTTATCCTGTGCTAAATACGGCATTGGGTAATATGTTGTTGAGTTAGCATACGTACGAGTTTCAATATGTTCAACAATCGGCATTACACTTGACGTTGCATTTTGAATATAAGAAATACTTTGAGTCGGTGCAATCGCTAAACGGTAAGCGTGGAATAGTCCATGCTCTTGTACTTTACCTTTAAGCTCTTCCCAATCAGCAGGACCTGGGATATGCATACCATCGAATAGTTCTTGTACACGAGCTAGCTGAGGACGGAAATCCGTTTCAACGTAACGATCGAAATACGTACCTTTTGCATATTCAGAACGATCAAAGTCTTTAAACGTTGCTTTACGTTCTTTTGCAATTTCCATACTTTTCTCGATGGAATAGAAATTCATCATCATGAAAAATACGCCTGCAAATTCACGAGCTTCTGGACTTTCATAAGCAATCTTATTTTTTGCAAGATATCCATTAAGGTTCATTGCGCCAAGACCTACTGAGTGAAGTTCATCATTCGCTTTACGAACGCCAGGTGCGTTATCGATTTGCGAAAGATCACTTACTGTAGTTAAAGCTTCAATACCAACATGTACGGAATCTTTAATTTCTTTGCGTTCCATTACATTTACAATGTTCAAGGAAGCAAGGTTACAACTTATATCGCGACGAATGATATCTTCATATCCATAGTCGTTAATTTCCGAAGTTTCTTGCAATTGGAAAATCTCAGTACATAGATTAGACATTTTTACAGAACCAATGTCTTTCAATGCATGCCATTTGTTAGCATTGCTCTTGTTCATAATGTATGGATATCCAGATTCAAGTTGAATCGATGCAATTTTTGTAAGCATTTCACGTGCAGTCATTACAACTTTTTTCTTAACATTGTCATTTGCTAGTAATTCATCATACATAGCATCAATGTCAATATCATCAAGATGTTGACCGTACTCTTTGTATACGGAATATGGTCCGAATACATGTAGAGGTTTGTTTTGTGCTGCTAAGTCATAGAACTTGTTAGGAATAATAAGGCCGATTGATAATGTTTTGATACGAGATTTCTCGTCAGCATTAATCTTTTTGCTATCTAAGAATTCGATAACGTCCCAACCGAAGATATTGTAATATCCAGCGCCAGAACCTTTACGTTGACCCATCTGATCCGCATAAGAGAATGCATCCTCCATTAGCTTCAGAACAGGCATAACTCCTTTTGCAGCGCCTTCTACACCTTTAATCGGTTCACCACGACCACGTAGCTTGGATAGGTTGACAGCAACGCCACCACCGATTTTGGAAAGTTGCATGCATGTGCCAAGCACATAGTTAATGGAGTTCAAAGAATCATCCATTTCAAGCAAGAAACATGACACCATCTCACCACGACGACTCTTACCAGCATTAAGGAATGTTGGAGTCGCAGGCTGTAGACGTTGATCAATCATTGCCTGTGCAATGCGAGTAGCTCTTTCGATGTCACCTTCGCCAAGATGCAAAGCTACGATCGAAACACGTTCATGATACTGCTCAAGATATTGTGCCTTGTCATTTGTTTTCATAGCATAGTCTTTATAAAATTTTGAAGCAGCCATATAAGATTGGAATTCAAAATTTGCCGCCTCAGTAAGATCAAAGATTGTTTTCACTTGATCATATGTATATTTGTCATATACGTTGTCATAGAAATCATTCTCGATAAGATAGTCCAGTTTATCTTTCAAAGAAGCAAACTTAACACTTTTTTCGTCAACTTCAGCCATAAATGCTGCAACTGCTTCTTTATCTTTTTCTAGCTGGTAGAAACCGTCTGCTCCGCGTTGCAAGAGCTCATTATTCAGTTCAATATGTTTCAATGGTTTGCACCCTTTCCATGAATTGTAGCGTGTCTTTATTTGTGCCAGAAAGTTCGAACTTAGAAATGACCGGTACATTGTACGTCTCAGATATTGTATCAGCACTTTTTGCGAAGCCAGTGCCCCAGTTACGGTTACCACTTGCTGAAACGCCTCTCAACATATTGTGGTTATCTTGCAAAAAATCATTGACTTTCTGCGGGACTTGTCCAAAGCCTGTTGTATATGTAATAAGAACGTACGGCTCGTCCACCTTGGGCATCTCATCAATAGAGACTGCGGGCATATTTAATTTCTTCACAAAGCGTTTGACATTGCCTGTCTTAGAGTCATATACAACTAACATTTCCCACTCTCTCCCCCTACCATTTATCCCAATCAAAAAGCGCTCTACCCCCTATACATGACAGGCAGATGCGCTTGTAGTCGGAACCATGGTGTAAGCAGTTAAACTGCTAGATTGCTATATCCATAACTAGATATAGTCGATGAATAGAATCATACCTCAATATATAGGTGGAGTCAATGAGATTTCGTCATATTCTTTGCAATTTAAGCTATGAAAATATTTTCATAACGCTCGTCCCAATAGGGGCTTGAGATTTCGCCACTCGACTATTTTATCAGATAGCGTTATGATGTGATAGTGACATTTTATAGATCGTTTTGGAGGCGCTTATGAAAGCAATACTATCAACAGAAGAAGCTCTTAACAGACTTGAACAATTATGCCAAGCAAGCCAAATACAAGATATTGAATTGGTGAAGTACATAGAACATCAAGCAGCTGAAAATGAGCAGCTTAAGCTTACTTTACACAAATTACGCACAACGATCGCACAAAAGGGAAACACTATATCTAGTATGCACAGTAAATTGACTGATGCACTGAGAGAATAGTAAAAGGCTGTGCCATAGGTTAACTATGGACAGCCTTTTTACTACTAACGGTAGTTCAAAAAGCGGACTTTGATAACGATGTATATGCTAATGTAGCTTCGTCGGCATCGAATATGCCACCCATCGAAAGCCTGAGTGTGCTCACGTACACATAACGTACGCTGTGCTACTCGTTTCCGCTGTGAGTCATCTTCTCGGTTCTTAAAGCCCGCTTTTTGAACTTTCATTTTCAGTAACAATTCAAAAAACGAACATACACAAACTAACACCATTTACTTAATGGCAACGAAGAACAAACGAGTTGAGTGGTCGTCAGCTGCCTTTAACTGAAAATCACTATACAGATGTATATGAGTAAAGCCGACTGAGCGTAATGCCCCTTCTAACCACTTAGAACTATATGCTCGTTGGACATGTTCCTCATCTATTCTACTATAGCGACCATCAGGTTCTTGAACAAATATCGAGAGAAAATGTTCGATAATATGATCATCCTCATCATAATCACTACTCCACATGTATGAGATTCCGTTCTCATCATATACAAATGGCTGATCCGCAGCATATTGCTCAAAGCGCGTAATTGGATGGACATCGAATATAAAGCTACCACCTTGCTTCAATTGGTCATACGTAGCTGATAATGTAGCTAACAGATCATCTTCATCGACAATGTAGTTCAAGCAATCACAGAATGAGATCACTGAGTCTACTTGTTCTAACACTTCCCACTGGCACATATTTTGCTCAAGCAATGTAAGATTACCATTCATCGAAGATTGTTGCGCCCACTTCTGCTCCGCTACAGCTAGCATATCACTCGATAGATCAATACCAACAACTTCATACCCATTGATCGCTAAGGGTATAGCAATACTACCTGTACCACACCCTAGATCTACAACTTTTTGCGGTTTTCCGTGTTGTTGCCATACGGCTTCAGCGAAAGTGATCCACTCTTCATAGGGCATATCTGCCATAAGTCGATCATACACCGTAGCAAATTGACCGTATGATTCCATTATTATTCAACCTCATCCGTATTTTCGTTTTTCGGTTGTGGTGCATTTTCTGTTAGATACGTCCAGCTACCTTGTTGTACAACGATACCTTCACGCATTAGCTTACCTAATGCACGTTTGAAAGCACCTTTGCTCACACCAAAACGACTACGTATAAGTTCTGCTTCTGTCGCATCAGAATACGGCATACCGCCACTTGGTCGTTCCTTGATGTATGCTAATATACGATCAGCATCTTCAACACGTCCAAATTCCTTCTGCTGTGTCATCGATAGATTAACTCGTCCATCTTCACGAACAAACGTTACACGAGCTTTAACACGTTGACCAAGACGTAAGCTTTCAATACGATCTGTGCTCGGAATTAATCCGTATGCACCGAATCCTACTACGCCGCCATCAATGACAACGAAAGAACCCATTTGTAAGCTTTTCGTAACCCATCCTTCAACCCACTGATTTCTCCAAGCTGCTGGAGCTGGGAACGTAAGTGGTGCAAGTTCTGGTTCTTGTGCAAGCTTAGCGATTTGACGGCCACTCTTATCATGAGCCATGAACACGAACACTTCGTCACCAACAATCGGACGATACTCAATCATTTCCGGCAATTCACTTAGTGGTAGCAATAATTGACGTCCAAGACCCATCTCTAGGAAACAACCTAGTCTAGGATGTACATCAGCTACAACTAATCGAGCCATTTCTCCGAATGAAATGAATGGTTTGTTCATTGTCGCGCAAATACGATCTTCTGAATCAAAGAAAATGAAAACTTCAATCTCATCACCAACATGTGGCTTAGATCCAACAAGTTCCGTATACGGCAACAATACATCTTCTTCGCCATTATTAAGAAAATAACCATAAGGAGAAACTTCGCGAGAAATTTGTAATCGCTCAGTAGTTCCTGCTACATAGCTCATACTAATTCCACAACCTTCGCATCCGACCAAATTTTCTCGATATTGTAATACTCTCTTTCTTCACGATGGAAGACGTGTACAACAACATCTCCGATGTCAATTAATACCCAACGTGCTGTGTTTTCACCTTCTACACCACGTACCGTAAAGCCAAGCTTGTCCGCAGTTTTACGAATTTCAGTAGAAATTGCTAATACTTGAGTGTCTGAGTTACCACTACAGATTACGAAATAATCGGCTACTAAAGATAAGCCATTCAAATCTAATGCAATTAGATCATGTGCTTTTTTGTCCTCTGCTGCATCTATCACTGCTGTTAATAATTTTTGTACTTGTTCATGTCCTTTCATTTGAACCCTCCTATAATTTGTATATCTATTTTTGAATAACTTCTCGAAACATGAATACTTATTTCATATTTAATTGTTGTACGATACTATTTCTCGCTTCTAAAGTAACCGGGTAAACTACTTTCCCTTTTTCAATTAGAAATACGATCGTTTGATCAAGACCAAACAATATGGCTCTATCCAAGCTAACTCCTGCGAGTTCACGCGCAACATCAACACCTGGAAAATCACGATTTGGTTCAATATAATCGGCAAGCCAGACGATTTTCTCTAATAGGGACATATTGGCTCGCCCAGAAGTATGGTACCGAATAGCATTACATATCTCGATATCGTGCACACCATATTGTTCTTTCGCGACGGATGCACCGACTTCAGCATGCCATAGTTCCTTATTATAATGAAGCACTCGCTCATCAAGTGAGTTCTGCTTAATATAAGCCGCTTGATCTGCAATTGGCCAATATTTGGCAACATCATGGATAATTGCTGCAAGTTCTGCACGCTCTGGATTCTCACCATAACGCTCTGCCAGCTCAATCGCAGTACTCATAACACCTTGTGTATGAATCCAGCGACGTTCTGGCATCTGCACACTTACAGATTGTATAATCTGCTGCCTATCCATAAATTCGATTCCCCCTTATATATTGCGCTACGGAGTCGGGTACATAGTACTGTAATGATAATCCCTGCTCCGCACGCAATCGGAGCTCTGTAGATGATATACCGATAAGTGGCATAGATGCAATCGTTAGTTTACTTCTCCACTCACTAGAAAGTAAGTCAAGTTGCAACGGATCAGAAGGGCGATTTAGACCAATAAATGAGATTAATGATCTTAATTCTTCTGCTCGATGCCATGTCGGCAAATCATGAATACGGTCAGAACCAATAATATAGTTGAACTGATGATGAGGATACTGACTCATTAATCTAGTTACTGTATCGAAAGAGTAACTAATGCCACTACGGCTTAACTCAATATCTAGTGCGCGGAAAGCAGATTGATCTGCAATTGCTAACTGAACCATCTGCAAACGCTGTTCCGCTGTTGCCAGCGGAGCATTCGGCTTTAAGGGAGGAGTGGCAGTAGGGATAAACCATACTTCATCTAAGGACGCCGCTTCCATAGCTGAGCTTGCTGCAATCAAATGACCCATATGAATTGGATCGAACGTCCCACCCATTATGCCAACTTTGCGCATTATGCCACCTCCAATCGCTGTGTTAACGTATTCGATCTATCTTGGAAGAACAATCGTTTTGTAATCTACAGATTCCTTGTAAAGTACAATCGTCTTACCAATGACTTGCACTAATTCAGTACCTGAAGCTTCAGAAATCTCTAGACCGATTTCTTTCGCATCATCATCACAGTTGTTCAATACAGAGATTTTAATTAATTCTCTTTTTTCTATCGCCTCTTCAATATGGCGAACAAGGTTTTCATTCGCTCCACCTTTACCAATTTGGAAAATAGGTGTTAAATGATGCGCTAATGAACGCAAATGACGCTTTTGTTTTCCTGTTAACATATATAATAACCTCTTTCGTATTGTAATGTTCATAATGCGCGTGATCACAGTCAGCGATTTTGAACTACCTCTTAAAATGAAAGTTCAAAATCGTTGGCTGTCAGCACCAAGAAGATGCCATGAAGCTAGGAAACGAGAAGCGGAGTGTACGTACTTGGTACACGAGCATCGCAGGCTTCCGATGAATGGCATCTTCGACGCCGACTACGCTACAACGCATTACCGCGTGATCACAGTCAGCGATTTTGAACTACCTCTTAAAATGAAAGTTCAAAATCGTTGGCTGTCAGCACCAAGAAGATGCCATGAAGCTAGGAAACGAGAAGCGGAGTGTACGTACTTGGTACACGAGCATCGCAGGCTTCCGATGAATCGCAGCTTCGACGCCGACTACGCTACGGCGCGTTACATCGTGATCACAGTCAGCGATTTTGAACTACTGCTTAAAATGAAAGTTCAAAATGCGGGCTGTCAGCACCAAGAAGATGCCATGAAGCTAGGAAACGAGAAGCGGAGTGTACGTACTTGGTACACGAGCATCGCAGGCTTCCGATGAATCGCAGCTTCGACGCCGACTACGCTACAACGCATTACCGCGTGATCACAGTCAGCGATTTTGAACTACCGCTTACTGTAATACAGCAAGCACAGCCTCTCTCATAGCAACCACAGGCGCTTCCTTACCTGTCCAATATTCAAAAGCAAATGCGCCTTGATATATGAACATCCCTAGACCACCATGAGCGACACATCCATGCTGCGCTGCCTCTAGTAGAAATTGAGTTTTCAGCGGGTTATAGATAAGATCACTTGCTACTGCTCCGGATTTCATCCATTCCCCAGCAATAGGCGTTTCTTCAATGTGCGGATACATTCCTACTGATGTCGTATTGATGACAATGTCTGCTTGATTACATAATTGCTTCAGATCATCTTGTCCTGCTGCAATTAATGGCACAGTACTATTCAATGAGGCAACTAATTCTTCGGCTCTAGCAACTGTACGATTAACAACATGTATAGTTGATGGATTTTCTTGAAGTAAAGCATAGATAATACCTCTAGATGCACCACCCGCTCCAACGACAACAATCTGCTTGCCTGCAATATTAGCAACCGCTTCTTCTTTCAAAGATCGAACATAGCCAATGCCATCCGTATTATACCCGATCAAACGACCATTTCGATTAACTACAGTATTAACGGCACCTAATGCTAATGCATCAGCATCTATCTCATCAATTAAGTCCATCACATGAAGCTTGTGCGGTATCGTTACATTCATACCTAATATACCAAGATCTCGTACTGCTTGTACGAATGAAGGTAATTGCTCAGGTGTGACTTGGAAAGACCCATATATCGCATCTATAAAACATTGTTGAAATGCTCTACCCAGCATAAGTGGAGACTTGGATTGCTTAATAGGATCACCGATTACACAATACAACGCCTTACTATTATGAGCCTGTTGCCACTGTAATAATTGTTGGATAATGTCCAAACTGATCACCTCATCTGCATCTGAAACTGCTAGATCATTGAATCACGTAAAACAACTTTAATTCCTTTAGGCGCATAGATATCAAGTAATGCACCACTGTCGCTATTTACTTGAATCCAACCTAATCCGGAAATATAAATATCATTGTATTGTCCACGTTTTACACGTAATGAATGTCTTGTCCACGTAGGAATATCAGCGAGTTCCTCTCTACTAGGACCACCTAACAATTCACCCTGATGTTGTTCATACAACTCATCAGCACGCTCTAGCTTAGTACGATGAATGTTCAGCCCATTAGACACATAAAAAGTAAATGATTGACGGTCACCTTCCACGAAGTCAAAACGAGCGATACTGCCCATAAACAATGTTTGACCTTCATTCAATTGATATACAAGTGGCTTAATTGGCTTGTCTGGCAATAGTGTTCCTAAGAAACTACGCGGAACAATTTCAGTCATACGACTTGTATAAACTATGCCCGGTGTATCAATAATCGCATTTCCATCATCAAGTGGAATTCGAACCGCATCAAGTGTTGTACCTGGATAACGAGAAGTCGTCAATTCTTGAGTAAGATCACTATAGTCAGAGATTAAACGATTAATAAGCGTGGACTTACCTACATTTGTTGCACCAACAACATAAACATCTCTACCATTGCGATAATTCTCAATCTCTTCAATTACTCGTTCAAATCCGATATTACGCTTCGCACTACACAGTACAACGTCTACCGTACGTAGTCCTTGTTGCTTCGCTTGTTGTTGAACCCAGTTACGAATACGATTCATATTCATCACTTTAGGTAGAAGATCAATTTTGTTAACAACTAGTAATACTTCATTATTACCTACAAAACGTTGAAGACCAGAAATTAAACTTCCTTCAAAATCAAAAATATCAACGATATGCACAACTAACGAATTCGTATTTCCAATACCGCTTAGCAAGCGTAAAAAATCATCTTGATCAAGTGCTACAGATGAAGCTTCATTATAGTTTTTAATACGGAAACAACGCTGACAGATAATAGGTTGTTTCTCTAATGCTGATGCCGGAACAAATCCGATTAATTCCTTATTTTCTGATTGGATAGCTACACCACAACCAGCACAATGAATACGACCATCAGACTCATGCTTATTACTTCTTTGACTCACTATTTTGTTTCCTCCTCATGCCATAAACTACGTTTGCGTAATCTTGAAATCACGATACGTTCAAGTCGACGATTAACTTTCGTCATGATGCCTTCTTCAAGGGGTGCAATTGGCGCAACGAGTACGGTATACATACCCATCCGATTTCCACCGAACACATCAGTCATCATCTGATCACCGATCATTAACGTTTGAGCTGGCTTTAGTTTTAATATACTTATTGCTTTAACGAACGCGCGTTGCGCTGGTTTTCTGGCTGCATGAATATAGGGAAGCTGCAATGGAGCAGCAAATGTACCGACACGACTATCATTATTATTGGACACAATTACAACCTCGAAACCTTTAGCAGCTACTTCTGCAAGCCATCTCACAAGTTCTTCAGTAGCTAGTGGAGAGTGTGCTCCAACTAAAGTGTTATCCAGATCAGTAACAATACCTCTAATCCCTTGTTCGTAGAGCCGATCCAAAGGAATATCATATATCGATTGTACTTTCATTTTGGGTAAAAACAACTCAATCATTAAACGTACTCCTCCAGCTTCATGCTTTATTACGAAACTATAACATACATCGTCATTTTGTTGCAAAACAAAACCCCGCCCACAAGGAAAAACTTGCGGACGGGTGCGAAAGTCAGCATTCATTTGTTACTTCTTCTATTATAATAGAAGAAATAGAGTGAAATGACCACTAAAATTTCATGAATTCCAATTATTTTTCAGTGTACGTGCAAAAAGTAAGCTTTCGAAAGTCGAGAAGATAAGTCGCTACTTAAGGAAGGAGGAAGCGCAAGTGTACGTTATTGGTACACCCTGCCCTACAATGTTTCTGCAAGAAACATACATCGGAAGCTTATGCTAGAGTTTCTAAGTTCACTTTATAATCGACGTCGATTAATCTCTGGTATCACTTCATTATCAAAGTTTGTTTTTTGCAAACCCTTTTTTTAATGATTTTACAAGATTTTGAACTTCAATTAACTGCTTTTCGTTCATTACCTCACCACTATAATGTGCTCGTTCATAATAATGCAGTAACTGTTGTAAATCATTACGCCAAGCTGCTGACCCAAAATTCCAACTGGATACCGTTTCACGAAGTGTAGCATTGTTAACTTTCACTAAACCATTCCGATAGCAATAGCTAAGAAAATTAGTCGTTTCCACAATTACACGTTCATTCATAGAGTACTTGCGATAGCGAATGCGATTCATTAATTCGATGAGCTCTTTACGGTACTTCACACCAAGCATAATAGCTAAAATAACTAAAACAGCTAACAGTGCGTAGCCGATCCATCCAAGCGATTGATTAGCTTCTTTATTCTGCTTCGGGGTTATGTCTTCTGATTGCAATGGTGCTGGAGTAGGAACCAATACATTTTCTAATGGATTAATCTCATCATCTACATAAGTATAAGGAAAAGCAAAGCCTGGTGTAGGCTCAAATGCTACCCAACCATAACCTTCAAAATATACCTCTACCCATGAATGTGCATCAGCATTGCGGACGGTATATGTACCAGAAGTATCTGAATTTTTCATATACTGCGTATATGCTAATTGTTCTTGATTAACGATTGGTTCATCACTCACTCCTGAAGAGAAACCTTTCACCCATCTCGCAGGTATATTTAGGGTGCGAGCCATCATTACCATTGAAGTTGAGAAGTAATCGCAATACCCTTCTTGTAATTCAAACAAAAATTGCTCTACAAAGTCTGAGCTTGTCCCTGTTAATTTCGTTGTATCTGGTGTATTTGTATAATTGTATGAAGATTTCAAGTGTTGCTCAAGCAGTAATACCTTTTCGTAATCGTTATTAGCAGTTGCTGTCACCTCTTCAGCTAATTTCCTAACTCGCTCAGGAAATAATAAGGGAATAGAAGTATATGCTTCCATCGCATCCTCGTCCTCAATTGTCGCAGTTGCTTCTGCTAAAGCTTGATGGTCAATCACAATAACTTCGGACTCTACTTGATATGTAGCAATATTAGATTTTACAGTACCATCTCCATACTGTTCAATACGCCAATCAGATGGGTGCCATAACGCTCCCTTAAGTAACTCACCTGGTCCTATCGTCGTAATTTCCGTAATATCAGTTAATTCTTCACTAAGATTTACGGTATCCTTATATACAACCTCTAATAACCGTGTAGCTTGCCCAGCAGCAAATAATACAGGTAGTGGGGCTTGTCTGACAAAGTTATATTGTTGCTCTACCATAACAGTTTGTGCCAGCGGACGTTCCTCCGCTATAAACTCTTCATCAACCCGTATAATTTCTGTTAAACCTTCGTTCTCTGACAAATAAGATGTGTCGTACCATCCTGTACCATCGTAATAATAGCGAGACTCACCACGCCAGTAACTCTTATGTGTCGTCTTGACGGTCATCACTGGTGAGTAATCAAACTGAAAACTTCCACCTAGCTTTTTATCTGTTCTACTATAACCAGAAGTCATCGAATTTAATGGTGAACTATCATTAGTAGAACTTAAGCCTCCTCCTCCACCTGTTCCCAAACCATTGCCAATCTCCACTTTTTCGCCACGTGATTGTTTCCACAACGCATACGGATCTTCTAATAATGGTGGCTTGGCTGGCAAATTCGTTCCAATAACAATTAACATCGCGATTACAACAAACATCGGCATGATAACAGCTAACGGACGGTGTAATAATAATTTGAAACTAGTAGAATTTTTTTGTTGTAAATAATGAAAATGAAGTAACGTATGCCAAATAAGAAATACAACAATGATAATTGCAATTTGCAGCCATAACTTCATTGGCGAGTAAGAATCTTTAACACAAAGAATTAACAACGAAACCGCAAAAAATATATATAGTCGTTTTTTCGAAGTGACCCATGCACTCAATAACAACAGAGAGATTGAAACAACTAATACAATTTCAATAAATGGATGCATGCTTTGTATATAATGCCAAAGCCGCGTTAGGTTCTTTACATCTTCAGCTATTGGAACAAAGTGTTCCTTCCTAATCATAATCGTTACAATAACAATTGATATAAATTCGATGGTATACAATACGAACCTTGGTAATCTGCCAATTCCCAAAAAGTGGACCAAACTTATTATCGCTAGCGATAACCAGATGATATTGTAAGTATCATTCCACCAATAACCTCGAAAGACAGTAAGCACATTTGCAATTATTATAGCAACGAGTAATGGAGTTAGGCGTTGTAGCCATTCATAATGACCTTTCACATTCATCACGCCCCACTTCCTTCAAGACTATCAAATATTGTTGCCCATTCATTAATTTCAATGACTCGAAGTCCTGCTATGCGAAACGCACTTAAAGCTGCAATAGCTTCCAATTGTTCTGCTGCCGTAGTGTAGCTTGCAATATAGAACAACGTGGAATCACTTCGTATTTGTTTCAATGTATTTAATAGCGCATTACTAAGTTCAAAAGTAACGATTAGCAATACATTGTTACCTTGTAACTCCCTCATTCTATGATTTAGTAACTGGCTTAGTGGTTTGGATGCATCGGCATCTACAGTCATAAGATGATTCATCATCCCAACATGATGAGCCATTCCAGTGGAAGGATTACTATAGAAGTAACTTTCTCCTGCAGATAGTAAACCAATAGCAGAATCATTCTTCATACTATAGTCCAATATAGATGCAGCCATTGAAACCGAAATTTCAAATCGCTGTTGCAGTCGATCTGTATCTTTAGATGAAGCAACTTGTACATAGCGGTCTAATACAACTACCGATTTTTTCATTGCTTCTCGCTCGAAATCTTTCGATTTCCATGATCCTGTACGTGCAGTTGCACCCCAATGAATTTTGCTTAAGCGGTCTCCATGCATATAGTCACGGACACCATTTTGTTGTGTAGATTCCTTCGCATGTTTGGAGAATGAATTAGATGAAAAGATACCATGATGACTACGCAGTAATTCTGTCCACTGTTTAGCTGATAGTATTTGCGGAAACACTTGAATGGCACTACTAATATGGAGTTCTCCACTATGTGATTTTAATCCGAATGCATCGTAGCTTAAACATATCGTCGAACCGAAAGCATATTGTCCCCGCTTTAAATGAGGAATAATATATTGCCACTGACTTTCATTTCGAAATCCCGGAACCATTGTCCCTTCGAACACTTGCTTCGTACCGTCATGACGGATAAGATTTTCTCTCACTAGAACGTATGGCATTGGCATGATTCTAGTGAATTTGGCGCTGAATGTAATTTGTAAGGAATGACCTGCTATGATCTGAGTTTGTTGTCTATTGTGTCCTTCGTAGCCGATTAGTCTGTTGCCTTTCACCTTTCGAATACCACTCCAATAACCAATAGACAAATACAACAACAATATATTCAATATACCAAACAGCATTAGCGAAGTTTTTCCACCTTGAAATAAGAAATAGAACAAACTACATGTGTAGAGTGCTAACAAACCGATCCAGCTGCGTTTACTTTTCATCTTATTGCCCCCTTATCTCTGGACAAAAAGTGGTACATCAACCGTAGTAAGCATTTGCTCCAGCACTTGATTAACATTAACACCTTGCAAGCGTGCTTCCATGCTTAACATCACGCGGTGACCAATAATATGCGGGAATAATAACTTCACATCATCTGGAAGCACATAATTTCTTTGGTATAAGAATGCTCTAGCTTTAACTGCCTTTGCTAGAGAAATCGAGGCCCTTGGACTAGCTCCAAGCATCAAATAAGGATGACTTCTTGTTGCTCCAATGAGTTTAATTATGTATTGAGCTAAAATATCATCTAAATGAACCTGCTGCACTAGGTCACGAATTGTTAGAAGCTGTTCGATATCCATTAATGGCTGTAAACCATCCGCTGGATGAATACTTTTCGTATGTTGAATCATTTTTTGCTCATCTTGTGGCGATGGATAACCAAGACGCAGCTTTAACATAAAGCGATCTAATTGAGCTTCCGGCAAAGTATATGTACCTTCAAATTCAATCGGGTTTTGTGTAGCTAGCAAAATAAATGGTTCAGGAAGTTTATGTCCTTCACCGTCAACCGTTACATACCCTTCTTCCATTGCTTCAAGTAATGCGGATTGTGTCTTTGTTGTTGCTCTATTAATCTCATCTGCAAGGAGAACATTCGTATGAACAGGACCAGTTCGGAAAACAAATTGCTGCTGAGCGGGATGGAAAATGGAAACACCTGTGATGTCTGATGGAAGTAAGTCGGGGTTACATTGAATTCTGCGGAATTGACCGCCTATCGTGTTAGCCAATGATTTTACTAGTTGAGTCTTTCCAGTACCAGGTACATCTTCGAGCAATATATGCCCTCCTGCAAGTACTGCAATTAGTAATCTTTCGATTTCTGCCTCTTTCCCTACTATCGCTGAAGATAATTGATGAAATACTTTATGACATAATTGCATCGCAATTGACGAATTCTCCATAATATAACCTCCTAAAACTTTTTGAGAGTTTTTTCACCAAAAAAAGTTGCTACGTAAGCATATGTAACGTTGAAATGATAGATTCTGATGTTATTGTCTATTATAAATGAAGCACTTTGAGAATCCTATTAATATTAAGTAAAAATGCATATAATTGTAACTATTTACAAATTCCCTCCATTAAATTTAGAAAAAAATCTTTTTTCTTCTATATAAATGTAGACGCTCGTCACATGACTAAGGTTTCACAATTTTTAGAATATTTCAGAAAGCCGAGAAAACGAAGCGCTACTTGCGGAGGGAGGAAACGCAAGTGTACGTGTTTGGTACACGCGGACCTACAATGTTTCTGCAAGAAACATACATCGGAAGCTTATGCTAGACTTCCCAAGTTCGCTTCATATTCGATGTCGAGTAAACCACTTCAGCTTTAGCATCGTGATCAAAGTCCACTTTTTGAACTACATCTCATAGGCACACATTTATGCCCTGATTAATAGACTATACCATCCCCAACAACCTAGAAAGGTGCGTGAGTTTTTGACACAACTACATTACTTTTTATCGGGTAACACTTCACAGGGTCATATTAGTCTCATTCCAGAAACGATGAAACAATTACAATACTTAATATTAATTGATGGTCCTTTCAGTTCTGAAAACGGTGAGATAATGGATCGGCTGCATAAACAATTGAGCAACAATGAAATGCTCGAATTAGAACTGATACATCATCCTTCATCACCACAGCAATTACAAGCTATACTATTGCCACGTTATGGTCTTGGCATTATTAGTTCCGCCCCTCCAGCAATGATAGAGACGACAGATTTTAAAGGTTCGATTATAACATTGAACGTATACGACTTTTACAATTTAGAAATAATCGATCAGCATAAAGCAGCAATCGATGCACTTGGTGAACAAATATATAAAAATCACTTACATGCTTATCGTAGCTATGAGCAAGCATTAGTCATTCATGATGAATGGGAAAAAATATATATTGATGCGATGGACTATGGAAAAGCCAATCAATTTGCGGATCAGTTAGCTGATAAATTGTTTCCTACACTCGGAGACCAACCTTTCTCAGCACCGATTCATCGATTTCTTGGCGCCGCAACACCTGATGGTGCTGTAGACTATGTTCCCATATTAACAGAGGGCTTAAAACGCTATTTCATTAAAGGCAGACCTGGCTCTGGCAAATCAACATTACTCCGAAAACTTGTACAAAAAGGAATTGATCAACATTATCAGCTTGAAGTGTATCAATGTGGATTAGATCCGAACAGCTTAGACATGGTCATCTGCAGAGATTTAGGTTTTGCAATCTTTGATAGTACCGCACCTCATGAATACTTTCCTACAGAAAGAGAAGATCATATTATCGATATGTATGAACTTTGTATTACTGCAGGGACGGATGAAAAAAATGCATCGTCATTACATGAGATATCAACCCGTTACAAACTCCAAATGGCAGAAGGTAATGTCGCATTAGCATTAGCAAAACAATTTCAACTCGAACGTGCGACGTTAACAAGACCCGCACTCGATACTGAAGGCATACTAGAGTTGGAGCAATTGATACTGAGAAACATTGAAACTCTTATCGGTTTTCAAAATGGAGTATTATAAGTAAAAAAGGCTTTCACCGACTTTCGCAGTAAACGCGAAAATCGGTGAAAGCCTTCTACTATGTTCAACGATTATCCTTTCGGTTTCACAAATAGCGCTGCTAAAAAGGAGAATATGATCGCAGCTGAGATACCGGCACTCGTTACTTTGAAAATACCAGATATAACGCCTATCCACCCTACATCATATAACTCAGTTAACGCACCATGTACCAGCGCATTACCAAAACTCGTAATTGGGACCGTTGCTCCTGCTCCAGCAAATTCGACTAATGGTTCGTACCAACCAAGTCCATCTACAATCGCTCCTACTACAACGAGTGTTGCCATCGTATGAGCAGGTGTTAATTTCATAACATCAAACATCAATTGTCCAATTACACAAATCGCACCACCAACGACAAAAGCCCAAAAATAAATCATTTACTCTACCCCCATTCCTTTCAATGCAACGGCATGAGCTATACAAGGAATTGTATCACCTTGTTGGAAGGAAATCGGTGACATCAACGCACCCGTTGCAACGATTAACACTCGTTTTAATTTACCTTCTGTAAGTTGTTGTATAATTTGACCGTAAGTAATGACCGCTGAACAGCCCGCACCTGAACCACCTGCCTGTACATCTTGCTGCTCAATATCGTAAATTCTAAGACCACAATCATCAAAACAAGTTTGATTGATTGGTACACCTTCCTTCAGTAATAACTCTTTGGCAATAGGATGCCCCACACTCGCCAGATCACCAGTAATAATAAGATCATAATCAAGAGGCGTTCGATTTAGATCATTGAAATGAGCAATAATGGTATCTACCGCAGCTGGAGCCATAGCAGCGCCCATATTGAAAGGATCAGTAATGCCGAGATCAATGACTTTACCAATGGTAGCCGCTTCAATACTAGGTCCTTTTCCTTGCAAGCTAACAATCGCTGCACCTGATCCAGTAATTGTATTTTGTGCTGTAGGTGGTTTTTGCGCACCATACTCCGTTGGATACCTGAATTGTTTCTCAGCAGTAGCATTATGGCTACTAGTAGCTGCCATCCCATATTTCACAGCACCGCTACTGACTAGTTGCGCTACGATAGCTAAAGATTCCATTGAAGTGGAGCAAGCACCAAAAACACCTAAGTAAGGGATAGCTAACTCCCGAGCAACAAAGCTATTCGTAATGATTTGATTAAGTAAGTCTCCTCCTACATAGATCTGTAGATCAGAAGAATCCAAATTCGCTTTCGATAGTGATTTTTGTGTCGCTTGATTAAGCATTGAACGTTCAGCTTTTTCCCATGTCTTCTCATTCATATCCAATTCAGGATGAATGACATCAAAAGTATCCGAAAGAGGCCCTAGACCTTCCAACGGTCCTACAATTGTAGCTGTGCTAATTATTTTGGGAGCTTTCTCAAACCACCAAGTCTGCTGTCCTCGTAACATATTAATGACCCCCTATACCTAGTACGATATAGGCTATTCCCACAAAAAATGCTGCTACCGTTCCGAATACGATAACTGAACCTGCTAACTTAAACATATTAGCACCAACGCCAAGCACGAAACCTTCCGAGCGATGTTCTATCGCAGCAGAAGCCATTGAATTTGCGAAACCTGTAACTGGCACTGCAGAACCTGCGCCTGCGACCTGCGCAAATTTGTCATATACTCCGAGCGAAGTCAAAATAACAGATACAAGAATTAATGTAGCTACTGTAGGGTTACTCGCTTCTTCAGAAGTCATTTTGAAGAAGTACATATATAGTTCTGTGACACCTTGGCCAAGCGTACATATCGCTCCACCAATGAGAAACGCCATCACACAATTTTTAAGTACTGTACGTGGAGGCTCTTGTGTTTTAGCGAAACTTTGATACTCTTTAGAACTCATATTCGACTTTGAATATTTTGTAACAGTTTTTTTACTCGGTTTGCTCATAATAATCCTCCTAAAACTTTTCATATCATCCTCTGAACAACAGCTTCGTAATGAAAAGTCACTACGAAAGCTTAATCTAAAACTTTTCATATAGCTCCTATGAACCACCTGTTCGTAATGAAAAGTTGATACGGAAGCATACGCTAAAACATATAGCGACTACATTGATTTGCTTCTATGCAAACAAAAAACTTTCGAAGCGATGACTTACGATTAGTTATATTGTTTACAAAATTTCAAGTTCTATGTAATTAAAATTGACTGATTGTCCTCCAGATGATTAAAACTGTTGGACTTGCCAAGTTCGGAGTATATTCGATGCCGATTAGTCTACAATGCCTATCATCGTTATCAAAGCCAACTTTTTGAACTTCCTCTTACAATGAAAGTTCAAATAAAAACTGCTGGTATCTATTGATGGATATACCATCAATAGATACCAGCAGCTATAATTAATAAATTCATTTATTTCTTAATAATCATCACATCTTTGGCACTCAGTTGCAATTCCCCATGTACTAATGATTGTCTTAGTAGATCAGTTCCTTGTATCTCACCTAAATCCATCGTTACTTCATGAGCATTATGATTCAGAACAAATAGATATGCCTGTCCGTCTTTAATCCGCTCCGTCACTTCCACCCCAGCTACAGGCTTCAGTAATGGATGAATACCTTTTTCTTCGGCAACTGTTTTCACAAAGTCAGATAAAAATTGTGCATCAGCACTACTAGCAACGTACCATGCTTGACCGTTTCCAAATTCATTTTTCGTAAGAACTGGCATTCCTTTATAGAACTCACTACCGTAGGTTGCAAGTACTTCAGCACCTTCACTATGAATCAAATCACATAAAATATTGCATTGATATTGACCACTCATATGACCATATTGATCATTCATGACGATCTCATTCGATTGACCTGGAAGTAAGGCGTCAATCTCTTCAGCCCATACCCCCAATACTTTGCGCAATTCCCCTGGATATCCCCCTGTAGTAACAATATCATTTTCATTCACGATACCACTGAAGAACGTTGTAATGAACGTACCGCCTTTTTCAACAAACTGCTCCACTTTCTTAGCAAATCCTGGTTTCATCATATATATTACCGGTGCTACAACAATTTCATAGCGTTCGAATTGCTCTTCTACGCTAATCATATCTGCTTGTATATTATGTTGGAAGAAAGCGTCGTAATACTTATGCACTTGATCAACATACTTCAAATCTATCGTAGGACCACTTGTAAGATCAAGAGCCCATCGATTTTCCCAATCAAACACGATACCCACTTTAGATTGGTGTCTAGCATCAAGTAATGTATCCCCAAGTTGCACAAGCTCTTTGCCTAGATCTGCACACTCACGAAACACACGAGTATGTTCATGACCAACATGCTCAATTACGGCACCATGATATTTTTCACAAGCACCTAATGAGCGTCTAAGTTGGAAGAACATAACTGTATCTGCACCATGAGCAACTGCTTGATAGCTCCATAAGCGCATAACACCGGGACGTTTCAAAGAATTATAAGGTTGCCAATTTTGCTGACTAGGCGTTTGTTCCATTAACATAAATGGTTGCCCACCCTTAAGACCTCTCATTAAAGCATGAGACATTGCAGTGAAACTAACCGGAGTGTCTATCGAAGGATAGTTATCCCAAGAAACAACATCCATCTCCTTGCCCCACTTGAAATAATCAAGTTCAGGATATGTACCCATTAAGTTCGTAGTAATTTGAACATTTTTGGAAAATTCCCGAATTGCATCATATTCAATTTTGAAACATTCAAGTAAGCTATCAGATTGGAAACGACGATAATCCAATGAAATGGTTTGGAAATTGGTACGATTACCTGCCCACTCTTCACTTAAACTGTTCGGTGGAACAATCTCTGCCCAATCGTAGAACGTATGTCCCCAGAAGTTCGTATACCAAGCTTTGTTCAAAGCTTCAATTGTTTCGTAGCGATTGCTTAGCCAGCCACGGAATGCTTCGGCACAATTGACACAATAGCAATACCCGCCATATTCATTAGAAATATGCCATACAACTAACCCTTCATAGTTAGCATAACGTTCTGATAGTTTGCTGGCGATTTCACGTGAATACTTGCGATACGTAGGACTATTAGGACATGAATTATGACGTCCTCCGAATTTCCGTTTGCGTCCATCATAATCCACACGAGTAACATCAGGATGACGATGTGCCATCCAAGCAGGATGTGCACCAGTACTTGTCGCCAAACAAATATATACATTATCCATTGTCAAACGTTTAATAATACGATCTAGTCCTGAAAAATCATATTCGTTTTCACTTGGTTGTATTAATGCCCATGAAAAAACATTCACTGTAGCAATGTCTATATTCGCAAGCTTGAACATGCGAATATCTTCCTCCATTGTTGGCGTATCCCATTGCTCAGGATTATAATCTCCACCGTACCACATTTTAGGTAATTTATTATTAATCACGTTTCATTCTCCTTTATCATGTTCACGAATATAACAAAGAGCCCATTGCTGGGCTCTCTGTCTATTAGCATATAATCGAGACTAGTTAGACCACATTTCAACACGATCTTTAATTAATTTTGAATATTCATCTGTCATTTTAGAAACTCCGATTTTATCAAGTTCAGCCATAAATTCATCATACACTTTATCGAAATTAGCTGGGTCAGTAAGAATCGCTTGTGGAATATATTTCTTCATCAAATCTTGTGATTTTTGGAAGATAACATTCGCATCAGAAGCTGTATCGAAATTAATTGTCCAACCAGCACCATATGCACGTTCTGCAAATTCATCATCAGCAGGCCATAGATCTTTGTACGTTGTCGCGCCATAAGCAGCAAGAGTTTTCTTATCTGCATCTGAGTATGCGGCTACGATTTGATCAGGGAAGTTAGTCGTATAGTAGTTACCAGAAGGATCTAGAACGCCATCGCCATAACGTGCAGACATCCAGTAGTTACCGATACCAGTTTCTTTTCTGAAGTTACTCGCATCGTTTGCTTTGCGATCTTGTACTTCAGCAGGAATTGAACGTTTACCATCAGCATCTACTGTATAGTGAACACCTTCAATACCCCAGTTAACAAGTACTTGACCTTCATCAGAAGCTAAGTAATCAAGGTATTTAATAATACGAACTGGATCTTCTGCATCAATTGTTATACCAATGCCATAACCAGCAATGTAACCAGTACCTTGGAATGATGCATCTTTGAATGTTTCATCAAGTGTTACAGGGAAACGTGCATAAGTTGAATCAATTTTCCCTTCAGCTTTCAAAGCATTTTCTGCTTCTTGATAGTCCCAAGCTTGATCGATTAGGCCTAGTACACGACCAGAAGCAACTTTAGCTTTATATTGATCATATTTTTGGACGAAGGATTCCGGATCAAGTAGACCGATATCATTCATATGGTTCAACCAACGGAAGTATTCTCTTTCTTCAGCGCGTTGGTAATGCATAATAACTTCATAGTTTTCTTGGTTAACATAGTATTCACCATCATCTGGCGCACCTGTTGCATAGAATGCAGGGTTTGTTACAGAGATAAGAATTTGCCATTCTCCACCGTTCAAGGAAAGTCCTAGGCGAGGTTGACCATCTTCAGTTTTTGGATTTTGCTCAATATAAGTTTTAATTGCGCTTTCATAATCTTCTACAGTTTTAATTTCTGGGTAGCCAAGAGATTCTAATATTTGATGCTGTAGTTGGAAACCACCACTAGCTTCAAAATAAGTTTGTCCAACGCCATCAAGCGGTAATGTATAGATAGAATCGTCAGTAGAACTGTATACAAGGCGATCAAGATATTCGCCATATACTTTCATAAGGTTAGGAGCATGTTCTTCAAGTAATGGACGAAGGTCAAGAAGCGCACCAGCATCTACCAATTTATTTGTGTTGCCTTTTGGCATTACTAGATCTGGATACTCATCACTAGCAACCATCAATGCGAATGTATCTGCATCCGAACCACCAACTGGGAATTGTACATCCACAGTAATACCAGTTTTTTCATTGATTACTTTACCAATTTCACTTTGATTTTTGTCCCAGTCTGGATTCACATCACCAGATACAAGACTAATTGTCATAGGTTCTTGAGTTGCTTCACTCGAACCAGAAGTACTGTTATTAGTAGTACTAGGAGTATTAGTGCTATTGCTGTTATTACCGCAAGCTGCTAAAAATAACATCGTCATCATTAACAACAAGCTAAGACCCATCTTTACTTTCTTCATTAGAAACTGCCTCCCTTTATCTATCTGTGTATTATATTACGAGATGCTTGAACGTTTGTAAAAGCATCTCGACAATATCAAGGAAAAATTAACTTTTTACTGCACCTAATGTCATTCCTTTTACGAAATAACGTTGTAAGAATGGATAGATGAATAAAATAGGAACAGTAACTACAATCGTAATTGCCATTCGGATAGACTCAGGAGATACTGAGGCAATCGCTTGTTGTGCATTTGGATCTCGATAGTTTGCAGATGACTGTGTTGATTGAAGCACTTTCATCAATTCATACTGCAATGTCGTAAATTGTGGCTTCTGACTATTGTAAAGATAAGTATCAAACCATGCATTCCAGTGACCTACTGCAATGAATAAGGCAATCGTTGCAAGAACTGGTGTACATAGAGGTAAAATGATTTTCCAGAAAATCGTTAAGTCATTAGCACCATCAATTTTAGCTGATTCTTGTAGTGCTAATGGTAATCCATCGATGTAAGATCTTACGATAAATACGTTCCATACACTTAATAGTGCAGGCAGTAAGTACACTTCGAATGTACCAATTAATCCAAGGTGACGCATCAGCATGTACCCTGGGATAAGACCACCTGAGAAGTACATTGTCATTGCGAACATTGGAGACAACCATTTTCTTGCTTGGAAATCAATACGACTAAGTGTGTAAGCAAGCATCGAAGCGGTAAGTACACCAATACCTGTACCTAGAATCGTTCTAATTAACGTATTGCGAAGACCAGTACCTAGTGATTCATAACCAAAAATAGTTTGATAGTTTTGCCAAGTGAATTCGCGTGGGAAAATCGTTATTCCACCGCGTACCGTATCAACGGAATCATTCAATGAAATGGCTAGAACGTTCAAGAACGGATAAAGTGTTATTATACCAGCCAGCAACATGATGACCACGTTGACTGTGTCGAATATTTTATCGCCTACACTTCTTTTCATAAGCTTGCTTGCATTTGAACTCATCTTATATTTCCTCCTCTAGATGATAGATTCTTTCGTAACCTTTTTGTAAATATAGTTCGCGAGGAATACGAGAATGATACTAACTACAGAGTTGAAAATACCAATCGCAGTACCGTAAGAATATCTACTTAGATTAATACCGTAATTTAATGCGTATAAGTCTATGACTTCCGCATAGTCGACGACGACCGGATTTCCGAGTAAGAATTGTTTCTCGAAGCCGATACTAACAAGGTGACCGATAGAAAGTATGAACAGTACCATAAATGTCGTTCTAATGCCTGGCAATGTAATATGCCACATTTTTCTAAAGCGTCCTGCACCATCTACTGTTGAAGCTTCATACAATTCCTGGTCAATACCAGACATTGCAGCTAAGAAAATAATGGAGTTCCAACCTGTTTCTTTCCAAGCATCTGAGATGGTTACGATTGACCAGAACCATTCTCCCTTAGCCATAAATTGAATCGGATGATCTATTATGTGTAAACTAATTAGAAAATCATTAATTGCACCGCCATCCGTAGATAGCATTTTCGTAACGATACCTGATACAACTACCCAAGATACAAAGTGAGGTAGATAAGCGATCGTTTGAATCGTTCTTTTGAAAAATTGTTGACGCAATTCATTAAGTAAAAGTGCAAAGATAACGGGCACTGTAAAGCTAACAATCAATCCCATTGAACTCATTGCTAAGGTGTTACGTAACACTAAGTAAAAGCGCTCATCTGTGAATAGTTCAATAAAGTGTTTAAGACCCACCCAATCTTGATTCATAATTGAATTCCGAGGTCTATAGTTTTGGAAGGCCATCAACCATCCCCAAATCGGAACGTAACTGAAAATAATGACCCATATAACAAATGGCATAGACATTAGATATAAATACTTTTGTTGAAGCATCGTTTGCCAAAACCTTTTGCCCTTGCTTGCACCATTAACTGTCGTGATGTTTGTTGTTTGTTCTTTCATCCGGCTTCCTCCTACTACAATGATCCATATAACTGATTCGTTGATAGCTTTATAATAGCTGATATAAAAAAACGGTAACACCATATAAATTTGCTATAAAATCATATCAAAAAATGACTTTTGCCATAATAATTAGTGGTTTTTATATAAATCGAAGCGTTTTCAACACAAAAAAATAGAACTAATTATAAATTAGTTCTAAAATAATTATTATTCACATGATTTTTTACTCATAGAGGTAGGTTTATATGCAGAGGGCGAAACCCCTTTATATTTTTTGAATTTGCTATGGAAATAATCTACATTAGCATATCCTACTCGCTCCGCCACTTGATGTACTTTGTAACCTTCTTGAAGCATAACAATGGACTGCTCAATTCTCACATTGTCTAAATACGTATTAAAGCTATCGCCGGTATGATTTTTGAACATTTTACCCAGATAACCGCTATTATAATTGAATAGATCAGCCATCGTCTCTAATCGCAGCGGTTCTGCGTAATGTCGATCAATAAAATCAATCATCTGTTTCATAACTGTTGTATTCGTACTTTCTGTTACTGTTAAGCGATTCATTAACGAAGTTAATTGGAGCTTTAATTGGTCTATCATAAGATGATAATGATGAGTCAAATAAAGCTGCGTAACAAGTTTCAAATCGTCTTCAAGTGCTAATTGTGGATGCATCGCAGAGATTCGATTCATCACCATCGTTAACAATTGTGCCCAACTAGATTTCATCTGTTGCTCAGTTTCACAATAATTTCTCAATAGATCAGCTATTTGATCGAGAAGTTCATCTAGCATCGTTTTGTTGCCAACATCAATCACATAAAATAATTTTTGAGACATTTGATCAATAAATACCGACAATGGAAGCTCAGGCTTGTCAAAATCATGCGCAAGTTTAATCTCATTAAGTTCAAATAAATCATTTGCATGCATAAAGAAGCGATTTTTCAATGCAATTTTCACTTGAACAAGTTCCTCATACAATGCCTTTAAGTCTGTATGTGTAGCACTCATAATTGCAACGAATTGTGCTTTCTGATTGCATGAGAGTTCAATAATATTATTTAAACGTTCTTTCTTCGACTGGTTCATCGAAACCTGATTAATTAATATGCCAATATATGCATCTGTTGAGAATACATATCCCCATTTCTGGTCTTCAATAAAGCTAGAAAGCTGTTGTTTAATCATATTGCGAGTCGTTAATGAATGTTCACGACTATATGTATCAAGTAAAATGATATTCGCTTCTGAATATGGGTGCGTAAAAAGACGCTTCCAATGTTCTAAACTTAGTTCCGCTTCTTGTAGCTCATATTCCACAAAACCTTTTAACCATTCTTCTCGAAGCAACGCTAATGTTTGTGTACTAATAACTGCTTCTTGCTGTGATTTATTCAGTTCTTTGCTAACCTTCTCAATATAAAGCGTTAGCTCATTCTCATCTATAGGCTTCAACACATAACCGTCCACTTTAAATCGAATCGCTTGTTGGGCATATTGAAATTCACCATAGCCACTTAATATTAATATTCGTGATTTGGAACCTAATTGACGAAGCTCTCCAATCGTTCGAATTCCATCCATGATTGGCATACGAATATCAACGAGTATGAGGTCGGGGTTATGTTCCTTATATAACTCAATAGCCTCTACTCCATTACTAGCAAGAGCAACTACATGAAAACCATACTCTTCCCATTCAATTAATGATTGCAAGCCTTGTCTAATCATTGGTTCATCATCAACAATCATTACTTTATACATCTAGTTCTCCTCCATATTGATTGCAAATGAAACGGAAGTACCTTCACCTAGCTGAGAATTTATTTGTAAACCAGCTTCGACTCCGTATGTCATAACTAATCTTTGATGTACGTTCCTTAGGCCAATACGTGATCCATTCTCTTCTTCAAGCTCACTTATTGCTTGCATAACTTGTTGTAATCTCTCGATATCCATACCTTGTCCATTATCTGTAATAACCACTCTCAACTGGGCCAAATGATACTGAATTGAAATATGAATTTTCCCGTCTACTATCACTTGATCTAAACCATGCACAACGGCGTTTTCAACGATTGGTTGAATTAATAGTGGTGGTACTTTCTGTTCTAAAGCACTTTCATCAACGTCTAATGTAAAAGCTAATCGTTCAGGCCCGAATCGGAATTTTTGAATTTCTAGATAACAACGGATAACTTCGATTTCATCTGCCATTGAAATTGAACCTGATCCAACCTCTAAATTTTTCCTGATCATTTTACCAAGCATTCGCACAATGCCAGCAAGTTCCTTTTCACCTTTCATATGAGCATTCATACGAATAGATTCTAATGCATTGAACAGAAAATGTGGGTTGATTTGACTTGCCATCATTTTCAGTTTAATTTCCCGCTGGCGTAGTTCTAGCTGAGATTTTTGATACTCTGTATCTCGAACGCGATCCATTAGATCGCGTATATTACCAACCATATTATTGAACTGGCGCGATAACAATCCTATCTCATCATTACCGGTTATATCGGAGTTAACATTTAGATCCCCCGTACTGACTTTACTAATGTGGCGGTTTAAAGCCAATATTCGCTTAGATATTAAAGAAGACGTTGCATAGATTAGAATCATAGAAATAATGATACTTATTAACATAACTATTAAACCTTGATATGAAATCCGATCAGCACCACTCACTATACTATCTATTCTGAAAATCGACATAATCTTCAAACTGTTTTGACTGTATTGCGGTAACAATTCCTCCACGATAATTCTTGAGGGTTCTCCATTTACCTTCATCTCGTACTGTCCAACACCCCAATTGATTCGCTCGCTTGCGAAGTCTAATTCGGATATTCTCTGACCAACTAAACTATGATCTTTAGCTGCTACAATCGTATCTAAGCTATCAATAATATACGTATCAAATGTTTCTTGCCTAACGATATTGTTCAATACATCAGGCGATATATTCATAACAAGGATACCATTGGTTCTATATAATGGAAATTCCACCTTTCTTACAAGGGAAAGATAGGATTGATTTTTCTTTGTTTCATCAGCAATGAATGCCCAATAGATAAGTCCACTATGATTAGTATAGTCATACCATGAACTCTCGGTAATCTCATCTGTAAGTCGCATAAATTCCCAGTTATCTAACAGCGTTTTATTACTTGAATAAAATTTAATATTGGATATTTCATTGTAAAGTTTCAAATATTCACGAAAATCACTGTAATCTTGAAATGCTTTGACGACTTCATATGTACTCTCATATTGTGTATTTATAACATTCGAAAGATTCGCATCACTCATCAATATACCAGAAATATCAATTGGTCG
This sequence comes from Paenibacillus endoradicis, assembly GCF_024721975.1. Next base: position 524,995 of record NZ_JANQBB010000003.1, on the reverse strand, counting down.
TTGAATTGTACTTTCCAATTGCAACTTAATTCGTTCAACATTATTATTGGATTGCTCCGTTGCTTGCTCAAGTACATGCTGCCTGAATTGCGACGTAAGATATACACCTACAAAAATAATCGGTACGAAGGCAACAACAATGAATGAGACAAACAACTTTTGTTTTATACGCACATTATCTAGCCGAGCAAGAAACTTTGATAGCATGATTTCTTATCCTCACTTGATGAAATATAGAATCTGATTTTTGTATAAATACTATCGTATCATAACATAGGTTGCACAAAACGATAACCCATGGTGTAACGGAGGAGCTCCGTTACATCATGGGTTAATATAGAGGATGTTCAAAAAGCGGACTTGATAACGATGACTATGCTAACGTAATATAGTCGACATCGTAATGTATCTTCTTTGATGAAGACTGGTCCACTCTTTGAACATGTACTTATAGATATAACTATCTAAATTAATTTAAAGCCACTAATCTTCACAGATCCAATAAGCTCGATTGTTAATTCATCATTTACCGTTTGTAGCTCCACTACAACATCTGACCATTGCTGCTCGCTTGATGGAGCTATATCGATAGCTCCAATGACTATTTCGGAGTTAGACTTCACTTGAAGCTTGCCTCCAGATTCACCACCAGCTACTCTAGCTTGAAGCTTAGTATGTGGTAAATTACAATCTACATTCTCATATACAATCGAACCTTGTTCTCCATTTGCCCTTACGCAAGTAGTACCTTCCTTGGATTCATCCAAGTATACATTTGTATATTGATCATAATTTTCAGCACGTGTCCAATCGGTAAGATTACGAGCAGGAATAACTTCACCAGCAAGCTCATGTGACTGCTCAGCGCGAATATCCGCAGAAGTAGAACCTACTTGGAAGTTGTAAGTTGCTTGTTCAAGTACAAAGCGATCTCTCGTAACATCCCACATATGCAATTGATCAATATGGATTGGTAAAGTAATGAACGCAGTAGCGTCACCTTCAAGTTTCACACGCGTAAAAGCAACCAGTTTTTTGACAGGGCGCTTCACGCGAGAGCCTGATACCGTTACATAGATCTGTACTACTTCATCTGCGGTAATACTAGACGTATTGCTAACTGTAACGGTTGCTTCAAGCTGATCAGCTGCATTGAAAGCTGTCGTTACATTGAAGTCACTATAAGCAAAGCTAGCATAACTTAGACCATGTCCAAATGGATATAGTGGTTTATCTTCAAGATATAGATAGGTACGCTTGCTCTTGATAATATCGTAATCTAACAGATCTGTAAGTTGCTCCTCACCTGTATACCATGTCATATTCAAGCGACCTGCAGGCGAATAATCGCCGAACAATACATCAGCTACGGCATTACCTAATTCTTGTCCCGCATGTGAAAGGTAGACGATGGCTGGGATTTTGTCCGCAAGAGCTCCAAGTACGAATGGATATCCACCAATAATAACAACCACTGTATTCGGATTAACTGCCAAAACTTCTTCAATTAGTTTAACTTGATCAGCAGCTAGTTCTAAACTAGGACGATCGATCTCTTCTTTACCATTAATAAGCGGATTGTTACCAACAACAACTATCGCTTGTTCAGCTATAGCAGCAAGCGCTGTAGCCTCCGCAATTCCATCATTCAACTGTATAATGTGAAGTAGGTCATCCATTGTAGTTACCGCTTCTTCATCAACTGTAATGACTTCACCCATGTTTTGTGGTAATTTAATCGCTTTGTTATTCCAAGACTTAATGCTGAATAATTGATCTTTCTCTTCCTTCAATCGAATAACTTCTTTAACGAACCAACCGAATGCTTCATCTGCATTGGCTGCTAGATGCTTGTCATCAGCGGTAGTTAATAGTTTATTCGTTGCTGTATTTAGAAGCGTATAGCTTCCACAATCCCAATTGACCATTTCAAATGATGTAGCTGCCTCACCGGATTCAATTAATTTCAATCTATTCTCATTGTCTGTATCAACAACAAAACCTTGCTTTGTCGCTGCTTTTGCTAAAGTCACGATATCATTGCCAGAAGAAAAGCTAACAGATTTGCCCGCAAGTTTACGTTCAACCGCTTCTAATACAGTTACTTTGTATGGAAGAGTTCCTGCATACCAGTCACGGAACACAATATTAGCAAGTGGTCCAACTACTGCCACGGATTGAAGTTTCTCTGCTTGAAGAGGTAATATGTTACCATCATTTTTTAATAGAACAACGGATGCTTGTGCTGCACGTAGAGCAAGCTGGGTATGCTCAGGCGCCATTAATTTAGACTCTGGTACATTCGCATATGGATTAAGCTCAACTGGGTCAAATTCTCCTAGCTTGAAACGTACTCTGAACGTATTGAACAGTGCAGTATCAAGATCCTGCTCAACTAACAACCCCTCTGCTAATGCTTCACGAATTGCATTACAAGATTTTTCTTTATCATCTGTAATGCTATCTATACCAGCTTTTATCGAATGAGCAACCGCTTCTTTATAGTTATCATAGTAATGATGATCATTAACGATTCCTAGTAAATCTCCTGCATCACTTACAATAAAGCCATCCATATTCCACTCTTCTTTAACAACTTTCTTTACATCATTAAGAAGAATAGTTGGCGTACCATTTACTGAATTGTACGAAGTCATCATAGACTTCGCTCCGCCTTTAACAAATGCTGGCTTGAATGCAGCTTGATAGTATTCCTTCATATTACGTGGATCAATACTTGCGGAACAGCTACCACGATCAACCTCATTATTGTTACCAATGAAATGCTTCAATGTTGCAATCGATTTGTAATAGGTAGGATGATCGCCTTGCATACCTTGTACTAGACCAGATGTGAGCTCACCAGTAAGTACTGGATCTTCACCATAAGCTTCTTCGGTACGTCCCCAACGTGGGTCACGTTCCATATCAACAGTTGGAGCCCATAATGTTAGTCCGTTAACTTCTGGATTACGTTGGTAGAATATACGGGCTTCATCACCAATAACGGAGCCAATTTCTTTCATTAATTGTGGATCCCACGTACAACCAAGTCCAATGGGTTGTGGGAACGATGTAGCTTCACCTAACCAAGCCAAGCCATGTGCTGCTTCTGTACCATGTTTATATGCAGCAACTCCCAAACGTTCAATCGCTGGTTGATATTGCACCATTGATTCTATTTTTTCCTCAAGCGTAAATCTTGAGATAAGATCGTTCACTCGATCATTTAGTGCTAATGTATGGTCTTGATACGGATATTGGTTAGTTGTAGTCATAGTAGTCTCTCCCTTGAATATATTGAACTAGCTTATGTGAACTGTATATCGACTACCTATATTGGTAGAAATCAATTGATTTGCTGCATACGTCTGATTTGTTACTTCGTCCATTATAATAATCGCTTGGTTATATGCTACACGTAGCGGTTGTCCATATAACGACTCAATTGATGCAGCTCTTAATTGTCCATCTGCCCACTTCAAACTTACTTTAAATCCGCCGCGTGCTGTTAATCCGTTGATCTCACCTGTTGCCCAAACTTTCGGTAAAGATGGGAGAAGTTCTATCACCCCAGCATGGCTTTGAACTAAAGCCTCTACCATCCCGGCAATTCCCCCAAAGTTTCCATCAATTTGGAAAGGTGGATGTGCATCAAAGAGATTAGGATAAGTAGATTTTGTTAACAATGTACGGACGAATGAGTAGCATTCCTCTGGCATACGAAGGCGCGCATATAAATTAATAAGCCAAGCACAGCTCCAACCTGTATGACCACCACCATGAGAAATCCGACTAGCTAATGATTGCTTTGCTGCTTCGATAAGCTCAGATGTATTAATCGATGTACCTGGATGCAAACCATATAGATGCGAAACATGACGATGGCCTGGTTCTTGCTCTGTAAAATTCGTTGACCATTCTTGAATATGACCCGCTTCATTAATAGTCAGCTTCGGCATTTTTGCCAATGCTTGTACAACTTTCGCTCGGAAGTCTTGATCAATATTCAGAATATGAGCTGCCTCAATAACGTGTTGGAACAATTCAGTTACCAAAGTGATATCCATCGCAGAGTTTTCTGCTACGCTACTTACTTTGTTATCACCATATATAAATTTGTTCTCTGGCGAAGTTGACGGACTTACCTTCAGCTGTCCTTGCTCGTCCTCAATAAGCCAGTCAAGACAGAACTGAGCTGCACCTTTCATAACAGGATAAGCTCGCTTTGCTAAATAGGTCTGATCCGGATGGAACAAGTAACGTTCCCATAAATGTTGCGTTAACCATACACCACCCATTGGCCAAAATGCCCAACTTGGATGACCTGCTGTGGGAGAAGACATCCTCCATATATCTACATTGTGATGGGTCACCCAACCATCTGCATTATAATGAACGCGTGCCGTACGAGCGCCAGTTACCGTTAATTCTTCGACCATTTGTAATAATGGCTCATGACATTCACTCAATGAAGTTGACTCTGCTGGCCAATAATTCATCTGAGTATTAATATTCGTTGTATAATCACTATTCCAAGGTGGTTGAACTCGGTGATTCCATATGCCTTGTAAATTAGCTGGCTGCGTACCAGGTCTGGAACTAGTTATTAGTAAATATCTTCCGTAGTGAAAATACAAACTCTCTAGTGCCAAATCTTGTTCGCCAAGCTTATATCGCTCTAGTCGTTGATCCGTAGGCATATGATGCATAGGTTCATTTTCTTCTAAATGGAATTGAACCCGTTCAAATAATCGCTTGTGTTCAGTAATATGGGCATGTAAAAGTTGATCATATTTCAATTCCGTTACAGCTGCTAATTTGGCTTTATTCGTAAGTGAAAGTGCATCGTAATCGTGATGTGGTTGCTTATCAAATCCATTGAAGCTTGTTGCTATTGATATTACGAACACAATATCAGTGGCATTGTTAACAGATACGCCGCTTTCATCTACAAAAATTTCACCATTCGAGAACGCTTGCAATTGTGATTGAAATATAACTCCGTTACCTTCTTCGTATTGCACCGCGAAGGGATGATCCTCAAAATAATTATCTGCAATATGCGTTGGACATTTACTGTTTACAATGTAGCGCTCATCTTCGATGAGAACATTGGACGGATGAGGAAGAACAAAGCTTGCTTTCAAGGAAAGGTTTGTTCTTCCTTGGGATCGATAAGTGATAAATAGAATATCGTCCGTTGAGCTCACCCAAGCTTCACGAATATAGGAATTATCCCCATCAACAGCTACCGTTGTGGCAACGGCTGTTGATAGTTCTAAGCTACGTTCATATTGAGATACATTACTTGGTGCATTCAACCATTCAATATATAGATCACCAAAAGGTTGATAAGCTTGGCAATTTACTGCAAGCATCTTATTTTCGATTAACACTTCAGCATCTGCATACTTCCCTTGCTGCAGTAAATCACGTGATGTTTTCAAATGTCGGAGTGCTTCATAATTGTTCGTGTCTCTTGGAAAACCCGACCATAAAGTATCTTCATTTAATTGGTATCGATCTTTGTTCACATTACCAAATACCATTACGCCAATACGACCATTACCGATAGGAAGTGCTTCTTCCCATTCGGAAGCAGGCAGTGCATAATATAATTTAGTTCCGGATGCATTTGTTGTCATAGTTATCACAAACTCCTAAAAAATATATTGTATTCATATTAGCTTAGTTTCCTCTTTGCTAACACCCAACACTTTATTGTACTTTTCATATAGAAATTAGCTTTCTTACTAGTCTATAGATGATTTGTTACTAGAATACAAAAATAACCTCAGATCAAAAAGATATCTGAGGCTGTATGTGTTGACCGGTTAGTAATGCCACTTTGTATTTCAATGAATGCGCTAACATACTATCTATTAACATTACCATATCCCATTACATTTGTGAGCATTATATGGAATTTTTGTCATTTACAACAACGAATTATGTTACTTATAACTATTTATTGAGACAATAAGAGGTTATTAACGTAATAATAGCGATGCCGTATAAAACAAGTGAAATGATAGTCACCGTTCTTCTCTTCATCAATAAACCCCCTCTCTACTGTTTGCTTATTATATGCGTACTTGTAGAATATAGAGCATGTCCATTTTTTAATGTTATTGCTTAGCGAATTTACATTACACGAAGCATGCTATAGATGAGAGGATGAAGGGATCTGCTATAGAATATCAGGACGTTGCAATATTTACCTGCCAACTATTGCAATGAATATGTGGAATTTGTCCATGCTATCAATATCATGTATTACGGATACCTAATTCGAGTGTTTCATCATGTGGAGGTTTATTATGTCGTTATTATTACGTAATCGTGGGTCAATTTTATTATTAATGATCAATATTTTTATTGTATTTGTCGGAATTGGACTAGTTATTCCGATCTTACCTAAATATATGGAATTATTGCATATAAGCGGTAGCCAAATCGGTCTTATGGTAGCAGCTTTTTCTATTGCTCAGCTCATATTCTCCCCTATTGCTGGACGGATCTCAGATCGTCTAGGTAGAAAACCAGTTATCATAGCAGGAATGCTTATATTCGCTTTAGCAGAATGGATTTTTGGAGCATCTAACAATATCCCATTACTATTTATTGCTCGCATGCTTGGAGGAGTAGGTGCTGCATTAATAATGCCCGCCGTACTTGCGTATGCAGCTGATGTTACAACAAAGCAAGAACGTGCTCAAGGAATGGGCTTTATTAATGCAGCGATAACAACTGGCTTCATTATAGGTCCAGGTATAGGTGGATTCGTAGCCCAGTATGGCGTTAGAATACCATTCTATGGTGCAGCAATCGCAGGACTAATTGCTGCATTAATTACATTTATATTTTTACCATCTAAAGTAGAAATTGCTGACCAAGATGAGAATGAATCATTAGATGACGCCAAAGCTTCCATACCGCTTTGGAAGCAACTTGCACTTTCAGTGAAAGAACCTTACTTTATGAGTTTAATCATTATTTTCATTGCATCTTTCGGACTTGCTAATTTTGAGACGGTGTTTACACTTTATGTTAATGATAAATTTGGATTTAGTACCGTTGATATCGCATATATTATTACATTCGGCTCTATAGCTGGTGCCGTCATTCAAGCTACCGCATTTGGTACAATATTGAACAAGTTTGGTGAATTCAAAGTTATTACCGCTTGTCTTTTTGGATCAGCCTTATTCATTATATTAACGATATTTGTTCATAAATACTGGCTAATTTTCGCAGTCACCTTCCTTGTCTTCTTGGCAATGGATATTCTTAGACCCGCCTTAGGAACATTAATGTCGAAGATGACGACGAACGAACAAGGCTATGTCGCCGGATTGAATTCTGCTTATACAAGTCTTGGTAATATTCTTGGACCGATTATTGCTGGTATCCTATACGATATTAATATCGATTATCCGTATCTTTTAGCAGGTATGGTCTTATTCTTATGCTTCATCCTTTCAGCTGCAACAGGTCGTAAATACTTAACTGCACCTACGAATTAAACTAAATAATGAATTCCCTCATTAGAAATAGCCTTAGATAGGATTGAGCATGTACGCATCATATCTAAGGCTTTATTATATTTCACTGTAATTCTAATTATTTCTTCATAAATATTACTTTTTCATTAATCCTTTGCTTTGGAAAAATGCTTGCTGAGTGGTACGTTGGCGAGCTTGAGATAGTCTTCTTCTCATTGATTCACTCCAACTAAAACTATCCGCTCCGTTGCTACGTTCCATAACATAATCTACAACTCTCTCATCATACTCGGCAATAGTCGCCTCAATCTTTTCCTCATTATAACTGTTCTGATGTAACACCGCTTCTAATGAAAATCGAGGACGGATAAATGGTTGTTCATCTGGGTATCCTATGCACATTCCGAACAAAGGAACTACATGTTGTGGCAATTTCAGCAATTGCGAAACTTGCTCTATCTGATTACGAATACCACCAACAAAGAGTATACCAAGTCCCATTGATTCCGCAGCTAATGCACTGTTTTGCGCCGCTAGAGCAGTGTCTACTGTTGCGACGAGAAAATTCTCAGTAAGTTCAAGATTTTCTATATGTTTATCAATAGTTGTCTCCGTAGCTACAGCGACTCTCCTAAGATCAGCGCACCATACAAGAAAAACTGGGGCAGTATCTACATGCCATTGTGGTCCTGCCAGTTCTGCGAGTTCATGTCTCAGTCGACGATCTACAATATTAATAATGCTATATGCTTGCAAATTACTGGAGGTTGAAGCCATTTGACCCGCTTCAATTATTGTATATAATTGCTCATCCGTAATTATTGTATCCTTATAGTTGCGAATCGAACGATGTTGCATCATCGTCTCAATAACTTCATTCATCATGTAACCTCCTTTTGCCTAAGTGATAACACTATAATAACTTATCTGATTCCATTAAGTAAAATTGATCATAACAAATGAAAAAAGATAACTAGCAGCAACTATGTGCGCTAATTATCTTCTTTCTACAATGAAGCCAATATAATCTTAGTGTACAATTAATAAAACGTACTGCCCAACTATTTAGGCTGTTCTTTCTCATTATTAGCGTCTGTACCATTTTTACGTTTCCATTGGCGATATAAATTGTAAACAAGGATAGACATTGCTGACACAAGTATCCCTTGAATAATGCCATCAATCACCGAAGGCGTCATCGCGATGCCGGCTATTATACCTACGACGGTATTCACATATGGTATTAGCCAATCAGGTACTTTAGGAGTGGACTTCATCATCCAGCCAAGAAACAATAATGTTGGCACTACAATTAGCATTTCTGGCTGAATATATTGTTTCAATAGAACATATATCTCGTTATCGAAAATAAACTCCATTACGCTCACCCCCTATGAAAAAATTATGCATTGATGGTACATAATAACATATTCATAGATTGTGAGAATGAACTGGAATATACCTAGCCTGTCTGAATAAATATTACTCCTAATAATAGTCGATATCTGATAACTGATTACAAATTGAGCTCAAAAGATAATTTTCATCAAAAACACCCTCGATAAATCGTCTTACGGTTCTAGCAAAACGCATACATCTTGGAGCGTATCTCCTTCAAATTTGAAATAAACATTAGTATTTCCATATCCTACATATCCTTCACGCACAAAATTTAACGTAACTATCGTTCCGTCGCTCAACGTTAGTGTTAAATATCGGTACTGATCATTAGTTCTGAAATCACATAGCTCTTTCTCTGTACTGCAATAAGAAGAAGCTCAATGGATTCTAACTATTTTAAATGCTTGTTAAAATAGTTTATTTGAAACGATAAATTTAAGTTTTTAGCCAATAGATTAATAAATGAAAAATAACCCGCTAAACTAAATTAATAGTTAGCGGGTTATTTATAAATCTTCAAGTACTCATTGATGTAAACTAATTGAATTTACACTGCAAGTTGATACTGCATCATTATTAACGTAGAGGAGCAGTAATAGCTTTACCTATATCTTCAATTAGAATTCCTACATCTTTTGCCATGTTACGAACAGGATGTCCGTCCATAGGAACCATTTGAGTCTTCATATCTTGAATACGAGTATGCATGTTTTTATCGCTAGTCACATGTACTTTGTATCCTTTATCAGACTTCTCAACTGCTTTTTTGACTTGTTTTTCGACTTCTGCTTTGTTAGCATTATCCTTCAAGTCAACCCCTACGACAACATCATTGTTGTTAACAAAGACAGTAGCTGCTGATACACCTTTTATTTTCAAAATAGAATTTTGAATATTTTCGGCTGCATCAACATGCACATTCTTGGTGCCCATGTTATACCCGTTTGCATTACCATTCTTGTTGCCGTTCATAGTACCATTCATGTTGCCATTCATGTTACCATTCGTGTTGCCATTCGTGTTACCATACATATTTTCGTCTAATATTGCTCGGTTTTCCGTTGAACGAACTTTTAATTCATTCGTTTTAACGTTTTTTGTGTTCATTCCGCATCCTGACATTGTCAGAACTATGCTTGCAGAAATTAGTGCAAACGCCATGCGTTTATACATGAATTAATCACCTCCTGGACTTATATTGCACTAAGCAAAGTGATTCTATACGATCAGAAGGTTATCCATAAATTCACATCCATAGTGTGAATCTAAGTACTACAGATCACTAAAAAATTACATAATCTTTATTAAACTTTTGAGAATTTACTTTACCTTCATTCATAGTTTGGGCAAGAGAAAGACCACTTTTTAAGTAAGTGGTCAAATGTGAATCGTCTTAATTAATTAGACAATAAAATATATGTCCATTTGTTCACTACATTGAAATTTTAAGAAATTTTAACTAGGTACATGCACATCTAGGCACCCGCCCTCATACATTAGAGAACAGACTATATAGGCTAAGTATCATTAGTCTTGGCCCTTACTTGCATGTGGAGGTGGATATATGCCAGGTTTTTTCTCATCAATAGCGTTGTTCATTAAGCAACTTACTTTATTAGTATCTTATGTTAAGAACAATGCGTTTCCTCAGCCTTTAAAGGAGGATGAAGAGCAATATCATCTAGCGCAGATGGCACTTGGTGATGCTGACTCCCGCAACATACTTATAGAGCATAACCTTCGTCTAGTTGCACATATCGTCAAGATGATGTGGTCGAACTCCGATGTGATTATCCTTCATGGAAAACTGGTCAAATGCCCCTACTGAGGTCACAATTAGCTCGGTTTGTCCGTCCTCTGTATCATCAAATCTTAAAATAATTTCCTCGAACAGCATCTCAATCACTTTCCGCATAAATTCAAAGGTTAAGTTTTCCGGTTCCTGTAGCTTCACTTGAATACGCTGAAGCACCTGCTGTAGCTGCTCTAGTGAGACATGCTCTTTCTCAATTGAAGCTAATTTCATCTGAATCTGCTTTTTGGATTGCTCTAAACGCTCGAAGGTCTCGTTAAGTTTATGGATGTCCTGTAGCATTTCATCCTCTGTAATAACGTCTCTGCGAAACATCAGCTTAATCTTTTCCTTCTCCTGTTGTCGCTGTTTAGCTTCTGCATCCAGTGCATTCACTCTTAGACGAAGCTCATCCACACCCGCTTCATTGCTTTGATTCATTTGTTGGACATAAAGCTCAGGCTGACTTATAAGCGAGAGAACTTGCTTCCATAAGAAATCTTCAATTAGCTCTGCACGAAGTGATTGGCTTTTACATTTCTCTACATTAGGTCCGTATTTGCGTGGAGCTAGATTTGGACAACGATAACACCGATATTTAACTTTTTTTCCTGTTTCCTTATCTAGTCTTCCTGAATAAGTAGTGGCATCCCATGTTCTACCGCAGCAACCACATTTCAGTAATGACTTCAGTAAATACTCATGCTTAGGATTGCCAATATGCTTATTCGTTGTATTTTTCAGTTTCTGACGTTGGACAAGATCAAATAAAGGCTTATCAACAATTGCTGGAACAGATACTTGAAGCCATTCCTGTTCATCACGATAGGCGATCTCACGTTTTGGATTTCCACCTTTAGTCGTTTGCCCTTTTACCTTAGCTGTCTTACGACGGTTATAATAATAGTTCCCAATATAAATTTCGGAGGATAGTATTCTACCAATACTGGATGCGCTCCAGTTTTTAGATTCTCCACGCTTAGGCATAATTCCAGAAGTAACGAGACGATCTCCTATTTCCCTTGTCGTCAGATGCTCGTACACGTACCATTCGTAGATCATTTTGACATATTGCGCTTCTCGCTCATTGATGATGAGCTGTCCCGTTTCGTCCTTATCGTATCCAAACGGTGCTACACGCATTGGCATCACTTTATGTAGCTCACGAACTGCTCGCTCTCGACCACGCACCGTTCTCTTCTTAATTAGGGCTAACTCATAACTAGCGATAGCTGAGATAATGTTAAAGAAAAGTAAACCCTCAGGAGACTTCTCAAACTCTGTATCCGTGAACAAGATCTCTGCACCGTTCTTTTCTAGTTCACGAACGACGATCAGCTTGTCGGTTAAGTCACGACTTAACCGATCTGGATGGGAACAAATAATCTTCGTAATGATCCCATCAGCGACATCTTCACGCAGCTTCATCATCTCAGGACGGATGTCAATATCTTCTCCCGAATATCCTTCTTCTCTATATACAATAATGTCTTTATCGGTATAGCCCATCTCGAAAGCTAACTTACGACATAATTCTACCTGTTGGTCTAAGCTTGTATTATCTATTTGCAGGGCAGTCGATACCCGAACGTATAATCCAATCATTCTTCTTCCACCTTTGTACACATCAATTAGATACTCGTTATAAACAAGGTATGAACTAATTATAGTGAATAGTACACGGCTTGATTAGTGGAAATAAAAACCGACAGTGATTAATCACTGTCGGCTGCTAGCTATAGGTTAGTTCATTCTGAATCTCTTGTAATATATCAGGTGCTAATTGTTCCCAAACGTATTTAATAACTTTATCCAATTCACGCTGACTATCGTTATTCTCTTTGTCATTGACTATGCTTTGATGCTGATAAGTGATTTTAAGCTTACTTTCATTTGCCACCTCAACCACCTCATCACAATCTATGAGGTGATGGGAATGTCCTATGACTTGGAGATAGGAAACGGATAAAATGGTTAATTTCTCTTATAGGAATGTAGTTGGCTAGTGCGTAAGTAAAATGGTGATAAAAAGCGTGTGTTCATCTTACAAGTATACCTACCGCATGAATTCTGTGCGGAGTGATGTGATGACTTCTATGCAATTCAGCTGAATCAGAGTTTTTATTTAATTTATATAAAATACTTTTCAGTGCAAACTATCTGTCTGTTAACTCTCTCAACTTCAAATTTAAAATATAATTATGAATACACACCTTCTTACCTAGCGTAACCGCTGAGTCAGTGTGATTCTATAGGATGTTGTTGCCAGCATAGACCTAACTTAAGAAAGTTAAGTCACCCTTATTTATTTTTTCCTTTACAATTTCGAAAGATTTAGATAATGTATACGCTACAATAACATAAAGAGGAAACCAAGCTTGCATTAATTCATAAAAGTATATTGTAATACCTATCAACGAGTACCATAAAAATGCTGATATACCGTAACTTGAATGATTCCAGATAACTTTATATTCACCTATCACAATTATCTCTTTAAGAAGTATCAGAATCACACCACAAAGTAATAAACCTATTGATAAAAATATAATAAACGGACACCAATCAGTTAAAAATTGTAATATTAATTCGTTTTTCTCAATTATTATTTCAGGGAAATATGTTAGTATCGGTTTCAATCCAATATTCTGTAGCAAGTTTGATTTATCTATAATGCTAACAAATGAGTTTAACATCAAATAGTATAATAAAATTAGCCACATGAATTGTGGCAGAACATAAAGGTTCAACTGCTTGAACTTACCAGTGAAATAATCATCTAGAATTTTAATAACTTCTTGCCCCAATTTTATGACCTCCTAATTTTAGAATACAAATCCCTATAAAGTTTCGTAATCAATACGTTCATTCCCCCTTAGATAGCTCTTATCTTAGGAAATGAATGTGTTGATGAGCTGATTTCTCTGCTAATACATCTCCAACCAAGGGCGCATGCCCGCAGCGTGAATCTGGTGTAAGGTGAAGCTAATTCTTTTTTGAAATAACATAAATATAATTCTTAATATCTCTATTTCTATACTTACCTAATTTGGTATCAATTCGCTTGAATTCAAAATTTATATCTGTAAGTCGCATATTAAAGTAATTATCAATATCTTCTGGATATTTCATTTGAATTCGTTTTTTATAATCCGCATTTACCATAGATTGATATTTTATAATACCATCATGTAAATCATGATAAGAATCCATAACATGTGTAAATATTATTACGAATTCAAAATCCAATTCGATCGATAATTCATTTATTTTTTTCAAATCATAAATAACTTCATTCCACACTTTACTAGATCTAATGTCATGGACATACCAACTTTTTAATTCAATAATTTTGATAGGTAAAGATAAATTCGTGTCATATATAGCTAGATCATATCTTTTATTGCTCTTATCATCAGTTTCATTTCTAAAGACATATTCTCTTGAGATCACTTTGTCTTTATACCGTTTTTGTAATTCAATCGCGATCTTATCTCTAAAGTATGACTCACTTTTACTCGTTACTGAAATGTAAGCTAATTCGTTAAAATCAGAAATGTTATTATCTTGGATTCTATCAATTACTGTCTCAATACAATTAATCAAATCAATATTTATTAATGTGTTCATAGTTTTTCTCCTTTAATTAGTTTTACAAAACATTCAGGTATTCACGAACCTTACGTAAGCAAGATTGTCACCTGAATCAACTACTCTGCTAATAGCATCACCGTGACCAAGTCATAGCCGGAGTGTGAATACTGTGTGATCTTTTTTTAGATATATTCATCACCATCTCTATACCAAATTAACTCCGGTGTCGTTAATTCTAAATTCCCTGTTTTGAATTCGATAAATAGTCCATATTTATAATGAAGTTTATTGTATGGGGACTTATCTGTATAACATTGTAATTTCTTATAATCAAACTTTCTATCTATCGCATTTGTGGATTTCTTTATTTCAATAATTAATAGGTTGTTGTCATTATTTCCTCTGTGATGCACAATAATGTCCGGATATATTGAGAATTTCGAGTATTCCTCATCGTTAATTAATATTTCATTTCTTGTCTTCTTTCGAAGTTTTTCACATTCTACTTTCAGTATGTAGATATTTTTCGAACCATTATCTTCATCAACTTTTTTATTATATTCGCAATCCACGTCATAATCATTAAATTCTTCTTGAAGGTAAGTCGCAAATTTATGAGCAATTGTCCGTTCATTTAGATCATTCTTCAGTAAATAGTGATCACGATTACTTATCTTAGCAATTACCCTTTCGACTTTATTTTTAATGTTGTTTTCCATTTTTTCATCTCCATTTTTTATTATTTAGGACATTACATATAACGATTCGTGGATTCACGACGTTCATTTCCTTTAGATAACACTTATTTTAGTAAAATGAATGTGTTGGTGAGTTAATTCATTGCAATATATCTTCTTCCAACCAAGAGCGTACGACCGCAGTGTGAATCTGGTGTTACCCTCTTCTTCGAGCTACTCTACATTTTTCTTTCTTAATCTTTCGATTAACTCATTAAATCTACCTGCGGGGATCATTGCTCCAGATATTGCAATTAATATTAGTTGTATTTTTGAGGTTAATTCATGTATTTTTGTCCAACCTTCTTTATTTATTGGATCTATGACGGTGCGAATATACTTGGTTTTTTCATAGTAAGAATTTTGAAGTTCACTTAGGTCATTATTTGAATAGTAACTATTTAAATTATTAAAATAACTCCAAATATTATCTAACTTTTCGTTAATTACTAAATTCTGACCATCTTGATTTTGTTTAGCAGCAGTAAAATCAAACATAACCCAAATAATAGATATTATTAAAATGAAATATCCAAACAACTCCACCCATACTGCTACTTTTGGGTACTTTTTTATGAGTGTAATCATCGCTCCAAATAAAACAATTCCAAAAACTATTGCAAAACCAAACATTATATATGTTGCTAGCACTTTACTGACCTCTTTCTTATTTTTGGGTAATTTCCGATAACATCTTATTCATGAATCTCGTAGTACCTAATTACCGAAGAAAAACTAATTTCAATTAATTATACAAAATACTGCTTAATATTACACCCAATACTTTCCAACAACTATAAAACCATAATAAAGTTACTCACCCATTAACCGAGATAAGCAAAATGATCATCACAAATGATCCATAAATAAAACACTTCAGCCCAAAAATCCCCATATTACAAGGGATCTTTCGTCGTTTTACCTCTGCTAAAGGGTGATAACGGCATGCCGTTATCACCCTTTAGCAGAGAATTTTATAGCTTGTACACCCATTTACCGAGAAAAGAAAGCACAAAAAAATCGTCTTGAATATCAAGACGATTTTTTATGCTATATGAATAACTGACTTAATAGAGATTTTCCCGCTACCATCAATAACTGCTTCTGGAATCAAGTAGGTAAGCATTCTACGAAGCACGTGCTGTGGGCAATCTTTGAATGGTTTATCTGTTCTGAGCATAATTTTTAATGATTCTTCATCCATATGCAGCATTTGAATACGATCGACCTCTTGATTTAATTCAACTAGCTTTGTTTTCAAAGTTTCCTTCTTATTCATGTTATAACTGTGATACATCTGTAGATTTTTAATCTCATCCTTTGCTTTCTCAGCATCTAATTTTACGATTTGAGTGAGTTGCTGCTCAACTTGGATAATTTGACTCTCTAATTTTCTTATCGATTGATCAACCTCATGTCGCTCGAACAATAAGCTTCTAACCTTCTCCTCATAATATTCTGTAATTTGTTTAATCATATTTTGCATAACCGTCGTCTTATGAATTTCTCCTAAAATTGTTTTAGATAAAAATTCCACAAAGACTTTATCTAGATCATCTGCTTTTATACGAATACCGCATGGAGCTTCCTTTTAATTGCCACTACAATAATAAATTTTCTCTCCGTATCCTTTACTTCGTTGGTCTTTTGTTAATAGCTTCCGTCTGCAATTCTTACAATGAATAATATCCTTCAGTAAATATGGTGTAGTCAAATATCTAGGGTTACTTACTTCTTTCTCTTTTCTACTGCGATACAATTCAAAGCATTGCTCCCAAAGATGCTTATCTATAATTGGTTCTAATTCTTCCATCTTGTGAATTTCCCAGCTATTTTTATCGTTAGTGCTATTTGTAGATTTTGCTTTACGTTTATAAATACTCAAATATCCAGCGTAAATGGGATTAGTAACAATGAACTTTACTCGTTCCTTCGACCAAAGAAATCCTGTATCTAATCTATGCTCATTAGCATAATTTGCAATTGCCTTAAATCCAAATCCACTAATATACAGTTCATATATTTTCTGAACTACTAGTATTTTATCCTTAACAAATCGCAATTTCTTTTTTGAATCAATATTTAGTTCTTGAAGAGGATTTACATATTCTACACCATAAGGGAGTTTTCCACCTGTCCATTTCCCTTGATGAACTCGTGTTAAAATACTATCCTTCATCCGGACTCTAATATTATCTGCTTCCACTTTACTGTAATTATCTCTTAATGCATTACTTAAAATATCTTTATAGCTATAATTCGACTCTGTACTGGAGGCATAGACTGGAATACCTATTTCATTAAAAATCCGTCTAATTTTAAGATGTTCTATCGGATTTCTTGCTAGACGATCATGATTATAAATCACAACGAAATCAAACAAACCTTCTTCAGCATCAGCAATTAGCTTCATAAGCTCTTTACGTTTTTCTAGAGGATTGCGTGTTGCAGACAGCTCTTCTGTATAACGGTGATTAATACTACATTCATATTTTTGTATGAAAAACTGGCATGATTCTTGTTGCATATTCAAGTCTTGTGCATTCGTAGATACCCGACCATAAAAAGCTCCTATTTTACCTTTAATCTCACTTTTATTTAGCATAGATTTCATCTCGTCCTCCTAATATTTGATCAAAGTATTTGTACACAATATGAATGCTTTGCTTTGAGCCTTTCACTTCAGCAATCACATTTTTCAATAATATTGCTCGATATTCATCAGAATAATTATTGAAATCCTTCAAAAAATTATCAACTTCCTTTACGGGCTTCGCATTTAATCTGAAGTTGTTTTCCATTATTTGAAGTTGATTTACCCGCTCACGTCTATCATCTACCTTATTCCTAATATTATTGCATTGCTCTAACAGTGTCCTTTTCATTTTTATATCATCTAAAGTAAGATATTTCTCCATTAACTTCGCATACTCATCCATTAAATGATTAATCTCAGAATTAAAAGTTTGGATATGAACATGTATTTTCTTTGCAAGAGGTTTTAAAAACTTATACTCTTTGACTGATATTAAATGCAAGCTCATCTCTCTAAGTACATCACCTAAAACTCTGAGCTCAATTTCTTTTTTTTCATAACGATATTTGTGCTTATTACATTGATAGAAGCCAATAAATTTATTCTGACGTTTCTCTACTACAACTTTCATTTTCTTATTGCATTGACAACAGACAATAAGACCTTCGAGTAAAAACGTCATCTTAGGTAACTTTTCTTTGTTAGGTTTAATTTGTTCAAGAATCTGTTGTGCTATATCCCATTCTTGCTTAGAAAGCACATGCAAATGACTTGCTAGAGGCAATGTAATTACATTTTCACTAAATCTGCGAACAAGTTCTCCCTTGTATGTCCGATTAGAAATAAGATCTTCGATATTCTTACTACCCATTGTCGATTAATTCCCTCTTGTACTTATTCGATTCACTTTTAAGTAGATTCGAAAATCATCTAAAGTTTGAAAGTTACCATGTAACAAGGTTGAAAAGATTGTTTTTACCACTTTAATTTCATGTGGTACTAACACTATGCGAAATTTCTTTTTTCCATCACTTCCTCCTACTTCCCTTTTATATCTAAATGGCAGATTGGCTGGTATAGTTTTTCCAGTTTTGAACTTTGCAGCTCTCGTATCGCTAATCCTTTGTTTTAATTGAACTTCCTCATTTTCTGCAAATGAAGCTAATAGATATTCTATTGTGAAACCTTGCGGTGAATAAACCATTGGAAATTCATTGGCTGCACTAAAATAAACCTTAACTTTTTTTTCTTCAAATAAAGCGTACAATATCATGTGTTCTTCAACTTTTCTTGCCAATCGATCTCGCTTATACACGATAATCGTGCCTACTCTTTCTTCTTCAATATCTTTAATTAGACGATATAGCCAATGTCTTTCTTTTATCGAGTTTTTCACTGCTGACGTATCCTTATCCTCATAAAAACCGTCAATAAATAGACCATTTTGGTTTGCACACAAGAGTGCTCTTTCTTTTTGAAGTGCAATTGAATTTTCTTGAAATCCAGCTGAATTCCTCAAATATACAACCGTCTTTTTAGTTGAAATCATTTAGTTAATCTCCTTATTAATCATGGACATTAGCGTTTCTTTACGAAATTCAATATATAACTTTAGCCACTCACTCGCTGCTTGAGAGTCCTCAACATAGGTAATACTTGTAATCATAGGTTCTAGAATGGTCATCACTTTTTGTTTTTTCATAGATGTCTTCTATCCTTTCATTTTATGGAGGTGCACGATGCAAAACATTGGTCAAAGGATTCGCATATCAAGAGAGCAAAAGAAGCTTTCGCTAAATAAGTTTGCAGAATTACTTGGCGTTTCTCCTTCTTATTTAAGTAATCTAGAACGAGGGAACACGAAAAACATTGATTTAGATGTATTGATGTCATTAAATGAACAACTTCATCTATTTCCTTTAGAAACTAAGATGAATTCAAATAATGAATATGAACTTAGATTATCTCAAGTCACGAAATCAATTTTACAATTAAATCAATCTAATCCTGCGATTGCAAGCTTTTTGCTATCTCAGTTAGAGTATGGAGTTGAAACCTTTATCAATTCCTCTATGGATAGGATGACCCATCTTTCAAAAAGTATGCATAATTAAGAATATGTATTTTTATTTGAGAATGGTTACTCTGTATTTTCAATTAGCTCTAGAGATAACTGTTCAGCCGTTAGTGTCTCTCCGTAATTTTTTCGTTCCTGAGTAGTGTGCTCGTTAGTGGAATCTTCTTGTTGAATGATTTTATCTGCAATTCCAGATGTAACTGTTTTTGATGATTGAGAGGTTACTTTAAATTCATCATTATGAGATAGGATTATTGAGTATCAACATCTTGTTGGTCTGCAGTTTTTATGGAATCACTTGAATGTGATGAGTTAACCTGATTATGATTAACTACCGAATCAATATGATTAGAATTTGGTTTACGACCTCTGGTTTCTGTACCGCTTTTCTGCTCTTTAATTGTTTTGGCGCCTTTGATTTCAGCTGGTTTTTTTGTGATTTCTAATTTACTCTGTTGATTAGTTGATTGTTGCAGAACCTTGATTTCATCTGATAGGTTGCTTAGTGAGTCTTGTATTTTGGCAAGGATAAGTGAAAGCTGATTAGAATTGTCACTAATTTGATTTACTTTCTGTTCCATTTTTTGAGTACGAAGCTGAATATCATGAATCGAGGTATTTAATTGCACTGTTGATTGTTGAGATTTATCGCTGATCAGTTCTGATTGGGTCTCGTAGAAAGCATGAATATCTACTTTAGCAATATGGGTCATTTTTAGAAGGGAAGATAAATGTTGATTAAGAATCCCTTGAATTTGATCATTTAATTCGCTCAATTCATGAATTTGCACAAGATATTGTAGAGATTCCTGCGTAATACCTTTCTGATTCAAAAGCAGTAACTTTAAATTTTCGTGTAGCCAATCTTTAGAAAAGCTCGACATGGTCCCAACTCCTTCAGACTATTTCTACACTATATGCGGCTTGTATAAGGGGAATGTGTTGAGGCAAGTATTAATCTATATTTTCCAATCAATATATTTGGGGTGAATAAAAAAAACGATCTCACTAAGTGAAATCGTTTTTGATCTTCGAAATTATGATGTTAATAAGACTATTTCAATTGCTACTGTAGAGTAAAGTAGCTTGATGATTTAATATATCAAATTCAATTATGCCAACAGCTCTAGTTTTTAAATGAGAATAAAGCCTTATAAAATAACTAGCTAGAGTTTCATTTCTTTTTACTGAGAAATCTTTTATACGATGATGATTATTCTTCTCACATAATCCAGTAATATTTTAAAATACGACATAGCTACATTCTATACTGTTAGTTTAGCACTAGAGTATGTTTTACAGCCATTTCTGATAACTTTCTTGTATTCACTAACCTTGCTCATGCAAGGTTGTCACATGAATCTACTTACTTCTCAAAAGCTTCACCAGTGACCTAGGTGGAGCCAAAGCGTGAATACAGTGTTAGCTGATGGAACTTGCTTTATCGATCAACTACTGACTGGTCTTACAGTTCTAGAGACTAAGCCCGAGATTATAAAACTAAGGATACAAACAGAAAATATTATTCCTAAAATAAATTGAAAAAATGGTAGTACGACAATATAACCATACTTTTCAAATAAATCTTCATTCAAAGTAATTTCTGAATAGCTATAAAAAGGTATCAGTCCCTTATAAATAATCATCAGCATATAGTAATAAAGATAATCACTGTTAAAACCATCTCTTATCATTAACTCAATTTCCGAGTCAGAATATAGTTTAAAAATTTCATTGTTCTGAAAATACACGTAACCAAATATTAACCCTATACAAAATAAATTAATTAATATAAAAAAAATAATATTTCCAAAAAGGAAAGGGAAATTAAAAAAATTGTTTATTGTACTTCTAATAAATACAAATGAGAAATATATAATAAGTACAACTATTACACTAAGTAATTTTATATTAGTTCCAATTTCACTGAACACTGAAATTAAAACCAACGTATAATTTAAAAAAATGAATAAATTCATAACGTATTGAACTCTGTTGAATAGTTTGTCTTTGAAATCATAAAAAGACATGAATTTCCCTATACCAACTATTAAAACCAACGAAACAAAAATACCAATATATTGAAGTATTTTAGGCTCCTTAAGTGAATTAACTATGAAGAAATATGATAAACATGGTAAATATACAATTACGTTTTTATTAGTCCCACTATGAAATATATATAACATTCTAAAAAGCAATGTCTTTTGTTCTCTCCGTGTGTTTACACGACTCAAAATATCAAGATCAAAAGAATAATTAAGTGTATCTTTTATCTTCTTTTTTTTTATATATTGGTAAATTGTATAAATTATTGATGAAAGTGAATATATCAATCCTAAAAATCCTAAAATCATTTGTATTAACATAACGTTATTATCCTATTCTTTGATTTCTTTCTGCTAACGATTAGGTATTCACACGTTCATTCCCCTTAGATAGTTTTTATCTTTGGGGAATGGATGTGTCTGCAACACTTCTCCGAATCACTTTCTGCATACCCAGAGAAAATGCCCGATGAGAGAATATAATGTTAGACGCAGTACCATCTTCAGCGACCAATCAAACTATTATATTAATTTACTTCTTCATCATCTGAAAAGAACTCGTCTTCAAAAGAATAATCTTTATCATAATATTTTTCATTCTCGTCAACAATTAAATTATATGTATTAATAATTGTCTCTATATCTATCCCTAAAGAAGAGAAATAATTAACGTCTTTTCGATCTATGCCTGTCCAAGAATTTCTCCATGCTTTCGCAAAATATAAATTTATATCGTTAATCATCATAATGTTCCTCAATAAGCCTATATAATTGGTAGGTTCATACACAAATTTATGCGTATCATTTCCAATAATTTTATCGATGTCCGCTAATGTAGATATTCTATATAATTTCAGTTCACTAACTATCTTTTTACTCCCTTTATTGAATGTACGTTCTATTAAGTTCTTATCAATTAATTCTTTGAATTTATTATTCAAATAGTTTCTTAATGAAGTAGTATTAATCAAAACATTCAAATCATCATTTTCTACCTTGTAACTAACTTCTTTATCGTAGGTATTTATCTCTTTTGCCAAGTTATCAAATTCTCTATCAACTAACTCTAATGTAGCAGCTGCAAGAGAGAATCTTCTCTGAATATCATTTTCTGTAGGTAAGTCACCGATAAATTTGTAATTTCTATCATGCGAAATATCTGCCCAAGCATGCTCAAGTATAGTTCTAACTTGTATCTCGAAATTTAAATCTTTAAACACATTATATTCGGGTAATCTAAGCCTTTCATCTGTTAATTTCGCTACATAATGAATCGATCTATAACCAACCTTATCATTCCCAAGTTCCTTTGTTTTGTCTATACTATGATCAGGATCAATATTAAATAATGGCTTAATTATCTCGCAACATTGTAAGACTTCACTCTTAACAAACATAATAACTCTTATTCCAGCCATATCCTTAATTTCACTTTTAGGATCTTTGTACTTCTCTTTACTAGCCTTTTTTGAAAAGCTCTCAATATCTTTTGCTCGACTTGAAATTGTATAATACGAAATGCCTGAACTATTCAATACTTCCCTAATAATTGATTCGACTTTATTAGCAAGATTTTTATAGGTTGGTCTGCTATTCACATACCATTTGATAATTTCATCAATATTTTTTTCATTGTTCTCCATTTATTAACCCCCATTTTTAATGTTAAGTATTTTAGGTAATTCATATAACACCTCTTGTGTTCACGACGCTCGACGAAGTCGAGTGTGTCCGGCTGCTATTGCTTCCCTGCCAATATCATCTGTCCGGACCGAGGGGCTAATGCCCCGATGCGTGAACACATTGTTATATGCTGTCGGACCATCTCGAGTTATCCATAATTTAAAAACCTAGCATAATTATGCTAGGTTGGATAAAAGCTAGATTGCCTCGATCATTTTAGATACTTTTTCGACCAATTTATTAAATATGTCAATCACAATTTTTGCACTATATCCACATACAAAGCTCAATAGTTCAGGAGAAACTGAGAAATCGCCCAGTGTTCCATCAGGCTTAAAAAAGATAACCACCAGAACAATAGGAACAACAATTGCTAACATTAACCGTATTGAAACATCTAGTACAGAAGCTAATTGTTTGTTATTAAGCTGGTTACTTTCGATATGAGTCAGTAATTTTGTTGCCATGTACAATAGTGCTCCAGCAATACCAAAACTAATTAGTTTGCTAGAAGTGGACACTCCGAAAAAATTATTTATCCATCCAGGCACATCAAAGAATGATATCAATAGTACAACTAAAAAGCTCCCAACATAAACCGAAAGAAAAGCAGGAAAAAAGTTCAATCTTGTATATGTTGAATTAAATTTAATTTCAAGTATTGTTATCTTATGTTTAAATTCATATATATTGTTTACTGATAATACAGTCGTATTTATCTCCTTTTCTAATTCTAAACATTCAATTGCAAAGTCATTTAATCTTCTGTTTATTGAAGGTAAAAAGGTTGAGAAGAACATTCCCATCGCATTCTTACTTCTATCTCTTAAAACTTGAATTATTATATCGAGCCTATTCAGCAAGATTCCCTTCTCTTCAATAAGTTGTTCATTAGTCAATTAGAACCCCTCCAATAAATCAATCTAGTATATATAATAAAGGTTATTCCAAATATGTCCACATATTTAGACATATTTCCCATTAAGTCCGATTGTATATAACATCCTTTATATGAAGCACGTGTGACATCTAACAAAATATATATTAATAATTCAACACATGACTAATAAGATAGATTAATATCTTCACACATTAATTTTACCATAATCTCAATTAATGTTATATCTTGAATATATTACCTAACACTGTTTATAATGAAAGAAACTCTCCCTCACTGCCTGTTCACCAACACCTTACGTCTCTCTTTCCCCTTCTTCACTATCAGCACACGCTGCTGCAGCACAAAAGCATTGCGTCGGACTTCGACCATATCGACAAAAAATTCGATAACACTGGCGAAGATCAAGAAGATCTCATTTTCATCGGAACGATCGGCTTAATTAAAGCGATTGAAAGCTTTCAAACTGGTAAAGGTACAAAGCTCGCTACCTTTGCCGCAAGATGTATTGAGAACGAAATACTTATGCACCTCAGATCTTTGAAAAAGACTCGTAAAGACGTTTCTTTGCATGATCCGATTGGCACTGATAAAGAAGGCAATGAGATCGATTATATTGCCGATCAAGTACAATTAGAAATGGAAAAAAGTAAAATATATAAAAACTTGAGTATATTAGATGATCGTGAAAAAGAGGTTGTCATTACCCGATTTGGACTGCTCAATGGTGGGGATGAGCGTACTCAGCGTGAAATTGCTAAGGATCTTGGAATAAGTAGGAGTTATGTTTCTAGAATAGAGAAGCGTGCGTTGATGAAGCTCTATCATGAATTTTATAAGGGGAAGAGGTAATTGCTAAAAAATAAAGCTGATAGTCGGAATATAAGATATAATACCAACAAATGAATGCACCTCTAAGTTGGGATTACGATTTTGTAAAATAAATCGCAATCCCAACTTAAAAGTGCTTTTTGTATGGATATCACAGGAGTAATTCTTCATATTGGATATATGCTCAGGCTGACTTATAAGTGAAATAACTAGTTTCGATATGAAATCTTCAATTAGAACTGTACGAAGATCTATAATTCTTCTTGAATATACTAATCATTGATATGTCCCGGTGCTTTTGAATAACTCTGAGAAATTATTTGTCCTTTTCTATAATGTATTTGATTTGCAATATCTCTAATTTTGTTTATTAGCCATAAATATGTTGTCGTATTCTCACGATAGTCAGCTTCTCCATACATATCAATTCTTTTATCAACTCTGAGTTGATCCACCTGTCGAAATTCCTTTAGCCCACCTTTAGGATAAACTGCAAATGTACTGCCTCCATTTTGTTTTAACATGGAAAATGCGGGAACATCGCTGGGACCATCAGCTACATAAATAATCTGATCGAATGGTATTCTTCTAATAGCCCTGTCAATAGAAGAATTAACATTAATTTCTTCGTTAATATTAGTGCCTTTATTTATTTCAAATATCGCTCTTGTTTTAGAAGTATTATCAACTGTATACCCTATCTGTGTAATCTCTTTTTCTTCATTATACGGAATGGTTGTCTTTTCATATTCCTTAAATTCAATTGTGGATTTTATTGGTTCTTCAATAAATTCACACCCCCATATACCTTTTACATACTTCGCAATCTGAGATCCCCTAATCATTTCCGCCATGCCTGTACTAACAATATAATGTTCAACCGTTATATTATACTTTTGATATTTTTCATTGTTATCTATTAATTCTTTTGAATGTGCTAAAAAATCCGGCATTCCTGGATAATACTTCAACTCTTTTCCTAACTCGAATAATATAGAATTATTTAATCCCTTAAATATTCCTTGACGAACACATGTTAAAAAATGATTCAGATAAATTGTGTCACTATTTATTCTAATATCCGGTTTCTGTATCTTATACTTTTCTTCAAGCTCATTTACTTCTTGCCAAAATAGTGAACCATCCACACTATATTTTTCAAAAATTGGAGTTTGCATATATTCACTGATAAGTGTTTTATCAAAATCCCATACTACAGCTATGACGTTTTGTTCAAATGGACTAAACATAAATACCCCCATTAAATATTTATTTTCATAACCCCAAAATGATCCATCCTTAGAAGGTAAGTATCATAAGCGGGATAGTTTCTAACCTACTTTATCTACTCTGATTACATATCTGACAATCAAGAGACGTAAATCCCGCACCGTGAAAGGTTCACATGAATTATCTGGCATCTCTAGTGAAACACTAACTACGTTTTAAGGATACAGACTAATTTATCAAACTCTTCACTTATAACACTGAAATTATCCTCACAGTTCTTTCGATAAGTAGTTTTTCTTTGTGCTTTAACCTCATCCGTAAAGTGTTTTTCGATATCACAATTATGTTTTTTAAAATATTCATTTGAATTGAAACTCGGAAAGGGTACAATTAGCCCCCCCGTCTTGTTAAATATCAACCCCTTAACTTTGAACAAACTTAACAGTTGCCTCAAATTATAATCATTAGTTAGAAAAAACGGAATAAAAAACCTTCCTTTCCCTCCTAATTTAAGCCAATACTCCATAATCCGCGGAACAGAGAAATCCCATGCTATATTTTCAATTTGTCGCAAAAGCTTTTCTGAATTCATACCTTTGTTTACTTTATTCAACATATTCACATTTTTAGAGTCTAAAAAAAACATGTGTGCAACAATGAATTCTCTTTCATAATAAATTCCTAGCACATTATTAGCGAATTCGAACAATCTCTCTACCCTTCTTGGAACAGTTGTCTTAGATCCAAATTTAATTTGGAGTGTCCCAATAATTAAAAGAACCATAGCCTTATGAATTTGTTGAAAAGTGTCCATCATCTCGTCAATTTTACTCGAATTAAAGAGACCATTGAAAATCTGATCTGCCGAGATCAATGCTTCATCTTCGTTAATTAAGTAGGATAATTTACCCTTTTCAATGTAGTTCTTTGAATCTATGGATTTAAATAATTCCATACTAACCAAATTACGATAAAATTTTGCCCTCTTATCCTTTTTAGAGACTGCATCCTCTAAATCATCCAGTTTAAATGAATTTTTATAATTTTCGATCATATAAAACAAATAATCATAATGAAAGTTTCCCCTTATTAATAAATCAATTGTTTGAAACACCTCGTTGTTCATACCTGACCAATTAGTATTTCTAACAAAGTTATCAATGTAACTAGCATAGTTTGTATCAAGCATTATAGAATAATCTAGTTCAAATTTCGTATCAGCAGATTGATTAGTAATTATTTCTGCAAGCAATTCGTTTTCAATAAAATAAAGTTTTTCAGAAGCAAAATATGGAATAAAATGACTATCTGCATTATCAATTAGTTTTTTTATCCCCGCAGGATATGCACTTCTGTGATAGTTTTCAAGCGAAACTATTGCTCGAGTACCATCTTCGTTATCCATAAATATCCATGCTTCTAATACTTCTCTAGGTTCAACTGCATTAGAAATCAAATATAATCCTTGCGCAAACCTCTCAGTAAACATATTAATTTCTCCTTATAAGTAGCAACAGGTACTCTTCTTATAGATTTTTTAATTAATTGATCTAACAAAATAGACAATTAGAATTTAACCCATGACTAATAAGATAGATTAATGTCTAATTACATCAAATTTTACCATATATTCAATTAATGTTATATCTTTAATATACACCTCCATACTGAGTCAATGAAAAAATCACTCCCTCTTCACAGCTTGTCCACCAAAACCTTACGTCTCTCCTTCCCCTGCTTCACTATCAGCACACGCTTCTGCAGCACGAAAGCATTACGTCGGACTTCGTACACATCGTCAAGAAGTTTGATAATACTGGCGAAGATCAAGAAGATCTCATTTCCATCGGAACGATAGGCTTAATAAAAGCGATTGAAAGTTTTCAGACTGGCAAAGGAACTAAGCTTGCTACCTTTGCCGCTCGATGTATTGAGAACGAAATACTTATGCATCTAAGATCTTTGAAGAAAACTCGTAAAGATGTCTCCTTGCATGATCCGATTGGAACTGATAAGGAAGGCAATGAAATTACTTTGATCGACATTCTCGGAAATGATATTGACGATATTGCTGATCAAGTACAGCTTGAAATGGAAAAAAGTAAAATTTATAAAAACTTGAGTATATTAGATGATCGCGAGAAAGAAGTTGTCATTACGAGGTTCGGTCTGCTCAATGGCGGAGATGAACGTACACAGCGTGAGATTGCGAAGGATTTGGGGATTAGTCGCAGCTATGTGTCTCGAATCGAGAAACGTGCGTTAATGAAGCTTTATCATGAGTTTTATAAGGGGAAGAGGTAGTAACGTGAGACAAAGCTTATCTCGTAAATGAAGAACACGCCTATAACATAGCCAAATTAAAGCCCCTTAAGTTGGAAATACGATTACGTAAAATAAATCGTACCCCTAACTTAAGGTGCTTTTTTTCATGGGAATAGGAATCTATACTGAAAAGTAAATTACGATTACATGCCTTGATTAGTTAATCTAATAACTTTATGCAAGTCAATTCTTTGCTTGGTGTGCTCATTATATAACCAACCTTCTTGAACGTGATCGACAAAGAGAATTCCCTTTAAATGATCAATTTCATGTTGCATACAACGCGCAAGATAATCTTCTCCAATAAGAATTACTTCATCTCCTTCTCTAGTTAGAGATTTTATCTTTACTTTATTCGCTCTCTTAACATAACCCCAATAACCTGGATAGGATAAGCATGCTTCAGTGCCAACTTGCTCACCGGACATGTCTAATATTTCAGGATTAATCAGTTCAATTAAACCTTCTCCACAGTCCATTACAATCAATTGTCTTAGAATACCTACTTGAGGTGCAGCAAGACCAGCACGACCGTCAGTTTCATATAGGGTATCAATCATATCGTCTAACAGTCTGATCGTTTTACCATGTAGATCTACGACTGGCTTAGCAATTTTCCGTAATATTGGATCTCCGAAGGGTAGAATGCCCTTTATACTCATACTTAAGCTCCTTTTACATTTTGTGGAGGCACATACACCCACAAATCATTAGGTGTACATTCCAATGTCGTGCACAAAGCATCTAGTGTATCGCTTTTCATTTGTCTAGGTTGACTGGTTAATAAAGCACTAATTGAAGCAGCAGACAAATTGTAATTAGCTCTCTCCTTTAAAAGTCTAGCTAGCTCAGCACCTGTCCAAATCTCTTTTTTGGCAATAACCTGCCGTAACATCCATACGAGCATATGTAACACCTCTTCAATATTAGGTACTACCTTACTTTTTAAGGTAGTAGTTAAAATAATTAGCTAACAACTAATATATTATAATTTAACATAATTGGTATCTAAAATATATTTAAAGCGGTCTCATTAAGATGTATCCTATCATGTTCTTATTTGCACTTCTAAAAATTGAAACGAAATCACTCTGTGCGACATCCGTTGTGAAGATATAGATGATATTGCTTACGAAGTATAGTTTAAAACAACGAAAGATCTTGGGATTAGTCGGAGTTATGTTTCTCGCATCGAGAAACGTGCGCTAATGAAGCCCCCTCATGAGTTTTATAATGCTAAATATAATTATTTGAGACACGGTTTATCTCGGAAATGAAGAACTCTGATATCAGCTTTTTGTTCTCGCTTATTACTATCATTAAGTAATTTTCACAAGAACTATTTTACTAATTGATTCCAGTAATGTTAATATATTTATGTGTTTATTAATAGATTCATTAATAATTATATCTAAAGGGGGATTTCATATGAAAGAGATATCATTCAGTTCGCTGGAACAAGCAGGTATATCAGTCGATGGGGTTCAACGTATTCGAACAGCAGCAACACAAATGGTTGAAGATAACATTACGCCAACGCAAGTTATTGTCGCTGCGAGAAGAGGAACTTTACTTGTACATCAAGCGGATGGAAAATTCGGACCTGAGCCAGAAGCACCAAAATTAACTGTCGATGCGTTATTTCCACTATGCTCTATAACGAAATTATTTACAGCCACATCTATTATGATGTTAGTTGAGCAAGGGCGTATCGGACTTAACAGACCTGTATCAGATTATATCCCTGAGTTTACTGGAGAAGGAAAAACTAACGTTTGTGTGCATCATTTGTTAACACACACTTCTGGTCTAGACACCGAAGCTATTCGCAGTAATGAAATTGCTTTACGTGAAAAAGGTGAAATTCCAGAACCTGAGCCTAATCAAGATCCGGATATTCATAGCTTTTTATACAGCGGTTATACTGCTCCCCTCATCAGCGAACCAGGAACCATTATGTCTTATTCTGGTTATGGTTATGAGCTATTGGGTGAAATCATACGACGAGTTAGTGGACAAGCTTATGATAAATTTGTTCATGAAAATCTCTTTCAACCCATTGGTATGACGAACACCTATTACTGTGTTCCGCAAGAAGTAAGAAAAAAAGTGGTTAGACGTATACCAGAAGCTGCTTGTGCCGAATGGATAGAGTCCGAATACCAATTAAATTCAATATCAGCTGGCGGCGGAGCTTACTCAACTGCGATGGATCTCGCTATTTTCGGTCAAACGTTTCTTAACGGTGGAATCTATAACGGGGTAAGACTACTTAGTCCTGTAACTGTAAAAGAAATGACTCGTAATCAAATTCCTGGAGTCTCATCACAATATAGAGATGAAGTTTTTCCTGAAGCGTACTGGGGATACGGCTGGGCGATTAACGGAACGAAGAGAGATGGCGGTGACCTATTATCTGCAAATGCGTATTCACATTGGGGTGCAGCTGGTCCTTTCCTTTGTGTAGATCCTATTTATCAAACGGTAACTGTTCATTTTTCTGTGGAACTAGATCACCAAAAACCATTCAAAAATATGTATGTCGATTACTTTAATAATACCGTTCTTGCCGCGATCATAGATTTGTAAATGAATGATTTAATAGTTTAATCCTTCATTTAATGATATAATAAACCAACATATTACAAAGGAGGTACATTCATTAGTGTCAACATTTAACAAAGTCACAATTGCTATTATTACTTCAATATTTCTTCTAGCAGGTTGCTCTTCATCTGAGGGCAATAACGATTCTGCAATTAAGAACAACGAACAAGCAAAAGAAGGTACTACTAATTCTCCTGCAACTAACAATGAATCTGCCGACACAGATAGAATTTCATCTATCGAAGTAGATAAAAATATACTAACTGTAGATATTACTCTGCCCGCTTCTATGTTTAAGGATAAAAACATGGACGAAGTAATTGCTGCTGCAAAAGACGAAGGTGTTAAAGATGCAAAAATCAACGATGATGGATCTGTTACGTATACATATCCCAAATTAGTTCATAGCAATATGATGAAAGAAATGAAAGAAGAAGTAATTCTGTCTCTTGAAGATATGAAAACAAGTGATGATTTCACTTCAATAAAAGACGTTAAGTACAATGATGATCTTACAGAGTTCACACTAATCGTTGATAAAGCAGCTTTTGAAGGCGGATTTGATGCTTTTGCATCATTCGGAATCGGTATCCAAAGTATGTACTACCAAAACTTTAATGGCGTTGCTTCTGATAAAGTAAAAGCAACCATTGAAATTCAAGATGCAACCACCAATGAAGTTTTTGATACGATTGTTTATCCCGATGATATAGCTAACTAATATATTTGGATATTGACCCTATAGAGTAGACACTATTAACAGTCTACCTTATAGGGTGTTTTTTTAAATCCTTCATAATTACATATATATAGACTATTCGCTTATAAAAGTAGTATAATCACACAAGATATAGATACACAATTAATTAGAATTGAGGACTATTATGAAAACAATTGCAGTATATTGTGGTTCGAGTATGGGGGCATCCGAAGTATATCGTGATGCAGCGATAAAACTCGGTAAAGAATTAGTTAGACGAAAGCTAACACTAGTATATGGTGGAGCGTCTGTCGGAATTATGGGGATCGTCGCTGATACGGTACTTCAAGAAGGTGGAGAAGTTATTGGAGTCATTCCCACATTACTTGAGCAACGCGAAATTTCGCATCATGGCCTTACCGAGCTCATTAAAGTGGACAATATGCACGAGCGTAAACATAAGATGATCGAATTAGCCGATGGCTTTATTGCATTACCAGGCGGACCTGGTACGATGGAAGAGTTTTTCGAAGTATTTACTTGGAGTCAGATCGGTTTACATCAGAAACCATGTGGCTTATTGAATGTGAATGGCTATTATGATCATCTCTTATCATTTTTCGATCATATGCAGCAAGAACAGTTTTTGAAGCCAATGTACAAAGAGATGAATCTTGTAGCTAACGATGCTGCGGACTTACTTGATCAATTTTCTAGCTTCACTCACCCAGGCTTGAAAACATACGAGAAAGTTTAGACTTTTTACTTCAATGGAAACTTTGTTCTCTAAAACTATTGTATAATATGGCAAATTGTAGTAAGTTATAAGACAGTTGCATATGAAACCGTCCGGGTGCTTGAGGAATCAGGCTGAGATAGTAGCTAGTTACCGCTACTGACCGTTGATCTGAACTGGATAATACCAGCGTAGAGAATGGGGTTCAAGAAGAAATTTTTCTGACCGTCTGCGTATTACCAGACGGTCTTTTTATGCTTCCACCATATAAATTATTTGGAGGTTAGCAATGTGAAAAAATTAAAGCTTACAGATGTTGTAGTTATCATGATGATTGGAATTGTTTTCGGAGTTATTATGCATTTTTGGAATTCGCTTTATGACGTAATTAAGCCACTCCTTCCTACTTTACGTCAGCTGTTCTATGGTATGTGGTTCATGGTGGGTCCATTCGCATATTTAGTGGTACGTAAACCTGGGGCTGCTCTTATCGCTAGTATCGCTGGTGCTGCACTATCCTCAATTCTTGCATCGGCAGGCTTAGAAGTATTAATCTATGGATTTGTACAAGGACTTGCTGCAGAACTTGTATTTGCTAGTTTCAGATACAAAAAACATAATCTAGTCGTTGCAGGTTTTGCTGGAGTTCTCTCATGCTTAGGAAGTTTTATGTTAGACCTTGGTTATGGTTATGCAGATCTTGAAACTTGGGCTTTAATCGTAAAGTATGGATTACGAGTTATTAGCGCATTTATCTTCACAGGTATTTTCGCGTATTATATTGTCCTTGCATTAGAGAAAACAAAAGTTACTTCGTTGGTGCGTCCGATAGACCAGAAGGAGTTCGAGCAGTTACAAAAGTAAACTTTAGAGGAAGTTCAATAAGCGGACTTTGATAACGATGAATGGCTAAGAAGTATATCCGACATCAGCGAACTTGGGAAATCCAGTACGCATGTACCAATTTGGAGGGGTAGAGTTTGTCTAATATCGCAGTCAGTGTGGAGCAATTACGTCTTAAATTCAGTGGAGAGCAGAAACTAATCTTCCAAGATTTCACCTTACAAATCCCTGAGGGACAAAAGATTCTTATTCTCGGTCCTAGTGGCTCTGGAAAATCTACATTGCTTCAAGTACTTAGTGGTATTATTCCTAACTACTCCTCTGTTCCGATGCAATGTACATCGATTCAAACTCCAGAACATTGGGGTTTTGTTTTTCAAGACCCAGACACACAATTTTGTATGAGCTATGTTGATGAGGAACTTGCTTTCGTATTAGAAAATCGTCAAATGGCTCGTGAGTTAATGGAACCTACAATGCATCATGTACTCGATATAGTGGGTCTACAACTACCATCACTCCATACTCCGATCGGAAAGCTGTCGCAAGGTATGAAGCAACGACTTGCTCTCGCGGCTGTATTATTGTTAGAGCCTCACACCGTTTTCCTTGATGAACCTTCTGCTCTACTAGACCCGGAAGGGAAACGACTTATTTGGGAAAGCTTACGAAATAGTTTACAGCAGCATACTGTCATTGTTGTTGAGCATCATGTGGATGGCATACTCGAATGGTTTGATCGGGTTATTATATTGAACGAATCAGGTGTAATTGTTGCTGATGATACCCCCTCTTCTATCTTCCAAACTCAGCAGCAATTACTTCTTCAATATGGGATTTGGTATCCAAATATATGGCAGACTTATTTGTCTCAACATCAAATTAGTTCTAACTATCCTGCTGCGCAGACAAATGCTAATGTCATTGTTGAACTTGAGCAGTTCAGTGGTTCACGAGGCGGTCACAAACTCATTGAAATTGAGAGGGCAACTATTGCTGAAGGATCATGGATTGCGATCACAGGTGCTAATGGAGCAGGAAAAAGTTCATTACTACTTGCTCTCGCGCGTCTTATCGATAGTAGTGGACAATATAAAATATACGATCAATCGATCAGCACAGGCAAAGCAAGAAAAGCAACGGTACCTCAGGAAATCTCATTTGTATTTCAAAGTCCCGAACTACAATTTATCGCTGATACGGTCTATGACGAATTGCTCCATTCCTATAAGCTGGCCGTGGCTCAGTCGTATGACAATAATAGTAAGGCTCAGCAGGAGCACAAAGTTCATCATAATTACAAAGAGACGATTCAGAACTTATTTACCCAATTCAGATTAGATATGCCATTAGATCGACATCCCTTTGAATGTTCAGTTGGACAGAAACGACGACTTAGTATATTAACTGCGATGGTAGAGCAACGTCCGATCCTTTTACTTGATGAACCTACCTTTGGTCAGGATGCAGCCAATACATTTACAATAATTGAGAAGCTTCAACATATGAACGCACAGGGCATCACTATTATTATGATTACACATGACCCTGTTATTGCTTCGCTTATTGCGAGTGAGGAGTGGCATATTACGGATGGTCGTCTACATTCGATTACGATCAACGATCGACTCGCAGAAAGAGGTGTCACGAATGGACAATGTTTGGAATTGGTTCGTACCAACTAAGTCAACTTGGCTTCATAATGTCAATCCAGCACTCAAATTCGTTATCTTGATGACTATGATGATCTTTCTCTTTTTCAGTCGTAATACGGAGCAGTACATTTTACTATTTATAAGTTTTAGTATTTTGCTATGGACGATGAGCGGTTTCCCGCTTCGTAAATTAGCTTTGCTACATATTCCAATTGTGATCTCGGCTATATCATCAGCCGTTACACTCTTGTTATTCGGAAGAGGTAAAGATGTTGTATGGCAGTGGGGAATTATGAAAATCTCCAATGAGAGCATTGCTTCAGCAGCTCTTATTGGCAGTAAGTCTATCCTACTTGGAATCATTAGTCTTATCCTATTGTTAACTACTTCACCTACCTTATTACTATATTCTCTTATGCAACAATTACGTTTACCTGCCAAATACGTCTATGCATTTATGGCTGGCATTCGCTTAATTCCAATGATCATTGAAGAGTTTAATATTCGTACACAAGCACTTAACGTACGGCGTGTTCAATTGCGTAAAGGATTTCGTTCAATTTATAATAGGATGAAATTATATTTGATTCCGCTCCTTGCGCAAAGTATACGGCGTGCTCATCGAATTGCGATCTCAATGGAAGCGAAGCAATTTCAGGCGAAAAGAACTTATTATTATGTAACTAGATATAGCGTCAATGATGTGATTCTGTTGGTCTATGTTAGCATTAGCATCATTATTACATACTCCTTTAACTAGTCTTTGCTAATAAACCTAATAAAAGCTGTCTTACGGATGAATGATCATTGACCTGATCGTACATCCGTAAGACAGCTTTATTTTATTATCACGAAATAGTACATAGAAATACATCACGTTTGAAATGCGATTTTTCGATACAACCTTCATCCTCGATATAATAGCCAAGTTGAACTAATTCTTGTTTAATTGGCTCAACTGATACAATTATCACTCTGCTAGCTATTGTAGATAATGCCTTTAGCATGCGATATCGCTCTTCCTGAGGAAGAACAGAGCAATGATTATAGGGGAGATCGACAATTACCACATCATATTTCGTTTCTAATTCTATCATATTATGAATGCGTATTTCACAATGATAATCGAATGCAGCCATATTTTCTCGTGCGCCAACGACAGCAAGTGGGTTGATATCTCCACCTGAAGACTGGATCCCTTGTGAGCATGCTTCCATTAATACTGTACCGATTCCACAACATGGATCGAAGAAATGGATGTCCTCTTTCAATGTCGGCACCGCAATATTAACTAATGAGCGAGCAACTTTCGTACTTAAAGCAGTAGAATAATGCCGTGGTTTATCATTATGTCGTTGCCAGATGGGATCATGATACTCAAGCACGCCAAACACCCAACTCTGTTCGAGCTTTGTAACTCCAAGTAGTAATTCTGGCTGCTTCAAATCTACCTCGCCCTTCACTTGACTCCCAAGGCTTTGTTCAATTATTCGGCGCTTTTGGTAATTAATTGGCTCTACTTGTTCGTCTTGCATTTCATCAAGTGCAATAACTTTATACCTTCCGGTAACCGGAGGTAGCTGTGATACTTTATCGATCAATGTATCTAGATCAGAGCCTTCACACCATATCGCTAGCCGATACTTGACGAATGGACTTCGATTGACATGATGTTGGATTTCACTACGTAATAGAAGCGTAGAGTAATCTGCATCAAAGCTAACGCCCCACAACGCTCTCATTTCCATACTACATAACGATCTTTCTTGCTCATGACAAGTAATCCGATATACATAATCTGCTACACTTGTCGTATTGGATACGTGTTGCTGAATCATCGTGTCTATTCCTTTTTATCTAGCTTGTTATTAGGATCAATTAATTCTGCCGAATTATTGCTAATCTCGATGTTGGGGATATCATGAATTGGGAACGGTGCATGACATTGCGCACATTCTCTAGCATCAAAAGCATTATCATGATGACAATGAGGACATGACTTTTCATCGTTAAGATTGTGGATTTGAAGTATATTTTGTTCTATTTCAAATTTCAGTATATCAATTTGTTCTAATTCACTTGCAAACAAGGATGGTTCTAGCGAAATATTTTGATCTACAAATTGTGAGACCTTTTCACCGATTTGCTTGTATAGCGAGTTAATTTCCGATTGCTTCGAGACATTAATAATTCGTAGTTTATTCACTTCCACCACGATTTTCGCTTTGTGTCCTGCTTCAGAGACACCACTCTTAATTTTATCAATTAGACTCATATGTCATACTCCTAAACTTTTTATTGCTTCTCGATTTTGCTACCTTCAGATAAAAAGTAACATCGGAAGCTTAATTCACACATCTCTCGCTAGGGGTTGATTCTATCATAAGCTTATAGTATCGTTCACCTTAGAGTATTAGAAGGGAAGAATAATTATGCGATTACCTAACAATCATTGGGGAAAAATACTGCAATCAGAGTGCAGTAAACCCTATTTTGATCAGCTTTCACAATTTATCGAACTAGAATACGAAAAGCATATAATATATCCAACGAACAATCAAATATTTTATGCACTACAATTAACTGATTACGATCAAACAAAGGTAGTCATATTAGGGCAAGACCCTTATCATGGAGAAGGTCAAGCTGAAGGATTAGCATTTTCCGTTGGAAATCATATGCCATTGCCACCATCTTTGCGTAATATAATGAAGGAACGATCTAGTGATATAGGAATTTCCGAATCCGGGAACGGATCATTAGTGGAGTGGGCAAAGCAAGGTGTTCTACTATTGAATACCGTACTTACGGTACGAGCAGGAGAAGCAAATTCTCATCAGCATAAAGGTTGGGAATTGTTTACTGATGCTATCATTTCTAAGTTAAGCAGTAAAGAGGAGCCAATTATTTTCGTATTGTGGGGTAAGCCTGCACAACAAAAAAAACAGCTAATTGCTCCTCATCACATCATTATTGAGTCTGTACATCCTAGTCCACTAGCAGCCTATCGGGGCTTTTGGGGAAGTAAACCTTTCTCCAAAATTAATGAACATTTGATTGCATTGGGTCATTCACCTATTGACTGGAACAACTAGACTATACACGATCAAATAGTTGATCTATTGCTGCTACAATGCGGTCTCCTTGGAAGGGCTTCACGATGAAGTCCTTCGCACCAGCAGTAATCATCTTCATAATTAGATTTCGTTGCCCCATCGCAGAACAAACGATTATTTTTGCATTAGGATGCTGCGCTAATATTGCTTCTGTTGCTGCTAAACCATCCATAATAGGCATCGTAACATCCATAGTTACAATATCAGGTTTATATATATCATACAAACGAATAGCTTCTTCCCCATTTGCGGCTTCTGCAACGACCTCATATCCGTTATCTATAAGTATGTTTTTCAAAATTAAGCGCATAAAAGAAGCATCATCGACGATCATAACACGTTTCATCTTGCACACATCCTTCGATAATCATTGTTAAAGTATATTCAATTGAACTGAACAATAACTGAAATAATTAAAAATTCACCAAGTTCGCTTCATATTCGATGTCGAATGAGCTTCCTATTTCACTTCGTTATCAAAGTCTGCTTGTTGAACTTCCTCTTTCAATAAAGGTTTAATAAGCGGGCTTTCAGAATCGAGAAGATGGAGCAAATTTTCGGAAGGAGGAAACTCAAGTGTGCGTTATTGGTACACGAGTACCGGACATCCCAAATTCGCTTCATATTCGATGCCGAATGAGCTTCCTATTTCACTTCGTTATCAAAGTCCGCTTGTTGAACTTCCTCTTCCTCTATATTATTTTTGAGATTCATATGCTTGCGTAGCCTCCTTCAACACATGCACCCCTCCAGAACTGAGCCATTCCTCAACGAATTGATCAAATGCATCGATAGGTAATTCTCCAGTTATAATTTTCAAGAAATAATCCATTTCTAGTGTGATTAACGTATCCCAATACTCCTCGTAAGCCTCGGTATGCTCTATATTATAGCTTTCGACCATGACCATAGGTTCCTTGGATATTTTCCCTCCTAATAAATATGCCTGAGTATTGCTCCACGCTTCCATATCTTTCTTCGGTTGCTCCGTTTCTTTCACAACATAGTCATATAGTTTTGCAAGTTCAGAATTAAGAGTCGATACATCTATATCACCATTCATCGCTTGCACAAGCGTATCGTAACGCTTAGTTACACCATCGGGATCATCTAATAGTAGATCAAACGGGAAATAATTACGAAGTTGTATCCCCAGTTGCTGAGCGGTAACTCGAATCGCTTCACTACTCTCGTCGTCTACTCCTACATGTCTCTCCAGTTTCGTTGTTAAGTTCAATAGTTTAACTGCTACTTCTGGATTACTATAATTTTTGCGGATAACAAGATAGCGATCGGTTATTGGGGATATTTTCGTAATAAATTCTCCTTGTTCGCTTAATGGAACTGCAAATACATTCCACTCTGCTTTCGTATCTTGAGAAACTGAACCATTCAACGGCCAGATAGGTGCCCACCATGGAGCGAACATAATGCCCATATGATTTTCCGTAACAGGTATACTAGCATCCTTCCGAATCATGAAGTCACGATCTATAATCCCTTTATCATACCATTCTGCTAAACGAATTAATGCTTGCTTCGTTTCCTCTTGAATGGATCCATACACGAGAATCCCTTCTGA
Organism: Paenibacillus endoradicis; assembly: GCF_024721975.1. The sequence continues at coordinate 485,096 of NZ_JANQBB010000003.1, read as the reverse complement.
GTTAACAATCCAATTTTGTGGAAAAGAATGATAGGCTGAGAAAAAAGAGTTTAAGCCGAATACGCCAGTTTTGTCTTGATATACTAATGATTTTTCAACTGGAATTCCTAACGTATCATCTTTTCCATTCTCATCTGGATCTTCATGAATAAATGCATAGGAGATCTTCTCAATGTCAGCAAGTGTCCTAGGCTCAGGAAGATTTAATTTGTCTAACCAATCTTGGCGTACCCACAAATAGGTAGGTGCATCTGCTTCTATTCCTACATTAGGTAACGCATATAGTTTCTGATCCATTGTAGCTTCCTCAAGAGCTTTACCATCCGTTGCATCGTAAATAGACTTTACAAGTTCAGAGCTGTGCTTCTCATATACTTCTGTGAGATCTGCAATCATATCATTTTGTACTAGGTAATATAATTGTTTACGATTAACGATGAACATATCTGGCAAATCATTACTCCGAATGGAAAGATCTATCTTCGCATTATATTGCTCCTCACCGCCTGCATCCCAGCTGTATTGAATAATAATTCCTGTTTTTTCGAGTATGTAGCGAGACATGAAATTCTCTTCTCCAATATCACCTTCAGGTAATTCTATATCAGAGTAAGAATAGGGAACTCTTAAAATAATAGGATCCGTATATATATCTTCTATTACATTGGAAGCTTCATTATTAGGTGTATTTGTACAACTTGTAATGAACAATGAACAAGCTAAGAGTAACCATATTCGTTTTATAGTTTTCATTGTATCACCTCACCTCATAATGCAAAGAACGATATTCTGTTGGATATACCCCTAGTTGAGTTTTAAACGTGCGGCTAAAATATTTATGATCATCAAAGCCAATTTTATTTGCTATTTCTGAGATACTAAATTGCGAATTAAGTAGTAACTGTTTGGCCGTTTCAATGCGTAGATGACGTAATACTTCCCCAAATGACACACCAAAAAAACGTTTAAAGCACTGACTAAAGTAACTTCTACTCATTCCTACTTGATATGCTATATCATTCTGATTCAATTCAGACCCAATCTGATTATGCATATATTGAATGGCTTTTATCATACAGATCACAACGTCATGAGATAAGGTCAAATCAGTCATTCTACCTCGTAATTGTAGTGATAATTGTAACAACCACTGTTCTATTTTGATCCATTGAGATAGATCTGGAACAGGCAGAGGTGACTCGGGATCATCATCTTGCCATTTCATTGTTTGAACAAGCTGAGTATAAAGATCCTCCGCCAATTGAATGAGTAATTGGGGGTCTGGTTGTATATTAAGTGTAGTCCGCTGCCAACGCATCCATTCTTGGGGGTATAGTAACCATCTATATTGGACTTTCTCATCGTTCCATTGCTTCAATTGTTGTTCTCGGATCACATCATCTTGTTGTGATAACAATTGATCTAGTTCGGTTTCACTGATTACCAGATAATCATCAGTTGATGCATAAAAATAAAAATTCAAAAATCCGGTTTTTAGCCAATGTTCAACATCAACATGATACCGCTGATCACAATTATCAATAGTGATTAGAGATGCATATTGCAATATATTTGCTCGTTCTAGTTCGACGATTTCCTTTGTGTTATTACCTTCAATCTGTAATAAGCGCTTAGTTATCTCGTTATACGATAAACTTGAAGGTAGTTGCTCTTTCATATAATAACTATCAACCTTTGTTGTTCCTTTCAACAACAAGTAAACTCCGCCCTGATAAAAATTGGTTTGTTCTTGAATTTTCTTTTCTTTATCTCGTTTTAATCGAGATAAAATTCGCGTAACCGTTTCATCTACATTATCTCTATTGAGTAATGTTTTTACGATATAATCAATAGCTCCAATCTGAAGTGCTTCTTGAACATAATTAAATTCATGATGACAAGTTAATATTACAAATTGAACTTCCGAATGTTGCTCTTGTACCCGCTTCATTAACTCAAACCCATTCATGATAGGCATCGTTATATCTACAAACATAACATCAACATGATGTTTTGAAAGGAACTGAAGTGCTTGTATACCATCTTTCGCTTCACCAATGAACGAAATGCCATATTGCTGCCAATCAGTTAATGATAGTAATCCTTTTCGAACCATTCGCTCATCATCAACAACAAGTGCGTTAATCATAACGTTCCTCCTCTAGAGTTAATGGAATAATGACGGATAGACATGTACCTACTCCAATTTCACTTTCAATTTCGAGATAACTTGAGTCACCATAGAAACGTTCTAATAAGCGTTGTACATAACTAAGTCCGATACCCATTCCGATAGATGAGCTTTCATATCTACGTTCTAATATTTGTTGTATCGTCAACTCGTCTACACCTGGACCATTATCTCTAACTTCTAACTTTAAAGTCGTATCAGAATTCTGAATGATTGAGATAGAGATTAGACTAGTACCATCACTTCTACCATGATAAATTGCATTCTCAACCATCGGTTGTAGTAAAAATCTCGGAACTGAAATAGATTTCAATCTGTCATCTACATCAATGACAAACTGTAGTTCATCTTCATAACGAATATAATGTAGATCAATGTAGTTTTGTAATGCAGCTAATTCTTCTGAAATCGTTACGATAAGACTTCCTTTACCCATATTGTAATGTAAGACTTTCACAAGCAAAGTAACTATTCTATCAATGTCATCCTGCTCGTTGGCTCGGGCTATCCATTGAACAGTATTTAACGTATTGTGTAGAAAATGTGGATTGATCTGACTTAGTAACTTCTCTATTTCTAATTGAGATTTCTTACGTTCGTTCAAGGAAACCTCTGCAATTAGTTCATTTACCGTTCGCTTCATAACACCAAAATTATTGAGTAAAGAATCAAATTCTTCAATTCCTATATTTTTAACAGGTGCTTCGCGATCACCTGTCATACGAACAATTTCTAAATTAACACGCCTTAAGGAACCATAGACTTTACGCCATATCATCATCGCTATAATAAATGCTAACACGAGTGAACCTAGCACTAAGGCAATCATACGCCATAACCACTCATTAATTTCATGATTGTATTCGCCCTTTTGTACTGCTATGACAAGCTTCCAGCCTTGAATACTCTCGTAGCCAAACACATAATTTCCTTCGAGCTGTTCGAGTCCATTGTCGACCATTTGCCAATTCAATGATTCAGGTGCAAAAGGAGGATCACCAACATCCGCGTAGATTACTTCATTTTGCTCAGAGATTAAGTAATGATGAACGGGCATAGCGTACCAATTACTGTTCATCATTTTCCGGAACATATTATAATTTGATTCTAAGTAAATATAGATTGAATTTTCACTGCTCGTTTTCACTTCACGGATTGATGAAAACACAATGTTTTCATTATTTTTGTATTGTGTAGTATGAGGACCAAAGTAAGCGGTACCATTGTATCTGATAAAAAGCGGTAGATTATCAATATTAAAATCATCTCTAACAGTTAAATTATTAAACAATATAGATTTTTCCATATTTTCATGGTAATACACCATCAAACCTATATTGGGATTTGTAAAGTTAACAACATTGAATGTGTCATCGATATACTGAATGAGGTTTGCTTTTTCAGTTAACTTCTCTGATTGGATATATTCATTGACTCGAGTAGCTGTTTGACCATCTAATGCAAACTGTTTCGATACAAAATCCATATTACTTAGTAGATTTTCTATTCCCATTGCTTCTTGTTTCAAACTCGCTTCAATACCTGCTGATATTTTATGTTTCAATATAGAGTGCATGGCAGAATAAGTATAACCCGCTAATAAAGCAGGTGGACATAAACAAGCAATTAACAAATAAATAACGAGCGTTCTTCGCAAAGTACTCCGTTTGAACAACTGCCGTATTCTATTGATGATCTTCATGCATCAGCAACCTCATTTATATACTTTATTAACATTGTAAACAAAATAGCGAAATATGGAAACAGTTTAAAATAAAGTAAGGAAACTATTTAATAGTTTCCTTACTTTATTAATACTTTACTTATGAATTAAGAAGATTTGCGAGCTTCGAATACTACTTTATGTTGCTCTTTATTGAATGCAACAACTTCATCATAGCCTAGACCTTTTGCTTTATTGATCATTTCTTCTTTCAACTTGTCGAATTGTGCTTGATCGTTAGCATAGATTAATTTCCATGAATACTCTTTAATTACAGCAGCGACTTGACCTTGTTTTTGTTTCAGATCATCGCTCATCTCTACATAAGGTTTACCTGTAAAGATAGCTTTTTGTACTGCGATTTTATTGTTTTTCACAAACCATTCAACCGCTGTATTAGCTCCCATAGCTGCTCTCCAATTTTCATCTAATTTCGTTGGAGCTTTCGCTAGAGTAGATGTCCATAGACTGTAATCGTATGGATCACCATTCTCAGGATTAATCATACTTGTTTTGAATGTTGTATTATTAATTTGGTTACGTCCATCATCCCAAACACCGCCACCAAATTCTGCAGGAATTGCAGTTTTATTAGATGGGAACGCTTCTAACCCAAGAGCAGTCAATACTGGTTTTCCATCTACAAGTTCCCACGCCATGCCTTCAGGACCATAGTTCGCAGTTAGAGTTCCTTCCGGAGTGTACAACCAATCAATTAGTTCCATTACACGATCAGGATGTTCCGTTTTGGAACCAATTGCATATACACGATTACCACCATATGGATTAAATCCATATGAGAACGATCTTGCTTCATCGAATGGTACAAGGTGGAAACCTTTACCTTCTGCAGTACGTTCAGGTGTATTGTAAGCATCATCAAACCAAGAGAACCATGAGAATAGAACTTGACCATCAGTCATTTTATTTACAGCATCACCAAAGTTTTGCGTAATTGAATCAGGATCAACTAAGCCCATTTGATTGGCATCAAAGTAAAGTTTTAATCCTCTCATGTAATAGCTGTTCTCATCAAGGATTGATTGAACTTCTTCTGTATCCGCAGATACTAAAGTGAAACCACCTGGATTGAATCCATCGCCTTCTTCAAAACCATGCATACCTGCCCAAGCTTTAGTGTTCATCATCATGTTACCATCCCAGTCACCCCACATAGAGAATGCATAAGTTGGTTTACCGCTATCACTTTCTGGTTGAGCCTCTTGCATTGCTTTTAGAACTGGAAGGTAATCTTCCATTGTTTTGATTGCTGGTTTACCTATCGCTTCATAAAGATCCCAGCGAAGGTTAGGGTGGTAGTTAAGCTCTTGTGCTTCAGAAGGACCAGCTGTATCAGGACCTACATCATTACCAACGCCATAAATAGCAGTACCTCCACCAAATTGTGCTGTGTTTTTCTCAAGTGCTTTTGGTGCATTTTGTAGTAAGTTTTTACCGTATTGATCTACTAAACCATCTTTGTTCCAGTCAAGTAACATACCTGCTGCGATCGCATCAGTGTACTTTGCATCAGTATCACCGAATACAACTAGATCACCAAGATCGCCACCGGCCATCATCGTTTGGAATTTCGTATCTCCTCCACCTTCAAGGTTAGATGCGATAATATTAATATTGATATTGAATTTTTCTTTGACTACATGTGCAAACCAACCTGTTTGCTCACCTGAGAAATTAGAAAGCATAGAGAAAATATCAATTGTAATTTCATCACGTGTAACAGGCTCAACTACATCAGTACCTTCATTGCTAGTCTTAGGAGCTGGAGTAGGGGTAGTTTTCGGGTCATTGCCTTTAGATCCACATGCCGCTAATAATGAAACACACATTACAAATACTAAAAGAGTTACTAATGATCTCTTTGTTTTAACCATTTTTTGTTACTCCCTTCTTATTTTAAACTTCACAATGGTATTACCGTTACACTCTGAGGAAACCACCTCCCAAAACTTTTTGTGAAAAGTTACTTCGTAAGCATTAGCTAAAACTTTTTTATCAAAAAGTTACTTCGTAAGCGATGATAAATTAGCCTTTTACTGCACCGATCATAATTCCTTTTACGAAATAACGTTGGAAGAATGGATACACTGCAAGAATTGGAGTAACTACGATCATTGCTACAGTTGTTCGAACAGATGTAGACGTTTGCAATTTCGACAAATCAATGTTTTCTAATCCTTGACCTGATTTAATAATGGCTGCTAATGAATTCGATTCATTCAAATATTTATATAGTACAAACTGCAATGTGTAGTATTTATCTTTAGTCATTAGGAAGACTGTATCCATGAATGAATTCCACTGATTTACTGCTGAGAATATTGCAATCGTAGCAACGATTGGCATAATAAGTGGGAATACGATGCGAGTAAACAGTGTAAATGTACCTGCACCATCCATTTCAGCAGATTCTTCAAGTGCTTCAGGTAAAGATTCAACAAATGTTTTTACTAGAATGACGTTGAAAGGTGAGATGATTGCCGGAAGAACATACGCCCAAAAATTATTCGTTAAGTTCAAATTCATCATAACGATAAACCAAGGAATGATTCCTGCATTGAAATACATTGTTACAATAACGAAACGGTACCAAAATACGCGACCAGCCATTTTACGTTTTGTAAATATATAACCTAGAAATGCCGAACCAATTACTGTACCAATTGTTCCAAGTACCGTTCTTCCTACTGATACTAATGCAGCATGTGATAAGCCCTTTACTTGCAATACCTGAATATAATTCGAGAAATGTATTCCTTTAGGGAAGAAAGTTACAGACCCATTAGCACTGAGTGCATTATCACTTATTGTCTGAATGAACAAATAATAAAATGGGAATATACAAATGATCGTTATTATTCCGAATCCTGAGTAATTCAAAACTTGAAACAATCTATCAGCAAAGCTACGTCGTTGAGTCATACGATGTTCTCCTCTCCTACAATGATTGAACTAGATAACAGATTCCCCTCTTACCCATTTCGAAAGTTGATTCGCGACAAAGAGTAAGAATATACTTACAAATGATTTCAACATACTAACAGCAGTAGCAAAGGAGAAGTTATAACCGACAAGTCCTGTGTTATATACGTACAAATCGAGAACCTCTATCGAGTCCTTATTCAAGCTGTTTTGGAAGACAAAGTATTGCTCTAGACCGTTATTCATAAAGTTTGCAATCGATAGCAATAACAATACGAAGAATGTTGACATCACACCAGGTAACGTAATGTGCCACATTAAGCGGAAACGTCCCGCTCCATCAACCTTTGCAGCATCGTATAATTCTTGGTCTATCGAAGTAATAGCGGCGATATAGAGTATTGCACTCCAACCTAGCGTTTTCCAAATATTCCAGAGTGTCATCTTGATCCAAATGAAGTCTGGAGAAGCTAAGTAATTAATAGCTTTTTCTTGAAATCCTAACTGAATCATTAACTTATTAACGATTCCGTTATCTACTGAAAACAACATGAACGCAATCGCGTACACAAGTACCCAGCTAATAAAGTTAGGTAATGTCGTTAACGTCTGTACAACGCGCTTGTACCAATTCGTCTTAATTTCAACGAGCAATACTGCGAAGATAACAGGCAATATTGATGTTAGAAGTCCTAATGTACTAATACCGAATGTATTCTTTAATACTCTAGTAACTTCTTTCACTTGAAATTCATTGTTGATTATTGATGTAAACCATTTAAATCCAACAAACTCAGTGTCCAATAACGGAAATCCGACGCGATAATTGAAGAATGCATACGTCCAACCGTATAGAGGGAAATAGCTAAATACAAAGACTAATATTAAAAATGGTGACGCATACAGCAATAAGCGATATTTGGTGCTTATTGTAAACTTTTTTCGAACCGGTTTACTTTCAAGTGCAGGATTCATAGTTACCCTCCTAAAACTTTTCATAACTACTTGTCATACTTCCTTGGTGATGAAAAGTAGCTTCGGAAGCATTTACTTAAAACTTTTCATGAGCTAATTTTCATACTTCCCTGATGATGAAAAGTAGTATTTGTTACACTTTCGTAAGCGCTTACTAATATCTAATAAATTTATTTTATGCTTTATTTCAATTATGAAGGGATGGAAAGTTGTCTGTAATATAGTAAAAAACGTATGCAATTAACCAACAAATTTCATCACGGATCCAACATTATTCTACCCTGTACTCACAAAAACGACGTCAAAAAGCGAGTTGAACATGGTATATACCGCGTTCGACTCGCTTTTGATTGTATTTTGTTATGCAATTGGTTGGCTACTTCTTATCAATGATCAATGCAATTTGTTGACGGACTGTATAGGTCTCTTTAAGCTGATCTTCTTGAATAGCTCCGACTTTAATGAGTCCCGTTATTTTGCCTTGATCGGGCTTAGATAACATTCGCCAAAGTTCTGGATCAGGTAACGCATTATATAGTAAATTCTCCTGATATTCTTTTCGCTCAGATGTAACCAATTTCACTTTATAGCTACCGACAATCTGCTCTCTGCTATCTTCTTCCGTCATTTTAGCCAATATCTGTTCTTTCAATTGAGCCAATTCTTGTTCAATTAACTTTTGCTTTTGTTTCAATTGATAATATCGGCTGACTTCACTTTTCATATCATCATCCCCTTACAGAACATAATATGAATATAGTTCAGAGCATATGACTATGAAATAATACCCATATAGTTAAGGAGTGGTTCATATACACCATGTAGTAACATGTATAGTACTGCACCTATGGATGCACCAATTAATGCACCGTTGACACGGATTCGTTGTAAATCAATGTCTACTTTATCTTCCACGAATTCAACCAATCGCTCTTCAGAAAAGGTATCTAATGTTGATCGTACAATCTTCCCTATTACAACATGCTCATGTTCAATGAGATGACTTAGAAAATGCTTTAATTTCGATTCAACTAACTGTTGTGATTGTATATCGGATTTGAACCACTCCCAATATGATCTCACTAATCTAGTCAACCATTTCTGTAATTGAGGATATGGTACTTTTTGTTCTTCATTTACTCCACTTAATTGACTTTGAATGTATGCAATTAATTGCTGTAGCAGTGGAGAAATCGTTATTTCCTGCAGTAATTGTTGCTTCCATTGTTCAATAACCGTTGCTACATCTTGGTCAGCTTCTTGAAGTTGCTCGGCTAGATTTTGTAATTGCTCCGACAACATAACGCGCAGTTCATGCTGTGGATTTTTTAATTGTACTAGCAATAATACGATATCACGATATAGGACATCAGCAGCATCATCAAAATTAACCGCATTTGCTGCTTCTGCGAAAGAAAATAACGTTTTCGCTAACCATCCACCACCGTTTTTCTCTAACGCTTTATCTTTTTCCTGTTCTAGCAAAGCCTTTATTGCCGGTTTTACATCAGGTTGTTGAACTCTTTCTTGGGCTAGTTCAATTAGTTTCTCAATAATAAATTGATCATATTGCTTATCTAACGCATAAGAAAGTCCTTTACCAATGTAAGAAGATGCTGGAGCGCTCTCCATCTTCTCGTTAATTTTAGATGCTACTCCAGTTGCTAACTTCTCACTTTGTACAGAGCTAACTACTTTAGAAAGCAATCGTTGAATCCATTGCTCTGAATTTTTACTATCCCATTTACGATCAACAAATGAAATCAGTATTTCTGACAATTTCATCTTGTTCAATTGTTGTTCGATCATTTCTTTGTTCAAGAGCTGTTCTTCAACTAGATATACAACACCGTCGATTAGTTTATCACGATTTTTGGGAACTATCGCTGTATGGGGAATCCATTTCATCCCAAGTGGATGACGGAACAGTGCAGAAACGGCAAACCAATCGGCTAATGCACCTACCATTCCAGCTTCTGCTATGAATAGTAATGCTTCACACCACCAAGGATGATCAAGCGTCCATTTCAGTATAAGTGAAATAACGAATAAAATCGCTAATAATAACAGGCTAATATTGGCTCTACGACGCATATTCATGATAGCACTCCCCCTAAACTATACTGAATAAGATAAAGGAGAACACCAATTAATGACCCTACGGCAGTACCATTCAAGCGAATATATTGTAAATCCTTCGCTGTTTTCTCCTGTACGAGCGCGATCAATTGCTCCACATCAAATTGTTCTAATTTGGTTCGAACTAATTGCCCAACATACGTATGATTGCGCTCCACAAATTGCATTAGTGCACTCCTTACATAATGATTGAACTGTTCCAGTAGTTCTTGGCGAAATCTTAGTGAGGAAAGTAATTCATCAACTTTAGAATCTAACCAACTTGCTAATACACCTTCTTCATGCTCATACTCTGATTGATCCAACTGATCTCGTAATTGCATTAGAAAATTAGAGATTGTATCTGTTGTTAACAGTGAAGCAGTTAACTTTTCAAATAAAACCTCAATTTTTCTTGATATGTCTGCAGCATACACTTCATCTTCTTGAAGTCTATTGCTAAATCCCACGATATACTGTTGAAGCTTTAACTGCAATGGATGATCATGATCTTGAATAGCCAAGAGAAGATCGTCAGCTATTTTCAGCAACTTTTCAGTTAGCTCATCTGCATTCAATCCAGCAACTCCATTGACAAACTGTCTACCCTTCTTATTCTGTTCGTAAGAACGTAATGCTGTGGCAATAAATTCATGTAAAAACTGCTTTACACCGGGCTTTTCAAGCAATTTTCGCAGTTGTTTAGAAACTGCAGAGATTAGCATATGATCGTACTTTTCTTTCACACTCCAAGTAATAAACTGCTGTATTATCGGAGTAAGCTTGCTATGTTGCAGCCCTTGATTAATAAGGCGATTTAAGGATAAGCTAAATACCGCAGGATTACTTACTTTCAGCAGATCCGTTAGCAGTTGACGAAGCAAACCTTTGATCGCTTGTTTTCCTTCATTACTTTCAACATAATGTACAATAACTGTAGCAGCATCATAACCTTTTAGTTGCTTTATAATCATTTCTGTTGATAGTAGCTCATGTTCTACCATGTCAACGAGCTCATCTATTAATCGATCTCGATTTCGAGCTATAATATTAGTACCTAACCAGTTTGGCCACCGCACTTTCAAAGGTTGACCAAATAGTGCACTAACTGCAAATGAATCAGCTAAACCACCAATCGTTGCAGCGCAAAAAGCAGCGAAAAATAGTCCACCTACAAATGTTTGTTGAAATGGAAAGACTATTAACAATCCAATAAATGATAAAGCAATTGATAAATTAACACTTTGACGTAAATTCCATGTTCTCATAGCAGGACTCCTTAGATGTTTCGATCTTCCATACGATCTTTGATCTTATTATTTTATCCTTTTTTCGACAAATCAGCCACCCTATCTTAATGAACATACCACAGATGCTTAGAAAGGAAGTTATATATGAATAACTTGAATGGAATAAAAATACTATTAGTTGACGACGAGGAAAGTATTCTCCAATTTTTAGAGTTAGGCTTGATGAATGAAGGCGCAACAATTGAAACTGCAGCAAACGGCATACTTGCAATTGAAAAAGCAGAACAATTTAAGCCACATGTTGTTATTCTTGATGTAATGATGCCCGTTATGAACGGGTTTGATGTCTGTAAATCGTTGAAGGATAAGGGCGATGAAATTGCAATTATTATGCTTACTGCCAAAGACGATATTGAGGATCGTGTGAACGGATTTACATTAGGTGCTGATGATTATTTAATTAAGCCCTTCAGCTTCAGTGAATTGATCGCTCGTATTCATGCTCGAGTACGTAATCAGTTTCCTAATCTATTGGGAGAAGTTCGATATGGGCTATTCATCCTAGATGATCGTCGCAAAGAGATCACTTTCGATGATCAAGTGCTGGAGCTTTCTCCAACGGAATATGAATTACTGAGATTACTACTTTTACACAACGGTGCTGTACTAAGTAAAACCAATATATTAGATAAGGTATGGGGCTACGACTTTGGAGGAGAACATAACATTGTAGAAGTGTATGTTCGTGCTATTCGTGAGAAACTAGGAGACAAAGAACATCGAATCATTCGCACCCTTCGAGGCGCTGGCTATAGGATGGATGTGTAATGTCAATAAAAAAGTATTTTCTACATTCATTACGTGGTCAATTAATTACAACTACATTAATTATTATTGCGATTCTATTTCTTCTTATCGGTATACTACAATACGCTTTTATGAGAGATTTTTTATACGAGAATCGTGCTGATGCCATTCATTCACAAATAATGGGCTGGCCACCAAATCCGGCCTTTCTCAAGCAGAATGGTGAATTAACAAGACACAGAGATGATAGTGCACGTACGCCAAACGGACCTATTATGTTTCAGCCAGGAATGGAAGTTAGCTATATTAATTCTGATGGTAGTATAACGATAATATCTGATGATCAAGATGAGCTATCTCCCATCATTACTTCTGAGGATTACGCCCAAATCTTAGAGGCAAGTAAATCCCGTCAACTCAAAAAATATTACATTTATGCTGACAGTGAGGGCGCAGATAAGATGGTTGTCTTTCATCGTAATAACGCTAATCGTGAAAATGGAATTCTACAAGTAAGCATTGAGCTACGCTCCTTACACAAACAACTGTATACGCAGTTAACTATATACATCGTCGCTGCTTTCGTAGCTTTATTAACTGGACTACTAATGTTACTACCAAGTCTGAGAAAGACGTTAAATCCCTTAACGAATGTTATCGATGTTGTAGAACGTACGAATGCTGGTAACCTCTCAGAAAAATTACCAGTCAACCAAAAACAATATGAAATCGATCAATTATCTTTGGCCTATAATAATATGCTCGAAAGAATTGATCATGCTTTCGAGTTAGAGCGGCAAAGCAATGATCGAATGAGACAATTTATCGCGGATGCTTCGCATGAACTTCGAACTCCGATAACATCTATATTCGGTTTTATTGAAGTGCTTCAAAGAGGAGCAATGAACAACAAAACTCATCTTGTGTCTTCTCTAAAAACAATGGAACAAGAGTCTAAACGGATGACTATGTTAGTAGAAAACTTATTACAACTAGCTAAGCTAGATATTACAAATGAAGCGTCCATTCACTCTGTTGATAAATTCAGTCTAACTCAGCTACTAGATAGTATGAAAATGCAACTTGAAATGATGGCGAATGATCGTAAATTGACGATAACAACGATTCCGAACTCTAATTTCTATCTAGAAGGAAATAAAAATCAAATTAAGCAAGTCATTCTTAATCTTGTGCAAAATGCTATTCAGCATACAGACGCTCGATCTGGTGAAATTACAATAGCATTAACTGAATTAGATAATCAAGTTAAGCTAACAATTACTGACAATGGAATAGGAATCTCCAAAGAGCATCTCCCTCAATTATTCCAACGATTTTTCCGTGTTGATCAGGCTAGGTCACGTGCTTCTGGCGGGGCTGGACTCGGTCTTTCTATTTCCAAGTCTATTATCGATGGTCACAAAGGTACAATTGATGTAATAAGTGAAATAGGAATAGGTACAAGTTTTATTATTTTGCTTCCTAAATTAGAAGCTAATGAATAGATGAATAGATGCGCTTGCTAGTATATGAAGCTCAATAATATTTATATAAAAAGCGCAAGATGTCTATGTATTTCATAGATCTTCTTGCGCTTTTCACTTATTATTGCTCAATCGTAAATGAATCAAGTAAATCTCCATTAATATCATAAGCATTATAGATCAGTTCAGTTGCAGAGACTGTTACTGTGCCAAACATTTGTAATTCATTTTGGAAATGAACGGCTTGATATTTTTTATCCTTTTTCTTTTCATTAAACTTCGTACCAGAAGCGTTCATCGTTACATATACCGTACCTTCAGTAATGGTATTAGATTGACCATCGACAGCCTCACCGTCGATTAATGGATAACTTCTTGAATATTCATGGTTATGTCCTTGCAACACAAGCTGAACGCCATACTTATCAAATAATTGTACCCAATCATCTGCTTCATTAAAGCGACTACCACCGTATACGCCTCGATGCATAGAGACGACAATCCACTTTTGTGGATGTTTCTCTAACACTTGTTCTAACCAATTCGTTTGTTCATCAATGTCCCCTTCTGTATTCATACTAATATAGAGCATATTACTATATTCAAAATAATAACTCGTTTCTTCTATAAGCTTATTTGCACCATTTAAAGGCATCGTAAAATGCGTATGATAACTACTAGCCTCTTCATTCAATTGTTCATGATTACCTATTGTTGGCATGAATGGCCGGCCCATCAGTGACTTACTAAATTGGAAGAACCATTTCCACTGTTGCTCGACATTAGGATCTTCTGTCATATCACCGCTGTGCACAATAAATTGAGCTTCTGGTAATGTACTTATCGCTTTCTCTAATGTTTGTCCCCACACCTTAAAATCATTTTCAGTCTCTCCTTGAGAATCTGTTACATGTATAAAGGAAAACTGCTCCTGATCAGCGTTATAGATGTTGAATATTGCATTGTCACTTCGTAACTTCTTGTCCTCTCCACCCACACGATACGTATAACTCATATTCTCTCCAAGACTATCTAATTGAACAGAATAACGGTAATAGATCTCATCATTACTATTAATATATTCTTTTACAGATGCTGTAGTAGATATTACATTATTAGCATTCCACGAGTCGTATTCGGCACTACTAACCCACTCTATATAAGGTTGAACTTCTAACTTGGCAGAACTCCAACTTATAATACGCGTTGTATTATCTACAATGGAGATGGTTACTCCATAAGGCTTCTCATTATCAGATTTCTTCCAATACTCCGCTATACCAATACCGACCAACAATATAACGATAATGACTACTATTCCAATTTTTTCTTTCGTCATGGATATCACCCACTTTCATATCTTTTACAAAAGTTTAACACAAAATACTATTGACAAGCATTCAGCTTACTTTCAGTTACTATTCATTTTCGTATAAGCATTCAACTTTACAATACAACTATACATTGATTATTACGAAATAGAAATGAGGTGTACCATGAGCCAATCGTTAAAGTATCGCAATGAGTTCAAATATTATATTAGTCCTCATCAACGTTTCATTATTACTCAGAAATTAAAAGGCATTTTACAATTAGACCAACATGTGTCTGAAGAAGGGGAATATCATATTCGCAGTCTGTACTTTGATGATATTCAAAATACAGCATTACATGAGAAACTAGGCGGTATTCGAGACCGTGTTAAATATCGAATTCGGATCTACAACAAAAATGATAATGTCATCCACTTTGAGAAAAAAATTAAATATCGTGATTATATCGCCAAAATAAAAGAACCTATTACACGGGCAATGTATGATCAAATTATTGCGGGAAATTATGAAGTATTAAAAGAGGGCAATAAGCCACTACTACTTGAGATTTACAGTCAGATGAAGAACCAATTGCTTCGCCCCATTGTCATTGTTGATTATGTCCGTGAACCTTATGTATCTCGGCATGGGAATGTTCGCATTACATTCGATAAGCAATTACGAACAGGATTAAACAATATCGATATTTTTGATCCTAACTTAAAACCAATACCAGCGCTAGACGACGAAAGAATCATTTTAGAAATTAAGTATGATGAATATTTACCGCAAGCGATACAAGCAGCATTACAGCTTGAAGGCGTAAATCGAACTTCAGCGTCAAAATATGTTATTTGCCGCAAATACAATAAAGCAAACAATTGGGAGGATTATTAATGGAAACAACAAACACAGTAACTTCTGCAGCAGCAGCTACTGATACGACAAGTAACTCATTTACAGATATTATTAAAAATTCGGTGCTTGATAGCTTCGGTACTGATATTGCAATTAGTCAGATTATTATTTCGCTAGCAATTTCATTCATCGTCGGATTATTTATTTATTTCTTATATCGCCGCATATTTAGCGGTATTCTATATTCTAAAAGCTTTAACGTTGCACTTATCGGAATGACGATGATTACAGCCACTGTTATTATTGCTATAAATTCTAATCTAGTACTATCCCTTGGTATGGTTGGTGCGTTGTCCATTGTACGTTTTAGAACACCAATTAAAGACCCCACTGACCTGATCTTCTTATTCTGGGCAGCAGTCGCAGGTATCGTTACAGGAGCTGGTTTCTATACTTTAGCTATTATAGGTTCACTCATTATTGGATTGATCTTGTTCTTCTTTATTAAAGGTGGATCTACAGAAACCCCTTATTTACTTGTTGTTAATTGTGATCATGATACAGCAGAACAACAAGCACAATCTAAAATTTCAGAAGAAGTTAAAAAATTCAATGTTAAACAAAAAACAGTTACTCCAGGCAATATTGAAGTTACGTTTGAAATCCGTCTCAAAGATAAAACTGGTTCATTCATTAATGCTTTGGCAGCTATTCCTGGTGTACAAACTGCCGTATTAATTAGCTACAACGGCGATTACGTATCTTAATCTA
Source organism: Paenibacillus endoradicis (assembly GCF_024721975.1). Next base: position 468,663 of record NZ_JANQBB010000003.1, on the reverse strand, counting down.
GGAGGACGATATGAAATTAACAACCTCAAAATCAATGTTAATCACCGTTAGTCTCCTCCTCATGGTCAGTCTAATTAGTGGGTGCTCTAAGTCGAGTACCTCTAATAAGGTTAATGGTGTAGCTTCTACTAGCAAATTAGACACGATCTACTTTCCTAAGAACGAAATCGTTTCAGTAGATATATCAATAGATGAAACTGCATTTCAAGAGATACTTGATGATCCAACAGCAGAAGCTTACCACTCTGCAAATGTTACTTATAACGGAAAAAAATTTGATAATGTTGGATTTAGGACAAAAGGAAATTCCAGTCTAACATCCGTAGCCAAGATGACGGATTCGGAGCGATATAGTTTCAAGTTATCACTTGACGAGTACGTAACACAAAATATTGAAGGAGTTACAACGATCAATCTCAATAATAATTATAGTGATGCATCGTATATGAGAGAATTTCTTGCTTATGAAATCGCTGAAAACATGAGTATCCCAACCCCTAAACACTCTTTCGTAAATGTGTATATTAATGGAGAGCTTTGGGGGTTATATACAGCAGTCGAACAAATGAATAGCGCGTTTATCGAGCGAGAGTTTGAGGATAGTTCAGGAACATTATATAAATCAAATGGCGGTACTGGCGCAGACTTAACAGCTCTAGCTACGTTTGAAGAATACACTGGCCTTGATGTGAAGTATGGCGAAGCAGACGAAGAAGCGCTCCTTCATATGACGGATGTGCTTAATAATAGTGATCGTTATGAAGAGGTGCTTGATGTTTCGTCAGCATTAAAATTTATAGCGCTCAATACGGTTACCGCTAATCTTGATAGCTATGCTGGAAATTTTAAACACAATTATTATTTATATGAAACCGATGGTATTTTTTCTATAATTCCATGGGATATGAATATGGCATTTGGTGGGTTTGGTGGTTCAGGTATTCTTATTGATGAGCCTACCGGTGTTGCTCTTAATACTAGACCTCTAATTGCTAATCTCATAGCGAGCGATACTTATCGTGAGCAATATCATACTATTATTAACGAATTAGTAGACAGGGAATTCACTAGTGGTCAATTTGTAACAAGAGTGCAAGAAGTTCAATCGTTAATTAGTGACTCGGTTGCTGCTGATCCTACTGCTTTTGTAACTTACGAAGAGTATGAAAAAGGTGTTGCATCATTATTAACTTTCGTGGATACACAAATAGAATCTATTTCAAAACAATTAAGTGGTGAAATTGAATCTGCAGGTGATGGTTCCGGTTCAGCCTCCGGTGGACCAGGCAATGGTGGCGGAGGAAAGATGAACTTTGGTGGTCGAGGCGACAATGCTGATGGTGCGATGACTCCTCCCGATGGCATGAACTTTGGCGGACAAGACGGCAATGCTGATGGTGCGATGGCTCCTCCCGATGGCATGAACTTCGGCGGACAAGACGGCAATGCTGATGGTGCGATGGCTCCTCCCGACGGCATGAACTTTGGCGGAGAAGACGGCAATGCTGATGGTGCGATGACTCCTCCCGATGGCATGAACTTCGGTGGTGGTGCAATGGATCTTCTTAACGGAATGAGTATTGAGGAAGCAAAAACTGTTCTTGAAAGTATAAAAGATGGAACTGCAAATGCAACTGAGTTCCCACTTCCTGATGGTATATCTCTCTATGACGCTCTTACCATGCTTGAACGTATAACAAATAATGAGAATGCTGGTGGAATGAATTTTGGTGGACAGGGCGGAAACCGTGGTCCAGGTAATATGGGTCAATTTCAAATGGGCGGCGGCCTGAATGCTAACCCCTCATCTGTAGTCCCAACGATTTCAACTGAAGTGAAACTAGAACACGCCCTAACAACATTATTCAGTGTCATTGCAATATTAATAGGTGCAAGTTTCATTGTCCTATTCCGTCGAAAACGTCTCTAGATTCGAAAGCTGAATGTACAAGTATTAGATATGGATAGTCCCAGTCTTACTTAGCTACATTCAGCTTTATATTATACCGATTATTTGGCTATATTATTGCTCTTGGAACTAACGCTATTAGTAACTACCGCTCTAGGCTCTTTCCTTATGCATATTAGAATTAAAAACTGTGCAGAAGCCATTGATATTATTATTATTGGTAACCAAATCGAATCAAGATCACTAGCAAAAATAATTAACAAAATAATTGCAAAGATCCTTCCTAAGTTAAGGAATAATTCCCTCATAACGACAGCTTCTACTTTCAATTGCCCCTTTAGTGGCAATGCAGTAATAGTTCTATAGAAATACGAGGTCAAAGAGTTTGTAATTAATGGTGTACACATAGAGTATATAATCATAAAAATAACGACTGACCATAATTTAACTTCAATTAATAGTAGAAAGGCTCCGATAACTACTCCACATGTTGAAAAGAAAATATATTTTCTTACATACTCTTCTTTCGCAGTTTTGGATATGATATAACCCATCACTACAGTAATTGCAGAGAACAAAACAAGAAAATAACCTACCCAATCTTCTCGATCTAACGCTCTAAACAGCATTATATTCGGCAAGAAGAGCATCACACCTTGAAATAATCCTAAGAACAAGAAGCTGAATAAACCTGCTGTCCAGTTTAGATGTTTCTTCATTACTATACCTACATATTTCAAATAATAAGTACGGTGATGATTGACTGTTGCTTTAATTTTCATACTAATAATAGCCGCTAATACAAACATAATGAAAGCGAAGACGAATATTAGTATATACCCTTGCAGCCCATCCATCTGATGAATAATTAGTCCAGCTAATGCAGGTCCGGCCAAACCGGCTAAATTAAACGTAATTGTATTAATCGCCAGATAACGTATACGGTTACGCTCGGTTGAAACATCATATTGTAAAACTAAATACCCGGTCCAATAAAAACCTCCTGCAATACCGTTCAATAGCGCAAATATAATATAATATTGCGGTACTGCTTCACCAGTTAATATAACTAGTAAATAGAAGATTGCGAAAAATGAAATACCGAGTCGATACACTACCATTCGATCATGTCTCTTCGCAACTAATCCACCGACAGCAAATGCGATTGGTGTAATTGCAAAGTTGATCATGTTATACACCGCATTGATTGTAAAGTCTCCTGTCAGCCTCCACAAGTACAAATTGAGGAATAACCCTGACATCGATGCTCCGAATTGAAAAAAAGCATGAATAGTAAGTGATACAACAGCATCTTTGCTAAGCCTAAGGTCGTGTGGTAATGAATCATTCGTGAAATACTGCCTTATTCTAGCAATGAGGCTACCTTGTGACATGCAGATTCTCTCCCTTGTATGTAATGACTTTCCAACCATCTCAGTGTATCATAGAAACAGTTTTGCAAGCCGGAAAATAAATCTCGCAATGATATAAAGTTTTGCTAAGTCTCGTATTAAGTTATATCTCTATGAGAACAATACTTGCGAAAAAATAGTAGTGACTGGAGAATTCTCAAGTCACTACTACTTGGTAATAAAACTTATTAATCTAATTGGTCATTTCCGCAAGCAACGGGATAGATTGTTGCGCACCTAATCTCGTAACAGATAGTGCTGAGGCTTGAATTGCCATAGAAACAGCTTCATCCATTGTCTGTCCCGCAACAATCATTGCAGCTAGCGTTCCAGAGAACGTATCCCCTGCCGCAGTCGTATCGATCGCATTAACCTTAAGGCCAGACCTATGAACATTATTGCTACCATTATAATAAGCAACACCTTGCTCACCTAACGTAATTAAAGGATACATAATTCCTTTATTACGTAAAACGTCTAACGCAGTAAATGCATCATCTATCGTATGAATTTCTACTCCAGTATACAATCTGCATTCTATTTCGTTAGGTGTGAAGTAATGAATGCCTTGTAGAATGTAATCGTCCAGCGGAAGTGCAGGAGCTGGATTCAAGAAAATCGGAACTTTGCCTTTCACGACAGAAATAACTTCGTAAACCGTTTCAATCGGAATTTCCAACTGAAGCATTATTGCGGATGCAGACAATAGCTCAGATTCTAATTTGCGAATATCCTCTGGCAATAGACAACTGTTCGCTCCACTTGCCAATATAATAGAGTTGTTACCATCTTTCACCGTAATGGAGGCAACACCTGTCGAAATACCCGCTTCCTTAACTATAAAATCCGTTTGCACACCATAATTCGATAGATCGTCGAGAAGAGATTGACCAAAGATATCATCGCCGACCTTCGCCATCATCCATGTATCAGCGCCCATTTTCGCGCAAGCTACTGCCTGATTAGCACCTTTACCGCCGCCTGATAGAAAGAATCCCTCTCCATTAATCGTCTCTCCCACTTCTGGAATTCGGCTAGTCTGCATGACCATATCCATATTCATGCTGCCAATTACAATTATCTTCATACTCTTCTCCAATTCACCTTAGGACTATAATTCTGTCACACGAATATCGCGATAGCTTGTTCTTGCAGCAGTATTCGTACTAACACCGTACATTCCATAACTAAAGGTGTCATCCTCATGTTGTAATACGACTGTACCACCTATGCTCAATGATACTAAGTTTCCGTTAGCTGTTACTTCGAAATGATAATCTTGATTATGTGACCAATTAAACTCAGCAGATGCTAACAACTTATGACCAAAATCATTCACATAAAGTGACACTTGACCTTCTCCGTCAAATCCAATGTGGTATCCTCGCATCGCGCCTTGTGCTCGCACTGCTACAAGATGTGAATGTCCACTTTGTGCATTCAATACCATTGAAACCTTATAATCTCTAGCAAAATACGCACCTGTGTAGGCTTCACTTGGTTCAGCAGTCATTAAATGCATAGCACCATTTTCTATTCTCCATGCTCCATGATTATGTGCAAACGGTGTAATACAACCAAAATCAACGCGCTGCTTAGCAAAATCAATCGCATAATTTGCTTTTCCATATATTCTAAATTCATCAATGAAGATGCGTCCTAAGCTTTTCGGTTTCTTCGGTGTATAGGCTTCGAATACGATACCAACCTCATCAATCAAATCGCCTTTAGAATCCGGGATCGTGAATTCTAATTCTATCCATTGCTCACCCACAAGTTTCACATAACCTTGGATTAACTCTTTTTTACTGGAAGCAAGACGAACATATGGAGCAACACCTGGTGTTTCATTGCCTTCCCATTGATCCAAGTAAATTTTCATAGATACCGTTTGACCAGAATATGCTTTTGGCGCAAACGTAGGTGAATACCTTTCGTCGTTGAACTCGTCTCTTGTGTAGAAAGGTTTATAGTATATTTTGCATTGCTCACCGCGTAACATGCGATCAAATAAAACTTGTAGCGAACCAGTACCACTATAAGAATACTCTGTAGAATGTTTCGCTTCACAGAAGAACGAATTTGATAGACGCATATTATGAGTAGAGCCCGGCAATTCAAAATCAAAGTAAACTTCGTCTTCTTTAAAGCTTTTAAGTAATTCAGCTGGGCAAGGTTCATTAGCTAGACGATAGCCAAGTATAGCTAACTCCTTCGCATATGATGGAATGTCTAGAATGTTAAGGTATCCTGAAATACCTGACATTACGATAGAATCGTTAATTGGTTTACGGTATTTATCCGCAATCCCTTCAAGCCCACATGCAACACCTAGTACAGTCCCAACGTTACCAGCATTACAATCTGTATCCCAACCGCACATTGTTGCAATTTCAACAGTACGATTGAAGTCTCCTTCACCATATACCATCGCTAGAATACATACACCAGCATTAGGAATCATGTGACAGACGCCTGGATATTTATCATAACCCCAGTCTCTTTCAAGCATATCACGGCAATCACGGAAATTAGCAGGATGTTTCTTATGGAAAGCGATAACCGCTCTAGCAACTTGGTAATAAAGAGATGTGGTTGGGATTTGTGCTAGACCCGCTTCAATAATTTCACTTACATCACTAGTGTCAAATGCTTTGGCAATAGCTGCACAGAAGAATCTTGCACCATATACGCCTTCACCATCATGCGATACTCTTGCAGCAGCTTCACCAAAATCAGCAGCTTTTTGCGGATTACCTGGATTAACTAGCCCCCATGTATCAATAAAGATTTGACCACCAATTTGTTCGGCGATTGTCGTACCATTTTGTGCAATCGATCCAGATTGCGGTGCTTCAATTCCATTTTTCAAATTGATAAAAGCAGTATGTTCTGTACTAATCCCATATCCGCCCCACCAGAACATGCCTACACCCTCACGTGCATAGTTCATCCATGCTCTAGCAACATCTTGAGGTACGATATCTCTATCCTTAGCATCGTCATACAATGCTCGCAAGAAATAGAATGGACCATTGGCGTCGTCATCTGCTGCAAAGTTTTTGAAAGGCTTCACATAATCAGTAATATCACCGTACGTATTAAGAATTCGCTCATAAGACCAAATCGTTGGTTCAACTGGTGCTCCTAGTCGAATACCGATGTTCATTCCCAAATAACCCGCATAGATCTTTTCCAAATAATTAGTTGCTATCATGCTGATGCACCGCCTCCGAGTGTTGATAAAATATGTTGTTGCCTTGCATTACTCTGATTGAAATCTTCTATAATAATGGCTTCTGCTACCTCAATGAAACGATCACAATTTTGATCTATATTTTGCTTACTTACATTTTCTAAAGCAATACGTTCATCAAGAGGAATTGCTGATACGCCATGCATAGCTCCAAGAATAGCTCCAATCATAACCCCGATTGAATCTGTATCACGGCCGGAGCTTACTCCGTCTTTCACTGCTTCTGTCAAATTTCCTTCATGTAACATCATGAATCCCATTGCAAGTGGTAGTTCCTCTATGGAAAATAGTCTACTCGGTGTGTAATGATTCGTAGCAATACCAAGCTTATGTTCTCCTCTATTCACATCATTGCCCATCGGAGAATATTGACCTATTACTTCATGGAATTTACGTACAACCTCATCACGATCTTCTTTATTATGTTTAAGCATTATCGCCGCATCGCATATATCATGAATTGCTCGCTTTGTTCCATCTTTGGCATAATGCAGAGCTGTATCAATAACTTGCTCTACCGATACACCTGGCTCAAAGGCTTTCGCTACACTACAAGCCATAACTCCTGCTGCTTCTAAGCCATAGCTGAGTTGATGACCAGATGCGAACAAGATGGCCTCGTCATATGCTCCCCTTGGATTACAAGCATTAATAATACCAATCGGAGAGATATACATCGCCGCGCCGCAATTGACCATATTACCATAGCCGCCCTCGCGTGGCTCACAGTTCGCTAATACATGTCGATTGAAAATATGTTTTTCCGGATAAAATAGTCGGTCTAGTATTAATGCTTCTCTACCGAATTCCGGAATATATCTAGGACGATAAGCTATTTCTTTCACAAATTCATTAGCTATATCATAAGCATCCAAATGACGATTTTCTGTACAATAAACATTCATTAGCGCTAAAGTCATTAGCGTATCATCCGTTATTATTCCCATCCCACGCATTCTTGAAAGACGGGCTGATTCAGACCAATCTGCTTTCCACCACTTCGTTTGTGTTGTTTCTACTCGACCATATTTCTCTTTAATTTGCTCATAGGTCATTTTTTCCACGACTGCGCCCATCGCGTCGCCGTATGCTGTCCCGAATACTACACCCTTTACTCTATCGGAAAACGTAACCATTATTAATCCACCCCTCCCTTAAGGGTACGGGGCAACAAAGCCCCGTACTTTATACTTTTTTTTGCATACGCTAACTCAATACCTACTTAATGTTTTGATTTGCATATTCAGTCATAGCTTTACCACCAGCTGCATTGAAGCTTTCTACCATTTTGTCAAAATCATTAATTGAAGCTTTACCAGTAACAACGTTAGCTGCATATTCTTTATAGATAGCGATTGCCGCATCCCAAGCTGCAGATTGATCAGCAGGAATCACAAAAGCATTATCTTTTGTTGAATAAGTTTGCACTAGATCAAGTGACTCTAATGCTGCAGTGGATAAGAATGGAGTTTCAGGATTAAATGTTTGTTCAGGCTTGAAATTCATCGTGTTGTCAATGAAATGTGCATACCAAGCTGGGAATTTATCTGTTAAAGTAATTTGGTTATCAGCGATTGTATATTCATCACCTTCAACACCAAGCTGATCTAACATTAAACCATCAGGACTTGCCATATACTCTAGTAATGCAAATGCAGCATCTTTATTTTTAGATAATTTAGAAATTGCAAAACCACGATCTTCTTTACTTACATTGATTGGAACAAAACCTTGACCGACACCTTTAGCTGGAACAAGTGGCATTACTTCTACACCGTTTTGCTCCATCATTTTTGTATTGTAAATATTAATTACTTTACCTTGACGACCAGCGATAACTGCTGCATCTCCATCATAGAATGCTTGTTCTTTCGTATCCCATTTCTTCGTTAAATATTCAGGATCAAGTAAACCTTCTTGATATAGTTTTGCATAGAAATCTAACTTGTCTTTACCGAATTTGGATACAGCGCCATATACATAGCTACCGCTATCGTCTTTCACCCAAGTAGATGTCATACCAAATGCTTGTGTAAATAGTGGATCAATCTCATCTAAAGTGCCAGCAGTCGTATAGACATATTTAGCTCCACTAACTTCCTTAAGCTCTTTGAAGAATGTAAGATAGTTATCAGTTGTAGGATTTTCTAGTAATGTTTTTCCTGATGCTGTTTGATCGAACCAATCTTTACGTACAACTGCTACTGAAGTTGTTGTTGGGGCAGCATATACTAGATACGGATACTCTTTCATTCTTTCTAAGTTATAGTCTGAAAGCGAAGCTTTCAAATGTGTTGATTTCTCGATATAAGGCGTCAAATCTTCCAAAATTCCTTGTGTAATTGCAAATTGATAGTCTCCACCTTGGAAATACATCAAGTCTGGAATTGTACCACTTTGTAGTAGCAGACCAAGTTTTTCAGAATATGTTCCACTTTGAACTGGAACAATTTCAAGTTTGACAGGAGTTCCTTGTGCTTTCATACCTTCTTCAATTTTAGCAATTAACTTTACTGTATTCGGATCATCCAATGGGAAATCCTTATTCACGAATGTAAGCGTTACGGGCTCCTTATCGGCTGGTGTATTTGTGCCATTGTTAGTTGCAGGAGTTTTTGAACCTGTATTCGTGCCGTTGTTACCATTTTTTCCTCCACAAGCTGTAACCAGCAATGCGATTGCGACCATAAGGATTAGCATGATATTCATCTTTTTTCTGTTCATTCTGTATTTCCTCCCTTTTTGTAAACACATTTATTCTTTAACTCCGCCTTCCATTACTCCGCCAGTATAATGCTTCAGAATAATAGGGTAGAGCATGAGAATCGGAACGATAGCAATCACGATTGTAGCAGCCTTCAAAGCCGAGAAATCTAGTTGTGCAACACTAGAATTTTTGAGTAATTCTGCTGCACCGACTAATGTCGAAGTATCTCTCTCTACAATAAATTGCCTTAACATAACTTGAAGCACCGTATTTTCTTTACTTGAAAGAAAAATACTTGATTTGAAAAATTCATTCCATTTCACTACAGCATAGAACATACCAATTGTCATTAATGGCACTCGTGCTAGCGGAAGAACGATTCTCATAAAGAGCTTCATATGTCCTGCACCATCAATCTTTGCTGCCTCAATTAGTGATTCTGGAATATCTTCGATAAACCTCATCATGATAATAAGGTAATAAACATTAACAAGTCGGTAAACGACCATTGCCCACAAGTTATCTAGTAGAGCGATATCCTTCATTACCATATATTCTTGAATAATACCTGGTTCAAAAATCATAATAATAATGAGAAATACCATTATTGGAGTTTTTCCTACAAGGTTTTTTCTAGTTAATACATAAGCTGTGACCGTCGTAAGAAAAATACTAGATACTGTACCTACAATCGTAATGAATAAGGAATTGATTAATGCTTGACTAACAATTGGATTTTGAAGTACGACCTGAAAATGAATAAGTGAAAAGCCTCTCGGTAGTATTTCATAACCTTGTAACAAGTGAACTCGATCTGGACTAGAGAAAGCCCGGGCGAACATATTCACAATAGGAACGAACATCGTTAATGTGAGTAGAGAAAGAATCGCTCCTATGAACAACTTGGACAAGGTAATCTTGTTTCCTATCATATTCGGGCCTCCTTACCATGCGCCTTTTGAAGTCAATTTTTTGGAAATAAAGTGAGTGGATAGTACGAGAATGACACCTATAACACTCTTAAATAAACTAGCAGCCGTTGCGAATGAATATTCAAAATTCAATAATCCAACGCGATATACATAAGTGTCGATAATATCTATCTTGCTGTTAACTGCATCATTGGTAAAGTTGAGTATTTGATCTAGCCCAGCATTCATTAGGAATCCAATGTTCAGAATAAATATTGTGACCATGGGAATGTAGAGATGTGGGATTACAATTTTAGTAACGATATGCCAACGATTTGCTCCATCTACATACGCTGCTTCGTACAAGCTAGGACTTATTCCAATGATTGCTGCTAGGAATATGATTGAATCCCAGCCAATACTACGCCAAGCTTCGCTTAGTACCAAAATCCAACGTATGGAAGATTTATCTGTTAAAAAATCATGGGCAGGAAATCCAAATAATTGAATGATACCGTTTACAATTCCTTTTGAAGGTGACATAAATTCAAACCAAATCCCTGCAATAACAACCCATGAAAGAAAGTGAGGCAAGTATGATATTACTTGAATACTCTTCCGGAAGCTCCCATTTCTAAATTCATTGAGTAATAGTGCAAAGATAACAGGAAGAGGGAAAATAATAACTATTTTCATAGCACTAACAATTAAAGTGTTCATCAGGACATTCGTAAATACTGGTGTATTAAACAATGCTGTAAAGTACTTCATTCCTACGAATACGTTATCGCCTATAATGCGGTACTCATAAAATGCCAGCTTCATTCCTAAAATAGGCCAAATATGAAAAATGAAAAAGTAAGCAAAAGCCGGAACGAGCATAATGTATAACATTTTGTCTTTCCACATTTGCATTAAACGAGAACTCATTGCTTTCACCCCTATTCGCTTAGATGTCGAATTCCAAATCCATTAATGGAGCATGCTGCTGTGCGCCGTACACATCACGATCCAAGAAAGTTCCTGACGATACGCTGCGGGAGAAGGTAACTTTGAATCCTAGAGCCTGATCAAAAAACACGATATGTGTAATATTCTCTTCCGCAATGTTATAAAGCTTAGCAATCAATGACTTATTAATTATTTCTGACCGTTTCAATGCATCGTAAATTTCCTTATCTCCGAACAATGCATCTAACGTAATTTCGAACGGTCCACTGTTTTTACTACGTAAAACTACCGCTGCTTCACTTATCTTCATCGTTACACCTCTTCATAATCGCAATGGAACATTTCTAATCCATCGGATACTTCCATTAAGTGATATACTGAAAACTCGTAAACTGGCCCAAATGGTACGTCACTTGGTGCAAACGGGAATGCTAGATTTCCTGCAGTAGATTTTCTTCCCTCATAACCGTAATGTAAAAAAGTCGAACGAACTGATCCACAGATAGCACTTGCCAGCTCTTGCGTCACTGCAATAACTTCAAACAATACACCTAGCTCATGACCTGGATTAGGAGTTGGCTCTAGTGACCCCAAGACACCATTCATCCCGTAATTGATAAAGTTTATCGAATAATCTTCTTGTGAAATCTCAGTGTAGTACTCGTAAACTTGCTGTTTTACTAGTTCTTCAACTTCCTCAATTTTATTAATAAGTAACGGATCTCTTATGCCAGCTATGACAAATGTGCGATAAGCAACTTGCATTGCGCCTTCGAGCTTAATTTTGTATTCAGGCGTTTCGAGCATCTTACTTCCTCTAACCTCGACGCTATGATCTGGAAGTTCAGTAAACTCACAATGTTCAAGGTCCAATATATAACCAGGTCCATGTAGTAAGTAAGGATGATCTTTTTCATAAAATGTATGGGCTGCAACAGAAATCGCTGTGCATTTACGCGTATCATTAAGCGTTTTCAATATAAAGGAATTTTCTTTCAAAATGCCTAACATACTGTCTTTTGTCGTCCCTGGTTCCGCACAGAGAGCCGCACATTCTAATATTTTCCCCATGTGATAGGCAAGTGCTGCATCATACCCTTTATGAATAGCAACCGCTGCGAACGGTGATGGATCATAAGCACGACCGCAGATGATAATATCTGCACCTTCTTCTAGAGCAGCTACAATAGGCTCATGACCCATCTGTGCAACTACACCATTGGTTGCATATAATCTTTCCTTCGTTAACGGTTTCACTGACAAACCAAGTGGTAGACACTGTCCACTGTCTAGCTTGGCTTCAATAATATCATTTGGAATATCTGCCCAAATCGTAGCGATCTTCAGTCCACTTAAACCTTTTTCTTGCAGAATTTCAGTAATGATGGAGCGAGTCCATTCTACATGAACTTTCGCTCCACTTCCGCCCGCCGAGCCGATAATAACCGGAATACTTGCTGATACTCCTGCAGAAATCATAATCTCCAAGTCTTTTTTACAAGCTTGTTTACTTACAATCGCCGAACCTGCCCCTAGTTTATGGGGTCCACCGTCTGTAGATCCCGCATCGACTACAATAGCATCTGGCAACAATTCCATTCCTCTTTGAAAGGATGATTTCGGAAATCCGTAACCAAGCATGCCACAAGGGGCAAGTATTCTTAATTCTCTTGTTGTCATCTTGTCGCTTCCTCCTTATTGCAAGTACATTCTTATCGTTTCCTTGTCTGGAAGGGATGGTTGAGCTCCTTCTCTACTTACAGTAATACCTGCCGCTAGACTAGCAAACGCTATAGATTCTTCAAAGTTTTTCCCTTCCGATAGAGCTACTGTTAATGAACTGATGAACGAGTCCCCTGCTCCTGTTGTATCCACAGCCTTAAAACTTGCTGCCGGAAAATACTTTTTAGTTGTGGCATTCACTAGAAGGCAACCCTTCTCACCAAGTGTGACAATAACATTTTGAAAACTCTTTTCTAATAGCTTGATTGCTTTTTCTTCAATTGATGCTTCACCAGGAATCATACGATCAAGCTCTGTCTCATTCGGAATAACAAGGAAGCAGTTTTCAAATAATGAATAATTGATTTCTCTAGCAGGCGCTGGATTCAGTATTAGTTTTACATTTTTCTGTCTACATAATGTTGCAACATATTCGATCGTATTCATTGGAATTTCCATCTGTACGAGACAATAAGATACTTTATCGAAGATCCATTCAAACTCTTGTACCTGCTCAATACTTAATCTTGAATTGGCTCCTGGATTTACAACGATATTGTTATCACCGTTATCTGAAACATAGATATAAGCATTACCAGTAGGTAACATATCATCATGGATAACACCGCTAGCATCTACACCATACTTGATTAAACTATGATATAACTCTCGACCATATAGATCATTTCCAACACGACCGATCATGTACACTTTACCGTTCAGCTTTCCAGCCCCTACAGCTTGGTTAGCGCCCTTGCCACCTGCAGCATGTTTGATGTCATTAGCTAGAATGGTTTCCCCTACTTTTGGAATATGAGGGACTTTCATAATGATATCCATGTTAAGACTTCCAACGATCGCAATTTTCTCTTTCTGAGAATAGTCAGGCCCTGAAGGCTTATCTACGCTTTTTCTAACAATTAGTTCAGGTCCATACACTATTTTCTGCTCTACTTCTTCGCCTCTAATTTGCTTTATTAATTGTGTGCAAGCTTCATATCCGACTTGATACGTTGGATAGCGAATAGCTGTCAGATTAGGAATAATAAGATCACTTATATTTGAATCAGACAACGCAACAACTGAGACATGAGATGGTATTTTCAACAACGCTTCGTTAATAGCTCCGTATACACCTGAAGCAATCTCATCGTTAGCAGCTACAATAGCTGTAACTCCTTTTGCTAGAAGTAGCTTCGTCCCTTCATTACCAAATTGCTTATTATCTCCTTGAGTACCTTCAAATAGTAAGCTTCTCTCAAAGGAAATATTATGATCGTATAACGCTTTTTTGTATCCTTCCAAACGACTTTCCGCTACAGGGTCAGACAACGTGCCTGTAATAAAGCCAATGAGCTCATGCTGATGTTCTATTATGTATGTTGTTGCTTTATATGCACCTAAGAAATGATCGAAATACAGTTGATGGATTTGCTCATCTAATGCCCGCTGACTTACTACTACAACTGGAGCATCTTTTGAAGAAAACACTTCTGTTTCTGCTATCTCCATTCCAGAAGCAGGGACTAGTATGATACCTTCTACATTTCTATCTTGAAGAATTTTATCGTATTTCTTTTCACCGACCTCACTTGCATCGGTGTGAGCAATAATAACGCTCATCTTCGCTTGGTATGCACATTCTTCCACGCCTTTTGTAAAAGCTGTATAAAAATCATTCGATATACGATCACCCATTACCAAGCCGATTGTAGATGATTTTGCTGAAATACGTTTCATCATCTTCTGGTATGGTACGTAATTGTTATCGCTAATAATTTTATTAATCTTTTTCTTCGTTTCTTCTCCAATGTCTTGATCCTTCTGATTCAAAATCTTGGAAACCGTCGCAATAGAAACGCCGGCAAGTTTGGCAATATCATTAATTGTTAAAGATTTAGTGCCAGTTTTTCTTGCAGGTTTGTTATTTGAAGTATCAATATCCTTCAACGGAGTACCTCCTTCTCAAGCGTCCCTACTTTTACGAAAACATTTTACTAAACTGTTTACTTTTGTATAATTTATCACAGGATAGAAAGACTGTCAATAATGTAAATGTAAGCGATATCAAATATTTTTATGGCTTTAATCTTTAATACTTGACCGTTTGCAAAGATAACATTATATGGTAAGTTAGAGAAAACTTAATCAATTTTCTTTGAAGAAGTTGCTGAGGGGATGAGTCGGTGGCTGGAAATATATATTATATTATTTATTCAATAGGCTTGGTAATTGCGTTCTGTATTGTACTAATTATAATAAAATCAATAAATCGCAAACGCATAATTATTGTTTTCCTTACTGTTTCCATTCCCATCTTCATCCTATGTCAAACGTATTTTTGGAACTTTACGTTCAATAGTTATGTAAAGAGTTATTTGCTATCTAGCGAAAGTTTTTCCTGTGAATTTGAAGAGGACCTGAAAAACATTACAATACCTCTGCCTAAACGAACTGTATTTCAAGCAAAAGAAGATGTTTGTTCACCTTTTTATATTACTTATGTTGGTGAAAATGAATTTCAATCTTTCTACGAAAAAGAGTTAACTAGACTGAAAACTTCAGGACAAATTCAAAACTACTATTTCATCCAGGAAGGCGTTCGAGCACAAAAGGATAGGAGCAGATATTTTGTAGAGTTATCTTCTGGACCAGATTTAGTTATTTCTTTTCAGACATCAGATGATACCTATTGGCTAGCTATTACGTATGTACCGGACAATTAATTAAAGCTACCTGTTACGTACAGTCAGAACCATTAATTTGAGCTATACATCCTACAATAATTTTAAAACAAATAGGGAACTTCATGATCTTCCATGAAGTTCCCTATTTGTTTTATTGAACATTATATTTGTCAAAAGTAAATCACATGACTAAGCTAATTTCACCATAGCTTCAAGTGCTGCTTTAATTTCACGTTCAACAGCATCACTTACTACGTTTGTATGTGGATCATAACCTTCAGCTAGATCAGAATCAGCATAGCCATCAAGTGCTACAATTGCTCCAGCACGAATGCCACGAAGTGAAGCAATAACATACAATGAAGCTATCTCCATCTCTACTGCAAGTGCTCCAGATGCTTTATATAGCTTGTGAGGTATTTCTACTGGACCATTGAAGAATACATCAAGAGTTACAGTAATACCTTTCTTCACAATACCACCTTGTTCCTCTGCAGAAGCAAATAGTGCATTAACAACTTCACTATCGCCAATCGCAGGGAAACCATCAGGTACTAATTGTTTAGTTAGTCCATCTGTACGGATTGTACCCGTACTTACGATCAAACTTCCTGCAGGATGATCAGCGGAATAAGAACCTGCTGTACCTACACGAATAATCGTATGTACGCCACCTTTAATAAGTTCTTCAAAACATACCGCAGCACCAGGGCAACCTACACCATGACTTACTACTGCTAATTGTACGCCTTTATATGAACCAACAAAGGTACGATATTCACGAGCGAATGATAGTTCAACAGAATCAGTTAGCATGTCTGCAATTTTCTTGGCGCGACGTGGATCTCCACATACGATAGCAAGACCTGGCAGTTGCTCTGAATTAACTTCAAGAATAGATAAAAACATTTAGTCAAACTCCTTCCCATGCCACTCATCTTCTGGTAGATCAAAACCATCTCCAGAGAAACGTTGTTCGGCAAATGGTTCTGCATAATTATGAAATCCATTTTGTTCCCAGAATCCTGGGTAATCTTCAACCATAAATTCAAAACCAGTAATCCATTTCGCACTCTTCCAGAAGTAGAGATGTGGAATGACCATGCGCAATGGCCCACCATGTTTTTCAGTAAGTGGCTCTCCGTCAAAAGTATGTGCTAACAATATATTGTCACGCATCAAATCTTCTAAAGGAACATTAGCTGTGTAATCATTTTCCCCATGAATCATTACATATTTTGCTTCAGCTTTTACACCGAGCAAAGGTAACAAATCTGAGAATCTAATGCCAACCCAATTCGTATCAAGCTTAGACCAACGTGTTACACAATGAATGTCACAGGTGATCTCAGTTTGAGGTAATTTCATCAAATCGTCAAAGTCGAAACTACGAATCGTCTCTACTTCACCAAATGTTTTGATATTCCAAATTGACATATCATACTGTGGCACTTCACCTTCGTGAAGAATCGGAAAACGATCTGTAACTGTTTGTCCAGGAGGTACACGATGCTGAAGTTCCGGTGGTACTTTTGCAGCTAATGGCGCCTTAACTTTTTTCAGACGCTCCGCTTTTTTATGCATATCGACGACCTCCTCCAACTTTTCTGGACTTCATGACTTTACTTCTTTGCACAGAAAAGCACATCAGAAGCACAGGCAAAAATTTTTCATATCTTCTAGGTATACTTATTGTTAATGAAAAGCACTTCGGAAGCTAAATCTTTTCTGTGCTTCTTGTCATAACCTCTTCGCACAGAAAAGTACTTCGGAAGCATAAGCATAAAATCAACCGTTAGCGTGAGCTTCCGTTAGATTTTTTAGCTTCGTCCTTATATCCATTGTTTTTGAAGAAAATCATCGCAATAATGGTTACAACAAACGGAAGCATAGCTGAAAGATTTGAAGGAATAGAGAAGTTTTGCAAACGATAGCTCAAAGCCTCCATAAAGCCAAACAATATACTTGCACCTGCTACACCAATGGGATTAGATTGACCTAGCATCGTTGCTACTAATGCGATAAATCCACGACCGCTTGTCATACCTTCAGTAAACATCGTTACATTACCAAGAGACAACTGTGCACCTGCAAGTCCACAAAGCGCACCACAAAGCAATACTGCAAGGTATTGAATTCTACGAACCGGTAAACCAATACTACGAGCTGCCGTTGGATTCTCTCCAGCTGCAAGCAGACGGAAACCTGATACCGTTTTATACAAGTATATTTGCAATAAAATTACGATAATGATGGACACATACACTAGAATAGATTGACCAGAAAAAACATCGCCGATCCATGGGATATCCTTTATTAATGGAATATCGAGCTTAGGTAGTCCCTGCATATCTTTGTCGTAATAAGCTCCCTTTACATTGAAAATTGCACGAAGGGCAAACGTCGTTAGTCCAGCGGCTAAAAAGTTAATAGCAATACCTACGACAATTACATTTGCCTGTAAATTAATACTCATATAGGCAAAGAGTAGCGCGAATAACAGTGAACAACCAATAGCGAACAAGATGGCCATTGTAATACTACCTGTTAAATAATTACCAAGAATAGCGGAAAATGCACCTACTAAGATTAGACCTTCCAAACCAACATTAAATAGTCCAACTCGTGCGCATATTGCTCCACCTAAAGCTGCAAGCAAAATCGGTGTAATCATACGTAGAGCTGCAGCGAATAAGGAAACATCAATTAGCTGATCCATCTTTCGCCCCCGCTTTCTTGCGTTTAATGAATGACATTGTAAATTTCGCTGTAATAAACAGAATTAATACAGCTTGAATAATACTTGATACTTCTAGCGGAACATCGGTATTACGCTCCATACCCATACCACCAGTCTGCAAAGCAGCGAGGAAAATAGCTGCTATTGCTGTACCAATAGGATTTGAATTAGCTAGTAATGTCGCCATAATACCTGTCCATGCATAATTAGCAGAGACTAGTGAACCATCAAGATAGCGATATGAAGTACCTAGTACATCGGATGCGCCGGCAAGACCTGCGAAAGCACCACTGACCAGCATACTTACTACCATCAAACGGCCGCGATTTACGCCGCCATAGCTAGCAAATAGTGGATTGCCGCCTAGCATACGAATTTCATATCCTTTTTTCGTGTACTTGATGAATAAAAATAATCCGATTGTCGCAACGATTGCGATGACAAAACCTATATGCAATGTCATACCTGAAAATAATTTCGGGAAAAATACTGATTTATCGATCATTTGCGTCTGGGACAGAGCTGAGTTAGTTGTGCTATCTTTGAATGGATATGCAACCATATAACCAGCAAATAGTGATGCAATATAATTAAGTAATAGCGTTGTAATTAATAAGTTCATACCGAACCTGGAATCGAGCCAACCCGCAAGAGCAGACCAAAGACCAGCTACAATCATAGCAGCCATAATAGCTGCGATCGCTTTAAACCAACCCGGACCTGGTACGTAAACTGCTGTTATTGCAGCAGTTAATGCCCCTAGAACCATCTGACCTTCTGAACCCATATTGAAAAATCCTGCTTTGAACGCTAATGATGCGCCTAGACCAACCAAAATAATTGGAGTGGCCCGAGCTAATGTACTCGTAAAGAAATAAAAATTACCGAATGCGCCATTCCACATTTCTCGGTACGTATCCACAATATTTCCATCAACGATTACAATTGCGATTGCACCAACCAATAGACCTGCAACTATTGCAATGAACGGCTGTAAAAGGGACTGTAAACTACTTTTTATCTTATCCAACAGCTTTACCTCCCGCCATTAGTAGACTAATTTGCTCTTCAGTAGCTACAGCAGCATCTAATTCACCAGCAATTTTACCTTCATACATAACTAATATACGATCTGAAAGCTTCATAATTTCTGTTAATTCGCTTGATACTAGCAAAATACCCGCTTTTTCATCACGACGTTTTAATAACTCTCCGTGAATAATCTCCATTGCACCAACATCTACACCACGAGTCGGCTCAGCAGCAATTAGAAAAGGAGTTTGCTTTGCAAGCTCACGTGCAACAATTAGCTTTTGCAAATTACCACCTGATAAATATTGAGCTTTAGTACTTAATGACCCTGTTTTAATTCCAAATCTTTGAACCCATTCGGATACAAGATCACGAATTAATTTACCTTGAAGAACTCCGTATTTACTCGTTGAATCCAAATGACCCATTATTCCATTATCTGAAACGGTTGCATCTTTGGACACACCCCAAAGGTATCGATCCTCAGGAATGTGCGCAAGTCCACTTTCACGAATTTGCTTAACGGAAGCACCGGTTACATTCATACCTTGTATTGTGATAGTTCCTTGACTATAAGGCATTAATCCAGAAATTGCTTGCAATAACTCTGACTGACCATTCCCAGATATTCCAGCAATACCTACAATCTCACCTTCACGCACGTTAAAATTAATGTTGTCTAATAACGGCTTAGCTTTATTACCTTTAATAGAAAGTGATTGTACATTAAGTACTGGATCTCCATATTCAAGTTTTCGACGTTCAAGCTTAACAAGATCACGTCCAACCATCATTTTGGATAACTCTTCTTCATTAGTATCAGCAGCATTCACCGTGCCAGTAATATGGCCATCTCGGAGTACTGTAATTCGATCAGCTACTTCCATTATTTCACTCAGTTTATGACTAATAATAATAAAACTTTTACCGCTAGCAGCAAGTTTTTTTATTGAAATTAATAACTCTTTTACTTCTATAGGTGTTAAAACACCTGTTGGTTCATCAAGAATAATAATTTCTGCACCTTGATATAATACTTTCAATATTTCTACTCGTTGTTGCATTCCAAGTGAACAATCTGCAACTTTATGCTTTGGATTAACAGGCATTCCGTATCGCTCAGATAATTTCAGTGTTTCTTCAATTGCTGTTTTACGATCAAACTTCACACCTTTACTTGGTTCACGACCAATAACGATGTTCTCTGCAATCGTAAATGCTGAAAACAACATAAAATGCTGATGGACCATACCGATGTTTTGCCCGATAGCGTCTGTTGGATCATTAAACGTTACAGCTTTGCCATCAATTCTAATCTCACCACTTGTCGGACGTTCCATGCCATACAAAATACGCATCAACGTCGTTTTACCTGCACCATTTTCACCAATAAGCGCATGAACTTCACCTTTGCGCAAATTAAAATTAACATTATGATTAGCAGTTACAGAGCCATATGACTTTGTTATACTGTCCATCTCAAGCAGCATACAGAAGCTCCTTTCAAACAATTAAGCCGGCTGCAGTTACTGCAGCCGGCAAACTACTTATAAAAATTTATTATTTTGTAATAGAAGTATCGATTGAACCGTCTTTGATACCTTCAGCAATTTCTTTTAATTGAGCGATATCTTCATCAGTTAGTTTGTCACTGCGCGGAGATTCACTTTCAGTCGTTACAAAAGTAAGACCTACGCCACCTTCAGCCAAACCATAGAACGTAGTTCCAAAGTCGAATTTATCTTCAACGAAAAGTTTAACTGTATCGTAAGTAACAGTATCTACTTCTTTAAGTTGAGATAAGATTACGTGCTCAGGATCGATTACAGTACGGTCAACGTCTTGTCCTGAAGCATAGAAACCTTTTTCTTTTGCAGCTTCAAATATACCGAAGTCACCAACTGCAGCTAAACCTGCGATAAAGTCAGCACCTTGAGCGTTTTGTTGAAGTGCAAGTTCTTTTGATTTTGCAGAATCTACATAGCTACCTACATACGAAGTTAGAACTTTTGCTTCAGGATTTGTGTAAGCAAGACCTTTAGCAAAACCAATTGTATACTTGTCCATTTGTGCGCCTTCAACAGCAACAACATTACCAACAACGTTGGATTCTGTTACAAGACCAGCAGCAGCACCTAGAAGGAATGATGCTTGGTTTTCAATAAAAGCAGCACTTCTTACATTAGGTACATCTTCAATTACATGGTCAATAATTGCAATCGGAAGATTTGGGTTTTCAGCCGCGATTTTTCTAAGAGCATCTTCAGCTTGGTAAGTAGCAGTTATAATCATGTCATATCCATCAGCAACTGCAGCGCGGAAGTTTTGTTCAAAAGCATTAGCATCTGAAGATTCCATGGTTTTGATAGTAACACCAAAGTCTTCCCCAGCTTTTTTGAAACCTTTATCCATTAGTTCGAAGAATGGGTTAACACCAATTTGTTCAGGAAGAACTAGAGCAATTTTAATATCTTTCTTGCCATTCCCTGTTCCCTCTGAATTAGTACCGTTTGACCCTTGATTTGCATTGTTACCACATGCAGCCAACAATCCGATAACTAGAACCATTGACAAAAGTAATGTAAGTCTCTTTTTCACTGTGTGTTTCTCTCCTCATCCTTAGAAATCCGACAAAATACTACTTTATCTTACACAATAACAGCGATAATTTAAGTATTAATTAATAAACGTCACAAAAATGACAAATAAAATAGCGATTACATTGCTAAAATATTACAAATTATGATGGAAATCGACTTATTACAACTATTTACTTAGTAATTTGTACCGAAAAGTCTAGTTTCATTCTTTTTCTGTTGCATTAAAAGTTACCATATTTTGTTTCATTTTATTAAACAGATACATTCCTTTTTCCATTTCATCACTAGTAAGACCCTCAAATAAATGAATCATCAAATTTTTCCGTACCGCTTTAATCTCTTCTACATGCTTTTCTCCTAATTCTGATATTTTCAACAATACGACACGTCGATCATTTGCATCTTTCTCTCTAGTGACAAACCCTAATTCAATTAGCCGATCAGACAAACCCGTTACCGCTCCACAAGTAATATATAGTTTGTCTGCAATATGTGAGGCTTTTGTAGGTCCATTTTCTGAAAGTTGTGTCATCATTCGAGCGTGAGTTATTCCAAGTCCAGATATACTATATTTTCCCCAGTATGTATTAATGATGCTTCTGATTTCACGAAAAGATTCATCCAACTTATTCATTAGCTCTTTATTATTTTCAAAATGATTATCCATTTCGATCCCCTTTTCGAAATCCTATTTTTACTATGTTGATTTACAGTCTTGTAATCTATTATGAGGATTACTTCACATCATAGTATACCAAATTATACGTATTAAGCGCGTGATTCGGTTCATAATACGGTTATTACTTTGTAGCCAAGTACTATTGAGTATGCTAAAATTACAAATATGAGCATCTAGCATGATAATAACATTGTAACTATTTCATTATAGTGTAAACGTACAAGGAGGAACTTCCACATGGCAAAAACAAAAATGCGTTCTGATATGATTAAAAAAGGATTTGACCGTGCACCACATCGTAGTTTGCTTCGTGCTGCTGGAGTTAAAGAAGAGGATTTTGGCAAACCGTTTATCGCGGTATGTAACTCTTATATTGATATTGTCCCTGGACATGTACATCTTCAGGAATTTGGTAAATTAGTTAAGGAAGCTATCTATGAAGCTGGCGGTGTTCCTTTCGAATTCAACACAATTGGTGTAGATGATGGTATCGCAATGGGCCATATCGGTATGCGTTATTCTCTTGCTAGCCGTGAAATTATCGCTGACTCCGTTGAGACAGTTGTTAACGCTCACTGGTTCGATGGTATGATCTGTATTCCTAACTGTGATAAAATCACACCTGGTATGATTCTAGGTGCACTTCGCGTTAATATCCCTACAATGCTAGTAAGTGGTGGACCAATGAAAGCCGGCAGAACATCAGATGGTCGTGCAATCTCACTTACAAGTGTATTTGAGGGCGTTGGTGCTCACCAATCTGGTATTATCAATGATGAGCAACTTTATGAGCTAGAAGCATATGGTTGTCCTACATGTGGTTCATGTTCAGGTATGTTCACTGCTAACTCCATGAACTGCTTAGCTGAAGGTCTTGGACTTGCTCTTCCTGGTAACGGTACGATTCTTGCTGTTGCTCCAGAGCGTAAAGAATTTGTTAAGCAAGCAGCTCGTCAATTAATGGAACTTATTAAAATGGACCGCAAACCTCGCGATATCGTTACAAAAGCAGCAATCGACAATGCTTTTGCGCTTGATATGGCTATGGGTGGTTCTACAAATACAGTACTTCATACACTTGCAATTGCACATGAAGCAGGTATTGAATATTCGATCGAAGAAATCAATGAAATTGCTGAACGTGTTCCTCACTTAGCAAAAATCGCTCCAGCATCTGATTATCATATTGAAGATGTACACAATGCTGGTGGTGTTAGTGCAATAATTCATGAATTATTGAAAAAAGAAGGCGCATTCGACGGTGATACTTTATCTGTATCAGGTAAAACTATTCGTGAAAACGTTGAAGGCTGTGAAATTCAAGATACGGATGTTATCCACACAATCGACAACCCACATACTGCTCGTGGTGGACTAGCTATTCTATTCGGTAACATTGCTCCTAACGGTTCAGTTATTAAAACTGGTGCAGTTGACAAATCAGTAGGTGGCTATCATAAAGGTCCTGCTATTTGCTTTAATTCTCAAGATGAATGTCTTGAAGCTCTAGCTCAAGGCAAGATTAAAGAAGGCCATGTTGTAGTTATTCGTTACGAAGGACCTCGTGGCGGTCCAGGTATGCCTGAAATGCTTGCTCCAACTTCAGCAATTGTTGGTATGGGTCTTGGCGCTAAGGTTGCCCTAATTACGGATGGTCGCTTCTCTGGAGCTTCTCGCGGAATTTCTATCGGTCACGTTTCTCCAGAAGCTGCTGATGGCGGTCCAATCGCATTCGTTAATGATGGCGATGAAATCGAAATCGATATGAATAATCGTACGATGAACCTACTAATTAGTGATGAAGAGTTTGAAGCTCGTAAAGCCGCATGGCCTGGATTCGAACTTAAAATCAAACGTGGTTACCTAGCTCGTTATGCACATATGGTAACAAGCGCTAATACTGGTGCAGTAATGAAAATGTAGTATAAGATTTTCTTACTATAAGCGAAAGCCTGCTGATCGATGATAATCAGCAGGCTTTTTTTGTACGCAAATGTCAATGGCAATTTCGGCGAATACTAAAAAGATGTAGCGAGTAATAACATTACTCGCTACATCTTTTTTATTTCATATTTCATTAATTCGATGTTAGTACATCTTGCTTCGCACTAATAATTTCTTGTTGTTTGGCAACATTGTACACATTATCAAGTGGAATGTATTGCTGAAGACGCTCAAGCGTCATAAGTAAAATTCTAGGTTCTTCTTGAACTTGCTCTCGAACTTGACGGTTAGCCGTAGCAGTTTGAGCTGGCGTTAATATTTTCATTAACCATTTCAAATAAATTTTAGAGCTAGCTAGAAATATTCCATTAGGCATATCATGGATTGAAAAACCTAATTTATCAGCGCCTCGATTAATCATCGTAATTCCTTGTATTGCTTTAATTGGAGTATTCTTTGCCTCATCCGTAATTTGTAAAGCTAATGCAGGTAATGCTCGTTCTACTTCACGAATCGTCTTCACAGCAACGACCAATGGATTTTTCGATGCAAATGCAATTTGGGATAATTTCTTATTATCAAAATGAAGTTCAACAATCTGATCACCATGTGAGAGCACTTCACCGTTATTCAAAGGTAGTGGTTTTCCTTTATATTTAATCAAACGATAATGGAACATAGACCCATTGCTTGATTTAATATCTTTCAATCTCATAACTTGATGAAATACTTTCTCCCAAGTTAACCACAAAGACACCATCATCTTTTTACCTATAGATAAAGTTTTCTTATTATTATGTTCTGTCACTTTAATCATACTTTCTATGTTTACCATTTTCATTTGTCTTAATGTTGCTTCTTCGAGAAATACTTCCAAAGCAATTAGCATATTACGCGGAGCATCTACATCTGCACCAAACGTTCTTCCACAATCATGTAGTAGCAATACTTCTCCAGCGTTCAGCTTGCTCATTAATCTAACTTCTAATTTCTTTGCATCTAATTTTTTATGCCAATCTCCAAAAATCGATGACCATAAAATAATATTAAGACGTGATACATTGCCATAGTCGAACAAATTAACAATTCCCCACGGCGGTCGGTAGTAGATCGAACGTTGTCCAGTTACCTCTTCAATAATATCATTAGTCATTGCAATATGTTTACGAACTGTCTTAGGTCTCATAAACCAATTCGTCTTATGTTCATAATTATGAACACCTATTGTATGACCTTCATCTCTCATCCTTTTCAATAATTCAGGATTTTGTTTCGCATGTACTCCTACAACAAAGAAAGTTGCTTTAGCATCATATCTTTGCAATAAGTCTAGTAACTGTTCAGTATAGATAGGGTCTGGTCCATCATCAAATGTTAACGCAATTTCATGATTCGCTTTCCCCTTCTTAAATACTTGATATCCAAATACTCTACTTAAAAGTCCAGGAATAAATGCGTAGAAGGTCATGAAATAAAATCCCCAAGTTAATATGTTTTCCATGATTGTCTTCCTCACTATAATAATGATATAGTCAATATATAATACATAATAAGAACGAAGTGCACTAACTTTTATTGTATCATAATTGCATGGAATTCTCACTAGCAAGATCAGTAAGAATATTTGTAAAGCATAGATATATTACTAACTATACTACGTTTTGAAAGGATGATTGCGACTTGTTATCTTTCTACAAAAAATATTGGAGAACGGCTTTTGATATTGCGCTTATCGTTGTTACAGTCCTTCTTATTATGTGGCTATTTAGTATTGTGTACAATATTGCAAAACCAATTTTCTACTCCTTTGTTATTTTCATGTGTATTGAGCCTCTCGCAAGACGTCTTAATAAATGGGGATTGAAAAAAAGCTTAGCCTCTGCCATTTCAGCTGTCCTATTCGTTCTTATTGTTCTTGGATTAATTGGAGCACTTATTATTATTGCAACCATTCAAGGGATTGAATTAGTTAACTTACTCCCTCAATATCAGGAACAGTTCTCCGCAGAGCTTAACAAATGGCTACACTATTTCCAAGAGCAGATGAATCAATTACCTATCGACATCAGCTTAACAGACAAACTAACAGATATATTGGCTCAGGCTTCTACAACTATACAAGGTTGGTTAATAAATGGTTTAACTTTTGTTATCGGCTCGATAACTTCATTTACTTCATTCGTTGTAAATGCTGCAATTGGTCTAATCTTAGCTTACTTCTTAAGTATTGAAATTGTAGATTGGAAAAAATTAGCTACTAATAAAACGCCTAATACATTTAAAACTGCCTTTTTCTTTTTGAGAGATAATGTATTGAAAGGTATTTGGATCTACATTAAAGCACAAAGTAAATTAATAAGTATTACCTTTGTAGTTATACTTATATCTTTATTATTACTAGGGGTTAATCATGCTTTAGTTATTTCATTAGTTGCAGCTATATTTGACGTATTACCTTTACTTGGCGTAAGTACAATTTTCATCCCATGGATTACTTATTTGTTTGTAATTGGTGATTATGAAATAGCCATTTGGATTACAGTACTATGGCTTGTCGTAGTTCTAGCTAGACAAATGCTTGAACCAAAAATCACTGGTGATTCCTTAGGCGTATCAGCATATACAATGTTAGCATTTATGATGATTTCCTTATCATTATTCGGTGTAGCTGGATTAATTCTATCACCAATTCTACTTATACTCATCAAAGCATTACTAGACCAAGGCTACTTTGAACAATGGATTAGGAAACCAATTGGTGAATATGATAAGTTAGAAACAAGTATTGAAAAAGTGGACGAATAATAATGTGGCAATTGAACAAATAAAGAGGCAGTATCAAAAGTCACCAATAGCGACCTTGATACTGCCTCTTCTTTAACTGTTCTTATAGTTATGCTCTATCGCTACTATTCATGGGCTGCAACAATATCCATAATTCCACGGAATATTTGTGTAGCTTGATTTCTCGTACCACTTGATTGATCTTGTACGAGTACGGATAGAGCATATTGGGGCTGCTCAGTCGGACCATAACCGACAAACCATTGATCATTGTGCCCTGATTGCTTGCCACTTAATTGTGCTGTACCAGACTTACCAGCTATATGCCATTGCCCTTGATTAATTGACTGCCCTGTTCCTTGTTGAACAACTAATTGCATATATCTTAATATCTTTTCTGCCGTAGCTGGATGTATATTATATTTATTCTCATGTCCTAGATGAACTGGCAGCTGCGCTAATACTTGACCATCAGCATAATTTATTTGTGAGACAATTCTATTCTCGTATTGTCTCCCATGATTAAGTAAAGTTACAACCATATTGGCTGCTTGTAAAGGCGTTAGATGAACATCACGCTGACCTATACTTGATTGTGCAATGATTCCACCATCTTTCGTATTCAGATCATGAAACACAAGACCATTCTCTTCCTCTGCTAATAATCGAATAGGAGACGTAATTGGTGCTTTCGCTTTATCTTGATGCCATCCTACTTTTTGAACTACACCCAGTGCATTTGCTGTTTCATATAATTGATTTGCTGAAAGACGTTCGGATAATGTTGCAAACACAACATTGCACGAGTTAGCGAATGCTTCTTCCAATGTCTGGTCACCATGTCCGCCTTTTTTCCAGCACGATAGCCCATATCTGCCGTATTCACCATTACAATAAAAATGTTCATCTTCGTCTACAACCCCATACTCTAATGCTGCTGCTGCCGTTACAATTTTATATATGGATCCTGGTGAATATGCGGTTAGAGCGTGATTTTTAAGAACACTATCATTACCCATGCTTAATTGCCCAGGTAATAATTGTGGCCTGGATACCATTGCTTTTACATCACCATTAGTAACATCGAGCAATACTATGGCCCCTTCAGTAACATGTTTCTCGTCCAAGTATCGTTCTATCTTATTTTGAAGATCAAGATCAATTGTCGTTACAATGGTAAGCGGATAGTAAGGATTACTCGACTCCATTCTCCTCATGCCAATACCAGATAATAGATCATACCTTCCATCTAATGTGTATGATATGTAGGACGGCCCTAGTCCATGTAGGTATCGATCAAGAGAATATTCTAGACCTAATATTCCAACTTTACTGTCCCTACTCCAATTAGTTAAATTTTTTATCTCAGAGCTGTACACCTTATCAGCCCACTCCGGATATTCAGCAACAGCCCCAATAAAATGCTTCTGTTCATATTGCTCTGGATAACGATCACGATATGTGACGACTTCTAGGCCATATAAATGCAACGCTTGTATGTCATGCACTTGTTGCTCAGTTAGTCTGATCGGTTCTCTTGACTTATCTTCTAAGAAAGAGGCACTTTCTAAAACACTTACAAACTCTTGTAACTGATCTGAAGATTTATCTAAAATAGTAGCAAGTTGATCAAATCGTGTAGCATCTATTTCCTTCCATGCGTGGACTGGGAAAAATGCAACCGTATCGTATTTTTGACTTGTAATTGATAATCCATGTTCATCAACAAAATGACCTCTGCCATCATCAACCATCAATTTCTTCATCCGTTGATTAACCGCCCCTTGGCGCCAATCATAATATTTATATTTACTTCCATGCTGTTGAAACATAGTAGTCGTTGGACTTATTTGTAAGTAGATAAGTCGACATGTATAAACAAACATAACGCTAGTAAATACGATCGCTATCCAGATTACTCTTCGCTGCATTGTTATCTACTCCATTATCATCATAATATCTTTAGTATGACTACTTTCTAAGTAGATTAAACGAAAACATTACTTAATATGAAGCACAAAAAGAGCTATCGGTGTGAATTAACACATCGATAGCTCTTCAAATTGATTAAATTTTGAACTTGGAAAGGGAATCCTTCAATCCAGTAGAAACCGTCTGAAGTTTACCTGACAAATCAACTAGATTTTGACTAATACTTAATTGTTCTGTACTTAGAGAAGCTACTTCCTCAGAAGTTGCAGAAGATTGTTGCGCTACTGCACTAACATTATTCATAGAATCACTTAAAATCTCTTGTGATTTGTTTAATTCAACAAAGGCATCCGTTACTTGTTTCATACTTTGCTTAAATGTTTCCATCTGAGCTTGAACGGTTAAGAATAATTGATTAGCCTCTTTAACAGAACCAATTTGCTCTTGGAACAATGGATATGCTTCTAATAATACTGTAACCGTTTCTTCAATTTCACTAGTAATTGTACGCGTTATTTGCGCTACAACCTCAATTGAATTTTTGGATTGATCGGCAAGCTGTCTAATTTCATCTGCCACTACCATAAAGCCTTTACCAGCAGCACCTGCGCGAGCAGCTTCAATCGTTGCGTTTAATGACAAAATGTTTGTTTGCTTCGTTACATTATTCAATACATCAAGAATTTTCACAATCGATGAAGTACTTACTTTTAATGCATTAACTTTATCAACCATTGCACGTGTCATTTGTTCCGTAGTACCTGTTTTATCAATTAACACGCCCATATAAGTAATACCTTGAAGACTTGCATGTTCAACTTCATTTGCGGAAATCGACATTTGTACATTATATTCATTCACTTGCTTCATTTGATCATTAAGCGTATTCGTATGATCTGTACCTTTTTCTGCTTCCATAGCAAGACTTGAAGCGCCTCCGGCTATCTCGTCAGTAGCAATTGCAATTTCTTTCGCTGCTATTGAAGTTTTTTCAGAAGCATCTGTTAATTCCGCAGCTGTCTTTAATACGGCTGCAGCAGATACCGTTGTTTGTGTAGCTAGAATTGCGATTTGCTCCATCATCTCATTAAAGTTATTGGATAGTAATCCTATCTCATCGTTACGCCTCTTAAGAGTTGATCGTACTGTTAGATCTCCTTGTGCACCTTTTTGCATCAATTCTGTTACATAGTTCAACGGTCTTCCAATAAATAGAATAACAATAATACCGATTCCTATTGCAAGTAATGCAGCAATAATTGAAGTAATAATTGTCAAATTACGTATTGGTGCAGCTTGCTCAATAAGATTATCGGTTGGTATTGATGCAACCACTTTCCAATTTTCATTACTTAGTAAGCTCTCAAAAATCGCTAAATATTGTTGATTATTAGCTCCAGTAAGTTTCAAACTACCTGATGTTACTTCTTCAGCCTCAGCATCGGCTTCAGCTTTTGGAATTGCAATATTAGGCGTTTGACCATACTTAGTATCATCTGGTGCCATAACATATTCATTGTTACTGTTTACAATAACAATCTCACTGCCATCACCCAAATCTACCTTCGTTGCAGCTTCAAAGAAACTATTAATGTCGAATTCCAAAACTAATATAAATGATAAGTCAGGATTGTTCATATTTCGAACCATACGAGAAAGTCCAACGGATTTATAAGCTGGCGACTGACTTATACCTTCTGCTTGTGGCTCAATCCAATGTTCCATACCATTTTTAATTACACTTTCCTTATACCATTCCGTATTACGATACGTTTGTGCATCTTTCTTGGTGCTATCAGAATCTACAGTTTGTCCAGTAGCAATAGGCTCTATAATATCACTTGCTGGAATAATTGTAATGTTAGTTATTACTTTATTCGTTACCATGTATGTAGATAATTTATCCGTAATTAATTTAGTCGTTTTAATTTTCTCATATGTATTATCTGTTGTTTGTAATGTATTCATGTTCTCAACAAATACACTATCGAACATAATCTGGAACGAAGTATCAATATAACTCTTAAATACTGTATCTAAACTATTACTAACTTGCTTGATCGTCTGAATACTTGCATTGGACACATTGCTCTCAATTAATCCTTTAGATTTTTGATAAGAAATTGTTCCTACTGTTACAACACATAGAACTATACTAATAAAAATAATTACAAATAATTGTATTCCAATACTATTCAATATACTGATTTTCTCTTTACTCTTTATTTCTTGCATTTTACTTTTAGCGGACTTACCTAAAATTTCTAGATTTTTTTTCAAAGAATTAGTTTTTTCTTGAGAATCCTGTCCATTAACAGTACTGTCTTTTTCAAGAAACTTCTTCATGCTGACTAGCACCACCTTATTTTTTTATAAAGCAATATCATTAATTCAGAATACATAACTACTATTTTACCATTTAGAATCTACTAATTCTATACATATATTTGAATTTTGCTAAAGCAGGTAAAAAGTAGCAATAAATATTCTAGTTATCAACAAATATAGTATTATCGAACTAATATTTTAAAAACAACAAAAAACTGTAAAAGATAACAAGTGATTCGTTATCTTTTACAGTTTTCACGTTATCTTTATTCAACTTTAAATTGAGCTAATGAATCTTTTAATTTAGTAGAAACTTCATTAAGCTCAGTTGATAATGTTACTAGATTATCACTAATACTCAATTGCTCATTACTTAGACTTGCAACTTCCTCTGAGGTTGCTGAAGATTGCTGAGCCACTGCGCTTACATTTGTCATCGCTTCATTCAAGACAGTTTGTGATGCTTCAAGCTTATTAACAGATTGCGTTACATCTTCTAGTCGACTTATAAGATGATTCATCTGACCTTGAACACTTACAAAAATACTATTTGCTTCTTTCACCGAATTAATCTGTTCTTGGAACATTGGATATGCTTTAGACAACACTTCAACTGTCTCAACGATTTCTGACTGAATTCGATCAGTAATTTGTGCTACTACATCGATAGATTGCGTAGATTGGTCTGCAAGTCCACGAATTTCATTCGCTACTACCATAAATCCGCGGCCTGCTGTACCAGCTCTCGCCGCCTCAATCGTTGCATTCAATGATAGTATATTCGTTTGTTTGGTTACTGCATTAAGTACATCTAATATTTGCACAATTGAACGTGTACTATCTTTCAAGGAGTCGACCTTCTCGACCATTTCACGAGTCATTTCTTCGGTCATTCCAGTCTTTTCAATTAATTCTGCCATATAGGCAGTACCTTTGCCACTCGCACTTTCTACTTCATATGCGGATTGTACCATTTCTTGATTGGCACTAAGCACTTGCCTCATCTGATCGTTAATCATTACTGTCAGATCATTACCTCGTTCTGCTTCTACAGCCAGACTTGTTGAACCGTTGGCTATCTCTTCTGTAGCGATAGCAATCTCTTTAGCAGAGACTGCTGTTTTGTTCGATGCATTCGTCAATGTCTTTGCTGTTACCATTACTGCGTCTGCAGAAATTTTGGTTTGTGTTGCTAACGAAGTTATTTGTATCATCATAGAATCAAAACTGTTACTTAATTGACCTATTTCATCTTTACGTTTGTTATTTTTGGAACGAACCGTTAGATCTCCCTTCGCACCTTCATTCATAAGATTTCTTAACTGAACAAGAGGTCTGCTTATCGTTAGCATAACAATTGCGGAGATAATGATTGCAATTACTGCAGCTGCGATTGCTACGGAAACCGTTAATTGACGAATAACTACAGTATCTTTGACTAGTTCATTTACAGGAATTTGTCCTGTTAAGTACCAATCTGAATAACCTAATTTTTTATGAATTAATAATACCTCTCCTATACCACTAAGAGTTTCGCGAGTACTTTTCTCTTCTTCATCAACATTTATTTGGAATGGAGCCACGCTTTGTACAAGTTTAGGATCTGCATTGGTCATATATTCATTGTTACTATTAACGATCGATATTCCACTATCAGAACCCAGATTCACATTATCAATTTGTTCTTGTATGCCTTTTGTCGAAACATCCAATAGTAAAACATAATACGCTTTACTTGAAGTTGGATTTTTAATTACTCTAGCAATACCAAAGCTAGGTGTCGTTCCCGCATGCGTTATCGCTTCTGGACTTGAAGGTAACCACACCGCCCGGCCTGCTGCATCAATCGCTTCTTGAATCCATTCTTCCTTCGCTAAGCGTTCTACTTTAGTAAGTTGAGAACTTCCAGCAGTAATAATATTAAGATTACTATCAAGGGGAATAAGAGCTATACCTGTAATACTAGCATTACCAAATATAAAGCTTTGCAGTTTTGTCGTTAAAGCTTTGATCGATTCGAATTTTGAAAACTCATCTTCGTTAGCTACAACAACATCTACACTTTTATGAAATTCATTATCAACCATCAATTGTAATGTTATTTCTTCGTAAGTCTTTAATATATTATCGAGGTTAGCACCAAGCTGATTAACGATTTGTTGACTAGACTCAGACGCCTTTCCTTCAATAATTCCTTTCGATTGATTATACGCTAGTGTTCCCATCGTAATAACGCAGGCAAGAATCCCTCCCATAATGTAAAGGAACAACTTGATACCAACAGATTGAAGCGGATTCGTTTTATACTTGGCTACAACATTAGATTTCACTACATCTTTTTTGAGTTCGACTTTTTTATCATTCTTCATCTGATTGCCCCGCCCTTCAACCTCATTGTAAAAGCGCTTTCACAAATAGCGATTTAGCTTCTATTAATTTTATGTATACTAGTTCCTATTATTTTCTATCTGCGTTTGATTGTCAATCTTTAAAATGAAAAAGACTCCATTTATACGAAATAAAGGGAGTCTTGTCATATTTTCTATTTTATTAGCGTATCTTTTTACGCATCATGTCCATCGGCTCTACTGGTTTTAACGTACGAATACGAATTTTTTGTAGCGGATGACGAGCGACATCTAGTGTGTTTCCATCAAGATCAGTAATTTCCGTTACGGTTTGCTTGAAAAAACGACCATTGGGACCAACAAATTCTACTTCTTGACCTACTTTGAAATGGTTACGTTGTTCAATGATTGCGAACTGAGTAGCAGCATCATATTCATGTACTACACCAGCAAAGTCATAAGGCGCCACTTTATCTTCTGCAGTATAAATATGATCCTCAGCTCCTGGAACATCAAGGAAGAAACCTGTATTAAGAGGGCGATTAGCCGCTTTATGAATTTCATCAATCCATTCTTGCTTAACCTCATACTGCTCTGGATCAGCCATATAAGCATCAATTGCTTGACGATAAGCATTAACTACTGTAGCAACATAATGAATGCTTTTCATTCTGCCTTCAATTTTAAAGCTATCAATTCCCACATCAATAAGATCAGGTATATGTTCTAACATACCCAAATCTTTCGAGCCCATCGTGAAGGGATCTTCTTCCCCCTCATTAACCGGTGCCCCTTCTAGAAATAAATCATATTTCCAGCGGCATGATTGACAGCAACCGCCACGATTAGAATCTCGGTCAGTAAAGTGATTAGAAAGCACACAACGACCTGAGAATGAAGAGCACATCGCCCCGTGGATGAAAGCTTCAAGCTCAACATCAACATTTTTCTTGATTTGTTCAATTTCTTCAAAGCTTGTCTCCCTAGCTAACACAACTCGAGGTAGACCTTCATCTTTCCAGAATTGAACAGTTTTCCAGTTAAGTACGGACTGTTGTGTGCTCAAGTGAACTTCCATTTTAGGAGCAACACGTTGAGCTGTTTCTACAATAATAGGATCAGCAGCAATAATAGCTGCAATTCCTGCTTCTTCTAGATTACGCAAATATTGTTCAATACCTTCTACGTCTTCGTTATGAGCGTAAATGTTCGTTGCAACGAATACTTTTGCTCCATATCGTGCAGCAAATTCTACGCCTTCCTTCATCTCTTCGAAACTAAAGTTATCTGCGTTAGATCGTAGTCCATAAGACTGACCGCCGATGTAGACTGCATCTGCTCCATAATGAACAGCGAATCTTAGCTTTTCTAAGTTTCCAGCTGGTGCTAATAGCTCTGGACGCTCTAATCGATTACGAGTGCCATAATAGCGTCGTTGATGTTTCAAAGTTGTACCCATGTGATGCACCTCCTAAAACTTTTCAAAAAGGTAGTTCAAAAAGCGGACTTTTATAACCTTTATTATATAAAAAGTAGTTCAAAACTATCATGGCCCAATACTCCAACGATTAATATACTTGTTCTTTGAAGAAGAAACCGTAGCTTAATTCGCGAGTTGGATCTTGAATCTCTCTTATCGAGTCCATCAATTGCTCATCAAATTCATAGTGTTCAGGATCAACTAAATACTCGTCAATTGCCTTTCGATATGCTTTAACAATTTCAACGTTATACTCCGTAGATTTCAAGATACCTTCAATTTTCAAACTATCTACTTTACAATCTAGTAATTCATGCAAATTTTCTATCATACAAATATCATCAGAGCTCATAATATGTGTTCCATATTCATCTTCAAAGATAGGATATCGTTCATCTGGTCGATCATTTTCCATTAGATATAATCCAGCAGCTTTTTGAATATTTGCATGTCTCTCTTGTTCACCATGATAGTCTGTATAACTTTGAATAAGAGATCTTTTGGAATGATACATTGCCGTCATACCATGAACTTGCACTTGAATTGGTAACACACTTTTTTCTTTAGTATCTACTACTTGTTCCATATTCAATTCGCGTGCTAATACATAACGTGATGTACCGCGACGAGCCCAATACTCAGCTGTCGCGTAGTTCGTAGAAGTCATTTCAGCATTCCAATGAAGACTTACATTAGGTGCGTATTCCTTAGCAGCTACAAGCACTGCTGGGTCTCCATAAACGATTGCATCTACTTCATACTCTGCCAAGGCAGTCAAATAAGCTGGAAGTAATTCTACCGTTGCATTATCAATAAGATTATTCATGGAAACGTAAAGCTTACCATTTCTGGCGTGTGCTATAGTAACAGCCTCTTTAATCATATCAAGATCAAATTGACCTGCTAATCTACTACCAAATTTAGCTTCCCCTACTAATATTGCATTAGCTCCTGCATCTAACAATTGTATACATTCATCTAAGTTAGCAGCAGTACACAACAATTCTGGATTATATGACATTGACGCTCACCTCACCAAAGTAAACGGCTCATTACTGAGCCGTCTCCTTACTTTTTTCAATATTTCTTAGATGTTGATTATAAGTCTCAGCAAATAGATGTGACTGAGTTCCATCTTTCTTCGTTACATAATAATAGAATTTATGTTCTTCTGGATATAGCGCTGCCTTAATAGATTCTAAACTTGGCGTAGCTATCGGTCCAGGAGGTATTCCATCAATAACATAAGTGTTATAAGGGCTATCGAGCTTCGTATCTTCTATTGACAATAATTCCTTTTGTTCCCCTAATGCGTATTGAATCGTCGCATCAATTTGTAATCGCATTGGTTCCTTCAAACGGTTATAGATAACACCAGCAACAGTAGCACGTTCACTATCAACAACCACTTCACGCTCAATTAATGAAGCGATCGTTAACAATTCATGCATCGATATTCCTAACTTCTCTAACTCATCAGGCCAATTCTCTGGTAAAGTAGCAAGCTTACGATCTTGCTCCTTCAACATACGTATTATAATCTCCTCTTCCGTACTACCTTTGACAACTTCATACGTATCAGGGAAAAGATAACCTTCCAAGCGATTAATTAACTCCGTAGCTTCCTGTGGGATGTTAAGCACATTTTCTGCACCTGACCAACTACGAGACTCTTTCGTTAAAGAAATGAACTTTTCTTTATCTACAAGTCCCTCAGTCGATAGCTTGTCCGCCATTTGAGCAATTGTGAAGCCTTCTGGAATCGTAAATGTAATCGTTTCTTGAGCGATCACATCACCTGCATTTAATTTTGCAATAACTTCTGCTTTGTCCATGCCAGGTGTTAATTCATACTTTCCAGCTTTGAAGTTGTCACCCTCGTCTTTCAATACCAAATAATAGCCAAAAATAAATCCATTTTTTATTATTCCATTATCTTCAAGAACCTTTGCTACACTATTAGCAGAGCTGCCTTTTGCTATAGTTACTTCAATAGGAGATCCCGATTTTGTTGGTTCAAGTTGATTCCACAAATAGAATAGGCCGCTAGCAGCAACAAGCAACATAAAGAAAAGCAATGAGAAACACACCCAAAAAGAAACAACCCATTTCTTAGGTTTATTACGTTTCCTCTTTGGCTTCTTTTTATTTTCTTCTATAGATTTTTCTACATTCTCCAAGAATCTAACACCTCAATATCTATCCGTTCTTCGGACATTATGATTAACTTTGAATCAGTTAAAAATTCTTTTTAAATTATAATTCTGAACTATACCATGAAATCACAAGTAGCCTTTTTGAATGTACTCGTCAAAAAGAGCGGTGATATGCCGCTCTTTTTGTATAAGTATTTTCAATTAAGGTCTTTCATCACTGACAAATTGCAGATCATCATATGCTTCAGAAATAGCTTCCCATTCTTCTTCATCTACGATGCTCTCTAGTTCAACTTCGTCATTTTGTTTGTACACTCGAAGAAATTCAACTTCGTCTTCAGCCTTCATCGTCTCTGTTTGTAGGACAACATATGTAATGTCTCCCCATACAAATTCTTGTGTAATGAAGAAAGCTTCAACACTTCCATCATCAGTAACAAGTTCGATTTCTTGACCAAAGTGTTCTTTTAGTGTGTCTTGAATGATTGGAGCAGTATTTGGTTGTTGAAAAGCCATTACAATTATTCCTCCAACTCGCCAAGCAATGTGTTAAATGTTTCTTCAACAATTGCCCACTCTTCTTCATCATCAATCGTGAACAATTGAAGATCATCGCCTTCTTCTTCATAACGGAAAGCGTAGACTTCGTCTTCTTCCTCATTTTCAGAAATAAGAGGAACAACCATCATATATTTTTTATCGGAATCATCCACTTCAAATTTCATAATGACTTCAAATTCTTCCTCGTTGCCATCTTCGTCTGGAATGTAGATAATTTCTGGTTCTTCATAGTTTTGCTCGTTATTAGCCATTTTTACCCTCACCTTTTCATTTAGAATCAAGATAATTTTGCAAAATAAGTGTAGCTGCCATCTTATCTATCACTTGTTTGCGCTTCTTTAGACTGATCTCAGCTTCTTTTAATGTTCGTTCCGCAGCTACTGTGGTCAATCTTTCATCCCAAAGGTGAACAGGTAATCCAAGCTTTTCCCCAATTTGCTGGGCAAATGCCTTACAAATCTCACCGCGTGGACCGATCGTACCGTTCATGTTCTTTGGAAGGCCAACCACGACCTCAGAAACCTCATTTTCAAGTGCAATTTCCACAAGTCTGTCGAGCTCTCCACCGTCTCTTCTTGTCTCAACTACGGTTAGTCCTTGTGCCGTCCATCGAAATGCATCGCTTATTGCAACACCAATGCGACGATCACCATAATCCAAACCCATGACTCTCATATTTGTTCGGCCCCTCAATTACTCTTTCTTATGCAAGAGATAAAAGCGAACTAACTCTTCAATAAGCTCATCACGCTCTTTCTTGCCGATCATACTTCTAGCATTGTTATGACGCGGGATGTAAGCGGGGTCTCCTGACAACAAATAGCCGACGATCTGGTTAATCGGATTATAGTCTTTCTCAAGTAAGGCATCATATACCTTAAGCAGAACATCTTCTGAGGAATCATCACCCTCAATTTTCACGTTAAACTTCATCGTCTGATCCATTGAACTCATCAGCAACACCCCCTAATACGTATGCCATACCATATGGCTTAGTTCTACTATATCACATTTGCTTGGCTAACAACTAGTTCCTGTGCAAGTTTCAATGCTTGATCAATTTTTTCTACATCTTTACCGCCAGCTTGCGCCATATCAGGACGACCACCGCCATTACCACCACATAGCTGAGCTGCTTCTTTAATAATTTTACCTGCATGGAAGCCTTTTTTCACAAGATCTTGAGAAACTGCTGCTGCCAGATTAACTTTATCTTCTGCTGTTGCACCTAGTACGATAACGCTTGTAGGAAGTTTTGTTTTCAACTCATCTACAATACTACGTAAAGCTTCCATATTGGATGCATTTACTTTTGCAGTTAGAATTGAAACTTCTCCTACTTTAACAACGGCATCTAGTAATGAACCTGCTTCTATATGACTTAGTTTGTTTTGTAGAGATTCATTGTCGCGCATTAATTCTTTCACTTGGCCGTTTAGTGCATCAATACGTTTTGGTACATCCGCTACGTTAGTTTTCAATTGTGATGCTGCTTGTTTCAATACTTCAAGTTGAGATTCATAATAAAGATACGCTTGTTTTCCAGTTACTGCTTCAATACGACGCACACCAGAACCGATACCACTTTCACTTAGTAATTTGAACAGTCCGATTTCAGAAGTGTTGTTAACATGACAACCACCGCAAAGTTCAATTGAGTATTGGCCGACTTGTACGACACGTACAACATCACCATATTTCTCACCGAACAACGCCATAGCGCCCATTGCTTTCGCTTCGTCAATTTTCTTTTGCTGGATAACTACTGGAGTACCAAGCCAAATTTGCTCATTTACTCTTCTTTCAATATCTACGAGTTCCTCAGCAGTAATAGAACCGAAATGCGAGAAGTCAAAGCGCAGACGTTCACCTTCTACTAAAGAACCTGCTTGATTAACATGATCACCCAGTACTTCTTTCAAAGCTTTGTGTAGTAAATGTGTCGCTGTATGATTTTTCACAACATCTTCACGAACAGATTTGTTCACTTGTGCTGTTACTTCCGCATTCACTTTCGCTATACCTTCTACGACTACTGCGTGATGAAGGGTTTGTCCATGAGGTGCTTTCGTAACGTTTTCTACTTCAATTACGAAACCTTCACCAGTAATTGTACCTCTATCACCGATTTGACCTCCACTTTCTGCATAGAATGGTGTCGTATCAAGCAATAGTAATACTTGCGTACCTGCACCCGCTTCTTCAAGAAGTTGATCTTCTGTTACAAGTGCTGTAATTGTGGATTTTACTACCAATTCAGTATAGCCAACAAATTGACTTTTAATCGTAAGATCAGCAAGAGGACCACCTTGAACCTTCATAGATCCTGCATCTTGACGTGCAGAACGAGCACGTTCACGTTGTGCTTCCATTGCAGCATCGAAACCTTCACGATCTACAGTCATTCCTTGCTCCATAGCAAAATCTTCAGTTAAATCAAATGGGAATCCATAAGTATCGTACAATTTGAAAGCATCATCACCATTAATTACAGTGATTTTATTTGCTTTTGCATGATCAACTAGATTAGATAGTAATACAAGACCATCAGATAATGTTTCGTGGAAGCGTTCTTCCTCTGTTCTAATCACTTTTTCAATAAATTCACGTTTTTCCACTACTTCTGGATAGTAGACACCCATTACATCACCAACGATGCCTGTAAGTCCATATAGGAATGGCTTGTCTACACCTAGTGCTTTACCGTAACGTACTGCACGACGAAGCAAACGACGGATGATATAACCACGGCCTTCATTAGAAGGCATAACGCCATCACCTACTGCAAATACAACAGTACGAACATGGTCCGCGATAACTTTCAACGCTACGTCTTGATCTTCTGATACTTTATATGACACGCCTGCGATTTCACATGTGCAATTAATAATCGGCATAAATAGGTCTGTATCAAAGTTTGATTCTGCATCTTGCAGGATCGATGTGATACGTTCTAAACCAGCACCTGTATCGATGTTTTTATTCGGAAGCGGAGTATAGCTACCATCTTTATTATGGTTGAATTGTGAGAATACAAGGTTCCATACTTCTAGGAAACGCTCATTCTCCCCACCTGGCCAACATTCTGGATCATTAAGATCACCATATTTATCGCCACGATCATAGAATATCTCTGTACATGGACCGCAAGGACCTTCACCAATATCCCAGAAATTTTCTTCTAATTTATAAATGCGTTCTGCTGGCAAGCCAATCTTCTCATTCCAGTAACGATAAGCTTCCTCATCCTCAGGATAAACAGTAACAGAAAGTCGCTCTGGATCGAATCCAATCCACTTCTTATCCGTTAAGAATTCCCACGCCCAAGTTATAACTTCTTCCTTGAAATAATCACCAATAGAGAAGTTACCAAGCATTTCGAAAAATGTATGATGACGACGAGTTTTACCAACATTCTCAATATCATTTGTACGTATACATTTTTGTGAGTTCGTAATACGTGGATTTGCTGGGATTTCACGACCATCAAAGTATGATTTTAATGGAGCCATACCTGCATTAATCCATAGTAGAGATGGATCATTATGTGGAACTAGAGAAGCACTAGGTTCAACAGCATGTCCTTTACTTTCAAAAAAAGCTAACCATTTCGCGCGAATTTCACTTGCTTTCATTTTATGACCTCCTAAAATTTTTCGTAGATGACTGTTATACGACTATGCAACGAAAAATTGCAACGTAAGCATAATCTAACTTTTCATATAATATTCGATATACTTCTCTGTAATGAAAAGTTACATCGAAAGCTTAACCTATTTTTCGTAGATGACTGTTATACGACTATGCAACGAAAAATTGCAACGTAAGCATAATCTAACTTTTCATATAATATTCGATATACTTCTCTGTAATGAAAAGTTACATCGAAAGCTTAACCTTTTCGTAGATGACTGTAAGTTATTGCTAATTTGTTTAGTAAATGAAAACAAAAAAAGCCCCTGTTAAAACAGGGACGAATGTTATTTCGCGGTACCACCCTGGTTATTGTGAGCATAGCATCACAATCGCCTTCAAGGACAATAACGGGTCCACCCGATGAGTTTCACTCACACTCAGAAAATAGCTTTCTGTTATCCTTCATTAGAAGCGCTCTTCCAACCAATTCATTATGAAAAGGAACGCTATCTCTGGCTAATGGGCTATAACATAATTGATTTCGTCGACGTTTTGTTGTTATTGATTGTCTAACTTTTTGAACTACCTCTTCCAATGAAGGTTAATAAAGCATGCTTTCAGAATCGAGAAGATGGAGCGCACTTGAGGAAGGAGGAAACTCAAGTGTACGTAATTGGTACACGCGGCCCTGACTTTCCAAGTTCGCTTCATATTCGATGTCGAATAAACTATGAAGTTAATCATCGTTATCAAAGACTGCTTTATGAACTACAACTTATATTACTTCTGTACAAATTATAGCTAGTGACTATATAGCTGTCAAATAATCTTTCTTCGAACATAGTAAGCAAACATATGCTGTACAATCACTTTTCCTGTAGCAAATATCGGAACAGCAAGAATCATTCCAATAATTCCTGCAACTTGACCACCTACGATGAGTGCAAAGATGATCAATAGTGGATGTAAATGTAATGTACGACCTACTACTTGTGGAGAAATAATGTTACCTTCAAGAATTTGACAGATTGTATTAACGATGACGATAAGCAGCATCATTTTTACAGAAACTGTTGATGCCATCAATAAAGCTGGTGCAGCTCCAATAAAAGGTCCGACATATGGGATGACATTGGTAACTGCAACGATGCTCGCTAGTAGTAATGCATAAGGCATGCCCACTA
The DNA here is from genome assembly GCF_024721975.1 of Paenibacillus endoradicis. Next base: position 425,704 of record NZ_JANQBB010000003.1, on the reverse strand, counting down.
ATAAATATCCTACATACGCTAACGTTCCAACAATGACACATACTAATAGTTGTCCCCGTATATAACTGCCCAATGCATCATCTATGTCCTTCAACAATCTAACCGTGTTTTTACGATGAGACTTAGGAACATACCTTATTACTGCACGTTCAAACACATCAAAATCTTTCAAAATGTAAAACGCTAGAAATGGTACAACAAAAACTACGAATAAAGCACCAACCATCTCACCAATATTGTTGACAAAAGTAAGTAATGTTTCTGAGATGCGACGTTCCATTAATACTAATGATTTATTGACACCTTCGCGTAAACTTTCTGGTAGAAGTGCGTTATTATTAAAATCTGTAACTAGTCCTTGGGCTCGCATGGAAAGTTCAGGTAAGTGTTTATTCAACTCTTGCATCTGTTCGAGGAACATAGGAATAAAGTTAATAATAATCACGGTTAAAATCGTACAAAAAACAGCATAGATTAATAATACAGCCATCGTTCGTGGGACTTTCCGTTCATGTAACATAGTAACGATAGGATTCAGAATGTAAGAAATAATCATAGCAACGATAAAAGGTCCGAGAACAGCCTTTAAGAATGAAAAAATGGTTGCAAGAATCGGCTTTAACAAAAGCATAAAATAAATAACTACTAATAGTAATATTGCATAAATTAAGACGACAAAAAATCTATTTTTCGTAAATCGCTCCAATCGTCACACCACCTTCATTCTAACTATTCTTTGCCATTATATGTACAAGTATTCCTATTCAGCACAAAAAGCAGCAACTCTTAAGATAAAGAGTTGCTGCTTTTTGTAAAACTAATAATAACCTATCGTTAATCGAGTATAGACTATTAAAGAACGATCGAATCTCGAAACCCTCTGTTATTTTTTCAAAATACGACATCTGATCTTGTGTGTTCATATAAACGAGCATGCCATCTGACATCCATCCCAATAATATCCCTACTGCTATAAAAATGACCTTAACTCAAGATCATAAACCCATTAGATTCGGCTTGAAAGGCTACTAAGCTGCCATCTGGTGATCAATGTAGCTTTGATAAGTACCAATAATTCCTTTCATTTGTATGGGTAATATATCCTCGATCATCTGATACATACACTCGTTTACTTTACAAAAACAATTGATTGGTAGACATTTGGCAAGAATCGTGTGGCTTGTCTTCAAACTGAATCAGACATCTCACTCCAATTCAGATGAACTGCCTGCTATCGGCTTAAATGAATAGTTACAATCAAATTTCTATAATTTAGTAATAACTGTATCTAAATGATAAGCTTCCATGTATTCTTTTGTTTTTTTCAAAAATTGCCCAACGATATTGGCATCCAATACTCGACTATCGCTAGAAAGACACAGGTTAACAACAGAGCGGATAGCAATCATCTCATGGATGACTCGAGGTCTACTTACGATAGATTCAAATGTCAATATGGCTGCTTGAGGATAATTGATAGTAGGATAAGAAAGTATGGAACCAAATGCTCCAGTATTATTAATTGTAATCGTGCCTTCTTGTATTTGATCAAGTTTAAGCTTACCTGAACGAGCCAGTCGCGTTAAGCTATCGATTTCAATTGCGATTTCTGTAATACTCTTCTTATCTGCATGTTTGATGACTGGAGCGAGAACAGCATCCTCGGTACCTATTAGCAGAGACACATTCACATCACGTTTAACAATAATTTTGTCTACTGCCCACACTGAGTTAATCACCGGGTATTCAGTTATAGCAGTGGAAACAGCTTTTATGAGAAATGGAAGATATGTTAAGTTCACTTTATTTTTATTCATAAAATCATATTTAAGTTTTGCTCGGAGCAATACAAGATTTGTTACATCTGTCTCTATTGTATTGAGGGAGTGAGGGATTTCTCTTGCGCTTTGAAGTGTACGCATTGCTATTATTTTTCGTGTAGGAGTTACTTGAATATAACTATTTATATCTTCGTTTTCTTTTATTTCACGATTTAAATTCTCATTATCCATGCTCATTATACATCCCACCTTAAAGAAATTATATTTTAAAAGGTCTATTTCAATAAATAAAAATCACTTATTATATTCTTAACGATAATAAATACAAAATAATTCACGAAAGGAATATTGATATTTGATCTCGTAACATGTCAGTTCACACCGCTTAATGGTAAATGCACAACCTGGCAACGAGTTTTGGAGAGTCAGCGAGCATCTCGCCGTGGGTGTAGCTCTCATCACTCGTTTTTACTTCTTCACAATAATTACGAATAATACCTTTTCCGACGGGTATATCTCTGATGATGAATTGAGGCAATATAAGCGTCAATGACCAAAAAGGGATCGAGTGAACCTACTTTTATTTTGACATAGGAGCGTACCGTTTTGAATGTCATATGGCTAGCTATTGGCCAGATCATCCAGCATGACCTACTCGACGGTTTATATAAGTATAGATTCTAATAATTACCATTTATACTCACGTACTCCATAAGTCCTGATTGTAAGTTCGTACATACATTTTTTACCATAATAATATTAGACTTTCTTTACTTTGTAAAGTTGCACCTAAATAAATCCGCACAAAAAAGAAGGTCATGCAGCGAATAAGTAAATGACCGTTTCATTGGGCATCATTCTAAGCTACAGACCTTCTATAGTTGATACATGCTAGGTGAAATCCATTGCATGTTAATTTAAGTGTATTTCAGGTTGTTCTGCTGACTGATCTTCAAAAAACAAATCATCCAAAGAACTTAATGTACCATCTTCTTCAACTTGATACACTGACATTTTATCACCGTTGACAGCTAATTCAATATAGCAGCCCCAGCAATAGAATTGGTGTGATCCGATTTTACCTATATCTTTCGAGTTACAGTTCGGACATCTCATAAACACTACTCCCTATCCTCTGACATTGGAAGCTGCGACTGGCTCCAATTCTGATTCACTAACAGCTGGAACGATTATCGCATCTTGACCAAGCAATACTTCATTAAGATCACTCGGTGTTCTGAGCCATTTTCGTCCTTCAATTAGATCCGAAACAAAACCATCTGTAAGCTCATAACCTACTATCTGTGTATCCTGAAATGGGTAAAAATATACATCGGACACTCTACCAAGTTGCGAACCGGTCACAGTTATGACAGGCATGTCCTTCAATTGGACGACTCCCATACAATAAGCACGCTGTAGTAGCTGTTTCTTACCTGTTACAACTTGTGACTCATCTGCGATAAAAACTGCATCATCTCCACAAGTTAACACCGCGCTCCATTGTACTGTACGCACCTTCACAGCAAACCATTTTGCATATTCAAGCACTAAACCTTTCAGTTTCCAATGCTCATCAAACCATGCATCCTTGACGACACCAATTTTTTTACCATTGTTGATCGTTAAGACAGGTAGTCCGATTAATTGCTGAAGCCTGATCATGTTAAATGCTGCCTCCTAAAACCTTTCATAGACTTCGTGAGTAACTTTTCTTAGTAAGAAAAGTTACTCCGTAAGCATACTACTCAGACTTTTCATATATTTGCACAGATATTACTCTTAACAATATGAAAAGCTGCCTCGGAAACATATTCTTAAGAGTGGATTCGTTTTACGATACTAGCAACTATTGTTGCAGCCTCTTCGATTTCCTCTATAGTATTGCCCATTCCAAAGCTAAATCTTACAGCACTATTTAATCGATCAGTACTTAGCCCCATTGCTTTCAACACATGTGAACGTTCTAACGATCCAGAAGTACAAGCCGAACCGCTTGAAACTGCAATTCCTGCCATATCCAAATTCATTAACATGCTTTCTGTATCAACACCAACAAAGCTTATGTTTACGATATGAGATAACCCATGATCAAGATCACTATTCACGATGATCGGATACTTTTCTAATTCTTGTTGTAACAGCTCTACCCATCTATTACGAAGATTTGTCACAAAAGGTTGCCATTTTTCGCGCTTGTTCACACAAATGTCAAGAGCTGTTGCAAAACCAACTATCCCCGCAAGATTTTCTGTTCCAGCTCTACGTTTTCTTTCTTGTGTGCCACCTTGTTGTAATGCTTCAATAGGAGTACCTGTCGCTATATATAAACCACCAATGCCTTGAGGACCATTTATTTTATGAGAGGAGAAACTCATGAGATCAACCGGTAATTGTTGAAGAGAGTATGTGACACATCCGAGTGTTTGAACAGCATCAACATGAAATAACGCACCTACTTGATGAACAAGTTCACCTATTTGCTCAATAGGTTGAATAGTACCTACTTCATTATTGCCATGTATAATACTTACTAATGCGGTTTGTTCACTTAATGCATCTTGTAGCTCAGCCATATTTACATAACCTTGCTGGTCAACAGATATTATTGTTAAATCGAATCCTTCATTGTTAGCAAGCCATTCCATAGAATGTATTACTGCATGATGTTCAATAGCAGATGTTATAAGATGCTTTCTACCCTTCAATGCTTGTGCTCTCGCAGCACCAATGATTGCCAAGTTATCACTTTCAGTTCCACCAGATGTGAAAGTAAATTCATTCGGCTTACATCCAAGCATAGAACTGATTTTGTCGCGGGACTGATTAAGGCTATGTTTGGCGTTTCTTCCAAAGCGATGAATACTTGAAGCATTTCCCGGACCTTGTTGCATTGTTGCAATCATTGCAGCAATAACGTCTGGATGTATCGGAGTTGTTGCTGCATGATCAAAGTAATATGACTTCATATGCTTACTTCACTCCATTATTAAATGTAGAACATATAGCTATCGCTATTATCTTTGTCCTGCTCTTCTGAATAATTAATTAGATGTTCCAATGTTGTAGAATCCATAACATTAGCGATACTATCGCGAATACGTAACCACAGATTGCGTTTCGCAGGATCATCTTCTTCTGTGAAGTCGACTGGAGATATTGGACCTTCGAGCACTCGAATGATGTCACCTGTCGTTATTTCTGCAGGTTCCTTAGACAGCACATAGCCGCCATATGCGCCACGAATACTTTTTACGTAACCTGCATTACGTAAAGGTGCAATTAGTTGCTCCAAATAATGCTCTGATAAACTATTTTTCTCGGCAATACTTTTCAAAGAGATTGGGCCTTCTCCAAACTTCATAGCCAATTCCATCATTATCGTTAATCCATAACGACCTTTAGTAGAAATTTTCATATTTCTATACACCTCATTTAATTCATTGTATTCCAATTATTCTTATATGGTATCATAACTATCTACAATCGTCTCCATTTTCACAATAGTTATTCATGAAAAACTTTATTGAATATGTTACAATATGAAATGCTTGAATGAACAAGGTGGTGTAATTATGTCAAATCCTAATCAAAACACTAGAGTCGTTATCGGTATGTCAGGTGGCGTTGACTCTTCTGTTGCTGCATTATTATTGAAAGAGCAAGGCTATGAAGTAATCGGTATATTCATGAAAAACTGGGATGATACAGATGAATTTGGACATTGTACAGCCGAAGAAGATGCTGAAGATGTTCGTCGCGTCTGTGATCAGATTGGCATTCCATATTATACAGTAAATTTTGAAAAGCAATATTTCGACAAAGTTTTCTCATATTTCTTAGATGAGTACAAACGTGGAAGAACACCGAATCCTGATGTGATGTGTAATCGCGAAATCAAATTTGGTGATTTCTTGAAAAAGGCTGAAGAGCTGAATGCAGATTTCCTTGCTACAGGTCATTATGCCCAAGTTGAACGTGATGCCGATGGTGTAACGAAGTTACTACGTGGTGTTGATTCGAATAAGGATCAAACCTACTTCTTGAATGCTCTTAATCAACAACAACTTGCAAAAGCAATGTTTCCTATTGGTCATCTGCCGAAGCCAGAAGTTCGTAAAATTGCTGAAGCTGCTGGTCTTTACACTGCAAAGAAAAAAGACAGCACAGGTGTTTGCTTCATCGGTGAACGTAATTTCAAACAATTTTTAAGTCAGTACTTGCCTGCCAAGCCAGGTGACATGATTGATATCTTGACTGGCGAGAAAAAAGGTCGTCATGACGGTTTAATGTACTACACATTAGGTCAACGTCAAGGACTTGGTATTGGTGGTAACGGTAATGGCGAACCATGGTTCGTTGCAGAGAAAGACTTAGAAAAAAATATATTGTATGTCGTTCAAGGTGATACTCATCAAAGTTTATATTCCGAAAGCTTGTTAGCTACCAATATGAACTGGATTGTTGCAGATGAACAGCCAGAAACGTTCGAATGTACTGCTAAATTCCGCTATCGTCAACCCGATCAGCAAGTAACAGTGCAAAAGTTGCCTAACGGTGAAGCTAAGATTACTTTCGCTAAGCACCAAAAAGCGATTACCCCTGGACAAGCTGTTGTATTATATGACGGCGATGTATGTCTTGGTGGCGGCACAATCGATAAGGTTCATAAAATTTAATAAAGAAAAAACAAGACCTTATGAAGCTGAGAGTGTTCTCACTTCACAAGGTCTTGTTTTTTTCTTGAACACGACGTATTGTCATATTTCACATATTAGTTATTAAAACTGAACAATTAACGTAATCTCTGATCACAATTAGTTGTTGCTTGAATTCTCTTCACACTAATTGATGTGATTCTCAGCTGATCCATTTGTTCAATTGTAAAAATGTATTTTTCCTCTTCTTTTTTGTAAGCTACAGATTGACCGATATGCGGGGGAAATTGAATGTTTGCGTACATGTAACCACCGATTGAATCCATATCGTCTACTTCAAGTCCAATATTGAAATAACTGTTAACTTCTTCAACTAGTAACATTGCACTCAACATATAATGGTCAGGTTGTAGTTTTACAATATCATGCTCATCTTCATCAAATTCATCTTGAATATCCCCAACGATTTCTTCTAATATATCTTCAAGTGTTGCCATGCCAGAGGTTCCACCATATTCATCAATAAGCAAAGCAATTTGTGTCTTCTTCTTTTGCATCATTGCTAATAATGTAGAAATAGCGATTGTATCGGAAACTGTGATGATGGGTCTAATCCATTGCTGCCATTGAGATTCCGTCGTTTTATGATCATACTTTGCAAGCAAGTCCTTAATATGCACAAACCCGATAATATCATCTTTATCATGATTCACAACAGGATATCTCGTTCTCATATGAGTAATCGCTGTTTCTATATTGACTGATAATGATTTATTCCACTCTAAGCAAATCATATCTAGTCTCGGGGTCATCACCTCTCTAGCTGTCTTTTCACCAAAGTCGTATTTTGAGTTCCCTTCCATATTCGAAACATTCGCGATATTAGCATTTTCCTCAAAGTTTGCGTCAATAAATGTTACTATACTTGCGCTATCTTCTACATTGAGTTTCCGTTTTGGAATCCACTTCCTATGCAGCATGTACAGCAGTAATACGACAAATACACTGCCAACTATGGTTCCTATCCATAGTGCTGAACTACGTTGTAGTAAAGTCCCAGTTGCTTCTAACTCTCTTACTATCAACAGTTGTAACTGTAGAAGTAGCATACCAAGCCAGATAAGACAAAAAATTGGCAAGTATTTTACGGACCAAAAACTAAATACGGGAATAAATCGTGAAAATACACCTTCCGCTATATCTTCATTCTTTTTCTTTTCTTTCCATTCTGTAATCCAAGTGTTATTAATGAATAAGCAACTACTATAAACAATGAAAAGTATACTCATTAGAAAAATCGTCCATCCTATTGACGCGGGATCCTCCAAGTAAGTTTATGCCATCTGGCAAAAATCAGATGACATACACCTCCCTTCATTATTTTCTAGAAGCTAACTTTCTTGATAGATATTGCATATATATTCGTGTATAGCAAGTTTTTATTACTCCCAACTGAAAAATTATAAAGTTTACCAGTTAGTATATCTAAAAAGTAATGCTACTTATATAGAAACGGAGAGCAACTCGAAATACACCACGTTTTTACAAGTAGACTTTTTGTAGATCGCATATTTTCATAGTTACTTTATTTTCTATTGTTCATAACTTGTTCTTACTCTTAATCGTTAATGCCTAACTTTTCACCATTTCATTTGTTATAATGCATATGGAGTGTAATATCTAAGGGCTTTCGATGCTACTTTTTATTACGAGGTAGCATTTCGAGAAGTATATAAAAAGTTTTAGGAGGATTTTATTTTGAAAAAGACTATTTGGTTACTGTGTTTATTGCTACTATTGGTTCCAACGCAAGTATTTGCTCACTCTAAAGTTACTGAATCATCTCCAGCTGCAGATGCAACAGTTGATTCATCTCCAGAGAAAATTACTATTGCATTCAATTCAACGATTGCAAGTATGAGCACATTTAAATTATTCAACGAAAACAACGAAGAACAAGTTGTTGATAATATTAGTGTTGCTGAACATGAGCTAACTGGTGATGTAAGTTCACCATTAGCTAATGGAGTATACACGGTACAATACAATATTATTGGTGCAGACGGTCATGCGATTGATGGAAGCTACTCGTTTACGATAGCAGCTACTGAAGCAACGCCTACTCCAACCGAAGAAGTTACTACGACTACTACGCCTGAAGTAACTATTGAACCTACAGTAGAGCCAACATCGACGCCGATTGTTGATACTGACTCAACAACAGATACAAAGTCAGACAAAAACCAAGTATGGCCGTTCATTATTATTGGCTTAATTATCGTTGCAGCGGTTGCGTTCGCAATGAAAAAACGCAAATAATATGGCCTATATTTCCGAGAGTATATTATATATTTGCTTCTCGTTAGTAATAGGATATTTCATTTTGCAGCTGGTTCCTGCTGCATCTAAGCCAACCATTGTATTTCCTCAATGGTTGGTATTATTGTGCGTTATCTGCATTCCAGTTATGTCATATGTGCCTTTACATCTTATCGTGGTTGAATATGCGGATGCATTTCAATTAGGTTATATCCCTATGATCCGTAGTATTTTACTGGACCTACCAGTTGGTGAGGCATGGTTATGGACACTATTAGGTTCTAGTGGACTGGCGATCATGGTCGGAATTCCAGCCTTCGCCAAAGATAGACATATGCCTAAAGTCGGTCTATTACTTATTTTATTACTTTCAGTCTGGTTCGGATTTGCAAGTCATGCATCCTCATTAAGCTCATTCAAAGGGCTAGTCGTACATACTGGTCATTTTACATCTGTTACGATATGGCTCGGTATTTTATTCATAGTTAGTTGGTTTGCTACCGATTATAGTCAGTGGGCAAAGTTTCTTAAATGGTTTTCACCCCTTGCTATTGTCTGTGTACTCATGTCTTTAATTGCTGGACTAACCTTGATGACATTCACAACAGAGCAATATAATAATGGCTTAATGCTTAATTATGGTCAGTACATGTTAATCAAACATATTGCTATATTGCCGCTATTGTGGCTTGCTTTCAGTAATGGCTATCTTTATCCAAGAAGAATGAAAGAAAAACAACTGTCGCCAAAAGGGTTTTTAAGAGTTGAAAGTATACTGGCATTAGTTGTTCTTATTATTACCGCTATTATGGGACAACAAGCGCCACCGCATAATGTACTTGAGACACTTCAAACAGAATCGCCTTCAAGACTGTTCTCATCACTATACCATGGCTCATTCAGCCCTGATATTCAGCTTATGTGGCAGTTCAATCTCAACAGTGCAATGTTATGGATTGCAGCATTACTAATGATTTACGTGTCGTATATAGCGTTTAGACAACGTAAGCTATGGATTATGGTTATCGTCTGTTTGTTGTTTATCTTGCTCGCATATTTAGGATATATGTTCGGACTTGTTGCTAAGTAGCTTATATACGAAGGGGCATCCCGAAGTCATTAAACAATGACTTCGGGATGCCCCTTGTTTCGTCTTATAATTAATTTCATAAGTATTTCTTTTTGTTCAAAATATAAATACAAAAGATACTTTCGCATAAACCTAGGAAGAAACCAGCAAGAACATCCGATGGATAGTGTACACCAAGGTATACTCGTGAAATCATAATCAGAATGATTAACAGAAAGGCTGCTAATAGAATGATATATTTATAGCGAAGATATTGAATTAGATAAAAGCATAACACAGTCGCAAGAAGGCTATATAAAAAAGTCACACTTGTTGCATGTCCACTCGGAAAACTAAATCCTGTTTCTTGAATTAATGCATCACTTGGACGATCTCTTTGTATAAGCCTCTTCAATAATTGTGGTAAAATACCTACCCCTACCATAATAGAACATGCGATGAACAACAGTAATCTATACTTTTTCTTAATATATATAAATAGCAAGACCCCTAAACTCACTGCTCCAATCATTGTTACACTGCCAAAAAAAGTGATGATATTAAATAATTCTGTTTTAAATGGATTTATATTTAATTGAATCAAACTTATAAAATAAGTATCTAAACGGTTAAGCCATAATGTATTCATTTGTAGCCCTATTAACATCACAACAAAACATATGGCAAAAAATAAACTCATAGGTAAAAGAAATTTATTTGGTAGTTTTTCCACCTAGATCACTCTTTCTGCCTTTAAAATAACTAATTATAATTGGAACAACAGAAATAGCGACTATAAGTAGAACGACTAGCGAAAAATTATCTCTAATTACAGGTATATTTCCGAATAAATACCCGCTACCTACTCCGATAAATACCCAGATAAAACCACCTACAATATTGTAGAAAATGAAATGTGAGTAGTTCATTTTACTCATTCCCGCAATAAACGGAATAAATGTTCGAATGAATGGAATAAAGCGACCGATCATAATTGCTTTACCGCCGTTTTTTTCAAAAAAAAGTTCTGCTTGACGCATTCTTTTACCATCGATGAATTTCTTTAGCCATTGATGTTTTAACATGTTATTGCCTAGCTTCTTGCCTAAATAATAGTTCAAACTATCACCAAGCACCGCAGCTACGCCCATAATTATTATTAGTAAAAACCAATTTAATGTAGAACCTGATAATGCACTAAGTGCACCTGCAGCAAAAAGTAATGAATCACCTGGAAGGAATGGAAAAATAACTATCCCCGTTTCAATAAATATAATCGCAAATAAAATCAGATAAATAAGTAATCCATAGTCGTTAACTAAAGTAGTTAAATGTACATCAATATGCAAAATAAAATTAATTAAATCTCCAATAATAGACATTAAAAAACTCCCATGCTCGTTTATAAAAAACCTTCTCCCGAACTTATCACATCACTACTTACTCCGACTTCTACGCTCTTGGTTCTGACGAATCTTATCTTCCATTCCTTGATCACTTGCTTCATAAATCGTTGCATTGGCAATTTGATCAGGCAAATATTGCTGCTTCACATAGTGATTAGGATAATCATGTGGATATTGATATCCTTTATGTCCAAGCTTGTCCGCACCTTTGTAATGTGTATCACGCAAATGCATGGGCACTTCAGTTATTCCTACTTGATCGATCATTGAGGTCGCTTTGCCGATCGCTACAGCTGTTGCATTGGACTTCGGACTTTCAACGGCAAACAATATCGCTTGAGCGATATTATACTTTGCCTCTGGAAACCCAATTTTATGATACGCATCCATCGCCGTAACCGCTTGAACCATCGCTTGTGGATTAGCAAGACCAATATCCTCACTACATGCCACAATGAGTCGACGTAAAAATGTCATTGGGTCCATCCCTAATTTCTCTACCGCATATAAAAACCAATAAAGCGCAGCGTCACTCGACCCGCGAATACTTTTATGGAACGCCGATAATACATCAAATTGGGTCGAAGTATCCGCTCGAACAGTGCGCTTCCTAATCGATTCTTGCGCTACTTCAACGGTAATATGAACGCTCCCATCAGGTGCAGAGCTTGTTGTTAACGCAGCTAGTTCAAGTGCATTAAGTGCACGACGAATGTCTCCCCCAGCCATCTCTGCTAAATGCTCTAAAGCATCCTCATCAACGTTTAGTTTCATAAATCCTAAACCTCGTTGCTCATTGACGATAGCCCGCTCCATCGCAATTTTTGCATGCTTTGCAGAAAGTGGCTCAAGCTGAAACAGCGTTGAACGTGACAATAATGCGCCATTAACATGGTGGAATGGATTTTCTGTCGTTGCACCAATAAAGATAATAATCCCTTGCTCTACCGCTGGTAAAAGTGCATCTTGACGTGATGTATTGAAACGATGTACTTCATCTAGAAATAGAATCGTCTTCCGACCATATAATACTTTATTCGTTTTTGCTGTCTCTATCACTTCACGAACATCTTTAACAGAAGTTTCAACCGCATTCAACCGAACAAATTGAGCTTGTGTTGATTGCGAGATAATATGTGCAAGCGTTGTTTTACCACAACCAGGCGGACCGTAAAATAAGATTGAACTGACTTGATCGCCTTCAATTGCTCTACGCAGTAATTTGCCTTCACCAACAATATGTTCTTGCCCAATATATTCATCTAATTGTTGAGGACGCATTCGATCAGCTAATAATTTATGCTGAGTAGTTGGTTGATCTTCATCCATCGTAAATAAATCCATTTTTCCACTTCCAAATTCATAATCTATTACTTTGATTATAACATTTGTCCCCAGTATATATCAGTCCGATAAAGCATATTAACCATACCATTTTGCTCATGATTTGCAAATAAATGCTCAATATCAGCACTATACTCATCATAACGAGAATCTGTCTCTTGCAGTGAAAAAGATGAGGATTGAATTCTTCCGAATAATCCTGCTCGGTCAAGTTGTTGAGAATATTGATAACTAGCAAGTTGCGGTTCGTACCCACCATAAAATGATTTTAGGGAAGTCTGACTTATATGTTTATGCTTAACCTCATCATACTCTTTACCATACTTCAGAAACAGCGCATCATAATCGTTCATAAATGCGGATGCACCAACATCACGTTGATTCCACAGAAGAACAACTTGTCCACCTTGCTTCAATATCCGCTTAAACTCTGTTTGCGCTAGTTCAGCATTGAACCAATGATAAGCTTGTGCACATACAATATGATCAACACTTTCATTAGCAAGATCAGTTTGCTCAGCACTGCCATTACTTACAGTTAAAAGGAGCTTATCTTGTGTACTATCTGTTAAATAAGATTGTAAATGCTGGATTAAAGCGCTACGCATATCATCGTTCGGTTCTACTGCTACCGTCTGAATATGCTGCTCTAACAATTTTTCGGTAAATATTCCTGTACCCGCTCCAATATCTGCTACAAAATTAGAACTTATAATACCTATCTCTTGAATTAAATGCTGAATAACCTCTTGGGAATAGCTTGGACGATATTTGACATATTGCTGAGATCGTCCAGAGAAACGTTCAGTAGTATCCATAGTGACCACCCTTTTTAATGTGATAGTTTCCATAATACAGGAGTGATTGGCGTGAGTCTATGTTTGAGCTTCCTTAGAGAATGAATGTTAGAGAGTTTTAACTTTCGTTAATTATCATGGTGCACTTCTCACAGTATGAAAGGGAGTTTTAAACTTTACAGCTACAGTACTACAAGGAAAAGGGTTATCTCCACATTGTGAAGATAACCCTTTTCTGTTTAGCCACTATCGATGGCTTATCTACTAGTTACAGCTGAGTTACAGCTGCATCTAGTGGTTCTATTTCAATAAATCCTTCACAACTTCACTTACCATTATAAGTCCTGCTGTCGCTGGTACGAAAGCATTACTAGATGGCGGTTGTTGTGCTTTCCGAATTTCCGGAGCATTGTCTGGCACAATACGCTGTGTAACGTCTTCACGAGGCTTTATTGGCGTCTCATCAGAGAAGACCACCTTAACCCCTTTTTTGATACCATCTTGGCGCAGCTTTGTTCTCACAACGCGTGCAAGCGGATCGGTGTGCGTTTTTGAAATATCAGCAATTTTCAAACGAGTAGGGTCCATTTTATTGGCTGCTCCCATACTTGAAATAACTGGTATGTCACGCTTTAAACACTCTTTAATAAGATGCACCTTGTAAATAATCGTATCAGACGCATCAACAACATAATCAAGATCATATGCAAATAATAGCTCATATGTCTCTTCTGTATAGAACATGCGAAGCGAAATTACATCACATTCGGGATTAATTAGTTTAATACGATCACGCATTAGATCAGCTTTAGGCTGTCCAACCGTAGTCGTTAGTGCATGAATTTGACGATTAATGTTCGTAATATCTACAACATCTTTGTCAATGAGAATTAGTCTACCTACAGCTGATCTTGCAAGTGCCTCGGCAGCCATGCCTCCAACGCCTCCAATACCAAGAACAGCAACTGTACTTCCTTTTAGCTTATCTAATCCCTCAGAACCAATCGCCAATTCGTTACGTGAAAATTGATGAAGCATAATGCTAATCTCCTTTCGCCAGCGACCGATTATTCAGTTTTACCAGCATTAGCTACAGCTTCTGCAACTGGCTTAGGCTTAACAACTGTACGAATATGAAGTTGCTCAAGTTGAGACAATTCAACTTCTGAAGGTGCATCACACAATAGATCTGTTGCACTAGCTGTTTTCGGGAACGCAATTGTTTCACGAAGGTTAGTACGACCAGTTAGTAACATTACAAGACGGTCGAAACCGAAGGCAATACCACCATGTGGAGGTGTACCATACTCAAATGCATCTAGTAAGAAGCCGAATTTCTCTTGCGCTTCTTCCATAGAGAATCCAAGAGCAGAGAACATTTTCTCTTGTACATCACGTTTGTAGATACGCATAGAACCGCCACCAACTTCATAACCGTTCAGGACGATATCGTAAGCTTGCGCACGAATTTGTCCTGGATCAGTATCGAAGTAATGAACATCCTCTTCATTAGGACGAGTGAACGGATGATGTTCTGCTACATAACGTTTCGCATCTTCATCGTATCCAAGTAATGGGAAGTCTACAACCCATACAAATTTGAATGCTTTCTCATCGATCAGATTCAATTCTTTACCTAATTTAAGACGAAGGTTACCAAGTACGTCTGCAACAACTTTTGGTTTGTCAGCAGAGAATGTTAGTAGATCGCCTTCTTCAACGTTCAAACGTTCAGTTAGTGCAGCAATTTCTTCAGGTTTCAAGAATTTAACGATTGGACCTTTCCACTCGCCGTCTTTAATTTGAATCCATGCAAGACCTTTACCACCATAACGAGCAGCAAACGGTTGTAGATCGTCAAGTTCTTTACGACTCCAGCTTGCACAGCCTTTAGCGTTAAGTGCTTTAACAACGCCACCGCCAGCAGCAACTGATGCAAACACTTTCACATCACTTGTAGAAACGATATCTGTAATATCTTCGATTTCAAGACCGAAACGAAGATCTGGTTTGTCTGAACCGTATTTGTTCATAGCGTCTTTGTACGTAATACGTTGGAATGGAAGTTGAAGTTCAACACCAACAGTTTCAAGTAGCAATTTCGCCATAAGATCTTCCATCATGCCTAGCAATTGATCTTGAGACAAGAATGAAGTCTCAATGTCGACTTGAGTGAACTCAGGTTGACGATCAGCACGCAAATCTTCATCACGGAAACAACGAGCGATTTGGTAGTAACGTTCTATACCACCAACCATAAGCAATTGCTTAAAGATTTGTGGAGATTGTGGTAGTGCAAAGAATTCCCCTTCGTGTACACGAGATGGTACTAGATAGTCACGCGCACCTTCTGGAGTACTCTTTGTAAGAATTGGTGTTTCAACATCGATGAAGCCATTACCGTCAAGGAAATCACGGAAAATTTTTGCTGCTTTAGAACGAAGCAACAAAGTTTTTTGCATTTCCGGACGACGAAGGTCAAGATAACGGTATTTCAAACGAATAGACTCATCAACCTCAACACCATCTTCGATTGGGAATGGAGGAGTTTTCGCTGCATTCATTACTTCGATCTCAGTAACACGAACTTCGATCTCACCTGTAGCAAGGTTTGCATTGAAAGTTTCTGGATCACGTTCAACAACAGTACCTTTCACAGCAAGAACATACTCATTACGAGCACGATCAGCGATTTCTAGTGCTTGACCAGAGAAATCTGGGTTGAATACCGTTTGCACGATACCTGTACGATCACGTAAATCAATAAATAGAACGCCACCAAGGTCACGACGGCGTTGTACCCAGCCGTTCAATGTTACTTCAGTGCCAACATCAGCTTTTGTTAAAGTACCGCAGTTTACGGTTTTTAGCATAGACATGTCTAATCCTCATTTCATAATTATAATTATATGTTTCAACAACAAATTTGTTGGAGTTACAGCAGTTAATTCCCAGCTTTGCAGGAGGCAGAGCAAGGAGGTAAGCTTGCACGAAGCAAGAAAGCAAACTTAGCAGGATGCAAGTTGCAAGTTGCAAGTTGCAGAATGCAAAGCCGCAACGACAGCAAAGCGCCTCGTTGCCCCACAATAATAACCTTCAAACACTTCATAGCAACTTCCAAGAAGAAGTACCCTCCGAAGTGCTACATCCGCAACATCTTCGCAAGCAATTCCAAAGAAGATGCATCCTCGAGTCTCTCGCTTGTCAGCACCGAGAAGATGCCTTGAAGCTAGGAACTCGAGGAGCGGAGTGTACGTTATTGGTACACGAGCACACGCAGAATTCCGATGAAAGGCATATTCGAAGTCGAGTTAACTACGAAGCTTACTCTCCATGATCACATGCGAGAGATCGGAGAAGGAGACTTTGCGTTGGAGTCCAGTAGCCATCTCTTTCAGCGTAATCTCACCATTAGCAAGTTCATCATCACCAAGTATTGCAGTATAGCGAGCCTGTAAGCGATCTGCAGACTTCATCTGAGCCTTCATCTTGCGACCTTGGTAATCACGTTCAGCTTTTACTCCTGCTTTACGTAATTGATACACAAGTTTCGTCACTTGACGATCTGCTTCTTCACCTAGAGCGATTAGATACACATCTAATTCATTAAGATTTGGAATTGCCGTTTCTTGGTGCTCAAGTAATAACACTGTACGTTCTAATCCAAGACCGAAGCCTACACCCGGTTGATCAGGACCACCAACATCAGCAACAAGACCGTTATAGCGACCACCACCACCAACAGTATCAATTGCACCAATACCTTCAGCTTTGAATTCAAATGCAGTATGTGTATAGTAGTCAAGACCACGAACGAGACGGTGATTAATCTCAAATGGAATTTCCATATCGGATAGATGTTGCTTCACTTTATCAAAGTGAATCTGACATTCTTCATCTAAGCTATCAAGAATCGATGGAGCATCTGTAAAGTGTTTTTGATCAACTTTACAATCCAATACACGTAGTGGATTACGATCGATACGAGACTGACAGTCTTTACAAAGAATTTCACGTTTCGGTTCTAAATAAGTAAGTAACTTTTCACGGAATGCGCCGCGAACAGCTGGAGTTCCAACTGAATTAATCTCAACACCAACACCTCTAAGTCCAACCTCTGTATAGAAGGTATAACCTAATGCAATCACTTCTGCATCAAGTGCAGGATCAGCAGCTCCGATAGCCTCAATCCCAAACTGGTGGAATTGACGGTAGCGTCCTGCTTGAGGACGCTCATAGCGGAACATAGGGCCCATGTAATACAACTTAGTTAGATCTGGTTCTCCAAATAGCTTGTTCTCTACAAATGAGCGTACAACGCCTGCTGTACCTTCTGGACGAAGCGTTAAGCTGCGCTCCCCACGATCGATGAACGTGTACATCTCTTTCTCAACGATATCAGTTGTCTCACCAACACCACGTTGGAAAAGTTCAGTAGATTCGAAAATCGGAGTACGTATTTCCCTAAAATTGTAGCGACTGCAGATTTCTCGAGCTTTCTGCTCTACAAACTGCCATTTTTCTACACTACCTGGCAAAATATCTTGCGTACCGGGCGATTTCTTAAACGACATAGCGATAACCTCCTTAAACTTTTCAATTCATCTCGATATACTCCTCGTAATGAAAAGTACATCAGAAGCATAAGCCAATAATCAATATCCCTCTAAAATGCTCCAGTAAAAATCATTCCTCGAAAGATTAAACACTCTCAGTAAACCTCATTTTTGCAGTCTATTTCGGTTTATCCAGCTCATTGGGCGCTATAGACCTCATTTTTGTGGTCTATTTCGGTTTATCCTGCTCATTGGGCGCCATAGACCTTATTTTTGTGGTCTATTTCGGTTTATCCAGCTTATTGGGCGTTATAGACCTCATTTTTGTGGTCTATTCCGGATTTTCCAGCTCGTTGGACACCATAGATATCATTTTTGCGGTTGTAGCGCAAAAAAGGAAGATACCTATTGTGATCACGAGTGGTCATTTTGAATTACTTCTAAACAACAAAAAAACTCTCGTTCCTTCTGACTTTCCGCCAAAAGGGACGAGAGTATTATCTCCCGTGGTACCACCCACTTTTCGAATATCTAACAACTTACAAGATTTTACTTGTTCAAGTTGTAGCTATTCGCTCCATACGATTATCGTCCGTAACACGCATAAAACTAATGTCATACTTATGTAATATAAGTACCGTTCATCTTATGTTCTCAGGGATGTTATTCACTCAATACATATAAAGGTGCTTTCAGCCAATTGACACCTATCTCTGGGTATAGTGGAGTTGAGTTACTTCTTCCCGTCAAGGAATGAAATATTAAGTTGTTACTGATATCATATTTTACTTGTCATACCGACGAAAGTCAATATAGAACTACGACATAGTCTCTCCTAATCCCTTATAAATAAACAATAAAACGTCCAAATTATACTTCGAAGTGATACCAGCCATAATCAACATCAAGTAAACAACTTGATGTTGATCCGCGTTCAAAGCTTCGAATACTCTGCATCAGAGTCTAAACCACGTAGCAATCATTGCTCCGTTGAGTGTTTCGCTTATTAGGACCAAGAAGATGACGTGAATCTAGGAAGGGAGTAGCGGGGTGTACGTTATTGATACACGAGCACACGCAGCGACCGATAAACGTCATTTTCGCCGTCGAGCAGGCGACATAGCATTTTCATCGTCATCACAACCGAAATGAACGTTATTTTCGCCGTCGAATAAGCATCTAAGCATATTCCTCGTCCTAAAAAGGGAAAATGGGCAGAAAAAAACCTGCGGCATCTCCGCAGGCTATAATAATATATTATTAAAAAGGGGGTCGAGGTTTATTATAGGTTAATGATATTAAAGAGACATTATCATTATGTTACAAGTTGATTACAAAAAAGAAAACGTTTCAATTCCGCTCCTATTTCTCTTCCGTATCAATAATTATTGTAATCGGACCATCATTCACAAGACTTACATCCATCTCTGCTCCAAATTGGCCAGTTTCAACGTGGATCCCTTTATTACGTAATAACTCATTGAAGTTATGATACATTGGCTCAGCATGATCTGGTCTTGCCGCCTTCATGAAACTAGGACGACGACCTTTTCTACAATCACCATACAAAGTAAATTGTGAAACAGAAAGAATACTGCCCCCTGCCTCGGTAATATCTAGATTCATCTTACCAGACTCATCATCAAATATCCGAAGTCCAGAGAGCTTGTCCGCCATCCACTTAAGGTCTTGCTCAGTATCCTCATGAGTAATGCCTACGAGCAGAACAAGTCCTTTATCAATTGCACCAACTTGCTCCCCAGCTATCGTAACATTGGCTGCTTTACTCCGTTGTACAACTACTCTCAAAATGTTCGACTCCTTTAGTAGATGTTCAAAAAGTCCACTTATGATCACGATGTGATGCTACGATGCTTATTCGTCGGCGAATATGGCATTCACCTGAAGCAAAGCACACTCTTCCGATGTATGTTTCTTTCAGAAACATTTTAGATGCTCGTGTACCAATAACGTACACTCTGCTTCTCGATAACTTAGCATCATCCCATCTTCTTAGTGGTGATAAGTAATCTTTTTGAACTTTCCTTTATTGCATAATCCGTTGCACGGAATATATATCTTTAATTTTTTTAATCTTCTCAACAACATTAGTAAGATGCTCAGTATGACTAATAAGAACAGTCATATGCATAATAGCCATCTTATTTTTACCTGTTCGTCCAGATACTGCACTAATGTTAGTTTTCGCTTCAGATACAGCTTGAAGTACCTCATTCAATAATCCACGGCGATCACTACCTGTAATTTCAATATCAACACTATAGTTAGCATTAATAGAATCGACCCATTCAACTTCAATTACACGATCTGCCTCTTCATTATCCGTGCCAAATGGAATGTTTAAACAATCCATACGATGCACAGAAACACCTCTACCGCGTGTAATATAACCGATAATGAGGTCACCTGGAACAGGATTACAACATCTGGCAAAGCGGACAAGTAAATTGTCTACTCCTTTAACTTTAACACCATTATTGTTATTTCTAACTTTTTTGTTTACTGCGCTGCCTTTTATTTCAGTAATTTCTTTCGTTAGCTCGATCTGATTCGCTTCTTCTTGCTCACGGCGAAGTTTCTCAGTAAGCTTAGTTACGATTTGTGCGGCTGTTATACCACTGAAACCAATCGCAGCCATCATATCTTCAATATCATTAAATGTGAATTTCGTAGCAACTTCCTGTAGCTTGTCATCTGTCATCCAGAGATGCGGCTCAAGTCCAAGACGTTTCAATTCACGTTCAATTAAATCGCGACCCTTAGCGACATTTTCCTCACGCTTCTCTTTCTTGAACCATTGCTTAATCTTACTCCGTGCATGAGAAGATTGAGCAATTTTTAGCCAATCGGAGCTAGGGCCATAGGAATGTTTGCTCGTCAATATTTCAACAATATCACCAGTTTTTAATTTATGATCAAGCGGGACTATTCTGCCATTCACTTTAGCACCAATCGTACGATTACCAACTTCAGTGTGAATGCGGAATGCAAAATCTAAAGGTACAGAACCAGCCGGTAGCTCAATAACTTCACCATTAGGCGTAAACACAAATACTAGATCAGAGAAAAAGTCCATTTTCAAGGATTCCATAAACTCTGCCGCATCTTGTGTCTCATTCTGTAATTCCAGAATTTCACGGAACCATGTCATTTTATCGCCAAAGCTACCATCTGGAACAACATTACCTTCTTTATAAGCCCAGTGAGCAGCTATACCATACTCGGATGTAAGATGCATATCCCAAGTACGAATTTGCACTTCTGTCGGTTCACCATTCGGACCAATAACCGTCGTATGGAGGGACTGATACATATTCGCTTTAGGCATTGCAATATAGTCCTTGAAGCGACCTGGCATCGGTTTCCAAAGCGTATGAATGATACCTAACGTAGCGTAACAATCTTTTATATTTTCAACAATTACGCGAATAGCAAATAAATCATAAATTTCGCTAAACTGCTTATTGCGTGTTGTCATTTTTTGATAAATGCTGTACAAATGCTTCGGACGTCCTGAAATATCACCCTCGATACCCATTTCCGCTAGCTTTTCACGAATACGGTTAACAACATCTTCAATAAACGCTTCACGTTCAACACGTTTTTTCTTCATTAAATTAGCAATACGATAGTATTGCTGAGGGTTCAAGTAACGTAATGCAATATCTTCCATTTCCCATTTGATAGCAGAAATACCAAGGCGGTGAGCAATAGGACAGAATATTTCAAGTGTTTCATAGGCAATTCTACGCTGAGATTCCTCAGATTGATATTTCAACGTACGCATATTGTGAAGTCGATCAGCTAATTTAATTAGAATAACTCGAATGTCTTGTGCCATAGCAACAAACATTTTTCGATAATTTTCATTTTGCTGTTCTTCACGCGATTGGAACCTAATTTTTTCTAGTTTCGTCAATCCATCTACAAGCATCGCACAAGTTTCGCCGAATTTCTCACGAACGGTCTCAAGATCGACAGTTGTGTCTTCCACGACATCATGAAGTAGAGCCGTCACGATCGACAACACGTCCATACCCATATCTAAGACGATATCTGCAACTGTTAGAGGATGTAATATATAAGCCTCACCTGATTTACGTACTTGCCCTGAATGAGCTTGATCCGCAAAATCATAGGCTTCTCTAATCAGCTTGAGATCTTGTTCTTTCATATAGATTGATGCTTTTTCAATTAATTGCTCTATGCCCATGATAAGATCCCTTCCCAAGCTAGTCTATCTAAAGTCCGAGCTACTTTTCTTCTATTTCTAATTATTATGCCTGTTACATACCTATTACGTCAATGTACCGTTATAAAAAACAGACCGCTACCTCATGCAAGATCAATTCGATTGCTCTGCAAGGGTAGTCGGCCTATCGCCAAATACTAAGTATTATTACTAATAAGTCATTAAGGATTGAACCTCAACGCCTTCTATTTTATTTCTGCCCTCAAGATATGAAAGCTCAATTAAAAACGCTGTTCCTACTACTTCGCCACCAACTTGATTAATAAGATCGATAACAGTTGCAATTGTACCACCTGTTGCTAATAAATCATCAGCAATAAGTACACGTTGACCTGGTTCAATAGCATCTTTGTGCATAGCAAGTTGATCAGTACCATACTCTAGCGAATAACTAGCACTAATCGTTTCACCTGGTAATTTACCACTTTTGCGAATAGGAATGAAACCGACTCCTAGCTCAAGTGCTAGTGGAGCTCCAATAACAAAACCACGTGCTTCAGGGCCAGCAATAACGTCAATTTGAAGATGCTCAACTAATTTACGAAGCTCAACGATAGCCGCTTTATAAGTTGGTCCATCTTTCAATAGTGTTGTAATATCTTTGAAACGAATCCCTGGCGTCGGGAAATCCTCGATTACACGAATATAATCTTTAAAGTTAGTAGATGAATTTGACACAAATCGTCAACCCTTTCTGTGACCGCTTAATTACTACATTCATTTCGCTTCGAATTGAAGCTTAGCACTATTATAACGAGCTGAGCTCGCTAAATCTTTTTTCTGTGGAGAAGGCACCGCTTGAATTTGATACGAATTAATAAGAATAAATCCGAGTTCCTCAAATACTTCTAATATCAAATCAATCTCGACGTTTGCTAATCCACTAAGCTTGCTAAGTTTTTCGTATACTCCACGTTTGGGTACGACTCCCTGCTTACGAACATACTGATAAATGATACCAAATTGTTCTCTGGAAGGGAATACTTTTAACTGTTCTTTTTGTACATGTAAATCTTGTAATTGAAGTTGAGGCTTTCTGATCGAATTCCATTCATTAATAGAAAGTTCGCCAACGACCTCGATTGGCTCTGAAGTGGATAGTTGCTTCGCATAGTCGCCCATTCCAAATCCTATAACATCTAAAGTCATTTGTTGATCTTTCAGTAGCAACTTAAGATGTTTACCTTCTTTACCTATCGCTCTTCGTTCAGCGAGATTAGTATTCTTTACAAGTACGCGCGGGGACGGATTAGTCATGCCAAACGGTTCTAATAATGATAATTGTTTAATGGTATCGAGTGTAATATCTTGTAAATCGCAAGCCAGATCAATCTTTAGCTTAGGAATCCAATCCTCTTCGGTTAACCATTGCAGGGCTAAATTATCTAACCCCTCCTCTAATTTCGGCAAATTCTCAATAAGCACAGTCATACCTGCTGCTGCCTGATGACCTCCATAATGCTCAAGCAAT
Organism: Paenibacillus endoradicis; assembly: GCF_024721975.1. The sequence goes on along the minus strand of NZ_JANQBB010000003.1, from coordinate 402,030 downwards.
GAATCGCATTCTGTTAAAGCCGCATGTAGATCAAAGCCTTCAATTGATCTAGCTGAACCTTTTGCAGTTCCTTTTTCAACATCAATCCCGAAAACGATAACAGGCTTATAGTAACGTTCTAGCATTTTGGAAGCAACGATTCCTATAACACCAACATTCCATCCCTCCTGAGCCAATACTATAACATTAGGCTCAGGCTGTTTTGCTGCTTTAACTGCTTGTAGCTTACTTTGCCACTGGGTTTCAGCTTCTTGTATCATCGTCTCAACAATCAATTGACGTTCTTTATTCAAATGATCCAGCTCGGTTGCAAGTTGAATCGCTCCTTGTTCACTAGAACAAGTGATCAATTCAACAGCCTGCTTCGCATGTTTCAGCCTTCCAGCTGCATTAATTCTTGGGGCAATACCAAAACCAATATTCATCGCGCTTAGTTCAGCCATATTAATACCGCAAGCTTCAGCGAGAGCATTGAAACCGATCTGCTGGCCTTTGCGCAGTTCTGCAAGTCCATAACTTACAATAATACGATTTTCGTCTTGTAAAGGCATTAGATCGGCAATAGTACCAAGTGCTACAATACCAGACCACTGCATTGGAGCACCATCTAATAAGGCTGTAGCAAGCTTAAATGCCACTCCCACTCCTGCTAATCCTTTAAATGGATAAGGACAGTGGAGCTGCTTCGGATTAACGACTGCCACTGCTTGTGGCAACTGTTCCGGAGGTTCATGATGGTCTGTGATGACAACATCAATACCAAGTAGCTTGGCATATTCTACTTCTTCATATGCACTAATACCAGTATCAACGGTCACCATTAGTGTAATACCTTCTTGCTTCGCCTTATCTATTGCCCCTTTATTCAAGCCATAGCCTTCTAACATACGATGGGGAATATAATAGTCAAAGTTCAATCCAAGTTCGGCAAATGTGAAATAAAGCAATGATGTACTAGATACACCATCTGCATCGTAGTCACCATAAATTCGAACCTTTTCACCTTGTTGTTTTGCGAGCAATATTCGTTCTACCGCTTCATTCATCCCAGCAAGTAAGTATGGATCATGCATATTGGCAGGTGTACCATATAAGAAAGATTCTATTGTGTCAGCGTTATCATATCCGCGCTGTATTAGTAATTTTGTTACAAGAGTGGGAATGGTAAGTTGCTTACTTAATTGAGTCGCAAGCATTTCTTGTTCTTGTGACCAAGTAGCTAACTTCCAACGATTTCTTCGTTGAATCATCTCGCCAACTCCTTTCAATTTCATCACATATAATAAAAGTTCAAAATCTTGGGCTGTCAGTACCAAGAAGATGACCTTTATCGAGATCGCGTAGCACAGCGTACGTATTGTGTACGTGAGCACACACAGACTTTCGATGGAGGGCATCTTCACCGCCGACTATGCTGCAACGCATTACCGCGTAATCACAGTCCACGATTTTGAACTACTCACAACTACTGCAATATCGTCGGCACTTCATCATGCGCAGTAGAATGGTTTGATTTGTATGGATAATCAGGCGCAAACGGCTTTACATGAACAACAACATCAGTTAGATGTGTAAATCGATGCATTAATAGCCAGCGTACTCGTTTTGCAATATCTTGACCTTCTTGCACCGTAATTTTGGGATTAACATTAATCGTTAATGAAGCAACAACATAATGTCCTTGTTCCTTGGCATCACAACTCTCAATTGCGACAACACCATTAATGCGTTGTACAACCTGTAAAATACGCTCCGTACTATCTGAGTCGTTGGAACATTCATGAGAAAGGTGAGACTTAGAGAAGAGCATCATTAGCTTATTTATTAAGCTCTTTTGTTTTTCAACATCTGCAGACATCTGATCCTCCTAAAACGTTTCATGGTTTTTATGAAACGTACTTCGTAAGCATTAAAACTATTCACGTACTTTTCATGAAAAGTACTTCGTAGCATTAACTTCGTTTCCTAGTCACTCAACAATTCATTATACCATAACTTCACAAAAATTCTGCACAAAAAACAACCTCCAATTGTTAGTCTTTACTAACAATTGGAGGATACATGAAGTGCAGGACTACTTCTTTAACTAGATTACAGGTTCTTTCTTCGGAGAAGGTGAAGCTGCTTTTGGCTTCTTATTCTTTTCTCTTTTCTTAAATTCAAACCAAAGTGGGCTCGCCAAACATATTGTTGAATAAGCTCCACTTACAAGTCCAATTAGAATAGCAAGTGAGAATAGACGAATTGATTCGCTACCGAATAAGAATATTAGTAATGTAACAATAAACACAGTCAACACAGTATACAAGTTACGAGCCATTGTTTGCCAAATACTCGCGTTAACAATTTCTTGTAGTTGTTCTGCATTTTTATGAGGTTTAAAACGCAAGTTCTCACGGATACGGTCAAATATAACGATTTTATCGTTAATAGAATAACCAAGTACAGTAAGAACTGCCGCTATAAATGGAAGATCGACTTCTAGTCGGAATAACGAGAACATTGCAACTACTACAAAACAGTCATACAGAATTGCAATGTTAGCTGATAAAGCGAATCTCCATTCAAAACGAATCATAACGTACAACATAATCAATACAGAAGCAGCAAGAATTGCCCAGATTGTCTTAACGGCAAGCTCTCTTGCTAAATCTGCTGAAACAACGTTAACTTCAAATTCCATCTGATCGCCAAAGTTAGTCATTAATGCCGTTTGAATGGCTTTCACAGAATCTGCTGCCAACTCATCACCAAAACGGATTGAAATACGTTCATTATTTTCTCCACCGACCGTTGGCGTTTCATCATAGCCTAAACCTGTCAGAACTTCGATAACTTCAGCTTGCGTTACCCCATGATCAGCTACCGCGTCCATTGTTGTTCCAGACTTAAAGTCAATGCCTAGATTCATTTGGAAAATAAGTAGCGATACAATTCCTATTACTACTAGCAGTATTGAACCCGTGTAAAATTTCTTGCGATTTTTTATGAAATCATAATGAATTTTGTAATCAAAGTGCACGGATATCTTCCTCCTTTACACCATAGTATTTGGGTTTCATAAATGCATTACTACTTACTAACATCGTAAGCAAGAATCTTGACAGATAAATATTCGTAAGTACACTTACGATAATACTGAAGATCATCGTTAAGGCGAAACCTTTAATCGCACCGTCTCCGATTACATATAGTGCTACACTCGCGATAATAGATGTAACATTCGCATCCATAATCGTCCGGAATGAGCTCTTAGAACCTGCTTTCAAACTTGAGAACATACTTTTACCTGTACGGATTTCTTCTTTAATCCGTTCGGCAGTGATAATATTGGCATCGACGGCTATCCCGACACCGAGTACAAACGCCGCAATACCTGGGAGTGTCAATGTTGCCCCCATCCAGTTATGGACTAATATCAATAACCAAGCGTACGTAATAATTGAAATTCCAGCAACAAAGCCTGGAACACGGAACACGATAACCATAAATACTAATACGATTAGAGATCCAATGACACCAGCAGTTACGGTATCCCTCAAGGAATCTAGTCCTAATTTGGCACCCACACTTTGCGTATACTTCTCAGTAAGTTTCACAGGTAATGATCCCATATTAATAAGATCACGAAGTTCTTCTGCTTCAGCACGTTCTGCATTACCAAGTGAAATCTGCGCAGAACCACCTGTTATCGGGAAGTTAACACTCGGACGAGAAAGTTCTTCGTCATCCAAATAAATAGCTAGATATGAACCTACGAGATCAGTTGTTACTTTAGTAAATTTCTGTGCATCCTTTAATTCGATCGTTACAACAGGACGATTCAATTCATCATAAACTACGCCAGCACTATTTTCTTTGAAATCAGTACCATTTAACATAATCGTACCGTCTGGTGCTCGGAACGTTAGATTAATCGGCTTAGCTAACAATTCTCTTATTTCTTCATCATTCGTTACTCCAGCTAGACGAACACGAATACGGTTTGTCCCTTCTGGCAAAACCTCTGGTTCTGATACACCTGAAGCATTAATCCGCTTTTCTAAACTTTTGGCAGTTTGTTTCAATGCTTCTGGAGTTACTTGACCACCTTCTTCAAATGGTGTTGCCTCATAAAGCACTTCAAATCCACCCTTAAGATCAAGTCCTAGCTTTACCTCTTTTAGTATAGAAGGGCTTGTCCAAGCAATTACACCAAATAGGACAACAACCACTACGACAAAGGCAAGCAATCTTTTCTTAACCATACGTCAATAATCCCCCTTAGATCTCAATATTCCCATTATACAGATGTCGAAATACGACGTCAAAAAAAAAGAAAACTCTTCCCTATTCGAAAGAGTCTCCCTTGTATGCACTTAACAATAAGTAGTTCATAAATTGAGTTGCTCTTAAAGATAAAATATCATTTACAAGCTGATGAAGCTGGGGTTGTCCACTTTTCACATAACGAGAACTTACACACGCCCAGACTTCCTTAGCCTTAACATGCTCATATCCAAGAAGTTGTAGCTCCTCCGCTTTGCTTATGCAAAGCTCCTTAATATCATCGTTCCACTCTATACTAGACAATTGCTACACCTCCTACAACTTTTCAAAAGCTTCACAGTATTACTTCCCGTAAATGAAAAGTACTTCGGAAGCATAAGCTGCACCTAAGATCTCCATATCTGTAGTGTACTTAGTACATTTCGCTGCCCACTAACTTTTTTCCTGCTTGTATCAATTATTTTCAGACATGTAAATGTATAGGTCAAGCATAGTCTGTAATGTAGGGTCAATGAAGTGAGGTGTATTAGATGACAAAGCAGAGCTTTATTAAGGGAGCTATGATTCTGCTTATTGCAGGTGTATTGAATCGTATTCTTGGATTTATTCCTCGTATTACATTACCACGTATCATCGGAGCAGAGGGTGTTGGTATCTACCAACTGAGTTATCCTTTTCTCATTGTGTTGCTAACATTTATAACTGGCGGCATCCCGCTAGCCATCGCTAAATGGATCGCCGAAGCCCAATCGGTAGGTGATGAACGAAGAGTAAAGCAAATCTTCAGAACGGCAATGTTTCTAAGTGTATCTATCGCTTTGTTTCTAACTAGCATTATGCTTCTATTTGCACCAGTCTTTATTAAGTATGTTATTCCAGATCCAAGGGTGTATCAATCGTTTTTAATGATGTCACCTTTACTGCTTATCGTAGGGATTTCGGCTGTATATCGTGGTTATTTCCAAGGAAAACAGAATATGATTCCAAGCGCTGTATCACAAACGGTTGAAACATTAATTAGAATTGTATTTTCATTAGTGTTAGCTTATTGGTTACTACCATATGGATTAGCATGGGGTGCAGCTGGAGCAATGCTAGGCGTTGTTATGGGGGAAATTGGTGGACTAGCGGTTATGCTGCTGAGTCATGTTCGTGATAAGAAAAAGCCGATAACTATCGCTGCTGAACTACCTCTTACATCCGAGAACGAATTTAATAATGCTGTTGTAAGTAAAGAAATTGCATCCAAATCAATACTTGCAAAGCTGCTTACACTGTCTATACCGGTTACCGGCAGCAAATTGGTCGGCTCATTAAGCTACTTATTAGAATCTATATTTACAGCTCGAAGCCTTGCCGCTGCTGGTATTATTACCGGTATCGCTACAGCACAATATGGTGCGCTACAAGGAATGATTATGCCTCTTATTTTACTACCAACAGCATTAACTTATTCATTAGCCGTATCGCTTGTTCCATCACTTTCAGAAGCTGTTGCTCAGAAACAATACCATCTCATTCATAAACGTTTACATCAATCGATGCGTATCTCACTCGTCGCAGGAGCACCATTTACAATTATTATGTTTATATTTGCAGCTCCAATTTGTGAACTACTATATGCTCATGGAGAATATGCACCGTTATTGCAACTCATTGCACCGATAGGCATTTTCATTTATTTACAAGCTCCATTACAAGCAACATTACAAGCTTTAGAAAAACCTGGAGTAGCGTTAATGAACACGTTTATTGGAGCCATCATTAAGATCGCACTCATTATAATATTAGGTTCGAATCCTCAACTAGGAATTAAAGGAGTATTGATCGCCATTGCTATTAATACTGTATTAGTCACCTTATTACATAGCTATAGCGTGAAGCGTTATGTTGGATTCAAAATGCATATGATGGACTTCGTTAAAGTAGGTGCATCTATTATCATTACAGGTGGATTTGCCCAATATGTGATGTCACTACTTGCCAATCAACCTCTTGGTATTAGCTTACCCACCGCTTGTATGGCGGCGATGATTGTCTACATCTTCCTAATGTTCTTAACAAAAATTATCGATAAAGCTGACCTCATTAGAATTCCTTATATCGGAAAATGGTTCGGATCAGATCAATAGTACATTACTTTTTCCGGTTACCACCATCGATATATATTCGATCTTTATGATCAATAGTGCATAGTAAAACATCTTTGAAATGATTAATTTCTTTTTCTTGAATAATATTTTTGAGCCAAAATCGAGTCTTATTGATTTTCGCTAAATTTTCATCTTGCACTTTTCCATCCATAATTAATGGAATTGGTAACATCTCATACCGAAAACCAGGTGGAATGATTCTTTCTGAAGATTTATTATTCATTACTTGATTAGGTTCTAATTCATTAGTTTCTCCGACTGAGCTTTCATTTTTATCAAAATTTTCTGAAGCTAGAGAACCTCCTACTTTTACATCATCATTACTTTTCGGGATGACGGATAACTTCCCACTTGTTTCAAGTATAGCAAAGTCAATTTCTGATATCGAAGTAACGCCATTTTCTCTTAGCTGAAGCATTAGATCATCTAAATTGTACCGTTGTTTTTTGAGCTCATCACGATATATTTCACCATTAGCAACAACTACTGTAGGCTTTCCATCAAGAAGCAACCTTACTTTACGACTTTTCATGGAAAGGAAAGCAGATATAATTTGAATAATAAGCAGAATGATAATCGGTAAAATTCCATGCATCAAATTATCGTCAACTTGTTCAATCTCAATGACGGCAATCTCGGCAATCATAACTGATATAACAAGGTCCAATACGGAGAGTTTACCAATTTCACGTTTTCCCATAACGCGTAACACAATAAAAATGATTATATACATACCGACTGTACGTAATGCTAACGAATACCATTCCATCATCAATAGCTCCTCCAATCAATCAAGGTTCAATGTATGTACTATTGTGGTCGCTTAGCCATTAGATCATGCACCTATGTTTCGTATAGATAATGGGAATAGCTCCTATCAAATATAAAGACATAGAACTTGTACTAAAATTGTTTGTTTTCCCATATGGTTAAATGAGCCAAGTTATGAAGCCAACACGCTTGATATGTTTTTACATTTTCATAAGACATATCTCAAGAAGAAATGAAAATTTAAAGGAGGTATTTTATGAATACTGGAACAAAAAAACTATTCGCAATGCCACTGCTAGCAGGCATAACATACGCTTTATTATGGCTAGCCGCTGGAGCTTTGATAGCTTCCCTCTTCTTACATTTTACAGAGATGAAAGAAAGTAGCTTAGGAACAATGGCTTATGTCATTCATGGTGCAGCTGCCTTGATTGGAGGGTTAAGTTCAGGTAAACGTGCGGAATCAAGAGGATGGTATTACGGTAGTGCTCTCGGTATTCTATATGGAATTATTATTATCATTGTAAGTTTCTTAGCTTCCGATATTGCGTTAAGTTTACATAGTTTCCTGCTTTTACTTACTGTTATTGGTACAGGAGCTTTTGGCGGAATGGTTGGCGTTAATTTACGCAAATAAAATAAGGGTGATCGTATCAGTAACGATACGATCACCCTTATTCATTATGTACCTAGTCTGCAGAAGGTGCAGATTGTGATACTGTGCTAATTGCACTGCGATCAAACGTAAGTTTAGTCGTATCATTAACGCGTAATACTACAACATCGTCAGTGATTTCAGCGATCGTACCATGAAGGCCACCAATCGTTACGATTTTATCACCTTTTTTAACTTGATTAAGCATCAAGTTACGAGTTTTTTGTTTCTTCTGTTGTGGACGAATTAATAAGAAATAGAATACCACAAACATTAGAATAAATGGACCGATTATTGTCCAAATATTACCACCTCCAGCTCCTGCTGCAGCTGCTAAAGAAATTGACATAGTTTTCACCCCTTTCAAAATCCTCTAGTATTTTCATTGTTAAGACCATATTGCTCAAAGAATTTATCTCTAAAGTCAAGTAGAGAATCATTCATTATTGCTTCTCTAACATTTTTCATTAAGTTAACAAGGAAATGCAGATTATGATTCGTTGTTAATCGAATTCCAAATGTTTCATCTGCTTTCAACAAATGTCTAATATATGCTCTAGAATAGTTTTTACAAGTATAGCAGTCACAATTCGGATCGATAGGTCCAAAATCTTCAGCAAACTTGGCATTACGAACAACAAGACGTCCTTGACTAGTCATTAATGTACCGTTACGTGCAATACGAGTTGGTAAGACACAATCAAACATATCAATACCTCGAATTGATCCCTCGATAAGAGCATCAGGTGAACCAACGCCCATAAGATAGCGAGGTTTGTCGAACGGTAAATGAGGAACGGTATAGTCTAGAACCTCATACATTAAATCCTTAGATTCGCCTACACTTAGTCCACCTATAGCATAACCCGGGAAATCCATGGAAGTCAAATCCTTAGCGCTTTGTACACGCAGATCTTCATGCATCCCGCCTTGTACTATCGCAAACAATGCTTGATCATGCTTGCGCTCGTGTGCTGCTAAACAACGTTCTGCCCATCTTGATGTACGTTCTGTTGATTGCTTCACATATTCATAAGTAGCTGGATATGGGGGACATTCATCAAATGCCATCATAATATCTGGACCTAGTGCATTTTGAATTTCCATAGCTTTTTCCGGACTAAGGAATAGTTTCTCACCGCTTAGATGTGAACGGAACTCTACACCTTCTTCTGAGATTTTACGGCGCTCACTTAGACTAAATACTTGGAAGCCACCGCTATCTGTAAGAATTGGACGATCCCAATTCATAAACTTATGAAGTCCACCTGCTTTTTTCACGATGTCATGTCCAGGTCTTAAAAACAGATGGTATGTGTTGCTCAATATAATCTGAGCATCCATTGCTTTCAATTCTTCTGGACTCATTGTTTTCACTGTTGCTTGTGTACCTACAGGCATAAATGTAGGAGTTTCGATAATACCATGTGGCGTATGCACACGACCTAATCTTGCTCCTGATTGTTTGCACTGCTTAATAAATTCATATCTAATCGCCAAGTTGTTCACGCGTCCTATTCTCTCAATAATATTACCTCTTAATATATAAACATTGCATCTCCGAAGCTGAAGAATCGATATTGTTCCTGCACAGCTACATTATAAGCATGCATAATATGATCTCGACTAGCTAGCGCACTGACTAGCATAACCAAAGTTGATTTCGGTAAATGGAAATTCGTTAATAATGCACTTACGAGTTGAAATTCATAGCCTGGGAAAATAAAAATAGATGTCCAGCCGTTACAAGCTTGTAGCTTGTCCTCCTTGAAACGTTGTCCTAATGTTTCAAGCGTCCGTGCTGAAGTCGTACCCACTGCTACTATTCTACGGTTCTCATCCCTCGCGCGTTGCAGAATTTGTGCAGTTTCTTCACTTAATTCATAATATTCCGCATGCATCTCATGTTCTTCAATCGTATCACTAGACATAGGTCTAAACGTTCCAAGTCCTACATGTAACGTAATATAGGCTAATTGTACACCTTTCGTTTGAAGTTGTTCGAGAAATTGTGTTGTGAAATGCAGGCCTGCTGTTGGAGCTGCTGCAGAACCATCATGCTTAGAATATACAGTCTGGTAGCGTTCCTTCTCATCTAATTTTTCTTTAATGTAAGGAGGCAAAGGCATTTCGCCTAGTTGATCGAGCAACTCGTTGAAAATCCCATTATAGTTGAATTTTACAGTTCGACCACCCATATCAGCTTCTGCTTCAACTGTAGCTGTTAATATAGGCTCTCCGTGTTCATTCTCACCAAAACAAAGTACTGTGCCTACCTTAATACGTTTGGCAGGCTTAGCAAGTACTTCCCAACGATCATTCTCAAGTTGAGTAAGTAATAATAACTCAACTTTTGCACCTGTCTCTTGCTTTTTGCCAAGTAATCTTGCGGGTAATACTCTTGTGTCATTAAGTACAAGAACATCTCCTGCTTCTAATTTGTCAGCCAAGTCCGTAAAAACACCATGCTCCACTTGACCACTTTCTTTGCTGAGCATTAGAAGACGAGATGACGTGCGTTCTAATAACGGGGTCTGTGCAATAAGCTCTTCTGGTAAATGAAAATCAAATAAGTCTACATTCATTGTCTATTCATCCTTAGTAACAGTTGTTCCTGTATAATAGTATTTCAAAATATATTGATAGTCATACCCTTGTTCAGCAAGAGCATAAGCACCGTATTGAGACATCCCAACACCATGCCCATTACCTGTACCGTTGTATTGATAGCCTGCATCAGTAGTCGCAGCTCGAACATTACCACTACCATCAAGTACATACATATATTCTCCGCTAACCGTTGCCGTGTTGCCATTCGCACCGACAACTTGCAATGCTTTCGCACCATCTGTTTTCGTGCGATCTAATTTATTGGCACCGAGAATAACAATTTTACCCGTTTCCTCAATGCTGAATAATGTGCTTTGCAAAGAACCATCTACCCCAAGAATTGCACGGAAATCAAATGGTTTAGGTATAGGTAATACTTTACCATTCGCCGACACTTCCAATGCCCGACCCGATACTCCTACTTTACTAACTGTAAATGAAGTAATATTGCCAGATATCGTATTGGGTAATTTAGCGTTAATAGTTTTTGCTATTTCATCGCTGCTATAAGGTCCTCTCCGCCAATTCATAGAATTGGATTGAATGACCTTCTCTAGTGCAATTAATTGCACTCCGCTATTAATTAGATCAACTGCCGGAACATTTGATTGAATAAGTGGGTTACGACGAATATTGGTTGCATCTGTATTAGACAATAGAATTGGTTTTCCTGCTTCGTTTGTCTTACCAGTATCTTTAGCCAAATCTTCGCGAATATATCCTACTTTTCCATTAGGGAGAACGACGCGATACCAATAATACAATCCCTTTTCTGAAATTGCATCGGGACTAGACACACTTTTCAAATAAGCAACTTCATTATTCCAAATTTCCTTCGCATCGGCCGTTATTCCGCCTGCATTCGCAGAGTATAACGTTTCGATTAATTTTCCGTTATAAGTAATAACCTCGCCTTTAGTCTCATCAACTGCTTTAGTTGTGTTGGCAGATTCAGAGTTAGCACCATAATATGCTTGACTCGTTGTAGTGTCAACAACATTCGCCACGACAAATCCCGAACCTGAATAAAGGGCATATGTACGTGCAGCAACTGCTTGAGATTTCAGAGCTTCTAGTGGCCATGATGGATACATTTCAATCGCAACTACTGAATATAAATATTGCTCAAATGGTAATTCATTCACAACATACATGGAATTATTTAGCGATCCTAACTCCATCGTACCTCGATAAGATCGTTCGCTACGCTCAGTTATTTTAACTAAACCTTCCTTATCTGCCTTTAACGATACAATCAAATGTGGATTGTATAGATATAATTCATTAGATGAAGTTGCACGATCTGTTGCAGAATGATCAATTCTCATAAGTAGCATATTTTCGCTACCTTTCAAATCTTTCAACGTGCTACTCACTTTACTAGCGGCAGTCTTCACTAACCCAAGCTCAGCAGTTGTACCAACCATTCCAACAACTACGGAATATTCTAGTTTACCAGTACTATTTAATTTCATACCAATCGTAGTATTCAAACCTTGCGCGCCAAATTTCGTCGCAGCAACCTGTGCATCTGCTTTCGTAGCATAGCTACCACTTTCAAGTGCAAACGGACCATATACAGTAGCTGGCGACTTCAAAAGATTAGCAACAGTTGCATTGCTTGTCCACTTCTTCACAGCTGCAGTCGCATCAGTATTACTAGCATATCCACCTTCAAGCACTTGAAAAGTCACTTTATCATTTTTACTTAGAGACGTTAGAAACGGCGTACCACCAGCCGTCTTCACTGCCTTATATACTTGTTGTGCTGCAGTAAAATCAGTGGATTCAAACACATTAACTTTGTAATCATTCATAGCTAATCGTAATTGATCATTCCCCGGGAAATTTAACCACTCCGTTGAATTAGAAGCTGTTTTCACTGATAATCTCATTGCACTCTCAGAAGATAAAGTCGCTACCTTTGTAATACTTGAATATTTTTTCGGAATATCAACGAACAACGCCACCCGAATCTTATCAAGCGACGGCACAGCCGCCTTCGTTGGAGCTGAAATTGATAGTGATAGTAACAATGCGATTACTACACTTAAAATTAAGCTTTGCTTTGCAATTTTCAACATATTATCACTTCCTTATTTTCCAATGAAGATTTGAAATTAAAGCATTCAACCCAATATCGATATCCAGCAACGTGTACGATTCAAGTACACGAGCAGAACCCCATAGCCTTACTCAGTGACGTGTACGGTTCAAGTACACGAGCGGAAAGCCCTTTAACATCCCCATAGCCTTACCCAGTGACGTGTACGGTTCAAGTTCACGAGTGGAAAGTCCTTTAGCATCCTCATAGCCTTACTCAGTGACGTGTAGGGTTCAAGTACACGAGCGGAAAGTCCTTTAACATCCCCATAGCCTTACTCAGTGACGTGTACGGTTCAAGTACACGAGCGAAAATCCTTTAACATCCCCATAGCCTTACCCAGCAACGTGTACGGTTCAAGTACACGAGTGGAGAATGTTTAGCACGAAGCTTATAATGAAAGTTCAAAATCGTGGGCTGTCAGCACCAAGAAGATGCACTCCAGCGGAAACGAGTAGCACAGCGTACGTATTGTGTACGTGAGCACACGCAGGCTTTCGATGGAGGGCATATTCGCCGCCGAATCAACTACGAAGCTGTTCATCGTGATCACAGTCCACGATTTCGAACTACCTCTCCGGGATGGGGAGTCCCAGATGATTGTATGCTTGATTAGTCGCAACCCTCCCGCGAGGCGTGCGTTGTAAAAATCCGATCTGCATTAAATAAGGCTCATATACATCTTCAATTGTAATCGATTCTTCCCCAATAGTAGCTGCGATGGTATCCAATCCTACTGGACGCCCTGAGAAATTGGAAATCATCGCATGTAGCATTTTATGATCAATATGATCTAATCCCATAGGATCTACTTGTAACAATTCAAGCGCTGAATTTGCAATGTCATGTGTAATGATTCCATCACCACGTACTTGAGCGAAATCACGAACACGCTTCAACAGTCGATTAGCAATACGAGGTGTTCCTCTAGAACGCAGTGCAATTTCATGAGATGCTTCGCCTACAATATCTACATTAAGGATTTCAGCAGCACGCGATACGATAAATGCTAGTTCATCTACATTATAATATTCTAGACGACTTACTACACCAAATCGATCCCTTAATGGTGCAGAAAGCTGTCCTGCTCTAGTTGTAGCACCAATTAGTGTGAACGGTGGCAAATCTAGACGAACAGATCGGGCACTTGGACCTTTACCTATCATAATATCAAGTGCAAAATCTTCCATCGCAGGATACAATACTTCTTCTACAGTACGATGTAACCGATGAATTTCATCAATAAATAATACATCACCTTCTTGTAAATTGGTAAGTAGTGCTGCAAGATCTCCTGGACGCTCTATTGCAGGCCCAGAAGTTGTACGTAAGCTAACGCCAAGCTCATTGGCGATAATATTCGATAGTGTCGTTTTACCTAATCCTGGGGGTCCATATAACAGAACATGATCCAATGCTTCCTTACGTAGCTTAGCTGCTTCAATATAAATACTTAATGTTTCTTTTGCTTTTGATTGTCCGATATATTCATTTAAATAACGAGGACGCAAGCTAAGCTCCACCGCTTGTTCTTCCATCATAAGATTGGCGGATATGATTCGATCATCCATTTCAGCTTGACTCCTTTCCGTTATCCTTTAAATAGCTGTTGTAGCGCCTTTTTCATTAGCTGATCTACTTGTTCGTCCGCATTAACTTCATGCTGTAGCACTTGCCAAGCACGGTCTAGTTCCGTCTCTGTGTAACCTAGCGCTTTCAAACCATCCTTCGCTTCTTTCCAAGCTCGACCTTCAGCAATTGGTTCATTAGGAGCGTCCTCATATTGTAAAGTAAAGCTACTAAGTACTCCACCATGCAGATCGATTCCAATCCCATCTAACTTATCCTTCAAGTCAAGTACAATTCGTTGTGCAGTTTTCTTCCCGATCCCTGGTAGTTTCGTAAGATAAGTAAGATTATCTTGCTGAATAGCAGCTACCAATTGCTCAGGTTTTCCAGCTGATAACATGCCAAGCGCTACTTTTGGTCCAATTCCCGACACATCTAGAAATTTACGGAATAATGCCTTTTGCTGTCTAGACTCAAAACCGAAAAGTAATGTAGCATCTTCACGAGCATGATAATGAATATGTACAGTTACTGGCTGTGGCATCGCTTGAAGTGCATATGGATTTGGCGAAAACACACGATAACCAATATCATTTACCTCAATTACTGCATAATCTGCTTCAATAAAAGCAACTTGACCTTTAAGATAATCGATCATTAGTGCTTCACCTCTTTAATTTTTTGTGTTAAAACTGCAGAATGAGCATGACAGATTGCAACAGCCAATGCATCTGCAACATCATCTGGCTTAGGAACGCTACTTAGTTTCAAGAACATCTTCACCATCTCTTGAACCTGTCTCTTCTCAGCCTTACCGTAACCAACTACTGCCTGTTTAACTTGCAATGGTGTATATTCAGCAATAGGTAATCCTCGTTGTGCAGCTGCTAATATAATGACACCTCTAGCCTCGCCAACCGCAAAAGCGGTTGTAACATTTCGATTAAAAAACAGCTTCTCTATGGCAACACTATCAGGCTTATACTTATCCATCAAAGCGCCTGCTGATTCATATACTTGTAACAATCGGTCTTCTTGTGGAGTATGGGCTTCTGTCTGAATAGCACCATATTGAACTGGTGTCAATTTATGACCTTCTTTATCGACAAATCCAAAACCAACGATTGCAATCCCTGGATCAATTCCTAGCACACGCATTCCATCACCTCTAATAATCTGCTAGACAATTCTATACCAGTAAATATTAATACTATCATTTCTGTTTAAAGCTTGTCTAACGTACATTATAGCAAATGTTAGTTACTATGAGAACAAATGTTTCAGTTTAGAGGTGTAAGCTGATCAAAAAATAAATTTTTAAATAAAACAACCGAACATTGTGAGCTAAGCAAGCAGTTCTTTTACGTTAAAGTCAGTTTCAAATCGAAAAGGAATAGTAAATACACATAACAAAAAAAGATAAACATAACCATAATATGGTGAAATATTTTTAGGATTAATCTGCTTGAAACGGGAAAACGACTCGTTTTTAATAAAATATCGTTTGTACAATTTTGTAAAGGGGTGATTCACTTTGCGAAAAAAAGTAATATTTACTGTTTTTGTGTTGGCTTTATTGATAATATTAGGTTTACTTACATCCAAAATTTTATCTTCAAGTACTTTCACAGTAGTTAACTCGGATGCTTCATATCCTGCAATGTCTTTAGAAGAATTATCGATTGAAGCAGATAAAATCTTTCAAGGTATTGTTATTAAACGTGGTCAGTCGAAATTAATAAAGGTTCCTTATTCCACTGATTTAGAGGTCAATATAAAGAGTGAAGGAAAATATTTTGAGTTTGCAGTCACTAAGGTAGAAATTAAAGTTACTGTTCCAATTAAAAACACACAAAAAAATGAAATCATAGTTTACATGGAAGATGGCGGAACAATCAATAACAAAACGTATATAAGTGGAGATGGTCAACTTCAAGTAGGTCAAGAAATATTAATTTTTTCAAATGAAGCAGGATATTCATGGGGAGCTCAATCTCTGTACTCAATTTCAGAAAAAGACACTGTAAATCTACAATTGTACAATGATATGAACGTATATAATGTTAACGATCTTAAAACAAAGATTATAGAAATAATTAAATAACGTTGGAGAATATACTTAATGTTTAAAAAATTAGCGGATACCAGAAGTATCCGCTAATTTTAACTATTGTACTATAGAGTCCGACATCACATTTGTATTCGGTTCATAACGATCAATACTATACTCACTATAAGTAGATAACACACTGTCGTATTCCTCTATATCACTTACTCTGATCCCATTCATTAACTGCTCCCACTCTTGTTCAGGTAAACTACTTTCTAAATAAGGTACATTTAATTGAAAAAATGTTTTCATCACCTTATCTTGAGAAGGTTGTCCATCGAAAAGCGAAAATTCTCCTTCATTACTCATTCCGAAGAATGCATTCTTTTTACAATAAGGAGATAAATCATCGATTTGCTCTACAAAACGAATTAGTGTGTATGATTGATCTACCGTCAGCTCCCAATTAGGATTCTGCTCAGCGATGATGACCACTTCTTCATAATTAAGTTCATCCAATTGTTCAATTTCTTCTCCGCATACATAGACACGATGTAAAATCGTGTGGATTTTCTTATCGCCATGCAGCCAAGTAGACAGATCATCAATTTCATAATTAGAAATGTAGTTTTGCTGTGCTTGTGCATGATCCATTCCTAAAGTCATCGTAATTATATAAAGTATTACTACACTACTTAGCAAAGTTTTCAGTTGCAATGCAAGAAATAGTTTTCTACGCATGCTTCGATTTTGCTTGAGCTTTCGCTTTATCCGTTTCCACATCGAAGTAAATCTCATGTTGTCTCCTCCTGGTAAATCATAATGTATAGTGTTGGCATAAAATATTTTTTTAGTCTCTCTTTTTCTAACTTTCCCCACAAAACAAAAAACTTAGTTCAACGATTCATAATCGTGAACTAAGTTTCTTGTTTTGTACTAAACCGATGACTAACATAACCGATGCCGACTATGCTATAAAGCACTGCTTCGTGATCACCGGCAATGAATTTTGAACTACCTATTCCAAGGTGAGATTATACGTTCAGCCAAGGCTTTCCACCCTTAGGTTTTTTCGGTGTTTTTTTTGCTGCTTGAATGTTAACTCTTTTACCAACTTTTTTAACTTTTGTTACTGGACCTAGCTTGCTTGCTTTGCTTGCTACTCCCTCAACATAAGGTTGCGGAGTTCCACCACAACCACAATCTGTGTTCCAAGGATTAGTATAGCCTTGTACGTTCGGTCCATAACTCATTGGAGGATACATTGCTGATTGAGCTGTTAAAGTCCCGCCATTTGGATTCATATTATTCCCATAATTCATAGGTTGAGCATACCCCCAATTGCCCTGATTTGGATATGTTGGGCATCCGCATGGATTGTAATATTGCATTGGTGCATATGCTGGATATGGAGATACAGGAACTTTATAAGTTGAATTAATCATTGGCTTAAATTTACCCATGTTAGCTTGATTCCCTGAATTTGGTGATTGGTATTGATGCAACATTTCTGCATTAGGGAAATAAGGATGCTGTTCCAAGTCCGCAGGTAACGGCTTAAATCCAGCATATCCTTTGTTTGCGATCGGCATCATCTTTGTTGCAGGCTCCATTTTTGTCGCATATGGTTCGATTTTCGAATTTGCGATCGGCATCATCTTCGTTGCCATTGATTCGATTTTTGAATTAGCGATCGGCATCATCTTCGTTGCCATTGGTTCGATTTTTGAATTAGCAATTGGCATCATCTTCGTTGCCATTGGTTCGATTTTTGAATTAGCAATTGGCATCATCTTCGTCGCATATGGTTCGATTTTTGAATTAGCGATTGGCATCATCTTCGTCGCATATGGTTCGATTTTCGAATTAGCGATTGGTGATACTTTCGTCATCACTGATTCTACTTTTGCATTTGCATTTGCATTTGCAACTGGTGATACTTTCGTCATCACTGATTCTACTTTTGCATTAGCATTTGCAACTGGCGATACCTTCGTCATCACTGATTCTACTTTTGCATTTGCGTTTGCATTTGCAACTGGTGATACTTTCGTTACCACTGATTCTACTTTCGCATTCGCATTGGCATTAGCTACTGGTGATACCTTCGTCACCACTGATTCTACTTTTGCGTTCGCATTGGCATTAGCTACTGGTGATACCTTCGTCACCACTGATTCTACTTTTGCGTTCGCATTGGCATTAGCTACTGGTGATACCTTCGTCACCACTGATTCTACTTTTGCGTTCGCATTGGCATTAGCTACTGGTGATACCTTCGTTACCACTGATTCTACTTTTGCGTTCGCATTGGCATTAGCTACTGGTGATACTTTCGTTACCACTGATTCTACTTTCGCATTGGCATTTGCAACTGGCGATACTTTCGTTACCACTGATTCTACTTTCGCATTGGCATTTGCAACTGGGGACACCTTTGTAACCACTGATTCTACCTTTGCGTTGGCGTTTGCAACTGGCGATACCTTCGTCACCACTGATTCTACTTTTGCATTCGCTACAGGTTCTGTTTTCACCTTAATCGGAGCTACTGTTTTAGCAGTTACCGTAGGTTTCACTTGTGTAGCTTCTACTTTTTGTATAGGGGCAGCTTTTGTTACATTAATTGTTGGAGCGACTTTAATTGTAGGCGATATTTGAATCGGAGCTGTTTGCTTCTTCGGTACTGCTTGGGTAGGCATTATTTGATTGTTTGCTTTTTTCGGATTAATCATTTGTTGATTGGCAGCTTTGTGATTTGGCGACATTCCAGTCACTTGTTGTGCATGAATCTGACCTGATAGATCTATGGAATACGATTTCGGTATATTAATGACGTCTCCTACTTGCAAAACATTCGGATTAGCAAGTTGTTTATTAGCCGCAACAAGTTCTTTCAGTGGAATATTCCAACTATTAGCAAGTTTCCATAAGGAGTCACCTGATTGTACAATATACTTCTGGTTAGTAGTAATATCTACAATAGGGATCTCAGACGGAGTCGTTGCTCCTTTTGGAATTAATACTTTCATGCCGATCGATAATTGATTTGGATTGGTAATATTTGGGTTAAGTGCAAGAATGTCATCTAATGCTACACCATATTTTTTGGAAATTTTATACAGAGTATCACCCGACACTACCGTATGCATTTGTAAACCTGGCAACAACTGATGCAAAAGAGATGGAACTGAAGGTAATGTTACAGAAACTTCTGGCGTCGTTAAAATAGGTGTTGTTGAAGTAGCTTGCGCTGTAACTTGGTGCGAAGCTCCCATTGAAGCTTTTTTCGGAATATTAATGACATCACCAACCTGCAACACATTTGGATTATGAATGTGCTTGTTAGCTGCAATTAGGTCTGCTAGTGATACTCCCCATTCTTGCGATAATTTCCACATAGTATCGCCGGATGTTACGACATGTTGATGTATAATTTCCATTTGCATCCCTCCACTTCTATCACTTCTCACCAGTTCTGAAGACATAGATGGGATCCTAAGCTTAGATCCTATTTCTAGATTATAAGGATCAATAATATTCGAATTTTGCTTCAACAATTCATCAACAGTGACATGATATTTTTGAGCAAGATGAAATAATGTATCATCTTGCTTAATGATGTGTATCCTCACTAAAAATTCCTCCTATACACAGTTGTAATCTTAATACGGCATTATTCCGTATGCAGTCTATACATCCTATGCAGAAACTAGGCAGTCGCCACAATTCCATACAAAAAAACCTAATAAAATTTATGAGCTCTGAAAAAGCACTTCTTCCCTATAACTTGATAGTAATAAATTTGGGTATTCGCTGACATAATTAGCCGACTTCTAATAAAAAATCGAACCTAAACAAAAAAAAAGGGTACTCCTGCAGCCAATACGAATGGCTGCTGAAGTACCCTTTCTACAGTAATTTATTTACTTTCATTAATAGCACGAATCATCTCAAGTGGAACTTTAGGTTGACGGTCATAAGTTAATAAACCATTTATTTCCTGTTCTACATCTGTTAATTGTGTATAGCAATAACCCTGAACCACCTTGGAATCTTGCATCGGCTTAATAACTGCCTCAAGTCTCTGAATGAAATCTTCATCGTTACTAGCACCAGAATAGCCCCAGCCTTCCCATTCACTCTTCTTATATGAAATTCCACCGAACTCCGTTACTAGTATCGGCTGATTGCGATAAGTATGACCTCCCACTGATAAATCTCGATTAGCAGGTCTAGCAGTAATAGTTGAATCAACAGTCGCATAACGTGCTCGCAACACTTCTTCTCTCCATTCATAATCATGAATATTATAAAGATCAGTTTCTACCATTTCCCATCCATCATTAGAAATAACAGGTCTTGTAGAATCAAGTGATTTCGTTAAATAATACATAGACATCGCATGTTGTTGTTGTAATGCATCTATTTTAATATTTGGCACACCCCAGCTTTCATTAAGAGGTACCCAGACAACTAAACTAGGATGATTGTAGTCACGATCCATCGCTTCTTGCCATTCCTTTGTAAATTTACGCACATATTCATTAGAATATTGGTAAGCATTTGCTGCCTCACCCCATACTAAGAGCCCCATGCGGTCACACCAATATAAGTAACGAGGGTCTTCAATTTTTTGGTGCTTACGTGCGCCATTAAAGCCCATTTCCTTTGTTAGTTCAATATCACGCTTTATGGCATCATCACTTGGAGGTGTTAAGTTTCCATCTGGGAAGTAACCTTGATCTAGTACTAATTTCATTTGATATGGTCTGTTATTAATGCATAACAAGCCATTATCGACAGAAACTTTACGCATTCCGAAGTAGCTCGTCGTCTGATCAACTACTTTGCCACCTAACATAAGCGTAAATGCAACATCATATAAATTAGGATTCTCCGGGGACCACCAGCGACCTAGTCCATGATCATTAAAATCATGTAGCCCAATTCTTCGTTTGGATTGCTGCTGTTTTAATTGAAATGTATCCGATACTATAGCTTCACCATTAAAAGAAATATCTACCTGCAATTCCAATTGACTCCATGCAGCTATTCGATCTACAAAGAAATCCATTTCTATCTCGTTAGAATCAATATGGGGCGTAAATTTCACTTTAGACAAATGAACTTCAGAAACGGCCTCCATCCAAACAGTCTGCCAAATTCCCGTAGTGCGAGTATAAAATATACTTGCTGAATCAGATAGCCAATATTGCTTTCCTCTAGGCAGTGTCACGTCATGACTGAAATCAATAACTTTTACAACGACTACATTATCTTTATCTTGCAAAACATCAGTAATATCTGCATGGAAAGGCGTGTGTCCGCCTTCATGATAAGCCACTTGATGACCGTTAACCCAAACCGTTGCCTCATAATCCACTGCACCGAAATGAAGCATAATGCGTTTATTAGTAAAATCTTTTGGAATTTCTAGTGAACGGCTGTACCATACAATATCATGAAAATCTGGATCAGCAATACCACTTAATTGACTTTGATAAGCAAACGGAACTTGAATTTCTCGGGTGAATTTTTGTCCCCCCAACTCCCAATGCTCCTTACTCCCTCTATTCTCATCATCAAATTCGAAAGACCATTCTCCATTCAAATTCACCCATACTTCTCTTACATATTGTGGTCTAGGATATTCCATACGGTATGTAGTCATTTTCATTTCTCCTTCTCATTTCTCATATGTTTTTCGCGATATTCAGTTGGTGACATACCCGTCTCATTTTTAAATACGCGATTAAAGTGTCTAATACTTGTAAATCCTGTCTGCGTCGCAATGACGACCAGCTTTTGATCAGAATAAGCCATTCGTTTCTTTGCCTCTGAAATTCTAACGTCATTTAATTTATCTATGAAAGAAATTCCTGTACGTTGTTTAAACAAACTGCTGAAGTAAGCTGAATTCAAAAATACGGTATCTGCAACATTCTTTAATGTTAGCTGTTCCGAAAAATGACTTTCAATAAACCTAATGGTTTTCTCAATGGGATCTGGCTCCAACTGAGCTTGATTGAGATTTGCCGTATGCATTAATTTGACTAGCAATCTACCTAATTCATTTGATAGTTCATCTTTCGTGGATATGGAACAAATATGCAGAAGAATAGAACGAACATCATCAGTTCCAAGCCATTGCTTTGTTAGCCTTAGCTGGTTAGCCCATTCACAATAATGAATAATTATTTTGCATATTTGTTGCTGTACGTATTGCGGTGAATTAGCGTCCTGGCAAAGCTTATGTACAAATCGCTCCACCTGAGTGAAAAGTTTCTCTGTATTTCCGTCTTGAAATGCCTTTTCTATGCTATCCAAGGAGAGAGTGCTATAGTCATGTATAGCAATACCTATCTGAGTTTCGCCTTCGTATTGATAAACTTGATCATCACCTAATATTAATCTCAGCAAAAAAGCTTGTTGAGCTTCCTGATAACTTTGCACAATATCCTCGACTTTGCCATACGTACGACCTACACCAATTGTAACGGTCATCTTAGACAAACTATTAACTTGCCTGCGAATACTTTCTGCCAGCTCGTTCATCTCTCTTTGGGCATCTTCACAATCTTCATGGTTAACAATAACAACAACCTCCGTTGCCGTCGGTGAACAGCATATACCAGTAAACCTTCGATCTAGTATTTCTTGCACAAGCTGTTGCAAATAAAGGATAAATAATGACGGGTCTGCTTGATTGTATCTCTCCTCCGCTATTGAAGGCTTATCTAATTGCAGCACGATACAAGAATTCCACTTTCCTTTAAATACAATTCCATCACTCGCAAGCTGATCAAAATCCTTTTCTTGAAGTTTGCTGCACAATAGTCCCGTTATAATCTGCTCTCGAGCTCTCGTTATTTGCTCTCTCTTTTTTGTATGTAGTTGTTGCGAAGCTTCTGCACGCTGTTGAATTTTCTCTTTCATAATAAGTAAGCTTCTATCGAGCTCGTCGCGTTCAATAGGCTTCATAATATAATCCTTTGCACCTTGACGCATCGATTGTTGCACATACATAAAATCATCATAGCCACTTATTACAACACACAATACTGTTGGGAATTGATTAGCCATTTGTTGCTGCAGTTGTATGCCATCCATTCGAGGCATTCTAATGTCTGTTAAAATCGCATCTGGCTGCAGTTTGTCTACTTGCTCAAGCGCCTCGATGCCATCCCTTGCTTCTCCAACGATTTCCCAATCTTTATCTAATTCCTGAATCATTTTTTTTATACCGGTACGAAAAATTGTTTCATCGTCTACAATGAGAATACTAGGCATAGAATCCCTCCTACTGTGATATTTTCTTAGTTGTAATAGGCAAGGATATCGTAACTTTCAATCCTGATGGTTCTATATTTTGTAAAACTAAACCGTATGTTTCGCCGTAATGCAGTACAATTCTACGATGCACATTAAGTAAGCCATTGCCAAAGCTCCCGCCAATATCTTTAGAATGCTTTAGCTTCCATTGCAGCCTCGAAAGCTCCTCTTCCAAAATACCAATTCCATCATCTGTAACGGTGACAACTAATTTATTGTGATCTCTACGACATATTAGGTTTATTGCTCCATAACCTTTACCTCGATCTATACCATGATTAATTGCATTTTCCACAATTGGCTGGATAATTAACGGAATAACTTCACAATCCATAAGCTCGTCATCTACATCAAGCTGAAATGTAATCCGATCCTCATATCTCATTTGCTGGATTGTCATATAGCCCTTCACATGATTCAATTCATCATGTAAACTTACCCATTCTTTTCTTCCGTTGAGACTGTATCGTAACAACCTGCTCAATGTGTTGGTCATCGTAACAACCTCTCGATTGCCTTTAATTTCAGCATACATACTAATTGAGCCTAATGTATTGTACAAAAAATGAGGGTTTATTTTACTTTGTAAAGCAGTAATTTGTGCGTCTTTCTCACGAATCTCTGTTTCATATAGCAAATAACCTAGCTCACTTAATCGCGAAACCATCATATTAAAGGTATGACCTAAATGACCAACCTCATCCCATTGCTTAACAGGAAATGTCACAAGCAGATCACCACGTTCTACTTTTCTCATAAGCTTTGATAAGCTCCGTAAAGGCTCTGTAATGCGATAAGCTAGAAATGTTGAAAATAAAATAGCCAATACAACGCATGCCGCTCCGATAATGAGTAGCGTATTTCTAATTAAGACTGTTTCCTTCGTCAGTTCTGTTACAGGAACGATCCCCACTGTTTTCCAATTTGTAATACTCGAAGTGACATAAGCAATCTGTTGTCGCTCCCCTTCTAAATCGGCATGGGTCACACCCTCTAGTTCCTCAAGCTGCCAAAGTCCTGATAATTCCCCCAGCATCGTATCCTTCTGCTTGACTGCAACTAACTCTTCTTCCGTCGTTGTAACAAATATTTCCTCACGATCGCCCAATGTAACCTCAGACAATATCTGCTGTATAAATTTCGGGTTAACATCAATAACAATATAACCTAGCTTTTTCCCTGAATCGAATACTCTTAGCTCCCTTGCAATCGAAAACACAGGATATTGAATTCCGTTTACCGTTTCAATATTATGAGTAGCAGCGAAAATAGAGCGACCATCCCCCGAACTCTCTTGCTGTAGCCAAGTCACATTATCATCCATACTATAACTAGTAACATATTGACTTTCAGGCAATACAACATACGAGGCACCATACTCCCCATACAAGGACACTCCCACAATGTCAATTCTTCCGTTCAGAAATACTTGCGTAACAAAGCTATTTAGATCTTTAATTTCCTGTAAGGTTAACGGCTGGTTATGCTCACGCTTACTGTTCAAAAACGTAATAATATCTTCATATTGGTAAGGCATCAAGGTAAGACGATCTAACTCCTCCATATACGCATCCATACGTAATGTAAGCTGTTTCAACGTTTGTAATTGATAATCTCCGACCTTTTGCTCAAGCTTATCGGCAAAAATGGTTAACGTGAAATAAATCATAATACTTAACGGAACGACAATGAGAACAAAGTAAATCATTACTAGTTTTTTTGCTAGCTCTTTATTTTTAATCCATTCAATTACTTTTCTCAATCTCGTTCTCATCGTCAATTTATTCCTTTAATTCATCATTTATTTTGATCTGCGTTTGTCTCAGTGTCTCTTCTGGTGTCTGTTGTCCGTAGTTCATCTTTTCAAACTCTTGAATAAGAATTTCAACAATCGGCCATTGCATCACATGTCTTGGCCAATAAGCTACATAGTTTGCCGTCGCAGCGTAATCACTACGGAAAGGCAGAACTTCATATTCGGGACTTTCCACAACAGAGGTCTTACTTGGTACATGCCCCGCTTCCGCCCACTTAGCTCCATGCTCTACAAGCCATTTCATGAAATACAAAGCAGCATTTCTTTTTTCATTCGTCATACCGTGCTTAGTCGGTATAACTAACGTATGAGAATCGCCCCAGACTGCCTCATGATCAAATACAACCGGGAGTGGGATCACTCCAAAATCCAATTTTTCCGCTTCTTCAAACGCCCCTGTTCCCCATACTCCTGTAATAAGAACAGCAGCCTGGCCATCATAAAACATTTTGAAAGCATCGTTAATATTAGGTGGAATAATACCATCATTATAGAGTCGATGAACGTATTGAAGAGCCTTTAGTGCTTTATCATTGTTAATAACTGCTTCGGTTTGATCATTATTATAAAACGCTCCTCCACCATCTATTTGATTGTATAGACTCCACCACAGCCACACGGAATCAATTCTAGTTCCTGGCTGTGCCAAAGGAGCAATCGATGGTGGTAATTTTTGTTTTAACACTTTCAAAAAAGATTCTAAAGATTGCCCGCTATTCAGCAATGGCTCACCTTGAGCATCTAACAAGCCTGCTTGCTCTAAGTAATGTTTATTATAATAGAGCACTAAAGTGTGGGTATCTAGAGGCACAGCATAAGGAACTTCATCATAGACAGTGGACTCCAAAATATTAGCGTTAAATGTATTCCAGTCTAAACTGACTGCTTTAGCAGGCTCCTCTAAATTTTCAATATAACCATTTTGGACAAATTGAGGTAAGCTTGTTTGATGTAAAATGGCAACATCGGGTGCACTGCCTGATAATATCGTTGTACGCAAACGTGAGTAATAATCATCTAATCGAGAATTAACTTGTATGACTTGAATTTGACTGTTTTCTTCATTAAACAAATTAACAAGCTGAGTCATAAAACGATTATCCCCACCGCTAAAGGGCGTCCAAAATTCCAACTGAATAACTTGCAAGTTGTCATCGGGTATATTGGCGGAACGATTCGAAGTAGAACAGCTCGTTACTATTAAAAGGAGGCTAAGACAAATTAATAGCACAATCCTTTTCTTCCATATTCTGCTTGTCATTGCTTAACCCCCTACAAAAATACTTTAATGTTTAGTTGCCGCACTAATGTCAATATAATCAATTTCTAATTGACCAGATGCGTTTGCTAGATGAAGGACATTAGCACCCTCTACTAACTTAACTATCATACTATTTAGTATAAACTGATTACGCTCCGTGCTAGATATTGTAAGACGTTGGTTCTTGTTTTCATTGATTGTAATATCTATTTCTTGCTCCTGTCCACTTGTATTAGCTATTGCAAAACGCAGTTCATATTCGCCAGCTGATGGAACTTTTATATTAGTAAAACTGACCGCCTTCTGCTTGCTTGCAGCAATAAATAGAGTACCGCCATTAGACGCAAACGGATTATCTTGAGTCTCAGAATCCCCAAAAATAGTAGCATATTCTGCCTCATATCTTGGAATTTCAATAGCAGAAATATGCTCCTTGACTCCTTCTCCCTGCAAACTAATCGCTTTCTCTCCTGCTAATAATGACAATTGCAAGTGCACATATCCTACTTCATCAGCTAAAGTTGGAGCAAGTAGAAGCTGTTGCTCTTCCTGCCCATTTAATGCTACCGTTAATGAGCGGGTCTCGCCAGTTACATTTTGGTAATGGAATAAAATCGGAAGCACAGTATCTACCATTGTGACAATGCCTGTATATCGGTAACCATCAACTTCCTCAATCGCATCTACGCTTCTATATATACCTGAACCTTCAGGTACAGGTATAGCCGTCAAAAGCGACAACGGTGAACCAAAGCTTGGTTGCCCTTGCTCATTCCATTCCACTCTTTGTGCACGAGCACGACGGTTGCTCCAACCATCATTAATTGCCGTTGTTGCGTGATAAACAATAAAGGTTTCACTTCCATCAGGTGATGTTACAAATGAATTATGTCCTGGGCCATACACGCTAGCCTCATCATTCCGAGTCATAAGTGGTTCTATTGCTTTACTCCACTTAGATGCGTCTAACGGATCAGCACCTTTTTCTAAAGTAAGTAAACCTATACTATAATCTGGTGTCCAGCTCCCAGCGCCTGAATAAGCAATGTGAATTTGACCATCTTTTTTCAATATCGCCTGACCTTCATTAATAAAAGGTGGGCCTCCCGCTTGTTCCCATGCAAGATCAGGTTTACTGATCATAACTCTCGGTCCATGAATTGTATAAGGATTACTCATAGGAGCTATATATGTGTTTTGAGCAATGTTTTCATCGCCTTCCCAACCAGACCAAACAAAATACAATTGATCCTCTTGTTCCAGCACCAAACCATCAATTGCCCATTTATCGGTAGAGTCAGTTACTTGCCCCTTAAATCTATATTCACCCATCGGATCATCAGTTACCGCTTCAAGTGCATACATACGATGGTTTTCATTTTGACCATTATCCGCCGCGAAATAAATATACCATTTACCTTGAATGAACTGAAGTTCGGGTGCCCATAAATTCGCAGAATACATCGTATTAACTGGTGGATACCATACGATTTTTTGATCTGCTTCTCTAAAATCTAATGTTTTTGAGCGGAGCAACATTATATCAACACCATCATGTGTAAAAGTCATATAGTAAAAACCATCATGATAAACAACGCTAGGATCCGGTGTATCCATACTTACTAACAAGTTTTTGTAGGTACCCCCATGTCCATTATACGGAACATTTACTTGTACGTCGTTAATCGGCGAGCGAAACATTAGCCATCCCCCTAACATAAGCACTGCTAGCAAAAATACAACTACTGTAATCCCTTGTTTTCGAGTAATTTTCATGCATATCCTCCATGAATATGATCTTACTTCCTATTTATTTCACCGCAGATTGAGTAATTGCTTTAACAAACGATCTTTGACCAACTATAAAAATAATAATAACGGGTAGAGCAGCAATTGTTGTCATTGCCATCAACTTGCCATAACTTTGTGTGTAGCTTCCTGTTGCCATAATTGCAATACCTGCTGTAATGGTTCGCATCTCTGGAGAAGATGTTGCATATAGTGGCCAAACAAAATCATTATAAATCCCCATAAATGTGAAAATAGCAAGTGTAACCATAATTGAAGTAGCCGATGGTAGCAATATACGAGCATAGATATGCCATTTATTCGCTCCATCAATCCGAGCAGCTTCTTCAATTTCCTTAGGAAACGATACAAAAAATTGATAAAGTAGAAATACACCGAATGCTCCTGCTGTAGCCGGAAGTATTAAAGCTGGATAAGTATTAAGTAGGCCTAACGCATTGAATTCCATATACATAGGCAAAAACGTAAGGACAGATGGAATCATCAGTGATGCTATAAAGATAGGTAGCATTATACGTCGTAACGGCATATCATTCAGTCTTGCCAGTCCGTATGCTGCCATGGAATCAATAAGTAGCACAATAATGGTTCCGACAACTCCAACCAGCAATGAATTTCCGATCCAGCGCATGATAGGAACATTCATA
Source organism: Paenibacillus endoradicis (assembly GCF_024721975.1). The sequence continues at coordinate 372,981 of NZ_JANQBB010000003.1, read as the reverse complement.
AATTCCCCTTGAATCCCTTGCACAAAGTTATCTATCGTCGGATTAATCGGAAATAAATTCATTTGTCCTGAAAGTGCCTCAAAATCATTTTTAAATGCAGTAGATAGCATCCATATTAATGGAATCATAAAAACAATACCGATTATGCATGCCACCAAAACAACTCCAATTTTTCGAGCTATCATCTATTTCTCCCCTTTCTTAGCCATCGTTAGTTTCATTTGTACGAGGGATATAATTATTATTAGTAGTGCCATCATAATAGCCATTGCAGAAGCTGAACCAATTTGCTTGCGTGCAAATGCTTGATCCAGTACGTTCATTAACAATACTTTAGTCGAATCACCAGGTCCACCTCTCGTTAGAAGGAATGGCTGTGCGTAAACATTAAAGGATGCTATCGTCGAAGTAATCATTACAAAAAGCATAACGGGCTTAATCGTAGGTAACGTTATATGAATAAACTTCCGCCATTGATTCGCACCATCGATCGAGGCTGCTTCATAATAATCTTCTGGCACCTCATTAAGTGCATTAATAAAAATAATCATGTTAAATCCGATCGTCCACCATAAAGTAGTTATAATAAGAGCGATCCATGCCCAAGGTGTGGCTGTTAGCCATGGAATTCCCAAAATTCCCGATTTTTGAAGTAAGCTATTTAAAAATCCAGCATTCGTATCGAACATCATTAACCATATGACCGCCATAACTGATGCGGATAATGCATAGGGCATGAAATATATTGTTCTAAATAACCCTCTAATTTTCCTAGGTAATGCATTAACTAGCATTGCCATCCCAAGTCCTGTAAAAATCAATAATGGCACAGAGTAAATTACAAACTGGAAAGTTGCCCATAAGCCTCTAAAAAACACACTATTGGCATACGTTCCTGGTGTGATAATCTCAATATAATTTGCCAATCCTACAAAATCGTGTTCTGCGGACAATAATTCAAAATTGTGTAGACTTAAATAAACTCCATATAAAATGGGGAAAAGTAAAAACACACTAAAAGCAATTAAATATGGAATGACGAACAAAAACGAAGTAAAGCGGGAACCCACACTACTTTTCATCATATTACCCCTTCCTGCACTTGCGGCCTCTTAAGTTCTTTTCATACACGGTTGTAAAAAGAAGATGAGACATGTATTGCACTATCCCATCTTCTCTTCAATTAGACCTATTTCATCGCTTGATGAGATTTATTGACTGCGTCATCCATAGCTTCTTGAACACTTTTATTGCCAAGCAATGCGTTGTTCAATTCACTCCAGATTGGCTCTGAAATGGTATCCCAATTAACTACGTTAGGACTAAATTGTACATATTCGAAAGAAGAAGCAATTGTGCTTTGGAACTCAAGAGCTTTAAACTCGACACTTTCAATCATCGGAATAGAAGCTAGTGCTTGACCAGATTCAGCCCAATCCATAGAGTTAGAAGAAACGTATTTCAAGAAATCACCTACGCCTGCAACAACTTTTTCATCTGTAATGCCTTGAGGAACTACGAATCCATGTGAACCAGCGTATACCGCTTGTCCAGCTTTACCTAATTGAGGAACAGTTGCAACGCCATAATTTAAGCCCGCTTCATCAAATTGTGATTTCATCCATGGGCCGTTAAATTGAATAGCATTTTTACCTTGAAGGAACAATGTGTTTTCCCCATCTTGTTGCACGTTAGCTGGAGAAGTACCTGCTTCAATCATGTTGCGAAGATATTGAACAACTTCAACCACCTCAGGTGAATTAAAGCCCACATCATTACCATCCCATAGCTGACCACCATTTTGCCAAACTAATGTTGGGAAAATAAATTGTTGTGGCCAAAGAGTCGGTACTACATAACCGTAGACACCCTTACTAGCATCTGTCAGCTTCGTAATTGCTTCATCAAACTCTGCACGGTTTGTCGGAACAGTCGTTACTCCTGCTTGCTCGAACAAATCTTTGTTATAGTACATAACTAATGGATGAATATCCAAAGGAATCGTATACCATTTATCCTCGATTGTACCGTATTCAACGGGAGCTACTGCAAAATCTGCTTTGGCAATTCCCGCCTCTGCTGCTAAATCATCGATTGCTTGCAATTGATTTTTGCTAGCGTATGTTGGCACCTTATCTACGTGCATAATCATAAGACTTGGCTTATCTTTAGCTGAGCTTAGTGCAATATCTACTTGCTTGTAATATTCACCGTTTGGATGAATTACAAAATCTACTTTGTATTGATCCTGTGAGCTGTTGTATTTATCAACAATTTTTTTCATAAAAGGTCCATCTGATCCAGAGAACGGTGACCAAAACAATATTTCTGTTTTCTTACCAGTTCCTCCTGAACTTTGGTTAGTACTGTTGTCACCTGAGTTACTGCTGCATCCTGTTGCGATCATAGCAACAATTAGAATAAGTAGTAGTAAGCTAGACCATTTCATCCCTTTTTTCTTCATTATACTAATCCCCCTATTTGTTTAATTCGGTAGTTGTTACAACCTTGCTACTATCATAAACGGAAGATGAGTCCCGACAAGCGTCACATTTATAGATGATGTGGACATATCTTTAGAATGTTATAAATATGTTGCCTCTCATTAAATTTTACGAGGCAACATATAGCACCAACAGACTGAAATCAAATAAAAAAGACGATTTTTCATTCGCAAACCGAATGAAAAATCGTCTTTTTTATGATGCCACAGAAAAGTGTACGGTTAGAGTACAAAAGCTAAGAATGTTTAGCTCAAAGTCTCAAATGAAAGTTCTACCAAAGTTCAACACCCGAATATGCAATCCTCAAGCACTTTGTAACGAACCCCAGCAACGTGTACGGTTCAAGTACACGAGCGGAGAATGTCTAGCACGAGGCGACAAATAAAGGCTCTAGCGAAGTTAATCCCCGAGCACACAACCATCAAGTAAGATGAAACAAACCCTAGCAACATGTACCGTTAAAGTACATACTGCTGGGTTTTGTTTTGATCGAAGCTTATAATGGAAGTTCGAAATCGTGGGCTGTCAGCACCAAGAAGATGCACTCTAGCGGAAACGAGGAGCGCAAGTAGTAGTTATTGGTACACGAGCACACGCAGACTTTCGATGGAGGGCATATTCGAAGCCGAATTAACTACGTAGCTAATCCGCGTGATCACAGTCCACGATTTTGAGCAACCTATAAAAGGTGTTCGTATTTGTAGCTTGGATAACACCCTAACACCCGCACCTGACACCCAATCGCTTCAACTTCTTGCAGTGCTGATTGAAGTAAAAACTCTTCAAGCGAGTACTTAATCTCAATATAGAAATAATAACTACCTAATTTCTTCTTCGTTGGACGCGATTCAATACGTGATAAGTTAATTCTTCTCCACGCAAACGCAGACAACACCTGATGCAATGCTCCAGCATAATCTTCAGGTAATGTAACCAGAATACTTGTCTTCATATTACTATTTTCACGAGCAGTATATGGCTTATCTCCCACTAGGAAGAAGCGAGTGTAGTTATTATTGTGATCAGTGATCGATTCCGCCAATATATCTAATTTATTATTAACCGAAGCCGTCTTTGTTCCAATTGCAACTATACCTTCTCCTGGACGATCTGCAACGATTTTGACTGATTCCGCTGTACTACTCACATGTTCCGTTTCCGCATGTGGGAAATATTCACGAATATATTGAAGACATTGCGACATCGCTACTGGATGGCTAATTACTTTTTTCACTCTGGAATAATCTATCTGACCGTACTCATTTAATAATTCTGAACGACGACCGATAAGATTCTGAATGGAAGGATAAACCCATTCCGCTTGAATGGGGAGATTTACTTCATGAACAAGCCAATCTAAATGCAAGCTCACTGAACCGTCAATCGTATTCTCTATAGGAATAACACTATAATTACTAATATTATTTACAGTCGATAGAAAAACATCTGAAATCATTCGATGATGTTCCCATTGAACGGAGTCATCTGAAAAGAATAACTTTGCTGCTTCATCTGATACTGATCCTGCTGGCAATAGAGCTACTGTTGTCATTAGTGTCCATCTCCTTTAACTAAATCCATAAACGCGATTGTTTCACCCTGCGTATTGGATTCGTAAATGACTCTTGCGCCATAAATATCTGGAGATAGCCACATCGTAGTAGCTGTTATGCCCTCCTTCTTCATGCACTCAAGTAAAAATTGTTCAAGTTCCTCTTGCTGCGTACTTTGCGAATCAACAAATGTAATTAATGTTGGTCCTGCACCACTAAGAGCTGCTCCAAGGGCACCTTTTTCAGTAGCATGTTCTAAAATATATTCCATTCCAGGAATTAATGCCGCGCGATAAGGCTGATGTATTCTATCTTGCATAGCCGTACGAATTAATTCAAGCTGACCAGATGCAAGCGCTGCGACAAGCAACGAACTGCGACCAATATTAAAGACTACATCTGCTTTGCTGTATTGACTCGGTAATGCATGTCTCGCTTTTTCAGTTGATAATTGAAAATCTGGTACTACAACTAATGTTTCAAGCGTAATAGGAGGCGTTATCTTCACGTATGGAGCTGTTTTCTCATCCCATGAAGAAATAACTATCCCACCAAATATCGACGCTCCTACATTGTCTGGATGTCCCTCTAATTCCGTTGCCATATGGAATAGCTCGTCAGTAGTTAATGGTTGTCCAATCAGTGCATTGGCAGCTACAAGCGCACCAACAATAGCTGACGCACTACTACCTAAGCCACGCGTCAACGGGATATCACTATACATACTTATTTTAAGTGCTTGCTCTGGCATTCCTACCCGAGCAAACACTTTTTGAGCTACTTTATATACTAAATTATTGTGATCTGTCGGAATTCCTTCCATACCATCGCCATATAGATGAACCTCTGTTTCATCGGCTACTGTAAGCTCTAACCATGCATATAGCGATAAAGCCATGCCTAGTGCATCGAAACCTGGTCCCAAATTAGCAGTACTCGCGGGAATTTTAACAACTACGGATTGTTTTTCTATTTTGTTCATGTGCTTATCCTTCTACTCGATATACGCTCTTCACTTCATGAATAACATCAATAGCATTGAATGATGAAAGTACATTTTGAATTGCGGCTTTGCTAGCGTCGTGTGTAATGACGATAATTTCAGCATGAGTTTGATTTTGATTAGGTTGTTGCAGTACAGATTCTAAGCTTACTTCATGATTTGCAAATTCCTGTGTAATACGAGCAAGTACTCCCGCACGATCAGCAACTTTAAGCAGTAAGAAGTATTTAGAAGAGATTTGATCATCAGTTTTCAACACTGTTTGTTTATAAGCAGTGTTCACACGTTTACCACTGATACCAAGCTTAATGTTTTTACTTACTGCGACAAGGTCGGCAACTACAGATGTAGCTGTTGGTAATTCGCCAGCGCCTGCACCATAGAACATCGTTTCACCTACTGCCTCACCATATACTAGAACAGCATTGAATACACCGTTAACAGAAGCGATTGGATGCGAATTTTTCACCATTGTTGGTTGCACAGATACGCTCACTTGATTTTCATCACATTCAGCGATACCTAGTAATTTCAATTGATAGCCAAGATGCTTCGCATATTGGATATCTTCTTTTGTAACAGAAGATATTCCTTTAACTGATACATCATCTAAAGAAACAGCAGTATGGAAACCAAGACGCGCTAGAATCGTCATTTTACGAGCTGCATCAAGCCCTTCTACGTCACTTGTAGGATCTGCTTCTGCATAACCTAGTGCTTGAGCTTCTTTCAGTACATCGTCATAAGATGCACCTTCTTGTGTCATTTTAGTTAAAATAAAGTTAGTTGTACCATTGACGATACCCATAATTTTTGTAACACGATCTGATGAAAAACCATCAATTAGTGTACGGATGATGGGAATTCCTCCAGCAACACTCGCTTCATAGTAAACATCACAACCATTTCGTTGTGCTATTTCTAATAATTCTGATCCATAAAGCGCCATTAGATCTTTATTTGCTGTAACAACGTTTTTACCAAGATTAAGTGCTTCTACAATATAATCTTTTGTGTCCGTAGTTCCACCCATAACTTCAATGATTACATCAATGTCGGGATGACGAACAACTTCCCACGGGTCTTCAGTTAATTTAGAACGATCAACTTCAATGTTGCGTTCTTTGTTCACATTGGAAACGAGTATTTTTGTAATCTCGATAGAACTACCTACTTGATTATGCAAATCGTCTTGATGATTCTCCACGATACGAACTACGCCAGTACCTACAGTACCTAGACCTAATAATCCTACTTTAATCGGTTTCATCTATATCCCTCCAGATTATGATATCTATTGATTACTATCCTTGGCCAATTACTAAGGCGTTCCGCACACCTTGTTGTTGCTTTAATAAATCTATAAATGGCTCTATCTCTTTTGATAGGCCAGAAACATCTACTGATAAAACTACGTTAGCATAACCTTGTAGTGGGATACTTTGATTCATCGTTAGTAAATTACCATCATGTGCGGCAATTACACCAAGTACACTAGACAATACACCAGAACGATGCTCTAAGTCCATTGCTACAGTGATAATATGTTCTCTAGCAATTTCAGCTAGTGCGTACACACCATCTTTGTATTTATAGAAAGCACTTCTACTCAGCCCCACTCGTTCTACAGCTTCATTGATCGTATGTGCTTTTCCACTTTTCAGTATTTCTTTCACCTGGATAGTTTTAACGATCGCCTCGGGTAATATATCCTCTCGGACGACAAAAAATCTAGCGGTCATCAATTGTCCTCCTAACAAAGACATATGTTCTCTTATAGTGGACATTATATCGAATTCTCGAATTAATTACAATAGGCGACAAAAAAAAAAGACGACCTCAGTCGTCTCCTCATCATTAATTATTTGGGTCATAATCTGAACCTTCGAAGAATTCAAAAGTATATTCACCAATACGAACCGTATCGCCATCTTTCGCTCCACGTCTACGAAGTTCATCATCAACGCCCATACTACGTAACATTTTCGCGAATTTCATAACGGCATCATAACTAGTCATATTGAAACGTTTCATAAAGCGATCAACATCTTCACTTTCAAGCACATAATCTTCATTATCACGAGAAATTTTGAAGCTTGATTCTTTTTTACGCTCATATTTGAATATTTTACGTTGCTCGCCTTCTTCAGGAACGATATCTTGAGCTTGTTCTTCAGCCAATTGCTTCTCAACAATATCAAGTACATCAGCAGCTTTATATAGAAGCTCATTAATACCATCTTTTGTTAATGACGAAATAGGTACGATAACATGTTCTTTGTCGCCATCATACTCTTTCAATTGCTCTAGGAATATTTCCAAGTTATCAACAGATTGTGGCATGTCCATTTTATTAGCTGCAATAATTTGTGGTCTGTCAGCTAATTTCTCATTATAAAGACGTAATTCGTTGTTAATTTTAATCCAATCATCGAAAGGATCACGACCATCGGTTCCTGATATATCAATAACATGAATAATAACACGAGTACGCTCTACATGACGTAAAAATTCATGACCTAGTCCAATTCCTTCATGAGCACCTTCAATTAGTCCTGGAAGATCAGCCATTACAAAGCTTCTTCCATCACCAACTTCAACAACACCTAGATTTGGTGAAATCGTTGTAAAGTGATAAGCACCAATTTTTGGTCTTGCTCCTGAAACTACTGAAAGCAATGTTGACTTACCTACGCTTGGGAAACCAACCAAGCCGATATCTGCCATTACTTTCATCTCAAGAACTACCCAATGCTCTTCACCAGTTTCACCATTCTCCGCAATATACGGAGCAGGATTCGTTGGTGTTGCAAATCGCATATTACCACGACCGCCACGTCCACCTTTGGCGATAATAATTTGTTGCCCATGTCTTGTTAGATCGGCAATAGTTTCACCTGTATCATCATCAGTGATGGTTGTTCCAGGTGGAATTCGTACAATTGTATCTTCTGCACTTGCTCCGTGCATGCCTTTTACTTTACCGCGTTCCCCACGGTCAGCTTTAAAGTGTTTTTGATAACGGAAATCCATTAGCGTTCTTAAACCTTCATCAACACGGAAGATCAAATTACCGCCATTACCACCGTCACCACCGTAAGGTCCACCATTTTCAACGTACTTTTCACGTCGGAATGAAATCAGACCGTTACCACCGTCGCCACCTTTTACAAATATCTTAGCTTTATCGACAAACATGAATTGCCTCCGTTCACGCTCTAGTTATCTGCAAATCAATTTGCTCGACTGATAATGCTCCGATGATTTGTACAGATCTAGCGCCATTCAACTGCTGTTCTATTTTTTGTTGCCATAATTCTTGATTATTCATACTACCATTAAATGCAAAATGTATATTCAAATGACCCTTATTGTTTTCAAATTGTAATCGCAGAATTGGATCACATGTCATATCAGTAGCTGCATATATGCGATACGCAGAAATAATTGATATAATGATCTCGCTAACCTGCTCATCCTCTATAATAATCGATCGTTGATCTTCCTTAGAGGAGAAACTAACTTCTAGGATGAAATTACTCGGAATCGTTCGAAAGCCAATAAGATAACTAACAAGAGAAGGTTCCTCTAGCTTTGAGATTGCACTCTCTGCTAACATCTTCCCCTTTATTCGTTCTACATATTCAGTTATGCGCTCTTGCTTACCAAGACGTATATAACCAAATAATACTTGCAGATCATTCATCCAATCATGACGATGATGATTCATCGTTGAAATCCATTGTTTATGGGTTGACTTTATTGTTAAAGAAAGTTGTTGTTTGTGTATTCTCTGCTCGACATAATAATAGATAGCACCAATAACTGCTACCCAAATTAATGCAAGTAGATTTATCCATCTGTGATTAGGCCAAACGAAGATTAATATTGCAGGTATAAAAGCAGTAAGCCATAGCCAACGTCGCCATAAGTACCATTGCTCCATCTAGCAAATCCACCTCTTTACTTAACACTACTCACTATTATATCATTATTTAAAAATAGCCCCGACCAAGCAATGCTGGAAGGGGCTAATTTCGTTCGTTATTAAGCTTCTACTGCTGCAGCAACTGGTGCTAGTTCAACTGGGTATACGCTCACTTTTTTGCGTTCACGACCCCAACGTTCAAACTTAACCACGCCGTCAATCATAGCATATAACGTATCATCTTTACCGATACCTACGTTAGTACCAGGGTGAATTTTTGTACCACGTTGACGGTACAAAATGCTACCACCAGAAACGACTTGACCGTCTGCACGTTTAGCGCCAAGACGCTTAGAATGAGAATCACGACCGTTCTTAGTAGAACCTACACCTTTTTTGGATGCGAACAACTGAAGATTTAATTTCAACATCTAGTGTCCCTCCTTCTTAATTATTATTTGAATTGCGATCATGTACCGATACATGATCACCATATGATTGAGCGATCGAATCAAGCATCACAATCATAGACTCAAGTAATAACTGAAGCTTTTCTTCCACTACTTGATCCGCAATTCGCGGAATAGGAGAAGATAGCCAGCCATTCTTCATCTTGACAGGAAGCTCGACTCCCGCTAACGCTTCGATCGCATTCACTGTACCAACCGATACAGCAGAAACTCCAGCACAGACAATGTCTTTACCGTGTTTCGCATAATTAGCATGTCCTTCAACAGCGAATGATACAATACGATTGTTATCGTTTTCTCGTACAATAGTGATCGTAATCATCTTAGCTCCTATTAAGCTTCGATTTTTTCGATAGTTACTTTAGTGTACGGTTGACGATGACCTTGCTTGCGTCTGTAGTTCTTTTTCGCTTTGTATTTGTAAACAATGATCTTTTGACCTTTGCCGTGTTTCTCCACTTTTCCTGACACTTTAGCGCCAGATACAGTTGGAGTACCTGCAACAAAACCGTTGCTTCCTGATACAGCTAGAACTTGGTCAAAAACAATGTTTTCTCCCTCGCTACCGTCAAGTTTTTCGATGTAAATTACATCGCCTTCTTGAACTTTATACTGCTTACCACCAGTTACGATAATTGCGAACATAGTTGGTGCACCTCCTTATTTGTCGAAGACTCGCCTAATCAAGGTGTCATTGTTGCCAATGAGCTTAAACCCGATTCGTGCGGTACTTGTATTATTCATCAATGTGAACAATACACCAAAGTATTGTATCATAAGTAGCCTATTACTTCAACTGAATTTCTTGCAAATATTTCGAAGTATAACTATCTCGAGCTTTTTTTCGCGTTAATTCCATTAATCCAAGCCTTGTCCAACCAAAAACAACACATTTTGCTCCATCAAATTTCACGGATTCAAATAATATTTTAAATATTCGATTACGATTTTCTTCATATTCCATATCGATAAAATCAATAATAATAATTCCACCTGTATCTCGTAAACGTAGCAATCTAACGATAAGTTGTGCAGCTTCAGCATTCGTCTGATACAATGTGTCTTCTAAATTATTATGCCCAACGAATTTCCCCGTGTTTACATCTATAACCGTTAATGCTTCGGTTTCTTCCCAAATTATATATCCCCCGTTATTAAGAGGAATTTTGCGACCAAAGGCAGACACAAGCTGTTTATGAACACCAAATTGTGAAATGATCGCATGCTGTTGTTGCACGTAACTCCTTATATTCGGTGATTCTTGAGGTGCAATCAGTTGCATAATAAGTTGAACTTCTTCTTGAAGCTCTGGTGAACTTACGCAAATCTCATCAACATCTGATCGATAAAGATCACGAAATACACGTTGTAGTAATTGTTCTTCACTGTGAAGTAAGTGTGGCGCTTGTGCCTTGTTTGAGGTGTCAGCGACATGTTCCCATATATGACGAAGATGATCAACGTCCGCCTGTAATGATTCCACCGTTTCACCAACAGCAGCAGTTCGCATAATTATTCCTTCACCATTGGATATAAGCTTAGTACCAATTTGTTTCAATCGCTCTTTTTCATGTTCATCAACAACTTTTTTGGAAATTCCGATGTAATCAGCTTTGGGCATATATACTAGCCATCTTCCCGCCAAATTATAATGGGTTGTTACTCGAGCACCCTTATTGCCAAAAGGATCTTTCACAACTTGAACAATAAGTTCTTGGCCAGGATAGGTGACTTGAGATATTGTAGGTTTCTCGCGAGGTTGCTTATCCATATTAGGATCAAGTATATCGTCTATATAAATAAATGCATTTTTCATAATACCAATATCAACAAAAGCAGCCTGCATGCCAGGCAACACATTTTGCACGATTCCTTTATAAAAATTACCTACTAAGCTACGTTCTGTTGTTTGCTCTACGAAGAATTCCGTCAGTTGTCCATCCACTAGTAACGCTGCTTGAGTATGTGCTTCATTCATATGGATAAGCAATTGCTTCATTTCTCGTCACCACCTTTACCCGTTTCTTTCATTTTAACGGAAAAGTTCACCAACTGCACGATGAAGATTACTTCCATCTGCACTATATTGCAGTGTCTCTTGTTCAGAATAAAGTTTCATACCTCGCGTACCACCGTCAACGACACATAAGAGATGGAGTTGTTCACGTTTAAACCTTTTGAATACCTCATATAAACTTTGCTGTGATTGTGCAAAAATCGGAACAACTCGAGCACCTGCTACTTCAAGTTGTTCTACTCGCTTCGAACGAAATAGCAAAAATCTATAAAATAAAAAAGGAACATGACGATGATAAGTAAGATTAGAATATAACAAAAATATTCCAATCATTAGTTCGTTCAATTTGATTCCTTCTAATTTCTGAAATACAGGTAATAGCGCATAACTAATTAAAATAACACTACAAACAATACTCATTCTAGCCGTCCATAATAGAACATCGAAAAATTGAAAACGATAACTTAGCATAGCTAGTACTATTTTCCCTCCATCAAGTGGTAGTATCGGCAGCATATTGAAAGCCGCTAACCATAAATTTGCCTGGATGAGATAGTTCGTCCATTCGATTGACCATACGCCTAAGTCCCCCATCATCCAAGCAAATGCCGCCATCCATATATTTTGTAGGGGACCCGCTATTGCGACAAGCCATTCGTCTTTCGCTGATGCACCATTACCTTCGTCAACTTCAACTACGCCACCGAAAGGTAATAATTTCACTGCTTTCACACGCCATCCGACAGCAAAAGCCATTACAATATGTCCTAACTCATGGACAATAACAAGTAGAAATAAAGTGATTAACTCTAGGAAATATCCTGTTAACGTAGATGCTAGCAATATCATAATAAATAAAGGATGAAGACTCCATTTAATTTCTAACCATTTATTCAACTGAAATCACTTCCAGTGGATCGATATATTGATCATTCTGCTTCATAGCAAGAAATAGCACACTATAATCTTCATCAGCAACAGGGGCTAGTTTCCCGATGTTTGCTCCAGCTTCTACCCAATCACTAACTTGCACGTTGACTTCATTTAATCTCGTATATATCGATATACGTTTATCTGCATGTTGAATAATGACACTATCTTGTTGTTCTCTTACTAGAATAACTCTTCCCTTCTCTACAGCATGAACTACAGCATTTGGTTCCCCTACAATTTCGACGCCATTGAGCAATTCTGCAAATGTATGAAGAAGTACACCATTTTCAATAGGGGCAACGACTTCAACATTCTGATTATGCTTGGCTAAAGCTAACTCGCTTTTATTACCAAAACTAGGAATGAAGGAAGGAGAGCCAGAAAATACATCTTCATACCAGTTGGCTATAGCTACAAAGTCAAACGAGGTCTGCAATTCTCGTCCCAACCAACTTCTACCTTTTTCAACATAGGGGTTTGAAATTTGTGTTGCAATAAATACAATGCCCAATATTACAATCGCAATAATTGTTTGGATTTTCAAATGACTAAAAAAACTATACTTTTTTCTTGCATCTAATTCATCTTGAACGACATGATCTTCTGGATTATTACTGTGATGACTTCCATATTCCCATGGATTCGCATTTAATTTCCAAAACTTCTCAGGATCATTTTCCACATTGGTTGGCAGTTTACTCAATAGTATCAACTCCATTTACAATCATCTTTCCTAATAGGTATGACTGTAAAAGGACAAGTATGCAATAACCAACAACAAAAAAGACCAACCAGTAATTACCGGTTGGTCTTTTTTGTTGTTGCTATTTCACCCTAGGTGTAACCCAGCAAAGTGTACGCATGCTTACACGAGCGGACAATGTTCAGCACGAGACTTTGATTGATGCTTCAAAATCGTGGGCTGTCAGCACCAAGAAGATGCACTTCAGCGAAAACGAGCAGCACAGCGTACGTATTGTGTACGTGAGCACACGCAGGCTTTCGATGGAGAGCATATTCGATGCCGACTAAGCTACAACGCGTTACCACGTGATCACAGTCCACAGTTTTGAACTTCCTCTATCAGTCGGGTAGTTCGTACATATGTTGATGCGCCTTAATACTCAACACCAACCCAATACAAAACATATTGATCAGCACTGAAGTACCACCGTAGCTAATAAACGGAAGAGTTATCCCGGTAATTGGCATCAACCCAATCATCATTCCGATGTTTTGGAAAATCTGAAACACGAACATAGAGACAATTCCAATAATTAAATACGAGGCTCGCCTATCTTTACAATTGAAAGAGGCGATAATCATCCTGTAAATTAGCAAGAAGTATAATAGTAATAGTATCGCTGCACCTTGAAAACCAAATTCTTCTCCAATAACAGCAAAGATTGAATCTGAGTAAGGATAAGGAATAAAACCACCATTTTTCATGCCACCTTGAAGATAGCCTTGCCCAGACAAACCACCAGAACCAATTGCTTGAATCGCATTCTCGGATTGATGTCTTGCATCAGCAGATGCTTCACTAGGATTCAAAAAGGTATTGATCCGATCATACCAGTGAGTTTTTTTCTCGGCTATAAGATAATCTTTAATCTCGTCATTGAATGTATTAAATATAAATAACACACCTGCTATTGCGATTGCGCAAGCTGCAATACCAATCAGTACATGCCAATGGTTTACATTACCTATCCATAACATGCCGACAACAATAACGAAGTAAATTATTGCATTACCAAGGTCGGGTTGTGCCATAACAAGTCCAAATGGAATCAGAGAAAAAATTCCGATCGGAATAATATCTCTGCGGAATCGTAGCTGTTCACCTTGTCGTTTTCCCATAAGATGCGCAATACCTATAATAAGAAATAATTTCACTACTTCAGCAGGTTGAACGGACATACCACCAATATCAAACCATCCAATAGCTCCATTAATCTCTTTACCTAATGGAAAAATAAGGATGAGCGCGACAACTCCAATGATATAAATGATCCACCAGGCTTTTAGAAAGACTCTGTAATCTATAAATACTAATAATATGACAACTGCAAATCCGATAATATAATACAGTAGCTGCTTATTTTCAAAGCCATGATACAATATCGTATTTTCGGTTGCACTTCGTATAACAAAATAACTGAAGACCATCAATCCTACAAGAATAATTAAGATCATCCAGTCGATTTTTTTTATCTTGTTAAGCAACTACATCATCCCATTCCAAAGAGCTTTCGGATCTTTTTGAAAGTGCCTACTTTTTCATCAAGCACCATCAATGGAACCATGTCGCCAAGCATACGTCTTGCAATATTGCGATATGCAATAGCTGATTTGTAAGCTGGATTCAAAGCAACTGGCTCACCGTGGTTAGCACTAGCAATTACTTTTTCATCATCCGGTACAATACCTAACAAATCAATAGCTAGTACTTGGCAAATATCATTAACATCAAGGATATCACCTGATTTCAACATACCTGGACGTATACGATTAACGATTAATTTTGAAGGTATTTTGTTCTGCTCAAGCAAACCAATGACGCGGTCAGCATCACGAACTGCGGTAGCCTCTGGTGTGGTTACAATAATCGCACGTTCAGCACCAGCTATCGCATTACGGAAACCTTGTTCAATACCCGCTGGACAGTCGATGATAACGAAATCATGAGTTTGCTTTAATTCAGTCACAATTTTGTTCACTTGATCTGGTGTAATAGCATCTTTATCTTTCGTTTGAGCTGCAGGCAACATGTACAGCTCGTCGAAACGTTTATCTTTAATGATTGCTTGTTCTAAACGACAACGACTTTCTGCAACATCACAAATATCATAGATAATACGATTTTCTAGTCCCATAATCACATCAAGATTACGAAGACCAATATCGGTATCCACGAGTATTACTTTCTTACCTAACAATGCAAGCGATGTACCTATGTTAGCAGATGTTGTAGATTTACCAACTCCGCCTTTTCCAGATGTAATAACTATGGCTTCTCCCATTCTCTTACACTCCCCTCATCATAATTGGTAATCTGTTCTCACGATGTAGTAGCGTTAACTTCTGTATAACCATCGCATCATCTTGAATATATGCATATTCCATCAAACCATCTGTTTCTTCCCACTCTTCGAATGGTTTACTTATGATTTCATGAATTTTCAATTGAGTAGGCTTCAAATAAGAGGCAACAATGATGGCATCTTCTCGTCCATTGGCACCTGCGCATGCTTGCCCTTTAAGAGATCCTAAAATATAAATATCGCCACTGCATCGGACTACTCCACCAGGATGCACATCACCTAATAATAATAAGTCTCCGTCAAATTCAATAACTTGTCCTGATCGAACTATCGTCGCCATCACTTTCAGTTCCGCATGAGCCTTATTTTTCTCTTCAGCGGGTATATCGCTTTCAATTGCTTGGATCATAAGATTACCTTGCGATCGAATAATATCTGAAATTAACTTCGTTTGTTCTTCTGTAATAATTCTTCGACCAAGCTTCACGGTGATATGAATTAAAGGACCAGACAATAATTGCTGATGAGTTTTTTCAATCTTATTCTTTAACTCTGAAACTAGCACCCCGAATTCACACTTATCGTCGAGAAGGAAAAGCAGACCATCCTTGACACCTTTAATCATTATATGTTGTTTTTCAGTCATCTTAGTCCCTCCCAACGTAATGTATTCTCGATTTGTTCAAGCTTTTCCTTCTTAATCGCTATATTTCCTCCGCAGAAACTGAAGAATGGAACTGCTTTCTTAACTCGAACATTTTACGTACCGGTACATAGATAAGTAGTGCGAATACAAGTTGTAAAAATAAACTAGGTAAAATGTACTGAATTAGTGCCCATGGGTAAGAGCCCGTCGTAAGCTTAAATACTTTATTAACAAAGTATAATACCGAATCATAACCAATACAGGCAAAACCAATGGCTGAAATGGCAAGCATTAATGTAGCTTTCTTGCGTTCAAGTAGAATACCAATTGAATATCCGATTAAGCCCATGAAGAAGAAATGTGCTCCCATAACATGACCATAATACATAATATCTTGCAGAAGCCCAAAGCCCATTCCTAATCCAAGTGCTTGATGTCGACTACCATACATTGCAGCAAAAATTACCATTACAAATGTGAAATGAGGAATAATTCGATCTCCAAAACTGCTAGGTATTAACCAAGGCATTAAAGCCCCCTCTAATACAAAGACAATAAGTATGATCAGAACGATTCGATTCAAGCTCATGGCGTAAGCTCCTCATCTTCGTTAATTTGCGGAATTTTCACAACGAATACTTCTGTTAATTGATTTAAGTCGACAAAAGGTTTAATGGTTGCTTGGTATGTCAGAACTGCATCACCAACATTAAGTGATTCAACCGTACCAATCTGCAAACCTCGTGGATAGATATTACCAAATCCAGAAGTTATTACGGTATCTCCATCAGCTATCGGATCATTTTCACCAATTTTTGTCATCGTGATGCGTTCGAGTTCAGCATCATAATCTGTGAGAATACCGAATGACTCTGTTTCTTTATCCAAAACAGTAGCTGAAATGGCATTAAATGCAGTAGATAATGAATTAAGTTCTGTATAAGGCGTAACGGAAGCAGTAAACGGTGTCACGGCTTTAACTAAACCGACTAAACCATCAACAGTTACGACTGCCATGTCTTTTTGGACGCCTTGTTTAGAGCCTACATTAATGTTGATTGTACGATTATTCGCATCATTACTGACGGAAATAACTTGTGCGATCATATATGTATAATCATACATTTCCTTCTGATGTGAAGTGAAATCTAATGCTTCTTGAAGCTCAATATTTTTGTTTTTTGTAAAATTATATTCTACCTTATCACGTGCATAGGCAGAGGCGAGCATACGAAGTTGTTCGTTCTCTTCATAGATGGAAGAAAGGTTGTTCATATCTTGAAAGAAGCCCGCTATTGCACCAGCGGGCCGATAAATCATTTGTTGAATGCCTCCAACGGCATCTTTCAAAAACTTTTCTGGCCATGTGAGGGATTGTCTACCACCGATAGACAATCCAATCATGACTATAAATATTAGAAAACCGATCATAAGCATAAAAAGCCGCTTATTCTTTAAAAAATTGAACAATAGTTTTCACCTGCCATGTGTGAGATTACAGGCATAAGCTTAGCGCCTAGATTTAAGTGAAGTTTTTGATTTGAACAAATCAAGATGCTCTAACGCAAGTCCTGTTCCAATCGCTACACAATCCAAAGCATTGTCCGCTACAATTACCGGCATTCCCGTCTCTTTTTTTAATAGTTGATCCAAATTCGCAAGTAGTGCTCCACCACCTGTTAATACAATTCCACGATCTATAATATCTGCTGATAATTCAGGAGGACATTTTTCAAGTGTAATTTTCACTGCCTCTACAATAGCTGCAATGGTATCCGTTAACGCATCAGTAACCTCATCTGATGAAATCGTTAATGTTTTTGGTAATCCAGACAAAATATCACGACCACGAATATCTAACGTTTTCGGTTGAGATAATTTAGTCGCTGAACCAATTTCCATCTTCAGTTGTTCCGCAGTCCGCTCACCAATTAATAAATTATAGGTTTTTTTAATGAATTGGATGATCGATTCATCCATATTATCACCTGCAACTCGAATAGAACGGCTAGTTACAATACCACCAAGTGAAATAACAGCAACTTCAGTTGTTCCTCCACCAATGTCTACAACCATACTACCAGTTGGTTCCCATACAGGCAGATTCGCCCCAATTGCAGCTGCAAATGGTTCTTCAATTGTTTCAGCTTCCCTTGCGCCTGCTTGTTTAGCAGCATCTATTACAGCACGTTTTTCAACTGCTGTAATACCAGAAGGTACACAAATCATAATATTCGGATGATTACCAAATAAAGAGCGACTCTTTTGAGCCTTCTTAATGAAATATTTAATCATTGCAGAAGTAATATCAAAATCAGCAATAACTCCATCTTTCATTGGACGAATCGCACTAATATTACCTGGTGTACGTCCAATCATAAGTTTTGCATGTTCCCCTACTTCTACGATTTCTTTTGTATCATTACGAATCGCGACCACAGATGGTTCGCGCACGACAACACCTTTTCCTTTAATATACACTAAAGTATTAGCTGTGCCTAAATCAATTCCTAAATCTTTCGAAAAACTTCCAAACATGATGTAACTCCCTTCTAGTCGGTCAATCCCTATACATTATATTATAGATAACCCTGCTCCTTCAAACTAACGAATTTTCCATCGCCAATAATCAGATGATCAAGTATCTCAATACCAATTAGGGAGCCCGCTTCAACCAGTCTCTTCGTAATCTTAATATCTTCTGGACTAGGTGTAGGGTCACCGCTAGGATGATTATGTGCGCATACAATGGAAGCACTACTATTACGAATTGCTGAACGAAACACTTCTCTTGGATGAACGAGTGATGCATTCAATGTGCCAACAGATAATGTTTCTTTCGCAATAATCCCGTTCTTCGTATTCAAAAACAGACATAAAAAATGTTCTTTCTTCAAATATCGCAGTTCTTCCATGATATACATAGCTGCATCATTAGGACTTTTTACAATTACAATGTCTCCGAGTTTACTACGTGAAACACGCTTTCCTAGCTCTATTCCAGCTAGTAATTGTAATGCTTTTGCTTGTCCAATTCCTTTAATAGCGGTAAGCTCTTCTACACTCATATCTACCAGTTGTCTTAAACTTCCGCAATGCTGCAATACCGTTGTAGCCAATGCTACAGCAGATTGACTTTTCGTACCTGTTCTAAGCAATATCGCTAATAACTCTGCATGACTTAATGCATCGGCCCCATATGCCATCATGCGCTCTCTAGGACGTTCATTATGGGGGACATTACGCAAGCTAGATCCACTGTCTGCCATGTCCAATTCCCACCATTCCGTATTAAGTTAGTTATTGTAAGACCAGAACATCAAAATGTAGTAGCATTTCTGCTACAAGCGAAACCGGTAAACCTACGACGTTAAAATAGCATCCTGTAATGGAATCAACGAGGATAGAACCTTTCCCTTGAATTCCATAAGAACCCGCTTTATCCGAACTTTCTCCAGTTGCAACATAAGAACGAATTGTTTCTTCAGCGAGTGGTCGCATCTTCACATGAGTCACCCGATGTTGTACAAGCGTCTCACCAGTACCTGTATGAAGTAATGTTACTCCAGTCAGCACCTGATGTTCTCTGCCTTGTAAACGCATCAGTGTCGTGACAGCGTCTTCGATGGAACTAGGTTTCCCTAATATATCATTATCCAACAATACAATCGTATCTGCAGCTAATATTAATGAATTCTCATCAAAAGAATATTCAGCAGCTTCTCCAGCTAGTATAGCTTGTCTAACTGCAGTTGCCTTTGCCAAACTTAGCTGTTCTACTGTATCACTTGGTGACCAATCTGTTTGAATAGTTTCGTCCGTATCCAAAGAAAAAACAGACACCGGCAAGGAAAGGTCAAGTGTTGCGACCAGTTCCTTCCGGCGCGGTGACGATGAAGCCAGTACTAACCGACTAATCGATTTATAATCATATGGCATTATGCGCTCATTCATCTGCTTACTACCCCTTCTTCACTGTCACTTCAATTACAATAAAGATTCAAAATGTTAGGCTGTCAGCACCAAGAAGATGGCATAAAGCTAGGAAACGAAATGCGGAATGTACGTTATTGGTACATGAGCATTGCAGTCTTCCGATGAGTGCCATATTCGATGCCGACTAAGCTACTACGCTATACATCGTGATCACAGCCTAGTATTTTGAATTTCATCTATAATTTACGATACCACCATATCGCTATTAACATCCCTACAATGCTTAATAGACTAATGTTAATATGTATCGATAAGTCAACGGCAATGACATGAAGATCAAAGGAAGGCTTCCAATCTGTCTCAATTGCATTTGTTAGAAAGGATAATCCAGGTACCGCATCAAGCCAGTATCCTATGAGTGAACCTGCAAGTAAACCTAGCAAAATAAGCAATAGTAATAACCACTTACTTTTCTTCAAAAGTTCACTTCCTTTCTCGAACGTTATCGTACAGTTTCTATTATACGCACCATTATAGTCTATGACAATCCGTTAACTTGCTCAAACCATTCTTTTTGTATTAGAACTGCTTTAACAATTGCTTCTTCTACACTCCAAATATTTTTGGAGATTGGTTTTTCTTGGTATTTCAGCAACTGTTGTTGTGCTAATTGTAACGATTGTTGTAATTGTGTCGCTTGCGATTCGTTCGTAGTACCTTTGAATCCAACGATCGCTTCATTTGCAATATTTTCCCATTGTTCGTATTGCGTTTGCGAGGCTTTTTGCGCAGATGCACCTATAACACTAAGCGTAGGCTGCTCTAGTTGTGCAGCTACTAGATCAGCATACATTCCAATGAGCTGATTACTACTCTCAATATACGATTCTAATTGTGCTGCTTCACCGTCATATTGTAACTTTTCTGGTAATTGCAATACTAATTCTTTACGATATAATTCAAATCCTGATACATCAGATTTAAATGGCTCTATGTTATTCGCAGAAGTAGCTATTGCCGCATACACAAAATATTTACCACTATTTGCTTGCGTGTATGCAGCAGCATAACCCGCTTTTTTCAGTGCTGCTATCACTTCATCTCTTGAATTTTCTTTACTGAAAACCCCTGCTTGTAGCAATTGATAGCTAAACTGAGCTTCAGACGTATTCATAGATACCGTTGGTACGTTCTCATCAGTAGTTGGTAAAGCATCCACTTGGTCAACTACTTTTTCTTCTATTTCGACAGTTTCAGTTGAATTGTTACTTGGCCAAAGTGTAGATCCAAATACTTGAACTAGTAATAAATAGCCAAGTAAGGTACCTGTTAATACCGCGCATAACACAGCAACTAATCCATTGGTCCAACTAAATCTTTGCTTGTTTTTTGTAATTTGTACTTCATCAATGATCGGCGCTGACCAATCTGGTTGTTGCCATGGATATGTAGCTCGTGATGCTTCCAAATCGTAGTTATCCATGTCTATACGATGATCATGATTCATCATTTTGGAAGAAAGTTGCTCATCATATAATGATTGTCTACTTTCATGCTTGTCTTCTTTTTCCGACAAAGACTGTGTATTCTTCCAATTAGATTCAACCTCATATGGAGGTCGAATTTGTTGCCATTCCTCAAGTTCTTCTAAGTCTAACTCGTATCGCGAACGATGATGTGCTTCACTTGCTGGTCTAGCTATATCAGTTACATCATTTCCCTCTTCAGTATGAGCAATAACTCCATCAGCTTCACGTATTAATTGCTCTAACTGCTCAATATTCAACTCTTGCGTAGAATCACCCTCGCTCACTACTGTAGGTTGTTGCTGTAAAGAATCTATTTTATTACCATTACGATCAAATCGATAAGTAATTCTGTTTTGATGTTGCATTTCTATCACTCTCCTTCTTTTCTCCCTATAAGTCTATGAATCTTTCATTGAATATATGATAGAAGAAATGAGCTGATAGAATAAAAAAGCATCTTAATGCGGTCATAAGGACGACTACATTAAGATGCTTTTCACAAAATTAGATACTATTTATGCTTTTATATGTTCACCAAGTGCATGAGATACTTTCCAAATATCTCCTGCTCCCATCGTAATTACCATATCACCAGGTTGAATGCTCGTTTTCAACTGCTCAAGCACTTCCTCGTTCGTTGCAATATATTGCACGTTATGTTGCCCATTTTCTTTAATAAGCTCAACTAACCTTTGCGATGATACGCCTTCAATCGCTTCTTCACCAGCTGGCGAATAAATATCTGTAATAATAACAGAATCCGCTTCTGGGAATGCTTTACTGAATTCATCTAGCAAGAA
Organism: Paenibacillus endoradicis; assembly: GCF_024721975.1. The sequence goes on along the minus strand of NZ_JANQBB010000003.1, from coordinate 350,615 downwards.
AAACGTGCGCGTAAATCGTTGCGGTTGGAATACAACTGTAATACGTTTCCCAGTAGCTTTTGATGCGTTAATCGTTGCAACAATTTCTGTTGGATGGTGAGCGTAATCATCAACAACAAGCATATCATGTACATCAGCAATAACTTGGAATCGACGCTTGGCACCTACGAATAATTTGATAGCTTTACGTAGTGCTTCAAGTTCAACTCCCGCTTCTAAGCAAGTAATGATTGTCGCAATGGCGTTATATACATTGTGTACACCCGGAACTGAAAGCACGAATTGTCCTAATGATGTTCCATGAGTAGACAGCTCAAAACTTACGGTACGGTCACCTTCAATAATATTACTAGCCATATAATCTGCTTGCTCATGAATACTATAAGTAATTAATTGTTGGTCCTGTAATGCATTATCATCATATACACGAGGCAATAACTCTCTAACATTTTGATCATCCAAACATACTACCGCTTTACCATCTGGTTTCACTTGTTTCAAAAATTGTACGTATGCTTTTTTAATATTTTCAAAATCACCATCATAATTTTCAAGATGGTCAGCTTCGATGTTTGTAATAACAGCAATAGTCGGGAAATAATGTAGGAAAGTTCCGTCACTCTCATCAGCCTCTGCTACAAGGTAAGCTCCTTGACCAGCTTTAGCGTTTGTTCCTAAATTGACGATTTCACCGCCAATAATATAAGTAGGGTCCTGCTTCGTCAATTCCATAACTAGGGCAATCATCGAAGACGTTGTTGTCTTACCATGAGCACCAGCAACAGCAATACCAGAAGTAGCATTAAGTAATTTCGCTAACATTTCCGAACGATGTAATACAGTTATTCCTGCTTCTTTTGCTGCTACTAGTTCAACATCATCTTGACTTATCGCAGTAGAATATACAACGATAGAAGCCCCTTTCATGTTAGAGACATCGTGTCCAATAACAATTGTTGCCCCTTGCGCAGATAGCTTTTTAGATAATGCTGATTCTGCAACATCAGATCCTGTTACTTTGTAGCCCATTTCCATAACGACTTTAGCGATAGCGCTCATGCCGTATCCACCGATTCCAATGAAATGAACTTGTTCATTTGCTTTCAAAGAGAATTCACCAGCCTTTTTCTGCATCCTTGTTGTGTAGCAAATACGAGCGTACGTCTCCTATCAAATACAATGTACCAGTAACAACCGCAAGATCTGATTCATTCGTTTCTTCAAGTAATAGCCCTATTGCCTGCTTCCAATCTCTCTCCACAATTAAGCGAGGAGGATTAGATAAATTAAGTTCCTTAATAAGATCTTGTACGAGTTTTTCTAATTCATTAGCGTTTTTAGCCATTCGATAATTAGGTTCTGTTAAGATTAAAGTATCCACTAATGGTAATATATGCTTAAACGTGTCATGGTGACTCTTGTTGTCGATCATTCCCATAACAAGATGCAATTTTTCATATTTATAAGTTGTTTGTAATGCAGTTGCTAGTGCCGCAGCACCTTCTGGATTATGTGCACCGTCAATAAGCAAGCGTGGTTGCTGCCCAATCATCTCAAGACGACCTGGCCATGTTGTGGTTTTCATACCTTCAAGTAAATCTTCATCACTTACAATAAGCGCTTGATATTGACGTAAAATTTCAATTGCCATCATAGCAACCGCAGCATTTTGAAGTTGATGTGCCCCACTTAATGTAATGGTCACATCTTCTATGTTACGGAACAGGCCTTCAAAGCGGAATTGTTGTTCAAACTCATCCACATATAATGGCATTTGATCAAATTGTTGTTGATATAAGTACATCGAACTTTTTTTCTCTTTTGCGAATTTAGCAATAACTTCAATTGCTTCGGGTTGCGTTACTCCAACAATAACAGGTACACCAGCTTTAATAATACCTGCTTTCTCAAAGGCAATGGCTTCAATCGTGTCCCCTAATCTGTCCATATGATCATGACCAATATTCGTAATGATCGATAATACTGGCGTAACAACATTAGTAACATCAAGTCTACCACCGAGCCCAGTTTCCCACACTACATAGTCAGGATACGTTACAGTTGCGTAGAATAGAATAGCAATCGTAGTAGTAACTTCAAACACAGTTGGTGAACCCAATTCAGTTGTTGCCATTTCTTCAACTAATGGACGAACCTTATTTGCTAAAAGCAAAAGTGTTTCTTCTTCAATATCTTCACCATTATACTGTAAACGATTCGTAAACTTTGTAATATAAGGTGATGTAAATGTACCTACGTCATATCCACTTTTATGTAATACATGAGTAAGATACGCACATACTGAACCTTTTCCATTCGTACCTGCCACATGAATAAATTTCAAACGACGATGAGGATTACCTAGGCTCTCCAGCATTTGTTCAACACGGTCAAGTCCAGGGCGAATGCCGAATGGAATCAATGAATTGATCCATTCGACTGCCTCCTCATAAGATTGCATAGAGCCTACTAATTGTTGCTTCGTATCTACGCTCATCAGGATACCCCTTCTCTAATAACTAATTTGCACGCAATTCAGCAATACGAGCTACTACCTTATCACGCTTGTCAGCATAATCATTCATTTTGGCACGTTCTTCTTCAATAACCTTTGCAGGTGCTTTAGCTACAAATCCTTCGTTAGAAAGTTTCTTCTCCACACGTTCTACTTCTTTATTCAAATGATCGACTTCTTTTTCAAGACGAGCAATCTCTTGACCAATATCTAGTAGACCAGCTAGCGGCAAGTAAAGTTCTGCACCTGTAATGATAGCAGACATCGCTTTATCAGGAGCCGACATATCAGTAGAAATTTCTAATGCTGATGTACCACAGAAACGTTTAATGAACTCTTCGTTAGAAGTTAAAATACGATACTCAGCATCAGAAGCTGGTTTCACAATCAGTTCAACCTTTTTACTCATCGGCACATTTACTTCTGCTCGAATGTTACGAATCGCACGAATCATCTCCATAAGTAATTCCATTTCTTTCACAGCTTCTGGAGCCTCAAGTTCAGCTTCATACTCAGGCCACGCAGCAAGAGTAATCGTCTCGCCATCATGAGGTAGATGCTGCCAAATCTCTTCAGATATGAATGGCATAAATGGATGGATCAAACGTTGCGTACGATCAAGCACATAAGCAAGTACAGATTGAGTAGCTGCTTTTGCTTCCGGATCTTCACCGTTCAAACTTAATTTCGAGAATTCAATATACCAGTCACAAAGGTCATCCCATATAAAGTTATAAAGAACTCGGCCAGTTTCACCGAACTCATAACTATCGATTAGACGCGTAACATCACGAACAGTTTCGTTCAAGCGGTGTAAAATCCAACGATCCGCAGTTCCTAGATTGCCTTTAATATTAATATCATCATAAGTGAAACCTTCAAGATTCATCAAAGCAAAGCGAGAAGCATTCCAAATTTTATTAGCAAAGTTACGAGCTTGTTCTACCTTCTCATAGCGGAATCGTAAATCTTGTCCAGGCGTACTACCTGTAGAAATCATGAAACGCATAGCATCGGCGCCATACTGTTCGATAACTTCAAGTGGATTAACACCGTTACCAAGTGATTTAGACATTTTTTGACCGTCTTTATCACGTACAAGTCCATGTAGTAGAACATCTTGGAATGGCATTTCGTCTGTAAATTCAAGCGCAGTAAAGATCATACGTGATACCCAGAAGTAAATAATATCGTAGCCAGTTACAAGAACATTTGTTGGATAGTAACGAGCAAGATCATCTGTCTGATCTGGCCAACCTAACGTGGAGAAAGGCCATAACGCTGAACTGAACCATGTATCTAGTACATCATTATCTTGACGAAGATTAGCATCTGTCTGATCTTCAGTCGATACGATAATCTCGCCATTTTCATCATTATAGAACGCTGGAATACGATGTCCCCACCATAACTGACGAGAAATACACCAGTCACGAACATTTTCGATCCAATTCAAATAAATCTTTTCGAAACGATCTGGAACAAAGCGTACGCCCTTGCCAGACTTTTGAGCAGCTATAGCTGCTTCAGCAAGTGGCTTCATAGCTACAAACCACTGTGTAGATAGATAAGGCTCTACAACTGCCCCACTACGTTCGCTATGACCTACTTGGTGTAGATGGTCTTCAATTAATATACAAACGCCTTGCTCTTGTAGATCACTTACTAACTGCTTACGACAATCAAAACGATCCATCCCTTGATACGGACCTGCCTCGTCGTTCATCGTACCAGTTTCATCCATAACAATAATTTGCGGAAGGCTATGACGCTCTCCAACTTCAAAGTCATTCGGATCATGAGCAGGTGTAATTTTTACAGCGCCAGAACCGAAATCTTTCTCTACATACTCGTCAGCAATAATTGGTATTTCACGATTAACAATTGGAAGAACAATCATCTGTCCAATCAAATGTTTATAACGATCATCTTCTGGATGTACAGCTACTGCTGAATCACCTAACATCGTCTCAGGACGAGTTGTTGCAACAGTAATGAATCCTGAACCATCTTTCAATGGGTAACGCAAATGATACAAGTGACCGTTAACTTCTTTATGCTCTACTTCAATATCAGATAGAGCAGTACGAGCTACAGGATCCCAGTTAATAATTTTTTTACCTCGATAGATTAATCCTTTTTCGTATAGACGAACAAACACTTCACGAACAGCTTTATTCAAACCGTCATCAAGTGTAAAACGTTCACGAGAGTAATCTAGTGACAGACCCATTTTTGCCCATTGATCGTGGATAGTCTCAGCATATTGATCTTTCCATTCCCATACTTGCTCAAGGAATTTTTCACGACCAAGATCATGACGAGAAACACCTTGTTCACGCAGTTTTTGTTCTACTTTCGTTTGCGTTGCAATACCTGCATGGTCCGTACCAGGTAACCACAATGCATCGTACCCTTGCATACGCTTCGCACGAATAAGGATATCCTGAAGTGTAAAATCTAGTGCATGACCAATATGCAACATTCCCGTTACGTTCGGGGGTGGAATTACGATTGTATATGGTTCTGCCTCGGGACGTTGACCGGCTTGAAAGTAATTCCCCTTTACCCAGAAGTCATACCATTTCTGTTCCGCTGCCTTCGGATCATAAGTCGTCGGCATCGTTAAATTAGACTGATTATCTGACATTTGTTCATCCTCCTAATACTTTTCGTAAGCTACTCGATTTAACTTCACTGTAAAGAAAAGTTACATCGAAAGCGTGGGCTCTACCAAAATTATGCAACAAAAAAGCCTTTCATCCTACAAAAGGACGAAAGGCTAGCTTCCGTGGTACCACCTTAATTCCACACTACAAAAACGCAGCATGGCTCTCATAACAGATAACGGCTGTGACCGGCCTAACTTACATAATAGCTACGCTATGTTCAGTAAGGCAATTCAGAGGCGACCCATATACCTGTTATCCTGCAGAACCTTTCAGCGAACAGTTCTACTCTCTGAAGGTAACAAAAGTATATTATTCCTCATCAACATTATTACACATATATCAATATAATAACTTAAGATAAGACTGTAGTCAATTTCTTAGATTGATTGAATTATTTGATTTTAAAATAGGACACTGATTCATTTAATGTATCCACGACGGATCTTAACTGTTCCGATGAAGCTGCTATGTTCTGCATCATCGCTAATTGCTCTTCAGTGGCAGCTGCAACCGTTTGAGATCTCATAAGAATTTGTGACGAACTTGCTGCAGAATGTTCCATTGTCGCAGAAATTTCCTCGGAACTTGCCGACATTTGCTCTGTTATCGCCGATGTTTCATGAATTTGAGATACTACATGTGCGACTGACTCCATAATCGTAGCAAAGCTTTGATTAACTTCCTCCATCATCCGCGATCCTTCACTAGCTTCTTGCTTGGTCATATTCATCGATTCAGAAACACTAGTAATCTCAACTCTCGTCTCGTGAATCAACTGATTAATACCTTCAGCTGATTCGAGTGATTGCGAAGCTAACTTACGAATCTCATTAGCAACAACATTAAAGCCTTTTCCATGCTCTCCCGCCCTCGCTGCCTCAATAGAAGCATTCAAGGAAAGCAGATTTGTTTGAGTTGCGAAAGTTGTAATGCTCTCGGCAATATCACCGATTTGATCAGATTTAAGTGTTAAAGACTGTACAGTATCCGATAGCTTTTCAACCGAGGCAATCATATTCACAATTTGATGTTGTAGGTTCATTAGTAACCCATTACCAAGTTCAGCATTATGCGAAGTAAGCGAAGAATGATCCGCCATGACAGTTGAATTCTCAGCTACTCGTTGAATTCCTATCGCCATCTCCTCGATCGCTCGGCTATTCTCTTCACTGGCTCTTGCTTGAACTTCCACGTTCTGGTTCATCTCTTGAATATTCAACGTTACATGCTCAGCTGCTTTTGCAGATTCCCTAGAACTATCTGACAGTTCAACTGAGGCATCTAGAACAAATTGAGTATTGGAAGAGATCGTCCCAATTAACCCTTTAATTTTGACCAACATTACATCTACGGCTTCCGTAATTTTACCAAGCTCATCATTATCATACTTAGTCTGCGGCTCATGACGGAGATCTCCGACTGCAACTTTACTTGTAATATTTATGATTCTTTGAATGGTTTTTATAATTTTTCTAATAACGATTGCACCGCTAATACCCATAATAACAATTACAAAAAGAATACCAGAGTAAATAGATCTAGCGTTATCACTTTTGCTTTGATTAATATTTTCAATACTACTCTTAGCAAAAGTATCCAAAATTTCACCGATTTGATTCAAACTGGTGCGACCCTCTTCAAAAGTAACTAATGTTTGTGTATTATTAATAACCCCTTCACCGACATCACCTGATTTTACAATGTCGCTTGTATCTTTAACCCATTGATCAAAAGAATTATGAAAATTATTCAAATTTTGTTCAATCGTTAAGTTCGTATCCTCATGGGAAGTTTGCAAAAGTTCTTTATTCTTAAAAATCTCTTGAGCTTGTCCAACCCTTTCTTTTGTTTGATCAATATTTTCTGTAAAAACTTTCATCTGTACTGATTCCTCATCAGCACTTAATGCACCAGATGTAAGGAATTGATAAGCTGTCAATGCTTGATACATATCGCGATCAGCATTCAGAATGATTGATGTGGCTTGCCCCGTCGTATCATACAAAGAGGAAGTCAACTCTTTTATATTAGAATTTTGTTGTTCTAATAAATACACACTTGTCCCCGCATACATTACAGTCGGAATTACAAACAACAAAATGAGGCGTGTCCGTATAGATAATCTTTTAGCCAATGAAAATACCCCCGTCTTTATTCTTTTCTCACAACTATATCGGAAATTTGATCTTTGGTTGTTAGAAAACTGTTAAATTTTTGAGAAAAAACGGAAGATATGTCGAAAGATGCTGTGAAGTCTGAGATTTCATCCATTATTATTATTAATGACTATAATAATGGATATTTTAATATTAAAACTAAACAAGCAGTCCAAGCCCCAAAAAAAGCGGCTCGGACTGCTTGGAAAGTGACATTTTCATAGTTGAGATAACTTAACATTTCTATGGTAGATATAATAATTGCCCTTCTGAAATTGCCGTTTCGTGCAAATTATTACGTACTAATAACTCTCGTGGGTTAATGCTGTATCGATTTGCAATTTGTTCTAATGTATCCTCTTTTTGCACAATGCACATACGAATTCGACGGAATTCGTTCTGATCCGGGCGCTTACTTAAGAACAAATGTTGCCATTCAATCTCCTCTTCAACCACATGAGGCTTTGACGCTTCTTCTTGTTGTCGCTCAGTTTCTTGTTGTAAGAGAGTTGCTTGATGAGCTGCTTGTTCACGCAAGCTTGAAGTTAGGATAGAACGAATACCTAACGTTTCATTCTGATTAGAACTGCTATTTAAGGCGATATGAACAGAACGTTCTTGATGAGTTACTTCAGTGACTTCTTCCTCTAACTGACTATCAGAAACTTCTTCAATCTCTTCATCCGCTTGTGCCTCTTCGTACTCTAGCTCTTCTTGTTGCTCTCTTTCTTGCTCTACCGGCGCTTCATTAACAAATTGTCCCCAATGACTTGTTGCAACTTCATGAGCAACATATACGGGTTCCTCTACATAGGCATCTGCTGTATATTGTTGTGCTTCTATTTCTCGAACAAGATCTTCTTCTGTGTATGCATACGCAACTGATTGCTCTTGTTCTTCCTCAAGAGTTTCCACTTGCTCAACATTCTCAACGCTTTCAAAATTTTCGTCAATTTCAACTACTTCGTATTGTTCAGCCCGTAATTCTTCTTGAGTTTGAGCAAAAACTTGCTCTACTGATTGCTCTTCCTGCAAATAACTTGCATAATAGGGTTCGCTCTCAACTGCTTCTTCCTGAATAAACTGTCTCTGCTCATCATCTTCAGCAGACTGCTCACTTAGTTCTTCATCAGTTATCTCTGCATTCCATTCAATAACTTCTTCTTCCGATTCACCGCGTTCATGTGATACGGTAAATATCTCTGATTCCCATTCACTGGCTTCTTCCTCCTGTTCAAGCGTAATCCCACGCAATGAAAGGATACCTGTAATATTTAGAGCTCGAGACGATAACAACACGACATCAAATGTATCGATATCTACAGTAATCTCTTCTAATCTTGACACTCGATTCATCGGTAGCGAGATTTCTACTGGAATCCAGTGCTCTAACGCGACTTGCTCGTCCTCTGCTCCTTGCGCACGATAAATCCCGTTCAACACAAGCTGCCCTTGCAGCACTGCCTGATCGCCTTGTTCTATCACTTGAATGCGTGGAACAAGCTCAATTTCTTCAAGCTCATCAATCGCCGCGACATTGTCTGGCAAATGTACACGTTCATAAATATCAAATCGCAGACCATTATTTACTTCAGACATATCAATGCCTCCCTTCACATAATGAATGCTTGTTTTATTCTAGCTTTCACTATTTATCTATATGGTGAAGGGTGCTTTAGCATGACTATCTTTTTGTTATATGTTGCTTTATTTCTGCATACCAAGATGGCATCGTTGCTTGTACATATATCTTCTCAGATGATAAAGGATGAATGAATGTTAGACTTGCCCCATGCAATGCTTGATGCATAAGCCATTTGGTCTCGCCACCATACAATTTATCACCTACTAATGGATGTCCAAGATGCGTCATATGGACGCGAATTTGATGTGTTCTACCCGTTTCTAGTCTCAACGCAACCTCAGTATAATGTTCGTATTTAGCGATTACATTATAGTGCGTTATAGCTGAATCTCCACTAGATGTTACAACTCTCCGTTTAGGCTCACGTCTATCTTTTCCAATCGGTGCGTTAACTGTTCCTTTTTCGAGCGTTAATACACCTTGGACAATCGCGATATATTGTCTATCAATTTCTTTATTGCGCATTTGCTCATCGAGTTTCAGTTGAGCGAGTTGATGTTTCGCATATAGAACCGGACCCGATGTCTCATCATCCAATCGATGGATATGTCTAACGAGTATTGGATCTTGCTTGTGAAGCATATGTGCCGCTACAGCAACATCAAGTGTGTTCAACTGACCTTTACTTGAACCATGTACTGGCATACCAGCACTTTTATAGACGACTAAGCAATGATCATCCTCGTATAGCATTTGAACTGTTTCATGACCTGATCTCAACCATTGCCCAGCACTTCGATACACATCGTCACGAGCAATATCAACTTCATTGTATGCTAACAAATGTAACTGTTCGCCATTCCACTTAATCCCACCAACCGAAAATATCTGATTCAGCCATTTAACTGGGAAAAAGGAATGGGCTAGTAGCCACTGCCGCACTTCATGCGGATGACTACCAGCCCTTGGCTGTGTATGTGCTTGCTCGTCATCTAACACCTCACCTAACCGTTTCCAGTCCAATACGAGATCCAAGCCTTGACGAGTTATAAGCTGATGAAACACAGCATTCACCTCTTTTCCAATAGAAGTTCAAAACAGTTGCTTGTCAGCATCAAGAAGATGCCATGAAGCTAGTGACACGAGGAGTGGAGTGTCGTAATTGGTACACGAGCACCTACAATGTTTCTGCAAGAAACATACTTCGAAAGCTTATGCCACAGCTAGCGATGAATGGCATCTTCGACGTCGAATTACCTTCGATCGAAGGTATAGCATCGTGATCACAAGTGACTGTTTTGAACTACCACTTTTATTTATTTACTAAAGTAGATAGCGCAATATCATGTGCGGCTATAGTATTAGCGATGTCCTCATCTGTATGTACAATAGATAAGAATAATCCTTCGAATTGAGAAGGAGGAACACTTATACCTTGATTCAGCATCTCTGCGAAATAAGCTTTGAAATGATCAAGATTTGCCGACTTAGCTGTCTCGAAGTTAATAACGGACTCATTTGTAAAGAACGGACACACCATAGAACCAATGCGATTAACCGTTAGTGGAATACCATACTTAGCAGCATTGGCTTCGAACCCTGCCTGCAATGTTGCAGCTTTAACTTCTAGTTGCTCATAGGCTTCTTTGGTCATTAATTTCAATGTGGCGTAACCAGCTGCCATCGCAAGTGGATTGCCTGATAATGTACCAGCTTGATAGATCGGTCCACTTGGTGCAATTTGCTCCATAATGTCACGACGACCACCATATGCTCCAACTGGCAAGCCACCACCAATAACTTTACCGAAACAAGTTAAGTCTGGAGTAATTCCAAAACGTCCCTGTGCACAGTGATAGTCCACACGGAAACCAGTCATAACTTCATCGAAAATAAGTAAGCTACCATATTGTGATGTTAACTCACGCAATCCTTCCAGAAATCCTGGTTGTGGAGGTACGACACCCATATTTCCTGCGATAGGTTCAACGATCACGCAAGCAAGTTCTTCTCCATAACGAGAGAACGCAAGTTTCACACCTTCAAGATCATTGTAAGGAACTGTAATCGTATTAACTGCTACTTGTTCAGGTACTCCCGGTGAGTCAGGTAGACCTAACGTTGCAACACCCGAGCCAGCTTTAATTAGCAAACTATCAGCATGCCCATGATATGAACCTTCGAATTTCAATATCTTCGTTCGGTTCGTATAACCACGAGCTAGTCGAATAGCACTCATTGTTGCTTCAGTGCCAGAGTTAACCATGCGTACTATATCAACAGAAGGTACGCGTTCACATACTAATTCAGCCATCAACGTCTCGATTTCAGTAGGCGCACCAAAACTCGTCCCATTTGCTGCTGTCGAAGTAATAGCTTCAATAACTTCTGGATGAGCATGACCAGCAATAAGCGGTCCCCAAGAAAGTATGTAGTCAATATAGTTATTTCCGTCTATATCATATATGCGACTACCTGCACCACGCTCAACATATACAGGTGTGAGACCTACTGATTTATAAGCACGAACAGGACTATTCACTCCACCAGGAATGACTTTTTTCGCACGTTCAAAGGCTAGTTTTGATAATGTATCTATTCTCTGAGCCATTTCTTCTAATCCTCCTTCAACCACTTCGCTACGTCTTTGGCATGATAAGTAATAATAATTGATGCTCCCGCACGCTTCATACTTAGCAGTGTCTCTAATACAATCGCTTTCTCATCAACCCAACCATTACTAGAAGCTGCTTTTACCATAGAATATTCAGCACTTACGTTATAAGCAACAATTGGTAGATCGAATTGATCCTTTAATGTTCGAACAATATCAAGATAAGCTAGCGCTGGTTTCACCATTAGGAAATCAGCACCTTCTGCTACATCACTATCTGCTTCTCTTAATGCTTCCAATGCGTTAGCAGGGTCCATCTGATATGTTTTGCGATCGCCAAATTGTGGTGCTGAATGAGCTGCATCTCGGAACGGCCCATAGAATGCTGAAGCATATTTTACGGAGTAGGACATTATCGCAATATCTTCGTAACCCGCTTCATCAAGACCTTGACGAATAGCAGCAACAAAACCATCCATCATATTAGAAGGAGCAATGATATCAGCTCCAGCTTTCGCTTGTGATATCGCAGTTTTTACTAACAATTGAAGTGATTGATCATTGTCTATCGTAGCTATTTGCGTCTCTTGATCAAGATGAACGACACCACAGTGACCATGATCAGTGAATTGGCAGAGACATGTATCCGCAACAACAACAAGCTCGGGCGCCCAGATCTTAATAGCTTTAATCGCTTGTTGAACAATTTCGTCGTCATCATAAGCAGAACTACCAACAGCATCCTTATAATTAGGAACGCCAAACACTAGCACAGATTTGATTCCTAGTGCCATAACTTCCTCAATCTCTACTTTCAATTGATCCATCGATAGATGATAAACACTTGGCATAGATGGAATTTCTTCGCGAACATTGTGACCATGTGTTACAAAAATTGGATAAATAAGATCTTCAATATGCAATCTATTTTCTCGTACCATACTACGTAATGCAGTAGAACGACGTAATCTACGATTTCTTGTTATTGGAAATGTCATCTTAATCGCCTCCATTATTGTTGCGCTAATGTTCCACGATACTGTATAAGTGCTGCAGTTAACGATTCAATCGTCGCTTCCTCTGCTTCTATTGTAACTTCAAGACCACATTCACGAATGGTATTTGATGTAATAGGCCCTATACTTGCAAGTGGATATTGTTTAAGCAAAGCAATAGGATCTTCAATTCCACCTTGCTCTAACACTTTTATCAAGTTTTTCACAGTGGACGAACTTGTGAACGTAATAACATGAATATGCTTTTCTCTCAACCAGTCAAATACAATAGGTTCTTGTTGCACCGCCACTGTTGTCTCATATACAGTAATCTCATCAGCAATAATACCTTTTGCTCGTAACTGCACTGGTAGAACGGAGCGTGCAAGATCTCCTCTTGGAAGTAACATTTCTTGTCCCTCAGTAGCGAATTGTTCTAATGTTTCCACTAATCCTTCCGCATCGTAACGCGTAGCTTGATGATCAACAATCAAACCGCGTTCATTCAGCGCATCGCTAGTCTTAGGTCCGACAGCTGCTATCTTTGCACCACTGAAACGCCTGATATCAACTTTATATTGTTTCAACCAATCGAAGAAATAATTAACACCGTTTTCACTTGTAAATACAAGCCAATCATATCGTTCTGCTTGCAATAAGTGCTGTTCAATAGCTTTGACTTGTTCGGGTTGTGAGCTTTTCTTCACTTGAATAACAGGGAATTCGCAAGGTTCACCACCAAGATCCTCAATAAGTGAAGCAAATTCGCTCGCTTGAGACCTTGCACGTGTAACAAGTATGCGCATACCGAATAACGGCATCTGCTCATACCATTGCAATTGCTCACGTTGCTTAACAACATCACCTACTATGATGATAGCTGGTGATTTGAAGCCTGCGGTAACTACTTGCTCAGCAATAGTACCTAGAGTGCCTACAATAGTCTCTTGTTCAGGTGTTGTTCCCCAACGTACTAATGCGACTGGTGTATCAGAACTACGACCATGTTTCATCAATTGACTAGCAATATAATCAATTTTGGCTACGCCCATAAGGAATAATAACGTTCCAGTAGCATTCGTAACTTTATCCCAATAAATTGAAACATCTAGTTTATCAGGACTTTCATGCCCTGTAATAATCGATAAGGATGATGCATGATCTCGATGTGTAACTGGAATACCTGCATAAGCAGGAACTGAGATGGCTGATGTAATGCCAGGAATAATTTCAAAAGGAATATTATGCTGACGAAGCAATCCTGCTTCTTCTCCAACACGACCGAAAATGGTAGGATCTCCACCTTTTAATCTCGTTACAGTATGCCCTTCGAGTGCAAGATCAACTAATAATTGATTAATATCTTCTTGCTTCATCGTATGTCGATCTGGTAACTTACCTACATACACTCGCTTCACATGATCTGGTGCATATCTAAGTAATCTCGGACTTGCTAAACGATCATACACAATTGCTGTACATTCTTGAATACATTGCATACCACGGACGGTTATGAGTCTTGGGTCTCCCGGCCCAGCTCCGACCAAATATACTTTCCCCTTATTCATCGAATTAAACCTCAATTTCCGCTAAAATTTCACGTGCACCACCGTCTAACAACAACTGGGCTACATCTGCGCCCAACTGGATAGCATCCGTACCACGACGAATTTCTTTCAACAATATTTCACCATCTGGAGAACCAACAATACCTGTTAATTCAAGAACTATTCCTTCTTCTGAACGCTCAACTATGGTTGCATGTGCACCTAAAGGTACTTGGCAACCTCCTTCAAGTGTTCCTAGAAAACTCCGTTCTGCTGCAACAGCTAGTGCAGAATCTGCATCATTCAATATTTGTAATAACTTTACAACTTCATCATCTTGCTGACGACATTGTACACCTAATGCCCCTTGACCTACGGCCGGAACACATACTTCAAGCGGAAGCAACGTTGAAATTTTCTCCTGCCAGCCCATTCTTGTTAACCCTGCAGCTGCAAGTACAATCGCGTCGAAGTTTTCCGTTTCTAATTTACGAATACGTGAATCAATATTACCTCGAATCCATTGCAAATCAAGATCTGGTCTTACATGCTTCAACTGACTGCTACGACGTAAACTGCTGGTACCAACTTTGGCACCTTGCGGTAAGTCAGCAAATGTATCTCCGCTGCGCATAACTAGGCAATCTTGTGGTGACAAGCGCTTAGGTACAGCTCCATTAATCAGACCATCTGGCAGCTCATAGGGCATATCTTTCATACTATGTATAGCCATATCGATCACACCATCAAGAAGTGCTTGTTCAATTTCTTTTACAAACAATCCTTTACCGCCAACTTTGGATAACGTGACGTCAAGTATTTGATCGCCTTTTGTAATAATCTTATGTATTTCAAACGTATAAGGTAATCCGTGTTGCTCACAGATTTCTTCGAGTTGCTTAATCACTTGTCCTGATTGCGTTAATGCCAACTGACTCTGACGTGTACCGACCTTAATGACTCTATCTTCCATCGCTAATTCCTCACCTTCATTATGCACTTACGTCGTATATCGTTGTCGTAGATTTTTATACCACATCTCATAATCTGCTGATGAAACTTGAAATACTTCTTGTAACGCCTGCTCAGTTATTCGTGCACTGATCGTTAACTCGATACCATCTCGCCCCAGATCCGATCTAAGGCGTGACATTAATTGTAAGGCGTCAGCATAAGGTTTTGTGAATTGCTCCTCTAGTTGACGCTTCAAATGTTTTGTTAATGAAGGACTGCTTCCTGATGTTGAAATAGCTAAGGTAAGTTGACCTTCTCGAATTGTTGCTGGGGTTATAAAGTTTCCTTGCTCGCCATTACTGACATTACATACTAGTATACCCTTATTCAATGCGTCTTCAGTAATAGTGTCATTCAGTTCTACCCTATCGGTAGCTGCAAAGACAATAGTGAAATGCTGCATCAGTGTTTCTTCATAGGTAGACTGAATCCATGTTAACGATTTATTCAGCTTTATTAATTCTTGCAATGACCTACTAATATCAGGTGCAACAATCGTAATTGAGGTCGCATTTCCTGCAAGTAATCCAGCGACTTTACGTGTAGCAATAACGCCACCACCAACGATAAGACATTTGTGAAAGAGCAAATTCACCATCATTGGATAGTACAGAGAGTTTTGTTCCATTTTCGCCACCTCCTGTACATTTAGTGGAATGCCGATAATTCAGTCGAAAACATATTAATAAGTTGGAATGCGTACGCTAGCAAATATAATTGAGCGATCTTCTGTCCTGATCGTTCATTCACCGAACGCTGATAAATAAAGTAACCATATATACCGAGCGCACAAAGTGAAGTTACTATCTGAATATCTAACAGTAAGTATGCTCTGCCTTCTACTACTAGTGAAATCGTAGCAATTGCCAATGACATAATTAACAGTGGAACTCCGATAACAACCATTCTTTCAATCGAGCGATCCATAACTTCTAGACTTGGGAATCTACGTAACCATTTTGTCCATTTCTTTCGTTTCAAACTATGATGTACTACGAGATACATCATCGATAACAATGCGCCGATGGTCAAAACAGCATACGCACTAATTACAAGGCTAATATGTACATAAAGAAGTTCGCGTGTAGCTTGCCATAACTCAAGTGATCGTCCTTCTTTCGGCGAACTATACATATTGAGGGCAAACACAGAAAATCCTATAACATTGACAAAAAAGACAATCAAGTCGATTTTATAATACCTACCAATAATAAATGATGCTGTAATTAATATCCATGAGAATAATTGCAATATATCAAAGGTAGTAAATTGAAACACCGGCATGCGTAATTCTGTTAGTAATCGAAAGATTAGAAACGCGCCTGAAATTAACCATACAAAAACAAGTAGCCCTGTGCCTAGTTGCTTCGCTTTCCGATTCTCAGAAACAAAATCAGAAAAATAAAACAACAGACTCAGGGCGTAGATATATACAAAAATATCATATATCCATAAATTCATATTCATCACTGCACCACCCTGTGTTCTACTTCTTTGTTTTCTTCGAAACGATAGGGCATTAAACCGATATTAAGAGCGTACAAGCGCAGCAAGTTTTTTAGCAGAACGGACAAACTGTGATCGATCTTGTACAGCCGGCTCTTGTACCTTCTTCTCTGCTTTTTCTATCTCGTGTAATTGCTCTTTCAAATCAAATAACTGTACGAATATATCCATAGCTTCATCCGCTTTTTTAGTTCCAGCCAATTCTTTCACACGGAGTACTGGATCTTGAATCATCTGATTGACCATACTCTTCGTTAACTTACGAATGACTTTCAACTCTTGTTCAGACAGATTAGGTAACTTATTAGACAAGCTTACCATAGTTTCTTCATGCACATTGGCAGCTTTTGTTTGTAAACCACGAATAAGTGGAACAACACCTAATGTTTTGTACCAGCTATCGAACAAGGCAATCTCTTCTTTAATCATAACATTAATCTTCGTCGCTTCTTGCTTGCGTTGAGCTAGATTGCTTTCTACAATACCATGTAAATCATCTATATCGTATAGAAAAACATTATCGATCGTTGCGATTTTCGGATCAAAATCTCTTGGCACAGCGATATCAATCATAAATAGTGGCTTCGAACGACGTTTAGCCATAATAGCTTGTACATCTTCAAACGTAAGTACATAATGGTTAGCGGCAGTAGAACTGATCATAATATCCACATGTTGCATTTGCTCATTGGCTTGTTCAAAGTTATAGGCGATACCATCGAATTGTGCAGCAACTTGCTTTGCTTTCTCTAAAGTGCGATTAACGACATTAATTTGAGATGCACCATTGGCATGCAAATGTTTTGCGGTTAACTCCCCGGTTTCACCTGCTCCAAAAACCATCACGCGCTTATTAGAGAAATTACCAAAAATATGTTTTCCTAGTTCTACCGCAGCATAACTAACGGATACAGCTAGATCACCAATTCTCGTCTCAGAATGAGCACGTTTTGCTAGCGTTATTGCCTGCTTGAACAGCATATTAAATACAGTACCTGTTGTTTTCAATTGCTGTGATTCAAGAAAAGCTTGCTTCACTTGTCCAAGTATTTGTGTTTCACCAATAATCATCGAATCAAGACCACTTGAAACTTTGAATAAATGCTCAATCGCTTCATGATCCTCATACATATATAAACTGTTTGTAAACTGCTCACGCGGCAGTCCGAACCATTGTTCCATAAATAATCTTACATAATGACCACAAATTTGTGCACGATCAACGATTGCATAAATCTCAGTACGATTGCAAGTTGCGACGATCACACATTCCATAATACTCGTTGTACTTTTCAGCTTTATAAGTGCTTCTGTTAGTTGTTCTTCAGCCAATGCGAAGCGTTCTCTAACTTCGACAGGAGCAGTACGATAGTTTAAGCCAACAACAATAATATGCATGGTGATCCCCTTTCCGAAGTGTATAACCAGTAATTTATAATAATTATATCATAATACTATTTCGCAATAATCTCTATATTTGACTATTATTCGAATTATAAGGAAGTATTATACCTTTTCTTCTCAATAGAGGTTAATTAAGCGCAAATCCCCCTGAACTACCCACATACATGGTTCAGTGAACATTCAAACAGAAGTTCACTAGGACCTTACTCACGAAGACGAGTCTTTGAACATTCATGAAGAAGGTTCAATAGGAGTCGATCTTCCTCGAGCCCGAGCACGCGAGTCTGTGGACTTTCAAGCAGAAAGTTCACTAGGACCTTACTCACGAAGACGAATCTTTGAACATTCATGAAGAAGGTTCAATAGGAGTCAATCTTCCTGATCGAACCCGAGCACGCGAGTCTGTGGACTTTCAAGCAGAAAGTTCACTAGGACCTTACTCACGAAGACGAATCTCTGAACATTCATGAAGAAGGTTCAATAGGAGTGAATCTTCCTGATCGAACCCGAGCACGCGAGTCTGTGGACTTTCAAGCAGAAAGTTCACTAGGACCTTACTCACGAAGACGAATCTTTGAACATTCATGAAGAAGGTTCAATAGGAGTCAATCTTCCTGATCGAACCCGAGCACGCGAGTCTGTGGACTTTCAAGCAGAAAGTTCACTAGGACCTTACTCACGAAGACGAATCTTTGAACATTCATGAAGAAGGTTCAATAGGAGTCAATTCACGAGGTCCCCTTCAAAGCGGAGCGATTGTCAGCACCAAGAATATGACATGAAGCTAGTAACGCGAAGCGCGGAATGTACGTTGTTGGTACATGAGCACTGGAGCTAGCGATGAATGGCATATTCGCCGTCGAATAAGCTACATCAGCATACTCATCGTGATCACAATCGCTTCAAACAAAAATGGTCATAGACTTTCGCCCATGACCATTACATATCTAATCTTATACAAGCTCAATTTGTTTCATTTCAGGTTCAACGATTTGAAGCTCACCCATACCACGAACTAGTTTCTTAGCATGTGTTTTCTGTGGCTTAAGCACTGATAGCATATAATCGATAGCTGCTTGTGGATCTACTGTTTCGCCACAAGTATAGCAATCAAGTGCAGCAAATCCTCTTTCAGGATACGTATGAATCGAGAGATGACTCTCTGACAACAGTACAAGTACCGTTGCGCCTTGAGGTTCAAATTGTTTTGATTGAACAGATAGCACTGTAGCTCCACAAGCCTCCGCTGCCTCAACCATGTGAGATTGTAATTCCTCCGCACTGTTTAGCAAATCAAAATCGACACCCCATGCATCAACAGCAACGTGTCTTCCGAAAGTAGAATATTCCATCCTTCGGTTCCCCCTTCCTAGGAATAAAATGTTTTAAAAATTTCATCCGCTAGGACCTACGTCATTCACTTCTCGAGGGTTTAATCTCTCGTAACATTACCATGTCCTGAGTGAATCCTGGTTCCTAATTTTAAACAACCAATTTGTTTTCAACGAGAATAAAAATAACATCTTATTGGGTTAAATGCAATAGTTATTTTGTGAATTTCCTGTAATATTTTTCAATATCCCAAGACTCACTTTAATTTACTCAAGATAGCTGACTATTGCTACTTCTATCTCTATATTTCCCTAAAATTATTATAATCTCATTATTCACAAACCAATAATAGCAGAAATTAATGTGATTAAATGCAACAAAAAAACGAACAGGGATTAACCTGTTCGTTTTACGAGTACTACGTTCAATGTGCTTCCAACGTGAATAACTTGAAAGTTAATGCCTTCAATTGCTCATCAACATTGTTTAAATCAAGATCGTTGCTTGCTTGATTACGGAGATCTAGCCATTCATCAATCGATTGATGAACAAGCTTGATTTCTCTTTCAACTAAACGACTATCAAAAACACGTTGCAATTTTTGAACGGTATTCTTTTTTTCGAACACTATGCGTTCACCTTTATCGTTCTTTTCAACGATACTATGAACAGCACCACTCTTATAATGATATTCCATCGTATAATGACTATAAATTCGGTTGACAATCGCATTGCCACGGAATGCGGATACCGCTTTTCGCATTGCATTAGTCAGCTTTAGTTCGACAATTCGGCATGAAAGTTCACACACATATTTATCATATTGACGTTCAAACGTCATACGAATAGCCTCATGTCCAGCTACATCTTCTAGCACAAGTGATTGGTTACCATTCTCAAGAATGAGTACCTGAAGGCGCAATTGTTGCTCCTCCATAAAAACAATAAATTTTGATAGTTCAGAACTACTTAACTCAAATCTTGCATTAACATACTCTGTGGCTATCCGCTTAGCCATAAAAATCTCCTCAATTCTTCGCTTTCCAAGCAGATGAAGAATATCTTAGAACTCAGAAAGGCCGAATACATGCTTATATGTTATATTATACGAGATTTGCGCTCTATATTCCTGCTCTTCACACTTGAAATTTCATCATATTTCACGAAATATCGGAATTATCGTAAAAATTCTTGAACAATTACTCACAATGCTCGCAAATTATTAAGAAGTTCTCGTGTATCCTACCCTGTTTACCGAAAAATACAAACTTACTAATTGATTATGAATAAGACCACACTTAATTATTGTTGCTCTTGGACAGCTTCATCCAATTGCTGTGAAACATTCGTTTCCGCTTCCACTTGCTCAACTGCGCCATCTTCATTAGGTAGGGACATTCCAGCGTCTTCTATCGCTTGCAAAATATGCCCCCATAATTCATCACGACCAAGTCCAGTGTCCGAAGAAAATAGTACAACTCTATCCTTTGAGCTAGCACCTAAAGTAGTTTTAATCATTTTTAAATGCTTGTCCCATTTGGAACGAGGAATTTTATCAGCTTTCGTCGCAACGATGCATGTAGGAATTTCATAATGATTCAGCCATTGGTACATTAATTGATCATCTTTGGAAGGTTCATGACGAATGTCTATTACGAGAAGTTGCAATACCAGCGGATCGCGAGATTGCAAATACCTCTCGATCATAACGCCAAATTCTTCACGTTGCTTTTTAGATACTTTTGCATAACCATAACCAGGAAAGTCAACGAGATAAATATCTTCATTCACACGGTAATAGTTCAATTGTTGCGTCTTACCAGGCTGTGAACTGGTACGAGCTAAGTTTTTTCGCATAATCATCTTATTGATTAATGAAGACTTACCCACATTAGAACGACCTGCCAGAGCAATTTCTGGCAAGCCATCTGCAGGGTATTGTTCAGGACGTACGGCACTAATTATAAATTGAGTATCTTTAATTTTTATCATGTTATTGCTCCTCATTCTCTTTTGCTACTAAAGCATGCGCGAGCACTTCATCCAGATGAGAGACAGGAACAAACTCCATCTCTTGCTTTATACTTTCAGGAATATCATCAAGATCTCTTGTATTATCAAATGGCAATAGTACCTTTTTAATACCTGCTCGATGTGCCGCTAAAGATTTCTCTTTCAAACCACCGATCGGCAATACTCTGCCTCTTAATGTTATTTCCCCTGTCATTGCAACTTCTTTGGATACATAACGACCACTAAGTGCCGATATAAGTGCTGTTGCCATTGTTATCCCCGCTGAAGGTCCATCCTTAGGAATCGCACCCTCTGGAATATGAATATGAATATCTAGCTTTTCATGGAAATCTGGTGCCACTCCGAGTTCATCAGCATGAGCTCTAATGTAACTGAACGCTGCTTGAGCAGATTCCTTCATTACATCACCAAGCTTACCTGTTAGATTAAGTTTACCACTACCAGGCATTGTTGAAACTTCGATAACAAGTGTATCACCGCCTACCTCTGTCCATGCTAGCCCTGTAACAGCTCCTATCTGATTACGAGCATCAACCATACCATATCGGAACCTCGGTTGTCCAAGCCACTTCTTCACTTGCTCCCGATCAATATGGATAGATTGCAACTGATTATCAGATACGAAAGCTTTTGCTGCCTTACGAGATAGTGCTGCAATCTGTTGCTCTAGATTACGAACACCTGCTTCACGTGTATACTCACGAATAATGAAACTAATCGCTTCATCATCAATCGTAAGTTGATCATCATTCAGCCCATGATCAGTACGTTGCTTACGGAATAGATAACGCTTAGCGATCTCTAACTTCTCTAGCTCCGTATAACCCGGCACTTGCAGAATCTCCATACGATCAAGTAATGGGCGAGGAATTGTCTGCAGAGAGTTGGCAGTAGTTACAAACATAACTGATGATAAATCAAACGGAACTTCAATAAAATGATCGCTGAACGTATTGTTCTGTTCAGGATCTAACACCTCAAGTAATGCTGAAGAGGGGTCTCCGCGGAAATCTGATGCCATCTTGTCAATTTCATCAAGTAAGAACACTGGGTTTTTCGACCCTGCTGACTTCATTCCTTGCATAATTCTACCTGGCATTGCGCCAACATATGTACGACGATGCCCGCGAATTTCTGCTTCATCACGAACGCCACCTAGAGAAATTCGTACGAATTTACGACCAAGTGACTTAGCAATAGATTTCGCTAAAGATGTTTTACCTACCCCTGGTGGTCCTACTAGACATAGAATCGGACCTTTCAGCTTCTTAACTAGCTTTTGCACAGCTAAATACTCTAACACACGTTCTTTCGGCTTTTCAAGTCCGTAGTGATCGTCATTCAAGATTTGCTCCGCATTTACAATATCAAGATCATCATCGGTTAATTGGTGCCATGGCAACGCAAGCAGCCAATCGATATAATTACGAATAATCCCACCTTCTGCTGAAGATTGTGGCATTTTCTCGAGTCTATCGATTTCTTTGTTAACTTTCTCTGCTACCGTGTCAGGAAGCCCGACCTCTTCTAACTGATTCCGTAGTTCTTCAACTTCGCCTAGGCGACCTTCTTTCTCGCCTAGTTCCTTCTGAATCGCCTTCATCTGTTCACGCAAATAATATTCCTTTTGCGTTTTTTCCATCTGCTTTTTCACACGTTGATTGATTTGGCGTTCCATCTCAAGCACTTCGCGTTCATTATTAAGTAGATCGAGTAATGCCTCAAGGCGCTTTTCAATATCTGTCGTTTCAAGGATAAGTTGCTTCTCTTTAATTTTCAAAGCAAGATGGCTTGTAATCACATCTGCCAAACGACCCGCCTCTTCAATATCAGATACAGCTGCATATGTTTCGGGGGTCACCTTTTTAGAAAGTGAAACATAATTCTCGAATTGACTCAGTACTGAACGCATTAAAGCATCTACTTGTGGAGACTGCTCCGTTTGTTCGGGAAGTTCCTTCACGATTACTTCGTAATATTGCTCATTATCAACGTAATCCTGAATTTCGGCACGAACGATCCCTTCCGCTAATACTCGAATCGTTCCGTTAGGAAGTTTAAGCATTTGCTTTACCTTTGCAATCGTACCTATTCTGAAAATATCTTCTTCAAGCGGGTTTTCAATGTTCACCTCAGCTTGCGATACTAGTAAAATATTTTGATCATCAAGCATCGCCTTTTCAAGCGCGCGGATAGATTTATCCCTTCCCACATCTAAGTGGAGCACCATGCTGGGATAGACAAGCAAGCCCCTAAGAGGGAGCAGAGGAATTCGGCGTGTTTTTGTTTTGCTAGAACCCATTCCAGCACCTCCAATCTATATATTCTCTAACATCTTATCACTCATATGATTCAGCCTGCAAATATGGATATGTTGGTGTGCTGAATAAATTCAACTTCCATTGCTCCGTTTGATCTTCATCATTCCATTTGGCCAATTCAGGGAATACATGAGTAAGTACTTCTTCTATTCTCGAAACCGGAATAACTTGCAGCCCATTCAGATCAGCAAAGATTTCTTGCCAGTTTTCTCTAGGAATAATAACACGAACTGCTCCAGCTTGGAAGGCTGCTTCAACTTTAGCCAGTACACCACCTACCGGTTTCACGTTACCATGTATGCCAATTTCACCAGTCATTGCAAGACGATTATCGATTGGTACATTCAATATCGCTGACGTAATCGCTGTTGCCATAGCAATACCAGCCGACGGTCCATCTACAGGTGAACCACCTGGGAAATTAATATGTAGGTCATAGTCCTGTGGATTAAGACCTTTCAATCGAAGTACTGTCAGTACATTTTCAATCGATCCTTTGGCCATACTTTTTCTTCTTAATGTTCGAGAGCCACCGCCTAGCTCTTCTTCATCAACAACACCTGTAATAATATATTGACCTTTCCCTTTAGAAACCGGAATAGCACTGACTTCAATTTCAAGTAACGCCCCCATACTTGGACCATATACTGCGAGCCCATTAACAAATCCGATTTGCGGAACTAATGGAACTTTACGTTCTGGTCTTGGTGGAATCTGACTACTGTTTACTACCCATTCAATATCCATTGCCGTAATCTTATCTCTTTTCTCAGATAAGGCAAGACCCGCAGATAGCTGAATAATATTAACTGCTTCACGACCATTTGTTGCATACTGCTTCACAACATCGATAGCTTCTGGACAAGGAGAAAAACCAATTTTCACAACTGCATTTTCTGCCACTTCTGCTACCTCATCCGCAAGTAGTGGACGGAAATATACCTCCATACATCTTGAACGGATAGCTGGTGGAATTTCTTGCGGTGAACGAGTTGTTGCTCCTACTAATCGGAAATCAGCAGGCAATCCATTTTGAAATATATCATGGATATAGCTAGGAATATGACTATCTTCTGAATTGTAATATGCACTTTCAAGAAACACTTTGCGATCTTCTAGTACCTTTAATAACTTATTCATCTGGACAGGATGTAATTCACCTATTTCATCAATAAATAGAATCCCACCATGTGCCTTTGTAACAGCACCTGCCTTCGGCTGTGGAATACCAGCTACCCCCATAGCTCCAGCCCCTTGATAGATCGGATCATGAACCGAACCAATTAAAGGATCTGCGATACCTCTTTCATCAAAACGTGCAGTTGTAGCATCAATTTCTGTGAATTTTGCACTTGGTAGAAATGGAGATGACGGATTACGTTTTGCTTCTTCAAGCACTACCCTAGCAGCAGCTGTTTTACCTACTCCTGGAGGACCATAAATAATGATATGCTGTGGATTAGCACTGCATAATGCAGCTTTAAGTGCCTTTAAACCATCTTTTTGACCAACGATATCATTCAGTGATTGCGGCCTTGTTTTCTCTGCTAGTGGCTTCGTTAACGAAATCGAACGAAGCTTGCGAAGTTTGTCCATTTCCTTACGTGATTCCTTATCTACTGCAACTTTATTCATCTTCTGATTGCGTAATAGATTGAAGAAATACAATCCAATTACGACAGCAAAAAACACTTGAATAATCATTAACAATACGCTCATATTCATTACTTTACTCCACTCCTCTTATTATTGCTTTTTGAACGACCTGTTACAATCAAGGCTTAAAACATTTGCTTGTCAGCTCCAAGAAGATGCCATGAAGCTAAGAAACGAGTAGCGCAATGTACGTTATTGGTACATGAGCACATACAATGTTTCCGTAAGAAACATCCATCGGAAGCTTATGCCAGGCTTCCGATGGATGGCAGCTTCGCCGTCGAATTCACTACGGAGCTATTCATCGCGATCACAAGTAATTGTTTTGAGCTACCTCTTTTGGCAAACAAATTTTTCTCGTATTCCATAGTATTACCCTCTAGCAGATGGAATAATCTTGGTTCGGAAGAGAAATAATCAAAGATCACTCCGCTACTATAGTAATGGAGAGACAATGAAAACAAAAACACAAAAAATAAGGCATAAACTAAGATTGCAAAGTGAGTGCTCCTTAGTTAATGCCTTTTAAATGAATTGAAAATGTATATGAATGTAGCTTATTAGTCTTATACATTATAAGATCTATACATATTAAATGAACCAAGCGCCAACAAACGCGCTTACGCAAATAGCCAAGTAAATTAATGTAATCCATGGTTGATAGTCGACATACATCTCTTTCCACGTCATCGCCCAAGGATGACGAATTAGTACCCATCCAATTAAATCAATGATGATCGACAATAACATCCATGTTAATCCAATTATTAAAGCTTCAAGCCATAGATTGTCTGGTTGTACTTTAATGAAATAATAATAAGCCGCAATTGGCCAGAGAATGATGTTATAAAGTGCATGATACCTTACTGTTGCGGCATAAGACTTTATATCGTACATTGATTTGATCGGTTTTGTATTATCTTTATCCATCTTAAGTACATATCCATTGAAGCAAGTATGTAATATACCAATAAGCGTAACTGCGATATACGCAATGGCATACCAAAGTATAGATATTCCGAAATCCATCTCATCTCCCCTTTTCCAATGCTTAGTAGTTTATCAAAGCTATCACTCTACAAAAACCATCTAGCACCCCCTATAATGTAGCATCTTATTCCACATTATGTATCTGTTAGAACTGTTTTCACTAAATCATTAAGGCGCTCGTAAAAATTCATTCAACAAAAAAATCCTAACATCGGAATGATGTTAGGATTAATTATTATTAGTGCTTTACATGTTCATTACGACCTGGAATTTCTCCAGTCTCTTCAAACACACGTACAATTTCATCTATTTCTTTCTTCAGTTCTGAAAGCAATTCCGCCTCAGGAACTTTACGAATCATTTCTCCGTAACGGAACAACATACCTTCACCACGGGCTCCTGCAATGCCGATATCAGCTTCACGAGCCTCACCGGGTCCATTTACAGCACAACCTAGTACAGATACTTTAATAGGTACTTTGATTTTAGAAATATACTCTTCTACCTCATTGGCAACGGAGAACAGATCAATATCAAGACGACCACAAGTAGGGCAAGAAATTAACGTTGCCGCATTCGTAATCAAACCAAAAGTTTTCAGTAGCTCACGAGCAACTTTAACTTCTTCCACAGGGTCAGCGGATAAACTAATACGCAATGTATTACCAATACCTAGCGCTAATAAAGCACCAATCCCTGCAGAACTTTTAATCGTACCAGCATTCAATGTACCAGCCTCAGTAATACCAAGGTGAAGTGGATATTTGATAACTTCTGCAGCCATTGAGTAGGCTTGAATCGCCATCGGAACATCCGATGCTTTCAAAGATACAATAATATCATGGAAATCTAGTTCTTCTAGAATACCAATGTGATACATTGCACTTTCCACCATAGCTTCAGGAGTTGGATATCCATACTTCTCTAGTAAATGATTTTCAAGTGATCCAGCATTAACACCGATACGAATAGGAATACCCTTTTCTTTACAAGCAGCAACAACTGCTTCGACTTTCTCACGGCGACCAATATTACCTGGATTAATACGAACTTTATCAATTCCATTTTCAATAGCACGTAGAGCAAGACGATAATCAAAATGTATATCTGCAACTAGAGGAATATTAATTCGTTTCTTAATTTCCTTGATCGCATCAGCCGCTTCCATATTGTTAACGGTAACACGAACTAATTGACATCCAGCTTCCTCAAGACGCAATATTTCTGCAACGGTAGCATCAACATTCGCAGTCTTAGTTGTACACATACTTTGAATAAGAACCTCATTACTTCCACCAATCGTTAGATTACCAACTTTGACAGGTACGGTGTTCTGACGTAAGTACATATTTATCTCTCCCATGAACGGCAAAGTCCACCCCTTGCTCTGAATTTTCAAAGCATGAGGTGGTTCTTTCTTTGTCTGTATTCAAGTAACGTTAAGCACTTTCTTCCTTCTTGCTATCCTTCTTCTCAGCAGGGGCAAGTTCAGGAACAACTTTACTAGTTACTGTCTCTTCAGTTATTACACAAGTCGTCACATCTTCACGAGATGGCACTTCATACATCAAATCAAGCATGATCCCTTCAATAATCGCACGAAGACCACGAGCACCTGTATTACGCTTAATTGCTTCTTTCGCAATAGCATCAAGTGCATCTGCTTGGAACTCTAGCTTCACATTGTCAAGCTCAAGCAATTTTTGATATTGCTTCACTAACGCATTTTTCGGTTCCGAAAGAATACGTACTAGTGCAGGCTCATCAAGAGGCTCTAGGGTAGAAATAACAGGTAGACGACCAACAAACTCAGGAATTAACCCGAATTTTAATAGATCTTCTGGTAATACCATCGACAAGTATTCACCTGGTTTTAGATCTTTCTGAACTTCTCCAGTAGAGTTAAAACCGATGACCTTTTTACCGATTCTACGTTTAATAATTGATTCAAGACCATCAAATGCTCCACCACAGATAAACAAAATATTAGTAGTATCAATTTGAATAAATTCTTGATGTGGATGTTTACGTCCACCTTGAGGAGGAACAGAAGCTACTGTACCTTCAAGAATTTTAAGCAACGCTTGCTGAACACCTTCACCAGACACATCACGTGTAATGGATGGATTTTCAGATTTACGAGCAACTTTATCGATTTCATCGATATAAATAATACCGCGCTCAGCTTTTTCCACATCATAATCAGCAGCTTGGATTAATTTCAGAAGAATGTTTTCAACATCCTCACCAACATAACCAGCCTCTGTTAAAGACGTAGCATCAGCAATTGCAAATGGTACATTCAAAATACGAGCCATTGTTTGCGCTAGTAATGTTTTACCAGAACCTGTAGGACCTAGTAGTAAAATATTACTTTTCTGCAATTCAACATCCTCGATTTTGCTACCAGTATTAATACGTTTGTAGTGATTATAAACTGCTACAGATAACGATTTTTTAGCAAAATCTTGGCCAATAACATAAGAATCAAGTGTCGAACGAATTTCCATTGGTTTCGGAATACTCTTCAGATCCACTTCTTCTTCTTGTCCAAGCTCTTCCTCTACGATTTCAGAACAAAGATCAATACATTCATCACATATATAAACGCTAGGGCCTGCAACTAACTTGCGTACCTGCTCTTGCGATTTACCACAGAAAGAACATTTCAATTGAGCTTTCTCATCATTGAACTTAAACATTATTTCACCCCTTCATTCCAATATTACAGTATAGGTGAAGTAATCACCTTATCTATCAAGCCATACTCCAATGCTTCTTGTGCACTCATAAAGTTATCACGATCTGTATCACGATCAATCTTCTCGTATGTTTGACCAGTACGATCTACATAGATTTGATTCAGTTTTTGCTTGGTTTTAAGTATCCAATCCGCATGGATCTTAATGTCTGTAGCTTGACCACTAATACCACCAAGCGGTTGGTGAATCATTACTTCCGCATTTGGAAGTGCAAACCGTTTGCCTTTAGCACCTGCTGTAAGTAGTAATGAGCCCATACTTGCAGCCATACCCATACAAATAGTGCTTACTTCAGGCTTGATGTATTGCATAGTATCAAATATGCCCATACCTGCCGTTACTGAACCACCAGGTGAATTGATATAGAGATGGATATCCTTTTCAGGATCATCCGCAGCTAGGAATAACAATTGAGCAATTACTGCATTCGCAACATCATCATCAATCGCACTACCAAGAAATATAATACGATCTTTAAGCAAGCGAGAATAAATATCGTAAGATCTTTCCCCACGATTCGTCTGTTCTACAACGACTGGAACTAAGTTCATGCGATCAACCTTCTTTCATCTTGGACTTAATATGAACACTTTTATTGTATCACGTTGAAGAAGTGATGTCATTTTTTCGATCAAGTCTATGTCTACTTTTAATCTTCATTACTCATATGTATACGGTCATTCAAAAAGCTATATGTATGTTATGCAGATAGAAATCTCATGGAGCAGGTCCATAGTTTAAAAATAAGGCACGTATGCACACGTGCCTTATCTCTTAACTCATGTTCTACTATATGTGTTAAACAAATTAAACAGCTACACTATTGCTAACTAGGAATTTAATTGCTTTACGAAGCAATAGATCCTCAGTCAAGTTTTCTAGGTTGCCATTTTGCGTGAAAATTTCACGAATTTCTTCAGCTGGACGATTATAAGCTGTAGAAAGGCTAGCTAGTTCCTCGTTGATATCTTCTTCAGATACTTCAATAGATTCAGCTTTCGCAATTGCTTCTAGTACAAGGTTGTTAAGAACGCGTTTTTCTGCGTCACCCTTCATTTGGTCACGAAGTACTTGCTCGTTTTGACCAGAGAATTGGTAGTACAGATCAAGTGTCATACCTTGAGAACGTAGACGGTTTTCGAAATCTTGTAGCATGTAGTTTTGTTCAGTTTCTACCATAGCTGCAGGAATTTCTACTGTAGCTGCTTCAGCAACTTTAGAAATAACTTCTGCTTCTTGAGCTTGTGTAGCTTCTTTTACTTTGTTTTCTTGAAGTTTGCTTGCAAGATCTTTTTTGTACTCTTCAAGAGTATCAAATTCACTTACGTCTTTTGCAAACTCATCATCAAGTGCTGGAAGCGTTTTGCGTTTAAGCTCATGCAATTTAACTTTGAAAATTGCTGCTTTACCAGCTAGGCTTTCTTCCTGGTAACCTTCTGGGAATGTAACTTCTACATCTTTGAAATCACCAAGTTGCATGCCTACTACTTGCTCTTCGAATCCAGGAATGAATGAACCTGAACCTAGTTCAAGAGAGTAACGCTCAGCTTTACCACCTTCAAATGCAACGCCATCTACATAACCATCAAAATCGATTACAGTAACGTCGCCATTTTCAGCAGCGCCTTCTTCAACAACATTAAGCTCAGCATGACGTTGTTGTAGACGCTCTAGTTCAGCAGCGATTTCTTCTTCTGTTACTTCAGCAGAAACTTTAGCAACTTCTACGCCATTGTAAGCGCCTAGAGTTACTTCTGGTTTAACTGTAACTTTTGCAGTAAAGATGAATGTTTGTCCTTTTGCAAATTGAGTTACATCGATTTCTGGACGATCAACTGGTTGAATACCAGTTTCTTGAACAGCTGCTGAGTATGCTCCAGGAAGAATAATATCGATTGCATCCTGATACAAGCTTTCAATTCCGAATTTTGCTTCGAAGATTGAACGAGGTACTTTACCTTTACGGAATCCAGGTACGTTTACTTGTGCTACAACTTTTTTGAAAGCTTGATCAAGTGATTCTGATACTTTCTCAGCATCCACTTCTACGTTAATTGATACAGTGTTCGATTCTATTTTTTCCCAAGTTGCTTTCATTTTATGCTTTCCCCTCCAAAATGCTCATGCATTACATGTTTTCACGTCTAATAAACCACTCTATTATATACAAGTTATCGATTCTTTTCAAGGTAATAATTAATCAGAATCTTGCAAATATAGTGCGACCTCACGAATTACTCGACTAGCTTGCTCATATCGGAATCGATATTCATTCGTAATTCCATATGTTTCACGAATATCATCATCTACTGCGTACCCATATACAATGAGTTGCATAGTATGATGTAATCCAGCAGCAAAACAATCTTCAATGTATTCTTCTTCATTCAACATCCATCCGTAGCTACGTGTACCATATATGCATTGTAGACATTCGAGCCAAAGTTCAGTGACTAATATTGGCATTGTCACATCTACTTGTTCAAGTGCTAACACAGCTTTTTCTAATATAGCATTGACAGAATCCGGAAATTCATTCATTGATAATGGAGTTTCTTCTATGAGAAGATTCACTGTTTCATCCATGCGGGTCAATTGCACCGTACCAGAGCAACCTCTTTTTTTCAAACATTGTAATGCTTTAAATTGTACCGCAGAGGATAGTGTAGCCTCTTGAAGCCAATTAATCAACTGTTCATCTAATTCAGGAACGTCCAAATAAGTGGCACGCTCAAGTGTGAGCATTTTCTGCTCCATAGGTATGGAAGATTTGAGAGTGTCCATCAGCTTAGTTGCAGCTTCTGTCGCATTATTAGAGCCATAGTCACTTAATGCAGTTCTTCTAAATTGTTCCTCTAAATCTTCATTCTCAAGTCTATCTGCCTCATCGATGGTTGGGAATGATTCTTCAAGCCAGTTCAGAAGATTTTCCCACTCTATGGCATGTTGACGTTCATCACCTTGACACCGCAATAAAAATTTCAATAAATCTTTTGCTTCTTCAAACTGTTCCCTTTCAAGTAACTTAGTCAACTGAATTTGATATTGATCAAGCATAGATGGGAATAAAAATATATTTTCAGAAAAATTCTGCTCTTTATTACTGTTATCGGAAATATTAACACCACCTAACTATTTGCTAAGAAACGACTTATTTTTTACTTTCGTCAAATTATACCACGAAGATTTAAATAAAAAAATTGATATTAATTGTTTATTTCCAAAAAAAGGTGTTGCATCATATTCTTCGTTATGATATATTATTTGATGTTGCGTCTCAGTAGCTCAGTCGGATAGAGCACTCGCCTTCTAAGCGAGTTGTCGGGGGTTCGAATCCCTCCTGGGACGCCATTACGATTCCATTTAACGATTTACATATATAATAAAAACGCCTAAACCTTAGTGATCACAAGGGTTTAGGCGTTTTTTGTTGTTTATATTGAAAAAATATATATTTAATTACGAGATCGACCAAATAAGCATTCCAATAATTGGAACTTTATAGTAATATTTTAGTAGATACAAAAAAAAGGGGAGATTAAATTGAAAAAAATCATTTTGTCATTATTATTAATCGTTTTATTGAGTGCTTGCGGATCAGAAACAATTACAGCTCAAAGTGTTGAGGAAAACTTAGTAAAAGCTGGAGTAGATGTTGCTAATAAAGAAACTCTTGGAAAAGACACAATGAGCCTAATAGGTCTTACCATCTCAGAGGGTGTACGATATCCATTGGATGAGAAAGACAGTGTGCGTGTATTAGTATTTGAATCTAATAAAGATGCAAAGACTGCAAAAAAGGCATTAGATGAATTAAGCGAAAGTGCTCCAATGCTTTTAACTTATACTGAAATAAAAGGAAATATCCTTGTACAAGTAACCGGTGGAGTAGAAAAATCAGTAGCGGAGAAGTATTTAGCAGTAATTAAATAATCAAAGCGTTTTGGTTACAGAAGTAACATCAATTCTTTGCATCACTATAAGCGAAATCTTCTTCCATAAGTTAAGAAGATTTCGCTTTTTTATGTTAATTTACCTTCTTCGCTCATCACATCGTCAATTATTATTTTCATTCTCATAACTCCATCATCAATTTGGGTATCTGTTAAGTGTGCAAACCCCAAACAAAAAGCCAATTCACTGTCATTCACATAATTGTTTCTTACATCAACAATAGATAGATTATCTTGGATACAACGATCTAAAAACAACTCGTATTGTACAAGGTGTGCTTTCCATTTTACAAAAATATGTAATCCTGATTCTATCGGATAAAGTTCAACGACATGACTTAGATGCAGAGTTAACAGAGCGAATAACCTCTCTGCCTTTCTTCTATATACCCTGTTCATTCGTCTAATGTGACGATCGTAAAGACCAGTGTTCATAAATTGGGCAAGTGCACGCTGTTCAATAATAGAAAGGGGATGTCTTTCATACACTTGTTTGGCTAAACTGAACCACTTTTTTAGAGCGCTAGGTAAAATGACATATCCTAATCTAATATCTTGCATCATCGTTCTAGAGAAAGTTCCCATATAGATAACTCTTCCCTGCTTGTCTAGAGATTTAAGTGGCTCATTGGCTCGACCATAATGTTGAAACTCGCTATCGTAGTCATCTTCTATAATGTATGAATTATTTTCCTCTGCCCAATTCAATAATTGCAATCTTCGTTTCATACTTAGTACAGCTCCTGTAGGGAATTGCCTACTTGCTGTTACCATTACTAATTTATAATGAAAGTCTTCACTTGGATGAAAAATCATTCCTTCGCGATCAATTGGAAAAGCATGTACAATTCCACCCGCGGAAAGTATAGCATTTCTAGCACCTACATAATGAGGATCTTCCATGGCTACATAATCTCCAGCATTAATCAATAACTGAATGGCAAGAGTTATTGCTTGCTGTGAACCATTAACGATGACTATATCCTCTTGATTAGCTTGTATCCCTCTAAATAAACGCAAATGATGCACAATACCTTCCTTAAGCGCTTGGTGCCCGTCTGAAGAATAAGCATCGCCCATCTCCTTATCATATTGCTTTCTAACTTGCTCAAATAGTAATCGATTCCAATCTTGCATTGGGAAATGTTTCAAATCAACTTGTCCGAGTGAAAACGATATTTCGTTCCCAGTAGAATGTTTTCGGGTTACTTGATCATGGCGTAAATATTCTAATTCAGTCAGTCTTTTTCCCCATTCCGACAAGAAATCAGTTGATAACAACTCTTCATTGAATTCCTCACGCTCGACATAAAGCTCATCATATACAACATAAGTTCCACTTCCCAGTATACTTTGAACAAATCCTTGTGATTGAAGCATTTCGTATACGACATTAACTGTTCCTCTAGAAAGCCCATACCTTGTGGCCACTTCTCTACTAGATGGCATCTTACTTCCTACCTTTAACGTTCCATTCAAAATGTTATCTTTACAAACTTGAAACAATGCATCACTTTTATGACCATATTGTTCTAAATATTTATCGTAAGGTAAATATAATTCCACCTTGCTCACTCCTTTAAAAGTGGTACATCAAAAACATAATAAATTGGATCTTTTTAATTGTCTCTCTTATTTATACAATAAATTACATTACTAATGTAGAGGTGATGTATATGAGAAGAAAAGAATTTGCAATGACTGATGATAATATAGAAGACGTCAATGCCTTTCTCGAAGAAATGACATTTGGTTTTCTTGGAACGATCGGTGAAGATGGTTATCCTAACATTACACCGCTTAATTATGTGTACTATAATGGAGATATTTACTTCCATGGAAGTAAAATTGGAGAGAAAATGTCATCTCTTGCAGCAAACTCAAAAGTCAGTTTCTCGGTAGCGAAAGAGTATTCTATTATCCCTTCATATATGAATGATCCAAAATATGCTTGTCCTGCAACCGCATTTTTCAAATCCGTGTTATTTAGAGGCCAAGCAGAAATCGTTCATGATCTACAAGAAAAATGCGAGGTATTTACTGTATTCATGGAGAAATTACAATCCGAGGGCGGCTACGATGCGATTTTGCCTTCTGATCAAGGATATGCCAAACAGGTAACTGCTGCTGCTATTGTTAAAATTCGTGTGGAAGAAATGACGAGCAAGTTCAAATTTGGACAAAACTGGTCAGAGAAAAAAATTAAAAAAGTGAGTGATCAATTAATTGATAGGGATCAAACTCTTGATCATGAAACGGTGAGACTGATGAACCTGTATTGTCCTCATATGAAAGATCAAGCCAATTAATTCAATATCATTTAGACTGCCTTTTTTCTACCATAGCGTATAGAAAGTCCATTCCTGATTAATCGGAATGGACTTTTCTTCTACTCTGCAAATGGTAAATCGAATTGCCACGAAACGCCAAATTGATCTGCAAGCCATCCAAACTTTTTACTGAAGCCATATGTGCCTAGCATCATCAATTCTTCTCCACCCTGTACAAACGCAGCATAAAGGTTATCGATCTCTTCTTCTGAATCACATGTTATGAACATCGAATACGATGGTGTGAAATCAAAGCCGTGCTTGAAATTACTATCAATACACATAAATTTCTGACCTTTCAATTCAAAAGTAGCTCTAACGACTGTTCCCTCTGTACCACTTTCATTGACACCATACCTTGTTATACTTGTAATTGCTGAATCTGCGAAATGTGATGTATAGAAATTTATTGCTTTCTCTGCATTCCCTTGAAACATTAGAAATGGCGTCACTTGTGCCATGAAATTTCAACTCCTAATTGATAAGTGATAGACTGATATTATTTTGTAACCCATTATCCTTGTTTTACTGACTTATGCCAATGATCATAAATTACATTATTATCTATTTTTTGAAGGAATTACACTACCATGTACTGAATTACTCTAACAACAGCAATCAATAAGATGATCTGATTCTTCATTGGGGGAAGTAATGATTAATAACATATTAGAAAATAGATGGTATCGTTCTATTGCTACAATAATCCTAATTTGCTCTCTATCGGTAGTAATATACATATGGCGATATAACGGATCTAACCAACATGAAGTTACTATCGATTCCATTCAAGAAAACGATCTTACCTTCTCACTTATAAGTGTAAGTGGATCATCTGAATATGGAGACTTGTTCGTAGTTGATCAACTAGATAACAGTGGTGATTGGCAACGTATCTATGACAATAATTTTCAGGAACTGAAACCATGGAAACTTGAATTGGGAGACATCGATGGTGATCAGAAAAAGGAAATTCTCATTGCGGTTCACAAGACAACACACTTTGATGAACAAGATAGAAATCGATTGTTTATTTTCAACTTTGATGGTGAGAAGCTATATAAGAAATGGACAGGTTCAAAAATTGCAGGCGATTGGTCAAATTTCTTCGTTGGCAACTTGCTATCGATACCTGGTGATGAGCTTATCTTCATTCAGCAATTAGACAATCAAGTTGAAAAACTTAGTATTTATTACTGGCTAGATTTTGGATTTGTACAACTTGCCGAGAGTGAACGCTATTATGACATTCAGAATTTTAAGATCATAGGTGACAATCATTTTGAAATTACACATAGATTAAACAATACAACTGAAAAGCTTTCTCTAACGGTGAAAGACGGAAAAATAATCGAGGCAACAACACAGGAATAAATAAGATGAGATGGCGAGGGATTCGATTGAGACGATTGTGGCTAGTTATAGTAGTACTAAGTGTTATTGTTACTGGATGTTCTAAAAATGAAAGTACTGATAAGGATGACGTCAATGAGATTGTGGTAGCTACACCTACACCCGACTCAAATCTTGTTGATCAAGAAGAAGACTCCAAAGCCAATAAGAACATTAATCTAAATCTCAACAAAGAATGGTCAACTAAAGTAACCTTCGAGAAAGAGAAAGCTACATTGACTATTCCCAGCTACAATGTGAATGTTAAGCCTTATCGTATAGACATGAATCTCACTAATGTTGAGAACATTGGACAGTTTTCTGGATTTACCAATGAACAGCTAACTATGTTAATGAATAATGGCTTTGTTGTTCTACCGAGTCAAGATACGAAGATGCACTATACTTATGATAATAACGAATATCTTGGAGTCCCTAACTTCATTACAGCTGATTCCGCCCTTCATATCTATCATAAATTTTATGATAAATCGTTGATGAGTGTTGAAACAAGCTATCTGTACGACGATCTGAAGCATATGTCGGAACAGCTGCTCTTCAATTCTATTGCACTCTATAACGTTCTACAAGATGAAGAATTGAAACAACTTCAGCAAAACAATATCGTTTACTTTCTAGTTGCCGCCGAACTAATTGGTGCATCTACTGACGTTACATCAACGGTTGATCCTGAGCTCACAGAAATTGCTAAACAAGAGTTAGTATTAATCGAACAATCTAGCGGATATGTGCAATCTCCACTATTGCAAACCAAGTTAGATTACTCACAATTTACAATTAGAGGTCACTATACGAGAAGCGATGAGTTAGGGCAGTTTTTCAAGACAATGATTTGGTATGGAATAGCGCCTCTCTCTGTTCTAGACGATAATGGAGAATTGATGAAATCAAATACATTTCAAGCGCTACTTCAATCATACGTAACATTCCTTGAACCTGAATCTGGGCAGTCAACTGCCGCTGAGTTATGGGCAAATATTTACAACATTACGAGTCAATTTGTAGGTTTATCAGATGATATTGAAGTATTCACGATGAATAAGCTGCGGATGTCAGTATTTGGAGATGACCTCAATCCTGATAACTACAATGACAATAAATATGAAGAAAAACTACGAGAAGCAGTCAAAGCTCTACCAGATCCCCAAATTCAGGGAAAGATCACAAAAGTCTCGACACCAACAGGTAAGCAATTCCGTTATATGGGACAACGCTATGTTCTTGATAGCTTCATCATGCAAGAGCTAATAGAGCCTTATAAACGCCCCATACCTTCTGGTCTTGATGTTGCTGGAGTTCTTGGAAGCAATACGGCTGAAAGCTTGTTATGGAACAAATATAAACCTCAAACGCTTTGGAATGAATACGAGCAGATCTATAGAAAACTTGAGAATGAGGTTTCTCATTATTCAGATGAACTCTGGGGAAAAAATCTGTACAATGGTTGGCTTTGGTCCATTCAATCTGCACTGACGGAATATGATGCGAATTCAGGGATGCCAATGTTTATGACGAATAACGCTTGGAAACATAAATCATTGAATACTGCGCTCGGAAGCTATACTGAGTTAAAACATGATACTGTATTGTATAGTAAGCAAGCAGCAGCGGAGATGGGCGGAGCTTCTGAGACCTCATCTCAGCATTATGTTGAGCCAAATGTGCCACTATATAGTAAGTTACTTTATTTAACAGATAGTACGATATCTTTGTTAGAAGATAACGGGATGTTGAATGAGTCTATACGCTCAGGAGCTGAATTGTATAAAGAGCTGTTGAAACTATTAATTAATTGCTCGATCAAAGAGTTAAACAATGAACCATTAACAGAAGGAGAAAGAGATGATCTACTCTGGTACGGTGGGAAAATGGAGTATATTTCGAATTACTTTTTGCAAGGTGTTGCAGGTGGTCCCAATGACTATTCCACAATAGAACTAAGCGACATGCTCGTCTCCGATGTTGCTACTATCGTCGATAAGGGGAATTTATCACTTGGTACAGGTACTTTTGATCAGATCTATGTGGTCGTTCCCGTCGATGGAAAGTTATATCTGAGTCGAGGATCGGTATATTCTTATTATGAATTTTTAAGTGATACTCGTCTTACAGATGAACAGTGGTGGGCTTTACATGGACTACAAAAGGATGAACTTGACTATGGCGTGTACCTTAATGTAACAGAGCCATCTAAAGATCTACCAAGTCAACCATTCTGGGTGACTAGTTTCAAATCAGATCGCAACAATGTAGAAATCGACGATTTAGAGATCGATTGGGAAGAGCTCACAGAATAGTGAAGTCCACTCACTAACAAAAAAGCCGTAGCGTCATCGAGATGCGCTACGGCTTGCTTGTGTCTTCCATTCAATCATTCATTACAAAATCAATAACTTGTTGTTGTTTTTCCTTAGTCAATTCTCCACTGTTATCGAATATTAATATCGAACTTTTTGGAATTTCCCAGTTGATTTCCGGAATGAAATTAACACGTTGCTCAAAGTCACTCCAGTTATCTAGCTTCCAACGATCACGTTCAGTCTGGCGATCAACAATACGATTGTGTTGAAGTTCAATATCTTCAAGCGTTACGACTATAACCTTCACATCGACTTGCTCTTTCGTCAACCCCGCTGCTTGGATAACATTCTCAATCCATTGCTCGTTACGAAGTTCTGCCGTAAATGGTGAAATCATAAAGACGTTTTGTCCTGCAGCTAAATTTTCGATACAAATATCTTTTGTTGTATCATATTCAAGATCACGTAGATTCTCTTTATAGAACTGAGAATCACGATCATTAATATCAAAACCTTTCATTGCAAGAAACGCCTCTACAAAACGACCTCCTACAGTGTCGCGATCGAGAAATGCTGCTGGTAGATGTTTACTTAAAATTTTTGCTACGGTTGTTTTTCCTGTACCTGCTACTCCTACGAAGAAAACTAATTTTTGCAAGATGATATCCTCCATTATGTTGTGAAAAAATGATATTCTTAATCTCTCACAAAGTATAGAAAAATGTCAACTGCATTACTAAGTAATCAATGAATTACTTAACATTTATTTCTCACCATAACGTCATATTACTTAACGAGTCATGCTCGTCTATGTACATTCACAGCTACTTCACAATTTATAGTATACGCATTTGTTCAATATGACGTCTTGTTTCATCAGTACCTAACTTGTACAATTCCTTATAAAGTTGCTTCAGACGATAATCATGCTCATCATTGACCATACTCATGTCAGGACTGTTATTATGGAACTGAAACATCGTTTCAAGCGTCCATTCATCACTATCGTCCACTTCTAGAAATTGCTCAATAATTCGATCATACTCTCTAGCATTAGCTGTAATGACCAGATGGTAATCAGCAATGTCTGGTTGCTCATACAGCTGTTTCGATTGCACATTTACGTAATAGATTTTACGGTTATCTTCTATAGAATCAATGTCGTTCATTTGGTTACGTATCCTCCAACTTCACATGATGTAAAACATATCTATAGCTTCTCTAATGAACAGACATTTTATTCCTGCTAAGCATATCCCTTCTCTTATATTCATTTGTTACTATGTCCCTTTCTATCCTGCTGTTAAGGACTTTTTTACATTAAGTAAGTCATTTTCGGTATAATTTCCATCCACTGCATTATAAATTTGGTTTGCCGCAGAAGAATTAGTTGAAGCTACTATACACATCTCGGCTAATTTATCTCCATGTACTCATGGTGTCAAATCATCAGGATAAATCCACGTTACTATTTCTTTTGAAGCATTTTTTCCAACTAGCTTATCACCCCAGTGAGAGTTATTTGCAAAGCAAATAACTCCTGGGCGTAACACAACACATTTAAGGCTATTAATCATAGCAATTTATCATTTACTCCGTGGCTTCAACCTTTTGAAAACAAAAAATCACCTCCAAGTATGTCTTCCTAGTTTTAGCTAAGGATGCTTTACTTGAGGGTGATTGGTTATGAAATTTGATGCACATCATCAATAATAATGGGCAGACTATTCTGTGTTCTTAAATTCATCCAGTAGCTTGATTAACTCTGGGTTAGGCTCAGGATCGTTTAATTTAAGACTTCTCATTGAATCAACAACAATTTTCAACACGGCGTAGTTACGGTACCAGCGATTGTCACTTGGTATAATATGCCACGGACTAGCTTTGCTGCATTTTTCAAAAGCCTCTTCATAATACGCCCAATATTTTTTCCAATGCTTGCGTTCAGCAAGATCAGAAGCATCGAATTTCCAATTTTTAGAGGGATCCTCAATGCGACTTCTTAGCTTCTCCAATTGAAAATCATTGGATATGTGCAAAAAGATTTTGACTACGTGAACTTGGTTGTCCATCAAATAGGTTTCAAAATGATTAATTTGCTTAAAACGGCGACGTGCTTCCTTGTCAGAGACAATGCCATGTACCCGTGTAATGAGCACATCCTCATAGTACGAACGATTGAAGGTGGCGATATAACCTAGCGCAGGCACTTTGTTGTGAGCTCTCCAGAGGTAGTCATGAAGCTTCTCCTCTTCTGTAGGAGCCTTGAAGCTATAAGATGATATTCCCTGCGGGTTGAGACCTGAGAAAACATGCTTGATGACACCGTCCTTACCACTGCAATCCATACCTTGGAATATAAAGACGATTCCCTTGTCCTTAACAGCAACAAGCTTCTCCTGCAACTTATGAAACTCTTCCCTTAGTTTTTCAGTTTCCTCAGCGATTTCCTCTTTGCTTTGTAAGGCTCCAGTATACTTAGGATCAATCCCTGCCAGTCCACCTTTTTGCTTATCTTCCCAGACCAATGATTTTGACATATAATACACCTCCTATAAGACCTGCTATAGTTATAGTGTAGCT
The DNA here is from genome assembly GCF_024721975.1 of Paenibacillus endoradicis. Next base: position 308,933 of record NZ_JANQBB010000003.1, on the reverse strand, counting down.
CTAAATAGAAATTATATCCATATTGTTATCACTAAACCATTACCTTCGCCTTTAGCCTTTATTAGAATATTGAATACTAAATACTTCAATATCTATTAAAGGCGTATTTATATTTTCGCTTGCTTCTTGCCAATTTAGATTTTTGAAAATACATTCATCTTTTTTCAGTTCTATTTTAAGTATGCCCAATCATTGCTTGTAGGCAGACAAGAAACCAACAATCCTATCTCCTCTGCCCCACAATTCCCACAGTTATAGGCTTTTCCATCTTTACGGACATGCATTTTATTTCTATTTGCACATATACGTTATAGTATGTGAGGTTAGTGTGAAGATAGAGAGGAATGAAGCCTATGTGTGGTATGACAGGATGGATAGACTGGCAGAACAACTTACTGCATAGCAGTGAAACACTTGAAGCAATGACAGATACGCTCACACCGCGAGGTCCAGACGCCGCTGGAACTTGGCTATCTGTTCATTGTGCATTGGGACATCGACGACTTGCAGTAATGGACCCGAGTAACGGTGCTCAACCCATGGTGCGATATCGTGAAAATGATCAATTTGTCATCGTATATAATGGTGAAATATACAATGCACAAGAGCTTACCGAGCAATTACGCTCCTACGGTTGGCGATTTACAACAACATGTGATACGGAAGTATTGTTAACAGCATATATGCACTGGGGCAAAGACTGCTTGGAACATTTAAATGGAATATTTGCATTTGCAGTATGGGATGTTCAGCAAGAAGAGTTATTTCTGGCAAGAGATAGACTTGGTGTAAAACCGTTATTTTTCGCGGATCAAGGTTCTCGCTTCATTTTTGGTTCTGAATTAAAAACGTTGCTAACTCACCCTGAAGTCAAACCCGAAGTAAGTCGAGAAGGATTAGCGGAAATATTTATTGTTGGACCAGCCCGTACACCTGGTCACGGCGTATATGAAGGAATATCCGAACTTAAAGCAGGACAATGTATGACGATTAACAAGTCTGGTACGAGATTACAAACGTATTGGAAACTAGAAAGCAGAGAGCATGAACACTCCATGGAGCAAACGATAGATCATGTTCAAGAGCTACTACTAGATACTATGAACAGGCAAATGATAAGCGATGTGCCTATTTGCACATTATTATCAGGCGGTCTAGATTCAAGTGCATTAACTGCAATGGCAGTACAATTCTATCGAGACAAAGATGCTAGTTCTCTTCATACGTACTCTGTCGATTATGTTGACAATGACAAGCACTTTAAAGCACATTCTTTCCAACCTAATAGTGATACCCCATATATCGAACTTATGACCTCTCACTTATCCACTGTTCATCATTATATTCAGTTTGATACTCCTGATCTTATTTCCGCATTGTATGACGCAACGATCGCAAGAGATTTACCAGGTATGGCTGATATTGATTCATCACTACTACTATTCTGTCGTGAAATTAAAAAGAACGCTACCGTTGCCATTTCTGGTGAAGCAGCTGATGAAATTTTTGGTGGTTACCCATGGTTTCATAAAGAAGAAACGTTACATTCAAGACAATTTCCTTGGTCCCTTGCAACTGAGTTCCGTAGCAATATTATTTCTCCTGAACTAAGTGATTGGATTAAGCCGCAGCAATATGCTGCTCAGAGATTCGAAGAAGCAACTTATGAAGTTCCACACTTACAAGGCGAAGATGAACATCTACGAGCAGTAAGGCAGATGTCATATATGAATATTTCTAGATTTATGCCAACGTTGTTAGATCGTAAAGATCGGATGAGCATGGCAGCAGGACTTGAAGTGAGGGTCCCTTTCTGTGATCATCGCTTAGTTGATTATGTCTTCAATATTCCATGGGAATTCAAAACATCTGGAGATCGTGAGAAAGGAATTTTGCGTAAATCGCTAAGAGGTATATTACCGGAAGAGATTATTACTAGAAAGAAAAGTCCCTATCCTAAGACGCATAATCCCGCTTATCTAGCAGCAGTTACAGGATTAATGAAAGATATTTTGAATGACGATAGTTCTCCGTTATTGAAACTCATTAATAAAGATGTTATTGAAAACTTATTGAAGTCCGATCAGTCCTCTTCACTTGTACCTTGGTTTGGGCAACTAATGTCTGGTCCGCAGCTCTATGCTTATTTATATCAAATTAATGTGTGGATGAAGGAGAACAAAGTTAGCATCGTTTAAGTGCGCTGGATGAACACTGCGAGGACTTATCGCTGTTAGTGAAAAAAGAGTTAATGATTAAGTTCAAAAGATGTAAATTACAAAAATAAGGATGAATCATCTTACAGTACATTCCTGTAAAGATGAAATCATCCTTATTTTCATATTTTAAGTTATTTTATATCAAACGTTGTACGAAGTTGTGGCATTAATTGCTTTAATGCTTCGCCTCTATGACTGATCTTACCTTTTTCCTCTTTGCTTAACTGAGCCATACTACAGTCTAGCTGAGGAACGTAAAAGTAAGGATCATAACCAAATCCACCTGCACCATGTGGTTTATCTGTAATGATACCAGCTACTAGCCCTTCGGCTACAACGAATTGCTCCGTGTCTGGAATATACAATGCTAGAGCGCAGCGAAACTGAGCATGACTTAACAAGTTGGAGCCGTCTGTGAGTGGATCAAGTTCTAACTTTGCATTCAATTGCTGAAGTTGTTGAATAAGCTTCTCATTGTTACTGGCATCGGTCGCTCCTTCTCCGGAAAAACGCGCGGAGTATACTCCTGGAGCACCATCTAATGCATCTACAGATAGACCGGAATCATCAGCTAATACCGGAACTCCAATAGCATCGCCAGTCACTTTAGCTTTGATCTTCGCATTAGCTATAAACGTATCCCCATCTTCGACAATGTCGGGAATAGACGGATAATCGAATAAGCTTTTCACTTCAATACCTAATTTGGCAAAAGCATGTGCGAATTCTTTCACCTTACCTTCATTTTTCGTCGCAATAACGATTGTCGTAAGGGCGCTCATCTACTCACCTCTAATTTTGTCAGCAGCAGCACCTAGTGCTTCTTTCTGCTTTTCAATTAGACTTTCAATGCCTACTTCTGCTAACGCTAACAATTCATTAAGTTCTAGTCTAGTGAACGGAGCTTCTTCACCTGTGCCTTGAACTTCAACAAATTTACCACTACCCGTCATAACAACATTCATATCTACTTTTGCTTTTGAATCTTCTTCATAGTTCAAATCAAGCATCGGGATTTCATTAATAACGCCAACACTTACTGAAGCTAGAAAATCATTAATTGGATATACTGCAAAATTATGCTGTTTCGCTAGATGTTCAATTGCTAAGCAAAGGGCAACAAACGCACCCGTAATTGAAGTTGTTCTCGTACCACCATCAGCTTGTAGTACATCACAATCTAATGTAATTGTACGTTCACCTAATGCTTGTAAATTAACAACGGAACGAAGTGCTCTTCCGATTAGACGTTGAATTTCCATCGTACGTCCTGTTAATTTACCACGATTCGCTTCACGATGATTTCTTGTATTTGTTGCTCTTGGAAGCATTGAGTATTCTGCTGTAACCCAGCCTTTGCCTTGACCTTTCATAAATGGCGGTACGCGCTCTTCAACAGAAGCTGTGCAAAGCACCTTAGTATCACCAAATTGAATTAGCACTGAACCTTCAGCATGCTTGTTAACGTTTGTTGTTATTATAACGGGCCGAAGCTCATTAGGCTGACGACTGTCATTTCTCATATTAATATGCCTCCCAAAACTTTTCATTTTCTCCCGTAATACATCTCATAGTTGAAAAGTATTGGATAAGAAAATTGCATCTAATTGTAATATATTTATGTACAACATTTCTTATTGTAACAAAGCATTTATGTAAATGCACCAGTAAATTGTATCTAGCTATTCATGTTTGCCTACAATTCGCTCCTTTAACCTACCTCGTTAACCAATGTTAACTAGCATTATATTAGAGAATTGTCTTGTGCTATCTGCAATTTGCGTATGTCAGAGGATATTTCATCTAATTTTGATTTCATCAAATCACACTTTTACATCCATTAATTAACAAAAGCCATTGTAATTAGTAGTTACTTCGTCTACTAATTACAATAGCTCACATCTATACGATAATAAACCCATCGAACTGTTAAAACGTTAACTTATGTTCGATCTGCTTTTCGATATTGATTAGGGGACATCCCTATAAGTTTCTTGAAAGCAGTACTGAAGTAATGCTGCGTATCGTAACCAGTCTTTTCTGCTATTTCTAATATGCTAAGACGCTGATCTTGAAGTAGATGTATAGCCCGCTTCATTCTAATAAATGTTACATAATGGATAAAGGAATATCCTAACTCCTGCTTAAATGCTCTACTTAAATACACTGGAGTCACATTTAAGTGACAAGCGATCTTCTCAAGCGACAGAGAGCCATCCCAATATCGCTCATCAATCTGATCTTTAGCTTGTTTAATTAATGGAGTTAGCATAATTTCACGATTCAGCTGTTGCTTTGCTTCCATATAGGAGTGAGAAACACCTGTATAACCGTTAAGATTAGCATACTCGCACCAGCGTATATCAATGTTCAAATATCGCTTAATCGACTCAATGATCTGCAATTCTTTCCATTGAGGAAGAGAACCAGCAAGCATTATAATAATGTCTTGCTTCTCATCACGAAATATATGTTGACAATGCTCTGCAATACATTCCTTAGCAATATTCTCAATCGCATATAGTATAAGTTGACGATCACGTTCGCCATGCATACTACGAAAATTGACTTGATCTTGCCATCTAACAATAGCAATTGCTTTCGGAGCAATAACTGCTAAGCGAAGAAATTTCAGTTGAACGATTATTTCATCTTGTTCAATTTCACCCTTTACCCACTCTTGACAAAAGCGTTCTCGTAAAGCATCAATATTTTTATCAATTTGCTTGGAAGCTTGAATCATAAGGGAGGATTGAACTTCATTTTTCTCTAATTTAATAACCATTTTACGTAACATCTCACTTAGTAATTCAGGGTTAATAGGTTTTAATATGTAATCATGTACATTAAGCTTAATAGCTTGTTGTGCATAGCTAAATTCATCATGACCTGTAATAATACTAACCAAACAATTCGGTAGTTTCTCTCGCAACTGTCGGATTAGCGTTAATCCATTCATTATCGGCATACTCAAATCAACAAGGATAATATCTACTTCATATTCTAATGCAAGTTCAAGTGCTTCTTCACCATCTTCAGCTTCAGCTACTACTTCCAGTTGAATATTTTGCCAAGGGATCGAAGCTCTAATACCTTCACGGATAATGGCTTCATCATCCGCTATGATAACTTTCCAAGTTTTCAACATTTGCTTCTCTCCCTTTCTGCTTTATGATCGGGTGACTGATCGTTACCATTGTGCCTTTTCCGACTGAACTATCTACACTGATTCCATATAGTCCCCCGAAACTAAGTTGTAGTCGCTCTTGAACATTTCTTAAGCCATAACCGACACTTTGACCGTTACGAGTTAACTCAAGTGTAGGTAGCTCTTCAGAGGTTGATTCAGCAAGAGATTGCAACACATGACGTAACTGTAGTAATCTCGCCTCATTCATACCTGCTCCATCATCTGCTACAGTAATACGTAGAAACCCATGACTAACACTAGCACGTATAGTAATATTCCCAGGCCCTCTGCGCTCCTTAATACCATGATAGATCGCATTCTCAACAAGTGGCTGTAATATTAATTTGATAACAAATAACGTTGTAATACCGTCTTCAATATCGACGGAATAGTTTAATTTATCTTTGTAGCGTGTCTTTTGAATGACAAGATAACTTGTGATATGCTCAATCTCATCATGCATCGGAATTAACTCTTGTCCTTTACTCAGTCCAAGACGAAATAATTTTGATAAAGCCTCAACCATTTCTGTTGCTTCTTTGGCGCCATCTTTTCGCGCAAGCCATTGAATTGTATCTAATGTGTTATAGAGAAAATGAGGTTGAATATGTGCCTGCAGACTTCTCAGTTCGGCTTCTCGTTTCATGTTTTGTTCTTGTTCAACCTGCATTAACAATTTCTTCATCTGCGTTAACATCTTATTAAAACTATTACCTAATCTACCTACCTCATCTTGACGTACTCCCGAAAAGCGAATATTCATATTACCTTCTTCTACTTTACGCATTGAAGATGCCAGTTGAGCAATCGGTCTTGATATAGAGAACGACAAATAATAAGATGCAGTAATTCCTAGCATGCAAACAACAAAAAGAAAGATAACTAAGTACAAATTAACATCTTTAATCGCTTGTAAAGTATCCCGCATAGGAAATACACCAACCGTCGTCCAATTCGTAAAATTAGATTTTTGATATAAAATTTGAAGCTGTTCATCCTTAGTATCAATAGCGAAACTTCCCGTAGCAGATTGTTCTAAAAGTTGAACAATCGCTTCACGATCTAAAGTAATTCCGTTCTTGGGAGAATAGATCAAATCGTTGTTATTATCTACTACGATGAGATAGCCACTTTTTCCTAATTTCACATCGCCAAGCATTTCAGCAATCACTCTTAACTTTAGATCAATGAGAACAACACCTTTCGTTGTTCCAGTATCTGGGTCTTGTATCGCTCTAACGACAGATACGATTTCACTATCTTTGTAATTGACATGAGTCGTAACATTACGTTCAGAAGGATGACCTATCATTTTGTAGATACCTCTAGCTGCCATTGCCTCATGATACCAATATTCTTCCGTTAGATTCCGTTCCGATCTTGCGTACATATCATTACTGAAATATTGACCATCCGCACGTACAATCATGATACCTGCGATCTCTGAATATAACGTTGTAAAGCTTTGCAAAAACCGATATAGACGATAACGATCTTCATCTTTGGCAATGGAGATTGATCCGTCATTAAGATATGTTTGAATATCTGGATCCATTGAGATGAAATAAGAGATATTTTGTATATTTGCTGCTTGGGCATCAAGCGACTTACTTACATTCCCAATCAGCTGCAATATTTGTGTATTAGATTGTTTTTCCAGCATATTACTTACTGTCCAAGATATTAATAATGTAATAACGAGAGAAGGAAGAATACTAATGAGAATAAAATGCAATATCAATTTATTACGTATAGATAAGTTATTGAATTGTAGCCATTTAGAAAACATCTCCTACTCTCCTTCCTATGACTCTCTCTATTTTGCATAGAAATGATCGACATTTTCTTTGCATACAACCGAAACTCCTGTATCTACATAAGTTGGTAGCGGTGCGATATTAGTATTCTTCCAATCAGGTATTGGCTCTAATATTTCATGGTGTAGATGGAATAATTGGATTAATGACCAGTACCCCATATTCCATGTCCCTTGAACAATTGTGGCTGATAGTACACCACTCTTTATCATATCTAACGTACCTTTATCTGTATCAAAGCCGATTACTTTAACTCTCTTATAGGCATCTTCTGCAATAAGTGCATTACCTACACCTACTCCACCACTTGCTTCGGTTACAAAGATCCCCAATAACTTGTCGTATTCACCTATTAACATCTTTGCTTTCTGCTCAGTGATAAGTTGATCACCTTTACCATCTTCAATAGCAACGACTTCTAGTTCTGGATATTCATTACGTAAAGTATCTTGAAACCCTTGTGTTCGTTGCTTATGATTCAACTGATTCGGGTGAGTGATAATACCAATCTGCCCTTTGTTTCCGACTAAATTAGCCATCTCTCTAGCAGCAGTTACTCCTGCCTCATAATTGTTTGTTCCGATAAAGGAATACGCAGCGCTATCCGGTGCGTTAGCATCAAACATAACGACAGGTATACCCGCTTCTACTGCCTTGTTAATTGCATCATTAAGCGCTTCTGAATCCATCGCTGATAAAGCAATCCCCGCAGGTTTTCTTGCAATAACCTGTTCCAGCACAATAATTTGCTCTTGTACATCGTATTGCGTCGAGCCTTTATATTCTATAGATACTCCTAGATTAGCGGCAGCATCCTCAAATCCTTTTAATATATTTTTCCAATAATCAATACCAGTGAGGAAATTTACCATGACATACTTCTCATCCATGCTTCCATGAAGTCCTGCTTCTTGTTCGATTGCTTCGGTACTATCGCCTCGATAATAAATGGCGAATAAATAGGTCGACAAGGTTAAGATTAGGACTAGATACATGAATATGAGCTTCTTCACGATTATCACCTCCAATTTCATCCATAATATTCAAAATTATAGCATATTTAGAACTTATGCTGATTTGTTTTTATTATAGATATCAAACGCTACCGCTAACAGTAATACTAACCCCTTGATCCCTTGTTGATAGTCTATTCCAAGCCCAATAAGCGACATTCCATTGTTCATAACACCCATCACTAATCCGCCTATAATTGCTCCAATAACTGTTCCCACGCCACCTGTTGCTGATGCTCCACCAATAAATGCAGCTGCAATCGCATCTAGTTCAAAGTTGACTCCAGCTTTTGGTGTAGCCGCATTTAAACGTGCAGCAAATACGAGTCCTGCAAGTGCTGCTAATACTCCCATATTAACAAATACCCAAAACGTCATTTTCTTCGTCTTCACACCAGATAGTCTTGCAGCTTTTTCATTACCACCTAGTGCATAGATATGTCTACCAACCACTGTACGCTTCATTACAAAGGAATAAAATAGAACTAATACAAATAGTAAAATAAAAATATTAGGTAAGCCTTTATATGATGCTGTAATCAACGTAAAGTAGTTAATAATCGCAGTAATGAAGACCATTTTAAAGATAATTATAGGTAATGGCAGCAATTCTAGATTGTATCGCTTCTCTATTAAGCGCTGTCTCCACTCTGAATATACAAGTAATAATGATAAGGCAATCCCTATTATGATCGTTACCATATGTGTGCTACTAGCATGAGCGAAATCTGGAATAAAGCCAGTACTTATCGCACGAAATCCATCAGGAAAGGGCGATACCGACTTCCCATTGAGTACAAGCATCGTTAAGCCTCGAAAAAGTAACATCCCTGCTAATGTCACAATGAATGCGGGTATGCGTACATAAGCAATCCAGAATCCTTGCCATGCACCTACTAATGCTCCAATAAGAAGAGAGAGAATAACGGCTAATACGAATGGAATATCATAATTAACCATCATTATAGCGGATACAGCTCCAACAAAAGCAGCAACAGAACCAACGGATAGATCAATATGACCAGTAATGATAACAAGTAACATCCCAATTGCGAGAATAAGAATATAACTATTTTGTAGTATGAGATTCGTAATATTCAGTGGTTTTAATAATGTACCATCCGTAAGAACTTGAAAAAATAGCATAATTAATATAAGTGCAATAAACATTCCATATTGTCTTATATTGCTGCGAAACATCTTTTTGAGTGCTTCAATCATTGGTTATTTCGCCCTTTCGTCATAAATTTCATAAGCAATTCTTGATTTGCTTCTGAGCGTATTACTTCGCCTGTAAACAACCCCTCATTCATTACATAGATGCGATCGCACATACCTAGCAATTCTGGTAATTCTGAAGATATCAACATAATTCCTTTACCTTCATCTGCTAATTCATTAATAATCTTATATATTTCATACTTCGCACCGACGTCTATCCCTCTTGTTGGTTCATCTAATATGAGCAAATCAGGCTCAGTGTAAATCCACTTACTTAAGACAACCTTTTGTTGATTACCACCAGATAAGTTACCTGTTTTCTGGTGTACACTTGGTGTCTTAATATTAAGTCGTGTTCTAAAATCTTCAGCATCCATTAATTCTTGGTGATCATTCACAATATTTTTTGAAGATATTCTTTTCAAATTTGCTAGTGTAATATTGTGCTTAATATCATCAATAAGAATAAGTCCATACTCTTTACGGTCTTCAGTTACGTATGCAATTCCATAATCTATTGCCGCTCGAATGTTGTTTAGTTTAATGAGCTTACCATTCTTAAAAGCTTCACCACTTACTTTACGACCGTAGCTCTCTCCAAAGATACTCATCGCAAGTTCAGTTCGACCTGCTCCCATTAAGCCAGCTACTCCTACAATTTCACCTCGCCTAATATGCAATTGGACATTATCAATTATGCAGCGCTGACTTTGAGTCGGATGATATACCGTCCAATTTTTTATTTCAAAAAATGTTTCAGCAATATTGGGCGTCCTCTCTGGATATCGATGCGTTAGATCACGACCAACCATTCCTTTAATTATCCGTTCTTCAGAAATATCATCTTGTGTCATATACAAAGTTTCTATTGTTTGACCATCTCGTAATATCGTAATCGCATCTGCTACTTTCATAATTTCATTCAATTTATGAGAAATAATAATAGATGTAATCCCTTCTTCTTTGAACTGAAGAAGTAGTTGAAGAAGGTTCTCACTATCTTCTTCATTGAGTGCTGCCGTTGGTTCATCTAGAATTAACAGTTTTACTTTTTTAGATAATGCTTTTGCAATTTCCACTAATTGCTGCTTTCCAACACCTATCATGCTAGCTAAAGTAGTCGGAGCTTCCACAAGTCCAACTTTGGCTAATAGCTCTTTTGTCGCTAAATCTGTTTCGTACCAATTAATAACACCTCGATGACTACGTTCATTGCCGAGAAATATATTTTCTGCTATAGATAACTGAGGAATTAACGCAAGTTCTTGATGAATAATTACAATTCCCTTTTGTTCACTTTGTGAAATATCTTGAAACTGACATAGAACATCTTCAAAGTAGATTTCACCTTCGTAAGAACCAAAGGGATACACGCCAGATAACACTTTCATTAAAGTAGATTTTCCAGCACCATTCTCACCCATTAAGGCATGAATTTCTCCTTCTAGTACTCGTAAATTCACATTTTCGAGTGCTTTTACTCCAGGAAATGTTTTAGTAATACCATTCATCGCCAAGATTACTTCTGACAAATTGCCACTTCCTCTCCTTCACTCACTTTTAGAAATGAATAGAAATGATTCGGTAATTACCAAATCATTTCTATCTTTGATAACCTATAACTAACTTAAAAATCGCTATCAGCGTAGTAACCTGAATCGATCAGTATTTCTTTGTAATTCATAATATCTACACTTACTGGTTCTAATAAGAAGGAAGGAACAACCTTCACTCCATTATCGTAAGTTGTCGTATCATTAATAGTAGCTTCTTTCCCCTCAAGAACAGCTTCAGCCATAGATACGGCTACTTTCGCAAGTTCGCGTGTATCTTTGAAGATCGTAGATGTTTGTTCACCTGCAATAATCGATTTGACAGAAGCCAGTTCAGCATCTTGACCACTAATGATCGGCATTGCTTTATCTCCTGAACCGTAACCTACACCTTTTAATGATGAGATAATACCGATACTAATACCATCATATGGAGAAAGAACTGCATCCACTTGATCAGATGTGTAGTTCGCACTTAGTAAGTTGTCCATACGAGACTGTGCTGTTGCGCCATCCCATCGTAATGTTGCAACTTGCTCCATTTTTGTCTGACCACTTTTCACAACTAATTTACCATTATCGATATATGGTTGTAGTACACTCATCGCACCATCGAAGAAGAAATAAGCATTGTTGTCATCGGGTGAACCACCGAATAGTTCAATATTGAACGGTCCCTTCCCCTCTTTCAGCCCTAACTTATCTTCAATGTAAGAAGCTTGAAGTACACCAACTTTGAAATTATCAAACGTTGCATAATAACTTAAATGTTCTGTATTTCTAATTAACCGATCATATGCGATAACTGAAATGTTCTCATCAGCCGCTTTTTGTAATACGTCCGTTAATGATTCACCATCTATCGCAGCGATAATAAGTACTTTGACTCCTTTTGTAATCATGTTCTCGATTTGAGATACTTGGTTTTCAATAACATCTTCTGCATATTGAAGATCTACATCGTATCCAAGTGCTTCAAATTCCTTTTTCATATTTCCTCCATCAGCAACCCAACGTTCAGAAGATTTTGTGGGCATGGAAAGACCTACACTTCCTTTGTCACTTTTGGAACCTCCACTATTACTTGAACATGCTGCAAGTGACATAACGATGAGTGAAAGTACAATAAACATTAAACCTTTTTTCATTTCTCTGAGCCCCTCTCACTATTTACTTACCTCTTAAGTGTAGAGTTTGAAGTGCCCAGCGTCTTTTGAATAAATTGACTTGTTTTTATAAATTTTTAACCTGTATGGAATGACATCACATAGTCAACCTTAATTTGTTAGAAAAACAAAAATCCCCGCTATGTAATAATGTACTACCCATAATTTCTCATGGAATAATTACATTAAGTACAATAGAGAGGATTTCACCATTCTTTATACGTTAATTGTCGTAGCTTGATGTTAAAGGCTAGAACTTGTAAGGGCGCGCCAGCTCACAGTACATTGCGAGCAAATTACATTTTCAAAGCATTCACATTCATTGGAATACTTACTGGTTCACTGTATGAGTTGTTATTTTCATCAAAGATGTTGATGTCACCATTTACACGTACTTGAACTGATGCTACTCCGGTGTTTTCAGCTACTGATAGAATAACAGCTTGCAACATTTGAGAAGGTACAAATAATCCTGGCTCATATGCTTCGTCTTGTAGATCAATATGGACGACTCCGTCATACTCTTCAATTGACGTTACTTCTACATCCGGAAGAATTACTGAAGTTAATGTTTTCGTGTTCTTCGGACCTACAATTAGTTGTTCAATCGCTGCCACTGCTTGAGAATCTTCACGATTAATCATACGAGTAACTGGAACAAAATACTGTTCTTCATTCATTGTTTCTGCTGAGAAGTATATTGTTACTGGAGATGCTTGTGAGTAATTCACACCTTCAGCAAGCTCGATATTAATTCCGATAGAACGATCTAGTACCGTTGCAAGTGGATATTGTGCTATAGGCATTTCACCTAGCGTTTCGCCAGCTACTTGTATCGTAACACCTTCCACTCCTTCAAGTGAAGTCAATGTCCAAGTAATAGCCTCGACAATTGCACGCTCGTCTGCAGCGTTATAATCCACAAATGGTTCAGAGAAGTTAACCGTCGCGATACCTGTCTCTGCATTCAATTCGTAGGACAACACTTCAGTCCCTTGTGGAACTAATGCACGAAAATCTACTGGTAAAGCGGTTGAGTACATTCCTTGGTCTACCATTACCTCAAGTAACTTGCTACCTACAACTTCGTCTTCAGCTAATGCCATTGGTAATGAGATCGGAGCAAGGTAACCATTCTTATCTTGCAAATAGACCGTATATTGTGTTGCTCCCTCAACATCATTGAACCAACTGCTTGTCTGCTCGTCTTGACCTTCAATGACTTCTGTCTGTGGAGGATCTATCGCCTCAGACGCAGATTTCGAGAATAACCCACATCCTGTAACTAGCATCGGTACCACCATCAAACTTACTAGCGCTGTTGAACGCAACCATTTTTTCATTTCCATTGTATAAATCCTCCCCTATTTTCATCAAAAACTTTGTACAACTTGTCTTTTGTAGTAATATGTATACGAGCCCTTCCAGTTTTTAGACCTATATTGTCCAAAAAAACATTTGCATTCAAGTATTTTTCTTTAAAGTGAGGTCAATCAAGTAATAAACGAAAGTTTTAGGAGGTTTTTGATATGTCACACACAGGTAAATATAGTTTGAATAGCAATGCTGTTGCTCAAGCGACATATAAACTATTAGAAGAACGTGGGGTTACGACAACCCATATTGCTGAGCTTGTCCATTTTCTTCAAAAAGAATATTCGGCTGACTTACAAGTGGAAGATTGTATTGTTCATGTAGAAGCCGTGCTTTCCAAACGTGAAGTGCAGAATGCTATCTTGACGGGTATTCAATTAGATATTCTTGCTGAACAAGGTCAATTAATTGCTCCTCTTCAAGAAATGATTGAAAATGATGAAGGTCTTTATGGTTGTGATGAAATATTAGCCTTATCCATTGTTAATGTATATGGAAGTATTGGATTCACTAACTTCGGCTATGTGGATAAATTAAAACCTGGAATTTTGAAGAAGCTTAATGAAAAAAATGATAAAGATATACATACCTTCCTTGATGATATAGTTGGTGCAATTGCAGCTTCTGCAGCTAGTCGCTATGCACATAGAAGACAAGCTGAGCGTGAAGGAGTAACAACTCCTCCGCTAGACTAATGCTTAACAACTTACGAAGGCATATCATATAGCTCTCAATAACGACAAAAAGCAAGGGAATATTCCCTTGCTTTTTGTCGTTATTGAGAGCCTTAGCCCGTAAATATTATGCCATCATCTTTCCGTACAGAATTGATGCGACCTTGTCTAACCAACTCTTCCAGATGAGCTATGATTTCAGTCAAAGCAAAACGCATATTATGAGCATTAAGACGAAGATGAGTGCCAAATATCCACTCGCAACATGAAAAAGCATCTACTTCATGTTGTTCGATTACATACTGTTCTATTCTTTCAAGACGACGTTCATGATGAGCTATAATCTCATAAGCCCGCTTCGAAAAATGTTCAAATGGCTCACGATGCCCTGGTAATGCCAGCTTCACTTCTAGCTCAGCCAGTTGATGCAAATTTACGATGAAATCATGAAGAACGTCTCTGTCCTCACCAGGAATGACACCTACATGTGGTGTAATACGTGGTAACACTTGATCAGCACAAATTAAGATGTGTTGTTTGGGTTCGTAGAACATAATTTGTCCATAGGCATGACCTTTTGTTTCTATGATCTCCCATGTGCAATCCCCAATATCAATCGGATTTCCTGCCTTAATGTATGTAACATTAGGAAAAGGTTCAACTCTAGACTGGAACTCTTGAAGATTATGTAATATTGCTTGATTAACATCTACAGGAACATGATGCAATTGTAGTAGCTCTGACATATTACGCTCATAATTTCCACTATCCTCGCCCCATAAATTCATTGTATATTGATGTGCTTCTTCCGTCATAAAGACAGGTGCTCCACTTAGTTGCTGCACAAAACCTGCTAATCCAAAATGATCAGGATGTTGATGAGTTATAATAATTTGCTCACATTGTTCCCACACCAACTGCAACTCTGATAGCACCTGCTCCCATACCGCAATACTCTCTTCTGTTTTTAAGCCAGGATCTATAATCGTGTAGCCTCTTTGTTCGAATATGAGATAACTATTTACCCATTTCAATGAAAATGGTACAGGCACTTTTACTTGAATTATATTTTCAATTTGCCGTTGCCATAACTGTTCCATCTTGCTCTCCCCAACCTTCTGTAATGGTCTTGATCCGTCATATATAATCACGGTCATTTTAGCATAGTTTAGGAAAAATAGCGCATACTACCTTTAATTATTTGGAAAAGGGTGGCTACTATGCTTGAAAGATTAAAAATTATCTTATCACCATCAGAAGATCTAATTCAAAAAGAGCTAACGCATCCGATGAGTAAACAAACGATTGAACTTGCTTTCTACTTGCCATTGGTTGATGAAGCAAAGGTTCATAAATTTGTTACCGTTCCTTTTTCCAAAAACGAATATCCCATTTCAAGCTTGTTTCAATCTAATTCTAACTTTTATGTCGTTTCAGACCCCGCTAGCTGGGTAGATCTAATATTACGTGGCCAAGCATTAATAGAGCATCAAAACGTTATCTATGCATTCGATGCGATGCATTATAAATATAACGACGCACCTGTAACACAAGTTGAAAGTACCATCCGAGGTCCACAACATTCCATCAGTGAAGATCCGACAATTGCACTCAATCTAATTCGCAATGCATATATGTCTCCTGAACTTACCATTGATCAAACACAAGTAGGTACAATTTCGCAGACTAGTCTTTATATTTTGTATGACCAAAGAAAAGCCAATCTAGATACATTGAAACTTGTTATAAATAAGATTGATGCAATTCATTTGGATTTGATTAATTCAACAGGAGAGCTCGAGCGATTACTTTCTAGCAAAAAATATCAATTATTCCCTACTTTACTTATGACTGAACGCGTCGATCGTATTTCGAGAGCTTTGTCACTTGGGAAAATTGTGCTTGTCCTTAAAGGTTCTCAATACGCGCTTATTCTACCTGTTACCTTCTTTGATTTTATCCATGCTGTCGAGGATCACTATGAATCATTCTGGATGACTAGACTCCTTATTGTGGTACGGTATATCGCACTGTTCATAACCGTGTCTTTGCCGGGGCTATATATTGCGGTCTTATCCTATAATCCTGAAATTTTCCGACTCCAGCTCGCCTTCTCTCTAGTCGCGAGTCGATCTGTTGTTCCCTATCCATCGTTCATTGAAGTATTCATCATGCTCGTTATGATTGAGATGCTACTCGAATCAAGTATTCGTATTCCGAGATTTATCGGGCCAGCATCCACAACCGTTGGTGGTCTAATTCTTGGCAGTGCCATTCAACAAGCAGGATTAGTTAGTAGTGTAATGATCATTGTGACTTCACTTATGGCCATTAGTAATTTTGTGCTTCCTGTCTATTCGATGACATTGGCAGTACGATTTTTGAAGTACCCGATTATCATTATTGCCATTTTCTTCGGCTTATCTGGCGTATGCGTCGGGTTATACTTCTATATCGTGTATTTGTGTAATATGAGAAGTTTTGGTGAGTATTATTTCAGAATCCGTGGTAAATTCACTCCGCAAGAAGGAGATATTGGACAGGCAGGTGCAAGATGAATCGTTACTTCTTCTACAACTACTTTATTGTTTGCTTTACCAATATGATGTTACTCATCCCCTACTTTCTGACATCTGAGCGATACGGTGGTGCAGTTATGTCGATTGCTCTTAGTCCGATTTTCGGATATATATTTCTATATATGTTTACTTCAAGTTTATCCAAATTTCCGGGTAAAGGATTACCAGAAATATTTAGCCTGTTCTACCCGAAATGGATAGTAAGCATGGTAATGGTCTATAAAGCTGTACTTATTGGTATAGCTGGTGCATTAGTTATTTCTACCTATGCAGTGATCATTACTAGCTTTTTGAACCCTAATGCTAATCAGTATATGATGCTTATGTTACTGTTATTAATTTGTGCTTATGCGGCGACTCGTTCAACGGTCAGTATTGCTTTCATCTTAGAAATATCATTGCTTCTGAGCCTTCCTGTTATCGCTTTCGTTATGTATAAAACAATCAAAAATCCATTGATGAATTGGGATGCTGTACATGTAATTGCTAATCATATTAATCACATGCCAACCCTACTCTCATTTGCTTGTGCCAGTTTTGTATTTACAGGCTATTTGAATATGGGACTTTTCAACCGAATTTTACCACCAAATTTCAAATTCAAATACATATGGTTATATCCAATAATTGCTTTTATCGTATTAATAATTACATTCTTTGTACCCATTGGGATACATGGAACTGAAACGGTAGCTCAATATATTTTTCTATGGAGTGCAACTGCTGATTCCACTCGTATGATGTATGGCTTTATTGAGCGAATGTTATTTGTTTTCCTTATCGTGCTCATCAACCTTTCATTAACGTTTACAATGGTTGGATGGCATATGGTTATTGAATATATTAGAACAATCTTTCCGAAAAATGTCGTTAATCCTGATGAGAAGAGACCACCTCTTCGAAGCTATATTATAGCGGGTTGCATTATTATGATAACGTTTGTCACAATGTTAACGGTTACTGACGACGTAATGTTAAAATTCTCAGCTTATTTTCTAATATTCAGGCTGTTCTCCGAAACGATAACAACGACATGGATCTTTATTTTAAGTAGAAAAAAGGTGAGAAAGTATGAGAAAAAAGCTACTTCTTAGTACTATTTTTCTAAATATTATTTTTATTTTACTACTCAGTGGATGTGGATTCAAAGATATTGATAAACGCTACTTTGTTGTTGGTACAGGTATTGACTATTCCGGTGATGATGAGAAGCCATTTCGAATAACGATTAAATTAGCTGTCCCCTCAGTCAGCATAGATCCTGGTAATTCAAAAACTCAAATCGAAGCGATAAACAGTGCAACTATTGCTGAAGGTGTGCGCATGCTGAAAGCACAAGTAGATAAGGAGATCGACTTCGGCCATTGCAATGTATTTTTGATCGGCGAAGAATTGGCTAATCGTAATATTCAAGATATTGTGTATTGGATGTCAAGAAGAAGAGATATTCAAAACATTGCAGCACTTGGTGTTGGGACGCCTAGCGCTGAAGAAGTCATTTCCAAACAACCAACCGTTGAACGCTTCCCAGGTAATTCTTTGAATCTATTTTTCAGTAATGATGCCACTGAATCATCATTCACGTATGTAGAGCTTTTGACCGATCTTTTCCGAAGAGTTAATGAGAAAGGTCTTGACCCTATACTTCCTATGGTTGAAATTCAGAACGATACCACCTATGTTGTAAATCGTGTTGCCTTACTAAACAAAGAAAAAATTACCCTAATTCTAAACCCTGAAGAAACACAACTATTTAATCAAATATCAGGGCATCTAGCAATTACAAATGTATACGGCTCATTTCCAAATCCACCTTATGTCGTAGCAATAAGTAGTATCAAAACTAAATATTCAATTCCTAATGAGGAACAACCCACCGTTAATATGAACATTAAGCAAGCAGTTACTTTTGAAGAAGAACCTGTTAATGAAACATCTGAAGACCAACATAAAGTGCTTATCGACTTGCAAAATGCATATTCTGAAAAAACTCAGCAGTTACTTGTGAAAATTCAAGAGGCAGGTGTAGACCCATTGGGTTTTGGTTTAAGATACAGAGCTGAATACGATCTCGCCGATTTTGATGAGAATTGGCCAGACATTTATAAAAGTATGAAATTCAAAGTTAATACGAAAATGATAACTCGAGGATCGGGGTTATTACGTTAACAGCCACCACAAAAAAGCATGATCGACTTATCTATCAATAAGTCGATCATGCTTTTCTAATTGTGCTATTGTTGGCGCACCAATGCCAAACATTGCTACCTTTAATTCATACTCAATCTTCTCCATCTGTTGCAGCAATGATAACTCTTTGGGACTCATAAATTGCTGTATTGATAATGACTCATCGTCAATGGATTGTACTGCATGTTGAAGCAAGGACCGTCCAAAACCTGCTACATGTGCACCTAAACCGATTGCCTTGGCAGCATCAACTCCAGTATGTAAGCCACCACTCCCGATGATAAGGCATTCACTTACTTCCGCTGATACTTCTCTAATACTGTCTGCCGTACTTAAGCCCCAGTCGGCAAAGCTACTTGCCGCGGCATATTGGATTTTCGATGATGTGCGATATCGCTCAACTTGACTCCATGATGTACCACCCGCTCCAGCTACATCAATAAATTGTATACCAATATTTCTCAGTGCTCTAGCTGTTTCTCCGTCTATTCCCCAGCCCACTTCTTTCACACCAATTGGAATGTCCGTTTGCTTAATTAATGTCTCCAACTTACGTAAGAGATCAGAGAAATTCGTATCACCTTCAGGCTGAAATACTTCTTGCATACTATTCATATGAAAAACTAACGCATCTGCTTCAGCAAGTTTTACAAGTCGTAGACACTGATCATTTGTAACTCCATAATTCAATTGAACTAAACCAACATTCGCAATAATTGGAATCGTCGGTGCAAATCTTCGCATTTGAAAGCTATAAGCAAGCTCCTCATTCTCAATCGCCGCACGCATCGATCCTAATGCAAGTGACCAACCTCGCTCTTGTGCAGCGAGTGCTAACTGTTGATTAATTCGAGAGGCAAGTTCAGTTCCGCCTGTCATCGAACTTATTAATAACGGAGTTGAGACTTTTTTGTTGAATATCATTGTAGATAGATCAATGTCTTGAAAATCTATATTAGGAAGCGGATTATGCTTGAATCTCCATCGCTCCAGTCCAGTACTAATTCCATCTGCTTTTACATCTTCTTGTAGACAGATTGATATATGCTCGTCTTTTCTCTTTGATGTCTTAGTATGTTCATTCCCCATGGGATTTCGCCTCCTTTAAAGTTATCTGTACCGCTTGTTATTTGCTTCGTAACTATCAGCTACAAGCTACACTATACTATATATGAAACGACTATAGATTGAAAGTCACAGCCTCCCACTATTATCAATGGTTATACTTATGTACCAATTGCTCAAGATGTAGCTGAGCATGTGATCTATGCTAATAAAGGATTAGAGTGGACTAAGGTAGCACTTAATGCTGGCGCAGATCTCCAATTAGCACTTTCATATACAGTTATTCGAGAATCAAAAGAAGTAGTTGCCTATATTCTAGACAACAAACTTGTATATCCTCTAAATTCAGGTCAATTCTATGGAGTCTACACATATTTTGGTCTTTCTCTTCCCGCAACAACGATAACACATACTATATACAAAACAGATGTAAATAGTAAACTTTATAAATATGTGCAGACGGGCTCAGCTGAAATCGCAGCGATGCTCTACAATTATGGATTCAGACCCATTTCATACGATTTATTAAGGCCTATCATAAGTTATCCCGATGCTAATATAGCACACCTTGATATGCTACTTGGTTACGGTGCAGATCCTAATGGTATTACGACTGAATCTGTCTTCATTTCAGATGAGTATCAATTATTCATTTTTATGCTATATCACAGCCACCTGATCCTTCGTCAAAAATTCCAGTTATTCAAACTGCATTTCGTGTTCTAGCTTGGAATATAGACTATTACAATATCGATAAATTTGATCTACTTGTTATGAAATACGGAGCAAGTCTTTCTCCATTAAAGGTGAGCCAACTTGACCGTTTAATAGAAGTTATTCGATCTAGCGATCATACTTTATTGCTCGAAAAAATCGATAAAGAACGTGCTAGTCGCGGCTAAATGTACAAGTCAAACAGGAATAATTCCAATATATGGAATTATTCCTGTTTGTATTAATGCACCATTCTATGATGAATTACTATCCAATACTAATAATTTTTATCTTTCTATCCATTCCTGTGCAGAAAGACGGCGCTCTACATCTTTCCAAGTCGGAAGTGCTTCCCAATCTCCATGGGTTTGAACAACAATTGACCCAGTGACACTTGCAATACGAACCGCTTCTAATGGGGAAAGACCTTTAGCTATACCAGCCAAGAAACCTGCGCAGAATGCGTCTCCTGCTCCTACGGTATCAACAACCTGCTCAGCAGGATAGAATGGCACATGAACTTCCTGCCCATTCTCATAAATAACATTGCTATCACCTTTACCTTTTACGATACTGACAGCATTCAAATCATGTAGTTTCTTATCAATCACAGCAGCATCAGCTGTGTTATATAGTAGCTTCAACTCATCCCAACCAGGCAAGAAATAATCTGCTTGCTCTGCTAAAGGTAGAATGATTTCTCTTGCTTCTTCAATAGTCCACAGTTTCAATCGTAAATTTGGATCAAAACTTACTTTCACTCCTGCTTGTTTTGCTATTTCTACAGCACGGAATATCGTTTGCTTACAACTCTGGCTAAGTGCAGGTGTAATACCTGTAATGTGGAGAATTTGAGCACTACCAATATACTCTTCGTCCAGATCATCAACAGTTATTATGCTTGCAGCCGAGTGCTTACGGAAGTAATGAACTGCTACTTTACCACATACTAATTCACGAAGCATCATACCCGTTGATGCTTGATCAGTGTAAGTTACACGGGATACGTCGACACCTTCACCTCGAATTGTTTTCACAATACGCGCTGCAAAAGGGTCTTCACCCAGCTTACTAAACCAACCTACATCTACACCTAATCTAGCTAGTCCAATTGCAACATTACTTTCAGCACCACCGAAGCCTTGCTGTAACTTCTCGGCTCTTTCAATTGAATGATTCTGGTCTGGCATGAATAATGCCATCGTCTCTCCAAATGTAATGATCTGCGGTTTACGTCCAATCATAATCGTTGCCTCCGAATCTAATCGTTGCGTATAGTATTTTTGGGATCACTTTGCAGTGATCATATAATAATAGTGTATCAAAATGACCGACGCTTTCATATCCCTATATTTCCATATTGCTATTGTAAACTACGTTTCGTTAGAGCAACTTGGATCTGGAAATAACTAATATGATCAGGTAGCGCTTCCTTAATGTTTCTCAGTAAACTTGCATCTACTTCAGGAAGAACTGCCATAATTAAAGATTCATCTTCTGCTGAAAGCAATGTTTCCCACTCCAATGGATTCCCTTCCTCAGCAGCACGTAATATATGCTTCTCAACCGTCTGCTGAGAGAGCTGACGATCACTAGCAATTTGTTCAATTGAGCTACCAGCCACATAATTCTCATAACTAATAAGATGACTAGACTCCGTTAAAGATGGACGGGCTGCTCGTTGATGCTGCAAAGCAAGCTCAGCAAGGTCAAGCTCCTCAACTACTTCTGAATCTTCCTTAGCATACTCCGCCATTACAGCCTCACCATATTTCGCCGCTTTTGCTTGTCCAATACCTTTTACTTCTAATAATTGATCAAAATTCGTTGGTTGTGCTTCTGCAATAAGACGAAGTGTTGCATCAGAGAAAATCATAAACGGTGGAATATTCTCAGTTGTTGCTTGCACTTTACGCCAAGCCTTAAGCTTCTCAAAGATAGGTGAGGCATCTTGAGAAGAGTTCGTAAGTAATTGCTTCACTTTACCTCTACGACGCTGCCATACCTCTTCTGAACCATTAAGAACGGGCAATGCTCTTTCCGTTACATTAACAACTGGATACTGTCCGTCACTAAGTACAAGATATTGCTCAGCAACTAACCAGTTCAACCAATCCGCAATATCCTTCTCTGAATATTGTCGCATTAGCCCATACGTAGATAATTGATCTAGCCTTGAAGCAAGTAGTCGTTTATCTTGCGACCCTTTTAGTACTTTCGCAGCCATCGTTACACCAAAACGGCCCTTCATTCGTCCAACACATGACAATGCCATTCTAGCATCTAATGAACGATCAATTTTCTCACTCGTATCTAGACAACTACTACATTTACCGCATGGAGTAACTGATCTTTCACCGAAATAGTCAACAATATATTGTTGTAAACATTGATCGGTACGACAGTAGTTCATAATCGTATGAAGTTTGGCAGCTTGTACAGCTTTTCTTGATTCATCGCCCATACCTTGTTCAATTAAGAAACGTTGAATATGAAGATCACTAGCTTCAAAAAGTAAGATGCACTCACTTTCTTCTCCATCACGTCCAGCTCTTCCAGCCTCTTGATAATAGGATTCTACATCGCCGGGCATCTGCCAATGAAGCACATATCGAACATTTGGCTTATCTATTCCCATCCCAAATGCGTTCGTAGCCACGATAATTTTACTATCATCAAAACGGTATTTCTCCTGTGCTTGCATTCGAGCTTGGTCAGATAAGCCTCCATGATACAATTCAGCACTAAAACCTGTCTCAATGAGACGATCATGGACAGCCTCAGCTTCTTTACGTGTCGCCGTATAGACAATTCCTGATTGCTGTTCTCGCTCTTTCAGAAATTCACTCAAAAAACTATATTTATTCACGCCTGTAACGACAGATAATGATAGATTGGGTCTAGCAAATCCTGTAACGTACTGTGCAGGATTTTGCAGGGCTAACATATGAACGATATCTTCCGCAACTTCAGTTGTCGCCGTTGCCGTAAATCCAGCTACAATAGGTCGATCTTTCATACTCGAAATCGCTAACGCTAGCTGACGATAACTGGGCCTGAAATCATGTCCCCATTGGGAGACACAGTGAGCTTCATCGATAGCAATTAAAGGAATTGTAAGATGTTCTGTTAACTGTTGAAACATTGGAGCATCAAAGCGCTCTGGCGCAATATATAATAACTGATATTCTCCGTCAAATGCGTTACGCAATGTGTTCCGATATTGCTCAGCACTTAATGAACTATTCAAATATGCGGCTGGTACACCTAGTCGTTTCAGCGCATCTACTTGGTCTTTCATTAATGATATTAAAGGGGAAATAACAAGCGTTGTCCCTGGTAATATCATCGCAGGGATTTGATAACAAATCGATTTACCTCCACCTGTAGGAAGGATAGCTAATGTATCTTGTCCATTCAATATGCTATTTAAAATATCTTCTTGTCCAGGTCGAAATTCATCATAACCATATACTTTTTTAAGCATAGCTTGAGCTTGCTTCATTAATAGTTCACCTCTAATTAAATACTATTTATCTATAGTAACATAACAAAAGGTCCTGCCGATGTAGAAATGATAGAGATTCTTTCTCTATGTTTTCTATACCATCGATAGGACCTTATTTAAGGCAGAGACTAGATACCTAGACCTGCTTTAACAACTTCAATAACACTCGTTACAGAACTTGCAGATTTATCAAGTGCAACTTGTTCTTCCTCAGTAAGATCAAGCTCAATAATTCGCTCAATTCCGTCGCCTCCAAGAACTGCTGGAACTCCGATAAATAAGTTATTATATCCATATTCGCCTTCAAGGTAAGCAATAACAGGGATGATTCGTTTCTTATCTTTCAGTATAGCTTCCGTCATTTGAACGATTGAAGCTGCTGGTGCATAGTACGCACTACCGTTACCAAGAAGGTTAACGATCTCGCCACCACCAACACGGGCACGTTGAACGATTGCTTCGATACGGTCTGCAGGGATCAATTTCTCAATGGGAATGCCTGCGACGTTGGAATAACGAACTAGCGGTACCATATCATCACCATGACCACCAAGCACGAATCCACGAACATCTTCTACAGAAACGTTAAGTTCCTGTGCGATAAATGTGCAATAACGAGCGGTATCAAGAACACCAGATTGACCGATTACACGGTTTTTAGAGAATCCAAGTGTTTGATAAGCTGTATATGTCATTGCATCAACTGGGTTACTTAAAATTATTACGTAAGCATTCGGGCTTGTCACTTTAATGTGCTCACATACAGACTTCACAATACCTGCATTAGTGTTCACTAGATCATCGCGACTCATCCCAGGCTTACGAGCAATACCAGCAGTAATAATAACGATATCAGAATCTTTCGTATCGTCATAGTTAGAAGTACCGATAATATTAGCATCAACACCCATAACAGGAGTCGCTTCAAGCATATCTAGCGCTTTACCTTTAGTCGGATTTTCAAGAGGCGCAATATCAACTAATACTACATCACCAAGCTCTTTTTGAGCAATCATTAATGCTGTCGTTGCCCCTGTAAAACCAGCACCAACAATCGAGATTTTTTTACGTGTAATTGCCATATTATTAAACCTCCTAAAATTTTCCATATTTTTCTTGATAGACTACTATGTAATTGAAAAATGTCACCGTAAGCATTTGCTTAATTTTTCATATGTAAAGATTTATGTAAACAAAGAGAGCCAACAGGGCTCTCTTTGTTTGAATTCTATTCAAGCAATATATTATAAGTTGTTGATGATTTGGTTAGCGAATTCAGAACATTTAACTTCTGTAGCGCCTTCCATTAGACGTGCGAAGTCATAAGTTACTGTTTTATTGTTAATTGCTGTTTCCATACCTTTGTAGATAAGGTCAGCAGCTTCTTGCCAGCCTAGGTGCTCAAGAAGCATTACGCCAGAAAGAATAACAGATCCTGGGTTAACTACGTCTTTGTCAGCATATTTCGGAGCAGTACCATGAGTTGCTTCGAAAATCGCATGACCTGTCAAGTAGTTAATGTTCGCTCCTGGAGCGATACCAATACCACCAACTTGTGCAGCAAGTGCATCGGATAAGTAGTCACCATTCAAGTTAAGTGTTGCAATAACATCAAAGTCAGTTGGACGAGTTAGAACTTGTTGAAGCGCAATATCAGCAATTGCATCTTTAACAATAATTTTGCCAGCTGCTTCAGCTGCTGCTTGAGCCGCGTTAGCTGCATCTACGCCTTCAGCTGCTTTAATGCGATCATATTGATCCCAAGTGAAAGTTTGCTCTGCAAATTCTTGTTCAGCCACTTCGTAGCCCCAGTTTTTGAAAGCACCCTCAGTGAATTTCATGATGTTACCTTTGTGAACTAGTGTTACTGATTTACGGTCATGTTTGATTGCATATTCAATCGCAGCACGTACAAGACGTTTTGAACCTTCAGATGAAACTGGTTTAATACCAATACCAGAAGTTTCAGGGAAACGAATATTTTTAACATTCATTTCATTTTGAAGAAATTCGATTACTTTTTTAACTGCATCTGAACCTTCTTGATACTCGATTCCTGCATAGATATCTTCTGTATTTTCACGGAAGATAACCATGTCTACTAGTTCAGGACGTTTAACTGGTGAAGGAACACCGTCGAAATAACGAACAGGACGGATACAAGTATATAGGTCAAGTTCTTGACGAAGTGCAACGTTCAATGAACGAATACCACCACCGATTGGAGTAGTAAGAGGACCTTTAATTGCTACGATATATTCACGAATTGCAGAAAGAGTATCAGCAGGCAACCATTCGCCGTAACCATTGAATGCTTTTTCACCAGCAAAAACTTCATACCAAGCGATTTTTTTGTCGCCGTTATAAGCTTTTTCAACAGCTGCATCAAGAACACGTTTAGATGCTGCCCAAATGTCACGACCCGTTCCGTCACCTTCGATGAATGGAATAATTGGTTGGTTTGGAACTTGAAGTGTACCGTTCTCGATAGTAATTTTCTCGCCTTCAGTAGGCATTGCGAATTGTTCAAATAATGACATGTAATAAAATCCTCCTTAAAATTGGTTAAATATTTAGTATTGTTAGAGCGTGTTCAAAAAATAAATTTTGAACTACCATAAAATAAAAATTCAAAACATTTGCTTGTCAGCGCACAGACGATGCCATGATGCTGGGGATGTGAAGCGCACAGCGTACGTTATTGGTTACAATGTTTCTGCAAGAAACATTCAACGGAAGCCTAGACTTACGACCGATGAATGGCATCTTCACCGCCGAATATGCCCCGTTAGCAGAGTCATCGTGATTACAAGAGAATGTTTGAATTACATCTACTTTTTATCTTTCATCGATACCAACATATGTTGCACCTACAGGTCCAACATATTCAGCACGAGGACGAATTAAACGATTATTCTCGTATTGTTCAAGAATATGAGCACTCCAACCAGAAACACGGCTAATTGCAAATATTGGCGTGAACAAATCGCGAGGAATTTGTAATGCAGTATAAACAGAAGCAGAATAGAAGTCTACATTCGGTTTTAAGCCTTTTTGACCTGTAACAAGATCTTCGATTTGTACTGACATTTCATAAAGTTCCATATTACCCGTAAGCTTACCAAGTTCAAGAGACATTTTTTGTAAGTGCTTTGCACGAGGATCACCATTTTTATATACACGATGACCAAAGCCCATAATTTTCACTTTATTTGCTAATGCCTTTTCAATATAAGCATTCACATTTTCTTTGGAACCGATTTCCTCTAGCATAACCATTACAGCCTCATTTGCACCACCATGAAGTGGCCCTTTCAAAGCTCCAATAGCAGAAGTAACACCAGAATATATATCAGATAGAGTCGCAACAGTTACACGTGCAGCAAAGGTAGAAGCATTCAATTCATGATCAGCATGAAGGACTAGCGCTTGGTCTAGTGCTTTCACGGCAACATCAGCAGGCTCTTCACCAGTTAACATATACAAGAAATTGTGTGCGATAGAAACACCTTGCTTAGGAGCAATTGGTTCTTTTCCTTCACGAATACGAGCAAAAGCCGCTACAATTGTAGGTAGCTGTGCTTGTAATTTAATCGCTTTCAGTATATTCGCTGATTGTGACATTTCATTACTTGACGTATCATAAAGCGCAAGACTTGAAACTGCTGTACGAAGTGCTGCCATTGAATTGGTATCTTTAGGATATAACTTAATTCCTTCAATGACTTCCGATGGAATAACTGCATACGTATCAAGATTTTGTTGCAAATCTGCAAGTTCTGCACGATTTGGTAATTTACCATACCATAGTAAATATGCAACTTCTTCAAATGATGCATGCTCAGCGAGATCATCGATATTAATTCCACGGTATGTCAAAATTCCATCAATAATAGAACTGATGGATGATTGTGCTGCTACAATACCTTCAAGACCTTTTGTTGCTGTCATCGTTCCCTCTCCTTTATTATTGAATGAATGAGTACTTGAAAATCGGACTAACCTTTACCACTAATTTCAATGATATAGGATTTTGTCAAAAAAGTGAACAATAACAAGGATAAAAATGCTTTATCGCAGTCATTGATATATTGAATCAGTATGTATTTACATAACTTGTACATTATATCACATTTCGAATTAATTCCTAAAGAATTGTGAATATTTATACAGTAGATAATGATAAGCCTCTCCATATTATGATAAAATAATGTACGAGTATTAATGATTGTCACGCAGGAGGATAATAATGACGAAACGTTATGGCATTATTGACATCGGGTCGAATTCCATTCGACTTGTAATATACGAAAAAACTGAAAATGGTGCTCATCGCGTCGTTGATGGTAATAAGCGTTCCGCAAGGCTAAGCGGTAAAGTGAATGAACAAGGTGAACTTAATGATAATGGCATCAATGATCTCATTGAAACATTACAAATTTTCACTTTATTTGCCTCACAACATAAACTCGTAACACTAGTTCCAATTGCAACTGCAGCTATTCGTAATGCTACAAATCAACAGACAATCATAGAGCGTGTATATGAAGCAACTGGACTAATGATCAGAGTTCTTACAGGTGCAGAAGAAGCAGAATTCGGTTTCTTAGGAATGGTCAATTCTCTATCCATACAAAATGGCTTTTTACTTGATATTGGAGGCGGTTCATCTGAACTCACATTGTTTCTTAATCGAAAAATCGTTCACTCGTTCTCCTTTTCATTCGGTTGCGTAAGCTTCAATAAAAAATATGATAGTCATCAAGGTTTGACTGATCAACAACTGCAATCGTTGCAACATGATGTTATTACAGAATTGAATAAGCACGAATGGATTACAAAATATATGCATCTACCACTTATTGCAGTTGGCGGAACAGCACGTTCATTAGGCAAGATTCATCAAGCAGCAATTCAGTATCCGTTCTCTCAGACACATAATTATCCAATTCAATCGGAACAAGTGCTGACTCTATTTCAACATTTACGTCAACTTCCGCAAGACAAACGTAAGAAAGAAGCTGGATTGAGTAAGGATCGAGTCGATGTAATTGTCCCTGGAATTGCTGTTATGTCTACGATCTTTCAATATATACAAGGTACACATTACATTATTTGCGGTGCTGGTTTGAGAGATGGTCTATTTCACAAACTATTTTTCCCTGAACAACCACTATTACAGCATCCTCTACAATATAGTGTACAAAACTTGCTTGCCTTACACACAGCTGTCCCTCGTGCGCATGTAGAACATGTGAGTACTGTAGCAGTTCAGTTATTGCAGCAATTGCACAGTGATAGCGAGTACCTAGCTCAACTGTCATTGTATCTCAAAACTGCTGCAAATCTATATCGCATCGGTGCTACAATCGACTACTATGATTATAGTAAGCATACCTTCTATCTTATCATCCATTCCCATTTAAACGGGTTGTCTCATAAAGAGATATTACTAGTTGCGGCGATCGCGTCATACCGAAGCAAAAACAAAACACGTAATGAGCTGAAGGATTATAACGAGCTAATAAGCGCGGAGGATATCGAATTAATTTGTAAATTAGGCATGATCCTTCAACTTGCTGCTGCACTAGACCATAGCGAAACCCAGAGCATTAATCAATTAGATCTAACAATAGCGGATGAAAAGATGATTATTCAAGCGCATGCTGATAAATCAGAGTTATCGATCGAACAACTTAAAATTAAAGAGCTAGCCAATGATTTCAAAAAACAATGGAACGTGAAGCCTGTTTTGAAGGTTTCGTCTATCTATTAACATTTGAAGTTTTCAACCATAACAAAAGCTGTACAAGTTCACAACTTACACTCAGTGAACTTGTACAGCTTTTTCGCTTCACATTTGATTTCGATTATACTACTTTAGCATAATCATCGTTATCAAAGTCTGCTTTTTGAACATCTACTTTTAATCGAAGTTCAAAACGTTAGCTTGTCAGCTCCAAGAAGATGGCTTGAAGTCTAGGTAGCGAGAAACACAGCGTACGTAATTGGTACGCGCGTATCACATTCTCCGACTTCATGTCATATTCGCCGTCGAATACACTTCGTAGCTACCCGTCGTGATCACAAGTGGACGTTTTGAACATCCTCTCAAGTAACGGGATATTGAGTCCCCTTCCACTTATCAACTCGCTGTGCAACATATTGACTGCGGAATGGAACTTCGTGCTCACGATTAACAGCTTCATACTGACCAGTCATTTTCAGTTGTCTAGCTTTCGTATTATCGCCAAGGCTCATGTTTAACAGTACGATTAGCGTATTTTTCAACTCATTGTCAAACACCGGACATAATAACTCTACACGTTTCTCAAGATTTCTAGTCATCCAATCAGCGCTGGATAAGTAAACTTCTTCGGCACCATCGTTAAAGAAATAAACAATTCGAGAATGTTCAAGATAACGATCTACAATACTTATTACTTTTATATTTTCACTTAAACCTGGTACTTCAGGTTTTAAACAACAAACGCCACGAATAATTAATTCGATTTTGACGCCCGCAATCGAAGCTTCATATAACTTATTAATCATTTCTTGGTTTGATAAACTGTTCATCTTTGCAATGATTTTCGCTTCTTTACCTGCATGTGCATTTTCAATTTCACGATCAATTAATCTAATTAGTTTCTGTTTCATACCACTAGGTGCAACGGCAAATGCTTCCCAATTGCGAGGAACAGAATATCCTGTGACCTCGTTAAAGAGCGCAGAAGCATCAGTTCCAATCGTATCATTACTTGTCATTAATCCAATATCTGTATATGTTTTTGCTGTATTTTCATTATAATTACCTGTTCCAACATGAACATATCGCTTCAATCCATGTTGCTCACGACGTACGACCAATAATATCTTTGCATGAATTTTCAAACCGACTAATCCATATACAACGTGACAACCAGCTTTTTCTAATTGCTTTGCCCAAGCAATATTTCGCTCTTCATCAAACCTTGCCTTTAGCTCTACGACTACAGTAACTTGCTTACCTTCTGCTGCCGCATACTCCAATGCTTTGACAAGCGAAGAATGTCCATTTACACGATACATCGTCATCTTAATCGCCAATACTTCTGGATCTTGTGCAGCTTGCCAAACAAATTCATTCACTGGTTCGAACGATTCATAAGGATGATATAAGAGCACATCTCTCTGCGCGATGACACTCATAATATTATCTGCATCTTCAAATTCCTTAGCATATTCAGGTTCAAACTTCTCATTACGAAGCTGATCACGACCAGGAATAGAGTTAGAAAATTTCATCAAGAAGCTGAGGTCAAGTGGACCATCTATCATAAACAGACCATCATTAATTTCAAGTTCATCCTTCAACATTTCTAGAGCAAACGGTTCAATATCATGCTCTATTTCAAGACGAACAGCAACTCCCCATTTTCGACGACGAAGCTCCTTTTCTATTTCCTCTAACAAATCCTCTGCGCCTTCTTCATCAAGTGTTAGGTCCGCATTACGTGTTAATCGGAATGTACTAACTGCAAACGGTGTGTAACCATTAAATAAAGTATGAATATAAGATTTTAATAAATCTTCAAGTAATATAAATTCTTGCTTTTTACTATTTCCACGACCAGGAATCGTTACAAAACGCGGTAAAATACTTGGAACTTGAATAATAGCAAATAAAGGTTCATCTTGATTTACTTGATTTTCAAGCCTCAAAGAAACAGCCAGATACAACTCTTTAGTATGCACATGTGGGAATGGTCTACTTTGATCTACAGCCATTGGTGTTAATACAGGAAACACAATATCGTAAAAATAATCCTCTACTAACTTCTGTTGTGTACTATTCAAATCCGCCATATTGCGAATGAAAATGCCTTCCTTGTTCATGCATTTCACTATATCACGATAAGTACGATATTGATCATGTACGATATCTTTCGTTCTCTTTTGCAATCTTTTCCATAGACCAGAAGGTGAATAGCCTGTAAAGTCCATTTTCGTTAATCCTGCTCTAATCTGTTCATGAATTCCTGCAACTCTTACACTCATAAACTCATCTAAATTGGATGTAACTATAGCTAGAAATTTAGCTCTTTCTAATAATGGATTGGTTGAATCTTGTGCCTCTTGTAGTACACGACGATTAAATTCAATCCAACTAAGATCTCGATTGAGATAAGCTGACAATTGCTTTGACATGAGTCTTCCCCCTATGCAGTAATGTTAGTTACTGATGATTCAGCAATACTGCAATAGCTTAACTATATGATATGATCGTTAAAATTAATGCAAACAATTGTAAAGCAATTGTTAAATTTAAAACCTATTTATAGTGAATTTACCATTTCTCATACTTTTTTCTATCCATTTCAATATAAATCCTTCAAGGATCGGACGTGTAAAAGGTAATAGTAAAATCAAACCAACAATATCACTCAAAAATCCTGGGATAAGAAGTAAAATACCTCCCACTAACACACATACTCCATTAATAAATGAACGACCTGGAATTTGTCCCGAGCTCATCTGACGTTGCGCCTCTAATAAAACTTTCTTACCTTCCATCAGCGTCGCGAATGCTCCAAAAAGACTCATACACAATAGAAGAACAAATGTATTCCAGCCACCAATCCAATCTCCTACTTGTAATATGCCCCAAATTTCAATAATGGGTAACAAAATAACTAGCACTAAAATCCATTTCCTCATGTAACTCACCCCCGTTAACTATTGGCTATCACTTCATATAATTCGGGCATCACTTTAGATATACGAGTAGGTTGAAAGTTCGAATTCACCCATACATGTTTCGTACCACCAGTAACGAGTAAATCACCTGGCAGTTCGTTTTCATTAGCATACTCGGAAGATAAGAAATTATCATTTGTCACTTTACGTACTTGTGATTCGAACTCTATTCGCAATGGTGTACATTCTTTCATGCGCGTACACACAATGACCATATCATCATACTTCGCAGGAGAGACGTATTTCACAGCAAGATCGATAACAGGTAGTAATAACCCTTTATCTTCTATATCACGATAATGATACCCCATACTTCTTATCCATTCTGTACGTCCAATTTCGAACCAGGTTACATAATTTCCATGAAATACTACACTCATTTGATCTGTTTCTTGATATCTTACTCTAATTGGATGAGTATACCAGAAATCCTTCATATTTCATCTCCTCAAACTTTTCAATACTTTCCAGTAACACTACTTGTAATTGAAAAGTAACTTCGTAAGTATACTCTAATATTTTTCAATTGCTTCTTGCAATACATCTTCGTAATTGAAAAATAGCATCGTAAGCATGGCTATTATTTATTTATGAGAAAACCTTTATCGAAGCAATTCGTGGATGAGCGACCGTGTTTATAAGGTAGCTTTTATCGCCAAATAGAATTTGCCCAGCGCTGCGCTCGGAAATTTATAAATTCTATTGTGGTAGACAAAAAGCGACGGTGAAAATCACCATCGCTCTTATTTTTATCAAATAGTTTGAATTATAGTACTTTTGATTGTCCGGAGTAGATATATCCTGTTTCAGAATAAATCGTAACTTCCATTCCATCTTTCAAGATTTCAGTTGCATTTGTAACACCGATAACAACTGGTGTAGTTAAGTTAATGCCGCAAACTGCTGCATGACTAGTGATACCGCCTTGCTCTGTAATTACTGCACTAGCTAATTCAAAAGCAGGAATGAAATCTTTATCAGTAGAAACTGTTACAAGTACATCACCTTTTTGCATTTTAGCGTTAGCTTCAGCAGGCGTACGTGCAACAACAATTTTACCTGTTACATTTTGACTACCGATACCTTGTCCAGTAGCTAATAGTTCGCCAATATGATGAATTTTCATCAGATTAGTTGTACCAGCACGTCCAACAGGAACACCAGCAGTAATAACAACTGTATCTCCAGCAGACAATAGACCTGTGTTCATAGCGCCTTTAACAGCGTTTTCGAACATTTCATCCGTTGTATCAGCCTCAATACCTCTAACAGGGAATACCCCCCAATTTAGTGCTAGTCCACACATAACTTGTTCAGTAGGAGTAACTGCAATGATAAGCGCTTTTGGACGATATTTAGAAACTACACGAGCAGTGAATCCACTTTGTGTAGAAGTTACAATCGCTTTAGCATTAAGATCAAGAGCTGAGTTAGCAACTGCTTGGCTAATTGCTTCTGTTACTGAATTTTGTTGAGCACTTGCTTGTTTCATGAAAATCTCACGATATTCAAGAGCTTGCTCAGCGCGCTCAGCAATACGAGACATTGTCTCAACAGATTCTGTTGGATATTTACCAGCAGCTGTTTCACCAGAAAGCATAATTGCATCAGTTCCATCAAAAATCGCATTCGCTACGTCACTTGCTTCAGCGCGAGTTGGACGAGGATTACGTTGCATGGAATCAAGCATTTGTGTTGCTGTAATAACTGGTTTACCAGCTACATTACATTTTTTAATCATCATTTTTTGAACTAGTGGTACTTCTTCAGCAGGAATTTCTACGCCAAGATCACCACGAGCAACCATAAGTCCGTCAGATACTTCTAGAATTGAATCTAGGTTATCAACGCCCTCTTGGTTTTCGATTTTAGAAATAATTTGAATGTGACTAGCATTATGTTGTTCTAGTAATTCACGAATTTCTAAAACATCACTAGCTTTGCGAACGAATGAAGCAGCTACGAAATCAACACCTTGTTCAATACCGAAAATGATATCATTTCTATCTTTTTCAGTAATACCTGGAAGTGAAATTTTCACTCCTGGAACGTTAACACCTTTTTTCCCTTTAATAGGACCACTGTTAACGATACGACAGTGTACTTCTGTACCTTCAATACTTTCAACCTTCAAGCCAATCAAACCATCATCGATTAGAACTGTTGAACCAACAGACAAATCATTAGGAAGATTATCATATGTTACTGGAATACGATTAATATCTCCAAGTATTTCTTCTGTTGTAAGTGTTATTGCATCACCTTGAATAAGCTCGATAGGTTCTTCCTTAAGCTTACCAAGACGGATTTCTGGACCTTTTGTATCTAACAAGATTGCTACTGATGTACCAAGTTCTAGATTCGCAGCACGAATGTTTTTAATACGGTTTCCATGTTCTTCAAAATCTCCATGAGAGAAGTTAAGACGGCCTACGTTCATTCCTGCTTTGATTAGTTTCTTAGTATTTTCCAACGATTCGCTGGATGGTCCAATGGTACAAACGATTTTAGTTTTACGCATGATAGGTTCCTCCGATATATTGCCTGAAATTCATTATTAATAGTATCACCAAAGTGTCATAATTCCAATACAAATTATGACACCATATAACACATTCATAATATCTTAATCTTTTCTTACGGTCTATTATCTTATCTAATTTCTACTTTGTTTGCAACCTACATATATTGGGTAGTTACAACAGTAGCTATTCTACAGCTTGACCAGCCTCTTGCTGAGCCATAGTATAGTAACCAATTTTACGGAATTTCAAATAACGATCTTCGATTAATTCATCTGATGTCATCTGTAATAACTCTGTTAAATGTTTATCGATTGCTATCCTTATAGACTCTACTTGAACGTCCATATCACGATGAGCTCCGCCTTGCGGTTCACTAATAATATCTTCGATAATCTCAAGTTCCAACAAGTCTTTTGCAGTAATTTTCATTGCTTCAGCTGCTTCATCTGCTCGGGTTGCATCTTTCCAAAGTATAGATGCAGCACCATTTGGTGAAATGGCAGAGTAGATTGCATTCTCTAGCATTAGAACACGATTGCCAACGCCTAGAGCTAAAGCACCACCACTACCGCCTTCTCCGATTACGACACAAATAATTGGCACACCAAAGCCCGCCATTTCTCTTAGATTGCGTGCAATAGCTTCGGATTGACCGCGCTCTTCAGCAGTATTACCAGGATAGGCACCCTTTGTATCGATAAATGTTATAATCGGACGTTTGAATTTGTTAGCCTGTTGCATAAAGCGAAGTGCTTTACGAAAGCCTTCTGGGTGAGGACTTCCGAAAAATCTTGCAATATTATCACGTGTATCTTTACCACGTTGATGACCAACAACCGTTACTGGAATTCCATTGAACTTAGCTAGTCCACCAACAATCGCTAAATCATCGGCAAATAGACGATCACCATGTAGCTCAATAAAATCAGTAAAAATAGCCTGAATGAAATCAAGCGAAGTAGGACGTTGATGATGACGAGCAAGCTGCATTTTTTGTGCAGCTGTTAACTCCCGATACATTGTATCTTCAATTTCCTTACAACGATCTTCAAGCCTTGCAATCTCTTCCGAGAAATCAATGCCTTTTCCATCACTCAAACTTTTCAATTCTTTAATTTTATTACGCATATCATTTAACGGTTTCTCAAAAGGCAACTCACTCACCAGTAGTAACCTCCTTAACGCAATGCATATCAAGTAACTTAGTGATCATCGAACGCATATCTTTACGATGAACAACTTTGTCTAATTGACCATGTTGCAAATTGAACTCAGCAGTTTGGAAGTTATCGGGTAACTTTTGACGAATCGTCTGTTCAATAACAATACGTCCTGCAAATCCAATTAACGCACCTGGTTCAGCTAAATTATAATCTCCAAGACTTGCAAAGCTAGCAGATACGCCGCCAGTTGTAGGATCTGTAAATACAGATATGTACAAACCACCGTCACCTTGGAATTTTGCAAGTGCAGCGCTTGTTTTCGCCATCTGCATCAAACTTAGAATACTCTCTTGCATTCTTGCTCCACTTGATGTGGAGAAGATGATAATCGGAAGCTTTTTCAAGTGTGCGCTTTCAATGGCTCTCGTTATTTTCTCTCCCGCAACTGAACCCATACTTCCTGTAAAGAAGTCAAAGCTCATAGCAGCGACAACAACAGGGAATCCACCAATTGTGCCTTCACCAGTAATAACAGAATCATGTAAGTTAGTTTTCGCTTTTTGCTGCTCTAACTTGACTTTGTAACCTGGGAAATCCAACGGGTCAACAGACTCCATTGTTTCATCGTATTCAACGATAATGCCTTCATCTAAAGTCATGGCAATACGCTCTCTCGCATTTAATCGACCATGATGACCGCAAGATGAGCATACCTTTAAGTTCTTTTCTAATTCTTTACTGTACTGAATGTTTCCACATTTTGAACACTTGTTCATTAAACCTTCTGGCACCTCACGCTTAGGACGCTCAGTTGGTATTGTGGCATATTTTTTCTTTGAAAATAAATCTTTAATTTGCACGTTTCACACCTCTTTGGGGGCAATTGAAACTACGAATCTTACGGGCGAATAATGGTGTCAAAAACTTCACGAATTTCTTCTACTTCACCAGATGGGACAAGAATTTCAAATTGCTGTTTGGACAAATTGACAGGACGGATCTTAACTAGAAATCCTTCTTGTGTAAGTTTATTTTTAATGTTTTCTGCTGCTCTCTCAGTAGGTGCAATATAGAATACCGTCCACATGGGAATACCTCCTACAACTCCACGTTAGCAAGTGTATATCACTATACAGCTACTATTCCCGTCAAAGGCCGTATGATGAACCAATGATAACATAACTACTAACAATCGGGCAAATCATATTGATTCGCTTTGGCATCACCATGTGCAATCCTTGCAGACGCAGCAGCCGCTAGTCCGGCTACAAGATCATCAAGAAAAACATGTATACCATTTGCTTTATTATTTAACTTCTGTAAGATCCCCGGCTTAACTTTATCTAAGTAACCGAAACTTGTTAAGCCGATCATACCGTACACATTTGTAATCCCTAGTGCAAGAGTTTCATCAACTCCAAAAAGAGGTTCATCTTTCTCCATAATGGACTGAAGTGGTTCTGGCAATAGCTTTCTCTCTGCTAGATCATCCAAAGCAATGCCTGTATAAAGCGCGTATTGGACTTCCCGCTTCGATAGTACTGCACGTACACTAACAATACATTCATCCATTGTCAAAATCGGATTATATTGTGCTTGCAATAAAAATGCGATTTCTGCAATATCAGAAATCTTGACTCCTCGTTGTAAAAGTAATTTTTCAATAGGGATCATACTATCCACTCCTCACATTATGCTGTACCGATATGCATATGCGCTCAGAGTCGTAAATGTGCCTATTGTTACTTAATTACAATGGAACCTTTTCCAAGTAAGTGCTCTACCTCTAGTATAAATTCCTCGCTTGAATTTCCACGGTATTGCTCACTTAATGCGACAATTTGACCAGTTCGTTCATAGAATAATACGATAACTAAATCACCTTGATACTGCAATATTTTATTTTTAAGAATAGCTAATATTGTAGGCTGTTCAAGCTGTTCGTTAATTTTAATAAATATTTTTTTAGTTGTAGGTTGTGTATTCGTAACTTCTCGTCTCGGGGCTGAAGAAGACTTCGTAGCTCCCTTATTTCGTTGCCATCTTTCAGCTTGTCCTCTTAATCGGTCTACATGTTTAGCCATTTCTTCAATTGGTTCATCACCAACAATAACAACATCATCCACGATTAATTTAATCTCATCCTCTTGCTTTTGCACAGAGGCAAGCATAAGCAC
Source organism: Paenibacillus endoradicis (assembly GCF_024721975.1). The sequence continues at coordinate 270,046 of NZ_JANQBB010000003.1, read as the reverse complement.
TAAACTGTCCTTAACTAATGAAGCGCTACATTTACGCCATGTACTTGCGAATACAACTGCTTCGATACGTACAATTCGATCCTCAACTTCCGCGAAAGCCATCGCTTGCCCATTTTTACTCATATAAGGACGAATGGATGCGATACGGACTGGAACGACTGCCTTGTAACCTTCTTCACGATCATAAAGTTCAATTAAGGAATTGATATTTTGGCCTTGTAGTACATTTAATAATTCGTCTAGTGGGTGACCAGACAAATACATTCCCATTAACTCATATTCATGTTCTAACTGCTCTGTCATAGTAAAACTTCTTATGTTAGGTAGTTCTACGTCCCAGTTCTGAATTTCTTCAAAGCCGAATAGTTCAATTTGCAAATCATCTCGTTCTTTCTTCCACTTCATTACAGCTTCTAACGTATCATCTAGCGCTGCTAATAATTGTGCACGATGTCCTTCAAATTGATCGAAGGCTCCTGCCAAAATAAGTGATTCTAGTACTCGCTTGTTCACAACTCGCAAATCTACTCGTTTACAGAAATCCAGCATTGAGATATAAGGTTTCTCGCTTCTACCTGACACAATAGATTCAATAGCTTGTGTTCCTACATTTTTAATTGCAGCTAGCCCGAAACGAATACCATCTTTCGTCGGAGCAAAGTTCAGTCCACTATTATTTATACAAGGTGGTAGTACTGCAATGCCCATACGAGAACATTCGTCCACATATTGTGCAGCCTTTCTCATGTTGCCAGCGACTGATGCAAGCATAGAAGCCATAAAAATAATAGGATAATGCGCTTTGAACCAAGCTGTACGAAAAGCTAGAACACCATATGCAACAGCATGGGCTCGTGGGAAACCATAATCAGCAAATCGAACAATCATATCGTACACTTGATTGGCAGTTAGCTCATCGTATCCCATCCCTATACTACCTTGCACAAAATGTGCTCGCTCTTCATCAAGAACTTCACGTTTCTTCTTAGAAACAGCTCGTCTTAACAAATCTGCTTCTCCAAGTGAAAAGCCTGCCATGTGAGAAGCAATTTGCATAATTTGCTCTTGATAAACAATTATACCGTAAGTATCTTGCAAAATATGGCGAAGTGAGTCGTGTGGATATTCGACAACAATTTTACCGTGCTTGCCTTCGATATACTTTGGAATAAATTCCATTGGTCCTGGTCTGTAGAGAGCTAGTACAGAGACAATATCTTCGAAATCAGATGGCTTCATGTCGCGTAGTACACGTCTTACTCCTGGGGACTCTAACTGAAATATCCCTGTAGTCTCCCCTTTACCTAACATTTCATAAGTTAAGGGATCATCATCTGAAATATGCTGGAAATTCACCTGTTTTTTATTAATTTCTTCAACCCAACGATGTGCCCTCCCTAGAATCGACAACGTTCGAAGTCCAAGAAAGTCCATCTTTAACAACCCGATTGATTCAAGATGCTCCATAGAATATTGAGTAAGCAACATATCCTCACTACCTACTTGGAGCGGTGTGTATTCAGTTAATGGTGAAGCAGCAATGACAACCCCTGCAGCATGCGTAGAAGAATGACGTGGCATGCCTTCTACCTTAATTGCCATATCGATTAACCTTCTAGTGCTTGCACTACCATCGTAAGCAGCACGTAGTTCCTTGCTTTGAATTAATGCTTGCTCAAGCGTAATTCCAAGCTGATTAGGAATAAGCTTGGCTGCTCGATCAACTTCTTGGAATGAGATATTCATAGCTCTACCAACATCTCGGATCGCTGCTTTTGCAGCCATCGTACCGAATGTAATAATTTGAGCAACATGTTCATCGCCGTACTTTGCTGCTACATATTGTATAACTTCATCACGTCGTTCATCATCAAAGTCAATATCGATATCAGGCATGCTGACCCGTTCCGGATTAAGAAAACGCTCAAATAGCAACTTATATTTAATAGGGTCTACGTCAGTAATTTGAAGTGTATATGCAACAAGACTTCCGGCACTAGATCCACGACCAGGTCCTACTGCGATATGTCTCTCTTTCGCAAAACGAATGAAATCCCAGACAATTAGAAAATAATCCTCGTACCCCATCTTCTCAATGACAGAGAGTTCGAAATGGAGTCGGTCCGTAACCGTCTGACGGAACTGCGTATCATTAAGCCATTGCTCGCTATCACCATATCTTAAATTCATACCGTCAAGACATAATTCTCGCAGAAATGAATTTGATGTTTGCTTTTGTGGAATTGGCCAAAATTGGGGTAAGTTCGCTCTCCCTAGCTGTAATTCAACATTGCATCGTGCTGCAATTTCCGCTGTATTACAAATAGCTTCTGGTACATGCTGAAAGCGCTCAGCCATTTCAGCACCTGTTCTCAAATACAACTGATCTGTTTCCATCTTAAGTCGATCTTCATCTTGCAGTGATTTCCCAGTACCAATACAGATCAATACTTCTTGCATTGCTGCATCACGCGGTTCAATGTAATGAACATCATTGGTCGCAACTAACGGTATATTTAGTTCTTGTGCCAATTGAATCATAAGCGTTTCTGCTTGCTTCTGCTCCAACATACCATGATTTTGAATCTCAAGATAATATCGATCTCCAAATATTTCTTTGTGGCGAAGTGCTGCAGCTCTTGCTTCATCCATTCGTTGATGCAGTAAATGCTGATTAACCTCTCCACCAAGACATGCACTCAAACATATAATTCCTTCTGAATGTTGACGCAACAGCTCATAGTCAGCGCGAGGTTTATAATGCATCCCTTCAACTTGTGCAGTAGAAACAATTTTCATCAAGTTACGATATCCTTGTTCATTAGCAGCTAATAGGATGAGATGATAGATTGGATTCTCTTTACGATTGCCTTTTTCAAAACGAGAGCCCGCAGTAAAATATATTTCACAGCCGATAATCGGCTTAATATTATATTCAAGACATGCTTTATAGAAGGCAACAGCCCCATACATAACGCCATGGTCAGTAAGTGCTAGTGCTTTCATCCCTTTGCTTGCAGCAGCCTTAACGAGCTCTTTAATTCTGGCTGCGCCATCTAACAAGCTATATTCACTATGAACGTGAAGATGAACAAATTGCTCTGCCGTTGTTGTGCTCATTAATTCTCACTCCCTCTACTACAAGTAAATGTTTATTCCTTTCATTTTATCATATTCCGCATGGACACGCCCATACAATGATATATAGGCATTTGCGTGATAGAAGTTTATGCTTCCGAAGCTACTTTTTGTTTACATGTAGTAATTCGAGAAGCAAACAAAAAAGTTTTAGGAGGTATTTCAATTGAATGATTTTCTTTCAAAAGCTGGACTTGATTTCTTTGTCGCTTTTGGTGTTGTATTAGGTGGGTCACTAATTGCAGGTGTCGGAGCAGTATTTATGCTAATGCCTCCAGCAACAGTCATACTAGATACTGCTTCACGCCTTAAGATATGGGCAATTGTTGCAGCAATAGGGGGATCAATTGATCCAGTACGTGTTATCGAAAGTAATATTAGTGCTGGACAGATATCGCCTGCAATTCAGCAAATTTGCTTTATCCTGTTCGCTTTTCTCGGGGCACATACTGCTACCGAGCTTATTAAGCTAGCTTGTAAAGGGGCGATCACGTAATGCGTTTACCGCCTTTTGAACGTTACTTTCATTTACTCCAGCTGATAGGCGTATTCATTATCGGTGGGTTAGTCGGGGCTATTCTATTGAATACATTACATACTGCACAATTTGAAGCCTTCTACAACTCAAAATCTGAACTAGAGGAAAAGTTAATTCAGTATGAAAAGGATATTCACAATCTATCACAATATAAGTCACATCATACCGTCATAAAAAGCTTAAAACTAAGAATAGAGGATGAGAATAACTCTACTGAAAAGCCAAAGCTGGATACATTAACTCAAAACGAGATCCTCAAACAAGTACGGGAAGATCTCTCAATATTTATTGGTCAAAGCATATACGACATCGATTCCAACGCGCAATTCGCACGGAAATTACTAGAAAAGAAAGTGTACTCTGGTGTGCTAAATAACGATTACACAATTGAAATGAAAACCGTATTACTCGTCGATAATACGCTTCAAGTTTGGATGATTGTAAGGAAATACACCCCTTCGCCTTCATAGAAATAGATAACTCAACTCATTATTCATTAGATGAGGTTCAAAAAGCCCACTTTTTGAACTTGGACTATTAGCGAAAACTAGAACTAAATATGATACAATAAGCAACATATGGAAAATGAGCTATCCTAGGATAGCTCATTTTTATTGAAATACATAATCTCTGCCGACTTAGTTCCTGCATTACCCAACAACGTGTACACCTGTGTACACGAGCGGTCGATGTCTAGCACGAGGCTTTAAATGAAAGTTCAAAATCGCTCTAGAACAACACTCAGCAACGTGTACGCCTGTGCACAAAAGCGGTCAATCTCTAGCACGAGGCTTTAAATGAAGGTTCAAAATCGCTCTAGAACAACACTCAGCAACGTGTACGCTTGAGTACACAAGCGGTCAATCTCTAGCACGAGGCTTTAAATGAAAGTTCAAAATCGCTCTAGAACAACACCTCAGCAACGTGTACGCTTGAGTACACAAGCGGTCGATGTCTAGCACGAGGCTTTAAATGAAAGTTCAAAATCGTGGGCTGTCAGCACCAAGAAGATGACCTACAGCGGAAACGAGGCGCACAGTGTACGTTATTGGTACACGAGCACACGCAGGCTTTCGATGGAGGGCATATTCGACGTCGACTACGCTGCAGCGCGCTACAGCGTGATCACAGTCCACGATTTTGAACTACATCTAAGAAAGGAGTTGATGATGGTGACTCAGTTCATCCAGTGGTTCCTCTCCCCAGTCATCTTTCTAAGTGTATTATTCGCTATTTACTACAGCATAAAATCTAGACAAGCGAAAGATCCAATTAAGAAAGGTATCCTTGGAGGAAAACTTAATATAAGTATGGGTATTATGCTTATATTCATTTCATTCGTGCAGCTTTTTCTATCGAATGAGTCCACACTACGAATTGTACTAGGTGCGATATTTTTAGTACTCGGTATTTTCAACCTTTTCGCTGGATTACGAAATATAAGCTATTTCCAAAGAAAAGCAGTCAAACAGTAATATATTAATATGGGTCTATCATTTGAGCCGCCAAAATTGCTTTGGCGGCTAAGCCTTGTTTATCCATAATCGTTATCTCTATTTTCGTAACCATACGGCTAAGCTCTAATGGTTTAGCTGAAATCGAAATATCTGTTTCGATCGGTAATGGGCGAAAGAAATACGTATTTACACTGTCTAATAAAAAATCTCTTTTGCTCGTTTCCCGAATCATATTACGTGCAGCTTGTGCCATCAATGTACTAAGCAAACCTTCTGAGGCCATTCCGAGTGCACCTGACATTTGAGGTGTGATCTTACCTCTAAACACCATACTTGCATCCTCATTAATAATATCTGATTCAAGTACAAATCCCGTCCATATTAGATCCTCAAACGTCTCCCCTGTTACAGGTTGTTTCCCTGCAAAGCGCATAGCATCAAGTACTTCTTTTCTAGTGACGACAGCTAATAACTTCCGATGACGATCGACAATTGGAAGCAAATCGATCCCCTCTAATGCCATCGTATGTACCGCTGAAGTGACTGTTATATTAGGAGCTGCTGTAATCGGATGCTTAGACATAACCTTATCTAGTTGTGTACTATCCTCTGCTCCAGCAGCATCTTTAGCAGTCATCATCCCTACAACTCTTCCTCGATCATCGAGTACGGGAAATCTTGCAGAACCTGTAGTTTTGAATAGTTCATGATATTGGGCAATAGTTTGTCCTGTATGCATCACATCAGCTGGTTTAGTAAATGTCACAATATCTTCCAATAGTATAATTTTTCTTCGAATCAAGCGATCATACATCGCCCTATTAATCATTGAAGCAACGGTAAAAGTATCATGACGGGTAGATAGTATTGGAAGCGCTAGCTCATTAGCTAGATCAATAACTTCTTGCTCAGGTTCAAAACCACCTGTTAACAATATTCCTGCCCCTTGCTCTAACGCTCGTCTATGCACATTTTTTCGGTTACCTACAATTAGAAGTGATGCCTCATTTATATATCGCAGCATCGCCTCTAACTCCATCGCACCAATAACAAACTTTTGAAGTGTTTTTTCTAGTCCTTCAAATCCACCATGAAGTCGTCCTTCAACGATTTCAGCTACTTCACGAAACGTTAATTGATCGAGTGCCTCTCTTCGCTTGCGGTCTATACGAACAGTTCCAATTCTTTCTTTCGTTGAAACTAGCCCATTAATCTCGGCATCTTTGAATGCTTTATATGCTGTTCCTTCACTTACATTCAATTCTTTAGCAATTGCTCTTACTGAAATGCGAGTGCCTACAGTTAGACTTTGTATATAATTCATGATTAGTTCATGCTTCGTCATTGTTGCTAGTTGATTGTTCTGATCTTCAGTTAATCCATAATGTTTGGTGGTCATCATCATCACCCTTTCATTACTATTGTAGCTATCTCCACTCAAATAAGCTACCTATGACTCATTATCTTGTAAAACCAAATTTCACGCTATTTGGATAAAAAAACATAATAAAAATCCCCAATTAGAATACTCTCTAAATGGGGATTTTTATTAGAGCTAATTGATAGATTAGTCACAATCTAACTGGATATACATTCGCTTATAAAGCTAAGTTAAGATGCAGTTCCTTTAACTTTTTTCTTATTTGCTTCACTATCAACTTTATTTTTCATCATAGCAGCAAGTTTTTTCTCAAAACGTAGCGAACGTTGTCGTTTAATCTGCTTAAGTCTATCTCGCTTTTCTTCACTCATTAGAATGATGTTGCCATTGGCAGCTATAACAATTGCAGAAAATCCAACCCATACGATCCAAAATGCGTTTGCTAAAGGATCAGCCGACATGCCCATCTTAGGTAATGCAAAAAACAACATAACGACAGCTAGTCCCAAATTTATAAATGGAAATAATTTCTGCTTCATATATGATCTTCCTCTCTCTTAATATTAATCACTTACTAGAGCATATGAGAAAGATGCGGCTTGTATGCTATCTTTTGCGAATCACCAACAACTCTTTGCCTACATACTATACTCTAACCTATTACTTAAATATGTCTTCATTGTTAAAATGTTCTAAAGGAAGTCTGAAAGGAGCGCAAGTATGTTGAAATCCAAATTTATCGTTCCTATTCATATTGTCGACAGCATCGCTCAAGACAGTATATATATTAGTGAAATGATTATGAAGGAACAGAAAATTCCAAAAGCACAGCATATTACGATTCAATTTGGAGTTCATACCCATGCTGTCAAAGTATTGCCAAATCAGAAAAACCAAGGGATCTTTATTCATCCTAGGCTAGCACAACAACTAGGTATTCCACCATTATCAAGTAAATCTTTGCAATTTGATATTCAGTATATGAGTAAGCTTTCCACGATTAAACTAGGGCCACTACTTTCAGTCCTCATTAACAAAGAAACACCGGAGGATATGAATAAGCCTTTTGGTGTTATTAGTTCTTTTTGTCGTGAATTAGCCGAAACTTGTCATGCCGTTGGGGCTACCGTTTATTTTTTCACCCCATCCTCCATTCCTTTGAACGGAACGTTCATAAATGGCTGGATATTGGATGGCGAATGGAAGAAAAGACCTATGCCATTAGCTGAAATCATCTACAATCGGTTACCTACTCGTCAGATCGAGAACCAAGCTCATGTACAGAGACTATTCACTCAGACCGCTAAGAAACATAATATATTTATTTTTAATGAGCGTTTTCTAGATAAACATGATGTCTTTCATGCACTTCAAGATGATGAAAGCGTCAAGCACTATTTACCTGAATCTTTACTGTTAGAAGATTTTTCAACTTTGAAATATATGATCAACAAATATTATGTTGTTTATGTGAAGCCCGTACAAGGTAGCTTAGGTAGAGGGATTTATCGTATTATATCACTTGAAAACCCCAAAATATTAACGTTAGAAAAGGCTAGTTCAACTAATCAAAAGCCCATGAAATTCTCCTCTATATCAAGCTTATATCGAACATTCAAATCCAAACTATCTCGAAAACAATACCAAATTCAACAGGGTTTATCTGTTATTCAAGTAGGTCGTAGCCCCGTTGATTTCAGAGCACTTGTGCAAAAAAATTCTACTGGCGCTTGGAGTATTACCTCTATCGTTGCAAGAACAGCGGGGAATGAACGTTTTGTAGCTAATTTGGCACGCGGCGGATCAATTGATACAGTCACTAATACGTTACCCCGGACAAATCTGCCGCAACATTTTAATGCTGAAGATATGCTACTCGCATTAAAACGTGCAGCCATTGCGATATCAGAAGCGATCGATAGTAATATTGATGCTCATTTTGGTGAGTTAGGTGTAGATTTGGCTATAGATGTGCAAGGAAAAGTATGGCTTATAGAAGTTAATTCCAAACCATCTAAAAATGATAATACCCCCTTGCGTGAAAATAAGATCCGACCTTCCGTAAGAAAGGTTGTGTCTTATGCAAAATATCTAACAGGTTTTAAGGAAGGGAGAAATCCCCATGGAAGTCATAGAGTTAGGAGTCGCCGTCGCAAAAATTGAGTACTTTGAAGATAACAATAGAAGCGATGTGTTACTGCCAGAACCTAAGTTTTATAAAGAATTAAGTATATTAGGTAAGCAACATAATATACATGTTTTTATTTTTTCTGCAAATGAGTTAGATCAAAGTAACCAGTCTCTATTTGGTTTTCGCTATACAGAAAGAGGCTGGAAACGCCAACCCGTACCTTTTCCAGACGTTGTATTCGATCGATGCTTTTACGCAAGTTCCAAAGAGCGAATCCAGACGGAGTCCGCACTCATCTATATTCGACGTCAAAAACCTTACCAACTCATTAATAATAATTTGCCTACGAAAATACAGGTATATGATCAACTTAATACAGAAGAAACATTGATCCCTTATCTTCCTCATACTGACTCTATTCAATCTATTTCTGAGATCTCACAATGGCTAGAACTATATCCTCAAGGCATCATTCTCAAGCCCGCTGCAGGTATGCACGGGAAAGGCGTTATTCATATCTACTACAATCCAGACTTGAAACTCTATCAAATTAATGGACGTAATCTTCGCAACGATAGTTTTGAAACTAGCTTTTCTCGTGAACTCTCATTACTGAAATGGCTGTATAAATTCAAAAAACAATTACACTATGTTGTTCAACCTTATTTCTATTTGCGAAATGATAAAGGGCAGCCATTCGATATCCGAGTATTATTACAAAAAGATGATAACGGTCAGTGGCAACAGACAGGCAGTATTGCAAGGATAGGTAAACATGATGGATTAACATCAAATTTACATGGCGGTGGTGAGGCAGAGATCCCGTTTCCTCTACTATCACAAAATTTGGGCAGCTATAAAGCAGAACGTTTGCTACAAGAAATCCATAAGATAAGTGGGCAAACAGCAATTGCAATTGAGCAACATTTTGGTCGATTTGGAGAGCTTGCACTAGACTTTGGTGTCACCCCTCAAGGACGCATATGGCTGTTAGAATGTAATAGCAAACCAGGCCGTCAAGCATTCACTAACGGCTTAGATCGTAATCATTCTCAACTTGCGATAGAACGTCCACTCCAATACGCCAAGTTTTTGTATCAACATTATCGTTATAGGCAACATGTCGTCATGTAAGTTAAGTAATTGAGAGCAAGCATCTACGCGCTGTAGTATCGCGTTGCTCTAACAATCAGGAGGTACATTGATGAGTCTTACCATTTGTAACATACACTTCTCACAGCAGCCTGAGCAGGTCGTATACGCTTCTAAATCGCTCATCCAAGAGCTGCAACTTAAAACTTCAAAACCCCTTGTTATACGACTTGGGCAAGAGCAAATAAAAGCATTAATAAAGCCTTTAAAACGTTCAGGTAAACATCTCTATCTTTCATCTGGAATTCGTCAAAGTATAAAAATACCAAGTAGTGGTACGATTCATCTGTTACCACGTGGCTCTAATGATATTCAGTTAGGACCTCTTATCGGCATATTAACAGACGTAATAAAACCTGGTGAAGGCTCACCCTTCAATTCGCGCTCTTCTTTTGTGAAGCAAGTAATCAAAGCAGGCCATAACAAAGCATATACATTTGGCTTTACACCTGCTGATATTAATTGGCAGAACAAAACCGTACACGGTTACTTCCTCAATGCACAAGGTACTTGGTATCGTCGAGAGGTAGCTTTTCCTGATGTGATCTACAATAGATTACCCAATAGAAAAACTGAGATTGGACCTTCGATGACTGCATTAAGAGAACGCTTTGTCAAGATCGGTATTCCGTTTTTCAATTGGAGTTTCTTAAACAAGGCCGATGTCTATGAATTTCTCGACAATGACCCTGAGGCGCTACTTCATTTGCCTGAATCCGTGACGAATCCTTCTCAAGAAAAAATGAAAAAGATGCTTCATCAATATCAATTTATCTACTTTAAACCTGGTACTGGCAGCCTAGGTTATGGTATCTACAGAATTACGTATCATAAACAAAACGGCTACTTCGTTAGATATCGTAACAATGGTACAAATACTTTATTGAAATTTGCAAACTTCGAAAAAATGTATCGTGCACTTTCGTTAAAGCATGGTGAAGGATTAAAAAACTACGTTGCTCAACAAGGCATTCGCCTAATTGAATTAGATAAATGTCCTGTAGATTTCAGATTTCATATGCATAAAGATATCAACAACGAATGGCAACCTGTAGGTATCGGTGCGAAAAAAGCAGGTCGTGGTAGTGTAACGACTCATATGAAAAGCGGAGGAACATTGCTAACCCCAGAGCAAGCGCTCCAACAAACTTTCGGCAATCGGGCACCTGACATTCTAGAAAAAGCAAAACTTGTCTCCATTAAAATTTCCGAAGCGATTGAGCGGAACTATTCACATCGACTCGGTGAACTTGGATTAGATATAGGGATAGACCAAAGTGGAGATGTGTGGATGTTCGAAGCAAATGCAAAACCTGGCAGATCTATCTTTAAGCATCCTGCACTTCGAATCGAGGGTAAAGAATCATTGAATCATATTGTTGAACATTGCTTATATCTTAGTCAGTTTCAAGGGGGCGGAGTATCTTGAATAGTTCCTTAGTAGAAGAAACCGCTGAGCTTAACCAATATGTAAGTAATATTTTTGCGATATTAACATCGAATGATGAACAAGGAAAAATGCGAGGCAATAAAAATAATTTTATCGATATTATTCAAGCGGGACAGGAAATGGGTTTTACTGTTTATGTACTGCCAGTGGAGCATCTCACTTTGACCCGCAAGCAATTACGAGGCTATGTGTATCATACTAGTACGAAACGTTGGGCACAAAAGTTGATGCCCTTCCCAAACATTATTTACAACCGAATTCCGTTGCGTTCTGATGAAGAAACTGATGCCGTGAAAGCGAAGTTGGCGGCTTGTCAGAAAAATTCAGATCTCATTTTGTTTAATCCAACTTTTTTTAATAAATGGGAACTAAATCGTTGGTTACGCCGTTCAAAAGTTACGAAGGCCTATATTCCACTAACTCGTAAACTAGGTAGTGCCTCTACACTTGAGGAAATATTACAACAACATTCTTATTTGTACTTGAAGCCAGAGAGTGGAAAAGCCGGTAAAGGTATTATGACGATCGTGAAAAAAAACAATAATAATTTACCCTATCGTTTGAACATTCAAGAGAAAACTTACAGTACTACTTTCAACTGCTCAAATTTCAAAAAACTTTGGGCACGTATACAACAAGAATGTGGTACTGTCCCATATATTGTGCAACAAGGGATTCCATTAGCAACATTTCATAATAGAAAATTCGATTTACGCACACTTATCCAGAAAAACGGAAGTGGAAACTGGGAAATTACAGGTCTTGGAGCACGAATCGCAGGAAGTACAAGTATTACAACTCACGTACCTCGTGGAGGCAGTATAGATGAACCGCTTAAATTGCTTACTCATGCATTCAATACCAAAGAAGCACATAATATTATTGATAAAGCATCTAAAGTAGCTATTAAAATAGCTACGCAAATTGAGCGCAGTGCGAATTACCGACTAGGTGAAATGTCTATGGATATAGGTGTAGATGAAACTGGAGCTATTTGGTTTTTTGAAGCGAATTCAAAACCGATGAAATTCGATGAGCCTCATATTCGCAAAAAATCATTACAACGTATTTTCCAATATAGTCAGCATCTACTCAAACCTTAGTTGAAAACAGGAGGTGCAACATTCTTGCTACTTCGTCATAATTCTCGAACATGGAATAAGCAGAGAGCTAAAATTCTGAATTTTATTAGCCACTATGGTGAAAAAAGAATTACACTTGCTACACTTCATAGTCTACGCGAACTCTCTGATGAACAACTAAATTATCAACCTTCATCTAGCATCGTTCCAGCTTCTGTTGTTACTTTCAGTGACCAAGGTAAACTAATGGGAGTGGGTTACGCAATAGGTGATGGTAGTGGGCATTGTCTAATTGTTGTGCGACCAGAGGCTCGAAGAAGTGGTGTCGGCTTTCAAATCATGAAAGAGCTTATCAATACTCTGGACAATTTTACATGTCAGGTTGCTATAGATAACGTTGCTAGTTTGGCACTTTGTTTCAAAAACGGGCTACATGCTGTATCCATGTTCAAAGGCCCTACTGGAAAAGCAACCTTACGGTTTGAAAGGAGTTCAGTTCATGGCGCGGCTACTGTTAGGAATTCTAACACTATATCTCAATGACGGCAGAATATTAGAAGAAAGAAAAATATATGAGCAAATGACAATCGAAGGCGCCGAGCTCGGCATCCAGGTCATTGTCTTTACTCCTGAAGATGTGTCAACGCATCAAGCAAAGGTTAGAGCCCATTATTACGATTTAACTCAGAAACGTTGGACTCGTAAATGGGGACCTATTCCTAAATATGTATTTGACCGTTGTCGAGTGCAAAAGTCACATCGCATGAAATTGCTACAAACATTTAAAGCGCAATATCCCCAAATAAATTATTTAAATAAACCTATAGGTCATAAATGGAATGTTCATCAAAAACTAGAAGAGCATCACCCTATTCGCCCCTACCTCCCTCATACGATCCACTACTCTAACGTATCGGATATTGTGCAAATGTTAAATATATACAAAGTGATCTATCTTAAACCTGTAAATGGTACTGGTGGACGTGGCATTCTACGTATCGAAAGGTCATCTAATCAAATGTTCTATATCGAAGGAAGAGATCATAACCGTAATATTATTTCTCCTCGAAAAATGAGCATCTCATCATTAAGTACTTTCTTACAGAAATGGAATGTTCTTAATGCTAACTACTTGGTGCAGCAAGGTATTCCCTTACAACTTTCTAATGGCAGAGTTCATGATTATCGTGTACTCGTCCAAAAAGATGGAACTGGGGAATGGAACGTAACTGGATGTGCGGGGCGAATAGGTGCTAAACGCAGCATTACAGCAAATCTCCATGGTGGAGGTTCAGCGGTGCCGATGGAAAAGTTAATGAGAAACTTTATTAACAGCAATGTTAACCTTTCAGCTGTTCAAGCTGAGGTTAACTACCTTTCCATCGAAATCGCTTCATATCTAGACAGTTATATTTCTGCTTTATGTGAATTAGCGATCGATATTGCGATCGATCGTGAAGGTCAAATATGGATAATCGAAATAAACCCTAAACCTGCACGAGAAGTTTTTAAAGAAATAGGCAATCTTGAAGTGTACAAAACGGCTATTCGCAGACCACTGGAATATGCAAAATATCGATATTTGAAAATAGAAAATTAAAATTAAATTTGCGCAGAGTATTTTCAAAAAGTAGCTTGTTGCTACCTCTTGAAAATGCTCTGTTTATTGTTGCTGTCTCCAGTACGCAATAAATCGTAAAACAACACAACATTTTGTCGTTAAAGATTATGTATATAACTACTCACTTTACTAAACATATCGCGCCGTAAACTACAGTCTTTCATCCCATATTAACCGATTAAGCACTAAGATAGTCCTATATTATTACACCAAATTTTACCATATAAAAACATAATTAATAATTATTAATATTTTTTTCGGAGCTTCTTGTTGCATCGAAAAAACCTTCAAAATAAGTATGGTAATTTAAGTTATTATTTGTTATATTATGGGAAGGACGGGATATATACATTCTGCTTCTACAGCTAGTCCTCTACTTTGTAAGAAGTGAGGTGAGCTAAATGTTAAAAATGTGTAAGACATAGCGAACGCAGAAGTTCAATTTTCATTGCTCTTCTAGTCAAATCTTTCAAAGGAGGATTTAATCGCTATGAAGCTGTCATTATTAAAGCCAAAGGTTTTATCTTTATGTGTTTTGATAGCGCTTTCTTCAAGTGTCGCTTGGACTCCTCACACTACAGTCAGCGCAACAGCAAGTGAATACAATTATGCACAGGCTTTACAAAAATCTATCTACTTCTATGAGACTCAACGTTCTGGGATACTTCCTGACAACAACCGTGTGGAATGGCGTGGAGATTCTGGAATACTAGATGGTGCAGATGTAGGTATTGATCTAACCGGAGGATGGTATGATGCAGGAGATCACGTGAAGTTCGGTTTGCCGATGGCTTCAACAGCAACGATGCTGGCATGGTCGGTCTATGAATATCAAGAGGGATATGAATTATCAGGGCAACTAGATGAAATTCTTGACAACATTCGCTGGGCGACAGACTATTTTATGAAAGCGCATACCGCACCCAATGAATTATGGGGTCAAGTTGGTAATGGAACTGCCGATCATAATTGGTGGGGACCTGCGGAAGTTATGCCGATGCAAAGACCCGCATATAAGATCGATGCTACTCATCCGGGCTCAGACCTAGCGGGAGAAACCGCAGCTGCACTTGCATCAGCTTCGATTATTTTCAGAGACAGTGATCCTGATTATTCTGATGAACTTTTGCAACATGCTAAAGAGTTATACCAATTTGCTGATCAATATCGTGGTAAGTACTCTGATAGTATTACAGATGCTAAGCAATATTATAATTCTTGGAGTGGCTATGCTGATGAATTAAGCTGGGGAGCTGTTTGGCTTTACCTAGCAACAGATGAACAAACTTATCTTGATAAAGCAATCGCAGCTAGTAATCTATGGGGTACTGATCAACAAGGAAATTGGGGATACAAATGGACTCATGCCTGGGATGATAAGCAATATGGAGCACAACTGCTCTTAGCTCGTATTACAGGACAAACGAAATTTGTAGAATCAACTAAGCGTAATATGGAATATTGGACGACAGGAGTAACAGGAACCGGAGAACGTATAACATACACACCTGGCGGTCTTGCTTATCTTGATCAATGGGGTGCATTACGCTATTCAGCTAATCAAGCCTTTCTAGCATTTGTTTACTCAGATTGGACAAGCGACCCTCAAAGTAAATCATCCTCTAAAGCTTTCGCTGAACAACAGCTGTTGTATATGCTCGGCGATAATCCACGCAATAGTAGTTATGTAATCGGGTATGGGGATAACTCACCCGAGCACCCTCACCACCGTACCTCCCATGGATCATGGGCGGATAGCCAAACTACACCCGCTAATCATCGACACATCTTATACGGAGCATTAGTTGGTGGACCTACAAAAACCGACACTTATACTGACTCCATTTCTGATTATGTTTCTAACGAAGTAGCTACAGATTATAATGCTGGTTTCACAGGTGCATTAGCTAAAATGATGATCCTTCATGGAAATGGTCAACAACCACTCGCCAACTTCCCTCAACCTGAAGTACGTGAAGATGAAATGTTTGTAGAAGCAGCTATTAATGCTAAAGGAAGCAATTTTATCGAAATTCGTGCTCTGCTCAACAACAGAAGTGGTTGGCCCGCTCGTGAAAGTAGTGCGCTTTCTTTCAACTATTTCATGGATTTAAGTGAAGTCATTTCAGCTGGCTATGGTCCAGAGGATATTACGGTGACTGCTGGAGGATACAATCAAGGAGGTACCGTAAGTCAGTTACTGCCTTACGATGTTAATAATCATATTTATTACACAACAATTGACTTCACAGGAACGAGTATTTATCCTGGTGGTCAGTCAGCTTATCGCAAAGAAATTCAATTTAGAATTTCAGCACCTCTCAACACATCATTTTGGAACAATGACAACGACTTCTCCTTCCAAGGAATGCCTTCAACAGGCACCTCTCCGATCAAAAATCTTTACATCCCAGTCTATGATGGTGGCACACTTGTCTTTGGTCAGGTACCTACAGGAGGAAATACAGGACAACCAGTCTTACCTTCAACTCCACACAATGTTCAAGCCACACCTCTAGATCAATCCGTTACATTAACTTGGAATCAAGTAAGTAATGCGACAAGTTACTTGATTAAGCGTTCAGTTACAAGCGGTGGACCCTACTCCATCGTAGCAACGGTAACAACAGCTTCATTCCAAGATACGGGACTTGTTAATGATACGCCCTACTATTATGTCATAGTGGCTCAAAATAGTGTCGGAGATGGACCTGCATCTGCTCAAGTTAATGCAAAACCACGTCAGACTCCCATTCCAGTTCAAGGTGATCTCCTCGTAGAATACCGCAACAATGACAATAACTCTAGCGATAATCAAATTAGACCTCACTTCCGCATTATCAACAATGGGACGACTGCGGTACCATTAAGCCAATTAAAATTACGCTATTACTTCACCATAGACGGCGAAATCTCGCAACAGTTCAATACCGATTATGCAGTCATCGGAGGCAGCAACATTAGCGGTGCATTCGTTAAAATGAATCCTACTGCTTTAGGTGCTGATTACTACCTTGAGGTTTCCTTCTCATCTGGTGCAGGCAGTCTTGCTCCAGGAGCAAGTACAGGAGAAATTCAACTGAGATTCAACAAATCCAATTGGAGTAATTATAACGAAAGCGATGATTATTCCTACTCTAGCACGCAAACAAGCTTTGCATTATGGAATAAAGTATCTCTTCATCAAAATGGTTTACTCGTATTTGGTATGGAACCTTAAATGAAAATTAGGAGGATATATTCATGACGAAACCCATGGTGTTAAAGAAAGCAATATCGACTATTGTAAGCGTTGCACTTATGTTTGCCCTTGTAACAAGCACTTACACTGTTTCTAATGACACTGCTTCAGCTGCAAGTGTGGAACAAACACGATTTTTACAATTGTACAATCAACTGAAAGATCCTGCCAACGGTTACTACTCACCTGAGGGAATTCCTTATCACTCCGTGGAAACACTTATTAGTGAAGCACCTGACTACGGACATATGACTACCTCTGAAGCTTATAGCTATTGGATTTGGCTAGAGGCATTATATGGATATTATACTAACGATTGGAGCAGTTTGGAAGACGCTTGGGACAATATGGAGAAATATATTATCCCTATCAATGAAGGAGATGGGAAAGAAGAACAACCAACGATGAGCTACTATAATCCTAACAGTCCCGCTACTTATGCTGCTGAAAAATCACAACCTGACCAATATCCAAGTCTACTTTCAGGGCAATATGCAACTGGAAAGGATCCACTAGATGCTGAATTGAAACAAACCTACGGAACTAACCAAACTTATCAAATGCATTGGTTACTGGATGTTGATAACTGGTATGGCTATGGAAATCTTCTAAATAGCAACCATACTGCAACTTATGTGAATACGTTCCAACGTGGTGAGCAAGAATCCGTTTGGGAAGCAATTCCACATCCATCTCAGGATGACAAAACATTCGGAAAAGCTAATGAAGGCTTTATGTCATTATTCACAAAAGAAACAAATACTCCAGCTGCGCAATGGAGATATACAAGCGCAAGTGATGCTGATGCGCGTGTTGTACAAGCAATGTACTGGGCAAAATCTTTAGGCTATGATAACGATGTCTATCTAAACAAAGCAGAAAAAATGGGTGACTATTTGCGTTATACAATGTACGATAAATATTTCCAACAAATTGGTAGCGCTGCTGATGGAAGTCCAAGTGCGGGTAATGGAAAAAATGCAAGTCATTACTTACTTTCTTGGTATACTTCTTGGGGCGGTGGACTTGGACAAACTGGTAATTGGGCTTGGCGTATTGGCGCTAGCCATGCGCACCAAGGATATCAGAACGTTGTTGCAGCATATGCACTTTCTGAACAAGAAGGCGGTCTAATTCCATCGTCACCAACTGCCCAACAAGATTGGGAAACTTCTTTAACTAGACAACTTGAGTTCTATACTTGGCTACAATCCACAGAAGGAGCTATTGCTGGAGGAGCTACAAATAGCTGGGATGGTGCGTATAATGCTTACCCAGCTGGCACAAGTACTTTCTATGATATGGCATATCAAGATGCTCCTGTATATCATGATCCTCCTTCCAACAACTGGTTCGGTATGCAAGCGTGGGGTATTGAACGTATCGCAGAGTTATACTATATTCTAGCTTCGAACGGCGATACTTCATCAGAAAACTTCCAAATGGCAAAACAAGTTATTGAAAACTGGATTGACTGGTCTGTGGACTACTCTTTTGCTAATGAAAGACCAGTAACAGATTCGGATGGTTATTACCTAGATAGCCAACAAAATCGTATTCTTGGTGGAATCAACCCACAAGTTGCTACAGTATCTGCTCCAGGCGAATACTGGATTCCTAGTAACCTTGAATGGGATGGTCAACCAAACACTTGGAATGGCTATAGCAACGCTACACCAAATGCCGGCTTAACGGTTGTAACAAGAAACCCTGGTCAAGATGCTGGTGTACTTGGAAGTTATGTAAAAGCACTTACATTCTTCTCTGCAGGAACAAAAGCTGAACTAGGAAACTATAGCTCACTTGGTGTCGAAGCTCATCAATTAGCAAAATCTCTACTTGATGCTGCATGGGGTTACAATGACGGTGTTGGTATTACAACTATCGAAGCTCGTGCCGACTACAACCGTTATTTCACAAAAGAAGTCTTCTTCCCAATCGGCTGGAGTGGTACATTTGGACAAGGCAACACTATTCCAGGTAACCAAACGATTCCTTCTGACCCTGCAAAAGGTGGAAATGGTGTCTATGCAGGCTACACAGATATTAGACCCAACATCACAAGTGATCCAGATTGGCAATACCTAGTAGATAAATACAATACTTCTTGGAATCCACAAACAAAACAATGGGATGATGGAGCTCCAGAATTTACGTATCACCGTTTCTGGTCACAAGTTGATATCGCAACTGCTTATGCAGAGTATGATCGCTTAATTCAAGGTGGTAACAGCGGGCCTGTTACACCAGTTGCTCCTTTGGCACCTACGAATGTAACTGCAACTGCTGGTGATGCTGAGGTTACTCTTACTTGGAAGAAAGTTACTTCCGCTGATCAATACGCTATCCACCGTTCAACTAACGCAGTTGGTCCTTTCACACAAATCGCTACAACAAGCTCCTTATCTTACGCTGATTCAGCCGTAACTAATAACACAACCTATTACTATGTCATTACAGCGACAAATACTGTAGGAACGAGCCCTAACTCATTAGTAGTGAGCGCAACACCTACCGATGTTCCAGTTGCTGTAACTGGAGATCTTAAAGTATTGTATCGAACGAATGACACTAATCCTAATGACAATCAATTCCGACCACAATTTCAGATCGTGAATACGGGAACTCAAAGCGTAGCGCTTAGTGACGTTAAACTTCGCTATTACTACACGATTGACGGTGAGCAAACTCAACAATTCAACGCTGACTACGCTGTTGTTGGTAGCAGTAATATCTCAGGTAGTTTTGTGAAATTGAATCCTGCTGTTAGCGGAGCCGACTATTATCTAGAAATCTCCTTTGGCTCAGGTGCAGGCTCTCTTGCTCCAGGTGCAAGCAGTGGAGAAATTCAAATTCGTATTAACAAAACCGATTGGTCTAACTTCAATGAAACGAATGATTACTCTTATGATGCAACAAAAACATCATATTCAGAGTGGGAACGTACACCACTTTACTTGGGTGGTACTCTTGTGTGGGGACTTCAACCATAAGTAGACTTTGATAACCAAGTGATTCAGGTAGCTTAATTGATATCGAATAGGAAACGAACTTGGAACTTGTAGTAAAAAGCGGATCAGCATATCCATTTGCTGATCCGCTTTTTCTGTGAATATCTAGCTTATCTCTAGAAAACAGGAAATAATAGTTGCATCATTATAACCTGCTCGTATAGTATAAGGTTTGATCATATTGTATTAGAGATCATGATTAAAGGAGATATAAATTATTATGTTGAAGTGGCTATTACGCGCAATGACAGAGCTAACCTCTCAGAAATGGATTTCTCGTATTACAGGTGCATTCGCACAGTCCCGTGGAAGTCGCCTTTTCATTAAAAAATTCGCATCAGCATATGGGATAAAAGTAGAAGAAGCTGCAAAACCAATCGATCAGTATGGAACGTTGAACGAGTTTTTCACAAGACGTCTGAAAGATGGCCTTCGTCAAGTTGACGCTACAGCATCTGCACTTGTATCACCTGTCGATGCTCTTATCACTGGTTGTGGAGTCATTCGTAACGGTACAATTCTTAATGTGAAGGGCCAAGATTATTCCGTCTCAGAATTGCTAGCAGACGAAGTCCAATCCAAGAAGTTTCTTAACGGATATTATTATGTCTTGTACTTAAGTCCAACAGACTACCATCGTATTCATACTCCAATTGGGGGAACTATTATTGGACGAGTACACCTTCCAGGTAAAGTTTACCCTGTAAATAATTTCGGACTGACTCATATGAAGCGTGTACTAAGTAGGAATGAACGTTTAATTACTTATATTAATAACCATGACCATACTGTAGCAGCCGTAAAAGTTGGTGCGATGAATGTAAGTAGTATTCACTATGTACAGCGTGATAAAGATCAAGTAGAACGTGGTGAAGAGCTAGCTTATTTCGCATTCGGTTCTACCGTAGTATTACTGACAGAGACCAATTCATATGAGCCCGATCCTATTATTCAATTAAATAGTAAAGTATATATGGGTCAAAAACTCGGTACAATGATTACAAAAACTTAATTATTCATCAAAAAAAGCGTAGCTAGCTGAATTCCACATTCAGCTAGCTACACTTTTTTCTTATCTTATCTCAGATGGATTTTTTCCTGTGTATTGCTTAAATTGTCTACTAAAGAAGAAAATATCTCTGTAGCCTAGTGCATCGGCAACTTCAGTTACATTCATCCCTGCATGAGTTAACAAGTATTGAGCTCTATCAATTCTTGTACGAATCATATAGGTTTGAACGGACATACCAAGCACTTCTCTAAACTTCATTGAAAAATAACGTGGTGACAATTGAGCGCGCATCGCAAGATCTTCCACTCGGTGAGCAACACTCGGATTTTGACGAATGAAGTTAGCCACTTCATGAATCGATTCAGTTAGCTGATTACTTGCCTTTTTCTCTGTTGGCGTCTGGAAATCAGCACGGAGCAAATGAATCATAATTTGTTTCAATACAAGCTTAGCTTCCTCTTCAGCAGCAAAGGTCTGAATTAGAAATAGTCTAACATATCGCGATAATAAAAATTCAAAATCTATCGTATCCTTCAACAAGCGATAGCGCTTTGGAATTACCTCGACAGCTTCTTCAGTCGCGAAGTGAATATATGTTAGCACTAACGGCTTTTGTGGATTATGTGTAGCGCTTGTATAATCACCAGGACGGAATAAGAAACAACTTCCTGGACCTACTTCATGATGTACACCGTTAACTTCAACGTCGCCTTCTCCACTCCAAACGTAGAATAGATCAAAATTCGGCATAGGTTTTTCTCGTCTTGCCCATCTCCAACCTGGTTCGCAAACAATTTTTGCGAAGGCAGGCTTTAGTAATAGCTTATCCGGCGATATATCCAGCATAATTGACCCCTCCTACTACTTCAATTAATGTAAATAAACTATATCTATTAGAGTCACTATACAAATTGTGCAAAAAAATAATATCCCTATACTCCATTATAATTAAACTAGCGAAAGGTTCAACAGAAAATAAATGCAAATTGAACGATTGAAAAATATTTTTGTTGTTCATGGTCTAGTTGAAGTAATAATGTTATAATATGTGCGACTGCACTAACCTATAAATATGATTGATTTCGGAAGGATGGAATGAAGTCCATGAACCCATTAGCTCAGCAACTTAATGAGACCCTGCAACAAGAGAGTCCAGCTGTCTATGACATGTTATCTAATCTAGGGAAAGCAATTTATTTCCCGAAAGAAGGTATCCTTAGCCAATCTGCAGAAGCAAAGGCTAAAGCGAAAAAGTATAATGCTACAATTGGTATTGCAACTGAAGGTGGCAAGCCGATGCACCTTAAAGTTATCCAAGATACTTTAAGCGCTTATGATCCTAAAGATATATACGAATATGCTCCACCTGCAGGTAAGCCGGAACTTCGTACTGCTTGGCGTGAAAAAATGGTAAAAGATAATCCTTCATTAGCTTCTGTACAAGCTGAGATTAGCAATCCGATCGTGACAAATGCTTTAACGCATGGTCTAAGTATTGTTGCTGATCTATTTGCAGATACAGGAGACGCTGTCATTATCCCTGATAAAAACTGGGAAAACTATGAATTAACTTTCGGTGTTCGTCGTAACGCTGAAATCGTGGAATATCCACTATATAATGAAGAACAACGATTCAATAGTAAAGGTTTACGTGAAGCATTGCTTGCTCAAAAGGGCAAAGGCAAAGCGATAGTAATCCTTAACTTCCCTAATAATCCAACGGGTTATACACCAGATGACCAAGACGGAGACGCTATCATTGCTGCGATTAAAGCTGCAGCAGAAGAAGGCGTTAAAGTTGTTGCAGTAACGGATGATGCCTACTTTGGATTATTCTTTGAAGATTCTATGCAAGAATCTCTGTTCAGCAAATTAGCTGATCTTCATCCTAATGTACTTGCTGTTAAAATCGATGGTGCAACAAAAGAAGAGTATGTATGGGGCTTCCGCGTAGGCTTTATCACTTATGCTTCCTCTTCTAAAGCAGCGCTAGCAGCGCTTGAACAAAAAACGATGGGCGTTATTCGTTCCACAATTTCAAGTGGACCTCATCCATCTCAAACTTTTGTATTGCATGCACTTAATTCTCCAGACTTTGAAGCTCAAAAAGCTGAAAAATTCGAGATTATGAAAAACCGTGCCAATATTGTAAAAGGTTTGCTAGATAGCGGTCGCTATGGTGATACATTGCAATACTATCCATTCAACTCTGGATACTTTATGTGCTTGAAACTTTCAAATGTAACTGCTGATTCGGTTCGTCTATTATTACTAGACAAATACGGAATCGGAACCATTGCTCTTGGAGATACAGACCTTCGCGTTGCCTTCTCTTGTATCGAAGGCGAGCAACTAGAAGAATTATATGATTCCATCTACAAAGCTGTTCTAGAACTTACTGAACAAGTTTAATAAACCTTCTTATCTGTTGGTAACAAAAGGGATTCAGAATGAAAACATTCTGAATCCCTTTTTCATTTAATCGTAAATAATTAATCCAGATCATCTACTTCTTTTTCAAGCTTACGCTTCATATTGAAAGCACGAACGATAGGATACAGTAATGCGAATAAAATCATAACAACAACTTGTAAAAAATGTCCTCCCCACATAGGGATCGTTGTCACCAGTAATACAATGAGCATCATATAACTTAATAAGCGATCAATCGTGATAATCTGCTGTTGCTGTAGCTTTAATTGCATAGGAAAGATATCTTTCCAAATCGCGTAGCGATGTACTTTGCGTAATGAGCCAATTTGCAATGTTATGATCATTCCAAACAGAATATAACTAATGACAGTTCCCCATCCATCCATACCATTTCCAGTCGCAACTAAGTAATTCACCAGTCCACCGAGAATAAGAAGTCTTATACAAATCCCACCAATTTCAGTACGTACGAACGTAATGAGATGTAAATAAACAAATGTATATTGTTTCTTATATGGAACAAACGGAATAATCCAACTTAAGTATTTTCTTTGTTTCACTATTGGTGGTCCAACACGTACATCAATGAACCAACTAAAAAATGAATATAAACGACGAATCGTTATTCGTTCTTCAGCAATTAATCGTTCCCATGGGAAATGTTGCTTAGTCGTCACTCTATATAGAGTAACTAACATTGCTAACACTATAACAGTTAAACATAACATGCCCCAACGACTTGATAGTAGCCAACCAAATAGTAACATACACATTAACAGCCAACGGAATAATCTCATAATGTTACGATTCATTGACCAGACGAGCTGACGTTCCTTCCAAGCCATCACATGATTCACAGTTTTCAATAGTATGAGTACTGCTATAAAAACTATCGGTTGATACGCATCTGTTTGACGATATAGCGGCCAGTATAACAAAGTAACGATGAGCAGATATATGAATCCATTTCTCAATGAACGAATATGAGATTGTTTTATATATGAATTCAATCGATGTTCCATAGGCATTAGAAATATCGTATCTGCTTCTTTTAACCACGTACGTAAAGGATTATAGCTTATCAATGGTGTAAGTACGAGTGCACCAATGAATTCAATCGGGAAATTTTCTGGTACGTTTTTAATTAGATTAATGTACTGAATAATACTTACAATACCAATTAACGAGAGAAAAGCAGGAAAGCCACTCCGCGACATATATTTAATATATGGCAAAATTTCTGTCGTGAATGCTCTCTTTCGCTTATGCCATAACTGCAACACATCAGCAGACATTAGACTTCCCCTCCATTTAATAGTTCATAGAAGGCTTCTTCAAGATTTCTCGCTTGACCTCCTCCTTGATTAGCTTGCTCAAGCATCTGTTGTAGTGTCCCTTGCGCAACAACTTGCCCGCCATCTAACATTAGGAATCTGTCACAATAGTGTTCAATCGTTGCAAGAATATGCGAACTCATCAAAATCGAAGATCCATTCCGCTTCACTTCTTCTAGTTCTAGTAGCAAAGAACGAATACCTAATGGATCAAGTCCGAGAAATGGCTCATCAATGATAAACAGTGAAGGCTTCGCTAATAAAGCACTCATGATCATTACTTTTTGTTTCATACCTTTAGAAAGATGTGCTGTAACTGATTTACGTTTTTTCACCATATGGTATCGTTCTAGTAATAGTTCGACTTGTTGTTCATATTGTTTCTGAGGTACACTATATGCCATTGCTGTTAATTGCAAATGTTCCTCAACCGTTAATTCTTCGAAAAGAACTGGCGTTTCAGGCACATAAGTATAACCACTTCTATATTTTTCAACATCATCCTGTAATGTCGTACCATTAATCATAATGGTTCCTTTATGTGGAGTCATTAATCCTAAAATATGTTTAATCGTTGTACTTTTCCCTGCACCATTAACTCCGATAAGACCTATCATCTCACCTGACTCGATATGTAGATTAATGTTTTGAATAATCGCTTTACGAGGACTATATCCTCCACTTAATTGTTCAACACTTAATACTGTACTCATCATTTCACCTCATTTATCTCTTCATACTAAGCATACCTAATTTCTACATTAATATCAAAAAAAGAGTAAAAGCAATTTGCTTTTACTCTTTTGCAATAGATGTCTTGAGTAGACTAATAGCAGATAAAATCTACCATATTACTTAGTTATCCGTAGTTTGTCTCTTTTCTTTCAACCACTTAGGAGCACCTTTATTTTTACCGCTATTTGCTTTTTTCTTAGACTTAGCTTTTGCAATAGGACCAGTTTTTTTGTCTTTTTTCACACTACTATTATTACTGAGATCAGAATTGTTAGAAGTGGAAACTTGACGTTCTTCACCTGATTTGTTAGTTACTTCAGCTTTGATAGATCCACTGTTAATGCTAGCAGTCGAACTTCCTTTTAATGGATTAGACTTGATTGAATCCGCTTGTTTCGCCTTACCAACACTCTCTTGTGGTCGATCCGAAACTACTGCCTGCTTACGAGCAATAGACTTCTCTGCTGGCTTGTATTTCGTCGCCTCAGTTACTTGAGCTTCATTCAACAATTTACCACGGAACAATATTCTTTCTTCAATTTTAATATGCAATTGCTTCATGAATTTGTCCATAATAAACTTTTCGTGAGGAGTAATAATGGAAATAACTAGTCCAGATTTCCCCATACGACCCGTTCTACCTGCTCGGTGAACATAATGATCAGCATCAACAGCAGGCTCAATCTGAATTACTAATGGTAAATCTACAATATCAATACCACGAGCAGCTACGTCAGTAGATAATATCGCATCAAGTTTGCCTTCGCGGAACGCTGTTAATGTCGCTGATCTACGTTGTTTATCCGCCTCACCAAATAATGATTCGATCTTAAATCCTTCATATTTCATTTTGGTTTCCCAGTTTGAGATTTGATTTGTATCATTAACGAATAACAATGCAGAAGATGCATTAAGTGTACGAAGCAATCGTCTTGCTGTATCTAGCTTAGAACGTTGATCGCATACAACATAGAAATGTTCGATGGTACTTGCTACTTTTTCTGCTGGTGTAATCATAATATGATTGGGTTCTTTCATCCAACGACCTTCATACCTAGACATCGTAATCTCTGGGTAAGTAGCAGAGAAAAATGCCGTTTGTCGCAACTTATTGACATTGAATAGTAGATTCTCGGTATCAGTTGGTGTGCCTAGCTCAAAAGTTTGATCTGCTTCATCAATAACAAGATATTTAACTTGATGCAGTTTCAGACGTTTACTCTTAACTAACTCATTCATTCGACCAGGTGTACCGATAACGATATGTGGATTTAGCTTCAACTTTTCAATTTGACGCTTTGCTGCCGCGCCTCCGATTAATTGTTGAACTCTAACGCCGATCAGTTGTGCATAACTTTCAGCGACCCGAACAATTTGCATAGCTAACTCTTGCGTAGGTGCAAGTACTACAGCTTGTATTGATTTAGATTCCACATTAATGTTTTGCAAAATAGGTAGTAAAAACGCCAACGTTTTACCACTACCTGTTTGTGATTTAACCGAAATATCTTTGCCTTCTAATAGCAATTGAATAGCTTGTTGTTGCACCTCAGTTGGGTCAACAATTCCTTGCTTAATTAACGCTGAACTTAGTACTTCATTAATTCCAAGTTCAGCCCATTTCGTACTAGACATATTAAAATCCTCTCTTTGCCCATTAGGGGCCCTTTGATGTATAGGTGCTACATAAAATAAAAGTCCACTTTTTGAACTACCTCTACTTCTTGTTCAACCATTTACCTGCTACTTTATCAATCAATCTAGGACAGAGTTGATACAACTTCAATCCAAATGCGGCAGTTCGTGGTAAACTCAGCTCGGCACGCTGTGAACGTAGAAGCTTGATTATTTGCTTAACGACATATTCTGGTTGCATAATAAACCATGATATATTTTTAACGTAATTTCCATCTGGATCAGCAATATGGAAAAACTCAGTATTAATCGGACCAGGATTAACTGCAGAGACTTTGATTGGTCTTCCTCTAAGTTCCATGCGTAATGAATTAGTAAAACCTAGTACCGCATGCTTAGTTGCTGCATAGGAGGTTGACTTCGCATTTCCAATCATACCTGCTAATGATGCTATATTAACAATATGCCCGCTACCAGCTCGTTCCATAATCGGAAGAACAGCTTTTGTACAACGAACAACACCCATATAGTTTGTATCCATCATCCGTTCATATTCTTCAATTGATAAATTTTCAATTGAATCAAATCTCCCATAGCCTGCATTATTTATCAATATGTCAATTTTGCCATACTTAGCAACAATATGTTCTACTGTGGACTCAACATCTGCTAGATTCTGTACATCCATAACATAGATTGCAGCTTGTCCTGATATTTTATCTAACGTTTGAGTTAATCGTTGCTCATTTCTTCCTGTTAGTATCGTTATTGCACCTAGTGCAGATACTTCTTGTGCTAGAAGTGAACCAATGCCACTTGATGCACCAGTAATGAGAATTACTTTATCATTAAACATCTATATCACCCACCAACAGTGTACTTCATAATAATTGATAAAGCAAAATAGAAAACTGCTAGATTGCTATATTTATATAGACTTTATAGAGCATATGAACTATACATGCTAATAACATCTTAAGCATGAAAAAAGCTCCCTCTCAGGGAGCCAGTATATATTATTGAACTAAAACTTGAATATCCAATTCTCCAATACCTTCAATGATTAAAGGTACCGTTAAAGCTTTAGATCCACCGAATCCAGCAGCATGTGCCATTTCAACAATTCGTGGAGGAGTAATATCTACTGACATTCCCTGATTGGATAAAATAGTACTGGCATTTCCACTAATCATATTACTTAGTTCCGAAATTGCACTTCTTCCCATTTCATCAAGTTCTGATATAGCGTAACCGCCCATCATAGCCGAGATCATCTTCAAGGCAACATCTTCTTTTAATCCAAATATAATATTACCGTTCATTTGACCGTTTAATCCGATATGAATCCAAATATACTCTTCTACAAACTTAATATCCTTGATAGATACTTGACCAGTAGAAGGGCGTACTTGTATAACTTGTTCAATAACCATTTTGGCAGAATCCAAAAATGGATTAATATATTCCACCTTCACTATTCAGTCGCTCCCCTCTGTTTGAAATATCTCAAGTGGTTAACTATTGCTTATTATACAAGATCATCTAGGTCAAGTATACTAAAATTTCACAACTTTACTACTAGAATTCATTCCACTACTGATAACACTTCACAACTAAGTGCCTAATCCCACACGATTTGCAAGGTGAATTTAGTCATAGTTATATACAATTAATTACATTATACTGCTTTTTAACGCATTTTACCGAGAAATTATTATCTACCATTATACCTACACCACAATTATCAATTTTCGACAAAAAAAGCAATGGAGAAGATATCTCCATTGCTTCGTCTATTCTATTGTAACTCATCGTAATCACAGTCTTATATCTTAATGCCCACTATACTACTGCTAGTGTAACCCCGTCTACCAATTTAGAAAGACTCCCAAACTCTAATTCTTCAAATTTGTCGTAAACGTTTTGTTTATCAAAGCACCAAACACATTGTTGTTCCACTAATGGCTCAAGCGGCGCTTCGCAGTGTATTGTTGCTAATTGTCGAGACAAATGAAGCATTTCTAGATCAGCTTCTATTTTACGACTAATCGTTGCAGAAACTTTATCTAATGAAACTAATAATTGATCAATTGACCCAAACTCCTGAATTAGTTTATGAGCGGTTTTTTCTCCAATGCCCTTAACCCCAGGATAATTATCTGCTGTATCACCCATTAATCCTTTGACATCAATAATTTGAGCAGGAGTTAATTGTTTCTCTTCTAGTAAGCTATCAACGGTATATAGTTGATAGTTACCGATACCTTTTTTCATAATCGCAACATAAACCGACTCGTCGATTAATTGCAACATATCATGATCGCCAGTAACAATAATGACTTCATTTTCTTGACCAAGTGTTTTTGCTAATGTACCGATGCAATCATCAGCTTCATATCCTTGAATACCGATATTAGGAACGTCAAAACTACTCACAACTTCTTTAACAAGATCAAATTGTGGAACAAGATCTTCAGGAGCTGATGGACGATTCCCTTTATATTCACTATATTGTTCACTACGGAAAGTTTTAGACCCCATGTCCCAGCAACAGATTACATGCGTAGGCTCGTAGGTTTGAATTGCATCGAGAAAATACCGAACAAATCCATGAACACCGTTCACTGGCACACCTTGACTTGTCCTTCTTATTTTCCCTGTAAATGATGTCGCAAAATAGGCACGAAATAAGATTGCCATTCCATCAACTATTAGATATTTCTGTTTTTGTGGCACAATATAACCTCTTTCTATCTTTTCTTTGATTACAATAAAGTTTCAAATCATCTATCATACACATCTATTCTGATGTATAAATTGACCTAGTCTTATTGCTGCTTCCACTAAGCGTTCTTCATTCTCTACTAATGCAATTCTAACATAGCCCTCACCTTGAATGCCAAAGGCATCTCCTGGAATAACGACAACTCCAGTATCTGCTAGTAGTTGCTTTGCAAATCGGCGTGAGCTCCAGCTTTCTGTAGAAAAATCACCATTAGCTAATGGTGGTAGCTTCGCCCATACAAACATCGTCGCCTGAGGAGAGGTCACTCCCCAACCCCCTTCATGTAATGTACGTATAAAATGATCTCTTCTGCGTTGATAAACTTCGCCCGAACGAACAAAATCATCACTATACATGGCTTCATCAAGAGCTACAATACCTGCTTCTTGTACAGGGTCGAATACACCGTAGTCTATATTAGATTTCAGCTCTGTTAATGCACTAACTACATCTGCATTTCCAACCATAAATCCAATTCGACATCCTGCCATATTAAAGCTTTTCGATAGAGAGTGGAATTCCACGGCGATATCTTTAGCACCATCTATTTGCAAAATACTTGGAGCCATAAATCCGTCGTAACCCATTTCTGAGTAAGCAAGATCATGAACAACGAGTACATTATGTTTCTTAGCGAAATCAATTAGTGATTCATAGAAATCTAGACTAGCCACAGCTGTAATCGGATTGTTAGGATAGTTCAATAGAATAAACGAAGCACGATCCCACACCTCTTGCGGAATGCTCTCAAGCTGAGGGAGATACTGATGTTCCTCAACTAATGGAATAAAATATGGCTCTACGCCTGCTAATGCAAGTGAAGCTGTATATATTGGATATCCCGGATCTGGCACGATGGCAATAGAACCTCTTGGTGCAATTGCCATCGCAAGATGAGCTAGACCATCTTGCGATCCTGCAATGGTACATATTTCTTCTGTTGCATCTAGCGTTACTCCAAAACGATGCTTCATCCATTCTGCTGCTTTCTCGCGAAAAGGTAAACCTGACTTCAATGCTGGATAAGCATACATATCTTCTTGTAAAGTGAATTGGGATAATGCTTGTCGAACTTTTAACGACGGCGCTCGATCTGGACTGCCGATACCTAGATCAATAACATCTATTCCTTGAGCTACTGCTTCACGTTTCCATGAGGCCACCTCTGAAAAAATAGAAGAGCCTAATTGCGATAATAATGGTGCTTTTCTACTCGTTATCTCTTTGTCCATTATTTCAAGCCCCAAGTACTTTGATATTGCTCTTCTTTGTAACCAATCGTTACTGTTTGACCATCTGTGACAATCGGTCGTTTAATTAACATGCCGTTCGAAGCTAGTAATGATAGTTTTTCTTCCTCACTTAGCAATGGAAGCTTGTCCTTCAATCCTTGTTCACGATATACATCACCTGAAGTATTAAAGAATTTCTTCAGTTCTACACCACTAATTTCAAGTAATTGCTTTAATTCAGCTACTGTAGGTGGTGACTCTACAATATGTCGTTGCTCTAGTTCTCTACCTAATGCTTTCAATGATTTCACTGCGCTTCTACAAGTACCACATTTCGGATATTCATAAATTATTAATTGTTGAGTCATATTTATTCCCCTTCTGCATCATAATCTTGAACGGTTCAAAGTCTGCTGGCATAGGTGCCGTCCATTCCATATACTGCTTCGTTATCGGATGGGTAAATGCTAATTTTTCTGCATGCAGAGCATGTCTGGTAATGAGTTGTTCAATCTCCTCTTGTTGCATCGAAGTATTATAATAAAATTTATCACCAACTAGTGGATGACCTATGCTACTCATATGAACTCGGATTTGATGAGTTCTACCGGTAAATAGCTTCAAGCGAACAAGTGAAACTATATCACTCTGATCAAGTTCTTTATTTTCGTTAGCCAAAGAATCTAACAGCACAGGAGGCGTTTGAAAGCTCTCTAAGACAGTATATTGTGTCTGTGATGGATATCCGCAACCATCATCGAAAACCACTCTCAGATGCGGCTGTTCTGTATCACGATCAATTGGAGCATCGATCAAGGCCGTTAGTGGAGAAGGTCTACCATATACAAAGGCTATATATTGTTTGTCGAAGTCATCTTGTTGCATTTGTTCAGAAAGTTGCTGATGGACATAGCCATTTTTAGCTATAGCAACAATACCAGATGTCTCCTCATCTAATCGATGAATTGGTCTAAAACGATAGCGTTCACCTTTACTTTTCCAATAATGAACAACTCCATTTGCTAACGTATTCGTATAGTGCCCATGGGTAGGATGTACAACGACTCCTGCAGGTTTATTGACA
This sequence comes from Paenibacillus endoradicis, assembly GCF_024721975.1. Next base: position 237,594 of record NZ_JANQBB010000003.1, on the reverse strand, counting down.
ATAAGCAAGAAATCATCTTCATAAATGATCTCTAGCGGCATCGGCTGAGGCAAGATATCCGTGGATTCTTCACGAAGCATTCTTAGCCTAGCAACCTCCCCTGCTTGAACAGGAGCAGATGTATATACTCTTTCTTCGTTAATGGTTAGCCCATATTCAGTAAGTCTAGCTTGCCCAAGTAATTTTCCAGATACTTTATAGTACTTTTCTAGAACATCTCGAATCTTTTTACCTTCATCCTCTTCACGAACAACAACAGTTAGAGGAGCATAATAGTGTTCTAGAAGTTCCATATTTTCTGTTGTTCCATACATAACAGGGGGAGCTGCATCATCAGATAGATGCTTTACCACTCGACCTGTCCATCTTGGTGTTATCATTATTTTTTCTTCCCTTGAAAAACATTTGCACTACGTATATATTCAGTATCTTCAGTTCCACATTGAACATTAGCAATTCTTGCCGCAGCGAAGAAGTAATCCGATAAGCGATTCAAGTAAGCTAGAGCTTGCTCGTTAATCTCACAATGCTCAGCTAATGCCACAACACGACGTTCTGCACGTCTACATACCGTTCTACATATGTGTAACGTTGCTGCTAGCTTAGAGCCTCCTGGCAAGATGAACTTCGTTAATGCGGGAGCTGCTTCACTATGAGCATCGATCCATTGTTCTAGTCGTTCTATCGGTTCATTTGTCATTTTGTACGTTTGACCATCTACTGCGTAGGCCAGATCAGAACCTGTATCGAATAATTCTTGCATAATCTCATATAGCTCTATACCTAAAGCTTGTGTAGGCTCAAATGATTGGGCCTCTGCAGCTGCTAAGCCTACAAAACTATTTAATTCATCAATGGTACCATAAGCTTCAACTTTAGCATCAGTTTTCGACACTCGTCCACCGATTAAGCTCGTCATACCTTTGTCTCCACCTCTAGTGTACAGCTTCATAATGACCCCTCCTAAAACTTTTCATAATACTTCTTGATATACATCTTGCGAATGAAAAGTTACTTCGTAAGCATTGGCATAACTTTTCATGATACTTCTTGATATATTACCATATATTGAGGCTAGTTTTATAAGTAACCCCACACGAAAATAATAGGCTCGACATATATGTCGAGCCTACTTGTGAATTTAGCTATTACTTCAGTTTGTGTACAAAATTCCCAATGCGATCAATCGCTTCAGTTAATGAAGCAACCGAGGTAGCATAAGAACAACGAAGATGACCTTCACCGCCAAGACCGAATACATCACCAGGAACTGCTGCCACATTTGCTTCTTCAAGCAAACGTTGGGCAAATTGTTCACTAGTTAACCCTGTTGAAGCAATTGATGGGAATGCATAAAATGCACCTTGAGGTTCATGACATTGAAGTCCAATTTCACGGAAACCTTGCACAACAAGACGACGACGCTGATTGTATGACTCAATCATCTTATCTTTTTCTTCAAGTCCATTCGTTAAAGCCTCAATTGCAGCATATTGTGACATTACTGGTGCACACATCACTGTATATTGGTGAATTTTAAGCATTGCTGAAATAATATCTGAATGACCGCACGCATAACCAATCCGCCAGCCAGTCATTGCAAATGCTTTAGCAAATCCACTAACAAGAATCGTACGATCCTTCATACCAGGAATCGCTGCAAAACTTACATGCTTCGAACCATATGTTAATTCTGCGTAAATCTCATCACTTATAACTATAAGATCGTTCTCTTCAACTACTTTCGCAATCGGGAGCCAATCTTCATAAGTCATAATTCCACCAGTTGGGTTACTTGGATAACAAAGAATAAGCACTTTTGATTTTGGAGTAATTGATTTTCTCAAAGACTCTGCCGTCAACTTGAATTGATCCTTCGCAAAAGTTTCAATGCCTACGGAAACTCCTCCGCTAAGAACGGTAATTGGAGAATAAGAAATATAGCATGGTTCAGGAATTAGAATTTCATCACCAGGTGAAATCAAAGTACGAAGTGCAAGATCAATAGCCTCACTACCACCTACAGTAACCAAAATCTCATCTGCTGGATTATATTCCACTTGAAAACTACTATCTAAATAAGTGCCTATTGCATCTCTTAGCTCTGGCATACCAGCATTTGAAGAATATTGAGTTTTGCCTCGTTCTAGAGACATAACCGCTGCTTCACGAACATGCCAAGGTGTTACAAAATCGGGTTCCCCTACACCAAGTGTAATTACATCCTTACGAGTACTAACAAGATCAAAAAAACGACGAATACCTGAAGGTTTAATATCTCTTACTGCCGGATTCAAGAAATCTTTCATTGATCGAGCTTGCACTGGTACGGATGATACTTGCGATGCTTCGTTTGTCATCACATTCACCCTTCTTATGGGGACACCATCATACGATGATCACTTTCATGCTCTTCGAAGATAATGCCATCCTGTTTATATTTTTTAAGTACAAAGTATGTTTTAGTAGATAAAACTGCTTCAATTGTAGATAATTTATTAGAAACGAAGGAAGCAACTTCCTTCAAACTATTTCCTTCAATCTCAACTTGTAAATCATAAGCCCCTGACATTAGATACAGTGATTTAACTTCAGGATACAAGTATATAGTTTCTGCAATACGATCGAATCCACGTCCGCGCTCAGGGGTAATTTGCACCTCGATTAAGGCCGTAACTTTCTCGTCATTCATTTTACTCCAGTTCACGATCGTTGCATATTTCACGATTACATGATTTTGTTCAAGTGTGGCGACTGCTTCGCGAACTTCCTCAACGGCTACACCAAGCATAGTGGCGATTAATTCTGGCTTAATTCTGGCGTCCTCTTGCAAAAGCTCAAGCACCTTTAATTGAAACTCACTAATTCCTATCATGATTTTACTCCTTCCCACTTCCTGTGGTGTATAGCAACAAAGCTATGTACGTTATTTTACACCGAATAGATACGTTCTGCAAAGATAAAAAAGACCCTAATAGGGTCTTTTTTACTGCAAATCGTATTATGATGCCATTTTCGTGCAATTAATGCAATGAAGTGTACAATGGCGCCGTCTGATGTTGATTATCTAGGTTATTCTGCTGTAGCCAACTTTGAGTTTGCTGTTGTTGGCTAGAATATGATCGAAGCTGCTTGTCTAGTTCCTTCTTAGGAGCGACTGAAGGAGCTTGATACATATTTACTTGAGACATCACAGTATACAGTTGTCCTTGCATCGTTAACGTCTTATTCAGCAGATCAGTAAACATCTGTCTAACCGTTGGGCAATTCGATTCAGTTGCTGCCGTAGCATATTCACGAACTACCCGCTTAAGATCAGCGAGTACTGTACCTGCTAGATCTTCTTCAGTTAACATAGACTTTTGACTGTTATTCGTAGTCATTGGATTCCCTCCGTTACATCTTGAATGATTGTAATGAAAATTAATTCATACCCATAGGTGCTATTGCCTGATGCTGCTCAATTGATTTCATCAACGTATTGTAATTTTCTTGATGAGTTTGCACCATAGCTTCACAACAGCTTTTTAGGGCTGGGTGAGTTGAAAGTGCAACAACTGCAGCAGTTTGACGTAACAACAAATCCTCATTCGAGATGGAGTCAATCACATACTCAAGTTCTTTGCTCGACATCGGTTGCATTCGCTTCATCCTCCTAACATATTCGCAAATAACTGCAAACTTAGCATGAGCCAATATGCCGCTTGATATACGAACTAAAAATTGGAGAAGTGAGAAATACATTATTCAAATGAAAGTTCAAAAAGTGGGCTTTCAGAATCGAGAAGATGGAGCGCTACTTTAGGGAGGAGGAAACGTAAGTGTACGTTATTGGTACACGCGTACCGGACTTCCCAAGTTCGTTTCATATTCGATGCCAAATAAGCTACATTAGCACAATCACCGTTATCAAAGTCCGCTTTTTGAACTACCGCTTAAAATGAAAGTTCAAAAAGTGGGCTTTCAGAATCGAGAAGATGGAGCGCTACTTTAGGGAGGAGGAAACGTAAGTGTACGTTATTGGTACACGCGTACCGGACTTCCCAAGTTCGCTTCATATTCGATGCCGAATAAGCTACATTAGCACAATCACCGTTATCAAAGTCCGCTTTTTGAACTACCTCTAAAGTTAGAATAGATCCATACTGAGGTAACGCTCGCCTGTATCCGGCGCAATACAAAGTACTCGTTTGCCAGGTCCTAATCTTCGAGCAACTTGCATAGCTGCCCATACTGTAGCTCCTGATGAAGGACCTACAAGAATACCTTCTTGCTGCGCAAGCAACTTCATTGTGTTGATTGCGTCCTCATCAGCAACTTGAATAATCTCATCATAAATTAATGTATTCAAAATAGCAGGGATAAAGCCAGGACTTGTTCCAACCAACTTATGCGATCCTGGTTGACCTCCTGAGAGAACAGGCGAACCTTTCGGTTCTACTACAGCAATATGAATATGTGGTAATTTTTCTTTAAGTACTTCACTCGTTCCTGTAATCGTGCCACCTGTTCCAGCGGAAGCTATAAATGCATCTAATCTCCCATCCGTCTGCTCTATAATTTCAAGAGCCGTCGTCTTGCGGTGTATATCGGGATTTGCTTGATTTTCAAATTGATTAGGGATAAATGAGTTAGGAATACTTTTCTGGAGCTCTAACGCTTTGGAAATCGCTCCAGACATCCGATTAGCAGATGGTGTTAGTACAACTTCTGCTCCATAAGCTTTCAACATCCCAATTCGTTCTTTAGTCATATTGTCAGGCATGACCAGTATGATGCGATAGCCTTTCGCGGCTGCATTCATCGCGAGACCAATTCCTGTATTCCCGCTGGTCGGTTCAATGATTGTAGCTCCTGGCTGTAGAGTACCTGTACGCTCAGCTTCGGCAATCAAGTTGTAGGCAGCGCGGTCTTTCACACTTCCACTAGGATTAAAGTATTCTAGCTTAACGATGACTTCTGCACTACCCGGCTCAGCTATACGATTCAATAATACTGCTGGAGTATCTCCGATTAATTCCATTACACTATTCACTATTTTAGCCATCTTAAATTCCTCCTAAAACTTTTCATTAGCTCTTGGATTTCATCATGGACATGAAAAGTATCTTCGAAAGCATAATATAAAACTTTATATTTAGTGCATTTTATTTCATTACTTTAGTTCTTCCGTAGTCGTCGCGAAATAATTTTCGCATCCAAAACCAGCCTAGTATCGGAACTGAGCCTACAATTAACAACATCCATACTAACCCTTGCTCTGTATTATTCCATTGCAAATAGATAAAGAACGGAATCAATCCAATGAGTCGACCTGTTGTTAAACCAAGCTCTCGAAATACAATCAATTCTTCTCGCTTCTCAACGGATTGTTGCGATGCCCCAATCAAATCAAAAATTCTAGATGTAATTGGAATGATATACAGAGGAAATATCATCGCTGTCCCTATACCAAACCATAACAATGAACGATATTGAATACCACCAAATAACGGAACAATTATGGCTGCTAATGAAAGAACACCAATGAACATCGACCATATTCTCCAATTCGGCCTCATATATCGCCCAACAATCCAGTAACTTATTAAAGCAGTTACCGATGCCAATAAACTATACATCCCTACTTTTGCTTCATCATTAGTTGCAATATACACAACTAAGCCAATTAAAAATAGAAATACACCTTCACGAACACCTTGCGTAATAATAACCGCAAATGCCCTCCTCCAATTTGTATCTGAACTTTTTAATTGTTTTATTGGATGAGCCCAATCATATTTACCTTGAGTTGGTCGTTTCTTAATATAAAAGCTTAATACGCCACAACAAGCAAATATTATTAAAGAACTAGTAAATATAAGTTGATAACCTCTCAAATCAGCTAACATACTGATGAGTATTCCTGATGACCATGGAGCAACTATTCCCGCAAATGCGATTAGTAATCCTTGCCAACCATTAAAACGATCTCTTGTATTGGGTTCTGTAATCTCAAAATAGACAACATTATAAGCGATCCAAAAAAGTCCTAAGCCGATACCACTAATTAGACCAAGAATGATTGGAATATCGCTAGCCCCTTGCTTAACCCATAACACAATACTATAAAAAACGCCTGAGAGCAGACACCCTGCTCGCAGGCAATTTAATTTATTTCCTTCCTTCACCCATTTACCTGCGAGATAGAACGTTATCCCTCCCGCACAGTATTGTGCTAATGCATAAAGCGCAACGGTGAAGTACGATTGGCTTGCCTTCCATAAATATACAGGAACAAAAGTGCCTGACAATAAATTAGCAAAGCCAAATGAAGCATAAATCGCAAGTAATATCATTGCTTGTTTATCTAATAATTTTGCCATCTTATCACATCTCCTAGAAACAGGATTAAGCTATATTAGCTCTGTGATAACATACCCTTAGGGTAAAGACGACATACTAGCACGATATTTCCAACTTCTAAACTTCAGGCGTTAATGCATCAAGTAATTGCTTACGATCACGAAGATCTAGGTAGCTATCCGTACGATAACATGAAGGACATACATACCAAATGACCTTGAACGTTTCATTTACTAAAGGCATACCGTTAACAGGTGAAACCTTTGCTTCAAATTGTCCATTTTCACCAACAACTTGTAGCCCCGCTTCAACCATATATGAACGACAATTAATACATTCAGGCATCTCAAATTGCTCATTAAGAATACTTTGTAAAGAACTGTTTGCAGCAATTTCACGTGTTGTACGCAAAATCCCGCGGTCGTCATCATCCCATTCTACATCATCTTGATCAGAACGCTCATCATCAATATCTTCTTCATCGTCTAAATCTACTTCTAATGTTCGATAACCACTTAGTTCGTTTTCACAGTGTGGACAATTTTTTTCAGGTCCGATCTCCTCATCCCAAATTATATCTGTTTCACACCATGGACATGTTGTTTGTAATTCCATTGTAAACTTCCTTTCTAAATACATGAGATTTCATCACATGTTTGCTACATATATAATACCAATAACAAAAAACAAAACTGCAACTATTGCTAGTACTCTAGATAAAATCTTCATACGAAACACCCTCTTTAGATAAGGATAGTCGCACCGATTACATAGGATAACGAGATAGAAATAATCATAGCTATCAATCCAACCGCACGATTATCATTAGCGAGCTCCTCATCTATTCTAAATACCGGCGTCAAAAATTCAAATAGGAAATAAGCGACAAGCAAAATGATAAAGCCATAGGTTCCCCAAATTAAATTCTCATAGATTGAGCTATTCATTGAAATAGAAAATCGGAAAATGTTACAAATACCAAATATTTTCCCTCCTGTTGCCATAGCAACAGCTACATTACCTCGCTTAATTTCATGCCAGCAACGATATTTAGTTACTAACTCAAACAATGACAAAAAAACAATCAAAGTGAGTATCGCCACAGAAACGTATACAATTGAGGCTAGATATTCATTTTCTAATAACCAATCAATCTTAGGATTCATCCTATTCTCCTCACTTTACAACTTTCTACAATAAAAAATTGACAGAATCAAGCAGATGGAAGATGCCAGGAGTCTTGAGTACATCACAACATGCAGATGGCAGATGCCAACGAAATTATTGCAATCACAAGCAAGCAATTTGGACTTCCATTCCAATATAGGCTCAAATCGCTGGCTTGTCAGTACCAAGAAGATGACATGAAGTTAGGAAACGAGGCGCGCAATGTACTATATAGGTACACGAGCACACTCAGGCTTCCCATGAATGGCAGCTTCGCCTTCGAATATACTACGAAGGAAATCATCGCATTGCAAGCCAGCGATTTGAGCTCCCTCTATTTGAGTTCGGCTACAGTGACACCGATGCCGCCTTCCCCATAATTCCCATTACGGTAAGCTTTAACATGGCTGTGACGGCGTAAATATTCTTGAATACCGGAACGAAGCACTCCTGTTCCTTTTCCGTGAATAATATACACTTGCCCCATTCCTGCAAGGAATGATTCATCGAGAAATCTATCCACTTCTAGTATAGCTTCCTCCAACGATTCACCTCGCAAATCAAGTTCCATACGAACAGAGTCATCTTTTGTTCGTTTTAATGTAGCCACTTGTTTTTGTGGTTGTGCAGGCGTAGTAGATTGTGATTGTAGTAATTCTAGATCTTCTAATTTAACCTTCATCTTCATTATTCCAAGTTGAACTGTAGCTTCTTCACCATGTATTTCTACAACATGCCCTTTAGAATTCAGACTATATACTTTAACTTCATCGCCAGCATGAATTTTTTGTTTCTTACCATCACGAGCTGGTTTTTTCTTAACTTTTATTTCTGGTTCAGCTTGATCTAAGCGGCGGCGAGCTTCAATGAGCTTATGCTCCTTGATCGATGCGCCTTCTTCCATCGCTAATTTACGAAGATCCGAGATTATTAATTCTGCCTCTTTACGAGCTTTAGTGATAGCTGCATTCGCTTCATTTTGCGCTTTGACAAGCAGATTTTCTTTCTGTTCTTCAAACTTCAGTTTATCTTGCTCATGTTTTATACGTAACTGCTCCATCTCAAGTCGCAACTTTTGTGCGGTATCACGGTCAGATTCAGCTGAAAGTCGATTTTCTTCCAACGAAGCAATCATACTTTCAACTTTCATGTCCTCATCGCTAACTTCACCTCTAGCTACATCAATAATAGCCGATGACAAGCCTAATCGTTCCGCAATTGCAAATGCATTACTACGACCTGGTACCCCGACAAGTAGACGATACGTTGGACTTAGAGTAGCAATATCAAACTCCATACTAGCGTTAATTACACCTTTTCGGTTAAATGCGTAAGCTTTCAACTCAGAATAATGTGTTGTAGCAATTACTCTACATTCCTTAGCATGAATATGCTCAAGTATCGCTATAGCCAATGCTGAACCTTCAGCCGGATCAGTACCCGCTCCAAGTTCATCTAGAAGCACTAAGCTTTTGGATGTCATCTCTTGTAAAATCCTAATAATGTTTGTCATGTGACTAGAGAATGTACTCAAACTTTGTTCAATACTTTGCTCATCACCAATATCAGCAAAAATGGCATCAAAGACACAAAGCTGACTTCCATCTTCCGCGGGTACAAATAAGCCAGACATCGCCATTAAGCTTAGTAGACCAACCGTTTTTAACGCGACTGTTTTACCACCAGTATTTGGTCCTGTCACGATAATGGAGTGATACTGATTCCCAAGTTCAAGTTCCAAAGGTACAACTTGACGAGGATCGATTAATGGATGGCGACCTTTTTTCAGCTTGATGTATCCACGGTCATTCATCCGTGGGCGGATTGCTTTCAATATATGTGCATATCTTGCTTTTGCAAATGTGAAATCAAGCGTTGCAATTAGTTGTTGATCATACAGAAAATCTTCTACACAGTCGGCTACTTGAGCAGTTAGCTTTTGAAGTATTTTCTCTATCTCTCTAATTTCTTGAATTCTCATTTCACGAAGTTTATTATTCAACGTTACAATAACTTCAGGTTCAATAAACAACGTTGCACCTGATCCTGATTGATCATGCACAATTCCGCCAAAACTAGAACGATACTCAGATTTAACCGGAATAACAAAGCGATCATTGCGCAAAGTAATAATAGCTTCCTGTAGCATTTTCTGCACCGAAGATGACCGAATCATATTTTCCAGTTTTTCTCTAATCCTACTTTCTCCTAGTCGAATTTCACGACGTGCAGTGGCTAATTCAGCACTAGCTTGATCAAGAATTTCGCCTTGTTCATTAATACATGTCCAAATTGCTTCTTCAAGCTCACGATGTTCACTTATTAATTCGGAGATGTTCATCAAAGATGGGACTGAATATTCTTCATTAACGGTTGAAATATGTCTTTTCACGCGACGACTACCACGAGATGTAGAAGCAATCTCAATTAGTTCAGTAGCGTTCAATGTTCCGCTAATTCTTGCCCGATGTAGTGAGGAACTAATATTAAAAATTCCACCAAACGGTGCAGACCCTTTCAAACGATCTGCAGCAAAAGCTTCATCTGTTAATTGTAATAAGTTTTTGACAATTTCTATATCAGTAGATGGTTCTATTTGTTCAACCATTTCTTTACCAATAGAAGTCGCAGCATGCTCCTTCAATTTTACAATTATTTTTGAATACTCAAGTGTTGTCAATATTTTTGCGTTCAACGATAACACTCCTTAAACTTTTCATTGGCCTTCAATATAGCTTCTCGAATATGAAAAGTACATCGGAAGCATTCTCTTGCATTACTTATTATAGCTTAAAGTTGTATTTCTTGTACTACCTCGTACATATTATTTTGTAATATGGCAACACTTAATAGTGAATCGTCGTACCTGTATCATCATACACAATTTCTACATGGAGGAATGGAAATGAATTTTCTAGGACATGTTGTTAGATTTATTGTTTCAGCTTTAGTGTTAATGCTTGTTAGCTGGATCGTCCCACAATTTGCAGTAGGCGGTTTCTGGAGCGCATTATTATTAGCGCTAGTCATTGCCGCACTAGGTTGGATTGTAGAAGGTATCTTCGGCAAAAAAGTTACCCCTTTTGGCAGAGGTATCGTAGGATTTCTAATTAGTGCGCTTGTTATTTGGTTAGCCCAATTTATTGTTGGTGGAGTGAGTGTAACGCTAATTGGTGCTTTGCTTGCAGCACTTGTTATCGGAATCGTCGACTTGTTCATACCGATCGGTAATCCTTATGAAGCTGGCGAACGTCATAAATCATAATTTTACTATAGGTCCTTCATCTTAGATGAAGGGCCTATAGTAGATTATAATTCGTAGTGTATTGCAATATTGTCATCAGCTTGTCACGTGAACTAATACATTCCATCCTAATATTGGTATATAATAATTATTATTATTACATTCAAAGGGGTTAATGTCATGAAAAAATGGTTAGTATTAGCATTGGTTTCCGCTTTAATGGTCGTATTAATGGCTTGTGGCTCAAATTCAAATAGTAATAAACCAGTCACTCCTGCTGCGCCAATAGAAGTTAGTGATGATGAAATTGCAACAGGTTCACTCATTATTACTGCGTCTGACTGGAAATTTGATAAAGAGTATTATGCCATTCGTGCAGGAGAATCCGTAGAATTAACCGTTGATTCAATCAGTGGTGCACATGGTGTTGAAATAATGAATACGGAGTATAATAACATTATCAACAATAAAACAACTGCAGTTACAATTACTGAGCCAGGTACTTACGACATTCGTTGTTCTGTTCCTTGCGGTAGTGGCCACCGCACTATGACTACAAAGCTTGTAGTCGTAGCATAACAGACTAATTTTAAAGCCTCTTCTTCCATCTAGTGAAGAAGAGGCTTTTCTTCAGACTAATTATTTCATGAAAAAGCCTAAGTAGCACTTAAAACAGCTACTTAGGCTTTTCCTACATCATAAAAGTGAATTAACTTTGCTCGATTAATTCAATCCATTCATTGTACTCGGTTTGTAGCTTGGAATATTCACGTTTTAGCTTTTCATGCACATCAGTTAACTGCTCTAATTGCTGCTCTACCAGCTCTAATTGTTCCAATGACTGATCTTCCATCATGCGAGCTGCAGCTACTTCTTGTAATTCAAGTTGTTCCTCATATCGTGTAGCTTGATTTTGGAATTGCTCCGCATGTATCCTTAATTCGGAAAGTTCGGACTCTAACTTAGTTAACTGCTGCTGCAATTGACGCTCTGCTTCAATCTGACTAGCTAATTGTATTTCAAGAGCTTTAACATTTTCTTCAGTAATCGACATTTTATTCGCTGTTAATCTTTCCTTCGTAGCAGCTACTTCCAAATACTCTAGTAATTGCTCTGACTTATCAGTATCCTGTTGATGTTGAAGTTCAAGATCTGTATAACTCCGTGATACATTATCATAATTATTTTGAAGATCGACTAATTGCTGTTCAAGCTGTTTCACTTTAGGCAGCAACGCATCTTCTTCAGACTTCACATTTGCTAGTTCTTGTTCTAGCTCATTGCGGTACGCTATTTCTTCTGCATTCGCAGACTTCACGCTTGCTAGTTCTTGTTCTAGCTCGTTACGGTACGCTTCTTCTTCTGCATTCGCAGACTTCACGCTTGTTAGTTCTTGTTCTAGCTTATTGCGGTACGCTATTTCTTCTGTATTAGACGCTTTCACATTTGCTAGTTCTTGTTCTAACTCGTTACGATATGCTTCTTCTTCTGCATTTGTAGATTTCACGCTCGCTAGTTCTCGTTCTAGCTCATTGCGGTACGCCACTTCTTCTGCATTCGCAAACTTCACGCTCGCTAGTTCTTGCTCTAACTCATTGCGGTACGCTATTTCTTCTGCATTCGCAGACTTCACGCTTGCTAGTTCTTGTTCTAGCTCGTTACGGTACGCTTCTTTTTCTGCATTTGCAGATTTCACGCTCGCTAGTTCTTGCTCTAACTCGTTACGGTATGCTTCTTCTTCTGCATTTGCAGATTTCACGTTCGCTAGTTCTTGCTCTAACTCATTGCGGTACGCTATTTCTTCTGCATTCGCAGATTTCACGCTCGCTAGTTCTTGTTCTAACTCATTGCGGTACGCTATTTCTTCTGCATTCGCAGACTTCGCGCTTGCTAGTTCTTGTTCTAGCTCGTTACGGTATGCTTCTTCTTTTGCATTTGCAGATTTCACGCTCGCTAGTTCTTGTTCTAACTCATTGCGGTACGCTATTTCTTCTGCATTCGCAGACTTCACGCTCGCTAGTTCTTGTTCTAGCTCGTTACGGTATGCCACTTCTTCTGCTTTCGCAGATTTCACGCTTGCTAGTTCTTGTTCTAGTTCGTTACGGTACGCTAATTCTTCTGCATTTGCAGACTTCACGCTCGCTAGTTCTTGTTCTAACTCATTGCGGTACGCTATTTCTTCTGCATTCGCAGACTTCACGCTAGCTAGTTCTTGTTCAAGCTCGTTACGGTATGCTACTTCTTCTGCTTTTGCAGATTTCACGCTTGCTAATTCTTGCTCTAACTCACTACGAAGCGCTTTCTCTTCTGAATTCGATGACTTCATGGTTGAAAGATCCTGCTCTAATTCTTGAATTAGTAACATAGTTAATTCTTGTTCATTCATCTGTTCTATATTTTGTTTCTTCAATTGTTCTTGTTCTAATTGTAGTAGCTCATTACGCTCAGTTAACTGAACTAACTCAGCAGTAGTAGCTTCTAATTGAGTCGCTAATTGAGTTGATTGTGTAGAGATCTCTAATAATTGAACAGATAATAGCTCTTTTTCCGCTATAATTCCTTCGATTTGCTCTTCTTGTGCTAGTTGCTTTAATCCTTCTTCAAGCAACTGCTCGTTTAATTGCTCAATGTTGCTATGTAGGACATTTTTTTGTTCTTCTAACTGTAGCGCTTTGCGTTTGTATTCTTCTGTTTGATTATGACTTGAAGTCAAGTATTTCTCTAAGCTAGCAACTTCATTTTGAAGATTCTCAACTTGAGCTTTTTCTGATGCGACAATAGTTTCAAAATTTTGAGTCGTCTCTTCTAATTGACTCTCAAGTGATGCCTTCTCAAGTTGCGCCAGCTCTTGTTCCGAGGATAACTGTTGCGCTAATAATTGCTTAGCATCTTCTATAATCACTCGAGCACGCTCTGCTTGATCCAGTTCTGATCGCAAAACTTCTTCCTGCTCCATAGCGAGGAGAATTTGCTCATCAGCTTGAGCTAAACGTAACTCAAAACCTTCTTTTTCTGTTTTACTAGTAGCTTGAAGTTGACTCAATTGTTCTGATAGTTGCTTATTATCTTTATCCCATTCCGATTGAAGCTCAACATTACGCCGCTCAAACTCGATACGTAATGACTCTAGTTCCGCCTCAAGTTGATCTCTAACTTCACTTGCCTGTTGGGTAGACTCTATTAATAGCTTTTCCGCAGCTGATAACTGTTCATTAAAACTAGCAACAGCAGTCTGTTTTTCATCCATTAATTGTTCATTTTGAGCTATAAGTTTTTCTGCATCAACTTTTAGTTTCGCTAACTCTGTTTCAAATCGACCCTTTTGCTGTAATAATGCTAACTTCTGCTCAATTACCGCATTTTCCGATAATTCTTGAATTTGCTTCTCATGCTGCTCTTGTAAAGCCGTAATATTATGTTCAAGCTCAAGTTTAATCGCTTCAGATGTGGCGATAATTGACTCTAATTCAGCTAAATGAGTAAGTTGAACTTGTTCTTGCTCTTGTTCGAAAGATGCTTTTAATTGTGATTGTTGTTCATTACTTACTGTTTGATGCTCTAAAAGTTGCTCGGCATGTAATTGCTTCAACACTGTAAGTTCTTCGCTCGCTTGAACTTTATATTGTTCGTATTGAGCTAATAATTGTTCAATACGCTCTTGTTCTAATTGAAGTTGTTTCTCTGTTATTAGTAAACGTGCTTCCTCCGCTTGAAGTCTACTATTTTCACGACGTACTCGGAATATTTCTTCCGTAATTTGAACAGCTGCTAGAACTGCTAATTTATGTGTATCAAGAACAGGATAGCTTTTGGCAAGCTTATGCATGCTTTCATCTATTGATGTAGCTACCATTTTCATATATTCTACGCTTGAATGACCTTTAAGTTTATATTGACTACCAAATATATCAACATGTACTACGATTGTTTCGTTTTCCATGTGTATCAACTCCTAATCCATGAAGTGCAATAAGGCTTTGAACGACAAATAAAGCCGCATCTAAGCTCACTTGGAACTTATTCGATGCGGCTTAAGCAGTTTCCTGCCTACTTACGTAATTCTGCTTCAAAAGATTGTTCTAATGTAGCTACGACCTGTTCATGAACAGTAGTTACTTCTTCATCTGTTAATGTACGATCTTTGTGACGGTATACAAGTGCGATAGCAACACTCTTCTTATTTGCCCCTAGACGCTCACCAGTGAAGATATCAAATACTTGAATAGATTCTAATAATTCACCTGCAGTACTTGAGATAGATGTTAACATATCCCCAACCGCAACATTTTGTTCCACTACAACAGCAATATCACGACTAATCGCTGGATAACGTGGTAGCACCTTATAGACGATGTCAGAATTTGCAAGTTCATATAAAGGAGTTAGTTCAAACTCAACGACATAGGCATCCGCCAAATCAGATGTACGTTGCAATTCAGGATGTAATTGACCAACATAACCAAGTACCTCTTTGTTACCCTCTATATTTAACACAATGGCAGCTGTTCTACCTGGATGGAAGTTTGTTGGTTGTGCTGATTCATAGCTAATATACTCACTAACACCAAGAGCAGTGGTAATCGTTTCAACAATTCCTTTTGCATCGTAGAAGTCATAAGCTACTGATTTGGAATTCCAACCAGCTTGCGTACGATTTCCTGTTAATAATGCGCCAAAGCGTTGTTTTTCTTCTGGTAGCGTCGTTAATACTTCTTCATCACTATGGAACACACTACCGATTTCAAATAATGCTACAGATTCATTTTTACGATTACGATTATATGATGTGATATCAATTAATTGAGCAATTAGACTAGTTCGAAGAACACTACGCTCTTCGCTCATAGGCATTAATAACTTAATAGCTTTCGTATCACGAGCTAATTCAGGGAATAATTCAGTATGTGCTGGACTAGTGAAAGAATAGCTTACAACTTCCAGTAACCCGGAATCAGATAGACGTTTACGTAGCTCACGACGAATAGATTGTGCTTTCGTCAGCGCACCCGGAATGACTTCTCCGTAAATTGGTGTAGTTGGAATATTGTCATATCCATATACACGCGCGATTTCTTCAATCAGATCCACATCTAATGTAATATCCCCACGACGAGTTGGCACTTGCACTGTATACTGCTCATCATTTGTTACCTCGTAAGTGAAACCAAGACGATTAAAAATTGTTCTAACTTCAAGTCCAGACAATGAAGTTCCTAGGAAAGCGTTGACCTTGTCAAGAGCAACTGTAATTGTTAGTGGAACAGACTCATTAACAATCGCTTCAACTACTCCATCAAGTACTAATCCTTCACCAATTTCAGCTATTAATGCAGCTGCACGATCAAGTGCTGGAATAACACGCGCTGGATCCACTTCTTTTTCAAAACGAAGGCTTGATTCTGAACGTAGGCCAAGACCACGAGATGTTTTGCGAATTGTGCTACCAGCGAATTTAGCAGATTCAAGTAAAATATTAACCGTGTCGGCAGTAACCTCTGTAGTAGCTCCTCCCATAACACCAGCAAGACCAATTGGTTGCGTGCGATCAGCAATAACTAGCATATGAGGCTCTAGTTTACGTTCTTGATCATCAAGAGTAACTAGCACTTCTCCCTCTTTTGCTAAACGAACAACAATCTCGCCACCTGGAACTTTATCAGCATCAAATGCGTGAAGTGGTTGACCGTATTCCAACATAACGAAATTGGTCACATCAACAATATTGTTAATTGGACGAACACCAGCAGCAATCAATTTGTTTTGTAACCATAATGGTGAAGTAGCTACTTTTACGCTTTTAATGTATCTTGCAGAATAGTGAGAGCATAATTCGGTATTTTCAATTGATACTTTAATATGATCAGCAGCTTTATCAGCTGTATCGATAATATTAGATTGTGGAAGTTTCACTTCACGGCCTGTCAGTGCAGCAACTTCGTAGGCAACACCAATCATGCTAAGCGCATCTGAGCGGTTTGGTGTAAGATCAAGTTCAAGAACATGATCGTTAAGATCTAGAACATCTTCAATAGGTGTTCCAAGTTTTAAAGTGGAAGGCAATACAAGAATTCCTTCTTGTTGCTCTTTAGGAAGCAGCTTATCATTAACGCCTAATTCTTTCGCAGAACAAATCATGCCCTGTGATTCAACACCACGTAGCTTTGCACGTTTGATCTTGAAATCACCAGGCATTTTCGCCCCAACTACTGCAACGGGAACATGTTGCCCTGCATCAACATTAGGTGCACCACATACGATTTGTAATTCTTCACCTGAGCCAACATCCACTTTACAAACATTCAACTTATCTGCATCTGGATGTTTTTCCTTGGATTTAACATAACCAACTACTACACCAGAAACCCCTTGATTTCTAGCTTCAACGATATCGATCTCAATACCGCCACGTGTCATCATTTCTGCTAATTCTGCAGCCGTTATATTCGATAGATCCACATATTGCTCTAACCATTTATAGGATACTTTCATTATTTTCCGTCCCTTCCTTCACCGACAACCGATCTTTTTATCACAATATAATTTATTAATTTCCTAGGGTACCGATGGACAAATTCTATTTGGCGATAAAACCTTCCTTATAAACGCGGTCGCTCACCCTTGGATAGCCTCGATAGAGGTTTTCTCACTATCATTGGAATTGCACAAGCACAGCTATGACCCTCTGATTTACATACGAGCAAATTGAGATAAGAATCTTGTATCATTCGTGTAGAAATGACGGATATCATCGATACCATATTTCAATAGTGCGATACGTTCGACTCCCATACCAAAAGCGAATCCAGTAACTTCGTTCGGATCATATCCACCCATTTCAAGTACACGTGGATGAACCATACCGCAACCAAGAATTTCAAGCCAACCAGTTCCTTTACACATACGACAACCACAGCCACCGCATTGTGCACATGTTACATCAACTTCTGCACTTGGCTCAGTGAATGGGAAGAAACTTGGACGCAAACGAATTTGCGAATTTTCACCAAACATTTGCTTGGCGAACTGTAGTAATGTACCTTTCAAATCACTCATACGAATGTTTTTGCCAACTACTAAACCTTCAATTTGGTTAAATTGGAAGGAATGCGTCGCATCATCATCATCACGACGGTATACTTTACCTGGGCAAATGATACGAATCGGAGTTTCTCCATGACTTGCTTGCATCGTACGCACTTGTACAGGAGAAGTTTGAGTACGCATAAGAATTTCTTCAGTAATATAGAACGTATCTTGCATATCACGAGCAGGATGATCCTTAGGAAGATTTAGAGCTTCAAAGTTGTAATAATCCGTCTCAACTTCTGGTCCTTCAGCAACTGAATAACCTAAGCCAATGAAAATATCTTCAATCTCTTGAGCAACTTTGTTCAAAGGATGAATGGAGCCAGTCGGTAGACAACGACCTGGTAACGATACATCAATCGTTTCTTCATTAAGACGCTTATTCGTTTCTTCTTGTTGGAAGAAGTTTTGTTTCTCATCCATTACGGCTTCAATTGCTGCACGAACGTCATTAACAACTTGACCAATAACCGGTCTTTCTTCTGCACTTAAACTACCCATTCCACGCAATACTTCTGTAAGTGCACCTTTTTTTCCAAGATACTTAACTCGTAGTTCCTGCAATGCATTTACATGTTCAACATGTTGCAGAGATGCTAAAGCTTCTTCACGCAATGCTTCTAATCTTTCCTTCATTGAATTCGCCTCCATTGTTCTTCACTATACAAAATAAAAGTAATAAGAATTACAAAACTTAGTTAATATGTTCATAAATCTGGTTCGATCGAATCTGGTTCGATCTGGTTATTCGCAATGAAGCGAATCTGTTAAATTTCCAAAGGAAAGTTAACTAGGAGCCCTCGCCGTAGCATCACCTACAGCTTTTCATCTTTCCTTCGAAGCATCATTCGCTTGTCAGCACCGAGAAGATGACATGAAGCTAGTGACGCGAGTAGCGGAGTGTACGTTATTGGTACACGAGCAACACAGCTAGCGATGAATGGCATATTAGAAGCCGAATACACTTCGTCAGCATAACCATCGTGATCACAAGCGAATCAAAGGGGAAAAACACAAAAAGGTCCTTCCTCCCCAAAGGGACGGAAGAACCGTGGTACCACCCTAATTCAAACATATCGCAAGTATTGCATGCGACATACCTCTTAGTCCCTGTAACGACGGGTCATCGTGCATCTCTACTGATTGACACTAAGTCAATGTTCAAGTACCAGCTCCAGAGTGAATTTCGGTTATCAGTTACTATAAGAATGCTTTCAATCTAAGGCACTCCATCCCTGTATAGACGATTAACGTACTTATCTCTATCTTAGCCTTCATTATTTCATACTTGCTAATATTATAGACAAAATAATCTACTCATGCAAGATAGTCTCTTAAAAAGATAAATTAAGATTATCAACGTTAATAAACAAAGGCATTTCTAACAAACATTAATCATTACTAAATGTAAAGTCAAAACTACGTTTATGCCCATCTAAGAAAGTAATCATTACTTTTGCTTGCCAATTACTAGGGTATGGTAATTGTAAATCCTTCATAACAAATCTGGACTCATTAAAATTATCGAATGCAAATTCATCCTCTAAATCAGCCTGTACTAATTCGAAATCACGTTCTGATCTTGATGGTTTATCCTCTGCAACTACCGATACATCGACTGTTGCAACCTCACCTTCCTCCTCCAGCGTCCAAAGCGTTACGCTTAACTGATTAGGACCAGGAGCATTAGGTGTAAGCTTAACTGTATAATGTAGTTCATCGCCCATTCTATGAACGTTCAAAGGATTGTTCATATTTGGCATCGGACTAATCTGACTGATCAATGAAGCAATCATAATAATAGCGACTAATAGAATAGCTTCCGTCAACATGGCACGTTTTGGATTATTATGATGCTTCACAATTTTAATCCGAGCAAGATAACCCAAACCAATAGCTAAGCTAATAACAACTATTTTTATTAATAGCCATTTGCCCCATGACGTGTACAGTAAGTACATCCAGCTTGGTAATATAAGTATTGTAAGTAAAACGCCACTAATGGCAACAAGTGCTAGTGTTACCCACAATATTTTGGAGAATCTAATCATAAACTTAGCTGCGATAGACTTTTCATTTCGCCAAATGATCCATAGAATAATTACGCCGCCTATCCAAATCGCCGCGCAGAACAGATGGATATAGTCGAAAAGTGTTCCTACCTGACTACTTTCAAGAGCGGCAATATGACCATTCATTGCTTCTCCGAAAAGAATCACCCATGCCCAAATGATACCGAACATGCTATCGAATCGCTTAAGAAACAAACCTACAAGTGCTAGTACAAATAAATAAGTTAAACTTTTACCTGTAGATGTATTCAGTAGCACTTCCTTCCACTGAATTGAATCTATACCAAATATTTCGATCCACTGCATGGATTGAACACATAATGCAAATAAAACTGCGATAAATAAAAATTTACTAAGTTGCTTAGTACGAAGTTTAATAAGTTCCAAAACTGGCTGTTCCCACTTCATCCCAAGCAACGAATTTGCAATAATTAATCCCGATGTAGCTAATAAGGCAATATACAAAATCACATTACTTATATACAATAGCGTATCCAATATGTCACATCCTAATTATGTAGTTAAATATTTACATTTCAGTATACCTAATTGATCTAGTTCAGTGTAACATAGGAGTAATATTAATGTGTTGCAACTTTGTTAACATTCATCTAATTGCAATATGTTATGTAAAATACGCTTGTATCATTCTCTTGCAGTAGCACATCATATAAAGATACAACGTTAATATGATTAAGGAGCTGAAACTAATGGGAAGACAAACAGGCACGATCGTTCAACAAGCTTTAGATATTCTGTTGGCTGATCCTGCGATTTTACCTTTACTAAAAGGTAATTCTCGAGAGCAAATTTTTCAATCAATAGGTGCCATTCTTTCTACGCCGAACAAGACGCATAAAGCTTACTTAAGAATTACATTAGACAGTGGTAATGTTGTTCGAATTCCTGCTTATCGTATACAGCATAATGATGCTATTGGTCCATACAAAGGCGGCATACGATTCCATGAATCAGTCAATGAAGATGAAGTAAGTAACCTTGCAGCATTAATGACCTTAAAAAATGCGCTACATGATGTTCCATTCGGAGGAGGTAAAGGTGGAGTAGGAATTAATCCACGTAAATATTCTGAACGTGAGTTATATCTAATTTGCAAAAAGTACGTGCAATATTTTACAGATATTCTTGGCCCTGACAAAGACATTCCAGCCCCAGATATGGGTACTGGCGAGCGTGAAATGGACTGGATGACAGCAGAGTACAAAAGTATTCATCCAGGAAGACCATATCTTGGTAGTTTCACAGGAAAAAGTATCGTTTCTGGTGGATCACTAGGTAGACGTGAAGCCACTGGGAAAGGCGTCTATTTCAGTTTCAAATATATGCTTGATCATTACATTCGTAGTAACTTATCTACACTTGAAACATATAATAATCCATATCTGCCTATTGCCAAAAGTTATTTGAATCGACCGCTTACAATGGCTATTCAAGGATTCGGCAATGTAGGAGCTGTTATTGCCCAAGAAATTTTCAATGATCAATCTGCGCAACATTCTGTTGTTGCAGTAAGTGATCGTAACGTTACGTTATTCAACGAGAATGGTCTTCCAATCGATAAGCTACTGCAATATAGTGCGGATCATTCAGGAGAACTACCTACGACAGCTGAAGCATGTGCTGAATATCATATTGATGCACACATTCAAGATCGTGAAGCTGTACTATATCAAGAAGTTGATGTATTGTTTTTAGCTGCTTTGGAAGAACAAATTCATGAACGTAATGTAGATCAAGTAAAAGCGAAGTGGATAGTTGAAGGCGCGAACGCACCTATTACTGGTGAGGCTGACGATGTATTAGCTGCTAAAAATGTTATCGTAATTCCTGATATTCTTGCGAATGCTGGTGGGGTAATTGTCTCTTACTTTGAGTGGTTACAAGGAAAAGATACACAGTTTTATAGTGAGGAACATGTCTACGAATTGCTTTATGCTAAAATGCAAAAAACATTAGATCAAGTATTTCCGCTATTTTTCAGCCAAAATCATCAACTTCGCCAAAGTTGCTATAATCATGCGGTGATGAAGTTGTCCCTAGTTCTCTACCGTCAAGGCAAGCTCTACTGACTCCGACGTGATCACGATGAGTAGCTTCGTTGCTTAGTCGACTGCGAATATGACATTCATCGCTAGCTGTGGTGCTCGTGTACCAATAACGTACACTCCGCTCCGCGCGTCACTAGCTTCATGTCATCTTCTTGGTGCTGACGTCAGAGTTATGCTTCGGGGGCAACTACTTTGGCAGCGCTGCTATTCGTTACCTCGAATTGGTATTCGTCGGATACTTCTAGACACAACAAAAAAGGTTAGTTCATCACTGAACTAACCTTAATGTTACACTTATTTACTTGACATCTCTGGAGTTGTAAGTTGATCGTAGAATTCTACGTATTTATCTTTGTCCTCAGAATTTCTTAGTGCCATTGCAGAACGTGGATGTTCATCAAGTACACCTGTTACCATGTACGGAATGTTATAACCCCACTCAACTTTTTCGCGCATAGGAATCATATGTTGCTCGATCATATCAAGCAATGGACGAATATTGTATTTTGTGTTTTGAAGTTCTGCAACTAGAAGTTCAGTGTTACAGTTACCTGCAGCACGACCCATTCCGTATACAGAAGCATCAAGTAATTCAACACCTTTACCACCAGCTAAAAGCGTGTTTGCAAATGCAAGTTGAAGATTATTATGAGCATGAACACCTAAACGTTTGTTAGGAAGGTGTTCTTGGAATTTCCCTACTAAATAATTCATATCATTTGGCTTCATGCTTCCGTAAGAGTCAACGACATATACAAAATCAACAACGCTAGCATTAATTAGTTCAAAAGCTTCTAATAGTTGATTTTCAAGCACGTTAGACAATGCCATAATATTAATTGTTGTTTCGTATCCACGGTCATGGAAAGTTTGAACTAATTCAAGAGCTTTGTCCACATCTTGGATATAACAAGCAACACGAATTAGATCGATCATGCTCTCACTACGAGGCAAAATATCATTTTCATCAACGCGACCGATATCAACAAGAGCAGAAAGTTTTGTTTGACCTTTATTCGGGATTACTGTTCTAAGAAAATCATCATTAAGGAATCTCCACGGACCAGCTTGGTCTGCACCTTTAAGCAGTTTAGGAGAGTTTTTGTATCCAATTTCCATATAATCAACGCCAGCATCATTCAAACTTTTATATAAATGTTGAACAAATTCAACGCTGAAATCCCAATTATTTACAAGGCCGCCATCGCGAATCGTACAGTCTACAATTTTACAATGATTAGTTTTGGATTGCATATCTGATACTCCTTTTATGAACTTAGTTCGTTTTTTAATCATCATACTTGAATTTAATAAATAACGCAAAATAAAAATATTTGTGCACTTGTGCCAATACTGATTCTTTTCCCTTATCGACAGCTTGGTTTCGTTTACAAATGTGCTATAACAAAGTAAACTAATAATATATTTCGCTTAATTTTTCGTATGAAAAAGCGGGGGAACCAATCAGAATCGATTTTTTCGATTTCCTGGGGTGAATCAAGTCTGAATATACAGACTGTAGGGCCACTCTCTAGCCCGAACCCGACAGCTAACCTCGTCAGCGTGAAAAGGAGAGATGTTCAATGTCAATTTGTCCATCTAATGATTTTCAGAATTTCCCGACAGACTCTGTAATTTTTCAAGTTCAACGAATCGAAATTTTCGTCATTCCAGCGCTTGCCGTCGATGCTAATGGTTATCGCGTATGCCTGAGAATTTCAAGTAGTAGAGGCTATGGTTGGAGTGAGATCTTCGTAGATGATTCCGAAATAAGCTTTGATTTGCAAGATTGGGAGCATCAATTAGCCACATTTATCGGTCCATTCTCCATTCATACTCTTACCGAGCAAATCTCCTCACATTTACAGCAATCAACCTTTTATGATCAACGAGCGGTATATTTGTTCACCAATGCGTTACATCAAGTTAATTTTCTACCTGATTCGGATACTAATTCCGAAGTTGATGAAGAATTAATATTACGTCGACGGGCTATCGCTTACTTGTCTGTACATTAACAAAAAATCCCCTGCTATTTGGGTAACTGTAATGAACCTTTGTCATTACAACCCATTGAGCGGGGGATTTTCATATGTGCTATTACTAACTAATAATGCGTAAATGAATCAGTTATTAAGAGTCTAAGCCAACAACCCAACCGAATGGATCTTCAACTTTACCAGTTTGAATACCCGTAATTGTGTCATATACTTTGCCAGAAATCTCACCGATTTCGCCATTATTAATAACAAATTTTTCACCATGATAACTTAATTCACCAATTGGAGAAATAACTGCAGCTGTACCTGTACCAAAAGCTTCCTCAAGCTCTCCTTTATTATGTGCTTCGACTAACTCTTCAACAGAGATACGACGTTCTTCAACTGGAACACCCCAATATTTCAGCAATGTAATAACTGAATTACGAGTAATTCCATCTAGAATACTACCATTTAGCATTGGCGTATGCACTACACCGTTAATTTTGAAGAAGACGTTCATGCTTCCTACTTCTTCAATATAACGTCTGTGCACACCATCAAGCCATAATACTTGAGAATAACCATGTTCTTTAGCTTGCTCTTGCGCATTTAACCCAGCCGCATAGTTACCAGCTGTTTTCGCTTCGCCAACTCCGCCTGCTACTGCACGGACGTACTCAGATTCCACGTGAATCTTAACGGGATTAACCCCCTCAGCATAGTACGCACCTACAGGAGACATTATGATCATGAATAAATAATTTTGTGATGGATTTACACCAAGGGCAGCTTCTGTAGCAATAATGAACGGACGAATGTAAAGGCTAGTGCCTTCAGTGCTTGGAATCCAATCACGATCAACATTCAACAATTCGATTAATCCATTGTAAGCAATATCTTCATCAATTTGTGGAATACTTAGGCGAGCATTTGAACGATTTAGTCTTTCAAAGTTTTTCTTAGGACGGAATAGCTTAATTCCGTTCTCTGTACGATATGCTTTCATACCCTCAAATACAGTTTGACCGTAATGGAATACTTTTGCTGCAGGGTCCATTGAAATATTTTGATAAGGTACAACACGGCCTGAATGCCAGCCTTGACCTTCTGTATATTCTAGAATAAACATGTGATCCGTGTAATATTGACCAAATCCAAGTTTGCTTTCATCTGGTTTAGATTTGAGATTTGTTGAACGTTCAATCTGAATATTATGATCCATTATGAAATTCTCTCCTTAAATATTATTTTCTTAATTGAATGATAACATGGATTCACGTATATTTATAATATCTATATTATGTTGTTGACATACCTTTTAAGTATGGTTGTATCGAGAGGAAGCGTTATCATGGATATGCGTCAATTAAAATACTTTTTGACTATTGCCCGTGAGGGACAAATTACACGTGCTGCAAAAATTCTAAATATGGAACAACCGCCTCTAAGTCGCCAATTGAAACAAATGGAGGAAGAACTAGGTGTACGATTGTTTGATCGTCATGGTAAAGGTTTGCAATTAACAGATGCAGGCGTATTACTGAAACAAAAAGCTGAAACGCTTATCTCACAATTCAATGAGACAATAGAAGAAATGAAAGAGCTGGAAGAAGGTGTTCGTGGAGTATTGTCAATTGGTGCGGTATTTTCATGCATCTCGCTACTCCCACAGCCTATTGAACGATTCCGCAGACTGTATCCTCATGTTAATTTCAAAATATTAGAAGGCGATCATTACTACTTAGGTGAGCAATTGGAAAAACGAACCATTGATATTGTGTTTGCTCGTCTACCTTTCGAAGCACTCACTGATCCTAAACAACTCGCTGTAATGCCATTACCTTCTGATCCTTTCGTCGTTGTTATCCCTAGTAAATGGGAACAGTATCACGATACGGAACTTTTTTGCATTGAGGAACTTGCTGGGCTACCGCTATTAACGCTGAAAACAGATCAAACTACCCATATGCATGAACAGGTCATTGCAGCATGTCGCAAACATAATTTCGAACCTAATATTATTTGTGAATGTTCATCCGTTGCGATTACTATTGCCCTCATTGCAGAAGGCATTGGCATTTCGCTTTTGCCACGCTCAGTTATGAGTTCATTTATGGACCCACGAGTCAGAATGATCCCACTATCGAACGAAGAACTACAATCAGATAACGGAATCGTTTGGCATAAAGATCATTACTTGCCAAAAAGTGCTCGTTTCTTTATTGAATCCATTCAAGCAGACCATCGTTTGGTTTAATATTGAAAAAGTCGCTCTTAGAGAATTGCTGTGGATACGTTCCAAGCAATTCTCTAAGAGCGACTTTTCTATTTCTAAGAACCAGTTGAACGATAATGTTTTACACCAAATTGCCATATCAAGTAGCAAGGAATTAAAAATAGCGATCCACCGAAAGGTATGATCATAGCTTGCCACAATGGAGCTTCCACTTTATCTAATATGATGCGTAATGGAATATAGCTCACTAGTCCGAAGGGAATGATGAATGTAAATAGCTTCATTACCCACTTTTCATAAATATTAAGTGGATACTGCGCCATCTCGCGTCCACCATCAGTAAATACATTAGCAACTTCCAGTCCTTGTACTGTCCAGAAGCATAAAGTTGCTGCCAACATAAATATCCCGACGAAAATACATACTCCATTTACAATCATCAACATAATAATTAGAATATGTTGCCAATGCCATAGCTGAGGGAGCTGAATAATTGCAAAAATAAGTACGATCAAACTTTGCAACAATCGACCTATTCTTGTAAACTCGAATGCCGAACCAAAAACTTGAAGTACGGTATGTCGAGGACGCAACAATAGTCGATCGAAATCACCTCGAATAATAAGCGAAGAGAAACTATCAAAGCCTCTAGCAAAACATTCGCTTAAAGAAAACGATTGATGAATGATCGCAAAACATAGGGCAACCTCAACAAAACTCCATTCTTGCAGCTTTCCGAACTTTTCAAACATAAAATATAATCCTGCAAATATTGTAAAAGGAATGAAAAATTGTCCGATGCATAGCATGAGAAACGAGCCTTTATATTGAAGCTGAGCACGCAAATGCATCAATAAATATTTATAATATAAAGTCATCACTAACCTCCTTGAATAACAACTGCACGTATAGCTTTTTTCATTATCCAATATCCGACACTCAGCATAACAACTAGCCAACCAACCTGATTACATATACCAATAATAAGTTCACTACCTTGAACATGTTCATTAAAAACACGGAATGGGAAATCAACCGTCCAGCGGAAAGGAAATGCATATGTAATTAATTGCATCCACTGTGGCATAAGCGGTATCGGAATAACAAGTCCTGCCAAAAATTCACCCAACACTGCAAATAGTAATACTGAACCAGTTGGTGACATGGTCCAAAAAACAGAGATGTAAATTAACATCGAGATCGCAACAACTAATAGTAATGCAAGTAATAGGGTAACGAGAAAAGCTAGGAAGGTAATAAAACTAGTTGGAATTGTTAATCGATATGGTTCTGGAAGAAATAATACAATGATCGTTACTGGAGCACAGCGTAATGTCATATTGGCTACTCGTTGAGCTAGTAGCTTACTATACCAGAAAGGATAGATTGAACTTGGACGACATAATTCGTAAGCTATATTACCACTTGTTATTAATTCAAAGATTTCAGGATCACGTACCCAAAGCATCACTAGGGATAGACATATTTGCTGCAACCAAATATATGATACAACTTGTTGTAACGAAAGATCCGGTTGTTCTGGTGCTTGATTATAGAAAGCGATATAGATCATGATGAAAATAAAACCAAAAAATAATTGCGTTGCAATTCCAGCATAGGCCGCTGTACGATATTGCAAACCATTCAAAAAGCGAATTCGCAATACTGAAGTGTACATTCTCATACGGCATGCTCCTTATAAAGAGACAGAATTAATTCCTCAATTGGTATCGCTTGGACTGTAAAATCAGTCATTTCAATTTGTGAGGTTAACCATTTGATACATTGGGGTACCGTGCATAGTTCAGTATTTACAGCAAACGATAACTTCTCATCACTTTGCTCAATAATAGTAATACCAGGTAATAATTCGTCTACTAATTGCCCATTATAAGTTACTTGTACAATTTTCCCTGTGCCATAGCGTTGTTGCAATTGTGGTAACGTTCCGTCAAACAGGAGAGTTCCTTTACCGATCATCATAATTCGATGTGCTAAAGCCTCAATATCATTCATATCATGCGTTGTTAGAATAACGGTAACACCATAGCGCTCATTGATTTCTTTCACAATGGATCTAACTGCAATCTTACTATCAGCATCTAGGCCAATAGTAGGCTCGTCCAAGAATAATATGGAAGGTTTATGTAGTAGAGATGCCGCAAGCTCACAGCGCATCCGTTGACCAAGGCTAAGCTGTCTAACAGGGGTATTCAATATGTCAGAAAGTTTTAATAACGTTGTTAATTCTTCTAATGTTCCAATATACTGTTCCAGTGGTATTCGATATATATCTCTAAGTAGTTGGAAGGAATCTATTACTGGCACATCCCACCATAACTGAGATCTCTGACCAAATACAACACCAATGTTTGAAACATATTTTTGTCGATCTAACCACGGTGTCATATTCATCACAGTACAGCTACCACTATCAGGCAACAGTACTCCACTCATAATTTTGATCGTCGTAGATTTTCCCGCTCCGTTAGGACCGATGTAACCAACAATCTCGCCTTGCTGCACTTGAAAACTGATATCCTTTAACGCTTCAATAATTTTATAGTCCCGCTTAATGAGTGCTTTAAAAGCTTCCTTCAACCCACCTTTACGCTCGGCAACTTGATAGGATTTGCTAATTCCTTGTAGTGAAATGATAGGCTTGTCCATTTCTTCCCTCCTCAAACTTTTCATGTAATACTTTCTTATTACGCTTACTTGTAAATGTAAACAGTTTTACAACAAGCAGATGGCTGAAAGCCGTTTAACTTACTGTAATCACAAGCGAGCGCTTTGAACTACCTTTCCAATAAAGATTCATATCACTCGGTTGTCAGTACCAAGAAGATGCACTACAGCGATAACGAGTAGCACAGTGTACTTTATTGGTACACGAGCACACGCAGGCTTTCGATGAAAGGCATATTCGACGTCGACTACGCTACCGTAAGCATAATCATCGTAATCACAAGCGAGCGCTTTGAACGCCTCTCATGTGACCGGACTTAATACTATATATTAAATTGTTCACGCTTTCAACAGTTTTTTGAGATATTACTGTTCATATTGAACGAGCCGTTATTCATACAATGTAGATGGATAAAAGCATAATTACGATCGGAGGATTTCTATTGAATGTATCGATATCGCGCTCTCAGAATGCAACATTTCAAGTTTATGTTTTTCGAATAAGCTCAATAAAACGTTACTTTGCCCTTGATATTATAGGAGGGTTTGCATTTTATATGTTGGGGAGAATGTTATTCGGTAGCGAATTAATTTCTATCGGGTGTAATATTGTTGCCTCTCAAATGCTTCAGTATATTGTGCCAGTTAGTTCGAATTAATTTCATATAAAAATATGCCTATCTATCCGAATGTTCGAATAGATAGACATATTGACTGGGAATCATATGTGGTTTCCCCAGTTTATTTATCATTTTCCAGTAGCTCTAGAATAACTTTAAGTGGTTCGTAACTATCCATGTAGGCGTAACGACCGCCTTCATATTCACCTTTTTGCATAAGTGGCATTCCATTACGTTCCATTAGCATAATTTTCTCTTTCATGCCTTGTACTTCAAATGCAATATGATGAACACCCTCACCATGCGCATCCAAATACTCTCTCCATGTGCTCGGCTCATGATCAGGTTGAATAAGTTCAAGTTGAAGTGAACCAAGATCAAAAAATGCAAGCTTTGCTCGAGCATTTGTAGGTTTTCCATTATGCTCTGCTTCCGTTTTATCTTGTCCATCCGTCCAGAATGTGACAGGTGGCTCTACTCCTAAAAATCGAGCATACGACTGAGAAACCTTATCAACATCATGAACAAGAAGCCCAATTTGTGTACAAAAGTTAGTTCCAAGTAAACTGCTATTATTCATAATACCCACACCCCTATTCCACTACAATCGCTTGTTGCTGAGCTAACAATGTCAATTCAGCGACTTTGAAAATATGATTCTGCGATATAGCGTACTCCGTTCCGTTCAAACAATCAAGTATGAATTGTCCAAAGAAAGGAAAACCCACCTTCCCTTGTACATTCCAATATCGCTCTCCTTGTTTGTTCACTAGAAAAAGATGATCTCCACTTGAGGACTTCGTTATATCGACATACTTTCTCAGTTCAATGTACCCATCCGTGCCTAGAATAATCGTCCTTCCGTCTCCCCAGCTGCTTAATCCTTCAGGGGTCAACCAATCAACGCGAATATATGATGTTGCTCCATTCTCACCTACTAAGTGTAAATCTCCAAAATCCTCTAGCTCAGTTCGATGCTTATTATTGTAATTAGCTACTTGGCTAGAAGTTATACGCGCGTCATTATTTCCCGAGAAATAAAGAAATTGCTCGATTTGATGTGAAGCGATGTCGCATAATATGCCCCCGTACTGCTCCTTGTTGAAAAACCAGCTCGGTCTACTAGATTCATTAAGACGATGCGGACCTAAACCAATCATCTGAATAACTCTACCTATTGCCCCTCTCTTAATGAGTTGTTCTGCATAAACAGCACTTTCGACATGAATTCGCTCACTGTAATAAACGGCATATTTACGATTTGTACTTGCTACAACTTTTTTAACTCGCTCCAATTGCTCGAGTGTAGTGAATGGTGCTTTATCGGTAAAGTAATGTTTACCGGCTTCCATAACTTGAATTCCTAAATCTGCCCTTTCATTCGGAATAGCAGCTGCAGCCACTAGCTGAATCGTAGAGTCATGTAATATTTGTGCTAATGAGCTAGCAACTTGCACAGTAGGATACGTAGCAACAAATTGAGCTACTTTTTGCTGATCCTCATCGAATACCCATTTCAATGTAGCACCAGCTTCTGTTAATCCGTTGCACATTCCGTATATATGTCCATGTTCTAATGCGGTAGCTGCAAAGCAAAACTCACCTTGTTCTACGACATTTGCTTTCTTACCGGTAGGAGCGTAGTTCATTCCATCATTATTTTTCATTGTATTCTCCATTCCATCAACCTTGAAAGCGCGATGCTGCCATTTTCTGTTCTAAATGAGCAAGGAATTTATCCTCATCAATCGGAAATTGTACCCAGTCATCTTCCCACGTAGACAATAACATCGCGTTAGCGAGCATTAGTCCTTTAATTCCTTCCACGCCAGGTGCAAGTAGTGGCTCATTATGTAGTATCGCATTCGCCCAGTTTTGTGTAATTCCCGCATGATCTGGATTGCTACCTTCGATCGGCACATCAATTTCCCAACATTCAGGCTGACCAAACGGCTCCGTCGAGCGTGCATTGAAATCAGTCTCTGATTCTAGCAAACGATAGAACGTTAATTTACTATTTTCGATCACGACCTTACCTCGATCTCCAACAACCTCGAATCGGTTCGTTCCTGGTGTTTCTCCTGTCGTCGTTACGAAGACACCAGTAGCGCCATTCTCATACTCCACGAAGGCTGTCACATCATTTTCCACTTCAATGTTACGATTTTTTCCAAAGTAACAAAAAGCACGTAGACGCTGCGGCATCATACTTATCGTCCATTGCCATAGATCGAGCTGATGTGGATCTTGGTTCAGCAATACACCTCCGCCTTCACCACCCCACGTAGCACGCCATGTCCCTGAATCATAATAGCTTTGCGATCTATACCAATTCGTAATAATCCAATTGGTGCGTCTTACTTCACCTAGTTCACCACTATCGACTAGTTGCTTCAGCTTCTGATATATAGGATTCGTTCGTTGATTGTACATCATGCTGAATACTACATCACTTTGCTCTGCCGCTTCATTCATTAGACGAACTTGCTTCGTATATACTCCAGCAGGCTTTTCTAGTAGCACATGTTTATTATGTTTAAAGCTTGCAATTGCTAGTTCAGGATGTGAGAAGTGAGGCGTACAAATAATAACACCATCCACTGAATCAGAAGTAATTAATTCATGCGGATCACTATATACATGAACAGCTTCACCCAATGTCTCTCTTGCCCATAAACGACTGTCCTCATTAACATCA
The DNA here is from genome assembly GCF_024721975.1 of Paenibacillus endoradicis. Next base: position 205,387 of record NZ_JANQBB010000003.1, on the reverse strand, counting down.
GCGACAGCAGTAATTTCTACACCACATACTACACCACTACGAATATATGAAATATGACCTTTACCCATATTACCTAAACCAATAATACCAATTCGAACCTTTGACATTACAATTCCCCCTAAAACTTTTCTGGGCTTCATTGAATAACTTTTCAGTGTAGAAAAGTTGCTTCGGAAGCATAAGCCTTACTATTACTTACCATACTTGTATGTTAACATTGGAAGCGCTACCTTACTTCATCACCGTTAGTCGATTTCTCCATACAATTAACTCTAGTTGGTGTATAATTTAATCTACTAAGATGATTGAGGTGAATAGGAAATGTCGAGCTCAACACAGCTAATACCTTTCAAAATAAACTTTCACAATGATATCCCTAATCAATTGGTATACCATACGCATTTATCATATGAAATCTATTATTTTCATGCAGGAAAAGTTAATTATCTTATTAATGATCGCATCTATAAACTAGAATCTGGAGACATGATTCTTATGCATGGCATGACTTTGCATAAAGCTCATTTAGAACAAAATGATTGTTATGAACGTACTATCATTCATTTTGATCCATTCTATTTTACCCAATCTATTCAACCGAGTTATGCACCTGATTTACTGATCCCTTTTAATAAACTTAAAAATATACGCTTGTCATTCAATGAACCCGTTCGTAATGAAATAGAGGCTATATTACATAAATTAGTACTCTTACAAAAAAGTTCAGAACCATTTGCAGAGCAACGAAGTCATATCGTACTTCTAGAATTAATGCTCCTAATCTACACACAGTGCCAACAACCGTTACAGGAAATTAAGCAAACGCATCATATTTCAACAAAAGAAAACCATGTTCAAAATATCATTTCATATATAGAAGATCACTATTATCAAGACGTATCGCTTGAACATATCCAACAAGCACTTCATCTCAACAAATTCTATCTTAGTAAATCCTTCAAAGAAGTAACCGGTACAACGATTTTTCAATACATGCTAGAACGTCGTATTTATGCTGCTAAAGTATTACTTATAAACAGTTGTAACAAAATAACCGACATTAGCTACGAAGTCGGCTTCAAACATCCTGCCCACTTTTCAAGATCCTTCAAGCTAGTCACCAGTGTCACAGCAGAACAATATCGTAAACAATACAGCATCCACGAAAAAAACCATTGAGCAGATCAATCCGCTCAATGGTTTTTTCATATTGAATAAACGATGTAGGGGTTATCAATGGAAATCAGCAAGTGAAGCTCCCGCTAATTTCCATTGTCATCTTGAATTAAGAGTGAAGTATTGCCCTAAAAACAGCGAATCTTTTAACTTGACAAAGGTGAGTTAAATAGGAGCATCCCTAATGCAGCCTCATCTCAAGTAAGTAGCGAGTCTTTCAATTTACCAAAGGTAAATTGAATAGGAGCTCTCCCTCGGAGCGTAACCTACAGCTCTTCATACCTACTTCGGAGCGTTGATCGCTTGTCAGTACCAAGAAGATGACATAAGGCTAGGAAAGCTGAGAAACGGAGCGTACGTTATTGGTACGTGAGTATCACAGGCTTCCGATGAATGGCATATTCGCCGTCGCATCCGCTACGTTAGCATAATCATCGTGATCACAAGCGATCCCATCATATGTGATCTTCGTATTCCATGTGAAGTGGCAACTGCACATCAATCAAAGTTCCCACACCCGGCCGACTAGAAATAAGCATCGTACCTTTATGCTCCTCAATGATACGTGAACTAACCATCAGCCCTAATCCAGTACCTTTTTCTTTTGTTGTTAAGAACGGTTCACCAATCCGTTTCATTACATCCTCAGGCATTCCATCTCCCTGATCTTGTATTTTCACATGGATAAGTTGATCGGAAGGCTCAAACCGCACTGAAATCGTCACAGTCCCACCTTCAAGCATCGCTTCAAAAGCATTTTTTATTACATTTAAGAAAACTTGCTTTAATTGATTTTCATTGCAATATAGTTTGGGTAAATCGTTCTCTCTTTGGAAGTTCACTTCCACACCTAGTAGCATTGCTTGAGTATCTAGAATGGATAATACACTTTGCAGAATATGTTCTATATCGTTGAATTGAAAAGAATTGTAGTGGGGTTTGGCTAAAGTCATAAATTCATTCACTATAAGATTAATACGATCAATTTCAGTACCCATAATATCAAAATAGTAGCTATGCTCTGAGTATTTATTACGCAGTAACTGAGTAAATCCCTTCAATGCTGTAAGTGGATTACGAATCTCATGAGCAACGCCTGCGGCAAGTTGACCAATAACAGACAATTTTTCTGAGCGTATGAGTCGTTCCTCGTCTTGTCTTCGCTCTGTAAGATCACGTAATACTGTCAAGATAGCTGTACGACCAATATAATTTTCGATTTTCACACTGGAAAGTTCGACATCAATAATTTGATCTCTGATGCACATTTGTTGTTTACGAAATGGTGTGGCTTCCTCTAGCAGAAGTGCATTTTGAAAGTCTCGCACTACTTCTTCTCGCTCTACTTCAATAAAATGATCCGTAAATAATTGTTCAGATAACCCACTTACATGCCTTTTTCCTAATAAATCAAGGCCATGTCGATTTGCAAATATAATAGCACTGTCTACCGTTATAAATATTGGCTCTGGAATAGTCATTAACATTCGCTGATACATTTTAGCATTGCGAATGAGTTCGCGTTCTTTCTCATATTTAATCGTAACATCTTGAACAGTTGATAGAAAATAGAAATGATCATTGTGAATGATTCTCGTACGTTTACCTTCTAAGTATATTGTCGAACTGTTTTTATGTTTTCCATGCCATCTGATGATTTGACGTTTCGTATATTCCTTATCTAAAGCATCCTCAAAAGTATGTGGTAAGAGCCAGTCCTCTTCTTCTATAAAACGATCCATTGGATGATTTATCATTTCATGAACAGCATAACCAAGTAATTGCGCAAAGTAAGAGTTAACATAAATGATTCTATGATCGTAAACAACGAACACGCCCGCGACAACATGATCCATTAAATTTTGATAAAAATTAGGTTGCTCCTTAATCATCTCTTCAAAATGACTTATACTTTCTTGTTCTGAATTACTATAAATTACTTGCGATTTAATCTCTTCAGATTCTTGTATATTAGTTGGACTTAATTCAACCTTTTCACTTTGATGATAATCTCTTTCAAAGGGCTCACCGTATTGATACGCTTTTAGTAGACCATAATTAATATTCATGTTATCCCTCCTCTATCGCATACTTGTATATATTTGCCATAAACTTGAAAAAACCTCTCGATAATAATAATCATCGAGAGGTTTTTTTGAAAGTTTATATTTTAACTAGCCTTGAAGAAGTAATTGCTCCGGATCTTCCAGAAGTTCTTTAATCGTAACTAGGAAGCGAACTGCTTCACTACCATCAACAATACGATGATCGTAAGATAATGCTAGATACATCATTGGACGATTTTCCATACGTTCTTCATCAATAGCAATTGGACGAAGTTGAATTTTATGCATACCTAGAATACCAACTTGAGGTGTATTTAAGATAGGTGTAGATAGCAATGATCCGAATACTCCACCATTTGTAATCGTGAAGCTACCACCTTGCAGCTCATTCAACGTCAATGTATTAGCACGTGCTTTTTTAGCAAGTTCACCAATATTACGTTCAATTTCTGCAAAGCTCAATCGATCTGCGTCACGAACAACTGGGACAACTAGACCTTCTTTAGCAGCTACAGCAATACCAATATCAAAATACTTCTTCATCACAATATCTTCGCCATCAATTTCAGCATTCAACAGTGGATATGCTTTCAAAGCACCAACAACCGCTTTTGTGAAGAATGACATGAATCCAAGATTAACATCATTTTTATCAAAGAACGATTGTTTACGACGTTTACGAAGATCAAGAATTGCTGTCATATCAATTTCATTAAATGTAGTTAACATTGCTGCTGTTTGTTGAGCTTCAACTAGACGCTTCGCAATCGTAACTCTACGACGAGACATACGTTTACGCTCTACTGCTTTGCCATCTACCGTTACAGAAGATGTAGCAGCTACTGGCGCTGGTTTAGTAATAGGAGCTGCGATAGATGATTGAGCAGCCGTAGGTTGAACTTGATGCGAACGAACATCTTCAGGGTAGATACGACCAATCGCATCCTTGCCTTGAACTTGTGTTAGATCAACACCTTGTTCACGAGCAAGCTTACGAGCAGCTGGGGAGGCATTAATACCTCCTGCATTTACAGCAACAGGTTCAGCAGACGAAACTACAGGTGCAGGCGTAGGAACCTCTACAGCGGTTTCTGTTGCCACTGGAGTTGGTGCTGTGGATGCTCCACCAATTGTTCCAATAGCTTCACCCACAAGTACAACATCTCCATCTTGCTTTGCAATTGCATTTACTGCACCGCTACTTTCAGCACTAATTTCGATATTAACTTTATCAGTTTCTAATTCTAGTAGTACGTCACCTTGATTAACAGTATCGCCAACCTTGACGAACCATTTCGAGATCGTTCCTTCTGAAATCGATTCTCCTAATTCTGGTACAATAATATCTGCCATTAGTAGCTACCCCCTTACGATATTCGATTCAAATGGCTGCCCATTCAAAGTAGATGAAATGATTGCTTGTTGCTCTCTCACATGAACTTCTTGATGTCCACTTGCTGTACTAGCTCGATCAGGACGTCCGATGTAGCTCACTTTAACATTTTTCGGTGCAACTGCACGTAATCTTGGATCTATGAATAACCATGATCCCATATTTTTAGGTTCTTCTTGAACCCATACAATTTCCTCTAATTTCGGATAAAGCTTCACAATACGTTCGACTTCAGACTCAGGGAATGGGAATAGTTGCTCGATACGAGCAATTCTTAACCAATTATAATCAGCAGGAGAAGACGAAGATTGTGACTCTTCAATATCAACCATAATTTTACCTGTTCCAAATACAATACGCTTAACTTTATCACGATCAGCTTTTGCTTCTGTTAAGCTGAATTGTGGCAATACTGGCTTGAACGATCCCTCACTAAATTCAACACCGTGTGCAGCGACACGCGGATTACGAATTAGGCTTTTTGGTGCAATTAACACCAATGGACGAACATTTTCACTACCTAGCATCGCTGCTTGTTTACGCAATAAATGGAAGTATTGTGATGCACTTGTTAGATTCGCTACTGTCCAGTTATTATCAGCTGATAATTGTAAGAATCGCTCAAGACGTGCACTAGAATGTTCTGGACCTTGCCCTTCATATCCATGAGGAAGCAAAATAGTAATTCCAGATTTTTGAGACCATTTTGCACGACCAGCAGCAATAAATTGATCAAATATAACTTGTGCAACGTTAGCAAAGTCACCATATTGAGCTTCCCAGATTACAAATGTTTCTGGTGCATATACATTATATCCATATTCGAAACCTAGAACTGCTGTTTCCGAAAGCGGACTATTATGAATAGAGAATGATGCCTTAGCTTGTGGAATGTAATGTAATGGCGAAAATTTCTTAGCTGTTATGTTATCATTCAATACGATATGGCGATGTGAAAATGTTCCGCGTTCGACATCTTGACCACTCATACGAATTGGCGTTCCGTCTGCCAGAATGGTTGCGAATGCTAATGCTTCAGCATGTGCCCAATCCACTTTCTCTCCATCATTCAAACCTACTGCACGGCGTTGTAAAATCTTTTGTAATTTATTATATTCTGTAAAGCTTTCAGGACGATTAAGTAATTCAAGATTGATCTCGCGTAATTGATCCATCGATACCGATGTTTTAACATCTTCTGGAACAGTAAAGCCTTCTGGCTTTTCACGTTTTTCTCTCTTTTGTCCTTCATTAGCCTTCATCGTTGAATAAGCATTTTGTAACACATCTGATGTACGAGTACGTAACCCAGCAACCTGTTCCTTCGTCATGGAATTACGATCTACCAATTGGTTTGCATAAATCGTGCTTACTGTAGGATGGTTTCGGATTTTGCTGTACATCAATGGTTGTGTTCCTTCTGGATCATCCATTTCGTTATGACCATAACGGCGGTAGCCAATTAGATCGATAACAAATCCTTTGTTATAACGTAGACGGTACTCACAAGCTAATCTAACCGCAGCAAGGCAAGCCTCTGGATCATCCGCATTTACGTGAACAATCGGAAGATCGAAGCCTTTTGCTAAGTCACTCGCATAATGAGTAGATCTGGAATCTTGACTATTTGTAGTAAATCCTAGACGGTTGTTAGCGATAATGTGCAAAGTACCACCATTACGATAACCGTCAAGATTATTAAAGTTAAGTGTTTCAGCTACAATACCTTCGCCGATAAACGCAGCGTCACCATGAACGCAAATCGTTACTGCAGCATGAAGATCCTGCTTAGGATATCCTGGTTTTGAACGATCCTCTTGAGCAGCTCTTGTATAACCTTCAACCACTGGATTAACAAATTCTAAATGTGATGGGTTATTAGCTAGTGTAATATTAGCTCGTACCGTTTCACCCTCACGTACTGCACGATCAGCTCCAAGGTGATACTTAACATCACCAGTCCACCCATAATTTAGGTTTTTAGCGCTTTCAAGTGCTTTATTAGGAGAATGATGGAATTCCGCAAAAATACGTTCATACGGCTTTCCAAGGATATGTGCTAATACATTTAGACGTCCACGATGTGCCATCCCCATCAAAATATGCTGTGCACCATCATGTGCCACAGCTCTAACAATCTCATCTAGTACAGGCACTAGCATATCTAGGCCTTCGATAGAAAATCGTTTTTGACCAACGAATGTTTTGTGGATGAAACTTTCAAACATTTCAACTTGCAGTAATCTTTCTAGCAATGCTTCCTTCTCACGGTCGGAAAGCGGAGCAGGGAAAGATCCAGATTCAGCTTTTTCAAATAGCCATTCACGTTCATGTTCGTCATGAATATGAGTGAATTCATATGCAGCTGAACGTGCATAGATTTCACGTAAACGTAGAATAGCGTCCCAGCCATTAGAAATATTAGCAGGAGCATTATTCCAAATTAATTTAGCAGGAATTGCTTCAAGATCATGCTTAGTTAAGCCAAAAGTTTTCGGTTCCAATAGCTTTGTATCAGCTTTAGGACTTAAATCAAGAGGATTGATATCTGCGCCTAGATGTCCATAACGACGAATGTTCAACATCAATTGGTGAGCAGCTACAACCTTTTGTAATAAATTACTGTCTAACGGGATGTTATTACTTACGAGTGAAGCTCTTGAAGCATTAACTCCAGAATTCGTTACAGAAGATTGCGTTGCAGGTGTAACGAGATCACTTGGTGGTTCCCCCCAAAGCACAAATAATTCACGAACGGAAGGATCGACCATATTCGGGTCTTGCAAATAAAGCTCATATTGCTCCTGCACATAACCATAGTTAGGACCATAGTAACTCTTCCAAGGCGAAGAATTGCGCTCATCATGGATGCTCATTGCAGTTTATTCCACCCTCTCTATACTTTTCGATCTTGATATTATTATAAGTGCCGTAGCACCTATATTGAAAAGAGAAGCACAATACTGTTTGTCACAGTATCGTAACTTCTCTATATTCTAGTACATTAATGAAAAGGCTTCAACAGCTATTTTGGCATCGGTTTCATCGATTTTCCATATGGATTCATCCAAAATCGAGATTTCTTTCCATTTATCAATCTTTTTCAGAGATTAATTGATATATTGTTCTAACCATTACACCTGTTGCCCCTTTAGGTTCCCATTTGCGAGAACTGTTCAAAAATGCTGTTCCAGCTATATCTAGATGTACCCATGGTTTATCTTCAGCAAAATGTCCTACGAACAATCCGCCAGTAATCGTACCACCATGTCGACCACCAGTATTTTTCAAATCAGCAACGTCACTACGGATTAATTTCTTATATTCAGCATATGCAGGTAACTGCCATACTCGTTCTCCGCTCTTAGCAGAAGCGGCTATTACCTGTTGCATTAGCTGTTCATTATTCGTTATCGCACCTGTCGCTTCTGTCCCAAGAGCTACAAGAACAGCTCCAGTTAACGTAGCAACGTCGATTAATTTCGTTGCTCCGCGCTTAATAGCTGTAGTCATTCCATCTGCCAATACTAATCTGCCTTCCGCATCCGTATTAATAATTTCAACAGTATGTCCACTCATCGTAGTGATCACATCGCCTGGTTTCAAGGCACGATCACTTGGCATATTTTCCGCAGTAGGAACAACGACAACCACATTCACTGGTAACTTCATCGATGCAATGGCACGAATAGCACCTAGCACTGCTGCTGCACCGCCCATATCAGATATCATATCTTCCATGTTAGCAGCAGGCTTTAAGGAAATACCACCAGTGTCAAATGTAATCCCTTTACCGACTAGACCCCATTTTTCATCGGAAGAAGGATCACCTTCATAATGGATAACAATCATTCTAGGAGGGTTAATACTACCTTGACCAACACCTAATAACGCTCCCATTTGCTCTTCTGCCAATGACCATTCATCTAGCACTTCAATGTCTAGTTCCAATTCGTTGGCTAATTCCTCAGCATAAAAAGCAAGACGCTCTGGTGTCAACTCATTGCCTGACATGTTCGTCAAGTCACGAGCAAGTTTTACACTTTGTATCATATGTTCTGCTTCAGTTACTGCAGCCTCATACGTCGCAATATTAGCAAGTTGTGATTCATTAAGTACAAAGTTCAAAGCTTGAAGATTATAAAATTTCTGTGCTTCCTTTTTCATGATAGTACGCTCATATAATGCTAATTGTAAGCCTTCGATCATTGCTTGCACGCTTTGATGTGTACCTTGAGTTGCAAGCTGTGACGCTAAATGCTCTTTATTCAAAGATAATGACAAAGTAGCAAGTTTTAATGATTTCACTTGTTTAGCGATAGCAGCAAATAGCTCGCGCAAACCATTAATCCCATCTTCTTCATTATAACCTGCTAACAAGAGATAGTTCTCATCCATTAAACCTAATGTAGCAATAACCGCGACTTGATTCGCTTTGGCTCTGAATTGTTCCTTGTCGAACAATGATAAAATATGCTGATCAAGTGCATTACCTACGATAGGCGTACCTTGCTTCAATTGTTGTAGTTGTTCTTCATTAACGAGAAGTAATAACGCCTCCGATGGTTTGCTCGTATTACCATATGTATATGTTGTCATTAATTAACCTCCAGCACTTTTCTCTACTTCATATCAAATGATTATAATGTATGAAATATTCCTTTTTCTTATTCTAAACTTTACTAACGCAAAAGGCAATTTAGCCTTAATTAGCAAATAAATTCACTTCAACTAATCTGTCATATAATGCAAAAAGAAAAGGATCATTTACCGTTGTCAAATTGACATTCGATAAATGATCCTTTGTACTAATTAACAACATATATTAACCTTTAAGGTTAGCTTGTCCTGGTTTCCAGTTAATTGGGCAAAGACCACCAGATTGAAGAGCTTGAAGTACACGAAGAGTTTCATCAACGCTACGACCAACATCATTGTGGTTAACCACTTGATATTTGATTTCGCCTTCTGGATCGATAATGAATAAACCACGTAAAGCAATACCTTCTTCTTCAATAAGAACACCATAGTCAGCTGCAACACTCTTAGTGATGTCAGAAGCCAATGGGAAGTTCAAATGACCAAGACCATTGCTCTCAACTGGAGTAGTGATCCATGCTTTATGAGTATGTTTACTATCGATAGAAACACCTAGAACTTCAGTGTTTAATGCTTTAAATTGATCAGCTGCAAGGCTAAGTGCTGTAATTTCAGTTGGGCATACAAAAGTGAAATCTAGTGGGTAGAAGAAAAATACTAACCATTTACCTTTGTAATCAGAAAGTGAAGCAGTACCGAAATCAGAACCATCACCAAGTGCAGTTTCCATTGTAAAATTAGGTGCTTGACGACCTACCAAACGTTCAGCCATTATAATTTCCTCCTCGTATTCTATCTATCTAGTTCATGTAGTTATCTATGATATTCATAAAAATGACCACTGATAAATATTATCATTACAATAGATTAGTGTCAAGATTATAAACAATATTTATTTGTAATAATTATAAACAAACAAAAAAGGTCATCATTTTTTCACATAATGATGACCTTTTTATATTAAATGATGAGTTTAGTTGTATCAGTTAACTTACCTTCATAATAGATAATGAAGCACCTTGACCTTGACTTAAGGTCGCATCTTCTGAAGCTCCATACAATTGAAGTGAAATTGTGCTTCCTGCATAAAGTTGCACTATCACCGTAGCCGAATAACTTGATTGAGCATGACCTGAAGGAATGGTAGAAGTCTCTAGTGGCCTATCATCTATGAGCAGACGTGTTCCAATGCTTTTTGCCTCCGTTAAATTAACATGATAGGTAATGTAATAATAGCCAGTTTGTGTAACTGCTATACCGTCCGATAAAGATTTATAGTAAGTTGCATTAAATGAAAAGCCCGGCCAAGGTAGTTTTACTCCATCTGAAGTGACAGAAACGGCTGTATTTTGCGTAATAGCATTCGCCCAAGGAATAGAGTTACTTCCGGACTCACCTTGTGGGCCTTGCGGTCCTGCTGGGCCTATTGCTCCCGTGTCACCTTTATCTCCCTTAGCTCCTGCTGCACCTGGATCGCCTTTCTCTCCTTTAGCTCCTTGAGACCCTGTTGCACCTGCTGGTCCTATTGCTCCCGTGTCGCCTTTGTCTCCTTTAGCTCCTGCTGCTCCCGTTGCTCCCGTGTCACCTTTATCTCCTGCTGCTCCCGTGTCGCCTTTGTCACCTTTAGCTCCTACTGCTCCCGTGTCCCCTTTATCGCCTGTTACTCCTGCTGGTCCCGTTGCTCCCGTGTCACCTTTATCGCCTGTTGCTCCTGCCGGTCCTGTTGCTCCCGTGTCACCTTTGTCTCCTTTAGCTCCTGCTGGTCCAGTTGCCCCTGTAGAGCCTGAAGAACCAGTATCTCCTTTGTCACCTTTGTCACCTTTGATACCTTGCTCGCCTTGCTCACCTTTTTCACCTGTCGGTTTTTCACCAGCAGATTGAGAATTAATATTGACTTGACCCTTATGAGCATCCCAAGCTATTTCTAGCCCAAGAGAAGTAGCAAGCGTACGAATCGGCAAGTATACACTGCCTTGGAATGATAGAGGTGGTGTATTGTTACCGTTGGTATCTGTTAACTGAATCTGCTTTCCATCTACAAAAATAATAGCATTAGATACTGTTCCAGAAATTGTCGATCCTACTTTAAGTCCTGTGTCATTATTCGAAGAAGTAGCTACCGACGTTGAACTAGTCGTTATGTATACTGCTTGTTCTACTTGACTCCAGCGTACATTCAGTCCGAGTAGCTGTGAAGTAGCACGAAGCGGTAAATATAAGCGGTTATCGATAGAAATAGAAGGGATATCCTGCTTAGCCTTCTCACCATCTACATAAATTGGTGTATTCGTTATCTTTCCTTGCTTGTTTTCAGCTGCTGCTGTAACAGGAACTACAAACATACACGAAGCAATCATCATAAAAATAAGTACACTACTTATTCTCTTTTTTATCTTGTTATATCCACCTATTAATTCGGTTTGCACTTCATTTTCAATTATCACAATAATCTTACTCCTTTTGGTATATTATTATTTTTGGGTGTGAACAAACTATCGTAAGTCAATTTTTTCATCTGTTTAAATTTAACATGTATTTCATAATAAATATGTAATATGCATTACAAAAAAAAGAGGAATCTAGAGAAGTAAACATCTCTAGATTCCTCGATATAACAATAATCATTTTATTATTTTTAATATATTTTTTGCATTTTAGAAATAAATTATTTTTTCATTGCAGCAATAATTAAATCACCCATTGCTGTCGTTCCAATTGCTTGACTCTTATCAACTGCGATATCTCCAGTACGGTGACCAGCATCAAGTACTTCTTTCACAGCATCCTCAATCGATTGCGCTGCTTCATGATAACCAAATGTAAGACGGAACATCAATGCAACAGAAAGAATTGTTGCGATTGGGTTAGAAATACCTTGTCCAGCGATATCAGGTGCAGAACCATGTACCGGCTCGTACAATCCGAAGCTACCTTCACCAAGTGAAGCGGAAGAAAGCATACCGATTGATCCTGTAAGCATTGCTGCTTCATCAGATAGAATATCACCAAACATATTTTCAGTTACGATAACATCGAAGCTAGAAGGACGACGAAGTAACTGCATTGCACAGTTATCAACAAGTACATGCTCTAGTTCAACTTCTGGATACTCAGCTGAAATTTTGATAACAACTTCACGCCATAGACGAGAAGATTCAAGAACGTTTGCTTTATCTACAGATGCAAGACGTTTGTCACGAGTCATAGCGATATCGAATGCTTGACGAACAATACGCGAAATTTCCATCTCATTATATGCACAAGTATCTACAGCTTCGATACCAAATTCAGTTTCACGACGGAATTTCTCTCCGAAGTAAATACCACCAGTAAGTTCACGAACTACGATTAGATCAGTACCTTCAAGTACTTCTGGTTTCAATGTTGATGCATCTTTCAAGCAATCAAATACAGTTGCCGGACGGATATTAGAGAAAAGACCTAGTGCTTTACGAATACCTAGAAGACCAGTCTCTGGACGAAGGTCACCAGGATTGCTATCCCATTTCGGACCACCTACAGCACCTAACAATACTGCATCTGATGCTTGACATAGATCCAATGTTTCTTGTGGAAGTGGAGTACCTTTTTCGTCGATTGCAATACCACCGAAAAGAGCCTCTTCAGTTTCAAATTTATAACCAAAAAGTTCTTCTGTTTTTTTCAATACTTTCAAAGCTTCTCCAACTACTTCAGGACCAATTCCATCTCCGCCAAGAACGGCGATCTTTTTAACTTCAGACATTATTAACACTCCCTAGACTATTTGAATTAATTGAAATAATAACATTCATTAATAATTATACATTCATTTAACCACAAATCATTTCCTTTGACAAAGATATAAAAGCTATCAACTCTATAGGTTATATCTATAATTGTATAAATAAAAAAGCACAAACTGGGTATAGCCAATTTGTGCTTTCTATGACTTCAATCCATGCCATTTATTTTCGAATATACAAAAATAAACATCTAGCTCCATATCAATTGATATAGAGCTAGACATATCATTCAACCATCAATCTAAAGATTGATTATTTTTTGATCCAGTGCATAAGTTTACGAAGTTCTTTACCAGTTGTTTCAAGTTGGTGCTCGCTCTCGTTTCGACGAGTAGCGTTCATCATTGCAAAACCAGATTGGTTTTCAAGGATGAAATCACGTGCGAAACGACCTGATTGAATATCAGCAAGAATCGCTTTCATAGCTACTTTAGTTTCGCTTGTTACAACACGAGGACCACTTACATAGTCACCGTATTCAGCTGTATTAGAGATGGAATCACGCATAGTAGCAAGTCCACCTTCATACATCAAGTCAACGATTAGTTTAAGCTCATGAAGACACTCGAAGTATGCCATTTCTGGAGCATAACCAGCTTCAACAAGAGTTTCAAAACCTGCTTTAACTAGCTCAGAAGCACCACCACAAAGAACAGCTTGCTCACCGAATAAGTCAGTTTCTGTTTCTTCTTTGAAAGTAGTTTCGATAACGCCTGCACGAGTACAGCCGATACCTTTAGCATAAGCAAGACCAAGTTCTTTCGCATTACCAGTAGCATCTTGGTGGATAGCGATTAGACCTGGAACGCCAAAACCTTCTTCATACGTACGACGAACCATATGACCAGGAGATTTTGGAGCAACTAGGAATACGTCTTTGTCTGCAGATGGTTTGATTTGTGCGTAGTGAACGTTGAAACCGTGAGAGAACATAATTGCAGCGCCCTCTTTAAGGTTTGGTTCGATTTCTTCTTTGTATACACGAGCTTGAGTCTCGTCTGGAAGAAGAATTTGTACGATATCAGCAACTTTAGTAGCTTCTGATACTGTAAGTACTTCAAAACCGTCTTTTTTAGCTACGTCAGCTGATTTACCAGGACGAAGACCGATAACAACTTTCGCACCGCTATCACGAAGATTTTGTGCTTGTGCATGACCTTGGCTACCGTAACCGATAACCGCGATTGTTTTTCCATCTAAAATACTAAAGTTTGCGTCTTTTTCATAGTACAATGTAACTGCCATATCAATAATTGCCTCCTTTAATGTGACCCTTTTGAACGGGTATGTAAGACGAAGAATGGTCTTCCCCTCACATCCCCGTTCAAATAGGGGTAAAAAATTAATAAGTATAAGTTCATAAACTAACAACTCATTGGACAAGTCCAATAATAAACCTGAATAAGTTAATCATACTCCAAAGCAACCAAAACCACCACTCCAAGAAATTGAACAGGTCCAATTGCAAGGATTGATCAAGCTTATCTTCCCACTGAAGCTTCCACCAAGAAATTGGAAAATCCAATTACGAGGTAATGCATACGCTTCAGATAACTTCGAAGCGGTCAAAGCTTTCAGCACCGAGAAGGTTGGACGAAGCAATTCTCGAGGAGCAGAGCGTACGTTATTGGTACGTGAGCACCGGAGAGATGAAGCTACGTTCAAGATTCGATGCCGATTAAGCTACAACGCCATACTTCGTGATCAAAGCTTTGACACATTGCCACGGTTAAGGGCAGTTACCCCAGTCCGCGAAACCTCACGAATACCGTATGGTTTAAGCAATTCAATCATAGCATCGATTTTTTCAGTATCACCAACGACTTGTACCATTAATGTATTAGTAGCGATATCGACAACAGATGCTCTGAATGTATCAACAACTCCTAGAACTTCAGGACGTGTTGATGGCTCAGCATTCACTTTAATTAATGCTAATTCGCGAGAAACCATTGCATTAGCACTTAAGTCAATAACTTTAATAACATCAATTAATTTATATAACTGCTTAATAATTTGTTCAAGCGTATGGTCATCGCCAGAAGAAACGATAACCATACGAGACAAACCTACCTCTTCGGAGGCACCTACAGTAATACTTTCAATATTGAATCCACGTCTTCCGAACAGTCCAGACACACGTTGCAGAACGCCTGGCTGATCGTTAACAATTACAGCAACAGTATGTTTCTTCATTCTGCATCCCCCATGATCATTTGATCGATTGTGCTACCTTGAGCAACCATCGGATATACATTTTCGTCACGACGAACAACAAATTCTACAACAGCGGGCCCAGGATGATTCATAGCCTCTTCCCAAACTTTGCGAGATTCTTCTTTGTTCGTAGCACGGAAGCCTTTAACACCATAAGCTTCAGCAAGCTTAACAAAATCAGGGCTACCAGCTAAATCAATATGACTAAATCTGTTTTCATGAATAAGCTCTTGCCATTGACGAACCATGCCTAATACTTGGTTATTTAATATAACAACCTTAACTGGAATGTTGTTAATTGCACAGATCGCTAATTCTTGAGCACACATCTGCATACCACCGTCACCATTGATTGATACAACTAGACGATCAGGATTGGCCATTTGAGCACCAATTGCAGAAGGGAAGCCAAAGCCCATAGTTCCTAGACCACCTGAAGTAACCCATGAACGAGGCTTATTGAATTTATAGTATTGTGCAGCCCACATTTGATGTTGACCAACGTCAGTTGTTACAATAGCGTCACCTTTAGTTGTTTCATGAATTAACTCAACAACCCATTGCGGCTTAAGCTCTGTATCTGAATCTTTGTATTTGAAAGGATGTTGCTTCTTAGAAGCAAGCACTTCCGTTCTCCACTCATCTGCTAGATTAGCACGAGTTGCGGTTAGATTCGCAATCTCAAGTACAGTTTTAACATCACCAACGATTGGAATGTCTGCATGCACGTTTTTACCAATCTCAGCTGGATCGATATCGATATGAACAATTTTCGCAAGTGGAGCAAAACCACTTAACTTACCTGTTACACGATCATCAAAACGAGCACCTATGTTAATTAGTAGATCCGCTTTTTGTATTGACGTGTTTGCAGTATAAGTACCATGCATCCCTGGCATTCCAAGCCATAGATCGTTACCACTTGGGAAACCACCAAGACCTAGTAGTGTAGTTGTAATCGGAATTTCTGTTTTCATAACGAATTCAAGAAGTTGTTCATGAGCACCAGAGTAGACTACACCGCCACCTGCAAGAATGATCGGACGTTTTGCTTCTTTAATTGCTTTAATCAATTTATCAACTTGAAGCTTATTTGGTGATACCGTTGGATTGTAGCCGCGAATACTTACTTCGTTTACCGGCTTAAACAATGTTTTCGCAGCAGATACATCTTTAGGAATATCGATTAACACTGGACCTTTACGACCAGAATTCGCAATATGGAATGCTTCGTGAATGACTCTTGGTAAATCTTCAACATCACGAACCAAATAACTATGCTTCGTAATTGGCATTGTAATTCCTGTAATATCCGCCTCTTGGAAAGCGTCTGTACCGATTAATGTACTGATAACATTACCAGTAATAACAACCATTGGTACGGAGTCCATATAAGCTGTAGCAATACCTGTCACAAGATTTGTTGCTCCTGGACCAGAAGTTGCAATACATACACCTACTTTACCACTTGCACGAGCATATCCATCAGCAGCATGGATAGCACCTTGTTCATGTCTTGTTAGTAGATGGTTGAAATCGGGATTTCCATGCATTGCATCATATATATATAGAACTGCGCCACCTGGATAACCGAATACACAATCTACTCCCTCAAGCAACAAGCTGCGTAGTAATATTTCTGAACCTGAAATTACCTCTGGTTTAGAAAATTTCTCAATTAGCTCTTCTCTTGATTTCGTTGTCACATTTGTTGTTGTCATTTGTATTCCTCCTCTCGAAAACAAAAAAACCTTCCGTCACTGCCCACAATCATTTTCATGAAAGTGTACAGGGACGAAAGGTTGATCTTCCGTGGTACCACCCAAATTCGTTATCTACTTCTCAGTAGACAACCTCAACAGGTTGGAGTCATGCATAAATACACATGGAACATCCTACCATAGGCACTTTAACGCTTGCCATGCGAATTCCCCTAATCAAAAACTTTTCAGGGAAATAGCTCAGAGGCGACTTCGTAATATAGGGATTCTGGTATTGGTTTCAGCTAATCCAATACTCTCTGAGCAGTAGAGCCCTAAATACTTTTTCCTCATCATTGCCGATTGCTTTATATCGTAGATAGTATAAATATACATTGGATATTACTTTTCATTATTATATGACGATTAAACACATCCGTCAATAACCTATAATTATTCTTTTATTAGTTTACCATTTTATTTATATTTTATGCAAATCTACGTCTTCTGTGAAATCTTTTTCTACGTCTACATCTGTTACAGCCGCAAGGTCGACGGCGTTGGAATCCGCAACCGCAGCCACAACGTCCACGACGTGCACCACAACATGAACAAACTAGAAATGCTAATAGCCCAACTGCAATGATCCCGAAAATAAAGAAACAAAATATAAATTTAGTTTCAACTTTTTTATTCTTATCTACTGAAAGCGGAGCTAGAAATATTCGATCTCCGTCTATCGCAACCAGTTTTCCTTTAACCTTTTTCCCATTCGCTTTCTCGATATATATATGTTTACCTACATACTGTTCAAAATCTTTCTTTGCTAAATTATTCACTTGATAAGACACCTCCTCTACTAGATAGGACAGTATATGCATCTTATCGCGGACAGGACTGTATGTATGTCCGTAAGCACAACAAAAAAGGCACTAATTATCTCACGAAAAGATAATTAGTGCCTCTATTTAGAAGTCAACGATTACGCGCCAACTTTTTCTTTTGCAACTTTTGCTAAAGAATTGAAAGATGCAATATCGTTAACAGCTAGATCAGCTAGCATTTTACGGTTAACTTCAACGCCTGCAAGTTTCAAACCGTGCATTAATTTGCTATAAGAGATGTCGTTCATACGTGCTGCAGCATTGATACGAACGATCCAAAGTCTGCGGAAATCACGTTTTTTGTTACGACGGTCACGGTAAGCATACATTAATGAATGCCCAACTTGCTCCTTAGCCGATTTAAATAAGCGATGTTTCGAACCAAAGTAACCTTTAGCTAATTTAAGAATCTTTTTACGACGACGTGTGCGGACAAATCCGCCTTTGACTCTTGCCATGAATAGAAACCTCCTGAGGGTATAATCAATTTATTTTTCAATAATTATTTGATGTTAGAAAGACCTTGCTGAATACGACGAACGTCACCAGCTGCCATCAATGGTTGACTTGCAAGGACACGTTTTTGGCGTCCTGATTTGTGAGAAAGTAAATGGTTTCTGTAAGCTTTGTAACGTTTAACTTTACCTGTACCAGTAATTTTGAAGCGGTCTTTAAGACTGCTATGCGTTTTCATCTTGGGCATTGTAATTATCCTCCTTAAAAGTTATACATAAGTTTAGGCATTGCTTTTTGGTGCCAAAATCATAATCATGCTCCGGCCTTCAAGCTTAGGAGCGCGCTCAACATTGCATATTTCGGCAACCTCTTTAGATAAACGATCTAGAATCTTTTTCCCTAAATCAGCATGTGCGATTTCACGACCACGGAAACGAACAGAAGCTTTCACTTTGTCGCCTTCGTTTAAGAATTTAATTACATTACGGAATTTAGTTTGATAATCATGTTCATCAATGTTTGCACGGAACCAAACTTCTTTAAGATCAACTACTTTTTGGTTCTTACGTGCTTCTTTTTCTTTCTTCTGTTGCTCATAACGGAATTTACCATAGTCCATAATACGGCAGACTGGCGGTTTCGCTGTTGGTGCCACGTTAACAAGATCAAGATTCAATTCAATCGCCATTTGCAGTGCTTCACGTAATGGCTTGATTCCAATTTGTTCACTCTCTGGACCAACTAAACGAACCTCACGAGCGCGAATTTCGTCGTTGATTTGATGTTCTCTGCTAATAATGTTCCACCTCCAAATTATATTACCTGCACAAAAATATAGGATGCGAGTTCGATTGAACCCGCATCCTATAAACGTAATGTATCATCGAAATCGAATAGTTAACATTCGATTATTCTGCATTCGTTCATCGCAACCAGTCAGTATATACCGAACAGGTGAGAAGCGGGTGCCTCTACTTGTGCAATGTATTCAATTAATAATCCTTAGATAATATAACACAACAATAAGCGCTTGTCAATCATTTGCCTATCATTACGAAATGTTCATTTATTTTCCTCTAACCTCTTCGATACGTACAACTCGTGTATGCTCAGTATGACTCCATACTTTGTTGTTCTGTGTGAAGAACGCATAGAAAGTAATTGGGAACCATGAAATTAAGAAGAAAGGCAGCGTGAATAAGTGACCGAACATTTTCCACGACTTCACTTTTTCCATCATCATTGCTGCAGGGAATTGTAATACTGCTGCACCGATAACAATTGTAAGAATCCAAAGCGGCAACGCACTATAGATTGAGAAAATAACATTGTCTGCCGGAATAATCAAATCAATCCACAATATAACGGTTAATAAGAAACCTATAAGTGTATTGTATACAGAGAAAGAATATACTGCAGCATCAATTTTTGTAAGATTACGTTCTTTTATACCTGCCCACAATAGCGGGAAAAAGAATTTTTTAGCTACATTGAAATGACCTTGCATCCAACGTAAACGTTGACGAGCTGAAGCTTTAAAAGTAACGGGTTTTTCATCGTAAACTTTTGCATCATAATTCAAGACTGGATATACGTTACGCTGTACACAACGCATAGAGAATTCTAGATCCTCAACTAAACTCGTTGCACCCCAACCCATTTCTTTCAACAAGTTGGTATCGAAACACATACCTGTACCACCTAAGAAATTACTCATTTTTAAATTCGTACGAGATAACTGCCATAGACGATTACAATACCAATACGTAATCGCATAAGCAGCTGTTACCCAAGAATCAGCGGGATTTTTTGTATCAAGGTAACCTTGGATTACTTTGTAATCAGCACATAGATCATCATTCATTAAACTTAAGAAATCGTGGTTAACTAAGTTATCCGCATCAAACATAACAACAGCATCGTATTGACGAGGCTTAGCCCATAATTCCTTCAACATCCATTCAATAGCGAACCCTTTACCACGTTGCTCTAAATTTGTACGTTCGCAAGCATATACACCATGTTGGCGTACGATATCTGCTGTACCGTCAGTACAATTATCACAGATTACAAAAACGTCATACAATTCAGATGGGTAATCCATTGCTTTTAAATTTTCAATTAACGCCCCTACTACTTTTTCTTCGTTATGCGCCGCTACAAGCACAGCGAATGATTTTTGCGGTTTCTGTTTTGGTCTACTTTTATTTTTCTTAAAACCAAACATTGATAAAGAAAATTGGTATACCGCAATGATTGCCAGCAGAACTTGAACTACAAGAAATGCTACTGTCATAACCATGTTGTATCGCCCCCTTTAATACATCTTTCTCTCTGTGTTTGAAGAATTTTTAATATCCTTCATAAAACTTTAATAACCTTTTGATTGTGCAGTGTAACTGTCACTCTTGTCAAAATGAAAAAAAGGTCTATAATAGCCACATTGGGCTATAAAAGCGTTTGCATCGTGAATAATCTTCATTTTTTCTTTACAATGCTACGAAAACATCCCGTTCTCATATATTTTGCCTCTGTGAAAGGGATCATTTCGTTTATTTGTTAGGTTTACCATAATTAAAAGTTTCTATTACCCATACTTAAAACTAAAATGGTATAGTATACATGTAAAAAAAGAATTCGATCACAACTTGAGTTATACTGAGTTTTGTATTTGGAAGGATGTATTGAATGAAAAAATGGATTAGTCGGTTGAGAATCCATGAGGAACGATTGTTAATATGGGCCAATCGAAGACTATCGCACCGCATGGTATTTCGCTTTATGCACAATTGGATGAATGTTATCACTCATCTAGGTGGGGCTACTTTCACCATTAGCTTTTCCTTATTGTTAGCTATCGCCGCAAAAGGCGAAATCGCTACTATTGGTTGGAAATGTCTAACTACATTGGCGATCAGCCACATTCCCGTTGCCCTATTAAAACATAAATTCAGACGCTTACGACCTTATCAGTCCTTGCCTGATGTAAATATTGGATTAAAACCACTTGAAGATCCTTCATTTCCTTCAGGACATACAACGGCTATATTTGCTTTAATTATCCCAATCATGCTTAACGCTTCGTTGTTGCCTTTCTTTGTTGTACCACTCGCATTGATTGTAGCATTATCCGTTGCATGGTCTCGCATGTATCTAGGTTTACATTATCCATCAGATATTATAGCAGGCGGAGTTATTGGAACAGTTACTGCATATGCTGTTGAATTTTTTTGGCAAGGGACTTCGGGGATCTAGAACATTGGCCAACACGATTACTTAACATCATGGTATTAAAGAATGAAATCATATTTTAAGAAGCTATCATGGCACTGTCACCTCATTGGGGACATGCTTCTGGTAGCTTTTTTATGTTTAACTGTAGACACTATTTTTAAGTTCTTTTGCAACTTTTCTGCACATTCATCGTAATATGTTGAAGATGAGATTGATTATCGAAATACAAAAAGCCCAATTAACAACTTAGTTGCTAATTGGACCTCAAAGGTTTTTATCTACATACGATATTTTGTTTTCTTCTGCTCACGATGTTCTTTCAATACATCTTCACCAATAACAACTTCAACACGGTGAATAGGTTGTCCCAGATGATAGAACTTTGTCTCGTACTCTGTAAATACAAGATCTTCACGGGGCTCGTCTTTATGAAGATTAAGCGAAATATTGCGCATCACTAATTCCATATCAGCAAAACTATTTAACGAGAAGTCAAACAATGATTGCGAGTCTGTTTTGAAATGAATTTCCCCACGTACATTAAGTTTGTTCATATACTTTTCTACAAAGCGAGGATGAGTTAAACGACGACGTGCGTGTTTGCTCTTTGGCCATGGATCACTAAAGTTAAGATATATGCGCTCAAGTTCATTATCTTCAAACATTTCGTCGATGTTTTCGATATTTGCACGAAGTAACGCTAAGTTTGGAGGTGTTTCTTCACCTTTCTCCTCCCATGCGATACGCCCCTTTTCACTAGCTCGACGAATAAGTTCATCGTACATGTCAACACCAATGTAGTTGATCTCAGGATTACGCACACTCATTTGACTAATGAATTGACCTTTGCCCATTCCTAATTCTACATAGATCGGACGATCGTTACCAAAAAATTCATGCCATTTCCCTTTATATTGAGAAGCATCAAGCACACACAAGTCAGTTTGTGACTCTATGCTTTCAAGAATTCCTTTTCTCCCTCTTAGACGCATTGTTATATCTCCTTCATTATGTTCAAGTCCATAGTATAATCAGATATTATTGTGCCTAACAATTGCTCGCTTGTAAAGAACTTTCCGATTTATTATGCATATTACCAGATAAGTACAACAAAAGGAAAGATAAAAAACTCGCAGAACTACAACAAAAAAGACTGATAAGGAATACCAGTCTTTACTATTATTATGTAGGCGACGTTACTGATCTATTACAGCCGTCGCTTTTCGATTTAGTTAGTTGTTACAAATAAAACGCGCTTTCGTGAGAACCTTCTTTGTTCATCGTCTGTTCCAGTGCACTGTTCAATTTTTTGTGAGCCGAAACTTTCAAGGAATTATTATCATTGAAACGCACCCCTGTAAGAGCAATAAGCTCTTTTACCGTAAGTTCAACAGTCAATAATTCATCGCCTTGTGGAATTTTTGTCATATTCATCTCTAATCACCTCATCATATATTATGAAAATGAAGATAAAATTATGCGAATTTGAATCCGTTTCCAAAAAGTAAATGTTAGGTTTTTTTATTGTCATCTCGCACTTTTAATATAACACATCATGTTACTTTTAACAAGCCACCATCTTCATTTCCACACTATTATTCATTTCCGAACATTACAGAAGTTATGCAATAGAAAACATGGCTTTTCGACTTGTTTTTCGTTACAATTGATGATGAAGTATCGAAAAGGATGGTTAAAGATGATTAATAGTCAGAACACCTCCGAGCAACCTTTGCTGTGGGGAGATAAAAATTTTCATACTTGGAATTATGAAATGCGTAATGAGTTCAATTCTAAAGTATTCAAAGTCACGCTAGATGCAGGATTCACATGTCCTAACCGCGATGGTTCGATTGCCAAAGGCGGCTGTACGTTTTGTAGTGCACGCGGATCAGGAGATTTCGCGGGAAGTAGACGAGACGATCTAGTTACTCAATTCAATACAATTCGTGATCGACAACATCAGAAATGGCCTGATGCCAAATATATAGGGTATTTTCAAGCTTATACAAACACATATGCTCCAGTCAAAACACTGCGTGAATACTTTGAAGTAATAGTAGATCAACCGGGTGTTGTTGGGCTTTCCATTGCCACAAGGCCGGATTGCTTACCAGATGATGTAGTTGATTATTTGGCTGAGCTGAATGAGCGCACCTACCTGTGGGTTGAAATGGGATTGCAAACTGTTCATGAATCTACATCTACATTAATTAACCGTGCACATGATACCGCCTGTTACCTTGATGCTGTTCGCCGCTTGCGTGAACGCAACATTCGTGTCTGCACACACATTATATATGGTTTACCAGGAGAAACGCATGAAATGATGCTAGAAACTGGTAGACAGGTTGCTAAGATGGATGTTCAAGGGATAAAGATCCATTTACTGCATCTCATGAAAAAAACTCCTATGGTGAAGCAATATGAAGCGGGTCTGTTGCAATTTTTAGAAATGGACGAATATGTAAAGCTAGTTGTCGATACGCTTGAAATATTACCGCCTGAAATGACTGTTCATCGTCTTACTGGTGATGCTCCAAGAGATCTAATCATTGGTCCGATGTGGAGCATGAAGAAATGGGAAGTGCTTAACGCATTTGATCGCGAACTTAAAGTCCGCAACACTTGGCAAGGTAAGCTATGGAGGCCGGAGGGATAAAGATGGGGTTTATATCTGCTCTAACAATGGCTCACCGTTGGATTACTGAACGTGTGACCACTGGCAGCTTAGTTATTGATGCTACCGCTGGTGGAGGTGTGGATACACTTGCGCTTGCTCAGCTTGTAGGCGTAAAGGGTACCGTGCTTGCCTTCGATATTCAACAAGAAGCTTTAGATAAGACAGCTACAAGATTGCAGCAATTCAAAGATCCGACTACATTAGCTACTGTCTCTCTTATTTGCGATAGTCATGCTAATATGGGCAAGTATGTTGATCAAGCAGGTACAGTAGGTGCGATCATGTTCAATCTCGGATATTTCCCTGGGGGTGATGAAAGCATCATTACGATTCCTAGCTCAACGATCGAAGCGCTTGAACAATCACTAGAATTACTTAAAGTTGGTGGCATTATTACTTGTATGCTTTATCCCGGTCATACAGGAGGCGATACTGAAGCCGATGTCGTGCAACAATGGGCAAGCAAACTGCCTGTTGAACGAGCACAATGCATTATGTATCGACAGCTCCAACGTCAAAATGCCCCCTATCTCATAGGCATCGAAAAACGCTCATAATATTTGAGTCAGTATAGCAATAAATTTTACAAAGCTACAGTTGTCTATCATCCTATTCGACTACTGTAGCTATTATATAAAACTTGTTGACTAATGTTACATATTGTAATCGCTTTAATACAATTGAATAATAAAGGAGTATTGTTATGTCTATTCAAAAAATCGAGCATGTTGGTCTTATGGTAAAAGATATTGAAACTTCAATTCAATTTTACACAAAAGTACTTGGCTTAAAGCACTTACGTACGATGCCACACTCTAATGGCTTGATCACTTTAGCTTTTCTTGGATATTCGAATTCCAATGAAACCGTCATAGAGCTTATTCAAAACTATAATGAAAACCTTCCTGCTGAAGGAAAGGTTCATCATATTGCATTTACTGTTACAAATATTGAAGCGGAATTTGATCGTATGAAACAACTACCTGAGGTCGAGCTTAAAGATGAAGAATTGATTCGACTACCTGATGGCTCGTTATACTTCTTCTTTTATGGCCCTGATGGTGAGTTTCTTGAATTGTTCCAACCTGGTAACATTACTCCGTATCCTTTGCAATTCCAACCTGAGTTCAAGGAACGTATATGGGGTGGTCGCGCACTAGAGAAGTTTGGTCTAATGCCTCCAGAAGGGGCTATTGGTGAAGGTTGGATGATCAGTGACCATCCAAATGGCATAACCAAGGTCATTAACGGTCCACTTGCTGGAACAGGGCTTGATGTTATTCGTGAGCAATTCGGTACCTCTTGGTTTGGTAAACATGGTGTATCTAGTAAGAGCAATCGCTTCCCGCTTCTTATTAAACTGCTAGATTGCAATGATGACTTATCCGTGCAAGTTCATCCAACAGATGATTATGATCAGTTGCCCGCTGGTGAGTTAGGCAAAACTGAGATGTGGTACATTCTATCCGCAGAACCTAATGCGAAGATCATATATGGCTTAAAAGAACATGTATCGCGTGAGCAACTTGCACAAGCGATTGCCGAAGGAACTATTATGGATAATTTGCAAGAAATTTCTGTTAAGAGTGGGGACGCTTTCTATATTCCTGCAGGCACAGTACATGCGTTATGTTCAGGAGTCGTTGTCGCTGAAATCCAACAAAACTCCGACACTACGTATCGTTTGCATGATTACAATCGCCTAGGGCTTGATGGACAACTTCGAGAGCTCCATATTGAAGATTCATTAGCCGTAGTTGCCTATGAAGGCGCAGGCGCTTCTTATGTCGATACATCGGCTATGCAAGCTGGGCAATGGTTAACGATTGCTAATTCTCCTTATTTCAACGTAGAAAAAGGGATCATCTCTGAAGCTACTACTCTCGCAACGAGTAAAGATAGTTTTGAGATCGTTGTCATTGCCGAAGGTACTGGAACGATTAGCTGGGGAGATGAACAGCAAGAGCTGGCAACTGGTCAGTGTTTCCTACTACCTGCAACTTTAGGAGAGTATACGCTTTATGGTAATCTTGTTGTGTTACGCAGCGTTGTACCAGGCGAATAAAAGTAAACGATAAAAGACAACAAAAATCCAGTCGTAAGTATGGGATAACCCCACACTTACGACTGGATTTTTTCTATTGAAAGATTACGCAATAGAATAACAACTACTCCACTGATAAATCTATTTCAATGTGTGAACTTGTCCCTTCTCTATCATATATTTTTATTTGCTTTAAGCTCCCATCAATCTGGTACACTAAGAAACCCTCATTATCTTCCTCAATTAATTTCAGTTTAGGAAAAGGCGCAGTAATAACGTATTCACCTTTTATTTTAGTATAATGAACCTCAAGCAGAAATTCAGTTCCGCAATAGCCATGAACTATCAAATGATCGGGTCTGAGAGTGATCTCATTAATGCCTTTAGCACGCCAAATATAATGTAGACTCAAATTATTCATAATATATTTTGCGAATGCATCATCGTCAGCATCAATGTTGCTCTCTTTCCATAAATCCATGTCGTACTCATAGAGTACTGGGTCCAACTTTACATTGAGCAACAAAGTCTTATTTGCATCATTATAAGTAATGAGTGGGTCAGATAGATCTAGATCTTTAGGTTTTATACAATACTATTCATAAAAAAATGCACCTTGCCATTTTCCATGAAACCGGCAAGATGCATCTCTAAAGTTGTGTTGTTCTATTGTTGTACCGTTTGGCTAATATTAATACTATATATGTTAGCAGAGGATTGTTTCTCACCTTGCTCCTGAATGTACATCGCAATCAGCAATGATTCCCCTTCAGCTACCACTTCACCTGTCTCAAGGTAATGAGGCATATTGAATGGTACTGTTTCTAAGACGATATGTTTTTGCAAATCACGCTCATTGAAGCGATAACTAGCAAACTGCTCATTGACTTGTTCCGGTTGCTCAGTTAGCTTCTTCATCCAGCTTGACCATTCAGATTTATCCATGATGGAATCCCACCATACTTTACGAGGCTTATAACGATGGTTTCTATAATAATCCAGCTTCATTAATCCTTGTAGTACTGGAAGATCAAGTTGCTGCCCTTCAGCCTCTTGTGCATAGATAAGATAAGACCACAAGCGTGAGAATAGATCCTCTAGCTGATGACCAATTTTCTGCCAGCCTTGTCTTTCCCAATAATCACCGAAACTTTGGAAGAAGTCAAACGGTGAGTCGAATACATGATCAACGAGATATAGCAATGTGCTATCCATGCGATGGTCATTCCAGTATTTCTCTAGAACGTCCTCGACGCGCTTAATTCTAACAATATCTGCAAATGGCATGAGATCGTTACCAAGCATTTCATACGGCGCACGATCTTGGTAGATGTAACCCCATTTATCCGCTTCATTACGTAAGCCAGTCCCGCGTAACATTTTCAAGAAACCAAGTTGAAGTTCCTCAGGACGTAGTGCAAATACATCATTAAATGTGCCACGGAACGTATCATAGTTTTCAAGTGGTAGCCCCGCAATCAAATCGAGATGCTGATCGATCTTCCCTGATTGTTGGACCTTCGTTACGGTACGAACAAGCTTACTCCAGTTCTGACGACGTTGAACAGCTAGATTCGTTACATCATTCGTAGATTGAACACCAATCTCGAAGCGGAACACACCTGGCGGAGCATTTTCAGCCAAATAATCAAGTACCTCTGGACGCATAATATCTGCCGTTATCTCAAATTGGAACACACAGCCACGATGATTTTCAATTAAAAATTGGAACATTTCTAGCGCATAATCACGCTTAATATTAAAGGTACGGTCAACGAATTTAATCAGCTTGGCACCTTGATCGATAAGATAAATAATATCCGCCTTAGTGCGCTCGATATCGAAATAACGCACACCTACTTCAATACTGGATAAACAGAATTGACAACTAAATGGGCAGCCACGGCTTGTCTCAAAATAAACGATGCGGTTAGCTAATTGCGGAAGATCTTCTTCAAAACGGTAAGGCGACGGAAGTGTATTCAGATCAAGCTTCGGACGACCTGGATTAATTCGAATCTCTACGCTATCAGCTAAATGTTTGCGGTAGGCAATTCCAAATACCATATGATATTTTTGTGTTGTTTCAATTTCAGTTAAGAGATGATCGAAAGTTTCCTCTCCTTCACCCATAACGATAAAGTCTACATCAGTAAGTCGTTCCATCCATTGCTCTGTATCATAACTTACCTCAGGACCGCCTAAAATAATTTTCAGTTCAGGCTTTATTTTACGTAACATATTAACGACGGTAATCGTTTCTTCAATATTCCAAATATAACAAGAGAATCCTACAACATCTGGTTCTCTTGCAAATATATCAGATACAATATTCATTGCAGGGTCTTTAATTGTATACTCCGCAATATCCATATCAAATTTATGACCACTAAATGCCTTTAAACAGCGTAGTGCAAGCGATGTATGAATAAATTTCGCATTCAGTGTCGATAGTACGACTTTCATGTATTGTCCCTCAGCTTTCGTTTCAAATAAAACTCGCATCCTACTCTTTGTAAATGAATACGTATTATACTATTGTAACTAATTTTAATGTAAATAAGAAGGCTAGAGCATACATTTCCTAATAATATGTAGTCATTTGAGTAGTAAATTGAACTATCTCCATCTTTGCCAGCTCCATAGCTACCTATACAAATAAAAACCGTCATATTAGCAGAGTCTCTACTAACATGACGGTTTGACTTATGTTAAATTCGTTAGATTATTAAGCTTCCGCTGCAGGATCGAATGAACGTGTTGCAAACTCTGCATCAAGCATATAGAAAGCATTGCTATCATGGTCAATACGTTTTAATTTCGTAATAATCCCATCAAATAATGCTTCTTCTTCAACTTGTTCATCGATGAACCATTTCAAGAAGTTAATTGTTGCATGTTCACGATCGTTCATTGCAATATCAGAAAGATCATAGAAACGTTTTGTGTTTTGCATTTCATGTTTGTAGCCCTGCTCAAACACTTCAAGTACAGATTCATATGTGTTGTTCGGCTCTGCCAATGATTGAATAGTCGCGCGACGTCCACGATCATTCAAAAATTTATAAATTTTCATACCATGAAAACGTTCCTCTTCCGCTTGCACAAGGAAAAAATTCGCGAAACCATCAAGATTATCAGCTGAGCAATGTGCTGCCATAGCTAGATACACATGAGCGGAATAAAATTCAAAGTTCATCTGGTCATTAAGTGCTGTTGCTAAATTATCATTCATAAAATGTGCACCTCACATTTCTTATTTGTAATTATTCTAACATAAAAATTAAGCTAAGCAAAGTGAAAAATCATTTTATTTCCAATCTCCCCTCATCTCTAGCACAGTCGAGCTCTTTGAATTACCTATACAATAATAGTTCAAAAAGTTTGGCTGTCAGTACCAAGAAGATTCTATGAAGCTAGGAAACGAGTAGCGGAATGTACGTTATTGGTACATGAGTAACGCAGGCTTCCGATGAATGGAATATTCGAAGTCGATTACGCTTCAAAGCAGTTCATCGTCATCACAGTCAAGCTTTTTGAATTACCTATACAATAAAAGTTCAAAAAGTTTGGCTGTCAGTACCAAGAAGATTCTATGAAGCTAGGAAACGAGTAGCGGAATGTACGTTATTGGTACATGAGTAACGCAGGCTTCCGATGAATGGAATATTCGAAGTCGATTACGCTTCAAAGCAGTTCATCGTGATCACAGTCAAGCTTTTTGAATTACCTATATCAGCCCACAATTTTCTTCAGGCGCTTATATAACTTATCAGGGGTCGCTTCTATAATGGGCTGGGATTTGATCATAACAAAGCATCCAGATCTACAAGATTTACATTGACCAAGACATCCTGTTTTCTTCTGCTTTAGTTCAGGATATTTCTTCTTCAGACTCTTGTACACTGGTTTCAAGCCTTGTTCTAAGCTACGCTTACAATACTTAATCTTCATGTAGCACCCACCACCCATAATGATAATCAATCTCAATACTTATGATGATAATGATTATCAGAAGCAATGTCAACTTATAATTATGAGTAAGATGGACATTTGCCGAATTCGTAGACGGATTAGAGATTATTATAGTCCCCCATCTACTAGAGAAGCTAGATTACGTTAAGCACAAAAAAAGGTGCCCGATTCATTCCGAAGAATGAGTCAGACACCTTTTTCAAACTAACGCGTAAAATTAAAGTTTTACAACGTTTTCAGCTTGAGGACCACGGTTACCTTGTACAATATTGAATTCTACACGGTCGCCTTCATCCAAAGATTTGAAGCCTTCGCTTACAATAGCGCTGAAGTGAACGAATACATCGCTTCCACCTTCAACTGAAATGAAGCCAAAACCTTTTTCTGCATTAAACCATTTAACGATACCTTGTTCCAAAGTCGTTACCACCTTATAAGTATTTACTAAGTCCCTGTATTCACAAAAAGTCACAACCGAATCTACGGCAATTGAATTAACGAAAGCCTAATTACTGGCTGCGACTAAGGTCTTAATATCAATATAAATCATATTATCACACCTTGCATGAACTAGCAAGAGATGTATTAAATTTACATCATTATTTTTTCAATAATTGTACTGCTTTTTGTAACTGATAATCATTGGCTTGAAGTAAACTTCGTACATCTTGAACAAGTAAATTACCTACTTCATCTGTATATATACCATCTACACTTATTCCTTTTGCAGACTCATATTGTTTCACAGCTTGTACTGTTTCCTCGTCATATAATCCATTATTTGATGGAGAATAACCAAGTACTAATAGTATTTTCTGCAATGCGATCACATCATCACCAAAGCTATTGAGCTTAAGCTCTACTCCATTGCTAACTGGTTTCAAATTCGCATAATCAGGAAGCTCTACGGTATCAGTTGGTTCAACACCTATTTTGTGAATACCACTTCCACTTGGTGTTTTCCATTCTGCTTCCGTTAACACAAGTACTGAGCCAGAGTAGAATTGTTCATACGTTTGAACCACACCTTTACCGTATGTTTTCACACCTACAATACGCGCATTAGCTGATTCCTTTAGTGCCGCTGCTAGCACTTCGCTTGCACTTGCGGAGTATTGGTTCACGAGTACTACAATTGGAGTATTGAACGGTTCATCCTGCTTGGAATTGAAACTGATCGTCTTCTCTTCATTTTTATAAACCACGTCAAGAATTTTTTTACCGTTTGGTACTAGTACATTTGCTATCTCGACCGTTTGATTGAGTAATCCTCCTGGATTTGAGCGTAAATCAATAATTAAGCCTTTCATATTTCCATCTTTCATTAAGCTAGCTAATGCCTCTTTGAACTCAACATCAGTCGCTTCAGTAAAACGGGAAATGGCGATCATCCCAATATTATTATCTAGTTTATTCAAAGTAACGGTATGAACTGGAATTTCAGCACGTTCAATATTGAAGTCTGTAATTGACTCTCCGCGCTTTATCCCTACTACTACGCTAGTTCCTTTCTTACCACGAACTTTACTCAGCAGTTCATTCAAAGTGTACCCTTCAACGGATTGCTGATCTACAGTTACAATTTGATCCGCAGGCTTTAGGCCAACTTTTTCTGCAGGCATATCTTTCACTAATGTACTAATGAAGAATTTCCCATCTTTTTGTTGAACTTCTGCACCGATTCCATAAAAGTTTTTATTGTAAGAGTCCGCGTAATTTTCTCCCGCTTCATCAGCTAAGTACTGTGAGTATTGATCCCCTAATGAGCTAACCATTCCAGCAATAGCACCATCAATAAGCTCCCCACTATCCGCACCATATAAATAGTTATCCTGAATTTTATTGTAAGAAGCTTGTAGCAAATCAAAACCTTCAGCATTTATAACAGGGTATTGACGTTTTGTCCATGCATGTCCACCCCAAAAACCGCCAATCAATGCAATTACAACAAAAATGATTAAGTACTTATTCGAGTTACTTGCTTTCTTTTCAAATGGTTCCATGTATGTTTCTCCTTGTATGTCTAGTTTGTTTTCGATACAATCATACTAGCTTATTAACAGCAGTCTGAAGGGAGTTTTTCGACAACTATGTACAAATTAATTGCAATTGACATCGATGACACATTACTTAACGATGATATTATTGTTACAGAAAGTACCAAACAAGCACTAGCACAAGCTATTGAAGCAGGTGTAACGGTTACTTTGGCAACTGGACGCATGTACTCATCTGCTCGTAAAATTGCCGATCAAATCCAACTCAATGTACCAATTATCACCTATCAAGGTGCCCTAGTCAAAACTTTGCTTGATGAACAAGTTTTATACGAACGTTGTGTTCCAGTAGATGCAGCACGTCAATTGATGCAATATGCTAAAGAGCATAACTTGCACTTGCAATTATATGTTGACGATATATTATATGGCACTGAAGATAATGCACGCATTCAAGCTTATTCTCAGTTAGTTAACATCCCATATGAGATCGAACCAGATTTCTCAAAACTAATCGATAAACCCAATCATAAAATGCTAATTATTGATGAACCCGAAGTGTTAGATCATCATATTGTAATTTTACAAGGTCTTCTAGGTGAACAGCTTCATATTACGAAATCTAAAGCACATTATCTTGAGTTCATGCACAAAGAGGGCACAAAAGGTCATGCGCTCAAATATTTGGCTCAACATATTGGTGCTACGATGGACGAAACTATTGCCATCGGTGATGCATGGAATGATCGTGAAATGATTTTAGCAGCTGGACTTGGAGTAGCAATGGGTAATGCAGTGCCAATGCTCAAAGAAATTGCAGACTATATCACCTTATCGAACAATAATGAAGGGGTAAGTCATGTCATAGAGAAGTTTATTTTCAACAAATAGAAAACGTTGAAATAAAAGGATTAATTCCCGTCTTTCTATTTCTTAACGATTTAATCAAAGGGTAAAGCCACATTAGTTGCACAATATGAGTATCATTTGCTCTTATTATGCACTTCCCAGACAATTAATATTAATTCTTAGATCAATAACAGTGTAAATATGAAAATGCCGTAGCACCATCATTAAATGGACAGCTACGGCTTTATATGTGTATACATATTATTTACTATGACTTTTACATTTGGGATTTTCACAAGCTTTGAAATTACCTATAAAATCAAGACGATGATCTACAACCTTAAAGCCATACTCTTCCTCAAGACGTTGTTCAAGATCTAACAACCAGTCATCCTTGATCTCTTCTAATGCTCCGCATGTATGACAAATCAGATGATGATGCATATGCTCATGATCCTGTCCTCGAAGATCAAATCTTGCAACACCGTCACCAAAGTTCATTTTGGCTACAATTTGTAACTCTGCTAGAAGCTCTAGTGTACGATATACCGTCGCAAGACCGATTTCAGGGAATTTCGCTTTGACAAGCATATATACATCTTCCGCACTCAAATGATCTTCTTCATTTTCAAGAAGCACACGGACTATAATTTCACGCTGTGTAGTTAGCTTATATCCACTTTCCATTAAGCTGTGTTTAATTTTTTCAACTTCAGCTTGTATATTCATACTTACGCCTCCTACAGACAACTTTACACATACTAATTAATATTATCATTTCTCAATTTAGAATGATTCTAAAATAATGGTATGCTATTTTGCCTAAGAAAGCAACCATAAATAGAACTATGCTAGCAAATAATTTGAAAGTATCTGCTAATATAGTTCTATTCGATAATTTTTTTGAACATAAAATTGCAAATATTTCACTTGTCAGTACCAAGAAGATCGCATGAAGCTAGGAAATGAGGAGCGGAATGTACGTACTTAGTACATGAGCACCACAAGCTTCCGATGAATGCAAGCTTCGCCGTCGAATTAGCTACGTAGCCTTTACATCGTAATCACAAGTGTACGATTTGAGTTTCCTCTACAGGTCAGCGAGCACTTGGTACCATATCCCACGCTTCGAGTACAACAACTCACGCACATGATCCCATCCACCTAGATACTCAATATCAAATATATCAGCTGGTTGTTCGAATAGATCTTGACTGTCAGCCGCTACTTGCTCATTCACCGCTCTGAAGCCATGTTTCACAAAAATCGACTGAGCTTCCTCTGACATCATATAGTTGTAAAATGATTGGGCTACTTCACGATTATGATGCTCATCAACATGCTTATCTATAATTGCTATTGGATTTTCAATTAAGATAGTATGCTCCGGAATAATAATCTCGTAAGGTATACCTTTACTTATTCGCGCACGCAATTCATTCTCGTAGGTAACGATAACATCTCCGACACCGTACTCAAAGGCTGCCATTGAAGCGCGTCCACTCTTGTCTAGAGACTCGACATTAGCGTGTATTTGCTTCAAAAAGTTTTTCGCATATTTCTCATCCGCATATCCGAGTTCCTGCTCAGATAGCTTCAGACCGGCTCCGAAGATCGCATTAATATCCCACTGTGCACCACCTGAAGTTTTGGGATTGGGATATAATACTCGGACATCCGCTCTTGTGAGATCATTCCAATCTTGAATATGAAGCGGATTACCTTCTCTTGCTCCTAGTACAACGATTGAACGCGAAATCATTCCTTTATGCTCATTATTGCGCCAATCATGAGTAATAAGACCAGCAGCCTCTATCGTATCGATATCGCCTTCCATTGCTAGTATTGCAATATCTGCATCAAATCCACCAATAATAGCTCTAGCTTGAGTACCAGATGCCTCATACGATTGTTGATAGATTACCTTTTGTCCAGTTTCGGCTAACCATTTCTCTTGGAATAATGGTAATAGTTCCTCAATCGCATCTTTGGCTACAGAATAAGCACCAATAACTAAAGTAACCTCGCCAGCTTTACCCTGTTCGAAATTTCCTTCTTCCCCTTCAATAGGGGTAACCGTCGAAACTGCGCTACTGCAACCATTTAATACCATTGTAAACACTATGATTCCAATGAACAGCAAGAAAACTGACTTCATATTAGAACGTTGAACGCTATTCCTCACGACCCACCCACGCCTTCTATGCCATATTGACCGTACTTAGATAAAGACTGGAAGTGGATCCACCTTCAATGGATTTTCCATGATCCAGCTTTTCTCATCGTTAAACAGATATGCGCGATGCACAAGTACTTTGACACGTTCACCTGGTTGTAAAACCTCTTTTTCCAATGAACGATAAGTGATCAGCTTTTGATCCCCTACTTCTAGCTCTACCATCCATTCACTACCACGGAAATGGAGATGTTTCACCGAAGCATCAACTGTAGCCGAAGCAAGTACGATTTCCCCAGGTCTGCCTACTTCTATATATTCCGGACGAATAAGTGCTTTAATCCCTTCATCTACAGCAACATCTTCAAATCCACGAATAAATTGAATGTTTTCAATAACCGAAGATTCTCCAATGAAACTAGCAACAAATGGCGTTTGTGGGTTTTTGTATATATCCCATGGTGTACCTTTTTGTTCAAGTTCACCTTTGGAGATGATCATAATCTCATCGGCAACCTCGATTGCTTCTTCTTGGTCATGTGTTACAAATATCGAAGTTATGCCAAGCTCAGAGATCATATCTTTGAGCCAAGTACGTAATTCAGTACGAATCTTGGCATCTATTGCAGCAAATGGCTCATCAAGTAACAGCAATTGCGGCTCAGGAGCTAAAGCCCTGGCAAAGGCAACACGTTGACGTTGTCCACCAGATAATTGGTGTGGGTAACGATGTTCAAATCCTTTTAATCCTGTCAGCTCAACTAAATACTGAACCCGTTCTTTAATATAAGCCTTATCTTGCTTTTTCACCTTTAGTCCAAAGGCGATGTTATCGAATACTGTCATATGTTTGAATAGCGCGTAATTTTGAAATACAAAGCCAATCCCGCGTTCTTGTGGAGGGAGATCATTAACCCTTTTGCCATGAAAGTAAATATCACCAGAAGTTGGCGATTCAAGACCAGCTAACATGCGAAGAATAGATGTTTTCCCACCACCACTTGGTCCTAAAAATCCGATTAGCTTACCCTTTTCAATCTCAAAGCTAACATTGTTGACAGCTTGAAAATTCCCAAATGATTTGTACAACTCTTTCACTTGTATATGCATAATCTAATGCACTCCCTTTCTTTTCTTCGTCCACTCCATCAATAACAAAAGCATAATTGAAAATGCAGCAAGTACTAGTGCAATCGCATTAGCGGCTACTACATTGAAATTTTCTACATCCTGATACACTAATGTCGTTGCAGTCTGTGTCTTGTTTATAATATTGCCTGAGACGACTAGCACCGCTCCAAATTCACCAAGCGATCTAGCCACCGTAAGCACAACACCATAGATAACTCCGAACCGGATATTCGGCCAAGTCACTTTCCAAAATGTATACCATGAGTAAGCTCCTAGTGTTGAAGCGGCTTGCTCTTGTTGATCCCCGATTTCTTGTAAAACAGGCATCACTTCACGGATCATAATCGGGAATGTTACGAATAATGTGGCAAGTATCATACCAGGTAACGCGTATACAATCTGCACACCAATATTATTGAAGAACGTACCTATTACTGTATTGGGACCTAACAGTAAAACGATCATCAACCCTCCAATTACGGGAGATACAGCAAACGGCAAATCGACAATACTATTACTTAATCGTTTGATCGTAGAGGAAAGCCATGTTGCTCTTACCAGATATAAGGAAAGCATTACGCCAAAAAAAGTATTAATTAAGGTTACAGTAACAACTATAATTGCGGTCATCTTAAGGGCATGTAACGATTGCGGTCTAGCTATGGCGTCAATAAAGCCATCGAACCCCTGAGCCCATGCTCCAGTGAAAATCTTATACAACGGAACAACTAATAGTAATATTATTACGACATAAGTTAAGCTAATCCATAGTCTTCTCATAATGTATTTCCTCCGCGACTCAGCTTGTTAATGAACCATAAAATGATGAAGGAAATCGTAAGAAGTAAAACGGACACTGCAGATGCACCTTGTGGATTATTACTTTCTATTTCCCCAAAAATATAAACGGAAGCAACTAATGTTTTACCCGGAATATTTCCAGCAATTAATACTACAGCTCCAAATTCTGCTAAGCCTCTTGAGAATGCAAGCATCCCTCCGCTCAGAATGCCTGGTAGCATCGTCGGCATAATAATTTGAAAAAACGTTCTGAATTTAGATGAACCTAGTGTATATGCTGCTTCTTCTTCTGACTTATCCAGTTCTTCCAATAACGGTTGCAAGCCTCGTATTACGAATGGAAAGGTTACAAATACCATGGCGACTACAATCGCTGGTTCATGAAAGACGAGACTTAGTCCAAACCACTCAAACATTACACTACTTGGACCCAACAGTAGTAAGATGATAAAACCAGCGACGGCAGTAGGTAGTGCGAATGGTAAATCAATTAAGCTATTAATAATACTTTTACCGGGAAACTCATAACGCACGAGTACCCATCCAATCATCGTTCCAATGAGTATATTAATTATCGTTGCTATACCTGCTAGTTTTAATGTTAAAAATACAGCCTTCCATGCAAGAGGATCGGAAATATTATCCCAGAAGTTTAATAGGCCAGATGAGAACGATTGTGTGTAAATACTTATGATAGGAATAATAATTAAGCCAATAAAATAAATAATAACAATACTGCGAAAGCTGTAGCTCCATGTGCGGCTACGAAATAATGAATTCAATGTGCACGGCCCCCATTATTTATATAAGTAATAATTCCCACTTGAATACTAGGTATTAATAATGTAGCACCGCCACATTATGGAAGTCAATGTATTTTTTATGAATAATAGTAAAACCATCTGCAAATTTGCTTGTTTCACGCTATTTCCCTATTAAAATCCGCACATGCCCTTATAAACTTCACGTAATATTAAAACGAATGAATTGCATTCGTCGATATAGAACTCCACAACGTTTTCACCTATAGTTCGATGCATTTTCTAAACTTCGCGATGGAAACAGAAAAAGCTCAAAGTGTGTAAGAAATTTACACACTTTGAGCTTTTTGTATGGGACAATATCAATTTATATCGTTGTACATTATTCACCATCAATGAAATAACGATCTTTACCTGCTGTAATAGTAGCTTTCCCTTGAGTAAAATCAATGGCCCAAGCAATAAACGCATCAGCTTGATCACTTTCTGGAAGCGTACATACCGTCACTTTATCTGTGAAATCAACTTGGCCAAGACGAGTGTTGCGACTATGAAGTTCATTTTCAAGTTTGCCATACCAAGTATAGTCTACTTCTATAAACACTTCACGATGAAGAACATACTCAATCTCTTGAGCTGCCTCGATACCGGCAACGGCACCATCTGTGTAGGCTCTAACCAAACCGCCTGCACCTAACATAATCCCGCCGAAATAACGTGTAACGACGACAGCAACATTTTTGAGACCTTTATTTTTAATGACCTCTAATATTGGCTTCCCCGCAGTTCCGCTCGGCTCACCGTCATCAGAAGCTTTCTGAAACTGATCTCTTTCGCCGATCATATACGCTGAGCAATTATGAGTTGCCGTTCTGTGTAACCGCTTTATTTCCTCAATAAAAGCAACTGCCTCTTCTTCAGAAGCGACAGGTTGCGCATAGCCGATGAAACGAGAGCGTTTGATGACAATCTCTTGGTTCGCCGCTTCGCGAACCGTGCGATATCTTTGTAGCATCTCAAACACTCCTTGAAGGTAATTCAAATCATTCAATAGTGATTACGATATAAAGCTTCATGGCATCTTCTTGGCAGGTAACAAGTGAACGATTTGAATTTTTAATAAACTACCGCATTCAATGAAGGTTCAAAACAGTTGCCTGTAAGCACCAAGAAGCTAGGAAACGAGTAGCGCAATGTACGTTATTGGTACAAGAGGACACGCAGGTTTCCTATGAATGGCAGCTTCGCCATCGAATATACAACGAAGCTAACCATCGTGATCACAGGTGACTGTTTTGAACTACTTCTTAAAGGCGAGCTTCTAGTTCAGCTTTTTCTTTTTCGTAGCCAGGCTTACCAAGTAATGCGAACATATTTGTTTTATATGCTTCAACACCTGGTTGGTCAAATGGATTAACTCCTAGAAGGTATCCACTGATTGCACATGCTTTTTCGAAGAAGTACACCATGTAACCGAATGTATAAGGTGTCATATCTTTAATATTAACAATTAGGTTAGGAACTTGACCATCTGTATGTGCAAGTAATGTTCCTTGAGCTGCTTTCTTGTTAACAAAATCCATCGTTTTACCTGCTAGGAAGTTCAAACCATCAAGATCATTTTCGTCAGTTTCAATTGTGATGTGTTCTGCAACTTCTCCAACTTGAATAACTGTTTCAAAGATATTACGGCTACCTTCTTGGATAAATTGGCCCATAGAGTGTAGATCAGTTGTAAAGTCAACAGATGCTGGGTAGATACCTTTGAAGTCTTTACCTTCAGATTCTCCGAATAATTGTTTCCACCATTCAGATACAAAGTGAAGATTAGGTTCGTAGTTTACAAGAATTTCAATCGCTTTACCTTTACGGTATAGAGAGTTACGAACTGCTGCATATTGATATGCTTCGTTCTCTGCTAATTCTGGTTTGCTATATTCAGTTACAGCATCAGCTGCACCTTGCATCATCGCATCGATGTCGATACCAGCAACTGCGATTGGTAATAGACCTACAGCAGTTAGAACAGAATAACGACCACCGATGTCATCAGCAATTACAAAAGATTCATAACCTTCAGCAGTAGCCAATGATTTTAAAGCGCCTTTTTCTTTATCTGTTGTTGCATAAATACGTTTACGAGCTTCTTCTTTACCATATTTCTTCTCCAACTCAGCACGGAAAATACGGAATGCGATAGCTGGCTCAGTAGTTGTGCCTGATTTAGAAATAACGTTAATAGACCAGTCACGACCCTCAATTAATTGTAGCAAGTGAGTTACATATGTAGAACTCACGTTGTTACCTGCAAATAATACTTGAGGAGTTTTACGTTGCTCTTTGGATTGAATATTATAGAAAGAGTTAGATAGCATTTCAATTGCAGCACGTGCTCCTAGGTAAGAACCACCGATTCCGATAACGATCAATACTTCAGAATCATTTTGAATTTTGGCAGCAGATTGCTTAATGCGTGCAAACTCTTCTTTGTCGTATTCATTGGGTAGGTTAATCCATCCAAGATAGTCAGAACCTGCTCCAGTAGCATTGTGCAACTGATCGTGTGCAAGACGTACCTGAGCCGTCAAATAATCAACCTCATGTTGACCTACAAATGTTAAGGCTTTGCTGTAATCGAACTTTAATGTATTACCCATGATTTCAATAACCTCCTGAATTGTACGAAGCTACGCTTCTTCTCTAAAAATTATATGACATTTGTTTAAGAATATCTAATTTACACAGTAAACACAAGTCTATTGTCTATAATAACTATTTAGATTTTGTACAATTATCTTTTATAATATTATATTTCGATGTTTATTTTTCCTAATTGATACCTATTAAGCATCCTGCATAACTTCGTTATCAAAGTCTGTGTTTTGAACTTCCTTTATTAATAATAAGGTGAGATCATTAGATATACAATAACACCTGTCAAACTAACGTATAGCCAAATCGGCATTGTCCATTTTGCAATTTTGCGATGTTTCTCAATTTTATTCGTAATTCCAAATACTGCTGAGAACAAAGCTAATGGAACAACGACAATCGCTAATAAAATATGAGTAATTAAGATAAAGAAGTAAATTGGACGTAAAATCCCTTCACCACCATAAGATGTTGACTCCGTCAAGTAGTGATACGATACATACGAGATAAGAAATAATGTAGTCGAAGCGAAAGCTACACCAATAAATGTTCTGTGCATCTTAATGTTTTTCTTCTTAATTGCAGTTAGCGCAACGATTAATGCTAGAAATGTAAAGCTGTTAAAAATCGCATTTAGCATAGGAAGAATCGTTACATCAAATCCAAGCTCACCATCATAAGCTGGCAAGAAAAATAATACGGCAACCAGTGCCACAATGACGACTGTCAAAGTTAATACGAGCGGTGTGTAATTTTTATCCTTCATCCTAATGAAACCTCCAGATCTTATTCTCACCTGTCTATCCATACGTAGACAAGTACCTATATGTGCATGTTCAACCATCAGCCTGATTTTTGAACTTACCTCTATATTATACTTTAGCTTATAATAACCTCCTCTTACCATCTCATTCTTGACTGTTTTGTCACAATAATACGACAGCTAGCCAAAGAAAGCGAAGTCAACTAGCTGACTTCGCTTTCACTATAGGTTTTTAATCGACAGTTTCTTGTGAATGATACAATTCACGATACTTTCCAGGTGTAATTCCTTCTTTTCTACGAAAGGTGGCTACAAAGTGACTTACATCGTTAAAACCGGTATGTATCGCAACATCTTTCAGTGCTAATTGCGGCTGATTAACTAAAATCCTTTTCGTTTCACGTATTCGAAGTTGAATTAAGAAAGAATAAGGGCTCACTCCGAAGGCAGTTTGAAATTGTTCATGGAGACTAGAAACTCCAATCCCAGCATATTGAGCAATTTCTGACAATCCAATATTTTTGTTAAGATTAAGCTCCATCCAACTAACAATCGGAGCTAATTTCTCATAAAACTGTGAAAGTGAAGGCTGATCGTGTTGCCTACTAAATTTACGTAGATGAATGAGAAAACGATATAATTCCGTGGAAGCCTCCATTGCAGATAACTCTCCATCAAGTCCAATATTTGTAATTATATCAACAAATAAAGGACCAAATAATCCCTCTTCTGATTCTTTATAGATAATAGATTTATTCATTTCTAACGCATCCATTACGGAAGAAACGGATGCGCCACCAAATGTTATATAAATCGTAGACCAACGATCAGAAGTTGGATAATATGTATGTGGCGAAAAGGGTGGAAGAAGCACACCCATTCCAGCAGATAGTGCAGTTATTTCTCCAAGTTGTTCAATCTTTCCTTCTCCCACAATTGTATGTAGCCAATGATAATGATGATAACCAGCTGGACGATGAAATACACGCTCCCAAGCACTATATCCTATCGTTTCAATAAACAGAGGTAGCGATCGCTCCACAGTTGAGAAAACATGACGCAAATTTTCATCATCTAACATATTAAGTTATCACCTCTTTGCGGTTAATACCTTAATTATGTACGAAACACTACACTCATATCAATCATTATTCCATTTTAAATGCATCAAGTGAGTTTAATTTATTACCTTTATAATCAAATAATGT
The DNA here is from genome assembly GCF_024721975.1 of Paenibacillus endoradicis. Next base: position 162,837 of record NZ_JANQBB010000003.1, on the reverse strand, counting down.
GAGGTTAGACCAGTTATTCTCATGACCTACTGACCATGTTAATTTTGAAGGAATCCAACATGGTTCCCAATAGTAAAGTCCTAGACCTCTGTTATCCTCAACTTCCTTAATTAACCTCATTAGATGAGTTAACCATTTTGATTGCCCTTCAACATTTACAGGGAAACCTTCATAAATCCAATCCTTCCTGTTAAAGATTAGCTGCTGATCATCTGGTGGCGTCATCGTCCAAGGATATGCAACTTCAACTACTACAATATCTTTCTCATATCTCGCTGCCAATTCGTCCATGTTGTGAGTTAATTGTTCTAAAGTACCATGCCACCAAGAGTAATAAGAGAGACCAATAATATCATACGAAATTGGGTATTGAGCAATCTTGTCGTAGAAATAACGGCTACCTGCGTTATCAGCACCTCGATCAATATGTATCATGATCGGAATATGCTTATTAGGACTAGCTTCGTTAACACCTTCGATTCCGGCGATAATCAGTCTAGCTAATTTATCCCATTGCTCTGGCGTATCGTATTCACCATCTACTCGTCCTTCACCCCAGATCATACCATTCGTTATTTCGTTCCCTATTTGGATCATATCAGGAGTAGCACCTGCTACCATTAATTGTTCAACCATATTTCTAGTAAATGCCTTTACAACAGCTTCGAGTTCAACAAAGCTGAGTTTTTCCCATGCTTTAGGCATATGTTGTTTCACTGGGTCGGCCCAATAATCAGAATAGTGAAAATCAAGTAAAAAATGAAGCCCCCTTTCTTTAATTCTTTTCCCCATCTTTATTGTCTTCGCTGGATTACAGTAATCAAATTCGGGGTTATTCCATAGGCGTAAGCGAGCAGAATTTACTCCACTATCTTTAAGAATATCTAGAACATCTTTCTTAACACCATCTTCGTAAAACGCTCCACCTTCGGTTTCTATTTCATCAACAAATGATACATCTGCACCTTTAATAAAGGATAATTCCATTTATAGCACCTTCCTTATATTGTATATTATCTAACCTTCTGTACCGCTATAGCCAAGTTTGCAATAAACTACTTCTAATAAAATTGTAATTTGTTAATTTTACAAAGGATATATAATAAAACGGTTTATTGAATGTAGCAATCTTCCATCTTGCGACTATTACGACTTTTATACGATTAAAAAAGGGCACTCCCAAAGTCATATTCTCAATGACTTTGGGAGTGCCCCTTAATTAAATACGGTTCGAGCTATTACAGATATGAACAGATGTAATCCGCTACTTCTTTAACTTGAAGCTTGAATTTCTCGTTAGCTCCAACTTTGAATTCACCTTCGCCTTGAATGTGAATCCATTCCGATTGACCTGGAAGTTGAACTTTCAAATCACCAGCCAAAATTTCCATGATCTCAACTGTATCAGTTCCAAATTCATATTCACCTGGAAGCATAATACCTAATGTTTTTTTGGTCCCGTCAGGAAATACTATCACGCGACTTGTAACTTTACCTTCAAAATAAACATTTGCTTTTTTGACTACTGAGACATTGTCGAATTGAGACATTGGAAATTTCCCCTTTGCTGTATGAATTAAGTTGTCGATTAAGCTACATCACATAATATCGTGATCACAAGCGACTGTTTTGATCTTCATCTTAAAGCAATGCTTTTACTTTGCTTACTACATTCTCAACAGTAAAGCCGTACTCTTTAATAACGCGATCACCAGGAGCAGATGCACCGAATGTATCGATAGCAATGATATCACCTTGGTCACCAACGTATTTATGCCAACCCATTGGATGAGCCATCTCAACTGCAAGACGAGCTTTAACTTCTGGAAGAATAACAGAATCTTTATATTCTTTAGACTGTTTATCGAATAGATCCCAGCTCGGCATAGAGATAACACGTACTTGAATACCTTCTTCAGCTAGAGCTTTTTGAGCTGCAACCGCAAGTTGTACTTCAGAACCTGTTGCAATAATTTGAGCAACTGGTGTGCCATTTGCTGCATCAGATACAACATAAGCACCTTTTTTCAAGTTTTCACGAACGCCTTCAACTGTACCAGGAAGAATAGGTAAGTTTTGACGAGTAAGAACTAGCGCTACTGGAGCAGATGTGTTCTCAACAGCATAAGCCCATGCAGCAGATGTTTCGTTTGCATCAGCTGGACGAAGTACTGTTAGACCAGGAATGATACGAATAGAAGCAAGTTGCTCGATTGGTTCGTGAGTAGGACCATCTTCACCCACAGCGATAGAATCATGTGTAAGTACATACACAACTGGTAATTTCATTAGAGCTGATAGACGAACTGCTGGACGTAGGTAGTCAGTGAATACGAAGAATGTACCACCGTATACTTTAAGACCAGAGTGTAGGCTAATCCCGTTCATTGCTGCAGCCATACCGAATTCACGAACACCGAAGTAGATGTTGCGACCAGAATAGTCAGCAGGTCCAAATTGAGCTTGGTTATCCATATGAGTCATTGTAGAGCTTTCAAGGTCAGCAGATCCACCTACTAGGTTAGGAACGTTTTTCGCAAGTCCGTTGATTGCTTTACCAGAAGCAATACGAGTAGATACTGCAGAGTCAGCAGTTGTATATGTTGGAAGATCAGCATCCCAGTTCTCTGGAAGAGCGCTAGAAATAGCTGTTTCAAATTGTTGTGCTAATTCAGGGTTAGCTGCTTTATAAGCTGCAAACATTTCATTCCAAACTGCGTTAGCTTTTTCACCAGCTAGTTTAACTTCTGCAAAATGAGAAGTTACTTCAGCAGGAACAAAGAATGCTTCTTCAGCTTCCCAGCCATAAGCTTCTTTTGTAAGTTTTGCTTCGTCAGCACCAAGTGGAGAACCATGAGTACCGCCATGACCGCCTTTACCAGCTTTGTTCGGAGAACCGTAACCGATAACTGTTTTCACTTCGATAAGCGTTGGTTTAGAAGTATCTACTTGAGCATCAGCAATTGCTTTCTCAATAGCAGCTAGATCATTACCATCTTCAACGCGAAGCACTTGCCAGCCATAACCTTCGAAACGACTTTGAACTGTTTCTGAATAAGAAAGACCAAGAACACCATCAAGTGTGATATCGTTTGAATCGTAAAGTACAACTAATTTACCAAGTTGTAAATGACCTGCTAGAGAAGCTGCTTCATGGGAGATCCCTTCCATTAAGTCGCCATCGCCACAGATTGCAAATGTGAAATGATCTACAACTTTGAAGTTCTCTTTGTTATAAGTAGCTCCAAGTTGAGCTTCAGCCATAGCCATACCTACTGCCATTGCGATACCTTGTCCAAGTGGACCAGTCGTTGCATCAACACCAGCAGTGTGACCGAACTCTGGATGACCTGGAGTTAGAGAACCCCATTGACGGAATTGTTTCAATTCTTCCAATGGAAGATCATAACCAGAAAGATGTAGCAAGCTATATAAAAGCATTGAACCATGACCTGCAGAAAGGACGAAACGATCACGGTTAATCCATGTTGGGTTAGATGGATTGTGGTTCATTGTTTTTGCAAACAATTGATACCCCATTGGTGCTGCACCCATTGGCATACCTGGGTGTCCAGATTTTGCTTTTTCAATTGCATCGATAGCTAGTGTACGAACAGTATCAATTGATAGTTGTTCGATAGATTTTTGTGAAACAGTCATTGCAATATCCTCCTACTTTTTGTTGGTTTATGTGTAAAAATATCGGTAATTTCTTTGCATATTGTACCATTCAATGCTAATTAAACACAACCGTCTTATTTTGATGGACGAGTACACGATCTTCCAAATGCCATTTGATTGCACGAGCTAATACAACCTTTTCAATCGTACGCCCAATACGCTTCAAATGATCTACACTATCACGATGTGTTACACGTTGAACGTCTTGTTCAATGATCGGTCCACCGTCTAATTCTTCCGTAACATAGTGAGCCGTCGCTCCAATTATTTTCACGCCACGTTTGTACGCTTGAGCATATGGGCTTCCACCAATAAATGCAGGTAAGAAGGAATGGTGGATATTAATAATCCGATTAGGAAACTCTTCGATAAATTTTCCAGGAATAATTTGCATATAACGTGCAAGGACTATGAGATCAGCTTTCCCTGACACTAATTCAATATGCTTACGCTCTACTTCATCCTTTGTATCAGGTGTAACTGGAATATGATAGTAAGGAATGCCGAACGATTCCACTTGTTCTTTCATATCAAGATGATTACTAATTACCATAGCAATATCGGCATCTAAATCACCGGATTTCCATTGCCATAATATTTCCATTAGACAGTGATCTTCTTTCGAGACAAAGACAGCAAGACGCTTTTTACGACTAGCACGGAACGTACTCCATTTCATATCAAAGCGATCTGCCACACGATTAAAATCTTCTACTATAATAGGTAACTCTTGATCAAGATCGTTAAGATCAAACTCAAATCGAATAAAGAACATGCCGCCCTCTGGGTTCATTGTAAATTGATCCGATTGTACGATGTTAGCGCCATGCTCATGTAGAAACTGGGATACAGTGGCTACGATTCCAGGTCTGTCTGGACAAGAGATGAGCATTCTTGCACGATTCTCCAAGTTGCGATTACTTACGTTTGATGCTAGTGACATGATTACCTTCCTTTTCAACAGTTATATTTAGAGGTAGTTCAAAAAGCAGACTTTAATAACGATGTAACTCGCTGTGGGTTATTCGACATCGAATATGAAGCGAACTTGGGAAGTACGGTTCGCATGTACCAATAACGTACACTTGCGCTTCCGTCTTCCTCAAGTAGCGCTCCATCTTCTTGGTTCTGAAAGCCCACTTTTTGAACCTTCATTGAAAGTTTCGTGCTTTTGACCGCTGTTGTACTCATACCGTACACGTTGCTGGGTTTCGTTTTATTGCTTGTGATTTCGATGATTAGCTTTGCTCCATCTTCTTGGTTCTGAAAGCCCGCTTTCTAGACTTAGATTTTTAATTTAATTCAAGTCTTGACCAGACAACACTGCAGTAAGACGTTGATTCACTTCTGCTTCTGATAGTTCAGCAGACAAGACGTTTCCTTCCATCACCAAATCGTACAGACGCTCTTGAGGTTCACGCGGATCTGCTTTTTTAGCTTTGGCATCGGATTTCAATAGCTCCCATGTTTGCTCAACAAACTGCTGCGGATTGATATCTTGCTTAGCAAAGAAATGAGATAGTTTCTCAACATCTTCAACAAACGACGCCCCAAAACGCTCCTTTACATTACCTCGAAGCAATGCAATTTCAATTTCGTACATCGGCGCAGTTTTCTTAGCATCCTTACCAATCCAAGGTGTTTCCAAAATAAATGGTCTACCCGCTAAAGCTTCATGATGAACAATGTTATGAATCGTTTGGAATCCAACATAACCGGAACCTAACGTAGCATGTCTATCTTTATGTGCACCAATATTATTTTTGCTATCATTAATATGAACAACGGCAATTCGATCAAGCCCAACAATTTTGTCAAACTGCTGTAACACGCCATCTAGGTCATTAACAATATCATAGCCTGCGTCGTGGATATGACAAGTATCTAGACATACCGTTAAACGATTATTCAACTCTACTTTTTCAATAATTGCAGCGATTTCTTCAAACGTACGTCCAATTTCCGTACCTTTGCCAGCCATCGTCTCAAGCGCGATATTGACATTAGTTTCAGTAGTTCCAGCTAAAACTTGATTCAAACCTTCCGCAATGCGGTTAATACCAAATATAGCATCTTTATCTGTATAAGCACCCGGATGCAATACGATGTTTTGCACTCCGATATGATGTGTACGGCGGATTTCTTCTTGCAAGAAATTAACACCTAGTTCAAACGTATCTTCTTTGTAAGAACCTAAATTAACGATATAGGGGGCATGTACAACAATTTCGTTAATGCCAACCTTATTCATTAACTCTTTGCCTTCTTCAATGTATAAAGATTCAATCGGTTTGCGTCGCGTATTTTGCGGTGCCCCCGTATATATCATAAATGTACTTGAATCATATGAGATTGCTTCTTTTGTTGCAGTTAATAATCCCTTATCTGAGAATGAAACATGGGAACCTATTTTCAACATAATTTTTAACTCTCCTTCTCGAGATTAATCACAGTTAATTGTAGTTCAATTATAGCCGATTTCGCAAGAGAAAAACCGTAAAGCACCTTACTTCCAGACTATATTTCAGCATTATTATGAAAATAGTAAGAAAAGTAGCGATATTACTGCTCGAAAACCTTTTCATTATAAGCTATAATTCATGGTGTGGACTCAAATGTTCCACTTGTGATTACGATGTGTAACTACGAAGCCTATTCTGCGGCGAATCTGCCATTCATCGGTCACTCTGTTTCTCACGTACCTATAACGTACGCTACGATACTCGCTTTCCTAGCTTCATAGCAGATTCTTGGTACTGACAAGTAAATCATTTGAGCTTTTATTTTAATTTGAGGTGAATTTACAGATGAATGATTGGTTTATGTATTTCATAGTATTCTGGGCAGTAGTTATGCTCGCAGCTATGACGGTAGGTGGCTACTTTATGTTCCGCAAATTCCTTAAAGTCATGCCTAAGGGTGACGGAAAGTCAAAACTTGATTGGCAAAACTATTGGGTAGATCGAAGTCGTCCGATGTGGACAGACGATTCCAAACAATTTCTCGCGGAGCTTGTTTCACCAGTTCCTACGCCATTCCGTGATATAGCTTCTCATTCTATTGCAGCAAGTATCGGACAAGTAGCAATTGAAAGTGGTGCCGATACAGTTACTCGTGGACACTGTATTGAAGGCTATATAAAAGCAACTCCTAAGCGGGATTATAATAGTTTAATGACATTTCTTAAGAAGAAAAATATTGATTATTCGCCGTATAATCATTTGTTCAACAAATAAAAAGTGCAACTTATTATAGTACAATTGCGTATTACATTATAGGAGGTGGCTTCAGATTATGAAATGGAAAAACAAAGCAAAGAAAACAGCCACGACGACAAGTGCTATTCTATTAGCTATTATGCTTACTGCTTGCAGCGATCAAAATAACAATACGCTTCCATCAAATAACACACAAGAGGAACAAACAGATGTAGGTTCCGTTCCATCAACTAACCTGCCTGAAGGAACAGGAGAATTAGATCCTGGTTCTATCTCTGGCGATGGTAATTCTAATGGAGATAATGATACTGATAAACCAGATGGTAATAACTCTGGATCAAATGATGGACAAACTGCTACAGATGACTTTACACTTAGTAAAGTAATTAGTGCCAAAGGAATTTATATTGGTGCTGCAGATAGCCATAGTATCGAAATCGAGATGGATAATACTTATATCGTTCTTCAAGTCGAAGAGGATCTACAATACATCATTAATGATTTCCCAAGTGATAAGCCTGTAACTTTCGAATATGTTAAAAAGACATACAAGGAATTAGATGCTACTGAAAATTGGTTGAAAAGCATTACATTAGAATAGTCGTCAGTAACAAAGGAGCCTTACCAATCATCTTATTGATTGGTAAGGCTCCTTTTAGTTCTGCTTCTATTATATACACTTTAGCTATACCACTTAACTTTCTCATGCACTATATAATTGGTAGCTTTGAACTAAACTGCTGATCTATACTGCCAGTTGATACTTTGGTCCTTCATTATTAACTAACTGAATGATATCTCCTTCATACAATGGGTAGGCCTTATATGCAATCATCAATTGTCCATTCAAATAACTGCCATTGCGTGATCCAACATCTTTAATATGGATCGATCCATTATCTACTTCGACTTCCAGGTGAACGCGAGATACACCTGATGCGTCATCTTGATAGTGAACACCTTCTTCAGCACGACCTATTAGAAATCGATTGTCATTAACAATAATCCGTTGCTCATCATCAAATAGTTTTCTTAATAAGGATGGTGTGCCATTACTCCGATTAGATGCGAGAGCTGTCGTTGAATGCTCTTGATCAAGCTTAACGGTTGCCTGTGGTGGTGCAACTCGTACCTGTTCATTATTGTGTAATGGCTTTACCTCCAGATTAGATTTTACTGGTTGTTCTATTAACGATGGTTGAGACGGGTATATGGATTGATTAGGATTAGTAGCAAGTGACAAATTTTCTTGTTGGTAATCACGTTTCTTATAGCTCAACACCTTCCAATGTTGTTTGAGAACAATAACAATTCCTGTCAACATAATAAGTGTGATTCCACAGCTAAATAAGAAATTGGTTGTCGTAGCATCTTCAAAATAAAGATTTTTCCAAGACAATCCAACAATTGTTATAATAAGCAGGATAACTGCGTAATGCTTCCAACCTAGCGGTTTACTCTCTGCTTCATCTTCCCAATCATCATAGCCCTCATCATTCTCTGACCTTACGAATCCAATAGAGGATTGCTCAGAAGACTGTTCAGACTCATTCTGAACATAATATAAAACCGAACCTGGCTTTACTTTTTCTATGTATGGGGTTTGCAGCCCTTCCTGTGAATTAGAAGATAGTTGGTGAATAAGATCTAATAATAGTTGACGCAGTGGAATGATCGGAAAATGTTGACTGCCTATTAATTGTAATATTTTTTGGTATCCTTCATAATGCAAACTGTCTACAAGTTGTGACCATCTAACTGCTAATAATAATAATTGATGATCTTCCTTATGATATTGTTCTTGCACTGGTAGATATACTAATCGAATACTATTATTTGTTGGGTCAAAGTAAATTAACTTTTCATCAAGAAGACAACATTGAGGTCGTAGCATGTAGTCGTAACAAGTGACGAGTGCATCAAGTAAAGAAAGTAACAAACTATAGTAATCGATCATCTTAATGCTTCCCGGTTGGTAAAAATGAGTCAGTAACTTAAAGTGTTGAATTCGGTATACGAAGACAATCTCATTATCAATTTCATTCCAATCAAATGGAAGAAACGTATGTACTATATTTGCACTTAGCATATTCATCTCTAGTGCATTCATATCACGAGAAGTGAATGGATCTGTTCGTTCTATGGTCATCTGATGGCCATTATTCATTGTATAATCGATTTTCAAATGTTTCATCATGAACCTCCTAATACTTTTTATAACACTTATTCATAAAAAGTAGCTTCGAAAGCATTACCTTAACAAATAGACTACGATCATAGCTGGTGTAACAGCTAGCATAAACGGAAAATGATGTACCTTTTTAATACCTAATGCTATTAATGTCGGTGTACTTTGAGCTTCGACAATATAATTACTATAGTAATATCGAAATCTATGATTAATTTTTAGTAATGTTCGATAGCCGATAAATAGAATGGAAATGACACCGCCAAATAGGAAAGATAAAATCATTAATTCAATAATAGGTTTCACACCAATAAGAGCCGCTAATGATGCAAATAGCTTTACGTCACCCGCTCCAATCCCTTTAAAAAGATAAATTAACCACATAGGAATAAAACCAACAAGCACAGCAATCGTTACCCACCATCCCCCCAACCATCCCTCTTGGTACATACAAAAACTGTAACCAAATAGAAGAGAACTTAAGCATATCCAATTCGGTATTTTCAATGAAGTCACATCAAAATAAAATGCGATGATAACGATTAGTATTGCTAGCCAGTAGCTCTCCATATCTTTTCTCCTTTAACTATTTGTTCTTTGCAACATTAAATATATGTTCAACCGAATATGATTTTTCAGGAAGTTTTATGTTCATATTCCATGTACCAACCGTCGTATTACCCGAAACATGCCACGTCCATTCCGCTTCTCCTTTATCATTAGAAGTCACTTCTCCTAGATGCCTAGCAACACTACTTCCACTTTTATAAATGATTTCCAAGCTAATCTTAGTATTAGGTATCGTTATTACTTTTAGCGTTGCCTTATGCCCTGGCTTTACAGGATCAGGGGTAAGTGACACGACATAGATGTATGCATCCTCTTCCTCATTAACTTCATAGTAGGAAGGTCGAACATCGGGAATCCATACCCGTTGAACAGCTTGCTCCCTTATTGTAATTACTTGATTCAGCAGAGGAACTTTGATTGGCAACTCATACTCTAGCGATAGTGTCACATTAAGGTCGGTATAATTGATTAGATCGGGTAACTGGAGGTATGCAAGCTCTACTTTTTCCTTTTGAAGTACAGGTGAAGACACCTGACTTTGTATCATCGTATCCAATATATCTTTCCCTAGTATAGTTCCAGCAATATTGGTTGCCGGCCACCAATTCCCTTTCAAGCCTTCTTGAACTAATGAATCCATAGGTGCGGGCAATACTCCACTTATGTCATAGACTGTTTTCTTCCATCCCTCATCTGCATTATCATATTGAATCGTTGTATTCGATCCTGTTCGATCTTTCAATTCATTAACCATTAATGCTATTGGATGCATATGTGCAGATATTTGTTGTACGGATGAAGCAGCGGTCGCTTGTAAAGCCATCTGAGCGGATATAGTCATTAGCAAAAGATAGAATACAAAAAGAAAGAGAATAAATATAGGCATAACTAGCGCTGCTTCCATTGTAATTGAACCAGATTCATTATTTGTTTTCATGGGGAGTTGAGCTTTTTTATATTGAGTTAATTTAATAAGATACCGTGACAATATCTGTCTTCTCATAGATATTCCCCCGTATTCTATTGTTCATTGGAGTGACTGCACCTATCATTTCAGATATTCCTGGTAAGGACCATAGACTCATAGTCGTTGTTACTTGGCCTGTAATCGCAGTCGGCACCGATAATAATGTAATAGATAACTTCTGCTCAATGACAGCAATCATTCTCGATAGTCTCTTGTCCCTTCCTCCAGCATGCATTATTAAAAACAATCGTAAATATTGCGCATATTCAATTTGTATAGGTACATATTTTGATAATTCTGTGGATCCTTTTGTCAACAATTGTTGCATATCTACCATTGCCGCTCGTATACCGTGAACAACAGCGGCTGAAAACACCAGTATGGGATTGCCTAATACTCGATTAGCAATCAGTCCTTCAATTGTTCTAATTGCAAAGCGAAATGCAAATATTTCACCATATGCTAGTAGTACATTCTCAAGCGGCTCATGTACACCATATATTATGTATTCAACTTCCTGCTTACTATAATCTAGAAATTCTGCGTCAATACTACTTGTTTCACTAGAGGATTCTCCCAAAGGAAAATGTGTATAGCGATTCATAATGTATTCATTCAAATAGATATAATCTCTAGCATTTAACGCCATCTCTCCCAATGATTGAAGCAATGATTTTAATTGGTATGTAGCTGCCTGAGCTTGTTTCCTTCCTGTAGCTTCATCACCCTTGCTATCAGGTTCTTGATCTTCTTCCTGCTCCTTATTAATCCGGTAATTGAATTCGTAACGTTCTTCTAATTTCTTGTATTGGTCTTTATATTCACTAACCTTTTCCTTGTTCGCAAATAATTCCGTTATACTTGCCAGCTCTGATAATTGTTCTGAGTATTGCTTCTCATTCTGTTTAAGTTGATCTTTTACGAGCTTTGTGGAATTAACTTGCTTCTGCCAAAATGATAATATTGTAGCAGGCGAATAATATGCTGTTTCATACTGCTGTTTTAGAGAAGTGCTTTTCTTCATAAGTTGATTCAACGATGTTTGTTTGACAGAAGCATCGGAGGCGACATTCGGAGAATTTATTGCGGATGAAAGTTCACTAAGAAGCGAATTATTGTGATCAATATATTCATCAAGTAATTGTTGTTGCGACTGGATTTCTTTTTTGTATTCTTGAAAGAATTGCTCTGGACGTACTAATCCTTCATCATCAAATGTAAGCGAGCTAAGTTGCTGCCCTAAATCATTACTATCTATTGGAGTTGTGCCTTGTTGTCCCGAATTCATATACAGTTCATACTGTACTTCAATTGTATTATTAAGTGTACTTGCTGTTGCTATATTAGAAAGAATTTCTGTAGCTATTTGATCACTTGTCTTTTGCAAATCGTTCGCATACATTTTTAAATATTTCGACATCTGATTATATGAATTCAAGTATGAACTAATTTGCTCATCATATTTTGTGCTTTCGCTTTCAAGTTCTTCTTTTTGCTCTTCTGTCAAGGAATCGCTTTGTAATTGCACCATAATATCTGATTGATAATTCATCCAACTGTGATAACTACTATAACCACTAACTACTTTACTTAATTTCGAAGTAGCATACATATAGTAACTACTCTTTGGTAATTGTTTTCCTAACATTTCATGCAATTCCATTGCTTTCTCCAGTTTTTTTTCTCTTTCAAGAAATAAATCCTCTAGACGATTCATCGTATCCATCATACTTTCGGCTTGTGAAACTGAATCGGATAATGTTACCCATTTATCCATAAATTCTAAAGAAAATTCAATTGGAGCTTTATATTTCATCTCTTCTAGCACTTGTCTTCTAAAGACATCATATTCACCAAGGTAATGATCAGTTGTTACACTCATCTCACCTACCTCTAACGGAGCGAGATCAAACGTTTGTTTTAACGAAAATAGACTCATCGATGTTCCATGATTAGCTTGAACTAATCCCTTAAATAAATCGTTATTATCTGTACCTCCTCTACCAAATAAACCATATTGCTCATATATTTGTTGATCATATGCAGAAAGAACAGATTGAATCGACAGCATAGCTGCCGATTCTGTCGTCCTATGAAACAGTAGAATACGTGCATAGTCTAATAGAACCATAAAAAACAGTATTAATACTGTCATCATTAATGTACAAAATATCGTAACTGAACCATCTTTTCTGAACCATAACTGATTTATTCTCATATGATCATCCTTATCTAAGAAGAGAAGGATTTTATAGCCTTCCCTCCATTTTGCTTCCACTCAGATTGTTCAGAACTGGTCATTTTTTTCAATTTCTCGGTGTAATACATGATAAGATCGACACTTCGAATGAAACTAATTGGATTAACGAGACTGCGGTGCGTTGTGTAAGCAGGGGAGGCAAATACTTGTTGCTTTCGCCATGTAAGAGGGGACAGTTGTTGCTTGAGAGTAACTTCAATACGGGGGAGTAATGCGGGGTGTGAATATGATATTTGACCATTCACATTAAGATTCATATGCTCAATATGTTGCTGAGCTAGAACTAATTTATCTGAAATTAGAGTTGTTAGTGGAGATGTATTACTTTCATCTGATTCTGAATTCGAATCTGAGATGATATCAAGACTTGTAGTTCGCTGAGAGTTATCAATCGGAATAATCTTACTTACTAATTGCAACATAATCTCATTCTCATATAATCCATATTGCTCTTCACTTCTTAGTTGACCAGTTATTATTTGGCGATCCGCATCATCCCAGATGAATGCAGCACGCTCCACAGTAGACAAAGAAACATATTGCAAAAATACAACTTGGAATACATATATAGCAGCGACCGTCATAATTACAATAACTGACATAATTACTGGTATCACTAAAGCTGATTCCAGACTCATATTTCCGCGTTCATCTCTAATAAAATATCTCATATTGTCATTTTATTGCTTCGTCCATTTTTGAACCTGAATTCGAAATTAGCTTTCCGACATACTCCATAATAAATCCTTTAAATAGAAGAAAAATGACAACAATTACAGCAATTATAAGTAGAACTTCCAATGTACCAATACCGTCCTCATTTCGCCAAAATGCCCGCACACGAGGTTTCATATTACTTAAGAAACTCCCTACATTCATAAGATCTCCTCCTTAAAGTTTCATTTTTCCTCATTACAAAACTACTTATTTATAAAATTGTCATCGAAAGCATTATAAAAATTGCATAAATAAGATTGCTGGTGTGATGATAAGTATCATCACTAATAGCAGTACTCCAACTAGTGGGAATATGAGCTTCGCCGAGGCCTCCTCTCCCCTTACCCTTGCCATATTTTTTCTAGTTTCCCACAGAGATAAAGATATATCTTGCACTGCAGTAACGAATTGTTCACCCCCTCTCCGATAATTCAGTAATAGTATTGTTGTAAAAACCGCTATTTGCTGGACAGCACAATTTCGATTCAATTTTTCAATACTTTGTGAAAATGAAGCCCCGTTACGAAGTTCGTGAACAGTATTTTTCCATTCGATATGTAAAGGATTAGTACTATTTTCTTTTCCTGAAATTGACTTCATAAAAGCTTGTTGTACTGTCTCTCCAGCACCAACTAACAGTGTTAACCTTGTCAACATTATGGGGAGCTCTAACAAAATCGCTTGCTTTCTTTGCTGTACTTTTTTCTTACTATCTTGAAATAGTTTGACAATAATTATGACCGCTATAATAATGCCTACTGCAATCACTGCTTGTTCTTCACTCAATAAAGCAATCCACAAACTGATCATGATTACCAACAAAGCTTGTCCGATTACAGTAGTAAATGTATGTACCGTTTGATCAAACCCCCATTGTTGTCTATTAAGTTGCAATAAATGAGTATGAAGATGATGAAGTAATTGTGATGCCCTTCTCTCAATTTGAAAAAGCTCATAACATGAATAACCAGGTCCCAGAATAAGTTTATGGTCATTCAAAGAACCGTTCTTCTTTTTCTGTTTCTTAATGTAGTCTTTCCTCTGATTTTTGTTAAACTTACTATTAGATTTCATATCGTTGTTATTCGTCGTATCGGCATCAGCAATTAATACTGATGGTATATTAGTAGCTTTATAATGATTAGGTTTTATCAATAGATATAACCAAAGAAGAGTATAGACAACAGCGATAATAAATAACACGAACATCACCTACAACTTAATTTGGGTTAGTTTGTTCATGAGCCAGAAACACAAAATCAGTAAACATAATACAACCGTCAATAGCACGTAACCAAGCCCACTGTATAAAGATTGCATATAATCTCGAGCTGTAGTATTTAAAAATTGCAAAAAGATAAATGGAGCTGCCATCATCATTCTTGATTCCATTTTCTTTTGCGCAATCAATACGCTTATTTCATTATCAATCTCTATTTGATCACTAAGCATATTCGCAGTTCTACGCATAACAGTGAGTAGATCTCCACCGGATCGCTTGCAAGTTTGTAATGATTCGACGAATTGAGAAAATTCCGGAATATTGACGCGCTCTGCCAAATCTAAAAGGCACTTTTCTAATACTTCACCATTACTCAGCTTATGATTAATAATGCTAATTTCTAGCATCAGCTCATCTTGTACATTCGGGTAAAGGAGTAACATATCGGCTTGGGCAACTTGAAAACAATTTTCTAGTGAACGGCCTGCTGCAAGTGAGGAGAGGAGGGAAAGTAGTAAATCTTTGAATTGAAGCTTCATACGAACTTTACGTTTCGTAATCAATCGGACTCGTTCAAATTTGAGCATATAGATCGAAAATGGCATAAGTAGAATACATAGAATAAGCGATTGATAGAAACTAAATGTAACAAAACCAATAAGCACGCCCCACATCATAATGCATGTAATCACTTCATTTCTACTAAGCTCATACAGATCATAATGCTGTAACTGTGTTTTCTTACGAACGGCTTCCATACATCAACTCCTCCTCACGGTAGCCCGCAAGTAGTAGCTTGTCTACACGATGCAAACTATTCGTGCTACGTATTAATCGTTCTGAGTGATTAAGCTCTGACATATCATGTTGAAATAACTTCTCAATAACTATTTCGCCCTCATGCATTCCGATAATCTGACTGATCTCAAGCACACCACGACTCCGATCATGAAATCTTGTCAGATGAATCATTATATCAATTGCTGAACATATTTGACTTCTAACGACTGTTAGTGGAAGATCATGTGCGCTCAGCACCATTGTCTCAAGGCGAGAAAGCATGTCCTTAACGTTATTAGCATGACCTGTAGACATCGAACCTTCATGGCCAGTATTCATCGCTTGAAGCATATCGAGTGCCTCTTTACCTCGTACCTCCCCTACAATAATTCGATTTGGGCGCATTCGTAATGATGCTTTTATGAGATCACGAATGGCTATTTCTCCTTTTCCTTCGGTATTCGCGTTTCTCGTCTCCAATGATACGAGATTCGGTATACTCGTTATTTGAAGCTCCGCCGCATCTTCAATCGTTATAATTCTTTCATCTGAGGGGATAAATTGCGTCAGCGCATTTAGAAATGTCGTTTTCCCTGAGCCAGTACCACCACCAATAAAAATATTGTATTTCGCTTTCACAAGAAAGCTTAGCCACTTCACTGCCTCTTTACTTAATGCACCCATTCGCATTAGTGCATCCATAGTTAACGGTTGCTCTGGAAATTTACGAATCGTTACACACGGACCACGTAACGCAATAGGTGGGAGTACAATGTTAACCCGTGAACCGTTAGCTAATCTTGCATCTACAATTGGTGATACTTCATTCACCACTCGATTAACTGAAGATACGATTTGTTGAATAATATCTTCTAGCCTCTCGCGATTTTCGAATTGAATAGCTGCAGGTTGAACATTACCATGACGTTCCACAAAGATCTGATGTTCACTATTAATCATGATTTCGGTAATACTGCTATCATCTAATAAAGGCTGTAAAATATCTAACCCTCTAAAAGAATGAAACACCGCTTTGACTAATAATAATTTATCGGTTGTAGACATGATCTGTTCTTTACTATACTTTAGTACCTCATCTTCAATTAGCTTATATAACTCTTGATCTGATAGCACTTGTGAGAATGCATAACTATCTCTTAGCTCATTACGAATTTGATAAATGGTCTGATCATCAATCATGAGGCATACGAACCTTTGTTAAGAAACTTATGAGCACAATGTTCTACTGTAGCACGATAGATAGAGGAACTTAACAATGATGCATACTGCTCTTCCCATTGATCTATATGAGGAAGTTTGAAATGTACATGTAATTCTATATTATTAATTGATCTCATTTGTCTGCTTTCATTCAAAATGACAATCGCGTTACTTTCAATTTTAGTCGTTAGATCCTTCCATTTCATGCGAGCATACTGTATTGACATTTGATGCTTCATAATCCACTCTTCACTTGCCATCATCATCATATAATGAATATCGCATTCTGCTAATAATGTTAAATTCCACTCATCGTAATTAGCTGATAAATCAAGCACAATGTAGTCGTAGTGCCCACTCGTTCGAATAATATTGAGCATTAATTGAGCGTCCTCTTTACTTAGTTGTTGTCGATCTTCAATATGAATGAATGGCTTCAGACGATCGCATTGTAGTCGTTGATCATACTGACGATGTTTAGCAAACCAGCTTTGAGCTTCCTCAGCATCACTTTTAACGGCATATAGGAAATCAGAATACGAAAATGATGAAGAAGTTGGATTCTCAGAAGACATCCAGCTCTCTGAAGTATTCCATAGTTCAAGATTGAAATAGAATACTCGTTCATTGCGTGATGCAATAGCATGAGTGAGATGTAAAGCGAATATCGTTTTTCCACACTGAGCAATACTAGACCCAACACCAACAACAATCGTATCAGATGTACGGGCAATCACTGGTCTGGATGCCATATATCTCTGTCCTTCTATTATCGTATATAGCATATGAAGTAGCGTCGATAGCGGTTGATACTTCACTAATTTATGATGCTCTCGAATCTGGGCAGGTTGCGATACAAGCTGCACGATAATAGGTTGAGTATATGTGCCTTGCATCGCTACTCTTTCGTCCTGTGGTACAATTAATTGTGGAAACTGCATAGTAAATTGATCGTACATCACTTCGTCTACGAGTATAAGATCAAGCTGACCGTAAGCTTCACGTGGTTGGAATTTGGCTAACGAGGTGAACAACTGTAACCGCCAGCTATGATAGATTGGACTACTTTTCATATAGCCAACCATTCTTGTTGCATATTCAATGTCATCTGAAATACACGCAACTGTGATCGTCATTATTATTCCTCCCTTATGAACTACTTTTAAAACGAAAAGCACCGCATATGAAGTGTCCAAGGACACTCATATGCGGTGCTTCCGCTAATAGTTAAGCACAATATAGCACAACATTCCAATTACTGTCAATAATGTTTATTACTTTACTTTGGCAGATACTACAATACTTCCTTCTTTGCTGTCGAAGTTAATATTTCCACCAAGATTTTCGTTAACAAATCGAAGAGGTACAAATGTAGTTCCTATAATATTAATCGGAGCTACATCAAGCTTAACCTCCTTACCATTCACAATTCCCTTCGTACTACCTTCAGTTAAAACAATTGTTGATGAGCCTTTGATTGTAATCGACTTCGCTTTACTATTCCAAGCCACATCTGCACCAAGTACCCCGCTAATAAAGCGAAGCGGCACTAACGTACGATTATCACGCACGAACGGCGCAACTGTCAGCTCCGTTTTCCCTTTATTTGTATAAACATATTTCTCATTCAAATACATTTTCACTTGACCTACCGAAATATCTCCAACAGCATTTCCAACTTTAAAATTCACTGTTTTCTTAGAAGCTTCACGACCCTTGGAGTCAAATACAGTTACTTGTAGCTTATGATTACCTTTTGCTAATGTTGCAGTGTCAATCGGGAAACTATATGGATACTGCTTACGTTCAGCAACCTGTTTGTCATCAATCGCAAATGCCACTTTTCCGATATAAGGGTCATAGGTTTTAACCCATGCAATTCCCGTTACAGAGCCTCTAAGCGCTTGATCCTCAATAGCAGTTACGCTTTGCTTCAATGGCGTCTTTGATGCAGTAGTATCTAGACCAACAACAGAACTCAAATAATATGGATCTTTAATCATTTGTTTATATGCACTTAGTACCGAACTATTTTCTGTTAAGCTGAAATTGTTCAAGCTGCGATCTGCACTATGAGAATCTGTTAATGTATTAAGACTGAACCAATTAATACCTTTCAAACGAGGATATTTCAGCTTCGCACCATGGTATAACATATTCATTTTTGTAATAGCAAAATTCGTTGTTGTTGTGTTACCTGCTTTACTGAAATGAGTTGCACCATATTCACTAATCATAATTGGTTTACGAACAGAGTACTCTTGATATACATAATCTAGAGAATCAAGCGGGTTAACTTGGTCAGCAGGTGTACTAACATTACCGTTAAAATATTTCACACTATAAATGCTTAGACCTATCCAATCGACGTAATCATCGCCCGGATAATAATCTTTAATATTATGTTTGGGATTGGCAGCAGGTGACCATACCATCGCAACGTTAGGAGCTTCCTCTTTCATTACTTGGGACACAAGTCTGAACTTTTCAATATAAAGTTGTGGATTACCGCTCCATGTTACCCAGCTTCCATTCATCTCAGAAGCAAACCGTAGAAATACTGGTACTCCGGCCGCTTGAGCAGCACGAGCGAATTTACGTAATGATGCATCATCTTTGACATTCGCCAAGCCTGATTCAGGCTGAACTGCTAGATGAATGGCGCCACCAGCCTCTTTTACTTGACTAGCCCATATATTAGGAAAGTCTGCACCGTAGCGATGATAATTAAAGTATACGGCATGTTGTTTGCCAGTTAGTTCATTAAATGCTTCGTATTTCAACCCTTTCTCATCTTCTACTCCGCTATCCTTCTCGATAAATGCCCCAATATACATCCCATTTTCCGGTTCAAACTTAGCAAGCTTAGTACTCGATTGTATCGGAACATTATCTTGGATATATATTTCTATTTCAGTATTAAGAGCATCAGCCATCGCTAATACTGCGAAATAAGTATTCATATCACCAGATTTTTCACCTAGTACTCGATGAATTTCTGCTTCCTCATAGTATGTATTAGCAGCATTCTGAAATTGTCCATCTTTTTCATAAGCTTCTGCCAGAAGACGTAAATATCCCGCTTGCTTAGATTGCTTATTAGCAGCTACTAGATGAACGATTGCTTCTTTATATTTTCCCTTTTTGATGAGCTTTTCAGCCTCTACGTAATGCTTCCAATGATGTGTTTCAGCTGCTGCAGTCGCTTCACCGGAATAAGTAATTAAAGTCATAAATAAAGTAACTACTAATAGTATTACAATATTTCTCTTTGATGATAATATCATGATTCATCCCCCTCTAAATGAGATTATAGTATAAATTTGGTATACATAATAGTATTAAAGATTCAATTAATTGATTTTCATTACATTACATTCTAATAAACAAAAAACACCGCGTAGTAACGTCTAGAGGACATTTACTATGCGGTGCAGTATTAATTTCTAAGTGGAATACATTCTAAATCTTGAGTTTTACTAATTTGAGTAACATTTACACTGTACCTAAATTATCCAAAAAATCGTTTAATTTCTATTTCAGCATTTTCAACAGAGTCAGAACCATGAATAACATTACTGTCTACGATCAATGCATAATCACCACGAATAGTTCCTGCTTGCGCCTCGATTGGATTCGTAAAACCAATCAACGTCCTTGCATTCTGTACCGCCTGATGACCTTCCAAAATCATTGCAAACACTGGACCAGAAGTAATATAATCAACTAACTCACCAAAGAATGGTTTAGATTTCAAATGTGCATAGTGAACGCCTGCTTGCTCCGCGGATAAGTATAGCAACTGAGCTTGTGCAATAACGAATCCTTTTTCCTCGAATCTGTTAACAATTCGACCAATAAGACCTCTCGCAACTCCATCAGGCTTAATCATAACAAATGTTCTTTCCATAGTAAAAACTCCCTTCTTAAATTTTTTGGCAACATTGTGAGATTCTTCTTCGTAACAAAAAATACTTCGAAAGCATTTACTAAATTTTCGCAACAACTTGAAGATGTATTCTACTTATACGTTAGCACATTAGATAGGAACAAACCACTTTGTCCACACTTTTGTCATATTGCTATCTAGTTTCTAACATCGGTAAGCTTTAAGAATAAGTCAACATCATCAGCTATAAGATCTGCTGCTTCTTCCCAAAAATCAGTTTTAGTTAGATCAACTTGTAAATGTTTTTGTGCCAATTCCTCAACAGTTAAGCGACCAGTATCTTGAAGCAATGCATCATATTGCTGGGCAAAGCCTTCTCCTTGCTCTAATGCACGCTTGTATATTCCAGCGCTGAACAAATATCCGAATGTATACGGGAAATTATAGAACGGCACATCAGTCAAATAAAAGTGTAGCTTAGCTACCCAGAAATGTGGATGGTACTTTCCAAGCAATCCATCAAAAGCCTGTTCCTCTGCCTCAACCATTAACTCATTCATTCGTGTTGTCGGTACAGGACCTTGTGCTCGCTCTTCGTAGAACCTCGTTTCAAAAATAAAACGAGCATGAATATTCATATAGAAAGCAATTGCTCGTTGGATCTTATCATCGACTAGCGCTAATTGCTCTTCTACTGATTCAGCAGCTTTCAATGCTTGATCAGATACAATTAACTCTGCAAATGTAGATGCTGTCTCAGCAACATTCATCGCATATTCCTGCGTCAATGCAGGCATCTCATTCATAACATGCTGATGGTAAGCATGACCTAGCTCATGTGCTAAAGTAGATACATTAGATGCACTACCTGAATACGTCATAA
Organism: Paenibacillus endoradicis; assembly: GCF_024721975.1. Next base: position 141,241 of record NZ_JANQBB010000003.1, on the reverse strand, counting down.
ATATTCTCGTTTCACCACTTTTAGGTAGTGAAGTACAGAATCCACCTGGACGTTTTCCAGGACGATCTTCCGCTTCAATCCATTGATGCTCGAATGCATATTGTGCAAACTGTGCCATTTTCGGACTAAAGTTTCCGAACTGTTCAATGATGAATGTTGCAGCATCATCAAAGTTCATTGTTGTTGTCGCAGATGCTAATGGTGCTTCGACATCATGCCAGTCTAACTTAGCTACTGAAAGCAGTTTTGATTTGCGTTCAAAGTAAGGTATAAGTTGTCTTTTACCCTTCTCTACGGCAGACCACATCGCTTGCAACGTAGCTTCACTCATACGATTCATTTGCAGCGGCTCTTCAAGGAATGATTGCCAACCACGATTTTTGTACCATTTCAGACGGAATCCTGCGAGATGATTGAACGTGTCCACACATAAATCAGCCTGCTCTCCCCAAACTTTTTCCCATTCATCGAACGCCTTAGCACGAATCGTTCGATCACCTTCAGATAATCGATTGGACATTTGACCAGCAGATACGTATGTGTCTTCATCCACTTTGAAATTTGTACGTGAAACGATTGTGTTGTAAAAGTCTCCCCAACCATGATAGCCATCAATAGCTAGATCAGCAGCTAATGCTTCAAGCTCTGGCGACATTTGGCGCTTTGCTAATTCCCTGCGCTCATTCAGATTATAAGCGACTGGTTGCAAGTCTGGATGTGATAAATGTCTCTTCCATTGCTCATCATTTATATTTCGAAGATTATTATCAAATTTCGTTAGAACTGCAGTAAATGCGGCGTTTATATTTTTCACTTTATCTAATAAGATTACTGCTTGCTTATCAAACATGTCCTGTGCCATTAGACAAGATACGAAAGAGTCCATCTGACGTACATTCAATAATATCTGCTGTACGATATCTGTCTGATTAATAATATTTTCAAGTTCATCCACTTGATCACTTGTTAGATCTTCATGTAATTGTTTAATTAACAAATCTGTATTCACTAGTTCTTGTTTCAACTGTTCCGATTGCGATCCACCTTCATAGATCGAATCCAATTCCCATTTCAACGCATATTTCATCACGATAACTCCCATCATTTAGAAAATAATGTACTTCAACCTCGGTCAAATATTCATCAAAATATTTATGACTGACTATGCTGACCATAACTTGTATTTGCCATCAGTATTGATGTAAGTGTATAACATAAGTATAACGAAACTGGAGGTGCAGCACCATGCTCAAACAGCTATCCCCTGAAACAGCGATAAAACTTGCTCAACAACTTGGTATTCCAATTGAACAGCTTGTTCATACACCACGTCATATTGTATTACAGAAGCTTGCTCAAATTGCGCAAGAAGAACAAAAAGCTGAACAACAGCAACAAGCTTCCGAGGAGTCAGAATAATGGTTCCTTTTGAAAATACTTGGCCTTATGAACGTATTATGAAAGATTTCTATGTAGATCATTGTCCTTTTTGCGATGCAAATCATGTACTACTTCCGTTAAAGCAACGTGAGATTGGTGAGATTAAGTCAGGTAAGAAAAAACATCTCGTATTTCCATGTTGCTATAGTAAACTACAAATCATCGATATTGACGATGATTATATACTAGCCGATAGTAAAGTGAGAAATTATCTGTAATTTTCCACATTATATTATGTTCTTCATTTCAATCAACTATGTATAAAAAGCACAGAATAGGCGTAAAATCCCTACTCTGTGCTTTTTTTATTAGGATAGATTACTTTCTCTTTGCTGAGCTAGTATTTCTCCGATGTCTTTCCACTGTTCACGACTCGCTCTAATCATTCCAGCATCCATAATTGACTTATCGTTAACGACGCGTGAAAACCACTTAACCGCTTCGCTATATTGTCCTGTTCGTTTATTCAACTCACCAATAATATATAATAATTTAGCATTTTTCTCGCTATTTTCTTCATTCTCATAGACTACAATATATTTCTCCAGAGCAAATTGTAAAAATCTTTGCTCATCTTGTTCTTGTTCCATGTAACGATACAACCAAGCAATATGATGCAATAATCCAGCTATTAGTCGATTTTCAGCTTTCATAAGTTGAGCGATCATTAATGCGCGTTTATATGCCGTTAAAGCCTGCTGAATCGTACGCTCTCCATGAAAGTATTCTGATACCCAGTGTTTACCGATTTCAGCAAAGTAAATCGCTTTATCTTCATCCGATAATTGTTTTACTCCATTTTCTGAAAATGAATAGCCACATGAAGGGCATATACGGACAACATAAAAATCTGGATTGACTCCATTTTTATAATAACCACAGAAATCTGTATCTGAGCGATTCGGATTTTTGAAACTCGGTCTCACTCTAGTAATTTCAAAATTTGTAGCACAACATGGACAATCTGTATTAGATAGATATAATGGGTCCACTTTATTTGCCTCCTAAAACTTTTTCTTTATCTCTAAGTATAATTTACAAGTAAACGAAAAGTATCTTCGGTAATGCAAACTATTCAGGTGTATTAATAAAATGATATGCAGGTCCAGATAATCGTTCTAGTACAAATGTCTGTAATTCCTCAGATAAATTAACTTCCGTCAATGCTTCCCTCATACATTGTAACCATGCTTGTGCTCTCGTCTCATTAATTTCGAATGGTAGATGTCTTGCACGCATCATCGGGTGTCCAACTTCTGTAGTATACAGATCAGGTCCGCCAAAAAATTGTGTCAAAAACATGTATTGTCTCTCCATGACAGGAAATATATCAGTTGGGAACAATGGGCTGAGGTCAGGATGGGCTAGCACTTTCGGATAAAATGCTTGTACTAAATTACGAATGGTATCCGAACCACCCATTAAATTATATGTGCTTTCATTGGCCATGTTCATCAACTCCGTTATTGAATTACATTCATTATAACATATTAGTTAACTCATTCATGTGAAGATTAGACAAAAAAACCGCCAAATCAATTTGGCGGTACGTATATAAATCCACTACTTGTAGTCATAGTCCTTGGAATTAGCTGGTGTGGATATAGCTTCTCTGATTACATACACAAAGGCGCATACAAGAATTCCTGCAAGAAAACTCATAATCATCACTCCATCATTTCACTATTCTCTTTCACTTATTATATCACATTGTATGCGATATAGTTCTAATAATGTAACCGTTTTCTCAATATTTATATTTCTTTTTTGTTATGCTTGTACATGTCTTTTCATATACTTCAACTAACAGCAAAAAAATAAAGTGTTAGGATGACAATTTATGATTAAAACTATGCTTCATCCTCTTTCTATTACAGCCTATATGGCTACAATAATAGTAGCATTAATGATTGTTTTTCCCAATGTAACTCTTGACTCTGCACTTAGAGGTGTTTCCATTTGGTGGGAAGTACTCTTCCCAGCTTTGTTTCCATTTTTTGTTTTTTCGGAATTAATGATCGGATTCGGACTCGTTCACTTTTTCGGAAAAATCCTTGACCCGTTTATGCGTCCGTTATTTCGCTTACCAGGTATCGGTGGATTTGTTATTACGTTAGGCTATATTTCTGGTTATCCTGTCGGTGCCCGTATAACCGCTCAGTTATGGGATCAAGGTTTGTTAAATCGTCGTGAAGGGGAACGTCTAGTTGCTTTTACAACTTCTTCTGACCCTATCTTTCTGATTGGTGCTGTTTCCATTGGTTTTTTTCATAATAGCGATCTCGCACTTGTTTTAGCGGCATCTCATTATAGTGGCGCATTTCTGATTGGATTATTAATGAGATTTCACGATATTAAGGCAGAGAGGCTTGAACAATCTCAATTTTCAAAGGCTACAACATCAAGTATTTCCAATTATAGACAATCTAAACTATATGCTGCATTACAAGCAATGCATCAAGCCCGACTTATGGACGGTAGACCGTTCTCGGTCATTTTGCAACAAGCTATTCAATCTGCGCTAAGGCTCATGATTGTCGTCGGTGGACTTGTCGTATTTTTTTCCGTTGTACTTGGACTATTAACCGAAGGTCACATTCTACATATGCTTATTATTACACTTCAACACATATTTCAATGGTTTGGAATTTCTGGTAGCGCTGCAGAAGCTATTGTCCCAGGATTATTTGAAGTCACGCTCGGCGCTCAACAATCTAGCCTAATTAACTTATCGCTACAACATCAAGCTGCGATTGCTGTTGCCATTCTTTCATGGGGTGGTTTTTCAGTTCATGCACAAGTTGCTAGTCTCCTTAGTCATACCCCTATTCGCTATATGCCATTTTTAATATCGCGAATCATTCATGCTATACTGTCAGTAATACTTCTCTATATACTTTGGGGGTGGCTTGGTCCAGTGGCATGATCAGCGCTTGATCAAACTTCATTTTTGGGCTATGCTCAATATGAGAAAATCAATACCGAGGCAATTCACCGATGAGCAACCGCGTATATAAGGTAGCTTTTATCGTCAAATAAAATTTGTCCTTCGCTATGCTCAGAAATTATATTGTGGTAGAATAAGGAACTTGCAAAGGGGTTTATCATTTTGAAATACGCTGTAATTGACCGGGGAGATACACTATCCAAGCAATTAGCTAATCAATTCATCCAACATGCCAACAGTAAAGGTCTTCAGCATAATCAACAAGAGCCTAATATCGTAATATCTATCGGTGGAGATGGAACACTTTTGAAAGCTTTCCATAAATATATTTCACAAATCGACCATATTTCTTTCGTTGGCGTTCATACTGGGCATCTTGGTTTTTATGCGGATTGGAAAGCAGATGAACTAGAACTTTTGTTAGAGAAAATGTGCACCATTGAACCTACTATTGTGAAATATCCGATTGCCAATATAGAACTTGTAACAAAGTCTGGCACTTTTCATTACTCTGCACTTAATGAGTTCACCTTAAAAAGTGTAGATAATACGATGGTTGCACAAGTCAATATTAATGGTGAGCAATTTGAAATGTTTCGTGGTGATGGGATTGTCATTTCTACCCCTTCAGGTAGTACTGCCTATAACAAAAGCTTAGGTGGTTCAATTGTTCATCCTTCCATTGAATCATTACAAATTACCGAACTTGCATCAATCAATAATCTCGTCTATCGAACATTAGGTTCTTCTGTTTTATTACCTAAACATCATTATTGCGATATTATTAGTATGAAGCAGCAGCGTGTTCAAGTAAGTGTTGATCATGTCAGCACGATGTTTAATGATGTTGTATCAATCAAATGCTTTGTATCAGACCAAAAAGTTCAATTTGCACGTTACCGTCCATTCCCTTTCTGGAACCGAGTTCGTAATGCTTTTATCGGAATTGATTCCATTACATGAGAAAACCTTTATCAAGGCAAACCAATGGTGAGCGACCGCGTTTATAAGGTAGGTTTTATCGCCAAATAGAATTTGTCCATCGGTATCCTCGGAAACTAATAAATTCTATTGTGGAATGAAACAAATAAGAGCTGTAACAATTAGCAGGATTGATATACAATCCTAGCTAGTTATTACAGCTCTTTTCTTTATTCTGATACAGTCGATAATTGCTCAGACTGCGATTTATTGGCTCTCACTTTTTTATCTTGTGAACGGTTTCCTTTACGGTAGTAATGCTCTTTGCGCTTTTGTTTACCGTCAGGTCTACCTTCCTTCTTACCTTCAGACTTAGCACCTGAAGTATCTTCGGCTTGTACTTTTGAGTTTTGTCGGTTTCCAGAACGTTGCTTACTCTTCTCACTCGACTTCTCAAAATATTTTTCAACACCAGCATCATTAGACTTCTGAGATGACTTTCTTCTATGCTCTTGGTTAGAAGATTTACCTTCCGTACCTGTTGCAGATTTCTCTTCTTTATTTGTAGGTTCATCCGGAATAATTTCTAATTCATCAATATAAATATCTTCATCATTTCGCTCAGTTGATACATCTATTTTTTTCTCTAAAACAAAATAGGCACAACCGAAATTGCAATATTCATTGATGTAATCTGTAGCATAGGAGAACGTAGAATCTTTCGTTGCTTTTTGATGGCCATCTCGAAAAAAACCTTTAAGTCTAAGCTGATTATAGCCCCAATCTCCAACGATATAATCATATCGTTCTAATACTTCGCTGTATCGATTACGAAAAGCTTCGACATTCCAACCGCTACGGTTTTCGATAATTAATTCATACGATTTTCCTGTGATATGAATTAAAGCCATTGCAACACCTCTTCCTAGCTTTAGACCAGCATACTCGAGCAAGCGCCTGATGAGGGCGTTTGTACCTGATCGGCTAATTCTGACATAGATTTTAATTGTGTTTCTGCTTGAATTGCTGCATGTGCAGAATCAGTTTGTTCATGTGCATGATAAGAACTACGGACTAGAGGCCCAGACTCAACATGTCGGAATCCACGACGTAATCCTTCTTGTTTCAATTTTGCAAATTCATCGGGGTGAACATATCGATCAATTTGTAAATGTTTTGGAGTAGGTTGTAAATATTGACCTAACGTCAAAATATTACAGTCTACTGCTCGTAAATCATCCATCGCTTCCAAAATTTCATCCCACTGTTCCCCTACGCCAAGCATGATACTTGATTTAGTAGGGATTTTTGGCTTCATTTCTTTTGCGCGACGTAGAAGTTCAAGTGAACGCTCATACTTCGCTTTCGCACGAACACGATCAGAAAGACGAGACACCGTTTCAATATTATGGTTCAATATATCAGGACCTGCGTCCATAACAACCTGCAAAGCATCCCAATTCCCCATGAAGTCTGGTATAAGTACTTCTACTCGACAGAATGGTAATCTCTTACGTAGAGCACGAATTGTCTCTGCAAAAATCATTGCTCCACCATCAGCAAGATCATCACGAGCTACAGAAGTAACGACACAGTGGCGCAAGTCCATCTGTTCAGCAGCTTCAGCAACACGATCTGGTTCTTGTAGATCAAGCTCAGTTGGCATCCCGGTATTAACTGCACAAAAACGACATGCGCGGGTGCAAATATCTCCCAAAATCATAAACGTTGCCGTACGATTTGTCCAACATTCATATATATTAGGGCAACGCGCTTCTTCACAAACGGTATGTAGCGTTTTAGTACGCATCATATCCTTAATCTCTGAGTAGTTTCCACCCGTAGTTAATTTAATGCGAAGCCAGTCTGGCTTTTCTAGCTTTTCACGTTGTTTCATTGAAGGGTACCTGCTTTCAAATACTTTTCTGTTGACGACATTGACATTATTATATCATATTTTTTGAAATAAATAGACCCAATTCGATTAGAACTGCTCACCCCTCGGATATTTTTCATCATTTTCGAGAACCATATATAGTAACCAATCCTTGAAAGGATGATCACATTGTTCAAAATCCGTAGATTAACAGTTATTGTAATCATCTTCCTATTCAGTTATGCTTCCATCCCATCTTATTCTACATATGCTGTAGAACCTGAAAAGCAATCAGATGAGGAAATCTTTACACAGCGAATGCAGCTTTACGAGAGCATGTCATTGTTAACAAACATAAGATGGCAATGGATCGCAGCGATCGATCAATATGAGCGAACCATATCTAAAGCTCGTCCTAAAGCTCGTCCTAAACTTGGAACCGATGTAGGAATATATGTGGATGAACTTAATTGGGTTGGAACACTTAACCCAGATCAAAACGATCAACATCCAAACTCCATACAATGGTTTGATGGGATTGGCAAAGATGGTAACAGTGACAATATCGTCTCAAGAAACGATGATGCTGATCTATTGTATTCTCTACTTTATGCCGTAAGTAAAACTGGAACTTCAGATGAAGAGGTATCTATCGGTTTATGGAATTATTACCAAAATAGTAGATCTGTCCAACGAATACAACAATTCGAACGGATTTATAGTCAATATAATAAGCTTGATTTGTTCGAACATGCATTTCCTCTACCTCTCGGTTCTGTTTATTCTTATCGTGATACCTGGGGGGCTGGTCGGGGTTGGGGTGGAAAACGAATCCATGAAGGCACTGATTTGTTCGCTGGATATGGGATTAATGTGAAAAGTACATGCTATGGCGTCGTCGAGATTAAAGGTTGGAATCGCTACGGCGGGTGGCGAATTGGAATCCGTGATCTTAACAATCATTATCATTATTATGCGCATCTACAAGGATTCTCGAAAGATCTCACGATCGGTCAAGTTGTAACTCCAGGTGAAGTCATTGGATGGGTTGGTAGTTCTGGGTATGGTAAACCTGGCACTTCAGGTAAATTCCCTCCTCATTTGCATTATGGAATTTATTCTGATCGTGGTTATATTGAATGGGCATTTGATCCATACCCAAGCTTAAAACGTTGGGAAAATGAAGAACGTAAGAGACTTCGCCCTTAAGGTCAAGTCTCTTACGTTCTTTTAATATTTGTGCATGTCATACTACTTCGTAAGAAATACCATGCTCAGACTAATCATTCTATCAAGCGGATTAAGGTAAAGGTTACTTTATTTTGATTCATCCCCAACGCTATAGTGGAAAGAACTAATCACTAGTGAAAAAGCGATAGCGTTCGTTTTTGTCCTCTGATTTATACTGCTGTTACTATTACGATAAATCCGAGGACAACGGCGATTAGAACAGTGATTTGTTTTTGGAGCGGGCACCCACTATTACGGAGTCTCAATTATGTTCCCTTCTAACGTCGTCTGTGGCTGTTCTTCTTGTTTTCCACTTGAAATCCCCGCACCATCTGAAAGTGGCACTGAGATATTAGGTGCTTGAGGTGCTGAATCACCTATTGGTTTACCGGTACTATCGTAATAATACATTGGTACATCACCTACAACTAGTAAATACGATATAGGTATTTCAGCTTCTACCAATTCTGGTTCTGTATCAAACGGAATAATAATCGAAATCTCTGTAATAACTTTAATATATACCTCAATAAGTACCATATTGATAGCAGCATCTTTTTCTCTTGTATTTAATTCAACCTTTACAGCGCCGAGTGGTTCGAATGTCACTGGTATTTTGGGTCCGTAATTTGAGATTATTGCACTATTAAATGCATGACCGATTGGAATTCGCTCTGGAATCTGTTGCAGATCAGACAAAGCATTTTGAACCGTCTCGATCGTTGCAGAAGTAATTCTCATATGCTCGGAGTAATTAAGCATGAATCCGGATACCTTCCCATTACTATCCATCTTCCAGTCAATAAGTTCTTCCGTTTGCGATTGTTGAGTCACCTGTTCTGTAATGGCCTGATTTATCGCTTGAGTTGCAATTTGCTTCACTCTTATTTTTGCAACATGCATAAGTGGGTCTCTTAAGTTCCGCTCTACGAAAATGAAAGACGGAATCGTAATTAATAAAATGATAACAAGACTTACAATACCTATTTTTTTGAAACCCCATTTTTTCTTCTGTTTCGTTGCATGTACTTTGACAGGTTGTGGCATAAAACCTGTCAATCTTCTCGCCGGTTTCGGTGTCTTAAAACTCATCTGTTTATTTGATTGCGCTGACGCATTCCATTCACCTATAGAGTTTTTTCTTTTCCATCCTTTAGTCTGAGAAGAACTTCCTAATTGTAAGGAATTACTGATAACTGCTAGAAATTCTGTGACATGCCATAGAATTCCTCTTTTCCCCCATTTAGCCACATTGGAACCTCCTTTGTACTAGCCTAATTATTCTTATGCTTAGGTCTAGTAAAAAAGAAGATTTTGAGTATATGTAAAATAAAATAGGAGCATTGCTCGTCAGCAACGCTCCTACTGAATATATGATACCTTGTTAAAGTAAAGATTTTATATATGAGATATTATGCTGTAGTAAGGACTCCGTTGATTGAGATGAACTGAAATCCTCCATACTCAACCAACCATCATATCCGATCGCCCTCAATGCCTTTATTACACGATGCCATTGAACAGCTCCTTTATCTATAGCACTCCAATGTACTTGCCAAATAGCAGCCTCACTATCATCGGAAGTTAACAAGGCATATGACGCATTTTTCACATGTACATGAGTTAAATAATCACCAATCATCTCAAGTCCCATCTGATAATGTTCATAACCCTCATGTACCATATTGCCAGGATCATAAATGATCCCGATGCAACTCGGATCAAATCCTTCTACCAATCGAAGTGCCGCAGATGCACTACAGGCAATATTGCCATGATGTGTCTCAATAGCTCCCTTTACCTTATACTGTTGTGCTAGTTGTTGCACTTGATCAAGATAAGCTCTACCATCAGCAAGACATTGCTGATACGAGATCGTGCCGTCATACGATGGGACTCCAATACGAATAGACGGAGCTCCTAACTGTTGTGCAGCCTTCATCGCTCGCTCAGTAGCAATCAAATCTCCACACGTTATATACGATGCAAGGTTAGGTTGTGAAAGTCCGAATCCCTTACTCAAATTACTTACATACTGAAGTTGTTCAATCGTTGAGCTAGCAGGTACTGTTGAGTAGTTATTTCCCCAAAATGATGGCGCTTCACTCGATTTTGTTAGGTCAGGATCGATAAAACGCCACTCTACTCCATCATATTGATTATCACTAAGCAGTTGTACCGTCTGCTCTATATTACAATCAGGCATCATTACAGTAAATACTGAAAACTTCATATTAACTCCTCCTAAAACTTTTTATTATGTTCAGTTCTACCGACTTATGTAGCGGAGAGAACTAATCACTAGTGGAAAAGCGGTAGCGTTCGTTTTTGTCCTCGGATTTATACCACTATTACCTTTACGATAAATCCGAGGACAACGGAGATTGGAAAAGTAATTAGTTCTCCGAGCGGGCTCCGATTGAAACAGTAATTAGTTCTCGGAACGGGCTCCGATTGTAATAGCATATCACTGTCATGATTCATATACTTTTCTCTTATTGATCGCTTTTTCATTTCAATTGATTATAATTGACTATATAAAGAAATAATCAACTATAGAAGATGGAGGAATTATGGCCTTACTATACCGCTTAATAACTGATGCTGATTTTCAAGAAGCATTGGATAAAGAAAAAAAGATTCGTGTCTTTCAAGATAATCAAATTATTGATAACAAAGCAATCATTGTACGCTTTGATGAACAAAAAATAGTAACTCAAGCATCAGTTGGTGATATTACTTATCACACTCGCCAAACTTGCGAATTTTTCTTACTGAAAGCTAACAAGTAATAAGAGCTGCGCAAACAGTACGTTGCTCCAATCGGCTTTTATACAAGGATTTATCGATTTTGTTGAAGGTATATATCCTTGGATAAGACCGAATATTACCACTTTTCCACATCAACTGTTTGCTCCGCTACTTCAATGTTTTTTATTACTCTAACGAAATGAACATAACGGAATAAAAAATGCAGATAGTAGAGGAATGGTACTCATCCTCTACTATCTGCATTTATAAATTTAGAACAATGATTACTACACAAAGGCAGGAACAACCACTTTGAGTTCAGATACGATGCTCATTTGCGGCTCAAGGAGAACTCACTAGATGTTTTTTTGCATCCGTAAGTCTTTAGTTAATACGCTTTTATGAAATAATATACTTAATATAATACTTGTTAATGCAGCTGCACCTGTATGCGTAAATAGAATCAATAGTTGATACTTAACAGCTTCTATTGGACTTGCGCCGGCAATAATCATTCCGGTCATCATCCCAGGCAATTGAACTACCCCTACAGTCTTGAGACTGTCGATTGTAGGAATCATACTGAATTTCACAGAACGAGCAAGTAAGCTTTGTAATGCTTGTTTGCCATTCGCTCCAAGTGCGAGTAAAGTTTCTATATCTCCGCGTGATGCTTCAACTTCTCGTTTCAATTGAGTAAGAAACAAACTAGACACTACCATTGCATTACCGATCGTCATCCCACTAAGTGGGATAATATATTGAGCAGTTGGCTCAATTATTTTCATGCCCAGTAAGATTAACATAACAAATATTTCTATAATGAAAATGCATAATGCAATTTTCCACATGGCTCCGCGAAACCCTTTGCCTCGCTTTGCTCCATTATGAGCAGCCACCAAAATCATAATGCTAATAATCGCAAAAAATAACCAGATGTTTTCCGTAGCGAACACATAATTGAGAATATATCCAATAGCAATAAGCTGAATACTTGCACGTATTGTACCTATAAAAATATCTTTCTCTAGCAGTAATTTCTTCTTCATTGAAATAAATATCGTTACGGCTATGAATAATAAAGTAAAGCTTAAACTTAGCATGCTCATGCAGAAGTTTCCTCCCGACATATCGTTACGTGATGCTCCGCAAAATACCATTGCTCACTACTAACCCGCTTCACCTGATTAGGGTCATGAGAGATCCAAACGAATGAACCATTTGTTTCCTCAATCCATTGGAGCAATAGTGATTCTACTAAATCACGATTATGTGTATCAAGTGAGCCGGTCACCTCATCGAGCAATAATATTTTTGGTTCCAACAATAAGCCACGAATAAGTGCAATTCGCTGCTTCTCTCCTCCTGAAAGACTTTCTGCTGAAGTTTGCCAATCCAATTGCTGAAGTCCACATTGATTCATCAATTGCTGTGCTTTATCTTGTTGAAAAACTCTTCCATGAAGTAGGCTTGGCAACTGCAAATTATCTTTAACTGTCCCTGGCAACATTACTGCTTGCTGTGCAACGTAATGAATCTGTTGTCTCCAAAGCATAACATCGCATCGTGAAGCTTCGACATTATGCCAATACAACTGTCCGTTATTCGGAACATCTAATCGAGCAATAATTTTTAATAAACTAGTTTTTCCTTGTCCGGACTCGCCTGTACAACAGATTCGGTGTCCATCTGTAATATTGACACATACATGTTGAAATAAGTGCTTCTCTGAGAGGTCTTCTTGAAAGCTTTTACTAATATTTCTTAGTTCAAGCATTACCGTCACATATCCACCTACTCTATCCCATTTATTCAAGTCTCTACCAACAATGAAGCTACTCATGTAGCTAACCATTCAATATTTTCTGTTCTTGTTGTAATTCTAATAACCCTTGCGTAATACACATTTCTACTTGTAATGTTTTCAACCCATGCTTAACAAAGTTAATTTTAATTTTGGGGGGCTGTACTTCTTCTATCGTACCTTCGCCGAATTGTTCATGAATAATTACAAGACCTGCTTCAAGCATATTCGCATCTTTAATGGCATTAACGTTTATCGCTTTAACATTTTTCACTGTGCTAAATTGTGTAATCGTCGACGATTGATGATTCACAATGTGATCCAGTTTTTGCTGAATTTGTGATGAGATTGTTTGCTCCAGCATCATCGGCAATAAATTTTGAATACCTTTTACCGCTTGTACAAATTCAGAGGTTTTTGCCCGTTCATTTTGCCATTTTTGCAAAGTAATCAGATGTAAACTATGCCTTGCTCTCGTCATTCCAACATAGAACAATCGAGCGGCCTCTTCCATTAGCTCAACACTATCTTGATCTGTGCGTGATGGAATCACTTGTTGCACTAGATCCATCATATAAACCACATTGAATTCTAGTCCTTTTGCGCTATGTAACGTAGATAGTGTAACAACTGCTTCTCGTTTTTTATTTTTAGCTTGTTTTTGAGCTTGCTCAAGCTCCTTTAATCTGTTAGCAAATTGTTCTAATGTATGTTGACCCTCTGCTATTCCTTCTAGGCTGTTAAGGATACTCATCAAATATTCTTTACGAAAACCTAATCGCTCACATAATCCAATAATTGCTTTATCATATCCTAGATCATTACGAATAAGGCGAATCGCTTCAACAGGGTTCACATCTCGAAGCGATTGTACCGTTTGTTGAGCACGAATAATGAGTTCAGGTTGGTAATCATTCAATTTCACTTTAGCAAGTAACAATTCAAAGATAGATTCCTGCTCATGCAATTGTTTACACTGCAGTATTTGCTGTTTCGATAAGTACACGTTCATTTTCATGGCCAACTTCTCGAAAATATCCATTCTACGATCGGTATAACTTAATCTCATAAAATTCAAAATATCTTCAACAACCCAATGAGAGAAGAAACGATCATCACCATCCTTCATATAGAATGGAATCCCTCTGCGATCAAGTTCATTTACAAGCATAATAGATGAGTAATGATTACGATATAACACTGCAACTTCTTGTAACTGATCAGATTGCTGCAATGCACCTGCTATATAGTTTATTTCTTCTTGTACCGATGGGAAATCATGAATATGAATGAGTTCTCTGGCCGAATTATTAGTAAACATATGTTTAGCATATCGATTATGATTTTTCCGAATAAATTGATTGGCTACCGTTACGATTTCTTGAGAAGAACGATAGTTTTGCTCCATATACATGATTACTGCAGAATGATAATGTTCCTTGAACGATAGCAGATAAGATGGTTCTGCCCCCCTCCAACTGTAGATCGATTGATCATCATCAGCAACGACGCAAAGATTTTGATGATCTTCCACAAGTAGCGCAATAATATGATGTTGAATAAGCGAAGTATCCTGACTTTCATCTGTTAACATAAAACGATATCTACGTTTGTACATATTCCGAATAGCAAGATCTTCTCTTAATGTCTTTTCGGCATAAACAAGCATATCATCGAAATCTAGTAACAACTTATCTTGCGATTGCTTAAATTGTTCATACATTCGTAGGAGCTCGTCCGCCTGCTTCACTTTACAAGGTACAAGATTCCATTGCTCTGACGGGATCATTTTATTTTTCACATAGCTTATATATGACAACAACTCATCAAGCAATTCATCTTTCAGTTTTTCATGAAATAATTTCTCATACAATTGGCGTAATATTATATTTTTATGAAGTCTAACTTCTTGATCTTCTACTTCTTCATCTAATTTTTTGTCATAACCATCAATCACTTCATAAGATATTCCCTGTTTCCGTAATCCTTGTATAACAATCTCAAATGCCAGACTATGAATCGTTGAAAATTTCACTTTCGGAAGCTCAGGGAAAAAGCGTTCATAGCGTAAGCTCATATCACGAGCAGACGCTTTACTGAAGCTGACTGCAATAATTTGGTGTGCTTGAACTTTATGATAGCTGACTAGATATCCGATTCTCATAATAATCGTAGTTGTCTTTCCTGATCCAGGTGATGCAAGTAATAATAACGGACCTTGAAAATGTTCTACAGCTTGTTGTTGGACTTCATTAAGTTGTACCAAATCTTTATATTGTTGCAAAAATGCGTGTAACATAGGCACCTCATATTTATTCTTTAAATCTATAGTTTATACATTCCGTATAACTGAATAATGCCCGTAACATATCAGTCCAATATTAATGGGATGGTATGCTCGGGCATTATATTAAGTTTGTTTTGTAATTAGAAATGGTCCATCTGCTGTAATGGCAAGGGTATGTTCGTATTGAGCTGATAGGCTACCATCTACCGTTCTAGCAGTCCAACCATCAGGATCTACTTTTGCGTGGTATTTTCCAATATTTAGCATAGGTTCAATGGTTAGAACCATACCCTCTTTCAAGCGTGTTCCTCTGCCTGCTGGTCCATAATGAGGAACTTGTGGCTCTTCATGCATCTCAGATCCGATACCGTGCCCAATAAAGTCACGTACGACAGAGAAGCCTTCAGCCTCAGCATAAACTTGAATCGCATTTGATATGTCACCAATCCGATTACCGATAACAGCTTTCTCAATACCTTTATACATAGATTCTTTCGTGACATCTAGTAATTTTTGTGTTTGAGGAGCAACTTGACCTACACCATATGACCAAGCAGAATCTGCTAGCCAACCATTAAGATTAACAACCATGTCAACCGTTACGATATCGCCATCTTTCAAGATCATTTCCTTACTAGGAAAACCGTGACAGATCACATCGTTAACAGATGCACATGTTGCGAACGGATAACCATGATATCCTTTTTGTTCTGGGGTAGCTCCATGGTCTAGCATAAATTTTTCAGCAAATTTATCGATTTCCATCGTACTTATACCTGGTTTAATCATTTTTGCTATTTCTTTATGACAAGCAGCTAGAATTTCTCCTGCTTGCTTCATTTTCATAATTTCTTCCATTGTTTTAATGACAATCATTTGTATCCCACTTTTCTTTCTTATTATGTCTTCTTCTTACTATATCACATTTACCGTAATTGATGAGTTTTTGCAACTACTTTGTCACTTGATTCACAGTAATAACTTCTGATAATAACATACATCCAGATGCCGATCGAATTTATAGGCCACTTGCGAAATGATACCTTTCAATTGATATTCTTTTGCGGAGAATGCGGCGATACTGCTTTCGTTTTCAGTACAAATTACTGCAATTAACGTGTGAAAACCGTTAGCACGAGCTTGCTCTTCAATAAATTCAAGTGCTCGACTTCCAATACCTCGCCTACCATAACGAACATCAAGATAGATTGTTACTTCTGCAGTACGAAAACAAGCATGTTTTTGGATAAATGGTGATAAAAGTACATAACCAATAACCTCATTATCCTCCTTTATGACAAATGAACAAAATCTCTTTTCATCATGCATCGTTAACTTTGTAATTTTCTCTATTGTGGCGGGTTCTAAATCAAATGATACTGTTGTTGTCTTGACATATTCATTATATATTTCACGAATATATTGAAGATGTTTGATCGATATTGGTTCGAAATGGATCACTTATACGTCTCCTTAATTATCATGTTCATTTCCATGCATATTAATGCTAGATGTGGGAATCGTAAATACCAATTAACATTATTTCGTTTCATTAATTTCATCTAATAAACAAATTTTATAGTTGATAGTCAAAAATTTCAAGGTGTTATGTATAGCTTTTGCAGTATAATGTATGCTTGAGTGTTTTAAAGAAACTCTAAGTCATTTATTCAACAGGAGCTAACAGACGTGAAACAAAACAAAATTGGAATAGTTATTGGTATTATTAGTATAGTAGCATTTCTAACTACATTGATTTCAACGATCATATTTGCCAACAATGTAATAAAAGACGAAGAGCAAAAGTCTGCTTATTACGCTGATTTATATGGTTTAGTAGAAGAAGCTGATGAGATAGATAATGAACCTATTAAATACCCTTCTCAGGAGTATCTAATTGATCAGGAGTCTAACGGGTATAACGCCATTAAGAAATTAAGAGTACTCCATTCTCAATCAGATTACTATCTTATGGGTGGACGTATTGATCATTACACTACTGATGCTGACGAACAATGGTCAAAAATTATGGAATCTACCTTCCTCCAGCAATCTGAATACGAAAGTATTCGGGATAACTTATCGCAAGAGGAAGAGATCGTTAAAGATATGAACAATATGATCGCTTTGCTGAATATTGCTACTAAACAACGCAATCTTGAGGCAATGCGCTATATGCATCGTATTCTACATGATCTTGATCTATATGGTTTCACTGCTCAAGGGGTAACACCGTCAGGATACTGGGGCGCTACCTACGCTGTACCATCTAGCAATAGCTCACAGCTTGATGAGATCACAACATTTATCGAGAAGCATAAAGTTACATCATAACAAAAGAGCGAAAGAACGATTGTATACAATCGTTCTTTCGCTCTTTTTCAATATTTTGACCCAATATTGTATAAGAAATAAATTAATTTACTTTGTTACTACGTCTCATAGTTACTTTTATTGGTAAGGTTGAAAAACGCGTTTTCCATACTTACGTGCAAATTTCTCGTCAGAAGTACATAAGTAGATAATACCTTCAATAAAACCGATAACCGCGGGTATATAGGTCCAGAAAAATAATAAATAGATGATCCCTAGAACTATATTCCCTAAGTAAAATTTATGTACTCCCAATCCACCAAATAAAATTGCAAGTACACCTGCAGCAACTTTACTCTTCGTAGCAACGATAACAGTCTGCCCTTGAGGCTGTAGTGGTGGTGGAGCCTGATGATAAATATTTTGAATAATAGGTTGTTGGTACATTGGCGGTTGTTGCGCATTTGCTGCAGCAGTTTGAGCAGCTGCTACAACTACAATTGCTTCACCACAATATTTACATTGTGTGCTGTTAATGGCGTTAGCCGCACCACATGAAGGGCATTTGTTTTCATTCATTATAATCTCTCCTATTTAATTAATAACTGTTCTCTATGCTTAACAAGCCTTTGGATCTGCTCCATAGTCGCTTGAATTGCAACGATATTATGTTCTTGCTCCGGTTTCAATCGTTGATATAACGTATGTAGCTCGTCAATAATTTCTCGCTCCATCTCACTCACAATAATCTTCTGATTTACTTTAGAAAACGGAGTCGATGCATGTAATCTTTCTTTCAATCGAGCAAATTGATCATGCATAGTAAAATAATTATCCGTATTAGCATGATCTCCGACTACATCGTCAATTTGTATTAGTAACAAAGATAATCGATCACCAGCAGCAGCCACTTGTTCTTGTGCTTCTCGCTCCGCTTCTTGTTTTTTGCCAAATGGCAAAACAATTGCGACTAGCATTATAAATACAAAAGCAATTAGCAGTTGAGCTGTAAAATACCATACAGTATTTGCTTGAAGTAGTAATATTGAAACGATAATAGAAATGAAAGGATAAATCGCTAACAAAGATAGAACGAATACTGAATATGCAATCCCTAACTTATTCATGACTTCTCTAGGAGCTAAAATTACTAGATTCCATATTGCAAGACCGCATAGTAATACGATTAGCATTAACGTAGACTTTGCAGGATTCAAAATCGAGAATAGTGCAAAGAAATAAGTGAAACTTACAATAAGAGCAGCATCAAGTATGAAGCATGCACTTACCTTCAATATTCTAGTTAAATTCATTACGAATTCCCCTCCGTCTTCGTACCACATTCAGCACAAAACTTAGCTCCTACTGCTAGCTCAGCACTACAATGACTACACTTCGGCGAAGCTACGGAACAACCACATTCAGCACAGAATTTCATATTACTAGTTACAGTGGCTTGGCAAGAAGGACAAGACTTCTCTTGTACCATTTTGTTACCACAACCGTAACAAAACTTTGCATTAGCATCATTACTGGTGTGGCAATTAGAGCATTCTATGCGAGAATTTTGCACAGTATTCACAACATTTTGATTCAATGTTTGACCTAGTGTAACGCCAGCACCAGCTCCAATACCTAGACCCAATCCGGCGGCAGCTAAGCCCCCACCACCCTCGTTACCGGCTGCGGTCTCCATCACATCGAATGTACGCTTCACGTTATAACGATTATCGCCAATAATATCAAACGCAGCTTTATCTCCTAAAATACTATTTATTAGTTCGAAGTCTTCGTCTGGGAAATTAATAGAAGTAATATAGAAGTTCAAGACACTAATACCATATCTATCAAACTCCTCATGTAGATTACTCTTCGTTTCACTTGATATATCTTCTAATAACGGCGCGATTTCTAAAACTGAGATTTTACGATTAATAATAATGGATGACACTAATGTCTTTATTTTAGTAACAATTAATCCACGGTAGAACTGTATGACATTATCATATTTCACTACATTTCCATCACCAAGTGAGCCAATTAGTTCAGTTAAGAACACTCGAAAATCTACAATTTTTAATCCGATTTGGCCATGTGCACGAACTCGCATTCGCACAGAATATTTAGGATCTATTAAAGTAATCGGATCTGTCGTACCCCAATACAAATCTAACTTAGCAGTACGATTGATATAATAAATTTCAGCAGAGAACGGAGTGCGATTACCAAAAGGTAAATTAATTAATGAACTTAAAATAGGAATATTGTTCGTGCTTAATGTATATGTACCTGCAGAAAAAACATCTAACACTTGACCGCCTTTAACAAAAACTGCGATTTGGCCTTCTCCAACAATAAGTTGAGATCCTGTATTGAATTCTTCACCAGGGAAACGATATACTACCCATTCACGATTTCTAAGACCGTCGAACTTTACAACATTTAATATCGCCATCTCATAACACCTTCCAACAATTATAATAAGAAACCAATATTATGTATCTTTAATATACTAACACAAATTATTACAAATTTTCATACAAATATTATTTTATACAAAAATAATATTTAGAACATTAAAAGAGCGTTTAACTCCGCATATTTCGCATGAATTAGAATGGATTCTGCTTACATAACTATAACAAAAACTCCCTACATATCGTTTTGTCTGCTTAAAAATACGAAGACAATTCATCATATGGGGGGAGCCTTTTAGTTATACTATTGCACTTCAAATATATAAGTCTACTTTTGTTGTTTTGTGATTAATAGAGTTTTAAAAACATCTTAAACTACGCTGACTTCAAAATACGGTAATACAATACCTCCATAAGCAAAAGCCACTATAATAACAATAGCGGGATGAATCTTCTGAATCTGCATTGCCCAAAAAGCGATTGCAGCTATAATAAGAGATTGAATCCAACCTATACTCTCTATTGAACTTTGACCCATTTCCCAAGTAAGAACTAACATCATAATCGCAATGACAGGTTGAACAAGCAGTCCAATTCCCTTTACTACATTAGATTGGCGATGCTTTTGAAGTACTTTCAATAATACTATAAGAGCAATTGCAGAAGGCACAATTGTTGCAATTAAAGTAATAATTGTCCCTAGCACACCGCCTACATCGTAACCAACAAATGCAGCAATTTTTGTAGCGATAGGTCCTGGCAAAGCATTGCCAAGTGCTAGTATATTAGAAAACTCAGTAGGAGTTGACCATTCATAATTAGTAACAACTTCGCGATACAATAAAGGAATAGACGCAGGTCCTCCCCCGTACCCAAGTACATTCGCAACAAAAAAACCGATAAACAACCATACTAATTCTAACCAATCCATACTATGCTTCTCCTCTCTGTTGTCGTTTCGCCTTCCACTTCGACATTACACGGAAATGCACAGTTCCATAGGATAGAAATACAACAATAACAATAGCGGGATGAATTTCGATTACTTGTAATAATAAGAAGGCCAGAACGAAAGATGCTATACCTATATATACCCCAAGCCCTTTAACTGCTTTTTGTCCGAATTCATACATCATTACACCAAGCATAACAGCTACTACAGGTATAACTGCACTAATCATCCCTTGAATAATGGGTGATGAACTTAAGAAATACACACCTGACATTAATAGAATCATTGCCAAGCTAGAGGGAAAAATATGAGCAAGCACTGAAACTATAGCACCCTTCACCCCCTTTAAACGATAACCCAAATAGGCAGCAATTTTAGTAGCAATCGGACCCGGTAAAGCATTAGCTATAGCTAATATTTCACCGAATTCATCATCATCAATCCATTGATATGTCTTGACTGCTTCATGACGAATTAATGGTATGACAGACGGTCCTCCTCCGAAGCCTAAAATTCCCGTCTTCATCATGCCCCACGTTAATTCAATATAATAGCGTCTTTTTTGCTCTTGTTCCATTATTTATAACCTCATTCCCATACGACTCTTATACCGATTAATTAATAGCTGACAGTCTACACTCATAATTCCTGGCAACACATAAAGCTTTTCTTTCATAAAGCGATCCATTTCCTCATTGTTTCGAAATAGTCCATGCATATGTAATTTACTAGGACCAGTCATATGATACAAACTTGTTACAAATGGCTCTTCAGATAATTGATCTGCAACTTCATGCAAATGCTTTGGCTCTACCTCTACATTAAAAAATGCAGATACCTGTATGCCTACTTTCTCTGGATTAATAACAGCAGTAAATCGTTCAATTACCCCTAATTCGATTAACGTATTTACTCTGCCTTGCACTGCAACACGAGATAACCCTATCGTTTTGGCTAAGTCTGTGTAAGATATCCTCCCATTAACATTGAGTTCCGAGATAATTTTTCTATCAATATCATCAATATTTATGCTATCATTCTCATTTTTTGGTTGATCATTCATTTCTTAACCCACCTCTCACATCCATAACAATATACAAATAGATTGTATTTCCATCATTTTGATTACGATATGTATCAATATACACTCAATTAAGTATATTTTTCAACATATTTTTAGAATCAGCTTACGAATATATTGATTAACCGAATGAAAGATGTTATGTTAGTAAAAAGTTTAATGTCACATTAACTGACATATACGTTACTCGTTATTTTGATATCATTTAATCTATTTTTTCGTGGAGTGATAATTATGAATCAATCAATAATAGGATCAGAAACAATGGTTGTTAGCCCTCATTACTTAGCAACTGCTGCAGGCGCTCGTGTACTATCAGAAGGAGGCAATGCCTTTGATGCAGCTATCGCAATCAGCTCCACATTAGCAGTTGTCTATCCTCATATGACTGGACTTGGAGGAGATTCATTCTGGTTAACTTACCATCATACAGACGGCCAAGTTAGAGGATATAACGCTTCAGGACGTTCTAGCTACCACGCACATATCGGTCAATTCGCGGGGATGAATGCCATTCCCAACAGAGGTATTAAAAGTGCAATCACAGTCCCTGGTATGGTGGATGGTTGGTCAGCCATTCATAACGAATATGGAAAAACAGCTTGGAATGAACTACTCACACCAGCTATTCACTATGCTGAAAATGGCTTCCCTATAACGTATAATCAATATGAACATTCAGCGCAACATCAATCTATGTTATCAGCAGTATCTGAAACCTCCTCTATCTATCTTCCGAATGGTCAGGCATTACCTTCAGGTCAATCATTCAAGCAAACCGACTTAGCTCGTACATTACAAAGGATCGCAATGCATGGACGCGATGAATTTTATAAGGGTGAAACTGGGCAGGAGATCGTCAGATTTATGGAAGCTCATGACGGTTTATTATCGATGTACGATTTCGTTGATCATACAGGGGAATGGGTACAACCGATTACAGGTTCATACAGGGATTATCAACTTTATCAAATGCCCCCAAACTCACAAGGGTTCTCTGGCATTATGACCTTACAAACACTTGAAAATTTCAACCTCTCAGACTCTATAGATCCGAACTCATATGAATATTATCATCTTTGCGTAGAATCACTTAAATTAAGCTTCTTAGATCGCAACAAATATTTGACTGATCCTACTTTCTCATCCGTTCCATTAGATCGATTACTAAGCAAGGAGTATGCTGCACAACTAGCCCAGAAAATTAACTTGAATTATGCTCATCAACAAGACACTATCTCGCTAGGTCAAGATACAGCTTATGCGGCTGTCGTCGATCGCGACGGTAACGCAGTATCATTCATCCAAAGCCTGTACTTTGAGTTTGGCTCAGGGGTAGTGGCAGGAAATACAGGAGTGTTACTACAAAATCGCGGATCTTTCTTCTCACTTGACCCCACTCATATTAATAGACTTGTACCACATAAACGCACTTTCCATACTTTAATGCCCGCAATGGCTTGTCGCGATGGAAAGCCTGCTATTTTATACGGTACGCAGGGCGGTGAAGGTCAGCCACAAACACAAACAGCACTATTTACTAGAATGGTAGATTACGGAATGGATCCTCAGACTGCAATTAATGAACCACGATGGGTATGGGGACGCACATGGGGAGAACCTACTTTAGAGTTGAAAATTGAGAGCCGTGTCTCAGATGACATCATAAGCAAGTTAAATGCAGCAGGACATCTTGTGAATGTTGTTCAACCTTTCGACGGTATTATGGGACACGCACAAGCAATTATGAAAGATAATTACGGTTTTTGGCAAGGCGGAGCAGACCCTAGAAGCAACGGCTCCGCTATAGGCTGGTAATTTGTATATAAGATGGAACTGGAGGATTGATTCTCATGACTAAAAATTGGAACGCATATATCGATGCAGAAATTACGCTAGAAGCTACTGGAAGTGGTCTGCTGAGCGATAAGTCTTTCGCTATAAAAGATGTCTTTGCTATCCAAGGCGTCACTTCTAGTGCGGGAAATCCAGACTGGCTAAGCACACATTCAAGTTCAGAGAAACACGCTGAGGTCTTAACGACGTTACTGCAATCAGGTGCTAATTTACAAGGAACAACGATTACAGATGAATTAATGTACAGCATTAATGGGGAGAATTTTCACTACGGAACGCCGAATAATCCTAATGCTCTCGGTCGAATTCCTGGAGGATCTTCTAGCGGATCCGCTGTAGCAGTTGCTGCTGGCCTAGTAGATTTTGCAATCGGTACAGATACAGGTGGTTCCGTACGAGTACCCTCCTCTTACAGTGGTATTTATGGTATTCGACCTACACACGCTAGCATTTCAACAGAAGGTCTTATCCCATTAGCACCAAGCTTCGACACCGTAGGTTGGATGGCTAGAGACGCTGACACTTTATTGCTAGTTGGAAAGGTACTACTTGCTAATAAAATCAACAATTTACCCTCTAATAATCTGATGAAGCCTTTCACCAAAATCATTATTGCGACGGATATGTGGGAATTAACTGATGAGCATACGAAAGACATGCTAAACCGCGCATTACCTTCCATTAATAAGATGATTACGAACATAAAGAGATTACCTATTGCCGAAGAACGTCTTGAACAATGGATGAATACATTCCGTCAATTGCAAGGCGCTGAAATTTGGCAAGCACACGGAGAATGGATAACGGTAACCAATCCCACATTCGGGCCAGGAATTGCTGAGAGATTTGCATGGGCGAGCACCATTGACCCTACCAATCTAACGGATGCAACAACGATGCGTCAGCAAATAATGGCGACAATGAACCTTATGCTCGACGAAGATACTCTTATTATTGCGCCCGTTACGCCTTCGATCGCTCCCTTTGTTAACGAACAAGGTGAGCAAGTTGAACGCCGTCGTAATCAGACACTGCAACTAAGCTGTGTATCTGGGCTAGCCGGATTACCTCAAGTTTCTATTCCTCTGAAAGGTGAAGCGGGGCTCCCAATTGGACTATCGGTTATCGCTGGAAAACATCAAGATATCCGATTATTACAATGGGTATCACAGTTATCTAAGCTATTTCTAGCTGATCTGCAATAATTAAAATACACTTATACTTCTATAAAGTCTAAAAAATCCGAGTAAGAAGCTATCGTAGCTTTCCACTCGGATTTTCAGTCTAAACTATAACTTTAGTTAATTCATTTGATGTTACGTATAATGCCTGAACCTTCATAAACATACATCTATCACTCGTTAACGACTGGATTAAACAAAGTGTCAAAACCGCTAATCGTACATTCGGCAGTATCACCATCAACGATTGGAATTGCTCCTGGGGTACCTGTTAAAATAATATCTCCTGGTAGAAGCGTCATAAATTGCGAATGGAAGGCAACCGCATAAGCAGGATCAAATCTCATATGTCCTACGCGATTTTTGTGGTGAACATTGCCATTCACACTACTTTCCACCTCAATCTCCATCAAATTAGGAAATTCATCTAGTGTTATTAACTGCGAAGATAAACTAAAAAATGTATCATAACTTTTTGCCCTTGTTAGAAAGCGCGGATTTCTCGCATGAACATCTACTGCTGTAATATCTAATGTTGCTGTAAATCCAGCAATATATTCGATTGCATTTTCAATAGAAACATGACGACACTTTCTGCCAATAACGATAGCCAATTCCGCCTCAGAATTAATTTGACCTACGCCTGCGGGTAGAACAATTGCCTCTCCTGGACCGATCAAACTAGTCGTCGGCTTCATAAATCCAACAGGTTCAATAGAGTGATCTAATTGCTTAAGTTCGGCCTCAGATTGAACATAGTTGAATCCAATCCCCCATATTTTTGGAGGATTACGATATAGAGGTGCATGTGAATAATCTTCTTCCTTAATAGTGGGAAGCATTTCAATCTGTTGCCACCCACCGCCAACCAGCCAATTTTGCATCCTCATAATACAAGTAGTCGAAAGCAACTGTAACATATTAATCGGCCAACTTGTTCCGCACTCAGCATTAATAGCAGAGAGCATAATTAGACCACGCGGTGTTTCGAGTGCAACCTGTTCTAATAATTCATACCGAATAGTAACTAATTTCAAAACCGTTCACCTCAATGATGATGCAACATATTTTTCAAGTTTTTATTTGTGCTAATAGATGTGTGGATGAAGCAACAAAACCGTAACATTGCTTCACATTATAATACGTAGCTTCTTCACAGAACGCTGGTGAATTCGTAGCACTACAATCTGATAATAGAATGCTGTCATATCCGAGATTAACCGCATCTTGTAATGTCCCCATGACACACTGATCAAGATTAACTCCTGCGAAAAGTAATGTATCAACTTTAAGATTGCGCAAAATACTATCTAATGGCGTATCACAGAACCCACTCATCCGGTATTTATCAACATAGATATCCTCACTAGATGTATCGAGCTCAGAAATAATAGCAGCACTCCAACTTCCTTTCTCAAGGACATGTGAACCGTTATTCGGAAGTCTACCACCCAAACCAATATCATCGCCCGCCATATTATATACGTGAAAAACGGAGGGATTAACATTGGCACGGTCCTCTCGGTTCCCCCAGTTAACCCAAATAATCGGTACGTTATGGATACGTAGTTCCGGTAATAAAGCATTTAGCGGGTCGATTGGACGTCTAGCTGGATTATAATCGGCTCCGATATGATCTAACCAACCACCCTCGCTACAAAAATCATTTTGCATATCAATAACTACGAGAGCCGTTACAGCCAGATTAATTGTGACATGCTGCGGTTCTGCATAAAATGATATGTCTTTACTAGAAGGAAACACTCGCCTTAAATCCGCATGAGACTTTGACACATTCCAGTAATTACGATCAAGTCCAATTTTCCGCATGCTTTCGGTCATATCAATCAGCCTTTCGGACAAAGAATTTTCAAATCTTCTTCATCTAAATTCAACTGGATTCCTGATTTAATCAATGTTGAGAAACCATCATCTGGAATCATTGTTGTTAATGTATACAAGCGTGTATTACCCGTATTAACAAGAGCATGATCAAATCCTCTAGGAACTACAATATGAGCACCCGCAGATACTGGAATCTCTTCATTCCCAACAATCGCAATTCCTTCACCAAATAGCACATAAAAATGTTCAAATGCTGTATCATGCTTATTAGGCGGTGTCTTTCCGCCAATATCAAAAATCTCAATACAATTCATGAAAGGATAGTGATCACCATCTGTTAACAATACAAATTTATTCGTATCTTTCGGTGAAATTTTGTAAACGGGTAATTGATCAACTTTCGCTGCTAAAATTTTAGTAATATCCATAATATATCTCTCCATTTCATAATTAAGTTATTTTTGATTTACGTAGGCTAAAGCTAGCTTGGTGGAATTTCCCTCCAGAGTGATTAACGATGCGTGATTAACCTCGGCTTTCGTCCAATAATCGCTGTCCTTTGCCATGTAACATATCTTCAATTTCTTTCAAAGTGGGGTAATGGACTGCAATACTGGATCGACTTATTGCTACAGCGGAGGCTGCTGTCGCATAACATATCGCTTCATTAATAGTAGCCCCACCTACATAGCGATTCATAAATACACTAGCAAAAATATCTCCTGCTGCTAATGAATTAGAAGTTGCTACTTCAATAGATGGATATGACCACATACCTTGTTCACTTTTTACGACACAACCACTCTTCCCTCTCATACAAATAATAATGTCTGGCCCAAGGTTATAAAGATCAAGTAGAGATTTCTCAATACTCATTGCTAATGGACTAAGATAATGCAATGCCGATTCATTCACGAATATGATAGTCGCAAGCGCGATGCTGTCTTTTACCCCCTCCACTCCCCATGACTTCACTGATAATGCTTCAATATCCAAAGAACTTGATATGCCAAGCTTTCTACATTCTCTTAACAATGAATCAACATAAGGTTTGAGAAATAAATGTGTATGCAAATGGTTGATTTCTTGCAGATCATATAGTGCAACTTCTTCTGGGGCAGGCAATCGACTTTCCTCCATTGGAGGTGATAGTACAACTGCCTTTTCCCCATAATCATCTACCATAATGATTGATGTCGGCGTCTGAGCGTTAAAAATATGATGAAGAGATGATTCGACTCCGTTAAGCTCTAATAATTGTAATAACTGAATACCTATTGAATCATTGCCTACCCAACCAAGAACACTGGCACGTGTTCCAATTTTGGCGGATTGATTAGCAAAGTGAACAGCAGTCCCCCCAGGTGCCCAATTAACTTGATGAGCAAATACTTTCTCATTATTTACTGGAAGTTCATTGACATGATATATACCATCCATAACAATGTTCCCAAAACTTAATATCCGCTGTTCTAGATCCATGTTCTCAACTCCCTATACCTACAGATAATCTACCTGCTCGTAAACAAATCCCCAACAACGAATGCATGACTACGACAACAAGCTTTGAGTTGTGTTAAGTACTGGTTTCAGTATATTAAATGGCGTAATGTTATGTAAACATATATGACATCACTTTGGATCACAACATGAATAACCATTATGTTTTTGTATTTATACACAATGATAATAATTTTTTTATCGACTTTTCATAGAATATGTTATATTTTATTACATATAGAGTTAATAGGAGGGATACCCCCATGAATCTCACCGTCGAAGAAGCTCTCCAAATTTATCCATTATCTAGAGCGAGAATCGTAGCAGGAGCAGAAGGATTGAATCGAATTATAAAATCTGTTAATACGATGGATGCTCCTGATGTAACAGATTGGATTAAAGCTGGGGAAATGGTGTTCACTACTGCATTTGCAATCAAAGATACTCCTGAGGACTTTTTAAAATTGTTGCAAAAACTCAATCATAGTAATGCTGCGGGGCTCGGTATTAAGTTAGGACGGTATTGGAATGAAATTCCATTTACTGTAATTAATGAGGCTAATCGATTACATTTTCCATTAATAGAATTACCTTATGAATTCACTTTTGCTGATCAAATGAATGCTCTGATAGAGAATGAGATTGAAAAAAACACACGTCAACTTCATGATGCACTTACCATTCAGAAAAACCTCGTCAGATTTGCATTACAACCTGGTGATTCAGAACATTATTTCGAACGTATTGGTGAGATTCTATCTCATCCGATCGCTATCGTCGGTACAAGAGGGCAGATACTCTACAATACTTGCAGCTGGTCGGAGGATGAGTTACTTAAGGATTGGCCTTGGAATCCAAGATATGCTAAGAAGCGGGCTACCCAAGGATGGATCTGTGCGGTTCCTTTAATGCAAGAGGAAGAATGCAGTGGCTACTTACTCATCATGCCTAACAACTCAAATGCCATTCAAAAAGAAGAAGTGCTGTTCCATCAAGCAGCTGAAATATTATCCTTTCATATGGATCGGTTTCAAGACGACTATCAGTCTATCGACAGTTATCATTGGACATTAGCTATTGATCGATATCTCCAACGTAAAATATCACCAGAGCAATTTCTAGAACAAACTCGTTCTTTGCAGACTCAGACTCAGGAAATTGCATATATCTGTATTAAAACTGCCATTAGTTCACAGCAGCTTCCCTCCCTTTCCAAGGATTTGCGTAAATTAAGAAGAGAGCTTATGTATCATCCTTACCTACAACAAAAGAGATGTTATCATCTTTTCCACAACGAACATATGATTTCTATTATCACTTTGCCAGAACACGAAAGAAAACATCTAACGATTATCGATTTTTCACATCAAATAAGTTCGGTATTCGAAGAACTACTACTTGATAATGACCCTGTTGATCTTCGTTGCTACATTAGTAAGCCAAAATATAATTTAGCTGATTTACTCGAAGCAAAAGATGAATGTGAGCATGCTGAGCACCTAAGCGAAAAGCTTAATTTATCACGTAAAGTAACACTTTTTTCTAATTTGGAATTTAATTATATTTTTCAGCATATCCCGGCAAATGTATTATCTCAATTTAGCACAAATTTACTTCGACCTTTACTGGACAAAAATGTTGAGTATTCCTCAGAAATGATCAAAACATTAGATACTTTTCTAGAGCATGAAGCAAATGTAACGGATACAGCGCAAGCACTCTATGTACATCGTAACACCGTACTATACCGTCTTGACAAAGCAAGCGAGTTATTAGAAATTGATTTGAAGAAAGTTAGTCATCTTATGCAACTCAAATTAGCTTTACTGTTTAGAAAATTAGCAAAAGATTCTGATTAAGCATAAGAAATGCCGAGAGTAGGGGCAACTTTAATCCCCTTCTCTCAGCATTTCTTTGATATATCTTTATAAAATTACTCTACCGTTTGCAGTTGTAGCTTTTCTCTTGCCTCTAGTGTAGCTGTAACCATATTGCGAAGTGCATCGATTGTTTCAGTTTCTTTACGTGTTTTAAGTCCACAATCTGGATTAATCCAGAATATCTTCGGACTAAGCACTTGAAGCGCACGATCAATCATCGATGTCATTTCTGCTACCGCTGGAACTCTTGGACTATGAATATCATATACGCCTAGACCAATACCTTGCGGATACGTATTCTGTTCAAAACTACCAATTAATTCACCGTGGCTACGTGATGTTTCTATAGAGATAACATCGGCATCCATAGATTCAATAGAAGCAATCATATCATGGAAATCACAATAACACATATGTGTATGAATCTGTGTCGTCGCTTGTACAGAACTAGTGGTCATACGGAATGCGCGAATGGACCAATCCAAATATGATTGTTGTTCTTCCGATTTTAATGGTAGACCTTCTCTAACCGCCGGCTCATCTACTTGAATAATTGGAATTCCTGCTGCTTCTAAAGCTTCAACCTCTTGGCGCAATGCATAAGCTAGTTGATAAGCAATTTCTTCTCTAGCAATATCTTGTCTAACAAACGACCAGTTCATAATCGTGATTGGTCCTGTCAACATCCCTTTTACAGGTTTTTTCGTTTGCTCTTGAGCATATACTGTTTCTTTCAATGTCATCGGCTCATTAAATGTTACATCTCCGTAGATTACAGGAGGCTTAACACAACGAGAACCATAAGATTGTACCCAGCCATTTTTCGTAAATACAAATCCACCTAATTTCTCCCCGAAAAACTCAACCATATCTGTACGTTCAAATTCACCATGAACGAGCACATCTAACCCAAGTTGCTCTTGAATAATAATCCAGCGATCAATTTCCGCCTCGATAAATGCGTTATAACGTTCTTCGTTCCACTCGCCTTTACGCCATAACTGCCTAGCTTGACGAACTTCCAACGATTGTGGGAAGCTTCCGATTGTTGTTGTTGGTAATATTGGAAGCTCTAATTTCTGTTGTTGTTCATCATAACGGTTAGCAAAAGGAACAGATCTTTCTAAACCTGTTTTTTTCAAGTCGTCAATCGTTGCATATACTTGTTGTTGATTACGTTGCTCTAAGTTATTGAATATGGCGAATGCAGCTTTGTCTTGTTCGATTTGAGTCAAGTATCCAATATCTACACAATTAATCGCTTGCGTTAATTGAACGATTTCTACTAATTTCTCATCTGCATACGCCATAACATTACGAATAGCTTCTGGCAATTTATCTTCACGAGTTAAGCTCACAGGGACATGTAGTAAGCTGCATGAAGATTGTACCCATAATTGCTCGTCTCCTACTTTCTCTTTCAATGATTGAAGGAGTTGATGCTGCTCTGACAGATTAGCCTTCCAAATGTTCCGCCCGTCAATGACGCCCGCTCCCAATACTTTATTTGCTGGGAATCCAGACTGTTTAATATGTTGAAGATTTTGCTTAGCCCCATGTACAAAGTCTAATCCTATACCTGCTACTGGTAATTGAACAATCTCTTCATATCGTTCGATACTTTCAAAATACGTTTGCAACATAATTTGTAACTTCGGTGCTGATTGAGCTAACACGCTATAGATATTCTGTATTATAACAAGATCCTCGTCGGAAAGTTGTTGAACTAATGCTGGTTCATCAACTTGAATCCACTGTACTCCCGCTTGTTCAAGCTGCTGTAAGATTTGTACATATAATGGAAGAAGTTTTTCAATCCATGTATTAAATTGATCAGCCTTGTAACCTTTAGATAATTTTACGAACGTAAACAATCCTAACAATACAGGTTTGCTTTCGATATTCAATTGTTGTTTTGCTTCTTGATAAGCAAGTAACGGACGATTTACCGTTAATTGCGGCTCTATATTTCCAAGCTCAGGTACGATGTAATGATAGTTCGTATTGAACCATTTCGTCATTTCACTTGCTGTAGCATCCTTCGAACCACGAGCGATTTCATAGTAAAGCTGTGTCGAAACTTCTCCGCCATTATATTGGAATCGCTGTGGAATTAAGCCTAACATTGTTGAGGTATCCAGTACTTGGTCATATAGACTGAAATCATTTACTGGAATAAGATCAATTCCCGCTTCTTTTTGCTTACTAAGATGTTGTAGACGAATTTCTTGTAACTGACTTAGTAATTGTTGTTCATTGATTTGTTCATTCCAAAAACTTTCTAAAGCCTTTTTCCATTGACGTTGTTCTCCAATACGTGGATAACCAAGAACACTACTTTTCACCATCACAATCGCTCCCTTAAATTCATTTGATTTAAGAGTATCATGTTATTCACATTATAAGTAATTCTGAAAAACTATATTTAGATATAGTTTTTATCTATATCAATATTTAGTTAGACATACAGTAATCTCCTTTGTACTAGCAAGAGAGATTGGCTTAATTGTTACATTACTGCTCAGAAGAGGTGAAACATATTGACTACATTAACGTATACAAATCTATATAAACAGATTTTACCATCAATGGTAACTGTAATAATTAGTGGGCAATACCCATTAACCATTGTCAGGAAGATATAAATCATCATTCGTAATGGAGGAAATTTGTATGGAATCGAGTTCAAGTAAATCTAAACTTATACTGGATGTTAATATTACTGAGGCAGGATATGAAACGGATGTTGCAACCATATCTAATATTTCAATTCAAATTCATCAAGGAGAACTAGTCGGCTTAATCGGTCCTAATGGAGCAGGCAAAAGCACTACGATTAAAACCATAATGGATATTACACCTTACCACCTTGGACATATTAACATTGGCGGTCAATCTGGTACTTACGCTTACGTGCCAGAACAACCGATCTATTATGAATATTTCACATTATGGGAGCATCTGTGGTTTGTAGCATCAGTTAATGGAATCGAAGAATCTGACTTCGAACAACGTGCAGAGGAACTCTTAAAGAAATTCAAACTGGTAGACCAGAAACATCATTATCCAAGCAGCTTCTCCAAAGGAATGAAGCAAAAACTTATGCTTATTCTCGCATTCCTATTACAACCAGATTTATATATTGTTGATGAACCATTTGTCGGTCTTGATCCACAAGCTACAATTGATTTCTTGGCGTTACTTGATGATGCAAGAGATCAAGGTGCTGGTGTACTGATGAGTACGCATATGCTTGATACTGCCGAAAGAAGATGTGACTCCTTTGTTCTAATTCATCAAGGAAAAGTTGTCGCTAGCGGAACTCTAGATGAAATAATAAAGGTTGCAAATCTAGATGAACAAGCTACTTTATTTGATTGCTTTCATACGCTAACTACGGATGTGATCTCTTGCTGACAATGGCACAATTATTCAAAGTTAGACTGAAACAACATTATTTGCGAATTTATAAGGTATTAGAAAGTATTTGTGACTGGTCTGTATGGCTCTATATCATTATCCCTGCTGTAGTTATATTCATCGGATTTTATCGGGAGTGGTGGATAGATATGCCACAGTGGGCATTAAATATTCCGTGGGATATGGTATGCCTGATCATCATTACAATTATTGTCTGCATAGGTCAAATTAAAATATTTGTAGAAGATGCTGATCAAGTCGTATTGCTCCAAAAGCCCAGTTGGCTATTGTCATTAAAGCGCTTTGGCTTAGTGTATTCATGGTTCGTACTTCAGCTTATAACCTTATGTGTATCGTTAGTACTACTTCCTTTTCTAGTTCTAGTTAGCAAGTGGACTGCTCTGCAAATATTAATGCTTGTAACATATGTAGCGATAAGCAGTATCATCCCTCTGATCGTGAATCATCGTTGGACAATTACTGCAGCTTGGTGGAAGCAATTGCTGCTACAACTACTCATTTTCATAATAAATAGTTGCATCATAATAGTACCTATGTTCCTTTATCTTGCAAATATTTTCCCATACTGGATTAGCATAATTATTTATTTTGTCGTTGCCCTCATTCTGATTAAAGATTATGCAATGACCCCACTTAACTTTCAGCAAAATTTGTCTATTGCAAATGAGAATAAAATACTTTTTACACGGACGATTCTAAGCCAGTCTATAGAGTTAACTTCCACTAGCAAACGAAAAATGCCAATACTATTCAAAAAATCACAGCGGTTGTCGAGTCGTAACGATGTTGGAAGTATCATTGGAGAGTTATATATTAAATCTTTGTTGCGAGACGTAGGACAATTGAAAGTATGGTTAATGTTCCTTTCTGTAAGTTGCTTTGCAGTAACACAAGTTCCCGGATATGCACCATTCGCTGTCATAATATTCCTTGCCTATATTGTATTCAATCTCTTTAACCTGCAGTGGGAACTATGGTGTAAACAAGATTTTATATCTCTATATATGAAGCTCGTTGAACAACCACTAATGGCTAGACGTAAGGCTCGAAATCCGTTGATCGCATTATTTATACTCATATGGTTGATTGTAGCTACATGTATGCAATTTTTATAATAATTATTAATTAGAAAAAGATAGAAGGAGACACACTAATGACTGCCTACGACAAAGCAAAATATCATTATGAGAACGATTTCCCTAACGAATTGTCCCAAGATCAAGCTTATGTACATATTGGTTTCTTTCTAGGATGGCTAATCGAAAAAGACCTTTGTAGTGAAGAGTTTCTGGAAGATTTCATAGAGGACATTGAAGCTTTCAAAGCAAGAAAACTCACAAGCCCACAGCTGTTAAAAAAAGCTGCTGGTGTCCTTGCCTCTGATATGCTGAGTGAGGAAGGAAATGCCTTTACCGAAAGCGGATACGATAGCTATATGAGCGATTATTTATATTTCCTAGATCAAGAAGATGCCGAATCTGTTTATCACGTTCCTGATACATGGGAGAATTACGAGATGATTCGTGAGCGACTAGATGAAGAGTATGAAATCTGGTCTGAAAAATGAATCGAGCTTTCTAATTGAAAACAATCCTGATCATTTCTCATATATATCCTCTCAATAATATTAGTATTGTTAGTATAAGGCTTGATGGAGCTTGGGTTTTCCCCAAGCTCCATCAAGCCTTTTCACAATGGGTACAGGTAGTGATACTTCAATCTATTCCCCATCTTCCTTAACGATAAATTTCTCATTAAGACTTGTATTTCGTTTTTGATTGCGAAATGTAGCTATCGCGTGTGCAATCGCATTCGATTGACCAATGACACAACTGAAGTCCTTGGCTCTTGTATAGCCCGTATAGAAAATACTATTATCTAACATATTATAGTTTTCCATCATAACCACCATCAATACGGCAGGCCATTGTGAGCCTTGTGACTTATGAATGGTCATAGCATAACAATGATCGAGTTCATCGAATTGATTCATATACTTAACGTATCCTTCTTCATACCGAACGACGATCACATATTCTTCTTCATCATTTTGTTGATTGATTCTATATATTTCTTCAATAACTCCACATTCACCATTGGTTATACCAACTAATTTGCTATTTTCCTCATAGACATTTAGATTCGATTTTATATACCATTTCATCTGATAGTTGTTAGCGATATGAATAACTTTATCACCTGGCTTAAAATATAACGGTATTTCTTCTACTTCGTCACTACCACTTACTTGCTTCGCTATCCTTCGATTTTCAACCTTCACTGTTTCTTCATTCGTATTAAATGCTTGTTGGATCATCCAGTTCATCACATATGTGCCTACCTCGCCTTTACGCTGCGGGCATAACACCTGGACATCTTCTAATGATAGATCTCTAGTTTGCAACAATCTACTAATGGAACGAATAATCGTATCTTGTACTCGCTCAGCTTCATGCTGATAAATAACGTAGGCATCTAACGTTTCTGCACTTGTATCAATCATTTCACCTTGAATGATTTTGTTAGCATTAATAATAATTCCTGAATCCTCTGCTTGACGCTTAACGACATCAAGTGTAATGACAGGAATCATATCGCTACTAATTAAATCATGTAGCACATTACCTGCTCCTACACTCGGTAATTGCTTCGTATCTCCCATAAAGATCACTTTACAATGAGGTGGAATGGCGCTGAATAAATGCTTTGCTAGTACGATATCTAACATAGAACTTTCATCAAGCACTAGACAATCAATATCAAGTGGTTGCTTCTCATTATGCTCAAAACCACCATCTGGTTTATATTTAAGCCCACGATGAATCGTTGTACACTCTCGTCCCGTCGCCTTAGCCGCTACCTTTGATGCCTTTCCAGTAGGAGCAAACACCTTTACTTTGAACGGCATATTCATCTTCTCATATTGTTTTTCCAATAAAGCTAAAATAACTTTAAGCGTAAATGTTTTACCACAGCCAGCACTGCCATTCAAAATATACATGCCGCCTGTTTGCTGTGTAAAGTGGTTAACCGCTTCTGCCTGCTTAGATTCTAGATGCAAATGATTAACTTGAAGATAGGACTGTATATCGCCTTCTACTCCGTCAAAACTGATCGTAGGATGAAGCATTATCCGTAATATTTTGGCTGCAACGATGAGTTCAGATTGATAGACTTCTGGTAAATAAATTCGCCCATCCGACTCAACTAGCTTCATTCGATCAATTAATCGTTGCACATGTTGATTAATCGAATCTATCTCAAATGACAACACCGTAAATCGATGTTCCAGCTTCATCAGGCGGTATCCTTCAGCTTTATAGCGCGCATAATGTGCTGCAACCTCATTATAATTAAGCTCATAGGATAGTAAGCTTAATTCATAAATAATGTTAGCTTGTCCTTCATATTCATTAAGAAGTTGCTCCATTTCTAATGCTGTAAGTCGAATATCTAAGGTAACTTTTACCCTCTGCAATAGTTCCTCACGCATTAAGAAACAATGCCCCTCTTGCGATGACTCCCGCAATACGTAACGTATCGCTGCCAGCATACGGCTGTTACCTGTAAGATCAAAGCCTAGTTCTCGCGCAATTTGATCGCATCTGCGGAATCCAAATCCTTTTACTAAACGAATAAGGATATACGGATTTTTCTGAATAACTTGATCTACCTCATGCCCTAACTCCTTGATCAGCTTCTTAGCTTGATTAAGTGTCATGCCCCAGTTCATCAACTTAGCAAGCAAATCATAGTCTCCATCTAGCACTTTTATTTGCTTACTCCAGCTCTCTACCTGCTTCTGCCCTATACCAGAGATCTCATTGGCAATTCGCTCTGGATTGTTCATTAAAATATCAATGATCTCTATTCCATAGGTTTCATATAGTAGTAGCGCTCGCTTCTGCAATCCTTTGAGGCTTTGCAAGAAAACAATAACCCCTTCAGGAGTTGTTGGCTTTTCAACTTTGATAGAATGGATCTTTATTTGCTTACTATTTTTATATAAAGTAACTGTACCTTCGATGAGATAAGACTGTCCCTCTTGCAGTGCAAATGGCATTTCGCCTGAGATGGTAAATGTCTTTTTCTTCTCTTCGATACACATATAAGCTCCATAGTTTGTTTCTTCATCGAAAAAGACTTCTCCGCCTATGGTTACTTTGCGCTTGATTTTCTGATTGTCTTCCATCTGCTGGAGCCAGTCAGGAAGTGATTGTTTTGTAAGTCTCGTTGGCCAAGACATTGGGTTCACCTTCTTTAAGTGATACTAACGTGAGCTATCCTTATCGCTGTATAAATTATCGGGTAATTTGTGGGGGCTGTCTAGTGGGAGTTGTTTTTTGGGGGTGAACTTCTTAGTGGCTAGAGTTGATGAATGTATTAAAGGTCCATCAACAATTCTCATAATTGTTGATGGACCTTTCACTTTAGATGGTTTTAGTGGAGCTTAAATTCAAATATTTAATCGTATGTGAAACATGCCCTTTTAATCGTCGGTTTAGCCGGGTTTAGCTCTCTTTGTATTCCTTTCCTTTATAACGAAGTAAGATTTTCCACCTTTGATTCTATTAAGGGGTTTAAACACAGTAAATTAATCTATTCGGTTGATTCTTTTATTTTCTGACCATCAATATTACCCGCTCCACAGGTGTTGTGTACTGGTCGCAATATGTATTTCTAGATGTTGTGGCACTTATCTAGGAAAAATTGGTGTTCTTAATTTACTAATATTTTATTATTTCATTGTATTTCCTGGTTAAATATCGAAAAAGACAATTATTACATATTTTCTTTTCTTAGTTTCTTTTCTCATTGCTAGCTGTAAAAGTCTCAGAATGATTTGTATCAATAATGTCTATGTTATAACTATTTTTACTAAGCATAATACCATCCTGATCTCTACTTCTTAATCATCCGATATTTTCCATGATAAATCCTTCATTCAATGCTTTTTCATATATTTTATATAATATAACTGCTTGTTTTTCCGAAGGAAGGCCTAATTTACCTGTTGCCAATTTCAGTAAAATATCAAACTCAGTTAGATTCAAACTTGTCCGATTTGAGTTTTGTGAATAGTACTCTAATAATTTTGACCAATCTTTATTTGAAACCTCGATAACAAAACTTTGTGCCTCTATACCTTTATCCATTTTTTTAGTCTTTTTTGCTTCTTTTAAGATAAAATTTTGTTGTTCCTTATCTAACAAATAGTTACTAGGTATATCTAATTTGTAATCCAATCCCTTAATGAATTCCCAACAGCTAACTTTCTTAGTCCATTGACCAGGATTTCCAGATCCTTTAGGAGGATTTGTGATAACTTTAAAAATATGTTCTGCTAAATTTGCTATTACTTTAATTAATTCATCTGGAACAATTTGTATCTCCCAGATTCGTGTAAAATCAAAATAACTTTTATTTTTACCTAGATAATAAGAAAAATATGAAATTGTGTATGCCACTACATTTGCTCGGAACCCCCCATGATACCAATGAGAGTTAGAAACTATCTGTTCGATAGATCTAAATAAAATAACACGTGAAATAGCATCTTTATAATACTCCTCAGTTATCGTTAAATTATTTTTTTCAAGTTCGTAACTTATATGTTCAGCAAAACTGACGAAACTTTCTTGTCCGCCTTTTGATACAACACTAGGCTTTTGAAGCCACGATATTTCAGATTTAGCCAGTGAAGTTTTGTCTATCTTTTTATCTCTAGGGAAAGACTTTTCAAACTTTTTCTTTTCCGATAAACTTAAATAAGATTGTTCATTTAGATATTCTCCTCTCACACGTTCATAGAACCAACGCTCTCTTACTTGTGAACTAGATGGTATCCATGTTTTTGATGAGTATACCTTAAATTCTTTATGGAATGGGCTATTAGAAAAGAAGTCTGATTTATTAACTTTATTTTGTGTATTTGCATATTCAGCTACTTTAGCAACAAAGTCACCGTGATTTTCAGTATTATCTACCACAGATATTTTCATTTGAACACAAACATTAGAAATATCAGTTTTATGCGTTTTTTTTGCAGCATAAATTGAAGATGTTGTTTGTCCTCCATTTACTATTTGTAGATTATGAATTTTAATAATGTCTCCTTGACTATTAAAATCTAGAGCTGAAGCTGTTGCTGTAATACCATTGTTATAAGCAAAAAACATTTCTGGTGCTCCATCTATTGTGTTACGAATCCCTTTGTTTATACCACCTCTAAATTGTAAAAATGTGCGTACATTCTGCTCTAATAGTTTTTTTCCAAATCTATCATATATCTCATATAATTGATTTCCCGTAATAAAGGTCATATAAGAGCGATACTTTTCGGTATTAGTTGGTGCTTCTAAACAAGGTAAATTCACATCTACTTCAAAAGATGTATCTGCATTTTGAGCGCTGTAATTGTTAAAAAGATATTCTAAATCTACAATCAGTGTCTCAATCTGCATACTATCTATAGACTTCAAAATAATTTCCTTGTATGATCTTGATTTTTTACCATCTGATATTAGTATTATCTTAATTCTATTGATTTTCACGTGCTGATATTTGTCATAAATAAAATATGACATTGAAAAACTATCTGAAGTCTCTTCTAATTCTCTATATAATCCTTCAATAGACTTTACAACGAAATTATATGCTCTCTTTATCTTTTGTTCTATTAATTTACTTGTTAAAGTTTCAATATTATCCTCTTGAAATAACTCTGATATAACTATAGATAATACTTGTCTATCCTCATCGTAAGAAAACCCAGATACTTCCATAGGATAACGTCCTACTAAGTGTTTATAGTAAGCACTCGTCAAATTTGGTGCTAATTCTCCTGTTTCTACTAATTCTTCACAAATAAGCTCATAAAAGACTTCACTACAACTCATCGATCTACTAGTAGCACTTGCTAATATATCTTGAATCATATTTTCATGAAATTCCTCTATTTTCGCTAACAATGTTCATCACCTCAAAAGTATAATTCTTCAATACTTATTTGATAATTTTTACATGCAGTTAAGTCAATTTTATAATTAAGTGAAATAATCTCATTAGCCACTTGCATGGATGTAATTCTTGGGAATCCATCTATTATATTGTAATAATTTGTATTATCTACTATATAACTATCTAATTGCTCTTCTTTAAATATTAAAGAAGAATAACCATATGACCATAGCTTTGTTTCAAATATTTCTATCAGTTCATCTTCTCTATTGACTGTCAATTGTTGCTTAATTCTATTTGCAATGGTTTCAACACTTTCTCCGCTTTCACTCTTTGTTAGCGCATAGGTAACTAGATACAAGTGTTCTTTCTCGGTCCATAATTGTTCCTTAGATGAAATCGTTACTTTTTCACCTTGCGATGTTCGATAAGACTTCACTTCAACTACTGATTTATCTAATAAAAAATCTTGTTTATCTGCATCTGCACCAACCCATGATTGAATAGCTTTAGCAATGCTTAACTTAGTAGCCACAATATCATGAAGAAATTTCAACTCAGTAATTAATCCCATCTGTTTTTCCACCGAGAATACAATATTTTTATTTTGTGCTAATAAGCTTTTCCATCTATTTATACGATTCTGCACTTGAATAACCATAGATTTTTCATTCTTAGTTTCTCTTGCAACAGATATTAAATCTTCACATAGTCTTTTAAATATTTGCCAATCCTCTTTTTTCTTTAGAATAATTACCCATTGATAGTAACTAGATATGTCATAATTGAATACCTTAATTTCGATGTCTTGTAAATTCAAAAGTTGATTAGGAGTGTTTTCTTCCTTATCTATATTAATATATAATGCATAATCACCGTTCTTTTCCACTCCCCAGAAAAAATCATATTTCAATTTGGAATCAACAAGTTTTTCTGCACCAGCATTAATATTTTCCCATGGGTTACTCGATATCATCATCTGAATCCTCCTGCTCCGCTAGTGACCTTTCTAAGTTATCTAAATATACTTGATTTACTTTTAATTTAATGTTACGATTTCCACTTTCTATAGTTGTTGGGAAACTAATACTAAACGCACCCACAACCTTCTTCTTTCCATGAGAATTTTCCGAATCAGAAATTAAAGTAGCATCAACCAAATGTAGCATTAATAATGGTCGTTTTAATTTTTCCCTTGCGGCTTTCCTTCTTGAAAACTCTTCGATTTGTTTATTGATTAAATCATCCTCAACTAATCCCTGTTTTCGTTTTTCTTTTGCATATTTTTTCTTCTCCTGATTTTCTTTAAGTTCATTAATCTCTTCCTTAGTCAATGTTACTTCTTCAGCATTACCAGAAGAAACCTGTCTATTTCTAAATTCATAACGATCATCTTTTATATCTAATTGTCGCTCTTGAAGTTGACCGTACTTTACTCCATCAATCATGATAGGCTCTTCGCTTTGACCTTTAAATAAAACAATATCCCATTTTATATCTATATCTTTAGCATAAGCTTTTACAAAATTCACTGGCATTCTAGAGTACATACCGAATTCATCTGATTCTGGAGAGTAAAATTTAAAGTTATTCAAAAAATCTATCACGATATTTCTATTTTTTTCTTCCCATATAATTGGTTTCTTTTCATTTAAAGTAGTTATTCCTAGATTTCGAACTAAATTTTCAATTAAATTTATATTATCTTTTGTATCACTTTCATTAGCAGGAATCCAACTTGTCTCCTTTAGATGACCATCAAGTTTCATCTCAAAATATATATCTTTAGTTTGTTTCAGTTTATTTCTAGCGGTTACTTGTAGACCACTATCTGGATGTTGCTGTACCGCTAATCCAAAATCACGAGGTGTT
Organism: Paenibacillus endoradicis; assembly: GCF_024721975.1. The sequence continues at coordinate 98,686 of NZ_JANQBB010000003.1, read as the reverse complement.
AATTTTAATCGTGCCATTTTTCGCAAACTATCAACTAAATCTAAAGTTGCTTCAATAATAGTTGTAAAACTATTAAAAGTAGTGTTTGTCATATACATTTTGCAAAGGTCTTCATAATTCTGTCGATATCCGAACCATCTTCCCATTTGCATTAATGTATCATAAAAAACGGTTGTTCTTAAGAAATAACTTACACTTAATCCTTCTAATGTATACCCCCTTGCTAAACTGCTTCCACCTACTACAATGAAATTCACAGCTTTATCTTTTGGATATTCTAATTCAATTTTCTTATCTATATGAACTTCTCTGGTATCTATTAATTCAACTACTTCATTTAGCTTTGATAATACAGTTGCCCAGTCAAATTCCAAACAGGAATATATGTTAATGAAAGTATCTTGTAAACTCTGTATATATGGATTATTTATTCTTTTTGACTCATGTGAAAATTCACCATGCACTACAATAGCCTGTTGAATTTTCTCTAGATATTCAGAAACTTTCAAATAAATTCTATGATGTACCCTTGTAAATCTTGTGACGTGTATCATCATACTATTATGTTTATCTTCTTGTCTCCTAAGATGTCTAATCGCTACGTTTAATATGAATAGGCGTATAGCCTCTTCTAAACTTTTGGGTAATTCATCAATTTCTAAATCTCTTTTATGTATAGCCGGAATAATATCTAAGTGATCTTTTACTGTAGCTAAATATTTTTTCGTTGGATCTAAGAAAATTTTAGCAGCTCCAAAATAACTTGTAGGTGCTTCTAATGCATAGATAAAATCTTCTGGAAATAAATCTTTTCCAAATTCTTTTGATTCGGCTTTGTAATCTATAAATATATTCGCATACGGTGTAGCAGTGTAAGCGACATATGCGCTTTTCCTAAATAAAGCAATCAATTCTCTAATCTTCTTATTAATACTTGTTGGATTATTCTCATCTTTTGTATTTATCGATGCATAATCACTCTCGTCATCAATTAGCAACATAGCATGGTCTTTCACTTCTTCTTGATAGTGTGATTTAAGCCACTCGATTACATTAGTTAATGTTCTTGTATTTTTCTTTATTACAAGTATGATTGGACGAGTTCCCATATCTAAATCTAATCCTTGTTTAGCCCCAGTTGCATCTGACTTATTAAAATCAGTAACTTTTGTAGTTAAACTAACAGGTGTTCGCTTTTTATCTGAATTAGCAAAGTTACCAACACCCACAAAATTTATACCTTCTCTACCTATAAAGCTTTCATTTAATCTTTCTTGTGTTTGATTACGTAAATTATTTAACCCTCCAGCGATAATAACTATAAATTTATATCCTGCATCAGCAGCTTTACTCACTAATGCAGAATAATTTCCCGTTTTACCAGATTGAACATGTCCAACTACCATACCATATCTTGAGAATTGCACTTCATTTTGTGGGTTAGCCAGATTGTTCATAACAACATCAGTATCTTCATCTATTGTTTTTACAACCTCATAAGGAAGAGTTTGTGATATGAATTTTTTGTATCTACTCCAGTAATAAGTCTCAATTTCTTTTTTCACATCACGTGTCCACCACTGTAAGTCTCTTTTTTGTTGTTCTTCACTACTTACAATTGTTCCTCTTTCATGGGTAACATCAAAATGCATTTTCAATTCTTTAATCATTCTAGACCATTCATCTTCTGTAACTGTTATTAAACTTTCTATTTTGTTATATGCAATGATTCCCGCAGCTTGCTCTGGTGTGAAAATAGTCATATAACCTTTAACTTCCTCTAATTCCTTTTCAATTTGACCCACCTCTAGTGGTTTTATCGCTTTTTCTAACCGATCATATATATATGTTTTTATAATTTCAAAATTATTAACTTGATGTTTTATCATTAATTAATAGCCCCTTCCTATTTATAAACATTTCCGTTTTTAAAAGCTCTGCAATACGCTCTTCACTTAAATTCAAAGTTCTTAATTTTATAGATAATTCCAGCAATTCCTCTTCAGTGAATATTTCAGATTGATTTATCTTATGTGGTTCACTTAGCATATGAGATTGAATAGCCGTTAGAGGTAAATATGCTTCAACTGCCTTCAAATATGAGTTTAATAGAATAGCTGTATCCTCATTTAATTGATTCATAATCTCTCTCAAAACTGGTTGTTCCTTGTTAATTAAAAAATGTATATTTTCCTCATCTAATTTAATTTCCCAAAAAGGAATGCTTGTGATATTATTAAGCCTTTTACCTCTCCCAGTGTATGGCCTAGTACCCTTATCTAACACTGAGTTAAGAATCCGCTTCAATTCATTTTTAATTAAGTTATTCGGAAAGGCGGTAGCTTTTTTTATATCTATATTCCAATAATCATCCTGTAGGTTTGTTGCGTCAATTCGAATTCGAACTAACCTGTGTACATCACTTACTTTATTTAATCCCCACCATGTACCATGAATCAATAATCGTCCTTCTCTATATAAGTAAAACCCTTGAGACTTTGTGTATCCCTCAGATGTTGCATATTTTTCATATTCATTCCGCGATAATTTTGAATGATGCGGTAAAATATATGGTTGCACAGTAATAATTGTACTATCTATTTTCAATTTTTCATGTTGAAGAGTTTGAGTAGCTAGGTTATTCGCATTAAAAGGATTAAAAGCTATTAACGCTTTTCCATTCACTGAAATCATCAATTTCTTTTTCTTAATTTCACCTTCTAAGAAACGATGAAATACTAGTGACAAATGTTCTCTTAAACCATATATTTTTTCTGTAAATGTATCTTTTGATAATCCATCGATTTCTTGCCACACTATTAGAGTTCCTGATGACATCCGCTTCAAAATATTATATTGGGAAATCCCCTTTAACATTTCTTCTGAGGGTGTAATCAAATTCCACTCATCTGAATTTTCAATGAAATCTAGATCCCATTGTCTACTGTACATTTTATCATCACACTTAGTGATTACTGTTAATTTTTTGCATTGTGAAAAAGACGCTGTTTTCATGCCCAAACCAAAACGTCCTAAATCATTTTCGGCACGTTTAGCATTTGGATTTTTACTTCCTAATCTCATTGCTTCAACTAATTCTGTTTCACTCATTCCTGAACCATTATCTAATAGACTCAACAAAATACTAGAATCTTCTTCAGCATGTATATGAATTTCAGTTGCATTAGCTGAAATACTATTATCTAAAATATCTGCTACCGCAATTTCAAATGTGTAACCCATATCTCTTAAAGAATTAATAAAGTTTGTAACATTAGGTCTTATAATGTCAGTTTTCAATCCTATCACCCTAGTTTCAAATTTCATTTCCTATTATTACAATCCTACACCAAATTTGATATATTTTACAGGACTAATAATAAATCGAAATATGAGAAAAATAAAATTCTAACCTATCTCTTCTATTGAATCCATTTTCCCGAGAGTTTATCTTTTACATTTAATTAATAACATAAAACAAGATATTTTTTTGAATAATCAATTATATTAATCCACATTTCTAATGAATATTAAGGAAAGACTTCAATATATTTTAAGAATCCCTCTCAGATAAATTATACTTTTCGAGACTAACTTTCAAAAAATAAAATCCTGATTCTTTAGAATCAGGATTTTATTTTAAAGATATTTGGTTTTTAATATATCACTTAATTTTAGACTTACATTAATCCCTAAATAATATAATATTTTTTCTGCTATTGCTCTTCCTAGAATTGGTGGAACAGCATTTCCTATTTGTTGATATTGAGAATCTTTTGAACCAATAAAAACAAAATCATCAGGAAATGTTTGTAACCGAGCCACTTCTCGAATACTAATTGCTCTATCTTTACTCGGATGAATCCACATTGATTTTCGAGCATTAATGACTGTATTAGAGGGTCTATCGTATCTCAGTCTGAAATACACTGAATTTTGAGTTCTATCTGGATCTGCATAAGATAATTTATAAGATTCTTCTAAGTCATGAAAGTTTTGTCCTTGTTGTAAAGCTTTAAACCTTGATAATGCAGTATCTGTAGTATTCGTCATCATATGATTTCTAACTGTTTTAGTATCACTACTCAGATACCGTAACAATAAATTCTCATTAACATATTTTGTTTTAGAAATAGCTCGTTCCGCTTCAATCGATGTAAAAGGTGTTATATGTTCTAAATCATATATAGCATCCCTGACAGTAAAATATTGATTGTCTTTAAAAATAGGAGTTGGTAAGACTACAGGGCTATCTCCGATAATATTCATCTTTACACCTATTAGTACAAGTCGTTCTCGCATCTGAGGTGCACCAAAACTAGCTGCGTTAAGAATATACTCACTATTAGTTCTATACCCTAAATAATTGAACTTTGCCAACAAATAATCCATCACGTTATAAGATTTCACATCAATAATTAGATCACTATCTTTAATGCTTATTGTAGATACTTCTATGCCATTATTAAGAATTTCATTCATACGCATCATTATTTTTTCAATTTCAACAATTTCTTTAATTATATCAATTATTTTCAAAAGAGTTTCATCACTACGATCACTCTGATTCAGCAAATCGCCAAGTTCCAACCACTGTTCTTTAAACGTTATAGACCAATACTTGTTGTGCATTGCCTCCCAATTATTAATACTTCGAGTTAGTATTCGCTCGTTTCTTTTAATATACTCTTTTGCCTCATTTGGTTTTTTAACTATTTGAGTTAATTTGGAATACAATAATTTATCAATGATTATATAATCTCTTAATGACTCAACTTCCAGATTTTCAAGCAAGAATCCCATAATTTCGAATGTTCCAAGTGATTTATTACCTAAAATTAATTTTTCTGAAAATAAATCTAATTTTAAAATTTCTACAATTTCTTTATGTTCTTGTTTAGAATAAAAGAACTTATGTTTTTTTGATTGCATGGCTTTCACATTTTCCATTACAAATGAACTAGGATTAAGTTCCTCTATCGCACGTACGTATTCTTTTACTAATTGATTGTTCATTGAGATTAAATTTGTTTTTTGGCGATTAGCATTTGAAAAACCTTGGCATGGAGGTCCTCCAAATACAATATCAATTTTAGGATAGCTAGCAAGTATTTCTTGTCTAAAATTCACATTTCGAATATCCGAATAAAATTTAATTTTATTATCTGTATTAAACGTTCTATGATTATGTTGATAAGTTTTCTTAGCAGACTCATTATTTTCTATAGAAGCAACGACATCTATAAGACCGGTTTGCATAAAACCAACACTCATACCGCCAGCTCCAGAAAATAAATCTACTGCTGTTAATTTTTTTTCACTCATTATTTACGCCCCTCAAATACGAACAATTGTTCCTTATACTAGCAGCTTATCACTATTCAATAAGATTTTCAAGCAATTTATATAAGATATTAAGATATCACAAAATTGTATTACTAGCTATACAAACATAGTTGATTCATTATATCTGATCAATCATAGACCACAAAAATGTATGAATTGGAGAACTTCTCACGAAGCTATTATGGAAGAGATGTCGCATTTGGATTGACAATCGATCTAATACTATTCTTATATAAAGTAACTGCTCCTTCAATAAGAAAAAGACTGGTTACTAATCGAAATAACATAGATCAGTAACCAATCTTTAGAGTTTCTAAATAATTAATAAATTACTGAATTCCTTAGTAGTTGATCTGCGACAACCATTACAAAACTTATATACTAATAAATCGCAACCAGTTGATTCAAGTACTTTAAGTATGACGATCGCTCGATACTTGGGCTTAAGTTGATTAAGTAGCTTAAAGATCTATTCATTTGTTCTTCCAGACGCGTTTCGATTATTGGTTGCTCAATTGTCATCTTATGCAGTAAGGCGAACATCCGCTTGTCCTTCTTCAACTTATTGAGACATAATCGGTGAGCAATTGTCATCAACCAACCAATAAAGTTCCCTTCATCTTTATATTGGTGCAAATGCTGAAAGGCGTTAATAAAAGTTTCCTGCACAATATCCTCGCCATCTTGACGACTAGTCAACATTGGATAACAGTATTGATATACCTTTTGTTGACTCATCTTCACTAGTTCTGAGAAGGCTTGATGATCTCCATGCTGTGCTTTACTAACAAGATTTTCGATCTGCTCACTAGTCAATTGTTTTCCCCCCTTTCTTGTATACCTACTAAAGTAACAATTGAAGTCTCCCAAATGTGACACTTTATTTCATTACGATCAAAATTTCATTTTTTTTGAAATCATCAATAGAAATTTGATACAATGAATAACTCGATCGTATGTTATTTTGATAATGAGGAGGCTATTCCCCATGAAAATTCACATAATCGGTGCCTCTGGCACCGGCAAAAGCACTCTAGCTAAATTCATAAGTGAACAAGAGAATATAAAGTGGATAGATACCGATCATTATCTATGGAAAGATGATTTCTTTACAGAAAATAACCAGGTAGAATTACGTAGAGTTATGTATCAACATGATATAGAAACTAACAGTAACTACATCGTTTCTTGATCTGTTTTTTCGTGATTTCCTGAAGGATTTGTCGATCGTGATCTACTAGTATTCCTTTCCCTTGATGAGAAGGATCGTATGGAACGATTACGTACTAGAGAAATAAAGCGAAACGGCTTAAATTCGATGTTGCTTGATGAAAATGGTTTATATACGAATGACTTTTTGGAATGGTGTAAATGCTATTGGACGGAAGAAGATCAAAGTATGGGCGGTACTTATGCAGAACAATTGTACCAGATGGAGCTATCCAAGAGTGCTGTTATCAAGTTAGATAGCTCGCAACCTGTTGAACAATTGTACAAAGAAGTAATGAATAATATTCAATAATGAATTCACTCTGGATGAATGACACGGAGTTATTGCTTAATTGCCTTAATTCTTATTCGTTTATAATCCGCATACCAATAACCTTCTTTGAATAGATCCACTCTTGCTTTATTAGCTATTTTGGCAAATATAATGTTCTTTTCTGTTTCTCCGAGATCTTGGAAATAGTTATCTGAAAAAGATACCAACCAATCTCTCAATCCATTTTCACCGTCTTCTAGTTTGGTTGGTCGATCAAAATGAATTGCATACGTTACCCGAAAACCTTGTTTCTCAAGCAAAGAACTATACTCTCCTATAGTTGGAAAGTACCACGGATTAAGCTTCGTAGCATCTTTTCCGTAATCTTCAGCAAGAACTTCATTGATAGAATTGACAATAGTTGCAACGTTATCGCATCCTCCAAATTCAGCTATAAATCTTCCTCCATTGGATAGTGCATTCCATACACAAGTTAACACTTTCTCTGGATTTTTCATCCAGTGTAGCGCTGCGTTAGAAAAGACAGCATCGAACGATTGTTCAACGGTAAAAGCTTCACCGTTTTCAATTTGAAAATTAATATGAGGATATTTTTCTCGAGCTTTTTCAATCATCTCTTTGGAGAAATCTATGCCGAGAACATTCGCTCCATAATTAGAAATTTCATATGCCAAGTCTCCTGTTCCACAACCCAGATCGAGGATACTCTCTCCTTTTATAGGGTTAAGAAGCTCCACAACCCCCTTACCAAATTCAGAAATAAAGCTTAATCTTTTGTCATATAAGTCCGACTTCCAAACTTGACTCGAATCCATAGCATACCAGCTCCTTAGACTTAGTAATGTACATCTAATTGTAATACACTCTCACAACAAACATTTATAGCTAACGAATCAATCATTTATTAGTTACATTTTGTTATAGTTTTTTCTATAAGTGAAATATATATATCCTATCTCAATTATAGGTATAAACTATAATTGATCTCCCGTTAATAGGATGAGTTATTAAGACATTAAAAAGACTAGAAAATATTCGATGAAAAAATCAAATGTTTTCTAGTCTTTAGTGAAGTAGAGGATAATATTAGTATTCCCAAGTTGCCAATGCTCTCTTGGCTGTTTCCTGTGTGAAAACTCCTTCAGAAGTAATTATTTTCATAGGTAGCTCTTTACCTGCCATATAATCTTTCACTGCCTTCATAAGCTGTGGTCCAAGCAATGGATTACACTCCACCACAAAATTCAATTTTCCGATGCCAAGCGCCTTTAATGCTGCTTTTGTAGCATCAATCGATATAATTTTAATATCTTTGCCTGGTTTCAACCCATATTGCTCTATCGCTTCAACTGCTCCGAGAGCCATATCATCATTATGAGAGTACACGACATCAATATTACTACCATGGTTAGTTAGTGCTTCAAGCATAAGCTGCTTTCCAGTTTCCATTGTAAAGTCACCCTGCAATGATTGTATGATGCTATAATTATGCTCATTTTGAATTATTTCTTCAAACCCTTGTTTACGTCCTACAGCAGGGTCCGATCCTTTCGTTCCCTGAAGCTCCACGATATTCACCGGCTCCTTGACATCTTTCATCTCATGAATAAGCCAACGAGCTGATCTCCGACCCTCTTCCACGAAATCAGAACCAATATAAGCTGTCCACAAAGAATCGTCACTTACTTTAACTTCTCTATCGGATAAAATAACTGGAATTCCTGCAAGCTTCGCTTCCTGCAACACCTCATCCCAGCCCGTCTTCACAACCGGAGAAAATACAATAAAGTCTACCTTGCTGGATATAAAGTTTCTAATAATTTCAATTTGTTTATCCTGCTGTAAAGATGCATTTTCATAGAGCAGTTCAATGCCCTCTTCTTTAGCTGCATTAATAACAGAATTTGTATGTGCTAGACGCCAACCGCCTTCCAAACCAACCTGTGCAAATCCAATTTTAATAGGATCAGATTCTGTAACTTGCCTAATCGGTTGTCCTTGAGAGGAAATCTGCTTATCTTCGAAAACACTTATGTTTTCCGCTGTAATCTGATGACTTCGCAAAATAACTTTTTTCGGAATGCCTTTCTCTTTATTCAAAATATCTATCGCATACCTTATCGCTTCACCACCGCCGGTAGGACTTGTAAATGTTCCGATAAGAGTTCCATCTTTTACTAGATTCAGCCCTCCGTTATCACCCTTAACACCGTCTACTCCAATAATTTTCACGCCTGAAATTCCTTTGTTTTTCAAAGCTAACGAGGCCCCTAGTGCCATTGCATCATTATGGGCAAATATAAGATCGATTTCGTTAGCATCCTCTAAACTTTTTGTAAGCTCATCTTCTGACTTATCACGCTGCCAATCTGCATAAATAGATTGGGTAATCATAATATCTTGACGATTGGAGAGCGCTTCACGAAAGCCTTCGCTACGCTCTTCAACTGTTGGCGATCCTTGGAGTCCTAGAATCTCCACAATTCGGTTATTTTCTTTACCTAACAGTTGCTTAGCGTATTCCGCTGCCTTACTCCCAATAAGTCGATTATCTGTGCCGATGTATAACGTATAGTCATATCCTGTTACACCACGCCCAAGTACAATTACCGGAATTTTGCTATAAATTTCAGCTATCGTAGGGGTTAAAAGAATCGGATCATCCAAAGAGACAATAAGAATATCAATACCGTAGCCCATCAATTTATGTAAATCCTCTTCTTGCTGTTTGCTATCATTTCCTCCATCAGTAAAAATAACTCGTAAATCTGGATAGGTATCTGCATATAAGTTAATCTCTTCATTCATGACAACACGCCATGGTTCATTCAAATTAGGCTGCGACACACCAATGAGATATTTCACTTCTTTGTCAGTTAGTGAGGACTCCTGATTACTACAAGAGAATAACGATATAAGCACCATGAATACAACAATAAAGAGCATGAACTTAAATTGTATTCCCTTCATGTTCGACCACCTTTGCGGTATGATATCGGAGAAACTCCCGTTATCTTTTTGAAAGCATTACTGAAATAATGTTGACTATTATAGCCCACCTTCTCTGCAATCTCATAAACTTTAAAGCTTGGATCATTCATTAGTAACACAGCTTTATTGATTCGAACCTCTGTCAAATAATCGATGAACGACGAACCAACTTCTTTCTTTAATAGCTTGCTTAAGTAGGTTGGGCTTACTCTTACCTGATCCGCAACTTCTTGTAGTGTAAGATTGGGAGTCGAATAGGCTTGCTCTACAATTTTTTTTGCAAGCAAAACAACAGGTGATAGACTTGCCTTTATATTGATCCCTTTTACTAGCTCGTTATAAATTTTGTCTGCATCGTAAAAACTTTCGCCCATCGTTCTGTCCATATAAATAACCATTCTCGCTAAAATTTCTTCAAACTTTTTTTGAATGGACGTACATTGCTCAATCCATTCACTTTCATTCTCGATGGGTGAAAAAACGACAATATGTCCTTTATCATCAAGGAATACAATATGTGGAGCTTTTTTTTCAAGTATATCTTCGACTATATTTTTAGCTGCAAACTCTAGTAAATCCTTACTCCATTCTTTTTTAACTATGCCAACATTTGTGCTCTGAATTACTTTGAAAACAGCCTTACGAGTTGATGCACTAATCGAGAGTTGCAAATATTCTATATTTCTACTTACCTCACTTTGCTCTAGTAGCCCGGCTACCCACCTCCGAAGAAAGCTATCCCTAATTAGTACAGAATTATTTTGAAGTTGCTTGTTAGCATAGATACGGAATCCCTCTTCTATTTTATTGTCCTTGAGCTCTATAATCGCTCGTTCGATCAATTCTAGAAGTTGTGATTTAACTACAGGTTTTAATACGTAATCAAATACTTGCAACTTTACAGCCTTCTGCGCATAACTAAACTCATCATGCCCAGTAATTACGATAACCAAGCACTTATACTCGAGCTGCAACTGCTCTACAAAATCTAGTCCATCCATAAATGGCATATTGATATCAACAAAGATAATATCCGGTCTTGTAGACTTAGCAATCTCTAGCGCTTCTATACCATCCTCAGCTTCTCCTACGACCTCAATACCAAGCTCTTCCCATGGAAGTACCTGCTTCAGCCCTCTTCTAATTCTTGGTTCATCATCAGCGATAACTAATTTCCACATTATGTTCTCCCCTTCAATGACTGGAATCTAGATTCTGATTAGCTATTCATAAACGGTAAATAAACATCTACTCTGGTCCCTTTTTCATAATCACTTTGTATTTGAATACCGTAAGAGACGCCATATGTTAGTCGAATACGTTCATTGACATTGAACAAACCAAAGCCGTTATGACGTTCAGAGTTTCCTATATTGTTTAACCCTTGTCTAAGCAGTTCCAATTGCTCCTGCTTCATTCCTATTCCATTGTCAATTACAGAAAGTACAGTATGATTTTCATTGAGCTTCGTTTCAATTCGAATGTGACCTTTCCCTTTCTTCATCTTAATACCATGATAAATAGCGTTTTCAACTATAGGCTGAAGAATCAGCTTCAGTACTTGATTGTATTTCACAATTTCGGGAACTTCCATTATTTCATAACTAAGTTTGTTCTCATATCGCATCATTTGAATAATTAAATAGCTGTTGACATGCTTGATCTCATCTTCCAAATAGATAGTCTCATTTCCTCTACTAAGACCGATTCTAAATAGGTTCGTGAGTGCATTAATAATTTCGACAATATCATCAGCTCCGCGATCTTGAGCCATCCACTGAATGGTATCTAAAGTGTTATATAGAAAATGCGGCTTGATTTGTTCTTGTAATACCTTCAATTCGGCTTCTCGCTTCTCTTTTTGTTCTGAGTAAACCATTTGAATTAATTGTTCAATTTCCTGAACCATTTTGTTAAAACTATCTCCTAACTGACCTATTTCATCATTAGAACCACTTTTGAACCTGAGATGCAACTCGCCTTCCTCAACTCTCTGCATAATGAAGCGCAACTTACGAACAGGATTAATAATTGAGTTCGTAAAAAACCACGATACGATAACGGCAAGTATAATAGTAAGAATGACAACTAATATTGTATATAATTGCCACTCAATCACGAATGCCCTCGATTCATCAAGAGGGAATACACTAACTATTTTCCAATTTGTATGTTCAAATTGATCCTGAGTAATTTGAAAGGATCGATTATTTATTTTCTCAACCACACTATTGTAACCGCTTTCTAACCATTCGTTATTTATCCTATAAACGATTAAATTGACTGGAGAATATACGATACCGCCTTGTTCATCAGTAATGTAGACGAATCCGCTTTTCCCTAAAGAAACAGACTCGATCGCGGTTTGGATAACACTTAACTTCATATCTAGCAAAATAACACCTAACACTTCATTTGTGTCCAGTGACTTGATGGCCTTCACGAACGACAGTACCTGATCAGCACTATAATTATCTTTAGATGTAATATTTCTCCCAATTGGCTTACTTATAAGCAATAGCTCATCGGGTCTGCTTACTGCTTCCCTATACCATGTTTCAGAGGTTAATGGATCACGAATTGTTCGATCCAGTTTGTTACTCATATATTGATCTGCTTTATTCACTATCAAAATACCTGAAATCTCAGGATGTATACTTTCGTACATCTCAATCACTTTTCCCGCATTTTCCCAAAGATCATTGCTATTAGCTACATTGGTGCTTCCATCTGATGCTGAAGCTTCAAGAAAAAAGGACATAATTTTATCATCATTTGCTACATAAGCCAAAATATTTTCCATTTGATTAAAATATTGCGTAATATTTTTTTTGACCTGACCCATCATTTGGATGGTGTGTTCATTCGTTGATTCTACGATTGACCGTTTATAAACCGTTGTCCCTACTGCACTCAAAGTAGCAGTAGATAATAATATAATGATTACAAAATAAATGAGAAGTTTAAATCTGATACTTCTATTACGATGCTGCTCGAGAACTTTGGATCTTATGATGTTTGCAAACACACACTCACCTATTTCTTATTATGGAAAACAACAAATTGCAAAGAGGCAAATGCCTCTTTGCAATAAACTGAAACCCAGATTAGTACGTACGATTTGGCAATGCATCGATTGCCTTTTGACCGAAGTATACATCTTCATCTGACTTAATCCATTTGTCTAACGTTTTACCGTCTTTGTAGTCAAGAATAGCTTGCTTTAATTGTGGTCCTAATAGCGGATTACATTCAACTGTTACGTTCAATTTACCGTCACGGATTGCTTCAAATGCTGGCTTAATTCCGTCTACTGATACGATGAAAATATCAACGCCTGGTTTCAAACCATACTCTTCAATCGCTTGAATAGCACCTAGCGCCATATCATCGTTGTGAGCATATACAGCTTGAATATTTTTACCATCTGATTTCAAAAATGCTTCCATAACTTCTTTACCTTTTGCACGTGTAAAGTCACCAGATTGTGACTTGATGATTTTATAGTTAGGGTTAGCGTCTACGATTTCTTTGAATCCTTGTTGACGATCGTTAGCTGCACTCGCACCAACTGTTCCTTGAAGCTCAACGATGTTAACTTGCTTGTCTTCTCCTAGAAGCTCCATCATTGTTTTTGCTGCATTTTGACCTTCAAGAATAAAGTCAGAACCTATGAAAGAAGTGTAAAGAGACTCGTCGCTTACTTTTACAGTACGATCAAGTAGGAATACTGGAATGTTAGCTGCTTTTGCTTCTTCCAATACTGTTTCCCAACCAGATTCAACCACTGGTGCAAGTGCGATTGCATCTACTTTTTGTGATATGAATGTACGAATAGCTTTAATTTGATTTTCTTGTTTTTGTTGTGCATCGGAGAATTTCAGTTCGAATTGAGCGTCGCTACCGAAAGTATCTTTGATAGATTGTGTTTCAGCATCACGCCAGCCGCTCTCCGCACCGATTTGCGAGAATCCAACTACGATCTTCTTGTCTGATTCTGTGTTATCCGTTTCAGGAGCTGCATTCTCAGTTTTTGGAGTACTTGGAGTATTGTTAGACTTTCCTCCATTGCCATTCACTGTATTACTAGTACATGCCGATAGTAATAAGACCGTTGCTAATACCGTTGTCATTACTAAAGGTTTCATTTTACGCTTAAACATTTTTATTTCCTCCCTTTATATTATGTTATTTCCTGACATTATCAATATAATTTTTTTTGAATGAATTGTATTTACAAAATACAGTTATAATTTGCTATATTCAGCACTATTTACTAATTTATAATTTCTATAGATGTAATAGTTTAAACTGCTGCTGGTACATTCTTCTCATTGCTTGGCTTTTCATTAACATGAATCGTGACGCGACGTCTTTGTCTACGAATAACGATAACCCTCTGCAAAAGAATAAATAGAAATAGTAGAAATCCTACCGCTATTTTCGTCCACCATGAACTAAGCGTACCTTGATACATTACGATCGTTTGAATAATACCAGAGCATATTACACCTAGTAATGGTCCGATCAAGTAGCCAAAGCCACCTGTCAGTAAAATGCCGCCGATTACACAAGCAGCAATTGCATCCATTTCCATTCCCATTAGATGAAGATTGTAGCCAGAGAGCATATAGAACGTAAATACAATACCACCAAGCGCCGAGCAAAATCCGCTAATCGTATACACTAGTATTGTTATACGAGGAACGGGAAGCCCCATAAGTACAGCGGAACGCTCATTGCCTCCAACTGCAAATACCGCTCTACCAAATTCCGTATACTTTGCTACATAGATAGCGAGGACAACGACCACCAAAGCAATAATAACGCTAACAGAAATAAAGTTTGAGCCTACCAAATTAATTTTGAATTTCGAAATTGCTGTATAAGTTGCATTCTCTATTACGATGCTTTGTGTTGTAATAAAGTAGCTTGCGCCTCTCGCTAGAAACATGCCTGCAAGCGTAACGATCCATGGATGTAGGTTAAATCGCTGAATAAGAAATCCTTGACCTGCTCCAAACAAAATACCAATAATTAAACAGATCGCCATTACGAGGTAAGCGTTCATGCCTCCTTGAAGCAGTGATGCCGAGACGACACTTATAAAAGCTACTACTGAGGCTACCGATAAATCGATTCCTCCAGTTATAATCACGAAAGCAAGTCCCGTTGCCACGATAATTAAGTAAGCATTATCTATAAATAAATTAAAAAATACTTGCCAAGAGAAAAATCCAGTATATAAGACAGAACCAGCACCATATAACAAAATGATAAGTAACAATGTCGACAAGACAATGATGTTGTTTTGGTTTATTCGGAGATTCAGTTTCATCCGATCACCACCTTTTTATTCTTCTGTTGGAACATCTTTCTGAATCTATCGGATTGCATCAAGCTAACTACAATTACCACAATAGCTTTTACGACCATAATTCTTTCAGGCGGTACCCCCATAGAATAGATAGTTGTCGTTAACGATTGAATGAATAGTGCTCCTATAACGGTACCTGCTAAGAAGAAACGACCGCCACGCATTGAAGTTCCACCAATTACAACTGCTAGAATAGCATCCAATTCAATCCATAATCCGGCATTATTAGCATCCGCGCTACTATTGTTTGAGCTCACTAACAGTCCAGCAATTGCCGCACATAGTCCACACACAATATAGACAAATAGATAGATTTTGCGTGGTTCAACTCCTGCATATTCACTAGAAATCCGATTCGTACCTGTTGCTTCCAAAAATAAGCCTAATGCTGTACGTTTTTTCAAATAGAGCACACATAGAAAAACGAAAGCGGCGATAAAGATCGAGAAAGGCAAACCAAGAAAGTGTCCTTTTCCAATAAATCCAAATGCTGCATTATCTGTAGTCAGCACTCTACCTTCTGTAATCAATTGTGCAATCCCTCTACCAACTGTCATCAATATTAATGTCCCTACCATTGGCTGTATCCCAAGGTAAGCTATTAATACACCATTCCATAGTCCGCATAGTACTCCGACAACCATTGCAGCGACAATCGCTACCCAAAGTGGCACAACCCCAATTAACGAAATTGCAACCGCTCCTGCTATTGCCAAAACGGAGCCAACGGAGATATCAATACCTTCCTTCGCAATAACGAGTGTCATACCGATTGCAATAATCATAATTGGTGCCGCACGGTTCAATATATCGATCAAACTGCCAAAGAGATGACCGTTTTTTATTTCTAGGTTAAAAAAACCAGGGACAAAAAATAGATTAAATAGCAGAATAGTAGCTAATGCTGTAATCGGCCAAATTATTTTTGTATGCATAACTTTAGCTGCCAGTTTGCGAATATTGCTCATTCGTCCCGCCTCCTTCTGCAATCATCTTCATAATACTCGTTTCATTCATATGCTCGCCGCTAATTTCTCCCACTTGCATACGATCACGCAATACAACGATTCGATCCGCACATTCAATCATTTCCTGTAGTTCAGAGGAAATAATTAGAATTGAAAGGCCTGATTTGGCTAAGTCCAAAATTAGTCTACGAATTTCTCCTCTTGAACCAATATCGATACCTCTTGTCGGTTCATCCAATATTAGTAGATTGGGCTCTGTTGCAAGCCAGCGTGCCAAAATAACTTTTTGTTGGTTTCCGCCGCTCAAATTATCAATTCGCTGCTCCATACTAGGTGTTTTAATACGTAGTAAATCGATAAATTTCTGTGCAATTTCCTGCTGCTTTTTCAGCGGAATATAATTAAAAATACCTTTTTTAGCTTGAAGCGCAAGCACAATATTTTCACGAATTGTCAGCTCGCCAACAATACCTGCAATTTTACGATCCTCTGGACAAAAACCTATTCCTTTACGAATCGCCTTCTTCGGATTCATGGATTGCATTGTTTCAGATCCAATAGTTAATACTCCGCTATCTGATTGATCAATACCAAATATAAGATTTGCGAACTCAGAACGTCCAGAACCTAATAGTCCAGCCAACCCGACGACCTCCCCCTTTTTAACGGACAGGCTGACAGGTTTGATTGATCCCTCTCTCGATAAGCTTTTCGTTGACATTACGACCTCAGAGGTATGCGTAGCTTCTTTTTTGCGATGCTCGTCCTCTTCCTTCCATTCACGACCAATCATATGAGAAACAAGACTATTTTTCGACAACGTACTTGTCTCATATTCGCCAACTAATGTTCCATTACGCAATATCGTAATACGATCCGTAATATCATAAACTTGATCAAGAAAGTGAGTAACAAACACAATCCCCATTCCTTCATCACGAAGCTTTCGCATAACGGTAAATAGCTGCTGCACTTCTTGATTGTCAAGACTTGAGGTCGGCTCATCCAATATCAAAACCCCACTAGACATATCAACAGCTCTAGCAATAGCGACCATTTGTTGAATCGCAACCGAGAAATCTGATAGAGGTTGCTTAACGTCCAAGTTAAGATTTAATCGCTTTAGCAACCGTTCGCTATCTGCATTCATTGTCTTCCAATCAATCGATCCTCTACGCTTTGGTAAACGACCGATATACAAATTTTCAGCTACAGATAGATTTGAACATAAGTTAATCTCCTGATAAACGGTACTGATTCCTAGAGACTGCGCATCCTGTGGGGATTTAGCCTCTATTTCCTTCCCGTTCAACTGCACTTTGCCTGTATCCATCGAGTAGACACCTGTTAATACTTTTATTAAAGTTGATTTCCCCGCACCGTTCTCTCCCATCAATGCATGGACCTCGCCTTTTCTGAGGGTGAAGCTTACGTTACTAAGCGCCTTCACACCAGGAAATGTTTTACTTACATCATCTAGCTTCAATAATACGTCTCCACTCATTTTCACCACTCCTCCCTATATGAACACTCTATTTTTTTGTCATCTTTTATTTTAGGGAGTTCGACTATCAAAGTATTTACAAACAAAAGCTATTTTGTATACTATTCGGTTATTTTCTTGACCTAACATGCAAAAAGCTATAACTTATTGGACTGAAAATAGTTTTTACTTTATTCAACAGATATTTACATAAAATAGCCGAAAAGAATAAATACTCTGAATTCGTTATGGAGTAAGGTTTGTATGAATAACTTCCAAGGAGGATTAGAAATGTTCATTGTTAGCTGGTACAGACACCGCCCCATACGTAGTAAGTTAATTATCGCGTTTATATTGATTCTCTTCATGATGGGTACGGTAAGCGGTGTTCAAATGATCGTATTTCACAAATCTATCGATAAGTATAATGACATGCTCATATCAATAGAAAAGACTAACGCACTAACAGGCTCACTCAAAGCAGATTTTGATCCTGAGATTGAAAAAATAGTCAGTGGACGACAAACGTTCTATGAAAGTAGACACCACGATATTATCAGCCATCTTGAGAAACAATTGCGTACTTTGAAGCATTCTGAAAGCACATCCATAATTAAAGAGAAATTTGATTCTGTTCATAAAACGATTGACTCTCTTAAAACGCAATTAGATAAACTAGAGAATCAGATTCAGAAAAAAGCAACCGTCGATGAGCAAAATGCAACCTTTGAATCTATTGTTCAAATAACGAGTCTAGTTGAATTAGATTTACAGCAGCTAATTCGCACAAAGTTAAATAGCAATGCAATTGAGAAAGATATCATTACCGCTCAATTTGATCGAAATGTTTTTATTTATGCAGCTGTCTTTATCACAGTAACTGGATTTTCCCTTTGTATCGCATGGTTTATTTCTAACTCATTTGCAATTCCGCTAAGAAGGTTAAGTACAAACGTCGTTCAATTAGCACAAGGGAACTTATCCGTAAATCCTATTTATACTAGAAATCATGACGAGATTGGAAAACTATGTGATGCATTTAATATGATGATTGATACACTAAGTACGATTATTGGGAGGGTACGGGAAACGAACGATCAAGTCGTTACATCCTCTAACCAAATGGGCGCAGGACTTTATGAAAACCAAAAAGCTGGTGAAGATATTGCAGTAGCAGCGCAAAAAGTTTCTCACTCCTTATATGAACACGATGAATATATTCAATTATCGGTAAATGAATTTGAAGAGCTAGTTCATTTATTCCAAACGATAACATCCAATTCATTCCAATTAAATGTACAAGCACTCGATACTCTCCATATTGCTGATGAAGGAAACAAACAGATTGAAAGCTTTATGGCACAGTTCAGCCTACTTAAAGCAACCGTAAGTCACGTCGATCATGATGCAAAGCTATTGGATCAGCTATCTCATGAGATGGCTCAGATGCTACAGCATATACGTAAATTATCTGGAGAAACAAACATACTGTCGTTAAATGCAACAATTGAAGCACAAACTGCTGGTCAGCATGGTAAAGGATTTGCTGTAATAGCAAGCCGAGTTAAGCAGTTAGCAGGTCAGACAGCAACGATTTCTTCACAAATTGATAATAAAATGGATAGCGTCCGGCATACTGTTCAAACTATAAGCCAACGTATGCAAGACAGTATCGAGCAACTGCAACTAGGAGAAAGCATCGCGTTCCAAACTCAACAAGGTTATCAAGCTATTCATGCTGCAAATGTGACAGCACAAGTCCAAATACATTCCATTACTGAGGAAATAAGTAAAGGTGGCGATCACTTGAATCGAATCCACAAGCTCATAAAAGAAGTAGAAATTAGGACCGAATCCATAAAGCAGGAAATAGATGAAATCTCCGCCATGGAGCAAGAACAGGTAGCTGCACTTCAGCAAGTAACAGCTTCTTCTCATCTATTAACTAAGCATATTAGCGAACTTAACGATACCGTCTCGTTGTTCCACAAGTAGAATCATAGTTAGTGCATAGAGGCACTCCCCAAGCGTATTGTTCTTGAGGAGCGCCTCTATTTTGTGTAGATAAACACTTCATTGTGTGTAGGATTTACAAAAATAAGAGGTACCCGTGTGGGTACCTCTTATCATCTTCTTGTCTCATCCGTTATTTCGCTAACAACTTTAGTAGCACAGTAACAGCCTCAGCTCTAGTTGCCTTGCCGTTAGGCATAAACTTATTAGCTCCTTGGCCTTCAATAAGTCCAAGTTCTTTCAATTTTGCAGCTGCACCTTTAGCCCATGCCGGAATATCTTGGTCATCTGCGAAGCCAGTTTCAACAACTGCATTCTCTGATAGATCAAGAACATTTGCTACGATTGCTGCCATCTCAGCACGAGTAATCTCTGCATTTGGACGGAAGCTACCATCAGCATATCCATTAATAAACCCTGCTTGCACAGCTTGCGCTACTGCTTTCTCTGCCCATTTGCCAACGGTTGCTGTATCTGTGAAGGTTAGCTCTACTCCCGCTTCTGGAAGCTTTAGGGCATTGATTAGCATTACAACAAACTCTGCGCGAGTTACTGCAGCATTTGGATTGAATGTACCATTCGGATAACCCTTAACAATTCCGCTCTCAATCGCTTTTTTAATATTTGTTTCAGCCCAATGTCCGGCAATATCAGATAAGTTAATTTCCGGTTCAGGAGATACTTCAGGAGCTTGATCTACTGCAAATACAGCATATTTACCAAATTGATCAGTTTCAATCGTAATATAATTACCATTGATTTTACCGTCGAGTTCTACCCATTCCTTCTTCACTTCATCAAAGTAGAATACTGCTGCTCTATGTTTGTTATCTAAAGTTGTTGGATCAAAAGCAAAAGTCATCGTTACAGGTTTAAGTAAGCTGTCTGAGACGTTTTTCGAAATATTAAAGATCGGACTAGCTAACTGTGTTGGATCAGCATCTGACACTTGCAATTTCACTATCGTTACTTGCAACTCTTTCCTTGCTGCATTAGCTGGAATAGAAATTTTAACTTCTTCTCCTAGACTAACTTTACCCGCTTCACCTGCTGGAATCGTTAATGTACCATTAGTAGATTCATATACTTCATTAACAGTACTGCCTCCAGAATTAGAGCCAGAGCCTCCATTAGCTTTACGTGTCACATTAATGGTATATGTCTTCGATTTCCCTGCATCTGTCACAATGATTGTAATTGTTTTTACTACTCCTGCTTTCAGCTCAATAGGATCTGAAGCTGTACCACTTACTACTTCTGCTCCTTCTACCGTTATCGTTCCAGTACCAGTAGGTGTAACTGTAATGCTAGCTACTGAATTAGCAACTGTTACTCCGTTATAAATATAAGTATCACCAGCAAAAGTAAAGTTTGTAGCATTTCCGCTTACTACTAAATCTACTAGATTTTCAACTTCAGTAACTGGCTCTAATGAGTTAGGCACATCTGCCTTATACATTGCTATATAATCTAAGTTCACGTTACCAATACTGTCATTATCAATGCGATAACTAATTACATTTTTACCTTCTTCTAAAGTCAAACGTTCAGAAGCAGTAAACCATTCATCCCAGTTAATTTCTGTTTTATCTGGTGCAATGGTTTTAACATGAATACCATTTACAAACACATTAACTTTTGCTCTACCAGGCAATTGTACTTTAGAACCCTCTGTATATTCTCCACCGATTCTCACGCCATAAGAATATCTCACACCTACGATATAATCACCAGCTTCATCTGCATTTACAACAAAACTTGCCTCAGTACCAGATTTGTTTGGCAAGTTAATATAGCCAGTTCCTTGATAACCTTTAGCAGTTGCGCCTGTAGTAATTCCGCCATAGTGAATCGCATCTTCTGCTTGATACATATCACCTAACCCCAAATCACCAGAAGGATAGTTCTGCCATTGACCTGGAGAAACTGGCTTGCCAAAATTAGGCGTTCCATCTTCATTCCAATCGAATTTTTTTATGTTTACTTGACGCCATGAGTTACGTTCAGTTCCTTTGTATACGCGAGAATGATAAATCATCCAATCTTCCGTGCCATCTGCAGATTTTACAAAGCCTGCTCTAGCCGGACCAGATACATCACTGGTAGATAAGAATACATCATCCGTTCGAGTCCACGAATCCTCGTTCAAGAAGTCACCATCTGTATTCGTCATATAAGATAAGCGATAGCCATCAGATTGATAGTCCCCTTCGGACATTGTAACGAACACTTTTCCATCCTTTTGTAGTACGCGAGGACCTTCTCCGCCACCTACTTTATTCAAAAATGAGCGATCGTTTGTAATCGTATACGGGTTATCCATTTTCACAATTGCTGGTCCAATTGGCTCTCCCGCTCCTAATGTACCCCAAATCGCATACAATTCATCACCATATTCGAATACTGTAAAGTCATTTGCTTGCTTGTAATTATTAGGATTATCAGCGCCGCCTTCACCAGCATATAAAACGCCTTTGTATGCATATTCCCCTTGTGGGTCATCAGTAACCGCTTCCAATACGACTGGCATATGCTTATATCCATACTCATCTACGTCAGCACAATAATAAATATACCATTTACCTTGTAAGAAGAAGATCTCTGGTGCGAAAATACGCGTTTGTGTTCCTTCAGAATCGAATACCATTACTTTCTCGCCTTGGTCTGTCAAAGTACGAGATTTGGAAACATAAACTTTATTATTAGAATCTAGGTTACTCGAAGAAACATAGTAATAAAATCCTTCATGATACGCTACAAACGGGTCCTGCCCTTGATATAATGGGTTATTAAATTTCTCAGATACTGTAGAGCTTTGAACTCCCATTTCTTTCATAAATTCAGCACGAGCAATCGATAACGGCTCAACTGCTTCATTTAACTCATCTACTTTCTCTTGCTCACTAACCTCTTTGTCATCAATAGTAGCAAGTAATTCTTCAGCTACTCGTTCGATTTCTTTAAAATTGTTTAGAACATCTTCTGTAACTTTATCAGCAAAATTTTCCGTTAAATAATTTACTTTTTGAATTTCTGCAGCCACATCATATTTTTTATTTTTAATAATACGCTTTAACGAGGGATAAAGTGCTGATTCAGGTACCACTTCTCTAGTCTGACTTTCACTTTCCCATTCCATCTTAAGCCACGAACCACCCCAACCTTGTAAATATTCAACGACGATATCGTATTCCTTATCCGCTTCCAACGAGATCGTTTTACTAACTTGTGGTTTTTCATACTCTAGTTTCCAAAAATCAAGAATTACTTCTCCGTTAACAGTAAGTTTAAATCCATCGTCACCTACCATATAGAACGTATAGTCCTCTGTATAACTTGGTACTATTTTGCCTGTAAAGCGTGCCGTATTAAAATCACCAGTTCCAGATAATTGTTGAAAAGTACCTAGAAAGCTATCTCCATTCAAGTTTCCAACAATTTTTGAACCTTTAAATTTACTCTCTTCGAAATCAAATATACTCATATCATTCCGGTCACCGCTCGGTTTCATTTTGAAGAATTCCCCCATCAAGCCATGACCATCAATTGTTTGATCTGCTGCATAGGCATTGTTTGGGATGTTGATTATACTAGCGAAAATCATAATTGCCGTTAGCATTGCCAATACTTTTTTCATCGTTGTTCCTCCTAATTTCGCATTCATTGCTACACTACTATAAGTAATAAAGCTAGTAATTTGATTACTCCAATTTGCTTATAGTGGTCCCCCCTCATCTACATTTGTGTTTCAAGCTTAACATTTTAAGAAAATTATTTATTTGCAATATACGGACTTTTTGTACGATTTTCTATCCTTTTTCGAATAGAAAAACAGGATATCCTCCCTCAAAAAATAAGGTAAGATATCCTGTTTATTGATTTTGGATTTTTCAGTTGTCCCCAAGAGGGGCAGGTTTTTCAGATTAATGCTTAATTTAATTAAGGGATAAGCATGAACAGACTGTAAATAATTTTAGCTGCTTCTGCTCTAGTAGCATGTTCCTTCGGAGCAAAGCGACCTGCTTCTTTGCCATTTACAATAGCTGCTCCTTGCATGGCATAGACGCTCTCTAAAGCGTAATGAGCGATATCGTATTGATCAACAAATGGTGTAATTTCCTCATTAGCACTTAGGTCTACTTTAGCAAGCTTTGATGCACGATAAGCCATAACAGCCATCTCTTCCCGAGTAATTTCATCATATACTCCAAAGCTGCCATCAAGTTTGCCATTAATAATACCAAGCTTTTGCGCTATAGCTACAGCATCATAATACCAAGTTCCCTCCTGTACATCACTGAACGAGCTTACTGCATCAATATCAGTGAATTCGAAGGCATTCATCAGCATCGTAATAAATTGGGCTCTAGTCACCTTGCTTTGCGGAGCAAACAACTCATTACCTACCCCATTTACAATTCCACGAGCTGCTAGTGCTTCAATACTAGTCTTCGCCCACGTTACATTTGAAATATCAGTAAATATTACCTTGTTGTTCATAGCCACATATCGTCCATTTTGTTTCACTTCAAACTCAACCTTACCAGTGTCTGCATTGTACTTCGCATGCTTCATCAATTCCAAATTGCCATTGTCGTTAATATAGTAAACAACAACTTGATTTGGATTTTCATTCGCTAAAAGCTCGTAATCTAAAGTAATTTTAATCGGATCTCCACTAAAGTCGCTAACTTTTACCCCATCAACACTTAGACTCACATCGTAAACATTTTTGGTGCCGACAATTTTGCTGACCTCTCTAGGCAGGCTATCCTTATTTACTTTGAAAACGGAGAGTAAAATTTCTGAAGTTTTGTTTAATTTACTGTTCAACTCAGCTAGATTAATTGTAAATGTGCCTGTGCCTATAACCAGATTCACATGATCAACACCGTGTTGTTTTGCAGTTGCAAGCTGATCTGCAGTTAAAATTAGAACAACTTTGTTCCCGATAACTGCACTAGAAACATTAATAATAACTGACTTATCTACTGCTTTCTGAAGTACCTTTTCAAAATCTGAGGCTGTGACTTTAACTGTTAACAACCCATTAGCATCAGGCTTCAGATCAAGTAATGTTAATACATTGCCCTCTATCATCACCTTATCAGTAGGTGCGGGTACTGTAGGAGCAGGCGTTGTTGGTTTGGGTTCTACTACTTCTGTCTGTCCAGAAACGGTGATGACAATGGTGCTCGAGACAGCAGGATTACTTACCGCTGTTGCTTTCACTGTCACCGCTCCATCTGCTAAAGCGGTCAATAATCCACTCTCTGAGATGGAAGCAAATTTTGCTCCGTTCGCAATAGTCCATACTACTTGCTTATTCGTAGCATAGCTTGGAATCACCGTTGCACTAAGCTGCAACGTACCGCCTTTTGTTGTAATCGCTGTCGCACCGCTTTGTCCACTTAATATAATAGAATCTACGTCAACGTTAGTATGATTAGATGGCATACGCTGCGGTGTGATCGTAGGACCCCACACTTCCATTACATCTGGACCATTCTCCTGTGGCACGAACTTCACGCGATCGATCGCTAGCTTTCTCGGCTCAGTCTGACCATCACCGTAATGAGTATGATAGACCATAAACAATTCTGTACCATCCGGAGATTGAATTAATGAATGATGACCTGCACCTGGCACGAGTTCATTGGATTTCATAATCGGATTAAACTCATACTTCGTCCAAGGTCCCGTTGGTGTTGGCGCAGTAGCATAGCCTACTCCGTAATCCGGACTTTGGAAGTGGTTCCCAGAATATGTCATATAGTAGATTCCATTATGTTTTACGACAAATGGACCTTCATTAATACTAGCAACTGGAGATTTCTGACTCTTTTCCCACTCTTGTGTTGGAGCGAATACGAATTGAATTGTATCTTCTTTCATCGTCTTCATATCATCGTTCAACTCAGCAACTAAAATATGATTATTGTTATTAAAACGAACAAAATAGATATAAGTTTTCCCATCGTCATCCGTGAAAATATGTGCATCGATCTCTGGCGTATTAAGATGCATCGGTTCTTTAACTTCTTGAACGAACGGACCGAGCGGCGAATCACTGGTCGCTACCGCTAGACGCTCTTGAACTGCATAATACATGTAGAAAATTCCATCTCTCTCAATAACCTCTGGCGCCCAGAAACGGTCATTCCCCCACGAATTGGCTTTTTCTAGAGCATAGCCATGCTCCGTCCAGTTTACAAGATCAGTTGAAGTATAGACCTTGATTCCGTTAGGCATATTCGGATAATCAGCAGTGTGTGTCCCATATAAGTAATACGTACCTTCATAGTACATGACATGTGGGTCAGCAATATTAGGAAGCTGCTCTATATTCGTATACGTTGGTTCCGTTATTGTTTCTACATAAGAACTGATCTTCACATTATCAAATTGAGCCTCAGCCTTGAATGTTCTAAAGCCTATCGATCCCGTTGCAGGATGTGAAGTCTCTGCCAAATCAAATTTCGGATATGGATTAACGTTAAGCGGATTGTCGTTAATGTACACCTGAATATGATTTTCACTTACGACAACTTTTACTGTATACCATTGGTTAGAATAAATAGGTAGATTTCTAGTAGCAATTTCTTTCCACTTACCATCTGTAAATACTCCTAAAACAGCCGCTCTGTTCGCTGCATTAATACCAACATAATAACCATCTAACGTATCTGATCCGACATCTAGATTAGAAGCTCGGAAGAATAGACCCGCTTCAGTTCCACTTACGATTTTCACATCAGTTTCCATTACAAAGTCAGTGAATTGTTGTGTATTTAATGCCGCTTTGTATCCGTCACCATTCGTAACCGTGAAGGCACCGTCATTAACAGACCAGACACCGCCATAAGTATTCCAATCACTTTGCTTCAGATTTGTAAAGTCTTCGCTATACAATACTTCACCGGGAGTTACTTCTCCTGCAACCGTAACGATAGATTGGGAACTGAAATCACCGTTAATGGAAGTGGCTGTAATGATCACTCTACCTGGAGCAATAGCTTTCACTAGTCCCAAGTTACTTACTGTTGCAATACTTTCATTTGAGGAAGTCCAGTTAACATCAGCCTTGCTTTCTCCCTTATTCGTAAGCTGTACATTTTCACCTTTTTGCAAATTAGCTGTTTTAGGAGCTACATCTACTCCTCCCTCGATCATTCTAATCGCAAAGTAATCAAATTTTGCATCTATAGGATCGTTCGGAGCAACGATATTATTTGCATAAAAACCTACTTTAATATTTTTTAAATCTGCTGTAATATCGTTTGCAGCTTTAATCCATTCATAGCCGTCCCAATAATAGGTCGTATAAACTTTGCCTATCTTCTTCAGCTTCAGTGTAAGTGTATCTCCACCCGGATGCTTAACAAAATTATCTGGCTTACGATATTGTTGATTAATTTCATACGCTGTTTCCAGTACCTGTCCGTCAGCCCAAACATGGCTTAGTTTAACGAAGTTGTCAGCATTCTCCCATACAATCAAACCCGCCTGCTGATGATTTTTGGAAACGGGCGCAGTTAACTTCGTTACGATTTCAAAATCACCATCTACAGGAACGTTTTGCATGAACACATTGTTCTGTGAGTTATTATTTTGAAATAGATCGGTAGCTGTTGTCGTAATCGTCATATAGTCACTATTTTTCGTTAAGCTCCAATGTGAAGCTTTTTCTTGGTATATCGACCAAGCACTATTCAATACAGCCGAGTCGAATTGATCCACGGTGAAGGATGAAAGATCAGGTTCTAACGGTGCATTTAAAACATTCACCATGCTTTCAGCTATTAGTTTTCCATTATCTACACTAACTACACTAATCTTCGCCGTTCCAGGTTGCATTCCTGTTACTTCAAACGTTGCGCTTCCTGTTGCGCTGTCTGTACTAACAAGCTTTACGCTCACTATATTTGAATTTGATGATGTAGCTGATACATTGTTGTTAACAACCATAATTGGCTTAATCGTTGATGTAAGTTTCACTGATGCTCCAGATTGCACATTCAAAGTAGATTTATCTACGCTCAACGATTCTATTGGAAGAACATTTTGTGAACTTCCTGTAATACGATCAAGTACAATATAGTCAATCTGTGCGAAATTCGTTTTCTTCGTCAATCCAATCGTGTTAGAACCAGCTTTCAATGTAACATCAATTGAAGAAGGATTAATATGACTCAAGCCAAAGTTTTTGTAAGAGATCGCTTGAGCTGGTTGACCATTCACAATGACATTATGCTCGGCAATCGAACTATTAGCAGAGCCGTTTTCAGCCATTACAATTAAGCTATAATCTCCAGCATTTGCTACATCAACTGTAAATTTCACAAAATCATTGTCTGTAACATCAAGTTTCCCTACGACTTTGCCGCCTGAACTATTTTCTGAATTAACGATGACTGTATTTCCGTGAAGATTAGCATCTTCTGCCTCATACTTATAACGTTCCACAACCGGTGTACCTGAAGGCTGTTCTACATCTTCACCATAGGTAACAGGCGTTCCGAAGTTAGGTGTGCCATCAGCGTTCCAAGTGAACTTCTGCGCTCGTACGCTACGGTTCCCCCAGCTAGCTCCTGATTTTAAAGTGGCATGGTAGACAATCCAATCTTCTTTCCCATCTGGTGAAGTCGTAAAACTGTTATGACCTGGGCCGAAGCTTGTTGCTACTTTACTAAATAACGGACCGCTCTTTGACCAAGAAGAAGCTTTCAGGAAATTTCCATCGGTGTTGGTCAGCATACCAAGCGTATAATCATCAGACCAGCTTCCACTTGCTGAATACACAATGAATACTTTTCCGTCTTTCTTCAATATTTCTGGACCCTCATTAATATAAGGTGTACCATTTAATTCCCACGGTTTTTCAGGAGTAGAAATCAATACTCTCGGACCATTTATTGTCCATGGGTTACTCATAGGTGCAATATAAATATTTTGTCGCTCATTGATATTTCCTTCCCAGCCTGACCATACAAAATAAAGGGAATTGTCATCTGCTTGCAGCACCGCACCATCAATTGCCCACTTATCAGTAGCATCCGTTACTTTTCCTTTGAATGAGTACGTGCCTTGTGGATCTTGTGAAGTGCCCTCCAATGCATACATACGATGGTTGCTATTGTTACCATCATCAGCAGCGAAATAAATATACCATTTTCCATTAATATACTGTAATTCAGGGGCCCAAATTCCTTTTGAATACTTCGTTCCTGCCGGTGGTGTATATACTGTCACACGTGGTGAAGAACCGATGTCTTCCAATCTTTTGGCCTTAGCCACGACAAGAGCAGCATCATTTTCTGATTTCACATAGTAATAATATCCATCCTTGAACACAATCGATGGATCTGCTGAACCTGCTCCGCTTGAAACGGGTACAATTGGGTTGGTGAACGTCGTAGTTTTCACAACGGTTACTGTTGTAGTAGCCACCTTCCCGCCATCAATTGAAATAGCGCTAATCGTTGCCGTTCCTTCAGCTATCCCTTTTACAAGACCATCTGCACTTACATGTACAATTCCTGGTTTGCTAGAGCTCCATGTTACTTGTTGGTTCGAAGCATTGACAGGCTCTATAGCAGCAAGCAACTGCTCTGTTTGACCAATCTTCACCGTTACATCAATAGGTGCTATTGAAACTGAATCAACGGGGATTTCTGTATAGACCGGTAGAATTACCTGCTTAACCATATTTGGCCCTGCCCATTTCAAATGCATGCTGGAATCGCCTGTACCGTGTACATATTCGATCTTCACAGCTAGCTTATCTCCACCAGTTAGCGTAATGACTCCGCTTGCTTCTTGCCTAACATTGGATTGTTTATTAATAACTTGTGTTCCATCGATCCATACTCTCGCGATATTATCGCTATCAGCATAAATTGTATATTCTCCTGATTCTATAGGCTGGATCGTCCCTGACCAACGAATAGAGAAATTATCCTCGCCAATACCGACCGTAGGGTCTACTGAACCGGTTCCTTTCTCATTACCAAGGTCAAAGTCAATACGAGGTGTGATAGATTTCTTTACAAGTTGAGCGAAGTTATCGTCTTTGAAATAATGAACATTAAAAATTGGTAGTTCATTATATTTATCGCCCACTAATGCTTTAATATCATTCACATCCCAAGGATGACCATCAGGATATACAACACCATGAAACGGCACTTTCGGCTCCTCAGTCAACGGGTTAACGTCGCTTCCCCAAGGAAAGCGAGTATTATCTCGACCGATACCTAGCTCCCACATAACAAAGCCCATACCTTTTTTACCGAAATTATCTACTACACCAGGCACCGATTGTGTCAATCGATTCATAACCTCATCCGCAAGCACTTCACTATTTGGACCATATTTTGCAGGGTTAGTAGGATAATCTGATTCATAGGGATGATAAGTAATAAAATCAGAGAAAGGTCCGCCAGAGAACTGTCCACCAGTAGAAGTAATCGGCAACGTTGAACCGGTTTCCTTAATCCAAATACGTGCATCGTTCATAATTTGCTTCGTAACAGTATCCATCAAACCACCTTCACCATTGCTAGGCTCATTGAATACGTTCCAAATAACAATTCGATCATCATCCTTGAATTCGTTAACTATACCTTGAACATATTGTTTCAGCTTTTCCTTGTTCGCAGCGTAATCTGCTTTTACAGCGTCACCTGGTCCTTCCACCCAGCGACTATTATGCGCTCCATATCTCGGTGCAAGCTGATCTCCCCATGTGGGAAAGTCATTCCAACAATCATCGAAAAATACAAGTTCTACTTTTATATCATATTTGTCCGCTAATGAAAGGAAGTCTTCCAAATTTGCTAATAAATTATCTTTATCGTGTTCCCATAACAAATCATGCATGAAAACACGTACCAAATTGATACCATACGTTTTAGCATACGAGAGTTCTCTATCGTTAATCTCGTGATCGTAACTACGCCATTGCTCGATTTGGTTGACAGCGTTTGTAGGTACGAATACCGCCCCTTGAACCCAAGACCAATCGTAGGTAGGCTGTACGACTGAGCCAATATCAGTAACTGAGAGATTATCATATGCCGCATCGACAAGATAATTTCTAAGTCCAATAGCACCCTCTGTAAATGAGCGATCTACTACACTTACAACTATCTCATCATCAACGTAAACTTCGATATTTCTTCCTTCAGACACTACTTTTAGCTTATATACTTTATTGGAGCTAATTGGATATTGTATTGATGCTAGCTCCGTCCAGTTATTATCGAACTTTCCAACTTGTACTCGACCATTGACACTAATGCCTGCATAATACCCCTTAAGGTTATCAGCACCAATTGTCGGATTACTCACTCTGAATAGCAAACCTGCATTTTCATCACGAGTGCCGGTACCTATTGAAAGATCCGCTTCATACTCGAAATTACTGTAACTTGTTCCATCAGCAATCGCTTTGAACCCAGCACCTTTGATTACTTTATACATTCCATCAGATACATTCCATGTACCACCAAAAGTAGTCCATCCTGCTGCATTTTCATCATCAAAATTTTCCGTAAATGTTTCTAATTGACGTGTCAAGCTTGTAAAATGAAAATTGTCATATGTAACTTTCTCATCATCATTCCAAGCTCTAAGACCTACCGTACCTGTAATATAGTCAGCGTCTGTAAATTGGAATGCTAACTCCTCGTTTACAAAAATGTAGTAGGTTGTATCGATCCCTACAACTTTTAAGTGGTTATTTTCATTAGGAAAAACTCCAGCAAATGTCTTTGTAATTCTAGTCCAGCTGCCATCTCCGTCATTCTCAGCTGAATTCATTTTTCCTACTTCGAGAGTTCCATCCGCAGCAATCCCCGCATAATAACCATTCATATTATCAGAACCATGACCTGGATCAGTAACTCTAAAGACGAAACCACTATTTTGCCAGCTTGAATATGGGTTAATATCTGCCTCTACTACAAAATGCTCGGCATTAACGTTCAGAAGAGCTTTATCGCCTCTACCGTTTTGAATTTCATATTCACCATCTACTGCTGTCCATACACCGGATTGGACTCCTGAATATGTAATCCACTCATCCGTTTGTCCATCTTCGAAATCATTTATCCATTCCGTTTCAGTTCTAGCAATCACATAGAGAGCCTCTACCATTTCAGATACCATTTCTCCGGATTTCTCTGCATAGGCTTTTATATTCATTACAGATGTCACTGAAATCGGAGCAGTATATATAGGAGAGCTGCTATTAGGTTGACTACCATCTGTTGTGTAACGAATAGTCGCATCTTGTGTAGTCGACGTCAATGAAACCGTTTGCAAAGAGTCGTAAAGTCCTGCAGCTATACTAAACTCAGGCGCAACTGTTGCTTGCTCTGAATATTCTCTAACGGTTATATTGTCTATCGTTGATGTTCCCCACCAAGTACGTAGACCGATTTGACCACCTTCAGTTATTTGTTTGCCATCATCGTCAACTAAGTCAATAACTGGAGTACTCATATCATTTAAATATATTTGAATATGATTGCCCACCGCTACAACCTTGAAATGACCTTGATTCCAATTAACAGGAACAGCCGCAAGTTCCTTCCATTCATCGCCATTTCCTGTTACTCTTCCGAGTGCAACTTTTTTGTCTACAGTTAATGATGCGTAATACCCCGTATAGCCATCTGTAACATTATCTGTAAAGTTATTGGCTCTAAAGAGTACGCCAGTTGCATCTGAATTAAGTCCTCCAACTTTCAAATCAACCTCATAAACTAAATCTTGAAAAAAAGTGTTAGATGCTATTGATTTTGCACCTGGAGCTCCATTAATACTATACTGTTTTGACGAATTAACAGACCAAATACCTCGATTACCTGCATCTGCTGATCCATACATGCTCCAACCGTCGGCATTCCCTTCATTAAAATCTTCATGAAATACGTTTAAGGGCATAATGTCATCTGCTGCTGCAATCTTTGAGGGTGGCATGAAAGAGAAAAATAGACTGACGCATAATACATATGCCAAAGCTTTTCGAAGTGATTTTCCCCTGCCTACTACTGAATTTTTCAACATATTCTTCCTCCTCTAATCTAGAAATATGAATACCTATTCATTGCTTGAATATAACAATCGCCTGTTCAAACCTTCTTCCTGTGATGATATAGTGTTGGAACTGGCACATTCATTATAGAAGATCGTTGTCAATCTCGTATTTACAATAAACTGATATTTTTTGCGTTTTTACGTCTTAATACTGATCACCATTTGTAATCGACTATACTTAACGGTTAGTTTCTTACAGTTCTACACTTGTTGTACCACTATGAAATCAAATCTTTCAGCATAAAAAACTCCCCTTGTACGCAGACAGGTTTTATTAATGCACCTGTCAACCTCAAGGGGAGCCTCTTTATTGAACTTATTAACGCAATGATAATACGTATACTTACTTATCGAACTACGAATTCTCCGATCAAGCCATCCTCTGAATTTGATCCAACCATCACTTGGAAACTACCAGGCTCAACAGTCAGACTGTTGTTTACACCGATGATCGCAAGATCAGAAGGTGTTACTGTGAATGTCACTGTCTTCGTCTCACCAGCAAGTAGACTAATCTTCGAAAATCCTTTTAATTTCTTAAGCGGCTGCGTTACACTTGCAGCTAAGTCCCGAATGTATAACTGAACAACCTCATCACCGTTGTAGCTACCAGTATTCGTGATGTCTACAGAAACAGATACGGAATCTGAGCTGCTAATACTAGTCGAACTTATAACAAGATTGTTGTATTCAAATTTCGTATAGCTCAGACCATACCCGAATGGATATAACGGCTGTACTGGAGCATCAACATATCTTGAAGAGTAGACGCCACCTGGAGGGCGACCCGTATTTTTTCGATAATAATAAAGCGGGATTTGACCAACGCTTCTAGGGAATGTTGCCGTCAATTTACCACTTGGATTATAATCTCCAAAGAGCACGTCTGCAATGGCATTACCGCTTTGTATTCCCAGGTGCCAAGCCTCTACAATAGATGTAGCCTTTTCATCCAGCCAAACCGTCGTCAACGGACGCCCATTAAACAGAACTACGACAACTGGCTTGCCGAGCTTAATAGCTGCTTCCACTAGCTCGCGTTGTTTTCCAGGCAAATCAAGCTCAGATCTGGAGTTTCCTTCACCGCTCATAATTTTACTTTCCCCTACAGCGATAATGGTTACATCTGCTTGAGCAACTACTGCCAGCGCCTGTTCAAATCCGTTCTCGTCTTCACTCTCTATATCGCAACCTTCCGCGTATAGAAGCTCTGTGTCTGGTGATATTTTCGCTTTAATCCCATCAAGCAATGATACGACATCGTCTGGATTACCGTCAGCTGCCCAACAACCTAATGGATCGTTTATATTCGTTGCTAGTGGTCCAATAACAGCTAGCGACTTTAATTGTTTGGTCAAAGGAAGTGTATCATTGTCATTTTTCAGCAAAACAATAGATTCTCTTGCAGCCTCGCGAGCTAAAGATACATGCTCCTCAGACAATATAACACTTTGGTTCAGATCGGGATTAACTTGTGCATTGTCGAACAATTTAAGCTTAATCTTTAACGCCAATATCCGCCCAACGGCTGCATCGATTAAGCTTTCATCAACGCGACCTTCTTGGACTAGTTTCGGTAAATATTTATAGTAAATTCCTGAATGCATGTCCATATCCGTACCCGCCTTAATGGCGATTTCGCAAGCTTCTTCCGCATCTTTGGCAACTCCATGTGTAATAAGTTCTCCCAGTGCGTTGTAATCACTAACGAGAACACCTTCAAAGCCCCACTCCTCACGTAAAATTGTCGTAAGCAAATAATGGTTGGCACATGCTGGAACTCCATTTACCTCGTTAAATGATGCCATAATACTTAGTGCTCCTGCATCCACAGCCTTACGGAAAGGAGGTAAAATCACTTCACGTAACACTCTATCAGATACATCTACCGTATTGTAATCACGGCCTGATTCTGCAAATCCATATCCTGCAAAATGCTTCGGACAGCTTGCAACAGAAAGGCTTTCATTAGCAGAATCTAGCACTTCCGCACCATCAACCCATGCTTCAGCCATAATCTCACCTAGATGGGGATCTTCTCCCATAGTTTCGGCGATTCTTCCCCATCTTGGATCTCTCGTAATATCGATCATCGGAGCAAATACCCAAGAAATACCGTCAGACGCCGCTTCCTTGGACGCGGCTGATGCTGTTCTTCTAATTAGATCTGGATTCCAGCTTGCCGATTGCGCGAGTGGAATAGGAAAAACTGAACGGTAACCGTGAATAACATCTCTCCCTACAATCATAGGAATTCCAAGACGAGACCTTTCAATCGCTTGCTGTTGCAATGTATTTGCTTGTTCAACTCCAGATAAATTAAACAACGAGCCCAGCATACCCTTATCTAAGAGTTCCTTCATGATCAGATTAATTTCACCACCGGCATCCGGATTTATGGCATGAAATCCCCAATCAAATTGCGACATTTGGCCAACTTTCTCTTCTAACGTCATCTCAGAAATCAACGATTGAACTTTCTCCTTGATTTCTGACGAAAATAAATTTTTCTTTGCTATCAACTGAAACATCTCCTTTAATCTTTTACACATAATTATGAAGGAAACGAATGGGTATGTGTAGAAACAAACTAATGATAAACCTATACGATCTGCTTATTTATAAGGAGGTAAAGATATTATGCAGTCTCAAATAAAGTTGGATTATTGCGCCTTTATGTACCATACTACTCCATATAGGGATACCTATAGAACTGGTCTTAAAACCTATATCTTTCGACTACAGACTGAAGGTTCATGCCAAGCATTGATTTCGGGACAGACAGATACCATTGAACCTGGCGATCTACTTTTGTTCGCGCCCGGCGACATATATGATCTTAAAATTGGCGAGCTTGGTCCAAGCGGTGATTATTACGTCATTTGCAGTGGGGACTGGATTGATAAATGGTGGAGTCTGCAACGAAGACCGCACAAGACAAAAATTGGAGAGAACAGCAGAATTGCCGCTATCTGGCAGCAGCTAATACTAGAGAAGAGAAGACTTGACGGAGGCAATTTAGCACTCGTAGATTCTCTGATGCAAGCATTATGTTATTTACTTGATAGAGCTATAGATGAAGCAAAATCGTATACTTCCGGTCCGAAACTGCTCTCATATAAAATAAAACATTACATTGAAGAAAATGCTCCAATCCCGTTCACTTTAGACGATGCCGCCAAACATGCAGGACTTAGTGTGTCCCGCTCCGTTCAGTTATTCAAAGCTGAATTCGGGATGTCTATTATGCAATATGCTCAGAAGGTGCGACTTGCAATGGCGCTTGAATTAATGGGCAAAAGTCCACTTACACTCGAACGTATTGCCGAAGAAACCGGGTTCGGAAGCTATACATACTTTCATCGCGTTTTTCAACGTTATTATGGAATAGCTCCTGGAGCGTATCGGAAGCAAAAGACAGAAGAAAAGACATGAGAATGATAGAATTAAATCTTCGAATGAAGATTTCAAGTCAACACTTGCGAAACGAACAGGTGAAAGTCTTGCTAGATTGGGCTGTATTCTATCCATAATGAATCAGGAAAACCGTTGGTAAAAGAAAAGAGAGAAGCCTATGTCGCTGGCTCTCTCCCACTCTATTTTTAATAAACGACCTTGTAATGACAAAGGTTAAACTATCATTAAATCTATAATTCATCTAATGAAATGACTTCACCGTTTTCTGCATTCACCCCATATTGACTATCTAATTTTCCGCATAAAATATATTGTTTTTGTTCAAAGTCATACACATAATAAGGTATTAACTCAAACAATCCCTTCATCTTTTCATAAGCTTCTTCTTTCGTTATTTTTACTGCATCATATTTTCGGAATTTATCAATACTATCTAATTGGGTTTGATTATCCATATAATTAATTACTTGAAGGCTATTTGTATCAATCATGACATTTATTTTTCTCTGAAAGACAAGATTATGCTGAGTAATAAGTCTCAATGTTACAAGAATGCTGCCTTTATCACGATACATTGTTTTTATTATCCATTTTCCAGTATCATTCGGGTACTCCAAACTTAAAAAATCTTTCACTGCACTTATACATTTCTCTTGTTCCATATCTGTGATTGGTAATGAATCAGGGCTTGGCTCACATACAAATGCTTGTTCAGCTGTAATATCTTCATTCCACCTCATATCTTTTCTATTAAATGGTTTATTGGTTTGTTCATTATTTGGTTTATCCCAATAAATCTTTTTATTGATTTCCAAATACGACCTTACTTTCGCATTTATTTCAAATGGAATCGTCGATAATCCATCATTTGTAACATATACCTCTTCCATTGCATAAACAGGCAATAGTCTTTTTTGTTCATATAGAGGAAATTCAATCAGCTTCAATTGCTCCATTACTATATGATCTAGTCTTTCAAGGGAAAGTGTATATTTTTCAAGTTTAACTAATTCTTTAGAAGGAAAATGACTATGGACTGAGAAAAGTGTGAGATTCCCTTCACTGTCAAACTTAACTTCAATCCATCCAGCTGGATATATGGAAATCCCTTCTACACAATCCCTAAAAGAGAGTTTTCCCGCTCCTTCTTTATGTAATTGAAATTGCTCCTCATAAGTGAGCCCTGTTTCTTGCTCAATCCATTTTATGATGTCTTTTGTATTGAGATTGGCAAATGTAATCCCGTCTTTTGCGTATGTCTTACCCATTACAAAAATAACCCTTTCAACCTTACGAGTATCAACTCTTATCTCAATAACAGCTGTACCTTCTGGATTCGAACCATCATCCTCTTGTACAGTTTCATGATTAGGAAACCACTCCATACAAAGTGTGTATACGGTTTCATTGAACATATTGATATTTCGATAAAATCTATGTCTTTCCAAGTAATAGTTATCTAATCCAAATTTTCTTTTCGTGAAATCAATGAGTTCCATTAACTTTGAATCCATATATTAATACCTCACTTACATTTTATATTGATAATT
Source organism: Paenibacillus endoradicis (assembly GCF_024721975.1). Next base: position 60,933 of record NZ_JANQBB010000003.1, on the reverse strand, counting down.
TGTTAATAAATAATTCGTGTCATTTCACAGGAAGCGAAATTCCAAAAAAAGAATTATTCGAGGTTGGATTGAAACGAGCCTAACGAAAATCAGGAGGAACTCCCAAAATCGATCGGCTCTGCAACTCGCTCTATGCGACTATCTCGCTAATACGTAAACCTTCCTCTTTACTTAAATCTACGAAATAATTATCAATTTTAATTAACGGTGTTTCTATTCTATGAGGGTTTAACATTACAACATTTCCTAATCTTCCATCTGTTAACACAACTTGTTTCCCTACAGTTCTTTTCATCATATTTTCAAGAAATAACGATACAATCTGTGGATTCAGCTCGCCAAATCTCCCATGTCCCATTTGACTAACGATTTCATGGAAGGGGATTGGTTCCTGATAGGGGCGCTTAGAGGACATCGCATGAAAAACGTCAGCAACGGCGACAATCGAACTAAATAGTTCAATATTCGTTTTCTTCAATCCTAATGGATATCCCCTTCCGTCTTCACGCTCGTGATGTTGCAACGCAACACGTGCAACTCTAGGACTTAATCCGGTCGTCCCTTTTAGCAAATCATATCCGAAGATCGTATGCTTTTTCACGATATCGAATTCTTTATCAGTTAGTTTTCCTGGCTTATTTAAAATCTCTATCGGAATACTCACTTTACCAACATCATGTAAAGTGGCTGCTAATGATAAAATGGATAATTCAGATTTATCTAAATTCAACCATGTACCAATAAGCGTAGATAATATACCAACACCGATATTATGTTGATACGTATAGTCATCCTTTGCTTTGATCGCCTCAAATAATTCAAAAATATCTGGATGTTTCGCCATATCATGAATGGTCGGAAGAATCTCTTTTCTAATTTCCAACAAAGGAACTTTACGATATATTGTTATAGATTCGAATAACTCTTTTGATTTTGAAACTGTTTGTTGAAAAATATTGCTTAATTGAACATTTTTATTTTCATTAGATGCGAAAACAATAGAGTTAATATCTATTTGATGATTACTCATTAACCTTATAGCTTCATAATTAAGAATAGATTTGGCAGGAACAATAGTAATTCCAAACGCATTTATAATATCACTTTCTATTTTCTTTCCTATAAGATGTTCCAATGAATTATGCCCCCATTATAATGGTGCTTTTTTATTATATTACCATATATTTCTTTATAAAGTTATCATTACAACTATAATTATTTCCACAAATATGAATATTAGTGATGTTATTAGGAGGATATTAAAAAGTTCAACTTCATTTACTTATTCATAAATTATTTATGCTAGATTATGAGGAATATTTGAGAAGGTCTTTAACATGAAGAAAAAAAGACTAGAGCATGGTTGAAGATTAACCCCGACCAGCTTCCAGTCTTTCACGAATTTATTTATAGTGATTTTTTGTAGGTACAATTATTTGACCAACGACAGCTATTTATGTCAGTAGACAGCAATTATATGTTCGTTAAAACAATGACTTGCTAGTTAAACTTCCGTTGTCTTAACGCCTCATATAACAATACAGTCGTTGCCATAGCTACATTCAACGACTCGCTATTACCTTCCATTGGGATAATGATCGTCTTATTCACTAGCGCTTCTACTTCGCTAGAAAGACCATCTCCTTCACTCCCCATAACTAGCCACGATCCATCTTGCCAATTATAACTGTAGCAATTATCCGTTGCTTGCAAGCTTGTCCCTACAATATGAATACCTTGTTCCTTTGCCTTCTGAATATACGGTATTAGATCCCCTTCAACAATCGGAATATGGAATAACGATCCCATCGTCGAACGTACGGTCTTAGGATTATATAGATCAACGCATCCTTTTCCTAAAATGACTGCATTAGCCCCGACAGCATCACTGCTTCGAATAATCGTGCCTACATTACCAGGATCTCGCACGCCATCCAATACTACGACAAGACCATTCTTCTCGTACAATGCTTCTTCAGAAATTTTGAACTTTCCTAATACAGCAAAGATCGGTGGGGCAGACTCCGTACCTGTACACTTCGACATCACTTGCTTAGAAGCTTTATACCATTCCGTGTAGCTTGGCACTTGTTCCATTATTGTGGAAATCTCCGTAGGTAATCCACGATCAGCATCGTATACAATAGCTTCTATTGCAACGCCAGATTTTACTGCTTCTTTAATGAGATGAATACCCTCTATAATAAACATATTTTGACGATCACGATGCTTCTTCTCAAGCAAGGATGACCATAGCTTTACACGCTCATTCGCAACGGATGAAAGTAATAAATGTTCTCTCGTCATGTAAATTCACATACCTTCTACAAATTTGATCAATAACTTGAATGATACCCCATTTAACTGGGAAGAGTAAAGCTATTGCAGTCAAATTTAACAATAGACATCGATGTTGTATTCATTCTCATCAATTCGACTCGAAAAAATAATGAAAAACTTATGGGAGGCACTATTCGTATGCAAAATTTCGATCTAAGACAAGCTATTATTCAACGTGTTCAAGACAACAGCAAAGCTGAATTAAATGAGACAATTACAGACTCCGTAGATGCTGACGAACGAGCATTACCTGGATTAGGTGTGCTATTCGAGATTATCTGGAAAGACTCTAATGAAGCACTTCAATCTTCAATGTTGAATACCTTATTCGACCATCTGCAATCGGACAATAATTCTACAACTGCATCTCCATCATATTAGCACTGTATAAATGGATTTGATTGATATACATTCACTCCATTAACGAGCGTTGTTTGTACGAAGGGGATTTGGTGAAAGTGGTCGACAATAATAATGTCGGCCGCTTTGCCAACAGCAATAGATCCAAATTGATGAGATATTTTCATCGCTTCTGCTGGATACAATGTTGCTAGTTTCGTTGATTCATGAAGTGGTAAAACTTCATCGTTAGCTAACTTAAATATTGCTTGAAGTATGGAGGATGGATGATAATCGGAGCAAAGAATATGAGCCGCCCCATGTTGTATTGCTTCTACTGCTTTCAAATTATTATCATGCGAAGCACCACGCACGACATTTGGAGCACCTACACATACTTTCATCCCTCTCTTCGTTGCGTATTGGGCTACTTCTAATGTTATTGGAAACTCACTAACGGTTACCCCACTTTGGACCGCTTGATCAATCTTCTCATTCGTATCATCATCGTGTGACGCAACAGCAATATTACGCGTATTTGCTAGTAAAGCTAACTCCTTCAGATGATCCCAATCTACTTCGTTTTTTCGCTCTATTAATTCATCTACTATAGTTTTTACTTCATCAGAAGTTACTCCTTGATTTTTCATTACATACTTTTCAAATGAGCCAGGTGCTCGGTATTGTCCTTGCCCAGGTGAATGATCCATATAAGATAAATAGTGAATAAAGTTCTCTCTAATGTATTGTTCTACAATCGGCAAACCTGCATGATAAGATACTTCAAACCGTAAATGCACACGATTTCTAACAATCCCTCGTTCAGTATTATAGCGATGGATAAGTTGAACAAGCTCAGTCATGAGATGTACACCGCGTAAACTTAGCCCTACTCCGAGAGATAATGAATGATACATCGTAGTAATACCATGAAGAGGTAGCTTTCGTTCAAATTCTAATAATGATAGTTCTAATGGAAATAATGTATTTGGTCTCGGTTGAACTTCTTTTTCTATTGCATCACAATGAATATCTATTAAGCCAGGTAATACATAATGTCCAGCAGCTTCAATGATTTGAGCTTCTGGATGTTCTAATAACCAATTTTCTAAATGATCTTTACTTGTTATGAGTTGTTCAATTAAACCTTGATGTATCACTATAGAAGCTTGAACAGTCTCAACCTCGGTGACTACGTTTCCTTGATGAATAATGATGTAATCATTATTTCGCGATATCGTCGATTCCTCAGTATATTTTGTTCTCATATTGCCTCCTGTACTTTTTTACTACTTTTACAATTTAAATACATTTTTATTATATTTGAATAAGTCGTTTTTAACCAGTATTTGTATTAAACTTACAGTTTATTCTACATAATTTTTCATGTTTCGACTTAATGGCTCAAAAAAAGACTATCCCGCGATAACTTGGATAGTCTAATACTTTTACGTGTGCAAAAGTTGTTGCATATAAGGGCTTAATAATATACGTTGTGGATCCATTTCAGATTGAATTGCAATGAAATCATTCCATCGAGGGTAGAGTTTTTGCAGTTGAGTTCCTTTAAGTGAATGCATTTTCCCCCAGTGGGGTCTTCCTTCATAATGCAAAAAAATCTCTTCCATCGCATTAAAGTATTGCTCGTAAGGCATGCCTCGGTACATATGAATTGCAATATATGCTGAATCTCTCTCATATGATGGGCTAAGCCATATATTATCACTAGCTACATAACGACATTCGACGGGAAAATGAACATGAAAGTTTTGTTTATCCATAGCTTTACGCATATCACGAATGACATCCTCCAACGCTTCTGCTGGCACATTATATTCCATTTCATTGAAGCGAACCATTCGCTTTGTCGCATAAATTTTATGACTATAAGCTGCTTTTGTCGTAACTGGGATACTAGAAGCACTCAGACGACTCACCGTCTTGGTTAACGATGGCATAGATTTACAAAGCATTGATAGTGCACCAAATAATGAGTTTTCCATAATGTGTTCGTTAAAATAATCTCTTAAAGGAGTCTCCGGTGTGGAAAAGTTAACTTCATTCATTATTTTCACTTGGCAAGTATTAGCATATGGAAACCAATACATCTCAAAATGCCGATTTTCCTCTGCCAATTGAGACATTTGCGGCAAGCAGTTATCAAGTTGCATTCTCATACTCTCGTATCCAAGTAAATAAGATGCTTTTAATTTTAATTTCACTTGTACAATAATTCCAAGCGACCCTAAGGAGATTTGCAACGCTTTAAATAATTGAGGATGTGACTCCTCCGTACATTCCATAATCTCTCCAAGTCCATTCACTACAGTAATCCCTACTACTTGAGTAGAGATCGAACCAAGCCGCTTACCAGTGCCATGTGTACCTGTACTGATTGCACCCCCGATAGTCTGTAAATCTATGTCTCCTAGATTTACCTGGGCGAGCCCCTTAGCATAAAGTAGCTCTCCAAGAAGTTTTAACTTCGTACCCGCCCAGACCGTAGCCGTATATTCGCTTCTATTAACATTGACAATCCCTTGCATCTCATCTAATGACATTAACACTTGATCAGATGCTGCAACAGCACTAAAGGAATGACCAGATCCAACAACTCTTATGTATTTACTTTCGTTTGAACAAGCCATTACAATAGAAGCCACCTCTTCTATTGTACGTGGGTAGACAATTTTTTCAGGGGCCGTATTAACAGTACCTGACCAGTTACTCCATTTTTTTCGATAGACAGTAGTGTTACTCATAAGAAACACTCTCCCTCTCCTCGGTAGGTTGAATATTCATCCACAATGACATTACCTTCTACCGCATATAACTTAGAAAAGCGCTCACATAATTCCCCTGCCTTGGCGTGTCTGAAAAATATAGGATCTCCTATCTCTAGATGCATATTCTTAGGACAACGAAGTGGGGTCTGAACCTCACCCGCCCCTTCTTGCAACAATAGTTTCAATCCATATGGGAGATGTGGTGTTGGTAACTTATCTGCCCCCACTGCCCCAGAGGCAGTGTATCCTCCGCCTAAACAAGTGACGATATGTTTCATTGGTTTTCTCACTACCTCGACAGCATACCCTACTGCTGGCAAGTATTTGAAATTTGAATAACTATCGAATAGTACTGGAGAGTAAAATCCTGACCCTACCGTAATTTCTGATACGCCTTCTTCTAGACATGAGCTATCTAAACTACCAGTTCCACCAGCATTCACAAATTCAAGTTGTACTCCTAATTTAGAAATTCCTTGAAGTACTTCCGCCCGTCTTCTAGCTACTTCTCTAATAGAATTCCGTTTTAGTGCTTTAATTAATTGATTTTTTAGCCATTGACCTTCTACCTGATCGCCTACTCCAGCAATTTGTGCCTCATATCCCATAATTCCGACTAAAGTTAATGAGCGACATTGAATAATTCTTTCAACGATAGGCTTAGTCATCTCCCAAGATACAATCGGGGAGCGCCTTACTCCAAAATGTAGAAATGGGTACTTCACCGACATATCAATATCTAGACAAATTCTAACCTGGCACTTACATTGATCGGCAATCTTCTGTAACTGTTCTACATGATGCAGTGAGTCTACCATAAAGGTTACTAACTTGTTATCGCCTGCTTGCAAAATTAAAGAAGTGATGTCTTTCTCATCCCATGCCGGATAGCCTAGCAATATATCATCAAAACCATGCTTCAAAAGAAATGTAGCTTCTTTAACTGTAAAACACATCAGCCCTTGGAATACTTGATCAGCATTCATTATTCGATTAAGTATTTCTACACTGCGAATAGACTTCGTTGCTACACGTATTTTTTTACTACCTGCCGCTAAAGAAATCGCTTTCATATTAGCATCCAGCAGATCAAGATTAATGTAAGCAAACGGCTTTTCAATACTTTTGAACGTCTGCTTATATTGTTCATATTGAGGAGAAAGCATATAACATCCCCTTTCTACGTATGACAATTCATTTATATTGTAATATTCTTCGACATATCCCATTTTCCTTCAATATTTTATTTTACATCTTAAATACTCACAATATGGTACACATCTCTTAAATAATTAATTTCCTATGTAAAATAGCCTACCTCAAATATTCCATTGAAATAGGCTTTTAGTAAGTATTATATGTTTGTTGTAATATCGTTGCTGTTACATAATTTGAAAGTCACGTTTATCAAGTGGGCGAAGGGCTGGTTTCTCACAACTACTCTTCATAATATAATGTTTTCCTTCAGCAGCTGCATCATGAATGCCGTGCATGACCTCAAGAACATGATAACCTAATTGACCGCTAGCTCGATGACTACGTCCTTCAAGAATAGCTGCTGCCATATCAGCTGCTCCTAATCCACGACTATTTTCTGTGTTTTTGAATAAATGAGGAATTGTCGACCATTCCGAAGCTCCTGCTCGGTTGATTTTTATTTCTCCACCGAATGTATTTGGATCTGGAACAAGTAAAGTACCTTGACTACCATAAATTTCAATTCTCGGTAATGTACTTTGACCAGGCGTATCAAATGTAGTTAGTATCGTCCCCATTGCACCGCAAGCAAAATCCAATACGCCAGCAATATGCGTTGGCACCTCAACTTTAATTTTCTCTCCATGCTTGGGCTGACTAGTTATTGTACGTTCTGGATAAGAAATGTTAGCAGAGCCCGTTACTCTAGTAATAGGTCCAAGCATCGCAACTAATGCTGTCAAGTAGTACGGTCCCATATCAAACATTGGTCCGCCGCCAACTTGATAGAAGAATTCAGGATTTGGATGCCAACGCTCATGACCACCCGTTAACATAAATGCGGTAGCTCCAATAGGAGTTCCAATCCAACCATCCTCGATCACTTTGATTGCAGTTTGAAGTCCACCACCTAGAAACGTATCTGGTGCACTGCCTACATAAAGTCCCTTTTGCTCTCCCATTGCAATGACTTGCTCTGCTTCTTCACGAGTTACTGTAAATGGCTTCTCTACATAAACATGTTTACCAGACTCAAGAGCACGAATACTAACACTTGCGTGTGCTTGGGGAATCGTTAAATTAATTACCATTTGAACTTCTGGATCAGCCATTAGTTCATCTACAGAGTAACCTTTAATTCCATGTTGTTCTGCTTTTTCAACTGCACGCGGTACATCTAGATCTGCAATAGCGATAACTTCCATAGAATCGAATTTACTACCATTCTCTAAATAAATGCCACTAATGTTTCCCGCTCCGATAATTCCAACTTTAATTTTATCCATTCCCGTAGTCACCCTTATCCTAATATGTCATTTTATATTAAAGTGTTCATTTTTGATGTTAAATAAGCTAATTTAGCACACTCATCGTCATCAAAGTCTGCTTTTTGAACTATCTCTTCCAATAAAGGTTCAAAAAGCAGGCATTCAGGACCGAGAAGATGAAGCGCTACTTGCGAAAGGAGGAAACGCAAGTGTACGTTATTGGTACACGCGTACCGGACTTTCCAAGTTCGCTTCAGATTCGATGCCGCTTAAGCTAATCTAGCACACTCATCGTCATCAAAGTCTGCTTTATGAACTATCTCTTATAGTTGATTATCTTGCATCCCAGTATAGGCACCAGCAGCTGCCTCTCCAGATTGTGCTAGAGCTTTCCCTTCAGCACACCATAAGAAACCACGACGCATCATTTCTTTCACTTCATTTATTTCCATAATATTCGCTTGATGACCTAAAGAATTGTAATACACTCGGCCAACTCCCCATCGCTTTGTCCAAGCAACTGGCATATCTACAGCTTTGTTTAGCACATGCGGTCCGTCGACAATAGGGAAACGAGTTGTCGCAAGTACCTCTACCGCAGGATCAACATGCATATAATATTGCTCAGTAGACACTTCAAAATTACTAATTCCATCGACTAAATAGCTTGAGCTATTATTAATTTCCACTGTATATTGAACACCATCATTACCAGGATGAGCAACCCATTGTCCACCTGTCATGAACTGCCAATCTACATTTTTGCGGAAGGAATCACACATACCACCATGGCAGCCCGCAAGCCCTACGCCACTTTGCACAGCAAGAGAAACATTATCAACTAACTTTTGATCAATCTCCCCCATTGTCCATACAGGTACAATCAGATCTAAACTTTTCAAATATTCTGCATCTGCAAATGCTTCTAATGATGATTGAACATTAACTTGAAATCCTTCTTCTTCTAATTGTTGTTGGAATAGTGCTGCCACTTGCTCTGGTTGATGACCATCCCATCCACCCCAAACGATTAAAGCTTTCTTCATAAATATCCCCCTAAAATTTTTCGTATTGTATAATATCAGTTTTTTTGAAACGGAAATGTTGTCTATACTTCACTGATGGCTACCCATCTGCGTTCCTCTATTGAACGTTCAACTGCCTCTAACACTTCTTGACATCTTACACCATCTACAAAGTTAGGACTTGGTTGACGATCCTCCTCAAATGCTTGCATTAATTCTACGACTTCGTGTGTGAACGTATGCTCATAACCGATTGTATGCCCTGCTGGCCACCATGCGTCCATATAGGCATGCGCAGAATCTGTAGCTAATACGCGACGGAAACCTTGCACATCGGCAGCATCATCTGTGAAGTATACTTCCAACTCATTCATACGTTCAAAGTCAAAGCGAATACTTCCTTTACTACCATTAATCTCAAATCCGTTTGTACAACGGTGTCCACCTGCAAATCTAGTAGCTTCAATGCTACCTAAAGCCCCATTTTCAAAGCGTGCCATAATTAACGTCGCATCATCAACAGTAACTGGACCCATTTCAGTAGAGTTTGCTCCACCAGTTGCACTAAGTCCTGTCATTCCTTCTGCAATTGGACGTTCCTTAATGAATGTGTCACTCATACCGATAACTTCTTGGAATTCTCCAACAAGGTAGCGAGCCATATCAATAACATGAGCTCCTAGATCGCCCAATGAACCTGAGCCAGCAATTTCTTTTTGCAAACGCCATACAAGTGGGAATTGAGGATCCATAATCCAATCTTGTAGAAACTGTCCACGGAAATGATAGATCTGACCGATTCTACCTTCTTCAATTAACTTCTTAGCCAACTGAACAGCCGGAGCAAATCGATAGTTGAATCCTACCATATGCTTCACACCAGCGGCTTCAGCTTCCTCTAGCATTTCTCTTGCATCTGCTAAAGTTAGTGCTAGTGGCTTTTCACAGAAAAGATGTTTACCTGCTTTAGCAGCAGCTACAGCTATTTCTTTGTGAGCATCACTAGGGGCATTAATATCAATCAGATCAATATCATCTCGTTGTAATAACTCTCTCCAATCTGTAACAGCCTCTTCCCAGCCAAATTGTACTCTTGCTTTCTCAAGAGCTACAGGATCACGTCCACATATTACTTTCATCTCAGGTGCAACGGATTGCGGAAAGAACATTGGTAATACACGATAAGCATTACTGTGAGCCTTGCCCATAAATTTATAACCAACCATTCCAACGCGAACTTTATTCATACTGATTTCCACCCTTCATATCAAGTTATTTTATGAACTTTGTCTAACCACTAGCTTTACTGGTAAAACACGACTATCTAATTGTTCCTGATCTTTGGATGGCTCTAGTAGCATTCTTGCAGCCTCAACGCCCATATCGTAGAACGGAACTGCTACGGATGATAGTTTCGGCGAAACAATGCGAGACCCATCGGAATCATCATAACCAATAATTCGATAATCTTTACCTGCCTCAAGACCGTAGTTAGTTAATCCATCCATTACACCGATCGCCATTCGATCATTTGCTGCAAATACTCCATCTATATGACCTTCTTTAATTGAATCAGCTAATGAACTCGCTGCAACAATTCCACTTTTCCGACTATAATTTCCTTCATATAGCCACCTGGGATCCACACTTATACCTCGATCAGTCAGTGCACGTATGTAACCATTGTGCCTGTCTACACTATTCGAAAATTGTGTTGGTCCATTCAAAAACGCTATTTTTTCACTACCACGATTAAGGAGATGATTTACAGCCTCATAACTTCCTCTTTCATGATCTCCATCTACATATGCGTATTGCTTTTCATGAAATTTTTGATTAATGATCACAAACGGAAAATGATTATCTTCTAGCTCCTGTAAAGCCTCTCGTTCATTCTCTGTGTCAGCTGCACCTAGTATGATGCAACTATCGATCTTTTTAGAACGAAATAATCTACTATAATCTTTCTTATTAGATGTCTCTTGGAAGAGCATAAGAAGATCAACATTCGCTCTCCTTGCCACCTCTGCTATGCCACTTAATATTTCAGAAAAGTAATAGGTCGAGAACAAATGTACTTTAGGAACATAAGGTAACACTACTCCTATATTCCCACTTTTTTGACGGGCAAGTTGCTGAGCGAGCGCATTAAGTTCATAGCCAAGCTGTGCGGCTGCATTCATGACCTTCTCACGCGTTTGTTTCTTTATTGGACCGACATTATTCATGACGCGTGAAACCGTCGCCTCGGATACTCCTGCTAGCTTAGCAACATCCTTCCTGCTCATTCATTAACCTCCTCCAACTTTTCAATACTTCTTGTTACTGCTTCATCTTCGCACAGGATGAGCTCTACGAAGGTATGTCTTAACTAGTTATGCAAATGTCAAAAAAATATTCATAATGTACACGCGTTCATTATTTCATGTAATCGTTTTCCTGTCAATCGTTTCTAAAAATTTATAATGTCTTTTAATAATATAAGTTGCCACATATACTGTAAATAAAAAAAAGATCGCTCTAAGGAGCGATCTCTAAAAATTTTGTATTCGGATTTTTATCAACAGCCGTACGCATCGCATACTCGTTTTCAAATAGAGCAACATAATTGCCTTTCTTATCTTTAACAAGTGTAGAATTGATACGGAATTTGCTTGCATCAATTTTCTCATCAACGATCCAACGTGCAAACTGGAACGTCATACGATGAAGTTGAAGCTCAACTCCGTATTCAGCTAACATACGATGTTGGAATACTTCAAATTGCAATTGACCAACTACCCCAAGAATTATTTCACTAAAACTACCTACAGAATAGAATACTTGAATCGTACCCTCTTCAGTTAATTGATCGATACCTTTTTGATACTGCTTTTGTTTCAAGGCATTTTTCACAGTAACTTTAGCAAAAATTTCTGGTGAAAATGTTGGAAGTTCATTGAATACAATATCTTTACCTTGGGATAAGGAATCCCCAATACGGAATATACCTGGATCGAACAAACCGATAATATCCCCTGGATAAGCAACATCTACAATATCACGATCTTGAGCAAGAAACTGCTGTGGTTGAGAAAGTTTAATCGTCTTACCATTACGTACATGCTTAACTGACATTCCACGCTCGAAACGACCAGAACAAATACGTAAGAAAGCAATACGATCTCGGTGAGCAGGGTTCATATTCGCTTGAATTTTGAACACATAACCACTGAACTTCTCATCAGAAGGTTCAACTGGACCTTCTTGACTTAGTTTCGGACCTGGTTTTGGTGCTAGGTCCAAGAAGTTATCTAAGAATGTTTGTACACCAAAATTATTAACCGCACTACCAAAGAAGATCGGCGTCAATTCACCGGAACGAACTTTCTCATAATCGAATGCATCTCCAGCGACGTCTAATAGTTCAAGATCAGAGATCAATTGATCTGTTAGATAATCACCAGCCATCTCACGAATGATAGGATCATTATAATCATCGACTTTTTTCACTTCGATCGTTGTATGATCTTTTCCTTGGAATAGCTCAACTTGGTTTTTCATACGGTCATATACACCACAAAGCTCACGACCAGAACCAATTGGCCAGTTCATAGGTACAGAACGAATACCAAGTACTTGTTCTAGCTCTTCCATTAGATCAAATGGTGATTTACCTTCACGGTCTAATTTATTAATAAACGTGAAAATCGGAATACCGCGTTGACGACATACTTGGAACAACTTAATAGTCTGAGCCTCGACCCCTTTAGCTACGTCAATAAGCATTACTGCACTATCAGCGGCAGTTAATGTACGATACGTATCCTCTGAGAAATCTTGGTGACCTGGTGTATCCAATATATTAACGCGATGTCCCAAATAATCAAATTGCATAACGGAAGATGTAACAGAGATACCACGTTGCTTCTCAATTTCCATCCAGTCTGATGTAGCATGACGACTAGCCTTACGTGCCTTTACAGACCCAGCAAGACGAATGGCTCCTCCGAATAGGAGGAGCTTCTCTGTTAATGTTGTCTTACCTGCATCGGGATGGGCGATAATTGCAAATGTGCGTCGCTTGTCAACTTCTTGTATAATTTCTTTACTTAGACTCATACTTGCCTTCCCTTCATTACTCTTAGTACAGGAGTAACTAACTTCTTATGTTAACGGCTATTTGTAATCCAAATAACGTTATCTTCCTCTTGACCATTTACTGGCCACCAGTGGAAACCATCTTTTGCTAACAACTCATCTGCAGCTGTTGGACCCCAAGATCCAGCAGGGTAGAATTGTAGATCACTAGATTCTTCACGCCAAGCTTGAGCGATTTTATCAACAAATGCCCATGCATGTGATACTTCATCCCAACGTGTGAAGTAAGTAGAATCACCATGTGCAGCATCATTAATTAGACGCTCATATGCTTCTGGTGTATTAATACCTACTAAGCAGCTTTGACAGAATTCCATATTAACTGGTTGCACTTCATTGTCAGATCCTGGTTTCTTAGCATTTAGTTTAATATAAATGCCTTCCATTGGATTAACACGAATAACTAATAAATTTGGTGCAAGGTCATGTTTTGTTCCAAATAGAATATTATTGGCAACAGGCTTGAATTCAATGACAACTTCTGTAGTTTTAACTGGTAGACGTTTACCTGTACGAATGTAGAATGGTACGCCTGCCCAACGGAAATTATCGATCATTACTTTTGCTGAGAAATAAGTTTCAGTCGTTGAACTATCATCTACTGAATCCTCTTCACGGTATCCCAACAACGCTTTGTCACCAAATTTACCAGCAGAATATTGACCACGAATAACATTATTACGAACATCATCGCTAGATGTATAGTTACGTAATGAACGTAGAACCTTAACTTTCTCGTCGCGAATATCTTCGCCAACAAGTCGGCTAGGAGGCTCCATAGCAATCATGGACAGCATCTGAATCATATGGTTTTGTCCCATATCACGTAATGCACCTGATTTGTCATAGTACCCGCCACGATCTTCCACGCCAACAGTTTCAGAAAGTGTAATTTGTACACTTGCAATATGCTTATTGTTCCATAGTGGCTCAAAGAATGAGTTTGAGAAACGAAGCACTTGAATATTTTGAACCATTTCTTTACCAAGATAGTGGTCAATACGGAAAATTTCTTCTTCCTTGAACACTTGGTTAAGTTGTTTGTTCAACTCTTGTGCAGATGGTAGATCATAACCAAAAGGTTTTTCAATAACTAGACGATGCCAACCTTTAGATTGTAACATGCCTCCATCACGCATATTAAATGATACTGGTCCGAACAACGACGGTGCCAATGCTAGATAGAACAAACGATTACCAGGAATAGCGAATTGTTCATCAAGTTCAGAAGAAAGCGCATCTAAAGCTTTGAAGCCTTCCACATCGTTAATATCAAGAGACATATATACGAAATGTTCAGCAAATCGATTCCACATATTTAGATCATCAGCTTTATATCGACAGAATTCATTGATGGAATCATATAGATCTGAGCGAAACTGCTCATTTGTGCGTGGACGACGAGCTAAGCCAACTACTGCAAAGTTTTCCGACAATTTTCCTTCTTTATATAAACTGAACAATGCCGGGAATAGCTTACGTCGCGCCAAATCTCCAGTTGCACCAAACAAATAGTAGATAACGCCTTCTGGTGAAACAGATTCAATTGAAGTATTGTAGGTCATATGTCTCATTCTTTCTTTATAATTTTTATACATATTTACATGTAATGTAGTTTAGCATATTCATCCTCAATTCGCCATGAAGTTCTCATAAAAATTACTAATAAACAACTTAAGTACTTCTAATTAGTTGTGTTTCCGACCATAATCTCACCAAATTCCCCACTAATAAGCGGAATTGCTAAAGTTATTGTCACTTTATTGTCTATGCTGCTGTGGTGTTCTGATAATTGTAAGTTCGCCATTTTTCCATTATTGACCCATCGAGATGTTTGGACACTATTTGTAAATAATGTACTACTTTTTGTTCCGGAATCTTCATACTGCTCCACGATCTTACTGATCGATAAGTTCTGTAATGTTTTTAAGCTTTGATCATTTTTAGCTTGGCCAAAAACTTTCATACTTAATTGTGCTTGTGGATCTTCAGCAACAATTAGTCCATTTAATTGCTTCACATATGTTTTCATACTTGCAAATCTATCTATACTACCTTGCTCAATTTTCAATAAAATTATTGTAGGATTGCTATCGTTTATTTGCTCGATTGAACTTAATTGCAAATGACTACCTTTGAATGATCCAATTCCATCTATTGTTGCTCCGTTATGTCTAATGTTTTTCGGTAAAGGTGAGCCTTTTGTATCTTTGAAAAATTGCTCCGTTAATAGTTGAAAGCTTGCCTGAGATAATGTTGTATCCCAGCGCAAATACCAGTCACCTTCAGTAGCCCCATCTAATAGTAGCTCATCGCTCCATTTCCATAGTAAGGACAAGTCAGATAACTCAGATTGCAGGTTAGCTTCTTGAGCTGTTGATTTTTCTTGCATCCAAGCAAATAACATTAATACGACTACGATGGATACTGTTAAAATTAATTTCCATCGAGATTGTTTCTGTGGTTTTGCCTTAGGTGTCATCATATAGACCATCATTATCCCCCCTCGCCTGTGATCACGATGATTAGCTTCGTCGCATACTCGACTGCGAAGATGACATTCATCGTTTATTCCAGTGCTCACGTACCAATTACGTACGTTCCGCGCTTCATTTCTCTAGCTTCATGTCATCTTCTTGGTGCTGACAGGCGAGGTTGCTCGTAGCCTGTCTTACTACCTTAAAACCTTACTACCTTGGACTTTATTTCTTTAAGCATTGCTTCGTCCTGACAGGCGAGGTTGCTCGTAGCCTGTCTTACTACCTTAAAACCTTACTACCTTGGACTTTATTTCTTTAAGCATTGCTTCGTCCTGACAGACGAGCTTGCTCGTAGCCTGTCTTACTACCTTAAAACCTTACTACCTTGGACTTTATTTCTTTAAGCATTGCTTCGTCCTGACAGACGAGCTTGCTCGTAGCCTGTCTTACTACCTTAAAACCTTACTACCTTGGATCTTACTTCTTTGAGCATTGCTTCGTGCTGACAGGCGAGCTTGCTCGTAGCCTGTCCTACTACATTAAAACCTTACTACCTTGGACTTTATTTCTTTAAGCATTGCTTCGTCCTGACAGGCGAGCTTGCTCGTAGCCTGTCTTACTACCTTAAAAGCTTACTACCTTGGATCTTACTTCTTTAAGCATTGCTTCGTCCTGACAGGCGAGCTTGCTCGTAGCCTGTCTTACTACCTTAAAAGCTTACTACCTTGGATCTTACTTCTTTGAGCATTGCTTCGTGCTGACAGGCGAGCTTGCTCGCAGCCTGTCTTATTTGCTCCCTAATTAACTTTGTAAGGTATAGTAATACGCTTAAAATTATCGATATCCTGCATAACTTTGGTCACTTTCGTGCGACATTTCAGAAGCAAATTCCGCTAAGCGGCGCGGCTTTGGAGGTATTCGACAGCATTAATGCTGTTGCTTTAGATATACTGTCATTAGGTAACAATTCCTCGTTTTCCTCGACAGAATGAGAGCACAAAAAAACACGAAACATCAATGATCGTACAACGATCGTTGATGTTTCGTGTTTCGATGAGGGCTACTATCTACTCGGCTACCCCATGCTTATGTGCGTAAATAGCTGCTTGTGTGCGATCTTCTACATCTAATTTGTTAAATATGTTCGTAATATGAAACTTTACCGTCTTAACGCCAATAAATAATTCGTCAGCAATTTCTTGGTTCGACAACCCTCTAGCTACACTTTTTAATACATCCATCTCGCGTTCAGTCAAAAGATCATGCAACTGCTGCTTCGGTTCACTCTTTGGCTGACGTAAACGATTCATCATCTTAGCTGCAACTTGTGCTTCGATTACAGATTGACCTCTAGCAGCCGCACGAATCGCATCTGCTATTTCCGTTGCTCTCGATGTTTTCAATAAATAACTAAATGCTCCCGCTTCGATAACGGGATATAACTTACTATCATCAATAAAACTTGTTAGTACGATTACTTTGCAATCGGGATGAACTTCTAATATTTGTCTAGTTGTCTCTACTCCATCAATAGGCTCCATCACTAGATCCATCAGTATAACATCTGGACGATAGCTTGTAGCCATTCTAATACCGTCGTAGCCATTGCTAGCCTCACCAACAACTTCAATTCCATCTTCTGTATCTAATACCGCAGCCAATCCAATTCTAACCATTTCATGATCATCTACTAATAATACCGATATCGGTCTATCCATTCATTAACCCCTTCCTAACCTTTGCTCACATTTGTAACGATCGGAGGCTCATAAGGTATCGATACAAATACGGTTGTACCTTCACCAACATTTGAAGAAAGTCGAAATTGACCACCTAATTCAATGACTCTCTCTTCCATCGTTAGCAGACCGTAGGAGCCTTGTTTTCGAGTCCCCATCTCAAACCCCACACCTTTATCTTGAATAATCATATGTACATCATGATCAAGCTTATACAGCTTCACAAGCATATACTCTGCTTTGGAATGTCGTAATGCGTTAGATAACGCTTCCTGAGCAATCCGAAATAGATGATCTTCGATCTCGACACGCATGACGATAGACGTATCGACAACTAATTCAATTTCCATAGGGATTTTTTGTTGTAACTCATTAACTAGTGCCGTTAATGCCAGACCTAGACTTTTGCCATCCAAATGTACGGGTCGTAAATGAAGTAGTAACGCTCTCATTTCTGATTGTGCTACAGATGCCATCTCTTCAATGAGCTGTACTTGTCGCTTCGCTCGTTCCCAATCACGTTCAATGGTTCTACTAACTGCTGTAGCTGTCATAGATATGGCGAAAAGTTGTTGACTTACTGCATCATGCAATTCCCTAGCTAGTCTTTGACGTTCTTCAATGACTGCCGTGAAACGAACCTGCTCTTCCCACAGTGAATCTTCTTCGGTCTGCTCCACATCATTAACTTGGTCATCGTTGCCAAGCAACGTGATTGAAGAATAATTCTTTCGCTGTGCAAGTATTTTCCGCATTGATGCCTTTAATCGAGAATTAATAAAATATTGATAGATTGCTGAGCCAGCGAGCCCTACACCCAGTGCACATAAGCCTATAATCGCCCATGTTCCTTGTATACTCATAATGTGTAGAAATCCTGCTCCTTGCATAATAATCAACAAGAAACTTCCAATGATCAATAACCATATAAATGTCTCAAGAAGTACTCTAGACCTTATTTTTTTTTCTTCGGTAGGTAACTCTTCCGAATTTTTCACGAAGCTCCTCACTCTCATAACATCATTATGCAAGAAAGAGCAGACCGAAAATCGGCCCGCTTTTCTTGTGTTCTATAGTTATATACGATTACTCAACAGGATTAAGTTTATTCTTCATCGCTTGAATTTGCTCTTCCACTTTCATTTGACGCTCGATGTCAGCAGCAGTTAGTGGTGCTTGTGCGGGTGCTGCTGTAGATCTTGATGAGCTATAGCCATAAGGTGAACGTTGCACATCAGCTTCTGCTTCCATCATCATAATTTTTTCTTCCATACGTTGGAATCCACGAGATGCTGTTCCATTTTCAAGCGTATGATTTGAAGAGATTGAAGTCATTTGTTTTTGAGCTTTAGCAAGCTGTGCTCTTGAAGCAAGTTCATTACGTTTATTACGCAATTGATAGAACTCGTCTTTCATTTCATGCAATTGATTCATAAGTGCTTCTGCTTGTTGCTTCGCATTAGCATGAAGTTCTGTATATTCAACAATTTTTTGATCGAAATATAGTTTTTCTTCAAGTAATTTTCTTGCTAATTCTTCTTGATTTGCACGAAGAGCTGCTTCTGCCTTAGATTCACGATCATTGGAATTGCGAATGCTGTCATCAAGGCGTTGTTGCATACTGCGTTCTCCAGCCATTTGTTTCGCTACCGTAACTTCAGCTTGATGAATCTCAGCCTCCATGTCACGTAGATATTGATTAATCATTACAACAGGATCCTCTAATTTATCCAACCAGTCATTCACATTTGCCTTTGTCATATCCTTCATTCTTTTGAAAATACTCATAATATTATTCTCCCTTCTCGATTCGAGATAATTTTGTTTTCAATTCTTCTATTTCACGACGTAAAGCCTTTTTTTCAAGATCATCCATCATCGGATCTGTGTTTTGCGGAGGAGCTTGATAAGCCGTGTTATCTGCTGGTCTTGCTGCATTCCAATTCGGATTATATGATGTACGTTGGTTCATTGGATCATGACCATGCATCGGGTTTTGATATCCATAAGAATGGTTATTGGGACCACTAGTTGGACCGTACGGGTTATAGATATTTGGCGTCTTTGGAATGATCATACTTACAATGATATAGACTAGAGCAAAAGCTCCACTGCTTAATATCGATAGTACCACTACCAATATACGATACAAGGTTGCATCTATATTTGTTAGTTCAGATAATCCACCACAGACTCCTGAAAGCATCTTATTCGTTCTGGAGCGGTATAGTTTTCTCACAAGGACCATCCTTCCCCATTTAATTTCTTCTTAAGTTGTTCCATCTCACGGTCAACTGCAAGACTTTGACGACTTGCTACCGTTGGATCTCCATAAATACCACCATTGTTTTTGCGAACTTCTCGCAAGCTTTGAGATTCATTTTCCATCTCGCTTAAGCGTGAATCCATTTTTCTCATCACTTGAGCTGGATTATTATTATTGTTAAAGCTCATACGCTCGTTCATTCTTTGTTGCAGTCGAAGCGATTCCATGCGAGATACATAATAAGCGCGTTTATCATATACAAGTTGATACTCTTGACGTAGTTCTCGAAGCTGCTCTTCTAGTTCAATTAAGGAACCACTACTTTGCTCATATAACCCTCGATAAGAGTTAGCATTTTCAACAAGCATTGTTTTTTCAGATAGAGCAGATCTTGCGATCATTTCTTCTCCAGCTTTCAAGGCTACCATCGCTTGATATTCTTTACGTTCAATTTGTTGTTCCGCTTGTAACCACTGTGACTTCAATTGATGTGAGTGATTTAAGTATTGATGATGAAGACGTTCAGCCTGAATAATCTCATCGCGGGTTGACCATAGAAACTGATCTATTAATTTCACTGGATCTTCTGCTTTTTCAAGTCGATCATTCAATGTTGCCATTGTAATGTCGCGAATACGTTTAACAAATCCCATCCTCTAACCTCCTAAAACGTTTTGTAAGTTCATAATGTGCTTCTGTGTAACAAAAAGTTACTTCGTAACCATTAACTAAAACTTTTTGTGATCTAGTAACGTGAACCAAACTTTCCTTTAATAGCTGATATACCACCAACGATTAATACGATTGCTAATATTAACGTAAGGATAGATCCTAGTTTACCAAGTAGCATTACAAAACCGATGATTAAGAACAAGCTACCGATAATTTTCTTTCCATTCTTAAGACCAATATATCCACAAACGATTAATAAAAACGGAAGTAAAAATGCGATGATCGGACCTAGAAGAATATTGAAAAACTTAAGTGCAAGTAAACCACCAATTGCGATACAGATAATACCTATCAATGATTTTCCATTCATTCCCTACATTCACCTCTTTCTATTCTTTCGTTTATTGCCTTGCGTTGCTCTCTTGCTTATGTACTTAGTATAGATTGTTTTCTCAATGTTCAAAACAGACCTATGACGGTATTTATCCTAGACCATAGGCGGGGATGGTTATCATCTTAGGGTCTAGTACCCTATCAGCCTTATGATAAAAGGGTTGAATGAACATATTCTGCTCATTCAACCCTTAGCGTGAATTATCTTGACAGCTTATTATGGCGTAATAGCTTCGGTCGCGCTAGAATCAGCTACTTCTGCAGATAATCTACCCTGCTTTGCAAGAAAAGCATCAAACTGTTCTTGCTTCGCAGCAATGATTTTATCTATTCCAGCACTTTTCAACTTTTCAATATATTCAGGCAGCACTACAGCAGGATCTACTGATCCTGATTCTAGTGCCACCGCATATTGCTTATCTACATTAACAACTGCCGCTACTTCTGAGCGAACCTCTTCTCCATCAAACATAAAACCAAGACCTGGGGATTGCACAGCCCCTTCATTAAAGGTAACGAATTCTTTCCATTTATCGGGGTCTTCCGTATCCCATAAATAATTAATGAATTGATTTCCTAACATCCAGTTAGATCCAGGACTATAACGTGCGGTTAGATCAGTCTGCTGTATAACATTATTAGAAATTTTCTTATAGTGAACACCTTCAATTCCGAAATTTATGAGGTTGTTCAAATATACATCTGTATGTAATAAATTTATAAACGCCATGGCTAGTTCAGGATGGCTAGTCGTTGATGAAATAGCAAGCATTGAACCTGCCGTCTCTGAAGTTGCTAGTGATTTTTGATTTAACTCAATTTGAGCCAATTTGCCTGACAATCCAGTTTGCGCACCTAATTCATCTGCTTTACCTGGCTTTATTGGCGTCACTATAGAAAAATATTCATTGGATGATAATGCGTCATTGACCATCATCTGTGTAGTAGCAGCATCCTTATTCGTATAGTCCTTCATAAAGAAATCTCTAGCTATATATAAGTTTTCAATATAACGATCTATTTCATATAGCGGTTTAACTTCAGTAGAATCCTTATCCTTTAATATATAGCCGGGAATAGATGTATCGCCCAAGCCGTCATAATTCACCATATAATGCGAATTAAGATTTTCACCATGCTTCACAAACAGAGGAGTTATAGAAGGCATTTCTTGTTTAAGAGTAGCGTAGATTTCATCTAAATCTCGAATGGTTTGAATATTACTCATATCTAGATTAAGCTGCTCAGCAATATCTTTTCGATAAATGATTCCTCCTTGAGCAGCGAATTCTTTATTTGTTGGTATTCCATAGCTAATCCCTTCAATCTTCGAGCCATTCAGTAAAGTAGGATCTAAACTTTTTATTATCCCTTGACCATATTGTTGAAGTAAATCATTTAATGGTAGAAATGCACCACGAGATACATTCATAGAATGCTTACTCCACTGTGAAGTGAATATGATATCAATCTCCTCACGTGAAGCGATCATAATATTTTGCTTGTTATCCCAAGATCCCCAATCCAGTACTACAAGATCAATATTTGCATTTAACACTTTTAATAAATACTTATTAATTTCTTCTTCTATTAATTTTTCATCTACTTGCGGAGTTCCAATGTATACAAGCTTTAACGTATATCCATCACCATCTACAACGAAGTCCTCTAGTGAATTTTCTACAATTAAATCGCTTTCATTATTAGGTAGCCCGTTATTTCGAAATAAAGAACAACCCACTAAAGTAACAGAAAGTGCAATAATTATATTTACTATTGCTAATCGACGAAACGTAAGCACCATAATGACATTCCCTCGCTTCCTATTCCAACATATACATTTATTTTATATCTTTGGAATAAAAACGCAATAGTTTTAATTTTAACCATTTTAGTGTATGTACATATAAAAAAGCGGCGCCAATAGTTTTCACTATTGACACCGCTACATTCATTTTAATTATTTGTTAGCAAGGAATTCATCAAATTGTTTTTGTTTTTCAGCAACAACCGCATCAAGTCCAGCTGCTTTAAGTGCTGCAACATATTCTGGAAGAACAGTATCAACATCTACTGCACCACGATCGATAGCTACTTGATATTGTTTAATTACATTTGCTAGAGCTCCAACTTCGCTCTTAACAGGCGCACTATCAAATATGAAACCTAGAGCTGGTGAAATAATTGCACCTGTGTTGAATTCTTTGAATTTAGCCCATTTATCTGGATCTTCAGAATCCCATAGGTAGTTCAAGAATTGGTTACCGAACATCCAAGCATGACCAGGATTATAGTCAGCAGTGCGGTCAGTTTTAGACATAATTTCACCATTAAGCGTGTAATGAATATCTTTAATACCGAAGTTAATTAGGTTGTTAATTTCTTTGTCAGTGTGCAATAGGTTAATGAACATCATCGCACGCTCTGGGTTTTCAGAAGCTGTTGTAATACCTAACATAGAACCAGTAGTTTCAGATGCAGAAATTGTTTTCGTTGTTAATTCAATTTGAGCAAGTTTACCACTAAGTCCAGCAGGACTTGCAACTTCTTCGTCTTTACCAGGTTTCAATGACTCGATGGAAGAGAATACAAGACCAGCTTTCCAAGCGTCAGCTGACGATACTTTACTTGTTGCAGAGTCAGCATTAATATAACCTTTATTGAAGAAATCACGTGTAGTTTTTACTGTTTCTAGGTAACGAGCTGTTTCTTCGATTGGAGCTACTTTAGTGTCAGTACCATCTTTGAAGATAGCACCAGGGATTGTAGCATCACCTAGGAAATCGTAGTTACCGAAGAAGTGAGCGTTGAATGTATTATCTGTAGAAGAGATATAAAGTGGAATTAGGTCCGGTCTTTTTTCTTTTACTACAGCATATACAGCGTCAAGATCTTGAATTGTTTTTACCGTTGTCATATCAATTCCTAAGTCTGCAGCAACCTCTTTATTGTAGACAATACCACCAACAGCTGCTAACTCTTTCGTCGTTGGAACACCATAGTTTTTACCATCAATCTTAGCACCTGCTAAAAATGCAGGATCTTGAGAATCAGTAATACCTTTACCGTACTGTGTAATAAGATCGTCAAGTGGAAGGAATGCACCTTTACCTACGTTACTTGCATGACCATTCCATTGTGCAGTGAAAAGAATATCGACTTTTTCACGAGAAGCGATCATTAAGTTAACTGTGTCATCCCATGGACCCCAATCTACTGGAGTAAGATCAATTGTTGCATTGATTTTTGCAGTAAGTAATTTGTTCAATTCTTCCTCAATTAACTTTTCGTCCTTTTGAACTGGACCCGGATATACTACAACTAATTTAACAGGTTTCAAATCTTCTTCTTTCGGAGTATCAACTACTGGAGTTGGTGTAGGGTCTGTGTTGTTGCCTGGAGTGTTCGATGGTGCAGGCTTATTATTACCACCACATGCTGTAACAAGAAGAGATATTGCCAAAATCATTGTCACTAAAAGTGAAGCGCTTTTTTTGCTTTTTCTCATTATTGCGACCTCCCAAAAAAATTATTATATGCTAACCAGCAAAGCTGGATATAGCTGTACATTGTAGCAATCTATTGAGATTGCTTAACCTTTTACTGCACCAACCGTTAGCCCTTTTACGAAATACTTCTGGAAGAACGGATAAGCGAAGATGATAGGACCTATGCCGATAATAACCATCGCCATACGAACACTTTCACTCGGGAATTTGAACGTACCACCCGCTGCAACAATTGCAGAAGCTGCTGTACTGTTAGTAGAGAGATATTGAATATTCAACATCGTCTTATACATCAAGTATTGAATCGAAATATTGTTTTCTTTCGTAATAAACACTAGACTTAGGAACCAATCATTCCAATACGTTAATGTTTGGAACAATGCTACAGTCGCAAGTACAGGTAAAGACAATGGCAATACGATTTTGAAAAATATCCTCATCTCACCGGCACCATCGATATTAGCTGATTCTAAGATTGCAGCTGGAATTGTTGTTTGAAAGAACGTTCGTGTAATTAGCACGAAGAATGCGGCAACTAAGAGTGGTACAATTAGTGCTGCCATCGTATTTTTCAAATCTAGCAACTGCACATATACTAAATACCAAGGTACTAAACCACCATTGAATAACATGGTGAAGAATACGAAGAATGTAAAGAACTTGGCATGTGGGAAATCTTTACGTGAGATCGGGTATGCATATAAGGCGATGATGATCATACTCAAGCATGTTCCAATTAGCGTTACAATGATTGAAACCGAATATGCTTTAATAATGGATGTTGCATCTTTGAATAGAAAGTCGTAAGCAGCAAAACTGAACGCACTTGGCCAGAAGCTATAGCCATCTTTTACAATTGTGCTCTCGTCGGTAATGGAAACCATAACAACGAGGATGATTGGAATAATACATAGAAGTGAGTAGACGCTAAACAAGGAATGAATTCCAAACGTCGCTAACTTCGGCAATCTATTTTTTGGATTAGCATAGGTATTCACTTTTTCTATTTCTGCACTCATATGGTCACCCCCTTAGAATAATGCATTATCGCTGTCAATTTTTCTAACAATCCAGTTAGCAAAGAATACGAGCGAGAAGCCTACAACGGATTGCACTAGACCAGCTGCAGAAGATAATCCGATATCCCCAACCGTTAAGAAGGTTCGATAGACATACGTATCAATTACATTCGTTACTGGGAATAACACGCCTGATTCCCTTGGTACTTGGAAGAACAATCCAAAGTCTGCATTAAAGATACGACCGACTTGGAGCAATGTCATTATTGTAATGATTGGAGTTAGTAATGGAATTGTAATTGTAAAGATTTGCTTAAATTTACTAGCACCATCTATGGTAGCTGCTTCATAATACTCCTCATCGATACCGATGATCGCAGCCATGTAGATTACAGTGTAATAACCCATGTTTTTCCATGTATTAACCAGCGATAGAATGTATGGCCAAAAATCTTTTGTGAAATACCATTTGATCGCTTCGATATCTAACATTGGTAATAATGAATTATTAAGAAATCCGTTTGTATCGCTTAAAAACGCATATGCAAGATAACTTATAACAACCATGGATAGGAAGTAAGGTAAGAACATTACCGTTTGATGAAGTTTTGCTAAAAATCTGTTTTTAATTTCATTCAACATTAGAGCAAACATTAACGGGAAAACTAGATTTAGTACAATGAAACTACTGTTATATAACAATGTGTTCCTTGTAATAATTAAAGCGTCCTTTGTCATGAACAAATACTTAAAGTTTTCCAATTTGCTCCAAGGACTTCCCAATATGCCATCCACATAGTTAATATTTTTGAAAGCAATGATTATCCCAAACATCGGGATATAATTGTTCAATAATAAGATAAGAATTGCTGGAAGCATCATAATGTAGAACATCCAGTATTTCTTCATGGTCTTTAACATAGGTATTTTCTTCTTAGGCACTTGTTTCACCGTTACATTCAAGATCTCTGAACTCATAACCCCACCCTTTCATCTCTATATTGTCTCGTTGCTATAATCAAATTGTATAAAAAAAAGACACCGAACATTGTCGGTGTCGTGACTTGATTAACGCTATAATGACTACTTGACTAATTTCATTATACTTTTTGATACATTTTTCGATATTCTTGAGGCGTAAGTCCTGTTGTTTTTTTGAATAATTTAGAAAAATGCGAGAAATTAGCATATCCAACTTCCATTGCGATATCACTTACTCTCTGATTACTATGTTCAAGTCGCTCTTTTGCTTTTGCTATTCGATACTTCACTAGGTAATCGGTTAACGATAAGCCTGTCTCCCTACGAAAAAGTCGTGATAAGTATGCTGGATTTAAATAAACTTGCTCTGCTAATCGTTCTCGACTAAACTCTTCGTCCATATGCGCAATCATATACTGTTGCACTTTCTCAACAACATTAGAAACTTGCTTGCCCTCAGCAAATATCCTTCCATTAACTTGATGGCAAATTTGAATCGTCCACGTTTTTAGCCGTGCTGATGATTTTAATAGACCATCATTCATTTCCCAAGCTTGTAGACTTAATATACCGTTACTGCTTAACCCTTTCATATGTAACCATTGCATCAAACTATTCATAAATCCAAAATAAAACGTGGCAAGATCATGGTAACCAACTTCATCTTGTTGAAGTTTATCAAAATATACATCAATCTGGTAGTTCAATTGTGTCATTTTCCCTGTTTCAATTAACAATATCCAGTCCGGAAAATGAACTGAAGCCTTCGTATTAGATTCAGGTTTAATCGATAATTCTTTTTCTACTTTAACAGTGCAAGATTGTGTAACGTTTTGCTTCTCAATAGAAAGTAAATTACGAATTCCTTCTCGAATTGATGTTAGTGGTATGAGATCACCAATATAACACGATAGATAACAATGTAAATGCTCACGACAATGCGCTATCAATTGATACGATAAGTTCTCAAGCGATAATTGCTGCTCTGCACTCGGTTCATATAAGATAAGATAGAGATCACCTTGACCATCTTGAATACAATGCCCCTGTCTATTGGCAAGGAAGAATTCTTCTGCTACATTTTTAATAGCGTAGGTCATTATTTCCTCATCTCGTGCTGACCATTCTTCTTTCCATTGTTCAATACTAATGAAAATAATTTGAATATGACTATCTGACTTAAGCGGAATATTATAATTACGCATCGCTGAATCTAAGTACACTGACGCAAGTGACTGCCTGTAATGAATAAGATCATGCCAAAATCTCTCGACTAATAATGGTCTCTCTAGTTGCCATTGTTGAAAAAATTGATCGTAAGTCGAACGAATCGAATCCAATGATGAAATTTCTTCTGCTTTTTTGTATGCTTCTTCTAATGCTTCTTGTAATAAGCTATGATCGATCGGTTTTAATAAATATTTAAAGCCGGATAGCTGTACCGCTTGTTGAGCGTATTTGAAGTCTGCATGACCTGTTAGAAATAGTGTTACACAATTCATCGCATTTTCGTTAATCCATTCAAGTAGATCTAATCCATTATGAATGGGCATATCAATATCTGATAAAACAACATGCACCTGATGTGTCCGCATTATTTCTTGTGCTTCCTCTACATCCATAGCTGTATAAATCTCATTATATTGCAGCTTGTCCCACTGGATACCTTTCACTATGCCTCGTATTGCAATCTCCTCATCATCAACAATTAACAAATTGTATGACAAACTATTTCAACTCCTCATAAATAGGAAAATATATTTCAATAACTGCACCGCTCTCTTCAGTAAGATTACGGAATTGTATCGTAGCTAACTTCCCATAAAGTAGTTCAAGCCGATTAATGACATTCATGATGCCAAGACTTGTCCGCTGACCTTCCTCAATCGCCTCATGTCGTCTTAGCTTAACAAGAACATCTTCTGGGAATCCGGTTCCATTATCTGAGATCGTAATGATAAAACCTTGATCAGAGTTTCGATGTGCTGCAATCGTAATTTTGAAAATTTGTTTACGATTTTTGAATCCATGAATAATGGCATTTTCTACAAATGGTTGTATCGTTAAGGCAGCGATTGGATAGTTCAAAAATGGATCAATATTCTCAATTGACATTTCTAATCGATTGGGAAACCTTAGTTGCTGAATCGTAATGTAATTTTCAATATGTTTCAATTCTTCTTTGAATGTAATCATATCTCTATTGGATGTCATGATGAATCGGAAATAATCTGCTAGATGTAATGACATCTTCTTCACCGAATCCATTTCTTCAAGGACAGCAAAGTTATAAATAATATTTAAAGAGTTCATATAGAAATGCGGATTAATTTGCGATTGTAGTTGTTTCAACTCACCTTGCTTTACTCGAAGTTGTTCCTCATACACATCAATTTTCAAGTTTTTCACTTGTTCCGCCATATCATTAAATGTGTTGGCTAGAAAATCAAATTCAATAGTGTTATTACGTTGTAAGCGAACCTCCAAATTTCCTAATGAAACTTTCTTCATACCTAACATTAACTCATGTAAAGGTTTGAATAACATGCGTTGCATATACAGAATATAGAGACCTAGAATGACAAGAAAAAAGATAGGGGCAACAAATGTTGCATTGCGAAAAAATAATAGTTCTCGCATAATTGTCTTTTCTGGTATGGCAAGACGGTAAGCCATATTAGCTACGTGACTTCGTTGCTCAAGTAACACATAATCGCTCGCATTCGCATCGATGATATCTGAGCTCGATTCACCTTCTAAACTACTATATGCCGTTAAAACATCCGTTAAGTGATCATTTTCTACATTAAAGATATCAGTAAATCCAATATCCCCGTCATTCCACTGAATTAATAATAGATCATGAATATCTTGAATGGTTACGATTGCTCCAAAGAACAGATCATCGGTTACTTTTATGTAGTTAATAAGATAGTATTTACCTGCAACCCGATCACTTTCACCTAATTGCCAATTAGATTTACCGTATTGATACATCTCAGCTTTATATGATGACTGTTCCATATGTTCAGTGATTAATTTGTAAGTATCGTTGTAGACGCTTTCAGTACCGAAAATAATATCATCAGCCTGATAGAGAAAAACGGAATCTACGAGATTATATACCCCAACATCTCGATTCAGTTTGGCATTAATTCTAACTTTAGTTAGCGTATAATCATTACTGTTTACTGGATAAGAAGTTAATAATCCAATATCTGCGTCCAAGACCCCCATCTTATATAGATAGTCATCAATTTGTTGTAAATAATGATCGATTTGCCCAGTGAATATAGTTAACGTATTGTTATAGGTTTCAGACACTTTCACTCGTACAAGATCGCGAGAATTGGAGTTATTAATTAACATATAGGTCACAACAGGTATCATAACTAAAATAAAACCTACCAATAGCTTATATTTCACAGATTGACGATGAAACATGAATGGACCTCACCTATTCTCTTCTATAATGACTGTCATCAATATTATATATCATTTACTTAATTTTACTAGTTTTACTATTTCACCATAACGCTGTCAATCTATTAATAAGACAAAATAAAAAAGCCGCCTCACAGTAGAGTTTCCTACTATAAAGCGGCAAAAGAATTTATTTGTTCAGTTTTTCTAATGTTTGTAGTAATTCATATGCGATTGAAATGATACTACCTCTCGTTACTTTCTCTTTGAAGTCTATTGTTGAAGCTTGTTCAGTTGAGATCATACCTGCTTGAATTAAACTCTCAATATAAGGTAGTGCCCAGTTACTAGCTTCATATGCTGGAATAGTTTGCTGCTTAGACAATGGCAACTGAAGAATACGACTTATTAAAGTATAAATTTCTTCATAGCTCATCTCTTTATTCGGAGAGAACTTATCTTGCCCTGTACCTACTAACCATTGACGCTCAGTAAGTAAATTAATATAAGAACTTGCCCAATGATTTACCGGTACATCAGTAAATGTTAATGATTGTGCCTCACTTACTACACGTGGTAAAGGTTGATTCAATTGTCTAGCTACTAACTCAGAATCTAAACCAAATAGCTTCGTAATAATTTTGCTGATTTCAGCTCGAGTTGCATGTTGATCTAGATTTGCCCTGCCGTGTTGATCACCTTCGATAACACCCATTGCCGTTAGCTTACGAAGTTGCTCATTCGGATTCGTAATATCGCTATACACTCTGCTTACATTAGCAAGTACGTAAGTTGCTCCATCATTAACGACTGCTTGAATGCTACTGTTTGAAGTAATTCCACCAACATAACTTAATTCACCTTTATCGTTCAACTGATACAAAGCAACTGAAGCTAGATCTATATTTGCATCAAGTGCGAATGTTAAAGAAATTGGTAGATTAATTAATTGTGGTAATACTGTTCCTGTAGCAGTAGTTGCTTGTACTGTAATATTGAAAGGTTTTCCTATTGCTACGATTTGTGCTCCCTGTTGACCAGTAAGCTGTAGTTCCGTATTCGCTACTGTGGCTTGTGGTTTCCATTGAATGTATAATCCACCGTCACTACCATTGCCTGCTGGAATTAAGCTTGCCAACTGTTCTAATGAGAACTCAAGTTGATTCTCTCCCCATTGAATTACCACATGATCAGCTGAGCTTGACGTAGGAAGCTTGATTGTAGCAGAAGTTGCATCTGCTTTGACAATACCTTTCCAAACTTGAGCATTCCCAACAGTTTGAAGAGATAATTGTAACTCCGCTTGCCCGTTATCTGTTGATGTTGTTGGGTCCGGTTTTACAGTTGGTTTTGGTGTTGGTTTTGGTGTTGTAGTCAAATCCCCTGTACGAATTAGCTGCCAGTCATCAAAATCACCGTAATCCTCAATCGCATCATTGACGGTTACGCCAATTTCTAACTTTCCATTTTCAACAACAATGTCTTTGACAACGATTTTTTTCCAATTTCCCCAACCTGTTACCACTAATGGTTCAGTAGATGTGCCTGCTTCATTTGTTGCATATAGCTGACTTGTATCTGCAATCGGCTCGCCAACTATACCAATTTGTGATTGAACGGACAATTCATATATTCCATCTGGTAAATTCGAAATTTGTTGCTTAGCATTAACGACGGCATGATTCCAGAAATGAATCGCGTAACTGCCCAAATATGCGTTCTCTTGACCACGCTCTGCACCAGTTAGTTGCCATGCTGACATATCAGCATCTTCGATGCCTGGATTGACGATGTAATTGAAAGGAGTGACAGTAATATTTGCCTTTATCTCTTGCCCTGTGATCAATGTACCTGTTAATTGCGTAGTTCCAGGAAGAGAGACATTATATTCACTAGGTGTCCAAGATTGAACTTTAATATCACGATACGTATCATCAGTGTATAATGCTTTAACTTTTGTAGGAAGTTCAACATATACACCTTGACTAGTTGTTATTGCAATATCATTTACAGATAGTAATGTCGGCTGCTCATAATCATCCAAGCTTTGACGAACTAGATTAAATACTTCGATAGATGGTAATGCTTCACCAAAATAATTGAACAATGCTTGATTCGCCCAGCTTGCTCCACCATCAGTTGGAATACTTTCACCCTGATAAGAAGCTGCGTACTTAGTTGCCCAACCTGTATCCGTTCCTAGTAACCAGCCTGGCTCCCAGTAGAATACGCCAACTCCTTGAGCATCAGGAACTTTCGCTACCGCATTGATAACATCACGGATCGCTGATGCTTGTCCTTGAACAGTGGCTAAGTAACCCGCTGTATCTGCTTGAGCTTGACCGAACACATGACCTGTATCCCCATTGTTAATCGGATCTTCAAGCGTATAACCATAAGATGTTTCTACAATAGCAACCTTCCTATCAAATTTTGCAGCTAACCCGTTCATTACTTCTTGAATATTATCTAAGCTGCCATGCCAGAAAGGATAATAAGACAAGCCGATTACATCATAATCAAGATCATCATATGTCGCGTAAAAGTTAGATACTTTTGCCAAGCCATCATTCGGATTTGCACGATGAATAACGATATCGATATGTTTGTTGTCACCAACTTTTGTTTCAAAATCTCTTACCGCTTTAATTCCTTGCGCAATATACTTTTTCGCTTTAGCAGCACTATTACCTAAGGGCCATAACAATCCACCATTAATTTCATTGCCGATTTGAATCATATCTGGGTACACATTTTCAGCTTTTAATGCTTCTAATGTTTCATAAGTGTATTCATATACTTGTAATTGAAGTTCACTTTCTGTTAGTTTAGCCCATGCTTTTGGCGTATTTTGACGACCTGGGTCTGCCCAGAAATCGCTATAATGTAAATCTACCAATACATTAAGATCAGCGGCCTTCGCATCTTTAGCCATTTCAATCATAACTGCTTCATTAACATCTCCCGCTCCGTACGAATTACCTTTACCATCGGTCGGATCAACCCATGTACGCAGTCTAATCCAGTTTACGCCTCCATCTTTTAGAGCCTGAATCATAGATGTTTCTTGACCAGCCAGATCGTAATATTTACGACCTACTTTTTCTAACGCATATAGGGAAGATATATCTGCCCCCATCATAAAATCAGAACGGTTGCTACCTTCTAGTTCTACTATAGGCTCAACTGAGATTTCCGTTCCTGTATAATCCTGTAATGTACTAGACACATAGATTGCACTCGTACCTGTGCGTAGTAATTCTCCTTCATTATATACTTTTGCAGTAATTGTAGCTGTACCTTCTGCAACTGCCTCAACAAGACCATCTACAGACACGATAGCAACATCTTCATTACTACTGCTATATTCAACTGTTTCATTAACACTATGTGTAGTCGTTAATTGTACGCTAGCGTTAGGACGCAATACAGCGGAATTAGGTTTAATTGTTGTTTTTGTCACCGCTGCACCTTGTGTGAATTGTACATCCTGCAAATATCCATACAATTCACTATTCATTACAATTTTAAAACTGATTGTGACGATGCCATCCGTACCAACCATGATATTATTTAGTGTTAATGGGACGGGTTTCCCCCAGTCACTTCCTGTGAAGCTAATTAATTCCGTAAAAGTCCCTTCGCTAGTTGTAGCAGACATAACTGATTGAGCATCTAATGTCTTACCCTTATCCCCATGTAATAATACAGATAAATTATACTTGCCTGATGGGACATCTGTTAATTGCTTTGATAAAGTAAAGTCCAAACTTTTTGCATCATAATATTCTAAAAACGTATTCGTACTGTCATCCCACAATTTTTCTGGTTGCGTACCCGCTACATTCCAAGTAGTCGCTTCTCCATTAATGGACAACCCAATTGAGGGCACCGTATTGAGTTCTGCTGCTGAAGCTGTACCAATTACCGGCTGCCAAAGCGTTATTATTAATGAAAGAGCGATTAGTAAACTTATTAGAGAGTGTTTCTTCATAATCTTTCTACCTCCTAGTCATTTTACATGCATCTATCGATGTACTTCATAGAGTTACAAAGTATGCATCAAAGTCAGATACTACATGTTATTGAGTTTATTATATGGATTGGCTATCGTACCCACAATGTCCGAAATGAAAGGTATATGCACTTTTCGCAAGGTATCACTAAATAACTGTAAATATCTTGCTAAAAGTGTATGTTTAAT
The DNA here is from genome assembly GCF_024721975.1 of Paenibacillus endoradicis. Next base: position 27,152 of record NZ_JANQBB010000003.1, on the reverse strand, counting down.
AAAAAAAGCTTATTGTCCTTCTCCTTTTAATTTGGAGTAGACAATAAGCTTTTAAATTTATTCTTTCACTGATCCTAATACTAATCCTTTAACAAAAAACCTTTGTAGTAACGGATATATAATCATGACAGGCAATGCACCAAGAAAGATTTGAGATGCTCTTACTGTTTTTTGCGACAACATCGCCATTTCCACAGGATTGAAGCTCATCGAACTCATATCTCGTTGAACGATGACCGTCTGGAGAAATGTAGCAAGTGGATAATCCGTCTTGTCATTAATATATAGCATACCATCAAACCATGAATTCCAATGGAACACAATGCTGAATAATCCTAACGTCGCCAGTGCTGGCAATGAAACCGGTAAATAGATGCTGAATAAAGTACGGAAATGACCCGCTCCATCAATTAATGCCGCTTCTTCTAATTCTTTGGGTACACCGCGGAAGAAGTTCAACAGTAAAATGGTCAGCCACACGTTCACAGCTCCTGGTATAATAAGTACCCAGAATGTATTCATTAGTTGTAGCTTCTGAACAACGACATAGAACGGAACTAATCCTCCGTTGAATATCATCGTGAAGACGAATATCCAAGCATAGATATTACGGCTTTTGAATGCGTTTACTTCTTTCGACAATGGATAGGCAGCTAAGCAAGCTAATGCAAGCGTTAATGCAGTTCCTAATATAGTACGCTTTACTGCTATCCAGATAGATCCAAGAAATATTGGATTATTTAATGTTTTCTCATATGCAATCGTAGTAAATCCTACCGGCCAGAAACTAACGAGATTACCATCAGCAGCTGATTTCGCACTGAATGATACCGCTAATATATGAAAAATCGGCAATATACAGCATAGCGCTATAAGAAGTAAAAAAATCGTGTTAGCTATATTGAAAATTCGATATGGCAATGTTTTATGATACATCTATATCACTCCCTTATGTTCATTAGAAAACGCGATAATTAGCTAGCTTGTAAGCAAGACGATATGAGATGACAATTAAAATCATCGAAACGACAGATTTGAATAGTCCAACTGCTGTTGCTAGTCCAAAGTTACCTTCAAGTATTGCTGTTCGATACACAAACGTATCGATAATATCGCCCTTTGCATAAACAAGTGAATTGTATAGATTAAAGATTTGATCGAAACCTGCATTCAAAATGTTACCTAACGATAAAGTACCCACTACAACTGCCATTGGCAATAGTGATGGAATCGTTATATATAGTGTTTGCTTCCAACGAGAAGCTCCATCTACCTCGGACGCTTCATATAATGAAGGATTAATATTAGCTAGTGCAGCAATAAAGACGATCGTACCATAACCAAATTCCTTCCAAATTTCAGAAAGGACAACCGTAAAGCGGAACCAGTTACCACTAGATAAAAACGGAATCGGATCAATATTGAAGATGGAAACTAACATCCTATTAATCAGTCCACCGTCTGTTGACAGGATATCAGTAAGTATTCCTCCGAGAATGACCCATGATAGGAAATGTGGTAGGTAAACAAGCGTTTGAATCGTACGACTAATAAATACTTTTCTAATTTCATTTAACAATATAGCAAAGAAGAACGGAACTACTAAGTTGAATATGACTTTCAACCCAGCGATAATAAATGTATTCCAAATCACTTGAACACTATCTTGTCGCGCGAACAAGTATCTAAAGTTATCTAGCCCTATCCATTTGGAATCGAATACACCTAGCCACGGCTTAAAATCTTGGAACGCAATAACAATTCCCAGCATTGGAACATAGTTGAACACGATTAAAAATATTAACGATGGTAAAATCATAAGGTGAAATGGCCAATTTTTTATCCGTTTCATAGCAACGCCTCCTAAAACTTCATGTGTCTTCTGAATAGTTTTCCTTGCAACAAAAAAGTTGCATCGAAAGCTTAAGCCAAAACTTCTATAACCTCTATACTTAAAATTATAGACTGTGTTCCCATACGCTCAACAGCCTACAAAAGCAATATTCATGGCACGATTACAACATATTCAACAAATAATTTATATAAGTGATTACCGATACTAGTAATTAAGAAATGATTGGTCTGATCATTCATTATTGCTTTAAAAAAAGCTCGATGAAAAGTAATTAAGATTACTTTCATCGAGCTTTTATAATGCCTGAGATTATTTAACGCCGTTGTACCATTCATTAACTTCTTTTGTAATTTGGTCGCCGCCTTCAGCTTTCCATTGCGTAACAAAATCATCAAAAGCAGAAATATCTTTATTACCATAAATAATTTCGTTGAATGTTGTTAGTTCAATTTTTTTCAAATAATCAAGCTTTGTATTCATTGTTTCTGTTGGAGGACCAGTAAACATATCTTTGAATGAGATAGCTTCTTGTTCTAGTAGAACAACTGCTGCCGCTGGTGTTTCAAGACCGTATGCAGCTTTCACTTCCTTCTCAAGACGTGTAGTAGGCTCAGCTCCACTAGCTAGATTCATAAGTGCTTTCATTTGCGCATCTGGAATACGAGCTCCATCACGAACTAGTAGATAACGTACAGAGTTAACATAGCCACCAGGAATATCATCATAACGTAGTAAAGTACCATCATCAGCGATATCGAAGTCATAATTTTTGAATAGGCCATTCTCAAACTCGCTTCCAACTTTTGGATTAGCAAAGTTCTCGAACAGATAGTTCTGATAAGTAAAGAATGCTTCTGGGTTTTTCATCTTCGTACTAATTAATGTTACACCATTCGTATAATGTGTACCATGACGCATCGCAGTACCGTCTTCACCAGTAGGGATACCAAGTGGTTTCCAAACTGCAGTTGGTGCATTAGCTGCTGTATCAGATAATGGCCAGCCGCTCATCCAGTAAGGACCAGCGATAATGCCAGCTGTACCAGCAACAGCTGGCACTGAAGTTTGGTTTTCATCCCAAAGTGCTATTTCTTTAGGGATATAACCTTTTGCATGCCAATCACGAAGTAAAGCTAAGCCTTCCTTCATACCAGGTTGAATCGAACCATAAGCTAATGTACCATCCTCAGCTTGATTCCATTGCTCTGGCAATGTACCGAATGCACCAAAGATCCATGATGGATCACCCATCCAAGTACTTAATTTCACTTTTGTCCCCATACTTAGAGGAGTTACGTCAGCTGGTGCAAGACCATCTGGGTTATTATTTTTGAATTGTTCCATTACATTTTCTAGCTCAGCAATAGTTTTTGGAGCTTCCAATTTCAAAGCGTCCAACCAATCTTGTCTGATCCACAGTAGATAATCGTGGTTATATGCATAATCAAGCACGGGAATACCCATACGATCGCCATCACGAGTATATGGATTCCATACATTATCATCTAGTGCCATTGCACTTTTCCATGTATCGCTAGCATACTCATCGAACAAGGAACCAACTTCACGGAATAGACCAGAGTCGATTAATTCATGTGCCAGTTGAGGAGTACCGATCGTTACAACATCAGGAATTTCATTCGCTGAATTAAGAGATAGACGCATTTTAGTTTCGAAAGCATTATTAGAGTCAGTTACAGACCATAACGATTTGATCTCGATTCCAAGTGTATCAAGTGCCCACTTTGTAGCTACGTTACTTTCCATTGTTTCATTGTTCTTAAATTTTAATTCTGGGTCAATGCCCCATACAGTAGATATCGTAATTGGCGGATCATATTTATCACGATATAGACTTTCATTTTCAGTGACTGCATTACCATCTTTAGGTGTATTGCCACTATTATTCGGAGTTGCAGCTGGGTTCTTTCCATTATTACCGCCACAAGCGGCTAGAACAGAAGTTATCATGATGATTACCAAAGCAAGAAAAATTCCTTTGTTCATGTTTTTCTTCATCTTTATTCCCCCTTACAAATTTTGTACTCTACATTGTAATTATAAATTGAGGAGGATTGTCATCATATGACACTAACATAACATTTCTGCACCTTTGCAAAGGTATTACTGATCACGAAACTCATTCGGAGTACATCCATAGTATTTTTTAAATATTTTACTGAAATATTGCGGATTCTGATAACCTAACTCAGTCGTTATCTCATAAATCTTCTTATTAGTAGATTTCAGCATATATACAGCCTTTTCCATCCGCATTCGAATAATAAAATCTCCCAAACTTTCACCTGTCTCGCTCTTATATAGTTTTGACAAATATACAGGATGCAAATAGACACGATCTGCTATCGTTTTAACTGATGTATCTATACCAAGCTCGCGATTCACTAACTCTTGAACTTGCTTAATAATATGTTTTTTCTGATAACTGTCACTTTCACTGAAATGAAGTTGAAGCGTATCGATAAGATCATACGACCATATTTTCAGATTCATTGCACTACTTATTAATCCTCGATCAAATAATAAATTCAAACCATGTGGGTCAATTTTACGTATATCTAATCCTTTTTTGTGAGCAACATAAATAATGCCGTTAGAAATAGCAATAAATGCCTCATATATGCTTTCTCTAGTCTGATTTTCTATAATGTCTTTTTGGAATAAACCATCTAATTTCTGCTTAGCGGACTGCCATTGCGCTGACTCTAGTAAATGAATAAATGTTGGTGGCTTATGTAACTCTTCAAGTGCACTATTCATCGGTTGCAGATTATTAGCTACTGCATCAAGTAATACTAGTTCAGGTTCATGCAATTGAATTCGATATAGTGCAGTAAGCGCTTCTCGGTATAATTGGCTAATAATAGTAGGGAAACTGAACCAATCAGACATTACTATCGATAAACCACCATCCAAATATTTCGATACTTGTTGTTGGAATTCACGACATAGTCGCTGCACATATCCTTTATCATATAATTTTCTGTCTGCATTTTCAGGTAGTGTAATCACAATAACAACGCATTCATGCGGTGTACTACTGTGCCAAATGCGATACGGACTTGGAAAGATTTCTTCAGCTATGTTACCAACGGCATACTCAATCAACTGCGTAGAATCACGGTCCATATCAATAAATCTTCCTGCTAATTGAGCTGTTAATAGTATCGCTGACTGTCCATATTCTAATTTAATTTCATACTGTTCTAATTTTATGGAAAATGCTTGCTGTGAATAGGTTCGTCCTAACAAAATATCATGCATAAATTGTCTTTGTAATAGAGAATGCTCCCCTTTACGAGAGTACATTAACTGATGAGTTTCTTCGACACGTTTCCATTCATCTCTTAGCCGTTCAACTTGTCCTGTAATACACGTAATAAATTGCTCATCATTCACAGGTTTTAACAAATAATCTACCGCTTTTAATTTCAATGCCTTCTTCGCATATTCAAAATCTGAGTATCCTGTTAATAGAATCGCACGTATATTGGGCCAACGTTCTTGTGCTTGTTCAATTAATTGTAATCCTGTCTGTTCTGGCATCCTAATATCCGTTACTAGAATATCAATTTGTTGACGCTCCATTATTTCTATTGCTTCCAGTGCAGAGGCAGCTTGATAGACCGCTTCGACACCTATTTCTAACCAAGGTATCGTTAAAGCTAGACTTTCTGTAACATAGGATTCATCATCGACCAATAGAATTTCTATCATATTCATGTTCACTCCGTTCATCATGCTATTTCAATTCTGCTTGCCAACGTATACTTACACATAATCCGCCTAAATTCGAACGAGATAATGTAATTCCAGCTTGATCACTATATCGCAATGAAAGTCTTTGATGTACGTTCCATAGCCCGCATCCCATATCCTCAGTCATCGGATACTTTAAGCTACGTTCTAAGGTAACCATCTCATCATCACTCATACCTTTTCCATCATCTTCTACTCTTATTATAATTTCTCCATTATGTTCAGTGACTTTAATTAATATCGTACTAGCTGCACTTGATAGCTCAATACCATGTATTATCGCATTTTCTACTAATGGTTGGATAATAAGTGGCGGAACCAACTCTTGCTGTAACCAGGAAGGCACTTGGATTTGATACTGAAGTCGCTTCATACGCATCGTACAAATATCCAAGTAACTCTTAACGAATTGCACTTCTTCTGCCATAGTGACAAACTCTTTTTCTTGTCTTGTCGTATACCTATAGTAATCCGATAGATTTTGAGACATGGCAATAATCGCTTGATAGTTTTGTAGTTTTGCCATACTTGAAATAAATGAGAAGCAATTATAGAAAAAGTGCGGATTGATTTGTGCTTGAAGCTGTTTTAACTTAGCTTCACGAATATGAATCTGTTCTAAATATGATCGTTGGAATAGCTCCTGAATTTGTGCCACCATCGAATTGAATCGAGTAAATACAAAAGCAAACTCCGTATTCCCTTTCGGCTGCAGCCGTACAGAGTAATCCTCTTTCTTCAAACGTTGGAAACTGGTTACAAGCTGCTTAATTGGCACTTGAACTTGTACGTAAAGGAAATATACAACAACAATAGACATTAATAAAAGTGTTAACACCGAAGCATAGAAGAGCATATTGGTCTTCTTAATAGGTGAAAGCATTTCTGATAGTGGTAAGTAATCAATTAATATCCACCCCGTTGTCGTAGACCGTTCCATGTTTACGAGATATGAATCTCCATGCAACTCAACAACCTTGTAATCTGACTGCTGGATCTCATCTAGCAGTAAGTATGGTAATAATTCATCAATAAATGCACGATCAGAATAACTATGGTAAATTAACTCGTTACTTCTCACGTAGTAGAATGGACTTCGTTGACCATCACCACGAAACGCATCCAACATACTAACAATATTGTTACTATTAAATTCAACTTCAATAATTAAATTAGAATGTTGCGGATCATCAAAACTTGAATAAGGTGAAGCGATCATTAATGAAAAGGTATAGACCTGCTCTTTGTTCTCACCAAGCTGACTACTAACTTTCCAACCTGATTCCATCTGATCATTCATAGTTTGAGGTTCGTATGTATAGACATTACTAGATGTTATTACCCGCTTTAATGCTGGCGAAAAAATTTTAAGTTTACTTTGCCAGTTAATTGAGTTTTCTTGAATACTCAATTTCTTCTGTATTCTTTTAACTAACTCTATTGTTTCGAAATCAAGATAATCACTCTTCATCTCGAAAATATCTTTCAGATTAGATATATCAGGATCATTAATTAAGAGATTGGGCCACTGACTAACCGAATGAATAGACGTATCCATCTGCTGTTGAAAAAACTTTAACTGATCTCGATTAGACTTTTCTAGTTCGGCACGCAATACCTCCGTACTCGTCTTGTTAGAATATACATACAAAACGATAATCGGAATTAACATAATAAGAATAACACCAAGCATTTTTCTATATAAATTAAACTTCGGCACAGTTTTCAGCTCCTACTTGAAAAATGCTATCAAGAAACATGCTATATGATTGTCTAACATATGAATAGTACATTTTCATAAGAAATATGGCATTATATCAAGATTAATGGTATTTCGATAGCTTTATTGTATATCACTTACATTATTTACAACTTCGTTATTATAGAGATTCTATTTATTGAAGTAAAAACCTACATACTCAAAATTGATAATCCAATCGTAAATACGTTGATCCGTTAACTTTAAGCTTATGTTGAAAATATAAAATGAAAAATATGGATTAATAAAAATAACCGGATTCAAGAATATTTATAAAAAAAAACATACTGACACTAGCAGCACAGACCAAGGCCATGGTTTGTGCTGCTAATGTTTAGTATGTTTTATCTTTAGATTCGTTTAATCATCATTGATGTAAATAAATATTATATAGTACCTGTGCAGCTTCTGCTCTGCTTGTCACACCGGAAGGGTTCAGAATATTATTGCCCTGACCGTTTATGAAGCCCATCTTAATCATTGTAGCCATATCTTCCAATGCGTATTTTGCTAATTTTGTCGCATCTGTAAATTTGTTGAGATCATCAGCTGTACCGGTCTGCAATGCTTTATTTGCTGCATGTAATGCTTTTATTGTCATCACAGCCATGTCCTGCCTTGTAATCTCCGCCTCAGAATTAAACTTGCCATTGTAACCTATAGTTATTCCAAGAGCTTTGGCGATTCCTATTTCATCATAATACTTGTTTGTGTCCTCAACATCACTGAAGTTTGTGTTAAATTCCGCTGTAAGTCCCAGTGTTCTTACAAGCCATGCCAAATATTCACTTCTTGTAATCTTATTGTCAGGACTGAAGCTTGTTGCTGATGTACCGTCTATAAAACCCTTGGATGCCATCGTTTCAACTGCTGTTTCGTACCATGAATTTTTTGTTACGTCACTGAAACTCTTCTTGGTGTAAGCAACTGCATATTTACCAACATGAGTCGTTGTAAATACGATAACTTTTTCAGTAACGTCGTATTCAGCATTCGTTAACTGAACAGGATTGCCGTTTTCATCAATATACCAAACAACAAGATATTCAGAGTTTGCAAGTTCTTCAGCAGTAGGTGTATACGGTATTTTCACCTCTACCGGTGCATTTAAGCTGTTCCCTGCTACTTCCGTTCCATCTATTTTGACACCCAATTCTATTACCGGTCTGTTGCCTATCACGTCTGTTACGCGAGGATCAAGCATTGAAGTGTCAGCCATTCCAATAGTCAGTTCAAGATTCTTTGAACCTGTTGCTACTGTCTTGAGCACATTTGCAGGTATGACTATTGTTCCGAATTCCGTAACAATCTTTACCTTCATATTTGCTTGATCCGACGTTAATACAATTTGTGGAAGCTTAACAGCATATGCACTTGCCCCATCTGGTTTTGGTATTTCCACAATTACAGTCTGTACACCGTCGCTGTTTGCTTTCGCATTTTCCAGCGCTTTATTGATATCTTCCTGACTGATTGGTGCTACTGTTGCTATGCCAGTCTTTTTATCCACCTTTGGCAGCTCAACCTTAATCGTATCGCCTTCAACTTTATTGGTCACAGGATCTGGTGTCTGTAGCTGCGTTGGAGATGGTACATAAACCACTGGTGTTCCGCTTACTTTGACGCCTGCCGAAATATTTCCTGTTTTATCAACAGTCTGCAAAGTTATAGTATAGGTGGTTCCGTTTACAAGCCCGGTAATCGTTGCACTTTTAGCTCCTCCGCCAATGTTTTGAGCAACTATCCCCGTTCCTGTTACTGTAACATGGGCAAAGTCCTCATATGAAGGGTTGATCCATGTTATGGTTAACTTTCTATCACCAGCCGTTACTTTTACTCTTGTTACTTCTTCAAGATCTGGATCGGTCGGTTCTACAGACGGATTGCTTATAATAATCATCAGAGCATCACTCTCGTTATGAGTTGCAGTTGCCTTATATCTCACATAATAGGTTCCGATGATAAGATCTGCAACCTCTATGCCAGTGATAGCCGTCCAGTTATCAGGATCGGCTCCCTGTTCCTGATATTCCATCGTGGAATCTACGCCTGTAATTTTTCCGTCCATAGCGCCACCCACACTTACATTCACACCTTTGACATCTATGTTAGACGGAGGATTCTGCATCTGCTTACTTCCGTCAGGCACAACAATAATGATTGTGGAGCTTGGATTGTTGGTGTCTGTCTCTGCATAACGGATTTCATAACTACCTGCTTCAAGATTTTCGATGCTACTTCCACTGACCGGGGTGAATGAGCCTCCATCCACCTTACGGTATTCCATCTCGGTTGTCACATGTTCGATCTTCCCATCACTTCCGCCTGCTATTGTCGGTGATGTAACGACCAGATCATCCGCTTTTGGCGCATCCCTGTTTTCCTTAGCTTCATTACTAATCTCCACGATTATCGGCTGGCTTGCATTTAACTCGTCTGTCGCTACGTACCGGATTTGATAGCTGCCAGGTTCCAAATTGTCAATGACTGTGCCGATGACAGGCGTATAATTCTCATCACCCAGCTTTCGATATTCCATAGTGTCGTTGACGCCTTCTATCTTCCCCTTGGTATGGGTATCCGAATTGGCGTTTGAGATCATCCATTCGCTTTTATCTGGTGCCGCTTGATCTTGTTTCTGTCCTTCTGGAATTACAACTTCCTTATCGGGGCTGGCATTCAGAGAAGCAGTTTTCATATATCGGACAAAATAATTACCAGCGGTGAGGCCTGTAACCTCTACTCCCGTAATTGCAGTATATTGTTCCGTACCTTCATTCCTATATTCCATTTCGGATGTCACACCAATGAGCTTTCCATCATTTCCGTTGCTTGTTGTCGGCATAACCCCTATCGGTGTTGTTGGTGCCGTCTGATCCTGTTTAGGCACTGCTTGGAATACTTCCCATTCCCATAAGCCAACACCATCACCATCATTTTTTTGCTTTGTCATCGTTACACGTAGCGCTTTAACTTCCAAAACTGGGTCAATCCCATAAATATTTGAGGAACCTACTGGCGTAGGTAAAGCTATGATGCCTGTGGAAATGGTTTCTAACGTTACCCATGTATTCGTACTGCTATCCTTAGGAATGTAAGAATACACCAACTTTGTAGGTGCTGCTATACCGCCTCCATCAGTCCACAACATCAAATTTGAGCTATTGATTGTTGCGCCCTGAGGCCAATCATATTGTACCCATTCCGTAGATCCTGAATTGCCCCACGTGCCCCAATGCGGGTTGGTTGCGGCATTTTTCAACCCGTCATTTATTGCAGGAAGACTCTCCCAAGTCGAAGTGAAACTAGCTGTGGCAATTGCTGTAAACGCCACATTATTATTGAGCGGAGTGAGCAAACGCAAATCTGTCAGCAGCTTTTCAATCGTCTGCACAACTTCCTCTTCGGTAGCATCCTTGTTTGCAATCATAGCGGATGCAGCCGTCTTCGCATCAGCAATCGGTGTAAGACCTTGACCAGTAAAGTTCGCAGCTTTCAATGAATTTGCAAAGTTATAAACTTTTGCCAGCTCCGTCTTGTCTGTCCCTGTCCCCCCTATATATCCATTTACCTTCCATTCCAGAATACCGACTCCAACGGTAACAGGTTTCATGTCAATACGAGCGCCTGTGATGTATGCAGGCTCAAAAGTGGTTGTGTTGTATTTATTCAATGCATTTCCAAGTCCATTTACTGCTCTTGGTGTGTACCATTTTCCATTCTCATCACGTAGCTGGAGCTTCATATCCGTGGGTTGGAAACTCCCGCCGCCGTCTCTGAAGACATATACATCCATCGAGGAGGCAAGGAAGGCTTCACTCCATGTATACATAATCCATGCAGGGCCGCCTTGGTCCCCTTGCCAGTTATGCCAGGCACCGTGGCTGGTATCGCTCGATCTGATAGGCTCATATCCATCATTTAAGCCTTTTACCCCACCTAGGTCACTAACTGTATTTATAATGGCAGAAGGTGTTGCAGTCAGTGCGTTGTTTGAAGGTTGTGATTTCACGACATATACTGTGACATGTACCTTAAATTCGCTGTCGACGATATTACCCTCGATTACGAATTCACCTTCAATCGCATATTTGGCTGGATCAACCGCATCCCATACGATCCCACTCTTCACATACCCATCATCAGTCAGAACATCTACCTGACTAGGAAGTGTTGGAGCTGTGCCTTTTTGTGTCACAACACTGATTGCACGATATGAGCCATCGGTGTCTTCTAAAATGTTAATCGTTACATCCTTGCTGGCCGACTTGTCTTCATCAGCCGCTGTAAAGGTAAACACATAGGTGCCCGCCTTGCTAACACGGGTGATTGCATTTTCTTTGTCGCCATTGACAAAAGCAATATCCCCAGCACCATCCGGTTTTTGTTTGACAGTCCATGCATACGTCCATTGTGGATCAAATACCGTGCTATAAATCGGATCCGGAGTTGCCGCGCCGGATAACATGAGAATACTGTTATTCGAAGCATCCTGTACTACAGTTACATCGCCAATTACTGGCGGCTGTTTTTCCGGCGGTGCGGCCAACACAAAGGTCAGTTCGCTAGAAGCGTTCAATTGCCCGTCATTCGCGGTGAGCTTGACCGTATATGAGCCTCCTTTTGTACCGACAGCTTTTGTAGTTGTTGCCTTAGGATTTGTAAAGCTCAACTGGCCACCTGTCGGAGTGCTGACAACTTCCCATTGGTAGGTCAACGCGCCATTCGGTGCACCGTCGTCGGTCACAATTCCGTCCATTATAAATGGAAGCATCGCTTGTGGGTTTTCAGTCGCCACCTCTGCAGTAACTTGCGGGGCTTTGTTTTCACCCGTCTCTAACTTTTCAATGGTCAATTCCGCAGTTAATGCACTGCTCATTTGGAACATGGCAACACCTTTATTGTTCTGCACATAGAACTGTCCCGCTTCTTCATCATCGAGCTTGATTGAATAATAGCCATTCTCTACTCCTGCTCCATCAATAGTAATCCTTGAAGCGTGCTCACTTTTAGCAAGATTCGAGAGTTGTATGGTATATGCGCTGCCATCTTTTTGAATCTGCGCACTTTCAATTTTGTCACTTTCCGAGACTAGGTAAATTTTTTCATCGATTAAGTTGATACGCTTACCAAAACCGTCCTTTGGTGTGATACGGTAAATACCACTTTCCTCAGTGACCAAAGCTCCATACCCGAAAAGGCCAAATACCGGATCGGTGACAATATCAGAACTAATACGTAATAGCGAGCCATAGAGCCCTTCCTCTGATTCGCCAGAAAAGTCCTGCCAGCCGTTGTTCATAACGCGCGTACCACCATCGTTGACGTTTTTAGTACCAGTTCCTCCCTTCTGAGCATTATATCTCCAAGAGATACCTCCTATGGACTGTGCTGATATCTGCCCCATATTGACAGCGTTGAAGTTTGAAATTTTCGCTGCATAGTTGCGCTGCTGTGCGATAGCGGTCTGATTCGCAGTCCTATCGCTGCCATCGTAGCGGAGCCAGTCATCCATAATAGATCCTGCCAAGGAGGCAGTATATTGGAAGTTCCACCAGCCTTCGCCGGCGCGGAATACCGGCACGGAATAATAGTACCAGGTAGGCTGAATACCCCGCATAGCCCGAGTTTTCAAGTCATCCATTTCCATACTTTTCAAGGCTGCGCTTGCCTTAGGGTCCTCAGGGTAGTATCTGCGCATCGCCTTGGCTGCAGCATAGGCGCCTTCTTCCCCGGTATTATCATATTCAAATTCTGACCCATAAGGGTATTTAGCGTTTGTCACGCTCGTTGCTTTGTCTTTGGCAAATCTCTTTTTCAGGTTCTCATACTCAGTCAGCATTCCCTCTTCTTTCAGTGCCTCAATCATATCTGGAATTTGCTGTTCACCGTAGAAACCGATTGCTCCAGCGGAGACACGGTTATAGTATATGCCATAGGCCTTTTCCAAATAGTATTGCGGAGATTCGCGATACTCTATCAGATTGGGATATGCTTTTTGGACCCGATACATGTTGAAATAACCAGTCGCTTCCATCGCTTCAGAAAACGTCCGTACATATGGTTTTTCTGAATTTGTGTAAACACCTGAATCTTTAAGATAGTTAGCAACCGTAAAAGTTTTCTGCGTATTTTTCATATAATTATTCCACATGAAGTCAATCAGGTAGTTTTCAATTGATTGAATTTCATCAGCATCTGGATCAAGATAATTTTTCATAGCCATGAAGTTAATATTATCGTGACTCCAATCATCTCCCCAATGGCTGGTCACCATGTCAATACCGGTTGTAAGATAATGGTCACGGTAAATGCCGAAGGTTGGGCTATTCGGGTCCTTGTCCTGCGTTTTCTCAACCATAAATTCGGAGTGGGCTTTCACTGTTTCGTCAAGCTCGGCCAGAACATTGAATTCAAACTGAGTAAATTTTTCCACCGATTCATTTCCGACCAGCTTATAATTCACACGAACGCTGTTATTACCGATATTATCAAACTGAAGTGAATACATATGATGCTGTTCACCATTTATTATTTTAGTTTCTACAAACTGTATAGATTCTGTATAGTCAGGGTTCCCACCAGGAAGTCCGCGTCCTGCACGGGTATTATTCACCATAGCAGCTCTGGTCTGACCAGACTTGATATTTGGAATATGTACCTCATCAAATGGGTCATTCTCGTGAACAGACTGAATCTCTATTGACTGTACGTCGATGATGCTATCGTCGTAGTGCAGATCTAGCTTCACAGGCATATTGATCGCAGTCTGGAAGCCGGGCAACGCTATGGCGTCAATCATGCCTGATTTGTATAGGATGGAGCGAAGATTTGCCTCACGATCTTCCATAGAAGTCGAAGCGTTATTTGGATCTGTCGCATCAGTCCCAGGCGTGTTGTCGCCTGCACGTACCGCTGAAAATTTAAACTTATATGTTTTTTCCTGAGCCGGCGCCAAAACTAGGCTAGAGGCATCACTGAAATATCCACGGCCGGTTTTCTGTATATCTTTAGAGTGGATATATAGAACATTCAGTCCCGGGAACCAACCGCCACTGTCACCAACCCAGTTAGAGAACGTACTTCCATTACGAAGTTCACCCGTATCACCGAGCCAATAATCAACATACTCAATGCGTGCGCCACTTTCCGGCACTGGGGTAAACATCATGAAGTTACCTTCACCACTCGTACGGATCGCATAGGAATACCCACTGTCGGCACCGGCAAAGTTATGCACGGTAAGACGGTTGTCATACGTATCTGATACATTTAAGTATTTATTATTCCAAGGCATCGGCAAGCCGATATCACCGAATTCTATATACTTTTCACTTTTGTTTTTCACTGTAATTTCCCATAGCATAGAGCCGTCATCGGTATCCATATCAAATACGGACTTTACGTCAAAACCTTTCATCACTCGCTGTGCTGTGGAGTCGAGGTTCTGTCCGATAAAGTTGACTTCCACTTTCTTTCCGTCTGATGAAGCCGTTTTATTAAAATATTGATTATTAGCGTTGATGTTGGAATACTTTGTTGATCCACCAGCTGCCAGCGTTTTGTTTGTATCTACCTCTACAAAGCCAATTCTATCGTCAGCGAATACATTGCTGTCACCTGTACGATAAGAAAAAATCATTTCGCCCATCCATTGGTGCTGAACGTCGTTTTGCGGCGACGTATTGTTAGGCAAAACAAAATTGATAGGTTGGTTGTTTCTATTTTTAGCGTTTTTTTCGATATACAGCTCTTCGATCTGCCCTAGATCACCAATCTTGGCAGAAAGACTATCATTGGAGATACCAGTCCCTGCTGCAGCTACCGAAGACACCCCATTAATCCCGAAGGGTAACATCTCAAAAAACAACAGCAATGCGATAGTAAGTGACATCAATTTTCTTGTAGTCATTTTCATTACAACCTCCACTTTACGAATTTTGTAATTACATCCTTACTAATTTTTTAATCCGGTTAGAGTAATTCCCTCTACAAAATACCTTTGACCAATTAGGTAGAAGATGACGCCTGGAGTAAAGGATAAGCACGTTGCGGCCATCGTCATCGACCAATCACTTTTTAATTGGCCTCTAAAGTTGGTTAGTCCAAGTGCTATCGTATATTTTTCACTCGAATTAATGTAAATCATCTGCTGAAGCAGATCGTTCCATAACCCGATGAAGATAAACAATACGACAACGATCATAGCCGGTCGGATTGCTGGCATAATGATACTGAACAAAATCCGGAAGTATCCAGCACCGTCAATCGTTGCCGCTTGATCAAGTTCTCGTGGAATAGACATAATAAACTGTCGAATCAAAAAGATATTAAAAGCGCCGCCGCCGCAAAAATAAGGCAGAATCAATGGCCAATAGCTATCATTGAATCCCAGACCCCGCGTCCAACCGATATAGAGCGGAATGAGCGTAACCATGGCCGGTAGGAGCATTGATCCGACGCAAAGTGCCCAAATCAAATTTTTACCTCGAAATCGCAACCTTGCAAAGGCATATCCACACAAAGTAGCCGTAAATGCTCCGGCCAAACAAGAAGGAATAATTATCATCATCGTGTTCCACAAGTACTTCCAGAATTTAAATATTTCTAGCGTTTTCTCATAATTGGAAAACAACCAATTGCCCGGTAATAGAGCTGGCGGATATTTGTAGATTTCAGCATTCGTCATGAGAGACGTGCGAAAAATCCACCAAATCGGGAAGATTGCTAGAATGGCGAAAATAACGACGACGGCGAAAGTTAATATGTTCATCGTTCTGTCTCTGCGTTTCTTGCTTTTTAGTCTGCCATACACCACAACACTCATTTGTCGTCTCCTCCTTCATTGTAAATCCACCGATTGGACGTCTTAAATAGCACAACAGTAAAGACAGCAAGAATAGCAAAAATAATCAAGGTAGTGGCACAAGCATAGCCTAACCTGTAATTTACAAATGCTTGATCATACATCAAATAAGTTAAAAAGCGGGAAGAATTTCCTGGGCCACCATTGGTTAAAGCAAGTGCCGGCGTAACTACTTGAAGATTGGCGATCAAGCTCATCAACAAGTTGTAGAAAATAATCGGCGTCATGCACGGCAAAGTGATATGTCGAAAGCGTTCCCAACCGTTTGCGCCATCCATTTCGGCAGCTTCATGATATACGCTTGGGACGTTCTGGAGTCCAGCCAAAAAGATTACGATCAAGTTCCCCGCGAGCCAAACCGAAATCAAGGAGAGAGAAGGGACGACATAGCTGGAATCAGCGATAAAGAGTATTTTATTCAATCCGACTTCGGAGAGAAGATAGTTGAAAAAGCCGAAATTCCCCTCGTAAAGCCAAGACCATCCTACATAGATCGATACAGCTGGCAAAACATACGGTACATAAAAAACAGCTCTGAAAAAACTTCTCGCTGGAATTTTACGGTTCAGCAACATCGCAATAAACAGTGAATAGATCATACTTCCAATTACGGATAAAGCCGCAAAATAGATCGTTGCGATAATAGAGTCCTTAATATAAGGATCAGCGGTAAATATTTTGATATAATTCTCGAACCCGATGAACTCGGGGTTTTTCAACCCAGTCCAATTCGTCAAACTGATTCCTAGCACCCCGAAAAGAGGTAAATACGTCAGAAAGATTAATCCAAAAAAAGCAGGAATCAAACATATATAAGCAACGCGTGCCTCGCTTGAATAAATACGGGAACGGCGCTTCTGTAGTTTATTAATGGTTTCCATATCTAGCTCCCCACCTTATGTATAAAGGATGACCGCCACTTGTATAGCAATAGCGGCCATCCTTCCTATCGTTTATTGGTTGCCTGCATGAGCTGTTTTCAAAGCATCAAGATTTTTGGAGATAGCTTCTTGAGCGGTAGTTTTTCCAGTCCAGACATCTCCCAAAATCGACCCTAGCAAAGTGTTAAAGTCCGTTGTATAGTTCGTATAGAACCACGAAGCAGGTCGCGCGGCAGAAGATTGTGCATAGTCGACTACTGCTGATTTGTATTCGTCATACGCAGGGAAGTTTGGATTTTCAACCCATTTGCGGGTAAGCGTTTCATCCTTATACCACTTATCCAGAGTTGGCATCCAAATGCCTGATGAAATAAGTGCCCAGTTGTTTTCTTCGGAATTGTACCATTTTAGCCATTCCATCGCTTCTTCCGGATGCTTTGTCTGGGAGAATACGACATTGGCGCCGCCTGTGTTGAGGGTGACCTTATTCTTCATGTAAGGTAAAACGGCTACACCATAGTTCAAGCCTTCGTCTTTGGCCGTATTCAAGCTAGTTCCTACGTTCCATTGACCATTAGTTGCCATTGCTACAGTACCTGCAATAATTGTGCGCTGAATGCCGTCATCGGTCTGTCCGACTGACAACGGAGCAACATGATCCTTCAAGTATAGATCTGCCACTTTCTGAATCCCTTCAATGCTGGCGTCTTCCCCAACCCTAACTTCTGTGCCGTCATTGGAATAGAAACCTCCGCCATTGCTGAGCGCCCATGTTTCCAACTGCCATGGAAGATTTTCGATGGAAATTCCATACTGAACAATGCTCTGTGAATTAAAGCCATCCTCTCCAGGATGTTTACCGTTTTTGTCAATTGTCAGCTTCTTCGCCGTAGCTACTAATTCTTCCCATGTCCATGCTTGATCTAGCGAAGATGGAGGATATGGCACGTTCGCTTTATCGAACATGTCTTTGTTATAATAAAGCAGAAGAATTTCATTGGCAGCAGCATATGCTACAGTATTGCCTTGGTATTTGTATGCCAGGCTATCTAGCGGTTTGCTGTCGCTTCCTTCATACATAGCGCTTACATCATTCAGCATACCTTCAGAGGACCATTGAATGACGCCACCTTCCTGTAGCATCCCTGTGTCTGGCAATTGACCTGCCGTTGCAAGCGTATTCAACTTTGTCATGTAATTTTCCCAAGGAATCGCTTGCACTTCTACTTCAATTTTATCCTGGGAAGCATTAAACTGGTCCGCCACCCCCTGGGTTGCATTCCCTTCTTCCGCACTTCCCCACATCGAGTAGATAATCTTGACCTTCTCAGTCTTAGGAGAAGACGTTGCGGGTGTTTTGGTTGCCAGTGTATTAGTTGTATCTGATCCCGGTGATACTGTGTTGCCCCCGTTATTTCCACATCCAATAGCACTCATTGCCAATGCTGCCAAGATAAGACCTACCCAAAGTTTCTTTCCTTTTTTCATTGCCCCCGAACTCCCTTCAAAATTAGCTTTAATTGATATGTCTAACCATTTAACTTAATCACTCAATTCATTTAAGTTAAACGTTTAGAATTAATCTCAACAATATTGTGCCACAAGAAATTTTTAAACGATACAGAATATTACAACCTTTTTTTTAACTATTTCAACCAGTCACAAAGAATTTTGTTAAAATAATTCAGTTTGACCCCTCCCTTATAGGGCATTCAAGCTCTCAAGTTAATCGTTTAGCACCAAGCCCAAGTATAATGGATTATAAGTACTCCTCTCAAACCATTGTAAACGCTTACTTAATTGTATCATTCATAGTTTACATTGAAAAACTAAGATTCCAACCTATATTTATGAATTTCCAACCTTTTTCTTTCTGTTTGAAAATTACAGAAAAATATGTTATTTTGATACAAAAGTCTGTTATTTGCTCGACTATCACATAATTTCATAATAATAAACCAACTTTAGTGAAACGTTTAAATTTTATTTCTATCTTATGTTATTTCACCTTACATAAATTGAATTTAGTTCTATTGAAAATGATTGATAACGATAATAAAAGCGTGACCATTACAGCGTAAAGTGAGGGATATCATTATGTCTGATTTAATTATGCACTTTGTAACTCCACCTGTTCCTTATTTTATTGACAGTGGGAAGCATACTTTCTTTCCGGGAGAACGACATGTAAGCCGTTATTCTATTAGTGTATTCGATATTATTATCGTCACTAAGGGAACGTTGTTCATAGGAGAAAATGATAATGAGTGGATCATATGCAAAGATGAAGCAATTATTTTAAGACCCGATGCGTATCACTATGGTACTACCCCATGTGAAGATGAAACGGAAATTACGTGGATCCATTTTCAAACATTTGGAGCCTGGGATGAAATGAAGAGCATCAATGAGTGCTATGAAAACCAAATAACTTTATTTGAGAAACATAAGCAGCAAGCTTACCTCAATCATTGCGAAGTGAGCTCAATCTTTATACCCAAAAAATTAAAGTTGTCAAGTAAATCATTGAATGATCTTACTGAATTCTATTCCTTGAATAAGGATCCGCGGTCGCTTCGTAATTGGAGGAAACAAACTGCCTTCCAGAATTTCATGCAAAATATTAACCATGATTCTGCTGTATCAATAAATTCAACCGCAATACTTCTTGCTGAAAAAATTGAATTATTTATTCGTCAAAACTATGCCTCAAAAATCACGAATTCCGTGCTAAAAGCCGAATTTAATTATCATCCCAACTACTTAGCCAAATGCATGCTAAAAGCCTATGGTGTAACTCCAATTGTTTACCTACTGCAATATCGGATAGAACAAGCAAAAAAACTACTTATTCAAACTGACTGGTCGATTGCTCGAATAGCTGATGAATTAGGATTTAGCACACCTGCATATTTCTCCTCAGTCTTCACCAATAAACAAGGATTTTCTCCAGCAAATTTTCGAAAAAAAGAATTTCGTAAGCCTGAACTAAGCTAGAAAAAAAGAAAGCTAGCTGCTGCTAGCTTTCTTTTTTTGTCCAGGACAACTCTTGTTAATTTAAACTTCTGCACTTTCAAATTCACCATTTATAAATAATACACTCTTGACAACTTCACCTGCTTTTGCAAAGTATGTGACTCCTTTTTCCAACATAACATATCTAGTTGGATATGCAGCATAACTAGTAATCTCCCAACCCTCTTCTGTTGGCTCAATAAAGCCATTTATACATCTTAGACTCCCTTCGCCATCTGTATAAAGATATGTCGTCGAACCAAAACCACGCATATAAGCAACGAGTTCTTCTCCCATATCCCAATCGTCACCTTCGATATTAGAAAAAAGACTACTGAATAATGGATCGCTAGATTTTTTGAAAATTGATTGTCCAAAGCGATTTCTAGAAAGTTCAGGCATATTTAAATTTGGAGCTGCAATACTATACGTAGAAGCTGCCTCACCCGGCTTTAATTTGCGAGTTGTCGACTGAACATTCCAATCATAACAATTAAACATAGTCATCGTTGCTCGATAACCAGCTTCTAGTAATCGGATGTCACCAATTGTTTCATAAGAAGATCGAGCAGCACCAGCTACTAAGCCCCCCCATAACGAATGCGCCATAAAAGATAATGCTTCCCACCAACGATCCGGAGCATTAGCTCTATAATCGTTGCTAAATCCTACATTCGCAATAATCAGCGGGGCATACAATTCCGCTTCATCAGTTAACTTCGCGAGGCATAACGCTTCACAAGTAAGTCCAAATCCAGCATTATCATAGAAATGCTCCGTTACAGCTCCTTGATACCCTTGTGAGCCTTGTTTTAGTCCTTTTACGAATTCTAGCCATAATTTGTTTAGCTTATCATACCAATAAGTGAACTCTCTCTCTTTAAGGTCCTCTAACAATTCAGCAATATAAAGAATAAATACACCTACAAGTTGGGATTCTTCTTTTTCACGTTTATTTTGATGACATTCTGGATCCAGCCTTATACACATTACTTGAGCAGCCCAAGCTAAATAGATTTCTGGATTTCTATAATTCAAAAGAGATTTATCAAATTTAGACAGTAAAAAATAAACATGACCAATATAATCAAAATCATATATACGGTAAAAAGAACCGTATAGCGGTTTTGGAATCATAAAATCTCCATCTTCAAACCAATGTTGTTTTAGATCAAAGAACGCAGACTTTTCAACTTTTTCAACTTGTGCTGGCACAGGGGGCGATAGAAGGTTCTTCATCAAAATAAATGATAATTTGCCCAGCGATTCTCCTTGATTCGATAACGGTAAAAATGCATATGGGCGATTTTCTTGCGAAGTATTAAAACTATTGTCACATAACCACGCTGCTCTTTTCTCGAGTATGTTATGCACGGGTTCAAGGACATTTCCAACTATTACATCGTATTTTCCGTTACCCAGTCTAGCTACTAGTTTAATCTCTCCAGCTGACGTCAGTGGCAGAACAACACGTAAACGTTTAGATTTTTCATTAGAAACAAGCTTAAATTCAGTTGAGATGTCAGTCTCCATAACAGTACCTACCTTATCTATTACGCTTAAAATTTTAACCGAATGCAGAGTACCGTTTTCTGGCAAATTTACCTCAGCAAAAAATTTCCCTTCAGTAGTAGTAACGGGTGAATATGTCCAATGTGGATGTCCGTACGTTCTCGCCTTTGTATAAAACTCCTCTTGCTCTTTAAATGGTGTAAAAACAAATGACCATTCTCTTTCAGCAGAAGGTTCAAGTGTAATCGATGAGTAATCTCCGCCGTAGATCCAATCACTATCTGCAGACTGCTCCATCGAACTGCCATCCTCAACAAATGATAATCGATGATAAAGCATTCCATCCAATGATGGAGAAACTTGTTCCAAAAATCGGTTTACATAACTGCAATACGTACCAAAAGAGGCAATACGCTCGCCAGTACTGTATATGGCAAGATGAGGAGCCTCATTGCTTCTACGAATAGCTGCAAATTTGGCAAAATCTCCGCCCAAATGAGGGAATACCGCACAAGAATGCTTCATATTCCTTGAAACATCAGGATCACGGAACATGATATACGCAAGAGAAAACCAGCTATGAAATCCATTGACCCTTACAGCATAATTAGTTGGATTTGAACAACGAATGTTCCATTTCCATTCACCATTATTATTTAGCAGATAATCATATTGAACGTTAAATTTATCATGTAAAAAAGTAACAATAGCCGACTTGTCATCCATTACTTCAATTTGGGGTTGCAAGTTAACACTCTCTATCACTTCATCATCAATAATAGCACTCCACTGTCCAAAACGCTTATCCTGATTAGAATACCCCGTATCCTTTACATATTGTAAATCAATTACCCAGTTCATCTTCTCAGGATCATCTGTCAATGATATGGATTCCACAGTGCCTTGTGGAGACAGGTATACTTCAAAAGTATCATTACGAAGCAGTTTCAAGTTCTCACTCCTATCACAAAATTTAAACGTTTAGATAATAAACTAATATTATCATAGTGCAATATCTCCCATCAAGTACTTTATATTTATGCCCCAAATATGTAGTAAACTAAAGACTTTCGCTTCTTTTTTCTCTAAATGCAGCACTCTTAAATGAGTAAAATAATTCAATACAAAACAATAAATATATGTTAATCGTTTTACTTTCAATATAAAAAAGAGACTGTCTTGTTAGTGAATACAGTCTCTTCTCTCAAACATCATTTATTTAGAATCTAGTAATAGGCACATTAAGCCCTCTGATTAGCTCCAAAACATCTTGACGAAATCCATTGGCATCAGCGGTCGGATGACCAGGGTCGAATATTCCGCCATACACCGCTCGCCCTAGATGCTCAATAAATGAACCGTAAATTCGATCATTAATTTTACTAATTACAAAATCTTTATCTACTATCATTTTTGCCGCCAATACCATTATGTCTCTCTCCTTTTATAAGTGATGTTCTATGTAAGATAGTCCTTTAATGTAGTGATAGTATTCAAGTTAGAAGTTAAACGTTTAGATTACATTTTAACAATACCCATTACTATGAACATTTTCTGTTACGTAACGAAAAGCGTTCTAGCCTCCGATGTTATGCAGAACGCTTTTCTGCTAAATAATTGATTCAAGGTTAAGGCAACAAGGAAGCAACAGAGTCTCTTTCAACCAGTGTACATGTCGGGCTGCGATCACACCCCGTTGTTTCTCCTTTAATGCTAGATGTAAGAATCTCCATCGCACTGTAGCCCATCTGATGCAACGGCAAATCCATTGTAGTAATTCGCGGATTAACATAATCGCTAAATTCCCGATTGTCAAATCCGACAATAGAGATATCCTGTGGAATGGAAACTCCCGCTTCAAATAAAGCCCTCATCGCTCCAATCACCATAATATCATTCATAATTAATATAGCCGTCGGTCGCTGTGGCAGCTGCAGCAGCTCCTTCGTCATCAGATAACCTGATTCCAGTCCCCAATCCCCGACCTTAATAAACTGCGGATCAAAAGGCAGCTGACATTCAGTAACAGCACGATAATAGCCGTTAAACCTAAGTCTTGACGGCAAAGAATCCATTAATCCGCTAATAATGGAAATTCTCTGATGTCCATGCTCAATTAAATATTTCATCGCATCATAGGAAGCCTGCTCATCGTTATATTGAATTGAAATATCTGAATCTGTGTAACAGTACGTATATACAATCGGTTTCCCTCTTGTATCTATAAGCCCAGTCACATCACGCGGATGCACGCCAATATATACAATACCTTCTACTTGCTTTGACAGCAAATCCATTACAGCATTTGTCGCATATTTTTTATATGCGTCAATATCTCCGTAATTATGACCAACTCGCTTATGTAACCGTAAGTTCGTCAAAAGAATATGCATATTATGCTGATCAGCATACTCATTGATACCGTCAATAATCTCTGGCACGTTAAATACTGTTACGTCCTCAGCGATTACACCGATTATGTTAGTTCGCTGAGACTTCAAGCTTTTAGCCACATCATTGGGCGTGTAATTAAGCTCCTCTATTATCTTTAGTACACGTTCTTTTGTCTTTGGGCTGACATTTCGCGTACCATTTAATACATATGAGACCGTTGCAGTTGAAACATTGGCTTTCTCAGCTATATCCTTAATTCCGATTCCAGACACATTAAACACTTCCTAATATAAACGTTTAGATTTCAAGTTGTTTATAGCATATTCCCCATTGATTTGCAAGTAATCTCTTTCCGGTCAACCTTTTGATTATCATAATATAATGCTCCATTCAGGGACACTCAATGCTATAGTAAAAGCAGCCGCGCAATACTAGGCGAACAACAAGCACATTATACTTCCACGTAATTTAGAACTTTGTTCTTTCCAAAATTAGTGGTTTTACAAGTATTAAGCGGTTCTTCAATGTAATGAAAGCAAAATTTAAACGTTTAGATGTATATCTATCTATTTTATAACATATTACCCAGATATACGCAATACAACTGCATATTTAATGAAGCGAGCGATCAAATTTACATTTTACTTCGTCCTCTTAAACTGCAGATCTGATCATGTTTTCCAAATTTTTAATCTCATCTCTAGAATCAGAAAGACCTATTATACAGCAAGATGACACAGTCTCCCCTTCTTGTATATACAATGCCTCTCCGTCTGTTATTTTCTGTGACATTCGATTCGGTCTTGTTCTGCATGGCTCGATGGCGAACATAAAACTGCTGTCGATCTGTTTTGCTATAAGTGATCTAGGGAAATCGAAAAGCGGTCTGATAACATAGCCAGCACATGTATTTTCCGTATTTACAATCATTTCAGCTGTTAATCCTCTGCTTAAATTCATCTTACTCTTATATGGAGCAACTTTATCAAAGTGATGTAAAGCATCTACCTTGTTAGGTACATATTGATAACATCGCATTGGATATGCCCCCTCCGCATTTGAGGGAATATGAAATGGATTATCTTCAATAGGAGCAGAGTCTCTTATTAATAAATCATGTTGTTTAGCAGGTAGAACATATCTGCCCCCTTGATGCATAAAAGAACCCGACAATTGTATATGATAACCATCATCGAGAACCTGTACATGACCGCTACTATTCGTCACAGTTTCTTCACGTAAAATGAGCGAACTCTCCCATACTGTACTCATTTTAATGAATTTTTCAAATAACAGATTACCATATCGATTCTTTACTGGAACTTTTCCCTCGATCATAATTGATTGACTATCCCATGTAACTTGAATACTCTCTGGCACAGAAGTCGAGTACGATCCCGACCCATGCAAAGTAAAGTCTTCACCTGGTGTCCCGAATAGTTCTGGACCAATTGCAGCTACAGCTCCGTAAAAACCTTTCATCCAACCGGTTCCATTCGACTCATTAAGATCTACATTTGATGGATGCAATAAGTAGTCCTCACTTCTATCCCAGCTCATCTTTTGTGATCCTAGACGAATCTCTCCAATATCCATGCCTCTTTCAGGAAGTACGGTGAATAGAAAGCTACCATTCGATATTTCAATAATTGTAATTGGTGCCCCTATTATATCTTTAGTAGTGCGTGTACTAATATAACCAATATTAGGCAAGTTGATGGTTTGATTATAGTTGTCTACTAACATCCATTTATCCAGTTTCATACTCCGGCCTCTCCCTCTCATATTTAATTTGTTACCGAATAATTAAATCTTTTAACTCAGTACTTAAACGTTTTTAACATTATATGCTAATTGAATAGGTGATTACAATACAGAAAAGACAAGGATGATTGTTAACAAGTATTTTAGTATTGATGAAAGTTTTGACTGTGCTACAGCTATTTCATTGGGCATCTTAGGCATGTTGTTAATGGTGGTATTTATCTCGCTATTGTTGAATAGGACTTCAGAGGGATGTTATTAAGGGAGAGATAACTATGTACATGACATAGAATGTTCAATTAATCATCTCAACAGATTTACGAAAAAAGATACGAGAGATCGAGCTTCTAAAATGCATCATATGAGCCTCACGAAGTCGCAGAGCGTGCTACTTCTCCTTGACGGAAGCCTTTCAAGCCATAGGTGTTATCTCCCATGAGATCGTAACCGATATACCATGCAGACGGTCATGGATGAAGCAAGAACCGGACATGAGCTGTAAGAACGAGTACCAGAATCGTTCTTACAGCAAAATAAAAAAAGCTCACCAGAGAATATCTCTAATGAACTATCGTTAGTTGTTATGGTACCGGCGAGAGGACTCGAACCTCCACGGTTTCCCACTCGATTTTGAGTCGAGCGCGTCTGCCATTCCGCCACGCCGGCATATATATGGCGCGCCCTAAGAGATTCGAACTCCTGACCTTTTGATTCGTAGTCAAACGCTCTATCCAGCTGAGCTAAGGGCGCAACAGCTTTAAATGTAATATGGAGGCGCCACCCAGATTTGAACTGGGGATAAAGCTTTTGCAGAGCTTTGCCTTACCACTTGGCTATGGCGCCAACTTTATGGAGCGGAAGACGGGAATCGAACCCGCGACCCTCGCCTTGGCAAGGCGATGCTCTACCGCTGAGCCACTTCCGCATATGTATATGGCTGGGGATTCAGGATTCGAACCTGAGATGACGGAGTCAAAGTCCGTTGCCTTACCGCTTGGCTAATCCCCAACGATTAACCGAGTGTATTGTTTTTGGATAAATGGGGCGACCGATGGGACTTGAACCCACGAATGCCGGATCCACAAACCGGTGCGTTAACCCCTTCGCCACGACCGCCATATGTTATCCAAAATTTTTATTTGGCAGGGGCAGCAGGAATTGAACCCACACCAAAGGTTTTGGAGACCTTTGTTCTACCTTTAAACTATGCCCCTATATGGTGGAGGATGATGGATTCGAACCACCGAACTCGAAGAGAGCAGATTTACAGTCTGCCGTGTTTAGCCACTTCACTAATCCTCCATAAAACATGGTGCCGTCGAGAGG
>NZ_JANQBB010000002.1 GCF_024721975.1 Paenibacillus endoradicis | reverse complement strand
CTTTTTCTCTATATTTACGCATCCAGCGTTTCATACGATCCGGATCTTGTATCCCTAAATACTCGTTAATCCGTCGATATGTCCACTTCTCCTCCACATGTAGCCGAATAGCCTCCATCTTTAGTTCATTAGAATATTTCGTAAACTTTTGTCCTTTTACTGCTGGCATAAAAAATGCACCTCCTAGAATTTCATCGGATAAACCAGGGGTTTATTCCAATGTCTATTCTAAGGGGTGCACTTCGCTAAAACGGTGGAGGTTTTTTATGCCAATTAAAATATTATGAGTGATCAAGTAGTATACGCTGATAGATAAGTTCGTTTCATGAAGTGAAGTTTATAGAGAAACAGTATGGATTAATAACGCTTTTGTAATCTGCACACGAAAGAAAGAAAACATCGGGAAGTTGTAAGACGGAAAAACTTACAAATCTATTAAGCCTTCTCTTTTGGCATAATTAACGGCCTTCAGACGTTCTCGTACACCAAACTTTGAATATATGTTGCAGATATGATTTTGTACGGTGTTAATGCTTAAACATAGCACATCTGAAATCTCGGTATTATTATGTCCCTTAAACATTAGATTTAATATTTCATGCTCACGATGAGTTATTTTTTTTGAACTAGTATCAATATTATTAGTTGAGCGTTTATTGTTGAATAGTCTGGGGCTACAGGTCGGCGAACACCACTCCATATTTTTACTAACGTGAGTGATAGCATCGATTATTTGCTCTTCCGTGCAGTTATTTAATATATATCCCTTAATTCCGCATTGAAATAAATCGATAATATCATTTTCAATTGTGTTAGAACTACCAATTAAAAGAATAGGTATATGAATGTTTTCACTTACTAATAAATCATGCAATTCGTTTGCTGACATATCCATTAATTCTTGATCCAGTAATAATAACTTTGGGGCTTGGTTTCTACAAATGCTAAGAATTTCTACACCACTAGCGTATTCTCCGGCTATAGCATAGCCAGGCATGCTAGAAATAGCAGTTTGAATACCATATTTCCATAAATAATTTTTGGTTACACCAATAATGATATCTATATTAACATGTTCCATTGTGGTTTTTCTCTCCATTCTCATCAAGTGTGCTCTATAACTGAAGATAATTGTAAACGAATGGTTTCCTGTTGATTTGCACCAGCAATTCCTAATGCGATCTTACTACTAATTTTGTATCGTAAGCCAGGAATAAATCTAGTCGTAAACATGCCAAACATTTTACCTGTGTGTGCAAGCTTATTTGGGGTAAATACGACAGAGGACATAAAGTTTGATCTTGAAATAATATCTTCGTTTATTGGTTTACGAACCTGCTCATAGAGCTTTAATGCTTCATCCAACTCGATTTTATTGTGCAGATGTCTTGCAAGTAACTTACTTAAGACATCAGCATCCTGAATGGCCATATTCATACCTTGGCCGGAAGATGCGTGAGTTAGATGGGCGGCATCCCCAATTAATGCTGCACCTTTACTTGAATAAGTATCTGCATGCATCCGAACCATTTTGTATATATGTTCGCCTTCACGTTTAATATCTACATTTTTCAGACTCGGAACACGTTTTATTAGATTTTTTAGCAGTTCTTCATCAGTGAACTTTCTCCACTCCGCAGATTTTCCTAAAGGTACAACAACAGTAATGCGCATTTGTTGATCGGGCAAAGGTATGAGAACTACTGCACCATCGCGATGCAAATGAACTTGTGTACGTAGATCACCTTTAAACCATTCAGGGCGGGGCATATGCAATACAATTAGCTCATGATTATATACAATGCGTTCTGCAGGAATATTTAGTTCTTTACGAATAGAGGATAAACCTCCATCAGCTGCTATTACAATTTTGGCACGGCATGTTATGTGCTCGTTACCAGATTTCATCACTATGCCATTTACATTACAATGCTCATTATAAGTTAAATGTTCTACTGAGGTACCACGCATTATTTTAATGTGATCATGCTTGTTAGCCCAATCTAATAATCCTTGCTCGATCTCACGATGTGGAATATTCATAATATAATTAAATTTACTTGATGTTAGAGGCTTAAGATCAATTTTCATAAGTGTTCTAAAAAAGGAGTGATGTAGCTCTATTCCGTAGGATTTCACATGTGGAAGATTTTGAAAATCTTGAAGCACACCCCATTGTTCCAAAATCTCCAAAGTTCGTGGTTGTAAGCCATCCCCACGATTCATACTGCCTGGATCTTTTCTTCTATCGATGACTAGAACATTTAGATTATATTTAGCAAATGCACAAGCAAGTGCGGCACCAGCAACAGCACCTCCGACAATAATAACATCAACCAGCATCGTTTCATCCATATGATTCTCCATTGAAATCCTCCTAAAACTTTTCATAAACCTCCGGACATAACTTCGATGCAATGAAAAGTACATCGGAAGCATAGTCTAAAACTTTTCATAAACCTCCGGACATAACTTCGATGCAATGAAAAGTACTTCGGAAGTAATTGCTTCTAATTAAGTTGTAATCTTACGAATTATATTGTTAGCAATATTAGGTAAAAATTTAATCATATTGCCAAGCATAATACTTTGACGACCTATAACTACATCAGCTTTTTTTCGTCTAATTGATGTGACTAATTTTTGTGCAACAACTTCAACATTTAAGGATCCTGATTTACCATACCAAAGTGGAATTCGATCATGTAAATGAGCACTTAAATTGGTATTCATATGTCCTGGTGAGAATAACGTCACAGCTATTCCGTGATCAGTTACTTCACGCCGCAGTCCTCTTGCAAAGCATGAAATGGCAGCCTTAGTAGCACCATACGAGACCATGTGCGGAAACGCTGCTTCTCCCATAATGGAGGAGATAAGTGCAATTTGTCCTGATTTTTTCTTCATCATATGTGGTAGTAGTAATCGAGTACAGCGAATAATTCCCACTACATTGGTTTGAAACATAGAATTAACTTCATCGATATTAAGCTGATCGACTGTATCGACATATTGAACGGCTGAACTAAGAATGGCAATATCGATTTTTCCAAATTGATTAATGGTCTCATCAATCAACCCCCGAACTGCCTCTTCAGAGCATATGTCGCAGGAATGCATATAGCATTGACCGCCATTGATTTCGATAGTATTCTTTAATGTTTTAAGTGCATTTTTATCTCTAGAAGAGATAATAACAGTTGCTCCTTGACTTGCAAGTTTCAATGAAACGGCACGACCTACGCCACTCGATGCTCCAACAACTAATACAATTTTCCCTTTCATAAGCTAGCTCCTTTCATTAATCAATCGTTTATTTTATTCAATATGCCCTCCAGCAATATTTTGGTTACGATCTCCAAAGATTGAGAGTAGGACATGTTGTGCTCAATCATAAAACTTTCTTTGGTGAATGCTTCGATAGCAACTAAGAAAAACTGGACGATCATTTTGGAATCAATATCGTTGATGTAGCCTTTGCTTTTTGCAGCTTGGAAAAGTCCTTCATAGCGTTCAATTCTTATTTTTCTTTGCTCTAATACTTTTGTCCATAAATCAGGAAATGAACGCTGAATTTCAACTACTTGATGGCGAGTAAAAAAATCTAATTGGTTGGCTACTATTTCTGGAAGAAGCTTGATTTTATCTAGAATACTGATGGAAGAGTTAGTCATGATAGGGAGCACTTCAGCATCAATTTTTTCAAACACTGAATCAATGCATGATGAAATAATGTGCTCTTTACTAGTGAATATTTTGTAAATTGTTTTCTTGCTGATAGATAATTCAGATGCTACTTGATCAAGTAGTACTTTGCTAAAGCCTTGTTCCATACCAAGCTGAAAGTATTTATCCATAATTTCTTCTTTAAGCTGCCAAGTTGCTCCGGTCTGATCGATCATCTGTGTTCGCTCCTTAAATTGGCGTGAATGGTAAGGAATTCGGAAACTCAAAATCAAAATTCAGTTTCCGAATTCAATATAACAGACATAACCTTTATTTGTCAAATGATGAATATGAAGGGAAAAATTCATTTGAAATACCACGCAAATAATTTTTGAGGGTATAGTCGCTTAATTCATTAAGCTCGATTAACTCCATGCGTTGCAAAGATAACGTGGAAACGACGATACCATTTAGAACACACATCAAACCTTGGACCTGTAGCTCAATAGGAATGTTTTTTGAAGATTGAACTTGCTGATTAAATAATCGAAACACTTTACGAATCATTACTCGGAATCGAATCGCTGATTCAACAGGGAAATGTTCATGCCCGTTAATGTGTGGGCGAATGAGGAAAGCAATTCGATAGGCATCAGGCTCAATATGACCAAAATAAACGAAAGCTTTAGATAAGTCATATAGCTTTTGCGAAGGAATTGAATCTGCGTCAATAATCGGTTCAATTTTTTGAACGATAAGGTTGAAGCTAATCTCCATTAGATAAATAAGTAGATCATAGTTACTCTTGTTTTTAAATTGTTCAATGAAAGGTAACATAATCCTGTTAAGTTCAAGATCACTAACTTTCCAATGCTCAAAAGGTAATTGAGCAAAATGCTTAAGTATTAATTGTTTATTAAAATGTTCTAGTTCCATGATGCTACCTCCGCTTATTTTTCATTTATAGATAACGATTGACATTTTAGAAACCCTTGAAAGTATATCTATAAGGTTTAACTACTATATAATTCAGAAAATCATATGGTGAAAATAGTAACAAACCTCACAATACAAGCTGTTGTCCATTTGGTAAATAGTAGTGTTGTAATGTATTTGTATAAAAATAGGTATTTAACTACTAGATGAATTAGAGGTAAATAGCTATTAACTTGCTTAGTGAAAATGTATATCATTAGTAAAGTGAAAGTAATTAATATCCATTTATGTAAATTGGTGATGTGGAGGCTACCTAACGATGAAAGGCCCGATTGTATTTATGTTTCCAGGTCAAGGCTCGCAACGATTAGGAATGGGGAAGGATTTGTTTGAAAGTTTTGCGTATATTCGCCAAAACTTTTTCGAAGCAGCAGATGATCTATTAGGTTACAAATTAAGTGAATTATGTTTTTCTGGCGATGAACAGCAACTAAAATCAACGCAATATGCCCAACCTGCCATATACATGGTTTCAATGGCATTACATGCATTATTCGAAGAGTATGAGATTGGATGCTCGGCAGTTATTGGGCATAGCTTGGGAGAATTCTCGGCTGTGGCGGCAGCAAAAGGCTTTACTTTTCTTGAAGGATTACAAATTGTCGCTGAGCGTGGTCGACTTATGCAACAGGCGCAACAAACCCATTCAGGCAGTATGGCGGCCATAATGGGTCTAGAAGTTATGGAGCTAGAGGAGATTTGTAAGACATATCGTGAAGAAGGTGTAATTACGATAGCCAATTATAACGGCCCATCACAATTGGTCATTTCAGGTGAAGATCACCTGGTTGAGAAGGCAATGCTAGAAGCCGCTGCCGCTGGAGCAGAAAGAGTTGTGAAATTGCCGGTTAGCGGAGCATTCCATAGCCAGCTTATCGCAAACATTATTCCTTCATTGAAGAAAAAAATAGAGGGAATTCAGTTGCAGGAGCTACAAGTGCCTATAGTTAGCAATGTGAATATTGATTTTGTTACTGATCAGAAACAAGTATCGCAAGTTTTGCTAGACCAAGCGATAGCACCAGTAAAATGGGAGCATGTTGTAAGAAAGGTAATGAGAGATATTCAAGTAGACGAATTTGTTGAGATTGGTCCAGGTCGTGTTTTATCTGGTCTGGTAAGACAACTAGATACTTCTGCCAAAGTAGTTAATATTGATAGCTTAAAGAAGTTTGAAGCTTGGCAAAAGAACTAATTTATTCAGTGGACAATAGACATTCAAATATTTACAACAAATTCTAAGTTGATTTCGAAGTGAGGTGAATGTAGTTGAATTTTAACGAGAAGGTAGTACTTGTCACAGGGGGATCACGAGGTATTGGTAGATCGATTTGTTTGGAGGCTGCTAAGCTAGGAGCTACTGTGGTTATAAATTACAACAGTAAGCAGGAACAAGCAGAAGAGGTATGTGCTTTAATTCAATCTCAAGGTGGCACAGCATCAATTTATCAAGCTGATGTTAGTGATCTGGAGCAGGTCAAGAAGATGATGGCATTCATCTTAGAACGATATGGGAAACTAGATATTCTTATTAATAATGCAGGAATATCCAATGATCGACTTATTTTTCAGATGGAGCCAGAAGATTGGCAGAAAGTAATGCAAGTCAATTTTGGTGGAGTGTTCAATTGCTCGAAAGTTGCTATAGAACCTATGATGTTAGAAAGAAGCGGGGTTATCGTCAACGTTTCTTCCGCAATGAGTGTAGGTGGTTGGATAGGACAATCAAATTACGCTTGTTCGAAAGCTGCTATTAATGCATTTACACGTACAGCTGCAGTAGAGTTAGCTCGTTTCAATATACGAGTTTGTGCCGTTCTTCCTGGGTTTTCAGAAACGGAAATGGTTGAAGGATTATTGAAGGAGGAAAAGCGATATTTATCTCAAATTCCTCAGCGAAGATTTGGTAAGCCAGAAGAGATTGCAAGAACTGTATTGTTTCTAGCCTCTGATGATGCTAGTCATATTACTGGAGCTACATTAAAGGTAGATGGTGGTGCATCGTGCACGCTAGGAATTGGTAGACCACTATAAAAAATGAATTTTTGGAGGGTATTAATCATGGTAAGAAATGAAATTTTCGACGTAGTTCAACAATCTTTGGTAGATGCAATTGGAGTAGATTTGGAAGAGGTTGCTGCTGAATCAACATTATTAGGTGATTTGGGAGCAGAATCATTGGATTTACTTGATGTACTGTTTCGAATTGAGCGTAAGCTAGGATTTAAGGTAACGATGAATGATATTACGATGATGATTACAGGCGGTATTCCTGATGAACAATTCGGAACGGATGAGGGCTATATTTCTGATCTTGGATTAGAAAAGTTGAAGGAAAATCTACCACAAATTGATATGGAGAGTCTACGTGGGAAATTTGAAGCAGAGCGTGTACTTACTTTATTTACTGTAGATAATCTAGTTAGCCTTGTTGAAAAAAGACAAGCAGAATTGTCGACTGTTTCTTAATAAAATGGAAATTCGCACAGGTATAGATCTGCAAAGTGTAGCGAAAATGGAGAAAAAGATACTATCCAATCTGCTTCAACTGGATAGTATTTTTACTTCTCAGGAGCTTACTTATTCAGCTGGGAAGAAGAGAAGAATTGAACATTTATCGGCTAGATTTGCCGCGAAAGAAGCTTTTCTTAAAGCGATAGGCACAGGGATGGGAAAAGGGATAGAACTGAATGAAATTGGTATACGAAATGAACCACTATCTGGAAAACCACGATTAGAGCTCCAAGGAAATGCCTTGATGTATGTCAAGCAACTTGGGGTTATTTCAATGGACGTTTCTCTTAGTCATACGGATGAATTAGCAACTGCACACGTAGTATTGTTGCTTGATCGAGAAGGAAAGTGAGGGCTCACTTAATGAGGTTTTATATGGTTGATCGTATTACAGAGATTTTGGAGGGGAAGTCAATTACAGCGAGTAAATTAGCAAACTTTCAAGATTGTTACATGAAGGATGCTATTACAAATCAATATTATTTCCCTGAAGCATTAATGATAGAAGCTTTATGTCAAGCGGGGGCATGGCTTGTCATGAAAACAACAGAATTTAAAAAACGAGCAGTTCTATTATCGGCCGATTCGATTGAAATATTGGGAATTGTCTATCCAGGTGATGAACTAGTACTAATCGGCAATATTGATTCATTACATGAAAATGCGGCTGTTTTTTCTGGGTACGGGAAGGTCAATGGAGAAATCGTGATGCAAATTAATTATATGATGTGCTCGTTAGTGGATACCACTGAGCTAGAAAACGTACCGGATACAAAACGAACGTTTCTTGAACTGTCATCGGGGGTACGAGTATGAATAAAAAAAGAGTTGTCGTAACTGGAATTGGTTGTGTAACCCCTCTTGGATTAGATGCGAAGCAAACGTGGATGAAAATGCTAGAAGGGCAGTCGGGAGTTAGCAAGATTTCAGTATTTGATGTTTCTAATATGGATACGCAAATTGCTGCTCAAGTAAAAGATTTCAATTTACACCCCTCAATTCCTCCTAAATTTTCTAGACTTCTTTCTCGTTCCTCCGGCTTTGGATTAAATGCTTTTCTTGAAGCAATTTCCGATGCAGGAATTGATGTTGGTGAAGAGCCGAATGCTGAGATTGGCATATCAATGGGTTGTGGTCTCATCTATCCAGAACTTGAACAATTTCAAGAAACCTTTGCCCGATATTTCAATGATGATCCTGAAGATATTGACGTAGGGCAATCTTTTTTTGGACCAATTGATATTTTGAAACGCAATAGTATTACAGGTGCCGCATTGATGGCACAATGGCTTCGTGCGGCTGGTCCTATGTATACCATCAATACAGCTTGTGCTTCAAGTGCTCACTCTATTGGTACAGCTTTTCGCTCGATTCAAGACGGAGAAGCTTCTGTGATGATTGCTGGTGGATATGACTCCATGGTTAATTATATAGATCTATTGGGCTTTGGATTATTAGGTGCATTATCAATGCGAAATGATGAGCCTGAGCTTGCTTCACGCCCTTTCGATAAAAATCGTGATGGATTCGTTATCGGGGAAGGAGCAACTATGATCGTGCTCGAGGATTTAGAGCATGCACTAGCAAGGAATGCAAACATTTATGCGGAGCTAGTTGGATTTTCTAGCACACTGAATGCTTATCGTATTACAGATTCGCCACCTGAAGGTGGAGAATGTATTACTGTTATGTGCCGAGCAATGGAGGAAGCGGAATTAACACCTAGTGAAATTGACTATATATCTGTTCATGGTACGAGTACACCATACAATGATTATAGTGAGACGATGGCAATACGAGCAGCACTTGGCGATGCAGCTGATCAAGTTGCGATTAGCTCAGTAAAATCGATGGTTGGCCATATGACTAATGCATCAGGCGGAATCAACTTTATTTCTACTGTGCTTGCAATAAGGGATCAAATACTACCACCAACTATTAATTATGAAACTCCTGATGCCAAATTAACACTAGATTGTGTCCCTAATCATGCGCGAAAGTCAGTGGTGAATGCAGCACTTGTAAATGCATTTGCATTCGGAGGTACAAATGTCTGTCTTGCTGTGAAATCATATGAGGGAGAACATATTGATGAAAATTGAGGTAATGGATAGAGTCATAGATTGGATTCCTGGGCAAAGAGCATCGGGTTTTCAAAATATTACGATGAGCAATATTATTTTTGATACTCATTTCCCATTAAAGCCGATTTGGCCAGGCATGCTATCTATTATGGCCTTGCAGCGATTGGCCGAAGGAGTTTTAAGTAGTCAGAATAACTTTTCAACCACTTATCGACTCACTAATATAGGGAATATTAAGTGGCGTTTTTATGTTAAGCCTGGAGATTGCATGCAAGTCGAAGTAGAGGTATTGAATAATAGCTTTAATGATAAGCTTCAAATGAAAGGGAACATCAAGGTAGCTGATAAGACAGTTGTGACGGTTGGGATGATGACATTCCAAGCGGTACCATCAACGATAGACACAAAGCAAAGTCTATCATCTTATTGGAAGCTACGTGGTGCACAAGAGGTGGTTGTCATATGAAGAGAGTTGTTGTTACAGGGATCGGGTTAATATCCCCACTTGGTGCAGATAAACATGAAGTTTGGAATCGCATATTGAATGGAGATTCTGCAGTACAGTGTCTTTCCCATCTTCATGTAGAAAAGATGAATACAAAATATGGCTATCCTATATCAGATTATGAACCGAAAACTTATATTAAATCTGTAAAGAAATTAAGGATGATGTCACGCGGTGATTCCATGTGTTATGCCGCTTCTGCTCTTGCTATGGAGGATGCAGGTTTGAAGAAGGGGACAGTAGATGGACAGAAAATCGGATTATTTGTTGGTGGAAGTAAAGAGGTAGATACGCCTGCAAGTGATATGGTAGAAGCCATTATTAATACTGAAAAACTGACAATTAGTGACTTTGCGATGAAGGTAAGAGATTCGGTGCATCCATTATTTTTTGTGAAAGGATTACCTGCCTCTTCTTTATTTTATATATCTGAGGAATACGATTTACGTGGACCGAATTGCTATTACATGGGTACAGCAAATGTAAGTTCAGTAGCTATAGGTAACGCTGCAAGAGCAATCTCAATGGGCGAGGCCGATGTTGCTTTAGCAGGTGGATTCGCAGACCCATTGACATGGTGGAACTACATGAAGGTTGATGGGATGGGTGTACTTAATCGCGAGACAGATGAAGAACAGAAATATTATAGACCATTTGATATGAAACGCAAAGGTGCTTTATTAGGTGAAGGATCAACAATGTTGATTGTAGAGGAGTTAACGCATGCACTTGACCGTGGTGCTCATATCTATGGTGAGGTTATTGGTTATGGCAATGGTACAGATTGCGATAGTATAGTAAAGCCTTCGGAAGAAGGCAATGGTTTGCAGACAGCGATTAAAAAGGCACTAAAGAAGAGTGAACTTGCACCAAACGATATTCAATATATTTGCGCACATGGCAGTGGTACAAAAAGTGGGGATGAGTCGGAGGCTAGAGCAATCTCTTCTATATTCTCTGCAAGCCATACTGCTGTTAGCTCGATAAAATCTAATGTTGGTCATCAGTTTTCTAATGCAGGTGCCTTTAATGCATATGCATCACTAATGGCGATCCATACGAAAACGATGCCTCACACGCTACATTTATCAAATTGTGATCCCACATGGGATGTTGCTTTCGTTAAGCAGCAACCTAAAGAAGGGGAGATTAGTTCGGTATTATCTCTTGCCAGAGGTCTAGAAGGAGAAAATACAGCACTTATTTTTAAAGAATATAAGTAATTTTAAGGATATGGAGTGAGAAGCAGTGAATAGAAAGAAACCAAGAGTAGTTGTAACAGGCTTAGGTGCTATTACGGCGATTGGGGAAAATACGAATGAACTATGGGATTCTGTGGTAAGTGGTATTCATGGTATACACAGGGTTGATTCTCTTAATATGGATGGATATATGACTAATATTGCCGGCGAGGTAAAATTCCGGTTAGAGGATTTAGATTTTTTGAAAGAACGTAAAACTGTTGATAGAGCAATTGAATTTGCTTTACGTGCAGGTCTAGAGGCATTACAATCGGCGAATCTCTTAGGACAATTGCCTAAAGATACTGGTTGTGTAATGGGAACATGTCTAGGTGGAGCAAATAGTTGGGAGAAGTGGCTTAATCTTAGAACGAAAGGTGATCATGCTGAACCGGCTTTGTGGAAGCAGTTAAGATTTAATGGAATAGCAGAAACGGTTAGCTCTGAATTTGGCATTTTTGGTCCTGTAGTTACAATTTCAACTGCGTGTGCCGCTGGTGGAAATGCTATTGGTCACGCTGCGGACTTAATTCGTAGCGGAAAGGCTTCGGTTGTATTGGCAGGAGGAGCAGATGCTTTATCCATACTTGCTGTTGCTGGTTTCCATTCCTTACAGTCTTTATCAAGTGAGGCTTGCAAGCCTTATTCAGGAGATCGGGATGGACTCTCGCTTGGTGAAGGAGCGGGAATACTAGTTCTGGAAAATGAGGAACATGCAAGAGCTCGCCAGGCTAATATTTTTGCAGAAGTATTGGAATTTGGTTTGTCTGCGGATGGCTACCATCCAACAGCACCGCATCCAGAAGGTGAAGGTGCCAGTCGTGCTATTCGTAAGGCAATTGAAAAGAGCGGTATTCAGCCTGAAGACATTGATTATATTAATGGTCATGGTACAGGAACACCTAAAAATGATAGTGCAGAAACTATGGCAATCAAACGAGCACTCGGAGAAAATGCAGCACAACAAGTGAAGGTCAGTAGCACCAAATCAATGATTGGGCATTTATTAGGTGCCGCTGGTGCAGTTGAAGGAATTGTAACTGTCCTATCTTTATTTCATAATATTATCCCACCTACAGCAAACTTCACTACGCCAGATCCAGAATGCGATCTAGACTACACCCCTAATATGGCATTACATCAACAGCAATTAGATTATGCAATTTCCAATAATTTCGCTTTCGGTGGCAACAACTGTTCAGTCGTCTTTAGAAAATATGATCCGTATTCTGTTGCATTATCAACTAACCTAGAAAAACAGTCAGAAGAACGAATTGTTATAACAGGTATGGCACAAATCGGTGCCGTAGGTACGGATATAGATGCTTTTTGGAATGCTGTCAGTGCATCAGAAGATAGCCCTTTTTCTATGTTTCGTGATGCAGAAGGAATGAATACCGAAGTAAGTGCTATTCAACATTATGACTCGACATCTTACATTGCTAGAAAAGAAGCAAGAAGAATGGATAAGCTTAGTAAGCTCGCAGTATCGGTAGCAATGGAAGCATTAAAGAATGGTCAATTAGAGATTACTTCTAAGAATGCTTCACATGTGGGGGTTATTTTGGGAACAGCAAATGGAACGATGGAAAGTTTAGAAAACTTCTATATTCCTGTAATGAATGAAGGAGCAGTAGCAGCTAATCCCGCATATTTTCCGAATACAGTATTTAATCAAGCAGCAGGTCAGGTTGCAATGCATACACAGGCTCTAGGAGTTAGCTCTACGGTTGTGGATGGTCATGCTTCTTTCTCCTCCTCCGTATGTATGGC
Source organism: Paenibacillus endoradicis (assembly GCF_024721975.1). The sequence goes on along the minus strand of NZ_JANQBB010000002.1, from coordinate 992,813 downwards.
ATATGAGCATTTGAGAAATGGTGATGCAGATGCGATTTTATCTATTGCTGCAGATGTGCTTACTCCACTTCTTATTAGTGGTTATAAGGATTCAGGCTGGTTAGAAAATAGCGGAGCAAGCAAGTCACTGGAACATCAGTTATCAAAGTTAACCATAGGTGAAGGTGCAACTGCAATTATCGTAGAGACACTTACAAGTGCATTAACACGTAAGGTTCCTATTTATGCAGAGATTAAAGGCTATGGAAGAACTTATGACGCTAATCAGGATGGCGGTATTAATCAGTCTAGTAGAGGTATTGAAAGAGCAATGGAGATCGCGTTGCTCGAGAGCGATGTTTCAGCTAATCAGATAGATGCTGTATTTGTAGCACAATCAGAAATAGCTCATGCTGATTTTGGAGAAAGAGCGAGTGTGGCAAATTTATTTTATGATGCTAATCCATACGTATCATCTTGTAAGCATGTAATGGGCGAGGCACAAGGTGCAGCTGCTGGCTTCCAGATGATTACTGCAATTTTGTCGATGGAGAATGGCCGTATACCTCAATTAACTGAGGAAGCTACAACACAAATTATAGATGCCAATATTGAACGAGTACTTGTAAATGCAGTTTCTTTAACGGGTTCAAATACAAGTTTATTACTGTGTAAATATGAATAAGGTGGGAATTAGAAATGAACGTTGTTAATATTTTGAGTATCGCAACCTATCTACCAGGAGAGCCAATCTCAAATCAAGTATTAGAGCAGAAAATTGGAACGTTAGATGAGGAATTGATGGATCAGGTGGGAGTGAATGAACGCTATTGGACGACAGATCCTGATACAGGGAAAATTCGTGAATCCAATAGTGAAATGTCGGCAAAGTCAGCGAAAGCAGCAATAGAAAAGGCAGGCTTAAATGCTGAGGACATTGATCTTATTGTCATGTCTACATGCAGTCCAGACTACCCTCTACCAGCGACTGTTACCCAGGTTCAAGATTTATTGGGATTAAGAAGAGTGGCAACATTGGAAGTTCGCTCTGGCTGCTGTGGTGCAATTCAAGCCTTGGATATTGCCAAGTTGTATCTAAGCTCGGGTCAATATCGTACTGCACTAGTTATTGGTACGGAAGTAATCTCACCTGTGCTCTATCAAATGTATGGGAATAAGGAGCAGGATTTAATTCGCCTGCGCGATAAACTATGTATTTATTCCTTTGGCGATGGCTCTGCAGCTATGGTACTACAAGCAAGCGAAACAACTAAAGGTCATTTTATTGGATCAAGCACACTTGCATGTGTAGGTGGAGGCAAAAAGCCAGGTATGATGGTTCCTCTTGGAGGCACAGCTATTCCTTTAACACATGAAGCACTTGATAAAGGACTGTTTTCATTAAAAGTTGATTTCTCGGGATCAGCAAAATATACAGCAGAAATCTTGAATGAAGGATTCACAGATACATTGCAAAAATCAGGTTTAACAGCACAGGAAATTCAGAGTTGCATTATTCCCGAAGGAAATACGGACTATTTGCGAGATGATTTGGAGCGATCTGGTTGTTTGACAGAAGAGTGGCTAGAAATAGAGAAGCGTGTGTATGACAACTTGAATTATGTTGGGAATACAGGTTCACCTGCTGTGATGCTCGCTTTTGAGCATGCCGTCCGCGAAGGCAAAGTTAAACAAGGTGATAATGTCATGTTTCTAGCGATTGAAACAAGTAAATGGTTATTTGCTGGTACTGTTTTTCAATGGAAAGGTGTCTAGCACATGATGACCTATGATGCATTGATTATTGGTTCAGGACTAGGAGGGTTAACCGCAGCAGCGGTATTAGCTGAAGCGGGAAAGAAGGTACTTGTATTAGAGCAACATTATGTAGTGGGTGGCTGTGCTAGCTCATTCCGTCGTAAAGGCTTTTTGTTTGATGCGGCAGTACACCTCATTGGCGGCTGTGAACAGGGCGGAGAGCTACAGCGTATTTTTCAAAAGCTCGGCATTGAGGATGAAATCTCATTTATTCCAGTTGATCCGATGTATGTTGTACGTGTGGATAATGATTCATACGAGATACCTGCCAATCTTGACACATTAGCAAATTCTATGGTGGCTTGGTTTCCTGAGGATCGTGATGCAATTATAGCAACGATTGAAGAAATCAAACGACTGGGATCTTATATGCTGAATGTTGGGGCCTCGGATCAGGACGATAGGATTGTAGAAAAACTGCTAGAAATCAATCGCCTTTCGTTTGCTGAGTACTTAGAAGGGCGGTTTCAAAATCCAAAAACAACCTTCGTATTAAGTTCATTATCGCCTTATGCAGGAATAGGACCTGAGCAATTATCCACTACTTACATTATGAGCACAATGGTTTCATATCATGGAGGAGCTAATTATGTGCATGGTAGTTCACAAAAGATAGCAGATACGTTGAAGCAATATATAGAGTCAAGAGATGGAAAGGTCCAATTAAGACGTCGTGTTGAAAAGATAGTGCTAGAGGATGGTCGTATAAGTGGCGTTGTTGATCACAAAGGAAATGAATATAAAGCGAAAATCATCGTGTCGAACGCTGATATGAAAAGCACCTTAACCCGCTTAATTAATGAAGATACCTTACCTAATGCTTATCTCAAACGGGTAAAGCAGTTACAGCCTTCACATTCTTGTGTTGTTCTCTATGCAGCAGTTCGCAAGGATGAATGGATTGAACAACTACCTCATGAATTGTTTTGGTTTCCAAACTACGGATTAGATGACGCATCTCGATTATATGATCCCACCCAAACTGAATGTTTACCTTGGATGTCTATATGTAGTCCAACGCACTCTGATCAACAACTAGCACCGGAAGGTTTTGCAATAGTTTCGATTATGGCACTTTGTCGTGCTGAGCAAATAGAGCAGCTGCGTGATGAGCAGGGCAAAGGGTATATTGAAAATCACTTTTTACAAATGATTGAACAAATACTGCCGGGCTTTGGTGAAAGAATTCATTTTTACGAGCTAGCAACGCCTCGAACAATTGAACGCTACACGCTGAATCAATCAGGTGCAATATATGGCTGGAAGAAAGTAAACGATCAAAGATGGATGGCTGAAATGGGACCTAGAACTCCAATTCCAGGTTTATATTTGGCAGGACACTGGACTAGAAATGTTCACGGAGTATATGGGGTTATGAAATCCGGTCGTCTTACAGCTGAAGCACTAATGTAATGTCTTTGTATGAAGTGCAATGACAAAGCTGTCTAGGAGGCAATATGAATAAGTGGCGAAATAGTAAAATAATGACCATTTCATGTTTGGGTTTATTCATGGCTATGCTGGATACTTTAATCGTAGGAGTAGCACTACCACAAATTGAACTAGAATTACAGACGACGCTAGTACATTTGGAATGGGTGATGAACGCATATACGTTGCTCTTTGCGGTTGGCATGATTCCATTCAGCTTATTAGCCGAACGTTTTGGTAGAAGAAAAGGTTTTGTGTTAGGTCTAACTTTGTTTACGATGGGCTCATTACTCGCAGGGATAAGTGAATCAGTTGAAACGCTAATTATTGCACGAAGCATTCAGGGACTTGGAGCTTCTGCTATTATGCCAATAAGCTTGACGCTTATATATACTGCTTTTCCAGTGGGAAAGCGTGCAATAGCAGTAGGTTTGTGGTCGGGAATATCAGGTCTCGGTCTTACGATTGGTCCGTTAGTGGGCGGTATCATATTGACTTACTATCCTTGGGAGATGATCTTCCTTGTCAATGTACCTATCGGAATTATTACAATTATTTTAAGTTTTCGCTGGATTAGCGAATCTTTCGGCGTCAAGAAACGTTTCGACTTAGTTGGACTGATGCTGCTAACTATAGGTTTATTAGGAATTGTATATGCCTTAATCACTGTAAATCTACTAACGTGGAGCCACTATTCGATACTAGTAGGTGCGATTGGTGGAACGCTATCATTGATTATGTTTTTTATTTGGGAGATAAGATGTGATTATCCGTTAATTACGTTAAGATTATTTCGCTATCTCTCCTTTACTGTTATAAATTTTGTAGGTTTTTGGATGAGTGCAGGTATCTTTGGTTCTATATTTATACTGACTTTATTTTTGCAGCAGGTCCAAGGATATAGTCCCTTGGAGGCTGGCATACGTGAAATGCTTTGGACGACTATGACGATGATTGCTGCACCGGTTGCAGGTATTTTAATAAATAGATATCTGATTCGCTCCGTACTCATGACTGGGCTATTACTACAAGCTGTAGCATTATGTAGTTTCGGTATTGTTGTTGCACAACTAGGTCCTTTCTTCCCATTCGGTTACTTAGCTCCTGGAATGATATGTGCAGGTGTAGGTATGGGATTTTGCTTTACTGGTATTCAGCATGGTGTGCTGGAGTCTATTCCGGAAGCGTATGCAGGTGAAGGTTCTGGTGTTAGCAACGCATTAAGAGAACTTGGTGGAGTATTCGGAATCGCGATCGCAGGTATCGTATTTCATAGTAAGGATGTAGTTAGTGATGGACAATCCTTTGCTGATGCTCTAGTACCTACAGTATTTGTTTGTGCAGGTATGATCTTTTTAGCAAGCCTCTCCATACTAATTCTATATATGAAACCTAAATATGCACAATTGACTCATATTGAAACAAGGTAATAATCCACTAGTAAAACTAATGCTTTTCATAGAAAAGGGCTAGTTGCAGACTATTATTTACAAATTATAGAAAAAAATCAATAATTATATAGTGTTGAAGAATATAGCTAATGCTTCGGGTGTAACGTTTCCTTTTTAAGGATGTTCCATTGGAAATTACAAATAAAATTTTAGGAGGAGAGAGATTGCTTGATTATGTTTTGAAGAATCGCAAGGTAACTATACTGTTTTTTATTATGGCTACGATTGTTGGTAGCTTAAGCTTTCTGACGATGCCAAAGCGAGAAAATCCTGAGGTGTCTTTGACTATTGCTTTAGTACAGACAATTTATCCAGGGGCATCTCCAGAGAAGGTAGAACAGTATGTAACAATTCCTATCGAAGAGAGCATTAAGGATATTTCTAAGATTGTGCGTGTAGATTCCACATCATCATTGAACGTTTCTACTGTTATTGTAGAAATAGAGCCTGGTAGTGATGAAGAGAATCGTAAAGTTTGGGATCTTTTAAGACAAAAAGTACAATTAGTAGAAAGTAAATTACCGGATGATTCCAATAAGCCCGTTGTTATTGATAACCTTAATAATATTGCTCAACAATTTTTTCAGTTTGCAGTAAGCTCACCTGAACAATTAGAAGACTTAAGAATCCTTGCAGAGAAGTGGAAGTTTGAGCTAGGGCAGGTTTCAGGAGTGAGTGGTGTAGATATTATCGGTTTACCTGAGCAGGAAATAGCGATTTATCTCAATACAGAGAAGCTAGATCAGCTTGGGTTGCCATGGGGAAGTGTTATTCAGGCGATTTCGAATGATTATGATCGAGTACCGCTTGGTGGAGTTAAGGAAGGAGAAACTTACTCCTATCTGAAGCTAAGTGGAGACTGGGAATCTATTGATGACATTAATAAAATAATCGTATTTCAGAATGAAAGTACCTTACTACGTGTAGAAGATCTTGCTACTGTAGAAAAAGTAGGTGTTAATAACGATGCTTTAGTTCATTATAATGATCTTTATGCAGTTTCAATAGTAATCAATGCTAGCAGTGGAGTAGATATACCTTCGTTGCAAAATAGAATTGATGAAGTTGTTTCCCCATTAAAGGAAGAGCTTCCTTCTCATGTTCAATTGATTTCGGAATTCTCACAAAAAGAAAGCGTAAATCATCTGTTTCGTGATTTAGGTAAAGAGCTATTGATCGGTATGATCATTGTTATTATCATTTGCTCGCTAGGACTATCCTTCATCACTTCCTTGATTGTTGCACTGGCAATTCCAGTATCAGTTGCTATTGGGTTTATCCCAATTGAATTTTTTGGCGTTGATTTGAACCAAATCTCGATTGTAGCATTAATTATAGTACTCGGTATTTTAGTAGATGATGCTGTCGTTGTGAATGATAGTATACAACGGCGTTTATCACTAGGAGATTCACCGATGGAAGCATCAATTAGAGGAAGTAAGGATGTAGCCATCTCAATAACGACAGCTACATTAGCTACCATTGCATCATTTGTTCCATTGTATTTTATGACAGGAAATGTCGGTAACTTTATCCACCCACTTCCTGTAGTAATCACACTTACGATGCTTGCTTCCTTAATTGTCTCGGTTACAGTCATTCCAATTTTCCGGATGTGGATTAGTGAACGATTACTTAGGAAACGGAACAAGACTAAGGAAAATTCTAATACATCGGGTCTGCTAGGAAAGCCGATTCATCGATTAAGCTTGTTCTACGAAAAACAAATTGTTCGCTTTATCAAAAAACCTGTGCTGACAGCAGTGCTTGCTCTTGTAGTTGGAAGTATGAGTCTAGGACTATTCCCACTTCTAGGTATGCAATTTTTCCCTAAGGCGGAAAGAGAAATCATGCTGATTGATTTCAGTTTGCCAATTGGTACTTCTGTAGAGAAAACGAGAGATGTATTGAATGATGCATCAGAATGGATAAGAGAGCAGCCGGGCGTGAATTCAGTAACATTATACGCAGGGAGAATGACACCTAAGTTCTACTATTCTGAGACAGGAAAGTATGGCGAAAATATAGGTCAACTATTTGTGAAAATTGATATGGATCAGATTAAAACGAAAGATATGCTCCAGCCATGGCGCGAGGCACTACAGGATAAGTTGCCAGATGTAGAAATTGTGGCAAGGGAACTGGAGCAAGGACCGCCAGTAGGTGCACCAATTACCGTTAGTATTACTGGTGATGATTTGACAGTATTGCAGGAACTCTCACAACAAGTTAAGGATCAATTAGCAGATATTGAGGGTGCGATTAATATTTCAGATGATATAGGATCGAATATGCCAATTATTTTATTCAATATTGATCAAGAGCAATTACAACAACATGGAGTGGCAGAAAAGGATATTTCAACTACTCTGCGTCTGCTAAGTGAAGGAATTAAAGTCGCTGACCTTATAGATAATAAGGACCTATTAAATGTTGTATTACGCGTCAAGCACGATGAGAAATCTGAGATTACGGATGCTTTCTCTCAGTTGTCTGTTCCATCGAAGCTTGGTACTCCGGTAAAATTAGAACAATTTGTATCTGCGGAACGTAGTGCACAGGTGCATTCGATTCAGCATGAAGATGCTCGTAGAGTAGTCACAGTACGCGGTTACAATGAAGGAAAGCTTGTAAGTGAAATTACTGAAGAATTAAATGAAAAATTAGGAGCAATGGATATCCCTGAAAACTATTCAGTGCTTGTAGGTGGAGAGAATGAACAACGTGACGATGCATTTAATTCAATTACTAAGTTATGGATTGTTGTTGTTCTATTAATTTATATCTTAATGGTGATGCAGTTTAAATCACTGTCTATCCCGTTAATAATTTTGATGTCCGTATACTTAGCATTTGGTGGAGCTTTAATCGGATTATTTCTAACAAACTCACCGCTAGGATTTATGGCATTTATGGGTATTGTAAGCTTAACGGGTATTGTAGTTCGGAATGGTATTATATTGATTGAGTATATTGAGCAGGAGAGGAAGCAAGGTAGCTCGTTACAAGATGCTGTTGCAAGTGCAGGAAAGGTTAGATTACGACCAATACTAATAACGACCTTTACAGCTGTAGGTGCACTAACTCCAATGGCTATAGATGGTGGTTCACTATTTAAGCCGATGGCAGTAGCAATTATTTCAGGGTTGCTCTATTCTACATTGTTGACGCTGATCGTTGTTCCTGTCATGTATGTCATTATTGCTAGAAGAAAAGAAAAGAAGATATACAAATCGCATAATAGTGGTATAACGGAACAACCACCGGTATAAGTAAGAATTGGATAGTAAGAACATAAAGCAGGCTCAATAATTATTGAGCCTGCTTTATGTTCTCTAGGCGAATATTAGTCATCTGAGATATTATGAACTCATCAAATAAAATATCTAACCTCTTTTATACTTCTTTGATATTAATTGGCTTGTCATTTACAATAGAGTAAGGCGTTGCCTGTACTTATAATTGAAGGAGAGTGCTTAAATATGTATGAAGTTGCAATAATCGGAGCTGGTCCAGCAGGAGCTAGCGCAGCGTTATTTACTGCAAAAGCAGGAAAGAAAACGATTGTTCTTGATAGCGATAAAGGTATGACGAAACGCGCCTGGTTCGAAAACTTTTATGGAGTTTCGGAAATCTCGGGACCAGATCTTATTGAAACTGGGATTAAGCAATTTCAGAAATTTGGTGCAGAATACAAGGAAGATACAGTCATTTCGATCGAGAAAAGGGATAGTAGTGTAGTACTAACTACAGTAAATGGTGATAGTATTGAAGCGAAACATCTTATTATTGCTTCTGGAATCCATACGGATCTAGCGGAGCAATTAAGTATCGCTACGAAAGTAGGTACAGAGCCTCGCATTAAAACTATTTTTGATGTTAATGCTCAAGGTAAAACAAACGTTGAAGGTATATGGGCAGCTGGTACTTGTACAGGAGTAAGTGTTCATGCAATCATTACTGCTGGTGACGGTGCAAAAGTTGCTATTAATGTTATTAGTGAACTGAACGGCGAGCGTTATGTTGATCACGATATGATGAAAGCCTAATGATAATAAGAATAAGATAGAAAATTTGAAAAAGAGGGATTGTCTCTATGGAGATAATCCCTCTTTTTTGTCGTGGATGAATAGAAAGTAGGATCACTTACATTAGCATATTTAGGAGGTAAGTAATCTCCAAAGTAGCGTATTTAATCGTATAGAAAACTAGATTATATGAGTATTACGTCAACGATGAACGGATAAATTTATTATCGTTGATTTAGTACATATATCGTTATTTACTGTTCTAGAATGGATCAGTTAAAAACTTTAACATATAAGGTATACAAATACTCGAAACGAGATGGTGATCTTACATGAACAGTTCATTAAAACCTTTATCGGTTTGGCAAAAGTTTATCAAACAATGGGACTATCAACTTATGATTTTACCAGCAATAATTTTCTTGTTTATTTTCAGTTACGGTCCGATGTGGGGAGTATTAATGGCATTTCAGGATTACAACCTATTTAAAGGATTTTCAGCGAGTGAATGGGTTGGATTCAAACACTTTGAAATGTTTTTTACGTCACCTGAGTTTTGGCGCATTATGAGGAATACGTTTGTTATTAGCTTCTTAAAGCTACTGATCGGTTTCCCGGCACCAATTATATTGGCGTTAATGCTTAATGAAATAGGAAATGTAGCATTTAAGAGAGTCGTACAGACGATTACATACATTCCCCACTTTATTTCGTGGGTAGTTGTATCGGGCTTAGTATTCTCAATGCTTGCAGTAGATAATGGCCCAGTAAACGATGTTCTTCTCAAATTTAATTTAATTAAAGAACCTATTAGTTGGTTATCCGTTCCTGAATACTTCTGGTCAATATTAGTAGGAACTAATGTATGGAAAGAAATTGGTTTTGGATCGATTGTATACTTAGCTGCAATTATTGGTATTGACCCTGCATTATACGAAGCTTCAGCAATTGATGGAGCAAGCAGAGTGAAGCAAATATTCACGATTACTTTACCAAGTATTGCACCAGTAATTATGATCTTCTTAATTCTTGGAGTAGGTAATACGTTGAATGCAGGGTTTGAAGACATTATGATGTTAACCCGTAATTTGAATAATGGGATAGTCATGCCTGTGGCAGAAGTTATAGATACCTACGTCTATAACATGGGGATAATGAATCAACGATATTCTTATGCAACAGCGGCAGGATTATTCAAATCATTATTGAGTGTGACATTACTTGTACTTGCTAATTCACTAGCTCGTCGCTTTAATCAAGAAAGTCTATGGTAGTGAAATGATGATAACGAACAAGGAGTGGCACAAATGAGATTATCAGCATCTGATAAAGTCGTAAGAACAATAATCTATACACTATTAACGATTTTAACATTCATAACATTCTATCCGTTTTGGAATTCATTCATTATATCAATTAACACTGGTTCAGATACTGCACTAGGGGGATTAACTTTATGGCCTCGAGACTTTACGCTTGAAAACTATAAAGTTGTATTCCAAGAAAAACATATTTACAATGCGTATTTAGTTACGATCGCAAGAACAGTACTAGGTACTTTATTATCAATGTTCTTTACTGCCCTATTCGCATATGGTTTATCTAAAAAAGGGATAGTTTTCAAACGTTTTTATACGTTATTCGCTATCTTTACAATGTTCTTTAATGGTGGTTTAATTCCATACTTTATCATTGTGTATTCGTTGAATTTGTATAATACTTTCCTATTCCTATTGTTACACGGGATGATCAGCGTCTATAATATGATTATATTCCGAACATTTTTTAGTCAATTACCTGATGGATTGGAAGAATCGGCAAGAATTGATGGATGTTCTAACTTTGGAGTCTTTTTCAAAATCGTACTTCCGGTATCTGGTCCGGTCATTGCAACATTGTCATTATTCACTGCAGTAACACTTTGGAACGATTGGTTTATTCCAGCAGTATTTATCCAAAATCAGAATTTAGTTCCGTTACAGACATTACTCGTACAAATTATTAATGCTGGTACTACAGCTTCGCTAATGACTAATTTGAATAGTTATGCTCAATCTGCATTAGCTAATACGGTAACCGTTAAAGCGTTGCAAATGGCAACGATGATGGTAGCGACATTACCGATTCTATGTATCTATCCATTCCTACAACGCTTCTTCGTTAAAGGGGTATTAATAGGTTCGCTAAAAGAATAGAAAACCGCAGCTTCTCATTATGATTAATGTGACTGCGAAGACAAGAGGTTATACAGAAAATGTATAACCTCTCTTTGACATCATGCTACTAGGAGGAGTTCCATGTACAAAGCAGTTGTAGTTGATGACGAGCGATATGATCTAGAAGGTTTGCGTCAGTTAATACCATGGGAAAAATTGAATATAGAAGTGGTGTGCTGGGAGAATCGTCCACTCGTTGCTCTGCAATATATTGAGGAGCATAGTATAGATATCCTTATTACAGATATTAAAATGCCTGTATTAAGTGGTTTAGAACTTGCAAAGCGTGCGCAAGACTTGAATCCGCAGTTGAAGAAGTGTTTTATTAGCGGATACCAAGATTTTCAATTTGCCAAGCAAGCATTAGATTTGAAGGCAGACGGCTATGTGTTAAAGCCGGTAGATGATAATGAATTAATCGCAGTTATTGAGAATATCGTTAATGAACTCACAGAGGAACGTAATCAACAAGAGATTATGGCAGAAACTTTGGTGTGGCGTAGGCAGGATAGTGTATCACAATTGCTCCAAGGGAAAACATCACGTCTTTGGACAGAGTCACTTGCCGAGCAACTAGGTTATCATTATAAATGCAATGGCATGACGGTCGTAATCGTTGAGATTGATAGAGGCATTGTTCCAACTGGAGAGAGCGAGAGAAGTTTAAAGCTTTTAACTGAGCAATGTATGATCTTTTTAGAAGAGTTATTTCATCAATATGGCTATACATTATGGTGTACATTATCGAGTCATCGCTTAGGATTAATAGTCCCATATAGCAATAATCTAGTTTTAGAACTTACAAAAATAGTAGAATTAACGGCAACAAAGCAAAAAGTTACGATAACTACAGGTTTCGGCGATCTAGTGAGTGATGACTTTACATTAAAACAAGCTTTCGAGCAAGCGCAGGATTGTATTAATTATAAAATGTTTCTAGGGAAAAATAGAGTTATTGCACCGTCGATGCTAATGCCTAGATATGACCAACAAACAGAAGATATACAACCGATACTAGATCGAATGTTTCATGCCACAATAAAGTATCAGTTAGTTAATATTTATGATTGTATTGATGAGCTATTTGCTGTTGTTCAATATGTTGATCATCCGCAAAAAGTTTATTATTTTGCTACTCATATTGCACTTAAATTGCAAAATGATCTAGCACAAATGAATGAAAGTTTTCAAAGTTTACTTGGTTGGGGAAGTAATAATTTGGAGATGATTGCCCAGTTTGAGACCATTTATGATATACAAAAGTGGCTTCGTAGTACCTTGTTTGAAATATCAGAGACATTATATATGCGCAAACAGAAAAGAAATTATAGATTATTCGAAGAGATTATCGAGTATATCGAACAACGTCTATCAGGTGAAATTACGTTGCGCGAAGTTGCTAACTATTTTGCTTATTCTCCTAATCATCTTGGTCATATGTTTAAGGAAACAGTGGGTTCAACGTTTAATGAATATGTACTTATGCGACGCATGGAAGTAGCGAAAGAGCTGCTTCGCAATCATAAGTTGAAAGTATATGAAGTTGCCGATCAGATTGGTTACAAAAGTCTAACTCATTTTAGTAGAACATTTCGTGAGGCAATCGGAATGACGCCAGGCGAATTTAGAAAGAAGAGTGGTTAATATATATAGCTCTAGAAAACTATACATACCACTTCGGACGAAGCTACTTACTTCATATATTTTGCTGGTTCTATTTCCTATTATCGTGATTGGTAGCTATACATATTATAAGACGGCCCATTCCGCTGAACAGGAGATGCGCAATAGTTTAGCGGTTACGCTTACACAATATGGCACACAAGTAGAGTATAGAGTGAATGATATTATTCGAAGCTCCGACGCCATTTTCGACGATCAAGTGCTCTCGCGAAATTTAGCGGGGTATTATCTTGGTGGGGAACGGCATCGGATTATGACGGAATATATTTTACCAAAAATGGAATCAGCTATTTTACTTCCTAATACACAAGTTATGATCAGTCTATATATAGATAAACCAACCATAGGAGAGTTTTATTATGAGGAGCGGGAAGAGTATTTACGAGATGGCAGTAGACTATACGGCATAATGTATACGGATCGGATTAAGGACGAGGAATGGTATAAGAAGCTTGATTTGACATACGATGAGCAATTATGGGAACAGGTAGGTAAAGACAAGCAGTATGATAATATATCTTTATTGCGTAATGTAATAGATTATGAAATTCTTCAAAAGATAGGATTATTAAAGATAACTGTGAAAATGCGTGATATATTTGAAGACTTTGATCTTAGTAATTTGGGAGAAGGAACGAAACTCGTAGTTGTTGATCATAACCAACAATACTTATATTCAAGTAATATGACCAAAGAGGAGTATGATCCTAGCTTACTACAATCTTCCAAGCAATATTTACAGATGACAGAAGTAGTAGATAGCATGCCTATTCAAGTTATTGCACTTGTACCAAAAAAGTCTTTAAAGGAAGGCTCCTTACAGGTACGAAACATTACGATTCTAATCTGTTTTATTTCATTAATCATTGCTGTTTTCATTAGTTTTGTCATTTCTAAATTTTTCACACTGCGTTTTTCAAAACTAGTATATTCATTGCAAGCATTTACGGAAGGTGATTTCAACAAGCGGATATATTACAGCGGACATGATGAGTTCCGTCAAATATCAGAAGCATTTAACGAGATGGCATCTACCATTCAGACGCAAATAGATGAAATTTATATTAGTAAACTAGAAACAAAAGAAGCGGAATTGCAAATTTTGCATGCTCAAATTAATCCACACTTCCTATACAATACCTTTTCTTCGATTAGTCGAATGGCAAAATTAGGCGAAGTAGACAAATTGAACGATATGATTCTGAAATTAGCTAAGTTTTATCGGTTAACGCTCAATAAAGGTGAAATGATCATCCCTATCTCTAAGGAAATAGAAATTATTAAAGCATATTTAGACATTCAAAATTTAAAATATGGAGATCGTATAGTAGTTACTTATGAGATTGATGATTCTTTATTACAGCAGGAAACTGTGAAATTTATATTGCAGCCATTTGTTGAAAATGTATTAGAGCATGCATGGTATGACGATCAGATTCATATTCGATTAGTGATTAGTCATAAAGAAGATAGAATCATTTTAGCTATTGAAGATAATGGCCTAGGTATGACTGAACATACGATTAAAGGAATTATTGGAACGAGTGAGTCTGCTATTGGTTATGGAATAAGGAATGTGGATCAACGGATTAAACTCCATTATGGGACAGAGTATGGCGTACATATTGAAAGTATAGTGGGGGAAGGAACTGTGATCAAATTGATGATTCCATATGCTCATTGATTTAGTACACTTTTCGTTGATTGCTATGATTTTTTTGAAAATCAAATCCATCTATACTTTGTTTAGTAACAGATAACTGTATAGAGAGGGGTAAAATGATATGAAAAACAAAAGAGTAACGAAAGTAACAATGCTAGTCCTTCTTACATTTACTTTATTACTTGGAGCATGTAGCAATAATAGCGGTAACAAAAATACAACTCCAACTCCAACACCTCAGAACACACAAACTGCAACTAATACAGGTGAAGGTGATCAGACAGAAACACCTACTGATCCTAGATCCAAAGTTATTCCAGTAACATTCACTCAATTCGTTAACTATGATTGGTTTACAGCTCCAACTTGGGAGGAGCGTCCACATGGCGCTTGGATTACAGAAAACCTTAAAGTAACTGTTGTTCCAGAGCAATCAAATGGAGCAGCAGCACAAAAGCTTAACGGAATGATTGTATCTGATACTTTACCAGATGCTATCGTACTTGATAAAGGTAAAGATGTAGAACGACTAGTAAGCGCAGGCAAATTAGTTGCACTTGATCCATACTTAGAAAAATACCCAGAGTTTGTAGAAACGGTTGGGGAAGAAACATTAAATATGCTACGTAGTGAAGATGGTAAACTATACCAAATTCCTAACTGGTACATTAGTGGTGATAATGGTAACGGTAATGCGGCATATCTTGTTAACAAAAAGATTTATAAAGAGTTAGGTTCTCCTAATCTTGAAACTTGGACTGAGCTAGAAGCTTACTTGAAACTTGTAAAAGAAAAATATCCTGATATCGTGCCTCTTGATGCGGGTGAAGTTCGTGATGGAGCAGAATTACAATTGCTAGGAATGCTTTACAGTGGTGCAGCAGACGGTAATTCACCAACATTTATTTCCCCTGGTGCTGGTAGTGTATTCGGTGTTCCACAAGGTAATAAACTCGTTTCAATTTATGAAGATAAAGGGTTTGCGGATGCAGTATTGTACTTAAATCGCTTATTCCGTCAAAATCTAGTTACGCAAGATTTATTCACTCAAACTCGTGACCAAATTAATGAGAAATTAAGAGCTGGTAAAATTGCTGTATTTGCAGCTTATGATTCTGTAGTTGAAGGTATTGGTCGTGAAGCAAACAATACACTTAAAGCACTTGATCCAGAAGCAGGTTATGAAGTAATTTGGCCTGTTCACAATGATGGCGTAGATAAAAATAAGGTTTATCCATCTGGATATAACACTTTAGGTTGGAATGTTAACGTAATTACTACAAATGCAAAAGATCCGGAAGCAATCTTCTCATTTATGAACTGGGCTACTAGTGAAGAAGGACAACGTATCATCTTCTTCGGACCAGAAGGTCTATACTACGATAAAGTCGAAGATGGCGTACCAATTCCAAATGATGCTTACATTAATCGTGATCTTAAGAAATATGATGAGCTGAAAATCGGTGAGTTCAACTGGTATGGTAATACAAGTTATATTGATGGAGTTAAAGGTCAACGTGAAAAATTATTACCTGAAGAAGCACAGGATTGGACAACAATTGCACAAACAACTGTATCTTTCCTAACATCTCGTAATATTACTGAATTCTCTAACCTAGATCCGCTTCCTGATTCTGATGAAGGTATTATTCTTCAACGTTTGAAAGATTACTATAAGCAAGCAATTCCAAAAATGATCTATGCGAAATCTGATGATGAAGTTGCTGCATTGCTGAAACAAGCAGCAGAAGAAACAAAAGGACTTGGTTATCAGACAGTACTAGATTGGAAAACAGTTAAATGGCAAGAAAATCTTAACATGATGAAATAAGATTGATTAAATAATCCCCTCTTGATTGCAGTTAGGAACTAGATATGGCGTAAGCTAATCTTCCTGATCGTTAAGAGGGGATTTTATTAAGGAGAGATGAGCAAGCTCAACGCTAGCTCGGGATATTAATATTGCGGTTGAAATTGATGGAGGGTATCCACAGTATATGCTTCGAACGGTAGCCTTTAACGATACGCTAACGCAGTATACGATTGATTTCACGATGGAAGCGATGAGTAGAAATAATGGCAAACTCAACTTTATACTAGGTAGAATAGCAGCAGCGGTTGGTGCACATCAGCTTGTATTCGATGATATTATGCTAGCTGAGACGAGAGAAAATGTACCAAGCATTGACTAATGCTGTGCAA
Organism: Paenibacillus endoradicis; assembly: GCF_024721975.1. The sequence continues at coordinate 976,342 of NZ_JANQBB010000002.1, read as the reverse complement.
AACATTGCACTAACGGGATTATAATCAGCTGAATTGGGAAGGAGCATATGGTAAAGGATATTTATTGAAACTTCATTGGATGGATCGAACTGGACACCTATTTTCAGTACATCAGATGGCGATGGCGGAGTGGATGAGATCTACTTTACACCTAATGAAGCAAGATATGTTCGACTTACAGGGCTGGAGCGTAGTACACCGTACGGATAATCATTGTATGAGTTTACGATCTATCCGTATGATGCAACGTATATGCAGGACGATTTAGCGGCTCCTGAACTACAAACTGATTCGACAGATGGCATTCGTGAAGCAACCGATCACGATTAGCTTTGCTGATGATGAACGCTATCGGAATAGTATATTGTCAGTGACGAATTTCAGATGCTAGTGATCCACAATCGATCACTACAGATCTTGGAAAAAGCTTCGAGATTGGTCGAATAATACTTTATTGGGAAGGGGTATGTGGCAGGTCTTACACCATTGAGGGATCTATAAATGGCAATGTGTGGACTTCATTGTTCTCTACAGCGCAAGGAGATGGCTGAGAAGATGAAATATTATTTGGAGCAACACAAGCGAGATATGTACGCCTTGGAGCAGCTAGAGCATCGAAGTATACTGTAGAATTATCAATAGATGGAGTAGAATGGTATCAAGTAGCTCAGATCAATAGCTATAACGGATTACAGGATACGATTAACTTTACTAGCACGACAACAAAGTATATTCGTATTACTGGCACTGAGCGTGCGTTCCCTTATGGATATTCGATCTTCGAAGTGCAAGCTTATTGATAGTAGGGAGTAAAGACTGAAGCATTGATAGACTTAATACAGAGCCGTTCCTCTGTAGATTTGCAATCTGCTGAGGAATATTTGATTATCATCGAATATGCCCATAAATATGCAGAACTGAAAGGGATTATATGAAGAAAAACTTTTTTTTATATTTTCGTAATAAACACTTGCATTTCAAATTCAAAGGTGATATATTATTACTTGTCGCCGCGATAACACATCGCGAAACACAACAAGTAATTAAGTCGTGCGGAAGTGGCTCAGCGGTAGAGCATCGCCTTGCCAAGGCGAGGGTCGCGGGTTCGATTCCCGTCTTCCGCTCCAACACATTGCGCCCTTAGCTCAGCTGGATAGAGCGTTTGACTACGAATCAAAAGGCCAGGAGTTCGAATCTCTTAGGGCGCGCCATTTTAATTACTTTCATCATTACGGGATGTAGCTCAGCTTGGTAGAGCACCTGGTTTGGGACCAGGGGGTCGCATGTTCAAATCGTGTCATCCCGACCAGTTTAATAAGCGGGCGTAGTTCAATGGTAGAACTTTAGCCTTCCAAGCTAATAGCGTGGGTTCGATTCCCATCGCCCGCTCCATACCATAACAGACAGACTTTGAGAAATCAAAGTCTTTTTTTGTGTTTTTCTACATGTGTTTATGAAATTCTATTGAAAATTGTGTAAAACAAAATTGACGGTAAATTTTGTATAATCATTTATAATTATTAACTACTGTTCATTAAATGCTATAGTTAAAAGTAAGATATAAAAATGAAATATAGGCATAGTTGAGATGAACATCGTTTTGTTGGATTTCTACTACAACATCAAGTAACATAAGTGAATTTGTTTTGCAATACTACAACTATTGCCGAAAATAGAAGAGTAATTTGTGAATTGAACACAATAAGAGAATGATAAATTTCTTTGTACTTATTGACATGTTCCAGTGTTCGGTATTTAAGCGTTTTCTATATCGAATATAGGTTAAAACAAGCTTTTTTTTAGATTAATTATGTCATAAAGGCTTCAATGTAGTTGCATTTTGATGTATAATAAAAATAATGTTTTTGTAATTAACTGAGAGTAATCTTACGAATATAATGTATAGATAATTTATTAAGCATGGTTTGTGAGTTTGCTGTACAGATCTGTAGGAGGAAGAGTATGTCGGATCAAACTGTAACATCAACAGCGACTAATCGGACGCAATCTAATAATTTGCTTAGACGTGATGTCCGTTATTTAGGCAATATACTCGGTGAAGTACTTGTTCATCAAGGCGGACGTGAGCTATTAGAGCTTGTGGAGCAAATTCGAGAACAAAGTAAATCACTTCGTGCTCATTTTGACCCTGAGTTGTTTGGACAAGTGAAGGCGACTATTTCGTCCTTAAGTTCAGAGAAGCGTCATCAGGTAATTCGTGCTTTCGCAATTTATTTCCAATTAGTCAACATCGCTGAGCAAAACCACCGTATTCGTAGAAAGCGTGACTATGAGTTTCTAGCAGGTGAAGAAGTTCAAAATGGATCTATTGAAAGTGCAATTAAAGTACTTAAGGATCGCAATGCTTCTACAGCTGATGTTGAAGAAATGTTAGCGGGTATTTCCTTAGAACTTGTCATGACTGCACATCCAACAGAAGCAACTCGTCGTGCTGTACTTGATATTCATAAGCGTATTGCTGATGATGTCATGGAGCTTGACAACCCTACTTTAACTTATCGTGAACGTGAAAAACTTACTGAGAAACTATTGAATGAAGTGCTAATTCTATGGCAAACAGATGAGCTTCGCGATCGTAAACCAACTGTACTTGATGAAGTTAAAAACGGATTATTCTATTTCGATGAAACACTATTTGACGTACTTCCTAGCGTATATGAAGAGCTAGAAAGATGTCTTGTTAAATATTATCCAGAACAAAAATGGCATGTACCTAGTTACTTGCGTTTTGGTTCATGGATTGGTGGAGACCGCGATGGTAATCCATCTGTAACATCTGATGTAACTTTGCAAGCACTGAATCTTCATCGTTCACTTGCTGTTCGCAAATACGAAGAGCAAATTCGTGGCATGATGGAAATGTTGAGCTTTAGCACAAATCTTGTTCAAGTAACAGATGAGCTTCTTGCATCTATTGCAAAAGATCAAGAGCAAGTTGAACTTACACGTGTTGATCCATGGAGAAATCCAACAGAACCTTACCGTGTGAAAATTGGTTATATGTTAGAGAAACTAGGAAATACAGTTGATCCTGATGAAGCTGAACCTAATTCCTACTATGTAACACCTGATGAGTTGATGGCCGATCTACTAATTATTGATCGTAGTTTGCGTAGTCATTATGCGGATTACTTCGCTGATACTTACCTTGCGAAATTACGTCGTCAAGTTGAGTTGTTCGGCTTCCATCTAATGACGCTTGATATTCGTCAACATAGTCAAGAACATGAAAATGCAATGACTGAAGTGTTGGCTAAATTAGGTATTGTGGCAGACTATAGTTCATTATCCGAAGAAGAGAAAATAACATTACTTGTGAAGTTGTTAGAGGATCAACGTCCATTAACATCTCAACACCAGGAATATTCTGCTTCGACTCGTGAATGTTTGAATGTTTATGAAGTTGTCGCTAAAGCTCAGAAGGAATTCGGTAAAAAATGTATTAATAGTTACTTGATTAGTATGGCTGAGGCAGCTAGTGATATGCTAGAAGTTATGGTATTTGCCAAAGAAGTTGGTCTGTACCGCGTGGAAGATGATGGCACAACGGTATGTTCGATTCAAGCTGTTCCATTGTTTGAGACGATTGACGATCTTCATGCAGCACCTGGCATCATGAAGCAATTATTTGAAATCCCATTGTACCGTAAAGCTGTTGAAGCTTGTGGTAACATGCACGAAATTATGCTTGGTTACTCTGATAGTAACAAAGATGGTGGTGCGGTTACTGCAAACTGGGAGCTTCGTGTAGCTCTTAACAACATTACTGCTACTGGTAATGAATATGATGTTAAGTTGAAATTCTTCCATGGACGTGGCGGTGCGCTTGGACGTGGTGGTATGCCACTTAACCGTAGTATTCTTGCTCAGCCACCACACACAGTGGGTGCTGGCATTAAGATTACTGAACAAGGTGAAGTGCTATCTTCACGTTACTCCTTACAAGGTATTGCATACCGTAGCTTAGAACAAGCGACTTGGGCGCTTATTACAGCTGCTCGTCTTGCAAAATACCCAGAGCAAGCTCCACAAGTGGAAAAAGAGTGGGAAGAAATTGCTGCTTCGATTTCTGAAACGGCATTGAATAAGTATCAGGACCTTATCTTTAGAGACCCTGACTTCTTGACATTCTTCAAAGAATCAACTCCGCTTAATGAGGTTGGTGAACTGAACATCGGTTCTCGTCCATCTAAGCGTAAAAATAGTGATCGTTTTGAAGATTTGCGTGCGATTCCTTGGGTATTCTCTTGGACGCAAAGTCGTTATCTGCTTCCTGCGTGGTATGCAGCAGGTACTGCTATCGCTGAGTATCTTGGCGATGACGAGAATAAACTAGATACATTGAAAACAATGTACGAGAAATTCCCGTTCTTCCGCAGTCTAATCGACAATTTGCAAATGGCACTTGCGAAAGCAGATATGTCTATCGCTAAGCTATACGCTAGTATGATTACTGATGACACCATTCGTGATCGTATCTTCACTCAAGTTGAGCAGGAGTACAAATTGACTTCTGATCTAATCTTGAAAATTACGAATCAAACAGAAATTTTAGATAATGTTCCAGTTATTCAAGAATCTATTCGTTTGCGTAATCCGTATGTTGATCCACTTAGCTACTTACAAGTGCAATTACTTGCTGAGCTTCGTGCAATCCGTGCTGAAGACGGAGACGATCAAGAGTTACTTCGTGAAGTATTACTTACGATTAACGGAATTGCAGCTGGTCTTCGTAATACTGGTTAATAGTATATCTTATATAAATGCAAGGGGATGTCCTAAAAGTCATTGCAAAAATGACAAAGGGATGATCCCCTTTTTTTATGCTCCTTTATAGTTAAGTTAAGATTACTTTAAGGTGAATCCCTCACAATAAAAGTATCCAATCAAGAGAAATAATAGATTACGGATATAGGAGGAGCATTCATTATGGATAACAATCAATTTGAAGCTTATTATAAAGAGGTTGATCAATTACCACAGATCGTAGAGAAAAAGAAAAAGAATAGTAAAGGCGTTAAGGTTTATGTATCTGCGTTCCTTGCAGGTGCATTAATGATCGGAGGTTTAACCTACACTGCTGATCGTATGAATCTATTCACTGGTGGCAATGTCAATAATGTTGCTTATTACACGAATACAGGTGGTACAAGCTTCGGTGATGCTGGATTAGTTACGGCATCTCAGTCAGTGGCAAGCAATAGCACATCAGATGTATACGCAGCGACTTCACCTTCGGTAGTGAAGATAGAGAATTATACAGAACCAGAGGTGTCTAGTATGTTCGACGATCCGCGCATGTGGCAATATTTCGGTGGGATGTCAGGTGATCAGAATTCACAAGGCAGAGAAGGTCAGAGCTCGCCGAATGAAAGAGGAGATAATTCCGGGTCAGAGTCTCAACCAGAAGATGAGACCTATGATGAAGCTAGCTTACAATTAAGTGGTTCTGGGACAGGATTTATCGTGGACGCTTCAGGATACATAGTGACCAATGAGCATGTTGTATCTGGTGCCAAGCTAGTCAAAGTAACGATTGATGGTTACGACGAGCCACTGAATGCGAAAGTTGTCGGTAGTAGTACTGATCTTGATATCGCAGTTTTGAAAATCGAGACACCCGATGGAGCTGCTCTTCCGGCATTGCCATTAGCAAATTCTGATGAGCTAGCCATTGGACAATGGGTTCTAGCTATCGGCAATCCGCTTGGTCTAGACTCCACATTGACGATGGGGATCATTAGTGCCAAAGAAAGACCGATTACGATTCAGAATGAAGCAGGAGAATCTCAAGTATATGAGCATATGCTGCAGACCGATGCTTCTATTAACCCAGGCAACTCTGGTGGACCATTATTGAATGAAGCGGGACAAGTGATTGGGATGAATACAGCAGTCAATTCTGAGGCACAAGGAATAGGTTTTGCGATCCCATCTAACATCATTGCAGAGTACGTAAATGGGCTTGGAATATAGTATTAACAGCCTTTCTTAATAAATAATTACGATTCGAGCAGAGAATGCTCGAATCTTTTCATGTTTTAGGATAAAATAGTAAGGAAAAGAGCAGACGTACCAAGAGACGTTTGGAGGAAAAGTGGAGTGAATCTATTAGAGAGTCAGCTCGTTAAGCTGGCATTAAAGGGCGATCAGGCTGCTTTTGCTGAGCTTGTAGAGCTGTATCAAGAGAAGTTATATCATATGGCATATCGTATGTTGAACAATCGCCAAGAGGCCGAGGATGTCGTTCAGGATACTTTTCTTCGTGTATACAATAACCTTGAACGTTATGATACTACGATGAAGTTTTCAACTTGGATTTATCGCATTGCAACTAATTTAAGTATTGATCGGTTAAGAAAACGTAAGCCGGTATACTCTTTGGATGCAGAATCTTCTGATTATGAAGGTTTGGATGGTTATTCTATGATTCCTAGCGACAATCGCACGCCAGAATCAGAATTGCTAATTTCCGAAACACAACAAATCATTCATCAAGCGATTGATACGTTGCCGCCCAAATATAAGTCGGTTATGATACTTCGCTATATTCATGAGCTCTCCTTGCAAGAAGTAGGAGATATATTGGACATGCCTGTTACGACAATCAAAACTAGGGTCCATCGAGGCCGTGAGTTTCTCCGTAAAAAGTTGGAGCACAAATTATAACTCATAAGAATAAATAGGTAATATTCTTTTGAAACGTTAATTTTGATGAAACGTATGTCTAATAGAACGTAGTGGAAGACATTATCGAAAGAAACAAAGAAAGTAGGGCTGGCTGCTATGGAATGTAAAGTTGCGATTCAAGCTATTCATCTATACTTAGACGGTGAGCTTGACATAGATCAATTTAGACAATTAGAAGCTCACATGAATAACTGTGAGAGCTGTAAGCAACAATATGAACAGCTTGAGAAAACGGATGCAATGACGCAGTTTGCTATGCATGCACCGGTAATGAATACAGTAAGAAGTGAACGTGATATAACAGATCTGAAATCAGCTATTCTCTCACAACTACCGAAGAAACAACAAACAAGATCCAATGCAAGATTCGTCCGTTGGTTATACCGGTACCCTGGGTTAACTGCTGCTGCAATGTTTATAGTAGTAATGTTTATTAGTGTCTTTGCATCATGGGATCATGATAACAAACTCGTTATTTCGGGCTCGCAAGAAGATTTACAGTACATTGTCATTAACGGAAATACAGTAATTGTACCAGAAGGTAGTCAGTTGACTGGAGATTTGGTGGTCGAAAATGGTATAGTTGAGGTGAAGGGTGCTGTAGATGGAAATGTTACCGTAATCGATGGGAAAATGGTGCTTGCCTCAACCGGTCATATTGCCGGTCAAAGTAAAATCATTGACCAAGCTCTAGATTGGATATGGTACAAAGTAACCTCATCAATTTCTGAGGCAATTCCGCAATAATCTACAAAAAGCTTCCCTTTTCGAGGGAAGCATTTTTATTTACCCGACAAAAAGGATTTTATATTGTCAATATAGAAACCTTACATGAAGTGAAATAGGATGTTGTGGCAGTTGGGGGTTGAAAAATGAGTTATTTTACAGATTCCTCTTGGCAGGACTGGTTGAAGGATATTATTGATGTTGGGATCGTAGCCTTTATCATATATAAAGTGATGATACTTGTTCGTGGTACGAGAGCTGTTCAGTTATTGAAGGGTGTTTTTGTACTTGTTGCTACATGGGCAATTAGTTCATGGTTCAATTTATTTACGCTTAAATGGCTAATGGGTCAAATGTTTAACTGGGGTATCGTAATGGTGCTCATTCTATTCCAACCAGAGTTAAGACGGGCGCTCGAGCAATTAGGACGAGGTAAGTTTTTCTCTCGCGGCTCGTCATTAGATGCTGCTGATCTTAGTGATCAAATCGAAGAGATCATAAGAGCAGTTCGTTCAATGGCAAAGCGAAAAGTGGGGGCACTAATCGTATTTGAACGAAAAACAGGCGTTTCGGAAATGATTGAATCAGGTATTGCGATGGAGTCTAGAATTTCATCAGAATTGCTTATGAATATATTTACACCTAACTCCCCATTGCATGACGGTGCTGTAATTGTACGTGGCAATCAGATTATGGCGGCAGGTTGTTATCTACCGTTATCCGAGAACCCATTTATAAGTAAAGAATTAGGTACACGACATCGTGCGGGAATCGGCGTAAGTGAAGTTAGTGATGCGATTTCATTGATTGTGTCTGAAGAGACTGGTCAAATTTCGTTATCGCTTAATGGGCTTATTGTGCGCGATATTAATGAAGAATCACTTATTTCTAAATTGCACGAGGAATTATCACAACGTGCAGATGGATTGAAGAAGGAGAGTTCCATATTAGCTTTCTTCAAGAAGATAAAGGGGGATCAGCATGGATAAATGGTTAAACCATCCTACTTCCTTGAAAGTTTTATCTTTAATACTCGCAATATTAATCTGGGCGATCGTACATATTGATCCTGAAACCTCTCCGCAGTCTGTAACGTCTAATACAGATACGAAGATTATTGAAGCAGCGACAATTGTGCCGATTGGTCTAGATACAGATAAGTATGTCTTAACAGGTTTGGAACCAACGGTAGTTCGCGTCGTTGTTGAAGGTAGAATTTCTAACTTACGTACAGCGACTAATGATGATTATGTCGTACAACTCGATTTGAATGGCGTTGGGCCCGGTATTCAGGACCTTCCGTTAAAAGTACAAATGCCTGCCGGGATTAAAGAGGTAGAAATTTCTCCGAGTCATGTTACTGTGCAAATCGAAGAACTTGAGACGCAAACACTTGAAGTTCAAGTCCTTACTGAAGGCGAGCCTGCTGCAGGCTATATCGTAGGAGAATCTTCTATTATTGGAGATACTGGCAACGTCGTTGAAGTTACAATGCCGAAGGATGATTATGCACGACTAGGAATGCTTGCTGTTACGGTAGATATTACAGGTGCAAGTGCGAATGTAACGAATAAGAAGGCTAAAGTTGTTGCGTACGATACGCAAGGAGTTCTCATTCCTAACGTTTCCGTTAAGCCTGATACATTAAGTGCAGAGACGATCATTTCCTTACCATCGAAAGAGTTACCGGTGCAATTAAGATATACGGGTAATCTTCCTGAAGGGTATAGTCTTGTCTCTATTAATTCATCAACGACGAGTGTAACAGTCAACGCGACACAGACAATTCTAGATGAGATGAATCTATATGATGGCTTCGTATTAGATTTAGCGAAGGTGAAGGAATCAGGTGAAGTACTAGTTAAGGCTGAGAAGTCGGAAAATGGCTTGACCGTAACGCCAGGGGAGATTCCTGTCATTGTTGAGATTGAAGCGACAGCAACTCGAACGATGAGCGGAATTCCTGTCACGATTACTGGTCTTGTGGATGATACGAAAGCTACGATTTCTGAAAGTAAGAATGGACGCATCGATGTATTACTTGCTGGAGCAGAAACTTTATTACAAAAGATAAAAAATTCTGAAGTTAAGTTGTCGCTTGATGTGACTGGTCTTGCGATAGGCACACATCAGTTAACCGTTGCTGCAGAATTACCAGCGTATATTCATGCTACAGAGTCCGAGAGTTTCACACTTAACGTCACAGTTGTCATTGCTAGTACGAAGGAAGTAGATGCTAGTGGTGAAAATGATGGAGTGGACAATGTAATTCCTGATTTACCAACTAGCGGGCCTGATAATGGTAATGATTCTACCGATCCTGAGCCCAGTACTGATGTTAATGAGGAGCCTACAGAGTCCCCAGCTTCAAGCGGTAATGGACAAGTAGAATAAATAAATGGTTATACGTCGTCTCTTCAAGATGCATGAAACAAACTAAAATAAACTAAATATTAACATTAAACATTTGAGGGAGAACAGTTATGGGGAAATATTTTGGAACAGATGGTGTACGAGGAGTAGCTAATACCGAACTAACACCTGAATTAGCATATAAAATCGGTCGTTGTGGAGGATATGTACTTACTCGTGCAGCACATAAGCCAAAAGTTATTATTGGACGTGATACGCGTATCTCTGGCAATATGCTTGAGGCTGCGCTAACTGCAGGATTACTATCAATTGGTGCAGATGTAATCTCCGTAGGAGTATTGTCTACTCCTGCAGTTGCATACCTTACGCGTGAGTTGGAAGCAGATGCGGGTGTTATGATCTCAGCATCCCATAATCCTGTTCAAGATAATGGAATTAAGTTTTTTGCAGGGGATGGTTTCAAGCTATCTGATGAAACTGAGCTAGAAATCGAAGCGTTAATTGATGCAGAAGTTGATGAATTACCTCGTCCAGTAGGGGGAGATGTTGGTTCAGTAGTAAGTGCACACCATTTAGCGGATAAATACTCAGCTTACTTGAAAACAACGATTACAGGCCATTTTTCTGGCTTGAAATTAGTACTAGATTGTGCGCATGGAGCAGCATATGAATTAGCTCCGCAAATCTTCAAAGAGCTAGGTGCAGAAGTTATTACGGTAGGTGCAGAACCAGATGGTAAAAACATCAACGAAGGTGTAGGTTCTACACATCCTGAATATGTGAGTGAGCAAGTACTTGCTCACGGTGCAGATGTTGGACTATCTTTCGATGGTGACGCAGACCGTCTTATTGCAATTGATGAGAATGGTGAAGAAGTGGATGGCGACTTCATCCTATGTATTATTGGTGATCGTATGAAGCGTGAAGGTAAGTTGAAACATGATACGGTTGTTACAACAGTAATGGCTAACATCGGATTCTTCAAAGGTACTGAGAAGATTGGGTTGAATACTGCTCAAACTGCAGTTGGTGATCGTTATGTTATGGAAGAAATGCGTCGCGGCGGTTACAATCTTGGTGGAGAGCAATCTGGTCATGTTATCTTCTTAGATCACATTACAACAGGTGACGGCATTATGACTGCCCTGCAGCTTGTTGAGACGATGCAATTATCAGGCAAGAAGCTAAGCGAGTTAAAAGGTCTTATGCGTAAATATCCGCAAAAGCTTGTTAACGTGCGTGTTGCTGATAAGAGTCTTTATGAAGGCAACGAAGCTATTCTACAAGCGGTACACGAAGTTGAGACTGAGCTTGGTGATAATGGTCGTGTACTTGTGCGCCCATCCGGTACAGAATCGTTGATTCGTGTTATGGCTGAAGGACCAGAGAAAGAACTAGTCGATGCTTATGTTGATCGTATTGCTGCTGTTGTTAAGAAACAGCTTGGTTAAAAGTTGACGTGTTCATATTAGTTACTTCATAATGAGATTATTACTGAATGATGGATAACAAGGACAGATTGTTACAGTCTGTCCTTATTCTTTGTAAAGAGGCATTTATACAAGAATTATAAATGTTTATCCAATTGGATGTAATAAGTTGTTGCGTACTAGCCTGAAAATGAATATGATAGGTAGTATGACTCAAGAAGAGAGAGAGGGTAGGGGTTACAAAAAAACAAGCGCCAGAGCTTAATGAGGTAAAGGTAAGTTCAAAACAGTCACTTGTGATCATGATGACTATGCTAACGTAGCTTAGTCGGCGGCGAATATACCGCCCCATCGAAAGCCTGTGTGTGCTCACGTACACAAAACGTACGCTGTGCTACTCGTTTTCGCTGTGGGTCATCTTCTTGATGCTGACAAGCAAATGTTTTGAACGTTCATTGTAAGAGGTAGTTCAAAAAATGGACTTACTTTTAACTATTAAGCTGACGAGGTAAAGGTGTTCGAAATTTCGGCGGGGACCTTTCGGTAACTACAGACAACCGTAAGCTAATTTGCAAACCAATTGGGCGACTGATTGAACAAACGAATTGCTGTCTGACTATAATCAAGTGATCGTTTCACAGTTCTTATACTGTTGTCGCTATGGAGAGCGAGCAGGATAAGTATGCGGATCGCTAGCAAATCATATTGCTGATGGAATAATTCCATGGGTTAGCTTGCTATCGCCCTTATGAAACGAAGGAGCCAGTTAGTTATATGGATATTTGCTATGCATTCCGCGCAGATTAACAGTATCGTCATAGTCATAAGTAGATGAGGCACTGCCTGTAAACGATACACAACGCGGAGGTTTATACTATGTGTGGTATTGTTGGATATATTGGTAATGGGGAAACACAACAGATTTTGCTTGAAGGATTGAAAAAGTTAGAATATCGCGGATATGATTCTGCTGGTATAGCAGTATTTACAGAACAAGGACTTGAGGTTACAAAATCTAAAGGTCGTATTGCTAATCTTGAAGAGAAGCTTGAAGGTACACCTCTTCTTGGATCAGTTGGTATTGGTCATACTCGTTGGGCTACTCATGGTAAGCCTTCTGATGTGAACTCTCACCCACATACAGATAATTCTCACCAATTCTCTGTCGTGCATAACGGGATTATCGAGAACTATCTTGATCTTAAAGAAGAATTGATTGCTAAAGGACATGTGTTTGTGTCTGAAACAGATACGGAAGTTGTTTCTCATCTTATCGCTGAAGAATACGATGGTAACCTTGTTGAAGCAGTACAACGTGCTGTGAAGCATATGAGAGGTGCATACGCGCTAGGCGTACTAACTTCTCATGAGCCTGACAAATTGGTAGCAGTACGTTATGCAAGTCCATTAGTTATCGGTATCGGCGAAGGTGAAAACTTTATCGGATCTGATATTCCAGCAATTCTTGAATATACGCGTAATGTATATATTCTTGATGATGGCGATATGGCAGTATTAACTCATGATGGGGTAGAACTATTCAACCTTGAAGGCAAGAGCATTGCTAAAGATATCGTGCATATTGATTGGGACCTAGTGACAGCTGAGAAAGCTGGTTTTGATCATTTTATGTTGAAAGAAATCTATGAACAACCGAAAGCATACCGTGAAACGATGCTTGGTCGCGTATCAGAAGACGGTAAATCAGTTGACCTTAGCAAAGAGCTCGAAATGAACGATGAGTATATTCGTTCAATCTCTAAAGTTCACATCGTTGCATGTGGTACAGCATACCATGCAGGCTTAGTTGGTAAATCAGTCATCGAATCATTGGCTCGCATTCCAGTTGAAACAGATGTAGCTTCTGAGTATCGTTACCGTTCACCAATTATTACACCTGATACACTAGTAATTGTAGTAAGCCAATCTGGTGAAACTGCGGATACACTAGCAGCTATGCGTGAAGCACAGCGTAATGGCGCTCGTGTACTTGCAATTACTAACGTTGTAGGTAGCTCTGTAGCACGTGAAGCGAACGATGTAATAGCAACATGGGCTGGACCTGAGATTGCAGTTGCTTCTACAAAAGCATACTCTTCTCAATTAATTGCATTCTATTTGCTTGGTCTTCATCTTGCACGCGTACTTGGTACGAAAGAAGAAGCAGAGCTTACTCATATTATCGAAGGATTAACAGCACTTCCAGAGCAAGTTGAGAGCATTTTGGAGCAAGCTTCTGTATTGAAGCAAGTGGCTGAATCTATGTCTCATCATACAAGTCTATTCTTCATCGGACGTGGAGTAGATTATGCAGTTGCACAAGAGGGATCATTGAAATTGAAAGAGATCTCTTATATTCACTCTGAAGCTTATGCGGCAGGTGAATTGAAACATGGTACTCTTGCATTGATTGAAGATGACATTCCAGTTATTGCTTTGGTTACTCAAGAAGGTCTATTTGAGAAAACATTGAGCAATATTACAGAAGTAAAAGCACGCGGCGCACATGTGTTTGCAGTAACGAACCAAGGCTTCGAAGCAGAAGTTGCGAAATCAGTAGATGAAGTTTTCGCAATTCCAAAAACATTGCCTGTTCTTACTCCAGCATTAGCTGTAGTGCCGTTGCAATTGATCTCTTACTACGCATCTCTTGCACTAGGTCATGATGTGGATAAACCACGTAACCTTGCGAAGAGCGTTACTGTAGAGTAGGTTAGAGGGGCTTGGGTGACATTTGTCTACATCTAACAAACTCTAACGCTCACCATTAAAACCTTGCACGAAGCTAATAAAGTTTAACGGCAAGCCGAGTGAATTCAGGTATTTCCTCCTGAATTCACTCGGCTTTTTCTTTTCATTCTTAATTATTTCCTCGATCTTTTCCTTAAACAATATCGGCCCAATTCTGTCTACATCCAACAAACTATGATGCCCACCATTAAAACCTTGCTTAAAGCTAATAAAGTTTAACGACAAGCCGAGCTGATTTCAGGTATTTCATCCTGATTTCACTCGGCTTTTTCTTTTCCATTTCAATTCTTTTCCTCAATCAAAATCCTCGTAATCCCTTGCCTCCACTGTCTTTATCTCCATTTAACCTCTCATTATTTCCTGCTTTTTCTGCCCCCTTTCAAACCTAATCTCCATGTTTTCCCCTGCTTTTACTCCTGCTCTTCCGTCACACTTTTACGGTTCAATTCATGTTTTTGACAGGTGGTTTTCTCAGGTGTTTTGCTCGGTTTTCAATCGTACTTATTTAAAAAACGGATTTTTTTTGGAAGGTATCGTGAAGAGGGGAAGCCTTGTGGGAGTAAGGTGGAGCGGGATTATTGGGGGTGGGTGGTGCAGTCAGGGTTTATTAGCTGTTAACAGATGCTATTGGTTAGAAAATATATAATATGGAACAATTAAAAGAACGAAATGGACTGTGAATTGATGAATACACTGTTTAGAACAATGAGAAATTACATAATAGGTAGCTCCTCTTTTAGCAGAATGCTCAACTAATCTTCAATACAAATTCGAATAAAATACCAATAACTAAAAATTAAGTTTTATTATTATGAATTTTTATCAATAATTTTCATTTTTTTATGAAAAGAACGCTAACCTTTAATAATTCTTAATATAAATCGACATTCCAGTTAACTTTTGACCTGTAGACTACATGATGTAGGAGAGAAAAGCTAAATAATTCTTTTAATAGGAGGGAAGTAGGTAACTACAGATTCCATCTAAGAGAAGCATGAAGCCAACAGCTATGAATGATAATTTTAGCTGGAAATGAAGGATTAAAAAAAATGAAAGTGGAGAGGTGCAAAAATGTCTTTTTCGAAAAACGTTAACAAAAAATGGATTAGTTTGATGTTAATTATTGCAATTGTAATCACTACATATCTTCCTGCTGGCTTGCTACCAAAAGCTGCAGCTGCAAAGGATTCAGTAGCGGAATGGATTTTTACATCCAACGATAATCTAAAGGCTACAGAAGGTAGTGATGCAAATAAGGAAATTAGCTTACTTTCAATCAGCAATAATAGAACACTTTCCTATACAGCTTCAAACAAAACATTGTATACAAATGGTTGGGATAAATCAGATGGTTACTGGCAAGTTAAAATTGATACTACAGATTTTACAGATCTAGATTTAACATATAAAGCTTTTGGGACAAGTACTTCCCCAAAAGAATTTCAAATTCAATATAGCTTAACAGGTGATGACGACGATTTTCATCCTATAGCTAATGTAGAGCTTACAGCTGCTATCGCACCTTACGGACCTTTTGCTTTACCAGAAGAGGTTGAAAATCAGAGCTCTGTTTATATTCGTTGGTTAAATACTTCTAATACTTCCATTAATGGACCACCAGCAACTGTGCAAACTGGAGGAAACAGCAGAATTGCAGATATTCAAATTCAAGGGATTTCACAAGCTGCTCCTGCAGTAGCAAAGGTTGAAGCTAGTCCTGCTTCCAATGCTTGGCCTGCTGGCACAGAAATTAATTTGATCTCAGCAACTACTGGAGCTTCAATTTATTATGCTTTTGATAGTGAAGCAAATCCAGTTTCACTTTACTCAGAACCAATAGTATTAACAAATGATGTTTCAATTTATAGTTACGCAAGCTTTGATGGATTGGCTAATAGTGTAGGCTCAATATTTGATTACACTTTATTAGAGAAAACAGATATCTCAGAAGCACGTTTAGTCCCTAAAAATCAAAATGTATGGACAGAAGGTATTATTTCTCATATCGATGGTGCAAAAACATACATTCAAGATGAAACAGGCGGTATCGTTTTATATGGAATGAATATTCCAGATGCTAGTCTTGGTGACAAGGTTAGTGTACAGGGAGTTATGGAAATTTACAGTGGTTTACAAGAATTGAAACCACAAAATGGACTAACTTCTGAGGTTTCAGAGAAAAATGCAGGGGTACCTGAAGCAAAATTAGTTACAGCAAGCGATTTAACACCTGCAAATGGTAAGCAGCATGAAGCACAGCTCGTTTATATAGAAAATGTAACGATTGGTCGTAAATCAGGAACAGTATTTAAAGCAACGCAAGAAGGTATAGCAGCGGAATTCGATATTTATTCCAGCTTAGCTAGTCTACAAGAAGGTAAAACATTCGAAAAGATAATTGGTGTTATTGAGGAATATAACGGTAATTTTCAACTCATCCCGTTAAGCAGCAGTTCATTAATCGAGAATAAGTTTTCTGTTCAGGCAAGTCCTGATGCAGGAACGATAGCTATCGGTAATGGAGTTACACTTTCAACTCCAGATAATGAAGCGGTTATTTACTATACAACAGATGGTTCTACACCAACTGTAAATAGCTTTAAATATACTGCGCCAATCGTAGTGAATGAAGATACAACGATTAAAGCTATTGTAGTTAAAGACAATGTGTTTAGTATCGCATATGTATTTGAATATAAGGCAGTCAAAGCTAATCCGAGAATTCGTGATATTCAAGGTGCAGCTCATATATCTCCATATGTAAATCAAACCGTTAAGGATGTAGAAGGTGTAGTTACACAGCTGTCATATCAATTTGCTACAGGTGCTTATCGTGGTTTTTATATTCAAGATATAGAACCAGATAATGATGATAAAACATCAGAAGCTGTTTATGTGTATTCAACAAATGAAGTAATTAAGCCTAAGGTTGGAGACCTAGTATCTATTTCAGGTAAAGTAGAAGAGTATAATGAAGGTCTAGCTACGAACTTAACAACAACGCAATTAACAAATATAAAAATTGATGTATTATCTTCTGATAATGATCTTCCTGAGCCAATTTTACTTGGTAAGGGCGGAAGAGCAATTCCAACGTCCACTATTGATAGTGATGGAATGACTACGTTTAATCCAGATAAAGATGCGATTGATTTTTATGAATCGATTGAAGGTATGCGTGTAAAGTTATCAAAACCAACGATTATTAGTCCATATTGGACAAGCGGTTTTGGCAATTCTATGCTTCATAATATTCCAACACGAGTAGAAAATGAAGAAGAGGATGTACTGACACCAGCAGGAGGTTTAATTCTGAAAGAGGATTTAAACTACAATCCTCAAAGATTAATTATTGCTTACGGAGACCCTGGAAAAGAAGTCGGAACAGGTGATGTATTTACCGATGATGTTAATGGTATTGTAGGCTACAATAACGGAAATTTCAAAATCATTCCAAGTCAAGGCAGTTTGCCAGAGATTCAAGATAGTACATTTGAAAGACAAACAACTGAACTGGAAATTGATCCTGATAAGTTAACGATTGCAAGCTACAACGTTGAGAATTTTCATCCTGGTACTCCACAAGAGAAAATCAACAAGATTGGTGATTCGATTGTAATTAATTTAAAATCACCTGATATTATCGCATTGCTTGAAATTCAGGATAACAACGGTCCAGTTGATAACGGAGTTGTTGCAGCAGATAAAACTTATGAAACGATTATTAATGCTGTAATTGCTGCAGGAGGACCAGCTTATAAATATACTGATATTTCTCCACAGGATAAGAAGGATGGCGGCGAACCAGGTGGAAATATTCGAGTTGCGTTCTTATACAATCCTGATCGTGTGAAAATAACGGATAGTGTGTCAGGACAAGCAGGAACAGCTACTACAGCAGTTAGTTATAATGCTGAAAATGATAAGCTAAGTGTTAATCCTGGACGTATTGACCCAACTAACACAGCTTTTAATGCTTCTCGAAAACCATTAGTAGCGCAATTTGAATTTAACGGAGAAAAGGTTATTGCCATTGTTAATCATTTTAACTCCAAAGGTGGAGATAATGGACCGTTTGGTAACATCCAGCCTCCTGTACTTTCAAGCGAAGTGCAACGTCATAAGATTGCTAATGTTGTAAACGACTTTGTAAAGGATATTGTAACAAAAAATAGTGATGCAAATGTTGTTGTAATGGGAGATTTAAACGACTTCCAATTTACAGATACATTGAAAATTCTTAAAGGAAATGAAATGATCAACTTGATCGATACGCTTCCGATTAATGATCGCTATTCTTACACCTATGATGGAAACTCTCAAACGTTAGACCATATATTAGTAAGTAATAACCTAGCCTCTGCAAGTAAAGTAGATGTTGTTCATATTAATGCAGACTTCCCTCTTTCTAGAGGACGTGCTTCAGACCATGATCCATTAATGGCTCAAATCGATCTTAAAGGTCAAGAAGTACCAAGTGAAGACGACTTCCAATTACGAGTATTGCATACAAATGATACACATGCACGACTAGATAGTGTAGCGAAGCGTGTAACAGCAATTAATGCGAATAAAAATGACCATAGTATTCTACTTGATGCAGGTGATGTATTCTCAGGTACATTATACTTCACGAAGTATGAAGGACTTGCTGATTTAGAGTTTATGAACATGGTTGGTTATGATGCTATGGTTACAGGTAATCATGAATTCGATAAAGGCCCAGTAGGCTTGGAGCGTTTCATTAAGGAAGCACAATTCCCAATCCTAAGCTCCAACATTGACTACAGTGGAAATGAAGGGCTAAGCAAGCTATTCAAAAATGAAATTGGTGGCTTAAATCATCCCATTGAAAACGCACATATTTATCCATCTATCGTGCTTGATGTAAATGGTGAGCAAGTTGGTGTGTTCGGTTTAACAACAGAAGAAACCGTAGGTATTTCTTCACCTGGTAACACGCTTGTGTTCCAAGATTACATTGCGCGTGCCAAAGCAACCGTAGCTTCCTTACAGGAACAAGGTATTAACAAAATTGTTGCCCTAACGCACCTAGGCTACAGCTTCGACTTAACTTTAGCTGATGAAGTTGAAGGTATTGATATTATCGTAGGTGGACACAGTCATACGCTTCTTCCAAAACCAGTCGTGAAGCATGTGAATGGTGAGCCAACAATTATCGTACAAACGGGTGAGTATGGCGAAAAGCTTGGTGTTATTGATGCAACATTCGATGATAAAGGTGTACTGAAAACATGGAACGGAAATCTACTAAATGTAGCAGACTATGCGGAAGATGCAGCAGCGAAAGAAAAGCTGCAAGGCTACAAAGCAAGTTTAGATGAAATGATGGCTGAAGTTGTTGGACACTCTGTAGTGGAATTAGATTATAATGCTATGATTGATGGCAAAATGCAGCGCGCAGTACGTCGTCAAGAAACAAACCTAGGTAACTTGATTACAGATGGTATGGCTGCAGCGATGAAGGAGAAAATTACATCTCTACTTCCTAGCTCAGAGCTAGCTGAAATTAAAGGATACATCGCTTTGCAAAATGGTGGTGGTATCCGTGAGGGAATTTCATCGGGTGACATTACACTAGGGGAAGTAAGAACAGTATTACCATTTGATAACAGCATCGTAGCGGTGAAGGTAACAGGCAAGGAGTTAATTGCAGCGCTAGAAAATGGTGTATCTGGTGCACCAGCAGAATATGGTGGCTTTGCACATGTGTCTGGAATGAAATATATCTATGATTCAACAAAAGCGAAGCAAACCATTGATACACAAACAGAAAAGATTACTTTTAACGGTAGCCGTATCGTTGAGGTACAGATTAAAAATGAAAAAGGAACGTACTCTAAGCTTGATCCGAATGCATACTATATGCTAGCAACAAACTCCTTTACAGCTAGTGGTGGAGATTTCTACTACGCATTAAGAGATGCAAGACAAGACGGAAGAATCTATGAGCTATTCATGCCAGACTATGAAGTGTTTCTAGCTCATTTAGACAGAGTAGGAACTATAGATATTGGTCTAGAAGGACGTATTACTGATCTTAAAGGTAAACCATTACCAGGGTCAGGTGGTAGCGGTGGAAACTCTGATGGAAATAATCCTACACCTGAAACAAAACCTGGAGAGTCTAATCAAGGTGATGTTGTTACAGTAATAGTGCCGTCTGAAAACATTAGCAAAGAAACGAATGCACAAGGCAAGACAGTAACTACTGTATCTGTACAAGCAGATGCATTAAAAGAAGCGATTAAGCAGGCCGAAGTTGCTGGCGCAGCTACGAAAAAAATTCAAGTGAATATTGCGAATGTGACTGATGGAATGATTACAATTCAGCTTCCAGCAGCAGCTCTAATCGATGCTAACAAGGACACAGTCATTTCTGTAAATGCAGGTAATTACAGCTATGATTTACCAGTAAGTATTTTGGCATTGGAAAAGCTAGCAAAAGATCTTGGAGTTAAAATGGATGAATTAATCATTTCAATCAATATTGAAGTAATGGCGCAAGGTAATGCAGACAAGCTAACTCAGAAAGTAGAAGAGGCTAATGGTAAGCTACTACATGCACCAATTGAATTTACCATTATGGCTCAAGCAAATGGAAAATCTCAAGAAGTTAATGGGTTTGGTAATACATTTGTAGAAAGAAGTATTACAATTGGAAGCTTAGTTAATTCTTCTACTGCAACTGTAGTATCATATGATCCTGTAACAGACCAACTTACATTTGTACCAGCAATATTTGAAACAGTAAATGGAAAAACGTTTGTTACAATTAAGCGTAATAGCAACAGTCAGTACGCAGTTGTATCTTTCACAAAATCATTTGAAGATATGACTAAGCATTGGGCAAAGGCTGATGTAGAGCTATTAGCTTCTAAATTTATTGTTCAAGGAAAGTCTGCAACAAACTTTGCTCCAGATCAAAGTGTCACTAGAGCTGAATTTGCAGCATTACTTGTCCGTTCACTAGGATTGAAGGAAGACAGCTCTGGACTAGCATTTAACGATGTAGATGCTAATGCATGGTATGCAGGTGTTGTAGGAGCAGCAGTAAAAGCAAAATTAATCGAGGGCTTTGAAGATGGTTCATTCCGTCCAGAAGCACAAATTACTCGTGAGCAAGTAGCTGTTATGATAGCTAGAGCTCTTGCAATGACGGGCAAGCTAGAAAAAGCAGGTAAATTAGATGCAACTGCTAAATTTGAGGATGGAGCATCCATCCAAACATGGGCAAAAGATGCGGTTGGAATTAGTGCTTCAGCTGGTATTGTTCAAGGTAACGCAAATCAAATGTTTGCACCTGCAAAAAATGCTACAAGAGCAGAAGCAACAGCAATTTTGAAAAGATTCTTAAGCTTTGTTGAGTTTATCAATCAATAGTACTTATGAATTGACAAAATAATTATGCTCCAAACGCAAGCTTTACTCTTCTTGATTGAATAGTTTACTGCTATATTTGAAGTAAGACTCAGACTGTAGACAAACTCGAATCCAAGTTTGTCTACAGTCTTATTCATTTATAATAATGATATACTAGCTATAAAGAAATTGTTGTTGTCGGAGAAGGAGAGATACTGATTTGAACAATAATATCATTGAATACTGTTTAAAGAAGAACGGAGCGACTAAGAGTTACCCTTTCGGACCCGAACCAATAGTGATTAAAATTGCAGGCAAAATGTTTGCGCTTATTTTTGAGAACAAAGGGGATTATTCTTATATAAATTTAAAATGTGACCCGATGATCGCAGAAAATTTGAGAGAGCAACATGAGAACGTATGTCCAGGATATCATATGAACAAAAAACATTGGAATACAATTACAATGGATGACTCCTTACAAGAGTCGGATATTTTTGCAATGATTGATCACTCTTATGATTTGGTTGTCAATAAACTTCCTAGGAAACTTCGAGAATCTATACTGGGAATGAACTAACGTGATAAAACGCTTTGTGATAAGAAATCAATAACTGCTTGATTGAATTCATGCGGAACCTCGATAAATGGGAGGTGACCGCAGCCTTTCATCATTATTTTGGATGATAATCCTATACTTTTATGTAAAGTTTCTGCAGTTTCTATACTTATTAGCTTCTTCATCACATCACCCTCTTCATCTTTCCATATTTATATTTTACAGTCAATTTATGCTACCTTAATCAAATGTCTATAACTGGTGAAATGAAGTCAGAGAGATTGGTTCAAGCCGAAGAAATGCTAGAAAATATGCAAAGTGAAGAAATCGAATTTGGTAAATGGTTTGTACAGCAATTAAAGAATTTGAAGCATATTTTATTATTTTTCCCAAGTATTAATAGTGTAATTACAGGTGATGCCCCTGTTCATGAGAATGATGAATTGGTCATTGCTAATCGACACTTTTGTATCACTTTATAAAACAAAAACACCTTCAAGTTGTAATCATATTAAAATATGATTACAACTTGAAGGTGTTTTGATTTGTCTCACATTTAGGTGTCAGTCCCTAGTGTACGTTTCACGTTATAGGTCACTCTCTCCCGATCCACCCCTTTTTCATTATCTTCTTACGGTTCAATCCCCCATACAAGCTGACCGTTCATGTACCCAGTCACTTGTTCGTTGTTTGCGAATTGAGTGCTAGATGCCTTAAAAGAGTAATCGTTAGACTGGCTGTAATTGGACCAGTTGGTTTTGGAGAAACGTGCTTGAACTTCTGCGCTTTGACCAGGATTAAGCGATCCAGCCGAACTTGTGAAGCCGATTTCCAGATAATAATCGGCTCCAGTAACCGAAGTCGCCAGTTTTACGAAATTGCTAGTAACGTTCGCCCCTCCGATACTAGACCAGTCGCACCAGAAATTCTGTGCGTTTTCTCCGTCAATCGTATAGTAATAACGGAGTTTTACATCACTAAGTTGAATTGCTGATGTGCCATTGTTAATTATTTTGAATTTAGGGGAAATTCCGTTGGTGGAAGCACTAGTGTTGCCGTTAAAGGCTTGGATCGTCAAGTTTCCTGTTGTCGGTATAGGAACAGTGCTATCCACTACATTTACTGTAAGAACAGCGTTATTTCCTCCGCTGAAATGAAAGGTTATCGCATTCTGACCTAACGGCAGCGTGGATAGATAGGACTTGCTTAGAACGACAGATGTGCTTGATGCCGTATAATCCTGTCCCAATTGAAGCGTATAATTTCCTTTTGTTATATTTGATAGTTGCTTTCCGTTTAAGGTCAATGATACAGAAATATTATGTTGCAAATTCGTCGCTTTATCAAATGTTACACTTACGGGCGAAATTGTAGCGCCCGGTGTTGAATCGACAACTTTGACTTTTAATACAGGATCTTGTCCTTGATTAAAATCAAAGATAATCGAATGCTCGCCAACCGGTAGTCCTGCAAGATATTCTTTTTTCAGTACTAGCGTATTTCCATTTAAAGTATAATCCTGAGTCGCGGTCAATGCATTAGCGCCTACTCGAAGTGCAGATAATGTATTGCCGTTAAAATTCACAGTAATCGTTTTGTCAGTTTGATTGGATGCATATTTATCAAATTCAACGTTGGTAGGTGTGATGGACGAGTTTGGAATTGGATTGTTAACTTTTAAATTAGGTAGCTCATCTAATGTGATTACATAATTACTTTGATAAAGCGTGGTGAGGGTGGCTGGATAATTGAAGGAAGAACTTAACAAATGCTCGCCGTACCAAGGGCAGAAGTAGAGCCATCCAGATTTTTCATCTATCAGATTCTGAACGCTTGGGATGGTGTCGTTCTCGGTCATGGCTACCATTTTTGTGCCATCTGTTAGATCAACTAGTTGATAGAAAATTGAAGTAATGGCATCCTCATTAGGTACGCCGGACAAACCGTCATAGCGGTTGTAGACCGTATTGTATTTATCATATCCGACAATATCTACTTGATCATCACCAGGATACCATGCTGGAGAAGTGCTGTACACGTAACTGTTGTAGGTCCATATCAAGTTATGCAAGTCGTAAGTCTCAGTAAGTTCGGTATAGAGCAGATCCCACAGCTGCTTGTACACTTCCGCACCTGCCGAAGCCCACCAGAACCATGCGCCTTCACCATTCAACCCGCCGTTGCCTTCGGCTTCATGATATGGACGGAAAAGAACTGGCACATTGTTATCTTGCAAAATGAGCAGTTGTTCTGCCAAATCCTCAATAGTCATCATCAAATATTGATATTCTTTAGTACCGGGTACTACTGCATTGGCTGTATTAAAATTGGTTTCGGTCGGCTTGTAGGTGGCTTGTTTCCAATCGACAAACTCTCCAAGCTGATATGTGGTGAAATTTCGAGGGACATTAATATGCCAGGCAGCAGTTGCGATTCCGTCACGGTCATTCACCCAATCGATCATTCGATCGGTTGTGCCGTCTTCCCAACCGTACAACGGATTATAGTTCATAAAGTCAAAGCCACGGATTGCAGGATACTTTCCGGTTAAGTTGTAAATCCACTCAAACTCCAATTCAGTATCGCCGTCATTTCCGCCTCCGTAAATCTCCTGCTGACCGGAAATAATATTGTTGCCATAAACTTCGGTCAAATAATTCATCAAAAGTTGAGTTTCCGGAGTAGCTTGAGGATCGGTGAGAGTAGGCTGCACATCCAATGGATCAAGATCTGCGTAATCAACAGTGAAGGTGTCAAAATAAGCGAATCCCCAACCTGCCTTCAGTTGAACCGTGTTGCTTCCTTGGTTTAGCTTATAAAAGCCAAAATCAAAATCCTTCCATTCGGTCGTGTAAGGCAGCATAAACGTACTCTTGGTAACGCCGTTAATTGATAAATGTTGTTGCCTGCCGTCAGCACTCAACTCTTGCATATAGCGGGTGGAGATCGAATACATGCCGGTTTCTGGGACGGTTACTGTGAAGGATATTGTGCCGGAATTCTGCATCCAGACAAATCCACTACCGGAGAATCCGGGCTTAGGTTGTCCGTAAATGGAAGTAACTACTTGAAGATCGGAGGTAAGCTGTGCGTTTTCGCTTTCAATTGTGAAAAGTGCGGAGTCTGCATGAACGGGGGCTGTCATCAATCCAAGCAGCAGAGTAAATGCTAGTAAAATAGTGCTTGTCTTTTTGAACAATTTTTTCATTTCCATCTTTCCTTCCCATGTACAAAAATGATAAATAATTTATCGATCTATCACATCATGGTAGCGCTTTCACATAAAAGATATCATATATACCAATTTTTGTAAATAGTTCAATTTTAACAAGGTCTGAACTTCGTTTCCCCACAATCCCTACGTCCTTTTACTCTCTTATTTCACTTACCATAACTAATTAGCAAGAATGGTCGGGCTTTATTCATTTATAATAATGATATACTAGCCATAAGGAAATTGTTGTTATCGGAGAAGGCGAGATACTGATTTTGAATAATAATATCATTGAATACTGTATAAAGAAAAAAGGAGCGACTAAGGATTATCCTTTTGGACCCAATCCGTTGGTAATCAGAATTATATGATTACAATGGATGGCTCCTTACCAGATTCGGATAGATCCGACGAGATAAATAACATTGATAGAATTATATAATATTGATAATATATCCATATATTATCTAAGTTATCGGGAGTTGAGTGATATGAAGAACGGAATAAGATTATTTTTATTAATTATTACTGTGTTCAGTATATTGCTTAGTGAGAAACAATTCACATCTGCAGAGAGCAAGCGAGTTATAGTTACAGATGTAAGTGTTGATTATGAATTTGATAAGACTACAGGAAATGCTATTCCGTATATGTACGTTAGTTATGCCGACGTTGCTAATGGAAATACGATGTGGAAAGAAAAGTATTTATTTCCTGAGTTAGCGGTTAAAAAACCGAGTAAGGGAAAGTTAGATATGGGTAATATCACCAATGCTAATGAAATATTCATCATGGGTGACAAGATTTATTGGGACAGTTTACTTAATGTTCAATCTGACTCAATAAAATATATGAACCATTTATATGAGTTTGATAGTGTCAATAAAACAATGAAAATACTGAAAGAAGCGAGTGGAACAACGCGTCAAGATAGAATACGTGTGTTCGAAAATTTTAGCGGATATATACTTTATCCAGACGCAAATACCTTTTTAGATAATGAAATTGAGGTTTATTCTTTGTTCTCCAATAAGCTAGTACGAAAAGTTAAACGTGTTGATTATTATGGTCATAGTGCCTTAGAGCAATGGGGGTACACTCAAGCTCAAGATCTCAAAAAACTCATCGTATTGGTAGTAGAAAAGACTAAAGTTGAGCCTACTTCAAACTGGGAGGGGTCCTTTTATAAAAATTATTACTATATCGAGAAGCACTATGAGCTGACGCTTGATGGTAGCCTGAAATTGATGACGAAGAAATCTGAAACGGGTACTGTAAAATGGGAGAAAAAGATTGGAAATATTACTTACGCCCATTATTATGATTCAAAGCAAAAGCAGTGGTTTGTTGGATATAAGGAAAGCGGTAAAAGTTCGTATAAGGCTTATACACGTACTAAGACAGTTTCTGATTCGTACCTTTCTCCGAATAGTAAATATTTACTTATTTCAGAGTATAAATTAGACGAAAAGACAGGTAAGCGAGGAAACGATTACTTGACCATTATTGTAGATGTATCAACGGGTAAAGTAAGAAAAGAGCTTTCTCCTTACAATAGAACGTATAAAGGGAAGTTTCCAGAACATACTTATTTATGGGATTATGGTGACGAAATTGTTAAAGTATACTTTTATAAACCTGCTCGTAACGGGTATCTAAATCTTTCATCAGGTATTTTTACAAGTGAGTATAATCTTGCACCAGACCCGTTATTATTAGGAAATTATGATGGAGTATTATCCCCGGAAAAGAGTCCTCGTATGTGGTTTAACGACAAGGTTGATATTCAACTTCCCGGGGGAGCGACTTTCTTATCAGAAAATTATGTGTGGTACGTTGGGCTTAGAGATTTCGCAACAGCAATAGATGCTACGATTTCTAAACAAGATACTAGATGGGCAATTAGCTTAGGTAACAAGAAATATACGATTAAATCAGAATCAATCATCACATATAAAAATAAAACCTATGTGCCTTTTGGTGAATTAAGGAACGGACTCGATTTGAAAATTCAAATTAATGCAGAAGAAGAAGTTAAAATTCTAGGACATAGAGAATAAATGGATTCAGTAAAAATAGTGTAGGGGGAGAACGGAATGGAAGTTTTTGCAGAGTATTTAGATAAAATTGATAGCCCGCAACATCGGGAACGAATGGAAGAAATTTTCACTTGGGTAACAAATGCATTTCCAGATTTAAAACCGAAGATTGCATGGAATCAGCCTATGTTTACCGATCACGACACATTTATTATTGGCTTTAGTATATCTAAAAATCATATGTCCATTGCACCTGAAATTCCAGGAATTAATCAATTCTCAGACGAAATTGTACAGGCAGGTTATGATCATACTAAAAATTTGTTCCGTATCAAGTGGGGAAGTCCAGTTGATTACACATTACTTGAGAAGATGATCGAGTTTAATATTGCGGATAAGGCAGATTGTACAACGTTTTGGCGCTAAAAATACACCTTAGAAAACTCATGCTAAATTATACGAGAAACTTTTGCGGCCGGATAGCGGATGACTCTACCGGCTCTTTTTTTGTTTAATCCTTTCTATATTTCATTACTGTCCATCTTTTCGTGTCAAAAGTAAAATGATACAATAGGTAAAAAATGTATTATACACTTGGAAGTCATCACTTCTTAGATATATGAACATCGAGAGCTACCCCTGTAATTATATTAGTAATTACAGGGGTGTTTTTGTTTTCTAGCGCTGCTAAATTAGGGGGCAATATTGTTTATCTGTTGACTTAAAAATTTTTTTGAGTAGATGTCGATTTGGTTGTTTGTCATTCGTTGTCTTAATATAGGTTGATAAAATCTATATCATTTGTAAAAACGGTGAAGGAGGCTTTCATATGTTCAAAGTAACTTCAAAAGATGGTACTCAGATTGCTTATGACAAAGTTGGTCAAGGACCAGTACTAATACTTGTAGCGGGAGCGTTTAGTTATCGTAAATTCCCAGGTCAGGTGCAGCTAGCTAGTCTGTTGTCTGAACAGTTTACGGTCTACAATTACGACCGCCGTGGTCGTGGTGATAGTGGAGACGCGTTGGTATATGCCATAGAACGTGAGATTGAAGATTTGCAGGCAATTATTGCTGAAGCTGGTGGCTCGGCATATGTATGGGGATTGTCTTCAGGTGCAGTTCTTGCTCTTCAAGCTGCGGCAAGCGGGTTAAATATCACGAAATTAGCACTGCATGAGCCACCGTTCGTAGTCGATGTTGCGGATCATAAGACACCCGCTAATTTTAGGGAGCAAGTTACTGATCTTATTACTATTGATCGTCGTGCTGATGCTATTAAGTACTTCATGACCAAAGGAATGGGCGCACCCTCATTCATTGTAAGCTTGATGCGGATGATGCCAACGGTATGGTCTAGACTTATGGCAGTTGCTCACACGCTTCCTTATGATGCAGCTTTGTTGGATGGATATATGGACGGAAAGTCTCTTCCTACTGACATGTGGAGCACAGTCACGATGCCAACGCTTATTCTCGAAGGCACAGAGAGCCCAGCTTCGCTACGTCATGGTGCCAAAGCTTTAGCGGATGTCCTCCCTAATGTGAGATTACTGAGTAAAAAGGGTCTAGGACATACGAAAAAACTTAATGCTAAGATGATATCAATGGAGCTTTCTGCCTTCTTTACAGGGAAGTTAAACAAAGATTAAGAAAATAAATTTATTAGTTGTCGATTCAGTTGAAGTTCGTTCGTTGTATATATAGAAGCGGATTTCCTAAATTGTTTCTACAACATTACGAAGCTTCACTAAATAAGAGGAGGTTATATTTATGAGATTTATGATGATTGTTAAAGCGACAACGGATTCAGAGGCAGGGGTTTTACCTAGTCAAGAGCTTATCGATGCGATGCAGAAGTATCACGAAGAATTATTAAAGGCTGGTGTATTACTTGGCGGTGATGGACTACAACCGAGTTCCAAAGGAATTCGGATTTCCTATCCAGAGCCTGGAGGAAAGGCGAAAGTCATAGATGGTCCATTTACTGAAACGAAAGAAATGATCGCGGGTTATACGCTAATTGAAGTGACATCTAGAGAAGAAGCAATTGAATGGGCTATGCGCATGCCTGATCCTCACGGTTTTGGACAGGGAGAGATTGAACTTAGACAAGTGTTTGAGGCAGAAGATTTAACGGATAATGAAGAACTATTGGAGAAAGAAGCAGCACTTCTCAAGCGGTTACAGGAGCAGAACAAGGCATGACAATCTCCCGTACACATCGAACCATAGATGCAATATGGCGAATTGAATCAGGAAAGCTGATTGCAGGATTGACGAGAATGGTTCGGGATGTGGGCCTAGCAGAAGATTTGGCACAGGATGCTTTAGTCATTGCGCTAGAAAGATGGCCGGAGAATGGCATTCCAGACAATCCGGGTGCTTGGCTGATGACGACTGCGAAGCGACGCGCAATTGATCTTTTACGCAGAACTAAGGTTCGAGATCAGAAGTATGTAGAGATTGCGCATAGTATGCAATTATATACAGAGGATGACGTTAATCAAGCTTTGGATGGGGAGATCGGTGACGATCTCCTTCGTTTGATCTTTATGACCTGCCATCCGGTATTGTCCAAGGATGCGAGAGTTGCCTTAACATTGCGCCTGTTATGCGGACTTACCACAGATGAAATCGCTCGGTCTTTCCTTACCTCCGAATCTACAATTGCCCAGCGGATTGTTCGAGCGAAGAGAACGCTGAGTGCAGAGAAGGTTCCTTTCGAAATTCCAGCGGGGAAGGAACTTAAAGAACGACTAGCCACAGTGCTTGAGGTAGTTTACCTTATGTTTAATGAAGGCTACTCGGCAACTTCTGGAGAACACTGGATTCGACCATTACTATGTCAGGAAGCACTTAGACTGGGACGTGTGTTAGCTGAGATCGCACCACAAGAACCTGAAGTTCATGGGTTGGTTGCTTTAATGGAGTTTCAGTCTTCACGATTAAAAACCCGTGTTAACTCTCAAGGTGAGCCCATTCTTCTTATGGATCAGAACAGGGTACAGTGGGATCAGCTGCTTATTCGACGTGGTTTGGCGGCACTTGAGCGTAGCCAAAAGCTTGGTCGTCCGCTAGGTCCATACTCATTACAGGCGGCAATTTCTGCATGTCATGCCCAGGCAACTGACCCAGAAGAAACCAATTGGATTCGAATTGCAGCTTTATATGAAGGGTTGGCTCGAGCAAATCCATCCCCGATCGTGGAATTAAATCGAGCGATCGCCATCTCGATGGCGTTTGGTCCATCCTTCGGGCTACAAATTGTTGATGAGTTAATGTCTGAACCTTCCCTCAAACAATACCATTTGCTACCGAGCGTTCGTGGTGATCTACTCATGAAGCTAGGACGACTAGATGAAGCAGCAATTGAATTTGAAAGGGCAGCCTCACTGACTAGAAATGCTCGTGAGCAGGAACTTTTAAGTAAACGAGCCGAAGAATGCAGGTCTAACGAGAAGCAATAATTATTTTAGAGCACTTGTCGATTATGGAGCTTTCCATTCGTCATCAGAGTAGGGAAGCATATTAGCTGTATGGTGCTGAGTCAATTTACCTTCCCTTAAGGAGGGAAACAAAAATGCGGTTTATGTTAATGGTTAAAGCAACAGAATACTCGGAAGCGGGTATAAAGCCTAGTCTGGAATACAAGACGGAGTTGAATGAGTATAATCAATCTCTAGCGAGAGCGGGTGTACTTGTAGTTGCAGAAGAGCTACAGCCTAGCGTAATTGGGATGCGAATTGTATATCCATTGCACGGAGTTGAACCTACTGTGCAGGTTGGTCCTTTCTCAAATGATCAAGAAACAATTGCAGGTTACACGCTAATCGATGTTGTTTCAGAAATTGAGGCATCGGATTGGGCTATGAGAATGCCAGTTCCAAAAGGATATGGAATATTTGAAATCGAGATGCGGAAGTTCGAAGATTATCCTGAATTGAAGCGGGTTGCGAGAACATTGGGTATGGAAGCAGATTTGCAGGATCACCTTAACTTTTATAGAAAGCAATAAAAGTAAATTTAATGTTATGTTAATGAAGAGGGGGAACTAACGAATGAACCAGGAAGTAACGGATTTTATAGAAGCTTTAGAACCGTGGCAGGGTGCGTTGTCTGCTAATCTTCGTGATGTTGTCATTGAAGCGATACCAGATGTACAAGAACGTATGCAATATAAGAAGCCTCACTTTTTGAAAAACGGAAAATATGCAGCTGTTATTTCGACATCTAAGGATGAGGTCAGCTTTACGATTTTCAATGCAACAGAACTGAATCTTCCAGAAGATATGTTTAATGGTCCAGTGGAAAGGAAGACATTTAAGCTGCGCAAAGGAGACACGTTTGATGGTTCGCAGTTAGTGTCTTGGGTTAGAACAGCATCTGGCTCACTTGCATGATTATGTTCTTATTGAAATATCTTAAAGTTTAAGTAAATTAGAGATAAGCTCTCCCAGTTAATATTGGTGAGGAGCTTATTTTTTTATGCTATCGCTATCGGATGATGTGTTAACAGTAACTTGTTAATATGATTAAACAGCAGAGACCACCAAACGGTGGTCTCTGCTGTTTTTTCAACAATCCTAATATGACAACCCAATTGTTTCCTTTTGAACTTAGACAAAAATTCTTTACAAAAAGGTTACACTAATGATTTTTTATTTGATATTAAAAATTAAATAATATAAAATAATGTAATCCAATCAAACTAGTTTAATTGAAGTAGTTTGATTAAACTTTAAGTATACTGAAAAAGAGAAGGGGAACAATACATGAAATTTACACAGTTCTTAAAAACAAAAGGTGCTATTGGATCAATCTTTATGGGGATATTCTATGCGATCGCAATGTTAGGTATTTTCTTACCAGGTTACACTGCGATACCAGGCAATGTCGATAAATTACCAATTGCGATTATTAATGATGATAAAGGTGAATACGGTAAAATGATTGCCCAACAGTTACAAGAAAATTTACCGTTTCAAGAAATAAGTACGGATGTATCGAATAAAGAAGCGTTAAAACAATTAGAGAAAAATGATTTAGCTTTAGTGGTACACATTCCTGAAACATTTTCTGCAGATATGCAAAATGGTGAAATATCATCAAGCATTGACTTCACAGTGAATGAAGCAGGCGCAACAGTTGTTTCATCAACAATGACATCCGTTGTTACTGAAATCAACAATCAATTAAGCTCACAGTTCTCGAAGCAAACAGCTCAAGGCGTCTTAATGAACCTTAACGTGCCAGAAGCTCAAGCTGCTGAAATGGCAGAGATGATCGAATCTTCGTATGTCGGTAACTTAGTGAGCATTAATGAAATTCCTGATGGTATGCATAATAATATGCTACCAATGTTTTTAACAATGGCGGGTTATGTAGGAGCAATGATTGCAGCACTGCAATTAGTAGCGGCATTTAAGGAGAGTCGTGGTAAAGCAAGCAGAAAACGGTTATTCCTTTACGTACAATTAACAGCATTAATAATCGCTGTGTTATCCTCATTAGCAGCGATGGGTATCGCATATCTTGTAAATCAACCAAGCGGTGATCTTTTCCTTAGTATGTTTGGTCAACAAATCTTAAACTATATAGTTGCGTTTAACTTCACTGCGATGTTTGTTTTCTTAATCGGTGAAGGTGGAATGATACTAAATATTCCAGTGTTATTAATGCAAACACTTGCGAATGGTGCAACAATCTCACGTGATATGATGTACGCACCATACGAGTGGATGAGTTATATTTCACCAATGTACTATTCAGTACAAGCTTACTTTGCGAACTTATATGGTAGTAATAGTGCATCACCATATCTTTGGGGGATGGTAGCTGTCGGATTAGGTGCAATGCTAATTAATGCTCTCGTAGTAGCATTTTTACACAAATCAGTGCCAGTGGTGAATGCAGAAACAAAGAATGAAACAGAGAAAGCGAAGAATACTACTGAAGTAATAGCTTAGTTTTGCTACAATGAAGGTAATACTTACCGTGAGGTAATAATTTACCGAAGGAGCGTAAACCATGGCAATTCAAATTTTTATATTAAGCAAGCTGATGAAGGGTAACAATTATCCTTATAAAATAAAAAAACAGCTTTCAGAGACCATTCCAGTATCTCAACTTGGTGGATTAACAGAAAGCAAACTATATTATAATTTTGAATCGTTAGTTAAACAGGGGCTAATCGAGCCAGTCGAAATTATTAAAGAAGAACATCGACCAGACAAACAGGTATTTGCGATTACGACAAAAGGTCGTGAAGCAATACCAGAAAAAATATATAAGTTGTTTGAGAAGGCAGATTTAATTAGTGAAATGGTCGTTGGATTAGTTAACATCAATTATGTGGATCGGGACAAAGTGGTAGAAATACTTGAACGTAAATTGCAACATCTCAAAGAGCGCTGGGAGAGTATTGCTAAATTAGATATACTAACACCGGTAGATGAAGAAAAAGCAATGTATTTAGACTTTGTTGGAGAATATGCAGCAAGTAGATCAGATCATACAATTCATTGGCTAGAAAAGCTAATAATACTGCTTAAACAAAATTCGAATAATTACGTTCCGGATAAGTGAATAATATTCCAGAAGAAGGAGCTGTCTAATAAAGGTCGAACATGACTTCTATTAGATAGCTCCTTTTAATGTTATAACAGTCTTATACCAAGTCGTGTTTATAAGATATACGTAAGTGTTCTATCTTCAGAAATAGAACGTATGCTTTCTTTAGATTACACAAAGTACAAAATGAGTGAAATAGGAGAGGCGGCTTGTGATATGGCGGTTATAGAAATCGATCATTTGACGAAAGATTATGGCCATAATCGAGGTGTTTTTGATGTCACATTCCAAGTAGAAAAAGGCGAGGTTTATGGATTTTTAGGACCAAATGGAGCCGGCAAAACTACAGCGATTCGTCATATTATGGGCTTTTCCAAACCTCAAAAAGGAAATACAACGGTAAATGGACTTAATAGTTGGCAAAATGCGAGTGACATTCTAAGAGGCTTGGGATACTTGCCTGGGGAAATTGCTTTACCAGAATATTTATCAGGCACACAGTTTATTGACATGATGGCTAAGCTTAGAGGAATTAAGGATATGAGCTATACTCATCAGCTTGTGAAACAATTTGAACTTGAACCCACTGGAAATTTAAAGCGTATGTCACTGGGGATGAAACGGAAGTTGGCCATTGTGACAGCCTTCATGCATGATCCAGATGTTATAGTATTGGATGAGCCAACAAGTGGACTTGATCCGATCATGCAGCACCAGTTTATCGAATTTATAAAGGTTGAAAAAACACGGGGTAAGACCATTTTACTTTCTAGTCACATTTTCAAGGAAATCGATGCGACGTGTGATAGAATTTCAATAATCAAAGAGGGACGATTAATGTCCACTTTTATTGCTGAGGATCTACGGAATTTAAGCGTGAAAACGTATAAGATAGAGCTAAAACATGAAGAACAGTTTAATCGTTTTCAGCTGGAACTTAATCATAATACATGTATTAACGTACAGAAAGTAGACATACATAAAAAACAAGTAGTTATTCAAGTGGACAACCGAGCAATGAATGAGCTCATTACATTGCTCGCAAATTATGATATTAATTTTTTTACAGAGATTAAATTCACTCTAGAAGATTATTTTATGAAGTTTTACGATCGTCATGTTTCTGGAGCTGGAGGTATATCTTAATGAGCTATATCGATGTTACTCATCTAACGAAAGATTATGGCGCTGGAAGAGGAATTTATGATGTGAATCTGGCTATAAATAAAGGCGAAGTATTCGGTTTTGTCGGTACTAACGGAGCCGGTAAAACAACAATCGTTCGTCACTTAATGGGTTTTCTAAAACCGCAGCAGGGTGTATTGAGGATCGATGATATGGATTGCTGGTTTCAGGCAAATGAAATCAAACAACTCGTAGGTTATCTTCCTGGGGAGATCGCTTTTCCTGATGCACCAACTGGGCTATCTTTTTTGAAGCAACAAGCAGAGCTATTGGGATTGAAAGATTTTTCATATGCAAACAAACTCATTGAGAAACTACAGCTGGACCCTACTGCTAACTTAAAGCGCATGTCTAAAGGAATGAAACAAAAAACAGCAATTGTTGCTGCACTCATGTCTAATCCTGCAATATTAATTTTAGATGAACCAACAACGGGCTTGGACCCTCTAATGCGTATGGAATTCATTGAAATTCTAAAGGATGAAAAGAAAAAGGGTAAAACAATTTTCATGTCGAGCCATATGTTTGAAGAAGTCGAAGAAATATGTGATAAAGTGGCGATGATAAAAGATGGTAAAATTATTTCACTAACTTCACAAGTAAAATATAGCGAAAATAAAATATATCAAATCGCCTTCAATGTAAAAGAGGATTTTGATCGTTTTTGTGGAGAGCCATTCGAATGTATAGCTCAAGAACTTTCGAATCAAGAAGTGACCATTAAATTGCATGACAACCAAATCAATCTATTGTTTGGTATGTTAACTACATATGATGTGAAATATATAACGGAAACCAAATACACGCTAGAAAAATATTTTACTAATATATATGAGGGAGCTACCTATCATGTTTAGTAAAACAATATTTAAACAAACTGTAAAATCGAATATTAAATTATGGCTTATTTTTACTAGTATTATCTGTGTTCTCAACGTTGTTTTAATCTCAATTTTTGACGACAGCACGATTAATAGTATGTCTGAGATGGTGAAAGGTACTCCACTTGAAAGCTTCTTAGAAAAAACAACGTTTCTTGGAATGCTTGCACAGACATTTTACTCTTTGCATGGTGTCATTTTACCGATTATTTTTATCGTGATGACAGCGAATAGTTTAATTGCAGCTCAAGTAGATAGAGGTTCTATGGCATATTTACTCTCGACGCCTATTAAACGCAGCACGATTGTTATGACACAAGCATGTTATCTTATATTAGCCGTTTTAATAATGTGCTTATTAGCAACGAGTGTTGGGATAACAGCTATTCATATTTTCCAAGCCGACTTAGTTTTTAATATGAATGATTATTTAATGTTAAATTTAGGGTTATTTCTATTAATGTTCACTATTAGTAGTATTTCATTTTTCTTCTCATGTCTATTCAACTTATCAAAAAACTCACTTGCACTAGGCTCTGGAATTCCGTTAGTGTTCTTTCTATTTCAACTAATGAGCACGGTTGATAGTAGTCTAGAGAATTTGAAATATATTACGATAAATGCTTTATTTGATACCAACGCCATCTTGGAAGGAAAGGGATATGCCCTACAATTTTTCATACTACCTATCGTGGGAATTGTACTTTATACAGTGAGTATTAAGGTGTTTAAGGAAAAAGATTTACCATTATAAGCTCACCGTTAGAAATGAAAGGGACACTTGAAGACAAATTGTCTTTAAGTGTCCCTTTCATCTTTAAGAACGAGTGTAATTTTGAAAATCCACTATTAGTATGCAGTCCAACCTGCATCAGCAGCAATAACTTGACCATTTACGAAGCTTGACTCATCAGAGCCAAGGAAAAGTGCTAGTTGTGCAATTTCATCTGGTTGACCAACGCGAGGCATTGTACCATTACCAGTCATTTGGCGACCAGCACCAAATTGAGATACACCAGTCATAGAAGATTGAATATTTGTCATTACGCCACCTGGAGCAATACCGTTACAACGGATGCCAGAATTAGCATACATATAAGCTGTATTTTTTGTTAAACCAGTAACGGCATGTTTAGATGCAGTATACGCTGCACCTGCACGAGCACCACGCAAACCACCTGCAGAAATGTTGTTTACGATAACGCCATGACCTTGCTCTAAGAAAATATTCGTAGCGATACGCATTGCACGCATAACCCCAGTCGTATTTACAGCAAATACGCGATCCCATTTCTCATCACTAATTTCACCAACAGGCTCCATACCGTCCATAATTCCAGCGTTGTTTACAAGAATATCTAGTTTACCAAATGCTTCTTGTGTTTCTGCAAACATACGCTCTAAGTCTGCTAATTCAGCAACATTCGATTGGTTAGCTATTGCAGAACCGCCATTAGCATTAATTGCTTCAGCTACTGCTTTTGCACCTTCAAAATTATAGTCAGAGACAACAACTTTAGCTCCTTCTTTTGCATAAAGCTCTGCGATAGCTTTACCCATACCTGATGCTGCACCTGTTACGATAGCTACTTTGTCTTGTAATCTCATAATATAATCCTCCTAAATTTTTTGTAGTTTCCGTGGATAACCTCGTAGAACCAAAAAGTTAATTCGAAAGCATAAACTAAAATGTAGTGTATGTTATTGTACATCTGTATAATAAAATTATAGTACATTATAGTAAGCGTATTCAATACACAAAACTTCCTCAAATTGTATGATATCCAACAAAATGATCTAAAATGTTCGATAAAGGAGTGAGTATATGAATAAAAATGATTTACGTATTGTAAAAACAAAAATTAATATACATCAAGCATTGCTTAACTTACTAAAAAACAAATCGTTATCTCAAATAAAAGTAACTGAGCTTTGTAAGGAGGCAAGCATTAATCGAGGTACTTTTTATTTTCATTATGAAGAAATAGGAGATGTCTTTAAGGAACTATTTGAGAAAATCATGTTAGATTTGAAAGACTCTTATAATGAACCTTATCGACATATCACTGTTCTAGATATAGAAAAGCTAGATCCCAAAACAGTAGGTATTTTTCATCATGTGAAAAAACATGAGCAATTTTACAGAATCGTATTATCTCGTGAAGTATCCACTACGTACTATTACATGCTATTTGATGAAATTCGATCAAATTTTATGTCAGATAAAAATACGCAAGTTCGTGGAGACATTAATGGGTATTTTTATTCCTATACTGCCAATGCTTTTATCGGACTTATTATCGAGTGGTATCGTCGTGATTTCAAGGAATCAGTTGATGAAATGAATGTGCAGTTACTTAATATTGTTAATTTAAAAATATAGAATCATTCTTAACTGTAGGCATAATGATTACGGATACTGTGAGCAGGTACAAGAACATGTATGAGGATAAACAAAGAAAGAATAACTGGGAGTTTACTTATCGTTCGTAATTAGTTTTGGAATTTGTATATGATTTGAACTGTCTTCCTATTGTATTACATAAATAGGAAGGCAGTTTTTGTTGAATTAAACGGGA
The DNA here is from genome assembly GCF_024721975.1 of Paenibacillus endoradicis. Next base: position 937,939 of record NZ_JANQBB010000002.1, on the reverse strand, counting down.
ACATTATGTAAGTTAAAATTAACAATCAGTAAGTAATGGAGGAAGCTATGAAATACGATATTATTATGTTTGATGCTGACGATACACTGTTCGATTTTAGTATATCGCAGAAAAATGCACTACATAACACGTTTACCCAGTTCGACCTACCTACGGGATTGGTTGACTATGAAGCTGACTATAAAGAGATTAGTAGCGTATTATGGAGAGAACTAGAACAAGGATTTATTACGACATTAGAACTCGGAGTAGAGAGATTTAGAAGGTTGTTCCTGCAGCATGAACTTGCCTTTGATGCACAAAGGTTCAGCGATGATTATCTTATAAATTTGGGTAAAGAATCTCATCTTATAGAGGGGGCTGAACAACTATGTACCCAGCTAGCCGGTTGTCGTCTAGTCATAATAACGAATGGATTTACAGCTGTGCAGCAATCAAGAATTGCTAATTCTCCGCTCTGCAATACATTTGAGTATATTATTACTTCTGAGGAAGCGGGATATCAGAAGCCTAATGAAAGAATTTTCGATTATGTATTTTCTAAGCTACAGATTACAAATAAATCTAGCGTATTAATCGTCGGTGATTCTTTAACCTCCGATATTCAAGGGGGATTCAACTATGGAATTGATACGTGTTGGTACAATCCGAATGGCAAGGAAAACAATCTAGCAATTAAGCCGACACATGAAATTCGTGAGCTTATGGAACTTGTGGAGATTGTTGAAGGTTGAGCGGGTAGTGAATAGAGAGGGAGCATTAGGTATCGCTAGATTGGTATGATATCCAGAATTAAAATTTACAATTGACCATAAAGCAGCATATGATTTAAACTAACCGTTCAAATACGAAAAGTATCTATTGAAGACTCTTGTTTGTCGAGTCTCCAATAGATGCTTTTTTTTCGGTTAATATAATTAATTCTATTGATCAATCGATCTTTCTTACGGCGAACCATAGTTCAACGTAGTTAAGCTCATCTTTGCCACCATAGATTTCGAATTCCATGCCATTAACTTGTTCATATCCTGCCGTTGGTAGCCATTCTGAGTAAAATCTTCGATACAACGTCTCGATGGCGGTGTCAAAAGTATCCCAAGTGAATGGATCAGAAGGGAATATTGCCCAAGTATGAGCAGGGATATTAACTGTAGTATATCCTTCTGTGTTACTAAACGGATGATTGAAGGCACAAAGCATATACGGGAAAGTATCATCTTCAGTTTTTCTGTAACTACAGACGGCATGCACCTTATATAAATCTTGACTTACAAATGCAGGTAAGTCACCTGAATTGGCATATAGTCTCTCAACTTCACCATTTGCATGACTTTGCTGCCAAAACTGCGCTGGCGTGTCTATTGCTTCATTACCTCCATTTGTTTGAAACACTCTTTCTATGCCAAATACTTGAAAAGACTCCTTTGTCTCGATACGATAATTCATCGCTTCTGCTCCTTTAATCGTAATAAGGAAGGAGAGTCGAGGATAAGCTTTGAGCGCAATTCCATCTTGGCGGGCCTTTGAAGGAGTGATTCCATGGACTAATTGAAATGCTCGCGCGAAAGAAACTGGCGATTCATAGCCATACTTCATAGCTATATCGATTACTTTGCTATCGTCGCTATTTTGGAATTCAAGTGCGGCTAGTGTAAGACGTCTACGCCGAATATATTCCGCAAGCGTCACATTGGTAATGAAAGAGAACATTCTTTGGAACTCATGCGACGAACAGCAAGCTTTATGAGCTACTTCCGCAAGTTCAATCTCTCCACATAAATTCATCTCGATATAATCCATCGCCCGATTCATTCTCGTAAGCCAATCCATCTGATCCCCTCCTCTTAATGAGAGTATAAAGAAGTTAAAGCATCGTCTCGCAACTAATTGTGCACAACTAAGTTGTTATCGATTCTACCGTTCTATTGTCGCCATATAATTTGTTTAAATGGTCCACATGATTGACTCCCCATTCATGGATTGCCTGTAAAGCAGTGCTCATACTGTTTCCGTATTCCGTAATTGAATATTCAACCTTTGGCGGGATTTGGCGATATACTTCGCGATGAATGATGTCGTGATATTCTAACTCCCTTAATTGTTGGGTAAGCATCTTTTTCGAAATGTCAGGAATTGCTCTTTGCAATTCACTGAATCTCATCGTGCCATTTGAAAAAAGTTGATATAAAATAACAGGCTTCCACTTACCAACAAGTATTTCTAAGGCGGTTTCAACTTTACAAGTATCCGACATTATATATCCTCCTACAATTTTTCTAAGTATACTAGTTAAGCTTCCTCGTAGAAAATACGTCGGAAGCATAAATCTAGGAAATGAATGGTTCTCCAAAAAGTAGGTTACTTTTTGGAGACTAGGTTAATTTAAAGTGCCTACTTACAATAAATAAACTTTAAGATTATTATAATACCGTAAGGAAGATTAATACAAGAGAACACCTAGTATATAGATCCAATGCATTTATTTAGAAATTATATAAGAAATATGTTCTATTAACGTGAAACAATAATAACATCAAAAAAAGGAGGAATTATGTATGAATATCGCATTATGGATTGTACAAGGACTTTTAGCATTAATGTTTATTGGGGCGGGTTCGACGAAAGCTTTTCAGTATGAAAAAGCAAAAACTTCTTTGCCTTGGGTAAAAGATTATTCAAGAGGTTATGTCGCATTTATAGGGATTTCAGAAGTGCTAGGTGGAATAGGTTTGATCGTACCTTATGCTACAGGAATAGCGCCTGTATTAACCTCGATTGCAGCAATTGCACTAGCAGTTGTTATGGTTTTTGCAGCAGTGTTCCATGCAAAGCGAAAAGAATATTCAGGATTGGTTATGAATATTATATTACTTGCATTAGCCGTGTTTGTAGCGATTGGTCGCTTTTAATTAGACGATTCAAATTGCTTTAGTGTTTATACAACACCTAATTTGATTGGTTGAAAGTCTGGTGAGAAGTGGGAGTTATTCCTACGGCTTACCAGGCTTTTTGTTGTGATGTGATCGTAATGCATAATGTGATTTCGATAAAATCTATTTTAATGTAGAAATAGATAAAAATTACAGGTGATTAGGCTGTTTATGTAGAATAAAATACTAGAAAATATTAACATACTGGTAACACTTAGAATGAAGGATCTGTTCGAAAGGTGTTACATCGTGCGTTTCAGGTGAAGGAAGAAATGTCTACTTTGATTAGTGACTTGACCTATTTCCAGGTGGGGAAGCACTGTAATTATGTTTGTTTACTCATTGATTTTTAGATTGAGCTTGAGTAAGCGGATAGACAAAGCAATCCAATATTCAGGAGGTGCAATTAACCTATGCATGAAGAGGTAAAGGGAACTAAACAAAATGTTAGTCATTCTACTTTCTCTCAAATTACACCAGCAACCATGAAAAATTATACAAACTCGATGGCATCGATGCAGCAAAATACACGGAAAGAACAAACGTTTCCCCCTACAGCTGCCACTACGCTGCAACGCATGGTCGGCAATCGCCAGCTTGGTAAAATAATTCAAGCCATGCATAATCAATCAGTAAAACACCCCTCTTCTATTCCTTCTGAACAGAATGGCTCCTCTCAACACGATAGAAATTTCCAACATGCTCAATCACCTCAACATTATGATGCAACTTCCAACGGTATTATTGTTCAACGGGCAAGCGTTCCTAATAATACTGAATTGCCAGAACAATTGAAGACGGGAATCGAGGCGCTGTCAGGCATGGCAATGGATGATGTAAAAGTACATTATAATTCCGCCCAGCCCAAGCAACTTGATGCCCTTGCCTATGCACAGGGCAACGATATTCATCTTGGGCCAGGACAAGAGCAGCATCTGCCGCATGAAGCTTGGCATGTTGTCCAGCAGCGACAAGGAAGAGTTAAGCCGACACTCCAGTTAAAGGGAATTGATGTTAATGATAATGAACAGCTGGAGAAAGAAGCTACCGTATACGGTAATCGTGCATTGCGTTTAAGTATAGGGGACGCTGTTGCAGCTCAACCTGCTACAGGCTCTATGCCATTAGCGGTGGCTCAGCTTATGCTAATTAAAGTTAAAACGAAAAAAGGACAGACAGGACGTCTAATTTCCTCAGTAGAATTTGAAGGGAGAGTGCCTACAACCGCTAAAGGAGGGCAGGGTGATCATACTGTTGCTGATTTTTTGCCAAAGCTGATGCTGGAGCAAATGTTGTGTGGGTTGACTCACCAGGAGGCTGGAGGAATAATTGGGACTGTATTTAATCTTGTTGATGAGAAAACGCAAACCTCATTTAAGAATGATGACTCAAAAATGGTTAAGCTTGACTTTACAGAAGTGAATGAACAGCTCCAAAAATACCGGGAAATGAGTGAGGATACTTCGATGGAGGGTGAGGATCTAAATTCAACGCTTGAAAATTTGTTGGACGCTTATTTAAGATTGTGGAACAAGCGGACGGGTGCAGCATACAGTCGCGAGGATGGCAAGACAGATGGCGGAGGAGGCGGTATGAAAGAGAAAGAAGCGAAGAAACAGATTATGATGCTAGGAGAACGTGCTCGGGATATTGGTGGAGACGAGGAAATCGCTATGGATACCGTACCTAGTTTACTGGATTCTATCGATTTCTTAGTATCACCAGGTACAATAAAGGAAGCAAGCGATCATATTAGTATGGCATTGGAATTAATGCTGCATTCATATCCTGAGTTAGAGTATAACGGGAGTGATGTTATGTATAAGCTTGTCGGTGCCTATTCAGAAAAAATGAATCTGAAAGAAGCGGAAGCACAGGAGTTATTTACTTACTGCTACAAGTCATATTACGGAGAAAGTGACGACTTTGACATGAATGAGCGATAAGCTACTAATGTCAAGATCAGACATATAAGCATCATCAAATGCAATTTAAGAGTCTAAATTGAAGTTTTTTCTTTAGTGCTCCTGTAGCTGTATAATAACTTATTTTTGATTATTGTAATGAAAATTGAATATTACGTTGCACTCACAAGTTGAAAGCTTTGAATCTAAGCGGAATAAAGAAAGGAGTGAAACTCTTAAATTAGGGATCTCATGTAAATCAACATTCTGTAGTATAATTTACAGTATGTAAATGATGTACAAGGGGTGACATGATGTCTAATGAAGTGAAAGTAGATTTACGTGTGCAAAGAACAAAAAAGCTAATTCGCAATGCATTTGTAGAGTTGCTTGAAGAAAAAGAATTGAACAAAATCACGATCAATGCGATTACAACTAAAGCAGAAATTAATCGAGTGACCTTTTACTTGCATTACAAGGATATTAATGACTTGATTGATAGTATGTTGAATGAGCTAATTGCTGAACTTGAAAAAGTATTATTGGATAAATTAGATAGAGCATACAAGACTGGCGATGAGTTATCGTCCTTAATCTTACTATTAGAACATATCGCAGAAAACTCTCGTATCTATAAAGTGTTACTTGTTACTAAAAACATTCCTTACTTTACACCGAGATTAATGGATATACTCTCTGCGTTAATTATCAATAATACAGAGAAGAAATCAATTAAAGATCCAGAAGATTTTTTGAAGATGAATATCCCGTCAGATATAGCTGCTTGGTATGGCACATCTGCAATGATTGGTACCATATCGATGTGGGTAGGTAATGACATGCCATATACACCTAAATTTTTAGCAGAGAAAATAATCGAGTTGAATCCTTTCAAACCTGAAAAAAATAATAAGTAGTAAAAGTGTTTATTATAAAAAAGTTATACAACACATTTTTCGTATATGTAGTTTTATTTACAGTATGTGGATTATTGTAGATTGCCGACCTCATTAAAAACTATTAACATTAAAGAGTACTCATAATGTTAAAGGGGTGTTGAAAATGATGAAAGTTGGTATTTATCATGGTCAAAATAATGTTGGTGTAGAAGAGCGCCCTATTCCAAAAGTAGGTCCTAATGATGCACTAGTTCGAATTTTAACTGGTGGTATATGTGGAACAGATATTAATATTGTTAAAGCAGGATCTGAAATGGGGATTCGCTTTGGTTCAGAATTCGGTCACGAAATGTTCGGTGAAATCGTTGAGATAGGTTCTGATGCAGACAAACAATTAAAAGTAGGTATGCGTGTAGGTGTGAATCCAATTACTGCAAAACGCGCAGGTCGTCGTTATTCCCTAGAAGTAGGAGCATTTTCACAATATGTGCTAATTGAAGATGCTGCGTTAGACTATAATTTATATGAATTTGCTGACTCTGTAACAGCAGAAGAAGCGGCTTTAATGGAGCCAATGAGCGTAGGTTTCCATGGTGCGTTCAGTGTAAGCCCTCAGCTTGGCGAGAAAATTGTTGTGCTTGGAGCTGGACCGATAGGCTTATCTGCTGCAGCAGGTTTAATTGGCGAAGGAATTAAAGATGTTTGTGTTGTGGATGTTGATGACTGGCGGTTAGCGAAAGCTAAAGAATTAGGTGCGTTAACAGTTAATACGATGAATGAATCTTTAGCAGAAGGCTTAGCGAAGCATTTTGGTGAAGTAAATGTTTATGGTGTTAATGTTCCGGCCGTTGATGCTTTCGTAGATGCAGCAGGAGCTTCTGTATTAATTGAGCAGGTAATGAAGATTGCAAAGCCGAATGTACGTATTGCGATTATCGCTGTTTATAAACATGAAGTACCAGTAAGTCTTAGTCAAGTAATGAGTAAAGAAATTAAAATTATTGGTGCAAGTGGTTATACACACGAAGATATCGTCAAAGTCATTAATCACATTAACAATAAGAAAACGAATATATCTACAATCGTAACTCATACCTTCAAATTAGATGATATCCAAGCAGCATTTGATCATGCGATCGCTGCAAAAGAAACGATTAAAGTTATTGTTGATTTAACTAAATAATGAATAACATTGTAATTGTTATGATAGAGCAAGAGTTCATGTTGAGATAGTTTTCAGCATGGGCTCTTTTTTTTCTCGAATTTAAGCTTCTAACTTTACTATGAACAATTATATAGATGAAATAAATGCACTTATTTTAATTAATATTTTTGAAATAGTGCTTTTTTTATGTTTTTAAAAATAGAATTAAGTGATAGCTTGTATTAACCCTATGTAGAAAAATAAGTGGAGGTATTAGTGAGAGAAGACATATTTAAATAAAGGAGGCTTAGATGAAAACGAAATTATTCAATAGCTCATTTTTCAAGTCGATTCAAACGAAAATTATCGTTGGATTAATTGTAATCGTACTGCCTTTATTAATATATCTTATTTATAATAACTTGAACTCAATTTCAATCGTGCGCAATCAAGTAACTCAGTCAAATATTAATTTGCTTCATCTTTATATGGGGTTAATTGACAAAGATTTAGAAAGTATTGATAATTATTTATTTCAAGTTTCCTCTTTTAATATGGGCTTAAATTATTTAAGTCGTCCATCTACAGAAGATATTGATTTATATACTCTTGCTAAATATCAATTATTTAGAGAAATGTACGATAATAATAGCTCCTACCATTCACTTGAATCATTTTTATTCTACTCTATTCCCAATCAAGATCTAGTAATAGCACCAAACGATACTTTATCTAATAGCGAAAAAATTTCACAATTTCAATCAGATCTGAAACATATATTCACGAGTTCGGAGAGGATAAGTAACTATCCCTTTGATAGTTGGGTGACCGTAAAGTTAAGCGGCGAAGCTTATCTTATACATATTATTAAAAGCGGTAATGTCTATATCGGTGCAATAGTGAATATTAAAACGCAGATGAAATCTTTAGACTTACTAGATCTTGGTGCAAAAGGTCAAGCTTTGCTTGTCGATTCACAAAAAGCTCCATTACAAAATGAATCACAGATTATAGAAAATCATATTAATTTAGATTATGTTCCCAATACATATCAACTAACGGGGAAAAAGAATGAGTATTTAGTTATAGGTGAACAATCTGAAAAAGGTGATTTCAGTATTATTACCATTTTACATGATGACGATATTTTAGAAAATTTACCCCACAATCAGAAAATAATTATGATGATAAACAGTGGGTTAGTAATCATCGTTATTATTGCTTTTTTCTTTCTCAGAAAAGTAATAGTGGCTCCCATCAAACGAATTATATTAGCAATGAGAAAGATCCATAATGGACATATGTCTACAAGAATTGTAGATTTACCAACCTCCTATGAGTTTCAAATTTTGAATGAGAATTTTAATAGAATGATCTCAGAGATTGAAAACTTGAAAATTAATATTTACGAGGAACAAATTATTAGTAAACAAGCAGAGTTAAAGTATTATCAACTGCAAGTTAATCCTCATTTTTATTTAAACTCATTAAATATTATTTATTACTTAGCTGAAGATGAAAATTACCCTCTTATTCAGGACCTATCTATGTCATTAATTGAATATTTCCGGTTTATGTTCCGAAGTTATTCTGATTTTGTTCTTCTGCAAGATGAAATACAACATATTCACAATTATATGAGAATCCAGCAATTCAGATTTGTTGGTAACTTGCACTATCGTGTTGTTGTTCCTGAACATTTGACTCATTGCTATGTTCCCCCGTTAATCATTCAAACCTTTGTAGAAAATTCAATCAAATACGCGATTAATATGGACGAGCCTATTGAAATTATTATTCTAGTTGAGGATATTGCTACGTCATCTAATGGACAAATGAAGCTGCAAATTCGTGATACTGGCAAAGGATTTTCAGATGAAATATTAAGCCAATTACAGAATAAGATCAAACCCAATGTTACTTCTGGTGGGCATATTGGAATATGGAATGTGATGAGTAGATTATCTCTGTTATATCACGGTAAGGCCAATATTAGCTTTTGTAATGATCATGGCGCTGTTATTGAAATTGAATTGCCAATTGAGCGCGAGAAAGAGTGATAATGATGTACTCCTTACTAATTGTAGATGATGAGATTTTTATTGCGAACAAAATTAAAGCGAGTGTCGATTGGATCAATATAGGCATTGATAAAGTTTTTGTTGCTCATAATATTCGACAAGCTAAGGAACTGTTTGAGCAGCAGATTATTGATATTATGATTTGCGACATTGAGATGCCTCAAGGCAATGGAATTGAACTATTGAGTTGGGTAAAGGAATGTAAATATAAGACCGAGACGATATTTTTAACTTGTCATGTTGATTTTGAATATACGAAAAAGGCAATTCAACTAGGCAGTTTAGATTATTTACTAAAGCCGGTTCAATCTTCCGAGCTAGAGGAGACGGTTTGCAAGGCAATTCATAAGCTTAATATAGATCGGCCTATATCGATTGAAAGATTTTGGCTAGATATTCTTAATCAAGCAGTACCTTCTAAGTTAGACTCGTTAATGGATATCGTTGTTAGTGAAAGTATTCCTTACACAAAAGATATGAAGTTTTTACCTATCTTAATTAGCATTCAATATTGGAAGAAGACACTGACTAGACGCGAAGAATATATGATGGAATATGCATTAAGTAAAACAGCAGAGGAAATTATTGTTTTCAAAGCCGGTGGACAAGTCATTCGATTTCAGAAAGGGAAATTACTATTAATTATTCCTTATGATGTTTCCGTTACTGCAGTTCGTGACGATTTGTATAAGTTGTTAGAAAGTTATATCGAATCGTGTAATCAATTTTTTTATTGCGAACTTTCCTGTTATGTGGGGATGCCTGTTTATATGAATAATATGATGAACATGGCTGAAAACTTAATAGTTGCGCAGCAAAACAACGTATCCCGTAGCAACCAGGTTATCTATTATGAAGAGCCGACGAAAGTAGAGCATTCAATTCCCTTACCTTCCATGCATGTATGGTCTGAAATGTTGAAGCAAGGAAAAGAAGCACAATTAATTGCAGAAGTTTTAACGGTTTTAGATTCATGGAGACAGTTAGATGGAGTAGATGCGAGTACGATACAGCGATTCTATCAAAGCTTTCTACATATGTTAGTGTACACTCTTCGCCAAAATGGATTTAGCGGAAGTGATAGATATTATTATTTATTATCTCCAGAGCGTTCCATCATAGCGACGAGATCAATTATGGAATTGCAAATGTGGATCAAAGACTTACTAGAGGTAGTTTTTAATGTCATGCAGCAGGAACAAACGAGTGAATCCATTGTAGTTAAAATACAGCGATACATTTCGCACCATATTGATGAAGCATTATCGAGACAGTATATTGCAGACTATATAGGACTGAGTCCCGATTATGTTGTGAAATTATTTAAGAAGGAGACAGGAATATCAATTTCCGACTACATCGTACAGGAAAGAATGCGAATAGCTAAGGAATTATTAGCAAAGTCAGATTTGCCAATCAGTAGTATAGCTCTTACTATTGGGTATTCTAACTTTGCTTACTTTTCCACCACATTTAAAAAGGAAGAAATGATGACCCCACAAGAGTATCGAAGGGATCATTCAGTCAAGAGTTAGAACATTACCAAACGTCCTAATATATTCGGACGTTTTTTTGTGAAATGACGGAAATTCAAAAGTGGGAGAATGGAATATTGGTAGAGGACTATTTTGGTTTTTTATATTATTAAATCAAGAAAGGACGTGATGAGCTTGGGAAAACAAGCAGCCATTTCTGCCGCAGATAATAATATTCAATTACCCATTAAACGATCTAAGTTGAAGCAGATGAAAAAGTATCGTGCATTAATGATTATGGCTATCCCTGGTATTGTGTATTTATTAATCAATAATTATTTACCTTTATTCGGAACGATCATAGCCTTTAAGGATGTTAACTTTGCGAAAGGTATATTAGGTAGCGATTGGGTTGGCTTCAAAAACTTTGAGTATCTATTCAAAACAAGTGATGCCTTTATTATTACGAGAAATACGTTGCTTTACAACATAGTTTTTATCGTGATAGGCACAACATTCTCGATAGCGTTAGCTATTATGCTGAATGAAATTAGAAGTCGATTTTTATCAAGATTTTATCAAAGTGTAATTTTATTACCATATTTAATTTCTATGGTTATTGTTGGATATCTCGTACTTGCATTATTGGATGGAAGCAGTGGTTTCATTAATAAAACGATATTACCAATGTTAGGTTTAGAGCAAATTGCCTGGTACTCAGAAACAAAGTTTTGGCCGTATATCCTAACCATTGTTCATACTTGGAAGGGCGTAGGATACATTTGTGTCATTTACTTAGCAGCTATTATCGGGATTGATCAAGAATATTATGAAGCGGCTACTATTGATGGAGCGAGTCGCTGGAGACAGATTTGGTCGATTACCATTCCGTTAATTGTTCCTATTATTACGATCATGACTCTATTAGCAATTGGAAGAATTTTCTATTCAGACTTTGGGTTGTTCTATCAGGTTCCACTTAATTCAGGCATATTAATGCCAGTGACACAAACGATTGATACGTATGTATACCGTGCACTAATTAATCTAGGCGATATTGGAATGTCGTCAGCAGCAGGCATGTATCAAGCAATCGTTGGTTTTGTATTGGTTGTTGTATCAAATGCTATCGTGAAAAAATTTAACAAAGAGAACGCATTATTTTAGAAAGGAGCAGATGCAGATGATTTCTAGCAGAGGGTATCAATTAGGGCTCAATGTGTTCATGGCACTGTTAGCACTAGCGACTGTGTTTCCTTTCATACTGTTAGTATCAGGTTCTTTAACCTCAGACACTGAGCTTTTGCAAACAGGTTATGCCATCATTCCAAAGGAAATAAATTTTACAGCATACGAGTTTTTGTGGAATGATGCGGCTGATATTGGTCGCGCTTATGGGATTACGATTCTAGTTACCTTAATCGGGACAGCAGTTGGACTTACCATTATTGCATTGCTAGCCTATCCATTATCTCGTCAAGAAATGCCTTTTCGTAATTTTCTTGCCTTCTTCGTATTCTTTACGATGCTTTTTAATGGTGGTCTCGTTCCTACTTACCTCGTCTATACTAATTTATTTGATGTGAAAAACTCGTTATGGGCATTAATTGTACCTGGTCTACTTGTAAATGCGTTTTATGTCATCATTATGCGAACATTTTTTGCCACGTCTATACCAGGAGCAATTATTGAATCCGCCTACATGGACGGAGCAAAGGAATTCAGAATATTTATTAGTATCGTGCTTCCATTATCGACGCCAGTATTAGCAACAGTTGGATTATTTCAAACGATTCATTATTGGAACGATTGGTTTAACGGATTAATTTATATTACAGATAGTCGCTTCTACAGTTTGCAAAATATGCTGAATAGAATTTTACTGGATGTTCAGTTTTTACAAACAAGTCAAGATAATGTAGCCTCATCTATTACATCAGATATACCACTAAAATCAATGCGTATGGCAATGGCAGCAATAGGTGTTATTCCAATCATCATCGCATATCCGTTCTTTCAAAAATATTTCATCAAAGGGATAACGATAGGTGCGGTTAAGGGGTAGGCTAAATCTGGCATTGACCCGTTTAGTATACAGAATGAATATGCATTGGGGGGATATTATGAAAACGCTATCTATTCAATTGAAGTTAGTAATGGTAATGATATTGGTGCTTAGCTTTATCGTCGCAGGTTGTGGATCCAATAATTCAGCTCCACCCAGCACAATAAATAACTCGAATAATTTACCTGACAGTAATGCTAATGGTAAGGAAGCAACTGGTGAACTTGAGCCGTATGAGCTAGTTGTCGTAATGCCAGCTAATAGTGAATCTAAAGATTTTGCAGAAATTGAAGCTGCTATTAATGTCATTACAAAGGAAAAAATTAATGCCAGTGTGAAATTCATCCCAATTTCATTTGGCGCATGGACACAGCAAACGACGTTAATGTTATCAGGCAATGAAAAGATAGATGTTATTGTAAGTGGTCTTGGAACTTATAGTCAGCAGGTAGCAAAAGGTCAGCTATTACCAATTAGCGATTATATTGATCAATACACTCCTGGTGCAAAAAAAGCTTTAGATGATCTTGATCCACTGTTCCTTCAGGCAGCAAGCATTAGCGGAGATATATATGGTATTCCAAGTATTCATGATCTAGCTGCAGATGTAGGTTTTACAATTCGTAAAGATCTTGTAGAAAAATATAATATTGATCTAAATTCTATAAAAACATTAGATGATTTAGATGCGATATTCCAAGTTATTAAAGATAATGAGCCAGAAATGATACCAACGACTAAGTATGGAAATTCTATTATTGATACGTATTCGATTGGTTATTTAGATGCTCTTGGAGATGGTCTTGGCGTGTTGCCTAATTTTGATAACGGGATGAAGGTTGTTAACTGGTATGAAACAGAAGACTATAAGCAATTATTAAATACCGTTAGACGATGGTATCTAGCAGGTTATATTAGCAAAGATATTGTAACAAGTACTGAAACTGCACAGAGTCTAGCTAAGGCTGGAAAGGCTGCTTCATGGCTTTCTCATATGAAACCAGGCATTGAACAGCAGGAATCAAGAAACTCTGGTGTTGAAATGGTTTCTGTACACATGAAGCCAGCTGTGTCAACAACTGGTAAAATTCAAACCTGGCTATGGAGTGTACCGACAAAAGCGAAAAACGTAGAAAGATCGATGATGTTGATTGAGCTATTATTTACAGATCCAGAGATCGTTAATTTATATAACTGGGGGATTGAAGGTAAGCATTATGTGAAAACCGATGTGGAAAATATGATCTATTATCCAGCAGGTGTAGATGCTAAATCAACAGGATATAGCCCCGGGCTCGGCTTTATGTTTGGTAACCAGTTCCTATCCTATGTATGGAAGGGCGATAGTATAGATATTTGGAAAGAAATGGAGCGTTTTAACAAGGAGGCTATTAAATCTAAAGCTTTAGGTTTTACGTTTGATGCTGAATTAGTGAAAACAGAAATTGCAGCAGTAATGAATGTACAGAATCAATATAAAAACGCACTGGAAACAGGTTCTATTGATCCAGAGAAAAACTTGCCGGAATTTATTAAGCAGCTAAAAACAGCCGGTATAGACAAAATTATTGAAGAGAAGCAACAACAACTGGATGAATGGGCAAATCAGCAATAAATATATGATGAGGAGGGAATTGGAATGGCTATTGCAAAATTCGGAGTACAAATGATGATGCTTAAAGGAAAAATTGAAGAGCTTGGTGTTTATGAAACGATGCGTCATATTGCTGAGCTTGGATATTATAGTGTGGAGGTTTCACAGCTTCCTATGACAGAAGAAAATGTGGTACAGCTACGAAGAGCTAGTCAAGATTTCAACATTGAAATCGCTGCACTTTCAGCAGCACTTGAGCCAATGATGGCTAATATGCCAGGTGAATCTTTAGCAACTCATTTCGATAAAATAGTTAAGGATTGCAAGACGTTAGATTGTAATCATCTGCGGATAGGGATGCTTCCTTTCACGCTAATGGGAAGTAAGGAGAAGACGCTTGAATTTATTGCTAGAGCAGAGGAGTGTGCTACGAAGCTAGCTGAGCATAATATTAAGCTCTATTATCATAATCACCATAATGAATTTGTGAAGTTCGACGGAGTTTATTTACTAGATATGATTAGAGAAGGTACGACACATTTAGGCTTTGAACTAGATGTACACTGGATTCAACGCGGAGGAGCTAACCCAGTTGAAGTCATTAAGCGGTTTAAGGATCGGATTGCCCTATTACACCTCAAAGATTATCGGATTGGTATGATTGACTTAAAAATATTAGAGGGCGGATTGGATTTTGTCAAGATTCAAAGCGCCTTTGCTAATATTGTTCAATTTGCTGAGCTCGGTGAAGGGAATTTAGATATAAAAGCCATTATTGAAGCTGGAGTTGAAAGTGGCGCACAATATTTACTTGTCGAACAGGATGATTTGTATGGTAAGGATGCATTCGACTGCTTACAGATTTCTGCAAATCATCTGAAGAAATTAGGTTATTCTGATTGGTTCTAATCACTGGTATCATTGCAATTCCTATCAAACGAATTGAGGAGTGAATGATAATGACAAAGGTAAGATTAGGAATTATTGGGCTTGGTGCAGAGGGCAGTATGTATGCCAAACACATTGCATCAGGTCAAGTTACGAACATGGAAATTGGTGCTTTTTCTGATCCAGCTCCAGGAAAAAGAGAATTTGCAACGGAAAATTACCCGGGAATCCCGTTTTATGAGAATTATATCGAAATGCTTGATAGTGGAGATGTAGATGCTATTGTTACTTGTGTTCCGCATTATTTTCATACAGAAATGGGGATTGAAGCGTTAAATCGTGACATACATGCTTTGCTTGAAAAGCCAGCTGGTGTTTATACAAAGCAAGTACGAGAGCTCAATGAATTAGCTGCGACAAAGCCAGAACTGACTTATGGTATTTTCTTCAACCAGCGTATGAATCCACTTTATAAAAAGCTGAAAGAGATTGTAGCTGATATCGGAGAAATTCGAAGAACAAATTGGATCATTACGACATGGTGGAGACCGCAAGGATATTATGATCAAAGTGCTTGGAGAGCAACTTGGGCTGGTGAAGGTGGTGGAGTACTTGTCAATCAAGCTCCACATCAGTTAGATTTGCTGCAATGGATTTGTGGTATGCCTAAGAAGATCTATTCAAATGTGAAGTATGGTTATCAAAGAAATATAGCGGTTGATGATGATGCTACCGTTATTCTAGATTACGGTAATGGTGCGACAGGAGTATTTGTTACATGTACACATGATATTATTGGAACAGATCGATTCGAAATTTTAGGTGATAAAGGCAAAATAGTTGTAGACGGTAGTAAAAAAATTACGATTAAACGTCTGCATCAATCAGAGCCAGAATTAAATTCTACAATGAATATGATGGATATCGCAAAGCTGTTTATGGGTGGAAACATGGGTGATCTATATAGTGAAGAAATCATTGAATTTGATTTTGGAGCGAACTGGGGAGCGCAGCATATCTCAATTCTCGAAAACTTTGCTGCCAATATATTAGATGGTACTCCACTTATTGCACCAGGCAGTGATGGTATTCATGGTGTCGCTTTAGCTAATGCCATTCACTTATCTAGTTGGTTAGGGAAAGAAGTAGAGTTTCCATTAGATGAGGAATTATTTTTATTAGAGCTGAATAAACGGATTGAAGAAGAAAAGGCTAGTGCAGAGCAAGAGACATTAAATTCAGCTTAATGTCTAACTATTTTATATAAATTAGAAAAGACTATATGAAATGAACCTCGCAAGTGTCCGCTCCTCATGGAGTGACATAATGCGAGGTTTATTTAATTTGTAATCGTGTTTTCTATTAAATTCCGGATGTTGAATACGATTGGTATTACTTCGATTAAACTCTTATTGACCAGTAGAATGCTATGGTATGATGATTCTAATTAGAACTAATACAAAGGGGGAGCCTAATGACTCATATATTATATATAGAAGATGAACGAGAGATTGGTAGCTTAGTATCGCAGCAATTAGTCGATCGCGGCTATGAAGTAACATGGCTTCAATCGGGTGAAGGTGCAGAAGGTCATGTAGATCTAGTGGATCTCGTTATTCTTGATGTTATGTTACCTGGCTTGGATGGTTTTTCAATCGGAAAACGATTGAAGAGGGCTAGCGAATCATTGCCTATTCTAATGCTGTCAGCTAGAACGGCAATGGAGGATAAGATTGAAGGACTCAGCTTTGCTGATGACTATATAACGAAGCCATTTCATCTGGATGAATTAATCGCGCGAATTGAAGTATTACTTCGTCGTTTTCAGAAGCAAGAGCAGACGCTAATTATTCAACATTTGCAAATCAACACTAAGGATATAAGCATTACGAATACACTGACTAACGAGGAAATTCAATTGACAGGTAAGCAATTTTTCTTGTTCCAATGCTTCATTCGTCATCTCAATCAAATTTTATCGAAAAACCAATTGTATGAACAAGTATGGGGCGAAACCTATATTGAAGGTGATAAAACGTTAATGGTACATATTCGTTACTTAAGAGAAAAAATTGAAGTAGATCCATCAAATCCAATAATTATTGAAACGATTCGTGGTATTGGATACCGGGTGAAGCAATGAGAAAAATATTTGGCTCGTTACAAGCGAAATATATGCTACTTATTATTACTGCGCTGGCAATTGTTCAATTTGCATACTTACTGAGTGCAATGCTTATGACAGGAATCCAGAATCAGATGAATATTACTGACTCTACTAAAGCTGATTATGTTGAGATAGAGCATAGCTGGCATAACGATATTACTGGTCTGACGGAGACTGATAGCGAAGCGATGCACAGGTTATTTGAAAAGTGGTCTATCGCTTATCCAGAAAGTTCAATGTTTTGGGTAGATGAGAAGGGGAACTTAGCTAGTAGCTGGCAAGTTTCTTGGGATGTGCCTACCTATTGGACAAGTTCGTATACTGTGTCCTTTATGAAAGAGCGCTATGGTAGTGATCCGTTTACTGTTGTTGCACTAGTAGGTGATACTGATACACGTGGTTTTGCTGTAATTGAAATTGCTCGCTCGGCATTCGATCCTCCACTAGTAAAAATATATGATCGTTATGGACAATGGCTCATTATTGGTGTCGTCTTAATCATTATCCTTTTTATTATTATTTCCTATATGTTTTTCAGAAGTATTCGTAAACGACTATTACATTTACAAAAGGCGATGAATAACCGTAATGGCGATGGACTTCCCGTACCGATTGCGATTAGTAGATCAGATGAGATTGGTCAACTGGAGAATGCCTTTAATCATATGGTTACTGAGCTTAATGAAAGTAAACTTCGCGAGCAGGAAGAAGAACGAATTCGTCAGGAGCTTATCGCTAATTTATCACATGATTTAAGAACACCATTAACTAAAATTCAGTCCAATGCGTATTCGTTAACGAAGTTAAACTTACCTGATGAAAGTGAGAAAGCGGTACATTCCCTACAAAAGTCTGTTGAGCAGATTGATACGTTAATCGAGAACTTAATGTCCTATACACTCTTGATGAGCCATAAATACCGGTTGGAGATGAAAGATGTGCAAATGATTCGCTTTTTACGGGAGCATTTAGCAACTTGGTATGCGACCTTCGAGAAAGCTGATTTCGAGATTGATGTTTCACTTGACGGAATGCAGGAATTTATCTGGAAAGCTGATCCTATATGGTTAGGTAGAATTATGGATAATCTATTTCAAAATGTACTACGACATGCAAGTAGTGGACGATATATTGGGCTAAAGGTTGAATCGGAACATGACTATGATGCAATTATTATTGTCGATCATGGTGGTGGTATGGATAATCCATCTAACGAAAGTGGAGCAGGGATTGGTCTATCGATTGTAGATATGATGGTTAACGGCATGAATTTGTCATGGGATATGCGATCCGATGAACATGGCCTAACAGTAGAAATTCGTAAAACACATCGTTAGTTAACGATACTATTATTTTGGCTCTGTGATACGTAATTTGAAAAATGAGTGATCGAAAAAAATTACAACAACCGTATCATGGTACAATATTCATATACAAATAATTACATAAATTAAATCCTTATAAAGAAGGGGAATGAGCAATATGGCAAATATCGAGCACTTACAGACCGTGAATGTTCCAGCTTCAACGGTATATGAAGCATTAACCACTACAAAAGGACTTTCAGAAATATGGACAAATGAACTAATAGTCAATGATCAGATCGGTAGTATAAATGAGTTCCGATTCGGCGGAAAAGGCTTAACAAAGATGCGAGTTGATGAGCTTGTTACCGATAAAAAGATTTTGTGGCAGTGTGTTGATTCAGATCCAGAATGGATAGGTACGACAATTTCTTTTGATATAGATGAAAAAAACGGGAAGACTTCAATTATATTTCGTCAGATGAATTGGGAGGAAGTGACCGCATTTTATCGCGTATGTAATTATAACTGGGCTATGTTTTTGTACAGTCTTAAACAGTATTGCGAAGAAGGCGAGGGTCTTCCGTATCATAAACGGAAGTTTTAGAACCATTGAAAACATGGATAGGTGGTCTACAAGAAACATACATCGGAAGCTTATGCTAGATTTCCCAAGTTCGCTTCATAACCGATGTCGATTAATCTACGTTAGCTTACTCATCGTTATTAAAGCCCGCATTTTTAAACAAAATTTAACCTTTGCAGGCACCTCCTTTTAACCTTGACTCTCTATACTCAATTATGAGGTGAGAGATATGGAATATATTATAGAGACGAAGCAATTATCGAAATCATTTGGCAAAGAACGAGCAGTAAGTGGCATGAACATGACGATTAGACAAGGTGAAATCTATGGTTTTCTTGGTCCAAACGGAGCGGGAAAGACAACTACGATACGGATGCTACTAGGGTTAATGAAAGCATCATCAGGTAGTATTCAAATTTTCGGCAAAGACATTATGAAAAATAAGCTAGAAATATTGCGTAACATTGGTTCTCTAGTAGAGAATCCGTCGTACTATCCACATTTGACCGCGCATGAAAATTTGGAAGTCATTCGTAAAGTGATCAATGTACCAAAGGCACGTATTGATGAAGTGTTAGAAATAGTAAGGTTATCAGATGTTAAGGGCAAAAAAGTTAAAGGTTTCTCACTAGGGATGAAACAAAGATTAGGAATAGCGGCTGCTTTATTACATCAGCCAAAGCTTTTAATTTTGGATGAACCTACGAATGGACTTGATCCCGCTGGTATTATCGAAATTCGTGAACTTATTAAAAGTTTGCCAGTTCGTTATGGGATGACAGTACTTATCTCAAGTCATCTATTATCTGAAATTGATCAAATGGCAACTTCCGTAGGTGTTGTGTCTAAAGGTGAACTTGTATTCCAAGATTCTATAGGGCAAATGCGTCAAATAGCCAAAGCGAAAATCATTATTCAATGTAGTAATGTTGTACACGCTAGCCAACTTTTGAAAGGAATAGAAATTCCGCTAGAAGTTGTCGAGGACAGTATTCATTTGCTAGAGCCAACGGATGAATGTGTAGCTAATGTAGTTAGTACGTTAGTTCATGAGGGGCACCAAGTCTATCGTGTGGAGGAAGTTAAACGCTCACTAGAAGAAATCTTCTTGCAGATGACTGAAAAGGGGCAGAGACGATGATAACCCAATTGTTACGTGCCGAATGGCTGAAAATTAAGCGTAAAGGCTTATGGTTTCTCGCGATCTTAGGGCCCATTGGTGTTGTTGCCTTGCAGATGGTCAACTACGGTGTGCGAAAGGACTATTTATTAACGCAAAGTGACGATGATTGGGGTTATTATCTTTCTAATGTAGCGGGATTCACTCCTTTAGCTTTAGTATTAGGTCTTGTTATTCTTACTTCGCTTATGGCGAGTATCGAAAATGAAACAAACGCATGGAAGCAGTGGATTGCATTGCCTATTTCAAAAATAAGCGTCTATGTTTCCAAATTTGTTATTGTAGCTATTCTTTTATTTGTTTCATCTTGCGTACTCGCTGTTCTAACACTACTGTATGGCAGGACATTAGGGCTAGGTGAGAATATCCCATGGTTACAACTATTATTGAATAGTTTCTACCCTTATCTAGCTTCTCTAGCTTTAGTTGGATTTCATCTTTGGATTGCTACCATTATTCCGAATCAAGGAGTTACGATATCGATTGGCATCATGGGTGTGATCATCTGTATGATGTCTTATTATTTGCCTGATTGGGTTATATGGAAGTGGCCAACGTTAATGAATGAGTGGAATAATCCATTGATTAATGTAGTTATTGGTGTAGGCGTAGCGATCATTCTATTAGTTATCGGTATGTGGGATTTCAATAGAAGGGATGTGGCCTAAGTGGTTAATTTGCTACAAGCAGAATGGTATAAGTTAAGAAAGACGAATATTATTCCGTTCATATTAATTGGACCAGCACTTGTGTTAGCTATTGCATGGAATGTCGAGTTAGATATGGAAGGTACCGAGAATTTTCAATATATTTATACTTCTATGATGGTGAACTTAGTATATGCTATAATGTTTCTTCCTCTAATGACGGGGGTGTTAGCTGCGATCATATGCCGCTATGAACATCAGGCAGGAGGGTGGAAACAATTATTTGCCTTACCAACGACGAGAGGGAAAGTTTATGTTTCCAAGTTCGTAATCATTATCGGCATTACCCTTATTATGCAATTACTTTATGCACTAGTATTGCTTTCTGTAGGGTTAATGAAAGATTATGGTGAACCTTTCCCGATGGTGCTTATTGTAAAAAGTATATTTGGTGGCTGGGTAGCAACTTTACCTCTCATTGCACTGCAATTATGGTTATCAACGTTATTCAAGTCTTTTGCTGCACCTTTTGCAGTTAATGTCATTTTCACTATCCCGACCATTCTCGTTATGAATTCAGCGGACTTTGCTCGTTATTATCCTTGGGCACAGCCCTTTGCCATGATGTACATCGCAGAGGATCATCAGGATGTATTTTTCATACCATGGGAGCAGCTATTAACTGTAGTTGGTGGGAGTTTTGTGCTGTTCTTTGCCTTGGGTTATATATATTTACAAAGAAAAGAAGTTTAAGCGGTAGCCCAAAACATCCACTCGTGATCACGATGATTATGCTAACGTAGATTGTTCGACATTGAATATGCCTCCCCATCGAAAGCCTGCGTGTGCTCACGTACACAAAACGTACGCTGTGCTACTCGTTTTCGCTGTGGGTCATCTTCTTAATGCTGACAAGCGAATGTTTTGAACCTTCATTATTAAGAGGTAGCCCAAAACATCCACTCGTGATCACGATGATTATGCTAACGTAGATTATTCGACATTGAATATGCCTCCCCATCGAAAGCCTGCGTGTGCTCACGTACACAAAACGTACGCTGTGCTACTCTTTTCCGCTGTGGGTCATCTTCTTAATGCTGACAAGCGAATGTTTTGAACCTTCATTATTAAGAGGTAGCCCAAAACATCCACTCGTGATCACGATGATTATGCTAACGTAGATTGTTCGACATTGAATATGCCTCCCCATCGAAAGCCTGCGTGTGCTCACGTACACAAAACGTACGCTGTGCTACTCGTTTCCGCTGTGGGTCATCTTCTTGATGCTGACAAGCGAATGTTTTGAACCTTCATTATTAAGAGGTAGTTCAAAAAGCAGCAAACAGACAAGCTATCATCTTAGCAATGAGATGATAGCTTGTCTGTTTTTGCAATATATTATGATATGATTCCATAGAGTTACCAAATCCGTCAATTTCCGGGGAAATAATATGATTTAGTATTTGTACTGGCAGGAGCCTTTTTGTTTGTGCATAATGATAGGAGAGAAATAGTCTGCCAAAAAGTAGAGTAGAAGGATTTCCTCCGTATGAAAATAATATCTAAAGGAATGAGAGAAAGTCATGAACAACATAACATTTGAACATATTCATATATTGGGACACATTATTAATGATAATGAAATGTACCGACAATACCATTACCCTGAAATGCTGAATCGTTATGATAGTAATTTTATTCAATGGAAGAAGATGCCTACGCTAACACAATTTAAAGAAATTGAACTAGCAATACATACTTTCCATAAAGCGAATAATCAGCAACATATGAAATTTATTTTCCCAGCTAATATAAAAATTTTAGATGAGATTACTACGTATTTATCCGCAGAAAGCTATCAAATTGGATATTTAGAATTGTACGCTATTCAGCCAAGTACATTCACAGTTGCAAAAATTGTAACCATCGATGTTCAGCAAGTTACAGACTCTAATCTAGAAGATTTTTTGAAGTTGCAATATGATGAGGATTTGAAATATGGTGAGAGCTTCGCAAAGGATAAACAGCAACTACTACTTCGACAATTCAATGACAGAAGTAAGCAGCAAGTCATAGCATATTTTGAAGGTATCCCCGCTGGATCAGCTGAAATTATTGTACAAGCTGAAACGGTCGAGATTGATAATATATTTGTTGTCAAAGCGTTACAGCGTAAAGGAATTGGTGGTCAAATTCAGCGATTTGTGATGGATAATTATGAACATAAAACTGTTCTTTTACTTGCAGATGGTGAGGATACAGCGAGAGAAATGTATCAAAAGCAAAACTATGTATATCAGGGTTACCGGTTCGAAGTGTTGAAAGTTGAAAACTAATGGTTTTATTTTTTGTTTTAGATTACAAGGAAACAATGATTATGATATGATATCGAGGGCTGTTCAGTACGAGCTGTAAAGGATTCTGCTCCACACATCATGTTTACTAAAACCGGAGGCAACTATGACAACACATTCGAATCAATCGGTAAAAATTATTACAGCAGATCCAAGCGGAATTGGTCTATTTGGTTTGGCTATTGTAACGCTTGTCGCATCTTCAAACAAACTTGGTCTTACATCAGGACTTAGCTTCGTTATTCCATGGGCTATTTTTCTAGGTGCATTCGCTCAGCTCTTTGCAGCTATTCAAGATGCGAAACATAATAATACATTTGGGATGACGGCTTTTGCAGCGTATGGCTTCTTTTGGTTGGGGGTGGCTAGTAGTTGGTTAATAAAACTAGGTGCTTTCGGTCCAATATTAATGGCTGACGCAGACAGTAAACAGCTAGGATTTGCGTTTCTTGGTTATTTGATTTTTACTTTATTTATGACTATCGGTGCTATGGAAACACATAAAGTACTCTTTATTATTTTTGTTTTAATTGATTTTCTTTTCATAGGATTGACACTAGATGCATTTGGAGTAGCACCGCATATATTTCATACTGTTGCAGCTTACGCTGAACTGGGAATTGCTATCGTGTCTCTATATGGATGTGGTGCATCTGTTCTAAATATTCATTTTGGTCGTACTTTCCTTCCTCTTGGTTCACCATTTGGAATTTTTAAGAAATAAGAAGTTGGCTAAGTTTACTTAGCAATGTAACAGGAATCTCTTATGCCTCCACTGGTAGTGGACATAAGAGATTCTTTTTTATAACATTAGGTATTCCTCCAGAGAGTAAAGAAGGACATGCTATTGCAGAAGAATTAACAAAGATAGAGATGCTCCAATTAGATAGCAGATAAGCGATGATCTCCTTTGGATGCAATTTTTAATCCGGGATACAATAATGTATAATCAAGTAATTATCACATTTCAGCTTTAATAAGGAGTAGTGGATGATGGGTAGACTAACAGGTAAAGTTGCGATTATTACAGGTGGCGCACGCGGTATGGGTGAATCACATGTAAGAAAATTTATTGCTGAAGGTGCAAAAGTAGTAATTACAGATCTAAACGAAGAAAGTGGAAGCGCGCTTGCTAATGAATTAGGAGAAAATGCTAAATTCGTGAAACAAGATGTAACTAGTGCTGCTGATTGGGAGAAAGTCATTACTGAGACTGAAAATGCTTTTGGTCCTGTAAACATTCTAGTCAACAATGCTGGAATAAGCATGAATATTTCTATTGCTGAGATTACAGAAGCACAATATCGTAAAATTGTAGATATTAATCAAGTTTCTGTATTTCTAGGAATGAAAGCTGTTCTTCCTTCCATGCAAAAAACGGAAAACGGCTCAATTGTAAACATATCTTCAATGAATGGCTTAGTTGCGGGAGCAATTGGTTATACAGATACTAAGTTTGCGGTTCGTGGTATGACGAAAGCAGCTGCAATGGAATTTGCTAACTATGGCATTCGTGTAAACTCTGTTCATCCAGGTGTTATTGAAACTCCAATGGTTACACAAGGTGATGCTGCAGAAGTGATTAAGGAATTTGCAAAACATATTCCTTTGAAACGTGTTGCCAAATCAGAAGAGGTTTCAAGTCTTGTATTATTCCTAGCTTCAGATGAATCTAGCTATTCAACTGGTTCTGAATTTGTTATTGATGGTGGCTTGACTGCAAGATAGTATTTGAATATCGAGCAGCAAGTAATCATGAGATTATATACTTAGATCACATATTCAGCCGAGTAATTTCAGGTTATCATCTGAAGATTGCTCGGCTTTTCTTATAATAACAAACGGTATGCCATTTAAATATTCAGCGATAAAAAACTTGTATAAAAAGAGGGATTTTTTGTTATATATAGAAGTGTATTGTAGTTAAATGTTTTGGGTTCTCATATATAGAATATCGCTAGCAATCCAATCATTTGACTGTAATACTAACTTTGACAAAAGGTCATACTTTTTGGTCTAACTTTTCATTCATGAGAAGTAATATCGAACGGTAAATAATAAATTAGAGGAGGAGATTGTTATGAAAATGCAGAGTGTGGTTACTTTAAATAAATGTGAGGAAATAGGTATAATTCGAGGAGGATTACGTAATGCAGTTAGAAGATTTGGGGTGGAATCCCTACTTTGAAAAATATCGAGTGGAAAAGAACTATTCGAGAAATATGATTGGGCGTATAGTTGCTGAATATAAGCATCTGTATAAGGTCTATACAGAGGATGGGGAATATGTAGCAGAAGTAACTGGCAAGTTACGTCATCAGGCGACTAATCGTTCAATGTTTCCTGCAGTTGGAGATTGGGTTGCTGTGCAACATTTACTAGGTGAGTCCAAGAAAATTATTCAGGAAGTTTTTCCAAGGCAAAGTAAGTTTTCACGAAAAGTAGCAGGTGCAGTTACTGAAGAGCAAATTGTTGCTGCTAATGTAGATACGATGTTTCTCGTAAACGCGCTCAACCATGATTTTAATGTAAGAAGGATTGAACGTGCCCTTATTCTTGCTTGGGAAGGAGGGGCTCAGCCAGTTGTCCTGTTAAGCAAGGGTGACCTTTGCGATGATATTGCCTCTAAAATTAGTGAGGTAGAGTCTGTAGCTTTAGGTGTTCCTATTCATGTGATTACAGCGATCGAAGAGGATGGTTGTGAGGCAATTCGTCAATATATTCAGCCTGGTAAAACGATAGCGTTAGTTGGTTCATCTGGAGTCGGAAAGTCTACTTTGATCAATCGCATATTAGGTGAAGACTTGCAACGAGTCAATGAAGTACGAGAAGGCGATGACCGAGGCAAGCACACGACAACCCATCGACAACTGCTACTTATTCCTGAAGGTGGGCTTATTATCGATACACCAGGAATGAGAGAGCTACAGTTATGGGATGCCGATGAGGGTATTACGAGTACGTTTGAAGATATCGATGACCTAATAGTGCAATGTCGATTTAGCGATTGTAGCCATAATAATGAGCCTGGTTGTGCTATAAGAGCGGCGCTAGCTAATGGTGAATTAGAACAGAGTCGCTATAATAACTACTTGAAAATGAATCGAGAACTAGCGTATATCAATAGCAAAGCATCTGCTAACTTAAGGAATGAACAGAAGACAAAAGGTAAGCAGATTAGTATGTATTTGAAAACTAAGAACAAGGAAATTTACTGAACGGAATTTGAAATCGTAAGGAGAAAAATATGAACCGTAAAAAGTATATTCTTACTTCCTTTATTGGATTATTATTTTTATTGATCTCCTATCTATTCGGCGTAATACCAATCGCCATTATGACGTTTCCATTGATATGGTTTTTTATTTACCGTATGTTAGATAAAGTTAAACGATCTGATAAGCAGTAAAGAAAGTTATTCTTTCAAAGAAGTAATTAATTCTATTAAGAAAATGTTAAGAAGCAGCGTATGAATGATGTTCATACGCTGCTTTTTTATGAAATAGGCAATGTAATTGTAGAAGTCGTACCTTTTCCAAGCTGACTTTCAACGGTAATCGTTCCACCATGCATTTCAACGATTTTTTTCACAATAGAAAGACCTAAGCCGTTACCACCTTTAGAGCGTTCTCTTGCCTGATCGGCCTTATAGAAGCGTTCGAAAATGTGAAGTTGATCTTGTTCGGAAATACCAATACCAGTATCAGTAATGAGGATCACAGCATACTCATCAACGTGGCGTAAACTAATTGTAATTTTTCCATGTGATGGCGTAAATTTGATACTGTTATGAATAATGTTAGTCCATACTTGGCTCATTAGATCTTCATCAGCAATGATTGATAATTTATCCAAAGAGATGTTTAACTCCAAGTTTTTCTGAGTCCAATTTGGTTCACATGCCAATATAATTGATCTAATTTGATGATTGAGGGAATAGCTCTTCTTGTCAAAGGGATGCTGGTCAGATTCAAGTGATGTCAGTTTCATTAGATTATCACTGAGCTTTGATAGTCGACGACTTTCCGTTTCAATAATGTTGAGATAATGATTACTTTCTTCGCCTGAAAGGTTATTATGCTGCAATGCCTGGGCAAACCCTACAATGGAAGTCAGTGGTGACTGAATTTCATGAGAGATATTCGAAATGAACTCCTGACGTAAATCCTCCATTTGCTGTAATTGCTTCGTCATATGATTGAAATGGTCAACGAGTTGTGTTAATTCACTTCGTTGGTTGACCGAAAAATCTAAAGATACATTGAAATCACCACTCGCTACTTTACGTAAGGCGACATTAATTTCTTGATAGATGTAACGATGCTTATTACGTGTAAATAGATGGATAATACCACTGAGAATGAACATTACGAATACTCCTGCGATTGTCGTTGCTACAAAACGTACATAGTCTGACATTTCGATCTGAATTAGCTGAATCATTAGGTAAGATACCGAAAAGCTAGTAATAATAAGGGCAAAGAAGAAAATCTGAATGAGAATATGTTTAATTACATGTAATATTTTCATCCGATCAACTCCAAGCGGTAACCTAATCCCCATATCGTTGTAATCCGAAAGTGGAATTCATCCTCAGGAAACCTGTTTCGCACTCGCTTAATATGAACGTCAACGGTTCGTTCATCGCCTTCATAATCATAGCCCCATATATCTTCAATCAAGTCTTCTCGGGAAAATGTTTTACTAGGATAACTGCCGAGCTTGAACAATAATTCGAACTCTTTTAAAGGGATGGTATACTCCTGACCTCTGAATGAGATCTCATACGTTTTACGATTCATTTGCAACTCACCAATATGAAGCGTTTGTGAAATGTTAAGATTGTAACGTTTCAATAACGCTTTGACGCGCATCACTAATTCGATAGGTTCAAAAGGTTTGACGAGATAGTCATCTGCACCAAGATTGAAACCTTTCACTTTTTGTGAAGTCTCACCTTTGGCTGTCACCATCAAAATAGGAATATCACTAAAATCGCGAATCTCCTGACATAGCTGCCAACCATCCATATGAGGCATCATAATATCGATGATGGCTAGATCTACTTTATGTTTTTCGAGTACAATCATCGCTTCTACACCATCTGCAGCTTCATAAAGGTCAAACCCTTCTTTTTTCAGAAAGAACTTTAATAGTTCACGGATATGAGCATCATCATCTACAATTAAAAGTTTTGGCATCCTTCTTCATTCCTTTTGGTGAATTAGGCTATTTCAAGTTTGTGTAATTGTTGATTAGCAAATTCTCGGTACAATTCATGTGATTGATATAGCTCTTCATGTGTACCACTACCTGTAATTATACCCTTCTCAAGGAAAATAATTTGATCAGAATCAACAACAGTAGATAGTCGATGAGCGATGACAATCGTTGTCCGACCTTTCATTAAATCATTAAGTGCTTGTTGTACGACTTGTTCTGACTGACTATCTAGACTTGAAGTTGCTTCATCAAGCATTAAGATTTTTGGGTTTCTTAAAAATGCACGAGCAATGGCAATACGTTGTCGTTGACCACCAGAAAGTTTCATACCTCTTTCGCCAACCTCAGTATGATAACCTTTCGGAAGATCAGCAATAAATTGATCGGCATATGCCATTTTTGCAACTTTATTAATTTCCTCATCGGTTACTTCTCGTTCGATACCATACGTAATATTATCTCTAATCGTTCCTGCAACGATAGGGCTTTCTTGTGAAACATAACCGATTTGAGTTCTCCATGATAAGAGGGAGAAATCTTGAATTGACGTTCCACCAATCGAAATTACACCTTCATCAGGACTGTAGAAACGTTCGAAAAGGGAAAACAGTGTCGTTTTACCGCTACCGCTTGGTCCAACTATTGCAGTAACTTTACCAGCTTCTACGTTGAAAGAAATATCTTTCAATATTTGACCATCACTATTGTAGCTGTAATTAACATGATCTACTTTGATCGATTGATTCATATTTGTAACTTGCTGCGTTGCATCTGGTTCTGGATCTGATTCTAAAATAGTAATGATACGCTCTGTCGCACCTGTAGCTTTCTGGAATTGGGTAAAGAATGAAGCCATTTGTCCCATAGGCATAATAATTTGGAACAGGTACATGATAAAGGCAACTAGAGCACCAGCTGTTAAAGCACCTGATGAAACACGCATCCCACCATAACCTAATAATAGTACAAGTAGTGTCATCATAACTAAACTAATAACTGGTCCGATTAAAGATTGGACTTTTGCTTCTTTTAGACCAAATTGAAATAGATTCATAATGCCGCGTTTACCATTGTTGTATTCAATTTTTTCGGCGTTTGAAGATTTCACAAGACGAATTTCAGACAATACTTGCGTAAGCACCGAAGTAAATTTTGCTGTCTCGTCCTGTGCTCCTTTAGAAATCTTATACATCATTCTACCTAGTGGCACTAAGATTAAGGCTGCTATAGGAAGGGCGATGAACATCATTAAAGTCATCTGCCAATCGAGTATGAATAACACAATAATTGCACCTACGATTGAAATAATTCCCGATACAAAGTTTGCTAAATGTTGAGAAATCAATTCCTTTACGACAGATGTATCATTTGTCATTCGGCTAACCGTCTCACCTGAAGCATGCTCATCGAAATAGCTAATAGGTAATATCAATAACTTTTTCCATAGTCGATCACGAATGCCTGCAACGACTGATTGACCGATTCGATTCAATAAATAGATGGAGAAGCCACTTGCTAATGCTTGTAAGAGAATCGCTGCAGCTAAGAGTGTAATACTGCTAGCATTTAATGAACTAATGGAAAAGTCATTAATAAGGTCTTTCGTAAATAGTGGTACTAATAATCCAACACCTGCAGTAGATAAGCTTAATACTAATGCAATGGCTATTAATAATTTAGATGGCTTCGTTTGTCCGACTAACCGTAAAAACTGTTGCCACCCTTTTTGTTTTTTCTGTTGTGTCATGTAAATACTCCCTCTCTTTTTCGATTACAACATGAAGTATATAAATAAGTTGTGAACTGAATATGAACTGCACTATTCATTAGTTCGAGTATAATACCTAACCTTACGTCAAGCTCAAGTGTAAATGCAAAGTTTTTTATTGTTAGGAATTCCATACGATAGTTCTAATGCCAATGTGTACATCTTATCATCCCTCTCTTGATATAGTGGTTGAAATGTGTATAATATATCGTAATTGCATATTTAAAATGTTTTCTAGGGTTCCGTAGCAGTATATGTTGGTCTGGTCCGAGAGAAAACTCACAGCTATGCTGTGTCACGGAAGGATAAAAGCCTGGGAGAAACTGTTTATACAGTTGTCTCTCGGGCTTTTTTTGTTTTGTGGGCAATATAAAATTGGAGGTGTTGGTAATGAATTCGAATTGGATTAAAGTTTTTGTTGCTGCTTTTTTTGAGGTGTTTTGGGTGATCGGTCTGAAACATGCGCATGATGTTTGGACTTGGACAGGAACGATTATTTCTATTGTTGTTAGTTTCTATGTACTTATAATGGCGGGACGAAAGCTACCCGTAGGAACGGTATATGCTGTTTTTGTTGGCTTAGGTACAGCAGGAACTGCAATTTCTGAAGTTATTATTTTTGGAGAACCATTTAAATTGAGTAAAATGCTCTTCATATTATTGTTATTAGTTGGTGTTATTGGCTTGAAAACAGTCACTAAAGATAATGTGCAGAAGGGGGCTGAAAACTAATGGCATGGGTAACTTTAATTTTAGCAGGGTTATGTGAAATGTTTGGTGTTGCTATGATCAATAAGTTAAATAAGGATAAAAATTGGCAATCATTCGTTCTTTTAATTGTCGGGTTTGGCTCAAGTTTTCTGTTTCTTGCTTATGCAATGGAATATCTACCTATGGGGACAGCGTATGCCATTTGGACAGGTATCGGAGCTTCTGGAGGAGCGATTCTCGGTATGGTGTTAT
Source organism: Paenibacillus endoradicis (assembly GCF_024721975.1). Next base: position 906,767 of record NZ_JANQBB010000002.1, on the reverse strand, counting down.
ATGGTGAATCTAAAGATTATAGAAGAATTATTTTTATCGCAATGATTTTAAGTGCCGCGGTTGGGTTAAAGCTTGTCTCGTAATCGTCAATGATATACACTTTTTTATGTTATTAGTTTTACACTTATAGTGAAAGTTCAAACATATAAACGTAATGGAGGTGTTGGCTTTGGCAGAACCACTTAAAAATATGTATAACGAACCCTTTTTACGACAGTTTGGTGGAATTATTCAAGCAGCGTATTCCCGATTTTCAATTGATGATTTTGTAGAAAATGTGTTGGTTGAAGAATGGGAAGGGCTCGCACTTAAACAAAGAATCCGAAAAATTTCTCTATCACTTGGAACATGCTTACCAGGAAAATATGCTGAAGCCATTAATATTTTATTGGTTGTTAATGAATCATGTAGTGGCTTTCCCTATCTTATCCTGCCAGATTTCGTTGAAGTATATGGACAAGAAGTTGAGGACTGGGAGCTATCAGTGCTGGCATTAGAGAAGTTTACTTCTCACTCTTCAGCGGAATTTGCGGTTAGACCATTTATCATTCGTGATCCAGAAAAAATGATGAAGCAGATGCTGCAATGGTCCAACAGTTTGGATGAGCATGTTAGACGACTGGCAAGTGAGGGATGTAGACCAAGACTTCCATGGGGACAAGCGCTTGTCATGTTCAAAAAAGATCCCACGCCCGTTCTTGAAATACTTGAACAGTTAAAGAGTGATCCTTCTCTCTATGTACGTAAGAGTGTCGCTAATAATTTGAATGATATCGCTAAAGACCATCCACAGTTAGTTATTGGGATTGCTCGTCGTTGGTTTGGACAGAATCGAGATACTGACTGGATTGTGAGACATGCTTGCAGAACTTTAATTCGTAAAGCTGATCCTGAAGTGCTTGCTTTATTCGGTTATGCCGAATCGTCTGATGATTGTGCGATTATTGAAAATGCTGAGCTTGCGATAGACCAAGCTACGTTATCAATTGGGGGAGAATGTGTACTAGAATATAAGCTGCTTGTAAGAGAAGGTGATCCTGTTCGCATCAGAATTGAGTATGGGATTGATTTTGTGAAATCAAGTGGTAAAGTATCGCGCAAAAAGTTTTTATTATCAGACAAAACGGTAGTAGGAGGCACACAACTTCAGGCGAATAGAACTCATCGCTGGTCTGACCTAACCACACGTCGACATTATCCGGGTAAACACCGCATTGTTTTATTGGTAAATGGATTAGAGGTTGCGGCAACTGAAATTCTACTTGAAATGCATACGATTCCTCTGACAACGGCATAATACCTAAGGTGATAGACATTATTCAATCATTAGTTAAACATTAAATTCGACACATTCATGAATGTGTACAAAGTTTAAGGGGTTGACCAAACTATGACCAAAGCCAAGCCAGGAATAGATAAGAACTTGCAAAATGTTGTAAAAGAACTAGAAAAACCAGATTTAGATGCACATGGTAACCAACAATTGAATCAACAGCATATGGACAATTTAAATGGTGACTCTTTGCACTATAACAAAAAGGCATACGAAACGGAGCAAAACGAATAGACAGCATTAGCTATATGAAAGGAGGATCATGATGAATAAAGAAAAACTTGAGCCAGATACGAGTAATCCTCATTATGCTGATACTCATGCCAAACCTTCAAAGCCTGGTAATGAGCCACTTTCAGGATCTAAGAAAGTGAAAAATCAGAATCACTCTAACTCAAATCACGCAGAAGGTTCATAATAAAGAAAATCCGCATGCTAAGCATGCGGATTTTCTTTATTATGAACGGTGAATGAAAGCTACCTATTGTAATTGGAAAGAAATGCAGTATAATATAATTAACCAGTGGTCAATAAAGGGGCATATACATAGTGGCAGCACGAAAAAAAGTAGTAGAAGAACTAACGAAGGATATCATAATAGCAGAAGCTAATCGACAATTTTTAACGAAAGATTATCGTCAAGTGTCAATGCGAGCAATTGCGAAAGAGCTTGATTGCAGTCATGGAGCAATATATTATCATTTTTCTAACAAGGCAGAATTATTTTACGCTGTAATTGAACAGTATTTTGCTGAAGTAAATTCGTTATTGAAAAGTGCCCTCCATTCAGAAGGTGACTCACAATCTAGAACGATGGCGGTGTTTACTGGATTTATTGAATTCGGCTTGAATCATCAGAGCCAGTATCAATTTATGTTTATGATGCGTAACAATGAAGTAGATCCACTTGCTCAGAAAGCTGCCAATGAAAGCTATGAGCAATTTGCTCAGACATTGCAGAAAATCCATCAGCAAAAGCTTTCAATTGCTAACATATATTCTATATTTATTTCTCTGCATGGATTTGTTTCATTCTTTCATGGCGCAGTTGAAAATTATAATGAAGCCAAGGAAACAGCAATCATGCATGCTAAATTTTTATTAGACGCTCTAGAGTAGGTTCTAGAGTTTTTATTTTCACAATTATTGACCAGTGGTTAATTAAATGGGGTGAGGTGTTTTTATGAAAAAGGTATTAGTAGCAGGAGCAACAGGTGGTATCGGTTATGCATTAGTACAACAATTAACAAAGCAAAATATTGAGGTCGTAGCTTTTGCACGTGGTGCTGATAAATTAAGAACAATGTTTGGTCATAACAAGTCTGTTACATGTGTTTCTGGGGATGTATTGAATGTACAGAATTTACTTGATGCATGTGAAGATATTGATACGATCATTCATGCTGTGAGCTTCCCATATCAAAAGTGGAATGAAACGCATATCCCATGTTTAGTGAATATGTTAGAAGCTGCAAAAAGAAGCCAGAGCAAGTTTATTTTAGTTGATAATATCTATGCATATGGCAAACAACCTCAAGCAGTAGATGAGGTTGTTATGAAATTCCCACATACGAAGAAAGGTAAACTACGATTGAAAATGGAGTCGTTGGTCAAAGAAAGTGGCATTCCGTATTTGATTGCACATGTGCCGGACGTATTTGGACCAAATGCAAAAAATACGATTTTACATGGAACTCTGCAAGCTGCGGTTCAGAACAAAGCTGCTTATTTTGTAGGAAGAATGGATGTAACACGCGAGTTTGCATATACAAACGATGTTGCAGAAATTATATACGCACTCGCGCTTAATCCTGCTTCATTCAATCAACATTGGAATATTCCAGGATGTTTGAAAATATCAGGACAAGAGCTATCATTATTATTACAACAATTATTAGGATATCGTCCTAAGATTCGAGTTGCGACATCTAAGCATGTTGCTTTTCTAGCACTATTCTCTTCGTTTATGCGCGAACAAAAAGAAATGATGTATCTAACTGAAACACCTGTCATACTGAATGCAACAAAACTAGAAAAAGCATTGGGAACTATTCCTTTTACGGATCGTACACAGAGTTTAAGGGAGACGATAGAATGGATAAAGAAGAGCACATAATTATGTTACACTATAGAGGAAGTTCAAATAGCGGACTTTGATAACGATGATTTGCTTCGTAGTGTATTCGACATCGAATATGTCCCCCATCGAAAGCCTGCGTGTGCTCACGTACACAAAACGTACGCTGTGCTACTCGTTTCCGCTGTGGGTCATCTTCTTGGATCTGAAAGCCCGCTTTTTGAACCTTCATTGGAAGAGGAAGTTCAAATAGCGGACTTTGATAACGATGATTTGCTTCGTAGTGTATTCGACATCGAATATGTCCCCCATCGAAAGCCTGCGTGTGCTCACGTACACAAAACGTACGCTGTGCTACTCGTTTCCGCTGTGGGTCATCTTCTTGGATCTGAAAGCCCGATTTTTGAACCTTCATTGGAAGAGGAAGTTCAAAAATCGGACTTTGATAACGATGATTTCTTCGTATTGTATTCGACATCGAATATGAAGCTAACCACTAAAAATATTACTTTGAGAGCTAACAACAGCGTAGCTTCAAACATGAAATAGAGGGATTGAAGATGAACTGGATTAAGGTTGAAACAGAACAACAATTGAATGAAGCGATTGCTATTAGATTTAAAGTATTTGTTGATGAACAAGGTGTAGATGCCCAGATCGAGCAAGATCACTATGATGAACTCTCTGCACAATGTACGCATGTTCTTGTGATGCATGATGGAATGCCAGTGGGTACTGGAAGGATTAGTGGCAAAGACGGTATAGGTAAAATCCAACGTGTGTGTGCGCTTCAACAAGTAAGAGGCTTAGGTGCAGGTTCATGTATTATGGAAGCTTTAGAAACGATTGCACGCGAAAAGCAATTCAGTAGCGTGAAATTAGGTGCACAAGTACATGCACAATCTTTTTATGAGAAGTTAGGTTACTCCGTTATATCAGACGTATTTTATGAAGAAAATATCCCTCATGTAACGATGCAAAAAGAACTTAAGTAGTCGATTTCATAGGATTAAACTATTAATGTAACTTTAGAAGTAACAAAGAGGTGATCATATGTTTTTGCGTAGCCTTGAGATTATTAATAAAACCCATATTGACAACTATCCATTTACTATTCCTGCTATTAAAAATATGGTGTCACTTGAATTTGAAAAAAACGTGACCTTCTTAGTTGGAGAAAATGGGTCAGGGAAGTCAACGATACTGGAAGCCATGGCCTATCAGTGTGGTTTCAATACAGCTGGTGGAAGCAAAAATAATTATTATGATGTAGACGCTTCGCAATCTGTTTTAGGTGATCATATTAGGCTATCATGGATGCCCAAAGTTACAAATGGATTTTTTATGAGAGCAGAAACGTTTTATCATTTTGCCTCACATCTTGATAAGATACCAGAAAGCTTACGACATTATGGTGGTCGCTCATTACATGAACAATCACATGGAGAAGCATTTCTGTCTCTATTCAGCCATCGGTTTGGCAAACAGGCAATTTATATACTTGATGAACCCGAGGCGGCTCTTTCACCAGCAAGGCAATTAGCATTACTACGAATTATTAAAGAGATGGAGAATGAAGGGCAGTTCATTATTGCTACTCACTCTCCGATATTACTTGGCTATCCCAATGCACAAATATTGAATTTTGATGTACAGCCGGTACAGAACATTCGATATGAGGATACGTTGCATTACATTATAACTAGACGTTTTCTTGAAAATAGAGAGAAAGTATTAGGCGAAGTATTTGATGACTAAACACAAACTATTATAATAGTTTGTGTTTTGCTATGATAAGGATATTAAATGCTGTCGACGACGCTATTGAGTAAGTTAATGAGCGCCGACATTAGTTGGAGAGGAGTCTTCATGCATAGCTATAGTTTTCTTGAACATCTCATGTTTCCACGAACAAGTCTTAATCAGCAGAAGCTTAAGCAAGAATTAAAAGGCAAAACGGTGCTTATCACTGGGGCGAGTTCTGGAATTGGCGAGCAACTTGCATATATGTTAGCTGATATAAAGGTTCACCTCATACTGGTAGCTAGACGCGAAGAAAAGCTCCTATCTATGAAAAGAAAAATCGAGATGAAAGAGGCAACGGTCAGAGTAGTTTCAGCAGATCTAAGAAATAAGGAAGATACGGAGAGAGTACTAGCATTTCTGAATCTATTACCAGTTGGACTTGATATCTTTATTAGTAATGCTGGACATTCGATTAGGCGACCGATTCTTCAATCATTGGATAGATATCACGACTTTACTCGTACGATGGCGATAAATTATTTTGCACCGGTTGAATTAATTTTATCTCTTCAGCCACTTTTAGAAAGTAATCAAGGACATATTATTAATATTTCTACGGTAAATACATTATTGTACCCATTTCCCCATTGGGCGGCATATCAATCATCGAAAGCTGCTTTTGATGTCTGGTTACGGTCTGCTGCTCCTGAACTCAACAACAGTGGTATTTCCACCACTTCGATTTATCTTCCCTTAGTTAGAACACCTATGATTGTACCAACCGTTTCTTATGAGAAATCAGCAGCAATGTCTCCACAACATGCGGCGGAAATCATTTGCAAATGCATATATATGAAGAAAAAAACATACAAACCGTGGTGGCTAATCTTTGGACAGCTAGCCTCTATCTTATTCAGTCGATGGTGGGAATACTCCATTCCGATTATGATTAAGAAAAAAGGAGATAAGAAATGAGAATATATAAACTATTCTATATATTTTATAAAATTAAGCTCTTTTCTCCTGTTGCAATCTTTCGATTATTTTTCAGTATTAATAAATATGGAGTTAATCTAATGGCACTGCTCGCTTTCTCTGCTAAAACTTATGGTGAGAAAATAGCTATTGCCGATGAGCAGCAGACATTAACGTATCATCAACTATTCACACAATCAGGCAGCCTTTCGCTAGCTATGAGAGAGCATTTCCAACTTGAAAGAGGCAAGAGAGTCGGGATTTTGTGTAGGAATCATACTTCATTAGTTAAAACGATTTATGCAGTTTCATATTCGGGTGCCGATCTCTTTCTACTTAATACAGAATTAAGTAAGGATCAACTATATAATCTACTTGAGCAAAAAGATTTTGACCTTCTCATCTATGATCAAGAACTTAGCTTATTAGTTGAACAATCTACATATAAGAAAGCCAAACTATTAAGTTATGATGATACTTTTCCAGCGATTAATAACTTATTGTCTACTCAGGAATTTGAGTACCAGAAAAATATACGGACGAATTCAGGGAAGCTTGTGTTGTTAACTGGTGGTACGACGGGAAATGCCAAAGAAGCGATGCATAAGCCATCCCTTTTTAATTATTTAGATCCTTTCGCAGCGTTACTTTCAAGGTTGGAACTTATTAAGTACGATAATATCTATATTGCTACACCTATTTTTCATGGTTACGGAATAGCTATTTTGCTACTATTTGGAGCTATCGGTAAGAAAGTTATTATCCAACGTAAATTCCATGCAGAGAAAGCGTGTGAGTTGATTAACGAACACCACGTACAAGTGATAACGGTTGTTCCACTAATGTTATATAAAATGTTAATGACGAATGCGAAGGCACTTACGTCACTTACCTGTATAGCCTCTGGCAGTGCAGAGCTTAATCCAAAACTAGTCAAAGCAACGATTAGTCAATTAGGAAATGTATTATACAATTTGTATGGTACCTCGGAAGCAGGTTTAACAGTTATCGCCAAGCCAGAGGATCTAATTTATTCCCCTCATACAATAGGTAGAAAAATAGAAGGGGTTAACTTGGAAGTTTTAGATGAGCATAAAAGGAAAGTAACAGTGGGCAAAGTAGGTCAATTATGCATTCGCAGTAAATTTCTAAGCAGAAGCAATTCATCTTGGATCGAGACGGGAGATCTAGGTTATCGCGATGAGAGAGGATATTACTACTTATGTGGGAGAATAGACAGTATGATCGTTTCAGCAGGAGAGAACGTCTACCCAGTTGAAGTAGAGCAGGTATTACTTACGCATTCTGAAGTCGAGGCTGTCGCAGTGGTCGGTGTAAGTGACGAGCAATTTGGACAACGGTTAAAGGCATATGTTCAATTGGTTCCAGGTGCAGTAATGACACCAGAGGAGTTACAAAGTTGGCTGCGTGCTAGATTAGCGCGATTTCAGATGCCGAAAGAAATTGTCTTTATAGATGAAATGCCTTATACAGCTATAGGCAAACTAGACAAAAAGCAATTGAATTGATAGTTAAGATACAGTACGTAACAATGAAGAAATAGAGCCTATTCACGGTCATATCATAACGCCGTGGTAGGCTTTTATTGTTTTGCCGTAACATGAAAATTAAGATATGACGATTCATAAAAATCAAGTAGCATAAATTCTAATCTGTTATATATTGAATATATGTTATATAATAACTATAACAGAATCAGAATGAGGTGTTGCAGTGTTCTCATTTTTTTATCGTAAATATAAGCTATGAATATGGTTAATATTGTTTATCATGTTTGAATCGGGGGCGGTTTCCAAGTCGTATTATGCAGACGCATGGCAAGTGTGGTTAAATGCGCTTCTCGGCATGATATGTCTAATTATTTTTTTGAATATTGCGCTACGTGGCAAGCTGAAAATTGTAGAAATAGCAGATCCACTGCATGAGGAAATCATTCCTTCCAAACGTCAGGGGCGGCTAGTTGTACTATTTACTTTACTTGGCGCCGTGGCTGCTACAGCATTATTGCCATATATGATGTCTGTTATTAAGGATGGTTGGATCGAACTACCACTACCTTTAGCAGGAAAAGCTGCAATTACTGTTATACAAGCTGCACTTATGACTTTAGTGGCGAGTACCTTTGGACTAATGCTAGCTTCTAAAGTGGGATTAGATGCACCATTGCTGCGTTATTGGCTCTATGGCGGTAACAAAGTTAACGTATCCTTTGGATGGCTTGGTATTGGAGCACTTGGTAGTTTATTAGGTACTATGGTGATCGTCTTGATGGAGAAGGAGCTTTTCCAGCCACGTCTTCCCCAGGTATTCTCTGAACCATCTGTGGCTTTATGGAAAGGAGCTTTAACCTTTCTCTATGGAGGTGTAGTAGAAGAAATACTGCTCCGTTTGTTTGTGATGTCGCTAATTGTATGGGTATTCACTCGGGTTGGGGGCAAGCGTTCGCCTATACCTTCGATATATTATGTGTTGGCAATCGTATTGGCGGCTATTCTGTTTGGATTGGCACATCTTCCTGCAACAATGAGCCTGTTCGGAGAACTTACTCCCTTGCTTGTTATTAGGGCGATTCTCAGTAACGGCTTGCTGGGGGTATGGTTCGGTTATCTATATTGGAAGAAGGGTTTGGAATACGCAATAGTAGCACATATGTTTGCGGATATTTTCCTACATGTAGTATTGGCTGCTTGGCTCACTTGAATATATGGAAAATGAGATCCTCACCCGCCATTAGATATTAAAGAATTACAATTACGTAATCTTACAATAGAGCTTCCTAAGTATCTAGTCCTCCAAAATGAAGTAAACCATTGGTTGATTTATTCTACCTAGGTACACGAATACTCGTTAGTATTACTTCAATTTATGGTTTAATATGTAAATATAAGGAGGGCGACAATGCAAAACTTTCAATTCTCCATCATCTTCGTACAAAGAAGAAAAGAAATGGGTGTTACGCAACAACAGGTAGCACAATATGTCGGAGTATCTAAGGCTGCAGTTTCAAAATGGGAGCAAGGATTAAGTTATCCGGACATTACTCTGCTACCGAAGTTAGCGACGTATTTCAACATTTCCATTGATGCCTTATTAGGCTACGAGCCCCAAATGACAAAGGAACATATCCAGAAGGTATATGCACAATTGGCTAAGAAATTTAGCGAACAACCTTTTGAGCAAGTTCAGTTAGAAATAGAAGAGTTACTTTCAGAATACTACGCATGTTTTCCATTAATATTACAAATGGCTCAACTATATTTGAATTATTACCAGTCATCAGAAAATCCTCAGACGATATTAGATAGAGTACTACTGTTATGTGATCGTGTTAAAGCATTAAGTAACGACTATAAACTTGCTCATGAATCAGAAATGATAAAAGCTTATGTAATGCTACTTACCGGAAAACCTGAGGAAGTTCTTCTTACTTTAGGAGATGAGGTTGGTATTTATTATGGCAAGGAGCAGCTTATTGCTACAGCGTTAGGTATGACTGGTCAAGTAGCAAAAGCAAAAGAAATTATGCAAGTAAGTATGTATCAATATATGCTTGGTACAATTTCGAGCGCAACGGAAGGCTTATTGATGGAAACAGATAACCGTAAGCACTTTGATGAAACAGTTCATCGTATTGAAGCAATGCTCGAGCTATTTCAAGTAAATAAATTAAATATTAATGCTGGCTTAGTTTTTTATTTGAAGGCGGCAATGGGTTACGTTATGCAGCAAAGAAAAGAAAAGGCAATAGAGATGATCAGAAAGTACTATCGAATGTGTTGTGAAATTGTCTTCCCAATTACACTCCGTGGGGATGAGTATTATTACATGCTTGACGACTGGATTGCGCGAGATATCAATCTTGGTTCACAAGCACCGCGTGATGAGATGTCTATCAAGAAAGATTTGCTTGGCAGTATAAGTAATTCACCGCTATTCGATAGTTTGAAAGAAGATGAAGAATTTACAGCAATAATCGTAAATCTGAAACATCATCTGAAACTTTAGTATGAGATCAGCATATCAGGAAAACTATGAAAAGTTGTCGATGCTTTCGCAGCTACTTTTCATTACAAGTAGTATATCAAGAAGATATGAAAAGTTTGAGGAGGAGTTATTATGCAAGAAATTATCGATATTCCTTGGGCTCTAATTGCCCCGGTGCTTGGAATTCAACTTATATTAATGATCATTGCACTTATTGATTTGTTGAAAATTCATGCTACGAACGGTCCGAAATGGTTATGGTTAGTTCTTATTCTTGTTAGTGGTTTGCTAGGATCAATTGTTTACTTTATCGTGGGGAGAAAACAAGCATGAGTTTACTTCAAGTTGAAAATCTCACCAAAAACTATGGAAGCAACACTGTAGTGAATAATGTTAGCTTCACGATAGAGCCGTTCACTTCAACGGCACTTATTGGTCCAAATGGAGCGGGAAAAACAACAACAATGTCGATGATTACAGGACTATTGCATCAGAGCAGTGGAAAAGTAATTATTGAAGGATGTAAAGATATCCGTGAAGCTATCGGATTTCTACCACAATATCCACAGTTTTATCCTTGGCTAACAGCACTAGAATATGTGGAAATGGTGGCAAATCTAAGTGGTGTAGCTGCCAAAGAAATTAGATCTCGCAGTATGAAGACGCTTGAATATGTTGGGCTTGGTAAAGTCGTTCATAAAAAGACATCAACATTTTCAGGAGGGATGAAGCAGAGATTAGGGATTGCACAAGCAATTGTACACGAACCGAAGCTCCTCTTGTTGGATGAACCTGTATCGGCATTAGATCCGATTGGTAGACAGGAAGTTATGGATTTATTGAAGGAGATTCAGCAAGAAACTACGATTCTATACTCTACACATATATTGCATGATGCTGAGAAAATGACGGATCAAGTGCTATTTTTGAAGGAAGGTAAACTGGTTGAGCAGGGCTCCTTAACGGACATTCAACAAAAATATGCAGAGTCTAAATATTTGATACAGTTTGCAAGTGAGCAGTCAGCTACATCGTTCTGCAAGAGTGCGAATAGAGACATAGAGCAGCAAGGTGTGTATGTATATGTCGATGTCAGTGAACAATTCCCTTCTATAACAGCTGTCATGCAACAATTACTTACTACTCAAGCTGATATTGTAAAGGTCGAGCGTGTTATAGCTAGCTTAGATCAAATCTTTATGAAGGTGGCTGGTGTAAGTGAGGCAATTTAATACGTTGTTGAAAAAAGAATTTTTAGATTGCTTACGTAGCTTCAAGTTAATATGGATTCCTATAGTATTTCTGTCACTAGGTGTAAGCGACCCATTAACGAATTATTATATGAGTGATATATTAGCTGCTGTTGGAAATATGCCTGAAGGTTTTGAGATGATGTTCCCAAAGCTTAAACCAGCAGACTTATTAGCTGCTTCAACCGGACAGTTTCAGCTTATTGGATTAATTGTGCTTGTTGCTGTCTTTGTAGGTTCGATTAGTAGAGAACGACAAAATGGTACCGCTACATTACTATACGTGCGTCCTATTTCGGCAACTTCAATTTATATGAGTAAATGGGTTATGGCTTCCATTGTAGGCATGTTAAGCGCATTACTAGGTTATGCAGGCAGCATGTACTATACTTCTATTTTATATGGTACGGTTGATCTAACTGACTTTATTGCTATGCTGTTAACTTACTTTGTCTGGATTATATTTGTTATGGCATTAACAGTAGCGTTAAGTGCAGCATTTCAAACGAGTATTGCATTAGCAGTAGCGATTTTTACTTTGCCAATCGGTCTCGTTATCGATTCAATGATCGGTGGTTTTTGGCATTGGACGCCTTGGAAACTAGCTTCTTATGGCGTTAGTTTTGTTGCTGGAACGGTAGATATGAGCAATTACTGGAAAACGTTAATGATTACAATCGTTTTGACAGTTATCTTTGTAGTAGTAGGTATTCTCGCAACGAAACAAAATAGACAGTTAACTAAAGTGTAAGTAGGATCTTAAGAAATGATTTTACAACTTCATCTAAAATGCATTAGACAAAACAAAGAAACTGACGTTGGTATCTCAACGTCAGTTTCTTTGTTTGGTAAGGAAATCAATTATTTGCGTTGCAAATGAAGCATAGATCACAATACGATTACCTTTTATTCAGATTTAGGAATGAAATTAAAAATCTCTCCTGTTTCAAATGATTCAATTAAGCGTAGTAGCCAATTGTAATAGTTTAATGCATCAACTATTTTTTCTTCATCGAGCGCAATAAGCGCACATAAATCCTCATCATCTGCTTCTTGCTGCTTTATATTTTTTATTTCAATTAAAGTTTTTTTAAGTACTGAAGAATTCATTTCAACCGCTTTACGCCATTTGATGGAAAAGAAGTCAGTGAAATTCTGATGCCAATCAGGTACCACCTCATAAAGGTCTTTCCGCGAACCTTTTCCCCATACTTTATTAATCATCTTTAAATCAGTAAGTGTACGCATCCCAGTACTAATTGATGTCTTGCTCATGCCCATAGCCTGGCTCATTTCATCCAATGTTACAGGAGAACGGTTGAAATACATATTCCCATATAAATGACCAATAGAAAGTGTAATACCATACAAATCCATATTTTTCCCTATAGATTCTATGACACGCTGTCTGATCTTATTGATATGGACTTGTTGTTCGTCTGACAGCTGTTCTAAATCTTTCATAATAAATTGCCCTCCTGCGGACCAAAATAACATATAAGAAACGAATATCTTCTTATCAATTAGTTTTAGCATTATGTCAATGAGAAGTAAAGAACCATTTTATAACCAAATTGTAAGGAATACAGAGCATACGGCAATAAAAGTTTGTAAAGTTAAAACTGTTCGTACGCTATTAGCTTATACAAGCTTTGACCAAGTATACGCACAACCAATACAATTATGAAAGAAAAGGCGATCGATAAGATCATCAAGGGGGATACAATGTCAATAATTAAGGTGAACAAATTAACTAAAATTTTCGGTACTGATACGAAACGGGCCGTTAAATTATTGAATGAGGGTTGGAGTAAAGACCGGATTTTTCGAGAAACGAAGTTAACTGTCGGGGTTAACCAAGCGAGCTTTGAGATAGAGCAAGGACAGATATTTGTCATTATGGGTTTGTCTGGTAGCGGAAAATCTACGTTAGTTCGACTTCTGAATAGACTAATTGAGCCAACATCAGGCGAGGTTCTTTATAATGGAAAAGATATTTTGAAGATGAATGCAGAGCAATTGCGTCAATTCAGACGTAAAAGTATGGGAATGGTATTTCAGAAATTCGCACTTTTTCCACATCGCACCATTATTCAAAATGTAGAGTATGGCTTAGAAATTCAAGGGATTGCGAAAGCTGAGCGCCATGAAATGGCGATGAAAACATTAGAACTTGTAGGATTGAAGAGTTGGGCAAACAGTTATCCGCACTCCTTATCTGGAGGTATGCAGCAACGTGTAGGGTTAGCTCGCGGCCTGGCTAACGATCCTGAAATATTACTTATGGATGAAGCTTTTAGTGCGCTTGACCCGCTTATTCGTAAAGATATGCAAGATGAATTGTTAGAGCTTCAATTGAAAATGAAAAAAACGATCATATTTATTACACATGATCTTGATGAAGCTTTGCGAATTGGGGATCAGATTGCACTAATGAAAGATGGGCAAATCGTACAAATTGGATCACCCGATGAAATTCTTATGAATCCAGCTAACGAATATGTAGAGCGATTTGTTGAAGATGTTGATTTATCCAAAGTGCTTACAGCAGCACATATTATGCGTAAGCCAGAGACATTGAGTATCGACCGTGGACCTCGTGTAGCACTTCAAACAATGAGAGATCGGGGAGTTTCTAACCTTTACATTGTTGATAAAGGGATGAAGTTAATCGGTGTTATTTCTGCAGAGGATTCCATTCAAGCATTAAGAGAAGGTCACTCACTTGAGTCTATTGTTCAACATGACATTCCTAAGGTTAGTCCAGATACGTTATTGAACGATTTGTTTGAACTTATGGGTGGAACGAGGTTACCTGTAGCTGTCGTAACAGATGATGGCAGGCTGAAAGGGATATTAATAAAGGGAGCTGTTCTAGCTGCACTTGCAGGTAGTATGATTCCAGAGGCTGGTGAACAACAATGAACATTCCAAAAATCCCAGTAGGCGATTGGATAGAAACATTAGAATCTTGGTTACAACTGCATTTCGGTTTTTTCTTTGACTTTGTCAAAACCGTCATTGGTGGAGTTGTTAGTTTTCTTGAAGTAATCTTACGGGAACCACCCGCGATTATTATTATTGTCATAATTACTGCACTGGTGTGGTGGCTTGCTAAATGGAGGCTCGGCGTTTTTTCGCTAATCGGATTACTATTTATAGTCAATCTAGGTTATTGGGATCCTGCGATGCAAACTTTAGCACTTGTACTTACCGCGGCATTGATTTCAATCTTGCTTGGTGTACCGATTGGTATCTTAAGTGCAAATTATAAGACAGTACGAAAAATAATTACGCCATTACTTGATTTCATGCAGACGATGCCAGCATTTGTTTATCTACTGCCTGCGATTACATTCTTCTCAGTAGGCGTTGTTCCAGGTGTTATTTCATCTATTATTTTCGCGATTCCACCGACTATTCGCTTAACCATACTGGGTATTAAACAAGTGCCAGAAGAACTCGTTGAAGCGGCAGATGCATTCGGTTCTACCTCCGTTCAAAAATTGTTCAAGCTGCAATTGCCTATGGCACTTCCCACTATTATGGCAGGGATTAATCAGACAATCATGTTGTCACTTTCAATGGTCGTTATTGCATCGATGATTGGAGCGCAAGGTATTGGAACAGTCGTATTTGCTGCAGTTACGCAAACGAAGACAGGGGTAGGATTTGAAGGTGGACTCGTTATCGTTATTCTAGCTATTTTGTTAGATCGCGTGACGCAAAATCTAATTAAGAAAAAAACTAATTAATTAAAATCTGAATACAGAAGGAGAACATAATGAAAAAGAATTTAAAATGGATAGTTACAGCAACAATGATTTTAGCTTTACTTGTAGGTTGTAGTAATAATGGGGCTCAAACTGGAGATAATAAGAAAATTAAATTGGCTTATGTTGCTTGGGATTCTGAAATCGCAAGTACGTACGTTATGAAGGAAGTATTGGAACAGAAACTTGGCTATAAAGTAGAAATGCTTCAGTTAGACGCAGGACCGATGTTTGCAGCAGTTTCTGAAGGTAGTGCGGATGCGACGCTTTCAGCATGGCAGCCAATTACACATGCCGATTACATGGAGCGTTATGGAGACAAACTTGTTGATCTTGGATCGAATTTAGAAGGGGCAACGCTTGGATTAGCAGTTCCTACTTATATGGAGAATGTAACTAGCATTGAAGATCTAACGAACAATGAAATAGGCGAATTAGTCGATCATCAAATTATTGGGATTGAACCTGGTGCTGGTCTTATGATGGCTTCTGAAAAGGCACTTGATGAATATGGTTTGCGCAAAGATTGGACGCTGCTTGCAAGCTCTTCAGCTGCAATGGCTAAAGAGTTACAAAATGCCTATGCTGCAGAAAAACCAATTGTCGTAACCAGCTGGACACCTCACTGGATGTTTGCAAAAATGGATTTAAAATTCCTTGAAGATCCAAAAGGAGTATTCGGTGCTCAAGAAGATATTCATACACTTACTCGTCAAAACTTAGAAACTGATAAGCCAGAAGCTTATCAACTGCTTAACAATTTCCACTGGACACCAGAAGAAATGGCAGAGGTTATGGTAGCAGTTATTGATGGTGCAACGCCAGAAGAAGCAGCAAAACAATGGGTAGAAGCCAATGAAGCACGTGTTAATGAATGGCTTGCTAAGTAATTAGCTATATCTAATCACATATAGTTTTAAAATAATTAGCCCCATGAAACTTAATTGTTTCATGGGGCTAATTATTTTTAGTTATTTTTTGGAATGACTGTAACATTATTAGAAGTTAATCGTGTTAAGCTATAGTGAAGAAAAGGGGGCACTATGAACAAACGATATGCTTTGGATGAATTGTATAGGCGTTATGTCAAATCCCTCTATTTTTATTTGTATAAATTATGTGGTTCAGCGAGTTTGGCAGAGGATTTAACACAGGAAACATTCGTTAGGGCAACGATACATATTCATACATACAGGGATGAAGAAGCAAGAGCATGGCTATTTAAAGTGGCGCGGAATGTATATCTTGATGAATGGCGCAAACAACAACGATTTAAAAAAATTCCTATTCTTTCTTCATTTATAAAGAAAGAAAATTCAATCAGCCCGTATGGATTACCAGAAGAGAGTTTATTAGAGAAGGAATTAGCCCAGCAGATTGAAGATTTATTGCAATACTTACCTGAAAATTATCGTTCCATCATATATCTCAGAGAATATGAGCAATTTAGTTATGCAGAAATTATGGATGCTCTGCAGATGACAGAAGATCAAGTTAAAATAACATTACATAGAGCGAGAAAGAGATTAGGTCAATTAGCGGTGCAGAAAGGGTGGGATTATGACAGAGTGGAATAATAAACTTGAGAAAAAGATATTATTTAATTCTAGGTTAACATTAACACTGAAAATAGTAAGAGTGCTAATGATTGTATTTTTCATTTATTGCGTGTGGATGATCGTAATTAGTATTATAGTATATCAATTTAATTTCTCGAAGGAGAATCAATTTTACTCTCAGCTTGCAGTTGAATGGCAAGTGCCGAATGTAAAAGGCTCAGAAATAATAACTGATGAAAAATTATCGATGTTTGGTACCCAAACGTTTACATATGCTTTATTGAAACGTGTTGGTCATGAAGATATTGTCATTGGGGAAGCTACTGTAACAAAGCGCCTTTTTAGTTTATTTTCTAATATCAAGTATGCTATACCGAATCAAAGAGGATTGAGTGAATGGAATTTTTATTTGCCGGAAGATCCACGTAATAATGGGAAGTTAACGGCTAATAAGGATCCGGAGGTGTGGGAGAGATTAGAGATGTTACCAGAGGGGACTGTTGGAGAACTAACATTCTCTAGTACGAGTTTTATGGAGCCAGATCAGCTAATTCGTCTGTTAGAGGAATATGATGTAGATATATTATGGATGCCATTATATACAGGAGAGTTCGTAGAATATAAACCTAGAGGCTATAGTTCTGGCGGAAGAGATTTAAGCTTGAGTAATATTATTGGATTAACTGGTTTTAGGACAGTAAGTGATGATTTTAGAACGAGCTCTAGGACATATGTTTTATCAACTGAATCATTAGCCTCTAGTGAGCAAGCGATGTTAGCCAATATGGAGAAGTTACTTACTAAGCCCAAGATCTATTATGAACAACTACTTGGATTTGATCACCTGCCTGAAAGATATAAATACCTTAAAGACAATGGATTTACAGTATATGGCGCAGTAGTGACTGGACCAGTGAAAGAGTTGTTGAAGCTACAGGGTGCAACTTTTATCCAAGGTGAAAAGCTTGGAGAAGTTGAACTGTGGAATTGGAATTTATCAAAATAATGGATAATGATACGATAAGATAGTAACAAGAATTTATTGATGAAGAAGAAACTACAATACTTACTATAATACAGCACTACAGAAAAGGAACTATGATGAAAAGAGCCAGTACAATCTACTATGCAAATATATTAGTTGTTATAAGTTTGAGTATTATTGTTGTTTCTTGCTCAACAAATACTGAGCAAGAAGATTTATTAACATCAACAGAGCCAACGGCGATAGTTACAGAAGACGGTAATAATAAAGAGACTAACGAAAATATACTTCCGCAACTGGACGAACAATCTACTGAGGACGTATCAACTGGTCTAGAAGAGGTAGAACAGGACGATCAGCTGGATTATAAGCATGATCCAGAATTAAAGGAAACAACCGATAATGAAAGCTCTAATAAAGAAAACTCTGAAGGTGAAAAAGTAGAGGAAGACAGTGCAACCGGAGAAGAAATTTCCAGTGAAGTCATTGTTAAGCAAGGAAACTTACCGAAAGGTTTTGTCTACTTAGATGAAGTGATACCTACTGCTCAATTTGAGATGCGCTATTATAGTGATTACAATTTTGTAGGCGCACAGATCGATGGTTACTTAGCGCCGTTAGCGATTGGCACAAGGGTGATGGCTGATGCTCTATTGAAAGTCAGTAATGAACTTGAGGAGATGGGATATCAACTTCTCATCTACGATACGTATCGCCCAGCGAAAGCAGTACAGCAATTTCTAGCATGGTCCAAAGATACAGATGATATTGATATGAAGGAAGACTTTTACCCTAATATCGACAAGGCAACGTTGTTCAAATCAGGCTACTTATCTAGTAAGTCAGGTCATTCAAGAGGCAGTACGGTAGATTTAACGCTAATACATAAGGATACTAAACAGGAAGTAGATATGGGTAGTCCTTATGATCTGCTTGATGAAATTTCACATTTCTCGACTAAGCTAATTACTGATGAACAGGCTAGCAATCGCCAATTGTTGCAAGACGTTATGGTGAAGTATGGATTCAAGCCATATAGTAAAGAATGGTGGCATTATGTATTGAAGAATGAACCTTATCCAAGCACATATTATGATTTTGATATTCAGTAAAAAGATTGATTTCGATATTCAGTAAGTTCAGTAGGTTATAATGTCAATGGAGTTGATTGATATGGAGCAACGATTGCAAGTGTGGACGATTACTATCGTACTCGGTATTATTATATGTGTACTATTGGCTTTATGGAGTCCGTGGCTAACCCCATCCATTTCGCAAAAGTTGGTCGTCAACAAGATTGAGAAGTTAACTGCTAATGTATTGGATGGATGTGGGATAGGATGTACCGATTGTGGCACGAAGGAAGTGAACAAAGTTCCTTTCGGAAGTGAAGTAATCGTGGAATATAATTGTGGAGGTCCTCGTCCAATTGATGAAAATAACCCTAACCGAACAACGGTCGCATATGTGTCATTCATGGGTTATGTAGATGCTAAAGTATTTGTACATTAGCTATGTATAGATTAGCTAGATTTAGCTTTTAAGATAGGGGCAAAGAAATGGATAAGAAACAGAAAATATTTTATGAACGTGGTACGGAGGAGTTAAGGATCAAAAGTATTCGTGCAAATCGTCTTGTTCAACATTGTTTCAGCTAATACAATCGTCGCGGGTAATCCAGCTAAAATACTAAAAAGCATATAATGACAATATAGATGAATAGGTCCAGATGGAAGTGTATCAATAAAATGAAAAATGGGCTGATGTCATTAACGACTAAAACTATGGAGATTTGTTGACAATAAGCGCTAAATTGGGACTGTGAGGACAATAGTGTTACAATAGCTATAATGTCTTATTGTCGCATTACAACAACAAGGTAAATACATAGCTGATTAAGGAAGGTACCATTACAATGAAATTAAGTAAGAATAAACTTATCTTAACATTAGTATTAGTATTCACATTTATAGTGTTTGGGATTTTTATGCTTATCTTCTTTATGAACAGACCTACGCTTGTATTAAGTGATATGGTTAGTTACGCTCCAACTACTATTGAGTTCAGCACAGTAGAAGGAACGAATAACAGGGAATCGATAACAGATAACTTTGAAATTGAACAATTTCTTAATATGTTAAAAGCTCAAACATGGGATTCCAAGTCTGATATTAATTATAATAAAGAATCGGAAGCTAACTTCATGTGTGTACCAACGTATTATGTACAGATCAATAAGTATCAAGTCGAGTTGTTATGTAAAGATGATGTTGAAGGTTACGGTAAGATAGATTATAACGGTAAAGAGTATCTGTACACGATTCCTATAGAAGTTTATACGGAGATCGAAAATTTTCTGGAAAGTCATAAGGAAGTCGCATCAGGATAGCTATTATCCTATGCGTCTTTTTTTTGTTGAATAATTAATCTCTTATAGTAAGTGAAATACATTATAATGATATGAGATGAGTATACAATTACATAGCTAGCTTCAGGTGCCAATGGATGATAGACAAGTTGAACTATCGATTGGTTAAAAGGGAAGTGGGTGTAATTCCCACGCGGTCCCGCCGCTGTAAAAGAGTAGTCTATACGATATACCACTGGGGAACTGGGAAGGTTGTATAGATGTTAATACTTAAGCCAGAATACCTGCCTGATTGCTTTCACCGAATTTTCTACGAAGGATAGGAGGGTGTTTATTCTTGAATGCGATTATTTGCATTCTGCATAAATAAATCTCTTAACGTTTCCGTTAAGAGATTTTTTATTGTGTATATAGTTCATTTCATCAATAGGAGAGGATATGCAGGTCATGAAATATAGTACTTTCTCAACCTATCATCCCATTATTAACTTCACCTACTTTGTAGCGGTATTGTTATTCAGTATGATCTTCATGCATCCCGTATTTCAAGCGATTTCACTTGTATGTGCGTTTGTATATTCCATCTTACTGAATGGTAAAAGGGCCGTCCTATTTAATTGTGCATATATGTTACCCCTTATGGTAGTGATGGCGATACTTAATCCAACATTTAACCATCAAGGTGTAACAATCTTATTCTATCTTAACAATGGAAATCCTATCACTTTGGAGTCAATTCTATATGGAATCGCTATGGCATGTATGTTCATAACCGTAATAATCTGGTTCTCTTGTTACAACGCAGTGATGAGCTCGGATAAATTCATCTATTTATTTGGAAAAATTATTCCGGCATGGTCACTGATTTTATCGATGTCTTTAAGGTTTGTTCCACGTTATCGTGATCAGATTAAAATAATTTCTAATGCTCAAAAATGTATAGGTAGAGATATTTCGCAAGGTAATTTGCTGCAAAGGGCAAGAAATGGATTAACAATACTATCAATTATGACGACATGGGCATTAGAAAATGCGATTGAAACGGCTGATTCTATGAAGTCGCGCGGATATGGCTTACCCAATCGAACTAGCTTTTCGATATATCGTTTTGATCGAAGAGATCAGAAAGTATTTATCTCCATGCTCTTGCTTATCGTAATAGTGATATTCGGAGCAGCGACAGGAGAGAATAGTATTCGTTATTTCCCATCGATCAAATGGAGTGAGATGACATCAAGTAGCGTGATGATATATATATCGTATTCATTGCTATGTTTCATTCCTGTCATATTACATATTGCGGAGGAATGGAAATGGAATTATATCGAATCAAGGAACTGAATTTTTCATTCCCTGAAGGTAGCAAGAATACACTTTCGGATATCAGCATGAACATCCAAGAAGGCGAATTTATCGTGCTATGTGGACAATCTGGGTGTGGTAAGAGTACTTTTCTTAGACAACTGAAACCAGTACTAACCCCGCATGGTAAACGTACTGGAGAAATTTTATATCGAGGCAATGCAATAACAGAAAGTGATCATCGCAATGTTACAGCAGAGATTGGATTTGTACAGCAAAATGTTGAGAATGGTATTGTGACAGATAAAGTATGGCATGAGCTGGCATTTGGCTTAGAAAGCTTAGGTTATGATCAGTCTACGATCCGCTTACGCGTAGCGGAAATGGCTAGTTTCTTCGGTATTCAGCATTGGTTTCATAAAGGAGTATCTGAATTATCAGGCGGGCAAAAGCAATTATTAAATCTAGCGTCTATTATGGCAATGCATCCATCAGTTCTTATTCTAGATGAACCTACGTCACAACTTGATCCAATAGCAGCAACAGAGTTCTTAACGACATTAAAGAAAATCAATCAAGAGCTCGGAACAGCTATCGTCATTTCTGAGCATCGATTAGAGGAAGTACTCCCTTTAGCAGATCGCATCATTGTTATGGATCAAGGGCAAATCATCGTTGATGATACTCCGCGCCAAGGAGGACAGCGATTAGCTGTAATGAACCATCCGATGTTCTCCTCAATGCCAACTCCGATGCAAATACAAACAGTGATTGATGCTGGGACAGAACTGTCTATGACTGTAAAGGAAGGTCGTCAGTGGCTAGATCGTTATGTATCTAGTCAAAGTTTTAGTGAGCGTAAGAATGAGCAAAAGCTTAAGTCTAGCGATGAGCATAAACGCAAAACTTTTTTCAATAAGGCGAGCACTGATCAGCAGAACCCTGTTATTCAGTTCCAAGAAGTATGGTTTAAATACGATAAGCATAGTCCAGATGTTATTAAGGACCTATCTTTTTCAGTTAAGCAAGGTGAGTTTTTCTGTATTGTAGGAGGTAATGGTGCCGGAAAAACATCTACATTATCGCTTATAAGTGGTATTCATACGCCATACCGTGGGAAAATAATGCTCAGTGGTAAAGATATTCGCAAATGGAGTGAACGAGACAAGTTTAACAATTACTTGGGTGTATTACCACAAAATCCACAGACGTTGTTCGTGAAGAAAACGGTTAAAGACGATTTATATGAAATACTACAGCAATCATCTCTTACAAAAGATCAGCAAGAACAGAAAATTAATGAGATTATTCAATTTGCCCAGTTAGAACATTTATTATCTATGCATCCGTACGATCTAAGCGGAGGAGAACAGCAACGAGCTGCACTAGCGAAAGTTCTTTTATTAGAACCGAAGATTTTATTACTGGATGAACCAACGAAAGGACTGGATCGGTTCTTTAAAACGAAACTAGCCCAATTTCTCAAAAAACTTAACGATCAAGGGGTAACCATCGTGCTCGTTTCTCATGATATTGAATTTTGTGCAGAGTATGGTGAAACCTGTGCTATGTTCTTCGAGGGCAGTATGATTACGACGAACAAGGCGAAGGCGTTCTTTGCTGGAAATAGTTTTTATACGACATCGGCTAATCGCATGACGCGGCATGTGTGGGATGATGCGGTAACGATAGAGGATGTGATTACACGATGTCAAAGCTTAACATAGCCGACGAAAGTAAGCTTAACCAATCCAATCAGAGTAGAGTAACTTTGACAGATCAAAGTAAGCTTAGTCGTAGAACTTTGATTTCAGCTGCACTAATACTTATCATTATTCCAGCGACAATTATGCTCGGAGTGTACGTGCTAGGTGATCGAAAATATTACTTTATTAGCTTGCTCATTATATTATATACGATGTTACCTTTTGCTTTGCGTTTTGAGAAGCGAAAGCCACAAGCAAGAGAATTAATTGTTATCGCTGTACTTGTAGCAATTGCTGTAGCGGGAAGATCAGCTTTCTTTATGGTTCCCCAATTCAAGCCCGTCGTCGCAATTGTCATAATAGCAGCAGTTTGCTTAGGAGCTGAAGTAGGCTTTCTTGTTGGTGCAACGGCTGGATTTGTCTCAAACATTTTCTTCGGACAAGGACCATGGACACCTTGGCAAATGTTCTGCTTTGGCATTATCGGATTTATTGCCGGATTATTATTCCAAAAGGGCATGTTACAGAAAAACAGGCTGTCACTTTGCATATACGGAGGATTAGCCACCTTCATTATATATGGCGGCATCATTAACTTTGGATCATTACTTATGGGAACTTCACAGTTCTCATGGTCTGCATTAGCAGCTCTTTATATATCTGGATTTTGGTTCGATCTTGTTCATGCCGCCGCGACAGTTATTTTTCTATATCTGTTATCAAGACCAATGATTGAAAAGTTGGAGCGCATAAAAGTGAAGTATGGATTAGTGGAGTAAATATTTATATAGCACAAAAAGTAGCACTGATTACTCAGTAGCTACTTTTTGTGCTGTTTGCTTTGCTTTGAATAGAAGATGAGCAGAACCCCATTGATGAATCGTATCGAGTATCGGATCAAGCGAAAGTCCATACTCTGTTATTGAATACTCAACCTTAGGCGGTACTTGTGCATACACTTTTCGATGCACAATATATTCTTCTTCTAGATCACGAAGCTGTTGTGTCAACATTTTCTGTGTAATACCTGGAAGATGACGACGCAATTCATTAAAACGCATAGTTTTATGTTCGAGTAGTAATAATAAAATTTTAGGCTTCCATTTTCCTACAATGATTTCTAACGCATCGTCTACCTTACAAGCTTCGATTGGTTTTTCCATATGATCCACTCCTATTATTCTGGTTATCGCTTTTATTATCTTTATGAATAACTTACTTTGAGCATAAAGTAGCATCTAAATCATAAGTTTTACAGTATCTTTTAGTATACTATACTACTTCAAAGTGCGTACTATCTAAATAATTATACATGATGCATAATTGATCTAACAACAGGATGAAAGGAAGAGGAAAATGGAAAAATATCGTATTGATCGAAGCAAAGGAATTGAATTTGGTTTATATACATTAGGTGATCATATTCCGAATCCAGAAACGATGGAGCGTATCTCAGCTAAGCAACGTCTTGATGAAATAATTGAACTTGCAAAGCTTGCTGAAGAGTTTGGCTTAGATGTATTTAGTGTAGGAGAAAGTCATCAAAAATATTTCGCGACACAAGCGCATAGCGTTGTACTAGCTGCAATTGCACAAGCGACTAAAAATATAAAATTAACAAGTTCTTCAACGATTATAAGTACATCCGATCCAGTACGCGTATACGAAGATTTCTCAACGATTGATCTTATTTCTAATGGACGTGTAGAAATCGTTGCTGGACGAGCTTCACGTGTTGGTTTATTTGAACTACTTGGATATGATTTGAAAGATTATGAAGGATTATTCGAAGAAAAGTTTGAACTATTAAAAATTATTAATGAGAATAAGATTGTGAATTGGGAAGGTGAGTATCGCGCACCGTTAAGAAATGCGGAAGTATTACCGCGTCCACTTCATAATACGTTGCCTCTATGGAGAGCGGTAGGTGGAGCGCCAGGAAGTGCTATTCGTGCAGGTAAGCAAGGTGTACCAATGATGCTGGCGACATTAGGCGGACCGTCATCCAACTTCAAAATAGCTGTTGATGCTTATCGGAAATCCTTAAGTGAATCTGGATATGATCCAGCACAATTCCCTGTTGCAACGACAGGACTTTTCTTCACAGATAAAGATTCACAAGTTGCGATGCGCCAAGCATATCCTGGTGTCAATCTTGGTTTGCAATTAGTAAATGGACATGGTTTCTCTAAACAACATTTTGCTCAAGCACAAGATGTTCGAGATGCATTAATGGTTGGTAGCCCGCAACAAATTATTGAAAAAATCTTATATCAGTATGAACTGTTTGGACATCAGCGTTATATGGCACAAATGGACTTTGGTGGCGTTCCATTCCCATTACTAGTGAAAAATCTTGAGCTAATTGCATCAGAAATTTTACCTGCTATTAGAAAATACACAAAACAATAATTGAATAAATACAAAACAATAGGAGGTGTTACGATGAGAATAGTCGGATTGTCTGGTTCTATCGTTGGGTCGAAAACAAAAACAGCAATGCTTGTTTTTGAAAAAACACTTCGCGCTAAATATCCAGATGCGGAGTGGACGCTAATTGATTTGGCAGACTACAATGTTCAATTTAGTGATGGACGCAATTATTTGGAGTATGAGGGAGATACAGCGTTCGTTACGAAAACATTGATGGATGCAGATACTATTGTTATTGGTACGCCCATTTTCCAAGCGTCACTTCCAGCTACATTGAAAAATATTTTTGATCTACTACCGATTAATGCTTTCCGCGATAAAGTAGTAAGCTTTTTCGTCACAGCAGGATCATCTAAACACTATTTAGTAGCTGAGCAACAACTTAAGCCTATATTAGCTTATATGAAGGCTCAAATTGTACAGACGTATGTTTTCATAGAAGATCAAGACTATGTGAAGAAAGAAATAGTTAATGATGATGTGTTCTTGCGAATGGAACGATTAGTTGAAGATACAGCAAATCTGACAGCTACGTACAATATCATTAGAAAGCAACAAGAAGATCAATATGACTTCTAACAATTAGGGCAGTACAAGACATGAAAACAACCACTATTTATGCTAAAATTAGCATAAATAGTGGTTGTTTTGTTAAGGTGATTAATTGTCTTTTTGATCACGAGTACATAAACTTTGAATAGTTTAATTGAGAGGAGCAGTCGCGTGAACAAGGAACAGCTTCAACGGATGTGCCAAGCACATCCCGGTGTTACACATGACTATCAAGAGGAGTGGCAAGCTGATCGATTTTTTATCGGTGGTAAGATGTTTGCAATGATCGGCACAGATGCGAAAGATACTTCTATTATTACGATGAAATGTGATCCCGAACGTGCAGAAACGTTAAGGGAAACGGTAGAGGGAATAGTCCCTGGCTATTACATGAATAAGGCACATTGGAATTCTGTGTATTTTGATGCGAATGTATCAACTGAGATGATGGAGAACTTGATCAAGCATGCGTATGAGCTTGTATTCGACAAGCTAACTAAAAAGCTAAAACAAGAGATTGCTGGTTAGAGACTGACTGAATGACTCAATGATGCAATAACTGAAAAGGCTAGAAGATACGATTCGTATAAGCGAAAAGTATCTTCTAGCCTTTTTGTTATTACGCTATGAATTGGGCAGAAGCTGTTTAATACCTACATTGAGAATAGGCATCATTCTATCCATATAGACAGAAAGATCTTCCGATTGTGTTGCCATGTAGTTCATTGCTACGCCATAAAGTCCCAAACTTAGAAAGTGCTGCTAGAGCTGGGCGTCTCGGAGTTAATATGATATTAGGTTTACTGGCAGGGCAACCCGAGTCAGTTAAGTATTTGACGGATATATATTGGAATGCTGCTAGAGAAGCAGGACATGATCTATCTAAGCTTCAAGTATCTGTAACTGGTCATGCTTATGTTGCGAGTGACGGGGAACAAGCAATTCGCGAGTTTACCCCACATTATAATCAATACTTCGGTTATTTCTTGAAAGAGCGTGGTCAGCGATTCCATACAACAGCTGAAGAAATCATGTCACAAAGGGCAGCTAATCAAATTTTAGCAGTAGGAAGTCCAGAGAAAATAGCTGAGAAGATTTTGTACCAGCATGAATGTTTTGGCCATTCACGTTTTATGGGACAGTTAGATATGGGTAATCAACCAATGGTCCGAGTAGAGAAAGCGATTGATTTACTTGCTAATAAAGTTGCTCCAATCGTTCGTAAAGCACTTCACTCATAAAAACATGTAACATGCTAATCTCGCGAAATGATACTAATTAACCCTGAAATAATATACAATAATTTCAAGTGTGTGATGACATATTATGAGTATGCGAGGTGAATGATGGATAGAGGTTTTGAAGTATTCGATTCTGTACATCTTAATTGGCTAATTGTTATCGTTATGATTAGCATAGTAATCACTTTCATCTATTATCGATGCTCACAATGGCATAGAGCATGGATTCGTAAAGGGTTTGGTTATACATTGTTCATTGCAGAAATTTGCAAAGTCATTGTTGTCCTAGCCACTGGGCGGAATCTGTTATATTATCTGCCGATTCATTTATGCGGTTTTGCGATCTTTCTTATTTTGTTCCATGCTTATCGTAATAATACGACCATTGCTGAAATACTGTTTAGCCTGACGATACCCGGTGCATTCATTGCACTCCTATTTCCAGGTTGGGCAAACGATCCTGTGATGAGCTTTCTTCACATACATTCTTTTGTCTTTCACGCTTTAATTTTAACTTATCCGATCATGTTACTAGCTACTGGTGAAATTACACCTAACATTCGTAGACTATGGAAAGTTGTATTGTTTCTCATCGTAACTATCCCACCTGTATATTTCTTCAACAAGATTAACGACACAAATTATATGTTTTTGAACTGGCCGATATCGAACTCTCCACTAATGAGTATTCAGCAATTATTTGGTGAGAGTAGATATATAGTAGGTCTTGTACTCGTATTGTTCGTTGTGTGGTTTATTCAATATAGTCTATGGAATCTATGGTCTATAGCGAGAAAAGCAAAGTAATGATTGCGTGTATAGCGCCAAGTAGACTTTAGTTTACTTGGTTTTTTGATTTGGGTATTAGCTTTATTGCATAATTTTTTTATGTTTTTGGAACGGATAAGTAGATTTATACGTATTAAATTATTACATCTACAATGATGTTGAAAGTTCAAATACAGTTGAGGAGGATGGGTAATGGGAAGGATACGCTTTATGACAACAAGCTAGCAAATATAAATGGGATATGTAACATACCGCATAAATTCGATATGAGCATTGACTATTTGCTAGGAATACTTGCAATACCCATTACGCTTATTCCTTAAGTAACATATGTCATCTGCAATATGATCGAATGAAGCAAGTTGGATCATCATATTGTAGGAGGTGGAGTCTTACTATTATAGTAAGACGAAGAATTGACGATAATTAACATTACTATATTCATTGTGCTTATTGTATTTACTGCATTTTTTGTGGCAACTGAATTTGCCATAGTTAAGGTTAGACATTCAAGGATTGATCAATTAGTTGCTGAAGGTAAGAAAGGTGCGACTTCTGCTAAGCATGTCATTACGCACTTGGACGAATATTTATCTGCCTGTCAATTAGGTATTACAGTCACAGCGCTAGGTATTGGTATGGTCGGAGAATCGACCTTTGAATTTATATTACACCCTGCATTTGAAGCGTTAGGGCTTTCAACGAACTTAATTCATGTATTTACGATTGGATCTGCATTTATGATGGCTACATTTTTACACGTAGTTGTTGGTGAGCTTGCTCCTAAGACAGTAGCTATTCAGAAGGCAGAGGCAGTAACATTGTTATTTGCTAGACCAATTATGATTTTCTATAAAATATTGTTCCCATTTATCTGGTTCTTGAACGGTTCTGCGCGTGTCCTTGTCGGTATTTTTGGATTGAAACCAGCAAGCGAACATGAGGTTTCTCATACACAAGAAGAAATTCGTCTGTTAATTGCTGAGAGTAATAAATCAGGTGAGATTAACAATAGTGAGATGAACTTCGTTAATAATGTGTTTGAGTTTGATGATACGTTAGCTCGTCAAATTATGATTCCACGAACAGAAATCGTTGGATTCAATGTTAATACCAAACATGAAGAGGTTCTGAAGCGAGTTTCTCAAGAAAAATATACACGTTATCCTGTTTATGAGGGTGATCGTGATAATATTATCGGTTACTTCAATATTAAAGATCTGCTTATTCAACGATTGAATAATCCAGCTATAGTTTACGACGTAGCACATTTTGTTAATCCAGTTATTAATGTCATTGAGGCTACACCTATTAAAGAAGTTCTGCAAAAAATGCAGAAGGAACGTATTCAAATGGCAATATTAGTGGATGAGTATGGCGGTACTTCAGGGTTGATTACAATCGAAGATATTATTGAAGAATTGGTTGGAGAAATAAGAGATGAATTTGATGGAGACGAAATTTCTCATATCCGTAAAATAAATGACGATCACTATATAATAGATGCAAAAGTACAGCTCCATGAAGTTGCGGAACTACTGAATATAACATTGGAAAATGAAAACGTAGATACACTAGGTGGCTGGATTTATACCCAAAATGTTGATCTTGAGAAGGATATGATCATTGCACATGGAGGTTATGAATTCACGATTAAACAGAAGAGAGGTCTTGTTCTTCAGTTTATTGAGGTGAAGAAGCAATCGGTCTCAGAAGTAATTGACGCATTAGTTGAACAGAGATAATAAATAATACGATATTGCTTCTATAATGATGATGTTTATCGTCATTAATAATTGCGATAATGCACTTTATAAGTTAGGGAAATAGTATGAAGCGATCATTAAGGATTGAGTTCTGTCTTATACAGAATTCAACCCTTTTTGTGTTATATTGCTATGTTGTTGAACGCTATTAGGAATTGTAATGTAGGGCGTATTAATGTTGAAAGACTATTGCTATCCCAGGATAGAGTGAACTATAATTAATAGAAATAATAACCATATTTGGAATCTGTAATAGATTTATTAATGATAGATTTTCATAAGTGGAACATCGAAAATAATCGAAGAGAAATAGTATAAATGATTTATCATAGTAGCAATATTTTGAACTTAGGAAAAGGTTAGATAGAGGTGGGTAACTATGAAAAAATGGGTTAATTCAAGTATTACTTTTTTGATAGGTTCAGTCATCCTCATATTCATTTTAGTAAATCTATTGGGTGTATTATTCTTCGGTTTATTATGGTTGGATAATATTTTATAAATGAATGCTGTTCCATTATTGTTGGTGTAGAACGGAGAGTTTAGATGAAGTTAAGTCGCTATGTAGTAGGAACACTGCTATGTTTCATTCTGACATCTTGTAGTACACAAACAGCAACTAATAACGCATTTGTTGCTAGCATATATAATGTTAATCTGGATAACTCATTACAAACATTGAAAGAGATTGTTGATCAATCAGATTATATCGTAATTGGAGAAATAATGGCTTCATTGATGACTGATCGAAATATTGAAGAAGTTGCAATTAAAGTTCTTGATCAATATAAAGGGCTTGAAGATAAAGTAGGTCAAGTCATTAACATTCAATCAGCAGAAGTGCTTTCACATGAAGGAACAACGTATCTTCTATTTGTTAGTGAGAATATACTAAACGATAGTGAAGAAATCCGATATGAATCATTGAGTCATCCTAATCCGATTTTTAATAACAGATTTATTGAAGGTCCTTTTAATAATATGTCATTTAAAGAAATTAGAAGAGACGTTATTTGCTGCGTAGAGCGCGTATAGCAACATAGTTGTTAGGTGAAATTAAAGTTGCCATGCAAAATAGTATATACAGATTAGTGCATGCAAGATAGTACATAGAAAGGAATAAGCCGCTGCAAAGAGTTAGGTTATGGTCTTATTCTGATAATCAGTCATCCTACGTATTATCCACGATTCGGATTTCAACCAGCTAGACAATTTGGTTTAGAATTGAAACAATTCGAAGTGTCTGATGAAGTGTTTATGGTATATGAAGTTATGGAAGGAAAACTACAATCGATAAAAGGTGAATTGAAATGCCCAGCAGAATTTTTGGGTTAAATCAAGAAGATATTAAAGATTAGCTATTGAGTTGTTATCATTGAAGATTACTTCTAAACTAGACCTACACATTGTTAGGTCTAGTTTTTGTTTTGACTAATTCATTAAGTTAAAAATATGAAATCAAATTGCTCTAAAGGGGAGCACAAATGATGAGTTCGAATGTAATAGTGGGACTTCTTAGTCCACATCATCTCAAGTTTGTGCAGTATATTTTTTCACAGCAGGAATAATATCACGACCAATAAGTTCAATGTTTTTCATTACTTTATCAAATGGTACGCCTCCGAAATCAATTTGTGCCATAAACCGTTGCTGACCGAATAATTCATATTGGTAAAGTACCTTTTCGATAATTTGTTGCGGACTACCTACCATCAGTGCATCACGATAGTCGATCGCTTGATCAAATTGCTTTTTTGGATATCCACTTCTTCTTATGGAAGTAAAGCCTGCATTAATATAAGGATAATATTCATTCATCGCATCTTGTGACTGTTCTGCTGTATAGAAAAGGCTAGTCGTTGCAATAGGTAATTGACTTGCATCATAACCATTGTTCGTAGCTGCTTCACGATAAGCTTCAACGGAAGCTCTAAAGTTAACGGCAGGACCTCCAAGTGTAGTAAGCATCATAGGTACACCGGCTTCTCCTGCTTTTATCGCACTAGCGGGAGGACCACCAACTGCTCTCCATATCGGAAGATAACCTTTTACAGGCTGAGGTAAAATCTCTGCACGATGTAAAGGTGAACGGAATTGACCTTCCCAGCTAACAGGCCCAGTTGCTTCATTTAATTTCACAAGCAAATCTAATTTCTCTTCAAATAGTTCCTCATAGTCGTTCAAATCATATCCGAACAAATCATAGGCACCTACGCGTGAACCACGACCGGCAACAATCTCTGCTCGACCACGAGAGATTAGATCTAATGTAGCAAAGTCTTCATATATACGAACAGGATCAGCGACACTTAATATAGTAGCTGAGCTTGAAATTTTGATTTTGCTCGTAACTTGTGCAATAGCACCAAGTACAACGGTATGAGCTTGCGTCGTAAAGTAAGTTTGATGGCTTTCACCTACAGCAAAAACATCAAGGCCAGCATCTTCAGCAAGTTTACTTGCATCTATAATTTCATGAAGACGTTTCTCAGCACTTATAGGTTGATTGATCATGGAATGCGTCATATGATCTCCTAATGTGTAAAGCCCAAACTCCATGCCGTTCTTCGGTTCAATACGATATTTTTCCATAATAATCTCCTCCTAAAACTTTTTATTAGATACATGGTAAACTTCATTGTGAATAAAAAGTAGCACCGAAAGCATACACATTAAGAATGTAGTGGTGATAATGAAGCTTCTATTTCAGCGCGTCGTCCTTCAAGAAACGGTGGTAGATCTAGATGTTTGCCTAGCTCTGAAATGTCTGAGTCCACCATAAAGCCAGGACCATCTGTAGCAAGCTCAATCATAATGTTGTTGCGATCTCGGAAGTAAACACTTGTAAAGTAGTAGCGCTCAACGACACCAGTTGTAGAATAGCCTAGACCTCTTATAATCTCATTCCACTTAGCAAGTTCTTGTTGATCAGCAACGCGAATCGCAAGATGATGAACACTACCTTTACCAGGACGTTCACGAGTTCCTTCCTCTTGTGTTAATACAATTTCTCCCCATTGTTCTCCTTGAATAGCTTGCAGTATCACACTAGACTCTGAGCTTGTTTTAACTGTATATCCAAACGTATCTCGGAGTAATTCAGTTGTTGCATTCAAGTTGCGAACAGAGATGCCAATAGGTCCCATTCCAAGAATATGATGCTCCTCTAGTACAGGAGAGTCACCCCAATATCGCCAATGCCCGGGAATATCTAATCCTTCATTACTCAATAGTACAAGGCGTAGTCCATCAGGATCTTGGAAGTGTAGCGCATCATATCCATGATAGGTCGTAATTGGGTCATGGATTACTGCCATATCACTTAAGCGTTGCTCCCAATACAAAAGGCTATTATATGAAGGCACTAGCAATCCGATCAAGTTAATTGCATTAGTTCCAGGCTGTGTATGTCCAGCCATTGGCATCTCGAAGAAAGTAAGCTCTGTACCAGGGCTTCCTATTTCATCACCATAAAACAAATGATACATATCCGGTGAGTCTTGATTAACCGTTTTCTTTACTAATCGAAGACCTAATACTCCAGTGTAGAACTGCATGTTTTGTGCAGCGTTTTTAGTAAGCATAGATGTATGATGATGACCTAATATTTGTGTCATAATGTTCGCTCCCTTAATTTTCATTAATGTATTTAATTAATTGGTTATCGATAAAATGTATTGGAAATATAGTCGTAATGAATCAATTGATTAGTCAAGTGATGAGTATGAAGCAATTACTATAAAGGTGGTAATTGCTTATTTTCACTATTTTTATGAATCTTCGTTAGAAGGGTATACAATGTTTTCGTTTCTTCTTCTGTTAATGCTTCATTGAAAAAGGAAGTTTGAAAGGCAAGTTGTGCAGGCATTGCTATATCTAGAATATCCTTACCTTTATTACTTAATACAATAGTTTTTGTCTTCCAATCTTGCTTACGAGTAATGTATCCATCTTGCTCCAAGCGAGCTAACATTCTAGACATTCCACCTTGCGTCACAATGACCTTTTCAGCAAGCTCGGATTGGGTTAATGGTTGGAAGGTACTTATTTGCATAAGGACATCGAATTGAGCTGTTGTTATCTGAAATCTTTTGAGAAAATCATTCGATAATTGGTTACTCTGATTACCAAAGCGCATTAACCTTAACCAAGTTAACGACCCAAGAGTATGCTGATCCATATGATCACTCCTAAAACTTTTCATATCTTCTTGAAAAACTTCTTTGTAAGTAAAAAGTTACATCGGAAGCGTTGGTGTTTATGTTCTTATCATCACTTTACTACGCAAGTGAAAGAAAAGCAAGATAAATATCTTTAATTTAAGATATTTATTGAATGTAGTATTTTTTTTATCTACGATGAAGGCTGAGCACTGCTTCGACTTTCAGTAGAGTATTTCATCACATATTATAATTTAATTATCAAGTAAATTGCTATTTCTTAACAAAACTAAAGTATGAAATAGTACGATAGTTACTTTTTTTGTGATAAAAAATACAACATAATGTAATATATACTGGTTAAATTATGAAATAAAGAGGGAGTGGATGAAACTAGTATGTATAAAAAAGTAGAGAATGAGCTTGAACTTGCGATGTTTAATGGCATTTGGACTACGGTGTGGAGAGAAAAAGGATATGAGTTAGAATTTAGTGAAGACATTCTTGAACAAAATTTAATTTTCACGGAAAAAGGTGAATTTGTCGGAACTGCAGAATTAAAACCATACATACACGATGAACAGCACAAAATTAATGTAATCGCCCCTTTTCATAAACATCCTTTGATATATGGATCGAAAGGTAGGGTGGGTGAAATAGACAAAATTGCGCTCTTAAAAACATATAGAGTTAGTGGAGAATATATATCTCCAATTCTCTCCTCAATTGTACATAGCTCAGCAAAATTTCAACTGAGATATTTGGTTTCATTAATGGAACCTATTTTTATGAGAGCGTTGAAAGTTACCTATAAGGTTCCACTACAGCAACTAGGAGGGAAAATGTTCTATAAAGGTGATTATGTTATTCCTGTCATCTTTGATATAGGTTATATGATTGATCATCCAGAGGAATTTACATGGAATATCAATTCTAAAATGATGCAACCGAGTTATTAAATTTTGAAGAGGCGGATGGAAAATGAATCACAGGTTATCTGAACTAGACAAAAGGAATCGATTATTAGTTAGTATAATGTGGGCGGTACTTGCACTCGGAGTCGTCACTGATATTAGTATCGGACTAGGGTGGGAAATGATTTTACTACTTATTGTCATTGGTTCTATTATGAATACTATTGCAACAGTTATGACCTTTATTAAATCAATTAGTGCTTATGTGAAGTATGTTTTACCTTTTGGACTTAGCTCGATCGTTACTGTATTGATCGTATCTGATCCGGAGCCTGTTATTAGTACTTATTTTCTTATATACGTTAATTTAGGCATAATGACGCTGTACTCTGACTTTCGTCCACTTATACTAACAGGAATATTAGGTGGAGTAGTTACAACGTATATCTACTTAGACCCCATGTTACAACAAAGATTATTTCCCAACGAGTCATTACTATTCCTTTTTTTGTATTTATTTTTTGCTACATTGACACTTTGTGCATCGGCACAATTTACACAACGATTGCAACGTGAAGTCTTCAAGAATGAAGCTGAAGCAGTTCATGCAAGAAAATTAGCAGAGCAGCTTATTGAAAAATTGAAAACTTCAATTTTGATGCTAAATGTATTCAGTTCCTCACAGAAGGAACAAGTTCAGAAAGCTAGTACTATTTCCAAGGAAGTCACGACGACTTTTGGCGAAATGACTGTATCCGTTGAGCAACAAACGAATCATATTATTTCAATTAATGATTCCACGCAACAAATTGATCTTGATATAAAGGAAATGACAGAGAGTTCTGCATTAATGAAGGAGTATTCACAAACTAACGCTAATTTAAATGATAGTAATACGATAAAAATGCAACAAGTAAGTGATGAGATGATGCAACTTCGTCAATCAACGGAGCGAACATTACAAGAAATGAAAGAATTAAGAGCGAAGAATGAGCATGTTAGCGAAATTGTTGATACGATTAATGATATTGCGAAACAAATACATTTGTTAGCACTGAACGCTGCGATTGAAGCAGCTCGAGCTGGAGAACATGGCAAAGGTTTTGCTGTCGTATCAGGTGAAGTAGGCAAGTTAGCAGATCATACAAGACAATCGGTTGATGAAATAAGTGAGCTTTTGTCTAATATTCATCATAGTATTGATGCTGTATATCAATCTGTAGAGCAAGGAAATGATTCTGTTGTTAGAAGTGATCAATCGCTTCAAAGTGCGAATAAAGTCTTAGAACTTGTTCAAACGAATACAAAACTTGCTACAGAGCAAACAAATAAGGTAACAGAATCAACAAAGCGTTTGGGTGATCAATCCTCATTACTTGCACATAGTATGAATAGTATATCAGCTATGACACAGCAAAATATGGCTGCTGTAGAAGAAGTTAATGAAAATATGGAATTGCAGTATGATAACATGGAAAATATGGTCGAGCAATATGAACAATTGGACCAATTACTTCATGAGCTTAAGGAATTAGTAGAACATAAATAATATGAACAAGGACCATCACACACTAAATGTAATGAGTATGTGGTGGTCCTTGCGTAGTTGTGAAACATGTTATCAACTAATATTCGTTTACTATTCAAATCACGAACAGCATTAGAGTAGGCGTATATTCGAATTACTTACTGCACAATATACTGAAAGTGTTTATTTTCATAATTCACATATAAATAGTTAGAATATTTCCAATATTAAGTTAATATCCATTAAATTCAATACCTAGAATTTGTTAATATTGAATTCTATAATCCAGAGGACTACAATAGTGGTGTAAACTTTCGTAATGCACAATACATCATAGGAGATGATCTACATGAAAGCATTGAGATGGCATAACGTTAAAGATATCCGTTTGGAAAATATTGATGAACCTGTAGCCAAAAAAGGCGAAGTGAAATTAAAAATACAATGGTGTGGGATTTGCGGTAGCGATTTACATGAATATACTGCGGGTCCTATTTTTATACCTGCTGATGCCCCTCACCCTTTAACTGGAGATGCTGCGCCAATCGTAATGGGACATGAATTCTCTGGACAAGTTGTTGAGGTTGGTGAAGGTGTTACAAACATTGAGATCGGTGACCGAGTCACTGTTGAGCCAGTTTATTCTTGTGGCAAATGTGAAGCATGTAAGCAAGGTAAATATAATCTATGTTCTTTAATGGGCTTCTATGGACTAGCGGGTGGCGGAGGAGGCTTCTCTGAATATGCATCTGTTCCAGCTCATATGATTCACAAATTACCTGACAATGTATCATTCGAGCAAGGTGCTCTTGTAGAACCGTCAGCTGTTGCACTACATGCTGTGAAACAAAGTAAAGTCAAAGTTGGCGATAAAGTAGCAGTATTCGGTACAGGGCCGATTGGTTTATTAGTTATTGAAGCATTAAAAGCTGCAGGTGCAGCTGAAATATATGCGGTTGAATTATCTCCTCAACGTCGTGAAAAAGCGAACGAACTTGGTGCGATTGCACTTGATCCAAGTGAAAGTGATATCGTTGAAAAATTGCATCAGCTCACAAACGGTGGAGTTGATGTATCCTTTGAAGTAACAGGTGTACCTCCAGTACTAGTTCAAGCGATCAACGCTACCAAATTCAATGGTGAAACAATGATCGTAAGTATTTTCGAGAAAGAAGCATCCATTCATCCACAAAATATTGTGATGAAAGAACGTACAGTTACAGGTATTATCGGCTATCGTAATGTATTCCCTGCTGTTATTAGCTTGATGGCACAAGGATATTTCCCAGCGGATAAATTAGTAACGAAACGTATTTCACTTGATGAGGTTGTAGATGAAGGTTTTGAAGGTTTATTGAAAGAAAGAAATCACATAAAAATTCTCGTTAAAGCTGAATAATTCTAGTGCAAGTTTTGGACAACCTCAGCTAGTGAGAAATCGAATAGTAAAGATGTAAGTTTATTGTAAGATATGAAGTTTAATGTAGGAAACCTTTTTGCCGAGTATTTATTGGATAGTGGCTTGCCACAGTAATCCGATAAATACTCGGCTTTTTAATGTTTATAAGCACTTAACAAATTCATTATTTGACATTAAAAACCATATCTTATATGATTCTTCTCATACATAGATGCTATCAAAGATATACTTCATGAACTCAAACAACATAGCCTCATGTGATATATGAATACAGTTAAAGGAGGGTAGACTTTCGCTCTTTTGATAATAGAATAGCTGTACGGAGAGGAGATTCGAAAGCATGATATTGAACATGCTAAGAAAGGATTTGGCTCACAATAAAGGAATTACAATCGCACTTATTGCATTTGTCGTATTAGCATGTTTACTCATAGCAACAGGTACAAGAATGATTATGGATTTGACTGGATCATTACAACAATTATTTGTTCAATCCAAAACACCTCACGTCGTTCAGATGCATGATGGGCAATGGAATGAAGAACAGTTAACGCAGTGGTCAAAAAATAATGAGATGGTCAAGCAGTATCAATTTGTACCGATGCTCAATATTGATGGCTCAAATGTTACGATGGCTGGGCAGAACGAGGGTAGTAGTATTATGGATATGTACTTCGTTCGGCAAAATACACAATTTGATTTCTTACTTAACCTAAAAGGTGAGCAAGTAGTAGTAGACGAGGGTGAAATTGCTGTTCCTATTTATTATATGGAGCAACGTCAATTGCAAATTGGTGATCAGCTTCATTTCACTGGGGAACGATTTGACCGCACTTATACGATTGTTGATTATGTGCGTGATTCACAGATGAATGCCTCAATCGTCCATTCTAAGCGATTTGTTATTCATGATTCTGATTTTCAATTATTACAACAACATATTGGTCAAGTGGAATATTTGTTTGAATTCCGTCTGCATGATTACAGCCAATTATCTACATTTATTCAATCCTATGCAGATGCAGACTTGCCTAATCAAGGACCCATGATTGACTATGCTTTATTCAAAATGTTAAACGCTATAACAGATGGTCTTATCGCAGCTGTGGTCATAATAGTAAGTGTTATACTAATCGGGATTGCTTTATTATGTATTCGATTCACATTACTTGCTACGCTCGAAGAAGATTATCGCTCAATAGGTGTAATGAAGGCGATTGGAATTAGCCATTCTGTAATTAGCTCAATGTATATGGTGAAATATATATTCATTTCTATTGTTGCAGCGATTATAGGCTATGGATTATCACTCTATATTTACAGTATATTTTCGGGAAATATGTGGTTATATCTTGGTGAGGTACCAGCTACCATCTCAACATATGTTGTTACGATAG
The DNA here is from genome assembly GCF_024721975.1 of Paenibacillus endoradicis. Next base: position 867,488 of record NZ_JANQBB010000002.1, on the reverse strand, counting down.
GCGCTGTAATGCTAGTTATCGGTCTAGTTGTACTGTTCTGTATGAATGTATTACGAAAATTCAAACGTATTGCTGTAGTAGAGGCGCTACGTTCAGGGAGTATGAAAGATACAGTAGTAAGAAAAAATCGAATGCCATTAAGTCAGAGTTCATCATTGCCACTTTCTATTTTTCTTGGGCTGAAGGATATTATTCAAAGACCTAAAATCTTTCGATTGTTATTCACATTGTTTGTTATTACAACCTTTATTGCGATCGTGCCACTTAATTTTTTGACTACGATTCAATCTCCTAGTTTTATCTCGTATATGGGAATAGGTCAAAGTGACATTCGAATTGATCTACGATCAACTTCAAATATTGAGCAAAGATATGAACAACTATTAACCTATGCACAAAAGGATAAAGATGTCGTCAAACTTGCTGGAATGCAAAGTAGTCAATACAAAATGAAAAATGAAGAAGAAGGTACGTATGAAAATATTACGGTCGAGCGTGGGGAATTTACCGTGTTTCCACTGGATTATTTAGAAGGCCGTGCTCCTATGTATGAAGGTGAGATTGCACTCTCTTATACAAATAGCAAAGAGCTTGGCAAAGGATTAGATGATCTGCTTATTCTTCGATTAGATCAGCGTGATGTAGCAATTACAGTTGTTGGTATATATCAAGACATAACGAACGGTGGTAGAACAGCTAAAGCTAATTTAGATCATCCAGGAGAAGCAACACTTTGGTATGTTATTAATCTTGATGTTGCTGATGATGCTAATCTTACTAATAAAATTAAGCAATATGAGGAGCAGTTTTCTCCAGCTAAAGTTACAGATCTACAAGGCTACTTGAATCAGACATTAGGCAATACGACTAAGCAATTGCAACTTGTAACTTGGCTAGCGATAGCTGTTGCAATAATTATTATCGTATTGATTACAACGCTATTCATGAAGCTGATCATAGCAAAAGATAAGCATAACATTAATATCATGAGAAACATTGGAATATCGGAGCGAACAATTGGTGGGAAATATATCGTTATTTCACTAGTCGTGATCTTTATTTCTATACTATTAGGCTTACTTTTTGCACATTTATTAGGTCAACCTTTCGTAAGTATTCTCATGTCCTTTTTCGGAGCATCTAAAATTACATTTATCGTAAATCCATTATGGGCTTATCTATATTGTCCGTTACTTCTAATTGCAACTGCAGTTATTACAACATTAGGTAATATCATGTTTATGGATAAAAGACGAGCATCAAGGATGACGGTGGAATAGCGCTAACTATATGTAATGAATTAGCGAGGATAAATTAGAGGAGGAGAGAAATGGAGACATTAGATCGGTCGATATTAGAAGTTACAAAAGTAAGTAAAGTCATTCCATATGATACGAATGAAGATCGTATAATCTTAAAGGAAATTAATTTTCAACTTAAGCAAGGGGAATTTGTGGCAGTAATGGGCCCTTCAGGATCAGGAAAGTCTTCTCTTTTATATGCAGTAAGTGGTATGGATACAGTGAGCTCTGGTACTGTTCATTTTAAAGATGAAGCAATCACAAGTTTTTCTGATAAAAAATTGGCTAGTCTTAGATTGAATCATATGGGATTTGTATTTCAACATATGCACTTACTCAATCAATTGAATGTATTTGATAATATATTGCTAGCAGGTTATGCAGCTCGGAAATCAGCGAGGACAGTCGTCATTGATCGAGCAAAATTATTAATGAATCAAATTGGTATTTCTGAGCTTTCACAACGTAATATTACGGAAGTATCGGGAGGGCAATTGCAAAGAGTGGCAATTTGTCGAGCATTAATTAATGAACCGGATATATTATTCGGTGATGAACCGACAGGTGCATTGAATTCTAAGGCGACCGAAGAAGTTATGAATATTTTTGCGAATATTCATGAACAAGGAACAAGTTTACTTCTTGTTACTCATGATGTGAAAGTTGCTATTCATGCGGAGAGAGTATTATATATGTTGGACGGGGAAATTGTTGCTCAGTATGAACTTGGTAAATATGATCGTCAACAGGAGAGTTTAAAATTACGTGAGAAGCATTTGAAGAAATGGCTAGAGCAGTTAGACTATTAACGATATAGACATAAATTGGATTTAATGTTACCATCATTATAGACTGACGGTCGGTCTATAATGATGGAGGTTATGTTATGAGAATAACGAAAAAACCTGAAGAGCGTAAACATGAAATATTGGATGCTGCGGCCATGTTATTTACAACAAAGGGCTATGTCAAGACTACCATTAACGATATATTACTCGAAGTGGGTATTGCAAAGGGTACGTTCTATTATCATTTTCAATCCAAAGAAGAAGTAATGGATGCGATTGTGATGAAATTTATTAATCAAGGCGTCGCTGCTGCTCAACATATTGCTAAAGATGCTACGTTGAACGCACATGAGAAGCTGTTTCGTATACTAGGAGCGCAAAGTCATGAAACTGACCAAAAAGGTGAAATGATCGAACAACTCCATCAGATTAACAATGCAGAGATGCATCAGAAAAGCTTGGTAGAGACAATTTTAAGATTAACCCCGATTATTACAACGGTCGTGGAGCAAGGTATTCGCGAAGGGATTTATAATACACCTTCACCACGTGAAGTGGTTGAGTTTCTATTGGTATCCTCACAGTTTTTGTTAGACAGAGGGATTTTTCCATGGAGTGATGAGGAACTCGTTAAAAAAGCACACGCTTTAGCTTATATGATCGAGAAGACGTTAGGTGCACAAGAGGGAAGTTTCGCGTACATACCGATGATGTATGAAACCATGATTACACAAGAAGAATGAACACGCAACAACAGGACAATTATAATTGAAGCCCAAATACATTCGGCTTTGTAACTGTTACGAAGGGTGGAGAGTACTAATGACTAGTCAAAAATCATTCAAAAAATTTCTGGTAGTCTGGTTTGGACAATTCATATCTTTAATCGGCATTGGCATTACTGCATTTTCGCTTGGTGTATATGCATTTGAACGTACACACTCAGCAACAAGCGTTGCTTTAGTGACGTTGTTTACATTTTTGCCATCTATTTTGTTAAGACCAATTGGCGGTTTACTAGCGGATCGAATGGATCGTAGATTATTAATGATCATTGGTGATATTGGTGCAGCAGCAGGTCTAGTATTTATTCTTATCATGTTGGAAGCAAGGGAGTTGGAGTTATGGCATATTTATATGGGTGTAACGATTAGCTCAATATTCTCTGCATTACATAGTCCAGCCTATAAAGCCTCTGCGACAGATTTATTGTCTGAGGAACAATATTCGAAGGGGAGCGGACTCGTACAATTAGCGGAATCATCTAAGTTTCTCTTCGCCCCCGTTATTGCGGGCATTCTGTTAAGTGTGACGACGATTGAGACGATTCTACTGATTAATATTGGAACTTTCCTAATCGCCATCATAGCCATTTTTGTTATTAAAAAAAGCATTGCCGTTGATCGTTCCGATCAAGTCAATGAACATTGGATGACTGAGTTTTTAGAAGGCTGGTATACAATTAAGCGTAATAAAGGTGTATTACTATTAGTAATCATTATTTCTATTACTACGTTTTATATAGGTTTATTGGAAACCTTAATAGGCCCAATGATGCTAAGTTTTACTGATGTACAAAGTCTAGGTATCTTTCAATCTATCAGTGCAATAGGAATGCTTATAAGTAGTTTAATTATCGGAATGGTAACGCTGACAAGACGTTATGTAAGTATGTTAATTATCGGACTTATTATCGGAGGTATTGCATTCTCATTAATAGGTTTGTCGACGAATATTATATTTATTATGATCGCAGGTTTTATTTTCTTAGCTGCTTTGCCTTTTGTTAATACGAGTGCAGATGTATTAGTGCGACAGAACATACCGAATGAGAAACAAGGAAGAGTATGGGGGATGATCGGCATTCTTTCACAATTAGGATTCATTGCTGCGTATTGCTCAGCAGGTTATCTAGCTGACTATTTGTTTAATCCATGGCTTGCTGAAGATGGAGCATTAGCTTCTACAGTAGGAAGCATTATCGGTACAGGCCCAGGTAGAGGGATTGGATTGATATTCATTATTGCTGGCATATTTGTAGTTACAATAGGAGTATTAACTTCTAGACTTCAATCCATTCGTGAACTTGATTATGTCAAAATTGGTAGTTAATACAGACCGCACAGTGGTAATATATAACGATTATGTGACGAATGATGAATATTTAAATTGGTATGATATTATTAGGCGAAGCGTGTATTCATATTGTACTTATACAGGATAGTACGGCGCTGCCATCGTATTTTACGAAATATAGGTGAAGTAAGGATCGAAAGTCAGCGATGAATATAGAGAAAATAGTAACGGAAGCCAGTACATTTATTACAACAATGTATAATGAGCTACAATATAGCCAACAGCAATTAGAAGATCGATTGGCAGCTGTTTCAGCCTCCATTTCGAGTGTAGGTAGTTATCTTCATACAGAGGAAGAACTCCAATATGGTGCGAGAGTAGCGTGGCGCAATAATAGTCGATGTATCGGGAGATTATTTTGGAAGTCACTTATGATTGCAGACTGTCGACATCTAAGTAATGCAGATCAAATCTTCGATGCATTGCTCAGTCATATTGAGCGAGGGACGAATGATGGCCGAGTTCAGCCACTCATTACAATCTTCCCACAAAGAAGTACTGAGCTTACTATAAAAATATTGAACCATCAGCTCATTCGTTATGCAGGTTATCAAATTGGAGATCAGATTGTTGGAGATCCGGACTCTATTGCTTTTACAACTTTATGTAGGGAACTTGGATGGCGCGGCGAGGGAACTGCTTACGATGTATTGCCGCTTGTTATCCAGATCAATAATGAGCGACCTTGTTATCGTAGTATTCCTCTTGAATATATTAAAGAAGTGAACATTGAACACCCTAATTTTACGTGGTTTCATGAGCTTCAATTACAATGGTACGCTATTCCAATCGTATCAGATATGGAATTAGAAATAGGCGGTATTCGTTACACAGCTGCTCCTTTTAACGGCTGGTATATGGGGACCGAGATTGCTACTCGTAATTTTGGAGATGTGCATCGATATAATATGTTGCCTGTCATTGCCAAAAATATGGGGCTAAATATAAGTAGTAATCTAACGATGTGGAAAGATAGAGCACTGGTGGAATTGAATGAAGCGGTAATCTATTCCTATAAGAAAAACAAAGTAAGTATTGTGGATCATCATACAGCATCAGAACAATTCCGTTTGTTTTGCGAACAAGAACAGCAAGAGCAGCGTGAAGTTAATGCTCGTTGGTCGTGGCTGATCCCTCCGATGTCGCCTACAACAACGGTTATATGGCATACTCGCTATAATGAAATTGATGTGAATCCTAACTATTATCGCAAGCAACAATGTCCTTTTCATAAGTGAAAAGAATAATATAAAACATAAAAAATTCCTCTATTGATATATGGAGGAATTTTTTATGTTTAAAATAACACTACTTTATTTATCATTATATGAATTAAATTACTCATATAAATGTGAAATAATGAAAAGAATGGTTTGTAATTTGTTATTTTTTGGTTTATAATACAATGAATTTATTGCTATTTTTATGGGGATAGACCGTGAAATTTACAAATATGTAAAGGGGATAAATCTAGATGCCTCAGCAAACCTTAATCGCTCAAATGTATAATGAAGACATCAAGTTAAGTTATCTTAAAAGATATGAGAATGTTGACACTAAAGAAGTGTATGGCAGGATTTTTAAGAAATCAGCCCAACTGGAACAACAACTTAAAAAGGATTTATACGATTTTAATGAAGAAGAGCTAAGGTTATTCGTGATGCAAATACTGCAGCCAAAAACGAAAGAGAGTTCACGTTCTATTTATTCAACAATATCTTCTTATTTAGAATGGTCAATTAGTGAAAATTATTCACATCATATCGTAAATCCATGGAAAAAACGTGGACAAGATTATATATACGGACTAGTTATGCATGTCAAAAATTATATGTCTTATGATGAGAAGCAATATATATTAAGTAAATTAATTAATGCTCAAGATAAATTTATTATCGAAGCGTTATGGAACGGTGTGCAGGGTGATAAACTCATAGAGTTAGTAACGTTAATGATGAATCACGTTAATGATGAATCAAATACTATTGTACTTATGAATGAGAATAAAGAGAAAATTAGAGAAGTAATTGCATTTGATGGCCAACTTTGCAATTATGCAATTCAAGCAAACGCTCAGCGACTTTATATTAAGAAGAATGGTCAATGCAGCGAAAACACGATATCAGAAAGCGCTGAACTAGTAGAATCTAATTATATAATAAAAAGATCAAATACAAAACATAAAGGTGATAAGTCCTTTACGACCCATTATACTGTATACAATCGTATAGAGATGTTTCGTGAGTTAAGAGATATGGATGTATTCTCTAACGTTCTTGTTACGAAAAATATTGTTAGAAGCGGAATGATCTATCATGCATTATTGTTGTACAAGCGTGATGGGGTATTAGGTCGAGAGCAGATTGAAGAAATTTGTAATCGCTTTAACGTTAAATTCAAGTGGTCAATGAAAGACTTCTTGAATATCGATCATCTTAATAAATTATACCCTGAAGAAGTAAAAGAGTTAGCAACGGTCTAATATTATCAATTAATAAAGCTAGTACATAGTAAACTATATTGTTAGTAGATCATAGTTATCAATTGGCCAATTACGTAACGTAATTAGTTTTGAGATATCATTGATCTACTTATTTTTTTGAGTGAGCAATATATGAGGCGATGGATGAATAATGTTACTGTGTATATTTTTTGCAGTATTATAGGTATTCTATCTCGATCGTAGTATGATTAAATATGGGGGCGAATTAGAATATGTTGTTAGGATTAATACTTTTCGTAGTGGCGGGGATTGCTGAAATCGGAGGAGGATATTTGATTTGGCTATGGCTAAGAGAAGGTCGTCCTGCTTACTTTGGCGTACTTGGTGGAATTTCGTTAGCGTTATATGGAATCGTTGCAACGTTTCAAAACTTTCCATCATTTGGACGGGTATATGCGGCCTATGGTGGGGTTTTTGTTGTATTGTCTGTCTTATGGGGTTGGGGTGTAGACAAAAAAATGCCAGATTTATATGACTGGTTAGGTGCAGCGATATGTGTTGTGGGCGTAAGCGTTATCCTATTTGCGCCAAGAGGATAACAATATACAGATATCAGAGCCAATTTGCATACGAGCTACTTTACTGAACAAACTATAGTTGATTAAATATATTTAATTTAATAAGAAGATTCTTTATATTATAGGGTACACATGTGATGAACGAACAATATACACTGGATGTAATCGATTACATCATGATATCTGCTTATGCCATGTATATGAGGATAAATCAGCTTAGATAATGCTTCCGAAGCTACTTTTTATTATAAGTAGCATCTCAAGAAGCCCATAAAAAGGTTTTAGGGGGTTGCATATGTACAAAGTATTAATAGTAGATGATGAAATTTTCGTTCGTAAAGGGATTATTGGTTTAATGGATTGGAATAAGCTGCAATATGAGATATGTGGTGAAGCGGAAAACGGTCTACAAGCAGTTGAAATGATCGAACAGTTGAAACCAGATCTTGTTATTGCTGATATTCGCATGCCCATATTAGATGGCTTAGCCTTAATTAAGGAAGTTAACGAAAAAGGAAAACACCAACCATTATTTATTATTATAAGTGGATACCATGATTTCTCATATGCACAGCAAGCTTTACGCTACCTGGTATCAGATTATATATTGAAACCCGTTGATGAAAAAGAACTAGAAGATACATTACGTCGTGTAGCTAGTACATTATCGAAAAAAAGGTTAACGACATTAACAGGTGAAAAACCGTTAACTGACTCAGTTATTGAAACGTTATTAAATACAGAGTGTAGCGAGCAGGATGCAAAGCAATTAGCAGAAGCACTACATATTCCATTTAGCGGAAACTATTGTTATGTCACCGTAGAAGTACATGATTCACAGTTGCGTAATAGTGACTATAATCATGTGCTTCTTAGTCAACTTGATAATCTGTTGTACGGCATTACTGAAAAAGTAGACTATCATATTCCTATTCATGTTCAAATGAAAAATCAATTCGGTCTGATTATCGAAATAGATAAATTAAAACAAGCGTTGATGACTTTTAGTCCAGAAGAAGCTTTTCGCTTATTGCAGTTAGCACTTGTTAAAGGTATAGAAGTTCCTATTACTATATATGTAGGGCTAGAAGTTAATCTACTGAATATAATCGCAAGCTCAGCGATTTCTGCGAAAGAAGCTATGAATTATAAGTTTGCTGAAGATGGCAAGAGTGTTATTTTCTCGAATGAAGTAAGCGGTACGGTATTGTATTATTTTGATGTTGAAACCTCTATTCATAATAATTTACTTGAACAGATTGAAGAGAATAAACATGATGCATACACACAAACTATTGATCAAATGTTTCAACAATTCAGATCGATGCGGTTTGCTCCTAGCGCAGTTGCAAATGCACTGACCCGTTGTACGATAGGTATTATTAATATTGTTCGACAGATGGAGGGCAAGGAAGAAGAGCTAAAGTTGCTACCTGAAATGTTAGGTTGGCAGAAAAAGTACAGTAGACTTTCTGAAGTTCAGGATGTCTTCCTTCGTTTTGTTCAAGAAGCTTCCCAATATATATTGGATCGACGCGGGGAACAAGGTAAAGGTAGTATCGAGAAGATTAAGAAGTATATCGATAATCACTATACTGAAAATATTAACTTGAAAGGAATAGCAGCTAAATTCTATATGAATTCTGTCTATCTAGGGCAGTTATTCCGCAAATCATATGGGGCGTACTTCAATGAATATTTACTCAGTATTCGTGTAGAAGAAGCCAAAAAACTACTTAGACAGACGGATATGAGAATGTATGAGGTCGCAGAAAAAGTTGGATTCCAAAATGCAGATTACTTCGTAACTCAATTTGAAAAATTAGAAAAAATGACACCTACCGATTATCGTAATAAAATATTAGGCAAAAAATAACTAGGTGGAGATTACAGATGCGAAGATTTCATATTAATAATCTAAAGCTTAGAGACAAGCTTATATTGATCTATATTTTATGCGTTTTTATCCCGATTTTGTTTGCTAATGTGGTGTTTTACAATGTGACGACTAATAATATTAGAAATCAAAAATCAGTAGATGCAGAGATCGCCTTAGAGCAATTGAAAAATGAATTAAAAGTTGTTATTGAAGATGCAGCAGGTATCGCCTACCTGTATTATATTGATCCTGTTCTAAATAGTCATTTGAATACAAAGTATGATTCCTATGATCAATACATTGAGTCATTAGCTTCGATGAAAAGTATATTCAATCGTGCAGATAAGGAATATCAGACAATTAGTTCTGCACTTATTATGACAAACAATCAGTCTATATTGACTTCGGGTAACATTGTTCTAATGGATGAAGATGCATTACGCTCAAAATGGTATGAGGAGTTTTCTGCGAGTGAACACTCGTACCCATATTTTTATGTTACTGAAAAAAGTATTAGTATTATTCAAAAGCTAGATTATGAACAAACGGGGACGTTTGAGCATCTTATTAAAATTGATTTGAATATGGAATATGTTAAGCAACTTATGGAGCTCACTAACTTCCAAGGCAATGTTTACTTTGCAAATGCTGAAAACAGCGTACATTATAGCAATGACTCTGAACTATCATTGAAGGAAGGGCCAGTTGATTTATCAGAAATTAAACAACCAGAGAAGGCACTAACTTTCTCAAAAACGTATCTTAATAACCGCTATCTTGGAGGGTGGTCATTGTTTGGCGTGCTCGATGAAGAGAAAATTCTGTCTGAAGTACGTCAATCTGCACAGTTTATTGTTATATTAGCGATCATTAATTTTGTGGTGCCAACTATTATTATTACGATGATTTCAAGCTCAATTCATATCCGAGTGAAAAAAGTATTAACGCATATGAAAAAAGTAAAAGGAAAGAACTTTGAACAAATTCCTTATGATAGCGCTCGAGATGAAATCGGGGAACTATCCGTAGAATTTAATCGAATGATTGAACGTATTGATAACTTAATTAATGATGTGTATGTTGCTGATATTCAGAAGAAAGATCTTGAGATTAGACAACGTCAAGCACAGCTTCATGCTCTCCATAGTCAGATTAATCCTCATTTCTTATTCAACGCGTTAGAGACGATTCGGATGAGAAGTCTTATGAAGGGAGAGTCAGAAACGGCTCGCACCATTCAAAATATGGGTAAAATATTCCGTAAGTCTATTTCATGGAAAAGAAGCTTTGTTACCATTCGTGAAGAGATTGAACTTATTGAGAGTTTCCTAGAAATTCAGAAGTATCGCTTTGGCGATAAGTTACAGTTTCAAATTACGATAGAAGATGCTCTGAATGAACAAATGATTCCGAAAATGACTTTTTTACCTTTTGTTGAAAATGCAAGTATTCATGGCATTGAAAGTAACCCTGGTATTGGCCTGATTACGATTCAAATTGCACATGAAGCTCAGTTTATTGTATTTGTCATCTCTGATAATGGAATGGGGATGAGTCAACATAAGTTAAATGAATTAGAAACCTATTTCAGTGATGATGAGCAGATGGGTGATAACGTTGGAATGAAAAATGTATTTACTCGTTTACGCATTGTTTATGGGGATGAATTTACTTATAAAATGGAAAGTGAAGAAGGATCGGGAACACGTATTATGTTAAGACTTCCAATGAAAGAAATGGAATAAATAGTTGATTGTTGAATAATAATGTCGTTTTCTACATGCAAATTTGATTAAAACTGCAAAAAGCATAGATATTTACTTAAATAAGTAAATATCTATGCTTTTCAAAGAACGATGTAAAGTTTACTGGGTAACGAGATAATTATATTCGAATTATACTGAAAGTGCTTACAAAATAAGATTGCTAGAAGGGGGAACAAAGTTATGACCCAAAGAAAGTGGTTAAAAACAGGTCTAGCAGTAGTAATGGCATCAGTGATGATCATTGCTGGCTGCGGAAGTAACGATGCGAACAACAAAGGAGCGAACTCCTCAAATGCAGGAGATGATACAGCGCCAGTAACGTTTACTTACTTCAGCTTTAGTAGCAACAAAGACATACTTGCAAGCGATACAGATATCGGTAAGAAGTTACAAGAACAAACTAACGTTGATTGGAAAATGGAGTTTGCGGTAGGAGATATAAGCACGAAATCAGGAGTAATGATCACAGGTGGCGATTATCCTGATGTTATCGTTCCAGAAGGTGAAATTGATAAATTGATTGATGCTGAAGCTTTCACACCATTGAACGATTTGATCGAGAAGCATGCTCCTAACATTAAACGTGTATACGGAGATTACATGGACAAATTTACAGCTGAAGATGGCAACATCTATGTTCTACCATTCTCTGCTAACCAAGGTTATGTTAGTGACCCTAATATTTCACAAGGTGCTTTCTGGATTCAACGTGGTGTATTGAAAGAATTCGGATACCCTGAAATTACAACTTTAGATCAGTATTTTGATCTAATTGCAGAGTACAAGGCAAAATATCCTAAAGTAGATGGTAAAGACACAATCGGATTTATCACTTATGCAGGTGTGAAAGACAACTTCTTCACAATCACCAATGCTCCAATGCATTTAGCTGGTTTCCCTAATGATGGCGGCGTAACTGTTGACATGGAAACTCATGATGCAAAAGTTTATGCAGCGAGTGATATTGAAAAACCGTGGTTACAAAAGCTGAATGAAATCAATGCTGCTGGATTGTTCGATCCGGAAACATTTACAGCGAACAAAGACCAATATCTAGCGAAATTGACTTCTGGTCGTGTTCTAGGTTACTTCAACTATGGCTGGCAAGTTGGCGATGCTACAAACAACTTGAAAACTGCAGGTAACGATGATCTTCGTTATGTAGCACTTCCAATCGTATATGATGAGTCCATTACTGATCAATATATCGATGCACCATCGTTTGTTAACAACCGTGGTATCGGTATTTCTGTAAGTGCAAAAGATCCAGTTCGTATTATCAAATACTTCGATAATCTTCTAACAGAAGAAAATCAAAAGCTAGTTCAATGGGGTGAAGAAGGCGTTACTTACTCCGTTGATGAGAATGGTCGATTCATAATGAATGACGAACAAATTGCGAATCGTAATGACAATGAATTCAAACGTAGCTATGGTTGGTCATATTTCGAGTACAGCTGGCCTCGTTATGGTAACTTCTCCGTGTTCGAAGACGGTAACTCCTATAGCGTAGGTAATCAATCTGAAGTAGCCTTTGCAGGATATACAGAAGGTGACCAAGCTATTCTTAATGCATATGGTGTTCAAACATTTGCAGAATCATTCTCAGCACCACAAGATCGCCCTTGGTACCCAGCATGGAGTATCAACAAGGAACAAGGTTCTGCTGAACAAATCTTTGAGCAAAAATCTGGAGATATTCAACAGAAATACTTCCCTAAAATTGTATTTGCAACTCCAGATCAATTTGAGTCTGTATGGAATGAATATGTTGCAGAATTCAATAAGCTTGATGTAGCTGGCTACGAAGCGTTTGTAACAAATAAAGTTAAAGAGCGTGTAGCTGGTAACTGGTAAGAAGATACAAATAGATGGAAAAGCGAAGATTAAGCTTCGCTTTTCCCTTCTCATAACAGTAACTCAAAAACTCACGCAACTTTGTTTTGCCGGAAGGGAGACTAATCAGGTGGAGAAACATACTGAACTAACTGTAACAGCTACTGGTAACTCACGTTTTCAAAAATATATGACAGCATTATCTAAGCAAAAAATGTTAATGCTAATGTCTCTTCCTTTTCTTATCTGGGTATTTATTTTCAAATACGTTCCGCTTTGGGGCTGGACAATCTCTTTTCAAAAATTCAGACCAGCAAGAAGTTTATTAGAACAAGAATGGATCGGATTAGCTAACTTTAAGTTTTTATTCCAAGAAGAAGCTTTCTATCGTGTGTTACGAAATACAATAGTAATGAGTTCTATTAACTTAGTATTAGGATTTATAACAGCAATTGTGCTAGCCATATTATTGAATGAACTAAGAAGCATTATGTTCAAACGCACAGTACAAACCATTAGTTATTTACCTCACTTTATTTCTTGGGTCGTTGCGGCCAATATTGTGCAATCAGCATTAGCACCAGAAGGTATTATAAATATTTTAATGTTAAAAATGAATCTAATTGATCAACCCGTTCTGTGGTTAGGTAAAGGTGAATACTTCTGGGGTATTCTAGGAGCTACAGAAGTTTGGAAGAGTGTCGGCTGGAATACGATAATCTATCTAGCAGCAATTACGACGATAGATCCTTCGCAATATGAAGCAGCTGAAATCGATGGTGCAAGTCGCTTCCAACGTATTCTGCACATTACGCTTCCAGGCATGAAATCGGTTATTGTAATCTTGTTGATCATGAATCTTGGGCATATTCTGGAATCTGGATTTGAGCCACAGTATCTACTAGGTAATGGTATGAACTTGGATTACTCCGAAAACCTTGATATATTCGTTTTGAAATACGGGATGAACATGGGTAATTACGGTCTAGCAACAGCAGCCGGTATGTTTAAAACCGTTGTCAGCTTCATATTCCTCATGGTAGCTAACTCGGTAGCGAAGAAGCTAGGCGAGAGTAGACTGTACTAATCATCACGTAAGGAGGCTATAACAATGGGTAAAGCCAATTCATCACGTAAAGTGTACTCAACAGTACCTGATAAAATTTTTGATACCGTAAATATTATTTTCATGATAGCTTTAATGATCGTTACGTTATATCCATTTTTGAATATGTTCGCACTATCTTTTAACGAGGCGAACGATTCTATTCGTGGAAGTATCTACATCTGGCCTCGAGAATGGACTTGGGCTAACTATGAATATGTTTTCAATGAATCATCTATTTTTGGAGCGACGTTAATATCTGGTGCACGGACTATTCTAGGTACAGTGACATCTGTATTTGCAACAGCAATGCTAGCTTATACAATTAGTCGTCCTGAATATTTACTTCGTAAATTTGTAACGATCGCTTTTATCTTCACAATGTACTTCAGTGGTGGACTAATTCCTAACTACCTATTAACGAAACAGTTAGGATTACTAGACTCCTTCTGGGTATACATTATTCCTGGTCTTGTCGGAGTATTCAATATGATCGTTATTCGTTCCTTCATCGAAGGTTTGCCTGATGGTATTATGGAATCAGCAAGAATCGATGGAGCAGGTGAATTTACAACTTTTATGAAAATTGTATTGCCGCTTACGATTCCAGCATTAGCTACAGTTTCCTTGTTCGTAGCAGTGTCTCAATGGAATTCATGGTTCGACGTATTCTTATATAACTCATCTAATATCAAGCTAAGCACACTTCAATATGAGTTAATGAAAATATTATCGACATCAACGACATCAACAGGTTCAACAGCGGGGGATGCCTTTGCTAATGCGCAAGGTAATGCAACAGCAGTAACTCCTACTTCGATTCGTGCAACGATGACGATTGTGGCAAGTTTACCAATTATTATCGTATATCCATTCCTACAAAAGTACTTTGTGACGGGGATGACGGTGGGTGGCGTTAAAGGCTAACAGAAGCGGACTTTGATAACGATGAGTATGCTAACGTAGATTAGTCGACATCGAATATGACATTCATCAGTTGTTCCAGTGCTCACGTACCCATAACGTACGCTGTGCGCTTCACTTCCTTAGCTTCATGGCATCTTCTCGGTTCTGAAAGCCCGCATTTCGAAGATGCATTTTAAGAGAACGTTCTGAAAGCCCGCTAGCTGAAGATGCATTTTGAGAGAAAGTTTATAAAACCGGTTTGCTTAGCAAGCGTTTTATGGGGAAGTTCTTTAAGTTTGCTCGCTGAGCATGAACTAATAAGAGAGTATCAACAAAATAGATAAAACATACTAGAGCTGTGTCCGTTCGATAGATTTATTCGGACTTAAGACACAGCTTTTAGTGCTAGAGAGGAAGAAAAATGATGAATAACAGTGGTTACGAGGCTTGGTTAAGATATGATGCAATTGAGGATGAGCAACTAGTACAATCCTATCGTAAATATACACAGGAAATTATTGTGGCACCCAAACTTGAAGCAGGTCCTATTCAATCAGCTGTAATAGAATTGCAATTAGCTATTCCAAAACTAGTTGGTATGACGTCGACAATTAATGAAGGTCAAGCAGTTAATGATAATTTTATAGTTGTTGGTACAAAGGATAGCATATCATATATTTCGGATGCGGTTGTTGGTCCAATTGCTGCATTAAGCAGTAATGAAGGTTATGTTATTAAAACGATTACCAGTGAACAATGTTCATACATTGTCGTGGCTGGTGCTACAGATAAAGCTACGTTATACGGTGTTTTTCATCTTCTTCGCTTGATGCAGCAAGGTGAAAGTGTTGAAGCATTAAACATTCAAGAAGCTCCAAAATATGAATTGCGTATGATTAATCATTGGGACAATATGGATGGTAGTATTGAGCGTGGTTATGCGGGTCAATCAATTTTCTATCGCGATAATGAGTTATTGGTAGATTCACCACGTATCGCTGACTATGCAAGATTAATGGCTTCGATCGGAATTAATGGGATAGCGATTAATAACGTTAACGTTCATCATCATGAAACATTTCTAATTACTCAAAAATTGCTACCGAAGGTTGCTCAAATTGCAACGATTTTCCGTTCATATGGTATTAAATTATTCCTTAGTGTCAATTACGCAGCGACAATTGAACTTGGAGAAGTAGATTCTGCGGATCCATTAGATGAACGCGTTCAAGAGTGGTGGAAACGTAAAGCAGCTGAAGTATATGCTGCAATTCCAGACTTTGGCGGTTTCCTTGTGAAAGCCGATTCTGAAAATCGACCTGGTCCATTCACATATGGTAGAGATCATGCCGATGGAGCGAATATGTTAGCTGTAGCATTGCAACCATTCGGTGGCTTAGTGTTATGGAGATGCTTTGTTTATGATTGTCATCAAGATTGGCGAGATCGTTCTACTGATCGTGCAAGAGCAGCATATGATCACTTCAAACCACTTGATGGTCGTTTCCTAGATAATGTTATTTTGCAAATTAAAAATGGTCCAATGGACTTCCAAGTTCGCGAGCCAGTTTCACCATTGTTCGGTGCTATGGAACAAACAAACCAAGTGATGGAGTTCCAGATCACTCAAGAATATACAGGTCAACAACGTCATGTATGTTACCTTGTTCCACAATGGAAAGAAGTACTACAGTTCGATACACATCGTAAAGGTGAAGGTAGTACCGTTCAAGAAATTGCAGCGGGTAATATTCATCCGTATTCACATAGTGGTATCGCAGCAGTAACAAATATTGGTGATGATGACAACTGGACGGGACATCATCTATCTCAAGTGAATTTATTTGGATATGGTCGTCTATTGTGGAATCCAGAACAATCTAGTGAACAAATTGCACAAGAGTGGACAGCGTTGACTTTCGGTACGAATCGACAAGTACAACAAATGATTAATACATTCCTGATGGAATCTTGGTCGATTTATGAAAGCTATACTTCGCCGCTAGGCGTAGGCTGGATGGTAAAACCACATTATCATTATGGTCCAGATATTGATGGGTATGAATATTCCAAATGGGGTACGTACCACTTTGCCGATCATAAAGGAATCGGTGTAAATCGTACAGTTGCTGATGGAACGGGTTATATTGGGCAATATGAAGCTGCGAATGCACAAGTATATGAAGACATTAATACTTGTCCTGATGAATTACTTTTGTTCTTCCATCATGTTCCGTACACGCATGTGCTTCATTCAGGGAAAACGGTTATTCAACACATTTATGATACGCATTTCACAGGGGTAGAGCGTGTCCGGTATTGGATTAGTCAATGGAATGAACTTAATGACCTAATTGATAGCGAACGTCATACTCATATATTAGGAAGGCTTGAAGTGCAGCTAGAAAATGCGAAGCAATGGCGTGATATTGTAAATACGTATTTCTATCGTAAATCAGGCATTGAAGATGATGCAGGTAGAACGATTTACTAATGTAACCTTGAACTAGAAAAAAGTTAGAGGAGGGATTTATTTGAACAATATTCCAAAGCTTTGGGAAGTATATAAAGATTATTTTGATATTGGGGCAGCAGTCAACTTGGAGACGATTAAAGGTTCTAAGGAGCTACTAGCAACACATTTTAATAGTATTACAGCTGAAAATGATATGAAATTTGTTAGTGTTCATCCTGCAGAAAATAGTTATACATTTGAAGCTGGAGATGAATTATTAGCATTTGCTAAGCAGCATAGTATGAAGATGAGAGGCCATACTTTAGTGTGGCATAATCAGACGACGGACTGGATATTTGAGGGAGAGAATGGAGAAACAGCATCTCGTGAATTGTTATTAGCTCGCATGAAATCTCATATTGATACCGTTGTAGGTAGATATAAAGGAAGCATCTATGCTTGGGATGTAGTAAATGAAGTTATTGAAGATAAGAGCGATGTATGGCTTCGTGATTCTCGTTGGTTACAAATTATCGGTGAGGACTTCATCGAGCATGCATTCCGCTATGCACACGAAGCTGATCCAGATGCATTGTTATTCTACAATGACTATAATGAATGTAATCCAGAGAAACGCGATAAAGTTATTAAATTAGTAAAATCACTTCAAGATCGTGGCGTGCCTATTCATGGTATTGGCTTACAAGGACATTGGAATCTTTCCGGTCCAAGTATAGCAGAGATTCGTGAAGCAATTGAGAAGTATGCAGCGCTAGGGTTGCAACTGCAAGTTACGGAACTTGATATTTCTGTCTTCGATTATGAAGATCGTCGAACAGATCTTACTGCTCCAACAGCAGAAATGTTAGAGAAGCAAGCTAATCGCTATAAAGAAATTTTTGAATTGTTCCGTGAATATAAAGACGTTATTACAGCGGTAACATTCTGGGGTGCAGGCGAGGACTACACTTGGCTTGATGATTTCCCAGTCAAGGGTCGTAAAAATTGGCCGTTTGTATTTGATGAAAAGCATGAACCTAAGACATCTTTCTGGCGCTTAGTAGATTGCTCCGAGAACTAATCGCTTGCTCCAAGAACAAATCACTGTTCCACTCGCCGTTGTCCTCGGATTTATCGTTTTAGCATTTGCAGTATAAATCCGAGGGCAAAAACGAACGCTATCGCTTCTCCACAAGCGATTTGTTCTTTCCGCTACAACTGGGGGGAGTGCTCTTCGCTACAGCGGTGGATATGATTGAAAACGAAAAGCAATGGTGTATAGAATATGTAATTACAATGGAGTCCTTATGGGCTCCATTGCTCTACTTGTAGTGTTTACGATGCTAGCTTTCATACTATGTATAAAAGTTTTTAGTCAATGCTTTTGATGTAACTTTCCGTTAGCAAGGTTGCATAACAAAAAGTAACGAAAAGTTTTTAGGGGGATATAAATATGACGAGATTAATTGAATATACGAATCCGGTCCTTCCTGGATTTTATCCTGATCCAAGTGCGATTCGCGTTGGTGAAGATTATTATTTGGTAACAAGTACATTTGAATACTTCCCTGGAGTACCGATTTTTCATAGTAAAGATCTGGTGAACTGGACGCAAATCGGACATGTACTAACAAGGGAGAGCCAAGTTAATCTTCTTGCTCGTAATAGTTCGGAAGGAATATATGCTCCAGTACTTCGTTATGATAATGATTTATTTTATATGATTACAACTGATGTATACGGTATCGGAAATTTCTATGTAACAGCATCTGATCCTGCGGGGCCTTGGAGTGATCCAATTAAAATTCCTTACGGGAATATTGATCCGTCTTTATTCTTCGATGACGATGGTAAAGTGTATGTATCTGTCCAATCAGGTTTTGGTGAAACCTCTCATATTATTCAGTATGAGATTGATCGTGCGACGGGTGAGGCGCTAACGGAACCTGTTGTTGTATTTGAAGGTGATGAAGGTCCATGGGTTGAAGGGCCTCATTTATATAAAATTAATGACGTTTATTATATGATGACTGCTTCTGGTGGTACTGGTCCGATGCATCGTGAAATTATTGGGCGTAGTAATAACCCTTACGGTCCATTTGAAATGTTAGATCATCCCATTCTGACGCATAATGCAATTAAAGATCATCCAATTCAGTACACCGGCCATGTTGAGTTACTTGATGATAGTGATGGTAACTGGTGGGCGTTATTTTTAGCGGTTCGTTTGCGTAATGATCGTGGTAGTGTATTAGGGCGTGAAACATATCTTGCTCCAGTTACTTGGATCGATGGTTGGCCGATGATCGACAATAATGAAGGTCATGTAGGTTTGGAAATGTCTCTAACAGTTCCAACACTTCAACCTCGTGAAGATGTTGTTATGCAAACTGCATCAGATAACATAGTAACTACATTCACAACACAACAACCACTCGATATGAATTGGATATATACGAGAGTGTTACCTTCTCAAGCCGAAGTTTCATTGTCTAGCAACGATGGCTATCTAACATTAGTCGGTAATGAGTATAATTTGAAAGACGGAGAAAGTAATCTGTTCGTTTGTCGCCGTCAACTTCATCATGCAATGCGTATTGAAACTTATGTGGAGTTTGCTCCTGTCGTTGATGGTGAACATGCAGGAATTGCAGCACGACTAAGCGATAATACGTTCTACGCTGTAGGGGTTAGTCAACGAGAAGGGGATTTCGGTATTTCTGCTATTACGATGAAAAATAAGAAAGAAGAAGTTGAATTCGTAACTGTTGCGAAGCGAGATGGCGTTTGGTTAGCTATTGCTTCTACAGAAAAGCAATATGAGCTTCAATACTCACTTGATCGTGAGCATTGGCACACAATTATAAGTGCAGATTCTAGTGATATTTCTCCAGATTCAGATGGTTCATTTACTGGTGTATGTGTAGGTATGTTTGCCAATGGGACGAAGCAAGGTGAAGCAGCTCCAGCTAAATTTGAATATTTCCAATATCAAGCTCATTAATGAATAAACAAAGAGAGGATCAATGTATACGCATTGATCCTCTCTTTGTTTGTGAAGCAAGCAGGTTTAATTATAGTTGCTGCTTAATAAATTGAAAGCTTGCGACAAGATCATCATGGATGATGATATCGAACAGATAATCTAGATCAGTAGCTTCGTAGTTAATAATAGCTAACTTAGGTTGTGATGAGCGATTGGCATAGAACGGTAATTCCTTAACAGGATATACTTGTAAGGATGAGCCTAGCGTAAGGAATAGATCACAATTCTCACTCGCTTCATATGCTTCTGGAAGATGACGAACCATACCACCAAATAGTACAACATTGGGTTTCAGTATAAAATTATCATGCTCACAACGTGGAATCTTCTCAGCCATAACATAAGGCAGATCATAACTTCGTTTACATTTCGGACAGTGAGCAAGATCAATTGAACCATGAGCTTCGAGAATATGTCGGCTACCAGCTTTGCGATGTAATCCATCTACATTTTGCGTAATTATCGTAACCTTTTTCCCTAGAGCTTCGAGTTCCGCTAGCATAGTATGTGCTGAATTAGGTTCATATTGCTGCATTCGTTCCATTAGAAAAATGTCTTTGAAGTTTATCCAAAAGTCTTTAGGATGCGTTGCGTAATATCCTTCAGATAATAAATATTCAACGTTGTTAACTTTAGAGTAAATTCCATTAGGAGAACGAAAGTCCGGAATTCCGCTGGCAGTGCTAATACCTGCACCTGATAATACAGTTATATAGTTAGCTTTTCTAATTTGTATCACTAACTGATCAAGCATTGACATATTCTCACCTCCAGTGAATGATTTACTGTTCATTAGGTTGTTTAGATTTTCTTTCACGCAATACTACGCTTAATATTGTACCTACAATTAATGACCATAATGCAGATGAAATACTGAAGAAAGATATATTAGCTGCAGAAATAATGAATGCAAATACTACGGGAAAGCTGTTTTTTGTATCTGCAAAAGCAGAACTGATACTATTTAGAAAGACACCTAATAATGAAAAACCAATAATAGTTGCAATAAAGTATTGTGGTAGCGATGTAATATACGGGACTAACTTCCAAGCGAAAACACCGAAAATAATGCAAAGCACACTGGAAACAACACCTGCGCGATAACGTTGCTTATGTTCGCCACTTTCTTCGCTACTACAGACCGTTGTCATCATGCCACCGGTATTAATGGAATGACTCATGAAAAAACTACCTAATGCAGAAGCAATACCTGAATAAGAAATGATTCTATTTATCGGTGGATTATAACCTTGCTTAGTTAACGCGGCTAATGATACAGCTAGATCGTTGCTTAATATGAGCACAGCAATTGGAATAGCTACCGAAATTAATCCCTGCCAAGTAAATTCAGGTGTTATCCATATAGGAAATTCGTATGCAATGGGTGTTACTTGTGGAAATGTATAAGAGAATAATAATCCGATAAGACCAAATACAATAACACCAATAATAGGTGGAACGGCTTTGAAAATTCTAGGTGCTACAAAATATCCGATCAAGGCAAGTAAACCAACTAGTGGGTTTGCTTTGAATGAAGGGATAAGCTCTAATATATATTGCATAATGATACCTGCAAGCATGGCATCAATAATTGACCTTGGAATATGTTTGAATAGAACATTAAAAATACCAGTGAATCCGAGCACTGCAATCATTAGTCCTGCCATTAGGAAACTTGCAGTAAGCTGCGGTAATGTTAATTGTATAGCTGCGGTACTCAAAAACGCAACGGTAGTAATAGAATGCGCCCCTGCAATGGGTAGCTTGTATCGTAAAGCAAGAATTAAGTTGAATAATCCTGCTACAGCATACGCTACGAATAACCAAGAAAGTAATTCCCTTCCGTTCAGGCCTAGATGGTTAGCGCTATGAATTGTTAATATTGCTCCGCCTGTACACGCCATTAATGCGGAGCTCATGCCTGTTGCTAGTTGTTGTTGGTTTACGATCATGCTAGTTCAAACTCCTTATTGTTGTAATACAATTTTAATACTTATTTAGTATATCAAAATATACTGTGTCTTTTTGTGAATATTGTAGAAGCGCTTTCTAAGTGAGGTGGTAATATGTAATTACTTCTGTTTATTTCTGTGTAATTGCTACCCTGTTATTCTTTCTATATTCTTTCTATCTGATTTCTGAGTTCTTTCTATGTAATGATGGTTATTTCATCCTTGAATGTGATGTTTTTATTATGATGCCTCATTTAATTGCTTCCATGTAGTAGCTTCTATTGTATTAACTTATGTAAATGTTTCTTGAGAAATATGAATGCTTATTCTAAAATGAAAATAACTACATAAGTTCTAATTGAATTGTGGCAAAGCATGTCCCATTTTCCTGTTAGCAGGGGAATGGGATTTTTTATTTTAAATTTAAGGGAGCTGATAGTATGGGATTTTCGGAAATGCATGAAGAGTGGTTGAAGGATCATATGAAGCTACGAACAGGTGAGCGGAAGGATCGTTTGAAACGAGGTCATAGTTATGGAGAAATATTATTTCTTGAAAAAGTATGGTGGCCGCTAGTGGGGGGATTTAAGAATTTACATCCTGAATATGAAGTTGCGGATTGGAGAGGAATGAAGTTTTTTGTGGATCTGATGTTATGCGTAGGAGATATTCGAATTGCTTTTGAAATTAAAGGTTATGGTCCACATGTGGAGCAATCAGATCGTACTAAGTATAGAAGGGAGTTAAATCGCGAATTATTTCTGCAGGCAGTAGGTGTGAAAGTAATATCAATTGCAGTAGATGAGTTAGAAAGTAATGCCGAATTAGTTAAAAGTTTTGTAAAAATGATCGTGTTTCCTTATTTGGGGATGAAGGAGCTAGGACTTGATGGATTACTTAATCGGACGGAAAATGAAATTATAAAATTAGCTCTAATAAATGGAAAAGTGATAAGACCGGTTGATGTAGTAAATCATTTAGAAATTAGTCAAATGACAGCTATTAAATACTTGCGTAAATTGAACGATATGGGTTATTTCAAAGCAGTTGAGTCAGGTAGAACCAAAAGAGTAAACAAATATGAGTATGTGGGTTCAATATTCAATAATAGAATGATGTAAAGGACGACTATTGATCTAAAGAGACCACAAAAATAGTGTCTATAGAGCGAAAAAGTAGCTGTAGAGCCGAATAGACCGTAAAAATAGTTTCTATAGAGCGAAAAAGTAGCTGTAGAGCCGAATAGACCGTAAAAATAGTGTCTATGGAGCCGAAAAGTAGCTGTAGAGCCTCCATAGACCACAAAAATAGTGTCTATAGAGCGAAAAAGTAGCTGTAGAGCCGAATGGACCGTAAAAATAGTGTCTATGGAGCCGAAAAGTAGCTGTAGAGCCTCCATAGACCACAAAAATAGTGTCTATAGAGCGAAAAAGTAGCTGTAGAGCCGAATGGACCGTAAAAATAGTGTCTATGGAGCCGAAAAGTAGCTGTAGAGCCGAATAGACCGTAAAAATAGTGTCTATGAAGCCGAAAAGTAGCTGTAGAGCCTCCATAAACCACAAAAATAGTGTCTATAGAGCGAAAAAGTAGCTGTAGAGCCGAATAGACCATAAAAATAGTGTCTATAGAGCGAAAAAGTAGCTGTAGAGCACAATAGACCACAAAATTAGTGTCTATGGAGGCGAAAAGTAGCTGTAGAGCAAAAAAGACCCCTTTCACACCATACCATAGTGGTATTAAAGGGGTCTTTCATCTACACTATTTACGCAACTGGCAGGGCGGGTAATTCCATAATTTATCACGACACACATTCCAAATCTGATCACAACTTTGTTGTAATTCCCACACAGATAACCCTAGCATACGTACAATAATACCTTGTTCACTAGCCAAACTTGCACCTGCGAGTATACGACTTTCCGCAAATGAAGGGAATAATTGTCGAAGTAACTGTAGCAACGAGCCATTAGCTTGTGGTGAAAAAATCCAGAAAACCGCTTGGTGGGTATAATGCTCAAGTACACCAACGTCTTGATGCCGATGAATAGCAGGTATCAATTGATAATGATCATAGGCAATACGTCTACCATTGTGATTAACCTCGGTCGTTGCAGAAAAATGCTTATATTGAAATATCTCATCACGATGAGTTCGACCAGGTGTAGTAATATCGCAATATAGTAACGAAGCTCCTGTTGCTAGGTGAAAAGTCGTACAAGCACGTAAAATGCTTTCTTTATAAGGAATGGTAGGCTCAGGCATATACTCAAAAATAGCATTTTCACCAATATTAAATTGATAGTCAGTTTTTGCTCCATCTCCTATGGCAGGATGAACCTTACTAAAAGATTGATTGGTTACAATAAGGTGACTATGTTCTTCAAGATCGATGGTTACTTTATAATGATCGCCATCCATTAGTCCGGGCGATACATCCATCATATATAATTTGAGTCCATTGGTTTCGGGCTCGCCAAACGTTTTCGTGATTTTTAATGGTGATTCATGATATCGTTCCACTAGAACAGATTTCCCATCTACTTGTCGGCATAAAGCTCGTAGAGTGGAAGACTTACTGGTGAGTGGACTGGTGTTCATGATTTTGGTGATGATGGACGCGATGCTGAGTAGTATGTGGAAGTTGATGTTCTAGCCAATGAATAATCTCACTTACACCCACTTCATCCCGTAAATTTGAAAGGATATACGGACGAGTACCACGCATCATTTCAGTGTCCGTTTTCATAACCTCAAGACTTGCGCCGACATATGGAGCGAGATCAATTTTATTAATAATTAAGAGATCAGAACGCATAATACCGGGTCCACCTTTACGTGGAATCTTCTCCCCCTGTGCCACATCAATAATATAGATGAAGCGATCGACAAGTTCCGGACTAAAAGCAGCTGCCAAATTATCGCCGCCACTTTCAATGAAGATAATCTCAAGATCAGGAAACCGTTGTTCAAGTTCCTCTACAGCTTCAAAGTTCATAGAAGCATCTTCACGAATAGCGGTATGAGGACAACCGCCTGTTTCCACTCCGATAATTCTTTCTTCAGGCAAAGCATTTTCACGAATTAGAATTCGGGCATCCTCAGCAGTATATATATCATTCGTAATAACACCTAAACTATAGTGATCCCTCATTGCTTTAGACAACTTCTCAACTAAAGCAGTCTTTCCCGATCCAACAGGACCACCAATACCAATTCGAATAGGTCGATCTAAAACAATTGCTGGTGCTTCCCACTGATCATGAGAATGATTAGCTCCTTGACACATAATAATTCCTCCTAAAATTTTTCATTAACATCATGGTATGCTTCCAGTAAATGAAAAATCGCATCGGAAGCATAAACAAAACTTTTCATTTTCTTCTCGATACTATATCTCGCAAATGAAAAGTAGCATCGAAAGCAAAATCTAATTTTTCATTAACATCATGGTATGCTTCCAGTAAATGAAAAATCGCATCGGAAGCATAAACAAAACTTTTCATTTTCTTCTCGATACTACATCTCGCAAATGAAAAGTAGCATCGAAAGCAAAATCTAATTTTTCATTAACATCATGGTATGCTTCTAGTAAATGAAAAATTTCATCGGAAGCATAAACAAAACTTTTCATATGTGAATCATTGATGCCATTAGCAGTTAGCTATGTGAATAGTTATTAACGATAACTATTCATTACATCAAACATTGCAATATCATTTATGACATAAATAATCTTGAATATAATGTTTCATGTTCCATCGCCAAAATATCATGCACCGCTGAGAAGCTGAATGGCTTCGAAATATTATGCTTACACAATTCCGACCATTCCTCCACCGCATATTGTTGCATACGGCGAATTAATAACTGTCCATCGGTTTGCCCCATCGACATTAAACGAATGCCGCTATTGACCATTGTTTGAATACTCGTGTATAGATAGCCATGGACAGCGGTATTAACATCGATATCGAGATGCCAAGTTATCCATGTAAATACAATGGGAAATGTTCCATAGCCTCCATGTTGAGCAAGTATGTGTTCTAACTTATCTAATTTAGCTTCAGGATAGAGGGATTTACCGAGTTTAATTAATCTTTTACCCATTTTGTGCATACCATGACGCGTTTCGCGAGGTGAGCGCTGGGTATGAAATATACTATCTAATTGTGCGATCTGCTTATCATCATTCTCTTGAAGTGCTGTATAGATGCAACTGATTGTGATCGCATCCATTGGGACGATAGAGCTATGAATTTGACCAGCGATATATTGTTCTAATTGTTGTAGTGTGGTGACATGATGTCGTTGTACAAAAGTTTCCAAACCGAACGAATGCGAGAAGCCACCGATCGGTAATGCAGAATCTAATAGTTGTACATAGGAGAGCAAGGAAGTAGGAGAGGGGATCATAGGCAACGCCCTTCCACTGAATGAAGCATCAGTAAATTTGTAATAAGTAATCTAGAATAAGATTTTAGAATAAATAATAACGCTGAGCCATTGGTAATATTGAGGCTGGTTCGCAAGTAATGTGCTTACCATCAACTTTTACCTCATACGTCTCGGGGTTAACTTCAATATGTGGAGTTTCACTATTATGAATCATATCTTTTTTGCTAATCGTTCTTGTGTTACGAACAGCCGCTATTTTTTTTTGTAGCCCTAGTTGTTCATGAACGCCAGCTTGATACGCTGCTTGTGAGATAAAGGTAAAGGAGCCTTGAGCAACAGCTTTTCCGAATGATCCGAACATCGAGCGGCCAAATACAGGCTGAGGTGTTGGGATGGAAGCATTAGGATCACCCATCTGTGAGTAAGCGATAAACCCACCTTTTAAGATCATCTCAGGTTTAACTCCGAAGAAGGAGGGTTGCCATAGAACAAGATCGGCCCATTTACCAACTTCAATAGAGCCAACTAGATCTGAGATTCCGTGTGCAATTGCAGGATTAATCGTATATTTTGCAATATAACGCTTAATACGGAAGTTGTCGCTTAGTTCCTCAGAACCGCGTTGCTGTTTCATTTTGTCGGCAGTTTGCCAAGTACGAGTAATGACTTCGCCAACACGTCCCATTGCTTGAGAATCAGAGCTAATAATACTGAACACACCGAGATCATGTAAAATGTCTTCGGCAGCAATTGTCTCTGGTCTAATTCTAGAATCGGCAAACGCGACATCCTCAGGTATGGAACTATCTAGATGATGGCACACCATTAACATATCAAGATGCTCTTCAATTGTATTAATTGTAAATGGACGAGTAGGGTTAGTTGATGAAGGAATCACGTTCATATGTCCAGCTGCAGTAATAATATCTGGAGCATGACCACCACCAGCACCCTCAGTATGGTAAGTATGGATCGTGCGACCTTTTATGGCTGCAAGTGTATCTTCTACAAACCCCGATTCATTCAAAGTATCGGTATGAATAGCGACTTGAATGTCATATTGATCAGCAACAGTAAGACAAGTATCTATTGAAGCGGGAGTAGTTCCCCAATCTTCATGAAGCTTCAAACCGATAGCTCCAGCTTCGATCTGCTCAATTAGCGGTTCTGGCGTAGAGCAGTTTCCTTTACCGAGTAAGCCAATGTTCATAGGGAATGCTTCTACAGCTAAGAGCATCTGGTGAATGTTCCATGCACCAGATGTACATGTTGTAGCATTGGTTCCTGTAGCGGGACCAGTACCTCCACCAATCATCGTCGTAATTCCAGAGGCAAGCGCTGTTTCAATCTGTTGCGGACAAATAAAATGAATATGGGTATCAATACCGCCCGCTGTTACGATTTTTCCTTCACCAGCAATGACTTCTGTTGATGCACCAACAATTAGTTGTGGATGTACACCGTCCATCGTATCAGGATTACCTGCTTTACCAATGCCGACAATGACACCATCTCTAATTCCTATATCTGCTTTTATAATTCCCCAATGATCCATGATGATGGCGTTAGTAATGAGAAGATCAAGCGCTCCTTGGGCACGTGTAATACGTGCGGATTGCCCCATACCATCTCGAATAACTTTACCCCCACCAAATTTACATTCATCGCCGTAAACTGTGTAATCTTGCTCAATCGTTGCCCATAGTTCTGTATCAGCTAGTCTAACTGCATCACCAGTCGTAGGTCCAAATATTGAAGCATATTGTGTTTTGGTCATTCTAGCCATGGAGTACTTTGCCCTCCTTCCAGTGCATAAGACGTTCCTTTAACTCGGGATCATCATCAAAACTTATTGCTTTTCCGCTTGTTAAATGATTCAGGCCATATACTTCTCTTGTTCCACCTAAAGCAACCAATTCAACAGGTTTTTCTTCACCTGGTTCGAATCGAACGGCGGTGCCAGCGGGTATATTCAGACGCATGCCGAAAGCTAATACACGATCGAATGCAAGTGAACGATTAACTTCATAGAAGTGAAAGTGAGAACCAATTTGAATAGGGCGATCGCCTTGGTTAATTACGATAAGAGAGGTAGTGCTACGACCACTATTGATTTCTATATATCCTTCAGCTATGCGATATTCTCCAGGAATCATATTCGTGGCTCCTTTCGTTGTTACTGTCTAATCGGTTCATGTATCGTTACTAACTTTGTACCATCAGGAAAAGTTGCCTCCACTTGTACCTCAGTGATCATATCTGGAATACCTTCCATACATTGCGCTTTTGTCAGTATTGTTCCCCCATAAGACATTAGCTCGGCAACAGTTTTACCTTCACGAGCGCCCTCCATAACCTCAGAAATAATAATGGACATCGCTTCAGGGTAGTTAAGTCTAATTCCTTTATTCATTCGCATACGAGAAAGATCAGCCGCGTAACTGATTAAAAGCTTCTCTCTCTCACGATCAGTTAAGTGCATGGTTGGAAATCACCTCCATTAGTGTAATCAAATAGTATTATATGTCAACATATGTGACATTAGCATACAGTAATGAAACAATCATTTGTACTTTTATACCTATTTTTGATAGAAATAAATAATCGTGAACTAAAAATAGATTTTTATGTAAACTATATTGACGTAAGGGGAAAACGTTCCTATAATTGGAAATACGAACATTAAACGTAAAAAAAGAGAGAATGTTCGATAAACAAGCAATATCAAATGGGAAAAGGGAGTGGAGTAATGAAGAAAAAAACATGGAGTAGTGTGATGGCATTGGTAGTTGTAGCATGTATGGTTGTAACAGGATGTAGTAACAATGGTTCTGCTGTTACTCCAACAGCTACACCAGAAACAACAGGATCAACAACAGAATCAGGGGATACAATTAAAGTGGGGATTCTTCATTCGTTAAGTGGAACGATGGCAATTAGTGAAGTTTCTGTTAAAGATGCTGAAATGATGGCAATTAACGAAATTAACGCAGCTGGTGGTGTACTTGGTAAGCAAATTGAGGCTGTTGTTGAGGATGGAGCTTCTGATTGGCCGACGTTTGCTGAAAAAGCGAAAAAGCTACTTCAACAAGACGAAGTAGCTACTGTTTTCGGTGGATGGACTTCAGCAAGTCGGAAAGCAATGTTACCGGTGTTTGAAGAGCTAAACGGCCTACTTTGGTACCCAGTACAATATGAAGGTTTGGAATCTTCTCCAAATATATTCTACACTGGCGCTACTACGAATCAACAAATTGTGCCTGCGGTTGAATGGTTACTTGAAAACCGTGGTACGAGTTTCTTCTTATTAGGTTCTGATTATGTATTCCCACGTACCGCTAACAAAATTATTAAAGCACAACTAGAAGCTTCTGGCGGAGAAGTTGTAGCTGAAGAATATACACCGCTTGGATATACAGATTACAGTACAGTAATTAGCAAGATTAAAGAAGCGAAACCAGATATCGTGTTCAACACATTAAATGGTGATAGTAACGTTGCGTTTTTCAAACAATTAAAAGATGCAGGTATTTCGGCAAGTGATCTAACGACTTTGTCTGTAAGTGTCGCTGAGGAAGAGATTCGTGGAATTGGTACTGATGTTCTAGCGGGTCATCTAGCAGCATGGAATTATTATCAAACGACAGATACTCCTGAAAATACTACATTCGTAGAGGCTTATAAAGCAGCATACGGTGCAGATCGCGTAACGGCAGATCCAATTGAAGCTGGTTATATTGCAGTTTATCTATGGGCTGCTGCAGTAGAGAAGGCAGGTTCAACAGATGTTGATAAAGTAAGAGCTGCTGCTGCTGGCATTGAATTCAATGCACCTGAAGGTAAAGTTACGATTGACGGAGAAACACAACATATTTACAAAAAAGTGCTAATTGGTGAAGTGCAAACTGATGGAATGTTCAAAGAATTATATAGCACTGCTGAGCCAGTGAAACCAGATCCATATCTGAAGGGCTATGATTGGGCAACGGGATTATCTGAATAACAGAAAAATAATGAAGGTAGTAGATTTTGCTGTTAGGTTGCTGAATCTACTACCATCACATTAAAAGCTATATTATGTGACAAGTAAAAATTTGGCACAGAATCGCGACAGTATCTTAAGGAATTAATCATCCTCGAAAATTCACTTGTCAGCACCAAGAAGATGAGTTGAAGCTAGAGAGTGAGGAGCCGAGCGTACGTAGTGGGTACGTGAGCACCAGAACGAGCGATGAAACTCATATTCGTAGTCGAGTAATCTACGAAGCATAATCATCGTGATCACAAGTGAATGAAAAATAGAGTTCAAATAACTCACTTGTCAGCACCAAGAAGATGGCAAGAAGTTAGGAAAACGAGGAGCAGAGTGTACGTTACTGGTACACGAGTACCGCAGTCTTCCGATGAATGCCATATTCGAAGTCGTATAAGCATCAATAGCATAATCATCGTGATCACAAGTTAGTTAGTTGAACATCCTCTAAGGAAGGGAGTCGACGTATATGGAGGTCCAACTCCTACAACTCTTCAACGGCATAAGTGTCAGCTCAATATTATTATTAATCGCATTAGGGCTAGCGATTACGTTTGGATTAATGAATGTTATTAATATGGCTCATGGTGAGTTTATTATGATTGGAGCTTATGCAACATATGTTACACAACAAATATTCTCAGCTATTTTTCCTGCTAGCTTATTCGGTTACTACTTCCTTATTTCAATTCCAATCGCATTTTTTATTGCCTTTATTTTTGGTTATGTGCTTGAAATTAGCTTGATTCGTTTCCTATATGGTCGTCCCTTAGATAGTTTACTTGCAACATGGGGAGTGGGGTTAGTTCTGCAACAATTGGCAAGATCTATATTCGGTGCACCGAATGTTGCAGTTGTATCTCCTGAGTGGCTGAATGGCGGACTCGAAGTAATGAACGGAATTTTCTTACCATATAAACGTCTATTCATTATTGCACTTGTTACTGTTGTATTAGTTGCTATGTATTTATTCATATATCGTAGTAACGCGGGAAGAAGAATGAGAGCAGTAATGCAAAATCGTGAAATGGCTGCTTGTCTCGGTGTTTCTACAAGACGGGTAGATTCCGTTACGTTTGCCATCGGTTCAGGAATTGCCGGAATCGCAGGTTGTGCTATTACTTTACTTGGTTCTATTGGCCCATCTCTAGGTACGTATTATATTATCGACGCATTTATGGTTGTTGTATTAGGTGGGGTAGGAAAATTAATTGGCTCTGTTGTTGGCGCGTTTGGAATTGGGATCACAGGCACGTTCTTTGAATACTGGACGAATGCCTCTATTGGAAAAGTTCTCGTATTTATTGTTATTATTGCATTCTTACAGTGGAAGCCGAAAGGGCTTGTTGCTATGAGAACAAGGTCTTTAGATTAGAGGGGGACTTGAATTGATCCTACAAAGTATTAACTCACCACTGAGGAAAAAAATAATCCTTTCAGTAACCTATAGTATAGTTGTAGCTTTGTTGTTATTTGCGCCTCTTATGTTATCAGATTTTCGTCTTAGTTTACTTGCAAAATTTCTTGCTTTCGCGATTGTGGCAATTGGATTAGATTTAATATGGGGTTACACAGGTATTTTAAGTTTAGGGCATGGTGTGTTTTTTGGTCTAGGTGCTTATTGTATGGCGATGTTTTTGAAATTAGAGGCAACAGGTGGGAAATTGCCTGACTTTATGAGTTGGAGCGGTTTGAATGAAATCCCTTGGTTTTGGAAGCCATTCGAACATGCAGCTTTTGCGATACCAGCAGGTATTCTAGTTCCGATGGCAGTCGCTTTTATATTAGGATTTTTTACTTTTCGAAATCGGATACGCGGTGTGTATTTTACGATATTAACACAAGCACTCGTTATCATTATGACAACGTTATTTATCGGTCAACAGCAGTACACTGGTGGAACGAATGGTATTACAGGTTTTCAGACGATATTTGGCTTTGCATTAAAGGAACAATCGACAAAGGTTGTATTGTATTGGGTCACGTTAATTATGCTAATCGTAGTATTTTTCATATGTCAGAAGCTAGTGAAAAGTCGTTCAGGACGTGTGCTCAGAGCAGTACGTGATGCAGAGAATCGTGCCAGATTTATCGGTTATAATCCTTCAAGCTATCAACTATTCGTATTCTGTGTATCAGCGGGAATTGCTGGGTTAGCAGGTATGTTATTCGTACTACATGTGGGCATTATATCGCCAACATCAATGGGGATTATTCCGTCTATTGAAATTGTATTATGGGTAGCGCTAGGTGGTCGTGGTTCATTAATTGGTGCAGTTATAGGAGCTATTGTCGTAAATGCTGCGAAGAGTGGGTTAAGTGAAACTTTCCCTGATACTTGGTTATTTTTCATGGGAGCATTATTCGTCATCGTAGTCGTATTTTTACCAAAAGGGTTAGTGGGATTGTCTCAGCAAATTGTTGCAAGAATTAAGAGGAGGCTTGGTAAAGATGACAACAGTACCTATTCTGTCTTGCGAGAAAGTGACAGTAGCGTTTGATGGCTTCAAAGCGGTTAATGGGATGAATTTGGAGTTAATGCCTGGTGAACTTAGATTTCTAATTGGTCCCAATGGTGCAGGTAAAACGACGATGTTAGATGTTATTTGTGGGAAAGTTAAGCCTGCATCAGGAATGCTTCGCTTTAATGGTGATATTGATATTGGTAGAAAGAAAGAATACCAAATAGCTGAGTTAGGAATTGGACGTAAATTTCAAGCGCCATCGATCTTTTTTGGTCTAACTGTGTATGAGAACTTAGAATTAGCAATGAGTCAAAACCGTAGCGTTGTAGCTACATTACGAGCAAAATTATCACAGGAAGATCATATTCGAATTATGCGTCAACTCGATATGATTGGACTTTCTCATCGTGCAGCAACCGTTGCTGGAGGCTTATCTCATGGACAGAAACAGTGGCTTGAAATTGGTATGATGCTAATGCAAGAACCTATGCTTCTACTATTAGATGAGCCTGTTGCTGGAATGACAGATACCGAGACGGAGAAGACAGGTGAGTTACTTCAAGAGATAACGAAAGAACGAACAGTTGTCGTTGTTGAGCATGATATGGACTTTGTAAGAAGTTTTGCGACAAAGGTAACCGTTATGCATGAAGGGAGACTGCTGAAAGAAGGGACAATGCAAGAAGTTCAAAGTGATAAGGTCGTGTCAGAAGTATATCTTGGACACGGGAGGGATAACCTTGCTGTCAGTTAAACAAATTGAGTCAGGTTATGGAGAGAGCATTATTTTACGCGATGTTTCTATAGAAGTAAAACCAGGGCAAGTCGTATGTATCATGGGCCGTAATGGTGTAGGAAAAACGACATTAACGAAAACAATAATGGGCGCATTGAAGTCAAAAACAGGGAGCATTTCGTACAACAATCAAGATATTACGAAGCTTCCACCATATGAACGCTCACGACTAGGCATTGGATATGTACCGCAAGGTCGTGAAATATTTGCTCAATTAACGGTCCAGGAGAATTTATTGCTTGGACTTGAGGCGAACCGCACAGTGAAGAATGGTGTGCCGCAGTCTTCAATCGAAAAATTTCCCGTTTTATCATCGATGTACAATAGAAAAGGTGGAGATTTAAGCGGAGGTCAGCAGCAGCAATTAGCATTTGCTCGCGCGCTTGCTTCAAAACCGAAGTTACTATTACTAGATGAACCGACGGAGGGTATTCAACCTTCGATCGTGCAAGATATTCAAGATGTTATTCGAGGGATTAAAGCTCAAGGAGAAACTGCGATTTTACTTGTGGAGCAAAGTATTGATTTTGTCAAAAGTGTCGCGGATTATTATTACATTATTGAGAAGGGGGCGATTGTTGCAGAAGGTACAATTGAAACCTTTGATGATGCGGTAGTTCGCCAACATCTTGTAGTATAACTCACGTTGTATAGTTACTATTGGTTATTAACGATCTGAGTGAAATCATAATATAGAATGCAATTATTAATATAGAGTGCCCCATTATTTCAAATTGGGACAACAGCAAAAAGAAGCTCCGATTGATGATCGGAGCTTCTTTTGCTGCGACTTAAAAATGATATAAAAAACATCGTATAATGACATTAATTATCCTTCAAGAATAGCTTGTCCAATATATTGACCTTCTTTCAGTCCTGCAGGACAAGCATACATGCCGCTAGCAATATGAACAGCGTATTCATTAAGTAAATCTTGATTTTGCATCATGCGGAGCATCGGAATAAATTGCTTCTCTGGATTTTTCTGATAGCTAATAAACAGTAATCCTGCATTCACATTTCCTGTACGAGCATCAATACCATCGGTGTAAGAGTAAGCACGTCGATGAATAAGTTGCTTTGATTCCTTCGCAAGTCTTACATGAGAATTAAGGGGTAATGCAGCAGTATTCACCATATCGAATTCAGCATTTTTGCTATAGGGTGCGCCAGATTCTTTATAACGACCGAACGTATCTTCCTGATCAGTTAATGATGAACGGTCCCATACTTCTAATAACATACTTATTTTACGATAAGCTAAATATGTGCCGCCCTGCATCCAAGCAGGTTCATTGCTACTAGCCCATATAACTTCATCGTAACCTTGCGTGGATTGATGAAGCTGATTGGCTGTTCCATCTTTGAATCCAAATAAGTTACGTGGAGTATCTTGTGAATGAGCACCACTAATAAATCCTTCCTGCAACCAATTAACGCTCGCTTTACCTGTGGCTAGACGAATGAGATTACGCGCCGCATGAAAAGCAACTTGTTGGTTTTCAGCGCAAACTTGGATGATAACATCCCCATCAGAAAGTGATGAATCTAGTTTGTCTTTTGCCATCCGTGGGATATCCTTCAAATGCTGTGGTAATTTATGAGCAATTCCGAATATATCTATTCCATTTTTATTGAAGAAAGAAGGGCCGAAGCCAACGGTTACGGTTAGACGGGCCGCCCCATGTTCTAATGTTTCGCCTGTATCACTAGGCGGGAGTAGTGGGTTATCACCTGTTCTCATCTTTCTACCTGTTGTACTTAAAGCAATAAACTTCGTCCAATCTTTAAACAGAGTAATAACTTCATGTTTATTTAAAGACGTTATATTCATACTAAGCAAATACATATAGGATTGTTGAGGAGTAATAATACCTGCTTGATTCGGACCGTAGAAAGGAATCTGTTCATCTGTACTAGTAGCAGAATTAGTGGTGCTGGAAATAAGACTAGCCTGATTCACTCCTGCCATGCCAGTTGCTCCAATAGCCAATCCTACGCCTATTGATGCAGAAAGCTTCAGGAAATCACGACGCGACAAATTATCTTTTTTCTCTTGTTGTTTCATAATCCTCACTCCCTAAAACTTTACGTACTATAAGATTAGCTTCCAGCAACAAAAAGTTGCTCGGAAGCTAATAACATTAATATTTACAGGATTGTTGCTGTTTGTGACATTAGATTAGAAAGTTGGCTAATTTGATCACTTATTGTTCTAATTTCTTCTGTAGATAATTGATCATACGATATATATTGTCCATCGGTCTGATGAGTTCTTAGTGTAGCTTCAAGCACTTGAAATTGTTGATCAAGTTGATCTGCAAGCTCAATATTTTTTTCGTTCAATGCTGGAATAATAGCTAGATAGACTTGTTTGGAACCATCTACATTAGCAGCAAAATCAACAAGATCGGTATGAGAGTAAATCTCTTCTTCTCCAGTTATTTTAGAGATGGCAGCTTCATTCAATAATTCCATGGCACCAGCGACCATAGCTTTTGCTTCCAGTTCAAGTGATTGAATTTGCTTCTGAAGCTCTTCGGTATCCTTCACTAGTTGATCTCCGTAAACGTCCATACCTTCTAATGAGTTATCTTCCCAAAGCGCTTTCTCGATGCGGTGGAAGCCAGTCCATTCCGCTTCAACTTCAACATCAGCGAGTCTAGCGTCGATGCGAGGATCAAGATCACCGAAGCTTTCTGCGATCGGTTCAATAGTTTCGAAGTATACGCGAGCATTAGAATATTCACGCTTAGCTGCTTCAACATCTCCTGCTTTTACAGCTTCTACAAAAACTTTAGTCGTGTTAACTAATTGAGCTGCCTGCTCGTCTACATAACCTTTATAATTCGCAACGGCTAGAGCAAGTAGTTCAGACGTACTACTATTCGTTTCTTTAGCGTTATAAAGAACGGTCAATGAATTCTGTAAATTATCAGCTGTTACGGCTAAAGCATTTAGATCGATTTTATCATAAGCAGAAGCAGAGAAAATAGGCATTTCATACTTCTCAACTTCAGTATATTCTAGCGGGAAAGTTTGACGGACGGCATTCTCGAAACCTAGCCAAATATCATTAATTGATTTGCCAAGAGTTTTCACATCATCCACTTTTCCTGTCGATATTGCTTCTTGCAGCTTCGTTGTTTCTGCTTGTAACTTTGCAGTTTCCGTCTGAATAGCGCTTAGTTCCGCAGATTGCTGATCTACGACTTCTGTATTACCGTTTGCTTCAGTATTACTATCATTACTGTTACTACATGCGCTCACCATAATCATTGCACTAAGCAGTAACGTCATCCATTTCATTTTCTGTTTCATAGTTTCATTTCTCCTGTCGCTCTAATTTAATATTATATTTTTTCGACTACTTTTTCGATAGCTGATACGCTGTAAAAGTAACACGCTAAGAGCAAGCAGTACAAATAATAACTGCGGTAAAGTGCTATACCAAGATGGATACAGACTAATAATGTTTAGCTCAGGTAAGTATTGATGTACAGTCGATGGAATAAGACCTGCCATTTGCAGACTATGAATTCCTGAGCCCATAAATTTGAAGCACATATAAAAAACAATTAGACTAGAGATTAAAAATATAGGTCGGAGTGGAAGTTTACCGCCGAATTTGATCATAATAAATGCAATTAATATAAGTACAGCGAAACCGAACAATATTCCACCTATAAGTTCCACTATACTCATCTTACCCGCCATACCAATTAAGAAAATGACAGTTTCAAGTCCTTCCCGAACTATCGCAAAAAAGGTGAGTAGGGCGAGAGAGAGCATTTTTCCATTAGATATCGCAGAGTGGCTTTTGGAATGAAGCATTTGATTATATCGCTTAACATCAGAGTTACGATGAAGCCAATAGCTTACATATAATAGTAGTAGGCTGGCTAATACACCAGTCCAACCGTTTATCAATGAGTTGTTATTGCCAAATGATGCCGTTGAGATCCAGAA
This sequence comes from Paenibacillus endoradicis, assembly GCF_024721975.1. Next base: position 829,639 of record NZ_JANQBB010000002.1, on the reverse strand, counting down.
GGCTACTAGAAAACCGATTACTATGCTAACGAGTAGACCAATTGATGAGCCTCCGATAATCCAACGTTGTGCATTTCGTGATTCTGCCTTTTTTGCATACATTAGTAATGTTCCTACTACAAGCAATGCTTCAAGACCTTCACGCAAAGGGATGAAAGCAGCATCTAGCCATGAATAATGAGCATTCATTAATGGTGTTAATTGTTGAATCATTTCCTCTAGTAGTGGCAGCACTTCTGATCGCTGATCAGCATTATTAAGATAAGCATCAACAAGTACAAGATTACGCTCCGTAAGAGTATAGACAATCTGAGATTGACTAACGACATCACCTTCAACAGATAGCCATTGTGCTTGAAGGTGTCTAATAGTAAGTTGAGCCTCTTCAAGTTGATCGCGTTCAACCATGTCTGTCAGTTCTCTAATTTTCATGATGTACGTGGATAATGTCATATTTTGATTGCCATCATTATCGATATAAGCACCATCTGCATAGTTCTTCAGTGAAAAGAGCAATGAATCTAATTGATCCACTGCTTGCTGCTTCTCTCCAGTTAATAAGGTAAGAGAAATTGCTGCAATATGCCCATCTATTTCTAGAGACATGTCGAGAGATTGTAGTTTTACATCTTTTTTATTGACATTCCACCATTTTTTTATCATTGCAAATGTGCTGGTTGCTTGATCTAACTGATCTGAATCAAGTGATACTTTCATTGCGTTTGTATAGTCAATAACAGTTTCAATTGAAGTAATCTCAGATGCGACTGCCGTTTGCGTTAAGGGAATAGCGAAGATAGAGAAAGATAAAAGTAGAACAAGGCATATCATTTTAATAGCGGTATATGTGTATGTTGGTGGATTCTTTGACATATGAAGCCTTCCTTTCTAGCTATCCAATTCCGCAGTAAATGATAATACTTCTCATTTACTGCATTCAGTATAGTCCTCCAAAAAAGAGTATGTCAATACATTAGTTCTAAAATACTTAAATTGTAATTAATACATATTTATAGTGAATCCAAACTATGAATATTTGGATATGCATGAATATTGCAGTTAGTCATGCAAGTATAATGAATGATTAGGTTAAGAGAATAATATGAAATAATAAAAATGAAACAACAAAAAGACCGCCTTATTAATAAGGCGGTCAGTTTAATATGAATATTACAGCTTAGTATGAGCTGCTGTACGAATAGATTTGATGTGAGAAAGGTAACGGATGTTACTTGCTTCTTTCATCAATGTTGCAGAGATACCTTTAAGTGCTGTTTTACTAGCACCAACTGTTGCTACAGCGTCTCTACGGCCAAGTGATGCAAGTGTACCTGAATCAACTGGGCTAAATTCGTCCATAGCTTTATCGTTGAAGTAAGCATATAGATTGAAACCTACAAGCTCACCCATTTGCCAAGCATTTTGTGCAGTTGGAGCGTAAGGACGTCCGCCTTCAGCTGGGAAAGCAAGCGCAGAGTCACCAACTACGAATACATCTTTGTGTGATTTAGATTGAAGGAATTCGTTAACAGCAGCTTTACCACGGTCACATTCAAGACCAGAATCAGCTACGATTGGAAGAGCAGCTACGCCACCAGTCCATACGAAAGTATTAGCCTCAATTGTTTCACCAGTTTTAAGTTCGATTTTATTACCAACAACACCAGTAACAGGAACGCCAGTAATAAAGTCAACACCACGTCTAGCCAAGCTTTCAGTAGCGCGCTCGATCAAATGGTCAGGAAGAACTGGAAGGATTTTCGGTCCAGCTTCGATCAATTTGATTTTAAGATCTTTGAAGTTTACGCCGTATTTTTTAGCGATTTTAGGGAAATTATCAACGATTTCACCAACAAGCTCCACACCTGTTAGACCGCCACCACCGATAACGATTGTAGCATCAGCTTGGTTTCTGTTTTTAGCATAAGCTTTAATACGGTCTTCGATATGTTTGTTGATGTGATTTGCTTCATCAACAGACTTAAGAACCATACTGTTTTCTTCAAGACCAGGGATCCCGAAGTAACCAGTTTGGCTGCCAAGACTTACTACTAAAGCATCATAAGAAAGAGTTGTACCATCAGAAAGTTTAATTTCTTTGTTTTCTACAGAGAAAGATTCAACTTTTGAAATTTTCAAATTAACATCAAGACCTTCGAAAATTTTCTTTAAAGGAATAGCAACCGCTTCTTCGTTTAAAGTACCACCAGCTAGGCGGTGTAATTCTGTAATAATTTGATGAGTTGCGAATTGGTTGATTACCGTTACTTTTGCTTGACTTTTGTCCATGTATTTACGAACAGTTTGAGCAGTAAGTACGCCACCGTATCCTGCACCCAAAATGACAATGTGTTTAGACATAGCTAGTCCTCCGTCCATTACTTTAGATTGATTCAATTATTTTTTGTTCGAACGCTCGTTACTTACTTCAAGGTATGCATTAACAAAACGGAACATTTTTTGTGCTTGAGGATCTTTAAGCATTTTCATCAGACCGAAAATACCGATCACTTCTTGACTTGTTGCAGCACGATCTTTAGCTTCGATGGCATTTAGAGCAACACCACGTACGCCTTCAATTACTGGACCAACGATTTCTGTTGTTGCACTAACGATGTCATTTCTGAAAACTTCATCAGTAGCCAAAGTTTTAGTAACATCGTAAGACTTTGTTAAACAAGTAACCAATTCAGTTAATTTCGGCAATTGCTCCACTAATGTAGATAGTGATGCTTGTACTTCCGGCTGCAACAATTGCTCAAGTAGAGCTTGCTGTTGTTGACTCGGAGTTACCGCTTCAGCTTGCGCTTGTGTGTTTGTTTCTGACATATCCAGGTCTCCTTTGAATAAAACTACTTTTTGCCGATTATTAATCGTCATAAAGCTATTCCAGATTTCTTGTTTTAATTATACTACGGGAGCAGATGAAAGTATTGTGATAAATTTCACCTAACTCGAAAGTATTTGACATGATTGCTATTTATAAGCAATCTAACAGATCCTAACTTTGCTCACACGAAATTAGCAAATGCGAAAATTGCAATTGCCTGCGACGAAAAATGAGTGAAAATAGAATCGAAATCCAAAAGGGCTTAAGTTGTTATATTTATTATAGCCTAATATCTTCAAATCGTCTCTATTCTAACATAATATTTCTCGTTATTGCTTGAAATACAATTAAACTGTTCTAAAAATATTCAAAATTTAATAAAATAACCAGTATTGTGTAAAATGTGACTTTTGGCATGTCTAAATTCGTTGAAAAAAGTAATATTTTAGAGTTTGTCTTGAACTTACATATAGCATGTACAAAAGCATTGTTTCTTATCAATTTTGTTAATAAGAAAAATCTACTTAAATGATAAATAACGTATATAAATAATTAGAAGATGTGGTAATATAAAGTAAATAAGGCTAAAGTATCAATTTTCTCTGTGTTATACGTTTGTCCATTTTCATACTATGTTCTAGATGTTAGACTCAGAATATGATATGGAAACTCTTGTAGACAATGGTTGTAACGATTGTTTTACAGAGTCAAATCAAATGCGGAGGGGGCTGTTCTTTGCTATGAATACCAACGACAAACACTTAAAGATTACCAAAAGAGTAAAGATCAGTTTTATTGCTATGCTTAGTGTTATGATTCTATTCTCATATTTACCGATAGGGGCTAGCTTAAGTGATCATTTTCCCGGGAAAGTATTTTATGTATCAACAAGCGGATCTGATAAAAACGCTGGGACTATAGATGCTCCATGGCGTACAATCCAGTATGCAGCAAATACGATGAAAGCAGGTGAGACTGTACTTGTACGAGGTGGTAAATATGAAGAAGCCATTACCATCACGAGTTCTGGTTCAGCAAGTGCCGGTCACATCACATTTCAAGCATATCCAGGAGAGCAACCGGTTATTGATGTTTCTAAAGTAGCGAAAGTTGAACAAATCGTTCAATTAATCGGTGCACATTATATTGTTTTTGATGGATTTGAATTAACTGGACTTACCGCAGATAGCTCATCGAAGTATTTGGCAGGTATTAAAGTAACGAAGAGCGGTTCCAATCTTTATATCTTGAATAATAACGTACACAATATCGCGAACTATAGTGCTAAAGGCAATGCGAACGGCATTATTGTATACGGTAACGGAACACAAGCGATGACGGATATTACGATTTCAGGAAATGTGCTCCACGATCTAACACTTGGCTCAAGTGAAACATTAACCGTTGTTGGTAATGTGGACGGATTTATCATATCGAACAATATCATTTACGATGTTAATAATATTGGGATCGATGTAGCCGGACATTATAATACTTGTTCAGCCCCTTGTATTGATCAGGCGAGAAATGGAATGGTAATAGATAATAAAGTATCTAACGTCGACACGATTACGAATCCAGCCTATGGTGGATCACGTAATGCTGCTGCTATCTATGTAGATGGTGGTACAAATACTATTATCGAGCGTAATGAAGTAACGGGCAGTAACTTTGGAATTGAAATTGCAAGTGAGAAGCTGAATAAAACAACAAGCAATATTGTCGTTAGAAATAACTACATTCACCATAATCAAAAAGCTGGGCTAATTATGGGTGGTTCTTCGACAAGTAACGGTTCTGCAACAAATAATATCGTCATGAATAATACTTTCTATAATAACAATAGTTTGTTTGATGGTTATGGAGAAATAACATTCCAGTTTGCAGTGAAAAATAATGGATTTTTTAATAATGTATTTTATACCAATACTCAAACACCATTCTTTTACGATAGTAATACAGGAAATAACGGAAATATGGTTGATTACAATATGTATTACGTAGATGGAAAAATATCTTCACATTGGAGAGTTAGCGGAACTCGTTATGATTCATTTGCAACGTATGTTGCTTTAAGTAAACGTGATGGACATTCTATATATGCTGATCCATTATTTATTGATGCTGAGAACGGAGACATTTCGTTACAAGCTGATTCTCCAGCAATCGATATGGGAAGCGTTGCTTATGGCAATGGTGGTGAACTAGACTATACATCTCAAGAGCGGATCGTTGGCTCAACGATAGATCTAGGTGCTATAGAATATATGGAACAATTTGAAAATATCCCAGAAGTAACACCAGCTCCAAGTGATGACGTTGTTGTTCCGCCAATAGTAGTTATACCTCCGGTTGAAGTAATACCAACGCCAGATATTCCTGTAGATGTGCCTGAAACTGGCTCTTCGGATGTTAACATTACTATCGATGGATTATCTGAAGATTGGAACTCTATAACTGAAATTGCTAACAGTTCGTCAAATGTGAAAGAGCTTAAAGGTGTAATTGCTAATGAGATGCTTTATATATTAGTAACAGGCAGTTTATTGAGTGAAAAAGGTCAATTATATATTGATACTGGCTCAAGCAGTGGATCAGCCTTTGCTATATCGAATTGGTCAAATAGTAATGCTTCATACTTGTTGGAAAATGGTCTGCTCTATCAATACACTGGGTCTGGAAAAGACTGGAGCTGGAGCGAGGTAACGTCTTACACCAAAGAAAATATAGCTATTTATTCTTCAGCAGTTGAATTTGTCATACCGCTGTCCATACTGAATGCTGAAAATAGTCAGTCTATTAATGTAGGATATATGTGGAATGATTCCAAAGGCGACTCATTACCATTAGGTGGTGCGATGGCTAAGGTATCACTAGCTACAACACCAACACCGACACCAACACCGACACCAACGCCAACGCCGACACCAACGCCGACACCAACACCAACACCAACACCAACACCAACGCCGACACCAACACCGACGCCGACACCGACACCGACGCCAACACCAACACCAACACCAACACCAACACCAGGTGTTAGTATTAAAGTTGATGGTAAGGTAACTGATTGGAGCTCCATCTCTGCTTCAGCAACAAGTTCTGGTAATGTGAAAAGTGTGAAATTGACTAATGATAGTAATAATTTATATGTATTAATAGAAGGATCGAAACTTAGCGTGAAAGATCAGATTTATTTCAACAGTGATAACAACGCCAAAACTGGATATTTATCATCCAATTGGACGACAGCGGGTATAGATTATTTGCTGGAGGACGGTAAACTATATTCTTACTCAGGTAATGGTAAAACATGGTCGTTCTCCAAAATAAGCACGTTATCCCAATCAGATGGATACTTTACTTCAGCTTCAATTATTGAAATAGCTATTCCACTTAATTCATTAGGAGTTACAGCAAAACAAACGATTAAATTGGGAGTGTTACTGGACGATAGTAGCTCGAAAAAACTTCCTTCAACAGGCGATATGATCAGTTACACCATACAATAAGACAGCAAGCCTACTTCATGTACAACACCCTAGAATTTACTGACCAGAACACAGTTGGTCTATTTCTAGGGTGTTTTTGTGGAGATTATTAATGTAGGAAGTTATATTGTCACTGCTAATGGTTTGATTAATAAGGTAAGGAGATAGATGTTGGTATGAATCATAATGTACATATTTAACAGCAATAAAAAGCATAATCTTCAGTAAGAACTTTTTACCATAAATTTATACAAGGTTGAATAGAATGGTGGTACATACATATTGATTTTAAAGCATAGTTTTAGATGATACCAAGAAAATTGGGATCATAACATCTTTGTTCAGTCATTCATTATCAAATGTTGGAAGTGGTGATGATATGAAAGTGTTAATAACAGGTGGATATGGCTTCATTGGTTCTCATGTAGCTGATCGCTTTCACAAAGAAGGATATGAAGTTTTTATTATTGATGATTTGTCGACTGGACGCGAAGATAACGTTCAATTCAAACATAAAGGGTATCATCTTTCAATTGAGGATGCGAAATGTGAAGAGATTTTCCGTGCCTATCGATTCGATGTCGTTGTAAATCTAGCTGCACAAGTCAGTGTGAAAAAATCGTTAGTAGATCCACAATTAGATACTGAAACTAATATACTAGGATTCGTTAATATGTTAGATCTGTCTGCTAAACACGGTGTTAAGCGATTTATTTATGCTTCATCGGCAGCAGTGTACGGTATCGATCAAGATCCACCTTATTCAGAAGATAGCATTTGTAATCCAATCTCTCCATATGGATTAAGTAAACTTTCCAATGAAATGTATAGTGAGAAGTGGAATCAATTATATGATCTATCAACAATAGGTTTCCGGTTTTCAAATGTATATGGTCCAAGACAAAATAATAAAGGTGAAGGTGGCGTAGTTTCGATTTTTGTTAATTCGTTATTACGTAATGAATCGTTAACGATTTACGGCGATGGAAAGCAAACGAGAGATTTTATCTATGTAGAAGATATCGTTGATGGAATCTACCGAAGTGTAAATAGTACTGCAGTAGGCATTTATAATTTGTCTGCGAACGAAGCGACATCTGTTAATGAACTTGTAGAGAAACTATCAGAATTTAACCAAGATATTGAAGTGAAGTATGAAGGTAAACGGCTAGGTGATATAGCTCATTCCGTACTAGATAATACGAAAGTCATGCGAGAGCTAGATTGGGCACCATTATACACATTACAACAAGGGTTAGAACGAACAGTAATTTATTTCTCTAACCATCAAGCTAAAGCAGAAATTGCATCTACAGCTACAACTAATGCTGCAAGTGGATTTTCATTACAACATTATCTAAAGAAATTATTGCCTACTTTTGAGAATTTACTTGCATTCGCACTTACAGCTTGGTTAACGCTTAACGTCGTGCATAGTTCCTATGGCGTCATAGATGTAAAAATTTTTTACATAACAATTATCGGAATACTATACGGTAACAAGCAAGCAGTTTTATCAGTCGCACTATCTATCGGATTGTATTCATATCAGAAGATGGCGGACGGTCGTGATTTTATTTCTTTAGCATACGATACCGATTTCTTCTTCCAAATTGCGATATACATTTTCATTGGTCTTGTTGTTGGTTACTCTATCGAACGTAAAAATGCAAGGATTCAGCAGCAGGAACAGAAAATAGCGGAAGTATCTGAACGGTATGAGTTTCTTGATAATGTCTATAACGAAGTTCGTGAAGTGAAGGATGAGTTACAACTTCGTATTCTTAATTCTGGAGATAGCTACGGAAAAATCTATCATGCTACGAAAGAACTAGAAAGTTTAGAACCTGAGCTTGTTTTCAATTCTGCAGTAAATGTCGTGAAGTCAATTCTGCGAGTAAATAAAGTTACTATTTACACGGTCAACAAACATCAAAGCTATTTGCGGTTGTTAGCGAGTTCCGGTTACGGCCAAGATCAATTAGCGAAGTCATTAAAGGTTGAGGATTCTCCTCATCTAGCTAAACTGTTAGAAAATGGCCAGATGTATGTCAATAAAGAACTAGATACACAATCTCCATTAATGATGGCACCAATATTCCACAAAGATCGGATTGCAGCAGTCATTACAATAGATGGGATGAATTTTGAAAGTTTCTCCCTATATCATCAAAATTTGTTCCAGATTACTGTGAATTTAATTTCTTCTGCACTTAGTAAGGCGTTCACATTTATTGATGCGACAGAAAATCGTAGATATGTTCCGGGAACTCAGATCTTGCAGCAAGAAATATTCCAAGAAATTTTATTATCTAAAACAGATATTAGGCAACAACATCAAGTGCCTTACTTATTGCTTAACTGTGGTTTGAATAACATTTCATTGCATGAGGCATCACTGTTCATTTCACCACTTTTGCGTGAAACGGATTATCTAGGAATGAATAATAAACAACAGCTACAAGTATTACTATCCAACACAAGTGAGCATGATGCAGAACGGGTATTGCAACGTTTATCTCATCCTACAATTACTTTCACAGCTGTAAATGAGGAGTGATAACTGTGTACATTGCATATTATGGAATTTATCTAGTGGTTTCTTTTGTACTGATCGTATTTCTAAATGTTAAGTCAATCCGAAATATTACAACTAAATTTGTTATCGTTGCTCTACTACCTGGTGTAGCGTGGTTATTACCGATTATGTGGCCTAATGCCTTTATTCGTAATTCAGGTAAAGAGTTCTCGGACTATGTGTTTCGCCAGCAACAGGAACATACGATTAAACGCATTGGAATTTACAAGCAACTTGAAAAGAAGAAAGAGCTTAATGTTATCCCAATTGAGGATGCGCTCGTAGTAAGTCAACATCATGATCGTCGTCAAGTGATGATCGATGTATTGAAGCAAGATGCGATTAACTATATTGAAATATTACAACAAGCAGTTAGTAATGAAGATACTGAAACGTCACACTATGCTGTTAGCGCCATTATGGAGGTAAAACGAAAGTTACTTCTTTCACTAGAAGAGCTATCTGTAAAGTACGAGAACGACTTCTCGGACAAAACAATTACACTGGCTTATGTAGAAGTTCTGCGTAAGTTTTTGAAAAGTGGATTTCTCGATGTAAGGACGATGCGTAAGTATCAATTTACCTATTTATCAGTAATTCAGAGAGTACTTACGCTTGAGGAAAAAGAAGAATGGTTATATCAAGAAAAAATTGATATGGAGCTGTTATTGGAATTATACGGAGATGCCGAGCAGACAGGTCAACAGTATTTAGAACACTTTCCAGATAGTGAACAGGCTTTCTTATCGCTATTGAAAGTATATTTTTCAACCAAATCAAAAGTAAAGCTCCAGTCGACACTAGAGCAATTGAAAAAAGCACCAGTAAGATTATCTAATCATGCAATCACAATGGTAAGGTTCTGGTCTGAAGGAGCATAGTATGGATAAGGCAATTAAATTTCGGCGTAATGTTTATATTATTCTAATATGTATTCTTTCCTTTGCAATTGTATCGCAAGTTGCACGTTCAAATCTCATTCTGAAAATTAATAACAATCAGCAAATTGTTGAGTCTGAACAATGGCAATCGTTCAGACTTGAAGCAGAGCAGACCATGTTATTAAGCGATAAGGAAAGTAATCAAGAACATCATTGTGTAGTAATTGATTCTAAAGATAGTCAAAGTATCGATCTTCAGAATAATTTATCCGAAGTGTATCGGTATATGAAACAAGCGTATGTGTTGCAAGATGTAGCAACAGAACGTCTAGAGTTATCACAATGTACTGCCGTTTCTGTGACGGCATCGCTTGAAGTATTAGGAGATTATATATTAGCTATCGAGGAGTATGTAGAACAAGGTGGTTACTATTTCCAGATGCGAATTGATAATCCTGATCATGTTATTACACAACTTTATCGTAAGCTTGGTATTGTAAATTATCGCTTTATTGACTCTAACGTTGAAATTCATTTTAAGTTACCACTATTAATCGGACAAACGGGAAAAGAATATGGATCTGAATTTGTCTATAATGATTCACTAATTGTGGAACTAGATGATGATGTTACAGTTTACGCTAGTGGTAAATCAGGAATCCCTATCGTTTGGAGCAATCAATATGGTAGCGGGAAATTTATGGTTTATAACGGAAATAATTTATATGCAAAATCTAATCGAGGCTTAATTGTAGGAGCAATTAGCTTAATGATCCCTGATTACATCTATCCAATATTCAATGAAAAACTATTCTATATTGATGATTTCCCAGCTCCAATCAGTTCGGAAATAAATCAAGATATTTATAAAGAGTATGGGAGAAATCTATCGGCATTTTATCGAGATATTTGGTGGCCGGATATGATAAAAGCTTCAAAAAGATACAATTTGAAATATACAGCAGTAGCCATTGAAGTTTATGAGGATAACGTCATAGCACCGTTTGAGCATGCAGTTAGAGATAATCAAACTAATCTCATCACGTTCGGGCGAGAAATATTGAAAAGTGGCGGTGAAATTGGTATTCATGGATACAATCATCAGCCTCTGCAACAGAGAGAAGACGTAGCAAAATATTATGACTATGTTAGTTGGAAAACGACAGAGGATATGGGGATTGCAACGCAAGAGATGCTTGATTACTTGAAGCGTGCTTTTCCGAATTATACACCGATTAGTTATGTTCCTCCTTCCAATATATTGAGTAATGAGGGAAGGAAAATTCTTAAGCAAACATGGCCTGAGTTGAGAGTTGTTTCAGCTGTATATGATACGGACACACTTAATTTCGCATATGTTCAAGAGTACAAAGTGGCAGAAGATGGTGTTATCGAGATGCCACGTATGACTTCAGGATACTTTGATACGGAATATATGACTTGGCTAGAAGCTAATTCGATGACTTCGTTAGGAGTAATTTCTCACTTTTTACATCCAGATGATTTACTTGAAAGTGATCGAAGTGGTAATAAAAAATGGAGCGAGTTATATGAAGAATTCGAAAAAATGCTAAATCGTATGGAATCAACATATCCATGGACTAGAGCAAATACTTCTGATAATGCTGCACTTGAAATGGGGTACGTATTAAGTAGCCATATAACTAGAGCTAATGACAATAATAAGGTATCTGTAAAAATTGATAATCAACAAGTTACTCAATATTTCATCTTACGTTCGAACAAAAGAATTGGACGGCTCATCGATTGTGATGTACAAAAAATTGATGAAGGCACATATTTGGTAACAACGGATAACGAAGAGTTTTCAATTGAATTAAAGTAGGTGAAATGATGAGGATTTGTATTATTGCTGAAGGCTCGTATCCTTATGTTACGGGCGGCGTTTCAAGTTGGATACATGACATTATTACTAGTATGCCGGAGCATGAATTTGTAATTTTCACGATTGCTGCGCAAGAAAAGCAAAAGGGGAAATTCAAATATACTTTACCTGCTAACGTCGTAGAAGTAAGAGAGACATTCCTTGATACGTATTTGTTGGAGAATGGTAGATGGGGCAAACGATTTAAGTTGAACAAAGAGCAAAAGGATAATTTGAAAAGATTACTCGGAGAACAAGGTGAAATTGATTGGAAAGTTTTATTCTCACTGCTACGTAATACTCAATTTAATCAAGTATCAGATTTTCTTGCGAGTAAAGATTTCTTTGATGTGTTAGAGGAACTTTGTCAGGAACGATATCCGCTCGTGCCATTTACAGAAATGTTCTGGACCGTTCGTTCGATGATTTTACCATTATTTCTTACGATTCGTGAACAACTCCCCCAAGCAGACTTATATCATAGCGCATCGACAGGCTATGCAGGTATTATTGGCGCAGTTGCTAAAGAAGTTTACAAAAAGCCCTTCCTACTAACTGAGCATGGAATATACTCACGTGAACGGGAAGAGGAAATAATTAAAGCTGACTGGGTAAAAGGTTATTTCAAAGATATGTGGATTCAATATTTCTACCGCCTATCTAATTGTTCATATGAGCATGCAGATTGGGTAACGACATTGTTTAGCCGAAATCGGGATATTCAAATTGAAATCGGTTGCGATAGCGATAAGATTGAATTAATACCTAACGGTGTAAATGTACAGAAATACATTGAACTTGATCAGAAAAAACCAGATCATCTCATTTACATTGGTGCGGTCATTCGTGTTGTGCCAATCAAGGATATTAAATCGATGATTCAAAGCTTTGCTCTAATTAAGGAAGAAGTTCCTAATGCTATGTTCTACATCATGGGATCTTTTGAAGAAGATGAAAATTATTATCAAGAATGCTTGCAACTTGTTAACGCATTACAAGTAAAAGACGTAAATTTTACAGGTACAATTCAAACATTAGACTATATCGGCAAAATGGATGTGTTAATGCTAACAAGTATAAGTGAAGGTCAGCCACTTGCGATTTTAGAAGGGATGGCTGCTTCTAAGCCATTTGTTTCTACAAATGTAGGTAGTTGTAAGGAATTGTTAGAAGGCTTGGAAGATAATATCGGCCCTGCAGGTATTGTTACACCAGTTATGCATTATGAATTAATGGCTCAGGCTGTCATTAAGCTTTGCCAGAACGGTAAGTTAAGAAAAGAGATGGGAAGAAACGCGTTGACACGTGTGTCTAAGTATTATCGTCAAGAGGATGTAATTGTGAATTATCGAAGATTATACCTCGAGTTAGGGGGGGATTCCAATGGCAGGGATAGGCTTCGAGCTGAGAAAGCTCTTTCATAAAGAAGGACTCATTAACAATATTAGAGCATATGCGTACTCCTCATTAACGACTGTTGGTCCAATGATATTGTGTATGGCATTAATTATGGTGTTACAGCTACTTATGTCGCGTAATGGTGGAAGCTACTTGGATTGGGAATTGTACATTGCAACGATGTCTTATTGTTTTATTTTTTCGATCGTGGTGACATCCGGAGTGTCTATGACATTAACACGGTATGTGGCAGATATGATGTATCAGAAGAAATACGAACGATTAATGTCCTCATATTATGGGGTATTGTTACTAATGCTTCCGCTTTGTTCGATTATTTCAATCTCATTTTTGTGGGGAGTAGAAGGTGACTTTTTCTACAAATTGGCGGCCTACTTCTGCTTTATGTTTCTCGTCATAATCTGGATACAAGGTGTATACCTATCTGCACTGAAAGACTATATGCGCATTACAAGAAGTTTTATTATCGGCGCAATATTAGCAGTAGCTGTAGGTTGGGTACTATTAAAATTCAGTAGTTTATCTACCGTTATTAGTGCATTAACAGGCATTGATGTTGGTTTCTTTATTATTATTTTATTGTCTTCCATTCACTTTGAACAGAAGTTTCCTCGTGGGTCAGCAGAGTATTACTTTGAATTTCTGCAATATTTTAAGAAATTCGCTTCACTGTTCTTTGCAGGCTGCTTTGTATACTCAGGAGTATATTTACACAATTTCGTATATTGGTTCTCCAATAAAGGTACGGTTATTGCTGATCAATTCCATGTTTACATGTTTTACGATGTGCCGGTCTTTTATGCCTTTCTATCGGTAATGCCTACGTTAGTAACGTTTGTAGTATCAGTAGAAACATCATTTTACGAAAAGTTTAGAGTGTACTATTTGAATGTGCTAGAAGGTGGAACGATTCAAGATATTAAACTCGCTAAAAAGCAAATGCAGAAAACATTAACTCGAGAAATAAGCTTCTTAATGGAAATTCAACTATTGTTTACAGTATTATCTATTGCATTAGGCATAAAGTTTTTACCGTATATTGGCTTTACGATGGAGCAGCTTGATTTATTTATTATATTAGCATTGGCATACTTCTTATTTATTACGGTGTTCGTATTCACTCACGTCCTTATGTACTTTGATGATCGCAAAGGTGTTATGTGGATTGGATTATTATTCTTTGTTCTAAATATAGGTTGTACATATTGGATGATGCAAATCGGTTATGATGGACTTGGCATTTTTATCGCGGCATTCGTTGCCATTATAGCAGTTATTGCTCGACTACTGTATGTTCTACGGAATATTGACTACTACACATTCTGTTCACAGCCAATGAGCCAAATATCAGCTAAAAAGGCACTTTCTATTCAGAAAAAAGGTGGCATTGCCTTATCGGTTATTATGATAGTAGCGATTATGTTAACAGGTTGTTCTGTAACTGATTCCTTAACAGCTAGTAGTGGTAAAACAGTGAATGAGATTATTAATGAAGTAACCATTCCAACGGACTTAAGTACAGAACTAATTGAAGATAAAGGTGTTTATGAGAGGGATGATGATTCATCCCTCAAAACTTTGTATGTCACCGTATTGCCATATAAAGAACATGATGGTTCATTCAATTGGTATGCTATGAATAGACAGACGGACAAAGCAACGGCAAAGGAACTTGATGTCATTGTGCAAGAGGGACGAAGTGATGATAAAGGACCACTTTCAGGGATGTTTGGCTTTGCTGATATGGATTCTAATGCCACGATTGAGCTACGTGGTAATACGACATGGTACCTTGAACAAAAATCGTTCAAAATCAAGTTCAAGTCAGATACTGGTACATATATGGATCAACGTACACTTAATTTGAACAAGCATGTTGATGATTTTTCTCGAATTAGGAATAAGCTTAGTTTTGATTTAATGGAGACTCTACCCGATATGACAAGTTTAAGAACTCAATTTATTCATGTCTATATTAAGGATTTATCCAATAATGAGAAGACTGGACAATATGTTGATTATGGGTTGTTTACTCATATTGAACAACCGAACAAACAGTTTTTGAAAGCTCATTTGCTTGATCCCAATGGGTATTTGTATAAAGCAACTAATTTCGAGTTTTTCTTAAATGAGGAATTGAAAGATATCGATGATGCGAAGTATGATTTGGATGCTTTTAATACAATATTAGAAGTTAAAGGTAGAGAAGAGCATACAAGACTTATTGAAATGCTTACAGATGTTAATGATTTTACAATTCCAATAGACGAAGTGATAGAAAAGCATTTTAATGAAGATAACTTTTTAACATGGACAGCGATGAATTTACTTATGGATAACTTAGATACAATGACGCAAAACTATTATCTTTATTCACCACTTAATTCAACAACATGGTACTTCTTGCCTTGGGATTATGATGATGCTTATCGAAACTTCAATTCTCGGTTGCCATTTCAACAAGGAATAAGTATTTACTGGGGTAATGTCCTAGCTTCACGCTATTTCCGTAGTGAGAAAAATGTGGAGAAATTAACAGAAAAAATGGAAGAGTTATATAACTATATTAATGAAGATAGTATTCAACAGCAAATTGATAAATACTACAATATTGTTTATCCATTTTTACATCGTAATCCTGATAAAAACTTCTTAAGTGATCCAATCGCCTTATATGATCAAGAATTAGAACTGTTAAAAACAACTCCGAAGACCAATCTGGCAAACTATTATGAAGATTTGCAAAAACCGAAGCCGTTCTATCTTAACGAAGTTGAAATCGTAAATAATAAATTGAAATTCTCTTGGGAATTATCATTTGATTTGCAGGATGATGAATTAACCTACTCTATTCAAATTGCCAATGACATGAAATTCACAGAGATTGTGAAAGAAGAAAACATGATTAAAGGAACTACATTTACAATGGAAAAATTATCGCCAGGCAGATATTATTTCAAAGTACTAGTTACTGATTCTCAAGGTAATGTTCAGTATCCTTTTGATTCAATTACTGTTAGCAGTAAAGAATATTACGCGGGTTTAAGAGAATTTGAGGTGAAGTAGATGCGATTAAGAGGACAACGACTTCGTACCGAGCAGAAATACTATTTGCATCTTCATGACTATATTGCCATGCGTAGTCGAATTTCGACCGCATTACAGTTAGACGAGCACTCTATAACGAGTGATGGTTACAACATAAGAAGTTTATATTTTGACGATGCCAAACGGACAGCCATCGAAACGAAAAATGATGGAGTGTTCAAGCGTCAGAAGTTTCGGATTCGTACGTATAATGACTCTGATAGTTATATTTCCATTGAAAGAAAGAGCAAAATAGGAGAATTTGTAGCCAAGGAAGCTGTGCAAATTACTAGGGAGCAATATGATGGAATTATAGATGGTAATTATGAATTTCTTTATCAATCCAAAGAGCCGTTATGCCGTGATTTTTATGTAGCATTACAAACCTATGGCTATCGTCCAACGACTATTGTAGATTATTGGCGCGAAGCATACGTATATAGTTATGGCAATGTGAGGATCACCTTTGATAAGAGACTAGCTGTAGGTTCAAACTCTACTAATCTATTTGAGCCACAGCTTTCTCATGCAGAGGTATTATCACCTGCTGTAACAATTATGGAAGTGAAGTATGATGATGTACTTCCTGATAACATAAGGCAGTTACTTCGTCCTACTAGTCATAATCGTTCAAGCATTTCTAAGTATGTGCTTTGTAGAGAAAAAATGATGCATCTGCATACACAGTAATAATTAGAGTGTGTTGGAACTTGCTACCTTTGAGCAAATGGAATGAAATACAGTTGGGAAAGAGCTAGGGGGAACGTTAATGTCATTTCAAGACATTATTAAAAAGAGTGTTATAACACTAGACAGTTTTAAATCGATCTCATATTATGATATGGTGTTAGGTTTAGTTGTTGCTTTTGGTCTAGGTATGTTTATCTATTTTATTTATCGTAAATCTTATCGTGGAGTAGTATATAGCTACAATTATAATGTATCTTTTGTATTGATGACGATGATTACAGCACTTATCATTATGACCATTAGTACGAATATCGTATTGTCACTTGGTATGGTTGGTGCTTTAAGTATTGTACGTTTCCGGACTGCTGTGAAAGATCCGTTAGATATTGTCTATATGTTCTGGGCGATCTCTGTCGGCATTGCTGTAGGAGCTAAAATATATCCTTTAGCTATATTTGGATCAGTTGTTATTGGTATCGTTATTTATTGGTTAAGTAAGCGTAAAATCCGTGAAGAGGCATATCTACTAATTATTCGCCATTCAGATGAAGCTACAGGTGGAGTACGTATTGAGACGAGAAAGTTAAGCGGTAAACTGAAGTCCAAAACGGTACGAAAAGGCTATACTGAAGTCACTTATGAGATTAAATTAAAAGATGATAATACTTCATTTCTCCAAACCATTGCTGAGCTTGAAGGAGTATCCGATGCATCATTAGTAAACTACACAGGTGATTACGCTCAATAACATGAGTTATAGAGTGTTCTCCTTCCGAAAATTAACACCTCTTCTCGACTGACGAAAGTCCGCTTTTAAAACTTGTTCTCATAGGGAAACCGTTTTGTGCAGCTAAAATTAGGCATGCACAAAACGGTTTTTTGTTATACTTAGAATTGATGATAGAGATTGAACTGTAGGAGAGATTTTAAGTTGAAGAAATTACTTGTCATTGGCAGTGTTAATATGGATATCGTTAGTGGAGTTAAGCAGTTTCCACTACCAGGTGAAACAATAGATAGTATTAGTCTTTCTTACTTCCCAGGAGGCAAGGGGGCTAATCAAGCGGTAGCAGCAGCTCGTTCAGGTGCTAATTGTTACATGATAGGTGCCGTTGGAAATGATGGATTTGCGGATAAACTTACTCATGAACTCGCACGAAGTGGAGTTAGGGTAGATCATGTATTACGAAAGCAAGGAGCCTCGGGCATTGCAATTATTACGGTGAATGAGGAAGGCGAGAACAATATTGTAATAGCTAAAGGTAGCAATAGTAAGTTGACATCTGCAGACATCGATGAACATGTTCATTGGGAAGCTGTCTACGCTGTACTATTACAAAATGAGATTAGTTGGGATACAACAAAGTATGTAATAGAACAAGCAAAGACGGCATCTGTTGCAGTTTGGCTTAATCCTGCGCCAGCAGTTTCTATACCGCAAACATTATGGAGTAGTATCGATACGTTTATAATGAATGAGACAGAGACAGCGGTCATTACAGGTATTCAAGTAGATAATGAGCAATCAGCACTACAAGCTGCGATGCTACTTATTGCAAAAGGTGTAAAGCGAGTTATCATTACACTGGGTGAGCATGGCTGTGTCTATGCAGACGTTCAAGGTGAGCAATATAGTATTCCTGCTATTAAAGTTAAAGCAGTCGATACAACCGCTGCAGGCGATACATTCATAGGGGCATTTGCAGCTGCTTCTTTTGCAGGAGAAGGTACAAAACAAGCTTTAGTATATGCTGTTGCGGCTTCAGCATTGGCGGTCACAAAAGCTGGTGCACAATCGTCGATCCCAACTCGTGAAGAAGTGATTTCGTTTATAGGAATGAATAAGTTGGTTTAGCAATAGAGGAACCTTTAAGATGAAAGTCAAAGATTACTAATAATAATTTACATAGATAAGACGAATGTTTTAGTGATTTCATATATAATATTATCAACTAGCTTGTTCTGGGTTCTAAACGCCTGCTTTTGAACATGCAATTTAAGTAGTGTATTACACAAGTGACAACAACGAACGGGGGAGCATTATGAAATTAATAGTTTCGGATATGGATGGCACATTGTTAAATCAAACTTGGCGCATTAGTGAGGAAAATAAACAAGCCATTTTAGAGGCACAAAAACAAGGCATTGAATTCGTGATAGCGACAGGAAGACCTTACACCAATGTAACTGCCATTCTAGAAGAAGCGGGAATTTCTTGTCCTGTTATTAGTCTAAATGGAGCAGAAACTCGTGATGTAGAAGGTAATCTACTAGCCAGCCAGCCATTATCTAAAGAACAAGTACGTAATGTGCATAATATATTATTAGAAGAAGATATGTATTTTGAACTTATGACTAGCATTGGTGCATTCAGTCTAAGTGAAGAACGTTGCAGAGCAATCTCAAGATATATCGCTTTACGCGAACTACCAGATCTATTAGAAGAAGAACGTGAGAAGATTGTTAATATGATGTTCGCTGAAAGAGTTCGCAATGAAAACTGTAAATTCGTAGACTCATTTGAACCATTACTTGAAGACAATGATATTGTAATCTTGAAAATATTTGCATTAACAACGTATGAGGATCGACTAGTTAAAGCAGATGCAAGATTACGTAAATTAGATGGACTTGCCATTACAAGTTCTGGACATGAAAATCTAGAAGTGAATAATCTAAATGGCCATAAAGGATATGCAGTATTAGAGTATGCGAAGAGCAAAGGAATTGATGCATCCGAGATTATGGCAATGGGTGACAGTTATAATGATCTTACTATGCTAACATCCGTAGGAAGAGGTGTAGCGATGGCTAATGCTTCGGAACATATTCGTAATCAAGTTGCATATACAACAAAGCGTAATACAGAATCAGGCGTTGCTCACGCTATCTATGAGATGCTGGCTAGTCGAGTACAGAATGTATAAACTGCAATTATAAATGTTCTAATAAGATACTACAAAAGGGTCAATCAGCATGTGCTGATTGACCCTTTTGCGTAATGAAATATAAGTTGTTAACTATTATAAGAATTCGTCATCTTCTCATTAGAGTGAAGTAATTAAATGAAATAACGTACTAAAGCCATAGCAATAACTCCAACCAGTACAGTTAAAGATAAGCTCCTGCTCCATATTGCAACAATAACAGTAGCAATTAATGCATATAAGAAAGGGAGATCGATTGAAATAGCGGTAATACCTTTTCCATCTATTGTCCATACATTCTCTACAATTAATGCAGTTAATATACAGATCGGAATGTAACTTAACCATTTCATCATCACTTCTGGAAGTACAACTTTTTTAACTAATATAAATGGAGCAATACGCGGTAACCAGGTAACAATTGCACATCCAATAATAATCCATATAAATGAGGTCGTTGTACTCATCGCTCCGTCAACACCCCAATCGTTGCCGCTAATATTGTAGCGATAATAACTGCGAAATGTGAGGGGAGAAAAAGCATCAATATAAACATAAATAAAATCGTATATCCAACAACGAGTAACATTGGTTTCAACTTATTAGACGCAACTTGCTGTAGTTGTAATATAAGTAACGCAACGAACATGGCAGTTAATGCGAAATCTAGCCCCAACATTTCAGGGTTATTAATCCATTGTCCTAAGCATGCTCCAGCAATACTGGAAATAATCCAACATAAATAAGCAGTTATATTAAGTCCATTCATCCAGCTAGCTTGAAGACGGTGTTGACTCATCAGCTTTGTTGAAGCAACACCAAATGTTTCATCTGTTAACAAAGTGCCGATTCCAATATTACGCCATATAGAATACGACTTGAATGCTGGAGCAACCGTTAGCCCCATTAGGAAATGTCGCAAATTTACAATGAATGTAGTAAAAACAACAACGGATAGCGGGGTATGTGCAACTAATAGTGCGCAAATTATAAATTGCGCCGAGCCGGCGTATACGAATATTGATAGTAATATTATTTCGAGCATTGAAAAATTAGATGCAGAACCGACAATACCGAAAGCTCCACCTATTCCAATATATCCAAGTAAAGTAGGTATGCAATCTTTAACACCTTGCCAAAATAACTGTTTTTCCGAAGGTGGAGATAATATTGTTTCATTAATCATAAATTGTTCGCCATTCCTTTACAGTGATAAGTTATTATATTGTAATGGTTGACGATATTTATGTCTATGCATTGTTATCTAGTGGTACGGGTCTTGTTGTTGAGAATATAGCTAGTCCAAGTGCGATAGCCATTACAATACAAGCAGCCCAACTGTTGGTAGTTACATCTTCTGTGAAATCAATAAGAAAACCGCCTAATGCTGATCCACCAGCAATTCCGAATTGAAGTGCCGAGTTATGAATACTTTGCTGAATATCGCCAGTTTTCGGGCTAGTTTGAATAAGATACGCTTGTTGCGGTGGTGATACTGCCCAAGACATGATCCCCCAAATAATAAGCAATGGGATAAAGAGATAGAAATTGTCACGAGTCAATGAAATTAACAATAATGTTACTAGAAATGTCGACACAATTGTTACGACAGCCCGTCGTGGATTGATTTTATCAGATAGAATGCCGCCTATAAATCCACCAGCAATAGCTGAGAATCCAAACGCGAAGTAGATCATACTTACTTGGCTTGCATTCAATCCATAATATTGCTGAACGTAAGGAGTTAAATAGGCATAGAACAAATAGTGACCGCCAATAGCAAACATCATCATCAGATGTCCAGAAGCGATTTTGATTTGTTTAACAGCTTGGAATTGTTCGCGGATCGTAATAACTTTGCCTCCAGGTACTTTCTCGATAAATAACACAATAATAAAGAAGGCAATGACCGTTAGAATGGAAGCGATAAGAAAGATAATTCGCCAACTCCAAAAATCACTTATTAACACCCCAATGGGAATACCTATAACGATGGACGAACTAATTCCCATGGACACAAAACCAATAGCTCTAGCACGATAGTGCTCGGGTACAACTTTAATCGATAACGTTAAAGCGAGTACGATAACGAGTGAGCCTGATGCGGCATTCACAATTCGAGCGATTAGTAGAATGTAGTAATTGGGTGCAAGAAAGGCGATCATCGTACCAACGAAGAAAATACTTAATGAGATTAATAAAAGTTTTTTGCGCTCGATTTTTGATGTAGCAGACAATAATAACGGACCTGCGATAGCAAAAACAAGTGAAAAAACTGTAATAAGTAAGCCAGCGGAGGAAATACTAACATTTAGATCTTCCGAGATTTGAGGAAGAATGCCTCCAATAATAAGTTCAACTAATCCAACAACAAAAGCTGCAATCGTCAAAGCGATAACCCGGATGTTCATGTAAATACTCATTCCTTTTCATGATACTGTTATAATTAAGGTTCTTCTCATGTTCCTTGTATATTATAGGCAATAACCTCAACTCACAAAAGGACATATGTCCTAATTTGTTAATGGTAATTATATTTTCCTTTTTGAAGTTGAGCAAACTGTATAGATTATAAAGTAATGAAAAGTTTTTGGAGGTAATACGTATGACTCATGATCAAGAACAACTACGGATTAAGGAATGGCTAACCGAATACGATATGGCGCAGCTATTTCATGAAACAACTTTTGCACAGATGAGCTTGAGACAACTTCAGCCTGGCGATTTATTAGTTGAAAATGGAGATCAAATGCAACATTTATATATTCAAGTAGAAGGTAAATTGAAAATATCTACAGCTTTGCCTAATGGACGCACATTGCTCTTGCGCTTTTGCCAACCGATATCATTAATTGGTGATATGGAGCTTGTTAATGGTGAACAAGCAAAAGTGTTTGTAGAGGCAATTAATACGTCGACGGTTATTGCGATTCCTTATCGAGCACTTCAAGAGTATGAATTGAAGCATGCCCAATTTCTAAGATATTTACTAGATCATGTTTCACATAAATTAAATAGTATCTCCTTATCGGCAAGTGTGAACGTCCTTACTTCAGTAGAAAATCGTTTTGCAAGCTATTTGATTTCTATCGCGCAAAATACAGAACATTTGAAATTTAAACGCGGCGAATTAGAAACGACTAAGCTAACTGAAATTGCAGAATTATTGGGAACTAGCTACCGACATTTGAATCGTGTTATCAAAAAGTTCGTTGATCAAAAATTAATTCAGAAGCACTACAATGGAATCGTCATTATAGATATGGAAGGTTTACAGAAGTTAAGTAACGGAAGTCTGTATCAATAGCTATTAAAGCAATAAACTAGCTATTAATATTAGACGTTTTATGTGCTACACTATTTAAAAGTTATAGTAAAAGAGTAACGCTTTAATAATGGCTTCCAAATAATGAGGAAGAAGTAGCTATTGCAATTCCGTTTAAATGTAACTATAATAATTACATTGAGGTGAGACAAATGGTTAACAATCGTATGTCTGTCGCAATCCATGTGATGAGTCTCATTGCTCTTACTGAGCAAAAGGAATTACTGACATCCGAATGGATTGCTGGTAGTGTCAATACGAATCCAGTTGTCATTAGGAGAATTACATCCTCCCTTAAGAAGGCAGGTCTATTGCGTTCCGGTCGAGGAACGAAAGGGATGTCTCTAACGAAAGCTGTAAATGATATTACGCTATACGAAATTTATAATGCGGTAACACCTGATCATGAGCTATTTGCCATTCATAAGGATACCAATATAGATTGTCGTGTTGGACGTAAGATCGAGAGTAGCTTGAGTGAAGTCTATGCAAGTTTGGGAAAAAAGCTTGAGGATGAATTATCGCAAGTGACATTGGGCATGATAACAGATCGAATCTAGTGAAAGCTGGACGATCTTTTTTTCTAACTTTTAATGTAACAATTAAAGTTACTTTTGTTTTTCAATCGGACCATGCTTTCGAAGTATTTTTTATTTGCAAGATGTAACTCAAGTAGTCAATAAAAAAGGTAATGCTTACGAAGCAACTTTTTATGAACAAGAAGTTGCAACAGGAAGAACATAAAAATTCTTAGGAGGAAACAAAATGAAAATTGCAGTTATTGGAGCAAGTGGTAAAGCAGGGTCTAACATCGTGGAGGAAGCATTGAATCGTGGGTTTGAAGTTACTGCGTTCGTGCGTGATGCATCAAAAGTAAGTAATGGTAAAGTTAACGTTATTGAAAAGGATATTCAAGCACTTACGACTGAAGACATTAAAGGGTTTGATGTTGTAGTTAATGCTTTTGGTGCTCCGTTCGGTTCCGAGCAGCTACATGTGGAGCTTGGTCAACATCTTATTGATATATTCCAAGGCGTATCAACTCGTCTAATTGTTGTTGGTGGTGCAGGAAGTTTGTATGTTGATCCTGAATTGACAACAAAAGTAATGGATACAGCTGATTTCCCTGAAATGTTCTATGCAACAGCAAGTAATCAAGGACGCAACTTAGAGGACTTGAAAGCTTCAAGTATTAACTGGACATTCCTAAGTCCTGGTGGCTTCTTCGATCCAGAAGGAAAACGTAGTGGTACTTACAAAGTTGGTGGCGATCAGTTAATTTTGAACGATCAACAAGAAAGCTATATTAGCTACAGTGATTATGCGATTGCAATTGTTGATGAAATCGATAACGCTAACCATGTAAAAGCTCGCTTTAGCGTTGTTGGACCTCATTAATTAATATTCAAAGAAAATAATAGCCCCACTACGAAATGCGCAATGCATAAGTAGTGGGGCTATTGTGCTTATAATTGTAGGGAACTAGCTAATTAACAGAATGCGAATAATTATTAGTTTTACTCTTTTCCTGGAATCGTTAATAGGAAATAAGAAATAACCGTACTCTCTGCATATCCAGCAGAGATGAAGATGATCTGATCTTGAGAAGTTTGGATGATAGGTTCGAATTCAAAGTATACGACTTTCTTATCTTTATCGTAATAACGTTTGGTAACGTCAATATAATAAAGCTCGTCATGATTAAGGAATTCGTAAGAGAATTCAACTTCATCTAAGTTAGTAGCGTATTCATAGATTTTATTCTCCCATTCATAGCTATCAAATTTCAGATTTTCTACTAAATGGAACTCAATAAGACCATTACTGACAACAATCTCATTAATATTGTTATAGCTTATATGAATATCCTTCGTCGCAATGACCTCACCAGTTGATTTTGAAGTAGCTACAACGGTAATATCTCCTATCCATAATGCCCAACTTGTTTTAAGTACGCCAGTTTTTTTATCTATTTGTAAGCTTTGATATACGGTCTCTTTGGTAATGGCATCTTCTTCTGCATAATAAGTTGGAATAGTATTTCCATCAGCTACAATAATACTCCACTCAACATTGGCATGAGACTCTGAAAGTTTATAGTTATGATAGATTTGATCTTCTGCTGGCTCGTAATCTAGTGAAATTTGCTCATCGCCAATAATATAGGTTTTACCTTTATCGATAGCAGGTAATAAACTAATATCAGATAATTCAACTGGACGAGCCTTAAGCTCTTTCATCCCATTATCATGTAGATTTTTAATAAATTGAACGGCTTCTGCACGTGTTAATAAGCCATAACCTTGATATCCATTTACTGTTTTTGAAGATTTACCTTTAGAAAATTCATTAACGAGTAAGTACTGAATAGAATAATCTCCGGTATAGTTAACGCCGTTAGCTCCTGCAATAATATCAGCAACGGTTCCACGTTTAATACTACTATTGCGCTTATCCATATTTTTGCTGCCGTTAACAGGATAATTCAATGTTTTTACTGCTTGATACGAAGCTTCTGACCAATGCTGACTTTTATCCGTTGTTGGCAAAGAATAATTGAAGCTTCTTAGTAACATTGTAACAAATTCTGCCTCAGTTACATTATTATTCGGACGAAATGTATTGTCAGAATATCCAGTAGTAACATTGTTTTCTTGCGCCCATTGGATAGCCTCTTTTGCCCAATGATTGTTAACATCTGTGTAGGATGAACTTGCTGCATGGGTCTTTGGTAGTGAGCATGTTAGCAAAATTAGTACCGATAACATGAGTAGCATAGACCTTGATAGCGTTGTATGAGTAAAATTAATGGGAATTACCTCCTAGACATTTTTCTATAAATTAACATATGATAGTTTAATAGTCAATTTTATTGTCGGATTAATAGGTTTAATGTCGATGGTTATGAAATATAGTATAAAAGTTCTATTAATCTAGTTGATATGAAGGCATTTTTTAGGTAAGTTATATATATTGTTGTAAAAATATCAATATGTTTCCTTTAATCAGGTTTTACTATATTTATAGTCATAATAGATTGCAAATTGTCATCATCTTGGGAGGAACGTAATGAGGATTAAATCAATAGTAGCTGGTCTGATCATCCTAGCTATGCTAATGCCATTTCACCATGCAAATGCTGCGGATGTTGTAAAACAAAAAAAAGAATATACTTATGAGATGGTGAAAAGAGATCTTATTGCACTAGAGAAGAGTTATCCCGATCTTGTTGAATTGAAAACGATAGGAAAGACGGAATATGATCGCGATATCTATGCAATATCAATTGGAAAAGGGACGCCAACAGCATTTATTAATGCATCACATCATGCAAGAGAGTATTTTACAACAGCTATTGTTATGAATCAGATTCAAGACTTGCTTACACGTTCTGAGACAGAAGAGAAAGTAAATACATTACTTGATCACGTCACGCTGTGGTTCGTACCTATGGTAAATGCAGATGGAGTTACACTTGTTCAACAAGGTGTATCCGCATTTCCGCAAGAAGATAGAAACGCAATACTTGCGATGAATGATGGGAAAACGGACTTTTCGAGATGGAAAGCTAACGCTAAAGGCATTGATCTCAATAGACAATACCCGGCAGATTGGGCGAATATCAGATCTAATCCCGGTAAAACGAATTATGCTAATTATAAGGGAAGCGCACCATTACAAACAAAAGAAAATCAAGCTATTATAACTTTTACATACGAGATTGATCCACAAATGACGATGTCATATCATTCTTCCGGACAAGTGATTTACTGGAATTTTCATAATGCTGAGAGCAATATAGCTAGAGATACAAAATTAGCTAGACAATTAGCACAAATGACAGGATATAAATTAATGACGCCGACAGCTAACCCTTCTGGAGGAGGATATTCAGATTGGTTTATTCAAACGTTCAAACGTCCTGCTTATACACCCGAACTAGCAATAAGCAGTGGCGAAAGACCAGTAAAATTGAATCAATTTGCCGAAGAGTGGAAACGTAATAAGGAAGTTCCAATATGGTTGGCAGAAAATGTTTATACATTATGGAGAGATAAAGTTCAAAGCGAATTAGTAGAAGAAGAATTAGAAATTACGTTAACAGAGAAAACAAAAATATATCATTCGATGAGTAAAAGCGATTCTGCTTATGCTTCCATCTCACCATCAACCATTAAATCTTCTGCTCATTGGGATAAATGGTATCGTGTTGATACATGGTTAGGTGAAAAATACATTTATGTAGCGGATGCAGAGATCGAAACTGCTGAAAAGACAGTAAAAATTTCTAAATCTACTACGATGCATGCTATTCCTTATGAAAATTCAAAAGTAAAAGGGTATTTATCTCCACAAGAAATCAAAGTAATTACACAAACAGGGAACTGGTCAAAGGTTAACACATGGTTAGGAGAAGTATGGATACAAGCGAAGTAATGACGGTAGTGATAGTCGAGCAAAGCAATTGGATTTCATCATGAAATCCAATTGCTTTTTTATTAACATTTACAAAAATCCAAAAAAGTATTATAGTTAGTTAGCCTAACTAACTATAATGCAGACAAAGATGATTCGCAACGAAAAGCATAAGTTAGTAATAAGCAATTATAGGGAGGTGTATTCATTTGAAACAAAGTTTAATGTCTAATCTTCGTTTAGTTTCTCGTCTGTACATTAATGGTCTGACCGAATTGTTAATTCCGTATAACTTTACTGCACTTCAATGGGCACTATTACGCTATGTTGTAGAGAATGGGGAGTCCACATATTCTGATGTAGCAACGAAATGGCAAATGGAAAATCCAACGATTACTCCAGTCGCTCACAATCTTGTTAAGCGCCAACTAATTGAAATTAGAACAGGTGTAGATAAGCGTCAAAAAATAATGGTAGTTACTCCGCTTGGGCAAGAGCAATACGATAAAATTCAATATAAAATTCATCCCTATCTTGAAGAAGTATTTGAAGGAATAGATGAACAGCAACAAATTGCTTTACAAGAAGTGCTTGAAAATATGTACAAAAACATGACGAGAAGGGGTTAAGAAGTGGAGAAAGAGAAATTATGGACGAAACAGTTCATGATTGTATCATTAATCAATTTTCTGATTGTATTGATGTTTTATTTATTAATGGTAACAATCGCGTCCTATGCAAAGTCAGAATACAATGCTTCAACAAGTACAGCAGGTTTAGTATCTAGTATTTTTATTATTGGCTCATTGATTGGTCGATTGTTTTCGGGTAGATTAATTAGCTCATTAGGTTCAAAGAAAATATTGTGGATAGGAATTATTACATTTCTTTTTACATCATGTCTGTACTTTATTCACATTGGTATTGGTTTCTTAATGATCACACGATTACTACAAGGTATTGCAGTTGGTATAGTAGGAACAGCATCAGGTACAGTAATTGCTCAAATTGTTCCTCAATCACGTAAAGGTGAAGGGATTGGATATTATAGTTTAAGTGCAATTCTTGCTACCGCTATTGGACCATTGATTGGGATTTGGTTACTGAAGTTAGATAGCGGATTTACTTGGATGTTTGCTCTTAATGTTATCGTTTCAGTTATTTCAATAGTCATTATTATGATCTCTAAACTTGAGGTACCCGTTATTAAATTAACAAAAGGAACAAGTCATGGATCCACATCTTTTGTATCAAAATTTCTTGAGATCCGTGCAGTTCCGATTTCCTTTGTTGCTTTATTAGTTGGTTTCTCTTATTCAGGTGTAATGTCATTTCTTTCATTTTATGCGGAAGATATTAATTTGGTAGAAGCATCGGGTTACTTTTTCTTAGTTTATGCCCTTATCATTATCTTCTCTAGACCGATCACAGGTAAAATATTTGATGCTCGTGGTGCTAATATTATTGTATATCCATGTCTAGTATTATTTGCAATCGGAATGATCTTATTCAGCCAAGCAACAGTAGGGTGGGTACTTCTAGTTTCTGCTGTACTGATTGGAGTTGGATATGGTAATTTTAATTCCGTTGCTCAAGCTGTTGCGGTAAAAGTTACACCTAGTCATCGCGTAGGGTTAGCTACGTCAACTTATTTTATTTTGTATGATCTTGGCCTTGGCTTGGGACCGTACATTTTAGG
The DNA here is from genome assembly GCF_024721975.1 of Paenibacillus endoradicis. Next base: position 800,408 of record NZ_JANQBB010000002.1, on the reverse strand, counting down.
TTTCATCGTGCCTGCAAGTGGTTATCGTGCAATCTTCTTATCTATGGCCGTACTTATTGTTATTTGTATACCTGTGTATTACATCTTACACGGTCGTAAAGACAAAGTCTTATTACGATAAAAATCATTGGAATTTTAGCTTTAAAGCTGTAAATAATCGTGTTATGATATAAAGCCTGCTGTACATATGTGGATGAATATCACATATGCACAATGCGGGCTTTTGTTATCCCCGTAACCCACAGCTTACTCACATATTCACCTCTTAATAAGCCAAAAAAACATTATCCACATGTGTACAACTGAAAAAAGCAGTTATGTCGCTGTGGATATTGAAAGCGTTTAATTATTTGTGAATAACTCTATAAAATATCACTATTCCATAGTAAGATCATAGATATACCATCATCTATATGGGGGAATTAAACTATGATATTAGAAAAAGGGCAGAAACTATTATTTATTGGTGATTCCATTACAGATTGTGATCGTTCAAAACCCGAAGGTGAAGGGTTATTCGATGCACTAGGTCGAGGATATGTATCACTTGTGAATGGCTTACTTCAGTCAACTTATCCCGAGCTGGGGATAAGAGTTGTGAACAAAGGAACTAGTGGTAATACCGTTAGAGATTTGAAAGCAAGGTGGCAAGAAGATGTTATCCAGCAAAGACCAGACTGGTTAGCTATCATGATCGGTATTAATGATGTATGGAGACAATATGATGCACCATTTATTACAGATTATCATGTCTATATTGATGAATATGAAGCAACATTACACTCTCTCATTACTGAAGCAAAACAATCAGTGCCAAATATCGTTCTTATGACGCCTTTTTATATTGAACCAAATGTGAATGATGCGATGCGTGCAACGATGGATCAATATGGAGCTGTTGTAAAACGATTGGGTGCTGAACTTGAATTACAGGTTATTGATATTCAAGCAGCTTTCGAAGGGGTTCTACAGCATTTGTATCCAGCAACACTCGCATGGGATCGAGTTCATCCAACTCCAGCGGGCCACTTAGTATTAGCGAAGGCTTTCCTTAAAGAAGTAGGGTTTGTCTGGGATCGCTAAAGCGGTAGTTCAAAACGTCCGCCCGTGATCACGATGACTATGCTAACGTATCTTAGTCGGCATCGAATATGCCCCCATCGAAAGCCTGCGTGTGTTCATGTACTAATAGCGTACGCTGCGCTACTCGTTTTCGCTGTGGGTTATCTTCTTGGTGCTGACGTGCGAACGTTTTGAACGTTTATTGGAAGAGGATGTTCAAAATACAGACTTATCCACAGTAGAACAATAATGAAAGAATCAAGTAATAAGCCTTCAGCGTTGTACGTTTGTACAACACTGAAGGCTTATTTGTCGTTCGCTATGTTGTAAAGAATACTCATTCTACAACTAAGCTATACGGAATAACAATTAAAGTGTAAGTTTCATAAAGTCAGCTTTTTGAACTACTACTTATAGTTGCTCTAGTTTCATTTTATTGCCCCAATGCTCCATCGCATCACACATATATTGTGCTAATCCTGTACCATAACGGTCAATGTTGTTAGTGAAACGTTCATCCATTATATACATTTGACCTAAACCGATAAATGCATCGTAAGAATACGTTCCAAAGTTATTGTTAAGCATATGGAACCATTCAGCAGTAAGTTGTTCCGTCTCTGGACTATCAACAGCGGTTCCGATTCTGTTCGCAAACTGTTGATATAGTTGTTCCCATTGCTCGCTAATGTTTCGTTTTTGCTCGGTACTGAATGAATTCATTTTATTTTTACTTTGATCTACAGATTCATTACCCCATTTTTCTCTTGCTTCTTGTTCATAAGGGTTGTGATCCCATTGTAATCCTGCAAATTGTTCTTTCGCTGACATTGTTTTTTCTCCTTTCAAATGTGCAATCGTGTGCTCAATGGTCGCAATCATTTTGTCATATTGACTACGCTTAACGATTAGACTTTTACGTTGCAATTCCAAAGCATCAAAGGTATCGAAGGTAGCGCTTTGAATCATTTCTTTAATATGCTTCAAGCTGAAGCCTAATTCTTTGAAAAACAATATATGCTGTAATGTCTGTAAATTATGAGGTGAGTACTGACGATAACCGGCAGCTGAAAGTTGATCAGGCTTCAACAAGCCGATCTCGTCATAATGATGTAAAGTACGTATGCTAACACCGACTAATTGCGAAACTTCTTTTACGTTCATAATCTTCAGCTCCTTCGATAAGTTCACTATAAAGCATACCGTAACGTGAGGGTCAATCATAATTTAATGAAATAGTCGGATTTTGTACATAGAATATTAACCTAGTTAATGATAAAATTAGGTATTATTTGGAAGAGGTGACTGGAATGCTATATATTGACCAACTCCATAAGAGCTATGGACAACAAGAAGTTGTGAAAGGCTTGTCACTACATATTGAAAAGGGAGAGTCATACGGATTATTAGGACCTAATGGTGCAGGTAAATCTACAACTATTAGTATGATTAGCGGGTTGTTAAAGCCAGTTCAAGGTAGCATAATAGTTGGTGGCATCAGTATGATTGATTCACCAAAAAAAGCGCAACAGCTACTGGGCGTGGTGCCACAAGAAATTGCATTATATATGCCTATGACTGCGAAGGAAAACTTGATGTTTTGGGGTAGAATGTATGGATTGAAGGGCGAGTTTTTGAAACAACGCGTACAAGAAGTGTTAACTATTATTGGGTTAACTGACCGTGCCAATGACAAAGTTGGTACGTTTTCTGGTGGTATGAAACGCAGAGTTAACATTGGTGCAGCAATATTACATAATCCTAAACTTCTTATTATGGATGAACCGACTGTCGGGATAGACCCTCAATCTCGTAATCATATATTGGAAACAGTAAAAGTATTGAATGAGCAAGGTATGACCATTATTTACACTAGTCATTACATGGAAGAAGTAGAGTTTCTATGTCAGCGCATAGGTATTATGGATCAGGGACAATTAATTGCTGAAGGTACGATTGAGCAATTGCAGCAAGTGGTTGGTAACAAAACATCACTTACCATTACGATACAAGAGCCGATTCAACATATGGATAATTTCATTCAATCGTTACAACATATTTGTCCAGAGGAGAACTTCACCGTTCAAGAACATAAGTTAACCGTGATGAGTGCTGATGCACAGCGTATTATCGTTACAGTATTGCCTTTTCTTGCAGAGCAAGGCTTGTCCGTAACAGCTATTGATCTAGTTCAACCTAATTTAGAAAACGTATTTCTACATTTAACGGGGCGCAGTTTGCGCGATTAGGAGGAGTCAATATGCTAAGTATGTGGATTGTGCAGAAAGATTTGCTCCTGCTTATACGCAATAAAAAAGCGCTTCTTACGTTATTACTAATGCCTTTAATATTAATTGCCATATTAGGTTCCGCTTTTAGTAATATGTTTGCAAGTACTGAAGATGAAACGGTAGCGATGTTTCATATCGGAGTAGTGAATGAAGATGGAACTGAACAGAGTGATCGCTTCGTGGAAGATGTATTACAGAATCAGTTGAGTAACTTTATGACGATAGAAGAAATTACACGTTCAGAGATTAACGAAGCGATGGATAGTGAGCGAATTAGCGTTACACTCCTTATTCCGAAGGGATTTGGCGATCAGCTAATAAATAATAATTTACCAGAGGTAGAGTTGATTTCTGCAGGGGAAAGCAGTATTCAAACGTCTATTATAGAGAGTGCATTAATTCAATACCAACAAGTGAACGCTGGAATTACTGCAACAGTAGCTACATTAACGAATCATTACACGGAGTTAGCGCAAAAAGGTGAGCCTATTAGTGGTGAGATGTATGATGCGAACTCAGAGATGATGACATTAGCAGAGCCAATACATGAGGTTACCGTTTCGGGGACGGAGAAGACTGTAGGATCATTCCAATATTACGCAGTAGCGATGGGTGTTATGTTTCTTACCATGACCGTTGTAACGCTGGTAGGTACGATGATAGAGGAGAAAAATGATACCGTATATGCTCGTCAATTGACAACGAGATTAGTAGCCGGGCAGTATGTTGTTGGTAAATTCATAGGTCTATTGATCATTAGCTTAGTCCAGCTTAGTTTAATTGTCGGTGGTACGTCATTGCTCTATGGCGTCGATTGGGGTGACTCTATCTCTGCAATTTTGTTAACGATGTTCAGCTTTACTTTAAGTACGACTGGTCTAGGAGTTCTCGTAGGCTCATTTATGAAAACTGAAGAGTCGTTCGGGTCGATCGGTATGATAGGGACACAGATTATGTCTGCTCTTGGTGGTAGTTTTGTGCCTATCTATATGTTCCCTGATTGGATGGTAGTTATATCTAAAGTGCTTCCCAACGCACTTGCACTCCAAATGTTTATGAACATTATGACCGGTGAGGGAGTTGCAACAATAGCGAATGAAGCTATCATTGCAACTGGAGTAGGATTGCTATTACTTGTGCTAGCATGGATGCGTCTAGCTCGTAAAGGGGGCATCGCATAACATGAGTAAATGGATACATATTGTTATTTTCCGTATACGTTATATGTTAAAGTCTCCAGCGAATATTGTGTTACTATTTGTTATGCCAATTGCATTCAGTCTCATTTATGGAAATTTGAATTTTGGTGAAGGTAGTACAGCCCCGCCGAAAGTAGCTATTGTCGTTGCCCATAATGAATTGGGGCAGGAGACAGCGAAGTTATTGTCTCTAAATCCACAATACGATTGGATAGAAGCTGAATCTGAGGAAGCGAGAGAACTTGTTGCAGACCAAAAAGTAATCGCAGCAGTTATTGTTCCAGACGATTTGACTGAACGATTAAGAATGGGCGATTCCCTATTCGAAATCATTGTTAATAAGAAAGTAGAACAATATATCGCGTTAGCTAATATTGTTATTAGCACATCGAATAATTTGTACAATCTAAGTGGACTACTGGAAGGTGTCGATGGAACAGCTTTAATTGATGCTGTTAAGACCATGAATAGCCAGCACATAGTACAGGTGAATGAAGTTACATATGGACAATATGTTGCAGAGCAGAGCAGTGGTGGAGAAGAGGCAACTAGCCAAGCTTTAACTGAAGAGTCTTTATCAATGAGTGCGACACTTGCGATTGGTTTCTCGATTATGTTCATGATGTTTGCATTATCCGGATCAGCAGCGATTATTCATAATGAACGGAGAGACTATACTTGGCAACGTTTGACGACAACTCCTGCTACTGGGGGAAGCATTGTCGGAGGTTACATTACATCATTCTGGCTTATTGGATGGTTGCAATTCGCAATTATTATGATTTTTATGACGATCGTATTTGGCACAAGTTGGGGTAATCTAATATTATTAATACCTTTCGTATCTATAATGATATTAACTATCGTTGCGTATAGTATGATGATGGCAACAGTGGTAAGTTCCAAGAAACAAGCCGATGCGGTTAATTCAATTATTATCGTTAGCACATGTATGCTCGGTGGAGTGTATTGGCCAGTGGAGATCATGCCTCAATTCATGCAATACATCGCTAACTTCATACCACAATATTGGATGATGCAAGGATTAGAGTATATTATGCTTGATCAAACTAGCGGGTCAACTAGTTGGCAGCCTTGGGCTGTACTATGTGGAATAAGCGGTGTATTTCTTGCTATCGCCATTAGGCAATTAACAAAGGAGCAAAGAGTTTAAATGAAATTAATGATTGTTGAAGATGATCGAACCATTGCAACAGGCTTGCAATATTCGTTGGAACAGGAACAATATGAAGTCGTAATCTGCTACGATGCTACGTCCGCCAAGCAAGTGATTGAGGAGCAGTATCAGCAATTAGAGCTATATATATTCGATCTTAATCTACCAGATGGGTCTGGATATGACCTTTGCAAATTAGTGAAGAGTTTACATGATACTCCTGTTATTTTCCTATCAGCAATAGATGAGGAAGTGAATATTGTGATGGGGTTAGATATGGGGGCAGATGATTATATAACGAAGCCGTTTCGAGTACGCGAGTTAATATCTCGTATGAAATCTGTAATGCGTAGATATCAAGTGCAAGCTCCAGCTCGCAATATGATTACGCTACAATATATTACGATCAATACAGCTGAAGCGAAAGTATATAAGAAAGAGCAAGAGCTTGTACTTACGGCACTTGAATATCGTTTATTGCTTATTTTCGCTAATCATCCGAATCAAATCTTATCACGAACACAGTTGCTTGAGCAGATATGGGATGTAGCGGGAGACTTTGTGAACGATAATACGTTAACCGTATATATTAAGCGTTTGCGAGAGAAATTAGAAGATGATGCAACGGACCCCCAATTAATCGTTACTGTTCGTGGACTTGGATACAAGTGCATCGTAGATTAAATGGTTTAGATCATGCTTACGAAGTAAATAATTATTTATGCAAAGACATCGTAAATAATTATTTTAGGAGAATGCAATGTTAAGAAATAAGGAATTTTCGATATTTATTATGGGTTCTATTGTAGCGACCCTAATTCTGTTAGCTATTGCCTACATCATTTCATGGGAAAGTTTCATTATGGTTACATCAACGGCAATCATTCTTGGCATAATCTTTGTTATCTATACAAGATGGAGATACAGGGAAATTGAGAAGTTATCTTCTTATTTACGTGAAATAAGTAATGGCAATTATGGACTTGATGTTCGAAATAATCGCGAAGGTGAACTAAGTATTTTACGTAATGAAATATTTAAAGTAACGGGGCGACTCTCCCATAATAGTGAATATCTTAAACGAGATAAGATGAGAATGGCTGATGCAATTGCAGATATATCACATCAGTTGAAAACACCACTAACCTCGATGCAAGTGATGCTTGATCTATTAGAACAGCCTACTTTGCCTAGAGAGAAACATGAAGAGTTTCTACGTAGTTTGCAATTACAACTAGAACGAATGGACTGGCTTATTACATCGCTATTGAAGTTATCTAAGCTAGATGCGGGTACGATTGATTTCAGCAGAGAGCAAGTAAAGGTAAGTTCGTTGATCGAGCAGGCAATGGAACCAATTGCGATTCCACTTGAAGTGAAGGAACTTCAAGTAGAGCTACATGGTGATCTCGAGGCAATATTTTATGTAGATCGCAAATGGACAGCCGAAGCACTCATTAATATATTGAAAAATGCTGTGGAGCATACTCCGGTTAATGGCCAAATTGATATATCTATACTAGATACTCACTTGTATACAGAGGTTAGTATAGCGGATAGCGGTGTCGGTGTATCCAAAGAAGATCTTCCGCATCTATTCAAGCGATTCTACAAAGGAAAACATTCAGGAGAATCGAGCATTGGCATTGGATTAGCTCTATCATATAGCATTCTTCAAGCTCAGAATGGGATTATAGAAGTCCAAAATGGATCACAGATAGGTACAATTTTCACTTTGAAATGGTATAAAGTTGATAAGTAACATACTTAAGTGACTATATTGTCACTTAAAAGTCACTATCCCGTCATATGGCTTATCTATACTACAGTTAACAACCATATTACGGAGGTATTATTAATGGAAATATTAAGAGTAGAGCATTTAGCTAAAATATACGGTAAGGGTGAACAAGCAGTACATGCGTTGAATGATGTAAGCTTTTCAGTTAATAAAGGTGAGTTTGTTGCGATTATAGGACCATCAGGTTCGGGAAAATCAACATTATTGCATATGCTTGGTGGGGTAGATAACCCATCTAAAGGTAAAGTATTCGTAGACAATACGGATATGTACACACTTAATGAAACACAACTTGCAGTATTCAGGCGTCGTCAGATCGGCTTAATCTATCAATTCTATAACCTGATCCCCGTGTTAACTGTTGAAGAAAATATAACATTACCGTTATTGCTAGATGGTCACAAAGTGAATCAGAAGGAACTACAGGATATTGTGAAGACATTGAATCTTGAAGAGCGTCTTGATCATTTGCCGAACCAGTTATCTGGTGGTCAGCAACAACGTGTATCGATCGGTAGATCGTTAATTAACCATCCGTCCATCATTCTTGCTGATGAGCCAACGGGCAATTTGGATAGTAAGAACAGTAAAGAAATTATGGATATGCTTATTCTATTCAATAAGCTATATAAGCAAACATTGATTGTTATTACACATGATGAGCGTATTGCATTGCAAGCGGATCGCATCATTACAATTGAAGATGGCTTGCTTGCTAAGGACGAGGTGATTCGTCCGTGAATATCGTCAATAAGCTAACGTTAAGACATATGAAGCAGAACAAACGTCGTACACTCGTTACGATTATTGGCGTCATTATTTCTGTAGCGATGATTACAGCAGTGATGACATTAGGTATTTCCTTTCAAGATTTATTGAAACGCCAAGTGATAGCTGAATCAGGTGAATGGCATACTCTGTATCATAATGCTAATTCCGAACAAATAGATGCTATTGGTAATGATGAAGCAACGAAGACGTTAATGCTTTCGCAAACGAAAGGATTTGTATCGCTTGCGGATATGGGATTAAAGGGAATGTACAATAAGCCGTACATTACAGTAAAAGCTTACGACAGTATTGGATTAAGTAAATTTCCGATATCTGTAGTGGAAGGTAGACTTCCACAAAATGAGAAAGAAATTGTAGTGCCACAGCATTATTTGACAGATGTAACAGGTGCCGAAATAGCTCCTGGTGATGAAATTGAGCTTTCAATCGGTTCGAGATATCTTAAAGAAGGTACCTGGCCTAAAATGGAACAGCGTTCGAACTTTGGGGATGACAGCGCTGCCTATATGACAGACAGTAATACGTTAGATGAATATCTCGAAGTCGATGAGACCAATATGTATACTGTAGTGGGCATCATAGAGAAGCCGGTATGGGAAAGTTCGTGGCAGCCGGGTTATACGTTCATTACTTATGTTGATCAAAGTCTGTTAGCAGCAGATGAGACAGCCAATGTAAGTGTTATTACGAATAAAGTTGAAAATAGTGTATATACAAACACAGAGGCATTGGCAAATGAATTGGGTTTAAAATATAACGTCAATTATGAGCTGTTAAGATATGATTTTGTAAGCTCAAACAATGGATTTGTTGCATCAATGTATTTGTTAACTGTCATCATTATGACGATTGTTATTATCGGGTCAGTATCGCTAATCTATAATGCTTTCGGAATATCGGTTGCGGATCGCTCACGCTATCTTGGAATGTTAGCTAGTGTTGGAGCTACACGTAGACAGAAGCGGAACTCAGTATTTTTCGAAGGATTTGTTATTAGTGTTATAAGCATTCCAATTGGCTTGCTTGGGGGGTTATTAGGTCTTACGATTACATTCTGGTCTATTAATTCAATGGTAAAAGATCTATTCGGAGTCTCTGAAACATTAATAGTAAAGGTCACGCCACTTACGATTGTTGTTTCTGTAGCTATCTCATTGTTAACTATATTTCTATCGACTTGGTGGCCAGCGAAGCGTGCTTCGAAAGTATCCGCTATTGATGCGATTCGTCAGACACAGGATGTTAAGCTTTCGAAGAAAAAAGTTAAGACATCAAAACTTGTTCGTAAAATATTTGGTATTGAAGCGGAAATTGCTCTTAAAAACTTAAAACGTAATAAGCGTAGATACCAGGTTACAGTATTTTCATTAGTCATTAGTATCATCTTATTTCTAACCGTTTCTTTCTTCACGAATACGATGACACGATCAATGGATATTAGTAATGATGGTATTAATTACGATATTAGGGTTGGAAGTTATAATATTGATTCTACTGAAGCATTTGATCCAATTGTACAATTAGAAGATGTGACAGCATATAATTATTTACAATCAACTCATGTTGAAGCAGATATTCCGCAAGATCAGCTTCCACAACTTGTAGTTAAGATGGTCGAGGAAGACCCTACATTGCTAACTAATGGTAAACTCCGTTTTTATATTAATCTATATGCGATGTCAGATGAAGCTTTAATGAAATATGCACAGGACAATAGAATGGATGTCGATGCATTACTCGATGAATTGGAGCGCAATGCGATATTGATGAATGTGAATGACTACTATTCGCAGTTAGAAGAGAAAAAGGTTAGCGATGTGCCGATCTTGAACGGTAAAGGGACTACGCTAGATCTTAAAACTCAAATATCTATTGAAGAGAAGCTTGAGAATGATGAATATGAATATCACTCAGAAGAAGTTGCACTTCCATCTCTTCATATATCAGAAGTCACTACCGAATATCCTATGGGTATTATGAAAAGTAACGGTGGACCGACATCAATGACGTTACTAGTATCACAGAAGGTTATGGAGCAACTAGTTGGGGATCAACCAGGAGTTTATATCGGTAATGAGGTTTACTTATCTAGTACTGATCCTAAGGAAACTGAGAAGCAAATATCTGAACTAGACAATATGGATGGATATTATATTAGCAATGTGTATGAAAGTAGACAGAGAGATCAACAGATGGTCGTATTAATCGGTGTATTCACTTATGGATTCATCGCATTAATAACATTAATCTCGATAGCTAATATATTGAACACAATATCGACGGGTATTCAATTACGTAAGCGTGAATTTGCAATGCTTCGCTCGATGGGGATGACGAAGAAGGGCTTCTACCGAATGATTAATTATGAGAGCATCTTCTATGGATTGAAATCATTGTTATACGGCTTACCGCTAAGTTTACTCGTAATGTATCTAATCTATAGAAGTATGAGCAACGCAATAGACTATAGCTTCCAGCTTCCATGGGTAAGTATTGCTATAGCCATTATCGCAGTATTTATTATCGTTAGCTTATCGATGCTATATTCCGGATCAAAAGTGAAGAAGGGTAGCATCGTCGAAGCGATTAAACAAGAAAATATGTAGAGAAATAAGAATGATGGGTAGTAGTGAGGAGAAAATCATGTCTACGAAGTCTAAGTTCTTAAGAAAATATGAGCATACGGTATATCGCATGGCTATGATTCTACTGCAAGATGACGCAAAAGCTATCGAAGTATGTAAAAGTGTGCTGTGCCAGCTATGGCATGACGAAGGTTTTAGTTGTTTGGACGAACGCAAGCAGCATAATCGGATGATCTGGCTTGTAAGCAATGCGGCTACAATTCAACATCAAATTGCATAATTTAAATCTCAATGCGTCATACTAAAAGTACATGTTATCAAAGTCCACTTTTGTGAACTGAACCCTATTAATGGAACAAATAAGGTGCTATCGTGATCATCAGATCACGATAGCACCTTTACGTTATCATTACATGCAGGCTTTACGCCAATTCGAACGATTGAACATACCCTTTTCAACGGAAATGCTCGTCCAAAATTGACTTTTGAATTCTGGATGTATAAATTCAGGAGTTAAGTATGTCCATGACTGACCTAGAAGTGATAAAGCATCTTTGAAGCTGTATACAATAATATTGTTGGAATTTTGCTCAACATTATCGTTGGATCGACAGTATTGCCAACTACCATTCTCCTCCTTACGTGCGAGAAGATTGATCTTACCAGCGGCTCCTTTAACGATTAGTATCGTTTGCCATTGCTCCATAATAGCTCGTACACTCCCTTCTAGAATTAGAGAACATAGTGTTATTATACATCATTTACCATATGAATTTCATCCGTTTGCTGCAATATGTTACGATAGACAAGAATAAATAGAAGAAGAGGTCGCCTGATGAAAGAAAAACAAATGATTGAGCAGTATTTTCAAGATCACAAAGAAGCGTTTGTAGAACATATACGAAGACTTGTGCAAATTCGTAGTGTAAAGGGTGAAGCAAAGCCTAATATGCCATTTGGTGAGGGTCCTGCAAAAGCTTTAGACGAAACGCTATTAATAGCCCGACAATTAGGATTATTAACGAACAATGTTGATAACTATGCGGGAACGATTAGTATTAATGAAGAGGAAACAAAGCTTGGTATTCTTGGACATGTCGATGTTGTAGGCGAAGGCTCTAATTGGAGTTTTGATCCTTACGAAGGTGTTGTTCAGGATGGTAAAATGTATGGACGCGGTACTTCAGATGATAAAGGTCCTGTCATTGCGGCAATGTATGCTTTAGCAGCCATTAAAGATTTAGACATTCCTTTAGCATATAATACGAAGTTAATCGTGGGTACAGATGAAGAATCGGGCTGTGAAGATATCGAGTATTATTTTACGAAGGAGCAAGCTCCGCCATATGTATTTACGCCAGACGCAGAGTTCCCTGTTATTAATATTGAGAAGGGTGCTATTCGTACTGCATTCCGAGCACAATTCCAACCATCTCTTGATTTACCGAGAGTTTGTTCGGTGAACGGTGGTTACAAAGTTAACGTTGTTCCTCCAGAGGCAGATGCTGTTATTGAAGGATTGTCTGTTGATGAGTTACAACATTTTGCTCAGGAAGTGACTACAGCAACAGGCGTTCAATTTGAATGTACCGAGCAAAGCGAAGGGGTAGTTGCCATTCATGCCGTTGGCGAAGGTGGTCATGCTTCTACACCAGAAAGTGCTAACAATGCGATTACTGCATTACTGACTTTAATTGCTGCATTGCCACTTAGTGAAAGTGAAGGACATCATGTGCTGAAAGGAGTAAATTCTATCTTCCCACATGGTGATCATGGAGCAGAAGCCGCTGGACTTGCTATGAGTGATGTGGAATCTGGTTCACTTACGATGAACTTCTCGATCATTTCATATGATGAAAAATCTTTTGAAGGATATTTCGATAGTCGTGTACCATTGTGCGCAACAGAGGAAAACACATTTGACGTGTTAGAGCAAAAGTTTGTGCCTTATAAGCTTGTGCTAGAACGCGATAATTTTGAACCACCACATCATACACCTGCAGATTCACCATTTGTGAAAACTTTGCTTCATGTTTATGAGCAATATACAGGGCTGCAAGGTGAATGTATTGCCATCGGTGGTGGTACATATGTACATGATATCGAAGGTGGAGTAGCTTTCGGTCCAACAATGCCAGGTATCGATACGCGTATGCACAGTAATGATGAATTTATTATTGTGGATGATTTATTATTGGCGGCACAAATCTATGCACAAGTCATCGTAGAAATCTGTGGAGAGCATAGTAAGTTCTAATGGGTCGTGGCATTCATGCACAATATATATGATATTGCTGTGTATAAATGTTAAGTGATGATTTACTACTTCCAATATTCAAGGATAACTAGAAATGGAATGAAAGTTATGCAGTAGCTATGCACATCATGTGTATAGCTACTGCATTTTTTGTTTCTATTGAAGCATCAACCATCGAGGTTGATCAGATACTTATTAATCTTTGGAGTCGTTCAAAAATTTATATTTATCGAAGGTATCCCCGAAAACATCTGCCTTTGTACAAAGAGGTTAAAAAACCAACATTATTGCTTAAAAAATCGCGTATACGCAAGTACAGTACCCTTGTATGATAGGGGCAACACAATATTTTAATAGCTGAAGCATAGTTAGATTTCACAAGTATATGCTACCAGTCCTTGATCCCAATCTATCTTCAGTAAGATTTGGGATAGGGTTATATTAGTAATCTTATCTTTGGATTTTGTCTATAACACACTACGCTATTACTAAGCTGGAAAGGGGGAAGTTGTTTTATGAGTAAGGCTAATATTCAGTTCCTTTCCTTATGGTCAATTAATGATGAATTGAACTTAGTTAAGCTAAAGAATCAGTTGGATGAGTTGAAAGTATGCGGTTTGGAGGGAGTTGTCTTTCATCCGCGGTTTTATCCTGGAAAACCAGCCTATATGAGCTTGGAGTTTCTGACCATTGTATCAGATTTGATCTTGTATGCTCAAAAAATAGGGATGGCCTTTTGGATATACGATGAAAATGGATGGCCGTCAGGTACTGCAAGCGGTAAAGTGCTATTGGAAAATCCACAATTAGTATGCCAATGGCTAAGCTTTCAGGAAAACGAGGGTGGCGGAAAAGTTATTCAATCAGGATTGCGTGCTGAAAAACCGTACTCAGTGGTTTTGAAAGAAAAGAAGGCTGTATCTTCACTCGATGTGAAGGCAACTCGTATATTCATTACATTGACGTATGAAGCTTACAAACAGCATTTGCATCCCGATGCCTTCGCATACGTGTCCGGTTTTTTCAGTGATGAGGTTGGTTTTCTCGATGGACATAGCATTTCATATCTCGAAGGCGCAGTGCCTTGGCATCCGAGAGTAGGCGAACTGTATACTCAGAAGTATGGTCAAGAACTGTTAGATTGCGTACATTTGCTGTTTGTCGATGAAGAAGCTGCGTCAGAAACACGCATACGTTATTGGGAGACGGTTACTGAGGTACTCAAGGAAGCCTATTATGACGAAATCAATACTTGGTGTGAGCGTCATGATAAGTGGTTCACGGCACATCTGAAAGGGGAAGAAAATCCTTTCTTCCAGTTGACATACAGTGGTTCAATGTTTCAAATTTTGCCAGCGGTAAATGCTCCTGCAATTGATGCGCTGGAGCGCTATCCCGGCAATCACTTTTATCCTCGAGCACTGCATTCCATTGCTGCTCAGCAAGGAAGTCCTATCAGTCTAGTAGAAGCGATGGGCGGGGCAGGTTGGGGGATTACGCCAGAAAGCTTTACTAGATATGTACTTTGGTTGGCGGGACACGGGCTTAATACTTTCGTGCTGCATCTTAATCAGTTGAATCTTAGCATGCATGCTTGTCATGATTGGCCACCTTCCATCCCATCTCACTTGTCATGGAAGTCTGCATTTGCTGATGTACTCAAAGATATTCGTAGTAAAGTAGCAGCGATGCCTGATCTGCGGCAGCAGAGTCCAGAACTTCTTATAGTTACACCGACTCGTGGAATAACGGCACATTTTAATCCAAAGGAAGCTAACTATTTTAATGAACATGACGGATCGGGAATATTATCAACTTCAACTAGTAGTATCATTAACAATCAATTTATGTCACTAGTTGAAATGGTATATAAGCTTGGTATTCATTATGAATTTACAGAGGAGAAACAACTAGAGCAGGCTGTTGTAGAAAATGGAGTAGTACACATTGGACAGCGATGCTATAGTCGTATTTTATTCCCTGAAGGAGTAGAACTAGAAATTGAGAGAAATGGTGATTTCCGACAGACATGCCTGAACGCAGGGATCGAGATTGTTACAGTGGATGATATTGAAGCTAGATATATTGAGAGGTCTGAAGAAATAAGGAATGCAGAGTTCCAGGATAGGTTCAAGTCTGCTAAACACTTAACACCAGAGCAAAGTCAATGGTGGGCAGAGCCAGCGGAAGAAAACAGTTATTTGCTTGAGTTGGAGCTGGATACATACCGGATGGAGCTAACTTCATTTTTCGATGTAGAGGGTACGTTAACTGAAAATCTAAAAGTAAGGCTACTAGATCCTGCGTTAGAAGTGATACTGAATGGACAGAGGTTGAACGTTGCGGAAGACAATGCAATGGAGTACGTTGTTCCCGCTATCGCGCTACTGGGGCACAATGAACTGAAAGTAATTCCTGCTTCTTGGCCATCCGAGCCCCATACGATTGCTTTTATAGAAGGGCAAAGTTTTCTTGTTTGCTCCAAATCTGACTTTGTTCGTTCGGAGCAAGATGAGCGGCAGAGCTTAACTAAAGGACCATTTTACTTGGTAGCTGGAAACATTTTTGCTCCCGAGCAAGTAGTGGAGAGTGGATTTCCGTTCCACTCGGGAAAGGTGACAATCTCGAAAACGTTACATATATCAGAACTCAGGGAGAAGGTTCGCTTCGTCTTTGGACAATTGCAAGCTGATGCTGCTTTGGTTCGATTGGACGGACGGGAGATTGGTTGGATATGGGGGCCGCAATGGGAATTAGAGGTCCATCATCTGGATGAGGGAGAGCATTTACTTCAACTCGATCTTATACCAAGCACATATAATACCTATGGTCCACATCGCCATTATGAGGGAGATAGGCATCTTATATCTCCTGCTCAATATGAAGGTGTCAAAAATTTTGCAGATCATCCAGAGGCTCCGGACAACACTCTTATCGAGCAATGGCATTTTGTGCGTTGCGGGATTATTGAAGTAGTGCAAGTACAAGTTTTATAGATATATATATTGACCTGTTAGATGATATTCAAGCCCGAAGCAAGCATTAGCAAGAAACAAATTTAATAGGAAAGAAGGATGTACATTTATGATACTGAATGAAAGTGACAAACTATGGTTAAGCGAAGTTATTGAGAAAATTAAAGAAAAGATGGATTGGGTCAGTGATAAATCTAAAGATAAAATTCCATATACAACGCTTGATGGTAATTACGACGATCGTTCGATCGATAACCCATCAGGAAACGTAGCGGACGGAATTAATTGGTGGACTAACGGATTTTGGGGTGGCATGATGTGGCTTATGTTTCATGAGACGGGCTACGAGAAGTATAAAGAGATTGCTCAAATTTCCGAAGAAAAGCTTGATCAGTGCTTTTCGGATTACTACGGTTTACATCATGATGTAGGTTTTATGTGGTTGCCGACCAGTGTCACAAATTATAAAGTTACAAAAAATCAAGAATCTCGCAAGCGCGGGATGCACGCAGCGAATTTACTCGCAGGACGCTTTAATCTTGCAGGTGGCTTTATCCGTGCTTGGGATGATCTGGTTGATACAGATACTCGCGGTTGGGCCATTATTGATTGTATGTTCAATATCCCGTTACTATATTGGGCATCTGAAGAATCTGGTGATCCTCGCTTTAAACAAATAGCGATGAGGCATGCGGATACAGCGATATCGGCCTTCGTCAGACTAGACGGATCTGTCAATCACATTGTGGAATTTGATCCCTTTAACGGCGGTGTCGTGAAGACGTATGGCGGGCAAGGCTATGAAGAAGGTTCTTCTTGGACGAGAGGGCAGTCGTGGGGATTGTATGGATTTATGATGAGTTATATTCATACAAAGGAAGAAGCATACTTGAATACTGCTAAGCGTATTGCGCATTACTTTATTGCTAATATAGCTGAAAGTGGCGTCATTCCTGTTGATTTTAGACAACCAAATAAGCCAAAACTTGAGGATGACACAGCGGCAGCCATTGCAGCGTGTGGCTTAATTGAAATTGCTAAAGTTGTTGGTGAGCATGAGAAGGACTTATATCTGAATGCGGCACTCAAGCTACTTCGAACACTGGATGAATCACGCAGCGATTGGTCGCACAAGAGTGATGCGATTTTGCAACATGGCTCTGCAGCTTATCATGCAGACTCTCATCATCATCCGATTATATATGGGGACCATTACTTTATGGAAGCAATATTCAAGTTAAAGGGAAATGATCTATACATTTGGTGATGACTCATGGTTAAGTATATTTTTGGGAATTCATTGCATAAAACTGATCACGCATGATACGGTTGTACTATGAATAAAAAACATTGCGCAGGGATATAGAACAAGGTTGATTCTTTGAGAGAGGAGTGTCGCCGTATGAAAGTTTCGGTTGTACTTGCTGATGATGAGCCGCTTATACTGAAGGGACTTAGTAAGCTAATTCCATGGGAAGAGCATGGCATGCGCATAGTTGGATATGCACATGACGGACAAGAGCTTCTTGATGCGATTGAGAAGCATCAGCCTGATATTATTATTAGTGATATTAGCATGCCGCACTTAAGCGGAATTGACATAATAAGAGATATCAATCAACGCCAACTGCCAATTAAGGTTATATTTATTAGTGCATATCAAGAGTTTTCCTATGCAAGGGATGCAGTTGCTTTCGGAGCTGTTGATTATTTAGTCAAGCCTATCAGAAAAATAGATTTTGAGGCCGTTATTGCAAAGACGCTGTCTCTGATCCATGAAGAGGATGAGCAGGACAAACGCAAAAATAAGCTACATCTATTGGAACGTAAAGATCGTGATAATGAAATGGGTGCGTGGCTGGAGCAATTGGCAGAAGGAACGTTATCTGAATATTCTGAAGGCTATCAATGTTTGACGAATAAGATTTATGGTTCAAACTATACAATTGGTGTCGTTACCATTGATCCGATAGGAAATGACAATGAGCGCTGGCCAGGGCAAACAAGGAAACTAGTTGAATTTTCAATTCATAATATTGTACAGGAAATACTTGAGGAATATGGACGGGGCTATTCATATGTAAAGAATGAAAGACATGCCTTTGTGCTAAGTCATGATTTTACGGAAGAGCCTATTCGGGTAGCAACGGTAATTAAGGACAACATCGCGAATTACTTAAAGTTGAAGGTTTCTGTCGGAGTAGGAAAGCCGGTACAGCAATTAAAACAATTGCAAATATCGCGTGAACAGGCGGAACAAGCGCTTGATATGACTTACTTTTCGGGCTTAAATCGAGTCATACTGTATCACGATCAAGAGCAACGAAAAGATAGTGAAGGAACGTGGTTTACACTTCAATCGAAAATTATCCAATCGCTAACTGGAGGCTCATGGGAGGATTCACTAAGCACAATGGAGTTATTGCTTTCTGTTATTGAATCCGCTACTATAGGGAACCGACAACTTGCTGTTTCCACTTGCTTCTCCTCTCTTCTGTATATTGTACAGGAGGTGAAAAAGGCGGACGTACCAATGTCGGACTTGGGTTTCGACATTCAGCACTTGCAAGGACGACTAGGAACATACGATACCTATGAGGATATGTGCGGTGGTATCTACGACTTGTTGCAGGAACTCTGTAATCGAATTGGCGACAAGCAAGGCAATAAGGAGCAGACACTTATTGCCCGTGTAGTAAACTATATCGAAGATCACTACATGCAGGATATTTCTCTTGAATCAGTTGCTGCGGTCGCATTTATGAATCCATACTATTTCAGTAGCTTTTTCAAGAAACATATGAAGCGAAATTTTAAGCAGTATGTCACCGACTTGCGAATGAAGCAAGCGATTGTTTTCCTTAAGCATACGGACATGATGGTGTATGAAATTGCCGAGAAGGTAGGCTACAACAACGCTCGTCATTTCAGTGACATGTTCAAAAAGCAGATAGGAAAGTTGCCCCAGGAGTTTAAAAACTCACTTAGATCATAAAATTAATATAGTACTTTAAGCCCGCACTAGTCATATTCGACAGTGCGGTTTTTGTATTGGCAACTGGTGTTAAAAAAGCTGATATTTACATAAAGAAACTTCATTTATTGTTTTATGTACGCATGATAGGGTTAAACAAAAGCTAAGAAGGAGAGAGACAAATGACGATTATTAGCAATCCCGTATTGCGAGGTTTTAATCCGGATGCTTCAATGTTGCGTGTCGGTGATGATTACTATATAGCTACGTCTACATTTGAATGGTTTCCGGGCGTACAAATTCATCATTCACGTGATTTGGTTCACTGGCGTATGTTGACGCGACCGCTAAGTGAGGTGTCTCAGCTTGATCTGCGCGGTACACCTAGCTCGGGAGGAATCTGGGCTCCAGCACTAACGTATCATAATGGAACATTTTATTTGATGATTACCGATGTCAAAGCACGCCGAGGTGTATTTAAAGACTTGCACAATTATTTACTAACTTCTAACGATATTATGGGCCCATGGTCCACACCGATTCATTTGAACAGTAGTGGTTTTGACCCGTTTTTGTTTCATGATGATGATGGACGAAAATATTTGCTCAATATGGCTTGGGATTATCGCAAAGGAAAAGATCGATTTAGTGGAATAATGATGCAGCAATATTCCGAGGAGAAGAGGTGCTTAATTGGGCCAGTGACGAAGATTGCAACGGGAACTTCGATAGGTGTCACAGAAGGGCCATTTATGTTCAAGCGCAATGGATGGTATTACTTATTACTTGCTGAAGGGGGCACTGGATGGAACCATGCAGCAACATTGGCTCGCTCACGTCATATTGAAGGGCCATATGAGTATGATCCCGAGTTTCCATTAATAACGACAGTGGATACCCCAGATTATCCTTTGCAGAAAGCAGGACACGGAGCTATAGTGGAAACGCAAAATGGTGAATGGTATATGTCCTATATCTGTGCACGTCCTCTGCCAGAAAGGCGACTATCTCCACTTGGACGTGAGACTGGACTGGCTCGACTTGTATGGACAGAAGATGGCTGGCTTAGACTTACACAAGGTGGAAAGCTACCACCAGTTACCGAGCAAGCGCCAGATTTACCACCGCATACGTTTTTACAGTTACCTAGTACAGATGACTTTGAAGATGAAGAACTTGGAGGCCAATATTTCACACTACGCGTCCCTGCAAGTGGAGATTGGTTGAGCTTGACGGAGCGTCCAGGTTATTTGCGGCTTCGCGGTAGAGAGTCCTTGTACTCCTGGCATAACCAAAGCATGGTAGCTAGAAGGCTTGACCATTTTGAATGTGAAGTAGAAACATGTGTAGAGTTCGAACCAGAGCATTTCAATCAAATGGCAGGTTTAGTACTATACTATGACGAATCTGATCATTTCTATTTGCGGATAAGTCGAGATGAAGATAGAGGAAAGCATATCGCGCTTGTCGTAACAAAACAAGGCCAATATGATGAACCTGATGGGGCAGTGGTGCTGACAGACAACTGGGAACGTTGCTATTTGAAGGTGATCGTTCAATTTCATCGAGTTCAGTTCAGTTGCTCTCCTGATGGTACAACATGGCTAAATATAGGGAATACGCTTGATCTAGGTCAGTTGTCAGATGAATATGAGGGCAAGCTTGGTTTTACTGGGACGATGATCGGACTATGCGCTCAGGATTTGTCTGGAATGATGAAGCAAGCTGATTTTGATTATTTTACAATTATAACAAAATGAGAAATATGTTGCATATCGGAACTGACAAGGTATGATTAACACGATAAGTAGTACCATGTCAGGAGGAGTTCGATGACTTTTATTCGGAAATGGTGGAATAGCGTATTCGTCAAATTTTCAATGGCTTTTTTGTTGGTAGGGTTATTACCGCTTATTGCGCTGAGCATCTTTTCTTTACAAGCATTTACTGGGCATGTTCAGCAATTTACGGTTAACAATTTGAAGCAAATGTCAATGTATATGAGTTATAACATTAACAATGTTTTCTTGGATTATGACGAAATAACTCGATTGATGTATACAGGAAGATATGAAGGATATTCGCATAGTATTTCCGTTAATCAAACTGAAAACGTCAATCATTTTGAGCAGATTAATGATCTTCCAATTGATGCCTTTTTGAAGACGGTATTATACAGTGATAAGCATATAAGAAGTGTCTACTTTGTGCGTTCGTTGGATAACAAAGTGTATTATCAGACGCGGCAGAGCAAGCCTTTTGAGGTAGAGAAGTTACCTCTGGAACTGTGGTCGGAGCCGCTTATAGATCGACCTAATCAATTATCGATCTATCCAACTCACTCAGAAGATTATTACGGAAGTCCGAATAAGAAGGTGATTACGTTCGGTCGTAATCTGATTGATATTAACGGCATCCTGGCAAAGGAACATAAGGTTGTAGGTAGTCTCTTTATTGATGTTGATGCTAGTGTACTTGACGTCTTTCTCCAAGAATTGAACTTGAGTAAAGACGACGAGCTGTATGTGCTAGATGGTGATCAACGCATATATTACAGTAATAGGGAAGATATATTGAAAGCGGATACAGAAAATTTGTATGCTCACGCAGAAGATGAAAATTATTTGATCTTTAGCGGTGAGGTTCCATATTTATCTGGACAGGTGCTTATGCGTGTATCGAGTCAAAATCTGTTCAATCAACTTAAAAATATACAATCTACGATATACGTTGCTATTATCGTATGTTCGATCGTGCTTCTTGCTATGGGGACGCTTTTTTCCAGAAGACTATCTTCTCCGATTCTTAACATACTAAAGCATATGAATAAGGTGGAAATGGGTAATCTGGATATACAAATTACAAAGTACAGCAAGGATGAGATCGGACGGCTTGCTTTCGGCTTCAACAAAATGGTGGAAAGATTAAAACTATTTATTAATGATGCATATATTGCGGAAATAAAACAAAAACAAGCGGAGCTTAATGCGTTGAAAAGTCAAATTAGACCACATTATTTGTACAATACGCTAGAGGTTATACGAATGAATGCTGTTTACAAAGATGATGGCGAGGTAGCCGACATGATTCTTGCTTTATCTAATCAATTGAAATATGTCATTGATTATGGTGAGGATTGGGTATCGATACAGG
Organism: Paenibacillus endoradicis; assembly: GCF_024721975.1. Next base: position 778,142 of record NZ_JANQBB010000002.1, on the reverse strand, counting down.
AGGAACTTGATCATCTGAATGATTATTTTCATATTATTCGGGTTCGTTATGAAAATCGAATCGAGCTTCGTTTGAATATAGCCGAGGATGTACGACTTGATTGGCAAATTCTCAAACTGTCACTACAGCCAATTGTAGAAAATGCTATACAGCATGGAATTCTCTACAAGGGTGGTAAAGGCACTGTACTTGTTACGCTTGAGGTAGTCGAGGACAGGCTATCCGTTACGGTCTACGATGATGGAGCAGGCATAAGTGAAGCTCGATTACATGAACTGATGAAACGGCTATCGGAGCCAAAAGCGCCAAGTAAAAACGTAGGTATTAAAAATGTTCATGACCGTATTAAATCTGTGTGTGGAGATGAATATGGCTTGTCAATTAGTAGCGTGGAGCATATCGGTACTTCAGTTTGCTTATTGCTTCCTATTACTGAGCGCCACAATAAAGCCATCAAATAAAAACAATATAGTAGGAGATGTACATATGATCGATCAAAACAATATGGAACCGTACATTAACGTATGGGCAGGGAACTTTTACAAACCTGCTTTTGATGATGAAAACTTTGTAGAGTATTCAGTAAAACTAGCAAAGGAGCTAGGATTTAATAGTTTTCTTCTTGATGCCAAAGCATGGGAGGATTTCCGAGATAGATACCAAGGACTTGAAGCAAGTCAATATGTGAAAATGATAGAATATACGATTGAGACTCTGAAAGCTAATGGTATGAGTCATGAGTTTTTGGCCTTGTATCTCAACGGTGACAATTTATATCCTAATATTCGCTTTAGCCCTCCGATTTATGGTGATTCGGTGAAAAATATAGATGGATCTGATGGAAGATGGTATCGATATTGGTCTCCTTTGGCTCAAGATTCTATGATGGATCATGTCGCTGGTTTACTCAGTACCTATGGAGATAATGGCACAATGGTTGAGATTAATGGTGAAATAAGAAAACCTATATGCAGCATGTGGGATCCTATAGTCGCTCCTAGCTTTGATGAGGAAGGCATTCAAAGATATTTGAAATGGTTATCAACACAATACAATGATAGTATTCATTTCTTTAATAACAAATATGCGACAGATTTCATTACGTTTTCTGAATTAACACCAAAAGATTATTGGTATGAACTGAAATATAAAAACGAACAGATGTATACAAGTGAAGATGTCGCCCAGTTAACTCCCAAAGTAATCATGTGGGCAGATAATATGAAATGGAGAAAGGAAGAGCTATGTCATTACTTTTCAACGATGAAGAGCCGTTTTAATGAAATGGATGACAGTTTATTTCTATGCCCGAATTTGGCTCAATGGAGCTACTTTTTGAATATCGATGGATCGATGCTCTCAAATGTAGGTTTTAGTGAACTATGGGACACTTCAATGCGAGGTATAGATATTTATGCATTGTCGCCATATGTTGATTCCGCGCATTTTATTACTGTTCCAATAACTCCTTATGGGGATGCAGATCCTTATGTCGTAGCTTGCCAGCACAGTATGATGCGAGCTATGAATGATGGAAGAGATTTTGTAGGAGGGATTTATTGGGGAAGATTCCTGTATCATGATATCTATTCAAGTATTACTCCATGTCAAATGGTCGGAAGCATGGTGGCTAATGGAGCAAAGGGATATACATCTTACGGGATGAGTGGATTAGATGATGGAGGGGTTCTACATCGCATGGAAGAATCTTTCAAGGCTTCGTTAGCAACGGCTAACCAATGGGCAAAAGACGTAATCCCTATGATCAAAGGAAATAGAACAAAGGCTATCGCCATTTTGTTCCCTTCAGCTATGTCTGCTTTTGAACCAATGTCAGTGGATGGTAATAAAGAACGAAGAATAGATATGTTAGGTTGGTACAAATCTTGCTGCGATGCTGGTTACTCGGCAGATATTATAGATTTGAACATGGTAATTCACAATCACCTTTCTAACTATAGCATATTAATTATTAGTGCTAATGACTGTTATCTTCTCGAACAAAATGTTGAAGCTGAACAAAGGATACAACAATGGGTGAAGCAGGGTGGAGTACTTCTTCATGGTCCTAATGATCAACTTGTGGAAGCAGCTTTATCTATTGCGGGAACACCCCATGAGCCGGATTGTATTCAATATGGCGAAGGTGGTTTGCCTCAGGGTGACTGTTTTGAAAGTTTTGAAGGAGATGAGGTTATTGCTACTTATTTGAGTGATAACTTAGGCTGTGTAGTTTCTAATCGTTTTGGCAATGGATATGTTTATTCTTTTGGATTCTATTTTGGTTATTCTTATAGTGCTAAAGTAGCCCCGCATGTACCATTAGAACAGAAAAACAATGAGTTATATCCGATTCCGATGATGAAAGCTAATATTACTCATGATGTAATTAGCAGACATCTTAAGCCTAGCTGTAACTTCTATGGGAAAAACATTGAAACTGCTGTTTTTGAAAATGGATTAGTCGTAGTAAATCATTCCTCATATCCTATTTTACTAAGTAACTTGGAAGGGAAAAGATACTACCAGCAGCATATTAACGAAGATTTGTTATTACCAAGATCAGCAGTATTTATTGAATATGTCTAGGCTAGCCGTTATCTCTATATAGTGAAAACAAGATTCATAATGCTGTGACGTTAAATTTTTTCAGCAATGTTTTATTAATTATTTGAATATTGAAAAACATCATAAAATACCCACATATGCGGCTTAAAAAACTTCATTCCTATTAAATAGAGGCGATGATAATCTTAAAGCAAGGAAATAAATATCCTGTAATCGTTGATCACTAAAGGGAGGTTTATAGAAAGATGACTAAAAAATCGATTCTGCAGTTATGGTCCATTATTATGGTAATTTCATTAGTATTAACGGCATGTGGTGGTACCAGCAACAATTCGGGCAAAGAAAATAACACTCCTGCTAAGGCTCCAACAAATTCAGAGGAAGCGACAGACCAACCTAAGCCAGTAACGATTTCTATAGCATACGCAACGGGCGACCCAGCAACGAAACAAGCGATTGAAACTACGATTGATGCATTTATGAAAGCAAACTCACATATTACGATTAAAAACATCAGTGAAACAACGAGTGATTCTTATCTAGATTGGTTGAAAACTAAAGATGCAGTGGGTGAATTCCCCGATCTTGTAGAAATGCGTGATACTAAAGTGTTTGTGGATGCGGGCAAGCTAGCGGAGCTTCCAGAGGAGCTTCATAGTTTGTTTGAAGTGTTACCAACTTATGAGGGTAAATATTATAATGCTCCAATGACAGGCAACGCACCACAAGGAATTATTTACAGCAAAAAAGCATATACGGATGCAGGAATTACAGAGTTACCAAAAACATACGATGAATTTGTCGGAATTCAAGAAAAACTTCTTGCTAGTGGTATCTCGCCAATCGTTGTTGGCGGTAAGGATTTGTTCCATATGGGCTTCTGGGTTAATTACTTCCTAATCAACAATGTGTTCAAGGATGACCCGGATTGGAACTCCAAACGTACAGCGCAAACGGTAAGCTTTACAGATGCAAATGTTGTTCAGGCAATGACCGATTATAAGGATCTATTCTCCAAGTATGTAGATAAAGGTTGGCTAAGTACAGGAGATAATCAGACGGCCTCAATGCTAGTAACTGGTAAAGCTGCTCAGCTTTATTCCGGTCCTTGGATGCTAGGACAAATCGAAGAAGCAGACCCTGCTTTTGAATTCGGTTTTTACGCTTTGCCTAATCGTGATGGCTCTGTCGTTATCAATGGCTTACCTGCACTTGCAGGGTGGTCATTATCCGCAGAGGCTGCAAAAGATCCAGATAAAGTGGAAGCGATTAAATCGTTTATTAATTTCTTCTTTGATCCAGCGCAATACAGCCCATATCTAGCAACAGTTAACGGTATTCCGACAACTGCCGCTGAAGTATCGTATGATACGAATGAGCAAATGGAAGAAGTATTGAAAATTATGGCCGATCCTTCTATTCAAAAATCCATGATGATTAACAACTGGTACGGTGAAAACGCGATCCCTCCACAATTCCGCAACTGGTTCTATAAGCTATTACAGGAGTTGGTTGTTAATAACGGAGAAGTAGCAAATTATATGAAACAATCCGATACGGAATACGATAGCAATGTCAAAGCTAACAAACAATAACAACAATCGAGTTTAGGCAATCGACAAGCAAGATAACCTCTGCCTATTGGCGGAGGTTAATTTGTTTAAGGGAGGAAGAGTAAGTGATGGAAGCCATTGCAACGGGTAGAAAAAAGAAAAAATGGTGGATGAATTACGCGATATGGTTTATATTGCCTGCATTTGTATTGTATAGCCTGTTTGTTATGGTTCCTACCTTAAGTAGTATATATCTTAGCTTTACTTCATGGGATGGCATTAGCGATAACATCCGGTATATTGGATTTAATAATTTTCAAGAAATTTGGGAAAGTCCAAGGGTTCATAATGCATTGAAAAATACTATTATCGTAGCGATTGCACTTGTCTTGCTTGAAAATGTAGTCGCACTAGCTTTAGCAATTTTAGTAGATCAAGTACGCTGGTTCCGTAACTTATTTCGTAGTATCTTTTATTTTCCAGTTCTGATGAGTGGAATTATTATGGGATTTATTTGGATGATTATTTTGAATTATAATTTCGGGGTTATCAACCAATTACTCGATATGGTGGGCTTAAGTGCGTTAAAAGCAGATTGGCTTGGTAATCCAGACTATGCATTGCTTTCGATTATATTATCAACAGTATGGAAGGCTTCAGGCTACTATATGATCATTTATTTGGCAGGATTACAAGGCATACCGCAGGAGCTTCTTGAGGCGGCTAATATTGATGGGGCTGGAAAGTGGAAGCAATTCCGCCATATTACCTTTCCATTGCTGGCGGGTGCGACGACAGTGTGTGTCATGTTATCAATGATCAACTCATTGAAGCTGTTTGATCAGATTGCAGTAATGACTAATGGTGGCCCAGGCTTTGCAACTGAGACGTTGACTTACATTATATACAAGGTAGCTTTTGGTGAGGGAAGACAAGGTTTTGGTACAGCGCTTGCTATCGTGCTATTTATTATCATTATGATAATCTCACTTATTCAAATTCGTTTGCTTCGTAAAAGGGAGGTGCAGATGTAGCATGGAGAAAAAAGTGAAAAAACCAATTACGAGCAATGAAGTAATTACATTTGTAGTAACTCTGTTGATTGCAATTGTTTTTATTTTCCCAATTCTTTTTAATATTATGTCTGCTTTTAAGACAAACTCAGAGATTTTACGAGATGCAATTGCTTTTCCATCTGAACTTTATACAGAAAGCTTCAAATATTTATTGACTGAAACTGAATTTCCGAAAGCTATGCTAAATAGTGCTATTTTGACGGTAGCTTCGATTGCCGCGATGATTTTCATCATTCCGATGGCAGCCTATGCCATCGAGCGAACGGATACAAAATGGACGAACATTGTCTATGTGTTTTTCTTGTTTGGAATGATGGTTCCATTTCAAGTGTATATGATTCCGTTGTTCAAGCAGCTGAACATGATGGGGTTATTCGGAAATCTAATGGGTCCTATTATGATTTATATTGCTGGATCAGTGGGCTTTGGCGTCTTATTGTTCACGAGTTTTTTGAAAGGAGTACCACGTGAAATAGAGGAATCTGCAGAAATCGATGGATGCTCAAGAATAGGGATTTTTTTTAGAATTGTGTTCCCGTTACTCGGTCCTGTTACAGCAAGTATGGTTGTCCTGCAAGGGCTTGGTATATGGAATGATTTTTTAATGCCGATGCTAGTGCTACCTTCTGGTCAGACCAAAACGATGATCGTAGAGTTGTTCTATTATGTAGGAGAATTTTCATCTCGTTGGGATATGATTTTTGCTGGAACGACTTTATCGCTAGTACCAGTATTAATTGCTTTCCTCTCCCTCCAAAAATATTTTGTTAAAGGTGTTTCATCGGGAGCGATCAAAGGCTAGTATTTAATATTAAGGATGATTTATTATTGGCGGCACAAATCTATGCACAGGTCATCGTAGAAATATGTGGAGAGCATAGTAAGTTCTAGTTCACCCAAATTGTTATACACAATTCCATCAACATGCTGTGTATAAGTGTTAAATAATACTTAGTTTATCTCAATATATAGTAAGGAAAGAGCTATTTAGGAGTACTTATACAGTAGCTATACACATCATGTGTATAGCTACTGTATTTTTTGTATGTCATTATTTTGGAGATAAAAAGTTATCCACGTATAACATTTATATAGTTAATTAACAATAACTAATAGGTTGCAACAATCACTTTAGAGGTATATAATTGTCAAGACAACTAATTAAAGAACGGAGCTTGAAAATGGAAATACAAGGTAAGGAACCGCTAATGTCAGTAGGCTTTTTACTTGGAGCAACGTATCGCAAAGTTACTGCATTGCTAATGCATCGTTTGAAAGATTTTGATATTACGCCTGAGCAATGGTCAGTTCTATACCATGTCGCTGATGATGAAGGAATGATACAGAAGGAAATCGCTGCCCGCACATTTAAGGATAAACCTACAGTGACACGTATTTTACATCAACTTGAGCATAAAGGGTTTATTGTTCGTCAAGAAGATGAAATGGATCGTCGATCCATGCGAATCTATGCCACCGAGCAAGGTAGACAACTAATTGCGGATACCATTTCAATTGAAGAAAGCATTTCTGATGAAGTCAGGGCTTGTATTAGTGTAGAATCTCACGATCAGCTGAAGCAGTATTTAATGGAGTTAAATAGTTATTTCAACAAAGAATTAGGAACAGAATAGTAGACAAAAACTGAGATAGAGACTAAAGATGGAGTTGAGGCAACATGAATGAACAACAGAGAGTAGTGAACAATGGAGCGATTGCGATTGAAAAACCACGCTTATGGACGAAGCAATTTATTACGTTATCGTTAGCATCGTTTCTTCTATTTCTAAATTTGCAGATGTTATTATCATCATTCTCTATGCATATAAAAGGGAATTTGAATGGTGGGGATATGCAGGTTAGTCTTGCGACAAGCGCATTTGCGATTACAGCTATTATTGCGAGGTTATTGACGGGACGTTGGATTAAGCGTTGGTCTAAAGACATTGTACTAACAGCGGGATTAATTATTGCTGCCGTTTCTACAGTGTTATGTGCTTTGCCAGAGTCTGTAGCGCCACTATTAGTAATGCGCGCGGTATATGGATTTGGCTTTGGTGTTGGTAGTACCATTATTCCAACGTTAGTTACGCAAATTATTCCGCCCAAACGAATGGGTGAAGGTATAGGTTATTTTGGACTTTCTACTAGCTTGGCTATGTCGATTGGTCCCGCAACAGGGATGGGTATTATGAAAGCTTCAGGTTTTACAACATTAGCGACGATTGGCGCTGGGGCAGTCGTTTGTATGTTTCCAATGCTATTTATAGCAGGCGTCTATAAGCTCCGATCTAATAAAGTAAATTCATTAACAGAGTTAGCAGAACGTCAGGACAACAAAGGGTTGGAGAAATTCTCAATAGATAAAACTGCTTCACAACAAGTCGTTCATACTCATGCACAGCAGCCAGAAGAGAATAAAAGTAGTATGCGAGACATTATGATCTTCCCAATTTATTTCCCGGCAATACTTAATGTGCTATTATCCGTTACTTACAGTGGGATATTAAGTTTTATTGCAGTTTATGGTGAGCAGTTGAATTTATCTCAAGTTGGACTATTTTTCTTATTCAATGCGTTAACTATACTGATGGTTCGCCCGATTGCGGGTAAAATTTTTGACAGTAAAGGTCCCATTATAGTACTTATTCCTGCAGCGATCTTCGTTATTGTAAGTATGATTGTATTATCTTATACAACATCAATGAGTTTACTTATTGTATCGGCATTATTGTATGGAGTAGGATTCGGCTCTATCCAACCTACTTTACAAGCATGGATGCTTCGTTCCGCTAGCAAAGAGGATTACGGTACAGTGAATGGCTTGTTCTACAACGCTACTGATCTTGGGGTATCACTTGGGGCAATTATTCTAGGTATTATTGTTACGTTTACTTCTTATGAGATGATGTATCGCTTGTCATCTATTTGTATGATTCTTTTTGCAATTGGTGTTATTATCTATGCAATGAAACGTAAGAAAGCATAATATATACCGTGATGATATATCCATAACTAAGATGTAAGTATGCAACAAGAATCAAGCAGTTAGTTATAATTTCGCGAATGTTCAATGTAAGTCTAGATTATTCACCAGAAATAGAGTTGTAAGCAGGTGTTGTTCATACGGTAGGTACTAGAAACAGTACCTACCGTATTTTTGTATTTTACTTGCTTGTATAGAACCATTCGAGCATCTATATCCTAAAGAATTTTTTGAGTTACCTGTTCCATCGCCACTTTACTATCTGTACAGAATAGTTGAGACTGTATATCACGTCTCAACATTCTTCTAAATCTTTGACCATATGAATATAGTTGGTAATAAGAAATAGGAAGTAGAGTGAGGGAGGAATTAGGGAAATGAAGGTTTATCCAACTAGTTCTACTATACATACAGTTAACGCGTCAAGAATACAAATGGTTGATAATCTTATCACTTTTATCCGCGAAGCAAATGAACTTCTTCAGAAGGAATTAGATCTGTCTCCTGCTAATCAATTGGTAACTAGAATCATTAGTCAACTTTCACTTCAATTACGATCCCACTATTCACCAGAGGAGATACAAACCGTTCTAAGCAACGACTATATTAGAATGAACCAACGAAATTTGCAAGATAAGTTGTCAGAAGCTGAATGTCTAGTAGAACTAAGTGATTCTCGTGACATTTGCAAATCTGAGAGTTCAGTCTTGGATATCTTAACAAAATTGCCTTATTGGAATATTTACAAGGCATTAGTTAGTCAGGAGCTGACTAGGCTTCGTCAGTTCATTCGGGAGGATGTTCAGACTGAGAAGTTACCAATTATCTTTGTAGGCAGTGGGCCGATGCCGTTAAGTCCTATTATTTTACACTTACTAGGTGATGTGAAGATTATCTGCCTGGAAATGGATTCTGCGGCCTATGATGCATCATGTATTCTACTCGAGCGCTTGGGCTTAGAGGATAACGTTACTGTAGTAATGGGGAATGGATCAGAATTCGACTATAGCTCTTATAGACAAATCTTTGTGGCAAGTCTCGTTAGAAATAAGAAGGAAGTGCTTGAACAAATTATTCGAACTAATTCAGATCCGTTAGTAGCTGTTCGCACAGCAGAGGGGATGAAGAAAATCATGTACGAATCAATTGATGAATCGCAGTTGAATAAGCAGGGGTGGCGGATTTTAGGTCGAACATGTCCTGAAGAAAATTTGGTCATCAATTCGACGTTGTTTCTTGAACGAGGAACTAATCCAAGGTAATGGAGGATAAGATGAAATAGTGTTTCGTGAGATGCAGGAAGTAGAGATGTTCCCTAACACGGCACATGTGGAGTGTACACAGGTGCATGAAAAAACTAAATACCGTCATTTGGTATCAAAACGCTAATGAAAGTATAAAAGACCTTGCTGAACGAATTGGTGCAACCAAATCTGTTGTTTTTAACAGTACAGTTTAAAATGGACGTAATAAACTATATGATCGAAAATAGCGTTTCCTTTGAAAAAGCAGCTCGCATGTATTCGAGCTGCTTTTTTGTCGTAGTTAATATATTGAATCATTTGCGTTTGCATGAAGGGGTGTAGCATTTAGCACAATCGGGTCCTCGTAATTTGAATAAGCAGATCGATCAAGCTATCAGTTATCTCCATGCTTTGCAGTCAAAAGAAGTTCGGAAGCTCCAATTTTCGAATTCTTCGACACTTTTCAACATAGTTTTGGGTCTAAAAGATCATTCTCTGTTATTTGTATGAATGGTAATATTAAGTAGAAAAATGAATTGGAATTATTTGTATCATTTACCAAAAAAAAGTAGGGTTTAGTGGTGAACAGAGGAAATTGCTCTGTTACGTGTTGTCAAAAACTTAGGCTAGGGATGAAATGCCTAGTGATCGCTGGGTTCGAAACTGATCCTCGGTGTGCTGATGAGAATTCCTTCCACCAGTAGCTTCCGATTTCGGCAAGAACAATCAATCCTCAGAAAGACAGTATACGGGCTTGTCTATAAAATGGCCTGTAAATATTTGAATTATGAAAGGTGGATTACTATGAAAAAGACAAAAAGGTTTTTATGTTTCCTCTTGGCTTTGATTATGCTTTCTTCTTTTGTTACATATGCCAGTGCAGAGGCATTTAATGCTGAAACAAAAGGATCAGCACCCGCTGGAGAGATCGTTTTATCCCCTACCGAAATCGATGACTATTATAGTGGCCTTACCAAAGATGAATGGGCGAACATAAACGAAAAAATTCGGATTGCTGAGGAAGTTGCAGAAGAACTTGCGACCCAAACCTCCATAACAAGAGCAACACCAACTAAGATTTCAATACCGGGTACGTTCAATATGTATCAGCAAACTAAAAGTAATTACTGCCTTCCAGCAACTGCAAAGAGTATGGTGCAATATCTTACTGGGTCATCTGATAGCCAAGCTACGATAGCAAGTGATTTAGGAACCGATGCCAACGGCACAGATCCTACAACGCTTGCGCCTTACTTAAATAGCAAGCAAAGTACAGTTTATTATATTTATTCTGCAAATCCAAGTCAAACAGCTATGGGCAATTATTTATATCACGATATTGTAACTATGCAATCGCCGGGGTCGATGGGGATTGTAAATACGACTGGAGCAAATTGGCATTATGCAACAACTGGTCATAGCTTGGTGGTTAACGCAATATATGACGACAAGTCAAAAATTCAATTCGCTGATCCACTTGGTGGAACACAATCTGGATGGGCATATTATTATGAAAAAACAGCAGCTGTTGCTAATAGTGTTTGTACACGGGTAGTTTGGTAAAATTTATAAATCAAGAGGTGTTTGTTAAGCAAACACCTCTTGATTTAAAGTTGATGGCTTTTGCGAAAAGGAAGGGTTAGTTTGAAAAAAATAATAGGTTTGCTTGCCTTGGCTTTTATAATGATTCTATGTAGCTGTGATGACAATTCAGAAAACGAAGAAATACGCGATATTAAACAAACAATTACCGCAAGCACTTCGATTTCAAATGAAAAAATTTCAATTTATGACATTAACAATGCAAAAATCGGAGATATTGAGCGTTATGGGATCTTAGTGCTAACCGATGACAGCATTATTTACAATAAAATTCCTACTGGGTCTGTTGACTCGATAACCGAAATGGATTACTATCGTTACAATTTTGAAACAAAAGAAAATATAAGATTAGGTACAGTTAAAAATTGGTCATACGAAGCTAAGTATGATACGACAGTCATTGATAACTCTTTATACATGTTTGTCACAACTGGTGAAATATCGGACATTAAAAACAGAACGCTTCATCTTTATAAAGTGGACTTAATCAGTAATACTATGTCAGTTATTTTTTCTGAAGAAGGTGGATTTCCCTACAACACCATGACAGCTGTGGGAAATAAACTGTTAATGGTTAGAGTAATCGCTACCGGCGGTTCTGAGTTAGAAGAATATAACACAGAAACGAACGAGAGAAAGATTCTAAAGAAATTTGATTTTGATGACAAAACAAATATAGGGGAAGCTATCCGACAGATAACATCTGACGAAAATACAATATCATTATTACGGTTGAAAATAGAATACGGTGTGAAAATATGGTTGTACCTAGATGTATATGACCATGATATGAGTTTACTGCGTTCTGTTGATGTGTCAACGATTCCATCTAATTCTACCGACTCGCCCGAGAACGAATTACGTCAAGGGGTATCAAATTTTGTCATTGCAAACGATTATATATACTATTCAAATTTTAGCATTACAAGATTTTTAGGGAAGATTGAAAATGACTCCCTACGCTCTATTATGGATGTTAATCCAGAATTTGAAATGTCTTCAGAATCTGTAAAAAGCAAAATTTCGGGTTTATTTTATCAGTCGTTCGGCAAAGACAATGACTTATATCTACTAAATTACACAGATGGCACACTAAGAAAAGCAACGTTTAATGTCGATGATGAAAGGTATTATATCATCAACATTTCGAGAAATAAAAATGACAAACTACTAATCACAATGAAATATAAAAACCCCAATACAGGAGAGGAACTAGTGCCAAAATTATACTATGTTAATTTGTCAGATTTGGAATTTTCATAGTGTCACTCCATCATAATCATGTTCCCCGTATTACCCTATTACAAATGAAGATGGAGTACGAGATGATAATGTTTTTTTGTTGTAACATGAGAATGAAAGTCGCGTATGGAAAGCCACGGCGATGGACGTCTGTGTTTTTGATTTGGTGCCGAGCAAAATTTACAAATATTGGCTTAAATGACGCGGATTTCGGTGATCAATATTACATATCAAATGAAAGAGGTAAACAGTAACTCATGTATATTACAATCTCGAATGAAATCCCTATTGGCTCCTATCTGTGTCATTGATAAAATCTGCATCAATCATATGCGCTGGCAGCCTGCCGATATGAGCTCACTTACTAGTGACCGAATTTGTTTAACATTTGAAATTTCCCAAAAAGAAGTGAAATAACGAAAAACAAAGATAGGGTGTCACAATCGTGACGACCCTATCTTTGTTTTTCGTTAAAGTTAAAATTGTAATGCAATTACGTTTTTCTAACTCATTTGATTAATTATCATATACTGAAATAATATTCGATTTAATCGTCAGTAGGTGAAAAAGAGTGAGTAGTTATAAAACTAAAAATAAACGATATAGCCGCAAGTTAAAAAAACAGCAAAATAAAGAAAACAGAACTACTCATTTACGCATCTCCGATGACTCAAATAGATCAACAGAATCAAGTAACTCGAACACTATTGCGATTATAGGCGGATGGGTTGAGGCAGTAGGTAATATTGTGGCAGCAATTGGTGATACCCCCTTTAAAAACATGCCCGAAACAATTAAAACAGATTTGCGGCTAGTGGGAAATGTTCTACAAGCTGTAGGGAGTGCCTTATCTGCTGATAATGAGCCGATATTTATGGATATAGTAGGAGATATTTTACAGTCTTTCGGTAATGTAACGGTTGTTCTAGGGATATTGGACGAAAATGAACAATCGTGTCAACGTTTAGAAACAATAGGTAATGAACTCCAATTATTAGGCGCAGGCGTATCTATAAATACACAAGGTAATCTAACCTTTAGTCAATCATTAGATAATGTTGGGAATATGATACAAGTCATTGGAAATACACTTCAAATCTATGCAAATCCAAATACGGAAGAAGGAATACTTGTAAATGCTATTGGTAGTTGGACACAAGCGGTAGGTACGGTTATTTCGGCACTCGCTGCCGATTACAACGATTAAGATACGGATCGCGTTTTAATTATGAATTAAGCCGGGGGCATTCACCCCGGTCTTTTTTTATGTCGTCAGAAGTAGTGCGTAGGCGTCATTTTGCGCCATGAGTACTTTGCTATGTACACTTTTCTATATCAAGTTAAAAATGGTATATATACGCAAGTGTGATGTGTCCATATAATTTGAAATGTACCAGAAATGTTAAAGAAGAGGGGTAAATTATGAGTCGATATGTGAAGGTTGCAAGATTAGTATTTCTTTCTATTGCAATTGGACTGCTACCGACATTAGCCGCTTGCACAAATAATAACAATCAGAATCCAAATTCAGCGGTCACATCTAGTAGTCCATCTCCATCGGAAAGTGGAGAAGCGGGAGAGTCAACGGAACTTTGGAATCAGAAGTTCGATCCTCCAGTTACGATCACGACTGCCATCATTGACGATGGTACATCGAGAGGGAATGCATTCAAAGCAGGAGAGTCAATGGAAGACAACGCAAATCTTCGCTGGATGAAAGAGAATATGGGCATTGATGTGAAATTTGATTTTATTGTAACAAAACCGGAAGATTATGAAACAAAACTGCGCCTACTGCTTTCCGGCGGTACCAAATTACCTGATGCATTTGCAGCGGGTGGTGATCCGCTGCAAAGCTTGCTTGCAGCCAATAAACTGTTGTCTGTGGATGAAGCGATTGAAAAGTATGCGCATCCTGAGTATAAGAAGCTATTGGAGAAATATGATTATGCTCTTGGTGAAGTTAAGAAGGATGGAAAGATATATGGTATACCTGCTTTCTACATGGGTGATGAAGGCACTGTCATGTGGATTCGCAAAGACTGGCTTGATAATCTAAATCTTCAACCTCCTTCAACGCTAGATGAATTTGAAAATGTTCTTAAGCAATTCACGGAAAACGATCCTGACCAGAATGGACAGGATGATACGATTGGCTTGGCTGTACCGCTGAAAGAAGGACCGTGGACTTGGATGGGGCAGACGGATGCGATCGTATCCGCACTTACCGATCAGATGATTAATACTTACGACGTACGCTTATTCTGGAACGAGGGAGACGATGGTAAGCTAAGTTATGGTGCTATTCATCCAGATGCTAAACTGTATTTGCAAAAAATGAGAGACTGGATGAGTAATGGTTACATGGATAAAGAAGCTGGAATCAAGGATCCTGCGAAGGCTGCCGAATTGACAGCGAATGGAAAAGCAGGCATCATGTTTGGACCGTTTTGGATGGGTGATTGGCCGCTAGGAGACGCGACTAATAACAATCCGGAGGCTGATTTCCAACCGTATCCACTTCCGATTGGGGAAAACGGATTGGGCGGGCGTGCAGAGAAGCCAATTATTCAAGGTTTTACGGTATTCAATAAAGACTTCGAAAATATCGAAGCATGGTTTTCTTATTTTAACAAAGTTTTCGCTAAAAAATTGGAAATGGAAGGCGATCCGTACTTCGATCCGCGTTGGAAAGATGGTTACTACGAAGGGTATGATTACGTTAAATTAGACGATAAAATCATTAAAAGCAATTTTGAAGAAGCAGGCGTTCCGGCTGACCGATGGCCGCTTCAAGATGGCGCCACGCTGGATATTAGATTTATGATGACCAATATACTTGGTTACTTTACGAGTATTCCACATTCCAATATTGAAGCGGTTAAAAAGTTCTTGGCTGATCCTAATGCAGAGCCTGTAACTGCAATGGAAATTGACGTTAAACAATATAAGGAAAGACAGCTGAATGCCGCTGGTGTTCGAATTAACCAAACGGTCAACGAAGGTAAAAACTATTATACCGGTCCAATGACGGCTACGATGAAATCTAAAGGTGAGTTGTTGAAGAAGCTTGCTACAGAAAGTTATCTCAAAATTATTTACGGTGAGGAACCGATTGAGTACTTCGACGAATTTGTAAAACAATGGATGGATAACGGCGGTCAGAAGATTACAGAAGAAGTTAATGAGTGGTATGCGAATAACAAATAATAATCATTGATTGCGTGAGTAGAGTAAAGAAGTTGCTAAGGAGGAGAGGGTGGATTTGACTCACTCCTCCTCTATTTTTTTTAGAAAGGAAGATTGTATAAATGGTAGCGTATTGGAGAAAAACATGGCCGTTTCATTTGTTATTGTTACCAGCCTTAATATTGTGTATCGTGTTTCAATATGTTCCATTGTTCGGAGTAGTCATTGCTTTCCAAGATTATGAACCATGGCTTGGGATTAAAGGATCGCCTTGGGTTGGTTTAGATCATTTCCGGTATTTATTTACTTATCCAGATGGCAAGCAGGTAATTTGGAATACGTTGATTATTTCGGGATTTAAATTATTTTTTAATTTAGTAATTCCAATCGTATTCGCTCTATTACTCAATGAAGTTCGTAAAATGTTTTTTAAGAGAGCAGTACAGACACTTGTTTATCTACCACATTTCTTGTCTTGGGTAATTTTAGGTGGAATTATGATGGATATATTGTCGACAGAGGGAGGAATGGTCAATCGTGTTTTGAATTCGGTTGGCATCCCGAGTGTCTTCTTTTTAGGTAACGGTGAATGGTTCCGATTTACGATTGTTTTAAGCGATGTGTGGAAAGAATTTGGGTTTTCAGCAATTATTTTTCTAGCGACGTTGGTAGGAATTAATCCAGCTTTATATGAAGCTGCCGAAATTGACGGGGCTTCTCGTTGGCAGCAAGTCATTTCGATTTCTGTTCCGCTAATGTTGCCAATCGTCATTGTCGTAGCTACGCTTTCACTTGGCCGAATATTGGACGCGGGATTCGATCAAATTCTAAATTTATATAATCCTCTCGTGTATTCTCATGGAGATATTATCGACACGTTCGTCTATCGAGTAGGATTGAATAGCGGTCAATTCAGCTTCGGAACAGCGATTGGGCTCTTTAAGTCGGCGATTGGATTTATTTTAATAGTAATAAGCTACAGAATGGCCTTTAAGCTAGCAAATTATCGGATTTTTTAAGGAGGTACGATTATGCGTTATCGCTCTAGTGGATACACCATATTTACGATTTGGAATACGATTATTCTTAGTTTGCTATCTATTCTTTGCGTTCTACCTCTTATTCACGTCCTTGCTTTGTCTTTCAGTTCACGTGCTGCGGCAACAGCTAATATTGTGAATTTTTGGCCCGTTGGGTTTACTACTGATGCCTATGTGAAGACACTCAGTAATACAGCGTTTCTACAATCGTTGTGGATAGGCGTAGAGCGAACTGTGCTAGGTACGGTGTTATCGATGTTTGTCATTACGATGGCGGCTTACAGTTTATCGAAAACGAGTTACAAATTTCCTGGTCGTCAAATATACATTTGGGTTTTTGTGTTTACGATGTTGTTTTCTGGTGGACTAATTCCATCTTATATATTAATAAGTAAGCTACATTTAATGGATACAATATGGGCATTAATTCTACCTACTGCGGTTAGCGTTTGGAATATGATTTTAATGCTGAATTTCTTCCGAACGATTCCACAGGAGTTGGAGGAGGCTGCTTATATTGATGGCGCAGGACATTTGAGAGTGCTTTGGAGCGTTTATTTACCTGTATCGATGCCATCCATTGCGACGTTATCATTGTTTACGATGGTTTTTCATTGGAATTCATGGTTTGACGGTATGATCTATATGTCTAATCCGAAGGGATACCCACTTGCTACGTATTTGCACTCGATGATTGTTAGTGACAATTTATCAAGAGTTGGTGTAACATTAGCAAGTATAGATAATTTTTCCAATAGAACCATTAAATCTGCACAAATATTTATAGGTGCTTTACCTATATTGATCGTATATCCATTTTTGCAAAAGTATTTCGTTAAAGGGATCGTACTTGGCTCAGTAAAGTCCTAAAAAATTTCCCTAATATTTAAATTAGATCGAATCGGGTGAGTTAGCAATGTTTAAAATCGGACGTGGTACTGCTGGGAAAATGAATGTTTTCACAAAAGTTATGATTGTAATTGTCCTGATGCTTATCCCGATTTTTCTCATGTATAATTATTCCAATAATACGAGTACAGATGTTGTTGAGCAAGAACTACTGCAAATTAATTTGAATCGAGTCAGATTTTTTGTAGAGCAGATGGATGTCGAAGTCGATAGGTTATGGCGTTCTGCCTTTGTCATCGCAACTGACCCTGATGCGTTGCAACTGCAACTTCAGCCTTCCTCCGAACCCGACTATGCCCTGCTTGCTTCCAAGAGACTACTACAACAGAAGCTAGGGATGCAGTCGAATTCCTTTGAATGGGTAAATGATTTTACTGTATATTCTCCTCATTCAGATGTCGCTGTTTCCACCAATTTAACGAAACATTATTTTGAGAGTTATTTCCAAAACGTCAGCCAACAATCTTGGGATTATCGCGTTATAATAACAGATCGAGGCGCAGAAAAATCTTTTGTGCGTGATTTGGTTACACCCTTTGAATTTTATGTGCAACAAACAGATCCTAATATATATGTTGAAGTCTCGTTTTCTTCGGATAATCTAGTGAAAATGCTTGAAAGATTTATGCAAGGTGGTGTAGGGCATACGTTTCTCTATCATCCTGACTATGAGACAATTATGCCTCGTGATCTTAATCCAGAGTTGATCAAACGAATGGTGGAACAATTTGATAACATAAAAGAGGAAAATTTGAATGAAGGAGCTGTTAAAATCTCCTTAGGAAATGAACCTTATCTCGTTAATTATGTTATTTCAAACTCCCTTGGATGGTATTTGGTAGATTATCAGCCGTTGAAACAGGTGCTAATGCCGATTAATCACAGCAAGCAGATGTTTTACGGGGCTGGTCTGCTGCTATTAGTAATGGGGATCGCTTCAGCTGGTTTGTTGTACCGTAATGTGCAAAAACCAATTAACGATTTGATTCGGGCTGTGAGACTACTTCGGAAGGGCGTATACGATCATCGGATCAAGCTTGGACCACATAATGAATTTCATTTTTTGATTGAGCAATTTAACTTGATGTCCGAAGATATCCAGACGCTGATTGATAAAGTATATGTGGAGCAGTTACATGCGAAAGAGTCCTCACTTAAGCATTTACAAGCACAGATCAATCCACATTTTCTGTATAATAATTTTGCTTTTATTCAAAGTATGGCGCAGCTGGATCGAACGAATGTGATTGTCGCATTTACGCAACACCTCAGTAACTACTACCGTTATACGACACGGACTGAACAGCAATTGACTACACTTACCGAAGAAATGGAATTAATTCGTAATTACTTAGAAATCCATCGAATGCAGTCTGAGCGTCTGTATTTTTATGAATATATTGATAAAGAATTAATGTCTATTCTTATGCCACGACTGCTGTTTCAGCCACTTGTTGAGAATGCAATCGTGCATGGTATGGAAAGCAAGGTAGGAAAATTCGAAATCATTGTAACTGGTAAAAGGAATACAGATGGCTGGGAACTCTTTGTTGAAGACAATGGTGTCGGAATGAGTTCGCATGATTTGGAATTATTAAGACATTCCTTACTAATACAAAAGAGCTCTAACCATAGTCTTGGAATATGTAACGTTCACCAACGTATAA
The DNA here is from genome assembly GCF_024721975.1 of Paenibacillus endoradicis. The sequence goes on along the minus strand of NZ_JANQBB010000002.1, from coordinate 759,066 downwards.
AACATTATTATGGGTCATCCTCAGGGGTTATGATTGAGCATTCATCTCTTGGCGGACTTCGTATAGGATTAACGATAAGGACGGAGGCGATTGACGATGTTGGAGGTTCTGATCGTGGACGATATTCCATCTCAGGTTGATAGTTTCGTAGCTACGATTCCGAAGGATGAACTTGGTATTGGTCGTATTCATAAAGCTTATTCTGGAAAAGAAGCATTAAAGCTTTACCAGGAACTAAATATTCATATCGTAATTACAGATATCCGAATGCCAGAGATGAGTGGGATTGATTTAATTAGAGAAATTCGAGAAATGGGACGTAAAGTGAAAATCGTCGTAATTTCGGGTCATGCGGATTTCGAATACGCGAAAAGTGTTGTTCCATTTAATATTTCAGGCTACTTGATGAAACCTGTTAATCCGGCTCAAATGCGAGAGACGCTAGGCAAATTATCGGAGGAAATCGCTTCTGAAAAGAAGCTCCAACAGGAGCAGCATCGTGACGGTTATGCATTTCGAGAAAATTTGCCTTCCTTGCAAGGTGAGATACTGAATAATCTGCTTTATGGTAAAGCAATCCCAGATGCGGAATTGGAACGGAAGCTGTTCTTGTTGAATCTTCCATTCTCCTTACAGCAGAAAGTGGGTTTATTCATTGTACGGCTTGAGGGTAATCTACAAGAATACGAAAGAGTCGATAAGGAACTTATTGAATACGCGGTTACGAATATGGCGGAGGAGCTATTTCGAGATACCTTTCATTTGTGGTTTTGCCGTGATCAAAACGAATATCTTGTCTTTATTGTTTCAGCCAAAGAAAAAAACGATGTGAAGGGGCATTCTCCTCAGAATGCAATGGACGTCCGAGCGGCAGCGCTAAAGAAAAAAGCGGAGCATCTTCTGAATGATCATATTTCCATCGTATTAGCAGAGAATTGGACATACTTTCCAAAAGAGGTTTCAGCACTGTACCGTTCAGTTATTGATGGAATGAGAGGGATGGAAGAGACGCGAAAAGGTGTGTTTTTACGAATATCCGGTAATCTAGATCAGGTTCAGGTCCAAATTGGAACCTTAGCGTCGTTATATCGTCCTCCTCTATTGATTCATTTGCTCGATACGAGTAACTGGATTCAAGCAGAGGAGAAGCTAATCCAAATATTTGCGGAACTGAAGAGCGTGAACTATCCTCCAGAGCATGCCAATGAAGCTTATTTTGCCATTGCCAATGCTTATCAGTATATGGCTCATAAGAAAGGGAAGTTACTTAGTGAGTTTGGTGTATCCTCTTTTGGGCTCATGCCGGCTGCTCCTTGTCTCAAGCAGTTAGAAAAATGGGCATTCTTCATGCTCCGAAGTTTAAGGGAGCAAGCAGAAGATTCATCTGAGAAGCAGACAGATTTAGTAGAGAAGATACATAAATTTATCGAGGAAAACATGAACGACAGGTTATCAATGCAGACAATTGCGGCGCATATTGGTCTTCATCCTGCTTATTTGTCGAGGGTGTATCGGGCAGAAACGGGTAATAATCTGAGTGAATATATATTGCGGTATCGAATGGAATTGGCCTCGCACTTGCTACGTAGTAGTGACAAAAAAATATACGAAATCGCTCAAATTCTTGGTTATCAGGCAGTGCCACATTTTATTAAACGATTTAAGGCTTTTTCAACGATGACCCCGCAAGAATATCGCGGTCGTACGGAGCTCTTTTGACTTACTTAGCCTACATCTAGATATAGAATAGAAATTCTTGAATTCAGCAGGTACTAGATAAATTAGAATTTATGGAGGAATCGATATGGATTTAACATTTCAAAGAGAAAACTTATTTTGGGTACATGAGCCTAATGAATATACTATTACAGATGAAGAAATTGTAATTAAAACAGAAGGTGGAACGGACTTTTGGCAAAGAACATATTATGGCTTTCAAAACGATAATGCTCCTGCTCTGTTAATGAAAACGAATGAGAAATACTTTTCTTTTATAGTGAAAACTGAATTTGACAGTAAACAACGCTTCGATCAGTGCGGCGTAACCATCTATCAAAATAGTGATAACTGGCTGAAGGCTTCTATTGAATATGAAAATGAAGAATTCCAGAGATTGGGTAGTGTTGTAACAAACCTAGGATATTCTGATTGGGCAACTACGGATATTGCTGCAACACAGAAATTTATGTATTACAGATTAAGTCGACGTGGAAGCGATTATTGTATTGAAAATTCTTATGATGGTATTCACTATAAGCAAATGCGTATTGCACACCTTTTTGAAGGAGTGGAAGATATACAAATTGGTATTTATGCTTGCAGCCCAGAAGAATCTTCATTTAAAGCCATTTTCACAGAAATGAAATTTACTGAATGTCAATGGAAAGAACACAAGTAACAAATTTCATTTTAACTAATAGAAAATATATATTACTGAAAAGAAGTGAGCGTTGTTGCTCACTTCTTTTTGTGTTCAATTCACGTATCTCATCATGAAGTTTTATACGATATCGTTCTATCTACTGGACAGCATTCGAAGTACTTCTAGAAATAAAAAACACACAATCAATTTATATAATGTACACTATATAATGTTTTTAGTTTAATAATTTACATATTGCAATATATAGTGTACATTATATTGTAAATAGTGTAACTCATCGAGGGGGATATGATATGAAACTGGAGAGAGAACTTGCCTTAGAGATTGTCAGAGTAACTGAACTTGCCGCACTTGCATCGGCGCCTTGGATGGGTCTAGGTGATAAGAACAGCGCGGATGGGGCAGCTACGGAAGCTATGCGATCTATGTTCGAAACTGTATGTATGCAGGGAACCGTCGTTATCGGCGAGGGTGAAATGGATGAAGCTCCAATGCTCTACATTGGGGAGAGGGTTGGTATGGGTCATGGCCCAGAACTTGATGTGGCAGTTGATCCTCTGGAAGGAACAGAACTAGTTGCTAAGGGATTAAATAATGCGATGTCAGTTGTTGCTATTGCGAATAAAGGTAGTCTCCTAAATGCACCAGATATGTATATGGAGAAACTAGCGGTAGGGGCTTCGCTTGCAGGAAAACTCAGCTTGGATGATCCAATCGAAGTCACTATTCACAAAGCCTCTCAATATTTATCTAAGTCTTATAACGATATGACCGTAATGATTCTCGACCGGGAAAGACATCAGGAAATGATCGATACAGTTAGAGGTTTAGGGGTAAGAATTAAATTTCTTTCAGCAGGCGATGTTGCCGGTGCGATTGCTCCGTCATTTGCTGAGACAGGAATTGATATGTATATCGGATCGGGTGGTGCACCTGAAGGAGTTCTAGCTGCAGCCGCACTTAAATGTCTTGGAGGTGAGATTCAAGGTAGACTCATGCCTGAGTATGAAGAGCAGGAACAGCGCTGCTTGGATATGGGGTTATCAGACCCAAGGAAGTTACTTACTATGGAAGATATGATTGGACAAGGTGATGTTATCTTTGCGGCGACAGGAGTTACTCAAGGAGAATTTCTTGGAGGTGTAAGATATTTGCCTGATCAACGTGCGGAAACTTTTTCTATGGTGATGAGGGCTCAAACAAAAACGATACGATTCATTCATTCCATACATAATCTAACTGGAAAACCGTATTTTCAACAGTAGCAGAAGGGGAGGAATAACAATGGAACAAACATTTGTAATGATCAAGCCGGATGGTGTGAAGTTAGGACTTATAGGTACAATTATTCAGCGTTTTGAAAACAAAAGATTACGTCTAGTCCGCTCTGAATTGCGTAGCCTGACCGCAGAGCAAGCGAAGGAACATTATCGTGATCTGGCGCACAAAGCATTTTTCGAGGAATTGGTTTCATTCATTACTTCAGGAGAAGTGGTTGCTATGGTGTGGGAAGGGCCTGCAGCTGTAAAAGTCGCACGCAATTTAATCGGTGCTACCAATCCAGTAGAATCCCTGCCAGGTACAATTAGGGGAGACTTTGCTCTAGAGCTGGAAAGCAATATTATACATGGGTCAGATAGTGTAGAAAGCGCAACTAGAGAAATAGGGTTGTTTTTTCCACTGTTAAGAGATAAACAAGCAACAGTAAATTCAATCTCAAAAGTGGTATAATAGTAAAAACGACTCCTACAGGGCGAAGGAGGTTATTCTTATCCAGTTAACACAAAGACAGTTGGACATATTTGAATTTGTAAAGAAGCAATCTCCAGTGACAAGCGATCAGATTGCGGATTTTCTTACAGTAAATCGTGCTACCATAAGATCGGACCTTGCCATTCTTGTTATGATAGGATATTTGGACGCTAAGCCCAAAGTAGGCTATTTCCCTGGAACTTCCATAAGAAGTCCGAAAATGGAATTATCTACGTTGGAAAATATGAAAGTAAGAGATGTTCAGGGAGTTCCCATTGTCATTTCGATGAATGCAACTGTTCAAGATGCAGTAATATTATTCTTTTTAGAAAATGTCGAGAGTCTTATTGTAACCGACCAACGGGGGTCACTTGCTGGTATGGTTTCGCGTAAAGATTTACTCAAAGTAACACTTGGTAATCAATCTGCTCCTACTATGCCCGTTAGTTTAGTTATGACAAGGCAACCTAAAATTGTAACCGTCAGTCCTGAAGAATCTGTATTATCTGCTGCAAAGAAGTTAATGCAACACGAAGTAGGCGTTCTACCTGTTGTTCATATCACGACAGGTGCAGATGGCTTGGAAATCATTGAGCCAGTGGGCGGAGTGAGCAAGACCACGATGACACAAGTACTACTTAATTTGGTTACGGAAACTGTTGCAAAGGATGACATGTAAAATGAATAATGAATCCCAGCATTTGATCTATATTTGCTCTGACTCGGTTGGAGAGACTACGGAAGCAGTAGCCAAAGCAACCATCAAACAGTTCCATAGTAATCAAGTCAAGCTGAAACGATACTCTCATCTACAAGACGAAGATGAGATACGTAATGTGGTGAGTGAAGCTGCAGTAAGCAATGCGCTAATTATGTATACACTTGTTCAACCCGAGTTAAGAGAAATGATGCGACAGGAAGCAGTTCGACATAATATTCCCACAGTCGATATTATGGGACCCGCCATGCAAGGCTTCATCGACGCATTTCACGGATCGCCACGCCGGTTACCAGGACTCTTACATACGCTTGATGAAGATTATTACAGCAGAATCGATGCTATAGAATATACTGTGCGAAACGATGACGGGAAGAATTTGAATGAACTTCTTCAAGCGGATATCATACTAATCGGTGTTTCTAGAACCTCGAAAACGCCGCTCAGCATCTATTTATCTCACAAAGGATTTAAAACGGCTAATGTTCCTATCGTCCCAGAAGTGCTACCGCCAGATTTATTGTCTCAAATGGATTCGAAACGTCTATTTGGTCTTACTATGCATCCAGAACAGCTTATACATATTCGCGAGGCAAGATTACAAACGTTGGGACTTCTTTCTGGATCGTTATATACTCAAAGATCAAGAGTCGAACTTGAGTTGAACCATGCCAAGCAATTTATGGACAAAATCGGATGTACTGTCATTGATGTGACGAATCGAGCAATTGAAGAAACAGCAGGAATTATACTTGAATCTATGCAATAGCATTATTTATACAAAACCGAAATTTAGTATTGACAGTTTATAGGCATCCGTGTAGTATATCAGTCAAATCCATACTATCGTAACGTGTTACCGCAAGGGCATTAGTTATGAAGAACTCGTTCTTCTTAACTAATGCCCTTTTTGTGTTTTGCGGACATTATGGTAGATATGCGTTATACATATAGTGTTTATAAATAAGGAGGGTAATAATGAAAAAAGGGATTGTATTAGTGTTAATTTTTACAATGATCATTGGTAGCTTTGCTGGAATAAATGGACCAGTAGCTGCTGCTGCAACTGTGCCGTATACAATTTATCCAAATCCTCATGAAGTTAACTATCATGATAAGCAATTTGAAGTAAGTGAAAAGATAAATATCGTATATGAATCGAAAGTAGATTCTTATACGAAAAAAAGAGTTGAAAAAGTATTAGCGGTCAAAAATATTAAATTCACAGAATCAAGTAGCATTGTTGAAGATAAAACGAATTTTCTAGTTGGTATTTATGAGTCAAATGAATATGTAGATAATTATTTTGAAAGTCAGAAATTAAGAGATTCAACAATATTAGCAAAGCTTGATGCCAATATTATCTCTATCGATGATAATGTTATTGCTGTGCTAGGAAAAGATGTTGATTCTGCGTTTTATGGAGTAACGACTGTAAAACATATTTTTAAACAGATGAATGATCGTACAATTGAAGCATTAACGATTAAAGACTATGCAGATGTAAAAGGAAGAGGTTTCATTGAAGGGTATTATGGGGAGCCTTGGTCCAATGAAGATCGTGCTGAATTGATGACCTTTGGTGGAGAGTTCAAAATGAATTCTTATATCTATGCGCCCAAGGATGATCCTAAACATAATAGTAAATGGAGAGAATCATATACGGAAGAAGAACTTGTGAAAATTAGCAAACTTGCTGAAGCGGGTAATGCTAGTAAAACTAGGTTTGTGTATACTCTTCATCCATTTATGAATAATGCTATTCGTTTTAATACGGAAGAAAATTATCAAGCAGATTTAACTATTATTAAAGCAAAGTTTACCCAATTGTTAAATACGGGTGTTAGAAAGTTTGGTATTCTTGCAGATGATGCAGGGGTTCCGGCACAAGGGGCCCAAACGTATGTGAAGCTGATGATCGATCTATCCAATTGGTTAATTGAGCAACAGTCAACATATGATGGTTTAGTAACGGATATGATTTTCTGTCCCAATGATTACATGGGTTGGGGAGATAGTGCCCAAATCCAAACGTTAAAACAATTGCCGAAGTCTGTTAGTATCGTTCAAACCGGCGGGAGGGTTTGGGGAGAGGTTTCGAATAAATTTACCCAAGATTTCACTAATAATGCTGGAAGAGGACCATACCTTTGGATCAACTGGCCTTGTACGGATAACTCTAAAAAACACTTAATTATGGGCGGCAATGAAACATTTTTACAGCCTAATGTTAACCCAGCTAATATTGAAGGTATTGTATTAAATCCAATGCAACAATCAGAAGCGAGTAAATCAGCTATTTTTGCTAATGCTGATTATGCGTGGAATATTTGGGATAATGTTGATCAGGCAAGACAAAACTGGTCTGACTCATTTGCCTACATGGACCATTTAAACATTAATGAAACTGCTGCTTCGAATGCTCTTAGAGAGTTATCAAAACATATGATTAATCAAAATATGGATAGTCGTGTAGCTGTATTGCAAGAATCAGTTGAATTAGCTCCAAAGTTAAATGAGTTTAAAGCAGCATTAGGTAAAGGTAAAATTACGGATAAAGCTCAAGCTTTAATTGTAGAATTCGAGATTATTCGCGATGCAGCAATAACCTATAAAGATAATCCTGGTAATCCAAGAACTAGAGATCAGATTGTCTATTGGTTAGATAGTGCTATAGATACTGCAACTGCAGCGATCTTTTTATTAAATGCTGAGATTGCTCATGAAAGTGGAAATAGCTCTGCGATATGGGAAAACTATAGTCAAGGTCAAGCAGCTTTCGATGCGTCACTAAAGCATCCGTTCCGCTACATTGATCATTATGAATATGCTGAAGTAGGAGTCCAACATATCGTACCGTTTATCAAAACACTGTTAAATGATGTTTCAATTAAGGTTCAATCTAGTGTAAACCCTGATAGTAATTTTGCTAGAGTTATTACCAATCGGGCAGATACTCCTACTGGTAGCTTAGAAAATCTATTAGATAATAACTTGGGTACTGAAGTAATCTTTAAAAACCCTAATACGATTACGATGGGTACATATATTGGAGTACTATACGAAAAAATTCTTGCATTTAATACGGTACGCTTTGAATTAGGTCAAGGATCCAATAATTCTGATACCTTTGGAGCAAGTAAAGCACAATACACCGTTGATGGAGAAAACTGGATTGATATCGAAGGTACTCAATATGGAAATATCAATAAAATTGTTTTAGAAAATTTAAATCTGAAAGCAAGAGGGATTCGTTTAATCGCAACGAATGATCGTACAAATACTTGGTTTGGTATTAAAGATATTGTGGTTAATGAGGCCAAGGTAGTAACGGATACACTACAATACACGCTAATGGTTCCAAGTCATTTTAAAGTGTATCAAGGAACTCAGGCTAATCTATTCGATAGTAATGACGCTTCTTTTATTTGGTATAACCCTTCAGGAACAATTAAAGATACGTCTGTTGTTGGAGATTATATTGGTGTAGATTTACAAAAGGAAATTGATTTAGGTAGAGTTTACTTTGCTGTAGGTAGAGATAATGGTGACAAGTGGACAGAGTACCAGTTAGAATATTCAACTGATAATGTGAACTACACCTTATATAAGAAATATACAGGAAAGTCTTCAGGCCTAGATAAGGTTGAGGAAGATTTAACAGGTATTAAAGCAAGATATGTCCGTCTGAAAAATCTAAAAAATGTAAACGTATGGATCAAGTTTAGTGAAATTCGTGTGGACGTTGCAAAATTGTCTTCCGAATATACGTATACAAATAACGATAATTATAAAAATATTGCATCCCACCATTCACTAGAAAATACAAGTTTGGCTGAAACGACTAATATTACATTGAAACCGCAACAATATGTAGGTGTGAAATTAGATCGTATCAAAGAACTAGATAGTGTAACAGTAAGTGAAACCAGTGGTAAATTAACGTTACAGGCTTCTGCGAATGAAGTAGAATGGAATACTCCTATTGAGGGAGCCATTGCCAAATACGTAAGATTACTTAACGACACTGATGAAGATATTACATTCGATTTGAATGAATTTAGTGTTTCATCCAAGGAACTCTATGGACCAAGTTTTGTTGAATCGGATATGGGAATCTCTTCTTCGTATGGAGCCAACGATTCAAGAAACGCGGGTACTCTGCTAGCTCCTTTCGATAAAAATTTTGGCACGAAAGCTATCTTTACTGATTATCAGAGAAAGGGACAGTACATCACTTATTCAGTAGGTGAACCGCGAATTTTTAATAGTTTACGTGTTTACAATGAGGAAAATAATGTTGACTATATTCGAGATGCAAAAGTTCAACTGTCGATGGACAACATCAATTGGACAGATGTCATTACTTTAGGTGATGGTATAGATAACCTTGCAGGTGGTAAACCAAATTACGCTGACATGATTGCTGATGGCTACACACATGATTCTGCTAACCCAGGAAATTATTATTATGGTAATGATAATATAGGCGGTATTGAGGCCAAATATGTTCGAATTGTGTATACAGCAAATTATTTAGAAAGATTTGCGCATATTAATGAGTTCGTCATTAATGGTGGCCAGTATGTTGATACGGAGAACAATCCAACCTTTGTTGTAGATCCAATTGAGGAAGAAGGATTTGGTCCTGGACGTTTAGTTGATGGTAATCTAACGACTGCGTTTAAACCGAATATGACGAATCGTGCAGATGGATCATTGATTTATCGTTTGTCGGAGAAAACAGATGTAGCGGTACTCACAATTGTTCAAGGTTCAAATGCCATTTCGAACGCTACAGTAAGTGCTCGGGTTGGTACTGACCAATGGGTTGAATTAGGGTTTTTAAATAAAAGTTTAACGACTATTTACAATTCAACCTATGATCATATTTTTGAAATTAAATTAACTTGGGGTAATGTTCAACCAATCATTTATGAACTGAATATTTCAACCAACAAAGAATTAATACCAGCAGAGGCTAATAAAACAGCCCTATTGGCAGCAATTTCTGAAGCAGATACGAAAGTGCAGGCTGATTATACAGTTGAAAGCTGGAACGTATTCAGCCAAGCATTAACGGTTGCAAAAACAGTGAACAACAAGCAATATGCGACCCAAGTAGAAGTAGACGCAGCCGTATCATCTCTGTTAGATGCGCAAAGTAAGCTTGTAGAAGTTGCAAGCGATGAGAAGGAAATAAAGGAATTCAGCTTTATGGACTTATCTCCAGCAGTGACAGCAACAATTAACGGAACAAACATTGATCTTACTGTCCCTAACGGTACAGATGTAAGTGCATTGATTGCGACATTCACTAGTACTGGAACTTTGGTGCAAGTAGATGGAGTAGATCAAGTAAGTGGGACAACAGCGAATGACTTTACTTCTCAGGTAGCGTACATTGTAACGGCACAAGATGGAAGTACGCAAACTTATACGGTGACCGTAACAGTAGCTGCAAGTAGTGAGAAGGAAATAACAGAATTCAACTTTATGGGCTTGTCTCCAGCAGTGACAGGAACCATTAATGGAGTAAATATTGAACTTATTGTTCCTGAGGACACAGATGTAAGTGCATTGATCGCTACATTTACTAGTACTGGATCTTCGATACAGGTGGATGGAATTGATCAAGTGAGCGGGACAACAGCCAATGACTTCACTTCTCAGGTAGCATACATTGTAACGGCAGAAGATGGAACAACGCAAACCTATATAGTGACTGTAACAGTAGTCACAAGTAGTTCAAAGGAGATACTAGCTTTTAGCTTCAAAGAATTGTCACCTGCTGTGATAGGAATGATTAACGAGAAAAATATTGATCTTATTGTTCCTTACGGTACAGATGTAAGTGCACTAATCGCGACATTCACTAGTACGGGAACTTTAGTGGAGGTAGATGGAACCGAGCAAGTAAGCGGAATAACGGCGAATGACTTTACTACACCGGTAATGTACACCGTAACGGCGCAAGATGGAACAACGCTAACATATACTGTGACCGTAACAGTTACCGCAAGTAGTGAGAAGGAACTAACGGAATTCAGCTTCATGGACTTGTCGCCTGCAGTAACTGGAACAATTGACGGAACAAATATTGATCTTATTGTTCCTTACGGCACAAATGTAAGTGCGCTAATCGCGACATTCACTAGTACGGGAACTTTAGTAGAGGTAGATGGAACCGAGCAAGTGAGTGGAACAACGGCGAATGACTTTACTTCACCGGTAACGTACAGAGTAACAGCGGAAGATGGCACAACGCAAACGTACACCGTGACGGTGACAGTAACAGTAGCCTTAAGTAGTGAGAAAGAAATAATAGAATTCGGCTTCATGAACTTGTCGCCTGCAGTAAGAGGAAAGATTAACGGTACAAACATTGCACTGACTGTTCCTCGTGGTACAAATGTAAAAGCGCTGATCGCAACATTTACTAGTACAGGAACTAAGGTAGAGGTAGATGGAACTGAGCAAGTGAGTGGAACAACGGCGAATAACTTCACTTCAAAGGTAACATACATGGTAACGGCGGAAGATGGAACGACACAAACGTATACTGTGACGGTGAAAGTAGCCGCTGGTTCAACAAATTATGTTGATCCAGAGCCTATTCAAAATGATGGTAAGCTTAACATTCCGATTGGCGGCACTGGAACAGCTAATCTTAATGACGAAATTATAGTACATGTTCCAGTTGGAGCAATTAACCAACAATTACAGCTGACGATAGAGAAGATACTCGATCCGTCTGCATTAATTACTGACGAAGATATATTGGTCAGTCCGGTCTTTGGCATTGCTAAAAACATCTCAGAAGATTTCATAAAACCGATTACGATAACTGTAAAGTTTGATCCGAGCAAACTTGGAGAGGATCAAACGCCATCCATTTCTTATTATGACGAGGAGAAAAAGACTTGGATTTCAATAGGGGGAACAGTATCTGGGAATGAAATTACAGTAGAAGTTAGTGACGTGGCAAAGCTTGCTGTGTTTGGACTCAGCGAAAGTGAACCTGTTGAACCAAGTGTTGACCTTGAGGATATTCAAGGACATTGGGCGGAGGAAATGATTAAGCAAGCGGTTATTCAAGGTATTATTAGTGGTTATCCTGATGGTAGTTTCAAGCCGGAGGCTTCGATTACCCGTGAAGAGTTTATCGTTATGTTGGTTCGTGCATTGAAACTTAAGGGTGTTCAATCGGAACTTCTCTTCAAGGATACAGCAGAGATTGGCGATTGGGCGAAAGACTCGATATCACTTGCTGTTCAGGCAGGTATTGTGAATGGGTATGCGGATGGCACTTTTAGACCAAACGCAGAAATTAGCCGTGTCGAGATGAGTGCTTTATTAGAATCAGCTATGCGCATAGTATATAGAATGAATGTGGAAACGGATAAGGAATTGATTTTCGCAGACAAGGATAATATTCCGGTATGGGCGAAAGATGCGGTCGCAGTGGTAGCGAGTAATGGCGTAATGATCGGTCGCGGTGACAACCAGTTTGATCCAAACGAGACGACAACAAGAGCAGAAGCAATAACGGTTATAATGAGATTATTGGAAATGGAAAAATAAATAAAGTGTAAAAAAGCAAATAACTCGGAAAGTCTTCAAAAGACTATTCGAGTTATTTGTATTCATCTTTTGTAATGGAGATAATTGCTATTTCTTGTTAACGTATATTGACTTCTTTTGGTTATTGTTATAACTAAAAACTATAACTGGATATGGTTTTTAAGTGTTACGTATACATTACTTCTCCATGCTACAATCAGAGCATTACAAATTGACATGTTCTAGATTGAGGAGGTTTTTTTATGTGCAATAAATTTCAAATCGTAGGTAGCTTGTTGCGACCGGCTGATCTACTAAAATATAAAACACAAATTGAACATCGTGATGACATCGATTATCCATTTTATCAACAATTTGAAGGATATGAGCAATGTGAAGCGGAGGCAATACATGCTGTAGTGGATAAAGAAATTGAGAATGGTTTGTCAGTTATTACGGATGGTGAACATTCCAAATCCATGTGGCATCTGGACTTTGTCTGGGGTCTTGAAGGGATTAGTCGCTATATTGCAGATCATGGATATTTTTTCAGAGACACGGATGGAACTTCGAAATACGAGACACGAAAAGATATTGGTCTGCGCATTACTGGTGAATTGAGCGGAAAGAATCATCATTTTATTAAAACATATAAAAAGCTCCAAGCTCTTGCTGGCGACCGTGAAACAAAGCTGTGTGTACCTTCACCATCTCATATTTTTGGCGAGTTGTCATGGTCGGATAATATTGGTGGTAAAGAATCTGTTTATAAAGATAGACAGGAGCTTAAAAACGGTCTTGTTAAGGCATATAAACAATTTGTTGAGGAATTTGCTGCTGTCGGTGGAAAAATTCTGCAATTCGACGATTGCTTATGGGAGCTATTTGCGGATGACAACCCGAACTCTCCATATACTGGCGAGAACATCAATCAAGAGGAAGTACAGACTCTTGCTACCGAGTTTATTGACATTAACAATACAGTAATTGATTTTGGTCATAGCTTAGGCTTGAAAATGTGGACGCATAACTGCCGTGGTAACTATGATTCCCGTAATATGGGTGGAGGATCATATGCTAAAATTGCCAATCTGTTCTTAAAGCAACTTAAATATGATCGCTTTTTCCTTGAATGGGATGATGAACGTGCAGGATCACTTGAGGCTCTTTCTGTTTTCAAGGATAAGCCTAATACAGAAATTGTACTTGGCTTGTTATCTTCTAAAACCAGTACACTTGACGATGAAGAACGCGTAATTAGAATGCTGGATGAAGCATCAAAAATTATTGACAAGGATAGATTGTTACTTTCTCATCAATGTGGCTTTGCGTCCTGTGATGGTGGTAATGAATTAACTGAAACTGAGCAGTGGATGAAGATTAATCAAGGATTAAGAATTGCCCAGCAATATTGGGATAAATAATGTTCAATCGGCATCGTAACAGTGTGTAGTTGCGAAGGTGATACAAAAGGATGGCTCTGAAGGTCGTTAATAGACCAAAGAGCCATCCTTTTTCCTTTGAATAAACATGTATTAAAAGTAGTATAGAGTTCGTAAGGTATGAATGATTTTGACCAAATTATCAATAATAGTAAGAGAGAATCGATCAATGAAGATGTTTGAAAAAATGAAAATGATATAAATTACATATATTAATTATTTTTTCATCTAATATAGTATAATAGTAGTTTGTTTAAATAAAAAAATACTAAGAAAAAGGGGAATATAATTGTTCATAAACTGAAAATATTTGTTATACTAATTCATATCGAAATCGTCGGAAATAGATGGCTTCATAAATAGATGCATTGTAAACTAGGTAACTGGTGTGCTAGGAGGATTCAGGTTGATTCAACTCATTGACTTACACAAGCTATACAAAACAAATAAAGGCACAGTCGTTGGCGTCGACCACGTCAATCTTCATATCGCAAAAGGTGAAATATTTGGAATCGTCGGTTATAGTGGTGCAGGCAAAAGCTCGGTGTTGCGCTGCATTAATCTGCTTGAGAAGCCAACCTCTGGTAATGTGCTAGTGAACGGCGTTGACCTCACCACTTTGAATAAAAATGATCTGAGAATCGCTCGTCAAAAGATAGGAATGATCTTTCAACATTTCTATCTTGTCGGAAGTAAAACTGTATTTGAGAATGTTGCGCTTGCTTTGGAAGCTGCGGATACACCAAAATCGGCTATTCATAGCAAAGTTACGGATTTGCTTCAGCTCGTTGGTCTTGGAGATAAGGCAGATAGCTACCCTGCCCAATTAAGCGGAGGTCAAAAACAGCGTGTCGGTATCGCACGCTCTCTGGCAAATGATCCACAAGTGCTGTTATGCGATGAAGCAACGTCAGCGCTTGATCCAATGACTACACAGTCCATTCTATCACTACTTCGAGAAATTAATCGTAAGTTGGGGCTTACCATCGTGCTTATCACTCATGAGATGGAAGTGGTAAAGGAACTATGTCACCGGGTTGCCATTATGCAAAACGGCAAAGTAATTGAAGATGGCAATGTATATGAAATTTTTGCAAATCCTGTGCAACCACTGACTCGGGAATTTATTAATAGCGTGCTGGAATTTAAGTTGCCAGCAAAACTATGGGAAAAACTTGACCCATCTGGCAAAGTATTAAAGGTACTATTTCGTGACGATGCAGCAGAACAAGCGATTATTTCCGATTTGCTCAAGAAGAGCGGCATTCAGGCAAATATTTTGCATGGGAAAATCGAGTATATAGGTGAAAAGCCTCTCGGAACCTTCATTATGGAAGTAACCGGAACCAATGAGGAAGTCAATTCAGCCATTCGATATTTGAATGATCGCTCTTGTATTGTAGAGGTGGTTGAGAATGTTTAACTCCTTAATCGAGATACTTCCCGATATGGGAAAAGCGTTTTATGAAACGCTCCACATGGTAGGCATCTCGCTATTCGTTGCCCTTATACTAGGTCTGCCGCTTGGAGTGCTGTTATTTATAAGTAGTAAAGGGCTATTTTCAGAGAACCGTGCAATTAATATGATTCTGGGTGTAATTTCAAATATTGTACGCTCAATACCGTTCTTAATTTTACTAGTGCTATTGCTGAAATTCACGCAATTTTTACTTGGAACTACGATAGGTCCATCAGCGGCAGCTGTTCCGCTTTCCGTTGCAGCCATTCCTTTTTTTGCGCGATTGGTAGAGAACTCACTTAGAGAGGTGAATAAAGGAATCATTGAAGCTGCTATAGCAATGGGAGCAAGACCTTGGTTCATTATTCGTAAAGTATTACTACCAGAAGCTAAGTCGGGCATAATTTCAGGCCTTACTATAACCGCAATTAGCTTGCTTGGTTTCTCTGCGATGGCAGGTACGGTCGGTGGCGGGGGAATTGGCGATCTTGCCATACGATACGGCTATTATCGTTATGATAATGAAGTACTATTCACAACGGTTATTCTTCTTATTGTGGTTGTCCAAATTATTCAATTTGTTGGAGATTGGGCATCTCGTAAAGTAGATAAACGTTAAGAATAAAATTACAAATTAGCAAAGGGGATAATATCATTGAAAAAGCAATTAACGATCGTTACGTTGTGCATCTTGTTGATGTCAATGCTTGCGGCATGTGGTAGCAACAACACAGGAGAAGGAACTGGTACTAACGGAGGAGCTAGTGAACAGAAAAAATCGATTAAAATCGGAGCAACCGCTGGTCCTTACAGTGATATGGTGAATAAAGCGATTAAGCCTCTTATGGAAGAAAAGGGTTATAAGATTGAAATAGTTGAATTTAACGATTATGTTCAGCCAAACAAATCGCTTGATAACGGGTCGATCGACGCTAACCTATTCCAACACATTATTTATTTGAACAAGTTTGCAACGGATAACAAGCTTGAACTTAGCTCTGTCATTAGTGTTCCTACTGCTCCAATGGGACTGTATTCAAATACAATTAAATCCATTGATGATATTAAAGAAGGAAGTTCTCTTACGATTGCCAATGACCCAGCCAATCTTGCACGCTCACTACTGCTACTTCAAGATATTGGGTTAGTTACTGTTAAAGAGGATGCAGATCCAGCGACAATTTCTGATAAAGATATCGAAACTAATGTTAAAAATCTTAAAATAAATTCACTAGAGGCTGCTCAACTTCCACGCACGCTTGACAGCTCAGATCTGTCTGTTGTAGCGGGTAATTTTGCACTTGCAGCGGGTATGGACCTGACCACTGCTTTGCAGCTTGAGAATATGTCTGAAAACTATCGTAACGTAGTAGCTGTTAGAACAAAAGATATCGAAAGTCAATTCGCGAAGGATCTGAAAGCAGTTATTGAATCTCCAGAATTCGAGCAAAAGATTGACGAGCAGTTCCAAGGCTTCTCTAAACCAGAATGGATGACAAAATAAGTAAATGAAAAATAAGACCGTGCTGGTTCATCACATAGCACGGTCTTATTTATTGTACGCCCATAATGGGTAGAGTTTGATCTTTATTAACAACAGAGTTAGATATCATTAAGATTTGAGCTATAATTGATATAAATATCCGGAAACTATCGTTGGCTGAACAGCTTTTCGCAATGGGGAATTATGATACCATATATTTTGCTGGAATAATTGCTGGTCCGAAGGCGAAGATAGTATATAAAGTGAATATAGGATTCAAACACAAACATGAAAGATGTTAGATGCAGTGAACAAAATACAATATTGGGATGAAGAGGGATGTTTCTTAATGACAAATAGTAGACTGAATATTAAAGTTGATGAATTTTTAAGTAAGTCTAAAAAGTGGAAGAATGAATACGAGAAATTAAGAAATATCGTTCTTGACTGTGAATTAACCGAAGAATATAAATGGATGCATCCCTGTTACACGTTGCACAATAAAAATATTGTGTTAATCCATGGATTTAAAGATTACTGTGCGCTTCTGTTCCACAAAGGTGCCTTGTTAAAAGATACAAATGGTATTTTAATCCAACAAACGGAAAATGTACAAGCGGCGAGACAGATTAGGTTCACCAATGTTGAAGAAATAGTTGAAATGGAGTCCATCTTGAAAGCCTATATTAATGAAGCGATTGAAGTTGAAAAAGCTGGGTTGGAAGTGAAATTAAAAGAGACTAAAGAATACACAATTCCTGAAGAATTTCAACATAAATTAGATGAAATCCCTGCCTTAAAAACAGCTTTTGAAGCATTGACCCCTGGTCGGCAAAGAGCATACATTTATAATTTTTCTCAACCTAAACAATCAAAAACTAGAGTCTCTAGGGTTGAAAAATATATGCAGCAAATTTTAGATGGAAAAGGATTAGATGATTAATAAACGTATGCTAAATGTTGGTCCAGGTCTTTCATTAGACATAGAGTAGTAGTTTTGTATTACTTGGATACGGTAGGTACTGTTGGTTCAGTATCTGCCGTATCTTTTTCTTTTTTCTGTGCTGCCAACGCCTCACAAGCGTGCCATAATAGACTTTCACAGAGCTATGATTATGTCTAAGTAGACGAATAACTACAAAAATATTAAGAATGTCTTCATAATTATCGTAAACTAATGTTAAGATTTACCGTTTACAATTAAAATATGTAAGAAGGCTATTGGAATGGAGGGTGAGATATGGATCATTTTTTTGTACTAGTTGTTGATGACGATAAAGAAATACGTGACGTTATTGAAATCTATTTGAAAAATGAAGGAGTTACCGTATTAAAAGCAAAGGATGGAATTGAAGCTTTAGAAATAGTAAATGAACACCAAATTCATCTCATTATATTAGACATAATGATGCCCAAGATGGATGGGATCTCTACTACATATAAAATTCGTGAAAACAAAAATATTCCGATCATTATGTTGAGTGCAAAAAGTGAGGATGCGGATAAGATACTAGGTTTACATATGGGTGCTGATGACTATGTCACAAAACCATTTAATCCAATGGAGCTTGTTGCAAGGGTGAAATCCCAGTTGAGAAGATACGTTACTTTAGGTACTTATGAAGGTATTAATAAAATAATTGATCTAAATGGACTTACTCTAGATCAATCAGCAAAGGCAGTCACGGTTCATGGTGGACCCGTAAAGCTAACTCCAATTGAATATAAAATAGTTGAACTTCTTATGACCAACGCAGGGCGGGTGTTCTCGATTACTGAAATCTATGAACGAGTATGGAAGGAGCCCTGCTATAACGCTGAAAATACGGTAGCCGTCCATATTAGAAAAATTCGAGAGAAAATTGAAATAGATGCGAAAAATCCAAGATACTTAAAGGTGGTATGGGGAATTGGGTACAAAATGGAAAAGTAGAGTTGTCTGGACAGTGATGTTTACTTTTGGCATAAGTGGGATACTATCATTTTTAACGTTAGGTAGTAGTTACGTTCATAAGGACTATTTTCAGACTCCTGAATTTCAATCCGAGCTCCAGCAATTCGCAAACAATTTGAACAGATTTGAGTTAAACAGTATTACATTGGAACAAGCGAAAAGGTCGATCACGGTGGCAGAATATGAAATTAATAATTACCGAAATCAGTTTGGAGATGAAACATACCAAATCGATAACGTAAATGCTGAGTTTGAATCCCTTATTCTGGAAGCGTTGGCAATGGACGACCAAGCGGCAGCGGATATCTATACTGCGGAAAGAGACCAAAAAATAGAGGGAATAAAGAAAATGTTTGCGAATGACGATGATGCAAAAGCGCAGATAATAGCTAGAAAAGAACAGATTTTGAGAGAGTATTATCAGGAGCAAGAGTATTATCGTCCAGATTATTTGATATACAAGGAAACATTCCAATACTTATTTAAAAACAAAGTGACCGGTAAATCGTATACAAATCTGCAAAACTCAGGAGGACAGTTTGATAACGACTTGTTGTTTATCACAAGTTATTCTATACCTAAGGAATATTCGATGAATGGTAGCATTCCAGCAATATCTGACGAACTGGCGAATTCATTTATCCCATTTGAAGGTCAGATTGTGGTACCTAAATTTTTACCATCATCAAACCCAGTTATGATCGAATACGAACGGTACAAGCAGAAGCAAATTATCTGGTTAGTATATATTTTAACAAGTATTGGTACTCTAATACTATGTTTGTATCTGAAAAAAGCAAGAGGTATACCTGCGGAAAATGAAGCATGGAGGCTCTATTATAACAAGTTTTCGATTGATGCCAGAGTAATGTTGTTCACTCTAACAGCAATTGGTGCCATTATTTTCCCACTTTTAATGAATGAACAAATCTTTTATGACATCGAAAATTTATTTGTTTATAGCTCCAATGTAATTAGTTATTTGGCAATCGCATCGATTTGTTGGGGGTTTTCGCTTATTCAGGGGAAATTTCTTATTGCATCATTTAAGGATCAGGAAAACGTTAGAAATGAATGGGATAAGGCACTACTTAAGAGGGCTGGCCGGCAAATAAAGTCGATGCTTGGCAGAGTGGGTAGAGGCTTGAGGTCATTTTCTAGCAAAGTAAAGTGTAGCCTGAGAGATGCTTTTTTGAATAAGAGTCTAGGTATGCAGTTGTTTTTCATTTTAGTGGCGGTATTTGGTTTAGGGATAGCAGTGATCATGATTGTCATAGATCCCGTTTTTATTATTATCTATCTTATTTTGCTTGCGCTTATTGGGCTTCCATTAGTAATGATTTTGATCAAAAGCATAGGATATTTTAACCTGATTTTAATAAAAACGAATGAAGTGGCTGTTGGAAATCTTGGGCAGGATCTAGCAGTGTCGGGCAAATCTGTTCTAGCTAATCTTGCTAGCAATATCAACATGTTAAAACATGGGGTAAAAACGTCACAGAACGAACAGGCAAAGAGCGAACGCTTAAAAACGGAATTAATTACAAATGTAAGTCATGATTTACGGACACCGTTAACTTCAATTATTACTTATACCGATCTATTGAAAATGGAAGGAATAACGAATGAGGATAGAGCAGCCTATCTCGAAATAATTGATAGAAAATCAAAACGGCTAAAAGTGTTAATAGATGATTTATTTGAAGTTTCAAAAATGGCGAGTGGGAATCTAGAATTGAAAATGGAAAAGGTTGATCTTGTTCAGCTGTTACAGCAGACACTTGCCGAACATGATAACACGATTAATGACTCTAGTCTTCAATTCCGGATTACATACGCTGAAATGCCAGTTTTCGCTTTTGTCGATGGAAATAAGTTATGGCGTGTCTTTGACAACCTAATTGAAAATGTGCTTAAGTATTCCCTAGATAACTCCCGTGTGTATATTATGGTGGGAACGAACAACCATCAGGCGACAGTTACGTTTAAGAATGTATCTAAATTTGAACTTAGCGAAAATATAGATGAGCTATTTGAGAGGTTCAAACGTGGAGATACATCCAGGCAAACTGAAGGTTCTGGACTTGGACTTGCTATTGCCAAATCAATCGTGGACCTTCACGAAGGCAGTCTTAATATTGAAACGGAAGGTGACTTATTTAAAGTCAGTATTTCTCTAAAACTTGTGGTATAGCTGGAGACAAAATTGTACTTCGTTAAGTTACGATACCCACTACGCTAGTACCTATTTACTTCATTTATCACTTACTGGTTCTTGTTTATTGATCCTTAACGCAGCACAACTAGTTCGGTTGCAGTACAATAATGATGTGTTATCTTACTACTTTCCTTACTAAGAGCTTTACCATATGAAGTGACCCCAATTGTTAGCTCATATCTTACAATTAGGGTCACTTTACTTATGATCAGGCTTTTGATTTATCTGAAAATGTATATCAAGCGTAGATGAATTTATTTTATATGAAGAAATTCAAGAAATATATTAAGTGATTAGCATTTGTAATTGGTCTCCAAAAGAGATAAATTTGATAATACAAGTACAAGCAATCTTAGGAATCATTTTGAAGCAGAGAAAGGAGCATTAAATATGGATTTAGAAATGGTTATGCAGGAACTTGAAGCTTTAGGCAAGGAACGAACCAAAAAAATTTACCAATCCAATGGAGCACATGAACCTCTTTTTGGAGTTGCTACAGGTGTAATGAAGCCTATTTTCAAAAAAACAAAAATTAATCAACCGTTGGCGGAGCAGCTTTACGCTACGGGTAACTATGATGCCATGTATTTTGCTGGAATAATTGCAGATCCACAGGCGATGACTGAAGCGGATTTTGAGCGTTGGATTGATGGAGCTTATTTTTATATGCTGTCCGATTTTGTAGTTGCCGTTACTTTGGCAGAAGCAAATATTGCGCAAGAAGTTGCAGATAAATGGATAGCAAGTGGTGAAGAACTAAAAATGTCAGCAGGGTGGAGCTGTTATTGTTGGCTATTGGGTAATCGCCCAGATAGTGAATTTTCCGAAAGCAAAATAGCCAATATGCTTCAAATAGTGGAAAGCACGATACACGATGCTCCTGAACGAGCAAAATATGCAATGAATAATTTTATATACACAGTAGGAGTTTCTTATGTGCCTCTTCATAATATGGCGGTTGAAACTGCGAAGGTAGTAGGTCCTGTAGCAGTGAAACAGGATAAGAAAAAAGACAATTATTTGATCGCTTCGGAACGAATTCAAAAGTTCGTAGATAAAGGCGATCCTGGTTTTAAACGCAAACATGTAAGATGTTAATATTGAGTTATTATAGAAGCTGAGGGCTCATGATATGCCAAAAAACGATAATATGCTGGCAATTCTTTGGATGCTGAATTCGGGTGTAAAAGTTACTGCACAGCAACTAGCTGAAAAGTTAGAAGTAAATATAAGGACAGTTTATCGGTATATTGATGGACTATGTGCTAGTGGAGTGCCTATAATATCCGACACAGGTCATAACGGCGGATATAGCTTGCTTAATAATTATATTAGAGCACCTTTGTTATTTGATATAGAAGAAAAAAAGGCACTCCTTCATGCTGCTATTTTTGCAAAAGAAGCCGGGTACCCTTTGAATGAGGCATTAGACAATGCAACGTCAAAATTAAAAATGTATTCGAACGAGGAGCAGGGAAGTATACTTAGTCGTCATTTAGCCGGATTTGAAGTGATAAACAGTAGGGGATCTTCTTCAGTTCATCCGGTGTTGGTAAAATTGGAACAGTCTATAGCAAACCAATTTTCTGTAGAAATTGATTATCGTACAAATCGTGAAGAACAATCGAAGAATCGGTTGATAGAGCCCTATGGAATGGTTTACTGGAACAATAAATGGTATACTGTTGCATTTTGCCACCTAAGGAATGAAACTCGTAGCTTTCGAGTAGATCGGATTCTACAAATTAACCAAACTCAAATAATATTTAATCGTCCTAAAGACTTTTCTCCCCGTGAATTTTTTATGCAAAATCTGTTACCTGATTTAGTGGGTAAGGATGGATTAATTTCTTTAATTATCGGAGGCAGATCAGAGGCATTGGATGACTTATGCCTACATTGGTTTCTGGGTCATTATTTGGAAGAGCGAACATCAAATCAAGCCATCTTTTTACTTGATGAAAGATCTATTCATGCCTACGTCCCTTATATTCTACTTTCCTATGGGAAAACGATTCAAGTAACAGAACCACAGAGTTTGAAGGAAAAACTAGTTGCTGTTACATCGGAGTTAATAGAATATTATCAACTTTAATAGCTTCACTGACAGTAGATGTCAGTGAAGCTATTTTATAATAAAGATAATCATTGATTACTGATGAATGCAGAGTGTCATTTGATGAGTTGTAAAATAAGGAGAAGTTGCGAATGAATAAGGTGTATCTGTATGTTTTTGATACAATGGCTGATTGGGAAATAGGTTACTTAACTGCCGAACTGAACTCGGGAAGATATTATAAAAAGGGGCTTACCCCATCAAAAATAGTTACTGTAGGAGTTGATAAGACACCTGTAACTACAATGGGTGGATTAAAAATACAGCCTGACATTAAACTGGAGGACTGCGACATTGAAGGTATAGGTACATTGATTTTACCTGGCGGAAATACATGGACAGAAACCATCCATCAACCCATTTTAACAATCACCCGGAAGTGTTTAATGGAAGGTGTGTTGGTAGCAGCGATTTGTGGAGCCACACTTGGACTTGCCCAGGCAGGATTGTTGAATTCACGACCGCATACAAGCAATGATCTGGAATACCTTAAAATGAGCTGTCCAACTTACACGGGAGAAAAGTATTACAAAATGGACTCTGTTGTAACGGATGGAAAACTGATCACTGCATCTGGAGTGGCTCCGCTAGAATTTTCTGTTCATGTATTGAAAGCGCTGGAGGTATTCTCTTCTGAAACATTAGATGCTTGGTATAGACTCAATAAGACTCATGAATCCCAATATTTCTATGAGTTAATGAATTCAATAGCCGATTAACAAGACCATAAGAGCAAAAGGTATAAGCATAGAATTGATATGTTATGTTTTTTAAAGGAGGAGTAAAAGTGACTGAAAACAAAAAATATACTGCAGTGTCAGGTAAATACACAAAGAATGGAACACCCAACGGCTTTACATCGCTTACCCCATTTATAACAGTGAAAAAACCTTCTGAAGCAATAGAGTTCTATAAACTTGTTTTCAATGCAAGGGTTAAGGATATTACTGAATATCCTGATGGAAATGGCAATAAAATAATTGTTCATGCGGAATTAGATTTTGGAAATGGTTTTTTGCAACTGGGAGCAGCGAATCCAGCATATAAATTGGCTTTACCGCCAGATGGAGACAATGCGTGTTATTCTTTAGGAGTCTACGTAATGAATGTTGATGAAGTATTTGAAAACGCGGTAGCAAGAGGAGCAAAAGTAAGAGAACCCGTGGCAAGTTTTGTTTCAGGTGATCGATTCGGAAGTATATTAGATCCTTTTGGAGTAAGATGGTCTATTATGACTAGGATTGAAGATTTGTCAGAAGAAGAAAGTAGTCGGAGAGTTGCTGAATGGGCTAAAAGCATTAGTGGAGAATAAATGAAGTAACAGTTTTAATAAAAAGTGTTATAAGAGATAATTTGCTGAAATGGTGTAATAGAAATGCTGCCTGATATCATCTTAATCTCAAACAGAAAAAACACGCCATTGCTGGCGTGTTTTTTCTGTTTGAGAGCAGGATATTATGGATCGAATAGACTACAAAGTTACAAATAGTATAAGGACTTATGCTCAAATCATTTATGTTAGTTAATAACCAGCTCTTTGGCATGCTTCTTGCCTGTTGAGAGAATATTATTACTCAGTTCTGGATCATTAACAGTACGTGCAAGCATAAGAGAGCCAACCATGGTACTGAACAGCGCGCTACCTTTGGACACGTCAATCTCTGCCAGATTGGAAATGAAATCAATCATCCGCTCCAGTTCAAGCGTAAATACTTGGCGAACTTCCTCTGTAGAACGGGATATTTCACTAGAAAGAGCAGGAATAATGCAGCCCATCTCCGTTATGTCGCGGTGATACGGACTTAAATAATAATCAATGACAGTATTGATTTTGGGGTTCTGCTTCTCGTCATCAGCGACTTTTTGCAGAAGTGCAATCGTATCGCTGATAGCATAGCGACAAGTTTCGGCGACGAGCTGTTCTTTATTGTCAAAGTGTGAATAAAAACCACCATGAGTCAATCCGGCCCCCTTCATGATGAACGGAACACTTACATCTTGAATACCCTTGGTGCGAAAAGCCTGGGCAGCACTTTCAATGATCTTATTCCGAACTTTTATCTTATGGCCTTTGGGATACGGCATTGTAATCACTCCACAACTTCATAATTCTACTTTCAAAATATTATAAGCGTCATAATTAAACATGTCAATTTAGCGATCCGTTAACTGTTAGCTCAAGAAAGGATAAAACATGGATGTTGACGTTTCTAAAATATGATGGTTATAATATATTACGATCATCATATTTTAAAATTGCATCAACTGGAGGTATTAGGATATGAGTAAGTTTGAATCCGTAGAAACTTTGGTCATTGGATCAGGTCCGGGAGGTTATGTGGCGGCACTGCGATCCGCACAGCTTGGTATGAAGACAGCGATTGTAGAACGTAGTCAGCTTGGTGGAGTCTGCACACATGTAGGTTGCATTCCTTCTAAAGCATTAATTGCAGAATCGCACCGCTATAATTTGCTCAGGCAGTTCAATATTACAGATGCGGTAGAGTCATTTAAGAATGCTCAGCATTTCAAGCGGGGGATTGTGAATAAGCAGGAGGGCGGAGTTAGTTATTTATTAAAGACTGCGGGAGTAACTGTTCTGGAAGGCGAAGCTAGTTTCATTGATGAACATACAGCAATTATTAATCAGGCTGGAAACGAACATACTATTTCATTTAAGTACGCCATACTGGCAACGGGATCTCGTCCCATTGAGCTACAAGCATTTCCTGTTGGCGGACGTATTTTGTCTTCCACAGAGGCTCTGTCTCTCCCTGAGATTCCGTCCAGTCTAGTAGTTATAGGCGGTGGATATATCGGTGTCGAACTGGGACAAATGTATGCCAAGTTTGGAACAAAGGTAACGATAGTGGAGGGAGGAGAACAAGTACTACCTGGATTCGAGGCAGATCTTGTGGTCCCTGTTGTTAAGCAGTTAAAGTCTGATGGTATTAACATTATTACCGGAGCTATAGCTCAGAATATAGTGCACAATGTGGATTCAATTACACTACATTACAAGAAAAATCATGAGCAAAATCATATTACAGCGGAATATGTGCTAGTTACTATCGGCAGAAAACCAAATACTGACGGTCAGTTAGGATTAGAGCGTATAGGCTTACAAGTAGCAAGCAGAGGATTGATCGCTACGGATCTCCAGTGTAGAACCGCTATTCCGCATATTTTTGCAATTGGAGATATTACTGCTGGTCCAGCACTTGCGCACAAGGCATCCTATGAAGCCAAAATAGCGGCAGAAGCCATTGCAGGCCATGCTTCCGAGGTTGATTATAAAGCTATTCCGCTTGTAGTTTTTTCTAATCCAGAGTTGGCCAGTGTTGGCTTAAATGAAACAGAAGCAAAGACAAAAGCCATTCCGATTGTTATTGGCAAAGCTACTTTTGTGGTCAACGGAAGAGCATTAGCATTGAGGGAAAGCGAAGGGTTTGTCAAGATTGTAGCGGACCCGATGTCAGGGATAGTGATTGGTGCACAAATCGTTGGTGTTGATGCATCAACACTCATATCGGAGCTAACACTTGCTATCGAGATGGGGGCAACTGTGGAGGACTTAGCTATGACGATTCACCCTCACCCAACATTGGGAGAGGTGATTATGGAGGCTGCCGAAAACGC
The DNA here is from genome assembly GCF_024721975.1 of Paenibacillus endoradicis. The sequence continues at coordinate 732,339 of NZ_JANQBB010000002.1, read as the reverse complement.
GGTCAGAAAAATGATGATGAAAAGTAAATAAGAGCAGTACTAACATTAAGAGAACGGGAATGGGAGAGATTGAAGGATGAAGATAAAGGCTGGAATTTATATCGGGATGGCAATAGCGCTGATCGTTGGAGGTTCGCTTCTTACTGTTAAAGGAAAGGATGCTGTCAGTCAGGCTGAGAGTAGGAAACAAGGTATTCTTGAAGCGGAACAAACAACAATAATTTATAAGGAGAATCCAGCATTAATTGTAAAGGTCGGTGTGGCAGTAGGCGATTTTATAAAAGAGGGAGATTTACTTTTCAAAGTTCAATCAGCTGAAGAAGGAGAAAAGGATGTATTGTCTCCGGATGATGGATTGATCAACAGAATTGTTGTAAAGCAGGGGGATCAAGTAAAACAAGGAGCAGCGATGGCGATGCTGCAAAAAACCAACTATTATGCAGATCTTTATATACAGGAAAGTGAAATTCAAAAGCTTGAGCTTAATCAAAAGATTGATGTTCATTTTCCATATTTGGATCACCCAATACAAGTGAGTGGTGTTGTTACTTCGATCTCAGTGGCTCCTCAATTTGCGAGTTTGCGTATGACACGTGAGAAAGGGCAAGCTGATTTAAGTATGTTTTCTGTTAGAATATCTATCGATTCAAATGCTGATTTGCTTCCAGGGATGACAGCGGAGGTGAAACTTAATGAACTCACTGATTGACGAGTGGAAGTACGTATTGGGAAGTAAGTATGTTCGCCTGATTTTTATCGGTCCACTTGTCGCAGCCTTATTTTTTGGCTTAATGTTTTCGAAAAACCAAATCATCGAATCGCCAGTTGTTGTCATTGATGAGGATCATAGCTCATATTCAAGGCAGCTGATCAATACAATAAATGCTTCTCCGAATATGAACGTCACAAATGTATACTCCAGTCGTCAGAACCCAGAAATATTACTGGCAAATGAGCAGGCTGTAGCCGTCATCATACTTCCAAAAGAGTTAGAGCTACGTCAGCAGCAGGGACTATCGACGAATATCGGTATCTTAATGGATAACACGATGCCTTCAGGGCTAACCGGAATTCGAACTGCGATTCAGGAAGTTATTCAAACAGAAAATATGACCCTTTCGATGACACGTCTAGTTCAAAAAGGAATGGATGCCGAAACGTCTAAAGGGCTTGTTACTCCGTTGTCTCTTCAACAAAGAATGGTATTTAATCCGACTTCAAGTTATGTGAGTTTTATGGTACTTGGATTTGTTAATATTGTGGTTTTGATGATTACAACAAGTGCAGCTGGCTCTATTGCTCCTCGCTTACGGCAAGAAGGGAAACTCTTTGCAAACGGAAAATCTCCTTTGCAACTTTGGATTCGCAGTGTCCCTTACGCGGTCTTGACCTCCCTTTCGTTACTTCTATGCTATGGATTATTAAAGCAGGTTTGGGGGATGCGGTTTGAATCAGAGCCTTATCTTTTTATTATTCCACTGCTTGTTTATGCTTTTGCTTTGTCCCTGATGGGCATACTAATCGGCTATTCCGCCAAAGAACAGTCTAAAGTTAATTTACGAACCAATTTCTTAGTGTATCCGTCTTTTCTTGCTACTGGAATTCAACTAACTCCACTTGCATTTCCGGAGCCCTTTCAAATATCCGCATGGGTATTACCAATGAACTGGCTTAACCGCCTCATACGTGGGATGGCCTTTCGGGATGGACAGTTAAATTACTACAGTCAAGAAATGGGTGCACTTCTAATCATTATTGGTGTTGTGTCTTTATTAATCGGCTTACTGGTACTAAGGGAATCATGGAAAGAAAGATTACTTCAGCCGAGAACTGCTTGAGTACCCGTCTAAAGTCTAGCTATGATCTGGCCGAGGGTCTGTTTTGCTTTTTCTAATTCATGATATAATATAGAAAAATATGGTTGGAAATAGGAGAAGAGATCATGAGATCATATCAAACAATAAGTAGGTTAATAGTGATTGTACTACTGGCAGTGGGAATGACAGGTTGCAGTTCATTTACGACAAACGTTGGCAATGTTGTCATCGGTGAAGGTTCTGGTTCGGGCGAACTTATTAGCTTACAAAAAGAGTCATTCAAGGTTGATGATTTTGATAAGATTCACGTTAAAGCGGAAGCAATGGCAATATTCATAACAAAAAGCAAAACTGATGATGCAGAAGTGGAATTACTGGTAGATGATAAGATCGAAAGCAAATTTACATTAGAAGCTTCGATTAATTCTAGTAAATTAGATATTAATGTAAAGGAAAAAGAAAAGGGCGGGAGCATTATCAATGACACTAGAGGTGAAAGGAAGTTGAATATCTCGTTGCCTGATAAACTGTATAATCAATTGACTATCAATAATAATTTTGGATTAGTAGATGTTCATGATGTGAATGCGGAGAACTTAGATATAAGTGTTGATGCGGGTTCCATTCAGCTTACAAGTGTAGTTGGAGAAATGAATCTTGAAGTAGATGCTGGTCAGATAGTAGTTGAAGGATTTAGTCTCGAAAACGATTTGACTGCAAAAACGGATGCAGGAGCAATCAGAATTAATCTGAACGAATCTCCAACGTCAGCTGAAATCAAACTAGTTAGCGAAGTTGGTTCAGTGTCGTCGAATTTAGAAGGACTTGACTATAGCGTTAACTCATCTAATAAAAAGGTAGGAACAATTGGATCAGATGGTTATCGAATAAATGCATCTACATCTATAGGGGACATTCAAGTAAATTTACAAAAATGATAAATTAGATTGCGTTTCTATTAAACCGTTTAATGGGGAAAGTCTCTGTTGAACGGTTTTTTTATAAATTCTATTGTTAGTAACACAGCTATATCAAATTACACTGATAATACTTATTACTAGTTATTACTGTTAATGACAAAAGAAAAACGTGGAGTGTGGATGTTCAATGGGATCTATCTTTAGGAACGATGAAGTTGAAAGAGAGTACTACCATTGTTACGAGAGAAGTTTAGCAATGTTTGAAATGAATTTCACATCTCTTATAATTCCTACATCATTCGGAGAAACACATGTGCTTTGCTTCGGTGATACGAATAAGAAACCGTTGTTGCTTCTTCATGGAATGACTATGAGCAGTATGATGTGGTATCCCAATATGAAACAATTGGTTCAAGAGCGTTCCGTGTATGCTATTGATGTAATAGGTGATTTTGGAAAGAGCAAGCCTGAAAAGGCTATAAAAAGTAGGAAGGACGCACAACTGTGGTTACTTGAAGTATTAAACGGTCTACAATTCGAAAAAGTAGACTTAGCAGGACACTCAATGGGCGGATTTTTATCTTTGAATTTTGCTCTGGCTTATCCAAAACGATTGTCCAAACTGTTGCTTTATGCCCCTGCCGGGTCTTTTCATAGAATAAGTCCAAAATTTTTCATGAAGGTTTATCCGGCGCTATTGTTTCATACAGATAAGTCAATCGACAATGCATTTAAGTGGTTTTCAGGCAAGGGGGAGATCCTACCTCCTGTATTTCGCTCTCTAGTTATCGCAGGTTATCGCCATGCGAAACCGCTTATGCAAGTGATGCCCTCCGTATTTTCCAAAGAAGAATTTCACAGTTACCAGATTTCTACTTTGCTCCTTATAGGAGACAAAGAAGTAATATACCCCGCGAAAAAGGCAATAGCAAACGCAAAAAACTGGATTCCAAATCTTGAGACTCATTTAATCACTGGAGCTAGTCATTCTCTAACTATGGAGGATGCCGAAATCGTAAACAAAATAACTCTTAATTTTCTTCATAATCAAGGTACAGATTGTTAATAAATAATATTCTTGATTTTCGCTTCTACAAGTTGTATTATAATAAACAAGTTGTAGAAACGAAAGGAGGAGTAATGATAATATGCAAATAACTAATGCTGAAATGGAAATTATGCAAATCATATGGAAAAGTGAAAGAAGAATGACCACAAAGGAGATTATGGAGCTATTGCCGGACAAAAAAACGACGACAATTCTCACGCTTGCCGGCAGGTTATTAGACAAAGGGGCATTACAATCTGTTAAGTTAGGGCGTTCGCATGCTCATGAATATTGGGCAGCCATAAGTAAAGAGGAATATCAAAAAATGCAAACACAGAGCTTCGTGCGCTCCATACATAATGGCTCTGCAAAAAGTTTGATTAGTGCATTGTTTAAGGACGAGAATTTAACGAAGAAGGACATCGAAGAACTACGGGAATTTATTAATAACGAGGCGGATGATCATGATTAAGTGGTTACTAATGACCTCGATTTCTGGAAGTATCGCGACTTTGTTACTTATTTTGTTAAGAACGAGATTGGCCGCGAAATACGGTGGACGCTGGTATTATTGTGTCTGTTTGGTAGCGCTGTTGCTATTTATAATCCCATTGTCCGTCAATGTGCCTGTGATTCAACCGGACCTTTCCTTCTTTGAAGAGAGGATAAATACAGAGCCAAGCGCTGTAGAGTTGACGACTACTGCGGTCGGGACGTCAACGCCAGAACAACTTGCATATCCCATTGTATCAACTGAAAATCTTGTTTTCCCTCATTTAACCTTAGAACAGTTGATCATCGGAATATGGTTATGTGGTTTTTTCATTATGATGTATCGTTACTTTTTCAGTTATTTCCGATTTAAAAAGCAAGTGATTCACGCTTGCCCAATCGACAGTATGGAAAATTTGAAAGTGGTAGTAAGCGATTATGTACACTCTCCTATGATCATTGGATTTTTCAAGCCTCTTATTGTTATTCCTAATACAGAAATGAATTCTGACGACTATAAATTGGCATTACAACATGAATGGATTCACTACAAGCAAAGAGATATCTGGTTTAAGCTACTTGCGGTATTAGTCAACAGTTTGCATTGGTTCAATCCAGTGTCTTATGTAGCTTTGTCTAATATAGGCGAGGCCTGTGAATATTCCGTAGATGAGAAAATAACAAAAGGATTGAAGACAGCGGAAAAGAAGCGATATAGTGAGATGATTCTACATTTTGCTTCATCAATATCACCCGTTCTGAACAGCAGCTTGGCCCTACATAAAAAACAACTATACAGGAGGTTTGCGCTCATTATGAAACGGAAAAACGATAGCAGGCGAATGTTCATGGGAACTCTTATTGTGATTTTAATCGTAGCAGTTTCAGTCTTCTCATCATCCGTCGTGTTTGCAAAATCGTCCACACCACTTACAGAATCTAGCGGTGGTATTAGAACTTATTATAATTATGTAAATAGTATGGAAGAAAATGTGCAAAGAACGCTCGGAATTAAGTCTTCGACATCCCCAATAAGTTGGAGTGTTACTTCGGGAGATTTGTATATCGATGCTGACGGACGAAAGATTGATAACCACAACCGTACGGAACCTTACTATAAAGTAGTTCAACATTGGCAGGACAAAGAAACTGCTGTTGCCAACATGACAAACAAAACTTTATCGATAGCAGGACAGACAGTAACGGTTGCTGTGAGCGACCAAGCAAAGGCTTATATTGACGACAAGGTCATTAAAAAAATGATTATTAACCAAATTAATTTTGAATTGACGACTTACCAGAGCAAAAATAATAATTACGATCATCAGGCGTTTATCAACGAGCTTATTAAGCGAGGAGCTTATGTTATTGAGGACGTTGTGACCCCAGAACAGTTTACATTCAACTTATCCAAGTTACCAAATGGCGGTGTTGTCGGCACGAAACAGTTAACTTCATATGACACGAAGGTTAAAAACATGAACATTTTTAACGGAAAAGCTAAACTTCCCAAAACTATTAATAACGGTGAAGGCAATCAAGGGCTACAGCTTGGAAACGCATTTGTCATGAAGAACGGCGAAACATTAGCAATCGATATCAAGGAAACGACAGATAAAATGCCAACGATAAGTTTAGCGGTCGTGGATAAGATAACTGGTGAGTTAGTGTTCTGGAATCCAGTTGTAAACAGTGGTGAAAGAATTATCTTTACTCCTGGAGAAAATGAAGTAAACCATTCCTTTAAGGTTTTGGCAAGCGGAGAGGAAAAAGATAATGCGAGTATAGAGATTTTTACTTATAAGACTGGAGAAGCGAAAACATTTTGAATCTATTGATTGGATGATGTAAGGAGATATTAAATTCTCCGAATGTTGTTCAAGTAACGCTTATAGTTGTGATGTATTGACGGAAATCGTAAAGAGGGGTAAGTGGCCCCTCTTTTTGTTATCTAATGCAATTCTCTAAGGTAACTTATCATTTCTTTAATAGCATAGAATCCAAGGGATTCACAGTAAAGTAAGACGGACTTTCTATCTACTGTCCGGAATGATAAACGACACCGTTGTTCCTTCATTGGGTTTACTGAATATAGATAACCCTCGACCATACAATTGTATCAATCGTCTATTCGTATTGGACAGACCAATTCCGCCCTTCCCCTTCATTGTTGGAGTCAACAGCTGATTCACTTTTTCTTCGTCCATTCCTTTGCCGTTATCACGTACTTCAATAAGCGTGGAATTGTCCAGACGAACAACTCGGATATATACCGTAACTCCTTTGTTCTGATTGATCAGACCGTGCTTGACAGCATTTTCAATTAGCGGCTGCAGTGAAAGCGGAGGGAGAAGCAAGCTAATGTTGGATTCAACCTCCCATACGATAGATAACCTTTCCTCGAAACGCACTTTTTCAATATATAAATATGATTCGACAAGCTCGAGTTCATGAGAAAGCTCGACCAGTTCTCCAGTATTCAAAAAATTAAAGCTGATCCGTAAAAATGATGCAAATGAATCACTTAGATTTCGCATCTTTTCCGTATCGATATCGCTAAGTGCCATGATTGAATTAAGCGTGTTGAATAAAAAATGAGGATGAATCTGTGCCTGAAGATAGGCGGCTTCCATACGCAAACGTTGATTTATAGATTGCTTCAGCGTAATTAGTGCACTAATTCGGTATCTAAGCTCTAGTGCGTCTACTGGCTTTGTAACATAATCGTTGGCTCCCGATGAAAATCCGGTGTAGATGTCAGCAGGCTGACTACGTGCTGTAAGCAGCAGAATCGGAAGCTCAGATACTGAGTAATTCTCTCTTACTCTCTGCGTCAACTCATAGCCAGACATATGTGGCAGCATGACATCGGCAATGAGCAGATCCCACTGTTGTGTGCCTAACAAGGCAAACACTTCGTGGGCTGAATGTGCTGTTGTGATGTTATACTGCTCAGTAGAAAGTATGCTAACAAGCACTTTCAAGTTGACGGTATTGTCATCCACTACAAGAATATTCGCCTTCCCCTCATTCATAAGTGGTGGAATTAGTAAGGAGTCCTCAGCTTCAACCATTGCCGGAAAAAACAATCCGGAGACTTCAACTTCACTTTCATCCATTAGTTGGTGTGGATGGCTTGGCAGTTGCGACAATGGAAGATTCGCCACGCTCGCTAATGGCAGATCAAAACTGAATATGGAGCCCTTGCCTAGTTCGGAGTCAACCTTCAATGCGCCACCATGTAAACTCACTAACTGCTTGCAAATACTTAAGCCAAGTCCGATGCCTTTCCCATCACTTACTCCATAAGTTCCTTGCTCATAGGGAAGAAACACTCGCGCTTTCGTTTGCTCATTCATGCCGACACCCGTATCGGAGATATGAATGATGGCATGCCCATCCCGAGTCTCGGTAGAAACCGAGATGGTTCCTTCTTCAGTATACTTAATGGCGTTATGCAATAGATTATACAAAATTTGTATTAATCTCTTCTCATCGGCCATTACTGGCGGGAACGATTGTGCGATATTAAGATGAAATTGAATAGATTTTCCTTCTGTCATAAATTTTAGCATAGTAATTACGCCAGGAATGATCGATTGAATCTTTACGGGTTCTTGTTGCAAGACAATCCGGTGTTCCTTAAGCCGTGCGACATCGAGAAGATCCTCAAGCATATACGACATGCGGCGACTAATTGATATAAGTAGTTCCATATCTTTAACGCTTTGCTTATTCATCTTCTCATTTTCTTTTGTAACAACAGTTTGAGCGATATTCATAATACCGTGTAGTGGTGTTCTCAGTTCGTGTGATGTATTGGCGAGAAATTGATCTTTCAGTTTATCAGATTTCTTTAACTGATCGTTTAGCAACTCATTCTCCATAGAATTCCGAAAGTATTTCTTAAACCAATAGGTCGAAAATCCGATAAAGGTCGCGATGATATCGATTGGATAATAGACGGGTACATTTCCAAATATAATCCACGACAGATTGGATATTATGCTTGCGGCTGCTAACAGCAAGAAGATGACGTCATTGTCGGATTGTTTCTTGAAGATCATTGTTCCTACTATATAAATAAACCATATGTATGGAATCATACTAAACGCAATAAATATATTAGAATCAAACACTCCATTTACAAATGAAGAGGGTGCTAACAATAGTACTCCTGTAGTTGTAAAAAGTGCTAATGTGTATAATCGTAGCCATACATTTGGTGAAGAAACCCCAGATAATCTTCTAAATATAATAAGAATGAAAAAGTTTTGCCACAGATACGAGACCAGCCTGATCTTTACCGCCCATGAATAATTAATGGGAATCCATTCCAGGAGCAAATTATCATATCTACTTACTATTAAAATTCCAACGGTCAGTGTTAACAGACTCATAATCAACAAGGCACGATCTTTAGGATTGAGTAAGTAGAGAATACAAGCATATATCCCATGAAGCATTAAAATAATAAACGTAACGAGTTGAAATAGAATGGAATCCCAACGCATCTTATCAATCGATTCCTGAGTACCGAAGAGAATGGAGCGCGTAATCCCACCGTCATTAGGGTCGTCGAAGTTGGCAACGCGAATAAGTAATTCTATTTCAGTTGTCCTTTCAACAGAATGGAGAGCGGTGTAAGAGACATTCTTGGGTGTGTATTCATTTACGTTTGAAGCAGGTATGCCACTACCACGCGAGACTACGCCATTAATTTCTATTTCCGATGAAGCTTGAATTCCTTGAATCCAGAATGCAACAGGTTGTTTCAATGGATCGATTAAAATCGTCAGTCGATACGTTCCGTACCCGTATGAGGAATCCGAATCCTTATTCAACACGTCTCCCCAGTCTCCTGGAACTTGAATATTGCGGGAGTGTTCAACCTTCGATTGTATATCCTGACTTGAAATTAATTTTTCAGGGTAGAATTTCCATTGGCCGTTCAAATAGAATGAAGAGGAGTTCTCCAAATCCAAATCGCGCATGTCTAGTACGCCATTGACGACGCGAGGGGACGCTGCTGTAGAAAAAAATTCGGACCAAGCCCAACGCAGTCCGAGGAGAACGCCGAAAAATAATGTAATGATGACTATATATTTATAAGAAGCTTTGTTTATTAATTTCATCATACCAAGTAATTTAACACAAAATGCGTGTATTCCTTTCTTATTCCAGCGATGAATGTAGATTAGTATAAGTGCTTCAGTAAATATCGCGACTAGTTTTAAATTTAAACTCAGCATCGATGCTAGTTTATAAGTTTTGATAGTGATTTAATAGATTTTTCACTTTATCTTGAATAATTTGTTTTAATGATTCTGGCTTCACTGATATAACAAAATGACCATACCTCATGAAATAGTTAGCTATAAACTCTTCTTCTCCTAGAGTATAGAATCCTTTTATCACTGTTTTATTATTAATCTCTAGTTGCATAGAAGGATAATGTTCCTTATAAAAAATATCCTTTGCTTGATCTACAATCTCTACTTGAAAATTAATACTGTTCCCAGATTGATATATTTCTAATGATCGTTCAAGGAGTTCATCTATTAAAAAGCGAGAATTGGTTTCCTCTTCTTCAATTTCTTCAATAAAGGTTATTCTATCACATCTAAACACTCTATATTTATTCGTATGTAGCTCTATTCCTGCAGCATACCATTGACCGAACTTAGCGGAAATTTTGAAAAACTGAACATGGTAACTTTTTTTCTGGTTATTCTTTACATATTGAATGTTACAGAAACTCTCGCTAATAATACTTTTAAGGATTTTATCTAAAAAAACACTAACATTATTATGCGGATATACTTCAAATTGAAGCACTTTTTTCATTTTATGAATCTGCTCTATTTGCATTATAGAAAGGCAGTTTTCAAATTTTTCATTTAATTTATTAACGCTTAAATGAAATGGTGTTGATTGATAAGATTGTAACGTCAACATCGCAAAATACAGTGCGTACACTTCATCTAGAGTGAAAATAATAGGTGATAACAATCTGTTTTTTAAGATACCATACCGTCCGTGTCTGCCATGTTCCGAAAATATAGGCATACCTAATTGTTCCAATGAACTAATATCGCGAAGAGCAGTGCTTTTTGAAATATTATATTTATTCATTAGGTCAATTAGATTAAAGTACTCTCGACCGTTCAAATATCTGATCATGTCATTTAATCGTTCTGATTTTTGCATAGTAATCCCCTTAAAAGGTGTCGTGATTTGATATCTTTTTATATGATAATAAGTTTAAGGTAATAAATCAAATGTATAAGTACTTACCTAAAATCAATGAATAAAAGGAGAATAATATGATGAGTACAACATTAGAAATAGCTATTTTCTTGTCGATGAATGGAAGAGCACATGAGGCAATAAATTTTTACGAAAAACATTTTAATGCAGAGCAATTGTTACTTGTGACCTATCAAGACATCGCAAAACGTGATAGCTCAATCCAGCTTACTGATGAAAATAAAAATTACATTTCTCACTCTGTCTTATTAATCGGAAAAACTAAAATAATGATAGCGGAAGATACGATGAATATTAGTGAAAAGTATGCAGTTGGGAATAACACATCATTATGTATTCAAAGTGCTGACTTAGCTGAAATTGAACATTTTTATAGTAGCTTAATTACTGATGAGCGAGTGAAGATTATAGCACCTTTATCTAATAATGTGTTTAGCAAAGCATACGGCATTATTGAAGACCCATTCGGTATACAAATTCAATTAATGTTTGATGACAGATTACGGTGAACGATTCGTGCTTTCAAATTTTAGAATATATTAGCGGGATTAGTATAGAGGGGCGATTTGCCCCTCTTTTTGCTATTCATCTCAATGAGATAAAGTATCTTATCCCTTCTCTATCTGCTTACAACTCAACCGATTCATATAGTTGCTTGTTTTATAAAAGGAAAGTATAATTGATAATCATTATCAATTGGCGAAAATTAATAAACAAGCTGAATGTTTATAGAGGCAGTAAAGAGGTGACGAGATGCAAAAACAGTTTCATAAAACAGATTTAAGTGAAGTTAGACAGTATATAGAAGAGAATTTCACGAAGCAATTATCTTTAGGGCATTTAGCAGACATTACTGGTCTTAGCTCCAGTTACTTTTCATCGGCGTTCAAACAAGCATATCATCAAAGTCCAATGGAGTTTGTTACACAGTTACGTATTCAAAAGGCTAAACAACTATTACAAAATGAAGATGTTCGGATGAAGTTTATAGCTGAAGCGGTTGGATATAGTGATGAATTTTATTTTAGTCGAGTGTTCAAAAAGGTTGAAGGTGTGCCACCTACAATATATAGTGGTCAGCAAAAGTCTCATATTGGAGTTGTTACAGGTAATATGATGGGATATTTACATGCAGCTGGACTGGTACCATTTGCTGCACCATTAAGTGCAAAATGGACACCATACTACTTTAATTTGTGGAAGGAACAAATAGAGCATAAGATTTCACTAATTAACAATAAAAATTATTGTAATCTAAATGAGCTATTTCAATTGCAATTCGATCTTCTTATATCCCCAAGAGATTTACCATCAGAAATGGTAAAACTGATGGAGGATCATTTTCCTATTTATTGGTTAGATGATAAGAAAAATTGCTTAATGGTATTAACTGAGCTTGCCGTTTTATTAAATAGAAAAAAAGAAGCAGAACAGTGGATCACGCAATATAAAACGCGATTAGAGGAGATTCGTGGACAATTAGGTTGGATAGCTAATCAACCTAAAGTTCTAATTATACGAATCTATCAAAGCCACATATTTGCTTATTGTAATACAGGCATACAGCATCTTATATATCAAGATTTAGGAGCAGTAGCTAGCTATGAACATTCTGGAACGTATAATGAAGAAATTACATTAGATGAGCTAGCAATAATGAATGTAGATAAGCTATTTACTATTATATGCCCCGATGATGAATCACGAGCAACATGGCATCATCTGCAAAGAAATATCGGATTTAAACAATTAGAGGCTGTAAAAGATCAACAAACATATGTGATACATTCGGACCCATGGTTTGAGTATTCTCCCATTGCATTAAGACGAATGCTAGAGGAAGTTGCGTTTATGATGATACCTTAAAATTGTACATGACTAACCATCATATATTACATGGTTAATATGTCATATCTCTTATATAATAACGAATGAGAATGATTATTAATGAGAAAATACGAAAGAGGGATTGTCAATTATGAAAGGGTTTAATGTGAAGAGATTAAGTTTTGTTGTCATTGTTGGTATATTGTCCGTTCTACTAACAGCTTGTGGAAGTAATAATGAAGCAAATCAGCCAGCGACGGTTACACCAGTTACAACAAGTGAATTGAATAAGGAAGAAGTTATTAGAGAACCATTCGTAGTAACCGATCAAGTAGGCAATGAGGTATCAATTCCAGGGTCAGTAGATAAGGTGTACGCACCTGGCTTAGAGGATTACTTAGTAACACTGGGCGTAACTCCAGTAGCTCAATGGTCAACTGGTACAAGCCCTCAACAATATTTACAGGATGCGCTGAGTGGCGTACAAGAAATTAGCTTTGCTAATGGAGTGCCTTCTCCAGAAACTGTAGTAGATTTAGAGCCAGAGTTAATTTTATTCCCTACAGCTTTTTATGCACAAAATGGTGTCCATGAAAACTATTCGCAGATTGCTTCAACTTACGTGTTTGAAAATGCACTTGGTAACGTAGTAGAAGCAACAGAGACGATTGCACAATTATTAGGCTTAGAGGAAAAGGCAACAGAAGCTATTTCTGCTTACAATACTAAGTTAGAATCAACAAAAGCACAGTTAGCTAGCATTACTGCCGGTAAAAAAGCTATTTATATTAATGCCAATGCTCGTGCAATCTTTTTAGTAGGTAACTTCCATTACGGGGGTTATGTATTAAGTGAGCTGGGATTTGCTCAAAGTGCACTTGTAGAGGGTCAATCCTCTGCTAATATTTCATTAGAAATGATATCAGATCTAGAAGCTGATTATATTTTTATTAACGACAACGACGGTCTTGGAGATGCCTTCCTATCAGAAATTAAAAATAGCCCACTATGGAGTGCTCTACCTGCAGTCCAATCTGGTCAAGTGTTTGAGGTAAAAGGTGATCACTGGAGATCAAGTGGATTAATTGCTTATGAAAAAACGATGGATGATATCGTGGAGTTTTTACAACCGTGATCATTAAGCCGTACACTAAGCCCAATTATGAAACGATGCTAATTACGAATACAGTAAATGATTTAGATTATGAAATTTTCATTGCAAAACCTTTTGATGAACCTGCAAAGGATGGCTATGGTGTTATCTACGTACTAGATGGTAATGGACTATTTGAAACAGCTGCTGAAATTACTCGATTACTGACGCGGAAACCTAAAGGATATCATTCAGCTATTGTTGTTGGTATTGGTTATCCTGGTGGAGAAGCATTTGATACAGAGCGTCGAATGTATGATTTAACAATGCCAGCTGAGTTAGAAAATTTACCACAGCGCCCAAATGGGGAGCCTTGGCCTAATCTAGGGGGAGCAGATGAACTGATTTCATTTTTTGAGAATGAATTAATGCCGACCATTGAACAGCAATACGTAATAGATAAGCATAAGCAAGCATTGTTTGGTCATTCATTGGGAGGATTATTTGTCCTTCATACTTTATATACACACTCATCATTATTTTCACATTATATTGCAAGTAGTGCATCAATATGGTGGAATCATCAAGCAATATTAAATGAGTATGAAGCATTTAAATGCCAGTTGTTAAAGAACGATTTAAGTAATGCACTCAAAACGCTTATGATTGTTGGTGGAGATGAGCTTGAGTATATGGTTAAGGATAGCTTGGATTTATGCACAAGCATGATGTCGTTACACGGTCCAAACTTTGAAGTAAGCTGGGCACTGCTTGAGCATGAGGAGCATGTTAGTGTAATATCTGGCTCTATAAGTCGAGCAGTTAAATTTCTGCTTACAACTTAATCCGATTTAAGTAGACATCATATTCGTTGTGCACCTGAGCTAGCCCTTGGCTGGCTCTTTTTGCAAAGTGAAGGGAAAGGATTGGAAATATTGGCCTCAAATGTTCATGAATCATCAATAAGTAGACCATATTCAGAGCCTAGTCCTGATACTATAAAAGGGGCTAAAAAGTTATCATTTTTCTTGTTACTAATATTATTTTTTTTACTATTAATAGGTGTTTTGATACTCGCAATGGCACTAGGTGCGAAAAAAATTCCTTTTTCAGATGTGTTTTTGTCGATTTTTGCTTTTGATGAGATGGTTACTAATCATCAAGTAATCCAGTCCATTCGCTTACCCCGTGTTCTTGCAGCTATGGCCACAGGGGCTGGTTTTGCAGTAAGTGGCGCTATTATTCAAGGAATTAGTCGTAATCCTTTAGCTGATTCAGGTATTCTTGGATTAAATGCTGGGGCAGGAGTCATGTTAGTAATTGCTATGATTTTTCTACCGACGCTTACATTTACAGGGTCACTTTGGCTTTGTATTATAGGCGCGGCGTTAGGAGCGGGTTTAGTATTTAGTGTTGGCTTGTTAAGTAAACGAGGTTTGACACCTATTCGACTTGTATTGGCTGGGGTTGCAATATCTTCAATGCTAACGGCCTTAAGTGAAGGTATAAGTATCTTTTTTTCAGTTTCACAACAGGTAGCTTTTTGGTATGGGGGAGGCTTAAGTGGCATTAGTATGGCACATTTACAGCAAATGTTACCTTGGATGATACTAGCACTATTACTTGCTATCGCAATTTCAAAATCGATTACACTGCTATATGTAGGGGAAGAAACAGCGCAAGGGCTTGGAGTTAATATTAAGCTTATAAAGAGTCTTTCACTATTATCCGCATTTATGTTAGCTGGCATATCATGTGCACTAGCTGGATCTGTAAGCTTTATTGGGTTACTTGCTCCACATTTGGTACGTTATTTAGTCGGTGTAGATTATCGTTTTATAATTCCGTTATCAGCAATTCTCGGAGCTATAATTGTAGTGCTTACTGATTTAGTTGCTCGAATCGTAAATGCTCCTTATGAAATTCCTGTAGGAGCTGTAATTGCTGTTATCGGTATTCCGTTCTTTCTGTTTTTGGCACGTAAAGAAAGGCGGGGGCTATAGTGACATTAAGATGGAAATTTATAGTTGTAGCAATAATTTTACTTCTTGGCTGTTTGTTTAGTTTGTCTACCGGTCAAAGTAGTTTAAGCTTACAGGAATTATGGAAAACTTTATTAGGGGATGGAACTTCGAGGCAGGAGCTTGTACTTTTTCAATTCCGTATACCTCGTATGATACTAGCTTTTCTAGTTGGTGGAGCGTTAGCCATTGCAGGAATGCTTCTGCAAGCAATAAGTCGAAATGCATTAGCTGATCCAGGAATATTAGGGATAAATGCCGGAGCTGGGTTAACAATGATGCTATTTTTGCTTTTACAAAATAGTTCCACTAGCGTTCATACTTATGTCCAACCACTCTATGCTCTAATGGGTGGATTTATCGTTGTAGCACTATTATTTTTACTTTCATATGATCGTAATGATGGCATTGTTCCCATTCGATTGATTTATACAGGGGTTGCTATCGCTGCTGCTATTAGTGCATTTATGATAGTACTAACATACATACTAGATCCTTCGCAATATCAAATGATAAAGGTATGGTTGGCAGGAAATATAGGTAATAGTAATTGGAGCGATGTGTATGCTATGCTTCCTTGGTTAATTATTATTGTCCCTTTATTAATTCGTAATCATCTTTTACTTGATGTGTTAAAGCTTAACGATCCAATATCAATTAGTATAGGTGCGTCTGTAAATAAATATCGCGTTTGGTTTTTAGTTTGTAGTGTGTTATTAGCAGCACCAGCGGTTGCGGTTAGTGGAAGTATTGGATTTGTAGGGCTAGTAGTTCCACATTTAGTTAGGCAATTATTTGGTCATGCACATAAATTAACGATTCCTGCATGTTTATTGATCGGAGGAGGATTAGTCGTTATTGCAGATGCTCTTGGCAAAATGGTAGTAGCAAATACTGAAATTCCAGCAGGAGTTATCGTTGCCTTAATTGGTGCACCTTATTTCTTATATTTATTAATTAAAAGTGATCATTGAACTTATCTGTTATAACAACCAGTATAGAAAACTTGTATAATGTCTATCGTTCCTTAGGTAGAAATAAAAATGGAAGTAATAAAGAGGGGCAACTTGCCCCTCTTTATTACTTCCATTTAAGTTGCCATACTCTAATTGTGGAATCAAATGTTTTTGTGTATTGCAACATATGAATGATACAATAATTAACAAAAAAATAAAAAATTACATTTAAAGTGAACGTAAAATTATAAGTCACAAGTACTTGAAAGAAACTCTTAAGTTAAGGAATGTGAAAAGTTATGACGGACAAGAGAGATATACATGAGAGGTTAGCAGATAGGATAGAATATGGAAAAGGTTTTTTTAATAATTTTATAAAAATAGCATTTTTTCCATTGGCTATGGCTATTATGATGTCTATATCATTACTATTTAGTAATGTAGCAAAAAAGATTCAATCAAGTATATTTTCTGATAATAATAGTTTATTGTTTATACCTGGCGATGCAAGTAATAATGCTGAATTTTGGGTGTTTATATCATCTATACTTTATATATTTATATGGATGATTTTTAAATTTAATTTTCGTTCGAGAAAAATGAAAATTATTTTTAATTCGATTGTATCTATTATGTTATTAGGAAATATATTAAATACAATTAAAGCATCATATGACTATTATGACATAACAAAAGAACATATTTTAATTAGAGAAAATAGAGATAGCAAAGTTAGAATGTATAATTTTAGTGATATATCCTATGTTGAAGCGACTTACAGAACTTTCAAATCTCGTAACAGTCCAGATAGATATTACTTTGTATATAAGGTTTATATGAAAAATGGAATGGAGTTTGATATGGTTGATAGTCCAGATTTTGAGAAGTATATAATCAATGTGGATAAAATTCTTCAAAATAATAATATAGAAATCATCAGAGATTATAGTGCAAAATATTTTCTGTATAAAATATGTGAGAATAGATGCTCTAATGATATATTAAAAATATATGGGGTATCAGAAATCATAGAAAATTAATAAGTTAACTAGTGAAATAGATTGTTATCTAGAGGTATTGAACCCTCAATAACAATCTTTTTTTTGAGTAAATAGAAGTGAAAAAAGAAAAATGACTTACAAAACATACAATAGATTGTATTTTGTTCTGTTTGTTTTTGGTATTTATGTATATTCAAACAAAAACAAACATGATACAATTATTAGTAAAACAATTAAATAATAACAAATCTATTTAGGATGAGCACCCAAACAATTGGTACTAATTCAAACGATGTTGTAATTAAAATTAAAGATCTATGGAGAGGTGATGTATCATAAAACGTCTTCCGATGATGTTGCAACTAGTACTAATTCTTTTTTGTGTCATGATTATTCCAATTTCTATTATGACTTGGTATAGTGGCACGCAGATTCTAGGAAATTCTGAACAAGTAATAGCTGAGTCCTCATTGGCTAGATTAGAATCCAATCTCAATTTAAATGAAAACGCTTTAGATTACATCGCTCAGGATACTGTTAAGCTTGCTTCTTCTAAAACGGTTGATGGTATTCGCCAGTATAAAACTTTCGTACAGCTTAATGCCGATTATAATCGTGTTGAACGTGCTCTTTCACTGTTTAAGGAGCTTCAGCGCATAATTCGCACAAATGACGGGGTATACTCTGCTTATTTTTATCTAAACGATGCTGATTACATTGTTTCATCGGATAAAGGAATTACATTGTTGGAGCGGTATGAATCCATTGATTGGATAGATGACGCCCTTAGCAAAAAGGAAGGCATTGCTGGTGTTTGGTACCCAAGGAAAATGGGGAATGGCGAAGTGGTTTTATCTTATCTATTGCCTTTGAATAGTTTATCAACGTCCACACAAGGAACGCTTGTTGTCAATTTAAAAGAAACTCAAATTGCTAAATATATGAATGTCTCTGATCAACAAAAGAATAGTTATTTTCTAATTGATGCAGCAGAGAAAACAATTATTTCACAAGAAAATAAAGATTTATTGCTTACAAATGTAGCTGATAATCCATTTATATCGGAATTATTAAAACAAAAACAGAAAAAAGGATACGTTTTTCATGAAAGTGAAGGGGAGCGTCTACTTTACACTTGGAGTAGTTCTAATATGTCTCAATGGCTTTATGTAAATATATATTCTATGGATAAGTTAATGTCCCAGACTCGGGCTGTGCAGCGGGATATTATTATACTTACCATAGTCATTATATTGCTTGGTACAGTTCTTACTGTTCTTCTAGCTACATGGCTATCTAGACCTTTGCGAAAATTAGTTCGCAACATTCGATTACGTAGTAATTTAAGCTTAACAGGTAAAAATGAGTTGGCATTTCTTGATACCGTATTTCACAGAATGCAAGAAGAAGAAGATAAACTTAATAAGCTAATCGTAGAACATGAACAAGATTCATGTAGTTTAACAATTCATCATTTACTTAGAGGTGATGCATTAGATAGTAAGAAAAAAGAACTGCTTCTCGAAATGTTTCCTCAGAAGTATTATATACTTGCCATGATGTCATTGGATCAATATAGCAAGTACGTTAACAATACAAGCCCAGAGGTACGATCTTATCATCGCTTTTTATTTATATCGCAATATGAAAGCCAACTTCCACAAGGCATTTACATTAAAACAGTCTACTATGGTGAAGGAAGAATGGCATTAGTCGTCAATGTTGGAGAAGAAGAGATTACAAAGTATGAGGATATTAAAAAAGCTATAGAGAATATTCGAGACACTGCATGTGAAGTTTTTGGTCATACTGTAACGATCGGTGTTAGTAGTGTAACGGAATCGACGGTTACGATACCAGATAAATTGCTCGAAGCAATGGATTTAATTAAGCATCGTATGATTAAAGGAAATGGTCGAATCATTTACTGGAGACAGGAATCACAGAGTAATAAAAAATATATTTATCCTATAAACAGTGAGAGACGTATTCTTAATTTTCTAGATACAGGAGATTTTGAGCTTATACTTGTAGATCTTAATAGTATTCGCAAGCAGATTGAATCGGCTGAATATATTTCGTATGACAATATACTATTTATTTACAACCAATTAGTCGGGGTAACGATTAAACATCTGAGTGAAAAGAATATGAATACGTCAGCTATTTTTGCAAACAGAGGAAATATATATTCAACAATTGCGTCTAAAGATACATTGGATGAGCTTGAGAGCTATTTGAGAGAATTTTTTAGAGATATTAGTAAGCATATTGAACAAAGCTCAAACGAGATTAATTATGAAGAACAAATATTAGCATTCCTTGATCAACATTTTTGTGAAGACATTGTTTTTGAGGATATGGCTAAGGAAATAGGTATTAGTTATTCGTATATGCGTAAGCTTTTCTTGGAGTTAACTGGAGATAGCTTAATTAATTACATTAACAATAAGCGTATACAAAAAGCTAAGCAGCTGCTTGTAGAAAATACTCTTACTGTTACGCAAATTGCGACTGAAGTTGGTTATAACAATATCCAAAGTTTTAATCGTTTTTTCCGTAAATATGAAGGTGTGACTCCTAGTAGTTATAAATCATCTAAACGTAATGATTAGTTTTGATTGTGATGATGAATTTTGATTATATTGGTAATGTAAGCGCTTTTAATTTAGGTCATTTAGGTAGAAATGATACAGAAATAGATGGGAATATCCCGTAATTTTGAACTGATTCATTGCTTATAAATATCATTGAACCCAGTAACAATGCGGGATATTTCGAATTATCAAAAATGATAGTAACAATCAAAATATACGATTTATCTTTTAGTGATGATCAGTGTAGTATTTGAATCAGCTTCTCCGCTCAATCAGAGCACAGCGTGGTAAATATCAAATAATAAAAAGGGTTGTAAGCCAAAGGAGGAGGTGGAAAATGTGAAAATTGTAAACGCTTTAAAAACTCGTGATGTTGACGGTAAAGGAATTTTCTACTATTTAAAGCGTGACAAAGAGTTGTACTTGATGCTTCTGCTCCCGATCATTTTTGTAGTTCTTTTCAAAATATCGCCAATGTTCGGAACGGTAGTTGCTTTCAAGGACTATAAAATTGCGAAAGGTTTTTGGGATAGTGATTGGGTAGGATTCCAAGTATTTCTCGATATCTTTGAAAAACGCGATTTTGGAAGAGCTGTTAAAAACTCGTTACTACTTAATATTTCAGACCTCCTACTAAGTTTTACAGCACCGATAGTTCTATCATTATTACTCAATGAAATTAAAAGTGTAAGAATGAAAAGAATTAACCAATCACTATTGTACCTTCCTCACTTCTTATCTTGGGTTATTATAGGTGCAATTGCTTATCAGCTACTAAGTTTAGGTAATGGTGTCATCAATAATATTGTTGATTCATTAGGTGGAACACGGATTCCATTCTTGCAAGAGGATAATAACTGGCTGATCAGTTATTTAGCAATCGGAGTTTGGCAAAGTATGGGCTGGGGGACAATCATTTATTTAGCTTCTATAACTTCTATTAATCCGGAGCTATATGAGGCAGCGTTTGTCGATGGTGCAGGACGCTGGCGTAAAATGTGGAACGTAACACTACCTGGTATTAGAGTGACAATAGTTACCTTATTGATCATGAATTTAGGTAAAGTGATGGGCGGTTCCTTTGAAAGGATTTCTGCACTCGCGAATAAGGCGACTACTGAGTATACAACAACTATAGAGGTATTAGTTTATCGTTGGGGTATTGAAGGTGGACATTTCAGTCGAGCTACTGCACTAGGACTTTTTCAGGCAGTTATAGGGCTTGCACTAGTTATCATCGCTGATAGAATTGCCAAAAAACTCGGCGAGGACGGCTTACTGTAGAAAGGAAGACAAACTATGAAAGCATCTAATAACCTAATTATGGTGAATCGAAAAAAACGGTTCGATATTTGGGATGTTCTAATCAATATCTTTGTGGTTATGACATCATTAGCATGCTTGTTACCGCTAGTACATACTTTAGCCAAATCTTTGAGTAAAGATGCCTATGTATTGGCGAATAAAGTAATGCTATGGCCGCTAGGATTCAATTTTGATGCATATGGAAAAGTTTTAGGTGATGCATCTATTCTACGATCTCTATATGTATCCGTTGTAGTAACGATAGCGTTTACAATACTTGGTATGATTATTACGATTTGTGCAGCATATCCTTTATCGCGAAAACAACTTAAAGGACGGAAATTCCTGTCATTCATCTTCTTAATCACGCTATACTTCAGCGGTGGAATTATTCCTGAGTACATGCTTATTAATCAGCTGGGATTACTAGACACAATGTGGGCGCTTATATTACCTCAAGCATTCAGTGCATTTAACTTCTTAATTATGAGAAGTGCGATTGCCAGTAGTATTCCAGTGAGTTTAGAGGAATCCGCACGTATTGATGGAGCAGGACACTTCAGGGTATTATTCAATATTGTGCTTCCGCTTTCTAAGCCGATTATTGCAACATTGTCTCTATTTTATGCAGTCGGCAGATGGAATGCATACCAAGATGCGATGTTCTATATTAAAATGAATACGGATCTGCGTCCACTGCAATTAAAGTTGTATTATATGGTCGTTGAAGCAAGTGAGAGTTTTCAACTTGAGGCAACTATGGTACAAGTAACGAATCCCGATGTATTAAAAGCAGCTTGCGTTATTTTTGCTACTGTTCCCATTGTCTGTATCTATCCATTTATTCAAAAGTATTTTGTTAGCGGCCAAATGCTTGGTGCCGTTAAAGAATAAAAGGACTAAATACTGTTTCATTAATATTAATTAGGGAGGCAATTTGCAATGAGAAATAGAAAATTAGTAATTATAGTTTTAACGTTAGTTATGTTATTTGGTGTATTGTCTGCTTGTAGTTCGAAAGGTAATAATACACCTGCAA
Organism: Paenibacillus endoradicis; assembly: GCF_024721975.1. The sequence goes on along the minus strand of NZ_JANQBB010000002.1, from coordinate 709,953 downwards.
ACACAGATAAAACATCAGCTCCTCCTACAACAACAAATGACGTAGTCGAGGGTGCTTTTCCTGATTATTCTGCAGGTTTCCCAGAAAATGTAACGATTGAAATTCCTGTATATGAACGTGCCTTTGAAGGTTGGAACGTTGCTGACAACTATTATACTCGCTGGATTCAAAAAGAATTTGGAGATAAAAATAATGTAACTGTTAAATATGTACCTATTTCTCGTGGTAATGAAGTACAAGATTTCCAACAGTTACTTGCAGCTCATAAAGCACCAGATATCGTTTTCCACTATGATATGCCACAACAAATCGCTTATTACAGCGAAGAAGTTTTACAACCTATTAATTATGATGAAGTTGCAAATTACGCTCCTACGTATTGGGGTAATATGAGTTCAACTATTGAGCAGTACGGTACGATTAATGATGAGAAAATTTTCTTCTTTGCAAGTCGTCCTGATGCAGATAACTTCTTAACTTTGATTCGTAAAGACTGGGTTGAACAAGTTGGTATGAAATTAGAGGATTTAACTTCTCTAGAGAAATATAATGAAATGCTAGTTAAATGGAAAGAAGCTGGCTTAGGAGTTACAAGTGGAGCCTTGGTTCGCAATAACTTCAACTTTAACTATGGATTCCGCGATTGGCCAATTGACCCAGCATATCGTGCACTTTATTCTGATCTTTCCGTAGCAGATCTTACGACTGTAGCAACAGAACGTTACCTTCGTAACTTGAATTATCAATACAATAATGGACTTCTTGATAAAGAGTTTTACTTACGTGACGATGACAACAAAGTTAAATCAGAGTTTGTATCAGGAAGAACAGGTACTTATGCTACTTATCTAGCTAGTAATTCAGACGTAATCTCATCGACGTTAGCAAACAATCCAAAAGCTGAATTTGCTATTCTTCCACCTAATGCTGCTATTCCAGAGGGGCTTCAACCTCAAGGTCGTGCTTACTGGCCGTTTGGCTTTATTATGGGTATTAACTATGAAACGCCTGAAATTGAGCGTATTGCAGTTTGGAAGTTCTTAGAGTGGATGAGCCAACCAGAAGTTCTATTCTTCTTGCAAAATGGTGTAGAAGGTGAAAACTATACACTTGATGCAGACGGTCTTGCTGTTAAGAATTTAGAATACACTGGTGAATCTGTACTATCTATGAATAATAACAAAGATTATTGGGCTCTTGTAACAGAAAGTGCACAATACCCAGATCCAGAAATTAACAAGAAATCTCAAATTAGAAACTGGGCACCAGTAGGATACGAGTCTCTAATTGAAACTCACTTGAAAAACTATGTTGATACTGCCCCATACCGTACTCCAGATGCTCTATTTACTGATGTTGTAGCTACTGTTGGTGAATATAAAGCTGATCTTAATGAATTGTTCCAAGAACTTTACATTAAAATCGTAACATCTCCTGAAGCTCAATTTGATACACTTTACGAAGCAGCTAAGAAAACTTATCTAGATGCTGGTTATCAAGAAATTCTTGATGAGAAGCAGGAAATTATTGATAAAGGCAACTTCAGATAGTAAATTTTGAACCTGTATTTTAAGAGGTAGTTCAAAACGCGGAATATCATATCCAAAACAACCGAAGCTCTTGCAGATGCAAGAGCTTCGATTTAGGAGGGATACATAATGAAATTAAACACAAGTACAAATGAATTGAAGTCTACTATTGATCGTGTTGTAGATTATACGTTAAGTATGGATCTAACATGGGATTGGCCATGTGGAGTTGCCTATTATGGCGTAAGCCGAGCATTTGAAGTTACAGGTGAACAGAATTATTTAGATAGAATGGCATCCTGGTGTGATGAATATATTGAAGCAGGTCTCCCTACATGGACGGTAAATACATGTGCAATGGGACATATGTTGGTGACATTATACGAACAAACCAATGATCAGAAATATCTTGATCTTATTATGAGCAAGATAGATTACATAAAGAATCATGCACTTCGATTCGGAGACAATGTATTACAACATACGGTATCTGCTAACAATGATTTTCCTGAGCAATGCTGGGCAGATACGCTATTCATGGCAGCATATTTGGAACTACGAGTGGGAGTTATGCTTGAGGATAAATCTCTAATAGACGATGCTCTTCATCAATATTACTGGCATATCAATTATTTGCAGGATGAGAAGACGGGGCTATGGTATCATGGCTACAATAATGTTAATAAAGATCATATGTCTGGAATGTACTGGGCTCGTGCCAATGCTTGGGCAGCGTACACGATGTCTAGAGTAGGAAAAGTACTTCCACAACCATATTTATATCCTAACTTTATGCATATTGATTGTTCATTGCGTGATCAATTAGCTGCTCTAAAGAGATTACAAAGGGAAGATGGACTATGGGGTACAGTTCTTGATCATTCTCAATCTTACGGTGAAGTATCTGCTTCTGCTGGTATTGCTGCGGCGATGGTTACTCAAAGCAATCCACTACACGGAAAATATGCTCAAAAATCACTACAAGGTATATTAGCAAATATTGCTGATAACGGAAGAGTATTGAATGTATCTGCGGGTACTGCTGTTATGAACGATATAGAAGGGTATTTAGATATACCTAAAAAATGGGCACAAGGTTGGGGTCAAGGATTAGCTTTAGCTTTCTTAACCGCAGCTGTAGAAAATGAGCAGAAACTATAAATAAGCTAAACTACCAATGAATATAGAGAGCTGACTATATAATTAGAAGGTTACGTGAGAAACACCCCAATGACAATACTGTCATTGGGGTGTTTCTAGTATAATTTATTTAATTAGAGTGACTGATAGGTAGCTTAATCAATTGTATGATCAGGCAAATGGATTTTTAGAAGAAGGAAATCTCGAAAGGAACAGAGAAGAGTCACAGATTAAGTATATTATTCAGATTAATTTATAATAAAATGCCTATCGTCGAGATTATTGAAATAGAATTTCTGTTAGATTGTTATAGGTCACGTTATACTAAATATTAGGGTAGGTGAGAATATGTCAGATATAATTGCTAACAAATGTCCAATATGCAGTAATGATAATAAATGCGGAAATCTTTCAAGTGCCCGCAATACAAAATGTTGGTGTAGTAAAGAAATGTTCTCTAAAGAGATATTTGAAATGATACCAGCAGATCAATTGGGAAAATCAAGTATTTGTAAAGACTGTCTTGATAAATATAATAAATCTTCAATTTAGTTATAAATTAATAGTCGGTTAGAGTAGGTATAAGGGACTTTCTTCTTCTTCTAAACTTCAATGGACTGTGCATTAGATGTAGCATTAGTAAGTTGGAATATCAATATTTTTTGGAGGAGGATGACTAATGAGAATCAGGCAGATTATCTCACTTATAGGAATAGTCGTTGTGGTATTACATTTAACGGGTTGCTCATCCGCTCAACAGATTGGCGGGAATAAAGCTACGAATGACGATACGAATACATTTGAACAGGATATAGGTGAAGAGAAGATGGAAGATGATATTGCTAATAACTCAATGCTGGAACGTTCCCTCGTAAGTACTGGTAACAACTATCGGATGAAAAAAGCAATGGAGCAATCTCGTAATGGTGAAGAAACGACAATCGCGTATATTGGTGGCTCGATCACTGAGGGGTTCAACGGAGGAGCCGAGCATAATTACGCTAAGGAATCCTATCAATACTTTGTAGACACCTTCGGAACGGGTAATAACGTTAAGTATATCAATGCCGGGATGGCAGGGACTCCATCCACACTTGGTCTAATACGCTTGGAGCGCGATGTGTTACAGTATGATCCAGATGTGGTATTCGTCGAGTTCGCAGTAAATGATCCGAATGATGGGCTAAGTATGACAGCATTTGAGAGTCTCTTACGTCGATTGTGGGATGGCACGAAGGAACCTGCTGTAGTGTTGATTTTCACGGTTACAGAACAAGGCTACTCTGCTCAGAGCCAGATGGAGAATATCGGACTCCATTACGATTTACCGATGATTAGCGTGAAGGATGCTTTACTGCCGGAATTTGAAGAAGGAAGAATGTCTTGGAGTGATTATTCTGATGACGATGTCCATCCCGATATGAATGGACATATGCTTGTCGCGGAATTTATTAAGCATTATTACACTGTCTTGGATAGCGAAGAGAAGGATAGCGAACCGGTCAAACCGGCAACGACTTTCTATGGAAAAGCATTTGAGAATATGAAGATGCTAGATGCCGAGAATACGCAAGTCGTATCAATGGGGAGCTTCATCGAGGATTTGACTATCAAGCAATTTCCACAAGGTTGGACGCATCGGCGTGATGCAGGGAACGACAGCTTTATTCTTGATCTAACGTCCAGCAGTCTATTCATTGTGACGAAGGAAAGCAGTGAAATTTTAACCGGTACAATAGAGATCATTATAGATGGTGAGTTGGAACATGTTATCGACGGATACAAAAGTACAGGTTGGAACAATCCCGTTACAAAATTCATGTTCATGAAAGAGAATTCTGAAAGGCATCGAGTTGAGATTAGAATGGCAGAAGGTTCAGAGGATAAGGAGTTTTCTATTCTCGCATTTGGTGTTGTGGAATAAAACAATTCGTTATCACTCTAGTTTAAGTCAGATTTCAACTACCAGAGTTGCTTTTCAAGCTTATCTGAAAACTTGACAATCAAAGTTCAGTGAGAGTAGGATAGTTTTATGACTATTCAACAATTATTAGAAGAAGATGAGAAGCGGGTACGAATTTTTAAAGCTCTTGCAGAAATAAAACGAATTGAGATCATCCGTTATCTACTTGCCGAGCCAAGCCGTAATAGCTGTGGAGAGATCGGCGCTATAATGAATACGGATAAATCCAACATCACTTATCATCTCAAAATTATGAATGATGCTGGACTCATACGAGTCGTTCGTGAAGGGCAGAAAAAAATGATTTATTTGCGGGATGATGCATTTCAAGTGTATTTACCAGGTTTCTTGGACAGTCTATAAGATGTCAAGAAACCTTATTTTTGAGTAAATAGTTTGAAAGTATTATAACTATCATACAATGTTTCAGATAGGTATGATTATTGAATTGTTAATATCATTAAGAAGAGAGTGAATGCACATGATGAACAAAATGATAACGTTGCGATCTCGTCCGCAAGGATGGCCAACCAACGAAACATTCGAATTTAAGGAAACTCCAGTGAAACAACCTGAAGCGGGACAGATCGTCGTTCGTTCTTTGTACTTTTCCGTTGATCCATATATGCGAGGAAGAATGAACGAAGGTAAATCTTATATTCCACCTTATAAGTTGGGTGAGGCAATAGTCGGTGGCGTAGTTGGAGAAGTTATCGAATCACGTTCTGATAAATTTAGCCCTGGCGATAAAGTAATGGGTTATTTAGGTTGGAAGTTATATAACGTTGTGGATATAGCGGAAGTTCGTCCAATCGATGAGAAGATTGCACCGTTGTCTGCTTATTTAGGAGTAATAGGTATGACAGGATTAACTGCTTATTTCGGGTTAATGGATATTGGTAAACCAAAGGCTGGAGAGACTGTTGTTGTCTCAGGAGCTGCCGGGGCAGTTGGATCTATTGTAGGTCAAATTGCTAAAATACAGGGAGCTCGAGTTGTGGGAATCGCTGGATCCGATGAGAAAACCAAGCTACTCACGGACAAGCTTGGCTTTGATGCCGCAGTTAATTACAAAACTTCTCCCGACCTAAAAGCGGCAATCGCACAAGCCTGTCCAGATGGCGTTGATGTATATTTCGATAATGTTGGTGGCGATGTCACTGATGCGGTAATGAGCTTACTTAATGATTATGCGAGAATTCCTCTCTGCGGTGCAATCTCTTCATACAATAAGGAGATTGGTACTGATTTGAGACCTAGCATTTTAACGCAGCTTATTAAAACGCGTTCAATGATTAAAGGTTTCGTGCTTAGCGACTATTCAGACCGCCTAGAAGAAGGAGCTCAACATCTTGGGAAATGGCTATCTGAAGGTAAGTTGAATTACGAAGAGACGATTATTGATGGATTTGATCAGATTCCTGAAGCATTTCTCCAGTTATTCAAAGGAACGAATGTAGGGAAAATGCTTGTCAGAGTAACACCTGATGAAAAGTAGTCACTTAAAATTTATATAAAAGCTTTTTTTTGAACATGATCTCTAAAGGCTTATTAATAAGATGAGGAATGATTAATAATGATTATTGTACATGCTAATCTCCATGTGAAACCCGATCAAGAACAAATGTTTTTGGAAGAAATGAAAACTTTGCTTCCGCTAACAAGAGCAGAAGAAGGTAATATTAGTTATGAATTAATGAAAAATACTGAGAAGGACCATCATTACACGATGGTCGAATTATGGAAAGACGTTGAGGCGACTACTTCACATAATACAAGTGCTCATTTTACAGCTTTTGTTCAGAAAGCATCAGTCTTCATGGCTGCTCCTATGGATCTTAAAGTATTCAGTGGTGAAGTTGTAAAGCGTGATTAGCTCCTGCTAATATCGACTAACTTAATAATAATCTCACTTTGGACGACTTTGCTTGTCTAAGAACACTGAACTAATAAGCCGCTATCATGAAATATTTCATGATAGCGGCTTATTTTCTGTGGCATATAGTTTTGCAAAGATGTTTTTGTGATCAATTATCACTTCTAAAGAATGTGTGAATTAGATTTGATACGGATCTATCATACAATATTTTAGCAGCTTGCTCATCTTGAATGTGTCCTCCTAGATGCAGGTGAATGGTACCATGGAGCGATGCCCACACAAGATTAACAACTAGTATCGGGTCTTTCTCGGAAATAAAACCTTGTTCAATCGCTTTTGTAATAATGAAGATTACTTGTTTCAAAGCGGTTACGATAGCTTGCAAACTTTCCTCTTCAGGTTTGAATTCGCTAAATGCCCCACCAAACATAACCATATAGTAGCTGGTATAATCCCGTGAGAAATCCCAATAAGCTTGTCCAAGATCAAGAAGATACTGTTTAAGATCGGCTTGTTGTGGGACGGCTTGAAATGAAGCAGCGAGCAGTTTACACCCTTCCATAAAGAGTTCTTTAGCCAGACCTTCTTTACTTCCAAACACATTATATATGACTTTTGTGGGACATTCCATTTTCTCAGCAACTCTACGAATGGTTACGGCTTCAGGACCGAATTCTTGCATGATAGTAGCAGCAACTTCAATAATATTGAGTCTTAATAGTTCTGCATGTTGAAGTTTGGCTTTAGGGTAAGTTGTAACTGTATGATTAACTGCAGAAGGATTATTAGAAGAATTAAGCATGTAAATTCACAACCTTAGAATGTTAATTTCTGAAACAACCTATATTTCTAAACCTTATTTTACTGTTATGGAAGGGAAATTGCCAATATATATATTCTATACACATCATATTAATGTTTCAGTCGTGCTGCGATATGAAAAGATATATTGACATTATAGTCCAAATTAAATACAATGATTCATATTGAAACACTGTTTCCAAATCGCAATTAATGGGAGAGATAATGTAATGATACCAATAAATAATAAATGGGCATTGATTACAGGTGCATCTTCAGGAATAGGTGAGGCATTTGCTCGTGAGTTTGCAGCGAAAGGCAGTCACTTGATTTTAGTCGCTCGCTCAGAAGATAAATTGATCGCTTTAGCAGAGCAATTACAAAGAGAATTTTGTATTCAAGCACATATTCTTGTTTCGGATCTATCTCGAGAAGATTCCGCGATTAAGCTCTATCAACAATGTGTTGAACGAGGGCTTAAAGTTGATATTCTTATTAATAATGCAGGCTTTGCTACTCATGGTCTTTTTGAACAACTTTCTGGTTCAAGACAGCATGAAGAAATAATGCTTAATGTATCAGCAGTTGTAAATCTTACACATCTATTTTTACCGGAAATGTTGAATAGGAAAAGTGGTCTTGTCATAAATGTAGCTTCAACAGCAGCGTTTCAACCTCTACCTAATATGGCTGTATACGGTGCGACTAAAGCTTTCGTATTATCATTCACTCAAGCTCTATGGGAGGAAAATAGAAAACGCGGCGTACAATTTTTTGCGTTATGTCCGGGGTCAACGGAAACAGAATTTTTCAATGTTGTAGGGGCTGATGAAGCTTCAGTAGGGAAACGAGATACTCCAGAAAATGTGGTTAAAGTCGCTCTTCGCTCTATTCAAGCTGGTAAGGTTTTTGCTATTCCAGGATTTAAAAACTATATTTCTGCCCAAATGTCTCGTGTCTTTACAAGAAAACAGATGTTATTCATCGTAGGGCGAATGCTTCGCCCACGTCATTAAAAAAAATGCATAGATGGAAGTGTTTTCTAAATGTAACTTTTATCTTCAACAATTCACAGTTCCCTCAAATTCATTGAAAATACAGGAAAATTACATATCTTATATGTAGGATGCCCGTTCATAAATTAATTAAGAAGGGTATCCTATTTAGATGCGATACATAGTTAAAATATTCCAATCAATAAAAATGTACCCAAGTGGTGCTATTATGCGAAATGTGTTCGATAACAATATTGACTTACAATAAAATAAATAGTATATTATTTGTGTAACCGGTTACCTATGTAGGGTGGAGTGATAGTATGGCTTCAATTAAAGACGTTGCAAAGATGGCAGGAGTATCTGTTGCTACAGTATCAAGAGTGCTGAATAACAAGGGATATGTTGGGCAAGATACAAGGGAAAAGGTTGAAAGCTCGATTTTAGAATTGAACTACAAGCCGAATGAAGTTGCGAGAAGTCTTTTTAAGAAGCAATCTAATACGATAGGGTTAATCGTACCTGATATCATGAACCCTTTCTTTCCTGAACTTGCAAGGGCTGTCGAGGACACAGCTATTAAGTTAGGCTACAATGTTATTCTATGTAATTCAGATGCAAATAGAGAAAAAGAACAAGCTTATTTAGACGTTTTACAACAAAAATATGTTAACGGTATCATTGTTTCTTCAAATACTTTGACTGCTGATCAGATTATTGAAATTAATATTCCAGTAGTCAGTATTGACCGCGAAATAAGCAAAGGTCTACCGACGATAGTTGTAGAGAACAAAAAAGGTGCCATTGCTGCTACTCGTTTTCTTAAAAGCAAAGGGTGCAAAAGAATCGCCCACATCAGAGGTACCGATGGGATTGTTAATGCAGAAGAACGTTGTGAAGGTTATAAAGAAGTTGTAGACCAGGAACTGTGGTTTGGAGAGAGCTACATTGTGAATGGAAACTATGAAATGCAATCTTCAATTAAAGCGACGTTAGAGCTTTTGAGTCAACACCCTGAAATTGACGGTATTTTTGCTGCAAATGATATTATGGCAATAGGTGCTATGAAAGCCGCCCACCAGCTTGGGAAAAAAGTACCTGATGAACTTTCGATAATTGGATTTGACGGAATCTCGCTTTCTGCAGCAACGATTCCTGAACTAACAACGATTGTCCAGCCGATCTATGAGCTGGGAGAAAAAGCAACAACTTTGTTAGTTAATTTAATGGAGCAGAAGTCAGTTGAGAAAACTTATTTTAAATTTGATGTTGAACTTATAGAGAGAAATTCAACGTAAGGAGAATACTGGGATGGAGCAGAAACCTAAAATAACTGTTGTTGGAAGCATTAATATGGATTTGGTTACAATTACTTCTCAGGTTCCTAAGACAGGAGAGACACTCTTTGGAGATCAGTTTTATATGAATCCAGGAGGAAAAGGAGCCAATCAAGCAGTAGCCGCTGCTAGACTTGGAGGACGAGTGAAATTGATCGGTTGCGTAGGCAATGACAGCTTCGGTAAAGATATCCTCCAACATCTTCAAGAGCAAGGTGTTGATGTAAGCAATGTGGAACCGGTTACACATATGACTGCTACTGCGTCTATCATCGTTGCAAATCAAGATAACAGTATAATTGTAGTGCCTGGCGCTAACAATAATGTAACAGCTGCATTCGTAGAATCGAAACGAGATATTATTGCGGATAGCGATATTCTAATCCTTCAATTAGAAATACCACTAGAAGGTGTCCAGAAAGCAATAGAGATTGCCAAGGAAAATGGTGTTAAAGTCATTCTGAATCCCGCACCTATTCAAAACTTGCCATCACAAGTAATTCAAGATGTGGATTATATAACCCCTAATGAACATGAATATCTGCTATTGAAAGAAGAAAGCAACGAAGAGACTTTTGCTGAGAAACTGATCATCACTAAAGGCAGTAAGGGAGTTTCTATTGTTGAAGAAGGCAAGGAAATAATTATTCCTGCTTATAAAATGAATGTAGTTGATACTACTGGTGCTGGTGATTCATTTAATGGTGGCTTGGCCATTGCATTAAGTAAAGGATTAGATTTGAAAGACGCATGTAAATACGGAAATGCTGTAGCAGCATTATCCACTACAAAACTTGGTGCCCAAACGGGAATGCCTACTAGTGAAGAAGTTGAATCTTTTATTGTTAATCAAGGACGGTTAGATTAGAAACTATTTCTGATTAGTTCATATGAAATCTCATACGTTTACATTTCAAGGAGGAAGAGAAACATGACAAAAAGACCTATTATTATTGATACAGATCCAGGAATTGATGATGCAGTTGCACTAGCAATAGCACTTTATAGTGACAAATTAGATGTTCGCCTAATAACTACTATTGCCGGAAACGTTGGACTTGATAAGGTTACAACTAATGCACTCAGATTACTGAAGTTTTTCAATAAAAATGTACCGGTTGCCTTAGGTGCTGATAGACCGCTTATTAAGGAACCTATCGATGCAAGTGATATACATGGTTCTACAGGGATGGATGGTTATGATTTCGAAGAACCAACTGAAGATCTTGTATTGAAAGAGCATGCAGTAAATGCCATGTATCGCGTTATTATGGCAAGTGAAAAACCGATCACTATCGTTCCAATAGGTCCTCTTACTAATATTGCTCTCTTGCTTTCTATGTATCCAGATGCGAAAAAAAATATTGAAGAAATAGTATTAATGGGTGGCTCAACAACGCGTGGAAATTATGGAGTTATGGCAGAATTTAATATTGCTGCAGATCCAGAAGCAGCGAAAATGGTCTTCCAAAGTAACCTGCCAATCGTTATGGTAGGTCTGGATGTTGGATTGAAAGCTTTAGTGTATCCAGAAGATAGTGAGAAATTGAAAGAAATGAATCAAACAGGAAATATGATCTATCAATTGTTTCAAAAATATAGAGGTGGCAGCCTGAAAACCGGATTGAAAATGTATGATAGTACTGCGATCGCTTATCTGCTTCAACCAGAGATGTTCCAAGTAGTCGATACTTTTGTTGATGTTGAGTTAAGCGGTTCCATGACTACAGGATGCACTGTTGTAGACTTGAAAGGGTATCTGAAACAGCCCAATAATGCCAAAGTATGTGTTGATATTGATCCACAGATGTTTAAGCAATGGTTCATGGAAAGCTTGAGTAAGTGTAATTAGGCTATATTCATAGAAGTGGGGAGGAAATTCAATTATGAATTCCAATATAATAATGTATGCTTCTGCTATTATCGCAGTATTAATAGTCATTTATATGCTTATCAAAAAAATGGACATCAAAATCACACTCTTTCTAATGGGTATTATACTCATATTGATAAGTGTTGGTATGGGAAAAGAAATAGCGGTTAAAGATTTTGTATCGACAGGATCGTTATGGTTAGATCCGCTTCAGGTTATTGTTACACAGTTTAAGCAAACCTTTGGCGCTGCAGGCTTTATAGTACTTATATTGGGTGGATATACAGCTTATATGTCCTCAATTGGTGCAAACGATGTCACTGTAAATGCTTTAACAAAACCAATTGCAAAAATCAAATCTGTTTATGTTTTAGTTCCAATCGTGTTTTTATTAGGAAATGCATTGTCTCTTGTTATTCCTAGTGCTTCAAATCTTGCTATTATCTTATTGGCTACTCTATATCCAATTTTACGAAAAGCAGGAATGACTGCACTAACAGCTGCTGCGGTAATTGCTACATCAGCAACAATCGTTCCAACTCCTTTAGGTAGCGATAATGTGGCGATAGCTGAGGAATTAGCTAAACATTCATTATTCGCTGGAATGAACGTAACGGATTATGTATTTAATTATCACGCTCTAGTTTCAATTCCTACAATTATCTTTATAGCATTCGTTCATTACTTCTGGCAGAAGAGAATGGATAAAAGAGATAGTCTGCGTGGAATAGCTTTAAATGATAATGATAAACTTGAAGTACATGAAACAGTCGAAGTTAAAGGTGGTTTGCTTTACAAAACGGTATACGCACTACTACCAGTATTTCCGATTATTCTCCTATTAGGTGCTTATGCTGTTCAACTTACTACAGGTAACACGATAGATATTAGTGTAGAGGTTGCTACGTTAGTATCACTGGTACTTGCTATTGTATGTGAATTGATCAGACATAAAGGGAATAAGAGCGTTCTAGAGAAGACTGAAGCATTCTTTAAAGGAATGGGCGGAGCTATTCCAATTGTAGCCTTGTTAGTTGCTGCATCTGTGTTTGTAACTGGCCTAAAATCGATTGGTTTAGTTGATGAACTTCAAGCTTCAATGCAACAAATGCAAGGTAACGGGCTCGACTTTATTCTCCCTCTTATATTAGTGGGTTTAACCGCTCTTATTGTAATATTAAGCGGAAGTGGTACAGCACTGATTTTCGCAATGGTGCCGCTAATCGTTCCATTGGCTGAAGCAGCTGGAATAAGTCCTATCGCAATTTCTGTTCCACTTGGTCTATCAGGCAACCTATTCCGCGCTGTTTCTCCTGTTGCAGCTGTTATTCTAATTGTTGCTGGAACAGTTAAAGCAGATCCTATCGCAATCGTGAAAAGAACTTCAGTTCCGATGATTGCTGGTGTATTGTTTATGTTCATATTGTCTATGATTATGTTCCTATAAAGCTGATCTGGGATCAACTCACGAAGCAAAGGGAATGTATCAACTCTTTACGATCAATGTCTGCTGGATTTTCAGCAGACATTGATCGTTTTTATTTCTATCAATATTGGAAAGGAAATTAGCGAATAAGCTGCATAACTTGTTACTTTCTATGTGGCGAATTGAGGCTTGATAGAAAAGATGCAGTTATGTAAGCTTTAAAGGAAGTAGTTGAGAAAAATGGGATGAACGTCATACTTTCGGCCATTTGATGAAAAGAATTGAGGGGATTATGTGCAGAATAGTCTTGCTAAATTAGTTAGGGATAACTTTATACACAAAATTTCATTCTTAGCAGAGTATACAGATAGTATCAACGTAAGTGAAAACGATGATTATATTAGAGTGGATAGTGGTCTACCTTCAGATACATTCAATAACATTGTTTTGCTTAACCAACATTTACAACAATCTGATTCAGCGATAATCGAAGAAGCGATTCGTTATTTCATGAATAAAAAATTTCCTATGGCTTTATGGTCATGGGAAGATGGTAACAGCGACATCTATCAAGTTCTAAAAAGTATAGGATTAATAAAAGCAGAAACAAATATTGCTATGTATGCAGATCTACACGCATTGTTTCCTAATAAGAATCACACGGCAGAGTTTAATATGATCGAGGTTTCGTCTTCCAAGGAAATTGAACAATACGGGGATGTAATAGTTTCATTATTTGGTGATTCTGAAGAAGCGATTCAAGTTCATGCTTACTATAAATGCTTATCTGAATTACCGCTTATTAATCATTCAATTATGAAATTATATATCGGATTTTTCCAGAATGAAGTGGTTTCAACCGGCTCTTTGGTATTCACTAAGGACAGTGTGGGCATCTATGATATTGTAACCAAACGAGAATGCAGAGGGAAAGGTTTTGGTTCAGCGATGTTTAATTTTCTTATTGCAGAGGCGCAAAAGCAGTATACTGGACCTTGTGTACTTCAGGCTTCACCTGATGGAATCAATATTTATAAGAAGTCAGGATTTGAACCCATATGTAATGTTATCGTATATGAAAATCCACATCTGTTTGAATCGTTAATTGTTTAAAGGTTTATTATTAGAAATACTTTTATTATTATCCTATCTTACATAAAAACTGGAGGTAGAAATATGTTTAGTTCTTACAGTTCACTTTGTACAGAAGTCTATGATTTTACAAAACCAGTGGGGTATTCGCTAGCCGGAGATATTGAATATTATCAAGATCGGTTAAAAACATGTCAGGGGCGTATTCTTGAAGCTGGAGTTGGCTCTGGGCGTTTTATCATTCCGCTTCTTGAAGCTGGACTGACAGTGGATGGCATAGATTATTCTCCTGAGATGTTGGAGTCCTGTAGAAAACGTTGTGAGGAAAGAGGATTAACTCCTAATTTATATGAAGGTAAATTACAAAATTTTTCATTGCCGATTACTTATGAGGCGATAATTATTCCTACTGGCTCTTTTTGTTTGATCGAGAATCGAGAAGACTCGCAGAGTGCATTGAAATCTTTCTATAAGCATCTTGTTCCCGGAGGTCGATTAATTATAGATCTTGTGTTTCCTCATGGATGGAAAACAGGAGAGATTACTACTTCAACTTTTTCGCTACCTAACGGTGATGGGATTACGATGGAAAACAAATCTGTTGAAATAGATTGGTTAAATCAATGTACTGTATCTTATCTTAAATATGAGAAATGGCGGCAAGGCAAGTTGATTCAAAGTGAGCTGCAACGACTTGCATTGCGTTGGTATGGAATTGAGGAAATGAAATTTATTTTAGAAAGTAACGGTTTTACTAACATAACATGTTCTGCTGATTACGTTTATCAAAGCCAACCATCTAGTGGAAGTGATATTATTACATTCGAAGCGGTACGAAAGTTTGCTAATGACAATTGATGCAGTTCCGGTCGATGTGAAACTTTATGGAGGGGAGAGCATCGATGCTGTTGGAGGGATAAACGTAATTGAGATTCCAGGCCATAGTCTAGGACAACTTGCTTTTTCATTACAGCAGCATGGTGGAATTATGTTTGTCGCTGATGCGGCTTCAAATATTCCAGCACTTGGTTGGAGTATAGGACATGAGGATATGACAATTGCTAAACAAAGTCTAAAAAAGTTAGCCAATTTAGAATTCAAGATTGCTTGTTTCGGTCATGGTAAGCCTATCTTGATAGGAGCTTCGCAAAAATTCCGCAACAAATGGGGACAATAAAGGATTCTATCTAAAAGTATATTAGTTTAAGGTTATAAGATAGATAAGCTATATTGCAAGCAGTTTGCAGGATCTGTAATGATGACCTTGCCGGTATTAATCTATTATATTATTTGCGATTCAGTAATTGGTGGACTCATTTACATATTAATGTGTGTATATATCTTAACTGCTATCTTTACAAAAAAAAAATCACTTTACGATACCATCACTAGAACAATAGTTGTCAAAGTATCATCAAAATAAAGCACCATTATAGTAGTACGAAAGCTTGCCAGTCTGTATTAATATACATGAAAGGTACCCCTTATAGTGATCATTAGAAAAATACAAAGTGTATTTACTGATGAAATACTATAAAGGGATTTTTTTTTGTGAAATAACGTTACAAGAGGTCGAATAAATCAGTCCAATTGACCGACTAACTTTCGTTACTCAGATGAAAATAAAGGGATTGATTAAGTAGGTCAGAAAGGAATCTGAAGGGAGAGTCTCCTACCTTAGAATTAGATGAATTATATTAATTTCATTTACAATAATTCGGGAAAATGATACCATTATTTAGCATTGTTAAGTAATACATACAAAAAAGTATATTTATTAGGAGGCTAATGAAGTAAATGAGTAATTCATTATTAAGAATTAAAAGAAACATAGCAATTTTATTAGTAGTTTTCTTATTTGTAGGATTATTACCAGCACAAGTTTTTGCTAATGAACCGAAAAGTTTTACAGATATTAAAGGACATTGGGCAGAAGAATCTATTAATAAGGTAGTGCAAGAGGGATTATTTAACGGAAGTGCAGAAGGTGTATTTGAACCACAAGGTTCAATGACAAGAGCGATGTTTATTACTGTGCTAAATCGCTTAGCGGAAAAGTTAGATGGTCCTGAAGTTGCAGTTAAAGATCAGACCTTTACTGATGTTCCTGCGAGTGCTTGGTATGCCAATGCAATAAGTTGGGCTGTAAGTGCAGGTCTGACTGATGGATATGGCAATGGGACTTTTGGTCCTAATGATTTATTAAATCGTGAGCAAATTACAGTACTAATGATGAGATTCCTTACTTCATATATGGGTTATGATTTAAGTAAATATCAATCTAGTGATTTATTTGCTGATAGTGATCAAATTAGTTCTTGGGCTAAGGAAGCAGTATATCAGGCTGTGGCTCTAGGACTTGTTCAAGGAGAGAAAGGAAATTTGTTCAATCCTAAAGGTACAGCAAGTCGTGCAGTTGTAGCAGTAATTACTGAACGTTTCCTTGAAAAGTCAGCTGAACTTAAAGTTGATAAACCAAGCGAGACTCCTGCACCAACAACAACACCAGAGCCGACAGCAACACCAGAGCCGACAACACCATCAAGCGGTGGAAATGGCGGTGGTGGCGGTACTAATACGGTTAAAGTGACGGGTGCTACGATTAAACGTAACAATACGGATGTGGCAGGTACAGTTATTCGTTCTGGTGATCAGCTAACAGTTGATGTAACACCAACTAATGCAACTAAAACTGTGAAATGGCTTGTGAATGATCAACTTAAATCAGAATCGGCAACATATACTGTTCAAACATTTGATGTAGGTGCAGTAATTACTGCGGAGGTAACTGGTACTGGAAAATATAGTGGTACAGTAACAAGCGCGGCAACGGGCACTGTAATAGCATTAGTAGATCTGGCTAATAAAGATCTAGATAGCGCACCAGTTGTTGTTGCGGATGATGTGGTGTTCGTGGATGAGAATGGTGATGACATTACTCTAAACGCTACTGATACTGTTTCTTTCTCAGTGACAGCTTCAGCGGCTGAGGTTACTGAAGAAGAACAAGAAAATGTGACAGCAGCTCTTAATAAAGAATTTGCAGATGCGGAGTTAGATGTTGCTTCACTTAATATTAAGTACTTTGCAATAGATGCAAAATTATTAGTAGAGTCAGCAGAGAATAATACATCATCCGAAATCCATCCTGTAGGAAAAACGACATTAACGCTTTCTAAAGCAAATCTTGGGTTTGCTGCGGATGTAGATATTACTCCGTACACGTTCCTAATTGGACATACAAACAAAAAAGGTATTAAAGAGAATTTGATTGGAAAAGTTGTTGAGATTAGCGGTGAACAATTTGTTCGAGTTGAGCTTAATGGTCTGAGCACAGTTTATATTGGTAATGTTCCCCCATTAACGCTTACTTTTGATACAGATGGTGGAAGTATAATTGAACCTAAAAAAGTGAAGTTAGGAGAAATAACTCCAGCAGTTGCTGCTCCTACAAAAGAAGGCTATTTCTTCATCGGTTGGAATGTTGATCTGAATAAGTCTCCGATCTATATGAATATGACGATTAAAGCACTATGGCTTAAGGGAGCGTA
Source organism: Paenibacillus endoradicis (assembly GCF_024721975.1). Next base: position 692,367 of record NZ_JANQBB010000002.1, on the reverse strand, counting down.
TATTCCGGAAGAGCGTTTGTCACTAGTAGATTCCAATGATATTGAGATTGAAGATTACAGCTATAATGCAAATGGCGTAGTTAAAGTTACATTAGCTGAATCTATTACTTATGATGCTAATCTACAGTATACGCTAAATATTGAAGCTCCTGAAAATGCAACAAACTATGCACTTCGTAATTCAGCTGAGGCTGCTGCTAGTGCAAAAGTTGAAGATGCTACTGCGGTGGATGGAATTATTAATGTTCCAATACAGATTACTGATGCAGAAGCTAAAGTGATTACAGGTAATTATTCTTCGTTCATTAAGTGGTTCGATGAAAATGGACAAGAAATTATTTTAGAGACTGTAACTGTTACTGTAGAAACGGATGAACGAGCAGCTACTAGAGAACAAACTTTTGATGTAAATCGTGGAGTTGGAACGGTAGAGGTAATGTTACTAGCTAAAGATGCTGAAGTTGAGAATTATGTTTCTTACTTAAATGGCTACTTAAGTGGAAGTCCAATATGGAATAACTATACACTTTATTTAAATGCTAGTTTTGATAAATATATTTCAGGGACATCAGTGCAAATCGATTATAATAATTATTCTGGATTTAAGATGATCTTTACTCCTTTCGTAGACGAATCATATAATAATGTGGTAGCAAAGGCTAGTGCATACTATTGGGATGCTATTAATAAACAAGAAAAAAATATTGATTTAGATACAAGAGTGAATGCTGATGGACTTCTAGAGGTGACAACGAAGGCTAATCAAAACCTTGAACAAATGGCTGGAACATCAAATAGCTTATATCTATACGTAACGGTTGACGTTGGCGGTAGAACGCAACAAGTAAATGTGAATGTGTATAATGTAACTAGTAATGTTGATGAACCTATCGAAACTATCAATACAGACAAATGGACTGAAGTAGTTGCGGCACTTGCAACATATCCAAAAGTTTATGTTAATTACCGCGGAGAAGCTGTAACTTTGAATAATGTATTAGAGCTACAGCCAAAACAAAATCTTAATATACTAAATTCTAACTTTACTATCGGTTCAGGAGGAGAGCTACGCTTAGGTGGTAGTGTTAACGGGGGAGCATATGTTAATACTAATGGAGAAATCATAGTATCAAGCGGAGGGAAAATTACAACTACCTCGCAGTTAGAATCACAAGGACATTACTATTATACTGGTGTGAGTGCGAATAAAGGGATTACAATAGAAGCAGGTGGAGAAATTGCTGTACCAAATATAGGTCTCTTGTCCATTCGTGGTAATGCTGGCTTGTTTGTTAAGCAAGATGGTCTTTTGAATGTTAAGGGTGACTTAATGATTAATACTGATGCAGATATTAATGGTACAATGAACATCATTGGTGCAAATCAAAATTATACTAATTCCTTAAGAGGAAGTGTAAGTATTTACGGAGATCTAACAATTAATAAATTGTTGGAAGTAAGTAAAAATGGACAAATATCAGTTTCTGGTATGACAACTATTCAAGAAAACAGCGAGCTTCGTTTAACTAAGGGTAACATTAGACTAAACGGAAAGACATACAACTATGGAAAGATCGCTGTACAAGAGGGAGATTTAACGTTATCGAACGTTGGTTATGCAGTGAATAATGATGGTATCATTGAGCTTGCAGCACAAGCTAGATTGACAATGCCTGGTACTACATTGGTAAATAATAAAACCATTTCAGGTTCTGGTACAATTACGTTGACAGAAGATGTTAATGCGGCAGCAAATTATGATAATGGTATTAAGTATGTAGAAGTAGAAGGAACTCCTTCTCCTAGTAACTATAATCGTTATCAGTTTGTGAGTGATCCAGAAGCAACAGTAACAGGTATAATTTATGAAAGTAAAATCTCTGGAACAGGCACTAAAGCGGAGTCAATAAAAGTTATTGAGTTCAAAATTCCTACTGCTGAACAATGAAGTAATGATGGAATAAAGTAACTAATAAGGCATGAATTCTGTAGTTTACAGAATTCATGCCTTATATTTTTAATTGAATATAGTAAAGGTATCTTGTAAGATTCGAATAGAATTTGTAAGACGCCTTTTATTATGTATAGCTAGGAATCGTTCACAGTACATAACTAAAATTTCATTTGCATCCATATCTCTTCGGATAACGTATAACAGAGCAATATGAGGGGGCTGAATGATGAAATCGGCGGATACAAAGCAGCAGCTTGAAATAGAGTTACAAGAGGTGGAAGCATGGGAGAAAGATCAGAAAGATTTATGGTTTTGGGAAAAGCTTGGTAGACTTCCGTTTATGTTACTAGATAAACTTACACCCAAATTTATTCAGCAAAAGCTAGGTCAAGCAGTTGAAGAGATTGGTGGATATGTTCAAAATGGGGGGAAGTACCTTGTTTCGGAGAAAAGTGTACTAGAACGAATTCAACAAAATGCAAAAACAGCCTCACAATCTGAAGCAATTGAAGTCGAATTAATCAATCGTGCTGAACCTCTAACGCTTGATCAATGTGCTATGTTGCCAATGTCAATCATGAATAAGACAGCCGACCAACTGTCAGCGAGTCGTTCTTCTATGGTAGCTATTCAAGGCGCGACAACAGGCTTTGGGGGCTTTCTTACATTAGCCGTTGACATCCCTGCTATATTAGGACTTTCATTGAAAATTATTCAAGAAATTGCAATGAGCTATGGTTTCGATCCGAAGCAGAAGGAAGAACGGATTTTTGCAGTTAAAGTGATGCAATTCGCATCTTCTGACATTGTTGGTAAAAAAGCAATTCTTGAAGATCTTGAGGCATTCGGTAGTGGAGAGCGCAATCAGCAGATGATCTCGCAACTACAGGGATGGCAGGAGGTTATCGCTGTCTATCGTGATAACTTCGGCTGGAAGAAACTGTTTCAACTTATACCAGTAGCAGGAATGTTATTCGGCGCCATTATTAACAAGGGAATGCTTAATGATGTGGCAGAAGCAGCCAAAATGTTATATCGTAAAAGAAGAGCATTACAGAAGTTAGAAGCATTAGAAGAGTAGATGTAACAAACATATTAAGAGCCCTCTGGTATCCTATTGATGATCCCTCTAGTCCTCTTGCACAATCGTGCATGAAAAGCTAGGATACATAAATTTTTTTCATCTATTCTTAAGAGAAAAGGAGGAGGAGTATGGATTGGCTGCAAAGAATGAACGGTGCCATTAGTTATATCGAAGATAACCTTACAGAGGAAATCGACTATGAAGTAGCAGCGGAAATTGCTTGTTGCTCAGTCTATCATTTTCAACGTTTGTTTTCATTTATCGTTGAAATCCCATTGTCAGAATATATTAGACGCAGACGATTAACGCTTGCGGCGTTTGACCTGCAAGGGAGCAGTGTTAAAGTAATTGATATTGCACTTAAATATGGCTACGATTCACCGGAAGCATTCGCCCGAGCATTTCAAAAGTTACATGGTATTACACCAACTACATCACGTAGTCAGGGTGTCAGTCTCAAAACATATCCTCGCATATCCTTTCAAATTTCAATTAAGGGAGTTGAAGAAATGAATTATAAAATTGTTGAGAAAGAAGCTTTTTCTATTTTTGGAGTTGAATCCATTGTTACTACTGAAAATGGTGAAAATCTAAGGCAGATCCCTGAGATTTGGACTAAAGCCTTTGCTGAAGGAACAATTGACCGAATTATCGGTGAGTTAGATCAACCTATTTCAAGCAGCGGAATTTCACCTGTTAATGCAGTAATGTGTTATCGTGAAACTGGTGGGATGACATTCCCTTATATGCTTTATGCTAATATGCCATTAGGAGGTGCACCAGAAGGATATACTTCTGTTGCAATTCCTGCGCTAACATGGGTAATCTTCACTACAGTAGAATATACGAAAGATCAAACGACAGAGCAGGTTCAATCGTTGTGGAAGCGGATATTTAGCGAATGGTTCCCAATAGCAAATTATGAGCAAGTTCATGGTCCTCAGTTCGAGATATACGGCACAGCTGAGAGTGGTAGAGAGTATTGTGAAGTATGGATTCCTGTTATGAAGAAATAAATAATGTATGCCAAAATCACTTCGTAATTTGCGAAGTGATTTTTTATTTTTTCATTTCCAGTAAAACATGAGTCTTAAATGAATCAAAACCGTTGTATATTTCGTTATTTTGCTATCATATTCGATTAAATGAATATAGTAGTATTCTATATTGTATAGTAGAGCTATATGTTCCAGTTAATGCAATAGCATCGATTTATTTATAGCAAGTTACATTTAAATAATAAAGGTGGTGTGATTAACAATGACGACAATGAAAGAGCAATTAATAGATTTGGCAGAAGAAGAGTATCAGAAATTTTCGGCAGCATTGATCCCGAATATTAATAATGTATTAGGCGTTCGTCTACCAGAGCTGCGCAAAATAGCACGAAAACTTGCAAAGAATGATTGGAGAACTTATCTAGAAAAGGCGGATCATCAGTATTTTGAAGAAATTATGCTGCAAGGTATGGTTATCGGTTATGTGCAAACGGATATTGAAGAACGATTAAATTATATATCTACATTTGTTCCTAAAATTGATAATTGGTCGGTTTGCGATAGTTTTTGTACAGGCTTAAAGTTCACTCATGACAATAGAAATCTGGTATGGGTGTTTTTGCAAACGCATCTAGTGTCGAATAAAGAATATGAAATACGCTTTGGCGTCGTTATGTTTATTTTCTATTATATTGATGAGCAATATATCGATAAAGTGTTGGAAATACTAGATAGTATTAGTCACGATGGCTACTATGTTAAGATGGCGGTCGCTTGGGCCGTCTCGATTTGTTATGTTAAATTACCTGAGAGTACAATGATCTACTTAAAGGATAATACACTAGATAATTTCACATACAATAAAGCTTTGCAAAAGATTACAGAATCTACCCGAATCGATCTGGATACGAAAAAGAAAATTCGTAGTATGAAACGAAAATAACTAAGATTGAAACCACCCTTAAATAGGAAATATAGAAGTCAGAAAATAATGACCATCTATTTACATCTAGAGGTTACAAGTGTAAACTATAAATGAAGTTACAACTGTAACCTTTAAGGAGTGATAAATCTGAACAAATTAGTAGCTAAAATATCTGATTCTGAGGCTGAAATTTTGCGTGTATTATGGGACACGAATGATGAGCTTCCTATTGCTGAGATTAGAAAAAAACTTGAGCAGACGAGTACATGGGAAAGTTCTACGATTAAAACATTACTTCGCAGACTGTGTGAAAAGGGGGTAGTTGTAGCAACTCAAAAAGAAGTGTTCTATTATAGATCATTAGTAAGTGAGGTAGAGTATAGCGAATATAATACTCAGAGCTTAATTGATCGCTTGTTTGCAGGGAGTGCCAAAAATCTTGTAGCTTCTCTTTTAGGTAGCAAAAAACTTAATGAAACTGATATCGAGGAACTTCGATCTTTATTTAAGGTAGGTGATAGAAGTGAACGAGATAGCTAAACTTATTCTCTCACTTTCCTTATCAGGAAGTATTCTTGCACTTCTGCTGTTTGCAATAAAGCCTATTATTAAGCATAGACTATCTAAGTCGATTCAATATTACATATGGATCGTAGTATTACTGCGATTAATCATACCATTCTCATTCGAAGGAAGTATTATTGATCAGTTGATGTATAGTTATCAAACTACTGAAGTGAACAATTCGCAAGGGAATGTTCAACAAGATGATAGTAGTAGCGGGAATATATTAGGCTCATTGACATTACCTAATGTTCAGGGAAATGTTGCAAACGGTGTCTATAATAATGATATTGACCATAATAGATATTTCACTGATCTAGTTATAGAATCTATTTTTTATATTTGGTTATTTGGTGTTATCTTTGCCCTTACTGTAAATTTGATTGGATATGCTAGATTTTCGAAACAGTTAAAACAAAGAAATATAACTACTTCTGATGATGATAATAAATTATTAGCTACGTTAACTAAGGGGAGAACGAAGGTCACGCTTGTACGTAATCGCTTTATAACCACACCGATATTGATTGGCATAATAAGACCTCAAATCGTAATTCCAGATTATAAATACAATGAACAACAACTTACAAATATTTTACTCCATGAACTTACCCACCTAAGACGATTTGATCTCTTTATGAAATGGCTGACAATGATCGTTACATCTATCCACTGGTTTAACCCACTTATGTATATCATCAAAAAGGAAATTAATCGTGCTTGTGAATTGTCATGTGATGAGGCGGTAATTAAAAACTTAAATACAGAGCAAAAACAAGACTATGGTGATACGTTAATTGCAGTTGTTGCGGAGCAAAAGTATGCTCTCGGAGCATTACAAGTAACGATGTGCGAAGAGAAAAAGCATTTAAAGGAACGGCTGTTGGCGATAATGGCTTACAATAAGAAGTCCAAATTGTTGACGTTCATTTCATTACTGCTACTTCTGGTTGTTACATGCAGCGCTGTAATATTAGGGGCAAGTGCAGGGAAGGTCAAAGATCATGAGATAGCCGAAAGTAAACAGCTAGATCAATATAAACTAGATACTCCTGAACATTGGTCTATAGTAAAACTTCCTTTCGCGTCACTGTCTTTTGAGGAAAATGGAAAAGTAATAGGCGAACTTGGTGTAACCCCATACTATCCAGACCAACCTCTATCACAATTACGAAATAACCATACAGAAGTTATTGAATCTCATGCATTGAATGGTTTTTTTACGGAAGTCATACAGGAAAAGATACAACAAACACCTCCAGCAGCATCTGGTGATACAACGGTAACGGAAACATTACATTTTTATTTTATTATGAAAGACAAAAATAAGGCATATGACCTTTATTTTTATACGCAAGATGTTGATGAACAAACCGCTGTAAGTGTAGCTAAAAGTTTTACATTACATTCAAGTAACGATGCTCAATGATTGCGATCAGTAGAACTTCGTATTTTTCACCGTATAAATTAGTAGTCATAGGGAACATCAACAAATAGCCAAGGCATATTAGCCCCGGCTATTTGTTTGACTTGCTACACTAGCCCTCATGACTATCTTTAATCCCACAAGCCAGCTGCTTCAAGTTTCTTTTTACCTTTAAAAGCGAAGAGTACAGCGATCACATTAATTATCATCATAAGACCAACGGCATATAAGATTGATGTATAGCTGCCAGTGATCTGAGCAATGTATCCATATGCAGGCAATGCCACCATACCAGCAATAGCTAACCCTATAACAGCAGTCGAGTAGATTTGGCTGTATTCTTTATTTCCGAATAAAGCAGTTGTTAGCAATGGTCCTAACGTTCCCATAGATGCTACGATGAAGCCAAAGATAGCGATAGCTATATTAAACATCGCTGGTTTATTTGCAACGGTTATAAGCATTATTACAGGAACTAAACCTACAATCATCGCAAAAATTGCGGTGCTTTTAGCTCCAATTTTATCGGATAATATTCCGAACGTTAGAGCCCCAACTAAAGTTCCAATTTGCCAACCACCCATTGCAGAGCCAGCAAAGGAAATATTATAACCTATGTTCATAGCAAAAGGTGCTACAAATTGACCAAAGCTCCCTATAGAAGTAACAAAGAAGAAGAAGATAAGCAACGAATAAAATGCCGAAGATTTGAGTGCTACAGATGACTTAACTCCTTTAGCTTCAACTTGCCTAACATCTTTTTTGTCATTGTCTCTAACTTCCTCTATACCAAGAGGCTGGAGACCTTTTTGTTGTGGCGCCATTCTAATCGTTAGTAGTACAGTTGGAATGACAATTGCCATGACTAGTACTCCTAGAAAGATGTAAGTATATCTCCAACCATGACTTGCGATCAAGTTGCCTGCCATAGGTTGAAGAATCGCGCCGAACAAGCCACCTGATGCGACCATAATCCCCATTGCTAAGCCATTATGTTTTTTGAACCAGTTATTGATTAATACAGGGCCAGCCATTTGAGCGACAAAGACCGAACCGATTGACATTGGAATACAGAACAAATACCATCCCCATACCGAATTCATGAGACCAAACATAGCAAACGATCCCGCTTGTAATATAATACCAATAATCAATACTAAACGAATATTGTATTTACTCATTAATTTACCAGCAATAGGAAGGAAGAGCATAGTTACAATTGAGGAAATACTGAAGTAGAGCGACAAACTTCCCATCCCAATACCTAAATCTTGAGTAACGGGTGTTAGAAATAGACCTCCGGCTGTCATAATCCCACCCTTGGCTAAACCTACGATTAAAGCTACTCCAAGTAATACCCACCAAGCGTAATGGATTTTCCTTTTATGCTGTGTCATGTTGCATTCCTCATTTCGACAATTATACCTTTTATCATGATCTAAAGTGAGAACCATTATTCTCTAATCTATGCAAACATTAACGTAATTTTATCGATCCACCAACAACCATAATTGTTTGTCCTGTAATATAATCAGAATCTTCGCTAGCTAGAAATACGGCAACTCGTCCAATATCTTCTTCAAGTTCACCAAGTCTTCGCATTGGAATTTTATCAAGCATACTTTGATAATACGCAGGATTTTTTTCAGCCCATTCGATCAAACCAGGAGATTTGGCAATGGGTGCAATTATGTTTACATTGATACCAAAGGGACCAAATTCGTTAGCAGCGACACGAGTAATTCCACGAATAGCTTCTTTTGCGGCAGCATAAGAAACTTGATTAGCGTCTCCATTAATACCTGCCCCGGAAGCAAAGTTAATAATTTTACCTTTTGTTTCTTTCAAATAAGGTAATGCTGCTTGCATGAAATAGAAGGTTGGATAGAACCCAGTATTAAAGGAAAGATCGAAATCGCTTTGTGTTGTATCTTCACTTGTAGGAAGCAATTGATATTCAGTTCGGTCATTATTATAGAGAAAAGCATTCGTTATTATGTGTTTAAAGCTTTTAATTTATATTGATATGGTATATAATTTCTCGTTGTACTAAAGTTGAAGTAAGCATAGCTTCTAATTCGTTTGAACATAATATTGGCATCTTGCTTTCTCAAAATTCATTCAGACATCAAAGGAGATTTTCATAATGGGAAGAGTTCAAGGTAAGGTAGCATTGATAACTGGTGGAGCTTCAGGAATTGGATTGTCTGCAGCTACACTACTAGCACAAGAAGGCGCTAAAGTAGTTATTGCCGATTTCAATGTTGATGCGGCTGTAGAAGCAGCAACGAGTCTTAAAAGTCAGGGCTTCGAAGCTTCTGGAGTTTTTCTAGATGCAGGTAAAGAGGAGTCTATCAAGGAAGCCGTAGAGTTTACGGTTGCAACATACGGAACAATTAATGTTCTTCATAATAACGTTGGGTTAACTAATTTGCGTAAGGATCTAGACGTAATCAATATGGATTTGGAAGAATGGGATCATCTAATGGATGTAAACCTGAAGAGTGTGCTGCTTGGTAGCCGTTTTGCTCTTCCATATATGATTAAAGCAGGTGGAGGTTCTATAATTAATACTGCTTCAATGGCTGGATTCGCTGGAGATGTAACGCGTACAGCATATGGTGCTTCCAAAGGTGCTGTTGTCAATCTAACAAAATATATCGCTGCTCAATATGGTAAACATAAAATTCGTTGTAATGGTGTAGCTCCTGGTCTAATCTTGACACCTGCAGCCGAGAAAAATATGCCACCAGCAGTTCTTGATATTTTCGGAAAGTTCAACGCACTGCCTTACCATGGTGAAGCTGACGATATTGGTTACACTGTATTATTCTTGGCATCAGATGAATCTAAATTTATTACTGGTCAAACAATTCAAGTTGAAGGCGGACATTATGGAAATAATCCAACGATTGCTGATTTCACGGATTATATGTTCCAAGTTCAAGCTAAGAAGTAACTATCTATAGTCGCGAGTACAGTTGTTGAAGATATATTTTAATTCTGACATCAACATTTAACAAAAGGGGATATGCTTAACGTCAATGTATCGACGTTAAGCATATCCCCTAATTTATTAGTTAGATCAGCATTGCTGGTACCTCTCACCGCTCCAATCAACTTTATCGACGCTAGTGATTCAAAGTGAGGTCTCTATGCTTGTTGAAGATGACATAAGTTGCAAATAGCAACAGAATAATTCCTGTTAACACAAACCCTTCAGTGATGGTTAAAGGTAGCCAGCCTAAAACGGAAGATCCTGCAACAACCCCTAAAGAGAATGCAGCGTAGAAATAACCATAAGCTTTTCCACGTAGTTCTGCTGGAGTAGCTTTAATGAGCATCGTATTAATAGATGGGAACAAAAGGGCAAAACCTACTCCGTACAGACCCAAAACAACGTGAAGTGATAGGTTCGTCGTTGATTGACTAATTAACAGCTGACTAATTCCCATTAAACCAATGCCAATAGTCATCGTTTTTGATGGAGCAACCCGATCGAAAATTCGGTTAGTAGGAAGCACAAAAATTAGTACAGCAACGATTCCGAAAGTACTCATTAATGTGCCACTTAATCTTGAATCATAACCGAGTGATTGAACATGCAAAGGTAGTAAATAAGCAATAACACCTTGAGAGAACATTAAGAAAAATGCACCTAAATATGCTTTAAGTACACCTGCATTGAAGATCGTGCCGGTTAATTGAAGGTTCGTTTGGCTGTTATCTTTTTTCAATAGATTGTGCTTACGCAGAAAAATAGCAGCCAGTATAGCTAGTAATAGTCCTAATAAAGCGACACATGTAAAGACGAATGGAACGGATGTTTTGCTTGCTAATATTCCGCTGAAAGCTGGACCTATAATAGCAGCTAGTCCGACAAATGTACCTGTGAAGGCGACTTTTTTTCCTTGCTGTTCTTTGATCGTACTATTCGCAGAGAATGTAAATGCAGCGGGAACAATGAGACCAGCAACAAAACCGTGTATGATTCGAACGACGATTAATAATGCAGGTGAATCGACGAATCGGTAAAGTAATAATGCACTACTCGTTAATAGCAAACCAATCATAAGTATTTTGAAAGGTCCCACTTTATCAGTCATAATACCAGATAAAATATTGCCGAACGTATTAGTTAATGAATATAAGCCAACGATAAAACCTACGAGAAACGTACTAGTGCCTACAGAAGTTGCAAATGTGCTCATGACTGGTAGTTGTGCGAACAAATCTATAAAAGAAAAGAACACAATACTATACACAATTAGAGCGTAGTTAAAAGGTTGAACACTATAGTTGACTTGGGCCTTCTTCAGTTTCCAATCGAGGACAAAGTTTGCGAATGGTATAAAAGCTGCGATTAGGGCAGCAACAGGCCATAGTATGCTCCATTTCACTCGAACTGCAGCAAATAGTATAGTCAGTACATAGGTTATGAAAATTCCACCATGAATACTCCCCATAATCGTTACCGCTTGGTCTATTCCCCAAATATATTTCAAAGGCATAGCAATACCTAGTAATACTAACAATGAAATACCATCTAGAAGACCTGTTATACGTAAAAAGTAAATAGGATGTAATCTCAATTGATATGCTCCTTATATATATTGAACTTCATAATTCTATTCTAACATTTGATGAGGGATGTAGAATAGGGTAGATTACTGGGCTTTACCAACATACTCTGAACACTTATTGAATAAGACGAAAGAACTATATAAATTTTGTGTAAATGTAAAAAAAAGATCTTTTTATCAGTAATAACAAGTTTCTTTTGATTAATTTTTCCAATTTTAGTACTATAGTATTGTGCTGTTATTATAGATAATTGGATGCGGGGCGTAGAAAATGAAAAAAGTTACACGTACGGCGCTGAGATTAACGATTCGCAAAAAACTGCTTTTGATGTCACTATCCTTACTTATCCTTCCCGTTTTAATTTTAGGAGGCGTCGCTTACAATGCTTCAATTAAAGAAACAGATGCCTTAATTGAGAGTAAATTAAGTACAAGTGTAAACTTGGCGATAGCATTGATTGAAAATCTGGAAAACTCCGTTCAATTGGGACTGTTGACAGAAGAGGATGCTCATGAACAGGTACGAACTATGCTTCTTGGGAAGAAAAATGAGGATGGTACTCGTCCGATTAATGACTCTTTCGATCTTGGATCAAATGGTTACTTTTTCATATTAGATAACAAAGGAAAACTTCTGGCGCATCCCTTGCTTGAAGGTGAGAACATTTGGGATAAACAAACTTCTGATGGAACGTATTACATACAGAATTTAATAGAGGTAGCCCTGAAGGGTGGAGGAACTACTTATTATAATTGGCCGCTACCTAAATCAGAAAATTCGTCTAATGATGCGGGGAAAGAAGCACTCAAAATAACGTATGCTAAGTTATCCCCATCTTCAGGATGGATAGTAGCAGCTGGTTCTTATATGCAAGATTATAATACCGGGCAAACAAATATTTTCAAAGGTATCATCATCACATTGATCGTATGTGTAATAATTGGTACTGTCGTGATTCTCTTATTTGCCCAACATATCTCTAAACCAATTACCCGTATAGCACGTGAGGCTGAAAGAATAGCTCAAGGTGATTTAAGAGTTGAAGAATTGAATGTACGTAACCGTGATGAGGTTGGTCAATTGGCAAGTTCATTCAATCAATTACTAGGGAATATTCGTCAATTAGTTGGGAGTTTATCGTCAAGTTCGAATGTGTTGGCATCTTCATCTAACCAGTTATCAGCAACATTAGATGAAACAACTGAGGCACTCCATCAGACGTCATCATCAATTAATGATCTGGCAAACAATAATGAGATACAAGTTAATGCTGCACAAGAGTCTTCACAGGATATTGAAGAATTAGTAAGTGGTATTGAGCGAGTGTCCGAAGCTTCTAGTCAAGCCTATCAGATGTCTATTCAGACGTTAGAAGAAGCCAATGCTGGTAATCAACTTATTATTAACTCTTCTATGCAAATAAAAGCAGTAAGTGGAACTGTGAATGAGCTAAGTATTGCTGTTTCTGGTCTTAATGAACATTCAGAAGAGATTGGAACAATCGTCAGCACGATTAAGGCTATTTCTGAACATACGAATTTGCTGGCACTTAACGCTGCTATTGAAGCCGCTCGATCAGGAGAGCATGGTAGAGGATTTGCAGTGGTGGCTAATGAAGTCCGTAAATTAGCAGGTCAAACAAGTGAAGCTGTAGAGCAGATTTCTATAACGATTGAGGAAATTAGACGAAATATCGGAAGTGCCCATGAATCAATGAATAAAGGTCAAAGTGAAGTAGCAGCAGGAGTTCAATCTATTGATGAAACAGGGAAAGCTTTTGAGAGGATCTTGGAAGCAACTCGAACAGTTGTTGATCAAGTGAAAGAATCTGCTGCTGCAGTGGAGCAGATGTCAGCGAGTTCGAAGCAAATATCTGATTCGGTTATCGAAGTGGAGAAAGTGTCACTTCACTCTGCTTCTGCTACACAAACGATTTATGCAAGCGTCGAAGAACAGCTTGCATCTATCGAAGAGATATCAGCATCGTCCCATAGTCTGCGAGAGATGTCAGATAAGATGCGTAGTATCGTCAATGAATTTAAGTTATAATAAATGATTTAAATTATAGTATCTAGCAGGAAAGTAGCCACTTCAAATGATGAAGTGGCTACTTTTTTAATTTGATTGACATTACAAGTAAAATACCTCTATAACATTGGAAAAAATAGTAGCGTTCAATCAAAGTTACAATTAGTTTTCAAATAATTTATAATATGTTAGCATTGAATTCATCTTATCTTCCTGAAGTGTAGATAAGACAGTGTTAACCGAAATACTAGAAGCAATGGATATGGAGGAAATATAAGTGAAGTCCGAACAACATCATATGATTACAACAAATGCGGGCTCGCAGATTACACGCTGGTTACTACTTATAGGAATAGTATTAATCGCAATGAATTTACGTGCTCCTTTAACTTCGGTAGGTCCTTTAATATCGATTATTCGTGACGATTTGGGTATATCGAATACATTAGCTGGCTTGATTACTACGCTCCCATTAATTGCGTTTGCCTTGCTATCGCCGCTTGCACCGAAATTGGCTCGCAAATATGGTATATCTAAAGTTCTGTTTGGAGCGCTAGTGTTGCTAGTCATAGGCATTGGTTTACGTTCAGCGTGGAATATAGGTTCAATGTTAATGGGGACATTGATTTTGGGACTTGCAATTTCCATTTGCAATGTATTGATGCCAAGTTTAATCAAAGAAAAATATCCTTTGCAGATCGGAATAATGATCGGTGTTTATTCCGTGGCAATGAATCTAAGTGGTGCTATTGCCTCAGGAATTAGTGTACCGCTGGCTAATCAATCAGGATTAGGTTGGAAAGGGGCTTTAGGTATTTGGGGCATCCTAGCATTTGTAGCTCTTCTCTTCTGGATTCCGCAATTAAAACATCAGCAAATTAAAGTGAAAACAGCGACGGCGACTGAACACCGAACGAATTTGTGGAAGTCTCCATTAGCTTGGTATGTGACTCTATTCATGGGGTTACAATCTATGCTTTTCTACGTTATCGTATCTTGGCTTCCAGATATACTCAAAACACAAGGGATAAGTTCGGATGATGCAGGATGGATACTATCTATAATGCAACTTGCTTTACTACCTGTTACTTTTATTGTCCCTATTATTGCTGGACGTATGAAAAATCAAATCACACTAACCATAATAACTGCACTTTCTTTCACTGTTGGTATTGGAGGTCTACTATCTGGAAATGATCGGGTTCTTCTGTGGGCAATTTTTATAGGAATTGGTTCAGGTTGTGCATTCAGTATTGCGATGACTTTATTTGGACTAAGAACGACTAATGCACATGATGCAGCTGAATTATCGGGTATGGCTCAATCTGTAGGATATCTATTGGCAGCGATAGGACCAATATTATTCGGCGCTTTACATGATTTGACGAATGGATGGAATGTACCACTAATCGTACTGCTAGTTATCACGATGTTGTTGCTTGTTTTTGGTGTTGCTGCAGGTCGCAATCGATTGATTGGAGCAGAGAACTGATTCGTTGAATACAGGGCGAAAAAAGTTAAGAGGGTGATGAACCCTCTTTTTTGTTGTGGTTGTAATTATCCGGATAGTTACTTTGCTATTCTCGTACTAGCGAAGAAACTTAATATGATTAACAATAGGTGAAAACCCATCGTTACAATTAATCCAGCTTGCATCGTCATACCAGAAGCTTGAGTTATAGCAATAATAGCTCCACCTATACCAATAATGACACCTGGTGTGAAAGAGTCTGCAAATTGTAGATTTGCGGAAGTTGCGCCAGCTCCTGTTTCTCCAGCATGGGCAAATGCTACTGCGCCGCTTGTCGGATGTGCTAATCCCATACCAATCCCCGCAATGATTTGTCCAATAACTGCGATCGTAACCGTTACAGCCGGAATCCAAAATACGCAAGTGAATCCAAGGATAAGTAACAGTACGCCCAAAACAATTCTTCGATTTCGTCCCTTACCTTGATCTGCCGTATCCCATCGTCCTTGAAGATAAGCAAAGATGCACCAACTTAGTGCAGCGCTAGCTACTACTAATCCTGCTTTATCTGGAGATAAGCCTTTTACCTCTATTAAAGCTAATACAAGGAAATTTTGTGTGCTGACATATGCTGCGAAGAACAGTCCACGTGTCGCAAGAATAGCCGGTAGACCTCTTTGGAATGCAAGGGTTCCCTTCGGTAATAATTTACGTAACGGCTGTATCATTATCGCCATGCCTACTATACTAAGCCCAATCCCTAATAACTTCGGTAGCATTCCTAGACCAATTAGAAAAACTCCTGTACCTATCGTTAATAACACAGCCATCCAGGTTGAGGAAGTTCCGTTTCCTTCTTGAGAACCTTTAGCAGTTAATTTTCTGAAGGCCGGTAAACTTAGTATTGCTGATAAAACGAGGATCGGTAATATACCCCAAAACACATATCTCCATGACCACTGATTTGCAATTAAGCCTGCAATGTATGGACCGAGCATAGAAGGTAGAACGTAGGCTGTCCCAAATGCACCTAATATCTTAGCACGTAATTCATCTGGATAACTTAATGAAATCGCAGTGTAAACGCATGTCATCATAGCGCCAGCACCTAGACCTTGCATCGCTCGTGCAATGATCATGATAAACATATCGGTTGCT
This sequence comes from Paenibacillus endoradicis, assembly GCF_024721975.1. The sequence continues at coordinate 676,175 of NZ_JANQBB010000002.1, read as the reverse complement.
ATTGCAGCAATGACAAGTCCTGCGATAAATAATACGAGTGCAAAAGTAAAAGGTGTAGCTGGTCCTTTGATGTCAATAATACGACCTACAACTAATGTGCCAATAATCTGGGCAAGCAAGTAAGTACTGAATATCCATCCAAACAATTCAATGCCGTTTAGATCACTTGCGATCGCAGGGGCAATCGTAGTTACTGCTAGGCCCTCGAATCCAACAGCCATGACAGAGAGGATAATTCCTATCGTTAATGCAAAATAACGTGGGCTGAAAATACTTTGATGATTACTCATAAGATGTGTCCTCCAAAAGAAATTTTATGTATAATACAGATCTGAATACTTTGTAAAGATAAATGTTTATAAAGTAAAATCTACAGTTTGTTTTTGACTTTGTCAACATTTATATTTAAAATGTAAGGAGTGACCTTGAGGTAATTAACTTAAAGGGGGATTTTATATGAAACGGAATGAATCGAATAAAGAAGCTTCAATTAGAACCCGGAGAGGGATTATTAATCTGCTTAAGCAACAGGGAGCGATGGATGTTATGGCACTGTCCACCGAATTTTCATTATCGGGAATGGCTATTCGTCAGCATCTTAATGGACTCTTTGAAGAAGGACTAGTCATTTATGAAGAAGAAGCCCGTCCTATGGGAAGACCAGCGAAGTTATGGAAGTTGACATCTGAGGCTAATCGTTTCTTTCCAAGTGGCTATTCGGAGTTATCAGTCAGTTTAATTCATTCCATGAGAGAGGCTTTCGGAAAAGAGGGACTAGATAAGCTTCTCGCTGTCCGAGATAAAAATATGCAAGAGCAGTATTTGCAGCACATTGGAGATACATCGAGTGTTAGGGGAAAACTAGATAAACTAGCTACCATTCGAACTAAGGAAGGATATATGGCAGAGGTCAAGGAGCAAGACGATGGGAGTTTCTTATTAATTGAGAAGCACTGTCCGATCTGTGAAGCTGCTGCTGCATGTACTGGTTTATGTAACAATGAATTAAAACTTTTTCAATCGATTCTTGGAAATCATGTTTTGATCGAAAGGGAAGAGCATATTTTGGTGGGCGGAAGAAATTGTGTATACAGAGTAAAGGAATATCAACAAGCATAGTCACACTATATTAGAATAAATACAATGATTTTTACCGAAAATAAAGGTTTCTTTTTCCTTAGTGAACCCAATTTCGACTCTGTTCTGTCATTTACGATTTGTTTGACAAGACCGCAGTCTCCGATGATTTGATTCGTTTCTTTGAGACATACTGCCCATAATCCGTAACCATCATTAGCATATCTAACTTGATTTCTTGTAATCCAGTCTTGTGTTTAATATTACTCCGCATACCAGGCAATACGATAAAGCTCCCCGTTAGATTACAAAAAGCAATGGCATACTGGGGAAGTAAGAATGGTTTAATGTCTGACAACCAAATTCTCTTTGTTTATCATTGAAATGGGTTGCAGCAACCGGATCAATAACGATGATTACGATAAGGATAGCCTTTCAAGAGGGGCTATCCTTATTAATGTTTAATTCACTTCTTACAAGTTATTATCTAACTTCTTATTGTCTAGCTGTACTTCAATATTCGCTCTGCAATGGAAGGGAACAAGCGATTAATTACTATTAGCCATTTCACTTTACCAATAGGAACTTCAAATCGATCTTTTTGGAAGAATGCAAGAAATTGCGAAGCCAGCTCATCTGTTGAAATTTTATTATTTCCTCTGCCTATTGTCATATTCGTATCTACCACAGGTGGGATAATTTCAAATACTTTTATATTCGTATTTACAAGTTGATAGCGAAGAGCTTTCGTGAATATATGCAAAGCAGCCTTAGTTGCGCAGTATACAGGGGCAGATTTTTTCGGAACTAGACCTAATCCCGATGAAACATTAACGATTGCTGCTTCTCTCTGACGGGCAAGTAAAGGGAGCAGTTTCGATACAAGCAGAACTGGTGCGTTTAAATTCACAGCAATTTCTTCATTAATTTGATACGAGGTATGATTACCTTTTATAAATGAAAAGTTATATTGTATGCCTGCATTATTAATCAAAATGTTTAGTTGAGGATGATTGTCATATAGCTGTTTGACGAGTTGATTCAAATCCTCTTCATTTCCTACATTACAAATATACGTCGTGATGCTTGGATAACGTGTTTTTAACTGATCCAGTTTATGTTTATCTCTGCCGACGACGATGATGTGATTATCATGCTTAATAAACTCTCCTGTTAACGCTAGCCCAATGCCTGCTGCGCCACCTGTTATTAAAATAGTATGACCTGTAAGCTTCAAAAAAATCTCCCCTTTCTCTACTTAATTGTAGAGGTTGGAGGAGACTTTTTCATTAACCTAGGTTAACTTTTTGCGAATTCTGCTTAATGCAACAGGAGTTATTCCGAGATAAGAGGCAATATGATATTGCGGAATATGCTTTACCATGTGTCCGTACCTTTCGAGAAATAACAAGTATCTTGATTCAGCGGAAAGTAGCAGTAGTTCACGCTCCCGCATTTCTTTCTTAACGTATAACTGCTCTATTAATATCCGCCCTAATCTTTCCCAACAGACATGCCGAGCGTACAATAATTGAAAGTCTTTGTAGCGAATCGTAATTATTTCACTATTTCGCAAAGCTTGAATGGAAAAGTAAGAGGGAACATTGATAAGTAATGAACTGTAAGAAGCTATGAAATCATAGCCAGAGCAAAAGCTTTTGTTGAATTCATCTCCATCTTGCGTAGTATAGTAAAATCGAAATAATCCGCTCACGCAAAAACCGATGGAATCTGCAAAATCACCAGCTCTAATGAAATGATCATTTTTAGTAATAGTTGTAGCAACAGACAATTCCTTGAAAGCTAGTAGCTCCTCATCAGGGATAGGTGAGACTTTTCGCAAGCGATGAAATAGTGCTTCCCACATTGCTTCCATCGTGAACTTACTCCATTCGTAATAGAATATGAATATGACAATACTAATTATCCTGCAAATGCAGTAGATGATGTACCTGTAATACCTAGCTTAATGATGAATAGTCCGCCAGCGTCAGGCTGTTTTGAAAGTTCTTCCTCACTAAGTCCAACACGAGCGGTAGTAATATATAAGGTGTCTAAGTCAGTTCCACCAAATGTACAAGAAGTAACTTGGGAAGCGGGGACTGGTACAGTTTGCAGCAATTGGCCGTTCAGCGGATTCCATCTTGTCACACACCAACCTCCCCAATGTGCTACCCATAACATTCCTTCCGCATCGATTGTCATTCCATCAGGAAAACCGAGATGGTCTGGTATTTGAACGACAACTCGTCGATTACTTATATGTCCAGTTTCTAATTCGTAATCAAAAGCAACTACATTTCTAGTAGGTGTATCAATAAAGTATAATGTATTGCCTTCGGCAGACCATGCAAGTCCATTAGATATGCTAACTTCTGTCAGTAAAGTCGTAACTTTGTATTCACGATCCATAGAATAAAGTGATCCTTTTGATAACTGGTTGGACAAGGACATCGTACCTGCAAGATAGCGACCTCTAGGATCACATTTACCATCATTGAATCGATTATCCGTTAAGGAGGACTCGACTTCTGCTAGTAATGTTAACTCTCTAGTTGATAGATCATAACTATAGAAACCATCCTGTAGCGTTAATACGATACCACCTGATTGTCTAGTAATAACTGAACTAATATATGGTGGAATAGTAATGATGTCATCATTCTGAGGATGTCCAGGATTATGAATATGTAAATTATGTTCTAATATATCAAGCCAATAAAGTTGCCCAGTTGTCGTATTCCAAACAGGCCCTTCACCAAGCAAAGCTTTACTATTACTCACTAGGGATACATTCATTGTAGTACTCATCGATTACTCCTCTTTTCTATAACTATTATTTACATATAATTGTGCATTAGATTGAACGAACATACAATACATATTCTATTTGACTTAACTTCACAGTAGCGGAGAGGACATATCAATAGTAGACAACGGTTATTGGAATATCGATATGTCCCCTTAGCGTCTATCTAGCATATCAAAAAACAAACAAATTTTAAGGTTAAATGAAATTTATGGAACAAAAATTATATCTGAAACGTCAATCCTATGTACTGTAAAAAAAGTCTGTTAAAACTACTTCTTATTACCGCGAAGTTACTTGGGAAGATGAATGAAAATTTTTAGGGGGGATAGTGTGCAAGTATTTAAAAGTAATAAGTTTTGGTGGATCTTTGCACTTTCGATTATTTTAATTGGTTGTATCTTTTGGATAGTTATGCAAAACGATAAGGACAAAGTAGAACGTGCTGACCTTGAAGTGATAGTTCCTACCACGAATAAACCCAAAAGTGGTGACGAGCATATTGACACAGTCATCAACGACGAATTTTCGGTATCTGAGGAAGTTGAACCACAATATTTAACAGGTTCATTACAAGACGATCCATCATATGATTCTGAAAAAGTTGAGTCAATCACTGTACAGTATGGAAGTAACGAACCGTACACTGTACCTGAAAATAGAGAGTATGTCATATTACAAAGTTTGTATTGGCTAGATCTAACGGTAGCCAAGGCAGAGGATCAAACAATAGCAGATGATAATATGATGATCCATATTAATAGCACCGACAATATAGTTGCCATCCCGTACGATATTAACAAAAATACGTTCCAACTAGGAGACACGTTGTATTATGCCACTGATGAAGTGGCGAAAATGATGTACGGACAATATAAGCAAGAATCAGAAATAGCTAATATTGATCGAATTTACTCTAATGCCTCGAAAGAGGCTGCTGAAAGTATATCTACAGTAAATGAAAGTTTTCAATATGATTACGAACAATTAGTAATTGATGACATGGATTTTCATACATGGAAGGAGCACTTATCGAACGATTCTAAAGAAATGAATATAGTTAACTATTATGATAATGGATCAGGAAAAGTTTCTAGTATTAAATATTACGAAGATATAGCGGTAGTATCTGAGCGTGAAGTTATATTTATATCAGATAGCGTAGCAACTAAGGATGGCATTAAGATTGGGTTAACGAAAGATGAAGTACTGACAACACTAGGCAAATCGAATCTGGAAAATGACTCTCAGTGGAGCTATAAGATCGGAGACTATTTGAAATTCCATCTTTATTTTGAAGATAATAAAGTAGTATTAATGAGTCTGACGTTACCGCTGTAGGTTGAGTAGATTCAAACAAAACCCTCCAATAATGAAGTGTAGATCCAATCGTTAGACCTATGTCTAATGGTATGATGCACTTCAATTGGAGGGTTTATTATTTTTAATGGTGAAACACTCAAATTTCATTTTATTTAATATGCTCAATAAAACTACTTGCTGCACTTGAAAGTGGCATATTACGCATAATCATTAAACCTACTTGAGACGGAGGGAGCTGCACATCTAATTTGATTTCAAAGAGTGATCCATCATCTAGTTCTTTAGAAACAAATTCTCTCGTCACATATGAGATTCCAAGACCTTTACGTGCAAACTCAATCAACAAGTCTACACTTCCAACTTCTATGGCTGGTTTGAGCTCGTAACCGTACCCTTGCATTAATTCGGTAATTGCCATACGTGCTCGACTATTTCGTGAGAACAAGATGAGCGGATATTGGATGAGTTTATCTAGTGACAATACGACATCTTTAAGCTCTGCATAATGAGCCCCCGCAACAAAGCAATCTTGTAGTTGAATACCTTCCTTTAACTCCAATTGCGGATCGACGATCGGCATCCTAACAACACCTAAGTCGATTTTACCTTCTTTCAGAAATGAAATTATTTCTGGTGTCGTCCCATGAATCAGTTGGAGCTTAACAGCTGGATAATTTGTATGAAATTGTTCTAAGTATTGCAACAAATAATGCTTGAACAATGAATCACTTCCACCAATCCGTAACTCTCCACTTTCCAAATTTTTAAGAGCAGCTAATTTTTCTTCTGCTAATGTAATTAGAATTTGAGATTTTTCGATATAGGAGAAGAGTATGGTGCCTTCTTGTGTCAAAGCAACACCTTTGGAATTTCTATAGAACAAGGTCATTCCAAAACTATCCTCAAGTTGTTTAATCGCGTGACTAACACTAGGTTGAGTAATATATAGCGATTTTGCAGCCTTAGTTAAGCTGCCTGTTTTTGCGGCCCAATAGAAAACTTTATATAGCTCATAATTGGTCATAGACATGGTCTATAGCTCCTGTCAAATATATTAATTACTTGTATAGGTGTTATTAGTATTATAGTAGAAGTAATGAAGTGAAGCCAGTAGAAACTGCACCTAATATATAACGTTTGGAAGGAAAGATGATAATGGAAGCAACAACGTTTGTATTGTTTGGAGCAACAGGCGATTTAGCGAAAAGAAAAATCTACCCTGCCTTATATAATTTATATATCGATCAAAAATTACCGGAATCTTTCGCTGTTGTAGGACTTGGGCGAAGAGAATTTTCTGATGAAGTATTTCAAGCAAGTGTAGAGAAATCAATCCGTGATTTTTCTAGACGTGAAGCGAATGACGATGTTGTCATGAACAAATTTCTACAAGCATTCCGCTATTGCTCGTTAGATATTGGTCACACAGAAGACTATAAAAAACTACTGCACCTTATTGAAGAGCAAGAAACTAGCATGGGAACGTCTCCTAACCGTATGTTCTATCTTTCTGTTGGACCTGAGTTTTTCGAACCGATTGCTGCCAACATTAAAGAAAGTGGACTTGGTGCAACAAAAGGTTGGAAACGTCTGTTAATCGAAAAACCATTTGGACATGATTTGCAATCTGCTCAACATTTGAACCAGCAACTTAGTGATTCATTTGAAGAAAATGAAATTTATCGTATTGATCATTATCTTGGCAAGCCGATGATTCAAAAACTTGAAATCTTGCAACAAACGAATCCGGTACTTCAAGCGTTATGGTCCAATCGTTATATCTCTAACGTTCAGATTACTGCTAGCGAAACCGTTGGCGTAGAAGAGCGTGCTGGTTATTATGACCATGTTGGTGCGATAAGAGATATGTTCCAGAACCATATGCTTCAAATATTAATGATGTTAACGCTACATCTGCCGCAGAACAGTACTTCAGAAGTTGTGCGCTTTAAGAAGAAGACGATTATGGAATCTCTAGAGCCATTGTACAAAGAGAATGTAAAATCTAATGTTATCCGTGGTCAATATTCAGCAGGTTCGATCGCAGGTTCATCAGTAGTTGGCTACACCTCTGAAGCTGGCATCCCGGCTACATCAATGAATGATACGTTCGTAGCTGCAAGATTAGAGATTGATGATTCATTCTGGCGTGGCGTTCCTTTCTATATTAGAACAGGAAAACGTATGAACGAAAAATTCACACGTATTATCATTGAGTTCAAAGAAGCATTGCAACAGAGTACTACAACAACTGAAAATAACCAAGTTGCCAATCTGTTAATCTTTGAAATTAGTCCGAATGAAGGAATTACATTCCAACTAAATTCAAGAGATCCGCAAAATAAAGAACAATTCATACCTATTAATATAGATTTCCATTCGAGCAGTGATGATGTTCCGGAAGCTTATGAGAATCTCATTCATGATGCTTTCCATGGTGATGCTACATTCTTTGCTCATTGGGATGAAGTTGAATTGTCTTGGAAATGGGTTCAACCAATTCTAAACGCATTTGAAGAAAATCTTGTCCCACTTCATTATTATTCAGCAGGTTCTAATGGTCCAACCGAATCCGATGAGCTATTAGCTAGAGACGGTAATCACTGGTGGTTAGATGCCAAAGCTGATCAAAAAATACAAGCAACAGAAGGAGAACAATATGTCTATTCAAAACATTGATCAATTATCTATCGACACGATTCGTACTTTATCTATTGATGCAATTAACGCTGCAAATTCAGGTCACCCAGGTCTTCCAATGGGAGCTGCTCCAATGGCATACGCGCTATGGGCAAATCAAATGAATTATAATCCTGGTCATTCAAATTGGTTCAACCGTGATCGCTTCGTGCTTTCTGCGGGTCACGGATCTGCGCTACTATATAGCTTATTACATGTAGCAGGTTATAAAGTATCTATCGACGATTTGAAACAATTCCGTAAAATGAACAGTAAAACTCCTGGACATCCAGAATTCGGTCATACAGATGGCGTTGATGCTACAACTGGTCCACTTGGTCAAGGTATCGCTATGGCAGTTGGTATGGCAATGGCTGAAGCTCACTTAGCTGCTAAATTCAACCAAGAACAATTCCCAGTAGTTGATCATTACACTTACGCACTTGTTGGTGATGGTTGCTTAATGGAAGGTGTTTCTTATGAAGCAATGTCAATGGCAGGTCATATGAAACTTGATAAATTAGTCGTATTATACGATTCAAATGATATTTCTCTTGATGGAGACCTAAGTCTGTCTTTCGGCGAAAACATGCAAAAGAGAGCAGAATCTGCTCAGTGGCAATATTTGAGAGTTGAAGATGGTAACGACGTTGCTGCAATTACAAAGGCCATTGAAGAAGCGAAAGCTAATACGACTCAACCAACAATTATCGAAATTCGTACTATTATTGGTTACGGTAGTAAAAAAGTTCAAGGTACGAACAAAGCTCATGGTAATCCACTAGGTAAAGAAGAAGCAATCGCTACGAAAGCTGTATATGGTTGGGAACATGATGAGTTCACAGTACCAGCAGAAGTTAAAGCTCACTTCGAACAATTGAAACAACAAGGTGCTGTTAAAGAGCAGCAATGGAATGAACTGGTTGCAACGTACTCTGCACAATATCCTGAGCTAGGTCAAGAACTTGCTCAAGTGATTGATGGCAAAGTAGTTATTGATGCTTCTGACATCCTTACTTTTGATTCATCTAAAGCAATTTCAACACGTATTGCAAGTGGCCAAGCGATTAATCACTTCATCAAATCAGTACCTTCTATCTTTGGTGGTAGCGCCGATCTATCTGGTTCTACAATGACTGATATTAATGGAGAGCCAATCTTCGCAGTTGATTCATATGTTGGCCGTAATGTGTACTTTGGTGTTCGTGAACATGCGATGGGCGCAGCAGGTAACGGTATGGCATTACATGGCGGAGTGAAGCCGTTCGTAAGTACGTTCTTCGTATTCAGTGACTATCTTCGTCCAGCGATTCGTTTGGCAGCACTACAAAAATTACCTGTAACTTATGTATTTACACATGACTCTATTGCAGTAGGTGAAGATGGTCCTACACATGAACCAATCGAGCAATTAGCAGCACTTCGTACTATTCCAGGACTAACTGTAATTCGTCCTTCGGATGCGAACGAAACAGCGAGTGCTTGGGCATATGCATTACAACAACAAGATGGTCCAGTTGCTCTAATTCTTAGTCGTCAAAATCTACCGGTGTACGAAGAAACTAAAGCAAATATTACTGAAGTAGCTAAAGGTGCTTACGTTCTAGCTGAAACGAATGCAACGCCTGATGTTATTCTAATTGCTACAGGTTCTGAAGTTTCACTTGCAGTAAGTGCTAAGTCAGAATTAGAAAATGAGAATGTATCTGTTCGTGTCGTGGCAATGCCAAGCAGAGAGTTATTCAATGCTCAATCTGATGCATATAAAGAATCAATTCTGCCTGCTGCTGTAACGAATCGTGTAGCTATTGAAGCTGGTATTTCTCTAGGCTGGGAGCGTTATACAGGAGCTAATGGTAGTATTATCTCCATCGATACTTACGGAGCTTCAGGTCCTGGTACAGAAGTTATGGAATATTTCGGATTCCGGGCAAGCAATGTCGTTTCTGTAGCTAAGCAATTATTGAATAAATAATAAAAATCATTGGGGGTAATTTATTATGAAATTTTTCATTGATACAGCTAATGTGGTAGACATCAAAAAAGCGCATAAAATCGGTATTATTTCTGGAGTAACTACGAATCCATCGCTAGTTGCCAAAGAAGGCGTCAAATTCGAAGATCGTATCGAAGAGATTTTACAAGCAGTACCTGATGTTGAATCTGTTTCTGCTGAAGTTACTCCTGATGCTGTTACAGCTGAAGAAATGATTGAACAAGCAAACGAACTAATCAAAATTAACAATAACGATCCAAATGTAACGATCAAACTTCCGATGACACTTGCTGGTCTAGAGGCTTGCCGTTACTTGACTCAGAAAGGTGTTAAAACAAACGTTACTCTAATCTTCACAGTGAACCAAGCATTATTGGCTGCACGTGCTGGAGCTACTTATGTATCACCGTTCTTAGGTCGTTTGGATGATATTTCAGAAGATGGCGTTCAATTGATCGTGAAAGTTGCTGAATTGTTCCGCATTCACAACTTAGATTCACAAATCATTGCTGCATCTGTACGTCACCCAGACCATGTTACTCGCGTTGCTATGGCTGGTGCTCATATCGCTACTGTACCTTTCAATGTAATTGAGCAAATCTCCAAACATCCCCTTACAGATCAAGGGATGGAAAAGTTTGCAGCTGACTGGAAAAACACAGTAAAGTAATAGGATAACAATGCACGAAAATTATTACTGATACTCGGGCTGTAAGTAAACTAGATCGTATCTAGTTTACTTACAGTCTTTTTCATTTTAAATGTAAATACCCCTATATTCCACCAAAGTGGAGTGTAAGTGTCGAATGAAAGGGTATACTCCCCTTTATTTATATGAAATGGAGTGGAGGCGCTGAATCAGCAAAAGTGATGGTCACTAATTACGATGAGTGCTTTGTTCACTAGATGTTTCCAAAGAAAACACTAATGATTTAAGCATGATAAAGAAATACTAATTGCAGGACAGAGTACACAAAATAAAATAACCACCTTATACCGGGCGTGGTATAAGGTGGTTAAGTGAGTAATAGCGAAGTGGTTTGCTCGTTACTGGATTAGTATGATGTATGCAGTTGGTAATGAAAAACACACATTATTTATCTGTAAGAGTTTCTTATGTTTTAGAGTTAAGAAGATGCTTCTTTCGATTTATGTTCTAACTCACAAACCTCGACCCATCTGTGTATCGAAACAATAACATCTTTTAAAGCATGTCCACTAGCAGTTAACTCATATTCAACTTTTTTATTAGAGCAGTCAATTAAGTTTTTATTTATTAAAGCAGCATTAACTAATTCATTGAGTCGCTCGGTTAATAGTCGATCTGATATTCCATCAATACTTGAATGAATTTCATTATAACGTTTGGGACCAGACATTAATGTGTATAGAATCATACCCATCCAGCGCCTACCAAGAAATTCAATAGCACTATGAAAATCACTACATGTATGTTGACAATCAGACTGTTTCATTAGAGACCTCCCCGAACATTACTTTTATTTAGTTTAACACAAATCTGTCTATGGAACATTTAGAATCGTTAAATGGAGCAAAGGAATTACTTTCATATTGACTGATAAACTTACTTATGGTAAGTTTCTATTATAAACTTACTAATAGTAAGTAAAAAGAGGAGAATACTTTATGAATACTACAACAAAATCCGATTTATATTCAGTAATGGAAGCAAGAAAATCTGTTCGGGTATATGACCCTGCTTTTACAATTTCCAAAGAAGAAATAGAAGGAATTATTAAAGAGGCTACAACAGCACCATCATCAAGTAATCTTCAAGCTTGGAGATTTCTTGTTATTCAAGACCAAGAAGTGAAGAAAGAATTAAGAGCAATCGCTAATAATCAAGAGCAAGTAGAGACATCTTCTGCTGTAATCGCGGTTTTAGGCGATATAGAAATGTATAAAAAGGTTGAACAAATTTATACGCAAAATGTAGCAGAAGGCCATATGCCAGAGGCGAGCAAAGATGCTATGATTGCTAGTACAAATCGTTTGTACCCTAATGTATCTGACGAAGTAAGAAAAAATATTGCAAACTTTGATGCAGGACTAATTTCTATGCAATTGATGTTAATTGCAAAAGAAAAAGGTTTTGATACTGTAACAATGGGCGGGTTTGACAAAGAGAAGTTCTCTCAAAGATTTGAATTGCCTAGCAATGTAGTTCCAATCGTGCTAATCGCTATCGGTAAAGGTGCTGCACCTGCATATGGATCGTCTCGTTTACCATTGGAAGATATTTTGAGTTTTATCTAAACTATTGATGCACTTATAAATCATTTTATGTACATTTATATGAAAAAGCTGACTCACTTTGGGCAAGATCAATTGCCCTTATGAGTCAGCTTTTTTTCGAATAGTACGTCAGTAAAGCGTTAGCACTAAATTCATTGAATTTTCTGATATATGTTAGAAAGCTATTTTACTTGTTTTCGTTACGATGTTTACAGATGGTTCAATACTTGATGATACCGTTTCTAGATCGAAAAGCTGCTCGATATGAAATACACCTGTTGGGAACGATCTACTATAGAGAGAGTGAGCAATAGAGCAGGCTACTTTAGCTGTTATTTCCGCTTCAATTCGGCCATCGAAGAAACATTCGACTAACATATGTTTATCGTTTTTCTTGCCAAACGCGTCTATTTTAACTGCAAATCGATCACTTCCAAATTTCATTTTTTCAAACATTTTCACAGTCATGTTACGAAGTGGAGTATATTGTAATACTCGCAATATATTTAGCTTTCTTAATCCACCGATAAGCTTTGTCACGAATGCAGAATCGAAACAAAGACGAGTAGACACCTGTGGAATATGAAGTGTTTGAGTAAGGGTATGCTGGTCAGAGAAGTTAAATCGATAGGCATCTTTATGACCTAACGAATGACCAAAGTCAATCTTCTTACGTCCACTAAAACTAGATACGACCGTTGTATCCGCACTAAAACCTGACACGAGCGTATTCTGGTCCCATTTCTTCGTAACAAAGGTGCTAGCCAAATTATCAACGGTCCATTCGATTGCTACCTTACCATGATGATCGCCTAGTCCTAGCATGATAGAGATATCAATTTGATCAGTGTGATCCAATCGTTGTGACGCGTGATGAGCCATCAAATTAGTCATACCTGGTGCAAGCCCAACACTTATTACCGCTGTAGCGCCACCTTGATCAGCAGTAGTTTGTAGTGTTTGTACATCTAATAGAAAGGTATGTTGGGCAGAAATATCAACATAGTGTATTCCCTTAGCAAGACAGGAGCGAACAAATGTTAGATCTGTTTGATCTAAACACATAATAACTAGCTGCACATCTTCCCAAAGACTGATATCCACTTCGCTACTTATATCCAGTTGTAAGGGTAAAACTCGACCGTTTGTAGTGCTACAAAACTGTTGAGCGCGTTCCATACTTCTACCGGCAGCAAATACCAGTCCTGGATGAAGCCTACTCAACTCGGTACAAATGATTTGCCCCACATGACCATAACCACCAACGACTATAATTTTGTTTTTCATAGTTGACCTCACTTACATTATATTGAAAATATAGTATAGTAACTAAACTAAATATCCAAAAAAAATTAGTCTCTCATGACATTACATAAAGTATCGATACATTTTTCAAAGATCTTTATCTCTTCTTCACTTAATTGTTCTTGAAGTTGACGATAGAACTTTAGATGCGCCTCTTCATGTGCACGATAGGCTTCTTTTCCTTCCTCCGTAAGTGAAAGGACAGTTGCTCTCGAGTCAGAATGATGAGGAGTACGTTTGACGAGCATTTTACTTTCTAATTTTGCAACTAACTGAGTTACTGCTCCTTTCGTAATTTTCAGTCGTGCCGCAAGCTCATTCATTAGTAAGTTTCCATCTAATCCAATGGCATCAATGGTATGAATTTCACTAGGTGTTAATGGCCCTATATTACCAAAGAGTCGTGGTTGTCGTTCTAATTGTCGAAGCTGTAGAAATAATCTACCTAGTAATAAGCTTCCTGTATGAGTTTGATTGTCCATAAATATAGTATAGTTACTAAACTAAAGCGTGTCAAGTTGTTATATATTTGCAACATATTTCCTTTATTACCCTAATGATTAAGATATTAACTTTTAAATGTGTCTATAACGTTACTTAAATAAAAAATAAACGTCATGAAGCTGAATTATATGATATTTGTCAATAGTATAATGACTGATCATCGTGCTAGTATAAATCAAGCCATAAAACATTGGGCTATTCTAACCTATAACAAGTTAAAAAATATAAACTGTAAATAGTTGTACGTATTCGAAAACAAAGGATAGATGGAGGTTTCATATGACTTATCAAATCGTTGTAGACTCTTGTTGCGATCTAACTAATGACATTAAGCAAGCCCTTAATATTAAAGTAGTGCCTTTAAATTTATATCTTGGTGATAAAGAAATTATAGATGATGAAACCTTAAAAATCCCAAATTTTATTGAGGAAATGAAAGCTTGTACGCAAAAAGTTGGTTCTGCTGCACCATCACCTTCGCTCTATCATGAACTTTACGAGCAATCACCACAAACGTTCGTTGTGACGTTATCAAGTAAATTGTCTAGCTCTTACTCCAGTGCAACACTGGGTGCAGATATGTTAGAACAAAGTGAAAGTAAAGTTCATGTTTTTGATTCAAAAAGTGCCTCTGCAGGGGAACTTCTAATTGCTTTTCAAATTCGTGATCTTATCGAAAGTGGGATTCAAGGTGCTGAACTAATTAGTCAGGTTGAGCAGTTTATAGATGAAATGAAAACTTACTTCGTACTCGACAATGTTGATAATCTTATGAAAAATGGTCGATTAAGTAAGGTAAAAGGTAAGATCATTAGTATCTTGAATATTAAGCCATTACTTGGTTCAGATGGCGACGGTAATATCACTCAATACTCCACTTGCAAAGGTCAAACGAAGATCGTCAAAAAAATGGCTGAAACAGTAACTGATAGTGGTAAAAACACCGAAGGACTACGTGCCGTTATTTCACATTGCAATAATGAGCCACTTGCTCTTCGATTACAACAGCAACTAGTTGAACAATTCCAGTTTAAAGATATCGTTATTGTACCTACAGGTGGAGTAAGTTCCCTATATGCTAATGACAAGGGTGTTATATTAGCCTATTAATCGATCAAAGATAAGTCGATTTTAGTATCCAACTTACACGTTTATATTGTTAAAACTTATAAATAGGGGGCTCGTCCCAAGGTCATATTTTATAATGACTTTGAGCTGAGCCCCTTTTATTTATCTAGTAGATAAACTCACGTTATATCTTGTAAGGCTGGAACATATTGTTCCATGATCAGTACATGTTCATTCATAATCTTCATCATACTATATTCATCTATCCCTGTAGGACAAAGTAACGTTGAGCGGAAACGAAGTTCTCCATCAGCAATGTCCATTTCGAATGCACCATTCATAAGATCATAGTTTTCATTTATAAATTGTAGCGCAAACTGCTCACGATGTTGTTCATCAACAAGTGTGGGGAAAATGGCATAAAAAATAATGAGTTGAGAGTCATCTTCAATGCGAATTAGCTCTGTCCAGCTAACCTGATTTTTCCCATGTAGTTTTAATCGAATTAACTGTTCATTGTGAAAATCATATTTGATTTGATGATTAACAAGAAATTGTTCTAACTGATTTGAAAGATTATCATTATTTGTAATGATCTCAGAATCTGATGGCTGCTGTTGACTAGTCATGTTACGAGTTGAGGGAGAATGTAATAACTCTTGTCTCCATATAGTATGGAAGCCATGTCGCAGTTGCCCTTCATGAGCTAGTTCAATTGGTAAAGAAACGGTTTGCATCGCTTCAACGACATACCATAGTTCTGCCTGTGTAAGTTCAGGTATTGTTCGTGAGATAAATGTATCGGGAATAACAGATAGAAGAATAGCTTCAGCATCTGCTTCTTGTTTTACTATTTGTCTCGCCACGGAAGGTGCCAAAATAAGTTTAAGTTCAATATTGTCCTCAGCTTCAAAACTTACATCATTAAGCATTGCATGAGATGTTACGTGAAACCATTGATCATGAAAAATTGTTGCCATCTGCTCTGGTTCTACAATCGTTGTCATCGTAATATAATGTAGCTCGTCCTGTTGCTGGTGAACAACAGAGGTAATCAATACGGACAGACTCCGACCACTCCATGATTGAAAGATAGCAGGGGTAGAAGTAGATACAGATGAGATTACTTTCATAGACTGAGTCTCCTTTCAATGTTTATTAGCTTTGATAAAAATTAAGCTCTTTTTCGATTTGCCCGTCTTTTTTTCCACGTGAGGCACTCATTAATTTTCTTGATTTTTCAAGTTCTAAACTGAGAAAAGGGGTTTCAATTTTGATGCTGCTGCTTTTGGTAATGTCAAATTCGATTTTCCAGTCTCCGGATTTGCCATCCTTAAAGCCTAATTCTAAGCCGAAGTTAAGAGTAAGACCTGAATCCTTTTCGACAACGCTTTCTACTTCTCCTGTCTCTGGATCGACAGTCTCGGTCGCTTCACTAAGCATTGTTGTTAATTCGGAAGCTTTATTCTCTAGCTGCTCCTGCAATGCTTTCATTCTTGCGTCTTGAACATTATTCGTTTGTCCTGTTGATGTAGTATTTTTAGCTTGGATTAGTTTTTGAATTTTAGCAGTAGCACTAATTACCTTCGGTATAGCTTCCTCAACAATCGTTTCCCATGCAGAGAAACCAGCAATCTCACCTGGAAGATCGACGGATATACTTGCTTCCAATTGCTCAAGTGCTCTATCAAAGAATGTGATTGCACCTTCAGCACTGAAGGCTAGCGTTACTCCAGGTAAAGTTAGCTCAGTCGAACTAGAAGCTGATAATTTCTTATACGTCTTAAGTTGATTCATACGGGTAGATTTTTGTGTCAGAGCATCTAGTGTAGTTTCAGTATTTTCACCAAATAACAAATCAGGAATTGTTTCAAAGCTCTCTTTGCTATATTTGGTATAACGTTGACCTGATAATTCAAATTCCCCAGAGTAAATGCCGGTTTCAATTTCTGCAGAAGCGGACAAGCTTTGTCCAACATCAACGTAATTTTCAGTATCTTCCATTTCTCTAGCTTCCACGGTAGCAGCCCATAACTCGGCTTCCTCAAGTCTACTTTTTCCGCTTAATCCGCCTTTGCCCCATAATCGCTGAGCAAGTGAAGGCAATCCAGCATTCATGTTACGGTACATTCCATAAGAGACTAAATTTAGAGAGGACTGGACACTCGAGCCTTTCGCTTCAATGAACATGCCTAATTTTACAGCGACATCGGTTATTCCTGCGGATACTCCTGCACCGACAGCAATATTGGCACCAATCGTCATATGACCATCGTCTTTTTCAGCCTCTGCGCCTAGACCAATCGATACAAATACACCTGAACTAACGGGAATTTTTAACTCAAAATCAAGTGAAGCAGAGTCACCGTCATATGGAACAGCGCTGTTAATGATTGGAGCAATTTTAGACAAACCACTATTGACAGAATCAGTCTCAATAACTTTCTTGAGCGCTTTTTCACCAATTTGATCCAACGTAACCTGACCTTTAACTTCCTTGGTCATATCGTCAACTTTAACCTGATTGGGCTCAGCGGCTCCAGCGCTTTGATCACCTTTAATAATTATGCGAGCTTCATTGATCGCTGGCTCTTTAAATCGTTCAAGTAGGTCCTTTGCTTTATCTTTGGCGCTACTCGCAGCTTTCTTTTTCTTATCTTTCTCTTTGAGAGTACTGGACGACACACTTGCAAGAGCAGCTTGTTTCAATTGTTGTACTGCAGTATCTTCAGGAACTAGCTTATGTAGAATCCGATCGGATTCTTTCTCCATAATACTGTTCACGGATACCTTTGATTGAGAGTGAGCTTCCTTATTAGCAAGCATGCTATTGAATTGTTTCGAAATGTTACTATTACCTGCGAGCGAACTGTTAGAATCAAGATGCGTAGCAATATCTTCACTAGCTTGTGCACGCGCAGCATCCTTCATCGTTTGACGAAAATCATTCAATTTCTTAGAACGTCTGAAAGCACTTCTTCCTACGCCAAATTTATATAAGACTTCTGACTTTAGTGGTTTGTATAGATTTGTTTCATATATTGTATAGAATTCGGTTTCTGTTAGTCCAAACTGTTCTTCCTCAGCAATCCGAGCAAGTTCTTGGTTTCCAACGGTTTTCTGCAAATCAGTAAGATTAGATGATTTTGTTTGGGCGATTGGAGGGAGAGTTTTGTTAGTATCTACTTTTTCAGTATCTTTACTTGTTGACATCATAGATTTCGATGGCATTCCCAAGCCTCCTAATAGGAAATGTAGTAGAGAAGGTAGTTCATTTAGTATTGTAGCCATAAGAAATAAAAGGGAGGTAGGGAGGATGGCTATGTATATAGCTTACTCGAATAGTAACTATACAATGTATTTTAGCAGGAATAGATACAATAATATAGAAATATTGATATAATTAACAAATGAATTTATAAATATCCATATTCGATGTCGAATAAGCTAACAAGCTAATCATCGTTATCAAAGTTTGCTATTTGAACTACCTCTAATTAAAATAAAGGTTCAAAAAGCGGGCTTTCAGAATCGAGAAGATGCCCCACAGCGATAACGAGTAGCACAGCGTACGTTTTGTGTACGTGAGCACACGCAGGCTTTCGATGGGGTGCATATTCGATGTCGAATATGCTACGAAGCTAATCATCGTTATCAAAGTCTGCTATTTGAACTACCTCTAAAAGGAGGACATTATGGTATTCGGACGAAGACTGTCACCAGCTCCTAATCAACAAGGGAACATCAAGGAGCGCGATCAGCCTAATGTTGTTACAAAGCCTAGTCAAAGGGAGCTATCTCCCGTATGGAGGATGCAGCAAAGCATTGGCAATAAAGCATCAAGCCAATTGCTACAACATATTTCTCATACAGCACCTATGACGACAGCGACAGAAGGAATGAATCTGCAGTTTAAGCAGCTAATATTTGTGTTATCACTTCAAGCTCAGCAAGCTGGAGAAGGTATGATATGGAGTCAATTTGAAGCATTGTCTGTTGGGCAAAGACAATCATTGTTACTGCAGTGGTATGGCGAAATTGGAGATTTTACAACCGCGATGAGTATCATGCCAGATTGGAAGCAATGGCAAGAGATGATTACTTCGGTGAGGCGGATTACTTTACAGCCGGAGGAACCGTTTAATGAAGCTGATATATCAACTTTAGGGGCGAAAGAACCAAAAGTTGAGATGAGTGGGGCAGGCTTATTATTTCCATATCATGAAACATGGTTATGGTTGAATTATAAAGGTAATAAACAAGGGCAGGCTCATTTATTACAACGACTAGATCGTTTATCTATCCTCAAAAAGCAGTTATTACTACATAAATTGAATGGTGCAGGTCAATTATCACTATATCAATTGAGTAATAATGTGACGATTGAAGAGCATTTGAAACAATGGGTAGATTGGAATCGCATTGAAGAAGCTCTTCATGTCATGAATGGTTTGAATGATCGACAAGTTGAAAGACAACTCGAAACAGTTCAACAAGTAAATAACACAAACTTATCACACCCTGAATCTGGGCAAGAAGAATTGGAACAAGATGACGATCAACAATTTTCATGGCTCGGTTTTATCGGTTTTGATGGACAATCTGAAGATGCAGAGCAACCAGTGTCGATGGAGCAAATACTTCAAGATCCTGAAAAAATGTTCCAGTTGTTATTCGGTATTCATTTTGACAATGGAAAGCAGCCAATTACTGTTGGTAATAGAGATCAGCTTATTAATCGTTTTTTGGAGATTGATCATAAACTACTACCTAAGCAACAAGAACAGCAAAGAATGCAGAAGTTGAAGGAACAAGGTTATGCTTCTATTAATCAGTTAATAATGCTTCTGAAAATTACGATGATTGATATACTGTATCAATTCGGTGTTACGCGTAAAGATAAGAAGTTTATCACCATTTTGCAGAAGCTTGAACTATTACAGGGTAAGAAGAAGCCAACTAGAGAGTACATCGCTACCCGAATACATTCAATCTAATTACAAATAACAAGGTGGATATGTCTAGTGATAACAGCGGTGCAAAGATATTTTCATTTGAAACCCGAAGATAATCGTAAATTAATGTTAATGGGTGTCGTGTTCTTACTCGCAGGTATTTCTGAGATGATGAATTACACATCATTTATGGCGATTTTCAATACGAGGGTTGGCATTATGATTTTACCTATTATGTATGGGATTGAAGCTTGTCTACTTCCTCTGGAAGGATGGCTTTTATCATTTTTTTCACAACGAATAGCGAAGCCTCGATTTATGAGCAGGCTATATTTATTATTTGTTAGTATAGGATTGCTTAATGGTGTGATTCTACTATGCTTTCGGTGGCTCGAGCTCGAGTGGATAGGTTTTTATTTTATAATGTTTATTACGTCTAACTTTGTTATTAGACAACAAACATTGCTTATGTGGAGCACAGCATTTGACCTATGTCCAACGCAACAGGCAAAGCGATTAATGCCTGTATTCGTTTTATTAGCGATTATAGGTGGTATTATTGCAGGTCTAGCTTCCACTACGCTAGCTACTTTACTTGGTTCTGAGTTGTTGTACATGATTGCCGCATTATTATTACTGGCAGCATTTCCTAGTTTTATTCACGCGATACGCAAATATTTAGTGCCGTTAAGTTTTCAAGAAGAGCAAGCTCCGCAAGGCGAGCGAAGCTCATATTATTGGTCCAGAATCTTCCGATCTCCCTTCCTCCTATTAGTCGTCGGAATCATGACGGTCATGCCTGCCTTATACTTCGTGATGGAGTATCAATACTTCACAAAGGCTCAACAAGCATTTCCTAATGAAAGTGAGCTAACATCATTTTATGGAATGATGGTTGTGTTGCTATTTATAGCAGCATTTATTTTACAGCTCATATCTACCAAGTTGATGGATAAACTTGGTGCGACGAATACTATTCTATTAATTTCTCTTATTTTTGTAGCATGTTTTGGAATTACTTCACTATTTATTGATCACTCTATGGCGCTTATTATGGTAGCGATTGGCTATAGTTTTACATATTTGCTACTCTATTATTTCGCAGAACCAAGCTATCAATTTTTTTTCAAAATGCTACCTTTACAACATCGCGATGGTTATCGATATACAGCGCAAGGAATTGCTTCCTCAGCAGGTATATTGCTTGGCTCTGGTATCTCATTATTGCACTCCCAGTGGCAAGTAAGTCTAACGCTACAAGCCATTATTGGTCTCGTGCTTGCAGTTCTTTTAGTTGCAATCGCTTGGGGAGCGAAGTCGCTTTACATTAAAGAGTTAATTGCTAATTTACAGCAATCGACGAAAGATTATATTGCTGAATTACTAGAATCTATGCGACATGAACGTGTACGAAAAGCAATCGTGCAACAGCTTCAGCAAGGTGATGTACTACTGCAACAATTTACGCTAGAATTGCTAATTCGTCAGCCTGACCAAGCACTTTACCAAGTACTTTGGCAATATGCAGAAAATAGGCAAGGTAAGCTGAAAGCTTTAGCACTATCTGCTATTCATCCTCAAAGTTGGCAGCAGGTAAAGCTAGCACAATATAAGTTGTTAATTCGAGATGAAGATGATCAAGTACGTGCTATAGGTTATCGTCAATTATTTCTGTCGTCACAATTACTTTCTACGCAACTACGCAATGAGTATATTGAGCAGGCTCGTCGTGACATCTCACTTCTAGTTAATTATGAAGCATGGACAGTAACAAGTGATCTTAATGAACTGCAACTAGAGCTACAGCAGCAACTTCAGAAAGGAAATGAAGCAGCACAGCTTGCTTGTCAGCTTATTGGAGAACGTCATTTAGATAGTATGATCATGGATGTCATGATGTGTATGTTATCGCAATCACAAGCAGTAAAATTAACTGCTGTACGAGTAATTGGACAAATTTCCGATAAGGATATGGTTACGAGTTTAATGGAGTTTCTCGTTGGTGCAGATATTGAATTGAATAAAGCAATTGAAGAAGCGTTACTTTCACTTGGAGAATCTGCTAATGAGGAGCTACTTCGCTTTGTAGTATCTCCCAATCAGGAGCAATGGAGTAAAGCAGTATCGGTATTATCTGTTAACGGTAAGGAGCAGCATATTGAATCTATTGTCATCCCTACATGTGTAAGTAAACTGCAAGAGCTATCTGCTAGTCATCGCATGTATGAGCAAATTGCTGCTACGAATCAGGCGCAATGGATTGAGCTTGCTAGGGAACGGACAACTGATATTGTAAAGCAACAGCTAGATACGATTTGGAAAGTTATGATTCGCTATAGTGATGAGCGAGCAGTGACACTACTTCGTGAAGCTGTTGAAAACGAGCAGGAAGAAATTAGAGATCATGGCATTGAAATCTTATCTGAAGGCTTTGGTCATAACAAGTTAAGTGCAGAATTATTAAATTATTATCGAGGTCGTGAAGTTGAACAAGAAGAGCGGAAGGAAGTGACTGATCCTTGGCTTCAAGCAATTGCAATTAAGGCAGGAGCAGAGAAAGGTGAACTATTACTTATGAACAATTGGGAGTATCTAGGTGCACTTGATAAGATCGTATTTTTGAAGCAGTCTCCACTGTTTCAAGATATCTCAATAGATGAGCTTGGTAGAATTGCTAGTATTGCTCATGAAAAGACATACGAAGAAAATGAATACCTACTTCAGCAGGGTGAGCAAAGCACTAAGCTATTTATTGTACTAGAGGGGCATGTCGAACTTAGTGGCACGAATGAAGATGGCGTAGAAGGCACATTAGCTATTATAGGTGAGAAGATGAGCATAGGTGAAGCCTCATTATTCGATGATTCACCGTCAAAAATATCTGCTCAAGTACTATTCGGGCAGGTTCATGTATTAGAGATAAGTGGAGACGAAGTCGTCAAATTAGTCCGTCTTTATCCTGAGATCGGCGTAGGTTTGTTGCGCTCCATTAGTCATCGTCTACATGCCCTAGAGCAAATGCTATTGAAGTTAGGCTAGGGAAAGGGAAGTTCAAAAGGCGGACTTATGCTTCCGATGTATTTTTCATTAGCATGATGTATATCAGGGAGTGAATGAAAAATTAGTTTTATGCTTCCGAAGTATTTTTCATTAGCGAGAAGCATCTCAGGAAGCGAATGAAAAGTTGGAGGAGGTTTTCTATGTCACAGCTTCAGCTGAGGACCACGCCGTATGTTGCGAATTGGGAAGAGTTGCGTCAGCTTATTGAGCAATTTTGTATAGCAGAAATGCTAGATAGTAAGCTACGTTTTACTGTGTTGCTATGTTGTGAGGAGTGGTTTGTTAATATCGTTAATCATGGCTATAAAGCATATACAGATGCTGAGCTTCAACGTGAAGAGATTCGATTAGTAATTGAGCATATTGACGGTCAACAATTACAAATTGTATGTAGTGATGGAGCTCCTTTGTTTAATCCATTACTGCATAAACAGCCTAGTGTAATAGAAGATGTAGCCAGCCGAAAAGTTGGTGGTCTTGGTATATATTTTATTAGATCCAAAATGGATCAATGTCTGTATGAATATAAGGATCAACGTAATGAACTGACCATGATAAGACGATTAAATTAGAGATAAGGATGATCGCAGATGAATATTCATATTGAGCAAAAGGATCTGGCTACAGCGATAGCATTAGAAGGAAGATTAGATGGTGTGACGATGCAACAATTAGAACAACAGTTAGTACAGTTATTGGAACAAGGGTATAAACATTTCTTATTCCATTTAGAACGATTAGATTATATAAGTAGTGCAGGATTAAGAGTAATGTTATTCGCCATCAAAAGAACTAAGGTTATTCAAGGTTCAGTAGTGTTATGTGCTATGCAAAGTAATGTGAAAGATATTTTTGATCTGTCAGGCTTCTCTTCTATATTTACAATTTGTAACTCAGAAGAGGAAGCATGGGCATTTTTGCAAGCTAATGCATAGAAAGGACTGTTAGCATGCTGCTAGAATTAGGTTTTGGCATTGTTTCTGCTGGATTTGTTGGAACTATTTTTTATGCTCGAAAGTTGCAAGAGCAACATCGTAGAGATGTTGTTTTACTAGATTTAAGTTTGCAGCTAAGCTCAACGATTAAGCGTAAGCAATTGCTAGAAGTTATTATGACAACAACGGCACGCTCTTTGCGAGCAGAAGGTTCTTCAATTATTTTGCTTGATCCAGATAGTGGTGAGTTATATTTTGAAGTAGCAACCGGTGAAAATCATAAGCAAGTGAAAGAAATTAGATTACAGCCGGGTGAAGGAATTGCTGGTTGGGTAGCTTTGCATGGTCAATCGTTGTTAATTCCTAATACTGAAAAAGATGAACGTTGGTCTAGTAGAGTAGCAAAGCGATCAGCTATTGCAACTCGTAATATGATCTGTGTTCCCGTACAAAGTAATGGTGCCTTGTTAGGTGTGTTACAAGTCATTAACAAAAAGGGTAAAAGTCCGTTCAATAAGTTGGATTTGGCAATGTTGGAGAGTATGAGTGCTCCAGTAGCGATGGCAATTGAAAATATGCTGTTGTATGAAGCGCTTGAACATAACATGAATAGTCTACAACAGACAACAGCAGCGAAAGAAAAGATGGAGAGCGAGATGCGAATTGCCAGAGAGATTCAAGAAAGCTTTCTCCCAGGTAATCAATACAAGATGCATTCATGTCAGCTAAATGCTACTTTAATGCCTGCAAGAGAAGTCGGCGGCGACTTCTATCATTTCTTTCCGCTTGATGATGAGCATGTCCTCCTATGCTTAGGGGATGTATCAGACAAAGGGATGCCAGCGGCACTTTTTATGTCCGCAGTTATGATCTGGATTAAAGCCAAATCAACAGAGTTTGCTTCACCAGAGCAAATTATTACAGCGATTAATGAAGAATTAAGTACGGACTATTCTACAATGTTTGCAACAATTTTCTTAGCCATTATGAATACTAAGACAGGTCAGTTTGTATACTGTGATGCGGGACATTGTCCACCACTACTATTACGCAATGGTTCGGTTACAACTCTTAATAGTCAAAAAGGATTACCAATTGGGGTTTTAGTAGAAGCTCCTTATGTTGCACAAAGCATACAACTTCAAGCTGATGATCGCATTATTATGTATACCGATGGCATTACAGAAGCGGAAAATGAGTACGGACAATGGTATGGTATGGAGCGTTTACAACACTATTTGACCAAGCAACAATACTGTTCTACAGAAGAACAAGTAAAATATATTGTGAACGATGTTCAGAGCTTTGTAGCTACCTATCCGCAATGTGATGATATTGCTATTATGTGCATTGACTATCGTGATTCCATGAACTATCTCAATTAATGTGACCTAGATTACACAAATAAATAAAAGATATTGCACAAAGTGTAAGTAAATGCAAAAATATAATTAGATGAAATATTAACGACCTTAATCAGTAACAATATACTGGAAAAGGGTGGAATGAGATGGGCGAAGCTGTAAAAGTCCCAATAAAGATTGAGCCTTATGAATCTGCAAGTGAATATATATATGATCAGCTCGTCATCTTGGATTTGTTGCTCGAAGCGGAAATGAATGCGATGTCGCAAGAAGAACTTCGAACATCCGAGCGAAATCCATTCAAAGGAATGTATTTGACAGAATCAGAAGCACAGCAAATACTAGCTACAGAATTAACCTATATATCTCTTGAAGCAGAGCAACTTGAACTCATTAACAGACTAGAGCAGATGATTGATAGCCGATTACAACGTAATAGAGAGCTATCGATACCCCTCTCAATTATTAATTTACAACAACGATTATGTTTAGACGAGCTAGATATTAGATTATTGATCGTATCTCTAGCGCCGCATATGAATCGCAAATATTTGAAATTATACGGCTATGTTCAAGATGATCTCACTTGCCAATTCGTCACGCTTGATCTACTCATGCGTTTATGTAGTCGTAGTAGAGAAGAACAAAAGCAAGTGTATCGACGCATGATGAATGCGTCAAGCAATCTAAGAAATCTATTTACTACCAATTCAACACAATCTTTTGCTAACAAAGACTCATCGGTACTTGTTGAACCGCTTGTACTTGAGCCGCGTATTATACACTATTTACTAGAATTGAACTGGAAATATAACGGGTTATTAAGCAAAGTACGTTATACGACGCAGCAAAAGTATGAATCACTCCTCCCACTTATGATTCATGAATCGTTACAGCAACAAATGATTAATTATGTGAAACATTATCATGACCAACCTTTTATACTATTAATGATTGGCACAACTGGTAGTGGAAAAACAATACATAGTCAACATTTAGCGCGGAAAATGGGTAGACCAACACTCGAATTAGACACAACCTCCCTTTCTAACGATATACATCTTCTTGGTCAAACTATTGAACTTTTTCTACAGGAAGCAAAGCTTATGAATGCAATTCCGATATTCGATCATATTGAGCAATTTACTTCGAAGAATGAAGAAAAAGAAAATTATACAAGCCTGCAAATATTACAGGAGCAGCTTCAAGGCTGGCATGATATTATCATACTCCACAGTAATAATCATTTGCCGCTCATAACAAAATATGACCAAATTGAACGTGTAATTATTACATTCCCACTCCCAACACTTGAAGAAGGATCCAATCTTTGGAGATCTTATGCAGGTTCTAAATTAATAATTAATCCAACTTTAGCATTACAATTAGCTACCAAATTTCAATTTACAGCTGGTCAAATTGCTTCTACTGTTCGAGAAGCGTCGCTATTAAAACACTGGTCAGCGATAGATGTTGATCATATACAACTTCAACATGAGCAAGACGATAGTTATTGGCTTCATCAAGCTGCTAATGGACTTATTCATCATGGTTTACAACAAAAAGCAGTACAAATAAAGTCGCAATGGGACTGGCCAGATCTTATTTTGCCACAAGAGACATTACAACTATTACAACAAGCCTGTCATCGTGTAGCTAATCGACATATTGTCATGCATGAATGGGGGTTTGAACGTCTACTTCCATATGGAAGGGGCGTTAGTATGTTGTTCACCGGCCCTCCTGGAACAGGGAAGACCATGGCTGCACTTGTCATGGCTAAAGCGATGAAGGCTGAATTATATCGTGTAGATTTGACGCGTATCGTTAGCAAATACATTGGAGAAACAGAGAAAAACTTAGCTGATGTATTCGATCGTGCGAAATTAAGTGGAGCTATCTTATTTTTCGATGAAGCGGATGCTCTTTTTGGTAAACGATCAGAGGTGAAGGATGCTCATGATAAATACGCCAATATGGAAACTTCCTATTTGCTACAGAAGATGGAAGAGTACGATGGACTGACTATTCTAGCTACGAACTTTTCGCAAAATCTTGACGATGCCTTTATGCGTAGAATTCAATATATTATCAAGTTTCCTTTCCCGGATGCGACGCAACGTGAACAATTATGGCGTTCTATTATTCCATCTCATATTCGGATAGAGCCACTAGATATACCATTTCTAGCAAAAACATTTGAATTATCAGGCGGCCCTATTAAAAATATCGTATTAACAGCAGTGTATTTAGTTGCACAAGATCGCTCAAAGCTCAGTATGCAACATTTCATAGAGGCAGCGATTCAAGAATATAAGAAAACAGGAAAATTGTTAATGAAAGATCGATTAGGGCCATATGCACAGTATTGGAAGGGGTGATGCTAGTGGCGGATTACTCTGTCATAACAGATATTGGTCTATCTCTAGTAAAGGTGCTGCGTGAAGCACTTGTACCAGAGCTGATCTCGCATCCAGATGGAGTAGGTCTTGCTAGTCCAATGGATAAGGGCGATATGAATCTGACGGTATATTTGTACGATGTTCGTGAGAATACGGAAGTTCGAAACAATGATCTTATCGATCAAGGTGATCGAATGCGTTACCCTCCAATTCCTTTGAATCTAAGTTACTTAATTACTGCACATTCATCGTCAGATGTTCTTACTAGGGCGATTGATGAACAGCGAATTATCGGTCGCACGATACAGGTACTGCATGATCATGCAGTACTTCGAGGAGAAGATTTGGAAGGTGCATTGGCAGGTACAGATGGAACTTATCGGATCGTCAAGGCGGACATACCGCTAGAAACGATGATTAGTTTGTTTCCGAATCAGCCCTACAAACTAAGCTCAGCGTATCAACTAGGTCCAGTCTTTCTGGATTCAACTCGCACAAAATCAGTATCTAGAGTTAAAGAGCGACATCTTAAGTTACAGCAACATGAACCTCAATCGTAAAGCGAAATATGTACACTACATACTAGCAATACTATACCTAATATCCGAAAGGAGGAACCGATCTTTATCGAAAGGCACGTTAATCAGATAAAGGATCGGGAAAAAACAATGGCTGAATATTTTTCACCTGGAGTCTATGTAGAAGAATTTGATAGTGCAGGTCAACCGTTATCCGGTGTAAGCACGAGTACTGCTGGTTTTATAGGAATTGCGGAGATGGGGCCAGTTAAAGGGTTACCGACATTAGTCACTAGCCTAAATGATTTTAAACGTAATTTTGGTAGTTATCTTTCTGACAATCAATTTGGTCAATATCGCTATTTATCTTATGCAGTTGATCAATTTTTTACAAATGGGGGCTCACAAGCGTACATAGTACGCGTAGCACCAGAGGATGCAAAAGCAGCTAACGGTAGTAATGCACAGCTTAATGTTGCGGCAAAAAACTCAGGTTCATGGGGTAATGGCGTTAATATTCTTATTACACCTTCTAGCAAAGCGAAATCCTACATTACAGCTGAAGTTGGCGAAAAGTTATATGCCGTGAAAAACAGCGCTGGTTTTAATATTGGGGATGAAGTGAATTTTGCGGGTGAAGATGGAACTGAGCAGTCCGTTATCGAATCTGTTCGTGATGGTGTCATTGGTCTTTCTAAAGCGCTTAGCGGTAATGTTGTAACAGCAGAAGGTGCGATTCCAACAAAACTATTATCGACAGCTGAATTTACAATCCAGTTAGGTTATGGAAACGTAGTTGAAAAGTATGAGCATGTTTCTTTCAATGCTATTGCTGCGAATTACGTTGATAAAGTACTTGTAAAATCATCTCTAGTAGAAATCACTGGATTAGAGAATAGTAGTGTTGTTGCACTATTTGAAAGTAGTAATAAAGTAAGCCTGCAACTTACAGGTGGATTGGATGGTACACAAGGAAATATTTCACCTGCTACATATATTGGTGTTGATGAAGGTCCTGGTAAGCGTACTGGTATTCAATCTTTTGTAGATAACGATCGTATTAGCATCATCTCAGTACCTGGTGTGACTGATCCTGCAGTTCAATTAGCTCTAGTTGCACATTGTGAAAATTTAGGTAGTCGTTTTGCAATTCTAGATATTCCACGCGACAAAACATCGGTACAGGATGTACTTGAACATCGAGAACTATTTGATTCAAGTTATGCTGCGTTATACAATCCATGGCTACAAGTATTTGATCCACTAGAAAAACGTAATATTTTTGTTCCTCCGTCTGGCTCAGTAGCGGGTGTATATGCTAGAAGTGATAGTACTCGTGGGGTAGAGAAAGCGCCAGCAAATGAAGTTATTCGCGGTGTTTCCGGACTAGATGTTCAATACAATCGTGGTGAGCAAGATATTCTAAATCCGCAAGGCGTTAACCTGATTCGCAGTTTCTCTGGTCAAGGTATTCGTATCTGGGGTGCTAGAACAACAAGTTCTAATAGTTTATGGAAATATATTAATATTCGTCGCTTATTCATTTTTGTCGAAGAATCAATTAAACAAGGTACAAACTGGGTTGTATTTGAGCCGAATGATGAACGTCTATGGGCAAGAGTACACCGTACAATTGATGCATTCCTAACACGTGTATGGCGTGGTGGAGCATTGCAAGGTTCATCACCAAGTGAAGCATTCTATATTGATATTAGTAGCAACACGATGTCACAAGATGATATAGATAACGGTCGATTAATTTGCGTTATTGGTATTGCACCAGTGAAACCAGCTGAGTTCGTCGTATTCCGCATTACACAGAAAACGAACGAACAATAATGAACAAATCTATTAAGCAAAGAAAGGGAGATTAACATATGGCAGGCGAAAGAAATGATCCATTCCGCAAGTTTCGATTCCGTGTTGAGGTAGAGGGTATTGAACAAGCGGGCTTTAGTGAGGTTTCAGGATTTGATGCATCACTAGACGTTATTGAGTATAGAGAAGGTACAGATACGATAACACCTCGTAAATTACCTGGTCTTGCAAAGTATGGCAACATCTCCTTGAAATGGGGAGCTACTGATTCGTTGGATCTATTTGAATGGATTCAGGACTGTATCGTAGAAGGAACGGTTGAGCGCAAAACAATTACAATTATTGCGATTAGTGAAGAAGGCGAAGATGTTGCCACATGGCAAGTGAATGAAGCTTGGCCAACTAAGTATACAGCGCCTGATTTTAACGCAACAGCATCTGAAGTTGCTATCGAGCTTCTAGAGCTAGCGCATGAAGGCATGCTAAGGACGCTTTAATGCGACTAGGCGGGGGACAACATCTAGCATGTTGTTCCTTCGTCTGTTTAGATGTAGTTCAAAAAGTGGGCATTGATAACGATGATTATGCTAACGTGGAATATTCGACATCGAATATTCCCCCCATCGAAAGCCTACGTGTGCTCACGTACACAAAACGTACGCTGTGCTACTCGTTTCCGCTGGAGTGCATCTTCTCGATTTGCGAAAGCCCACTTTTTGAACCTTTATTGGAAGATGTAGTTCAAAAAGTAGACCTTGATTATGAAGTTACGCTGTAACTTGTCAGCAACAAGAAATATAACAAAAACATATAATAGTTTGGTGAATGCTTACGAGGCAACTTTTCAATAACAGAAAGCATAACAAGTAGTTACAAAAAGTTTGTGGGAGGAAATATGAATGTCATTTCGTACAGAATTTGAATTTGAGTTACCTAGAGGATATGTAGATGAGAATGGTAATTTACATCGTCGTGGCACGATGAGACTTGCAACAGCCGCGGATGAGATCTTACCGATGAGAGATCAAAGGGTACAGCAAAATCCAGGGTATTTGACGATTATATTGTTAGCTCGTGTTATTACGAAACTTGGAGATGTACGTGCTGTAGATACGAAAACAATTGAGAAGTTCTTTACGGCTGATCTAGCGTTTCTACAAAATTTTTACCGTGAAATTAATGAAACAGAAAAGCTTTCTGTACGCACAATGTGCCCTAAGTGTGAACATGAGCATGAGGTTGACATCTCTTTTTTGTCCGAGATGGAAGGAGCATAAGCGTTTATCCCGAGCAACGTCTATATGAGGAAGCGGGATTTATCGCTTATTACTTCCACTGGAAGCATGAGGACATTATGAATATGGAGCATCGTGAACGGCGGAAATGGTGCGATGAAATATCGAAGATTAATCGTAAGATGGGCGATGAAAAAGATCGTAAAAATCCATTTGACGTGTTCTAACAGTATTTTTCTGAAGTTGAGGTGAACAGCATGGAAGAGAAAGAGATATATCTTTCTAATGTCGTTGGTAACTATCGATTCATGGTCGAAATAGAAAATCTGCTCGTAGCAAGTTTTTCAGAAGTTAGTGGTCTAGTTGTCGAAACAGAGCTAGAGCAATATAACGAGGGAGGCGTGAACGAGTATACTCATCAATTACCAATGCGTACTAAGCATGTTCCAATCGTACTGAAACATGGTTTAACTGATTCCTATGAGTTATGGGATTGGTATGACGACGTGGTAAAAGGGAAGATTGTACGGCGTAGTGGTTCAATTATTCTATTTGACGATCAGTTTCGTGAGTTTCGTCGCTGGACATTTAACGATGCCTTTCCCAGTAAATGGGTAGGACCTGAGCTGAACGCTAGTGTTAGCGAAGTTGCCATCGAACAAATTGAACTTGTACATAATGGTTTTAAATTTTTGTAACAAATTAATAACTACGGTAATAGCAGCATAATGATCATCGCAATGAGAAAGGAGAGATCAGAATATGTCAAAGAACAAAGTAAAACCGATAAGAAGTATACATCTAGCAGATCAACAATTCGCTAATCAAATCGTTGGGAAATACGGTTGGAGAATTGATAATGGATTTGCAAGAAGTAAACTACAGCATCGGGTACAGCCTAAGAAACATGATTCAATGACATTCGCGAAATCTCCAGTCATTCATTTGACGAAGGTTATTCAGCCCCTGCATATTAAGCTAATTTACGAGCATCATCAACTTAATCAAATTGTAGAGTATAAAAATGCTTCACTACTTGTAAATTCAACATCTTCTAACGAACAACGGGGTGCAAGTACAAGTGCAATTAAAAGTGGTGATGCGGTAATAAATGCCACTTCGCAACGTACTTCAACTCTACTGGAGAAAGTTATACAAAAGGCTCATGAGCAAGCAGAGCGAAAGGTATTACAGCAAGTACAATCTCAAATTAAGCATAAAACGATATTAACGACATTACATGATATGCAACGATATGAAGGAAGTGAAGTAGATAATGGTAAGCAATCTACAGCTACATTACTACGCATACCAGCATCGTTTAGTAATTCAATAAGTAATCCGATAAGTAATCAAGTAACTAATCAACGAAGTGATTCAATATCAGCAACATCTTCGTCACCATGGATTAATACTACTCAATCTATTTATTCTTTCAATCAGACGATAGATAGTTTGCATCATATCGAGCAGAAGGCAACGAATAAACAAGCTAGTAAAAAGCAAGTTGCTTTAGCAAAAGTACTACTTAGTCCATACATAAGAAATATTGTAAGAGAAGAGCAGGAGCGTATTACAACGGAATTGGTTGAGCGTAATAAGCATTACCGAACGAAGGCGACATTACATGGTTTAGTTCCGCAATCACTTACTCCAATTACGGAGCAATTCATTGCTAGAAAAGTAATTATTGATAAATCATTATTAATTTCAATGGAACGGTGGCATCGCAAGCTAACGATAGCGCAAATTTCAATACTACGCCAACAGAAACTTCATATTGGTATACATCGAATAAGTAGTAAATTAGATGATCAGCAGTCACATACGAATGCAGTACAACGTAGCAATTTTTTACAGAAAGCAACTGATCCAGCGCTTCGACTAAGTAGCAATTCATCCAATAACAGCTCACAATTGTCTTTACAGTATGCCGAACGCGGTAAAACGATAACACAAACTAATCGAGAGCCAAGTCACAGTAACATAAATCATAAGACAATTATTAATGATGTGAAATATTATTTGAAAACTACACCTCAACATATTCATAGCATTAAGCATCATCAAAGATTAATACAAAACGAGCAAAAGCTTGTATACGTACCATTTGTTAATAGGAAAGATGCAGGAGTAACTGAGAAAGCAAAGCTGATCTATCGTAATCAACTTACACAAGTAGATTCACGAATTACTAATAATCAGCATTCATATAAACAACAACTTATTAATAATAAACATATACAAAAACAAGAGATTGCTAATAATGAGCATTCACATAAGTATGAAAATATAAATAGTGAGCAATTACGTAAGCAAGAGGTAAGTAGCAAAGTAATTTTATCAGCTACAAGACAGATAGCGATACTTACAGGTGAATTAGCAAAAAAACAACAACGACGTATTGAAGCTACTACAATACAAATTCGCTCAGTAACATCGTTTCATCAGCAATTGATAAAGCGCAATGAACGATTAATTTATGGAATTGAAATCGTTGAGAAGAAAAAGACGCCAAGAGCACGCAAGTTGTCACTTGTTCCTGTCGTAAAGCTAAGCTATAGAGTACTACCAGAGGAGCAACGAAAAGCTTCTATTCAAATACCGCAAGCTCAACATACACTAGACAAGGATAGACAGACTAAGAGGCAAAATCGCGAGACGATGCATTATCTTTCAGCGGAATCAACAGCTATAACAAATTCTTCATTGGAACATGAGCGACAAGCTAATTCACTTGCTCCATCGGTACGACAGCGATATGGGATACGTCGTCAGGCTCAGCTTATTTACACGGTGAATAGAAAGCATGAGTTGCGAATAGATCAGCAAACAACAAACAAAGTCGTTGAACAGACAACAAAGCAAATGATTCAACAAGTTAAAGAACAATTAATACAGCAGGTTAAAGAACAAGTCACACATCAAGTAACACAGCAAGGCCAAGATCAGGTCAAACAGCAAAACAGAGCTAAGGACCAACAATCTTCAGTCTCTGCAATAGTGGCAACAAACAAGGGGAATCAGAAGCAACTAACTAGCTCATCTAGTGGTTCGAATGCGAGGATAATAGAGGGACCTTATTACAATAAAATCTCTGTATCGGGTCAACTTACTCATATAAGTAAAGTTAATAAGATGCAATTGCAACAAGTGAAGGTACTGCATAGCAAATTAAAACAGTTACAAGCGACAACTATGATTGTACCAACTTCGTTACGTACCGCATTTATAAATTTGAGTAAAGCTGAATCTGGTCAATCTAGCAACAATGATAGCTCATTGCCAGTTACACAGACTAATCATAATGAGAATAACTTCCATTCAAAGCAACTAGTTTATCGTCAAATAAATAGTAACAATGTGCAACAGTTAGGTACATTAATTAATGAACTACATAAGACTAGAAATCAAACGATCCAAAGTTCTAGTCATAATATATCTGTCATAGATGTTCCAAGTATAATTCAGCCATTAACTATAATATCAACTACAATGAATAGTTTAATAACTAAGCGGATTAATCTTATTCACTCTTCACATCAACAAAGTGAACGAATTACGAAACGAATAAAACAAATAGGTGGATCTACATTACTGAGAAAGATGAAAAACATCATAAGTACACAATCATCTCTATCTACTCTTCATATTAAAACAACGGCTGAACAGGACTTAAAACTTATCGTGAATGAACAACATCATAAGAGTAATTCTCAAATCGTAGAACAAGTAAAACATCATACGCAATCGTCGATGAATCTACATGTAGCGAAGCAGCAAAGTATGCAACAGGATGATTCCAAGCAATTAAATGCTATGAAGCAGCTGGAAGTAACCGTAAAACGATTAGAGCAGGAAATATCCGTAGCGAAAGAAACTCCGATGCAACCTAATATCAATATTAGGCAACTATCAGATCAACTATTTGATCAAATCTCCAAAAAAATAAGGTTGGAAAAACATCGTAACGGACGATAGATATGAACGACAATATGCTCACGATAATAGCAATTGAGTATGAAAGAGTACTTAGCATAGATTCGAACAGATAAGGAGTTGAACAGTAATGGCGCTAGAAAAGGCGATGATTATCGTTATAGCAGGATCAAAACAGGAGCGAATAAATGTTTTATTCAATCCGACAGAATACTCACTAGAATCATCAAATAAATTTTCATGGCAATCCATTCCAGGTTCTTCTCAGCCTATTGCTCAATTTGTTTCTGGTGAAGCAACAACTCTATCCATGGAGTTATTTTTTGATAGCTACGAAAAATCAGAAGATGTACGTAAATATACGATGAAAATCGTTGAATTATTAAATGTGGATAAAGATTTACATGCACCACCATTATGTAAATTTGTATGGGGATCCTTAACATTTCAAGGTGTAGTTGAAAAAGTTGGTCAGCGTTATACGATGTTCAATCGTAGCGGAAAGCCAGTTCGAGCCAAGCTCGACGTATCATTCAAATCAGCTAAGACGGTAAAGGAACAACTTCAAGAAATTCCTCGTCAATCAGCTGATCGTACAAAGCAAAGAACGGTGAAGCAAGGGGATCAATTATGGCAAATTGCAGCTGAAGAATATGAAGATCCTGCATTGTGGAGGGCAATTGCTCGTGCTAACGGGATAGCTGATCCACGTCAATTAGAACCGGGCACAGTAATTAAAATTCCACGTTTATACGGCTAGAGGGGGAGCGGAATGAGTAGTGTCAAGCTAGATAATTCTAAGATGAGTTTCGATAAGCTTGAAGAGCATTATCGAGGGTTTCTCGCTCCTAGCTTCAAAATCGTTATCAATAATAAAGATATTATAAGAGAAGGAATGGCTGTAGAATCGGTAACCGTTGATACTTCAGTTACGAAAAAAGCAGATATGACTAGCTTTTCGGTTACAAATGCTTTTGATCTTATTAAACGAGATTTCCAGTGGACGAGTTCATTACTTATGTTAGGTAATTCTATTGAAGTATCGTTTGGCTATACAGATAGACTTACACCGATCTTCTTTGGTTATATATCCAATGTAGATTTTGACTTTTCAACAAACGATGCACCGTCAGTTTCGATTACCGCAATGGACATCAGCTTCTATATGATGCGAGGTGGAGAGCCGCAAGTTTGGGCTAACAAAAAGATTAGTGACATTGTCCAAGAAATAGGCAGGAAGTACGGAATTACAAGCTTTGATATTGAAGCAACACCTATTACACATCCAAAAATAGTAAAAAATGTTGAAAGCGATCATGCATTTTTGAATAAACTTGCGAAAGAACTAGATTATGACTTTTTTATTGTTGGCAAGAAACTGTACTATCGCGAAATGGCGTCTAACAAAACACCAGTCATGAAGTTAGAGTGGGGCAAACATCTCAGTAGCTTCCAACTAGAACAAGATATATCAGAGCAAGTAACCAAAGTTATTGTGAAGGCGACATTACGCAACAAGAAAAAAACGATTTATGTAGAATCAACAAAAGTGGATAAAGTGGGTTCGAACTCGCGCACCGGACCGAATATCTTAAGCAAATTAGGAGATTTTGTAGAGGTAATTCAGAAGACCGTGAATGATGAAGCAGAGGCCAGAGCTCTTGCAGATTCGAAAATGCAAGAGCGTAGTATGGAATTAGTTAGCGCGAAAGCTAGTTGCATCGGATTGCCAGAGTTACGAGCTGGTAGATACATTGAACTTAGTGGTTTAGGGTCCCATTTGAACAATACTTATTATATCGAGAGTGCTTCACATGTCATTGATAGCTCAGGCTACCGATCTAGTTTTAATTTACAAGGAAATGCGGTGTAGCAATGATTAATATATTTGATAGTTTCTCATCTGAAGACACCGACGAGTTGATGCAAGGTGTATATACAGGTTTCGTTACTGATAATAAAGACCCTGAAAAACTTGGCAGAGTTAAAGTGAATATACCGGTTATTGACGATCAGAAGGAATTAGATTGGTCTAGAATCGTAACCTGGATGGGTGGGAAAAGTCGAGGTGCGCTATTCATTCCTGAAGTTGGTGATGAGGTGCTTGTAGCATTTCTGCTTGGCGATATTCGTTCGCCAATCGTTATCGGGAGTTTATGGAATGATGTCGAAAAGCCACCAGAGGGTAAAAATGATAACAACGATATTCGGAAGATTAGGACTAGAGCAGGCCATGAAATTGCATTTAATGATACGAATAAAGAAGGTAGCATATCAATTACAACGGCAGAAGGTTATCAGCTAGAACTTGACGACAAAGGGAAAACTGTTCAACTAGCAACGAAAAATAAAGAGCAAAAGTTAACGATGAATAGTACAAGCGGTAATATTACGGTAAGTAGTGGTAGTACGAAAGTAACAATTGATAAGAGTGGCTCAATAAAACTAGAAGGCAGTGCTGAGATTACGTTGAAAGCTATGGCCGTTAAAATTCAAGCTGATAGTAAATTAGAATTGAAAGCAAATGCTTCAATCGATATTAATAGTGGTGGGCTTATCAATATAAAAGGCGCCATGGTCAAAATCAACTAAGAGGAAGTTCAAAAAGCGGACTTTGATAACGATGTAGCGCTAACGTAGCTTAGTCGGCGTCGAATATGAAGTGAATTTTGGAAGTCCGGTACGCATGTACCAAGTACGTACATTTACGTTTCCTCCTTCCTAAAATTGACTCCATCTTCTCGGTTCTGAAAGCCCACTTTTTGAACCTTTATTGGAATAGGTAGTTCAAAAAGCGACAGTGCATGATTGGAGGGCGGAAATGTCTAAAGAATTTTTGGGTCGTGGTTGGAAATTTCCAATCGAAGTTGATGAGCTAACAGGTCGCGTGAAGTCATCACAGTTCGAGGATGATATAGCTGAGGCGATTAAAATTATTATATGGACATCGAAGGGCGAACGGGTAATGCGCCCTGACTATGGTAGTGGTATTGAGCAATATTTATTCGAGAACAATGATGCAGTTACTTTGCAGTTAATCGAGAATGAAGTATTGAGCGCCATTATGAAATGGGAACCACGTGTGCATGAAGTAGAAGTAGAAGTAAAACCTGATCCCAATGAGGACAATAGGTTGAATATACATGTTCAATATACAGTTAGAACTACTAATAATTTATATAACCAAGTGTATCCTTTCTACTTATATGAAGGATCAAATTAAACCATCGGAGCGATGAATCATGAATACGAGCTTAGGAATGGGTACTCAATCACCATTAATTGATACCCGTAAGCATCAACAACTCATTGAACAATTGAATATGATGGTTCCTTATTATGCGCCAGAATGGAAATTCAATGAGGATGATCCTGACTTTGGTAGTGCTCTCGCATTGATGTTTCTCCATTTATTAGAAGGGAATATTCAAAGGCTCAATCAAATACCGTATAAAAGCTATCTTACATTTCTTAATCATTTCAATGTTGAGCGTGCTCATGCAACATCTGCTATTGCTCACGTTACGTTCAAATTAGCTGAAGGAACACCGGAATCAGTGTTCATCGATAAAGGAATACAATTATCAGCTAATAGTATGGACAGCAGTGATCCTATCGTATTTGAAACTTCCAGACCTGCCTTACTAACAACAGCTAAGTTACAACAAATCATATCTGTTTACCCTCGTAAAGATCGTGTTATTGTTCATCGTAATGATGGTGTCGACATCAGTTCTGATAGTGCTACCGAACAAGTAACACCAATAGCGTTATATGGTAGTGAAGGAATAAATATTCAAGAACATACGGTATATCTTGCACATGATTTTTTATTACTAGTTCATGAACCTGCTTCTATAGAGCTTACATTCATACATACACAGCGTGAATCTGCCTTATTAGAATCAGTAGCTATATTAGCAGATTTAGATAAGGTGGTATGGGAGTATTACAGTGATGGACAATGGGTGGAGTTTGATGCAGTTCATAGTTATGGCGCAATTATTCGCCTCTTAAAATTAACACGGCGCAAGCTACAACATACTGTTGTTGAAGGCAGGGAAGGTCGCTGGATTCGCTGTCGCGCCTTTTCACTCTCTGATGTTGCGGGAGGATCGGTACTAGGTAAAGTACAATTCGAGCGCGTTATTATGAAAACGGATTATGCCTTAGCGAAAGAGACAATCGGGATGTTTGCAGACCGAACGTATTACAACGATATGGCTGTTAATACGGTGCAAGGTGCTGAGCCGTTTGGCGATTTCTTTGCTCCCTATGGATTGTTCTATATTAGTAGTGAAGAGACGTTATCTAAGCGAGGGGCATTAACGACAATAGTATTCCAACTTGAATATCATATGCATCGTCTATTTCCGAATAAGCCGAAACCGATTAATTGGAAACCAATTATGAAGCGCGATGCACTTGATAAGGTAGACCAACCAGATATCGTAACAATTACGCATGTGCAGTGGGAATATTGGAATGGTCGTTCTTGGGTTCAATTAGAAGTAGCGGATACTGCAAGTACGATGTTCAATATGATTTGGGAAGGCAAACAAACTTGTGAGCTAAGCTTCGTGTGTCCAATAGATATTGAGGCTACTGATGTAAACTCAGAATTAAACTACTGGATACGTGGACGTATTGTTTCGGTAAACAATGCCTATTCGATTGATGCAGTCTACTATTCACCTTTTGTGTCACAGCTTCAGCTGAGTTATAAGTATGCAGAACCGTTATATGCTCCACAACAATTTATAACGTTGAACAACTTAGAACTAATAGATCGTTCTCCAGAAATGCGTAGTGGAGGTATGCCTTTTCGCCCATTTCTACCGTTAAGCGGTTATCAGCCAACGGTATGGTTTGGTTTCGATCACGCTCCGACTCGTGGTCCTATACATCTCTATATCGATATGATTACAAAAAATTGGACCAGTGATGAAATACCTCATATTCAATGGGAGTATCTACGTAGTGTGGGGACATCGGCAGTATGGACTTCCTTGGCGGTAGCTGATGAAACGCAAGGATTTACACAAAGTGGAACGATACAATTTGTTGGCCCACAAGACTTCGCATATAGCCATCATTTTGGTAAACAATCGTATTGGATAAGAGCAATTAATCGAGATACTCGTTTTTACGCAAGTAACGAAAAGGTATACGAGCCTAGAGTAAAACAGATCATCTTAAATACTTTAACCGTATTACAACAGATGACGATTGAAGGCGAGTTGCCTAGTTTCGTTGATGGCTATCATATTGCCCAAGATGTTCATGCCAGTTATTATGCTCTATCGTTAACGCCAGTACTAGCAGAAGAAGTATGGGTGGATGAAACAGATAGTATTAGCTCACATGAATTAAGTCAGTTACAGATTGATATCCCTTATCGTTTGAAGTTAATCCATGATTCCGAACAACAATTAATGAAAGTATGGATTCGGTATGAGCATGTCGATCAATTTCTACGTTCTAAACCGACAGATCGGCATTATCGAATAGATAGAGCAGCAGGTAGAATTACGTTTGGTGACGGTAAACAAGGTAGAACAGTGTCCGTCGTTGGTGATGACCAAGTAAAGGTTAATTATATTAGCGGTGGTGGAAGACGTGGTAATGTAGGCAAACGAGAAATTACAACGATGCAAAATGCGATTGCTTTTGTGGATTCGGTTCATAATTTTGAGGAAGCGGCAGGAGGCTGCGATGCAGGTACCATTAAAGAAGCAGTAGAACGTGGATCTAAAGTTTTTGCGCATCGCAAGAGAGCCGTCATAGCAGAAGATTTTGAATGGATGACGAAGGAAGCACATCCGAACGTAGCTAAAGTAAAGTGTTTACCCAATCGTAATGTGAAGCTAGAAAAGGAATTAGGTGCAT
This sequence comes from Paenibacillus endoradicis, assembly GCF_024721975.1. The sequence continues at coordinate 635,043 of NZ_JANQBB010000002.1, read as the reverse complement.
TAACTATTATCGTAATGCCTCAATCTGGCAGACGACAAGGTGCACATTTTCAAGAGTTGAAAAAGGCTGTTGAGCATACGTTATTGCAGGCTACAGCGGCAAGTATTGCATTTCCTAATAAGCTTCAAGTTATCGAACCTGTATATTTAGAAATTGGAGTTCGAGCTACGATTTGGGTACGCAATATGGATGAAGTTGTGCTAGTTGAACGTGAATTGTTGTTGAAATTAGAGCAATTTTTACATCCATTAACGGGAAATACTGATGGACGTGGCTGGGAAATTGGTGGAATGATTCATCCATCCATGTTCTATGCACTAATGAAATCTGTAGGACCAGTCGTCCATATTCCGCAGCTATTACTAGAGTCCTATAAGCTTGAAAATGGTGAACGTAGCGAATGGAATCCAGATCGTATAGATGAGTTGCCACACAGTATCGTAATACCTGGTCAACATCAATTGACTATTGAGTTACACCAATAGAAAGGAGTCATTGTCATGTTACCGATACCTAATCTGGATGATCGTAGTTTTGAACAACTTGTGCGTGAAGCGAGAGACCTCATACCACGTATCGCGCCTGATTGGACAGATGAGAATGCTCATGACCCAGGTATTACATTACTTGAAATGTTGGCTTGGCATCTGGAAATGCAGCAATACGAGTTAGACTCTCTATCTGTTACTCACGAACTTAAATTTCTAAAATTACTTGGAGGTATGCCGCGTCATCGTATGCCTGCAACGACTTCACTAAGCTTTTCTCATGCTAGTAAGCAAACCTATATACCACTTGGAACACAATTGAAGGTAGGGCAATTAGTATTTGAAACGGTACGTTCAATTAATATTATCCCAGATATAAGCCAAAAAATCACACTTTATCGTATGGACGATATCCATCATTTGTCACAGGACATGACGACTGGTCGATCAGTAATTTATCCATTTGGAGAACATGCACAGCAGGATGCAACGATGGAACTGAAGCTTGCGGAACCGCTGCCACGTCAAATGCCACTATCTTTGTGGATTGAACTGGATCGTCAAGAACCAACGATACGTATTCCTGCACGGTATAAAAATTTTACACCGTCTGCTTACGTACAATGGAGTTACTTAGATGAGGACGAACATGGAGATAGTTGGAAACCAGTTCGAATGGAACGTGATGAATCGTATTGTATGCATCAAAGTGGTCCAATTCTATTCGAAATTCCTGTAGGTTCAAGTAAGGTGACAGCATTACGGGCAAAACTGTTGAGCGGTAGCTTTGATGATGTGCCACGCATCCGTAGACTAGTGTGGAATGAAGTGTTTGCTACGCAAGGTCAGACGTGGTGTATGGAACAAACATTCGAGGGTTGGTCGGAGCAAGATATGATGATTGGACAGATAGATCCGATTCACGTCTATTTATATCATGCTTTATTTATGGAAGGTCATATTCAAGTGCAATATTTTGTTCATAATGGTTGGATTGATATTTCAAGCAATGGATATGAATTAGTTCACGATGCCTCTCATCTGAAGATAATACTGTTACCTTCTTCATTGGTACCAGTTGGTACGAATAGCATTAGAATTGTAGCTGTTCAACCAGAATTTATAGCTCAACAATATATAGCAGCGGGTAATGGTATTTCATTTCAAAAGTATGATCTACCTATACCGTCAGTATTTTCGAACCAAGTCCGCCTGCAAGTAGGTGCTTACTCAGCTAAGTTAGGTTGCATGTTATGGGAAGACTGGGATTCAGTATTAGATTTTGATGATTCCAATACGTATAGCAGACATTATATTTTATCTAATGACGAGTCACAAATACAGTTTTCAGATGGAATACATGGGATATCTCCTCCAGCATCTACGTCTCGTAATATTAGATTTATTAGTTATCGAACGGGTGTAGGAAGTGCTGGTAATGTGAAGGAAGATACGATTCGTGAAATGGTACTAAGAAAAAATGCATTGCGTCTAACAAACTTGTTTCCAGCTTATGGTGGGACAGAGGAAGAAAGCGTTAGCGAAGCACTGGATCGTATTAAGCTTGAAGTTCTTGAACCAAAATGCGGCATTACAACTGCAGATATTGAGCAACGTGTCCTTGAAATTCCAGGGATACGAATAGCGCGAATAAGAGCAATTGCTGGCTATCATACAAGGTTGAACAATTACCCTAATGAGCGAGCGATGGGACATATATCAGTTGTAGTCGTTCCTGAGAGCTCACGTAGTTTTCCGATCCCAAGTGAAGGACTTCGCTTGACGATTGCTACTCATCTTGAACCTTACCGCTTGTTAACATCACAGTTTCACATCATTGCACCTGAATACATTAAAGTGACGATTCGTGCAATTATAGTTGTTACTCCTCAATATGAAGGAAAAGAGCATGACGTTATTCAGGCGTTAAATGGCTGGTTGAAGCCTGAAACCTCAGTACATTCTGAAGGATGGGAATTCGGCAGGGCCATATATAAGAGCGATGTTTATGACATGATTCATACCGTAGCGGGAGTGCAGTATATCCAAGATGTGTGGTTAATGGCAGAAGGTAATAATGTGTATCAGGATGAGGGCGGAGATATTATTATTCCGCCTAATGGATTGGCTTACTCGGGGGGGCATGATGTCGAATTTGTTCTGACAAACAATTAGGGGAAGTTCAAAAAGCGGACTTTGATAACGATGATTGGCTTCGCAGTATATTCGGCATCGAATATGTCCCCCATCGAAAGCCTGCGTGTGCTCACGTACACAAAGCGTACGCTGTGCTACTCGTTTCCGCTGTGGGTCATCTTCTCGGTTCTGAACGCCCGCTTTTTGAACCTACATTATGAGAGGAAGTTCAAAAAGCGGACTTTGATAACGATGATTGGCTTCGCAGTATATTCGGCATCGAAGATGTCCCCCATCGAAAGCCTGCGTGTGCTCACGTACACAAAGCGTACGCTGTGCTACTCGTTTCCGCTGTGGGTCATCTTCTCGGTTCTGAACGCCCGCTTTTTGAACCTACATTATGAGAGGAAGTTCAAAAAGAGGACTTTGATAACGATGATTGGCTTCGCAGTATATTCGGCATCGAAGATGTCCCCCATCGAAAGCCTGCGTGTGCTCACGTACACAAAACGTACGCTGTGCTACTCGTTTCCGCTGTGGGTCATCTTCTCGGTTCTGAAAGTCCACTTTTTGAACCTACATTATGAGAGGATTTCAAAAAGCAGACATTGAACAAACATGTTTATGCTTACGACGTTACATTTGATTAATGAGAAGAATATTAATTAAATGTTTTAGGAGGATTACTCAATGAATCAACCTACTTTTTTTACATTTCGTAAGCCCTCCGATTGGAGCAACGGGACGACGTTTCAGTTACAAGGAGAGCTTGCAGGGTTGCAAATAGCTAGAGATTATATGTATCGCCAAGTGAAGCGTACATCAATTCCTCTCGCACATGGTCATGAGTTTATTATTGATACAGTGCTAACGGACGATGGACGATGGTATATGTTAGATTCGAAATGCTGTATATGGCGTACTGATCTTGTTAGTTCTTTAGTGGAATTGGTCATGAGTCTTCCCTATGAGGAGAGCTATCAGCCGGCTAGAATTGCAGTGAATCGTGAGTCAATTGTTGTGCTTTATGATGGTGAACATGGAAGTATGCTGCAATCTTTTTTACTGGATCGTGCACAATTGAAATGGAGTACAACAGCTTGGTATAGTGATTATTTTATTGGTTATGAGTTAATTAACGACGATCAGGATGGAGTAATTATTATCGGTCAAGTATCCTCTACTGAGGATACACAATTACTACGTTTTGATGCCATTGGTGAGCCTATACTTAATGTTGAGTTGCCGAAGCGTAAAGCATTGTTTGACCAGCAACAGCAACTTCAAGTTCCAGCAGGACAGAAACATTATCAGTTACTGCTAGACGATCAACGTAACGTTCTCATTCTTGATTGCAATGAACAACGTCTACTTCGGTGGCAATTAAACAATAATATGTTGTCATTAATTACAGTAGCATTACCGTTTCAAAATGTCCGTTCTATTTGCTATCATGCTAATCATCAGTATTGGGCGTTGGTGTCTCAAGAAGATGATGTACTAGGTTGTGAGTTGATCTCTTTTTCACTTGATGGAAGCATTAATAAACGAGGTCAGATGGAGTTAGCTCGTGGTCAACAAGTAGAAGCAGGAAAGCATAATCTATATATATGGAATGATAAGGAGCATGAAATCTATACCGTACATCCAATATCTGAAACAGCCTATTGGGAAGAGCGACATGGACATATTGGTGTATGGTGTAGTCAAAGTCTTGATAGTGGTGTAGCGGCGACGGAATGGCATAGGGTGAAGTTACAAGTACATAAGCAGCAAGATACACAATGGAATTTAAGTTATTACGCCTCTGATCAGTTAGAGATCGTACTCGGTCAGGAAATAATCCACTTAGACCAATACATCCGTAATGAGTCTATACCAGTACTAGAGAAGCTAGATACGCTTGCTCCGCTATGGATAACGCCATTGAAAGATGCTGAGGATGCATTATTACATCGTGCGAACGGTCGCTACTTATGGATTTTCATAGAATTGATCGGATCGAGCATGCACTCTCCTATTATTGAAAGTATGGAAGTATATTTTCCAAGAAGTTCTTATCTTACTTATTTGCCAAGTATTTATCAAAGGGAAGCTACATCGCAAGATTTTCTATCGCGATACTTAAGTATCTATCAAAGTCTATTAGAAGATACTGATCAAAGCATTGCTTCGGTTACGAGAAGTTTAGAGCCTAATCAAGTCAAAGGGCAATCGTTGCATTGGTTACTGGGATGGTTAGGTATTGAATCAGATGATTATTGGTCAGAGAACCAATTAAGAGAGTTAATGAAGGTAGCACCAAAGTTATATAGTATGCGTGGTACAAAGTATGCAATTGAAACATTAGTGCGCATTTATACAGGATTTACACCAATTGTTCTTGAATATGAGCAAATTAAGCCGTTGAAAGAGAACGTGGAACTTGGAGACGTAGCTGAACGTTTGTATGCTGCAGACCCGCACGCATTCAATGTACTAGTAAAAGCAGAACATGTAGATACCGAGCTTAAAAGAGTAACGTTACAGCATATTGTTGAGAACTATAAGCCTGTATTTGCTACTTTCAAATTAGTTATATTACAGCCGTGGGTATATATGGATCTTCATTCTTATCTAGGGATGAACACTGTATTATCAGAACCTACTTTACTTACATTAGATGGTCGATCATCAATGCCACATCATACGATTACGATTGATGTTGGTCAAGACAATCGCATGGATAAACATACTAGATTAGGGTTGAATTCTCGATTGGAATAAGATAAAGGAGAGGAATGAGCGTATGAATAGAGCAAGATATGTTCCGTTTGAACGTAATCGGTATTTCTATGGTAAGTTGCTAACAGTACGAGATTTTATGTCTGAGCAAACGTATAACTCCGATAAACACCGATTAAGCAATCGTCTTTTATTTGGAAGCGGAGTAGTATCAGGGTTACAGGTTGTTGCAGTTGATGACAAATCTATTTCAATGGAAACAGGAGTTGCACTTGATAAATTAGGTCGAGAAATCGTAGTTGCTTCTCCTGTTACGATTAAGCTATCGAATGTAGATGGATTTACAAATAATGATTATGCAAAAAACGTCTATCTTTGTATAGCTTATGATGAGAAAGGCAAAGAACCAGTTCATACTGTAGCGGGTGGAGTTGGCTCTAGTGAGGAAGTTAGCGAGCATAATCGAATACTAGAAAGCTATCGTATTTTCATTACGGAACAAGCGCCTAAGCCACAGCAGTTCGAATATGATTATCTCATTGAAGATACATGGAGTTGGTACGATGATGGTCAGGTTCGTATTTATCAGCAGTTGCCACGTTACGTAGAATACGGACAAAGTTTTGAACTAAAGCTCATTATTGAAAAAACGCTTCAAACTTCTCCGATTTCTTTCCAATATGAGTTAGAACTTGAACATGCCGATATTGTTGATGGTCTTATTGATGGTAAAGTCGTTTTCAGTGAGCCGACTGAGGCTAATAGCACAAGGTATGAAAAAATAATTACATTACGCGCTCATCAAGCTGATGGCGATGAAAAAAGTAAACATATTCAACTAACATCAGTGTCTGGAAGCTCTAAACTTGTTATTGGAGAACGTTTATTGTATGACCTATCTTTGCCTAAGCAGTCAGTGCAGATTAGTAAGGAGTCGGTGGCAGATCGAATTCTTCATGCTTACTATGCTCGTCCTTTGGATCAAGCGATGGAAGCCCCAAGTGATCCTTGCATCTATATCGCGCAAATTAACTTGTTGCAAATGGGAGCAAGCTATGTCATCGATAAAGTGATTCAACAGCCTTTTCATGATTATGTTGTGAACCCAACTTTACTTTATAAAATGCTACTATCTAGTAATCTTTCAACACCTGAGCATTCAGGGCAAACGGAACTTGATGAACCGATTAGTACAGATGATCACGTTATCCCTTTCCCTACCATTGAAGAAGAATTTGCGAGACTTATCCCTCCGCAAATTGAAGAACTTGAAGAGCAGCAGGTGATTACTGGCGTCGTAGAAATCTCGATTGAGCCGGAGAAAAAATTGAAATGGTACCATCGTAAACAACGCCGATTTATTTCTGATGAAATTGAGCATGGATTCGATGTGCATCTTCCCGTTCTGCTCACACTTGCACTAAGTGATGAAGATGGACAAAGCAATATACCTGTTCCTGAAATGTGGAAGCGAAGCGATACGATTGTAGTAGGCGACAAAGACGTATTTAAGGGTAGTGAGTATGAACTAGATTTCCCTAAAGTATCATTAGCGCATATTCAATATCCGAGTAAAGGCAGCTTCCGTATTGGAGTGAAAGTACACGAGAAGACGGAACGATTACGGCTGCGAGTGCGTTGGTGGGCAGTGAAGGCATTAGAAGAGGAAGCAGTAGGATTAGCTGCTGAAGCGATTGAGCAAAGTCACAACCGCGCTGCTACAAGCAAAGCATAGTAGCCGGGCAGGTCTCTACGATAATGATTCGTTGATATAACCGCTGTTGACTTCGGATTTATGTTAATGATCATAGCGCCTATCGTTTCGCTGAAATAATAAAATGCCGAGTAGAGGGAATTAGTTTACCGTCTTCTCGGCATTTTTATTATATAGTTGAATCATTTGTATTTTAATAATTAAACGTGAGCAGTAGAGCAACATCTAGTAAGAGTTGTAGTTGTCAAAAGAAAATATAATATTAGACTGACGGTTCTTTATTAAACGGGCAGGATAGTTGAAGATCAAATGCGGGGAGCCGTATCACTCATCAATAACGGGGCAACCTTCTACAAAATGTCTTCCCGCGCAAATTCGCTAATGGGGCATATGTTGTGCAGCCTAAAGCATAGGATTTTACGACTTGAATGTCGAAGTTACTCCTAATTACACATTTTCTGTCTTATGGAGGGTTATCGATGATTATCGCAACAAAGATGCACATCCCTTATGAACGGCATACCTTGGTTGCACGTACAGACCTGCTTCGTCTGCTTGATGAGGGCATGGACGCGAAGTTGACGCTCTTATTCGCTCCATCTGGTTATGGGAAAACGACGGCGTTAAGCGAATGGGCCAAACAAAGCGGAAAGCTTGTTGCATGGGTGTCACTGGACAGGCAGGACGATGATTGGTTCACCTTTTGGAACATGGTCATCATTTCGATCCAGAATCATGTCGACGTCTTTGGCCTGACCGTTTGGCCTCTGCTGGAGGAGGGACCCTCTATATCTTCCGCATCGATGGAGCCGGCGATGACTGCGCTGCTAAACGAGTTGAATCAACTGCCAGGCGAGCTAGTCATCATGTTTGACGATTATCATCTGGCGACGATGCCGGCAATCCAGAAGTCGATGAGCTACTTACTGGAACACCTCCCAAACCACATTCATTTATATATTGCAAGCCGCAACGACCTCCCCTTCCCGACAGCAAGATTATTTATGAAAGGCGAGATGCGGAAGGTTACGATCGAGCAGCTGCGGTTCCGACTAGAAGAAGCCAATGATTTCTTCCGAGAGACGACGGAGTTACAATTGTCGGCTGAGCAGCTCCATATGCTGTACAATCAAACCGAGGGTTGGATTTGCGGCTTGCGGCTTGCGGCCATCTCACTGAAACGAAGCGAAAATATGACGGAATCAATTCGTGAATTCAGCGGCCATCAGCAGCACATATCTGATTACTTGCTAGAGGAAGTCATTCGCGATCTGCCGGAGGCGCTGCGCGATTTCTTGCTGCAAACTTCCGTGTTAAACCAGATGAATTATGCATTGTGCGAGGCGGTGACCGGTCAAGCGAGAGGTCAGCAGCAGTTGGAACAGCTAGAGCAGCTTCAGCTATTCATCATTCCTCTGGACGATCAACGCAACTGGTATCGTTATCATCATCTGTTATCTGATTTCCTGCAATCGATGCTTGCTCGGTCATACCCTAAGTGGTGGGTTCAGGCGAATACGCGTGCTGCGCAATGGCTCGAACTTAACGGGCTAATCGTAGAAGCTGCGGATCATTATTTGGCGGGCCGGCAGTATGAAGATGTCGCTCGCCTGATCGAAGAGCATCTGTACGAGCTTCTGGGAGGCAAGAATACCATCGTTGCTCGTTGGGTGATGCAAGTGCCTGAGCAGTATATAGCGAGCCGACCACTTGTTGAGCTTTTTTATTTGTTCGTGATGGTCGGCGTTCGGCAGTTTCAACACATTCCGGATCGAACGGAACGGCTTCGTATCCGTTTTGAAGCGTTAAAGGATCATATGGATGCTGACGTATGGCGTAAGACCATGGGGGACATCTATTATTTCTGTGGTACGGCTGCCTATGTGAAAAAAGACCTTCTGAGCACGGCTGACTATTTTATTCGTGGAGATACGTTTGCACCCGCACACGAACAAAGCTTGTTTATTCAAGGTGGAAACAATAAGCATTATTCGGTTGAAGAGTTTGAAGATCATCTGAGCTACATTAACGATTACCAGGGTGCTGCACAATTTTTCATAAGAATGATCGAGTATTGGCGAGATCACGTTAACCATCCGAATGCGACGCCGATGTATGCTTCCTATGCCAAGGTATTGTACGAGTGGAATCGGCTGGAGGAAGCGGAGGACTGGCTGAACCGTGTTATGCATGCAGACGGATTCGATCCGGTTCCTCGTAATCGGTATCAGCTCTTTGTGGCAGCTGCTAGAATTCAGCAAGCAAAAGGGAACTCACTAGAAGCAGCGACGCTGCTAGAACAACTTAAGTTGAAGATCGATTCACCAGACTATGAAATCTTCATAAGTAAAATTGAAGCGGAACAGGTGAGCTGGGCGGTGCGTCAGGGCGACATGGCGTCTGCTCAGCAATGGTTGAAGCAATGCGGGATGTCGTACTCGGACGAAGCAACGCTGGACCAAGTTTCTCAACAGTTGGCACTCGTTCGCGTGCTGGCCGCATGCGGAGAATTCGAATCCGCGCTATCTCTCTCAGAGCGACTGTATCATCTGTTGACGAAGGAAGACCGTCTGCGGGACTGCATTCACATTCTGAATTTGCATAGTATGACGTTATATCGCGACAATCAGACGGAGCCGGCGCTTGCGAAGCTGGCTGCCGCTTTACGTCTCGCCAAACCTCAAGGGTTCATTCGCAGCTTCGTTGACGAAGGCTCGGCGATGGCAGAGTTGTTGTCTATTTATGTGCAGTCGTATGGAGACAAAGGTGTGGGTTCGAAGGATGCAACAAGTTATGCGCGTCTCGTTCTGCAATCGTTCCCTGTTTATGAAGCACATCCACGAGTTAAGATCCGATGTTTCGGGAGGTTGCGCGTAGAGATAGAGAATGGTGCGGTGGTTAAATGGCGGACTTCCAAAACCGAGGAATTAATGGCATTTCTCATTCACCATCGCGGCGAGGCGGTAAGTAGAGATCAAATTCTCGATCGTTTGTGGGGAGAGGTGGAGGTGGACCGGGCAGGGGCCCAGTTTAATACAACGACTCACTATTTGCGAAAAGCTTTAAGGCAAATTGGACTTGACGGTATCGTTCAGCATGTGGAAGGCGGTTATCGCATCGATATGAGCCAGTTGTACTGTGATCTCGATGAATGGGATCGTTTGCTGGCCTCGCAGGAGCAAATTGAAGACATAAAACTTCGTGACTATGCCGATGAGCTTGTTCAATTATACGGAGAGGGCTTTATGGCAGGCACTTCGTACGAATGGTCAGAGCCGACGCGAGTTCGTCTGGAAAGCAAGTACGTCGGAATGTTACTTCGCCTTCATGAACGTGAGGAGAAGAGGGGGCACTATGATGCGGCTGCGGAACTGCTGCGGAAGGCGCTTATACATAATCCGCTGAATGAGTCCATTCATGAACGGCTCATTCGCGTACTGGTTTTGGCGGATGACCGCATTTCGGCGATCAAGCAATATGAGACTTTGAGGATGCTGCTTCTGACTGAGTTGGGGATTGAGCCGAAGGAAAAGGTCAGGAGATTGCTGGGTATAAATTGATACGTTTTCCTCCATAAAAGGAGTATCCCTCAGTTATGAATAATAACTGAGGGATACTCCTTTTCATTAGCAATTGTTTAGGAATTGTTTAGACCGGCTGTAATATGATGAAGCAGAAATCGACAACATTTTTGCCGAAAAGGTTAGAAAAATGGCTGGAGGGGAAACACACTTGTATAATCGTATGATAAGTATATCGCTTTATTTTAGTCGGCTCTGATATTGTGAAGCAAACCATTTTGAAACTTAACACTAGAAGGGATGAATCCGATGAAAAAAAGAATCTTAATTTTCACACTGGTGGCTCTATTGGGGTTAAATGCTGCTTTCAGCTTTCCCGCTAATGTGGCAGCCAAGACTTCTGCCGACTTTGAGGACCTGAAGGCTCTGGATGCGGCAACGAAAGCCAAGTTCGATGCGATGATTAGTGCTGGGATTTTCGATGGTGTTAGCGATACGACGTTCGGGCTCAAAGATGAGATGAACCGTGCCCAGTTCGCCAAGGTTGCAGCATTGATTACGGGCATTGAAGTCAATAAAGATCTGAAGACGTCCAGTTTCAGCGACGTCACAGCGGATGATGCCGCCAACGGTTATGCACTGCCCTTCATTGAAGCACTGAAAACGGCCGGCATCACGGAAGGCTATGGTGAAGGTACATACAATCCGGCCGGTAAAGTAACCAAAGAGCAGTTGGCAACGTTTTTGGTCCGCTTGCTAGGCAAGGACGCGGAAGCAAAAGCTAAGACTGGCGACGATAGTACGGTATCCGACTGGGCACAGGGTTATGTCGCCGAGGCATTGTCACTAAAATTATTGGAAAATCTTCCGGACGGAATTTTCGGCGGCAAAGCTAACGCAACGCGCGATCTGCTTCTTACCGGTGCTTATGAAGCCAAACAACAGTACGTTCCCATTGGGAAAGTGTCTATCGTGGAAGCGAAGCAAGTAGGCGTAAAGAAAATCAACGTGACCTTTAATAAGGCCGTAGATTCAACGAAGGCTGGTTTATCCGTCACAAAGGCAGAAGGTGCACAAATCGACTGGGCTGCTGATAAAAGAAGTGCTACATTGATCTTCGCGAAAAATTTAGAGGAAGGAAGTTACGTCATAACCTTATCCGGCCTTGATGCTGCGGATATAGACAAATCCACTGCCACCGTGTCTGTAACTGCCGAGAGAGTCACCAAGATTGAATTTCTCACTACATCCGACACGCTTCCCAGCTCGAGCAGGGTCCCTATTCAGTTTAGAGCTATCAATCAGTTTGGCGAAACGGTTCAAGATTTCTTAGAATTCTCTTTGTACCTTTCGGTTGCTGCTTTTACTGACTCTACATCTATGACCCCTACAACGTTTACTGTCTTTGCGGATACCTCGTGGAGTTCAACGGGTGAAAAATTCGACATTGAAGTGACAGATCTGGTCAGTGGAGTTACAGCTACTAGAACTTATATAGTTGGAGATCCTGAGGTTGTGCCGCAGGTAGTCAGTACGTCCAAAGTGGTTGCGAAACCGACTGCTAGTGTTTCGAGCGGAGCTGTAACGGTAGGCACTAGTGTATCGTTGATTAACGCGACGCAGGGGGCAACGATCTATTACACGACGGATGGTACCTCGCCAAACACCAGCAGCACGGTGTACAGCTCCCAAATCACGATTACGAATGCAATGACGATCAAGGCGATCGCAGTGAAAAGTGGCATGACAAACAGTAGTGTAATGACCGTAAGCTACACGATTATCGAGCAAGCGGCGACACCGACAGCAAATCTTGCAGGCGGAGCTGTTGCGGCAGGCACGAGTGTATCGCTGTCCAACGCGACGCAGGGGGCAACGATCTACTATACGACAGATAACAGCGATCCAAGCCCAACGAACGGCACGATATACAGCTCTCCAATCACGATCACGAATGCAATGACGATCAAGGCGATCGCAGTAAAAAGCGGCATGACCAACAGCGAAGTCATGTCAGTGTCGTATACGATTGCACAAGCGCAAGTAGCAACCCCTACGGCAATTCAGACTGACTCGAACGGCAGTGTCCAAGTTGAGCTAAGCACAACGACGTCCGATGCGACGATCTACTACACGACGGACGGTATTCATGATCCGACGACTAACCCGCAGACTGACCCGTACACCGTTATGTACAACGGACCCTTTTATGTACAGACCGGTTCTACGATCAAAGCAATTGCAGTGAAAACAGAGATGGCGAATAGTAACATCATGACAGAGCAAATTACGGTCGTTCCCACGCTAGTCTTATCTGCAAACAGCCTGGAGTATATCGGAGAATCGAACATCTCTGGGAGAAGTCTTCTGAAGTTGACGTTCAGCAAGAATGTGGACCCAACTTCAGCAGCGGATGGAAACTATATTGTATTGGCACAGGGCGGGATGAACATCCAACCGGTTTTCTTGCACTCGGCGACTTGGGGAGGCATTGATCATGAGAATGAAGTTACGCTAGAGGTTGACAGTCTGGCGGGTATAGCCCCAGGCACTTATGTGAGCGTCCAGGTGGACAACGTCAAAACCACTGACTTGAGCGAAACGATCGGAAACGGTCACAATAATACCGGTTATACGGTGCCTTAACCAGGCTAATTCTATATTGTCTAATAAACGAAGGCACCTGGTTGGGTGCCTTCGTTTATTGTTTGGCACAGGTCAAAGCCTCCAAGTATCTGCAACATAACCTGAGTAGTTTTCGTTATTTAGATCATAGGGAATATAAATTTCGAAGATTAAGCTACTTGAGCAAAGGGGAATTGAGGTATGAAGGTATTCATTTCACTATTTATTGCTTTATTCATACTTACAGGATGTAACCAATCAACAGTAAGCAATACCGAACATTCGCGTACTCCAACATCAATTGGAAATCCATCAGCAACAGATATTCTCGCTGAAAATCCGAATGCAGATATTTTTCAATACAAAGATGTTATCTACAAAAATGCAAGTAACAATGAATGGGTACAACAAGCAGAACTAACCATTGGTGATAGAGTCTTAACTATTGAAAAACAATATAACAACGATCTTACATTTGAACAAGGAATGGCGACTATGCTTCCTATTGGAACAGAAATTCATGTACCAATAACAAAAAGTGGAGCGATATTAATTGCTAAAGTAGACGGCAAGGAAATAAGATATGTTGGTCTAATCGAGGGTTAATTAATTGAATTAATGTTTTTTTCACTATGGTGTTTAATGTACGAGGACATAAGGAGAAACTTTCACTCATGGGGTATAAGTATAGTGAAAATTCACTTTTTTCGCTGAAAGTAGCGGAGCAACGCACTGTTTACGTAGCGGTGCTGAATGTAAGAAGGAGCATGGAAGCGTCATATGACGCTTCCATGCTCCTTTTAATTATTTGGGTTCATCAGGTTTCGATGATGGTTTCGGAAATACATCTATTGACTGTGTTGTGAGATCTACAGTTGCAGAGACAGGCTTCTCATCGAGATTAAGTTTAATTTTATAAGTGACCTCATCAATAGAAAAAGTACGTGTTAATCCGAGCGACACTAATTTAACTTTATCAGGTGTAGCAGTTACTCGTTCTAGAAGCTCCGTGTAGAATTGATCGAGTACATGTCCTTCTGATATCGTGAAAGATAGTAGTTGATATTCTGCGACTGAAACATCAGCCTGCCTAGTTTCGAAAGTTAAACTTAGCTGAGGATAGAAGAACTGTACGTCTGCCCCTTGAATAATAGCTGTCTGCTCAGTTGTTGCAGGCTCAGTAGTGCCTGACGGTAATACAGAATCCAATGCTGCAGTTATAATGGTAGAGTTGTAATTGTAAGCTAGTGCTTCCATTGGTTTAGTCGCAGCTTGGGAGTTATCAGCTTGCTCTTCACTAATTGGTTCAACTGGTGGAGCAACTTCAGATAATTCATCTAACTGCGTTTTCACTGAGGCAGGCTTACCAAGTAATGTTTCTCGTTCAGTGAATGACAGTCTAAGTAATTCATTAAAATCGAGATAATTGTCTTGGAAGTTACCGATGTAAATTATGCGAGTTCCATCTTCATACCATTTGCCAATGCCGTTAAGTTTGTTGTATTTGAAACTACCTTGATATTCTAACAAACCATCACTATTATACTTTTCACCAGCACCGTGATATTGATTGTTCATAAAGCTGCCAGTATAGATCGTATTTCCTTTTTCATCAAATATCGTACCGGTTCCATGATATTGATTAGAAAGAAATTCACCTTGATACATCACATTGCCTTCTTCAAAAAATTCTATACCTTGACCGGATCGCTTACCGTTACTGAAACCACCCTCATAAGAAATAAATCCATTATCATATAATGTTTTTCCTGTTCCGTGGTAGTTTCCATTCAGAAACTGTCCCTGATAGATGATAGTTTTATTAGCGTCATATAACGTTCCTGTCCCAGCATAAATACCGTTAGACCATTCCCCTTCATAGACTAGTGCCTTAGTTTCCGTATACTTTCTTCCTTGCCCATGCGGAATTCCTGCCTTAAAGTTACCTTGATAGGATGCATCACCATTAGGGTAGTATAACGTGCCTTCACCCTCATAGATGCCATCAACATAGCTACCTGTGTAGATGAGCGATCCATCGTCACCATACTTAGAACCTTCTGTTAATGTGCCTAATGCAAAGACCCCTTGCTCAATAAGTTTGCCATCAGTATTGAATAGCTTACCTTCACCGTCATATTGACCATTTGAAAAATTTCCATCATAAACTAGTAATCCTTTGTCAGTATAAAGCTTTCCTATACCATGGAATTGGCCTCTTGAAAATTGTCCGTCATAATGCAACTCTTTATTTAAATAATAGAGTTTACCTTTTCCTTCATAGACTCCATTAGCAAGTTCTCCTTCGTAAATGAGAACTTTATCACTAGTAAGTAATTTTGCTTTACCTGTATAAGCTGTAGCAGAACCATCTGCTTGTAATGTAATGGATGGAGTACGATTAAATAATTTATTAATGAACTTAGGAGGCTTAATAAAAATAAAGAAATAAAGCACTAAAATAACGATAATAATGATGATAACGAGTTTTTTTGATATGTAATAATTACCGATAGCAAAATAACTTTCTTTCGTAGTTTCTTTTTTACCTAATATTTTGGAGAACTGACGTTTTATCCATTTCGCAAGTAACTTAGGCCAGTTTTTTAACCGCTTAAGCGGCATAATAACATGCTTTTTAATAGGGTTAAGAAACGGCTTAATAATTTTTTCAATCATGAGCCTTTACTCCTTCTTCCTTCTGTCACAATGAAATAGTTAAGGCACCTGAACAGTAAATTGTCCGGGTGTATTAATAGAGATCACGCCTCCATACGAGCACATACATTTTGAAGTATTGTTAAGTGCGGGCATGTTGGCAATCATTACAGTAGGAGAGCCAGGTGCCCATGGTGCAACAGTTACTGGAACACAGGGCATAGGTGTTAATACGCCTAATGCGGACGCTGTAGCACTAGCTACTAAGGGATTAGCAAGAGATGAACACATAACAAAAGGTAAAATATTAACCATAGGCTTATTGTCTAGTATATTGGCGTAAGGTAGAGTGGCTGTCACTCTATTAGTTGGGAGAGAGAGAAAGACGCTTGGTGCCATTCCAAAACTACACTGGAGCGATGCTCCACCGCAAACGAGCTGTCCGATGTTTATCACCTAGCTTTATATAATAATAATCGTATGCCATATTGAGAGGAATATCACATACATATGAGTGGAAAGGGAGGATTCCTTTATATTCTACTATTTGTACGATAGTAGAGCAATAATTAACTATAAAATTAACACAAAATTACTTAAATATAGTAAAATGAAGAGAAGTGCCATATAATAGCTAGGTTTCTCGATGGATAAACATAAATCTATTTGAAGTACGGGAGAGATTGTATTGAGAACAAAGCTGATGTTATTACTAATTAGTATGCTTGTTTGTATAATTTTTATCGTTAGTTTACGCGAATTGGCCACCTTCCAGCCATTTAAAACTAGTAAGCAATACGATATGATCTCTCAAGCCATTAAGGATGAGCAAGGATCATTATACACGATTGTCGATTCCAAAAAGTTTTTACAGAAAGTTGATTCTTCAGGTAAACTTATTTACTCAATGGCGAGCGAGATGAATCAAGATTCTAATCACGCCTATATGTTCAACGACGTCACGACAGATAAAGATGGAAATGCATATGCGCTACTTACAATTCTCGATAACTATGGTTTACAAGTAACAGGCGAGCAAATCTTAAAAATAAGTGCAGATGGTGTAGATCGGACAGTTATACATAGCGAGCAATATGATGATACAGATTCATTAATGCGAGTAGGACGTCTACAAAATTTGTATATAGAGGGCTCTGAACTTTATTTTTTTAATATACAAACACATGCAACTACATTGTTAAGTGTGGACGTGAATAGTAGTTTACTTCAATATCCGAAACAAGTCTCACAATTTGAAATGCCAAGTAATCATTTTTTGAAAGAGGTTACGGGCAAACCCTCCTCCCCAGTGTTTTATACTACCAAACAAGGATTCCTTTTCTCCCAAAAAGGAACAGATTCAACTCAACTTTTTCCTTCTACCAATGAAAGTATTCTAAATTTTCCAGTTGAAATTGATATAGCACAAGACTCATATATATATTATTTGGACCAACATACTGAATCAGTTATGCGTATAGGATGGGAAGATAAGCAAGCAAAGCCAGAAATAATTCTCTCACTCTCACAGCTTATGCAAAAGTATGATGATATTGAATGGTCGAGTTTTACTGATCTTGCGCTTGATTATGGACATATTCTTATAACGACATCTGAGCAAGTTATTGAACTTGATACAAAAGGTCAGATTGTACGACTTTACGATGGCTATCACTATAGTTCAATGCATGTCGCGTTAGCGATATTGTTCTGGGCAATTGCAGCTTTGCTCTTATTTATTGTTACGTATACTCTTAAATTCATTTATAGCGATATGATGAAGCGGAAAATGTATCTGTTAATGAAACAATTACTTATTATACTACCAGTTCTATTACTTTGTATGGCTTGGCTGTCGTATACAGTGTATCAATCAGTGTCAGCAGAGAAGAAACAAGACACATTTAAACAATTGAAAATATTAGCTGCTAATGGTAACTATCTTGTTGATGGAGATGAGTTAGAACAACTAACGTCACCAAGAGACTACAAGAGTAGTTCGTTTGTCTATGTGAAGGAACGTTTGGATGAAGTATTCTCGTTATCTGGTGAGGAGCGTGATGGTCTTTACAATACGATCTATCGCTATATGGATGGCAAGCTTTATATTGTTATGGATGATGATGATGGTATGACAATGTTTACACCATTTGAAATAACACAAGAGAATCAAACCGTTCTAGATCTGGGAGAGCTTGTCCTAGGTGAGTGGCAAGATTCTAGTGGGGAATGGATGTATGCTCTTGGTCCAATCTACAATAGTTCAGATCAAGTGATTGGTATTTACGAGACGGGTAAAGATATGTCAGGTATTACACGTAGCAATATGAATTTACTTGGGACAGTTCTACAAATCGTTGCATGGATTGGCATTGTTCTTGGTGCAATAATTACAATTATGACGATTTATTTCTTAGCTTCCATTCGTAAGTTACGGCGCAGTGTTAATCAAATCGCAAGTGGCGAATGGGATGTTACGGTTCAAATCACTACTAGAGATGAAGTTGCTGAATTAGGTGATCGTTTCAATATGATGGCTGGTGCAATTAAAAAATATGTACTTGAAGTTACGAAATTGAGCAATATGTATTTCAGATTTGTACCACAGCAGTTTCTAGAAGTACTCGGCAAAAAGAATATGTCCGATGTACAACTTGGAGAACAACAAACCCGTAATATGACAATTCTTGTATGTCATATGCGTCAGTTCAATGATATGTCTAGTAAGCTGAGTACAGCTGAAAACTTTATATTTATTAATTCATTTCTGAAACAATTTGGACCAATTATTCGTGAGCATGGTGGGTTTATTAGTCGTTACTTAGGACCTGGAATGTTGACAATGTTCCCGAACGATACGACTCATTCGCTAATGGCAGCTTATCATATTCGTCGTGCACTAGAAGAATATAATGAACAACGAACAGATTTAGGATTACCGTTCATTGATATTGGTGTAGCGATTCATGCTGGAGATGTCATGCTTGGAATTATTGGTGAGGAGCAACGGCTTGAAGGTAGTGTAGTTTCTAATCATGTACAACTTACACTTGACCTTGAACGTCTATCTGAAAAACTCGGTGTATCTGTATTATTGACTGCAGAGGCAAGACAGCAGTTAGAGCTTGCTCGTACGATGCACTGTCGTTCGCTAGGGTGGATTCAGCTTGACTCAGATCAAGCTCCGATTCAACTTTTTGATTGGTACGAGGGCGATCCAATACATATTCGTCAATTAAAAGCAGAAACAAAGAAGCAATTTGAAGTTGCCATTGAAGCATATCGTAACGGAAGATTTTATGACGCTCGTGAAGGATTCGTTCAAGTAGTGAAACGTAATCGCTATGATCTAATTGCAAAGTTATATTTCTTTGAAAGTGATCGTTATTATCAAGAGGGCGCACAGTTGAACTGGAATGCTGCTCTGAAAATATCATAAAAATTGCACTAGTATGCACACTGAAAAAATCATAAGTTATGAACAGATGTTAGAAATGAGGGAAACGTATGAATGAGACGATCCATCAACATATTAATATTAAGCCAGTTACAACAGGTACGGAAGCGGGTAAAGTATCTGATTTTTTGTTAGGTGAGCATTGTTTTGATGATCAACGATTTACACCTGGGGAGACGGAACAATTACGTTGGTTACCCATGCGAAGTTTACAAGAAAAACAT
Organism: Paenibacillus endoradicis; assembly: GCF_024721975.1. The sequence continues at coordinate 615,496 of NZ_JANQBB010000002.1, read as the reverse complement.
GTGATTTGTTGGTTCGAGGAAGAAGAAGAACATATTATTTCTGCAATAATTTTTGTAGAGAATGAGCATCGTAGTGGTGGATACCGTCTAGAATATTTCGGTGTACATCGAGAATACAGACATCGTAAGTTAGGTTGGAAACTGATGGATGCCATGTTCCAATATTGCCAAGCACGTCAAGGGCGCTATATTGAGACGTTTACGTGTGATCTCCCTGAGTATGAGAATGCACGAAAGATGTTTCAGCGCAATGGATTTACATTTATGTGCCATCTGCCGGAGTATTATTATCCGGGTGAAGGGAAGCTACTATATATGAAGCAATTATAAGAGGAAGTTCAAAACGCGTGCGTTGATAACGATGAGTTTGCTAACGTAGCTTAGTCGGCGGTGAATATGAAGCGAACTTGGGCAGTCCGGTCCGCATGTACCAACTACGTACATTTACGTTTCCTCCTTCCACAAGTTGCGCTCCATCTTCTTGGTTCTGAACGCCCGCGTTTTGAACCTTTATTATAAGAGGAAGTTCAAAACGCGTGCGTTGATAACGATGAGTATGCTAACGTAGCTTAGTCGGCGGTGAATATGAAGCGAACTTGGGCAGTCCGGTCCGCATGTACCAACTACGTACATTTACGTTTCCTCCTTCCACAAGTTGCGCTCCATCTTCTTGGTTCTGAACGCCCGCGTTTTGAACTCTCATTTGAAATTGCATTATTAAATTGGAATTTAGTATGGAATTTTTTGTTAGTATGCTGTTAATTCTTTATTAGGTACTACAAATGCTGTGATTATATCTCATTGTTAACATTCAATGATGATCACAACATCATTGTAGTATCTTTTTTAAAGTTGGAATAAGATTATTATTCAATGTATAGGGCAATATCTTGTATAATAGATAGTAGTATAGAAAGTGAGGCGTATTTATGAATCCAATTCAGGTTGAAGATATACAGAAACATATTGATGCTTTTCGAAATACTCCATTATTTATTCATTTGGAATTAACGACGGGTGCTTACGCTGCACATTTGGATGCAACAAAGCATCCTGCAGCTAATTTTATTCGCAATGCAGTTATTACGTATTCACATGGTTCAATAGAAGGAAAAGGTCCGTATCGAGTGGGGTTAAAGCTTGAGCATGGTTGGGTATATGCCGAAGGTTTAACACATTTCGTAGATGATGAACAAGGAAGATTAGTGCTAGCAGGTATTAACAATGAGGGGAAGCTGGTAGTTGCCCTACAACTGAGCACTTCCCCCTTCTAGTAGAGGAAGCCAGAAAAACACAACTGTGATCACGATGTAACGCGCGATAGCTTAGTCGGCGGCGAATCTGAAGCGAACTTGGGAAGTCCGGTACGCGTGTACCAATAACGTACACTTGCGTTTCCTCCTCCCACAAGTAACGCTCCAGCTTCTTGGTGCTGACAGCTGAATTTTTCTAGCTTTTATTGGAAGAGGAAGCCAAAAAAACACAACTGTGATCACGATGTAACGCGCGATAGCTTAGTCGGCGGCGAATCTGAAGCGAACTTGGGAAGTCCGGTACGCGTGTACCAATAACGTACACTTGCGTTTCCTCCTCCCACAAGTAACGCTCCAGCTTCTTGGTGCTGACAGCTGAATTTTTCTAGCTTTTATTGGAAGAGGAAGCCAAAAAAACACAACTGTGATTACGATGATTATACTAACGTAGCTTAATCGACGGCGAATATGCCCCCATCGAAAGCCTGTATATGCTGACGCACACAATAGCTACAGAGCTTAATAGACATCTTTTACACCTAATAATAGGAGGTTTCACCATGCCAGAAAAAATATTGGTTGTTTTACCGCATCCTGATGATGAAGCATTCGGATTATCAGGTACTCTTGCGAAATTCATTGATGAAGGTGCGCAAGTAACATATGCTTGTTTAACATTAGGGGAGATGGGACGAGGTCTCGGTAATCCCTTAATTGCTGATCGAATTAGCTTGCCGCATTATCGTAAGCAAGAATTAATTGCATCTTGCAAGGCAATCGGCTTTGAAGATGTACGTATGTTAGGATTTCTTGATAAAACAGTTGAGTTTGAGCCGAAGGAATATATTGATTCGGTTATAAGAGAAATTTATAACGATGTAAAACCTACATTAGTATTCACGTTCTTCCCAGGTTTCAGTGTACATCCTGACCATGATGCAACAGGAGCTTCAGTTATTCGTGTACTTCAAAGCATTCCAGCCGAGGAACGTCCACCAGTATGGTGCCTTGCTTTCGCACATGACATGTATGATGTTAACGGGGAACCTGATGTAACTGTAGATGTGTCATCATATCTCACTCAGAAAAAAGAATCCATTGTCGCACATGCAACTCAATTCCAAATATCAGAGATGTTTGGTAATGGAGATACGGATTCACCAGAAGTAAAACGGAAATTCGGTAAAGAGAACTTCTGGACATACCATTTCAATAAATAAAAAATGATATAGTTGGTATAAGAAGAGTCATCTCACGATGGCTCTTCTTATGTCCTTACAGCTAGGGGAGATCGTATTGGAACCATATTCACAGTTGAGAAAACCTGTACAAATTCAAGCATATAAATATCCCGATCGATTACATTATGAATGGCAAGCAGATTTAATCGAGCTTAATGAGCAATATGCGATGGTAGCATGTCATGCTGGTCGTCTATTTCAACATCATACGAAACAGAAGCAATTTATAATGCCTTATCCATCTATTGAAATTTTCTTTTTTGAGGAATGGTATACTTTTTCGGTTTCATTTCAAGAAAATGGAGAGATGATGCATTATTGTAATATCGCAATGCCAGCACAAATCGAGAATAATATTATATCATTCATCGACCTAGATCTTGATTATTTACAGGAGCCTCATGAGGATTGGAAAGTAGTAGATGAAGAAGAGTTTATTCATAATCAACAAATGTTTAAATATCCTGAAGATTTAATTGAAGGAGCACGATTAGGGTTAGCGAAATTGCAACAAATCGTCGTAACAAAACAATTTCCGTTCGATGAAAAAATAGATATCCAAAAATATGAAAGCGTTTTATAATAGTGATAATTTAATGAATTATGACTACAGCTATCTTTGCTCTATTAACATTTTTACCATTAATCGGAGTGGGACGTTATGCCAAATCGCGTATTGAAAAATTTCGGGGGTGTATCTATGCAATACGAAATTGTTACTCCTGGCCCGCTACTTAATAATGATGGTATGTTAAACCAGAAGGGCTATAGTACCTCTGCTGTACTAACTTATAATCGCGAGCATATTAATGCTTCACCTTGGCAAATTAAAGAATGGGATTTCTATCAAGTGAACAACGCCGATTATTGCATGCAAATGACGATTGGTCATGTAGGATATGCTGGTCATGTGTCCGTAAAATTATTCGAATTTGCAACAGGACAGCATTATGAAATAACTAAAATGTTAGTTCTTCCGTTCAATAGATTGAAAATGCCTCGCTCTGCGGAACAAGGTGATTTACATTATTGTAGCAAAGATGTAGAGATGCACTTTGAGGTCTATGATGGAGGAAGAAGGTTACGCTGTCGCTCAACCAGTAAGAAGCATCCCACGATTGAAGTAGATGTTATACTGTTGCAACCTGATCTAACTTCACTAGTTATCGCTACTCCTTTTGCCGAGAAAAGCACACAATTTTACTACAATCATAAGACGAATTGTATGCCTGCTACAGGTATTGTGAAGGTTGGAGAAGGTGAGAAAGAGTATATATTTGAACCTAGTACCGCTTTTGGTCTCATTGACTGGGGTAGAGGAGTATGGCCATTTAGTCATGAATGGATTTGGGGTAGTGGAAGTAGTTATGTGAACGGTAAGCGTTTTGGTTTCAATATCGGGTTTGGTTTTGGAGATACTACAGCAGCTACCGAGAACATGCTATTTTATGACGGAAAAGCACATAAATTGAGTAAAATTAATATTACACTTAATGAGAATGGATTTATGTCTCCTAAGCAAATTACGAGCGATGATGGTCGTTTTGAGATGATATTCACTCCGATATATGATCAGCAAACGGCTACTAAAATGTTATTTGTCGATAACAGTTGTCATCAAGTATTTGCTAGATTCGATGGTAAAGTAATTTTGGATGACGGAGAAGTGCTAGTGATTAATAATCTTATTGGATTTGTCGAGCATGCTATTAATAATTGGTAGCGTGAGTAGAAAACCATCAATAAACACTAAAAATGAGGTCTATCAAGCCAAATGAGCTAGCAAACTAAGAATAGACCTCAAAACTGAGGTCTATCAAGCTAAATGAGCTAGAAAACCATCAATAAACACTAAAAATGAGGTCCATTAAGCCAAATGAGCTAGAAGATCAGCCATAGACAGTAAAAATGAGGTCTATCAAGCCAAATGAGCTAGCAAACTAAGAATAGACCTCAAAAGTGAGGTCTACAGTAGAAAAAATATTCAAAAAAGGAGTTCTCCAGCATGGAGAACTCCTTTTGCATTTCAATATATATTAGTTATCTGCATCAACTGGTCTAACTTTTTCATCATCAATCGCTTGTTGATCATAAACATCTTGCAAGTCATCTTGGACACTTATTGGAGCCAGTGGTGTACCGTAACGATGTGCAGAACGAGTAACAAGATGTCCAGCGACTGGAGCAGTTAGAAACACGAATACAATAGCTAGCAATAGACGAATACTTGAAACACCATGTGTGAACGAGAAATAAATAAATGCTGCTGATAAGATGGACAATATCCCTAATGTCGCACTCTTAGTTGTTGCATGAGCACGATTATATACATCAGGTAATCGAATGAGTCCGAATGAACTTAGTAAACTCATCGATGTGCCAAATAGTACGAGAATAATGACGATCCATTCAATCATTCCGTTTACGCCCAATGACGACACCTCTTTCCATATATCTACTTAATGCTATCGTACTAAGGAATGCAAGAATACCGATTAGTAAGATCGTTTCAAGATAAGCATGAGAATTGAGATGGATAGATAATATAGCTACTATTCCGATAATGATATAGGCAATAGAATCAAGTGCCAATATTCGATCATGTATCGTTGGTCCTTTAATAATTCGATATAGTGTAATGATAAGTGAGATAGAAAGTAGAAACATAGCAAGTAACATAATTTTATCAAACATTATCGCATCACCTCGATAATCGCATTTTCGAATTTCTTTTTAGTTTTTGTAATGTTATTATGAAAATCTTTTGCATCCATTGCATGGATATACATTACCTTTTGTTTTGGATCAACTTCCATTACGACAGAACCTGGTGTTAGAGTTAGTAATGAAATAAGTAAAGTTATTTCAAAATCGGTTTCCAAAATCGTTTCGGATCTGAAAATGCCAGGTTTGATTGTTAATCTAGGTCGAAGAATTTCTTTAAGTACTACAATACTTGATTTGAATAATTCAACGACAAATAGTATTAACAACTTTATGACAGCATACAGCTTTCTCCCATAGAAAGGAGTGGGGAAAAAGCGTCTCATGGTTAGGATGATGATAAAGCCAACTACATAGCCGACTGCAAAAATAACGATATTCCAGCTTTCATTGAGTAACATCCAAATAAAAGCAATTAATAGGTTAATTAGTATCTGCGTTGTCATTGATTTACACTTCCCTTTACTTAGGCTGGGGTCAAGGACTAATCTGCTGGAGTACAGCCTCGATATATATACTTGGATTAACCATTACTTCGGTAGCTTGTGATATAAATGTCATTATCCATTCTGCACCAATACCCATACCAGCAATACAGATGACAAGAATTGTACCAGGTAATAATGCGTTTGTTCCAGTTGAATACTCTTGACCTTCACTCATAAGAGTCTCGCCCCAGAAACTATGGATGAATATCTTCATTACGGAGTAAAGAACGAGCAAGCTTGTTAATAGACCAATAATTGATACAATTAATTCCCCAGCGCTTACTGCACCTTTTAAGATCATGACTTTACCTACAAACCCACCTAGTGGAGGAACGCCTGCTAATGCCAGTACTCCGATAAAGAATAACCAACCAAGTAGCGGACGGAATAGTATTAAGCCACTAAATTCTTTAAGCTTGTCTGTGCCGAAGATGCTAATAATGGCACCACCAGTAATAAAGATCAATGCTTTAGATAACATATCGTGAATGAGATAGAAAAGAGAACCGCTCAAAGATTGATCTGTAGCTATTGATACACCGAATAGGATGAATCCTACGGAAACGATAACGTTATAGGATAGGATTTTCTTAATTTCCCATTGTGAGACGGCTCCCAGAGCACCGAGAATCATCGTAATGGCGGCCATCCACATCATCACCGTATGTGTAAACTCTTTATCGTGGTAGAAGACAAGTGTGAATATACGAATGACAGTATATACTCCTACTTTTGTTAACAAGGCAGCAAACAATGCTGCGATCGGTGCAGGTGGAGCGCTGTATGAACCCGGTAGCCAGAAGAACAGCAGTAGTCCTGATTTCAATCCGAATACCGTTAAGTATAAGAAGCTTATTGCTGTAAGTAAGCCATCTTGACCAGCCATTGCAACACGTTCAGATAGATGTGCCATATTCAATGTTCCGGTTACAGAATATAAATATCCAGTTGCGATAACAAATAATGTAGAGGAAATAACATTAATAAGTACATATTTGATTGACTCTCGAAGTTGAATTTTTTTACCACCTAGTACAATTAGTACGTAAGATGCAATCAACATAACTTCGAAAAATACGAATAGATTGAAGATGTCGCCTGTTAAGAAACTACCATTTACACCTGCAAGCAGAATTAGAATCATTGGATAGACAAAATGGCGTTTATGTCCAATTTCGAATGAGTTGAATCCGAATAATAAACACATCAACGTTACGAAGCTTGCTACTGTAACTAGTAGTACAGCTAACATATCACCAACGAGCACAATTCCATATGGAGCTGACCAACCACCAAGTTCTAGCACTACAATACCTTGATTAGAAACATGATAGACAGTGAAAGCAGATATCGCAATAACGACAAGTACACTTATGCCTGTTAACCATTGTTGTAACTTAATGTTCTCGCGGAAAAATACAAGCACCATTGCCATTAGCAACGGGATGAGAATAGGATAGATAATGATATTACTCATGCGATTCTCCTTTCAGCTTTTTCATGTTGTCTGTTCCAAGCTCAATATAAGTTCGATAGCCAAGCACAAGTAATAATGCAGTAAGTGCGAAGCTTATGACGATTGACGTTAATATAAGCGCTTGTGGAATCGGATCAGTATAGATTTCACCATGTTCACTTAACAACGGCGCATTCCCCTTCTTGAGTCCGTTAATGGCCATTAACATAAGATGGGTAGCGTGACTGAACAACGTTACACCTAGAATGATGCGTAGGAAATTTTTATTCAAAATAAGGTAAACAGCAATAGTGAAAAGTATCCCAGAGATAATAATAATAAACGTTTCCATTAGATATCATCCTCACTTATGCTCGTAATGATCGTCATCGTTGTACCAAGAACTGCTAGGTATACCCCTAGATCAAAGATCATTGCAGTAGCAAGTTCTGTTTTTCCGAGGAAAGGTAGATCGACGTATGTGTAGGCTTGCGAGAGAAACGGAACATTTAGTACAAGAGATGCGACTCCCGTTAATAGCGCAATTAGTACTCCTGTTGCTGCAAGTTTTTTGAAGTCAACAGGAATGATATCACGTACTGATTGAAGGTCAAAGGCAATATAGAGCAATATTAATGCAGAAGCAGTAATAAGTCCTCCAATAAAACCTCCACCTGGATTATTATGACCCGCAAAGAGAACATATATAGAGAAGGTCATGATTATAAATACGAGAATTTTCGTAGCTGTCTGCAAATAAACATCAGTGAACTTCATATTTTAATCATTCCTCCCTGCATGTCTTAGTTTGATCAGTGTATAGATTCCGATTCCAGCTGAGAACAATACAACAATTTCAAGCATCGTATCGAAAGCACGGAAGTCTACAAGGATCGAATTTACGATGTTTTTCGCTCCAGCTAATTGATAAGAATTATTGAAATATCCTGCAATAGGCACGAAAATGCGATGACCATAAGCAGACAGACCAATTAAAGTTAATGTGGTTCCAACCCCTAAAGCGATAATTGCATTAGTGAGTTTGAATTTTAGAGATGTAATACTCGTTTTTAACTTCGGCAAGAAGTAGAAGCATAGTAAGAACAGTGTAGTAGAAATCGTCTCAACAACTAATTGAGTTAAGGCAAGATCGGGTGCTCGGAATATGACAAAGAAAAGAGATACAGTAAAGCCAATAACTCCGATTCCCATAATAGACATGAGACGAGATTTAGAGAATAGAACAAATATTGCTGCTGCAACCGTTGCGATACCTAAGACAAATTCATACCACTCAATTGGAGAATCATTGGACATATCTAGGTAGAAAGAATTTGTAATTAACAACGATCCGAGTACAGTAATTATTAAGAAACAGAAAATATAAGTTAGATAATGTGTTGTAGAACCAGTCATATAACTACGAGTAACTTTGGAACCGAATTTCTCGAGATTTATCATCCCTTTATCATATACCTGATTCAAATTATAACGTTTAGAAATTAACGAAAAGATTGGTGTTTTCCATTTCTCTATACTCAAGAATAGCAATATTCCAATAATGATAAGCCCAATAGTCATAAATAACTCTAAGTTAAGTCCATGCCAAGCAGTGATATGAGCATGCCAGTCAGGATGCTTCGCAAAAACATTGGGTGCCATCCCTTTGACCGTCGGTTCTAAGATAGAGGTTACGACTAGACCAGGGAATAAGAATAGGGCAATGGCAAGAATAGAAAGTGTTGCCGGTGACGCTAACATACCTACTGGAGCCTCATGTGGTACACGCTCTAACAGATTAGCATGATACGTTCCTGAGAACGATTTGAAAATAATAATCATACAGTAGATAAATGTGAAAATACTTGCTACCCATGCAACAATAGGAATGATGTTGACCCATGAACTATTATTTTCAGATAAAGTAAGCATGCTCGTAAAGAACATCTCTTTACTAATAAATCCACTGAATGGTGGTAAACCTGCCATAGAGAAGGCACCTATCATCGTCAATGTGAATGATATTGGCATAAGATGCATAATACCACCTAGTTTACGAATATCACGTGTACCTGTTTCGTGATCGAGAATACCTACCATCATAAACAGACTACCTTTGAACACGGAGTGATTTATAAGGTGGAAGATCGCTGCAAGAAACGCGCCCATAAAGACTAAACTTTCATTTTCGAACTTTACGTTCATACCCATTGATCCTACACCAAGTAAACTCATAATTAATCCCAGTTGACTTATGGTGGAATAAGCAAGCAAAGCTTTTAGATCGTATTGTTTGAGGGCATTAAATGAACCCCAGAATAATGTAACAATACCAACTATTATTATTGTCCAAGACCATTCAAGTTGTGCGCCGAAAATCGGAGTCATACGCGCTACTAAGTATACTCCTGCTTTCACCATCGTTGCCGAATGCAAGTATGCGCTGATTGGTGTAGGAGCTTCCATGGCATCAGGCAGCCAAATATGGAACGGAAACTGAGCTGATTTCGTAAATGCTCCTAGTAGAATAAAGAACATCGCAGGAATGAAAAGGTAATGTGTTGAAACCGTATCGCCCATTGCAATTATTTCACGAATGCTGAAAGTGCCGGAGGCTACATATAGAATAATGAAGCCTAGAAGCATGGAAAAGCCACCAGTCATCGTAATATACATCGCTTTTTGCGCACCGTATCTTGAACGCTGACGCTGATACCAATATGCGATTAGTAAAAATGATGAAACGCTAGTGAGTTCCCAGAACGTATACAATACAAGCAGATTATCAGATAGAACTGACCCAAGCATTGCGCCCATAAATAACATTAGGTATGCATAGAATAGATGAAGTCGCTCACGGTCTTTTGACAAGTAGAAGATGGAATAAAGGACTACTAATGATCCAATACCTGTTATTAACAAAGCAAATAGCAAGGAGAGGCTATCTAAATAAAGTGTAAAATGAATATCGATCGAGGGGATCCATGGGACAGAAACCGTTATTGGTTCAATCGCGTCATAAATCGAAAAATAACTTGCGAAATATACAAACAAGACAACAGGAACAATTAACGCAATCCAGCCTGTATGTATAGCAGTTGTGTATTTGTATAATAATGGGATTATTATGACGAATACAAAGGGAAGTAAGATCGCTAGATGTAAAGTAGACAAAAAGGCTTCCTCCTTAAACTTTTTATGTTCTGCTCTCGATATAACTTCTTGCAGTAAAAAGTTGCAACGAAAGCATAAGCTTAAACTTTTTATGTTCTGCTCTCGATATAACTTCTTGCAATATAAAGCATCGAAAGCATAGCTTAAACTTTTTATGTTCTGCTCTTGATGTAACTTCTTGTAGTAAAAATTAGCAATTAGAGCATAAACTGAATTAATTTCTGTTAATTATACAACAACTTCATTGACAAGAGCACCCCAGTTATGTAGGCTAGAGCTATTATTAAGATGAGGTGAATGAGTAATCATGAAGACTGCAGGTATGGATGAATGCATACTGGTCTGTGTGTATTATGGGCCAAACGGTGAACGACTTATTCGGAGAGGCGGCAAAATAGCAGAAATGCTACAGTGTCCTCTATATGTGTTGACAGTAGACGCTCAACCAGAAAGTGAATGGGATATTGAAAAGATTCATTATATCTCTGCTTGGAAAAAAATTGCACAAGAGCATGGCGCAGAACAATTTATTATTAAATACAACGAGAAACGACCAGTTGCAAAAGTTATTGCAGAAGTTGCAAGAGACAAAAAAATTACTCAATTAGTGCTAGGTCAAACAGCGCAAAATCGTTGGGAAGAGATTACTCGTGGTTCATTTATCAACGTATTGTTGAACGAAATTCCTTTCATAGATTTACATGTTATTTCAGTATCTCGTGATGTTAAGAACCAAGATGAGTTCTACGAAAAAGGAATAAGAGCATATCTGACATGTATTGAAGATGGGTATAAACTGTGCTTCAATCATACGCATTATGCAAAATACGAAGGCATCTTCTATAAAGAGGTTGGAACAGACTTTAATAATGGGGTGTTTAAGTTTTTGAAAGAAGATGACATGATTGAGGTTCGTATAATTGATGATTATGTGAAAAATATTAACGAACGAATTAATGTTTAATTAAAATCCCACTATATAAAATTTTTGCCAAAAGAGTTATCAACGTAGTAATACGGTGATAACTCTTTTTCGTTTCGAAAATTTTATGTGAATATTGTTAATAGATCAGGGAGAACATATGATTACAAGTGAAATTTATAAAAATGAGATGGACTAAATTTGGAAAAAAGGGGGGAGATGTAAAAAAAACGATTGTCATTTATAAATGTCTGTGATACCATAAGTTTGCGAGTGAAACCGTTTTCGGTATCGTTTCCGATAAGCTTTCCGGAATACGCTTACACTTCCGAGATTTTCATTTTAGAGGGGGATTTTAGAATGAAGAAATTTAACAGAGTATTGAGTGTGCTTTTAGTAATGTCATTAGTATTTATCGCAGCTTGCTCGAACAATGCAGGCACGAAAGAGCCAGCAACGACAGACAACAATCAAGGTGCTGAAGGTGCGAAATCTAAAGAAACAATCTATTATCTAAATTTCAAACCAGAAATTGCTGAAGTATACGAAAAAATCGCTAAAGATTATGAAGCAGAAACAGGAGTTAAAGTTAAAGTTGTAACAGCAGCTGCTGGTACTTATGAAACAACATTGAAATCAGAAATTGCAAAATCAGAAGCACCAACAATTTTCCAAATTAACGGTCCGGTTGGATACGATGCTTGGAAAGATTACACACTTGATTTGAAAGACACTAAATTATATAGCTACCTTTCTGATCAAAGTCTTGCAGTAACTGAAGGCGAAGGCGTATATGGTATTCCTTACGTAGTAGAAGGATATGGTATCATCTACAACAACGCAATTATGGAGAAATACTTCGCTCTTGGTACGAAAGCAACTGCAATAACTTCAATGGAAGAAGTAAACAACTTCGATACATTGAAATCAGTAGTTGAAGACATGCAAGCTAATGCGGATGCTCTCGGTATCAAAGGCGTATTCTCTTCTACTTCTCTAGCTGCTGGTGAACAGTGGAGATGGCAAACGCATCTTGCAAACATTCCATTGTTCTATGAATTCAATGATATTCAAGGTTTTGACAATGCTACAAGCGCAGGTCTTGCTGCGAATGAAATCAAGTTCTCTTATGGTAACAACTTCAAAAACATTTTCGATCTATACATCAACAACTCTACTGTAAAACCTACGCTTCTAGGTAGTAAAACAGTTGCAGATTCTATGGCTGAATTTGCTCTAGGTCAATCTGCTATGGTTCAAAACGGAAACTGGGCTTGGAATCAAATTAATGAAGTTAGCGGAAACACTGTAAAAGCTGAGGATATTAAATTCCTTCCAATCTACACTGGTGTAACTGGCGAAGAAAAACAAGGTTTAGCTGTTGGTACTGAAAACTACTTCGCAATTAACAGCAAAGTTTCTGAGTCTAAACAACAAGCTTCTATTGCATTCCTTGAGTGGTTGTTCACAAGTGACAAAGGTAAAGCTTATGTAACGAATGATCTTGGTTTTATCGCTCCATTCAATACGTTTGCTGACAACGAAAAACCAGCTGATCCACTTGCTAAAGAAATTTTAGCATGGATGGAAAAAGATACAACATCTGTAGCTTGGACTTTCGCAGCATTCCCAAGTGAAGATTTCAAAAACAGCTTTGGTGATGCATTACTTCAATACGCTCAAGGTAACGAAACTTGGGATAAAGTATCATCTGTTGTCGTTGATTCTTGGAAAAGTGAAAGAGCTAAGTAAAGAATAAGTAGTGCAATAGATGTCACTATACTAAGCCAGCGTATAGTGACATCTGTTATTACACGAAGTAACAGAACAGGAGAGAACGCTATGCAGAAAATGATTCAGAAATATTTTGCTCTTTTTGCATTGCCGACATTAATTGCATTTACACTAGCTTTCATCGTTCCGTTTATTATGGGTATATACTTGTCATTTACACAGTTTACAACGGTAAATGATGCTACATGGGTTGGATTAGACAACTATATAAAAGCATTCGCAGACAAGGATTTTCTTAATGCCTTATGGTTTACAGCTAGATTTACAATTGTGTCTGTAGTTTCAATTAATGTTTTCGCATTTTTCATCGCTTTATTGCTAACAAAAAAAGTGCTAGGAACGAATGTATTCCGTACAGTTTTCTTCATGCCCAACTTAATTGGTGGTATCGTTCTAGGATATATCTGGCAACTAATATTTAACGGTATTCTTTATAAGTTCGAGGTTACATTGACGAACGACCCAGCTTATGGTTTCTGGGGATTAGTTATTCTAATGAATTGGCAACTAATCGGATACATGATGATCATCTACATTGCTGGTATTCAAAACGTTCCTAAAGAACAACTTGAAGCAGCAAAAATTGATGGTGCTACGAATGGGATAATTCTTCGCAAAATCATTTTGCCGCTCGTAATGCCTTCAATTACGATTTGTTTGTTCTTAAGTATTTCAAATTCATTCAAACTATTTGATCAGAACTTAGCGTTGACTGCAGGTGCTCCTTCCAAACAAACAGCAATGTTAGCTTTAGATATTTTCAACACATTCTATGGTAAAGCAGGCTTTGAAGGTGTAGGTCAAGCTAAAGCAGTAATGTTTTTCCTTATGGTAGGTGTTATTGTAATTGTTCAACTTGCTATTACTAGAAGAAAGGAGATCGAAAACTAATGAATGATACACAACAAAAGCGACCGTTTCTCTTTCTCTTTCTTGTAGTATTGGCAGTAGCGTTCCTATCCCCAATACTTATCGTTTTGATGAACTCCTTTAAAGGTAAATTTTTCATAAGTGATGCACCGTTTGTATTTCCGAACAGTGATACGTACGTTGGACTTGAAAACTATACAAGTGGTATTCAGAAAATTAATTTCTTTTCAGCTTTCGGAATGTCCTTGTTCATAACGATAGGCGCAGTTGCATTAATTGTATTCTTCACTTCAATGACGGGTTGGTACCTAACTCGTGTGAAAACAAAATGGGCTAGCGCATTATTCTTCATGTTTGTCTTTTCGATGATTGTACCATTCCAAATGGTAATGTTTACAATGACCAAAACCGCTAACGTAATTGGATTAGATAATCCGATTGGGATATTGATTATCTATTTAGGATTTGGTTCAGGGCTTTCGGTCTTCTTATTTAGTGGATTTGTCAAATCAATACCGCTTGAGATTGAAGAGGCTGTTATGATTGATGGTGGTGGTCCACCACAAATGTTCTTTAAAGTCATTCTTCCAATATTAAAACCAATCGCTATAACTGTAGCTATTCTTAATGTAATGTGGGTATGGAATGACTACTTACTTCCTTATCTAGTTATAGGTACAGAGTATAAAACGATTCCAATTGCTGTCCAATATCTTAAAGGTGGATACGGATCGATTGATATGGGTGCTATGATGGCTATGCTTGTTCTAGCAATTATCCCTATCGTCATTTTCTATCTAATTTGTCAAAAATATATTATTGAAGGCGTTGTTGCTGGCGCAGTAAAAGGTTAATACTCAATGGATGACGAATAAGTAGTAGTGTAGATTTTATGTTAATTCATTAATCTACATTCAAATAAGGCATAAAGGAAGTATGATTATGGCTTCTCTTACTATTATTGATATTGCTAAAATATGTGGTGTAGGTGTCACCACAGTATCCAGAGCGATTAACAACCATCCCGATATTAGCGACGAGACCAAGGCAATGATTATGAAGGTTGTAAAAGAGAACAATTATGTTCCTAATAACAACGCTCGTAATCTGAAACGTACTGCATCAAAAACGATCGCTGTATTAATTAAAGGGATGAACAATCCTTTTTTCATTCAAATGATTGATTTATTTGAAAAAGGAATAAAAGATAAGAAATATACATTCATTTTACACCGTGTATACGAACATCAAGATGAGATTGATGTCGCGAATGAATTAGTAAAAGAAAAAAAACTAAAAGGTATCATTTTCCTTGGGGGTTATCTATCTCACTCCCAGGATAAATTAGAGCAATTAACTGTGCCTTATGTTCTATGTACGGTAGGGTTATCTTCTGAATTTGATACTTATAATTACTCTTATGTTTCCATAGATGATTTTGCAGAAAGTTATAAAATGGTTGATTATTTATGTAGCCAAGGACATAAGCGAATTGCACTTATCTCTGCTTCAATGGAAGATCGAAGTATTGGGCAATTGCGATATCAGGGGTATAAGCAAGCACTAGAAGATCACGGTATAACCATTGATGAGCAATTGGTACGTCCTATGAAAGCTCATCTGGAAAGTTATTCAATTGAGAATGGCTATGTTGTCACAAAAGAAATGTTAGCAGAAAACTTAGATTTTTCCGCATTATTTGCGATTTCCGATTCTATGGCAGTAGGGGCAAGTAAAGCTTTGTTAGAAGCAGGTCGCTCTATTCCAGAGGATTGTTCAGTTGCGGGTTTTGATGGACTTGATATGTCTTTCTATTATCATCCTTCGATAACTACAATTGAGCAACCGATAGCTAAAATGGCAGAGGAAACGATTAAAATTATGTTTGACCTCATTAACAAAAAAGTGACTCATACTCAGCTAAAATTTCCTGCAGAATTAATAGTAAGAGATTCAACGGGAGTCATTCACTCGTGAATGATATCTAAACTAACTATTTAACTACAGTCCTATTAATTTTATAGAAAAATAGTCTATGGTGGCGATTGTTTCTCAATATCTTATTGAGAAGCGGTCGCCTATTTTTTGTTTCATTGTTTTAGTGACTACGTGACAATTTCGAGGCCAACGGCGATTGGAACAGTGATTAGCCATCGCAGCGCCACCCAAGCTAAACTACAATTTAAAACAAAAAAAGAGCCCCGAAGGACTCTATGTCGTTAAAATAATGGCGGAGCTGACGAGATTCGAACTCGCGGTCTCCTGCGTGACAGGCAGGCATGTTAGGCCTCTACACCACAGCTCCGTGTATTAAATATCTCTTAGAGACAAGTAGTATCTTAACACGCAGGAGCTATATAAAGCAATAGTTTTTTTGAAATAAATAAAATTATTGTCGAATTTCACGTAATTGTGCCGTAAGAAGTGGTACGACTTCAAATAAATCGCCAACAATACCATAATCAGCAATAGAGAAGATCGGTGCTTCACGATCCTTATTAATGGCTACAATGGTCCGAGATTGACTCATACCTGCAAGATGTTGAATGGCCCCACTAATACCGCAAGCGATGTACAGTTGCGGCGTTACAACTTTTCCAGTCTGACCAATTTGCAGAGCATAGTCACAATAGCCTGCATCGCAAGCTGCACGAGATGCTCCAACTGCCCCTCCAAGCTCATCAGCTAGTTGCTGTAATATTGCAAAACCTTCAGCTCCACGAACGCCTCTCCCACCTGCAACAATAATTTCAGCCTCTGTAAGATCAATTCCTTCATTGATGCGCTTAACTACATGTTGCACGATTGATGTTAGCTGTATGCCTTCACAGTTGACCTGATGTATGTGTTCGTCTGGATTGTTGATAGTAACATGTTCATCAATAGTAGCAGGGGCATTGTTATTGGGACGGATGGAAACAACATAAGGGGCAACCCCTTGGAATTGTCTACGTTCAAATGCTTTTCCTGCATAGATGGGGCGTATGAAGCTAATTTTGTCGGCAGATGATTCTATCTTCGTAACATCTGCAATATAGCCACTATGTAAAGCTGCTGCGAGACGTGGTGCAAGTTCACGACCGTGAGACGTATGTCCTATAACCACATAACTAGGTTGCAATGCGCTAATAACATCTGTCAGCGCAGGAAGAACAATCGTTGCTTGATAAGGTTCAAAATGTACGTGTTTTGCAATATGTACTTCATGAACACCATATTGTAGTAGCTCTTTCGCGGATGAAATTAAGCTAATATCATTATCGCTACCTGAAAGGAACGCGTGAATTGTACTTACTTGATTATTGAGAAGCTTCGTTGCTGCAGTAATAGCCTCTAATGTAACTCTTCGTAATGTTGTACCTTTGCGCTCAGCGACAATCACAATGTGATTACTCATTAACAATCTCCACCTTTCTTGATAATAGAACGTTCTAACAATTGTTCTACTAGAGAAGATGCTTGCTGCTGGGCTGTTCCTGCAATGAACTGTCCTGGAGGTCTAGCGTCAGGAGGAAGAACTTGATCACAACTTGTCGCACTTGCTGAGATTTTCGCGAGTGTTTCTGATTGCAACAAATCTGACGAGAATAATTCTGTTAATGGTTTTTTCTTGGCCTTCATAATGCCTGGCAAGGACGGATAGCGAGGATCATTCAATCCTTGCTGTGCTGTAATTAGGGCAGGGAGTGGAAGAAGTACCGTTTCTGTATCACCTTCGACATCACGTTCTATTCGTGCAAGATTTCCATTCCATGGTGACTCTTCTAACTGCAGCTCCTTAGCATTGCCAAGTTGTATCTTAATAGCAGCTGAGGCATGTGGCAACTGGAGTAATTCAGCTACTTGTAAAGCGACGCTACCATTGCCGCTATCAACGGCAAAAAGCCCCGCTAGTATCAGGTCAACCTTCATTGGTCGTATAGCGGCTGCCAGCAAATGAGCACTGGAGCTACTTTGACTTAAGTTTGTATGATCAGCAATAAGAATAGCTTGATCAGCTCCTACTGCAAGTGCTGAACGCAAGGCATGAGTACTACGTTCAGGACCTACTGAAATTACGATAATTTCTGCGTCATGCTGCTCCTTCATTCGCAATGCTTCCTCGAGCGCATATTCATCATAAGGATTAATAATGAACTTTGCGCCTTCCTCATCGACTGCCCCATTAACAATATGAATCTTTTCTTCTGTATCAAATGTTTGTTTCAACAAGACAACAATTTTGAACATACGGATGCCCCTCTCATATCGTTGTAAATTGATTTTAAAGTGCAAGTTCAGAAGAGATAGCAGCTCGTACGTACAACGCATCGTATAGAGCTATCTCTCAGCGATGTCATAACAAAGAAGCATTGATCCATGTAGTGCACATGCTAATAGGGGTAGCATGTGCAAAGTTGGAACATATGCCTTCGATGATTTTGCTAGTTAAGTAAGTGCTAGTGCTACCATATGAAAGATAATTGGAAAATAGACCGTTAGATCGTGAGCAACTTCTACCAGCAGAATTGTGCTGTGCTCAAGGGACTATGCTTACAATGGTAAATAAATTTCTATAATGTTATCCTCTTTCTCCAAAGCATCATTATCAGCCCAATACTCGACATCAAAAGACCGGAAGGCCGCTATTCCTTGTTCTCGAATTGAATTATATGTTTCTTCTATATGGGATTCAGCCCCCTTGTGAGAAATTTTTACATATGTACCGGCTGGTACTGTTCTTTGAACGAATCCTTCAGGGAGAGGGAGAAACTCTGTCACTTCCACAGCAATAATACTTTCGAAAGCAACATCTGGAGTCCATTCCTCATCTGGGTAAATCTGGACCAAGTAAATTCCGTTATGATCTAATCGATTTGTAATTTTATCAAGGTTCGAAATGAGTTTTTCACGTAAGCTTACGACGATCCTCGTTTCTAAATCTTCATTTAACGATACCGTCACCGTATAACCAACTAGCTTTGTTTCCGTTCGTTCGACGGTTTGCATATTTTCTTGTGTCATATATAAGCTGGCTCCTTTTCGGTAGTGAATTTTTAATATTGTAGCATACATGCAAATATATCTCTTCTCCAAAGATTATCACTGGTACGAAGGGTTAACAACTGATTAAAGCTGTCAACAGACGTTGAGTTCTATGTCGAATTGAAAGCATGTTAACTCTATTTTTCACATATAAATAAACAGTGATATCAGATAATTAACCTGACTGCAGAAAAGGAGGATGAATATGGGAACTGGTGATTACATAAGATTGTTCATTACATTATGTGTAGCTGGTGCATCGATATGGATGTTTGTTGAAATCATCAAGCGAAGAATTCAATACATAGCACTTGCAACTCCTGTGACATGGAACGATAGACAATCTTCGTCAAAAGCAACGCTTGAAATTATTACTCATAGTAAATTACTCCGAGATATTCGTAGTGGACTACTTCACATTATATATTTCTATGGATTTCTATCGTTGCAACTCGGAGCACTAGATCTAATGTTGAAAGGTTTATTTGGCGTACCATTAATTCCTTGGATGCCGTTATATGGTTATTTCAGTTGGTTGCAGGAATGGATTGTTATGATCGTGCTAGTAGCTATTATATTGGGGGCATTTCGTCGTTACGGAGAGCGACTTCCACGGTTAAAGCGCGGTGCCAAACCATCAGTAGTCTATTGGTTTATCGGCTTGTTAATGTTAAGTGTGTTGTTCTCAGTAAGCTTTGAAAGATTAATCCATAATAATGCATCGACAAGTACAACTACATACGCTCCGATTAGTCATGTCCTTGCTTCAAGTTTACAGTCGTTAGGAGTCGATCAAGGAAGTCAGATTGCAGAGATAGGATTTGAGATTAGCTGGTGGTTACATTTGCTCATTCTATTGAGTTTCCTTATCTATGTCCCGCAGTCTAAACATTTTCATCTATTAGTAGCACCAATTAATCTATGGTATAAGCGTTCTGTTCCAATTGGACAATTAAGTCACATTGATCTTGAAAACGAGGAAGCAGAAAGCTTTGGCGTAGGGCATATTCACGCATTTACTCAAAAACAAATGCTAGATTTATACGCCTGTGTAGAATGCGGCCGTTGTACTAATGTATGTCCCGCAACAAGTACTGGGAAAATTCTATCTCCGATGCATATGATTATTAAACTCCGTGATCACGCAACGGAAAAAGGGGCGGCCATTACTTCCAAATCACCATGGCTTCCGCAAGGGCTTTGGAAACAACCACCGTGGGGAATAGGTGATCTTACTCAAGGGGCACATGTGATGAACATGATGTGCAATATAACCGATCAACCACAAACTTCAGAAAGAACTAGCCAGGTGAATAATGCTCAAGTAGCAACTATGCCGGACTATTCGAAGTGGAAAGCAGATATTTCGGCAACGATGAACAAGCAAAGTAATGCATGGCAGTTTGATGCGGCTCGTAATCCGTTGCAATTAGAATTAATTGGAGATGTAATGACGGAAGAAGAAATATGGTCATGCACGACTTGTAGAAATTGCGAAGAACAATGCCCTGTAGGTAATGAGCATGTAGATAAAATCATCGACATGCGGAGACATCTGGTGTTGATGGAAGGTAGTATGCCAACTGATGCACAACGTGCTTTGCAAAATATAGAACGACAAAGTAATCCGTGGGGGATTAGTCGAAGCGAGCGGGCAGACTGGCTGAAAGATTGTCAGAAAAAGACGGGGATAACTATTGAGACGATGAAGGAGCGTCAAGCTTCTGCAATTAAGACAGATATACTGCTATGGGTTGGTTCAATGGGGTCTTACGACAATCGTAGTCGTAAGCTACTCTATGACTTGATTAGGCTATTAACCCATGCTCGTATCAACTTCGCTGTACTAGGTCTAGAAGAGAAAAGTTCAGGCGATACCGCTCGAAGAATAGGTAATGAGATGCTCTATCAAGAGCTTGCACAGCAAAATATTGAAACGATACATCGCTATAATGTCGAACGTATCGTCACGCCTTGTCCTCATACTTTCCATACTTTCAAGAAGGAATATCCTCAGCTTGGACTTGCAGCGCATATTGAAGTATATCACCATACAGAATTGCTAGATGAATTAATCCAGCAAGGCAAATTAAAGCCAAATTATCGTCTAGATGAAACGATTACGTTACATGATTCTTGTTACTTAGGACGCTATAACGGACTATATGATGCACCTAGGAGGATATTACAAGCAATACCAGGTGTCATTCTGAAAGAGATGGAACGATCCAGAGAAAATGCGATGTGTTGTGGTGCTGGTGGTGGATTGATGTGGATGGAAGAACATAGTGGTACTCGTGTTAACTATGCTAGAACGGCGCAAGCACTAGAGGTACAGCCAACAATGATAAGTTCCGCATGTCCTTATTGTCTAACGATGCTAGAAGATGGTGTTAAGGCATTAGTGGAGGACGGAAGTATTGCAACGAAAGATATCGCAGAAGTGTTAGCTACTAGCGTACTAGGTGTTATAGAAAGCGAGCAATCCTTGAATAGTGATGTGAGAGATCCATCATGAGATATGCTCCCTTCACATACATATAGTAGTGAGGTAGCTGGCAAAGCTCGACTGTGATCACGATATGCTGCTTTGTACCGTAATTGGCTGCGTAACAATTGAATAAGGGAAGGAGTGGATCTACTATGAGTTCATCTATAGTGAACAATGAGAAAACAGGTTTAAATGTTCGCAAAGTAGCTGTAATCGGTTCAGGAGTAATGGGAGCTGGAATTGCTGCACATATGGCAAATAGCGGTTATTCCGTTTGGTTATTGGATATTATACCATCTACGTTAACTTCAGATGAGCAATTACAAGGTTTGTCTTTACAATCTTCATCGGTACGTAATCGACTTGCAAATGCAGCGATTGGAGCTATGGTGAGGCAAAAGCCTGCACCGCTCTATGACAATAGTTTTGTCAAAAATATTACAGCTGGCAATTTAAGCGATCATTCGAAACAGTTAAGTGAAGTAGATTGGATTGTAGAAGCAGTTGTAGAACGACTTGATATTAAACAACAAGTATTTACGCTTATCGATCAAGCCAGACGAGTAGGCACACTTGTAAGTACGAATACATCAGGATTATCTGCGCATCAGATGGTTGAGCATTGTAGCAAAGATATGCGAGAGCACTTTGCAGTGACACATTTCTTCAATCCACCTCGCTATATGAATCTCGTAGAAGTTGTCCCAACCTCAGATACACTACCACAAGTCGTAGATACACTACATTACTTATGTGAACAAAAGCTTGGTAAAGGAGTTGTCCGTGCGAAGGATACCCCTAACTTTATTGCTAATCGCATAGGTACATATGGCATGCTCGTTACGTTAGAGTCAACTGCGCAATTTGGATTAACTATAGATGAAGTAGATGCACTCACTGGAGTTGCGATGGGACGTCCGAAGACCGCAACTTATCGAATGCTTGATCTTGTTGGTCTAGATACTTTATTACATGTTGTAGATAACGTACACAATCGAAGTAACGATGAACAAGAGAAAAAAGTATTTACAAGACCACTAATATTAGAGTCGCTTGTTAAGAAAGGCGCTCTAGGTCAAAAGAGTGGTGAAGGATTTTATCGTAAATCCAAATCGCCAACAGGAAAAAGTTTTATAGAATCCCTGCAGCTGAATTCACTCACCTATGAGATTGCTGAGCCGATTGTTTCACCAGTCATAGAAGCAGCGAAGAAAGGGAAAGGTGCAGCAGGTAAAGTAAATGCACTGCTTCATGCCCATCCAGAACATGCTCATGCTCTATTTGCATGGAGTACAATAAAGCCCATATTACTTTATTCTGCCAAATTATTAGGTGAAATTGCTGATTCTATTGTAGATATCGACAAGGCCATGAAGCTTGGCTTTAACTGGGAGCTAGGTCCTTTCGAATTATGGGATGCTATTGGAGTGCAAGCTTCAGTAGCACGTATGAAGGAAGAAGGAGAGGATATCCCACAGTGGGTAGAAGCATGGCTCGCTAGTGGTCTTACTCATTTCTACAAGCAGGATTCGGGCTATACCTGGTATGTCCATGAACAACAATTTGTACAAATAGAGGAAGATCCTAAAGTAATCTCACTCGGTCAGTGCAAAGAACGTGGGGCGACGATCTGGAGCAATTCTGGGGCAAGTCTTATCGACATTGGTGATGATGTCGTGGCACTAGAATTCCACTCCAAGAGTAATGCTATTGGGTCAGAAGTATTAAGTGCAATACGATATGCGAGCAATGAAGTATCCCGTAATTGGCGTGGACTTGTACTTGCCAATGAAGGTAAAAATTTCTGTGTAGGCGCTAATATTATGCTGTTGCTTATGGAAGCTCAGAATGAAGAGTGGGATGAAGTAGAAGACATTATTCGTTTCTTCCAGCAAAGTATGCTTCAGTTGAAACGACTAGATCGACCAGTTGTTGCAGCACCACATCGTATGACACTAGGTGGCGGTGTAGAGGCGTGCTTGCCAGCTGATGTCATTATCGCGTCTCCTGAAACTTACTATGGCTTAGTAGAAACAGGAGTAGGTTTAATACCAGCAGGTGGTGGTAGCAAAGAAGCTGCGATATTTGCGATGAATCGAGCTGCAGCAGGTGCAGGACCGAATGGCGTCAGTGAAAGAAAGTTACTAGCTGGAGATTTACAACCTCATCTGAATCATATGTTTGAAACAATCGCTATGGCTAAAACTTCAACAAGCGGTTATGAAATTGCTCGGCTAGGTTTTTCAAGGCCACAGGACCGAGTCATTATGCGTCAAGAGAATCGAATTTCTGAAGCAAAAAAGGAAGTGTTAAGGCTAGATCGAGCAGGTTATGAAGCGCCGAAAGAACAGCTTGTAACAGTAGCAGGTAGAGAAGGGAAAGCGGTATTGAAACTTGCAATCCAGTCGATGAAGTTAGGTAAATACATTAGTAGCCATGATGAATTAATAGCTACTAAGTTAGCACATATTTTAAGTGGTGGAGATCTTTCTTCTGGCGCGATCGTAAGTGAGCAATACTTGCTCGATCTTGAATGCGAAGCATTCTTGAGTTTATGCGGTGAACCGAAAACTCAAGCAAGAATGAGCCATATGTTAACGACAGGTAAGCCACTTCGTAATTAATAAATATTAAGTTAGAAAGGAGTATTAGAGATGCCGAGCAAATATTTCGAAGATCAAGATACAGATGCGGTTATTGTGGCTGCGGTACGAACGGCAGTGGGCAAAGCACAGAAAGGAAGTCTATCAGATACACGAGCTGAAGATCTGGGGAAAAGTGTTATACAAGGGCTGCTCGATACAGTTCCCAACTTGTCTAAGTCATTAATTGAAGATGTCATCATTGGTTGTGCAATGCCTGAAGGTGAGCAGGGTTTGAATATGGCAAGAATTATAGCTCTGCATGCAGGCCTAGAAGAATCTACTCCTGCAGTAACAGTTAATAGATTTTGCGCTTCAGGCTTGCAGGCAATTGCGTATGCTGCTGAACGGATTAAACTTGGTGAAGCAGAGGTTATATTGGCAGGTGGCGTAGAAAGTATGAGCCATGTGCCTATGACAGGGTTCAGATTATCACCACATCCCGATATCGTCGATCATATTCCTGAAGTGTACATGGGAATGGGGCATACAGCGGAAGAAGTAGCTCGAAGGTATGGGGTGAGCAGAGAAGATCAAGATGAATTTGCTACAGGTAGTCATCAGAAAGCAGCTTGGGCGATTGCTTCAGGTGCATTTGAAGATGAGATAGTACCGATTGTTGTGACGCGATCCGTTCGTAATGAGAAGGGAGAATATCGCGATAAAAGTTTTGAATTCAAGCTTGATGAGGGTGTTAGAGCAACGACATCACCGCAAGGTTTAGCAGCGTTGAAGCCAGCATTCACCATTGGAGGGTCAGTTACAGCAGGCAACTCTTCGCAAATGAGTGATGGTGCAGCTGCTGTGTTAGTGATGAGTAGAAGTAAAGCGAAGGAATTAGAACTGAAACCATTAGCAACTTTTCGACACTATGCAGTAGCAGGTGTAGCGCCAGAAGTAATGGGGATTGGTCCAATCGCAGCAATACCGAAGCTACTAGATAAGGCTAACGTCACGATTAATGATATTGATTTATTTGAGCTGAATGAAGCATTTGCTGCACAATGTATTCCGATAATACGTGAATTATCTATTCCTATTGAACGGGTAAATGTGAACGGGGGAGCTATTGCGCTCGGTCATCCGCTTGGTTGTACAGGGACGAAGCTAAGTGTAACACTCATACATGAATTAGCGCGTCGTGGAGGTGGTTTAGGCATAGTCACGATGTGTGTTGGAGGAGGAATGGGGGCAGCGGGGCTGCTTGAAGTCTACTCCAACTGAACGTTTCGCTTGTAATCACTTGTGATCGCGATGATTATGCTTACGTTGTAAATTCGACATCGAATATCCCATTCATCGCTAGCTTCAGTGCTCACGTACCAAGTGCGTACGCTCCGCGCTTCGCGTCACTAGCTTCATGTGATCTTCTTGGCGCTGACAAGTGAATTCATAGGTGATCGTGATGATTATGCTTACGTTGTAAATTCGACATCGAATATCCCATTCATCGCTAGCTTCAGTGCTCACGTACCAAGTGCGTACGCTCCGCGCTTCGCGTCACTAGCTTCATGCGATTTTCTTGGCGCTGACAAGTGAATTCATAGGTGATCGCGATGATTATGCTTACGTTGTAAATTCGACATCGAATATCCCATTCATCGCTAGCTTCAGTGCTCACGTACCAAGTGCGTACGCTCCGCGCTTCGCGTCGCTAGCTTCAGTGCTCACGTACCAAGTGCGTACGCTCCGCGCTTCGCGTCACTAGCTTCATGTGATCTTCTTGGCGCTGACA
Organism: Paenibacillus endoradicis; assembly: GCF_024721975.1. Next base: position 589,681 of record NZ_JANQBB010000002.1, on the reverse strand, counting down.
AGTGAATGCATAGGTGATCGCGATGATTATGCTTACGTTGCTGAATGGAAATGTCATTTAATTAGTTTTGGAGGTGATTAGAATGTCTATAACGAAGACAACATCTTTCGGCGGACGATTCGTTATTGAGAATAGTGACCCAATGCTAACAACGATTCCAGAGGATTTTACAAGTGAACAAAAACTAATGTCTGAAGCGGCACAGCAGTACATGGATGCTGAGATAACTCCGAACGATGCGGAGATTGAGGCACTTAATTATGAATTAACGGTTCAATTAATGCGTATTGCGGGTCAGCAGGGGTTGTTAAGTGCTGATATTCCAGAGCAATACGGGGGATTAGGTTTAGATAAAGTAAGCACCACTTTACTTGCTGAAACGTTAGCCAAAAGCTCATCATTTGCATTGTCTGTAGGTGCTCATACTGGCATAGGAACTCTTCCTATTGTCTTTTTTGGAACAACAGAGCAGAAAGAAAATTATTTGCCACTACTTGCTACTGGTGAAAAGATTGCTGCTTATTGCTTAACAGAACCAGCTTCAGGCTCAGATGCACTAGGAGCCAAAACGAACGCAAAACTAAGTGAAGATGGAAAACATTATGTATTGAATGGCTCAAAAATATTCATTACGAATGCTGGCTTTGCAGATGTATTTATCGTCTATGCCAAAATAGATAATGAACATTTTACGGCATTCATTGTAGAGCGTGATATGGTAGGATTCAGTATTGGACCAGAGGAACATAAGATGGGGATAAAGGGCTCATCCACATGTCCGTTATATTTTGAAGATGTGCATGTTCCTGTTGAAAATGTATTAGGTGAAATCGGAAAAGGTCATCTTATCGCATTTAACATATTAAATATTGGCAGGTTTAAACTCGGAGCAGCGTGTCTTGGTACATCGAAGGAAGCGATTCAGTTAGCTGCTTCATATGCCAATGTTCGCAAGCAATTCAATCAGCCAATCTCTTCGTACCCACTAATCGGAGCTAAATTAGCTGATATGAATATTGTCACCTTCGTAACAGAGAGTATGGTATATCGGATTGCTGGTTGGATGGATGCGATGTTGTCTGAGATAGATCAAACTTCATCTGATGCAGTTGCTTATAGCGGTAGACTCGCAGCTAAAGCAATTGGTGAGTATGCGATGGAATATTCGATGATAAAAGTGTTTGCATCGGAAGCGTTAGATTTTGTAAGTGATGAAGCTGTGCAGATTCATGGTGGCTATGGATTTATTAAAGAATACAAAGTTGAGCGAATTTATCGGGATTCTAGAATTAACCGCATATTTGAAGGTACGAACGAAATAAATCGACTATTAATTCCGGGAACACTGATTAAGAAAGCAATGAAGAATGAGTTGCCATTACTTGATAAAATTCAAGAGTTACAAGCGCAGTTATTAGAACCACAATTGTCCCCTCAACTGGAAGGCGTTCTAAGCTTAGAAGGTCATCGTATAGAGCAAGCGAAGAAATTATTTTTAATGATTGGTGGCGTTGCCGTTCAACGATACGGCGTAAAATTAGACGGCGAGCAAGAAATATTAGAAGCATTGGCTAATATGATGATTTTAACTTTTACAATGGAGAGCGCTTACTTAAGAGCTCAAAAACGAATAGCACTCGGTTTTGATCAAGATGAGTCTTCAATTGTAGCGATGATGACAAAAGTTTATGTGCAAGAAGCGATGGATCAGATCGAAGGTATCGCTAAAAAATCACTTGTGCGTATGGAGTCAGGCGACGCTTTGAGAATGCAACTATCGATCGTAAAGAAATTAACGAAAGCATCTCTTACAGATGTCATTACATTGAAACGAAAAATCGCTGCAAAGGTAATCGTAAGTGAGCAATATATTGTGTGAAGGAGTGATCTAGTATGGAATCACAAAATCCTCAACAATCCAATGTTCATGATGAGACGCAGAAAGAGACCGAAAGAGATGATCAAGTAGAATTAGAGGTTTCAAGCGAAGATGTAGTTGACAGCAATGGAGTAGTCGAGGATACTTTCGCAGAAGCAGAAGCAGAAGCAGAAGCAGAAGCAGAAGCAGAAGCAGAAGCAGAAGCAGAAGCAGAAGCAGAAGCAGAAGCAGAAGCAGAAGCAGAAGCAGAAGCAGAAGCAGAAGCAGAAGCAGAAGCAGAAGCAGAGCAATCCCCGCACAAAATATGGCATAAGCATTATCCTGAAGATATTCGAACTACACTCGATTACCCCGAAGTTAATATTGCACAGTTTTTGATAGATTCAGCGACGAATTATCCTGATAAATTAGCAATCCATTTCATGGGCAAGACATTAACGTATCAGCAACTCTACGTTGCAGCGGATCGATTAGCTAGAGGATTAGGCAGACTTGGTATCCAGAAAGGAGACCGCGTCGCGATTATGTTACCTAACTGTCCCCAGGCAGTTATTTCATATTACGGCGTTATCTTGGCGGGTGCAATCGTTGTTCAGACGAATCCCTTATATGTAGAGCGTGAATTAACCCATCAATTGCAAGATAGTGGTGCAGTATCAATAATTACTGTGGATCTACTTTACCCAAGAGTTGAGCGAGTTCGTGGCAAAAATCCAGAGAGTGGTCCATTATCTAAATTGAAAAATGTAATTGTCACTTCGATAAAGGACGGATTACCTTTTCCAAAAAATTTACTTTATCCAATTAAGCAACGTAAGGAAGGATTTAAGTCGGTCATTCCATATGGTCAAGATGGCTACGTCGCTTGGAGTACATTGCAAACTAAGAAATCTTTATCATACGAGCGGCCAACATTAGCCCAGCATAGTGAACTGGCTGCATTACAATATACGGGTGGTACAACAGGAACTCCGAAAGGGGTAATGCTCACTCATCGTAATCTCGTTACGAATACATTACAAACGATGGAGTGGTGTAGTCGCGTTAAAATTGGGGAAGAAAGATATTTAGCGGCGTTACCGCTGTTTCATGTGTTTGGGTTAACGGTACTAATGAACATGTCTGTGAAAACAGCAGGTTGCTTAGTGTTACTACCGAAGTTTGATGTGAGTGAAGTATTGAAAACAATAGATAAGATGAAGCCGACGATCTTTCCGGGTGCCCCAACTATGTATGTTGCCTTAATACAAGCGGCTAGAAAACAATCATCTCCATTAGATCTTTCATCAATTGAGGTATGTATAAGCGGTTCTGCTGCATTGCCTCTAGAAGTTCAAGAGCAATTCGAAAGTTTAACAGGAGGTAGACTAATCGAGGGTTATGGATTAACAGAGTCTTCACCAGTTACACATGCTAATCCAATCTGGGGTAATCGCAAGATTGGCACGATAGGTCTGCCATTTCCAGACACAGATGCTGCTATTATTTCTGTTGAGACGGGTGAAAGATTGCCATGGGGTCATTTAGGTGAACTCATTGTTAAAGGTCCTCAAGTCATGAGTGGTTATTGGAATAGAAAAGAAGCAACCGATCAGGTACTTAATGATGGTTGGTTAAAAACAGGCGATCTCGCCATGATGGATGAGGATGGTTACTTTATCATTATGGATCGGATTAAAGATATTATTATCGCTAGTGGATTTAATATATACCCTCGTGAGATTGAAGAAGTACTTTTCGAACACCCTGCAATTGCTGAAGCTTCTGTCGTAGGAATTAAAGATGCTTATCGAGGAGAAACAGTGAAAGCATATATTGTGTTGAAGGATAACTATATGGTTTCCGAGGAGCAGCTTGATGCATGGTGCCGAGAGCGTTTAGCTGCTTTCAAAGTACCTCATCAATATGCATTCAGAGATAGCTTGCCAAAGACAATGGTCGGGAAAGTGCTTAGGCGTAAGTTAGTCGAAGAGGAGCAACAACATGAATGATCAGAAGAGATATGAACAATTACAAGAGCTTGCTAAAGAGACTTTTTGGGGATATCTAGGTTGTGAATTAGTTGAAGCTAATGACGATCATGTTATTATTTCACTTGAACTTGCCGATCATCATAAAAATTTAATGGGCATTGTACATGGTGGAGTAATGATGTCTATGCTTGATAATGCTATGGGACTAATTATTATGTTGGGAACGGGAGAGAATACGGTTACAGCAACAATGAACACTCATTTTTTATCTAATGTTGCAACTGGTAAAATTTACTGCAAAGCGGAACTTTTACATTCAACAAAGCGTACTAATACTATGACAGCTTCATTATATGATGAACATAATGAACTACTCGCTTGGGCAAGTGGTGCATATAGACTCATGAAGTAATTGAGAAAATATTGTAAAATAATAATAAGAAAAGGAGGAGGTTGAGTTGTGGCAAAATATAGCTGCTTTAGTATTATTAACCTTTGGTGTAGTTGTAGCAATAATAATCGTAATTATCTATTTGCGAATGTATAGAAAGCAAAGACAATCGCAAGAAAAGTGTCATGATTCGGCCTCTTTCGATCATTCTAGTAATGATGAGCAAGTATTATGATGAGAATAACATTACTTTTTAAATATCAATAAAATTTTCTAATCATTCACCTACTTCTATATTGTTATCTGAAATGTTATAATAGTAAGAAAATTGAAACATTTGACCTAATAGCCATGGAATGCATTACACCTAAGGGGGAACAAGAGCCGGAACGATGGCGACAACTTCCTGTTGTTGTTCTCGAGTAGTACTATAGGACCTACCATCCATTGTATAAGGGAGGAGATTTCATGGCAAAGCACAGCCAAAATGAAGTCAAGGAAAGCCTGAAGGAATTGACGAGAATTTTCCAACCTAAGGACCCAAGGAAATTTGTTAAAGAGTATGTCCGTAAGTATCGTATTACTGGCGGCTATGAAGATGAATTAACCTCATTAGTTGAGGATGAACTTGGAAGAATGAACTCTTCGGCAATGTAGGTCAAATATATGAGAAAGAGTCTGATGAGCATAATGCTCCGGTCAGGCTCTTTTTTTGTGTTCAAAATGCATATTGATAAAAAGTACTATCGTTGTTTACTATCGGACATGCTTCGACACGAAATAAGAATGAAGCGAAGATGTGCGGAATATATTTAAGAGGGAAGACGTTTTACTCCGCTCCAAGAAAAAATCTCTGTTCCACTCTCCGTTGTCCTCGGATTTATCGTAATAAGCAATAGAGGTATAAATCCGAGGACAAAAACGGCCGCTGTCGCTTTTCCACTAGCGATTAGTTCTCAACGCTGCGAAGCAGCGTCAGAGGTGTTGGGGGTATGTGGGACAATATTTAGCAGTAAAGAAGAGTGGTTATTCAGACAATAGATTAAAAAATACTTTTATCTGCAGAAGTAGTGCGGTTGATCTGATGGGTGTTTATTAAGTTAGGAAGAGCGAACAAACTTTTCATTATGAAATTTTTAGATCATGCTTACGAATTAACTTTTCATCTAAAAAGTTTTAGGAGGGTGTTAATGATGCAGTCGATTGTTCCGAAGACGGAGGCGGAGATTAGACGTATTGCAAGAGCAGGTAAAATCGTTGCAGGGTGTCATAAAGCATTGGTTGATAAATGTGTCCCTGGAGTTACAACAGAGGCAATTGATCGATTCGTCGATTGGTATATGGTTGAACATGGCGCATATCCTGCACAAAAGGGTCATAAAGGTTACCCATTTGCAAGTTGCACGTCAGTAAATGAAGTAGCATGTCATGGATTTCCAAATTCGTATAAGCTCAAAAAGGGTGATATTATTACTGTTGATATCGTTGCTGATTATAAAGGTTGGAAGGCAGATTCTGCATGGACATATATGATTGGGGAAGTTTCACCTCAAGTTCGAAAGTTAGTAAAAGCGTCAAAGGCAGCTTTTCGTGCTGGTCTTGCTCAAGCGGTCGTTGGTAATGATATTTCAGATATTGGTTCTGCAATAGAGCAACGAGCAGAAAGAGATGGGTTTCAAGTCATTGCTTCATTTATTGGGCATGGTATTGGTAAGGAGTTACATGAGCCTCCACATGTTCATCATGTACGAACTAGAGCATCTGGAATTAAGCTTGAAGAGGGTATGGTTATTACGATCGAGCCTATATTATCTACAGGATCTTCACAAATTTATATTGCACATGATGGCTGGACAGCAAGAACGGTCGATCATGCGCTAACCGCACAGTTTGAGCATACGATCGCGATTACGAAAGCTGGGCCTAAAATATTAACAAAGTTAAGTAGCACAAAACGTAAAACGTAATGTAATTGAATCTAGTATCAATGGGTCTCAAACTAAACGTCAATTAGCAAATAAAAGCCAGTGAGATCATAAAATCTTACTGCTTAGTAGCTAATCGGCGTTTTTATATTTTATAATTACTATATATTGGAGTTGATAATTTTATAATGAGCTTGTTATTAATAAGCTAACAAGATGCATTTAATAAAGGGGAAGAGTTAATTGTTAATTATCAAAAGATACTCACTCAGTATTGCATTATGTTTGTTATTAGGTGGTTGTAATGTAGAAGTTAATGATGAGAGTGTTAATCCACATCCTACACAGCAAATTGTAGAACATACTGAAGCACCATTACTGAAAGAATCTACTGATCTGGATTCAATAGTGGATTCGCCAGTGATTTACGATAATATTCCAGTCACAAACTCAGATCGTATTGTACCTATAGAACTTCCGCTAATAGATGTAGATGAAGAGATGCTAACAGTCATTAAACAACGGATTGGGGATGCAGTCATTGTTATATATTCGTTGGGGGAAGAGGACCAACAATTATACGCATATGTTGAATACAATAATAAAACTTATGATTTGGGTCCTATTGGTTACGGAACTACCAATAATGTAAATTATGAATATGCTACGGTGGAAGCATTATCACAATCGTGGATTAAAGTAAGTGGAGCTTTAGGAGCTAATGCACCTCATATATTATATATTGATTTTAATAAGGACAGGCCTACTGCAATTGTCATTAGTGCACATGCTCGGGAATTTGATGTAGATGGTGATGGGATTAAAGAAATTGTTACTTTTGTTGGTACAGCTCCTTATACCACTGTATATACAATGGAAGAGCAACAGATTGTAGCTATAGATTTGAATGAATTACTAAATGCTATTGTCGTTTACTATGACGATGTAAAAGATTATTTCAATGTTCAATTTGAAATAGATCAGCCTACTACAAGATGGAAATTAGAAAAAGACTTCCTAAAACAAGTAGAAGAATAATCATGAAGCGATTATTATAATTAGAAAACGGGTTCCAAGAAGAGGCTGTCTCACTGAGATAGCCTCTTCTTATTGTTTATTCACTTAATAAAGATATTGAGAGATATACTTAATGATGTTAACATAATTGTAAATAAATACTATAATTGTGTTGTTAGTGGTGATACCTTGTGTTTTGTAATTTCAAAATTTAAAATGCTTATTGTGGAGGTAAGTATATTGTTAAAGCGTAGTGCCTGTATACTTTTTATTGCATTTTTCATGTTACTAGTAGGTTGTAATATGGCGAGAAATGAAAAATTTATAAACACACAACCGGCAGAGTTAGTAGTCGAAGAATCGAGAAATCTAATAGAATTAGAAAAAGCACTTATTAATGATTCAATAGCAGATTCTGATGTGACGTCCGAAGCGATTCCAATAATATATTCGAAAAATATAAATGCCACAGAGCTTCCAATAATATACTTAACAGAAGAGATTAACCCAATAATTAAGCAACCAATTGAGGATACCGTTATCGTAATATACTCATTGGGCGAACAATTACAACTATATGCTTATCTTGAACATGAGCATCAAAGCTATGATCTAGGTCCAATAGGATATGGGAAAGCTAACAATAGAGATTTTCAATATACTGTTGTGGAAGCGCTATCTAGCTCATGGATTAAGGTGAGTGGATCATTAGGGGCTAATGCCCCTCATACGTTATATCTCGATATTACAAAGGAAAAGCCGACTGGACTCACTATTAGCGCATATACTAAGGAATTTGACGTGAATGGAGATGGAAGCAATGAGATTGTAGCTTCCGTTGGTAGTCCTACTTATACATCTCTTTATACGTTGAATGATCAGCAGATTGGAGTAATAGAATTTAACGATTTGCTAGATGCATTTTTCGTTCGCTATGATGATATTCAAAATAACTTTGTTGTTCAATTTGAAATAAACCAGCCTATTTCAAGATGGGAATTAGATAATAATTATCTTATACAAATTAAAGAAGAATGAAAAGATTAATCATGATTGTTCTGGTGAATACATACAATATAAAAGCTAGTACACCATTAATTAATGGAGTAAACTAAATGCATAAAGCTATTAGTTTCAAGTATGATTCAGAAGTAACTTTTTGTTTACAGTAAGCATTTTAGTAGTTCAACAAAAGTTTTAGGAGGAGCATTATGTCATATTTTATTAGGCAGCAAAGGTTACAACAGCTGTTAGAAGCTCAAGCTGCGGGTGATACAAAGCTTGTTATTGTAGATGTTAGATATGATCTTTCGGATGAAGATGCAGGTGAGATCGCTTATCGTGAAGGTCATATTCCTCAAGCGCACTATGCTAATCTAAGCCATGATCTATCAAGTGGGAAGCGTCCAGATGGAGAAGGTGGTAGACATCCACTACCCGACCCACAAGCGGTAGCACAATTCTTTGGCTCAATTGGTATTGCAACTGATTCAATAGTTGTGGCTTATGATGATCAAGGTGGTGCGATGGCTTCACGTCTTCGTTGGTTATTGCAATGGATCGGTTTTGACGGAGAAGTATATGTGCTAGAAGGTGGGTTCAAGTCTTGGAAAGAAGCTGGACAAGCAGTTAGCACAGACATTCCAGATCGATTAGAAGGTTTCCATCTGCCTGTAGAATTAAATGAAAGCATACTTGTAGATCAACAATATGTTCATAGTAAAATTGGTGCTGCTGGGACAGTAATTATAGATTCGCGTGATGGTGCGAGATATCGTGGTGAGGTTGAGCCCCTCGATAAAGTAGCAGGACATGTACCCTCTGCGGTCAATTATTTCTGGCAAGAAGGTAAAAATGCTGACGGATCGTGGAAAAATGCTGAAGAACAAGCGGAACGTTTTGCAGCCATAGATAAGAATGATGAAGTGATCGTCTACTGCGGATCAGGCGTAACGGCTACACCGAATTACTTCGCTTTGCAAGAAGCGGGATATAACAATGTGAAGCTTTATGCTGGTAGCTGGAGTGATTGGAGTAGTAATAGCGACAACCCAGTTGCGGTGGGGGACGAGTAATAGGCGTAAGCTAAATAGTAGTATGTAAATTCTGAATACAGAGCATGACGGGTAATACCACCGTTGCTCTGTATTTTTTATGGTCGTAATTAACACATTAAGCCTTGCGTGAGTTCGAGTCAAATAGCTGCGTTTCACACTTAATCCCTAGCATTTCCATCATATCTGTCTATCATGAGGCTAACTCTTTAGCTCTTTCTCATTTATATTTTTTGTAACTTGAGTTACAGAAATATAATAAAAACTCAGTTATGTTATTTTATAGAATAAAATTCCTGGAGGCTGTTTTTGTATCGTGGGATAACCAAAGCGGGAGTAATGTACAAAGTGAAGATAAAATTTAGTAAGGGGAGATTTAAAGTGATGAAAAAAAACTTATTTGCACTACTTGTTTTTGTATTAATTGTATTCAGCGTATCTGCTTTACCTGCAGCTGCGGAAACAGTAAGTAAGCAAGGTAAGATAACAAATACGCCAATCTACGTTGATGGCAAGAAAACAGAAGCGGAAATTCTATCGATTTCATTGAATAATTCATTATATTTACCGCTTCGGGCAACTTCTCAGTTACTTGGATTCAAGATTAGCTGGAATCAAGAGGAACGAGCGGTTTACATTATCACTGGTTCTAAGACATCGGTAGCTTCTACAAACAACGAGAATGGAATGAAAGTAGGCGCAACAGTATCAGTATTGAATTCCAACACCTCAATCTATGTTGATGGAAAACTCGTTCAATTATTGGATACGAATCAAAATCGAATATATCCGGTATCATTCAATAATAGCTTATACTTACCAATACGAGCATTAGCTACTTCTCTTGGACTAGAAATTAAATGGGACAGTATAAATGGGGAAATCAATATTAATACTCAGGCAACTGACAAGCCAAAAGGAGAAAAGGGAGAGACAGGTCAGCAAGGTCCAGCGGGAGATAAAGGAGATAAAGGAGATAAAGGTGATCCGGGATATTCAGGATCACAAGGTCCAAAGGGAGATCCGGGAGCAGCAGGACCGCAAGGAAGTAAAGGCGATAAAGGAGATCCGGGAGCAGCAGGAGCGCAAGGAAGTAAAGGCGATAAAGGAGATCCGGGAGCAACAGGACCGCAAGGAAGTAAAGGTGATAAAGGAGATCCGGGAGCAGCAGGACCGCAAGGAAGTAAAGGCGATAAAGGAGATCCGGGAGCAGCAGGACCGCAAGGAAGTAAAGGCGATAAGGGAGATCCGGGAGCAGCAGGACCGCAAGGAAGTAAAGGCGATAAAGGAGATCCGGGAGCAGCAGGAGCACAAGGAAGTAAAGGCGATAAAGGAGATCCAGGGCCAGCCGGAGCACAGGGCCCAGCGGGGACTTCTTTTACCACTGAAGGATTTTCTGCTTCGGGTACGACATCTTCAATCGCTAGTAGCACGCAATTTACGAATTGGAGTGATACGTCCCCTTATTACGCAAGCCCTGAATTTGATCCTGTTACAGGGATTTTTACGGTACCGGCCACTGGCAAGTATGCCATACATGCAACGGTTAACTATAAGACTAACGCTCCAGTTAGTATAAGTTTAGGAGGTGACGTTGATCCAATGTTCACCGTAAAGAAGAATAGTGACACTGATTTAATAAAAGGTTATATGCCTATCCTAGACGTCAATATGGCGTTAATTTTGAGTATGAGGACCATACTAAGTAGTGCGACGGTGACGCTTTCCGGTGATGTAGCACTGCAAGCAGGTGAACAAGTTGGATTATATTACGAAGCTGACAATCTAACCCTTGGTTTCAGTACGGATATAGTATGGTCGATTCATCGGCTATCCTAATACAAGGTTGCATGAGGTGCAGTTGAACCTTTGGTAATAGAAACACATCTTAACAGATATAGAGTCTGCCATTCTTCTTGGGAGAATGTCTGGCTCTATTTTTGAATTATGATATTGTCCTTTTCTTCATTAGTAATAAACGTTTGGTTGAAGCAGGGATGCCTTTGAAAAAGGAAGACTCTCAACTATAGGAGTGACTGGAGTAATAACAGAAAAATTTTAAAAGAATGATTCACTGCTTTTCGTACTATATATTATATGGGTCTAATGTATCAAATTTTAATAGTTTGTTCGCGATCATCTACCTTTCTGTGTTTTGTTAGGGAGACTACTATAATGGGTAACGCAACAACGTTCCCACAGTCTCCGTTGGGCAAACTAATAGGAAAAACTCAAGTGTGAACCATGTCCTTTTAATTTATGGGCAGATTTTACAGTAAAAGATTGTTGGCCGTCAAGATGGGTATCGTCAGCCACTTTGCCAAACGAATAGGTATTGGAACAACAGCCAGTTCTAGTTTACCCCAGTTGTTAAACCAAGCACTTTCGTAAGGCTAGGCATCGCAAATGAAACCCACGCTCCTTAGGAAGGGTGCAGTCGCTACTATGTGCTAGAATTGGTCTTTGAGGCATCTTTGCAGGGTTGCTCAGTGTGTTACTTTTCGAGTTTTTAGCATGCCAATCCGACAGCTGGAGTGATTGGAGCAGTAATAGCGAAAATCCAGTTGAGGTGGGTGATTAGGAGGAGCGGAAAGAAACTTAATAGTACTTAAAGTTTTAATACATCGCCATGAGGTTTACATGCCCAGGCGATGTATTTTTATGCTCTGAAATGAATACGTAGTTAACAAACGATCATAAAAAACACTTATAGAACTGTTCAAACCAAATCTTCTGGGAATAGTTCGGATCAGCAGTTATTTCGTGCAACAAATGGGCGACAACGCGATCATTCTAGAAAAATGCTACGCTGCATCAAAATTTTTTCCACCCGAATGACCTCCTCAAAATCTTGCGAATCCAATAAGCAACTATCGTCTCTGGGGACCAATAGCCGGCTTTCCTCTGAATGTATTGATCGTTGATAATATAAGTCCTAGTGGAAGTAGGGCTCTTCAGCCCGAACTTTTCCCACAACGCAGGATCATTCGAACCTCCTAGTTTTACGAGCATATTCGTCGACTCTATATTTATTTTAGCCGAAATATGCTCGTATTCTTGGATGATTTGCATATGAAATTCGTCAATCGGATTGCGGTTAGCAAGGCTCTCCAAATGGATGCCTTCACGAATGTAAGAAGCGTATGCCAGATGGTCAGCCCAGAACTTGTCGATATAAAAAAGCCGTACCCGCTGCTCAGAAGGGCTCATCGGCGTTTCGCCTTTCAAAATCTTGAGCCGCTCCTTGTATAGAATACGTCTCTGTTCCTCCACCATATCCGAATAACAGTTCAGTTCCTGGCGGATATGAAAGTTTTGGCCCATAATAACGCGCTGAATATGCGTGATTTTGTTGCGAAGTACTGATTCTTCGAGAACTTCATCCTGCCTAAGATTGCGAATTGCTTTATTGATGCCGAACCGAAGGATCAACTCGTCCTCCAAGCTTACGAAAAATACGGAAGCTCCTGGATCGCCTTGGCGGCCAGAACGCCCGCGCAGTTGGTCGTCGATCCGCACGCTTTCGTTCACATACGTACCGATCACGTACAAGCCGCCGAGCTTAGCGACAACGTCTGCTTGCGTGGGGTTTCCGCCACCGAGCCGAATGTCGACGCCGCGTCCCGCCATATTCGTAGACACTGTTACTGCGCCGATTTCTCCCGCTTTGGCGATGATCTCGGCTTCTTTTACGTCGTTTTTGGCATTCAGAACATGACAAGGTACGTCGGCAACTGCTAGCGCCTTCGCCAACATGTCAGACTCTCCGACGCTTGATGTACCAATGAGAATCGGACGTCCCGTCGCATGGATGGACGAGATTTCTTGTACAAGCGCCTTAAGTTTGGCTTCTTTATGGGTATAAATCCGGTGCGGATGGTCGATTCGTATGTTTGGACGGTTCGGTGGAATTTGCACGACCTGCAGCTCATAGCCATCTTTGAATTCCATTGCGGAAGCGTGCGCGGTAGCCGTCATTCCGCAAATCTTAGGATATAGGCTAAGAAAGTGTTGAAGGGTGATCGTACCGAGAATTTCCCCGCCGGTTTTCGACTGCACTCCTTCTTTGGCCGCAAGCGCGGCTTGTAGTCCTTCCGGCAAATGCCTGTTCTCCGCCACGCGGCCGGTATATTCGTCAATTAGCTCGATTTTACCGTCCCGGACGATGTAATCGACATCTTTTTTTAATAACGATTCCGCATGCAGCGCGCAGTTTAACGACATTAACAAATGACTATTATGGCTTTCATACAAATTACCGCATCCCAGCAGCGATTCCGCTTTCGCAGAGCCCACTTCATTTAAATAAACGTTCCGCTTGAACTCGTCGAAGTCGTAATGCTCTAATTGCTTGAACTGCCTAGCCACTTCTGCGAAACGAATGTTGACGTTGTTGGAAGAGCCCGGCTCTCCAGCGATGACTAGCGGCACCCGCGCCTCGTCGATTAGCAGTGAATCTGCTTCGTCAACAATAACGTAGTGGAAAGGACGAAGCACGGTATCGGCTTCGTTTAATGCGATCGTATCGCGCAAATAATCGAATCCCGCCTCTTTGGCCGTAACATAGGTTATATCCGCGGCATATGCTTCCCGTTTCTCTGCCAAGCTCATGCCCGCTTGAACCGAGTTTACCGTTAACCCGAGGAAACGATAGATCGGTCCCATCCACTCAGCATCTCGATTTGCCAAATAATCGTTAAAAGTCAACACATGAACGCCTTTTCCGGTTAGCGCATTTAGATAAGCAGGCATAACAGCAGAGAGCGTTTTTCCTTCGCCTGTATGCTGCTCGATCAAAAAAACCTCATGCAAAGCGATGGCAGCTATAATCTGGACATCGTAAGGCTGTAAACCTAGCGTTCTCTTCGCTGTCTCGCAGACTAGCGCATAAGCATCGAGAAGGAGCTCGTCCAAAGGCGTACCCGATTGTGCTTCCTTTTTCAGCCGGAGAGATTCTGCTTGCAGTTGCTTTTCGTCCCATGCTTCCAAATTCCGTTTCCTAATGAGCTCTACTTTGTCCCGATAGCCTTTCAGATTATGTGGGGTAACGTGGTCTTCAAATTTTTGCATCAACTTGGCGGCTAAATTCATAGCAATTTGATTCCTCCTCGGTAGAAATACGCTTATTTTCATTAAATATTTGCGTTGTTCCGCAACCTATCAAGTTCAAATCTACTGTTTTTAGTTTGAATTTATTGTAATTTATGCATTCCAAAGTGTATACAATATATTACATTTTGGAATGCGTCTTAGTCAATGATAAGCAAAAAGAAGACTGCAACAGGTTCTTTACAGTCTCGAGATAATAAGAATGATTCGTTTCTTTTTATACTATATATTATATGGTATTTATTGTATTATATATAAAGCGATAAAGGAGAGAGGGATTTCTATGTGGGAGCGAAAAGAACTGAAGCATAGAGCTAAAGAGGTGCTACGGACATCATACTGGAAGGCATTTTTGGTAAGTATTATACTTGCATTTGTCGGTGGAGGCAGTAGTCCTCCTGACTTGAATTTCAGATCATCCCGTTCTACCGATATAAATGTGGATTGGGGGATGCTAGCGCCTTTCTTTGCTATATTTATAATTATTTTTATTGTTATCTTTCTGTTGGTAATTGCGTTTCGGATTTTTCTTTGTTTTCCTCTTGAGGTCGGTTCGATGCGTTTTTTCAAGCAATCTGCAGAACATGAAGTGAATTTAAACCATTTAGGTTATGCGTTTGACAAGACTAGGTATTTAGATATTGTGAAAACAATGACTTGGAGAGCTTTTCTTAATTTCTTATGGTACCTGCTTCTGATTATTCCTGGAATCGTAAAGTTTTACGCATACAGCCTAGTGCCATTCATTTTAGCGGACAACCCAAACATTGGCTATAGGCGAGCAGTGGATCTAAGCAAGCAAATGACACAAGGACACAAATTTCGTATATTCGTGCTTGAATTAAGCTTTATTGGCTGGATACTTCTAGGTGTGTTGGCACTCTTCATCGGTGTCCTGTTTGTGCTACCATATATCAATGCCACGAGAGCTGAGCTTTACCTAACATTACGTCAACTTGCATTGAATGACGGTCTGACAACGGAAGAAGAACTAAGGCTGAAACAGACCCCTATCTTTTATACATAAATAAGCCATACAACTATGACGTTTGTAGTCATAATGGGTTATAACTCAGAGGTGTTCTTTTGCTGAATAGCGATTATTGCAATCCGATTACAGTTTGTGCGGAGTGAGAGACGAGAACTTTGACGGGAATATAGTAATACAAAGAAGTACATCGCTCATATGGAGATGTACTTCTTTGTATTGACTATCTATAACTGTTGATTATTTCGATTAGAGGACGATACATTTTCAATTTATCATTAGGCGCTTTCCAAGCCAGAACTGTTTTTGTATTGCTCGTTTTTCTATTTTTTCATGGTAAAGAACTGGAGTGTTACGAAGTGCGGTCCTACCTAATAAAATGTTTGTAAGATTATATCCTCCATATAACAAGAAGGCAGAATCGGGAGTGCCCTTATCCTGCCTTCTTGCATGTTTACTTTTTCTAGTGTACTAAATTATCCAAATCGGGCTGCAATTTGTTCCGCAGAACATACAGCAGGATGGCACCAACAAGAAACGCTACCGCATCCGCAATGACGAGCGACCAGACCACCCCGTGGAAGCCGTTCATTCGATTGGCTATATATAATACAGGAATCAGAGTAATTCCTTGAATAATTGACATAATAAAAGCGGCGGTTCCTTGCGCTGTTGCTTGGAAGATCCCCATAAACAACGTGGTCATTCCTGTAATAAACAAGGATAAGAACGTCACATGTAAAAAGTAGCTGCCCATTTCAATTAATTGTGGGTCATTCGTAAATAAGCCAATTAAGTTATCGGAGATTAGATAGACGATGATACCGAAAACTACTGCTAGCGCTACAATTACTTTGATCGTGAATCCGATGGTCTGCTTCATTCGTAATTTATTGGCTGTAAAAGAGAAGGCGATCAACGGCACGACCCCCTCACATAAGCCCATGAGAATAAACTCAGGAAATTGCAATAAACGTGATGAAATTCCATAAGCAGCTACTGCCTGATCCCCATAATCGATAAGATAATGGTTAAAGATGAGCGACATTGCACCCAAGAAAGTACTCATAACAAAGACGGGAAATCCGATTTTGAATACATTGCTAAGAATCTCCTTGGAAGCCTTGAACCATTTTACGGAGATGGTTAAGAATTGGCTCTTACATCTCATATGGAAGGCATAGTATACAATCGCAACTAAGTTAGAGATGACCGTTGCAGACGCAACGCCGATCACGCCCCAATGGAAGATGAAGATAAATAGTGCATCAAGAATAATATTGACGACAACACTAAGAATCATACCAATCATCGACGTGAGTGCTGCACCCTCCGAGCGCACGATATTTTCGAGCGTGAAGAATAATACGACGATCGGTGAGCCAATAAGCATAACGGTGACATAATCTTTTGTAAATCCAAAGGAGTCTGCCGTTGCACCCAGGCCATGAATGATTGAATCGATTAACGGGAGGCCAACGGCCATTGCGATAAGTCCAAGAACTAAACTGCTGTAAAAGGCAAATGAAGACACATGCTTTACATCATCATACTTTTTCTCTCCTAGCAAACGGGAAATGAAAGAACCGCTACCCATGCCAATCAAGTTGCCTAGTGCCATAATGATTGCAAATAACGGCAAGGTTAGTGCGAGTGCGGTTAACATGGCAGTATTGTGGAGTGTACCAAGGAAATAGGCATTCAAGATGGAATATATGACACTCATTGACGTGCCTAGCATCATCGGTACAGCGAAGTGAGCTACTGCTTTTGCGACTGGTGCTTTTTCAAAGTAATGAAGGTTTTCAGTTTCCATATGGGTCACTACTTTCGTCATTTATTTTACCTTCAATCTAACGGTGTTAGGTTGTGCCTTACAGTGTTAGATGATATCATGAATTTATAAACCTGTAAATAATAAACTTACACTGTTAGATAAAAGGGCGGATTACGATGAAAAAACAACAGCCTCAGATTTCGGAGGATAAGATTTTGGAAACCTCGTGGGAGCTTCTTGGAGAAGAGGGTATCGAGAAATTTAGCATGAGACGATTGGCTGACAGGCTGGGGATTCAAGCTCCTTCTCTCTACTGGTACTTCAAGAGCAAGCAGAATCTCTATCAACGTCTGGCCAACCAGGTATCAAAAATGATTCTGGAGGAGTTTCACTCTGAGGGGGACTGGAAGGAGCAGTTGACGGAGTTTGCGATAACAGTAAGGAGTGTGCTTAGCCAGTATCCTTGCTCTACTCAGCTAATGATGATGACGCTACCTCACGAACCGGACATTATCCGTTTCACCAACCGTATGCTGCTCTGCGTGGAATCGACGCCGCTTGAGCAAGAGCAAAAAATGCAAGTGGTTACTACGCTTGTGAACTATGTATTCTACTTTGTCCTAGACAATTATCAGCATGAGCGCAATGTCTCCGCTATCCTTAAGAATCAGGGGACAATTCCTGGTGAAGAGATGATTCGCCTTCTGGACTCCATGAACGAGAAGGAAGTAGGATTGTTCCGGAGGATGTTCACAAACGGGTTGTTCGAGCTGATGGGGACCGACGGAGCGTTTGATTTTGGATTGAAGTTAATTTTGTTGGGAATTGAGCAAGTGATAAAGGAGCAGGAGAAGTAGAATGTAAAAACCGCTCATCCGATTATTGGATGGGCGGTTTTATTAGCTTTACTGTTTATCTACACCCAAATTCGCACTATAAGTGGTGCGGTGAAACGTACTATAAGTATGACGGGAGTTTATTAAAGAAAGGGACTAGCCATAACATTAAGAATTCATTAAGATTTGATCAGTTAAATAATAGTGAAATTATTAAGTATGTAGTAGCTCGTTGGTATTTAGTATGTGGCACAAATAATTCCCAATGGTATTAGTAGATTTTTGAGTGATGATGCATTTTATACTTTATTGTCGATCTTTAGCACATTAGCGTGTAATATTAATATTTCGTAAATAATTTACCCTCTAGTAGCAATTTGTCTCCCTCTCCCCGTCTGTTGAATCATGTTAGGATGGACTAGAAATGATGTAAATATGACTAATCTAATCCCTTTGTAAGGCGGGTGATACATCTAAAATAAGAGTAGCTCCATATCCTCTGTAATAAATCATTGCCCTCATTGCAAACGCATACATATTGTATCCAATTATCCTAGAAGGACGCATATTCGTACTGCATTTTAAAATCTGACATCCCAGGCCGTCCTCGACGATAACTTTTCTCATCCTAGACACAGCACATCATCATTAGAGCTTCGTACAGAAACTACTAAAATGATAGAGGTGATCGCGTGTATTCAATTCCCCGAAAAAAAGTACTTATGATGTTTTTAAGTTTTGCATTACTGATAGGCATGTTATCTAACACAGTTGTTGTTTATGCTAATGAACCTGCGGTTGCAGCTGCTGGTCTCGAACCACCGCAAAATCTCCGAGTTGTAGAAGGTTCTATTACCCATAATAGTGTTCAACTTGAATGGGATTTAGTAGGAGATGATAAGGCGCCCAACGATATTCAAATCTATCATGCTGATGGCAAATGGGCAGCTTGGGGTAATCGTACGACTAAGAGTGTAGGTGGACTGGAGCCAGAAACGACTTATAGCTTTTACATTGTTTGGGAGAGCGATAAGACTGTAGAGGGGCATACTAATGTAAAAAGTAACGTCATTGAAGTTACGACCTTAGCAGATACTTCGGAGTACAAGGAAGCACCTTTAGCTGCACCACTTAATTTCCAGGTTACCGATTTAACAGAGTCTACAGTAACCGTTAAATGGATTGGTAGTCCTGGTGCAACTGCTTATGATCTTTATGCTAATGGCTGGTGGATAGGAGGAGTAGATGCTGGTCCTAATCAAATCACTTATACTTTGAAACCAGAGCATGTAGTTGCAGGTGCGGAAACAGCTTTTTATGTTAGTGCTCAAAAACCACCAGAAAAAAGTGGTGACCCGATAATAACATCTGCTCCCAGCAACACGATTAAGCTCAAGTGGGGCGAACTCTCTGCACCTCAAGATGTGCAAGTTGTCACATCGAACCTTACTACAGCAGCATTAGGCTGGGCCCCAGTGGCAGGAGCAACCAATTATAAGATTTATCAAAATGATAAATTAATCGGCTCTTCTTCCGAAAATCGATTCACAGCAACTGGACTTCAGGAGGGTGAGTCTTATTCCTTTACAGTCGAAGCTAGCAATCACTTATGGCAGTCCGCTGCAAGTGAAGCTGCTGTTGTTGTACCTGGTGCCAACTTTACAAACGTAACTTATTATGCAGCATGGTCGGTTTATGACCGTGATTTCCAACCTGATGAGATGGATGTTTCCAAAATTACCCATGTTAACTATTCCTTCGCAGATATATGTTGGAAAAAGTTTGGTACAGGAACAACCGCTTGTGAGAGTGAAGATATTCCTTTGCAAGACAGGTATGTTTATGATGGAGAAATTGTGTTAGGCGATCAAAAAAAGGATATTGAAAATTTACAGGCCATCACGGATTTGAAATCAATTAATCCTAATTTCAAATTGCTAGTATCGGTTGGCGGTTGGTCTTGGTCCAAAAACTTTTCCAATATGGCAGCAGATGAAGTTACGCTTAGAACATTTGCTAAGTCCGCAGTTGATGTAATCCGAGAGTATAAACTTGATGGCTTGGATATCGACTGGGAATACCCAGTAGAGGGTGGGGAAACATATAACAGTCGTTCACCTAAGGATAAAGAAAACTTCACGCTACTTATGCAAACTGTAAGATCAGCGCTAGATGCCGCAGGTTCTGAAGATAACAGATATTATTTGCTGACTATAGCTTCAGGACAAGGTGACAACTTTGTTGTTAATGCTGACTTGGCAAACTCTAGTGACTATTTGGATTTCATTAATATTATGACTTACGATTATAGCGGTGGCTGGGAGAACATTGCTAATCACAATGCCCCGCTTTACTATGATCCTAACCTGCCAAAGCCAAATGCAGAACGGAATAATGTACTAGGTGGTGTTAACGGTCATCTTACAGGAGGTGTTCCTGAGCATAAGTTGGTATTGGGCTTACCGTTCTATGGCAAGGCTTGGAGCGGTTGTGAGACACCAGGACAATATGTGGACTGTACTAGTTTTCCAGCAGGTTCTTGGGAAAGTGGGATTTATGACTATAGCGAAATTATATCATTCATAGGCAAAGATGGTTATGTGCGATATTGGAATGATGCTGCTAAAGTAGCTTATCTGTATAGTCCAGAACAGCAAACTTTTATTACGTATAATGATCTTACTTCCATGATTTATAGCTCATCGTTAGTTAAATCCAAAAATTTGGCTGGTGTGATGAGCTGGGAGGTTACCGGTGACCGCACTGGTGAATTACTTACTCAATTGAACAAAGATTTACCGATTAATGGTGTAACGAATGAAAACGCACTTGCAGCACCTAAAGGAATAGCATTATCATCAGCTAACTATAAAACTCTTACTATCAAGTGGGATAGTGTTGCAGGAGCAACAGGCTACGAGGCTTATATTGATGGTCGTTATGTTGGTTCTACGGAAGAGACACAATTCACATTCGATAAGCTTAAATCTTCTAGCACATACAAAGTTCATGTGCTTGCGGTGAGTAAGGAAGAGCAAGGTATTACAGCAGTTTCCGCATTCAGTGATGTGTTGAACGCTCGGACACTGACAGCAAGTAGCGGTGGTGATGGTGGTGGAGATGCTGTGAGTCCACCGTCCAATCAGCAGGAACTCACGACTACCGTAGTTAAGCAAGAAGATACATGGACAGTCACGGTAGATAAGGATGCTGCCGTTGCAGCAATTAAGGCGAGTGCTAGTCATACCTTTACGTTGACGGTGGATAAAGCAGCGCCATCCGTTGATGTGAATCTACCTAAGGAGGTAGCGGCAGCATTGGTAGCAGCGGGAGTTGATGCTGAGCTGATATTAAATTGGAACGGAGTTTCTTATGTGTTCCCTGCCAAAGTATTAGATCATGCTACTGATATTCGTATTTCGCTAAATGTAAAGGATCAACAATCAGTAGGGTCTACAGTTACACCTGGCATGAGCGCGCAATCTAGAGCTATTGGGTTGACTGTTGAAGCTTTGGGAGCAGATGGAGCTTACTATGCTGTATCGCAGCTTGATGGAGCAAAGCTTATCATAATGTTACCTGCTAGTAGCATAGAAGAGGCACAAGTGAGAGGAATTGTATATTTACCAGACTCCAATACTTTCCGTCCTGTAGCAACTAAGGTGGTTAAACAAGCTGACGGTAGCTTAAAGGTTGAACTGGACGCTCCAACAGGCGGGATTTATATGGTCGTGGGCACCTCGTTTAATTATACGGATACCAATATATCATGGGCTAAGGATGCCATTAGTCGTGCATCTAATCGCTTAATTGTGTTTGGCGAAAGCACTGAGAATTTTGGCGCATTATCACAGATTACGCGTGCAGAGTTTGTTTCAATTGTAGTGCGCGGACTAGGTCTTCTGCCTAATAATGCAAAACAGACCTTTGAAGATGTAGATAATCAATCCTTGTATGCGGAGGATATTGCTATTGCTTCAATGTTAGGTCTTGTGAACGGCAAACAACCAGGCAAGTTTGATCCAGATGGTACAATTAGCCGTCAGGAAATGGCTGTAGTGCTTTATCGCGCTCTGGTGCTAAGTAAGGAAGCTGGAAACGTACAAGGTAGTGTTCTTGATCGTTTCCATGACAAGGAGCAGTTCTCAGCTTATGCCAAAGATGCGATCGAACAAATCGTCTCACAAAACATTATGAACGGCGTATCTTCTACACGCTTCGACCCAGAAGGAAAGGTAACAAAGGCGCAGGCTGTTGTTGCGATTATGCGCTTGCTCGATAAAGTGGAATCATAATAAATAGGTTGTACCCCGGTTGATACGCTCCCCTTATAGTAGACAGGTTAATTACAAAACCTGCTACGGTAAGGGGAGTTTTTGTAGGTACAAAGTTCAATAGAATGCATTAGAGAAGCTACAATCGTACCTATTTCACTGAACTTAAGCTTCAGGTGGTTAACGATTAATATAGTATTAAATCATTAATGAATAAAAATACAATTTAACCCAACTTTCCAATTAGCTGAAGTAGTATAATAGTCAAGTTAGATAGTGTTATGTTAGGTGAAGGGAGGAAAGATACTTTTATGGTTCCAGCATTATTCTTAATAGCAGCATTTATATGCTTTACTTTCGTATTTAGTTTGTCTAACGGAAATACAAGTTTTTCAGTATTCCTACTAATTACTGTTTGCATAATCGTTTTTTTTGGCTTTCTTTTTTACAGGGACGAGAAGCAAGGTAAGCAGTTTAAGGAGTGGTTATTGTCCAATGTTGATCATATTCGGCAGCATGGGGACACCTTTAATGGAATACGTATAGATAACCAGACACAATTTATGCAATATGAAATATGTTTTTCCTGGGTATTGATCTCCTATCGTGTCAAGACTAGTTATTATGTGAGAGAATATCATCCCACTGCGTTGATGAATATACTATTTTGCCTATTCACTTGTTTGTTTGGTTTGTGGGCCATGCCAATGGGGCCAATCTATACGTTTCAAGCACTTAGTCGAAATATTATAGCTCGTCCCAAATTGTTGGATACGGTGATACGAGAACTTAAACAATCAACAAGATGATATAAGGAAAGTAAAGGCGTAGCGTGAAAACCGACTAGCAGATAAGATGCTTGGCAAGTTAACGCTGGAAGAGATTCAAACTTTGGTTGCTCTTTTTGCGCAAGTTGCTTTAGACAAAATTAAAGGAGCGTGTGAAAAATGAGCAAGATTTGGACAAAAAGTAATATCACGGATGTGTCAGGAAAAGTAGTAATTGTCACAGGAGCGAACAGCGGTATAGGGTTTGAAACAACATTAGCATTGGCTGAAAGAGGGGCAACAGTTATCCTCGCTGTTCGGAATATGGATAGAGGAAAAGCAGCAGTGGACAAAATAAAGTCCATTTGTGCTGGTGCAAATGTCAGGGCTATGCTACTTGACCTTAGTGATTTGGCTAGTATTAGGACATTCGCAGCGGATTTTCTTAAGCAATACGAAGCCTTGTCTATTCTCATTAATAATGCAGGCATTATGATACCTCCATTCCAATTGACCCAAGATAGCTTTGAATCGCAGTTTGGCTGCAATCATTTAGGACATTTTGCTCTGACGGGATTGCTCTTGGAGCGCTTAATTTCTACCCCGTATTCGAGAGTTGTTACACTAAGCAGCATAGCAGCTCATAAGGGGAAAATAAATTTTGATAATTTAGATGGTTCCAAGGGATATAGTGCTTGGGAATTTTACGGTCAAAGCAAGCTTGCAAATCTATTGTTTGCTAAAGAATTACAGAATAAGTTTTCTTCCCACGGTATTGATTCAGTGAGTGTCGCATGTCATCCGGGATTCTCGCAGACAAATTTGTTCTCCAGAGGTTCAGGCAAACCGGCGAATATATTTGTTCGATTTCTTCAGAATCTAGTGAGTCAACCAGCAGATATGGGGGCGTTACCAACCTTATATGCTGCAACAGAACAGGAAGTAAAGGGCGGGGAATATATCGGTCCTGATGGTAAGGGAGGTAGGAAGGGTTATCCTAAGAGTGACGATATCATCGGAAAATTATACGACTCTGACGTCTCCAACAAACTTTGGAGTGTTTCGGAAAGTTTAACAGGCATCTCTTACAAATTTTAATAAATAGGAGATTCGGGGGCATACAGTGCTTTTTGGTAAGGTATCACAAAAGTATTCATGAAAAGAAAAGCAAATAGTAAAAAACACTCCTAAATGCCGATTTAGGAGTGTTTTTTACTTTATTATAAATGTTTAGTTATAGAAATAGAAAATACGTCCAGTACATTGAAAAAAATGTGGACTCGTGGTAAATTTATATAGATGGATAAATAATTTATAAAACTGTATAGTGGCTCTATTTTAATTATAAGGCATCGTTACTCATTAGTCAACCCCATATTTTAAAGGAGTGAATGCTATGAATTTGGAGTTTCAGCAGGAGCAAAAACGAGTTGATAATGTAATGGAGACCATTTCGGAGCAAATTAACAGGTTGGAGGAAGAAACTTCACTGCGCAAGAACGCAGTAGTAAATATTCGCAAACACTTTTGGGATGAAATTAAAGTGAATATGGATAGCTTCGATGATATTCTAGAGACTGTCATCAGCCTAAGACAAGAAGCTCAAGCACTATCCGTAAGCCAAAGCACCCACAAACATGCTTCTAAGAGATTAATTACGCTGCGCCGTATGCAGAATGTTCCCTACTTCGGACGAATTGATTTCATAGAAGAAGGATTGTCATCACAGGAACAGGTCTATATAGGAATCTCCTCGCTCATGGATAATAGCGGTGAAGATTTCCTTATCTACGACTGGAGATCACCGATCTCTAGTGTCTACTACGATTACCAACCTGGTCCTGCCCAGTATGTAACACCAGGAGGCATAATCCAAGGAGAATTGGAGAAAAAGTGGCAGTATCTTATTCGCGGTGGTACTCTTCAATCTATGTTCGATACAAGTCTCACGATTGGAGACGAGATTTTACAGCAGGTTCTGGGTCAAGGTACCGACAAACATATGCACAGTATCGTAGCTACTATTCAACAAGAGCAAAACCGAATTATCCGTCATGATCATGGGAGGCTACTCATTGTTCACGGTGCAGCTGGTAGTGGCAAGACATCTGCTGCTTTACAGCGAATTGCTTATTTACTCTATAATTATCGAGATAGTCTGAATGCTGATCAGATTATTTTATTTTCACCTAATTCACTGTTTAACAGTTATGTATCAAACGTACTGCCGGAACTCGGTGAAGAGAATATGCAACAGGTTACATTTCAGGAATACTTGGATCATCGATTAGGCAAAGAGTTTCAGGTTGAAAATCCCTACGATCAATTGGAATATGTTTTAACTACAGCGAATACTTCTTCGCATAGGTCAAGAGTGACGGGGATTCGTTTCAAAGCATCCACCTGTTTTTTTGAGGTTATCAATTCATACAGAAAGTCGTTGGAGTTATCTGGAATGTTATTCAAGGGCATTAACTTCAGAGGAAAGCCTATTGTTACTCCCAAGCAAATTGCAGATAGATTTTATAGCAGCGACACATCGATCAATTTCCATAATAGAATTGAAAAGTTAAAAGAATGGCTCATGAAGCTAATTAAAGAAGCTGAAGAAGTTGAACAGTCGAAGCCGTGGGTACAAGATGAAATTGAGCTGCTTAGCAACGAGGATTACCATAAGGCACATGCGTACTTAGCGGAAAAACGAGGCTTTGAAAGAGAAGCGATTGCCGATTATGAGATGGAGCCTGAAGCCCTTGCACGATTGATTGTTCGCCAAAAATTGATGCCGTTGCGAAAACGAATCCGTACATTTCATTTCATCGACATTAAAAAGATTTACAAGCAGATTTTTGCAGATCCCATGCAGATCGAGCAGTGGATAGAGGAGGAAACACCAGCGGAGTGGGAGAATATTTGTCAAGCGACACTAGAAATGCTAGACGAAGGCAAATTATTTTACGAGGATGCTACGCCGTTTTTATACATGAAAGAATTGATTCAAGGTTTTCAGACAAATGGCTCGATCAAGCATATATTTCTTGACGAGGCGCAGGACTATTCACCGTTTCAATTCGAGTTCTTAAAACGATTGTTTCCTTCTGCGAGGATGACAGTGTTAGGTGATTTTAACCAAGCGTTATTTACGCATGCCAGTGAAATGATAGATTTTCACATCCTTAGTAGCTTATACGGACAGGATGAAACCGAAGTAATCAATATGACCCGCAGCTACCGTTCCACAAAGCCTATCATCGAATTTACACGTAAACTAGTTCCTAACGGCCAGCAGATTATTCCTTTCGATCGCGATGGCGAGTTGCCTGTGCTGACACAATTGACTGATCGATCAGAACTACATCACTGCATTGTATCTAAAGTCGATGATATGCGAAGCCATGGCTACAATAATATTGCCATAATATGCAAATCAGCCGAGGAAAGCAAGAATGCATACGAAGCCTTGTCCAACATTGAAGATATTAAGCTCATAAAAAATGGCTCACCTGAGTATGAACAAGGAGTTGTCATTATACCATCGTATTTATCCAAAGGCATCGAATTTGAAGCTGTCATTATCTATGATGCATCGGAGCTAATATACGGTGATGAAAGTCTGCGCAGAGTTTTCTACACTGCCTGCACCAGAGCAATGCATGATTTGCAAATTTACTGCGTAGGTGAACCGAGCCCGTTTTTGCACAATGCTTTGCAGGAAAATCTCATTGAAGTTTGACCTAATTGGATTATTAAGAAAAATAACTATTCATCTTTCCTCTGTAAAATAGTACTTTCTATTAAATAAGTAACGTTATATTGAATGGCTAACTGTTGTAGAAAGCATATAAGTGTTGGTATATCGCAAGTGTGAAGTAGTTGTTCGTATTTTTGTTTTTCTTCGGGTGTGGCTATTTTCCTGAAGTACCCCCACATATGTTGGCAGGCATTGCGCATGCTACCTTCGGTTGCAGTTTGTTTTAGCGCATCATTGATCAATTGTTCAATTAGTTCATGGGTTAGCTGATCACGCATTGCCTGCCTAATTTGGTTATAATACTTTTGGCTATGGAACATGACACGGTATTTTTCTTCACGCCATAATTTTTCTGTTAGTTGACGTTTCATACAATCACCTCTCAAAAAATAATCAATAGAAATCATATGCTACCTAATTTAAAATTTCAAAATATACAATTATATAAGAGTAAGCGTTAAGGTTTTCGCTTACTCTTATATAATTGGATCTCAAAAGTTGTTTCTTCATGAGGAACACTCGACATGTTATGGAGGGTAACGATTTCTTTGACAATGGAAAGTCCAATGCCTAGTCCTTCGCCTTTTCTACTGTTATCAACACGGTAGAATCGTTCAAACACTTGCTCTTGTTCCTGTGAAGGAATACCAATCCTTTTATCGATTATCCTTATAAAAATGGTGTAATCCACTTCGCAAATAGAGATCTCAAGATAATTTATGCATTCGAATTAACGCGCGAATGTAAGGTTCATCATCCACAATTGAAATTTGCCCGTTGATACATCATTCCTCTTTCATCAATGAATTAAAAAACCATTACCATCATGATCAAATTATACCAACGAATAAAATAGAAATATATATGATATCAAGTGTATTAAGAATACGTTAAGAAACGTACAGCTGTATGAATTCCTCAAGCTTAAGATATGATCGTATCGTCATGAATTCAGTTAATTCTCGAAGGAAGCCGTTTATCTTGCCGTTGGTATTCGTGAAGATGGATCTAAAGACGTTTTAACCTACGCGTTTTCGCCTAATGAGTATGTAATGTGTGAAAAGAGATCCTGGAGGATGTTCGAGAGCATGGCACAGAAGAAATACTTCTCTTTACATCTGAATACGATGATGAGGGAGGTTCAATGGCATCAAGACTACGCTGGTTGTTGCAATGGCTGGGTCATGATGATCAAGTAAGGCCAAGTTTTACGAGCGAAATGTATAATAGTAATTGAAACATCGCTATATTTGAGAAGAATAAAGCAGTATATCTGAAGAATGATGCTATATTGGCGAGTAAAATAATATATATGTAAGCGCATTCATATATATTGTCAATGGCTAACAATGCAAAGAAGAAGACATTCAATGAACAGGAGGAATCTGGAATACGAGTACTTTGTGGTGACAGCACCGTCCGGCCATCCCGGGAAATCTCGAAATTACCTTGAAAAATATAAGAAAAGGAGGCAATATCAATCATGCGAAATTTGAAACAGTACCTTTCTCTAGTACTCATAGTTGCGTTGGTTTTCTCATCCGCCATCTCCCCAACGGCTGCCGCGGAGGATTCTATATCCGAATCAGAGGTTACTACCGCAGGACTGAATTATGATCAATACACGCCGCTTAAGGACGTATACGAGGATTACTTCATGGTCGGTACGGTCGGAGCCTTGACTGGCTCCAGGTCGGACCTCATCGCTTACCATTTCAACTCGTACACACCCGAAAACGAGATGAAGCCCGAAAGTATGCAGAAGGACAAAGGCACATTTACCTTTAACAACCTGGACAGCTTACTGAGCGATGTTACTGCCTTATCTGACAATATAAATCTGATTGGGCACACGCTCGCGTGGCATTCGCAGACACCTAACTGGATGTGGGACGCACCCAATTTTGACCCGGAGATCGCCAAGGCAAATCTTAATGCCCATATAGACACTGTCCTCAGCCGATACGGCGAAGATCTTCATAGCATCGACGTAGTCAACGAAGCCATTGGCACCGCGAACCCGACCAATTGGAAAGCCTCTTTGGATAAAGGGGAGGGCTGGTCCTTGGCTCTTGGCTCGGAATGGGTTGAACTCGCTTTCTTGGAGGCGGCCAATGTCGTTGACGAGAACGGTTGGGACACCAAGCTATACTATAATGATTTCGGCCTTAGCGGAGCCAAGGCCCAAACTGTTTACGAGATGGTCAAGGACATCAACGAAAAATACGCCAAAACTCGTGAAAATGGCAAACCCTTGATTGAAGGTATCGGTATACAAGGGCATGCGAATAAGAACGCGAAACCCGAGGACATGGAGGAGGCAATTAAACTATTCGCGACGCTGCCCGGCGTGAGCGTTAGCATCACCGAGTTGGATATTGAATGGCCAAATTTGGGTTCCCTCTCTCATGAAGATGCCGTGGCGCAGGGCCAAAAATATGCGCAGTTGTTCCAAATTTTCAAGAAGTACGCCGCTGGTACGGCTAATAACACTGGCAACCCGAAGGTCATTGAGCGCGTGACGATCTGGGGATCAAATGACCAGGACAGTTGGAAGGCTGGTGGCTTCCCGCTTCTCTTCAACGCGCCCAACGGAACGGAAATAACTGCTAAAGAAGCGTTAGTGGCAGTATTAGATCCCAACACGTATCTAGAGAAGAATCCTATTTTGAATGAGCCGGAACCGGAGCAGAAGAAGCACATCGACGGAGTCTATGTATATGATACAAGCAATGGAGACGGTTATTCCGGCGCGAACATCATCTTGGGTAATAACGCCAATGTGTGGCCTTGGTCGACGGCGGGAGCGGACGGCAAAGTGGCATTCACACCCGAGAAAGACGCGACATATCGTATCACCGTCAACTACACCTCGATGGGCACAAGTGCCATACGTGTGCGTTGGCTCAAAGATGAATCAAACGGCAGCTACACCGTCAAAGACGGCGAGGCCGTCAATGATCACCAGTATTCTGCTAATCAAGTAGCTACCGCAATTCCCGCCTACTTCAACAGTGGCATGGTAAATGGCGGAACCTACACCTTAATCACTGAATTAAAGCTGGACGGATCCCAGTCTAAAGAGGGTCTGATTGGCAACATCGCTATCCGTGGCGGTGCCGGCGGTAGCAGCTTCTCGATCAACGGGATCAAGGTCGAGAAGGTAGGCGCTGAAGGCAAGGACGATAAGCTGCTAGTCAATTGGCCGAACGAAATCCCGAAAGCCGGAACGGAAGGCGTCCATGTTTACGCCACGAATAATGGAGATGGTTATTCCGGCGCGAACATCATTCTTGGTAATAACGCCAATGTGTGGCCTTGGTCGACGGCGGGAGCGGACGGCAAAGTGGCGTTCACCCCAGAGAAAGATGCGACATATCGTATCACCGTCAACTACACCTCGATGGGCACAAGTGCCATACGTGTGCGTTGGCTCAAAGATGAATCCAACGGTAGCTACACCGTCAAAGACGGCGAGGTCGTCAATGATCACCAGTATTCTGCCAACCAAGTAGCTACCGCAATTCCCGCCTACTTCAATAGCGGCATGGTGAATGGAGAAACCTACAGTTTAGTCACTGAACTAAAGCTGGACGGATCTCAGCCTAAAGAGGGCCTGATTGGCAACATCGCCATCCGTGGCGGTGCCGGCGGCAGCAACTTCTTGATCAACTCGATCGAAGTGGAGAAGATTGGTACCGACGGTTCACCCGATAAGCTTCTTGTCAATTGGCCGAACGGGATAGAAGAGCCGAAACAGGAACCAGAGGAGCCAGAGATGAAGCAGTTACTTACTTTCAACTTCGACGATAAGTCGGCGCAAGAGAGCCTCTTCACTGCAGCTGCTTCCTCGAAGATTGAGTGGGTGAAAGAAGCCGGTGCGGGGAAGAATGACGACACCGCTCTGACGGTCACGCACATAAATGGCACAAGCTATACTAGCGCCGATAACGCTGTTCGGCTGACGCTTAGCGAACCTCTACCTGCCGGCGGAGTTTATAATATTTCTGTTTGGTTCTACGCCCCGGCTGCCGGCAACGAAGGCAAGAGTACGCTTACCGGGCCTGGCATAGTACTTAATGGGGAATATGGCAGTAGTGCATACAAGCTTCCAAGCAATGTCGGCACCTTGCCTATTGGCCATTGGAAAGAGGTAAATGTCCTCACTCCGTTGATGGAAAAACCGCTGAATACGATCGATTTCCGATTGGTTGTCAACGATGCGGATAAACATGCCAATGTATGGCGCATAGACAATATAGTCATAAGTCAGGTTGGCGAATTGCAGGAGGTTATTATCCCTAAGTGGGATCTTACGCTAGCCTCTATCGCGGACACATATAAGGATTCTTTCCTTATTGGCAACATCATGAACGCCAATCAGACGACGGATGCTGATATTACCACTATGTATAAGCATCACTACAACGTTATGACTCCCGAGAATGACATGAAGCCGCAATATTTGAGCTCTGCAAAGGGAGTATACAACTACACAAATGCCGACACGCTGGTGAACTGGGCTGAGGCGAATAACATCAAGGTTCATGGTCATACACTGGTCTGGCATGACCAATCGGCTGCGTGGCTGACCTCGGGTGCGGACGGCAAGGCACTTACCCGTGCAGAGGCTAAGTCGAATATGGAGGAATATATCATCAATGTCGCTGGGCACTTCAAGGACAAAGTTATATCCTGGGATGTGGTGAACGAGGCCTTTGATGGTGGATCGGGCATTCCTACGGACTGGAAAACTGTGCTTCGCAAGTCTTCTCCTTGGTACATTGCCTATGAAAATGGTGCAGATAAGAGCAAGGGAGAGAGCGGAGCCGACTATATCTATGATGCGTTTGTGTTGGCACGTCTAGCTGACCGCAATGCTACATTGTATTACAACGACTACAACGAAACCGAAGCATGGAAACGCGAAGCAATGGCATTAATGGCCGAGGATCTCAACGAGAAGTGGAAAGTAGATGATCGTAATACCGAGTCCGGACGTTTGCTAGTGGAAGGCATCGGTATGCAGGCGCATTACTGGATTCAGGACCTGAATCCAGCCACCGTAGAAGCAACCATCGCGCGTTTTGTAAAAGCGGGCGTGAAGGTCAGCGTTTCTGAGTTGGATATTCCTTCAAAGGGTACACTCACAAAGGATGAGGAAATTAAACAGGCTGAGCTATATGCCCAGTTGTTCGTGATTTACAAGAAGTACGCGAGCAGCATCGAACGTATTACGATCTGGGGTAAGGCGGATTCCCAGAGCTGGCGTGCCTCAGGCAGCCCTTTGCTCTTTGACAAAGCATTTGCCGCTAAGCAGGCATACTATGCAGTAATCGATCCAGAAGGATATCTGCACTCCGATCCAGGTACAGGTAATGATACTACAACGCCGCCTTCAAATATTACTGCACAAGCTGACGGAAGCAGCAGGATAAAAATAAGCTGGGAGACAGTAACGAACGCCGCCTCCTACAATTTATACCGAGCTACAGCGAATGATGGCGAATATGTCAAAATCAATAAGGAAGCGGTGACAGACAACAGGTTCGATGATACCGGTTTAAGAGCGGGGACGACCTACTACTATAAGGTAACAGCGGTTAATGAGAAAGGTGAATCGTTAAAATCTGCAGCAGTTCATGCCACAACAAAGAGTAACAGCGGTGATGGGACTGTAACGCCACCGGTTAATACAGGCGGATCAGGAGCAGTAACTGATGGCAACGCAAAAGTGACGATCGATTCGTCCGCAATGAACAAGGCTATCTCCGAAGCCAAGGCTGGAACTATTAAGGTTATAGTGAAAGCTGAGGATGGGGTTAAGCTGCTGTCGATCACGATTCCAGCCGATCTCATGAAAGTGGCGAAGGTTTCAAACATTAGTCAGATTGAAGTTGTATCTGATCTGGCTACGGTGAAACTTCCGATATCCTTGTTAGACAAAGAAGGAGCTGACGTAGAACTCAATATAGGTATAGTAGATAACAGCAAGTTATCAGACGTACAACGCGCGAAGGTTGGCACGAACACGGTACTTGACTTTAACCTGAGCGTCGGTGGAGAGAATATCGTCAGCTTTGGCACTGGTCAAATGGTCTACCTATCGTTGCCATATACGCTACAGCCTGACGAAAACGCGGAACAAATTGTGATTTACTATATGTCCGATGCCGGCAATTTGGAAGTTGTCAAAAACGGTAGATACAATGCCGATACTGGATTGGTTGAGTTTGGAGTCAAGCACTTCAGTAAATATGCGGCAGCTTTCGTCAATGTCAGCTTTGGAGATACTTCTTCGGTTGCATGGGCGAAAGAAAGCATCAATGCCCTAGTAGCACGCGGAATTGTGAACTGCTTATCAGCAGAAACCTTCGCACCTAATCGCGAGGTAACAAGAGCGGAATTCATTCAGATGCTCATTCACACGTTGGATCTGGTACAACCGAATGCAACGAGTACGTTCAGCGATGTGAAGGAGGGCTCCTGGTACTACGAAGCCGTCGCTTCTGCCCAGAATCTTGGCATTATAGCGGGATTGCCGGACGGAACCTTAGGAATCAATAACAAGCTCTCACGTCAGGATATGATTACAATGGTTGACCGTGCATTAAAGACAGCAGGCATTACTCTGCATGACGAGGTAGCAGCCGTTGCGTTCAAAGACGATGTTGCGATTGCAGCATATGCCAAAGAAGCAGTAGCAGCCATGCAGAAAGCAGGCATTATCAGTGGTATGGGGAATGGTACCTTTGCGCCGCAACAAGCAACATCTCGCGCGCAAGCGGCAGTCATCCTGAATCATTTGTTGCAAAGAGTGCACTAGTCACGAACCAGGATAACTTGAACAGACGGGAAGCCTCTTGTAAACCTAGCGGTTTATAAGAGGCTTCCTTGTTGTGAAGATCCAAAAACGAAGACGATCGTACTACGAAGCTCTTTACTAGGAATGACCATCGCTCCTAGCATTTTTAAGTAAAAAGTTCTTATTATTTTCCGATGTACTTAAGCGAGTACATATGTGTTTTCGATAAATCAATCACTTCCTGAATAAATTCCTCTTGAGACTCTTTGAAATCAGTTTGAATCCAATTCAAAATAAGCCCATAAAAGCCGTAGGCTGTATAACGTTTGAAATAATCCATATTGACAGGGATTTGGTTGATCGTTTCGAATATAAATTGTTCATTATAGATTTTTAAGATCGATTGAGGGAATTCTGTGTGTAGTCCTGGTAATGTATCATTAATTTTAATAAGTTCAAAAAAATTCCTATGATCATAAATGTAAGCAATGATATTCAACGAAGGTATATCTAGTTTATCCGTATATATGGTTTGTCCTGGAACATATCGTTTGCCTACTGAATCTTCCAACCCTTGAATCATAGAAGTAAGTAAATCTTCAGATAGATCTATTTTATCTTGGTAATGTACATAAAAGGTACTGCGGTTATAAGCGGCACAATCTACAATGTCTTTTATAGAGATAGAATGGTAACCCTTCTCTTTTATGAGTTTTATGAAAGCTATTTTTATGTGATCTTTTGTTCGGTTTCTTCGTTGAGATGTCACGTTTTGTTCATTGTTCATGAAAAGACCTCCCTGTAAAAAGACAATTTTGATATAAGTGTATATTAAATAGACACTTGCTGATCCTTTAATGATTGTTAAATGTGAACAGAATAGTACAATTAAGTTGTTAACAAAATATCCTTATATTATTTAGCTAAATGCAAATAATATTATTGAAAATATTGTACTGGAGGAATCTATTGTGGACAAACTGAAAAACAAAGTAGCTGTAATTACTGGTGGAGCTTCTGGTATCGGTGCGGCAACAGCACGTTTATTCGTCTCAGAAGGAGCAAAAGTGGTAATTGTTGATTTAAATGAAGAAAAAGGGAAAGCATTTGAGCAAGAGCTAAAAGCGCTTAACGCTGAAGCTCTATTTATAAAAGCAAATATTACTAGCGAAGAAGAAGTAGCAGGGATTTTCAAACAAACGATCGAAGTTTTCGGAAAAGTTGATACTGTATTCAACAATGCAGGAATTGGACGAGTTCATTCTTCTCATGATTTAGAATACTCCGAGTGGCGTAACACAGTAAATGTGGACTTGGATGGAGTTTTCTTGGTAGCGCGTGAAGCAATTCGTGAAATGTTAAAAGCGGGTGGAGGCACGATTGTAAATACTGCTTCTATGTACGGTTGGGTTGGTTCACCAGGATCTGCAGCTTATAATGCAGCAAAAGGTGGCGTAATTAATTTGACGCGTTCACTTGCTCTTGAATATGCAGAACAAAATATTCGTGTTAACTCATTATGCCCAGGATTCATTGACACTCCAATTATTCCTGAAGAAAGCAAGCAAGTATTAGCCGGGCTTACTCCGATGAAACGCCTCGGCAATGCCGATGAAATGGCAAAAGCCGTACTTTTCATGGCTAGTGACGATTCATCATTTATGACTGGAAATAGCTTAACGGTTGACGGCGGATATACAGCGCAATAATCACATTAACGAACTTAACTTATCTTCAAAATCATAATTCTATATCTCGGGAGGTATATATAACATGGGGAATTTCGATGGGAAAGTAATTATAATTTCTGGAGCAGCTGGTGGAATTGGGAGTGCTACTGCGAGAAAGTTGGCAGAGCAAGGAGCAAAGCTTGCTTTGGTCGATTTAAACTTAGATGCTGTTCAAAAAGTTATTTCTGAACTAGGCCTTGATGAATCAAGAGCAATTGCTCTTCAAGCAAATGTCGCTCAAGAAGAAGATGTCAAAGCGTATGTCGACGCAACCGTTGAAAAATTCGGGAAAATCGATGGTTTCTTTAATAATGCAGGGACAGAAGGAATTACTGCTAATGTTGAAGATTATCCAACTGAGACCTTCGAATTAGTCTTTAATGTCAATGTTAAGGGCGCTTTTCTTGGACTGAAATATGTTGTTCCTGTCATGAAGAAGCAAGGGTACGGCAGTATTGTAAACACTTCTTCAGGTGCAGGTTTAATGGGTTCTCCTGGATTTGTTGGTTACAATAGCTCCAAACATGCTGTAATGGGAATGACTAAAGTAGTTGCATTGGAAACAGCTCCATTTGGAGTTAGAGTGAATGCAGTGGCACCTGGTGTAATCAATACCCGTATGATGCGTCAAATTGAGAAAAATACGGTGCCTCAGGATAGCGAAGGTGCAAGAAAAGCATTTGGTGCCGCAGTTCCAATGGGAAGATATGGTGAAGCAGAAGAAGTAGCAAATGTAGCAGTCTTTTTGCTATCTGATGACGCTTCATATGTATCTCAATCGATTTACACGGTGGATGGCGGTCAATTAGGGCAGTAAAATTTAATATATGCATTACAGTAATAGCCACTTATTGAAGTGGCTATTTTTTTGTGGATTGATTTTTTATTTAGAGATGATATTGAAAAAAGGAGGGTACATAAATGGTTTTAAGTTACACAATTATAATGTTTAGGTTCTGTCATTTCTGCGAATGATAACAGATAATCAGGCAATATAAAAATGAGGTGCTGAATATGACAAATACACATGAATTAGATCAGGAGGCAATTGAAACGGTAAGGAAATTAATTAAAGGAATCGATATAGCCATGCTAACATCGGTTGCGGAGCAAGGCTTAGTGTCACGTCCTATGAAGACTCAAGAGGTTGAATTTGATGGAGATTTATGGTTTATGACAATGAAAGACACCAATGTATATGATGAACTTGTTAACTATCCGAATGTGAATATAGCATATGTAGGTAAATCTTATGTTTCGATACGAGGAAAAGCTGAATTAGTGGATAGCAAAGACAAGATAAAAGAATTCTGGAATATTGCTTATGAAAAGATGTTGAAGACGACTAGTGATGACCCTAATCTAATATTAATCAAAGTTAAAGCAGACACTGCAGAGTATTGGGATATGGGTAACTGGACTAAGGTAGTAAAGCAGTTTATAAATAAGCTAACTGGTAATAAGTCCGAGGAAAACGATATTAACCAGGTTGTCGATCTAAGTAACTAAAAGAGAATTGATTTCATTCGTATATGACAATAGAACTAAAGAGTTTAATATAACTTCTATATTTTGCAAAGCAGATCTATGAGGAGGATTAACAATGTCAAGTGAAAAATTAAACCATACGGATTCGAAAGATATTTCTGATATAAAAAATAAAGGTAAGAAGAGTCATATCAATCAGAGTCTCAAAATTACGAACGAGGAGTTTGCTACTGAATTAGGAATTGATGATAATTCTACTGAAAGAAATCCTGTAAGCGAACGATCTGCTTGGAATTAGGTATTCACCTAATTCTTCTGTAATGAATAAGTTACTTTTATTAGTTAATATAAGTAACTATATCGGAGGAATTAGCGTGGGGAACTTTGTAACTGTAGAGCCGGGTGTAAGTGTGTATGTCGAAGATATTAATCCAATGGGAAAGAAAACGATTCTTTTCATACATGGATGGCCTTTAAGTCATAAACAGTTTGAATATCAATATAATATTCTTCCTGCAATGGGATATCGTTGTATAGGCATGGATTGGAG
Source organism: Paenibacillus endoradicis (assembly GCF_024721975.1). The sequence goes on along the minus strand of NZ_JANQBB010000002.1, from coordinate 552,367 downwards.
AGGTTTTGGAAATTCTGATAAACCCTTTACTGGATATAGTTTTGATAGACTGGCTGATGATATTCGTGCAGTAGTGGATGCTATGGAGTTGAAAGACTTCGCCTTGGCGGGTCATTCTACAGGTGGAGCAATTTGTATCCGCTATATGGCGAAACATCAAAGTTATGGAGTATCTAAACTAGTACTTATTGACGCACAGTCTCCACACGCATTATCAGCAGATACTGCAAATAACTTCATTACAGAAACACTTAATGATAGACCGAAAATGTTGCGACAATTAACGGATATATTTTTCTTTCAATACATTACGCCTCCATTATCCGATTGGTTCTTTCAATTAGGATTACAGGCTGCCAGTTGGTCTACCGCTGCCATTATGGATACATTGAGAGATGAGAATGTGTATAACGACCTTGAAAAAATAAAGGTTCCTACACTAATTATTCACGGTATCCATGATCAAGTTGTACCGTTTGCTAATGCGGAAGAAACGAATAAACTGATTAAAAATAGTAAGCTTGTTCCTTTTGAATACAGTGGTCATGCGACATTCTATGAAGAACGAAATAAGTTTAACAAGCTATTGATGGAGTTTATATAGTGATATCAACTCCAGTAAAGGATAGCATTTCGGCATTACAAGCAACGGAGCGATTTCAACAGAGCTAAGTCTAAGGTCGGTAGTCCACATTTTTATGTGGATCCGACCTATTTGTATGTGGTGAGGTATATCGGACATAGCGCTAATCAGTGATAATGACTACACAGTTATAGCATATACATAGTTTAATTGAAGTGCTATAGTAATTTTAATGATGTAATATTTACCATTTTTTATTAGTCGGAGGTAACTTATGAGTAGAATTATTATGATTAGTGACATTCATGGCTGCATTAAACCATTTAATCAAATGTTAGATTTTATAAAGTTTAATCCTAATAAAGACAAGCTAATTTTACTTGGTGATTATGTGGATAGAGGTCCAAATAGTAAGGATGTTGTTGATAAAGTCATTTCATTAGTTAAAGAGTATGGTGCGATTGCATTACGTGGAAATCATGATCAAAGATTAGTTGATCTAATTAGTAATCATGATAACTCCATACAAACTAAATTCATTGAACATGGCGGTATAGAGACTATTCATAGTTATTGCGATGCTAAAAATGAGATTAATGAAATTGATATGAATAAAGCTATTTCTATAATCTCTGAAAATTATAGTCATCATATTGATTTTCTTCGTTGCCTACCATTGTATTATGAGGACGATAAACATCTCTATGTACATGCAGGTATTAATCCAAAGTATAGTAACTGGAAAGAACAATCAGATTATGAGTTTATGTACATAAAAGATGAATTTTTATATTACCCTACAAGCCTTGATAAGAAAGTAGTATTTGGGCATACAAAGGTAATTGATATCCATGGAAAAGCGGATGTTTGGTTTAGTGAGGATAAGATAGGTATAGATGGTGGATGTGCATTTGGGCTACAGTTAAACGGTTTAATATATGAGAATGGAACTTATGAAACGATAAGTATAGTAAATAGATCTAATATTGAGTAATTAAATAGACTTCAATAAAATACTATCAATAATTACAAGTGAAAGTGGAGGTAATACATATGGAACAATGGGAGTATAAAACTTTAAAACTCAGCACTGGGGGATTTTTCGGTGGTAAAGTCGATGAAGAAGAATTGGAAGACGAATTGAATAGATTTGGACGAGATGGATGGGAACTAGCATCATCCTTCGATACCAGTCAAGCACAAGGGGCATCGAGGGAAATAATTATTATGTTCAAGAGAAGAAAAGGATAGAAAAGATACTGAACGAGTGAAAACAATGAGCTATCTAACTAAATTCATAAAGACAATAGAAATCCCTCAATAGATGTTGTGTCTACTAATTGGGTATCTCTATTGTCTTTTTCTATAGAGGATATATCTGGATTTCAGCATCAATTATTATATTTTGGTGTGAGTAGTCACGTATACTATTTACAGTAAAACAATGTTATGTTACGATAAAAACAAATTAAAACGTAACATTGTTACGAAGTTGGAACGAGGGGAATTTGATGAATAATCAGGAGGAATTGATATCTAAGAAGGATCTGCTCTTGGAGACAGGTATTTCTTATGGACAATTGTATCGTTGGAAACGACAAGGTCTAATCCCTGATGAATGGTTTATGAAGCAATCTGCTTTTACCGGTCAAGAGACGTTTTTTCCTAAGCGAAGAATGTTAGAACGAATTCATGCAATTTTAGCGAAGAAGGACACTCATTCATTAGACGATATGGCGGTACTCTTTTCTCCTATCAGCGCTAATCGGATATACTTGCTACTGGATATTATAGATGCAATTGATATAAAGTCTGAAGTTGCTGATCTATGCATCCAACGTTGGGGGAAGCACCGCTTCACTTTTCAAGAGTTATTATTGATTGAGTTATTCGATACGATGAAGCAGGATCTTAGCTTGTCTGAGGAAGAGAGTGAAGAATGGCTTGTTACTGCGAGGCAGTGGGCGCAGGATCTAACAGGAACTGATCTGCAAGTTATTATTTACAGAAGAAAATCAATACTTCAATATATGATGCTTGATAATCCCAGTCGATATTATCTTGATCAATACTCTCATTTCGTACAAAAATATGATTTATCAGAACGGACGAAGAATTTAATCGAGAAATTACAAAAGGTTATGGAGGGATAGTTCATGGAACAATCACGACAAGGAAATGCTGTTATTAGTGGTAGCGGGCAATTAGCTGGTGGATTGTATGATAATATCACTATTTCTGGATCTAGTAATATTAATGGTGATATTAATGCATTAGATGTAAAGATTTCAGGATCTGCGCACTTTTACGGACATGTATCTTCCGAATCTGTAACTGTAAATGGCTCAGCAAAGTTTGATGGTGATATTAATACGAATAGGTATGTATCTTCAGGTTCTAGTATAATTAAAGGTCATGTACATGGTCGTATAATTACTTCTAATGGATCAATGAGTTGTAAAAAAGATATACGAGCGGAAGAAATTAAAAATAACGGCAGTATGCATGTTAATGGTGATATCGAGGCTGAGTCATTCAATACTTCTGGTGGTTTTCATGTAAAGGGTTTGTTAAATGCCAGCGAAGTTAAAGTTAATATGAGTGGTAGATGTTTTGCCCACGAGATTGGTGGCGATGAGATTATTGTTAAATATAGTCGACTGAACATCGTATCTAATCTTTTTAGATCGTTATTTGATAAATTTGGTTACGGTGATATGTGGAGACTACAATCTGCACAAATTGAGGCTACTGATGTATCTCTTGAATGGAGTAAAGTAGGAATTGTTAGGGGAAGTCGAGTGGAGATTGGATCAGGATGCATAATTGGACTAATTGAATATACAGAAACAGTTGATATACATCCTAATGCGATAGTGGATCAAGTAAAGCGGATAGTATAAGTATAGTGTACTCGGATAACTAGAGATTCTAGTACAACGATAAATAACAAACGGACTCACTTTATTAAAGGTGAGTCCGTTTAGGTTATTATTGTGTAAATGTATCCCCTTTGTCGATGCGTTCCTCAGTAGTTTTGAATTTATCACGATATTGGCCTGGGGTCATGCCCTCTATTTTTCGGAACGAGCGAATGAAGTTTTGTGAGTTATTATATTGAAGCTTTGCAGCAATGTCCTTAATAGCGATATTGGATTCTGATAGCCACTTTTTAGCCATTTTAAATCGATACATCGTTAAGTAATCACTAAATGAAACATTCGTTTCCTTTCGGAATACACCACTTAAATAGTTTGCATTATAATGCAAGCGAGATGCACATTCCTCTAGTGTGAGGTCAGTATCATAGTGTTGCTGCACAAGATCAATAATTTTCTCGGATAAATTATGATATTGCGTGTCCTGCCGGTTCCGATAAATGGTAACAAGCGGATGAATCACGGTCTTCCAGAACCAACGTTCAATTTCCTGTTTATGCTGTATTCTAAGCAACTGTTCTAGTAATGAACCTTGATGATCTAGTTGTTTTAACGTAATCCCCGATTCTTGCATTGTGATTACTAAATTATTAAGTAATCTAGTGAGTGGAAATTGGAATTCTTGCGGTGAACGATCACTTTGAAAGATGCTGTAAAGAAACTGTGATAACAGCTCTTTGGCTTGGTCTGCTTCTGCTACTTTAATGGCATCTATTAATTCGTTCTCAATCTGCTGCGGATAGAAAAGCTGCAATACATTTCGCTTTTCATTTGTTTGATTGTACTGAATTATAATGCCTTCCCCTAGAATCATACGATGTTTCAATGCATCTAATCCCTCACGATACGCATTACCTATGTTACTAAGTTCGTGAAAGGGTGTGCTAATTCCAATACTAATTTGTAGATTTAATATGTGTTGCATCTGTTGCTGGAGTGTTTCTGTTAAGCTATATTGCATGGAATGGAAAATAGCTGATTCTTGTTCAGGAGTACCGATGATAACGACTACACTTTGATCTAATACAATGGGAGCTAGACGCTGCTCAGTAGGTATCAATTCCTCTAAAACATTGTGCAGGGCGAACAAAAGTAGATCGATATCTTGAATATTATGACTACTTGATGGATGAAAATCAATTTGGATTGCAATAACTTCCATCGTATTCCAATGTTCCAACTGATAGGAATATCCAAACTGTTGAAGTTGTGAGTGCATTTCAGAGGCTTTAATTTGCCCCTGATAGGCTTTCATAAAGAAGAGAGTTCTGACTTGATGGAGATGCTGTTGAACTTGAAACTCAAGCTCTGATTTGGACTGGAACAAAGAATGGACACGCTCACTAATTAATTGAAATTCATTGGAATTTCGCGTTGATCCCTCACCGTGTTCAATCCCACCTATTTGCAGTAAAAGACGGCGTATCGGACTGTAGAATTGCTTAGTTCCAAGCCAAACTAATAGAAAGCATAAGAAAATGATTCCTACACAAATGTAAAGAGTATACATTCCGATTTTGTTGGATTCAGCTGTTAAAGCGACAATGGATGAAATAGACATATACGTCCAGCCTGTTGTACTAGATTTGTAATAGGTAACTGTTGAGTCGGTTTGATTAATTTGTGTATCATATTGACCGCTCATCTCGGTTAATTCGTTCAAATTAATGCCAGCAGCTTCAATTGGCTGTCCAATAAGCGATTGATCTGTATGAATTAGTATATTGGACTGATCGTCAAAAACGATCACATTAGAGCTGGAGTCGATATTTTGCTCTACCATTTCTTGTAGGCTGCAGGTTGGTATAGTTGCTAAAGATAGGCCATACATATCGATGCTATTGGCTGGAAGTTGCTTAACGAGAGTAATGTTATAAGGACATACAGCGGTATTTCTTGAAACCTCTTCACTATAGAAGAAATTTGATGGAGTCAGCACCCAGGAGGTATATTCAGGCAGATTCATTAGCTCTACTAGCTGATCAGCATATTTATATTGATCCAGTTCGTATAAACCCGAATTTTTAATGAGCCAATTATGTCGTTGATTGAGTAGGATAACATCCTCGAGCTTGATATCAAAGGATTGCATATGGCGTATCTCGTTACGAAGATCATCGTAAAGCATAAAATCTGAAGCAGCTAAGGATTGTGACATCGCTTGTTTAAGAACGGTAGAAGCGAGCATTTGATTCATGGTATGGTTGACAGTCGTCAATTTCTGCTCTACATTTGAATTAATCTGCATGATTAACTGTCTTTTTCCTTCATTAACATTTTTTTGAATTTCATTAGTCGCCGTAATGTAGGCGAAAATTCCTATGAAAATCACGGGAATCGTGCTGAGTATACATCCAAATATAGTCATTTTTGTTAAATAATTAAGTGATCGCATATTGTCTCAACACCTTAACATTATTATGAATATTAAAATTAATATGAATATCTCTATTTTAGTAAACGCATACATATTATACAATATTTATATTGTATAGCAATAATCAATACAATATTTTACAGAAAAATCCAAAAGTATAAAGGGGAATTATAATGAAAAGACACAAGCAATTGAACTTCATCTATATAGTGAATAGGCTTGGTATCTTACTATTAATCGTGACTCTTTTATTTGGTTGTAGTGCAACTTCTGTAACGACAAAGGTGGAGGAGACAAAGCCTACTGAAATTTCGATTATGGTGCCGTTACATTTTCCTCATTCTCCAAGTGAAGAAAGTATAGCGTTACTTGAACAATTAACAAATACTAAATTAGAATTAAGCTGGGTACCGGATGGCATATATTCTGACAAGATGAATACAGCCTTAACGACAAATTCTTATAAAAAAGTAATGTTTGAAAAATATACAGATTATGTTTCTGTAAAAAGTTCAATTAGAACAGGTGCGTTTTGGGAGATAGGTCCTTATCTGGAGCAGTTTTCTAACTTAAAACAATTGGATCAAGAGATCTTATCGCAAACAGCGGTTGATGGAAAAATATATGGTTTGTATACGGAACGTCAATCCTCACGTCAAGGAATCATTATTCGAAAGGATTGGTTACATAATTTAACTATGAAAGAACCGTCAACGATAGATGAGCTTTATGAAATATTGTATGCGTTTACTCATGGAGATCCAGATCAAAATGGCGAGGACGATACCATTGGCTTAACTGATCGAAATGATTTAATTTATGGTGCGTTTAAGACATTAAGTTCGTATTTTGGTAGTCCGAATAATTGGGAACTGACTGATCACACATTTATTCCAGAGTTTGAGACAGATGCCTATTTGAATACAATGAAGTTTATGAAGAAGTTATATGAGGAGAAGCTTATCAATGTTGATTTTCCAGTTACTAGTAAGGAGATGCAACGAGAGTTGTTAATACGCGGGACAGCAGGTGTCTATATTGGTACAATGACTGATGTCCAACGCTTATATGAGGAAGCAAAACAATTCAATGACAAGGTTGAATTTACAGTGATCAATCGGATAGAAGGTCCAAATGGCAACCGTATATGGTCCATACCTAATTTTAATGGCTTATATTTATTTTCAAAGAAAGCCATTCCTACAGAAGATGAGTTATTAAAGGTACTTGGATTTTTTGATCGTACGATGGATGCAGATGTAGCTAACTTATTGCACTATGGAATTGAAGATAAGCATTATTACATCGAGGATGATAAAGTTATATTATCAGAGGAACTGTCGGCACTACGTTCACAGGAAGTGAATGCACTATATTCATTAATGATTGCTGATCTAAGTAATCCTAATGTTATGGAGGTAGCTAAACAACAGCAGTTGTGGAGTTATGCTGAACAATTGATAGAAGATAATAATGAATTTCTTGTACTTGATCCGACTGTAGGATTTGAATCATTGACTTATGATGAACATGGGAGTGAGCTATACAGGATCATTTCAGATGCAACGTACAATTATATATTAGGTGCTATTGATGAGAATGGTTATAAAGAGAAGATAGAGTTATGGAGGAAAAGTGGAGGAGCTCAAATAATTTCAGAGTATACAGCTGATTATTTTAATTAAATTGTTTGTTAGCAATATACATTAATCAATTGTAGGATATATAGGCTGCGGTAAGGTAGTGCAAGTTATGGCTACCTTACCGCAGCTTTTTTGTCTAATTAGCTGGATGTATCAACAGTTTGATCTAAAGTGTCAATATATCGCGTTATAATCATTAACTCACATCATGATGAAATAGCTTGAGCATGAACAAATGATTATTTCTGCACTATATCTTCAGATGATATGGTGTAGAAGCTTACCGATAACTAAGCGAATCAAGAGTCAGGTTCAAGCAATTTATAATCGAAAATGGAGGTCATGATTTATGAAGAAAAAGCCAATAGTCTTGGTATTAAGCATTTTGTTAACGCTTTCTTTATTATTGAGCGCATGTGGAGGAAGCAACTCAGGTAGCTCCGATCCAACACCAACACCAAAAGCAGCAGACGGTAAGGGAAATGAGAACAAAAAAGAAGAGGAGCCTGCAAAACCTACTGAGATTACAATCATGCTACCACTAAATGTTGCTGAAACACCACCAGATACGATCAAAAATGAGCTTGAAAAACTAACAAACACAAAACTAACATATCAATTTTCCCCTGCAGATACGTATGAGGAGAAATTAAATACCTCACTAGCAACAAGCACTTTGCCACAAGTCGTGTATTTAAAAAATCAAGCAACATTTTTACAAATGAGAGAAGCAATTCGTGATGGACAGTTTTGGGAAATTGGACCTTATTTAGCGGAATTCCCTAACTTGGGTAAATTGAAACCAGAAATCATGAAAAACACATTGGTAGAGGATAAGCAATATTCCTTATATATTGGTCGTCCACTAGCTCGACAAGGTCTAATTTACCGTAAGGATTGGGCTGATAACTTAGGTTTAGAAGCACCTAAAACAGTTGATGAACTATTTACAATGCTAGAGAAGTTTACAACTGAGGATCCAGACAAAAATGGCCTTGATGATACGATTGGTTTAGCAGATCGTAATGATCTAGTCTACGGTGCTTTCAAAACAATTGCTTCGTGGTTCGCTACTCCAAATGGTTGGGGTGAAAAGGATGGACTGCTAGTGCCAGATTTCACTTCTGAAGAGTACATTGCATCAATGGATTATATGAAGAAGATTCGTGACAACAACTTAATGAACGTGGATTTTGCAGCAACTAGTAAAACGGATCAAGTAGCTTTATTTACAAGTGGTAAAGCCGGAGCTTATATCGGATCAATGCAAGATATTGATTCTTTAGATAAAGACTTGGTTAAGAATGTCCCTACTGCTAATGCAAGTGTTCACGCACTAATCGAAGGACCGGATGGTAAAGTGTCTTCTTGGGCGATTCCTGGATATAACAATGTAGTACTGTTTCCGAAAACAGCGATAAAAAATGAAGATGAACTTAAGAAAATACTTGCCTTCTTTGATGCAATGATGACACCTGAAGTATCTAATCTAATGTTCTGGGGAATTGAGAATGTTCACTACACAGTAGTGGATGGGGAAGCGAAACCATCTGATGATAAAGAGTTAACTGAACGTGAAGTTAAAGGATTCAAGGATAGTGTTATTGGAGAACCAGAAACGAGTGGTAGATTAGAGGCTTATAACACACTTGAGGCACGTATTCTAGCAGAACAATTAATTATCGAAAATGCTAAGGTAGCTATTGATGATCCAACAGCGGCACTTGATTCTGCCACGTATGCAGAAAAAGCAACACAGCTGCAAGAGCTGATTACGGACGCAACATATAAGTATATATATGGTTCAATTGATCGCGATGGATATAATGCAGCTATTGAAGAATGGAAAGCACGTGGAGGTCAAAAAATGATTGATGAGTTTAATGCTGCTTACAAAAAATAAGCTGGCTTAGACTGACTAGATATAAGCAGGGTAGCTGGAAGGGCTAAGCATAGAATTGCTATGCCCTTCTCTTCCCATCGAAATGCAACGTGGGAAAGGAGAGAAGTATGATGCAAGATGCGGTGATAGAGGAAACACATGTTATAGGTACACGATCGAGCAGTGAACTAAAGAAGCGTTTATGGCGAAATAAATGGTTGTACCTCATGATAACACCTGGAATTTTATATTTTATTATTTTCAAATACATTCCTATGTTTGGATTAGCGATTGCCTTTCAAAACTTTAAGCCATTCATTGGATTTTTAGGTAGTGAGTGGGTTGGATTTGAACACTTTAAACGTTTATTTACAGAGCCAGATTTCTTAAACATACTTTATAACACGTTAATTTTATTCGGGATGAATTTAGTTTTTTATTTTCCAGTACCAATTATTTTAGCTTTAATGTTAAATGAGGTTCGGATTGGGTTATTTAAAAGATTATTTCAATCACTTGTATATCTTCCACATTTTTTATCATGGGTTATTATTGTATCTTTAAGCTTTGTAATGCTTACGATGGATGGCGGAATTATTAATGAACTACTAGTCTATTTTGGATTTGAAAAAATCAATTTCCTACTCAATAACAGTTGGTTCAGACCTGTATATATTCTTCAAGTAATTTGGCGTGAAGCTGGGTGGGGGACGATTATATATTTAGCTGCAATAGCATCTGTAGATCCCGGGCTATATGAAGCAGCACGGATAGATGGCGCATCAAGGCTAAGACAGGTTTGGCATATCACTTTGCCAGCGATACGCAGCGTTATTATTGTATTGTTAATCTTGAAAATCGGTGATGTGCTAGAACTTGGTTTTGAGCATGTGTATTTGCTCTTAAATTCAATGAATCGCGAAGTCGCTGAAATTATAGATACTTACGTGTATACGGCGGGCTTACGTCAGGGGCAGTTCAGTTATAGTACAGCCATTGGTTTCTTTAAATCTTTAGTGGGCTTAATCTTAGTTATGCTTGCTAACTATTTAGCGAAAAAAATGGGCGAGGAAGGCGTATATTAATCTCAAATGGGGAGGAAAGCTCATGGTTGAGGATCGTACACTGAATGGGCGTATCTTTGCATTTATCAACTATTCTTTGTTAACTATTATTGCGTTACTAACTGTGCTGCCATTTCTGCATGTATTGGCTGGTTCATTTACAACGAGTGCAGAATTAGCGGTAAAACGATTTATACTAATACCTACGGAATGGAGCTTTGACGCCTACCGATTTATCTTCTCGACGGATACCATTTTTAATGCAATGGGAGTTTCGATAGGGGTGACCTTATTTGGTACGCTATTCAGTATGTTGATTACAGCTTTAATGGCGTATGGACTAGCTCGACGAGACTTAGATGGTCGCAAATATATTATGTTTATGGTTGTATTTACAATGCTATTTAGTGGTGGATTAATTCCTACTTTCCTTGTAGTAAAAGAGCTAGGTTTAATCGATAAATATATGGCATTAATCATTCCTTCTGCGATAAGTGCATTTAATCTAATTATATTAAAAAACTTCTTTCAGAATATTCCTGAAGGTCTAGAGGAATCGGCTAAAATTGATGGGTGTAGTGATTTTGGTATTCTATTTCGAATCGTACTACCATTATCTATGCCTGCAATCGCAACCTTATCTTTGTTCTATGCAGTTACCTACTGGAATACGTATTTAAGTGCTATTTTGTACTTGAATGATGATGCCAAATGGCCAATACAAGTATTACTTCGGCAAATCGTAGTGTTAGCCAGTGGGCTAGAGTTTAGTTCAGATCTAGATGCATCGGTGCCTCCACCAGAGCAAACGGTGAAGATGGCTGTTATTGTTGTATCCACCTTACCTATCCTTTGTGTATATCCATTCTTACAAAAGCATTTTGCTAAGGGTGCAATGCTTGGTTCTATTAAAGGTTAATAAAAAGTTTTAGGAGGTTATCATGGAAAGACAATTGAATTGGTCTCCGCTTGATTGGGCAGAGTCGGCATGTCAATCTTTGATGAAGGATTATATACCAGAAGAACTGCCGCCAGCTCATCGCTGGCATTATCATCAGGGAGTATTTCTATGTGGAATGGAGCAGGTTCTTTCTCTTACAGGGAAAGAGGGCTATGAACAATATATTAAACGCTATGTTGATCAGTTGATCGATGAAGAAGGCAATCTTTATTTTGCGAGAGATGAGCTTGATGCGATTCAGCCAGGATTGTTACTGTTTCGTTTAGCGGAGCAATATCCCAAGGATGGTCGTTATGAAAAAGCAGCGCAAAAACTTCGCTATCTATTTGAAACCTTAAACAAGACGAGTGAAGGTGGGTTCTGGCATAAGGATAAATATCCATATAATATGTGGCTAGACGGATTATATATGGGTGGAGTGTTTGCACTGAAATATGCCAACGCATTTGCTGAGCCGGAGCTTAGAGATATGGTCCTATTGCAGGAGCAATTGATGCGAAGACATATGCGTGATGAGAAGACTGGCTTGCTCTATCATGCGTGGGATGAAAGTAAACAAATGGTATGGGCAAATGAAGAAACAGGCTGTTCTCCTGAGTTTTGGGCTCGCTCTTTAGGATGGTATGGCCTTGCTATTAGCCAATTTCTAGACGAGTTACCTGTAACGGATTCACGAGTGAAGGAATGGGAAACGGTGCTATTACAATTCGTAGAGGCATTATTGCCATATCAGGATAGAGCAACGGGACTATGGTATCAAGTCGTTGATAAAGGTGACCAACCGGATAATTGGCTAGAAACTTCTGGTACATGCCTATTTGTATATGCGATTGCTAAAGCTTATCAAAGAGAACTTGTGGGGGAAGTATTATTGGACGCCGCCAGTAGAGGATATCAGGGATTGTTGGACACGATTGAGTTTGACGAGCGCTTTATACTCCCTAAGATTTGTATAGGAACTTCAGCAGGTGATTATCAAAATTATGTAACTAGGCCTACGAGCGAAAATGATTTGCATGGTGTAGGTGCATTTATATTAGCTTCAGTTGAAATGGAGAAAATCCAGTCACATATATCAAAATAAAACAAGCCAGTCAGAGTTTCACCCTGACTGGCTTGTTTTTATTGCGCTTAGGATTTAACAGCCAAGCAATAATTCACATTATCAAATGCCGTTATTTTGTGTGCAGGCTGATTTTCATTGTAAGTTTGAAACAACTCTGTAGTAATTTCAGCAGGAGTCAAATGCCGATAGATAAGGAAATTAACCGACGCTAACATTTGCTCCAACTCATCGTAGCAATAGCTTGCTTGCATGGGCTCGCCTGCTCGAGCAGCCATCATTACCTGCTTTTGTGTCCGTTCACCTGCTTGAGAGGTAAATGTATGTTCATCAGGATAATCAAAGACGATGCTGCTCCCGCTCGGAAGCAACGAAGCAATAGTAGACAAGAAATATTTAAATACATCCTTAGGTAAATAATAGCTTATTCCGAGCAAGCTGCTAAAACTGATTAAACTCGGGTTAAAAGCGGGACAGGCTAGTACAAGGTTCTGCCAATCAGTTTCGTGAAAGTCGGCTGAAATACAGTGTAGATTTGAGGGGGCATTCATATCTAAACTCAATACACGTCTGCATTTGTCGGCTGCAGTAAAAGGATGATCGATTTCAAAAATTTGCAAATTTGTTGCCCATTTCGGCTGACGATAAGCGAAGGTATCATACCCTGCGGCAAAAATGAGATATTGTCTGGCGCCGAGCGTGGTTGCAAGCTCAAGTGCCTGCTCTGCAAAAGCAGCTCTACCAATTGGAGAAGGAGATAATTGCTGATCAACTATACTACGTAGCGCTTGCTCCTTTGAACCAACAAATTCTGGCTGAAAGAAAGCTATTGCTTGGGACATATTGCTGGAAATATTCGCATATTCTTCATCCGTTAATAGCTGTCTAGCAATTTGATCATCAAAAATTTTGATCCCATTATTCTCAGCGTGATACGCTCTTGAGAATGCACTGACCAACGCAGTTAAACTCTTATTTTCCATTTTCTATCACCTCATTTAAGTTGTAGCATGAGGACAGTAAATGAAACAACACTTGATTTTATTGTAAATTTATGGTATAATATATGCGAAAAATTGATAAGATTCACAATTTAGACATATTTACAAATGTTTTTGTCACCGGCATAATGGGAGGGTTTCTAAATGAATATATTGATTGGTGAAAAAATTGGTGAGGGTGGTTGTTCTGAAGTTTTTGAGTGGGAAAATTCCAGTAAAATAATTAAATTAGCAAGAGCGAATACAGATATAAACGCTATGAAAAGAGAGTACCATCACAATCTAATAGCTTGGGATAATGGGTTATCTGTTCCACAACCATTTGAAATTTTGGAGATCGATGGTCGTCCAGGAATTGTTTTTGAACGAATATATGGGGACACGTTGATGAAACGCTTTGTACAAAATGCTTTGAAAAGAGCATCTACGGAAGCAGAAGTTACAGAAGATGATAATTATGATGACGTCCGAATAACTGCACAAATTTTAAGTGAGATTCATTCTAAATCCAATTTAAGTGTGCCTTCTCAAAAAGAAACGATAAAGAAGTCAATAAGTTGGGTTGATCATTTAACATCTGTTGAGAAGGCAGAAATCTTCGCCTTATTAGATAGTCTACCTAGTAAACAGCAACTATGTCATGGCGATCCTAATTTAGGGAATATCATGATTAGAGACGGCAAAGCTATAATGATTGATTGGATGAATGCCACGATAGGTAACCCAGAGGCAGATCTAGCTGAATACATAATTATGATAAGATTTGCAATTCTGCCATCCTATCTACCAGACAATGCGGTGGAATATGTTAATACAATCCGAGAGTCAATAATCAAAATATTTATCGATGAATATACAAGATTATCAGGTATTACTTATGATGAAGTAGACTCTTGGATTGCACCTATTGCTGCACGAAAATTATCAGCTGATGGAATAGGTGAAGAGGAAAAGAATTTACTTGTTGACGAAATTAGAAGAAGACTATCCCATTAGTTAATAACGTAATCAGACAAAGTAAAAGGGCATGAGCCGGATTAAATCCGGAACTCACGCCCTACGTAGAATCTGCATAACTTTATGAGTCATTATATAGTAAGTGCTTTCAAGGTTTTGATACGGAATTAATTTTCGATAATGATGTTTGCTAACTTAAGATTAACTGGATTTGCAATTGTATCTCCGACAGGGCACTTGCTCTCCAAAAATTGTACAAATTCATCTACTTTTTCTTTTGGAGAATCAGTTTTGATAGTAAATGTATAGCGGATATCTGAGTAGCCTGGTCTAACCTCAGATTTATTAAAGAAACCATCTAGATCTAGTTCGCCTTCAACGTCCACTTTGAAATCTTCTAGATTTACACCAAACTTAGGAGCATAAACTCTAGCAACAATAGCTTGGCAAGCTCCTAGAGAAGCAAGTAGTGCTTCGACTGGATTCATGCCTGTATCTGTTCCGCCTAGACTTTTTGGCTCGTCAATTATAAGCTCAAATTGTCGAGAAGTAGTTTTAACTTTGACCCCATCTTGTAATTGAGCAGTCGCTTTAAATGTAGTAACAGCAGCCATATCAAATTCTCCTTTGATGAAATAGTTAATTATTGATTATTTAATCAAATTCATACTATTCCACTATGTTTTATGAGTATTGTATAATTTTAGTTAAAACCTGTCAATATCTTTCGTAATAAATAAAGAGCTTTCCGAGTTCATTGTCCTGACTGAACCCCTTATGTTGATTACCCTATGTTAAAGCAGACATAACGACTCCAAATATCCATAACATGAATCCCGCATAGATAAGGGTTCATGTTTTTTTGATTTTAAATAATGTTATAAAAAATGTAAATTATTCTTGACAATGTATTTAAAAGTAAAGTATCCTTTACGTAAAGTTAGCTTTACATGAAGGGCAGGAGTAAGATGAAGCATCGTATGAAAGAACTAAGAGCTGCAAATGGTTGGACGCAAGAGAATCTTTCTGAAAAAATTGGTGTTTCTAGGCAAACTATTATTTCAATTGAAAGTGGTCGGTACAATCCGTCGTTAGAATTAGCTTTCAAAATTGCTATAGTCTTTCGATGTACGATTGAAGATGTTTTTATTTATGAAGAAGGAAGGTAGAAACTATGAATATGGAACAGATGGTTGGCTTGCTAGGTATGTTTGTCGGTATTGCATTTGGTGTTATTGGATTATGGTGGGGGCGTAAAAAAGCACTCATGAACAGAGGCATTGATGAAAGGTTTCAAGTCATTTCAAATAAATCGCAAAGTACTTCTTGGAAGATCACTTTAGGAGCTATTTGCTTCTTATTTACATTGCACATAGTAGGAGCACAGATTTCTACCGTAGCTACACTTGGGATTCTTTTATTGATTCATATGGCGGGATGGGCATTATCAACCTTTTACTATAATCATAAATATTAGTAGGGTAACCGGTATTATAAATCGACGAAAAAGTAAGGTGGAAGTAGTGATTACCTTCATTGATACTAACCTTTAAGTAAGTACCTGTAATAAAAGTGCATACTTTTCAATTAATAGTGCTCGTCTTATACTCTATAAATAAATAATATTTATGGAGGCTAAGTCATTGAAAACTCTTATTGTCGTTACACATCCAAGCATAGAAAAATCCATTATTAATAAGCGGTGGATAGACGAACTCAAAAAATATCCTGAAAAGTATACTGTACACGAATTATATCAAAGTTATCCTGACGGAAACATTGATGTGGAAAAAGAGCAGAGATTAATTGAATCACATGATCACCTTATTTTGCAGTTTCCAATATATTGGTTTAACTGTCCGCCGATTCTTAAAAAATGGCTTGACGATGTTTTGTCTTATGGTTGGGCATATGGATCAAATGGAGGAGATAAATTAAAGAATCGTAAAATCGGTTTAGCAGTCTCTGTTGGAATAAAAGAGGAGGATTATACCCAAGAAGGAAAATATCGTTATACACTAGAGCAGTTATTATCTCCATTTGAAGCTACGTTCCTATACTGCAATGCAGATTATCGTTCGTTCTTTGCGTTATATGGAACAGAACATGAAACACCTGCAAATCAAATAGAAAAAAGCGTGAAAGATTATTTGAATTTTATTGACAACTTATAATAGGCAGCTTTATTTAATTAATAGAGAGAAGTATTTTCTAGTTCAAGGAAATACTCCTCTTGTTTTTAACAAAATACCAATATCTGCTGTTGTTTAGCCTAAACAGTTTGTGGACTATGATGTTCTCCCCACTCACACATTATATCTAACAATGGAATGAGAGAAAGCCCAAGCTCAGATAATGAATATTCAACCTTTGGCGGTATTTGGGGGAATTCCTTGCGGATGATAACACCATCTGCCTCCAACTCTTTTAACATGATGCTTAGCGTTTTAAAGGGAATTGTGCCGATACTTCGCTTTAGCTCATTATGCCGCATAATTTTATTTTCAGACAGCCAATACAAAATTATCATTTTGTATTTACCGCCTATGATAGACAATGTATATCCAAAACCAGTATCTTTTAGCATTACACCAGTAGGAACACAGCTTTCACTCATAAGCTAGATTCTCCTTTAGACAGGGATATGAAATAAATAATCATATTAGATATGCTATAGTATTTCTGAAACTAGGTAAAGTGATACTTCACGAATGAACAGTCTCATTTGGATTGACAATCCATTCAATACAAAAAAGAGCTTACTTGTTACCCCAAGTAAGCTCTTATCTATTAACGAAGGAGTATTACCAGTTGTTTCCTGATACTTTAGTAACTGTAAAGTTTGGACTTCCACTTTGTCCGTAAATAGGAGCAACACCAGCATTATTTATCTTCACATTCGTAAAGCTTGCTTCTCCAACAGCTGGTCCTTGACCTTGTTCACCTCTAACTACAAGTTTGATACCATAACGTGATGGATTGTTAATGTTGACGTTCTCTACACGAACGTTTTGCATAGCAAGATTCTCTGGAGATTTTGTTTGGAACATTAAGCCAAAGTATACAGGATTATTAATGTCTACATTTTTCACTAAAATATTTTTGAACGTTCTATCTCCACCGAAGAACCAGATCGCTCCAAAGTTTTGATATTCATTAATTTTGTCATCTGCGCCGACACTAGTCCAGAAATCTCCACCTGTTCGATCTAATGTAACTCCGTCAATTACTGTATCCTTATCACCAAATCCTAATGTGTTGTAGCCGAAACTCAAGCTACTAATTGTAATCCCAGGGTAAGTTAATGTATCAGCCCCATAAAGATTTTGAAAAAGATTATCTGAGCCTCCGTATACGGCAAAAGCCGCAGCACGTCTTACATTAGTCGCCGTAAGATTGATGTACTTATTACCGACATTGTAGGACCCACCAGAATCAACTGCACTGAATATAGCGAAAGCATCATCTCCAGCACCTCTAGAATAGTTGTTATCAATGACATTGTAAGATGAACCGTTTGTCATATTAATTCCATCTGCGAATGTGTTCTTGATACGGTTGTCTTTGAATGTATTATAAGATGAGTTGACTCCCCAATATAAGCAGATGAAATGCTCTACCCAAACGTTTTGAACGGTTACATCTTGCATGCCATTACCATCGATGAATTTACCAGGACCATCTGTTCTGTAAATATAGTTACCCCATGCAGATAGATCTTTAATCGTCGAACCGTTAGCAGTAGAACCAATATTAAAACCGACATCCGTATTCGATTGATTTTGCGGTGCGACTAATTTGGTATGCCAAGGACCAGCACCGATGATTTCAGTTGAGCGTCCATACAAGAAAATTTTGCTGTTAATTGTCCACTCACCAGCAGGGATAAAGATACCTTTTTTCGTATTGTCTTGTCTGAATTCATTAAGCGCTTGCTCAATAGATTTTGTAGCAGAAACTTCAATATATTTACTTGGGTCTGGATTGGATACTGGAGGAGCAACATTTTCCGTTTCAATCATATCTAAGTAGATTGACGATACATCTCCTGCATCTTTTTGAATTTTGATTTTCGTTCCTACTGGATATACTTGATCAAGCATTAACTGTGAATCTTCATAGAGCCAGTAAGCCGTTAAGCCTGCCCCAGGACTATTGTCATAACCTAATCGACCAAGTGTACTTGGTGTCGCATAAACATAAGAGAACTTAGAGGTTACGTTAAATTTACCTTTACTTACACCATCAGCATAAATACTAACCGTTCCTGTCGTATTATCAGCAACAGCGTTACGAAGCACGAAGGCATTAGCAGGAGAAGTGAGCGTGAACTCTACATATTCACCTGTTGCATCAAGATGAACCGCGGAACGTCCAGAAGCTTCACCGGCAAAGTCACCAGGTTTGAAATTAGGAGTTAATCGTGTTCCATTCGTAGTATTAGAGACTGATTCTGCTTCAATAATAGTAAACGGCATATTAGCACCGCGACCTGAATAAAGACTGGACGTACTTGAATTGTTTGCTTGCTTAATACTTACTTCGTTAGCATCAGCTGCAACGGTAGCTGTTACAGAGTAACTACCATTAATGGCTGGCCATGTTCCCATATTGACATTGACAGATTGACCTACAGCTAATACGCCATTGTAAGTTCCATTAAACGTTTTGATCGTTGTACCTGCAGTATCTTGAAGAAGTAGAGTGATGGCGTGAGCTCCACTTGCAGAAGAAGAATTTCCTTGATTTTTAAGATTTACCGTAAATGTTACCGTATCGCCAAAGCTAGGATTACTCGGATTCCATGAAGTCGTTGTTATCAAATCGGAACTAAGAACTGGAGTGACAATTAACGAAGTCGCACTAGTGTAGCTGTTATTATTGGTGTTCTGCTCAACAATTAATTTGGTTTCATTAACTTTGGCGACAGTAGCATATGATCCAGCATTTTTCTTCCCTATATTTAATTGAACAGTTGTTGAAGCGCCAGCAATTAATGCAGATACTGGAGCAGATCCTACAAGATCATTACCTAGATAGAAATTGACTGTGCTAGCAGGAGAGTTAACATTCCCGATATTTTGAACAGTTGCATTTAGTGTAATGTTATCTGTTTCAATCGGAGATGTCGGTGTCCAAGTTAATGCTGTAATTGTTAGGTCTGGATTCGGCGCAGGAGTTCCGTATATTTCGAACTCAGCCACTTGTCCTGCAGGAGCACCTGAGTTAGTTGTAATGTTCAATCGAACTTCTT
Source organism: Paenibacillus endoradicis (assembly GCF_024721975.1). The sequence continues at coordinate 532,643 of NZ_JANQBB010000002.1, read as the reverse complement.
TCGCAGTAGCTACAACTGGAATTGTTACAGAGTTACCTGTTGTAGGATTAAAAGTATAGGATTGTGCGGAAAGAAGGTTTGTGAAGGATGCTGAGTTCTGAGTGTTGCCTAGTACTTGAATAGTTTGTGAGCGAGTAGCCCATGCACTAGAGGGATTCAACTTCACAACAATGGATGTAATGTTATGATTAGCTCCAAGATCAACAGTTAACTGACTTGGATTACTAGCGCCTTCCCAGTATGTTGCTGTACTGCCATCGTTGCCGTTCGTAGCTGCGAAAATATGAGCAGTAGAGTTGGATGTGATTGACTTACCAATAGCTAAGTTAGAACCAGTTGGAGGCGTAGGTGTTGGTGTTATTGTTGGTGTAGGTGTTGGAGTAGGGTTTGGTGTAGGTGTTGGCGTTGCTGTTGGAGTTGGTGTAGGGTCTGGTGTGGGTGTTGGTATTATCGTAGCACCATAGATTTCGAATTCGGAAAGTTGTGCAGCTGGCCAACCTGTGTTAGCTGTCATATTCAGAAGAACGAAGCGTGTGTTAGTTGCTGAAAAGTCGATCGTGACTGTATTGTTATTTATGGAAGGATTGAACGTATAGGTAGCAGAATTAATAATGTCAAAATATGTGGAGCCATCTGAGCTACCTTGTACCACTAATGTTTGAGTACGTGTTTCCCAACCTGTTGGCAGCTTCAGTGCAATTTGATCAATACTTTTGCTACTTCCTAGGTCGATTTGTACCCACTGTGGAAATGCGTTGTTTGTACTTTCCCAATATGTGCTGTGGTTATTGTCGTTGACATTGCTGGCTCCATATACATCGGCGAATCCACTAGCTGTAACAATCTTGCCTAGAGCTAGATTAGCCCCTCCTGCAGCTGATGATGATGATGGATACAATGCAATTTGTGATAACAATACAACTAATGATAGAAACAAGATGACATACGGATTTCTTTTTAATAATTCCCTTTTTGAGAACATAAAAAACCTCCTAGTCAGATAGTTTACCACGAATTAATACGCTTACATTTTTGCTCACTGAAATTATTCGTTCTGTTATCCACCTCCATAATCAAGTGATATCTCTAATTCTACAAATCTATTAACAATATGAGTTTCCAATTAGTTTAAAATTTGGAAACTATTTATATCCCTAGCATAAATCAGTTAACCAACTTTCTGAAGATGTAATACTACGAATATCATGTGTAATATTATTATATAGCAAATAAAAATCAAACAAAGTATGAAGGGTTATCTGGATAAGTGAAAGGAGTTGCTTCTACTCGAACTTTCCCAACATTTCTTTTAAATGGTAATATTAATTATGACAGATGATAGAAAAGGGAGAGTAGATTATTGTGACTCAGCAATTACTAATTAACAGCAATAATCAAAACCAATATCTTGCAGATTGTCAGCAATGTTTTGGTTTATGCTGTGTAGCGTTACCTTATGCAAAGTCAGCTGATTTTGCTTTTGATAAAGATAGTGGGTCACCTTGTAAAAATCTTCAAGCGGATTATCGTTGTGGTATCCACCAAAAATTAAGAAGTAGTGGCTTAAGAGGCTGTACAGTATATGAATGTTTTGGAGCAGGTCAGAAAGTTTCTCAAATGACTTATAACGGTAAGAGTTGGCGAGATAACCCAGAGTTAGCAAAGGAAATGTTCGATCTATTACCTATTATGCAACAACTGCATGAAATGCTTTATTACTTAACAGAATCGCTTAGCTTACAGGATGCAAAGCCTATTTATGCGGAAGTACAAAAGGCTATAGTAGAAACTGAAAGACTTACAAACCTCAATACGTTAACACTCCTAGAACTCCATGTACCGACTCATAGAGCATTTGTTAATGACTTACTGTTACAAACGAGTGAACTAGTACGCGCTAAAGTCAAAATAGGCACCCACAATAGCAAGCATAGTAAAAATATTAGAGGAAGAGATTGTATTGGTGCAAAGCTAAAAGGAGCTAATCTTAAAGGTAGTAATTTAAGAGGAGTACTATTTATTGCTGCGGATCTTAGACAAGCTGATATGAGAAAAGCAGATTTGATTGGTGCAGACTTAAGAGACGCAGATCTAAGCGGGGCTAATCTTATAGGCAGTATCTTTCTTACGCAAGCACAAGTCAATTCCGCTAATGGTAATAGTGAAACTCAATTGCCATCTGCTCTAACAATTCCAGATCATTGGTTAGATTAAATATGTCTATCGATCGCCGAATAGTGATAGATAGCTTTTACGTGTTGTTTTGATAACGCATACATGATAACGTAAGAGTGTAATAAAGCAATGATAATGGGTTGAAAATACTTTGGAGGTGGATAGATGAAAGCTCTATTTATTGGAGGAACAGGTACGATTAGTTCGGCAATTACAAAACAATTATTAGAACAAGGACATGAGTTATATTTACTGAATCGTGGGAACCGTAATAATGATTTGCCAGTAGGTGTTAATGTTATTCAAGCGGATATTAATAATGAAGAGCAAGTATCAAAGCTCATTGAGCATTTAGAGTTTGATGTTGTTACTGATTTTATAGCATTTGAACCAACACAATTGGAAAGAGATTATCGCTTATTTAACGGTAAAACAAAACAGTTTATATTTATTAGCTCAGCGTCTGCTTATCAGACACCACTATCTGATTATAGAATTACTGAGGGTACGCCATTATCCAATCCTTACTGGGAATACTCGCGTAATAAAATTGCTTGTGAAGAATATTTGATCAAGCAGTATCGTGACAATGGTTTCCCCATTACGATTATTAGACCAAGTCATACGTATGATGAACGCTCGATTCCACTAGGAGTACATGGTAGAAAAGGATCATGGCAGGTTGCTAAGCGTATGCTTGAGAATAAGCCAGTCATTATTCATGGTGATGGTACTTCTCTATGGACGATGACGCATAATAGAGATTTTGCAAAAGGTTTTATTGGGTTAATGGGTAATATTCATGCTATCGGAGAGTCTGTACATATTACGTCAGATGAATCAGTCACATGGAATCAAATCTATGAAATCATTGCTGATGCGCTTGGTGTGAAGCTAAATAGCGTCCACGTTTCATCACAATTTTTGGCAGCATGTGATGATGATTTTACTGGTGGATTATTAGGCGATAAGGCTAATTCTGTCGTTTTTGATAATTCTAAGCTTAAGAGACTTGTTCCTGAGTTTGTTGCAACAACCCGATTAGATCAAGGGATTAAGCAAACGATTGAATATATATTAGCTCATCCTGAGCATCAGACGGAAGACTTAGAATTCGATAGTTGGTGCGATAAAATTATTGGCGCTTTGAATACTGCTACGGAGTCGATAAAAAACAGCTAGGTCATAATAAATATCGGAAAGTGTGCTGAATGCGGCACACTTTTTTATTGGAAACGAATACAATAAAATGATCTGTAGCGGAATCTTAATTTTTGAAGTTAATTAGTCTCTGTCATGCAGTATTTTTATAATAAATTATGTCTATTATAATTAATAATTGATATGCCAAAATTTCAAAGATAGTGGCGAATTATAGGTTTTTCTATAGAGATTCAACAAGTATGAGAAGAATAGTTCGGTTCGTGTTATAATAGAAATCACTAGTATGTAATTCATCATTATGCCATAGCGGCGATGATTAAGGAGATTGAATTTTGAATAATAAAAACTATGAGGCTGTAAGTGAGCTTCCGGAAAATTTTGAAGAGCTTAAGAAAGCAGTTAATCGTACTGCTAACTGGAAAGATCGTTTGAATGCTGTTAATGAATTGGCCGGTTGGAACTCCGATGAGACAATTAAAGTTTTACAACATGTTATGACAGGCGATCAAGTATCTCAAGTTCGTGAAGCTGCATTCCGCACGCTGAAAAAAATGGGCGAAGATGTACAAATGCCAGCTAAAAACAAAGGTGAGCTATTTAAAAATCTTCGTAAGATTTTGCTAAGAATTAAGAAGAGTTTACCTGATGGTCATACATTCGAAGAGTTTAAAGAAAAGCTACAAAAAACTCGTGTAGATATTTATGATACTTACGAAGGCGATAAAGGCGAAGGCTTTGACGCTTGGCTTAAAGATATGTGGGAAACAACTACTAGTAAAAGAAGGTAATTGTTTCGTTAGGTAAGACATAGAGGGGAGCATGGATAATATCCATGCTCTTTTTTGTGTTGTTATAGGAATACAATTCATTCATCTTATTACCAAATTTATGTATAATTGAAAGAGTAATCAGTAATCTAATTTATAAATTTACAATGCATATGAAGTGTTAATTCGTGTTTGGGGGTAGAACTTTTGTTCAAAAACAATACAAAAATACTAATAGAAAATAAACTACAGCAACTAAATAGCTGTCTTCAACAAATTTTTAATAGTGAAAGAATAGCAATCAAAGCTGCAACTTGTGATGATATTGGTTATACCACTCTAAATTTCACAACAGCAGGAATTTATCATCTACATGGCGTTGTAATTGTTGAGGGTGAGCAAATGCCTTGGTCAATCATTTTGAAAATAATAAAGGCTGATAGTTTAGAGAAAGAAGAGAGCACACATCATAATTATTGGCAAAGAGAAGCATTGGTATATGAATCAAAGCTACTAGATGATCTTCCTAACTCTATTCGAGCGCCAAAGTGCTATCTTATTGAGGAGCAGCAAGATAATACGATTTGGATGTGGATGGAACGAGTAATCGGAAGATACGCTGAGAAAAGTGAGCATTTTGACTATATTGCCAGGCAACTAGGTCGTTTTAATGGGGATTATTTAACGACGAAGGAAATACCTAATCAAGAATGGATATGTAGAAATTGGTTAAGATCATGGATAACAGCAAGTAGAATGTATGCTCCGAGCCTGGAGGATTATTCGAACTCCTTACTTAATGATGAAGAACGTAATATATGGGATTGGTACCAAACTTTTAGTAATGAAATCGAACGCAACTTATTCTATCTCGAAAAATTGCCACGTGTACTAGCACATCAAGATATGAGTCAAATGAATATGTTTATAGTTGAAAATAGACAACTAGAAGATGAATTAGTGCTTATAGATTGGCAATTTATGAGTATCTCTGGTGTAGGTGAAGATTTAGCTAAGATGTTCGGTGTGAATATGAGTCAAGGAATCATTCCAACAGAGAAATATAATATATTTCAAGAAAATTTATATGAAGCTTATATTAATGGATTACACGATATGGGTTGGCAAGGTAATGAACAACAAGCTAGATATGGTTATTGTATTGGGACTGCATTGCGAAGTGTATGGGAGGTACCAAAGTACTTTACTTTAGCAGCTCAACTACAGAGTGATAAACTTAATCAACAATTACAAGACAGCGTAGCACAACTACGAGAAATAATAATCATACAGATGGCAATGGCTTATGAAGCTGAAAATTTGAAAGAGAACTTATTTGAAAGGATAACCCATTAAGAAATACAGAACATAGTGAGGGCACGCTTCGCTTGTTCTGTATTTTTTTGTTAATAATTCAATAAAAAAATTCAGTGTATCTTGTGTCTTTTTTGCAATATCGTTGTCTAATATAAGACGCGATCAAAGGGCTTAGGAGAAGAGGTGAAGATTTGGAAGATTTCTCGGACGTCTATAACGAATATGCACCCGGGGTATATCGTTTTTTGTTAACACTCACACGGAACGAGAATATGGCAGAGGAGATTACTCAAGAAACTTTCTATAGAGCATTTCGTCAAATTAATAACTTCAGAGGAGAAAGTTCACTCTATGGCTGGCTATGTCAGATTGCTAAAAATATATATTTCAATGAAAGTAAAAAGAACAAACGAACTACTGTAGCTATATCTGAACATGATACAGACTGTTCAGACGACTTCACAGTTCAATTAATGCATAAAGAGCAAGCTATTGTATTACATCAGATTTTACATGGACTACCGGATCCATACAAAGAAGTTTTTACACTTAAAATATTTGGTGAACTGAAATTTAGGGAAATTTCAGCTCTGTTTGGCAAGTCAGAGTCATGGGCAAAAATTACATATTATCGAGCTAAGGAACGTATTATCAATGAAATGGAGGAACAGCAATGAAAACAAATTGTAATATTATCTATGATCTACTCCCCTTATATATTGATGGGATATGTTCAGAAGAGAGTAAATCTTTAGTAGATGAACATTTACATGAATGTCCGAATTGTAGCAAGAGATATGCTGCTATGAATCAACATCTAACGGTTGCTGATTTCAATGATTCTGATGGGGAACCAGATTATAATAGTCAGGAAGAGCAACAGAAGATGCGAGACAATGCAGCTAGAAAGGTAATGAAACGAATAACACGAAAATGGAAATTGACTGTTCTTATAACGGTATTACTCATACCACTTATTTCTATTGGTTGGAATCAGTATCGGGGAGAGGGACTAAGTTATACCAATATGTATGATTATTATAGTGCTAGCAGAATGATGAAAGCTCTGGAGAATGAACAATATGAAAAAGCATTTTCTTATATTGATGTGAAATTCTATTATGATGATATTCAGAAGAGAATGGAAGAATCCAAAACGGCAACGATATCCAAAGAAGAGTTCCAATTAGTGGTTGAAGAAGCACTTTCTTATTATACAAATGGTGAAATAAGGATAGCTGAAGAAAAGTTTGATAATTGGATTATTGAAGCACAGAAAGAGAACATACGTATAAAAGAATTTTATGAGCAATCTCCATATGTAGATATGACTTATGATAAATTCTATTCGATTAGTAAAGCTAATTTCTTAGATAATATGAAAGATTGGGAGCAGCTCGGCTATCGTTTGAAAGGTCATAAAATACGGTCTGATAATACTCACAGAGACGATGATCTAACACAGTATAACTATAATATCTCTATCTCAAATGGAGAGGATACTAAAGAGTTTGGAGGCATCGATATATTCGGTAACAATGCTGGTCAGTTCCATATTGGTGGTGGGTTCCATGATTCGAAGCAAACGTCGCCTAAGTTATCTAGTTTCTTTCAAGCATTCAATATATTTGACTAAATTTACTAGCCTTTACTTAACTTTAACGTTAAATAAACATAGAGATGACAAATTCCCCCTATCATTGAGACTATCAATGTTAGGGGGAATTTATTCATGTACGCAGTTAAACATCGAAAAGGAATAGCTATTCTACTAATGGTAGCTATCATTTTCAGTATGGCGCCAGTTAGCATGAGCTATGCAAGTGAAAGCGACAAACCAGATCTACTAATTACAGAATTAGTGCCTGATTCAGCCAATGTAGCATCGAAAGATGCTTATGAATTTGTTGAAATATATAATAATACGGACGAGACAATTGAGTTCAAAGATTATGAACTACGTTATCGCTATGGTGCGACCGATACTCATTGGAATTTCGGAGCTTCTTACAGTAGTATGTTGATTCCTTCCCGAGAAGCTATCGTAATCTGGGTCCAAACTGTACCTGTGATAGGCGTTACGACTGAACAATTCAATAACAATTACAGTACGCAGCTTGTAGAAGGAACGAATCTATTCAAAATAATAACTACTGGTGGAATGGATAATGCTAATTCAAGAACGTTAGCTATAGTTGATCCAACAATCTTAGATGAGAATAGTAAAGGTACAGTTGTTTCTCAAGCAACATACGATAACGATGAGCAAACAAAACCGGACAAAGGTATTTTCTATCGTATGCCTAACGAGGGTGATAAAGCTATGGTTATGATGGACAATCCAGGTACAATTAACGCATCTCCTGGTAGTATCACTCCAGATCAATTATTACGACTTGACGAGGTTGTTACAGAGGTACCAATTGCATTGCAACATACTCCAAGTACGTACCGCTTGATCTCTACAAATGATTTTGTGATTGAGGCAGCGATTTCTAATGCTATTAATACAGTTGATGGAAAGGTATATTATAAATTCGATGATGAGACAGCTTATACAGAAATGGACATGGCGGGTACATTAACGCAGCAAAATACAACGATCGTAAGTAGCCAATTGATTTCGCACAACAAGCTAACGTACTACATAGAAGTAATAGCTGATAACCAAGCACCAATCGTAACTCCAATCTATGACATTACAATCGTTAATCTTGACGAAAATAGTGAAGAGACTCCAATTATGCTTGTAACAGAATTACTGCCGAATAGTAATAATGTAGGTGGAAGTGATGCTTATGAGTTTATTGAGATCTACAATAATACAGATGAAGATATTAATTTTAAGGATTACAAATTATATTATATCTATACCGATTCTGGAAGAACGGCTGACGTCGTTTGGGCTACACAGCAAGAGGATATTATTATTAAAGCAATGGACACGATGGTATTTTGGAATATTAACTCTGCGAATGGAAGCTTAACTGTGGCAGACTTTAATAAAGAATTTAAGACAAATCTAGTTGAGAATGAAAATATCGTTAAATTGTACAATGATGGACTAGCGAATGGTTCCAAACGTGGCATCGCAATCGGTACGAATACTCATCAAGATATTTCTGTAGCGTATTACGACGGTTCTCGTGGAAGTGTTGTTAACAAAGGCAGTCACTATCAGTATCAAGTTGGTAATACAGAAATGTTCGAATTTGCAGTAGGAACGATTGATGCTTCACCTGGATACGTATTACCGAATCAAGTACCAGCAGTTCCTATGAAAACTGATGAAGATAACGAAGAGCCTGTATTTACTAATCTAACTGAGGTTACTGAAGTTGATGAAATAACTGATCTTAAGATACAAGCTGAAGTTACAGATAATAAAAGTGTAAAATCAGTTGTTCTATATTATAAGACGGATCAAGACTCCACATATTCTAAACGTTATTTATACGATGAGAAAAGAACGAATCAATTTGCTTATACGGTCAATTCGACTGAATTTATTGGACGTAATGAAGTGACCTACTATTTCGAATACTCGGATGGTGCGAATAGCTTAACGTCTCCCATGAATACAGTAAATATTACGAAAAACGGAAACGATGATGGTACACGATTGAATGTTAATAACAATGAAATCATAAGTGGAACAACAACATTGAAAGCAGCTTCTGATACATTAACACCAGACGAATTACAACTATCCATTGATGGACAAGAAGTAGTTGATACTTATACAGCATTAGAATCTGAAGCATATTTTGTATTTGAAGCTACTGATGTCAACTATTACTTCAAAAACGGTGTGACGATGGGAACGGAGATTCTTCATACATTCCTTGATCCTATTAACACGTACACAACAATCAAAGTTCCAATTTCTGCAGAGCGATTAGCGCTTGGTAATAATGAAATTGCTGTTCGTGCAGGTACGAAGTCTGGTCCATTCGATGATCGTCCTGAAGAAAACAAAGATGATTTCAAAATTCGTAATGTACGTCTAATCTTAGCAGACGGTACAAATATTTATGACCCAGCTTACAATAATAAAGACACTATCATCAAAATGGGTGATAGTGCAGGTATGCATGAGGCAATTGAATTTAAGTTTGAGCTAACAAGTGACAATTTATTGGCACTTGCTTATGACTGGAACACGCTTGAAACAGAAGATGGCGAACATATTGTTAAAGTAGTAGTGGGTAATGAACAAGTTGAGAAAAATGTTATTGTTGATAATACTTCACCAACGATTGTTCCTTCGATTACTAATGATGAGGTATTACGTAGTGAGTTTACACTTGATGCAGTAGTTACAGATAACTATGCTGGAGTAAAATCAGTCGAGGCAACATTGAATGGTGACAGTATCGAGTTGCCATATGAGACTTCAACTGGAGCATTGGCTTCTGGAACATATTCATTTGCAGTTACTGCAACGGATACAGTAGGTAATCGCTCAGTAGAAACGGTCACATTTACAATCGATAATGATAACCCAAATTCAGTAAAACTTATTACTCCTCTATCTGGTAGTAAAAATGTTGGGCTATCACCAACATTAAAGGTTAAAGTTACTGATCCGCAAGAGGATCTGATGTCTGTCCTATTCAAACGTGGCTTCCATTATGATAGTCAACGGAAAGCTGGTTTTTCCGCATATTCCGGTTCATCGACTGTAGAGCCACCGAAGCAAAAAGTACCTTCAACTGAGACAAAGATGAATTCTTCGGCGTTGAAGGAAATTAGTGCAATTGATAGTAAATACTATACAACTGATGCTACCGAGCAGTTCCCTTACCAACGGTTTGAGATCAAGCTAGATTCTTCTGTTGTTGCTACGGATGAAGTTGAGATCAACTGGAAAGGTAATTCGTTAGAAGGAAGAAAAGTTAGCTTATACGCTTGGAATCCTACTGAGGGTAAATGGGATTTACTAGACAACTATGTTGCAGGACTAGAAGATTTTGAGCTAAACGCTAATGTTCATGCAGGAGATTATAATGATAATGGTGTCATTAATGTTATGGTACAAGATGAAAGACCAGTAACTGAGGATGAATATGATTTCTCCTTCGTATGGATGTCCGATACTCAATATTACTCAGAGAGCTACCCAGAAATTTATACAACTAACACGCAATGGATAGTAGATAATCAAGAAGAGATGGATATCCGTTATGTCATTCATACTGGGGATCTAGTTGATGATGCAGATCAACCGTATCAATGGGAAGCTGCGAATAATGCGATGGAAATTATCGAGAAAGCAAAAATTCCGTATGGTGTACTTGCAGGTAACCACGATGTTGGTCATCAAACTGGAGATTACTCTTACTATTGGGAACATTACGGAGAAGATCGCTTCAAAGATACAGAAACATATACATATGGTGGATCGTATCAAAATAACCGTGGTCACTATGACCTGATCTCCGCTGGTGGTATTGATTTCATTATGGTATATATGGGCTGGAATATCGGTGATGAAGAGATTGATTGGGTTGAACAAGTGGTGAAGGATCATCCCGATCGAAAAGCTATTCTATCATTCCATGAATATATGTTAGTTTCTAATAACCGTGCACCAATTGCCGATGAAATTTATGAAAGAGTCGTTGTTCCGTATCCTAACGTGATTGCTACTTTAAGTGGTCACTATCATGATGCAGAAACGCTTGTCGATGAAATCGATGATAATGGCGATGGAATTGCAGATCGTAAAGTATATCAAATGCTTGCAGATTATCAAGGCGCTGAAATGGGTGGATTAGGTTATATTCGTCTGTTGCAATTCGATCTAGATAATGATCAAATCCATGTTAAAACGTACTCACCATATTTGGATGATTATAATTACTATGATCCAACAGAATATCCTGGTAAAGATGAATTCGATATTGACGTAGACTTAGGTGTAATGAACAAACGAGTAGCGACTGACTATTTCGAAGTGAATATACACACAAAGCAAGTCATTGGTGAAGTTACCGATGTTGCTAGTGGGTCAGAAGCTTCAGTTCAATGGAATCAATTAAAGCAAGGTACAAACTATGAATGGTATGTTGAAGCAACGGATCAATTCTCAGGTAAAACAGTTTCACCAATTTGGAACTTTACAACAACGGGTGGTACAACGGGGACCGATCCATCAACACCAGCACCAACGCCAAATCCAAGTGAAACACCAGAAGCTTCAAATAATACGATTACGGTAAATCTTGAAGATGTTGCTTCCAAAGAGTCTGAAAAAACTTCTATTACTGTTAATCGTACAGATGGAAAACCAGTCGATGTTGTTGTAACGAGAGAAGCTATTTCGCAATTAGCTCAGAATGGGCATGATCTAGAAATTGTAGTAGTTGGGCAAACGATTACTATTCCTTCTTCAACTTGGAGTGGATTAGCTAGCGATGAGACGTTGAAAATTACAGTAGTATCGAAGGAACAACGAGGAACTACGGATAAATTAGCAAAAGAGTTCCTACATGCAAGTAATGTTCTAGATGTTAAGATGACAGCAACAAGTCTAGTCAATGTAGCTGAGTCTAGAGAAGTTGAAGGTAAGATGACACTTGAGTTCGATATTACTTCATTAGATGCTGATCTTGTAGGTATCTACCAACTAGTCGATGGTCAACCTGTCTATGTGGGGGGTAAAGTAGATGCTCAAACGATTCAAGTTGATGTTAAGCAATCAGGTCAATATTTTGTAGCAGAATACGTGAAGTCATTCCAAGATATTACCGACCATTGGGCAGAGCGCAGTATTTCCATTCTAGCGTCTAAGCATATCGTGAATGGAACTTCAGCAAATCATTACAGCCCAGCAACAGATGTTCAACGTGGAGATTTTACAACTGCTCTAATAAGATCATTAGGTATTTATGATCCACAAGCAAGTGAGCAATTTACAGATGTTAATGTTGATGCTTATTATGCTGGCTTTGTTACTGTAGCAAGTGAGCTTGGCATTGTTCAAGGAAGTAATAATGCATTCCGTCCAATAGATAAAGTTACACGTGAAGAAGCGGTCGTTATGTTAATGAGAGCATATCGTACTCTGAACCCGGATAAGACGGTAAATGTAGGAGAACAAGCAGACTTTACCGATATGGATGACGTATCGGAATGGGCAACGAAAGATATTCGTGAGGCGCAAGCATTATCCCTAATTCAAGGTAAGAATGGTCATAACGTTGATCCGAAAGGACAATTAACAAGAGCAGAATTAGCTCAGATGATCGTAAATTTTCTTGCTATAACAAATAAATAAGCGGAAGTTAGCTTCATGATAAATGCACTTCTATTGGTTGGAAAATTCTAACCAGTGGAGGTGCTTTTTTGTTAGATGAAAATGTGATTCTAATTACCTATGAAATAATGCTCGGATTACCCTAAATGACTATTGTAAATGTTAATATTAAATTATAACATTTTCATTAAGGAAGGTGCTGATTCGCGCTTCCTTTTATTACAACAAGATATGAAAGCGCTAACATACTTGTACACGAAGGTGGTGGTTACTAATTTGATCGTAGTAATAAAATTCTGTAGTACAAAGGAGAATTGATGAAATGATGAAGATCAGTTCAAAAAGATCAAAGCTCACTATATTACTTTTATCGTTAATGTTGCTACTCAGTGTGGTTTTTCCTGTTAATGCTGCAACATGGAATTTGACAGGGGACACGAATGTACATGATCCTGCTTACATTGTAGAAAATGGTACGGGAACACGTTGGGTATTCAGTACTGGGGAAGGGATTCAAGTATTGTATTCTACAGATGGCGTAAACTATAAACGTTCAGGGAAAATTTTCAATTCAAGACCTTCGTGGTGGAGTAACTATGTTCCGAATCATACAGGTCTTGATGTATGGGCTCCAGATATTTACTACTATAATGGTACGTATTACTTATACTATTCCATATCTACTTTTGGGTCCAAAATATCAGCTATTGGGCTAGTAACGACAACCTCTATTTCAGGTGGAGTATGGACGGATAAAGGGATGGTAACGTATTCTAATAACTCTACAAATTACAATGCAATTGATGCCAATATTACACAAGCAGCAAATGGTGCGTTATGGATGGTATTTGGATCATGGAGTAATGGCATATATATTACATCCATTAGTTCTTCTACAATGAAGCCGACAGGAAACTCCTATCGCATTGCTACAAAATCGGGTGGTATTGAAGGTCCGAGCTTAGTGTATAACAGCAATACAGGTTACTACTATTTATTTGTGTCAATCGGCGTATGCTGTTCGGGAACGAGTAGTACTTACAAAGTTGCCGTTGGTCGATCCACGAGCCCAACAGGCCCTTATTATGATAAGAACGGTATTGATATGAAGAATGGAGGGGCATCTGTTATTGATAGTGGTAATGGTGCTTGGGTCGGACCAGGTGGTCAGGATGTATATGGTACTAATGTTATTGCCCGACATGCATATAGTGTAGCTGAAAATGGTGCACCTAAGCTATTAATAAGTGATTTGTATTGGGATTCAAATGGTTGGCCGTATTATTGATTGAGACTGGGCATTATTAATATTACTACGTCATAAAAAAGTAAGCCTACTAGGTCTGTACGTTGGTAACGTCATTGACATAGTAGGCTTATTCTCTTTCGTTATACGTTATTAAGCTAAGCTAGAATCACTGTTCCAAAGCAGAAACTTGTTCAGCTGACAGTGCATAGTCAAAGATTTTAAGATCATCAACAATTCCTTTTGCTGGCGCATCCCAGTAGTTCACACCTAGAGCGACCGTTGTTGTATCACTAGTAAATAGATTTTTGAAATTGTTGAAGCTTTTAACAAGTGTATTGCCATAATAGATAGAAGCTGTTCCGTTATTAACGGTAATAGTAACTTGAACCCATTCTGTAGTAGAGAACTTTTGATCCGTAGATCCATCAAACCAGTCTGCAGTACCGCTTGCTCCGGTGTTGTTTGCCCAAAGGAATGCATTTCCATTGGTATGATCTGCTCCTCCAGGAACAAAGCTTAACCATTGATCATTTTTATGAAAAGCAAAGAATAGAGCACTGTATCGATCTAATGTATTCATCTTCACATTAAAACGAATACTGTAGGTCTGATCATTAAAGTAATAGTTGGGTAGTAGAACACCATGTGAACCGTCTAATACAATACCTTGACCGTTATCGAATACGGGAGTATCTGTAGTATTGATATTAATTCTGTTACCTATATAAGTAGCCGATTGACTACCGGTAACTGCAATATTGTTCATATTTTCATTAAAGTTAAAGTGTGCGATCTCACCTTCAACGACATGTAGCTCATAACTAGTACTAACATTTCCACCATCAGTTGAAGTAGCTGTAATGGTTGTTGTACCAATACTTACACCAGTAACCGTTCCAGTTACTGAATTAACAGTAGCAATAGAAGAATCTGCAGTTGACCATTTTAGTTGCTTATTGTTAGCAACAGTTGGTGACACTGTAATGTTTTTCGGTGTAAATGTTTGCTCAAGTGAAATGATTTTCTCGCTTACAGCTAATTGAATCGTTGTAACCTTACTATCGCTAGTAAGCATTGCATTAATTTCCTGTTGTGAAAGTACACCGGTATATACTTCCAACTCATCGATATATCCTTTAAAAGGAGTGTCCCAATAGTTAACTGCTAAAGAAAAGATATTATCTGCATCACTAGAGAATAGATCAGGTAGGCTTTGGCTGCTATGTAGCAGTTTGCCATTAATATATATTCTCAAGTAGCCTTCTTCTACCGTAAAGGCAACATGACTCCAATCATTAAGAGCAATGTTTGTATTGGTACGAGCATCAAACCATGCTACAGGTGCTTCTTGATGATACCAAAGCATCGTATTATCAATTGCATTACCTTTAGGGAGCAAACTAATCCAATGATTCGCATCCTCCCCTGCAAAAAATGCGGTAGTGAATGAAGTTAGTTGTTCTGGTTTCAACCAAAGGGATACAGAGTAAGTATCACTATTGATTAGATCCGAAGGAAGAACTACTCCACTTCCCCCGTCGAAATAAGCAGCTTTTCCAAAAAATCCTGATCCATAGTTCATATATCCTTTACCGATATCTGTAATCTTTCCACCGACAACTGTTCCTTGTTTACTAACGTTTTGACTATCGATCAAGTTATCCTCGAAAGAATACTTTGCTGTTAGCAGGGAAGCTTCAGTAGGTTTTACAGTTACATCAATTGCTTTAGTATATGTCTCTCCATCGACAACATAGCTAGCTGTTAATGTCACTGCTGTATCATCATCGGAAGTTGGTCTAGTGACCAAACCGTTATCACTAATTACAGCAGAATTAGAAGAAGACCAGCTCACAGCGATATTTCTCGTAGCTTTTGCAGGTAATATTAGATTAGCAATAATGTTACTTGTAGGAGTGACTGTAATATCATCTAAAATATCTTGAGCAAGATTATTAGTTCCTCGCAATTGACTTCCCCAAATACTCTTACCTTCATTATTCATCGCTGTAAATGCCATCACGTATGCTTGTGATGCTGAATCCCATTGTTCGATAAATGCTCCTGTATATACGCTACCATTAACTGTGAGTCTTACAGTGTAGTCATGGATTAATTCCCATGTCCCAGTAATTGCACCTGTTATTGATTTGTCTACATTCAATGTAATGTAGGTGGATGTATGAACAGTTTTGGAGCTATCTTGTTCATGATTAATATATTTATAATCGCCAACTATATCGCTCTCAGTAACCGCTTGAAGTGATTCTCCTGCGTAACGATAAGGTGTAGCAATTAGCCAATTATCTTCAGTCATTACAAGTTGGTGAGTTCTTAACTCGAAGCCATCTACTTGCTGTGAGAAGCGAGTGTGGAAGACAACAAATCGTTCGCCAGTTTCGTCATCAATATAGACTGAGTTATGACCTGGAGATACATATTGAATACCTGAGCCGCTACCTTGTTCTCCAATATTTCGTTCAAAGTTATAATGTCCCATAATTTTATTACCAATGGAGTCGTGAACTGAAGTTGCAGTTAGAACTGCACTATCGCCATTAGCATCAACAAATGGTCCATTTGGAGATTTTGAACGGAATACACGCATATTGTATTCTCCATCAATACCTAACCATCCATAAGTAACGAATAAGAAGAAGTATTCTGACTGTTCATCATATTCGACATAAGGTCCTTCTCCAGATTTACCATAACCTCCAGCGATTTTGGTGCCAAAGTAACGATCGACAATTCTACCATCAGAGGTCGTACTATCGGTCCCAGGATATTTAGCTGACCCTGTTGCAGGATCAATCTCTAATGCGAAAATTCCACCTGACCATGAGCCATATGACATCCAAAGTTTACCTTCAGTGTCACGGTATAGATTGGCATCAATGGCATTAGGGTATGTGCTATTGTTATAAGATCCATCACCCTTAAACCAGCTAGAATTTACATCTCCGATGATATCATTTTCTATTAGTTTAGCTAGATTAGTGTTTTCCCAATGTTTATTAATGACACTTTTAGCATCATAATCTTCCTTGTTAGTAAAGCCAGAGTACATAATCGTTTCGACATATTGATATGGACCTTCTATGTTTTGCGATGCGGCCACACCGATAGCTGAACGAATAGCAGTAGATGAGACGCTATAATACATTAAGTAAGCGCCTTTTGTACCATCGCGATTATCATATTCATCTACCCACATAATATCTGGTGCCCACACAGAAAAGCCACCAAGATTGTCGGCATCATTTTCTCCTGCCCAAGCAAAAGATTCTTTTAGATTGTCTGAAAGATTACCGAAAAGTTGATTATTAGATGTAGCATAACCATTCGTGAATCGATCCCAGCTCATTAAGTCAGATGATTTTGCAGCTTCAATATGAGAACCGAAAACATAATATTCGCCTTCTTTTGATTTAATAATAGAAGGATCATGTATACTAACTTCTTGGAACGTAGGTGGAACTGGTGTAGCAGTTGGCTCAGGGGTAACTGTTGGTTTTGGTGTAGCAGTAGGTTCAGATGTTGCCGTTGGATTAGGTGTAGCAGTAGGAGTTGGAGTTGGTTTCTTAGTTGGACTAGGTGTTGATTCAGGTACAGTCGACGGTGTTGCTGTCTCTTCTGGAACAGAAGGAGCAGTAACTTGTGGTTGTAGTAATACTTGATTCCCAATTGTTGAAGATTTTAGTGTAATAAATGTACCAGCGATATAGCTGAACAACGTACCTAAAGTGTTAGTATTTTCAATAGTGATATTGCCTTTCGCCGCAGCACCAGTAACATAGATGTTACCTGTAAGGTCACTATTAATGATGGTTACATCGGGACTAGCGATAATAATGTTTTTTTCAGTAAGATTTGAATATACTCCTGGTTTTGTAATAATGATTGGTGCAATATTATTAAGCATTGTAATAAATTCTGCTAGGGTTACCGATTTTTCTGGTTTGAAAGTTTGATCAGGATAACCTTTAATATATTGATCGTGTAACAATGCTCCTACAGCAGCAATGCTCCAATTCTTAAGTTTATCTGAATCTATCAATTTGTCTAATCCATAGGTTTGACCAACTAACTGAAACACTCGTTGTAGAATAACAGCTACTTCTTCTCTTGTAACAGCTTGATCTGGGTGGAAACTACCATCACCATAACCTTTAATATAACCAGCTGTAGCTGCAATATTAACTTGTTTACTAGCCTCAGAGTTTTTTTCTAGATCTGAGAATAATAGATCACTTATTATCGTGAGATTGAAAACCTTATTAACGATTGTGATAACTTCAAGGCGAGTCATTGCTTTATTTGGCTCGCTTGTATCGGATATGAAATCTTGTTGTTTCCATTTGTCTAATTCTGCAGATGCCCAATGATTATTGATACTACTAGGTGAAGCTAGTGCTACAGTAGGTAAGCATAACAATATTGCTAATAATGCACAGAGTATAGGGGAAAACGATTTGAACTTCATTTGATAAAACCTCCTCTTATAATTTGTAGAGCATTGTGCGTTGGTACAAAGGTATTACAATAATCACCTCCTACATTAATAAAGCGTTTTCATTTTGTTGATGTTGTAACATATCTGTTCTTTGATGTGCTAATAAAAACATATAACGCTGATTCAAATAATGTTGACTGAAGAAGTTGCTTACTTAGATGGTTACTGATGAAAGGAACGATTGTTCACAATGTGGGAAGAGGGATGGAATAACTAATGTTTAAAACTTAATATTTACATTAATTATTAGTGTATACATTAATGTAAATATATAAGATGATTATTTTTTCGTCAAGAACAACTTTTTCAAGTTGAAAATAAGAGGTGGAAAATTAAATGAGGGAAGGGATTTATGTAATTAGCTGCGTTAACAGAAAAAAACATAATTAGCTTTTGGAATGAATAGTTTTAGAGTGTCGGAATTATTAACTGATGCTTCCGATGTACTTTTTGTTTATTAAGACGCTCATCAAGATGCTACAAAAAGTTTTAGGAGGGATGGAGAAGATGGCAGTAAGCTATATGGATTTCACCTCACCCAATACGCAATACTTTTTTGATATTAATAATAGTAGGTTTTTCACGAAGAACCAGGGAAATTATATTAATGCACTAGGCGTAGATCAATTAAATACACTAGGAAACGTTTCATTACTTGATATTTACTTAACAAGCAGCAATGTTGTTGAGCCCCATACTCATCAGAATGCAACTGAGTTAGTATATTGTGTAGCGGGATCGGCAATTGTCTCTATACTTAACCCATTTACTAAAGTTGTGCTTGAATATGTTATTAGTCCAAGTCAAGTTGCGAATGTTCCTCAAGGGTGGGTTCATTGGATTATTGCAACCGTTGATCACACACATCTTATTGCAATTTTTGATGCTCCAGTTCCAGAATTTATTCCGGTATCAGATTTTCTTAGACTTGCTCCTCGAGATCTGTTAGCTCATACGTATTGTCTGAATGAGGAGGATTTAACGCAAGTTCTTGCACCAATTAAGAGTACTGTAGTTATTGGACCTCCTGCAGATTGTGAACAACAAGGACACACTCGTCAACAGAACAATGCTCATATCCATGCAAATCTATCTCCTCCATTACAACGTCAGCGAAACTTACCCCCAAATCGGAATCAGAATCGTTTTATTATTGGCAATGGTCGCAAACATGAATAATAACAAGATATAACAATAAAGGGTACTACGAAAACTAAATAGCGAGCCTATTATCATTGGAAATGAAAATGGGCTCGCTATTTTTGTGTAACTATAACTATATTAAGAATGCAGATGAATATCGGTGAAAAGTATGACGATACTATCGATTTAAAGGATTGTATCGGCTATTTAATTTACTATATAACATGGTATGATAACATATGTAAATATCGCTGTTTGTTGTTAGAATAGGGAGAAGTATATGGGATTATTTATCGAGTAGAGGAAGTGCAGTATGGTTATTATAGGATGCATTATAGTAGCGGTCGTTTTAGCATTAATATGGACTCAAATGTTAATGAATAGACGTAATCAAAATAGATTTCATTACGTAGGGAAACTACATAATGTTGGGAATAGAAAATTGCATATCCATGTATCGGGTCAAAGTGAAGCGCCAACCGTTGTATTCGATCATGGGAGTGAGTACGGGGCATCATCGCTTACATGGCATATGGTAACGGAGAGAGTGCAACATTTTTCACGAGTCGTTACTTATGATCGGGCAGGATATGGTTTCAGTGATGGAGGTACGTATCCAAGAACAAATATGAGTCATGTTGAAGATTTACGCCAATTGCTACTGGCTGAAAATATAAAAGGGCCAATTATAATTGTAGGTCATGGTTACGGTGCTATAAATGCACGTTTGTTCGCCTATCGCTACCCCAAACAAGTAAGTGGACTGATCCTTGTTGACGCATTACACGAAGATGAGCAGTCTGGAAAATTTCTTGAATACTATGAAACGGATCAACTAAAAAGACAGAAGCGGTATAAGGGTTATACGGTCTTAACTTATTTCGGATTAGTAAAAGGCTTGCTTAGATTACAATCTTCATTGCGTCAATTATTAAATTATTATCCACTAGCGATACGCAAACAAATATGGACGTTAATAGCTTTGAACAAGACGGTAAAAACAATAGCGAATGAGCATGCTTTTATCGAACAAGGATTTAACCAACTTCGGAAAGTAAAATCTTATAAAAACATACCTGTTACCGTCATTATTGGCGGTAAAGTGGATGACGACTCGAGTGTTCTAAAGCAAGCAAGATACGATACAGCAGCAGAGATGAAAAAACTTTCTGAGCAAGGTCTACTTATTGTCGCGCCAAATAGTGATCGACATGTGCCGAGCGAACAGCCAGAAGTAGTAGCGGATGCTATCCGGCGCATGATCAATTTGATAAAAAAAGAATATGTGTAACTAATAAATGACAGTACATCAGTTGAACTGTTCTTGAACTCAAACTGAAAAGGGCGTGAGTTTTTTGGAATTTTACCCAACTTCATTCGTATTTACGATTTTAGCTTTCTTAGTTCTTCTAGCATTTCTTGGTCTAAGTATTTACTGTCTAGTACTATTTATTAGATTAGCTCGTCGAGGAATTAAAGCATTCGATTTGTATATCGAGGAAAAAACGAGGAGTCGTTACTAATAGTAAGGCCTTTACTCTTAGAAAACTAGGAGCAAAGGTCTTTTGTATTTTCTAAATGATAGTTTTGATCAACAACATGGTCAAATTGCTAAATTCAGATATGGATCGGACAATTGTTGCATCATTTGCTGATCTAGCGCAACCATTAGGATTATTACAGTTGCTATAAAAAAGTTGAATTATACTATAATTGTAATGGAAGATATGTATATGTGTGTGAAATAATGCTATGAAGAATACTCATGTTATTTTATGATTATGAGGTAGATTATTTAACATACTGACGATGAGAGGACGTAGAATATGAATCGATTACATAATATTGATGATCTATTAAAAGGATTTGTAGATAACAATATCGTAGGCTGCGGTTGTGTAGTTACGAAAAATGGTGAAACGATGTATGAAGGTTACTATGGCTATGCTGATCGTGAACAAAAAATATTGATGAATGATCGTAGTATTCACCGACTTTATTCGACGACGAAAGTTATTGTATGCACAGCAGCAATGTTACTCTTTGAACGTGGTAAGTTTCTGTTGAATGATCCCTTACACCTGTATTTGCCAGAATTTAAGGAGATGCAAGTCGTCCATACTTCTCCTAACGGAAATGTACATGTGAAACCTGCTCAAAATTCGATACTTGTAAAACATATTTTCGCAATGACTTCAGGAATCCCATATGAATGGGGGGAGTCAAAAACACATCAAGAGATAACTAGAATAACTGGTGAACTGAGTAAGCAAGGTCCTCATACATTAGGGCAACTAATTACAGAAATTGCGAAAGTACCATTATTATTTGAGCCGGGGACTCGCTGGGCCTATGGATACTCTCATGATATTGTAGCGAGATTAGTAGAGGTAATAAGTGGATTAACGATTGAGCAATTTATTCAAAAAGAGCTACTTGATCCCCTTCAAATGAAAGACACTGGGTATCGTTTCAAAGAAGATGTAAAATCTAGACTAGTACCGTTATATGCTATGGATGACAATAATGAACTTGCACCTACATTGGCTCAAAAGGATGAGAATTTCGATTCGTCAGCTATCTACAACGGCGGTGGTTTGGGAATATATTCCACACCGAGAGACTATACAAAATTTGCACAGATGCTTGCTAATGGTGGCATGTCAGACAATTATCAAATTATTGGCAAGAAGACGATAGATCTTATTCGTAGTAATCATCTTAATGCTGCTCAATTAGAGGACTTTAACAATCCCTACACTGCTGGATATGGATACGGTCTAGGAGTTAGAACATTAATCGATCCTGTAGCAGCACATTATGGAGGTTCATTAGGTGAATTTGGGTGGACAGGTATGTCAGGTACATACGCTCTAATCGATCCTGCAGAACAATTATCAATCGTGTATATGCATCAACGCATACCTAACATGGAGCTTGAGCATCATTTGCGTTTACGCAATGTCGTCTATAGTTGTTTGTAATGGAAATTCAGGACAGAGCACTTTAATGTGATCTGCACATCTACGTTTAAGGCGGTGTTATAAATGTGGATGATACTAATCGAGTTTATATTAAACTTTACTATAATACTATGTTCAGCATTTGTAGTCGTTAAAATCATTAACAGTGATAATAAACTCATGAATAGTTTGCTTTTTTTAACTTTTTTATTTTTACTACTATCCGTTTATTTGGTGCCTGGTTATTTCGAAATGGCAGCAGGATTTAATAATTATAAGTTCTTCATGTTCACACTCTCTAATGGGCAATTAGAGAACATGTTCAGCACATTTTTAAAGCTGTCTTTCATTTCATTCTCCATCTTTATAGTTATGAAAATAAAAAAAGAATCTCATTATTAAAACAGCTCAAGTTCCTCGGAAATCAACCGAGGAACTTGAGCTGTTTTATGACACTATAAATTACTATTTTCCAAGAAAACCATCAATAAATAGTTGAAGTTGGAATTCTAAAGTAATCGGATCATTGAAGAAGAAATCTGCAGCATTAGCTTCAATAACATGACCTTTACTTACTGCTGGGATGTTTTTGTAAGTATCTGTGTCCTTGAATGAATTATCAGAACCGTCATCACTTAGTACAATGAAGTCACCCGCATATTCGGGAAGTACTTCTACAGATAGTGCATAGTAACCATCAGCAAGTGCCATTTCAGCAACTTTATCAGTCATACCAAGACCCATTTCTTGATAGATGACTTCTGTACCACGCCCCCAGTTATTGCCGAATACTGCCATTTGTTTTGCATAGTGCTCAATAACGGTCACTGTCACATCATCACCGTGCTTAGCTTTCACATCTTGACCAGCTTGCTTGGCACGAGCTTTGAAGTCATTAACCCAGTCTTGAGCCTCAGCCTCTTTGCCTACTAGTTTACCAATTTCAACATGTTGAGATAAATAATCTAAAGCGTTATAAGTATAAGTAATCGTCGGAGCGATTTCTTTAAACTTCTCTAAGTTTGCTGTAGTTGAAGAAGCAATAATCAAGTCTGGTTCAAGGTTAAGGACGCCTTCAACATCATCTTCTGATATAATTGCAACATCTTTCAACTTATCCGCAAAAAGAGAGCTACCAACTGCCCAGCTATCAACGCCAACAACTGGCACATCTAACGCTAGCACGTTACCAACATAACCAGATGAAAGCATTACAACACGCTCTGGTTTAGCAGGTACTTTAATTGGACCATTCTCAGACTCATAGGTTACAAATTCCGGTTCAGTTGTAGTAGAACTTTCTTGTTGTGCAGTATTATTTGCATTGTTGTTACCGCAAGCAGCCATGATAATCATGAATACGATTAATAATGGCATGAATAATTTTCTCAATTTAATTCTCTCCTTATAATCCAAGTTCATCTATATTTTTTTCATAAGTAAATACACAAAGTATGGCGCACCGATAATTGCCACCATAATACCTGCTGGTAAACTTGTCGGCTGAAATAATAAACGACTAAGTAGATCAGCTATTAATAATAATAGACCTCCAAGCAGTAAACTTACAGGCATGAATAATTGATGTCTTGGTCCAACAATAGCTTTAGCTAGATGAGGAGCCATTAATCCTATAAAGGCTACACTTCCAGCTACGGAAACAGCAGAAGCAGCTAGTGCAACAGCAGTCAGCATTAATGTTATACGTTCTCTATTCAAAGAGATTCCAAGGCCAATAGCTGTATGTTCACTCATCGTTAAAATGTTTAGTCGGTTTGATTTGTACAACGTATACGGAATTAATAATAGTAACCAAGGAAGTAATGCCCATATATACGGCCAATCAGCTCCCCATATATTACCTGACATCCATTTCGTTATAAATTCAACCTTGAACGGATCAACAGCTGAGAATATAAAGATCATAATGCCAGACAATGCCATGGAGAAACCTACACCGATCAATATTAATCGAATCGGTTGTAGACCCACACCTCTCTCGTAAGAGAAAATATAGATTATGATCGCTGTAATAACTGCTCCGCCGAAAGCTGCGAGAGGTAGTAGAAATGTTAAGCTTAATATTTGTGTAGGAACATATAAGTAGAATAATGCAACACCGATACCAGCACCTGAATGTATACCTATAATTCCTGGATCAGCGAGATCATTCCGCGTGACACTTTGTAGTATAGACCCAGATAATGCGAGTGCCATACCTGCCAGCAACGTCACGATTATTCTAGGTAATCTCACTTCAAATAAAGTGAAACTTTCTTTAAAACTACCGTTACCGAATAATGTAGGGAATAGCCGATCGAAACCAAGTGCAGATGATCCCGTACCAATGGCAACAATAAATGTAACGATTAATAATAATGTAAGGACAATCATAGTAAGACGTTGTTTTCTTTTTTGAGTAGCGAGTAGCATTAAAAATTTCGACCTCCCTTGCGAACGATAAGTAAGAAGAAAGGAAGACCCATGATTGCCACAATAGCAGCTGCAGGTGTTTCATATGGTGCAGTAATAATTCTACCTAATAAGTCTGCAAGGACCATAAAGGTTGAGCCAATAAATATTGACATAGGTAATACATATCGATAGTCATTTCCTACAACTGCTCGCACAATATGAGGGATCATAAGACCAATAAAGGCCATATTACCAACAAGTGCGACGGAGGAACCCGCTAGAATGACGACAACTGTGAAAAGAATAATTTTCACTTTAGTTACATTCTGTCCTAATCCAGTTGCCGCTTCTTCATCAAGACTTAATAGTGTTAGTGATCTTGAGTAGTAGAGTGCAACAATTATACCGACCATGATAAAAGGTGTAATCATATTTATTTGTGACCAAGTAGTCCCAATTAGCCCACCTGAAGTCCACATGGAAACGCGCTTTGTAATCTGAAAGTGAAGCCCAATTCCTTCTGTGATTGCACTAAGAAAAGCAGTAATTGCGGCACCAGCTAATACGATGCGCAATGGGGAGAAGCCGCCTCGCTTTGCTGAACCTATACCTATAACTAGTAGAACACTAATACCTGCTCCTATAAAACAAACCCAAACGGTTGTAAATGTACTTATTGTAGGAAGGAGCACTATAGAGATCGCGAGAGCTAAGTTGGCTCCCGCCGATAATCCCAATAAGCCTGGATCTGCTAAAGGGTTTTTAGTCGTTCCTTGCATAATAGCACCTGAGATTGCAAGTGCTGCGCCAACGAGCATTGCTGCTACAGAGCGAGGGATACGTATTTCTTTAAGCATCGTTATTTTATCATTGCTGACCGATGTGAATAGAGCATGATATACATCGCTAAGCGTAGTTTCTGCTGCTCCAAACGTTATTGCAATAAGAAATACGATAATAGTTAAGCAAGCAGCAAAAACTAATTGCAAAGAGAATGGTATAGCTTGCAACCATGAACGCTTCATAATGACACCCTATTCTCCAAGAAAACCATCAACAAAAAGTTGAAGTTGGAATTCTAAAGTAAGAGGATCGTTAAAGAAGAAATCAGCAGCATTTGCTTCGATCACATGACCATTACTTACAGCTGGAATGTTTTTGTAAGTGTCAGTTTCTTTGAATGAATTATCAGCGCCATCATTACTTAATACAATGAAGTCACCCGCATATTCCGGCAATACTTCAACAGATAGAGCATAGTAACCGTCAGCTAGCGCCATATCAGCTACTTTCTGTGTCATGCCAAGACCCATTTCTTGATAGAGGATTTCCGTACCACGTCCCCAGTTGTCGCCAAATACGTACATTTGCTTAGCAAAATTCTCAATAACCGTAACGGTTACATCATCACCGTGTTTCGCTTTAATATCGTTACCTACTTGTTTTGCACGAGCTTTAAAGTCATCTACCCAAGCTTGAGCCTCAGCCTCTTTACTAACTAATTTTCCAATTTCAACATGTTGAGATAAGTAATCTAAAGCGCCATAAGTATAAGTAATCGTTGGTGCGATTTCTTTGAATTTATCAAGGTTTGCTGTCGTTGGAGCAGCAATGATCAAATCTGGGTCAAGATTAATAATTCCTTCAACATCATCTTCAGAGATAATAGCTACATCTTTCAATTTATCAGCATAATTAGAGTTACCAGCGGCCCACTCATCTACGCCAACTACAGGAACACCTAGTGCTAGAATGCTACCAGCATTGAAAGAAGCAAGTACAACGACACGTTGTGGATTAGCTGGTACTTCAATTGGACCATTCTCAGATTCATAGGTCACGAATTGTGGTTCAGTATTAGCTGGTTCTTCTTGTTGACTGTTATTCGTAGTCGTATTACCTGAACTGTTATTGCTTGTATTGTTAGTTGTGTTATTACTACCGCAAGCGGCAATGATAAGCATGAATACGATTAATAGTGGCATAAATATTTTTCTCAATTTAAATCTCTCCTTATAGTGCAAGTAGTTTCATATTCAAAGTCGACTAAGCTTCGTTAGCATAGTCATGTAATCACAAGTGACTGTTTTGAACAACCTATTTAAGTAATTCATATGTAATACACATTGGCTTCCCAGTCCTCGGATCAGTACCAATCTCAGCATCGATATGATAGACTTCCTTCAAAACTTCATGTGTAATTACTTCTTGCGCAGTACCCCGCTTAACGATGTGACCTCCTCGCATGGCGATCACATAATCAGCAAAACGTGCAGCATGATTTAAATCGTGTAAAACCATGACGATCGTTCGTTGCTGATTAAAATTAAGCTGTTGCAGCAGTTCAAGTACTTCTAGCTGATGAGCCATATCAAGATAGGTTGTTGGTTCATCAAGGAAGATCATATCTGTTTCTTGTGCTAATGCCATTGCGATCCAGACACGTTGACGCTGACCACCTGATAATGCATCTACACTACGATGTTTATAATCTGTCGTACCTGTTACCTCAAGTGCCCAATCGATCACATCATAATCTTGCTTTGAAAGTCTGCCAAATCCAGTTTGATAGGGAAATCTTCCATAAGACACAAGTTCCCCAACGGTTAACCCGGATGAATGTTCTTGTGTCTGAGGGAGAATAGCTAGCTTCTTCGCTAATATTTTTGTATGCTCGGAAGCAATCGTTTTTCCATCTAGCACAATTTGACCAGATTTATGCGCAATAATTCTTGTCATCGCTTTAAGTAGTGTAGATTTTCCACACCCATTAGAACCAATAATAGCTGTAACTTTCTGATCAGGTATTTCCACTGAAAGATTATCAATAATAGTATGTTCACCATATGCGACAGTGAGTTCATTGGTAAGCAGGCGAACCATCTCTTTTCCTCCTTATGAAAATAATTTGTATATAAAGTGATGAATAATAAATAATTGATAACGATTATCATTTGCAGTATAATAATATAAAATAGTTGTGCGCATTGTCAATGATAAAATATGGATACTAACATACTTAGTCATATAAGGAGTTTTAAATAATGAATAATATAGAGTTATACGACATCACCATTATAGGTGGAGGTCCATCAGGATTGTATTCTGCTTTCTATAGCGGTTTGCGTGAGATGAAGACTAAAATTATTGATTTCCAATCGGAACTTGGTGGGAAGTTACATGTATACCCTGAGAAATTAATATGGGATGTTGGAGGGATTCCACCAATTCCTTGTGCGCAGTTAATCCAGCAATTAACGAAACAGGCTATGGTGTTCAGTCCAGAAATTGTACTTAATACAAAGGTTGAACGTATTGAAAAAGTAGATGAACAGCATTTTATTATTTACACATCGGCTGGAGAAAAACATCATTCTAAAACAGTATTTCTAGCTACTGGGAGCGGGATACTAAAACCGCAGAAATTAGAAATAGAAGGTGCAGAGCGATTTGAAATTAGTAATTTACATTACACCATAAAATCATTCAAACCTTTCCATAATAAAACGGTAATGATCTCAGGCGGTGGAAACGCTGCTCTGGATTGGGCAAATGAATTAGTAGGGGTAGCTGATCAAGTGATACTAACGTATCGCAAAGATCAGATGAAGGGGCATGAAGCCCATGTCACTCAGCTTATGGAGAGTAATGTGCAGTGTTGCTTTAATACGACAATTACAAGATTGATTGCAAATGATGAAAAGTCAGCTATTGAGAGAGTGGAATTAACAAACGCTGATACTGGAGAAAAGAAGATGATTGATATTGATGAAGTGGTCATTAGCCATGGATATGAGCAGGATGTATCGTTAATGGAAAACAGTCCACTCCAATTGGATATGAAAGATAACTACTATATTGCTGGTAATTCACATTGTGAAACATCCGTTGCTGGAGTATTTGCAGTGGGAGATATTGTTTCCTATGATGGAAAGCTCAATCTCATTGCAGGTACTTTTCAAGATGCTGCGAATGCGGTTAATAAAGCGAAAAGTTATATTGAACCCGATGCCAATAAAAATGGTATGGTTTCATCACATAATGAATTGTTCAAACAACGTAATAAGGAGATCGTTCAACATTTGCTTATGAAGCAATAAGAAGCCATCATAATCTACTTTAGCGCAGTACTGTTCACGCAGCAGTGTTAGAAATCATAAAGCAAGGGCATCCCAAAAGTCTATTACAGACTTCTGGGATGCCCTTTATTAATGCTATACGATTCAAGCGTTTAACTACGTAGTAACTGTTTTTCTCGATATTGAGAAGGAGAGTAGAGCATCGTCTTTTTGAACATTTTTGAGAATAGAAGAGGGTCTTCGTATCCAACAGAACGAGCGATATCACCAATCGATAACTCGACATTACTTAATAATTCACATGCTTTTCTCATTCTGAAAGCAATCAGGTAGTCTTGTAAGCTACTATTCATAACCTCTTTGAACAATGAGCTTAGATAGCTGCGTTGCAAGCCGATAAAGCTCGCGATAGATTGAATAGTAATTTTATTAGCATAGTTCATTTCAATAAAATGAACGACTTGTGCGATATAATGTTCTTTACTATTTTCTCGCAGCTTCAAGGCAAGTTGTGATCCGCGACATTCAACTAAGATGGATAGCCATAAATAAAGCAAACCCGTTAGTTTTAATTCTCGTCCAGCTTCTACATGTTTAGATTCCATCATTTGATCAATACTGCAATTGAAAAAATCAGCTTTGTCACAATCATATATTGGTGCTTCATCTGACAACTCAGCTTGCTTCAATAAAGTAGGAGCTTTAATGCCATGGAATCCGATCCAACAGTATTTCCACGGATCATCTTGATCTGCTTGATAAAATGTAATCGTTCCAGGACTAACTAGAAACCCTTGTCCAGCATGTAAATGATATCTTTTACCGTTGACCTCAAATATACCTTTACCTTCAAGGATATAGTGGAATTTATAATATTCTCGCATTGCAGGACCAAAGGAATGACTAGGCGTACATTGTTCTCGCCCATATTGAATTAAATACAGATCAAGTTGATGGAGATGCTGTGGTAGAAATTCAATCATAGTATACTCCTAAAATTTTTCTGATCTACGTAGCTTAACTTCTCCGGTTTGAAAAATACTTCGGAAGCATAAACTTAACGTAATATAAAGTAGTGGATAATATTATTTATCTAGAGAAATAGCGTCGATTCGAGCAAGCTCTTCACTAGTAAATTCAAGATTTTGAAGTGCTGCAACGTTTTCTTCAATTTGACTTACACGACTTGCACCGATAAGAGCTGAAGTTACTTTACCGCCTCGTAGCACCCAAGCTAACGCCATTTGAGCTAAGCTTTGTCCACGCTGGGCAGCAATCTCCTGTAATTGTATCGCAATATTAATTTTCTTTTCAGAAATACTATCCTCATTTAAGAAGATAGAATGACCAGCTGCACGAGAATCAGTAGGAATACCAGTCAAATACTTATTCGTAAGTACGCCCTGAGCTAATGGTAAGAAACCGATGGTTCCAATGCCTTCTTCAGACAATACATCTTGTAACCCGCCTTCGATCCAACGATCGATAATAGAATAGCTTGGTTGGTGAATTAAGCATGGTGTGCCTAACTCCTTCAATACTTTTGATGCAGCAGCAGTTTGCTCAGCATTGTAGTTAGATAGACCAACGTATAATGCTTTACCTTGACGAACAAGGAGATCCAGAGCAGCCATCGTTTCTTCAATTGGTGTATTTGGATCTGGACGATGGTGGTAATAGATATCTACATAATCTAATCCTAGACGTTTCAAGCTTTGATCTAAGCTCGCAACCATATATTTCTTAGAGCCGAAGTTACCATATGGCCCAGCCCACATATCATAACCTGCTTTTGTCGAGATAATAAGCTCATCACGGTATGGAGCCATATCTAGCTTAAGAATTTTACCAAAGTTTTCTTCTGCGGAACCATATGGAGGTCCGTAGTTATTAGCAATATCAAAATGCGTAATGCCAAGATCGAAGGCACGGCGAGTCATAGCTCGTCCATTCTCGAATACGTCTTTCCCTCCGAAATTATGCCAAAGTCCCAAAGAGATTGCAGGTAAAAGTAAGCCACTATTACCGCAACGATTGTATTTCATATCTGCATAACGCTGTTCATTAGCTGTATAAGACATCAGAATTCCTCCTAAAAATTTTTGTGAGTCTTTGCGAACAAAAAGTAGCTTCGAAAGCTTGAAAGAATAAACTTAGCTTTTTGTTAAGTTTATGAATTGCTGTCTGCAAACAAAAAGTAGCTTAGTAAGCATCATAATTAATGAGTATAGGTTACTCGTTTATTATGAGTAATTTATAGTGAAAAACATATAGCTAAACGTCTTATTGATATGGCATAATGCACGATTGTTCTATCGTAATCTATATATTGTATTACATCAAATTTCATAAAAAGGGTAAATGAAAGATCAAATGATGTATTAAGTTAACTTTCAGATAGGATTAATAATACATTCATATTTTCACGTTATTATTATCGAGTGAAGTGGATTAAATGCAATATTATTGGATTACTAACAATAATTAATACAAATTTATATTTGATTCTAATTACTGAATGGGTGTATTATTAGTAATATGTAAAATATTAGGCGCGCACAATGTAAAATATTAGGTGCACAACATAAGATAAGAAAAGCTAACAAGAAAGGAGCTCATAATGAGCCAGTTATTAAGTTCAAAGCGAGAAAGCATTCCACAGTTATCTATAGTTCGAGCGATTGCGATATTAGGGGTATTGAGTATTCATTCTACTTCTGTTGCAGTTAGTACTGGAATGATAGATTCAAGTTGGTTTTTTCTATATAATTTTGCAAACATTTTTTTGAAGTTCGGTACTACGACGTTCATATTTTTGAGTAGTTTTGTATTGTTCTACAATTATTATAATCGACCTTTAACAGGTAAATTAGTTACGAGTTTTTATAAGAAGCGATTAATGTATATTATTGTTCCATACGTTTCTTTTTCGCTATTTTACTTCATATTGAAGTTATATTTATACCCTGAAAGTTATCCTTTAATTTTCGGTAATGGTTTCTCGTTCGGTGAGATGATGTCTGCATTAGGTGATCGGTTGATGCATGGTACGGCACATACACATCTATATTTCGTCTATATAAGCATACAATTTTATTTGTTATTCCCGTTATTTTTATGGTTTTTCAAAAAGTATCCGAAGCTCACACATTGGTTATTGCTTATCGGGATCGTCGTTCAATGGGGCTTCTTCCTAGTGAATAAATACGGTTTGGAAACTCCAGTGACCGCTCGTGGTAGCTGGTCATTAAGTTACTTCACGTATTATTTCTTAGGTGCCTACTTAGGGATTTATTATGACAAATGGAAACAGTGGATCAATATAGCCAAAGAAAATGTAACAAAGAAACGTGTCATAGGTTGGATTGTATTTTCGCTAATTTGGTTAAGTTCCGGTTTATTACATGTATACATGTGGTATGAGACTAGATTGAAGCTAGACAGTTATAGTTCCACATTATTTGATCTCGTATGGAATATTCATACGTTAACAACAGCAATTATATTGATGCAATTAGCTTTCATTATTTACAGAAAAGCTGCAACACCTGTGAAAAATTTATTGATGCGATTAGGAGAAGTCTCGTTTGGCGTGTACCTGTTCCATCCATTCTTATTACTAATCTATCGTGCATATCCACCTCAAAGTGGAGCTAGCATTGTACATCATGCATGGTATGTAGGTGGATTCCTGTTTGCATTAATCGGTTCTTGGATTGTTGTAGAATTAGTTGTTCGTTATATTCCACAAAGCTGGCTTATTTTTGGGAGTATTAAGAAAAGGAAACCGTCACAACCACAAGTCAAAGATAAGGCACCTAATGTTCAAATGTAGTTTGTCCCATATTAAATTCTTCATACTATAAATAAAGTGAAGAGCCTTATCTGCCTAGCAAATGCTGAGCAGATAAGGCTCTTTTTTACAAGCGCACCTATAATGTTTCTCTAAGAAACATACATCGGAAGCTTATGCTATAGTTCCCAAGTTCGCTTCATATTCAATGTCGAATAAACTACGAAGCCAATCATCGTTATCAAAGTCTGCTTTATGAACTACCTTACAGGGTGCGATTCCAGAAGCGTTGTTGCGCTATCGCCTCCACAAACTTTGATCCAGTTTTCTTGCCTGCTGAAGAGGCTTGTATAACTCCCGGCTGATCAGCAATTTGTAATTGTGTTAATATCTCTTCATATTGTTGAAGTGATGCAAGAGGCTTATATTGCTGATACGTTTCAAGAATAAATGGTTTGATCAGTTGTGGGTGCTCCAATCCTCCTGCAATAATCAATCCATCAAATAGGCATGGGTCGGTATTGAAGAATGTATCTTGTATCATCCATTCTCCGCCTTCTTGATCAAGAACATTCCCAAGACGTTCACCAACGAAACGATATTGAACCATCTCTTTGTTCAAAGCATCTAATACCGGTTGTAATTGGCTGGACAGAACAGTATCAGAAATAACGATCGCCACTTTACGAGTACGAGCGGATTTCGGAGATTGATCGACACTTAGTGCAGGAGACGCTTTTGTATTTTGCTTTTCCGGTGCTTGTTTTTGCTTGTCCACGTAGGTAATACCAATACGCTCTGATACATACTCTACAAGCTCCGAGCTGACGTTTGCAAACATAGTAATGACTTGTTGTTGAACGGATTTACTTTTCACTTTACTCAATTCAAATGTGAAAGCATCCTTAATTTGTTGCTTCTCAATGTTGCTCATACTATTCCAGAACATCGTAGCTTGCGAGAAGTGGTCTTTGAAGCTATCAGCACGCGCTTTAATCACGCGACCTTCGACTTTTTCTTGATAATGCTCATATCCACCTTCGGATAAAGTAGCTGGTCGAGGAGTATGGTTAAACAATGAATTGCTATTGTAGCTTACTTGACCAACATTAATCGTTTGTCTTCCAAATCCATCACGGAAATTATTATGAAATGGGCATACTGATCGGTTGATAGGTAGCTCATGAAAATTAGGACCGCCAAGACGGATCAGTTGTGTATCGGTATATGAGAATAAGCGACCTTGCAGAAGCGGGTCATTCGTAAAATCGATACCTGGTACAACATTTCCAACATGGAAAGCGACTTGCTCTGTCTCAGCGAACACATTGTCAACATTGCGATTAAGCGTTAACCTACCGACGATTTGAACAGGTACATCTTCCTCGGGCCATAGTTTTGTCGCATCAAGAATATCGAATGAGAATTTGA
This sequence comes from Paenibacillus endoradicis, assembly GCF_024721975.1. Next base: position 498,370 of record NZ_JANQBB010000002.1, on the reverse strand, counting down.
ACTCCTCTGATTCAGGGATGATTTGCAGTCCAAGTTCATATTCAACGACATTGCCCATCTCAATATTTTCCCAAAGATCACGGCGATGAAAATCAGGATCATAACCAGCAACCTTTTGATACTCTTTCCATATTTGTGACTGCCTGCCTAGTAGTGGTTTCCAGTGGAATTTCACGAAATGTGCTTCACCTTGTTCATTAATAAGTCTGAAGGTATGTACTCCAAATCCTTCCATCATTCGAAAACTGCGTGGAAGTGCTCGTTCAGACATAACCCACATAATCATATGTGCAGTTTCTTGATTATTCGCTACGAAATCCCAAAATGTATCATGAGCAGAAGAGGCTTGCGGCATTTCATTATGTGGTTCAGGTTTTACTGCGTGAATAAAATCAGGGAATTTAATACCATCTTGAATGAAAAAGACAGGCATGTTGTTTCCGACTAGATCATAATTGCCTTCTTCAGTATAAAATTTCGTAGCGAATCCACGCACATCACGTACCGTATCTGCTGAGCCTTTAGAACCTGCTACTGTAGAAAAGCGGGTGAAGACAGGTGTAGTAATTGAAGGATCACATAGAAATTTTGCTTTCGTATAGCGGGCTAATGATTCGTATACTTTGAAATGTCCATGTGCTGCAAATCCTCGAGCATGAACAACACGTTCAGGGATGCGCTCATGATCGAAATGAGTCATCTTCTGTCTAAAGTAGAAATCTTCAATAAGAGTAGGACCACGAACACCTGCCTTTAAGGTGAATTCATCATCGGTAACTTTTAAACCTTCATTAGTGGTTAGTAATTTTCCTTCATCATAAGCTTTATAGTGCTCTAGTTGTTCATCCTTGCTATTGCTCATCTTGATACCCCTCCAATGACTTATATGGTATTAGGGATATTATGGCTTATGTTGAAAATATTATTCTTCACGCAACGTTTCTGCTTTTTGCTATAATAAGATAGCTCTAAAAACTTAATAAAATACATATCATCTACGAGGAGATCATCATGAACAAACATCAACGTTACCTAACGGAGATGAATTTGGTTAGAGCATTTGCCATTGTTGCTGTATTGCTTATTCATTCTACTAGCTCAGCAGTTAATAGCGCGAATGTGAATTCAAGTTTTTATTTCCTATATGTACTCATCAATAAGATGTCTACATTTGCAGTTCCATTGTTTTTATTTCTAAGCGGTTTCGTCCTAATGTATTCCTATCAGAAAAGAGAAGTGACTCTATCATCGGTTAATACTTTCTACAAACGTAGAGTAACTAACGTTATTATCCCTTACATCATTTTTTCTTGTATCTATTTCACATTGACTCATATTGACTCATTGTCCTTACACTCGTTTGCTGACCTTGGTGAGGCGATCTTACTTGGAAAAGCGTACGCTCATTTGTACTACATCTTTGTTATGGTTCAGTTCTATCTACTATTTCCTATATTATGGAAAAAGATAACAACAAGAAAATCAGCAGCAATCTGGATTTGGTTGATCGGTTTTATTATTCAATGGGCTTACTTCTATATCAATCGTGAATATCTATCGCAACTTGAAGATCTTCCACAATTATTTAAGAGAACAGCAAGTTTATTTGTATCCTATACGGCATATTTTGGCTGTGGAGTATGGATTGCAACGAGATATAGTCAAATTTTACAGTTTCTCGAAAAACATACTGCACAATATAGGATATATCGTATCGTATTGTTAGTAGCATGGATCTGTTCTGGCGTCTATTATGCCAATCTATTTTATCGTGGATGGGTGCATAAAGATTGGGAGTCATCACCACACTTTGCATGGACATGGTTTATATTTATTATGATCTCGATCGCACTTAGTGTTATAAGTTCAAGATACTATGAACAGAAATGTCCTGCTTGGTTGCAACGTATAATTACTTCGTTAAGTGATCATTCTTTCGGAATCTATCTTATCCACCCACTTTTACTATATATGTATCGAAAGTTACCGATGAGTGGTAATCCGATTCTATTCAATCTCTATTTTGCAGGTCAATTTATATTCGGCTTGTTCGTTGCTTGGATATTGACGATACTCATCTCAAAGTATATTCCCTATGCAACCTATATTGTAGGTAGTGGAAAGAAACGATCTTCGAAATAAAGCGAGTTTTTCAGATTACTTACTATTAGTTAAATGAGTTGTTCATATAATTAATAAGCTCAAAGATTACATCTGGCTGATGTGACCTTTGAGCTTATTTGTATATCTACGATTAAAATGATAGAAAAATCACTTATGAGATTAATCATATATTTACGAAGCTATTGAGCTTGATAGACCATACAATATACATCTCTAATTGAACGATCATTCCGAGAGGGCAGTGCATATTGATCTGCAATGACAAAGCCGGATCGTAAGTAGCTAGCAATTGCTCGCTCGTTCCATGTTTCAACTTCTAAATCAATTTCATAGTTAGCATAGAGTTCAATAACTTCCTCTATTGCTAATTGCATTACTGTCTGACCAATACCGAGCCCGCAATATGCTGGAGCAAGAAAAAGTGCTATTCTAATGTTTGTTTGCATTGCAAATAGTTGCACAAATCCAATTAATTTACCGCTAAAATCTATTATGCTACGATATTGATTAGAACGAATTTCAGTATCTCCAAACTCTATTTCTTGTTGTTTAACGATGTCCCATGAAGGCCAATTGTAGACATGATAGGGTGAAGGGTATCGCCATTGACAGATAGACGATCCATCTTGTTCCGACATAGCGATTAGAGAATAGGGTGGGACTATTGTAATCATCATTCAGAGCTCCAATCTTATAGAAAGTAACTTTTAAGTAAGGAATTTTCATTATTTACTAATATATATCAAGAGTCTATAGTTATAAGAAATAGATATTAACATAAATCAACGATTATCGTATGAATGAGTTAGACGAAATATAAAGCATGGTCAACTAATGATGACAGAGGAGATTAATAACCTACATGATTCATAGATTACGGAAACTTCCCATATTTCAGCAAATGAGTGAAAGTGAGTTACACCAATTATTACCTTACCTATCCTGCGTTTGCTTTCAACAAGATGTACCTATTATACAACAAGGACATGTTGGAACAAGCTTGTACATACTTGAAGAGGGAACGGTAGATATTTGTTTGGAACATCCCAGTAATATTCATATTGCAACACTCACAATTGGAGCGTTTTTCGGTGAAATGTCTTGCATGACAGGTGATCCGATTAGCGCGACTGTAAAAGCTACATCAGCTGTACAAGCGTTTACCCTAAGTAGGGATGGTATGCTTAGTCTAATGGATCGTAGTCAAGTTTTTCGGAAACATATGATTGAAGCGATGGTGAAACGTATTCAGCAATCTAATATAAGAGTAAGTGAAGAGTATTCAAAAAATTTATACTTGATGAAGCGCAATGAATTGGATGATCGAGATCGATACGGAGAGTTAATCGGAATTAGTGATCATATGGTTGAAATACGAGCGCTAATTGAACGTTATCGTAATGAAGTGGATACTGTACTCATTATAGGTGAGGCAGGAGTAGGCAAGAGACATGTGGCTCGGCGGATCCATTATACATCTAACCGCCAAAATGAACCCCTTATCTCTATTGAAGCAGAGCGATTCAACTGGAGTGAATGGGATTCACTCGTAGCAGCGAGTCAAAGAGGTACATTAATAATTGAAAATATAGAACAACTAGACCCATCTATCATTCATGAAATTTTAGAACGTAACCAACAAATGCATTTGATCATGACTTGCTGTGATGAACGAACAATAGCTGGATGCCATATCATTGCAATAGAGCCATTACGAGAACGTGCCGAAGATATACCGTTCTTAGCAAAACATTATTTGCAGAAAACACAAGATGCAGCATTAGAGGAGTATCCACTGGACACTATATCAGAAGAAGCGCTTAGAATGCTTGCGCTGTTCCCTTATTTAACACAAAACGTATCAGAGTTGATTACGATTGTTGAAGCAGCCTACATTGTGAGTGAAGGTCGTACGATTCAAAGCTCACATCTGAAATTCAATCGCTCTAGAAAGCCAGGTATGAGACCGACAGTAGGTCTAGCACTTGGAAGTGGTGCGTTACGTGGAATGTCTCATATCGGAGTTATTCGATCACTACAACAAGCTGGAATTCCAATTGATATTATTGCAGGAACAAGTGCAGGGTCATTAGTTGGTGGAGCTTTTGCAGCTGGTATGTCCGTAGATGAGTTAGAAAAAGCTGTGACTAAGTTGAAATGGAACAATATTGTTAGCCTGACTTTCCCCAAAAAATCCATTGTACATAATGAACCGTTGATTAATTTTATCGAAAGTTATTTAGGTAATGCTCAAATTGAGCAATTATCAATACCTTTTGCCGCTGTTGCATCTGATTCCAATACTGGCGAGGCACACATTATGCGTAAAGGATCACTTGCTAGAGCAATCGCCGCAAGTACAGCGATTCCAGCAGTGATGCGTCCTGTGCAATATCAAGGAAAAACGCTCGTAGATGGCGCAGTTGTTCATCCAGTCCCTGCTGCATTAACAAGAAGTATGGGAGCAGATATCGTCGTTGCCGTTAATGTATGCTCACAAGATTTCACAAAAGGAGCACCTACAAATTTTGTGAAATCGTTGCTCAATACAATCGATATTATGAGTGCGAAACTAGTGAAGGAAGAATTACAAATGGCTGATGTTGTTATTCGTCCAGAATTAGATCATATTCAGAATGGCTTCAAAGACTTTAAGCAATATATTGATGCAGGCGAGCAGGTGACGCAGGGGTATACTGCTATTATCCAGCAACAAATACAGCTTCTAGTGTAGAGGTAGTTCAAAAAGCGGACTCTAATAACGACGAAGCGAAAAGGGAGTTCACATGATGATGAACAATCATTATGTGAACTCCCTTTTTATATTCTATTTATATGACCTATATCGATTATTACATTTTACAATACTTGTTCAAGGAAACGAATGGCACGATCGCTTTTCGGCTGAGTGAAAAACTGTTCAGGAGTAGCTTTTTCAACTAGCAACCCTTGATCCAAGAAGTAAATCGTATCCGCAGCTTCACGCGCAAATTTCATCTCATGCGTTACGATCAGCATCGTCATCCCACTGTCTGCTAAGTCTTTAATAACATTAAGTACTTCCTTGACCATTTCTGGATCAAGTGCAGATGTAGGTTCATCGAATAACATAATTTCAGGCTCCATAGCTAGAGATCGTGCAATAGCTACACGTTGCTTCTGACCACCCGAAAGTTTTGAAGGATAACTGTCTGCTTTATCGGACAAGCCTACTTTAGCAAGCAGCGCCATTCCTTTTTCTTGAGCTTCTGCAAGTGACATACCTTTCACTTGAGTTGGAGCAAACGTAATATTTTGAAGAACAGTCATATGCGGGAAGAGATGGAAATGTTGGAATACCATCCCGATATTTTGTCTTATAGAGGCTACATTAGCTTTCGGAGCAGTTAGTTCATCTCCGTTAATCGAAATAACGCCACTAGTAGGAACTTCTAATAGGTTGAGACAACGTAGAAAGGTCGATTTGCCTGATCCTGATGGACCGATTAAAGCAACAACTTCACCTTTTCTAATCGAGGTCGAAATCCCTTTAAGTACTTGATTTTTACCAAATGATTTAGTTAATTGATCTACATTAATCACTACGACGTAATCTCCTTTCGAGCATGCGAGCTAGCGAAGTTAATACAAGCACAAGCACATAATAGATTGCTGCAATGAGTAATAATACCTCGAATGAACGGAAAGTAGAAGCACGTACAAAATCAGCACGTCGCATGAGATCTGTAACACCAATTACCGATACGAGTGAGGATTCTTTAATTAATGCTACACATTCATTCACTAGTGCTGGCAATATATTACGCAACGCTTGCGGAAAGATAATAGAGATCATCATCTTACGGTAAGGAATACCAAGTGCAATTGCTGCTTCACGTTGACCTTTATCAACTGCCATAATTCCTGCACGAATCGTTTCTGACAGATAAGCTGCAGAGTTTAACCCAAAGGCAAGACCTGCTGCCAATAACGCTGGAATATCATAACCTGTCAATTGTGGAGTAGCATAATAGATTAACATTAATTGCACAAGTAATGGTGTTCCACGGAAAATCGATGTATAGGCAGTAGCAAACCATTCTAATGGCTTTATGCCAGAGATTTTGCAAAGGGATAGAATACTTCCTAGAATAAATCCAAGCACAGCGGACACTAGCGTGAATAATAGTGTAACGCCGACACCTTTCATAATATAAGGAACATAACCTTCTAATACACTAAAGTCGATAAATTTATTATTACCAGCTGTTGTAGCATTAGCATCTGGAAACCATTTCAAGAGTAACTCATCAAGCTTACCGTTTTCTTGCATTTGGGCAATAACAGCATTGAATTCAGCCACATATGGCGACCCTTTCGGAAACGCTATTGCATAACCGTTATCATTTTCTTCTGCGGGAAGAAAATTCATAACTAGTTGACCATTTGCATTGGTCATTTCGACAGCTACCGCATCTTCTACAATGGCAGCATCCACTCGATTAGAATTGATTTCTTGAATAAGATCTGCAATTTTGTTCAATTTACGAACTTCGGCAGCATCTTCCACACTATAGGCAACGGCCTCTTGTACAGAACCGAGTTGCGCTCCAATAATTTTTCCGCTAAGTGATTCAATGCTATTATAGTTCGAATCTTTTTTGGATACGATCGTATTACGCGCAAAGTAGTATGGATCAGAGAAATCAACGCTTTTTTTTCTTTCTTCTGTAGCAGACATCCCGGACATAATAAAGTCAACTCGACCTGACTGCATCGCAGCAATCAGTCCACCAAAGTCCATACTAGCAATTTTTAATTCATAGCCAAGCTCATTTAAAATATATTTGGCTATATCGATATCTAATCCAATGATTTCACCATTATTTTTGGCATCGACGCTTTCATAAGGTGGAAAATCTGGTGATGTACCCATAACTAACGTTTTTTTCGGAGGTGGAGTTACTTCTTCAGCAAAAGCAGAAAATGCTGGCCCGAAAGAAACAATTAGAAGAACCATTGCTAGGAGCGATACATATAATACGTGTAACTTATGCTTGTTCATGTTGTCCTCTCTTTTCATAAAATTTCAATTATACAATTATAGAGGGATAATAATGCAAAGTAAATGTATAAATATAAGGCAATCCTTTTTGTGAAAGAAATGTCATAAGTAGTATGTTTCGTGGCTGTTTAATTATGTACGATTCAATTTTTTAGAGGGGATGACAACTATGCAGCAGGATAAAGTGGTGACAAGATTATCGCTAATCATCGTTATCGCTACAATAGGAATCTATTTTCTGCATCGTCAATTTATGATTCATTCCACTGCTCACCATATACAAAATGATCATCGTATTACATTAACATTAGTGCTAATTCCAGCATTGCTCTATAGTATTACTTGGTTCTTATCTAGATGGAATAAGGAAAGGACAGCTATACCATGGCTTAATATGCTAACACTAACCTTTTCGAGTATTGGAATGGTAGCAGCAGGGAATGGGATGTTGGAATACCACTTTTCAATTTTTATGGTGCTAGCTATGATCAGTTACTATGAAAACATAAAAGTTATACTTGTTATGACTATTCTATTCACCATTCAACATGTACTAGGATTCCTTGTATTTACAGAGTATGTATTCGGAGTTCCAGTAGGGGAATATAGTTTAACGATGGTTTCTTATCATGCGATATTTCTAGTTGCTACTTCAGGGGCATTAACTTGGCAAATCTATCATAAGCACAAATTGCGATTAGAATTGGATGCAACGGTGAGGGAACAAGTACAATTACAAACTATTATGCAACAAATGATTGTTAGTTCTGAGCAATTATCAGAGGCTGCCTTCCAGCTACAGTCACTCTACGATAATACGCAACAAGATTTGGAGCAAATTGTAACGGAAATACAAAGCATATCTGGTGATGCTGAGGACAATAGTCAATTTTCATCGAATGCTTCAACAGCTGTATTCAATATTTCAACAGGACTTAAAGATATATCAAATAGCAATATTGTCGTTGTTCAGCTTGCAAATAATATGTCGCAAAAAGCCGGTCAAGGACAACAAATGATGAATTCTATTTTAACGCAAATGGATAAATTAGATCATGCTTCAACAGCATCATCCGATACGATTAGTAGCTTGAATGAAAGATCAAGCGAAGTGCAGCAGATTGCAACTTCGATTAAAGCTATTGCGAGGCAAACTCGTTTACTTGCAATTAACGCATCGATCGAAGCAGCACGAGCTGGCGAGTATGGAAAAGGGTTCGCTGTGGTAGCCAGTGAGGTAGGGAAGCTTGCAGATCAAAGTAGCGATGCTGCAAGTCAAATTAGTAAACTTGTTAGCGAAATTGAGCTTGAGACGAATCTCTCTGTAGAAGCGATGCAATCCGTTATGGATGAAGTAAATAATGCTGTAGATCGTATCGGAATAATGGGTCAGTTACTGCAGGAGATGATAACTTTAATCGATGAGTCTGTGACAAAGTTTCACCTCGTTTCAAAATCAACAGAAAAGGTAGCAGCTAGCACTGTAGATGCCTCTACATCACTTATTAAAATGAGTAATTTCGCATATGAAATTAAAGATAAGACTAAATCAGTAGCATCCGCAACGAATCGTCAATACGATTCAAATAGTCGTCTCGCACCATTAATAAGAAAACTAACTGAAATAAGTTACAATTTGAAAAAGTAAGATGAATAGGATCACTTTTACCTTTTTGCATAAATGGGGTAGAAGTGATTTTTTATGTTTAAAGTGGGGGAATGCTAATTAACGAAAGTAATTGTGTGCTTATTTCCATAAGTCTGGCGAAGTGTAATATACTAAAGGACATGTACTTTTGCAAAAGTTGAAGTTGACCTACATCCATTGATATAATTTGGTTATTAGGATGTACTGCTCAGTATAGAAAGTCATTTATGGAAAGCAAATGGACGAATGCATCTCTATGAGAAGAAAGAAGGAGTGTTTACTTGCTAAAGCTATTTCGATTCTTAAAGCCTTATACGTTCACAATCATCTGCATTTTTGTATTGATTCTGTTGCAAGCTTTATCTGATCTATATTTACCTACATTAATGTCAGATATCGTTAACAGAGGAATTATTAATGGCGAAACAAGCTATATTTGGAGTATGGGCGGAGTGATGTTGCTCATTTCTATTGGGGGCACGATCGTAGCTATATTTGCTAGTTTTTATGCATCTAAAGTTTCATCGATGTTCGGAAAAATTGTACGGAAAAAAGTATTTACTAAAGTTGAAGGGTTTTCATTACAAGAATTTGATCAAGTAGGAACAGCATCACTTATTACTCGTACGACAAACGATATTAATCAAGTTCAGCAAGTATTGCTGATGATGTTAAGAATGATGGTTATGGCTCCAATGATGTGTATTGGTGGTCTAATTATGGCATTCTCCAAAGATAGTCATCTTTCCTTAGTACTACTAGTATCTATTCCAGTGTTAGTCGCTGCGATTCTGCTAATCATTCGTAAAGGTATGCCATACTTCAAAATTATGCAGAAGAAACTGGATCGTATCAATCTGGTACTTCGTGAAAGCTTAACGGGAATTCGTGTAATCCGTGCATTTAACCGTACTGGTTACGAGCAAAAACGATTTACAGATTCGAATGCTGATCTCATGAATACAGCGGTAAAAGTCAATCAAATTATGGCATTTATGATGCCGCTCATGATGCTTATTATGAACTTATCTACGATTGGCATAGTATGGTTCGGTAGTCAACGTATTGATATGGGAGAAATGTTTATTGGTGATCTTATGGCCTTCATCCAATATGCAATGCAAATTATGTTCTCACTTGTCATGATGTCAATGATGATAGTTATGTTGCCACGTGCACAAGTTTCAGCGACTCGTATTAATGAAGTTTTAGATATTGAGCCAACAATTACAGAGCGCAATAATCGCTCTGTGAAAGATGCTCATCTATTAGGTACGGTAACCTTTAATAATGTGTCATTTACATATCCGGGAGCTGAAAAACCTGCTATTACAAACATTAATTTTGAATGTAAGCCGGGAGAAATTACGGCGATTATAGGTGGTACAGGTTCAGGTAAGTCAACGATTATTAATCTTATTGAGCGCTTCTTTGATTGTAATGAAGGTTCGATAGAATTTTCAGGCGTTAATGTGAAAGATTGGTCAGTTGAACAATTACGGGGCAATATTTCACTCGTACCGCAAAAGACGACGATTTTTAGTGGGACAATTTCTGAAAATATTCGTCAAGGAAAACAAGATGCTTCAGAAGCGGAAGTTCGAGAAGCAGCAACCATTGCTCAAGCAATTGGGTTTGTTGAGAAAATGGAGCATGGATTTGATACAATACTTGCTCAAGGTGGAACGAATATATCTGGAGGACAGAAGCAACGTCTGTCCATTGCTCGCGCACTTGTTAGACGTCCAAGTCTATATCTGTTCGACGATAGCTTCTCAGCATTAGACTATAAGACGGATTCAACTCTTAGAGCTGCCTTGAAGGATCAAGTATCTGATGCAGCGATGATCATCGTTGCGCAACGGATCAGCACTGTTATGAATGCCGATCAGATTATTGTACTTGACGAAGGAGAGCTTGTTGGCAAAGGAACTCATGCGGAGCTACTAGAGTCATCAGACGTCTATCGTGAAATTGTGCAATCCCAGTTAACAGAGGAGGAGAGCGCATGAGTAAGAGCGAAAGAGCGACGCACACAGGTAGTAGGCATGGTGGAGGTAGACCTCCGGGTGGTCCAGGTGGTGGTCCTCCAGGAATGATGATGCCTGGAGCTAAGGCAAAAGATTTCAAAGGTACACTCAAACGATTATTGCAATACTTGAAACCATATCAAGTAAGGTTATTTATTGTATTTCTAACAGCGATATTAAGTACAGTATTTTCTATAGTAAGTCCACGAGTGTTAGGTGAGGCTACTGATATTATATTGGATGGTTGGTTAGCGAAGAAAGATGGTATTGCTGGGGCAGCGATCGATTTTAAAGGGGTTGCATTTATATTAGCGATCTTAGCTCTTCTTTACGTCATTAGCGCAGTATTTGGATTTATTCAACAGTTTTTGATGGCTAAAGTAGCACAAAAAGTTGTATATCAGCTGAGAGAAGATGTGAATCACAAACTGGGCAGATTACCACTTAAGTTTTTTGATTCACGCTCTAATGGGGATATTCTTAGTCGTGTCGTCAATGATGTGGATAACGTGGCAAATACGTTACAACAGAGCTTAACGCAAATGATCACGTCCGTTGTAACGATTATTGGTATCATTATTATGATGCTAACGATTAGTCCGTTGTTGACGCTTATTCTCATTCTTACGTTACCATTAAGTTTTATTGTAATAGCGGTTGTTGCGAAGAAATCACAGCGACATTTCAAAAATCAACAAAATCAATTAGGCGAATTGAATGGTCATGTCGAAGAAATGTACACAGGCCATACGATTGTGAAAGCGTTTGGTCGGGAGAAAGAATCGATTCAACGATTTGAAGAGATGAACGATAAGTTATATCAATCTAGCTGGCGTGCACAATTTATGTCTGGTATTATGATGCCTTTGATGGGCTTTATCGGTAACATAGGCTATGTACTTATCTGCGTCGTTGGTGGGATTCAAGTGACGAATGGCGTCATTTCGGTAGGTAATATTCAAGCCTTTATTCAATATGCAAGACAATTTACAATGCCAATTACACAGACTGCAAATATTGCTAACATTATTCAATCGACAATCGCTTCGGCAGAGCGCGTATTTGAATTATTAGATGAGGTAGAAGAAGAAAAAGATCTGAATCCTAACGTAAAAATAGCTAATCCACAAGGTAATGTATCATTCCAACATGTGAAGTTTGGTTACAAGGATGATGCTGTACTTATGGAAGATTTGAACCTTGATGTGAAAAGTGGTCAGACAATTGCTATTGTTGGTCCAACAGGTGCAGGTAAAACAACACTGGTTAATCTATTGATGCGTTTCTACAATATTCAAGCCGGAGCAATTACGATTGATGGTAAATCAATTGATCAATTTGAACGTTCTTATGTGCGTTCATTATTCGGTATGGTGCTACAAGATACATGGCTATTCAATGGTACAATTCGAGATAACATCGCTTATGGTCGAGACGGCGCTTCAGAAGAAGAAATTATTGCAGCAGCGAAGGCGGCTCACGCGGATCACTTTATTCGTACACTTCCAGAAGGCTACAATACGATTCTGAATGAAGAGGCATCGAATATTTCTTCAGGTCAGAAGCAGTTACTTACGATAGCGCGTGCTATTCTCGCAGATCCATCGATGCTTATTCTTGATGAAGCAACAAGTAGTGTCGATACTCGTACAGAACTTCATATTCAGCAAGCGATGAATAACTTGATGGAAGGTAGAACTAGTTTCGTTATTGCCCATCGCCTATCGACGATTAAAGATGCGGATCTTATACTAGTTATGAATCAAGGTTCGGTAATTGAGCAAGGTTCTCATGATCAGTTGCTTGCAAGTGGTGGATTCTACTCAGAATTGTATGCGAGTCAGTTTGCGAATGGAGCGTCGGGCGAAGTAGAACTCGACTAGTTTGTTCACTTGTGATCACGATGATTATGCTACCGTAGTGTATTCGACGGCGAAGATGCCATTCATCGTTTGCTCCAGTGCTCGTGTACCAACTACGTACACTCCGCGCTTCGCTTCTCTAGCTTCATGGCATCTTCTTGGTACTGACAAGTGAACACTGCTCCGAAGTAGTGCAGTGTTGCTGACAAGCGATGTCGCTTGTACCGCTGTGAGATGCTTCGGAGTTATAAGTGGAAAAAATTTAGTGATCATGCAGCTTTGCTACATGTTACAACCAAAAGTTCGCTTCGTGTTGATAACCGAATAAAACAATTTAATGATATACTGGATGAACTTACAGTACAGATTGGAGCATTAGAACATATGTATGAGATTGAAATGGATCTGGTTGCAGATTGGATCAGCGTTGTGAAGGAAGTATTTCGTGGTGGAGGTATTGTCCTTGAGGATGGTCTGACTTCAGAAGATATTGCGCAAATTTATTTCTTGCAGAGCTTACCTGATGAAGAGGCTATTTCATTAGCTCAACAAACGTTACAGAAACTGCAAGATATGGAGCAAGTGATCCAAACACATTTGGAATCAACGATTGTACCTGATATTCGTCAGCGAACTGGATATGAAGGGAATCAATTTCATTTCAGTTGGGTCTTCGATCAAGGGGAACATATTGTTGAAACCCATTCAGAATATCGTATTCCATTAGCTTAGTCACAGCAATAATTTTGAGTGAACTGCCTAATAGCACGCTCATTACAAATGCCCTTGGCAGTAGGAATTCAATTCCTACCACCAAGGGCATTTTGTCTGCATATATTTTCGATGTCGACTATGCTACGAAGCTAGTCATCGTGATCACGAGTGGACGTTATGAACTACCTCTATAGTAAGTGTTACTGGGCAATGATCACTGCCGATAACATGATCTTCAATCGTTGCTTCGATAATATGATCTCTTAACTGAGAAGAAACGAGGAAATAGTCGATTCTCCATCCAATATTACGTTCACGAACTTTCGGCATAAAGGACCACCATGAAAATTTATCTTCGACGAAGGGATGAAGATGACGGAAACTATCGGTGAAGCCGGCTTGAAGTAAATTACTCATACAAGCACGTTCTTCAAAAGTGAATCCTGAATTTCCTATATTAGACTTCGCATTTTTTACATCATGATCAAGATGTGCAACATTCAAATCGCCACATATGATAACCGCTTTATTAGCTGCTAGCTTAGTAACGTAATCTTTGAAACGTTGTTCCCACTCTAATCGATATGGCAACCTAGCAAGATCGCGCTTAGCGTTAGGTGTATAGACGGTCAGTATATAATAAGTATCATACTCAAGCGTAATAATTCTACCTTCATCTTCGCAATTGTCTTCTAGTCCATACCAGACAGACAGAGGTTGATGCTTCGTGAAAATTGCTGTACCTGAGTATCCTTTTTTAATTGCATAATTCCAATACTGATAGTACGACTCACCGAGGTCGATTTCGATCTGACCTTCTTGCAACTTAATCTCTTGCAAACAGAAAAAATCTGCTTGTTGTTCGTGAAAAATATCTAAAAATCCTTTTGTAACACAGGACCGTAAACCATTTACATTCCAAGAAACACATTTCAGTTTCATCTTGCTGCTCCTCAAAATCTTTAGTAATACATATTATTACCTGTATCCATAGCAAACATAAATACTCCAATAACAAAAATGAATATAATACCATATAGGAGTGTACCGAGAATGCTAGTAACAAGCCCTCCTATTGCTAAGCCTCTACCATCTTCATTCTTACGAGGAATTTCTTTTAACGCCATAGCACTCAATATAATTCCGGCAATACCGATGAAAAATCCTACATATGGAACACTAATAGAAGCGATACCAAGAATTAAGGCGATAATTGATTTCGTATTCGTTTTACTACCACGATATATTATAGGTTGTTGTTGGTAAGGGTTATTCTGGTAATTTGGATAGTTACCATTTTGAGCTTGCCCATAATATTGGTCTTGCCCATTGTATGGTTGCTGATTATTATAGTTAGGTGGTTGTTGATAATTTTGTTGTTGTGGTTGCTGATATTGTTGTTGGTACTGAGGCTGTGTTTGTTGGAAATTCTGTTGGCCAGGCTGTTGGTATTGATTGTTATAAGGCACTTGTTGATTTTGTCCGTTATTCACATATGTTGAATATTGTCCATTGGATTGATCATAAGTGTTGTAGCCATCAGTATTATTACCAGTAGCATTAGCTTGGTTAGTATCGATATTCTGTTGGTTATTTTGTTGGTCTGGTTGTTGGCTCTGAGAATCTGTTAGATCGTTATTACTTGGTGAATTTCCGAAAGGAAAATCTTTTGGATTCGACTGATCACTCATTGTTTGCCTCCTTAAATTTGTTCGCAAATTTCTAACTTCTATCATAGCAAATATTCACGATGTCAACAATCAATTCGTATAGATTAATCGTCAAGCTTTCATCGGTCGCTCAGTTGCGATAAGATAATACTATTGTGACAAATTAAAAGTGACAATAGTTGAAAGAAAAAGTAATGAATTAAGCTACATTTGTAGTCAAGGAGTGGACATAATGAAGAAGTTTGTACAATGGTATGCCAAATACCCAGGAATATTATTATCAATTTTATTGTTAATAAAAATAGTAATATTTCGACAAGTAGCCATTCATGATCTATCGCTGTGGGGTGTAGTATCCGACCTAGCGGCTATGATATGTCTTATCGCATTACCTGCGATATTTATACGTGGTAAAGCAAAAATGGTTATACAATATATAATCGCTGGCATTTTATCACTAATATGGTTTGCTACATCAATATACTATAGCTATTATGGAAGTATTCCAACCTATTTAACATTGACTCATATGAATCAAGTTGGTCAAATTAGTGAGAGTGTAACTTCAGCTATTGAACCATATATGATTTTATATTTTGCTGATTTTATTTTATTACCGTTGATGACGATGATCTGGGGTAGCAAATTACAGGTTAGAACTCATTATTGGTCGGCAAGAACTAAAAAACAACGTCCAAAATTAAGAGCATTGATTATTTTTGCGTTAAGTTTAATCGTGTGTGGAACGATTGTTTTCACATCGAGAGATATTGAAAACGAACATGCACTTGCTAATCGATTAGGTGTAATTACTTATCAATTCGTTGTTTTAGGGCAAGGGAAGACTAATTCAGGCGGTGGAATGACTGAAGAAGAACGTGCTCAATCACTAGCACAGATTCAGGAATGGTTTGCTGATCGAAATGTATCGGATAATTCAATGTATCATGGTGTTGCTGAAGGTCGTAATCTAATTGTAGTGCAATTAGAATCTTTTCAAAATTTTGTTATCGGATTGAAGGTTGGAGATCAAGAGGTTACTCCTAACTTGAATGCATTAATTCAGGATAGCTTTTATTTTCCGCGAATGTATCAGCAGATTGGTGAAGGAAATACTTCAGATGCAGAATTTATACTGAATACAGGTGTATATCCACTTGGAGCTCCCAATATGAGTAGCTTTGTAGGTGGAAAGAACGTACCAAGCTTACCACGAACATTAGCTACTAAAGGATATGATTCCTATACTTTTCACGTGAATGATGTATCCTTCTGGAATCGTGATGAAATGTATCCGGCACTAGGTTTTAATGAGTACTTTGATTCAAAAAGCTTTGTAAATGATCATTTCAATAGCTTTGGTGCTTCAGATAAAGAATTCTATAAAGTCACCTTGGAACATTTTGAACAATTCAAGAAAAAGGAACAACCTTTTTATGCTCAACTTATTACGACATCAAGTCATCACCCGTTTGTTGTACCCAAGGAGGATCAGCATCTAGTTTTACCGAGTTCCTATGCGGATACACAGCTAGGCAATTATTTGCAGGCTATTCGTTATACAGATGAGCAACTAGGGATTTTCATTCAGCAATTAAAAGATGCAGGGATTTGGGAACAGTCGATGATAGCTATATATGGTGATCACTCTGGCTTACAGACCAAAGAAAATGATCCAGCATGGGTCAGTGAGCAATTAGGAATTCCTTATCATGACACAATAAGTCGGTTGAATATTCCATTTATCCTATCAATACCTGGTGTAGAGGGAGAAATAATTGACACGATAGCTGGACAAGTAGACATGCTTCCAACGATTTATAATGTTCTAGGTATTGATACTGATGATCATACTCAGGCGCTATTCGGAACAGATTTATTGAATACAGAAACGAATATTGTTGGCCTAAGATATTATATGCCAGCAGGTACGTTCTTCAATGATAATATTTTGTTTGTTCCAGGACTTGGTTTTAATGATGGAGTAGCTACTGATTTGAAAACATTAGAGAATGTTGATATTGGAAGTGATTTACGGTCGGACTATGATTATATAATGGAACTAATGCAAATGTCAGATCTCTACTCAAGGCAGTTACCTATGAAATAGCTATTACAATAGGATTTGAAGGGGAGAATGGTATGGAGAATGTAACGGAGTTAATGATTAAACAATGGGTTGAGCAACAACAAGCATATTATGAGAGTGGAGAAACTCGCAACGTTCAATTTCGAATTCAACAATTGAAGAAATTGAAGCAGGCGATTGTGCAACATGAGAATAGTATATTAGAAGCGTTGCATCTTGACTTGCGAAAAAGCAGAACAGAGGGTTATGCTTCGGAACTTGGTTTAGTGCTGTATAGCATCTCTCATATGATCAAAAATCTGCATCGCTTTGCAAAACCTAAGAAAGTTAGGACTCCGTTACCGCTGTTCGGAACTTCAAGTTATATTGTATCGGAGCCATATGGCTCCGTACTCATTATCGGTCCGTTCAACTATCCTGCTTCTCTGATACTAGAGCCATTAGTTGCCGCAATTTCTTCTGGAAATTGTGCAATCGTCAAACCTTCGGAATACACGCCTAATGTTACTGCAGCTCTTAAAAATCTTATAACAGAAACATTTGATCCGCAGTATGTGAGACTAGTAGAAGGTGCTCAGCAAGAGACTAGTTGGCTTATTCATGCGCCATTTGACTATATGTTCTTCACAGGTAGTACAAAAGTTGGTAAGATTGTAATGAAAGCTGCTGCTGAAAGATTAATACCTGTAACGTTAGAACTTGGTGGTAAAAGTCCAGTTATCGTTGATCAAACTGCCAAAATTGAAATTGCAGCACAGCGAGTCGTGTGGGGGAAATTATTGAACAACGGTCAGACATGCATTGCACCGGATTACATACTTGTTCATCAATCGATCTATAAGTCTTTTATGAAATCAGTTATCAAAGCCATTCATCAATTCTATACCGATAATCCTATGGAAAGTGAAGATTATGGTCGAATTGTGAGTGATATGCATTTCTTAAGATTGAAAGCAATGCTTGATAATATAGATAAGCATTACATATATGGTGGAAGGTATGATGAGCAGCAACGTTATATTTCACCAACTTTTCTAGATGGAGGTACTTGTAAGCAACCGGTCACGCTTAAAGCTATGCAAGAAGAGGTATTTGGACCGATCTGTACAGTTATCCAATATGATAGTTTAAGTGAAGCAATAGCATTTATTAAGCAATACGACAAGCCCCTTGCTCTATATGTATTTACAGAGGATGCTGCAGTTGAAAAACGAATTGTTGATTCAGTATCATTTGGTGGTGGCTGTATTAATGATACATTGAGTCATTATATTAATAATGAACTACCATTTGGCGGAGTTGGACCATCGGGTATTGGTGCTTATCATGGAAAACATAGCTTTGAACAATTTTCTCATCGCAAAAGTATTTTGAAGCGAACGACTCTATTAGAACCTGGTATTTTGTTCCCTCCGTACAAGGATAAATTGAAGCTACTAAAAAAAGTGTTAAAATAACCGAAGATAATGGAAATAATGCAACCTTTTTCCTAACTCGTACGTTATGTTAATGTAATTATTACAACTGAGGAGTGTAACGAAGAAATGAGAAAATGGCTTAAGGGTGGAATTGCTCTATGTTTGACCGCAGCTATGTTAACAGGATGTAGCTTAGGATTTGGAAAAAATGGTTCTGATAATGAAAATCAAGCACGTACATTGAAGGTTATGTATTATGACGAGAGCAGTTTCTTCCAAGAATATGGCATGCTGTATAGCGCACTTTATCCGAATATTGAAATTCAAGTTGTAGAAACTAATCAGATCCAGAATACATTTATGGAAGAAAACGATAACGACTATGACAAAGCGCTAGCTGCATTTATAGAAAAAGAGCAGCCTGATATCCTTATGCTTGAGCCAACACAATTAGAGAAACTAGGCGTTGAAGGAAAACTATATGATATCGAAAGCTATGTAACAGATAGCAAATATGATGTAGATGGACTTGTTCCTGGTGTTATTGATGCTATGAAAGGATATGGCGGCGGTAACTTGTATGCGATCCCAACAAACTTCTCAACACAAGCACTTTACTATAATAAAGATCTATTCGATGAATATAACGTACCTTATCCAACTGATCAAATGACGTGGACGGAAGTTATTAATCTTGCGAATATGTTCCCTACTGATGGAGACCCACTAGAACGTATATTTGGTCTGAAAATGGGCTGGAATAAACAGTTGAGTACTACGGTTGATATACTGGCGAATACAGAAGGCTTGAAAGCTTTTGATGAAAATACATTACAAATGACGATCGACACACCAGCTTGGGCAAGTATTGTCGAGCAAGCACAATCCATAATGAAATCAGATGTATTATTCTATGATGATATGCTTTATGGTGGCGGTGGAGATGGAGTGGTTTATTTTGAGCAAAACGGAGATTACTATAGTCAAAATCCGTTCTTCTCAGGTAGACTTGCGATGAGCCTAGATGGTAACTATTTTGTGAATCAAATTGAAGATGCAAAAAATTACGCTCAAAATCCAGAAGATATTATTGAAAACTGGGATATGGTTACTGCACCGGTAGGATCACAAAATCCAGATTCTTCTTACTACACTAGCTATTATAATTTATTTGCTATTAATGCAGCTTCAACAAATGTCGAAGAGGCATGGAAATTCATCTCTTATATTACTGGTGATGAATATGCACGCGTAAAAACTAAAGTATCATATGGTAACTTACCGCTACGTACTAAATATATGGAATTAGATACAGAACGTAATTATGCTGCGTTCTATAAGTTAAAACCGATGAACCAAACGATTGATTATACAAAAATTCCTGAAAGATACCAATATGAGTACTATAATGTTTCTTCTGAAACATTCAATAAAGTAACAAACGGTGACATTACTGTTGCAGAAGCGCTAGCAGAATTGCAATTGCGTGGTAATGAATTACTAGCAACAGAGAAGATGACGAAAGAAGAGCAAGAGAAGTATTGGGAAGAGCAAAATCAAATGTACATGGAAAACTCTGGATCTGTACCAATGATTCGCTAAGCATCCGAGCAAACAGTAACTTCTGAGAAAATAACGACAGATGTTATTGATTAGCAATCATTAAATGATTATAGAAAGCTAGCAGATGATATTATCTGCTAGCTTTTTTGTGATGTGAGCAATATATAAAACAAAGGAAATATTGGAAAATATGAAACTTTTTACATTAATGTACGTAATATATTAATGTAAGTATTATTATAGAGGGGTGTAAAAAAGAAATGAGAAAATGGCTTAAAGGTGGAATTGCTCTATGTTTGACCGTAGCTATGTTGACGGGATGTAGCTTAGGATTTGGAAAAGATGGTTCAGATAATAAAAATGAATCACGCACATTAAAGGTTATGTATCATGACGAAAATAGTTTCTTCCAAGAGTATGGAATGTTGTATAGCGCACTTTATCCTAATGTTGAAATTGAAGTGGTGAGCTCGAGAGAGATATATAATACATTGATGGAAGAGAATGATAACGATTATAACAAAGCACTAGCTGCCTTTATAGAGAAAGAACAGCCTGATGTTCTTATGGTTGATCCGTCGCAATTAGAGACATTAGGAGCTGAAGGTAAACTATATGATATTGAAAGCTATGTAACAGATAGCAAATATAATGTAGAAGGACTTGTTCCTGGTGTTATAGATGCTATGAAAGAATATGGTGGAGGTAATTTATACGCTATACCTACTAACTTCTATACCCAAGCGCTTTTTTATAACAAAGATCTATTTGATGAATTTAACGTGCCGTATCCAACAGATCAAATGACATGGCCGGAAGTCATTAATCTTGCAGGTATGTTTCCTGCGGATGGTGAACCACTGGAACGTATATTTGGTCTGAAAATGAGCTGGAGTAAAGAGTTGAGTGATATGGTTAATACACTTTCAAGCACAGAAGGCTTAAAAGTTTTTGATGAAAATACATTACAAATGACAATTGATACTCCAGCTTGGGCGAGTATTGTAGAGCAAGCTCAATCCGTATTGAAATCAGATGTATTATTCTTTGAAGATATGCTATATGGTAATAACGGAGACGGAGTAGTTTACTTTGAGCAAAACGGAGATTATTATAGCAGAGACCCGTTTTTCTCTGGTAGACTCGCGATGAGATTAGATGGAAACTATGTTGTAAATGAAATTGAAAACGCAAAAAAATATTCTCAAAATCCAGAAGATATTATTGAAAATTGGGATCTTGTTACTGCACCAGTAGGGTCGCAAAATCCTGATGCATCATACTCTACGAGCTACTATAATTTATTTGGTATTAATGCAGCTTCAACAAATGTGGAAGAGGCATGGAAGTTCATATCCTATATTACTGGTGATGAATATGCACGTGTAAAATCAAAAAGTTCATATGGTAACTTACCGCTACGGACTAAATATATGGAATTAGGTTCGGAACGAAATTATGCTGCCTTCTATAAGCTAAAACCGATGAGCCAAAATGTTGATTACACAAAGATTCCTGAAAGATTCCAATATGAGTACTACAATATTGCCAATCAAACATTCAATAAAGTAACTAGTGATGAAATTAATATTTCAGAAGCATTGGCAGAGTTGCAATTACGAGGTAATGAATTACTAGCAACAGAGAAGATGACTCCAGAAGAGCAAGAAAATTATTGGAAAGAGCAGAATCCAAACTATATGGAAAGCTCCAGTGGAGAGATAATGCTTCCGTTTGAAGAGGAATCGGTAACTACTGAGGATGTAACGGCAGAAGAAGTTGTTGAATAGAAAGAAATAGATTAACTAAGTGAACTAGCAGATATATTTTCTGCTAGTTCTTTTGGTGATTTGAGCGATACATAATTGATCACATTACTAGGGAATCAATGATACTAATGATGAAATTTCTAAATGTCGGAAATTATGGTAATAATGCAACCTTTTTCTGTATTGGAACGTTATGTTAATGTAAGTATTCCAATTAAGGGGTGTAACCAAGAGATGAGAAAATGGATTAGAGGTGGAATTGCTCTATGTTTGACCGCAGCTATGTTAACGGGATGTAGCTTTGGATTTGGAAAAAATGGATCTGACAATGAAAATCAAGCACGTACATTAAAGGTTATGTATTACGATGAGAATAGTTTCTTCCAAGAATATGGCATGCTTTATAGCGCACTTTATCCTAATGTCGAAATTCAAGTTGTAAATACAAACAATATCTATAATACACTTATGGAAGAAAACGATAATGATTATGACAAAGCGCTAGCAGCATTTATAGAAAAAGAGCAGCCTGATATTCTTATGGTCGAGCCATCACAGTTAGAGAAACTAGGCGCTGAAGGAAAACTATATGATATCGAAAGCTATGTAACAGATGGCAAATATGATGTAGATGGACTTGTTCCTGGTGTTATTGATGCTATGAAAGGATATGGCGGTGGTAATTTGTATGCTATCCCAACGAATTTCTCTACTCAAGCACTTTACTATAACAAAGATTTATTTGATGAATATAGTGTACCTTATCCAACAGATCAAATGACGTGGACGGAAGTTATAAAACTTGCGAATATGTTCCCTAAAGATGGAGATCCACTAGATCGTGTATTTGGATTGAAAATGGGCTGGGGAAAAGATTTGAATGAAATGATTAATTTGCTTGCGAATACAGAAGGCTTAAAAGTTTTTGATGAAAATACATTGCAGATGACAATAGATACTCCAGCTTGGGCAGCTATTGTTGAGCAAGCGCAATCCGTGTTGAAATCAGATGTATTATTCTATGATGATATGCTTTGGGGTGGCGGAGAAGACGGCACAGTGTACTTTAAGCAAGACGAGGGTAGTTATGGCATGGATCCTTTCATGTCTGGTAGACTCGCGATGAGAGTAGATGGTAACTATTTTGTGAATCAAATTGAAGACGCAAAAAATTACTCTCAAAATCCAGAAGATATTATTGACAATTGGGATCTTGTTACTGCTCCTGTGGGATCACAAAATCCAGATTCTTCATTCTATACGAACTACTATAATCTGTTTGCTATTAATGCTACATCAACAAATGTCGAAGAAGCATGGAAATTTATCTCATATATTACTGGTGACGAGTATGCACGTGTAAAATCTAAAATTTCATATGGTAATCTACCACTTAGAACTAAATATTTGGAACTAGATACAGAACGCAATTATGCTGCATTCTATAAGTTAAAGCCAATGAATGTAAATGTAGATTATACAAAAGTCCCTGAAAGATACCAATACGAGTATTACAATATTGCGTATGAAACATTCAATAAATTAAATACTGGTGACATTACTGTTGCAGAAGCGTTAGCAGAATTGCAATTACGAGGTAATGAATTACTAGCAACAGGTAAGATGACTCCAGAAGAGCAGGAAAAATATTGGAATGAGAAGAATCAAATGTATACGGAAGATAGTTCATTCAATGAAGAACTCATTCGTAAAGCAGCCGGAGAATCGACTAGTTCTGAAGATGTAGCGACTGAAGATGCGCCGACAGAGGAAGTAGTAGAATAGTTAATAATAGGTAATGAGAAAAAGCTGGCAGAGTATGGATCTGCTAGCTTTTTTCATAATTAGTACGTTACATGATATTGGAGTGAAAATAATGATAGAGCAGGTGTGTTAGTGTTAAGGAAAATAGTTAAAATATTGCCGCAAAACTTTCTTGTATACATGTATAAATACATGCCATTTGCAAAGTTTAAAAATTGGGTAGTCTATAGAGCTCAACATAAATTTCTTGTTGCTGTACTAGGTGTAATTACGAATGAAAAAGGACAAGTGTTACTATTAAATCATGTATATCGTAATAAGCCTTGGGGAATTCCAGGAGGCTGGATGGAATTAGAAAGTCCAGAATTGGGCTTGGCGAGAGAAATATATGAAGAGACAAAACTTAAGGTGAATATTACAAGCTTAGCAAAAGCTGTATATGGTAAAAGTCCAAATCGAATAGAGCTTGTGTTCAAAGGAACGATCAGCGAAGGAGAGTTTGAGCCCAGTGCTGAAATATCAGATATTATGTATTGTAATGTCGATGAATGGCCAGAGGGCTTACCAAATAATCAAAAAATATTAATTAAAGAAATACTCAGTTGACTAACACAGGAATACATTAAGAAGTAAGTGATCATAATTACAATACATGGTATGATATTTGAAAAGCGTTGCTTAATAAAAAAGCTAGTAACCTACATTGATCAGCTACTAGCACGAAGGTTAAGTTGTTTGTAAGTAGTCCATAAAGATTTGTAATCTTACCGGAATTGAAGCGGGAACTTGATCATGCCCATAGTAGCGATATACAGCGATATCTTTTTTACATTGCAAATGATTATATGCTGCGAAAACTGTAGATGGAGGAGTAATATCATCTATAAGACCAATAGTCATCCAAGTGTAACAAGTAATTCTTGGAGCAAGATTCATCATATCAAAATAACTTAATGTCAACTTGGCATTCTCTTCTAAGTCTGGTCTATCACTATATCGACGGAAATATTCATTGAGCTCATAGTAAGGACCAGTAGGTGTCGCATCAATCGCGCGTTCAAAATGTGAAAGATAAGGATGATCAGCTACTGCTACAATCGGGACAGTTGAAAGTGCAGCGGCTGCTAATGTAATAGCTCCTCCTTGACTACCACCTGTAACAGCAATATGACTAGCATCTACTTCTGGCATGGCAGCAAGAATATCAATGGTACGAACAGCATCCATATAAACAGCTCGGTAATAATACTCATATTTATTTTGAATACCTTTTGTCATCCAACCAGCTACATGACCATTACTAGAAATGACATTGTCTATGGAACCTGCATATTGACCCCGACAGAACATACGCATAACTGCGTAACCTTTCAATGCAAGATTAACAACATCATGTTTATCACGATCATTTACCCAGTTGTATCCATGAAATTCTACTATTCCTGGTAGTGGTTTATCAGTGATAGGCATAGCAAGCACGGCTTCAATCTGTGAATTATTGAACCCTTTGAAAAATACTTGATATACTTTCATATTTTTCACAGGATATGAAATTTCATGACGCTCATATGTAAGAGGCACTGTATGAAGCTCTTGAAGCGTCTCTTCCCAGAAGCTATCAAAGTCTTCTGCTGCAGTTGCGGCTGGTTTATACTGCTGTAGCTGTTCTAAAGGCATATCATATGGTTGAGGCATTATACAAAAACTTCCCTTCTTGAATTTAATTGTTTTCATAGCGAAATTGTGGAATGTCTATTCTATCATTTTAATATATAAGTTTGAAAACGAAAATAATGTATTAATTACCTGTTGTTTCAAAATGTGAAATGAAGTAAAATTCTATTGTATTGTAAATATTTGGTTCATTTAGGGGAGTCAATAAGACTTAAGTCTAGTATATGCTATTACTTAAGATGGTTACAGTAATTCCCACTTCAAGTTAGACTATTAAAGTGAGCTTATATGTTAGGGAGGTAACTATGGCGAAAGAGAGAGAATTATACATTGTTCTTACGAATACTGGCACTGTTCTAGCCAATGTTATTTCATATTGTACAAAAGAGCATCTTAGCCACGTTTCAATTGCGTTTGATAGCGATCTAAGAGAGGTATATAGTTTTGGACGAAAGTACCAACGAAATCCTTTCATTGGTGGATTTATTCGAGAAGATGTTACAGGTCCAGTATTTTTACGATCACAATGTGCGATATATCGTATGAAGGTTTCACAACAATCGTATGATACAATTCGCACTCAAATAGATCACTTTATTCATTACGCTAATCATTACCATTATAATTTTCTCGGAATGATTGCCGTATATTTTAATATTCCATGGGATCGTCGTAATCATTATTTTTGCTCTCAATTTGTGTCTACAATATTAATTAACGCTGATCTAGAATTATTCAATAAAGAAACAACACTCGTTACACCGGGAGACTTTCTCGATGCACAATTAGAACTCATCTATCGCGGTAGATTAAGAAGTTATCTAGGTGGACTAAAACATGGTATGGGTGATAGCTATCAACCAGCATATAAGCTAGTTCAAAAGTTATGAAAATAACGTTGAACTAGCTTTTTTTATGTACATTTGAGGCAAGATACGCTAACATCTTATTGTAAGTAAGTCTGTAGAATATTACGCTTGATTGGACAAGCTATTAGATATTGTTCATGAAGAGATTTAGGAGGTTATAAGATGAAAAGTCAATGGATGTTGCTATTAGCGTTTGTATTTGCACTAGTGATTGCTGTATTTGCCGTCATAAATGTAGAGCCTGTTCAAGTTAATTTCTTTTTTGGTCAAACTTCTACCCCGCTGATTCTTGTTATTCTATTCTCTACACTTTTCGGTGGTTTGACTGTAGGTGCATTAGGACTAGTGCGTGTATATGTTCTACAACGTAAAGTAAAACAGTACGAAAAGCAATTGTCAGGCTTTAACGTTGATGATCAAACTGATCGTGAAGAGGTTATTGTGGAAGATATGAAAGAAACGAGTACAGAGCAGGAAGAGACAAGTAAATAGTTATTTTTATTTATACATATACTGAAGTAGAAAGTGAGTCTTCTTCAATAATTGAAGGATGCCCTTTCATTTGAGTATCAATCTGTAGTAAAATATAGTTAATGTAACATACTAGTGCAAGTTCAATTTGAACAACCATATAAAGGTAGGTGGACATATATGTCTATTGAAAACTCACAACAACCAGAAGAACAAGTAGAAGCTAAGCAACTTTCACAAGCAGAACGTGCTAAGCAACTTCTTGCTGCTCGTAAGCAACAACAAGGTGGACCTGGCAAACAAGATTTGTCGACTGGTACTAAAAAATTAACTAGTCAAAATACAAAAAAAGTGAATAATCAACGTAAAAAAATGGGCGTGTAATTACACGAATCATTTGCAGTTTATTGGTTAATAATCGTTGATTACTAGGTACCTAGAGAGTCATGAATTGCTACATTATTGTAGTCATTCATGACTTTTTTTGCTGATAGCAATATAACTCATTCAACTGCCGTAGTATTGAATGAAAAATTACAATATTCTTACCGTTCACGAAATTCTTGAGGGGTTACCCCAAAGCGATCCTTAAACAATTTAATGAAATAGCTTGTTTTCATATAGCCGATTGCTGCAGCTATCTCATAAATTTTATCTGACGTGGAACGGAGAAGGTGGGCAGCCGTTTCCATCTTTAATCCAGACAAATACTCGCTAATCCCCTCGCCAGTTTCTAATTTATACACTTTGGAAAGATAAGATGGGTTGAGATGTACGTGATCTGCAATTGTTTGTAGAGATGCTTCGGCCAAATGTTGAGAAGCATATTCTTGTACTTTTTGTATAATGCCTGTTCGTGAATCTTGTACACGGTCAAGCATAATAAGTTTATAGGTTGAATATACTTCATCAGTCCAAGATCTTAATTGTGTAATAGTATGAAAATGTGGGCCATTCATCAATTGATTGAATTCTGTCCCAAGGCAGTCAACTAACCGCAATTTGTTTTTATGAATGGAATAACTAAGTGAGCTTACAATAGAATAATACGTTTCTAAAATATACTCATGTGAGTCTCCTCGTTCTTGCTCTAACTCCTCGTAAATTAATGTTAACTTTTGATCTACTGCATCCCATTGCCCTGTTTCTAACAAATGATTAAGAAGAGGCGGGGAATATAAGTGAGTCAATGAGTGAGCATTCTCATTTTCATATTGTTCCTCTTCATTCAATGTGAGCAAAAAATCTCGCTCACTCCCGATGCGTTGGCGAAAACTTCTAATTAAATCTTCATACTGAGTTGATAAATGTAAAGGGAATATTCCAATCTTACTTAGCACTAGAGATATAGTCCCCTTCAGATATAATTTTACATAATGTTGAAGCTGAGCGGCCTTCTGTTCGATAGCTAAAGGATTCATCAACTGTAAGATTTTCGAGTTGGATAACCCCTCTCGAGGTAGTATAAGAAATACATAATAGCCGTAGCTATCTTTGACATACCAAAGTCGATAATCTTCATGAAAAATTTCTTCTGCAATATTACAAACTGCATATTCAAGCAATGAGATGTCACTGTTACTTTGATCGTAAAAGTAATCTTCCATACGCATTAGCATCATGTAGCAAGTGGACCCATATTGAATCGGTAACTCCATCATTTTAATACGCTTTTCAAGTTGCTCCTTACTTATATGCTCACCATTAAGCAATGCGTTCAATAGATGGGATCGTAAGATAGGTAGATTTATCTGAATAGAGGCTAGTGCTTTTTTATGAGAACTAATCTCGTTCCAACGATTCTCTAACTCTTTAATTGCTCCTTGAACAGCTTCAAGTAGCTCCTCGTCTTCGACTGGCTTTAATAAGTAGTCACTAGCTTGATTTTGGAGAGCGCGTTTTGCATATTCAAAATCATTGTAACCAGAAAGTAAAATACATTTTATATGGTCCCATGATGCTCTAATAGACTCTATTAAATCAAGGCCAGATATACCGGGCATACGAATATCAGTAATGACGATATCAATTGGAGTCATTCTCAATATATCTAGAGCCTCAGATGCTGAATGAGCCTGATAAACAGATGATATATTGATACTGCTCCAGTCTAGATTTGTTGCAAGATCTTCAACCAAATCTGGCTGATCATCTACTATTAATAATTGATACATGTCAAGCAACTCCTTCGACACTTCATGATGGTTAATAATTTTTATTATTAGGACTAGACCATGATAGACGGACAATTAAGCCGCCTCCTGGTCTGATCGAGAAATTAATAGAAGCCTCGGGTCCAAATTGGAAAATCATACGTTGTCTAATATTCCATAATGCGCATCCACTATTGTCATCTGGTGTGTCAATCAATTTATGTTCTAGCATCTCTAATTGCTCTTCGGTCATACCTACCCCATTATCCTCTACAATAATGGAATGAAAGTTCCCAACTGTTTCAGCCGAAATAGTAATAATTCCATCACCATCATATTGCTCTATCCCATGCAGTACAGCATTCTCTGCAATTGGCTGAAGTAACAGACGAGGAATTTCAAGATCAAGCATCGATTCCGGAATATCTATATGGTAAGACATATGTTGAATATGGAATTGTTGAATTTCGAGATAACTTCTGAGTAACTGCACTTCTTCAGTAAGTGTTGCTGTTAGCTTCTCAACTCTCGTTGTATATCGATAATATTTAGAGAGATGCATCGATATGGTCATAACCGATTCCGTCTTATTCAGTCTTGCTAGACTTCGTATTAATGCAAAACAATTGTATAGAAAATGAGGGTTGATCTGCGATTGTAACTGCTTTACATTCGCTTCTCTTAAACGTAACTCCTCCATATATACTTTCTCAATTAATCGCTCAGTTTCTGCAGTCATATCATTAAACCTCTCAAATAAATATGAAAACTCATTTTTCGGATTAACTTTTATTCGAGTAGAATAGTCACCTTCTTGAAGTTTTCTAACATTTCTAATTAATAAAGCAATGGGGCGCTGAACATTACGATACAATAAGTAACCTGCAAGTAGGCTCATAACAAGCAATAAGACGACAGAAACATAAAATAAAATTTGAGTTTTAACAATCGGCTGCAACATATTATCGATCGGTACATAGTCAACGAGATACCAACCTAAAGTGTCAATAGGTGAAAACAATACTAAGTAGTCTTTATTAGAAATATTAATGATTTGATTATTGGATGTAGGAACGAGTTTTTCGGACTGAATAAGCTCACTAATTGTCGTAATCATTGCCTTATCTGAATTTTTATTTTGAATAGAATTGCCATCCATATTATATAGGAAAGGGTCACCTTTTCCTGTCTCTTTGAATGTGTCCAAATCTTTAATAATATGTTCTTCAGGGAAAGAAATCTCAATAATAATACCAGCTTCTTCAAGGTTAGCAATTTTATTTTTGGGTCTTACTATATGACGAACGAAGCGTTGCTGGGAAATATTTTGTGTAATGACCTCCTGGTACTTCCATTCAGGCGCAAATAGACGCTTTACAGAATCTAAGTCATATGAAAGATATGTATTCGTAGAGACAAACTCTTGGTTGGATGGGGCGAGAATACTATACTGAGTATCCCAGCGCTGGGATACGTTGAGTAACCGTAATCGCTCCATTATACGAAGCCGCTCATTATTACGTTCGTAAACGCTATCTGATAAATGGAGCGTTTGCAATGTTTGAATATGTATATCCTCATATAATAAAAAGCCTAGAGAGGTTAATGTTGTGACACTTTTATCAAATTCATTCGCAAGAAAATTAATATCTTTTTGCTTGAGAGAGCGAACCTCATCCTTAATAACTTGAATACTAGTCTGCATTGATAATGTATAAAGCAAAATAATCGGAATCAACAACAGAGTAATAAGCGATATAATTTTTGCGAATGTGTTTTCACGTAACCGCATGCCATAACCTCACTTTCCAAAATAACAAAAATATTATAATCAGATACTATCGATTGCTATTATTTCATAATTTACTATAGTCATGCATTGGAATACTTAGTTTGATAGGTTATTATATGTCAGACTAACAAAAAATCTATTATCTACCTTACAGCTGTTAATTGTTCTGGGAGCTGTGAAAGAGTAGGCAAGATAATGGCATCAATCTAAAGATTATAGCATTTCAAATAAATCTTGCTAATATTATGATTAATTCATAACAAATGGAATTAGTCATTTTGATTTAATTTTACATATAGGGAGAGAAATAATGAACAAAATATTATCAATAGTATTGATTTTGTCATTTGTTATGCTAATTATTTCATGTTCTGGGACAAGCAATAAGGATGGGGAAAAGACAATCAATAACTCCAAATCAAAGGGAATAGAACCAGTAACTAACGGCACTGGAAATGATGAGATGTTTGTAGATGGTAAATATACAACTCCAATCACGTTAACAACAGTATGGGGTATTCAGGAGAATGGTGCTGTCTTCAAAGCAGGAGAAAGTATTGAAAATAATATACATACACAAATGATCAAGGATCAATTAGGCATTGAGATCAAGTATGATTGGGTTGTTACGAATACCAATGACGCTTACAAAACAAAACTACGTCTTATGCTTTCTTCTGAGGAGAAAATGCCAGATGTTATTTCTTATCGTGGAGATTTGGAAACGGTTAATATGTTAATCGACTCTGGACAATTTATGCCAGTTGGTGAATTAGTTGAAAAGTATGCGAATAACATCTACAAAGAAGGTCTTGCTCTTGATCCTGGGGTTTGGTTGCCAATTACTCGCGAAGGAGAAAAAATGGCACTTCCAATTTTGGATTATGCTTATAACGACGATCATGTAATGTGGATTCGTCAAGACTGGTTAGATAACTTGAAACTTCAAGCCCCAACAACTATAGCTGAGCTTGAAATGGTGATGGAATCTTTTGTGAACGATGATCCTGATCAAAATGGTAAAAATGATACGATTGGTTTGGCAACGGGTTTCAAAAATGGATTTAGTACTTGGATGTCTGATATTGGATTCGTATTTGGAGCATATGGCACAATGCCTAAACAATGGAATTTGAGTGATGAAGGAACATTAGTGAATGGTTCTATTGATCCAGCAGCGAAAGATGCATTAGCTACGTTGAAATCTTGGTTGGAAAAAGGTTATATTTCCGAAGATTCTACTTTATATGATGAGTTAAATGGAACTGAGTTATTTACTGATGGTGAAGCTGGAATTATGATAGGACGCAACTGGCTTCCAGAATGGCCTTTCCCAGAGCTTCTTACTAACGTGCCTGGTGCAAGCTACAAGGCATACCCAATCCCAGCAGGTACCAATGGGAAGATTGGTTCAGCTGGAGGTAACCCGCCAGTAAATGGATATCTCTTTGTTAACAAAAATGCTAAGCATCCTGAAGCAATTATTCATTACTACAACTGGTTCTTCGATAATTGGGCTAATCCACAACCAGGCAGTCAATTTGAGAACGGTTTTGCAGAAGGTTATGATTACGCGGTACTACCGGATGGAAGTATAACAGCAGATGCTGAGTCATATCCAGAGCTATTTCCTGGTTTGAAGGGCCAAACTGCTCCAGCACTTTACTACTCATTAACTTATGAGGGTGCACGTATTCCGACTCTATATGGAGACACTCATATCAAACTTGCGAATGGTGAGGCACCTGAATCACCTTACGAAAAACAAGTGTTTAATACTCGGATGAAAGAAAATATAGATGCAATGAAAATTATTGTTGATCAAAAAAATATTCGTATGAAAAATTACTATTTGGGACCGATAACTGAGACAATGCAAAGTAAAAACGAGCTTCTTAATCAGCTAGTTAACGAAACATATAGTAAAATAATATATGGACAACAGCCAATTGATGCATTCGACACAATGGTAGTAAATTGGTTGAAATCTGGTGGAGAGGAAATAACAAAAGAAGTTAACGATTGGTATAATAGTACGCAATAATACGAAATGAAAATATCTATTTTGTTAGAAAGAGCGACTTACTTCTAGA
Organism: Paenibacillus endoradicis; assembly: GCF_024721975.1. Next base: position 465,623 of record NZ_JANQBB010000002.1, on the reverse strand, counting down.
TAGTCTATATCTATTGAACAGTTTATTAAATTTAAGCCTGAGCAATCACTTGGAAAAGTGATTGCTCAGGCTTCTTGTTTTTCTAATGAGGTAGTCTCGTTTTAGATGGAGAACGTAAGTATGCATATTGTGAAAGCATTTGCTATAATACTTTCTAATTAATGAAACTTGGCATATATCTTTTTTATTATGGTCCTTTCTTTTGTTAAGAAATGGTTGAATGAAAAAGCGTTGCTCCTAGCATAATGTAAGAAAGAGAATCAATTGATGAGCATACTAACGGAGGGCTTAATCATGCAAGCTAGTCAATCACTAAAAATATTTTTGCTAGCGGGTGTAAAAACAACGCCGTCTGCCTTTCATGCGCTAGAACAAGCATTAGTTCACAATATGCAACAGAAGGGCATTACACCTGATATTGAACTTTTATTTCCATATGGCGATGCTGAGCGTAGTTTAATGCGCCAATTATATGAAGTACGTGCAGACCTTTCAAGGCGAGCAAGGCTTGCTGGCTATGGTGGAAGAAAAGTCTGGGAACGTATTAATTCGTATTGTGAAGTTCCTAAGCTATTGTTGATAGGACATAGTGGGGGCGGAGTAGCTGCATATCAGATAGCTAGGAAACTTCATGAGGACCAGTTACCGATTAATTCTAAAGTCGTTCAAATAGGCTCACCGAAGACGAGAATTATTCCGCAACTAAAGGAACGGGTTGGATATATACATTCCATAGACAATAACGGTAAAGTAAAAGATCCTATCAGTCGTTTAGGGAGCTGGGGAGGGTGGAGTTCACTTACATCAGAAATACCTTTACCCCATTGGAATTCTCAGAAATATGCACCCGGATTTATTGAAGGTATTCATACAGTAGGTGGACATGCGGATTATTTCCGGCAGAGTGAACAATTTAGTGATGAACATCATGCGTGTAATTTAGATAAGACCATGTCTAGTCTCAACGCTTACTTGAAGGAATGGCTGTAATCCGATACACTAAATAGATATTGGATACTAGTTCATGTTTCAGTTGTGCTTTCTTATAATGAGAAGGATAACGAAAAGTAAGTGAAGAGTTTAGGGGTGAAAAATTGGCTAATACACATACCTATTCAAAGGGTGAGGAAATTGCTAATGCGATAACTCACGGAATTGGTGCATTATTAAGCATCGCAGCATTAGTATTATTAATTGTTTTTGCTGTACTGAAGGGAACGGCTTTGCACGTAGTAAGCTTTACGATTTATGGTTCATCGATGCTGCTATTATACATAGCTTCAACGCTAGTACACAGTTTCCCAGAAGGAAAAGCAAAAAGAGTATTTGAGTCATTCGATCATTCATGCATATATATTTTCATTGCTGGTACGTATACTCCAATCTTGTTTCATACTGTTCAAGGAACTTTAGGTTGGGTATTATTTGGCATTGTATGGGGAATCACGGTAGTAGGTATCGTTTTCAAATCGATGTTCGCTAATCGTTTCTTATTTACCTCAACCATTCTTTATATTTTAATGGGATGGTGTATCGTTTTTGCTTGGAAGCCACTAACTGCTAATTTAGCAGCTGAAGGTGTAACTTTATTGGTCGTGGGTGGGATTCTATATACCGTGGGCACAGTATTTTACATGTGGCGTAGCTTTCCTTATCACCATGCCGTATGGCATCTATTTGTACTTGCTGGCTCGATCATCCACTTCTTTGCAATCTTTCTATACATTTTACCAGCTTAAGTTATTTCGACACTAGGACAGAAACCTAGTGGTGAGGCACAAATAGCGGAAGCGACTTGAGGCATATCTTCAGATAAATTATGAAAATAACTTGATAGCAGATGATTGGATGCTACTGAGCCTTGTCGGAAAGAACGTTGAACCTCACCCTTCACATGCAAATAGAAATAAGTTTCTTCAGTTTGTGGAGAATGATAGACCAATGTAGGCAAATGCGGGACGATATCGAATTTATTCTGTATTCTCCAATGAATAGGGACTGTACAGTTATAAGACTTAACAAAGGTAGGGTCTCCAACTCTTGGAGCCCCAAATGTGTAAACAATCGGACTCTTATAATTTGAGTTAGTAGCAATATCAATAGCTGCCAGAGTCGCTAATGCCCCGCCTAGACTATGTCCAGTAATGAATAGAGGTAAGTCAGGTTTAAGTAATGTTAACAATTGAAATATTTGTTCACGAAGAGCTAAATAAATGTCGGTAAACCCTTTGTGGGTATTGCCGACATTTTTTGTTGGTGTAAACTCCATTTGTTGTGCCTTAAAGTCATGAACCCAGTCCAAAGCAGTATTCGTACCACGAAATGCTAAAATAGAATATCGATTTGAAGTGATGATAAAACCATAACGATCATTTTCGATTCCCATATCTGATGTACTGAGTGCCCCTACGAGTCTATAATCATCAGGAATAACAAATAGTCCAGTTTCTTTGTTTGTGAATTGCACTTGTGTTTGTCCGCAAATCGCTGCAAGAAATAATGCGCTGGGTAGATCAGGCTCTTGCACCTGTGCTTGTAGCTGTAGCCTATTCATATTTGATTACCTCCGATTCTAAGGAGTAAGTATTCTCTATACTATGTAAGGAGGTTACAATGGGTAACTGCACAGATAAAAGAATACGCAACATTCATACATACTTATAGTGTATTAACACATAGACAGCCATTTCATTATTTGTCTATAATAGGGTTGTTGCTAGTGCGGTTAAAATTCTAAAAACCTTTTTCAGGAGGAATTTGATATGACGTTACAAGTTGGTATTATCGGTACTGGTTGGTTTGCAGATAAACATGCGCATTTATTATCCCAACAAGAAGGTGTAAAGGTTACTGCAATAGCTGCTAGTTCTCAACAGAAAGCAGATCAATTCGCTAGTACCTTTAACGACGCGAAGGGATACAGCAATATCGAAGATATGCTTGATGCAGGTAAATTAGATGCTGTATACATATGCACTCCACCATTTGCACATGGACATTTTGAACAAGCATTAATCGAGCGCAATATTCCTTTCTTAGTAGAAAAACCTCTTTCATCTGAAGCAGAATTACCTATGCAGTTGCTACAGAAGATTGAAGCCAAACAATTAATTACATCAGTTGGCTATCATTTTAGATATATGGACAGTGCAGATAAGGCTAAGCAGTTACTTGCTGATCGAAATATTGCGATGTCACTAGGTTATTGGATGGGGGGAGCTCCAGGCGGCACGTGGTGGCGTAGACAAGAACTTTCTGGTGGTCAATTTGTGGAACAGACGACGCATATCGTTGACTTATTACGCTATCTTGTAGGAGAGGTTACAGAAGTATATGCAACATACAGTGAAGGGATATTGGCTAAGCAAGATTCTAATGCTAATGTGGCAGATGCAGGCACGGTAACCTTGAAGTTAAGTAATGGTACAATCGCAACGATTAGTAATACATGTATTATTCCTGCTGGCTACGAGAGTGGACTACATGTTTATACAGATGCTGGTAAGTTAGAAATAGGTCATGGTGGTTTGAAAGATATAACTACTGCCTCAACAACGGAGTATCACAATCAAAGTAATCCGTATGAGAATGAGGCTAAAGCATTTTTACATGCTATTCGCACTGGTGATGTTTCACTTATTCGTTCAAATTATGCTGATGCATATCGCACGCACCAAGTTACAATGGCTGCTAATGAGTCTGCTTCAACTGGTAAAGTGATCAAATTAGGATAGGATAAAATTTATACAAAAAGGGCTCAGCCCAAAGTCATTAGTAATGACTTTGGACTGAGCCTTTCGTTTAATTATCGAAGTTTCCGAGATGGTAGTGGCTGATCATTGGCGTATTCGGTCACAACTTTTTCTGGTTTTTCAGGTGGTTTTTCTTTTTTATTCCGTGATTTACGAGATGGTAGTTGAGAGAATTTTTCAAGTTCTAACGGTTTGAGTATATTTATGCTAAGCTTTGAAAGTTGCTTGCTTTTTTTGCGATGCATAAGAATATCACCTGTCCAGCCTCGTTTCCATAATAGAAAATATATGAAGCTGGTAATAATCAAGATTGCACCTAATGTGTATAGAAAACCAAGGGGTTCATTTTTGAAAGGTAACCATATAAAATTGCTTCCCCAAATAGCTCCAAACAGTGTAATTGGTAAGCAAATAACAGTGAAAATAGTTAAAGTTCTAATAATTTCGTTACCACGAAAATTAGATAGTGCGTCATCTACAGAAATAAGTGTATCAATTTCCATAGCATAGTGCTTCAATAAACTATCGATGCGGTTAAATCTATGCTGCATTCGGATATAACTATCTGAAGCGGTTAGCGTGTCTAGAAAGGCTTCTTTCGATAATCCTTCTAACTCACGAATAGGTAAATATAAATGACTGAAATGCAGGAGTTCATATCTTCGTTCAATGATATCATCTAATAAGTCTTTACGATTTCGTTCACGCATATCTAATTCTAATTGACCTAATCGTTCCTCAAATTGATCTAAGCCAATATCTAAGCTTTCAAGAAGAATACCAATCATGCAAAAGAAAGCCTCAGGGGCACTATGACATTGTTCATAGAGAGGTAGATGATCTAAGTTTTGTAGTCGAAGTGGAATTCTTGTATCTGATTGCATCGTAATCAATTTATTAGAAGCTAACCAGAAATGAAAAGGAGTAATATCTTTCGTATCTTCAGACAACTGAATAAGTATTGTACCATGAACAATAACTCCGTGATTTTCAACATGTTGCAACACTATATTGTTAGTGGTCCGATCATAACTAGATTCAATCCACTGGGATACTTCTGGATGCGCTCGCATTAATTCATATTTCTCACCAGAAAAACGTTCGTTTTCTTTTGTTAATTTAGACTTAAATTTAGTTTGTAACTCATGAATTACTGGCTTGTGTTGAAGCTGCAGAACATGCCATTCCCAGCCCGTCATATAACGAAGATTTCGATGGATCAAATGATCTGCCTCCCCCTTCTAAATAGATCTTCTCTAAATTACATCATAACGTAATGATAAGTCCTACACAACCTAATCGAACAAAATATACATTCTTAGAACAAATCTCTAAAATTTCGACATTTTGAGTGATTGCTTCCTCTTTGGGGAATAACAAATTGTATAGAACATTATGATTTTTTAATAAAAAGTTTTAGCGCACGCTTTCGAGGATACTTTTTATTTACAAGAAATTAATCAAGTAGCTAATAAAAAGTTTTAGGAGGTTTTTACTTTGATTACTCAAGTGTTATTGTTTCAAAGTCAGCATGAGGTAGCCCAAGCTCTGCATAAATTAGAGGCTAATGGATTTACGAAAGATCGACTGAGTATTCTTGTAAAGGATTTGGAACATAGCAAATTACTCAATGCGGAGACATCGATTCACATTGATCTACTTTCAGAAATTGCATTAGCGAACGCACATGGTGACAATGATAATGAGAATATTTTTATTACTCCATTTTTCGTTTCACAAGCTTCAATGCAAATACCAATGAGCGGGATGCCTGGTGTAATCGTTGGGGAGTCTAATGAGCAGCGTGGTATGGAGGCACTTCTTGCATACGGTCTGAATGAAAGTGTAGCAAGTGCTTGCTTACAGGCATTGCGACATGGACAGTTTATACTATGTGTTTCAGACTACGAAGCAGAAAACTCATTGTTTGATAGCTTATATATGTCGTTTTCAGACAACACCGACTGGATTCCTGAAACGAATGCAGTACAAATATTGAATAATTTATAAACTTCCCAAGTAAGCTTCATATTCGATGTTGAATATGAAGCTTATATCACTTTGTTATCAAATTCTGCGTCGGTACCTCTATCGGTCAAGCTTAACTATGTCTGCTAGATCACTCATTGCAGAAGACCCAGATACAATGTTCGTTAACAACTCTGCTCCTAGCATACTTGAGACAGTGCCGTTTCCACCATAACCAAGAATATACATAATGTGTTTATCTTCGGGATCTACACCGAGATAAGGTAACTGGTCTGCTGTTTCCGCAAAAGTAGCATTCCAGCTGTAATCAATTTGGAGATCATAATCGGGAAATAGTTTGCGTAGTTCTTCTAACAATGTATTATTATGAGCATCTATAGATGCGGTATTATGATTCGGAGTTTGAGTAGTCTCATCAAGACCACCAACGATAATTCGTGAGTCTATTGTCGTACGTAAATACAAATACGGACGAGCAGTTTCCCAAAGCATATATTTTTCATGCCAACTGGATAGATCAGCCACAGGATTTGTAACAATAACATAAGAGCGATTAAGAGCCGAATGAAAGAGCTTCTGATGAAGTTGTTCCGGCTGATAACCAACAGCATAGACAATATATTCGGCTTCTACTTTATTAATGTTGTTTACGGTAACGTGGTATTTGCCATCAGATAATCGCTCATGATCACTCACAATTGATTTTTCATACAGATGACAACCTTGTTCAGTTAAGTATTGTGCCAAACTTAATACAAATAGATGAGGATTCACTTCAGCATCGCCATGTGTCACTAATCCAGTACCTTTTGAGAAAGGAAAATGTTGCTGTATTTGTTGACTTCCCCATAACTCACAAGGGAAATCCAAACTTAGCAGAGCTTCATATTCTTGCTGAAGCTTAACGATGTCTTCATCGGTAGAACAGTACTGCATACTTGTCCGAGGACGGAAATGTGCATCACCAACATGTTGTTGAATATTTGAAGCGATACGCTTTAATTGATCTAACGCTCGAAAACAATATTGATAAAATGTATCTGCTTTTTCACGGCCTATGGCACTTCTTAATTCACTTAACATGATATCATTGCAATATTGTAATAAGCCCGTACTAGCTAATGAGCTACCTTCCGCAATTTGATCTCCTTCAAGTAGTACAAAATCAATCCCTTGTTCATGTAGCATATAAGCCATTAATAGGCCGGACATACCGCCACCGACAATAAGTACCTTTGTAGTTAAATCATTATCCAATGATGACCATTCTGATTTTTTAGTATGAAACGTATTCCAATAATAATCTCCTGTATGAAGTTCCTTCATATTGTTCACCTCGCAAATTAGTATATCCATTAATTCATTTGATCAATTACTTGCTTTCGATATGAAGTAGGGGATTGCTGGTAACGTTTTTTGAATTGTTTAGAGAAATAGAGAGCATCCTGAATACCTACCGAAGCAGAAACTTGCTCAATTGTTAATTCAGTTCTTTCTCTTAGCATTCGCCGAGCAGTATCTAGTCGCAGCTGTAACAAAAAAGTACTAGGAGTAACGCCGATTTTTTGTTTGAATATACGGGAAAGATAAGCCCGATTATAACCAAGCGCTTCCGCCATATGTTCGATAGAAACGGGGTGCGTGTATTGGGTTGTTAAGTAATGGACCATTTGATTATGCAATTGATGTTCATTCGGCTGTTGTCGAAGTAAGTATTGATCAGAGGGTTGCTGTGCCCGCCCATATTCGGTCATGATCATATGAAGAACACCAGAGGCATGTATGGATGAAGTGGGATGACTGTAGCGAAAAGCTTCTAAAATATCTTGATAGTAGCTCCCAACAGGTTCAAGTGGGACATTATTCATTACTTCACAACCAGAGGTGAAACCAGCTATAGTTACGAGATGTTCTGCTTGCTCTCCTCGAAAAGCGACCCAGCGATAGTGCCAAGGATCATTATTATCGGATTCATAGGAAATTAATTCATTAGGACGAATAAGAAAAGTATCACCTGCATTTAATTCGTAACGATTATGCTCTGTAATAAAGCTTCCGCTACCTGAAAGGACGACATGCATTAGATAGAAATCATACACTTTAGGACCAAGTCTATGATTAGGTTTCGTATGACTTTCACCTGCAAATAACACATGAAGCCATTGCTGGTTAGGTTCTGTCATATTAGGATTAGATGCTACACGGTACGTTTCTTTCGTAGATTCTTCGTCGGCATAATGTTGGTTTGGCTTCAGGAGTTCATGAGAAGACTGTTCCATAATGTCACCTATCCTTTCTTGTCTACAGTTTATCATGGAATAAGCACTAAAGTCACATTAATCCATATAGATTTCACTTGCCACCATTTTGTTAGTACTTAAACTGCTATATACTGAATGCAATATCACTTAACAAATTTGATGAAAAAGGAATGTGATAACATTGGCTAATATTCAAGAACTTAAAGAACAATTTGTGCAACGCTTCGGAACTTCTACTGACGATATTCAAGTATTCCACGCTCCAGGGCGCGTTAACTTAATTGGTGAACATACAGATTACAATGGCGGTTATGTTTTCCCAGCTGCCCTAACTTTTGGAACAACTTTGCTTGTACGTAAACGCGAAGATAAAGGCCTTGGTCTTGCATCTACAAACTTTGCTGAAACAAAAGTATTAAGTATTGAAAGCGTTGTTTACGATGAAGCAGATGACTGGATGAACTATCCTAAAGGCATTGTTAATGAAATTCATCAAACGGGTGTGATTTTCAGCTCTGGTTATGATCTTCTATTCCACGGTGAAATTCCAAATGGTGCAGGACTTTCTTCTTCAGCTTCAATTGAAGTAGTAACAGCATTTGCTTTACTAACATTAGAAAATCAACCTCTAGACACTGTGAAAATCGCACTTATGTCTCAAAAATCAGAAAATGAATTCAATGGTGTACAGTGCGGTATTATGGATCAATTTGCTGTAGCTAATGGTAAGAAAGATCATGCGATTTTACTTATGTGCGATACGCTTGAATATGACCTTGTACCATTCAACTCAGGTGATTATAAATTAGTAATCGGAAACACGAATAAACGTCGTGGTTTAGTGGATTCTGCATATAATGAACGTCGTGCACAATGTGAGCAAGCAGTTCAAGATTTACGTGCCGACTACCCAGAGTTGACATTACTTGGTCAATTAAATATTGAGCAATTCAACGCATCCAAACATCTTATCAAAGACGAAGTTGTTTTGAAGCGTGCGCAACATGTAGTAGAAGAGATTGATCGTGTACTTCAATCGATGACAGCATTAAAAGCAAATGATCTAGTTCAATTTGGTCAATTAATGAACGGTTCTCATGATTCACTTCGTGATTTGTATGAAGTAACTGGTCATGAACTTGATTCACTTGTCGCAGCAGCGCGCAAAGTTCCTGGAGTATTAGGCGCTCGTATGACAGGCGCAGGTTTTGGTGGTTGTACGGTATCTCTTGTTCATGAAGATTCTATTGAGCAATTCAAAGAACAAGTTGCTACTGAGTATACAGCAGAGACTGGTCTTGTGGCTGACTTCTATGTGTGTACAATCGGAAACGGCGTAGAGCAACTAAAGTAGTTCAAAAAGCGGACTTTGATAACGCTGATTATGCTGAAGCAGCATATTCAGCGGCGAAGATGCCATTCATCGCTTGCTTTGGTGCTCACGTACCAGAAACGTACGTTGCGCTCCTCACGTCACTAGCTTCATGGCATCTTCTTGGTTCTGAAAGCCCGCTTTTTGAATTTTCATTATAAGAGGTAGTTCAAAAAGAGGGGTTATGCTTCGAAGTTATGCAGGTAGCTTAATTAATGGTGAAAATAATACAGAAACAAAAAATTGGTATATGCTTTCGATGAATTTTTCATAAATAGGAAGTTTTATCAAGAAGTAAACAAATTTTAGGAGATGATAACATGGCAGTTCTAGTTACAGGTGGCGCGGGTTATATTGGTTCTCATACGGTTGCAGCTTTACATGAGCGTGGAGAAGAAATCATCATTCTTGATAATTTACAACAAGGTCACAAAGAGGCGCTTCTAGGCGGTAAGCTTTATGTTGGAGATCTTCGTGATAATGATATTCTTGATAAAGTTTTTACTGAAAATGAAATTGATGCGGTTATTCACTTTGCAGCTAACTCTCTTGTTGGTGAAAGTATGAAAAACCCTGGTAAATATTATAACAACAACGTATTTGGAACGCTTTGCTTACTTGAAAAGATGAATGAATACAATGTTAAGAAAATCGTATTCTCTTCTACAGCAGCAACTTATGGCGAGCCTGAAAGTGTACCTATCGATGAGTATGATCGTACTACTCCGACTAATGCTTATGGTGAAACTAAGCTAGCTATGGAAAAAATGATGAAATGGTTTGACGTTGCTTACGGTGTTAAATATATTTCACTTCGTTACTTTAACGCTGCTGGCGCACATGATAGTGGCAAAATTGGAGAAGCACATGATCCTGAAACACATCTTATTCCAATCGTACTTGAGGCCGCGTTAGGCAAGAGACCACATATCTCTGTATTTGGCGATGACTATGCGACTGAGGATGGAACATGCATTCGTGACTATATCCATGTAAGTGATCTTGCAGATGCTCATTTACGAGCAGTTGATGCATTGCGTAAAGGTTCAGACAGCGCTGTTTACAATCTTGGTAGTAGCCATGGATTCTCAGTGAAAGAAGTTATCGACATCGCTCGTGAAGTAACAGGCCGTGAAATCCCAGTTGTAATGGAACAACGTCGTGCAGGTGACCCCGCAGTTCTAGTTGCTTCGTCAACTCGTGCTCGTGAGGAACTTGGTTGGAGTCCTGACCGTAGTAATCTGAAAGAAATTATTGCAAGTGCTTGGAGTTGGCATGTTAATCATCCAAACGGATATAACGAGTAACATTATTGCGCAGCAGGAAGGAATGTCGTTATGATAACACAAACTACTACATCTGCAGAGCAAGCATTATTGCAAATTGAACGTTTAGTTCAATTTGCACATCAACAGCAGATGATTCAAACAGCAGATATTGATTTTGCAAGAAATGCATTATTAGATCTTTTCAAATTCGATGAGCCATACGAAGGTAAAGTTCTTTCAGAACAATTAAGTTCTCCAGTGGAAGTATTGGAAGGTTTACTTGATTATGGTTTTGAAATTGGCTTAATTCCTGAAGAGACTTTAACATATCGTGATTTGCTTGATGCGAAAATAATGGGATTATTAATGCCACGTCCGTCTGAACTTATTAGTATTTTTCATAAACTTGCTGAAGAAAAAGGGATTTCTGCAGCAACGGATATGTTTTATAAATTAAGTATTGATAGCAATTATATTCGCATGGATCGTATCGCAAAAAATCCAAGCTGGCTACATCCAACAAATTATGGTGATCTTCAAATTACAGTCAATTTGTCTAAGCCAGAAAAAGATCCTAAAGAAATTGCTTTAATGAAAACTTTACCTCCTGCAAAGTATCCGAAATGTTTGTTATGTGCAGAAAATGTAAATTATGCAGGGCGTGTCAATCATCCTGCTAGACAAAATTTAAGAACAATTCCTATTGTTTTGCAGGGCGAACAATGGCATATACAATATTCTCCATATGTATACTACAATGAACACAGCATCGTATTTAAAGGCGTTCATGAGCCAATGGTTGTGTCTCATAGTTCAATGGCGCGTTTACTTGATTTTGTAGAACAATATCCACATTACTTTATTGGATCGAATGCAGATCTTCCTATCGTTGGCGGATCAATTCTATCTCATGATCATTTCCAAGCAGGTAAACATGTCTTCCCGATGGAAACAGCACCAATGGACTCAAGCTTCACTTCTGAGAAGTATCCTAGTGTGAAACTTGGAATTGTTCAATGGCCGATGTCAGTAATCCGTTTGCAAAGTAGTTCCAAAGAAGAAGTGAAACAATTAGCTGCTACCATTCTAGATCAGTGGAAAGCATACAGCGATCCATCGGCGGATATCTTTGCTTTCACTGAAGAGACACCTCATAATACGATTACACCAATTGCACGTTTACTAGACAATGGTGAATATGAGCTTGATCTTGTACTTCGCAACAACCGTACAAGTGAAGAGTTCCCTGATGGTATTTTCCATCCACATCAACATCTGCATCATATTAAGAAAGAAAATATTGGTCTAATTGAAGTTATGGGACTTGCAGTATTACCAGGTCGCTTGAAAGAAGAACTTGCTCAAATCGCAGATTTATTAAGCAATAATAATGCTGCAGCAGTTGAAGCAACATTAAGCGAAGAGCATGCTCTTCATAAACATTCTCAATGGATTGTTGAACTAGCAGAGCAACATGGTACTAGCTTGTCTGTAGCAGCTGCTAATGAATTAGTGCAATCACAAACAGGTGAAAAATTCCTAGCTGTGCTGCATGATGCAGGTGTATATAAACGTACAAAAACCGGTCAAGCGGCGTTCAAATCGTTTATTAAGTCGCTCGGCTTTCAACAATAATGTGTTAAAGTGATAAAATATTAAAAAAATTCCCATTTGTTTCTAACAAATGGGAATTTTTTTGTTGTAATTATATAAGGGATATGGTATTTTTTATGTAATTATGAAATTTCATAGTGATATTTAGTATATTTGGCTAGGCTTGAGCTTTCGAAGTTACTTTTATTTACAAGAAGTCGCATCCAATGAAGTACATAAAAGTTTAGGATGGAGGGGTTGTAATGGCTGAAAAGATGTTACCACTAGATGAATTTCTAAAACTAGATTCTGATGAGCAGGTTGAGAAGCTTAAACGTTGGAAAATGGATTACACGCTCAAAGATATTCGTGAAACGTGGAATTTCAAGCATTCTGCGCAGTATTATATGCTACTTAAAAAGTTACGTATTTACGAGCGTGTTGTGAATAAGTCAGATAAATTTTATCCACAACCAGATACTCAACGATTAGGTGCAGACGGCATCTGGAGAAATTTTAACGGTAATGGATTCAATACACCAAGCGATCATTTTAACTTCCATCTGAACACGAAGCTTTCAGGAACTGAACTAGCAGATAAGCTAGAAAGAATTGCTTTCTTCTTACGAGGTGAACCGAAAGAAGTCGATGTGAAATTTTCAATTATCGTTACTGAGAACGGGAATTCTGAAGCTTAGTTTTTGTACAAGTATAATAATAAAGACTGCTCTCGTCATCATAGGTGACGTCAGAAGCAGTCTTTTTTTGTGCTAGTTACGTAATTTTCCTAATTCTGAAACAATCGCTTCAACTTCACTAATGCTGAAGTTGTTTTTGGAAGTAATCACTTCATATATGTCCTTAATATCTTCATATTTGCTCAAATTATAACTTGAAGCTTGCATGGCTGCCGCAGATGCCATTTTTAATTTGGATTTGATTTCTTCGATCATAATGACCATGTTTTCCATTGATGCTTCTTGTAAGTCCGCCATTCTGTACACCCCTATCTAAAATAAATGCAGTTTCATCTAATTTCTATTCATTATTGTAACATGATTTGTTAATTGAGACGCAACAAATTGAACTGATCTAGAAAATTCGCTACAATAACAATACGTTGGTATTAATTATAATAAGAAAGTTCTTTTATTATAGAAAGGAAATTTCCATGCAGCAACTTATGGAGCAATTGTTGACGCAGCCGATTGATGTGAATAATTCTATCTATACACAAGTCATGCAAGACTTACAACCTATTGTGCGGAAGGGCTTACGGAAAGATGATATTGTATTTGTATGTATCGGTACAGATCGCTCAACCGGTGATGCTTTTGGGCCAATTATGGGAACAGTACTGCAACAATTAGCATTTCCACATGTAATCGGTACTTTAGCTGAGCCATGTGACGCATATAAGGTAGAACAAGCGGTACAACAACTCCCACAACATAAATTAATCATTGCAATCGATGCTTGTCTTGGCAATGATAAAACCATTGGTACTTTCATTATTAGAGAAGGGTCCATCCAACCAGGAGCAGCAACGGGAAGAAGATTACCCGCAGTTGGACATTATAGTATTGCAGCAGTTATTAATGAAAATGGACCAAAAGCCTATTGGAAAATTCAAAATACATCACTATTTACTGTATTAGGGATGGTCGCTACTTTGAGACAAGCAGTGATCAAGACTTGGGCATTGGAAAAGGAGATATAGCGCTATGGAAAATCAATATTCGGTGTTAACACTAGCTACGAATGAGTATACTTTATTAACTGGTGAGACTATTTTCTATTACGATTCTGCACCACAAGCAGACCAAGAGCTAACAACGATCGTTCTTTTACATGGATATTGTGGAAGTTCAGCATACTTCTCAAAGTTGATCCTATTGTTAAGTGATCAATACCGTATTCTCGTGCCTGATCTTGTAGGACATGGTAAATCTACGGCAAGTGAACAAAGTACTTATACAATGGAACTGGCGGCGTCCTGGATAGATGAATGGATCTTGAATACAGGAATAAACAATGTTCATTTGTTCGGACACTCACTTGGTGGATATATCACATTGGCCATAGCTGAGCGTAATCCAACTTATCTACGCTCGTTCGGACTACTTCATTCCACAGCGTTGCCAGATAGTGATCAAGCAAAAGCTAATCGGGATATTGCTATTGAAACCGTACAAGAACAAGGAGTTGCAAGCTTTGTATCAGGACTAGTTGTGAAATTATTCGCTGAACCTGAATCGCAACCTACTTTACTAGATTACGCTCTGAAAATTGGCCAGATAGCATCACCTAGCAGTGTTATTGGCTATGCTAAAGGGATGCAACAGCGATTAGATAGAACGGATATTATTAGAAATGCATCATTACCTGTCTTATTGGTATCAGGTGGGAAAGATCGAATTGTTACATCAGAAGGCACTTTCGCAGGCAGTAATCAACATACCTCTTGTCATATCATAGCTGATTCAGGACATATGGGGATGCTCGAGACACCAGAGCAGCTTACTTTAATTATTAAACAGTTTCTGAACTAATGGAACATGATTTGGAAGGAGATATACAACAGGTGAAAGAAGACAACCAGCTAGTACAATTACAAAAGGAACTTCAACCATGGTTAACAGCAGGTACGCTATATCAAGCTATTCTTAGCTCACCGAAAATAAAGGGTGAACAAAGTGCTAACAAAATCGTTATGAGACCTGTTCAATTAAAAGAAGGTTTATTTTACCAGTTTGAATCATATTATAACAATAAAGTGTTACACCAAAATATACCGGCTGCAGAGGCGGCGGAAACACTACTTCCTCTTATTCAAGATCAATATAAGCAAACTCTTATTAAAGAGAAATCTACACATCTGCATATTCTTACTAATAAAAAAGGTTTGCTTTCTATTAAAAGAAAACGTAATGAAGAGCAAATTCCTGAGCAGATCATCCAACAACATAACCGCCAAAAGCGCCGTGTGCTTGAAGAGGGGACACCAATTACGTTTCTTGTTGAACTAGGAATTATGACATCTGATGGTCGTGTTCATGCCAAGAAGCAAGATAAGTTCCGCCAAATTAATCGTTTTCTTGAAATGGTAGAAGATGTACTGGACTATTTACCGACAGATCGTACGTTGAAAATTGTTGATTTTGGATGCGGAAAATCATACTTAACCTTTGCTCTCTATCATTATCTTAGTGTTGAACAGCAACGGAATATTGAGATTATCGGTTTAGATCTTAAAAGTGATGTTATACAATTGTGTAATGACCTTGCACAAAAATTGGATTATAAGTCGTTATCTTTCTTAGTAGGTGATATTGCTGATTATGAAGGATTATCACAAGTGGATATGGTCGTTACGCTTCATGCTTGCGATACGGCAACCGATGCAGCGATCGGGAAAGCTGTCAATTGGGGTGCTTCGGTCATTATGTCAGTGCCTTGCTGTCAGCATGAGTTATTTCCGCAAGTAAGTAATGAAATTTTCACGCCATTATTTAGTCAAGGATTGTTGAAGGAGCGTTTCGCAAGTCTAGCGACAGATGGAAT
The DNA here is from genome assembly GCF_024721975.1 of Paenibacillus endoradicis. The sequence continues at coordinate 449,824 of NZ_JANQBB010000002.1, read as the reverse complement.
CCGTGGTCAGTTACTTGAAAGTATTGGTTATCGTGTACAGATGTTAGAATTTATTGACCCTGAACACACTCCGAAAAATTTATTGATCCGTGCAGTTAGACCGGATGTCCTAAGTTTTAATGAACAAAAGTGGGATCAATATCAACAGTTTAAGCAATTTTTAGCTGTTGAGCACAGTTTAGAGAAAATACTTAAGTCTCATTTACCATCTTAAATCTAGTCTAAAGACTCTTGTATTCGTAAAACATGCTGTTAATGTAATTGTAGTTTGATAGATATTTTGCTATAGTGGAATAAGTTGGATACTTAAGTGGGTGAAATTGATGGGAATCACAATGTTAATCGATTTTGGTGTTTTTCTAGTCTTATTAGCCTTACTAGTTTTTCTTATATTTACTAAAACGATGTCTATACTTCATCGGGTCTATTTAGCGTTGCATCTTGCATTTATGCATTGGGCATTTTTGCAATTTGCTGCTTATACGACCCCATACTTGCCATATAAATTTTTGTTTGTTCAATCCTCTTATGTAGCATTATCATTAACAGGTTTAGGTTCTTTTGTATTGACATTGTATATTATGAATAAAAGCTCCTTCTTCAAAACCTTCACATTTAAATTATTATTACTCCCATGCATATTGGCAGTTGTATTTATTTTAGCGAATCCTAATGAACTTTTTCTAACGTTAAATCAAGATGTAACATCGGCTAAAGTATTTGCATATGGAAAATTATTCGGTCTTGTTATTGGACAAATGTTCATTTATGTTATCATTTCACTAACTATGTTAACATGGTCTTATATCAGATCAGCTCATCGAAGTGTAACTCGTAAACTTAGTAAATTCGCGATTAATGGACTTGGTCTATTAATGCTTTTCGGTATTATAGATCTTTTTATTAATATTATTAATATTTCTTTATTTAGCTCATATTTTCCAATTTTATCGATTGGTATGATGTGTGCTGCTTTCTATATGACGTATCAGTTAAATAGAATAAATGTATTAGATATTATTGACCTGGCACATCGTGATGTAATGAATACGATGTCGGTTGGTATTCTTGTGTTAGATAGAGATAGTTTTATTGTTGAGATGAACAAACATGTGCAAGATATTATTCCGTTGCAAATAGGAAGCTATTTCGATATGAAATTAATCCAAGACCATATCCCAGATACGGATTGGAGTAAAATTGAGAAACAATTTATCATCCGAAAAAACGATCCATATTATAAGTTAGAGTTTGAGATATATACGAAAAATCCGACAGAAAGCTATTTGCAAGTACAATCAACTCCAATTTTGAATCAAAGATCAAAGTTGATGGGGTATATGTTTACGATGCATGAAGTGACTGAAATCAAGCAATTAGCTGAGAGTACTAAGAGACAAAATACATTACTTCAGCAGAGAAATTCAGAATTAATTAAAACGCAAGAAAAATTATATGAAGCGAATAAGAAGTTGGAAAAGATTGCAATTACAGATGTGCTAACAGAATGTTATAATCGTAGATACCTTATGCAGTTTTTGGAATATGAATTACCACGTAATATTGCGAACAGAGTACCTTTCACTATAATCATTATCGATATAGATTATTTCAAATTAATAAACGATGCTTACGGCCATTTGAATGGAGATGTTGTGCTAGTTCAGACTGCACGTAAAGTTAATGAAACAATACGCAAACAAGATATATTGGCCCGTTATGGTGGCGAAGAATTTATTATATATTTACCGCAGTTATCTAGAGCTGAGGCACAACAAAAAGCAGAGGATATCAAAAATGAAATAGAGAACAATCGAATTTGGATTGAGGAAGTGAAGGATGAGATTTCAGTAACGATTAGTGTAGGCGTTGTAACGTTTGAAAATTACGACCAATTCCATATTACTGATTCTAAAGTTCTATTACATGAGATAATGAGTTTGGCCGATACAGCATTATACGAAGCAAAATACAAGGGACGAAATTTGATCGTTAACCGTAGTTTTGCTATCTAGAGATTAGGTCGTTATACATTATGTATAACGACCTATAGACATTACTAGGCAAAGAAGAAAGCAGGGACATTGTAATGAAAAGAGTGCACATAGATTTAGTGAGTGCAGGCGATATTATTGCGAGAACCATCTTCCAAGAGAACGGGAATGTATTACTTGGAGCAGGTGTTGAACTTACAGTTCGATATATAAGTAGACTTCGTAATATGGGTATAGATTATCTATACATAGATGATAAACTTACTGAAGATATTGTTCCCGATGAACCAATTTCAGATGCAACACGTTCAGCTGCAGTCAACGAAGTGTATAAGACGATGAATGCTTTTAAAGATAATGAATTAAGTAAAGGAAGAATTATTGCTCCAAATATGGGGAAAAACTTTAGAGACGTCTTTGGAAGCATTATGACTGATCTATCGGCTCGTCCTAATATACTCGTTAATTTAGGTAGCATTCATTCAGCAGATTCTTATTTATTTCAGCATTCTGTTAATGTTGCAATACTTTCTGGGGTCATTGGAATTGCAAAAGGATTCAATCGTAACCAATTAGAGGAACTAGGTATTGGAGCGTTGTTGTACGATATAGGTATGACGAAAATGCCAGATAAACTACTAAAGCAAACGGGAGATCTTTCGAAAGAGGAACGTCAATTATTAGAAACACATCCTCGTGAAGGATTTGATATTTTACGTAAGTATCATGATATATCATTAGTATCAGCGCATTGTGCCTTACAGCATCATGAGCGATTCAATGGCACAGGGTATCCAAGGAATTTAACAGGCGATGAAACACATATATATGCCCAAATTGTTGGACTAGCAGATATGTATGATGCATTAATTTCTCCTCGTCCACATCGTAAGCGCTATACAACGAGTGAGGCAATTGAATTTCTGTTTGCAGCAGGTGGCACATATTTCGACCATGAACTTATTAAATTATTTTGTAGTCATATCTCTATCTACCCGATTGCGACAATGTTGCTACTAAACACTGGGCAGACTGTAGTCGTTGTACATAATAGTGAACTTGCTCTTCATCGTCCAACGGTAAGAGTATTGAAAGAAGCGGATGGCTCCACGCCTACATCGCCTTACCAATTAGATCTGAAAAATGAACTTCATATTACAATTGTGAAGGAATTATAAAAGTAATAGCAATAAGATTAGGTCATTCGAAGTTTCGTATGACCTATTTGTTGTATAGAACAACCCATGAAATGGCAGCTTCGCAGCCGAATCGACTACGAAGATAATCATCATGATCACAAGCGACTGTTAGGAACGACCATTCCAATAAAGGTTCAAAACATTTGATTGTCAGCATCAAGAAGATGCCATGAAGTTAGGGAAGTGAAGCGCACAGCGTACGCTATTGGTACGTGAGCACTGGAACAACCGATGAATGGCATCTTCGCAGCCTAATCGTCTACGGAGCCAATCATCATGATCACAAGCAACTGTTTTGAACGACCTCTAGTAGTATTTGATTGTAATGATAATTAAGGTAGAATAAAGAGTATCTGTTTCGATTACTTGTGAAGTAGGAGTGAAAGCTATTGGATGAGTTTTCTCGAATTCGATATTGGAATGAGCAACGTCAAGATCCGACTCTGAAGAAAAGCCTAGGGGTAATTGTAGATATTGGTGATGATGCTGCAGTCGTTTCCTTACCTTATCAAGATGAATCGAAACAATATCAATCTGAAACGTTATATACTGTAGATACGATGGTTGAAGATATACATTTCTCAAGTATGACCACAGATTTTGAGCATATTGGATACAAGGCTTTAGCTTCGAATCTATCGGATATTGCTGCAATGGGTGGAATCCCTTTGCATGCATTGATTGCTATAAGTGTACCTGATCATTATTCAGAGGATCAGGTTATGCGAATATATAATGGGATTTACGACTGTGCGAATAGATACAAAGTAGCTATAGTTGGTGGGGATACTACTTCATCACCTCATAGCTTAATCATATCAATTACCGTTATTGGAACGGTAGAACGTAATAAGGCTATATTACGCAGTGGCGCAAAAGTTGGAGATATTGTATTTGTAACTGGTGTTCCAGGGCAGTCTGCAGCAGGTCTGCACGTCCTCCAACATGCTGGTGAGAGTCAATACCAACGATCAATCATAGAACCGTTAATTCGAGCGCATCAACTGCCTGAACCACATTTACTTGAAGGAAGATTACTGAATGCTTCTAATAAGTGCCATTCGCTCAATGATGTTAGTGATGGATTAATAAGTGAACTTGCTGAAATCGCGAAAGCTTCTTTTGTTGATATTATTATAGACGAGAATCAACTACCGCTATCTGAACATATGTCACAATATGCTACGCAAAGTAGGCAGCCATTGTTTGATTGGGTTCTATACGGTGGGGAAGACTATATTCTAGTTGGTACTGCAGATAAAGAACATTTTGCGAGCATTCAAACAAGCTTTCACGAGCAGCAATTACAGCTCTATGCCATTGGAGAAGTTGAGCAAGGAAATGGAGCAGTATGGATGGAAAGCTGGAATTATCAGTTCCAATTGAAAGAACGTAACCAAATAGTTAATAGAGGGTACAATCATTTTACTTAATGAGTGGTGAATAGTAATGAATATTGAGATGAAGCAGTGGCAACTAAATATTACGTCACAACAAGAAACAGAGAGTCTAGCAAGAAAGTTATCAGAGTTAGCTTGGGGTGGCATGGTTATAGCGTTAGACGGTGATCTTGGCGCAGGAAAGACAACCTTTAGTAAATCGTTTGCGGCACAATTAGGCGTGAAAGGTATTGTAAGCAGTCCTACATTTACGATTATTAAAGAATATAAAGGTAGAGAGTTACCATTCTATCATATGGATGTATATCGACTTTCGATCGAGGAAGCTGATGAATTAGGATTGGATGATTATTTCTATGGGCAAGGTGTAACGATAATTGAATGGGCGAGTCTTATTACAGATATAATGCCTCCACAATATTTATCGTTATTTATAGAATATGTCGATGAAGAAGAGCGATTAATAACATTGAAAGCATACGGCGAGCAATATACTAGCTGTATAGAGAAATTGATAGATGGGAGTACATCACAATGATTAAGCAACATACTTTGCTAGCAATTGATACTTCTACGGCGACGATGGCAGGTGCTATCTTGCAACAGGATCAATTATTAGTGAAAGTTCAGACAGAAGCGGAACGTAACCATTCCATTCACATTATGACAAATATCGAACACATGCTGACAGAAGCAAAATTGTCGGTTCATGATGTTACGGCGTTTATTACAGGGATTGGTCCGGGCTCTTATACAGGCGTTCGAATTGCAGTAACAGCGGCAAAGACATTAGCATGGAGCTCAGGAAAACCAGTTATCGGTGTCTCAAGTTTAGAGGGATTAGCGTATGGTGCCTTACTTCAAGAACAAGAGCAATTACATCAAGGTAGTGTTGTAATAATTCCATTAATGGATGCTCGTAGAGGACAAGTGTATACGGCAGCTTTCCAAGCGAGTGGAACTGGTAAATGGGAACGTCAACATAACGATCACATTCAGTTGATGAATAATTGGTCTCAGTCAATACAAGAGCAACTTCAAAGTTATGCGCAAAATGGCATCACGGAGCTTTGGTTTGTCGGCGATGTAAATCTTCATGAGGAAGCAATTGAACTTGTGAAAGTGAATGCTAATGAACAATCGATTACAGTCCGTAGTCTGACTAGTGTAATGCAAGGCTTAGCAATTGCAAAGTTAGGAGAAGCGAAGCTTTCAACAATGTCGGAAGATGAACTGGCTGAAGTTCATGATCTAGTACCAAATTACGCTCAACTAACAGAAGCGGAAGTGAAGCAAAATGCTAAGGAGAAGGAAGAAGGTCAAGTATGAACATTATAGAAGATGAACTTGTTTTTCGAAAAATGACGCTTGATGATGTCCCTTGCATTGTTCAAATCGAATTAGATGCTTTTGAAACACCATGGACGGAAGAAGCTTTTCGTAATGAGTTAATGAATAACTTATTTGCACAATATATGGTCATGGAATATAGGGATGAGATCATCGGTTACGCTGGAATGTGGATTATTATTGATGAAGCACATATTACGAATATAGCCATCCTTACACCATATAGAGGTTTAGGACTCGGCAAGAAATTAATATATGAAATTCAACGAACGGCACAATTTCTAGGTGCACAAAAAATGACGCTAGAAGTTAGAGTAAGTAATATGCGGGCACAATCGCTCTATCGTAAATTTGGCTTCGAGGATGCAGGTATTCGTCCACAATATTATTCAGATAATAACGAAGATGCACTTATTATGTGGGCGGAATTGCAACAGTCAGTGAATGGAGTGAATGAACTTGAGTAATGAACTAATTCTTGCAATAGAGACAAGTTGTGATGAGACAAGTGCTGCTGTCATTAGAGGCGGCAAAGAAATATGCTCGAATATTGTATCTAGTCAAATCGATATACATGAGCGATTTGGTGGAGTTGTTCCAGAGATTGCATCGCGTAAGCATGTTGAAAGCATTACACGTATTATTGAACAAGCTGTCCAACAGTCAGGCTATCAAGCGACGGATTTAGATGCCATCGCTGTAACAGAAGGTCCTGGATTAGTAGGAGCACTATTAGTTGGCAATGTAGCAGCGAAAAGTTTAGCTATGTCTTTGAATATTCCGCTTATTGCAACGCATCATATTGCTGGACATATCTACGCGAGTCAGCTTGAGCATGATTTGCAATTCCCTTCGTTAGCGATTGTCGTATCTGGTGGTCATACAGAACTAGTATTATTACCTGAAGAAGGGAAATTCGTCATTATCGGTCGAACGCGTGATGATGCAGTAGGGGAAGCCTATGATAAAGTGGCTCGTGCGTTGAAACTTCCTTACCCAGGCGGTCCTTATATCGATCGTCTAGCGCATGAAGCGGATGAAGTCATTGTAATGCCAAGGGCTTGGCTAGAGAAGGATAGCTATGACTTCAGTTTTAGTGGCTTGAAATCAGCAGTATTAGCACAGATTAATCAGCATCGTATGAAAGGTTTGGAGCTGAATGAAGCAGCATTAGCTCGTGGATTCCAAGAATCAGTCATCGATGTTGTTGTAACGAAAGCGTTAAGAGCAGCTAAGCAATATGAGGTTAAACAGCTCGTATTATGCGGCGGCGTTGCTGCTAATCGAGGCTTGCGTGCTGTATTACAGCAAAAATGCGAAGAGAAAAGAATCCCACTTATTATCCCATCACCAGGTCTTTGTACAGATAATGCTGCAATGATCGGTGCAGCCGCGCATGTGAAGTATAAGCATGAGCAATTTGCAGGACTGGATATGAAGGCTGATCCAGGGTTATCGTTAGAGTCATGGTCAATTGAATAGTTTTATTAATGTTAAACCTATATAAATATGAAATGCAGTGTGCGAGAGATTATACGAAATAACCCCAATGATTAGATATTGATTCTAAAAATAGAGGTTCATTTCAATCGCACACTGCATTTTTTGTTAGTGTGAATATCGTTATCCACATATTAACAATAGGGTGTTAATAACTTCCATAAATACAATGATATTAAAGGATTTGTAAAAGATGAAAAAAATGATTATGTGTATAAAGTTTTCAGTAATGAAACGTGGATATTGTGGACAATGTGGATAACTACTGTTAATAACATCCAGTTTTAGTGATGATACGAATCGATCCCAATAGAAATGCATTTGTTTAATAGCATTAATGACAGAATTGACTAACAATTTATACACCGTTGTTGATAAGTGTGTTGATAACTTTAAATGAAAAAATGTAGAAAATAGTACATATTATTTCCAATACATAATATGATAGGTGGATAATAGATGCTGTTAAAGGGGAAAACACAATGTATAAATTACTAATTGTTGATGATGAACCTGAAGTTACAGAAGGTTTGGAAGTGGGAATCGATTGGGAGAGTAATCGTATCAGTTCCGTATATACCGCAATAAACGGAAATGATGCGATTGAATTGTTTGATCGTGTCGAGCCAGATATCGTAGTAACAGACATTAGTATGCCGTTTATGAATGGTTTACAACTAACCGAATGGCTCAAACAACATTACCCGATTACTAAAGTTATTATTATATCAGGATATGATGATTTTCAATATGCGAAGCAGGCGATACATCTTCAAGTAGAAGAATACTTACTAAAACCATTTTCTAATGATCAATTACTAACTGCCATTAATAAAGTGATCGCAACAATTGATCTAGAGCGTGAAGCTGTATTGAATATGAAGACGTTGCAAGACCATTATAGAATTAGTTTGCCTGTTATTCGCGAAAAGTTTCTAATCTCATTAATGACTCGTCGATTACCACTTTATCTTATCGAGCAGAGAGCTGAGAAATATAATTTGAACCTGGAAGGCAAAGGATACATTATTTCATTAATATCGATCAATCATGACAATAACGACATAGATGATGAGCCTAGTCTATCACTTGTAGATTCGAATGACATAGATTTGAAGTTGTTTGCCGTTACTAATGTAGCGACTGAATTATGGCAAAGCGAGCAGTTAGGAAATATCTTTGTACATCAAGATGAAGTTGTATTATTGACGATAGATCAGGTTGGTGATCCACAAGCGAAAATGGTTGAAACTGTCAATACATTGCAACGGATTTTACAAAGTATTCAGAAATATTTACGGATGTCTGCCATTATTAGTGTAGGTACTTATACGACTACTCTTGATCAATTAAAGCATGGATACGATTCAGCACGCTCAGGATTAGATTATCGTCGAATTATTGATCATAACTCGATAATATGTATCGATGATATTGAGAAAAACGTACAGTCACGATTATATTTTGATGAATATAAGGAACAACAATTTATCCGTGCAATCAAGCTTGGTACAGATCGTGAATTACAACAAGCAATCTCAGCTATCGTTGATGAGATTGACCATACTCAAGCGACCGTAAGTGAATACGAACAATATTTTCTTGAGATTATTACGGCTGTTCATCGCTTGATGAAATCACTTGATGCATCAATTGGCGGGCAATGGAGTGAAGGTACTAGTCTATTGTTGCAATATCAAAGTTTGAAAAGTCTAGAAGAAACTAAGACTTGGTTCTCAGAGTTATGCCATAATCTTCATCAAAGTATAGCAAGTACAAGACAAAATACTTCGCAAAAACTGGTTGAAGAAGCGATTCATTATACAAAAGAACATTATATGCAAACAGATCTCTCCATTACTACGTTATGTCTGCAATTACACATTAGTCCAGGTTATTTCAGTGGATTATTCAAGAAAGCTACACAATTAACGTATGGGGCATATTTACTTAAAATAAGAATGGAAATGGCACAACAATTATTGCGCACCACAGATCTAAAATCCTTTGAGATTGCTGACAGAGTTGGGTTTTCTGATCCGAACTATTTTAGTCTAACATTCAAAAAATATACAGGAGTCTCTGCCAAAGATTATCGTAATGCTATGTTGAGAAAGGACTAGATTATGAAACGACGGAGTATCCAATTCATTCTTACTGTATCGTTCTCTTTGTTCTCTGTATTCATCATTACGATTATCGGCTTGACATTATATAGTCAGTTTTCATCAAACACAAAAGAAAATGCAAGTCGTAATGCACAGCAAATTATTGATCAAGTAAGTTACAATCTAGCAGATTATATTAAATCTACGATGGATTTATATCATATGTTACATCACACGATAAGCTCTAGTGAAGAAGGAATGCAAAGTGATGAGTTATGGAAGCTACAATCGATGATTTCTTCGAGATCAGATGTCGTGTCGCTTACATTAGTAGATTTACAAGGAAGTCCAATTGCACTATTACCTAATGTTAGTTTGAAAGAATCATTAGTTGTAGCAGATGAAACATGGTTCAAAACGGCGATAGAAAAGGATGGATATCTGTCTATTTCAGTGCCCCATGTACAAAATTTATATTCTCAGAAGTATGAATGGGTAGTTTCACTTAGCAAGACGATTACATTTATGAAAGATGGTCAGCTAGAGCAAGGAGTATTGCTTTTAGATGTAAATTTCAATCGTATTCAAGAACTATCGGAGCGGGTAAGCTTAGGGAAAAGTGGTTATGCCTACATTATTGAGGAGTCCGGCGGCAATATTGTTTATCACCCGCAAATCGAGATTATTTATGCTGATTTAAAGCAAGAAAATGTTGAACTTGCACTAAAGCAAACGTATGGTAGTTTTATTGATCAGTCTGGACCACGAGCAAAGATGATTAGTATTCAATCCATCAGTAATGTCGGTTGGAAAGTTGTTGGCATATCTTATATGGACGAGCTAGGGTTAACGAATGCAGATCTTAGCATTGCCCTAATTAAAATATTGATAGCGCTTGCTATTATTCTGCTGGTGGTGTCCAATCTGATTTCGCGCCAAATATCTAAACCAATCAAAAAACTAGAAGTGACGATGCGAGGGATTGAACGTGGGGAGTTTAATGTAGCTGCCAAAAGCGATGGTCCACTTGAAATTAAAAACTTAGGTGATCGTTATAATATTATGCTAGGCACGATTAGAACTTTAATGAACAAAATTGTCTCGGAGCAAGAAAGTAAGCGGAAATATGAATTAGATGCTTTACAAGCACAGATCAATCCACATTTCTTATACAATACGCTTAACACAGTCGTCCGAATGATCAGTTCGAAACGTAATGAGGATGCTGTCACGATGATTACCGCATTATCTAAATTGTTCCGGATTAGTCTTAGTAAAGGCGAGAGTTTAATTCTAATTTCGGAAGAAATTGAGCATGTAAGAAATTACTTAATTATTCAACAGATGCGCTTCAAAAACAAATTCGATTTCCAATTCCGAATCGATGAACGAGCGCTAGGCTACATTTCGTTGAAGTTAATATTACAGCCGTTAGTCGAAAATGCACTAGAGTATGGTATCGAGCCAAGTGTTGATAAGGGGTTAATCGAAGTTATTGTAAGTCTCAATGATAAGGATCAAATCGAGATTATCGTGAGAGATAATGGTATTGGAATAAATGAGCAACAGCTCAAAGCGATTAATGCGGGTAAATATAGTAGCAGCTCAGGTTCTGGCGTGGGCTTAAAAAATGTGAACGAGCGGATCAAGTTATATTTTGGCGAACAATATGGACTTTTAGTTGAAAGTGAATTAGAAGAAGGAACGACGATTTATATTACATTCCCAGCATTAATTCAATCATCTACTGTAAAGGAGGAAGATCCGTATGCACAACTTTAAGGAATGGTCAATTGTGTTTGTCTGTGTACTTATTTGTGGGACGTTAATTTATTCAGCTTTTCATCCAAGTGAGCCAGATCATGTAGCGGTAGACCATCAGAAAAATATTGCTGTGTTACTACGATCTTCTACAGATGATTACTGGAGTTATGTACGTAAAGGTGCTGATAATGCTGCTTTAGAATATGATGTCACATTGCAATTGCATTTTCCTGAAGATGATGGAGATATAGAAGGTCAGATAAGAATTGCACGTGCAATATTAGCATCTAACCCCGATGCGATCATTATTGGAGCGAATAGCGATAAGGAATTTGCAGCAGTTCTTGAGGAAGCCAACCGTCGTCGCATTCCCGTTATTGCCGTTGATAGTAAATTAACGAGTGGAGTCACAACGACATACATTGGTTCTGATAATGAAGCATATGGACAAGAAGCGATGAAAGAAATGGCGAAATTATTGAACTATAAAGGGAATCTTTTAGTTGTAGACTATATGCATGCAGGAATTAATGGTGAAGCAAGGGAAAAGGGCGTATATGAAGAACTGAAAAATTATAATGAAATTGAAGTCGTTAGTACGGTAGTATGTTCGAAAGATGTTGATAAATGTAAGCAGGCCGTCATTAAAAATATTAAGGAGTATAAAGTTGATGGGATCTTAGCATTAATGACGACGAGTTCTATTAGTTCCGCCTTAGCGTTAAAGGACTTGAATGCTTCGAGTGATATTAAAATGGTAGGTTTCGATAGTTCTATTCAGTTATTAGAATTATTGCAAGAAGGGCAGATGGAATCACTGTTTGTGCAAAATGCTTTCTCGTTAGGTTATTTGTCCGTTCAATATGCTGTGCAAGCTGCTAATGGGCAAAATATCTCAACGACGTATCTTAGAGATATGACAATCGTTAATAAAGATAATATGTTTTGGTTGAAAAATCAAAAGCTACTATATCCTGTCGTACAATGAACGAACTAATCTAAATAAATTCTTTAGGGGCTAAAGAAATATGAGAAAAGTAGTTATCACTTTAGTAATTTGTACAATTGCAATCATTGCAGTAGCTTGCAACGGTAATGAAGGGGTAGGAAATTCATTGCCCAAAACGGGAGTGGCTATTTTCATGTTTGATAACACCTTTATGAGTGGTGTTCGTAGTGCAATCACTTCAGCTGCAGAAGGGAAAATAGCTGTCGATATTGTAGATAGTAAAAACTCACAGACGAAAGAGAATGACAAAGTCGATCAATTTATCTCTAAGCAGATGAAAGCTATGGCGATAAATCCGGTTGATCGTACAGCTGCGGGTATCATTATTGATAAAGCACAAAGAGCCAATATTCCTGTAGTGTTTATTAATCGTGAACCGTTAGCAACCGATCTTGCCAAATGGGATAAAGTATTTTTTGTAGGAGCGAAAGCTGAAGAGTCAGGCACAATGGAAGGTGAAATTCTCGTTGAATACTGGAAGGCGAACGCTAGTATGGATAAGAACGGTGATGGCGTTTTGCAATATGTTATGTTAAAAGGTGAACCCGGTCACCAGGATACTGAATTACGCACAAAATTTTCTGTAATAGCGATTGAAGAAGCTGGAATTAAAGTTGAATCGCTTGGTGTAGAAATAGCGATGTGGGATCGAGTGAATGCACAAGAAAAAATGGCGGAATTTCTTATAGCTCATGGAGATAAGATTGAAGCGGTAATTGCTAACAACGATGATATGGCTCTTGGTGCAATTGAAGCTTTGAAAGTAGCAGGGTATTTCAAAAATGGTAAGTTTATGCCTGTTGTTGGCGTAGATGCTACAGAACCGGCAATGCAAGCGTTGAAAGATGGAACGCTACTAGGAACTGTACTTAACGATGCTGTTAATCAAGGTAAAGCAACAGTAGAATTAATGTCTGTTCTAGCAGCTGGGGGAATGCCAACCAAAGAAAATACAGGTTACGACATTACCGATGGTAAATATGTATGGATCCCTTACCAAAAAGTGACTCAATGGTAAGCTAGATTAAATTCAGTTAATTAGCGGAGTAGAATTACACAGCCCTCAATGTTGATTTCCGCAAACAATATTGAGGGATTTTTTTATTTATATTACTAATAGTTAACGATATAATATATCCAGATAATAGATTCATTCTCCACGGTTTACAATCCTTTTCTTTTCGTCCCTCATGGTAGTAGATATTATCCGAACTCTTATTTTTCCAAAGTATGAAAGTATCAAACTTTTGCAACATGAGCAAACAGTCGTATAAAGTCAAAAGTTATAATCATCGTAAGAAGGGAGGGCTATTATTGCATAGTCATATTCTTATTGTGGATGATCATCCAGCGGTAGGGATTGGTACGAAGGATATGTTAGAACGTAATATGCGTGTAAGAGCTAGTTATGTTCAATCTGCCAAATTAGCAATTGAAATGATAAGTAGACAACGAATTGATATCGTTCTATGTGATTGGCAGATGCCAGTAATGAATGGTATTGAATTATGTAGTATTTTGAAAGACAAGCAGTCAGATGTGAAAGTAATGATGTATTCTGGATATGAGTTAGAACCACATTTCAATGAGATGATGGATGCAAGGGTAAATGGATTTGTAAGTAAATCTAGTTCTAGTGATGAACTTATTCAATCGCTACAAAGCATGATACAAGGCAACGCTATTATACCGATAGATTTGTTACAACGATTACGAAGTATGGACTTGCGGGCTTTACAAAAAATTATGCAGAGACAAAATTCATATATTACAGACAAAGAAAAGGAACTTCTAGAAGCCATTTCACTTGGTAGCAGTAACAGAGAACTAGCTGACAAATTCCATATTAGTCAACGCGGTGTGGAATATCAATTGAGTAAGTTATTCGAGAAGTTACAAGTTCGTTCGCGTGCGAAGGCTGTTACAGTAGCTATTGAACTAGGATATATCCCAGCAAAAACTTCGAAAGGTTAATGCATAACATGAATGCTGAGCTTGAGAAAAATCAATCTCAATATAAGAAGCTGTTCCACTGTAGATTTATCTACAGTGGAACAGCTTCTTTATTGTCAACATGTACTAAGCCATAAACTCTTCCCATTGCTCATAGCAAGTATCAAGAGTAGCTTTACGATTAGCGATTTCTGTTTGAATTTCTTGAATACGCATATAGTCGTTAAAAATAGCTGGATCTGTCAGTTTAACTTCCCAGTCAGCGATCTCTTGCTCTAATTCGGCAATTTGTTGCTCTAATTGTTCTAATTTACGCTGCTTAGTACGCTCTTCACGTTTCTGTTGCTTCTCAGCCTCATAGGATTGGACAGGGGATGCTGTCACTTGCTGTTGAACTGAGTTTTTATTGATTTGTAATTTTGCAGCTTCAAGTCGAGCTTCTTCCATTTCGAGTTTTTTCTCCAGCATATCGTCATAATTTCCCAGGAAATAGCTGGCACCTTGCGCTGATAGTTCGACAATACGCTCAGACATTTTGTTAAGGAAATAACGGTCATGTGAAATGAATAGTAAAGTACCTTCATAATCAAACAATGCTGATTCAAGTACTTCCTTACTGAATAGATCTAAATGGTTCGTAGGCTCATCGAGAATTAGAAAGTTAGCTTGAGCTAACATTAACTTAGATAAAGAGACACGCGCCTTTTCGCCACCACTGAGTGCTGATATTTTTTTCAATACATCTTCACCACTGAATAAGAAGTTACCGAGCACTGTACGAATACGAGCTTCTTCCATATGAGGGTAAGTACCCCATACTTCTTCTAATACGGTGTTATTACTATTCAGCACATTATGTTCTTGATCATAGTAACCAACCTTCACATGTGATCCGAATTGGATACTACCTGTTGTAGGTTCTAATTGTGATACAAGTGTCTTCAATAATGTTGACTTGCCGATTCCATTTGGCCCAACTAGTGCAACCATCTCGCCACGTTGCAACTGGAAACTAATATCACTGAACAGTGGTGTCGTAGTATTAGGGAATTGTACTGATAGATGATTAACATTCAGTACTTCTTTCCCACTCATCCGTTCTACTTCAAATGAGAAAGACGCACGTTTCAAATCACCCATCGGGCGATCCATACGATCCATTTTATCTAAAGACTTGCGACGGCTTTGGGCACGCTTTGTCGTTGAGGCACGTACAATATTTTTTTGAATAAACTGCTCCATTTTAGCAATTTCATCTTGTTGTTTTTCGAAGTGTTTCATCTGAATTTCGTACTCTGCTTCTTTGATTTCAAGGTAGCGGCTGTAATTACCAGTGTAGCGCTTCGCTTGGTGACGCTCGATTTCTACAATTGTAGTCGTCATAGCATCTAGGAAGTAACGGTCATGTGATACGACAAGAATAGCTCCGTTATAAGAACGTAAGTATCCTTCGAGCCAAGTTAAAGTCTCAATATCCAGATGATTGGTAGGCTCATCGAGCATTAACAGGTCCGGGGCTTGTAGCAAAATTTTAGCTAATGCTAATCTTGTTTTTTGTCCACCACTTAATGATGCGATCGGTGTATTAAGTTCGAACGTTCCAAAGCCCATCCCGTGCAGGACACTATTAATGCGAGTATTAATCTCAAACCCACCGTTAGCTTTATACCAATCTGAACGCTCTGCATAACGTTCTAGCACTTCATTATAACGTTTCTCATTATCGTGCAGTTTAGGGTCTGCAATTTTTAACTCTAACTCACGTAATTCCTTCTCCGCAGCGTAGAGATGAGCAAATACTGTTTGCATCTCTTCTATTATAGAGAGATGGGATTGTAGGCCGCTATTTTGCGCAAGATAGCCTAACTTTGTTTCTTTCGCTTTATGAATGTCTCCACTTTCAAAACTGATTTCTCCAGCGATGATTTTAAGTAACGTTGATTTACCAGCGCCATTGACACCTACTAGTCCGATTTTGTCTCTTTCTAGTACTTGTACATTAATATTTGAAAGGATTGTATCAATCCCGTAGCTTTTTGTAATATTGGATACTTGCAGTAACATTCCTTGTCCTCCATCAAAATGTAGTGGTATCTTCTCGTATATAACTACTATATAGTGTACCATAAGCTTGTTATATATTGGCGTAACTTGTGTAACAATGGTACACTATTATCAATTGTAGTCTATTTTTCTTACCACAATAGATTTAATTAATTTCCGAGGAGAGCGAAGGGCACATTCTATATAGTGATAAAAGCTACCTTATAGACGAAGTCGCTCATCCTTGAATTACCTCGATAGAACATTTCTAATATAGGTGGTTATACTATGCAACAGCTATCTGTACAAAAACTACAAATGCGAAAACAATTTACTGAAATTAGAAATTGTATTGAGCCACAAGATGCCCAGCAATGGTCAGAAGAGGCTTCAGCATATGCTATTAGTCTAGTACAAGAACGAGGTTGGACCGAAGTGATGGTTTATATCCCATTTCGTAGTGAGCTTCAACTATGGCCATTCATCGAATGGTGCTGGGAACATCAGATAACTATTATTGTACCAAAATGCCTAATAGAGACGCATACGATGCAACTATATCCATTATACAATAAACAGCAGTTACGCCTAGGGGCGTATCATATATTAGAACCTGATTCAGATCAACTGTCACAGATCGATACTGTGCCAGACGCGGTTATTGTGCCTGGACTCGTCTATACAAAGGACGGAGCACGTTTAGGATATGGTGGCGGTTATTATGATCGTTTTTACGAGTTAATGAAGCAACACGAGAAGAGGATAACATGGATCGGTATCGGATATGAACCTCAGATTACTGATCAAATACCGATGGATAAATATGATATTAAATTGAACATTTTAATTACTAATAAAGGAATTACGACATGTTCATAGAATGAAAGGATGTAGCAGATAGTGGAATTCACTCATTTTAACGAACAAGGTAGAGCGAAGATGGTAGATATTTCTGACAAAGAGATTACTAAGCGCGAAGCTACGGCAACGTCAATGGTGAAGATGCTACCAACTACTTTACAAAAAATTAAAGAAGGTAAAATTGGTAAAGGCGATGTATTATCTGTAGCTCAAGTAGCGGGAATTATGGCTGCAAAGAAAACATCGGACTGGATTCCAATGTGTCACCCACTTGCCTTAAACGGAGTAAATATCTCTTTCACTGATAATGACCTTGATGAGTTATATATTATGGTCACAGTGAAGATAACAGGAAAGACAGGCGTGGAGATGGAAGCTCTTACAGCGGCATCCGCAACTGCCTTAACGATATACGATATGTGTAAAGCACTACAGAAAGATATGATTATTGGTCCAACGCAACTTATGAGGAAAACTGGTGGAGTACACGGAGATTTTGAGAGAACTGCTGAATAGAAAGAGTAGAAAGAATAGAGAGAAGGATGGAGGAATTGGAGATGCAATGGAAGGTTGCTATACTTACGGCAAGCGATAAAGGTGCACGTGGTGAACGTGAAGATGTAAGTGCACAGGTTGTCAGAGAACTAGTTGAAGATGAACTAGGTGGCCAGATCGTTGATTATCGAATTGTTCCAGATGAGCAAGATGAGATTATGGCAGCATTGATTGAGATGACAGAATATTATGGGGCAGATCTCGTAATAACGACAGGTGGTACTGGGCTTGCGGCAAGAGACGTGACACCAGAAGCCACATTAAAAGTCATTGATCGTGAAGTGCCAGGAATTGCTGAAGCGATGCGGATGGGGGCACTGCATAAAACGAGACGTGCTATGCTTTCGCGTGGGATATGTGGTACTCGTGGTAAAGCTTTAATTATTAATTTACCAGGGAGTCCAAAAGGAGTTTCAGAAAGTTTACTTGCAATTATGGATCAATTACCACATGCATTAGGCATACTATCAGGTGAATTGTTAGAGCATTAGTACAATGCTTGCGAAGTAATTTTCATCTACAAGCAGTTATATAGTAAGCGCATGAAAAGTTTTGGATTAAGCTTACGAAGTTACGTCTGGGTAGGTCATCTTACAATGAACTACCCAGACGTTTTGGGAGACAAAATCAAGATGACAGAATCATACGGAAATAATGACAATAATATGGATTCACATACTACGAAAACAGAAACCTCACTTAGGGAGGTTTCTGTTTTTGATGCGATCGGACTAAGGCTTGCACATGATTTAACGCAAATCATTCCAGGTCAATTCAAAGGCAGACTATTCACGCGAGGCCATATCATTACTGAAGTAGATATTCCGAAATTACTTGATATCGGTAAAGAACATATCTATGTGATGGAGTTAGGCTCACTTGATCTACATGAAGATGATGCTGCGAAGTTAATGGCGGATGCGTTGATGGACGAACAATTGCTACGTAATGAGCCACATGAAGGAAAAGTAAGTGTCAAAGCTCATATTGATGGTGTTGCCAAAATTGCCAAAGAAGTAATAGATGCGGTTAATGCGATCGGGGAGATAGCATTAGCGACAATTTTAACTAATAAAGTGGTGAAGCAAGGAGGACAACTTGCAGCGACTAGAGCAATTCCACTCATCGTGTCGAAAGAAAAAATTAGGCTAGTAGAGAACATTGCCAATCAATACCGTGAAAAACATGGCGTAGCACCAATATCAGTTGTCCCATTACCAGCTAGACGTATAGGGTTGCTTACAACTGGTAGTGAAGTGTATAATGGCAGAATTAAGGATAAATTTGGACCTGCTGTAAAAGTAAAGCTTGAAGCACTTGGGTCGACTGTTGTGGAGCAACGCTTTGCTACAGATGATCGTGCGAAAATTGTTGAAGAAATTCATTATTTGCAAGCTAAAGGTTATGATATGATTTTGGTGACTGGCGGTATGTCTGTTGATCCAGATGATCGAACTCCAGCGGCTATTAAAGCTACAGGAGCAGATATTATTAGTTATGGAACACCAATGTTACCAGGTTCGATGTTGCTCGTAGCCTATTTGCAGGATGTACCGATTCTTGGTTTGCCAGGATGTGTGATGCATGATCCGTATACTTCTTTTGATGTATTTCTTCCTAGACTATTGCTAGGTGAAAAGATTGAGAAGGAAGATATTATCGCTCTTGGCTATGGTGGTCTACTTGGCTGCTAAGTAAGGTGAAAAGTTTAAGTATATGCTTCCGATGTGACTGTTCATATCAAGGAAGTACATTCAAGAAGAATATGAAAAGTTTAAGTTGATGCTTTCGTTGTGACTGTTCATATCAAGGAAGTACATTCAAGAAGAATATGAAAAGTTTAAGTTGATGCTTTCGTTGTGACTTTTCATATCAAGCAAGTATATTCAAGAAGAATATGAAAAGTTTTAGGAGGAATCGTGATGGGTGGTATAGGTGTAACTGGGGTTATTCTATTAGTATTGGTAGCATTGCTGTTATTCGGTCCTAATAAGTTGCCTGAGCTTGGACGTGCAGTAGGACGTACTTTGCGCGAGTTTAAGACGGGTGCTAATGAGATGATGGATTCGACCGACAAGAAGAGCGAAGATACATCTCGCGTTGAAGTGAATCAATCAGAGCAATCAGAGAAAACTAATAAGCGGCTACCAGACTAGTTTGGTCCGCTTTTTTCTTGCTTGTTAATCATCAAAGAGAAAAGAGGGAAGTCGCGCGAATGAGTGTGCCACGAAAACAATTGGAGCGTTTGGCTTCCGCCAGAGATCGACTTATGTCAGAAGAAGGATTAATGTCAATAGTTGAACATCTAACCGAGCTTCGAAAAAGAGTAATATACATACTAATTATGATTGTACTTGGCCTTGTACTAGGTCTTGTGATAGCGGAACCAACTTATCAGTTTTTATTGAATCAGAAACCAGCCGCAGGTTCCTTAGTATTACATACCTTCTCTTTCTGGGACGGTATTGGTATCTATATGCAAATAGCATTTGTTGTCGCATTAATCGTGACGTTACCGTTCACTGTGCTGCAATTATGGTTATTTGTTAAGCCGGCGCTATTACCTCATGAGCAACGATCGACATTGAAGTACGTTCCATTAGCAGTGTTTATGGCGTTACTTGGGTTATCTTTTGCTTACTTTGTCGTATTTCCATTAGCGTTCAACTTTACAAGAGCTGTTTCAGCACAATTAGGGTTAGCTGAAACCTTTGGTGTTGTACAATATTTTGATTTTATGTTCAGCATCATACTGCCGATAACGTTATTATTCGAGCTTCCATTAGTTATAATGTTTTTGACAGCTATTCGTATCGTTAATCCGATTCGTTTGCGTAAGATGAGGAAGATAGCATACT
The DNA here is from genome assembly GCF_024721975.1 of Paenibacillus endoradicis. The sequence continues at coordinate 429,230 of NZ_JANQBB010000002.1, read as the reverse complement.
TTTTAATGGTTGTTATCGGAGTCGTTATTACCCCGCCTGATTTCATCTCAGATATTCTTGTCATTATTCCACTTATTGTATTGTACGAAATTAGTGTTTGGCTATCGGGCACAATATATAGGAAGCAGTTGTTGACAGATAGTCAGTGGGTAGATTCAGAGGATGAAGTGAAATAGATATCGTAATAAGAAAAGGGAGTGTCTCAATAGTAGATAAAATCTACCAATGAGACACTCCCTTTATTCGTAATATTGAATATATACGGTTGAGAGACTAAGGATGAAGTGCTTTATTCATATAGTCCAGCGACTCATTAATACGTGTACCTGGATTAGAACCAAACAGCTCCGCTGGTAATACTTCGATCCGACCATTTTTTACTGCATCAATACTGTTCCACGCTTTACTAGCTTCCATCTCGCGAATGAAACTATTCTTTACATCTTCAGGATCAGCATGCGTCATTATGAAGATAGCTTGTGGGTTCGACTCGACAATACGTTCCATATCTAGCGTTGCATACTGCGGATAACTTGCTAGTTGCGGATAATCTGCAGCAATGTTAGTACCTCCAGAAAGTGAAAGGAGATCTCCTGCAAGTGAGCTAGGTAATGCCGCCATAAATGTGCCTGGAGCACCGTATACGATTAGAGCTGGTACAGGTGTCTTCGACTCAGCAGCTAATTCAGTAAGTTTACTATCAATTTCAGCCACTAATTGTTCTGCTTTATTTTGTTTTTGCAATAAATCTCCAAAAATCGTAATTTGACGTTGAATGTCGGAGACGGAGTTACCGCTAGTAAGGACAACTTTGGCACCGATGCTTTCAAGCTTCGCTACATCCTTTTCATTCATAATATTGTGAGCGAGTACGACCTGTGGTTTTACATAAGCAATTTGCTCTAGATCAACCTCATGTGTTGTACCAATCTCGTGCACGTCGTAAGATGACTCCCATTGCAAAGGTACATCTGTCGTTGGTCGACCAACTAATGTGCCTTCAAGTGAGTAGATAATGTTAGTTTCACCGATACTTAGGGCGGCGATTTTGTCAGGAACACCGTTCACCGTAATCGAACGATCATTGAAATCAGTAATCGTAATTTGTTCACCCGTTGCTTCATTAGTAGTAGAGGGATTCGTAGTAGTACCACAGCCAGCAAGTAGAACAGTACTTGTAAGTAACACACTTGCTAAAAGTTTTGTGTATTTACGCATTTTCAATTCTCCTTCAAAATAAATAGAAATAAGTGTATTAAAAGTCATTGTGCTATTTATATATATAGACGCTATTTTTGATAATGATTCTTAATCTCGCTACTAATTGTGACATAGATGCGGTTTGAAGGAAAGAGAAAACTTATGTCTGAATAATGACAGATTATTGAAGTGACTTAAAAATGTCATAAATCTGTTGACTATTTCTTTTCAAATCATGTAATATCGAATAGGGAGTAGAGATAATCATTCTCACTATCAAATTACTAAGTGTAGGATGTTCTATTGGAGCATTTTATTTTTTTGTTATCAGCTGAGAATGATAATCAATAATATCTTTGCTTACATAGGAGGTGTCTATGAGTTATCAACGAGATTATGTAAGAAAGTTGCTTACAGTAGTAGTGATGTCTTTATTATTAGTCTTATTAGGTACATCTCATGCAATGGCAGCGACAGCGCTTGAGGATGGAGAATATACAATTAATTATGAAATACTCAGAGGCGACACGAAAGACGACTCTACTTCACTAGCAGATGGATATTGGAATAAGCCTGCTAAAGTTTTTGTGAAAGACGGTAATATAACGGTTCAAACGACCATTAATCAAAATGGATGGGTTGTTGCATTTTCAACACAATACAACGGAAAAATGGTTGATGCAAAAGTAGTTTCAACGAATGAGAAAGCTAATTCAAGAGTTACTGAATTTAAAGTAAGTAACTTTAACGATATGTTATTATCCGAAATGACTGTCGAAATTCCTGAGATGGATTACTTCCATAGTTATGATGTTCGATTCAAATTTTATCCGGATTCGTTGAAATCGGTTGGCAAGCCTGCGGCGACAGCAACACCGACAGCAACGCCTAAACCGACAGCTAAACCAACCTCAACGCCTAAAGTAACACCTGAACCAACAAAAGAAACGACAACCAGTACGAATCCAGCTAAACCAACGACTTCAGAGAAGGCAACAACTTCAACGAAGCCACAAGATTCAACTGATTCGATGACACCGAGTTCGTCTAATAATTCAGGTTCTAACTCTGTAACGCCAGATCCGAACACGAGCACATCTCCTTCTGCAAATACTGATGATAGTAATGTAGAAACGGAAAGCGAAGGATCTGAGATTGGTATAAATGCAAACGAAAATGCATCGACGGAAGAAAATGCGGAAGTACTTACAGGTGAAACAACGGATGATGTTATCGTAGTATCAGAAGAAGGTATTACTGCAAATGAAGCAGTAGATGGCACAACTGAAGTTGAAACAGAACAATTTACAGTTAGTAAAGATGAAAAGCAAGGCGGTACTATTGCAATTGTGATCATTATTATCGTTGCTGTACTATTCATTGCTGGTGCTGTTGCTTGGATTGTAATGAATCGTAAACGCAATAAATAATTTAAGAAATTCAAAAAAAGATTTTGCTTTCGATGCTATTTTTTATTGACAAGGTAGTTCATCGGGAAGCTAATAAAAATTTGAGGAGAATGAATAATGAAGAAGAAAATGGTAAAACATTTATCAACAGCCGTAGTTGCGGCTATGCTAGTAGGATCTGTTCCAGCATTCGCAATGGCAGCAGAAGTTAACGGTATTACTGCTACGCAAGAAACTGCAACAAGCGCAATTGTACATTTCGTAAATAGTGGAGACACTTCTAAATTATCAAGTATGGCAACTTATGTATCTGAACCAAAAACGTATGTAAAAGATGGCGTTACTTATTTACGATTAGATGTTCAACAAGTATATAGTGTGAAAATTACAGTTGATGGTAAAGAAGGCACTAAAGTTGCAGAATATGTGAAAACAGTAGAAGGTCGTAACGGTTCTCAAGAAGTTACATTCTTCACTTTTGATTATGCATTAAATGATGCTACAGCAATTATAAAATCTCAAGCTTCTTATTTCGTTCCTGGCGTATTTACTGAAACTCAAGTTCATGATCTATTTATCGTAGTTGGTAATGATATCGATACAGCGAAAGCTGAACTTGCAACATTAATCGAGCAAGCTAAATTAGAATCAGCTCCAACAGCAGCACTTCAAACAGCTCTTGCAGCTGCTGAAAAAGCAAATAACTACGTAACGAAAAAAGTTGATTTGGAAGCAGCACTTAAAGCTCTAAAAGCAGCACTTAATGAAAATCCAACGGATGCACAAGTATACTTCGTTAATGAAAGTGATGCTAGTAAAATCTCTTCCATGGCTAACTATATTTCCAATCCAAAAACATATACTAAAGACGGTGTAACGTATCTTCGTCTTGATGTACAACAAGTGTACGATGTAACAGTAACAGTTGAAGAAAAAGCTGGTGCTAAAGTTGCTGAGTATGTTGCAACAGTAAATGGCCGTACTGGTCCACAAGAAGTTACATTCTTCACATTAGATTATGCTATTGCTGATGAGAACGCAGTAATTAAAGCTTCTGCTTCTTACATGGTTCCAGGTGTATTCACTGAGCCGCAATCTCACGGTATTAACATTGTTATCGGAAGCAACGTTGATGCAGCAAAAGCTAACTTAGTAAAAGCACTTGCAGTAGCTAACGCTGTAACAAATCCTTCTGCAGCACTAACAACTGCGATTGCAACAGCTACAGCAGCAAATAGCTACTTGAATTCTAATGAGAAAATCGTTACAGCTACAAATGCTTTAGTTGAAGTAGTTGCGAAAAACGTAAGCTTCTCTGATGTAACAACTCACTGGGCAAAAGATGCTATTAACTTAGCAGTAGCGAAAAGCATTGTAAATGGTTATACAGACGGTACATTCCAACCAAACAAAAATATTACACGTGCTGAATTCACTAAACTAATTGCTACAGCTCTTGATTTGCCGGTAGCTAGCAATGAATTAACATTCAAAGATGCTGCAAGTATTCAAGAGTGGGCAGTTCCATTTGTGAAACAAGCAGTAAACGCTGGAATTATTACTGGATACCAAGATGAAACATTCCGTGCGAACAACAATATTACGCGTGCAGAAATGGCGGTTATGGTTGTTAAAGCGTTAAATATTACAGAGCTTGCTTCTGCTGATGAGCTAACGTTCAAAGATAGTGATTCTATCCCGAATTATGCGAAATCATATGTAGCTACTGCAGTGAAGCTTGGTCTAGTTACTGGTCTTACGAAAGACACATTTGGTCCTAACGGGCAAGCTACTCGTGCTGAAGCAGTAACAATTATTGTACGCGCTCAATAATTCAAGCGTAGCCTTAGTATGAAACATGTCAACGATGGCATGTTATGAAATGAATAGTTTACATCATGAGGACCTCGAGTAATCGAAGTCCTCATGATGTATTTATGGGTAGTAACTCAAGACGTAAACATCAAAAGTTTAAGTCAATGCTTTCGTCGCTACTTTTCATTTGTTAGGAGCAACTCAAGAAGCAATCATAAAAAGTTTTAGGAGGATATCATACGATGTTAAGAAAGACGCGAAGTATGAAGTTAATCGCAATTGGTTTGACATTATGTATACTACTTATGGCAGGTTGTAGCTCTAATGGAGCTAAAGGGAATGAATCTGTTAATAAACCATCCAATACAGCAGGTAACAATACAGCTACTCCAAGCTCAGATGATGAGTATCGTATCGTCTCTACAACGGTTGCTATTACTGATATTCTTGACGCGCTTGATCTTAACGTAGTAGGAAAGCCGTCCACAGCGAAACCATTGCCAGAACGATATAGTGATGCAATTGAGGTTGGTAATCCGATGAGTCCTGATATGGAGCTTGTAAAGTCATTGAAAGCTACTCATGTGTTATCAGTAACTACATTACAACATGACTTAGAAGATACTTTTAAAGGATTAGGGATTGAAGCTAGGTTTCTAGACTTTACAAGTATTGAAGATATGAAGACGGAAATCACTAAGCTTGGTGCAGAGTTTAATCGAGTAGAGCAAGCAGCAGCTCTTGTTGAAAGTTACGATAAGAAAATTAGTGATATTAAAGCGGAAGTTGCTGATCAACAGGCTCCTACAGTATTAATATTAATGGGTATTCCTGGTAGTTACTTAGTGGCTACGGAAAACTCATACATTGGTGATCTTGTGAAGCAATTAGGCGGTGCTAATGTTGTAACAGATTCCAAAGTAGAATTTGTTTCATCTAATACAGAGTTTCTTCAACAAGGCAATCCTGATGTCATTCTTCGTGCTGCTCATGGTATGCCTGAAGAAGTTATTAAAATGTTCGATGATGAGTTTAAGCAAAATGATATTTGGAAACATTTTAACGCAGTGAAAAATGAACGTGTTTATGATTTACCTGAAGATTTCTTCGGAACGACAGGTAATTTAGCAGCAGATGAAGCATTAGACATACTTGCTGATATGCTCTATCCAGATCGGAAAGGATAATTCATCCCATGAAGAAAATCATTTACTTTGTCGCTGCGCTTCTATTGCTTGTTGCAGTCGCATTGTATTCTATGGCGACAGGAAGTATTAAAGTTGGGCTTTGGGAACTTATCCAAGGTTTAATCTATGGTGGTAATGATAACGTTGATGTCATCCGAGATCTTCGTCTGCCTCGTATTATTGTATCTATATTGACTGGAGCAGCTCTTGCAGTATCAGGTGTGCTGTTACAAGCGGTTATGCGTAATCCACTAGCGGATGCTGGGGTAATCGGTATTTCATCCGGAGCGGGCTTTGTATCTGTATTAATAGCTACATTGTCACCAGCATTAATATTCTGGATGCCGATGTTCTCCGTTATCGGTGGTCTCTTGGCATGTTTCTTAGTATATTTATTCTCATGGCGTTCTGGGTTACAACCGTTAAGGTTAATTCTTGTGGGGGTTGCCATTAATGCGATGTTCTCAGGACTAAATCAATTATTCAATTATCGCGGTAGCTATGCAGTAACGTCTGTTAATCAAGCGGTTAGCTCAATGTTCTCTATGAAAACATGGGAAGATGTGAAATTGATATTGATCTATGGATCAATTGGTTTACTCATTGCACTATTACTAAGTACTTGGTGTAATATGTTATCATTGCAGGATCGTACAGCAAGTAATCTCGGTCTAAGAGTTATGCGTGCACGAGTTATTATCTCTTTTGTTGCTGTATTATTAGCGTCTATAGCAACCGCTATTGGTGGTTTGATTGCCTTTGTTGGACTGTTAGTTCCTCACATTGCCCGTCAAATGGTTGGTACGGATCATAAGATTCTTATTCCATTTTGCGCGATACTAGGAGGATTACTAATTCTACTGGCTGACACCATTGGAAGAACGATTATTGCACCAATGGAAATACCAGCATCCGTTATTATGACGATTATTGGTGGTCCATTCCTTATCTTTATGTTAATGAGGGGGGATCGTGTCAATGGAAACTAAAGAGATTAGCTTTCAATACAAAAACAGTCCACCGATTATAAGTGGACTTTCAACTTCAATTGTGGAGGGCAAGATCACGACAATTATTGGTCCCAATGGTAGCGGGAAATCAACGTTGCTAGGTTTGTTAGCTCGTAACTACATACCTAATGAGGGTCAAATCATTATTGATGGGCGTGACTTGCAACAACTGAAATCGAAGGAATTAGCTCGTATGCTAGCCGTTGTTCATCAGCAGAACGAAGCACCTTACGATTTAACCGTAGAGAAATTAGTGGAGTATGGACGTCTACCTTACCGTCATATGTTTTCGTCAGAGTCTGATGAAGATCGCGAGGCGGTGGAATGGGCATTAGAGTGTACAAAACTTACTGAGTTCCGTAATCGTCGGTTGAATGAGTTATCTGGTGGACAGAAGCAACGTGCTTGGGTTGCCATGGCACTTGCCCAGAAAACATCGATACTGTTTCTAGATGAACCAACAACATTTCTAGATATATACTATCAGATTGAATTGCTTGATCTTGTACAACAATTGAATCGTGAGCATGGTTTAACTATCGTAATGGTGCTTCATGATGTTAATCAAGCTGTTCGATATAGCGATCACATAAAAGTGCTGAAAGATGGAAATATTATTGCTGAAGGCGAACCAGAGGCGATAATGACCAGTGAATTAATGGAACTTGTCTATGATGTGAAGGCAGTTATTCGCAAAGATGAGGAAACAGGATTATATATCGTGCCTATTGCTACAAATGCATAGGCATTTTTTTTGAGTTAATACTTGAAATCATACAGAAAAATAGGTAGAATAATAGTTGTTAGCACTATCAGTGATCGAGTGCTAAAATGAAATTAAATTGAACCATTCATATAAGGAGGCTTTTTTCAATGATTAAACCTTTGGGTGAACGAGTATTGGTTGAACCAATTGCACAAGAAGTAACAACAGCTAGTGGTATTGTATTGCCAGATACGGCTAAAGAAAAACCACAAGAGGGTAAAGTTATCGCTGTAGGAAGTGGCGTGCTTAAAGATGGCGTTCGTGTTGCTTTGGAAGTTAAAGAAGGCGACCGCGTTCTGTTCTCTAAATATGCTGGTACTGAAATCAAGTATGATGGTAAAGAATACTTGATCATGAAAGAAAGCGACATACACGCGATCTTCGAATAGGCTCGCGATCAAATACACATACAACAAACCAAAATTGCTTATGCTTCCGATGTAACTTTTGATTTGCAAGAAGTTCGTCGAGAAGACAACAAAAGTAGCGTATGCTTTAGAGGCGAATTTTTATTCGCAGGCAGTAACTCAAGAATAGATCATAAAAAATTTTAGGAGGACTTAATCATGGCTAAAGAAATTAAATTTAGTGAAGACGCTCGTCGCTCTATGCTTCGCGGTGTAGATGCACTTGCTAATGCAGTTAAAGTAACTCTTGGACCAAAAGGACGTAACGTAGTTCTTGAGAAAAAATTCGGTAGCCCACTAATCACTAATGATGGTGTTTCTATCGCTAAAGAAATCGAACTTGAAGATGCATTCGAGAACATGGGTGCTCAACTAGTTAAAGAAGTAGCTACTAAAACTAACGATATCGCTGGTGACGGTACTACAACTGCAACAGTTCTAGCTCAAGCTATGATTCGTGAAGGTCTTAAAAACGTAACTGCTGGTGCTAACCCAATGGTTATCCGTAAAGGTATCGACAAAGCGGTTAAAGCTGCTCTAGTTGAACTTAAAGCTATTTCTAAGCCAATCGAAGGCAAACAATCGATTGCACAAGTTGCTGCTATTTCATCTGCTGATGAAGAAGTTGGCGAATTGATCGCTGAAGCTATGGAAAAAGTAGGTAATGACGGTGTTATTACGGTTGAAGAATCAAAAGGCTTCGCAACTGAACTTGAAGTTGTAGAAGGTATGCAATTCGATCGTGGATACATTTCTCCATACATGATCACTGATACAGATAAAATGGAAGCTATTCTAGACAATCCATATATCTTGATCACTGACAAAAAAATTACTAACATTCAAGAAATTCTTCCAGTACTTGAGAAAGTTGTTCAATCAGGTAAACAACTTCTTATTATCGCTGAAGATGTTGAAGGTGAAGCACAAGCTACTCTAGTTGTGAACAAACTTCGTGGAACATTCACTTGCGTAGCGGTTAAAGCTCCTGGCTTTGGTGACCGTCGTAAAGCAATGCTTCAAGATATCGCAGCTCTAACTGGTGGTCAAGTTGTTACAGAAGAACTTGGTCTTGACTTGAAAACTACTGATGTAGATGCACTTGGTTCTGCTCGTCAAGTTCGCATTACAAAAGAAAATACAATCATCGTTGATGGTGCTGGTAACTCTGCTGATATTAAAGCACGTGTTAGCCAAATCAAAGCTCAACTAGAAGATACAACTTCTGAGTTTGACAAAGAAAAACTTCAAGAGCGTCTAGCTAAATTAGCTGGTGGCGTAGCTGTAATCAAAGTTGGTGCAGCGACTGAAACTGAATTGAAAGAGCGTAAACTTCGCATCGAAGATGCTTTGAACTCTACTCGCGCAGCAGTAGAAGAAGGTATCGTATCTGGTGGTGGTACAGCGCTTGTTAACGTATATAACGCAGTAGCGGCTGTAGAAGCATTCGGCGACGAGCAAACAGGTGTTAACATTGTACTTCGTGCTCTAGAAGAGCCAGTTCGTACAATCGCAGCTAACGCTGGTCAAGAAGGTTCTGTAATCGTAGAACGCTTGAAAAACGAAAAAGTAGGTATTGGTTACAATGCAGCTACTGGCGAATGGGTGAACATGTTCGAAGCGGGTATCGTTGACCCTGCTAAAGTAACTCGTTCTGCTCTTCAAAACGCAGCATCTGTTGCAGCTATGTTCCTAACAACTGAAGCTGTAGTAGCTGAGAAGCCTGAGCCGAATAAACCTGCTATGCCTGATATGGGCGGTATGGGTGGCATGGGCGGCATGATGTAATGAATTCTTCTTTGATGTAAATCGAGGAGGAGTGACCGCGATTCAGCGGTAGAATTCATCGCCGTTGGAGCACAAAACGCTCTATGCGGTAATCTAGACTGTGAAGTCATATGGGGCAAGGCTTTCTCTTCGGAGAAACTCGAATTGACCATATCGAATTAAAAATAGGCTTTTCACGAGTTCAATTCGAACCTTGTGAGAAGCCTATTTATTATGCATTGCGCTGACCATCATCTATGTTGCGCACATTTTCCTTAGATTGGTGTGTATTATCTGCTGTTGTTAGTGCTGTGACGCAAAGACAGGACTCCATTGTATTTTGGTCTGTTCACCCGTTAATTCGGTATCCGATCCTTGCTGGTCGGCGAGCTCATGAACCAATTTCTTTTTCTAATTCGATTTCACGCGCAGTCTTAGCGGCTTCTGCATAAGCTCGTCCGCTTCCGATATGCGCTCCGTAGTGGAAATCTGACTAACCACCCATTAGAGATTTTCTCTAGTGGGCTTTTTTTATGCTTAAATATCCTGTAACTGTTTTATACATTTTTTACGTTCAATTTAATGCAAGATGGATTAATTATTGGATAGCAAGGGTGTTAGTATTGCCGAAGATAAAGGGCGAGTTTCTCAAGAAGTTCATGCTTTATTTCTTCGGAGGATTACTCGTTCTATACGAGAACATAACGATCGGTACATTACTTATGTTGTCGATGTACGATTCATTTCCCTTTGTACCTCTTCAATACTTCGGATATCCCCCGACATTCATCTGATATCCCCAAATGCCCAATAAGCTGACTGTGCCCTCGAAGGGAAATCATATGCAAGCTCATTGTCCTGAAGCCACAGCAGCATAGATTAGCTCGAGAGCTACTTGCTTTACTACTTCTTTCTACTGTTAGTGGAAGACTAAAATAAGGAAGTCATTGCCATATGGATTATAATGTGAATCGTAACTTAAAGTTTTCTTTACATTTCTAAAAATATCGACAAAATCTGATAGAATACTTCCATATATCTAAGAGTGACTAGTAGTAGCTTATTTTGATTTAATGCCGGCAAGGAGGCTCAAAAAGATAGCAGAGGGTAGTAGCAGCCAATGAGTCTAATCATGCTGAGGCTAGAAGTCTATCGAATTGGTTTTACGAAGCAGTAGAATATGCACAGAAGAACGGTATATATAACGGAACAGGAAAGGAAACGTTTTCACTTCGAGGGAGCGCTCAAAAGTGGATGCAATGAAAAAAAAGGAAAATCTCACAAGTACGATTATACGAGGAGGTATTTTATGAAGAAGATTTTAAGTATGATACTAGCATTTTCAGTTTTAATATCAGCAATATCAGTAGTACCTGTTTCTGCAAATGTGCCAACCGCGTACAATTATGTGTTCGGTGTGAAAACGTTGCCGGGCGACACCACCGGAACTGACGATGATGTTTACATGGGCTTAAGTACCTATGAAACAGGAGAAAGCTCTGACCATACAGCGTATATTGACGGACCTGGCGACGACTTTGAGCCGGGTTCTGATGCGCAATATCCATTTAAAATACAAAACATTCCACCATGGAGAATGAATGAATTTGTTTTTTGGTTGGTGGGAACTGATGACTGGTATGTTGAATCTGTGGTTCTGTGGCTTCCTCAGATTGATGGGAGCATAAATCCAACACAGGCGAAGACTATTCGACTAAACACGTGGACAAAAGGCTATGGCAGACAATATCGTGACATTTCCGACGTAACAAAAAGAAAATTCACAGATATAGGTGGCGTCGATAATGGTGGAGGAGAGTTATATCTAGATGCGACTTCGACTGGTTCTGAAATAAAAGAGTGGGACAAAAAAGTTAGGGATCAATATGGTCACTATGACGTTATGCAATATGAAGATGCTCCTGTTGTTAATTATACACTTTCGGACGACTCTGTAGGCCGAGATTGGTTAACATTTCAAGAGCCAACAAAAACAAAAAATTTCAAGTTGGATATTGACCGTAAAAAGCTTCACGATGCAATGGTTGCACAGGACAAAGCAGAGATTTCGCTAACCTATAGAGTGGCGCTTCTTGCCCAGTCTACCAACGCTGAAAGTCTTGATGGGACTTTTGCTCACACCGTTTCAGGTAATCCCCAAGTTAAAACGTATTTAACTATAAAAATAGGTGGAGTAGATTACTACTATAAAGATGTTATTTATACTTTTTATCGTAGCATATTTGACTTAGGCAACGAAAATATTTCTCAAACAGCTACCTTCTCGCATGCAACTGATCATCGATATCTAAATCGAAATTTAACAGATGTTAATATTACAGTTGATGCAATTTCAATTCATAAAAAAAATATGACAAAAGAAATTAAAGAGGAACTTATAACTAATTTCGATGCAACATCAGTGTTATATCTTGGAAACAGTACTGCAACACCAATTGCTAATCTTACCATGACGAAACTATTAGGAGCGGATGGTAAACCAAATGGCACGCTTCAGTTTACTGGGAAAGTATCAATGGATGTTAGCGAAGTTGAGAGTGAGGGGATAAGACTACAACTTAATAATGTGTCTACCTATTTAATGAAAAATAATAATAGACAACCATATCATTTGGAAAATCCAACACCAGAATCAAAAACATCACAAAGTTTTTATTTTTCAACTCATAAAGTTGATACAAAAACACCAACCATAAGAGTTACCGACGAAAATGGACTGGATCTAACAGGACAAAATTCAATTCAAAATAACGTTAAAAAAATGCATCAATTTTATATGGTAGCTAGCGAAACACTCTACCCAGAGGGAAATGTCGCCCACACCATTGATAATCAAAACTATTTTAAATATGAGCTGTACAAGAAAAACGGTGATGTCTATGAACCGACGATGACAAGGATAACAAACTTTGACGGTACAGGAAGCGCAACTAAAGTTACAGCACCTATTAGTACGCAAGTGTTAAAAGGAGTTAGTATAAACCTACGTCCTATTGATCTTACAGAAGGCGAATTCAAGCTTCGATTGTATGGATGGGATAAAGCTGACAATCCACTAGGCGGAGCTGCCGGATATGAAGAAATTGAAAATATTAAACTAGATAACCAGGCTCCGCGTGTAACCATTCACGAAACTGTACAGCCGCAAGATGCGCAGTCTCGTAAAAGAAATGATTATAGATTTGAAATGAACGATTATCAACAAAGTAATGGCGGTTGGTCTAGAACTTATTATACTTTTATGAACGGTACTGCTTCGCCACCTAATACTCCAATTGATGAAATTAAACTTGCATCACAAGAAATTTCTTCAATTCAAGGCATGTGGGCATTTGTAGATTCTAAAGGTGAAAGTACTACTGCTATATTATCTATTCCAAAAGGTGATAGTTTTGACGGAACTCTCTATTCTTTCACTGTGGACTCATTAGGAAACGATTCAAGAAACGAGCAAGTGTCAGATTATTACACAAAAACAGTGCAGATCTTTAATGGTTCTGTTACTGATACTCTTATTACAAAGGATTCGGGTACTCCAAAGCAACGTTTTGATATCACATTCGATGTAAGTAATCCAAATATCGAAACAAGTTATAGATGGGTCTCTCATACTAGTAATGGAAAAAGCTTCACACAAAACTTTACTGTCTATGATGCAAGCCATGATGTTGGTGTAGCCGATAAACTTAATAGTAGCGGCACTCAAGTTACGATGGATGGAAAATATATACTTGAATACCGAGTTAGAGATAAACGCTCTGGCAACTCATCAGAATTTTCTCGAGAGTTCACTTATGATAACAAATCCCCGGAGATTAGTTATATTGTTGGAAATCAACATGATCATTTTAAGTCAACACATCAGTTTAAAGTTAAAGTGACAGATGCAAGCGGTATTGCAAGTGCACATTACTATTTAGCTAAACCAGACACGGACATCAAGATTGAATATACGCCAAATTATCCATTGACACTGACACCAAACAGTGAAGGTATATTTGAAGTTGATCAAACCTTGACAATAACTGGACTTCCTTCAGGTGCTTATAGCATTGTTGTTGTTACAAAAGATCTTCATAGTAAAGAAAGTAAAAAGATTTCCCCGTACTTTGGGATGAGGTCAGGACCTGCAACAATTCAGAAATTAGGACATACTCTGCCAAAGACTATAAACGGAATGGGTGCAACAAAAGATGGGTCATATACTATCTCTGCTACATTGAGAGAACCTCATGTAGCTTGGACTCTTCAGAGCACAACGAAATATCAAAAGCCGGTATATTATGCAACAACTGATGGAATGCCAACAGATAGTGGAGTTGTAGTATCAGAGTTTTCAGCACTTAATAACTCTGGGGGGGATTATCAATTTGCACTTGACACGCCTATTGCGCTTCAAGAGGGTGTCAACACAATCTATTTACAGTTTGGACTCATCAATTATCCGGCTGACGAAAGACCAGAGTTTTTAACAGAAATAAGACCTATCAAAATCTTATATGATAGCACAGCACCAACTTTTGAATTGCCAGACTATAGCACAATTCAGCCAACAAACTCATCAGTAACCGCAACAATAGTAGCAAATGATGTAGGCACAGGAATTTCTAAACTAACAGTTGCACCAGAATATCGGGACAAAATCACAATTTCTCCATATACAAACGGTGCATTCACAGTAACTATTAGTGAAAATATTGCTACAAACCTAGTACTATCTGACGAGCTTGGTAATAGTGTTTATGTTCCTATTTCAGTTTCGAATATTGACAAGGTAGCTCCGACTGCAATTGCATCAAGTGAAATCGTAACAAATGGAGCAAGACAAGATGGTCTTATCACAGTCGATGTTTCAGACAAGAGTGACACAACCGTTTCATTCGCACTTATTAAAGATCCAACAGCAAACCATATTCTTACAGAAGAAGACTATGTGCTATTTAATACGAGTAACTCAGTGACATTGCAAAGTAGTCAGCCAATCGTGAATGGCGAAGGGAACAAACAGAAAACGTATACCATTGACTTGAAAGGGCTTAGTGGAAACTATGCAATTGGAATCAAAGCTGTCGACAATTCAGGAAATATTACTGAAAAAGTATTCTTTGACTCAAAACTGAACCTGGTGGATGCGGAAGCATCAATTGTAGGTGTTAGCGCAAACCCTGCAATATCAAAAACGACCTCAACTGTTACTGTTTCATTTAATGTTCCGGTAACGGTCATGCCTAATGCACCAATTGAGGGGAATAAGGTGAATGAAATGGCAAGGTCGAATCATCTTTATACAGGGCTTTTAACAACATCTGTTGACTATGTGATGGACTATGATCTTGTTATTCAAAACAATAATGAAATTAGTCTATATATTCAGGATGAGGCTGGAAGGGATAGTGTTGTAAAATTCACACCTGATGTTGAATTCATTGAAGGATTTGAGATTACAGGGAATGTGGAGAAAAATGGAACATCTATCCAAAATGGAGGATTTATATCCTATAAGGAAAGCGATAAGCTTTACTATGTTATTGTTCCAAATCCTAAATATTCTGGGCAATATTTCTTTGTTGAAAATGCAGTGTTGTCTGGATTAGAGCTAAATACGGAGCTAAGTGTTCTTGCCCACTCATTTACAGAGGAAGAAAATGAAGAAGCAGAAGCAGAAGCAGAAGCAGAAGCAGAAGCAGAAGCAGAAGCAGAAGCAGAAGCAGAAGCAGGAGCAGAAACAGAAGCAGAAGGAGCAGGAGCAGAAACAGAAGCAGAAGGAACAGAAACAGAAGCAGAGGGAGCAGAAGCAGGAAGAACCGCTTATTCCAAGCTTGTATTTGAAGCGCTAAGAGATGGGAAGACAACAAAATCAGCTTACTTCGAGGTCTATACAACAGAAGGAGTTGAAGCTGATCGGATGGAAGCTGCGTATGTTGCCATCTCAGTAGTTGACGAAACTGCACCAGTTGCTAGTGTGGAATATTCAAATACTGAGCCAACAAACCAAACTGTGAATGCAAGGCTTTCGATATCTGACCCGGAAAGCGGAATTTTAAAGCTTGAACGTTCTTATGACGGCAAAAGCTTTACCCAAATTGACTCCATTGCATCTCATACTGAAAGATTTGAGCACAATGCAACGGTATATTTCAAAGTGACTAATAAAGCGGGAATGGAAACGACCGTACCAGTTACAGTTTCAAATATTGATAAAACGCCAATTACAGAAGACGTACACTACAAAGTAGAATACACCTACGAAAACTATCTAGGGAATTGGGTTCCAGTTCAAGAAGGAAAGGCTTATAGAAGAGTAATGGCAACCGTTAAGCCTATCGGTGGCGGAAAAACTCTATCAATGACTAACAACAACGCTTCCTTTTCAAGGACTCTAACTGAAGATGTTAATTCATTCACATTTGAGTTTAGAGATCAATCAGGAAACACAAATTCTCGTACAGTTAGCTATAAGCATTTTGACAACACAATAGGTCAAACATCTTATGTGTTATCAAACACATCCAAGACGAATCAAAATATATATGCAACGATTACATTCACTGATGATTCAGGTGAAATATCATTTGCAGAGGTCAAGAAGGGCGATGTAGTTTATCCATTCAAAGGTGAGCCACTTGAAAATGAATATGTCGTTGAACTTGATAGCTCAGGAATTTATTATGTTACAGCTTATGACTACGCAGGAAACAAGTGGACTACTCCAATCACAGTTTCAAATATTAACAAAGTAGTGCCAATTGCAACTGCAAGGACGTACAGCACACTACCAACTGAAATTACTACACAAAGTGTAAATGTTGAGTTGACGCAGTTTAGCAAAGATATCAAAACAATTAAGGTCACAGGTGTTGAACCGATTGGAAGCTTAACCTATACCGACATCGTTCATATCCCTGGAACCAAAGCTGTTCGCCTTAGAAAAAATGGTACAGTTACTATGTTCTTTGTTGATGACTATGGTAACGAAGGTCATGAAATTATTACAATTTCAAATATTGTATCTACACCACCGCAAGTTAGCGCAACTGCAACATTAGCCAAAGATAAGTTGAGTGTTAATGTGTTATTTGACCAAATTCGTGACAGTGATGGCGTCCCGCTAGACATTCTTAGAAATATAGAAGACCTTACCGTTTCTTATCGTGGATATGAATATGTACTTTCAACAGAGGTTAAAAATGAAGATGGTGATGTGGTGTCTTATAAAGATACTGTCATCAACGTTAAAACGAATGGGGAGCACGTCTTTCAAGTTAGAGACAAAACAGGATTAACACAAAAAATTCTGCTAACGATTGAAGGAATTGAAGTAGGAGCACCAAAGATTAAAGAAATTCGTTGGTCATATAAATATCTTGTGAAAAACCAAGCTGGTCAGTGGATAGAACAAGATTATCAAAACAAGATTAATGTCGGAGTTGACACATCTGGAAAAGAAGAAGGTTATATTGTCGGAACTGATAAAAACCCAATAACAAACCAAGATGTCAACGTCACTGTAATCACTGATAAAGATGCTAAATTCGTTGGCGGAAACGACGTTTGGGAATTAGATAAGTCAATGAACTATAGCAACAATGGACTTTATGTATTTAATCTTCAAGGAAGAACAGGGGAGCATAATTCGTATGGTGTTAACATTGGTCTCATCGACAAAACACCTCCTGAGTTAAAACTTAAAAATGGTGAAGAGCTAATCTTCATCGAAGGAATGACACCTCAAAAAGATGCTTCAATTGCTTATGATAAGTCTAAGTTGCTCGACTTTGAAGCGTGGGATATGGTTGCAAATAAAAAGGCTGATTTAACTAACCGAGTTACCATCAGCTATGGTGTAGGCGGGCGAGAATTTAATCCTAACAATATCTCAGCGAATGAATTTAATCGCTCAAACCCTTACTATATAGACTATACAGTAAGAGATGATGCAGGAAATCAAACTACAATTCGTCGCACAGTTCGTCTTGTAGGTCTTTATGACACAATAGCGCTTGTTAACGGAGTAATGCCTGACAGTTCCAATGTTGCAACGGTGATTGGAAACAAAGTAGAAATTTCACTGAAAAACTTTGCTGGAATTTCGTATGCACGTTATGAAAAAGGCATATTAACACAAGGTCAAATGAAAACAAAAGGAACTGTCCTTCGGGAGAAAAACGGAGTGTATACACTTGATAATGTCTCAGAGGGTTGGTATACCGTATATATCCAAACGGATAAACGTGACTATTTCAACATTTCTGTATATGTTTCAAACAAAGGAGGGAAATAGGCAATGATTATCTATAGTAGATTAAAACGCGGCATAGCTGTGACCCTTTTTCTAGCGATTCTATTCACTTTTGCAAGTTTCCCAGTGAGTGCAGAAGCTAACAGTGCGAATTATTCAATTGCAAACGACTTTATGAAATATTCTATCAATTCAAAAACGGGTGGGTTTTCTATCGAAACCGTTGATGGTCATCCACAAAAAGCTTTCGACAACAATCTTCCGCTTCTCTATAAGGAAGATGCGGCAAGAAGCAATGGAACATCATTTACAACAGTTCGTATCGACGGAAAAGATTATATTTTCGGTCAGGAATATGGATGGTTTGGAATAGATACCAAACTTCATGAACCGGTCGTTTCTGAGCAAAACAGACTTTTAACAGTTGCATGGGACATCAAGGGTTATACCATTACACAAAAGGTATCAATTTCTATTGACCCCAACAACCCATTGGTTGGAAACATTGGTATTTCATATGACGTGAAAAATAATAATACCAAAGCGGGAACAGTGGGTATTCGTCTTCTTCTAGATAACGCGCTTGGTTCAGAAATTGATGCACCTCATGTTCTCGTTAACCGAACACAACCGACAATCGTGGAAACAGAATATAGCGGTGAAAACCTGCCGCAACAAATTAGATATGTGGATTCTCTTTCAGCTTCAGACAAAATGGCTTATGCCCTTTTGTCTGGCTGGAGTGGTAACAATGACGTAAATGTTGATAAAGTTATTGTTGGACACTGGGTTAATCTTGCAAACACAAGATACGATTATACACCCAACCCTAACGTCGACTTTACTAACTATTCAAACAAATATTTAGTACCCGATACTGCAACAGCTTATTATTGGAGCGAAAAACCAATTGAGCCAGGTAAAGTAAGAATTTCTGAAATGCTATATGGTATCGGTAACTTTTCTGATCAGACACAAGAAAAGAATGTATCAATCGGTATCCAGACAGATAAAGTTCAACTGAATAAAGACAAAAATGGATATCTTAACGATGGCAAATTCAAAGCAACTGTAACAATTGACAACAGTGTTTCGGGAGCTAAAGAGCTTATAGAACCAGTTGTAATCCTTACTCTCGATGAGGGACTTACTTTTGCAGCAACGAATACAAGAGAATATACGATGAAAATTTCTGGTGGTTTAAACGTTGGTACTGTATTTGACATTCCAAATATAGAAATTATCGCAAAGAAACAATCTATGATTACCGCAAAGCGATTGATAGTTTCGTTAAATGCAACAGAAATTATTGATTCTAGCACACATAAACTGGTTGAATATAGTGCGAATACAAATATATTAATTCCAGCAGTTGAAGGTGAACTTCCTAAAGTTTCAATGAAGCATATTTTCCCTGCGGCAGTATATTATGAAGGAGACAAAAATATCACCGTTTCCGGTGATATGGAAGTTTTGGAACAAGCAATTACAGGAATTGATGGATGGGATCTTTATCTTGTTTCTGAAGCAAGCGGTGGAACTACATTAATTGACAAAAGGAAAATAAGTTTTGTTGAAGAGGGTCAAGCGCTTTCGTTTTCAACTAATGAAAATTTGGCAGTTGGAAAATATAACATTGAATTTAGATTTACAAATCAACAGCTAATCGATGCGTTTAGTGCAAAGATTATTTCAACAACTAAACTAGATGTGACAAATAATCTGAAGGATAAAAGTGCAAGCTACGGTATTGTTTCGCTAGTTCGAATAACAGACTCTTCTAATCATAGGCAGTTATACGATTATATTAGTTTTGAAAACGAAGATATAATGAAAAAATTTATTTCTGGTGACGTCACAAGAAATGGTATTATTCATAATGACATAAAATATGAAGAAGATGAAACAGAAATTCTATTGACAGTTCGTGGAAAAGTTAGGTTAATGGGTACTGGTAAAGAGAGATATTACTCTGCTAGTAAAGCCGATGGCGATATTACTATTAATAACATCTTGACATATGACAGCAACAATGCACTTAAGATGACAGTTAACGACAATGGTGCAAAATTAGAAGGCGATGGCACAATAAAAGTAATAAACTCTATTAATATTTGGCATAATAAGTGGTTTTATGAAGCCCAAAATGGAGTGAAATACAGCTTGGACCGTGAGGCTGTTTCCGAGAATGAGGCTAAAGCATTAGAACTACAATTTGGAGATGCTGGTTCTATGCTTCAAAATATTGCAGGATTTTTAATCAATATAAAGTACGGTGTCATGACTCAAGATGAAGATGACTTCGGAATTAGCTTTGGTGGAAAGATCTCAATGCCTTTAAAAGCAGCAGATGAGAACAAGAATGAAGAACATTATGACTACAAGGGCTCACTAACTGCAGAAATTAGTGATATCCTCTATGGCAGTAAAGATGAGAAAATTGGTTTTATTGGCGTCAATACTACACTAGCTGTAGCCCTACCGGAAGATATACTAGGTCCATTAGTAGGAAATGAAGTTGGTGCTATGGCAGAAGTAACAATTAATACAATTGATGGTATCTATAAATTAGATTACGGAATTTCTCTCACAATGCTAGAAGTGGAAGGTTCCCTGGCATTTAAAGAGGTTCCTATTAACGATATTCCAGCTGTCATGCTTGACGAACTTACATTCTTTATAGCAAGTAAAACTTCGAAAGTTCCTATCGTTGCACCATATGTATTTATGACAGGGCTTGGTGGAGGGATCGGAAACCTTGCAGAGACAGTTTCTGGATCACCAGACGGCAAACTTCCACCAATTACACTTCATCTTCAAACAAGGTTATTAATTAACCTAGTTATTGTAGGTGACTTCAAGCTAGAAGCAAAACTATCCGGTCTTAGTATTGAAGGTTCTGGTCGGTTGAAAAAAGACGAAGATGGAAGATTGCTTAATCTTCAAGCGGGAATGAATGTTCAATGGATATCACCATTTCAGCTAAATGCCTATGGTAACATTAGCATTCACGCTGGGGCGGTTCGTGGTGGTATAACGATTAAAATTACTGAAGATTATTTCTATGGTTATGTTTACGCAGGATTCTATATTCCAACTTCAGTCCCAATAATAGGGGGAAAGGAAATTGGAGGAATTGAGGCAGCTGTTTCATCTGACTTTATTGGTGCAAACATTAAAGTAATTGGAATTAAGTTTGGCTTTATATATTATTGGGATGGTGATCTAAACTT
The DNA here is from genome assembly GCF_024721975.1 of Paenibacillus endoradicis. The sequence continues at coordinate 408,176 of NZ_JANQBB010000002.1, read as the reverse complement.
TGGTGGTTCCATCGATCTCTCTTCTAGAGGAGGAGCTGTACACTATGTTCACTCGGAAGAGCTAGACGCGAACGGCAATCTTGTGCCAACCACTGCGTTATATGGAACGAATATGAGAAGGCTCACTACAATGACAATAGCTAATACTCGAGCAGGAAATGGAATTACTAAAGAAGTTATCCCAGCATCGAAAGATTCACTTCTTTTTGAAATCCCACTTCGTGGACATGTCAAACCTTCTACATCTGAAATCATAGTCACTAATCCAGCTGGAAAAAGATTGACAATGGTTGAAGACGATAATAACGGAAATGGAAACTATCTTGTTCAATCTATGGATGGTAAAAATTATTTGTATGTTACAATCACTGATCCAGCTCTTATTGTTGCTGGTAATTGGTCAGTTTCTGTGACAACAGCAGATGTTTATATCGACAACTTTGAAGTAAACAGTGTTGAAAATATACCAGAGCTTACAGGTATTAGTGCTTCTCATAGCAAAAATACGAGCCGTGAGATTAATGTTTCTTGGACAACTGACGGGCAAAGTGCATATTCAGGGGCAGTTAATGTCTATGTCACAAAAGACCCATCCATTATGCAAACAATAGAATCTGATAACACTCAAGATACTTCATCATTAATTAGTATTGGTAATCTTGAGCTAGATAAAATTAAATCAGGTTCTCATGTATTTACACTTCCTGAGTCTTTCCCTGAAGGGAATTATTATGTTGTTGCAATGCTTGTTAACAATCTAGGTGGAATGAGTAAGAAAATCACTTCATCTCCATTCACTTTTACAAATCCATTGCTTCCACAAAGACCTAAGTCAGTATCTGCGGTCTACAATGGTAATGGCTATGTGAAAGCTGAAATAACTGGAAGTGACAAAACTGCAACACATTATTTTGTGGCAATCGAAGATGAGCACGGGGTTGAGGTTGAGAGTTCCTTTGGTCAGTTTCCTGTGGGCAGTGAAATTATTCTAAAACCGTTAGACGAAGGGAACAACCCTTTATTACAGGCAGGTAAGACTTATTCTATTAAAGCTAAAGCGGTTAGAATTGTCGAGTCTCCACTTAATCATACGGAATATTATAGCTCTACTGAGGTTGCAGCATCGAAAAGCTTTGTTATGCCTTCAGTGGATAAACCTAAGCTTGTAAGTGTTGAAACAAATATTGACAAATCAAAAGAACGTTATTATTTAAGAACTAATAAATTAGAGGCAAAGTACACTTTCGATAGACCAGTTAAAATGACCTTGAATATTAATCAAGAGGATAAGAACACGCCTGAGGAATTTAAGACGGTCTGGTCATTTGAAGAAACAGTTGAAGACGGTGCGAATTTGGTTGACTTTATTGCGATTGGCGAAAATCGTGACACCATTCAAGGTAGCAGATCATCAGGAGCAATAGGTGTTACTGTTGATACAAGTGCACCCACATTACTTCTAGGTGAAGAAATTCAACCAAGCCTTGATAAGGATAAAGTTGAAAATACCGTCAGCAATCAAGTTGTTTTTGTTAGTGCGAACTCAAGCTATAGCTTCCACGGTCTAACAGAGGTATCTGCATCATTAACTTTAGATGGTAGTTCAGAAGGTATTGTGAAAAGTTCAGACGGAACATTCCAAGTTCATCGTAAGACTTCAAGTCAAGAACCAAGCCAAACCTTACTGCTTAAAGCAGTGGATGAAGCTGGAAACGAAACGGTTGTTCCAATTTATCTTGTGAATCGTGAATTGTCAGAGTTTGAGAGCATTAAACTAATATCTGACCTTGAAAACTCCGCCAATCAACCTGATGCTATCGAGCTTGGAATAGGCGGGAAAACAGTACTTTCTGTTAAGGCTCTTCGCACAATAGGCGAAACCGAGTTAAGAGAAGAAGATGTTGTGTGGCATGTTCTATATAATCAGAACATTATCAAGCTTTCACAGGATGGGACAATCGAAGCTTTGGCTCCAGGTGAAACGACAATCAAGGTTAGTTACAGACTTTCTGCTTTTGAAGGTGAGAATGGGGAAATTGTCTATAAAGAACTGTCAGACGTGATCAACATTAGTGTAAAAGATCTTGGATATCGTTATGAAGTCAGGCAGTCACAAGGATTCTCGTTGTTCACCATATATACTGAGATAAATATGGGTAAAGCAACAGTTGTGATTGGAGGCAATCAACAAACTCTCTTGTATGACAACCTTAAGAAAGCATATATTGGTTCTTCAAGAGAACTTGTCTCTGGTGAGCAATTAACAGCGAACCTTGTTTTTGAACCAACAGTGAAATCTCCTAATCTTCTTCGTGGAGACACCAATGGTAGTGGGGCAGTAGATAGGACTGACGTTTTAGCAACCATAGAAGCTCTATTAAATAATGTCTACAATGGCTTTAGCTCATCAGAAAACTGGATGAGATCGGATAAAAACGGTGATGGTATTGTTGACATTGTAGACGCACAACTCATACTAATGGAGGCACTGAGAAGATGATGAAACAATTGAAAATGATGTTGTGTATGCTACTTCTAGTAGCTGTTTTACCATCATATGTCTATGGGGCAAACGATGCTGCTGACCTTAGTTATCGTGTTAATATCACAGTAACTGACAGCTCTGGTTCTCCAAAATCATCGTTTGACGTTGGAGAGGAAATATTTGTGAAACTAAGTCTTGCATATACTGGTGCTGGTAAAGCACCGGTATATGGCTTTCAAGGCAAGCTACAGTTTGATTCTTATGTTCTAAAAAACACTAGTGTCAATATGGAAAAGGACATTTCAATGAAATATTCGGATGGTGTCATCAACTATGTATTTCTCGATATGACCGCCAACGGAAAAGATGATTCAATGCTTCACAATATTGGAACCGCTGTTTTCCAAGCTAGAAACAACGGAACTTTAAGCTTTTCTTTAGGCAGCTTCATTGTAACCAATAAAGATGCGACACAGCGGTATATTACACCGTTTGAAGATGTGCAAATCATTGTGGGCACTGGAATTAAGGAAGCCTCAAAGTCATCACTATATGAAGACATTGTTGCTGCAAAATCTTATCTTGCTTCAGTAATTATCGCGGATAATCCCAAAACAATATATAGCCCGGATTTTTGGTATTCAACAAAATCCGCTCAAAATTTAAGGAATGTTATTGCCGAGGTTGAGGCTGTTTTTGAGAATGAACACGCTCTAGATTCGGAAATTACAGAAGCAATAGAGAAGCTTAGCATTGCCTTTTCGAATTTTGAGAATTCAAAAATTGTAGGTCCGAAGCGTTGGGTTGTCTCGGACGATGATTCGAACAATAAGCTTAACTATTCTGTTAAAGCTTCTGTTAAAGGTGGAAATGGAAAAATTGCCGATGGCTTTGAATCTCAAACCATTCGTGCAACAACCTCTGCAACGATCAGAATGATTCCTGATGAAGGGTATGAAACAGAATATATCTACATCAACGGTGAAAAATTTATAGGACGTGACATTTATACCATTCCAGAGATTAGTCGTGACACAACTGTAGTTGTTACATTTGTGAGAATACCTCCTTTTACAGATATAGCACATGACGATTGGTTCTATTTTTCTGTAAGGTATGCTTATAATGCGGGGCTATTCACAGGAACTTCTGAAACTAAATTTTCACCCTCAGGAAAAATGAGTCGTGCAATGCTTGCTACTGCATTATATCGTATGGCAGATCAACCAGATGTTGAATTCACAGATGTGTTCTCTGATGTTCAAAGCGGTCTTTGGTATTCTGATCCTATTATTTGGGCAAACCAAAACCAAATTGTAAACGGCAATGGTAAGGGAATGTTTGCTCCTAATGATTCAGTCACTCGTGAGCAAATTGCTGTTATGCTTCACAGATACGCACAGAGTAAAGGGTTTGATCTACATACCACAAGTTCAAGCCTTAACTTCAAAGATGTAAATAAAATATCTAGCTATGCCAAAGAAGCAATTAGTTGGGCTGTATCAAAAGGCATCATGAAGGGGAACTCTGATTCGACTCTCAATCCTTCTGGTCTTGCAACCAGAGCAGAAGTTGCGACAATGCTTCAAAGGTTTATAGAGTTAGAATAATTTAGAAATGAATACAAACCAAACTGGCTTAGAACTTTTTTTGTCAGTTTGGTTTCTTTCTGTGAACTTTTAGGGCAAATCTGAATGCCTGCCGGTGAAATTTGAATATCGCTGTCCGTGGCTGAGTTTTTCTTGCTACGGTTGTTGAGATCAATAAAGGGCTCAATGTTCTGGTGAGCCAACAGCATGTAAATGGCTTCGGCATCATGAGCGGCTGAATTCATGTAGAGATGGTATCCGTTATTATACTTCTCTCTGGCGCTGTCCCAGCCCAAGTTGCAGTCGGGCTGGGAGTAAATACGAGGATGGTTGCACCCCCTAATGCCTTGTGCATGATAATCGCAGGTGGATTTGCTTCTTGTATAGGCAGAGGTGACAATCGGGGTTCCATCACCGGTAGCAAATACGCAGCTTTACGTGCTTTGCATGAGATGAGGGAAGGCCCCTCAGAATCGACATTCAGGTATAGATTCTAAACCGCCATTAGGTGCTGCATATCAGGTAGACTAGTATCGATAACCCTTTTGTATTTTTTACATTTAAGAAGGAAATTTTCAAATTGAAAGGTCGTAATTTGATGAAATATATCCGAAGTTTAATCATTTTTTTAATCTTTCTTCTTGCAACAACTCCATCAGCAGCGGCACAAAACTCAAGATATGCAGAAGCGCTTAACCACTTGGGATTGTTCAGTGGGACGGGGAATGGATATGAACTTTTGAGGGTGCCTACCAGAGCAGAAGCCCTTGTGATGATGCTTCGTCTGTGGGGGAAGGAAGAAGACATTCAGAAAAATACCTACAAAAATCCATTTAATGATACTGGTTGGGAAAGTCCCTATGTGTCGTTTGCATATACAAATGGTATAGTTAACGGAATTAATGAACATAGTTTTGGCGGTAACCAACAAACCTCTCTAAACCAATATTGTGCAATGGTTTTAAGGGTTTTGGGATATTCAGAAACAAAGGGCGACTTTACATATGAAACCGCGGTTTCTTTTGCCTCAATGGTTTTAGGAATAGACCTTACAAAAGAAGTCGAATTCAATCGGGGAACTCTTGCAAAAATAAGCAGCTATGTTTTAAACACAAGACCCAAAAACCAAATTGCAACACAAGGTCAAATCCTTCGCGAAGCAGATGTTTTCACAACGCAAAGTTTAAACGAGGCAAGATCACTTTGGGAGCAGGATAAAAATTTTGATTCATCTACGATTTTAATATATGCAATTGGTTCTGACCTTGAATCACAACAAGGGCGGCTAACAAATGACTTGGAAGAAATTTTTCGTGGTCAGCCAAACCAAAATACGAAAATCCTGATTCAAACAGGTGGAACGCTCAAATATCACAACAAATATATGACTGATGGAGCATCAGAACGCTTTGAAGTTAGCGATGGACGACTTGAAAAGCACGAAAGCCTCATCCAAACCGCCGCATCAGACCCTAAAACACTAAGGGATTTTCTTGCTTGGGGCAAAACCGTTGCACCAAGTGAGCGTTATATACTGATTTTATGGGACCATGGGTATGGTACAATGGGCGGATTTGGTGCAGACGAGCTAAACGAACGAAAAACGATGAAAGTTTCGGAGCTTTCGAAGGCAATTGATGCATCAGATATGTATTTCGACTTAATCGTCTTTGATGCATGTCTTATGGGCACAGTTGAAACTGCCTATGCCCTTAGAAACCATGGCAAATATCTCATAGCTTCTGAAGATTCAACCCCCGCAGGAGGGTTATATTATACTACATGGATAAGTGCAATGGAGCGAAACCCACGAATTAGCACTGAAAGAGTGGGGCGTTTAATGTTAGATTCCTTTACCCTACATTCGGGGATTGAAGCTAATATTCCAACAACAATGTCAATGATGAAGCTTTCTCAGGCTGAATCATTGGTTAAGGCAATAGAAAATACAGAATTTAATTTCTCACTAACAGACCTTGCAAACAAATCAGAGCTATTAGGCAAAAACGAAGGGATATTTGATCAATATGATCTTATAGATATAATGGGCAAATCATCAGAAATCACTGCTGCAGCCCAATCACTTGCATTCGAAGTAAGAAATTCAGCAGGCTATAAAAATCGCAATGGCGTGGCTTTATATGTCCCTAACAGAAAAATCGCACACACACATGAAATGAAAGAAGAGCTAAAAGCCATTGGTCTTAGCTCAAAGTATATAGAAACAATTTTCAATGAAAATTAGTTGTAAAGGCTGATCGGTGTCCAAAATGGCGATGGCGATGTTCGAATCGAATAAATATCCGGAATGGTTGTGGGTCACTTTCCCCACAGATCATATTCACACGGATTTATTGGACTAATTTTTGTAGTCAATCGGACAAAATCGCCTCAAAAAGACTCAAAATACCCATAAAATCTTATTTGTCTCATGGGCGGTATGATGTAACAACTCTTTATTGACGTAAGTCGATGCTGGTCCACTATTAGTGGAAGAGTTGGATGCCGATGGATCTGAAAAACGCTCCATGTCGTAAGACTGACAAGGCACCAGAGCCTTTCAGGTTTATATCATCTGAGCATTTTTCTTCATAAATTGAGGTTGCAATGACCACTTCTTAATAATTCTATTAGGGAGTGGTTTTTTGTGTTGTTAAAATTTGCATATACGGATTTTCTTGATGACCGTAGGTTTAAGAATACTACTAAGGTGAATTGAATTAGCATATCATGTGAAACTATGAATAATTCTCTTAATTGAGAATTGTTATCATTTGTTGTATGATAGATTATAACGAAACATAAAATTGAGTAAGGAGAATATATAATGCAAATATACTGGACTAAAATAAATAAGATTATTGAAGAAACGCCTGAGGTTAAAACGTACCTGCTCGACTGTCCGGAAGGCTTTACATGGGAAGAAGGTTCCCACACTCATTTCGCACTGGAAGGTTTTAATGCCGGTGATAAACCAAATCGTAGCCTGATTCGCCACATGTCAATCTCTACTTTACCGCACGAAAATTCAATCGGTATTACAACACGCATCAGAGAACAGTGCTCTGAGTTTAAAACGATATTAAGAAATCTTGAAGTCGGCAATGAAGTTGCAATCTTTAAAACTCATTCGAATGTACCACTTAAAAGAGAAGACAAAAATGTTTACCTGCTGTCATCAGGTGTGGGCCTGGCAACTTTTAGACCGCTTGTACTTGATTATTTCGAACGAGCTGACAAAGTCAATCAAATTCATTCCCTGAACATCGATTCATCAAAAGATTTTTTATTCACTAATATTTTTGAATCCGCACCTGACAAGAAGTTCACATCACAGTTCGTTGATAACCGTAATGACTATTATGAAGAAGTGAAAAACCTTGCCACAGACAAGGATGGACTCTTCTATGTTGTCGGCAGCGACGAATTCCTCATGCAGAACATTAAAGTACTGCGTGAGCAAGGCATCAAACCGGAACAAATTATGCTCGACAAGCATGAACAAAAACTACCTGAGTTTTTCGATGCTTAAAAACATAATTTAAATATTTTCCGGGCGCTTAAAGGCCTCTCATTAGTTGATCAAACTTTTGAGAGGCTTTTTTTGTTTGCCTTTTATAATGTATAAATAAGCTTGTGTAGACGTTTCATCAAGAGTTACATTCATTGCGGTTTATCCTTTACGTTTAAGGGTATAGATTGGATAGATCTATTTTCTCAATGAAGGAAGGATGTATGCTTATGCAAAAAAATGCTTTAATTAATAAACTTGAAATCCAACGTTCACATATGTCGTTCATTCTTCCGTTAGGCTATAATGACAGAAAAAAGAAAGATTTTTCACAAACACTTAAAAAAAATGGATATACCTATTTTCAGATTAATGATAATTTAAGCGGAATGGACATTTATGGAGAAGAAATTGTAGTTAATGGAAAAGAGCTTGAACAAAACTTTCTTCCTTATGTCGGAAATAAAGTTTTTCCAAATTCTTTAGAAGAACACGGATTCCACAGATATACAAAGCCATTCACGGAGGAATTTAATTTTAAACTTAGAAGTACTAACATACCGTTTTTTATCCGTAGTGTAGATATTATTTTAGGGCCTTTCGGAATAGCTTTTTTGACTGTTAGAGTCCAATTAAAGAATGTGGAAATAGAGCTTTCAGATGTTCTCGATTTTATGAATCATTTTAGGGCGGTCGAAACCAAACTGAAAGAAGAACAAGGAGCGGTTATCGTCTGTTGTGAAAGCGGCAGTCATTTGTCCATTAATGAACTTTTTTTTGAGTATCTTTGTCCATTTTTGAAAGGATTTATTCTGCATGACAAAAAATTAAAGGGGTATTATGGTTCTTTCCCCTTTTTTAATGATGAAAGAATGTATGCTTCAGCATTTCTATTCAGCAGAGAAAAATCCCAAATGACCCAAGATCAATTGTATCGAATGGGAACTCTGGATGGGAGGACACCTACCGGGGAAGAGTTCATCTCAGCAAATAATCCCGAATATATCCAACGTTATTTGGATCATCACTTACATGATCGATGGGCACCCAATTCCTATACCATAGTGACTGAACATGCATATATAACAGCAACAAACATCCTACCTAAAGATATGTCGAGGGAACTTAGTCAATATATGGGCACCCACTATTATAACTTTCTTTTGCATTACTTCTATAAAATCATGTTACTTCGAATTTCTTATGAATACAGTGAAATCGATTGGGAAAAAGATGATGAATATGTAAAATCACTCATCAAGTTCATAACCTTATTTTCATCTTGGTACTTCTTCCAAGAAGTGAGTACAAGATCTGAAGGTAAAGAACTTTCGAAGATGTTTCGGGAAGCTTTCAATATCGACAACCTTTTTAAAGAAGTGAACAATACACTACACGAACTATATAAAAGTCAAGAAAATGATGCATCCGCTAGAATGAACATGCTCCTGTTCTTCCTAACTGTTTTCACTGTGGTTTCTGGGATTTATGGTATGAACTTGGTTATCAAGGACTGGGAATCCCCTTTTGGTTGGAAGGAAATCGCTACGTACACATTTCTTGAATGGGTATCTCTAATTACTGCAGTGGGCGGGATTGGACTCTCGGTTTATTTAATTGCAACAACTTTCGGCAAGTTATTGATGAGTAAATTTCGAAAAAAGAAATCAAAATCTCGTATATTTTGATTACTTAATATCTATAATTAACATATTGCTTCACAGATTATAGCATATCTATAAAAGAGCATCAGCCAATAATTTGAGGCTGATGCTCTTTACGTTTAAAAGTCATTGCGTGAAAAATGATTGAAACTAGTAATTCCTCAATTGACGGAGTGAAATTCACAGGTGGCTATACTTCAATCTAACTCTTGATCTAAAACAGGTTGTACTAAACGACGTACTTCATCTGTTGACTTGGTATCCATTAGTTGGTTTCTTAGTTCACCTGCGCCTCTAAATCCACGAACATAGATTTTGAAAAAGCGAAGCAGTGGTTTAAATGAACGTGGCTCGGTTTCTGTTGAATATTTATCGTGAAGATCCAACTGTAATAGAAGTAAATTAAGAAACTCCTTCGCGCTATGTTCTTTAGGTTCTTTTTCAAAAGCAAATGGATTGGTGAAAATGCCGCGGCCAATCATGACACCATCAACGCCGTATTGTTCCACTAATTTTAATCCTGTTGCGCGGTCAGGAATATCTCCATTAATGGTTAATAACGTATTTGGGGCAATTTCATCGCGTAATTTTTTAATTTCAGGGATTAGTTCCCAGTGTGCATCTACTTTGCTCATCTCTTTTTTTGTACGAAGGTGAATAGAAAGATTCGCAATATCTTGTTTCAATATATGTCCTAGCCAATCGCGCCACTCGTCAATATTATGGTAACCCAATCTTGTTTTAACACTAACGGGCAAACCACCCGCTTTGGCTGCTTGAATAATTTCTGCTGCAACTTCAGGATGTTGTATTAATCCAGCACCTTTTCCATTGGATGCGACATTTTGTACTGGACATCCCATGTTTAGATCGATACCACGAAAACCAAGTTTTTTCATATCAATACTCATCTGTTCAAACAATGCAGGTTTATTGCCCCAAATATGAGCGACGATCGGTTGCTCATCTTCTGTGAACGTTAACCGACCACGAGTACTGGCTATTCCATCTGGGTGACAATAACTATCTGTACTTGTAAATTCCGTGAAAAATACGTCAGGTTTTGCAGCTGTACTAACAACATGACGGAATACAACATCAGTGACATCTTCCATTGGTGCTAATATAAAAAATGGCTTTGGTAAATCAAGCCAAAAATTTTGTTCGTTACTCATATTATCTTCTCCTTAAACTATTCAGTTGTACATCTTGCCTATGCTACCAGCAACTGAAAAGTCGCATCGGAAGCATGGGCTTAACATATAAACATCGATATATGCTATAGTAAAGTCTTTTCCCATCCTACATAGTAACATTTTTTTGCGTTTGATGCACAGAATCAATTGTGGGAGCGATAGACACATTTTGGATATTAATCACCCATCACTCATCCAACTTGATGTTGTTGAATTTACAAGAGGTGCATGTTCATTCTGCCTCATTTTCGTTATAATGATAGGTATGTCTGTTTTGAAGTGGCACACAAGCACTGTGGGAATAATCCTTCAATACATGAATGAACTGTTGAAAGGGGAATCATTCCTTGACTATTATAAAAGATCAAACGCTCATCGCGGAAATTGACAATTTAGATGAAAAAGGCAATGGAAAAGCTGTGATTTGGCGTGAGAGTGAACAAGGTTTCAATCCTAGAAAGTTGAAGCTAACAATTCCGCAGACGCTCATAGGGGAGTCTGTGCAGGTCGTCGTCGATGATCCGAATAAGAAACATAGAAAAGTAATGCCTGTAGAAATACTAGCTGTAAGCGACGAAAGGACGGAGGCACATTGTCCTCATTTCGAGCTTTGCGGAGGTTGTGTATGGCAACACTGGACGTATGAAGGTCAATTGAAGCATAAGACTCATCATGTGAAGAACGCATTGAAACGTGAAGGGTTAGATTCTGATCTGGTAATGGATACGATCGGCATGGACGACCATTGGCATTACCGTAATAAGATGGAGTTCACGTTCTCCCCTGAAGGGGATCTTGGAATGCATGAACAAGGGAATTTCCGCAAGATCATCTCATTGGAAACATGTCTAATTGCAGGCCGGAATATGGTCGATGGCATGTTGGAAGTCGGCGAATGGGTCAAAGAGTTTGGCCTTAAAGGCTATAACAAAGATTCACATGAAGGGCTTCTTCGTCATTTGATGGTAAGGGAATCGTTTGCGACTGGCGAAATGATGTTGGCGTTATTTGCTACACAAACGCCTGACGGTGAATTGGCGTCAGCAGTCCGAAATCTTGTCGAGCGGATTACGAAGAAGTTTCCGAATGTGAAAAGCCTTCTTTGGCTTGTGAACACGGACTGGGCGGATCGCACACAATCCGAGGATACGCATCTGTTAGCGGGGCGTGATTTCATTTATGATGAAATGGCAGGTTATCGTTATCGTCTTTGGTTCGATACATTCTTCCAGACGAACCCTGTACAGGCCAAAAAGCTTGTGGACCTTGCACTTGAGATGGGGAAACCAAAGGAAGACGAGAAAATGATCGATTTGTTTTGTGGTGTCGGCACGTTCTCTTTACCATTTGCTGCACGTGTGAAACAATTGGCGGGAATAGAGCTTGTCGAGACATCGATTGAATCTGCAAAACGGAATGCTATCGATAATGATTTGCATAACACAACATTCCTAGCGCGTGATGCACGCAGAGGATTAGATGAGATGCATGAACATTTCGGATTCGCAGATATTCTGTTGATAGACCCACCACGTAGTGGAGCTGGCGGGAAAGTGATGCGCCGCATCGGACGCTCCAAACCAAAACGGATCGTCTATGTATCATGCAATCCTGACACATTCGCAACGGACATAACTGAGTTGCTGCCATTCGGCTACACGCTTCAAACCGTGCAACCTGTTGACTTATTCCCGCATACTGTGCATGTGGAGTGTGTTGCGTTGCTAAAATTGGAGGGGCAGGATTAATTCCTACGCCTATATTGAGGGGTAGCAAATTCTTTACTTGCTTTTCGAAGACTTGGATGTTCATGTCCAGGTCTTTTTCTTTTTTAACGTGCGTTTACAATGCAGCCTTGCGTTCTGAAAGTATGGTGTTCTCATTTCGAACCAGAGTATTGTGAAATAAGCCTTAAAGCGGATGCCGGAGGAATTTCGGTTGTATTCGATCTCCCATTGGACAAATCCAAAGCAGAACCAGCTAAGGCTGAAGCCTATTTGAAGGAGTTGTTAAAAGAACAATCAGCCGACACCGCAAATGAGGAGGCTGCTATTGATAATGAGTAAGCGGAATGGGCATTTAACTTTGAACAATAAAAGAAAAGAATACCTGATGGAAAGGTCATCCCCAATTCTGTTAAAGAAATGACCTATGACGGTAAAGGTTTTATCAACTATGAGTATAAAGATTAGAGTGTTAAGATATCCCCGGATTTGGTGTTTGAGGAAGGCCAAACTGGTTTATCTGATAAAGTTAGCATCACTGGGAGCGAAGGGCATTACACGGCACTTCAATTTTCCAGGGATGAACACGGTGTTATTATTGGCAGCGAAGAGGTCATGTAGAGAAAATAGTGTTAGTATAAACGGATATTGGGGATCTTTTAAACCGAAGATGAAGTCGAAAAGCCGCATCAAACAGGCATACTGTTCATGTGGCTTTTCATCGTATGAAATTCAAGCTAGAAGGAGCATGGAAACTTAAGCTCAAATTTGAAAAATCTTTAATAGACTGTCAGATTTAAAGCAAAGTGAAGCGAAAACTGCGCTCAGGTCGTCTAATATGTGGAGGTGATAATTCAGTGAAGCTGGCCGGCTCGAATAACAAGGAAAATTTCCCTAAAGATCCCTCTCAAGCTCTAGAGCTGCTGATGGAAAGCTTTGGCTCCACGATCATGCGCACCGCATATTTTTATACCGGCGATCGGCATTTTGCCGAGGATATCAGTCAGGAGGTATTTCTTCGCGCTTATCGCAACTGGAACTCGTTTCGTGGAGATAGCGCGGTTAAAACCTGGTTGACGACGATCGCTATCAACGTTTGCCGAGACAAGATGGGCGTGCGGATGTTTACGGAACAGCCGACCGATCCCAGTCGGATGGAGCGGGGACGGATATTCAACGTGGAAGAAGAAGCACTTAAAAGATTGCAGAAAAGCGAGATTTTGCAGCATATGCTGCGTCTGCCTCTGCAGTATCAGGAGGCTTTATATTTATATTATTATCTGGACTTGAACACCCGGGAAATAGCGAAAGCGACGTCGTCGCCCGAGGGTACCGTGAGAAACAGACTGCACCGGGCGCGCGAGGCGTTGGCTCGGGAAATGCGCAAGGAGGAGACAACCGATGACGGACATGGAGCATAATTTACAACATTTGCAAAAGGAGATGGATGATATGTTATTTTCTACAATGGAATTAAGCGATAGCGATAAACAGAAGATCAGGAAACAAGCCGCTGCGGAGCAGAGAAGCCGCCGCCGATTCGTTCTTCCGAAAGCCTGGCTTGGAGGAGCGGCAGCGCTGGTCGCGGCAGTCGTCATAGTGACGGGATTGCCGATGCTGCAAGATCCCGCGATAGTCCCAACACCAACGGATAATTCGTCGGTAATTGTGCAACCCGGAAACGGAGGAGCTACAGGTTCGCAGTTGTCCCAATTGATTACAACTCCTTTAGGAACGGTGGAGGAAGCGAAAGCAGCTTTCGGTTCCGGTGTGCTTGTTCCTCAAGTTGCCCCGGAAGGCTTCGAGCTGTCTGAGATCGTCGGCGTGGGAATGAAGGACCAACCGCTCAGAGATTTGAACTTCACATACGGCTCGGGTGATAAGACTGTGACGTTCAGCGCGAGCCGTATGCCGGCGGCGTTCCCGACGGAACTGTTCACACAGACCAAAGTGAGCGGAGCGGACGGCTTTATTTTCGAGCAAGCTGAGTTCACGGAGCTGTTCTGGGTGGTTGACGGTATTCAGTATGGCGTGTCCGGTCCGATTTCCGGCGATGAGGCCATGAAGGTAGCTGAATCGGTTGAGCCTTAATGAGTTGATGGGTGTATATCGTGAATGAATTGAACGCCCCACCCGTCGAGGTGGGGTTTTTTCGTCGTAGTGTAATATCCCCATAAGGGAGCACGAGCTAGTTGGTTACACTACCCTAAAAGTAAGATGAAGTAAGGCGAATAAATAACACGGGGGCTTAGCTCAGCTGGGAGAGCGCTTGCATGGCATGCAAGAGGTCAGCGGTTCGAACCCGCTAGGCTCCACCAATAAAACAAATCAACCACGTCCTAAGGACGTGGTTGATTTGTTTTATTGGTGGAATGCCCAGGGGGCGAACCCCGGGGTTCAGTCCGCGCGGACGTAATGAAGTGAGTAGGCATCGAAGGTAATACATCTAATGGAGGAGTACGGCGTCTGAATCTACCGCTAAAAGTCCTCGTCGAGAAAGCTTCGTCAGTCTACGATCAAGATTCGGACATCCTCCTAGGCTCCATACAAAAAGGAACGCCACCACGTTTCGTGGTGGTGTTCCTTTATTTGTAGAGTGCGGTCTAAAGAATCAGCCCCCGAATCATACAAAGGAATAAACTTCGAAGTGTATTTGGTACACAGGTACGACGTCTGAATCAAAAATAAACCCATTGAGTTGCATCCTTCTCCAATAGATCATGAATCGGATTCACTAACAAATTAGTAATCCATAAATTACCAAAAAATGACAATCATACGCCATTCTGTGGCGTTTTTTTGTGTTTGGGTAACTCGTAAAAGGCAGAGTGAGCACGAAGGATTGGTATAAGATATGTAGATTTCACTTGAAAAAATGACGATAGAACGTTCGTTCGGAAGGGATTATTAAAAAAGAAACGAATTATGTATAAAAATGTAGATATCTAGATCTGGTTCAAAATAATTGCAGTTTTGTAGAATTAAACAAAGATGCTTGCTTGTTTACAAACTGAATGTGTGGTGATTAAATGCAACTCATTGACTATATTAAGTTGGTCGATATGAAAAATAAAACAGAGTTAGAACGAGCTAAGCTACTATGCTTTTATCATTATAAAGAAACTGGTGAATTACAGTTTTCAATAGCAAAAATTATAGAATTAATGGTGAAGTGCGGATTCAATACTCCAAACTCGACACGTCTTAAGGACAAGCTTACAAAGGGAAGAGACAAAATACTTTCCCCTTTAAAAGGGTCAAAAGGGATTTTTGAGTTCATTCCAATTATTCATCAAGCACTTGAAATAGAATTAGGCACATCATGGGGAGATACGGTAACAATAGTTTCATCAAGTGAATTAATTGATGAAATAAAATTTTGCGGAAAGCGCAATTATTTAGATCGTTTGATCATGCAAATTAATCATTCATATAGGTTTAATTGTTATGATGCCAGTGCGGTATTAATGCGCCGCTTATTCGAGGTAGTTCTAGTGCTCTCATATCAGAATATGGGTATTGATGATCAAATTAAGGATTCTTCCGGTTCAGGATATTTAATGCTTGATGGAATTGTAAGGAATTCAAAAAATAATCAAACGCTTAAGCTATCAAGAATCAAAAATGAGTTTGATACATTTAGAAAAGTTGGGAATTTTTCAGCTCATAATATTACTTATACTGCTAGCAAGAAGGATATTGATGATATTAAACTAAATTATCGTGTAATGTTGGAAGAGCTTTATTATAAATCTGGGCTTTTAGATTAAGGAGGAATATGATATTGGAGAACCGTGTGAAGTTTAAAATTGGTGACATTGAATTTGAAGCAGAAGGCTCTGCTGAGGTAGTTGAGCGAGAAAGAAGTGTTTTTTTGAACGCACTTTTGCCAGCAGCTGTCGATGCAATAGTGCGTACACGTGGTGAGATACCAGAAAAACGGTACATAGAAAATGAAGAGTATCAGGAACTTCTGTTGCCCCCTGTTATAGATCATGGAACTCATGTGATTGATGTAGATAAGGAAGACCTATCTAGAACAAGCTTACCATCGTTTATAAGGAATTTCGGTAGGTTAAATGATCAAGATTTCGCGCTAATCGCAGCATATTTCGACGAGAAGAAAAATGGCACAAGTATGTTCTCTTCTGAAAATATCAAAAGATACTACGCCGAAGCAAGAAAAATTGAATATTCAAATATCAGTGAATTATTAAGACAATTGGCGAAAAAAGGTATGATTATGGATGCTCCAAATCCAGAAACTAAATCACCTAAACAGTATGTGTTGACATCAGAGGGCATCTTATATGTGGAATTGTATGTTCCTAAAGGGGAATCCCAAGATAGGAAAACGAAATCGAGACCAAAGAAAACACGAAGCAGAGCAGAATCTATATTTGCTAATTTGAGTGCAGATGATATGAGTCTTAATAAGTACCCTGTAATAAAAAAACTCAATAGCTTTAAAGAGCAAATGTTACTTACAATGTATATTATCGTTAACGAGGGAAAAGGAGATACTTTTACTGTTTTAGATATACAATATTTAATGACTGATATCTTGGGCTTGCCTGCTTCAATTGATCAGATAAATGGCATTTTCCAAAAAAATAAAAGCTGGTTTAAATCAGAACAAGATACCAACAATAAAAAAGCTGTTAGAAGAAAACTGCTTGAAGGTGCAAAGGACTTTGCAAAAAAAATAATTGGTGAAGATATGAGTTCAGACAACTAAGTCAATACTCTGAACTTGAACCAGTAAGTCAGTAATCGACCTACATAATATAGTTTATGAGTCTTTGTCTATCTGTGATATGTATGGTAGTTAAACCGACTTACGTGGGAGAGCGCTTGCATGGCATGCAAGAGGTCAGCGGTTCGAGCCCGCTAGTCTACACCAGTACCTTAAACACAAACGGTAGAGATGCCGTTATTTTGTTTAGATTTTGTTTCCACACACTGTGCATGTGGAGTGCTTAATATTGATGATTCTGAAACAATAATTGAGATGTGACGGTGCGGCTCAAAGGCATTGATTGTAATGATATAATCGTTTACGCTTAGGAACTGGTATTAAGCGAACAGGCAGTTTAGCGGAACAAGACGGTTAGATTGTTCTCAAACATAATATTAAATCCATGGTATGATGTGTGGGAAATGGGTCAAGGTTAGGTGAACAGATTTTCTATTTTTGCGAAGGAGGAGATAAAGGGATATGGAAAGTTCGAATCAATGGGATGCAGAATGGGAAGTATCAGAAGAATTGGCTTATAAATTAATAAGCAGTCAGTTTCCGCAGTTAGCTACAAAAAGTGTAAAAAAAATAGGACATGGCTGGGATAACACTGTTTTTCTTGTCGGGTCCGAATATGCATTTCGCTTTCCAAGAAGAGAAGTTGCAATTAATTCTTTAAGGATGGAAGGAAAGATACTGCCTAAGCTTAAAGATTATTTTTCTATTGCATATTCGATACCACTATTTTTGGGGGAAGGGGATTATAATTATCCTGCACCCTTCCTAGGCTACCACTATTTATCCGGAGAGTTTCCAATCGGATTAACTGACAAGCAACGAGCGCTATCAGCAACAACGCTCGCGCAATTTTTAAAAAGCTTACATGCATTCCCTGTGCAAATTGCCCAAGAAAATGGAGCTCAATATGACCATAGAAATCTGACTGATATTGCGATGCGTAAGAAGAAGATACATAAATTCATTTCCGATCTTGCCCTTCATTTCAGTGAAGAAGAGTATCATGCAATATCAAATTATTTGGAACAGCTCAGAACTGAAAGAGTGAATCAAAAGTATGTATTCCTTCATGGTGACCTTCATTTTAAAAATATACTGGTAGATGAGAATGGAAGAGTTTCAGGGATTATCGACTGGGGAGATATCAATATAGGACATCCTGCTTGTGATTTGAATGTTGTGTATAGCTTTTTACCTCCGGATGCGCGTTCTGACTTTTTCAAAGAATATGGGGATGTAGATGAAGAAACGAAAATCTTATCTCGATTAATTGCCATATATATTCCCATTTTGATAATGATGCAGGCAATTGATGATAAAGATGAAAGATTGGTTGATGAAGCAAAAGCGAACATAAAACGTGCTCTTTCAGATTAAGAAATGTCATTCCGCTAACGGGGAACGAAAGTTGAAGAAATCGCCTTATCATAGGTGATCTTTTTCTTTATGTATCTAAAAAAACTTACGATAATAGTGCCTTGATTCATCGCAATATTACGTATTCCAGTCATGTGGAGTGCTGTGTGTCTCCTTAAGGAAATAGTAGTTAAGAGCCTGTATATTGAAGTCCGAATATATTTTGAATCTACCACTGTGATCTGCATCGGTGAGTCTGCTTTATTACCCTTCTTCTTGCTTAAAATTTGGGTTTGCACGTTAATGAACCGTCCGGGGTGGACGGTTTTTCTTATGTTCAAAAAAGGACCTCATCATGATGTTTGTGTTCAACGCCTCGCAGATATTTGCAGAGGACAGTATCCTTTAGTGATGTTATGATTAGAATAATTCATTTACTTATTTAGCTCTTGCAGATTGGGGTTACGATTGATAATGACGGGTATTCTCCGATTCAGTTCTCGTACTATTTTGCTTCATACAGTTGCTATCATTATTATTGGTTTGATGGCAAGCTATCTCTATCTCAGCATCTCTGCACCGCACTCTCCTAAGTTCCAAAGTGAAGAAGGCATTCTGGATTTAACGCAGGCTCATATCAGTGAGAATCCGTTAAAGTTAAAAGGAGAGTGGGCGTTCTACTGGCAAGAGTTACTGTCGCCAGAGGACATACAGAATCGCTTGGCACGGGACGGAAATGATGAACGCTGGATCAGTATCCCGAGTTCATGGCTTGGCTATCGATTAGATGATCAGCAGTTAAACGGGACAGGCTTTGCAACCTTTCGGGTGGTTATCCAGCTTAGTGAGCAGGACAGGAATGAGCGGCTTGCTCTGCGGCTGCCTACCATTTTTCATGCGTATAAGTTATGGGTGAATGGCGAGCTGCTAGCGGAAGTCGGTGTGGTTGGTCAGGACAAGAGCAGCGTGACACCGCATCTGGCAACGAAGCTGGTGTTCTTCCAACCCGAGAATGACACGGTGGAGCTGGTTATGCAAGTAGCCAACTTTCAGCATAAGCGTGGCGGCATCACCAAGTATATAGAGTTAGGCGGCAGTGATGTGATAACGGTCAGGACACATCTGAAAATCGCAGCTGAAATGTTTATCACTGCAAGCCTGCTGGTGATTGGCGTGTATCATCTGCTGTTGTTCGCACTGCGACGCAAGGACAGGGCCCCATTGTATTTTGGTCTGTTCACCCTGTTGTTCGGTATCCGCTCCTTACTGGTCGGTGAGCTCTTGATCACACAATTGTGGCCAGCTATTCCATGGGGGTTGCAGTTCAAGATCGAGTACTTGATTCTTTGCAGCGGTACATACATCATCACGATGTACTCTGAATGCATCTTTCCAAATTATGTTTCGCGTTGGTTTCATTTTGGCACACGAATCGTAACCGGAGCATTCTGTATCATTATTGTGGTGACCCCTGCAATTATATATACAAAATTATTGCCGATGATCGGTGTGATGGTTGTTTTCCATATGATTTATTTGATGGTTGGACTGGCCAAAGCGGCTGTACGGCGTATGGAGGGAGCGTTGGTCTTCCTGCTGGTGTCGATAGTTGCTTTAGTTACGGTCATCAACGATTTTTTATATTACAACGAATGGTCGTTGATCGGAAATACATCTTCGCTTGGTCTGCTAGTGTTTACGATGGCACAGATGATATTGCTTTCTTCGAGATTTACGCGGGCGGCATCGAACGAAGAGAGGATTGCTCGTGAACTGCAGGACGCTAACAACAAGCTGACCGAGATGAATATGAATTTGGAACGAACCGTGCAGGAACGAACACAGGCTTTATCCGCAGCGCATGCTGATCTCCGCATCTCGTATGATCGGTTGCTTCACTCCGAGCAAGGGAGGAAGAAGCTCCTTGCCTATATTACGCATGATCTGCGTATGCCGCTGTCCAGCATGCTCGGATATGTCGAGGCTGTGCAAGACAGGGTCAAGCCGGAACGCAACGAACAGTATCTGAAGTATATCCGGGATAACACGATAAGAATTAACCGTATGATCGAGGAGTTGTCTTTCTTGTCGCATTTGGAGACGGGACAAGTCACATACCACATGGAATCGATTGATGTGGCTCACTTCTTGCACCGGTTCTACGAACAATATGAGCTAGTTGTGCGTGACGCAGGGTTGGATTTCGTGCTGGATATCGGAGATGCGGAAGATCAGCGACCTACCTTGTCTGTTGTCAAGATGGATACGCAAAGACTAGAGCAGGCGTTGTTTAATCTAGTGTCGAATGCAATGAAGTTCACTCCTAGAGATGGGATGGTACGTATTGCGCTAGCTGTGGACGAGGTGAATCATACCCGCTATGCGATCATAAGCGTGCAAGATTCAGGCACGGGTATTCCCCCAGAGCAGCTCGAGCAAATTTTCGATCGCAATTACAGGTATGATCAACCGGGTGTTGAGAAGGGCTTAGAGGGTAGCGGGCTCGGGCTGGCGATTTGCAGGGAAATCGTCCAAGCGCATGGAGGGACGATTCGAGCGGAGAGCGATGGCAAGACCGGGGCGATATTCTATGTATCGCTTCCTTGTACGGTAGAAGAAGGAAGGTGACGGTGTGATGGATACGCACAAAATTATGATCGTCGATGATGATCCCCATATATGCGAGATTGTACAGGCGTATTGCGAACGGGAGGGTTTTATAACTTCGTATAGCTACAGCGGGACAGAAGCGATGAAGGTACTTGCGTCGTTTGAGCCTGATTTGATTGTACTGGATGTATTGCTGGCGAATGAAAACGGCATTGATTGGTGCAGGAACGCACGGAGCTACACGAATGTGCCGATCGTGTTTTTGAGCAGTCGAGAGGAAGACGAGGTGAAAATCAGCGCATTATCCGATGGCGGCGACGATTATGTGACCAAGCCGTTCAGTCCGGGAGTACTCATGGCCAAGATCAAGGCACATCTTCGTAGAGTGTCGACGGGCAGAAAGGGACAACTATTGGAGTTACCAGGCTTAACACTTGATTTCTACGCACAGTCTGTCACTATGGGTAGCGAAACCATCTTTTTATCGAAAAGAGAGTTTAGCCTACTGTCCTATATGGCGCAAAATGTAAATTGCGTCGTTAGTGTCGATGCGTTGTTTCAGCTCATCTGGGGTATGAAAAGTTTGGAGGATACGAGAACGGTTGCTGTACATATCAGTAATTTACGCAAAAAAATCGAGGCTGACCCCGCTAATCCCGAGAGAATCATTACGATTCGGGGAGCCGGATATATGCTGGTTGTCAGAAATACGTTGCAAGTGCGAACATAGCGTTAAGGTTGGTAATGTGACCTAGACTACTGCTTTACCGCTAACACACTACAGCCACAGTCATCAAAATTAAACCTAAAGATTGAATTCATTAATAAATAGCGGCGTAGGGATCACCTCCCTTACGCCGCTATTATTCTAGGTTAATATTGCTGGTTTAACCAATCTTCAACAACTTGCTGAAGATTGTTTCTGCCAGTTAAAGAAAACGGCGGGTCAGATGGACCTCTGATTTGATGATAGGCCTCTCCAATGACGGACAAGATATCGTTAAAGTTCTCAGCGGTCACTCCGTCTATTCCTGCAGCTTCAAGAATATATAATAGTTGTACAATATCTTCTGTTTGCGATAATGGAATAAAATAATTAATGTATCATTTGTTTTTCATTATTCAGGATAATAAGTCATATCGATGAGCTGTACTGTCCTACTTGGGCTAAGATTTTAAACCTATATTTTATATTTTAGAAGATGAATATTACTAACCCGCATTGAGATGAACCCAATAGTGGATATTTATTATGAAGGAGCCGTCAATTGAAAAGAAAATACATAAAGATAACAAAAATAAGTATTTTTATTATTGTTTTGCTTCTTACAATCGGATTGGTTTTT
Organism: Paenibacillus endoradicis; assembly: GCF_024721975.1. The sequence continues at coordinate 385,939 of NZ_JANQBB010000002.1, read as the reverse complement.
CCAACATGGACACCTCGAATTGAAGGAGATAATAGCATAAGTACTTTAAAACAGATCGAGATTAATGGTACTGATCATGAAGTCATGATTAGGGGAGTGCACCGACGCAATCCGATAGTAATCTTTGTGCATGGCGGGCCTGGCTGTTCTGAAATTCCTTATGTGCGAAAATATCAAGATTTGCTAGAAAAAAACTTTACAATTGTACACTATGATCAACGCGGAAGCGGGAAGTCGTATCACTTTTTTGAGGATTACTCTACATTATCGGCAGACTTGCTCGTAGATGATTTGTTGGCATTAACAGATTATGTTAAAAAGGAATTTGGACAAGAAAAAGTGTTGCTGATAGGCCATTCTTTTGGTACATATATTGGGATGAAAGCAGTCGCAAAAGCACCTGAAAAATTTGTTGCTTATGTTGGAATCGGGCAGGTTGCCGATCATTGGAATAGCGAATTGGATAGCTTGAATTATTCTATTGAACAAGCAAAATTAGCTGGTAACTTAAAGGATGCAGAACGATTAGAACAGCTTCGAGGTCCAATAGAAAAAAGGGAGCAACTTACTCCAAGAGATATGGTTCGAAAATATGGTGGAGCAGCTAGATTAATTGATGATAATGGGGATTATTACACAGGGTTTCTCTTTAATCCGGAGTATAATTTGCTAGATGTCATTCGCTATTTAAAAGGAGTTTCATTATCCCAAGAAATTTTGTTGGAGGAAGAGTCGAAAAATAATATTACAAGCATTGTCGATAAAGTAGATATACCCGTTTATTTTGTAATGGGACAATATGATTATATGACATCTGTAAAAGCGGCAAAAGAATACTTTGAAGTACTGGAAGCACCTAAGAAGGAATTTGTTATTTTCGAAAAATCCGCTCATTATCCTCAGTTTGAGGAGGAAGAGTTATTTGCTGAATGGTTGAAAAAGACATGGAGTCAGTTTAAATATTGAGAAGCAGTCAGATCTACAGGTGAAAGATGGCTAGAGGTAACGACTTTACAAGCATGAAAGCAAGCAGAGAAAGTATTGTTCGATTGAAGAAAGAACTCAAGCAGCTTGTGAAGTTGGACGAATCGATTACTGAAATGGTACATCGGTTTGTTGATAAGATTGAAGTTAAAGCGGATGGCTCGGTAAACATTTACTATAAGTTTACCGCCACCGTTCTTCTTACAGCTTAAATTACAGTGACAGACACTCAAGTCATGTGGAATGTGTAATATTGATGGTTCTGAATGAATTGATGAGATGTGACAGTGTTGCTCAAGCTACCAAGCAGTGAACCGTGCTACTAGTGACGGCTAAATTTTTGGGTGTTAGCTTACGCTCCATTCAACTTCTAGACTTGGAAAGAGTCTTTGGAGGAAACAGAATTTTTCAAGCACAAATAATCGGCAGTCGTCGACATATCGTTGTTGTCACAAAACGATCCTTTATCTCGTTTTATATGCAAGAGAATAAGGAGTGGTTGCAATGAAAGAATTGATATGCATCATCGTTGGCGGAGGATATGCGGGTATTAATGGGGTTAATGCGATTCGAAAAACGTTTAAGGGTGAGGCAAGCCAGCGTTCGCTTCGACTTATTCTAATCGACAAGAATCCCTATCACTTTCGCAAAGTTTTGCTTTTTAAGCCTGCGACTGGAAACGAAGATATAATTGTCCCATTGACAAGGTTGTTTCCCGAGGGGGTTGAATTCGTTCAGGCTACCGTAACCAAAATCGAATCAGAGAAGAGAAGGCTGCTTTATCAGGATGCCGAAGGAAATGAGAATTCGATGAAATATGACATTCTCGTTTTGACGGTAGGCAGCGTCGTACGGCAACCTGATCCTGATCTGGGGGGGATGGCGTTGGCTAGCTTGGATGCCGCGTGGAAGATCAGAGAGGCGTGGCGCACGAATATGCAAAAAGCTGTTAAGGAAACAAACGCGAAAGAGCGTCAGAGATTAATGACCATAGCCGTTGCGGGAGCAGGCATAAGCGGCATCGAGACATCTGCCGAACTGGCTCATTTCGTTCAAGAAGATGCGCAGCAATTGGGTCTAGATCCGGGTGCTGTGAGGATAAAATTATTTAACACGAACAAGAGGCTATTCCCGGATGGCCCGGCCAAGGTAGGACTTAAATTGGAACGTTCACTTGAAGCTTGCGGAGTAACTATCTTACATGGGAGCAGGGTGTTACAGGAGAAAGAGGGAACGCTAACCTTATCTAGCGGCGAAACGATGTCCGTCGGCCTATGTGTCTGGACGCTGGGGCTGTTACCCAATCCAATGCTGCGAAACATTGGGTTACCAGTCACTCCGGAAGGATACGTGATCGTAGATGCAAGTTATCGGGTTCAGGGTGTTCAGGGTGTATACAGTATCGGCGACTGCGCCCGAATTGTAGACCCTGCTAGCGGACGGGCGGACGGGAAGACGTGTAAGGAAGCGACCGCTCAAGCGGCAAGGCTTGGAAAGATTTTGTCGGCGGATCTTGAAGGGCGCCCTGCACCCTCGCATAAGGGGTTTATAGACTTTTTCTGCTTTGGCTTAGGTCCGGGGCATGGAATGGCATGGACACGTATATGGGGGGTAGATATTATTTTTACGGGAAAGCTGGGTTGGAGACTGAGAAAATTCACATGGGATGCGCCAAGCCTGTTAAAATAATAATGAAATTAGAGGATTAGAGGCTAAGATTGGAAGTGGTAAGATGCAAGAGTTATATGAGCAGTATAAAGGGCTGCTGTTTACGCTTGCCTACCAACTGACCGGGTCGGCTTCCGATGCGGAGGATGTTGTGCAGGACGTATTCCTGAAGATAAATGACGTAGATCTGGTGCGTTTGGTTGAACCGAAAGCATATTTGTGCAAAATGGTGACTAATCGCTGTAGGGATTTACTCAAATCCGCGCGTAAACGGCGGGAACTGTATTTCGGACAATGGCTTCCCGAGCCCATTCTTACTCCCAATGATGAATCATTTGAAGCGGTTGTTCGTGACGAGCTGTTGTCTTACGCAATGCTCGTGTTGCTTGAAAGGCTATCCCATACGGAACGGGCGGTGTTCGTGCTTCGTGAAGCGCTCGGCTTTGAATATTCAGATATTGCTGAACTTGTTGACAAAAGTGAAGCAAATTGCCGCAAACTGTTCAGCCGTGCAAGAGGAAAGATGGGGATTACCCCCGATGAACCAGTCAATCCCGAAGCAGCAAGCGAAGAGTGGATCCGCCGATTCCTGAAGGCTCTCGAACTGGGAAACGTGGACACGGTTGTATCCATACTCGCCGAAGATGTCGTGTTGGTCTCAGATGGAGGGGGGAAAGCATCCGCCGCCGTCCATCCTATTGAATCGCGCGATCTCGTCGCACGGTTCCTTCTCGGTCTAATTCGTAAGGCTCCTCATTACGAAGGAGGCATGCATGTCGAGATGACGGATATAAATGGTCAATCAGGGCTTGTTGTCCGTTCAGGCGAGGGCATCGAAGTTGTTGTGCTGATACACGTTGAGAGAAATGCGATTTGCAACCTATACCTTGTTAGGAATCCAGATAAGCTGAGGTTTTTATTGAAATAAAAAAGATTATTCGAAAAACATTACACCGTTAGACCCGTTATGGAGATTCGTATCGTGCACGGTGGTATAGCGAAAGTTGTGAACTGTAACCACACATGTGGAAGGTGTCGCGTTGTTGAAAATTAGCATTTAAGAGCCACATTTACCTGCAAGTTGAAGCCCGACCGTACACGGTCTGGGCTTTTTTCATATCTATGGAAAGAATAAACGGGATGAATGGTGACAGAACGATTGCTTTTATATTGTACGCGGATAGAGAAGCGGCAGCCGATTTTATAGGCTGCCGCTTCACATGGATTTAAGTATATTCAATAAGTTCTTTCTCTGATGAAAAACCAGCCGCCCGCCAAGAAAACGAAGAAAAGCACAACATTAAATCCGATGCCCGCAAGCAGTGAGTCGTTAAATAATAAGGTTTCGAAAAAAGAAACAACATGAGTGCGTAGCGCAGGAATTGCCGTTCCCGTCGGGATCGCAACAATGAACAACACCCACAGCAGCCAACCGACAAAGTGGTGGTAGCCAGAGATTAGCATACTTAGGAGCGCCATCGTCATCAAATAAAAAAAGGTTTGGTAGAGAAAAGAACCTGCCACGCCGAATTCATTCCAATGAAACGCTTCGATAAGGTTAACGTTGTTTTTGTGGAACACATTCACTTCAAGCATTGGCCATAAAGAATTGAATAAAGCAATGACTGCTGCCCACACGGCATAAACGAATTGAAGCCCCCAAAAATATTGTTTTCGGTTTGCACCTAAATGTACGATGCGTTTGTAATAGCTAAGCGGAAGAACGATTGCGATAATGAGCAATATAAGCAGAAGCAGGTTGCCATCTGAAAGTCCTCTGTTTTGGCTGCTGTCTGTAAAGAGACCAACGATGAATTCAGCCAACCTGCCAAGGAGGATGAGAATAATGACCATCCAGATGTATATCCTCAATTGCAAATAGGTCGCCTTTAAATGAACGGCCAATGCACCCAATTTAACGACCTCCTTCGATCAAATACGAGAAAAACTTTTGAAGCGACAAACTTTCAATCGTGATGTCTAGTTTGCGCGCCTGTATTCTATCCACATCGTTTAACTTTTCGAAAATTGCGGCAAGCTTCCCGTGGCCGTAGGATTCTGTGTGCAATACTCGCTTTCCTTCCGTAAACGAAGCCACAGCTTCCGAATTTCCTCGAATCAAAAAAGCTGCCATACTTATCTGATTCATCTCCTCATGAAGCAGGATAGAGCCCTCGTCAATAATATAAACTCGCTCTGCAACTGTAGCGATTTCGTCAATCAAATGCGTAGAAAGCAAAATCGTACGGGGATGATTGGCGTAATCCTCCAATAGCTCCTTGTAAAACCTTTCCCGCATTAAGACATCAAGTCCAAGCACCGGCTCATCGAATAATGTCAACGCCGATCGGCTGGACAGGCCGATGATGTTTCCTACTAGCGATTCCGTGCCTCTTGAGAGTTGCTTAATTTTTTTATTGGGATCGAGCTGAAACGTTTGAAGCAGTTTATGAGCAAACGTCCAGTCCCAATTGGGATAAAAATTGGCTGCGAACTGCAAAATCTTAATCAATCGCGCTCCTCCAAAAAGCTTGTTATTCTCCCGTACGAAACAGCAATCTTCCGGTTGAGCTCCTTTGCCCAACTTTTTTCCTCTTACCTCAATGGTGCCATCGTTCGCGAAAAGTCCACCTGCTATGATATTAAGCAAGGTTGTCTTGCCAGCGCCGTTTCGGCCGAGCAAGCCATAAATAACGTTTTCTTCCAGCTGTATATCCAGATCCCGTAATGCGTAGGTTCGACCATATTTTTTGTTTAATTTGTCGCAACTCAGCACGATGCTCACAATGATTTCATTCCTTCCTTAATTGTTTAATCATCCCAATGATATCCTCAGTTGCCAGCTCGAGTTTGTCGGCTTCACTAATGAGATTAGACAGCATTTCCTTGTAAAAACGATTTCTTCGCTGGTTCTGAATCTTTTGTTTGGCATCAGACGAGACATACATGCCAAGCCCTCTTTTTTTATACAAAATACCTTCATTTACGAGCAAGCCGATCCCCTTCACAACAGTCGCCGGATTGATTTGAAACAGCTGAGAAAACTGAGCAACAGAAAGAATCTGCTCGTCCTCTCGGTAAGTTCCGTTGAGAATATCGTCCTCAATGATATCCGCTACTTGTTGGAAAATTGGCTGTTTTTCGTCGAATGTGACGTTCATTACCTCACCACTCAGCATCTTAGTTTGTTACCCATCTAGCAGGAAACCATAACTTATATGCGAAAATTTGTCAATAACCAATCGCTTTGTAGATGACATGATTTTTTACATAGAGTCCAGTTATTGACAATAGATTACGATTGAATTATAGTATGCTACATGAGTGACATACTAACATACCTAACATTATATTAGCAAGAGAGATCACTCCAGAAGTATGACAAATAGATAACGGGGAGATAGAATTTATGAAACCATTAATCGAATTTAATAACGTAACGAAAGAATATAAAATAGGCGAAGTGCCGATCAAGGCACTGAACGGCGTTGACTTTTCGATCAACGAAGGCGAATTCGTCGTTGTTCTGGGTGCGAGCGGCGCAGGTAAAAGCACGATTCTGAATATACTTGGCGGCATGGATACAGTCACCTTGGGTAAAGTGACTGTTGACGGTAAGGATATTACTACGTATAACGAGAAGAAACTTACGAGATATCGCGCCGAGAAGGTAGGATTTATCTTTCAATTCTATAATTTAATCCCCAATTTGAATGCTTTAGAAAACGTTGAATTCGCCACTGAAGTATGTAAAAACCATCTGGATGCCAAAGAGATATTAAATAAGGTCGGGCTAAATAACCGGATGAATAACTTCCCGTCTCAGCTCTCCGGAGGAGAACAGCAGCGAGTTGCTATAGCACGAGCAGTTGCAAAGAACCCTTCGCTACTGCTCTGCGATGAGCCAACTGGTGCGTTGGATTATGTGACCGGCAAGTCGGTTTTGAAGCTTCTTCAGGATTTGAACAAGGAAACGAAAAAGTGTGTTGTGCTGGTTACGCATAACTCCGCGATTGTGCCGATGGCGGATAAAATCATTCGGGTGAAAAGTGGGATAATCGAAAGTGTAACGGTCAATGAGCACAAACAAAGCGTTGAAGGGATTGAGTGGTGATGAAATTACTCAAAAAATTGTTAAGGGATATCAAGCAGTCAATCGGCCAATTTCTTGCCTTTGTATTGGTTATCACTATAGGTGCTTTTTTCTATACAGGGCTGGTTACGTTAAGCGATAATCTTAGCACTTATACCAAGGAATACTTTCATACCTATAATTTAAGCGATTTGAACGTCTACTACGACCAAATTTCCAAGCAGGACACATCAGAGTTGGGTAAAATCGAAGGGATAAACAAGGTTGAAGGACGGTACACCTTCGATGCGACACTATCTTTAGGCGATACGAAAGCGACCTTAAAGATTCATTCGATTCCCGTCAACAATTTGATTAATACGCCTACGATAATTGAAGGCAACATTCCGTCAGGCAAGGATCAAATCTTGCTTGATTCCCATTACGCCAGGGAACATCAGTACAGAGTAGGAGATCAAATTATGTTAAAGGTCAATGACGAGGATGTGGCGTTCACCATCAGCGGCTTGGGCGAAAATGTGGAATACGCCAAAAAGAATGAAACGCAAGATCATAAAAATTCCGGATTCGCTTATGTGGCTGAAGCGGGAGTTCCTCGTATCGGCGGTAGCCTTTACTATAATGAAGTTTTAATCGATGTGGAAGAAGGGTACGATATAGACCGGTTAGGCCAAAACATTGAAGCGCAATCCCAAACCCTTTCTTATGTAAGCCAAATAAGCAAAGAGCGAACATTCAGTTATTCGCAGCTCCAACAAACAGTCTATAACAATAAATTGATGAGCAAGGTTATTCCGCTAGTTCTCTTTATAATCGAAGCGATCATACTTTTCCTCACCATGTCTCGGATCATCGATTCACAAAGGAACCAAGTAGGAATTATGAAGGCTTTAGGAGTGAAGAACAGCAGCATCATGCTCCATTACATGGGATTCCCAGTGCTTGTCGGCATCATAGGTTCCATTCTTGGTTGTGTCGTTGCGGCATTCCTCTTCATTCCAATGATTGAAGCGTCAAATGCAAGATCCTACTCGCTGCCGGGCATTACTTTCTCCCTATCTTACTTCTCGGTCCTTACGCCTATCTTGTTCTCGAGCGCATTCGGTATTCTGGCTTGTTACTTCAGCGGTATAGGTATTCTGCGAGAACACGCAGCGCAGGCGATGAGGCCTAAACCCCCGAAGAAGATGAAGACGCTGCTCATTGAACGGTTTCCGGGAATATGGAGACGCATTTCCTATAGCAATAAGCTTATTTTGAGAAACATCTTTCTTAATAAGCAAAAAGCGATAGCGAGTTCCGTTGGCGTTGTGGTGAGCACGGTGTTATTGATCACTGCTTTCGGGACTCAAACATCTCTGCAAAGGGTGGCTGACCAGATTGAAGAGGTAAATACTTATGATTTGAAGGTCGAATATACGAGGGGAGCTGAGTTAGCGAAGGTGGAGCTACCCACCAGGATTGAAAGTAGCTATTATCTATCGGCCTTTCCGGTGGAATTTGTCAAAGGCGACAATCATGAGAACGCCACGTTGACCGTTACGGAGAAGGACAATGATCTTATTCAGTTTTTCGACGAGAACGATAATCCGATGACGCTTATGGACAGCGGAGTACTGGTACCCAAATCGTATGCAGATCACTATCAGGTTGCGATAGGGGATACGATTCGAATTCAATTCACCGACCCGTCGCTTGCGAATAAAACGGTCGATATGAAGGTTACGCAAATATCCAATCAGTATTCGAACCCGTCTTTCTATTGCTCAATAGCGTATCTCAAGAGCTTTGGCATTGACTACAACCCAACCTCAATTCTAGTGAAAGCCAGTAACGCCGCAGACCTTACTAACGTCCGACAGTTCTTCGAACAAGACAGTCAGGTGGATACAATCGTGGATAAGGAGAATTTGAAAGAATCTGCACAATTTATGATGAAGCAAAATAGTTTTATCTTCATCATGTTTATCATTAGTGCCATCATTCTTTCGTTTGGTGCCATTTATACGATATCCTCTATCAACATTTACGAAAGGAATCGCGAGTTGGCTACTCTTAAGGTATTGGGTTATCAAAAAAACAAAATAAACCGACTTATTTTTTCTGAAAATATGATACTCACCACTTTTGCGGTTATTATAGCGCTGCCTATCAGCGGCTACATGTATTCTATTATTATAGAGGCGCTGTCGAGTACCCATCAACAAATCCCGGATCAAATAAATATGTTTGTTATGCTGGTATCAGTCATTCTTGCATTTTTGCTTACCACTATCTCTAACTCGCTGCTTCGGAGAAAGGTATCCCGAATCAATATGATTGAATCATTGAAAAGTATTGAATAGATGATTATCGTTTTCCGAAGTTATATCCATATCTGAAATTAAAACTCACCTAATATCATGGATAACATGATGTAAATAATAGCTCAAAACTTTATAATATCAATGTTTACGGGCTCTTTCGAGAACCCGTTTTCTTTTTAAATCAAAATTATGTTGTCTTGGATCATTCTATTTGGATAGGAAAAGCACCTACAAGATCTACTCGAGCTTGTAGGTGCTAATGAAAACATTTGGTCTATTTAAGTAAACAATTACTAGAACCATTAGCTTGCGGATGATTCGAGTTTGATAGTAAAAGTATTCATGATAAGTGGTTAGAATAGAATCAAACACGTTCCTTATATTGGATCTTTATCGAGAATATGTTTTCCTGCTACGAAAAGCAGCACTAATGGAGCAACAAGTAATAAACTTAAAGTGATAATGTATGCCATTTTCTTATTCACTCCTTTCATGATGTCTCTTCTTTTGCACATTATTGTAGCCTGCATCCTAGATCTTATTATTTTAATCATAACAAAATAGATAATTGATTGAAATAAGGGCTAGCGCTAGAAAATAGGAGATATTTGAAGATTTTATGACGTAAGTTTGACAAATTAGTTGCATATACTCAAAAATCATACTTTTTGCTAATATTTGATATTACAAGTAGCTTATTGATTTACTTTCTCATTTGTAATCTATTATTCATACTCTGTTCACAATGGTAGTGTACTATAGTAAATAACTGGAGTTACTTTACATATATTTTTCTATTATAGATAAATGTAGAATGTTACCGGGACATTCAAGTGTAAGGAACATATTTTTTTTGATTAGTCATTGATAATGATTATCATAATCATGACTTTCGTGAAGTATTGTGACTATTCCAGTTGAAGATTACATATGGGTCGAGGAGGAATGCCTGCGGTTGAAACTTTGATTGTATCCTTATATGCTGGTCGGCAGCATATGTAAGATGACAGTACGTGTTCACAGCAAGCTCTTATACTAAGCTTTTATATTAACCTAAATCTAAAGGAGTGTTATATTCATGTTGAAATCTATGAAAAAATCAGTTGGTTTAACGATGGTTGCTTTGGTACTTATGTTGTCAATGGCTGCATCTGCTTTTGCAAATCCTTACAACAGCTACAACTATTACTTCGAGTATGATGGAGCTTACCACTCACACTCAAGCAGCTATATTGCAGCTAATGCTACTGAGTCGGGCGGCAATGTAACGATCACGCTATCAGGAAGCTATTTCCCAGAAGTTGAAGTTGGTGGAGTGAATTATGCAGGCGTATATAATTCAGGTACAAACACAACTACAATAACTTTCCCAGGTAGCAGTGCAGCACCTATTGATGTGTTATTGCATGTAGTAGTAGCTCCTTGGCATGACACATGGTATTCACTTGATCTTATTTGGGGCTAAGCATTATTAATGTAAAGCAGGTAAAAGAGCGCTCTGCGGTGGCAGATCGCTCTTTTACCTGCTAAACAAGAATATGATTTTTATAAAATTATATAAAAATACAAACGTAAAGGAGTTATAAATTGTGAAGCGATTAAATAAATTATTTGCTTTATTATTAATTGCGGCATTGTTTGTTGGCATAGCATTGCCATCTTCGGTGTTTGCTTATGTTGAAGCGGGAAAGGTTATTCCTGATGGTGAATACGCAGTATCTTATCGTTATGTGAAAGATGGAACTACAGATGCTTCTGCGGCAGACGGATTTATGGTGAAAGGCAGCGGAAAGCTAATCATTTCTGGTGGTAAAGCAGTTTTTGAGCATGAAGTGACTAAAGCTAACTATGCTACTTTTGCCTACTTAGCAGCTCGCAAAGTAGGCTCTGCCAAAGCAGTTATTACGACAGTGAACGGCGTAGAGACTGCAACTGGTACAGAGGGATATGAAAATATTGTTGTTCGTGATGCTACATATACCAATAATGTTGTTGTACAATTTGCAATCGAAGATGTGTGGAAAAAACAAGATATTTTAATGCATATTGATGATCTAGAAAATTATTTCGGGCTTCCTGTTCGTTACAATCATTGGTACAATGCGCAGCTTGAAATTGCTGTAACGGATATTACACTTCCAGAGATCCCTGGTGGTGGTAATGAGGGACCACCAGCTTCTGAAATAACAGAGGAACTATTTGTACAACGTATCGCTGAAGGCTATGCCTTGCTTGGTGATGCGGTGGAAGGTGAATACGATGGTACATATGCACTAGGTTCGAAAGCGAAGCTTCAAACTAAGCTAGAACTGGCAGAAAACTTAATCGAAGAAGATTCAGGAAATACTGATATTTTAGCAGCTGCTTATAAAATTGCCGACCAAGCAATTAAAGCTTTCCAAACTTCTCGTATTACTGTAGATAAAACGCGATTAATTCAATGGATCGAAACAGCTACAACTTGGGTCGAAGGCAAGGCTGATGCTGGTGAGCGCGAAGCAGGAAAACCAGCAAGTATTAATGCAACTCCACTATCAGATGGTGAGTACTTGCCACAAACTTATTACGGGTCAACTATCGGTTATAAAGGTCCTGTTACAGACGTAAAAGAGCAAATTGTTAAAGCTCAACTAGTGGTTGATCATGCACAAGCAACTCAGGCTGATGTAAATACGATGCTTAATGCGTCCAATAGTGCTGGTAATTGGGAGTTATTCGACAAGCAACGTCTAGCAGCCTACGATATTGAGATTATGGTGCTTGATTCTTTGGAGAAGGATGCACAGATTTCTTCACATGCTGGAGATATTAGCTCTCATGCTGTTATGTTACAGCAGGCTGGTCCTGACTATTATCAGTCTTTTGCTAACTTTGCATTTTACGATACAGAAAATGAGCTAGCAGATAAGTCTATAAGAACGGTATCAGCTGATGCGGCAATTGGTTCGTTTTCGAGATGGGGTAATACAGCAATTGGAGTTAAAGATCCTATTTTGACAAATACACCTGAGTTTAGCGCTCTTTTGGCGGGAGAGCATAGTGATACGATTAAAGTATATCAGGCATTTGTCAGAAGTAATAATCGTACTTATTTGCAAACAGATGAATTATGGCAAGGCTTGTGGAAGCTGCAATATCCAATGGAGCTACCGGAAGCTGAACGCAAAACTGTATTTATTAGCTTTAATAAAACATATCTGAAATCATTACAGCAATTGATTGACGATGCACAAGTTCTACTAGATGATGCAGAAGAAGGTACAGAAGTAGGATCGCATTCTGCTTATTATATCGACCAGTTAGAAGTAGCGATTGCAACTGCACAAGATACTGCGGGCCAGTTGTCAGCATCACGACCAGCAATTTTGAAAGCTGAAAAGGCATTGCAAGCTGTAATCGAGACATTTAATGCTGCGGAAACGAAACAAGTATACTTTTCGGCAGTGCATAGTAGTTTAGCAGAATTTTCGCAAATGAATGATTATTTTGCAAAACCTGCACTTGTTGTGACAGACGATGAAGGTAACTCACATGTATCATTTAAGATAACTAGCAGCAGTAATGTGCCAGAGTTCAAAGTGAAGCTAGGCGAGGATTATATAGCAGCTACAACAGTTAGTGAAGACAAAGTCAACAATACAAGAGTAGTTACATTTGAAGTTGATAGCTTGTCAGGTTTCTTGGATGCTAAGGTGCGCACAGTTGTGCCGGAGCAAAATTATGACCGTACGCATGACATTCGTTTGAACTTTAATAATGTAGACAATCAAAAGCTGTATGAATTAATTAAAACTGCAGCATCAGCTCATAAAAAAGCCGTTGATAGTGGTCAAACAGGTCAGTATCAACAGCTTGCTCTAGCATCGTTAGCAAGTGCAATTGCGCTTGCGAATGAAGAAGCAGTAAGAATTCCTTCTGAGCAGATTACTACAGATGAAGCACATCTTCGTTTGAATAATGCGTTGGAAACATTTAATAAAGTGTTTAATGGTGGCGGTAATGGTACTGAAAATCCTGGTACAAATCCAGGAACTAATCCGGGAACAGGACCAGTATATCCAGCTAATGGTTACTATTATATGAATTTCAGTATTTTGAAGGATGGCACTAATGCTACTTCAATGGCAGACGATTACGTAGTTAATCCAGCATTAGTCCGTGTACAAGGTTCGCAGCGTACGGTTATGTTTACTGTTAAGCAAAGCGCGGAAATTAAGTCCTTCACAATAAATGGACAAAGCGAGAAGGTAGTTAGTCGTAATGCGAAAAACAATACAAGAGTCGTATCATTTACTCTTTCTTCTCTAGCGCAAAAGACGAATGGAACGGTTCGAATTGATTGGGATGCGTTTAATTACCATCATTCTTACAACGTACAATTCCAGTTTGACGAGTCTTCTGCTACGTATGTGACTGATACAAATCCTACTGTACCAGGTTCTGATGATGATGGTAATGTTGGTGTAGATGGTGGAAAAATAGACGATTATAATGGTGAAGGTACAAAACCAGAAGAAGAAGTGAAAGAACAAGAACAAAAGCCAAGTGAAGGTGAAACAGGCACTGGTACAGGGACTAATAACGTTGTATTCTCAGATACAGCAAGCCATTGGGCTAAAACAAGCATTGATAAAGCGGTTAAGTTAGGCATTGTAAATGGCTTTGCTGACGGTAGTTTCCGTCCAAATGCTACGGTAACACGTGGTGAGTTTGCGGTAATGATAAGCCGTGCGTTGAAACTGGAAGGTAATGGCGACACTACTACTTTGACTGATTTCGCAGCTATTCCTGGCTGGGCGAAAGATCATGTTGCGCGAGTAGTTAAGGCGGGTATTATCCAAGGTTATTCTGACGATACATTCCGTCCTAATGAACAATTATCGCGTGCGCAATTAGCTGTAATGATTGCACGCGCTGCTAATCTTAAGCTCGACGCGAATGTAGAGTTGTCATTTGCGGATGCAGCAGAAATTCCGACATGGGCACAAAAGGAAGTAGCAGCAGCAGTTAAGGCGGGCTTAATAACAGGTAAAGAGAATAACCGTTTTGATCCGAATGGAACAGCTACCCGTGCTGAAGCACTGACGCTTATTATTCGATTATTGGAGCAAGCTAGTTTGAAAGGTTAGTTACTAGCGGCTTGTTAGGTTTTATATTATTAGTGCATGCTCTCATATGTTTTATAAAGTCATGCTTTCGCTTGTTGTGTGTCTAGTACCAACAACGAGCGAAAGCATTTTTGCGGGTTGACGTTAAATTTGTAATCTATTGTTCATATTGCGTTCACAGTCAGAGGATACAATTATCGTTATGATTAACAGATTCAACCAGTTTGGTGAATTATAAATGTGAATAGCTCGAATGTTAGAAGGTGTATCATCTAATGTTTTTCTAGAGGGCAATTCTTGTTTACATAAACATGATAACAATATTTTTTTTGATTATTCAATGATAATGATTATCATTTTCTTATAATGATGTATCGAATCTAGTGCTCGCTATTATCTATTAGATGGAGGGAAATCATGTATAGAAAACTTAGAAAAATTATATGTGCAATGATGTTGCTTGCACTAATTGTAACCCTATTTGAAGGGTCACAATCCGCTTATGCAGCAGATTTAACTGACGGAACGTATACCATTGATTATGTTATTAAGAAGCCTGAAGATGAGTCTGCATCTATGGCTAATGATTACTGGGATAAACCAGCTTCAGTAATCGTTAGTGGTGGAGCAATAAAAGTACGAATGACGATCAATCACAGTGAATGGGTCACAAAATTTAAAGTGCCGAGTGGAAGCAACTATGTTGATGCTAAAGTTATTAGCACCAACAGTGAGAAAAACACAAGACTTGTTGAATTTTCATTAGATAGTTTGGAAAAGTCAATGCTATCGCAGATTCATGTAACTGTACCAGAAATTGATTACGATCATGATTACACGATACGATTTGTGTACGATACCAATACTTTGAAGCTAACTAGTAAGCCAGAGAGCACTGCAACACCAGAGTCAACAGCAACGCCTCAGCCGACCGCATCAGGAAGTTCTGGGTCCAAAGATTCGGATACTTCAACTGTGAAGCAAACCGATAGCGGCAAAGGAAGCACTCAGCAGAATAAAGATACTACTTCTCAAACACCCGAATCATCAACAGCACCAACTGCACCAACTGCAAAGCCCAATTCAGCGAATGGAGCTACTTCTAAACCTACAACTGTGCCAGTAAATTCTTCATCAAGCAGTAACGATAAAGATACAGAGGGCGGTTCATTATCAGCGGGGGCTCAATCAGCTACTGGAGAAGGAGATCAACAAGCGAATCAGCAAACTGATAATAAATCTAATGATCAAGTTGAAAATGAAGTAGAGTCTGCAAACAGTTCTACTGATGATAATGTAGATGGCGTGACTCAAGATGAGGTTACTAATGATCAAGAAACTGTAGAATTGTCGGCGGTATTAGACGGAGCGACAGTAGATGATTCTACTACAGTAGTTGCAGCAGGGGTATCAGAAGATTCTAGTAACAAGAAAAGTATTATTTTTATTACGTTCCTTTCAATAGTGCTTATTGCTGGCTTAATAATCGTTGCCTTCTACCGTAAACGTAAACCTAGAAATTCTTAAGGGTCGCTAATCACAAAACTACTTAAGCTGATATGTAATCGGATCATAATATTGATACGAGTTGTTATTAAGATGTCCCCTAAGTCACCTTGACTAAGGGACTTCTCTTTTGAAAAAACAAAGAAATTTGAGGAGTGTGTCAGGTGAGCATGTTAATTAAAGCATTAAACAAGAAGATGTTACTGTCGATATTTGTTGCGGTGTTACTTATCATTTCATATGTAAGTATTGGACAGTTGGCAAATGCAGCTGAAGGTGTTACAAGCAATGGGAATTCAAATCTTGTCTCAACGATTGACCCAACTAATTTGGCAAACGGCAATTATTATATCGACTATACAGTGCTTTACGCCGAGGAAGATAAGACGTCAATGTCGACGCAATATTTGGTTAGTCCTGCGCTTTTGAAAGTAGATGATAATAAAAAGACAATATCTTTTACAGTATTGCAAAGTAAAGAGATTGTTGGTCTTAAATTAAACGGCAATGAAGGTAATGTATCGAATAATAATTCGGACAACAATACTCGCGTTGTTACGTTCGAGATTGGTAATTTGACTGACATACATAAAGGTTGGATTAGTATAAATTGGGTCATTGAGACGATTGATTTCAAATATATCCACGAATACGATATTCGCTTCAAATTTCTTACTGAATCAATTAAAGCGGTAGCAGTGGATGCACCTGTTCCGACCAAAGATGGGAAGGTGGGTTTCCCAAGCGGTCTAGATGGTGACAGTGGATCTAGCAATACAGATAGCGAAACTGGTAATCCGAAAGATGATACTACAGTAGAGGAACCGGAACAAGAGCCTACAGTTACGAGTTTTAAAGATATTGAGGGGCATTGGGCTAAGGCAGCAATTGAGAATGCTGTACAGCTATCAATTGCCAATGGTTATAGCGACGGGACATTCAAACCTAACGCTGTCATTAATCGTTCACAATTTGCGGTAATGCTAAGTAGAGCACTGAAGCTATCAGCTGCGAATTCCTCAAGTTTATTTGCCGATCAAGAAGCAATTCCTACATGGGCATCAGTGCATATTAATGCAGTAGTTGATGCTGGTCTAATGGGTGGCTATAGCGACAATACATTCCGAGGAAATAATAACATTACACGTACAGAGATGGCCGTCATTATTGCTCGTGCCGCTAAGCTAGAAGTGAATAAAGCTCCTTCGGTAACTTTTGCTGATTCTGCTAATATTCCAACATGGGCGCAACAAGAAGTAGAAGCGGCGGTTCAGGCAGGATTGATTAGCGGAAAGGGCAATAATCGTTTTGAACCTGCGGCGTCTGCTACAAGAGCCGAAGCATTGACAATTATTCTGCGTTTGCTTCATACATCATCTTAATAAATGGTACTGTAATGGATAGCAAATTGTAGTGGGGACAGTTAGCTGTCCCCACTTAGTGCATGTAAGGAAGTCAATAGGGGCACAGGTTAGTTGAAAAAATGGAGGTACTGAAATGAAAAAAATGATGACCAGCTTTGCTGGCTTGTTATTATTGCTTATGCTGCTGATAGGATGTGGAGAGGTTACTGTAGAGGATCAAACAGTAAAGGTCCAGCAATCTACTACTGAGACGGATGTAGGGCAAGTTGATACTCAATTGACATCTACAGGGCAGTCAGGGTCAGATCAAGCGACTTTTTCCCAAGCTGACGATTATCGCATTGTATCGACCACTGTAGCGATTACACAAATATTAGATGTGCTTGAGCTTGACGTTGTTGGTGTGCCAACAAGTGGCAAGGTACTACCGGAACGATATGATGATGTGACGCGAATCGGAAATCCGATGAGTCCTGATATGGAACTGGTTAAGTCGTTAAAGCCGACTGAAGTGCTTTCAGTAACGACGCTACAGTACGATTTAGAGCCAGTTTTTGAAGATATGGGGGTTACCGCTAATTTTCTTAACTTAACAAGCGTCGAATCAATGAATCAGGCGATTATTGATCTAGGTACGAGGTATGATCGCAATAAGCAAGCATCGGAGCTAGTGAATACCTTTGAACAGAAAGTAAGCGAGATTGAGCAATTGAGTGCTAATTATAATAAGCCGAAAGTGTTAATTTTGATGGGGATTCCAGGAAGTTATCTAGTTGCAACCGAACATTCATACATTGGAGATTTGGTAAGGTTAGCTGGTGGCGTCAACATTGTACAGGGAGAGACAGCTGAATATTTAGCTTCCAACACAGAATATTTGTTCCAGTCTAATCCAGATGTTATATTACGTGCGGCGCATGGAATGCCAGAAGAAGTTATTAAGATGTTCGATTCCGAATTTAAAACCAATGATATATGGAAGCATTTTGATGCAGTGAAAAATGATCGAGTATTTGATCTAGAGGAAATCTTGTTCGGAACTACGGGTAATTATCTTGCAATCGAAGCCATTGATGCGCTATTGCCGATGCTGTATCCTGAGCTTGAAAAAAACTAATAGTTTACAAATAACGTGATATTGATTATCATTATCAATAATAAGATATGTAAAATATTAGTGGTCTTATAGAGAAGTAGATCAAGCAGTAGCATGAAAAGATTTAGTATATGCTTTCGATGTACTTTTCATGTTCAGTGAAGTAGATCAAGCAGTAGCATGAAAAGTTTTAGGAGGTGGGAAATTGCTATGAAGCAGCTTTTAATTGCCGATGATGATGCCCACAATCGCACCCGCTTAAATCATTATATGACGAGAGAAGGCTTTAGAGTGTTTGAAGCCTATAATGGTGAACACGCGATAATGCAGATGAAAGAGCAGCAAATCGACTTGGCGATTATTGATGTGAAGATGCCAGTTATCGATGGGCTGCATGTTTGTAGGCATATTAGACGCAATTATGATATTCCGATCATATTACTTACGGCATGTCAGCAATTAGAAGATAAGGAGCAAGGCTATTTGAGCGGCACAGATGATTATGTGACGAAACCGTTTGAGCTTGCCGAGCTTTTATTTCGTATAAAAGCATTATTTCGCCGCTACTCTATCGTATCTAGCGCTAAAATTCGTTTGAATAGACTAGTAATAGATCTACAAAATCATGAAATCACTGATGGAGAATTCTTGTTGCTGTTGCCGCTTAAGGAATTCGAATTGATGACCCAGCTTGCACAGTACCCAGGGAGATTATTTACTAGAGATGAGCTAATCAACTTAATTTGGGGCACAGATTATGCTGGTGATGAACGTACCGTTGATGTCCACATTAAACGTTTACGCAAAAGATTTATAAGCTATCGGCATAGCTTTGTCATTCGTACCGTAAGGGGCATAGGTTATAAGCTTGAGGTTATGGCAAATGAATGATAGCATATGGGTATTTTGTTATACAGCAGCATTATTTGTTACTGAGCTTCATTTGCTTCGGGCAGGTGCTACATTGCTCTTAATCGTTACCGTTTTTTTATTTATGATGTTGAACAAAGCACATCGTAAAAGCACAGATTTGAATCAGCTTATTGGACAGTTACAATTAACTCACCAGCAATTGCAATTATCCGAACGTTCAGCAAAAGAATTTGTAGCTAATGTTTCTCATGAAATCCATACTTCACTTTCCTCAATACAAAGTTTTACTGATATTTTAGAGCAGCAAGATTTAGCTTTGCAACAGCGAAACCATTATGTACAGATTATTAGAGACAGAGCAGGCCAGTTATCCTCTATGAGCAATCAATTGCTGCTGTTATCCCGTCTGGAAAATGAAAGCAAAGTAATAGTTAAGCACAATTATTCAATCAAAGCGCAATTACTGCAAGCATTGCAGCTTTTCGAATTTCAAATGACGGAAAAGTATATTATGAGCACGATAAAAGCTAGTGAACAAAGCTTTATCTATGGAGATCAGGTGCTTATGCTGCAAGTCTGGAGCAACCTGCTGTCCAATGCGATTAAGCATACGCCAATAGGCGGAAATATTACGATTGAAGCAAGCTGTAATGAGCAGCAGTGCACAGTCACTTTTTCCGATACAGGCGAAGGTATCGCTCAAGAGAGAATCGCTCATGTTTATGAACGTTTTTATTGGGAGAAACATAAGCACAACAAAGATACTAATGGTAACGGATTAGGATTATCAATTGTGAAAAAGATTGTTGATTTGCACGCTGGAACGATTCACCTTTCTAGCGAAGTACATAAAGGAACAAACGTTACTATTCATTTGCCGCAGTATTCTACATAACGCTATTATGATTGTGGGAATTCTGCTTATTCAATGGCGGTTATAACGGCATTATTATAGAAACTAAAATCGGCCGATTATGCCGGCGTCATCGGTTATGAGCATATCTTTGAATGTATAGGTGAAAGTTGAAAAGGCCGCTAATAAACTAAATCATGGATGATTTAGAAGCAGTGCATTTCTTATGTGGGATCTTTCTTAATAATATGTTTGCCTGCAATTAAAAGCATTACGATTGAAGCAACAAGTAATAAACCTAGAACTATAATGTATGCCATTTTCTTATTCACTTCTTTCATAATGTTTTTCTTGTTATAAAATTCCAAGCCAGCTATGGAAGTACATATATTTATCATTTGCAACATTCTAGATTTTACTCTGTTAATCATAGCCAAATAAAAATTAACATATATTCCAGAAAAGAAAAATGGTGATACAGGAATAGCTCCCTGCATCACCATTTTTTCATGTTATCCAACACTTTTTTTAAGTGCGAGCCATCCCTTTAACGAACTTTCTACTTTTGGGACGGCCTCTTTTTGTTTGTTTATAAACGTTATTAGGTACTATTTTGCAACAGTTTCTAATGCTACTTCGATCATGTCGTTGAAAGTGGTTTGTCTTTCTTGGGCTGTTGTTTGTTCACCAGTAAGAATATGATCGCTAACTGTTATAAGACTCAAAGCGTTAACACCGAATTTGCAGGCCAAATAATATAGCGCTGCTGTCTCCATCTCTACAGCCAATACACCATGCTCACCAAGCTTGTTGACCCCAACTAAATTCTCTGTGTAGAAAATATCAGAAGAAAGTACATTACCTACACGAAGGCTAAGTCCTTTATCTGTTCCAATGTCATAAGCCGTTTTTATTAAATTAAAGGTTCCAATTTGCGGGAAATCAAACCCTGGGAATTGGTTCCGGATGATAGCGGAATCAGTCGCCGCTGCTTGTGCAATAATGACATCACGGATTTTTACCTCATGCTGGATGGCACCGCATGTTCCAATACGAACAAGATTTTTGACCCCATAATCATTGATCAATTCATGAATATAAATGGAGGCTGAAGGCATGCCCATTCCTGTACCTTGAATAGATACGCGATTTCCTTTATAAGTTCCAGTAAAGCCTAACATGCCACGTACATTGTTGTAACAAACAGCATCTTCTAGGAAAGTCTCGGCAATATATTTTGCGCGTAATGGATCTCCTGGCAGTAAAACTGATTCAGCAATTTCGCCAACTTTGGCTTCGATATGAAAACTCATATAATTCCCTCCATTAGTTCGAATGTGACTTCGAGTTAGTTTCACCAAAGATCATAGCACAATACATATTCACAAGATGTATCAAGGATTACTTCAAAAATGTGAAGTAGTTCACACAATATTAGTAAGCTTAGTAACGGAAATAAAGCGCTATCATTTGTTATATTTGATGCATGAAAGAGCTAACGATTCCACTTACGAAGCGTTGGAAACTCTTCCGTCACATTACAAATCGATTCTAATTTACCCATATCGAGGAGGTATAAAAATTTGTCGCGAATATCGATCAGCCCTTCGCTTTGAAATTCACCTAGTGTCTTGGATATCGATTCTCTAGTGACTCCGAGCATGTTGGCGATCAAGGTTTGACTAATTTTAAGATCAATTTTGTAAACGTTATCAAACGGGACTCCAAAATTATAATAGAGATCCATCACAATATTAGCAACTTTTCCACGAACGTCATAAAAGGTTAAATAGCGAATCATACGATTGAGCATTCTAGTTCGATCTACGAGAATTTTGTAAGCGTTTCGCATTACAGATGGATATTTATCAACAATGTATAAGAAATCTTGTTTTTGTATAAGCCATGCTGACACGTTTTCTAGCGCTTCAATGGATGAGATTCGATGATTGTCGTTAGACAACGCTTCAACTTCTCCAATGATGTCGCCTGCCATTGTGATGCTTAGGACAATCTCTTTGCCTTCGTATATACGATAAATCTTAACCATACCTGAACGAATGAGATACACCTCATCACTTTCGTCATTCTCAAACATAAGGATGTGATTTTTTTTGAAATGACGCTCCTTGAGTAACGGGGTTATATATTGAAATTCATCATTAGGAATATCTGAGAAAATTTTGATATCAGCTATGTCTGTAATCATTACCATACATCCTTTCAAGGATTATTGTTGCATGATATCACGGGAACAATTGCTTTGCAACATTGGAGCTTACTCTGAAGAATCGAGGAAATGAGATGAAATTCGAGCGTATTTGTGTACTTGTGTTAGATAGCGTCGGTATTGGTTCTTTACCAGACGCCCAATATTTTGGCGATGTAGGTAGTCATACGTTAGGTCATATAAGTGAGGCAGTACCTACTATGAAATTACCGAATTTGGCCGCCTTTGGCCTAGGAAATATTGCACCACTTCCTACAATACCTCCCGTCGAGAGCCCTTTAGCTTTTTATGGCAAGATGGCAGAGATATCGGTAGGAAAAGATACAATGACGGGACATTGGGAGTTAATGGGGCTAAAAGTAGAAGTACCTTTTCAAGTCTATCCGAATGGTTTTCCAGAGGAGTTAATTAAGAAGTTCGAAAATCTGACGGGACGCAAGGTAATTGGCAACAAGCCATCATCGGGAACTGAGATTCTTGATGAGTTTGGAGAAGAACAGCTTCGAACAGGTGCATGGATTGTTTATACTTCTGCAGATAGTGTCATGCAAATTGCAGCTCATGAGGATGTTATTCCGTTAGATGAATTATATCGAGCTTGTGAAATCGCTCGGGAAATAACATTAAAAGATCCTTATGTGGTGGGTCGTATTATTGCAAGACCTTACATCGGTAACCCAGGCACTTATATACGAACACCTAACCGACATGACTATGCACTTGAACCTATAGGGGAGACCGTGCTCGATCACATTAAAAATAATGGTTACGATGTTATCTCCGTTGGAAAAATCAATGATATTTTCACAGGTCAAGGAATTAATGAATCTCATCCCACAAAGAGCAATTTGGACGGCATTAAAACAACGATTGATTTGCTTAAACGACCCTTTAATGGGGTTCTGTTTACCAACTTGGTAGACTTCGATTCACTTTATGGACATCGTCGCGATCCTGAAGGGTATGCATCTTGTCTAGAGGAGTTTGATCAATATCTCCCGGAGCTCATGCAACAAACAGGTAATAAAGATTTATTGATTATTACGGCAGACCACGGGAATGATCCTACCTGGCAGGGAACAGATCATACTCGTGAGTATGTACCGATATTGATCTATAATCCTTTACTCACTAATAACTCTTGCTCGATCGGTACAAGAGAAACATTCGCGGATGTTGCAGCAACTCTTGCTCATAATTTTAAGGTTACTGAGCCCAAAATTGGGGCAAGCTTTTTAGAAATGATACATGTATAAAGGTATTTCAAGAATAACAAAAAACCATAACAACACTAGGGGGATCTACAATGAAAAAATGGATGAAAACAGCATTACCTTTATTACTAATCTTTACACTAGTTCTTACAGCATGTGGTCAAACAGGAAACAAAAATAATGCTGGGACTGAAGGGACGAATAACGGTGCTTCTACAGGTGAAAATCTAAAGAAGCTTAAAGTAGGAATGGTAACAGACCTAGGTAGTGTAAATGACAAATCATTTAACCAAAGTGCATGGGAAGCATTACAGAAATTAAAAAAAGACTATGGCTTTGAGGTGAAATATCAAGAACCAAAAACAGATGCAGATGTAATGCCAAGTCTTAACCAATTTGTAAAAGCAAATTATGATTTAACTTGGGCTACTGCGTTTACTTTAGCAGATGCGATAACACAACTATCCAAGGAAAATCCTGATTCCAAATTTGGTATTGTTGACTCTGATCTCGTGTTACCTAACGTCGCGTCTGTATCCTTTAAGGAGCAAGAAGGGGCATATCTCGTTGGCGTAATCGCTGGTTTGACAACTAAAACGAACAAAATCGGCTTTGTAGGCGGAATGGATATTCCGGTAATAAAACGATTTGAAGTTGGTTTCCGTGAAGGCATTAAGGCTGTAAATCCAGATGCAAAACTAATCGTGAACTATACAGGGCTATTTAACCGTGTAGATATGGGGAAATCAGCAGCATCTACCATGTATAACGACGGTGTAGATATTATATTCCATGCAGCAGGATTAACCGGTAATGGCGTATTCAATGAAGCTAAAGAACGTAATAGCAAGGGTGGAAAAGTATGGGTTATTGGTGTCGATAAAGACCAATCTTTAACCTTTGGTGATGATGTAACGCTTACGTCTATGATCAAAAAAGTAGATGAAGCAGTTTATCAAATTTCAAAGAGCTTAGCTGAAGATAAGTTCCCGGCTGGACAAGTCACTTCGATGGGCCTTAAAGAAAACGGCGTAGATATTGCACCAACATCTAATAAGAATGTAGCACCTGAGGTGCTTGCCAAAGTAGAAGAATATCGTACGAAAATTATTAATGGGGATATCGTCGTACCAGAAAAATAAATAATGATAATTTCATCCCCCATCATATCGAATGGTTGTGATGGGGGGTGGAATTGTGGGAGGCGTACGCGTGATTAAGCAAGATATCGCATTGGAGCTGAAAGGAATAACGAAGAAATTTCCCGGAGTAGTAGCCAACGATTCTATTAGTTTTCAATTAAAACGCGGAGAAATTCATGCATTGCTTGGAGAAAACGGTGCAGGCAAATCAACTTTGATGAGTATCGTTTTCGGCTTGTATCAACCTGATGAAGGTGAAATTCATGTGAATGGTAAGCACGAATTGATAGATAGTCCAAACAAAGCCATAGAGCTAGGTATTGGGATGGTCCACCAACATTTTAAGTTAGTTGAGCCCTTTACGGTGACGGAAAACATCATTCTTGGGATGGAACCTAAAAAAGGATTGAAGGTTGATATTAAAGGGGGAAGCAAAAAGGTAAAGGAATTATCCGAACAATATAAGTTGGATGTAGATCCAATGGCTACAATAGAATCGATAAGTGTTGGGATGCAACAACGAGTAGAAATTATCAAGACACTCTATCGCGGTGCAGACATTCTTATTTTCGATGAACCGACAGCAGTTCTAACTCCGCAAGAGATTAGTGAATTATTGGAGATCATGAAGCGTCTTGTAGCGGAAGGTAAGTCGATCATTCTTATTACGCATAAACTTAAGGAAATTATGGAGATAGCTGACACTTGTACCATTATTCGTCGGGGTAAAGTAATTGAAAGTGTTGAAATTGCGAAGACTAATCCTCAGGAACTTGCTGAAAAGATGGTGGGGAAAGCAGTTAACTTCAAGACTGAAAAGCAAGCTTCTAACCCTAAAGATGTTTTATTAGAAGTGAAAGATTTGATAGTTGCAGGAGCCAATGGAAATAATGCCGTGGATAAGCTCTCTTTCTCAGTACGTGCAGGAGAAATTGTCGGTATTGCGGGTGTAGATGGTAATGGTCAATCGGAGCTAATAGAAGCTATAACGGGCTTGCATAACATTCGTTCAGGAGAGATTTTGTTAAAAGGAAATAGCATAGCGAATCAGTCGCCACGTTTCATATCTGAATCAGGAGTTTCACATATACCGCAGGATCGTCACAAACATGGACTAGTGTTGGACTTTACGGTTAGTGAAAATACAATATTAAATACGTATTATCAGTCTGATATTAATAAACATGGATTTATTAATATGAAGGCAATGGATGATAAGGCGACACGTCTGGTGGAAGAGTTTGATATACGCACATCAGGAATCGATACAACAGTTCGCTCCATGTCTGGAGGGAATCAACAAAAAATTATTATCGCACGAGAAATTGATAAGAATCCTCAAGTTATGATCGCGGCCCAACCTACACGTGGACTAGACGTAGGAGCAATCGAATTCGTACATCAACAATTAATAGCGCAGAGAAATCAAGGAAAAGCAGTGCTTTTAGTGTCATTTGAACTGGACGAAATTCTGAATGTAGCGGATCGGATTATTGTACTTTTCGGTGGACGGATTGTAGGCGAGACTACACCTGAGACCACGAATGATCGGGAACTAGGATTAATGATGGCAGGCAAACATGAAGGAGCTGACACGAATGAATAGAATGATGATGATTTTCAAACGTGAATCTGCGATTATCCCCTTTGTGGCTGTTATTTTGGGACTTTTATTGGGAGCTCTCATTATGTGGATCGGTGGCTATAATGCGTTATTAGCCTACCAATCATTAATTTCGAAAATTTTCGGGAGTAGCTATGACATAGGAGAAGCAATCCTTACAATCGTACCTCTCATTATGAGTGGTTTAGCCGTAGCAATCGCCTTCCGATCAGGGTTATTTAATATCGGGGTAGACGGTCAAATTATTATGGGATCATTGGGTGCGCTGATCGTAGGTACTCAATTAAATCTTCCGCCCTTCATACATGGACTAGTAGCTATGATATTTGGAGCATTACTTGGAGGACTTTGGGGTGCACTGGTTGGTTATATTAAAGCAGTTAGAGGGATCAACGAAGTTATTACAAGTATTATGTTAAACTTCATTGCGCTTTATATAAGTCATTACGCTATTCGAATCTTTATGCCACAAGCGGGCACACAACGATCCGCGATGATTAATGACTCTGCAAGTATTCAGATTGGATGGCTATCGGATTTAATGGGTGGTGCACGTATCCACTGGGGATTTTTAGTAGCGATCCTCGCCGTAATTTTTTACTACATCTATATGAAGAAGACCAAGTGGGGCTATGAGCTACGTGCGGTAGGATTTAATAATAATGCTGCAAAATATGCGGGAATGAAAGTGCCGAAGGTTATCATACGTACGATGTTCATCTCAGGAGTGTTTGGCGGTTTAATTGGTACCTTTGAGGTGCTAGGCGTATTCAAATATATCGCGATTAACTCTGTCACCTCTGGAATTGGATTTGACGGAATAGCGGTTGCTCTACTTGGAGGAAATTCTGCAATCGGTGTGTTTTTCTCTGCAACGCTGATCGGGGCTCTTACCTATGGTTCACAAGGGATGAGTTTTGGTGCTGATGTACCAGGTGAAATTATTCGTATGGTGATCGCATTCATTATCTTTTTTGTTGCAGCACCAGGTATTGTGAAGTTAATCGTTAAACCCATCCTACAAAAGATGAAGAAGGTGTAAATATGGATCTTATTGGAAATTTACTTAATGGGACGCTCGTATTTTCTACAGCGCTTATCTTTGCTGCACTTGGTGGGCTTATATCTGAACGTTCTGGAGTTATTAATATTGGACTTGAAGGGTTTATGATTTCGGGGGCATTCTTTTCTGCGATCACTGCTTATTATGCGGAGTCTGCAGGTTTAGGTGCTTTTTCACCGTGGCTTGGATTAATTGGAGCGTTCGTGTTTACGATATTCTTTTCGAGTATTCATGCTCTTGCTTCTATTAAATTTAAAGCGAATCAGGTAGTAAGTGGTGTTGTCATCAATATTCTTGCAGCAAGCTCAACATTTTTTCTAGTGAAAATGATTTTTAATGGGTCAGCCGAAACACCTATATTAGTTAATGTTTTCCATAAAATAAGAATTCCATATTTAAGTGATATTCCATTGATAGGTAAAGTATTCTTTAATGCGTATCCAACCACTTATATTGCTATTGCGCTAGTTATTTTGCTTTACTTTGTTTTATTTAGGACGTCGACTGGACTTAGACTGCGTGCAGTAGGAGAACATCCAAGTGCTGCTGATACGGTTGGAATCAAAGTAAATCGCACACGCTATATCGCCGTCATTCTTAGTGGTTCGATTGCTGCGCTCGGAGGAGCAACTATCGTGCTTACTTCTAATAGTAACTTTGCTTTCAATACAATTTCTGGACAAGGATATATTGCTCTTGCAGCCGTTATATTCGGAAAATGGAATCCAGTAGGTGCGATGCTTGCAGCTATGTTCTTTGGTCTGGCACAAGCAGTAAAGGATCAATTGCAGATCTTTGAATTTGCAGCAAAGATACCCAATGAATTCTTCTATATGCTACCGTATCTTTTAACACTATTGGTATTAATTGGGGCAGTAGGAAAAGCCCGATCACCTAAAGCATTAGGAGAACCGTACGAGGTAGGGAAACGATAAGAGGTTGAAGCTATATGTTTAATGGTTTATTTAAGTTATTTCATATTAAAGAAGAAAAAACAACGATACGTACAGAGGTTGTTGCGGGTGTGACCTCATTTATGACCGTAGCCTATATTATTGCTGTCAATGGGGCTATTTTAAGCTTAGCCGGCATGCCTTTCGAAGCCGCAACGATCGTTACAGTAATCTGTTCATTTATCGGTTGTATGTTAATGGCACTTTGGGCAAACTCACCTTTAATTCTTGTGCCAGGTATGGGAGATAACGCATTTTTTGTTTTTACGTTAGTATTCTCGTTGGGGCTAACTTGGCAGCAAGCACTTGCAGCCGTTTTTATTGCAGGGATGGTATTTATGGTGACATCGATAACAAAAGGTGCAGATTATTTATCACGTTCAATCCCGAAGTCTATGATTCATGCCATTACAGCTGGAATTGGTCTCTTTATTGCTTTTTTGGGGTTGAAAAATGGCGGGCTTATTGTTGCCAGTGAAGGTACGTTTGTTACGTTAGCTAAGCTAAGTGACCCCTATGCACTAACGACAATATTAACTCTTCTTATTGCATTACTCTTATTCATGCGACAAGTAAAGGGAAGCTTTCTAATCGCCATTATTGCAGGAACTGGAATTGGTGCGCTCTTGGGAATAGTTGATTTTTCAGCGTTAAATGATTTTAGTATTTCCTTTAAGGGATACGGGGAGTTGTTTTTTGCACTCGATTTTAGTGGAATAGGTACTCTTAATTTCTGGACCGCTGTTTTTTCATTATCGATGGTTATTATATTTCAGAATATGGGTGCGCAGCTTGGGATGCTTCCTAATAAATCGAAATTTAGGAAGTCATTTCAGGCAAACTCTATCTCTGTAATTAGTGCTGGACTTTTGGGTTGCAGTCCAATGACAACAGCTGCTGAATCAGCGACAGGTATAGCTTCAGGAGGGAAAACGGGGCTTACCTCGTTTACAACAGGAATTTTATTTGTTCCGGCATTGTTTCTCATTCCCCTTTTCAAAATTATACCAAATAGTGCGGTTGCCCCAATACTGATTATTGTAGGTTGCCTAATGGTCATAAGTATTAAGGAAATTCCTTTCAGTGACTTTACTGAAGCTTTTCCAGCCTATTTGATGCTGGCGATTATGCCGTTAAGCTTTAGTATCGCTAATGGAATTGCTTTTGGGTTCATTGCATATCCTATTCTGAAAATTGTTGTAGGTAGAAGGAAAGAAGTTTCTCTGACGATGTACTTCATTGCTTTTTTCTTTATCCTATATTTTATATTGGGTTCAATATAATTAAGTTCAAAGTTGATGGAAATAGGCAGGCCACAATATAAATTTTGATCCCAAGTGGCCTTCACTATTTTTTGGAGTTGTATTGAGACTGCAGTTAATTGATGTATAGTGCACTGTATGAAGAAATCAGGCCTACTTTGACAACAGTCGAAGTAGGCTTGATTTTATTGTTTATGTGTAAGAGTACATCAATCTAATTAGGTTGATGTACATTTTTATAGTCTTGTTGAAGTTTTTTTGGAGAAAGATTGTATTCTTTTTTGAAGAGTCTATAGAAACTAGAGTAATCAAGAAACCCGCATTTTAAGGCGATTTTTTCTATAGATATTTGATTTTGTTTAATCATAGTAACTGCATACGCTAGACGTTTTAATGATACATAACGGTAAAAGGATAGGTTCATATTCTTTTTGAAATAATGAGAGAAATAGTATTTATTCAGATGAAAATGTTTAGATACATTTTCTAGACATAGATCAGGTTCTATCAAATGTAACTCAATATATTCCAATATAGATAAAAATCTTTGATCCTGTTCATTATTGTTATTAAGGTTTGGCCTGCTACTAGCAGGATCAAAGATCACTTGAATAAATTGAAAAAATAAATAAGTTGTTGAAAATGAAAAATTGTCTTTTTCAATTGCTATTTTATCGTTGAGCTGCTCCAGTAAAGAAAGAATATTTTGAAAGGTTTTGGAATGAAGATGCAATACATAAGAGCCTGTTGTCTTGTGCTGGACAATATGCTCTTTCATAGATGGTGAACTAGATATAAAGTCATCTAATAAATGTTCGCTAATGTTAATAATGATTCGCTCATAGTTATCGAAATCTTTCACAGTAGCTTGGTGAACAGCATAAGGAGGGATGACGACTACATCACCCTTCTTGAGCGAATAGGACTTTCCTTCACAAAAAAATTCACACTCTCCCTCTAAAAATACAAGAATCTCCATAACATCATGCCGATGTAATCGAAATAAATTCTCTATCTGAGAGAAGTCTTCCCATGATATGTCTTCTGACTTAAGCCAATTATAGTAAGGATTTTTTTTGATGAAGTAGTTAATTTCAAATCCAATATTTGTTACGGGGATTAGAAGTGATTGCTTCATATGGTCATTTCCTCTCAAACAGCAACTTTTACAATATTTTTAGCAATAAGCGTCATTTATTTTAGGATTTTTGTTGTTATGATATCAGTATACAGCAACTAAGAAAGTGATACGAATTTTCAATGCTTAAAATTATATTTCATTATCATAGTAGAAAGTTATATGGAAACCATATGTATAACAGCT
Source organism: Paenibacillus endoradicis (assembly GCF_024721975.1). The sequence goes on along the minus strand of NZ_JANQBB010000002.1, from coordinate 355,276 downwards.
AGCAGGAGTAACCAGTAAACTAATCTCATAGTGATGTTACGGATGAAAAAGTTTAACGGAAGATCAAGTTTAGGAGGCGTATTTAATGATATCGAACAAAGAACAACCTCACTTGGAAGTCAGATCTAAAAATATTATTAATGTTGATGGATTGCAATTTAAGGATTTGAATAATGATGGGAAGCTAGATCCATATGAAGATTGGCGTCTAAGTCCAAAAGAACGTGCCGAGAATTTAGTCTCCTTAATGAATATAGATGAAAAAGTCGGTATGATGCTTATTAATACACGTGGCATGGGTCTTTCACAAAAAGATAAAAGTAATACAAGTCACAATGGTGTGTTAGATGAAGGTATTGTTGAAAAGGGTGAAAGTATTTTCGCTATTACTAAAGTAATGGGTACAACACATACGATTGAGAAAATGAATTTACGACACTTCATCTTGCGAGATAATTGGAGTCCAGCTCAAATGGCAGAGTGGATTAATGCTATGAATGAAGTATGTGAAGGAACACGTCTTGGTATTCCTTGCTTAATCGCCTCAAATTCTAGAAATGAAAATACAGAATTCATATTTGGGATGAATGATGCAGCTGGAATTTTCTCAACATGGCCTGGAACTTTAGGACTTGCAGCAGCAGCTAAAGGCGATATTAAAAATGGCGGTGATGCATCGCTTATTAGTCAATTTGCCCAAATCGCACATGATGAGTGGGATGCTACTGGTATACGAAAAGGTTATATGTATATGGCAGATACTGTTACAGATCCTAGATGGCAACGGACGTATGGTACATTTGGTGAAGATCCAGAGTTTATAGCTGATGCCATAGGTCGTATTATTGATGCTTTCCAAGGGGAGAGCATAGGTAAGCATAGTATTGCGATGACAACAAAACATTTCCCTGGTGGGGGCGCACGTGAAAATGGATTTGATCCTCATTATGTAGAAGGAAAATGGAACTTATATCCTACTCCAGGTAGTTTGGAAAAATATCATTTACCACCATTCCAAGCAGCTGTAGATCATGGTACATCATCGATTATGCCTTATTATTCAATGCCTAGTATTAAAAAGAGTGTGGTCCAACAATTTGAGGGAGAAGACATTCCGTACGAAGAAGTTGGTTTTACATTCAATCATTATTTCCTTAATCATATTCTTAGAGAAAAAATGGGCTTTAAAGGTTACGTAAATAGCGATAGTGGCATTACAAGTAAGATGAGCTGGGGCGTTGAAGAACTAAGCGAGGCGGAACGTTTTGCTAAAGCAATTAATGCTGGTACAGATATCGTTGCTGATACCAATGATATTGAGAATCTTAAAATAGCTATTACTAGTGGATGGATAAGTGAAAAACGTATAGATCAGGCGAATGTACGACTTCTTACGGAAATGTTTGCTTTAGGTTTATTCGATGATCGTACGTATGTTTCAACCGAAGGAGCGGCAACAACAGTTAGTAATCCGGCTAGCTGGAAAGCAGCTTATGAAGCACATAAAAAATCAGTAACGGTACTTAAAAACCATAATGAGACATTACCATTAACAGCTGAGAAAATGGCAGGTAAGAAGGTCTATGTGGAAGTATTCCACAAAAATGCAGAACGAGCAACCTCTTACACTGAAAAAGCGAGAAAAGAATGTCAAGAATTTGGGCAGTTTACTTTAACCGATAATTATGAAGAAGCGGACGTTGCTATATTGTTCTTGAATCCACAATCTGGCGCATACTTTAATGCGACACCAGGGCTGTTAGAACTTGAAATATGTGAGGACAAAACAGAGACTGCTTTAGATGGTTCGTCATATCAAGAAACTACGTTGCTTCGTATGGAACATCTTAAGGAAATTACAGAAAGCCTTCATAATCGCGGAGGAAAAGCTATTATAAGCGTTAACGTTACGTTGCCGTGGATTGTCGGAAATGTAGAACCTTTGGCAGATGCATTGATCGCTGGATATGATACATTTTATAAGGCACAATTTGAGGTTATGGCAGGCAATAGCCGACCAGTAGGTGTATTACCGTTAACATTGCCAGCAAGTGAAGCTGTTATCGCAGTTGATGAAGATGGGAATTGTGTATCGAGAAACGATGTAGCTGGTTATGACAAGGACAAATATATGCCTGAAGGGTTACGTTATGCATACAAGGATAGCGATGGCAATATCTATACACTTGGTCACGGACTAACTTATATTTAGATTTACAAGCTCAATCAGATATACGCTCCTCTGTGACTCGTAGGGGCAAGCTATGCCACAATTTCATTCGTACTTAACAACGTATTACATCCAAAACTAGAGGGTTTTGGATGTAATACGTTGTTTTTTTATATATTTAATAGTTTTGTCTAGTAGTGAGTGATAGATGTGATCACTTACAATTAACTCAAATGTTATGAAGTTTATATGGGATTGGAAATTGTATTATGAATCAATTTCTTGATAACAAAGGTGGAGGTGCTCAATGTCTAGCCAGCTAGAGAAAAATGTAATACAAGTACAAAAGAGAAAATCAGATTCCAAGCTACTTAGATTTTTTGGACAATGGCAGGTCCAGCTTATGATATTCCCAGGGCTACTATTTATTTTTGTATTTAACTATATTCCGATGTATGGAGTATTGATGTCTTTTCAAGATTACAACATTTTTAAAGGGTTTTTAGCTAGTGAGTGGGTTGGATTAAAGCACTTTGATGCGTTTTTCCATTCCAGAGAATTTACTAAAGTTATTCGTAATACGTTAGTCATCAGTGGTCTTAAGCTGTTAATTTGTTTCCCTGCGCCTATCATTTTGGCGTTAATGCTTAATGAGGTTAATAAAATGTACTTTAAGCGAATCGTTCAAACGATAAGCTACTTACCTCACTTTTTGTCTTGGGTTATCGTTGTTGGCTTTGTGAATTCTATTCTTTCTGTAGATAACGGAAGCTTAAACATTTTCCTTCAATCCCTTGGCTTAATTAATCAGCCAATTAACTTTCTATCACAAGCAGAATATTTCTGGACGATTATCATAGGGACCAACCTATGGAAGGAGATAGGATTCAGCTCTATTGTTTATATTGCTGCAATTGCTGGAATTAATCCTAATCTATATGAAGCGGCAGCTATTGATGGTGCAAGTCGATTGAAGCAGATTTTTCTTATTACGATTCCTTCCATCATGCCAGTTATCGTAATTTTCATGATTTTGAATATCGGTAACCTGCTCAATGCTGGTTTTGAAGATTTATTACTGCTTGGCTCACATCCTATTTTAAGAGATGTTGCTGAGGTAATTGATACTTACTCATACAAGGTAGGACTTATGAGTCAACGATACTCTTATGCAACAGCTGTTGGATTATTCAAAGCAGTAATTAGCGTCGCTCTTCTTACACTTGCTAATGCTCTTGCAAGACGTTCAGGCAATAGTTTGTGGTAGAAGTTTAATCATAATGACAGGAATTTCGATAGGGAGGCGCTAGCTGTGAGACTGAGCACAGGAGATAAAATTGTTAGCATTTTTATATATACTAGCTTAACTATACTGGCTTTTGTTAGCTTTTATCCATTTTGGAACTCGTTAGTTATTTCATTCAATGTAGGTCAAGATACGTCGCTTGGTGGTATAACGATCTGGCCAAGAAAATTTACATTTGATAACTACTATGTTGTATTTCGTGACCAGCGTATACTAGATGCTTTCTTCATCTCTGTATTTCGTACAGTGGCAGGTACTTTTTTATCGGTAGCTTTAACCTCTATGTTTGCTTATGGATTAGCGGTTAAAGGAGTTATCGGGAAAAAATATTATATGATTTTTGCGGTTATTACGATGTACTTCAATGGAGGGTTAATTCCGTTTTTCCTAGTGAATAGAGAGTTGCATCTAATGAATACCTTTTGGGTACTCGTTATTCCGTTCGCAGTAAGTGTATTCAATATGATTATATTCCGAACATTTTTCCGAGAGATTCCTGGTGAATTAGAGGAATCAGCCAAAATAGATGGCTGCGACACATTCGGTATTTTCTTCAGAATTATATTACCGTTATCAGGACCAGTTTTTGCAACGCTTGGCTTATTCACAGCTGTATTCCATTGGAATGATTGGTTTAATGTCATTATCTTTATTGATAAAACAGAGCTGTACCCAATTCAAGCGCTATTACAACAAATCTTGAGATCCAACACTATGTCTGAAGCACTCAATGCTGCAGTATCAGGAAGTTCAGCTGCGGGAGATATTATGAGTCTATCTAAGAGTGTAACAAGTAAATCTATTACAATGGCTACGATGATTGTAGCAACATTACCAATCATCGCAGTATATCCTTTTGTTCAAAAGTACTTCGTAAAAGGGGTATTAGTAGGATCTTTGAAAGGATGACCACATCTTCTTAAAATTTGCTACCTTTACAAGTTGGCAATTTTTAATAAAAATTAAAGAAAGAAGGGAGCTCACCCTATTATGAAAAGAAAAAAATTAGGGGTATTGCTATTAACAACAACGATATTGCTTACATCTATTCTTGCAGGATGCTCAGAAAGTTCTAACAAGCCTACTAACTCGAACAAACCAACTTCCACTCCTGCTGGTAAGGAGCCAGGAGAAGAAGTCGTATCTTCATTCAAATTAGGTGAAGAGCCGGTAAATTTCTCTTACTATGTACACTATGACTGGTGGACAACTGAGCCTTGGGGAGTTAATCCGAACAGTAAATGGGTAACGGATAATCTAAAAGTAAGTGTAACGCCAATTCAATCAGGCGGTGCTGCTGAACAGAAGTTAAGCACGATGATTGTTTCTGGAGAGCTTCCAGGTGCAATTATGATGGACCGTGGTCAAGAAGTAGAACGCTTACGTAGTGCAGGTGTTCTAGTACCACTTGATGATTACTTAGATAAATATCCGAACCTTAAACGTCTTGCTGGGGAAGAAACATTAAACATGCTTCGTTCTGATGATGGCAAACTTTATCAGTTTCCTAACTGGTACACATCTGCACCAAACGGTAATGGTGGTTGGGTAATTAATACTAAAATTTACAAAGAGCTTGGTGAACCTAAACTAGAAACATTTGATGATTTATATGAATATTTGAAACTTGTAAAAGCAAATTATAAAAATGTTGTTCCTTTAGAAGTTGGTAGAAAAGCTTCTGGTCTAGATGCTATGTTTGCTGGTTTTGCAGAGGATTCTCCTGTAACGTATGCACAGATGAAGGCTTATCCAGAAGGTAATGAGTTGAAATCTATTCTTGAAAATGAAGCTTGGGTAGAAACAATGCTTTATTCTAACAAGTTATTCCGAGAAGGTCTTATGACTCAAGATGCATTAACACAAACTAACGATCAAGTACAAGAGAAGCTTAATTCTGGTCGTGTAGCTGTTATTATTGGTACGAACACAACAAATGAAGGTCGTGAAGGTCATAATGCTTGGAAATCCATTGATCCAGACGGTGGTTATCAAATGATCTGGCCAATTCATAAAGCAGGCGTAGACAAAAATAAAGTATATCCTAACGGATATAACACGCTTGGTTGGAATGTTAACGTTATTACAACAAGTGCCGAAAATCCAGAAGGCATCTTTGCATATTTGGATTGGATGACTGGTGAAGAGGGACAACGTATTATGTTCTTCGGACCACAAGGTCTATACTATGATGAAATTGATGGAGATGGCAGTCCAATCCCTAATGATGCATGGTTTAACACAGCCGATGATGTTAAAGATGAACAAAAGCTTGAAGCTTATGTATGGGCAGGAAATGCAACTTTCGTAGATACTGCAAAAACTAAAATTGAGTTGGCGCTACCTGAAGATAAACGTAACTGGGGTGTAACGGCTCAAACAAATGTTGCATGGAAAACATCTAAAAATGTAACTGAATTTAATAATATTGATCCAGCTCCAGATACTGATCTAGGCATTATCCAGAAGCAAGTAGCTGATGGTGAAGCAGGTATTGTTACTGAGTATGTAGGTAAAATCTTATTCGCTAAGAGTGATACAGATGTTCTTGCATTAATTGAGCAAGCGAAAAAGGAAACGGTACAGCTAGGTTATAACGATGCATTGAAATACCGTACTGAAAAATGGCAGGAAAACGTTCAGCGTACGAATGCCAACTAATAGAAATCGGGGGAATGCATATGCATTCCCCCTTCTATTCTATTTAATATAAGGAGGGTCACAGCATGTATAAAGTGGTACTAGTTGATGATGAACAGTTTGATCTTGAAGGCTTACATCATTTTGTTCCATGGTCATCGCTTAATATGGAAGTTGTTGCAACCTTTCGTGATGCCTTCTCGGCGTTGGAATATATCGAGCAGCATAATATCGATATTTTAGTTTCAGATATTAGAATGCCTATTATGTCAGGATTAGATCTAGCCGAGCAAGCATTGGTCATACAGTGTAATCTTAAAATTGTATTCATTACAGGCTACGAGGATTTTCATTATGCCAAAAAAGCTATTTCAATGAATGCTAGCAGCTATGTGCTTAAGCCTGTGGATGATGATGAACTTCTAGAGGTTCTTCGTAAAATAGAAAGAAATCTTACCTCTGTGAAGCAGCAATATAATATGGTTCAGACAATGGAGCATTCCATGGTCTATGTGAAGCAGGAATTGCTCCGTCGTTGCTTCATGGGTGCAAACGAACCACAAATGTTTGAGAACTTACAGCAGCAATACGATTCATTGGTACATGTAGTAATTATTGAAATTGATGATGTGAAGTGGAAGCTAAGCAGCTATAGTGACGAGGAAAAGACTATACTCACAGAGCAGTTGTACCAATATTTAATTGAGATTGGCAGCATAATGAAGATAGAGAATTATTGTCAGATGGAACAAGTTAAATTTGCCTTTGTCATTCCTACTCTTCTAGTAGATCAGCTTGCGAATTGGATTCATGAGGTTCAACTCAAATTTAAACTTTCAATTACGATTGGAGTTGGAGCTCCAGTTATTAATCTGGTGCAGCTACATGAAAGCTATCAACAGGCTAATCAGGCACTCGGTATGAAAATTAATCGAGGTAAGGGTATGGTTCTCAGGTATGAAGAGAAGGATGAATGCTCCCAACAGCTTTCCTATAATTTAGACAATAAGATGCATCAACTATTTAAAGCGATTTCAAATTACGATTTAGTAGGAATAGTTGATGTAATGGACGATATATTTTTACATGCTCACCAATTAAAGCAACAAATTACGGTATATCATTATTCTCTTTATATCGTCAATAAGGTGGAGCATTACTTAATTGAACGTAATGAGAATATGCACGAGATGTTAAATATGGATTGGGATCATTGGTCTATTATTATGCAATTCGAGACGATAGAGGATATTAACAGCTGGTTCAGAAAAAAAATATTCGAAATTTCCGAGACATTGCATAATAAAAAAATGCGTAAAAATATGAAGCTAGTACAAGAAATACAAGCTCATGTCATGCTCAAAATTTTTGAAAACATTTCATTGAAGGAAGTCGCGCAACACTTCTCCTTTTCTCCTAACTATTTGGGGCAGCTATTTCGTGCGGAGCTTGGAGAAGGATTTAATGAATATGTGACGAGTGTGCGAATGGAAAAGGCTAAGCAGCTATTAAGAGATCCTAAGGTGAAAATTTATGAGGTAGCTCATATGATTGGCTACAAGGATTTAACATACTTCAGTAAACAGTTTAAGGAATTCACAGGCTTGACAGCAGGTGATTACAGGAAGCAATGTTAAAGATAAAGTACATCCCATTTGGTATGAAGCTGCTTATTTCCTATATCGTTTTAATTATTGTACCCGTCGGCATTATTGGCTATGTTTCTTATGTTAAATCGATCACTGCAGTAAAAGAACAAACACGCTCGACAATGCAAGGAACACTACTGCAAATGAAGGAAAATATAGAATATCAAACGAATAACTTTTCCCGTGTTACAGATCAGTTTTATTATGATTATATGTTTCAGCAATATCTAGAGCAGCCAAGTGGCTATGAGGTGTACCAGCTTACGACTGACTATCTTATTCCGAAGCTGCAAAACTCAGCTAATCTTATACCTTATCGAGCATTAATGCGCTTATATGTATCAAATAGAGACTTTCCTGAGGTTTATCAAATGAATCGAGACGTTATTGATCTGCTTAATCGGCTTAGTGAATATGAGATATATCACTATAGTCGTATTACTGGTCAGGAGTGGTGGAAGCAACCATATATGAGTAATTCCAAATTTATAGATGATCGATTATTGTGGGGACAATTCCAGGATGATCATCAGAATGATCAGATTTCAGTTTTTCGTAAATTGTTTAATCATCGTATGCTGACAAACATTGGTGCTATTCGAGTAACGGCAAAGCTAAGTGATGTATTCAGCAGTGTTAATTATGAGAAGCTAACGACAAGCAGTACAATATTGATCGTAAATCAGCAACAACAAGTTATATATACCAGCTCACAAGAAGGGAAATTGGATATAACAGCCTATGAAGCTGCTGCTTGGAAGGATTCGCATATGATTATTGAAGAGTCGTTAGATTCTCTGAATTGGCGGATTATAGCACTTATCCCCAAGAAAGACTTTGAGGAAGGAATTATCGCAGTTAAGTGGGTAACGGTTGGTGTTGGTCTTATTGCTATCATTGTCGTTATTATATTAAGTGCAGTTATTTCACATTATTTCTCTAAACGAGTATTTAAAATAATTTCTTCGCTTCGTCAATTTAGAGAGGATCGTCTAGATAAGAGAATTAATTATTCTGGTCATGATGAATTCAGTGATATTGCCGAAGCCTTTAACGAAATGACCAGTGATATGAATCAATTAATTCAAGAAGTATACGTGGCTAATTTAGCTAAGAAGGAAGCAGAGCTAGAATCTTTACAAGCACAAATTAATCCTCATTTTTTGTACAATACATTATCATCAATTAGTCGCTTAGGAAAGTTTAAGCAGTGGGAAAAGCAGGATCAAGTTATTCGAGGTCTTGCAAAGTTTTATCGCTTAACCTTAAATCAAGGGAAAATGATCATTCCTATTACGAAGGAAATTGAGCAGGCACAGGCTTATCTTGATATTCAGAGCATCAAATTTGGCGATCAATTTACGATTTCATATGATATTGATCCATCCATATATGGATACGATACAATTAAACTAATAGTGCAGCCGTTTCTGGAAAATATATTTGAGCATGCTCTATTCCGGGCAGCCCTTCATATTCGAGTGCTTGCTTATCAAGAGGAAAATCATATCGTATTCAAAATTATTGACAATGGTATTGGAATGAAGCGGGAGAGATTATTACAAATTAATGATGAACATAATACACAGCGTGGCTATGGCATTCATAATGTGCATGAACGAATTAAGCTCCACTTCGGACAGCCTTATGGAGTAACTATTTGGAGTCGCTATGGAATTGGGACGGCAGTAAAAATCACGATACCGTTATATCAAGAAAAATGGAAAAGCAGCCCGTAAGCATATATAACCGCTCATGCAAGCAGGTGTGGTTACAAAGCCTACGGGCTTTTTATAATTAGCAGATTAGAATCATGATTTTGTAATTCTTCCATTATTCTTCAACACTTTTTCGACCTTTTGCAAATGAGCCTGCATAAGTTTACTAGCTAGTAGATGATCTTGAGCAATGATTGCATCACTAATAGCCCGATGCTCATTCAGCAGTAATGTATTAGAAGATTTATCCTCGAAAAACCAAAGTTGTCTTGTCTTTCCCATTGTTTCTGTAAGCTTGCTCGTTAGTGAACTCATTAATGTATTGAGCAGTTCGTTGTGTGAAGCAGCAGCAATTGCTAGATGAAAATCAATATCTGCTTGTTCACTCATTTGGGTATCGTCAAGTTCTACGGCCTGTTGCATCAACGATATAATATGTTGTAGTCGAGCTACATCAGCATCATTACGATGCTCCGCTGCTAACGATGCTGAGCCACTTTCAAGCCAAATACGAACTTCTAAAATTTCTTTTATATTTTCAGCTTCCTCGAAAGGATCTCGCGAACTGTTTTGTATTGTAGGAAGCACCTTGCTTACAAATGTGCCGCCACCATGTTTAACATCTATCCATCCCATTGCCTTTAGTGCACTAATCGCTTCTCGTATCGTCGAGCGACCTACTCCGAAGGAGGTGCTTAAGTCTACAACAGACGGTAATTTGTGACCGGGTTGCAAACTGCCATCCTCTATCTGTGAAAGGATGACACGTTGAACAATTTCATGTCCTTTTTCTGTTTCTACCTTTATCGGTTGCATAACTTTCCTCCAAAAAAATATTGTATTGACTATACTGTACAACGTAATTAAGCTATAATCAACACAAAGTCATCAGATGACCTGTCTACTTTTTGATTGGGGGGATTATTCAATGTTGAATGAAGCTATATCCAAGCAATTACGAGAAATTGTCGGAGAAAAGTATTTTAGAACGGATCAAGAGGCGTTGGTTGCTCATTCCTATGATGGAACGCCAATGCTACAAGCGTTACCTGATGGAGTGATCTATCCAGAAACGACAGAGCATGTATGTGAAATTATGAAAATTGCAAGCGCTTCTCTTATACCTATTATTACGAGAGGTTCAGGATCTAATCTTTGCGGTGGCACTACTCCTCTGCAGGGAGGAATCGTTATGGTTATGCATCGTATGAACAAAATCCTTGAAGTGGATATGGAAAACCTAACAGCTACCGTTCAGCCAGGTGCCATTACCGGAAAGTTTATTGCCCATGTAGAAGGGTTGGGGCTCTTCTATCCACCAGACCCTAGCAGTATGAAAATTTCAACAATCGGCGGTAATATTGCCGAGTGCTCTGGTGGATTGCGAGGACTAAAATATGGTACGACGAAGGATTATGTACTAGGTTTAACGGCTGTACTACCTAATGGCTCGGTTATTCATACAGGTGGGAAATTGACAAAAGATGTTGCCGGTTATGATCTGACGAAGTTACTTGTTGGCTCCGAAGGTACATTAGCTGTTATTACTGAGGCTATTCTAAAGCTCATTCCTCAGCCCAAAACAAAAAAAACGATGATTGCCATGTATAAAGATATTTATGGTGCCGCTCGCACCGTTTCTAGCATTATTAAGGGACAAATTATTCCAGCAACACTAGAAATATTGGATAATACGACGATTCGTGTCGTAGATGATTTCGCTAAAATCGGATTGCCTCTAGATATGGCAGCGATACTAATTATTGAACAAGACGGCGAGCCAGAAATGGTTGAGCGTGATATTGATAAAATCTTTACTATATGCAAAGAAGAGCAGGCAGATCGTATTGAAATTGCTGCTACTCGCGAGGAAGCTGAGAAGCTACTAACTGCAAGGCGCAGCGCATTTACAGCACTTGCCCGCTTGCGTCCGACAACTATACTAGAGGATGCTACTGTACCGCGGTCCAAAATTGCCGACATGATCCTTCGCACAAATGCTATTGCACAAAAACATAATGTGAATATTGCGACGTTTGGACATGCGGGGGATGGGAATCTGCATCCTACTGCAACGACAGATGCTAGAGATCATGAAGAAGTGCATCGTGTTGAAGAAGCATTTGCTGAAATCTTTGAAGCTGCGATTGAATTAGGTGGAACTATTACAGGTGAACATGGTGTCGGTGTTGTAAAGGCGCCTTATTTGGAGTGGAAAGTTGGATCTGCAGCGGTCGAAGTGATGAAAGGAATTAAAGTGGCATTCGATCCGCTAGGTATATTGAATCCTGGTAAAGTTTTTGCAAAGGAAACAAAGAAGAGAGTGGTGATACAACATGGTTAGTACACTAGGTAAACCTAATATCGAGCATACAAACCCACTAGCACGCACACTGTTAGAAAAACTTGATTATGATCAGCTTACCAATTGTATGCGCTGTGGATTCTGCTTACCAGCTTGTCCGACGTTCAAGGAAACAGGTATGGAGCCAGCGTCACCACGTGGGAGAATTGCACTGATGAAGGCAGCAGTTGATGGACTGATGGTACCGGATCAGCAGTTTCAGGATCAGATGAACTTATGCTTAGGCTGCCGAGCATGTGAACCGGCATGTCCTGCTGATGTTAAGTACGGTCAATTAATTGAGCAAACGAAGGAAGCGATAGAAGAGCATGCAAAACATTCATTGCCTGTGAAAGTTATGCGTAAAACCTTGTTCAAAGCGTTATTCCCGAAACGAGGAGCAATGAAACTGCTAGGTGGCTCCCTTGCATTCTATCAAAAGTCTGGGCTGCAAAAGGTTGCTCAAACAACTGGGATGATGAACCTATTTCCAGATCATCTAGCAGAGATGGAAGGGGTTTTACCACCAGCTAGCGCAAAAGGCGTAGTTGAACGGCTAGGTGTATTTTACCCTGCCAAAGGTGAAGCAATCGCTAAGGTTGCAATGTTCCGCGGCTGTATTATGGATGTAATGTTTGCTGATACGAATGTAAACACAGTAGAGCTGTTATCTGCTGCTGGCTTTGATGTACACATTCCACAGAGTCAAGTATGCTGTGGTGCACTTCATGCGCATAGTGGTGAAATGAATGATGCTAGAGAACTGGCTGCAGTTAATATTGACACGTTTAAATCGCTTAATGTCGATTATATTGTATCCAATGCAGGTGGATGCGGCGCAATACTAGTTGAATATGATCATCTAATGAAGGATGATAAGAAGTATAGCGAGGATGCCGCATGGTTTGCTTCTCGTGTTATTGATGTAAGCACATTGGTCGTTGAAAAGGGACGCATCCCTAAATTCGATCAGAAGATAGCAAGTAGTGATCAACAGAAGGTGAAAGTGACCTATCAGGATTCATGTCATTTGCGTAATGTAATGAAGGGGGCTAGTGCTCCTCGTAAGCTGATGAAGGGGATAGCGAATGCTGAATTTATAGAAATGGTTGAATCAGATAGTTGTTGTGGCTCTGCAGGAGTTTATAATGTTGTACAGCCTGAAATGGCAGGAACTATTTTGGAACATAAAATGGAGTATGCTAACCAAACGGCAGCCAGCTATATGTTAACGAGTAATCCTGGCTGTTTGTTACAGATGAAGCTTGGTATTGAAAAACACAAGCCAGAGCAACCGATGACCGCGATGCATATTGTTGACTTTTTACATGAACGAATGATATTCTCGGAATAGTAAAGAAATTACAAATTATGTTATATGTTTTTTTAGTTGAAATAGGCAATAGATTTTGATTATGATATGACTATAAATGAAAGTTCAAAAAGCAGGATTTCGTAAGGCTTCATATTCGATGTCGAGTAACCTACGTTAGACAACCATCGTTATCAAATTCTGCTTTTTGAACTACCTTTTGAGGTCAATAAAAACTAGAGTAGGTAGATTATGAGTCTAAATGACAATATACTAATTAAAATTCGTGAGATGAGAGATAGTCTTACGCCTGTAGAAAGAATGGTTGGAGACTATATTTTGGAGAATACAGAGGATATTCCTCACCTCTCGATTAAGGAGCTAGCTCAAGGTAGTAAAACAAGCGATGCATCTGTCCTCAGATTTTGTAAAACAATGGGATATAGTGGATATCGTAATTTTATTGTGAGCATATCGGCATCTTTAGGCTCTCGTGATGAGGATCCAAAAGCTCAATATACAGATATTCAGCCGGGTGATGATCTATCGACAATTATTTCAAACATCTCTTTGAATAATTGCAAGTCTATTGAAGATACCCTTAGTGTTATTGACCGCAAAGAAATTGCACGAGCTGTAGACTTATTATGTCATAGTAAGCGGATCGTATTTTTTGGCGCTGGTGCCTCAGGATTAATTTGCATGGATGGAGAACAGAAATTTACGCGTATTAATAAAATGTGCCATGCCTATACAGATAGTCACAGCCAGCTTACTGCAGCAACGCTACTTGAGAAGGATGATGTAGCTATTTTCATCTCCAATTCAGGTGCAACGATTGAAATTATTGATGCACTAGAGATTGCTCTTAAAAACAAAGCAAAGTGTATTGCTATTACTAAATATAATAAAAGTGTACTCGCTGAACGAGCAGATATTGTACTAAGTATTTCTACGCCTGAAATTACGATACGAAGTGGAGCTATGGGCTCACGTATTGCAATGCTTACAATTATTGATATATTGTTTGCTGGAGTTGCTAGTGCAGAATACGAGCATGTTAAAAAGTATCTAACGAAAACACATAATATATTAACGAATAAACTTAGATATTAAAAGAATACTTTAGGTGTGATGAAAAGAGGATACCCCAAGCGTAGTTTTTTACTAACTTTGGGGGGATCCTCTTTTTTGCAGTCATTTTAGTATTGTGGAATTAATTGGATAGCAATCGTGATCATCTTATTGGTACAGTTATATATAGATTGTGATGTTAGGTTATCTCTAATTTGAAAACGTTTAACTTGACAGCGATTATGTAAAAGTTTATAGAAAAGTAAATTGAAAAAGTAGAAGTAATGCATAAAAAAAAGTGAGGGAAATGTTGGGTATTCAAATGCTTTTTTCCAATAAAGTGAGCCAATTGATAGATTACTGACAAAGATATCGTCATTTAAAGAGAATATATATATGCACAAAAATAATAATTATGCAGGTTTAACAGAAGCAAATTACTGAGTATTTGCAACAGTGAAAACGGTTTTTTAAATAATTTAGAAAACCTATTGTAAGCGCTTCACAAATTATGTATAATAACTTTTGAAAGGATTGAAATAAAACATCAGAATATTAATGCAACATGAAATTTTATTTCAAAAACTATTGACGAGATAAAAATGATGTATTACTATGTGTTTATAAGGTATGTGAATAAAACTAACATCCCTCGTAATTAATATGTCACATTTAACTAGCATGAGGAGGATGACTATGAATGACTACCTTGCGGGATTGACAACAGAAGCGGTTAATCCAGAAACATTCATAATTGATGAGTGTACAACGGAGCAAATGGTACAGCTAATGAATCAACAAGATGCTCTGGTGCCCGCAGCTGTAGCCAAAGAAATTCCGTACATTGCAAAGGCGGTAGATATTCTACATCATAGATTATCTAATGATGGCAGAATGTTTTACATAGGAGCAGGCACTTCGGGGAGATTAGGTGTTCTAGATGCCTCCGAATGTCCTCCGACCTTTGGTACTGACCCAATCTTGGTTCAAGGGTATATCGCAGGCGGTGATATTGCTCTGCGAAAAGCAGTTGAAGGGTGCGAAGACGATGCTGAAGAGGGTATTGCTTTAATCGAAAGTATTGGGATAACGGAAAAGGATGCAGTAATCGGCATCTCGGCGAGTGGCAGTGCGAACTTTGTAATTGCCGCGTTGACGAGGGCGAAGGAACTTGGGGCAGCAACGATCGGAGTTTGTAACAATAAGGATTCCAAGTTTGAACCGATTGTCGATGTTTGCATCTCGCCCGTTGTTGGAGCGGAAGTAATTAGTGGCTCAACTCGATTGAAAGCTGGTACCGCTCAGAAGCTAGTCCTTAATATGCTAACCACATGTACGATGGTCAAATTAGGAAAAACTTATAATAACCTAATGGTTGACCTGAAGGCTAGCAACATTAAGCTTGTAGATCGCTCTGTTCGTATCATTATGAGTGCAACTGATGTAGATTCATCAACCGCCACAGAAGCACTTGAAAAGGCATCTATGAATTGTAAGTTAGCAATAATGATGATTAAGACGGGGTTAGATGCATTTGAAGCAGAAAAAGCGCTCAATGAAAATGAAGGACGCTTGAAGCAAGCAATTACATCATTAGCGTAGTGTAAGTGAAGTGAGTAGTAAGGCTGTATTGATGCAATTCAAAATTGAGGAGGCTACTATCTATGAAAAAGAGATCGCGTGTTTTAACTCTATTTTTGGCAGTAACAATGCTTGTATCATTATTGGCAGCTTGTAGCGGCAACGGGAACAATGGAAACAATGCTCCTGCTACAAATTCGGGTAACACAACTAGTCCTACTTCTGAAGCAGCACCAGCTAAGGATACGATTACTGCGTTATTACCACCAGCATCAGCTAACTATCAAGCACGCTTTGCTGACATGGAAAAAGAATTCAATGCATTATATCCACATCTTACATTAAAAATCGAACCAGCAAGCTGGGAAGATATGACGCAAAAATTAGACACTCAAGTTAATGCCGGTTCTCCACCAGATATTGCTTGGGTTGGTTCAACTGCTACATCTAAATATGCTGCTCTTGGTATGTTGTTAGATATTAACAACGTTTTAACTGATGAGATGAAAGCAGATTATGATGAAGTGCCTATGAAATACTTCCAATTAGGTGATGCACAGTACGGTTTGCCTGCTTACATGGCTGTTCACTCTATTGGTGGTAACAAGCAGTTCCTAGAGGAAGCAAATATTGATTGGAAAGCTGTTCAACAAAATGGCTGGACATATGATGAATTCCGCGAAGCTATTAAAGCTGGAGTAGTGAAAGATGCTAAAGGTGAAACTTCTCGTTACGGTTTCGTGTTTGCAACAGCTGGAGTAACTTCTAAAGACTATTTGAGCATTATGGCTAAATCTGCAGGTATTCCTGAATATTTTGATGAAAATCTTAAGTTCTCTTACACAAGTAAAAACTTCCTGGGTCTTCTAGAATCACTTCGTTTATTGATTGATGATGGTTCTATGCCAAAAGAGCTAAGCTCTATTGATGCCGGTAAACGTTGGAATATGTTCTTAACAGGTCAAACGATGATTACTGGTAAAGGCCTAGCAAGTTTTGAAAACTCTGCACGCTTAAATAATGAAAAGATTAAAGCGAATGATGGTTCTGCAGTAGCGGAATCTATCGAGGCAGAATACGTTCCACTTCCAGTACCAACATTTAATGGTGCTAGCTACATTCCTACTACTGTTGTTGATGGTTACATCGCATTACGTGGTAAAAAAGAACCGACTGAAGAGCACATTAAAAATATCGCTTTAGCTATGTACTACTTATCTTCTGGTTCGGTAGCTGCAAACTATAGCAATGAATTGTTCTTGTCTCCAATTACTGAATCAGCAAGAAATTCTAAAGTTCTAGAAGAATATCCTCGTAGCGAAGAAAACATTAAAGCAGATGAAATTATGATGTCTAAAGCAGTCGCTGCTCGTACAGATATTCCTACTGATCTTGCTGCAGAAGCTATCAAAATCGAAACTGAGGTTATCGTTCCGAAGTTACAAGCGTTACTAGCAAACGAGATTACACCACAAGAAATGTATGATGCAGTTAAATTAGCTGCAATCAAATCCTTCGGTGAAGATGGCGTTGTTGTAGACTAATTTTTAATAATAAGAGCTGTACGTCAAAGTACGTACAGCTCTCATTATAGATATGAAGAAGTATGATTGTTCTAAGAAGAGAGGTGCGTCCTAATGAGTCAAACATTAACTAGAAAAAAGAAATTAAAAGTCGAAAGTGATTCAGGATGGGGATATGCATTTATCGCAGTAGCACTTATTGCATTTGCTTTGTTTACTGCATATCCAGTCATCAACGCTTTCATCATTAGCTTACAAGATTACAGACCATTAGGGTCCACCTATGTGGGTTTAGAAAATTTCAAAGAGTCATTCTCTGATGGTCTTTTTTGGAAGGCTCTCAAAAATACAGGGGTTTATACGTTATTAACTGTTCCATTTAATATCTTTTTGTCATTCTTAGTCGCAATTTTAATTCTGCCATTTAAGAAAAGAATACAGACTGTGTTTAAAGCGATTTATTATTTACCGGCAGTAGCATCTGGTGTAGCACTAGCAGTAGTATGGCTTTGGATTTTTGATCCTTTGAAATCGGGTATTGCCAATCAAATTGTTATGTTTTTTGGTTTTGAGAATCAAAATTGGCTTGGTTCCAGTGCAACAGCAATGTTTTCACTTGTCTTAATGTCGTGGTTATCTAGTCACGGTACAGCAATTATTATTTATCTGGCTGCACTACTTGGTATTGACAACAGCTATTATGAAGCAGCTGAAATTGACGGTGCATCTTTCTTGCAAAAACTATGGTTTATCGTCATTCCTTTCCTTAAGCCAACAACGCTTTTCTTACTCGTTACTGGTATGATTGGGTCTTTCCAAGTATTCCAAAACGCTTATCTAATGACAGGCGGTGGACCAGATCATGCAACGACAATGGTAGGATTGTTGATTTTTAACAATGCGTTCACATATTTTGAATTTGGTGAGGCAGCAGCACAATCTTTAATACTTGCAGTGATTATTGCAATAGTTTCATTCATTCAATTTAAGTTCTTAGGCAAAGACATCGAATACTAGGAAAAGGGGCGAAATAGATGGCTTTATTCAATAACAACTTTAGAAGTGGATGGGCGTTGTTTTATCGTAATGCTCTTATTATTACGTTCCTAGGCCTGTTTGCACTAGCAACCATTTTCCCTATTTATTTTATGATTATCTCGTCCTTCGGCGATCCAGTAGAAGCTGGAGCAATGAGTTACTCAATTTTCCCGAGTAAAATATCGTTTGAATCGTATAAATTCTTCTTTAATTTCAATGCGAATTCATACAATTGGTTATTAAACTCATTAATTGTAGCAGCTTGTATAACGATATCAAACGTTTTATTTGCTACATTGGCTGGTTATGCATTTGCGAAAATGAACTTTAAAGGTAAAAACGTACTGTTTGCAATTTTGCTAGGATCTATGATGATTCCTGGACAAGTAACACAAGTACCACTTTATATTTTGATCGTTAATATTTTTGAATTACAAAATACGTATGAAGCATTAATTATGCCAAGTATCGTAACGGTGTACAATATTTTCTTAGTTAAGCAGTTTATGTCGTCTATTCCTAAGGAAGTTATAGAGGCTGCTAAAATTGAAGGATGTTCTCAACCGAAAATTTTCTATCACATCATTCTTCCACTATCTAAAACAGTTATGGCTGTTTTAGCAATTCTTACATTTATGGCAGCTTGGAATGACTTCTTCTGGCCATTCCTCGTAACGAATACAATGGATATGCAGACGATTCAAGTCGGTTTGAAAAACTTCCGATTTGCTAACACAACATACTTTGCACCAATGATGGCGGGTGCAACAATTTCAGCAGTTCCAATGTTTATTCTGTTCTTCAGCCTACAAAAATACTTCCTTGAAGGGGTAACAGTTGGAGCGGTGAAAGGTTAATGGATAATATAACAAAAGTAGAGGCGAAATACGTAGTTGGCTTGATGTCTGGTACATCGGTAGATGGTATTGATGCAGCGGTAATCGAAATCTCTCCAGTTCTTGAGGGAGAGCGAGCGATAGCAGTTCGCTTATTAGCTTTTGAAAATACATCGTTTCCTGAAACAGCTAGAAATGAAATCTTCGAATTGTTTAATCCAGCGAATGCTACGATTGATCGTGTTGGTGCGATGAATATGTGGCTAGGTGAATTATATGCTGAGGCCGCATTATCTGTTATCGAGAAAAGTGGGCTTCAGCCATCGCAAATTACTGCTATAGGCTCGCACGGTCAAACGATCTATCATGCCCCAGAGGCTAATTGGGTGAATGGCTACAATTTGCACTGCACTGTGCAAATTGGTGAGGGTGCGGTAATTGCAAATCGTACATCAATCGCTACCGTATCTGATTTTCGTGTTGCAGATATGGCAATGGGCGGACAAGGAGCACCATTAGTTCCTTTTACAGAGTATTTATTGTATACGAATGAAAAGCAAACACAGCTTTTGCAAAATATTGGTGGTATCGGAAATATAACAGTTCTTCCAGCAAATGCTCTACCGAGTGATGTGTTTGCCTTTGATACAGGTCCAGGCAATATGATTATTGATGGGCTTGTATCAGAGTTATTCCCACCAATGACGATGGATGTAGGTGGTGAGCTTGCCGCTCAAGGGACTATTATTGATGAGTTACTAAGTTGGCTTAAGCAGGATGAATACTATACAATGGCACTACCAAAATCAACAGGTAGGGAACGTTTCGGTAAGCAATACGTGTCACAAATTATAGCAATGATGAACGAGAAATGCTGGAGTGCGGTCGATGTCATTGCCACGGTCACTTACTTAACTGCATGGAGTATCTCTGATAGCTATGAGCGATATATTGCACCTAAGCATCGTGCTGGGCAACTGCTTATTGGCGGTGGCGGTAGTTATAATGGAACGTTACTACGTAATTTGGAGCAATTGTTTGCGCAGCATGACGTACAAGTATTGACGCAAGAAGATATTGGCGGAAACAGCGATGCTAAGGAAGCGATTGCCTTTGCGTTACTTGCTTACTTCACGATGGAAGGGTTAGCGAATAATATTCCACAAGTAACAGGAGCATCAGAGCCTGTTGTAATGGGGAAAATTTCTTTGCCATATTCCGGGCAATCCATGGGAGGCTAGCGACGTGCGAATAAGACCTTTTATTGAAGAAGATAGCTCTGCGGTAGTAGAGCTTTGGAATACAGAAGCAACGAAATATGACTATCAGCCATTCACAGAACTTTCGTTTCGTGAAGCTTTCATTGAGCATCGCTACTACGATGCTGACTGTATGTGGGTAGGTTGTATCGGAGATGACATTGTTAGCTTTGCAGCTGGTTGTAGTGGTGATGATCTGCCGCTTGGTCATATTGCAGGGTATATAACAACTGTTATTATTGCTAATAAGGTCGCTGAAGCGAAGCATTCTGATGCTTTACTGGAATGTTTAGAAGAAAGATTTATTGCGCTTGGGAAGAAGCAAAGCGAGGTATTATTTTTCAACCCTGTAAAGCTCAAATGGAATATTCCTAGCAACCCAAATCACGAGCATAATAATGCACCAGGTATAAGCAAAGATCAACCGCTATATGGAGCGCTACTCACACGAGGGTATCTTGATCGAGCAACGCAATGTGGGATGTATTTACCACTTAGTGACTTCACTATTCCCGAGAATATTATTGAAAAAGAAAAAAATATAATGGGATTAGAATATCAGATAACGATATTTAATCCCTCTGTTCATACTGGCTTACAATCATTATTAAGTGTGCTGCAAAACACTCAATGGGAAAAAGACGTTACATATTATATGAAGCGGAATGTCCCGATCGTAGTAGCTGTTCAAGGAACAGCATGTGTTGGATTTGCAGGTCCAATTATCCGTCAAGATAATGGTCGAGCATTTTTTAGTGGCATTGGCGTTCATCCAGAACATGAGGGATATGGTCTAGGTAGCGTGCTGTTTTTCCGTATGGTTGATGCTTTTAAGAGGGCAAACTGTGACTATATTACATTGTTTACTGGGAGAGAAAATCCAGCCATACGAATTTATCAAAAAGCGGGATTTACTGTGGAAAAGGAATTTTCTATACTGCGAAAGGAGCTTGAGCATGAGTGAGAAACTAACGATTCTAGCAATTGGGGCACATGTAGGTGATGTTGAGCTTGCCTCAGGCGGAGTGCTTGCCAGTCATAGCTTAAAAGGAGATCATATCGTAACGCTAGCTTTAACTGCAGGAGAACGAGGTGTTCCAGCAGGGCAGGATATGAAGGAGTATCGCGGTCAAAAGGTTAAGGAAGCAGAGCAATTTGCAACAATGCTTGGCGGAGAAGCAGTAGTCTTTGATTATTGCGATGGAGAGCTTCCTGATACCCAGCAAATTCGTATGGAGGTTTGTGATGTTATTCGTCGCGTGAAACCGGACATTATTATTACGCATTGGAAAAATAGTATGCACAAGGATCATGCGCTAACACATCATATCGTCAACGATGCTCGATTTTTCGCAAGCCTGCCAACTTTTGAGAGAGAGTATGCTGCACATTTTGCTGCAAGATTGTATTACTCAGAAAACTGGGAGGATGCTGTAGAGTACGTTCCTTACGTCTATGTAGATTTTGATCAAGCGGCATATAATCTATGGATTGATGCGCTCAGCAAACACTGGTTCGTAACGAACAGCAAATCGTTTAAGTATATGGATTACTATAAAGCTTTGGCAGTTGTGCGTGGCTGTGAAGCGAGAAAAACATATGCTGAAGCATTTATGGTAGCTCCAGAAACGATGAAAGTTAGACAGACTAGTCTTTGGTAGTTTCTCGCACAATTATGTAAATTAGAGGGAGTGTTTCTTGTAGTCATATAAGAGATATTCCCTCATTCTATACCCTTTCTTCATGTTCATGGGAGTAGACGTTAACTCTGGGCGTGAATATTCGTTCTCATAGTACTTTTCATCTGCAGTGATGATTATCGAGAAGCTATGAAAAGTTAAGATGATGCTTCCGTCGTACTTTTCATAACGAGGAGCTTATTTGGAAGTAGATGAAGAGTTGTAGGAGGTAGTAAATTATGGTGTTAAATGGAATAGATTCTATTTTGAACTATCGTCACTTGTTTGAAGGTAAGCGCGTAGGATTAATTACTGCACCAACAGGTCTTACAAGAGACTTCCGATCGACGATTACTATTTTGCATGAAAACTTTCATCTAACCGCAATGTTTTCTCCAGAGCATGGAGTACGAGGAGATCTTGATGCAGGTGCTTTAGTAGATACGTATATTGATCCCTTTACTAGTGTTCCTGTTTATAGCTTATATCGTAAAGATTCCAAGCGCTTAAGGGCTGAAATGCTAGAGGAAGTAGACATTGTTGTCTATGATATTCAGGATGTTGGTGTACGCTATTATACGTTCATTTATACGATGCTGTACGCTCTAGAGGATTGTGCTAAGGCAAATGTACCATTTGTAGTACTCGATCGCGTTAATCCGCTGAACGGCACGACGGTTGAGGGGAATATTTTGAAGCCTGTATTTAAATCGTTCGTCGGCAATTATGAGCTAGCTGCCAGGTATGGTTTGACGGCAGGAGAAGTAGCGACAATGGCTAATGATCAGATGAATTGGAGTGCTTCGTTGCATATTATTCGTCTAGAGGGTTGGGAGCGCAGGATGTCTTTCCCGCAAACGGGTTTGACATGGGTTCATCCTTCCTTAGGTATGCCTCGCTACGAAACCGCACTATTATATGTAGGAACATGTTTGTTTGAAGGTACCAATTGCTCGGAAGGGCGCGGCACGACATTCCCTTTTGAAATGATCGGTGCTCCTTTTATTCAAGCTCAGCAATTAGCAGATGAGTTGAATGCAAAAAGTCTCGCAGGGGTTCGGTTCCGCCCCGTACATTTTAAGCCAAGTGCATCTAAACATTCAGGCGAACTATGCGGCGGTGTGCAAATATATATTACAGACATAGGCGCAATTAAGCCGCTTGATGTTGGCGTTACGATGATGTTTACAATTAGAGACTTATACGAACAATTTTCATTTTTACCACCTGTAAAAGAAGGATCTCGTCCATTTATTGATTTACTAGGTGGAGATAACATATATCGCACAGAGCATGTCCAAGCAAAAGAGCTACTTGAACGATTTGCAGCAGAAAGCAACCAGTTCGCGCAAATGAAACAGCAATACCATTTATACAAATAGAGGATGGAGTGAGAACTGATGAAAACAATCGAGCAGATGACATTACGTGAAAAGATCGGACAAATGATTGTTACGGGCTTTCCATCGATAGAGATGTCACAAGAGATGCAGGAAGTAATTGAACACTATAAAGTCGGGAATGTCATTCTATTCTCACATAATATTGAAAATAAATTTCAGCTAGGTGAGCTTACAGCGCAATTACAACAATCATTTACGAAACATACTGGTGTTCCTGGCTTTATTACCATTGATCAAGAGGGCGGCAGAGTCACACGGATGCCGAAAGATGCGACCAATGTAGCTGGGGCGATGGCGATTGCCTCATCTGGGAGAACAGAAAATGCTTATGCTGCAGGTCGTATAACAGCTCGAGAGCTTAAAGCGCTTGGAATCAACTTTAACCTTGCGCCTGTCATGGATATTAATAATAATCCACTCAATCCTGTCATTAATGTTAGGTCCTACGGTGATTCTGTAGAAACCGTACGGGAATATGGAATTGCGATGATGAAAGGCTTAATCGACGGTGGAGTGATGTCATCATTGAAGCATTTTCCAGGACATGGCGATACGAATGTAGATTCCCATATTGGGCTACCTACAATTGATAAATCGCTTGAAGAGTTAGAACAGTTAGAGCTAATTCCATTTGTGTCAGCTATTGAGCAAGGGGCTCATGCTATTATGAGTTCTCATATTTTGTTCCCGCAAATTGAAAAGTCTGGTTTGCCTGCTACGATGTCATATGCGATTATTACAGAGATATTAAAAGAAAAACTTGGGTTTAAAGGGTTAGTAGTATCGGATTGCTTAGAGATGGATGCCATTAAGCGCTACTATGGTACGGCACAAGGAGCATTAGGAGCGATTAAAGCAGGCATTGATCTAATTTTCATTAGTCATTCAGTTGAACTAGTGGAAGAAGCTGTTCATCTCATTGAAGAAGCTGTAGTAGCTGGTGATCTAAAAGAAGCAGTTATTGATGCAGCAGTAAACAAGATATTAGCTTATAAATCTCAATATTGCTCGATTGAAGCACCGAATTATAATATTGTAGGCTGTGATGTACACCGTCGTGCCAATGAACTGATGCGTACGGAAACGATATGTGTTGTTAAAGGTGAAATCGAGCAGGTACATGCTAGAGATGAGCAACTATTGTTTGTAGGTTCTTATTCTTATCGCAGTGATATGGCATCAAGTAGTGTCAATAAAGATGCTAACTTCGCTCAATATTTTGGCGAGCATTTTGAAGCTGCATATGAAATAATTGATATTGATCCTAATGAAGTGCAAATCGAAGCAGTCATGAGTAAGATTCAACACTATAAACATGTTGTTATCGGACTATTTAACGGTCGAGAAAATAAAGGACAGCTGGAGCTTGTAAAGCGAATTATTGCTTCAGGATGTAACTTAACCGCAATTACTTTAGGTAGACCTTATGATTTGTCATTGATTGAGGGTCAATTTACTGGAATTGCAGCATTCGAATATTCTGCTAATACTTTCCATTCGCTTATCCCATTATTGAATGGTGAGCAACAGTCCACTGCACAAATAACGATTCAACTGTAGAGCAACAAGATAACAAGGAGAAATGGAACTATGACATATATAGTTGGGATTGATGGTGGTGGAACGAAAACAGCGGTTACGATCGCACATGATGCTGGAGAAATTGCATTATCATTTACCGTTGGACCGATAAATATAAACGGTGGTGATCGAGACCATATTACGGCATCATTTGTAGAAATGTTTGAGCAAATGATAAATTTCTGTGGCTCGCTTGAAAATATTGCACATATTTGTATTGGAGCTGCTGGTATTAGTAACCCACTTGTGAAAAGCTTCCTTGAGCAAAATGTTCGCGATAATGGGTTTTCGGGACAGTTAACGATAACAGGTGATCAAGAAACCGCATTGTATGGTGCACAAAATGCAATGCAGGGGATTATTCTTATTGCAGGTACAGGTTCTATTTGTTTTGGAGTTAACGAGCAAGGAGAGCAGCATCGGACAGGCGGCTTTGGCTATCTCATTGATGATGAAGGCAGCGGTTATAGCATTGGTCGCGATCTACTGTCTACATTAGTGCAGGCTGAGGATGGACGAATATCGGGAACAATCATTCCATCGTTAGTATATGAGCAACTTGGGCTACGTACGGTACAAGAAATTGTTGGCTTTGTTTATGATAAGCAAACGACGAAAAAGGAAATTGCAAATCTAGCACCGCTCTTGACGCTCGCATGTGAACAGGGGGATCAACATGCCCTTGCCCTGGCAGATCGATGTGCCGATTCTTTATTTGAGCTGATCATCCCAGTTATAACTCAATTAGCATTATCTGATACGCCGATTGCGATCGCAGGTAGTGTACTGCACAAATCTTCCTTTGTACGCGAAGCATTACGGAGAAAACTTGTTGAAAGATATCCGTCTGCAAATTTAATATTGCCTATCAAGGATGCTGCATACGGTGCGGTACTGATGGCAATGGCCAAATCGACAAACAAGTAAATTAAATAATTCATTGTCAGATCGCTTTCACTAGCTTATTACTCTAGTAAGTGGATAACATAAAAAGTCAAATTCAAGTGCCAACTTAGGCACTGAATTTGACTTTTTATTATGAGAGCTTAATGATTAGAAGCGATCAGAGAAGTAGAAAGTCGCATTCTGCTTAGGGAATAATGCTTGTAAAATACGAGACTCAGCTCCGTTGGTAGCTTCATCATATCCCCAAATAATATACTTAATTAATTGGAGCTCATCAACGACAAGTGGTATATACGTAGTGTTCGGAACATTTTCTTGAGAAATCGTAAGCTGATGCAGCTTATAATCTAGGTATATATGCTCGTCTCCACTATATAGGTCTAGATGGAGCTCTTGCGCAGCAGTATGCTCATTGCGCTGAAGTCTAGCTTCTAATTCCGGCTGTAGCTTGCTGAAGGTAGAAGTGAAATTGATTTTTTTCCACATTGCTATATCGATCATTTGCTCCGTTGCACCTTGCTCCTTGAAGTAAGCGGTAATGCGGTGATCTTCCGCAAGCATAGAGAAAATTTGCTTTGCATGAGGACGTCGCTGGCATAATGCAAGGAATAAATCTACAGCATTATCCTCGGATTCCTTAAGATAAGCAAATTCATGAATAAAGATACTGTCTTTATCGCTCTTTTCTATAATTCCGTAGGCAACAATACGATTTTCTTTACGGACAAGTAAGCAATCATTATTTTTCCACAAAGGCCATTTTATTAGGTCCTGCCAATATGATTCATCTCGGATGACGGTATAAGTGCGCTCATTATTAAACTGCTCATAGATGGCACGTAAATCATCTAAGTAAGCAGGGTCAAATGGAATAATATCTAAACTAGCATTGCTAGGTACTGTAGTTGGACGTGAGATAGAATACGCTTTTTCAGGGATTACCTTCCAACCAACTTTTTCGTAGAAAGGATGAATAATAGCAAGTAGTAAACTAAGATCATAATCTTCGTTTTTCATCCAATCTGTTTGAGCATTAAGTATTTGATGGGCTAGCCCCATACCGCGAAAGTTTGGATTTGTTCCAACACTACCCATTGCACCAATTTTCAGGCTGGACTTGCCGACGCGAATATGAAGTGGGAAAACTTGTACACTAGAGGCAATTGTGTCATCGACTGTCGCAAACCACGTTGTCTTAGCATCGTATGACGAATCAAAATCCATTCTTTCTTGAAAAAAAGCACGACCTACCGAAAAAACATCACCTAGTATATCGTAAATACGTTCAAGTTGCTCTCTTGTAGGGCTTTGAGAAACGATTATTTCTTGTTTGAATGTCGTCATCTGTCATTTCCTCTCATAATAAATGTCGGTAAGCTCGCTAAAATATGCGATCTTAAGAGTAATTATAATATAATGCAGGCAATATTGTAACAATACTCTTAAAATTTTTACCATAATTATTATATGAATTTTGAAAATTATTTTCTTAATATACAACGTAACTTAATTGTTGAATTCTTTTGGTTTATATCACTTTATATTGTGTAAAATAAAACTATATCAACTAAAGGAGCGAACAATATGCAATCGATCGCAGGAAAAGTGGCGTTAATTACAGGAGCAGGACGTGGCATTGGACGTGCAACGGCAATAGCTTTTGCGCAAGAAGGTGTTCACGTCGGTCTTGTTGGACGTACCCTTGCAAATCTACAACAAGTAGCAGAGGAACTTAAGCAATACGATGTGAAAGTAGCAATAGCTGCGGCAAATGTAGCTGATTTGGACTCAATTACGACAGCGGTTCAGTCCATTAGAGGTGAGCTTGGTGCTATCGATATTTTAGTAAACAATGCAGGTATTTCAAAATTCGGCGGATTCATGGATTTAACACCAGAAGAATGGACAAATATTATCGACGTGAATGTAAAAGGCGTCTACTACACAACACGTGCAGTGTTGCCTGAGATGATGGAGCGTAACACAGGCGATATTATTAATATTTCATCAACAGCTGGTCAAAGAGGAGCACCAATTACTAGTGCTTATACTGCTTCGAAAGCAGCAGTAATCGGACTAAGTGAGTCACTAATGCTTGAAGTTCGTAAGAAAAATATTCGTGTTACAACATTAACCCCAAGTACAGTTGCAACGGATATGGCTGTTGAACTGAACTTAACAGACGGTAATCCAGAAAAAGTAATGCAAGCAGAAGATTTGGCAGACTTAATGGTTGCTCAGCTTAAACTTCATCCACGTGTTCTATTGAAGCATGCTGGCCTTTGGTCGACAAATCCTTAAAGATATGTTTTAGGTAACATAGTTTTCTAATCGGATTTTTAAAAATAGGCTTCCCGTGAGTTCATTAAACTTTTGGGAAGCCTATTTTTGATATGCAGATTGATTACGATGACGGTTAATGGGTGATATGTTGCTTCTGGAATTGTGTAGGTGTAACTCCTGTCCATTTCTTAAACGTATGACTGAAATGTCGTTCATCTTGATAGCCTACCATCCTAGCTACGGCGAAAACTTTCAATTGATTATGCAGAAGTTGCTTTGACTTTTCAATACGAAATTGATGAAGATAATCTAGAAAGTTAGTTCCTAGTTCTTGCTTGAACAATGTACTTAAGTACGTATTGGATACGAATACTTCTTTAGCCACTTGATCTAAAGATAGATTACCTTGATATCGCTCATGAATGAGATCAATGGCTGACTGGACGGTTCGATGCAGCACTTGACGTTCGGATAGAGCTTCAATTAACTGTTGAATCATTTTCTTCAGTAGTACACTGAGCTCGTCTAACGTCTCCGCATAAGGTAGATGTTCGACCCAATTAATGATCTGGTTTTTCCACTCGAAGGAACATGTCGCTTGCTTGGACATAAGCTTTTGCAACTCTAACATAAAGCTACTAATTTTAAGTTGAACTTCATTGCGATCATGATTGGATATGACTCTAAGCTTATCTAGCCATTGCTCGGTAAGATCAAGTGTAGTGGCATACTGTCCATTGCCAATTGTAGCTAGCAGCTCATCTTCGAGCATATTAATTTCAGCATTAACTAAGATAGAATCTTGCTCATTCATTACCGTGTTAGACACTTTGTTATAAATGAAAATAGATCCAACGCCATTGAAGAAGCGTGATTCTAACATTTTCATCGCTTGCTGAAAGGAAATATGAATGTTATCGATATGTTCGACCTCATCGCCGACTCCGATGCTAATCGATAATTGAAGATATTGTTGGATATTTTCTTGAAGCTTACGTAGTTGCTCGATCAATATGTCATTATTCATTGCGGGATGAAGATTGGCGCACCAGACCATATGACCCTTATAAGCAAAATACTCCAACTTTCCTAGATACAGTTCCTCTAATGTTTCGGCTAGTATATTCATAATTGCATATTGAAGTGTATCTTTGTCCTGCGCTGAATACTTAGCATCCATTAACTGATGATCCATTTGAATTGTACCTACGTGGAGATGAGTAGGTTGAAGTTTTATTTCGAGCTCTTTCACTGTAAGTATTCTATTTTCATAGCCAACTTGCCTTTGATCAATCCATTGCGTTAACTTTTGCTGCTTAGCTAATGTACGGTTTTTTGACCAAGTTAGCTGAAGTTGTTGCAAGGTCTGATCCTGTGATTGTTGTTCTTCCCATTGCAGCTTGGCAGCAAGTACAGCACTTAACAGTTCTTCAGGTCGACATGGCTTAAGTACATAATCAACTACTCCGAGTAATATTCCTTTTCTAGCATAGTTAAAATCGTTGTAGCCAGAAAGTATGACTGGTATAAAATTGTAGCCCTTGGAGCGTGCTTGTTCGATTAACTCTAATCCATCGAGTTGTGGCATACGAATATCGGTTAATAATAGATCTGGCTGATGAAGCGGGAAAAGTTCAAGAGCTTCAAGTCCGTTAGCTGCAGAAGCACAAATATCAATACGATGCGCTTGCCAATCAATCATTTGGAGTATACCTTCACGGATAATTTCTTCGTCTTCAACAATCATAAGTTTAACCATATTGTATTCCTCCTTCACTGATCGGAAAAGTCATGGATACAAGCGTACCTTTACCCTCCGTACTAGTAATATGAAATAAGATATCTGAACCATAAATAATAATTAATCGTTCTTTCACATTGGTTAAAGCAAAGTAGGCAGAAGACTGCTGATCACGATGTAGATTAGAGTGCTGACGAAGTGCTTGATTAATCTGGTGCAGTCTTTCTTGTTGAATGCCAACGCCATTGTCCATTACTTCAATACTCAGTTGTTGAGCGCTATATTGTATCGTAACTTGTATGAATCCATGCTCATGAAGTGGTTCTATACCATGAATAACAGCATTTTCTATCAATGGTTGAAGCAATAACTTCGGTACATGTAAGGCAAGTGCTTCATCAGGTACATGAATTTCGAAATGAAGACGGTCTTTGAATCGTTGCTTCTGTAAGTATAAATAGCTGCGAATAAGCTCAAGTTCCTCTTCAAGTGTAATAAAATCTCGCCCTTCACTGAGACTAAGCCGGAATAGATTAGAGAGCGAATAGACAAGCTCGGAGATATCTTTCTGTCCTCGTTGTTGAGCTGTCCAGCATATCATATCTAGTGTATTGTATAGAAAATGAGGATGAATTTGAGCTTGCAACGTTTTCAGTTCAGCATTTCGTTGTTTTAATTGCATGGCGTATACTTCATCAATCAAATCTTTAATACGAATAACCATGTTATTGTAACCTTCACCTAAGCGTCCTATCTCATCTTGTCCTGAGAAATCGACGCGCTGACTAAAGTCTCCATTCTGTAGTCTCCGCATCGAGCGGAGTAACTTCTTAAGTGGGTTAGTTATGAGTGAGGAAGCGATCCAAGTAATAATCAAACTAACAACAAAACAGGCAACCATTATTAAAATAGTAATGGTTTGAATCTGTTTTAACTCAGTTAAGAGTTGCTGCTTCTCTTGCACAACGAGTACATGCCAACCGGTTAAGTTAGAGGAGCTATGACTAACAATCCACTGCTTGTTATCAATATGAGTAAGTTTTTCATTGTGTAATAAGGCTTCATATCCATCAATGAAAGGTAGTTCAGTAGCATTTTTATGTTGCCACTCTTGGTTGGATGCACTTAATATTAATCCGTTCTGATCAATGACATAGATTTGATTGTCTTTTCCGACCGTTTTCATATATTGCTCTCTTAGCTTTGATTCATTAAAGCCGAGTAGAACAATACCTTTGGGATCCAATGTACTACTATCTTTAACGACTTTGGATAATACAATTTTGGTCTGACGATCTCCATCAAATACGGTTTCGTGTGCGCGCATAAGTGCCCATACAGGTTTGCCATCCGCTTTAAGCGTTTGTTGATAAAGGCTAGAGCTAGCAAATCGTTCAAAAGGGATAGCGCTTGCAATTCCAGCATGGTTGATAGCAAATGGCTGCTGATGGTTATTAGGATCTAACGTATACAGAATGACAGATTGCATAGAATGGCGAGTAACCATCAAGGTAGATAGCGAAGAGAAGAGATCCTTTCTAACAACAGGGTCATTCTCAGTTGCTAGCAATTGCTGCGTATGCATGGAAAGAAATAAGTAATTAGAAAAGTCTATCGCGTCCTGGGCAATATAATCAAATTGATCTAAACTTGTTTTGGCAAGATTATATTGTGCTTGACCTACATTGTTTAGTACAAGCTTTGATGCAATGTAATAGGAGAATCCGCCAGTAATAGCAATCGTGACAAGGAAAAAAGGGGCAATCCATAGGAACAGTTTCCAGCGCATTGGATAGGGACGGTTGATCTTGATTTTGGATTGTGACATAGCTAGAATACACCCCTTGTTATTGTGACTATATAGATTAGATGTTTGTTAGTTAAGTATAGCAAATTTCCATTAATTGAAAACCATACTAGGCAGTGAACCTGAAAAATCATAGTAGTCATCTAAAATTTCATACATGTTTTTCGCAGCAATTTCACTTTAACATTAATGACAGACACGAAGGAAATATACTTAAAATAATATTTCATGAAAGGTTGGGGGAAGAATGAGAAACAAAAGAATGAATTGGGCGATGTTACTGCTAGTATGTACGATGTTATTTTTAGCTGCATGTAGTAATAACGGAGGAAATAGTACGAATAACGGAGATAAGAACGCTACTCCTACTCCTACACCTGCGGAAGGCACAACAAAGGATCCAGAACCAGAACAGATTACGCTTAAGTTCTTTACGGCACTTGCAGATCGTGCGAATGGTCTAGGTAAAGTTGAGCAGGATATTATTGATCAGTATATGGTAGATTTTCCAAACGTGAAAATTGAAGTAGAAGCATTACAAGATGAACCATATAAGGCAAAAGTAAAAGTATATTCATCTACGAACGATCTACCTGACATTATGCAAGTATGGGGACAACCGTCATTTATTCAACCATTACTTGATAACAACTTACTTGTAAGCTTAGATGAGGCAGACTTTAAAGATTTAGATTTTGTAGAGGGTTCTTTTGACGGTTTCGCTAAAGACGGCAAAATCTATGGCGTACCTCGTGGAGCAGACTATCTAGTTCTTTATTATAACAAGAAGATGTTTGCTGATAATGGCCTGACTGCACCAACTACAATTGAAGAGTTAAATAATGTTATTGCTACTTTCCGTGGTAAAAATGTTAATCCAATTGCGATTAATGGTATGGATGGTTGGACGTTACCAATCTGGTTTGACTATGTTCTTCAACGTCAAACAGGAACATTTGACACAATGGATATGGCTCTTCGTGGTGAAAAGGCATTTACGGATGAAGAGTTTGTTAAAGGCGCACAAGCAATGCAACAATTTGCACAAGCAAAAGGTTTTGCAGATGGCTTCTTAACAGCTGATTATGGTGCTGCTCGTAACCTATTTGGTCAAGAACAATCAGCTATGTATCTAATGGGTAACTGGGAAGCAAGTTTAGCTACAGATGAGAATTTCTCTGAAGACTTCCGTAACAATGTAGCTGCTGTTCCTTATCCAGCAAGTGATGTAGCTCCATCTTCTAATTTAGCTTCATGGTATGGCGGTGGATACTCTATTGCTGAAAATTCTAAACATAAAGAAGAAGCAGCGAAATTCCTTAACTATATGTTCCAACCTGATCGTTGGGCGAAAATGATATGGGAAGCGGATGCAGGAACACCTGCTCAAAAGTTTGAACAATTCCTAACTGGCAATGAAACAGCACTACAAAAAGAACTAGTGAACATTTTCAATACTGCAACTTCTAGCAGTGGTACTCCAATTCATGACTCTGCTACTGATGAGTTTAAGCAGACGGTTATGGACGCGCATCAAAGCTTATTAGTAGGTAAAATGACACCAGAACAATTTGCACAAACGCTTGAGGATGCTGCAAGTAAAACAAGATAATGTAGTAGAAATAGAGAAATGTGAAATAGAAGCAGTGAGAGCTTAGCTCTCCTGCTTCTCTTCAAATCAGGGAGACTGGAGGAGAGAAGTATGCATCAAGTATTGAGCAATAAAAGAACGATATTTCTATTGGTAGTACCTGGATTTTTATTTTTCCTATTTATGGTTTGTATACCTATAGCAATGAGTGTCTATTACGGTATGACTGATTGGCGGGGGATTGGCGCCTATCAAATGGTTGGTTTTGATAACTTTATCAATATATTAACACACGATAAAGTATTCTGGAGATCTCTTTGGAATGCCGTACTATTAGTTATAGCAACAGTCGCTTTGCAACATCCTATCGCTATTTTATTTGCGATTCTGCTAACACATATGGGGAAGTGGGAAAAACTTTTCAGAGTACTTTTCTTTATCCCAGCAGTTATCTCGATTGTTGTAACATCGAAGTTATGGAGTGCAATTTATCATCCTAATTTTGGACTATTGAATAAAGTACTTGAATCTATTGGACTTGCATCTTGGAAGCAAGAATGGTTAGGTAATCCCGATATTGCAATCTGGTCATTGATTATAACGATCATGTGGCAAGGTTTTGGTTATGCGCTGTTACTTTATTATGCAGGATTACAAGGTATTCCTGAAGATTTATATGAGGCGGCTAAGCTAGATGGAGCCAACCACGTTCAACTTTATATGAAAATAATCATTCCATTACTTGCTCCGATGATGAGAGTTGCCATTATCCTTGCTGTAATTACTTGTTTGAAGCAGATGGAAACCGTCTTCTTAATGACCAATGGTGGTCCAGGTGAAAGTACACAGTTTCTAGGTAATTACGTGTATAAAGCAGCATTTTCTTCCTCATTGTACGGATATGGTAATGCAATTTCAGTTCTCTTTGTTATCTTCTGCTTAATATTGACGGTAATAATGAATAAGTTTCTCAAAAAAGATGTGGGCGAATTTTAAGGGGGGAATTTAGATGGAAACAACAATGCAACGAGGGAGTAAGATCATATTATTTGTTGTCATGTCAGCAATTGCGTTAATACAGATTTTCCCTTTAATTTGGCTTATAAACTTCTCATTTTTGAAAAGTGGAGACTTCTTTGGATCATCTTTTCTGAAGTGGCCAGAAGCCTTTCAGTGGAAAAACTATGCTGATGCATTTCAATATGGACGAGTACCGACGTATTTCATGAATAGTATGTTTGTTACGTTAACGACCGTTATTATTTCAGCAGTTTTAGCTTTAATGATGAGTTATGCATTTACTAGAATGAACTGGAAGTTAAAAGTACCTACAATGAATTTCATTATGTTAGGTATGATCATTCCCATTCATGCGACGCTACTTCCGAACTTCATCATGTTCAATAAATTAAATATGCTTGATCACTTATTTACATTAATTATTCCGTACATTGCGTTCTCAATTCCAATCAGTATGTTTATTATGTCAGGCTTTCTAGAAACGATCCCTAGAGTTATCGAGGAATCAGCGGTTATTGATGGTGCTGGAGTATTTACTATTTTATTCCGTATCATTTTACCAATGACTAAGCCTGCAATAGCTACTGTCTGCGTATTGAACTTCATAACATGGTGGAATGAATTTATAATGGCCAATACTTTTCTTGTATCCGAGGAGTTAAAGACGTTACCGTTCTCAATTATGAAGTTTACTGGCCAATATTCCTCCAACTATGGTGCACAATTCGCAGTTATGACTTGTATCGCAATTCCATCTATTCTATTCTATCTATTGTTCACAGAGCAATTAACGAAGGGTATAACAGCTGGAGCAGTGAAAGGCTAGTTTCCTAACAGAAATTATCCGTATAGTAGAGTGAGTTTCATATGAGTAATGTATTCCCGAAAAAGTAGTAGGCTACATGCCGGCATTATATGTAAAGAGACATGTTAGAGGAAACTCTAACATGTCTCTTTTTTTTCATGATATAAGTTATGCATGAAACACGAAAAAAATTTTCAGTTATTACGAAAACTATTTTCTAGTAAGTGGATTTTTAAAATTAGGTAGAAACGTACGGTGTCATGAAGGGAAATAGTGAAAGTTTAATTTTCCTTATAAAATAAGGCGGTTACAATAATATTATATGAGAACATTATGTTTTTACTTATTGTAAACTGTTCGAATCATCTTGAAAATATTTCTCTTACTTGGTATATTAGTTATGAAAATAATTTTCGTTAGTGAAGGAGCGTGAAACCATTGTTGGTATCCATAGAGCATCATAACCAATATGTAATCGGCATTGATATTGGTGGAACTAAGATTCTTACAGCTCTTGTAGATAAATCAGGAAGCATAATACATCAGGTCGAGTTTCCTACGCTGCCTGAGAATGGCTCAGATGATGTTATTCGGAGAATTCATGAGGCGGTTCAAGTGTTAATTGATCGTATTCCAGAGTTAGGACGATTAATTGGTATTGGTGTAATATCAGCAGGGGTTATCGATTCGGAAAAAATGAGTATTGTTTATTCAGCTAATCTAGGGTGGAAAGATGTTGAGATTGGAGCCATCCTTGAAAAAAGTTTTCAAGTACCAGTTATGTTAGGCAATGACGCTAATCTAGCTGCGTTAGCCGAATATGTCTGGGGTACGCGCAAAGAAATTAAAGATTTAATATATATTACGATCAGTACAGGTATAGGTGCAGGTATTGTTAGTGGTGGACAATTAGTGAAAGGCGTATCAGACAGTGCAGGAGAATTTGGACATATATCGGTTGATTCGATGGGTCCAAAATGTCGCTGTGGAAACTACGGATGTCTTGAAAACTATTGTTCCGGAACGGCAATTGCGAATATTGCAAATACAAAGTTAGCGTTAAGATCAAGCGGAGCATGGACAAGCAAAGATGTTTTTGATGCTGCGAGAGATGGAAACAATGATGCTATTGAAATTATTAGAATAGCAGGTTTTCACTTAGGAAATGCCATAATAACACTTGTTCATCTATTTAATCCAGCTCAAATTATTATGGGTGGAGGCGTTATGAGTGGCGAAAGTATGCTACTTCAAGAAGCGGAGAAAATCATTGAAGAACGCTGCTTGCCAGATATGCGAAAGCAATTAGTCATTAGACGTACACAGCTAGGCAAAGAGATAGGTGTACTTGGGGCAGCAGGATTGTTCTTTATGAATGATACGAATAGTTAAATAAGGAGGCGTTATTTTGAGCTTAATGCAAGCATTAAGGGAAAGTGGAGACCACTTATCCCCGCAAGAAAAAAATCTAGTTAATTTTTTTCTTGCGCAGCCAAGAGAGGCCGTTCAAATGTCTATTACGGAACTAGCCAAGCTATCAGGAAGTAGTACGTCAACGATTTCAAGATTTTGTAGATTGTTTCACGCTGAAAACTTTACAGAATTTAAAGTTAAGCTGGCGATGGAACTTTCTGAGGAGCCGACAACAAGTACGTATCAAGATATTGTTGCAGGACAGTCTTTAGATCATATCGTTAATGCCATTACAGCCAATCATATTCGCTCGGTTTCAGATACTGCGAAGCTGCTTGATTATAGTAAGCTTCGTGAAGCGATCGATGTATTACATCAAGCGAAACGGATCGATATTTATGGTGTTGCTACCTCCGGTGTCGTTGCTGAAGATTTTTATCAGAAGCTCATTCGTATCGGTAAAGCTGCAGCAGTTTTTGCAGATCCACATATGCAGCAAACATCAGCAGCATCACTTGGCGAAGGAGATGTAGCGATCGGATTCTCTTACTCGGGTGAAACGCCTGAAACGATTGAAGCGCTTATTAGTGCTTCTGAGCAAGGCGCAACGACAATTTCGGTAACGAAATATGGTGCGAATACACTCTCTAATATTGCTGAGATTAGTCTGTTCATCTCATCTTCCGAAGCGGGAATGCGCCGGGGTGATATGGCTTCTCGTATGGCGCAACTTCATCTAGTCGACATTCTATTTGTTGGTCTAGTAAGTGAGTACTTTGATATATATGTACCTCGATTAGAACGTTCTTATCAGAATGTGAAACGATTTATTGATAAAAAGGGAGGATATTAATAATGAATATCTTAACATTTGATACGGAAGAACAGCTGAATGAAGCTGGTGCTGGTGTCCTATCAGGAATGGTACAGATGAATCCATCAGCAATACTTGGATTAGCAACTGGAGGTACTCCTATTGGTATATATGAACAATTGGTGCAAACGTATAAGCGAGGACTAGTGAGTTTTAATAAAGTAACTACGTTTAATCTTGATGAATATGTAGGTATTACTCCTGAACATCATCAAAGTTATAGTTATTATATGAGACAGCACTTATTCAATCAAGTAGATATTAATATTGAGCAAGCCTATGTACCTTGTGGTACCGCTACTGATCTTGAAGAAGAATGTGTTCGTTATGACCGTTTGATCGAGAATACAGGACAAATAGATATTCAATTGCTTGGGCTTGGGCACAATGGGCATATTGGTTTCAATGAGCCTTCTCATGCATTGCTTAGTGGGACACATATTGTTGAACTTGCTGAAGCGACGAAAACGGCTAATGCTCGTTATTTCTCTGCTGAGGAAGAAGTGCCGCAAAAGGCTATTACTATGGGTGTAGGTATGATTCTGAAAGCTAAAAATATACTACTTGTTGTTAAGGGTGAGGACAAAGCGGAAATTGTGAAACGTGCGCTTACTGGCCCAATTAGTACGAATTGCCCTGCATCCTTACTTCAGACGCATCCGCATCTTACAGTACTTTTAGATCGCGCTGCTGGGAGTCTACTATAATGGATAATTCAAAACAGTTGCTCATAACCAACGCAAATATTGTTTTGCCTGATCGTTTAATAGAAGATGGTTGGATATATAGTAGTAATGGTCAAGTTACCGCCTATGGTGCTTCCGATGAATCTTATGAACAATTTGAAGAAGACGCGCAAAAGATTGATGGAAGCGGTGGTTATGTATTACCCGGATTTATCGATATTCACGTACATGGTGGCGCCAATCATGATTTCATGATTGCCAAAGCGGAAGAGCTCGATACGATTACTCGTTTTCATATGGAAAATGGAACTACGACGATGTTAGCAACTACAGTTACTGCATCACGTGAAGAGTTAACGGAAGTGATTGACACCGTTGCTCAGTATGAACGTAAGCCAATGCCATATGCTCAGCTTATTGGTGTTCATCTGGAAGGTCCGTATGTCAATCCGAAGTGGAAAGGTGCGCAAAATGAAAATTTCATGGTAGCACCGCAGTTAGAATGGCTTAATGAGTGGGTTCAGAAATATCCAGGCGTAGTAAAAATGCAAACGTTAGCTCCTGAGCTAGAGGGTGCTGCGCAATATATTCGTGCATTGCAAGATCACGGTATTGTTGCAGCTTGTGGCCATACAGATGCACTATTTGAAGAAATAATGCAAGCAGTTGAGCATGGCTTAACGCATGCGGTCCATACGTTCAATGCTATGCGAGCACTTCATCATAGAGAGCCAGGCACAGTGGGTGCTGTAATGCTCAATGATAACATCACAGCTGAAGTAATTGCTGACGGTCATCATGTTCATCCAGCAGCAATAAAGCTTCTACTGCAAGCTAAAGGTGCAGATCTAGTTGTACTCGTTACCGATGCTATGTCAGCAGCGGGCATGCCTGATGGTGAATATGTACTTGGTGTGTTACCTGTCATCGTTGAAGGTGGAACTGCTCGCTTGAAGGAAGGCGGTAGCTTGGCAGGAAGCACACTTACGATGATTAAAGGCTTCCAATATCTCATTCAAGAGGCTGGTGTATCGATCGTCGAGGCAAGTCGTATCGCAAGTCTTAACCCCGCTCGTGTTATTGGAATATCGAAGCAATACGGTAGCCTTGAAGTAGGAAAACGTGCCGATCTTCTTCTATTAGATAAAGAACTGTCAATTACTTCTGTCTTTATTGCGGGAGAGCAAACGCTATAGCTTATCAGTGGTAGTTCAAAAAGTGGACTTTGATAACGATGAGTATGCTAACGCAGCTTATTCGACGTCGAATATGAAGCGAACTTGGGAAGTGCGGTACGCATGTACCAATAACGTACATTTACGTTTCCTCTTTCCGCAAGTAGCGCTCCATCTTCTTGGTTCTGAAAGCCCTCTTTTTGAACCTCTATTGGAAGAAGTAGTTCAAAAAGTGGACTTTAATAACGATGAATATGCTAACGCAGCATATTCGACGTGGAATATGAAGAACTTCAACTTGAACTATAAGTGAATTATTGTAATATATTAATAAGGAAAACCAATCTTGTTGTTGTGCATAAGCTCACTTCCAGAAGATAAGGTTTTCCTTTTTTTATTAACTCTACTGCAAGCGCTTAATCTAATATTTGGAGGAATGTAGATGAAGAAGCTAAATATCGGTCTTATTGGTGCAGGATCTATTTCCACGATTCATTTGGATGCTTATCGTAACAACGAGTATGCAACTATTTATGCTATTTGTGATTTGAATGAAGAGCGAGCTCGTAGTCGTGCAGCAGAGTATGGAGCCGTGAAAGTGTATACCGATTATAATGATTTGCTTTCTGATCCAGAGATCGATGCAGTAGATATTTGCACATGGAATAATTATCACGCGGCAATTAGTGTCGCTGCACTAAAGGCAGGTAAGCATGTCCACGTTGAGAAGCCGCTATGTAAAACAGTAGAGGAAGCATTAGCCATTGAAGAAGCCGTTCATGTGACAGGAAAGGTATTGCAGGTTGGTTTCGTACGCAGACATAACCGCAATGTAACCTTCCTTAAGCAAATGATTGATGCTGGAGAGTTAGGCCAAATATACTATGCGAAGGCTTCAATTTTACGTAGACTTGGTAATCCAGGTGGCTGGTTTTCAGATAAGGAGCGCTCAGGCGGAGGACCGCTAATTGATCTAGGTGTGCATGTGATAGATCTATGTTGGTACTTGATGGGTAAACCTAAGCCTGTAAGCGTAAGTGGAAATACATATCGTAAGCTTGGCAATCGATCTAATGTGCAGCAACTTTCCTTCTATAAAGCCCAAGACTATAATGCAGAGCATAACGATGTTGAGGATATGGCGAATGCGCTTATTCGTTTTGAGAATGGAGCATCACTCTATGTTGATGTAAGCTTTACGCTACATGCGAAGCAGGATCGTTCGAGTGTTGCCGTGTATGGAGACAAAGGC
This sequence comes from Paenibacillus endoradicis, assembly GCF_024721975.1. Next base: position 314,610 of record NZ_JANQBB010000002.1, on the reverse strand, counting down.
GGGGCTGAGGTTGAGCCCGAGCTTGCCATTGTAACAGAAAAAAACAATGTAATATTCAATATAGAGCCGCAGGTAGATCATCGTGGTTTCGATGTAGAGGACTCTTTCCAGAGGGAAATTGATCAGTTTATACTATGCTGTAATAATGAAGCGTGCACGATTAGTCCGGTTGAGGATGGTGTAGCGCTCATGAAAATGTTATGTGGCATCTATGAATCTGCTGCTACGGGCGTAGAGGTGAAACTATGAAATTAGGGATTAGCTCATACAGTTTGTATCAAGCGTTTACTGCTGGTGAGATGACCGTACCAGATATGATAGATTTTGCAGCTAGTATTGGTGCGGAGCATATCGAAATTGTTCCGCTCGGCTTTAATCTATCACAAGATAAACAGCTTCTAGCTGATATTAAGAGCAGAGCGCAACAATGTAGAGTTGAGCTTTCTAATTATGCGATCGGCGCTAATTTTGCTGATCTAGATCAGCAAGCATTAGAACATGAAATAGAGCGAGTGAAAAAAGAGGTAGATATTGCTGCTGAGTTAGGTATTAAACGTATGAGGCATGATGTAGCTAGTTCAGCTGACCGATCGATTTCTAATTTCTTGAAGCAACTCCCGCAGTTAACCTATGCCTGTCAACAAATTGCGGATTACGCCCAAAGCTACGGCATTACAACGAGTGTTGAAAACCACGGTTACTTCGTGCAGCACAGTGATCGAGTGCAGAGTCTTGTTGAGCAAGTTAATCGTGAAAACTTCCGAACTACACTTGATATTGGAAACTTTTTATGTGTGGATGAAGCCGTTCATAGTGGAGTAAGCAATAATCTATCATTTGCTTCCATTGTTCATTTTAAAGATTTTTATTATCGTCAAGCGAGTTATTTGGGCGGCGAGGGCTGGTTTCAAACTTCTCACGGTAATTGGCTAAGAGGAGCAATTGTTGGACATGGCGACATTGATATCGTAAATGTAATCTCTTATATGAAACGTGCTGGATACGATGGGCATGTTACGATTGAATTTGAAGGAATGGAACCATGTAAACAAGGCACAAAGCTAGGTTTCGACTACGTACGTAAGTTATGGCATAGTTTGTAATCGAACTAAAGTAAGATGAAAGGTGGCGTAATCAATGCAAATTCCGAAACTAATGAACAAGATTGGTGTAATTGTAGATAGCTACAATGTTGGGGTAAAGGAAGGACTGCTAAAGGCAAAGCAGGCTGGTGCAGATGGCGTTCAAATATATGCTGTAAAGGGTGAGTTTGCTCCCGAACAATTGACGGTGAATAATCGTAAACAATGGAAATCATATATTCAGTCGCTAGAATTGGACATATCTGCATTAGTCGGTGACTTAGGTGGTCATGGATTTAAGGATGTTGCGGAAAATGGTTGGAAAATAGAAAAATCTAAGCGGATAATGGAACTTGCGCTTGAGTTAGGTACGAACATCGTCACCACTCATATTGGTATCGTTCCTTCAAATGAAAATGATAAAGGTTATGAAGCGATGCACAAAGCATGTGAAGAACTTAGTCTTTTTGCAGAGAGTATGAATGCACATTTTGCAATTGAGACAGGTCCAGAAACAGCAGCTCATCTAAGAAGCTTTCTAGATAGCTTAGGAACAAAGGGAGTAGCTGTTAACTTTGATCCAGCTAATATGGTGATGGTAACCGGTGATGATCCTGTTCAAGGCGTCTATACATTGAAGGACTATATTGTCCATACTCATGCTAAAGATGGAATAAAGCTAGCACATATTGATCCGCGTGATGTATATGGCGATATAGATTATGCAGCTGGACTTGATCATGAGAAGATGGCTGAGCTAGTTGAAAAGGGGCCAGCTTTCCGTGAGGTGCCGCTAGGCGAAGGTGGAGTTGATTGGCCAGCGTACTTAACTGCATTACATGAAATCGGTTATGCGGGATATTTAACGATCGAGCGTGAAGTGGGCATTCAGCCTGAGGTAGATATTCAGCTAGCAGTTAATTTTTTGAAAAGGTTAAAGGGATAGTGTAGTAGGAGCTGACCTCTTTTTTTACAGGTAACCTAGAAAACATATTCGAGCTATTAAACTCAATAAAAGAGACTTTCCATTAGTTCCTTGAACTGTTGGGAAGTCTCTTATTTTGTCTATATTAAAACCTTGAGCTAATTATGAAACAGTTGCCTATATTCCTGTGCTATAGTAGGAATCGGGATATTCTATTAAAGTTTTGTAAAATCGAAGAATATTACCCCTTAAAAAATGGAAATGTGGTTCTTATGCATTATATTTAGGCTTGTTATAATCAACTTGTAAGCGTGAACAAGAAAGACTAACAAATAATTGGGAGGTCAAGAAATGAAGAAAATGTTAATGACTGTAATTATGTTTGTCCTTGTATCAACGACTGTACTAGCTGGGTGTGGTAACAACGGAGGTAATAACAAACCGGCTGGAACGAACAATGCCAATGAAGCAACTCCGACTCCAACTCCTACTGCTGAAGCAGTGAAAGCAAAGCCGTTTACAGTATCCCTTCGTCACATTCAAATCGGGGAAGCTCAAAAGTTCCGTAAAGCAATTTTGGATGATGTTGTAGCAAAGACAGAAGCAGAAGTAGAAGGTTTAACTTTTGAATTAGATGCCGTTGAAGATAGTGTAAACCGTTTCACAAAATTACCTGCTGAGATGGCTGCTGGTAACCCGCCAAAAATCTTTGACTTATTCGGTGGTGCAGGTGATGCATTGAAATATGGTGCTGCTGGTCGTTTGCTTGACTTGGCACCGATTATTACAGAACTAGGTTTAGATGGAAGTTTCTTGAATCTAGATCAATTTACACAAGATGGTAAAGTGTACGGTTTACCTATCGGTGGTAACACAGAAGGTTTCTACTACAATGAAGAGTTATTCGCAACACTTGGAATTGCTCAGCCAACTACGTTTGAAGAGCTAGAAAAAGCTGCTCAAACATTAAAAGATAACGGTTACACACCTTTCGCAATGGGATCTAAAGGTGCTTGGGTACCGGCGATGCTTATTAATACTTTAATTGGTCGTTATGCTGGTCCTGAAGCTATTTCTGGATTCCCTGCAGGTACTGCTAAATTCAACTCTCCTGAAGTTGTTGCAGCATACACGAAATACGCAGAGTGGGTAGATAAAGGATACTTCACAAAAGGTGAACTAGGCTTTGAATATGCTGACATGCTTAACGAGTTTGTAACTGGAAAAGCTGGAATGATGTTTGATGGTAGCTGGAGATCTTCTGTATTCAGCGATGAAGCGCAAGCCGGAGCTCTTACAAACAAATTTGGATTCTTCTCAATGCCTGCAGTACCTGGTGGCGTTGGCGATCAAACATTCGTTAACGGTAACTACAGTAATGGTTATGGTTTCTCAGCTGACTTAACTGAGCAAGAGCTAGTTGCTGTTAAAGCGTTCATTAAAAACTTGTATAGTGAAGAAATGCAACTTAGAGGTTTACTAGAAGATGGATTACTTCCTTCTATTAAATTATCTGCTGATGCTACTAGTAAAGTTGAAGATAAAATCGTGAAACAAGTAATCAATATTATGGGTGCATCAGGCGGAGCGTTCTCTCACTTCGATTCAACTGTTCCATCTGCAGTATACAAAGAATCAGAAGATCTACTTCTTAAATTGATTGCAGGTAAAGAAACTCCTCAATCTGTAGGTGACAAGATTCAAGCTGTTCAAGACGCACAATAATTAAAGAGGTAACTCAAATTATCCGCTTGTGATCACGATGTCTAGCGTTGAAGCATATTCGACTGCGAAGATAAAACGAACTTGGAAAGTACGGTTCGCGTGTACCAATAACGTACACTTGCGCTTCCGCCTTTCTCAAGTAGCGTTCCATCTACTTGATGCTGACAAACGAACAATTTGACCTTTATTACAAATAATTAAAAGGGGAGTGCCGCCAGTTGAATAGGCAGCACTCCCCGTATACTTTAACGAGAAGAGAGGTTAGCTACATGAAGCATCCGTTACGTAATCCTTTCGTTTATCTAGTCATGATTATACCTACGCTAATATTATATAGCTTGTTCTTTATATATCCGATGTTATCGTCTTCATATTATGCTTTCACAGATTGGAACGGACTAGATAATTATGCATTTATCGGATTTGATAACTTTATAAAAGTATTTTCAGATTCAGATTTTATTGCTGCTATTAAAAATAATATGTACTTCATCCTCTTCTCAGTGGGTATCCAAGTACCATTAATTATATTCTTTGCTTTATTAATCGCAAACGTGAAAAGATTCCAACGTTTGTATAAGACTACCGTATTTATTCCTTCCATTCTATCTACTTCAGTTATAGGTATTTTGTGGGGATTTGTTCTTCATCCTAATATTGGTCCAGTAAACAAGTTTTTAGAATTATTTGGGGTTGAGTCTATTTTTTGGTTAGCAGATGAGAAATGGGCTTTACCTGCTATTCTAGTCGTTAACGCATGGCAATGGGTAGGGTTTTATATCGTCTTAGTATTAGCTGCAATTTTGGCTCTGCCGAAAGAAATGAATGAAGCAGCGCAAATTGATGGAGCAACTGGGTTCCAACGTGCTTGGTATTTAACGGTACCATTGATTAAACCTATTATTTCCGTAGTTGTTATGCTATCAATTGCTGGAGCAATGCGTGTCGTAGATATCGTTCTAGTTATGACTAATGGCGGACCTGTAGGATCGACTGAAGTAATGGCATCCTATTTGGTTAATGAAGCAATGGGTGTAAATCCTAGTTATGGTCTGGGAACAGCCATTTCACTTATTATTTTTGCCTTTGCCCTTGTATTAACAGCGATATACCAACTAACATTTGGAAAAACAAAGGAGTGAGAATAAAACAATGAAAACACTTAAAAAAGCTTCACCTCATGTTCTTCTTCTAATCTATGTTGCTGTTATTTTATTTCCGTTTGTCTTTGTTGTATTCTCTTCCTTGAAACAAAGTAATCTAGAAATTGCTAATAATCCGTTTGGATTTCCAACTTCGCTTTATTTTCAAAATTATGTAGATGCTTGGGTAAAAGCGAAAATTAATGTATATTTCTTTAATAGTGCATATTTAGCAACGACTTCTGCTTTGGCTGGTGTATTGCTTTCAGCAGCTACAGCCTATGCATTAGTAAGAATGAGATATTTGAAAGTTAGCAAAATAATATATCAATTTGTATTGATAGGAATGTTAATACCTGGTAACGTTCTATTTATAGCTCAATATCTTTTAGTAATGAAGATGGGTATTTTGAATACACATTGGGCATTGTTCTTACCTTATACAGCTGGAGCATTGCCAGTAAGTGTTTTGTTAATTGCAGCATTTATGAGATCGATACCGAATGAGCTTGAAGAAGCTGCAGTTGTAGATGGCTTAGGTTCGTTTAAGTTATTTTATAAAATAATATTACCGCTTACATTACCTGCATTAGTTACTGTATTTATTGTGAATTTCCTTGGTTCATGGAATGAGTATTTATTGGCAAACTTCTTTATTAGTAAGGATGCACTAAAAACATTGCCAACAGGTATGGTTGGATTCCGTGATTCATTCCAAACGAATTATGCATTAATTTGTACAGGAATTGTATTCAGTGTAACACCTGTTCTAATTCTCTATGCTTTCTTGCAAGAGAAAATTATTGAAGGTGTTTCTGCAGGTGCTGTGAAGGGGTAATGAGGGGATTGTGAATCTGCATGTCGCTTCAACGGAAATTGATTACAGCTTTTGTATGTTTGATTATCGTACCTTTACTTGTCCTTGGCACTATTGCATATCAAATTATCTCTAATATGACGGAGAGTCGTTATTCTGATCAGACAGAGTTGACGCTTCGTGCCCTACTTCGTAATGTGGAGCAGGTATTCAATGAGATGAATAAGGTTACCGATAGCACAATTGCTAGTGATGCAATTCAAGAAGCGTTGCTGAATTTGCAAAATTCAGAAATCGATGAAATTAATTATTTGGAGTTAAATGAAATACAACGTAATTTTCGGGAGTTGCTCGTCAACCATCCTTCGGTTCGATATGCTTTTATGTACACGCTGCAACAAGAGAATGTGCATAAATTATTTTCAAAAGACAGCTTTGCCCCACTTCCTTTCGAAACGTTTAAGGAGCTGGAAATCTATCAAAAGGTTATTGCAAGAGATGGACTTCCAGTATGGATTGGTCCATATGAGCATGTGGAGCTCACAGGTAATGAACAAGTTTTCACGCTTGCGCGTGTCGTTAAAGATATCGACACATTAGCCAATAAAGGAATATTACTTGTTCAGATTCATAATTCTGATTTGGAATCTATATTTCGGTATTTTCGCTACAAAGAGGAATATACCAACTATATGATTGTTAATGATGCCGGGCTTATTCTTTACGATAGTAATGGAGAATTGGAACGACAATCGCTAGATGAATTAATGCCTGCCCAGGACTGGGGTGCAGAGTATGATAGTGGACGTGTTTCTTTTCGTGGTATGGATTCCGTAGTATCAGCTATTCATTTTGGAAGCTCTGAGAATTGGCGACTCGTCGCAGTTACACCTTGGAATGTTATTGGGGGCGAATTTACATGGATAGGGCTAATTATTGCTGCATCCATCGGTGTATGTATGATATTCGCTTGTCTTTTCATTCTAATCTTTATTCAAAGAATTTCGAAAGCTATTGTTGAAACTGCGCATGTGATGCGAGAAGTTGAACGTGGTAATTTGCATGCACGTGTTGTCGTTCGAGGCAATGATGAAATTGGATTGTTGACGCGAGGATTTAATCGATTACTTTATCGAATGGATGAGTTAATTGAAGAGGTTAAAGAGCAGCATGAACGTAAACGAGCAGCCGAAATGGCAGTACTGCAGGCGCAAATTAAGCCACATTTCCTATTTAATACGCTTGAATCAATCAATATATTAGCGATTCAAAATCAAGGTAAAAAAGTAAGTCAAATGGTTTCTAAGCTTGGAAACATTTTGCGAATTAGTATTCAACAGCAGGAAGAGATTACGATTGAACAAGAACTTGCACATGTGCGTAGTTATTTAGATATTCAAAGTTATCGATTTGAAGATTTGTTTGAATATGAAATTATTGTCGATGAAAGATTACTTAACCTTATGACGTTAAAGTTATCCCTGCAGCCATTAGTTGAGAATAGCATTCAACATGGCTTCGAAGGCATTGAATATTTAGGAACAATACGAATAGAGATCACAGATAGTGAAGACAATCTTTATTTTAGAATTCGAGACAATGGACATGGAATTCCTGCCGAACAATTGAGTAAAATCCATTATATGTCTAATGATGTGAATGCCTTTGTAAACACACCACAGTTAGGTGAGCGTAGAGGCATAGGGGTTAGTAATGTAGCAGATCGTATTCGTATGCGATTCGGTGAGCCATATGGTCTGATGATTTGTAGTGCACCAGGTCATGGTACGATTATTCAAATGACAATTCCAAAATGAAAGGATGGGGGGAGTTATGAGATTAAGAGCCCTGTTAGTTGATGATGAGATCAATATTTTACGCAATTTACAGATGATTTTACCTTGGGAAGAGTACAATGTCGAAATTGTTGGATTTGCGAAAAATGGCGTGCAAGCTTTAGAGATGGTTCATGAGTATAACCCCCATCTCATCTTTTGTGATATACGTATGCCTATTATGGATGGTATTGAGTTTTTACAAAACCTTCGTACATTTGATGATGAGACAGAAGTTATTATGTTAACGGGATATCAAGAGTTTGAGTATGCTCGTTCTGTTCTTCGATACGGCGTCATTGACTACATTCTAAAACCGATTGATTATGATGCCTTGCAAGAGTTATTTGTGAAGGTCATAACGAAAATTCGCCTATCGGTATTACAAAATCAACAACATAATATGGAGCAGGATAGAGTTAAAGATATCGCATATGAAAAAGTGTTATTGGATTTAATAAATGGTTTCTATGATGCATCGCATCTGCAAGAGTGGAGCAATAGGTTTCGACTTGAAGAGCAACAATTTGTCTTAATGGTACTCGAATGCAAACAACATAGTACGAATTTTACTCATATTGATGATTTATGCGAACAAATCTCTATTCATATGAAAGTGACATATAATTACGATGTTATTTGTTATATGTTTCAAGTTGATGTAGGATTTTGGGGGCTTATTCTCGTGGGTGAATTGGAAGGACTAGAGGAGCATCAGACGACGGAGTTAATGAAGTTCTGTTACGAGAAACTAGTTATGTTTGGCGAGAACAATGATGTCATCGGAACATTTGAAACTGTAATAGCGGCTAAGCAAATTCATCAGACTTGGCAAATGATCAGCAAAGAAATATCGTTTGCTAATCAGCCGTGCATTATGGTGCGAGAAGCAAAGCCAATGTTAAGTGGGAATGTTCAAGCTGTATGGAAACCTACAGAAAAATTAGTTTCCGCGATTAAACATTGGGAGCGGGATTTAGCCAACCAATGTTTAGAAGAGTTGATCAGACAACTTAAACTATTATCAGAAGAATCACTTCAGCAAGTTGAGAAGTTAGCGAATTCTATCACAGTTTATATTATTAAGGAATTACGTCGTTACGATGCGATAAGTTTGCAATATGAGAAAGAAATTTGGAGTCAGTTGAAAGAAACTCGAAAAGTGAAAGAGTTAATTGGACTGATCAATAAGATGGTGGATGAAGCTTTCGGGCAACATCAATATAAGCGTCCACAAGTGTCTATACATGTAGCAGCAGAATATATCGAATCTCATCTTTCATCAGACTTAGCTGCAGAAGAAGTAGCGAATCATTTGAGTATTAGTCTCAGTTACTTTAGCACGTTATTCAAGCAATTTTATGGCGTTACTTTTATTGAATATGTGACAAATGCACGGATTGATCGAGCTAAGTCAATGTTAACGATGACGAAGAAAAGTATCGCAGATATCGCAAAGACCGTTGGTTATAATGAGCGCAGATACTTTAATAAAGTATTTCAAAAACGAGTAGGTATATTACCTTCTGAATATCGTGAGCAAAAAACAATCTGAAATGGGGCTAGGTTGTATGATAGCAGATATTTCTAAATTAACGGTGAAGCAAAAAATTGGTCAAATTATGATGTTCGGCTTTGATGGGCATACAATACCTGCACATATGGAAATGTTATTTCGTGATTATCATCTTGGAGGTATTATTTATTTCCGTCGTAATGTAGGAAAAAGTGAGCAAATTAAACAATTGTGTAATTCACTTCAGCAACTATCAGCTCAGAATAACAATATTCCACTATCTATTGCGATTGATCAAGAAGGTGGAATGGTTGCACGTATCGATCAAGATGTTACAGTGATGCCTGGTCAGATGACTCTTGGTGCGACAGGAAATGCACAGTATGCTTATGAAGCAGGTCGCATTTCAGGAATGGAATTGGCACAAATGGGGATTACTGTTAATTTTGCGCCGGTGCTTGATGTGAATAACAACGCGCAAAATCCGGTAATTGGTATTCGCTCTTTCGGCGAAAAAGCAGAATTAGTCGCTCAATTAGGTAAGTCAATGATTAATGGTTATCAGGAGATCGGTATATCCGCATGTGCAAAGCATTTCCCAGGTCATGGGGATACAACGGCTGACTCACATTATGAATTACCATCTGTAGCACATAACTTAGAACGTATACATGCTATTGAGCTAGTCCCGTTCAAGGCGGCAATTGAAGCAGAAGTCGATATGATAATGACTGCTCATGTACAGTTTCCAGCGATTGAGCCAGATGGTAAGCCAGCTACGTTATCTTATCGAGTATTAACTGAATTATTACGTGAAGAGCTTGGTTTTGGCGGCTTAATTGTTACTGATTGCCTTGAAATGAATGCAATATCGCAAGGAATAGGCGTAGGTAAAGGTGCTGTTGAATCGTTCAAAGCAGGAGCGGATCTAATTCTAGTAAGTCATCTGCTTGAGCGTCAACTTGCTGCGTTTGAAGCGATTGAGGCAGCCATTGAGTCAGGTGAGATCAGTGAAGAAAGATTGGATGAATCGGTTCAACGAATACTGAAGGTGAAAGCTGCACAACAACAAAGAATGCAAGAAGCGCAAAATCAATGGCTTGGTATTAGTGATCCAAGCTCGCAAATCATTTGTGATGAAATGATGTTGAATGCAGCGACTTTAGTACAAGATCAACATAACCATATCCCATTAGCTCTAGAACAACCTACGTTAGTAATCTGGCCGGAGGTAAGAGAATCTACTCAAGTAGATGAAGTTATTGAGCAGGAGATGACGTTAGGTACACAGTTACAACAACAAGGCATTATTGTGGATGAAGTTGTTATTGGAAATCTACCTTCTGATGAAGAGATCGACAATATTATAGCTAAGTTATCCTCACAACCTATTCAGCAAGTCGTTATGGGAATGTACAATGCGACATTTTCTGAAGGGCAACAGACATTAATTGAACAACTCAAAAAGCTAGAGCTAGAGCATCTGATCTTTATTTCACTGCGTAATCCATATGATATTGAATTACTGTCTAGCGAGGATACTTATATATGTGCCTATGAAAATCGTCCTGCTATGATTAGAGCACTTAGTCTAGTATTGGTTGGGAAAGAGTCTTTCAAAGGTCAACTACCTGTACGATTGGACTTTGATAACGAAGTGACACAGAAAGCCTAATCCGCTTTCTAATATGAAGTAACTTTTGGAAGAATACTTTTTTACAGCTTACACTTAAAGTTCATTCTATAAAACCACTGTGTATCAGTTGGGGATGTTTAATACATCTCAAAATGATCAGAGTGGTTTTTCTAATGTAGAAAATTATGATCTTATCATGTTATTATTAAGAAAAATGCTCTTGCTAAAGGAGTGCGTAACATATGATAGGACATAATGCATATGTAATCGGAGTAGATATTGGTAGAACTACGACTCTTGTAGCACTAGTTAATGGAAATGGGGAAATATTAAATCAAATGGAGTTCCCTACGTTGCCTGAGAAGGGTTGGGAGGATACAATCTCAAGAATTATGCAAGCGATTACATCCTTAGAAGAGTGTATTCCTGAACATGGTATATGGAGTGGTATTGGTATTGCATCTGCTGGGGTTATTAATTGTGAACGTAAAAATATTGTCTATGCCTCTAATCTAGGGTGGCATAATGCAGAAGTAGGATCTGTTCTTATGGAAAGATTTAATGTACCTGTTAGATTAGGTAATGATGCTAATCTGGCTGCAGTAGCAGAATATGTCTGGGGTACGAAGAAAGACGTGCAGGATCTTATTTATATTACGGTTAGCACAGGTATTGGAGCTGGTATAATAAATGGTGGTCAGCTTGTACAGGGCAAGTCTAATAGTGCGGGAGAATTTGGACATATTACGATGGATGTAATGGGTCAACAGTGTAAATGTGGAAACTATGGCTGTCTTGAAAATTACTGTTCAGGAACAGCTATCGCTTATATTGCGGACAGAAGATTAGGGAAACTTAAAGGACAATCATGGACTACTAAAGATGTATTCGAGGCAGCCCAAAATGGAAATGGAATTGCTCTTGATATCGTAAAAGTAGCAGGTATATATCTCGGGAATTCGATAGTGTCATTAATCCACCTATTTAATCCTACTAAAGTAATATTAGGTGGTGGGATCATAAACAACGATAATATGCTCTTCCAGGAAGCTAATAAGACGATTAATAATCGATGCTTACCGACGATGCGCAATCAAGTTACGATACAGAAAACAATGTTCGGCAAAGAGATAGGCGTACTCGGCGCGACAGGAATTTTCTTTATGGATGAAGTGAGTTCATAATTGATCAGAATATTTTTATCAGTAACCTTGAATACGATGATAAGTACGTAAAACAGAGCTAATTGTAAAAGTAGTTTTCTACTACTTTTACAATTAGCTCTGTTTCTTGTTTACACATTGGTAGAATTCTTGGATGGTGATGGGGAAGGTAATAAGCTACTACAACCGATAATAAAAGTAAGTTCCACTTTTAACATAAAGAGGTATTTTTTTATTATGCCTATTTACAAATGTGAAATACTAGTGTACTATTTAACTCATACAGTGGTACACGAAAGGTGGTATATTGTGAGTCAGACTCCAAACAACAAAGACAATATTATATTATCGTTAGAACAATTGACCAAGAAGATTGGTCAGCAGACACTGGTCGATCAGTTGAGTTTTCAAGTTCGTAAAGGTGAAATCGTAGGATTACTTGGACCGAATGGTGCTGGTAAAACGACGACGATTCGAATGATCGTTGGATTGATCAAAATGACTAGTGGAGATGTATTCATTCAAGGGAAAAGTATTCGCAGTCAATTTACAGAAGCGATTAGACATGTAGGAGCTATCGTTGAAAACCCAGAGTTCTATTCGTTTATGACTGGACTAGATAACTTGAAGCAATACCAAAGAATGTCTGAAGGTGTTACCGAAGAAAGAATGCAGCAGGTTGTTAAGTTAGTTGGTCTTACCGATGCGATGAACAAAAAAGTAAAAGCATATTCTCTAGGGATGCGTCAACGTCTAGGTATTGCTCAAGCGTTATTGCATAATCCAAGTATCCTTATTCTAGATGAACCAACGAATGGCCTTGATCCAGCAGGTATTCGTGAAATGCGTGATTATTTGAAGAAGATTGCCAAAGTCGAAGGCATCGCAATACTCGTATCAAGCCATCTGTTATCTGAGATGGAGCTTATGTGTAGTCGTGTCGTAGTTATTCAACAAGGGAAATATGTAACTGAGCAATTACTAACGGATAGTACAAATAAGATTGCTAGTAATGATGGAGTTAAGCTTATGTTTATTGTTGATAATGCAGAATTAGCTGCTTCAACCCTTCATAGCTTACCATTGGTTAACATATTAACTGTTAATGTGGAAGCACAACATGTAATTTTACAAACGAAGAATGAGGATGTCCCAAGTATCGTAAGTGCACTTAGTGGGCAGGGCGTTGGGATATATCGGATTATTGAAGAAAAACAAACACTTGAAGATGAATTCTTGAAATGGACAGGAGGCGGCCAAATTGTCTAATTTCATGAAATTGGTACAAAATGAATCGCAGAAGCTCTATAAGAAAAAAAGCTTTTTCATCGCTTATGCTATTATGGCAATTATGGCAATCGCGGCAGCGATCATCATTAATCAGACGGTATTGCGAGAAAATATCGGTGCAATTGATTTTGTGAATCTTATATTAGGTCTAGATGGATTTGGATCAATTTTTGTATTGATTGCGATTATTTTTACGGCGAGTATTGTAACGATTGAGCATCAACTTGGTACGATTAAGTTTCTATTAATACGTGCACATTCTCGTTCCACTATTCTCGCTTCAAAATATGTAACATTAATTTTATATATTACTGTGTTACTAGCGTTCACTACAGTAATCGCATTGATTATGGGAATGTTGTTGCTTGATACTTCGAATCTTTCTATGACAGAAGTTATTCAAAATCTCGGGAGTACATTATTATACACAATTGTATATGCAACGATAATGTTTATGTTTGGGGTTTTAACAAGATCAATGGGGGCTACGATCGGTATTGGTCTAGTACTCAACTTCGTAGAAGGTATTCTAGTTATGTTGTTATCGCGATATGAATGGGCAAAGTATACGTTATTTCTAAATACAAATTTATCAGCTTATAAGAATGGTGGAGCACCTATGGAAGGCATGACATTAGCGTTTTCAAGTATGATGATTGCTTTGTATATGGCACTGTTTCTAGCTATTTCATTCACTGTATTCAACAAACGTGATATCTAATCAAGGATGATTATCCATTAGCAGAGAAGGGAGTGCAACGTATATGGCAATTGAGTTTGATAATAATCTACCCATCTACATGCAAATCATGAATTATATTAAGAAGCAAATTATTACTGGTCAATTGAAACCAGGAGATAAAATACTGTCTGTTCGTGAATTGGCTACAGAGTTGCAAATTAACCCGAATACGATCCAACGAACATTTCAGGAACTTGAACGAGAGCTGATTGTTGAGACTAGACGTGGATTAGGAAGATATGTAACAAGTGAGGAGACGAAGATTATGGAGATCAAAAAAGATATGGCAAGAGATCTTTTAGATCATTTCATTCAAGGAATGCAAGAGCTGGGTTTTGATAAGGTAGATATTGTTAAGATTGTAACCCATGCAGTGGATGAATCCAAAGAAGAATAGGAGTGAGGAACTAATGAAACCTTTATTAGAGTTTCGTGATGTCGTGAAGAAATATGGAGCAAAGTCTGCAGTAGATCATGTTTCTTTTCAAATACAACCAGGGAAAATTATTGGACTTCTAGGTAGTAATGGTAGTGGAAAAAGCACGATGATGAAGATTGCTGCAGGTATTACACATCCTAATTCAGGTCAAGTCCTCATTGATGGTATAGATGTTGGTATTAAGACGAAGGTCATCACTTCTTTTATGCCTGACAGTTCCCTAACGGAGGATTGGATGAAGGTAAAAGATGCGATTGCTTTCTACCAAGATAACTATGCTGATTTTGATCCTTCCAAAGCGAAAGACATGTTAGATTTTATGAAATTGAATAACCAAGATAGAGTGAACACGTTGTCCAAAGGGATGAAAGAACGTTTGCAGTTGACATTAACTTTATCTCGAAATGCAAAATTGTATATGCTGGATGAACCAATTGGCGGAGTTGATCCCGTTGCAAGAGGTAAAATCTTAGACGCGATTGTAGAATATTATAGTGAAGAGAGCAGTATAATTATTTCTACACACTTACTCCAAGATATTGAACGGATATTTGATGAAGTGATTCTTGTGAAAAACGGTAAGCTACTATTACAAGATGACGTTGAGAATATCCGCATCAATCAGAAGAGAAGTATTGATGAACTGTTCAAGGAGGTGTACGCAGAATGTTAAAACTGTTTAAGTATAATTGGCTGCGGAACAGTACCATCTTCTATGCAACAATCACCGTACTTCTTCTTTTTCAAGCAGCATTAATTATTGCCGAAGTCGGATGGGAAGCATATGACGGATTAATATTGGGATTAAGTATTTTCGGGTTTGCTATTGGAGCATTAATTCTATTTACTCAAATTTGTAGTACTTTCAATAACAATTTGAAATCCTATAATCGAAAACTATTGCCTATCGCACCAATTAAAGAAATAGGAGCATTATTATTATTACAGATCATCTATGTTGTGATCATGACAGTTTTCATCATTTTAGTGAATTTAATTCTACTACCGAAGATTTCATTTATCGATATGGAGCTTATTCATACTTTCTTTGACAAAACTTCTCTTGTCATTTTAACTTTTGTCACGGGAATGTGGTTTGCAGTAAGTATGCTAATATTTATTATGCTCGCTATTGCTATTGCAGCATGCTTTAAGACGAAAAATCGTGTCTGGATTGGAATAACGGCAGCTATAATTATAACAAGTATAACCTTTTATATTTCAGAATTAATCTTTGGTGAAAGTGGTAGTGTAAATATAAGCGTCACTACTGCAGAAGAAGGATTAAGTTTACTAACACCTGGAAAAAATCTAATGGGGTTATCTGGAGAAATAGCATATGATGTTATAACGATTTTGCTAGCGTTATTTGCAATGACCTATCTAATGAAGAAGAAAATAGAATTGTAAATTTAAATCCCCTCATTCAAAAGTATCTTTTTGAATGAGGGGATTTTTGTGTATTAAAATTGTGATCATTGAGAAGGGCCTCATTTCAATTCTTCCGGAAACTGCAACTCTGTTTCTGCACTGTTCAATAATTCGGAAACGGTCACTAGCTCGAATCCACGTTCGACTAATGCAGGCAATATTATTTTAAGTGCATTAACCGTTTGCTTCGTTCCAGGATTGAAATCATGCATTAAGACAATATCGCCATTTCTAGCATTAGTAAGTACTTTATTTATGATTTTTTGTGTTCCTGGATGTCTCCAATCATTAGTATCTTGATGCCAAGACCATAGAATAGTTTTATATCCAAGTTGCTTTATTAATTGCACGCTTTCTTCGGTATATACGCCACCAGGAGGACGGAATAGTGTAGGATACTGTCCGGTAATATTCATAATTTCATTTCCTGTTTGTTCGATTTCTTCTTGTATAGCATCTAAGCTAACTTGTCGATTCAAGTGGAGATGTTTGTATGTATGATTACCGATTTCATGCCCTTCATTGTATTCGCGACGTAGTAGTTCAGGGTTATTTCTTACTTTGTTACCAACGACAAAAAAAGTAGCTTTTGCCCCGTATTGTTCTAATAGATCCAATATCTCTGTGGTCGAGTTCTGATCAGGCCCATCATCAAAAGTAAGGGCAATTTTCTTCTGATCTGTTTTGACTTCCCAAATAATATATCCTGTTTTTTCATAGTAAGCGCGATCTTTACGATCGATATTTTCAAAAGCAGTTAACACATTTAAACATAGAAAAGCTAGTAGCAATAAAAACCACTTTTTCATGATGTACCACCTTTCATTGTCAGTAGCATTTGCAAAAAACGTTCGTATTATGTAGCGAGAGTACAATAAAAGGGTTAATTATTGGCAAAGTGATACATCATGCGTTTTCTGTACATAAATAATTAGGCCTCCAGTATTTGCGTGAGCAAACCGTGGAGGCTCTAATATATGTTTATAATAGTTCAATTGTTCTAATAGTTGTAAAGCAAATAGAGCATCTAAGGTTAGCTAATGCTAATCTTAGATGCTCTAATTAATCATTCCAATAAAAGTTCCTTAATGTAGATCTACTATTGAATCACTTCAGTTGTATCGGTAGTTTCAGTAGTCTCACTCGTTGTTGTATCAGTTGTATCAGTTGTATTAGTAGTATCAGTAGAAACTTGACTATTTGTCAATGATGGCAACGGCAAGAACAGAAGATTAAGCGGCATATTACTGCCTGGTGACACTAAGAACATCAAAGTTACAGACTCTTGTGTCTTGCCAGTGCGGTGTAAGAAACCAGCTTCTGTCGGACCTTGAATAATACTATTGCTTAGAAGTTCTACTACTTTATCATTAACGATAAAGGATCCGCCATAATGACCACCACGAGGGTTCAATACAATTGCAGTATTTGGAGCAACTTCAAGCTGTAGTTTGTATAATACTCCGCCATTACCCCAGTTAGTTACTGCTTCACCTGTAATAGCATCAATTCCTTGTAGTAACTGATCATAAGCTTTGTCACCTTTGTCACCTAAAATCAGTTTGTCAGCGCCATTTGCTCCTAGCACTTTATCTGCAGTAATCATGCGATTACCATGGGCAAATGTACCGCGAACATGCTTCGTATCATGTGCACTTTGTTGTAATGTAGGAAGCGCAGCGATTGGATCAGCATCTTTTTCAGTAACAACTAAGTTGAATTTCAATGGCAGATTTTCAGGTACTGTATACTCTGCGAAAATAGTTCTTGTTTGATTCAATTTCATTGCGCTAGATCCATCATCGAACAGATCGTACGATTGTCCTGGTAGAAGCGCTATTTGCTCTGCAGGTTTATTATCTAATAATTGCTGTAGATAGCGTTTAACTGCAGTTTTACCGCTTGTCGTTACATAGGTTGCAGGACCAGCTGCAGCGTAATTATTGATATCGATATAAGCAGTTTCGGAATTTTCATTCGTTACGATAAGATGTAATTCAAGTTCTTGTTGAACACCATTTTGCTTGTGCACATTAAATCTTACTTTTCCACTAAGTGTATCTGTGTAATCGATAGCTGGACCCAAAAGTAGCTCAGGGCTATTCGTACGCGTAATTGTAATATCTTCTGGTGCTATCGTATAAGGAATCGTAGGGATTTTTAAAGCAAGACTAGACTCGATAGGGAACTTATTACCGATACTTGTGAAATTTAGATAAAATTGCTCTTTTGTATACAACACTTCATCTAGTACAGTAATATCTTTGCTAGTCGTAGAAGTAAGACCTCCCCCGTCTAGAACAGTTAACGTAACTGTATATTTACCTGGCGTAAAGAAGGCAGGCTCGTTGCCAGTCCAAGTATTACGAGTAATTCCTGTATCGTCTGTACTTTTATTTGTATACACGACAGGTTCGCCTAACTTATAAGTATCTTTATCCGTTGTGAAAGCTGCGATAGGAGCTTCATTAGCTTTTGACACATTGATTGTTACAGTATATGGAGCACTCCAAACACCGCGTTCATCTTTAACTTTATGAGTAATGTTATATTGCCCAGCTGCATTGTAAATCGTTTGTTTACCGATCCATTCCTCGGCAACTATAGCAAAACCTAATTGACTAGAAGAACGATCAGTTGTTGTAATCGTCGTTTGACCAGCGACAATATTTTTTTCATTTACTACAAAAGTAGCTAATGGTGCTGAACTCCAGTCAAGTGTTACTTGTTTTCCTTTTACTGATATTTTACTACCAGTCATATCAGCCCAAGTGCGAATCGGTACCATTAAGTTACCGCTCTTTGTGTATGTAGCTCCTGTTGCTTTAATATTTTTACCGTTAAAATTAACAATAGAAGAATCCTGTTTGAATGAAATCTTGTTGTTTTTTAGTGAAGCAACAGAAGATTTTGTTGTTGAATCATAACTTACGCTGAAACCATATAACTTTGCAATTGTTTTGAACTGAATATAAGATACACCTTTAACAACAGATATAGGCACGTCAGTCGTGGTCTTCGTACCATTAAAGGTAATTACTTTGCTATCCATCGTAAATACAATTTTGTCTTTTCCAGTTACTGCAAAATTACTATTAGCATTAACTACCTGTGGATTTAACCAACTTGTAGCCCCTGTTAACATTAGTGATATGATGCCGAGTAGTGCTAATCGTGTTGTCATAGCTTTGAGGAATTTTCTCATATAGTTTCTCCTTTGTGTTGGGCTAGCAGAATATATCTTTCTACCAAATTTTTCATCCATAAAGTATAACGCCATTAACAAACAAATAGTTGCGGTTTAAAACGTAAATTTTAGTAGTAAAGTATATTTTTCGTTAAACATCGATTAACATTGTCAAAGTAGTCATATATTGAACGTTAATAATGCCTTATAACATAAATAGAAAATATTATTGTTGGTTTTTCCGAAAATACCAATACAGATGATCTTTTAGTCAAATAGAGTGTGGAGGGCTTCATTTATACTTGTAAAACAATTAGAGCCTCGAAGATTAGCTAATGCTAACCATCAAGGCTCTATATTATTAATTTATTAGAAATTAGTAGATTAACTGTTTGTTAATGATGGTATAGGCAGGAATAGAAAATTAAGTGGCATAGTACTACTTGGTGGCACCAAGAACTTCAAAGTAACTGTTTCTTGTTTATTATCAGTACGGTGCAGGATAATTGATTCATTAGGACCTTGTAGTAAACTATATTGTGATTGTTCGATTATTTTATCATTAACGATAAAGGAGCCTCCATATTTGCCCCCACGAGGATTGACGATAATCGCAGTGTTAGGTGCAACTTCAAGCTGTAGTTTGTAATATACACCATCATTATCCCAGTTAGTAACTGCCTTACCTGTGACAGCATCAATTCCTTGTAGCAACCGATCATAAACTTTGTCGCCTAAAATTAGTTTGTCAGCACCTTTTGATCCAAGGACTTTATCTGTAGTAATGACACTGTTACCATTTTCAAAAGTACCACGAACCTGTTTCGTATCACTTGCAGTTTGTTGTAATGTAGTGAGTGCTGCGATTTCATCTGTATTTTCTTCAGTCACTATTAATGTGAACTTCAATGGAAGATTTTCAGGTACGGTATACTCAGCAAAGACAGTCATCGTTTGGTTCTTTTTCATAGCGCTTGATCCGTCTCTCTTTAATAGATCATAAGATTGTCCAGGTAGAAGTACTATTTGCTTCGCTGGCTGATTATCTAATAATTGTGCAAGATAACGCTTTTCAGCAGTTTTTACACTTGTTGTTTCATATGATGAAGGACCAGCTGCAGAAAAATAATCTTCGTCGATATAAGCAGTTTCGGTATTTTCATTTGTTACTATGAGATGTAACTCAAGATCTTGTTGTGCACCATTTTGCTTGTGGATATTAAATCTTACTCTTCCACTAAGTGTATCTGTATAGTCAATTGCTGGACCCATAACAAGCGCTGGACTATTCGTACGTACAAGCGTAACATCTTCTGGAGTTATCGTATAAGGGGCTGCAGCGATGCGCAAAGCAAGACCCGAATCTATAGGGTATTTGTTTCCGATCTCCGTGAAATTCAGATAGAATTGATCTTTTGTATACAATACTTCATCTAGTACAGTAATTTCTTTACTAGTCGTGGAAGTAAGACCTTCTTCATCTACGATGGTTAATGTAACTAGATGTTTACCTGAGGTAAAGAAAGCTGGCTCGTTGCCGGTCCAATTATTAGTTTTAATAGCCGTATCATCTTTACTTTTATTCGTGTATATGACAGGCTCACCTAATTTATAAGTATTTTTATCTGTTACGAATGCTGCAATAGGAGCTTCATTAGGTTTAACTACGTATATTTGCACTGTATACGGAACGCTCCAAACACCGCGCTCATCTTTCACTTTACGAGTAATGGTGTGAAATCCTAGCTCATTATAAATCGTTTGTTTGCCAATCCATTCTTCAGCGATAATATCAAAACCATATAGGCTTGATGATTGATCATTAATTGTGACTTTCGTCTGACCAGCGACGATTTTTTGTTCATTAACACTGAAGTAAGCTAGTGGAGCTGTATCCCACGTAAGTGTTATTATTTTTCCGTTCACTGATATATTACTACGTGTCATCTCGGCCCAAGTTTTAATAGGCACCATTAAGTTACCGTCTTTTGTATAGGGAGCACCAGCTACATAATATATGCGATCATTTAATGTAGACTCACTGGATCCTTGCTTGAATGTAATCTTGTTATTTTTATTAGTAGCAACTGAAGATTTCGTTATTGAATCATAACTTACTTTGAAACCAGATAACTTGGCAATTGTTTTGAATTGGACATAAGATACACCTTTAGCAACAGTAATAGGTACTTCAGTCTTAGTCTTCACCTCATTAAAGGTAATTTCATTACTACCCATTGTAAATACAATCTTGTTTTTTCCTGTTATTACATTATTACTTTCAGCAAAAGCTACTTGAGGATTCAACCAGCTTGATGAGCCAGTTAACATTAATAATATGATGCCGACTAATACTAACCGTATTGTGCTAGCTTTGCGGGATGTTCTCATCTTTTCACTCCTATTTTTAGAATAGTGAACTGAATAAATTTACCATTTTTTCATCTTTACAGTATAACGGCGTAAGGTGATCAATAGTTGCGGTGAAATGATGACAATATGAAATAAATACTAATATTGGTTGAATTATAAGTGGCTTAGAACGAAAAACCTATTAGGTACAATAATGATTACTTTCTATGGAATGGATTGCAGCCCAATTAATAATGCTCTATACTTTGTTATTAACAATGTTTGAGAAAAGAGGTTCTAGATGATTAGACGATTTTTCAGTTACTATAAGCCTTATACCCGTCTATTTCTAATCGATTTTGGATGTGCAGTTATAGCCGGTTTACTAGAGCTAGCTTTTCCGCTAGCGATTAATGAATTTATTGATACGTTATTGCCCAATGAAGAATGGGATCTTATTGTATGGGCATCTGTCGCATTATTAGTACTTTATGTACTCAACACATTTTTGCTCTACATCGTAAATTATTGGGGACATAAACTTGGTATTAGTATTGAAACAGATATGAGAAGGAAATTATTTGCTCATATTCAGAAATTATCGTTCCGCTTTTTCGATAATACAAAGACAGGTCATCTTATTGGAAGGTTGACCAATGATATGAACATGATTGGTGAAGTTGCCCATCATGGACCTGAAGATTTATTTATTGCTGTGATGACGTTACTTGGTGCATTCTTTCTTATGTTCTTTATTAATTGGAAATTAGCAGTGCTTACCTTTATCATTGTGCCATTTATTATTGTTGTCGTAATTTATTTCAATAAAAAAATGACCAAAGCTATTCAACAGCTCTATAGTGATATTGGTGACTTTAATGCTCGAATTGAAGAAAATGTAGGTGGTATTAGAGTAGTAAAAGCTTTTTCAAATGAGAAGTTTGAAGAAGAACAATTTGAAGTTAACAATAATCGCTTTCGATTGACGAAATTATCGTCGTACAAGCTTATTGCGAAAAGTAATTCTATTAGCTATATGATGATGAGATTAGTTACTTTATTCGTAATGATATTTGGAACTTGGTTTGTTATAAGAGGAGAAATGACTAACGGTGATTTTGTTGGATTTATTTTATTAACAAATGTGTTTTTTAAACCTATTGAAAAAATTAATGCCATTATCGAGAGTTATCCTCAAGGTATAGCCGGATTCAAACGGTATATTGAACTACTTGATATGAATCCCGATGTAGCAGATGCACCTGATGCGATTACACTCTACAAGATGAATGATAAGATTGAATTCGTAGATGTTACATTTGGTTATGATGAAAAGCAACCGATACTTAATCATATTGATTTGACGATTGCTAAAGGGGAGACGATTGCTTTTGTTGGACCCTCAGGTGCAGGGAAGACGACAATTTGTAGTTTGCTTCCGAGATTCTATGATGTAGATCAGGGTTCAATATGTATCGATGGGATAGACATTCGTCAATTTACACAAGATTCTTTGCGTAAACAAATCGGAATTGTGCAGCAAGACGTATTTTTATTTTCGGGTACTATCCGTGAAAATATTAAGTACGGTCAATTAGACGCTGATGATGAGGCTGTATGGGTAGCGGCGCGACGAGCTAAGTTGGAACTATTGATCGAAGGTCAAGAGGATGGGTTAGATACTATTATTGGTGAACGCGGAGTGAAGCTTTCAGGTGGTCAGAAGCAGCGGTTAGCCATCGCGCGCATGTTCCTCAAAAATCCGCCAATATTAATATTAGATGAAGCTACCTCAGCATTAGATACGGAAACGGAATTAGCAATCCAAGAGTCATTGGCGGAGTTGTCTAAAGGTAGAACGACGCTTATTATTGCACATAGATTAGCGACAATTAAAGATGCAGACCGCATTGTTGTTGTGACAGAAGAAGGAATTACAGAACAGGGTAGTCATGAGGCACTTCTTGCTCAAGACGGTGTATATCGTCGCTTACATCTCGCACAATTTGGTGGATAATATCATTCGGATAGATTAAAAGGCTGTTATCTAGTAGTTATTCGCTACTAGGTAACAGCCTCTTTTGTATGCTCAAATGAATAGTACAAGATTAGATTGTATCAATTGTTACTTACATTATAAACGGAAACTTATTGTCTCTTAATAAGTTTCAACAAATCTTCGCCGCTAATTTTAGATAAACCAGCGTTAACTCGATGGTATACCGCTGTATCTGATTGCTTAGTACCTGTAGATTGATTGATACCTTTTTTAATATTGAACGTGTGATCAATGCCAAGTTCTTTGGTTATCTTAAGTAATTTGTCGTCGTAGCGTCCGTAAGGGAACGCGACAATATTAGGTTGTTCACCTAATTCTTTAACGAGTAGCTCATTCGCATAGGATAGATCACTTTTAATACGACCGATATATTGTTCTTCCGTCTCATTTTCTTTCAAACTAACTAACGCTGCGTGATCATTCTCGCCTGGATCGAGATAGATATGATGATTATATGTATGACTATAGAAGCTTTGACCATATTGTTTCATTTCACGCATTTGATCCCAAGTTAGATGAGGAAGTGTCTTATCATTAGGTTCATTCGTATGTTTAACGATAATAAAGTTTGTAGCAGGCAGATTGTACTTTTTCAGAATAGGATAAGCGATACTATAATAATCCTCGTAGCCATCATCAAAAGTGATGAGTACTGACTTTTTCTCTAGTTCAAGATTACCTTCCATGTAATCAACATACTGATCCATTGAAATGACATCATAATCGGAAGCGGCTAACGCTGCCATCTGTTCTTCAAATACTTCAGCATTAATAATTTTCGGGTCATTACTATAACCGAAATCATGATACATTAAGACGACGACACCTTCATCATGCCCCTGGAAATACTTATATGCTGAAGCTGCTGAAATGCCTACGAAAAAAAACAATATGATGATAATAAATCTGTACTTTCGCAATGGTCTTCCTCCATTAATATGATGGTTTGTAAATAATTAAATTATCAAATAAAAAACAGTTAACATATAAGACGATCAAAACTATAAAAAAGTTACATAGCTATTGTACTACAGCTAGATTGTGAATCAATATGTAAATAAGGAAAATTATGCACAAAGTTCATTATAATAAAGAATATCGATAGTAAAAATGATTCAATGAAATATCGACAGCGAAAAGGCAATTGAAATATATACATTTCAATTGCCTTTTTATATTGCTCATATATGTTATCTTCGATGTAGAGTATGCTATTGCGCACGATATAAAATCTTATACTCTGCCTCTGGTAACCATTGTTGATTCATAAAATCACGGCCGCGTATTAACACATGGTCTGAATAAACTTCAATATAATAGCCGTGACTTCCATTTTTCGGTTCATCTTCATCTGTCCATAAATAAGCGACGGAAGCAGCATTTAACATCGCAGGCTTATGATCGTAATACGTATAAGGTGCTCCAAGCTCCCAATGAGTATGACCCGTAAATAGAATGATTTGTGGATATTTCTCAATTATAGCTTTAAGCTCGTCATCTTCCGTAACACCATACCAGTCTTGATGCGTAAGTGAACCTGCAACGGTATTTTGCAGCGGTTGATGGAGAAATAGAAAAATAGGTTTCGACTCTGATGCATTTTGTTGCAGTCTTTCATCTAACCAAGCTAATTGCGCGACCGAAAGTGTACAGAATTTTGCAAGACCTGCTTCTGTACCTAGAAAGATAAAGTGATGATCTTCTATCCAATGATCATGATAGAGCGTTGAATTTCCTGTTTCGTTCATAAATCGATTAATTCGTTCATTCCAATTACCAAGTCCAACATCGTGGTTTCCTG
The DNA here is from genome assembly GCF_024721975.1 of Paenibacillus endoradicis. The sequence continues at coordinate 289,468 of NZ_JANQBB010000002.1, read as the reverse complement.
ACGCAATATAAAGCGGTGGCAGCTGTTCTTGATGCTCTGCCAACAGATTTTGAAACTGTTCATATTCTGCTGGAAAGCCATGATCAGTCAAATCTCCGACATGCATAATTCCTTTACTTTCGGGATCTATAAGGGCGATATCTCTTAATGCTCTTTCAAAGTGAATATTATATTCATGAGTAGGATCATTAGTAATATGCGTATCTGTAATGACTTGAAAGGTGAAAAGTGGTTTTTCTAGTCGAATTGTCATCGTTCTACTCCTTTATTATTAACTATTGATGTCCAGGGGTGCTAATGTTCAGTCCGACAACTCCAACGATAATGACGCCAATCCATATAATGGTTGATAGATTCAATTGATCTTTGAACACGGAGTAACCGACAAATGTAATAAGTATAATACCTATGCCAGACCATATCGCATAAGCAGTACTGACGTTCATATATTCTAAAGCAAAGTTAAGGCATGTAAAGCTAATACCATAAAAGAGAAACATAAGAATAGAAGGGATAATATTGTCGAAACTATTGGAAAACTTCATAGAAATGGTACCAGAAACCTCTAATAGAATAGCAAAACCTAACCATAACCAACCCATACTGTACGTACCTTTCATATCTAACGTGGTGAAATTGAAATCGATTGATAGCTATAAATAATGAAGTTTGCTTCACTATAATTTGTTAATGGCAATGTTTCGTCTGTGACGATTGCAATAGCAGCTTGAACACCTGCTGATTGAGCCATTAACATGTCGCCATTGGTATCTCCTATCATCACAACTTCTGAGGGATGTAGCTGTAATTGCTCACAAGCAAGATGAATCATATCAGGAAAAGGCTTTCCTTGAGTTACGCAATCGTGTCCGATAATAGCTTGAAAATGAATATCCAAGTCAAGCCATTGTAGATGCTTCTTAGCAGCGTATTGTTCGTCAGCTGTTACAACTGCTAACTTCAATTTTTGTTCAATACATTGCTGCAAAAATTGAAGAAGATTTGGCATAGCTTTCACGCGTTGTTCTTGCTCTAATTGCTCATTTGCAGCTTGTTGACTTTGATTAGCTAGAACAAGCGCCTGTGCCCAAGTGAGTCCATGTAGATATCCTTGCATTGCAACAATCGTTAATAGATCGGAAACACTCCCTACCGATAGTGGTCCTTGCCGGTCATAATCTATTATTCCTTGCTCCGTGTTATATACAACACCCATCGTGACATAGAACTCTTCACCTAGAGGAGATAATCCTTGTTCTTGTAAACCTTGGGAGAATCGGTCGAGTATTAGCTCGACCCAATGCCCCCAAGTGTGTAGAAAATCTACTAATGTACCATCTTTATCAAAGAGGATGCCTTTAATAGGAAGTGCTGTACCGTTTATATTCAACACTGTCATAGTAATCCACCTACCTTATTACTTTCCGTTAACTTTATCTAATTCTCGTTGTGCGGTTTCTTTAGCTTCTTTCAGTACAGTGGCAGCAGGTTCATTTGAAATTTGTAATTTATCAGCTGCAATTGTAAGTGCATCTGAAATTTTACCACCTGTTGGATCAAGGAATGGTGCAGAAGCATGTGCTGCTTGTTGCAAAGGCACAGTACTTTGTGGATTAACTTCTGCAAATGCTTTGAATTCATCGGTTTCTACTGCAGATTCTCTTACCGCGATGTAGCCTGTGTTCATAGACCAGAAAGCTGTATTCTCAGCACTCATGAAATATGTGAACCATTTGTATGCGGCTTCTTGTTGCTCCTTGCTAGCACTAGCAGGAATACCGGCTAATATTGCTTCAGCGACAGGAGAACCTAAGCCAATGCCATCCCAACCGGGTTGTTCCATAGCAGCAAGTTGCGTGAAGTCTAGATCACCTTGGTCACCACTTGAACCGATATAGCCAGCAGCTTTATTTTGCATAACATCATCAATCGTTTTGTACCAGTATTCCCATCCTTGACCACCAGAGTGGATACGCATAATGCCATCTTCATGAATCCATTTGCGGAACATCTCCCAAGTACTTATCCATTCTTCAGAATCAATCATTACAGTTTGTCCGTCTTCACTTAGAACTGTCCCGCCTTTACTGAACACAGCATCCATCATATTTTCTTTACCCCACATTGGCTCCCATCCGTAGAACGCTGTTGTATTGCCATCTTTCTTGGTCATAAGAGATGCTGCTTCACCAAGTGCTTCCCAAGTTGTTAATGTTGCAGCATCAATGTTATGCTCGGCGAGTGCATCTATGCGATAATACATAACTTGAGTCGTTCCATACATCGGAAGGAAATATTGCTTGCCGTCGACTTTGCCTTGCTCAAGGAAAGTTGCAATGACATCATCTTGATTGAAATTAGAATCAGCTGCTATGAATTCATCTAATGATGCGAAGTATCCTTTGCGCGCCCAATCAACATTGGAAGTTAGTACTGCAGCTGGAACATTATTTGTTGCTATAGCAGCTTGCAGCTTTTGAGCTGTCTCCGAATAGTCTGCTTGCACAACAGGCTTAACGATAACTTCATCTTGTGACGCATTGAATTTCGTAATAAGAGCTTGCATATTCTCGCCTAATTTACCGCCAAGTCCATACCAAAATTCAATTTCCACTGGCTTAGCGGTAGTTGAGTTTGTGACAGGAGCTGTAGCGCTGTTATTGTTAGCATTAGCAGAATTCCCATTCGGTGAATTGGCTTGCGAACCGCAAGCTGTTAATACACAAAATGTAAGTAATAGTAGACTAGTTAATGCTTTTTTTAATTTGAACATGATTTTTCCTCCAATATAATGTGATGTGTATGAGTTAACCTTTTGTTGCTCCTGCTGATAAATTAACACTATGAATAATTGTTTTCTGCGTGAAGATGAATAGAACTAATAGCGGTGCAATTGTCATTGCGCTGGCTGCCATTATAAGTGGCCACTTTAGTCCATAAGCACCTCCTTCCACAAAGAAACTCCGCAGACCAGCTGATACTAATTGCAGGCTAGGGTCATTCGTAATCAACATGGGCCAAAAATAATTGTTATATTGCTCTATGAAAGTAATGAGTGCAAGCACAGCAAAGGAAGATCGCGTAATCGGAACAATAATCGTCCATAGAATACGCAGATGAGAAGCGCCATCCACTTGCCCTGCTTCAACTAGCTCATGAGAGACTTGAAGGAAAGCTTGACGAATTAGAAAGATTGAAAAGACACTAACACAGTTGGAGAAGATAAGACCTGCATAACTATTAAGTAAGCCGAGCTCGTTTAAGATAAGGTAGCTAGGAAGGTAAGTTGCTGTTGCAGGGATCATATATCCGATTAATATTGCAGTGGTGAAACCTGCCTGTAGACGAAATTTCATATGTGTTAAAGCGTAAGCCATCATTCCTGAATTGAGCATTTGCAGTAGTACGATAATCGTAGCGACAAATATACTATTGAAAATATATTGTGTGAAGGGTGCAGCCGCCCAAGCATCAGTGAAGTTATGCCAAAGTGGATCACTTGGCCACAGCGAGGGAGGGAAACTCCAAATCTCATCATTGGTTTTGAGCGCACTACTAACCATCCAAAAAAAGGGGAAAGCCATACCTATAGATAAGAGAGTTAATAGCACTTGACGTAATGTCATTGTTAGCGTTTGTTGTGAAATCATCAATACTCTCCTTTTGCTTTAGTTATAGTGGACCATTTTGCGAGATACGAAGAATGATGCTCCGGATAGAACGATACAACCGAAGATAAGTGTGATTGCTACCGTTGATGCTTCGCCTATTTGATACGAAGTAAATGCAGATTGATAATAAAGATAGAGTAATGTTCTTGTTGAACCAGCAGGGCCACCTTGTGTTAATACATTAATCTGATCGTAGGCCTGCAAAGCTTGAATAAGTTGTACAATAATAAGGAAGAACGTCGTCGGTGAAATAAGTGGTAACGTAACATGTTTGAATTTACGCCAATAATTAGCGCCATCTAGATCAGCAGCTTCTAGCAAATCGGGTGGTACATTGCGAATGGCAACCATATAGAAGATCATGCTCCAACCGGCTGACTTCCAGATTGTCACAATCAATACAGCAACGAGTGCCCAGTGTGGATCTTGTAACCATAGAATAGGGTCTTTACCGAACCAATTTAGCATCAAATTAGCTAATCCAATCTCTGGTTCATAGATCCAAGACCAGACAATAGAAATGGCAACAGTAGGAGTAACCCATGGCGAGAACATTAATGTTTGAAAGATTGCGGTACCTTTCATCTTCTGCTGAAAAAGTAGTGCAAGGGCAAGTCCAATGACTACGATAGGAAGTACACTTCCAAGACAGAATAGAATCGTAACTCGCAATGCTTGATAAAATTGTGGATTGGTAAATAAATTCCGGTAATTATCTAACCCAACAAAAGTTTTGACTGGATTCATAAAGTCCCATTCTACAAAACTTAAGTAAATAATGTAGCCAAGTGGTATGAACCAAAATAGTAGTAAAGGAATTACTGCAGGTAAAGTGAATAACAGTGCTTTTGTATCATTAATAAGAGAGTTTTTTGTCATATATCCTCCTAATTAAATATTCAATTATTATTGAATATTTGTTATAATCAACTTATTAATAAGCCCATAACTCTTCTGTACAAAAATAATTGTACGATAAAAATTCATGGCAAAGGTTATCTAGTTGTAAATTGTACGTGGATGTTTTGTAAATTTAGTAGGACTATGGAGTGATAACATGCGGAAGGCAACACTGGATAAATTAACGAAGCAACATTCGAAGCGGGAACAATTACGAGCAAATGTGATTGATGCTATTGCTCAGACGATGGACTTATATGGTGTTAATTACACGTTTGGTCAATTATATGGTGTTATGTTTTTTGAAGACAGACCTATGACACTTGAGGAAATGCAAGATAATATGGGGATGAGTAAGAGTAATATGAGTTATGCCATTCGTTCATTGCTAGAGTCACAAATGGTTACAAAGCTGAAGGAAAAAGAGGAAAGAAAGGATTTGTATGTTGCTGAGACAGATTTCTTTCATGTTTTTCAAACGTTCTTTGCTGATAAATTACAACGAGAAATTGATGTTATGAAAGAAGCGATTGAACCAGTTATTCCTTCTTTTACAGAAATCATTGTGGATCTTAATACAACGGAAGAAGAGAGGAGTCTTACTTTAGATGATTTACATAAGATGAAACAAACTATTCATTATTACGATTGGTTGCAGCAATTTGTCGATAAATTACGTGATGGAGAGTTTTTTCCAGAGGGTCAAGGAATTGAACGTAAAGGTGATGAAATGCCTCATATAGAATAATTCAGTGCCTATTCAATTGATTGCTTTATATACACAAATAGCCCGTAACCGATGAATCGGTTACGGGCTATTTGCACATAAACAATAACGAGTGATCTACTTACTGATGACTCCACAAGCAATACGTGCTCCAGAATTACCAGCTGGATCGGTAACATAGTCATCTGGATCAGCATGTATGATAAGTGAAGTGCCTTTCTTTTTAAGTAGAGAGTTAGCCTCACCTTTTTTTAATGTAACTACACTAGTAACGAGTTCTACATCGACTGTACCATCGCTAGATACTTCGATATTTGGCAAATCACCATTATGAAATCCTTTTTCATTGTTGAATCCATGTTGATGATTAATTGGGTTGAAGTGTCCTCCTGCAGTTTTGAAGTCAGGTGGATCACATAATCCATTTTCATGAATATGAATACCGTGAACTCCAGGAGTCAAATGTGCAGCTTGGACATGAATTCTCACATTTTCATCATCTTGAACGAGGCTTGCTGTCCCGATGTTTTTTCCTTCCGTATTAATAATAGATACGGTAATTACTTTATCTTTCGCACTGACATCAGCGGCATTAATATTCAGACTCATCATAAGTAAAGAGAGTCCAATTAAAATCTTTTTCATAGTAACCTCCATTATATAGCAAATCTTAAGTTGCTAACATATGTTGCCCAATATTATAACTAATATTCGTAGTGTGTTTAGAATGAGGAATAGGAAAGAGAATCGTGGGATATTATTACAATCTTAGAGTTGTCAATTAACACATGTGAGGTAATTTTACTTTGTAAGCGTTATAACGAACGTTTTTCTTGAAATCTGCTGGAACATTCGGAGTTTAATAGGGATAAAGTAAGATTAGTTGACATACTTTGGTTAAAAGTAGTAAAATCTAGGTGAGTAAATAAATAATCTGAATATTGTGTTAAGTTAAATAACATTGAACTTACATTGAGGAATCGTTCAGGTTGGAAACTTCAGGAGGTGGTCGATATGCCTATGGCCAAGAAACAAGATCAGTTTTCTTATGATGCAAAATCTTTTTACGATGAAATGTTCGAAAGTAATGGGAAGGTAAGATCACATTACAAATCTATTTTCGAGCAATTTTCGAGCATGAGCTTAACCAATCAAGCTGCTAGACAGCAAGCGCTGCAACAAAGAATGATTGAGGAAGGCATTACTTTTACACTGTATCAAACTGATCAGAAAGAACCTCTTGAACGAACGATTCCATTCGATTATATTCCCAGAGTTATTGCTAAAGCAGAGTGGGATGTTGTTGATCGAGGTTTACGGCAAAGGGTGCAGGCATTAAATGCATTCATTCACGATATATATCACGATATGAACATTATTAAAGATGGTATTATCCCACGTCGATTGATTGTATCGAATACGTATTATCGTCCTGAGATGGTTGGGATTGATGTCCCTGGCGGAGTATATATTACTTCATCAGGTATTGATCTCATCCGTGATGAAAAAGGAGAGTATTTTGTACTTGAGGATAATTTGCGCTCACCATCAGGTTTCTCTTACTTGTTTAAAGGTAGAGCGTTAATGAGAGAACTATTCCATGACCTGTACTTGAAAAATTCTGTGGTCGATATTGAGCGGAGCTTAAATGCATTTCTTAGTTCACTTCGTAGTATCTCACCTAATGGTAAGAAGGATCCTGTTATTGCGTTGTTAAGCCCAGGAGCATTCAATTCAGCATACTTTGAACATACATTTCTAGCGCAACAGATGGGTATTCATCTGGTTGAAGGTCGCGATTTAGTTTACAAAGATCATAAGATCTATATTCGAAATCTAGATGGGTTGAAGCAAGTAGATGTTATCTATAGACGTATCGATGATGATTTTCTTGACCCGCTTGCATTCAATGCTGATTCAGTTCTTGGCGTACCGGGTTTGATGAATGCATATCGCGCAGGAAATGTCGCTATAGCTAATGCACCAGGCACAGGAGTAGCAGATGATAAGGCAATTTATGCTTATGTACCTGATATGATTCGTTATTATCTACACGAGGAACCAATTATTCGTAATGTACCAACTTATATATTAAGTCGCAAAGAAGAGCGTGAGTACGTGTTAGATCATTTGAAAGAGCTTGTTGTGAAAGAAACTTCGCTCTCTGGTGGTTATGGCATGTTGATCGGTCCTGCTGCTAGTCAGTCAGAGATTGATTATTTTGCGAAAGCAATTAAAGAAAATCCAGATCGATACGTTGCACAAACGACGATGAATCTTTCTCGTTCGCCAATTATGAAAGATGGCATCATGACCCCTAGGCATATTGATTTGCGAGGGTTTGTATTGAAAGGAACGGAGTCACATGTTATTCCTGGTGGACTAACGAGAGTAGCTCTAGTAGAAGGCTCGTTGGTCGTTAACTCTTCGCAAGGTGGGGGAGTGAAGGATACATGGGTACTCAGCAAGTGAGTTTACGATGTAACTTTTCATTGCTGAGAAGTACACGCAAGTAGTTATGAAAAGTTAGCTGATGCTTACGATGTAACTTTTCATTGCTGAGAAGTACACACAAGTAGTTATGAAAAGTTTTGGGAGGGTTCATTATGCTTAATCGGACGGCAGAATCTTTGTTTTGGATTGGGAGATATATGGAGCGGGTAGAAAATCATGCGAGGCTGATAGATGTTTACTACCATCTGCAACAAGATGAATTTAATAAGGCCATTAACCACTCCAATGATAATGACAAATGGATGCGTATTGTTGATGCATTAGGAAGCCGCATAATGTATGAACAAAGTTATAAAGAGTACAATGAGCAACTTGTACTTTTTTATGCAACATTGGATCGCGACAATACAAATTCATTAGTTTCATGCGTTAGTCATGCACGCAATAATTTGCGGACATTACGTGAGCAAGCTCCGACAGAGATGTGGGATGTAATGAATAGTTTCTATCTGTGGCTACGTGAGCAGAAAACTGATGGTTTGTTACTAGAGTCCCCTCACCAATTTCTTGGGCAAATCAAAAATTGGACCAATATGTTCGCGGGCTGTATTCACTCTGTAATGTCGAGACAGAATGAATGGTACTTTATTGAGTGTGGACGCTATTTGGAACGATCAGAAAATACACTTCGTATTCTTTGCACAGTTGAAGGATATGCATGTAAAGCAAACTCACTTCATACAGACAGTTATTCTTATTTGCAGGCTGTTCTGAAATCCGTTAGTGGGTATCAGACGTATAGACGTCAATATGCAGATCGGATTACTGTACCCGAAATATTCGAATTCGTCATTATGAACCCGACTTTCCCACGCTCTATACACTACGCCTTTCATCAACTAGTTTTGAATATTCGTTCGCTGGAGCTATACGATAAGCCGTTAAAAGTAGCGCATGAACGAATCGTTAGAAAGTTAAGTAAGATGATAGCAGAACTTGATTGTCTAGAAGTTAATGAAATATACAATGATGATGAAGATAAGTTAACAGCACAATTATTGCAATCCTGTCAGTGGATTGGCGATGAATTTGCTCAAACCTTTTTTCTTATTGGGGAGGTTAGTGCATGAAGCTACGAATCAGTCATATAACGACCTATCAATACGCTCAGCCAGTTACGGACAGTGTCAATGAGATTAGACTTACTCCGGTAACGAATGAACGACAATCATGCTACAACCATACGATTTCCGTGGAGCCTAATGCGCCATTATTTGCATATGAGGATAGCTTCGGCAATCGTGTGCATGCTTTTTCGGTTAATCAGGCGCATTCACATCTTACTATTCGTACTTCTATGACAGTAGTAACGACTGAGGCTTTTCAACCAGAAGGCAAACGTAAAATGCAAAACTTAAAACCAACGGAAGCTTGGGATCAATTGCAATCTGATGCGATTATTGATCGCTTTATTGAATTTCTTCTACCGACGGCCTATACGGAGGCTACGCAAGAAATTATTCAATTTATGAATGAAGTTCCGAGCATAGGAATTGTTAATGACAATGCAGAGGAGATAGTGCCTATCTATTCTGTTTATGATTGGCTCAAATCGTTAAGTAATCATATTCATATGAACTTTGCATATGATCCTGAGGCGACAACCGTCAGCACGAAAGCATATGAATTGATAGAGAAACAGCGTGGTGTTTGTCAAGATTTTGCTCATCTTATGATTGCGATATGCCGAGCGAAGGGAATTCCTGCACGCTATGTTAGTGGATATCATTTTGTTGGTGATCTACAGGGAGGTACGGCTGATTTTGAGCAAGCTTCTCATGCGTGGGTGGAAGCCTATATACCTGAACTAGGATGGTACTCTTTCGACCCAACGAATAAAACAGCGTTTGATGATCGTTATGTAAAGCTTGGACACGGTCGTGACTATATAGATATTGTACCTGTAAAAGGGATATATCGAGGAACTAGCGAGCAGAAATTAGTAGTGACTGTAGATGTTCAAAAGTTTCAAACAAAATAAAAGCTCGGTAATCGTAAAGTAGCATGATCACTGCACAAGTTAGTGATCATGCTACTTTTTTATTGTAAAATCGTATTAATTTAAAAGATAGAAAATAATATTATATGTATATTTCTGGCAAATTGTAAACGCTATCGAATTTTAGTATGATAGGAGCAATGAATAAGAGAAAGAAGAGACAACTATCCTAAAAAATAGAGTTATTTCACACAGTACATCAAAAGAATGGAAGAGATTGCACCAGATCATATTCAGTCCAAAGTGCTTAGATGAGCGGTGGAGTATCTCTATATACCTATCGTAAAGTTTTTCAAGAGCTTGCGTTGAATATTATCTTTGATGCTGTATGTGTGGTTATATATGATCGTAGCATAGTGTCTAATGCCTCGTAAAAGAATCAAAGAGGTAAGAATATTATTTGTAAATGAAGCGGTTAAGCTTGCCAAGCGAGAGTTTTTCATAAGGTATGAGTTATGTATTCCGAGGTTAATCGCTTTTACGATAATCGCGAGTCATCGCTATGGAAATGGGACGGTGCATGTACTAGTATGCTTACTAAAAATCGGAGAAAGTAGTTTAGTAATTATGATTAGAATATATAGCAATTAGGCACGTACACTAGTAATAACGAGTTAATATCGATATTTACTACTTCCGATACAACTTTTCATATACGAGAAGTTACATTGTGAAGTATATGAGAAGATTAAGGAGGGATATTGGTTATGAAACAAATATTAGATGATGATGCAACGGAATTAGCTGAAAAAATCAGAAATCGACAATATAGTTCACTAGAAGTTACAAACACGTATATCGAACATTTGGAGCGAGCGAATAGTAGTGTGAATTGTATTTCCGTTGACCGCTATGATATTGCTAGACAAGAAGCGATAGATGCAGATATAAAATTGCAAAATAATGAGCCAGTAGGTAGAATGCACGGTGTGCCAATTAGTATTAAAGATTGTTTCCATGTTGCCGGAATGGCAACAACAGGTGGATTAATACATCGTAAAGACAATATTGAACCTGAAGATGCTGAGGCAGTTGCTTTATTGAAACAGGAAGGTGCAATTATTATTGGTAAGACGAATACGCCGACACTTTGTTTCTGTCAAGAAACGGATAATAAACTGTATGGTCGTACGAACAATCCTTGGGATCTTTCGCGTTCGGTTGGTGGCTCAAGTGGTGGGGAAGGTGCGTTAATTGCCCTTGGCGGAGCAGCTGTAGGATTAGGAGCAGATATTGGCGGTTCTATTCGGTTTCCAAGTCATAACAATGGAATTGTCGGTTTCAAATCGGGTAATAAGCAGGTTAGTGCAATTGGTAATTTCCCTCATGTTACGATACCAGAACAAGATCGTATGTTAGGAATAGGCGCGATGAGCAAATCAGTACGCGATGCCAGGTTAATGAATGAAATTTTGACCGGGAGTAAGCGTAAATTCGTCGATCTAAATGCGTATGAAATTATAATGCCACATAAACAAGAAGGCATCCCACTTCATGAAACGACGAATGGTCTTATGGAGCAATTACGTGCCAAACTCATAGCTGATTATAAATTAAGTGATGAATTACCACCTTATTTCGAACAAGGTGCACTCATCTGGCAAGAGTTAATGAGCATTGATGGAGCGAAACATATCGAGAAAATATTGACCGATGACGGATCAAAGAAAAATCCGACATGGGAGTTTGTGAAAGAGAAAGTAACGAAGAAATCAGATTTCCATCATAATCTTTCATGGGCGCTAATTGGCGCACGAATGTTCCAACCTTCGGAAGCTCGATTAGCGGAGATTCGCAACCTTCTTGCTGTAGGAGATCAGCAGATTAGTCAGTATTTCAGCAACAAAATTCTTATTATTCCGGTTTATCATGAAGCAGCCCAAAAGCATGGTAAGTTATATGGCGAGATATTCTCGATTCGCAAAACCTACAAGCAATATATGCCATACATCGCCTATGCTAACGTATGGGGACTTCCATCTCTTACTTTGCCAATAGGAACAGATGAAGCGGGTATGCCCATTGGCGTTCAGATTATTTGCAATGTAGGAAATGAGGATGCAATCTTCCAACTAGGAGAATGGTTAGAGGAAGAAATGTATCGCTATAAGCGTTGTACGACTTACGACGCCTAGTAGAAAGTTATAATAGTGATTATCTATAGTTGATATTAACAATAGACTAGTATTTATTCGTTTGTTATGCTTTACCATCATGTGGTGAAGCGTAAATCAAAACGATAGCACTAGTCTTTTTTTTGTGAAAAGGCTGACTATGTCACCTAATCATATACTTCATTTTAATAGCTACCTATTCATTTGACGCAAAATCATCATGGCAAAATAAATAGGTAGCTTGACGTAATACCCTATGGGGTATAACATAGTGATTACAAAACGATACTTGTATTACACAAACTTATAAAGGAGGCAACATGATTGAAGTATGATGAAAAAGTAACAAATCGATTGAAACGTCTTGAGGGACAAATTCGCGGAATTATTCGCATGATGGATGAAGGGCAAGATTGCCGAGATGTCATTACGCAATTGTCTGCGGTTCGATCAGGGATAGATCGCTCGATGGGCGTCATTGTAAGTGATAATTTATTGGAATGTGTTAAGCAAGCCGAGGGTGATACTGATAAAATGAATGTTGTCATTCAAGAAGCGGTAAATCTTATCGTAAAAAGCCGATAATCCAATTGGCTTTTTATTTTAATAATTTTAATACCCCATAGGGTATTTCGGAGGTTAATATGTCAACGAAGAAAACAACTATAGTACTTTTTAGTGGTGATTATGATAAAGCAATGGCTGCTTATATTATAGCCAATGGTGCTGCAGCCTATGATCATGAGGTAACGATTTTCCATACTTTTTGGGGAATCAATGCACTTCGTAAACAAGATGGTTTGCAAGTGGAAAAAGGAATTCTAGAGAAAATGTTTGGTTGGATGATGCCACGAGGAGCTGAAAAGCTTGGCCTATCCAAAATGCAAATGGCAGGGTTTGGTCCACAAATGATTAAGCATGTTATGAAGAAGCATAATGCATTGACGCTTACACAATTAATCGAATTGGCACAGGAGCAAGATATTAAGCTCGTCTCATGTACAATGACAATGGATTTACTTGGTTTGAAGCCAGAAGAATTGTTAGATGATGTGCAATATGCAGGTGTTGCTGCGTATCTGGGGGATGCGGAGCAAGGAAACGTGAATCTCTTCATCTAAGAGGAAGTTCAAAACGTCCACTCGTAATCACGATGACAATGCTAACGTAGCTTAGTCGACGGCGAATATGCCCCCCATCGAAAGCCTGCGTGTGCTCACGTACACAAAACGTACGCTGTGCTACTCGTTTCCGCTGGAGTGCATCTTCTTGGTGCTGACGAGCGAACATTTTGAACCTTCATTGTAAGTGAGGAAGTTCAAAACGTCCACTCGTGATCACGATGACAATGCTAACGTAGCTTAGTCGACGGCGAATATGCCCCCCATCGAAAGCCTGCGTGTGCTCACGTACACAAAAACTAATGAATCGAAGCGCGGAATGTACGTAGTTGGTACATGAGCACTGGAGTAAGCGATGAATGATAAATACGAAGTCGAGTAAACTGTGAAGCAAGACACCGTACTGACTAGTGAAAAGGGGAAAACATAATGGGCTATATAATTGCTATCATTGTTATCGTACTTTGGTGGTTGATCAATCGCAAGGCAACTGCAGGAATTAAGCAAATATCAGCAGCTACACTAACAGAAATATTAGCTAGCGATGAGCATGTATTTATAGATGTTCGAACTCCAGCTGAATATAATTCCAATCATATTAAGCAGTTCCGCAATATTCCACTGGGGTCAGATATGACAATGCTACCAAAGGATAAGGATATCGTTGTCATATGTCAAAGTGGAATGAGAAGTATGCAAGCATGTAAGCGGCTGAAGAAGTTAGGTTATACGTCAATTACTAATGTCAAAGGCGGTATGACCGCATATAAGATACGTTAATAGGAGGAGTAACAATGAAAGAAATAACAACATTTACATTGCAAAAAATGATTGAGGACAGTGAAAGCTTGAACGTCATTGATGTACGCAACATTGACGAAATTGCAACAGGTTATATTGCAGAAAGCATTCATATTCCACTGCCATTAGTAGAATTCAAATTGCCTGACATAGAAAAATCGAAGAAGTATTATGTTATTTGTCGCTCAGGTGGTCGGAGTGCAATAGCCGTGCAATTTCTTGAAGATCGTGGATATAACGTGACGAATGTGCAGGGTGGAATGGATGCGTGGACTGGTCCGATGCAGTATTCATAATATTGATCGTGAAAAGGAGTAGTGGGCGATGATTCAAGTAGATGTAATGATTGATGCAAAAGGATTAGCTTGTCCGATGCCAATCGTTAAGACAAGGAAAGTAATGAAAGAACTTAAAGAAGGACAAGTACTACACGTTCAAGCAACCGATCGTGGTTCTATGGCAGATATTGAGGCATGGGCGGAGTCTGTCGGACATCAATATATCGGCACTCAAGAGATAGATCAAGTGCTACATCACTATATACGAAAATCTGATGGCGACCATATCGAAGAAAAGCAACACGAGCATATCGTTGCCAATGAAGAACTGTTGGAGAACATGAGCCAGGGTGGAATACTGCTTGATGTGCGAGAACAAGCGGAGTATATGTTTGGTCATATTACTGGTGCCATTCATATTCCACTAGGTGAGTTAGAAGAAAGGCATCACGAGCTATCGAAAGACGAAAACATTTATGTCATATGCAGAACGGGAAAACGTAGTGACTTTGCTGCACGAAAACTCGTTAAACTTGGTTATTTGCAAGTATACAATGTGTTACCTGGGATACAGCAATGGACAGGAGAATTAAGTAGAGAAGTGTAATTTTTTTGAATAAATTAATACCTACGGGGGTAATTATAGTGGTGAATAAATGGACAGCAGCAGATATAGCGAAGAAAGTACTAGCACGTGAGCCCTTATTTATTATAGATGTGAGAAATAAAGATGCATACGCTGACTGGAAGATTGAAGGTCATCAGTTTCAACATTTGAATGTGCCATATTTTGAGTTATTAGACGGAGTAGACGAAATACTTCCCGAGCTACCAACTGATATTCCATTGTTAGTAGTATGTGCGAAAGAAGGTTCTTCCGTAATGATCGCTGAGATGCTGGATGAAGCTGGTGTAGAAGCAGCATATCTTGAAGGTGGAATGAAATCATGGAGTAGTCATATCGAGCCACTGCAAGTTGGTGAGCTTTCTAATGGTGGTGCGATCTATCAGTTTATACGACTTGGTAAAGGATGTCTCTCTTATATGATCATATCCGATGGAGCGGCGGCTGTCATCGACGCAGTACGATTTACCGATGTATTCGAGCAATTTGCATCATCGCAAGGAGCTACAATTACTCATGTGTTAGATACTCATCTTCACGCAGATCACATCTCAGGTGGACGAGCATTAGCAGAGAAAAGTGGTTCACAATATTACTTGCCTCCACTTGATGCGTCAGAAGTGAATTTTGCATATAAACCGTTAATTGATGGTATGCAGCTACAACTTGGATCAACAGCAATGAAGATTCAAGCGCATTATTCACCAGGTCATACGATTGGCTCCACATCATTTACTGTCGATGATCGTTACTTGCTTTCAGGAGATATTTTATTTGTAGACTCGATAGGTCGACCCGATCTAGCTGGTGAAGCTGAAGACTGGGCAGGAGACTTGCGCAATACACTTTATGATATATATCGTCAGTGGTCTGAACCATTAATTGTGTTACCGGCGCATTATATGGGTATTGAAGAGATGAATGACAATGGAACTGTAGCCAAGTCACTAGAAATGTTAATGAGTGACAACCATGGCTTGAATATAGAGAATGAAGAAGAATTCCGTTCGCTCGTTACGAAAGATTTACCGTCACAGCCTAACAGCTACATTCAAATTCGTGAAGTTAATATGGGTAAAAGATGTTGTAGTCATGAAGAAGAAACAGAGATGGAGATTGGACCAAATCGCTGTGCAGTTCGCTAAATAACAGAGATTGATTGTATAAGTATGGAAAATAAAAGCGTGGATTAAATCGAAAAACTTAAAGTGAATTAAAGAAAATCAAAATATGAAGGAATAAGGGAGACGGGAATTATGAATATTAAGAAAACATTAGATGCTAGAGCGTTAGCTTGTCCGATGCCAGTTGTGCGTGCGCGTAAAGAAATGAAAACAATCGAAACAGGTGAGGTGCTTGAAATTCAAGTAACAGATAGAGGTGCGTTGCTTGATATTCCAGCTTGGGCACAATCTACTGGACATAACATTGTAAATCAGCATGAAAAAGATGGTGTCATAAATTTCTATATTGAAAAGGGATAAAGACTTGTAGAGTCGATTTCCGACATAGAAAGTAGGAGACACCATGGACATTACTAGCATTATTACACTATTTCTAATCGGGTTTATCGGATCATTTATATCTGGAATGCTTGGTGTTGGTGGAGCAATTATTAAGTATCCGATGTTATTATATATTCCTCCAATGATGGGGATGGTCACATTTACTGCGCATGAAGTGTCAGGTATTAGCGCGATCGAAGTACTATTTGCTTCGTTTGCGGGAGTATGGGCTTACCGCAAAAGTGGCTATTTGAATAAAAAACTTATTAGAAGTATGGGAATAACCATTTTAACAGGTAGCCTATTTGGTAGTTATGTATCGGGAGGATTATCTGAAAGTAATGTGAATATCGTCTACGGTATTTTAGCAATCATTGCAGCCATTATGATGTTTATGCCGAAGAAAGAAGTCGAATTGCAAGTTGGACAACCATTATCGTTCAATGCTCCACTTGCAGCGATACTTGCACTAGCAGTCGGTATTGCTTCGGGTATTATTGGGGCTGCAGGTGGATTTCTATTAATTCCAATCATGCTCGTTATACTTAAAATACCGACTAGAATTACAATTGCGACTTCACTTGCTATCACATTTATTTCATCAATTGGAGGTACGATTGGAAAGATTGCGACCAATCAAGTACTGTATGGACCTGCGGTCGTTATGATTATCGCTAGTGTTATGGCTGCACCACTTGGAGCGAACATCGGCGAGAAAATGAATGTTAAAATACTACAACTGATATTGTCTATTCTTATTCTAGCTACAGCTATTAAAATATGGTTTGATATTTTATAGCAGTTGCAGGGAACGCGCCGAAAGAAAGAGAAAAGTCCTTTTCATTGTGGAGATATGCAGAGAAAGTATCGCACGTGATGAGAAGCTAAGGGGCTAGGAGCTTAGATTTATGAATCAAACGCTATAGGTCAAGTTATCGAAAAAATAAGTTGACAAAAATTAGGTTATAAAATAAACTAAACTCATCGAATTAATCGGAATTAATAATTTGTTAAATAATCATTCTCATTTATAGCCGACTAGTTAGCTAGAGGCTCTCCAACCTATTATGTCGGAGAGCCTCTTTGTCGTCTCTAGAGGTGAGAATGTAAACCGATTATCCGGTATATAGATTGCAAAATAACATTTGAAGAGGGTGATACCGTTGAGCAAAATACAATTTGAAAATGTATCGAAAACTTTTCAAGTGCGAGAAATCGAGAATGGCAAACAGCAAGTAAAAGAATTTATTGCAGTAAGTGATCTATCTATTTCCGTACAAGAAGGTGAGTTTGTTACTATCGTCGGCCCTAGTGGATCTGGAAAAACTACATTTCTAGATTTGCTAGCAGGCTTATCTCAACCTACTTCAGGCAAAATATATTTAGATGGCAAAGAAATAAAAGGCCCAGGACTTGACCGAGGAATCGTATTTCAGCAATATGCACTTTTCCCATGGAAAACGGCTAGAGGCAACGTAGCATTTGGACTTGAAGCGAAAGGTGTAGATAAGAAAGAACGCGATGAGAAAGTAAGTTACTACCTCGCACTTGTAGGTTTAAAAGGATTTGAAGATCGCTATCCACATGAATTATCTGGTGGTATGAAACAACGAGTTGCTATCGCTAGAAGCTTGGCATATGATCCGGAAGTACTATTGATGGATGAACCATTTGCTGCATTAGATGCTCAGACCCGAGAAACGCTTCAAGCAGAGTTACTTCGTATTTGGGAACAGACGAAGAAAACGATTATATTCATTACACATGGAATTGATGAAGCTGTCTACTTAGGGCAGCGAGTTGCTGTGCTTTCCTCGAGACCGGGAACGATTAAATATATTGTAGATATCCCACTTCATAATCGGCTTCAAACGATAGATATTCATTCCCATCCAGAATTCGTGAAAGCTCGCCATAAAGTATGGAATCTACTGCACGAGAACGTATATTATGGTGCATCGATATAAAGAGATAAAGGAGGAATTGGAGTGGAGCGTTCATCGCAGATTGTGACTAGTAACAATTTAAAATTGCCAGCAAATCGTATTTCATTCAAATGGATACATGCAAGTTTTAAGAAAAGTATCGTTATTATAGTTCTTATTGCTTTATGGGAATGTGCTCCTCGACTTGGGTTAGTAGACGCAGTCTTTTTTCCGCCTTTTCATGAAGTGGCGAATGCGCTATATCATCTCATAGCATCAGGAGAATTATGGAATCATTTTTCAGCAAGTATAGGAAGATCTCTATTAGGTTTTGGTCTAGCCATTCTAATTGCTATACCGTTAGGGTTATTAATCGGATGGTACCCACTCGTTAGTGATCTGTTGAATCCAATATTAGAAATCTTTCGAAATACAGCAACTTTAGCTCTCCTGCCGGTATTTATTTTGTTACTTGGCATTGGTGAAGTATCAAAAGTAGCCATCGTATTATTTGCTTGTACATTTCCGATTCTAGTGAATACGATTAACGGGGTAAAAACAGTTGATCCATTATTAATCAAATCAGGTAGAACACTTGGATTGAATCAGTTTAACATTTTCCGTAGAGTTATATTGCCTGCTTCAATTCCGACTATTTTTACCGGAATACGTCTATCTGGCTCAGCCTCGATTCTCGTACTTATTGCGGCTGAGATGGTTGGTGCGAAAGAAGGACTTGGTTTCTTTATTAATTCGGCACAGATGAATTTTCAAATTCCACAAATGTATGCTGGCATTATAACAATCTCGATTTTAGGACTTATCATTAATTACGGTTTGGTATCGATTGAGAAGAGGTTTTCGTCTTGGAAAAGTAATGTTAATGGATAGTGTACAACACAATAAATATAAGCTGACTAGTTAACTAGAAGCTTCTAATTGGATATCAATTAGAAGCTTTTTTTGTTAGACGGAGGATTAGCGACATGGAGGAGTAGAGATGAAAGTACGAAAGAGAATAATATACGCCCTATTGTTAGTAATAACAGTAGTGATTCTTTTATCCGCTTGCGGAAAGCAAGCACAAGGAAGCGAGACATTACAACGTGATGACGATGGTAAGGCAATATTAAGATATCAAGGGAGTACAGGTGGAGTTACTCTGCCAGAACTAGCAACCTATCTCGGATATTTCAACAATATTTCTTTGCAATGGGTTGGTAATGTTAATGGGGGGCCGCAAGATATTCAAGCTGCGGCTACGAATCAGACGGATTTTGGTAGTGCATTTAACGGGGCCATTGTGAAGTTACGCGGAAGTGGAGCCAAGATAACTTCCGTTATTGGGAGCTATGGAACGAATGAAAAAGAGCATTTGGGCATTTATGTGCTTGAAGATTCAGCCATTGATGGGGTTGAACAACTAGTAGGAAAGTCGATTGCTGTAAATACACTAGGGGCACATGCTGAATTCGCGATCAAAGATATTCTTCGCTCAGCAGGTTTAACGGATGCACAGGTTAAGGAGGTAACGCTCATTGTTATTCCACCTATTAATATGGAGCAGTCGTTAAGACAGAAGCAGGTCGATGCCATAATGACTAGTGGGATGATTCGAGAATTAATGATAGCCAATGGTGGAGTTAAGAAAATAGCGAGTGATTATGAGCAGTATGGTACATTCACTGCTGGTAGCTATGTATTTCGAGATTCCTTTATTGATCAATATCCTGATGTGGTCCGCGACTTTACACAAGGAGTTGCAAGAGCTATTGATTGGCTCAAAGTTACACCCAAAGAAGAAGTTATTGCTACGTACACGACGATTATTAATGATAGACAACGTGAAGAGAATACAAACGCGGTGCAATATTTTATATCTACTAGTATAGATAGTGATCATGGGCTGCTAACTGAAGAAGATTTCGCTCGGTGGTTAACATGGCTCATAGAGAATGGTGATTTGAAGGAAGGTTCTATTAAGCCAAGCGATGTATATACGAATGAGTTCAATGAGTTTGCTGCTCCTTAACCATAATGGGAACAAGGACAAATTCTAGATAGACCATAAACGGATAGAAAGTGGGAGATTGTAATGACAAAGCAAATCAAGCAAATGAAATTAGGAGCATTTTTCATGATACCGGGACATCATGTTGCTTCATGGCGTCATAAGGAAGCAAATACAGATGGAATTTTCAATTTTGATTTTCTCAAGGAATTAGCATTAACGGCAGAACGAGGTAAGTTTGATGCGCTATTTGTTGCTGATGGATACAGTTATGAACATAATGGAAAGGACTCGCAACGAGTAGGCATTAGCTTTGAGCCATTTACACTGTTGTCTGCAGTTTCTGCGGTAACCTCGAAAATTGGTCTTATCGGGACAGTATCTACGACGTACAATGAACCTTTTAATGTAGCACGCAAATTTGGCTCGCTTGATCTATTAAGCAAAGGTCGTGCTGGCTGGAATGTAGTAACCTCTGGTAGGGATAGTGAGGCACAGAACTTCAATCTCGATCAGCATTTGTTACATCATAACCGCTATGAACGTGCCGAAGAATTTGTTGATGTTGTAACAAAGCTTTGGGATAGTTGGGAAGATGATGCGATTGTTGCAAACAAACAATTAGGAATATATGCTGAAGGCAATAAAATTCATCCGATAAACCATGAAGGTCAATGGTTTAAAGTTAAGGGGCCGCTTAATATACCGCGTTCGCCACAAGGGCAACCTGTAGTTGTGCAAGCAGGATCATCGGATGATGGCAAAGAACTAGCTGCAAGAACTGCAGAAGTCATATTTACTGCATGGCAAACACTTGAGGAAGCACAGGCTTTCTATAAAGATGTGAAGGGCAGATTGAGCAAATACGGACGCCAAGAAGATGAATTGAAAATTATGCCGGGAGTATTTCCAATTATCGGAGATACAGAAGAAGAAGCATTGCAGAGGAAACAATATTTCGATAGTTTAATTCCTGAAGAACTAGGTATTCAATATATTTCAAGTTTTTTGAGTATTGATCTTTCGGGGCTTTCGATCGATGACCCAATTCCTCAATTGCCAGAGGTAGATTCTATCAATGGTGGAAAAAGTCGTTTCCAGTTGCTAAAGGATCTAATCACACGCGAAAATCTAACGATTCGACAGCTCTATACGCGTATCGCGGGAGCGAGAGGGCATCGTGAAATTGTTGGTACGCCAGAGCAAATTGCTGATCAGTTAGAGTTGTGGATTCAGAATCGTGCTGCGGACGGATTCAATATTATGCCACCATATTTGCCAGGCGGATTAGACGAATTCGTAGACAAAGTAATTCCCATCCTTCAACAGCGAGGTTTATTCCGCTATGAATATGAAGGAGATACGTTAAGAGAACATCTTGGTCTTGAAAAACCAATAAATCAATATAAAAATACGTTGGCGACCACAACTATTTAGTATAGAATAACGTTTATATAAATAGAGATTTGGATGGATTGGTTATATAGAAGGAAAACAACCAAGTACAAGAGATGAATTTTAGTCTCTTTTACTTGGTTGTTTTTATTTTTCATAGCATTATTGAAGGAAAAAGTCGGTACTACCTTAAGTAATTTAACTGGTTTTCTATCATTACAATGTAATTATTTGAACTTCCTTTGTTTGAATATACTTATAAATTGCATGGAGTACATTAAAATTAAATACAGCTTGTTCATTTGTGACAGCTAATTGGTTTTCCCCTGCTACTTGCTCTATAAAATAGATAATTGGTTTATCCATCATACCTAGCTCTTCATTAGTTATATTGCGAGTTTCGTATTTAGTTTCCCCATTTTCATCATAAAAACGAGTGAGATTACCTTCACCACTAAATAATGGCCAGTCCCAAATCACTGCCCCATGACTACCTTCAATTTGTGTAGTACTGCTTTCCTCTCCATGGCAACAAGCAGCACGCTCATATTGAACAACAACTCGGTTACTATCAACTAATGTAAATACTAAAGTCGCCCCCACATGTTGTTCTACTTCAGCATTTTCTTCTGTATCTAATTCATGATCAGTTGAAGGTGTTGTCATCCATGCATGTAATACTTCTACTTTTATCGGATTGAGAATCTCAATTAAACTTGTCATATCATATGGCCCCCAATCCATTAGAGTTCCGCCCCCACTAATTGTTGGATTAAGGAACCACTTACTTTGAGGTTGATATTCAATACCTGATCTTGCTCTTTTTCTACGTTGAATCCATTTGACTTGATACAACTCACCAATCTCACCATTATCTAATATCTGCTTTACTTCTTTTGTAATTCTCATCCCAACGAATCTAGAACTACAACAACTAATCGATTTTCCTGTCTTTTTAACTGTTTGTAAAATCATTGCGGATTCATGATCATTCATGGCTAGTGGCTTCTCACAAAGTACATGACGACCTGATTCTAATGCCATACATGTAATGTTTGCATGGGTGAATGGGGGAGTAGCCACGATAACGATATCATCTACCAATGCATCTTCTTCCAAGAGTGATAAAATATTATCTATAGGAACTACCCACTTGTATTTGTTAATAAATGAATCCATAGCTTGTTTATTTACATCGGTGATCTTTACAATGGGCCTCTCTTTTTGTTCATAATAACGCTCGATTGCTTCAACATGAAAACTAGCTATAGCCCCAGCTCCAACAATATAGATACGTTTTGTCATTTTATAATCTCCTTCTACATTCGAAAATTAGTCCTACATACCAATATATTTGAATTTTTCAACTAAAAAACCAATAAAATGTGGAATATTTGACTCATCTACATTAATGTCTTCAAGTAATTAATTGAACGTTGATAATTTTCTATCATACTTCGATTAACTTTAACATCTGATCTATGCCAAAGTTCCAATGATAACCATCCACTATAAGAGCAAGCTTTTAGTTCATTCACAATCTCAGACATCGAAATATCCCCTTCTAACAAATCTTCTGTTGGAATACTTCCAAATTGATTACGTAAATGCACTCCATAAATTCTTTTAGGATATTTTTTTATCCAATCTAATGGATTACAATCTGATGAAAGTGCCCATCCTGTATCTACACATAGTCCCACTTGGGCACTAGAATATTCTGTTACCGCCTTCAAATCACCAATTGAATGTTCGTATGATGCTGCATGATTATGCATGGCTGTACGAATTCCATATGGTTGGACCAATTCAGAAATTAATGTTAAATGTTCACCTTGTCGTTTAAAGTCATCATCTGTTTTATAAGGCTCTTGAATACGATAATCTGTATCTGCATTAACTAATAAATCGGTACCTTTTAATTCAGATAATGTTTCCGCAACAGGTAGAATTAAATCTTTCAATTTCTCTGTTAAGCCTCTCTCATGTAGTTGTAAACCAATATAACTAGCTGAAACAACTAAATCCGCAGCTAATACTTGCTTTGATAAATTTTGTAGTTGATTACTGTCTAGCTCAATTCCCGTTAAACCTGATTTTCGGCATTCTTCCATACAAACATCGAAATTCCATTCTCTTCCATCTCGTCTAAATCGCTCTGACCAAACCCACAAATTAGATGAAAATCCTTTGTATATCATGTCTACCCCTCCGATTTATCATTTTTTTGGTGCTAACACGTTCAATTTAACAAACACTGTGAAGAAATTCTCGCCATTATACGTAAAAATCTAGTCATATTTTCCACGAATGATATAATTATTGATAACACATTATCAAATCTAATAAATTGAGGGATACAGATGTATTTTGACGATATTAGAATAAGTAAATCTTTAATGTTTCAGGAAGGGTATTTTCTTTTTGAGGATCATGATACGCATATCCATGATATTTTAGAAGTGGGACTCATCATAGAAGACGGAGTAGCTTATCAATTCGGGGAAAAATTAATTACTGGAAATAAAGGGGACGTTTTCGTTTGTAGACCGTTCGAGCCTCACTGGGGTGTATCTGTTGTAGGCAAGAAGTTACCACATAAGATGCTCTTATTTATGCCTACATTAGCAAATTTGATCCCTGAAGGGTTCAAATTATTAGTTCCTTTTTATACGGAGTGGCTCAAATCACCATTGATTCCTGCGGAATCTTCTCAAGCTCAAATTATAGTAGAAAACTTCGATCGAGCGTTTAGCACGATCGAAGGAAATACAGATATACATCAATCCATACAATTTGTATGTCTTTTGGAAATCTTAATTCAAATCTATGATTACGCTAAGTTACATAACAATAAAAATACAATATCTAAAGATATGAATGATATTGTTTATTCGGTTCAGTACTTACTTCAAAACTTTAAAGAAGATGTAGATATAGAATCCGTTATTAATTTCACTGATTATAAAAAGAGTAAATTTTTTGAAAAATTCCAATCGTTTACTGGTACAACACCACATCATTTTTTGTTACGCATTCGTATACAATACGCCATGGATTGTTTGACTAGATTTTCTGAAATGAGTATCTTAAATATCTCTGAAGAATGTGGATTTCAATCACTTCGAACGTTTAATAACCAATTTAAGAAGTATACAGGTGTTACGCCCAGCCAGTACCGCACAGAACATTCTACCAATAATTTAGTTAATAAATATTTATGAATCTGTTTAGTATCGAATGAAGGGGATATAAACTAAGTTTTGGACAAATGAGCTAAATAGTGCTGAGGCTACCAAGTAAAAGAGATGATTTCTTGTCTTTTTCTGCTTGGTTTCT
Source organism: Paenibacillus endoradicis (assembly GCF_024721975.1). The sequence goes on along the minus strand of NZ_JANQBB010000002.1, from coordinate 264,543 downwards.
TTTATTTTATATAGCATTTTTGTGAAAAAAATAAATAAATAATAGGCAATGAAGTGATTGACAATATATTACTATTCCAATATCATATGTTATGAAAACGATTGCATAAAATTTATTAACAACATGTATTACTTCCGAAAATGAGGCTAAAAAGCACGGTATGTTGAATGATTTGTGCAAATTATGCCACATTTTTGTGCAAGCGTTTGCACAAAAGACTGAAAATTAGAAATTGGAGGGCATGAGATGTTAAAAAGACAGAAGAGATGGATCTCTATTTTTACAATCGTGGCGTTATTAATTACGCTATGGCCAATGACATTGCCGATAACTGTTTCCGCTGATGCAAGTTGTGGAATTGTAGCCGTTGATGGTGTCAAAGATTCTTACTGGAATTCATTTACAACACTAGGTACTTCTGAAACAAAAGGGCATAATGATTTCCAAATTAATAATTTGAAAATAACGAATGATAGCACTTATTTATATTATTGGATTGATGGAACGAAATTAGCGAATTGGGGGACAGAGAAAGGTGGACTTTTCTTAGATCTTGCACTTGCTGTTAATGATGGCAATGTTGGTGACAGTAAAGCAGCACCTTGGGGAGGCCAATATAATTTTGAAGGAACAACGATTGCCCCAACCTTCCATGTTCTTCATAGAATTATAGGGGAAGACCAAATTGATGGTGCAGCAATATATGCAGGAGCGGATTTCAATACTCCACTAGCAGCTTCATGGGATGATCTTAAAGGTAGTTCTTTTGCTGCGAAGGTCAGCACTGGATTCGAAGGTAAAATTCCATTAGCTCTACTTGGTCTATCGGAATATGATAGCGTTTCCGCAATTGCAGTACTTAGTGGTAATACTGCTACAGAGCATGGTGCATTTGATGTAATTCCAGAAGATCCGGCAAATCACATTGCTGCTTCATGGAACGAATCAGCTACTCCAAATGTCCAATCTACTTACTCTAATGAACATACAATTGCTTTTGGACAGACGCCAATCGCAATCTGTTCTTCTACGCCTAGTAACAATGCAATAGATGTATCTATTGATCTTGAGGAAGTATCGATCAAGTTCAATCAAGATATTACAATATTAGATGATTCACTACCTAGTATTGCAGGCATTAAAACAAATGTTACTGCTTCTACTCCTACGGATACAATCACGTTTGAACTAGTAGATAGCTTAGCGTACAACACTTCTTATACTGCGACAATTCCTGTTGGTACGATTGAAGGTGTAACGACCGCACAAAACGTTACATTCCGAACTGAGCAAGATCCAACGACATTGAATACTTACAATATTCACTATTTCAGATATGATGGCAAACAACTCGATTGGGATATGTGGTTATGGGGTGACGGATATCCACCTACTGCTGTACCTTTTACAGGGGTAGATGCTAACGGTTTTGCAACAGCAACAGTTTCCGCATACGATAATCAATTGAAAGTGATCACAAGACCTGGTAATTGGGACAGTCAAGAAGTTGAGAGATTACTAAAAATGACAACTGGTCAGCGTTCGGTTGATCTCTGGATGATCCAAGGCGATCCAACGGTTTACACGCGCTCAGAAGATGCGGATGTATCTGCTAGAGTTAAAGTGGCATTTGCAGATTCGTTGACGAAAATAAATGTAACGACAACACACGAAGTAGCTGCTAATCAAGTTGCTAACTTCAGCCTCTATAATGTGACGGATGATGTTGTAGTTCCAACAACTGCAACGAAGCTAAGTGCAACGTCTTATCAATTAACTACTGCAGCGAATAGCGTTGATGTAAAGGATGAGTATGAGGTTCATCATACTGCACTAAGTAGCTCCAAAGTAACGATGAGAAAAATATTGGATGATAATAAATTTTTCTACAACGGTACTGATCTTGGGTTAACTTACGGAACGACTGACCTTACATTCAAAGTATGGGCACCGACTGCTACAAAAGTGTCTTTAGCTCTATATAATAATGAAGGAGATTACAATGCCGAAGGTGATGTAATCGATCAAACAAATAGTAACCAACAATTATTAATGACGGAAGGTAGCAATGGTCTATGGTCTATCAACCAACCGAACACTATTGCTGCAAAATACTATATGTATAAAGTAGAATTTGCAGATGGTACGGTCAATTACGCCGTTGATCCTTATGCCAAAGCAGTTTCTGCTAATGGTGGAAGAACAGCGATTCTTAATTTAGATTCGACGAACCCTAGTAACTGGAATAACGATACTAAGCCACCAATGATTAATCCGACAGATGCTATTCTGTATGAACTACATGTACGTGACTTCTCCATTGCTGACGATTCAGGTGTTAGTGATGAGAATAAAGGGAAATATGCAGCATTTACTGAGGATGGTCTAGTTGATCAAGCTGGTAATAAGCTTGGTGTGGATCATTTAGCTGAACTAGGTATTACTCATCTTCATTTAATGCCTGCTTATGATTTCAAAACGGTGAATGAGTTAACAGTAGATGACCCTGACTCTACAGATTCGAAATTCAACTGGGGCTATGATCCACAAAACTATAATGTACCGGAAGGCTCATATGCAACTGATGTAACTGATCCTTCTATAAGAATTACAGAATTCAAACAAATGGTTCAAGCGCTTCATGATAAAGGAATTAGAGTTGTAATGGATGTTGTATACAATCATACGTATGACATTGACAATGGACCATTCGATAACGTCGTTCCAGGCTATTACTATCGTACAAATATTGATGGTACGTTCTCCAATGGTTCTGGTGTAGGCAATGAGATTGCTACAGAACGACCAATGGTTCGTAAATTTATTAAAGATTCTGTTCGTTATTGGGCAGAAGAGTATAATGTGGACGGTTTCCGCTTTGATCTAATGGGTATTATCGATACTACTACAATGGCTGAAATTACTGAGGAGCTTCATAACGAGGTTGATCCTACACTTCTTGTATATGGCGAGCCTTGGATGGGTGGCAGCACTCCACTTGCAGGTAGCGATCAGACATTGAAGGGATCTCAGAAAGATCTTAACTTTGCAGTATTTAATGATAATTTCCGTTCAGCCATTAAAGGAGATAGCGATGGAGACAGTAAAGGTTTTGCAACAGGTGAATTATCATCTATCACTGGCATTATGAATGGGATCAATGGTGCTATCAACGATTTTACTAATAGCCCTTCAGAAACAATTAACTATGTAACCGCACATGATAATTTGAATCTATGGGATAAGGTAGCCCGTACTCAAGGTTTATTCAGTGAGATGAACATGATTAATATTGTGAATGGTGTGCTAGCCGGTGGCGGTAATATCGATGACGCCGTTGCAGCAGCGAAACCTTATATTAAAGTGAATGAAGCTGATGTATTAAGTGATGAGACAGTGAAACGCTCTTTACTTGCGAATGGTATCGTATTAACGTCGCAAGGCATACCATTCATTCATGCAGGAGATGAACTTCTTCGTTCTAAATACGGAGATCATAACAGCTATCGCAGCCCAGATTCTGTGAATCAAATTAACTGGAGTAATAAAGACAGATTTACTGAGGTTAATGATTATTATAGCGGTCTTATTGCATTACGTAAGGCACATCCTGCTTTCCGGATGACAACAAAAGCCGATATTAATAACAATCTTAAAGTTCTTCAAAGTAAAGATGGCGTAGTTGCCTATCAATTGAAAAACAATGCAAATTATGATGAATGGAAAAATATTATCGTTATTTACAACGGAAATAAAACTGACGCAGCAGTGAACTTACCTGTAGCTGTTAATGGTTGGAATGTCGTTGTCGATAATAAGCAGGCTGGAACAACTGTTATTGATACGGTGACGACAAGTCAAGTGGTAGTTGCTGGTTTATCGATGATGGTACTTTATGATGAAGCGTCTTCTTATACATCAGTAGCCACAAGCATTAATGTAACATTGCCGAAGGTAGCTATCGAAGTAGGTAAGCAAATTATTGCTACAGCACAAGTGAAGGATCAGAATGGTCGCACGATGTCAGGTCAGACTGTAGACTGGTTGTCTTCCAATGCAGCAGTAGCAACAATTGATGCTACTGGCAAGATTATTGCAAATGCTAATGGTGTAACAACGATTACAGCGAAATTAAGCACCGTAGAAAAAGCAGTTACGCTTAATGTAGCTACATTAGTTCCAACGTCAATTAAGCTTAGTGGTGGTACATTTGTATACACGGATTACTCAACGAAGTTATCTGCAGTTGTGAAAGATCAATTCAATCAAGTAATGACGAATCAACCCATCCAATGGACAACAAGTAATGATCTAATTGCGATTGTTGATGGAACGGGTATCGTTAATGGTATTGCACCAGGTAACGTGACGATTACAGCGACAATTGGAAGTGTTTCTACTACGCATTCACTAGAGGTGAAAGCTTACGAACGTCGCTATATCCAATTTGAATATACTCGCCCTGATAAGGATTATACAGATTGGAGTTTATGGTTGTGGAACACGGGAGTTGTTAACGACCAAATCGAATTTACAGTTGTTAATGATGTAGCAATTGCTAAGGTGGAAATTGCACCAAACGTAACACAAGTTGGTTTTATCGTGAAAAAAGGTGCATGGGTAGAGAAAGATCCGGATATGGATCGCTTTGTAAATGTTCAATTAGATGAGACCTTTGTTAAAGTTCAGTTAACGAGCGGGCAAGCAGCAATTACACAAACGGCTAAAGTAAGTGGACCTGTAATCAATGGTGATGACGTAACATTCTATTATCGCAATGATGAGTTATATCGTCAAAATACACATCATACGATTCAAGGTGTGAAATTAAACTTTGCTGGTCAAGTTTATACAATGCAGTATGATGCTGCTGGAGAGTTCTATTATTACACGGTTGAAGATATTACTGAAGGCGAGTATGTGTATACGTTTGATGTAATGATTAATAACGTTACGACAACGATATCTGATCCTAAAAATACGGTAGATGGTATATCCAAAATCAAATATGAGGTAGTTCATGTTTCGGCTCAAGCGTCAGTATCACCAGCTTCTTTCAATTACGCTCAGCACGCGATATTGAAAGTTGAAACGGCAACTTCAATTGAACAAATTAATGGAATTTATGCGGATTTAACAGCATTAGGTGGAACTAGTCGAGTACCTGTAGATAAGATATTGAAAGAATTATCGCTTTCAGTTGTCGATAGTATCCAAGCAGGAACAAAAAATATTCCAATCACGATTTTAGATATTAATAATGTAGAACACAAATTTACTACAACTGTAAAAGTGGTTGCTCGTACTAATGTAGGAAGTAAAGATTTTGATTGGGATGAAGCCCGCATTTACTTTATGTTGACAGATCGTTTCAACGATGGGGATAGTAGCAATAATGATCCTAATGGGGAAAACTATGATACATCGCATCTTGAAACGTATCATGGTGGTGACTTCCAAGGTGTCATTGATAAGTTAGATTATCTTGAAGATTTAGGTATTAATACAATTTGGGTAACACCAATCGTTGATAATATCGACTGGAATTTAGGTTTTGGTCAGCCATGGTTACAACAATATGGTTATCACGGTTATTGGGCGAAAGACTTTACTGCGATCGACGAACATTTAGGTGATTTGGATACATTTAAAGAGCTTATTGAGAAAGCACATGATCGTGGCATGAAGATTATGGTTGACGTCGTGCTGAATCATACGGGCTATGGTATGGACTCGACAAAAGAGCCGATAGCAACAAGTAACTATCCAACTGCTAATGAGCAAGCCGTGTTCGATGGGTTAATAAGAACTTCTCCAATCGAAGGTGATGAAATACTCGGTGAACTTGCGTTCCTACCTGATCTAAGAACTGAAGATGAAGCAGTACGTAATCAAATCATTCAGTGGCAAGTAGATTGGCTTGATAAAGCACGCACAGACCGTGGAGATTCCATCGATTTCTATCGTGTAGACACGGTTAAGCATGTGGATTCAACGACAGTGAGCCAGTTCAAAAATGAGCTGACTAAGGTAGATAATGAATTTAAGTTAATTGGTGAAGTTTTTGGTGCATCTGTTGACGATCAACGAGGATATTTGGGTTCTGGTCAAATGGATTCCTTGTTAGACTTTGGATTCAACGATATAGCGGACAGATTTATTGATGGACAAATCGATGCAGTCGAAACTGCATTACAAGCTCGTAATGCAAAGCTCAGCAATACGGCTACACTTGGTCAATTCCTAAGTAGTCATGATGAGGATGGCTTCTTAATTGCTCATGCAGATAATGACGAAGGTAAGATGAAAGTCGCTGCGGCTTTGCAAATTACCTCAAAGGGTCAGCCTGTTATTTACTATGGTGAAGAGCTAGGTATGTCAGGGCTTAACGCTGATTTTGATGCTAATCGCTTTGGTGAAAATCGATATGATATGCCTTGGGATGAGCTTGAAGAAAGATCAGATATGCTAACACATTATCAGAAACTACTTAATGCTCGCGAACAGTATTCCAAAGTATTCTCTAAAGGTGATCGTACAAAAGTAGCGGGTGGGGACTCGGATCAATACGTAGTATTCAAGCGTAGCTATAAAGGCAATGCAGTGTATGTAGGTTTGAATACGACAAATGTTGAGAAAGAGCTCAGCTTTACAGTGACTGCAGCTGTTGGCACGAAGCTAACTGAGTTGTACAGCGGCGTGAAGTATACGGTAAGTAAAGATCACAAAGTAACGTTACCTTTACCAGCACGTTCAGCTGGAGGTACTATTTTATTAGCTGAAAATGCTCCAACTAACAGTACGGGTAACAATAATAATAATGGCGTTGAATCAACGAAAGTAATTGTCAATAGTGATCATGTTGTCAATGGGCAATATGTTGTTAGCTTGCCAGCTGATGCTACAGAAGTGGAATTTGATCTGGCACTTGCCAATCTACCACTAGTTATCACATCAGGTGATGCTACTATATTATTGTCAGCAGAGCAATTACAAGAGCTACAAAAGCAAGGTCTAACATCAATTACGATTACAGTAAAAAAAGTTGATAATGCACAGGATACTACAATTAATAACTATGGTGAGCAACATCACGTGAACCTGGAACGTCAGAGTGCTACGATTAGCTTCTCGGTAAAAGGTAAAAATACTCAAGGGAATGCAGTTCCTGTTGATCACTTTGTGCAAGGGGTGAATCTATCCTTCAAAGCACCTAAGCAGAGTGCAGAGCAATGGCTAGGTATCTATCGTATTAATGAAGATGGATCTTTAAGTTATGTGCCAACGTCTTTAGTTAATGGTCAGTATGTAGCAACCGTTCATACGAGTGGTGATTATGTGTTGTTGAACTACAATAAACAGTTTAATGATGTACCGACATCATTCTGGGCATATGATCTCATTAAACGTGCAGCGGCAATGCAAATCATATTAGGCACAACAGAGGATACATTCTCACCTAAAGGTAATATTACAAGAGCAGAATTTACTACAATATTAACTAGAGTATTAAATCTTGAAGATGGTTCTGCATCACCATTTAGTGATGTCGGTTCCGATCGGTGGTACAGTAAATCGATTAATGCTGCTTATGCGGCAGGTCTAGTAAATGGTCGATCAGATACACAATTTGTCCCGAATGGAACGATCACTAGAGAAGAAATGGCAACATTAATCGTTCGAGCATTTGAATTTAAGCTAGGGCACGAATTAGAAGATGGAACGGCTACAACGTTTGCTGATGAAGCAAGTATCGCTCAATGGGCGATCGAAGCGATTGAGAAAGCGACTGCAGCTGGGATAATAGAAGGCAAAGGTCACAATAATTTTGATCCGAAGGGCTTACTTACACGTGCTGAAGCAGTTAAGGTGTTACTACTTCTGGATGAGCAACAGTAATTAAATAGTTCATCTAATTAGTTGAAGGGTTCGCAGTTACATGCAAATGTAGCTACGAACCCTTTGTTTTGTAATCCACATCACAGAATATGAAAAAACTGATTAAAATCTATACAAAATAGCTTTAACAATATATCTTAAAAATTGTCATGATGATACTATTAATGGAAAGAAGCTATTTAAATAGTAACTAGTAGTGGAAGGAAGTGTACAGTGAAAAATAGAGTTGCTTGGATTGTTATTTTATTGCTTGTTATAGTTAGTATTGGATTGTTAGGGAACTTATATATTGAGGATGCTTATGCCGCAAATGGTGATCCACAGACAATTTATGCAGTAGAAGACACCACAATTATTTATGAGGGTACTGGTGGATCGAAGATTATGTATGAGGATGGAAACCTCGGATATCTTGATGTTGGTTATCAAGGAACATTTGGCGTGCCTTTGGAGGTTCAAGTGTTGCTGAAGTATAACTTACCTGATATTCCAGAAGGGTACGAGGTAGAGTCTGCCAATCTTTATTTCCCCATGATTGGTGGTAATATTCAAGGAGCAGCCAGCTTTTCATTGAAGGCTTCATCTAGCTTGAATCACGATTGGATTCAAGATACTATAGCTAGTGAAACTTTACCAGCTCCTATTGCGGGATCTACAATAGCTAGATCTGTAGCTACAAATGCCCCAATTGCTAAGCCTGTTATTGGTCCCTTTGATTTTACAAGTTACGTCTCCAATGAAATTTACAAGACTAATCCTCGAGCAACATTTATATTATCAGCATTTACTGCTGAGCAAGCAGCAGCTGCGAATATAACATTTCTTGATCATTATATCCAATCAACTGAAACGCATATGGGGGGTACTGCGCGCCCTTATTTAATGATTACCTATACTGAGATGGTCAATATTGAGATAACAGGTGTAACGGATGGCAGTTTTTATAGAAATAATGTAACGCCTCATTTTAATGTTGGAACAGCGACTTTGAATGGAGCTCCTTTCACGCTTGGTACGACTATTACAAACGAAGGTACATATACGTTAACGGTTACACAAGGCAATCAAACACAAACGATTCAATTTACAATAGACAAAACACGACCTACTGCAACCGTTGTAATAAATAATGGAAGCTTGTTTACCAATAATGAATATGTCAATGTAATTATTACACCAGATTCAGGCGTGAACGATATTGTTAATATGCGCTATTCGGTTAATGATTCTCCTATATCAACTACTCAATCATACTATTCACCATTTTCAATTGGGGTTGGATCTGAAAATGGTGAAAAAACAGTTAGTGTTGAATTAATAGATGCAGCGGGCAATAAATCTCCGCTTTATTCTTGGGATTTTGCATTGAATACCACAATACCTACAGGAAATTTAACCATTAATAGTGGTGCTGCCTATACAACAAAGCGAGAGGTAGATCTACTCATTGCACCCGATACAGGTGCTAATGAAATTGTTAGTATGAGATTTTCGACAGATAATATTTATTGGTCTACTATAGAAAGCTATAACCCGAGTAAAACATATACATTGCCGTCAGGGGATGGAAACAAAACAGTTTATGTGCAGCTTCTTGATCGTTTTGGCAACCTTGGCGTTTTGCAAAGCAGCATTTTGTTGGATATGACCCCTCCTACAGCTTCGGTTCTCATTAATAATGGAGACGAGTATGCCAATAATATTAATGTAGCCATTGAAATAACTCCGGATACAGGCGTGAACGATATCGCAGCTATTAGATATACACTTAATGGTTTGCCACCAACGACGATTGCATATACAAACAGTTTTGCGATTAATGTAGGAAGCACAAATGGAGAGAAAGAGATTACCATTACGCTAATTGATGCTGCAGGACACACTTCTACAGTATATAGGGAAACCGTAACGTTAGATACGTTACATCCAACAGGAGCTGTTGCGATCAATGGAGGAGCTGCCTACGCAACGGATGCTGAAGTATCGCTTGGTTTCTCACTGGGAGTAAACGTGGATGATGTCGTAGGGGTGCAGTTCTCGAATGACGACCAGTCATGGTCAGTACAGCAGAGCTACAGTGCAAGCACGAGCTACACGCTGCCGACAGGTGATGGCAATAAAACGGTTTATGTTCGCTTCATTGACCGAGCAGGTAACATTGGCACGGCTCAAGCTAGCATCGTACTGGACACAACAGCACCGACAGGCACATTAACGCTGTTAACACCAAGCATTACGAATTCAACCGAAGTATCTTTGACGGTTACAGGAAGTGACGCTGCCTACATGGAGCTAGGTGAGACAGGTCAGGCTTACGGTGCACGAGTGACTTATAGTGCAACTCCACAAGCTTACACCTTGCAGGATACAGCGGAGGATGGCGTGAAAACGATACAGGTTCGCTTGACTGACTTGGCAGGAAATACAACAGTACTGACACAAACGGTTACGCTGGATCGAATTGATCCAACAGGGACAGTTGTTGTGAACGATGGAGAAGCGTATACGAAAGATTCAGACGTAGTTGTTAGTGTGACTCCAGCAGCAGGTGTAACGGATATCGCGAGTATTCGCTATAGCGTCAACGGAGGATCACCAACGACGATTGCGTATACGAGTAGCTTCCAGATCGATGTAGGCAGCACCAATGAAGCGAAGGCAATTACCGTTCGTCTCATTGACGGTGCTGGAAATGAATCACCTGTATATAGTTCTAGTGTGACGTTAGACACCAAATCGCCAACAGGAATGGTTACCATTAATGAAGGAGCTGCCTATACAACAGATGTTGACGTAGCGCTTGATTTTACATTAGGAGCAGGTGTAACGGATGTCGTGTACGTGCAGTTCTCCAATGACAATCTCACGTGGTCGTCTGAACTGGAATATAGTGCAATCATGAGCTATACACTGCCAACAGGTGACGGAAGCAAGACGGTTTATGTTCGCTTCATTGACCGAGCAGGTAATACAGGCACGGCTGAAGTAAGTATTATACTGGACACTACTCTGCCAATAGGAACGATGGTTATTAACAATAATGATCAATTTTCAAATTCACTTGAGCTAGAAATAACGTTAACTACACCAGATCCAAGTGATATAGCGGGAATTCAATTCTCTTCTGATGGAACAACATGGTCAGCACTAGAAGCATACAAGAATTCCAATCAATTGATAGTAGTAGGAAATGGTGAAAAGACTGTTCACGTTAAATTTATTGATAAGGCTGGTAATGAATTTACGACATCAAGCTCTATCTATGTCGATACAGTCAAACCAGTTGTATCCATTTCTATTCAAGATGGTGCAGTAATTACATTAGATGAAGATGTATCACTAACGATTAACGCTTCAGACCCAGGTCGTGAGCTAGAAACTGTTAATCTTGTAATGGAGTTATCTCATGATGGAATTAGCTGGTTACCCGTGGAAAACTACATTCATAGCAAAGCATGGACAGTAAGTAGTGGCTTTGGTACTAAGCAAGTTTATGTTCGAATTACTGATGAAGCTCAAAATGTATCGAATATGGTAAGTGCGTCTATTGTATATCGCTCTATTCCTCAACTAGAAAATAGTACAGTAACTGCGAAAGAGGATACACAATATTCCTTTGGTTTAACAGATTTCCAGTATACGAATGAAGATGCTATTGTAGTAGATTCATATACGATAGTTTCATTACCCCAGCATGGTCTATTAACACTGGAAGGTAAAGAAGTTGTAGCGGGTACAGTTGTTACAGCAGCCGAACTTGCTAAGCTTATCTATGTACCAGAGTTGAATTGGTTCGGCTCTGATCAGCTTATATGGCATGCGAGTGCAGATAATGTTATGGCAGATGTCAATGCTACCCTTATTATTTCGGTTGCATCGGTTAACGATATACCTTCAGTAGAAAAATTCGATGTGACAAAAACTGACTTTAGCAAGGTACAGGGCACACTTGTTGCCCAGGATGTAGAAGGTGACTCGTTAACTTACTATATTGTTGATGCTCCTCTTGAAGGTAAAGTTACATTGAATGAACTTACAGGGGAGTTCGAATTTGTACTTGATCGAAATGTAAACGGCACTTATACATTTACTTATCGTGTATTTGACGGTATCGATTATTCTAATACTGCTATAGTAACGATTAAGTACGCAGTGAGCTCACCGACTACAACACCTACACCGTCGCCTACATCAAATGTTAATCTTAAGTTTGGAGAAAATGGGCTGGAAGTTGATATTACAGGTCAAGTCAATATTCAAGGAAACTCTATTTCGATTCATTTAACAGAAAATCAGCTTACTCAGTTAAGTGCAGAGCAACAAAATCAGCCGGTAGTATTGAGTGTATCTGCGACATATCCTAATGCTCAGCTTGTGCTAGAGAAAAAAGCGTTAGAGAAGCTTGTGGAAAATGGCAATAGCATTGTATTTTCGACGACAGGGGTACAATATATACTTAGTAATCAAGAATTGAAACAGATGTTAACGAATAATCACAGTAGTTTTATCATTAACATTCAGCAAGCATCAGCGGATTTAATTGCCAAAGCACAGAATCAAGCATTGAAAGGTGCATATCAATTAATAGGAACACCGGTTACGATTGAATTGTTAGCGCAGAATGATGAGGACAGTCCTCTTAATTTACCAGGATTAGGTCAACTAGTATTGAGCTCAACGAATATAGGAAATAACATTTCCTTAACAATGTTGTTGAACGCTTCGAATGTAGGGGATAAGATCTCGCCAACAGCCTTGTTAAAGTTTCTACCTAATGGCGAGCTAACACCGATATTAGCAGCCATTTCTATCAATGGTCAAAGTTATCAAGTTGATGTAACGAACTATGGAGCAGGTACTTATACTCTTATTAGCAAGCAACCACAATTTACCGATGTATCTGGCTGGTCTAAGGATGCAATTGAGTTATTGGCTTCCAAACTTATTCTAAACGGTGTAGATACGACGAATTTTGAACCAGATCGTGCCATAACAAGAGCTGAATTTGCTAGTATTATTAGTAAGGCACTTGGGTTAGTGAATACGTCCAGTTCATCGGATTTTACTGATATTACTGCTGATGCTTGGTATGCAGATGCAATAGCAACAGTCGCAGAACTTGGTTTTATGAATGGCTATACTGACGGTACTTATCGACCATCTCAGCAACTTACGAGAGAAGAAGCTATGGTTATTGTTGCTAGAGTATTAAGCTACCTAGAAACAAATCTTGTATTATCTTCTGATGAGATTGATAACATTCTTACTCAGTATGGTGATCAAGATCAACTGGGCAATTGGTCAAGATTAGATATTGCTTTAACCGTGCGTGAAGGAATTATTAACGGTAACAACGGGCAGTTGAACGCAAAAGATAATATCACGAGAGAGCAGATTGCTGCTATTATCGTTCGTTTACTAGAGCGAACGGAACTATTATAGTATGATCAATACAATTGAATTAATTGAACTTATAGACGAAAGTCAAATACAACACGAATTTCTTTTCTCATTGTTTGTTTCAACCCTTGCAGTCGAAATGGCTGCATGGGGCTGGAGCAACCCTCAAGCCTTACTATTTCTTTCCTCACAATATGACATACAACAAAGATCATACAAACAGCAGTTCCGTAATTTGAAGACCTATATGATGTTTCAAGCTGAGCAAACTGGTAGCATTAGAATTGTAAATCTTATTATTACGTCAAATATGCAGGGTTTAGGTATTGGAACCTCAGTATTACGATTTCTGCAGAGGAATGCTGGGCAACAGCATAAATCTATCGATCTTTCTGTTGAGAATACGAATCATGCGAAGCAATGGTATATACATTTAGGGTTTGCCGAGGTCTCCGTTCAAGACTGGAATAGCAGTATGAGCTGGTACCCTGAACAATTAGCAACCAACTGCTTTATTGAGGAAAGGTTTGAGGTGCGCTGGAATATTAATTAGGACGAAGTGCCCGATTTATTAGGTAGAGGGATTTTAGCAATGGTGTAGGTCAGCCATACAACACAACAGTTAATATAAATAAGGTGGATATTCAGGAGCTTAACTGCTCTCGAGTATCCACCTTATTTTAATGTTCATAGAATTGCAGACTAAACTTTAAGGGGCTCATGACTAAAGGATGGCGTTTCAATTTGTATTGTTGAGTGCTCAATGGCGAATTTATTAGCAATAAGAGCTAATGCTTGTTGTAGTACAGCTTGTTGATCAGCATGTTCTTCAATTACGAGATGACAGCTTAATGCTTCGAGATTAGAAGTTATAGTCCATATATGCAAATCATGTACTTCTAACACATGAGGGATTTGACCTAATGATTCGAGCACTTTGGCTTGATCAATATGATAGGGTGTACCTTCCATTAAGATATGCACAGATTGCTTAAGTACTCCCCAAGCGCCACGAAGAATAAGTAATGCAACGATGACGCTAATAATCGGATCAGCATAGTACCATTTGAATGCTAACATTATTAATCCTGCGACAATGGCACCTACTGAACCGAGTGCATCTCCAATGACATGTAGATACGCACTACGCATATTGATGTTATTTTTCACATCGCCTTTTCTCATTAGAAAATATGCGGATAGTAAGTTAGCTAATAACCCAATACAAGCGATAAGAATCATGGAACCACTAGCAACGGTTGGTGGCTCAACAAACCTTTTGAATGCTTCCACGATGATAATGCCAGCAACAAAGAATAGTGTCGCACCGTTCAATAGTGCTGCTAATATTTCAATACGATGAAATCCATACGTGCGTTTGGGAGACGATGCTTTAGCTGCAAACCAAAATGCGATTAAGCTGAACAATAGGGAGCTAGCGTCACTAAGCATATGTCCACTATCTGATAATAAGGCGAGGCTATTCGTTATTAATCCTCCGAAAAATTCAAGTACCATAATAGTTGCAGTAATAATAAGTGCAATAATAAGTCCTTTGCGATTTCCTTCGATATCACCATGATGATGATGTAACCCATGGCTATGATCATGATCATGGTCGTGTGTATGCGTATTTGTGTGATCATGATCGCAACTACTATGTGAATCCGATTTTTTTGTACTCATTAATATCCCTCCCAAAACTTTTCATTAACTTCTCGAGTTTCTACTTCGTAGATGAAAAGTAGCATCGGAAGCATAGACTTAACTTTTCATTAACTTCTCGAGTTTCTACTTCGTAGATGAAAAGTAGCATCGAAAGCATGGACCTAACTTTTCATTAACTTCTCGAGTTTCTACTTCGTAGATGAAAAGTAGCATCGGAAGCATGGACCTAACTTTTCACTAGTATTTATTAGTGATGTTCTGCATGCTCGATGGCTTGCTTCAACAATGAGATAACATGTTCATCATCACAAGAATAGATGATGGATGTGCCTTCTCGCCGAGTTTTCACAAGTCTTAAAGTTTTTAATAAGCTAAGTTGGTGAGATACAGCCGACTGTGAAATTGATAGTATTTCTGTGATGTGATTAACAGAACATTCTTCTTGAGATAACATATATAATATTTTAATACGAGTTGGATCGGAAATGGCTTTGAATATTTGGGCTACTTTGTCGATCGTATCCACATGTAAGTATTTATGATGTTGACTATCCATAGGGCACCTCTCTTATGTGTTTTACTATATATGAGCATATGCTCATATATAGTAAAACACAGTTAGCTCTACTAGTCAAACATTATTTGATCTAACAATTCAGCCATAGTGTTAACGAGTGAATGTGATATTATTCCAATCATTCAAAATATATAAAAGTAATAATAAAGCTACAAAAACGAATTGACATATTTACGTTCAAGTATTAATATAAGTAATCATAGTAACTAACTCGGGATTATAAAATTTAGACTCTACTGGACAGCCAGAGATGCCTAATGGGCATTATCTCGTTGTCTTTATTTTTAGTTGAGAAACTCATCAGAAAGCAAATGAAAAGTTTTAGTTAATGCTTTCGAAGTAACTTTTCATTACTGAGAAGCTATCGAGAAAGCAACTGAAAAGTTTTAGGAGGAGATTATTAATGAGTAAAATTGTTATTATTTCAGGTAGTCCAACGAGTAATTCAAGATTATTTGCATTAACGGATCATGTTACGAATCAGCTTGAAGTTGAGGGACATGAAGTAGAGCACATTAATGTTGCTGAATTACCTGCTGATGCTTTGGTTCGAGCTAACTTTGGAAATAGTGAGATTATCGCTGCCAATGAGTTAGTTGCACAAGCTGATGCTGTCATTATCGCAAGTCCAGTCTATAAAGCAGCATATTCTGGAATTTTGAAAGCTTATCTTGATTTATTACCGCAAAAAGGATTAGAAAACAAGATCACGCTACCATTATTTATTGGAGGCACGCTTGCCCATCTATTAGCGATTGATTATTCGTTGAAACCACTTGTGCATGTTCTTGGAGGATATACGATTCTACCTGGTGTGTTTGCAATAGATGAATGGGTAGACCGTTTAGAGCAAGGTGGTTACCACATTAAAGAGTCCTTGGTGGACCGATTAACAGTCGCTACTAATCAGTTGCATGAACAATTATCAAAACATCAACAGCATGTAACTGTCTAATAATTAGAACAGTTCATAGCTTATTCCTTAAAAGCATTACATTTATGTAAACTCATAAATGTAATGCTTTTTTAATATGAACCATTAGTAAACGAAAGGTATCATAGTTAAATAGATCAAAATATGTTAAATTATAGAATAGCGTGTGTCATCCTGACATATTCATTAATAAGATAATAATAAAATTTATGAAAGGAGGTAGCTGTATGAAGAAAATAGAAGTGACAAATGTAACGCCACTGTCTGCCTTTAAGGTAACGATTTATTATTCTATTATCCCATTAGCATGTATGATGGTAATAGGTATTTTATTTACGATTATTGCAGCTGTAATTGGTCAAGGTGAATTGCTTGCAATAGGGATCCCATACATTATTCTACCTATTATTCTTATTTGGGTGTATGGTCTGTTTTCAATGTTGATAGCGTTAGTATATAACGGACTAGCAAAGAAGTTCGGTGGATTAGTTGTTACTGTAAAAGATGTAGAGGATGTTCAGCCGCAAATATACTACAATAATAATCCTCATCAGTAATACTATTTTTATAATACATAATTATAGAGAAGAGCCTAACTAAAGCAACTTTTAGTTAGGCTCTTCTCTATGTTTGTGGGTGGTTAATATAACTCCAGCCCCTATTATGTCATGTTATCTTACATAATAGGGGCTGGAGTTAACGTTTTTATTGTGAATTCAGAATATATTTCTTGATTTCTTTGGATGATACACTAAAAAACATTTAATATGTTAGTTTATATAACAATAATGGTGAATGTGCATTGTGGTTACCCATACATAATTATTACAATGATATTAATTCAAACAGGCTATAAATGAATTGATATTGATGATAGGTAGATTTGGAATAGGGTAGCTACAATTGCTAGTGAGTTACAAGCTGCTCATTTTATTGATTAGATAAATATATTAGGAGGAAACTAAGATGACAGGACAATTTTACAGATATCAAGGAAAGGCTTGGGATACACATTTTTTACCACGCCTATCAAAACTACAAGTGAGTCAGTTGCCAAACAAAGAAGAAGCTTTAGTTATATTACCAATTGGTGCAACAGAGCAGCATGGTCCGCATCTTCCTACCTTTACAGACACATTAATTAATGAAGGCATGCTAACTGCAGCATTTGATCAATTACCAGACGATTGTAATATTTGGACACTAGCAGCTATCCCATATGGAAAAAGTAATGAACACTATGGTCAGCCAGGAACAATTACTTTATCCGCACAGACATTAATGAGTATCGTACTTGATATCGCGGATAGCTTAACTCAATCAGGATTCAAAAAATTACTTTTATTCAACACACATGGTGGAAACAGTGCGTTGCTTAATATGATGGGTCGAGAAATTCGTATCGCTACAGGAATGAATGTGTTCCGAATGGATGGTGGCGGACTTGGAATAGGGGCGGGTATTATTGACGAACGCGAACAGAAATTCGGCTTACATGGCGGTGATTTAGAAACGTCAATCGTTCTAGCTATAAAAGAAAATTGGGTAGATATGAACGTTGCTCCTAATGAAATTCCTAACTTCCCAGCAGGATATACTGAAAAAGGTTCTACCAACTTTGCATGGATAATGAATGATATCTCAGAATCTGGTGTAGCGGGAAATGCAACGCTAGCTACAATGGAAAAGGGTAAAGAGCTTATTGCTCTAAGTGGTGAGAAGATTGCTATACATCTTCTTGAGATGAAAAAGTTTAATCTCAACTCTGTTAAATCAGGTAATAAAGCAAAATAGTTGAATGATAACAATAAATAGAGAAACATTAGGAGGAGAAATTTTATGAAGAACAGTCGTACGGTAATATTAGCAATGATTTTAGTCCTTACATTAGTTTTATCGGCTTGTGGTAATAACACATCTACTAACAGCAACAGTCCGAATAACGGTACTAATTCTTCTGCTAATACTGGAGAAACTGCAAAACCATATGAAGGTCAAACATTAGTTGTTGGTGTATGGGGTGGTCCTCATGAGAAAGTAATAGATAAATATATTCGTGGTCCGTTAGAAGCTTTAGGTGCCGAAGTTGAGTTAGTACTAGGAGGTACTGGTGATCGTACAGCTCTACTTTATGCAGAAAAGAGCAACCCATCCATGGATATCGCATTCCTTAATATTTATGAATCTAAGCAAGCTATTGAAGATGGAGTAGCTCAAGATGTCGATCCGTCCGTACCGAATCTAGCAAATTCATATGAGATCGCCCAATCATGGGGCTATGGATCAAGTATTATGGCTCTAGGTATTGCCTATAACCCGGAATCAGTAACTGAACCGATAGATAGCTGGGATGATCTATGGAGAGATGAATTGAAAGGGGAAATATCTGTATCTACCTTCCCAGGTTTTGAAGCAGAATCATTCCTTGCTATTGCTGGTCTAGCCTTTGGTAAAACAGAAGCTGATCTTGAAGATAATATCGCAAAAGTTGAAGAGCTAGGCGGTCTTGCAATGACTCACTACAATCTCGATGAGCTAGCACTTGAAATTAATGCAGGAACAGTATCTGCTGCGCCAGTATTTAACTATCAAGCTAATCTTTTGAAAGAAGCAGGAGCAAGTATAGAGTTCGTCTATCCTAGTAATCCTGGTCCAATTCTCGCAAAGAACACTATGGTTATCTCTAAAAATTCTAAAAATACAGAACTTGCTAAAGAGTTTATTAACTTGATGTTATCACCTGAAGCACAAGCGGAATTAGCGGCACTAGGATTTTATGGTCCAGTTAATACAACTGCTGTATTAGATGAAGAGCTAGCTTCTAAAGTGCTTTACGGTCAAGAAGCAGTAGATTCCATGATTACGCTAGATTGGTCAACAATTATCGATCAACGTTCTGCTGCAACTAATCTATGGAATCAAAAAATTCTTAATAATTAATTGATGCTATAACAAGAAGCTTCAATAATAGATATGCTCTTCATGAGAGTAGCGCTAGTATTGAAGCTTTCTTAATATCAGGAAGGACATGAAAAGTTTTAACTTATGTTTTCGAGGTAACTTTTCATGTACTTAGGAGTTTATCAGGAAGGACATGAAAAGTTTTAGGAGGGAGAAAGATGGATACTTCGGCTATTCCAGAGAAATTAATTCGTTCAAGAGCGCAAACAGGTTTTCGATCCAATCTACTATTACTTTCTCCTACGTTTATTCTATTTTTCATCGTATTTATGATACCAATTATCATTTTGCTTATTAGTAGTTTTCACGTGAATGATATGAGTAAAACATTGTGGGAGAAGAGTTACACTTTTGATAACTATGTACGATTCTTTCAAGAACCATATTTCATCCAATCTATTTTGAAAACGGTATGGTACGCCGTTATCATTATTCCAATATCAATTGTTGTAGGTTATATCGTTGCTTACTTTATATTCATCTCCAAAGGATTTTTGAAAATAACATTAATAACGCTTGTGTTGACTCCATCATTCAGTGGTGTGTTGCTACAATCATTAGGGCTATATATTATTTTTTCAAGATTTGGTCCGGTCAACGCATTGCTTTTGAAGCTAGGCATATTAGACGTACCGCATAATTTCCTCGGCACTGGTTTTGCAGTTGTATTGGCACTTGTACATGGCTTTTTACCATTTATGGTACTTACTATTCTAAATTCTTTGCGCACGATTCCAACGAATATAATTGAGGCGTCAAAAAGTTTAGGGGCTAACAGTATTATTACATTTTTGAAAGTGACATTACCTTTAACTAAAGGCGGCATATTAGCTGGATCTGTACTTGTTTTCGGTGGTGTAATCGGATCATTCTCAACATTAGTCGTAATAGGACAATCTAAAGTTCAACTGGTTGGATTAGTTATTTATCAACAAGCGATGAAAATTCTTGATTGGCCATTCGCATCAGTAATATCGGTATTTTTAGTTATTGTACTTATTCTAGGTGTTATGGCACTCACGATGATTGCAAAAATGTTTAGGGGGGGTCAGCATGCATAATACAGCATCAGAGAAGAGTTTGAAATTATTCGGCTATAGCATCGGTTATATCGCAGTATTTCTATGTTTCTTATTCATTATTGCTCCCTCTATTCTACTAGTTATGGCTGCATTCAATGAGGCTGAATATTTTTCATTCCCACCCAAATCATTTAGTACAAAATGGTTTGTCAAGATGCTTGAAACAGTAGGCTATCAGAAATCAATTGTACAAAGTATAAAGCTAGCCTCGATTTCAACGATTGGAGCATTATGCTTCGCTATCCCAGCGGCACTTGCTGTTAAGAAAAAAGCGAATGCATCAATAGAATCTTTCGTTCTATCTCCATTATTTTTCCCTTCTATTATATGGGCTTTAGGATTAATTCAATTCTATAGTGTCATTGGTATTTCTCGTACATTACTTTCTATCGTACTTGCTCATATGGTTATGATTATGCCGTTCATTTTCCGTATTGTATTGCAAAGTATGAGGGAGCTGAATCCAACGTTAGAAGAAGCTTCTTACAGTTTAGGTGCAAGTAAATGGAATGCATTCATTACAGTAACACTTCCATTAATAATTCCAGGCGTTATTGTAGGTTCTGTATTTGGGTTTTTAGTATCCTTTACTGATGTTACATTAACGATGTTTATCTCTAGTGCAGGGGTTGCGACATTCCCAGTACGCGTCTATTCGGAGCAGATTGAAGGTCTTAATCCAGTCATTATTGCGTGGTCTGTTGTGTTCACAGTTATTATCTTCATTATGTCATTCGTCGGTGAGAAAGTAGCGAGATGGTCTAGATTCTTCTAATAATAAACAATGGATAAGGGGTGGAGAAAATGAGTGAATTAGTTCTAACATCAATTACAAAACAATTTAAGGGTGTAGAAGTATTAAGTGAAATTAATATGCACATCAAAAACGGAGAGTTCATTTGCTTACTTGGCCCTAGTGGATCGGGAAAAAGTACTATCCTCAGAATTATTGGTGGTTTTGAACATGCTAATGCAGGCTCTTTAGTGCTAAATGGGGAAGAAATTCAACATCTTCCCCCGAATAAGCGGAATTTCGGCTTCGTGTTTCAAGACTATGCACTATTTCCGCATATGTCTGCAGAGAAAAATGTTGCTTATGGATTGAAGATGAGAAAAGTAGCTCCTCTAGTGTTGAAAGAAAGAGTTGTAAGTGCAATGAAGCAAGTAGGTTTAACTGGATTCGAGAAACGACTACCACAACAACTGTCAGGTGGTCAAAGACAACGTGTTGCGATTGCTCGTGTTATCGCTTTGCAACCTTCATTGTTATTATACGATGAGCCACTTTCTAATTTAGATGCGAAGCTCCGTCGTCAAATTCGGATCGAGATGAAAGCACTGCAACGTGAACTAGGAATTACGACGATTATGGTTACACATGACCAAGAAGAAGCTATTACGCTTGGTGATCGTATTGCTGTATTGCAAAACGGTGTCATCCAACAATTTGCTGCTCCGATGGAATTGTATAAGTCTCCTGCCAATCTATTTGTAGCAGGATTTATAGGTGACCCACCGATTAACTTCATGCAAGTTACAAGTACAGCAACAAAATCATCAACGATCGCTATTGGTAATTATCAATATGATGTGAAGAAGGCAGGGAATCGCGTGGATCTCCCAACTGAGATGGTACTCGGTGTTCGTCCAGAAGATGTTGTACTATCTAAGAAGGAAGGCATTAAAGGTAAAGTGAAAACGGTAGAGCAGTTAGGCGCACACTCACTTGCTTATGTAGATATAGACCATTCAATCTCCGGAAATTCTATTTGTTGTGTCATTGGAAATGAGGTTGAACCTCAGATTGGTGAGCAAGTATTTATTACGTTCAATTATAATAATTGCTTATTATTTGACCGTCAAACAACGATGCTTTTGAATGACGTTAAGATTGAGGAGGGGATTAGTTTCTCGCAACAACTTCCCTTAAAAGAGGTGACAGCATGAAGTTTGCTCAGGTGAATTTAGATCGAAATGTACCGTGCGTCATGCGTGATGGAGTCATTCTAAATAGCGATATTTACTACCCAGAAGGGGAAGAACAATTACCAATATTGTTGATGCGACAACCATATGGCAAACAACTTGCATCTACTGTTGTATGTGCCCATCCGACTTGGTTTGCTAATCAAGGTTACATCGTTATTATTCAAGATGTACGCGGTAGAGGAGAGTCAGAAGGTGAGTTTTATCCTTTTCGTTCAGAAGCAGAAGATGGTTATGATACGGTAGAATGGGCGGCTGCATTACCTCGTTCTAACGGTAAAGTAGGAATGTATGGATTTTCTTATCAAGGGATTACTCAGTGGGCAGCAGCAAGTTTGAATCCTCCTCATCTGCAGGCGATAGCTCCAACAATGGCTCCCGTTGATTGTTATGATGGAATGATGTATCCATATGGGAGCTTTGCTCTTGCAGAACTTCGTACTTGGGCTTATCAACTGGCTAGAGATGGAGCGCTTCGCGTCGGTGATGAAACTTCCGCCGCGTACTGCACACATAAGATGAGTACAGCAGAGCAGTGGTTAGCTGACTTGCCTATTCGGGATCATGATGAAGTATTGGAACGCTACTTCCCTACTTATTACGATTGGGTCATCCATTCTGAATACGATGAATATTGGGAACAGTTTAATTGGTTCTCATCGATGAATCAAGTGCCAGCACTGCATATTGGAGGTTGGTACGATTATATATTGAATGGAACAATTGAAGGGTATGAACAATATTCGAAGCAACGTAGTGAAGGTAAGCAAGAACGAATAGATTATATGATTATCGGCCCGTGGACACATATTCCTTGGGGAAGATATACAGGTGATATCGATCATGGTGTAGAGGCATACGGAGATATACATCGTGCTCAATTGCAGTGGTTTAATTATTGGTTGAAGAATGATAACTTAGCATCTTTGCCAATTGCACCAATACAATACTATGAAGTTAACAGTAAACAATGGCTAACGACTGATTGTATAAGTAGTATGTTAATAGAAGAGCAAGACAGTTATCGGCTATATGTTAACAACAGTGGTACTCCTGCAAATGGTTTGCTTGGCGGAGGTACTTTGACTACAGCTTTATCAGATCAACCAACTATCCCTGATGTTTTTGTTTATGATGCAAGATTACCGATGACTTGCTCAAACTTTATGCCGGTTGATCGTAGCAGGATTCAACAACGGAATGAGGTTCTTGTCTATTCAAGTCAACCTTTTAAGGAACTAATAAAACTACTTGGCGCCCCTAAGTTACAACTGAAATATGAGACGTTATATGGTCCGACCGATATTGTAGCTATTCTATCCGTTGTACATTCGGATGGTCGAGCGACGATGTTATCTATTGGCAGAGCAGAAGTGAATTCCAATGCTAATGATCAACAGGGTGGAATTACAGAAGTGAGCATTAAGTTGCGATATATCGGAGTTGAATTGCATACGGGTATGAGTTTACGTCTTGAGCTGACTGGTAGTGCTTTTCCGTTACTTATTCGTCATATGAACGGGGTTAGATTAAGTGAGCAGTTATCATTAGGATATCAGCAACTCAATATGGCGACAACAGCCATCTATAGTAACGATCACCAATGCTATCTCTTCATCCCATTAGCGAAATAATCTCATATCATTACAACAAATAGCGCTTCATGATCAACATGAGGCGCTATTTGTTGAATGAATTAGACTTTAATGTCTAAACTTTTCCCTAAATTAGGATCAAGGCTACCTTCAAGAACTTTGGTGAAAAGCTGAGAAGTAAGATCTTTACTAAGGTTCAAAGATTTTTTTAACAAACCAACTTGCATTTCAGCTTGCACTTGAGCAAGGCTATTAGCGGTTGATGCAGCTGCAATATCCAATAATGTCGCCTCCTAAAACTTTTCATAACTTCTTGGTGTTTCTTCTCGTGAATGAAAAGTAACATCAAAAGCATTGCTTATCCTAATTATCGGATAATGAATGCTATTAAATTAGGGGAGTGTTGAATTAACCTTTTACAGCACCTGCTACTACACCTTTAACAATATATTTTTGTAAGAACATAAATACGATGATTGAAGGTAATACTGCCATAACCATCGCTGTCATTGCATATTGCCAGTCTGATGTGTACTGACCAACAAAGGTATATGCAGCGAGTGTTAATGTTTTAGTATCAGGTGAACCATTTACAAGAAGTAAAGGAAGTAAGAAGTCATTCCATATCCACATCACATCGATGATCACGATGGTTGTTGTGACTGATTTCAGTAAAGGAAAGATCACTGAGAAAAATAATCGGAAGCCAGAAGCTCCATCGATCGTTGCACTTTCATCAATTTCTTTCGGTATACCTTTTACAAAACCATGGTAGATGAATACTGCTAGAGGAGCGCCGAAGCCCCAATATAGAAATCCAAGTCCGACTGTACTATCCGACAAATTTAATTGTTTGGCAAGTTGAACGACAGTTAACATGATCGATTGAAATGGGATTAGCATAGGCATAATACAAAGCATGTAAATTACAATGCTCATCCGAGATTTGGTACGAGCTAATTTATAAGATGCAATAGCTGACACCAGAATAATTCCTGCTAAACCAATGATTGTAATAACCATATTATTCATAAATAGTTTCGGATAATTGATGTATTCCCATACGTAAGAATAATTGGAAAATGTAATCTTTTCAGGTAATGCAATAACATCTCTCATTACTTCTCCAAATGATTTGAAGGAGTTAATAATGGCTAGAAATAGAGGATATAGAAATACGATCGAGATGAGAACCATAACAATTTCCAATATAATGCGTCCTACTTTAATTTGAGATTTCATTATGCCTCAACCTCCCTGCGTTTGAACAATGTAAGTTGAATTATTGTAATAATGAGTACGGCAACAAATAGAATGATTGCTTTGGCGGTACCATAACCATACATATTATCTTGGAAAGTGGTACGGTAAATATCATAAGCGACACTATACGTTGTACCACCAGGGCCGCCAGCTGTTAGTGATAGTATGACATCGAACACTTTGATTGAGTTGGTTAATGCCATAAATACTGAAATAGTAATTGATGGTGCAAGTAATGGTAACGTGATATTGAAAAAGCGACGAATTGGCCCTGCTCCATCAACTACAGCTGCTTCTTTCAAATCATCAGGTATAGATTGTAAACCTGCAATGTAGATTACAAGATAGAAACCAACCGATTGCCAGATCGATACAAGTAATATAGAGATAAAGGCAAGTTTTGGATCACCTAACCAACTAAGATCAAATATTGCCCAGCCCGTACTTTTACCTAGTGACTCAAATCCTTGCATAAAGATAAACTTCCAGATAAAACCGACAATGACTAAGCTCAAAATGTAAGGGATGAAGAATGCTGCTCTTAACCAAGTTGTAGATTTTAATTTCATATTAAGTAATAATGCCAGTAATATCGCTATTACATTGACAAGTACGATGTACAAAACCGCGTATTTAACTGTGAACCATGAAGCACTTGCAAAGTTAGCATCACCAGAAAAGATTTGAATGAAATTATCAAAACCTACAAATTTTGCATTACTAGATATTCCATTCCACTCCATTAAGGAGTATCTTATAGTCATGACGAATGGGATATAGAAAGCGATCGCCACACAAATGAGAACTGGAATTGTAAATAAACTAAATTCTATTTTTTCATTTGATCTTCGACCTAGAAACTTGAACATAAGGCACCTCTTTTCTTGTATTACACCGCTTAGTGAAGTTATATTTCATATTATAGGGAAGATGAAGTTGCTTCAAAATGGACTTTCATTATCAGTTAAGGGTAAAAAAGTGAACGGTGTTGTTGAAACAAGAAAGGGAGGATATTTGAAGTGAAATGGTTAAAACGCATGCAGGATAGAATTTCAAGTAGACTAGTTAATAAACTCATTATCTTATTCTCAGCAATTATCATATTAGTTGTGAGTGCGCTTACAGTAATTTCTTACCAAATGCTTCATAAAGAATCAATTAATAATAGTATTTCAAGTACGACGAATAACTTAAAATTAGTTAATCAAAATCTTGAGGATTATGTTAAAGAAATGGAACAACTGTCGTTACCTCAAGTTAACTACGACGAATTAACCTATGCGATATTGCATGAATCAGAGGACTACGCTTCTAAAATGTATATTGAAGATTACTTGCGAAGTATCTTCGTTAATCAAGATGATCTTATGGTTGTATATATGTATATTGTACAAGCTAATAAATACTATGAAATTTCACGAAAACAAAATGATATTTCAATTAGAGCGGTATCTGATGACACTATCGTTGATCAAATATGGTACGAGGAAGCTCTGAAAAGTCCGCATAATAGGGCGTATCAGTCATTGGATTTCAATAAATATTCTGATAATTATCGGATTGAAAATAATGATGATTTCTTCGCTTATCATAGGGTGTTACGTTCAATTGTCAGTAGAGAGCCTCAAGCGGTTTTAACTTTTTATTATAATAGTTCGGTGAAAGATATGATCATTGCTGATGTACCTATTGAAGCGGGTGAGCAATTATTTTGGTTAAATGAAAGTAATGAAGTTTTTGTTGCTACCGACGCTGTTTCCTACCATCAGTTAATTAATGAAAATGTAATTGCTGAACTCACAAGTGATAAGAATGGTCAATTTAGTTGGTCAGATAGAGAACAGAAATATCTTGTAGTCTATGATATTGGTAAAGTAGAAGGTTGGAAACTTATAAAGCAAATTCCTTACAATCAGATTAATAATATTGCGAACAAGACTCGTAATTTCAGTCTTATGGTCGGGATCGCGTTTCTTATTCTAGCGATGTTGTTAGTTATTATTTTATCTAACCAAATTACGAAGCCGCTGAAAAAATTATCTTTGCAAATGAAAAGATTCAGTTCAGGTGATTTTGAGGCGATTACTGATGTAGTTGGCAATGATGAATTAGCTTATATTTCACATCGATTCAATCAAATGGTTAGTCGTACGAATGAACTAATCAATGAACGTTACAAATTGAAACTTGCTGAAAAAAATGCGATTCTCAAGGCGTTAGAAGCAGAGATTAATCCACACTTCTTATATAATGCACTGCAAGCAATTTCAACTAAAGCATTAAAACATGGTCAATTAGAAATTGTAGATATGGTCGATTCATTAGCACTATCGTTACGTTATTGTATTAGTGGCAAAGATATCGTTAGTGCGGAGGAAGAACTGAAACATATCGGTCATTACCTTAACATACAAAAAGCTCGATTTGGAGAACGACTTCAAGTTACACGCGATTGGGATGACCAACTTTTAAATATTCAAGTACCGAAGTTATCGATTCAAACATTAGTTGAAAACGCTGTGAAGCATGGCTTAGAAAAAATATCTACACCGGTAACGATTTTTATTTCAGCGGAGCAAACAGAAACTGAGTTTGTTATAACTGTTACCAATAATGGACCAACTGTTGAACCTAGTAAGCTAAAACAAATTAAGCAATGGCTTGCTCAAGATTGGGAAGAGGCGCTCTCTAAGCAAGATAATATTGGGCTAATTAACTTAAATGCACGATTGAAGCTACTGTATGGTAATGATGCTCAGCTTGTGATGTTAAGTGACGAATTGCAAACGAGTATGTTAATAATACTACCTAGAGGGG
The DNA here is from genome assembly GCF_024721975.1 of Paenibacillus endoradicis. The sequence goes on along the minus strand of NZ_JANQBB010000002.1, from coordinate 236,361 downwards.
GACAACAACGTCATGTATAACGTTATAATTATTGATGACGAAGAACCATTACGTGAGGCAATCAAAATATTAGGGGCATGGGAAGAGCTTGGTGTGTTGCAATTGTATGAGGCTTCAAATGGACATCAAGCTCTTGATGTTCTTAACAATCATACCGTTCATATTGCTTTAGTTGATATGAAAATGCCCGAACTCAATGGAAGCCAGTTGTTACAATTGATTGAGCAACAGTATCCTAATTTATTGTCCATCGTTATTAGTGGATACAACGATTTTGAATATACAAGACAAGCGATACGATCAAGAGTAGTTGATTATATATTAAAACCTGTGAATAGATATGATTTAAATACTGCTCTACGTAATGCAGTAGGTATTATAGAAGCGAAACAGCGTAAAGCAGAGGAAACAATTCATCAAAATATTACACTTAATATGAGTTTACCCAAATTGAAGGAAAAGTTATATTTATCTCTTATTGATAGGAATTTCAAAACTTACTACAATGAAGATTTGATGCGATTAGTTGGTCTAGGACGGAATAATCATTTGTTTGCAATTACGACCATTCGCTTTCTTAATATGGATGCACTTATAAAAAGAAGATTCAAAAATGATATTGATCTATTACAGTTTGCCACTTCTAATGTGATCCATGATGTGCTGTCTACGTATGTTCAAACATTCAGTTTTGCTAATCCTAAGCAAGAACGTGAAATAATAACTGTTGTTTCACTTGAAGGTAATTATCGTGAAGATATGAATTATAAGTTATATCATGGAATGAATAGTCTTCTAACAACATTACAAAATTTATTCGAGTTAGATGTCATTATTGGAGTAGGCTTGCCTGTTCATGAAATAACAGAACTAGCAACTAGTTTTGAACAATCTAAGTTAGCTCTCATGAGTTATGAACTAAGTAAACGTTCTGCACAAGTTGTGAAATATGATGAAGGGATACATCAAAACTTACAAAAAGATCATAAATCTATTTTTACGCGCATGGCACAACTTCGGCAAGTTCTCGATACAGGGAATAGTCAGCTGTTGCAGTCGATGTTGCACGATATGATGAATCAATGGAATAGTACAGAACAATTTACAATTGGTGAATCGGACAAGCTTACAGATGAGTTAATTATGGTTTTGAATGATATTGCGATAGAATATGGTGTTCCAGCTTCTGAGTTACCTAATAGTGATATGAATGCGATTCGAGTACTTGGTATTTTTGGCGATTACAACAGTTATGAGCAATATAAAGAAGTACTTCAACAAATAATTACAAAGTATAAGCAGTGTATCGACGCCGTTAAACAACAAGATACCATTTTCAAAATCAGTGATATTAAAAAATATATTGATCAATACTATTATGAAGATATTAAAGTAACGATGTTTGCAGAGAAATATTATCTTAGTCGAGAGTATTTGATGAAGCTGTTCAAGCAACAATACGGCTGTGGTATTCATGAGTATGTGCAAAGCGTTAGAATGGAAAAGGCAAAAGTATTGCTAGAAGATGCTAATTTGAAAATTCAAGATATATCAGAAATGCTCGGCTATAAAGACAAAAATTACTTTAGTAAAGCATTCAGAAACTATTTTGAGATGACACCTTCGGAATATCGTGCGTGTGCAGAAAAATAGTGAAAATGTGAAGTGAATTGAATATCAGACACTTTTTTACCCTTTTTTATTCACATATGTACATTTTTCAGAACTGTTATTTTGATTAGAATGATGGTGAGGTAACAAACAACATTTGTGGATGGGGGCATTTATATGTTAAAACGATTAACCTCTCTTGCAGTTAGCCTAGTACTTATAATGGGTGTGCTTGCTGCTTGTGGAAGTGACAACAAGAACAATGGGAACTCCGCAACAAACGGTACAGATACTGGCGAAAAGCAAGTCACGATCAATATGTTTACCGCATCACCAGAATATACAGAGGCATTTAATGCATATATCAAAGAATACGCAAAGGTTAAACCTAATGTGAAAATTAACCTTGAAATTATGCAAGCGGATTATAATACAGTATTAAAATCAAAAATATCTTCAGGTAATGTTCCAGATGTATTCCAAACAACTGCTGGTGGCGATATTGATACATTTGCTGAATATAGTGCTGATCTAACGGAAGAGCCACTTGCGGCAGCGATGACGGAAAGCATTCGTACAAGTATGACTTCTACAGATGGACGGGTACTAGGTCTTCCTGTCAAGGGCAATCTAATGAATATGATCGTCAATATGGATCTACTTGAAGAAGCTGGAATCACAGCTATTCCAACGACAACAGCTGAACTTGATGATGCTATCACGAAGCTTGAAGCAAAAGGTATTACCCCGTTTGCTAATGCTTACAAAGAGTGGTGGGTATGGAAACATGAATTCCAACACTTTGTTAACGCAGCTGCTGAAGATGCGAACATAACATCACAAGAACTAGTAAATCAATTTATTGCTGGTACAACAACATTCCAAGATCACCCAGTGCTTTATACTAACTTCTTCAACTTTGTTGATACAACGGTAGAGCATGGAACATCTAAGCCACTTGAACGTGATTCAAACGCTCAAGTTAGTGACTTTGCAACTGGTCAAGGCGCATTTATGACTGGTAAGGGTGCATGGGACGAAGAAGCAATTAAGAAAATCACTCCAGATATCAACCTACAAATTGCTGGTTATCCAGTAAGTGATAAGTCTGAACAAGCAACGATTGCAACTGGAGCTGATCAAGCGCTTCGTATTTCTAAAGATTCACCAGTACTAGAAGAGACAATTGAATTCTTTAACTGGTTATATACATCTGACTACGGTAAAAACTGGTTCTCAGCTGTAGCCAAAGTAATTCCTCCTATTCAAGATGCTCCACTTCCTGATCTTGATATGCCGAAACAAATGGAAGAAATCTTGAAAACAGCTAAATCTGGTGAACTATCTGTTAACTATTCACTTGATACATTCCATCAAAAATTCGGTGAAATTATGCAAGCTTATATTGGTGGCAGCAAAACAAAAGACAAAGCTGTAGAAGAGATTCAACAAGCATGGATTCAATTTGGTTCTTCTAAGTAGCAGGTTAACAAACATAGTAACATTGTAGGTACGCGTGTATCAAATACGTATACTTGCGTTTCCTCTTTCTACAAGTAGCGCTCCATCTTCTTGATTCTAAAAATAAGCTTTTTGAACTTGCATATATAGCAATGACTCAACGCTCATGTGTTGAGTCATTGTTATATAGATAGACGTCATAGCTAAGTGTAATAGAATAGATGAATGATATGAACAATTAGGAGGTACACACTATGAATCAGCTTTCACAACGCATTTCTATTGAAGAGAATGGACTATATTTGGAATTTGATATCGCAGTAGATGGTGATGTAACGTTAATACATTTTGGAACAAGACCACTTCAAGAGCATATCATTCGAGCACAAACTATTTCGGGATATAGAATGTTAGAGTTCCAATTATCTGGGGAAGATCGAGCGGAATATCATGGACGTTCTCATCGGGCTTCTTATCCAGGTTTGCGACTGAAATACCAATCACATCTAGACAAACGGAATGATGAAGGACGCTTGCTAATCATTAAATTGTTAGATCATCAAACAAATGTAATTGTGGAGCAACATTATCAGATGTACGAAGGTTTACAAACAGTTCGTTGTTGGAATGTTGTTCGTAATGAAGGTTCGCTTCCTATTGACATTGAATATATATCTTCTTTTGTATTAACAGGTTTTGGTAAGGAAGGCCAACGTGATCGTAATGATAAGTTGGAACTATTTATTGCACATAGTGGATGGCAAAGCGAGATTCAATGGCGGCAATATAGTTTACCGGAGCTCGGTTTAGTACACCTAGCAGATCGTGGGTCTAAGCGCCTTGCATTTAGCAATACGGGATCTTGGTCAAGCGCCGAAGTGATTCCAATGGCTGTACTAGAAGATCATGAGAATGAGTGTAGTTTATATTGGCAAATCGAGCACAATGGATCATGGCATTGGGAAATGACCGATCAAGTAGATCAATTATCACTATTAATAAGCGGTCCAACGGAACATGATAATCACTGGTGGGAACAATTAGATCCAGGTGAAAGCTTTACTTCTGTTCCCGTTGCAGTTGGTGTTGTAGATGGTGGATTTGAGCAAAGTGTTGCAGAGCTCACACAATATCGTCGTCGTATTCGCCGCGTTAATGATGATAATGAATTGCTTCGAATTATATTCAATGATTATATGAACTGTTTGTGGGGTTCTCCAACAACAGAGAAACTATTACCACTTATTGATGCAGCTGCTGAAGTAGGTTGTGAATATTTCTGTATCGACGCTGGGTGGTATGCTCCAGGCGAATGGTGGGATGGTGTTGGGCAGTGGTTACCTTCTGAGGAACGTTTCCCTGAAGGTATCAAATATGTGCTAGATTATATTCGTAGCAAGGGATTAATTCCAGGTCTGTGGCTAGAGCTAGAAGTAATGGGGATTAATAGTCCCAAATTAGTAGACACGAATGATGATTGGTTCTTTATGCGTCACGGAAAACGTGTAAAAGATCGTAGTCGCTATCAATTAGATTTCCGTCACTCAGAAGTAATTGCTCATGCCAACGAGGTTATTACAAGATTAGTTGAAGAGTATGGTGTAGGCTATATCAAAATGGATTACAATATTAATGCTGGTATTGGTACGGAGACGAGAACAGATAGTGTTGGAGCAGGCTTGTTAGAGCATAATCGTGCTTATTTGCAATGGTTAGATGATACTTTCGCGAAATACCCTGAATTAGTCATTGAGAATTGTTCATCTGGCGGCATGCGAATGGATTACTCGATGCTAAGTCGCTACAGTATTCAATCAACGAGTGATCAAGAGGATTATGTGAATTATGCAACAATTGCAGCAGGTGCCCCAGCAGTATTGACACCAGAGCAAGCAGCGGTATGGTCATATCCGCTTCGTGAAGGTGATGATGAGGAAGTAATATTCAACATGATCAATGCGTTATTGCTACGTGTTCATCAAAGTGGTCATCTTGCGGAATTAAGTAAGCCTCGTCTAGCGCTAGTGAAAGAAGCTTTGGATTACTATAAAGGAATTCGTTCTAAGATTAAGCAAGCGACACCATTCTGGCCTCTAGGACTTCCTAATCAACATTCTGAGTGGATAAGTCTAGGATTAAAGGCTGATGATCGCCGATATATTGCCATTTGGCGAGTAGCGGGAGAAGGGGATAGTATAACGATTCCTTTAGCAGGGAGAGTCAATGACTCAGAACCTAAGGTGCGTATTGCTTATCCTCAGCAACATCAGAGCGATCTAAGTTGGGACGAGCAGTCTCAACTATTAACAGTTACTTTGCCACAAGGGAAAGTAGCACGCTTACTTGAAATTTCTTGTTAATAATATCGTTGTAAATTAACTATAAAAACCAAATGATTTGACCCTTTCTAGTAAAACGAAAATGTAATACTTGTCTAAAGCAAGGTATCGTAATTACTCTAAATGTAGACTGATCTGAATAATTCTATCTAATAGTTTAATAGGAAAGCATTGTAATATAAAAACTACAGTGCATTCCTATTTTTTTGTTATGAATAAAAGAAAATTATCTCTGTACGTTATCTGAAGTAAATCAAGTTAACGAGTCTAAGGTAGAGGATTTTATCAACTCTCAAATACTCTAAATATGACATCAACGGTATTATATTTTTTGTCTTCTTCCTTTCTTTTCAATCGGCGAAGCGGGAAATGATTATGTTACTGAGAATCTCATTTCAATAAGTAAAATCTGTTTTTATATTATGTTAATTTAAGTAACCCATGAAATCAGTAGTTCCATGGGTTACAATACAAAAAATTATTATAATAAATATATAAGTGTGTTTAATTGTATTTTCTAATAATTTTTACATGCTTATTTTCAGTATAAGAATAGAAGCGTTAGCATTAATTTGAGATCCACCTGCTAGAGTCTGTAGTGTAACGGCTGATGCACTAGAATGATTAACTAAAGTTAACTCATCACCTGAGACTGCAGTAATAATGACCATACCGGAATTAGGTTGAGTACCGGCACCAGATCCATAGACACTCCCACCAATAGGAGCACTATTCTGATAGAGGGTAAATTGATTAGGTTCTACTCCCGCTATAATGAAGAATACCGCATAATCTCCAGAGGCGCCCAAAATAATTTGTGAAGTACCAGGAGTGTGAAATATATTTGTAAGATTTTCATTACTATCAAATGTTATAGCTGTTTCTACTGCTACAACCTGAGCACTAGTATTGAAAATGTAACTGTATGCTGATAATCCCTGACCAGTGGCTCCAGTAGCTCCAGTTGTGCCAGTGTCGCCGGTAGCCCCAGTAGCCCCAGTAGCCCCAGTGGCCCCAGTGGCCCCAGTGGCCCCAGTGGCCCCAGTAGCTCCAGTTGTGCCAGTGTCGCCGGTAGTCCCAGTATCGCCAGTAGCTCCAGTATCGCCAGTGGCCCCAGTAGCCCCAGTAGCCCCAGTAGCCCCAGTTGTGCCAGTAGCCCCGGTATCCCCAGTATCCCCAGTAACTCCGGTAGCTCCAGTAGCTCCAGTAGCCCCAGTTGTTCCAGTGGCTCCAGTAACTCCAGTGTCGCCAGTGGCCCCAGTAGCTCCAGTATCGCCGGTAGCCCCAGTTGTTCCAGTGGCTCCAGTAACTCCAGTGTCGCCAGTAGCCCCAGTAGCTCCGGTAGCTCCAGTAGCTCCAGTGGCCCCAGTAGCTCCAGTAGCTCCAGTAGCTCCAGTTGTTCCAGTGTCGCCAGTGGCCCCAGTAGCTCCAGTTGTACCAGTGTCGCCGGTAGCTCCAGTAGCCCCAGTTGTTCCAGTGGCTCCAGTGTCACCGGTAGCTCCAGTGTCGCCAGTAACGCCAGTTGTTCCAGTAACGCCGGTAGCCCCAGTTGTTCCAGTGGCTCCAGTAACTCCAGTAACTCCAGTGTCGCCGGTAGCCCCAGTAGCTCCGGTGGCTCCAGTATCGCCAGTAGCTCCAGTTGTGCCAGTGTCGCCAGTAACTCCAGTGGCCCCAGTAGCTCCAGTAGCCCCAGTTGTTCCAGTGTCGCCGGTAGCTCCAGTAGCCCCAGTTGTTCCAGTATCGCCGGTAGCCCCAGTTGTTCCAGTGGCTCCAGTAACTCCAGTGTCGCCAGTAGCCCCAGTAGCTCCGGTAGCTCCAGTATCGCCAGTGGCCCCAGTAGCCCCAGTAGCTCCAGTATCGCCGGTAGCCCCAGTTGTACCAGTAGCCCCGATATCCCCAGTAACTCCGGTAGCTCCAGTAGCCCCAGTTGTTCCAGTGGCTCCAGTAACTCCAGTTGTTCCAGTGGCTCCAGTAACTCCAGTGTCGCCAGTGGCCCCAGTAGCTCCAGTATCACCGGTAGCCCCAGTAACACCAGTAGCTCCAGTTGTGCCAGTATCACCGGTAGCCCCAGAAGCTCCAGTAACTCCAGTGTCGCCAGTGGCCCCAGAAGCTCCAGTAGCTCCAGTAGCCCCAGTTGTTCCAGTGTCGCCAGTGGCTCCAGTAACGCCAGTAGCTCCAGTTGTTCCAGTGTCGCCAGTAACTCCAGTGTCACCGGTAGCTCCAGTAACGCCAGTAGCTCCAGTGTCGCCAGTGGCCCCAGAAGCTCCAGTAGCGCCAGTGTCGCCAGTAGCTCCGGTATCGCCAGTAGCCCCAGTTGTTCCAGTGTCGCCAGTAACTCCAGTGTCACCGGTAGCTCCAGTAACGCCAGTAGCTCCAGTATCACCGGTAGCCCCAGAAGCCCCAGTTGTTCCAGTGTCGCCAGTGGCCCCAGTATTGCCGGTAGCTCCAGTAGCCCCAGTTGTTCCAGTGTCGCCAGTGGCCCCAGTATTGCCGGTAGCTCCAGTAGCCCCAGTTGTTCCAGTGTCGCCAGTGGCCCCAGTATTGCCGGTAGCTCCAGTAGCCCCAGTTGTTCCAGTGTCGCCAGTGGCCCCAGTATTGCCGGTAGCTCCAGTAGCCCCAGTTGTTCCAGTGTCGCCAGTGGCTCCAGTGTCACCGGTAGCTCCAGTAACGCCAGAAGCTCCAGTTGTTCCAGTGTCACCGGTAGCTCCAGTAACGCCAATAGCTCCAGTTGTTCCAGTGTCGCCAGTGGTCCCAGTAGCTCCAGAAGCTCCAGTAGCCCCAGTTGTTCCAGTGTCGCCAGTAGCTCCGGTAGCTCCAGAAGCTCCAGTTGTTCCAGTAGCCCCAGTAGCCCCGGTAGCTCCAGTGGCCCCAGTATCGCCAGTAGCCCCAGTGTCGCCAGTGACCCCAGTAGCTCCAGTAGCTCCAGTGTCGCCAGTAGCTCCAGTGTCGCCAGTAGCTCCAGTATCGCCAGTAGCTCCAGTATCGCCAGTAGCCCCAGTAGCCCCAGTTGTTCCAGTATCGCCGGTAGCTCCAGTAGCTCCAGTGTCGCCAGTAGCTCCAGTAGCTCCAGTATCGCCAGTAGCCCCAGTTGTTCCAGTGTCGCCAGTATCGCCGGTAGCTCCAGTAGCCCCAGTTGTTCCAGTGTCACCGGTAGCTCCAGTAACGCCAGTTGTTCCAGTATCGCCAGTAGCTCCAGTGTCGCCAGTGGCCCCAGTAGCTCCAGTAGCTCCAGTGTCGCCAGTGACCCCAGTAGCTCCAGTCTCGCCAGTGGCCCCAGTATCGCCGGTAGCTCCAGTAGCCCCAGTTGTTCCAGTGTCGCCAGTGACCCCAGTGGCTCCAGTGTCACCGGTAGCTCCAGTAACGCCAGTAGCTCCAGTTGTTCCAGTAGCCCCAGTAGCTCCAGTAGCCCCGGTATCCCCAGTATCGCCGGTAGCTCCAGTAGCCCCAGTTGTTCCAGTGTCGCCAGTAACTCCAGTGTCACCGGTAGCTCCAGTAACGCCAGTAGCTCCAGTGTCGCCAGTAGCTCCGGTAGCTCCAGTAGCTCCAGTAACGCCAGTAGCTCCAGTGTCGCCAGTGTCGCCAGTAGCTCCGGTAGCTCCAGAAGCTCCAGTATCGCCAGTAGCCCCAGTTATTCCAGTGTCGCCAGTAACGCCGGTAGCTCCAGTGTTGCCAGTAGCCCCAGTGTTGCCGGTAGCTCCAGTAATGCCAGTAGCCCCAGTAGATCCAGTAGATCCAGTAACGCCAGTTGTTCCAGTAATGCCGGTAGCTCCAGTTGTGCCAGAGTCGCCAGTAATGCCGGTAGCTCCAGTAATGCCGGTAGCCCCAATTGTTCCAGTGTTGCCGGTAGCTCCGGCTGTTCCAGTAACGCCAGTAGCTCCAGTCCGTCCGCGATATCCTCTGGGACCTCTAGGACCTCTAGGACCTCGTAGAATACAAATTTTTTTCAGTTTTTTTATTTCGCAATTTTTATTTATTCTCCTGTATGTCAAGATAGCACCTCCTATAGTTGTATATACTACTCACTTTATAGTTGTCTTGAGAGGGCAGTCTATTATTTGTTAGTAATAAAAGTGCTTTGCTGAGGTTGAATAATTTGAGATGTACGAAGTTTGTTACACTTATGAGAATCTGATGTAAAGTTATTCGAAGTTATCTTTCTATTCGGTGGCATGGAGTCTCATATGCGAGTTACTTATCCTCAGTAACTTCAGATTGGGCTTAGTAGGGATGAGAATTCACAACAGATATCAGTGACATTACCATAAAAAATAGATACTACTAGTATTTTTATAATCATTTGCTCAATTCAATCTCCTTATGTATAGTGTAAATAATAGAAGAAACTGCAGAGTTTATACAATTGTATTACTATAAGCTATGAAAAGTTGGAGGAAGTCAATATGTTAAAACGTAGTAAGATTGGTTCTATTGCCTCAAGAGTGAAAGGTAATGCGCTACATCTGGAACAAATATTTCCAGCATCTCCTGACCTTGTCTATAACGCATTTACTGATAAAGACATACTGTCACAATGGTGGGGACCGAATGGTTGGGGATTAACCTTCTGTGAGGTGGACCTACAACCAGGTGGAGCTTGGCATTTCTGTATGACGTGTCAGGATGAAAGCAAGGATTATTTCGGTCAACAATCATGGGGGAAAGCGATCTATGTTGAGATCGATGCACCTAATAAACTTGTATATCGAGATTGTTTCTCAGATGCAGAAGGTAATATTGATCCTAATATGCCAGAGACATTAGTTACACTTACGTTCGAACAACAAGCCAAATATACTAAAGTTCGTAGTACTGCAGAGTTTCCTACAAAAGAGGATTTAGATCAAGTTATGCAGATGGGACTTGTTGTTGGTATCACTGAAACATGGAGTAAGCTTGATCGTTACTTGAAGAGGTAGTACTTAAAGGACAATAACTAGGTCACTACTAATAAGGATAGAAGGTTAGATATACGTTTGTATAACTAATCTTCTATCCTTATTGCTTATCAAAGAGGAAAATGTTGTCTATGAGGTGTTACGTTCACACATCCAGATTGAAGCAGCGAGAATGAACGTAGCGTTAATCCCGTCCTCTCCGAAGAACAGCGAATAGTGCTCGCAGCGTTACTATCGTAAGCTTTGAAGCGGTTAAATGATAATAGGTTACAAACTATTACATTTATAGTAAAATGTAATATAATAAGCAAAATTGAATGCGATTACATTTGTATTTTAATTAACAACAATGTATATTATTAATATAATCGTTATTGATAAGGTGGTATTTAATGAAAATAGATATTTCACAACATTCATTGCCTGTATATGAGGCTCTAGCAAGTAACGTACGAATTGAAATGATTCGACACCTTGCTGTGAAGTCCATGAATATTAAAGAACTAGCAGATGCGATGCATCTAAGTAGTGCAATTATGACGATGCATGTTAAAAAACTTGAGCGAGCAGGTATTATTAAATCATCAATGCAACCGGGTAAAGGCGGAGCGAAAAAAGTATGTACGCTTGTTACGGACTCTATCGAGATCATTTTCCCGCCTAAGATTGAAAGTGTTTTCCGTGATTGTCATGTAACGGAAGTATCGGTTGGTCATTATACAGACTTTGAAGTGACTCCAACTTGTGGTTTGGCAACAAGCGTTAAAGTATTAGGTATGTTTGATGAGCCTCGCGCTTTTCTTGAACCTGAAAGGGTAAATGCCAAAATATTATGGTTCGGTCAAGGGTTTGTTGAATACCGTTTGGCTAATTATTTGAATAAGAATGAAAATCCTCTTGAGTTAGAAATCTCAATGGAAATTTCATCGGAAGCACCATTTGCCAATGAAAACTGGCCGTCAGATATTACATTTACGTTGAACGGTGTAGATATTGGGAAATGGACAAGTCCTGGTGACTTTGGTGGTGACAAGCAACGTGGTCGCTACACACCTGACTGGTGGTGGGATGAAATTAATCAGTACGGATTACTAAAAATGTTGAAGATTAACGAGGAAGGTACCTTTATCGATGGTAATCAAATTTCTGACGTTAAATTATCAAGTCTTGATCTTGATCTAAAACAGTGGAAGTTCCGAATTTCTGTATTAGAAGATGCGGAAAATGTAGGGGGAGTTACTCTATTCGGAAGCGGCTTCGGTAACTATAACCAGGACTTAGTATTCAAACTTTATTATGATCGTCGTCTGACTGAAGCAGAAATAGCTGAAGCAACGAAAAAGCAGTAAACGAAGGATAGCGAATCTAATAAATTTAATAAACTTATAGATTTATATTAGAAAATAGAAGTACACAAAAAACGCATCTTTTCCACTTTAATAGTGGCGAAGGATGCGTTTTTTGTGTAGGGTACCATTATTTAATAATGAACACTTTAATTAAAGTGCGATATTGGCTTCTTTAACTGGAAGAATAGATTGCTGAACTGGTCTACCTAGATCTGGGAAACCAGACGGTGTCCAGGTTATAGGCTGAACACAAGCATGTCGATTTGGATCATACAGTGGATCTCCGACAATTTCCTTGTAATTACGTGCATGATATACGATTAAATCAGTAACTCCATCTTCTGCTACGGTGAAACTATTATGTCCTGGTCCGAAGATAGATAATTTCTCATACGTACCAAAGATAGGAGCTGGTGACTTATTCCATGAGCGTGGATCAAGTAAATTACTATCCTCATCTGCCCAAAGTAATCCCATACAATAATGATGATCTGTTGCACTAGCAGAATAAGTCATAAAGATTTTACCATTACGCTTCAATATAGCAGCACCTTCGTTAACAAGGTAGCCGATTTTTTCCCATTCATATTCAGGAATTGAAATACGAACTTGATTAGATGAAAGCGTCCAAGGATTGATCATTGGTGCTATATATAGATTAGAGTTACCTGGAATTTTAGCATCTTTTTGAGCCCATACATAGTAACGTTGTCCACGGTGTTCAAAGGAAGTAGCATCTAATGCAAACGATTCCCAATTCGTTGTCACTTGTCCCTTTTCGACCCAAGTACCTTCTAGTGGGTTACTTGCTTCACATTCTAATGCGAACATACGATGGTCAAATAATCCTTCATTTGTTTCGGCAGTGCGTGCTGCAGCAAAGTAAATATACCATTTGTTATCAATGTAATGAATTTCAGGGGCCCAAATATTCGCGCTCATGGGACCTGTTTCATATTTACGCCAGCAAACGAAAGGTTCTGCATCAGCAAGACCATTTATAGTTTTTGAACGACGTAACTCAATGCAATCATAGCTAGGAACTGATCCGGTAAAATAATAATAGCCGTCTGAATGTTTATAAATCCATGGATCAGCACGTTGGGGAATAATAGGATTTACATACTCAGTTTTAGAAATGTTAGTCATACAGTCCTCCTTACTATAAAGTTAATATAAATATTAAGTATTCATAATAATATTAATATCACATAAACTGATCCCTTTGTCTAGTGGGATTTACAAATTGACCAAAAATAAGCGTCTGATTATGGTGAAAAGTTCTATTTTTATAGGAAAACTATTGAAATGAATATGTGTCTAAGGTAAACTAATTCGCATATAGGTTAATTAGTTAGCTTATATATTAATAACTTAATTATAAACTATGGCGGGTGAATATGATGAGCAATTCTATTAACAATGAAAAATTACTTGTTCAATACAAATGTGAAACATCTCAAAAAGTTGGTTATGACAGTTCTATATATAAGAATCATGCAATCGCTTACGGTGAAAAAGTATTACCTCAGCATGTAACGATTGAAGATAGAGAAGCTGTTATACTCGCAGGCGGTAAGCACGGTAGTAGCTATCTGCAATTACCATCTACGTTATTATCATCGGTTAATGACTACACGGGACTTACTGTAACAAGTTGGATTTATCTAATGCCAGGACAAAGTGTGTGGGAAAGATTATTCGACTTCGGTACAGGAGCTCAAGGTCCATATCTGTTCCTAACTCGTAATTTACGTGGTGTTTGCTTTGCTGGTCATGATATCGCGGTTGATCCGAATAAATCATTGGCTACAGGGGAGTGGATTCATATAGCAATGACCATCTCCGGAACAGAAGGCGCTACCGCAAGTAATGCTGGCCCTATACTTTACGTTAACGGGGAATTGGTTGCCGATGGTTCAATAAGTCAAACAGCTAGTGGCACGTATTTGAAATATAGAGAATGGATCTCTTCTTTTGATCGTGCAGATACTTACAGCAATAACTATATTGGACATTCACAATTTGATGCAGATGCTAATTTCCATGGCGCATTTACGGATTTCCGTGTATATAGCACTGTATTATCACATGCTGAAATTGTTGATATGATGTGTGAATCGTTAAGTGATCAACAGCTTGTTGATATTGCTGCAGAGCAAGACTTGGCATTAAGTAGCCTTATCATTACACAATCTATAGCATTGCCTACTTCTATACTTAATGGGCAAGTTACTTTGGAATGGACATCTTCTAATCCCAATGTGTTGCAACATAACGGAGAAGTGAATACACATTTATCCCAAGCTTATGGTGTAACATTGACTGCCAAATTAATTCGTGGACAATCATCGATTGAGAAGACATTCGAACTATCTGTGCTACCAACTTCTACGATTCCATATGAAATTATCGTTGATACTGCAAGTAAAGGCGTTGAGGTAAGTCCAGTTATGTATGGTCTATTCTATGAAGATATTAATAATGCAGCAGATGGCGGGATATATGCAGAACTTATTCTTAATCGCTCATTTGAATCGTTTACTTTCGATAGCTTCTCTCATGTATGTGGGGAAAATGCACATTCTACAGGTAGAAAACGCACACCACTTGACGGTTGGTATGGTGATCTTGATCTCGTAGCCGTTGAGCAAAGTGGTGGTCTTAATGAGCATTTTGGTATTACAAATGCAGATGTGAATAATACGTACGTAACGGTAGCTCCTGAAGCAACATTATTCAATCGTGGGTTCAATGATAGTAATCATCATTGTGCGATGTCATTCCGTAGCGGAGAAAGCTATACTTTCTCCATCTGGGCTAAAGCGGAAGCTACCTGCTCAATAAAGGTGCAACTATTAGATGATAAAGCTCAACCAATAAGTGAGGTATTAAGTATTGCAGTAGTTGGAGACGGTCAATGGCATAAATACGGGGGAGTACCTCATTTTGAACTTGAAGCTAACAAAACGATACTCGGACAAATATCATTACAAGTTGATCAAACCGTTTCTATCGATATGATTTCTTTATTCCCGCAAAATGTGTGGGGTTCTACAAGTGAAGTAGGTTCATCTACTGCACAATTAAATTATAAAGGTAATTCTAACTATCGACTTCGTAAAGATATGGTCGTAGCGCTGCAAAATATGAAGCCAAGTTTCTTGCGATTCCCTGGCGGATGTATTTCTGAAGGATCTCATGTATGGGATAACGTCTATGATTGGAAACATTCTGTAGGTGATGTTGAGACTCGGAAAGAGAATTTTAATGTTTGGGGATATATGATGACTTTAGGTTTAGGTTATATGGAATATTTCCAATTAGCCGAAGACTTGAATGCGACTCCACTACCAGTTATGGCGTGTGGTGTACTTTGTCAAGCTCGTTCCGATTATGCTAATCCTGCTGGTGGAGCTTTGCGAGATTATTATATTAAGAATTTTACAGATCTCATTGATTTTGCGATTAATGAAGACTTTGAACATAATGAATGGGCGCAAATGCGCAAAGCTATGGGTCATCCAACTCCTTTTGATCTTCGTTATCTAGGTGTAGGTAACGAGAACTGGGGTACTGAATTCTTTGCTAACTTTGAGAAATTTAAAGTAGCGATTGATCAATATATGAAAGACAATTATCCAGCACATCCGCTGACAATTATTTCTACAGTAGGTGCACAAGCAGATGATGATGCGTATCAACAAGGTTGGAAATTTTTAAGTGGTGCTTATGAAGGGTCAGAGGTTATCGCATTTACTGATGGGTGTTGCAGTTCGGAAGAACATATTACATGGTATGAGCATCAAGATCATTATATGGATACGATTGTAGATGAACACTATTATCGTTCTAACGATTATCTGCTTCGCAATGCTGATCGCTACAATTACTATTATCGTGCGATTGATGCTAATGGACAGCCAGATGAAGTGAAGACGTCAAAAGTGTTCGTTGGTGAATATGCATCTAATGATAAGAACACATTAGCGGGTGCGATTGCAGAAGCAGCTGTAATGACAGGATTCGAGAATAATGCTGATGTTGTTAGACTTGCAGCTTACGCACCGCTATTTAATAAAGTGTTAACTGATGGAACATATCGCTGGACGCCGGATTGCATTTGGTTCGATGACGAAAGTATTTGGTTCACGCCTAATTATTATGTACAACAAATGTTTGCAAGTTACCTTGGAACGCAAGTCTTGTCTAGTCAATATCATACGTATCGTAATGGTCAATCTGTTCAACTTGCACCACAAGGTGGAATTCAGTTATCAACGGTAGGGGCGACATTGCTATTGAAGCATGTAGCGGTAATTTGCAATGAAAGCAACAACGCATTGTTCGAACAAAATTTCGCTCAACCTTTAGATGGTAAATGGCAATGGTTATCTGATGATGCACAGGGACAATGGACAGAAGGCGAAGGATTGCTATTGACGCCGTCTGGAAATGGAAGAACAGGTATCTACTTAGATGAACCAAGCTGGAGCAATTATCGTGTTAAAGTCATCGCGGAAAAAGTAAATGGAAATGACGGAATATATGTAGGAGTGGGCTTAACTAATGCCAATACGTCTACTGTAAATGTACTTGAATATGTGATCGGAGAGCATGATTGCTCTACAGGATTGAAAGTGTTTAAGCAGGGCGTTGAAGCTTATACGCTTGGAGATTTCTCTTCTAGTACAATGGTTGGTAATATGCGTGCGGCATATAGCGAACAAATGTTGGATGGACATGCTTATCATATTAGTGTGAATTACGGTGGTAGCAATGGTAAAGAATTAAGTTGTACACATTCGATATCATCTAATGAGCGGGATCATCAAATAAATCCAGAAATTACTACATTACGATACAAGTTAGAAGCTTATAATAATGAGATTTTCTATTCTATTACGCGTGATGAAAAAGCTATCTATATGAAACTAGTAAATTCAGATGCTATGGCTAAGCCGCTTCAAATAGGATTTGGTAAAGCTACACTAAAAGAAGAATATCGTTGTATACGACTGACCGGAGATGCTAGTCTTCTTCATACACCGAATGTAAATAAGAAGGCAGCTGAACTTATTACTCCATTAGAACAAACATTAGTTATGCAAGACGGTCAAGCAATATTAGAACTCCCAGCTAATTCAGTACAAGTTCTAATATTGGAGTTGATGTAATGCAAGCTAGTCGTCATATTTTGGTTATTATTCTACTTCTTACAGTATTAGCAGGATGTAGTTCAACACCACAGGAGACGGATTACTCCTATTCAACGAGTAATCCGAACTCACTTTACTATAGTAATCCGATTGTATTAGAACGAGCAGATCCTTGGATATATGAGCATAGTGATGGCTATTACTACATGATCGCTTCTGTACCAGAATATGATCGATTAGAAGTACGTCGTGCCTCATCAATTACTAGTCTAGCCTATGCAGAACCTAAGGTAGTCTGGGAAAAGAATGAAAGTGGCATTATGAGTAAAAACATATGGGCACCGGAAATGTATCACATTGATGGGAAATGGTACATCTATTTCTCTGCTGCTAGAGAAGGAAGTGACTTTGACCATCGCATGTATGTACTAGAGAATAGTTCAGCTAACCCACTTGAAGGTGAGTGGGAATTGAAAGGTCAAATTCGAACAGGTTATGAAGTGTTCCAGATTGATGCTTCATTATTCGAACATCAAGGAACTTGGTATATGATGTGGTCAGGTGCAGGAGCCAAAGGTAATTCTTTGTATATGGCACCTCTTGAGAATCCATGGACGATTGCAGAAAGTCGAATTATGCTAACTGAGCCAGAATATGATTGGGAAATTATTGCTGGTGCCCGTGTGACGGAAGGACCAGAAGTCATTAAGCATGGTGATCGCATATTTATTACTTATTCGGCGAGTTTCTGTGATGCAAACTATAATATGGGTGCTCTTAGCGCTAATGTAGATAGTGATCTGATGGACCCTGCTTCTTGGGAGAAATCTCTAGAACCTATCTTCATGTCAAATGCAGATGCTAATGCATATGGACCAGGACATGGTTCGTTTGTCGAGTCACCTGATGGGGCTGAGCTTATTCATGTCTATCATGGTGTAGATGGAGTAGGTAAAGGTTATGGATGTGATCAAGCTAGAAATGTAAGGATTCAACCTTATCAATATGATGATCAAGGTCAACCTCAGTTAGGAGAACCAGTATCGAGAGGTTATACGATACCGTCGCCTTCGGGTGAAGCTAGATTTGAACTTGAACATTACTGGGAAGGGACAGCTCAAGCAATAATGATCAATGAACATGCATCAAATGGTCATACGTTGCAGTGGCAAAAACGTGGACAAGAAGTAACGGTTAATGAAATCATTGCTCCTGCTACGGGGATCTACACATTAACTGTTGCCTACATTAATAATGGAGATATAACGAAGCAAAAGATACTAGTTAATGGTCAATCTTACGCTATCGATCTATCAAAATCTAAAGAATTAAGTAAGGTTAGCATTGTCGTCCCATTACAAGGTGGAGTCAATACTGTTGTATTGCCGTTTAGTCAAAAACAAGTGGAGCTTGATTATATAGAACTGGCATATGTAGACTTAGCTGCTAGTGATGGTCAATTGTTACAAGGGATGGCACTTAGTCGTGCGTCATTACTTGATGACATAGCTGTAACTGCTAATAACACGGAATATTCTTATGAGGTACCTGTAGAAGCGGGGCGTTATACAGTAGCTATTGCTTACAAAAATGCTAATGATAAACAAATTTTGAAGCTAGAAACGATAAATTCTAGTACAATAGTTAATATATTGCATAATGATGTTAATAAATGGCAATACGCATCGGCCGATATTGATCTCGAAACGAATGAGCAGATTAAGCTTTATGTTAATGGTTCCGCTGAAATTTCCTATATTCGACTGTTAACGACACTACCAGAGGGCGAAGAGTTATCATTCCGTAATCGTCAAACTGGCAATATGCTACAGCCTAATAATGGTTCTAAGAAGCTAGCAGAAGGATATCGTCAATATATTGAGACCAAAACCGCTGCACAAGGGTGGACGTTGGAGTATGCCGAGGATGGTAGTTACTATATTAGAAATTCAATAAGTGGTTATTATATGACGGCTACATCAGACGGTGTTGTTCAACTAGAATTGCAGCATTTACCTGAACAACGTTGGAATTTCTTATATTCAGAAGAAGGTAGTTATCTATTAAAAAATGTGGAGACAGATGTATCTCCAATAGCTATTTCGGCTGATCCAAACAAGTATGAGAATCTATCATTTGACCAAATTAACGGTGAAGATTGGCAAGTTTGGCTAGTGGAAAGTTTCCAATAAAAAAAATATTAAAAGTTTATCGTTTATGTATTGACTAATCATTAATAAATAAGTAATCTATTAACATAGACATAAACGATAAACGCTAGTAAGGTGATAACGCTTCCTTTTCAGCCTGTAAATATGCAAAATTTCTTTTTTTGTAGCAAGTGTAAGCGATTGCATGGTTTGTGCAATATGAATACCGTTACAAAATGAAAAAGGCAGAAATAGTTGTGAAATGTCGAATATCGTTAATGCTTATATTAATCAGACAACATCAGGGGTCACACATCAAAAGCTTCTTCAAAAAAAGAACTTATAGGAGGTTAAAGAATGAAATTCGCAAAGTTTAGCAAAATGATGTTTGTACTACTTGCACTAATATTAGTGTTGTCAGCTTGCTCCGGTGGCAATGGCGGAAGTAACAACGGCAATACTACTCCTGTAACAAACAATGAAGGTAATACGAATGAAGGCACTACTCCTGAGGGCGGCGAAACTGCTCCTGTAGTAGAAGATTTCGGTAAAGATGTAACTGGTGAAGTAACAATGTGGGTATTTAACGAAAATATTTTCGAAGAAGTAGCAACAGCATTTATGGCTGAGTATCCAAATATTAAAGTAACTCCTGTGTTTGTACCTTTCGAGGATCTACACAATAATTTACAAACGGCTTTAGCGAGTGGTACTGGGGCTCCAGATATCGCTGAAGTAGAAGTTGGTAACTTTACTCGCTATGCAACAGGTGGCGTACTTGAAAATCTACTAGCTGAACCATATAACGCTGGTAAATATAAAGAGTTTGTACCTGCATATAACTGGGAGCGTTGGATGAGCCCAGATGGTACTGAATTACTAGGTATGCCTTGGGATTCAACTCCAGGTGTATGGTACTATCGTGCTGATATTATGGAAGAACTTGGGTACCCAAATGATCCAACTGAACTTGGTGAATACATCAAGGATCCAGAAAACTTCCTTGCACTTACAAAAGCGGCAACAGCAAATGGGAAGTTCCTATTTGAATGGCGTGACGGCCCTATCCACTGGGCTGGCGATGAAATCGGATATTTCGATGATAACTTAACTTGGATTCGTGATAACGATAAGTTAGTTAGCATTCTTGATTATACAAAACGTGGTAACCAAATGAACTGGGCTCCACATCTTCCTTATGGAACTGATGAAGGTAAACCTCTAGTACAATCTGGTCAGTTAATCGGTTTGGCACTTGGTTCTTGGGGTGCACGTGACCTTGAAACAAACTTCCCTGAACTATCTGGTAAGTGGAGAGCAACTAACTTACCATTCGGTATTAACTACCCAATCGGTGGTTCAAGCTTCGTAATTCCTTCTCAATCAGAAAACAAAGAAGCAGCATGGGTATACCTACAATGGGCAATGCGTTCTGAAAATGCTTGGAAAATTTGGACGAAACATTCCATCCAACCTGGTTATTCAGATATTGCACAAAAAGATTGGTATGCTAGCCATACTAGTGAATTCCTTGGTGGTCAAGAAGATTTCAAATTCTATGAGCAACTAGCTTCAGAAACTCCAACAAAACGTCTTAACCCGCTTGATGGAGCAGGTTGGGGTATCTGGGTACCTCGTATTCTTGATGCACTAGATAATAACGTTGACTCTCGTACAACATTGCAACTTGCTAAGGAAGATGCAGAATCAATCCTTGCTGAAGATATTGCTAAGTTGAAAACAGAGCTAGGAAAATAATGACTGAATAGTAATGTAATCCGAATCAAGTCGCCCCGACTTGATTCGGGCTATTTAACCGAGAAAAGATACGTGATTATGATTGGGGGGACACCGCTTGGTAAGATTTCTGAGAAAATACACAGGAACTATATTGATATTAGTTGTTTTGACGTTAGTTGCATTGTGGTGGGCTAACAATAGAAGTTTTGATCAAAATGTTATGGACGATGTAACACGCCATGCGGATATAAATGAAGATACATTGTTAGAAGATGAAAACTCATCTAATTTGTTAGAGCAATCCTATTATAAATACTATTATAGCTACGTTGGTCAAGGATTCTCAGATGTATCAGATCTACATATTACAATTCCTTCTACTGATTACAGTTCCATTAGTGCAGAAGGAACCAGCATTGAACAGAATTTAGATGGTCAATTTGGAAGTGTTGTTGCCCTGCAAGATGAAAAGAGCTGGGTAGAGTATGAAGTATCTATACCGTCTGATGGTTTCTATCAGATTGGGATGGATTATTATGCACTTGAAGGTAAACGTTCAGGTTTAGTAAGAAGTATTCAAGTAGATGGAGGATATCCATTCTATCAAGCAAAACAAGTGGAATTCCAACGTATGTGGCAGGAGTATGGAGATCCATGGTATGACAACCAAGATAATGAGTACAATCCGAAGCGTGAAGAGGTATTCGGATGGCAGTATCGTGATTTCATCGATGCTGAAGCAAAGGTAGCAGAAGGCTTCCGTTTCTTCCTAAGCAAAGGTACACATACGATTCGGATTGAAGCAATCCGTGAGCCTGGTGCCATTGGGCAGTTACATATTTATGCACCCAAAACAGTGCCTAACTATGCAGAGGTATCTGAAACTTATGCTAACAATGGCTATAAAGAAACGACAGGGATTAACTTGAAGTTCCAAGCCGAATTATCGACGCTAAGATCAGATCCAACTTTAAAACGAATAGAAGACCGTGAGCCTGATACGGAACCATTTAGTAGTAGCTCGAAAGTCCTTAACAGTTTTGGAGGATTGAGCTGGCGTGATGGTGGTCAATGGGCAGAATGGGAAATTGAAGTTCCTGAGAGCGGTTTATACAATATAGGAGCACGCTTTGGACAATGGTTCCTTAACGGATTTCCAGTACAACGTAAAGTTTATATTAATGGTGAATTACCATTCAAAGAGATGAATTCGGTTCCTTTCCCATATAAACAAGAATGGCAAATTAGTAATTTAAGTCAATCGAATGAAGAAGACTATTTATTCTATCTTGAAAAGGGAACAAACACCATTCGTATGGAAGTTCAAGTGGGCGATCTTGGTGAAGTACTTGAGCTTGTAAGTGATACTTCTCAGAAGATGTCATTACTTACTCGCGAAGTCATTCGAGTAACAGGTACTAACCCCGATCCGAATGCGGATTGGAAGCTCGAGCGAAATATTCCGAACATTATTGAACGTCTAGAGACAATGGCTTGGAATATTGAGGATGCCATTACACTATTAACTTTATTCGGCGTAGAAGAAGGTAGCTCGGAGTTAAGTACTTTATATGAAGCAAGAGGCGTACTAGTAGATATGTCCAAAGATACACGTTCAATTCCTGCTAGACTATTACAGTTCCGTGAATTGCAATCTGCTCTTGGACTTTGGGTTAATAATCTAAGTAAACAGAGCTTATTGCTAGACTACCTTATCGTGAAATCACCAGATCAAGAGTGGCCTCGCCCTGCTGCACCAATTATAGTACGTGTTGGAACTAGTATTAGTGATCTAGCACTTACGTTCACTAATAACTATGGTGGTGTTGGTACAGTTTATGACAAGGATGAGGAAGTATTAGATGTATGGATCGCTCGTGGTCGTGATTGGGCTGATATTATCAAACAGATGATTGATGAAGATTTCACACCTGAAAGTGGCATTAAGATCAATGTGAATGTTATTCCAGCAAACCAAATGCAGCTATTAATGTTAGCTAATACATCTGGTCTTGCACCAGACGTTGCGCTTGGTGTTGAGGGAGAAGTTCCAATTGACTTTGCGGTTCGTAATGCATTAGTTGATCTTGGTTCCTTCGACGATTATGAGGAAGTTGCAGCCCGGTTCAGACCTGGTGCTCTAATTCCTTATAAATACGATGGTGGTAACTTCGCTTTACCTGAAAATCAAAATTTCTTTATGCTGTTCTATCGTAAAGATATTATGGCAGAGCTTGGTTATTCAGAAGATGAAATGCCAGAAACTTGGGATGATGTGATGGAACTTATTCCTATCCTTCAACAGAACGGTATGGATTTCTTCTATCCACATGCTATTAATGATACGAAACAAGCTATTAATGAATTCGCTCCATTCTTATTCCAAAATGGTGGAGATTTCTATGTTGAGAGTGGCAGTAAGTCTGCATTAGATTCACCTGAAGCATTGAAGGCAATGAAGATGTGGACTGGTCTTTTCACAAACTACAAAATTGAGAAGCAAGCCGATTTCTATAACCGCTTCCGTTCAGGTGAAATGCCGATTGGAGTAGCAGATTACTCCACATATATTCTATTGTCTACAGCTGCTCCTGAGTTAACAGGTTGGTGGGGAATGAAGCCAATGCCTGGTATCAAGCAGGAAAATGGTGAAATTAATCGATCTACAGGTGGTCTTGCACAAACGGGAATTATCTTCAAGAGTTCTGACCGTCAAGCAGAAGCTTGGGAGTTCTTGAAATGGTGGACGAGTGCAGATGCACAAGAACGATTTGGTTCTGAGCTTGAAGCATTACTTGGTGTTGAAGCACGTTGGAATACAGCTAACGTCGAAGCTTTGCAACGATTGCCATGGCAAGCCCAAGATATTGAAGCGATTCTTGAACAGTGGGAGTGGTTCCGTGAACGTGAAGTTGTTCTAGGCGGATACTATACAACACGTTACATCGCTAATATGTGGAATGAAATTGTACTTAGTGGACGCATCGTTCGTGAATCCGTTGAAGATGGTGTGAAAGAAATTGATAAAGAGCTATCTAAGAAGCGTGAAGAATTTGGACTTGATCTAGCTAGCGAAGGAGGAACAACAGAATGATAACTGAAAAGACAACAACACATAGTAGCACAATCGCTGTTAGTTCTGAATCCCGCTTTAAGAAAAAGCTTCAGCTATTCTGGGGAGATGTGAAACGTAGTAAAGTATCTCTACTGTTCATGACACCGTTTCTACTATTATTCACGATGTTTATCGTTGTACCTATTATTATTTCGGTAGCTTTGAGCTTCTCATACTACAATATATTAGAATCGCCGAAATTTATTGGTTTCTCCAATTATAAACTACTGTTTGTTGAGGATGATATCTTCATGCAAGCAGTAGGAATAACGTTGAAATTTGCAGTAATAACCGGGCCAATTGGTTACATCATGGCGTTTCTACTCGCTTGGCTTATAAGTCAGATTCCGACGAAATACCGCTTTTTCTATACCTTATGTTTCTATGCTCCATCTATTGCGAGTGGTACAGCTATGTCCGTTGTATGGCTTTACCTTTTTGCAGGGGATCGCAAAGGATTACTGAATAACTGGTTAATTAATCTAGGCATTTTCGATGAACCGTTTCTGTTTCTACAAGATGTAAGGTCGATTGTACCTGTCATTATCATCGTGTCACTTTGGATGAGTATGGGAGTAGGTTTCTTAGCCTTTCTTGCTGGTTTGCAAAACGTACCTAAGGATCTTTATGAAGCAGGCGGTATCGATGGTATTCGAAATCGTTGGCAGCAATTATGGTATATTACGATACCATCTGTAAAACCACAATTATTGTTCGGTGCGGTAATGCAAGTTGTTGCTTCTCTCCAAGTATTTGACGTAAGTATACAGTTGGTAGGTTTACCGAGCCCATTGTATGCAGGGCATACTATTCT
Organism: Paenibacillus endoradicis; assembly: GCF_024721975.1. The sequence continues at coordinate 211,728 of NZ_JANQBB010000002.1, read as the reverse complement.
TACACATTTATTCGACTACGCATTTATTAGGTTCGAGATGGGTTACGCATCAGCTATCGCGGTTGTTTTATTCCTATTAATGATGGGACTGAACAGACTTATCTTCAACATACTAGGGAGGGATTAATGAGTGTCACGCATTCAAGCTATGAGCAGAAGAATAGACTGGGGTGGCATAATACTCTATAGCTTCCTTACAGTATTAGGACTTATTATGTTATTGCCATTAGTATATTTGGCTTCAACCGCTTTGAAGCCAATTAGTGAATTGTTCTTATTTCCACCAAGATTTTTCGTAATGAATCCGACGCTAACTAACTTTCGTGATCTATTGTTAGTTACGGGAACATCTAGCGTTCCATTTATCAGATTCATTCTAAATAGCTTGATTGTTACTGGAGGTATTGTTGGTGGCGGTGTTATTATTTCCGCACTTGCCGCTTATCCACTTGCCAAACATGATATGGTGGGCAAAAAGTTTTTCTTTGATATGATTGTAGCTTCCTTGATGTTCTCGCCCATCGTATTGCAAATTCCGCAATATTTGATCATGAGTAAATCAGGACTAATGAATACGTATTTCGCTTTAATTCTACCTTACTTGGCAGCTCCAATAGGAATGTTCCTTATGGTTCAATTCCTTCGACAAATTCCTGATGCATTGCTAGAAGCATCAAGAATGGATGGAGCTTCAGAATGGAAGATTTTCTGGGTAATTGTTATGCCAATGCTGAAACCAGCTATATCAACATTTGCATTGTTCAGTTTTATCTCTGCTTGGAACGATCCATACCCAGCGATGGTATATACGACAAGTGAGAACATGAAATCATTACCGCTTGCCATTCAAACGATTCAAGGTGGAGCAGGGGTTGTTGCTAGAGTTGGTACGTTTGCGGCAGCGAGTTTCTTGATGATTATTCCAACTTTAATTGTATTTATTACAACACAACGAATGGTATTGCAGACAATGGCGCATTCAGGGTTGAAGGAATAGGAGGACAGCTATGAAAAGTTGGAAAAGCTTACGAATCATAGTGCTGACGATGCTAGCCATGTCCTTATTGTCTTCGACTGCCAGTGCGTCAACACCTTATGATAGTTATACAATTAATTCACAAGGTAACGATATTCGTTCTATAGCAGGCTTTGTATATGAAGAGTCAATTACTGGACTTGATCTAGAATCTGGAGCATTTGAACGCCTGGAATCATTACACATCACTTCAGATGGAGATATCTATGTAGCGGATGCTGGTAAAAACCGCATTGTTCATCTTAATAGTAATCATCAATATATAAGAACGATAGGTGACAAGGAAGGTCCTGGTAAGTTAGGGGAACCGAAAGGTGTCTATGTGAAAGAAGACGGTACAATCTATGTTGCTGATACTGCAAATGGACGTATTGTTATCTTTAATAAAGATGGTCAATTTGAAAAAGAGTTTCTTAAGCCAGTAAGTCCACTTATCGGCTCAACATTCTCTTATTCACCATCAAAAATCATTCTTGATAAACGTGACTATATGTATGTTGTCAGTGATGGTAATACACAAGGGTTAATACAACTAGATCCTAACGGTCAGTTCAAAGGATTTTATGGGGCAAACCATGTTGGGTTCAGCTGGTCAAGAGTATTACTTCGCTTACTTGCAACAGAATCTCAACAAGCTAAGCAAGTAACGCTTCGTCCAGCGGAATTCTCAAATCTTGATATTGACGATGAAGGATTTATGTATACGACGACACTTGGTGAAGCAGCGAATCAGTTGAAACGATTGTCTCCTGTCGGAGTAGATACGCTTAATATTGGGATCGAGCGTGAGTATGGTGATTTCTATAGTTCAGGGCCGTTTTCAATGCCTTCATTCATCGGTATTTCCGTTGATAAGACAGGAATCATCACAGCACTAGATCTTCAGACTAGTAAAGTATTCCAATATGATAAATTAGGTAATTTCTTGTTCGCATTCGGTGGAATAGGTGAACAACGTGGCTTGTTTACAACACCTTCTGATCTTGCTCAAACAAGCGATGGAGATATTTATGTTGTCGATCGTGGTCGCAACAGTATCGAAGTGTTCCGTAAAACACCATTCGCCCAGCTTGTTCAACAAGCTTCTACATTACATGTTGAAGGTAGATATGAAGAAGCAAAAACGATGTGGCAGGAAGTTATTCGTCTGAACAGTAACTATGAGATGGCATACCAAGCGATTGGTAAAGCACTTTACAAAGCTGAGCGATATAAAGAAGCAATGGAATATTTCGAGCTGGCTAGTGCTAGATATGATTATTCATTAGCTTTCAAGGAATATCGTAAGGAATTCATTAAAGAGAATTTCACTGTTATTGCAATCTCGCTCGTTATTTTGTTGATTGCTTTAAGAATATTCATCCCTCGCTTACTTCGCTGGGTATCACGTAAGGTGAAGGAAAAGTCACAAGTAAGTGTAACTCTTCAAGGGAAGAAAGGTGAGACGATATGAATCCATTCGTGATGATGCATCGAATCATTTTCAAACCGTTTGATTTCTTTGAAGATATTCAAAGTCCAGGAATGATTCGCATTCGCCAAGCTGTAGTTCTCGTTTTCTGTGCTTACATTGCTAGAATTATCTCAATCTATGCACTTGGCTTCGCTTATGAGACGCGTGAAGCGTATCAAATCTCTATTTTACAAGAAGCTATTTGGATTCTTGTTCCTTGGTTAACGTGGTGTATAGCACACTGGGCAGTAAGTGCTATTCTCGATGGGGAAGGGAAGTTCAAAGAGATCGTCTATGGCAGTGCTTTTGCGCTTGTTCCATACATTGTGTTCATCGTACCTGTAACATTATTATCTCAAATTCTTGCATTAGATGAATCAGGAATAATCAACTTCTTCACTTTCGTCATTTATGCATGGGTTATCTGGCTATTCATCTTAAAGGTGAAGGTGCTACATAACTTTGATTTACCCAAAACATTATTTATTGCATTTCTAAGTATAGTGGCAGTATTTATCTTATGGTTTGTATGTGTATTGCTGTTCGGTTTGGCCAATCAATTCCTCAATTTCTTACTTGATATGGTTAAGGAATTAAGGCTTAGAGGATAGGAGGAGCGTATTATGAAGCAACGTACCATTCAATGGAAGAAACTAGTTTCAATATTGTTACTTGTTATGATGTTGCTTGGTCAGCAGATAATTCCGTCAGCTAGTAGCTTTGCTCCTTCTGCTAATGCAGAGCAGTTAAGTAGCGAGGAAGTTGTTGAACCAGTCGATAATGAAGTTGTAATTGAAGAAACTACTAGTGAAGCTGAAACGGTTGAAGCTACTGATCCAGTAGTTGATTCTATAGATCCGGTGCTAGATGGAGCAGAAGAACTATCAAAAGTTACAGCCATTAAAGAGGTATTAAGTAATAGTAAATTCACATTATACATTGATGAGAAAACAGGCAATGTGCGCTTAGTAAATAAAGCAACGGGTACGGAGTGGTTGGGCTCTCCACAAACGCCTTCCTCATTGCCACCTAATAACAAGAAATTTATCGATTCACCACTTCATCTTCGTTATACCGTTGGTTCGGACATAACATCAACGTATTCCTTAAAGGATGCGACAACAACGACAACGTATACCGTGCTAAATGATCAGGTAGTGTTAGATATTAACTTTGTTGCTGAGGGTATTTCTTTACAGATGATCTACGCACTTAGCGATCGTGGACTTGTCGTACAAATTCCATTCGAAAGTATTAAAGAGACTGGAAATGCAAGATTAACAAGTCTTGAACCGCTACCTTTCATGAACGGAGCATTAGAATCGGATAAAGGTGCAATATTCTTACCTGATGGTTCAGGGTCTTTACTTGAATTCCGTGCTATTCATGAGACTTATCTAAAAGGATATTCCGAATATATTTATGGAAATGATGCCACTTTCAGATCGCAAACGAATGATATGTTAGCGGATACTTATACTCGTAGGAATACACCTCGTGAGAGTATCGCACTTCCAGTGTTCGGTATATATCGTAATGGGGTAGGTACACTAGCTATCGTATCTGATGGGCAATATGAAGCAAAAATTAATGGTACGCCGGCTGGTATTCGTGCGATTCCAATGTATCGCAGTTCTGTTGAATTTATGTATCGTAAAAACGATGTTATTTTCATTGGTAATTCCGGACAAATTCCGTATTTCCAAGGTCAAATGATTGCTGGAAATCGTAAAGTTGAGTTTGTATTACTAGAAGCAGAAGATGCTAACTATGTTGGTATGGCAAATGCGTATCGTGATTACTTAATTAAGGATCAAGGAGTCACACCAATTGCAGATCAAAAACCTTCATTATCATTAGAATTGTTTGGTGGTATTGAGCGGGAAGAGATCATTGGAGATACTTTTATTAAGATGACGACCTTCCAGCAAGCAGAGCAAATCATTTCTGATTTGCAGCAAGCTGGAGTAACAAATATTGATGCAACATATGATGGATGGACTAAAGGTGGGTTATATGGTACCCAGCCATCTCATAAAGTTGCGAAGCAGCTCGGTGGTAAAAAGGGACTTGAGTCATTGGTTGACTTTACGAAAGAAGCTAATGTAGCACTTTACTTACGTGCAAATTATGTAAAACCATTCGAGTCCACAGGTAAATATAGTGAACGTAAAGATGGTATTCGCGGTATGGATCGCGAACTATTGGAACTAACATTATATTGGCCAAGTGATCGCTGGTCTCGCAGTAGTTATAGCTTCCATCTGATTAAGCCGGATCGTGTGCTTAATCAATATGTGAAAGATCAAGTATCAGATTATGTGAACTACGGTGTTGATGGTGTTCAGATGCAATATATGGGTGAAATGATCTATTCTGATGAAGATAAGGAATCAATCACAGATCGATCTGTAGCAGCTCAAGCATGGATAGATTCACTAACTCTAATGAAGGAACAGGTTGGTTCAACAGCGGTAGATTACGGTAATGCATATACATTCGGACTTGTTGATCGTATTGATGACGCTCCATTGTATGCTAGTGAATACACGTATACAGATACTGCAGTTCCATTCTATCAACTAGTTCTGCACGGACTTATTCCATATTATGCTAGTCCAATTAACTTACGTGAAGATGCACAAGTTGAATGGCTGAAAGCTATTGAGTATGGAGCACTTCCTACTGCCGAATTAACAGGGGAGAAAAGTAGTAATTTGCATCGTACAGCTGAAACAAGATTGTACAGTTCCTACGCAGCAGACTGGATTAGCATTGTTGCTGATGAGTACAAAGATTTGGAGCCACTTTATAATGCCATTGCTGGTGAGCAAATGGTCAATCATGAACAAATAGAAGATCGCGTATTCCGTACAACGTATGCTAGTGGTGTTGAAGTCATTGTGAACTACAATTCAGATGCTACTACTATAGATGGAGTTAGCGTCGAAGGTATGAACTATACGTGGAGTAAGGGGTGAAGGAAATAGCATGAAATTCAAAATGAACATGAGAATGAGGCATATATTTGAAGGCTATTCCTTCATCATCTTATGGATTGTCGGGTTTGTTGCTTTCATGGCGGTACCACTGGGGCAATCGATCTACTACTCGTTCCAAAAACTAACACCAAGTAAAACAGGACTAATTGCAGAAAATGTAGGGCTTCAACATTTCCGAGCTGCATTTGCAGTAGATGTTGAGTTTCTACCATTATTACAAAGCACGTTTACAGGAATGATATCACATGTACCACTAGTGTTAATTTTCTCTATAGCGAGTGCTTTATTGTTAAATCGTCATTTCCGTGGTCGGATGATATTCCGTGGTATATTCTTCTTGCCTGTAATCATTGCTTCAGGTACCACATTGAAAAAGCTATTGGAGCAAGGTGCTGCAAATCTTCCAATCTTCATGAATTATGATTTGTATAGTATGTTAAGACTTTTCATTCCAGGTGATATTCTAGAGAGTCTATTAACGTATGCGGATTCATTAACGATGGTGATGTGGGATGCAGGTGTACAGACGCTAATCTTCCTTGCGGGTTTACAGACGATTTCGGTTTCACTTTATGAAGCTGCGAAAATGGATGGGGCAACGAAGTGGGAAAGCTTCTGGAAAATTACATTCCCAATGATTATGCCAATGATTCTAGTTAATACATTATATACGATGGTTAGCTCATTCACACGTGCAGATAATGGCGTAATGGACTACATTAATACACGAGTATTTAGTGATAATAACTATGGATATGCTTCGGCATTAGGATGGATTTATTTCGTAGTTATCTTCATTATGATCGGTATAGTGTTCTTATTGTTTAGAAAAAGTCTAGCTTCGATGGAAGGCAGGTAATCAAAATGGCGAATGCGCAGTTAACAGATAAAGTGAAAATCAGCGATAAGCTAGATCCTGCTGCAAGGTTTTATACCATCAAGCGCAGTAAAGATATTTTAGGAACAATTTTCTTCTATTTTATACTGCTTAGCTTGTCGTTTGTATTCTTATATCCGTTGTTATATATGATCTCCAAATCTCTCATGCAGAGTTGGGATGTAGCAGATGCAACGGTTCGCTGGATTCCACATGAATTTAACATTCATAATTATAAAGTTGCTTTTAAAGAGATGAAGTATTGGCAAGGATTTATGAATAGTTCTATCATTTCATTTGGTAGTGCTGCATTACAAATTATTTCATGTTCATTAATTGGATATGGATTTGCACGATATCGTTTCCCATTATACGGTCTATGGTTTGTATTGTTAATTTTCACATTCCTAGTACCGCCGCAAACGATTGTTGTGCCGCTGTATATGTTCTTTAGTGATCTTGGTTGGATCAATACGCATCTACCATTTATTGTGCCATCTGCCTTTGGACATGGACTACAAGGATCGCTGTTCATTCTTATCTTTATTCAATTCTATCGTCAACTTCCAAAAGTATTGGAAGAGGCTGCGAGAATTGACGGAGCGGGTGCATTCCGTACGTACTGGAGAATTATGTTTCCACTAGGCAAACCAGCGATGGTTACAGTATTCCTGTTCTCTATCGTGTGGCATTGGAATGATAACTTCCAACCAGGTTTATACTTGCGACTACCGCCATTTTATAATTTAGCGCAACGTATGAATGGTTTCTACGGTCAAGCTACGATGACTGCGGATCAGATGGGTTCAAACGTTTCGTCAAGCGCAATTGGTATGGCACCAACAGTAATGAATCAGATGATGGCTGGCGTAGTGCTGTCTATTATACCAATTCTTATCTTATATCTTTTCGTTCAACGTAACTTTGTAGAAAGTGTTGAGCGTGCGGGTATTGCAGGTGAATAACTAATTTAGTTCCTCGATCATCTTCCTGTTATAGGAAGGGGATCGAGGAATAATTTTAAGTGGATCTTTACATCGGAGATTGCTCCGAGAAAAAATCGCTGTTCCAATCGGGGATCGCTCCGAGAACCAATTGCTGTTCCAATCGGGGATCGCTCCGAGAACAAATCGCTGTTCCAATCGCCGTTGGCCTCGGATTTATTTTAATAGTAATAGTGGTATAAATCCGAGGACAAAAACGACCGCTATCGCTTTTCTACTAGCGATTAGTTCTCTCCGCTATGACGAGTTAGGGAAAAAAGCGATTAGTTCTCTCCGCTATGACGAGGTAGGAAAAAAAGCGATTAGTTCTCTCCGCTATGACGAGGTAGGAAAAAAAGCGATTAGTTCTCTCCGCTACGACTAGGTAGAAAATAAAGTGAAAAGTTACTCTCCGCTACATGATGTTAATCAGGAAGTATATGAGAAGTTTGGTCGATGCTTCCGATGTAACTTTTCATCTACAAGATGTTAATTAGGAAGTAAATGAAAAGTTTTAGGAGGAGCTATGAATAAAACGTTAATATGTGCTGTGAGTGTACTTACGGCTGTTGTTATGATGACAGCATGTAGTAAAGATACGAATGGAAATATAAATAAAGAGCCTGTTACTGAGCAGGTGGAGAAGGCTAGCAATGAGCAAACTCAAGAAGTTGAAGAAACTACTGATGATCAACTCGTTGTCACTGATCCTGTTGATGATGGTTTAGAAAAAGGTGGTCCTATGTTTACAAATGCTTCAGTACATGATCCTTCTGTGTTATTTGCAGATGGTACTTTCTATGTGTATGGTTCACATCTTGCATCTGCTAAAAGTACAGATCTAATGAATTGGTCTTTGATTGGTTCTGGAGTAACAAATGGAAATCCTCTAATTCCGAATGTAAAAGAAGAAATGGCAGAAGCACTTGAATGGGGTCAGACAGATACATTCTGGGCTGGTGATGTCATCCAATTAGCAGATGGTAAGTATTATTTCTACTATAGTGTCTGCAAAGGGGATTCTCCTCGTGCCGCTATTGGCTTAGCGGTATCAGATTCACCTGAAGGCCCGTTTACTGATCTTGGTATGTTCTTGAAATCAGGAATGTGGGGACAGAAGAGTGAAGACGGAACAATTTATGATGCAACAGTTCATCCCAATGCTATCGATCCTGCTGTATTTTTCGATAAAGATAATTTACTGTGGATGGTATATGGGTCGTATAGCGGTGGTATCTTTATTATGCAGCTTGACCCAACAACTGGCTTACCGTTACCAGATCAAGGATACGGCAAAAAGCTACTTGGTAAAAACCACGTGCGTATAGAAGGTCCATACATTCAATATAGCCCGGAAACAGATTATTATTATATGTTCTTATCCTATGGTGGATTAGATGCGATAGGTGGATATAACTTGCGTGTTGCACGCTCCAAAACACCAGATGGACCGTATCTTGATTCAGAAGGAAAAGATCTTATAGATGCTCAAGGTCCAGCGGGATCATTCTTTGATGATCGTGCAATTGAACCTTATGGTGTTAAAATGGTAGGGAATTTCATGTTCCGACGTGAACTAGGAGAATCTGGTGGCGGAGTTGGCGCTGGTTATATCTCACCAGGACATAACTCAACTTATTATGATGAGAACAGTAAAAAGTATTTTAATATTTTCCATACGCGCTTCCTATACCAAGGTGAACATCATGAAATCCGTGTTCATCAAATGTTCTTGAATGAGGATGGTTGGTTTGTTATGGCTCCTCATCGTTATTCGGGGGAAACAATCGGAACGTACACGCAAGAAGATGTGACAGGAGCGTTTAAGTTAATTAATCATGGTCTCGATATAACTGCTGAAGTGAAGGAGTCTGTTGTAATAGAGTTAACGGCAGATGGAAACATTACCGGAGCGGTTACAGGTAGTTGGAAACTAAGTGGTGAGCATACTGTCGAACTTACTATTAATAATGTAGTATATCGTGGAGTTTTCTTACGTCAATATGATGAATTAACAAAGCAAGAAGTAATGACATTCAGTGCGTTATCACTTGAAGGCGTATCTGTATGGGGTTCAGCAGTAACAAAAAAAGAATAGTTAGATACTAAGTAAAGAGATAGCTAATATTATATGATCTTTACTTAATTGGAAGAAGTAAATACTTTGTATGAAATATCCAGTTTCTGTTAGCTAACAGCAACTGGATATTTCTCGTTGGTAGTCCCAATTTTTCTGATATTAGTTCTTATATAGAATAGTTACAAAATAAAATCCTCTCTATATACGATAGAGAGGATTTTTTAACAAAATGAATGGAGTCTGGCACTACTGGTTTGCTAGTTACAATTAACCATTTTAACAAGGATGGAACAAACGTGTAGCGTGAGAAGCAAATACGAGAAGTGTTTCTTCATTAAAGTAGTAGTAACTGAGAGTGTAAGTTGTACATCGTACATTTAGAAGGAAAATTGATTTGTATAAGTTGAGGCAATTGAAGTGGATAATGGATAATCGTCTGACGGAGGTACTGTTAGTAAATGATAATTCTCAACTGAAAGTATACCGATAGGAGCATTATTTTGGACAACAACAAGGGGATAATGACTGTTTTTAACTAGAAGATTCTGTTCCTGCAATTGTGTGACACTTATATTTACATCTACAGTAAGTGGGGGAGAGATCATTAGTTGACTAATCGGCTTATTGTACAAGTTCTCAATAGCATAACCACTTGATAGCTTAAGATAGAAGGATTTGGACGAGATAATACCGATAACCACGTTCTCGTCATTAACGACAATGATTGCTTCTGCAAGGGGATACGTTTGTAAACATTGTAGCGTCATTTTGCATGTTGCCTTCATATTAATAGTAGGGGCAAATTGAACGTAAGAAGTAATATTTACTGTAATCATAATTTTCACACCTTTCTGTTAATAATGTTAGCTTATTTAAAGTATAACTCGACATTGTTAACAGAAATCGCTTGAATGATTATGATAGTATTAAATTAGCAGTATTGAATAGTTCATAACAATAGCATACAATTATTGTGAATTATATCGTAATATGAACTATCTTGAAGCAGTGAGTTAATTCTAATCTTGAATGACAAGAAGAGGGAGAAATAGACATGCTAAAAGTTGGAATTATCGGAGCAGGTGGAATATATCGCTATGCGCATCTTGATGGATGGAAAACCTCGCAAGATATTCAAGTTGTTGCGGTATGTGATGCTAATCTACAACTTGCAGAACTAGCCGCACAAGATTTTCCTGGAGCTACTATATATACGGATTATAGACAATTAATTGCGCGTGATGATATTGATATTGTAAGTATTACTACCCCTAACAAGTTTCATTCGATTATTGCTATAGAAGCATTAGCAAATAATAAGCATGTTTTTTGTGAGAAGCCTGATGCGATTAATCCGGAAGAGGCACGCAAGATGGCAGATATCGCACGCCAAAGTGGTAAAATATTAATGGCTATGCGTAACAATCGATTCACAGCTGCTGCACAACATGTAAAACAACTATATAATGAAGGCTTTTTTGGAGAACTGTACGCGGGACGATGTGGTTGGATACGTACGAGAGGTATTCCTGGTCGTGGTGGCTGGTTCACGACCAAGGAAATGTCAGGTGGCGGACCTTTAATTGATCTTGGTGTTCATATGATTGACCTTGCAATGTGGCTAAGCGGAGACCCTATTCCGAAGACGGTATCAGGATCTACTTATCGTAAATTCGCCGATCGACCAGATGAGACAGGAGAAATTCCCACGGGCACTTTTGACGTAGAGGATATGGCAACAGGCTTTATTCGTTTTGAAAATGGTGCTTCCTTACAAGTGGAGTTTAGTTGGGCATCTAACATTGAGCAAGAGCAAAGATTCCTTGAATGGAGAGGTACGGAAGCAGGATTCTCACTAATTAATAATGAGCTGACACTGTTTACAGAAGTGGATGGTCAAGTTGTAAGTAGTAAGCCGGAATTTCCTGAGACAGAGCTTCCACAACATACCGTAAATATTCTTCATTTCATCGATTGTGTATTAGGAAAAGATACTCCAACGATTACGCCTCAAGATGGAGTCCATATGATTCAAATTTTAAGTGCGATTTATGAGTCGGCAGATAAGCAGTCGGAGGTTCGCTTAACGTAGATGTAGTTCAAAAAGCGGACTTTGATAACGAAGTAATGCAGGCGGCTTAATCATTAGAATTGAAAAAAAACGTTACATTCTACAATGGTAGATTGTAACGTTTTTTTGTTTTTTACTTGGCGAGAACAAAAAGAGAGAAGAAAAGAAAAAGAATGTTCATATAGTTGAGAGCGCTTTCCTATTAAACTTAACATGTAAGCGTTTTACAAATAGAATTTCAATTGAGGGGGATTTATATGAGTAAATCAGCAATTGGTAAAGGAATGCTTGTACTGTTATTGGTTCTAGTATCTGTACTTACAGCTGCATGTGGTAATAACGCGAAGAATGTAAATACGAGTAATAACAGTGGGAACGCGGTAGGACAGCAAGAGGAAAAGCCAGTAAACACAACCAAAGATAAAGTAACGTTGAAGATGGCAATGTGGGATTCTAATAACGACTTCATTGATTTTTTAACAGAAAAAGTTGCTGAATTCAATCAAGTAAATCCAAATGTAACGGTAGAGCTTGAATCATTCAAAGGTGATGGTGACTACTTGCAAGCAATGAAAGTTCGTGCTTCTGCGGATTCACTACCGGATATTTATGAATTAAAACCAAACTGGTTAAATGATTTCAAAGAAAACTTAACACCAATTAATGATCTTACGGTTACATCAAAGAATCAATATGCAGCTACTTATGCTATTGATGGCAACATCTATGCAATACCTTCTGTTTCATTCCCAGAATTAGTGTATTACAACAAAAGCATTTTCGAAGAACTAAGCTTAGAAGTTCCAACGACATGGCCTCAATTTATTGAAGTACTTCAAGCAATTAAAGCTAACGATAAATACATTCCTTACGCAATGGGCGGTAAAGATGCGTGGCCGAACTATCCATTCAATGAATTCCTGCCTCATAGTATTTCAGGAGATGAGAACTATTTGAGCAGTACAGCAACAGAGGATGAGCCGTTTGGTGAAGGTACAGTATTCTATCAAGGATATTCTCAAATTGCTGATCTATATAATGCTGATGTTATGGGTCCAGACCCACTTGGCACAAGCTGGGATCAAGCAACGGATCTATTTGTTTCTAAGCAAGCAGCAGTCATTGCTTCAGGATTATGGTTCATGCCAACGTATTCTTCTAAAGTCGGAAATACAGATGATCTAGGTGCATTTCCTATGCCATATCGTATGACAGAATCTGAAGACTTGAAATTAATGACATTCACAGATCAATTCTATGGAATTAATTCAAATACAAAACATCCAGAAGAAGCAAAAGCATTTATGGAATGGTTCTATTCGCCAGAAGTGTATCAAACTTATATTGATACAGCGCAATTGAACTCTGCTTTTGAAGGAGTAGAAGCTAACGTTCCTTGGTTACAACAATTCTATGCAAGTAATCCAATTGAACCATTCGTATACATTCCTGGTGATGCAGAATACACCCGTATCTCCAATGCTATTCAATTGGATGTGAAAGCACTTGGTCAAGATATGATGGCAGGTAAAAAAGTTTCTGATATTGCAACGGAATTGAATGGAAAATGGAAAAAAGTTAAAAACGGTTAAAACAGTAGAAAAAGGGTGCCGGGAGAGCGGTAACGTTCTCCTTGGATCTCATTGGAGGAAAGTAGAATGAGCTACACAGTACAGAAGAAAATCGTAATTTTTACGTTCTTACTTATCCCTATATCATTGCTTTTATTATTTCTAATTTACCCAACGATTCGTTTATTCCAGTTCAGCTTAACGGATTGGAATGGTATGAGTAAAGGTTTTAATTATGTAGGATTTGATAATTTTGTTCAAGCTTTTCAAACTCCTGAAGTGTGGAAAGCACTTTCTAATAACTTCCTATACTTTATAGTTCATGTTATTTTCATTCCGCTAGAGATCATGATCGCAGTGTACTTGAATCAGAAGCTTCGCGCGAGCAACTTTTTCCGTACGATCGTGTTTATGCCATATATTATTAACGGAGTAGCAGTAGCTTATATTTTTACTTACTTATATAACCCGTTAAATGGTCCACTCAATGAGCTATTATCAGTTGTTGGCTTGGAATCTTTAACTCAAAAGTGGTTGAGTGATACTGGAGTTGTTAATTACTCATTGATCGCGGTATCCCTATGGAGATTTAGTGGTTTTCACGTCATTCTATTTCTAGCAGGACTGCAATCCATTCCGAATGATCTATATGAAGCAGCTACTGTAGACGGTGCAGGTGCTCTACATAAATTCAGACATATTTCAGTACCAGGAATCATTCTAGTTATTGATCTTGTTTTATTCCTCAATATTAGAGGAGCGCTACAAGTATTTGATATTCCATTCCTAATGACACAAGGTGGGCCAGGTACTGCAAGCACGACATTTACAGTATACACGTTGGAGACCGCCTTTAAGTTTAACAATTATGGACTAGCTTCAGCTCTAGCAATTATATTGATGGTAATTATTATTGCGATGAGTATTGTTCAAAAAAAATTAATTAAGGTAAAGGGGGACTAGTCAATCATGACGCTAAGAGCTCGCTTCAACTTCTCCCGTATGTTAATCTATCTCTTATTTCTCGTAATAAGTGCAATTGTACTTTTCCCTGTAGCAATTAATGTATTCACTGCATTCAAAACACCGATGGAAGTTATGACATCATCACCCTTGTCCCTACCAGATCAGTGGCAATTATCAAATATTATCTCTGCTTTTGATAAGGGAAATATGTCTGTAGGTTTCAAAAATACATTCATTCTAGTCGTGATAAGCGTTGTTGTGAACACGGTGCTCGGATCTATGACTGCTTACGTATTGCATCGATTTGATTTCAAATTAAAATCTTCCATTTTCGCATTATTTTTTGCTGCGATGGTCGTCCCATTCTATACGACGGAAGTGTCTCGTTTCCAGATCATTAAGAGTCTTGATCTTTATGATACTTTAGGTGCGCCACTACTCATCTATGCAGGAACTGATTTGCTACAAATCTTTATTTTCCTGCAATTTATTCAGAAGATATCAACGCAGCTAGATGAAAGTGCGATGATAGATGGGGCATCATACTTCAAAATCTATTTCAGAATCATATTCCCATTATTACTTCCAGCATCTGCGACTCTAGCAATTATTAAAGCTGTAGATATTATGAATGATATGTATATCCCGTATTTATATATGCCATCGAAAGATTTACATACGTTATCTACCGCATTAATGACGTTTGTAAGCTCACGTGGTTCGGATTGGGGACAATTAGCAGCCGCAATTCTAATTGTAATGCTCCCTACGATTATTATTTATTTGTCTATGCAAAAGGTTATTATGTCTGGTATTGCAGAAGGTGCGGTTAAAGGGTAATGCTTTAATCGTACTTAAATTGCTATACATCATAAGCTGTTATTTCGATTCTTAGGAACGGGATATCAGCTATTTTTATCTAAGAGGAGGAAGAAAATGAAGAACAGAACAAGGAAATGGTTTCAAATGCTGCTTATTGGTTCACTACTGCTTGGTTTATTCTCAGTAGATTTTTCACTACAGGGCACTGTAAGTGCAGCAAACACCACGTATTATGTAGATTGTTTTGAAGGAGCAGACAGCAACTCGGGAACGACAACCTCGTCAGCTTGGAAAACATTAAGTAAAGTAAATGGCACGACATTTTCGGCAGGAGATCAAATTCTACTAAAGTCGGGATGTGCTTGGACAGGCCAATTACATCCCAAAGGATCAGGAACATCTTCATCGCCTATTATTATTGATCAGTATGGTACCGGAAATAAACCGATTATTAATGGTGAAGGGACCGTTGCAAGTAGTTTATATTTATACAACCAACAATATTGGGAGATTAATAATTTAGAAATTACTAATTTTGGATCTACTGTTGGTAGAAGAAAAGGAGTTCACCTTGTCGGTGAAAATGCTGGAACTTTAAACCATATATATCTAAAAGGGTTAAAGGTACACAATGTTAATGGTGATGCTAAAAAGGATGATGATGCTACAGGAGGCATTGTAACCGAAGTAATTGGCAGAACTGGAGTAGTAACCAAATTTAATGATGTCAAAATTGAGAATAGTACAATATATGATGTTGGTCGACAAGGTATTGTAACTTGGAGTAGTTGGGCCATTATTTCTGGTGGATATGGTACAAGAGATACGACCAATTTTGATCAAGCAGCATTCACTAATTACGTTGTACAAAACAATACACTTTACAATATTGATGGAGATGGTGTTGTAGCAATTTCAACTAAGGGGGCCATCATTCAATATAATGTTGCTCACGATGTCAATCGTTGGCATTATACGACTACGATTAATCCATCAGTTGCTTTCTGGCCTTGGAACAGTGATAACACGATCATCCAAAACAACGAGGCTTATAATGTTCGTAATACGGTAGATGGCCAAGGTTTTGATTCGGATTATTGGAGCAACAATACGATTATTCAATATAACTATTCTCATGATAATGAAGGTGGATTTCTTCTAATCTGCTCTTTGAATTCAACAATGTATAATAAATGGTCAATTATTCGATATAACATTAGTGAAAATGATGGTACTGCAGGAAATCCAATTATTAATTTAATGGGGCCAGGTACAACAGGAACTAGTATTTATAATAATTCGATCTATGTACCAGCAGGGAATGCATCTAGTAAAGTTATTGCTAATGCAAATTGGGGCGGTAATGCAGGTCAGACTTGGATTGAAAATAACATTTTTTACATTAAAAATGGTACTTCTTTAGATGATAAATCTGATTGGAATTATTACAATAATTTATATTATGGAGTATCCAAACCGTCAGAAGATACAGTGGGAATTGTTGCTAACCCACATTTCGTTAATGTAGGTACTGGCGGGATTGGACGAAATTCGGTTGATGGGTACAAATTGCTGACGAGCTCACCTGCTCTTTCGGCAGGAAAAGTTATTGGTGGTAATGGTGGCTTAGACTATTATGGCAATACCGTATCAGCTACCATTGCTCCGAATATTGGTGCTTACAATGGAGTGGGAATTGTTGGCGAGCTTCCAGAGGAAGTAGAGCCAGAGATCGTGTTACCTGCAACTGGATACTACTACAAATTAATAAACCGCAATAGTGGCAAACCAATTGGAGTACAAGATGGCTCTTCTTCAGAATCAGCTCAGATTGAACAATGGAGTGATGGTGGTTGGAATAGTCAGCATTGGTTATTAGTTGATGCAGGAGGGGGTTATTTCAAACTGCAAAATAGACAAACGACCAAGTATCTTTCGATTTCTGGTGCCTCACTAGCTAATGGTGCGGCTGTGGTACAACATTCAAGTGGTACAGGTTATGAACAACAATGGTCTATTGTAAAATCGGGTACTTACCTTCAACTAGTTAATCGAGGCAGTGGTAAAGTGTTAGACATTTCAGATGAATCTACTGCCAATGGAGCAGATGCTATTCAATGGACAGATACTGATGGATCTAATCAACAATGGCAATTTGTTAAAGTGTTGTAACGGTCTAGAAGAGAGTAAGGAAAGCCCAATAGTGTGGCTTTCCTTACTTCATAATAGATGCACAAAGGTGGTTCGTGAAAATGACTAATCGATTGAAGATAGTTGGCGTGATCGTCACTATTAGTTTGGTAGCAACGATAATAACGGTATCGTTATTATCTCATCGTACAAGTTCTGAACCAGTCGCTAGTGTCGATGGTATTTTTATTATGCAAGATGAGTTTGAATTTTATCTGAATGCTTATTATGTTGCCGAGACGTACTCTTATTATAATAGAGAGTTTGGCATTGAACCGACAGAGGATTTTTGGACATCGATATATGACAACGGTACTCCTTTAGATTACATACATAATCAAACGTTAACTTATTTAACAAAAATAAAAACGGAATTGGGGTTAATGCAAGAAGCTGGAGTGTTAGTGCAAGTTTCATTCGATCAACTTCAATTGCAATGGAGGGAAGAAAATAAAAATAGGAGCAAGGCATTCCAACAAGGAAAACCAATATATGGACCAATAGAATATGGTTTGCAAGAATATATAGAATATCTAATAAGTAATGGAAAAACACGATTGAAAGAAAAATGGATTTCTGAAGGAGTAATATCTGTAACAGATCAAGAAATAAATGATCGTTATAAGCTATTAAGAACGACAAATTACAAGTACCCCGATCGAGTTGTTATAGAGTATATGGAGTGGATATATTCAGATGAAGATGAGAAAGTAGTAGTTAATATGATCGTCGAGAATTTACTTAATAGATGGAAAAGTGGAATGGGGTTGGAGACATTATTACAGCAACAAAACGTAGAGGGTAACGTAATTAAGAGAGTATTTGATGAGACAACTACTCGTTATGATGAACAATCGTTCTTACTCAGAGAAACTGCTTATCAACTAGATCCTGATCTAAGTGTAGTTACATTAGATACGGGGCATGGCTTATATCTAATAAGATGCATTGAAAGAGAAAATGAGCGATTTATGATGTTAGATGATATAGAAAGTCAAATTAGATCAGAACTTTTTCAAATTAAATACGATGAGTTAGTCTCGAAAGAAATTAACAATGCAGAACTTATTATTTATGATGAAATCATTCATAAGGTTTTTCCAATATAAATTACAAAAATAATGATTAATGCGTTTACATTTATAGTATGATAAGGCTAAACTTCAACATAATAGAGGGATGTCTATGAGATGGACGCACAATTTCAGAGTTAATACATTTATTCTACTTATAGTATTTCTATCGTTTGTACTTATTGCTTGTGAATCTAATAATAATGTTCCAATCAATAAAGAACCGGAAGAACCTATTCCTATTACATTGAAAATGGCTATTTGGAATTCAGATCCCAAATTCATCGCATATATGAATGAAAAAACAAAGGTATTTCAAGCAGTTTTGCCTTATGTAACGATAGAAGTGGAAGCGTTTTCGTCTGATAGCGACTATTTACAATCAATGAGAGTTAGATCCGCAGCTTCACAGTTGCCGGATCTCTTTGAGTTGAAGCCGAATTGGCTTCAACTATTCGAACATGATCTAATTACGCTTAATGATTATGATGTAACTGAGCGTAATGTAATTGCTGAACGCTTTGCAGTGAATGAAAAGATACTTGCAATCCCTACTTCACTGCAACCAGAGTGGATCTATTATCATCCAAGCGTGTTTGACAGATTACAACTTGAAATTCCTCAAACATGGAGTGAATTTATGACTGTCTTACAAGTGATCAAAGAGGATGGAGCAGTTATTCCACTTGCTTTAGGTGCAGCGGATGAATGGCCAACGTATCCATTTAATGAATTTTTGCCACATCTTCTTTCTGGTAATGAAACATACCTAAGTGATATGGCTAAGCAGTCGATGCCATTTGGTAAAGGAACTCCTTTCTACGATGGTTACATGAAAGTATCTCAGTTATATCATGCAGACATCACCGGACCTGACCCACTAAGTGTAGGGTGGAATGATGCAGTTGAGTTATTCATTGCTGGTGATGCCGCAGTTTTGGCTGCGGGTCAGTGGTTTATACCTCTATATCTAGCAGAAACTGGCGGATTAGAGGATATGAAAGCATTTCCACTGCCATATCGAGATAATGAGAAGGAACCATTACGTCAGATGTATTTCGCTGATCATTTTCTAGGTATTTCTCAAGAAAGTTTATATCAAGCGGAAGCGGAAGCATTTTTATCGTGGTATTTTTCACCTGAAAATTACAAGGACTATTTAGACAATACGATGTCCGAATCAGTATTTCGAGGAATATCTTCTACTAATGCGTTCACTAGAAAAATATTAGCTGAAACTGATGCTACACAATTTATTTACTTACCTGGTGATGAGCAATATACAAGACTATCAAATGCGATACAACTAGATGTTAAAACTCTAGGTCAAGATATGTTAGTTGGTCTGAGTGTGAATGAGATTGCTACTCAACTCAATGAAAGATGGAAGAAGGCTAAGGGGGAGTAATTGTGATAAGCAAGAGATGGTTCAAGCTACGTAAAGGTAGATGGAAGATTTCGATTATTGTTAGTTCATCATTTGTATTATTAATTACACTACCCCTTTGTATCATTACAGCTTTTGCTGTGGAATCATTTAAAGATATTTGGATCGAACAAACAACGGTACGTTCTAAGCAAGCACTTACTCAGCTTGAGGGGGCTGTTGATGCGCAAACTAAAGCAATAACGAATTCAGTAGCTACTATTGCTAATGATGCAGACGTCATATCTGCTGCTTCCTATACTTATTATTCAGAGGATAGACAAGAAAAATTATCTACAAGTCGGCTGCTAGAGTCACAATTACATAATTATTTTCACTATACGTCTGATGTTGCAACAGTATTGTTTTTCTATAAAGACAGAGGGATTCATTCTACTAAGGAGAACTGGCCTCTACAAGAATCACTATGGAGGTCTCAAGAGTGGTATGAAAAGGCGAAATCCCGATCTAACAAAGTAGTTTTAATGGGAACAGAGCAAAGTTTTTCAATGATTGGAGATGAACAACAATCATATGTTACAGCAGCGATAGCACCTAGCTTTGGTACAGAGTTATATGGTATTGAAATGATTTTATTTGTTTTTCATTCTAATAAGTGGATTGAACTAATGACAACTGATGAAGCTGGTGTACAATCTTTTGTTATTGATAAAGAAGGATTTGTAATCGCTTCTTCAATAGAGAGTACGATGCAAACGGGAATGAATGACCATGATCGATATCTTTCATCAGCATTAGCTACTGACCGTGGGCAATACATTGCTGAGGATCAAGGTGAAGAAGTTCTCGTAATGTATGAAACTGCTGATAATGGTTGGAAATACGCGCAGGTATTGCCTTACGCAAAATTAGTACAGCAACTAGATGGTGTTTATTGGCGAGTAATTGGTGTATCAGCAGCGGGTTTACTTATTTTTTTGGCAGTAGCTTATATATTTGCACATCAAATTGTTAAACCAATTCGTTCCCTTGTAGGTCAAATGTCAAAGGTTAAGATGGGGAATATGAAAGCAAAAATTGTAGCTTCTGGGCCATATGAAATTTATGCACTAGGTAATTCATTTAACGATATGGTCGGTGAACTTAATGAATATATTGGTCAAATCGAAGAAAAAGAAAAGCAAAAGCGCCTAACCGAAATTGCTGCATTACAATCTCAAATTAATCCTCACTTTCTATTAAATACATTAAATACGATTAAGCTTATGGCTGTTATATCAAAAGCCGACAATATTCAACGCATGACAGAGCTACTTAGTAAGTTGCTATCAGCCTCATTTAACCGTGGTGGAATGTATACTACTGTGGAAGAAGAACTATTGTTAACGGAGTACTATCTACAAATTATGAAAATACGTTATGGTGATGGCTTTGATGTTGAAATAGATGTGGATAAAGAAGTTAAAGGATTATATATGCTGAAACTATTACTTCAACCAATTGTAGAAAATGCGATAGTCCATGGACTACATCATATGGAGAAGAGAGGATTGCTTCGAATAACATGTTCTTTTCGAGCTAATGAGAAACGTTGTTTATTTACCATTGAAGATAACGGAAGAGGAATGACCTTAGAAGAGATTGAAAAAATTTGGAGTGGCAACGGCATAGAAAATAGTAAGTTCAATGGGATTGGATTACGAAATGTCAATGATAGGCTTCAATTAAACTATGGTTTCACTTATGGTGCAGAGTTAATTAGTGAGGTAGGTAAGGGTTCGACTGTATATATTTCTATACCTCTATTGCAGGATGAACCTGGTGCAGAATTAGAAATAGAAGGAGATGAGCGAGTTGCTTCGCGTACTTTTAGCTGATGATGAACCTATTGTAAGATTGGCTCTTCGAGAAATGATTGATTGGAATTATTATGGTTGTGAAATTGTTGGTGAAGCAGCCAATGGACGTGATGCTCTAACTATTATGAAAGACCGAAAGATTGATCTTGCTATTGTTGATATTCAAATGCCAGTTATAACTGGAATTGAATTAGTAAAACAGATAAAGGAATTAGAGTTAACTGAGGAATTCGGTATTGTCATGTTAAGCGCATTTTCCAATTTCAATTATGTTAGAGAAGCTTTCTTATATGGCGCACTTGATTACATTATCAAAGAGGATATGTCTCCAGATACGATTGGTGCTATGCTCACGCGAGTAGTAGAACCGCTATATGAAAGGAAATCAGAACGTAAACGACAAGAAGCAGAAAGTATTGATCGAATTGAGCAGCGCAAAGAAAAATCTTTATGGGAAATGGTAGAGGGGAATGAATCCGAAGATGCTATACTCGAGTTCACCCAATTAGAAGGACAACGGATTTTTCTTCTACAAATACTTGTTGATCATGATGGAATCAATAAGAATCATCTGTTGGATGAACGAACATCAAGATTTGTTATGCGAGCGTTTTTACAAGTATTCTCCTTGCAGAATGTATATTGTGTAGTTAGTGAGAGAGGTAAAGGAGCTTACGTATCCGTCGTAGCATTCCCTACTTCAATCGGAGATCAAGCGATACATAGCCAACTTATTGATCTGTTAACCCGTGCTACACAGCAAGTCAAAGAATATGTAAATATCTCACTTTCAATTGGAGTGTCGTCACCTTGTAGTCGAATAACTGATTGGGCAAAACGATATGAGGAAGCAAGCAGGCAAGCTGAGCTACGCTTTTTCAATGGTCAAGGTCGAGTGTTTATTGCGCAAGGCGGACAAGAAAATTTAATAGAGTCAATAAAACCTAATTGGACATCTCTACTTCAGTTTATTGCCAATTATGATGATCGATGGGAAAGTGAAGCTATTAGGCTTTTTAATGTATTGAAACGATCACATCACGGAAGATATGAAGATTGGATGCGTCCTTATCGTGCGTTAATTCGTGAATTAGAGTCACTGTTATATAGTAAAGGAATCTCATTAGAAAATATGTCGTTGTATCAAAGTACAGAATTCAGTGGAAGTTTGATTGGTGAACTCGAACATTTTATATATATTGAACGACTTCATGAGTGGTTATTGAAGATAATGCGAGCTTTCGTTGAACAATTGGATCCGTTAAAACAATTAGTTGATTCAGCGCCAAGAATGACCGAGAGAGTTAAAGTATGGATTGATAAGCATTATGGTGAATCGATTTCACTTACAGTAGCTAGCGAAATGGTAGGCGTGAGTGAAAGTTATTTAAGTAAAGTGTTTGCTAAGGAAATAGGTGAAACCTTCATCGAATATGTGACACGAAAACGTATCGATTCAGCAATCCAATTGTTACAGACTGGGATGAAGTTATATGAAATATCTGAACGAGTAGGTTATCCCAATCAAGGTTATTTCTCAAAAATGTTCAAAAAGGTTACGGGAAGATCACCGAATGAATATCGAGAACATCTAAGTTCTAATTAACTACCTATGAATTAACAGATATAGTGTGTCACATTAATGGCCACATTAAACATGTTGTCACTCTGATAATGATGTTAATTACAATAATATTAAAAATTATCAACCGATGATGTAGTAAATATTTATCGTTTATTTATTGATTTTATTTGAAAAATTTAATCGAGAGGGAAAAATTTGATTAAATGTTCATATTTTCGTACTATATTTTGTATAGTAGCTATTTATTTTATCGGTAATACAGGTTATAATGTAAAAGTATCTTAAAACTGAGAGACATAATTTCTAAGACATAAAGGAGAATGAGAAATGAAAAAAGTACTAATCGTAAAAGCAAATAACCGTCCAGCATCTGAAGGTGTTTCAAGCAAAATGTATGAAACATTTGCAGCAAATCTTAAAGGAGTAGAGGTATCAACATTTGATGTATTCGCTGAAGATATGCCGTATTTCGGTCAAGAATTCTTCGATGCATTTGGTAGAGCACAAGCTGGTACATTGACTGCTGAAGACCAACGTCGTCTTGGCGCAAAACAAAAAGCTATGGATGCTCTTACAGCTGCTGATGTAGTTGTATTCGCATTCCCACTTTGGAACCTAACAATTCCAGCTGCACTTCAAACATTCATTGACTACACTTACCAAGCTGGTTATTCATTCAAATACAACGAACAAGGTCAACTTGTTCCACTTTTGACTGATAAAAAAGCAATCTTCCTAAATGCTCGTGGTGGAGTTTATTCTGCTCCAGAAGCAGCTCCTATGGAGATGGCTGTTAACTATATGCGTAACGTTGTTGGCGGAGTTTTTGGTTGCCAAATCATCGATGAAGTAATTATAGAAGGTCATAACGCTTCTCCAGCACAAGCAGAAGCAATTGTTGCTGCTGGTCTTGAGCAAGTTAAAGCTGCTGCGGAAAAACTTTCTGTAGCTGCAACAGTTTAATTATATAATTTAATGTTATATTGATCTGACAAAAGAGCATCTATTCACAAGCATCTGCTTGTTAAATTAGATGCTCTTTTTGTTTGCCCAAATTTATTGATATCGAGCAATATCAAGTGACGATACCAAATTTTTGATCGTTATCTATGGGAAAAAACTGTAGACAAAATACGACAATCCTTTGTAAGCTTGTTGATAAGAACGCTTTCGAAGGAGAATTAAGAAGTGAAAGTTATTTTTATCGTGAATGAACAAGCTGGCGGTGGTAAAGGCGCATACGTTTGGGACAAAATAAAATCGCAACTTACCATTCCGTATATCGCTCATATATCCGATTATTCTGGTCATGTTGTTCATTTGGCTAAGCAATATACGATGGAGAAGGAAGTAGAGATTCTTTTATTAGCCGTTGGTGGAGATGGAACCATTCATGAGGTTATAGAGGGAGCTGCCGGCAACGTTCATATTCAAATAGGAGCAATGAAAGCTGGATCAGGCAATGATTTTGCTCGGGGATACCATATATTTAAGCAAGTTTCTGATGTAGAGAATTATTATTATCACCACTCCAGTAAACCGAGAGCAATGGATCTTGGTCAAATTACTTTGGAGGGTCAATCAGCACATAGTTTTGTCAATAATTCTGGGATTGGATTCGATGCATATATTACTACGACATTGAACCAATCGAAATTAAAGCGCTGGCTCAATTACGTGAAATTAGGCAGACTATCCTATATGTTACTTACAATATGGGCGTTGTTTACTTTCAAACGATTCGATGCCGTTGTTCATATTGGAGAACAAACGCATCGCTTCCGTAATGTGTGGTTTATTTCTATATGTAATGGTCCTTATTTTGGAGGTGGGATGAAGATATCACCTTCTTCCAAAAGCGATGATCAGCTATTAGAATTGACGGTTGTACATGATTTATCGAGAATGAAACTACTCTTAGTATTTATGACCGTATTTTGGGGGAAGCATGTGAATTTTCGTGAAGTGGAAATGTTACAAGCAGAGCGGTTTTCATTGAAGGTTGATTCACCTACAGTAAGTCATGTAGATGGTGAATTTCTTGGCAATGTGTCTCCTGACAAGACGATTAATTGTCAATTGGATTCACGTAAATGGTATTTGGCTAAATAATAATAAGATAATAGATATGTCTTATGACAAATCAAATAATAATAAAAAACGAGAAATATGCGAGAATCCAGTATATTACGATTGCAAATTGAACGTAGAGTAGCTATAATTTCTCTTATGCCTATGAATAGGCAGGGGTTCTTAATTATTGCTCTAATAGAGCTTAATAAGAATCACTCTATCAGGTTATATCCTGTAAATATACATGATAGGTGGTCAATGAGAAGATGGATTATCGTATTTTATTGTATTATCACTACACTACGATTGAAGACTCAGAATTATTTGCAAAAGAGCATTTAGCATTTTGTAAATCTTTAGAGTTAAAGGGTCGTATTCTTGTAGCGTATGAAGGAATTAATGGGACAGTTTCTGGCTCAGTTGAGCAAACAAATGCTTATATGGCATATATGAACGCTCATCCACTATTCCAAGGAATTGTATTCAAAATTGATGAATCAGAAACACATGCTTTCAAGAAAATGCATGTGCGTTCACGTCCAGAGCTTGTTAACTTAAGCTTAGAGGACGATATTAATCCATTAGAAGTAACAGGTCGTTATGTAGAACCTGCGGACTTCTATAAAGAAATGCAACAAGAAGATACAATCGTTATTGATGCTCGCAATACGTATGAATTTGATGTCGGACATTTTGAAGGAGCTATCCGTCCAGATATTGAATCATTCCGAGAATTGCCACAATGGATTAGAGATAATCATGAAATGTTAGATGGCAAAAAAATCTTAACATATTGTACAGGTGGTATTCGTTGTGAAAAGTTCTCAGGTTGGTTAGTTCGCGAAGGATATGAAGATGTTGGCCAGTTGCATGGCGGTATCGTGTCATATGGTAAAGATTCTGTCGCGAAAGGTCAATTATGGAACGGACAATGTTACGTGTTTGACGAAAGACTAGTTGTTCCTATAAATCAAGTTAATCCAGTTATTGTCGGAAAAGATCATTTTACTGGGGAACCTTGTGAGCGATATATTAATTGTGCTAATCCAGAATGCAATAAGCAAATTCTAGCTTCTGAAGAGAATGAGCATAAACATATGGGTAGTTGTACTCCAGCATGTGTAGAACATCCTCATAATCTTTACGTAGCGAGACATAATTTATCTACGGAAGAAGTACAACTTAGATTAAGTGCATTGCTGCAAGAAGTAACTAAATAATAATGAAGCTTACGTAAAATTCAATTGCATGTACAACATGAGTGACTAACTTTGTTGTATAGTGCGTGAATTGCACGTAAGCTTTTTTTGTTTGCGCTTTGTTTAGATCTCATAATTATTCTATTGTTATGCTATCTTCATACTATGCTCCACTTGTCCATACCATAAACATACGTTAAATGATATTATGATAAAAAGAGACATTGATAATAGGAGGCGTGTTAAATGAAGGTAAGGAAAGCAATAATTCCTGCTGCTGGACTTGGGACTCGATTCTTGCCAGCAACAAAAGCTCAACCAAAAGAAATGCTTCCAATCGTGGATAAGCCTACTCTGCAATTTATTATTGAAGAAGCGGTTGCTTCTGGCATAGATGAGATTCTAATTATTACAGGACGCAACAAAAAATCAATCGAAGATCATTTCGATAAATCCATAGAGCTTGAATTAGAACTAGAGGCTAAGGGTAAATTGGATCTTCTTGAAGAGGTTAGACAAATCTCTAATATGGTGAATATTCACTATATACGGCAGAAAGAGCCTAAAGGTCTTGGACATGCAATTTATTGTGCAAAAAGCTTTATTGGTAATGAGCCTTTCGCTGTATTATTAGGCGACGATATTGTACACAGTGATGTACCTTGCTTGCAACAGTTGATTGATGTTTATGAATATTACAACAATACAGTGCTTGGTGTTCAACAAGTGAAGGAATCGGACGTGCATAAGTACGGTATTGTGAACGGCAAGAAAATTGATAATCGTATCTATAGCGTAGATGATTTGGTAGAGAAGCCTGCTACCGAAAATGCTCCATCTAATGTTGCGATACTAGGCCGCTACATTATTATGCCTTCTATTTTTGGAATTTTAGAAAATACTTCACCCGGGGCAAATGGAGAAATTCAATTGACGGACGCATTGAATCAACTTGCTCGCAATGAAGCAGTTTACGCTTACGAATTTGAAGGACGTCGTTATGATGTAGGAGACAAACAAGGCTTTTTAGAAGCTACCGTGGAATTTGCACTACGTAGACCTCAATTACGCGAACCATTCCTTGAATATTTGCAAGGCATTGTTCAACAAAATGTTAAGGAGTAACTAGAACACTCATATATGAGATATTACTATCATCGTAATTCAATATAATGATGATGTGATATCTTTTTTTATGAAAAACCTATGATATTTATATGTATCAACATAAGAATAATAGGAAAAGACGCTAGATATTTTCTCTAAAATTTTAAATATGATTCAAGCCAATAAAAACAACAGCTAGATGATCTCGGGATCACCTAGCTGTTGTTGTATTGGCTTTTATTACTTGTTAATTACGAGAAGAGATATTGGGCTAGTTGCAAACACAAGCGATTACTACTAACAAGATGAAAAGAACCAAAATAAATGCAAAATTACTTCCTCTGTGACCAACGATTCCTGACATATAACATGCACCTCCTCAAGTAGTGACTACACTAATAATCTATGCAGAAGTTTAGTAATTGGTCTGGGTGCAACCGTGCAAAGTGAAAAGATAGGCTTGAGCGGAAATATCGATGTGTTATGGTCTATCTAGGCCCTGGCCCAAACCAAATAGGATGAATGACATATGATATGGTGTACCTTAACTTAAAGGAGATGACAAATATGAATTACGCTGCTAACGTTTCAGGTGGAGCTAATCATCATTTTCACGATGGAGGTTGTGGTGGATTCAACGTAAGTTGGATTCTTGTTCTATTCATCCTTCTAGTAATTATTAGTTGTGTTTGCTAATACGCGCTGCGCGGGCTCGAAAAGACCTATGGGTGAGAAATCACTCATAGGTTTTTTCCTATTTGTGTATGCTTCCGATGTAACTTTTCATCTACATAAAGTTACTTTCGGAAGCAAATGAAAAGTTTGAAGAAGTTGTTATATAATAGAAGAAACACATTAAAGAAAAGAAGGTAAATCCCCATGAGCACTCAAAAAATTGTTCCAATATACTTATTATCAGGATTTCTAGGAAGTGGAAAGACAACATTACTAACACAGATCGTAGAAAAAGCACAGGCTGCTGGCTTAACACCAGCTGTATTAATGAATGAATTAGGCGAAGTTAACTTTGATGGACAACTTGTTAAGAAGGATGTCGCGATGGCAGAAGTACTCGGCGGTTGTATCTGCTGTAGCATGCGTGGTGATTTGTCGTTAGAACTTAATCAATTACTGCAGCAATATTCTCCTGATCTTATCATTGTAGAGTCAACAGGTGCTGCGCATCCAATGGAAACAATAGATGCAATAACAGAAACATCGATGTACAAGCATGTAAAATTACAATCAGTTATTACAATTGTTGATGGAGAGCATTTACTTGATCGATCTAGATTAGTTAAAGATGCTACGTATCGCTTAATGCAGGATCAAATTCGTTGCGGCAGTTTGATTGTACTGAATAAATGTGACCGTCTTGATCCAGAAAAAGTAGTTGAGGCGGAGCAAACGTTGCGTGATTTAAATGAGCATGCGGAGATAATTACGACGGATCATTGTCAACTTAACAATTGGCAATGGCTACTAGAAGGTGCACAGTTAGATCAACCAGATTCATTACAGGTATTAAGACAGGGAGACACTCGTGATTATAATGATGTGAATGAAGGTAACCTAATTAAAGCGGTTCATCAGTCGGAGGGAGAACATAAGCATCATCATAAACATGGCGATCATACGCATGTTATGGCCTATACACACTATTGGAAAGGTAAGCCAAGCAGTGAGCAATTTGAGCAATGGCTTGCTAGTCTGCCCGCAAATATTTATCGAGCAAAAGGTATAGTTACATTCCGTGATGTTCCAAGTCGATTTTTATTTCAATTTGCTTATCGTGAATCTGATTTTATGCGAATTGATCCCCAAGGCGAAGTACATGATGTAGCAGTATTTATTGGTGAACATTTTGATCGGGAATGGCTCAAACAGCAATTAGCAATGCTCGAACTCTAAGAGGAAGTTCAAAAAGTGGGCTTTGATAACGATAAATATGCTAACGTAGCTTATTCGACATCGAATATGAAGCGAACTTGGGAAGTCCGGTCCGCGTGTACCAATAACGTACACTTGCGCTTCCTCCTTCCGCAAGTAGCGCTCCATCTTCTCGATTCTGAAAGCCCGATTTTTGAACCTTCATTGGAATAGGTAGTTCAAAAAGCGGGCTTTGATAACGATGAGAATGCTAACGTAGCTTATTCGACATCGAAGATGAAGCGAACTCCATATCACGCTAGGTTGATTATGCTTAACTGAAATGGGAATACTTAGTTATAGCATGAATTTTTACAACTTAGATAGCTGGAGGTTGGTACTATGATGAAATCTTTAAGTTTAAAATGTACTTTAATGTTGCTTTCACTTGGCTTGATATCACTATGTTGGTTAACTACAAATACGGAAGCTGCAACGAAGTATATGGAAAGTAAGAGTATTAATACACAACTAGAGGATAAACAAAGTAGTAACGATAAAGAGGAAAGACACTCATCTCATCATAAAAACATGAGTAAAGAAGAACTACAAGCACATAAGTTGAAGAAGATGCAGATGCTTGCTAATTATTTCGAGATTGATACAGAAGGAAAATCTGCAAAGGAACTAAGAGTTGCCATCGAAAAGGCGAAAATTGAGCAACCTGAGAAATGGGAAATGTTCAAACAACAATTTCGGGCTAAGAAGTTAGAAGAAATGCGTGAATTTGCGAAATCTAAAGGTATTTCAATTGAAGGTAAAACGGAACAACAATTACGAGAAGAACTTCATAAATTGAAGCAGAGTAAGAAAGAGTAATTGAGAAGTTAATTGTTCTATAGGTAATTTTTGAGAAGTGAATAGATAGTAACTATGATTGTATATCTTATACAGAAGCCAATTCAACTTAAGCAGAAGAGCTTATGTAGAATTGGCTTTTTTTGTGCTTGATTATGATGGTTTCATGGAGTATGATAATAGTGTAATTTGTTAAGTAAAATTATTAACTAAACTTTTATCGCCACGATGGCAGACGTAAAGCTAATGTAGAAAGAGGTAATCTTATCGCTAC
Organism: Paenibacillus endoradicis; assembly: GCF_024721975.1. Next base: position 181,393 of record NZ_JANQBB010000002.1, on the reverse strand, counting down.
AATTCGCCAAATCGCACAACTAGCTGAAGTATCGACAGCGACAGTTTCTCGAGTGCTGAATAATGATACAACGCTTAGTACAAGTGCCGAAACTCGTGAGCGTATTTTTGCAATTGCCGAGGAACTTGACTATAAACCTCAACGTTTGAAGAAGCTAAAACAAGAAATGCAACGCTCAACCTTGCAAATTGGATTGTTATTTTGGTCAACGGCAGAAGAAGAAAAGAATGATCCTTACTTTACTGCGGTTCGCAGAGGAATAGAAATTCATTGTGAGCAGTTAGGCATTTCCATCACGAAAATTATTCGCGGAGATTATACTACTGCATATGAAGAAGCAGCTGAGCTTGATGGCTTACTAGTAGTAGGTTCGATTGATGTGCAAGATGTTCTCGATATTTACCCTCGTCCTGATCGAATCGTGTTCGTCAATCATGGTGAAGAGCTATTAGATTACGATTCTGTTCATCTAAATTTTGATGGAGCAATTAGAACATCCTATCATTATTTAACAAGCTTAGGCCATGAGAAGATAGGATTTATTGGTGGGGTAGAGTGGGTTCATTCTTTACGAGAACCACGTTCATTAAAACGTTCCCAGGAACATCGTTATCTTGCTTACAATCGTATGTTGCGCGAATATGGTCATCATTATGCTTGTGTAGAATGGGTAGATGATTGGTCCACACAAGGCGGGTATGAAGCGATGAAAAACATATTAGCTAGAGGTGACAGACCTTCGGCTTGTCTTATTGCAAGTGATCATATGGCAGTCGGAGCATTGTATGCATTAAATGAAGCTGGTATATCTGTACCTCAAGAAATGTCAATTATCGGTTTTAACGATATTGAGATTGCAGCATTTGTTAATCCTCCATTATCGACAGTTCATGCTCATACTGAATTATTAGGTGAAACGGCAGTGAAAATGCTTGTTGAAAGAATGGAAGGACGAAAAGTCGCTATGCAAGTTAAGTTGAATACAACGTTTATTGAACGTGAAAGCTGTATGAAGATTAACAATTGAAAAACCTCTCACAGGGAGTATATCAAGTAGTCAATATTATATTATAGGAGTGGAAATATGATCTTATATAACGAAGCAACAAGAGTTTTTCATCTACAATCACACGATACTAGCTATGCAGTTAAAATTACGAATCAAGGTCATGTTGCTCATCTTTATTGGGGACGTAAAGTATCTGGAGAATATTTAGATGGCTTGTATCAAATTAATATAAGACCTTCATTCACACCAAGTACTGATCTCGAGCAACTAGAATATTCATTAGACACACTACAACAGGAATTACCTGCTTATGGTGATTCTGATTTCCGTACTCCGGCGTATCAATTCCAACTACCTAACGGTAGCACGGTTACTGATTTCCGCTATGAGTCTCATGAAATTATTAACGGTAAACCGAAGCTAGATGGTCTACCTAGCGTATATGCTGAAGCTGATGATGAAGCTCAAACTTTATTGATTACACTTCGTGATCAACTTACAAATGCAGTCATTGTCCTATCTTATACGGCATTCCGTGATTTCAGTGCAATTACACGTTCTGTACAATATCGCAATGAAGGTACAGATGTATTGAACTTGAATCGCGCGCTAAGTATGAATATAGATATGCCAGGTTATAATTACGAAATGCTTCAACTATCTGGTACATGGGTGCGCGAACGCTATATTCATCGTCGTAAGTTAGAGCCAGGTATGCAATCTATTGAAAGTCGTCGTGGTTCAAGTAGTCACGTACAAAATCCTTTCATTGCGCTTGTAAGTGAAGGTGCAACGGAGCAACATGGTGATGTATATGGCGTTAACTTCGTATACAGTGGGAACTTTATTGCTGGTGTTGAAGTAGATCCATACTTGCATTCTCGTCTATTTATGGGAATTAACCCATTTGACTTCAACTGGAAGCTTGAAGCGGGTGAAACATTCCAAGCTCCTGAAGTTGTATTGGTACATTCACATGAAGGTATCGGTGGCATGTCTCGTCGTTTCCATGATCTATATCGTAGCCGTCTAACACGTGGTGAGTTCAGAGATAAAGTTCGTCCTATTCTAGTTAACAACTGGGAAGCGACTTACTTTGATTTTAATGAAGAAAAGATTGAAGCCATTGCACAAGCAGGACAAGAACTGGGTATTGAGTTATTCGTACTTGATGATGGTTGGTTCGGCAAACGTGATAATGATACAACTTCACTAGGAGATTGGTTCGTTGATCGCAAGAAACTACCTAATGGACTTGAAAGTATCGTGAAAAAGGTACGTGATCTAGGATTAGAATTTGGTCTATGGTTCGAGCCAGAGATGATCTCACCTGAAAGTGAATTGTACCGTAATCACCCAGACTGGTGTCTTCATGTAGACGGTCGTCGCCGTACTGAAGCTCGGAATCAGTTAGTTTTAGACCTTTCACGTGAAGATGTACAAAATTACATCGTAGAAACCGTTTCTGATGTACTTTCAAGCGCTCCAATTACGTATGTGAAATGGGATATGAATCGTAATATGACGGAGATTGGATCAGCGCTACTACCAGCAGATCGTCAACGTGAAACAGCACATCGTTATATGCTTGGACTATACAATGTAATGGAGCGTATTACGACAGCTTTCCCACATATTCTATTTGAATCATGCTCTGGTGGTGGTGGTCGTTTTGACGCAGGGATGCTATACTACATGCCACAAACATGGACAAGTGATAATAGTGATGCGATATCTCGTCTGAAAATTCAATATGGCACAAGTATCGTATATCCAGTGAGTTCTATGGGTGCACATGTATCTGCTGTACCGAATCATCAAGTAAATCGAATGACTTCACTTGAGACCAGAGGTAATGTAGCGTTATCTGGTAACTTCGGATATGAGCTTGATCTATCTAAATTCTCTGATGAAGAGAAGGAGCTTGTGAAAGAGCAAATCGAGCTGTGTAAAGATATTCGTCCAATTGTTTCATTCGGTGACTTCTACCGTCTATTAAGTCCATTTGAAGGTAATGAAACATCGTGGATGTTCGTTTCTAAAGATAAGACTGAAGCTTTTGTTGTATTCGTGAAAGTACTACAGGAACCTAACGGTGCAATTGGTCGCTTCCGTCTTCAAGGACTTGATCCTAATAAATCGTATCGTTTAGAAGGTCAAAACGGTGGGGTATTTGCTGGAGATCAATTAATGTATGCAGGTCATCCTGTTCCGCAATTTTATGGCGACTTCCAAAGTTGTGTATATCGTCTAACTGCGATTTAAATAGAAACTTGAATAAAGGTATTTATTGAAAGTAAAAAGACCCAATAAGATAGACACTTTAAAAGGTCATCTTACTGGGTCATTTTGTGTTTTAAGTGTTGTTATCAATTAGCTATGACAATAACTTATCTAATTTCTTTCTCACTTTTTTCATAAACGAGTTACTTAAGCGATTAATATGTTCCTCATTTTTTACTAATATTCTATATGCGTCTATTTTTGATAACGTACGAATGAAAATGTAGGCACCAACTGTAATGAAAGATATGAAGATTGGATAGTAAGGCACTAAAACGTCTGAAGCTACAATTTCTTTTTTGACTAATAAAAAGGGTATCCCACCTGCTACAATAGCACATACTCCAACTACTATTACGGCAGTACATTTTTTCTTAATATCTTCGTATCTAACTTTTAATTCCTTAAGATGATTTTGATCGAATATTAATGATTCTTTCTTGAGTATTGTATATCGATCTTCTTCAATAAAACCAACTACGATTGCTCCAATTCCAAAAACTGCAATAAAAATAATTATGATGGTATAAATTATTGGGTCTTGTTTGAAAAGGAAATAAGGTATTGTAGAAAAAATAAGAAGACTAAATCCTAAGGAAAAATGTTTTGAAGTTTTACGTTGGGATAGAAGATACCCTTCCGCCATCTCTTTGCTTACATAATATCCTCTTTCATTTTCATTACTTTGTTCAACGGTATCTTTTAACAAATAATCAAGTGACACTTCAAAAAGGTTTGCAAGCATTAGAAGTTTTTCAGTTTCAGGAAAACCTTGTCCGTTTTCCCATTTGCTAATTGCTTGCCTTGTAGTATTTAATTTCTCAGCTAAGGATTCTTGTGACAAACCATTCTCTTTTCTTAGTTTAAAAAGTTTTTCACTGAATGTCATAGTATGAACTCCTCTATTTATTTGATAGTTCAATTGTATTAAAACATTGTATTAAAAACTATCTTTTGGACATTGCACTTTGTCAACTTACGGTTGCAACTATGTTATATAGAGTATTTTATTAGAATAGTATTGAACTTGACGTTACGTCAACCTTTATAATGAAGACAAATAGATCATTTGGAGGCGGATACTATGTATCGAATCGGACAATTTGCCAAATTGACAGGTGTAACAGAAAGGGCTTTACGTTATTACGATAAGAAGGGAATATTGAAACCTACTTTACGTGTTGATGGAGGATATCGTTATTACTCAAGAGAAGACCTCATCCAACTTCAAAAAATATTAACGATGAAGTATTTGAATTTTTCACTAGAGGAAATAGCAGATACATTGGTGGATGAGAATGTATCTATGGCTGAAGTATTCGATCAGCAGCATGAATGGCTTGTGAAAAAACGAGATGAGCTTAATGGAATTATTGCATCGCTTGATCGCGTCAAAAAGATAACTTCGAAGGTGGATTCAATTTCTTCGGGGCTTTTGTTATTAATGATTCATAGTTTGCAGAACGAGAATAAGCAACGTGAGCATTTACTTAAACATTTACCACCTGATTTTGTGAATATAATATATCAGAATGATCCACAAACGGAAGAGCAACTTGAACTTGAGATGAAAATGGTGGTGCTACTATCACAAATATTGGAGTTTCATCAAAAAGGAATATCTCATTCTTCTGAGGAGGCTACTACAGTAGGATTGTCACTCTTTAGTATGCTTGCCGATCTAACGATGAAAGCGTCACAAAATATGACAGAGGAAGAAAGAGCGAAGTTGCATCTTTTCGAAAATGATTCGGTTGTACTTGATCCAGCGTTGTTTCCAAGTATTCTCCTAGATGAAGAAATGGAATATATAGAAAAATTAATGGAGCATGTAGAACACATTTATCATGCACAGGAGAAGCAGGAAAATGAGCAAGAAGTATATACATGAAGCAAATTAGTACAATAAATAAAGGCAAGCTCAAATTCTAGCGAAAATGAGCTTGCCTTTGTAGTTTTTTGTAGAATGGTTACGCGAGTTGTGGCTTAATGCTAATGACACGAATCGTCATCTTTCCAGCAGGTGTCGAAAGTTCGATTTGCTCATGTAATGGAGCTAATAGTAGTTGACTTCCTACAGGAGAAAGCAAAGATATTTTCCCTTGCTCTGGATCAATCTCTTCCGGAGCGACAATGCTATAAGTATCGATAAAGCCATCGTCTACATATTCAATTTCAATAATGGTGTTTAACATAACAAGTTGTTCTTCAGGCGCTTTAAGAAGCGTAAGTCGTCTCTTTATTTCTTGCATATACCGATCCAGCAATTGTTCCATTTCTTTCGTTAAGCCACTTTGTTTCAGTATATATTTCTCAAGTTGCTTACTACGCAGTTCTTCAATAGTGACAAGTTGCTTATCGTAGTTTTGTATTTGCGTTTCCCATTCTACACTATGGTTCATAGTAGATTTCCTCCCCTATACTTACCACATACGTCAATAACTTGACGTTACTCACATGTGACATCGTAAATTCCTCCTTAACCGTTTTTCAAATATAACTCAAGCCTAGCAGATTTCGATTCTAGCTTCGTATGACTAAAGTCCATCAGAAGATTAGATCGTAGTATAAAAAGACCCTCAATCGAGTGTGAACGGGGTCTCCTTTAATAGTATCAAATTAACAAAATAAGTCTATAAGATAATTGTTATTTATGTAACAGATTTGGATATCGCAGTTAATTAATGTGAAGAAATAATAAGCTACAAGTTGCACACTAAGAAGTTGAAACACTTCTCATAATTACATTATTATTGGGGTGAATTAGAGTGGATTTATCTCTAAAGCATCATTTTCTCATCTTTTTCAGAAAAAATTAAGATAATAATAGGGGTGAAGAATTAAGGTGAAAGATATGAAAACTCTGCTTGACAACTGTAGGCGTGACAAGGGATTTGGCTGATTAGCTGAGTAATTAAGAGTAAAATAAAATATTGAAAACGCTACTACATTCTTCATCTAATCTTCATCTATGTAAAAATCCTAATGAAAATGCGCTCCAATGCTGTGCTATAATGCTAAACATACATTACCTCATGCAATAAAAAGATTAGTCGGGAGGACTTATGTTAAAACTTATAATGAAAGTAAGCAGATTGAGCGTGCTAGCAATTGTAGCCATCGCACTACTTACTGTAGTTCCATTCTCAGTATCCGCAGCTACAGATCAACGAGAGGTTGAAGATGCGAAAGTAATTTTGAATGGTAGTTCACTTAAACTTGAATCTCCACTACATATGGTAAATGGTAGAATGTACTTGCCCGTAGGATTAGTAGCAAAATCATTAAGTGCGTCAGTTAGTTGGGATTCTAAGACACAAGAAGCAACGATCATTACGAAAAGCAACGACGAGGTAGTTTTCGGTAATGATGTTCCTACAGTGTATTTTAATGATCAACGTTATACGCTTGAAGCAGTACCTTACCTATATGATAGTAGATTATATGTTCCAGTTCGTTATGTAGCCGAAGTTACTCATGCTACAGCGGCTTGGGATATTGATAAGAAGACACTGACGTTAACAAGTGTACCACTTGAAGTCGTGAGTGATGAAAATTCATTAGCAAAGATTAGTGCGGATCATAACTTGACTCAAGCAGAAGTGGTAAAAAGAAATAAATTCTCATCGAAAGATCAAGTTAAGAATGGTATGAAACTAGCAGTTATTTTACCTTCTATTCTTGATAAAAAAGCTAAACCATTTACAAATGAAGAATATCAATTGCTTGCTAAGATCGTTCAGGTAGAGTCTGGATACGAGTCTTATGAAGGTCAATTAGCAGTAGCGAATGTGATATTGAATCGTGTGGCAAATTCTAAGTTTCCTGATTCAATTAAAGAAGTTATCTACTCGGGAAGTCAATTCCCACCAGCGCATAATGGCTTACTTGCTAAAGCAGATCCTAACGCTAGTGTATTACAAGCGACTAAGGATGCTTTGAATGGTAAAAACAATGTTGAAGGGGCAGTATATTTCTTTAACCCTAAATATTCAAATGACTCTTACTGGTCTAGTCTAACGGTTGTAGCTACCATCGGAAATCATCGCTTTGCTAAATAGCGTATAATAATTAATAACCTTTATTCTGATAGTTGAAACTATTAGATGAAGGTTATTTTTGTGTTAGTTAAGTATATTGTTATATGAGCAATGTATCGTAGCGATCTGAAAGATTGTGACAATAAACTCCATAAAAAACGATGATTTTGTCGGAATTGAAAAAAATGGTTGAATTTGGAGTAAGATCAAATTATAATGAAGTTAATAGTTCTAAAGTAATAACAAGTAGGACTAGTAAAATGTAGATTAACAATAACATAGTAGAATTATTAGTATAATAGAACAATAGTAGCAGATAAAGGAGGATGCCGATGGCGTCCTTTTTTTGTAGTTATATGTAATAAAAGTGATACATTTTACAAATATTATACAATTTTTTTACTGATTTTGACGAATTTTTCCTTTCATATGCTATAATTGTCCTATTATTTAGATAGGGGTGTATCAGGTTGGATAATCTTGTACAAGAAGTGGAAACGAAAAAAAATAGTAAGATAGTACTGATTATTATTGTAAGTATTGTCGGTCTACTCATTATTGCTAGTATTGTTGCTTACAGTATTCTGTCAGCAAATTCTAAACCGGAATCTGTGCTTTCTAAGTTCCAAGCAGCAGTTAAATCAGGTAACGCTGCAGCTGCCCACAAAATTCTTGTTTCAAATGACCCTGTTTTAGAATTAACCGAGGGTGATGTAACAAAACTACTTACATATTTAGATAAGAAAACTTCAGTATTAGATGATGAAATTGAAGGTTTAAAAAATCAAATTAATAATGAGGAAGAACAACAACTAAAATATGATTATTATTCTATGCTAACTCTAGTTAAGGAAGAAGGACTACTAGGGTTATTTGACACGTATAAAATTGCTGTACAACCATACTACTTTACGTTGTATACGAATCAAAAAGGTGTAGTAATTAAATTAGATGGAAAAGACATACTGACTTCTAAATCAGATGATTATACAAAAGTGATAGGCCCATTAATGCCAGGATCCTATAAAGTAGATGCTCAATTTGATAGCGAATATGTTTCGCTTAATACAGAGAAGCAAGTTATGCTTCCAGAAGATCATAATCATGATATTGATCTATCTATCGATGCACAGTATGTGTATCTAGAATCTAACCATTCCGAAGCAAAATTATATTTGAATGGTAAAGATACTAAACTCACCGTTGGGGATGCATATCGATTTGGTCCAATTGCCTCAAATGGCACGATGACCGTTCAAGCAAATCTCGATAATAAATGGGGATCATTAACAAGTGAGTCTGTGATCATTGACGGTAGCTCATCCTACATTAATCTGGAAATATTGGGTTATACGATCTATCCGACTGCTTCAGTTCTAGGTGCAGAAGTATTAATTGACGGACAAAGTACAGGAATAAAATTTGAACAAGCAATGACGGATGGAATTGGTCCAATTCCTTATGATAAGGAAGTTACCGTAACTGGACAATATGAATTCCCTTGGGGAAAATACAAAACTAATGAAATTGTATTTGATAAAGATAGCTTATTCTATGATAGTGATTATGATTATTCATCATATGCGTTCTTCACAGAAATATCAGAGGATATACGTTCAAACATCGTTAAACAATTAGATGGATTTATACCTTCAGCATTTGATAGTGTAACGGATTATGATGCAGCTTTACTAGAAAATGTTAGCGAAGCTAACCGTTCTGTTATATTAGATTCCCTTTATTATGAGTTATATGATTATGCTTATGATGGTTTCTATCCTACAGATGCTACGTACACCTTCGATACGCTATGGGTAACTTCATCGGAGAAGGATAAATACTATATCACATTATCTGCATTAGTTAATTTTAAATACTCAACTTATGACTACTTGATAGATAGTTATTCTGACACAGCAGAACAACTGATAGCAGATATTATCTTACTATATGATGCAGCCGATGGTAGTTTGGTAGTCGAATCTTTCCAGCCTTATGTAGCTTACTACGACTACTATGAAGATGATTACACATATAATGATGTTGAATTTAAACAATTCGCTCAATAGAAGGGAGATTAATTATGTATATCTGTCAAAGTTGTCAGTCGAAGACTGAGCAATTATATAAATTTTGTCCACAATGTGGACAAGCAACACTTGTTCTTGTAGAAAATTCGAATGAAAACACAACGGGATCATCAGTCGGAACTACACAAATACAAGGCAATGGCCCACAAGGATACGGGCAACAGGGAAATTTGCAGCCGCAAGGCAATGGTCCACAAGAAGGTATGCCACCACAAGGATATGGCCCCCAGGGGAATTTACAGCCGCAAGGCAATGGTCCACAAGAAGGTATGCCACCACAAGGATACGGCCCACAGGGGAATTTTCCGCCGCAAGGCAATGGTCCACAAGGAGGCATGCCACCACAAGGATACGGACCACAAGGAAATATACCACCACAAGGTTATGCCACACAAGGAGGGATGCCGCAGCAAAGCAATGGTCCACAAGGATATGCTCCACAACCTAGCGTGCAACAGAGTGCAAAAGCTCCAGCTTGGCTGAAAAGCAAAAAGATCAAAATATTTGCTTCGCTCGGGGTAGGCGCAATTATATTAATAGTCGTAGCCATTACATTATTTAATGTATTTCTTAATAAAAATGGTAAGGAGTTATATTTATACGCTGAGCTTCAAACCTATCAAAATCAGCAAAGCAATTCATCGTTATTTGGTAAAGCGGATATGGCATTTTTCGATAAGATTAAAGAGATGACCTCTGATACTACCATCACATTAACAGGAGACATTTCACTAGATGCTAATGATACAGAAGGTTTTGATGAATTTGCCGATGCAATAAACAGCGGGGCAATTGAACTTAATCTGAAACAGAACCCTAATGATCTATGGGGGCAGTATTCTTTGAACGTGAAGGATGATGGAAAGTCTGTGGTTGATGCTCTGTTTATGTTTTATGACGATATTTTTGCTTTTAAAGGTATTGGCGATCTTGATAAAATGCACTATTCATCATTCGAAGAACTACAAAATATTTATAGTGGCACGGAGTCCAAGGAAGATGAAGCTGACAAAGTTAAAGTGCCAAAAGTTACAGAAAAGCAGTTAGAACAACTGAATAAGCAATATACGAGCTTCATCATATCTCAATTGAAGGACGAATATTTCACGGTTGAGAAAGATAGCTCATATGCTACTTCTGAAGGTGATTTAAAAGCTAAAAAGCTAACAATTAGTATTAGTGAAGAAGAAGTTAGAACAATGCTAATTTCATTGGTAGACAAGCTTCGTGGTGATAAGGAAGCACAAGAGTTGATAGCCAACTATATCTTCCAGTATTATAGTGACAGTTCTAGTACGCTTACATCTGCTGAAGAACTAACTTATTTGAAAGAACAAATCGAAGATGGTTTATATGAGATGAAAACTGCTTTAATCGATACAGAAACCGTCGGAAGTTTTGAAATGGTATTATATCTTAACAAAAAGAATGAAATTATTGATCGTAAAGTAACATTAACATTTATGGATGAGTTTGATTCTAGCGGGCTTAAAGTAAATGTGCATCAGACAAAATGGGATTTAAAGAAAAGCGTGGACCAATCTACATTTGATATTGAGTTAGAAGTTTACGATTATGGTGATATTTCTAGTTTACTAATAGAATCAGAGACCACGACTGAAGTTATAGACAAAGTTAGAGATGCTAAGAGTAAAATCACTTTATCTGCATACACCTCTGGATCAACTGACTTTACTGCAAATATTAATTGGAGAGCACGTGAAGCGACTACGCAAGGCGGCGAAGATCGCTACACGTTTGAAATTGATTTGACTTCGATTGCAGATGCACCGACTATAAGTGGTGATTTTACTCGTAAAGTTGATCAGAAGTTGAAAGATAACTATTCTAATCAAACGATAAAAGGTAATGTAGAGATTATGGCGAATGTGTTTGGCGAGAGAGAAACAATGAAGATTGGCTTTAACTTTGATTCCAAAACATCATTTGATGATAAGATTGCCAAACCAGTGATTGATAAAGATGCAGTAAATCTTAATGATTTGGATAGCGATGAATCTTACTATCTGCTTCAAGAAATACTTAAGGGGCTTCAAAGTAATTCTGTAGGGATCGGACAAAATTTATATTAATATTTTAATGGTAATGGAAGAGGAGATGTGTCCGTAGCGGATACATCTCCTCTTTATATAAGAAGTTCAATAAGCGTCAGCTGAACTCTCATTTTATAAAGTATGTTAACAAAAACACCTCCGATTAGCTCTGAATAGATGCTAATTGGAGGTGTATTGAGGCTCAAGCTATGGGGTTAGATTTGAGCTGAAACAACATTTGTAGTGGCAACCAGATGAACATATACAACAGGCATGGCTTACCTATTGAATAGAGGGACATTCTTTTACTATGTGGCTAGTACAGTCGTTGCACTAGAGAGCACTAACGCATACATTTCAAAAATAAGAATATCATTCATTCACTATAGAGAATGGAGAAAAGCTAGCGTGCCATCTCATCGTCACATAGTGAAGAGAATAGACTACTAGAAAATAAATAGTATCGTATTCATATTGAAAGGAATGGATAGAGGTGAGTCTCTCTTTCGTGATATTGATAATCATTATCACAATATCAATATAACATAGGAAATGATTCAATTCAAGTTGTTTGTAATAATTTTCTGAAGCAATTTCTCAGTTATAATTGCTAATTGTGAACGGAATGAAAAAAGCCATCTTCATAGAAGATGGCTTTTAAGACGTGAAGTGATAAATTATTTGCCTAACATATTGAATAAACGGACCATAGTTACTATCGTTTGCTCATGAGAGTATTTTCCTTGTGGATCGAATTTGGTAGCAGATACGCCACCCATAATGGATAGTTCAGCAGCTTGAGTGACAGATGAACGCGCCCAATTAGAAATTTTCGCGTCATCACTAAAGACTGGGGCTTTACCACCTTTCAAGTTTCCATCAAGATAATTGTATACCTTCATCAATAATGAAGCAGCTTGCTCTCTCGTAATTGTTTCTTGTGGTGAAAACTTGCCGTTGCCTGTTCCATTAATAATATTATTTTTATATGCCCAGATGATCTCATAATTACTGTCATATACATCGGTAAATGGTGATGGTACATCATCGTATTTGCGAAGGTCAATAGTTGGATCTATCGCAGTAAGAAGTCCAATAACGTAATAAACAAAAGATTCTCTTGTAACCGACTGGGTTAAATCATAGTAATACGGATTAATAGTAAATAATCCATATTTGTTAGCTTCTAGAACGCTGGCCAACGCCCAAGAACTAATAGGTGCTTCTGGTTTATCAAGAACATCGATTTGAATAGAACCGTTCGTAGAGTATAAATATCCATCAACCGTAATATTAACATAGCCACGTTTATGTGCAGTTACTACGCCGTTAGCGTTAACACTTGCAACACTAGGATCAGAAGATACATAGCGGATAGGTGTTTGATCTACTGGAAATTGCATTTGTTGTCCAGGAAGCATGAATCGCTGTGCACTGTTAACAAATTCCGACTGTAATTGAACCAATGAAGTTGAATAAGACAGAGAAGTCGATTCACCCGCTAAAGTATGCAAGCCAGTAATCTTAACATTAAACTTATCCTCATCTTCATAGGAGTCAATATTACCTGGACGGAAAATAATAGCGAAATTAATTCCATAACCACCTAAACTAACAGTGAAGAAATCACCCTCGTAATCACGATCGTTGGAATCAAAATTCCAAACCTTCTGATCACGCTCACGAGTTAAAGTAACTTTGATGTCTGATACTTTGTTCCTATCATATACATCTGGATTCAAGGAAACTGACCATGGATCAGCTGGACGAATGATTTCTGCAGGGAAAATACCAGCAGATGGCCACGCGATATAATCATACTGTACTTCATTAATATCGCGATCCTTGTTAAATGCAGACATTGATGAATAGGTACCATAAGTAGAAGAGGGATCAACTGCAAATCCAAACATCGTTTTCTTCATTTGCGGGTTAATAATCCAGCGACGATGTCCTACTGAAAGTAGATTGTTGTTACCATTGTCAGACATATATCCATAAAATACAGTGTCATATAATGTGTCTCGTCCTGCCGATAGATTACTAGATTTAGTAGAAGCAGATGCAAGTTCATAGAAAGATTCGCTCATATCACTTGGTTTGTTCGGATAATGGGATAAAGCTCCGTTTTTGGCATTAATAATTGCACCTGCTTGTTGTTGCTCAGCAATGGAATAATCGAGTGTTACATCATCGGGAAGACCAGCTAAGTATCTTGCGAAATTAGTTGCATTCAATCCATCAAGTAATACATTTTCTTTAAGTTTACCTGCACTGTAAGGAGCAGATAGTTTTGGAGCAACTTCGAACAACTTCGAACTATCAATGTCCAAAGGCAAATATTTACGCCACTTTTCTAATAATTGCTGTTCTGTTCTTGCAGAGACGGTTTCTTGTACATTACTAGCACCGAATGCTATTGCTGGACATACTAACGATACTGCTAAAGTTGCAGTAATGCTGACAGCAGCAACTTGTTTCAAGATGAATTTCATGTTCATTATTACGTTTTCCCCCAATTTTAGTATTCAATAAACACTATGAAAAAAGATTCAAAGTGTAGTCAATACTAGTAATTGTACAATAAATTTAAGGGAAATTGTGGAATGGTATTAACATTTTTTGATATTAATGTGAACTAGTAAGAAAATTAAACTCATAAATAAAATACAAGTGCAATGACGAAAGTAGAATATGAAGCAGTTAATAAAGAATAACTGATTGTTTCTATGTTAGTTCACGAAGTAAGGTAAATAAACGCTAATATGAAAGTTTGAGTCTCTAGTAATATGTATTCTATATAGAGGCAATTGTCCAGATATTGAAATAGGACTAACGACTAGAATGAAATAGAATTATTATAATATAAATTAATGATTTATGAGGAAATAAGAAATTATATAAAGTTAAATTAAAATAAGAAATTTCTCACATTATGACAAAACATTGTAAATGGTAGAAGCGTTTGATAGACTAATATTATGGTTTAAATTGTAAATATTGCAATAGTTAACCACAAAAAAAAATAGGAGGTATGATTCGTGAAAATTAGTAAATCTCGTAAATGGATTGCGCTAGTGCTTTCGGCATTATTACTAATTCCGTCTTTTTCATTGGCATCTGCTAGTAGCTCATCAGACATTTCAGGACACTGGGCTGAAACTAACTTGCAAGAGTGGGTAGAACAAGGATTACTAGAAGGTTTTGAAGCAAATGTATATAAACCTAATAAGGATGTAACACGTGCAGAATTTATGACCTTCATTAACCGTGCGTTTGGTTTAACAGGGACTGCTGCATTAAATTATAAAGATGTGCAGACGTCTACTAACAAATGGTATGTGAAAGAAATTGGAAAAGCAGTACAAGCTGGTTATGTAAAAGGTTATGAGGATAATACTATACGTCCTAATGATCAAATAACACGCCAAGAAGCTGCAGTTATGTTATCAAATTTAGTAAAAGGTTCTGAAGCATCATCAGCTGATCTATCTGGTTTCAGTGATGCAGATAAAATTGCCGCTTGGGCAAAAGATTCAGTAGCTAAAGTATTCGATCTAGGCTATATCGGTGGCTATCCAAATAAAACATTAAAACCGCAAAACAAGATTACTCGTGCTGAATCTGTTGTCATGATTAATCGTGCGATGGAAGATCAGTTCACAATTTACAAAAAAGCAGGCACTTACGGCGTTGAAACTGGCCAGGATACGATTGCTGGAGATGTAATGATCACTGTTGCAAATGTAACATTGAAAAATACAATCATCGAAGGGAACTTAATTCTTGGTAAAGGAATTGGCGAAGGCGATGTGACGCTTGATAATGTTACTGTCAAAGGTAACACGATCATACAAGGCGGAGGAGTAAATAGTATTCATATTATTAACTCTAGCCTATTCACTATTATTGTAGACAAAGCAACTGGAGTTGTAAGAATTGTTGCTTCCGGCACTACTGCCGTTGGTTCAGTAATCGCAAAAACTCCAGCAATATTTGTGGAAAATGAACTAACTGGAACTGGCTTCGGTAACATTACAATTACTGAACAAGGAAATGGACAAATTGAATTATCAGGAAACTTCGATAAAGTAATCGTTGAAGTACCTGGTATTACTGTAAACGTTGTAAATGGTACTGTAAATACATTAGAAGTTACTGCAGCTGCGGCAAATACGACAATTAATCTTTCTGCAAATACTACAGTAACGAATCTTAATATTAACGCAGCAACAGATGTAAAGGGTACTGGAACTGTCGTTAATGCAAATATTACAGCAAATGGCGTATCATTGGAGAAAAGACCGACGAATCTAATTGTATCTCCAGGGATTACAGTTATTGTTCCAGATGCACCTGTAGTGGACAATGGTTCCTCAACACCTTCAACTCCATCAACATCTAGAGATGTAAGTACCGAGATTCAATTATTAGCAGCTTTGGCTGATAGTAAAATCAAGACAATTAACGTAAAGCAAGGTTTTATTGCTTCAAAAACTATCGTTATCGATAGAGCAATTACTTTGAATGGTAATGATAAAGAAATTTCACTAGCTGGTGCATTGAATGGAACAGAGCCTGCTGAAAAGCATGGTGTTCTAATTCAAAGTAGTAATGTTACAATTAATAATCTTAAGGTGAAACTTGATAAAGTTGGAGATGATCCTGCTTGGGGTGGAAACTACGGAATTCAAGTATACGATGCTACAGGAGTAACATTGAATAATGTTACAGTATCAGGTGCAGATGCGGGTATTCTTGTTAATGCTTCTACAGTAACATTAAAAGGTACAACGGATGTATCGGGTAATGAGTTCGGTGGTATCGAAGTAAGTAAGGGGACAGATGTAACTCGTGATTCTGTACTAACAGTGGGAGTTGCTGCAACACTACTGAACACTACGGAATCTGAATCACAACCTACGATTTGGGTTGAAAATGGTAAAGGTTTTGTTGAAGGCTGGAATACTCAACTGATTAAGACTGATGTAGAAGATAAGGATCAAACGTTCTATCTACTGAATGTATATAACGAAACACAACTTCGTACTGCAGCTGCTCAAGAAGGTTTGAAAATTATTTCATTGGGTGATGTTATTGAATTAACAAGTTCACTTGTAATTAATCGTGAGAATGTAACATTAGATGGGAATAGTTCAGATGGACTTGAGATTGGTATTGGTTTTAATAACCTATCTACAAATGAAAAACCTGATACAAGCGGTTTAATTATTCAAGCTAATGGAGTTACAGTTACCGATTTAATTCTTGTCTCTTTTGATAGTGAAGAGGAACATGATCCATCAATTTGGGCTAGTTCTTATGGTATCCAAGTATACAATGCAGAAAACGTGACATTGAATAACATAATTGTTGCTGAATTCAATGCTGGAATTCTTGTTAATTCTTCTGAAGTAGAATTAACAGGTGAGTTATTGTTAGCAGGTAATGGATTCGGTGGTATTGAAGTAAGTAGAGGTGAAGGACTTGACCGTAATTCAGTACTAACACTTTCAGGAACGATCTTGAATGAAGAAGAAACTGAAGATCGCCCAACAATTTGGGTTACTCGTGAGGCTGACGGTGAAAAAGATCAAGGTACTGTAGTAGGCTGGAACACTCAACTAATTGAAGCTGAGGGAACAGGCGATGACCCTCAAACGTTCTATTATTTAAATGTATATAACGAACTTCAACTTCGCACAGCGGTTGATCAAGTGGGATTAAAAAATATTTCAGTAGCCGGATATATTTATCTAACAAGTCCACTTGTAATTAATCGTGAAGATGTTACATTAACTGCAGATGAGCCCTGGTACGGGATTGAATTTTATAATTTAGATAAACGAGATGATCAAAACAATCTTATTAATCCTAATCCAAGCGGAATAATCATCCAAGCTAATGGAGTTACAGTTACAGATCTATGGATCTCTTATGGCTACACAGAGGGCTCTACAACTGATTGGTTTGGTTCTTATGGTATTCAAGTATACAATGCAACAGGTGTAACCTTGAAAAACTTAGATATTGAAAGTTTCAATGCTGCAATTCTTGTTAACGCTTCTGAGGTGGAATTAGATGGAGTACTATACTTATGGGGGAATGGCTTTGGTGGTATTGAAGTATCTAGAGGCACAGGAATGTCCCGTGATTCTGTATTGAATCTAACAGCAACTATTGTGAATGGATCCGAGTCAGCTGAAACTCCAACTGTTTGGGTTGTATACGATCCTGATGGTGTAACACCACAAGGCACATTTACTAACACTAACGAAGCTAATGTATTCACAGAAGTAGAAAAGAAAGATGGCGATAAAATAACTCAAGTTTATTATCATCTTCCGGCTCCAATTATACCTTAACAAAGCAAAAACCGTCTCATTCGTAGATCAATAATCTACGGTGAGACGGCTTTTTTATTTCAATGAAACAAACTAATTCTGCTGTAGATGCACCTAATAGAATAGCCTCTGAAGGTAATTCCAATCCTATCTAGTCTTTTCTGTATAACAAATACTCCCTTAGCTCATAATATACTGAAAAATTATGACAAAGGGAGCATTTACGATGATTAAACTAGTAAGAAGTTCAGTAATAATGATGTTTGTAATGGCATTAATGTTAGTGCCATTCAAAGGTAACGTTTCGGCGAACGTCCATACTAATGGAATACCAACAAATAAAGCTACTTGTGATCTGAGAATGGCAGAGCGACAACTGTGGATCGATCATGTATTGTGGACGAGAAGTTTTATTGTAAGTGATCTAGCTGATCTTGAAGACAAGTCAGTGGTATTAGAGCGTCTATTGAAAAATCAAGATGATATAGGGAATTCGATAAAGTCTTATTATGGTGAAGAAGCGGGTAATAAACTATCTAAACTACTTAGAGAACATATTGAACTTGCTGGACAAGTTACGAATGCTGCAAAAACTGGTAACGCCGCTGATCTAGAAAAATATAATAAGTTATGGTATAAAAATGCGGATGACATAGCAGATTTTTTAAGTGCAGCTAACCCCAATTATTCAAATAAAGAGCTGAAAGATATGCTATACAAGCACTTACAGTTTGTTACCGATCAGGTCGTAGCTAGATTGAGTAAAGACTGGAAAGGCGATATTGTTGCATTTGATAAAGGTGAAGAGCATATGATTATGTTCGCAGATATGCTAGTAGATGGAATTATTAAGCAATTCCCGAAAAAGTTCAAATAGATATAATGTTGAAGCGACTACTCCTAATTTACTACAAGGAGTGGTCGCTTTTATTATAGAATGATGATTTTGTCGAAATTAGTCACTCTATTAAATGGTTCTTTTGAATTATTTACATAATATTCCAATGACATTATATTATAGATGAAACGTTAAAGCGTTTACATTAAGGAAGGAGCTGATTTATTTATGAAAATTGCGAAAAGATTATCATTTTTGATTGTTGCTTTAAGTATGATGCTTATGTTTAACCCTGCAACCCACGCACTGACAGTAACTAGTCAATTCAAAACTCCTGTTTATCTCACAATTAATCCAGGTGAAACAAAACCAGTTCTTTTTGCAGTTCCTAATGGGACAACCGTCAATGCAATTGTAGCCAAAATTGAAAGAGTGTCTTCTTCGGGGACAATTGTTGGTGAACATTACATTCTCCATGCAGGTAATCAATACTATAATGGCACTGTAAACACATCTAGTACACAAATTATAGGAATCAGTTATTATAGCCCTCCTTATAATGGACTTATTATCCTCCGCTCAGAAAACACTACTTCACCAGTAACGGTACGTATTACTTTCTATAACAGTATCGTAACACCTTAATGACAAGATAAGAATAATAAGTAAGGGTCCATCTTGATATTAAGATGGACCCTTACTTATTATTCCATAATGCCAGCAACCTCAAGTGCTCGATGTTTAATGCGTGATTTTTCTACAGTCTCTCCTAGCAAATCTGCTACTGTAGTGGAGTTTTTGATGTTACGAAGTATAAATTCTGAATGACTAGTATCAGATGAAAATACAGTAATATCTCCTATATTAATTATACGCTCAAATAAGTTTCTCTTTGTTGAAATATCTCTAACTCGATACAATCGTATTTCATCGCGTCGTTTTGTGAATATGCCCTTTTGTACAATAATTCTTGACTCTGTAATCTCATATGTTGTAAAGCTAGGTAAACCGAAGTTGAACGGTTTTCCCTTCCATAATACTTCCTCCATGTCGTGCCTCCTTACTTTCTCATTATTTGAATAGAGCGATTATCTGGATCTAATATATATCTATGATAAAGTTCATTGAAATAATTTACTATATTTAATTGATCATACATTGATAAATTCAAGAAAGAGTGAAAATAAGCTGATATAACCATTAAAATCTTCTCATCATTATCAGAAAAGAGAGACCTTATCTTAAAGGAAATCCGCATAGGATCGCGGTCTCCAAGCTGGTTAGGATCCTAATATCAATTTTAACAATCCTTATTTTACCACATAGTCTTCCTAGTTTTTATCGTATAATGGTGCGAGATTAAGGAGGACGATATTATGTTGAATAAACGTTGGATAACGTCTTTGGCGTTATTATTAATTATTGTTTTTGCTTGGCCGACTTATGAAGTATCTGCACAAACACCTGGCAGTACGACGGTATATGTCAATGGTAAACGGGTTTCGACGACAGCAATTATACAGAATGATTATCAACTTGTACCAGCTTCATTTTTTCGAAGCATGAATGTTTCCGTTGAATGGAGTAAAAGTTATCACTCTGCGGTGCTTAGTACATCATCAATTCAGATTGGCTTTCCAATAGCACAACGTCACACTGATTATCAAATTGGCGGAGCATCAGTATGGAAGCGAGATAATTTGAATACTCGGACGACGCTAATTAATGGAGTCACATATGTGCCACTTGCTTATACGGCACAAAAACTTGGTTTTAGTGTCCAGTACGATGCACGGGTGCGCGCGGCACTTATCTCGACGGGGGCAGGCGATATTACCGCGTTAGAGAATAAGAAGCAACCAACCCAAGATGAACTTCATTGGCTATATCAGATTACGGAAGCCGAAGCGGGGGGCGAGAGCTATACAGGCAAGGCCGCAGTTGCAGCATCAATTTTGAACCGAGTTGCTGACCCCGAATGGCCGAATTCAATCATTGATACGATTTTTCAAGTAGATTATTATAATGGACGTTCCTATTACCAATTTTCTCCTGTATTAGACAATCGGATTAATACGGTAACGCCAAGTCAGGATACAATACGAGCAGTGCAAGCTGCCTTGAATGGTTATGATCCGGGTCTAGGAGCCGTCGTCTTCTATAATCCGAACAAAACAGACAATGAATGGGTACGAAGCCGAGAGGTCACTGCTCACATTGGAAATCATGTATTTGCGAAGTAGTCTATATCTAAGAGAATAGCCAGTTGCCTGAGAAATGATCACGGCAACTGGCTATTTTTTATTCGATTAGTTTGGAACTCCCTAATTTAAGAGGGAAATAAATAAACTTTTACTGTAAGTATTAATTCTACGACTTCAACTTGCGTTTTCAGTCGATTTTATTATAGAGTAAGAACAAATTATCATCTGTTACTCATAAAACATAAACTGGAGTGAAAGACTATGTTTCCCGTCAAAAGAAGTCTATTTACTAAAATACTTATCAGTTTGTTAATAGCGACTATTATACCTTTTATCGCATCCAACTATATCTCTTATCAAATAACGGGAAAAGCGATTAATAAGCAACTTGTGGAGTTAAACCAAAACTCAATGGCAATTACCATGTCTGGCCTACATACTTATTTCCATGAGCTTTCACTGCTCGGGCTATCGTATTATGGTAATCCTAATTTAGATCGGATTCTATCTTCTAAAGAGACACAGACACCGGCAGAAACTGTATACATTACCCAACAATTTGAGCGCATATATGGAAGTCATTCTGAAATTGGTTCAGTCTCATACAAAAGTGCTTTAACAAATAAACAATTTAATATTCGTAATGACTATAGTTCACGCGTAAATATTCCAGATTTCGTGAATAGAGAGCTTTCTACACAGCGTGATGAACTAAGTAGTGAGTTTATAGTTACATACAACCATAATGAACCTAAATTACGTGTGAATCGTTATTTTATGGATATCTCAACACGTGAAGTTATTGGATTAACAACATTTAATGTTGACAATAGTGAAATTAAAAAAACAGTTGGAGCATTATCCACATCACAAGATGGCTCCATCTATCTCTTTATACAAGATGATTTGCAATTATTATATTCGTCGCTTCCAAGCAATGAGAAGAAAAAGATGGATTGGGTAAATAGTCTATATGAAGAAACCACAGGAAAGGAAGGAGTTATAAAAGGAGCTATTTACGATCAAGATGGTACTTATATTTACTATCGTGATGTGTCCTATAATTTGCCTGTGACACTTGCAAAATTTATTCCTCAATCAGTGGTCAATAAAGCACAAACTACTGTACTTGGCCAATCCCTAATTGTACAAGTAGGAGCAATAATATTGGTGGGCATCATCGCAGCTATTATTTCCTATTATATTTTGCGACGTGTGAAACGAATTTTAAAACAAATTAAGAACATTCAAATGGGAAATTTCAATATTAAAGTACGGCCACAATCGAATTCTCCAGACGAGCTTAATATTTTAGAAGAAAGATTTCAAGAAATGACAATAGAGCTTGATGAATTATGGAACAAGCAGTATCGTCATCAGCTTGAATTGTCTCATGCAAGATTAAAGATGCTGCAAGCACAAATTAATCCACATTTCTTCTATAACACTTTACAGTCCATCGGAACTTTAGCAATTAAGAACAATTCTCGGGAGATTAGTGATAGAATTGCAGAATTTGCAGCCATCTTCCGTTACAATATGGATATAGACACTGAAGTAGTGTCACTACAAGAAGAGCTCGATCACGTATCACATTATACCTCCTTGCAAATGGGGCGTTATAAAAATAAGTTAACGTATGCTGTACAATATCCCGAAGAAGCCTATTCGTTAAAGGTTCCGAAAATGGTGCTGCAACCACTTGTGGAAAACAGTATTGTGCATGGGTTGGAAAAAGGTACCGGTAAAGTGGAAATTAGAGTCGATATTGAAGTGGTTAATAACTATATATATTTATCTGTAAATGATAACGGTAAAGGTTTTACTCCAGAAGAGATACAAAAAATTCATCTTAGCTATGTAGATCAAAACATGTTTGATGATGAGAAAGCTGGGATTGGCTTAACCAATGTTCTCAAGCGATTATTATTATTTTATGGTGAGACGTTTGAATGGCAAATTATTAGCGAACCATATGTTCAAACAACTATTTCATTAAAACTTCCAAATACAACAAATACATCACGATAAGGAGATTCTGTTAATGAAAGTATTGATCGTAGATGATGAAGAGCATGTAAGAGAAGGTGTCGAGCTAGCAATTGATTGGCCTACCTATAACATTCAACAAATATTAACTGCTGAAGATGGATTCGAGGCAATCGAGATCGTTCGAGGGGAAGAGCCTGAACTAATCATATGTGATATGAGTATGCCCAAAATGGATGGACCTCGGTTCTTAGAATTGTTAAGAGAGGAAGGTTGGAATTCAAAAGTTATCGTACTAAGTGGTTATCAGGAGTTTCGCTATACTAGAGCGACTTTATTAGCCAATGGTGTTGATTATTTACTCAAGCCATTCAAAATAGATGATTTGGATAAGGCAGTTGCCAAAGCAGTTAAATCGATTGAACAAAGTCAGCAAACTAAAGATGCAGAGTTTAATAATAGCTTTCGCATAAAGGAAGCTGATTCTTTACTTAATGAACAGAAAATGAATACTTATTTGCAAAATGATCCAGTTCAAGCGGATAGTATGCTACAGCTATTTGAAGAAGTTGGGCTATCTGACCAAGATTTTTATGTCCTTATGTACTTACCTCGTAATTCTAATTCTGTCATTGAACGATACTATATGGGCGACGAATCATTGTTTAAATTTTCTGTGAAAAATGTGCTGAATGATATCATTAAACATGTAGGGAATTATTATTGTTTTACAGATGAACAATTTATTATTGTGTATATACAAAGTGATATTTCAACTGAAGAACTGGAGTTCTATCAGAAAAAAATAAGTGAGTTATGGGAAAAAACGCTTAGATTACTTACAATCTCAGGTTTCAGTAAGCGACGCACAAGCATAGGACAACTTCATCATTCATTAAAAGAAGCAAAAGCAGAAATATTAAATGCAAATATTATTAAAGCATCACAGTACTACCAAAAAGCAACGGATCTCACTCCCTTTATGGATAAAGAATTGTTATTGTTAGAAGCTATTCGTAACCAAGATAAAACGCAAATTCATGAACTGGTTCACAGTTATGTTGAATCTCTATATACCAAATCTTATATACCACTAAAAGAATTACAGCATTATTCCATTGAAGCCAATTTATTATTGATGCGAGTATTGAATCATTTACAATCTAAACAGCATATTGAAACGATGCCAATATGGCTGTCTGACTTAGAAGAATGGGAGAAAACACTTATTCATATGTTTCATAGTATTGTTGATGATGCAAATGAAAATGCCTCAACCATTCAAAGTATTTCAGCAATAAAAAATTATATCCACGATCATATGAGTGAAGAAATTACACTGTCATCCTTAGCTGAAATATTCCATTTTAGTCCTCAATATTTATCAAAACGATTTAAAGAAATGCATCAGACAACGGTCATGAGCTATTTAACTCAGATTAGAATGGAAAATTCCTGTGAATTATTAAAATTCTCTGATCTTTCCGTTCAAGAAATCGCTGCTTCTGTCGGATATGAAGATGACAATTACTTCGGAAAAGTATTTCGTAAGCATTACGGTGTATCTCCAACGCAATATCGAAGAATGAATAAATAATATTATTTGATAAAAACTCCCTCTATACACTTGTAATTAAAGTTATAGAGGGAGTTTTTTATATTAACAGATTCAAAATTTACTTGTTTAGGCGAGAATAACACCTGTTTAGTATAATTGCGAGAAATTATAATGATAATGTAAGTGTTTACACACTTTATAGAATGATTTGAAAATTGGGGGTAGTAACATGAAAAGAACGAAGAAATTAATCGGTATGATTTCTATGATGGTTTTAGTACTTGCTTTAGCTGCTTGTGGAAATAACTCAAGTAATAAATCAGGTTCGGAGAAGAACGGTGGTGCTGACACTGAGAAATTAGCAAAAATCTCATTATTCCAAAGTAAAGTTGAAATTGCTCAAGCGCTTGAGGATCTTGCTGATAAATATAAAGCGGAGACTGGTAATGAAGTTGAGGTTTGGGGTTCAGCTGGGGATTCATATATTACTCAGCTTCAAACCAAACTAGCTGCTAACGAAGGTCCAACTATCTTCTCTGTTCAACCAGGTGCTGAAGCAGAAAAATTCGCATCTTATTACTATGACATGAGTAATGAAGAATATGTTAAGTATATTTCTCCAAATATGGCACTTGAAATCGATAGTAAAGTGGTTGGAGTTCCCACTGGAGTTGAAGGTTTTGGTCTAGTATATAACAAAGCTTTAGTAGATCCTTCTAAAATTACGGATGTAGCTTCACTAACTGCTGCACTAGAGCAATTAAAAGCTGATGGAGTTAATGGATTAAGCTTATCTCAAGAAGCATATTTCTTAATTGGTCATATCATTAATACACCTTTTGCATTGCAGACTGATCCAGTTGCTTTCATTCAGCAATTGAATAAAGGCGAAGTGAAAATGTCTGATACTGCAGAATTCCAAGAATTCGCTCAAGTAATGAAGATGATTCGTGATAATTCTATTAACCCAATGGAAGTAACTTATGATGTTCAAATGGGCGACTTCGCTTCAGGAAAAACAGCGATTGTACACCAAGGAAACTGGAGCTACAGTATGTTAGCTGAGTATGATGATATTGAAGCAGGAATGATGGCTTTACCTATCGCTGGAAACAAAAAAATTGCAGTTGATATCCCGGCAGCTTGGGTAGTCAATAATACAGCTTCTACTGAACAAATTGCAGCTGCAAATGCATTTATTAATTGGTTGTATACAAGTGAAACAGGTAAAAACACAATTGTTAACGAATTTGGTTTCATTCCAGCTGTAACAACAATTGAAGCGACTGGTCTTGATCCATTGTCTCAAGAAGTATTTGAAGCAACTCAATCAGGCGAAACAATTCCTTGGGCACTTAATTATTTCCCACAAGGTATTATTATCAATGATTTGGCGCCAGTAACTTCTGAATTCTTCTTGGATAGCGGCATGACTCCTGAACAATACCTTGAAAAATTAGATAAAGTTTGGGCAAATGCTACAAAATAAGTTTTATAACGATCAAGATTGATGTGGAAAATAGAAAACCTAACTTTCTCATTGAAGTTAGGTTTTCGTTTTCTCTATAACATAAGCAAAAATAACAAAGTGAAATGGGTGACATGTGATGAATAAAAAAATGGATAGAGTTTGGTATGCAATATTTACGATGCCCTTGTTCCTTATCTTCCTTACTATAGTAATCATTCCGTTCATTATCGGAATAATATATTCATTTATTACTTGGAATGGTATACCTGCCAATCCTAAAGTTTTTGTTGGTTTTGACAACTATGTATCTATTTTTCAAGACGAGCGTTTTATTACTTCCGCTTGGAACACATTAAAATTCACAATTTTAGCTTTAATATCGATTAACGTTTTTGGTTTAATATTCTCACTTATTGTAACTGCAGGGTTTAAAGCAAGTAACGTAGCACGTACATTATTCTTTATGCCAAACCTTATTGGTGGACTTATTCTAGGGTATATATGGAAATTTCTTTTTTCAGACGGTTTCAAACAAATTGGTATGCTGACTGGACTAGATTCAATTTTCTTTAACTGGTTAATTAATCCGAACTTTGCATTATACGCTCTAGTCATTGTTTTCACATGGCAAATGGCAGGGTATACGATGATCATATATATTGCGGGTATTCAAGGAATTCCGGATGAAGTTATGGAAGCTGCAAAGGTAGATGGCGCTAATTTATGGACGCGCTTAACGAAAATAGTATTCCCACTATTGATGCCTTCATTTACGATTTGCTTATTTTTATCACTTTCGGGTGCATTCAAAATATACGATGTGAACTTATCACTTACTGCTGGTGGACCAATCCATTCTACAGAATTATTTGCGATGAATATATTCAATGAAATATTCGGATACGGTAATTATGGTCTTGGTCAAGCTAAAGCGATCATCTTCTTCTTAGTTGTCGCGTTGGTTACATTGACTCAAGTTATTATTACGAAGAAGAAAGAGGTGCAAATGTAATGAAAGCAACTGGTAGAACTATTACTTCAATTCTTATCGTTATACTTGCATTACTCTTCTTATCACCAATTTATATTATGTTGGTCAACTCCTTCAAAACTCGCTCGGAATTATATGAAAATGCACTTGCATTACCATCGAGTTTTAGTTTTGAATATTACCAAAAAGCAATGGAAAAAATGAATTTCTTACATGTGTTTATTAATTCCGCTTATGTGACTATAGTTACAGTTATCTTCGTTGTTGTGCTCTCTTCAATGACAGCTTGGATGTTAGTTAGAAAAGACAATCTAATGAGTAAAATTATCTTTTACTCTTTTGTAGCTACGATGCTTATTCCATTTCAAACACTAATGATGCCGCTCATGCAAGTAATGGACTGGATTCGTACTAATCTGCATATACCAATGCTGAATACTCATGGTGGTCTGATCTTTATGAACATCGGATTTCACGCTGGAATTGCAGTATTCCTATACCACGGATTTATGAAGTCTATTCCGATTGCGCTTGAGGAAGCAGCTACTCTTGATGGCTGTAGTAAATTTGGTCTGTTCTGGAGAATTGTTTTTCCATTACTGAAAACAATTACTGTGACAGTAGCAATATTAGATATTATCGCTACTTGGAATGACTATTTGCTGCCTTCACTTGTACTTTCTGATAAAGGACTACGTACCATTCAATTATCGACATTCTACTTCTTCGGTGAATTTACGATCGTATGGAACCAAGCAATGGCAGGGTTAACGTTAACGATTATTCCAATCGTAATTTTCTATGCTTTCGCTCAAAAATATATTATTAAAGGTATCGCAGCAGGTGCTGTTAAATAAGGCTAGATAAAAGTAAACAGTAGCTGGGGTGAAAATGATTATGAATAATCATGTAATAAAAGAAGGATCTATTTTCTTTTTGTGCAACGAGCAAGGGGATATTGTTCCAGAATCAGATACAGGACTTGGTCTTTATTTGAAAGATACTCGATTTTTGAGTAATTACAAACTTTACATTAATAAAAAGTCTCCTCAATTACTAGGGAGTCGTTCTAATAAAAGTTATCTTCTTTCTACGACTTTAATGGAAGAAAGCAAAGACCGTGGAGCAATTGAGGTCATTAGAGAAACAATCATTTATGATGGCGTATTATATGAACGGTTAGCAGTTACTAATTATTATCTTGAGAGTAGTGAGGTTGAAATATCACTTTCCTTTGATGCTGATTTTCAAGATATGTTTATCGTTCGCAAATATCGCGAGGGTAAAGTAGGTCATACTTTAGATCCTATTGTTGAGAAGGACGCTATTGCATTTCGCTATGTAGGCGTCGATGAAATTAAGCGAACAACATACGTGACTTGGGATTATGAAGCGACTATTTCGGAAGATAAAAAAGGGTTGAGTTTTCAATTAGAATTGTCACCCGGACAAACTAAATATATAAATGTAAATGTTGTTCCACTTATCGGTGAAAAAGCTTTACCTACATTGCTTACCTATACCTTAGCTTTGCAAAAATTAGAAGAAAGCTATTCGCAATGGCGTAAAAGTAATACGACTATAGAATCTTCTAATGAGCATTATAACAAGCTTTTTGATCGAAGCTTACAGGATTTACGTATGCTTATGGATGATATTGGTGAGGGACCTTTTCCAGTAGCAGGTTTGCCTTGGTTTGCAGCGTCGTTTGGTCGCGATAGCATCATCACTTCTTTATTTATGCTACCACTGCAACCATCACATGCTATTGGAACATTGCGCACACTCGCAGCATATCAAGGAACGAAATATGATGCATGGTGTGATGAAGAGCCGGGTAAAATTTCTCATGAAATTCGCTTCGGAGAACTGGCTAATTCAAACCAAGCGCCCTTCTCTCCTTATTATGGTGGAGTAGATTCCACACCGCTTTTCTTAATATTAATTGTGGAATATGTAAGATGGAGTGGAGATACATCGCTTGTACATGAACTACAAACAAATATTGATGCTGCATTGGATTGGATTGATACACGTTCGTCAACTAATGATGCACATTTTTTGACCTATCATCAAGAAGCAAGTGAAGGATTTCCAAACCAAGGGTGGAAGGATTCCAGTAATTCTATTATTCATGAGAACGGTCAATATGCTAAGTCACCAATTGCGCTAGTAGAGGTTCAAGGTTATATCTATTCTGCTAAGCAAGGATTAGCCGATATATATGGATCAATAGGTGAAACTGATCGTGCAAAGCAACTTTATGCTGAAGCAAAAAAGCTAAAGCAACAGTTTCAAGATCATTATTGGATGGAAGAACACGGTTTTTATTGCATCGCTCTTGATGAAAAGCTGGAGCAGGTAAAATCTATTACTTCAAACCCCGGTCATCTATTAATGACCGATATTGTAGATGAGCAATACACACAAATCGTAGCAACTAGGTTACTAGAAAATGATATGTTTAGCGGTTATGGTATTCGTACGATGAGCAATCAATCTAGTGGTTATTATCCACTAAGTTATCATAATGGCAGTGTGTGGCCACATGATAATGGCATGATCTTACTTGGATTACTGCGTAATCGTTATGCTGATGATGCAATGAAAGTAGTATCAGGGATGATCAAAGTTTCAGCGCAATTCGATGGCTACCGTTTACCTGAGCTATTTTGTGGCTACGATCTCACAGAAACTGATAAGGTCGTTCCATATCCAACAACATGCTCTCCACAAGCTTGGGCAGGGGCAACAGCATTTGTTATGCTGCAAGCTATGCTTGGCTTAATGCCAAACGTGATAGCAGGTAAAATCTCTATTTCACCTTGTTTGCCAGTAGAGATGGAGCAACTTACGGTTCATAACCTATCCATTGGCAAAGGTACATTAAGTTTATCTTTGAAACGTGATACTACTCTTCCTGCTAAAATAAATATTGAAATAATTTCCAATACAACGGAATTAGAGATTGAAATTCAATCCTTATCCTAATGTTAGACTAACAACGCAAGGAGTGAATATTAATGACTTGGTCCATCCAAAATAAAAGTCTTGAGCAAGATGAATTATTGATTAATGAAAGTATTTTCGCTCTTGGTAACGGATATCTAGGGGTACGTGGTAACTTCGAGGAAGGTTACGCTCCAGAAATGAACAGTATTCGGGGAACATATATCAATGCGTTCCACGATGTCATTACAATCCCTTATGGAGAAAAATTGCACGCTTTTCCAAGCACGCAACAAAAATTAGTTAATGGTATAGATGGTCAAAGTGTGAATATTTTGATTGGTGACCAGCAAGAGCCATTTAGCTTATTTAGTGGGAAAGTATTAGATTTTGACCGTCAACTTAAGTTTGATGCTGGATATGCTATTCGTTCTATTCATTGGGTTTCACCAATGGGACAAGAATTGAAAATTACCTTTAAGCGTCTAGTATCTTTTTATGTACGTGAGTTATTTGCTATTGATATCAAAATTACACCTATCTCTGTTAAAGGTAAAATTACGATCACTTCAAGCATCAATGGAAACGTAGAAAATTACACGGCAGTTAATGATCCGCGCGTCGCATCTGGACATGCTAAGTTATTGCATACGGTAGCAACGGGTAGTGACCAACAATTGGACTATATCGTTAATGAAACCTCAGCTTCCCAATTGAAAATGAGTTGTTCTACTGCATATGCACATTCAACTGCACTTACATCCGAGCATACTGCTCATGAACAAATCGTTACTTACAAGGCTGAATTTGACTCTAGTAACGATATTTCGTTTACGAAGTGGAATGTCTATACGGATACGTTGCGACATGGAGCAGAGCCGCAAGTGGTTGGGAAAAATATTCTGTCAGAAGTGATGAATACAACTTTTGAGCAGCAGCTTCAACATCAACGTGATTATTTGGATGATTTCTGGAAAAGATCTGATATTGTTATTAGCAATGATGATCGATTACAAGAAGGTATTCGATTTAATGTTTATCAATTACTACAATCTGCTGGACAAGATGAATACAGTAACATTGCCGCAAAAGGATTAACAGGTGAAGGTTATGAGGGTCACTATTTCTGGGATACGGAAATTTATATGTTCCCTGTATTTTTAATGACTCAGCCTCAAATCGCTAAGCAGCTATTAATTTATCGTCATCATATTTTGGATTCTGCTAGAGAACGAGCGAAAGAAATGGGTCATCAGAAGGGTGCACTCTATCCATGGCGGACAATTTCAGGTTCGGAATGTTCTTCCTTCTTCCCTTCTGGAACGGCTCAATATCATATTAGCGCAGACGTTGCGTATAGCTACTCTCAATATTATATGGCAACTGAAGATAATGATTTCTTATGGAAGTACGGAGCAGAAGTATTAATTGAGACGGCTCGTCTATGGATTGAAGTCGGTCACTATTATAATGGTAAATTCCATATCGATGAAGTAACAGGACCAGATGAATATACATGCTGTGTTGACAATAACTATTACACAAATGCTATGGCAAAAAGTAATTTATATTGGGCAGCAAAGAGCTGTAACATTTTATCAGCGCTAGATTCCGAGCAATTTGCTACATTAGTACAGCAATTAGATGTGACTGAACAAGAAATAGCTGCATGGGATGCAGCAGCTGAAGCGATGTTGTTACTTCACGATGAACAATTAAACATCAATCCGCAGGATGACACGTTCTTGCGCAAACAGGTGTGGAATTTCGAAGAAACACCTGAAGATAAATACCCATTATTACTGCATTATCATCCATTAACGATCTATCGTTATCAAGTGTGCAAACAAGCGGATACCGTTCTAGCTCATTTCTTGCTAGAGGATGATCAAAGTGTGGAAACCATTCGTAGCTCTTATGATTACTATGAGAAGATTACAACTCATGATTCATCTCTATCTTCTTGTATTTTTAGCATCATGGCATCTAAAGTTGGCTATGCGAATAAAGCGTATGAATATTTCTCTGAAACAGCTCGTCTTGACCTAGATAATACACATGGAAATACTAAAGATGGTTTGCATTTGGCAAATATGGGTGGTACGTGGATGGCTATTGTATTTGGCTTCGCAGGCGTACGTATTAAAGAAACTCATTTAGCGCTTGCTCCTATGATTCCTGCAGACTGGGAACAATACCAATTCAAAATTCAGTACAAGGGAAGAACGATTGATGTTCATATTACTTCATCTCATGTACAACTAAATGTTATAGATGGCCAAGCATTGCAACTTCGATTGTACAATCAAGACATCTTGTTAGAGCCTAATGTTTCCTACACTCAAGTCCTACAATAATTAATGATCTTGCATACAAAGGAGTGATACACAATGGTTCAATTAGTAAAAGCGGTTATTTTTGATTTGGATGGTGTAATTACTGATACAGCAGAACATCATTATCTTGCTTGGAAAGCTATCGGAGACGAGTTAGGCTTGCCATTTACAAGAGAATTTAATGAAAAGCTTAAAGGTGTTTCGCGTATGGAATCTCTTCGTTTACTATTAAGCTTATCGAAAGAACCACTAAGTTTTACAGATGAGGAGCTTGATAATCTAGCGACTCGTAAAAATGAAATTTATAAACAATTGATCTTGGAAATTAAACCGGAGGATGTATTGCCTGGTATTCCTGAACTACTCGTTGAGCTCAAACAAAATGGAATTAAAACAGCGATAGCTTCTGCTAGCAAAAATGCCTTCACAGTAATTGATAACTTACAAATGAATGATCAATTTGATGTGATTGTCGATGCAGCAACTATTGTAAATTCCAAACCAGATCCGGAAGTGTTTTTGAGAGCTGCAGAATTGCTTGAAGTAGACCCAATAGACTGTGTAGGAGTAGAGGATGCGGTTGCAGGGGTAGAAGCCATTAAATCAGCTCATATGGTTGCTATTGCAATTGGACCAGCTGAGGCATTCCCACATGCTGATCTCGTATTATCTTCGACTAAGTCATTAGACTTGCAGCAGGTAATACATGCACAAAAATTAAAAGCTTAAAATATTAATCTAATATAAAAATCCTATCTAGCCAGTTGCCCGAGATGATCTCGGGCAACTGGCTTTTTTATCTAAAACGTTAGGAGTTCAAAATAAGAAAAAAAATCCTCTGCGGACATGCTGAATACTCTTGAAAGTTTGGGAAACAATCTTTATTATTGTATATATGATATTGATAATCATTATCAATTTAACAATGATGACTATTAATCTTTAGTTTTTAGTTGTGAATTGGTTGCAATAATGGAGTCAACTTGAGGAGGAAATGAAATGACAAAAGTAATTATTGTTTATTCAAGCTTGACAGGTAATACGGAAGAGATGTCTGAGATTATTGAAAGCGGCGTAAAAGAAGCTGGTATAGAGATTGTACGAAAAGACGCTTATGATGCTAAAGCAGCTGACTTGCTACAATATGATGGTATTATTATAGGGGCATATACGTGGGGAGATGGAGAGTTGCCTGATGAGATGCTTGATTTTTACGAGGAGATGGAAGAGCTAAATCTGAGTGGGAAAAAGGCTGTGGTATTTGGATCGGGAGATACCTCATATTCTAATTATTGTGGTGCAGTGGATTTAATTGAAGATAAATTGCGCGAGCTTGGCGCAGATATCGTACATGAAAGCTTGAAGTTTGAATATAACGCTTCTAAAGAAGAGCTACAGCAAGGTAAAACTATCGGATATGAGATTGCAGGCGTATTGTGCAAAAGCAGCTAAATGCTATTTTGGCAAGCTACGGATAGCAGAAATATAAAATAAATTCTTAGTGAGAGTGAATTATTCAGAATAGGTAATTGGGAGTATTTTTGATAATTTATACCAGAAAACTATTGTTACTGATAAACATTTCATATAAACTATTCCATAATGTGTATCTTAATTTTCCTCTAGGAGTGTGAAACGATTGAAGAAAAAAGCATTTGTAGCTATTATCAGCGCGTCAATGGTTGCTAGTATGGGAACGGGCGCGTTCGCAGCAACTAAGCTACAAGAGATTAAAGCTTACCTTAATCCTGGGATAAAAGTACAAGTTGATGGAACTTTTGTTGAATTGCGTGATGTTAAGGGCAACGCTATTGCACCGATCAGCTATCAAAATGCCAATTATTTTTCTATTCGTGCAATTTCAGATGCACTTGATGTAGCAGTTGATTATGATGTGGCTACCCAAACCATTATTTTAGGTGAGAAGGTAGAAGGCGTATCTATTGCTAGCGGATTCACAGATATGTATCATACGAAAGATCCAGTTCAAACTACGTATAAAGGCAAGGATTATAAAGAGGCTTATTTCAACAATCATGATAGTAACCGCAGCATGAGTTTAATGCTCTACCCGAATAAAGAGCATCAAACGTTATACCTTCAGATAGCAGCTGTTGATGGTGATATTTCAAACTTTACTATTAAAGACGCTGATAACGATATTATTCTGAAAACAGTAGATGTGATAAAATCTGCGGAAGGTTTGGTCACTATCCAAGCTGATATCGGAGGTGTCAAATCACTGTACATTTACGGAGATGTTAAAGAAGATACTGCTGTGTTTATCCCATTAACTACTTCGTATTATAAATAGATCTTATCTAAAAATGCTATCCCCTTGTGGTTTTCAGTAGCAATATGTTCACGTTAATGTGAGTATACTACTGATTCCATAAGGGGATTTTTTTCTTCATGTAGTTTAATACCAGCATAAATAACTATCGGTAGATGAAATGCACAAGTACATTTGGCGTATGGCTCCTTCAACCTCTTGGTATATTACAACAGCTGCTATCTATATGCTTATGACACTAGAACTGTCAGGTATTGCTCTAAACCTTATGAGATTTCTATTTGCTGCCACCCCACCAATTATGTTAAACTTATTAATTGTTTTAGCAAGAGTTTTTGATCGGCATAATCGATATTGCTTCCTCAGTTACCGTGAGCATAAAAGATATATCTTAATAAAATACTATAGAGTTTGCCCTTGTGGTGGACTTTCTTTGTGTGAACAGATGTTGCGTTAAATACAGTTGTAGTCACAATAGCCCTTTTAAAATATTCTTCCCAGCTCGTCAACTTTGTCCGCTTAGCTGCTCTTAACCACTGAACGCCTACCGTCACACAGTAGAAGTAATTCTAGTTGTGTGCCTCGGCTAACCTCTGGGTTTGCAGTTGTATGCACTCAGAGTAGCTAAAGTCGGGGGTTCACTTCACCAGTAAGCTTCTGAATCAGTTTCAGTTATTACCAGTAATGTTTCCCACTTTAATAAATATCATTTGTGAGTTCTTCAGTAAAAACTTTTACTTGATTTCGACCAGATCTTTTGGCAGCATAAAGTGCTTCATCAGCTTTTTGAATAAGCTGATAGATTGATTCATCCATAACTCCTGTCGTTACGGATACTCCAAAACTGCAGGTAACTGATACAACTCGTTTATTTTCAACTAAAGGATTTTGTTCAATGCAAAATCTAAGGTGATTAGCGAAGTTTTCCCCTTCAACTAATGTATATCCAGCTATAGCGAGTACGAATTCTTCACCACCATATCTAGCAAAAAGCATATCTTCTCCCAGCTCAGCTTTACAAATTTGAGCCACATGTACTAGTATTTGATCTCCGGCTTGATGTCCAAAAGTATCGTTCACTTTTTTGAAAAAATCAATATCAAATAGAATAAGAGTATAAGATGACAAATTACCCTTTACTTTCATTAAGTCTTGCTCACTTTGTTGGAAAAAGGCACGACGATTGTATATTTGCGTAAGCTCATCATAATAGGCTTGATGCTCTAACTTTTGTTGTAATGTATGTAGCTCTGTTATATCCGTAAATATAATTAGTAAACCAGAGTTATTATTTGATTGCTGAAGCATAGAAATACGTAGCTGATAAATATAATTAGCTTGATGAATCGTAACATTCAAATTATCTGATATCGTATCTAATTGAACAGGGAATGATTGATCCGTTAGCATATACCAAACGTGATCAAATGGCTGCCCTAACGTTGATCGATCCAATGCAGTAAACATATTTTTACAAGCATGATTATATTCGATTAATTGATAGCTATCATTAAGCACAATTACACCATCATTCATACTATTAAAGATTGTTTCCTTAGCAACTGGCATAATTGATAACATTCGAGAGCTAGTAATAGACCAGAGGTACAAAACAGAAGAAAACCAAATAACCATTGGTACAGGATCGATACCATCGGGTGTCAATCCTATGAATAATAAAAATGCAGCCACTATTGGAAGTAATTGACCACAGATGAGGGCAAATAATTGAGGTTTATATGTACTAACTGTTTCCTTCCAGCGTGAAAGTAGCAATAAGAGTGCAGCTAACATACAGCTAAAAATGTAAATATTATGTACAACAAACCATACCCCATATTCAATCTCACTATATGGAGCCCCAAGCACCGAATGGATATCATATATTCTATAGAATGTATGATGGGATTCATTGGTTACATTAATGAGAAAGGTGAGACAAGGTATGATTAGTAAAGCGATAATTCTTTTTCTCGTTAATTTATAGCCTAAATAATGCATGACAAACATTAATCCTAACGGAGGGAAAAATGGCATACCTACATACTGTACAATATTCCAAAATCTAAGTTGTTCTAACGAAGTCGATGTTAAGCTAAAGGCATAGCCAAAGCAATAGATCATTGAAGTTAATGTATTCCACATGAACAATTTAGCGATATTTGTATAATGATGTCTCTTCCAATAAGTATAGACTAGTATAGACAAATTCAATACAACCGAAGTGCAAACTAATGTTACATATGCCTCTAGCGTCGATACCAATAGTTTTACCCTCTTTCAAATATTATGTTTATATCATGTTAACATGATTAAAAAACATTGTTAATATAATCCATTATTTAAATTACTCTCAACAGCTACATATATACAATGTAGCCAAAAAAATTCTTTCCCAGCTCGTCAACTTTGTCCGCATAAATGTCCAAGTCCCCTCATATTATGTATAAGCCAGTTAAAAAACCAAGGTGTGAGGGGATGATTTCATGCGTCGCATGACATGGATCGCGGCAATTATACTAAGTATGGCACTAGTGTTATCTGCTTGCGGGACGAAAGACGCCGAATCCGTGGTAAAGGATTTGGACAAATTCTTGAATAGTATGGAAGGTTACAGTGGCACAGGCACGATGACCTTACATAACGGTCAGCAGCCTCAAGTGTATCAAGTGGAAGTATCGTATTCGAAGCCAGAAGCTTACCGCATTAAGCTGACAAATGCCGAAAAAGACATTAGTCAAATCGTTCTTCGTAATGATGAAGGTGTGTTTGTACTAACTCCAAAGCAAAATAAAGTATTCCGTTTCCAAAGCGATTGGCCGCAAAAACAAGGTCAGGTGTACTTGTACCAAACATTGATTCAAAGTATTCTACTTGATGGTTCTCGTCAATTTACAACGACAGATGATGCTTATGTATTTGATGTTATGGCGAAATACAACAGTACATCGCTTGCTAGACAGAAGATTTGGCTAAGCCAAGACGACTATAAACCGATGCAAGTAGAAGTTAGCGACACGAACGCGACTGTACTTGTAGACGTTAAATTCGATACATTCGAATTCAATCCAACGTTTGCTGAAAGTTTCTTTGAGACAGAGTCCAATATGCAAACGAGCGCTGGTGATGTAACAGAGCAACAACCTACAACGATTGATCCAAGTAAAGAGGATGTAGATACACTTGCTCCTGGTGATGAGGGTGTAGGTGCTGAGGCAGGCAATGTGGACAGTGACACTAGCACTGATCCAAATGCTGGTGCTCCAGTTGAACAGTCTACATCAGGTGAAGAGGGTTCTAGCAACGATGACGATGCAACGAGTAACGCTCCAACGACTACACAATCATTTACAGCTATGGCACCTACACACTTACCGTTAGGAGTTAACGAGAAGGATATGACAGATATTGAATTCGCTGGCAGTCAAGGCGTTATGACACGCTATGAAGGCACATATAATTACACGTTGATACAAACGGAAGCTAAAGATATTGCAACAACATTGGTTCCTGGAGATTTTGTTAATCTAGGCTTCACCATTGCTGAGCTTACATCTGGTGACGATGTACAAACGTTAACTTGGACGTACTTTGGTAATCAGTTCCGTCTAAGTAGCGCTGATCTACCTGAAGTTGAGATGATTAAAGTTGCTCAATCCGTTCTAGCTGAAGTATCCAAATAAGTTAGATGTCATCACTTGGTAACAGATAAGTAATGTTATGAAGTATGATGTTGATGTATTAAAGCTAGCTCAATGTTCGAAGTATCCCTTCGATTCAATGAGCTAGCTTTTTGCTATTATTATAGGAACAATAATAGGTTGAGATTAACATTGACACACCACATAACTAGGGGTAACATAACAACTATTAGATATAAAGTATCGGAAATTTAGTGTAAGAATAAAGTGCAGTTTAAAAAGTGGGCTTTCAGAAACGAGAAGATACGATGAAGCTAAGGGAGTGAAGAGTACAACGTACGTACTTGGTACGTGAGCACTTATAATGTTTCTAAAAGAAACATACTTCGAAAGCTTGTACTTAATAACTGATGAGTTGTATCTTCGATGCCAATTAAGCTTCCCGCATCACTTCGTTATCAAAGTCTGCTTTTTGAACTACTGTTTAAAGGAGTAGGTGGAGCATTTGAGTACGTTTTTTAGACCAACATGGGCAGATATTTCATTAGATGCATTGCATCATAATATAGAAGCAGTAAAATCTGGGTTAAAAGAAGGTACACGATTATTAGCATCGGTTAAAGCGAATGCATATGGTCACGGATTAGTAGAAATTTCAAGAGCAGTAGAACGCTATGGTGTCGATTATTTGGGTGTCGCTTTTCTTGATGAAGCACTACAATTACGTAAAGAAGGTATTCAATTACCGATTCTTGTTCTTGGTTTTGTAGCTCCAGAGCATTTGCATATTGCAAGAGAATACGATGTTACGATTGCCTTATATCGTGAAGATCAACTACTGGCTGCCGGGTCTATGGAGAAGACTGCTGACAAGCGTCTAAAGGTCCACGTGAAAATAGATACGGGTATGGGAAGACTAGGGATATTAGGGTACGAGGAAGCCATCGCATTTATCGAGAAGGCAATCGCTATTCCTACGCTTCATGTTGAAGGCATTTTCACACATTATTCCAAAGCGGATGAAGCAGACAAAACATATACTTCCCTTCAATATGATCGATTCCATGCTATTGAAAGTCATGTTCGACAAGCAGGCTGGGACATTCCGATTATACATGCCGCTAATAGTGCGGGTGGAATGGACACTCCGCAATGGTCTGGTGATATGGTTCGTCTAGGAATTGCGATGTATGGCATGTATCCTTCAGAAGAAGTGAATAAGGATAATGTAGCATTACAGCCAGTTCTAAGTTTGAAGACCAAAGTTGTGCACGTTAAAGAAGCTCCTTCCGATTGGGGGATTAGTTACGGTGCAAGATATGTAACGAATGAACCAGAATGGATCGGAACATTACCAATCGGGTATGCAGATGGGTATAGTCGTATGTTATCTGGAAAAATAGAAGTTTTACTACAAGGTGAACGAATTCCTGTGTTAGGTACCATTTGCATGGATCAATGCATGATCTCATTAGATAAGCTCAAAGATTATTCAATGGAGTCATTATTGAATCAAGAAGTTGTGCTTATTGGTAAGCAAGGTGAACACACCATTACTACAGAACAGATTGCTGATTTATTAGGCACAATTAATTATGAATTAACTTGTATGATAGCAAGTCGTGTACCTCGCCGTTATATTGAGAATAATCAAGTAATTGCTGTATCTAATGGAATGTAAAGGTATAGCAAATTGGCTATATTATTAGTTGTATAGGATGCATCAAATGACATTCATCAATCTTCAATTCGATGTATTATTTGAATTGGATAATTTTATCAGTAATTATATATAGCTTCTAAGTACCATTGTGGTGTAATATGATAGTACAATGGGAAAGAAGATCAAAATATATGTAAAGTGGAAAGTTTTACATGTGTTTTTTCATGCAAACATAACTTGTTAAGTATTATCTCGATAAAATCCATATATCGGTGATATAGCATACTTGATATATTCATTACATATATATGATCAAGTATAGAAAAGTTATATTTATGTCATAATGTGTAGTAAAGTGTTGGAAAAGTTTTGGAGGTGCGAATTCTGTGGCCAATATTCATAATACGAAGCGAATAATGATCAGTCTGCCCGATCAATTGCTAGAAGAAGTTGATGGAATTGTCGCAACTGAAAAATCAAATCGCAGTGAGTTCATTCGCCAAGCAATGAAGCTGTATTTGATCGAGCGCAAAAAAAGACAAATACGTGAAAAAATGCAGCGTGGCTATATGGAAATGGCAAGAATTAACTTAAATATTGCCTCAGAAGCTTTTCAAGCGGAGGAAGAAGCAGACCATACTTTAGGTCGTCTTGTTAGCGGGGTGTAGGGATTGATCGTAAAACGCGGAGATGTGTTTTTTGCTGATTTGTCACCGGTTGTGGGCTCTGAGCAAGGTGGAGTTAGACCTGTTCTAGTCATACAAAATGATATTGGTAATCGTTTCAGCCCTACAGTTATTGTAGCGGCTATTACTGCACAGATTCAAAAAGCAAAATTGCCTACTCATGTTGAGATGGATGCAGAGAAACATGGGTTCGATCGTGACTCTGTTGTTCTTCTTGAGCAGATTCGTACGATTGACAAACAACGCCTAACAGATAAAATTACACATTTAGATGATGAAACGATGCGCAAGGTTGATGATGCACTATTAATAAGCGTGGGATTAATTGATTTTTAAAATAGACATATTTAGGTAAATTAGCTATAATTAAAATAAAACCTGATACAAATATGTGAAGAACGCATACCGAACTATCGATACCGATAGTGGCATGCGTTCTTTTTTGTTATGTGCAGGTGGATGTTGTTGTTGAATTGATAGGATGAAGGGCGTGATGAAGGTAATTAGACTACGCTTGCATGATGATAAGGTGTCATGTGAATGAAGGAGGGAAGAATGATATGTTAATAAGTAGAAAGATGTTAATTACGTTACTATCAGCAATACTCTCTGCAGTCTTAGTGTACGGATTATATCTTATACAATCAGAGCGCATTCAAGCAGAAGAACAGGTCCAAGTAGTTGTACCCAATCAATGGATTGAAGCGGGACATATGATTACGACGGATCAATTGAAGTTATTGTCTATGCCGATTTCTCTAGCTACAGTGGAAATGGTATTCGACATAACGGATGTCATTGGACAAGAAGCAGTAGTTCCGTTAGGAAGTGATGAGCCTATCTTGCAATGGAAACTTAACCGTTA
This sequence comes from Paenibacillus endoradicis, assembly GCF_024721975.1. Next base: position 140,089 of record NZ_JANQBB010000002.1, on the reverse strand, counting down.
TGCACTTCATCCGAATGAACAAGAAGCTACCTTTCAAATCCCTAAAGATTATATCAAATCCATATCGAATGGTATTCGTGCTGGAGATGCAGTCTGGATCTACAGCTCTGGAGAAGAAGCTATACCAACAAAAATATTCCAACAAGATATTGTCGTGGCATCAGTAAAAACTGGATCGAATCTTGAAGTAGATGCTCCAGATGAGGATGGTAAAAATGCGATTGTTCGCAGTAACGCTGAGCAAATGTATGCCTCTCGGCGTGTAGCAAATGGCATGATTGAGTATATCAATGTCAATCTTACAGAGGAACAATGGTTGTATATTGATAATTTATGTAGAACTGGTGATGTTAAGCTCGTGATTGCTTATCATTCTTTACCGCAGTTAGTGAAAGGACAGATTAATGATGAATAGCGGTAATACTAATGATCATCATCATAAGCAGTTATTGACATTTATCGGAACGACCCCCAACATTGGCACAACCATTTGTGCGCTCGCTACAGCATATCGGATAGTTGAAGTTACTGAGCGCAAAGTAGCATTTCTATGTATGAATTTCAAATCTTCGAAGTTACACCAATATATTAAACTCCCCGCTGCACAGGCAACTGTTGATGAATTACTTCCACATTTACGTTCTGGTTCACTTACGTCAACGATGTTAATGAATGCAATGACCATATCACCATCACATCCTCATTTACATGTATTGCTTGGAAATCGTTATCGAGAAATGGCAGAGTACTTTAGCGATGAAGATATTCAACTTTTAATTAATACAGCCAAAGCGCACTATGATTATGTCATTATTGATTGCAATGCTTATTGGGATAATGCGGGCAGTCTATGTAGTATGCAACAAGCAGATGATATCGTGCTAGTTACAACCAATGCGCTCTCTCATTTTCAAGAAGATGCAAAAAGCTGGTTTGGTACAATGTCTCATTCACTAGGATTAAACAATAAAAACATACATGCTCTAATTATTAGACAGAGTAAATATTATTCCGGGTTTACGGTACAAGAAATTGAGGATGAGTTGCAGCTAAAGGTAATAGGTGACGTACAGTTTCCTACTTCCTTATTTGCTAGCCTAGATGAGGGTGAACTAGATTTTTGGTTAACTGAAACATCTGAAGGACGTAACTGGTTGATTGGATTATCAATTAACTTACTTCCCCAGCAATATACGTTAAAGAAACCGCGAGTATGGAAAAGTATGCACACGTTATGGCAACGCAAAGTGAAGCAATCATTAACAAAAGCAATTGGAGATCACGATCGTTAAATGCTTTCGAAGTAACTTTTTATTAGCAAGAAGCTATATTCTGAGAACAATAAAAAGTTTTAGGAGTTGAAGAGTTCAATATGACGGACAAAGAGATTAAACGATTTTCAGCAATTGAATTTATGTCCCGCCACAAAGTAAAGCATAATGATACGCAAGACGATAATGGTTCGTTCCTTCAATTTCAAACTTTATGCAATGAAATGCGGAATTTTTTAAGTACGCCCAGAGGTTTGAGTGAGGAAGAAAGAAGGGAGTACAGCGAGTCACTCAATCAAGCGGTACTAGGATTCCCAGACGCAAGACAATATATATTAAACATTATTGCTGATCGACTATTGAAACTACACATTAATGAGATTGAACAATATGAACATCCTTATGCCTCGCTTGCGGAAGCGATATTTTCTGAGGTGGTTGGCATGCATGTGTTAGAAGTCATTATTAGAGATACGGAAGGGCTAGAGGAAATTCAAGTGGTTGGGACTAATATATATACGATAATACGAGGAGAAGTAAGTCTCTCGCCCTATCGATTCGAACAACTGAGAGAGGTCGAACGAATTCAACAAAATTTGGTGTTATTCAATAACGATCAGATTAATATGCGTAAACGTTGGGCGGAAGTTATGCTTCGAGATGGCTCTCGCGTGACAATTACAGGACTTGGATATACTGCCCTTCCAACGTTGACAATACGTTTTTACACACTTCGTAATATTCCACTATCACAATTAGCGAATGCTCCTTATCGAATGATGTCTCCGAGTATGCTCACTATTTTCCATCTGATCCTCCAAAACCGCTATAATCTGGTGCTCATTGGACCAACAAATACAGGGAAAACGAATTTATTGAAAGCGTGTATAGCAGAGCTGCCAGCAGAAGAACGATTGGTAACCATTGAAGGACGTTACGAGATGATGATTAGTAGAGATTATCCTAATCGTAATATTATCGAGTATGAAATTAACGAGGATGATTATTTGCATAGCTCTAACCAAGCTTTCAAGCTCGCCCTTCGCCAATCGCCCCAGCGTATCATCCATGCAGAGATCCGTGATGATGATGCAAACATCTATGTGAGAGCCTGTACACGAGGACATCATGGAAGTATGACGACGGTACATGCTAATCAGCTTGAGGATGTCCCAGAAGCTATCGTAGATATGTGCATGCTTGATGGTAGAGGAATGGATGCTAATCGTCTAGCCAAGCGAATTACTCAGTTCGTGACAGAGATTGGTATTCAACTTCAGCTTGTAAATGGACGGCGTATTATTACAAGAATCGGACGATTGCAGTGGGACAATAATGACGTTCGCGTTACGGATTGGGTCACTTATGATGCAGAAACAGATCATTGGACAATACATTGGCATTATATACGTCAGGAGTTACCTCATATTGAAGAAGGAGTGTCCTAATGATTTTTGATGTGATGAGCTTATTGATTGTGGGTTTACTGTTTATTCTACTTATGTATATAATTGAGAACTTAATCGTTACAGTGTTCACCAGACAACGACGTAAAAGCCGTCTTACACCAATGGTGTCAACTCAAACATTGGAACGTAAATCATGGATACAGAGATCAGTAGATAAATTAACAACTCATTTGGATCATCTGCTACAAACATTGCGACTTTCTATTAGTGGGGAACGATTATTTCACTGGTTACTAAGTATTGCGCTTGTCGGGGGTGTGATGGGGTGGTATATGTTCGGATCGATGAAGGGGGCTCTTCTTTGCTCGGCTATGGTAGCAGGAATACCCTATATTAGTCTCAAAATGCTACTTATTCATCGTCAATTAGAGGCACAGATTGATTTCCTACCAGCCATTGAATTGTTCTATCAGTGCTACCTTATAACTGGAGAGCGTCAAATTAAAATAGCGTTAGCAAAAGTTATTGAAGAGAACAGAATAGCAGGTCCGATGAAAGGGATATTCGAGCAACTATATCGTAATTTATGTGTACGTGATAATGATGATGAAAGTTTGGATATATTCGCAAATTCTCTAGGGCATATATGGGCTGACTATTTTGTTCAAATGATAAAAGTAGCTTTGCATGAAGGGGTTACCATATCAAGCAGCTTAAGACAACTGATTCAAGATATGAGAGCAGCGAGGCGTGCTAATGAGCAGGAGAGACATCAACTATTAGAGATAAGAATTGCTAACTTTACACCTTTGTTTTTTCTACTCTTATTTGTAGTCATTAATTTCAAGTACAATCGTGAACAGTCTTTATATTATTACTTGCATGATCAGTCAGGTCGCGAAATGATACTGCATATGGTCACAATGATCTTCTTATCTTTCCTTATGGGGATATATTTATCACGCAAGAAAATGACATAAACTACGATTTGGTGTAAAGCGGAATACGCTTATAGAACTTTTCCGAAAACCTAGCTTTATGAACTTGAACTTTTATCTAAATTTGAATCGTGAGAGGTGTAGGATGTTTGAATTTCAGTGGTATAACTGGATATTATTTATTGCTCAAGTTGTATTTTGCACAATAGGTATTGGGGCGATTTTACACAGTATTCCTACATCATCTCGAAGCGACTCGATCCAGCGTAAGCTATGGGGATGGCGTAAGCGAGAACCATCTCCGAAGTTACTACGAATATTTGGGATAGATGCTCAAACAGTACTTCAAAGTAATCATGCCATATTGTGGGCAGGATGCGGTATCGCATATTCGGTCATCACGTATATGCTGCTGAGACAATTATTACTTTGGGTAGGATATATAAGTGCAATTCTCTTTCTGCTATTCATACAATTACTTTCGCTACAATGGTCGATGAATCTAGTGATCATACTATCGATTCTCTTAGGAGTAATTATGGTCTTTCATCTAGATCATTATTGGCTTCGAGCCTACCGACAGTTAAGAGCGAACTCCATCACGAAGGAAATCTATGCCATTTGCGGTCAACTTCTTTATTTTGCTGAATCTAAGTTACATATCCACACGAAGCTTCGTAAATGTCTACCTTATAGTCGATTGCTTCGCAAAGATATGGAGATATTACTTGCCGATTGGTATCACGATCCGGTTATTGCACTACAAAGATTCAAACAAGCAATAGGTACTGAAGAAGGGATTAGTTTTGTAGACACGATTGATGCACTTCGACAACATGATAATGAAGATTTTTATACCTTACTAAGAACAAGGCTGCTCGATTACAAAGACACGATAGAATTAGCTAAGGAAGGTAGAAAAGAGACATCATCTTATGTTCTATTTGTCATTGCTGGTATCCCCATTCTCTACACATTCCAAGTATTTATTTATCCTTGGGTACAAGAAGTTAATAAGCTATTATCGCTTATGAATTAAACCAGAGAAAGGAGGTGGAAAGATGAAAAACATTTTAATGACGGTCATGATGCTTATTGTTGTCGTTCTTTTGTTTAATAGTATTATCTCGAAGGATGGAACAGGAACGAAAGCTCAAATTCAATCACAAGGCAATGCTGCTAATTTACAAATTGGTACGATAACACCTTAATGGTGAAAGCAAGGTACTTAATGGAAATACAGATTGCTCCGGAATTTCCTCTGTTTATTCTCCTAACAAATTAATGGCATGTTTCCAATACTACACATATAATTATTCGATTAATTACCAAGCAGTGAGCAGCATTACCCCTTATTCAATTGAAACAGAGGGATGTCTATGAAACAATTAGTGGTCACCTGTGCATTACTTATTACAATGCTACTTATATATTTAGCGGTTATTCAAGCTGAAGATGGAGTGAAAGACCAGATCGATAAGTCAAATTCACATCTGACTAATTATGTGAAAGGGATTGACGCATGAAGCAAATATTAGCATTCATTATGTTTTCAACTATTATTTGCTGGATGATGTTCGCACCTATTTACAAACATGTACTTATTACAAGGCAAGCTATTTTACAGCAAGAAGTAGATTATCTATTAGAGATAGGTGCTAGTGGTCAATATGGGTACATTAGCAATAACATGATTGATCAATCGAAGCAAAGACTTAAGAGATTTGGTCTTACAACTGGGAGTTTGCAATATGAAGTTTCAAGCACGGGTGGGCAGCTTTTTATCAACGATGGTTACCGAGTAAGTAGAGGCGATGGGATAGCTCTATCCTTAACTTATCCATATGAGCGACTAACGGCAATTGATGCGTTAATTGGCATTTCTCCAGTGCCCGAAGGTCAATTGATGAGAGTTTATGGTGTTCGGATGAGTGAGTATGTTGAATAGAGGTGGACGCTCATCTATAAGATGTTAATTATTCCGTTATTGTTAGTGATTTGGCTAATGATGTATACAGAGCAATTAGATCATGAACTATCAATGAAAGCTTATTACAAAGGCAAGCAAGCTGTTAATCGAGGCGCACATGCAGGTACATTACAACTTGATGAACTTCAGTTGAGTGAAGGTATTTTTGCAATTGATCCTGTAATGGCATACCAAATGGCTACGGAGTACATGTATGCTAATTTACGATTAGACAGAAATGGTAACCCTACTCCACAGTCGTTTCTAAAAGAACGCGTAGAGTTGCTACATTTTGAAGTTTTGGATCCCTCTCTGACGTACCCATATGAGTATAGTCTTAGTAAATATGGCTACAGTACCACGTTCAATCGACCTGCAGTTGTCATTGTTATTAGAATGAAATATCCTCGTATATTTTCGAGTAATAATCCTGTAGAATGGAATATAATTGGGAGCTCTCAACTTGTATTCCAATAATAATTTGCAGGAGGCCAATGATTGATGAATCGTGAACTTACTCAGAAATTACATAATGATTATATTAAAGCATCTAGGCTCACAAGCAGCATTACTCACGGAATATTTCTATTACTTATTATAGCTGCTTTAATTGTTGTTCTAATGAACGATTGGACGATTATTCCTATTTACATTGCAGGGGCGGTGTGGATACTTTCATTCATTATATTTACGTATGTCGTTCCATCATATGAATATCGTAGTTTTTCTTTCGAAGTTTTTGATGAGGAGCTTGAAATCCAGTCAGGAATATGGTTTCGCTCTAATGTACTTATACCGATGAATCGCGTGCAACATGTTGAAGTTGGAAGTGGCCCAATTATGAGGAAATATAAGCTTGCTAGCTTAACGGTAGTTACGGCGGCCAAGCAACATGAGATTAGCGGCTTACATCAATCAAATGCAGAGGCATTGAAACTTCAGATTGGGGAATTAGCGAAGGTGGATGAACTACATGACTAATCCACGTAAACTATCGCGCCTAGATATTCTCTTTGGATTTCTGAGGATGCTAAGAGTATTTATTCCAATGGTTTTTGTTATATCTGTTAATAGTGGTGAAACTAAGTGGCTGTTTACATTATGGGGGCTACTAGGTACTATCGTTATTCTAGCGTTTTCATTATTACATGGATGGATAACATGGAAGAAATTCAGTTTCAGCTTAGAGCAAGACCGCATTGTTATTATGCGCGGAGTGTTCAATAAAGAAGAGAAAATTATCTATTATAATCGAATTCATTCTGTAAATGTGCAACAGCCACTTCTTCATCGGGTGTTCAGTGTTGCTAAATTACAAATCGAAACTCCAGGTGGCAAAAGTGGTAAAGCGGAAGGTGAGTTAAGAATACTACCGATTGCGCAGGCTATTGAGCTACAACAGCAGTTGAAACATTATGCCGCAATCATTCGCGAAGGTGGTGTAATACCTACTTTGCCTACAGAGGTAGACGGTAGTAGTTTTAGTGGGGAAGAAGATTTGAATACAGCGGCATCTAGCCAATCATTACATGTTGGAACTGAAATTGATGCACAACATCAACAAGTAAATGAACGAACGGAAATTCCTCTTTCCAATAATCATTATATGATGGAGGAACAACTGGATTACAATATGAAGTTATCCGCAGGGCAGTTGCTAATAGCATCACTCACCTCACTGAATTTGAGTTATGCGATCATTTTTATTGTGGGGATATATTCATTCGCCGATGATTTCATTAGATTCGTAGTTCCAGAATTTAATTATAATCAGTACTTGGATGATTATAGTGGTGTGTCTTTCAAGCTTATTATTGCTCTTGTCGTGGTAGTTATGCTATTCGTATGGCTCTTATCTATTGTATTGTATGTGATAAAATTTGGAGACTATCATATTACACGTAGTAAAGAGCAGTTATCGATTAAGTACGGATTATTAGAGAAGAAAAGTTATGTTTTCAATGAAGGTAAAGTTCAAGCAGTTATTATGGATGAGAATCCAATTCGGCAATTATTAGGCTATGCGGAGTTGAAAGTTCAAGTCATTACATCCGATGCGAATAAGGAACAACTTGTTATTCATCCTTTTCTTCGAAAGAAGGATATGTCGGAGATCATTGAGAAGTTAATCCCTAGTCGTAATATCAAGATTCAGGAAAAGCTTAGTGGTGTTCCTATTAAAGGTCTCATAACATACGCGTTATTACCAATGATAGTCGTAACAGTTGTTTGCGTAATTAGTATTTGGTTCTGGCAATTCAATGGTTTATGGATGATGTTATTGTATCCAACAATAATGTTGTGGGTTAATAGTTGTAGAGTTTCTGCAGGATTATGGCTTGAAGGTAATGAATTGGTTCTGCGAAACAGATTTATTAATCGAAAGACTTATTTCGTAGCTAGAAAACATATTGTATCGCTTAAAGTAAAGGAATCACCACGTCAACGGAAATTTGGACTTAGATCGATTAGTACGACGGTGCTCGGTAGTGTATTTGCTTATTCAGTACGTAGTTTAAGACGCGGAGATGTTGAGTCAGTATGGAATTGGTATAGTAGAAGTAAGTAAACACATAGTAGACGCATTTCATAAACTTTGAAGTGCGTCTTTCACTATGTAGATAGATTCTAACGAACTATAGTATGATAATGAAAAGATATTGATAATATAAGACTGGCATTTTGTAGATGACTTTGTTGCTGATGAAATTTTTGAAAACCAGTTAACGATCGTAGCAAACGATGAACGCGGAATGTTTTGGGGTTACATTAATCGCTCCAGAAATTGTTATGCAAAGAATTGATGAATATGTATATGATTTAGTGCAATTATTACGCAATAACCGTTATACTATAGTTAGTTAGTTCAAAAAGCGGGCTTTCAGAACCGAGAAGATGGAGCGGTATTTGCGGAAGGAGGACACTCTAGTGTACGTATTTGGTACACGAGTCCCGGATTTTCCAAATTCGCTACATATTCGATGCCGACTAATCTGCCTGCATCACTTCGTTATCAAAGTCTGCTGTTTGAACTTCCTCTAAAAAATAGTTAGTTAATGACAGTCCTAGAAGGGTGTGCAGAGGTATGAAATTAATCGTTGAACAACCGGCAGCAAGTTGGTACAAATCACAGATGGAATTACAGCAAGGAGATCATGTTCGTATCTATGTTAGATTGGGCGGCTGTGGTAGCGTTCATCCTGGACTATCATTGGGTGTAATGAAGGATCAACCACGTGAGATTGGATTAGTTGAGGAAGTAGAAGGTGTAAACTTTTACATCGAACAAGATAATTTATGGTATTTGGAAGAGAAGGATTTGACCGTTTCTTTCGATGCACCAACTGAAGAAATTAAGATGAGTGTACAATAGACATAGCTTATTATAATGGTTACAAGTATATGTTCTACTATAGATATTAATACAAGCTCGCTAAAACTGTATTCACAGTTCTAGCGAGCTTTTTCTTATTATACGCCTGAGTAGGCCATGAATCCGCCGTCGATTGGAACAGTTATACCTGTTACGAAGCCAGATGCACTATTATCGCAAAGCCATAGTAATACACCTAATAAATCATCTGGTTTACCAAAACGTCGCATGGGAGTATGAGTAATTATTTTGTTAGAGCGATCCGTTAGAGAACCGTCTTCATTCACAAGTAATTTATGATTTTGTTCTGTAAGGAAGAAGCCTGGAGCGATCGCATTAACGCGAATACCTGCTTCAGCCATATGGACAGCTAACCACTGAGTAAAGTTTTCAATAGCTGCCTTAGCTGCACTATAACCAGGAACTTTAGTCATAGGAGAAGGAGCGCTCATTGAAGATAGATTAATGATAACTGGGTTTTCTACCGTAAGCATCTGTTTCGCAAACACTTGAGAAGGTATGAGCGTACCGACGAAGTTCAGATCAAGCACTTGACGGATACCTTCTGGCTGTAGGTCGAAGAACGATGCTACGTTGGGATTTTTCCAATCGTCCATGGAGAAAGTTTCATTTGTTGTATTTGCACTTGCTTGATTACCACCAGCACCATTAATAAGAATATGACATGGTCCAAGCTCTTTCTCAACGATTTGACTAGCTTCTTCAACGCTTTGCGTATCTGTTACATTGCAAGGAACTCCAATGGCAGTTCCGCCTTGTTCTATAATCGTTGCAACAACACGCTCGATTTTCTCAGCAGTACGGCCAAGCACAGCTACCTTCATTCCTTGACGAGCAAGCTCAATCGCCATAGCGCCACATAGTACGCCAGAACCACCAGTTACAACAGCTACCTTGTTAGCAAGTGAAGGATGAATCGTTTGTTCTTGAATAGTAGACATCATATTTCCCCCTAAAAGTTCTTATATTCGATGTTGACTAAGTACGTTATCGTAGTCATCGTGCTCACAGACGTTTTGAACTACCTTAGAATCCTACCATCGTTATCAAATTCCATTTTTAAACTACCTAATTACAATAAAGGTTCAAAACGTTCGCTCGTCAGCACCAAGAAGATGACCCACAGCGGAAACGAGTAGCACAGCGTACGTATTGTGTACGTGAGCACACGCAGGCTTTCGATGGGGAGACAGATTCGATGATGACTAAGCTACGTTAGCATAGTCATCGTGATCACGGGTGGACGTTTTGAATTACCTCTATAAGGAGCCTTTATCTGCGTAACGATAACCATCCCACAATCCCCACAGATGCATAATCCCTAAACCGCGGTCATATAGTCCGTATCCAGGTCGACATTGTTCTCCCCAAATATGCCTGCCGTGGTCTGGACGAGCATATCCCGTAAATCCGATATCATAGTAAGCCTTTACAATTCCTGCTATATTAACTGTACCATCCTCTGTGCGATGAGATGTTTCAATGAAGTCACCATTTTCAGCTAATCGAATATTACGTATATGGGCAAAAGGAATACGATCGCTGAATTCATGGATCATGGATACAATGTCGTTGTCAGCATTGGCGCCCAACGAGCCACTGCAAAGTGTAATACCATTCGATGGATGATCAACAATCTTTAAGAAACGGCGTAAATTTTGTTGGCTTGTAATGATACGAGGTAAGCCGAACAATGGGTATGGGGGATCATCGGGATGAATCGCCATTTTAATACCAGATTCAGCTGCAACAGGGATAATTGCTTCAAGGAAATAAGCTAAATTACTCCAAAGTTGTTCTTCATCAACAGCTTGATATGCTTCTAAAGTTGTTGATAATTGCCCCAGTCTCTCAGGTTCCCAGCCCGGAAGTTGGAATGTTGAGTTACTTTGAAAATAAGCAACAAGTTCATGCGGCGATAAATTCATCACTTTTGCTTTTTCTAAGTATAGGGCAGTTGAGCCATCCTCTAGCTCTTCGTACAAGTTCGTACGTAACCAGTCAAATACAGGCATGAAGTTGTAGCAAATAACTTTTACACCAACAGAGCCTAGTTTGCGAATCGTATTTTTATAGTTTTCAATGTATTGATCACGAGAAGGTAAGCCCAACTTAATATCCTCATGAATGTTAACACTTTCAACGACATCGATATGTAGTCCAGCAGCATCTGCTTGAGACCTAACTTCTAGAATACGTTCGATAGGCCATTCTTCACCAGCGGCAATATCATGAAGCGACCATACAATACCTTCAGTACCTGGAATTTGCTTAATATATGCCAAAGGAACAGGGTCATTACCCTCTCCAAACCAACGGAATGTCATGCGCATAATAAATCCTCCTAAAACTTTTTATGATAACCTTTTGAGCTACTACCTCGCGAATAAAAAGTTGCTTCGAAAGCATAACCCAACTTTTTATGATAACCTTTTGAGCTACTACTTCGCGAATAATAAGTAGCTTCCAAAGCGTAGTATTAGATAAAATAATTAGGATATTTTTCATTCAGCACTGTCAGCTCATCGACACCGCGATTAAGATGCTGCTTCATGATTTGTATAGCAAAATCTGCGTCTTTATTCTTTATGGCTTCGAGAATTTGACAATGTTGGTCGTAAATCTGCTCCCAATCATCATTATCGAGCAAACGCAATTTTCGACTCCGATCAAGATGGATTGTAAGTGAGCTCATCGTGTTCCATGTGTGAGTTTTATTGACCCCTGCAAATAGAATGGAGTGGAATTGTTGATCTAATGTGAAAATACGATCTACATCATTAAGTTCCAGGCATTCCTTTTGTTGCGAGAGATTCATCGTTAGATAACTTAGCGAAGCAGCTGGGAAATCGCTGCAAGCTATTTCAACAATTGCACATTCCAACTGTAGTCTCATAAATCTTGCTTCTTCTACAAGTGAACGATCAATTAATGACACGAGTGTACCTCGTTGAGGCAATACTTGAACGAGTCCTTCTTGAGCCAATCTAACAAAACTTTCACGAATAGGAGTTCGACTTACGTTAAACTGGACTGCCATCTCATTTTCAGATAGTGAAGTTCCAGGTAAGATTTTGAGCGTTACGATCTGTTGTTTCAAAGCTTCATAGACTTGATCTCGAATAGAACGATTGTCATTTGTTGGTGTGAACATGTTCAATCACCTCCTCAAACTATTTATTATCATTTTGATTCACTACTTGTAATTAAGAGTAGTATTAAAAAAAGAAAGTGCTTACATACTTACTTGCATACTACCATACAAGTTAAAAAAAGAAAATATGATATATGATTTGAACAGTAAACTTTCAGAAAATTTTAAGTTGAAATGTTAAAATTGTTTAATAAGAATAACTTTAGTTATTCATAAGTTGGTCACATCAAGTAAAATGTTAGGCTCGATCATACATTAGTTGTTGACGAGGGATAGGTCTAATGATAAATTTAAATATGAGAATGATTATCAATGTAAATTATTCGTTGAACTCGTTGAAGTTAAGAACGAGTTTTATTATTGCTCACAACTGAGAATGATTCTCTATCTAAGAGAAGAGATTAGAGGGAAGACATGAAAGTATGGCATTTGGTAGTTATTCTACTGGCTTTATCTATCATTTCACTGTTTGTTGGTGTAACTGATATCTCTATATTTGAGATATTTAATTTATCGGAGAAGCAACTACAAGTGATGGAAATTACACGTATTCCTCGGCTAGTTAGTCTTATTATAGCGGGTGTAAGTATGAGTGTTGCTGGTCTTATAATGCAACAGTTGAGCCGCAATAAATTTGTATCTCCTACAACTGCGGGTACAGATGATTCTGCCAAATTAGGTATTATGGTGGCTATGCTAATGTTTTCTTCAGCATCAACAATGGAGAAAATGCTTATTGCCTTCTTATTTGCTCTAGCAGGTACGTTTCTATTTATGAAATTACTAGAAAAAATTAAGTTCAAGGACGCTATTTTCATTCCGCTTGTTGGCTTAATGTTTGGTAATATCATTAACTCGGTTACAACATTTTTTGCTTACAAAAACGATCTAATTCAAAATATCTCATCCTGGTTACAAGGTAGCTTTTCAAGTGTAATGTCAGGGAGTTATGAATTAATTTATATTAGTGTACCTTTACTTATTGTTGCGTATCTCTATGCCAACAAATTTACAATTGCAGGTATGGGTGAAGAGTTTTCAGCCAATCTAGGACTTAATCATAAACGAGTAGTAAATATCGGCTTGATTATTGTAGCTCTTGTATCTGTTGTTGTTATTCTAAGTGTAGGAGCGATTCCATTTCTAGGTCTAGTCGTACCTAACATAGTCTCCTTATACATGGGAGATAATTTGAAAAAATCACTAGTTCATACCGCTTTAATGGGTGCAATTTTCTTGTTAGCTTGTGATATTATTGGAAGGATTGTAATCTACCCGTATGAAATTCCAATTGCTCTAACTGTTGGAGTTATCGGTAGTGTTTTATTCCTTTACTTGCTAATGAGGAGAAGAGTCTATGAAAGCTAAGTTAATTATATTATTTGGCGTGATGGTAGCCGTTATTATTGCCTTTATATTTATCGATCTCCCTCATAATTGGGATTACGCATTACAGCGTAGATTGAAAAAAGTGTTTGCAATTATTCTTACTGGTGGTGCGATTGCTTACGCGACACTAATTTTCCAAACGATGACGAATAATAGAATTTTGACGCCAAGCGTTATTGGTTTAGATTCCTTATATTTATTATTTCAAACGTTCGTCGTTTTTGTCTTCGGTTCTATGAGTTTCCCTGCAGTAAATAAATATATGAACTTCGGTTTATCAACGGTGTTCATGATGCTGTTTGCTGTAGTACTATATCGCTTACTATTCAAAAGAGAAGGTAGAAATTTGTTCTTCTTATTATTAGTTGGACTGGTTATGGGAACGATGTTTGGTAGTATTTCTACGTTCTTACAAGTGCTCATTGACCCGAATGAATTTCAAATTCTTCAAGGGAAAATGTTCGCAAGCTTTAATAATGTAAATTCCGATCTACTTATCGTAGCAACAGTAATTATTGTGCTCGTTGCAGTGTACTCGATAAGATATAACAAGTATTTGGATGTTATGTCTTTAGGGAAAGAGCATGCGGTTAATTTAGGTGTACCTTATGCCAAAACGGTACAAGGAATGTTAATTATTATTGCTATTTTGATTTCAGTAAGTACTGCACTTGTAGGTCCAATAACTTTTCTTGGCTTGCTCGTTGTAAATCTTGCTTATCATTTCATGGGAAGCCATCGTCATGCTGTATTAATACCAGCATCGATTTTTATTAGCATCATTGCACTTGTTGGTGGTCAAATGCTTGTTGAACGAGTGTTCACTTTCAGTACTACCGTAAGTGTACTAATTAATTTTATAGGTGGTTTGTACTTTATATACTTGTTGCTAAAGGAGAGTAAAGCATGATTGAAGTGAGTAATGTTACCAAAATGTATGGTGGCAAGCCTGTCGTAGATAATGTTTCTTTGAACATCCCAGAACGACAAATAACTTCGTTCATCGGTCCTAATGGAGCAGGTAAAAGCACATTACTATCTATAATAAGCAGGCTTCTAACGAAAGATAGCGGTACAGTTAAAATTGATGGTAAGGATGTGAGTGCTTGGAATACGGGGGAATTAGCGCGCAAAATCTCTATTCTAAAGCAGTCCAACCATATTAGCATGCGTTTAACTGTTCGTGATCTAGTGAGTTTCGGACGTTTTCCTTATTCACAAGGGAAATTAACGAAGGAAGATTGGATATTCATAGATGAAGCCATTGATTATATGGATCTTACTGACTTGAAGGATCGATTTCTCGATCAATTAAGTGGTGGACAAAATCAAAGAGCTTACATTGCAATGATTATTGCTCAGAATACCGAAGTGATATTACTTGATGAGCCACTTAATAATTTGGATATGAAACATTCGGTTCAAATTATGAAAGTATTAAGAAGACTTGTTGAGGAGCTAGGAAAGACAATCGTTATTGTCATTCATGATATTAATTTCGCATCTTGTTATTCTGATTATATTGTAGCTCTAAAAGATGGCAAAATCGTACAAGAAGGTCCAACAGAACAAATCATTGATGAACCTGTATTGGAAAGCATTTATGATATGAATATTCCAATAGAAGTTATCGATGGTAATCGTATTGGTGTGTATTTCAAATAATAGAGATAAAGGGTGGAAAAAAATAATGAAAAAGAATTTATCAATGATGATGTTAGTATTAGTAATGGCTATTGTTATGGCAGCATGTGGTAACAACACGAACAATACTCCAAATAACGGAGCAACTGGTGGAACTACAAATACACCTCAAAATTCTGCAGAACCTGATGCACCAACTAGTATCAAAGTAACTCACCTACTTGGCGAAACGAATGCACCAATCAACCCAAGCAAAGTCGTTGTATTTGACTTTGGTGTACTTGATACATTGGATCGTCTAGGTGTTGAATCGATTGTAGCTGTTCCTCAAGATTCATTGCCTGCATACCTTGAAAAATATGCTAGCGCTGATTATATTAACGCTGGTGGCTTGAAAGAACCTGACTTCGAAGCAATCGATGGTGCCAAGCCAGATCTAATTATTATTTCTGGTCGTCAATCTGATGCATATGAAGAATTGAATAAAATTGCTCCAACAATCTATATGGGCGTTGATAACGCTGATTACTTAAAATCATTCACAAGTAATGTAGAAACTCTTGCTACAATTTTCGGAAAAGAAGAGCAAGCTGCTACTGAATTAGCTGCGATTAATGAAGTTATTGAAAATGTAAAAGCTAATGTATCTACAACTGACAAAAAAGGACTAATCGTTCTTGCTAACGAAGGTAAAATTAGTGCATACGGTCCTGGTTCTCGCTTTGGTATCATTCATGATGTTCTAGGTGTACCTGCAGTAGACGAGACACTTGAAATTTCTACACATGGTAACGAAATTACATTTGAATATATTGCTGAGAAAAACCCAGGTTACCTATTCGTTATTGACCGTACAGCAGCAGTTGGCGGCGAAGGTAATGCAAAAGATACAATTGAAAATGATCTAGTGAAAAACACTGATGCATTCAAAGAAGGTCATATCACTTACCTTGATCCTCAATACTGGTACCTATCTGGTGGCGGATTAATCTCAGTTGAGAAAATGGTTAAAGATATTGATGCAGCAGTAAAATAACAGAGTGATTCGAACATTTCACAAAGCGATTTTATTGCTTCGTGAAATGTTTTTTTTTTGCAATTGAGAAAAAGTAATAGTATGATAAATAATACAAACTTCTGTAGGACGTTATAATTGGTTAATAGGTAATAGTTGATACGCTCAAAGTTAGAAATTAAAGTATTAGTTGAGTTCGGAAATCTGTAGTAATAATCATTACATAGATATCGTTCAGTACTGTCTTTCTTCGTGGAGCTACACTTGCTGAGGTAATCATTATATAGCAGGAGCAATATTAAGCATGACAAGCCAACTCGTAGAAAGATAAGGAGAGAACGTAAAATGTCCAAAGGAGAGTTTTTCAAACGATTTATTTTCATTACAATTGGTGCAATATTGATGGGGGTCGCACTTGAAAAATTTCTAGTTCCCTATAATATCATTGATGGCGGAATAGCTGGTATTTCTATCATGGTATCTCATCTTACTTCACTACCGCTAAGTATTTTACTATTCGTTCTTAATATTCCATTTCTTATTATAGGTTACAAGCAATTAGGTAAAGGATTTGCATTTTCAACGTTGTATGGAATAGCAATTATGTCACTAACAACGGCAATGTTACACAATTCAGTACCATTTCCAGATGATAAGTTATTAGCTGTATTATTCGGTGGTATGGTACTTGGAATGGGTGTTGGACTAGTTATTCGTTATGGTGGTTGTTTGGATGGAGTTGAAGTTATCTCAATTCTTATCTCCAAAAAGTTAAAAATTTCTGTTGGTAACATTATTATGGTATTTAACGTTGTAATCTTTATAATAGCAGGATTTGTATTCGAATGGAGTTCAGCCATGTACTCCATGGTTACGTATTATATCGCGATTAAGGTTATTGATATCGTTGTAGAAGGCTTGAATGAATCGAAGTCCGTAATGATTATTTCTAATAAATATGATGAAATATCACAACTTATCGTTGATCGCTTAGGTCGTACAACAACATTACTGCATGCTTCTGGTGGTTATTCGGGACAAGATACGAAAGTTATTTATTGTGTAGTTTCACGTATTGAACTTTCCAAATTAAAATCAATTGTCCAAGCAGCAGATTCAAATGCATTTATGGCGGTAGAATCTGTAGCAGATGTTGTAGGTGGAAGC
This sequence comes from Paenibacillus endoradicis, assembly GCF_024721975.1. Next base: position 122,739 of record NZ_JANQBB010000002.1, on the reverse strand, counting down.
TTCAAAGAATCAGCACATTAATGCAAACAAAAAAGGATGATATCGCAGATTGAAAATGCGATATCATCCTTTTTTTGTTATAGCAGTTGAAGAAGTTAGATGATCCTCCTAATCTGTCTATAATGTTGAATATTTATAATGTGAAGATTACATAGAAGCATGTATTGTTGTTCGTTTAGTATGACCTTGATCTTTCACTCCGAACAGGAAGAACAGAGCAATAACCATACCACCAGATGCTGCATAGAACAGATAAGAGTAGCCAAATAAATCGACAATAAGACCCATCAAAGGTGGAGAAGATAGTGCTGCTAATGACGACGCGATATAGTAGATACCTGTTCGAGTACCAATACTACTCTCTTTACCTAGTGCTATAACGAATGGGTAGGAGTTAATGTTAATTAGTGCCCAGAAAATCCCGCCAATTAACAATAAAATTCTTAATGTCAGCAGAGAATCTACCAACGAAATAGCAGAGAAAACGATGATTAATCCGACTACTCCAAACATAATGGTACTTTTTTTACCGTATTTATGTCCTAAGTACCCTGCTGGAATGGCTGCAACGACAAATGACAAAGAAAAAAAGGCAAGAGAGAAAGATGCTTCTGTATCCGTTAGATCAAGTTCTTTTCTTCCATATAATGTGAATAACGCCTCAATGCCTTGATAAGAGAAAAACCAAAAGTATATTGCGCCAAGTAAGAAAATCGTTGGCAATGTCCATTCTTGTTTGTAAGTGGATAGTTCTTTCTTCGCTTGTCGAAGCAATATATGAGCTCTGCCCCATACACGCTCTTGGCTTACTATTTCATGCTTCTGCGGAGTAAGAGGTACATATTCAAGTGCATCTCGACGTTCACGAATGAATACCATCAGTATAACTAAACTCATTAATGTTAGAACAGAGGAAGTTAAGAAGGGCAATGCGATATGTTGATCATACAATTTGGAACCTACAGTGAAGGCAAATATAGAACCAATACCACCCATTAAATTAATAATCCCATTAGCTTGCGTGCGCTTACTTGGTTCAGTAATATCTGGCATGAGAGATACTGTTGGAGAACGATAGAGACTCATCGATAGATTCATGAGCACCATGAATAAAATTAATAACGAAAAGCTAGTACTCATTGGTATTAATGCACAGAATATGGCGGCAAGTGGCATTCCTATAAGAAGAAATGGCATTCGTTTTCCTATTCGGGTATCTGTCTTATCACTTTTCCGTCCAATTAGTGGCTGCAGAAATAATCCGAAATAATTATCTATCGTCATTAAAAATCCGACTATCATGGCACTTTTTACAACATAGTTGTCTAAAAAAAGTGGAATAAATGCATTGTACAACCCCCAGGTTAAACTAATGCTGAAAAATCCAAAGCCAAGCAGCCAAGTTTTTCTCATAGAGTTAGTCCTTTCCTTGTAAAATTTGATGTAAGCGATCAGGATAATTGGTAATAATACCTGCTACACCAGCAGCAACGAAGTTCTTCATTTCTTGCTCATTATTAACAGTCCACACATTGTAAATTTTTCCGTTTTGCTTTGCTGCTTCTACCCATTCTGGTAAAACTGCATAACGAGGAGCATGTAATGCATCCGCTAGTAAGGTTGCAGCATAATCCCAAGGTTGATATAAGCCCTCCATATAAAGAATACCTGTAGTAATCGCTGGATCAATTTGTTTGCAAAGTGCTAATGAGTAATGATTGAAGTTAGAGATAATAACATCATGCTGTAATTCAAATTCATAGATTTTATCAATGACTTTTTGTTCAATTCCATGATAGATAAAAACGCCACTTTTGATCTCAATATTCAATTTAATGTTTGATTGCTTTGCAAGTTGCATCAATTCATCTAAAGTAGGAATTTTTTCTGCTGAGAAGCTTTCATTGAACCATGAACCAGCGTCTAGTTGCTTTATTTCTGCTAATGTGACATCTTTAACATACTTATCGATACCTGTTGTTCGTAATAAATTTTCATCATGAATGAGCACAAGTTGACCATCTGACGTCATCTGAACATCTGTCTCGATTCCTGTTGCACCAAGTTCAATTGCTTTAATGAATGAAGCCATAGTATTTTCTGGGCAATATCCACTTGCTCCACGATGTGCGTAATTTATTATCATCTGTATAAGCTCCTCAATAATTAAGTTTGTTAGGTGAATCGTATCATATACAATAGCGCTTTCAAAGTGATTTTTTTGTTAAAATTAGTGAATATCAACAAACACTAAGCTTCTTTACAGTGACTATATAAACTGCTATAGTTAAGAGTAATAATGTACCCTAGGGAGGTATTTTATAATGGACAAAGAAGATGCGGATGAAATTTCAACAATAGGTGAGAATAATGACAATCATTGTGCTGGAAATTCAGATAGTTGTCATTCCTCAGCTCGAAATAGTCACCATTCTAATGAAGAAAAGCGAAAGCTTGTATCTAGATTGAATAGAATTGAAGGTCAAATACGTGGTATTAAATCAATGATCGAGAAAGATACGTATTGCGATGATGTGTTGAACCAGATTTCTGCTGCACAATCTGCACTTGGTAGTACTGCCAAATTGTTATTAGAAGCTCATATGAAAAGCTGCATTGTTGACCGAATTGAAGCTGGTGAGCATGAAGTAATTGACGAACTACTCGTAACAGTAGCCAAATTAATGAAGTAAAGAGGAGAGAATATAATGAGTGAAGTAGTATTGAAAGTTGATGGAATGAGCTGTGGACACTGTGTAAATTCAGTAGAGAAAGCTTTGCAATCAATAGGAGCAGAGGGAACTGTAGATCTTGCTAGTAAGAAAGTAACTGTGAAATTTGATGAGGCTAAAGTGAATACAAAAGCGATCGTTGAAGCTATCGAAGATCAAGGCTACGATGTCGTACAATAATTAAAGTTAACTTCGTAGACTATTCGATGCCGAATAGTCTACTTTAACGTACTCATCGTGATCACGATGAATGTATTGAACTACATCTTTTAATGAAAGCCCACTTTTTGAACTTCCTCTTCAACTAGAGGTTCATAAAGTGGGCTTTCGCAAGTTAAGAAGATGGAGCGCTACTTGAGGAAGGAGGAAACGCAAGTGTACGTAGTAGGTACACGCGTACCGGACTTTCCAAGTTAGCTTCATATTCGATGTCGAAAAACCTACTAAGTCAATCAACGTTATCAAAGTCCGCTTTTTGAACTACAAATTCCAATAAAGGTTCAAAAAGTGGGCTTTAAGAACCGAGAAGATGGAGCGCTACTTGAGGAAGGAGGAAACGCAAGTGTACGTAGTAGGTACACGCGTACCGGACTTTCCAAGTTAGCTTCATATTCGATGTCGAAAAACCTACTAAGTCAATCAACGTTATCAAAGTCCGCTTTTTGAACTACAAATTCCAATAAAGGTACAAAAAGTGGGCTTTAAGAACCGAGAAGATGGAGCGCTACTTGAGAAAGGAGGAAACGCAAGTGTACGTAGTAGGTACACGCGTACCGGACTTTCCAAGTTCGCTTCATCTTCGATGTCGAATAACCTACTAAGTCAATCAACGTTATCAAAGTCCGCTTTTTGAACTACCTCTCATGTATTTCTTCCCAACCAATGGCAATACTATTTGAGGGAGGGATCACCATGAATGACGTATTTGAACTTACATATCGGACACTAATAGCTCTATTAGTAATGTTTATCCTTACAAAGATGCTGGGTAAGCGCCAACTTTCAGAAATATCATTGTTCGGATATATTTCCGGCATAAGTATCGGAAATATCGCTGCTTATATTGCAATGGAAGATGATAAGTTGTGGAGTCTGGGCATCATTGCTTTAATTATTTGGGTCGGGATTACCATGTTATTGGAATATTGGACTCTTAAAAGCAAAAAAACGCGTTCAGTTGTTGACGGGAATCGAAGAACGCTAATTGCCAATGGCATCGTCCTTAAGGATGCATTACACAAAGAGCGGTATACGGTAGAAGAGCTGCTCCAACGCTTAAGAAACAAAGATGTCTATAAGTTATCTGATGTGGAAAGTGCATCTATTGAAGCGAATGGAGATATAAGTGTGTTTTTGAAACAAGATTTTAATCCATTAACGCCCAATATGTTAGGCATGACGATTGAACCAGAGAAAGAGCCGATTACTTTAATCGTCGATGGTTCAATGGATTTAGAAACAATGAGAAGTAATGGAATATCTGAGGTATGGCTTAAGAAGCAATTAGATACTGTAAATTTGAAATACGAAGACGTATTTATTGCGCAGTACACGATCGACCAATCACTTTCGTTATTTACACTTGATAAACGGGCTATTGAAGTGAATTTACAAAGTGAGCAATTAGCAGAACAAACGAAACTAGAAGACATAAAGCGTGGATTGCTACAAACAATCGCATATCTGGAACAACAAGCAAAGAAGAAGCAAGGTTAATTCCTTACTTCTTCTCTTTGTTTCATCTATTCATGAAGCATTTCTCTATTATATAGAAGAAACTCGAAAAAAAAGGTTATTTATTCCTATAATCATTCAAAGAGGTAGGCATGATCATTCCATTAGCGAATTGATGTTGTACGAGAATATTAAACTGCTTCAAATACGTATCAATTGACTCATTGCTCCAAGCGACTTTAGCGAATTCATCCATATAGAACATAAATTTTATATTAGCAGATGTATGCACCTCTTCTACTTCAGGAGCTAGCTCAAACACTTTGTCAGCTATCGTTTGTTTGAACGGATCGGTTAATTGCGTATTATCATTTACTGATATGAAATTTTTGAATGGATTATTTGTAATCGTATTGGGAGCAATATTAGAGTCAGTCGAAGTATCTTGTGTAATATATTTATTGGATTTGGCATAACCTCTACCTGTATTATCAAGGACGACTGCAACATAGGCGTTTTTGTCGGTAAGGAAAACTCGAGCGTCTGCAACTCCAGCAATTGAACTAAGAGCAGTTGATATCTTCTTACTAAATTGTACGGAATTGTTGATATGCTGATTATCGTCAATATGATTTGTACCGAAAGAGATCATTTTCCCTTTTTGTGTTTGCTTTGCTTGTAAGCTCCCATAATCACTCTTATCATATTTTTTAGTGTAACGTTCGACCTCGCTACTGCATCCTGCAACAAGTAGCATTAGAATGAAACACAATGCGAATATTTGCCTCATATTTCTCATCATGAACTCCTCCAAGCGATTAATTGACATACACCTATTGTTTCATTAAGTAACTTAGAAATATTCATCACTTTGACATACATAATTGACCATACTAAATGGAAACGTTAACTATTAGCATACAAAGTAAGAAAAGGATATTACTATCAAGTAATAAAATTCCAATTATTTGAGTTTCATTATTATATGACAGCTTTAAGAACAATTTGTGAACTTCCTGTGGAACATTGACAAAAGGTTGTCACAACTTTATATTTAATAAAGTGATTTAGAATGCAATATTTGTGAAACATCTGTGTTATACGCAGCAGGCTATTTGCCACATACATAAGGCTGCTGTGAAAACGTCAAAAGTGGGGTTGATTATTAATGAAACGGTGGCAATTTGTAAAACGCCTGGCGCCTCTGATGGCCTTGTTAGTGCTTGTGCTGTCAGCTTGCGGAAGAGAGGATTTGTCAACGCTTAATCCTCAAGGACCTGTTGCTCAAGAACAACTTAGTTTGATGAAGATTTCCATTACCATGATGTCATTAGTTGTTATAGTAGTGTTTGCGATTTGTATCATTGTATTGATCAAATTCCGCAGACGCAAGGGAGACACTACGATTCCTAAGCAAGTGGAAGGAAATCATAAACTGGAAATTATTTGGACAGTTATTCCAATTATTATTCTAGTTCTTCTAGCTGTTCCAACATTGAAATCAGTATTTAATTTATCAGAAGATTATTCAAAAGACCCAGAAGCATTACAAGTTATTGTAACTGCGCATCAATACTGGTGGGAATTTTCTTATCCTGAACTAGGAATTACAACAGCTCAAGAGTTAGTTGTACCAACGGATCGAGTTATTTCTATTCAAGCTTCTACAGCTGACGTATTACACTCCTTCTGGATTCCTTCATTAGCAGGTAAGATTGATACGAACCCATCTGGAAACGTCAACAAAATGTACTTCTCAGCACCTAAAGCTGGTGTCTACTTAGGTAAATGTGCAGAGTTGTGCGGAACATCTCATGGTTTGATGGATTTCAAAGTAAAAGCAGTTGAACCTTCTTCCTTCGAGCGTTGGGGAGTTGCAATGACTGGCGCTGTAGCGCTTCCAACTGATCCGGAAATTGCCAGTGCATTCGAAAGCAAATGCTTAACATGTCACGCAATTGGTCAGGATGGTGGAGTAAGCCTATATCCTAACTTAACTGGTGTTGGTTCACGTGAAAGTGTTGCTGGTATTCTTGTTAATGTAGAAGAGGGCGACAAAGAGTATAAATATGAAGACACTGTATATAACAATTTATACAAGTGGATTAAAGACCCTGAAGCAGTCAAACCAGGAAATCATATGTCTGGTGCGTACACGCTTACCGAAACAGAACTTAAGGGTATTACAGAATACTTAACTAATCTAACGCTAGACTTTGAATAAATTACAATCATCGGTGTAAAAGGAGGTACCTACCTTGGCTCATGCTAATGCGCATGCGATTAAACGTCGTACTGGTCTAATGGACTGGCTTACAACGGTTGATCATAAAAAGATTGGAATATTGTATTTAATCGCAGGGGGATTTTTCTTCCTAGTTGGTGGACTAGAAGCGATACTAATTCGTATTCAGCTAATGTTTCCACAGTCTGAAGTAGTATCTGCACAATTTTATAATGAGCTAATTACGATGCACGGTACTACAATGATATTTTTGGCGGCAATGCCAATTATATTTGCTCTAATGAATGCTATTATTCCATTGCAGCTAGGAGCTCGTGACGTTGCATTTCCATTCCTTAACGCACTAGGTTTCTGGACATTTTTCTTCGGTGGACTTTTACTTAATGTGAGCTTTATTGCAGGTTCTGTGCCTGATGCAGGGTGGACAATGTATGCACCACTATCAGGAACTCAGTTTACAGAGCATCACGGAACGGATTACTATGTTATCGGACTTCAAATTGCTGGTATCGGTACGCTAATTGGTGGTATTAACTTCCTAGCTACCATTATCAATATGCGTGCTCCAGGTATGACATTTATGCGTATGCCGATGTTTACTTGGGCTTCATTCATTACATCAGCTCTAATTCTGTTTGCTTTCCCAGCTCTTACAGTTGGTCTAGCAGCATTAATGTTTGACCGCTTATTTAGCGGTAATTTCTTCAATCCACAAGCCGGCGGTAATGTCGTGCTTTGGGAGCATGTGTTCTGGATCTTTGGTCACCCAGAAGTATACATATTAATACTACCAGCGTTCGGGATTATTTCCGAGGTAATATCTACATTCTCTCGTAAACGTCTATTCGGTTACAGTTCCATGGTATTTGCTACAATTTTGATCGGTTTCCTAGGCTTCATGGTTTGGGCCCATCATATGTTTACAACTGGTCTTGGACCAGTAGCAAATGCATTGTTCTCTGTAGCAACGATGTTGATTGCAGTACCAACAGGTATTAAGATCTTCAACTGGCTATTTACAATGTGGGGCGGCTCGATTAGATTTACGGTAGCAAACTTATATGCGATTGGTTTCGTACCAACATTCGTAATGGGTGGTGTTACTGGTGTAATGCTTTCAGCAGCGCCTGCTGACTATCAGTATCATGACTCTTACTTCGTTGTTGCCCATTTCCATTACGTCATCGTTGGTGGTTTAATTATGGGTATCTTCGCTGGTCTACATTACTGGTGGCCAAAAATGTTCGGACGTATGCTTAGCGAAAAATTAGGTAAAGTAACGTTCTGGACATTCTATATTGGATTCCATCTGACATTCTTCGTTCAGCATTTCCTTGGACTTCTTGGTATGCAACGTCGAGTATGGCAGTACCTAGATGGTATGGGCTTCAATAACTTAAACTTCATTAGTACAATCGGTGCTTTATTGATGGGTGTAGGTACAATCCTATTCCTAATCAACATTATTATTACATTCAGACAACCTAAAGGTTGCGCGAATGATCCGTGGGAAGATGGCCGTACACTTGAGTGGACAATTTCTTCTCCAGCACCTGAATATAACTTTGCACAAACTCCACTTGTTCGTGGATATGATGCATGGTGGCATGAAAAAATGGAAGGTAATACGGAAATGACTCCAGTTGAACCAATTGGACCAATTCATATGCCAAATGCATCTATTCTGCCATTTATTATGGGTATCGGCTTGTTTACTACAGGATTTGGATTTATGTACTCTGGAGAGTGGGGTACACTAGGTTTCATTACAGTAGGTCATGCAGTAGGTATTATTGGCTTGCTTATTACTTTCGGATGTATGGGACTTCGTTCATTAATTGATGATCATGGATTCCATATTGAAGAAGACGAAATTCTTAAGGATCAGGGGGTTAAATCATGAGTGCACATTCACATGTAGACGATCATCTACCTCATGAGCCAGAAAGAGCTACGCTCGAAGGTCGTAATAAGATTACTGGCTTCTGGTTATTCCTTGGTGGTGAAACCGTATTATTCGGTACGCTATTTGCGGCATACTTAACACTTCGTCATGAAATTAATGGTGGTGTGTCTGGTAATGAACTATTCAGCTTCGGCTTAGTAGCGCTTGCAACTGCTCTACTACTTACTTCAAGCTTGACTAGTGTATTTGCACTTCAAGCGATGCATGCGCACAACAAAAAAGCTTTAATTAATTGGTTAATTATTACGATGATTCTCGGACTAGGTTTCCTAGGATTGGAAATTTATGAGTTCATTCATTACGCACATGAAGGTCATACATTCTCAGCTAGTGCATTCAGTACATCGTTCTATACATTGGTTGGATTCCATGGTGCTCACGTAGCTTTCGGTCTACTATGGGCAGGATCGATTCTTTTCCAATTGACTAGACGAGGATTGAATACAACTACGGCACCGAAGGTTTACCTATTCGGTATGTATTGGCACTTTATCGACGTAGTCTGGGTATTCATTTTCACAGTTGTTTACTTGATGGGAAAGGTGGGTTAATAAAATGGCAAGTAGTCCAACGACTTCTAATCATTCGAACGCGAAGCAGACGAAGCCAGAAGGCTCCAAAAAGCATATTATTGCGTTTATCTTTTCCATTCTGTTAACGTTCATCTCTTTCGCTCTTGTAATGGCGGGTGAGATCAATACCAATTTCATCTACATCATGTTAGTCGTACTAGCAATACTGCAAGTATTCGTTCAGATGGCATTCTGGATGCATATGAAAGACCGTGGTCACACTTTCGCTATAATTGCGATATTGACCGGTGTTGTCGTAGTATTTACTTGTGTTATTATGGCGTTGTTCTGGACTAGATGGTAGAATGGAAGTAATAACTAATTAAGTGAAAGAGGGTCCTTAATTGGACCCTCTTATTTTGTAGCTAGCGATGTTGTTTTGCATAAGAAAGGAGCTTTAATATGTTAGGCTTACAATATTTTAAGTTTCAAGCAGTTTGGAGTCCAATGTTTCTATTTGCTACAATTGCAGTCGTTATCGCATATTTGTACATAATAGGTCCTTGGCGCGAGAAACATTTTCCAATGGAAAAGAAAGCATCAGGTGGACAAATCGCTTTATTTATTTCAGCTGCAATATTGTACTACATAACAAATGGTGGACCATCAAGCTTACTAGGGCATATTATGTTCTCATTCCATATGGTAAATATGTCGGTCTCGTATTTGATCGTGCCTCCGATGGTATTAGCATCAATTCCCTCATTTGTTTGGAAAAAAGTATTTTCTGCTCCCATATGGCAAAAGTTCAAATTTCTTATGCATCCGATCGTTACGCTGATACTGTTCAATATGACATTCTCAATCTACCATATCCCAATTGTTCATGATTATGTCATGACCCATTTCACAGTGCATCGTGTATACTACGTAGTGATGCTGATTATGGCATTTATGATGTGGTGGCATGTCATTACGCCTGTTAAAGAGTGGGCCAAGCTTGCACATGTGAAAAAGATGGCCTATATTTTTGCTAACGGTGTGTTACTTACTCCAGCATGTGCGCTTATTATTTTCACGAGTGCACCATTGTATTCTATTTATAGTGATCCTGAAGTATGGGCACAAGCAATGGGGTATTGCGTACCAGGAGATCCAAGAGACTTACTCGCACAATTTGAAGGTCCGCAATTTTTCAATATGTTCACTGTCGTTGAAGATCAGCAAACAGGTGGAATCATTATGAAGTTAGTACAAGAGGTTACTTATGGTGTGCTACTCGGATTCGTATTCCGTGACTGGTTCAACAAAGAACATAAGCAAGAAGATCTTGATGCAAAACTGTTGAAAGAGGCTATGTTAGTGAATCATAACAAATAAGATAGACTAGGGGAGGTCAATCAATGGAATCATTTGAATTTGAAATATTACCCGCAATTAGCACCTTCTTTATCGCACTTAGTGCGATACTAGTTGCCATAGGCTGGAAGTTGATACTGAATAAGAAGCGTGAAGAACATCAAAAAATGATGTTCTGGGCAGCAATAACAGCGATCATCTTCTTTATTATCTATGCGTCACGAACTATTTTTGTTGGTAACACAACATGGGGCGGGCCTGAAAATTTGAAGACGATTTATCTAGTCTTCTTATTCTTCCACATTGTATTAGCAACGGTAGCAGCAGTCTTTGGGATTACAACATTGACTCTTGGCTATAAGAAGAAATATTCGAAGCATCGTAAAGTTGGTAGAGTAACGGCAGTCATTTGGTTCGTTACAGCAATTACTGGTGTAACGGTATACTTCTTGCTATACATATTTTATCCAGGTGGACATACGCAACCATTTATTGATGCATTATTCAAACAATAGTTAAGAAAGCACAAGAGGGAACCCAATAAGTCAGTTAAAATGACGATGGGTCCCTTTTTTGTTTTCTTGCTTTGTTTTTCAATAAATATCCTCGATCAATTATTCTCCAAACTAATGAAAATCGTGTCGCGAAATTAAATATATTTGTCGTAACATTATATTAAAAATACTGAAATTGTATGTTATTTTTATATGTAAGGTGTCACGATATTATAGGTGGTAGGAGGTCTTGCAATTGAGTATAAAAATAGGTAAAGCAAGCTTTTGGCATGTTCATGCTTGGGATTATACAAAACAAGCCCAGCAGCATCAAGATACAGTTATTGCCGCAGTATGGGATGAAGATCCTGAACGGGGAAGAAAAGCAGCAGAGCAGCTCAATGTCCCTTATTTTGAAGAGTTCGCGGATATGCTGGCAGTTGAAGGGCTTGATGCAATTATTGTAGATGCACCGACAAATATTCATCAGAAACTGATCATTGCTGCTGCGCAAGCAGGCAAGCATATATTTACTGAAAAGGTCATTGCACCTACCGTGCAAGAAGTGAATGATATCATTAAGGAAGTTGATAATAGTAGTGTGAAGTTGACCGTTTCTTTACCTCGGTTGAATGATGGCTATACGCAAGCAATCCAAAAGGTTTTGCATGAAGGTCATCTCGGTGTTATTACTTATGTTAGAGTTCGTCTTTCCCACAATGGAGCGATTGCAGGATGGCTACCGGACCATTTTTTCAATTTGAAGCAATGTGGAGGTGGAGCTTTAATTGATCTTGGCTGCCATCCGATGTATTTGACCAGATTATTTTTGGATCAGCCAGTTACAGCGGTGAGCGCAAACTTTGGTCATATAACAGGTAAAGAGGTTGAAGACAATGCTGTCGCGACTTTGTATACAGAGTCCGGTGCTATTGGAATAGTGGAAGCCGGATTTGTTAATAGTCATTCGCCATTTTCAATAGAAGTTCATGGCACTGAAGGTACGCTATTATATGGTACACCAGAAGAGAAAATTTTGCTTAGATCAAATAAAGCTGCGGATTCTGGTGCAGGTTGGCTAGAGGTTCCGATACCGGAAAATAGAGAAAGTTCATTTGACCAGTGGGTTAGTCATATTCAACAAAATACACTTGCTGTAGAAAATATAGAAATTGCTGTCGAGCTTACCCGCTTGATCGAAGCTGCCAATCGTTCTGCGAGCGAAGGAAACGTCATCTCGATATAGAATTAATTATCATAGTGATTGGAGGGATTGGAATTGAAAGTTACTTCTTTAACTGAAATAATCGAGAAAAGTGATATTTTGGAGAGGCTGGATATTTCCATTCCTTGGGGTCATTATGAGATCCGTGTATTAAGATTCCATTTAACTTCATTTCCTGCAGGAAAATACATTGATTTTCATAATCATTCGGAATATGAATTTCATTTTATTCCTAGAGGTAAAGGCAAGGTTATTCTAGAGGATCAAACGTTTAAGCTATCTGAAGGTATGTTTTATTTAACTGGACCAGGTGTGATGCATTATCAGGAGGCGGATACCAAGGAAGCAATGGATGAGTTTTGCCTACATGTGGATATCATGAATAAATTCAGAAGTGACATTGATCCGTTTGAGGCAGCTGAGGCTAAACAGTGCATAGAAAAGCTAAGCCAGCTCCCGCTTATTCCAACTTATGACAGTCACCAGGCTATGGAGTGCTTCATGGAAGCATATAAAGTGTGTGATGCCAAAAGCACAGGATATTATACTTCAATTAGGCAGCTAGTAATCAGTATTCTATTAAAATCGGTCAGAGCCTACGATTCTGGTAAAGTGGGAATAGAAGCTCCGAGTCGGGATATGGTTGCACATCGTTACCAATACGCAATTCAATATATAGAGGCGAATTATTCGGCCAACTTAACGCTGGAAAACGTTGCTGAAAAGCTAAATATTAGTTCAAGACAATTACAAAGAGTATTCAAGCATTGTGATCCTCAAATGCCTTTTAGTAGAGTATTGGAGGATATAAGAATGCAGGCGGTCTGCCTGAAACTTGAGGAAAGTGACTTATCGATTGAACAAATTGCTCAATCAGAAGGCTTCTCAAACTCCTCCTATTTGCATGTTGTATTTCGTAAATGCAAGGGAATGACACCAGCGGCATACAGAAGGGCGCAGCAAATAAAATAAAATGAAAATTGAGGTGTATATAGATGAGTAAAGTATATCGTATTGGTATTATTGGCTGTGGCGGAATTGCAAATGGAAAGCACTTACCGAGTTTGAGTAAATTAGAAAATGTAGAACTTGTTGCTTTTTGCGATGTTGTATTGAGTCGTGCTGAAGAGGCGGCTCAGAAGTATGGCAGCGATCAAGCAAAAGTGTATTCGGATTACACGGAGTTATTATTGGATGAGTCGATCGATATCGTACATGTTCTAACACCGAATGATTCGCACGCTGACATATCAATTGCTGCGCTAGAGGCAGATAAGCATGTGATGTGTGAAAAACCGATGGCTAAGACTGCGGCAGATGCAAGAAGAATGGTTGAAGCTGCGAAAAGAACAGGTAAAAAGCTTACGATTGGATATAACAATCGATACCGTCAAGATAGTTTATATTTGAAGCAACTTTGTGAAGCAGGAGAACTAGGTCATATTTATTTAGGCAAAGCTCATGCTATCCGTAGAAGAGCAGTTCCGACATGGGGAGTATTTCTTGATGAAGAGAAGCAAGGTGGCGGCCCGTTAATTGATATTGGTACACATGCACTTGATTTGACATTATGGCTTATGGACAACTACAAACCGAAGGTTGTACTTGGTACGAAGTATCATGAGCTTTCTCAAAGAGAAAATGCTGCAAATGCATGGGGACCATGGGACCCGAAACAATTTACAGTTGAAGACTCTGCATTTGGCATGATTGTTATGGAAAACGGTGCTACCATTATGCTTGAATCTAGCTGGGCGTTGAATTCACTTGATATCGATGAGGCTAAGTGCAGCTTGAGCGGTACCGAGGCGGGAGCAGATATGAAAGATGGCCTTCGCATTAATGGTGAAAAGCTAAGTCGTCTTTATACGACTGAGATTGATTTGAGTGCAGGTGGAGTAGCGTTTTATGAAGGTCAATCAGATAGTGATTCTGACGTTGAAGCGCGAAGATGGATTGAGGCAATCGATCAAGATAAGGATCCAGTTGTAACGCCAGAACAGGCTTGCGTTGTGTCTGAAATTTTAGAAGCAATATACGAATCGGCACGTACTGGAAAAGCAGTATATATGAGCTAAGCTGTAGTCTATCCAATCGTATTTGGATTCAGTGACTAGAATTAGAATCTACGAATTTTGAAATAATATTTGGTGTCTTTCACATCAGGTGAGTGAGTTCAACCGTGTGGGGCTATCCAGAGTGTCGATACTATCTCGACTTTCTGGATAGTCCTTTTATTATTTCTAGTGAACAGTTCCGTTTCAATCAAAAATGAGTACCGATATCTAATAGGGAATTATATACAAAAATGTGTTGACAGTTTCATTTGCTGTGTATATACTGTGTATATAGATATATACAGTATATACACTAAACTTCGCATAAAAAGATAGTCAAGGGCAATGAGGGAGGAAGCTCGATGAGTTATTGGCAAGGAGTAAGATATCTCGTTCAACAAGATATAAAAAATGCACGATGGAAAAATCTAACGTTCATAGTTTTCATTTTGTATGTAGCACTATTTAGTTACACTTCTTTTATTGGTGCTGTTGTAGAAGGGATAGAACTTGATTCGCTGGTTACGGAGTATATGCTACTCATTCTTTTCTCTATGATTGGATTAATAGCAACACATCTTTATACAATAGGTGATATGAAGCGAGATCTACTTGGAGAGCGACTTATCTACTGGCGAACGTTACCGATCAAGCAAGATCAAATTGTTTGGTCAAGAATTATTGGAGTTACACTCTACACGATAGCGTCAATTATCCTCTATTACGGATTAATAAGTATTGCGATGGTATTAACCGATGTTTCGTTTGATTATGTACCTCTTGCGTTACACGGATTACAATTTCTAGCGATATCATTAGTAATGAATTTTGCTTTCTTATGTTGTGAAATGGTATTTTCATTCAAGACATATTCAATCATATCATGGTGTTTCCCCTTCGTACTCATCGGGACAGTAATACTCTACTATGTGTTAGGTGAATATAGCTTACTACAGGGACTAGACGTACTGGCCAGACGGCATCCTTTGATTGTAATAATCATTAGTCCACTTGTCATTATAGCGTCAATCTTTGTTGCTCACAGGGTGATTACTCCTAATTTTAGAAAAAGAAATATATGATTACTTTCAAAGCAGGTGAATATTAATGCGGCTTCCAATACAAATCAACGAGCAAAGTGCAGAGCCGCTATACTTTCAAATTGAGGTACAACTTAGAGCATTGATCATTAGCGGGACATTGGTTGCAGGTACACTACTTCCGTCTATACGAGAATTAGCTTCTCAATTGAAGTGTAGTGTTATTACTATAAAACGTGTATACAGTGATCTTGAGACTGAAGGTTTACTTCGAACGAAGCAAGGAACAGGTACGTATGTATCATTAGTTGAAGAACAATCTCGAGTAGATCAGAAACAATCCGTTGTGATAGAAGCGATTGATCAACTTATAGAAGCAGCGAGGCGTGTGCAATGCTCCAAGGATGAACTAGAACAATTACTGATGGAACGTATTCAAAAGTATGAGTTATAAAAATTTTATGCTTCCGATGTAACTTTTCATTTCAAGGTAGTTACTCGAAGTAGTGATGAAAAGTTTTAGGAGGATAGAGATGGAGAAACAAGCGATTGTCGTTGCCGATATGAAAGTGATGAGAGATAGATTTACGCTGGGTCCACTACAATTATCTATTCCTGAAGGGTATGTCACGGCAATTGTTGGTCCGAATGGATCAGGAAAAAGCACACTATTCAATTGCTTGATGAACTTTATGAAACCTAGCAAAGGGAACATCACGATTTTTGATCATCAGCTCGGACTAGAGAATGATGATGAATTAAAGCAAAGAATTGGTTATGTTCGTGAGCTACCCTCTACCTATGACGCATACATGCGAGGCTCAGATAAAGCTAAATTTAACTCGAAATGGTATCGGAATTGGAATGAAACAACGTATCAAGGATTATTGTCACTGCTCAATACAAGAGATGATATTCCATTGAAAAAGATGTCGAAAGGAACGAGACGTAAGTTTGATCTCTGTCTAGCATTATCGCATCAGCCAGATCTATTAATACTAGATGAACCTTCATCGGGACTTGATCCGATTGCTTGGAAATCGATGATAGAGACTTTACATCAATATATGGAGTCAGGCAATAAGACTATTTTAATGGCTACTCATATTGTAGATGAAGTTAAAAGATTAGCAGATTACATTATATTCCAGTATAATGGTAAAATACTGGGCTTTTATGAGAAAGACGAATTGCTTCGAAGTTGGGCAACGTATTTTGTGGAAAGTAGCGATAAGCAACTAGGCGATATAAGGCATGTTCCTGGCTATGTGTCGCATAAAAATAATAGCGGTCAACATCTTGAAGTGATGATCTCAAAAGCTTGGGAAGCAGAGCAATGGTTTTTGGAAAATGGGATTAAAGTTCATACGAAGCAGCTTTTAGAGCTTGATGACATACTGCTTCAACATATAAATCAAGTTGGTCATTTTTCAAATTAATGTAGAGGTGGGGAAATTGTGAATCCATTAATAATTAACAAAGTATACAAACAGTATGCTGACAAAACTGCAGTCAACGGAGTACAATTTGAAGTCGGTCGAGGTGAAATCTATGGTCTGCTAGGGGCCAATGGTGCTGGTAAAACAACGACAATGCGTATGATTCTTGGTCTAATCTATCCTGATCAAGGACATATTCAATATAACGGAAAACCATATGACAAATCATTATTGAACAATATTGGTTATTTGCCGGAAGAGCGTGGTTTGTATCCGAAGATTAAAGTGAGCGAGCAATTAGTTTATCTTGCACAGTTAAAAGGTATGTCAGCTAAAGATGCTGATCGTAACTTGAAGGAATGGTTGGAACGTTTCGGTGTTCCTGAAAATTATAGTAAACGTGTTGAAGAATTATCGAAAGGTAATCAACAAAAGATTCAATTTATATCAGCTATTATTCATAAACCACAATTTCTTATTATGGACGAAGCATTCAGTGGACTAGATCCAGTTAATGTTGAACTATTGAAAGCAACAGTGAAAGAGTTACGTGATGAAGGTGCAAGTATCGTATTCTCTACTCACCGCATGGAGCATGTTGAGGAATTATGCCGTAATATTACAATATTACATCGTTCGAATGAAGTAGTAAAAGGTAATGTGAAGGAAATTAAGAGTAAATTCCCGAAAGAAAAAGTGTTACTTGCTACAGACAAAGAAGTCACAGGTCTAGAAAATATTGAAGGTGTAAAAGCAGTTCATCGTCACGAGAATGGCCTTGAAATTGAAATAGAACGTGAAGACGTTGCAAAACGTATTTTGAATCATGCATTATCACAATCAGATATTCAACATTTCCAATTGAAAGAACCTACTTTGAATGAAATCTTTATTAGATCGGTTGGTGAAGCGCATGAATAATTTCATGACAGTAGTTCGGTTTACATTATTCAACAAATTAAAAGGTAAGCCTTTCTTAATCTCTACTATTGTATTTCTGCTTATTATATCAGCAGTTATTCATATTCCATTTATTATGAATCAATTCGATTCAGGGGATAAAGTTAAAACGATTGGATATTCGCAAAGTACGGATAATGAATTAGCAGCAACGACAGGTAAGCAGCTGCAAGAGTACTTTACTGCTACTGGTAATAGTAATTTTGACTTCAAAGGTTTTGCCTCTACAGGTGATGCTACTAAAGATGAAGAACAACTGAAGAAAGCGCTGAACGAAGGTGAATTATACAGTTATATCGTCTTTGGAAAGGTAACTGAAAGTGGTTTCCCAGAAATTATTGTAAAGAGTGAGAAGTTAATGGAGTTCTCCATTGCATCTCAGATTGAGACTGGACTTCAAGTGATAAGACAACAAAGCATTCTATCTCAATCAGGCCTTACTGATGATCAATGGAAACAGCTTCAAGCACCTATCGTTATTGATTCTGTGCAAATTGGTTCCAGTACAACCGGTGAAGCAGAAGGTAAAGATGCAGCGGAGCAAGGAGTTAATATGGGTGTGATTTACTTCATTATCGTCTTCTTATTCATGGCGGTGATGATCTCTGGACAAATGATCGCATCCGAAGTGACAGCAGAGAAAAGCTCTCGCGTAATGGAAGTATTGATTACTAGTGTTTCTCCACTTACTAGTATGTTCGGTAAAATTACAGGTATGTTTTTACTTGTTCTTTCTCAACTTGCGCTATACATTGGAGTTGGATTAATCAATCTTAATCTTCCACATAATAAAGAGGTATTTGCAGGATTCAATATTGATCTATCATTAGTTGATCCGATGCTTCTAGTATTCGCGGTACTGTATTTCTTAACTGGTTTCTTCTTATTTGCAACACTGTATGCAGCGTTAGGTTCTATCGTTAGTAGAACTGAGGATTTAGGTCAAGCGGTGATGCCGATGACATTTATCTCATTAGCTGGTTTCTATATTGCAATTTTCAGTATTTCTACACCAGATAGTTTATTAGTGAAAATCTGTAGCTTTATACCATTGTTCTCTCCGTTCGTTATGGTATTAAGAATCGGATTAACGGATACACCGATGTGGGAAGTATTATTATCACTAGGTATTCTAGTTGTTACAATCTACTTAACGGTATTGCTATCCGCTAAAATTTATCGTACTGGCGTATTGATGTACGGTAAACGTCCAAGCTGGAAAGAGCTTCGTAAAGCAATGAAAGCTTATAAGATCTAATTTATGTAGCTAGTAATTTGTTAAGATGTAACTCCTTCAACGAGAAAAGAGCCTTAGATGCGAATCTAAGGCTCTTTTTTCTATGCGTACGGAATGATAACAAAACTGTATTCTTTATTTCCTATAATCTCCACTATCGTTGTATCAATGAGAAAGAAGGTTACGAGGATGCGTAGAACATTAATGCAACGCTAGGGAATTTCGGTGTATCGTAACGCATTTGGGTAGGATAGTCCATGAATTAAGTAAAATCGTCTATCTGTTCATATGAGTAATTGAAAATCATTAGTATGAAAAATAAACCTATATGTACAGATTATGTAATCTTACGTATTTAGATAATATCATCCATAAAGTTGTTTCTTTTATTGATTTATTAACACTTTATAATGTTATAGCATAAGTTGATAGCGTTTTCATAGCGAAGGGGGAGAGCTAGCAAGCAGAACTTGAAGTATTAGCAATCAAGAAGAAAGGAAGGAATAGAACTTGTTTGTTTGATAAGAAAAAGGTTTACAGACGTAATCTATTCTTCTAAAAAATGAATTAATGATTTGGCAAAGTACATTTACGAACGCTTACTTGTCTTGTGAGGTAAATTGAAAAAAATCCCCAATATAGGAGGAATAATTCGGTGCGAAAAAAAGGTAATAAAAAGATATCCAAATCATTGATTTGGGCGATGGTTTTGTTGATTTCTTCAAGTCCGATGAGCTCTTCAGGAAGTATAGCTTATGCTACAACAGGAGAAATTGGTAACTTGCCGATTGTGGAACAAGAGATGGAACAAGAAAAAACGATCGAGAGTATTTCTGAGATTGCGGTTAATACTTCTGTTGATGAGCCACCGGTACTTCCTTCAGTAGTTCAAGCAGTATATAACGATAAAACCACTACAGAGGTTGCGGTAAGCTGGGACCAAGTCGATGCTTCAAGCTATGCACAAGTGGGTGTCTTTGGCGTTGAAGGAAGTATAGCAGGCACGAATGTTAAAGCTACAGCAACAATCACGGTTGTTGAAAACCCTGGAAATACATTAGATGTTGAAAAAGCTGAGACTACAGCAGACATCGACAGTTTTCTAGATGAGCTGAAAAACAATATTCCCGCAGGTCAAGTTGCTGTTTCATATACGAATAATTATCAGTCTATGGAACCGGAAGCGATGACTTTTGTTAAAGGAAAAGGGACAGCTTCTGTAAATAATGGCTTAACCGTAGCGATAAGTGAAGTGGGTAGTGGAGCTATTGCAACATGGGATAAAGCTCCTTGGTTATCTGCGGGAATCATTGATACAACGTTGCGCTATACAAGTGGAACTCAAGGGAATGTTGGTTTTGTTCTGGGTTCTAATGATGGTCAACAAGGTATCTCTATTCGCTATGATAACAATACAGACTGGGTCATTCAGAGTCCAGATGGTACGGGTAAATGGGAAGTGTTCATAGGGCCAAAACTATTAGTAGATACAGATTATCATATACAGATCGGCTTTAATGGCAAAAGGCTACTAGTTAATGTAGACGGCGAGACTTACTACAATAAGGATACAGATTTATTGAGTCAATCGAGTGGCATTGGCCAGGTAGGTCTATATAAACGCTTTGCAACTGGTAGTGTTATGATCAAGGATCTACGTATCGAAGGCGTAGGTACTAAGGAAAAACCTTCAAACGTTGTTGATTACATTCAGGATTACGAAGATCCTAACTATATCCCTAACTGGTCTGGTCTAAATGCTCAAGTCGTGACTGATCTTACGGGTAATAAAGTATTATCCCTAAAAAGAGGAACGGGCGAACGTGGCGTAGATTTGGATTCACCACAAATTCAAGAGGGTACGCTTTCGTTAGATTTCAAACTGGTTAATCCGGCTAAGTTAGGTAGCGGACAAGGATTTGCTTTTGGCTTTAGAATGAATGATACAGCAAGCATATTTAATGAGATTGGGGTTGACCCAAGCCAATGGATTCCAGAGTCGAATACGGGTTGGGGTTCGAAGCTGAATATTCCTTATCCGATTCAAGGCAGATGGAACAATCTCATGTTCAATTTTAAAGGAAAAACAATTACTGTATACATGAATAAGAAGGAAATCGGCGATATTCCTTTTGATAAATTTTCGGACGTAGCGGGACGCTTTGGTCTTCGCATTCGAAGTACTGTAGAATTGCATATCGATAATGTACAGTATACGAATCAGATCGTTACACCAAAACAAATTGTTCAGTACAGCAACGACTTTCAGGACGGAATTACAGGTAACTGGAGTAACGGCGCTACATCTTCAATTATTAGGGAAGGCAACAACAAAGTTTTGAAACTCTCGAATATCAACGAAAATACATTGAATATGGATGCACCATTACTACCAAGTGCTACTTATATGCTGTCCGTTAAACCTGAAACTAGTAACATCGGTTTTGTAATCGGTAATGATGCTCAGGTTAAATACGATGGCGCAAAATGGATTTTGAAAAAGGGTGACAACAGCATTGAATTTGCTGCATCTAGTAGTAACGATTCAAGTCCTAAGCCTTTAAGCTGGAATAAGGTGGGCATCCAGTATTCTGACTCATCGGTGACGCTTAGCATTAATGGCACTGAATTGCGTGCAAGCTTACCAGTTGGACAGCAATTCGGAGAAGGACGTATTGGGGTAATGGCTCAAGGTTTCGTATATGTCGATAATATTCTCTTTACCGAAGAATTTATCGATATGGATACAACATCTTCAACTGCTGGCAAAATGAGCTATGAAGAATATTACGAAGGTCAGTCATTGACTAACTGGGAAGGGTTTAATAGTGCGCCACAGATTTCCGATGGATACTTACAAGGAACAATTAATGCAGGGAAAACTGTTGTCAATAAGGATGTAACACCAGTTCCAAACGGGATCTATCAATTGAAACTGCAGGCGGATGAAACTGCAGGGGTTAAATTAGGCAATATCGCTATATATCAAGCTAGTCCAGGACATTGGAAATATCAGCTTGATGGTAGTAGCAATAGTATTGAGATTGGCAACGCTAGCGTAGTGGAATCAGGTAAAGACTACACTTTACGTGTGCAAATTGTGGAGAATGAATTAAGTCTATATGTAAATGGCATTTTGGTTGGTAATGCATCTATAGATGCATACTCACCAGGCGATTTTGGAATTTATAATTCTAGCAACCGTGCCATTCAGATAAAGGTAGACGCAATAACTGCAGAAGAGATCAGAATTTATGAACCGGATTATACGACACAGAACTGGGGTCCTCTCGATAGCAGTAAACCAGTAGTGCTAAGTAATGGTGAAGATAAAATCCAGTTGAATATGCCAGGGGTAGCAGTAGCCGTGGATAAAGATAGCCCTACATTTGTTGATCAGAAGGTTTCTTTTGATTTCAAAACGAATGTGTCTTCTGGCTCAGATGGTGGCCGTTATGGCTTTGTAGTAAGAGGATCAGCTGCTGACAGTTATGTATCGATTGTGCATGATATTAATGGGAACTGGAAGTTGACAGCAAACGGAAATGAGGTTTTCTTCCCGAACACCTATGAGATGAAAGCAGATACGTTCTACCGTATCAATCTTCAATTGGTAGGCAAAATAGTTGGTTTCACAATTACAGATGTCAATGGCGTGACAACGGATATGGGTTCGGTATCTGAAGAAGAAATGACCTTACAGCCAGGTTGGTTTGGACTACGTTCTTGGTATGGATCCAAGGAGATGATGGTGAGCGATTTGAAGATCGTTGAATTGGAGTCGCTGCCTAGGCTTCAGATCGCTTCCGAAGTAGATGTGATTAATAAAGATGGTTTGGGAGTTACGGTATATAAAGATTTCCCAGGCATTGTCGAATATCAGGTCGGTGATCATAAGCTTCAGGCTAACGTGGAGCAAACGAATAGTATAAAGATCAACAATATAGATTATGTACCGCAAACAATCTCTACTAAAGAGGGCGATAACAAATATCTGTATACGATGACGATTGATGAGATCGGCGTCATAATTGAAGCACATATTGAAGTGAAAGAAAACAATGTAGTTCGTTTTGCAATCGATAAAATTACAGAAAAACCAGATGGTGTTGTAGTTCGCTCGGTACAATTGAACAATTCGCTTATCCATGTAAATAGTTCTATGGATGACGCTACGTATGCGTGGAACAAATCCGATGGAGCATGGCATGGACTTACGGAAGATATAGTTGATAACATGTCTCTTATGAAGCAGAGCGGCACTATAGGAGTTACGATGGCTATGGTGAGTGCTAATGGTTTGGGTGCATCAGTGGAGAACAACGTATACAGCGGTGGTAACAAATTGATTGTGGATACTGAGAAGAAACCACTTGTCAATAAAGTAACGGTAAAACCGGGCACGTGGACTTATCGACATCTGCAAAGTGATGAAATTGAAGAGTTGCCTTGGTATGAGATTGTCGTAACCGAAGACCGCAATAATGATGGTAAAGCGGATTGGCAGGATGCGGCTGTCGCATATCGGACATTTATTTTCGATGAACCGTTTGGCGCAAATGATATCAAGAATAACATGATGTACATTGCTTTTAACTTTGCAAGCCAAGCAAATGATCCTTTCTTAAATACGTTAGATACGGGTAAGGTGCTGTATAATTATACAGACGGTTTTGGCCAGATGATCTTGCACAAAGGTTATCAAGCTGAAGGGCATGATGATGATATTCCTTCCTATTCCAATATTGGCGTAAGACAGGGCGGATTAAAAGACTTCAACTATTTGATTGATGAGGGAGATAAGTATAACCTCAATATTGGTGTCCATCTGAATGCGACAGAATATCAGCTCGATGCAAATGAGCTTAACTATTCTGACTTAAATGGTGCTGCTACCAATAGACTGTCTAAAGGTTGGGATTGGATAGATACGGCTTACTATGTGGATCAGACAAAGGATGTTTTGAGCGGTAATTTGAAGAAACGATTTGAAAATCTATATAATTTGACGAAAGATCCTACTAACCCGAATGATCCTGCTTTAGATTTCTATTATATCGATGTTTATACGGGGAACGATTATAATGCTCGTAAGTTATTGCAATATGCTAATGATCTTGGGGTGAAAATAGGAACAGAATTTGCCGGCCCACTAGAGCCAGGTTCAACCTTTGTTCACTGGGGTCCGGACTTAGGATATCCGAATAAAGGAAATAAGAGCATACTTTCAAGAATGGTAAAAAATAATCTAGATATCTTTGTAGGAAATGCATTGTTTAAAGGTCAGAAAATACCTGTTGTAGCTACTTGGGGTGATTCCAAACCAGATATGCAACAAGGTGTAACCGTATTTTTCAACGAAGTATTACCGACGAAATTTATGCAACACTTTGGCGTACTGAAATATGAAGAAGATCAAATTACTTTTGAAAACGATGTGGTTTCAAGAAGAAACAAAACTACAGGTATGATTGAGTTGTCCAAAAACGGAAAGTTAATCTCTTCTTGGGCAGATACTGGAACGACTACTGATGAAGCAGTCCGTCATACGGGCGAAGCGAACTCTTTAATTCCTTGGGTTTGGGATATCAAGAATGATACAGTTATGGGACTAAATGACGGAGCGAAGCTCTATCACTGGAACACAACGGGGAATCCTACAACTTGGGAATTGACAGATGAATTTAAAGATGTGAGAGAATTCAATATGTACGAGTTAACTCAACAAGGTAAAGTACTCGTTGACAAACTTGTTGCTGAGAATGGCTCTCTAACGATTAACCAAGCTAAGAAAAACACTCCATATGTATTGTATCCAGCATCAGCTAATGCGGAAACGATAGTGCCTGCTGCGAGTAATTGGGGAGAAGGCAGTTTGATCAAGGATTTCGCCTTCAACTCAGAGAAGTTCAATGCTCCGGGTTCATGGAAAGCTGATGATTCTAATAACATTGCAATTAAGGTAGTACCAGGTGATGTTGAATATGATACCACCAAAGAAATGACAAATTCCAATTGGAATAGATTCGCTGAAGTTGGAAGTAAGGCAGGTGTATTGTCACAAGAAATTACTGGGTTACAACCTGGCCAGGATTACACTGTCGGTGTATGGACTTCGACAGAGCCAGGAAGGAAATCTTCACTTCAGGTCACAGTCGATGGCAAAACCTATACAAGTGTTGTGACAGGAAAAGATGGCATCCATCAATCATCCTTTAAGTATGTTGGTACGAAGTGGCAACGGATGAATGTTGAATTTAAGGTTCCTGCTGGAGTTACTACTGCAACAGTGAAGCTGGTAGCAGAAGCGGGAACAGGCACTGTACAATATGATGATGTTCGCATTTGGGAGCATATTACTGTTGAAAAGGATCCTACGAATAAAGGTTATGTTGTGTATGAGGATTTTGAAAATGTATATGAAGGTTGGGGACCGTTTGAATATGGAGGTGGGTCAAGACAAATCCATATAGCAAGCGACCGAAGCAATTCGAATGATAATAATCCAATCGTTTCGACATCCGAGAATAAAATTGGTCCAGTGATGACTTGGGTTCTACATGGAGAAAATTCGTTAAAGCTTAATGAAACAGATGTTAATAAATTAATAAAAACGAATGAATCCAGTGTGAAATTGGAACCAAATACAGCCTATGATTTAGGGTTCATTTACACGTTGGAAGCTTCTGCTAACTACGAGGTTTCGGTACAATCGCGCTCCACAGGTGCCGTTGTACTTAAGGAAACACTTAATAAACATGCTAATCCAGGCAATAAAACTGGTGTAAATGGTGGCTATATCCGATTCCAGCAAAACTTTACGACGGGCAACCACGATGACTACCAAGTTATTTTCAAGCTGGTATCAAAGGGTGCAGGTGGAGCTACTTCTGATTATGCATTAATTTTGGATGACTTCTATATTAAGGCTGATGATGTAAATATCTCGAAGGAACTTTTACAACAATCGATTGCTGATGTTCATGAAATGATCAGTTCAGATTATACATCTGAATCATGGGCACACGTTGTAACAGCTCTGGATGAGGCAGAGAAGCTCCTGGTTGATCCTAAAGCTACAGTTACTTTATTAGATCAAGCAAGGTTAAAACTTAAGAATGCAATAGAAGGCCTTATATTAAAAGTAACTATTGTAGCAATTGAGAATGTAGCAGTTGAAACTGAAGTAGGTACAGCACCGAAATTGCCTGTAGAAGTAACTGTGACCTTAAGTAATCATGCTACACAGAAAGCAACAGTTGTATGGGAAGTGATTGATCCTTCCAGCTATGCAAAGGTGGGTACTTTCCAAGTAAAAGGTTCAGTTGACGGATCTGACATAAAAGCAATTGCAACTGTAAATGTAAAAGCGGCTATAAATATCTCGAAAGAGCTTTTACAACAATCGATTGCAGATGCTCGTGAATTGAACAGCTCGGATTATACATCTGAATCATGGGCAAAGGTTGCAACAGCTCTGGATGAGGCAGAGAAGCTTCTGGTTGATCCTAAAGCTACAGTTACTTTATTAGATCAAGCACGTTTAAAACTTGAAAATGCAATTAAAGGTCTTGTATCAGTAGCAACTATTGTAGCAATTGAGAATGTAACAGTTGGAACCAAAGTGGGCACAGCACCGAAATTGCCTGCAGAAGTAACTGTTACCTTAAGTAATCATGTGACACAGAAAGAGTTGGTTGTATGGGAAGCGATTGCTCCTTCCAGCTATGCAAAGGTGGGTACTTTCCAAGTGAAAGGCTCAGTTGACGGGACAGACATAAAAGCAACTGCGACTGTAAACGTAAAGGCGAAGGATAGCGGCAATCCAGGCACAGGAACAAATCCAGATACAGGTACGAATCCAGAGACTAATCCAAATCCAGACCCAGGAACAGATAACGGAACTGTAACCAATCCGGATCCGGAAACTGGCACACCTAAACAATTTGAAGATACAGTAAATCACTGGGCGAACGAAGAAATCAGTGCTTTAGCGAGCAAAGGTATCATTATGGGCAAAACCGATCAGAAATTTGCGCCTAATATGACCATAAATCGTTCCGAAATTGCAGCTATGCTAACACGAGCATTCGGCCTTGAGGCAAGTGGATCGACATCATTTAAAGATGTTGTTGAAGATAAGTGGTATAGCGATAGCGTTATTGCAGCGACGGAGGCGGGATTGTTTAAAGGGTACGAAGGTAATTTGTTTGGACCTACGAATCTGCTAACTCGTCAAGAAATGGCAGTAATCATCGTAAGAGCACTTGAAATGAAAGGGAAGTTGCCAGTAGGATCAGATAATATCGATAAAACACTTGCTAAATATAAAGACGCGGATCAGGCAGCAGTGTGGTCTAAGCAAGCATTTGCTATTTCTATTGAACTAGGTCTCATTCAAGGAACTCCTGATATGAAACTCAATCCGAAAGAAAATCTGACCCGTGCGGAGGCAGCAGTCTTGCTTAGCAGATTATTGAAGTATCTGTCCTAACTCAATGCTCTCTAAGTACGACCTCTATATGGAAAGCGAGCTTTGGATGCAAATCCAGAGCTCTTTTTCATTGATGAAAATAACGTGGATTGTGGTTTAGATATTAATCAAGCTAAATACAAAAAGCCCCTGCTTAGGGGCTTTTTGTATTTACATTTCGCAATAATGAGTTCATTAGTTTTTGAATAATTTGTATGGTTAGAGATATTATTTTATTGACTTTTAAATTCCAATTATTTGAAATTAGTTAAATAAGTTTAGGTAAATCTTTAATTAATTCAATGTTATGTAAGCGTTTACTTTATATAATCTACTTAGAAAGGAGGCACAATGGAAAGCTCACAGAATATGAGACAGATTAAGTAATCTACTTCAAGAGAAACAACTTACTGGTGGTATGTAGATAAGTAGTGTCAACTCTAATTATTTAAGGAGGATGATTATGTTTAAGATCAAAAAAACATTCTTGAGTTTAGCGATTGTAGCTTCAATGAGTTTTGGCTTGATTGGTGCATCTTCAAGCGCAGCGACAGACTATTATCAAAATTGGACTGATGGAGGCGGAACAGTAAACGCCACTAACGGATCTGGTGGGAATTACAGTGTAAATTGGAGTAACACTGGTAATTTTGTTGTCGGCAAAGGATGGAATACTGGATCGCCAAATCGGACAGTAAATTACAATGCTGGTGTTTGGTCCCCATCAGGCAATGGGTATTTGACTCTTTATGGGTGGACGAGAAATTCACTTATAGAATATTACGTTGTAGATAGTTGGGGTACTTATAGACCTACAGGAACGTATAAAGGTAGTGTGACCAGTGATGGCGGAACCTATGACATATATACTACTACTCGAGTCAATGCTCCTTCTATTGACGGTACACAAACTTTCACTCAGTACTGGAGTGTGCGTCAGTCAAAAAGAGCGACAGGTAGTAACGTTGCTATTACTTTTAGCAACCATGTTAACGCATGGAAAAATGCCAGAATGAATCTTGGAAGTAGTTGGTCATATCAGATCCTGGCGACAGAAGGATATCAAAGTAGTGGTAGTTCTAACGTAACGGTATGGTAACAGGTAAAGCAAGGTAACTGGCGAGCGCTTGACGTTTTTAAAGTATAGAGTAAGAGTTTAATTGTTTGGTATTGCTAAGGTCTGCCGGTCTCATACCCGGCGGCCTTATATAGTTTACAAACTATAACTTTTCCTCTTGTTATAAAGGAGATATATTAATGAGAAAATTGTTAATTGTCCTTTTCATATCGATAATATTTGTTGCTAGCGCTTGTTCGCAAGAAACTACTACAAAGAATGAAAAGCCTGAGATGAATGATAACTTCGTACTCGTCGAAGGTGGAACTTTCATGAATAAAAAGTCTAATTTTTATGAAAAAAATATAACAATATCAACCTT
Organism: Paenibacillus endoradicis; assembly: GCF_024721975.1. The sequence continues at coordinate 93,887 of NZ_JANQBB010000002.1, read as the reverse complement.
TTATATAAGCAAATATGAGGTGACTCAAAAAGAATGGATGGATGTAATGGGATATAATCCATCAGCATTCATAGGCGAAGATTTACCTGTAGAAATGGTGAGCTGGTATGACGTTATCGAGTACTGTAATAAAAGGAGTATACAAGAGGGGTTAAAACCTTTTTACGATATAGACAAAAATAAAAAAGACCCAAAAAATAAAAGTGAATACGATAATATGAAATGGAAAGTAACGATTAATGAGGAAGCCAATGGATACCGTTTACCGACCGAAGCGGAGTGGGAATATGCTTCGAGTGGAGGTCAGATGAGTAAAGGTTACTTATACAGCGGAAGTGATGAAGCAGATGAAGTAGCATGGTATTGGAAAAATGCTGGCGATAACTACTTATCCGGAGATTGGAATTGGCCTATCATAGAAAGCAACAATAATAAAACTAAACTAGTAGGTTCTAGGGACACCAATGAGCTAGGACTTTATGATATGTCAGGCAATGTAAGGGAATGGGTATGGAATTGGTATGAAGACGTGAATATAAATGAAGGTTTATACCGAGTTGTGAAGGGCGGCGGCTGGATAGGAGATGTCAGCAACAATGAGGTATCTTTTCGAGGCAAGTTTGAGGCAAATGGCTTTGGCCCCGATCAAGGTTTTCGTGTGAGTCGAAGCGATTAAACAGAATAAGAATAAATGGCGATGTAGAGTGTTTACTCTGCATCGCCATTTTAATTTTGGGTATCCATAGTTACAATCACTTATGTTTATTTCTATATTCGCGAGGGGAAATACCAATATGTTTCTTGAATATTTCGTAAAAAAACGGTGCATGTGAATAGCCAACAGCCTCTGCGATATATGATGTTTTATGAGTAGTGGTTAGAAGAAGTTCACAAGCAGCTCTAACTCTTAACCCTTGAATATATTGCGTTAACGTCATCCCTGTATTTTTCCTGAACAACCGCTGAAATTGTCTTTCTCCCACCCCGTATGCTTGCGCCAATTGGTTGGTAGTAAATGTTTCCGCGTATCGCAACTGCAATATGTCTAATACTTCATCCATCTGCCCAGATACAGCGATGCTGACATTCGTGCTAGGAGCTTCGTACATTCTTGAGTACAATACGAGTAATTGAATGAGCAAGGAATATAACGCCGCTTCTCTATTCATTCGTTCTATCGAATATTCCCGATATAAGCTTGTAAACAAATGATGTGCAGCCCCACTATGATCTTGAGTATGAAAGATGCTAGGTAAGTTTAATAGCTTCTTAAGTGAGCTCCCACCTGAAAATAATTCAATAAGTGAAATGAGTGTTTCCATAGTTACGATACAATTATATACAATGAGCTGACGATTTTTTGCAACAGAGGAGGGTCTGAAAACATGGGATATTCCCATGGGAATTAGAAATAGATCTCCCGCCGCAACTTGACTTGATTCACTTCCTGTATGATGCGTACCGGTCCCCTCACTAACATAACTTAGTTCCAGAAAATTGTGATAATGCTCAGTTAGTTCGTAAGATTCAGAGTTGCGATTTACATAGATTTGAAGCTTCTCGTTAAAATATTGTTCCCCGCTAAGCAAGCGTACGGTGCGTTGAGCCATTATACAATCTCCTCCATTATGTCGGAATTACGAATAAAAAAGTCGGAATCACCTAATTTAACTATCTCAAAATTATTCTATGATAAATGCAGTTGAAAAGGCAACTATGAGGGGGAGAATGAATAATGTTAATCAATCAGCAAATGGTAGAGAAGGCTGAAAAGCTAATTCCGAGTCTTCAGTCAAACGAAGTGGAAGTACAGCATATTATTGAAGTTATAGCCGATGATGCTGCATTTCAAGGATGGAGTACTAAGCAGTTTATGAAACCACAAGAGTGGAAGAAGCAAAGCTATGGCAAGGGAGATAGCTTTATTGTTGATTTTGGCGACCATTACGTTGGTTACGTAGAGCTAGCAATTAGGTCAGTTGGGAGTCCACCTGATGCACCACTTAAGCTTAAGTTAACATTCGGCGAAATGCCCTGTGAAATTGCAGAACCATTCGAAAGTTACGATGGATGGTTAAGCAGTTCGTGGTTGCAGGAGGAGTTAATGTTTGTTGATGTATTGCCAGCAGAGATAAAATTACCTAGACGTTACTGTTTTCGTTATATTAAAGTTGAGGTGCTGGATACTTCGGTGAAATATAAGGTCGCATTTGACTATATTAATTGTAAGGCAGTAACTTCAGGAGACATGTCGAAGGTTACAGCATTACCGTCAAACTTGCCGTATGATATTGTGGAGATGGACCGCATTGCAATAAAAACACTTCAGAATTGTATGCAGACAGTTTTTGAGGATGGTCCCAAACGGGATCGACGTCTATGGATTGGAGATTTGAGACTTCAAGCGCAAGCTAATTATTATACCATTCAAAATTATGATTTGGTGAAACGTTGCTTGTATCTTTTTGGAGGCATGCGTCTCGAAGATGGCACAGTTGGAGCATGTGTATTCGAGAAGCCTTACGCCCATGTAGATGATACGAAGTTATTTGATTACGCATTGTTTTTTGTAGCAGTTCTACACGATTATTATAAAGCAACTCAAGATATGGATACATTACAAGAACTATGGCCGATTGCATTGGAACAATTGGAGATCGGTCTTAGTAGACTAGATGTACGTGGTATCGTAACTGACGATAGCACATGGTGGTGCTTTACAGATTGGCATGACGAGTTGAATAAACAAGCATCTGCTCAAGCGGTGTTAATCTATTGTTTGAAACATGGAAGAGAATTGGCAATCATTTTAGGGCAAGAGGAACAACTGAAGTATATTACTGAAAATATAGAATTCGCATCTAATGCATCCATGAAATATTTATGGGACGAGAAGGCTGGTTTCTTTGTAAGTGGAGAGGAACGTCAAATTTCATGGGCTTCTCAAATATGGATGGCACTGGCGGAAGTGCTGCCTTCAACGCACAATTCATTATTGCTAACAAGGTTATTCGAAGATTCACCTTCGATAGGGATGACAACTCCATATATGTATCATCATCTCATTGAAGCACTCTTCCTCGTAGGAAATAAGGAGCAAGCAATTGCTGAAATGCAAGCCTATTGGGGGGCAATGATGCAGGACGGTGCTAATACTTTTTGGGAGCTGTACAATCCAAAGGATAAGAAGCTATCACCATATGGCAGCAATCTAATTAATAGCTACTGTCATGCATGGAGCTGCACCCCGACTTACTTTATTCGAAAATACTTGATCTAAGCATAACAACTAAATATATATGATGATGATAAAGCCTGTGTTTTCAGTTATTAGGAAAACGCAGGCTTTTTGCTATAGTGAGGCATTCATTGTATTCGTAAAATGACTTCTCCATAATGGTTAATGGCAGTTGTTTATATAACAAAACCATAAAATAAGGTATTAATCCAATATTTCACACGCTTATGAGCAATCTAAACTTCCCTTAGAATAAAAATGTAAGCGCTTTTGTTAAGTTTCATTCTAAATAAACAGACTTACAATTGCGCTGTTAGACATCAAAAAATCGAAAGGGTGAGTTCAACATGAGACAATTATTCCAATCGAAAGCAAGCAAGAGAGTAATATCTATTGCTCTAACTTGTACGCTTTCAATCAGTGTCCTTGGAGGATCGATGCCATCAGTGGCACAGGCTGCCGAGGGAGATGCAATTATTTTCAAGACACAGTCAGGCGGTGTTTTTAATGGAATGCCTTTGTTCGACGGTGTTCCCGAGCATTTGGATGAGTTCGTAGATACTTACTTCGATTATACAGGACTTGAAGGTCCTGCTGTGTATGCAAGCGGATCAAGAAATCATTACATACTTAAGGAAGGTCCTAATGCAGGAAATAAAATACCTGGAGCACTTTCAGCTGCTGATAATGTGCAAGGCGTATCGACTGATTTTCCTGCGCTAGTCGGAATGGGGCAGACATGGAATAAGGAACTTCTGTCAAAGATCGGTAGTGTAATGGGCAGTGAGAAAATAAGTCAGCTTCAAGTTAAGCAGGGTAATTCCAATATTCATGGAGGAGCGAATGCTTCAGCCTCCGTTGCTTTTACCGTTGTTAGTGATATGCGTATTAATCCACTTAGTGGACGGTTCGATGAAGGATTTTCAGAGGATGCTTTCATGGCTGCAGAGCTAATTGATAGCATGGCGAGTGGATTAAGCGGGGTAGATCAAGTGGAAAGTGACGATGGCTTTTGGATGAGAGCAGCCGTTGGAACAAAGCATTTTTCCGTATATAATGCTCAGTGGTATCGATTTGGTACGAGTACAATTGCTAGTCCAAGGGCAATTTTTGAATATCAAACACTTAGTCCTATTAAAGCACTCGCATCAGGATCGGTAGCGGGAGTGATGACATCATACGGAATGACAAATGGTGTGCCTAATATTATTTCACCATATCAGCGTTATGCCAATGAACAATCTCGCTTCGGCGTATACAGCTCACCAGATTTTAATGGTGATCAACATACCTTCAATACATCAATGTCTAACGGTTATGATACAAGCTATACTCAGGATCGAACGTTGGCGAATATATTAATGGCACTTGCCAAGTCCAACGCTGGACGTCCGAGCCCAAGTGAAGCAAGCGGTAATGAAGATGTTGCAGCACTTGTTGCTGCTGTCAGAGAAGGAGCTTACGGAATTACGGAAGACGATCTAATTGAGGCTGCACGTCCTCATGTAAATCAGCTTGTTCGTCTAGGAATATTTAATGAAACAGATGAAAATGGAATTCCGAAATTTTACCCTTTTGCTCAAGACGCACTTGATGTACGCTCGGAGGCTCCAGCTACATATGCATTGCCAGAGCATCAAGATGTAGCACTTATGGCAGCACAAGAAAGCATTGTTTTACTGAAAAATGATGGCATTCTTCCACTCTTAAAGGATCAAAAGGTAGCAGTTTCTGGTATGTACGCTGATGCTAGATTCAAAACAACGTATTCCGTAGGGACAACACCTGATATTCCGAACTCAGGAGATTCGCCTTTGCTGTCTATCATTAAGCAAGTTGGCGCAGATAACGTTACTTATGATCTAGGTGGAAAGATTATTGCGTTAACCTCTAAGGAGAATGGGGAAATCGTTACAGCTGATCTTAGTGCAAATGTTGAGCAAGGTTCCCAACTTATTACGACAAGCGATCCACTAGATCTAACTAAGGACGCACAACTGTTCCGAGTAATTGATCTAGGTCAAGGTGGCATCAACCTATTGTCATTAGCGAATGATCGTTTCGTTACATCACCTACAGGTAATGCTTCAAATGTTGACAATTTGAAAGTGGGCAATACAGACGCGACACCTTTAAACTTGACGAATAACGATTGGAATCTAGCTGAAATGAGTGGATCTACTAGTACGATTCCACCTCGGTTAAGAATAGAATCTAATGATGATAACACAGTATCCTTTGTAACTAATGGCTATCGTTCAGGCTTTAGTGGCGAATTTGCCGATTGGTATTACTCAAATGGTCGTATTGTAACAACAGTGGATCATAAGTTAACGGTTCCTTCCACTCCACTAGGAAACACAGCTGACGCCGCGGATCGCTCAGATGCTGTGAAATTTGAGAAAACTGTTGTAAAGGAAGTAGGGGAAGATGCAGTTGAACGTGCGACTATCGATGATTATGCAATTGTCTTCGTAGGGGCAATTCCACGTCATAGTGCTGGAGAAGGAAATGATCGCTCTAGCTTGTACATGGGGAATGACGACTATGAGTTAGTGGATAAAGTATCAACGGCGTTTGCTGCAGAAGGCAAAAAAACGATTGTCGTAGTTAAATCTAGTTTCCCTGTCGTAATGGAGGATATTCAAAACAATCCGAATGTATCTGCGATTGTATATCAGCCATATGGTGGGCAATACGATTCTTATGCATTGGCACAAGTGCTGTATGGTGACTATGCACCAACTGGTCGCTTATCATCAACATGGTATGCAGACATGTCAGCTTTTGATGCAATTAGTGATTACTCCATTCCGGAAAGCTTTCCAAGTCATCAATTAGGAGTGAATATTGATCCACGTTATACTGTTGATATGACAAATGCTGATCCGATTGAATCGAAGCTTACCTATATGTATACGACTGCACCAGTTACTTATGAGTTTGGATATGGTTTGTCATATAGTGACTTCAATTATAGTAATCTCAAGGCCCCAGCAACTGTAAGTGACAATGAACTTGCCACCGTTTCTGTAGATGTAAGCAATAATGGTACAGTGGACACATCTGAAGTTGTTCAGTTATATGTTAGTAATGAGCAATCATCATATGGAGAGTCCGCACCATCTAAGAAGCTCGTAGCATTTGAGAAGGTAGAGATAGCAGCGGGTGAAACAAAGACTGTTGTATTAACGGTTGATCCACAAGATTTTGCGATTTGGGATGTAAATAAGGGTGATTTTATCGTTGAGAGCGGCACATATAGTCTAATGGTTGGAGCTTCTTCTAATGATATTCGATTATCTAAGGACGCAGTGATAACAGGATCAGCTGTTGCAATATTGGATGCTTATCGCACACTTAATGTATTCGATCACTCCTTTGCATCGGATAATGTGAAATATTATGAGGTATCCAAAGAACGCACAGCCATTAATCTGAAAAATAAAAAGACTGTTGGTGGCTATTATGCAGTAGGCTCGAAGAGCACTGATTCATGGACTGCTCTACCTAAAGTTGATTTGACTGATGTAAAGCAAGTAACAGCAAGTGTAGCATCAGATGCCAATGGCGGTATCATTACGCTACACGCTGGATCACCTGATAACGAACCTCTAGCTATATTAGATGTTCCCGAGACAGAGCCAGTAACCTATACGATTGAGAATGCAGGCGTACCAGTAACTGAGCTTGGCTACACGGACGTTACTGTTGATCTTAGCAATACGAGCGTAACAGGAGTTCACGATCTATACGTTGTATTTAAGGCAGCAGATTTACGAATGGATAGTCTGTCCTTCCAGACATCTGCATCCATTAGCACAAGCAGTCAACTTAAAAGTGGTCAGTTGAATCCGCAAGTAGTGGTTCAGTCCGCAAGAGTTCCTTTCGGTACGGAGGCTACTGATCTAAACAGCTGGTTGCTTGATGAAAAGACTAGCGGTCTTGCACTTGAATCTGTAAGTGTGAACGAGTCAGGCTTACAGGCGACTGTACAATTCTCAGGTGCTTCCCGCTCAGGCGGCACGATTTCTTTGACAGCTAAGGCTGCGGCTTTTGACGGTAATGTGTCGGACAGCAATACGCTATCGCTGACGATAAAAGCAAATGGTGGTGGTACACCAATTACTAATCCAGAGGTAACGCCGACGCCGACGAAAAAACCTGAACCAGAATCTCCACTATCGGCATGGCCGGTTGCGCAAGTAAGAGCAGCCACATCTGCAGAACAGGAACTACTTAGCTCTATGAATCTACCAGGAGTAGTAATCGCTGGTAATGCGGTTGTTATAACTACAGAGGATACTTTAGAGGGATATGCGTTAGCAGAAATCATGGTATCTAATGCTAACAGTACCGGTATTACAGCATTTGCTCGATTGAATGCGGATGGAACACTAACACCAGTTCCCAATAAGATTACAAATTCTAATGGTCAGACGCATATCGATGCGCTTGTCTCTACTACAGGCATATACGTACCTATTTCAGTCAGTCGAAGTTTTATTGATGTTCCAGCAAATGCTTGGTATGCACAATATATTTCTCAAGTGAGCAGTATGTTAATAATGAATGGTGTGAGTAGTAAAGCTATGAAGCCTCTAGATAAGACAACAACGGCACATACACTAATGGTCGCGCTAAATGTGCTAGGACTAACGCCAGAAAAAGCAGCAAATGACCAGAAATGGTACAATGCAGTATTGAGGACAGCAGCAAAGAACGACTTGATGGTATCTAGTTCTTCTAATGCTGAAGCAACCATATCAAGACAGGGAGTTGCTGAAATTTTGATGCAAGTGCTTGACTTTGCAGAGATTGAGCCAGAGCTATCACTATTTGAGATAGCTGAGTTACTTAAAGGGTTCTCTGATATGCAGAACGTATCAGAAGAAGACCGAAAAGCTATGGCGATTATGGTGAAGTACGGTATCTTCAACGGTAAGACTAGTAATAAGCTTGCGCCTATGGATGAGATAACGAGAGCTGAGTTAGCTACGGTTGCCTTGCGTACACGTCAAGTCATCGATAAGCAAATAACTAAATAATATGAGTTTTCTCCCGCTAGGTGACGCTTTTTAACAATTGCGACTTAGCGGGTCTTTTTTTATTCGAGAACAGAAAAATGCGGTATTGACCCAAAAAAAACCGCACCGCTTCACTTCTGTTCCTCTGCTATAATGATGATAACTTATTGAAAAGGAAGTTTGCTATGAAGTTAGGACTACTGCGCAGTTTTTCTGGAGTCCTGCGCCAATCTCGAATTAGAAGAAGATTTTTCAGCGCAATGATTCTAGTGTCACTCCCGCCATTGATCATTCTTGGATACTTATCATTTAATGTTGCGAAGGAAACGTTGGTTGATAATCACATAGAAAGAAATTCAGGCTATTTACAAACTGCAAGTGAAGTAACAGATCTCTTAATGAGTAACATTATTAATATGAATCGAATCATTCTTTCCAGCGAAGAACTGAGAGATGAATTATACGCCAGTGGAGCTAATGAAGGTAATAAGCAAGAGTTTCTTAATGTTCGTACTGCAAATAAATTGCAAAATATAGTTGTCGCCAATTTATTCGATACACAAAACATCGAATCAATATGTTTATTTGATCGTAATTTTCGCTCGGTTTGTTATGGGAGATCTGAGCAGGCAGGTAATTATGGAACTGACGAGACAAGAATGCAAATCGTGAATACAGAGTGGTATAGCGAGGCAGTTCGTGCAAAGGGAAAAGAAGTGTTTTTTGGTTATAATGTTCTGGAAAAGTCGTTAGAAAGCAATTCTTTTTCGAGCGTCAAGCTTTTGCGTGATCCGAATCGACTTAGCCAAGGTATGATCGGATTGCTAGTGATTAATATAAATAAGTCAATTTTTGACCAAGCGGTAATAGGTAGCGGTCAAAATGGATTTCTTGTCATGGATGCCTTTCATAGCCCAGAACCGATTACAGTGTATGATCTCTCTCCAGAGTTGACAGCTAGCATTGGATTAGGGGAGTCGATAGATGAGACTGTTGATAGGCTACAAGATGCTGAATATATTGTTAGCCAAATTACGAATGCAACAACTGGCTGGAGATTTATTGACTACGTTGAAATGAAAACGCTGTTAAGTCAATCGGATCGAATTGGGGCTATGACTTTACTTATCGCTGCAATTATGGCTGGCATTGCTCTATTAGTTTCTTATTTTGTATCTGGTACGGTTACAAGACCCTTGCTACAGTTAAAAAAAATGATTGTAGATTGGGCAAAAGGAAATCCGATGAATTCGCTAACGATAAGTGAACCGTTTGCCGCTGACGAAGTAGGTGTCATTGGTCAAACCTTTCAAAGAATGGTAGTTACTAATCAGCAATTGAGCGAAAGTTTGCTTCAATCCCAGCTTAAGGAACGCGAGGCCGAACTTAGATCACTACTTTCGCAAATTAAGCCTCATTTTTTATATAATACGTTGGACTCCATTTACTTTATGGCTCTCTTAGAAGAGAAGAAAGATATTGCTCAAATGGCTCTTTCACTTTCCGAAAGTTTTAAACTTAGTCTTAACAAAGGTAAGGAACATATTCCCGTGTTTAAGGAACTTAAACACATTGAACATTATATGATTATTCAAAGCATGCGTTATGATAATCGATTTCAATATGTGGAAGACGTTGAAGAAGAGATCAAGTCTTTTGAAATCATGAAACTGCTTCTTCAGCCTTTAGTAGAAAATGCGATGTATCATGGGTTGGAACCAAAGGAAGGCGAAGGAATAATTCATCTGACCGGACGAAGAGATGGAGAATATCTCATATTTACTGTTTCGGATAATGGTGTAGGTATGGATGACATTCAGAAAACTGAGCAGGGCTACGGTATAAGCAACGTTCGCGAAAGATTGAGTTTGTTTTATGGTGGACTAAGCAAGTTTACCATTAGAAGTAAAGTCAATGAAGGCACGCACATTGAATTGCGGTTTCCACATCAGGACAGGAAGGGTGACGACTGAATATGCTAAAAGCAGTTTTATTCGATGATGAACATATTGTACTAAAAGGGCTAATGAAGCTCATCGTATGGTCGGAGTGTGGGGTTGAACTTGTCGCAACTGCGCAAAACGGGAAGACAGCGCTGGAGGCGGTTAGGCAGTTTAAACCAGATATTGTTCTTACAGATATTCGGATGCCTGGAATTGACGGGCTTGAGCTAATTCGAAAGATACGTGAAGAATGTCCAAATACAGTTTGCATTGTTTTTAGTGGCTATAACGAATATGACTACGTAAAAGCTGCGATTAGTTTGGGGGTCATTGACTATTTAGAGAAACCTATTACATTGGAAAAAATTCGTGAAGCAATTAAAAAAGCAGTAGATCATATCTATGAACGTTCGGAAATGTCGGAATTGAAAAAGCAAAGTAACCAAAGGAGAATTGAGAAAATCACATTGGACTTGCTTATTAAAGGTGAAGCGGCCGTTAGCAAATGGGTGGACGATATTGGAGTAGATTCGCAATCAATCGCAGCGGTTACTGTGTTGGCAAGCTCCGACGAGCAATTTCGTTTCGTTGATGATCCTGCGTACTATGCTATATATATTCGAAATGGTGAAGAAAACATTATCGTATTATTTCATTTTGACTGGTCGAGTGAGACATGGAAAGAACAATTGATAGCCTTGAGTGATATATTAGTTGGTTCTGGGAAGACGTATACTCTATTGGGCGAAGCCTCCCAAAGCTATAAGGAAGCTCTTCATACTTTTCGTTATGGGCGATATTTGGAGGGGCATGGCTGGGTAACCTTTGATGATCTAGGCGATCCGAATACTGTTCAGCTCAATAGGTCAGAAAAGGAAGAAGTACTACTATTTGATCTAAGGCTTGGGAATAAGCAGGAGTTTATGGGTAAACTAGATAACTATTTGGATGATTTCAAACAGAGAGTTATCGGTCCAGATGTTGCCGAGATCGAGCTTCTTAAGCTTATTTTTCAGTGTATGGAAGCTGCCAAGGAGACAGGTGGAAATCCGTCAGAAATATTTCCGCAAGGATATATGCCTCAAAAGGAACTTCGGGATAAAAAAACGAGAGAAGAGGCAGTTCTTTGGATCAGACAAGAGTTAGAGAAGATCATCGATTGGGTAGTCGGGATAAGACAAAAGTCTAAACATGTGGCAGTAGAAAAAGCTATTCTCTATATGGAGGAACATTACGGTCGCGATTTATCGCAGCAGGAGGTTGCAAGGCACGTTAACATGAACGTTACATACTTTAGCCTATTGTTCAAGGAACAAATGGAATTATCCTATATTAAATACTTAACTAAAATTCGTATGAAGAGAGCAAAAGAGCTTCTAATGGAAGGTATGTCGATTCAAGAGATTAGTGAACAAGTAGGTTATTACCATGCAAGACATTTTACCGAGGTATTCAAAAAGTATATCGGCGTGACACCTGGGCAATATCGAATGAAGGGGAATGGGATATGAATGGTAGATTTACATGGAGGACTATACTCTCAACCATTGTTATTTTAATACTCGCATCATGCGGTTATACGGCAGATGAGGAAAACTTAGTGCAGCCTTCCAGTGATATCATCATGTATCTAAGTTCCAATAAGGAATATGAGGGCAGTGCAAAAATAATTAGTGAGCTTGCTCGCGAGTACCAGGCTGAGACGCCAGGGGTTGTATTCAAATTTGAAAACGTAGCAGAAAGTAATCTCAATCAACGAGTTCAGTTGCTCGCGGCAAGCAATGATCTCCCCGTGCTATTCAGCTATCAGTCTGGGAAGCCCTTGCTAGATTTAATTCATAGCGATGCTGTACTAGACTTGGAGAAAACTTTTACCGAGCTAGGCATTATAGATAAGCTTAATCCCGCTGCAATAGAGTTACTGAAATCGTATGCAAATGGCAAAGGATTGTATGCGCTTCCGCTTGAGTTTAATATAGAAGGTTTTTGGTATAATAGAGAAATTTTTAAGCAATATGATATTCAAGTACCACAAACATGGGACGAATTATTACTTGCATCGGAGAGACTATATGCTAGTGGTGTTCAACCCTTTGCAGTCGCTGGTAAAGATAAGTGGCCGATTACTAGATTAATTAACGCTTATGCTATTCGCATGTACGGTGCAGATGTTATGGAGCGAGTGGATAAAGGTGAAATGTCATTGACGAGTGAAGGCTTTGTAGAAGCAGTGGAGACCGTGCAAATGATGGGACTTAAAGGATATTTGGGACCAAGAGTGAATACGATTGACATGGAAACCTCAGTAAATGCGTTTCTGCAAGGAAAGACCGCTATGTTTTATATGGGGAGCTGGCAGCTTCGTGCATTCAATGACGAAGCTCAGAATCAAATTGGTGAGAATGCCATTGGCTTTTTCAGTATTCCACTTGTAGAAGGTGGTAGTGGCACATTAGATGAGTACCCCGTTAATGCTGGACTGACCACCTCATTTTCAAAGGCAGCCTATACACCTGAAGTTGGAGAATGGATGAAATTTGTTTTTGAGCGATATGGAGATCGTGCCATGAGTGATCTAGGTATGATTACTGGCTTTCAGGTAGAGAGTACACCTTCAGATTTACCTCCATTAACGAAGCTTGTGAAAGAGAAGATTAACAATGCTAAGAAGGGTGCTTTATGGTTCGAAGCTAGATTTAGTACAAATGCACAACTTCTCGCATGGGATAACGCGCAGCTATTAGTGACGAACGAGGATTATACTCCCATTCAGTATTTGACAGAACTTCAGGAGGAACTTAAGCGCGGACAATGATAGTCCCCCTAAAAAATGCGGTATGAAGACAAAAAATGGAGCGCTTATCTATTCATCTTATACCCTTTAGAATTGAAATTGTAAGGATAACAAAGACAATTTCACAGGGGGTAATAACATGAAGTTTCTAAATCGTAAGACGTTAGTTTTGATGCTAGTTGCCATGATGCTAGTACTTGGAGCTTGTTCCTCTAATACTCCGAATTCTGGTTCAACAAATGCTACGAACAACCCAAGTAACACGACTGAGCCTCCTAATGATGCATCTGATGATCCAGTAACGTTAACGATGCTAGTATCTGGTGCGAAAGCTGCTGAAGGTGAGGATTTTGAACTTGAAACACTACCTAGACTAGTAAAGGAAAAGTTCCCGAATGTAACATTGGAAGTACAGAAGTTACCGGATGAGCAATATTATACAACGGTTAAGACGAAACTTGGTGCTGGTGAAGGTCCAGATATTTTCTTGGTTTTTCCGAAATTAGCTAACATGGGTGCAATTGAGGTTGCTAAAGCAGGTTATGCTGCCGATCTTTCTGATCTTAGCTTCTGGGATCGTGTAAGCCCAGCTGCGAAAAACGATATGAGCTATGATGGTAAGCCTTATGCGGTTGCAAAAGGGATGGATATTCTTGGAACATTCTATAATAAAGATTTGTTTGAGCAAGCAGGCATATCTGAATTGCCGAAAGATTGGAATAGTTTCCTAGAAGCTGCTGAAAAGCTGAAAGCAGCAGGTGTAACGCCAATTGTTATGGGCGACAAGGATCCATGGGTTATCCAGTTTGGCATGTATCAACTTGCTGCCAACAGTGTGTATCCAACAGATCCAGAATTTGATACCAAGCTACAAACAGGTGAAACTGAGCTTACAGACGAAAAATGGATTAAAACGATAAATCAATACAAAGAGCTATATGACAAAGGTTATGTTGTTAAGAGCTCTTTAGGTATGGCAAGTGCACAAGCGGTTCAACAATTTGTTGACGGTAAAGCAGCAATGATCTTTACGGGTACATGGGATCTACCAGGAGTTACAGCATCAGGTGCTGCTGAGTTTGAACGTGGTTTCTTCTCTCTTCCTGGTAATGATGCTAATCAACCAATATACGCATCTGCTTCTACTGCGGCAGGCTTTGCATTGAATGCAAAATCAGCAAATCTTGACGTAGCTAAGCAAGTATTCGAATATTTGTATGATGCTGAATCACCACTGTTTGAAGCGTGGGTAGCATCAAATCCTTCTATTAGTGTGTTTAATGGTGTTGAGCTACAAAATGATATTTTCAAAGATTCTTTAAGTGAGATCCAATCAACAGGGAACGCATTCTACTTCTCTAACCAAATGTGGCCTGCAGGCGTGAGTGATGTTATGCAAGCGAAATTCGCTGAAATTATCGGAGGTCAAAAAACTACGGCTGAAGATGTAGCAAAAGCGATGCAGGACAAATACAAAGAGTTGTACAAAGAATAACTGTTTCGCTCAACAAGGGAGCGGTATATGCTGCTTCCTTGTTGATATTTGATTGGGAAGGGAAAGAATCATCATGAATAGTGCGATCATGAAAAAAACAATGTATTTTTTTGTGCTCCCGGCTCTCCTCTTTTATTGTATCTTCTGGATATTTCCAATCCTTAAGCTGTTTCAATATAGCATAACGGATTACAATGGATATGTTCAAAACTTCAATTATGTGGGGTTCAGCAATTTTAAGACGCTTTTAAGAGAAGAAGTTCTTATGATTTCTATTAAAAACACACTAGTCTATACTGCGATTACAGTAATACTTGGAAACATTATTGCACTTCTAATAGCTACGCTGCTAAATGCAAATATTCGTGCTAAAGGGTTTTATCGATCAGCGTTTTACATTCCTACATTATTCAGTGCTATTGTAGTCGGATTTATCTGGAGTTATGTTTATATGCCCGAAGAGGGACTTATTGCTTCCTTCTTTGCTAAGATCGGTCTAGCTGGTTGGGATACTAACTTCCTTGGCAGTTACTCTAAAGCGCTTTATTCAATTATTGCGGTAGATATATGGAAAAATATAGGTGTGAGTGTCATCATCTATCTTGCAGGTCTACAAACAGTACCACAGGAGATGCTGGAAGCAGGTAGAATTGACGGAGCAGGTAAGTGGAAATTATTCAGATTTATTACACTTCCGATGCTGGCAACCTCAGTTACCATTAATATAACGTTAAGCGTCATTAACGGTCTGAAAGCTTTTGATTTCCCGTTCATTATGACAAATGGTGGACCAGGAATTTCGACGAATACATTGATATTTGCTATGTACAAAATGGCCTTTACTAACCAGTTATTCGGTAAAGCAGCAGCTCTCGGCATAATTTCGTTTGCTATCATTATTGTTATTACAATTGTTTGTGTATTGACGCTCAATAAGAAGGAGGTATCGGCATGAAAACCGAATCTCGTCTAAAGCGGATGGGAACACATATACTGCTTCTTATTCTAGTATTTATAAATCTTGTGCCTCTCATAATCGTGTTATCTAGCTCGTTACGCTCACCGCGCAATATGACGAATCCACTTAATTGGTTCAATGAATTTACACTGGAAAGTTTTATTTCTGCTTATTCCCGAATGAACTTTCCGATAGCGTTGTGGAATAGTATGGTGTTAACTGTAGTATCAGTAGTGTTTGTTGTACTATTTGCAGCTATGGCCGCGTACCCGATGGCAAGAATTAGAAGTAGGACGAGTCAGTTCTTATATATGTTCTTCTTGGCAGGACTTGTTGTCCCGGGGCAAATGGTACTTATACCAATCATTCAGATGATCAAGGGACTAGGTATTCCACTTGGACAATATACACCGATTTTAATGTTTATTACATGCAGTCTACCTTTCTCTACTTTTCTGTACACGGGATTTATCCGGAGTGGTGTTCCTGAGGAAATTGAAGAAGCAGCCTATATAGACGGAGCTGGCTTGTCCACTCGCTTTTGGAAAATCGTGTTTCCGTTACTGCTACCAGTTACCGTTTCCGTTATTATTACGCAAGGTGTATGGATTTGGAATGATTATTTCTTCAATATGGTATTCATTACGAAAACAATCGATTCTCCATTGCCAGTTGCCATGTTAGGATTCTTAGGAGATCAACAAAACCCGGCACAATGGAACGTATTGTTCGCCGCATGTATTTTGTGCGCACTACCTTTACTAGTTATGTTTTTCGCCCTGCAAAAGTATTTTGTAGGTGGGCTAACGATGGGGTCGGTTAAGGGATGACATACTTTCAACAGCTAGTGGTCCGAATCAAGGGGCTACTGGTTGTTTGCGTTTAAACTAATTTTGTAAATTAGAATAAGCAACAGAAAACACGATACTCAAGGTTGTTAATGTGCAGGCCTCGCTGTATGTTCGGACATCGTTTTAAAAATGATTACTTAAAATTGATAAATCAAAAATGATAAATCAAAAATGATAAATCAAAAATGAAGGATGATCCATCAAAAATGAAAGTTAAGATCAATACTAACGGTTGACCGATCTAATGGTGGAAATGTAGGATGAACTCACCTCGCTATGGATGAAAAATGATTGACACAGGAAGTCATAAGGTGGAGGAGATGATAGTACATCAAAATGTAACCGCTTTAATTTACTTCGCTACGAAGAAGCACGAGTATGATTAAGAGCAAAAATCTGATGTCAGTGAGGTAAGGTTTCTCATTTAGCTTAAGTTCACAGCATTATTTTGAATAATATGAGGAGGTTCAAAATGAACAGAAAAATCTCGATTTTTATGCTTTTTGTTATGCTTCTATCTATAGTAAGTATGTCGCTCGGTCCTATCACGTTAGCTGGAAATAGCGAAGGAGCCGGTGAATTAACTCCGATTATTAGTGAAGACTTTGAGGATCTGCCACTGAACGACGCATGGGGGACTAAACTAGGAACTGCTGGTGGAGGTGGCGCACTTGCGGCGGCTGTCAAATCTATAGATGGCAATCAGGTGCTTGAAATATCTGGTGGCGGTGCTGGGGTAAGAAGTACACAAAAAGTATTTACTCCAATCATAAGCCCAGAGGTAGTATTGAATTTTGATTGGAATGTTGGGAATCCAAGCGTTAATGCCGTGGCCCAGTTAAGTATTGAAGATAGCATGGGCAAGCGATACTTAACACTAGAATACAAAAGCGGGACGGAAATGAAATACATAACTGGTGGAGTAGCAAGTAACGAGACTACTACTGGACAAAATGTAGGGATTGGATTCAATGTGAATAACGCTTCGTATAATGTCGAGGCTGCAATTAACTTTGGAGCGAAAACTATAGATTTGACCATAACTAATTTGAATAATTCTAGCCAGACAACAATAGTATCTGACATACCTTTTTCATCAGACACGATTTATAACAATACTGTTGGAAAGATTCAATTCAATTTAATTAGACCTCCTTCAGCTTCAACTTCATGGACAACATGGATAGATAATTTCAATGTTTATTATTTGGAAGCGCTACCAGTCGCTCCTGATGGGCTGAAGACTACTAGAATTACATCAAAGGACGTCGCTTTAGCTTGGAATACAGTTGAAAATGCAGCTGGTTACCGAGTTTATCGCGCAGCGGCTGGCAGTGTAGATATGACGATGATTGGTGAGCCGGTCAGTAATGAGTATGTAGATACGACAGTAGTTGAAGAAAGTGGATATAGTTACTATGTAACGGCGGTAGGGGCGAATGGCTTAGAATCGGCGCCAAGCGAAACCGTTACTATAAATGAAATACCAGCATTATCTGCTCCTTCAGTGCCAACAAATGTGCGAATTACCGAGGTGAAAGCAAGTGCCATTGGGTTAAGCTGGACTGTAACGGAAGGTGCAGACGGTTATGAAATTTGGCACTCCAGTAATGAAACTAGCGGCTTTGTTAAAATTGGAGAATCAAATTCAGCTTCTTATATAGACGGGGTAAGAGATACTTCTGTTCCTAATTACTATCAGATTAAAGCCATTAATTCAAAAGGATCATCACCTGCCTCAGTAACGGTAGAAAGTAGCATTTATACTCCGCCAGTAGTGTTACCAGAAGGAGATGTGAAGCGATTTGATTTTGGCTCTGGCGCATTAGCAGAGCAATATCTCCAAGTAGATGGTAGCACTGCTTATTCTGCTGAGCTTAAATATGGATTTGCTGATCCTTCGGTGGTGACGAGTACAGACCGGGGGTTAGCAGATCCACTAAGATCTGACTTTGTTACGCCTATAAACACTTCATTTATAGTCGATTTGCCCAATGGTGATTATACAGTTTCGCTAATTGCCGGTGATAGTGGTGGAGCGACTGAAATTGCCATTAAGACAGAAATGATGCAAAAAGTGCAGCTTACTACTAAAGCTGCAGGTCAATATTTAGAAATGAGCTTCCAAATTGCACTTGTAGATGGGCAGTTGAATTTAGAATTTTCGGGTTCAGCTCCTAATATTAATGCACTGACGATTACGAAGCAGCAGCCACGACAAGCAGATGGACTGCCAACGGTTTACCTTGCTGGTGATTCGACAGTTCAGACTTATGACCCTTACTGGGAGCCCCAAGCAGGTTGGGGACAAATGATTCCAAAGTTTTTCAACAATAACATTATAGTTAAAAATAATTCCATTGGCGGCCGCAGCTCAAAGTCATTTATTGTAGAGGGGCGATTGGATGATGTTTTGCGAGTAATTAAGCCTGGTGATTACTTTTTAATACAATTTGGTCATAATGATGCAACGATTAGTGTTCCTGATCGCTATGCATCACCAGCCGATTATAAGGAATATTTAAAAACGTATATTAACGGCACAAGGCAGCGTGGTGCTGAACCTATTCTTGTAACTCCGATGGGGCGTAGAGATTTTAATACGACTACAGGTAAATTCAATGTTAGCTTCCCAGAATATGTTGATGTGATGAAGGAACTTGCAACTGAGCTTGACGTTCAATTGGTCGATCTAAGTGCGCTAAGTGTAGCCTATTATGACTCAATTGGGCCAGAAGGCTCATTATCTGTATTTTTACATGTTGAACCGGGTGTGTATGGAGCATTTCCGAATGGATCAGCGGATAATACGCATTTCCAGGAATATGGAGCGATTCAGCTTGCACGATTACTAGCTGGTGGTATAAAGAATTTGGATTCTCCATTAGCGGCTTTTGTGAAGGAAATACAATTACCTAACGATGTTCCAAGCGCTCCATCTAGTCTAGTCGCTGGTAGCATTAGTAATGCTGGTGCGGTACTAAGATGGAATGATGTTCAAGGGGCAGATATTTACAAAATTTATCGCAAGCTAGCATCAGAATCAGATCAGGAGTATGCGATGATCGGGACAGCGACTGTTCCAACGATTACGATTGGCGGAATGGAAGAGGGAGAGAGTTATCATATTTATGTGACTGCGATAAATGGGCGAGGTGAATCAGCGGCTTCTACTATCATTACAGTGACGACTAAATCTGCAAAATACCGTTATGATTTCGGTCCTATAGGTGCGCCAGTTGCTGCTGGATATACAGAGGTAACTCGCGAGACGATTTATTCAGCTGAGCGTGGCTATGGTCTTACTAACAGTGAGGGCATGATCGATCGTGATCGTGGGGCAGCGCTAGATGATCTAAGACGTGATTTCGTTGCTTATTTTGCTGGTAGCTATGAATTTAAGGTAGATGTACCGAACGGAATATATTCTGTTAAATCCTATACAGGTGATTTTATTGGCTCAACGAGAACAATAGTCAATATAGAAGGTAAAGATTATGGTCAGGTTAATGCTGGAAAAGAAACAATTGTTGAGAAAATATATAATGGAGTCGCTGTAAGAGACGGGCAAATAAATTTCATATTTAGCGGTCAAACAGCTCATCTTAACGGATTAGAAATTACTCCTGTTATGCTTGCTCCAACAGAGTTAAAGCTTGTTGACTTAAATGTTGAAGCTGAGCCAGTGGTAGTAGAGCTAGCTTGGAACGGGATGGATGATGCCTCGAAGTATCGAGTTTACAGACAATCTCTCGATCAAAACAAGGCTGAGCTGATTGGTGAGACGACTGCAGTAACTTATACGGATACAACGGCGGATATTGGCTTTGATTACATTTATACGGTATCAGCTGTTGACCTAACTGGTATTGAATCAGTAGCATCGAATTCGCTAACGATTTCAACAATTGATCCATCGGTAGAAACTGCTGCGATACCGACTAACTTAACTGTACAATCAGTCAATAAGAATGATGCGACGATTACTTGGGATAGCGTCAATGAAGCACGTATGTATAACGTATATCGTTCTAAAACAGCGGATGGTGTATTTGAACTTATCGGCAAGACGAAGATAGCGTCCTATACGGATACAACGATATTAACGACGATTCCTTATTATTACAAAGTTGCTTCAGTAAATGCAGGGGGGATATCTGAACTATCAACTAGTGTTGAAGTGGCGGCAGTCACGACACTTTATCGTCAGATGGAAACATTAACACGAGCGCCGGTTGCAGTTAAGAAGGATGATGGTATTTATATTGGTTGGAGATTGCTGGGTCTTGATCCTGCCTCTATCGCATTTAATCTATATCGTGACGGAGTTATAGTGAATGAAGAGCCGATTACGGGAAGTACAAACTATTATGATGCACTCGGTACGGATTCTTCAGTGTACAGTTTAAGCTACATTATTGATGGCGTAGAAGTATTTGAAGAGGGAACGTTCACCGTTTGGGAAAAAACATACTTATCTATTCCAATGCAAAAACCTGCCGATGATTATACGAAGGATGGTCAGCCATATACGTATAGCGCAGGTGATGCGAGTGTAGGCGATTTAGACGGTGATGGGGAGTATGAAATTGTGTTATTGTGGTCACCTTCAAATAGTAAAGATAATTCACAAGCAGGTTATACAGGAATAGTTTATATGGATGCGTATAAGCTTGATGGTACACTGCTTTGGAGAATTAATTTAGGACCTAACATACGTGCAGGAGCTCACTATACTCAATTTATGGTTTATGACCTAGATGGAGATGGTCGTGCAGAGGTTACTTTCAAAACTGCTGATGGTACGGTAGATGGTGTCGGAAATGTCATAGGTGATGCAAGTGCGGATCATCGAAATAGCAGTGGCTATGTGCTACTGGGCAATGAGTATTTAACTGTGTTTGATGGCTTAACAGGAGCGGCACTCGATACCGTCCAGTATGACCCACCACGTGGGGATGTAAGCGCATGGGGAGATGCATACGGTAATCGTGTAGATCGTTTTCTAGCTGCTGTCGCTTATTTAGATGGCGAGAGTCCAAGTGTTATTTTTAGTCGAGGCTACTATACAAGAACAGTACTAGCTGCTTATAATTTCCGCGATGGAAAGTTATCAAAAGTATGGAAATTCGATTCAAACGATGAAGATTACGGAGAATATGCAGGTCAAGGAAATCATAACTTATCTGTTGGTGATGTAGACGGAGATGGTAAAGATGAGATTTCTTTTGGAGCGATGGCGATTGATGACGATGGAACTCCGCTTTACAACACAGGGCTTGGACATGGAGATGCGATGCATTTAAGTGATTTAGATCCTAATCGTCCTGGCTTGGAAGTTTTCAGCGTGCATGAGCATACTGACTCACCATTTGGAATGGAGATGAGAGATGCCGCAACAGGTGAAATTCTGTGGGGTGTAAAAACAGGGATAGACACAGGACGTGGAATGTCAGCAGATATTGATCCGAGATATGCTGGTTCAGAATCAT
The DNA here is from genome assembly GCF_024721975.1 of Paenibacillus endoradicis. Next base: position 72,089 of record NZ_JANQBB010000002.1, on the reverse strand, counting down.
GGGCGGCAACGATTACAAATGAGCAACATATTCCAATATCAGGTTTGATGAGTGCTACTGGAGAGGTAATTACATCTACACTTCCGACATCCACTAACTTTGGTATTTGGTGGGATGGTGATCTGCTAAGAGAATTATTGGATAGCAATCGCATAGATAAATGGGATTATATCAATGAAAAAACAACCAATTTGCTAACAGCTAATGGTGCTTTATCCAACAACGGAACGAAGGCTACGCCAGCTATTCAGGCAGATTTGTTTGGTGACTGGCGAGAGGAAGTCATCTGGCGTTCTGCAGATAGTTCGGAGCTTCGTCTTTATACGACAAATGACGTAACCGAGTATCGTATATTCACATTAATGCATGATCCAATCTATAGACTAAGCGTAGCATGGCAAAATGTATCTTACAACCAACCACCTCATACAGGCTATTTCCTTGGACATGATATGGCTGAGCCTGCTGCACCGCTGATCAAGTATGATTCGAATAATCCTAACATCATAGATACAACAGCTCCAATAATTACAGGATTACCTGCTGGAACTTGGACCGAGGCAGATACGATTAAACTGCAGGTTGAGGCGAATGATCCTGAGTCAGAAATTGTTACATTGGAATTATTATTTGATAATGAGTCTGTAGCAAATGGCTCTACAATTAAGCTTACGGGCAAAGCAGGTCAGCATATATTTACGGCAAGAGCTGTTAATGCTGTAGGACTTGAAAAAGTAGAAACAGTTAGTATTTTTGTTACTAAATCTGTAACAAAACCTACTCCAAATCCAAGCCCGATACCACAGCCTAATCAAGGGCAGATGATCGTAGACAAGGTTGAGAAGAATGATCTGGGTGAAATTATTATCAATATTGATCAAGGAAAGAATGAAGTGCTTTTTCCAGCAGATGATACGGTTATAGATAAAGATTCATTAGTGAGATTAATTAATGATGATGTTCGCTTAGAAATTTCAGGTGAAGTAATAGAACAATTACGTTCATTGGCCAAAGAAGGATTGCGCTCAGGCTCAAGAGTTTCCTTTAAGTTTGAGGAGGTTACTGGGGTAGCGCTAGATGCTCTTCTAAAGGGTGCTTCTGACGCAATTATTACATCTTCAGGTAAAGTCTATAAGTTAAGTCTAGCACTTGTTGATAGTGATGGCGCGGAGCATATGCTTACTAGATTTGATTCAACACTCAAACTATCTGTGAAAATTGGTCAGCAAGCAAATTCAGATTTAGTTGGGATGTATTATGTTGGTGAGAATGGAGCGTTAGAGTATGTAGGTGGGAAAGTCATCAATGGGTATATCGTTGCAGATGTGAACCACTTTAGTCATTATGCCGCATTGGAATATGACAAAATATATACTGATGTTGCGGCAACGTTCTGGGCATCTGATGTAATTAAGCAACTGTCAGCTAAGCACATTATTACTGGAATTAACGATACACAGTATGCCCCATTGAGAGATGTGTCTCGTGCTGAGTTTGCAGCATTGATCGTTCGCTCATTACAGCTTAAGAGTTCAGTACAACCGATATTTAACGATGTAAGTGTATCGAAGTGGTATGCAAATGATATTGCTGCAGCCTATGAAGCGGGTATCATTACAGGCTATGATGGAAATAGATTTGCTCCAGAAGCATCGATTACTCGTCAAGAAATGGCAGTAATGATGTTGCGAGCTTACGAGTATGCATCTGGTCAAAAGGTTGAGATTTCGCCAAGCGACAACTTTACCGATCAAGACCAAATTAGCACATGGGCAAAAGCTGCAGTGAATGCTATTCATAGTATTGGCATCATTGAAGGAAACAATGGTAACATATTCAATCCTCAAGGAAATTTAAACCGTGCTGAGAGTGCAAAAGTTATATTTGAACTATTGACAGCTCTAGAGACAGAAAGTTAATAAAGAACAATGAATAACGCTTGCCTCCAATTGGAGGCAAGCGTTATTCATTTAAGGAGAAATATAGTGTCTAAATGGTAAAAAGAGAAAGGAGGAAAAATCGAATGGATGCTTATTTGTTTGTGCATTGTAAAGAAAAAAGATCGACGGATGGAAAAAATAATATAGACAGCTCGCTCTTTATTCGCTCGGATGAAAGCTTCAACTTCCCATGTGGCTTCAAGCACGGTAATGTGCTTACCATTGCTGTGGATGAATACAATAGGATATTACGATTTATAGATTCTACGATAGGCAGTGGGTGTTTGCCCGACAATTTTCTTAAACACTGCATTAAATGAGTCGATGTCGTGGTAACCAACGAGCTCGGCAACCATTGCGATTTTAAGTGAAGTACTTCGCAGCACTTCACAGCTCTTGTTAACGCGTAAATTCTGCAAATAGGAGCTGAAATTTTGCCCAGTATGCTTAACAAACATCCGCTGTAAATGTCTATTACTCCAGCGTGAGATTGCTGCTAAATCAGTAAGAGTGATCGACTCGTGTACATTATTTTCTACATATTGAATAACTTGGTCGAAGTCGGTCACTTCTTTCGTGGACTTATCAGTTTCTCCGAATTTTAATCTATATACAGTTACAATCAAATGCGTTAGCAGTATAGGGAGCATCGTGGTCGAGCCTACAGTGGGAACAGACATTTCTCGATATAAATTAATCATTAACTCTTCAATTAATCCATCATAATCAAAAACGGAGAAGTAAGAAGTATCGCTACTACCTAACGACATTAAATATTGTTTAATGGGTGACTCCTGAATGACAAGTGCTAGTTTATTTATCATGTTTTCGTTGAATAGACAATTATATACGATGAGTGGTTTTTTTAGTGATTCGGTTGAAGTAGGACGGAATACATGAGAAGTTCCAATAGGAATCGCAAAAAGCATGCCCTTCTTAACGGGAAAGATTTCATTTTCGATATGATGAAAACCACTGCCTTCAGCTACATAACAAAATTCGAAAAAATCATGCGAATGAAAGGGAACTAAAAAATCTTCGGTACAGCGATTTACATACAAATGAAAATTATTTTGCAGATAATCTTCGCCTTTGAACAATTGGGTCGTTCGATTCATGTTAATTCCCCACTCTCAAAAAATGGAATAAATACAGGGATGTAATGTCGTGTTCACCCGGTAAATTAATGATTATCACAGATATAATTATAGGATAAATACACAATTATATCCATAGAGAGGGAGTTTTCTATATGTTTGCAGTAACAAAACTTCGCACTGAGTACAAAGAAAATCCAATAGGTATTGATGTAGCGATTCCGAGAGTTAGTTGGCAGCTATTATCTAATAAAAGGGACTGCATGCAGTATGCTTATCAAATTCAAGTTTCTGCAGAAGCACAGTTTAACCAGATTGTTTGGGATTCCGGTAAAGTGGAGTCTGAACAGTCGATACATGTTGAAATGCTAGGCTTCTTAATAGAAGCAAAGACCCGTTATTATTACCATGTCAAAGCGTGGGATGAAGCGGGATTAGAATCAGATTGGTCACAGTCTGCTTTTTTTGAAACCGGATTAATGGGGGTAGAACAATGGAAAGCCGAGTGGATTAGCGCTCCCTCTACCAATTTCCCACAGGATACAGAGTCTTGTCCGCAACTTCGTAATTTCTTTGAAGTGAACGGAAGTATTGCAAAAGCTAGAATTTATGTTACTGCACTTGGTTTATATGAGCTGCATTTGAATAACAAGCGTGTTAGCGACCATTATTTTACGCCAGGTTGGACCAGTTATGGTAAGCGATTGCAGTATCAAACCTATGATGTTACTGAATTTCTACATGAAGGTACCAATGCTCTTGGCGCGCTACTAGGTAATGGCTGGTACAAAGGTTATCTAGGTTGGAAAAATGATAAGGAGATATATGGCTCCAATACAGCTTTTTTACTGGAGCTTCATATCTGTTATGAAGACGGATCAGAGGAACATATCCTATCTGATCAGAGCTGGCAGTTTTCTGAAAGCGCCATTCTAATGTCTGATATTTATATGGGAGAATCCTATGATGCACGCTTGGAACGGGATTGGACAAATCCATCACAAGATGGTTGGTTTCAGGTAGAAGTGATTGAGCAATCGAAAGACATTATCATCGCACAAGAAAATGTTCCAGTTACCAAAGTAGAGCAGTTGAAGCCTCTTACCCTTTTGACAACGCCACAAGGTGATCGAGTTCTTGATATGGGGCAGAACATGGTGGGCTGGATGAAATTCACTGTACAAGGTGTATCTGGTCATAAAGTTGAATTGCAGCATGCTGAGGTATTGGACAATGAGGGGAATTTCTATCGAGAAAATATACGTGGAGCTAAGCAACTTGTAAGTTATACGCTGAAGGGTGGCGAGGTAGAGACATATGAGCCACATTTCAGTTTTCAAGGTTTCCGTTATGTATTACTTACTGGATTCTCTGAAAATGTTCAGCTAGAGGATTTTATAGGAATTGTTCTACATTCAAATATGGAGCGCACAGGCGAATTCGAATGTTCTGATCCGCTAGTCAATCAATTACATCACAATATCTTATGGGGACAAAAAGGTAACTTCCTCGATGTTCCAACGGATTGTCCACAGCGAGATGAACGACTTGGATGGACTGGCGACGCACAAATGTTTGTACGTACTTCCTCGTATCTGATGAATACTGCTCCTTTCTTTACCAAGTGGCTTCGAGATTTAAAGGCAGACCAGACGCCTGAAGGTGGCATCCCTTTCTATATTCCTAATCTAATGGAATCCTTTGAAACAAGCCACTCATCTGCTGCATGGGGAGATGCTGCTACGATATGCCCATGGACGATCTATGAAATGTACGGTGATAAAAGGCTACTTGCGGAGCAATATGAGAGTATGAAGCAGTGGGTTTCTTATATTCATGAACAAGGAAGTAACCCTTATTTGTGGAATACAGGATTCCATTTCGGCGATTGGCTGGGATTAGATTCCAAACCAGGAAGCTACGTCGGAGCGACTGATCGTGATTACATCGCGACGGCATTTTATGCATACTCGGTCTCACTCACATTAAAAGCATCAGAGGCGCTTGAGCAAAGTGATGATATGAACTATTATCGAACATTGCATGGGAAAATTGTTGAAGCATTCCAGAACGAATACGTTACACCTACAGGACGACTTTCTGTACCAACCCAAACGGCGCAAGTATTGGCACTACGCTTCGACTTAGTTGAAGGAGTAGCTAAGGAACGAGCCGTTCAGAAGCTTATTGAGTTGCTAGCTGAGGCAGGAGATCATCTGACAACTGGTTTCGTTGGTACTCCTTACCTAAATCCCGTTCTTAGTGAGAATGGGAACAACGAACTTGCTTATCGTCTACTGTTCCAGAAAGATTACCCGTCATGGTTATATCAGATAACTAAGGGCGCTACGACGATCTGGGAACATTGGGATGGGATTAAGGAGGACGGAAGCTTCTGGAGTGCAGATATGAATTCCTTTAATCATTACGCATATGGCGCAATCGGTGAGTGGCTGTACAGTTATGTTGCCGGAATTAGACCCGACGAAAGTAATCCTGGATTTAAAGTAGTTCATATTAATCCACAGCTAGGTCAGGGTCTAGACTATGTGAAGGCAAGTCATGAAACGTTGTATGGTAACGTTAATTCACAGTGGAAGCGATCCAAGGATGGAGAAATAGAAGTTCATGTCACAATTCCTGCGAACACAAGAGGAATTGTGGTTCTTCCAGAGGCGAAACTTCAAGGATTGTTAGAAAGTGGTACACCAATAGAGGAGGTAGCGGACTTACATGACATGGAAGTTATAAAGAGCGGTGTTCGTATTAGTTTAGGCTCTGGTAGCTACCAGTTTACGTATCGACCATAAATTTTGTAGTATATTCATTAGAAAGATCCTATTTTAGTAATACGAATTGGAAGCATAAAAAACTGAGCCTTTTCTATATTCTCCAAAAAAAGAGTCATCAAAGAAAAATTCCTTGATGACTCTTAAGTTTATTTTCTTATAATGTAAGTTCAAGTTCAAGAAGCTGACTTTCTAAAGTCGAGAAGATGGAGCTATTTACCGGGAGAAGTAATCGCAAGTGTACGTTATTGGTACACGCGTATTTACAATGTTTCTGCAAGAAACATATATCAGAAGCTTATGCTAAACTTCCCAAGTCCGTTTCATATTCGAAGCCGAGTATTCTAAATTAGCCTAGTCATCGTTATCAAAGTCCACCTTTTGAACAACCTCTAAGAGAATTCACGTCCATACACTTCAATCTGAGTTAGCGCCGGATACAGAGACGGTTCATCGGATTTTATAAGTTCGCTTAACTTCACCCATACTACCTTCTTAGTATCGAATCGAACGGTTTGTTTATCCAGCGTCTTGAAAAGTTGCACGATTTGCTCACTTTCGTCTGAAAATGTGAGTTTCGCACTCGTCCAATAGTTATCATGAGGGAAATCCCCTCTAAGAATTAAGCTTACTTTATCGACCTCTACCATTCTTCCAAAATGCACAGTAAGCTCAGCATCTTCCCTTTGATCAATTCCCCATGATTCAAATGGCCAACTACCATGAGAGTAGTTAGTGATATTCCCGTTAATCGCATTTCTAGCCGCAAATTGAGTCTCGCCACGAGTTTGTACATTGGCACTTACATGTGGGAATAATGAGGCGTTACTATGATGATCATAGCCATTTCTTGCGAGATTCCGATAGGATTGAATCTCTTCACTTAGTGCAACCCGAGCTGTAAGAAAATGTTTGTCACCAGTAAATGATTTTGGAGAATAAGATGATCTCTTCTCGCCAAAAGGAATAACAAATCTAAACTCTGCTTCTGAAGAATACACTAATTCTGGACTCATTGAATCTTCTAGTTGGATAATCAAATACAAGTTTTCTGCTGAACTTTTTAGAACAATAGAATCTCCGGGTTCGTATAAATTCGTGTATAGCAGACTTACTTGACCATCGTCTGAATTGTTAGCTTTAACAGAACCGTCATCTCCTATAACGGAAAGAAACAAATTACTGCTCATAGATTTACACCACCGTTTCTAAAGGATTAGCGATTCATCCAACCACCATCAACACATAAAATATGACCATTTACATAATCAGAAGCATTGGAGGCTAGAAAAACTACAGGACCTGCTAAATCATCAGGTGTACCCCAGCGGCCAGCAGGAATTCGCCCTAGTATATCAGCGCTACGTTTCTCATCTTGACGCAAAGCAGTCGTATTATCTGTTGCCATATATCCTGGCGCAATACCGTTAACATTAATACCTTTTGAAGCCCATTCGTTAGCTAATGCTTTCGTAATACCAGCGACCGCATGCTTAGATGCCGTATATCCAGGAACATTAATCCCACCTTGGAAGGAAAGCATAGAAGCAATATTAATTATTTTGCCACTGCCGTGTTCGATCATATGCTTACCAATTGCTTGACATAGATAGAACACGCTATTCATATTTACATCCAATACAGCATGCCAATCATCAAGGGAATGTTCAGCCGCAGGTGTACGACGAATAATACCCGCGTTATTGACTAGAATGTCTATTTTACCACCAGCTAGATTAATAGCTTCAGTAGCGATATCGTTAATTTTAGCCAGATCAGATAAATCGGCAGTTATAGAATGAATTGTGCCACTATGTGAACGTAGCTGCTCAAGTACCTCTGGTTTAGGTTCGTTATGTGTCATTAAAATGATGTTTGCTCCAGCATTAGCTAAACTGTTAGCCATCCCTAAGCCAAGTCCACCACCACCACCAGTTACGATAGCAGTACGACCCGATAATTGAAATAATTGATTCATTATTTATTCCTCCATTGTTATCTCAATAATTGGTCAGATGAGGAGAATCCGCAAACATAAGCTTTGCCTTGTGCTCCTCATAGGTATGAACATCATCAGCTGATAGATTTCGATCAGTAATAATAGAACAAAACTCATCCAAATGGGCAAAGGTTAACAATGCCGTCTTGCCAAACTTACTAGAGTCCACCAAGCAGTATGCTTTCTTCGCAGTTTCTAGCAAAGCCCGTTTCATGTCATACAACTCACTCGTATAAATCGAGAGACCTTGTTCAGGATGGATTGCTGTTGTTGTTATGAAAGCCTTCTGAATATTCAGCTTGCGAATAAAAGCTATCGCCTCTGTTCCAACAAGCAAGTTACGATTACGATAGCCACCAGGAACAACAAGACGTATTTTTGTTTTACGAATGAGCTCGCTCATAATAAACAGATCGTTCGTAATGACAGTAAGCGGCTTGTCTTCTAACAACTTGGCAATTTCGAGCGTTGTGCTTCCACCATCAAGGGCGATTATATCATCCTCTTCTATTAATTCTAGCGCTTTATGTGCAATGATACTTTTTTCATTGATATGTTTCTGATTCGGAATATGCAGGGAAAGCAGTCCAAGATCTGCAGCGTGTTTCAAGACTGCCCCACCGTGAACTCTCGTCAGAAGACCTCGTTGTTCTAGCAATTCTAAATCAGTACGAATCGTTTTGCCTGTGACATCTAACTGTTCACTGAGGTCTTGTACTTTAACTTCCCCTTGTTGAATGAGTAACTCCATTATTTGCTGATGACGTTTCATACTAGACAAATCAATCATTCCTTCATATAAGTAATCGCCCTCATCGATCAATACTGATCCGATGACAAGCCCTTACTACATTATATCCTGCATGGCAACATGGTCCATATCATCGAAGATTTGGTTCTCTCCTGCCATTCCCCAAATAAAAGTATAGCTACTTGTGCCTACACCGCTATGGATAGACCAGCTTGGTGAGATAAGTGCTTGTTCGTTGCGAACGACAAGATGTCTAGTTTCTTGCGGTTCACCCATTAAGTGAAATACAACGCCATCTTCAGGCATATCAAAGTAAAAATAGACTTCAGAACGACGATTATGAGTATGGCACGGCATTGTATTCCACATATTATTAGGTTTCAACATAGTCAATCCCATAACTAACTGACAGCTTTGAACCCCTTGAGGGTGAATGTACTTATTGATAACTCGCTCGTTGGATGTTGCAGGACTTCCCAGATGAGCTGGTGTAGATTCGCTGATTGGTATATGAACCGTTGGATAGTTTTTATGTGCAGGGCTGGAATTGATATAGAATTTAGCTGGATTAGAAGCGTCAATGCTCTCAAATACAACGTCTATAGCACCAAGACCAATATAAAGTCCATCTTTTGGTTCCATTAAGTAAGTGGTACCATCTACGGTAACTTTACCTTGCCCACCAATATTAATAATACCAATCTCACGGCGTTCTAAGAAGAAATCGGATCCCATGTCTTTTCGATCTGCTTCCAACTTAATAGCTGCTGTAGTTGGAAATGCACCTCCAGTAATGAAACGATCAACATGACTGTAATAAAGCATAAGTTCATTTTCAGTAAATAATGATTCCATTAAGAAATCTTGGCGTAAACGAGTTGTGTCGTAACCTTTAACTTCTTGCGGGTGAGATGCATAACGAATTTCCATAATATATCGCTCCTCTTTATTAGATAATATTTCCTTAACTAGAATGATACAACAATGTTCGTTTGTGTTCAATATGTTTCCGTTATTGTTCACAAATAGTTTTCTATATGTTTAATTAGAACCTAAATAAACAAAAATGAAAATTTCAGGTCTCTTTTTCTGGTTTTGAATATTGAGAGAGGGCTATAGTATAATTAAACAGAAGGGAGTGTGCGGCGAGTGGGAGAGAACATCGAAATAGGTAATACTCAAACGCATGAAACATGTGGTTCAGCTGAGCGGAAAAGTCACCATTCTGATAAAACAAAAAAAAGTTTGATTAATCGTCTTAATCGAATTGAAGGGCAAGTACGAGGATTAAAAGGTTTGATTGAGAAGGACACTTATTGTGATGATGTGCTTAATCAAATCTCTTCGGTGCAATCTGCATTGAATGGTGTTGGGAAACTACTTTTGGAACATCATATGAAGAGTTGTGTTATAGATCGTATTCACGAAGGTGAAAATCAAGTTATTGATGAACTGCTAATTACAATAAATAAACTTATGAAGTAAGTACGATGTGAGGATTCGAAAGAATCCTTTTTTTATTGGGAATAATAAGTGAAAAGGTGAAGGTAGTAAATATTGACCTATATACTGTAGAGGGAATTTTATTTACATGTGAATTAAACATATAAGATTGTTTAATTAGCTTGGTATAGGGTACAAGTCTATATGAAATAATAGTACAAGGGGGTATTTAATTTGAAAAAACAAATCGTAAATCTAAGTGTTGCAATGATGCTTTCTCTTACCTTAAGTGCTTGTGGGGCCAATACAAGTGTTAATACTTCAAACCACAGCAATATGGCAATGGGGGATATGAACCATTCTGGCTCGGGCATAGTGCCTTCAGGTTTAAAAGATGCAAAGAATCCGACTTATAAAGTGGGAGAGAAAGTTACTATACAATCAGAGCATATGCAGGGTATGAACGGAGCCCAAGCAACTATTGTAGGAGCATATGATACAACAGTATATGAAGTGTCTTATACTCCAACTACAGGTGGTAGTGAAGTGAAAAACCATAAATGGGTCATACAAGAGGAAATTAAAGATCATAAAGCAGAGCCATATAAACCTGGTGATCAAATCGTCTTAGGTACGGATCATATGAAGGGAATGAATGGAGCAACAGCCACTATTGATACCGCTGAGCAAACAACGGTTTATATGGTTGATTACACTCCAACAACTGGCGGAGAGATCGTTAAAAATCATCAATGGGTGACAGAGAGTGAAATTACGAAGTAATGTATCGAAAATTACTTAACTTCATATAGTACTCGAGAGTTACATTTTATTAAAATAAATACATAAAGCCGTCCATTGTGGGTTAGTCCCACTAGTGGTCGGCTTTATGTATTTATGTTGAATACAGTTAAGTTTGGATAAAACTTAAAGTTATAAGCAAGTTAATAAGATAATGACTTGACTAAATATAGGGTATGGGGGTATATTTAGTACGTACTTAATAAATCATTTGAAAATATAAGGAGATATGAAAGATGATAAATATAGTATTAGATGTAAAAGGAATGTCTTGCGGATACTGCGTTAATTCGATTGAAGGAGCATTACAAGATCTAGGAGTTAAAGGGACCGTAGACCTTGCTAGTGGGAAGGTTAGCGTAGAGTTTGATGAAAATATAAAATCTCTTGATAAGATAAAAGAAGCTATTGAAGAACAAGGATATGACGTCTAAGAAAGAGGTTGCTTACGATGGAAACCAATAATATAGAGAAACAAACTTCATTGCAACTTACTGGTATGACCTGTGCAGCATGTGCTAACCGTATCGAAAAAGGATTAAACAAACTTGAGGGCGTATCAGAAGCGAACGTAAATTTTGCATTGGAACGTGCATCAGTATCTTATGATCCCAATAAAACAAGTGTTGCCAAAATGGAAGAAAGCATTATAAAGCTTGGATATGGAGTAACTAAAGCAGAAGTAGAGTTAGAATTGGTTGGCATGACTTGTGCAGCATGTGCTTTGAAAATCGAAAAAACATTAAATAAGTTACCTGGTGTTAGTCATGCAACAGTCAATTTTGCAATAGAAAGTGCCCACGTAGAATATAATTCTTTGGAAATCTCAGTAGCAGATATGCAAAAACGTGTAGAGAGACTGGGCTATAAGGCAGTTGCGAAACAAGAGCAAGGAGATCCAGCTGAACGTCGTCAGAAAGAAATTACAAGGCAAAAGAGAACACTTATTGTATCTGCAATTTTATCTCTTCCACTGCTATGGGCAATGGTAAGTCACTTTTCCTTCACTTCTTGGATATGGCTTCCTGATCTCTTTATGAATCCTTGGTTTCAATTGGCACTATCTACACCTGTACAATTTTATATCGGAAGACAATTCTATATCGGAGCGTATAAAGCACTACGAAATGGTAGTGCCAACATGGACGTTCTAGTAGCGCTTGGCACTTCTGCTGCGTATTTCTACAGCCTATACTTAACAATAGATTGGGCAGTCGCAGGAGGTAGTATTCACCACGGACCGGAAATGTATTATGAAACAAGTGCGGTTCTTATTACATTAGTTCTTATGGGGAAATTGTTCGAATCATTAGCTAAAGGTCGTACGTCAGAAGCAATTAAGTCTTTGATGGGACTTCAAGCGAAGACCGCACTCGTTGTCCGTGATGGTCAAGAAATGAACATTCCAGTTGATGAAGTCAATACAGGTGATATTGTACTTGTTCGTCCAGGTGATAAAGTACCAGTCGATGGAGAAGTATTAGAAGGAATCTCTTCCATTGATGAATCAATGTTAACTGGGGAGAGTTTACCTGTAGAGAAGAAAACTGGTGACGCAGTCATCGGTGCAACAATTAATAAAAATGGTATGTTACGTATTAGAGCAACAAAAGTTGGTAAGGATACCGCACTTGCTCAAATTATAAAGGTGGTAGAAGAAGCTCAAGGTTCGAAAGCCCCTATCCAGAGAGTTGCCGATGTCATCTCAGGAATTTTCGTTCCAATAGTAGTCGGCATTGCAGTTGTAGCGTTCTTAGTATGGTACTTCTTGGTGACACCTGGTGACTTTGCAGGGGCTTTGGAAAAAGCAATCGCGATATTGGTTATCGCATGTCCATGTGCACTAGGTCTTGCTACACCAACATCTATTATGGCCGGATCTGGGCGTGCAGCAGAATTAGGTATTTTGTTCAAAGGCGGAGAGCATTTAGAGCAAACTCATAAAATTAATACGATCATTCTTGATAAAACAGGTACAGTAACGAAAGGGAAACCTGAACTTACTGATGTATTAGTAGAAGGCGATGAATTGGAGTTTCTTAGACTCGTGGGAGCAGCTGAGAAAAACTCTGAGCATCCACTTGCAGAAGCTATTGTTACTGGTATCAAAGAAAGAAACATTGAACTACCAAGCACGGAAATTTTTGAAGCTATCCCTGGTTATGGAATTAAAGCTGTCGTTGAAGGTAAAGAATTGTTAATAGGTACAAGACGCTTAATGGATAAGTTCGGAGTCGATGCAACTCAGTCATATGAACAGATGTCCAAACTTGAGGAATCCGGTAAAACAGCAATGCTTGTTGCAATCAATAATGAGTTCGTAGGTATGGTTGCTGTAGCGGATACGATCAAAGAAACCTCATCTGCTGCAGTAAGTAGACTGAAAGAAATGGGTATCGAAGTCATTATGATCACTGGAGATAATGAACGAACAGCTAAGGCGATTGCAGCTCAAGTCGGTATCGATCATGTACTTGCAGAAGTTTTACCAGAAGGAAAGGCAGAAGAAGTGAAGAAGCTTCAAGCACAAGGGAAGAAAGTAGCGATGGTCGGGGACGGCATTAATGATGCTCCCGCATTAGCAACGGCAGATATAGGAATGGCTATTGGAACAGGAACTGATGTAGCTATGGAGGCTGCTGATGTGACTTTGATGCGCGGTGATCTTTCAAGTATCCCTGATGCAATCTATATGAGTCGCAAAACGATGACGAATATTAAACAAAATCTATTTTGGGCACTCGGCTATAATACGCTTGGTATTCCGATAGCGGTAATTGGTCTATTAGCACCATGGGTAGCGGGTGCAGCTATGGCATTGAGCTCAGTTTCCGTTGTATTAAATGCTCTTCGTCTGCAACGAGTGAAAATACGTCAATAGAATTGGAAACTTAATATCTTTCATAGTTAGTGTATGCTTCCTTTTCAAAAAGAAAAAGATGATATGATGGAGGAAAACAACAAAATTGCGGTTACCCCTCCCATTCAATTAGGATAAGCAGGTTGTGCATAAGGGAAAAGAGAAGTTTAGTGAATTTGTTCATCGCATGATAATTGAACAGCTTCAGCAACTAGCTGGGTAATAACTCTAACAATATGACGAGCCGTAGAATCACTAAAATGTCCTTACAAAGGGTACATTTTACGTTTCTATGGCTCGTTTTGTTATGGATTATATGTTGATTTTACGCTATGTTAATTATTGACATATTAATCTGTATTTGCTAAATTTAAAGTTGTTAATGATATTAAGGTTAATGATTTATTTAGAAATAATAGTGATTTTTAAAATGAAGGTGGTTTATGATGAAGAAAACGATAGCTTTTCTGCTAGTTATATTGTTACTTTCTGGATGTGCTGTTCAACCGGAAAAAGAGAAAGTTACACTGAAAGTGTTATACAATTCATCAGATGAATTTATGAACAAGTATGGAAAGGTATATCTAGCAATTAATGAAAACATTGATTTTGAGATCGTACCTTTAGATAATTATAATAGGAATGGTTTAAGTAAAGAACAGTACTTAGAAATTGTTAAAACTGAACAACCTGATATATTATCTGAGTTTAATTTCGATTATTATGAGGGGCTTGTAGATGAAGGGAAATTGTTGAATCTAGATACCTATATCCAGAAATCGAAGGATTTCCGTATGGATCAAATCAATTCTAATTTACTAGATTACTTACGCCAAGGTGGTAACGGCAGTATATATGCGTTGTCTCCATCATTTAGAGGAAAGGCAATATACTATAATAAAACAATCTTTGATCAACTGGGAGTTAAATATCCTATTGATGGAATGAATTGGAGTGAATTTTTGGAATTATCTAGTAGATTATCCCAAGCTGATGAGGCTATAGATAATGAGATCATCAGTTTTTATTACGATAGAACTTTATTTGATTTAGCCATGAATATAGCAGACACCATGAAGGTACAATATGCTAACGAATCTGGTGATGTAACTTTCAACACAGAGGGTTGGAATACTATTATGAATTTGGTAATTGACAATGCAAGAAATGGAGGAGTTTTTACAAGAGACAATTATCCAGAGTTAACTCCATTAGAGGATTCTAAATTTTCCGAAGGCATTGTGGCTTTAACGTTGGACTATTCCTATTTAATTAATGATTTGCATAATGTTGATTTCCAATGGGGAGTTGTTACCGTACCAACTGATTCTTCACTAGAGAGTTTTGATGCTATGCAACCCGATGCTCTATTTAGTGTTAATCGAGATTCAAGCCATATTGAAGAGAGTGTTGATTTTATTAAATATATTAATGGAGAAAAATTTTCACAGTTGGAACAAAAGAGCAATTCATTTTCTTCATTACCTGCAAGAGAAGAGTTTTCTAGTAAAATTTTAGATGTAGATTTACATGCGTTTTATAGTGTAGCACCACTTAACTTTACTAGAATAGTTCCGTTTATTAGCCAGGAACAGCAAAATAAATTTTATGAAGTTACAGATGAGATAATGCAAGATGCTATGGCTAATGAAACTAGTAAAGAAGATGTATTGAAACTATTACAAGAGACTACTGAGGTCATACTTATTAATAAATGATGAAAGTAATACTAAGAGATCATTGTTACTCAATGGACCCTCAAATGTAAGCTCTGATGTAGCAGTTAGATAACTGCTACATCAGAGCTTTTTCTTTTTATATACTCAAATGGATAATTATAAAAACATTTGAACGGACCACAAAGTAGCGGTATTTTTACACAATATCCATATACAAAAGCAATGGGAATATTGATACGATCTTCATATCAAATATATTGGAGGTCTAGTGATGCTAAAAGTAGCTATTATTGGTTCAGGTGCTATTTCCAGCGCCCATATTGAGGCGTACTTGCAGTTTCCTACCCGTTGTAAAGTTGTAGCAATCGTCGACATTTATGAAGAAAAAGCTTTAGCGCAAATTCAAAAATTTGGGCTTGAAGCTAGTGTGTTCACTGATTATAAAGACATTCTAGATAAAGATATCGATTTAATATCTATTTGCACGCCCCCATATACCCATGCTGTATTGGCGGTTGAATTCCTTGAGGCTAATAAACATGTGCTAGTTGAGAAACCAATGGCTTCCTCATTGGAGGAATGCGATCGGATGAATGATGCTGCTCAAAAAACAGGGAAATTGTTGTCGGTTGTCGCGCAAAACCGATTCAGAACGCCGATGATGAAGTTAAAGTCGGTCATTGATAGTAGTCTAATGGGTGAAATTGTACATGTACAAGTTGATTCATTCTGGTGGAGAGGTCACTGCTATTATGATTTGTGGTGGAGAGGCACTTGGGAAAAAGAAGGAGGAGGGCCAACGTTAAATCATGCCGTACATCACATCGATGCCATGCTCTGGATGGTGGGCTGTCCTAGTCAAGTACAAGCGTTTATGAGTAATGTAGCGCACGATAATGCCGAAGTAGAGGATTTATCAGTTGCTATGCTTCGTTTTGATGGCGGAGCTCTTGGTCAGATTACAAGTTCAGTCGTTCATCATGGCGAAGAGCAGCAGTTGATCATTCAAGGTACTGACGCAAGAGTTTCTGTTCCTTGGAAGGTAAAAGCTTCAATTTCAACCCCGAATGGGTTCCCTGAAACTAATAATGAGCTTGAGGCTGAGCTTCATAAATTATATGAGAGTTTACCTGAAGTACATTATGAAGGGCATGCAGGCCAAATTGATAATATGCTTTCAGCGATTGAGGGAGCTTCAGAATTACTTATTGATGGAATGAGTGGTCGCCAAACGTTAGAATTAATTACTGCAATTTATAAGTCGGCAAGTACAGGTGTGCTTGTGCAATTGCCTCTTCAGCCTAATGACCCTTTCTATACGAGGGAAGGCATTCAAGCGAATGCAACCCATTTTTATGAGAAACAAACATCGATCGAAAATTTTCAAGTAGCTCCTATTAGTACTGGCAGTGATTACAAATGATAGCTTATTCTTTCAGTACTATTTTTAATTAGAGAGTAGTAGCTCTGGACATTATCATAATATATTTTAGGAGATGATTAATATGCAAAAAACAAATGGTATGAACTATGCGCCAGTTGGCGAGAGTAAACAGGTATGCGAACCTGGGCAATTTATTTTCGCAGCGGCAGCCTTAGATCATGGACATATTTATGGGATGTGTAATGGGCTTCTAGAAGCGGGTGGTCAGTTAAAGTGGGTATATGATCCTGATCAAGAGAAAGTTAATAAATTTATTAAAAACTATCCGAATACTCGTGTTGCGAATTCGTTAGAACAGATTCTACTGGATCAGGAAGTTATGCTCGTTGCAGGGGCAGCAATTACATCTGAACGATGTGCACTTGGACTGCGAGTGATGGCTTCGGGTAAAGATTATTTCACGGATAAAGCTCCATTTACAACTTTGGATCAGCTTGAAGCCGCGCGTTCGATGGTAGCAGAAACAGGAAGAAAGTATGCGGTTTATTACAGTGAGCGACTGCATAATGAAAGTGCAATCTACGCGGGTCAATTAATTGAGCAAGGTGCGATTGGTCGTGTGTTGCAAGTAATCGGTCTAGGCCCGCATCGTATAAACTTGGCGCATAGACCGGAGTGGTTTTTCCAAAGAGAGCACTTTGGCGGAATACTTTGTGATATTGGGAGTCATCAAATCGAACAATTTTTATACTTTACAGGTGCAAAAAATGCGACTTTAGCTCATAGTAAAGTCGCAAACTATCAATATCCTCAGTATCCTGGTTTCGAGGATTTCGGCGATGCTACATTCATTGGTGACAATGGAGCAACTGGATATTTTCGAGTGGATTGGTTCACTCCCGAAGGGCTAAGCACTTGGGGAGATGGAAGAACGACGATCATGGGTACGGATGGGTATATCGAATTACGTAAGTACGTTGATATTGGCAGAGAGTCTACAGGTGACCATGTATATCTCGTGAACGGAGAAGGAGAACAACATATACAGGTTACAGGAAAAGTGGGATATCCTTACTTTGGACAATTAATATTAGATTGCTTGAACCGTACTGAGAATGCAATGACACAAGAGCATGCATTTAAAGCCGCTGAGCTTTGTTTAATTGCGCAGCGTGATGCATTTCGTATTGTGCAATAAGAAATAGCGGATTTCTACTATTATCTGTACTGTTTCAAATTGCTTAGCCATTGTTTACGATATTGGAGCGGTGTTGAACCAAAATGGTTTTTGAATAATTTAATGAAGTGTGAGCAATTATTGATTCCGACTTCCTCTGATATGCGAGCAACGGAATAATCACCAGACATAAGTAGTAGCAGAGCTTGTTGCATTCTCTTTGCAGTAAGATAATCCGAAATGCTACTACCTGTGCAGTCTTTGAATAAGTGTGATAAATGATGAGCAGAAAGATGTAAATCCCGGCTCATATTCTCAAGGCGCAAAGGCTCTTTGAATTTTTTGTCTAACCATTCCATTATTCGTTCAACTTGATGTGGTTTTCTCCTTTCCTGTTGGTCGAACAGACTTAATGAATTACTTTCCCATATTTGCTTGAATGTTCGGAAAAAAGAAACTAAAAACAATGAAAACTCTTCAAAATACAGGTCTTTAGATAACGCATGAATATTTTTATCTAAGCTAAATAGAATAGAGGCTAGACTCTCCATTTCCATCTGATCACACCAAAATGAAGCTGAGAGATTGCCTTTATGAATATACTTAAAAAAACTTTGCAGAGATGGCCACTTTTCAAAGTAAGTTTCATATAATGAGGGCTCATAATGAACAATAGAGCGCACAAAAGGTACATCTTCGCTAATATTCATTTGAATGTTATGTAATGTGTATGGCTGAAAGATGCAGATTAATCCCGATTTTATCTCATAGCTCTTTTGATCGACAATGAGAGTTCCATTGCCTTCATGTATCATAAGAATCTCGACACCCTGATGGGCATGAAATGTACCTTTAAATTGTTCTTCGTTCATGCTTTTACGCTCAAAGACGAAATAGAGGGGAACACTGTGTAGATCGACACTATTAATAGCAGACATTTCACATCTCTCCTATGTTTGTTTTTCTACTGTTGTTGGTTACATAATTATAAGGCCAGTTCAAATATGTCTGACTCCCTATATCTTCGACATAGAACTTTAGTATCCTCGTTGACCTTGAGGTTATCGTAAGCCTGTCAATGAATATGTATCATACGTGGAGTAGCCATATAGAGTTATCCAATTTAGTAATCCCTCTTTGGAAGAGTTCTTCTGATAGAGGGATTTTTATATGGATAGTCAATATCATGCAAGAGAGCCTTAATAAATTATGCTACACTTACTTTCTATGTAAGAAAGGAGGCTGTTCAGATGGCACAAGAAGAAAGAACTGTACTCTTTGATCATGAATTACAAATTGAAGCCTCTTGACAATCATGCATGTGAATCAATTGACAACAAACCATTGGACTATCGATGCTTAAATATTAATCCGGAAATGATGCGAAAAGTGACAATAGAGATAACGGGTAAAAATTACGATAGTTACCTCGGTCATTGTATTACAAGAACCTATTACATGGTTAGCTGCATGGGGTACAATTCTTACACTTGCTGGGCTTTTTATTTCAGAGAGTAAAAATAATTGGAGAAAAATTGATGTAGGTAAATAGATAGTCGTCT
Source organism: Paenibacillus endoradicis (assembly GCF_024721975.1). The sequence continues at coordinate 52,607 of NZ_JANQBB010000002.1, read as the reverse complement.
AGGTGAATCCCATAAAAATACACCTCCAAGTTGTAGTCATATCTTACGACATGATTTACATTTCTTGAAGGTGTATTATTGTGTCTCACTTTAAGGGATCAGTATCCCTGCCCTGAAGGGATGCCCTTCAGAGCTTCCTATTCGTGGCTTTGTTAATTAGTGAACCTTATGAGGAACGGTCTTAGTTTTCTTTTTGACAGAAGGAACGTCGTGATTCTTCATCTCAGCAACTTCTTGAGCCTTTAGCTCGGCAAGTAATTTATCGCCTTCGACGTCAAGGTTAGGAAGTAAACGATCGAGCCACTTCGGCAACCACCATGCTTTATCTCCGAAAATCGCCATCACCGCTGGGACAAGTGCCATGCGGACAAAGAAGGCGTCAACTAGGATACCGATCGCCAGTGCAAAGCCGATCTGCTTGATCATAATATCATGAGCAAAGATAAAGCCGGCAAACACAGAAACCATAATAATTGCTGCAGCTACGACAACGCGGCTTGCCTGATCATACCCATGAATCACGCTCTCTTTGCCATGATGTCCGTGTACGTAAGATTCACGCATGGAGCTGACAAGGAACACTTGGTAATCCATCGCGAGTCCATACAAAATACCAGTAACCATAATCGGCATAAAGCTTAGAAGCGGGCCACCAGTATCGAATCCGAATAGATCATGCACCCATCCCCATTGGAAGACTGCAGTCGTTATCCCAAACGTAGCAAGTATGCTAAGAAGGAATCCGAGCGTCGCTTTGATAGGTACGATGATCGAACGAAATACAAGTAGCAAAATAATAATTGAAAGAATAACGATTATGCCAATGTAGAGAGGGAATGCCTCAGCTAGCTTCGAAGACATATCGATGTTTATTGCAGTAAATCCGGTAACTCCTAGCTTTACATTATACGATTGAGACATGCTAGAATCTGTAGCGCGTAGCTCTTGCACCAAATCTTTTGTCGCTTTGTCTGTTGGGCCTGTTTTCGGGATAAGGCTAATAATAGCCATGTCACCGGTTTGATTGACACCCATCGGAGTTACGACAGAAACATTATCATGCATTTGAAGTTCCTGAACAAGTCCGCCCAGCGTCTCCATTGTAATGGAGTCTGAGTCACCTTGAGGCTCTGCTACCAGTAGCAACGGACCGTTAAAGCCCTCTCCAAAACCATCTGAAATTGCATCATAACTCTGTCTTGCTGTTGTGTCCAAATTTGCCGTAGCGCCAGAAGGAATACCCATTTCCATCTTAGCTACTGGAATTGCAGCTACGCCGAGAATGACAATGACAGCTAAGACAATTGCCCAACGCCCCTTCACGACTGCTGTTACCCAGCGATGCGCAAAACCATTTGGAGTTTTGTTGGTCTTGTTGCTACTCTTTGCTCTTGCTTTCGCTGAGCAAATGCGTTCACCAACTAGACCAAGCAGGGCAGGTAGTAGAGTCAGTGCAACTAACACATTGATCAGAACGGCTACTGCTGCTACGAGCGCCATTGCGGATAAGAAGCCGATTCCGATAACAACCATGGCGCACAAAGCAATAATAACTGTCAAGCCTGCAAAGAACACAGCACTACCGGCGGTGCCAACTGCTCTGCTCAAAGCTTCCCGTGCGCTAAGTCCCTGCTCTAGAATCATGCGGCGCTGACGGTTTACGATAAACAGCGAGTAGTCAATGCCGACCGCGAGTCCGACCATCAATGCTAGTACAGGCGTAAGATCGGTCATATGGAACATTTTCGAAAAGGCGTATGCGCCGCCTACACTGATTCCCACGCCCATTAGAGCTGTAAGAAGTGGCAAGCCTGCTGCAACAACAGATCCAAGTGTCATGAATAGCACAACTGCAGCGACTACAAGTCCGATCGCTTCCGTTGAGCCGATCGCTGGCTTAGAAGAAAGCGAGTCACTTGGCAGTGCGGAAATTCCTGTCTGTTCAACGGCCATGGCCGCATCAATGACTAAGTCCGGAACTGATTCAGGAAGTGACATTTGTTGAACGGTAAATTGAAATTGGAACAACGCAATGCTACCATCTGATGCGATCATGACGCCGGGAACCGGTACACCTTCTAGCATCATAGGTCCGTACGGAGGTAATTCGCCGACTGACCCTTGAGTGGGCTCCGCTGCGTTACCTTGTTGCGCAGCTTGATCCGCATCGCCCATTAAAGCTCCGGCTTGCGCTGCATCTGTCATAGCTGCACCAGCTTGAGCAGCTAATTCTATTGGATTAATAACATAATCTAGATTGTATACTTTATTAACAGCTTCGCTAATTGAACTCAATCGCTCTGCAGTGTCCAGACGTTCACCCTCAGGAGCTGTGAACACAATGCTGGCTTGACCGCCTGAAGCCTCAGGTAACTCTTGAGTTAGTTGATCTAATACCTTCTGTGATTCCGTACCTTCGATTTTCATATCGGATGTGACATGAATGCCGTTAACTCCTAATATGGCAAGCACAATTGCTAGTATTAGAATCCAGCTGACAATAAACTGCCATGGTTTAGAATAGGCTGTCTTACCCAGTTTATACAAGAAAGTTGACATAAATGGCCTTGCTCCTTTACGTATAAAAATAAGTTAGTGTTATAAATTAAAACCCTTTGCGTAAGTAACTGAACATCTTATCTAAATAATACTCGAATGTAATGGTATTCGGAGTTTCCTCTGCCGATTCACCAGCAAACAAAACTTTCATACTACCGTCAAGTAGTGGAAGAATGGCTCCGTAAACAGCACCAACGAGCAGGTGAGTGTATCCTTCCGGATAACGTCCGAGTGATTGCTCACTTATAAATTGTTGTGCTGCTATTTGCAGGCTGCGAAGTGCGCTTAAAATATATGGTTCAAGTGTTGGCGTCTGCTGTGAAAGCATCACGAGCTGACGCAATTTCATGAAATGCTCTCCTGTCTGTTGCAAATTCATGAGCTGGTAGAGGATGTCGAGCGGCGTCATGTCCTCGTTCAAATTTTCTATCCAATTTGCTACTTCGTCTGCTCCTTTGAAGATAACAGCTGCCATAGCTACTGCTTCTTCCTTGCAGGAATAGTAATTTGCGAACGTTCTTCTGGAGAAACCAGCACGCTGTACGATGTCCTCTACGATAAATCCGTCCAATCCTTTCTCCAGCGCTAGATTAAATGCTGCTTCGGCAAGTGCATTAGCTGTAGCTTCCTTTTTCATATCGCGCAAGTTTTGTTTGTTCATAGCATGACCGCTTAAGCGTTCTCCTCTTTTCATATAGAATGGTAGAAAACTCAATTTAATACAATGTTATTATTGCACAATGGGCAAATATGCACAATGAGCAACGAAAGCGATTTGTTACAGTATTGTGGCGGTACAAAATGTTTGTAATAGTTTTAATAGCTAGTGAGTGTGGCAACAGAATAAAATTAGTATTTGTTTCAATAACAAAAGTTGTAAGAAGGATCAGATAAAGCAGACGATTAAAAGCCTTGATGACATATCTTATGATATGCAACCAAGGCTTTTTGCTATTATAAAAAATTACGTTTACTTAAGATCAAAACGATCGGCATTTACTACTTTTACCCAAGTAGCGACAAAGTCACGTACAAATTTTTCTTTGTTATCGTCTTGCGCATAAACCTCTGCAATGGAACGCAAAACGGAGTTTGAACCAAATACAAGGTCAACTCTTGTTGCTGTACGCACGACTTCACCTGTCTTAAGATCTATTCCTTCAAATACGATGCCATCTACAGGTTTCCATGCTACGTTCATATCAAGTAAGTTAACGAAGAAGTCGTTCGTCAATTGACCAACATGATCCGTGAATACACCATGCCCAGTACCACCGTAGTTTGTACCTAGAACACGCATACCGCCAACAAGCACGGTCATCTCCGGAGCAGTAAGATTAAGCAACTGTGCCTTATCAACAAGAAGTTCCTCTGCACTTACATGATATTGCTTCTTCTCATAGTTACGGAAACCATCAGCGATAGGTTCTAGCACAGCAAAGCTTTCTGCATCGGTTTGCTCTTCAGTAGCATCTCCGCGTCCAGGAGTGAAAGGGACGGTTATTTGATAGCCGGCGTCGCGAGCGGCTTTTTCTACAGCGGCACTTCCACCTAGCACGATTAAATCTGCTATGCTTACTTTGTTTTCAAAATCATCTTGAATGCCTTCTAGTATAGTAAGTACTTTTGCAAGCTGCTTCGGCTGATTCACTTCCCAGTCCTTTTGCGGCGCGAGACGAATTCGCGCACCATTGGCTCCACCGCGCATGTCAGAGCCACGGAACGTGCTAGCTGAAGCCCAAGCTGACGTTACCAGCTCGCTTACTGTAAGACCTGAATCTAGTATTTTCGTTTTTAACTCTTCTATATCAGCATCTGTTAACTCGTAAGCTACAGACGGAATTGGATCCTGCCAAATAAGAACTTCGGCTGGGACTTCTGGTCCAAGATATCTTGTACGAGGCCCCATGTCACGATGCGTAAGCTTAAACCATGCACGAGCAAATACGTCTGCAAATTCTTCAGGATCTTGATGGAAACGGCGAGAAATTTTTTCATAAGCCGGATCTATCCGCAATGCCATGTCAGCCGTAGTCATCATCGTCGCAACACGAACGGAGGAATCTTCTGCATCTGGTGCAAGATGCTCATCAGCCACATTAATAGCAACCCATTGATGTGCGCCTGCTGGACTTTTCGAAAGTTCCCATTCATAACCAAACAAAAGATCAAAAAATCCATTATCCCATTGTGTCGGATTCGCTGTCCATGCTCCTTCTACGCCACTAGTAATCGTGTCACGACCTTTACCAGAACCATGTGAACTTAACCAACCTAATCCTTGAGCTTCAATAGAAGCAGCCTCTGGATCATGACCGACAAGAGAAGCATCTCCTGCACCATGTGCTTTACCAAATGTATGACCACCTGCAACTAATGCAACGGTTTCTTCATCGTTCATTCCCATACGTGCGAACGTTTCGCGTATATCGCGCCCACTTGCAACCGGATCAGGATTTCCATTTGGACCTTCTGGGTTAACATAGATTAGACCCATTTGCACTGCCGCAAGTGGATTTTCAAGTTCTCGATCGCCAGTGTATCGTTTGTCGCCAAGCCATACTGTTTCATTACCCCAATAAATGTCTTCTTCCGGATGCCAAACGTCTTGTCGTCCACCACCAAAGCCAAACGTCTTACCACCCATAGATTCAATTGCCACATTACCAGTCAAAATGAATAAGTCTGCCCAGGAAATCTTGTTTCCGTACTTTTGCTTAATTGGCCATAGAAGTCGACGAGCTTTATCTAGATTACCGTTATCTGGCCAGCTGTTAAGCGGAGCGAATCGCTGTGAGCCACTTCCAGCACCACCACGACCATCACCTGTGCGATAAGTACCAGCGGAGTGCCAAGCCATTCGAATAAAGAACGGACCATAATGACCGTAGTCAGCAGGCCACCATTGTTGACTATCTGTCATAAGCGTATGTAGATCCTGCTTAAGGGCAGAGTAGTCTAGCTTGTTGAATTGTTCTACGTAATTAAAATCTTCTTCCATAGGATTAGACTTTCTGTCATTCTGATGCAAAATGTTCAAGTTCAATTGGTTCGGCCACCAATCTCTATTTGACGTACCGCTAGATTTGTGACTAGTAGCACTGCCGTGCATAACAGGGCACTTGCCTGTGTTAGCATTAACTTTTGTGTCCATTTGATCATCTCCTATTCGATTAAAAGAAGTAGTAACTAATAATGGTTCTAATTCTTTTTATATAGCTATTTCCATAATTAAGCAATGATATATTTCACTATTCATCGAATCTTCACACGGTTTGATGAAAGCGCTATGCATAATCGATCTAGCACATCAAAGTTGATATTGGTGACACAACAGAAATGGTTAATAGAAGAAACAACATAGGCTTGTAAGTAAGTAGCTAACAACACGTAAAAACAGTAGAGATAGGAGTCTCTACTGTTTTTATTGGAAATGAATGATTTGAAAACTCTCTCAAAAAATTGTTGATATTAATGAGAAATCTGATGTAGGGTCAAGAAGATAGCAAAACGAGCAAACACTGAGGATAACATGAACCCTTCAATATTGCTCGTTGGTGTATATATTAATGCTTATAACAATCTATCTCTGCTTACGTTCTATTAATATAGTCAGACTAACCAGAGTAACAAATATGGTCGCCCCCATATCAGATAGGATAGCAATCCATAACGTAAGCCAACCTGGGATCGTAAGCAATAGCGCAATGATTTTTAATCCAAGAGATACTGTAATATTGAATTTGATAACCCGATTGACACGCTTTGCGATAGTAATAGCTTCAGGCAGTTTTCCTAAATGATCTTGCATCAATACAATATCGGCTGTCTCGATCGCACTATCTGTTCCTTTGCCCATCGCAATCCCTAGTTGTGCCGAAGCAAGAGCAGGGGCATCATTAATACCATCGCCAATCATAGCAACTGTACCTTGGGACGAAAGTTCTTTCACTCGATTTACTTTATCTTCTGGCAGCAAGTTACCATAATACTGGGAAACACCAACGGCAGAAGCAACTTTCTCGGCGGTCTTCTGGTGATCTCCTGTCAGCATGATGGTACGCTTAATTCCTAACTTATGCAAAGCTGCTATGACCTCTCGACTTTCTTCACGAATCTCATCCGCAATACCGAACATGCCAAGTACTTGTTCTTCATCTGCAACTAATACTAATGTTAAGCCTTCATCTTTCAGTTCATTAATCCGCTTTTGTATAGTTTTTGGTATAACAATATGCTCTACACTTTGTTCGTTACCGAGCCAATAAAGCTGACCATCAATCATTGCTTTAATGCCTCTACCACCAATCGTCTCGATTTCGTCTGGATCAGGGCTAACAATATTTCTGCGTTCTACTTCTTTCATGATCGCTTTTGCTAATGGATGTGAAGATGACTTCTCGATAGCTCCTGCAATGTTGAACAAATGAGTTTCATCATATATTTCTAACTGAGCGACATGAGGTTCACCTTTCGTTAATGTTCCTGTCTTATCAAAGGCAAGCGTATCGATCTTACCAAGTTGCTCTAGGAAAACCCCACCTTTAACGAGAATTCCGTTCCTTGCCGTGCGTGTAATTCCTGAGACGATGGCAATTGGTGAAGAAAGAATTAATGCACAGGGACAGCCAACAATTAATACAGATAGACCTTGATATATCCATGTCATCCAATCACCTTGCAAGAACAAGGGAGGAACCAGCATAACGAGCGCTGCAATAATCATAATAAGCGGCGTGTAGTACTTTGCAAATTTATTAATAAAAAGTTCTGTTGGTGTCTTTGTTTCTTGTGCCTCTTGCACGAGATGAAGTATCTTCGCTAACGAAGAATCTTTATATGCTTTTTGAATACGAACGATGAGTAAGCCTTCATTATTAATGCTTCCACCAAAGACAGTCTCTCCGGTCTCTTTCTCTACAGGCAGTGGTTCACCTGTAATCGCGGCTTCATTAACTGAACTTTTTCCTTCTGCGACAACACCATCAGATGGTATCTTTTCACCAGGTTTTATTTTGACTAAATCGTCAATTTGTAAGGAGGAAATAGAAACGATGGTTTCTTGACCATTTTCAAGTTTGAGAGCTTCCTTGGGTGCTACTTGAAGTAACGTTTCCATTGATCGTCGAGCTTTTTCCATGCCATATCCTTCGAGTAATTCATTAACGCCGAACAAAATTGCGACAAGTGTTGCTTCTTTCCATTCCCCAATAGCAACAGCACCTATTAAAGCAATCGTCATTAATGTATCGATATTGAATTTAACACTTAATAAATTTTTTAAGCCGCGCATAAAGGTAGTGTATCCGCTAATGATCGTAGCTGCTAAATATAGCAGGATGATAGCTTGTTGATCGATTACTCCATCCAGCAATAATGCTGCAGTGTAGATAACACCGGAGGTGATCAGTAGAGTTAATATTTTTTTATTGCTATCTGCATGGCTGTGGTCGTGTCCATGATCACCATGACTATGGTCATGTCCGTGATGTTCGTCAGTAACATGAGCATGACTATCTGAATGGTTATGTTCATCATTTAATTGGTGTGCAATGTAGGCGCCATCCGATTTCAATATTTTATTGACCTTACTCATAGATATTTGCGGACTAATCGTTAATTTTCCTGATTTGTAGCTAAGAGAGGAGTCTTTCCCATGTTCTAATTGTTTAAGCTCATCTTCGATTCGCTGTGCGCAACCACCGCAGGAGAGTCCTTTCACTCTATATTCATTCATTAAGATGACCTTCTTTCAGAAATTATATATGAGTACTTGCTCATATGATATGCGATATGTGTAAATATGTCAACGAATTTGAACTCATTCATGAAGGTATAATCTCAAACTATAAACCGATAGCGATGATCAGTGCCTTATCCGTAATCTTTCTGATATAATAAACAAAATGTATGAAAAGGCGGTGAGAAGAGATGGTTCGAATAGCAGAAGATCAATGCGACGACACTTGTTTGGGTACCGAGACTAATCTCAGTCATTTGAGCGACATCAAACTTGACGAGAAAACAGCAATTGATGTGGCTGATATATTCAAAGCGTTAGGGGATCCGACTAGGGTGAAACTAATACACGCTCTCTTGAACAATGAATTATGTGTACATGATCTGTGTGTTGTATTAGGTATGACTCAGTCTGCCGTATCTCACCAACTCAGATATCTTCGAGATATAAGAATGGTAAAGCGTCGGAAAGAAGGTAAGACCGTATTCTATTCAATAGACGATGATCATGTGAAAGAGATATTTATCCAAACGTTGAATCATTTGCAACATACCTCAATACATGAGTAGCAATATTGGTTATTGCAACGCACTTCACAAAAAAGAGTAGCTATGTTAACAATTGCCACTAATTTCATAAATGAGTAGCTGTATTAACAATAGTCAGTTATACATAGTATAAAGTGGCGATCAATTTTCGGTAAATAACTGGAAAGTGGTCGCCTATTTTTGTAAATATTACTTTGCACTAGCTTGTGAAATACTATAAGTGATTATGTACCATAATAATAAAATCACACATAATTAAATGAGTGCATGTCTGAAAATATTACTGAACAATGTTCATATTTGCTGAAAAATATAGGTCACCTTAAAGTGACTACTTACAATAAGTAAGCAAGTATGAAATAATGGTAATGTATGACCATAATTGAATAACTCAAATTCATCTAGAAGGAATGATATACAGTGCTTAAAGAACTTCAACCAAAAATGTTAGAAATACTACAAGATAAAATCCAAATGATTGAAGCAAATAAAGGGGCCATTTATTTGGTTGGTCCGATTAGGTTGCCTGTCAATTTAGAAGGTGAAACTTATGTGTTTCAATGGTATTGCTGGCTAAGTAAATGCCAAGCAACAGATAATTATGAAGAAGTTATTAAGCAGTTATCTTCTGCAAATTTAGCAGAGTACCAACAATCTAGCGTGTTGGTCTATGGAGATTTTGCTAATGCGGAAGATGCACTTATTCGAATGCATTCCATTTGTCATACGGGAGATATATTTGGCAGTAAAAGATGTGATTGTGGTTATCAGTTAAAGCAGTCGATGAAAAACATTGTTGATAGTGGAAATGGTGCGCTCTTCTACTTGGCGAATCACGAAGGACGAGGCATTGGCTTATTTAGCAAAGCTATGGCTTATGTACTGCAAGAGAATGGTTACGATACTGTAGATGCTAATGAAAGTCTTGGTTTCGTTGATGATTCTAGAAATTACGATGATGCCATAAAAGTACTTAACACGTTAAGATCGAAACCTGTTACGCTTATGACCAATAATCCGAAGAAAATTGCTGCTATGAAAAATGCTGGTCTTACGCTTTCTGGAAGAGAGCCAATTTGGGGAGATAACTCTGAGTTTAACGCAAATTATTTACAAACAAAAATTGAGCGTTCTGGACATTTGAAGGATGATGGAGTGTGTTCGAATGAGTAACGATGAATTTTACTTGCGATTGGCACTAGATAATGCACGTGCCATGAAAGGGCAGACTGAGCCAAATCCATTAGTTGGCTCGGTTATTGTTAACAATAATAGAATTGTCGGTATTGGTACTCATTTGAAAGCTGGAGAAGCACATGCTGAAATTCATGCTATTCGCATGGCTGGAGAACAGGCCAGAAATGGTACGATTTATGTTACGTTAGAGCCATGCTCCCATTATGGAAGAACAGGACCATGCGCGCTAGCTATCGTTGAAGCTGGGATCAAAAAAGTTGTTATTGCCACTCTTGATCCGAATCCAGTTGTTGCTGGAAATGGCGTTAAAATATTGCAAGATGCTGATATTGAAGTTGTTGTAGGAGTTATGGAAGAGGAATCTCGCAAAATGAATGAAGTATTCAATAAATTCATTGTGCAGAAGAAGCCTTTCATAACGATGAAAGCGGGAAGTACATTAGATGGTAAAATTGCTACTCATACTTTAGATAGTAAGTGGATTACTTCTGAGGAAGCAAGACATGATGCACATGTACTTCGTAATGAGAACATGGGAATATTAGTCGGAGTCAATACGGTCATTGAAGATGATCCTGAGTTGACAACAAGAATTGCGAATGGAAGAAATCCTATTCGAATCGTTCTAGATTCGACACTACGAATTCCTTTAAATGCAAAAGTGGTAACGGATCAACATGCGGAAACATGGGTCTTCACAGCACAAAACTATGATCAACAGAAAAAAGCCAAGTTAGAAGAGCTGGGTATTTCTGTATATCCAACTTTAGGAACTAAGCATGTCGATGTGCAAGATGTTGTACGTATGCTAGGGGAAAAACTTGTTTCTTCGGTTCTAATCGAAGGTGGCGGAACAATTCATGCTGCGTTTCTTGAAAATAAACTCGTTGATAAAGTTATTATATATATGGCTCCCAAATTAGTTGGAGGAACTGGAGCTCCAACCTTTCTTGGAGGAGTAGGTGTCACATTAATGAAAGATGCTGTAGATTTGGCAGATCTAACAATTACACCTGTAGGAAAAGATTTTAAGTTTACAGGCTACCCACAATACAGTTAATCATTGATGGACATAAGGATAGTCTAAGTAACATAAGAAAATGATAATCATCTATTGCACTTTCGTTAAGAGGGGAGATACATAACATGAAAATTGGAATTTTAGATCAAGGCCCAATTACAAAAGGACATACGCCAGAGCAGGCACTTCAATTTGTTGAGGAATTGGCAATATTAGCAGATTCGCTTGGTTATTCACGCATGTGGATGGCCGAGCATCATAATACACAGTGGTATGTTAGTACAGCTCCCGAAATTCTTGCTGCGCATCTAGCGGCGAAGACAAAGCAAATTCGTATTGGTACGGGTGGCATAATGATGATGCACTACTCGCCATTTAAGATGGCAGAGGTGTTCAAAACGTTAGCAGGTCTTAATCCAGGACGTATTGATTTTGGCGTTGGACGAGCACCGGGTGGAGATCCAGTCGCGACTCGTGCATTGGCAGAAGGGCGTTCGCAAATGGGGATGGATATGTATGAGAAGTTATCAACAACGCTTCGCTTAATGAGCGACCGTAAACCGAATTCGACTATATATGATTCTGTAATTGCTTCTCCCACCAATATTAAGCTTCCGGAGGCATTTTTACTTGGATCAACAGGTAATAGTGCAATTCAAGCAGGTAAGATGGGTGTTGGTTATGCGTTTGCACATTTCTTCTCGGGTGAGATGCACAAAGAAGTATTTGAAGCATATAGAACATATTTTGAACCATCTTACTTTATGGAAAAGCCACTCATTAATGTTACCTACTCTGTAACTGTTGCGCCGACGCTTGATGAGGCAGAATTTTATGCAAAGCCACTTGATATATGGCGCTTGAATTTCTTAAAGGGGCAAATCGGGCAAATATTATCTCCAAAAGAAGCGGCAGAAGTGCAGTTCTCTGAGATGGATAAGATTACAGTGAAACAAAATCGTAATATCCATTTGGTTGGTACTGCGATGCAAGTAGCGGATCGACTTCGCGCAGATCAAGAATATTTCGGCTTTGAAGAAGTTATGTTCAATTTGAATCAACATGGACAAGCATCTCGTCTGCAATGCATCCAATTGTTAGCTAAAGAATTACTATAATGAAACAAGTCATAACTATATAAGAAAAGCCTTTAGAATAGGTTTTGTGAAATTTCTGCAACTATTCTAGAGGCTTTATTTAGATAATTGCTCAACTTTCTAATAATTGAGCACGATTTTTGAACCAACTAACTATTCCAGAGATAATTAACAAGAGTACACCAACTTCAATTGCATGGTCGGCTATATTAAGAACCCCTCCGCCACGAATGATAAAGTCAGTCACTTGACCATATAGAAGTCTATCAATACCGTTTCCGATCGCTCCTCCGACAAAAAAACCAAAGCAACTATCGATTAGAACTCCCTTCATATCACCAGTCTTGCGAAAATATAGCACACCAATTACGAATAATACAGCTACTACACCAAATAGTCGTGCGTTCCCTTGAAATAATCCACCAGCCATACCACTATTCTCAATATGTGTGAGAGGGATTCCCCACAATGTATAAGCTTGGTCAATATCTATATAGGCTCGAATTAGCAATTTGGTTAACTGATCTGCTAAAACGACTACGATTGCGATAATATAAAATATGATAAAGATCCCTACTTTCGTGTAGAAGATATGAGGATGACATGACGGTTTTGTCGTATTGTCTAAGTGATATACGATGAACGAAAGGTTCTAGTTTCATCATCGGATTATATTACGTTAATTAGTTGATCAATACATTCATATGGTTTTACCTGGGAATATTAGGGTGTTAGTGTTTACTATATGAGTAAATTTAATTTGAAAAGAAGCAGAGTAACACTATTCAAGAATAGTGTTACTCTGCTTCTTTTTGCTCATTAGTAGTAATAGCATATAGTATTGCGATCTGTTAAATTACTATTATATGGTAATTTTAATTGTGGGAACATTTATTAGTTTACTATGAGGGGGATTCAATGTTCAAACCAGTTTTAAGTCTATTGTTAATAATGCTTATATTGATCGGATGTGAAAAGATGCCAAAAAATAATGAAACAACCTCAGTTATACAAAATCATAAATTCAATATGACATCTATAGATGCAACCACCGCAGGAATATTAGAAAGTTCTCCTTCCACATTTACATTAGACACTACATATTCTCAGCCGAATCAATACGCGATTTACTACGGACAATTACAATATAGCGGTATCACAGATTATTCGGTGTACGATTTCATGATTGTTTCCGACACGAACGTGGAGAGCGTTACAAAAGTAAGAGAACAAGGTGTGAAAGTATTTCAATATATACATTTCGGATCAAGATTTGAAGATTCAGATCAATACGTACAAACGTTACAAGATTCGATAAAGTTGCTTAAAGATCAAGGGATTGCAGATGGGATTTTCCTTGATGAATGCGATATTGCCTATTGGGATGCTACCTATCAAGAAGATACAATCAAGCAACAGATTTTTCACTCCAGACTTCAAGAGATCACACTTTACATTAAGTCTTTAGGGATGGAAAGTGTTGTGAATGGTACGAGATCATTTGCTGAACTAGGAGATTATTACTTATGGGAAAGTTATGTTGGCTATTGGAATTCTAATCAACTTATATGGGATTCGATGACTTCATTAGATCGAACATTATCTCTAAATGGAGAAGTAACCTATGGCAGAAGGTTTGCAGATTGGAACTTTGAAGGAACAACATCTGTCGAAAATGGAAAAGTAGTTGGTGGTCAGAAAGGTGCAATGGAAATCGTACTTGATATGGATAAAATCTTAAGGTCTGAGGACATTAGAGATCAATATGATTGGATATATCCACAATGGAAAGGTAGTGGAGGAAGTAATGATACGGTCACAGTAAAAGCTTGGATTGGTGATAACTTACCGTTTGATACGAATATATGGACACAAGTTCCTGATCTGTGGACAGGTGAAGCAGATAGTTGGATTGGAATAGGCAAGCGATCCAAGTATTTGAAGTTAAGATTTGAATTTAATGGTGCTAATGAGTTGAGTATGGAACAAATGTTATTAAAGTTCAATTATAATTTCCCATATTGGGATATGAATAGCCCGAATGGTGCAGCAGATACGAATACTTATATGTGGAACTTCAATAATAGTCAGCTTGACTATATACAACAAAAAAACTTCAGCAGTAATTCATCTATTAAAACGTTGAGTCATAGTTATGGAGAATTAGTTGATCAAGAACGCATCAATTATACGTTTTTGAGCAATGCCGTTCATGAGTTATATGGATGGAGTTACGCTGATCCATTAATGCAAAAGGTACAGTACTACGATATAAGCAATGAACCTATAGGTATGTTGTTACGGCAAGAGAAAAGCGGCAATATTACAACAGGTTACTTTACAGGAAGTACCGTAATCATTGATTCATCATCACATACAGCGAAATTGGATATAGCCTACCCTGATTATTACTATAAGGAGGCTATTACGATCGATGGGAACATGACAGATTGGAGTAAGAGCGATCAACTTTATACAAATTTCGGTTCTGGTTATACTGCAAGCTCGTACTATTGGGGAGCGACGAAATCTACATTTGCTGAAGGTAGCTTCGACAATGTTAAAGTAATTACAAGAAATGGGCAAACGTCACTTGAGCTTATCGACGATGGTACGGGGAGTTGGATTAGTGGAATACAAGGTGAGGACTCATTCCACAGTAGAAAAAATATGACAAATCTAAGTTGGCAAGGTAGTGAGAATGGTAAGGTTAACTATTATATTCAATTTCAAAATGAAGATGGTATATGGTCAGATTGGTTATTACAATCACCTGGTACTACTCAGCCCAATGAAGACTTCTACAGTTTTAGAGTAAAAGTCGTGTTGGACGGTCAGAAATATTATGAACCTATTGCGTCCGCTGCTGAGGAAATCTTACAGTCAAGTGCTGTTTCATTCTCTGCTTCCTCACATGAGTGGAAAACCTATATAGCTGAAGATGCGCATGTAACTAACGTATCCATGACTGATGATCGTCAATATTTATACATCAAATTAAAAACGGCAGGTCAAATTAACTTAAAAACGGATGAGAATGATGTTCCATACTATTTTTACAATATATATATTGATTCAAATGATGTTATAACCGAAGGCTTCAAAGGTTCATGGTGGAATTCTCCTGAAATAGCTGCAACCCATAGAATAACTAATGAAGGCTTGTATGAGTGGGATAGTAAATTTACAGATCAACATAGTAATGAAGGATGGATATGGGTTAATGAACATAGTGTTGATAATAAGATAAGTGCTTCAGGTGATGAAATCGAATATCGTATTACAAAAAGCAATCTAGGCGATTTATCATCAGAGAACGTTAATTTTTATGTAACAGCAGATGAGGTTGAAACGATGCACGGCCAATTTATTCAACCTGATTTTCTGAACGGTACTGAATTTACTGGACAGCTTTCTTACACACAAAAAGTATTTCATCCTTACGTCCCTCATGGATATATTCAATCAGAAGTTATAGAAGCAGTCAAGGGAAATCAAGTGACATTAACTTGGACTGAAACTATTCTCCAACATACAGATGTTAAAGCATGGACTAGAACGAGATCATTAGGTAGTGATTCATGGAATAATTGGACAGAGAGTAACAATGGTCAAGTTATTGAAGGAAGCTTTGATCGAATTCAATATAGTATGGGTTTATATACTAAGCAAGGAAAAAATAGTCCGCAAGTGTCTGATATTGTATTAAGTTATGAAGAAACAAAAATAGACTAATTAAGAATCCAGGTACTATTTGATACGTATAAAAATACCCGCTGACCAATACAGATCAACGGGTATTTTTGTTTATTGTCCATAAAACGAACGAGAATATTTCATGAATAATAATAAATTCTGCGTAATGGTTTATTTAGCTGTTACGCCGCCATCAACTGGAAGTTCAACACCAGTAATATGATTAGCATCATCTGAAGCAAGGAATAGAACAGCGGCAGCAACTTCTTCCGCTTTGCCAAGCTCAGGCAAAGCAATTTGACCTAAGAAGTAATCTTTATATTGTTCCATATGTGGTGCACTCATTGGTGTTACGATATATCCTGGATAAACCGAGTTAACACGAATGTTCTTTTTACCGTAATCGACAGCAGCAGCTTTCGAGATTGAGCGAACAGCACCTTTAGATGCTGTATATGCACCTGCACCAGCCATACCAGATAAAGCAGAAATGGAAGCAATATTAACGATTGATCCACCTTCATTTTGTTCCATAAGAGGGATTGCTTGTTGCATACCATACATAACACTATTCACATTAATAGCATAAGTACGTGCCCATTCTTCTTCAGTTTGATCTGGGAATGGTGTTGATAACGAAATACCAGCATTATTAACTAGAATATCTAGTTTTCCGTATTTTTCAATTGTTACACTATATACATGAGTCCAGTCTTCTTTTGATGCAACATTATGTTTAATGGCAATAGCTTCGCCACCAGCAGCGATGATTTCAGCTGCAACAGCTTCAACAGCTTGCAAATTAATATCAGTCAAAACAACTTTAGCGCCTTCTTTTGCAAATAATATTGCTTCGGACGCACCCATTCCACTACCTGCACCAGTAATTACTGCAACTTTTTGATCTAATCTCATTTGATTCACCCCATAAATAAATTTTGATAGTCTAACTATCATGTTTTTTATTTTAGTCCTTTTGTGATAACATTGCAAATAAAAGATATTAACTAAATGAAGGAGGAATATCAATGACTCAAGGTCTTCGAGAAAAGAACAAGAATGCTCGTTATCAAAGCATTGTATCTACAGCAGAGCAATTATTTCTGGAACGTGGGCTTGATAGTGTTCAGATGCAAGATATAGCTGATGCCGAAAAAATAGGGATAGCTACACTTTTTCGTTATTTCTCCAGAAAAGATAGCTTGATCGTTGCAGTGGCTATACAAAACCTAGAACGAACAATACCAGTATTTCAACAAATTGCACTTTCTCCAAAATCTGCATATGAACGATTGGAAGATACATTAAATTATGTACTTGCAAATCAAACTCAATCTAGATCGAATTCAACTAAATTTCGTGAAGCTTTTGAAAGCTATGCATCCTTTTCAAAGGAACCACTACCTAATATCCAAGATTACATAGACACACAGAAACAAGTATCTTTAATGCTAGGTCCAATCATTGAAGATGGACAACGAGATGGTTCATTACGCCAAGATATTTCTATAAAAGAGTCCATTATGACGATCATTAATGCGTATGGTATATTCGGCAACAATATAGTGCTGAAGTCTGAAATCACTTATCTTGAGGAAATTCAACCCGAAATTCAACAAAAACTTTTAAAAGAAATGTTGCTATCCTATGTTAGAGCAAAGTAATTTACTAATGGTGATGAACTAGAAAGATTATTAATCTATTAAAGAATGTTTACATATTTCCCTCCTGATAGTAGTATAAATGGGTATGTACTAATTATTTCCAAATATACTATAGGAGGTTAATAGATTTATGCTGAAAATTAGAAGTGTTAAGAAGTTAGTTGCATTAATTTTGATCTGTAGCTTGGTTATTTTAGCTGGATGTCAAGCGATTGGCGGAGTGGATATTAATGCAGCGCTGAAAAAATCACTAAAGGTAACTTCGACTGAAGGCAATTCATCTATGGAGTTTAAGTTGCATTTTAATGAAAAGGCATTGCTTGAAGATGAGTATTTTGCTGGTGACGAGGAATTTATTTCTATGTTACGTTTATTTTCTAATGTGAAAGTATCTATTACTGATATAAAAATGCAAGATCAACAAAATATATCTTTTAAAGGTAGTCTAACATTAGGTGACCTTTCGCAAATTAACTTTGAGTTGAAAATGTCAGAAACATTACTTATTGTTTCGTTAGATGGTGCTACTCGTTCGTTCACTTTCGATCTAACAGGTGAAACAGCAGAGAGACTCATGTACGATGATTTTGGTATGACATATGAAGATGGTGAGTTTGAAAGTGAATATGTAGTTGATGATGAGAAAATACTTGCAACTATTCAAAGTGCAACTGAGCTCGTAACTGACTTCGGTATTGAAAAATTACCTAATATCGAAAAAGTTTCTGTTACTCCTGTAACAGAAGAGATCAATGGCGTATCAACGAGCTTAATGAAAATTCATGGTGAATTAAAAGGTATGGAGCTTTGGAATTGGGGCAAAAAATTAACAGATGCATTACTTGAAGATCGTACAGGACTTGAAAAATTACTAGGTGAAGTATTGAATTTGTTCATGGAAGATCCTGAAATGATTGATTATCTTGGTATCTACGTTTCAGATGATTTCACGGATGGAAACATTACGGAAGCTGATAAGAAAGTTCTTATCGATGAAGTAGTTACAGCTATTATTACTTCTCTTGAAGATATGAAAATTTCGATGGTGGAATTCGAAACAAAAGATAAAGAAATACTGGAAATGGCTTTAAATGATTCTTTAGAGATCAAATTCGATCTATATGTAGATTCTAATCTGGATATCCGCAAACAAGCTTTTTCTTTGAACTATGTAGTAAGTGATAAGATGAAGGAAGAGCTAGGTACATCGATCTTTGAGGGATTAACAATAACTTCCGAGAACGAAGCTTGGAATGTTAACGGAAAAGTTGCACCTAAGGTACCAGTGGCATCAGGTCTAGAAGTACAATTAGAGTCTTTAGATTATTTGGAAGGCTTTGAGGTTCTTAAATACTTTGATAATGAATCAGTTATTTATGATTTATTGAGAAATAAACTGCATATAACTGAGCAGTACTATTGGAACTATATTGACGAAGATACTTATAATGCAGCTTTTGTTAATGCAGATAAATTCGGAATGATTCCTGTTCGAGAGCTTATTGAAGAGTTCGGAGGAAATGTCAAGTTTGACAAAGCAACAAATCAAATTACTGTATATGATAAAGCAACAAAGACAACGATTAAGCTGCAAATTGGCAGTGATAAAGCGATCATTAACGGTGAGACTGTACAGTGGCCAACACCAGTTATAACGCACAATGGAGCTACTTACGCTCCAGCAAGAGCTTTTGCAACTGCTCTTGGTGCAGAAATTGTGTGGAATAGTGAATATGGGGAAGTTGATATCACTAGAGAACCATAATTGTAACAATAACCTAAGTCCAACTTAATAGTTATCTCACCTTCATGAGATATAAAAACAATCATTAGACATTATTATCGAATACTCCGATTAAGGATATATTCGATGATAATGTCTTTTCTTATCGTAATAATAATTTATTTTTTAGAAAGTGTTTACAAATGGCTGTTTGCTTAATATATTAGTACATCAAGATGTTTCAGCATGATGTGAAAGAGGTGACATGAATTCATGTACAATAGAAAATGGATTCGCTTAATTTCCCTTGCTGCCGCCCTTATTACTTTTGCCATTGTTTATATTATTATTCGTTGATTATACAAGAGAAACATTTAGAGAACATACGCCTACACATACGTTGATCTAATTTGTAATGTAGCTGAATTTCACTTTGTGAAGATATGATCAACGGAATAGTCTGTTTCAATTAAAAAAAACCGTTAAAATCTATGTTGATTTTAACGGTTTTTTTGTTATTTAATTTCAATAATTTATCTTTATTGTAAATATAACATCATTTATTAATTATTTATAACCTTTATAATTATAAGGTATTGAATTTTTTTTTGCTTGTACAGTTCACACATAGCAAAAACTAGAGGTGAATGTATTGAGTAGTAAATTAGTTATTATGTTATTTTCCATTATATTAGTTGTGACGGGCTGTTCTTTTAGAACAGACCATATTGCTGAAGCAAATAAAACTGAATCATCTGCTCATGACGATACAAAGATAATCTCTTATAACAGTGAAGCAGTAGAAGCAGTAGTGAAAACAGATATAATCTATACCACTGCACGGAAATTATCGCTAACATTCAATGGGTTACCTGATCAACAAAAACTTAAAAAAATATTGAGATTACTTAATCAATATGAAATAAAAGCAACCTTCTTCGTGCCAGGTCATGTGGCAGCCGTAGAACCAGAATTGTTGCAAATGATCCAAGCAGAAGGACATGAAATTGAGAATAATACACTAAGTAAAGTGAAAATGGACTCTTTTACGTATAACGAAATAGTAGATGACATCGTTTTAGGTAAGCAAAAGATAGAAGACGCTACTGGTGAAGCCGTGAAGTATATAAGAGCAGAACCTGTAACATTCGATGAGCCTATATTGAAAGCTGCAGCAGAGAGTGAACATGAGCGTTATATTGGATACAGCTTATTTCTAACCGATGAATACCTATCATCAACATTTAGACAATCAGAGGATTTGCGCAGTTATATTAAACGTGGTGCTATTATTGCCATTGATTTGGAAAGAAATGAGCAGATTGAGGAAATGTTACAATTACTTGTTCCTGCAGTTGCTGAGGTCAATTATGAATTTGTCACGATCGAGGAACTGATGAGTAATGAGCTTACCAAACTTGCCTATCCTGAAATTAATGGCTACGATCTGGCACAAGTGAAGGAGGTCAAAGCTGACCAAACGTTTGAATTATTTGATCATGTAGAGACAAATAAGAAACAAATAGCTTTAACAATTGATGATTGGGGTACAGATTATACGATTACGAATTTGTTAGATATTTTGAAAAAACAAAATGTCAAAGCGACATTCTTTGTAAGAGCGGATGGAGCTGAGCGTAATCCAGGATTAGCTAGAGCAATTATTGAAGAAGGGCATGAGGTAGCAAATCATTCGTATAGTCATCCAGTTATTACGGAAATTTCTAGTGGAGCTCTACAAGAGGAGATTGTAAAAGCGCATCATGTGTTAACAGAAGTATTACAGCAAGCGCCTACTATGTATTTCAGACCTCCAACCGGACACACCGATAATGTGACTGCAAAAATTGTTGCAGCAACTGGATATTATACGATTCCTTTATTCAACATCGATCCAAATGACTGGAATAAGCAATCTTCCACAGAGGATATTGTAAACACAATTACTAGCGAAGCAGTAAATGGCGGTATTGTATTGCTTCATATGTTAGATCATACGAATACTTTAAAGGCACTGCCGATCGCTATAAATAACCTCCATGAAATGGGCTATGAGATCGTTACGCTAACTGATATGTTGCAATCATAATAAAGCGTCATCTAACTAATCAAGTAACTTATGATGAGGGGAAAGCTAATGAAATCTAATGATTTTATTAGCTTTTTTAAATTAAAGTAGATTGTCTAAAGTGAAAACTGATGCTCATATATGTATTTTTTGTAAACAGACAACGAAATAGTAGCTAGAGGCATCCATTTTAAGAATTTGTTCATAAATGTTTCATTACAAAGTTGTATAATAGCAATAAAGTAATAATTTAAATATCTACAATGATGTGCATCATAATTATTAGTTTATAAAGAGGTGTTGTGTTTGAAGTTTTCACCAATTGGTGTAATGTTACTCATTACAATTTTGCTTAGTGGCTGTAATACACAAAGTTCACCAATCAAAGATAAAATTAATCAAATTGAGCAGTCTCCTGATTCTACACAATATCCAAGTGAGACTATCGAACCGCTTAATAAAGTCGATCTGGTCTATACAACTGAAAAAAAATTAAGCTTAACATTCAACGGACTTCCAGAGCGTGAAAAAGTTACAGAAGTACTTAGATTGCTAGATCAATATCATATTGTTGCTACCTTTTTTGTAACCGGACAACGTGTGGCTGTAGAACCGGAACTTGTTGAACTCATCCAATCTTCCGGTCATGAAGTTGAAAATAATACTTTAAGTAAAGCTAATATGGACTCTTATACTTATGATCAAATTTATAATGAATTATTACTTGGTAAGCAAACGATAGAGAACGCAACAAATACGACAGTTAAATATGTAAGAACAGAGACGGTTGCATTTGAAGACCCCGTATTGAAAGCAGCAAGACAATCCAATCACGAACGATTTATTGGTTATAGCTTTTTCATCAATGATAGTTATTTGGATACGAAATTTAAAGAACCTAAAGACATGAGAATTTATATCAATCGTGGGGCGATTATTGCTATTGATCTTGATCGTAATGAACGAATTGATGAGATGTTAAAGTTACTCGTTCCAGCAGTAGAGGAAGTACAGTATCAATTTGTAACGATCGACGAACTATTAAAAGCGGAATTAACAAAAAAACCTTTTAATGAAATCGAGGGTTTTGATCTTGCAAAGATTGCTGAAGTAGAAACCAATCAATCATATCATTTGTTTGAGAAAGGTAATAGCTCTAAGAAACAAATTGCTTTAACGATTGATGATTGGGGAACGGATTACACAGTCACGAAAATGTTAGATATCCTTGCAGATAAGGGAATTAAAGCTACCTTTTTCATTCGAGCCAATGGAGCAGAAAATAACCCAGGTCTCGCTAGAGCAATGTTAGAAGAAGGTCATGAAATTGCTAACCATACCTACAGTCATCCTGTAATTACTAAGATAACTGCCGAGCAATTACAAGATGAAATTGTGAGATCGCATCGGATTTTAACGGAAGCATTACAGCAGGCTCCTTCTATGTACTTCCGTCCTCCGACTGGAGAGATTGATGATAAGACGGCAAAGGTAGTGGCAGCTACAGGGTATTCTGAGATAGCACTTTATGATATTACTACTTTCGATTGGGATGTTAATGTTTCGTCTGAAGAGATTATTAACATCATTACTACAGAAGCTAGTAACGGTAGTATAATTTTACTTCACATGTTGGATGACATCCACACCTTAGAAGCATTACCTACTGTCATTGATAACTTACTTAAAGATGGGTATACATTTGTAACTATGACTGAAATTATGAGATAAGACAAAGATCGGAGATACCATCGATGACAATATATAAACAATTGATAGGAAAGCAAACAAAGCTTGCTGTTATCGGATTAGGTTATGTTGGATTGCCTATTGCTGTAGCTATGTCAGAGCATTTTGAAGTAATTGGTTATGATATGAACAAAGATAAAATCTCAAAGTATATAGCGGGTGAAGATCTCACTGGAGATATTGGCGATGAGCGCTTGCAGCGAAGTTCAATCGAATTCACTTCTGATCATAGTATATTAAGTGAAGCCTCTTTCTATATTGTGGCAGTACCAACACCTATTAGTCATGGTAATGTACCTGACTTAAAACATGTAGAATCTGCAAGTATGATTGTTGCACAATATTTGAAAAGAGATGACATTGTTGTATTTGAATCAACCGTATACCCAGGCGTAACGGAAGAAATATGTGTACCTATTCTCCAGCAAAGATCGGGATTAAAAGTAATTGAAGATTTCAAAGTAGGGTATTCTCCAGAACGTATTAACCCAGGAGACAAAATTCATCGATTAGAAAATATTATTAAAATTGTATCAGGCATCGATGAGGAGTCACTTGATGATATTGCTAATGTATATTCTCAAGTGATAAAAGTTGGAGTATACAGAGCCCCTAATATACGCGTTGCAGAATCAGCGAAAGTTATTGAAAATGCACAACGTGATGTCAATATTGCATTTATGAATGAATTGGCAATGTTATTCAATCAGATGGGAATCAATACACAAGAAGTATTGAAAGCAGCGAGTACGAAGTGGAACTTTCTTAACTTCACGCCTGGACTTGTTGGTGGTCATTGTATCGGGATCGATCCTTACTATTTAACATATAAAGCAGAGGATGAAGGATATCATTCCACAATAATATTAAATAGTCGACACGTGAACGATGGTATGGGCAAATTTATTGCGAATCAAATGGTTAAGAAAGTTTTGAGAACGAGGAATCAAGACTCTCATGTAAAAGTCGCCTTGCTCGGCTTAACATATAAAGAGGACAGTAAAGATGTGAGAAATTCAAAAGTTGTAGACGTAGTGAAGGAACTTAGAGAATATGGCATTATGCCATATATCTATGACCCTATTGCAGATCAGGATGAGATTCATGAGGAATACCAAATAAATTTATGCAAGCTTGAAGATATACAAGATGTGAGCTTAGTTGCAATTATGGTACCTCACCAACAATTTCTTGATATGCCAATCGAAACAATTACCTCAATGTATGGAAAAAACATAACAGAGAAATTGTTCTTCGATATAAAAGGAGTATATGACCAACAAATGATTAAAAATGTCGGATTGAACTATTGGAGTCTGTAACATGATGAAAAATAAAAAGATGAAAAATAAGAATAGTGGAGAACTATTAGCCATAACTCGAGAAGATAGAAGGACGCTATCGAATGTTCCAGATCCTGAAGGGATTCGCGGACAGCAAGATCGACGAGGTGGTAGTGAATTTAGTATTAGGTATCTAGCAAGCTTCGAAGTGCAAGTTCATAGCTCTGGAAAAGGCAAGAAAATTAAAGCTGTTGGGAAATCAGTCGATGTTTCTGCTACTGGAATCTTACTTGAATTTCATCCAGAACAATTAAAGGGATTAGATTTCAAAGAAGGCGATGAGTATAAATTACAGTTTACAATTCCTCCTGGTTCGATGCCAGAAGGTTATGAGAATTTTGTGAAAACAAATGCATCAGTTGCGCGAGCAATTGCTGATGAGAGCGGACAATTAGAAAGTATTAAAATTGCTTTCAACTTCAAGAAGCGACTTCCTGAATATTTTAAGCGACGTAGATGGGGATATTCAATCTACATGGCAAGTATTATGCTACTTGTTGTTACGTTAATTGTTATGCTTATGCGTGCGGAGAGCTTAATTTATTTCAAGTATAATTCTTTGCTCTACTTATATAGTATTATTGCTGCTTCTTTTTTGCTGAGTAGGTATCTTTTTGGTTCAATGCATAGAGACGTGAAAGTCAATCCTGAATATACACCAGGCGTAACGATTATTATTCCTTGCTTTAATGAAGAAGAATGGATTCATCGCACGATATTAAGCTGTATTAATCAAGATTATCCTATAGACAAGCTAGAAGTAATCGTTGTAGATGATTTATCTACAGACCAATCGGTGAAACGAATGGAAGAAGTTATTGATCGTATATATCGAGAAGCAGAACGTTACGATACGAAGAATAGAGCAAGATATCATGTGATGCCGCAAAATGGTGGTAAACGTGAAGCATTAGTTGCTGGAGTTAAGATGGCAAAGCACGAACTTGTCGTCTTTGTTGATTCAGATAGTTTTCTAGATCATAAAGCGATCCGGAATCTCGTTCAACCATTTCAAGATCCGAAAATGGGCGGAGTTGCAGGTCGAACTGATGTTGAGAATAAATATACAAATTCATTAACAAAACTTCAAAACGTTCGATATTATATTGCATTTCGTATTATGAAAGCTGCGGAATCATATTTTGACAGTGTGACTTGTCTTTCTGGTCCTTTATCTTGTTATCGAAAAGATCTCATTATGAAGCATTCAGATGCTTGGCTCAATCAGAAATTTCTTGGGCAACCTGCGACCTTCGGTGATGATCGTGCAATGACCAATTTTATATTACGAACGCATCGAACAGGATATCAAGATAGCGCAGTATGTTCCACCATAGTTCCGTCGACGATGAATGTATTTTTGAAACAACAAATGCGTTGGAAACGTTCATGGTTACGTGAATCACTTATCGCCGCCTCATTTATATGGAAAAAAGAACCGTTCATGGCGTTATTCTTCTATGTAGGACTTATTGTGCCGATAGCGGCACCGATTATTGTGTTATATAACTTAGGCTATGTACCATTAGTTTATGGCATCTTCCCTAGTACATTTTTAATAGGATTAATGTTGATGGCATTTTTAATGAGTTTTGCTCATTTATTTTATAAGAAAAGTTCATTATGGTTTTTCGGATTTTTATTTTGTATATTCTATGAACTCGTTCTCTTATGGCAAATGCCGGTTGCATGGGTAACATTCTGGAAATCAACTTGGGGTACTCGTGAAACGCCACAAGATATTGAAGCAAGAGAGAAGAAAACTGCACGTAAAGCATTATGGAAACAACGTATTAATAGGAAAATGTAACGTGAAGGATGAACAGAATGGTGAATAAACCGGAAAAACTAACGAGTTTTGTTAAGTGGAAAAATCGGCGTAAAGTTGTAAGGACCGTTCTCCAATTTTTTGTCGTCATTTTTGTTGGTTATCTCATTGTCAATTCGTTAATGACGTTGAAAACATACGATGAGAGTGACCGAAGTACTTGGACTAATCACGATAATTTTATAGCAGTCTCGTATTTTGGTGTATCAAGATCTACGACTTCTGATCTAGTATCTAAGCGTGAATTAGATGCCCAGATCAACGCTCTATACGATCATGGTTATGTAACGATTTCTCAGCAAGATGTTATAGATTTCTATACGAAGGGAAGCCCGTTACCAGAAAAAGCGTTATACCTTTCATTTGAAGATGGTCGCAATGACTCTGCCTTGTTCACGACCAAGATATTAGAAAACTACAATTACAAAGCGACAATGTTAACCTATGCCAACAAAATGGGAAATGATCAAGGGAAGTTTCTACAACCGAAAGAACTGCTTTCCATGACCAAGAAAGGTTTCTGGGAACTCGGTACGAATGGTTATAGACTAACTTATATTAATATTTTGGACAAAGATGAGAACTATTTTGAACAACAAACACAGGAACAATTTTTGAATAAAAATGAAGCGCAATATTATACTCATTATTTGATGGACTTCATTCGTGATAAGAATAATATTCCTGTAGAGACACGCGTCGTAATGGAAGAGCGGATTCAGCTTGATTACGACCTTGTTGAGAAAATATATAAAGATAAATTAGGTTTTGTGCCAACGACGTATATGATAATGCACGCCGATACTTTGTATAACGGTATGGATGGTTTAGTTGAAAATGTGAATGACACGAATATTCGTGAACTGTTTAAGCTTCACTATAATCGTGAAGGAAAACTACTCAATACAAGTAGCATGGATCGTTATGATCTAACTCGAGTTCAACCAGCTCCATATTGGCGAACGAATCACCTTATTATGAAGTTGGGACTAGACACCAATGATAATGTAACATTTGTAACTGGTGATGAAGATCAAGCAAAGAAATGGACAATAGTTGATGGAGTTGCCGAATTTGCACCTGAAGAAATTGCTTTAACGACTCGTCCTGCACAAAAGGCTACGATGAAAATTAATGATGTTAAGGTCTCTAATCAATATTCACTTGATCTGGTTATTGGAGGTCATAGTAGCGGGATACAATATATTCAGCTCGGACAATCATCTGATGGACAATTAAAGCTTCAATTACGTGTTCAGGATGAGAACGTGTATGTTGAACAAGTTGCAGCTGATGGTGAAGTGGAGCGACTTCTTGGTGTGAGAGGTAAAGATGTAGGACTTGCAGATATTCCGATCTCACTTCAGATTCAAAATCAGACGATTTCAATGTCAATTAACAATAACCTAGTAATGGAACATGAAGAAATTGATGAGAGTATTGATCAGTGGTATGTTCAACTAGAGGCAGAATCTCTGCAAGAAGAAAATCGTTGGGAAGATGAAGGCGATCATATATATGATGGAGTATTCAAACGAATTACATTAGCTAATATAGATGATGAAGGTAAAGTTATTGAAAAGCTTTATAGTAATCATTTAAAGGGCTTAGCTAAAGTAACGTTTACAACGAAGCGCATATTTAATAACATGATAGATTGGGCGATTGAAACATTCTAGAAAAGTTAGGGCTATGATTCCAAAGTACTTTCACAAAATAACGTGAAGAGTTTTAGACTATGCTTTCGAAGTAACTTTTCATATACTACGAAAAGTTTTAGGAGGATAAGATGAAGTATCGATGGTTAGTTAACATTGTTAGAATATTGATCGTAACGTTTATTCTATTGTTAGCCTTTTGGCTTATTTATGGTCAGGATTGGTATGACAATTATAAGAATAGCCATAAACCAGTCGGAGATCATGCGCCAATTTCATTATCAACCTGGGTGGTTGATTGGGACTTCGATGCTAGTACAGAGGATATGAAGCAACTGTACAATAAGTGGTCAAGTATACAGTTATTCCTTGGATATTTTGATGAGCAGGATCAAATTATTTGGAATGATGACCTTCAAGCACTCATTACAAAAACTCGTGCACAATTAAGTACGGATAAGCAAGAAAGTACGACTCCGCTTTACTTAACGATTGTTAATGATATTGTTAAACAAGATGGTAGTTCAGTACAAAAAGATGAAGGTTTGGTCGAGAGGATTATCGCTACACCAGAATCGCAATATACTTACATTGAACATCTCATTCGTTTGGTGCAAGACAATAATCTTGATGGACTTGAGATGGACTTTGAGAATATTTCTAGTGAAAAGTGGCCACAATTAGTAGCCTTTTACGAAATGTTATATCGTCGTCTTGCCTCAGAAAATATACCATTACGAATTGTGTTAGAACCTAAAGTAGACTTTGCACAATTGGAGTTTCCAGATGGTCCGCAATATGTCGTAATGGCATACAATTTGTATGGTTTTCATAGTGATGCAGGTCCAAAAGCTGATCGCTCATTTCTTGGTAAATTAACTGCTAGAATGGAAAGTATTCCTGGAGATGCTACGGTAGCGATTGCTACGGGTGGTTTTGATTGGGATCAAAATGGTCTTGCTAAAGCTTTGACAGAAGAAGAGGCAACACAGTTATTGTTATCTGCAACAAGTGGCACTGTTAGACGTGATGAAGCAAGTGGAGCGCAAACATTCAATTATGCTGATGATCAAGGGAATAATCATACAGTGTGGTTTGCTGATGCTGAAACATTGAGATATTGGATTGAAATCATTCAGCAACGAGGATATTCAAGCATTGCGATATGGAGAATGGGTAATATATCTGATCAATCCCTTACGATGCTCAAAGAGTTATAACTCAATATTCAACTTCATAACTATCTCACCCAAAAACGCAGTTTAATAAGAGCTGCGTTTTTTTATGTGCTAAATAAATGAATTCAATGGATATAGCTTAATCAAATTGACGGTTACAGCAATCGAACTGCTAAAACATACCAAATGTTTCCGTTATATCCTGTGTTGTTGAATCTCCACTACTTATAATCTAAGTGGGAATAGAAACTTTCCTAATCTAATACTATGGAGGTATTAATGATGTGGAAGAAATCGTTCAAGTTGTTGGTTATGTCGTTTCTTTGTTTGACACTGATTTCAGTTCATGGATGGCAACCACAGGAAGCTAAGGCTGCTCCAAACTTTGCTAAGGGGGCTGATATTAGTTGGGTACCAGGTATGGAGGCTCAAGGCTATAAGTGGAAAGACAAAAATGGTGTACAGCGAGATATTCTAGAAATACTAAAAAATGACTATCAGATGAATTCAGTTCGTATTCGGGTATGGGTCAATCCATCTAATGATTATGGTAACGGATATCTAACTGTAGATCGTGCCGCAACTTTGGCAAAGCGAGCAAAAGATTTAGGGATGAGTGTTATGCTGACATTGCATTATAGTGATTCATGGGCAGATCCAGGCAAACAAACAAAACCAGCTGCATGGGCTAATTACACGTTCCAGCAGTTAATGGATGCTGTATACAATTGGTCAAGATTTGTAATGACCTCTATGCAAGCCAAAGGGGTCACGCCTGACTGGGTGCAAATAGGGAATGAAACAAATAACGGAATGCTTTGGAATGACGGCAAAGCATCAGTTAACATGCAGAACTACGCTTGGCTTGTAAATAGTGGCCATAATGGGGTGAAATCTGTAAGTTCAAGTACGAAGACAATCGTACATTTATCTAATGGCTACGATAATTCTTTATTCGTGTGGAATATTGGTGGTCTCATCAATAATGGCGCTAATTTTGATATTATTGGTATGTCTCTGTATCCAACCTCTTCTGATTGGTCAACTAAGGTGAATCAGACAATTAGTAATGCGAACAGTATGATTTCTTTGTATGGAAAACCAATTATGATTACCGAAATCGGGATGGACTACAATCAGCCTACGGCAGCTAAAAACTTTATTGCAGATATCAAAACGAAGGTACGCAATATTTCTGGCAGTAAAGGACTAGGAGTATTCTATTGGGAACCTCAAGCAACACCTGGTTACAACAGCGGTTATAATAAAGGAGCATGGCAATCAGATATGAAACCGACAATAGCACTTGATGGATTTTTGAACTGAATTCTGCGAGAAGTTTTAGAGGAAGCTATGTGAAAGTGATTAGTTTGTCTCTTGACTAACGTTGAGCAATTTATTATAATTCATAACAATATGATAAGGCTAAGATAAGGATATGAATACTGAAGGACGATTTTCAGAGAGGAAGACGATGGTGAGAGTCTTCTAATGCAGTCAAAGTATTTACCACCTTGGAGCAGTATAAGTGAATGTAAAGTAACTTATACCGTAGACGCTGCGATAAAGCGATCATGAGTCGATACAAGCTAATTAATTTGTGTCGAGAATATGGGTGGAACCACGAGTCTAACACACGCTCGTCCCTTTTATTAGGGACGCGTGTGTTTTTTATTTGGATATTTTTAAGGCTAAGAAAAGGATACGAATACTTAAGGACGATTTTCAGAGAGGAAGATGATGGTGAGAGTCTTCTAATGCAGTCAAAGTATTTACCACCTTGGAGCAGTATAAGTGAATGTAAAGTAACTTATACCGTAGACGCTGCGATAAGGCGATCATAAGTCGATACACGGGAAAAGTGTATTGAGAATATGGGTGGAACCACGGGTCTAACACACGCTCGTCCCTACTAGTAGGGATGCGTGTGTTTTTTTGTTTCACAATAATACGATGCTTACCATTTACTTTTATAGTTTCTAAGAGTAAATTGACGAGTCATCCAAAATTAAGGAGTCGAGGTTAATGGAACACCACCCAATTTCAATTATTTTCCCGAATGGTCGGGAGCAACAGTACGAGAAAGGTATCACTGTAATGCAAATCGCACAGTCTGTATCATCAACTGTTAAGAAAAATGCCGTCGTGGCAAAGGTAAACGATGAGTTAGTAGATATGGATATGCGTATTGAACAATCGTCGACTATTAAATTTTTTGATATCCAATCACCTGAAGGAATTCAAGTAATGCGTCACTCAGCGGCTCATGTATTGGCTCAAGCTGTGAGAAACCTATATGGTAATGCCAAATTTGGCGTAGGTCCAGTTATCGAACATGGTTTTTATTATGATATTGATGTATCTGAATCTTTCTCGGTTGATCAACTAGAGAGTATCGAGAAGGAAATGAAACGTATTATCAGTTTAAATTATGTTATTAAAAGAGAAGAGATTTCTTATGTTCTTGCATTGGAACTGTTTGCAAAGGATCCACTAAAGCTAGAATTGCTACAAGATATTCCAAGCGAAGATGTCATTTCAATCTATCGTCAAGATGATTATATAGATCTTTGCAGAGGTCCACATTTGCCCTCAACAGGTTATATTAAATCGTTCAAGTTAACTTCTGTATCTGGAGCATATTGGCGAGGAGATAGTAGTAATCAAATGCTACAACGGATATATGGCGTTGCTTTTGAATCCAATCAGAAAATGAAAGAGTATTTTCATCAGATGGAAGAGGCACAAAAGCGTAATCATCGCAAATTAGGACAGGAATTAGAATTGTTTATGTTTTCTGAGGAAGCTCCAGGAATGCCTTTTTATTTGGCTAATGGTCAAATCATTCGTAATGAGTTAGAAGGATTCCTTCGTCAGCTTCAACATTTATATGACTATCAGGAAGTAAGAACACCTTTAATGATGAATAAGCGATTATGGGAACGTTCCGGGCATTGGGATCACTATAAAGATAATATGTATTTTACTGAAGTAGATAATCAACAATTTGCGCTAAAACCCATGAATTGCCCAGGACATATGTTGATTTTCAAAGAGAAGCTTCGTTCTTATCGTGATTTACCAATTCGAATGGCTGAATTTGGTCAGGTTCACCGACACGAATTTAGCGGTGCTTTGAACGGATTGTTAAGAGTAAGAACATTTTGCCAAGATGATGCTCATATATTTGTAAGAAAGGATCAAATAAAGCAAGAGATTGCTTTAACACTGAAACTGATCAACCATATATATGACGTATTTGGATTTGAATTTTCAATAGAAGTTTCTACTCGACCTGATAAATACATGGGGAGTGATGAAGTGTGGGATTATGCAGAGGAAGCTTTAGTGAACGTACTAGATGAATTAGGTTTCCCTTATATTATTAATGCTGGTGATGGAGCATTTTATGGACCCAAAATAGATATTCATATTAAAGATGCCATCGCTCGCAGTCATCAATGTGCTACAGTGCAACTGGATTTCCAAATGCCAGAGAAATTTGAGTTGAATTACATGGATGAGCATAACGAAAAGCAACGACCAGTAGTTATTCATCGTGCTGTATTTGGTTCCATAGATCGATTTTTAGGTATTCTTATCGAACATTACGGTGGAGTATTTCCATTATGGCTAGCTCCATTACAAGTGAAAATAGTCGCGGTATCAAATAGTATTCATATGGCGTATGCAGAGAAGGTATATAATCAATTCAGAAAAGCGGGCATTAGAATTGAAATTGATACTCGCGAAGAGAAATTAGGATATAAGATACGTGATGCGCAGTTGAAGAAAGTCCCTTATATTATTGTTGTTGGTGATGAGGAAATGCAAGAAATGACAGTAAATGTTCGACAGTTTGGCGGAAAAAAATCGTCTTCCTATAGCGTCGAATCTTTCCTTCACATGCTCCAATCTGAAATAGTTAGCAAATCGCTATCGCAACAAGTAGATTAGCTTTTGAAATACTGATGTGAATAACTGCCCTTTAAGGTGCCTACCTTGAAGGGCAGTTCTAATTTAATACGTTGTATACACATGGAGTACACATGAATTCTTTATACTTACGATATGAAGCATAAATGAGGTGGTAATATGTGAATGGAAATATTGTAATGTACAAAATATACAATAATCATTTACACGATAGAAGATATGACTTGGAGTGAGCATCAATGAGACGGAAATTATTACTTGTTGAAGATGATATTCGTATGCGAGAGATTGTTTCAGATTACTTTATTGCTGAGCAGTGGGATGTCATTGAAGCTGAGAACGGACTGATCGCACTTGATAAATTTGAACAATATACGATAGATCTTATTGTACTTGATATTATGATGCCTAAGCTCGATGGTTTCGGAGTATGCCGTAGTATCCGGCGGAATTCTGATGTACCAATTATTATGATTACTGCAAAGTCAGAGGATGATGATCAAGTGATGGGCTATGAGTTAGGTGCAGATGAATATGTAACGAAGCCATTTAGTCCGCGTGTATTAGTTGCTAGAGCTAATGCTTTATTGAAACGAACAGAGGGTACAGTTGGTAATGAGGGTGAACTACTCATATTTGGAGAACTAACCATTCACAGAAATTCTCATGAGGTGAAGGTAATAAATGAGGTTATAAATCTATCTCCGAAGGAGTACGAGCTATTACTGCTATTAACGAAACATAGTGGGAAAGTGTTATCTCGTAATTATATTTTGAATACAGTCTGGGGCTATCATTATGAAGGTGATGATCGAGCGGTTGATACTCATATTAAGAAATTAAGAGCCAAATTAGGAGTAGAAGGACGGTACATCGTAACCGTCATTCGATCAGGCTATAAATTCGATCCACAGCTATGAAGCGACATTCTGTAGTATTCAAATTATTTCTAATAACCTCTATCATGATTATTCTGTTGTTTGCGGTTGTGATGATGTTAGAAAGTATGTTTTTTGAGAAGTTCTATCGCAATATGAAGTTGGCTGAGTTGCAGAGGCAAACATCTAATTTTACAGAAAAGTATGAACAAATAACTACCAATAATCAAGCTGTGTCACAAATGTTAGGGCATTATATGAATGAGTACGATGCTAGTATTGCGGTATTAGATAGTCAGTTTCAACAACGTGAATATGATCCTTATTATATTGTGATGCAACTTAAGGAACGATCTATTACGATAATACTTCCAAAGGAAGGGATGACTTTCGATCAGCTTCCGATTGGACTTCACATTGGTAATACGATAACGGTAGATGGGATTTACATGGATCAACAAGCTAGCATAATGCATCCAGTTCAATTGCTATCAGATGGCGGTCCTGTTGAACAGGGTCTAGTACGAGAGCAAGGGACTATAATCGAAATGCAAATACCAGAGCAACGATCTTACAATCCACTGTATCAAGATTTGTTAGTTAAGCAGATGATACAAGAATGGATGTTATCCGAAGCATGGGCGAATATAAATTGGGCAGATCAAGAACAAGTCACGACCGTGTGGAATGATCCATGGAGTGGTATTGAATATGTGACTTCTCTACAGAAAGTAACCGATGAGCAACAATACGTACTTCTTATGACCTCGCTTCAACCCGTTGATGAAGCAGTAGAAATGATGAAAAAATATGTGCTTTATATATTCCCTATCATCATTATGGTTGTGTTCATATTAGCGCTTTTCTATTCGAGGTATATTACAAAGCCACTTGTAAGATTGAATAGTTTTGCTGGTCAGCTAGCTAAGCTGAAATTCTCTGAGAAGTCACCATTAAGTAGCAAAGATGAGTTCGGACAGTTAGCCACTCGTTTAGTAGAGCTTTCTACAAATCTTGATGCTACGTTAACGCAGTTATCAGAACGTAATGAGCAACTACAAGTGGAAATGAAGGAAAAGCAACGCTCTGAACAGCTAAGAAAAGAGTTAGTAGCTAATATATCACATGAATTGAAAACACCGCTCGCTATAGTTAAAGCTTATGCGGAAGGCTTACAAGATGGCGTAGCCAAGGATAAGGGTGAAAGGTATCTATCGCAAATTGTTAATGAGAGTGATCGAATGAATGATTTGATTATTGATATGTTGGAATTATCTAAATACGAAGTGAAAGCCATTCAATTAGAAATTAGTACGTTCCATATCGTTGAACTTATCCATCTAGTAAGTCAATCATTCTCTAAACTCATAGAAGAAAAAAACATATGCCTGGTGTTCGATCCTTCGTCACATAATCGATTTGTAGTGGAAGCTGATTATAAACGGATTACTCAAGTATTAATTAATCTAATGAGTAACGCTATCCGTCATGCACCTATTGATAGTCAGCTAACGATTACTTTGCAGCAAAAAGATGATGGTCATGTTGTTGTAAGTATTCATAATGAAGGTGAACAAATTCCTGAACAAGAGCTAATTAATATTTGGGAGAAGTTTTATCGTTTGGAGCAAGCAAGAGATCGTATGTC
Source organism: Paenibacillus endoradicis (assembly GCF_024721975.1). Next base: position 17,076 of record NZ_JANQBB010000002.1, on the reverse strand, counting down.
TGGTGGTACTGGACTAGGCTTAGCTATTGTAAGTCATATTTTACAGTTGCATCAGAGCCAATATGGGGTAAGTAATACTAAGCAAGGAGTAGTATTCTACTTCTCATTAACAGAAAGCGAGTGATTTGAAATGAAGATTAGATATATTGTAATGACAGCGCTGTTTGTTACGTTATTAAGTGGGTGCGGTGAGCAATCCGGTAATAACGTGAATCAAAGTAATAATGCAAATAAGCCAATAACGACAGAAATTCCCGATAATGAAGCTACACCTCCAACAACAGAGAAGCCAGATGCTACAAATGGCGATCAAGTACAACCTACTGATTCAGTAACGGAAAGTAGTAAAGAAGAGATTTTGATTATCATTGATCAAACAGAGAAACCGATTGAAGGCAATAGTTTTGATTTTTCCGTACAAAAACTACCTGAAGGTTATATGTTATCTTCAATGAAATGGAATTCAGCATCAGCAGAAGTAGTTAATACACTTCAAGAAGCAATCGAGCATGGTGGCAACGGGGAAGATGGATTCTACATTAGTGGTAATGCTCAATTTATGGGGTTCTTCTATGATGATTCGTTAAAGGGCGAGGCGGGTACAGTTTCCTTCACCTTCACGAATGAAGCCGGTCAATCATTAACGTGGGAAAAAGATATCACTCTATATTAAGTGCACCTAAGGAAGAGGTTCAAGGTTATGGTCTAATCTATATGAGAAACTTTGTTGAAAACCCCCGCTCACACATGATACATTCAAAGAAGTCTATCGTGTGTGATTATGTTTTCGATGTTACTTTTCATTGTTGAGGAGTATATCGAGAAGTTAATGAAAAGTTTAAGGGGGAAGTTAGATGTCAGACAAACAAAAAGTAGTAATGTTCCAAGGTGATTCAATTACTGATGGTGGTCGCCCAAGAGAATGGGAGGGACTTGGATCTAGTTATCCTCATCTTATTGCTGGTCGTGTAGGTGCTGATCTAGCTAATCAGTCACCTACTTTTTATAATCGAGGAATTTCAGGTAATCGCGTGTCTGATATGAATGCTCGTTGGAATGAAGATACATTCTATTATAAGCCGGATGTAATTAGTATCCTAATTGGTGTTAACGATGCTTGGCGTATTGTATCTAATGAACCTAAAGGGACAACGGATCGTTTTGAGCGCCATTATGATGCATTACTTGCAGAAACTACTGAAGTGCTGCCTGCTACAACATTGATTCTACTTGAACCATTTGTATTGAAAACTGGGTCAACAGTAGAAGGTTGGGATCATTGGATGAGCATAATTCCAACATATCAAGTCAAAGTCCGTGAGTTTGCAGACAAGTATAATGCAATATTTGTACCGCTACAAGGGGTGTTTGATCAAGCATGTAAACATGCGGATGCAAGCTTCTGGCTTAATGATGGGGTGCATCCTACGGCAGCAGGACACGCACTTATTGCAGATCAATGGTTATCTATTGTGAAACAAAGTGCGATCACTCACCTTTTTCAAAAGTAATTAGTAAGTAACATGTATAAGTACTAAAGCATAATGAGAAGGATACTATTGGTTAGCTTTAAGCTAGCTTATACTATCCTTCTCTATTTATTATAAAGGAGCTTATAACGATGAAACTACATATACTCCCACAATCCTTCTATAATCAGAGCACACTTGATCTAGCACAAAAATTGCTAGGTCAGATTCTAGTTAAGGAAACCGCTGAGGGTATAACAGCAGGCTATATTGTTGAAACGGAAGGATATCTTGGTCAAAAGGATCAAGCCGCACATGGCTTTAAAAACCGTAAAACGGCACGGACCGAAATTTTGTTTGCTGAAGCGGGGCATGTATATACGCATACGATGCATCGACATTGCTTAGTGAATGTTGTCAGCGGCGAGGCTGATATACCTGAATCAGTTCTAATACGAGCAGTAGAACCCATTCTAGGAATTCCAATAATGAGACAACGACGTGGCGAAGATAAAAAGGAGCGGGATCTTACAAATGGTCCTGGCAAGCTATGTCAAGCGCTCGGAATTACGATGGACGACTACGGAAAACAATTTACTCAATCTCCAATTTATATTGCCCAAGGAATTATGGTTGAGCAAATTTCATGTAGCCCACGAATTGGCATAGATAATAGTGGAGAAGCGAAGGATTATCCGTGGCGATATTATGTAGAGGGCAATGAGTACGTCTCCAAGCGCTAGTGGAAAAGCGATAGCGGTCGTTTTTGTCCTCGGATTGGAACTGCGATTGATTCTCAGAGCGTACGCACTCAATCCAGCACTAGGTAAGTTAAAAGTTGGCTTCTTTTATTAAAAGTGATAAAGTAAAAATAACTAAACTTGATATGAGGTGTATGTAAATTGACTTATAATTTTGATCAATTAATTGACCGACGCAATACTCGATCTTATAAATGGGATCAAGTGGGTCCTTTGTTCGGTGATGCTTCTATCCTTCCATTATGGGTAGCTGACATGGACTTCTATAGCCCTCCTGCAGTTCAAAAAGTACTACAACAACGCACCGATATCGGCATTTATGGATACTCTATTAAAAACAAGCAATATTTCGAAGCGATTACGAATTGGTTTGAGCGCAGACATCATTGGACTGTTCAACCAAGTTGGATTGTAGATGTTCCAAGTGTTGTAACTACACTTAGCCTATCCGTAGATCTTTACACGAAACCTGGCGATGCTGTAGTATTGCAATCACCAGTCTATTATCCGTTCTATGATGTCATTGAAGGTAATGATCGTAAAGTAGCCCGTAATCCATTACGTATTGAAAATGGACGCTATGAGATGGACTTTGAAAATTTAGAACAATTATTCAAAGATGGCGCCAAATTAATGTTGTTATGTAATCCACATAACCCTGGTGGTCGTGTATGGGAACGTTCAGAGTTAGAAAAATTAGCTAAGTTAGCTATTCAATATAACGTTATCGTTGTATCAGATGAAATTCATTGTGATCTAACATTTGAAGGTCATCCACATACACCATTTGCTTCTCTGTCTGAAGAAGCAGCTAATATTACAATTACGGCACTTGCTGCTACAAAAACATTCAACATTCCAGGATTACATACTTCATTCGCTGTGATCTCAAATAGCGAGCTTCGTGAAGTTTTTGATAAGCGTGTGAAAGTATTAAGTATTCATATGGCTAATCATTTTGCTCAGGATGCGGTTCAGGCAGCTTATAACGAAGGGGAGCAATGGTTAGATGAATTGATCGTCTATGTGAAAGCTAATCTAGACTATGCTCTCGAGTATCTTGCAGAGCACGCACCGATCATTAAACTTTTGGAATCACAGGGTACTTATCTGTTATGGTTAGATTGTAGAGCGATTAGCGAGGATCCTGCCGTACTGAAAGAACTTATGTATAAGAAGGCTAAGGTTGCCTTTAACGAAGGCTCTACGTATGGTGTAGAGGGTGCAGGATGGTTACGTGTTAACCTAGCTTGCCCTCGTTCGATTCTCGAACAAGCATTGAAACAATTCGTAGATGCTATTAATAACTAAATCTAGTCAGTAAAATAGCCACTGTTCATCGTTGATGAGCAGTGGCTATTTGTTTGAAACGATATGTTCACTTTTGATTAATGTTCAGTCTCTTCGTAATCGTTTGATGCTTTAACTACATCAAACAGTTTGAATAGTAAGCTCATTACGATTGCAACTACAGTTGCAAGAGACATACCAGACATGGCAAAGTCTCCAATAGAAAGGGTTACTCCACTTAGACCAACAACTAGTACTACTGTTGTTAAGTAAAGGTTACTAGGCTTGCTGTAATCTACTTTAGACTCGATGAGTATTCTTAAACCAGATGCTGCGATAACACCGAACAACAGTAATGATACCCCACCCATAACAGCTAGTGGAATATTGGAGATTAACCAAGAGAATTTACCTAGGAAGGATAGTGCAATAGCAATGACTGCTGCAAGTCCAATAACGAACGTCGAGAATACACGAGTAATCGCAAGAACACCGATATTTTCACCATACGTCGTATTTGGCGTAGAACCTACAAAGCCAGAAAGTATAGTCGAGATACCATTACCAAGTAATGAACGGTTTAGACCAGGGTCCTTAGAAAGATCTTTACCTACAATATTTCCTGTAACGACTAAGTGACCAATATGTTCAACGATGACAACGAGCGCAGCTGGGGCGATCGTTGCAATGGCAATCCAGTTGAATTCAGGAGTAGTTATCGTTGGAAGTTTGAAGAATGCAGCATCGCTCATGCCTTCGAATTTTGCCAACCCCATAAAGATAGCTAGCACATAACCAAATATAATACCGAACAGTATTGGGATAATTCGCATGAAACCACGGAATAGAACGGAACCTAGCACGGTTACTGCTAATGTTGTAACAGAAAGAATAACAACTTGAGGGTCCATTACCCAATTTGGATCTTTATCTTTACTAATCCAACCAGCCATATCAGCAGCTACTGGAATTAACTCCAGACCGATAACGGCAATAATTGCCCCCATTGCCGCAGGAGGGAAAACAACATCAATCCATTTGGTACCAACTTTTTGGATAATTAATGCTACAACAGTGAAAATAACACCGACAACGATGAATCCGCCTAGTGCTTGGGCATAACTGCCCCCAACTTGCACATTAATAACCGAATATGCTGGGGCGATAAATGCAAAGCTTGATCCTAAGTAAGCTGGAATCTTCCCTTTAGTAATCAATATGTACAAGATTGTACCAATACCGTTCATCAATAAGCAGATAGCTGGATCTACTCCCAAGATGTTTGGTACTAATACTGTTGAACCGAACATTGCAAATAGATGTTGAAGACCAAGCATGAGTGACATTGCTACTGGTGGTCGTTCGTTAACACCAATTGATTTGCGCATGATTATTGCTCCTTTAATATATATTAATTTCTTTGTAGATTTTATACGAATTCGACTATTTCTGACAAGGGGCATGTTAGCTATTATTTACAAACTTAATATAATAATGTACGGGTTAAAGTCTTTATTATTAGTAGAATGACAAAAATAAGGTTAACTAAGCAGTGAGATTAGTCATCAATTGTATGTATTTGTATTATTTCACATCATGGTGAACTAATTTGCGTGACGATATTTCAATCGTATACAATAGAGAGGTGATCGAAGTTACACTTTAAGGTTAATAAAGCGAAGTGAAGCAAAGCGGCACAAGTGAGGAGAAAAAAGATGAACAACTATCAGCTGATCTCTAATCAAGTGGAACAATTTAAAAAATTGCGCGATGAGGTTACACGAGTAATGATGATGTACCAATTCGCCTTAACAGAGTTAGAAACGAAAATCGAAATATTGAAAGAAGAATATCAACTTCTACATGATTATAATCCAATAGAGCATACGAAATCTCGTGTCAAATCATTTGAAAGTATTATTGGCAAAATCCAACGAAAAAATCTTCCGTTCTCAATTAATAGCATTCGTAATGAAATTAAGGATGTAGCTGGAATTCGTATTACTTGTTCTTTCATCTCTGATATTTATCGTGTACAAGAGATGTTACAGAAACATTTTGATGTGGAAATTTATGAATTAAAAGATTATATATCAGATCCTAAGCCTAACGGATATCGTAGTCTACATTTAATCGCAGGCGTGCCTGTTGTAATGACAACTGGGCGTGAAATAGTATGCGTTGAAATTCAGATTCGTACCATTGCGATGGATTTTTGGGCAAGTCTAGAACATAAGATTTTCTATAAATACGATCAAGCAGTTCCTTCCAAACTCACATTGGAATTAAAGCAAGCTGCAGATGCTGCCAATAATTTGGATGAACAGATGGAACGATTACATCACGAAATAACAATTATTAAAGAAAATCAAGATAACGATGATAATGATGAATTTACTAGACTTTTACTCAATCAAGTGAGCAAGTCGCAATTAAAGCTTCCCAATATATTTGAACAAGCAATAATAGAATTACCTAGCCCTAACGAAATGTCTGAAGAGAGTATCCACGAGAAAAAAGGCGAATAATGTATATTTTTCGCATCTATTAGCGAATTTCTATGTAACTTTCATAGACAGATTGCTGAAAATTTAGTAGGATAATAGGCATATCACATAGCATCTCATGTGCTAATCATAGGGGTTGAAGTAGATGTTGCCACTTGGATCTAAAGTCGTTTTTATAGAGGATCAATTTGAACAGAAGCTTCCTTTAGGTGAGTATGGGTACATCATTGCATATGATCGTAATGCCGATAATGTGTTTGATTATGTCGTTCGTGTACCTGCCCTCAATCGCAATTTTGCTGTTCCTGATGAAGATGTTGAGCTTGAAGATGAAATTCTTAAGCAGGAAGCAGAGGAAATTGAGAAGGAAGCTTTAATTGATTACGCACTTGCTACACATAACGAGCAATTATTTTATAATATTATGAATGGCGTAGCTGAGGAAGTTGAAGAAGAGTCTGAGCCTAAGATTGTATCGGGTGAAGATTTTATTCGGCAAATTAATCTAAAGGCTTGGATTTAACGAGAAAGAGAGGTAGCGTATGTGAATTCGCTATGTCTCTTTTTTCTGTTGTCATTGCTATAATTGTGTCAGGCAGGATATAATAATATGAATGAGAGTACGTAGAATTATGCTTCCGATGTACTTTTCTTTTACTGAGAAGTTACACACGAGAGCTCAGAAAAGTTTTAAAGGAGAGTCTTGTTGATGAGTATAACGTTAAAAGATGTTGACCATGTAGCTAACCTTGCACGCTTGGAGCTATCTGATACTGAAAAAACTCAGTTTACGGATCAGCTTAATGCTATTTTGAAGTATGCTGAGAAACTTAATGAGTTGGACACAGATAATGTAGAGCCTACAAGCCATGTGTTTGAACTTGTGAATGTTATGCGTGAAGATGTACAGAAGGAATCCTTGCCGATTGAGAAGGTACTTCTTAACGCACCTGACGAAGAAGATGAGCAAATAAAAGTGCCTGCGGTACTTGAATAATTTAGAGAGATTGAAGGGAGGAACTACTGTTGTCACCTTTTGAATTAAGCATCCAAGAAGTTGGAGCAAAGCTGAAAAATAAGGAGCTTTCTGTTACAGAATTAGTCGATGCATCATACCATCGAATTGCTGAAACTGATGAGAGTATTAAAGCATTTATTACATTGAATGAGGACGCTGCTCGTAAGCAAGCCTCTCAATTAGATGAAAAGCTAGCAAATGGACAAGCAGAAGGAACTTTATTCGGTTTGCCTGCTGGTATTAAAGATAATATCGTTACTGAAGGTTTGCTAACAACATGTGCTAGCCAATTTTTAAGTAATTATAATCCAATTTATGACGCTACTGTAACGCGTAAACTACGCGATGCTGGTACCGTTACAATTGGTAAATTAAACATGGATGAATTTGCTATGGGTGGTTCCAATGAGAACTCTAGCTATTTCCCAACACGTAACCCTTGGAATACTGATTATGTTCCTGGTGGTTCAAGTGGTGGTTCTGCAGCTGCTGTTGCAGCAGGACAAGTATACTTCTCACTTGGATCTGATACTGGTGGATCAATTCGCCAACCAGCTGCATATTGCGGTATCGTTGGTTTGAAACCAACTTATGGTCTAGTATCTCGCTTTGGTCTAGTAGCGTTTGCGTCATCTCTAGATCAGATTGGACCACTTACGAAAAATGTTGAAGATGCAGCTCATGTGCTTCAAGCTATCGCTGGTCATGATCCGAAAGAATCTACATCTGCTAATGTAACTATTCCGAATTATGCGGATGCACTTACTGGTGATGTAAAGGGTCTTCGTATTGCTGTACCTAAAGAGTATCTAGGTGAAGGTATAGATCCTCGTGTGAAAGAATCGGTTATGAATGCTTTGAAAACATATGAATCGCTTGGTGCTACGTGGGAAGAAGTATCATTGCCACATACAGAATATGCGATTGCAACATATTACTTACTTGCTTCATCTGAAGCATCTTCTAACCTTGCACGTTTTGATGGTGTTCGTTATGGTGTTCGTGCTGAAAATCCAGAAAACCTAATCGATCTATACCGTAAATCTCGTAGTCAAGGATTTGGTTCTGAAGTTAAGCGTCGTATTATGTTAGGTACGTATGCATTAAGTTCTGGGTACTATGATGCGTATTATTTGAAAGCACAAAAAGTACGTACATTGATTAAACAAGACTTTGATCAAGTATTTGAGAAATATGATCTTGTTATTGGACCTACTGCTCCTACTCCAGCATTCCGTATTGGTGAGCAAGTTGGCGATCCATTAACAATGTATCTTAATGATATTTGCACAATTCCAGTCTCTCTAGCTGGTGTGCCGGCAATTAGTGTGCCATGTGGTCAAGTAGATGGTATGCCAATCGGTTTGCAAATTATCGGTAAAGCATTTGATGAATCCACAGTATTGCGTGCAGCTCATGCATTTGAGGCTAATACTGAATTCCATAAGCAGCGCCCACAGCTATAATTTGTGCGTGATTACGAAAGGAAGATTATTATGACTACCAATAAATACGAGACGGTCGTAGGTTTGGAAGTACACGTTGAGCTGCATACGAATAGTAAAATTTTCTGTGGCTGTTCAACTGCTTTCGGTGCACCTGCTAACTCTCATACATGTCCAGTTTGCTTAGGTCACCCAGGAGTACTTCCTGTTCTGAACCATCAAGCTGTAGAATATGCAATGAAAGCTTCAATGGCATTGAACTGCCAAATCGCTGATATTAGTAAATTCGATCGTAAAAACTATTTCTATCCTGATTCTCCAAAGGCGTATCAGATTTCACAATTTGACCAACCAATTGGTGAGCACGGATATATTGATATTGAAGTGAACGGTGAGACAAAACGTATTGGTATTACTCGTGTTCATCTTGAAGAAGATGCTGGTAAGTTAACGCATATTGATGGTGGATATGCTTCATTAGTTGACTTCAACCGTGTAGGTACACCTCTTATTGAGATCGTATCCGAACCGGATATTCGTTCACCAGAAGAAGCAAAAGCTTATCTTGAAAAAATTCGCACGATCATGCAGTATTGCGATGTTTCTGATGTGAAGATGGAAGAGGGAAGCTTGCGTTGCGATGCTAACATTAGCTTACGTCCTTATGGTCAAGAGCAATTTGGTACTCGTGCAGAATTGAAAAACATGAACTCATTCCGTGGTGTTCAACGTGGATTAGAATACGAGCAAATTCGTCAAGCAGAAATTCTTGATGAAGGAGGCATTGTTATTCAAGAAACGCGTCGTTTTGATGATGCCGCAGGTAAATCATTCTCTATGCGTGGTAAAGAAGAAGCCCATGATTATCGTTACTTCCCGGACCCAGATCTTGTGAAGCTTAACATTAGTCAAGAATGGAAAGATGCGATTCGTGCAACAATTCCTGAACTTCCAGATGCCCGTAAAGCTCGCTATACTTCGCAATATGAACTTTCTGAATACGATGCTGAAGTTATCACTTCTTCCAAAAAGGTAGCAGATCTATTTGAAGAAAGTCTTTCATATACTAAGGATGCTAAAGGTGCAGCAAACTGGATTATGGGTGATCTTCTAGGTTATCTGAATAGTAATAATAAAGAACTATCGGATGTTGCTCTTACTGGTCAAGGTCTAGGTGAAATGTTAGGTCTGCTTGAAAAAGGAACAATTAACGGTAAAATTGCTAAAACGGTATTTAAAACAATGATCGAGACTGGTAAGCTTCCCGGACAAATTGTTGAAGAACAAGGTCTTGTTCAAATTAGTGATGAAGGTGCATTACTTGCTATTGTTGATGCTGTACTTGAACGTAATCCTCAATCTATTGAAGATTATCGTGCAGGTAAAGAGAAAGCAATTGGCTTCTTAGTAGGTCAGTTAATGAAAGAAACTAAAGGTAAAGCAAACCCTGCATTAGTTAACAAACTACTTATTGAGAGATTGAAATCTCAGTAAATATATTATTACATTTGCATAGTATATCAAAATATTACTGCGTGGTTTCAAGTTATGAAATCACGCAGTATCTGTATATAGTCATTTTTACTTATTAATAAAGGAAGTGCATATATGCTGTTAGCTGCAGTTGAAAGTCCTTGGTATATTGACGAGGTTGAAATATTGATTCGTCTCGCCATAGCATTAGTACTAGGTGGAATTATCGGCTTTGAACGAGAACAATCAAATCATGCAGCTGGTTTTCGAACTAATATTTTAGTTTGTGTAGGGGCATGTTTGTTAATGTTATTATCTATTTATGGATTTTCTGATTTCGTTAATGAAGTTAATGTACGTGTCGATCCAGCGCGACTTGCCGCTGCGGTAATTACAGGAGTAGGTTTCCTTGGGGCTGGAACGATTTTGTATACAGGTAAGAAGATATCAGGATTGACGACTGCAGCTTCATTGTGGGTTGTCGCGGCAATCGGTTTAGCTGTAGGAGCAGGATTTTATTTTGCTTCAATTGCCGTTATGATTTTAGTAATTTTAACATTATGGTTATTCAATAAATTAGAAGCTCGTTTTATTCGTAACAAACAAGAGTATATTGTTAATATGAAGTGCACTGATCAAGCTATATTATTATTGCATACGCAACAAACGTTAGATGAACATCATGCTTCTCTCAATAAAATGTCCATTGAAGATATGCCTACATTCGATACAAATACTGGAGAAAGAATTAATGAAGAGCGACAAATTAAAGTCACACTTCATATTCACATATCCCGAAAACACAAAGAAAATATTGTGTCACTCATTCGAGATTTGAAGCAAGTGGAGGGTGTTCGTTGGATCGGTTACGAGTAGATAATAGAAAAAGTTGGATTATAGCGTGCCTGGCAATGTTGTTGCCGGGCTTAGGTCATTATTATCGCGGTATCTTCGATAAAGCATTATTTATTGTGAGTAGCTTTCTATTTCACATCGCACTTGCATATACATTGTTACATGTATTTGTTATTGAACAGCCGTTAACGATCGCTTTTTTAATACTTATTTTTCCTTATCATTATTTTTATGCGATTTTCAATGGTTTACAAACTATGGATGATGAATATTTTTACCGGAAATCATGGATCAAAATTGTTCTTTCATTAATGTTACTAGTGCTTGCCGTGGTTCTGTTCCTGCCATTAAGTAATACGTATGCTTTCAAATTACAAATTATCTATCACTATCCAATGATCGTATTGTTAAATATTGTAATGTATATGGCAACTCATATGAAACAGAAAAGAAGGACCAATATCTTTGTAGGAAGAATTACTGTAGGTGCTCTATTAACATTGTTAGCAGTTCTACTTTGGTTACAACCGGCTGCACCGATCCAATGGGTACAATGGGGCTATATTACCCCTATAGTATTTCTGCTAGAGCTTATCGCATTAGGGATATATCTTTATTGGTTTAATAGAACATCAACCTTTAGACCGGATTATTGGGGTGTGTTCGTTCTTATTATATTGAGTAGTTCAACCTATTTCGTTATGCAATATAGTGATTATCCAACTAAAATATTACAGAGTTTTCATGCTCCTGCTGCCAATAAAGAGCAGTTGGATGTAGCGGATGGATTTCGATATGAATTGGCTCCAATTAAACTACCAACAGATGCAACAGGAAAAATTCAATTTAGAAGTCTAAATGGTTATGTTGAAATTATTCGTGATGATGTAGATGAATTGACGCTTTATCCGATTCTTTATGTGAATACGGAAGATGAAGAGGAAGCGTTAGAAGTGAAGCAACAAAGCTACATTGATGTTAACTTTGATAATGGAATATTGATGCAATCTCAACTCCCCTTATATAAGTTAAATCGTTATCCACGTATGGATGTGAAAATAGTTATACCTATTGATTATGAACTTAATGATGGTATGAGTATTAAGTTAGAACATGGAGCATTACATATTGAGGGAATAACGGTATTGGATAAACTCAATATTGAAAGTAATAGTGCTGCAATTAATGCGTATGACATAACAGGCAATGTAGAAGTAAGTAGTAAACAAGGTAATATTTTTATGAAAAATGTAAATGGTAGTGTTACTGTACAAAGTAAGAAAGGTATTGTTACACTTATTAATCCACTTGATGACGTACAAGCAACGGCACTAAATGGCTCATTACATGTTATAACGAATAAAGTAGCAGGGGATTGGACCTTAACAGCAACGGTAGGAAATATTGTTGTGAAATTGCCCAAAAAAGCTCATTATTTATTGGGGGCAAAGGTATCTTTTGGAAAAATATCGAGTGGTCAAATCGTAGAAGAAAATACGAAACACTATGAAACAACTGTAGGTAGTGCAATATATACAATCTCTATGTATGCTTCTAATTATATTCTTATAGAGTAATTAGAGCGTAGTTTATGCCGATTCATTGACAAATCTCAAAATATAAACGTACAATAGTAGTAATGAAATTATAAGGGAAGGCGTGAGGGGAATGATTACAAACGTGCAATTAGCTTTAGAACAATTGAAAACTAATGGCGTTCGAATGACCCCGCAGCGACACGCGATATTAAGTTTTCTGATGGATACGCATTCGCATCCTACTGCTGATGATATATATAAGGCTTTATCACCTACTTATCCTAGCATGAGCGTTGCAACTATTTATAACAACTTACGTCTATTCGTAGAAGCGGGATTAATACGCGAATTAACTTATGGCGATGATTCTAGTCGCTTCGATGCGGACTTATCAGATCACTATCATGCAATTTGCAAATGTTGCGGGTCAATCGTAGATTTTGTCCATCCTCCACTACTTGATGTGGAGCGTGCAGCTTCTGCAAGTACAGGATTTATTGTTCAAGGACATCGCATGGAAATATATGGGCTATGTCAAAATTGTAGCAGTACTCAACTTAAGTATTAAATTTCATCTGACGTGCAGAACAGCGATTAATCGCTCTTGTGCACGTTTTTAATTAGGAGCGATAAAAAATTGGAACCTAGACAATTATTTCACGTGGATAAGCGGAAAAATTCTCGCTTTAATAGTATGATTTGGTTGGTTTTCGTTATTGCATTGGTTGCAACATGTTGGATCGGTTATGTAAAACTTGTTCCTTCGTTTGAACAAAATAATACTACCTATCAATTTGAGCATCCGATCTATTATGATGGCAATATTCAAGCTTCTGGTGCTGTTATTGTAGATGAACATGTAAAACTCCCGTTACCTTTACTAGAATCGATATTAGTAGATTCACCAATATACTATGAAGAAGAAAGCAATACTTTAGTTTTAACAACCGTTGATAAAGTATTGAGATTTAAAACGGAATCACTTAATGCACTTTTGAATGAGAAATCATATGAATTAACTATAACGGCAGATGTCGTTGACAATACAGTGTATATACCATCAGAAATCATTGAGCAATTATATGATCTTCATATCGAATATTCACAGTCTACAGGAATTGTTATGGTCTATAAAGGTAATGATTCTGTAGATACCGTTACTGTTAGTAATGAGAAGGGGAGTCATTTGCGGGAATCTGCAACGATTAAAAGTCCCTATAGTAAAGTAATAGAATCTGGACAACAAGTTATGGTATGGGAACAACTTGAAGGTTGGCTTCGCGTTCAAACACTAGACGGTATTGAAGGATATATTAAAACCTCACATACGACTACTAGTGAGCCAATTGTATACTTAAGTAATATCGATGAGTATAAAGGATTGGATCATGATCTATCTGGTCAAAAGATTAATCTAACTTGGGAAGCTATATATAATAGACAACCTAAATATGTAGATATGCCTGCAATGGAAGGTGTTAATGTAGTAAGTCCGACGTGGTTTGAACTCGTTGATGATACTGGGAAAATCAAAGGTAAAGCAACACATGAATATATAGAATGGGCTCACGCTCGAGGGTATCAAGTTTGGGCATTATTTAGTAATGGATTTGAGCCTGATCAGACAAGTGCAGTTCTTGCAAGTGCTGAAAAAAGATTTTTCATGATTCAGCAATTAATTGCATTTGCTGAGCTCTATCAACTTGAAGGTATTAATATTGACTTTGAGAATGTATATACGGAAGATAAGGAAAATCTTGTGCAATTTGTTAAAGAGTTAACTCCTATTATGCACGAGCAAGGGCTAGTTGTTTCAATTGATGTTACACCAAAGTCTTCGAGTGAAATGTGGTCGGTATTTTTAGATCGCGAGGCACTGGGTAAAATCGTCGATTACATGATTGTTATGGCGTATGACGAACATTGGGCAGCAAGTCCCAAGTCAGGCTCAGTGGCTTCTATTCCTTGGGTTGAAAATTCAATAACTCGAATTATCGAAGAAGATGGAGTTCCTCCTGAGAAGTTAATATTAGCGATGCCATTATATACTCGGATCTGGTCTGAGGCCGTTAAGGAAGATGGTTCTATGAAAGTGAGTTCAAAAGCAATCGGGATGATTCGTACGGATGAAATTATTACGGAGAAGTCATTAGAACCGAAGTTAGATGATGCTAGTGGTCAAAATTATATTGAGTATGTTGAAGAAGGTATTAAACAGCGTATATGGCTAGAGGATGAACTTTCGATTGCTAGTCGAGTTAACCTTGTGCATAAATATAAACTTGCTGGTGTTGCAACATGGGCAAGGTCGTTCCAGAAACCGTCTATATGGCCGGTCATAGAGAAATCATTATTCAAATAGGAAGTTCAAAAAGCAGACGTTGATAACGAAGGTTGGCTCCGTTGCATATTCGGCATTGAAGATGAGGCGAACTTGGGAAGTCCGGTCCGCATGTATAAAACATGTACATTTGCGTATCCTCCTTCCGCATGTAGCACTCCATCTTCTCGGCTTGCGAAAGCCCACTTTTTGAAGCTTTATTGGAAGAGGAAATTCAATAACTATAAACAAAAGGCTAGTCAGATGTCTGACTAGCCTTTTGCCATTGTTATGTATAGTTTTATTTGAATTAATGACTAATCTCTTAACTACGTACGTGCTTGCTCATTTGTCGTATCAGCAGAAAGGTCTGAAACATTTGAAGTTGCAACATCTGGATCAAGTGTCAGTATCGTTTTACAAAACATACAACGATCTGTTTTTCCTAACATTTTTGTTTGTCTATTGCATTCAGGACATTCTAGCATAGTTGCACTCGTAGACATCATTCCTGCCCAAAAGTAGATTGCGACACTTATTAATAATGCGATTAAACCGATAACTAAGAAAAAGGCAGCGATAATTTTGCCTACATTACCAAATAGTAATATACCACCTGTACCGAGAATCATTACACCCATACCTACAAGTGTGAAGATCATACCCCATAATCGAAATTCATTGATTTTTGCTGATTTGAAAAAGATACTTTTCATTGTGTAATTCCTTCCTCGTATAATAGCTTCAATAAAATAGCGACTTTCAATTAATAAATTTCTTTCATGACAAAACATTTCAAAATAAAGCAGGAATCAACATCTAATTGTCGAACAAATCTAGTGTCTGCAATTTCATATTATATCGTATCTTCATACGATTAGCTATACGGAGGCAGTAGTGGAAACTATAAAAAAACAATTACTTGAACTTTACGCATTTAGAGAAGATGTACAAGGCTTAGTTCTTATGCATAATATGGAGAGATTTCCTTTCCACACAAATGAATATGTATTTTATCTGCTTGTAGTTTCAACAAGTGATAGTGTCGTTCGTAAGGTTGAACATTTAGAAATCAATCATGAGAGGATTTTTGTTAGAACGGTACATATACGAGAGTTAGAAAGTTCCAGTGCTACCCAGAATCGATACAACTTGATGGATTGGTTAATGTCAGGAGAAATTATTGCGGACAGCGAACAATATTTAGATAAGATGAAGCAACAGATTATTAAGTTTCCTAATAAGCTACGAGATCAACGAAAGCTTTGTGAATTTAGCGGTTACCTTGAAACCTTATTTCAAGCGAAACGCAATCTGTCTGTAGGAAATGTATTAGATGCTTATAGTCAGATTTTGATTTCTATACATCATTGGGCAAATATTGTACTTATTGAAGAGGGGATTCATCCAGAACTTACGGTATGGAAACAGATTCGAAAAGTACATCCAGGTGTATATAAGTTATATGAAGAATTAATAGCGAGTCCAGAAACCATTGAACAACGTGTTGAACTAGTTATGCTTGCTTGTGAATTCTCGGTTATGAGTAAGATGAAGATATGTTGTAAGTATCTCCTAGATATTATGAGTGAGAAAGAGGAGTCTTGGAGCATAAGTGATTTACAGCAGCATCCTCATCTGCACTATATTGTAGATGATATTACGTTAGTTGTTCAGAAACTTGTTCAAGGGCATCATCTGAAAGAAGTAGGTATCCTGAATAAAGATGCACAAGATAATGTAATCGAACTGCAATATGTATTAAATAATTAGTATAAAGGGTGTTGATTATCTGATTAACACCCTTTATATAGAAGAAAGAATCAAAATATAGATTATAAATCGCATTATTTATTGTAATTATTGATTTATTTCAGAAAAGTGTTGACTCTTATAGTGATTATATGATAAATTACTACTTGTCGCTTCGAGCGGTGCAAAAGAAAAGTTAAAAGAAATTAATCTTTTCGAAAAAAACACTTGCAATGAGATAGACACTTATGATATATTATTTCTTGTCGCCGCGAGAGATTGGGCGATTGGAAATGAAGAAAATGATGAATTTTAATCAGTCTAACTGAGAAAAAACATCACCATATATCTAACTTTGATCTTTGAAAACTGAACAACGAGTAAGAACTGCCATTATCATGTTCACCCCGTGAACATGATAATAACAAGCGAAACAAAATGAGCAAGTCAAACACTTTAATGGAGAGTTTGATCCTGGCTCAGGACGAACGCTGGCGGCGTGCCTAATACATGCAAGTCGAGCGGAGTTGAAGAGAAGCTTGCTTCTCTGATACTTAGCGGCGGACGGGTGAGTAACACGTAGGTAACCTGCCTATAAGACTGGGATAACATTCGGAAACGGATGCTAATACCGGATATGCATTTTGA
>NZ_JANQBB010000001.1 GCF_024721975.1 Paenibacillus endoradicis | reverse complement strand
AGAGCAACTAGAGCAAGCACAGCAAGAGAGTCAGAAGTTGATTGAAGCGTTGGAGTTGATCAGTACTCGAACAATGTCGCAGTTTATGAATGGTTCAATGATGGCTGGAAACATGCGTGATATTGCTATATCAACTTTACAGGAGGTACAGCATGGGACAAGTATAGAGGTAGGTGAATCTAGTGAGTGACAAGCTGAAAGGATACATCGATGATCTAACAAATAAGCGAAAAATATTAACCAAAGGTGAATTTGTAGAGTTATCACCTGGTGCGACAAAAGAAATCCTTGAAATTCTAGTTCATCATAAAGAGGTATTAGAGCAACTAGAGCAAGCACAGCAAGAGAGTCAGAAGTTGATTGAAGCGTTGGAGTTGATCAGTACTCGAACAATGTCGCAGTTTATGAATGGTTCAATGATGGCTGGAAACATGCGTGATATTGCTATATCAACTTTACAGGAGGTACAGCATGGGACAAGTATAGAGGTAGGTGAATCTAGTGAGTGACAAGCTGAAAGGATACATCGATGATCTAACAAATAAGCGAAAAATATTAACCAAAGGTGAATTTGTAGAGTTATCACCTGGTGCGACAAAAGAAATCCTTGAAATTCTAGTTCATCATAAAGAGGTATTAGAGCAACTAGAGCAAGCACAGCAAGAGAGTCAGAAGTTGATTGAAGCGATACAAGGCAAGATTGCCACTTTAGACAAACGCATAGGAAATATGAGCAAGCATAAAGTAATTCATTGTGACCACTCCGAAAGAATTTCTACTTTAGAAGGTGAGGCTTATATGTGGGAGCAAGCATTGAAATTGATAAATGAAATTCGAGGTGAATCTAATGAGTGAAGCAGTAGAGCAGTTAGGATAGTGCAGAGTAGACATATAAAGCGACGTAAGAAGGAAGGGGAAATTCGCTACAAATGAAACTTTAAAAACCAGCAAGCAGCAGGCTTTAATTTATTAATTATCTTTCTTAAAACCATAACCTAACGAAACTAAACCTATTAAAAAGAATAAGGGAACAAATAAGTTATCAAAAAAACCTGCAGTTGCTACTTCGGGTACCGCTCCAGTCATTTGTCCAGCAGAGAATCCAGCTTTGACTAAACTTGTAGAAATTGAAGAAGAGATGCGTTCTAAAGAATAAATAAATCCTGATGACAATAAAAAAACTAGACCTAATACTTTGTAATAAATTGAATTCATGATATCACCACCTATTTTGGGTAAATTTAACATATTGGCTAGGTAATTGATAGAACGCAATATATCGCAGTACAACGATAATGCGAGGTAGACATTAGAGCAGTTAACAGGATAGTGCAGGGTAGACACAAACTGTGCAGGAGGTAGTAAAGCTTATAAAAAGTTTCACGAAATGATAGAAGTAGAAAAAACAACGCTAAGTAAGCGACTGTTTAATCGTAATTCGAGCCCTCCAGAAATCATGTCTGAAGGGGCTCGAGCTCTGTTAATAATTTATTTGGTTTGATATTTATAAGTCATTGTCGTTCTTCTTATCTCTTTTACGCACTAATGAGATTGCATTAAGCAGGATATACAAAATGACCAATATCAAGTAAACCCAGAAACTTTGTGTTATTGGTTTTTGCCATTCAGTTAATCCATTGTATTCAGAAACTGCAACTAGAGTAAGGAGTAAAACGCCTAGTAAAATTAACACCCACATTATTATACGCAGAATTTGTTTGTATTTAGATTTCATAGGATCTCTTCCTTAAGGTTGATAAATATAAGTTCCATAATAATCACCGGTACTTGCAGTAAATGACCAAACATATCTATGAATAGGTGGGACAAAAGGAATAATCATTCTTTGATAATCCCAATTGACAGTACCCCCTATTGCTCCGCCTGCAATCGTTGCCAAACCACTAAGTCCCATTGCAGCTATTACACCTGGAGATCCTAACCCTGCAATTGGAACCGCTATCATAACAGCTAGCGCAGCTACTGTTATTCCTTTTGCCCAAGTGATTTTTTCGGATCCGGTTTGAATTGACTTAAAATCATCATCTGCTTTAACTGCAAAATTCTGTGTCGAAAGAGCATTCAATCTATCATTTCCATTGGTACTCATTGCTTTGCCATTATAGTAGATCGTTGAATTAGTCAAGTCATATGACACAATTTCTATAGAGTTATCTAGAGTGTTAGTAATAACAGCAGTAGTGTTGTCCTCTGTATAATTGTAGTCTACAGTGTAAGTTATACCATCGATATTCAGAACCTCTTTACCCAATTGACTAGTATAACTAAACTTTGATGATGCGTCAATAGATGCTGTTGAAGCTTCTGCATTAGCTAACGGTACGGAAGAAAGAATTACGCACGCGCTTAAAACCGAAAAAGTCATTTTCTTAATCATTTTATCCATATCTCCTCTATTTTTGAATTTTTATGTAATTACTGGGATGTATAAACTAGTATATATTTAATATTTTTTAATTACAAGTGAAAGATTTATAGTGCTTAATTTACTATATTTAGTAAAATTACTATTATTTATACATTTTAGTAGTTTTTAATCTCACTGAATCTTTTCAAATTGTATTGCAAATAATCGAAACTTGATTTTAAGGAGGCTGAACAGTATGACCGAACAAGAATTAATCGAGCAACTGAGTAACTATAAACGCCTACAAGCACGTATGCAGGTACTGTCTAGTTATTCGGTAGGTGGTGGAATCACTGTGAGCCGATTAAACCAAGATGATCAACTACAAGAGCTACATCAAAAGCTAAGAGGATTGCCATCATACGCATACCTAAATAAGAGAGAACAGAAGCTAGAGAAAATTGCACATACTTACTTAGGCTACTACCCTGCAGGAGTAAAGAGCCAAGAGAGAGTTATTCCTATACAAGGTATAGATGATGAGGATACTAAGCTATTAAAAGAGCTTAAGCATAAGATTGAGAAGGTAGTAGCAGCTAGAGGTTATGACATTAGAGATGATTTAGATGCTGTACTAGACCGTGTCGCAGAGTACCAGGACTTACAAGAAACTATACTAAAGATTGATATGGTACTTAATGCAGTAGAGCAGGTAAAACGGAGATATGCAGAGTTACTACGACTTAGGTATATTGACGAAATGGCAGTCGCTAAAGTTTGTGAGAGGTTAGGGGTGTCAGAAAGTACTTATAAGCGTTGGCATCGTCTTGCAATCGTGGAATATACAACAATGACCGTAAAATGAACTATTCGTTGTCTTTTTAAATGGAAACTTGACATGTATAATGGTATTATCAAACGAAATGTAAACAACGAAAGGTCGCCTAATAAGAGGTTGCCTTTCGTTATAAGAAATATATATTAGAAGAGTCTATACTGTGAATAGTATTTCTAAATCTTCAACTGATTTTTGTTTGAAGTAATTATCTTTACACCAACAATTGGAACAGTTTCTTTTTGATTTTATCACTCTGTCATTGATGAACGTATTTTCACCAATTGATTTTTTTAATTCACTTTTTGCATGTTTGAATAAATTTCTTTCGTTAATTTTTATTTCCGGATCATCTAAAATAATTTCTTCCAAATAGGGATCAAATAATAGAGGGAAAGTTGTATCTCGCAAAGTAATCATTTCCCTTACTGCTTGGTTCGAATAGCCTAGTTCAAATTCTTCTATTGAATTGAAATATCTGTCCTCAATTGGAGAATTAATATCCCAGTATATTGGATTGTTGTTTGTCACCCAAAGAGGGGGTAAATCTGGCGATGATAAAATATCAATGTTAAACTTGAATAGCACGGGACCGTATAAATTTTGTCTATTGTGAAAAATATGTAAATCAGAACTATCAAGAAAAATATCGTTCCATACGTTAAAATGTTTGTCAAGATTATCAGAACTTTGCGGTGTTTGTTTTAGGTTATGAAATTCTATCGCACCTCGAGAATATAAACCTCCATTTTTTAGAAAAGAGCAAGCTGTTTTTACTGTATTAGCATGATATAAATGAGTAAACCCCTTGGCTTTTAATATTTGTAAGATTTGAATATTATCTAATTCCATAATTACCATCCTTTCCTATATATTAGTACTATTTTACCATTTGAAATAATTCCGACTAGTTGGAACATATGTTTGTAGCAGGTCTGAATTAATAGTTAACTGATCGCAGGAAATATCTGCCTTATGTCGAATAGTGGCAATTGAGGGAGGTGATAATAATGTCATGTTCTGTATGTGGTGGTAAAGGACAAGTTTATAATGATGAGTGGGATAAAGAATGGGATAGATTAGATCAGAAATACCCATCTCATGATCTAGTTAACGCTAAAATTGATGATAGCGGAATTCCTAAATATATCCGCTGTAACGCTTGTGATGGAACGGGAAAATGCGAATAGTGAAAATAAAACAAAAGTCACTCAATTGGGTGACTTTTTCTATTGAATAAAACAAACATAACTCAGGTGGTGGAGATCATCTTCTTGTTAACACTCTTTTGATAAAGCTAGGTATAAGAGAAATTTGATATATTGGCATGGTATAGACCGTTAGACGATATAGTAAGAGTGAACCAATACCGAAAGGTTCGACTTCTTCGGAAGAGGTACTTTTATTTACAGTGCAGGAAAATCCTTGTTGGTGTCGAAATAAGGCATAAAAGGAGAGCGATGATAAAATGAAAACTTTAATAACTCAATATCTACATAACCTGAAAACACTAGAAGTATTTATTACAGGGATTCAGCAAACCATTATAGAAAACACACTTGAAACATTAAATAAGAATATGGAAGAATTAAATCCATTATTTTTAGCATTAAGAGAAGAATCCGAAAGGATTAAAGAAGAGAAGAAGATCCAAAATGAAGAAATAATAGGGAATAAGAAGGATGATAACGCACCATTAATAGACATAGAAATAGAAAAAGTTAATAAAAATGATGTTCAAATTAGTTTTAACGACCGTGTTTTGGGTCGTAAAGTTAAATCAGCAGTCGAGGAACTGACAGTTTCCGCGAATCAATTACCATTACTGTTCGAAAGTTCATTAATCTCATTAGTAACATTCTTTGAATTACTAATTTCCAGTTTGCTACATGAATATGTAAAGAAATACCCTGATTCATTAAGTATAAGTAAAAAAGAATTAAAATACTCTGATTTAGTAAACTTCGATTCAATAGAGGATGCAAAAGATTATCTGATAGAGAAAGAATTACAAAATTTAATGTATGACGGTTTAAAATCTTGGATTGATTTCTTCAAGAATAAAATAAAAATAGACATGTCTGAACTAAATAATAAATTCGATAAAATCAATGAAATATTAATTAGAAGGAATTTATTTGTACATAACGGAGGGAATATTAATTCAATATACCTTAGTAAAGTAAGCGAAGACTTGACAAAAGGAATGAATAAAGGTGATAGGATTGAAGTCAATTTAGCATATATGTTAACTTCATTGAATTTATTAAAGCTTCAAGGTATTATTTTAGGAATAAAAGTATGGAGTAAAAGAAAAGATGAGCATATAGCTATTGTTGAATACTTACACGAACTAAGCTACGAGTGTATGACAGAAAAAAAATGGGATGTTGTCGGGGTTGTATCTGACTTTATAATGGATTTTAAGCTCAGTGAGGTTGATGTTTTGGTTAGCCAAATGAATAAATGGCTGTCTATTAAAAGAACTAAGGGACTTGAAACTATTAAAGATGACATCGAAAAGCTAGATCTGTCTGCAAAAGAAAAACGATATAGAATATGTAGGTATGCATTATTGAATGACCACGAAAATGTTTTTAAAGAGTTAAAAGAAGGTTTTCCAGAAAAGTTACAGGAAGAAGACATAAAAGAATGGCCTATATTTGAGGATTTCAGAGCATCCAAACACTATCAACAATTAATAGAGAAACAAGGCTCTAAATCAGAGGTGGAACTTGAGATGGCCTAAACCTTATACTTATCCTAAAGCACCCTAACCGGTGCTTTTTCTTTGGTTTAATACTCTTACACAGAATACATCATATATTGTCTGCTAATGGAAGATACTGTATGATATTTCGTAGGGAGAGGGATAAAAGTGAAAAATGAGAAAGAAGATACAATTGTAAAAGTAATTAATTATACAGTAATACCAATGCTATTGTTAATTCTATATTTGTTATTTGTTGCAATCTTTTATTTGATTGCAAAACTATTTATTGAAAATAACGATATGATAGTAGCATTGATAGGTGCAACAAGTGGAGTTCTAAGTGTGGGAGTAACCTATTTAATATATAAAGCAAATATGAAGTATTATTATGATAGAGATGAAAAAGAGCGACGTTTATCGATAATACCTTTTATATATATTACTAATGATCTACTTGGTCATATAAATCAAAATTCAATAAGTATATATAATAGTGAATGGCCAGAAGATGAGTCTTTAGAAAATGTTATAACACACCATTGTTTTATTGCATTCGAAAATGTTGGTGTGGGTAGTGCGGTAAATGTTCGCTTTTATTCAAAAAGAATGACAGTAGCAACAGGATGGAATAGTATTAACTTGAAAGTAGGGGATAAAATAAATTTCGTACTAAAAATTAGTACTGAACGCGAAATCGAAAGAATAAATGATGTTCAAATACAATATAACGATATCTTTGGCAATGTTTATGTGCAAGAGTTAATGTTCCTAAGCTCAAACGAAGGTAAAATAAATAAATGTAGTATAATCCCTACGAAAAAACCAAGAAGAATAATAACTAGTGAAGCGCCTTAGGGTGCTTTTCTATTTAATAAACATAACTCAGGTGGTGGGGATATGTATTGGCAAGGACAGGATGTACATCGATATCCAAGTAAGAGGACAAATGAAGATTGAATAAAAAAGCCCTATTTAGAGGGCTTAGTTTTTTTCGATAGATCTTTGGTTTGAGTTTCTTCTCGCGAAGAAATGATATCTTTTAGTAATTCCACATATAAGACTTCTTTTTTAATCTTATAATAACCTGTCATCAAATGGTAGAATGCCAATGCAATCAAAAAACTTAAGATCCAAGTTGTAACGTTTATTAAGTATTCACCCTGTTCTCCTAATTTAGCATCGGGTCCTTTCGAAACAACAGTAGATATAAATATACTAAACAAGCCAAGAATTATAGCGATTCCCATTGATAGATAACTGAGCATGATTCCTTTCTGTTTAGTCTGCTCTAGTTTAATTGTAAAATGAATAAGCGAATCTTTTATGTCCTCAGTAGTAAAGAATCGATAATATCCTAATAATTCTTGTCTGAGATTTTTTACGTAATAGACATTTGCTTTTTGTATTTTTCTAAAATCATTACTAAGTTTCCTGTTATGAATTATAAAATCTTTTTTAGCTTTTGCTTCTCCCATATGTGCCTCCCAAAGTATTTTATAGATAAGGACAGTTAATATATTCCACAATATAGTACAATCAGCATTGTTGTAAAGATGTCCTTTTATTCCTTTTTATACTTTAAAAAAACTAACGTTAACCAGGTGGTGGTGATCATGAAGTGGCAAGAATAAGAGATCCAAACAGAAATTAGCACAGTAGATATAAAAACAACAGAAAAATGAGATTAACCTTGTGCAATTTCACTTTAATCTGCTATAGATGGATTAATAGTTGAGATAATGTCTGTTTCAAAGTTTAGCATTATGTAATATCCGTAGTAAAATAGTAATAAAAGTGTCATATACTAAAAGTAATAAAAAGTCGTGAACGTAGAGGAGTGACGCTATGAATCAAGTAATCACATTAAAAAAGAACTCGGATGCAGAAGATACTCAAAAGATAATACAAATTACGTTCTTCGATGATATCAATGAAGAAGATATTCGGAAAACTAAATGGTTATTGGATAGATACACAGATATGATAGACATATGTCGTAACTATGAAATAGCAATGAGTGAAATGGAAAACGGATTATCTGCCTATGATCTCTTAAGTGCTGAGGGCTCAGTAGGGAAAAGAGAAACAGGCCAGGAACTAACTGCTGATGTAACAGCCAATACAGTCATTCTCAAAGATAAGCGTGAAGCTAACTATAAATTCTATTTAGCGATTACTAATATTGTAAAAGGTGTAATAAACAATATACGTGATCCTCATGAGGGATTGACAGCAAAACTACTTTTTCTAGAGGGCAAGAAATACTTGAAAGCACAGAACTACATGGAAAAAGGATATAAGAAGGATGTACCAGGTATATCAGCCACTACATTTGCGGATAAGCGGCTTAGAGCAATATCGAAAATTGCAACGAGCTTAAAAGTGAATCGGACATTGGACTTCGTAGTCATAGATTATGGTCGTGGAAGAAACAAAGAAGGAGAAATTGGTTTGAGATTACCAGAAATGATGTAGTAAATATGAATGGATATAAGAATGAATCGTTGCTATTATGAAATCATAGAAAAAATGTAGTACGATGTGTGGTGGCGGAAAGGGTAGACGCTAAATAAACTCGGCCCAAGACTCAGATGGAGTAATCATGCATCGGGTTATAATGAAGGTGTGCATGATATGTAAGGTTCGAATCCTTGCCCACGCAAATGTAATGAATAGCTTATAATCTTCAACTAGTACACAACCAATGAATTTTCAATAATACTTGAAACAATCATTTTTAAACGATACCCTTAATTTAGGAAATAAAATAAAAAAGGGGATGAATGGAAATGTTTCACGAAATTATTGAAAGTAAAAATTCAAGAAGCATTGTTAATATCACGAATAACCAAACTTTCGATGAGGGAGTTTTGACGAGTACTACGAAATGGGAAATTACAATTGATGTGCGTGAATCGAGAGGAAAAGCAACTTGTCTTGATGAGAGAGTAAGATTTCAAGCAAATATCGATTGGGTAGAATTAAAAAGTAACCATCTACTTGATGAGATGATTGGGGTATGTAAATCGCATAGTATTAATCATTTTTAGCACCCTAACCGGTGCTTTTTCTTTTGGAAAAGGTGCTTAGATACTCCACATCATGGATTGTCTAACTTTGGGAGATAATGTATGATGTTTTGAATGAGGAGGGATTTTGTGAATGTTTTTGAAGGTGTAGATACATCAGTAATAGATAATATGTTTTGGACGCTAATTAAAACGATGGGAATCTTTGTCTTAGCACCGTGTATCCTTGGAGTCATAGTAGGCAGAATACTAAGAGTAAAAAGAAGGGCTATGGATTTTATTATTACGTTATTCGGACTAGCAGGAATATACATATGGTTATCAAACTATGATCAAATATATAAATGGTTATCTTAAGTCACTCAAATGAGTGGCTTTTTTATTTGCTAAGGAAAATTTTCCTTAGCTCTCAAAATACAAGGTGGTGGTGATAAATGTAATGGGAAGACCAAGAGATCCAAGAAGAGACAAAGCTTGGGAGATATACAAATCAGCAAATGGAGAAATCAACCTTACTGAGATTGCTTCCCAACTTGAGATATCAGATGGAACAGTCCGAGGATGGAAAGCTAAGGATTCATGGGATAAGAAGCTAACAGGAGATCCTAAAATAACAGAACGTTCCAATAAAAAGAAAAAAGAACATGTTGCTACTCCAAAAGGTAAAGATTCACTTAATTTGGTGGATGATGAGTTATTCATAGAAGCAGTAAGAATAGTGGCCGAGGCGAAGCAAGCTTCGGCTTCTTTATTGGAAAGAAGAATGAGAATAGGACATACAAGGGCTTCAAGTTTAATTGATAATATGGAACGTAAGAAGTTAGTAGGACCATATCAAGGAGATAAACCTAGGGAAGTCTATGCTACATTAGAAACTATTAGCGTATTGGAACAGGAGAATACTTCAAAGGAACGGAACACTCCTAAAAAACAATTGGAACGCTCCATAAATAAGGAACGTTCCGAAACAAATAGAAACACTCCTATAAAGATAGAAGAGGTTGAAGCTGAGTTACCTGAAGTGCCAGATGATGAAGGATTAACACCTAAACAAAGAATCTTTGTGATGGAGTATCTAAGAGACTTTAATGCTACTAGAGCTGCCATTGCTACAGGTTACAGCAAGAAGACAGCTTATTCCATTGGATGGGAACTGTTGAGGAAACCTGAAATAAAGTCTGCTATTCAAAAACGAACGGAAGAAATAGCTTCAAGTCTCGGATTAGGCATACAGAGAGTCATTGCTGAATATATGAAAATCGCTTTTGCTGATATAACGGACTTTGTAAACTTCGGCAAAGAAGATATGCCACTCTTCAATAAAAAAGGACAGCCTGTATTAAATGAAGATGGTTCACCCATGACTCAAGCAGTAAGTTTTGTGGATTTTAAAAACGATAGTGAAGTAGATGGAACGATTATCAGTGAAGTTAAACAAGGTAAGGATGGAATTGGAGTTAAGCTTCATGACAAAATGAGAGCTCTTAAGGAATTAGAGAAATATCTAGGTTACATGTCTGAAGTAGATAAATTGAAGGTTGAAAAACTTCGCTTGGAAGTAGATAAACTAAAAAATGGGGATGAAGATTCAGATGAATCTCTAATTGAAGATTGGGTAACTGGAGTGATGGGGATTGAAGAAGAATGATAGTCTAACTAAAAGGATGAAAGCTTTTCAATTACGTATTCCTGTATATAGAAAGAGTCCAAATACGTTCTTTAGAGAAATATTAAGTTTCAATCCTGATAAGTGGCAAGAAGAGGTTTCACAAGATATTGCTGAACATCGTTTTGTATCCGTTAGATCAGGGCAAGGTGTTGGTAAAACAGCGCTTGAAGCAGCTATAGCTTTATGGTTTCTAAGTTGCTTCCCATTTCCACGAGTAGTATGTACAGCTCCTACAAGGCAACAGTTAAATGATGTTCTTTGGTCAGAGATCAGTAAGTGGCAGTCAAAGAGTCCTATTCTAAAGCGAATTCTCAAATGGACTAAGACAAAGATATATATGAGAAAGCACGAGGAACGTTGGTTTGCAACGGCTCGTACAGCAACTAAGCCTGAGAACATGCAAGGATTCCATGAAGACTACATGCTTTTCATTGTCGATGAAGCATCTGGTGTTGATGATCGGATAATGGCTGCTATATTTGGTACATTGTCAGGAGAATATAATAAACTATTTATGTGTGGGAACCCAACTAAAACTAGTGGGTTCTTTTTTGATTCTCATAATAGAGATAGATCGATATATAAAACACATCAGGTATCTTGTCTTGATAGTCCAAGAACAAGCAAAGAAAATATAGAAATGCTTAAGCGTAAGTATGGTGAAGGAAGTGACGTATACAGGGTTCGTGTGCAGGGACAGTTTCCGCGTGGCGAAGCTGGTACATTCATTACATTGGAGGCAGCGGAGCATGCAATTAGAGAAGTACAGATTGAAGCTACTGGTACAACTTTGGTTATAGGTGTAGACGTGGCTCGTTATGGAGACGACGAAACAGCAATGTATGCTGGCATAGGTAAGAAGACAGTCGGCCAACATAGTCACTTTAAAGAAAGTACAATGGTTACCGTGGGAAATGCTATTCGATTGGCAAAAGACATGCTCCAGCAACATCCAGAAGTAGAAAATGTAAAATTCAATGTAGATGATACTGGAGTCGGCGGCGGTGTAACAGATCGGCTCATAGAAGTTATCAACGAAGAAGGGTATGGATGGGAGGTCGTTCCAGTCAATAATGGATCTTCATCGTTGGACGAATATTGTGCCAATCTAGTTACTGAAATGTGGCAGTCTATTAGGACTGACTTGGAAACTAATCTAACTAATTTTATCAACGGAGATCCAGGAGTTATGCAGTTACCAGACGATGACACTTTGATTTCACAGTTGGCCACAAGAAAATGGCGAATGACTTCAAAAGGAAAAATGATCTTAGAGAGCAAGGATGATATGAAGAAACGCGGACTCAAGTCACCTGATAGAGCTGATGCATTCGTTTTGACGTTTGGAGAGTATTTTGTACAGCCAGACGAACACATAATGATGCCTTCTATTGGTGGAGTAACGATAAAAAGAAGATAACGAAATTGTATAACAATAAAAAGAATTTGAGTGATTGACTAAAGACATAAAATAGCATCAATTGACAACATTGTTGGTAGTCATATGTTGATGATCTATGTATATTTGAATAATAAGGAAAAAATTGCGTAAAATTACGAGATTCTTTCAAAAGGTATGTTAAAATAAAGTGTAATAAAAATTGGGTGTAAAGGAGAAATAAGTAATTATGGGAAGAATAATTAGTGTTAGTTTGATTGGAGAAGAGGAATTAGTAGTAGTTTGGGGAGTCAAAGAAATAATAGGAATTGAACCAAGAGAGGAACTTGATTTTGATGTGTCTGTCACATATTATAGTGAATTTAAAGCTACAGAAATGACCTTTCAATTATCATCCGAAAATATCGAAACTAGAAACTTCAATATAGTTTTTAGTTTTGAAAATAATACAAGAGCATTAGAATCCTTAATTAATGGTAAACCGTTGGTTTTATTTTATGCTGATGCACCTACAAAAGAGCTTCTTAAAGTTGGTGATATAAATGCATTAATGAATGAATATGGAGGCGTACATCTTTACTTACCAAGTAATACAAAAGATGAAATACAGTTCCATGGCACCTTGTATCAAGCTGCTAAAGGAGATTAATGTAATATCTGTAGTAACTCCGAACAAATCCGATGATATTATTAATTCATAGAAGTATAGCAAGTTTACAGAAGGTCAGGAAAAATTCCTAGCCTTCTTTTTTGTGTTGCGGTGATATCTCAATAAGTATATGTCCTACATAAAGAATACCTGATTAGGCTTGAAGTGGCTTCTATCGCGATATCTGTTATTCATGTTTTGGGAAAGGTCATATCTGCACATCTTGTCATTTAACTTTGAAAATGAATGAAATGATGAGTACACAACAAAAGTCGTACGGAGAAATGTTCCTACGACTTTTGTTGGAACTGTCAGTAAGTTGATGATCTCAAAGGTCATTTTTTGTGCTTTGTGGGATCAACCAACTTATAACCTTCTCCAGGATTTTGTGTTGGTGGCAACGGTTTTCCTTGAACTGATGTAACTTCTCTACCTTTATCTCCACCCCTAGGTCCAACAACGCCATACTGACCGGAAGTAGGTGTGGGTGTTCCGGGCTTTAATTTATCTGCCATGTATATCACCTCCTCTTAGTAATATTGTACTAGGTGATAGTTTCCAACAGCAAGGAATATAAACCGAGTTTAAACGACAATAAACAAAATAAAATAATCTAGATGATGGGATTTTTAAAGGAATATTCGTAGTAATGTCGTAGAGTTACCATGATATTCTATATTTATAGAAATCCGCAAAGAGAGGCGGTGAACACTTGAAATGGTATCATAAAGTAATTTATTCATTTGCAATGAATGTATTACCGACGTCTGTAAAACGTCAGATGATGGGAATAGGTAGAGCTACTACCCCAAAGAGTGCTAATCCTTGGGGAGTATTTAATTGGTTACCCAAGAAGTATCAACAGGCGCATAATATCGACCTTACTAAACTTCAAAGCTATACAGCGGAAGAATTACTGGAACTTCTTATCTCCGTTCATCCAGATGTATCGTATGCCTTGTACACTTATTTAAGAATGGGTGACACACCAATAACTTTTACTGCAAAGAAAGCTAATGGAAAAGATGATAAGAATGGACAGAAGGTATTAGATGAACTCAAATCAATGCTCAATACGCCATTATCGTCACCAGGTTATCAACATGGACGTTCGTTAGATAAAGTTGATACCATTCAACGAATGATGGTAATGGTTCGCGGAGCTTGTGCTGGTGAGGTTATTCTTAATGAGCATTGCAATGATATCATTGATATCGTACCCGTTGATCCGTCACTAATATGGTTTAGGAGAGATTCAGATACTGATCGTTTAGTACCGTGGCAGTATGTGAAACATCCGAAAAGGCGACAGGGTGAGGAATGGTTCGGATTATATAAGAAAATCGACACGCCAACATTCATTTATGAAGAGTTTGATCCAATGGTTGACGATCCATATGGACGATCACCTATGTTACCGGTGCTACAAGTTGTATTCTTCCATCTTCAAGTTTTGCAAGATTTGAAAGCTGTCGTTCATAATCAAGGCTATCCTCGATTAGATATTTCGATAATGGAAGAGATTATGATTAAGAACATGCCTAAAAGTATAGCTAATGATCCAACAAAGCAATCTGCCTATTTAAAAGAACGTATGGAAGAGATTCAAAAACATTTCGAGTCTCTTAATCCGGATGATTCACTATTCCATTGGGATAATGTAAAAGTTGAATATCTCAAAGGTGGAAACGCGGGACCAATGATCGATATTAAGAAATTGATCGATATCATTGATACACAAATGGCAACATCATTAAAGACATTACTAACTATTCTTTCTAGGCATCAAGGTTCGACTGAGACATACAGCTCAATCGATACACAAATATATATTAAGAATGTAGAGTCCGCACGGAGCGTTACCAAACGTTTCTGGTTACGGGCTTTTTCTTTGTCTGCAAGAATTCGAGGGACACAAACTCAGGTTGAAGTAGATTATTTACCTATCGACCTACGATCAGAGAATGAAGTTGAGAGAGATAGGCGTTCAAAAATCAATAACTATATTTCGGCAGAAAAGAATTTTTACATCACACCAAGTGAAGCTGCAGAAGAAATTCGTTGGACATTGGGGCTTAATCCTAATATCCCTGAAGAATTGATAGTGAAGTTAGAAAAGAAACATGAAGAGAAAGAATTTATTCCATCAGAAGGAGGTGAATAAACAAAATGGGGAAACCAACAAGTGAACAATTAGCCAAAATCAACCAACTGGCAAGAGTTCCGCTAACAGAGGAAGAAGCGTATACGTTTCAAGCGAAATTAGTAGGTGACAAAGTTATTCCAAGGCGTTTTTCTCGAATAACACCTAATTTTTTGCGCAAGATGGCAGATCAAGCAAAACAGGGTGTTTCATTACTATTAGATCACTCATGGGCAAATTTGGGCATCATGACCATCCCTCTAGGTCGGACATATGATAGCAGATTGCAACAAGAGGGTGATGAGTATGCCCTTTATGCTGATCATTACATGAAGCTTGGGCAAGAACTCAATGGGATTAAGGTTGATCAACTTGCGGATGGAATTGATGCAGGAACTATTTTTGATACCTCCATCGGGTTCTATACAACAAAGCATAACTGTTCCATCTGTAACGAAGGTTACTTTAGTGGTAAATGCGAACACTTCCGAGGGATGGTATATGAAGGAGTTACCTGCATTGTAGAAATGGATGACGGGGGACTGATGGAGAACTCCTTGGTGTTTGATGGTGCATATCCAGGTGCTGGGGTTGTTGGTTTAAGCAATATTGATAACGTTGAATTAACAACAGAATGGGAACAGTTATCCGAAGACACAAAATCACTGAATGGTGATGAACGTGTCTTTTATTCGTTCAGCAATAAATCTGGACTGGTTGGTTACGTGCCAAGACAACAAAATAATATTGAGGATAAGAAATTATCCAAAGGAGATGGAAATGTGACAGAAGAACAAAAAGCAGCTGCACTTGCAGCGCAACAAAGTCAAATAGCGCTAACGACAGCTACTGGATTACTAGGTCAAATTCGAACGGCATTAAGTGTAGAATCTGATGCGGATATACTTGCTAAACTTTCAGTAATTAACGATCAAGCAGAAGATGGAAGAACGTTTAAACTGAAAATCGTTGATGAAGCATGCGGTGCTGGTGTACGTGCGCTTGGAGAAGCTTTTAATGTGGAAGTAATGAAATTGTCTCTTAATGGTCTATCTGCAGGAGAAGTAGAGAAAATTCGTGATTCTTATAACGCACAAGCACAAGTCATTTTAGGTGGTGGCGGTCAACATACTCAAGGCTCAAAAGTTGAACTTCCATCCGGTGCGCTAAGTGGAAATGCGCCAGGTAATCCGCAGGACAATGGAGACAACCAAACACCAGAACAATTGCGTGCTGCTGCAAGGGAAGAAGCAAGGACAGCTCTTAAGAACACTGGTCATGGAAATCTGATGAAGGAGGACAAATAATTATGAATTATGCTCAATATAATGGTGCTCCTGGTCCGGGGGCGATTCATACGCAAGAATTTATTGAAGTTCTTGCTTCAACAGATCTTCAAGCTCGGTTGCCAGGTGGTGTTCTTTTGGCAAAAGGGAATGGTGTTATAAAAAAAGGAACAGTTCTTGGGAAAGTTACCGCAACTGCTAAGTTTGTTCCTTATAAATCCGATGCAACAGATGGTTCACAGAAAGCGGTTTGCATCCTTGACAACTCACATGACACATCTGAAACAGACATCGGTGCATCTGCGTGGATTTCTGGGATTTTTCATGAATCTAAACTGACAGGCATTAACGAAGCGGCTAAGACAGCGTTGCGTCTATGCTACTTTGTATAAGGGGGCTAACTACTTATGGCTATTAACGTACTTGATCCGTTATTTCTTACGGAAGTGGTTCAAAACATTCGTACTGATATTAATTCTTTCCGTGGTGCTCAGTTGTTAACAGGTGGTGTTGACTTAAAAACAGAGCGTGGTCTAACTATCGAATATGATATTACCTATGATGATACAGGTATGACACCACCAACAGGATTGAATGATCCATCTCCAATTCATACACCGCCTGTAGTAAAACATATGAGTTTTACTAACCAAGAGTGGAGAG
The DNA here is from genome assembly GCF_024721975.1 of Paenibacillus endoradicis. The sequence goes on along the minus strand of NZ_JANQBB010000001.1, from coordinate 1,338,667 downwards.
AAAAAGTCATTATTGATCGTGAAAAGATGGCTGTACTACGTCAACCAGGTAACAAGTTAGATCAACTTTGGGCTGAAGAATACATGATTGAACGTATGGTTGGGCTGAATGCTCGTCTTGAAACTCGCTTTGAGTGGATGCGTTGGCAGTCCTTAACAGGAAATCTTATCATTCCTGCAACGGTAAATAAACCAGCTGTCACTATTAATTATGGAGTTCCTGCTAGCAACAAGCCAACAGCTACTGTCCTCTGGAGTGATACTGTAAATGCAGATCCTCTTAAGGATTTGGACGATTGGATTCTTCGATTCCGTGGTAGTGGTGCAAGAGCAGTGAAAATCATTGCTAACAAAAAGGTCGATACGCTTCTTAAGCAAAATACAAAGATTCGGGAATTGTTGAAACATACACATGGTAAAAATATTGTTACAGCTGACACGCTAGCAACAATCATCGATCAGAACTTAAATGGTCTTCAATACGAAGTGTATGACGGTGGATACATCGATGATTCAGGTAATTTCTTGCCGTTTATTCCTGATAATGCTGTAATTATTGTTGGACAAGGCATGACAGGATCAATTATGGATCTTGTAACAAGTCCGAACAACTATGAAGACATTTTCACTGGCCACACTGGTAAGTTCGCTCTTCCTAAATTAATTCAAGGTGATCCTGATCAATGGCAAGTTATCAATGGTGCTACAGTGCTACCGAAGTTAAAATATGTCAACTGGCATATCTTCGGTACAGTGGCTTAGGAGGATACATTCTATGGTTATTGTTAAAGTACTCGTTGATGCTGTTGGAGAATACAATGCAGGGGACATCGTAACCGATGCCCCCGCAGGTCTTATTGAAATCGCTAAAAAACAGACACGAAATGCAGCAACAGGAGAGTTATTAGCTGTTATCGTTGAAAGTAATGAAATCTTAAATAACGAACCTTCTGAGCGCGAACTTGAGCTTCAAGTTGAATTAGAACAATCGATAGCACGAGAAGCAGAGCTCCAAGAAAAATTGGACAACTTATTGTTGGATAACGACCTAAAGGAGCTAAAGGCGACAGCAAAGGAAATGAAAATTGCTGGATATACGAAAATGAACGCTGAAGAATTGAAAGAAGCAATCGCCGTAGGCGGTGGTGGGAATGACGAATAGAATTCTCAACACCGACACTTATCACGATGAAGTCAGAAGTCGTTTAGGTGTTGGTGAGGATGTTGTGTCTAACACTGAAATTGATGCGCCTTCAGTTATTAAAATTGCAGAAGCAAAAGTTATTTCGAGCGTTCCTAATTACGATGTTCTCGAAGAAAATGAAGTTGATTATCTGTATGCCGCTGTTGTATGTATGGTAGCGGCTATTCTTGCTCCTTCAATGAGTGCTCGTATTAAAAAAGCCAAGAAGGATTTTGACTTCACTATTGAAAACCGAGAAGTGAATTGGAGTAACTTAAAAGATCAGTTAATGGAAGAAGTAAATGAATTGATTTCACTTATCGTTGATGGGAATAGTCCTGTTATACCGGTATTTGGTCTAGCAGGTCCAACGAGATTCAAAGAATCAAACGGATGAGGTGAATCATATGTTTTATGAGTTCTCGCATCGGTTTACTCCTTGCCTAGTTGATGGTAATGCGGAGAATGTAGTTTTATCTAGGGAAACCAAAGCAACGACTGTAATGGGCAAAGAATACGTCTATAACGGTCTATTATCACCTAAATCAGCAATTGAATTAGGAATGATCATTGAGACGGATGTTTCTTTTCTTGTTTTAACCATGCGTACTACTGTTGAACGAGATAAGTATTGCTCTTTACTGAAAACGAACGCTTTGGTTGAGGTTCAAAGATACAGTCAAACCTATGATGCGTTATACAATCCAGTGGGCGGACCATCTTTTAAATCAATTGAGGTGGGTGTGAAGTGCTTTGTTCAATATGTTAGTGCTCAACTTCGAATGGATGAGCCAGGTCTATTAGCAACTACAAGCTATGTTCTTGTTCTACAAACAACTGTTGATGTAAGAAAGCCACAAGATGAATTATTGCTATCACCAGATCGCATTATGTTAGATGGACGACCTTATCAAGTTGATGTGGTTGATGGTCTTAAATATCCGAACTTGCTTCACGTTCAGTTATCAGAGGAATTGCGATGAGTGATGGCTATACAGGATATAACTATCAATTGGCAGAGCGCGATCTAAGAAATGAACTAATTAAAGAGGTTATCTCTTTATCAGAACTAGTTGAAGAATCAGCCAAAGCGAACATCAGGTATTACCCAGAGATTCGTAATCATTTAAGAAGAAATCTAGAAGTATTAGCTTCGGATGTATTTTCTATGGAAATTACTGCAGATTATTGGCAAGCGTGGCTTGAGCAATTTGGTAAAGGTTCATTAATGGCCGGAATACAAGATAATCCTGGTCTCGTGAATTATATGAATTCAGAGCTTTGGAATAGATATCGCTCTCGCTCTTCTAGGGTCGTTGCTGGTCGTGGAACGGGAAAGTATAAATCTATTGATGGGACGATAAAATCTTCTGGTGGTCGTATGGCTGGGGTCGATCTTGAGGAGTTAGCAGGAAGAGGGGAGATTGATAGAAGTTTTGGTCCTACACCACCCACTTTCTTTTTGAGACAAGCTTTACAATCTAACAGAGATCGAATCTTACAAGGTTTACAGAATGTCATTCTTACTTTTCCGTATCACAATTATTTCAAAATGAGGTGAGGATTTGAGTCAAGAATTAATAGAAGTTGTTTTTAGCCAATTGATATTAGATGAGATATTTATGGCTTATTTTGCTCTAACCCCATTACCTCCAGCCGAGAAAGTTGTGAATCGGATAGTCAAGGGTTTGGAGATTGATTCCACATTCATTAGGGAAAACATTCCTCAAGTTCAGATTTATGTGATGCCTGGTCGATTTGGTCGTAATCCACTTGTTTTCGAAGGTAAATTTTGTTTAGACTTTTACGCTAAGAGTTCAGTGGATGCTCGTAAGATGGCAGGTAGAGTATTTAAGATCCTTCATGACAAAAACCTTAGATCAGAGATTGTAAATACATTTCGATGTAGTTTAACTTATGACACCGACTTTGGTACTGGTATAACAGGTGTAAAGGCGTATAAAGCAATTTACGATGTGGATTATATCAGAATGAATTGAGGTGATAGTTATGCGTGGTAAGAAGGATAATGTTAATGAAGCAGATGAAAAACCAGCAATGATATCAGAGCTAGAGAAACTTACTCAAGAAAAGATATCACTAGCTACCAAGCTAGGTCTTTTAGGTGCTGTACTACCGAAAGGTGACAGTTACAAACAAACGAATGAGTATAGACGCATCCAAGAAATAGATAAGCTCCTATGGGAACTTATATAAATTAATTTGAGGGGTAGGAAATTAATATGAATCCAATTGTTATGGATGGTGTAGGTACGATTTGGTTTCGCGATGAAGAAGGGAATTTGAAATATGTGGATGAGAAGATCAATAGCGTTATCTTTGCTCCTCAATTCCAGTGGACAAAAGTGTTTGGCGGTCAATCAGGATATCCATTCCATTTGACTGCACAAGATCTTCAAGATATTGTTACAATCGAAGTACCTCGTTACTCTCCAGCTCTTGCCGAGATCACACAAGGTTCAAAAACAAAAGTAGGACCTAAGAAGATGGATGAGATGGAAGAAGGTATCCTTTCAAATGATGGTTATCAGATCAAAGGGTTAGAAAAATACAACATTACAGGAATCGTCGCTGAAAGTGATGAAGTTAATGTAAAGGATGCTAACGGAAATCTTAAAAAGTTGGAGCGTGTAGCTGCAACGCCTACTGTTGAGCAATATACGATCACATCAACAGGTCTAATTAAATCGGCAGATGAGAACAAAGACAAGGTTATCTTGGTAACGTACAAATGGTCAGCTGAGAGTTCAGAAGCTACTGCATTTGACGGTTTACGTAAACCTAAGCCATTTAAATTTGTGCATCGTTTTGAATTACTTGATGATAAAACTCGTCAAACCGTTCAATGTCAACTTACCATTTACAATGCAATTGGTGGCGGTACTACTAATATCGGCGCTCAACGTAAAACACCTTCAGTTAACCAGTTACAACTAGAAGTACTTGAAGGATATGTATCACCTGATAATCCAGATGGCATTGCAGCGGAAATCGTATTTGCATATGTATCATAATTTGCGGTCCCTTATTTCATATTGAGGGGCTGTTCTTTTTATAATTAGGAGGAATGACTTGTGGATAAAAAAGATAACTTAGATCAAACTTTAAATTTGGGTACAGAGATCAGATTATCTGAAACTCTTAAGAAACATATCAAAATAGGTACCATCAAAACCATTCGAGATCTACGTAAGCTCATGAATGGTGTGAAATATAACTTTCAATTTTGTATTGGTCGTGAAAAAGGTTGGTTTGGTGATGATAAATTTGATTTCCCAGAAGCAGAAGCTAAGTATCGCGAAGCCTTCAATACTGTGCTAGATGGTGGCTTATCTGATGATGAATATGATAGCGTTGACGAAGAAGGAATTAAGGAGTTAGATAGTCTCCTCACTCGATTTCTATGATGAATCATTTCCTCACGATCCGGATGATGAGGAAAACGAAGATAGTAGTGAGAATGAAACAACCGATTACTTAGCTTTATGGGCTCTTTGCATTAGTATGGGCGTTTCTGATAGAGATTGGGAGAACCTTACATTCTTGAAGATACAAGCTTTGACTAAGCTAAAGAATTGTAAGGATGAGTTTGAAGTGATTATACATGGTGGGAAAATAGAGAAAAAACCTAAAAAAGCGAAGTATCTATCTGATTTAGGAATTTAAGGGGAATAGCTAAGGAAAATTTTCCTTAGCAAGATAGTAAGGCGCACTGTACTTCGGTATAGTGCGCTTTTTTGCGTTATATCTGAAGTAAACACGAAGAGAATCAGATTTACAATTAGATTAGATATTTACAGACTAATGGGGGCTCAGTGGAGCCTCCTATTTTTGTGCCTAAATGGGAGGTGATCGTACGATGGAAGGATCGAATAAAGATGTCGTAGCTGCTCGAATTAATCTAGATATGACTAAAATTCTTCCTGGGTTTAAGCAGCTTGACGAAGGTGCTAGAAATAATGCACAGTCATTCGAGGTATTGAATAAAGAATTAGCTGAAACGCAAAAGATGTACAACGCCATTGCAAGTGCAGCTAATAAATCAGCGTTAACATCTGAAGAACGTAGGAATAAAATATTGGCTGAATCAGACGCTTTGGTTAAACAAAGAACTGCTCAAGCTGAGTTATTAAATGCAAAGAAAAATCAACTCGATCAAACAAATAAGATTACGGAAGAAAAATTAAAAGCACAACAGATGATTGTTAAGCAACGTCAAGACGCAATCTTACAACAAGAATCTGAGCATCAAAAGAAATTAGTGGTGATACAACAGAAATCACTTGTGGCTAGTAGTCAAGAAAACTTGAATCAAACCAAAATAGACCGACAATTCCAAATCATGAAGAATGGTCATCGTAAACTTGAACTGGAAGAAGAACGACACCATGCAAAGATGGCGCAGCAAGCACAAATGTTTCAGGCTAAGATGGCACAAGTCTCAAATGATGCTTCTGTTTTAAATCGATCATCTCAATATTTATTAGCTGGGTCAATGTACTACTCTATCATTCGTGGGGCAACAGAAGCGATTAGTGTAATTAAGTCATTTGAATATGAAATGGTTAATGTTAAGCGTGTTATGGGTGATACAGCAGATGTTGAATTTGTAAAGAAATCTGCAATCGAGAATGCTAAAGAATTTGGATATGCTTTGACAGAAGTCGGAGAAGTATACACGCTCATAGCGCAACAAGGATTTAATGAAAGAGAAACGGAAGCTCTTGCTGGTACTGCGTTAATGGCAGCTAACGTAGAACAATCATTTTCTAATGCTGCACAAGCTCAAGAACTGATGACTGGGGCTATTCTTAACTTAGGGTTAGCTGCTCAGGACTCGGAGAGATTGCTAGACAAACTCAATGAAGTTTCAAATAACTTCCCTACAACATCCAAAAAGATTCTAGAAGGTATGAACCGTGTAGGGGCTTCAGCTATTAACGCTAAGGTTGAAGTAAATGACCTAATTGGATATTTAACGGTACTTAACCAGGCAGGATTTACTGGATCAGTAGCAGGAAATGCAATAAAGTCTTTCATTTCGTTCTCAAGTCGTGATATTGCTATTGATAAGCTTGAAAAATATGTAGGCACGATCAAGCATGCAAACGGCGATATGATGGGATTTTCAGAGCTTTTAGGTAAGATTGCAGAAAAATGGGATACGCTCGCCGATGCACAAAGACATGAGATTACACAAGCGGTCGCTCGTGGTGATCAAGCTTCTCGTTTTATCTCTTTAATGAATAACTACTCTAAAGCAATGGAAGTAGCTGCAGTAGCTGAAAACTCATTCGGATCAGCTCAACGAGAAAATGCACTAGCTATGACTACGTTAGAGAAACAAACTTTACAACTTAAAGCCGTTTGGGATGAGTTCGTCATTACTTTAGGTGATAGTGGACTTCTTGCGATTCTAAAAGAGGTTGTTCACACTGGGAAGTTATTAATTGATGGTTTTAACTCACTTCCAGAGCCGATTAGAGATACAATTACCGTTACCTTACTATTAGGAACTGCAATCATGACGCTCAACACTGGAATGCGACTAATGACAGGTCAATCGATTATATCTATGGTGACAGGTTTAGTTAATGCATCAAAAGGAATGTTGGGTTTAAAAGTAGCTACAGATGTTGCTACTGTTTCTCAAAGAGCTTTTGTTGCCACACCGATAGGTGCTGCATTAACAGCAATAGCATTGGCTGTAGGCGTAGCAACAACAGCTTGGTCTTATTATGCAGGTGCTCAGAATGAAGTTAATGGTTCAACCAACACTAATGAAAGAGATGCTTATGCATTAGTTGGACGCTATAAAGAACTAAAAACAATTATTGATAGTAATACGTCATCAAGTGAAGAAATCACATCAGCGAAAACTGAACTTGCTAATGTAATAGAGCGAATTAGCAAACTCATGCCTGAATTTGTGTCAGGTTGGGATGAAAATGGTAATGCGTTGGATGTTAACATTGAGAAAGTAAAAAACTTCACGGAAGAGTATAAATACGCTCTTAGAAGCATTGAAGAAGAAGAACTGAAGAATTCGACAAAATCAAGGGATAAAATCAAGGAAGAACTTGATCTATACCTAGAATATATCAATGCAAAAATAGATGGAAATAAAGAACTAGAATACTCAAATAAAATGCTAATGGATCTCAGATCAGGAACACAAGGGAGTCTTGATGAAGTAGAAATAGCTAATAAAATTGTTGAGTTAAATGGAAAACTCGAAGAATTAAATGAGAAAATTAAAACTAGTCAACAATCCTTAGATACCCTTAACGGAATAACTTCAACTTCTACTGATGAAATGAACAAATTAGTATCAGAGTTAGAGGACGGAGAAACAGTAGCGGATGACTTTGCTGATTCTATGAAGGAGATTAAAAAAGAAATTGAAGATGCCAGTTCAGCTATTAAGGAACTGGTAGGTGTTCAAGAAAACTTAGCCAAAGGTCAATCCTTAAATGCATCAGAGGCAGCGGATTTGATTAACAAGTACCCTGAGCTCACTTCTAGAATTTACAAAACGGCTGATGGATGGGCATTTGAAGAAAAAGCTGTTGAAGCGCTAAGAAAAGCTAAAGTGCAAATGGCTATTGATGCTTTAACAGCAGAGAGAGACTCAGCAAACGCTACAATTAATGCAACAAATGATCGAATGGAAGCCTATGGCATTGAAATGGATGGTATACGTAATTTGGCTGAATTAAGAGCTCAATTATTAAGTGCACAATCCAATAAAACGGCAATGGAAAGCACTGTATACACAGGTATGGTTCCAGATATATTCAGCAATAACTCTCTGTATAATTTTATGGTTGAAGGATTAAACGAAACCATTGTTAAAGACAAAATGAAAGCTGAAGATGCAGAATTAGCTAAAATTGAAGCACTCTATACCGATTACTTTAATTCACAAGCGGAGTATGATGAAAGATTAAAAGTATTAACGGATCTTTATAGTGATCCTGATTACGGAAAAAGTTCTTCATCTGGAAAAAAATCATCTAAAAAAAGTGCGAAAAATGATGCTTTTTCAAATGCTCAAAAGCAAATTGAACATGAAAAAGCGATGGATCGCATTACTTTGGAACAAGAATTAGTGATGTGGCAGAACTTGCAAAAGGAATATGCTATAGGCACAGAAGAACGAATGAAACTTGACGAGAAAGTATATGCCATACAAAAAGAAATTATAGAAGCGGATAAAAGAAAAGCAAAAGAAGCCTTTGAGAGCTCTTTAAGCTATATTAACCATCAAAAAAACATTCGCGAAGTCTCTGCTAAAGAAGAATTGAAAATGCTTCAAGAGATTCAGGTTAAGTATAAAGCAGGTACAGAAGAACGAATGAAATTAGATGAAATGGTTTATGCAGCTAAGAAAGCTCAAATCCAAGAAATTTGGTCAATGTCTGAGCAATGGATATCACATGAAAGTGCGATGGGGAGGTTATCTAAAGAGGCAGAGTTAGCAGCTTGGCTGCGTGTGCAAGAAAGATATGCTAAAGGTACCGAAGAACGAAAAAAGGCAGATGAGCAGGTTTATGCAGCTCAGAAAGCTCTCGTTCAAGAAAGTATCTCGAATTCTGAAAAATGGATTGCGCATGAGAAAGCGATGGGGAGATTATCTGAAGAAGAAGAATTAGAAGCTTGGCTACGAATTCAGTCTAGATATGCTAAGGGTACAGAAGAACGAAAAAAGGCAGATGAGCAGGTTTATGCTCTGAGAATGAAATTAATTAGCAATGAAGAGAAGAAGCTAGAAGAACTCTATAAAGTTCAAACAGAAGCCATTGAAAAAATTAAAAAATCATCTATCGAAGCAATAAAAGCGGAACGCGATGCCTTTGTTGAAGCTCAAGAAGAGAAGATAAAAGTGATAGAAGATCTCATCGCTGCGGAAAGGCAACAATATGAGGACGATGATTATGAAAAGCTATTAGCGGAGAAACAAGCTAGAGTTGCTCTTCTTCAATCTGCTGTTGGTCCCGAAGGAATCAAAGAACGCGAAGACCTTCTTAAAGAAATCGAAAAAATGCAACTCGAAAGAGAAAGAGAATTATACATTCGAAGTCTTGAAGAAGAAAAGAAAAAATTAGAAGATGAGAAAGAGCAACAAAAAGATGCCTATGATGATCAAATTGATCAATTAGAAACACATTACGACAACATGATTGAAGCGTTAAAAGGATTCGGTACAGATGTTGAAAAACAAGCAGAGGAACTCAAGCAACTTCAAATCATGAAGGAATCTGAGAAAAACACTGAAATTCTTAATCAGTTAGACATCTTTATCGCTGATTATAAAAGTAGAATGGCAACCATTAGTAATCTGACAAATAGTGATCCTAAAGAGGCAGATCTAGCAGAATATAATTCGAATAAGGATGCTTGGGATAAAGCTAAAGCGATTAACGATAAAGAAACCATGAAATCTCTATCTCAACGCAATCAAGATATACGAGATAAATATGGAATAACGCAAGATACTGGGAAACTTCAACATTTTTCAGATGGTGGAAAAGTAAAAGGTATAAGAGGGCAAGCCGTACCGGTTGTTGCACATGCTGGAGAGTTGGTGCTCAATGACATACAACAAAGTAATCTGTTCAAGCTTCTAAATCTATCTCTTCCAAAATTAAATTTTAGCATGCCTAGTTTTAGTATGGCTGCTGGATCTGAAAGTTCTGTTGTTAATCATAATTACTATACCGTTTCAACTGGTGATGTTAATATTGATGATTCGTCAACAGCTAAGTCTTTTTGGAATGAGAGAGATAATTTAGTTAGAAGAATTCAATCTAGAGGAGGAGGGAAAACACGATGATTGAAGCTTGGATTGATGGTGTGAAATGGTCATCTATTGGAATCAAAATCATCAAGAGGGATATCCCTCCTCTTCCTGATACAAGGGATTATAATGTGCAAATTGCAGGAGAAGATGGAGAGGTTGATTTTGGATCTGAATATGGGCCAAGAATCATCAATCACGAATGCATACTCATTGCTGATGATCCAAGGCTAGATTATCAAGCTAAGGTTAGGGCAGTGGCTAAGCTGTTTGATGCAAAGCGAGGAGAACGTTATATCACGTATAGCGATCAACCAGGTAAACAATATCGTGCAAGATATGCAGGAACTTTGCCAATTGAGAAAATAATTTTTGATGGAATGTTTCAACTTCCACTAAAGATGCATAAACCCTTTCCTGAGAGTGAAGAAAGATTAGTTGAATTAGAAGTAACGCAATCTCCTGGAATAATTACAGTTCAATCGGACGGCGATTTAAGCGCTCGTCCGATTTTTGTGTTAACAAACAACGGTACAACAACGGTTAATGGATTTACATTATTAAACGAATATGAAACGGAGTGATTTCAATGACATTAGCAGTCTCGAATTATTTAGCGGATAAACTATTAAATGGTGTATTTAGAGGGCAAGCTTATACTTTTCCAGCAACAGTGTATATCGCATTATATACTTCTAACCCAACAGCTGCAGATACAGGTTCGGAGGTTTCTGGAGGTGGGTACGTTCGGAAAAGCGTTACATTTAGTGCGCCGGTTACTGAGAATGCAGAAATATATCATCCTGGAATTGGAGCATTAGTCACAGTACCAAGAAGAACGATAAAAAGTAGCGCTGAAATCGTTTTTCCTGTGGCAACAGCAAACTGGAACCTCATTACACACGTTGCTATTCGAGATGCCTTAACTGGTGGAAATCTATTATATTATGGAGCAGTCACTAATCCGAAAACGATATCTGTCTCTGACATCATTAAATTCCCTGTTGGCGATGTCGTATTAACTCTCAATTAATGAAGATAGAAAGGAGGGTTAATTTTGTTTAACCAAACTGGTTTTAATAGTACTCCGTTCAATCGATCGTATACATTAGACGTGCTATTCTCTGTCCGAATGGATGTTAATGGTGCGTCTACTTTTTCACCAGGAGCAGTCTATTCAGCATCTATCGAGATGAATGGCGAAGGTTCGGCAGATGCGAAATACATTCGTGAAATGATCAATTCTATTGTCATGAGTGGAGAAGGAAGTCTAACTTCAAGTGTTATTCGGGAAACCTTGATGAAAACGATAATGAATGGTGATGGTGATCTACATGTTCAACCTAAAAAGTTTCATATTGATTCCATAACTGTAAATGGACCATTTGCTCCTGGAGATAAAATCATCATTGATTCTAGTAAATTCAGAGTATCGAAAAACGGAATGATTATTGGCTATGACGGAGATGTATTTGACGTTAATCCAGGAGTAAACACAATAACGTATAAAGATACTGTGACTGGACGTAATATCCTAGTTAGAGTGTCTTATCGTGATCGATATTTGTATTAAGTGGGTGACTAAATGAAACGACTAGCAGTTTATGACAGAAACATGAGCCACTTAGGCGGTTTAGGACAAGCGACGGATGTATTACGTAGTAGACGTATTAATAGTGACTATGAGCTAACATTCGTTGTTCCCATGTCTAGTGAGGATTACAAGGTTATCGAATTAAAAGGACATGTTAAAGATGAGCGAGGTCAGTATTATGTGATTAATGATCGATCGCGTAAACGAGACGGTGTGAAACGATTAGTTGAGTTTAACTGTACGCATATCATGTTTAAACTAGCTGAATTCAAATTCCCCTATTCCTCTTATATTGATGAAGCATATGGTGTATCAATAAACACCTTGTTATTATCTATATCCTCTGCAACAGGTGGTAATTTTACATTCTCTGTCGATGATTCTTTTGATCTGAAAGATATAAAGGACTTTGGCAGAGGAGATTGTTTGCAAGCATTAAACAAAGTGGTTGAAATCTATGAATGCGAGATTGAGCCTGATAACTTTAACATTCATATTAAAAAGCAAATTGGAATGAATCGTGGGTATGAAGCAAGAATCAAAAAGAACATCATTAACATTAACTTCAAGGACAGCAGTAGAGCACTTGTAACACGTATGTACAGCCAAATGAAAGATGGAAGAACATTTATTGGTATGTCAGCATCAAACCTCACCACAACGGAATATGCTCTCTTGAATGCTATACCTGGTGCAATCGTAAATGGTGTAATTCGAGTGAATTACTTAATATCACCGTATGCTGCTTATTGGTCAAATACAACGAATACCTACTTTGATGGAGAAGTCATAAATCAAGATATTGAAGATCCATTAGAGTTATTGAAATTTACTAGAAAATCATTATTAGAAAATGAAGTTCCGGTAATTGACATTACTCTAAACGTTGCTGATCTTCATCGAATCGATTATCAAGAACCTGAAGTGTTTCTAGGAGACACCATTAAAATTCACGATCCTGAAATGCAGATTATGGGGATTACAGCTAGAGCAATGGAATTGAAAGAACCTTTGTTCAGTCCAGACAAGCAACCTGACTTTACACTGGCTAACTATTATCTAAGTGATTATGATGATATTCTTGCTGACTTGAATAAATCAAAACAGATCATTGATAACATCATAAGCGGAGGTAAAGTACGTACAGAAGCGTTTGAAACCTTTGCAGCTCAAGCAGTACACGATATTAATAATTCGAAAACTGAAGTTATTTATGATGAACGAGGGATTATATTAAAAAGCAAACTAGTTACGAATGATCAAGTAGTATTATCATCTAAAGGACTCTATATCACTCGTGATGGAGGACAAACAGCAGAGGCAGCACTTACAGCAGCTGGGCTTGTAGCAGAAAAAGTAATAGGTAAACTAGGTAACTTTATTGAAATTGAAATCGGCGTTTTGAATAATGTATTCAAAGCCAATCAAAATGGAATACACCTTGGTCATCAGCAATTCGCTAGTTCTCCATTTAGGGTTAATATGGCAGGACAATTAACAGCCTCTCAAGCGAATATTACTGGTACTATACACGCTACAGGAGGAACGTTTTCAGGTGGTATCGTTGCTACAGGTACAATTACTGGTGGTACGATTTATGGGGCAAAGATTTCTACTGGAACAGCATACCCACTAGCAGAAATGTCTGCAACAGAAAAGTTATTTAGAGTCATGTTATCCGCAACTAACTTTGCAGAGTTCAATTCTGATTATAGTTTATCTTCTCAGAGAGTTGCATCACTTAGGTTTGTTAAAGATTCAGATCAATTAACCATAGGTTATGGTGCAGCTTCAAGTGGACAAATGGGAATCTATTCTAATAAAACTCTGATACTAGGTGGTCTAGCTGGTGTTTATGCTGTCAGAATGGATGTTGGAGATTGGAGTTTATTGTTTAATAACTCTAATGGTAGAACTCTTCAGCAAGAACTTAACGCACTAACATCTTCTATAGGTTCGTTAATAACAGCAATTAATGGTAAGGCAGACAGTGGAGCATCTACTGGATTAGCAGGACCATATAACGCAGGAATTCCTATTGGAACTCAACTCATGAAGGGCGATGGAACTACAGTTACATGGAATGGTATTCCTGCACACTCCCATACCCAGAACTAATGTGGTACAATATGGATAAAAAACGAGGTGCTTCCATGAAAAAGAAGATCATTATTTTATCCTCATGCGCTATTTTTCTATTATCTGGTTCAGTGTTAGCTAATTCAACATCAAAAGTCGGTAAGAAAATCACTGCTGAAGCACCAGTATACTTAGATGGACAACTTATAAGTGATGCGATTATAACCGAAGGTTCATCATATTCTCCTGTTAGGGCTATAGCGGAAGCATTAGGTCTTGATGTTAAATATGAAACATCAAAGGAAGGAAGTGTAATTAAATTGACATCTCCTGGGACAAAAGAAACAACTAATGAAATGATTTGGAAAAAAGCAGATATTGAAGCGAAAATAATCACAGCGAATCTTGAAATACAGCAAGCTAATGAAGCAATTAATCACTCTATTGAGAAGCTGAAAACAGAGAAAAATGAAGAAATGATCTCATTTTACGAGAACAGAATTGTTGAATCACAAGAAAAAATCATCAAATCACAACAAGATATAATCACATATACAAATGAATTACTAGAACTAGAGTCTAGTAACTAACTCCTGAAATTAAAAATATAGAAGGGAGTGATTATCATTAGTAAAGTTTTGAGTGTTGTTGGAACAATATTGTTACTAGTAGGAATCGTTGGCGGCATATACATTTATAGTATAGATGAATCAATATTTTCGGTATTATCATTTACTCCTATTTACATTATAGGAGCTGTAGCATTTCATGCTTTTGCTGAACTATTAGATTCAGTCAATGCTATTCGATACAAGTTGTTAGGAACTTCGTTAGAAGAAGTTAATGCTAAGAAAGAAAAAGAATTCATGGATTATCACAACAATAAGGAAAATAATAATCCGTAGTAAATCAGTAACACTACAGTTCTATACTATAAGTATTAAAAGCTCTCGATCTTGTCGAGGGCTTATTTTTCGTTCAGAAAGGACGGAATGAAATGGCGCAAATATCAAAAAAACTAGAAATTTTAGCTGATGTAGATCAACCAATTGAGGAGATCAAGGACTGTATTATTGCGATATCTATTATGCATGGAGCAAAGCAATTAGAGATATTGAAAGAAGTTGAAATGTGGCTAGGTGAAACTATCGAACAAGCTACTCCAAAGATATCGAAAGATGATAGTAAAGCAGATTATAACGATAATCAAGCAGAAAATGAAGCGAGGAAGGAGTAAAGAATATGATAACCATGTATCCAGCGATTGCGAATAGTCCCATAACAGAAGTTTCTACAGCGATCACAGCATCACAAACAAGTATCACATTACTAAATGGTGCGGTGCTTCCAGCAGCTCCAAACTTAGCAGTTATTGGTCAAGGAGAGAATGCTGAAACTATTCTCTATACATCAAAATCAGGAAATACAATTTCAGGCGTAACAAGAGGACTTCAAGGAAGCGCACAATCATGGGCGATAGGAACGAAAGTAGCAAGGAATTATACAGCATATGATCACGAGGCTTTTAGACAAAACATTATGGATTCGTTGCCGAAGGAGAATCCTGTTGCAACTGGTATGTTCAATCTAGATCAGAGAATTTTCGAAAAATATTTAGGCACTAAACTAACTATCGGAAATTCCCCGAAACAAAAAATGAACATTGAGTTTCCAGTTGCATATTTTAATGGTTATTTAGATGTAACAGTTAGCGGTGGATTCAATACCATTGACATTAGTGGAAACTTAACAAAAAGATTTTACGGTACTCTCACTGTTAATGGCAGTAACACGTTCAGTGATGAAAAATATATTGAGGCATCTTCCCGTACTATTCCACATATTCGCATTGGTTCTCTGAGGTTTGATAGTGAAAAATCTAAATTTATTATACCTATTGAATTTGCAACAAATACAAACCCAGATCAACGAGTATCTGTCAAGGTGACAGCGTTTAATAGTACACAGAATGTGCCTGCTGATTTTGAAACAGCTATGAAAGCGATGACGCTCACTGAGTTTTACGCGGACAGCACCGCACTACCAGCGCCACAAGTAAGGGTTGATTCAGTTCATTTTGCAGCAGCACAAGGAACACCTTCAGCGACTAGCATAAGCACAACGGTGATGCCAAATTGGAATAGTGGATTGCATAATGGGTGGAAACGGTACAATGCGTTTTCTGAGTTAGGAATAACGCAAGGAAGCGAAACATTCGATGCTATATTTAATGCTATGGAACCATTATCAATTCTAGTTGTGTATACCTCATCAACGGTGGGTGGATTATACCCTGCAGCTGGTCATCTAATTGTAGAAAAACTTGGTACTACTGTTGCGTGGTTCTACTTCTTGGAAAATACACCAAACGAGTTCACACTTAAATCAAGATATAATTCTACCGCTACTATTAAATTTGGAGGTTGGAAGAGAGAACCTTATGCTAATGGATCAGTTCAAACGAGCCTCAACGCTGAATTACACAACGGATGGAGGAACTACAACGCCTTGACGGAAGTTGCTGCAGCTAACGCGAATCTAGCCACGATTATAGCGGCTATGGCTGATAAGTCCATCATGCGGTTTAACGTAAATGCTGATAATAACGTAAATATCGGATTAGCAGCTACGGATTACGGCATTATAGAGATCCGAAAATGGACAATTAACCGTGTGACCGTTATTTTAGACAATATGTACACAGGCAAGCTTATGCACAATCCTATAAATACTAGCGGAGTGCCTACGAGCTGGAAACTGCATCCTGTAAGTGATGGAACACTACAAGCAAACCTCAACGCAGAAAGAACAAACGGAATAAAAACCTATAATTCCCTTACAACTCCTGTTGGTGCGACTAATGGAGATTTATGGTTTCCACCACCATCTTAGGAGGTATATAGATTATGGCGATTACAACGAATCTCATAAATAACGGTTCTATTGTGCCGCAGGTCACTAGATTGTCTAATGGTTGGCTAGTCACAGCTTATCTCGCGTCAAAGAATAACTATCAGCTAATCTACTCAAATAATGAGGGAGTTACATGGCTAGATTTATGTAAATTAGATGCAGGTACAACATCAAATCCCGATTTTGACTATGTAATTTCAATTAAAACAATACTAGGCAACGGCACTATGGTTCATGTTACAGGAAGCTACGGAGACACTAACGATAATGATAGATTATTTACTTGTTACTTTGATGCGACTACTATTTTACCGACGACAAATATATATTCGTCAAGATCAAACGGTTCTTCTTCCCCGTATACCAATGTAGATTTTGCTAAATTAATGCATGGTAATTATCATTATTTACAAACAAGCATGACCGAAGGCTCAACAAGTAATACTTATTATAAAAGGCATGCATCTTTGACGACAACAGCTGCACCCAATTTAGGCGCAGCATATGTTTCTGGAACTTCTAGCGATTCTGCAAGAAATGGCGCTAGTGAAGTTCACGCAATAGCTAGTGGTGAAACTTGGATTATTTACGGCACAAGTAATATATTAGCTGTACGCAGAAAATTAACATTAAACGGTGGTCTTCAAGCTATGCAAACCGTAGCCACATTACCTGTTGGTCACTATATAAGACGAATAAATGCTGTAGAGTTTAATGGTACGGTATATATCTTTTTCAGCTATCTGATTGCAAACAATACAGCGCCCGTATTAGCGTATGTAACAACTACAAATGGTGTATCTTTCAGTGCTGTAAGTGTATTACTAAATAGTCCATTCCAATCTACAAGTGTACAGCATTTAGACTTTGATGTGATTGTAGATGGGAATAGCGTTGGTTTCCTATTAGCTATACCAAATGGAGCAAACAGGCTGCTGTATACGGGTAAGTTTAGCGCTGGTATATTAACTATTAAATCCACAGGACTAACAGTAACTAACGCAAATGGTTATACGAGGTCAATACACAGTGTAGCAATAAATAATAGATTACTATATTTTATTGCAAATTTAGATAACGGCTCGAACTTAATTAAGTTTAATCTTGATGTAGAAGGCATTAAGATGCTTGTTAATGGAGTATGGAGCAATATTGAGCAAGGCAATCGTAATAATGGAGCAACTTGGCAAGCACAGAATGGTAGACAGTTGGTAAATGGAACTTGGAAAGAAATTACTTAGAATGGAGTGGTGAATAATGGCGTTAGAAAAATCGGAAACACTAGATACAGGGATAGTTGCAAATGAATTGTACTCAGTAATCATGTTAGCTCAGATCAACCGAGTGTTAAATCGCATTGAAGCAGAGATACATGTTTATTATGACATGGCTGCAAGATTAGCTGGAAACCAACCTTTGCAAAGATTTTTGTATTTGATAGAAGATGATGCTAAACCACAACAAAACACAACATTGTGGCTTCGATTGATCGGTGATGGAGATATCAACATCACAAAAGAGGATACTGTAATAGCTACTGTGACTGTTTCAGAGGACATGATTAAACAAGATGTTGTTGATGCGCTGTTATTACAAACAGAGCAATTTGATTTGGTCGCTATTGATGATTTAATTGTCGTTACTGCTAAAGATGAGCTATCAGGATCAGCAGGAGTAGGTGTAGACATAAAAGGTGAAGCAATAGAAGTTATTAATTGGATCGTTGGATCTGACGCTGTACAATCGATACTCGATACACAATTTAGTGCAGAAGCTCTTTCCGAGCAAGGCAACAACTTGCAAAAGCAGATATACGAGCATATGAAGTTATACGATCCACGTTATATAGATGCAATTGATGTGTAGACCGTAATGGTCTTTTTTTATTGTCTAAATTAGGGAGGGGAGAAAGGAGGGTTGGATAATGTGTTCGACTAAATTCTTTTAAGGCGTCTTCTAGGCTTAGACCATATTTTTATCCAAACTTTCTCTTCGTCATCACGGAAAATACGAATCCCGATTAATTTTAAGGGAGACCATACTTCTCTAAAATAGTAATTTGGCATCAGTTATTACTCCATTATAATAGTTATATAGTACTATATTACTATTATATGCTAATATTTGTCACGTATTGTGCAGGAAAATAAAAAATGAATTAGGACAATATTGTTTGTTATGAATATTTAGAGGAAACTAGGAAAAGTCGATTTAATATAAAGTTACAACTTCTAATTATTATTTCTGTGTACTGGAATTTGTAACACACTTTATAAGGATGTGTATCACATGAAAAAAGCTATTTTTCTATTAGTTAATAAGTTCTTATATGAATTATTTAAATCTCTATATCGAGTAACATCCTTTATTAATAGTAGTTTGAATATTCTCTCAAAAAAAATCACAAAAGCAAAGCAATATTTTTAATCCTAATTTACTAATACTACCAAAATTGATAATTGTTTTGTATAATTACGGAAGTATCTTTCGAGAGGTGGGATTTCCGTAATGGATTTATTAGGACTTGGAAAAATGAGTGACAAAGGTTTTGAGGCTTTCAAAATGATATATCCAGATTTAACTCAACCCGCAGTAAAAAAAGTTGGACTAGCTTTGGAAACGGTATTTGATCTTTGCAATACTATCTTATTGCCATTAAAATTGGCAAATTCCAATTCACAGTTATATTTCGAAAAGCATATGGATAAGTACAAAAAAAAGTTAGATTTAGTTGAAGAAGATCAAATAATCACCGTTCCCCCAACACTTGGGTTACGAGTTATTGATGAATTACTAACTGTAACAAATGATGATATAGCAGAATTGTTTTTAAATTTATTAACCAGTGCTTCAAATATTAATACAGTTAGACATGCTCATCCTGGATTTATTGATATTATAAAAAACTTAAGTCAAGATGAAGCGAAGATTATTAATGAAGTCTTTACTAAAAGAGAACATATAATCTACTCGCAAATAGTTAAAAATCAAAATGGTGGTGAGGTTCCACTTTCTAGTAAATTTAGTAACTTAAATGATCTAGTTATATTAGATTTCGATGATAATATCGCTTTATATATGGATAATTTAATTAGATGCGCATTGATAGAAGACACAGATGTGATACGAAGAAGTGAATTAGATCAATACAAAATCCTACGGGAACAATTAAAAGATGAGGAAGAAGCGTATAAAAAACAGTTGGAAAAATACCAAGCTGAAGGGGAATTGGAAAATGCAACTATTAGTATAGTCAATGGAAGATACGTTTTAACTTCATTCGGTAAAAGTTTTATCAATTGTATTAGGCCTACATGGTAAAACAGAAGTATGTAGGACCATACAACGACATTAGAGCATCCAACAAAGGGTGCTTTTTTTATGCTCAAAATTATGGAATGGGGTGTAATGATGGATAGTATAATTAAGTTTTTCATAGCAATTGGCGGTGCAGTGGCATCATTTTTATTCGGAGGGTGGACGCAGCTCATGACAGTATTAGTTGTATTTATTGTAATTGATTTTGTGAGTGGTCTAGCCTTGGCTGGAAAGGAAGGGAAAGCATCAAGTAGAGAACTATGGTTTGGTGTCACACGTAAGATTGGCACGTTGTCTATTGTAGCGGTGGCACATTTATTGGATACAGTTATAGGCGATGCTCATCTTATAAGGGATGCAGCGATCTTTTTTTATCTAGCGGGAGAGCTATTGAGTCTTATAGAGAACACTGGTCGCCTTGGTGTGCCGATTCCACCAATTATTTCAAAGGCAGTTCAAGTTCTAAGAGGTAAGTCAGGTGATCCCGATGCAAATCATTGATCTGAAAGGTAGGCTACCTGTCCACAAAACAAAAAAATATAACTCTCGTAAAGCCAGTGATATCCGTTCACTGGCTATTCATCATTCCTTGACTCTAAGCGGTTCAGCACAAGCATTTGCAACTTATCACGTTAATACTAATGGATGGCCAGGTATCGCATACACATACGTAATTGATAGAGACGGTACAATCAATCAATGCCTAGATCATACGACAGTAGGCTATCACGTAGGCAACAGCAATAAGCATGCATTAGGTATTTGTCTTGTTGGAGACTTTAGGACGCAACAACCGACAGATGCTCAATACAAATCAGCGCTAGAGCTTGTTAAATGGCTACAGTTGCAATTGCCAAGTGCAGTTGAAGTTAAGGGGCATAGTCAGTATCCTGGCTATAGTTGGAAAGCATGTCCTGTTATAAACATGGACCAATTTAGAAGTGATGTAACGAAAGGAGAGAATGAGGAGATGACAGAAGCAGAACGAAAAGAGGTAGACGGATTAAAGCAGACAGTGAAAGCACAATCAGATACTATTCGATTGCTAGAAAAGCAAACTGCTCAAATAGATCCTCCTAAGTGGTTTGTATCGGAGTTCGGAGCAGAGTTTATCAAGAAGAAAATCAGTGAACCTAAGATGACGCTTGAGGGTTGGCGATCAGTCGCTATTGCTCTACGTGCTACTAAATAGTTGAGGTAAGGAATTTTTCGTTAGCAAAAATAGTTATAATTAAGCCCCTCACCTTAAAGAGAGGGGCTAGTATGTTAATATGGAGCCTGAACATTAAAAAAACTAAGAAAAATTATTAGTGAACTAATACTGAAAATTAGGTCACCACGAGAAAAACGTTTGTAAATTTGTTTCTTGAAAAATGGAAAAAGACCAACGGTGTAACTTTGTATAAGGAAGATTATCCCGAACAATGCCAGTGTAGCGCCTATGATAGATAATAAGTTCAACAAGGTATCCATGGTATTATCCTCCTCTCTAGAACTAGTATATACCAAAAACTTATTTTTCAGAAGTATCATTATTCCTAACTTCTAGAACTTCTGCTGAGTTATTATTAACAGTGTCAAGTAGGGTTTTTAATTCGTCAGGCGTATCTACTTGCAAGTCGTCCATATATTTCTCGAGTAACTTATCTTGAAACTCATCACTTTTTCTAGATTCTAGAAAATCATTAACTACTTTTATTAGTCCAGGTGTACTAATCTCTACATTCAATCCACCTAATTTTTCAGGTGTGTTAATGGTGAATTTCCCCCCAGTAAGTCCTACTAAGAGTAACCCTACAATAGTTATTGTTGCAATTGTTCCCTTTAATTTAATTTTTCCTGGTGAGTTCACATTTATTTTTGTTTCAATATCGTCAATGTCTATCTTTATAGTACTCGAGAATTCATTAAACGAACTTGCAAGTTTCAAAATCTCCGTTCCCATCGGGAAAAATTCAGACATTGGTATTTTTCCATCTTTTTTAACTCTTAAAGCAAGATATGCTTCATTACCTTTAGTATAAAAATTATGTGTCAGACTTTCGATCGCATCAGCATAATCGTTCGCGGAACTAATCGTTTGCTGTGCATGTTGAAGCATTTTGAATAACTCAATGTCTATTTCATACTTATTGTAAGTTGGACCCCACTTAACCTTTTTTCTCTTATGATAGGGACAAAGTTTATTATTCTCTTCTAATAATTGATCGTTTATTACATCAACAAAAGGTTCATCTTCGATGATTTGGCCTATTGTTAGTTTATTCGAAGAATGACTTGTAATAATTACAGCATCACCTTTTTTAATAACCTTGGAAAATACACGTAATTGGTTAGCGGTTCTACCTTGTCCTTGTTTATCAGGGTACTTCTCTTTAACTGTTCTAGCTAAATCAGTGATTGAAAGGTCTACTATATCTGAAATGGTGATCTCGTTCCAGTTGATTGCAATAAACCCATTTCTTTTATAGTCATCATAGTACTTTCCACCTTGTGTTCTGACTAACCAGTAATTTTTTGTAGTTGGGATTACTGGTAATAATTGTTTTTGGACATTTGCACTCATTATTTAGCCACCTTTACCACAGAAATTTCCTTAAGTATAATTCAAAAGTCATGTTTTGGCGATATGTGGAAACAACTATGGATAAATGTTAATTAATCTATCACCTAGAGTGGAGCTAAGGGGGAATTTAATAGTAAAAAATTAGACATAAAAAGCACCCCGAATTGTTGGATACTCACAACTAACAATTGGAGGTGCAGTTCATTGATGATAGAGTTTTTCATTTACTAACTAGAAAAATGTTCTAATTCACTTAATATTTCAGAAGGATCAACATCTAAACATTTCGCAATATTTATTACTTTCTCGTGTGAAATTTTCTCTGCTTGGCTTGTTTCAAGTCGAGATATAAAACTAGTGCTTTTATAACCTAGACAATCTGATAGTTGTTGTTGCGAAATGTTTCTATCTTTTCTAGCGTATTCTATGTTTAAGGCGATACTTAAAAGCTCTCTATCAGTATAATATGATTTATAACTAATCGGTTTTCTTATTGAATTTATTTTTAGTTTAATAACGACAGATTCTTCTCTTTGTTTTGGTGCATGTGTCGGTGCTGGTTTAGATTCTGAATAATAAGGGGTTTCATATCTTTTGGTTTTAGTAACCACCTTTATCAAGGCTAATATTATCAAAATAATACCGATAAGAAAAAATACATGATAAAGTTCCAACTTGATCTTCCTTTCTGTATTATTTGGAATAATCTTAATATTCAGCATTCGACAGAAAGAAAGATAATCCTGTTTTATATTCAGTTATCTAATATTCAAAACACTGGATTGTAGATAATTCTGAACTAATTGAATATGTAAATGATAAAGAAGTCACTCATTAGCGAGTGGCTTTATATGTTTTATATGGATCAGTTATGATCGTTATTCGTTTTCTTAAATAATTGAGCTAAGGAAAATTTTCCTTAGCAAAACACATGATGAAAGCAACTCTATCTGATGGATAAGAGTGGCTTTTTTGTGTTATAGAGATGAATTCAGAAAAATTACAATAAACAAAAAGTATTTTACAAAATACAAATAAAGTTTGTTCTCAATCTTTTTCGACAAGTATATTGTATTGTTTACTAAATATCCCTGAAATGGTATGGTATAAATTGATATTATTTACATGGGAGGCAATTATATTGATTAAAGTAGGGAAAGAAAGATTAAAAGGTTTCTTATTAGGTATTGCAGTAATGCTATTTGTAGTCGTTGGCGTTACTAGTGTAGGTGCAGCAAGTAAACTAATTACGATCCAAGTCGTAAAAGGTGGTATTACGCTTTATGTAGACGGTAAACTCGCTAAGCCTACAGATGCTAACGGAAAAGTCGTAGAACCGATTATTTACGAAGGAACTACATACCTACCATTACGTGCTACGTCTAACCTATTAACAAATGGTGAAAAAGAGGTAACGTGGGATGGTAAAACATCGACTATTTATATTGGTGAAGCTCCAGTTGCGGAACAAACGGATATAACGGAACTAACTGCAATAAATTCCTTCCGTTACCTTGTTGAAAAGGGAAGTAGTGCTAAGTTTTCTATTTTAGGGAAAGAATATACACCGTTCAACGCATTAAAAACACTAATTGTTAGTGGTGCGACCTATGGACCTCCAGGAACGTTTGGAGAAGGATATTATATGCTTGATAGTAAATATAGCGAGCTTAAAGGAATTCTAGCATATCCCTTTGATTCAATAGATGAACTTAAAAGTGAGATTACTCACGGTGTGACATTCTATAGTGTCAATCAAACTGGTGATGAGATTCTATTGGGTAGCCAATCAGTAACTGCGTCCGATAACAATATTCCAGTTTCAATTGATTTAAGGGGAGTTAACATTCTTAAAATAGAATTCGATAGTTTCAAACACCTCTTTTACAATGTAACTCTTCAAGGTATGGAAAATTCATTCTCAAAATAATACGCAATTAATCTAATTAATCAAGAGCCACTGTACCTGTATGGGTATGAGTGGCTCTATTTGTTTGTAATGCTATTCACCAAATCCCAACAATATAGGTTGTCTTAGCAATCCTGAATCAGTAAACTCCAATGCTGTAACCCTACAAGGAAAATGCACTCCTAACCAAGCTATATCAGACTTTTTCATGCCCGGCGATAATTTATCAAATGGGCCAACTCTTGGGTGGCGGGTACATATGAAGGACTCTAGAAGGTATTAGATCCAAGTGACATAAGAAAAAAGTAAGGGTCTATCGGAGGATTCCGATAGACCCTCTGACTATTAATAGTCAGCTAGACCAAGATAGTGTATTGAAATAATGTTCTCATATCCTAACGAAGCCCGTAGATTCTTTTTATTATCTACTGAAAGTTTAGCGTACGCTACTTGTGCTTCGTAGAAGCTTTGTAGACGTGTTTTACCACTCTCGATCGCCTCGTAATACTTATAGACGAAGAAGAATGGATTATTCTCCTTCAAAAGTTCTTTGGTCACTGCGACATCACCATGCCAGTTATCTCCTGTCTCTCCTTCAGGTGTAGGGATCGGTAGCCACAAGTAGTTCGCAACGTCTCTGTTGTAAGTTGCAATAGTGAAAGCGATAGGATTGATCATTGTACCCTTCGCCATTCCATCGTGAATGATACTGTTTGCATTTAGTCCATTGGCCGCACCTGACCCCCAGAAAAAGGCTGTGTAGTAGTTGGAGTTCAGGCTGGCTACACTTTTACGATCGAAGAAGTAATTCTTTCTATCCTTTTTCAGAGTGGCTCCTTCTGTGTCTCCATCGCTACCTACTACAAGATCCATTACCCCTGACTTGTTCTCTTTTGTCAGATTCACGGCGAGATCCTTATAATAAGTACGGAGATCAGTATTGCTGAAGTAACCGAATTCTTCTTTTTCTTCTTTCATTCGATTCATAAAGAATCCGATGTCATCCTGTGCTACATCCAGTCCTTTTTGAAACTCGACAGGGGCAGAAAGGGCAACGGTTGGGATGGATTTTCCTTCGATTTGCTTGCGGTAAGATTCATAGTTACTGATATACTTGGAGATTTCACCTTTCGTCAGCGGAAGGCGCGAGATAGGCCATTCCGGTACAATGTTGACCGGTTGATTCTCCTGAATGATTCCGTAGACGGTGACGTCCGTCAGGTATTTGCTGTCGTTCTTGAAGTTGGAGTAGAACAGGTCAGAAACGAACTTTTCGGGCTTTCCGCTCTTGTCGTACTCGATGCCGTTCCATTCAAAATTTCCTTCTGTAGGCTTCATTTTATGGACGTAGGAGAAGGAAGGGACATCGCTCGCCAGACCAAAGATCTGGATTCCGGCGACTTTACCACCAAGCTTCTTCTGTTCGGCTTTCAATGCGTCATAGAGCTTTGGTGCAGTCGTATATTGGCTGGCGTCGAAGATGATGTTATTCGTGCTCTTGAAATTGGTGGAGAACTTTCTGATCGCGTCGAGGTCTGTCGCGTTCACCTTGCTGCTGTTGTATACGAAGAAATAGTTGTCGAGCGTGACGATTTCAGCACCAGTGGTGATGATAACTTGCTGCTTAGTGTCATTCCATTTAACGTCGGCCCCAAGGCTCTCGGCTACGAAGCGGGCAGGGACGAAAGTGCGACCTTTGATCTGCGCAGAAGGTGCGTCCAGAGCAATAGTCTTTCCGTTGACAGTAGCTTTCTTCTCGTTCAAGATGAGAACTACAGATATGCTCCCCTTGTTACCAGTGACGGTCTGAGTCTTATCATTCCATTCAACCTTGGCTCCCAGGCCTTCGAAGATAGGACGAAGCGGAACCATAACTCGTCCGTTGATCATTTGCGGTGGCACGTCGAAGCTGACGAAGCGTCCGTCGATTGATACGGTTATTTCAGGACTTCCGCTACCACTGGCATTGGCAAAGCTACCTAATGGAAGTAAGGTGACGATAAGTAATAAAAGAATCAAAGAATTACAGCGAATTTTCTTCATGTGATCAATACCTCCTATATTATCCCAACAACATCCATTATACTTTATTTTTTATTTTTCAGGAACAAAGTAATAGCGAAAAAAGACGAAGTATGTAACAAGACCATGACAGGGCAGCACGTAGTGTATCGGCTTCGATGGTGGCAGTTCCTGGTGATACTGTTCGCGCTTCACTTGACTTCGCGGCAGGAGATGCATCATCTGCAGAGGGATATAATTTGAGTTACGTAAAAAATAATAAGGTGCTAACAGCAGTTACATTACCTGCAGGTGAAGAATGGGTGGATGAATACTAATATATATTTGAGTTTAGTTGTCCAGCTTGTGTGGAACTTAGAGTATAACTTCAGTCATATGAGTTGAAACATATGATGGTTCATATTCAACTACAAATCTAAGGCACCCAAACGGGTGCCTTAGATTTCGCTCTATAGATGTTACGGTGAACCGTATCTAAATAAGGGCAAGTTTTTTTGCGAAGTGAAAATAGCCGCATGAGAATTAATCTCGTGCGGCTATTAATTTTGGTTACCTTAATCAAATATTTGAATGAAAAGAAGCCACTCATTAATGAGTAGCCCTATATGTTTTATATAGATCAGTCAAGATCTGCGTTTACTTAAATAGTTGAGGTAAGGAAAATTATCCTTAGCAAAACACATGATGAAAGCCACTCTACCTATGATGGATAAGAGTGGCTTTTTATATCTAATGTTAATGTCACACTCCAAATCCTAGTAACTTAGGTTGTCTCAATAATCCAGAGTCAGTAAACTCTAAAGCAGTAACCTTACAAGCAAAGGGAATGCTCAACCACATCACATCAGACTTCTTCATTCCTGGTGTGAGTTCTTTAAAAGGACAACTCCCTACATGCTCTTGAGCAAACTGCATTATCAACTGTTTTGATCTATTATCTAGTCCAGATACATGGCCTATGTATCGATCTTTATAGCGTAATACTAAGCTAGATGCTTGGCCGCTCTTTAATTTTACACCTACCACATCAACGGTAAGCCGCGTCTCTTTACGCTTCTTATACCAATGTTTATGACCTTTACCCTCTACATACGGACTATCAATGTGCTTCGAGATAAGTCCTTCCCATTCTCTTTCTTTGAGCCAGTCCCAAAGTGCTTCTCCATCTTCAAAAAGATCAGATACTAATAGTCTAGGTTGTGGATTCGGAAAATGTTTTTGAAGTCTTTCAAAACGCTCAATAAAAGGTAATCCTCTTATATCCTCACCATTATCATACAACATATCAAATGCCACAAAAATTAGTGATTCATCATATTTTTGTTTTTGTACTCCTAGTCGTACACGTTGAAAATTTGGTCTATTCCCGTCAAAATATGCTATCTCACCATCAAGCACACAAGCGCCAATACGTAGAGGTTTCAACAATTCAACAATCTCAGGAAAAGTATCATTACGTGGTTCTACACGCTTCGAAAATATCTCAACACCACCTAGACCATCAAGCCTTACTAATGTCCTTACGCCGTCCCATTTTATTTGATAACGCCATTCTGACCCTATAGGTATTTCAGATGAGTTAACTGGAGCCATAGGCACTTTAGGCAAATCCATCATGATATTTTCTCGCTAGATTTCTTAGTAGTGCGTTTACGTTTAGTTGGCGAAGGAGGTTGCGGCTTAGTAGCATCTATACTTGCTTGTAATGCAGCCATTAGATCAATAACATTGGATCGAGCAGCAGTTGGAGCATTAACAATATCGATACTTTCACCTGCAATCTTATGTTCAATTAGTTCCGTCAAAGCTACACGGTACTCATCTGTGTATTTACTTGCTTCAAACTTTTCGCTAAGTTGATCCACAAGAGTGATCGCCATTTGCAATTCTTTATCATTAACCTCTGTAACAGCAGGTACATTAGGCACTTGGCTTATAGCTCGAATTTCATCAGGGAAATGCATTGTTTCTAAGCAAAGACAATTATCCACGACGCGAATAGCTGCTAAGTTGCTCTTACTACGAATTGAGATTTTAGCAATGCCAATCTTACCGGTTTGTTTTATTGCTTCTAATAATAAGCTATATGCTCCTGCTCCTGCCATATCAGGGGATAGGTAGTAAGGTTTTTCGAAATAGATTGGATCTATGTCAGTTAGATCCACAAAATCAAGTATTTTAATAACTCGAGCAGAACTAGGCTGAATAGCTAATAACTCTTCTTCTTTAACAATGACATACTTATCCTTGTCATATTCAAATCCTTTCACGATATCATCAGGACTGATTTCCTTATTACAATGTTTACATTTCTTTTCGTAGGAGATAGGCATACCACAATCCTTATGTAGTTGTCTGAAATGTATATCTTTATCCTCTGTAGCAGAATGCATTTTAACAGGGACGTGAACTAAACCAAAGCTGATAGCACCTTTCCATACTGTGTGCATATTAATCACTCCTTTATTTGTTAATATGTCCAATGTTTCATGGAATATTTGATAAAGAAATGAAACGCAACTCAGTTAGTAATCGTTACTTCATTAACCTAACTGGCAGGATAGTGGATTAAATAAACAAATGAAGCAGGTGAATCGTACATAGATTCGTGTAGTTACATTGTATTGACAATGTAACTACAATTGTATTATAATTAGCATATTAATATTAAGGAGGCATCAACTAGATGGATACGAATTTACAAATACGTATATCTAAAGACATAAAAGAGAGTTTCCAACAGATTGCTAAGGAAAATAATAAGGATACATCGTCCCTAGTCCGTGATTGGATTTCCAATTATATAGCTGAACACCAGCGATCTGATGAAGAAGTAGCCGCTGAACTATATATGGCAGGGTACAAATTGCAAGAAGCGCTTGGGGGGAGAGAAAATGTTAACAAGGAGTTTGTAAAACAATTGCAGGAATACTCCTTAACGAATCAAAAAGAATTTACACAGTTAATACTAACCACCTACCTGGACCTTGATCTAACAATTCCTTCATGTGTATCGAAAACGTACAAAATGTACGCTTTTTCGCAAATGTTTTTGTTTGGCTTAATTGGGGATAAACCGAAGGAAAGATAATAGGTTAAGAGCTTAATTAAGGGTTGGTTGTTGAACTAACGGAGTTTAGACCAATAAATAGGATTCTAATTAGTAAATGCAAGGAATTTTTTCTTAGCATGAAGAATATTTAAAGTTGCTCTACTGTAACTGGTGGGGTGGCTTTTTTTCTTTTAAACACTGTGGTGAATAACGTGGATTATTGTATTGTGGTTATTCGGTTCATTCCCAGTACTCCAAGTTAACTTATAAATGTTGTGTTCTTCATCAGTAGCAAATACATAAGTATATTCTCCTTCGATTACTCGATAGCCATGAATCTTAAAATCTCTTCCGTGGAGCGTAATTACCACTAGCAACACCTCACTATTTTTATGATGAGTATACATTAGTTTCATATTCGAGCAAAGATGTTTGCACTCCAGATTTTAAAATTAAAAATATTACCATTGAATAAAGAACGTTTGTTCGCATATAATAGGAACAAACGTTCTATCAAGGAGTGATACCATGCAAGAGCTAATTGGGAAAGTAGTGCAGCTGATCTATATTGACAGTAAGCTTGAAGTAACGATTCGCAATGTAAAAGTCCTTGTAGTAGGTGAAAAACGCTTCAAAGCATACTGTTACACCGCTCAATCAATTCGTACATTCAATGTATCGGGCATCGTTGATATCGAAACAATGATATATAAAATAAAGGATGTAAAAGTGTTAAAAGGGGTTACAGCCAATGACTAAGCAAAGAGTTATCATGCTAGCAGATTGTCAGTCTTTTTATGCAAGCGTGGAAAAGATGGCGCATCCTGAATATGAGAATAAACCGCTAGTAGTGGCAGGAGATCCGGAAAGGCGTTCGGGAATCATCTTAGCCGCTTGTCCATTAGCAAAATCATTTGGTATTACAACAGCGGAAAATTTAGGAACAGCACTAGCTAAATGTCCAGAGCTTGTTGTAATTCGACCACGAATGGAAGAATACATTAAAGTATCGATGCAGATTACTGAGATATATCAATCATATACTGATTTAGTTGAGCCTTACTCGATAGATGAGCAATTTTTGGACGTTACAGGCAGCATGGCGCATTATCAATGTAATGCAGATGAGTTAGCGCATTTAATACAGCATCAAGTAGCGTTAGCAACTGGCATATATACACGCTATGGAATTAGTACAAATAAAATACTCGCAAAAACAGCTTGTGATAATTACGCGAAGAAGAATAAATCAGGGATGTATACTCTACTTAAAGAGGATCTTGAGAATACGCTTTGGAAATTACCAATAGAGAAGATGTTCATGGTAGGAAGAAGGATGAATGTTCATCTACAATCAATGGGCATATATACGATTGGAGAATTAGCAAATACACCATTGGATAAACTCAAACAGCGTATGCGTAGTAAATTCGGGAAAAACTCCGACATTAATGCAGAATTGTATTGGCGTATTGCAAATGGTATAGATGATAGTCCAGTAACACCAGGCACACATCAAGTCACACCAAAATCTATCGGTAACATGATGACGTTGCCGCGAGACTACAGTAAGTTAGATGAGATCAAAATAATCTTATTAGAGCTATCAGAGATTGTATGTCAACGTGTGCGGAGTCAGGACTTAATGGCTTACGTTGTATCGGTTACTTGTAAAGGAGCTAACTACGACTATCCAACTGGTTTTAACCGTCAATTAAAATTGGATGATGCAACTAATATTACTAACACTGTATATCATGCAGCTGTAGAGTTATTTAATAGACATTGGGATGGTCAGTCAGTACGACAAATGGGAGTGAGCTTATCAAAGCTGACTGGTGACGATGAATATCAATTGTCGCTGTTTGACCAGGATCAAGATAAAAAAATGGCGCTAGAAAAAGTGACGGATGCCATTAAACAAAAATATGGAGCTACAAGCGTTATTAGAGCTGTATCGATTACGAATTCAGGGCAAGCGCTACGACGTGCAGACATGATTGGAGGGCATTACAAGTGAGCACAAAGTTAGAAGGGAATGGCTTATGGGAATCATCGCGTATGATGTTGCCGGAGCATAAAGGATCAATCATCCAAAAAGATCAGGAACAAAAGCGAAGAGAACGAATCGAGTTAGATGAGCAAGAGTTAAACTATATCAACGATACACTGATACAGTCGTTGCGGCATAGTAAACCTGTCTCTATCAAAATGTATCACTCATTTGAAGAATTGGTTATCATAGGTGTGGTGGAACGTTTAGATCGTCAAATAGGTCGTTTTAAAGTAGATGGTGAATGGTTTATTCTTGGAGATATTGAAAGAGTGACAATTGATTGATACCAAAACCGAAAAAAGGTAGCGCGAAACCAAAACGTCCTACAAGAGACGAGTCGAGCTTGAGGAATTAGGCGAGCGTCTAGTTGTAGTTAAGGCAGAAAAACACAATTGTAAGATTAGCAGTATGGAATAGTGAAGAAGTTACAGGTAGCGTAGTTGATATGGACTCACGTACAAAACTTGTACATGTAAGTAATTATGGAGATATTGTAGAAGTTCCTTTCTTAGATATAATGAAGGTGCGAAATGCGAACAATTGATATAGTAAACAACCATTAGGAAGTAAAAATCCTAATGGTTGTTTTTATGCTTGTCCAGCATAGACTTCGTCTATTGAATAATTGATCTAAGGAAACGAAGAGAATTGCCTTGAAAAACGTCCCTCAAAACGTCCCTCAAAACGTCCCTCAAACGTCCCTCAATAGTACAGTTCGTTACAGTTTGTTACTAGTCAACAATTCAATTATCATTGGTATTACAAGGTTTTGACTATCGCAACACCCTATAAAATGGTGCAGGACATAAATAGAACACAAGTTCACCAATGGGAACTTGATCAATATTTGACTCATTACTAATATGAAGATTGCCTTAACGGCGAGGGTTTAGATGGATTTTATATGGGGGACAGTTTTGGTGGAGAAAGGCGATTTACTTAATCGTCCCCTAAACGTCCCCCTGTTTTTATTTTGAGGACTAAAAATGTTTTCAGTATAGGCTTCAATTTAATCAGTATTTCTTTTTCTTTAGCTCTTTTGAAATGTGAGAGTAAACGTCAGAAGTGATCTGAATACTTCCATGTCCAAGTGGTTCCTGGACGTATTTCATGTCGGCTCCAGATAACCTAAAGCAATGGGTTATTGAACGCCTTCAAGCTTTGTGTACAACCCTTTCGCAAGGCGCAGCTAATGGGGAGGAAGCTTTTGTGAAAATGATTGAAGAGGGTCATTTATCGCATTATGAGCAGGAAATTAAGTTTTTGACTTTGCAGTTCGACGATTGGACTATATAACCAGGTTAATATACAGTGATCAATCATTGAACTCTAATGGAAGAACTCGTTAACTTCTATCATCTGTGGTGTGGCGCTTGCGCTACATGTATGGCTAATGGGGATCGTCAGTTGAATAAATAGGTGATAGTCCAAGACTTTATTTTCTCGTCCATTACTGCAGCTGTTCTTATTACGAGAATGTGTATATTGGTAAGGTTTCGTCTATTACAATCAAGAAATGGATTTTTTAATGAAAGCACAATACCTGAGGGCAGAGAAAAATTAATTTATAGTTTGAGCCCTCTTGTAGTAGAATAATTAAAAGTGATGTCATGCAAATACTGTTTTAAGGTACCCTATAAAAGGGGATTAGGAAGATCTTGAATTTTAAGAGGCAGCGAATCTCTTGGTAAAGGATGAAGCGCATGAACAAAACGGATCGTTTATTAGCCATAGTGCTTGAGCTGCAGCGTAACGAAGTGCTACGAGCAGAGGATTTGGCCGCTATATTTGAAACAAGCGTAAGGACTATCTACAGGGATATTCAGGCTTTGAGTGAAGCTGGGGTATCCGTGATAGGGGCGCCAGGGCAGGGATACTCCTTAATGGAGGGGTATTTCCTGCCGCCAGTCAGCTTCACGGTGGAAGAAGCAGTGACGTTACTCATTGGGACAGATTGTATCGAGCAGTGGTTCGATACTCACTATAGCAGTAAGTCTCGCACTTCTAGAAGTAAGATTGAAGCTATTCTGCCGGAACCGATCCGCATTGAGGCAATCCGGATTCGCAAGAGCTTTCGTTTGCTAGCAACCGCTGAAGATAAGGCACGAATACAAGAGAAGACATACTTGGAAGCGATTCGTCGGACGATACTGGAGGAAAGGAAAATAAGTTTTCACTATTCCAAAAGAATCGCCGAAGCTGATGGGAACCGCCAAAGTGTTCGTACGGTTGCTCCTTATGGACTTGTGCTTCATCAAGGGTCATGGGTACTCATTGCATGGTGTGAATTGCGTGAAGATATCCGTCATTTCCGGTTGTCCCGAATGACGAGGCTTATCGATCTGGAAGATAGATTTATGATGCCAGCAGATTTTCATTTAGATGAATACCAGCCTCCAGACGATCGTAACGTCAGAGTGAGCATTTGGGTCCAAGCCGAGATTGCCGATAAGGTAAGGGAATCGAACAACTTCTATATAGTAACCATAGAGGAACATCCGGAAGGTTTGCTGGTGACCCTTAACGTTCGGCAGCCTGAGGAATTGCTGCATTGGGTGCTTGGCTGGGGAGCCGGAGTGGTTGTGCTGGAGCCGGAATCCTTCCGACATCGGGTTAGAAATGAACTGGATAAAATGTTAAAACGCTACTGACATAATGGTGTCAGTAGCGTTTTTGTATACTTAGATAAGAAGATGACTAAAGGGGCTGACCAATGATGATTACAACAAAAGAAGCATTACAACGTTTTGAAGAAACTGCGATACATTATATTCATGAGTGGATCAATTCAATATGGAGCATTTGAAGGAAAAGCCAAGTGACAACGAGTGGTCAATCGGACAGATGGTTCAACATCTCATTAGCTCGGCGCTTTATATGCAGCTTTGTAATATTGAACACTGTCTGAAGCCAAGCCAAGATCCCTTGGTGCCTCGTACGGAAAAAACCGAGGTTGGTGCGGCTGTATTTGCTCAAGGAGGCTTCCCGCCCATTCGTATTCATGTTCCGCCTTCCCCACAATATACGCCGGAGCAGCCAGCAAGCAAAGAGCAGCTAATTCAAGGGTTACACAGTGTTATCCAGAAAATGAAGGAGATCGAACCGCTCCTTAAAAAAACGTCCAAAGAGAATACAATGCCCCATCCGTCATTCGGTGGACTGTGTGCTGAGGAATGGTTTCTGCTTGTTGAAATGCACTACCGTCACCATCTTCTGCAGCTGGACCACTTAAAACAAGGATTAGATCGGGAAGCGACGTAAATATTTATTGAAAAAGGAAAGGAATTCGAGATATGCAAATAGATGAAATAAGTCAACAAAGCCGCTTTTGGATTGGTGTTGTGTCCGCATCCCACGTGAAGTTTGGAGTGTTGGGAGGATTCGCCCAGCTCTGCCACGGGAAGTCAGTACCTTTACGAAAGATGCGGGCAGGCGATTGGTTGATCTATTATTCCCCGCGTACAGAAATAACGAAAGGGGAACCACTCCAAGCATTTACCGCTATCGGGGAAGTGGATGATGATAAAGTCTACGAATATCAGATGTCTGAATCGTTTGTGCCATTCCGCAGAAAAATCCGCTATATTTCGAGCAGACAGGTACAGATTAGAGATCTATTAGAGCAGCTTAGCTTCACTCGCGGGAACCGAAATTGGGGGTATTCCTTCCGCTACGGTCAATTTGAGATCGGTCGGAAGGACTTTCTGACGATTGCGAGTGCGATGCTGAGCAATGAGCAGATAGAATGTTTTTAAAACTTGCCGTTACCAGATTGTGCGGAGAACCTTATCACAAGTAGTGGTAAAGCGTAAGTTGGAATTAACGGTGAGTTTGAGTAGTAGTTAACAAAGATACGACTGGAGGACAGTACACTAAATCCTGTCGTATCTTTGTAACAATCATTCAGCTAACGGGCAGGTTAGTGTAAACATTTCGCGAATACTCTAAGGATGGAATTATTTGCGAAGTTCGCGCAAATAAATCGTTATAAGAAATTGCTGCAAAGTAATTTAAAATATTTTCTTCTACAATATGGTTTGGGGGCTACACATTGATTAAAGATAAAATAAATGAAATACTAGAAAAGTTACCGGATGAAGAGCTAGAAAATGTCTATTGGGCAGTTAAACATATCGAGAAAAAATACTTATTCAATTGGAATTTATTTGGTAAGGGTGTAAAAATAACGAATCAATTCGAAGAATCAGAAAAAATCATTGCGTTATGGGATGCCACATTTGCAGGTCATATAAGTGAGGAAATAAAAAATGATATTTATTATAACGAATTTAAATGGCATATTTTCAGTTATAAAAAACAAGCTTGTATAAGTGAGCATGCTGCAAGAAGTGCATTTAATACAACAAACAAAAAAGAAGTATATGTAATGTATCAAAATTCTCCATATATAACGTTATTAAGAAGTGCAAATGAGATAGTTGCAGAAGATTTTGATACTGAACAAGATGTATATATTTTTGATAGTAGCTTTACTTGGACTTATGTTCAAACGCATGAATCAATGTGTGGACCCTATTATTTAAGGCTTAATAAAAAGAATAGTGTTAGTAGCATTTAAGTTGGCAGCAACTTCTTATAACACAGTATTCGCGCAACGGGTATACGCCCTCGGAATTTCGAGGATTAGATTTGACCATTCATTCAGCTAACGGGGAACGTTAGTTTAATAACAACAGTGGCAGTCTAAGATTTTATTTATCAAGTCTTGGTCTGCCAATGCTTTATATTAATGGTTCTAGTGCATAACATATAATCCAAAACTCCCAAAAGTGCGTATTTCTAAACAGTACCTCAGCTCATAAAGAAAAGGCTTATTAACATCATTAATAAGCCTTTTCTAAGAATACGCTATTGCAAATAAAACTAATTTCATTTGGTTTGTCTATAATCATGTTTTATTGAGTTACAATCATTAAAAATAGAAAACTTCTTTAAACACCCATCTAAATCCGCTTGAAATCCAGAAGTATTGTTAGTTTCCTGCTCAAACCATATTTTTTTTACTATTAGAGTACGTGTCTCTTTCTCAATACGTATCTCTGTCCTACCAATAAATTTATCTCCATGTAGAATTGGTAATATATAATAACCATATTTCCGTTTCGACTCAGGTGTATAGATTTCCCATTTATAATCGAAATTAAAGAGTTTATATATAAGTTTTCTATCCCACATAAGATTATCTAGAGGAGCAATTAATTCACAACGTTCATCCCATTCCTGTTTTCTTTTAATCACTTCAATGAGTGGAATATCTTCTACCAAACAATACAAAGCCTCGTTGAATTTTTCTACATAAATAGGAATGATCTTTTTTTCTGATATTAATTGTTGAAAGACTTCTTTTCGCTGCTCTGCTTTAAAATTCCATATGTTTAACCATGCATCTGATGCTCGATTCCACAAGAGACCCACTGCCCCGATACGACGAAGCACACGCCATTTCAAATGTTCTAAATCATGTTTAAGAGGATCTTCTGTATTTAATATATCGGAATCTATATGATTAGTCGAAAAATCATAATACTTACGAGTACCTTTTTTATGATGTATAACTAACTCCCCTGTCGCATACATCTGCTCTAGAACTGATCGAGCTGCATTATTCCCTCCGCTCCAATGAATATTTGATTGCCAGTTAAAATGATCGCTGAATTTAATATCATCTGAACTTAATGCTCCATACTGCTTAATTTTTTCACGTATTTTATCAGATAGAATCTCTATTTGTTCATACTTCATAGCATTTTCTCGAGCTGCTTCTCTATATCTTTCAAAATAAGGCCATTGAGTAACAGATATTATAGATAGATTCTTATCAGGATAATCAATTAGTACTCTCTCTTTATATAATAAATCATATAGCATTTTTTTATTGAATCCTCGTACGCGAGATTGTAATACTAGTTCTGCATTTTTTCCACAAGTATCTATTGGATCATACTGAATACAACCACCCTGACTTATATATTCCATAACCCCCTTTTTTTCTGTAAATCTATGCGTACCTAATAGTCCATGTTTAAGAAGGATAAATTGTCTAGCTTGTCTATTGGATAAATGTATACTCTCTCACTCCTTACTATGTAGTTTAATCACCTTTATCAAATCGAAACAACCTAATTACCTTTCGTTGGCCCCATCACTGGAGGTACAGTTAAATGTGCTTGTCTTAAAAGTACAAGCATTTGACCACGATGATGAGTTTGATGATCAATCAAAAAACGTAGTAATTTTCCCCTATTTGAGTAACCTTTAATTCCAGTTTCAAGAACTAAATCTTGATCGGATAGTTTTGAAACTTCTTTCGAAAAATTACTCGAAACTAATTCATAGTAACTCACTATTTCTCTTGAATTTTTTGGAATATCTTTCATTCTATTTGGAACCTCAAAACCCATAAGTCCACTAATATAAACAACTGTATCAGCTAAATGGCACCCTAACCAACCTAATGTACTGTGACCCTCCACAATACTCTGATCCAATTTATCATCGGTAACTACCTGCAACACTAGCAGTGTTCCCTCCATAGATACTGACCAATCTAGGATGAAATCATCAATTTTTCTATACATAATATTCCTCCTTGTCATTAAACACTATCTTAGTATACAAAAAATAAATATAAATGGAAACAAATGTTCTTATTTTAATGAAAATGTCAGATAAAGTTCTGGACTCGGAAAATAAAGTAGCAACATTCACTAAGAAGTTCGCGTCTCCTTCTATTAAGGGAGGTATCTATGTTATGGTTAAAAAGATGATTTCTCTGGTTATATTTTGTAGTTACGTTTTGCTGATTGCTTGCTCTAAAGAACCAACTGAAGAAATTTCGGAAAATCACATTGAACATTTTAATTAGAACGTGAATCTTAGTACCAGTAAACCTGAAGGTCAGTCGAAGTGTGGAGAAGTTGTAAAGGATGACGTTACAAATTTAATTTCAATTTTGGAAACGCCTAAAAAGATACTGTAAGGACAGGTACGCTTGAAAATTTTCACAGTTGAGTAAAGAGATTCTTTAAGAGCTTTAATGAATAGTATTAGTGATGAACATTTATTGAACTAACGGGGAAAGATAGTTCAATACCATGGGGGCAGCCAATTGGGCAGCCCTTCGTTATGCTAACGGCAGGATAGTACAATAAGAATTCAAGAAATTTATGGTAAAATATTAAGGGAGATAAAAATCTGGGTATGTAATTGATTAATATAATTACTATTGAAATGGGAGTGTCGGGGTTTGAATAATTCATGGAATAAATTTATATATAAAATCGGTTCTCCAATTTATGATAAGTTTTTTAATTCAGGTATCTTCTTAAATGCTCGGAAACAAATATTCCAATCAATACCATTTAATGGAGAACAAAAAATCTTATTTGTCGGTGTAGGAACGGGTGCTGATTTAGAGTTAATCAATTACTCTGACTTAGATATAACTGCAATTGATTATTCACCTGATATGCTTGGAAAGGCGAAAACCAAGTTCAAAGATTCTACGATTAAATTTTTAGAAATGGATGCTCAAAATATGGTTTTTGAAGACGAAGTATTCGACTATGTAGTAGCAAGTCTAATACTTTCAGTTGTACCAGATGCTAATAAATGTTTTCAAGAAATTTCGAGAGTTTTAAAGCACGAAGGAAAAATAATTATTTTTGATAAATTTGCTCCTGAAAATTAAAAGCTTTCGTTACTAAAAGTGCTTTTAAGACCAATTATTAGCGTATTGGGAACTGATATTGGTCGAAGTTTTGAAGAAATAATTCCAAAAAATAATAAAAGTTTAAAAGTAGAAGAAGATTCACCAGTTATGATGAATGGGATGTATAGGAAAATAATAATTACTAAAATTCATTGATTATTGTTATTATGCTAACCGGGAACTTGGGCTTAATACAGACCAAAATGAGGCAGTCAGAATTAATTTGGCTGCCTTTTCCACGCTAACTGGAAGGATAGTAAAGTTACTTCTCGAATACTATACAAATATAGTATAAGGTGGTGCAGGATTGAACTTTGTTTTCATAGCCTGTTCTTTAATCATTTCAACAATATTATCCATCCTTATAATGAGGAACAGAAAAAGAAAATGGCAAGGTATGTTATCAGCCTTTGTCATCAACATGTTAATATTGGGATTAGCATATTGGTTTCTGTACAACTTAGACGAGGAATCAAGATTGTTTGGAATTGATTTTCATAGTCGTTATACATTAGTATCGTCCATCCCAGTAATAACGTGGATTAACTTTATTATTCTCTCTTTTAACAGAAAAAGGGGTGTAAAAGCAAAAGTATAAAATGCTATTCCATTTTTGTTGTGTTCTGTGATTTATTAATCGAATTGAGCTAACAGGGAACGCTAGTTCAAAAAGCAAGTAAATTAAAACCTCTACTTAGAAGCAAACTAGATTAATAGCTTCTAAAGGGAGGTTTTGTAATGAACTTGAGTGAGTTGTGGCGGTTGTACGAGGCTGACAAACGTATTCAAGGATTTAGTCCGAAAACATTAAAAGCTTATGTCCTCCAGCAAAAATGCTGATGTTGGAACTTGGCGATCTCGAAATATCAGAGATAACGTTAACAATGCTGAAGGAGTACTTGGCCAAACAAGCTGATAGATTTAAGCCTAGCGACCTAGGGCATCGAATTCGGTTTGTTCTTTCCCTTTTTCGCTATGCTTATGAGGAGACGTACCTGACTTCAGATCCCTCTCTAAAATTAAGAGAACCAAAACTGGATAAACGTATTCCTAAGTTTTTGATCGAGGAAGAAGTTATCCACTTAAAGATCTCTTGTCAGTCACTTAGGGAACGAGCGCTACTTGAGTTTCTCTATTGTTCCGGCTGCCGAGTTGGTGAAGTGGAGAAGATAAACATCGAGGATCTCAACTGGGAAAACTAATGCGAAACGTTTAATCAAAGAGAACTTAAATTACCGATTAGATTACCACCTATGGAATTTACTCATCATTTTGGTAGATGTGTAAACGACAAGGAGAATTATAACGACGAATTTCAAATAGAATACCTCCATGAAGCTTAGAGAAAAACCACTATATGATTGATGTAAGATCTATTGAGCAAAAATTAGACTTAGGGAAGTCAAAGAAAGATTGGGGAAAATACAAATTCAAAGACGGTAGTGAAGCCCTTTACATTACAACTAAATCCCCAAAGACTAGGGGACGATTCAATATTTTAGTGTTTGAAAAAAACGGATGGCATTACCGTCTGGCAGTAGATAGTCGGATAGGGAATCATGTTACAGCGGATGTGCTCTTTGGAATAGCTCAATCTATAAAGTAGGTTGTATGTTAAATAGTATTTTAAATAAAAGCCTAAACCTACCACAGTTTGGTGATAAGGTCATTCAGCTATCGAAGAACGTTAGAACAATAAATAGGATTCTAATTAGTAAATGAAAGGAATTTTTTCTTAGCAAGAGGCATAATGAAAGTCGCTCTACCGTAATGGGAAGGGTGGCTTTTTTTGGCTTTTAAACACTGTGGTGAATAACGAGGATTGTTGTATTGTAGTTATTTGGTTCATTAGCATTAGTCCATGACAATTTATAAAATGTTGTGTTCTTCATCAGTAGCAAATACATAAGTGTATTATCCTTCAATTACTCGATAGCCATAAATCTTAAAATCTCTTCCATGAAGCGTAATTATCAATAGCAACATCTCTTGGACATTAATTAAGATGAGTATAATCGACAACGAAAACATTTGTAATATGAACTATATGTGGAATTATTTGTTATAATAATGAAGTGATTATATTGTTAAGGTTTCGTTTATTACAAACATCATAGTAAATTAACGAAGTTCATAAATATAGTGTTATACACAATTACTATATGAAAAACAAGGACGTTAATACATGATTATCAATAGTGTATATAATGTTGAGAATTTAATTATAGAGGTGATACCTTGAAGAAAATAGTTGTTTGCAGTGTGGCAACTTTTTTGATTACGGTTCTCATGATAATTTTGATGGTGCAACTGTTTCCTTATACAGGACTCGGTAGATTAATTACCATACCTATGACGATTGTGGTTAATTTAGCTATACCGATAGAAACTCATGACGTAGAAAAGCTATCCCCCGACAAACAGACACCTCAAGAATATATTGTGGCCTTACATAAATTCAGGGATGAAATACCTTTAAATGGTTCGTTTGTTCTTGATGGAGGCGTAGATAAATATGGCGTAGATCCTGCAATCCGAAATATCGAAGAAATCTCGGACAAACTTGTTGGCCACTATGAGATTTTGTGGTTGTATCTCGAGAAATTTAAATAATTGTAAAAACGAATGAGTTAAATGACATAATGAAAGTAGTTCAATGAGGGTAGTAACAGCGTATAACACTGCATTAACGCATCGTCGCATACGCTCCTCGGTCACTGGTGATGATTTTGGCAGAGGAGCTGACTCACGTGACTTCAAAATATAGATTTAGAAACAATTTGTACCTTTCCTCAATCAGAAAAGGAACTGTTTTACATTAGTCCAAGATTCCAATTTCCTTTAACACCTAAGCAAATACTTGATATGTTGAATGAGAGATTAGAACCAACTGTTGTCATAAAAAAAGAAACAAATGAAGTAGTAGCATATGGAAATATTTATGATTATGATGTTGTGGAAAGTATAGGCTGGCTTGGTTATGTAATTGTTTCACCGGCTCCGCCTTGGTTACTATGATGCTATTGGCAGAGTAGTAGATTCAGTGACAACTTCCTGTGGAAGTTCATGAATACTTGAACGTTATATGACAGACAGAAAATATAATACAATTAAACATTTAGTGTAATCTAACAGACTATAAACAATTAACAAATATGGAGGGAAGCTAATGTGGATTTTTGTAATCCTCTTTTTAATTATTGGAGTACTATCGATAATTAGTCCTAAAGCATCTTGGTATCTTTCAAATTGGTGGAAATTCGATGGAGATGTGGAACCAAGCGCTGCATCTTTATCCTTATACAGAAATATTGTTGTCATATAAGAACTTTTTTCCGAGTTATTACGTAATAATAAAACGGAAAATTAATGGAGGTTTTTAGATGAGTATAAATAAGAACTACATAGCTTTAAGTTTATTAATCTGTATTATGAAGTGCGACAGAAGCAAATAGTTGAGGAGAGATTAAATGAAATCACAAATTAAGTGTGTGCTTCTTATGTTTCTGTTAAGTATTTCAATAACTGCGTGTTCCATCAATAAAAGTAGTTTAAACCTAAATAATTACAGTAGCACAAATAGTAATGAAATTTTTGACACTAGTGTTCCAACAATTACTTCTTCTGCCCATATTACTCCTTCTGAAATTAAACCTGAGAACAATAAGAGTTTAGCAATGGAAGCATATAAGATAGTATTGCAAAATAAAATTGAATTTTACAGCATAGAAACTAAGAAAAAGGTATATTTGAATAATTTTTTAACTAATAACGAGATTTATGGAACTACATCTAAAATAAATCACTTTGCAGTGCTTGATATGGATGGTGACAAAATACCCGAAGTTGTTCTTGGATTAACAGTAGATGAGAATCCAAATTTTGTTGAAGTCCTGCATTATATGAACGGTGAAGTCTATGGCTGTTTTTTTGGAAACGACCAGTTAAGCGATCTTAAAACTGACGGAACATTTAGATGGTTAAGCGGCGGGTTAACTTACAACGGATATGGAAAATTAAGATTCCAAACCAATTCCTGTGAAACAGACAAATTTGCTTATCATGAATCAAGTGCTACTGATGAATCATTCACCATATTCGCCATAGCATACTACATCAATAATAAACTAGTTACTAAAGATTCATATAAAGCTTTTGTTAAAGAAGAAGATGCTAAAAGGGATGTAACGTGGTATGAATTTTCTCAAGAGAATATATCAACGGTGACTTCAAAAACAAGATAGTGATATTACGTGATATATAACAATAATAAAGATAGTGATAAATATCGTTCTTATTACTGTTAGGGGGATTAACGCTTGAGAAATCGAGCAAAAAGTGGAAGCTTACTAAAACTGGTTGCTGTTTTTATTGTTGTGGTTTTAATTACGATTATAGCATTCAATTTGTTATCAGTTTTATTAATGCGCGAAGGTGATAATGGATTACTAATAATTTCATTTGTTATTTCTCTTCAAATCTCTTTTATCACAGCTTACGTTATCACAAAGGAAAAACAATGACGGTTCAGCTAACAGAGAACTATAGTTGAATGATATACATTGATGAGTAGGCGCTACGGAAGCCTGTTTTTTCATTGAGCTAACAGGCAGACTGATTCCAATATATGGTATTATGTAGGAGCGTGATAAGTAGTGTTAATAAGGGGGATTACCAATGGATAATGAAAAGGAGATTCAAGAACTAAAAAGCCGTATAACTTCTCTTGAGAATCAAGCCCAAAACAAACCTCAAGTATCAAACGTATTGAAGTTCATCTTAATTTTTATAATTGTGTTCGTGGTCTTACTGGTCTTGATTGGAATTTACAATTATATAAGTGTAACCAATTAAGCTAACGGGCAGTTTAACGCAACAAAAAGAGTAGATAATGCGTATAGAACTATAAATTAAGTACGAGGAGGAAAAATGATGAAAAGAATTTTGATAACTTTGATTTTTATTATTCTCACATCTGCTTTTACAGGATGTACAGTATCTGAACCTAATCCCAATCAAAATGCGATCAGTACTAACGAGAATATATCAGGGGAGACACCAAAAGGGACAAATGAGGACAATACGGAACAAACAATTGAAGATAACGACACTAATGATTATTCATTAATTATTAATAATTCAATTATCACTCTTAAAGACTGGGATAACAAAGTTGATTTACAAAAAATATTAGGCGAACCAATTTCGCAGAATATTGAAGAACTTGGTAATGAGGCAGATACACTAAAAGGGTCTTTTATTAAAACATTGGAATACGATGGACTTCAAATCAAACTTACTTCTCCTAAAGAAAATGGTAAAGATTTTTGGATAATGGAGATGGTCGTTAACAAAAAAGACTACAAAACATCTAAGGGAATTGAAATTGGAGATAAGATTGAAGAAGTAAAGAATTCTTATCCTGATTTAGAGATAGCTCTTGATGGTAGAACTGACCCTAATAATTGTGCATATGTATTGAGTAATGAGCAAGTTGAGTACCTACAATTTGAAGTAAAAGAAGGTTTTGTTAGTGAGATAAAAATTCTTTATGTAATGCAATAACAGAAAAATATATTAATAAGCAGTAGCCTTGTTACGCTAACGGAACACTTTAGCTTAACTCAAAAAGCTGCCGAATTACAACGGCAGCTTTTTGATCT
The DNA here is from genome assembly GCF_024721975.1 of Paenibacillus endoradicis. Next base: position 1,293,760 of record NZ_JANQBB010000001.1, on the reverse strand, counting down.
GTGAATTGATTTTATTTAAATAGCATTAAGTAACGATTAAAGCAATGTTAATTTGTTTTTGATCTCTGCTATTAGTTGATCTTCTCCCTGATTCGGATGTTTTGAATTATTCTCTAGAACTTTATTAAGGAGTGTCTTATAGGCTATATCATAAGCCTCTTCACTAGCGACCTTTAAATCGGGAATAACGCCTCTCCCTTCCCAATTATCTTTTGTAATCGGATTAATCGCACGACCATTCGGAATAAATGCTTGAAAATGGTCGTTAATTCGATGGATGCCTCCTGGATTTGCGCCCCCTTTGGTTTTTTCTCCGATAATTTGTGCTCTATCAAGGGCCTGTAAACTATAGGCGAACTCCTCAGCTGCCGAACAGGTTATGTTACTGGTCAATATGCAAATAGGCTTGTTTCCTCCAAATCGTTTTCCAGGGACGAAAGGTAAACTCCAAAATGATTGTGTGACATTATAAGAGCGCCAATAAAGATCGTTTAAATGCACGGGTGAAGAATTATCCAACAGATAACTGGAGATAAATGCGACCATAAAAGAGGTTCCACCTGAATTGTTTCTAAGATCTACTATTAATCCACTTGTATCTCCTACAAAACTCATAGCGTTTGCAGCTGTTTCACCTGCAAGCTCAGGAGGCGCAAACTCATTTAATACTAGATAACCGATATTTCCTGGTAATCTCTCTACCTTCTCAAACCCGTAGTTATTTAGTTTTAGTCGTAGTTCCGTATAGTCACTGCTCCCAGAATCATTGGACTTTGAGGGTAATACGTCTTCACTAAAGTATAAATTTAAATGGAGGTCATTGCTTATTTTCTGCATTTGATTTGTTATGACTTCGGATAGGGCATACCCATTAACTGCTTCTCTATATTCACCTTCAGATAGCTTTTCGAAAAGATCGACTCGAATTTTTACTGCTTTCTCTGGAAAAACATAAAATTCCTCCAACAGGTTTGCTAGAGATTCAATCGTGTCTTTTATTAAATCGTTGCTCAGTTCGGAATGGGCCAATAAGAACATCCTCTCTACACATCGAGTTTCAATATCAGTTATAGAATAGATGTAAATGTAAAATTAGTCCAGTCATTCATTCAGCTAATGGAGAACGTTAGTTCAATTAAACAGCTACAATCTAAGAATTTATTAATCAAGTCTTAGAATGTGGCTCCTTCTTTTTTAGACTGAAAAATAAAGTGTTAGACTAATTCAATTGTAGTAACGTAAATAGAGGATGGTTAGTTCATTATACGAGCTGATCACCTCTATTTATTGTTTAAAAGTGATGAGTAAGGTGTTCCTTTTGTTCTTGTTATGAAGTATTTATAACACCTCGATCAAACAGGTTAAAGCAACAACAAACTGAAGACTTATTGCTACGCTTGAAAATAGTAGTTTACTTATCTTGAAGAGAGGAAGATAGATTATAAAGAAATAGTTGTTAAAATCACAGTAGTAGAAACCTATATGATTACATTTTTCGTATTCAAGAGATCCATATTTTATAAAAAAGTTTCTCTTATAGTTTGAGAATATAACACACTAATATTACAATTTGTACTACTTTAATTATATGTTGACAATTCCGATAAGTTTAGTTATATTTAATACATAAATTCCTAATTGCAACAATTTTTTATGCAAAAAATGTTTTGAAATTCACATTTACAGCTTGTTTTAACATTATTAATTTCACCAAACGAATTAACAAACAATGAAATATGTAAATCTAGTGAAAAATAATAGAAAAGAGGGTTTTTAATTTGGAAAAAATCAAGAATACACATTTAACGTTAGGTCATACAGAAGCACCAATAAAAGTAGAAGTGTTCTTAAATCTAGCATGTCCATATTGTGCGTCATTTTATAAACTTGTAGATGAAGTGCTTCTACAATACATAAACCAGAACAAAGTTGAATTAATTGTTAAACATTATGATAAACCTCGAGAAATGCTATTACCAGGAACACTGATCAATCTTAACTTAGACTACAATGATCCTATAAAAACATTAGACAATGTTAAGGCTTTATTTAAAGATCAGGAGACATGGGATAAATTTTCAAGTCATGGTATTAAGGAATATATTGATAAGAAGCATGGATTGAAGGAAGAAGAACAGAATATTGAAATTAGTCTTCAAGTGACTGCTGAAGCCATTGCTCGTGACGTCAAAATGGTTCCAACAGTATTTATCAATAATTTAGAATTTCAATACCCTAAGGAAATTTCCGCTGAAGAATTAATTCAAGTGCTGGAACAACAACTATTAAAGGAGAATAAACAATCATGAAATTCAAAAGACTCTTATTTTTAACATTAATAGCATCATTAACTATTTTACTAGTAGCATGTGGAAAAAATTCTGATGAAACCTCTGAGAAAAAAGTATTAAAAGTAGGTTCTTCAGGTATATATCCTCCGTTTATTTCAGTTGATGATAAGGGAAATCCACAAGGTTACGATGTTGAAGTACTAGAGTTGGTAGCTGAGTCATTAGGTTATGACATTGAATGGACATTTGCTGAGTTCTCAGGGATTTTTGGGATGTTAGATGCAGGTAATATTGATACGGTAGCGAATCTAATTGCAGCTACGGATGAACGTCGTGAAAAATATGATTTTTCTTCGCCATATGCATACTCGGGAGCAACCCTAGTTGTACATGAAGACACTAAGGATATTAATAGCATTGAAGATTTAAAAGGAAAAAAAGTAGGTGTATTACTTGGTAATAACTTACATCAGTTTTTAGAAAAGTGGAATAAAGAAAACGGAAACGAGATTATTATTACTCCTTACCAAGATGTGAGTGGTACTTATAATGAGGTAGCCCTAGGTCGCTTAGATGCCTTTATTGATGTAAAAATTACTGCTGCTTCTCGTATATCAAAGGAAGGCCTGCCATTGAAAATTTATGGTGAGGATTATCTAATCAATTACGATTATGCTTTCCCATTTGTTCGATCTGAAGATAATAAAGAGTTCTTAGCCGCTTTTAGTGCTGAAATCGAAAAATTATTTAATGATGGGACTCTGAAAAAACTTTCAGATAAGTGGAGCGCAATTGATGTAACGGTTCCTCACAAGTAATAATAAACGAAAGGCTACTCTTTATAGAGTGGCCTTTCGTTAGTTGACATAAGAAAGGTTGGCTACTGTATGAAGTTTGATTTTGAGTATATGCTCAGTCTATTTCCAGAAATCATAAAATTTTTACCAATTGTTTTATATATAGGCACATTATCTTTTCTATTAGCTATCGTGATTGGATTTGTCTTTTCCATCATTATTAAAAATAAAGTCAAAATACTTTATCCTATTCTAAAAGTCATCATTTCCTATTCTCGTGGAGTGCCCACCTTAATTCAAATATTCATTTTATACTTTGGGGCGCCACAAATATTTCCAAGCTTCAGTTCAATGAACGCCATTACAGCTGTTATTATTGCTCTTAGTTTGCGAAATGCAGCCTATTTATCAGAGGTTTTCCGTTCAGCATTTTTAGCGGTAGATAAAGAACAGTATGAAGCATGTCTATCCGTTAATATGACGAAATGGCAAGCCTTACGAACGGTAATTTTACCCCAAGTTGTTCGTATTAGCATCCCACCAGCTGGTAACTACTATATTATGATCATTAAAGACACTTCTTTAGCCTTTACAATCGGTGTAATTGATATGATGGCGCGTGCTAAGCTTGAGGCTGCCGTGACGTACAAGTTTTTAGAAGCATATTTGATGGTTGGTCTTATTTACTGGATGATTTCTATCGTGCTTTCTTTCTTGCAATCTAAACTTGAATATGCTGTTGAAAAGCCCTATCGAAAAGAGGAGTTAAAATGATTAAAATAACGAATCTGCATAAAAGCTACGGCTCTACTGTTGTACTAAAAGGAATCGATTTGGAAATTGCTGAAGGAGAAGTTGTAGCTATCATAGGGCCATCCGGTTCAGGGAAATCAACGTTTTTACGTTGTATAAATTTTTTAGAAGAAGCTCAAGTGGGGACTATAGAAATTGATGGAATCAAAGTAGATTTAGAGAATTATACGAAGAAACACGTAAGTGATATTCGCAAGAAAACAGGAATGGTCTTTCAAAACTATGGCTTATTCAAAAACAAAAATGCGCTTCATAATGTATCTGAACCAGTACGCCTAACACGTAATACATCTCGGCAAGAAGCTGAGCAATTAGCTTACAAAATTTTAGCTAATGTTGGTCTTCAAGGTAAGGAGCATAATTATCCTGTAGCTCTTTCAGGTGGTCAACAACAACGTGTAGGGATTGCCCGTGCTTTAGCCCTTGATCCATATGTTATTTTATTCGACGAGCCTACTTCCTCTCTAGATCCGGAGTTGGTTGAGGAAGTTTTAAATGTTATGAAATCTGTTATCAATAGTAAACGTACTATGATTGTTGTGACACATGAAATGGATTTTGCGCAAAGTGTGGCAGACCGAGTTGTTTTTATGGCTGACGGCGTCATTATAGAACAAGGTGCGCCAAAGGATATCTTCCAAAATCCGCAAAATGAAAGAACACAAAAATTTTTGAGAAGTTACTTACACAAATCCAAATAAGGCTAGGGAAATTGAAACGACTGCAGGCTTGGAGGGTTATTACGAATAACTTGATGTTCCATGCAAGCGTATTTGTCTATAATTTCTTACTCTTCATCGAACAAGAGCATCTATAACTACGATGACAGATTTCTCATCAATTCCAACAAGATGACACATGAGTAATATACTTTAATTTTTGACAGGAAATTGATTTGTTTCAATCAATTAATTAAGGTGGTGCAATTTTTCATGGTTCAATTGTGCCACAATGATATACTCCCATCATAATGTACAGTAGAAATAACAAAAACTTCTACTGCTGCAATGATGGGAGTTTTTTAATGTCTAAAAGAAGTTCAACTTCTCTGGAAACGAAATTACATGTCGTATAGTAATGCTTAGAGCACAAATTAAATCCAACCTATACTGCTAAACATTAGTGAAGTCTATAAAAAGAGCCCGTTTTCAGGGCTCAAAATTTCTCTGGTTTTTTAATTTTAATTGAGGCTACTTCTCCGCACGTTTTACAAAATGTATATATAACTGGCGATCCTGAAGATAAAAATTTATCGATTGGCATTACGAAAGCGTACCCATTGGTTATTTCACCTTTAGTAAATGTATTACTTCCACAAGCTTTACAAGTTAAGTTTTCTTGATTCATAGTAACCACCCTTAATGAAATTATTATCAATTAATACGATTTATTCCAAGGAAAGTTTCGTTATTAATAAGTTCTATTTGATTATTTTAGAAAACAAAACGTCTTTAACAGATGTAACTACCATCCGTTTTGGGTAATTTTAACATATGTATGAGGTGATCTATAGATAATAATATGTCAAAGTTCGAAGATTGGGAGTGACTCTAAACCAATTAAAAAAAATAAATGAACAAATTATTTATCAAATAAATTTGCAGTTACTACTTCGGGTGCAGCTCAAGCCATATGTCTAGAAAAGAATCCAGCTTTGATCATACTTGTAGAAATTGAAGAAAAAATGCGTTCTAAAGTTATTCGTTTCTCTTCTTTTTCTTAATATAAATCCAACCAAAGTAAGTAATCCAAAAAGCAATAACTGCAAGGAAAGCATAAGTCTTTTTATCGCTTGGAAGAGTATAAGCTAGGATGATTGTTAAAATGAGAAACGGTGGCAAGAGGGTAAAGTATTTCTTTTTATGCACTTTAACTACCTCCTTATTAATAATCAATATATTATCATTTTAACGATTTTGAGGTATGTATTTTATAAATTCAATTTATGAAAGGGTAAATCTAGTGAGAGGGACAACAGCCGAGTATGCAGCTTATAAAGGTGAGTCACTTCTTGTTTTTAAAAAACCCAAATAGTACCGCTATAATAACGACAACGATTAAGAAACCCATTGATATCACCCCTATTTGAGATTATAGCATGATCTGCACGTTGGGTAGAAGCGAATTTAAGGCAGGAATGATTATTGAAGAATTTAAAAAACAGAAAATAAAATGAAAGTTATGACATTTTAGCGCAATCGACGCGAGATTGTATCATGCACACTTATCGCTTCTGAAATTATTGATTGGGCTGAATCAACAACATCATTTCAATTAGAGGTAGGTGAATCTAGTGAGTGAAGCAGCAGAGCGGTTAATAGGATAGTGCAGAATAGGTGCAAATTACGAAGGAGTGAAGATTTATATGAACAACGAATGTATTGAGTGTAAGTGCGAATATAACAAAGATTATGAAAGCAAATACCCTTTGCGGGGTGTTAAAACTAATTGAACAGTACGCAAAAAAAAACGACAGAGTGAGATCTCTGCCGAGCATGCAAACAGATGAGGGTAGCGACGTAGACGATCGGTTGGGGACACAATCGTGACGCGGTGGAAGTTATGATTTGAATCTAGCAGCTTGAAAATTCGAGCCAGCGCCAGCATCGGCAACATTTGGTCCTTCAAGCGTACCTGAGATGTTAGCTGTAGCAAAAACCTCTACTCGATCTCCAGCCTGTAATTTAAGAATTGCAGAGACACTTGCTACATTCACGAAAGCGGGGAATGTTGGACCAAAGAAGTCATTATCAATTGCGACGGCTGCTCCTCCATTCAGATGAATTTCTACTCGTGCTCTGTAATTTTGGAACGGAAATGTTGGTGCAAAATTAATACTCGCAATAATAGAATATACTCCTGGTGATTTTGGGGTAAATATTGACGTTGCTGGATCGTATTCATTTTCTAAATCGAATTGTTCGGTCGGGAATAAGACTTTTACAAAAGTGTTTGCAGCAAGGGGTTGGGAAACTGTAGAGTTAAGGGCTCTAAAGCCTGAGGCTGGTTCAGGAGTGACTGGTGTTAGTCCACCAGTTAAATAAAATGTATTGTTGTTGGTATTGTGATTGTGATTATTGTTTTTGTATCCGTTATACTTTCTTTTGTGAGGACCGTAATAACCCATGTTATCTCCACCTTCTATTATTTTTCATTGGTTTTAGACTTATCTAGGAGGGGCTAGTACCAATGTATTAATATCATATGTTCACTAATAGATAATGACAGTGTTTTTGATAAGAGCTATAGCACATTTAACGGTCTATTTGATTACGTCGAAATTAAACTCGAGAGAATAGCTCAAGTGTCTCAAAATGACGACACTATATATCTATGAAAGGGTGAATCTAGTGAGTAAAGATGCAACGTGTGTATTTTGCAATGGATAAGGTAAGTTTTAGGTGTGAATAAGAAACGAGAGGAAATGTTTTATAGATTCTATTATGATCTTCTTCAAAAATACTAAAAGTAGTAAAACATTAAGAAAAGTCAAAGTCGCTAACAAATTGGGAGTGGAGTGAGTCTGATGAATTGCCACTTGAAAAACGGATATAATAGTTATAGATAAAAGATAAAAGATAAAAGATAAAAGATAAACGATAAAAGATGATATAATGATTTATATCTATAATGACTATGGTGGAACACATACAACATCTCTGGCAACAGCTTATCATTTAAAACAAAGTACTTGTATTTCTAACCACTTTTTCATATGTAGATTTACCTTCATTCATTGTGTAATAGTCTTCAACAACTTTCATTCTATCAGATAGGCACATTATTATATTTTGTACTTTAAAAGTGTTGTCATACTACTTATATCAAGCATCCTTCATGGGTGCTATTTTTGTTTTTTGAAACTTCGAATGGGGGTAACAGAATGAATAGAGAGTCAGCATTATGGGAAGCAAGCAAAGACAATTATCCACGATGCGAATAGCAACTAAGTTGCTCTTACTACGAATTGAGATTTTAGCAACGCCAATCTTACCTGTTTGTTTGATTGCTTCTAACAGTAAACTGTGTGCTCCTGCACCTGCCATGTCAGGGGAGAGGTAGTAAGGTTTATCAAAGTTAATAGGATCTATGTCTGATAGATCAACAAAATCAAGTACTTTAATTATGCGCGCAGAAGAATGCTGATTTGTGTTAATCTGTCTAATAGTGAACTCAATTTGAAGAGAGGGATGTTACTTGAAAAGAAACGTATTATATATTGAAGATAATGAGAAAATAGGCAGTTGGGTAAAAGAAGAATTGGAACAGCGAGGATTTTCAGTTCGGTGGCTGCTTTCTGGTGAAGGAGCCGAAAAAGAAGTAAATCAGCATGAAATAGTTATTTTGGATATCATGTTACCCGGCCTAGACGGATTTACGGTGGGAAAAAGATTGAAAAAGGCAGCACCTGCTATTCCTATTTTGCTGCTATCTGCTCGAACTTCGATAGAGGATAAGGTAGATGGTTTACAATTTGCTGATGACTATTTAACGAAACCATTCCATACGGATGAATTAGTTGCAAGATTAGAAGTATTAATCCGTCGAAGTGGTGGAACACATTCCGAACGCATTTCATTAGGAAATCATATTGAAGTGGATCCAGAAGTCCAAATGGTATTTGACAAACGCACAGGAGAAGAAATTATATTGACAGGGAAACAACATCAAATTTTAATGTATTTCTTACGCCATCCTAATCAAGTTTTACCAAAAGAGCAAATTTATGAAGCTATTTGGGAAGAAACTTATATAACTGGTGATAAAACATTAATGGTGCATATCCATCGACTGCGTCAAAAGTTGGAACGTCATCCAGATTCCCCAGAGATTATTGAAAACTTGAAGGGAATAGGCTATCGGGTGAAACTATGAAACAGAAAAGATCATTATTTCATCGTTTTCTAAAGGGACACTTTCTATTTATCTTTCTTCCTCCAATTGTGCTTATTTTCTTCTCTGCGCTCATTGAGTTTCCTGGTATCAATGAACAATATCTGAATACGTTAAATCAATTTTACGTTACACTTCTTTTGTTTGGTTTTATTATTGTCGCATTTGTTGTAATATCTTGGATGTTCTTCTTGAGACTTCGTAAACGTCTCATCCGCTTGCAGGAAGTCATGTCATTTTCAGCTAGTAATAACTCATTTCCTAAACCAATATCTATTCAAACGGATCGTATGGATGAAATAGATCAGTTAGGAAGTTCTTTTAATTGGATGATTCAACAGCTTGAAGATAGTCGCAAGCGAGAATATGAAGAGGAATTATTACGCCATCGACTCATTGCGAATTTATCTCACGACTTACGTACGCCACTTACCATTATGAGAGCACATATCACCAGATTAAATAAAGAATCAATGAGTATAGAAGGACAAAACTCATTAACAGAGATGAACCATACGATTACAAGAGTCGGAGATTTAATGGATGATTTACTTTCCTATACATTGCTTACATCGGGGAAACATCCTTTTCAACCCACTTCAACAGATATTGGACGTTTAGTAAGAGCTTCTGTTGCTGCGTGGTATCCTGTATTTGAAGAAAAAGAAATTCAGCTCGATGTTGATTTACCGACAGAGGAGACTTTTTATTGGGAAGCAGATCCTAAATGGATAACACGGGTTCTGGATAATTTATTTCAGAATATTGTTCGCCATGCAGCAGAAGGAAAATATGCAAACATTGTGGTTGATATAGAAAAAGAACTGATTATTGTTGCAGACAGAGGTCCAGGTATGGATAACTCTTCCTATGAACGTGGGGCGGAGATTGGTTTATCGACTTCAAATTATATGTTGAAAAAAATGAAGCTGAAAGCTGACTTTACATCAAATGACAATGGCACAAGAGTAGCTATTAGCAAAGCTTAACCTAAAGTTAACCCAGAATTAAACAACATGATAACCGAGATGTAACTTTGCTTCTATATAATTAGAACCATAACAGAGAGGAAGTGTTATGGTTGCTTACAATTAATAACTTAGTCAAACATCGAGGAACTGGGGAAATCTTATCAGGTATTAGTTTTAAAGCTAGACCAGGTAGAGTAACTGGTTTTTTAGGTCCAAATGGGGCAGGTAAAAGTTCTACACTTCGAATCCTGCTTGGATTAGATCGTGCCACCTCAGGAAGCGCACTAATTAATGGAAAGCCATTCGTAGAATTACATAATCCTATAACAACAGTAGGTGCCGCACTTGATGGATTTGGAGCTCATCGTATGCGAACAGGACGGGCACATTTGCGTTGGATTGCTCGTGCCGCAGGATTGTCACGCTCACGTGTTGAGGAAGTTCTGAAAATAGTAGGTCTTACTAATGCAGCCGGTAAACGAGTTGGGAATTATTCCCTTGGTATGGGGAGAAGACTTGGAATGGCAGCTGCACTACTAGGTGATCCAAAAATATTGATTTTAGATGAACCCGTAAACGGGCTTGACCCAGAAGGAATTCGGTGGATTCGGACATTTTTGCGTGAACGAGCTGAGTCTGGAAACACGGTGTTATTATCCAGTCATCTATTGGGAGAGCTTGCAGAGACTGTTGATGATGTGGTGATTATTAATCATGGAAAAATCGTTGCAGATGGAACATTGGAAGAAGTAATAGGTAACCATGCTACGCTGGAGGAGGCCTTTTTTGCCCTGACATCTGAAAATGCATGTGATGTTGTATGAGAGCATTCAATGCGGAGCTATCTAAATTGTTCTCCTTGCCGGGCATTTGGCTTGCCTTTCTTATTGGAACATTTATCCCAGCGGTCATTGCTGCCTTGGACAGCATAGCACAAAAAGAAGAGATTATAACTGGAGTTAGCACACGGCTATCGGAAGTTGGCTATATTGGATTAGGTCTTGGTGTGCAAGGTGTCATTGTTCTTGGTGTACTTGCTGTCAGCAGTGAGTATTTAACTGAGAGCAGTGAAGCTGGTGGAGGACAACAGATTCCAACAAGTTTAACTGTTGTTTCATCCCGACTTCATTTTTTGCTGGCAAAAGCAGGCGCTGTGACAGTGATGAGCATACTGCTTTGTATTGTTGCTATTATAACAACTGTGTCAGCAACGCATCTTATTCTTGGTGAATATGCCCCTGCATTTGTATGGTCTAGACTTATCGGTGCAGTTTGTTACTGGACATTCACGGCTCTGTTAGCATTTGGGATTACTGTTCTAACTAAGAATGGTATTATTCCGCTTTCTGTGCTCATGATAAATTCATCAATTGTATCATTTAGTTTCTTGCTTTCCAGGGTTACAAAGTTAGCGTTTTACTTACCAGATAGGGCTGGCCTTGATATGTTTATGTTTATGAGCGAAAGATTTCACACTCCGTTCGCAGGCGGTTTAGTCATGTTTGCTTGGTTAGTCATTATTTTCCTTATTGCAGCTATTGTATTCCATAGGAGGGACGTTGCATCATGAATGTCTCATCTAGTAGAAAGATAACACAAATCCTTGGTGCTGAACTGGGTAAATTAGTTACATTACCATTGATTTGGCTCACTCTTATTGGTACATTCATTTTTAATTTAGCTTTAGCCGCAGCTTTTACTTCTGCTGGTCTACAAGGGGCAGCAGGAACGCAAAGTATACTGAATATAGGACTTGCCTCTATGGGATATCTTCAAGCAGGGTTCATTATTCTTGGTATCTTAGCTACTTGTTCGGAGTATACTGGTGGACAGATTCGAACTACTTTAACTACGATACCTTGGCGTGGGTTTCAATTATCCACGAAGCATTTGGCATTGGCAATTGTGACCATTCCTGTGGCGTTTATTATTGCTGCATCAGGTGTACTATATGTTTTTATTATGATGAGAGACACAGCAGTAGTGATTGAAATAGACACGATGAAAACATTAGTAGGTGCAACAGGCTATCTAACATTAACCACACTTCTCAGTGCAGCTATAGGTGCTTTATTAAGACGAACCACTCCTGCTTTAGTGACACTGCTTGGATATTATTTCATTGTCAGTCCATTGTCGAGAGATTTTCTACCTAATATTAAAAATTATTTTCCAGATACGGCAGGATATTATATGTATATGCGACCTTCCTCTGATGAAATAAATGTACTTACACCAATTCAAGGGACAGGTATTTTAATGCTATGGACACTGATCTTTATTGCAGTAGCTATTGTGTTTTACCGTAAACGAGATGCCTAAGTTTAGGTTCATTATTTTTACTAAATAATGAAAGGAGGAGTTTCTGATAGAATTAAAAGTGAATAAAAAATATATCTGGGTATATTTTATAATATTTTATGCCCTATGGTGGGTCAAAGAATTATGGTTGGTTCAATATTTAGATTTGATGGACCCCGTTTCAAGAGCTATAACATCAGCCACTATTAAAATAGTTATTTGGGTCATTCCTGTTATTTTATTAGTTAAATTTATAGAAAAAAGTAAACCGTTTTCCTATTTACAGCTACATCATAACTTTAGAAAAGGTCTAAAATGGACATGTTATGTATCCTTAGCTTTGATATTCTATTTTTTAATAATAAATCTTATCGTTTTAAAAAATAATATTGATTTTCAAATAGGAATTAACGGATGGCTTAATACTATTCTATTGGTTGGTATAACTGAGGAAATTGTCTTTAGAGGTTTTTTATTAAGAAAACTTATGGATTCTTATAGATTCTGGAAAGCAAATACAATTACAGCTTTACTCTTTGTATTGATTCATTTTCCTATTTGGTTTTATAAAGGTCTGTTTGAATTCCCTTATATTTTAAGTTCCATATTAACAGTTTTTGTGTTGAGTATTATATTTGGGTTTGTATATAAGAAAAGTAATTCTCTTTGGTCAGTAATTATTATTCATTCTTTTTATAATTTGTTAGTGGTACTCTTCAACTAACTATAGTGCCGCTCGTCGAACGTTCATAAGTAGGTTTAAGGTCTCCACATGAGAATTAATCTCGTGCGCCTATTTATTTGGTTGCCTTAATCAAATATTTGAATGAAAAATAAGCCACTCATTAATAAGTGGCTTATTCTAATATGCATCATCCTATTACAATATTCAAATCTAGAAATCATATTCTCAAAACGTCCCCGAATATTGCAGTTCGGTACATATTGTAACTGGTTCATCACAATAATTTTATTGATAATACAGTGTTTTAACTGATGTTACACGTTATAAATAAGCATGGTTCCTGTACCGCACGTAATTTACTAAATAGTTGAGGTAAGGAAAAATTTCCTTAGCAACTCAATACACATAGCAATGCCCCTCTACTATTACTGTAGAGAGGCATTTTGCGTTATTCGACCTTAAACCAAATACCACCAGTACCATCGTAATTACGTCCAAATGACAATAAAGGAGTGTCATCTTTCTTAACTAGATAAGCTGCCCATCCAGAGGTAGAAGCTCCTTCATATAGATTAGCGCTAAATTCCGGATCTGGTTCTACAATGGTCTTATGATCGTAATCCTTACCTTCAGCTGACACTAATTTGAAATCATAATCACTTATAGAGACTGCTTTATCTTCAACAAGATTTTTTGTTACTTTAAAATTGATTTTAACCAGGAGATATTCATATCCTTCAGGTGGAGCGTTATTAAACCTATTAGCCTCATAAATTAATTGCCAAGCTTTTTCACCTCTGATAGTTTCTGAAATTGAAGTTTCGCCAGTAAAGTTATTAGAGTAATTAGCTATTTCGAAAATTATTTTAGTGTTTAGAGGTGCTGGGTCTTTACGTGAGAAGCCGACTGAACTAGTTGGCTTAGTATTTTCTGAACTTGAATTAGATCCAGTGTTAGACCCTGTGTTAGAACCAGAATTAGTGCCTGACCCAGAGCTAGTACTATTGCCTAGACGAATAGTATTGTTAGCAGAATCCCATACTTCTTAATGGTAGGAGGGGATTATTGTGTTATACAGAGCGTTTATATGTTTTATGTAGATCAGTCATGACATTCATGTGAATGCTGAATTGCATGTTTAGGAAATTTATCCTTACATAAGACTAAACTAATCTAGTTTACTGTTAGTGAAATTACCTTTTGATCGTCCTATTGTTGTATTGTGAAATTATAGTTGCAGAATAGGAAAATATAGTATTAGACTATAGTCATTAAGCGATCAACTATAAGATCGGGTTGTGGAGGTCCAACAAAAGAAGAGGTTATGAAAGAATTGAAACCAGCAGAGACAGAAAAATATGTAATTCATTTGTTTTATAAAAACTATCTTCCTGATAGTGAAACAACAGAATTGAACACCTTCCATAACTTCAATCCCGAATTTACGAAAGAAATAATAAAAGTTCAATTTTGGGATCAAGAACAAAAACGTGATTCTAAGTGGGCAGCAGCAATCGGAGTTAAGGAGTTTCCTATGTACGTTATCGTTGACATAAATGGGATCGTGTTGGAAACCCCATTTTTGAGTCAGGTAAAGGAATTTTTAGGAAAGTCATTATAAAAAAACCTCTAACGGGCAGTTTGCTGGAAGAAGGACAATCTTGATTTTAACCCGAAAAAATATAGAGGGAAATAATTCTAGATGATACGTTATTATTTACTTTTGTAAAAGAAAGTGAGAGTGAAAATATGGATATTAGAGTAGCAGGTGAATTAGACTACCCTGCTTTAAGACGTATATACCTAGAATCACGTCGTAAAAGTTTTTATTGGGCGGATATTGAAGAAATGACTTTAGAAGATTTTGAAAAGCATACTGTAGAAGAGTATATAATTTTAGCAGAGGAAGATGCTAAAATTCTTGGATTTGCTTCTTTGTACTTGCCAGATAATTTTATACATAATTTGTTTGTTCATCCTGATTTCTCAGGTAAGGGTGTTGGTGGTCAGCTGATTAATGCCTCCATAGAAAAAATGAATAAACCAATAAGATTGAAGTGTGTGTCAGAAAACCAAAAGGCAATGAAATTCTATGAAAATAATGGTTGGAAGAAAGTTGTTGAAGAAGGTAAAACAGAAGAAAAATATTGGGTTATGATACATGAATAAAATATATACATGATAGCCTGTTTTAATAGGTTGTTCTTTGATGTTAAGTTATCGGGTAACGATAGTTCAATACAAGCTAGAAAGTGGTGTCTAACATGTACCGCACACAAGTTCACCAATGGTAACGTGATCGGTATTTGGCCCATTACTAATAGGGGGAAACCTTAAAGCTATTGGCATTAAGGTTTTTTCTTTTTGGCAGATTTATTGCTTTGGTCAAGTCTACAGTAATGATTCTAAGTATAAGAGGTGTGTCTAACTGAAGTAAACAAAATGGTTACTGTTCTTATTGAAACTATTCAATAATTATTGGAATTGATATTTCTAGAGACTTTGAGTTATCCAGAGTATCTCCTTCAATCCAGTACTTTGCTTTTACTGAAATTGTATAATTCCTCGAGGTAAAACGGAAGGTCGTACTGAGTCATTTAGGAATGACATTATAACATCTTTATTATCAAAACCGATTTTATTTAGATTATATGTTAAGAACGCAGTTTGTTTGATGCTAGAATTAAGTTCATCACCAGATTGGAACGAACTGGACGCCAATGCTAAACCATATATTTCTGCACTGGTAAATCCATCTACATCTGTAATAGAATATTCAATTAAAGATACACCGTGCGATATATTTAAAGTTTGCTCTGTATGGTTATAAAGACGCGACCTAATTTCAATTTTATCACCATATTTATAAGTAGATTTGCTGGAGAATGCAGATAGAGTGAATGAATCGTTCTTTATTGTTTCATTAACTGTTGATTTTTTATCTGAGGGGCTTGATTGTTCTATATAGATAATTAGATTCGAATATCAAAATAGTAATAATAATGGTCATAATTAAGCAAGTTTGTTGAAGTAAATGATGGTAATATTGTAAAGTAAAGTAACTTTAAGTATGGGGAGGAACGCTAAGTGAATAAAGAAATGTTTCAAAATTATACTTGGCTAAATGAAGACAGTATCCGCTTTGAAGAAGATAAGTTAATTATGTATGCTCCAGGGAAAACCGACTTTTTTAACAATAGTGGACCTATTGGAGTAGAAGGGATTACACCAGATTCGCTTACAAATGCTCCTTTTTATTACACTGAAGTTTCCGGAGATTTTGTTATGAGGGTAAAAGTAAGTCACGATTTCAAAGATACATACGATGCTACTTCTATTATGGTTTTGAAAGATTCTACCGTTTGGGCAAAAGCCTGTTTGGAGTTAACCGATTTTGATACTCACGCTGTAGTTAGCGTAGTAACTAATCAAACATCAGATGATGCAAACGGCTGTAACATACGTGGTAACGAAGTATGGCTGCAAATGGCGAGATCTGGAAATTCATTTGCATTTCATTACTCCGTTGATGGTGTGAAATACGATATGATGCGTTTCTTCACACTTCCGATAGACGATATCGTAAAAGTAGGGTTATTAGCACAAGCTCCTACAGGAAAAGGTGGGGAGCGCATTTATCAAAATTATACATTAGAACTTCGATCTGTGAAGAATATAAGAAGTGGACAATAAGAAAAAAACGCTTTTTACTCATTGCCTGTTGATTACTTAACAGAATTTATTGCAAAACGGTAGAGGTATCAATGAGGATTATAAGAATGGATTGGGATGCTGCATGTTGGCTTAATTCACCTCTTCCATTCAAGAAAGAAGGCGATTTTTGGAAAAAGACGTTATATGGTTTTGAGTATGAAGATCGGTCTGCCTTGATAGCATAATGGAAAAATAACACGGCAGTAGAAGTTTTGTCTCAACTCTAATCATTGCGGAGCGCGCTTTTCTCACTCATCAATAAGTCAGGCTTGTCCATATGCCTGTTCACCAACCAAACAAGGTTTTGAAGTCACTTTCACTCATTGGGTATTCAACATGCCTGATTAAAATCATCACACCTAACAGTCTGTACAACATACAATTACTAATATCAGTACAAAGCCACTCTCTGTAGAGTGGCTTTGTTTGTATTATAAAGAAGACTTAATGAGTGGATAGGTAGATTAGGGAGTTCATCTTAAATAAAGAATCGTTCAAAGCTGTTAATTAGGGATGACTCTGGTAAGAAATTAACATCAAATCTACAAAGCATGAGAATTAAATTTTGTTAATATAAGCTTACTCTAATTCTGCTAATTCGCTCGATGTCCGACATTCTAAAAGTGGGCTTGTGAAGGAACAATAGGCGAATATGCAATTCATATTTGTTCGTTTCAAAGACTAATACATTTCAATCCATCATATACGCTATGTAGTAAAAAGCGAATTAACTTTACGGTAAGGCTGAGTGATTGGACTAACCGATAATGGAGTTAATTCTATCTTACTAGAGCGCCTAAAATCAGACGCTCTATATACAAGATTAGACTAGACGACGGCGATGTCTTTTAGCGATTACAAGGACTCTTTGCCCAGGTCTAATTCTAACAACTTTAGTTCTTCTTGCAATACCCATAGAATTCAACTCCTTTTTTCAAGATAAACCTAATATATGTAATTTAATTTATTTTGATCTAGACAGATATAGTCATTTAAAAGTAAATGTATTCAGGCAGAAGCAGGGGGATACGGGACAGCGCTATTACTACCTATAATCTTTTGGTTCCTGCCTCAAAGGGTCTAATTAGGGTGAAACTAGTGAGTAATTAAGTGACCCATCTAGCATTGTTTGGGGAATGGTCTGATGGGTACTAATATCAACTTACTCAGTTCCGGGTTCGTTGAAAGTTTCTAAGGCAGCGTCACCTTGTCCTTGATCGCCTGGATATTTACGTTCCTTTCCGGAATGTAACTCCCGATTTTCATAATCAAAGCGATTAGGAGGTCGTTGATCAACGCGCCAATCTGTGCTTTTTCCTAATGATTCTGCATTAACAGGTGACCCATATGGACCGTCTGTGAATTCTTCGGCAACTAAGTCATTTCGTTGAGATTCTACAGTAGCGAGATCGGTGTACTGATTTCGTTGTTCTTTAATAAAGCCTTCTTTGGTCATATTGGAACCTCCTACAAATTTTTCCTTATTGTACCCAATTAGAGTAATATTATTTTGATAAAAAGATTCGGAGGGAAATGATTGGATGAGGGTTTTCTTTATTACTAATTGTATAAGCCGCGATATTGTTGCATAATCCGCTGTACAACTTTGTGATCCACACGAAAGGTTCGATTTATATAAGCTTGGCAACATCGGATCATATCATAAGCGTTGATCAGTCATCTATTTGATGTATACAACTAATAATTATTACTTTGCCAACAATTAAATGTATAAAATTTACATTAATAACAGAGGTATTAAAAATAGTATATGAAATCAAAAGAATACTGCATGGACAGAACGAGTAGTAGTAGCTACAATTAATAATGATAATCATTATTAATTAGTTCTAGGAGATGAAGCAGAATGCGCAGAAAGATTAGTAGTTATGGTAGGAACAAAACATTTTTTGTTTTGATGTTGGTCGTATGGATGCTTGTACTGTCGGCTTGCGGTAATGGGGGAAAAGACAATGGTGGCAACGCACCTGAACCCACAATACCTGCATCGACAGAATTGAAGCAGGAGGAGACAACGACAAGTGATGGAGATACGCGTCTGATTAAGGATACATATGGAGAAGTTCAAGTTCCCGAGAATCCGCAAAAGATAGTAGTGCTGGATATTGGAGCTTTAGATAATTTGCTTGAGCTTGGCATCAAGCCGGTAGGTGCGCCATCTATTTTGGCGGCAGGAGATCCATACCCGGCTTACCTGAAAGGAACAGAAGGTATTGAGAATATCGGTTCAGTAAACGAACCAAATCTAGAGGTTATCGATGCTTTGCAACCTGATTTGATCATTGGTAACAAAGATACACATGACGCAATATACGATCAATTATCGCAAATAGCTCCAACTGTGTTTGTAGAAACATTGGGGGTAACTTGGAAGGAGAATTTGCAACTTCATGCCGAAGCGGTAAATAAGCAGGCTGAAGCGGACAAGCTTCTAGAAACGTACCAACAGCGAATTGAAGTTCTAAAAACGGCACTTGAAGGACAGGAGATTAAGGAAGTTTCACTGTTCCGACCTAGAGCGGACAAAATACAAGTTTACCTTAAGGAAACGTTTGCTGGGACTATTATGGAAGAAGCGGGAATCGTTCGCCCTGTTGCTCAGCAAGATGCTGGCTTTTCAAAGGATGTGACAGAAGAGCAAATTGCGGATGTGGATGGTGATGTTATATTGTGGTTTAACCGAGAACCTGATGCATTCACTAAGCTGGAAAAAAGCGCTCTTTGGGCAACATTGAAAGGCGTACAGAATCAAGCGGTACATCCAGTAGATTGGGAGTATTGGCTGAGTGGGTTAGGTATTCAAGCGGTTAACAAAGTTGTAGATGATCTGAATACATTTGTTGGAGGCGTGAAATAAACCAGGTAAGGTTATTTTACGTTAACTAAAGTTTGTATAACATAATCGCAAAAATTGGATCGTTTGAATGAGCGATCCAATTTTACTGTATACGGATGACGTTAGGCGGAGGAAGGGCAATTTGTACTTGAGTAATCGAAAAAAAATAATAGGATTAATGGGATTGGCATTATTAACGCTTTTCGCGTTTCTATGCAGCATAATGTTCGGCATCGTACAGATCCCGTTCCTTGCTGTAGGGGACGCTTTTTTTGCTTATGACGGTTCGCGTGAGCAATTGATTATTCTCACGGTTAGACTGCCAAGAGCACTGATAGCTATAATGATTGGTGGCTCTCTTGCAGTAGCAGGTTGCTTAATGCAGGCGGTGAGCCGTAATGCACTGGCGGGACCAGAGCTTTTCGGAATTAGCAATGGTGCAGCATTGGCGGCGGTCATCACTTCATTTTGGCTAGAAAGTACTTCTCTTAACGTTTTTGCATGGTCCGCTCTAATAGGGGCTGCGGTTGCAGGTATTTCAGTATTCTTAATTAGTTCAACGGGCGGACCATCCATGTCTTTAATTCGATTCGTCTTGGCGGGAGCTACGCTAAATCTGTTATTTGCTTCGCTGACACAAGGGGTCCTGATTTTAAATGAGCAATCACTTGATACGATGAGATATTGGCTGGCGGGTTCGTTGACAGGCAGAGATATGGAGCTGTTTATGAAAGTGATCCCGTATTTGTTAATCGGGTTACTTAGTGCGTTTACGTTAAGTAAGCAGTTGAATGTATTCGCTTTGGGCGATGAGGTTGCACAAGGTCTTGGACAGAGAATGCTTTTGATTCGGACGGCTTGTATAGGTGCTGTTGTCTTGCTAGTCGGCAGTGCGGTGGCACTTGCGGGACCAATCGGTTTTGTTGGACTAGCCGTTCCACATATTTCTCGATTAATCGTCGGCAGAGATTATCGCTGGGTCGTTCCTTATTCTGCTTTGTTAGGGGCACTGCTACTTTTGCTTGCAGATATCGGAGCACGTTTTGTTTTGCCTGGACAGGAAATCCCAGCTGGGATAGTTACCGCTTTCTTTGGCGCTCCTATCCTCATCTACCTAGCTCAGAGGAAGGAGAGATCTTTATGATGTCTTCTTTTGCTAGGAGACGGGCAATAATCGTCATCGGTTTATTGATTTTTTTGAATATCGGAGTGCTTATACTTCATGTGATGTTTGGAGAGCGTTCCATCCCACCAGACGAAGTCCTTCGGAGCATGTTCGGAATCGGAAACGACGAATACCGATTTACGATTCATCAACTTCGGCTTCCTCGTGTACTCACAGGGTTTCTTGTAGGATGTGGTCTTGCGCTTTCAGGAACGATTCTGCAGGTTATTATGAAAAATCCACTCGCCTCTCCTGGTGTGATTGGACTGAACTCGGGAGCAGCTGCAGCGGTTGTGGCAGTGATGGTGCTGGCTCCTGCGTTTCCTATACGTAATATGCCATGGATCGCTTTTGGCGGTGCTTTTATTGCGGCCGCAGCTATTTACGGCTTGTCTTGGAGAAAAGGAGGAGCGAGTTCCCCGACACGTATGCTGTTAATCGGTGTCGGTATCTCTGCTATGGCGGGAGCGTTAATTACTTATCTACTGACGGTAGGGAAAATCTTTCGCGTATCTCAGGCATCGGTTTGGATGGCAGGCAGCTTGTACGGACGAACATGGGAGCATTTCTGGCCACTGCTACATTGGATTATTATATTAATTGTCGTTGTCTTGTTGTTATCTAGATCGCTGGATCTGCTTCTCTTGGATACGCAGTCGGCTGTAGGTTTGGGGTTAAGGGTGGAGACTATGCGCCTGCTATTTATTCTAATTAGTGTGGGATTGGCAGGTTCTGCCGTTGCAATGGCGGGAACCATTGGTTTTGTTGGATTAATGGCGCCGCACATGGCCAAGCATTTAATCGGTACGCGCAGTTTCATCCGTTTGCCAGTTGCAGCGCTACTTGGAGGATTGATTGTTATTCTAGCTGATCTCGTGGGACGTCTGTTGTTTGCTCCGCATGAAATACCAGCAGGATTAATTACTGCGCTGATCGGTGTCCCTTACATGTTCTATTTATTATTAAGATTTCGTGCTATATAATGAAGAATGATTTTAGTATGAATGAGAAAGGATGGTGCAACTTTGAATGCCGTCTTATGCGAACGAGTCTCATTACATTTACTTGCTATCTTCCATTCGTAAGAGAAAATTTTCTGGAATTCGCAAAGCGAAGAGGATGCGGGTGCCCGTATACCTGCTTTGTTTTATAACAGAGGGAGAAGAGATTGTCGTAATTGATGGTACTCTAAAGAAGATTCGACCTTTTCAATTATATATGCTAACTCCAGGAATGATCGTGGAATTTCCTGACATAGGAATTGCGATTGAATATTACGCCATAACGTTTGAGCCTCTAATGCTTGTCAAGGCTAAAGGAAAGTATGAAGCGCAATCATCCTTGTCTGATATATTGCCTTCAGGTCATATTCCTGTGCATCATCCTCAGCAGATTTTTCAACAGATCCTTCATTTATACCATCATAGTAAACAAGGTTCAAGCATGGATTCCTCTGCTCTGAGGATCCAGTTCGAACAACTGCTTCATGACATTATGCTCAATGAATCCAAACAAACAGCGACTGTACGTGACGAACGAGTGGAACGAAGCATCTTTTATATGGAGCAACATTATAAAGAGAAGGTTAGCATCGAACAATTGGCTGAAGCAGCGGGTAGTATGTCGCTCGCCGCTTTTTCAAATTTATTCCGGCAGAAGACAGGGCAACCCCCAGTGGAATACTTAAGTAATTTACGAATGAATCTGGCCAAGCAGAAGTTAAATAAGAAGAACAGTCTTGTAAAAGAAGTTGCTGCTGACGTTGGTTTTCGAAGCGAATTTTATTTTAGTCGTATGTTTCAGCGGACGGTTGGCGTTTCGCCTACTTTGTTTATGAAGCGCGGGAAGCTGAAGGTAGCGATAGCTTCTTCACTTGGATTCGGAGATCATCTGAAATCGCTAGGAATAGAGCCGATATGCGAGGTGAATTTGTTTCATTATCCTGGTCATAGTCACGAGCAGTATATAGAGCGGTTGAACAGTCAGTTTCTAGAGTTAGAGCGGTCGAAGCCCGACCTCATTATTGCGGATCATTATCATACAGAATTTAAGGATCGATTCAAGCGAATGGCTGCACCAGTATTTATGGATTTTTCTGTATGGGATTGGAAACGAAACTTTGAAAGAATTGCCGAGCTTGTGAATCGGGAACGAGAGGCATCTGAGATGCTAACGCGTCTAGATGTTCAGATCGAAACAGCAGGGCGGACGCTCAGGGGAATATTAGGGGAAGAACGAATTACAATTTTGCAGGTAAGTCATCGATCTGTTGGCATTCAAGGGAGAGAGCGTCACCCATTAAATGAGCTTGTATTCGGAGAGCTTGCCTTGCATCCTGGCGCACAAGCTTCAGGTGAACTGTGGAGGCAAGAAATGCAGCCAGAAATCATCCCAGTACTAGAGACCGAGCATTTGTTGATTCATCATCATCATGCTCTCGCTGGAAGCGAGCAAGTTTATGAGAGACTAGTGAAAACGAACGCGTGGCCACAAATCAAGGCGGTGCGGGACGGAAATGTTATGCGTATTCCCAATTGGTTTGTGATGAGTTGGACGCCGCTTGGCAGACAACGGATTATAGAAGAGTTATTAACTGCGTTTAAAAAACAAAATAAGCGTTCTCACTTATGAATAAAGTAACGCTCTATGCAGGTAGAAATAGGAAGTTTACAATTAAGATATAATTATGTAAGTAAAGTAAGAAGTAAAAATAGTGATAGAATGCGCTATTCAAGTCATTGTTAATAGAGCACCAAATGATATTGATGCCCTATCATTTAATGATTAAACTAGAGGACGATGACGACGGTGGTGTCTTTCAGCAATTACAAGAACCTTTTGACCAGGTCTAACACGGATAACGATTAATTTTCTGTGTTTCATAAAGGGCACCTCCTTTAATCAAGATAATCTAATATATGTAATATCATTCGATTTGCTCTAGATGGATATAATGCAATGTTAAAATAGGTAGATCAATATATTAGCTATTAAAAATCAATATTTAAGTATAGGTGAACGAGATTATAAATGTGTTTTTATAAGGGAAAAGGGAATGAGTAATCATTCCCCCTTAAGTGATTAGAAGAAAAACGGGAGTAAAAATAAACCACCGATAGTTGAAAGTGGAATTCGACGTTGGAAAAATCTACGTCTCGGGAAAAATCCTGGGTGATAACCAAACTGCCTATACGCTTCATGTGCTGGTAAACCAGTTAGTCGATCAACCATTTCATCAGTAGGAATTGCAAGTGTGACATAATTTTGGTCAACATGTGCAATAAATCCATCATGTGATTTACCGTCTGTAGTTTGTACGCCAACATATTTATTCATACAGTTCCAACAAATTTGTTGATAATCATTACTGTTCATAAATAGCCTCCTATTCATATGATTCACAATAGTCTATGGACTGGAAACTATAATGTAAACGGTATATGCCTATGAATGAAAAAAAAAGGAAAGAAGAATGCTCTCACAGCACGTTAAGTTTTCAATTTGCAATTGAAGTGTCCTTCATGATTGAAGATAAAGGTAAAGCAAAGAGTAATGTTAATAGATTTGAAGATATCCATGGATTTTAATTAATCAAGTGCTATAATTGTTGTAAAATTCAGAAAAAAGTACAGGGGAGAGTCCGTATTGAAAAAGTTATTTTTAAGTTTAATAGTATTTTCAACGATGTTTGTTATGTCTGCTTGTTCCAATAATGAAGTACGAGTTAATAAATCATCTAGTAACGAAACTCTGATTAATGAGATACCAATTAATGAACCATCAACTGCTGATGTAGACGAAAGAAAACTTCAATTTATTATAGATTCGTATGTCGAAACTGGCACAAACGTTGATGCGGAAGAAAAACCGATGTTTCGACTTATTAATGCTATGGACGGCGTTGTTTTTTATATGGATAATTCTCCAGTAAAGATTTATGAATTTAATTCGGAAGCGGATCTGAAGAAAGCACTGGCAGAATTTAAATTTACTGAATGGCCTACAAATGGTAAATTTGCAATTGAGACTAAAGATGAAGAAGCAATTAGAATTTTCAAACAAATTAAGTAAATTAAAGTTGCCTAGGCTGAATTTTATGCTTTCTCATGAATAGATGTTATTACAAAAAAAAGAACAAGGCTTAAACTTAAGCCTTGTTCTTTTTTAATTCGTCTAAAGTAACAAGAGTGAAACCTTTATCCTGTAAATCTTGAATGATATATGGTAGTAGTTCAACTGTATTTTTAATATGTTTACCGCCAAATGAATGCATCAGAATAATACTGTTAGACTTTGTATTCTCGTTAATGTTCTTTCTCATTTCCTCAACTGAACTTCCAGCCCAGTCGCGAGTATCTACGTCCCATCCAATGAAACTTCTATCATCGTCTTTCATAGACTCTTTCACCATATCATTTACAGCTCCATATGGCGCTCTGATCCAATCTGGCTTGACACCAATAACTGCTGTAATTAAATCATCTGCTTTCTTTATTTGATAAGCAATTTCTTTATTAGAAAGTTTAGTCAAATTAGCATGATTATAAGAATGGTTGCCTATTGAGTGTCCTTCATCAAGTATCCTTTGAAGAACGGAGCCGTGTTTTTCAACTTGAGTTCCTACAACAAAGAAAGTAGCTTTTACATTGTATTGTTTTAATATATCTAAAATAGCAGGTGTATACTTGGTATCAGGTCCATCGTCAAACGTAAGTGCTACATATTTCTTATCGCTAGGTTCATGTTCAGTACCTTGACCCGGAGGGATGGTAGTTTCTGGCTCCGTAACAGCAGGTTGTTCTGTCTCTACTGGAAATGTAGTGTCAGGTTTAACTTCAGGTGTTTTTGAGGTCTCAGGCGTTGTCTCCGGTGTATCTATATGTTCAGGTATGGTTTCGGGTGGTGCTGTATGTGTTGGAGTGGTTGGTACGCCATTCCCAAGATTATCATCATCTTTATTATTTTTATCTGGGTCTTGCACAGTAGGTAAATCAGAGTCATTCGATTCTGGCTTCTTATTCGGGACATTATCAGTAATTTGCTGTGAATGATCAGAATCTAATACTGCTGATGAACCTGTGAATAATGGTGATACAAAATGCTGGATTGCTTTAGCTGGATAATGGAAAAATGGAATGATTAATGCGATGAATACAATTAGTGCTAGAATTTGCCGTCGTTTCTTTTTTTTCTTTTGTTGGATTGCGGTCTTTCTTGTGGACGTTGACTGAGCAGGGATGTACATGACTTCACACCTTTCGTAAAAACACACAGAAGCAAGTAATACTCTTTCGTTTAGTTTGAATGAGCTAATTTTCGGTCTGTTGTATTGTGTATACTTTAAACGTGTGAGATAGGGAAAAAGTTTAACATTTTATAAGGTTTTTAAAAGAAATTTATTATATATCTTAATAAAGAAAGAGAGTGCTATGCCATAAAGACACAACACTCTCTAATCTGTAATTTAATGGTTTTCTACATTCGATTTTACTAGATTATAATTCACAAGCAATGCCATCCCCATCACGATCTAATTTCTTAGAGTAACCAGGGTCACCTTTTGAGAGAGGGGCTGCACCAGCCTCACGTACTTCCGTACAATTTTTATATACAATGCTTGATGACTCATTAGTTGAGTTATTATTTGTAGTCGTAGAATCTTGTTTGCCTGGGTTAGTTATGGGTGTAACGTCTTCATCGATGTTGAGATCATTAGAAGGTGTTTTTCCAAATAGATTTTTCGGTTTTTCAACAATAAATAATACTTTGTCGCCATTATCATAAGCTGACAGTTGATGACCAACCCAACTTCCAGCACCTCTATTGTCGCTTGGACTGATATAAGCTACGTTAGCACCTTCTCCACCTTCAGCACACATTGCCATAGGCCATTCATCGCGATCATAACCTTCTTTAGTATCAATCCCGGCTAAAGACTTTTTACGATTGGCATCTGCTCCATCACGGGCAATGGTACACACATCCGAATGACCATTTTCGATTGCACTATAGATGTGAAGGGCTGTTTCAGGATAACTATCACTAGGGAATTCAAGTATGTAGTCATATTCATCTGGATCTGTTTGTGTTATAACTGCCGGACTAGTAGTAGGTATTGTTATGCTCTTATCGGTTTCGAATATTGGTGAAGTAATATCAGTACTACAAGCTGATAGTATTAATACGAACACAAATGTACGTAATATTAACCATTTCTTCAAATCACTCACTCCTAAAACTTTTCATAGTCTTCTTAGTTAGCACATTCCTTAATGAAAAGTTACATCGGAAGCAAAGGCTAAAACTTTTCATAGTCTTCTTAGATAGTATAGTACTCTATTAAATTAGTTAAATTAAAATAGACCATCAGTTAAATTGTAGCTGATGGTCTATCAATATATTCTTAATTAAAATAAGAGAATAAGACAATCAATGCATATCACGGAATAACCCTATTACTTTACCAAGAATAGTTACGTTTTGTAAACGTATTGGCTCCATAGATGAATTTTCTGGTTGCAATCTAATATGATCTTTTTCACGATAGAATGTTTTGACAGTAGCCTCATCATCCTCAGTCATTGCTACAACAATATCTCCATTGTTAGCCGTTTGTTGTTGTCTTACAATAACTAAATCACCATTATGTATACCAGCTTCAATCATACTCTCACCGATAACATTAAGAATAAATACATTGCTATCACCAACAAAGTTAGTAGATAGCGGCAAGTAATCTTCAATATTCTCAGTAGCTGTAATCGGAATACCTGCGGTAACTTTACCTATAACAGGAATATGTTTAACAGGGAAAGGAATGATGTTGCTATCTTCTTCAATCATATCTTGATCCAAAATTTCAATGGCACGAGGTTTCGACGGGTCACGACGAATAAAACCTTTTTTTTCTAGTCGATCCAAATGACCATGTACAGTAGAGCTTGATAACAATCCAACTGCTTCTGCAATTTCGCGAACAGAAGGTGGATAACCTTTATCTTTAACTTCTTGCTTAATAAAATCTAATATAGATAGCTGTCGCTTAGATAATTGTTTCATTAGATCAACTCCATACTTTATTAGGGAAATTATAACATAGAACTCGAGTTCGCACAAACATAAGTTCTCGAGAATATACGTTCGTATTTTTTGTTGTAATTCGTTGACACGGAACGTCTGTTCGTGTATTCTAAAAGCAGAACAAATGTTTGGGGGATGATTTTAATGTCAACGTATAATCCATATGCATATCGCAGCTATATAAGTTCAAGTAAAAACAATAATGAGATGAAATTACATAAGCAAGCTGTTCGTAATTCTATAGCTAAAGTATCAATAAGAGGTAAAGTAACAATTACACTTACTCTAGTGACTCTAATTGTAATGAGTTTGTTCTTATTCAGTGCGACTGCATCGACTACGCCTGGCAAATTACCTTTGGATGGTGAGTCTATTATAGCTGTCGGAGCTGGCGATACACTTTGGGACATTGCAAAATTTCATTATAGTGATGCCTCGGATATTGGTTACATTGTTTATCTTATTAAGGATCGTAATCAGTTAGATAGTTCTACCATTACGCCTGGTCAACAATTAATATTACCTTCAATATAAAGAATTGATATATAAGTCTGTAAAGTTCATCGATAGGAGATGCAACTGTACAGGCTTTTTTGTTATAATGAAATTGTTGTTCTAATATTAACAACTGTGTGATGTTGCATCTCTTAGATTTTCATGTCAACATTATGTTATTGCTAGCTAGAAGGGAGTGGAAGAGATGGATATGGAGAAGTTAATTGCTCGTATTAATGAGCTATCTCGTAAAAATAAGGCAGAAGGTTTAACAGCTGATGAGACAAAGGAACGTGATGAATTACGTAAAAAATATCTTATCAACTTTAGATCTAATATGAGACAACAACTTGATAATATTGAGTTTGTAGATGCTGAAGATCAAGATGACAATAAAACATTATTAAATTAAGTATCATCTAAATAGTTCTGAGGGGGATTCATATTGTCACGTTCTTGGGAAAGAAAAGTTCGTAAAAATACGGCTATAGTTAATAAGGCACGGAAAAAAGCAGGCACTGGAAAGTTAGTTATGAATGTTGAGAAGAAAAATGAAATTCGTTTTACAGGAAGAAATTATATTTTACCAGTAGTACTTGTACTTTTTATTGGTATGTATAATTTCCTTATGTTAATGGATCCGAATTTCAAATTCGATACGATGTACTGGCTAACGATTGTAAGTTACTTCTTACTTGCTTCACTGTTCTATTTCCGTAAACCGTATCTTACGATTGGTAAAGACTATGTTCAGTCTCGCAGAATGATGGGGGACAAGCAATTATTTGCAGCTGCCATCAAAGAAATCAAAATTCAAAGTGGATATGTTATTATCGTTCCTAACCATGGAAGCAGCTGGACTTACTCTAGACTTTTCAATCGTTTCCCATTGCAAGATATTTCAGTTGAATTGAAAAAATTTGCAGAGAAACATAATATTACATTTACAGAATAGTTTTAATGGCTGTAGCTGTTTATTACAAAAACATACTTCTAGATTCATTAGAGTGAAAGCATAATCATTTAAAGGGGAGAATCAAGCGTGAAGAAGGCAATACTTTTTGATTTGGATGATACATTATTGTGGGATGACCGTAGTGTGAAGGAAGCATTTCGTATTACTTGTGAATATGCACAAGCAGAAACTGGAGTTAATCCAGAGGCACTAGAAGAAGCAGTTCGCACAGA
This sequence comes from Paenibacillus endoradicis, assembly GCF_024721975.1. The sequence goes on along the minus strand of NZ_JANQBB010000001.1, from coordinate 1,264,510 downwards.
AGCTCGAGCTATTTATGAAGCATTTGAAGCTTTTCCATTCACTAAAATGATAGGTATTAATCCTTTTGAAGGTCTTTGGGCGCGATTTGAAGAAGGCGAACAAGCAGAATTCCGTCAACTTCAACAATTTGTTCCTTCATATCGAACTGATTCTTGGACGAAGGGTTTAGCCGCACTGGGTATTAACAATGCAGAGCTAGGAAAGAAATTAGGCGAAATGTTCCCTGCAGAACGTCGCAGTCGTCCAATTGTCTATGATGAGACATTTGCTGTACTAGACCAACTTAAAGATCAATATAAATTGTTACTTCTAACGAATGGTTCACCTGATCTACAACGCGAAAAACTTGCAGGAGTACCGCAACTTGTTCCTTACTTTGATCATATTATCATCTCTGGTGAGTTTGGTGAAGGAAAGCCAAGAGCATCAATTTTCAATCATGCACTTAGTCGACTTGGACTAGAAGTTGACGATTGCATCATGGTTGGTGATAAATTAACAACAGATATTCTTGGTGCAAATACAGTTGGAATGACTTCTGTATGGATTAATCGCCATGGGGTAGACCGCAATGATGATATTATTCCTACACATACTATTACTAGCTTAAATGACTTGTTTGAAATATTAGCTTAATTACTTATACAAAAAGCATCTGATCTGCACAACTGTGTAGGTCAGATGCTTTTTAGTATGTAATTTGTATTTAGATTTCAACTTTTACTTCGTTTTCTAATATAAATGATTATAGCTGTTGCCATTAGAATGATAGCACATATTAGCAACATAGAAGCTATTTTTTTATTTTTTTGTAGTTCATTTATTTGCTTCAGATCGTACGAAGCCTCTGATAATAATTTTGTTCCACCACAAATACTATCTGTCGCGAATTCATCGGGTACATATTTATATAAATAATTATTTTTAGAAGTTTCATAAGCATATACAACAAATTCAGTACCTTCAGTCAACACTGTTCCAGCAGAAGTTACCACAGTAATGTTGTGCAGTTCGTCACCTTTTAAAGTTGAAGAGACTTCAAAAGTTACTCTGCTTTTCTTATAAATTGAACCAACATCCTCGTACCAATGTTCTACAACTTTTCCTATGAATACAGCGTCATTCTCTTTATATAGCTGTTTTGGTTCTGTATTATTGGCACATGAGTACGCAAAACTCTGATCTGGTGGAATGGTTAATAATATAAATCCAGGAATGATCATACAGATTACATTCTATTAAACGGATAAAAGTAATGAAATGTTTCTATAATTTGGAACTATCGATATGTGATGGTGTTATTAAATTAAGTTTGAACCCTATCTTGTGGTTAGTTCAGTACTCAAAACAGAGTTAGATTAAGATCTAAAGTTTGACTAATGAGATCCATGAAAATGATTGATGTGCAATTGAGGAAGATTACAATATTGTTGGGGTGCTATGAATTCATCTAAGAAAACTGAAAGAGTTGGGATAACTGCTAGTAATGAGGGATTAACAATAAAAAGCTGGCCTGCCTGATGGCAGAACCAGCTTAAATGAATATAATATTATTTTTGGAAAGCAGGATCTTCGTGAGGGTGAGCAATCCAACCTTCAGTTTCAATGAATAGACGAACGGCAACGATTTTTTTGTTGTCCATCAATGTGAAGAAGTGAGGAATATTCTCAGGAACAGAAATTAAATCACCAGCTTCAAGTTCAACATCAAAGTATCCAACTTCGTCAGTTCCTTTAATAATGAAAATACCTTTACCAGCAGTAATCGCACGAACTTCATCTTCAGTATGAGTATGAACGTTCTCGAACTTTTTAAGTAAATCTTCAAGATTAGGAGTACCTTCAGATAATGTAATTACATCCCAAGTTAAGTAACCGCGACGAGCAGCGATCTCACGAATTTCATCATCAAATGTTGTAAGAATTTCTTGTTTCTCTTCATCAGTTAGATCAAACTTTTCCTGTAGTCCTGAACGAAGTTTGGATACATCCCAATGTTCATAGATTACGCCTTGATTTTCAAGGAATGCACTTACGTTTGCTTCTCCTTGAATACGTTCGTCTGTATTTCGAATTCTTATCTCAGCCATTATGTTATTCCACCTTTTCCAATAGGAATTAATTTCTTATACGTATAATTATAAATGATAATATAGTAGTTGTCGATTATTTACCTTTCAACTTTTGTGAATATCTGATAAAATTTGTGTTAGTGATTTTGGGAAGGGTGTATATAATTGGCAATTAGCAGACTTCAAGAAGAACTTCATAAAAGAATTCTTATATTAGATGGTGCAATGGGTACGATGATTCAGCAAGCTGATTTACACGAAGATGACTTTGGCGGCGCTGAATTAGATGGATGTAATGAGATGCTTGTCTTGACTAGACCAGATGTTATTCAGACTATTCACGAACAATATTTAGCTGCTGGTGCAGACATCCTTGAAACGAATACATTTGGCGCGACAAGTGTTGTACTTGCTGAATATGATATTCAAGATAAAGCGAGAGAAATAAATTTAGCAGCAGCAAAGCTAGCAAAAGATGCTGCAATCAAATATAGCACGCCAGAAAAACCTCGTTTTGTGGCTGGTGCATTAGGTCCAACAACGAAAACACTTTCTGTAACGGGAGGCGTAACATTTGATGCACTAGTAGATAGTTACTATGAACAAACTGTTGCGCTTATTGAAGGTCAAGTTGATGCAATATTACTAGAGACATCTCAAGATACTCTAAACGTTAAAGCAGGTAGCATCGGTATTAGAAAAGCTTTTGAATCTACAGGCATTACTTTACCTATTATGATCTCAGGAACAATTGAACCGATGGGTACAACTTTGGCAGGACAAAGTATTGAGTCGTTCTATATATCATTAGAGCACTTGAAACCCGTTTCCATAGGCTTGAACTGTGCAACTGGCCCAGAATTTATGCGTGATCATATTCGTTCTTTAAGTGATATTGCTCGTACTGCAGTATCATGTTATCCGAACGCTGGCTTGCCAGATGAAAATGGGCAATACCATGAGACTCCAGTATCATTAGCTCGTAAAATCGAAGACTTTGCGAAGCAAGGGTGGTTAAATATTGCAGGTGGGTGCTGTGGTACTACTCCAGCTCATATCGAAGCGATGTCTAATGTCCTTGCTAACTATGACCCTCGTCCACAAACCGGTAATCATGCCGATGCTGTTTCTGGAATCGATACTGTCTTCATAGAAGAAGATAATCGCCCAATTATGATTGGTGAGCGTACCAATATCTCAGGTTCACGCAAATTCAAACGACTAATCAAAGAAGAAAAATTTGATGAAGCATCTGAAATTGCTCGTGCACAGGTGAAAAATGGAGCGCATGTCATTGATATCAATTTACAAGATACGGATATTGATGAAGAGTATGCTGTTCATAACTTCTTACCACAAGTGATGAAGAAGATTAAAGCTCCAATTATGATCGATTCAACTTACGATCATATTATTGAATTAGGTCTGAAGTACTCACAAGGCAAAGCGATTATTAACTCCATTAACCTTGAAGATGGTGAGATTAAATTTGAAAAGATTGTGCCATTAATACATCGCTATGGTGCAGCTGTAGTTATGATTCTTATTGACGAGCGCGGACAGGCTGTAACACGTGAAGCGAAATTAGAAGTTGCGGATCGTGCTTATGATCTATTAGTAAACAAATATGGTGTAAATGAAGAAGATATTATTTTTGACCCTAATATGTTCCCTGTTGGATCTGGTGATCCTCAATACATTGGGTCAGCTGTTGAGACTTTGGAAGGGATTCGGATGATTAAGGAGAAATATCCTCGTACGAAAACTATTCTTGGACTTAGTAATATCTCATTCGGATTGCCTGATGCTGGTCGCGAAGTGTTGAACTCTGTTTACTTATATCATGCTACGAAATCAGGACTTGATTATGCTATTGTTAACACGGAGAAACTAGAGCGATATGCATCTATTTCTGCGGAAGAACGTGAACTAGCTGAACAGCTAATTTATAATACAACTGACCAGACTTTAGCGGCATTCGTAGCAGCATTCCGTCATAAGAAAGTTGAAAAAGTAGAAAAGCTTTCTAATCTATCATTAGAGGAGCGTCTAGGTTCATATATTATTGAGGGAACTAAAGAGGGGCTAATTGTTGATCTCGAGTTAGCTCGCGAGAAATATACTCCACTTGATATTATTAATGGACCTCTTATGGCAGGTATGGCTGAAGTTGGTCGATTATTCAATAACAATGAACTTATTGTTGCAGAAGTATTACAAAGTGCTGAAGTAATGAAAGCCTCCGTTACGCATCTAGAACAATTTATGGAGAAAGCTGACTCTTCGACTAAGGGTAAAATTATACTTGCAACTGTAAAAGGCGATGTGCATGATATCGGTAAAAACCTTGTTGAAATCATACTATCTAATAATGGCTATAAAATTATAAATCTTGGTATTAAAGTACCGCCTGATCGAATTATTGAAGCATATCGTGAAGAAAAAGTTGACGCGATAGGTTTGTCTGGTTTATTAGTAAAATCTGCACAACAAATGATTATTACGGCTCAAGATTTACGTGCAGCGGGTATTGATGCACCGATTTTAGTTGGTGGCGCAGCGTTAACTCGTAAGTTCACTAGAACACGCATATTGCCTGAATATGACGGCCTTGTCCTGTATGCCAAAGATGCGATGGATGGACTTGATATCGCTAATAAGTTAACAACAACAGATACACGTGCTGTAATCGAGGAAGAATTTGTACAAATTCGCGAACAGTTAGCTAATGAAGTAGAAACGGACAAGAAACTACCCGCAATGACTAGAGCGGTGAAGTCTAATATTTCTCAAGATGCACCTGTTTTCATTCCACCAGATACAGATCGTCATATTTTGCGCAATATTCCACTTAGTCAATTGCTGCCTTATGTCAATATGCAAATGTTGCTAGGACATCATCTAGGTGTAAAAGGTCAAGTAGATAAGTTGCTTGAAGCTGGGGATGAGAGAACAACTCAATTAAAAGCGACGGTAGATGGTCTATATGCGCTTGGTATGGAGGAAGGCTTCTTAGAAGCGAATGGTATGTATCGTTTCTTCCCTGCACAAGGCTCAGGAAACGATATTATTATTTATGATCCTGAAGATCATAGTAAAGAAATTAAGCGGTTTACCTTCCCTCGACAACAAGTGGAGCCTTATCTATGTCTTGCAGACTATTTGAAATCTGTTGAAAGTGGCATTATGGATTATGTAGGATTCCTCGTAGTTACAGCAGGTAAAGGGATTTCAAAAATATCTACTGACTTTAAAGATAACGGAGAGTATTTGAAATCACATGCCGTGCAAGCATGTGCCCTGGAGACAGCAGAAGGTCTTGCTGAGAAACTGCATCATATTATGCGTGATGTCTGGGGTTATCCAGATCCACCTGAGATGACGATGAAGAAACGTTTTGGTGCGCGTTATCAAGGGATTCGAGTATCGTTTGGTTATCCTGCTTGTCCAAATCTTGAGGATCAAGGTCCATTATTTGAATTAATGAAACCTGAAGATATTGGAGTAGAACTAACTGAAGGATTTATGATGGAGCCTGAAGCATCGGTATCAGCTATGGTATTTGCGCATCCTGAAGCACAATACTTCAATGTAGATAAAGCTTAAATATATAAGTTTAGCAGTAATGGTAACGTCGCTAATACAGATCTATAATCTGTATTAGCGACGTTTTTTGTATATCATAGAATAGAATCGCTGTATTGTTTGCAATACAATTTTACCATTGTATTACGAACGTATATTCTGTAAACTAAATTTGTATTATAACAATTATTATAGATTATACGAATGATATAGATGCAATGGATAATAGTTATCGCAAAAGTAAGGAGTAATCGGATGAACGAGTGGACAGGTAAAGCAAAGGATATGCACGAATGGCTTAAAAGCTTAAAAGATCAAACTGAAATTATGAAAAATGTTACTGAATGGCGTGTGATTCCACCAAGGGATGCACATTCTGTTAGTTTACCACTAGATTTACATCCAGAACTTTATAAAGCTTTGCAAAGTAAAGGGATGACTGAATTATATACGCATCAACGAGATGCGTTTGAAGCTTCTGCTCGCGGAAATGATGTTGTGACAGTAACGCCAACAGCATCGGGTAAAACTTTATGCTATAACCTTCCTGTCTTACAAGAAATCGTACACAATCCTAATTCAAGAGCTTTATATATGTTTCCAACGAAAGCTTTAGCGCAAGACCAGGTAGCTGAACTCCAACAATTTGCCGATCTCATGGATTGTGAATTGAAATGTAATACATATGATGGTGATACACCACCTAGTGCGCGAACAGCTATTCGTAATAGCGGACATATTGTCGTTACGAATCCGGATATGCTGCATTCCGCTATATTACCGCATCATACGAAATGGGTAAAACTATTCGAAAACTTAAAATATATCGTCATTGATGAGGTACATGCTTATCGAGGTGTATTTGGATCTCATGTTGCAAATGTAATTCGCAGATTGTTACGCATTTGTAAGTTTTATGGTTCGAATCCTCAATTTCTATTAGCTTCTGCGACAATAGATAATCCTGGGGAACATGCTTCTCGCCTTATTGGTAGACCTGTTCATGTTGTCGACGTGAACGGTGCACCTTCGGGGGAGAAGCACTTTATCTTCTACAATCCACCTGTTGTCAATGAGCAGCTTGGAATACGGAGAAGTAGCGTACTTGAAACGAAGAAATTAGCAAGCATGTTAATTAAGCAGGGTCTACAAACGATCGTATTTGCTAGAAGTCGTGTTCGTGTAGAGTTGCTACTAACGTATTTACAAGAGCTAACAGATCATAAAGTGAATGATCATACTATTAGAGGATATCGCGGTGGCTACCTTCCAAAACTTCGTCGAGAGATTGAAAGAGGTTTGCGATCTGGAGAAATTAAAGCTGTTGTAAGTACGAATGCGCTCGAACTAGGCATTGATATTGGGCAACTTCAAGCGTGTGTATTGAATGGATATCCTGGTACGATTGCTAGTACATGGCAGCAATCTGGTCGGGCTGGTAGACGAAATGAGGTATCGGTTACTTTTCTTGTCGCTAGTAGTAATCCACTTGATCAATATATGGTTCAAAATCCTGATTATTTCTTTAACAGGCCGCCTGAACAAGCGCTGATCGATCCAGATAATTTATTAATTCTAATTGATCATATTAAATGTGCTGCCTATGAATTACCATTCCAGCGCGGTGAACAATTTGGTAAGGAATCTTTAGAGGATATGCTAGAATTTCTAACCGAAGAGAAGGTGGTACATTATTCAGCTGACAGATGGTTCTGGATGGCACAATCATTTCCAGCACACAATATATCACTTCGTTCAGCAGCGGGAGAGAACTTTATAATTATTGATATAAGTAATCAAAATAAAGTGATCGGAGAAGTTGACCGTTTCAGTGCACCGACATTAATTCATGAAGAAGCTATTTATATTCACGAAGGAATTCAATATCAAGTTGAAAATTTGGATTATGAAGAGAAAAAAGCATATGTTCGTGAAGTAGATGTCGATTATTATACAGACGCAAATCTTGCAGTTGAGCTGAAAGTACTTCATATCGACCAACAGAAAGTGACTGGTGAACTAGAGCAATGTTATGGTGAAGTAACGGTTAATGCGCAGCCAACTATTTTCAAAAAAATACGTTTGTTAACTCATGAGAACATAGGCTCAGGACCTATACATCTGCCAGAAGAAGAGATGCACACGGCAAGTTACTGGTTTACTTTCTCGGAAGAGCGATTAGCAAGTATGACGAAGGAACAGGTTCAATCAGCTTTATTAGGTCTTGCTAATGTATTATCTAATATAGCTCCGCTCTATCTTATGTGTGATCCTTTCGATATTCGAGTCGTTCCTCAAGTGAAAGCATTGCATACTGGTAAACCGACGATCTTCTTCTATGATAGATATCCTGGTGGAATAGGCCTTAGTAAGCGGCTTTATGAGATTCATAGTTCGCTTATTCACAATGCTCAGCAGTTAATTACCCAATGTCAGTGTGTGAGTGGTTGTCCAGCATGTGTCGGTCCAATTGAAGAAGTAGGTATTATTGGTAAACAAGCTGCATTGCAATTATTAGATATATGATGTGATCAAAGTGCTGAGAGGAGGGGCTTGGATGAGTAGTTTAAAATCACGATTACAACGATTGCAAGGTATAAACAAAGTGGAGCAGTCGCAAAGTGAGATTGCTGAACAGTCACATAGTGATACTGTTGTTCAATCTGTCGATAAGCAATTAATGCAAGTGAAAGAACCATACGCAGAACAATGGAAAGAGCTAGATGTACACTTAATGAGCAATGAACATGGTGAATTTCTAATGCGCACACATCGATATGCAAGTGGTCATTATCATGGCATGCACCAATTGAGCGAATGGTCGCAAGTTGCTCATCATCTTCAAGCCTTTTTCCCAGAGCAACAAGTTGATGCAGAGAAAATTCTATTTCTAGATCTGGAGACAACTGGGCTTGGTGTTGGCACAGGCAACATACCGTTTATGATTGGACTTGCCTTCTGGGAACATGAGACACTTATTGTTCAGCAAGCATTGATTCGCCATCCAGCAGAAGAAAGAGCAATGCTTGCGCATTTACATCATCTAACGAAAAGCTATACCCATCTAATAACTTACAACGGTAAAAGTTTTGACTGGCCATTAGTACATAGTCGCTATGTCATTAACGGCATGCGGCAAGTAATATGGAATCCGTTGCATATTGATTTGTTACACCCATCACGAAGCTTATGGCGAAATACATTAGAATCTTGCAAACTTAGTCATATTGAGGAAATGCGCTTAGGAATTTCACGAGTGGAAGATGTGCCGGGGTCGGAAGCTCCAAGACTATATTTCGAATATTTGTCAGATGGTAATCCAACGATATTAGCAGGTGTATTTCTTCATAATGAAATTGATATGTTATCACTAGTATCGCTTGCAACAAGGTTTGCTCATTTGTTAAGTGATAAAGAGATTACTCAATATGTTCAACAACCGTCTGAGCCGGAAGAAATGGTTCGTACAGGGCTATGGCTAGAGAAGATGGGTCTCACAACATACTCTGAACAATTGTACACTATGGCAGTACATGTACCGACTACGGCCTCAAATACGTTAATGCTACTAGCGATGCGCGATAAAAAGCAACATAATATGGAGCGCTCACTTTCATTATGGCATCGTATGGTCAATCATATTGGTCAGTTTCCACAACGAGATGAGATTGATGCTGCGATTGAACTTTCAATGTACTATGAGCATAAAACGAAGCAATTTGATAAAGCTTATCATTATGCCACTATAGCTTTAGAGGCATCTTTGAAATATGTGAATTTTAGTCGACGTAAACAGCGTAGTGAACAACAACAAACTTTAGCGATTAGAAAAAGAATCACTAGGTTAGAGAAGAAACAAGGGATAATAACGTAGTTAATTAGAGCTAATGCGAGGATTTTCCTCCCATTAGCTTTTTTTCTCTGTAAAGAAATGAATTATTATGTTATCTTGAATATTGATATATTAGAATAAGACATGTTAGAGTTTAAATTGAATAACATCTGCGAGATGTTCTCATACAATAGGAGAATGATGAAATGACCACTATGCATAACAAGTATAAAGCACTACTAATTGATCTAGATGGTACGATGTATCACGGAGATTCGCCAATAAAGGGCGCTAGTCAATTAATAACGTATTTGCAAGAGCATAAATGGCTATATCGTTTTGTTACGAATAACTCTTCGGCTACTAGCGAGCAAGTGGCCGATCGGTTGAATGCGATGGGTATTTTTGCAAAAGCTGAACATATATGCACCTCTGCTCAAGCTACTGCACATTATATTACTGAGCAACATAGTCCAAACCCACCTAAAGTTTTTATGATTGGTGAGCATGGATTACGTACTGCGTTAGTAGATGCTGGAATTGAAATTACAGATGAAAATCCAGATTATGTCGTACAAGGAATAGATAAGTCATTTAATTATGAGAAGGCTACTAAAGCGATTACTCTCATTCGTGCAGGTGCTACGTCTATTATGACTAATCCAGATTTATTATTACCTGCAAATGGAGGCTTAATTCCTGGAGCGGGATCAATTGGCGCTATGTTACAAGCTTCATCTGGCAAGCAGCCTATTGTTATAGGAAAACCCTCGAGCATACTAGTACAATTTGCACTTTCTCAATTGGGTGTAGAGGCACATGAAGCATTAGTAGTTGGTGATAATATGTCTACTGACATCGCAGCTGGCGTTAATTCTGGGTGTGGGACAGTGTTATTATATACAGGATTAACGAATGCGAACAATAAGTCATACTATACAGAGCAGGCTGGTTGTGATGCTGAGTATATTTTTGAAACGATACAAGATTTTCAACAATTTCTGACGAATGAATAAGCTATATTTGAATCTTGATTAATGATTAGAATAGATAAGTTGTAATGTTCTTGGAACATGATAGGGAGGATTTTAAGCATGTATGAATTGCCAGAATTAGATGTTATACGCGCAGTATTAGCTGAAAAATATGCAGGAGCTCCAATAACTAAAATCGTTGTTAATAGTAAAGCGTTAGTAGGTAAAAAAACGAGATTATCAGATGCATTAGTGCATGCAACGATATGGTTTGTAGAACGCCGAGCAGGTCATCTGATCTTACATCTTGATACAGGTAAACGACTAATGATTTACTTGCATGAAAGTAGTCGCTTTTACGGTGGTGAAGCTGGCGAATCAATGAAATCTGGTGCTCATTTGGTATTGTACTTTAATAATAGGTACGTAGCTTTCTATGATCTTGCAGACGAAGCTATTCAATTGCTTACGGTTCGCGAAGTAGATGATCAATTGAAAATATGTGGCCCAGACCCACTGGACAAACGTTTCACACTGAGTGCCTTGCAACTTGTATTAGGAAAAAAACGTAACTACTTGAAAACTCTATTACTTGACGCTTCATTAATGACGGGAATTGGAGCAATCTATAGTGATGAAATCTTGTTTGAAGCTCGTCTAAAACCTAATCGTAAAGCTAATACTTTAACTGCAGTTGAAGGCGAAGCATTATTTACAGCTATGCAAACGGTATTGAAAAATGCCATTGCTGATGGGGGATCTAAGGAGCAAGCTTTGTATGCTCACGACTCATTTACAGGCAGCTATAATGACAAGTTACAAGTATATCATCGCGAAGGTGAGCCTTGTACTGTCTGCTCAGAACCGATTCAACACATTGTTGTAGCGAAACAAAAAAGTTATGTGTGTCCACACTGCCAGCAATAATGAATGAGCTAATTCATAAAAACAGTACAACTCTTGGACACATAATAAAGGAGACTATCATATGATTCATGTCTATTTAGATGATTTCCGCATATGTCCAATAGGTTTTGTACTTGCAAAAGATGCGGCAGAGTGTAAAATGTTAATTGATATGGAAGAAATCGATATATTATCTTTGGACTTTGATCTTGGCTGGAATCAACCGACAGGATATGAAGTCGTTCAACATATTATTTCCACTCGTAAATTTCCTAAGACGATTTATTTGCACACTTCAAGTATGTTTGGCAGGGAACAAATGTATTATGCTTTGAAGGAATCAATACCAGCTGACGTTGAACTTTTCGGTAAACCAATGCCTCAACAAGTTATTGATGACATAACAAAAAATCTAATTGAATGATGAAAGAGGCAAAAGATGAGTAAGTGGATCGGTACATCCAATCAAAATTTTTCACCATACGCTATGGAAGAACTGCGTAGACTATTTACATCCATCAATTTCATACAGCTAATACCTGGTGAAGTATTTTTATTCGATATTCCAATGGAAAGCGATGAGGTACAACAACTGTTGTCCACATCTGAACTTATTTTTTTAAGACATGTTCAACCGATTGATCGTGAGTTCGTCTTAACTGGACAAGCTTCCGATGTTAATCAACTTGTTGAAATGATTTCTTATATTGACTCATCCGTTGCAGACAAGAAAATTTCGATTCATATTCGTACAAGCCGTGAAAGTTTACTTGTAAATACGAAGTCAGAGATTAAAAGTGCGATGGAAGAAGCCATTGTAGAAGTGGGTGGGCAGCTAGTATTGCAAAATCCAGATCTAATTATTACGATTTTTGCTCATCACACTCATTTATATGTTGGCTTTGGTACAGTTGAGGAACTTCGTTCGGATTGGCCAGGTGGTGCGATCCGTTTCCAACGTGAAGAAGGACAAGCCTCTCGTGCTAAATTTAAGTTACTTGAAGCCGAGCAAGTGTTTGGACTTGATCTATCATTGTTTAAACAAGCGATCGATGTTGGTGCAGCTCCAGGAGGCTGGAGCAGTCTCCTGCTAGAACGAGGATTGAAAGTTACAGCCATTGATCCAGCGGTATTAGATGAGAAAGTTAGCCGTCATCCTGCTTTAACACATCTGAAAATGAATGCCTCAGATGTAAAACTTCCGAAATCAAGCTTTGATCTCATTGTATGTGATATGAGTTGGAATCCATTACTAATGAGTAAATTAGTGCTTGGCCTACGTCCAGCATTAAAACCTTATTCATATGGTGTCATTACGTTAAAACTGATGAACAAAAAAGTGATGCAAAGTATTCGAGAAGTTAAAGAAAGATTAGGTTCGGGTTATACGGTACTACAAGCAAAACAGCTTTTCCATAACCGTGATGAAATCACATTGCTTATTCAAAAGAATGGTTAAGTAATAACGATATTTATCGCATAATTGAATAAAAATGTTTGAAGTAGAGGAGCATTCTACTGCCAAAAGGCAGTGGAATGCTCTTTTTTCTATTTAGATGAAGTTCAAAAAGCGGACTTTGATAACGATGAGTAAGCTAACGAAGCCTACTCGACATCGAATATGAAGCGAATTTGGGAAGTCCGGTACGCGTGTACGAAACATGTACACTTGCGTTTCCTCCTTCCTCAAGTAGCACTCCATCTTCTCGATTCTGAAAGCCCGCTTTTTGAACCTTCATTGGAAGATAAGGAAGTACAAATAGCGGACTTTGATTACAAACCATTAAAAGGAGGGAACGACAATGAGACAATTAACAGCAGGGACAGTTATAGCGGAACGTTATGTAGTAGTCGATTATGTTACTGAAGGAGGGATGGGGCAGTTATATAAGGTGCGTGATCTGAGATTAGAAGGTGTGGTAAGGGCGATGAAAGTATTAAAACAAGAGCTAATTAATGACACTGCCTCTGTTACGATTTCCAATCCAAGAGATTCAGAGGCTAAGTTATTAACTTTACTACATCATCAAGGTTTACCGACGATCTATGATCATTTTCAAGCTAATGAATACCACGATGAAATCATTGTTATGGAATGGATTGAAGGTCAACATCTTGAACGGTTTTGTTTGGAACAAAAGATGGCATTATCTCTAGATTTGTTATTATCAATGAGTATTCAATTGATTGAAGCTATTCAATATTTACATGAACAAAAACCACCCATCATTCATCGTGACATAAAACCATCTAATGTTATGGTTTCTAGCATTGGACAAATAAAATTAATTGATTTTGGTATAAGTAAATTACATCGGAGTGGCTCCTTTCATCAAACGATGGCATTCGGAACCCCTGGATTTGCTGCGCCTGAACAGATGAAAGGATTACCAACTGATGAAAGAAGTGATTTGTACAGTTATGGCTGTATTCTCTACTATTTGTGTACGGGTGGGAAACAAATTGCTAATCAGTATGATTTGCAACAAATAGAATATACAATCAAGCGTGAAATGTCACATATTCCAAAAGCTATTCGTCATCTAGTATTGCAATGCTTACAACCGAATCCACAATATCGAATATTTCAAGCGTCTGAAGTAAGAGCGCAATTGTTACAGCTTGTACCAGTGGCATCTTCTTATACATCGGAGAAGCTACTATTCAAAACGAAAAGGATAAAGACAATAGGCGTATTTTCACTTAATTCACAAGCTGGCGCAACAACAATTGCTTTGTTAATGGCCCAGCATTATGGGTTAAACAACCGAGTGAAATATGTGGAGTATTGTGGATATTCGACTTGCCTTGAAAGTATTCCAGTTTTTCAAAAGGTTATGTTGGAGTCAAATGGAGTTTTAGACGAGGTGGAACAATATTATAAAGTAGTGACTATTGATCATATTGAGCACTATGTATTTAGAAGCAGGGTAGCGAATAGTATTTCCCAAGCCGAGATGACATTTGAAAAAATAATTAATGCTGATAGTTCAGTCGATTACCAATTTATTGACTACTCAAGTGGATGGAGTGCTGAACAAATGAATCACATAAGTGACAGGTTAGATTTTGTCATTCTAGTAAGTGATCCAACCATCATTATGAGTAATGAGCGAAATTTTCGCAATATCCAGCATCTACTTATTACATTAGAAGATTTTAATATACCTTATACATGGATTAATAATAAAGACACTAATTTTAGTGGTCGCAAATCATGGAACGCTCTCAATAATGGTAGAGAAATCTACTCTATTTCATTGTTATCAGCCCAAGACATGTATAGTGCGATGTGGAGTCAGCGTTGGCTTACTAATAAATCTGGAGCAATAAATAAACTACGAAAAAAATTAATGCCATTAATTAATACGTTGAATTCGACGTTTCAACGTATAGACTAGCTTGCAATTTTGACCTTCCTTCCTTTATGATGAAAGTACCTAGAATATAAGGTGGTGCAAGTAATGAATGATAAAATATTAGTAGTAGAAGATGAAGCGGGGATAGCTCGCATTCTACAATTAGAACTTGAACATGAAGGATATGAAGTCGGTCTTGCTAGTGATGGTAAGCAAGGTTATGAGATGATTAATACTGACGAATACCAACTCGTCTTACTAGATGTGATGCTACCTAAGATGAGCGGCATAGAAGTTTTAAGACAAGTAAGACAATCTGGCAATCTTATTCCTATTATATTGTTAACAGCTAGAGATACTGTACCCGATAAAGTTAGTGGTTTTGAACATGGAGCCAATGATTATATTACAAAACCATTTGCAGTTGAAGAATTGTTAGCTAGAGTACGTAATATTTTACGCATATTCCAACAGAAACCTAAAGACGTAGAAGGTTCAGATATTATTACTTTAGGAGATTTGACGATTGAATTGAGAACTCGTAAAGTAACTCGTAAAGAAAATATGATTGAGTTAACGCCGCGAGAATTTGAATTACTCGTATTTTTAGTTGAACATGTTAACGAAGAGAAATCGCGTGAAGAAATCTTATCAGAAGTTTGGGGATATGATTTCATTGGTGAGACTAATTTAGTAGATGTATATATTCGTTATTTGCGTCAAAAACTCGATAAAGGATATCGATATAAGCTAATTCACACAGTTCGTGGTGTAGGATATATGATCAAGGAGCCAGATTGATGACTTTACGCAAAAGGTTTACATTATTCACAATATTTTGGCTGATCCTTATTCTCATATTTTTTAATATTTTTGTATACTACTATGTAATCAAAATCACGACGGAAAGCGAGGAGGAGATCATCTCTAACAAGGTGAAGCTCATCCTCGAAAATCCTCGAATTCAAAGTGGTAGGGGATTGAATACCGCGGATCTACTTAATGAATATTACAATGCAAATGAGATGATACGAATTATTAGTCCTAATAATCGTGTTGTTAATATTACTGGATCAAATGCATTATTATTAGAATTACCTGCAGAATATAGCTCATATCGAAATTCTGGCATGTATACAAAAAGTGGTGAGCGTATTATCTATTCGCGCATCCCTCTTTTTGAAGATGGTAATGTTATTGCGATGATGGAAGTAAGTCGAATTCTAGATGAATTAGACGACTATTTGCAAATTCTAATTGCAGCTCTCAGTGTAACAAGTGGTGGTGCGATATTGTTCGCAATCTTTGGTACATATTGGTTTACTTCGCGCTTAACAGAGCCGATTTCTCAGATGGTTACGACGATGCGTGAAATAGATCGAAGTGGTAAGCTCCGAAAGATTGAACTCGGGGAGCGAGAAGAATCTGCAGAGTTACAACAATTAATACGGGCATTTAATCAGATGATCGATCGGCTTGATCGTACTTATGAGCGACAGAAATTTTTCGTTGCGGATGCTTCTCATGAATTAAAAACGCCATTAACCGTCATTTCAAGTTATGCGAATATATTGAAACGTTGGGGTGCTGATGATGAGAATGTTCGAAGTGAGGCGATTGACGCGATAGCGAGAGAGACAACAAGACTACAGACATTAACGAAATCAATGCTAACTCTTGCTGAAGCTGAACAAGAGGATTGGCTGTCTTTAGACACGTTTGATGTCATTCCAGTTGTCGATGAAATTGCAACCATGATGGAAACGACATTCCAACGATCGATTCGCGTAAAAGCATTGTCTCATAATGTGAAAATGGTCGGCGACAAAGATAAGATCCAACAACT
This sequence comes from Paenibacillus endoradicis, assembly GCF_024721975.1. The sequence goes on along the minus strand of NZ_JANQBB010000001.1, from coordinate 1,247,935 downwards.
TCTTGTTATTCTTATTGATAACGCGATTAAATACTCTAAAGATCCAATAGATATTTCAATTTCACATAATAAAGGAATCGTGCGGATTGAAGTGAAGGACAAAGGGATTGGAATTCCAGAGAATGAAATCCCTCATCTGTTCGAACGATTCTATCGAGTTGATGGTGCAAGGGCAAGAACTACTGGTGGTGTAGGTCTAGGACTTGCTATCGCCAAACGGATTATTGATCTGCATGAAGGTAAAGTAGAAGTGTTTAGTCTGCATAATATTGGAACTACGATTACATTACAATTCAAACAGCGGAAGTAACTTATCAATGCATAGAGGTTATTCCTGTCTGTACGATACGTTTTTAGGAGGTGTGATGTGAAATTTCGCGTTGGTGCTGTTCAATATAAATTAGCTGACATTCAACATTTTGAGCAGTTTGCTCATCAAGTAACTCATTATGTTCGCAATGCTACTGAGTATGGAGTGCAAATGTTGCTGTTCCCTGAATTTATGACGACACAATTATTATCGATAGTTGATGAGCATGGGCAAGCAATGTCTATTAACCAATTGCCTAGTTTTACGACCTCATATATTCAGTTATTCAAAAAGCTCGCAGCCGATTACAATATGCATATTATCGGTGGCACGCATGTGATTAAGATGGAAGATGGCTCATTGCGCAATGGTGCACACTATTTCACTCCTGAAGGCGAAGTGCATGTGCAACATAAAATTCATCTAACACCAACAGAAGTCGATGAATGGTCAATGAGTGCCGGGGACGGTGTAAATGTTTACGATACACCATTTGGAAAGATCGCTATGCTTACCTGCTACGATATTGAATTCCCTGAAATTGTTCGGATCGCAAGAGCAAAAGGAGCGGATGTCATCTTTTGTCCTTCTTGTACCGATGATCGGCATGGATTCCATCGTGTTCGCTATTGCTGTCATGCTCGTACGATAGAAAATCAAATATATATTGTTACGACAGGTACAGTCGGTGCGCTTCGTAATGTAGATTTCATGCGTGCGAATTATGGTCAAGCTGCAATTCTTGCCCCTAATGATATTCCATTCCCACCTGCTGGTATTATTTCAGAAGGTGTCATTAACGACGATATGCTCGTTGTTGGAGACCTTGATCTAAGTTTACTACAAGAGGTTCGAGAGCGTGGTTCAGTTACGACATGGCGAGATCGTCGTACGGATCTATATACGGATTGGACCTAGCACCTCATACTATTTCTGCTTTAATTGACCTAATTATAGGTGTTGTCATTACTTGGATATAGACTTGGAGGGGATTTTTTGTATAAAGAGCTATATGTTCTGCAAAATGGTAAGCCAGAGCGAATGATAATACGTAATTATGTGGAAACAGATTTTGATGCTTTAATCGATGTTCAAAGGCAAAGTTTCCCTCCGCCTTATCCAGAGGAATTATGGTGGAATAAAGAGCAATTAATGTTACATACGACTCTATTTACTGATGGTGCATTATGTGCCGAAGTAAATGGTGTTATTGTTGGTTCTATGACCTGCCTTATTGTCGAGAAGCAAGAATATGAACATCAACATGAGTGGTCTATTATTACTGATGACGGATATATTCGAAATCACAATGCGCAAGGTGATACGTTATACGTTGCAGATATTTGTGTAATTCCAGCGTATCGCAAAGCTGGGATTGGTAAATGGCTTGTGCAATCAATGTGCGAAACGGTTGTGCAATTAGGGTTGATTTCATTGCTAGGCGGTAGTCGTATGCCAGGTTACTATAAGCATAAAGAAGCTTTGACACCTGAACAATATGTTGATCAAGTCATTGCAGGTGAACTCAATGATCCTGTAATTAGTTTCCTGCTGAGATGTGGTCGGGTTCCTATAGGTGTAACTCATCACTACTTGGACGATAAGCAGTCCTGTAATAATGCAGTGCTTATGGAATGGCGTAATCCATTTTTAGCAAAATTATAAGTTTAGGAGTGAATGATAATGTTGATTTATCATCGTATTACTTCGATCGAAGATCCTTATTTCCCCGCTCTTCATCAATTACTAGGGACGATTTTTCCACCGGAAGAAGTTCTCGCTTTTGATTTGTGGAGAGAGCCGCTTGAAGATCCGAGTATTCATGTATATATTGCTATTTATGATGGTAAAGTGGTAGGTTCTACAGAGTATCGTTATTATTCTAACTTACAAGTGGCGATGACTGATTTTACTATTATTGGTGAAGCCAATCTCGGAATTGGACGCTTCTTACTACGCAACAGAGAAGAAGATTTGAAAAAGTTAGCTGCGGACTCATATACAGAATCGCTAGGGATGTTTGCGGAGGTATATGATCCATTCCGTGCGCAAATTCATGAGTTTGGTGGCGTATCTCCTATGAATCCGATTGTTCGTCGAGAAGTGCTATCGCATATTGGATACAAGCGCATTAATTTGCCATATGTACATCCTTCTTGGGATCATGAAGGTCAGGCTGTATCTGAACTCGATTTATGTTTCTTACCAACAGATGAAACGAGAGAGTCAATACCTGCTGAGCTTGTTGCTACTTTCTTGGAAGGTTACTATGCCGCATTGCCTAATAAACCAGAACAGTGGTTATCTATGGTGTCGAAGTTGCGGTTGACTAAAGAATTGGAGTTATACCCTCTATAATGGATATTTTTTTTCGTGGAACAAGTGATGCTCATGGTGTGCCAAGGCTTTATTGTGAGTGCAAAGTATGTAATGAAGCTAGGACAGTAGAACGAGTAAATCGTAGATTGCGTCCAAGCGTCCAATTGTATCTGAACAATCATGCACCGTTATGGATAGATTGTGGGCCAGATTGGTATGTGCAGATGGAACAGGCTAACGAACGTTTTGTGCAACATATGCTCATTACACATGCCCATTTCGATCATATTGGTGGATTGCCACAATGGTATGACCAATGTCGCTATGTTGATTTGCCGGCATATCTCTATGCAGCTGCAGAAGTGTTAGATGCAATTAAAGAACGTTTCCCGTGGATTGTTAGCAAGGTAAAATTTATTGCTCTTGATGATGGTTATACATTTGAAGAATGGCATATCTCGATATGGCGTGTGAATCATGGTCATAATGGGTATTCCTATGGATTCCGCTTCCATCATCAACAAGAAGGTATAAATTGGGTATATTGTCCGGACTCGATTGATTTGACGGAAGAACAACAGATACCATTGTTCAATCTCGATCTTCTGATTATTGGAACAAGTTTTTATAAGGAACCATTCCCTATGAAAACTCGCTCATTATACGATGTAACTGAAATATTAGATTGCATATCTTTATGGAAACCCAAGCAAGTGAGACTAACTCATTTATCGCATGATATCGATACTAGAGATCGTTACAGTTTACCTGAACATGTACAATACGCACGACTCAAAGAACCGATTAAGCTATTATAGCTTGATCGGTTCTTTGTTGTTACTGCGCAAATATTTGTGCTATATAGACGAATTGTCTAATTTCCAATACTTTTTTGTGCATTTTGTGATACATTTCCTCTCATACAGGAGGTGTTTAAGTTGTTATTACATCAATTACTTAATATAGAAGCCTTTTCTCAGGCTGAAATCATTGCAGGTAAACAAGGACTTTACTCAAGGGAAGTAAAAGCAATCAATATTATGGATGCACCCGATATCGTAACCTTCTTGCAAGAGGGTGATTTGTTATTAACAAACGGCTACATATTGAAGCAACGACCTAATAGTATTATTGATTTCATTGTAAGTATGAATCATAAGGGTGTAGCAGGACTAGCGATCAAAACGAAACGCTTCTTCTTTGAAATCTCACAAGAAGCAATTAATAAAGCTAACGAATTGAATTTTCCGCTCATCGAGTTATCCTCTAGCCAATATACGTTAGGCGAGACTTTTCAGAAATCGATTGCATTTATGCTTGAAAGTAAAAATGAAGAACTTCATTATGCACTGAATATACACAAACATTTTTCAGACATGATCTTACATAATAACGGACAATCGAGAATTATAGAGACACTCTCGCATGATATATCTCAACCGGTTCTTTTAGTTGATATGAAAGGTCAAGTGAAACATGAAGTCAATTCATCAAGTTCGGCTGTATTAGCTTCGTTTGCTTCAAGCTTCATAACGGAACTTAAGAAATCAGAACCGATGGAAAGTAAGGTTTCACTTGCACTACTCGGCAAGATCGGACAGTTTTTTCAGTTCGTAGAAATATTTCCAATCTGGGCACATCGTCACGAAGCTACGCTTTTTATTTTCTCTGAAAAAAAAGCAATCTCTAATCTGAGTTTGCTTGCAGCAGAACAAGCTGCTCATGTGCTTGGGCTTGAGATAGTCAAAAAACAGGCTGTGAAGGAACGTTCGAGACGATATAAGAATGAGTTTTTCTCTGATCTTATTGATGGATATATATCTAATGAACAAGAAGTATTGCGTCGCGGCAGTAAGTATGGATTATCTCAACAATTTACTGGTCGCATGTTAGTCATAGCGCTTGATCATGCTGGGCTCATAGGCAGTAAGCGTAATTATGAACAACATGATCCTTTTATTGGAGAAAGAGAAGATCAATATGAGCTTATTAAGCAACAATTTCAACTGCAAGGTTACTTGACTACGTTATTTACTAAAAATGAATGGTTTACCGTCCTACTTTATGAAAACTCTGAAGAGCAAGATGACTTAAATCTCATAGATAAGCTTCACAGCATTATTCAACAATTGGATAGCAACGAAGGACTTAGTTTCTCTATTGGGGTAGGTAGTCTAGTAAATCGAGTGCTAGATTTGTCAACTTCGTATCGTGAAGCGTTTGATACATTACATGCACAATTAAGTATTAATAAGCAACGTGTTGTGAAGGTTTATGAGGAGATGGAAATTAGTCGAGTGTTACGTTTAATTCCCGAACATGAATTACGTAAATTCTACGATGAAGCTTTCAAAGGACGACTTACGGAGCAAAATATTGAGATTTTTCATACTGTTAAAAGTTATTATGAGAATAACTGTCAAATACATGACACAGCTAAGTCACTTTTCGTCCATAGAAATACAGTTATTTATCGATTAGAAAAGTACGAACGGTTGACTGGTAGGCTTCTGAAAGACGCTAATGAAAGTCTGAAATTTAGAATTGCTTGTGAAATTGATGGCATATTACATGAAAACCCGCACTTTTAGTATGAAATGAACAAATGATTTTTAAAACATTAGTTATTTTGAACAATGACATTACCTTCAAGATTTTGTACGATAAGGACATAAGAAGTATGTCACATTAACTAACATGAATTGCGAAAGGCGGGCGAACAATATGGGGAATGATAATATATCTAACATTGACAGTGGTTTCAATTCGGAAATTGCTATTCAGCTTGAAGATGTGAGAAAAAACTTCATGAATAACGAAGGGGAATTAGTAAAAGTACTTGCAGGTATTTCAATGGAGGTGCGTAAGCAAGAATTCGTTAGTATTGTTGGTCCAAGTGGATGTGGTAAAAGTACAATTTTTAACATCATTGCAGGGTTACTAGAACCATCTGCAGGTCAAATATTAGTTGGTGGAGTTAATGTACAAGCAACAACTGGACATGTCGGTTATATGATGCAACGAGATTTGTTGCTACCTTGGCGCACGATTTTAGACAATGTTACTTTGGGGCTAGAGGTTAAAGGGTTGAATAAAAAAGATCGAGTTGAGCTAGCGATGACCTATCTCGAAAGATATAACCTAGATAGTTTTGCGAAATCCTATCCTTCCATGTTATCTGGCGGAATGAGACAGCGCGTTGCATTAATTCGAACATTAGTAACAGAACCAGAAATCATATTGCTAGATGAGCCATTCTCCGCATTAGATTATCAAACGAGATTAATTCTCGAAGATGAAATATTATCTATATTGAAAAATGAAGGTAAGACAGGGGTGTTGATTACTCATGACATTGAAGAAGCAATCTCAGTTTCTGATCGAGTATTCGTCATGAGTAATCGTCCAACCTATGTGAAGAAGATATATGAGATAGGATTAGCTAGTAAATATGGTTCAGCTATGAAAGCTAGAAGCGATGATGCCTTCAAGCAGTATTTTGAATCGATCTGGTCAGAATTAGACATTCAAATGGGGAGTGCGATCTAATGTCAAATACTACGAACTCAGCTGGAAAACAGCAATCATCAGTTCTAACTCCTTTCCGCCTTAATCCAATGCAAGCGGCGCGAATGAAAACAACGATTAACAATTTTGGATGGCGTATGTTAATTATCGGTGTTGTGTTAACCATCTGGGAAGTAATTGTACAAATGAAATGGGTTAACTCATTTCTACTAGGTTCACCACTGGAAATCTTTGATTCAGCTATTTTCCTTGCTAAATCTGGTGACTTATGGATTGATATTTTTGCAACAGTTCGTGCAACAGTGATTGGCTTTTTAGTTGGTAGTTTTCTTGGATCGTTATGTGGCCTTGCATTATGGTTTTCCAAACGTGTTGCACAAATCATTGATCCTTTCATTGTGGCATTAAACGGAGTACCTAAGTTGGCGCTAGCACCACTTATCATTATTTGGTTCGGGTCAGGTGTTACTTCGAAAATTATTCTTGCAACAGTTGCAACGTTCATTGTTGCTCTATTATCCGCTTATCAAGCGACTTTAGGAATCGATAGTTCTCAGATTAATTTGATGAAATCATTCGGTGCGAAGAAACATCAAATTTTTATGAAAATTATTGTACCAGCGTCATTGCCATGGATCATCTCCGCTTTCCGCATCAATATTGGATTAGCACTTGTATCCGTAGTGGGTGGAGAATTCATTTCATCAGATAAAGGATTAGGTCATATGATTTTCGTTCAAGGAAATTTATTCAATCTTCCTGCAGTATGGGTAGGGATTTTCACACTAATGTTAGTAGCGATCTTCTTGTATACATGTGTAGGCTTCTTGGAAAGAAAGCTATTACCTTGGAATGAGAGTACTGATTCAACTCCACGCGCTAATGGCGTGTAATAATCGATAGTTAACTTACTTTTAATACACAATTGGAGGAGAGAAATCATGAGAAAATTAAAATTTGTTACATTAATAATGGTAGTTATGGTGGTTTTATCAGCTTGTGGAACGAATAATGGTAATAATCAAGGAACAAGCACGAATACGAATGTCACTAACAATGGTGCCGATGCTACTGAATCAGTCATTACAGACAAAATTACTGTTTCAGAGGTATATCACAATTTATTGTACTTACCACTCTATGTTGCTAATGAAAAAGGGTTTTTGGCGGAGAATGGTATTGAATTAGAAACAATTTTAGCGGCAGGTAGTGGTCCAGCAGCATTAGCATCCGTTATGTCTGGAGAATCCACATTCTCGTTCCATGGACCAGAGCATGTTGCATTTGCTCGCTCTAATGGTGGGGAAGCTGTTTCTTTAAGTATCGTGTCTGGTAGTGCGCCAGTATGGGCAGTTGCAAAAGACGGTTCTGGTTTGTCAAAGCCTGAAGATTTCATTGGGAAAACCATTGTTACGGGTATTGCTCCAACAAGCTCAAACAGTCTTCTTCGTAAATTATTTGCCGATAACGGTATTGATATTAAAAATGATGTAACGATAACTGAAGTACAAAATGGTTCAGAGTTAGGCGCAATTCTAGCAGGGAAAGCTGATATAGCGGTAGTGTATGAGCCGCAACTTGATCAAGGGATCGCTCAAGGGTTAGAAATTGTATATGACTTTACGAAAGATTATCCTGATTTTGCATTTGCAACAATTAATAGTTCTCCTAAAGTATTGGCTGAACAGCCTGAACTAGTAAAACGTTTCGTAGCATCCATCGAAAAAGCGTTAGACTTTATTCATGAAAATGCAGATGAAACAAAAGAAATTGCTAAACAAGAGTTTCCAACGTTGGATCCATCTGTTGTTGAAGGTGCAGTTCAGCGGATGATCGATAGTGAAGTATATCCACATGACGGTGACTTGACGCCTTCTGCTTTTCAAAATGCAATTGATATGCAAAAGTTCATAGGTAATTTGAAAGTTGATGTTAACTATGAAGATATGGTAGATACAAGCTTTATGCCATAGAGGAACATGGGGGGATCATAATGAATTTGCAACAATGCTATATTTCATTTATTGAAGAAGAGCATCAAAAATATACAACAGGTTTTATAACGGAAGAGGAGCAACTGAGTTTCATTGCTGATTTGCGGAAGTTGAGAAACTTCTGCTTATCACCTCTCATTGGACCAAATCAGTTATATCAAGAGGTGAAAAGTTATGACAGACAATCAACTACAATCGCTAACAATAGCTGAGCAAGCCTCACGTATTAGAAGTAAGGAGTTATCGCCAGTAGAGTTGATTCAAAGTTATATTCAATCAATCGAAGATAGAGAGCCATATGTGCAAGCATTTGTAACGTTAACGCTCGATCAAGCCGTTCATCATGCCAAGATAGCAGAAACTGAAATAATGAGAGGAAACTACCTTGGACCACTTCATGGAATTCCTTATGGTGTGAAAGATATTATATGGACCGCAGGGATTAGAACGACTGGTGGTTCAAATGTATTTCCTGATTTTATCCCAGCGGAAGATGCTGCCGTTGTTCAAAGATTATCTGCTGCGGGTGCAATTGTTATTGGCAAGACGACAACGACTGAATTTGCCTATCAAGGCGGTGAGCCACCAACTCGTAACCCTTGGAATCTTAAGCTTACACCTGGAGGCTCAAGTTCGGGTTCTGCAGCAGCAGTTTCAGCATCAATGAGCTCATTCTCTCTTGGAACGCAAACATATGGCTCGCTTATTAGACCAGCGTCCTACAATGGATTAACGTGTATGAAGCCTACTTTCGGAAGGGTAAGTCGTCACGGAGTATATATTGCTAGTTGGAGTCTTGATCATATTGGTGCTTTTACTAGAACGGTAGAAGATCAAGCGCTCGTATTAGAAGCAATATGTGGCAGTGATTATCGAGATCCACATTCAATTAATGAAGAAACAGTAACTTATTCTGATCTTAATAAGAAGAGTGCCGCTGGTATGACCATTGGTATTCCAGATTCGTACTTTATTGCGGAAGATATTGAAATTCAACAAGCATTTGATGAAGCGGTTAACGTATTACTATCGTTAGGGATGGATGTAGTCAAAGTGAAAATACCAGAAATGATAGAGGTTGCTGATGCGGCTCATAAGATGGTTATGAGAGCAGAAGGTGCAGAGTATCATGCTGAACATTATGAAGACAAACGTCTAAGTTATGGGCCAAACATGCGAGAACAATTAGAGTTAGGTCATGAGATGAAAGCAGTAGATTATATTCGGGCTCAACGTATTCGTACATTGTTCCGGCAACAAATGATGGAGTTGTTTGATTCTATAGACGTATTGTTAACTCCAGCAACGGTTCATCTCCCGAAAGCTGGTTATAAGACGGGCAATCCTAGATTTAATGGTCCGTTTACGAATGCAGGCTTACCAGCGATGACGATTCCTGCTGGTTTTGATGAGCAGCGAGGTGTTCCAGTCGGTGTTCAATTGGTTGCCGCGTGGAATCGAGAGGATCAATTACTTAAGGTTGGCTCAGCATTTCAACAAGTTACCAATTATCATAGTAGACGAGCGCAACTATCTGTAGAAGTAAAGCAATAATAAATTGTATATGAATGGAGGAACGATAATGTCGCAAGTTTATCAAAGTGATGCCGCCCCACAATTCCCACTGCCTTTCTCCCATGCAGTGCGCACTGGAGATTATGTATTTATATCCGGTCAAGTTGGTGTAGATCCGCAATCATTAGTACCACTTGGGGATATAGCAGCAGAAACGAGACAATGTATTAATAATATTGAAGCGGTACTAGTAAGTTGTGGATTAACGTTAGATCATATTGTGAGAGTGGCCACTCATCTTGCAGATATGAATGAGCAATCAATTTATAATGAAGTTTATTCGCAAATGATTAAAGCGCCATATCCGACAAGGATCACAGTTGGGAGCTCATTAGGGTCGTTTCGTATCGAGATGGAAGCAATAGCGTATGCACCTTCCACGAGACAAATAGTATAAAAGCAATAAAAAGGCGTTAACCTCAAGAGAGTGTTAACGCCTTTTTATTACTTTTATTAATCATTCGATTGTATAACTAGTAATTGTCCTGATGATATATGAATAGTTCCTTCACTATCTATAAGCTCATTACTAACTCCGATCGATTCACCCTTTTTAATTGTTGCGTCATGAAGTGGGTATTTGAACCCTTCGAGCGTTATACCTGTGACGACTTCGGAGTAAGGCAATAGAGATACATAATGATAATGATCGCGTATAACGTGTAATGAGTCTTGCATGAGCTGAATGCGATTGTGAGCATCAATTAAGCACGCTTTAATGTCTTTTTGAAGCGCTAATGATAACAACTGAATATTTCCTAGTGAATGATCGAATCTCGTGCCAAGACCACCTAGTAATATTATTTCGGTGCTGCCACGTTCGATCGCGTGTAGAAATGAAAGTTCAGTATCCGTATAATCTTTATCAATGGCATCGAAACTTAGTATTTCTTTGCTTTTTTGTTGAATGATGTGATATTGTTCCTTTGTTACGGAATCAAAATCACCAATTGAGATATTAGGAGTGAATCCATTGTCTAATAGAAATTGTGCGCCGCGATCTGCTCCAATAAGATAATGCTCTTGGTTTATGTAGGGTAGTGCCCATTCACCAAGCTGACCACCACTACAAATGATACTGATCTGTGATTGCATATTGATTTCCTTTCTATAGGTAGTTCAAAAAGCAGACTATAATAACGATGGTACGCTTCGTAGTGTACCATCTTCTCGATTTGCGAAAGCCTACTTATTGAGCCTTCATTTTATAGGATAGTTCATACTACTTAATAATATAAAGGAATAGATCATAAATGTCATGTGTTACAACAGATTTGCACTTTCGTAAGATCAGTATGTAATGATTCTTCTAAATGAGGTTGTTCGTTGGGATACTTTTCGCTATTATATATAGAAGCATTGAAAAGAAAAGAGGAACTAACATGACTAGAAAAACAAAGGTATTATTCGTATGTCTTGGAAATATATGCAGATCACCGATGGCTGAAGCGGTGATGCGCCATTTCGTTATGGAAGAGAAATTAGCTGATGTGATCGAGGTTGACTCTGCTGGAACAGGGGATTGGCATATTGGCAAACAACCGCACGAAGGAACTAGAACGTTGTTAGACAATAAGCAAATTTCATATACAGGTATGAAAGCTCGTCAAATTACTGGTTCAGACGAGGTGGATTTTCAATATATCGTTTGTATGGATGATCAAAACTTGAAGGATGTACAGGCTGTCTTCAATGCTGCAAAGGCTGATGGTGCTAAAGGTAAAGTAATTACGTTTATGTCTTTAGTCGACGGAGCGGAAGTTACAGAAGTTCCTGATCCCTACTACACTGGTAATTTTGAATATGTGTATGAATTAATTGATGAGGGTTGTAGAAAGTTGCTAGAAGATATTAAAAGTGAGTGGAAGTAAGACTGATAGTAGTTAGAGAGAGTCTGAAGAACTTTACATATCTAACAACAAACAAGGAGTATAACAGTTGAGATGTTTTCTCATGCTGTTATACTCCTTTTTATATATGCTACGTTAGCTTACTCATCGTTATCAAAGTCTGCTTGTTGAACTACCTCTTCCAATGAAAGTTCAAAAAGCGGGCTTTCAGAACCGAGAAGATGGAGCGCTACTTGAGGAAGGAGGAAACGCAAGGGTACGTCATTGGTACACGCGTACCGGACTTCCCAAGTTCACTGCATATTCAATGTCGAATATGCTACGTTAGCTTATTCATCGTTATCAAAGTTTGCTTGTTGAACTACCTCTGTTTAGCCTTCCGGTATGAAGTAGCGTATGGCTGCTGGCACTTCTTTCTGCCAAAAACCCCATTGATGACGACCATCTTTTTCTTCGTAAAAGATTTTAGCATCTCTTTCTTCTAATAGATGTTTCATCTCACGATTCAATTGCACGAAGTTATATACTCCAGTATCCGTTTCATATGCTTCTTCTTGTAATCCTACAATCATGAAAATATCTAACCATTCGAGATCACCAAGTGTAGCAACAATATTTTGCGAAGCGCCATAGAAAGCACCTGACATTGACATTACTTTTGTAAATAAATCAGGATTCTGTAATGCAATGTGTAATGATACTGTACCACCGAGTGAATCACCTGCTAATACTCGTTCTTCTGGCGTAGTGCGAACCGGATAATGTTCTTCAATATAAGGAAGCAATTCTTCGACAAAGAAATCAACATAAGCTTGATGTTTCAATCCATCGGGTGAATATTCAGATGTTCTAACAGATTTATCAACATCGACACCGACAATGATGAATGGTTCTATCCCTTCGTCGAGGATTAGCTCCTGAGCGGTAGTAGCGATTCTACCGAAGTTGAAGAAATCTTCACCATCCTGACAATAGATAACCGGATAACTAAGTATTTCATTATAGCCTGGAGGTAAGTAAATTCTTAAGTTGCGGCTTCCTTCAGGTAAAATATTGCTTGTTACTGTACTTTTCAAGATCGTACGCTTGAGATAGCGAGCGTCTGTCATTACTAAAAATCTCCTTTGAATTGTAGTATGGAAAATTAGATTATAGGGAAAATAAAAGGTAACCTGTAAAATGAAAGCAAAATATGGCTTTTGTATTATACTGTTATAGTCAAAATATTAATCTGTTATATATACAATTTGATGAGTAAATGATGAGAATTCGCTAAAATTAGCGACTTTTTGCTTTTTTGCTTTGACCATCAACATTAAACAGGGTTATAATAATTCTATAACAGAGACACACAATTTTCAAATATTTTAAGATGAGGTGAGCGTTCTCCATGAGCAAATTGCCATATGAAGTTCAATCAGAGCCAGTTGCACCACTATTTGTACTAACATTAGATGGTGAAGTTGCTAATCCGGAATATATGCCGGATCTTACTGATGAGCAATTGAAAGAAGTTATGTATCGCATGGTATTCACTCGTACTTGGGACGAGCGTGCTATTAACTTAGGACGTCAAGGTCGTCTTGGTTTCTATGCACCAGTTTCTGGTCAAGAAGCATCCATGATTGGTAGTGAATATGCACTTAATAAAGATGATTTTGTAGCTCCTGGTTACCGTGATATGCCACAAATCGTATGGCACGGTCTTCCACTTTATCAAGCTTTCTTGTATTCTCGTGGTCATCAACATGGTGGTCAAATTCCTGAAGGCGTAAACGTATTAATGCCTCAAATTATTATTGGTGCACAAGTGCTTCATGCAATGGGCGTAGCAATGGCATTCAAAAAGAAAAATCAAAAAAATGTTGCTATTACGTACACGGGTGACGGCGGTTCATCTGAAGGTGACTTCTACGAAGCAATGAACTTCGCAGGTGCTTTCAAACTTCCGACAATTTTCGTTGTGCAAAATAACGGCTATGCAATTACTACACCTTATGCTAAGCAAACAGCAGCTCTTTCTGTAGCTCATAAAGCTATTGCTGCAGGTATCGTTGGTCAACAAGTTGATGGTATGGACGTTCTTGCTGTTATTAAAGCAGTTCAAGATGCTGCTAAGCGTGGCCGTGATGGTGAAGGTGCAACTTTACTTGAATTACTAACTTATCGTTTCCGTCCGCATTCTCTTGCAGATGATACGACTAAATATCGTACTAAGGATGAGGAAGCAGAATGGGCGCTTAAAGATCCACTTACTCGCTTCGGTAAATTCCTTGAGAAAAAAGGTCTTTGGACAGAAGAAGATACGCTTCGCGTAAAAGAAGAAGCTAAAGCAGCTGTAACTGAGAACATCAAAAAAGCAGAGCAAACTGAGAAAATGACAGTTGCTGGACTTATTGATTCTATGTTTGAGCACACACCGCAACACTTGGAAGCTCAAAAAGCTGATTTCGAGTAATAGGGAGGATAAATCGACCATGGCACAAATGAATATGTTAGAAGCAATTCGCGATGCGATGCGCGTAGAACTTACACGTGATCCTAACGTTGTACTCTTTGGTGAAGATGTAGGTCATGTTGGCGGTGTATTCCGTGTAACTGAAGGTTTACAAAAAGAATTTGGTGAGGATAGAGTATTCGATACTCCACTTGCTGAATCTGCAATTGCTGGTATGGCAGTTGGTATGGGTATTCAAGGCTTCCGTCCGGTAGCGGAAATCCAATTCGTTGGTTTCATCTATGAAGCACTTGACCAAATGTTCGTTCAAGCAGCGCGTATGCGTTACCGTTCTGGTGGACGTTATAACTCACCAATCGTATTCCGTACACCTTTCGGTGGTGGAGTAAAAGCTGCTGAGCTTCATACAGATTCTCTTGAAGGTCTTGCGATCCAGACTCCTGGTATCAAAGTAGTTATTCCTTCAAATCCTTACGATGCAAAAGGTCTTATGATCTCTGCTATCCGTGATAATGATCCAGTATTCTTCATGGAACATCTTAACTTATATCGCGCATTCCGTGATGAAGTTCCTGAAGGTGAATATACAATCGAAATCGGTAAAGCAAATGTAGTTCGTGAAGGTTCTGATGTAACGATCCTTGCTTACGGTATGATGGTTCATACAGCTCAAAAAGCTGCTGATGAGCTTGAAAAACAAGGCGTGAAAGTAGAAGTTATCGATCTACGTACACTTATGCCTTTAGATATTGATACAATCGTGGCTTCAATTCAAAAAACTAACCGTTGTATTATTGTTCAAGAAGCTCAAAAAACTTCTGGAGCAGCAGCGGAAATTATTGCACAAGTGAATGAGCACGCAATTCTACACCTTGAAGCACCTGTACTTCGTGTAGCTGGTCCTGATACAGTGTATCCTTATGCACAAATCGAAGATCAATGGCTTCCAAGTCCTGCTCGTGTTATTGCGGCAGTGAACAAAGTACTAAATTTCTAATCTAATTGACATAATGAATTTGATATAAAAGCTTAAGCCTGTCAGCAAGGCAGGCTAAGCAACAAGGAGGTAAATTTCCGTGGCTAAATTCGAGTACCGATTTCCAGAGCTAGGTGAAGGTTTACATGAAGGCGAAATTGTTAAAGTACTAATTACTGTAGGTCAAGCAGTAACTGACGACGATATCATTATGGAAGTTCAAAATGATAAAGCTATCGTTGAAGTTCCATGTCCTGTTAACGGTAAAGTACTAGAAGTATTGATGAAAGATGGCGAAACTCGCAAAGTTGGCGAAGTTGTAGCTATTATCGAAGCTGAAGGTGAAATTCCTGAAGGTCTTGGCGGCGCAGCTGAAGAAGCAAAAGAAGAAGCTCCAGCTCCAGTAGCGGCAGCGACTCCTGCAGCAGCAGCAGCTCCAGCAGTATCTGATAATGCATCAGTTCTTGCAACTCCAAGCACTCGTAAATTCGCTCGTGAGCAAGGTGTAGATATTAAACAAGTAGCTGGTACTGGCAAAAATGGCCGTATCACTCGCGAAGATGTTTCAGGATTCGGTGGTGCTCCAGTAGCAACTCCAGCAACTGAAACAGCAGTGGCTCCGGCAGCTGAAGCAAAAGCTGCAGCACCAGTTGTTACTGGTAGTGCATATCGTCCAGAAGAACGCGTACCATTCAAAGGTATTCGTAAAGTTATCGCTGGCGCTATGTCCAAATCAGTATATACTGCTCCTCACGTAACAATTATGGATGAAGTTGACGTTACTGAACTTGTTGCTCTACGTACGAAATACAAACCTTACGCAGAGAAAAAAGGTTCTAAACTAACTTATCTTCCATTTATCGTAAAAGCTCTTGTATCTGCTTGTCGTGAGTTCCCAATTATGAACTCTACACTTGATGAAGTTAATCAAGAGATCGTTTACCGTAAATTCTATAACGTAGGTATCGCTACTGATACTGAGAACGGTCTAATCGTTCCAGTTGTTGAAGATGCTGATCGTAAAAACTTGTTTGCAATTGCAGACAACATTCGTGATCTAGCTGTTAAAGGTCGTGAAGGTAAACTTGCTGCTAACGAATTACGTGGTAGCACAATTACAATTTCTAACATTGGTTCTGCTGGCGGTATGTTCTTCACTCCAGTTATCAACTTCCCAGAAGTTGCTATTCTTGGTACAGGTCGTATCTCTGAAAAAGCTATTGTACGTAATGGCGAACTAGTAGCAGCTCCAGTTATGGCTCTTTCTCTAAGCTTTGACCACCGTCTAATTGATGGTGCAACTGCTCAAAACTTCATGAACCACATTAAAAAGCTTTTGGCACAGCCTGAGCTATTCATTATGGAGGTGTAAGAGATGGTAGTAGGTGACGCTTCATTAGATATTGACACATTAGTCATTGGTGCTGGTCCTGGTGGTTATGTAGCCGCTATTCGTGCTGCACAACTTGGACACAAAGTACTTTGTGTAGATAAAGGAACTGTTGGTGGTGTATGTCTGAACGTTGGATGTATTCCTTCTAAAGCTCTAATCTCAGCTTCTCATCAATATGAGAACGTTAGCCACGCTTCAACTTTCGGTATCGAGGTTGGCGAAGCTAAAGTAGATTGGGCACAAGTTCAGAGTTTCAAAGACGGCATCGTTAATAAACTTACTGGCGGCGTAGCTGCATTGCTTAAAGCAAACAAAGTTGAATATTTCAACGGCGAAGTAATGTTCATTAACCAAAACGAAGCTCGTGTATTTAACGATCAAGAAGCTCCTCGTTACCGTTTCAAAAACTGTATTATTGCGACTGGATCCCGTCCAATCGAACTTAAAGCTTTCCCTTATGGTGGACGTATCGTTTCTTCTACTGGAGCGCTTAAACTTCCTGAAATTCCTAAAAGCATCGTAGTTATTGGTGGAGGCTATATCGGTATCGAGCTTAGCCAAATGTACTCTAACTATGGTACTCAAGTAACAGTTATCGAAGGTTCTGATTCAATCCTTCCAGGATTTGATAAAGATGTTTCTGCAGTTGTTGCTAAGAAATTCAAAGGTAAAGGTGCGAACATCATTACTGGTGCTCAAGCTAAAGCTGCAACTCAAACAGAAAATGATGTAACAGTAACATATTCTGTTGGTGATAAAGAAGAGTCAATTACTGCTGATTATCTTCTAGTAACTGTTGGTCGTCGTCCTAATACTGACGGTGAACTAGGTCTAGATCTAATCGATGTAAAAATGACTGATCGTGGTCTAATTGAAGTTGATGAGTACGGTCGTACTAATATTCCTCATATCTATGCGATTGGTGATATCGTTCCTGGTCTTGCACTTGCTCACAAAGCAATGTATGAAGGTCGTATCGCTGCTGAACATATGTCTGGTCTTGCTAGCGCTGTTGATTACAAATGTATCCCAGCAGTTTGCTTCTCTGATCCAGAAATCGGTAGCGTAGGTATTAGCGAAGGCGAAGCAAAAGCACAAGGTCTTAATGTTAAAGTTGGTAAATTCAACTATGGCGTTAATGGTCGTGCAATGAGCTTAAATGCAACAGAAGGTTTCGTTAAACTTATCGGTGATGCTGAGACTGGCCTATTGCTAGGTGCTCAAATCGTTGGTCTTGAAGCTTCAAACTTGATTGCTGAGCTTGCTCTAGGAATCGAGATGGGCGCTACAATTGAAGACATCGCTCTTACAATCCATGCTCACCCAACACTTGGTGAAATCGTTCTTGATGCAGCTGAAATGCTTCTAGGACATCCAATCCATGCAATTGCAAAAAAATAATATACAATAATTAGTTTGACGACAGATTATTGTGCTCATTAAGGTTTCAAGTGACATATGATCATATATGTTACTTGGAACCTTTTTCATAGGTTGTTCAAAATATTGGCTCGTGATCACGATGTCAACATTGTGAACTTCAATACAGTTGCAAAAGAAATGAGGGACTACCATGGATTTGGGTAAAAAGACACCTGCGGATTCGTTTACACTTATGACACAACTTATATTTCCGTCCGATACGAACCACTATGATACGATGTTCGGTGGACGATTGATGGAATATATGGATAAAGCTGCGGCGATTGCAGCGATGAGACATGCGCGTACAAGATCAGTTACAGCTTCCATGGATAGTATCGATTTTCTAGCGCCGATCATGATTGGTGAAGTTATTGAGGTGAAAGCTTTCGTATCATGGACACACCGTAGCTCGATGGAAATTTACGTAACAGTTACAGCAGAAAATTTATTTACTGGAGAAAAAAAACGTACCGTTAACGCATTTTTTACGTTTGTAGCACTTGGCGATAATGGGCGTCCAGTCGCTGTTCCTGAATTAGAGCCACAAACTGATTTTGAAAAACAATTGTTTAATGATGCTCCTGAGCGTCACGCATTACGTAAAAAACGTAAGCTGGAACAAAAGAATGGGGTCCAACAAGAAGGAATATAGGTTGTAAAATAATAATAAATAATAGATTGTTACGCATTGTGAACAACTCGAAAATGAAAAGTAGATTAATTGCATTAAATACTTATAAAGTTTAAAATTACAATATATGGTTTACTGTGTTTGGTTGATGTGATATAGTGTGATTATATTTGAATATGTGAAAGCCTACTGGATAATCCAATGGTCTTTGAATAATAACGGTGAAGCGCCCGTTATTATTCAAAGACCATTTTTGTTTTTATCTCTCAAAGTAATATGTAGTGATGTCGAAGAAAGACAACTAAGGAGTGATAGAGTGACAGAGCAAAAGCTTATTATTCAATCGATTGGTCAAACTCCGTTAATCCGTCTTAATAACATAAACATTGCATTACAAGAAAGAGGAGTGCAGGTGTTAGCGAAAGCAGAGCATCTAAATCCAAGCGGCTCAGTAAAGGATCGAGCAGCTAAGGCAATGATTAATTCTGGTATTAGAACAGGAGAACTTATAAAAGGAAAATCAATTATTGATGGAACAAGTGGCAATACTGGAATAGCTTATGCGATGATTGGTGCTGCGCTTGGATATCAGGTAACGCTATGCTTACCTGCAAATGCTAATCAGGAACGAAAGCAAATATTACGAGCCTATGGAGCTACGATTATAGAAAGTGACCCATTAGAAGGCTCAGATGGTGCACAGCTTATGGCAAAGCAAATCGCAGAAGAACATCCAGAACGTTACTTCTATCCTGATCAATATAATAATCAAGAAAATTGGCTAATACATTATCATACTACTGCAATAGAAATATGGGAGCAAAGTAACAAGTGTGTGACACACTTCGTTGCAGGAATGGGCACGTCAGGAACATTTATTGGTACATCAAGAAAATTAAAGGAATTGAATCCTAGTCTGCAAGCTATTGCCATGCAACCTGACTCTCCAATTCATGGACTGGAAGGTATGAAGCATATGGATACTACATTGAAGCCTGGTATTTATGATGCTGATCTAGCAGATGACGTAATTGAAATTGATACGGATGATGCTATTGATACTTCATTAAGATTAGCTCGTAATGAAGGTTTATTTGTTGGAATTAGTGCTGGAGGGAATGTTAAAGCGGCACTTAAAGTAGCTGAGACAGCACCATCAGGCTCAGTAATTGTAACGATTCTTTGTGATAGTGGAATGAGATATTTGAGTGAGGACATTTGGGAGAGGGGGTAATTCACGTGATCGTAATGTCTACTGAGCACATCTCTGCTATCTATCAACATGGACAAGAAGATTATCCTTATGAATGTTGTGGTGTAGTTATTGGAGAGCTGCGTTCATCAGGAGAGAAAATTGTGAAGCATTTGCAACCTATTATCAATGAAAGAGAAGATGAAGCAAAGCATAATCGTTTTTTAATATCTGCGGATTCTATGCTGAAAAGTGAGCTGCATGCCCAAAAGCTCGGATTAGATGTTCTTGGCTTTTATCACTCTCATCCAGATCATCCAGCTATACCATCAAGTTTTGATCAAGAGCATGCATGGCCAACTTATTCATATTTAATTGTTTCAGTTATCAAAGGGGAATCTAACGAGCTAACATCGTGGGAGCTGCTGTCAGATCGAACCGCGTTTCAACCAGAAACTATTAGAGAGGAGAATTAAGATGTCGGTTGAAGTATTCATACCAACAGCACTTCGTAACTTTACCAACGATCAATCGAAGATTTTAGTTGAAGCCAGTACAGTAGAGCAAGCACTGAGAGTGCTAACCGAAAGCTATGCTGATTTGCAAAGACATCTTTTCACAGCAGAAGGAAAGCTCCGTAGTTACGTTAATATCTATGTGAATGAAGATGATATTCGACAAAAGCAAGGTCTGCAAACTGAACTAGGTAGTGGTGATACAGTTATGCTTGTTCCATCTATTGCAGGTGGAACTGAGACAGAAGAGGAAGTTCCAACGGTTACTAAGGAGCTTCCTGAACTTACTAGAGGTGAAGTTTCAAGGTATAGTCGTCATCTTATTCTTCCAGAAGTAGGAGAGATTGGACAGCGAAAACTGAAAAACAGCTCAGTCTTATTGATTGGTACCGGTGGCTTAGGTGCACCTCTTGCTATGTATTTAGCAGCTGCAGGCGTAGGTACAATTGGAATTGTAGACTATGACTTTGTAGACGAAACGAACTTGCAACGACAAATCATTCATGGTACTAAGGATATTGGAAGACCCAAAATCGCTTCGGCAAAGGATCGCATCAAAAGTATAAATCCACATGTTAAAGTTGTAGCTTATGAGGAAAAGCTGTCTAGCAGCAATGCTCTTGAACTATTCAAAAACTATGATGTTATTGCTGATGGGACAGATAATTTTCCTACACGATATCTTGTAAATGATGCCTGTGTACTTTTGGGAAAACCTGCTATATACGGTTCTGTCTTTCGTTTCGAGGGACAGGCAAGCGTATTTTATGCACAGGAAGGCGCGTGTTATCGATGTCTTTATCCTGAGCCACCACCACCAGGATTAGTTCCTTCTTGCTCTGAAGGGGGAATACTTGGTGTACTTCCAGGCATTATAGGTTGTATCCAAGCTAATGAGACGATTAAGCAATTGCTTGGTGTTGGAGAAACACTTGTGAATCGGTTGTTGTTATTCGATGCATGGTCTATGAAGTTTCGTGAGCTAAAACTTACAAAGGATCCAAATTGTCCGATATGCGGAGAGCATCCAAGTATAACTTCATTAATAGATTATGAGGATTTTTGTGGTTTAAAACCGCATAATGATGAGAAACAAAAGATTCATTATATTACGGCAAAGGAACTGAAAGTAAGACTAGATCAAGGCGATGAGCTGCAAATTATCGATATACGAGAGCCTCATGAGCTAGCTATGGGTAAGCTTCCAGAAACTAAGGCAATACCATTTGGTCAAGTTGTTAGACGTAAAGATGAGCTTGATCCGAATAAAGATACAGTTGTAGTTTGCAAAATAGGTGAGAGAAGCAAACTAGCAATACATGCTTTATTAGATGCTGGCTACAGTGGTAAGCTTTTGAACTTAAAGGACGGAATTAATAGCTGGGCTACTGATATTGATCAAAAAATTGCTCGGTATTAATAGGATCAAAAATTTAATTTGAATGAAATAATATTCTAGGAGGCATTTTACATGGTTGATCAAGTTAAAGAAGGTACTCCATTTTTAAGTTCTAAGGCAGCATATCAGTTGGCGAATGTAACTAAATCGGCACCGCAATTTGAAGCGATTACTCCAAGATTTTTAACAAAACTGTTTGATTGGAAAGGTCTTGAGACGGGAATATATAGACTTAATAAGGTTAAAGAAGGCGATACTCCGCTTGATGTATTATGCAGCTCATCTGATTCAAATGATATACCACAAGGATTTGTTGATTACGAAGCTGAGCCAAGAGAATATCTACTGAATGCTATTTCTACAGTTATTAATGTAAATACTAGAGTAGCAGATTTGTATAGTACTCCATTTGATCAAGTACAAGAGCAACTACGTCTAGCAATTGAAAGTATTAAAGAACGCCAAGAGAGTCAATTAATTAATAGTGATGATTATGGTTTATTGAAAAACGCGGCCGATTCACAGCGCATTCAAACTCGCAATGGTCCTCCAACTCCAGATGATTTGGACGAATTGATCTCCAAAGTATGGAAGGAACCGTCCTATTTCCTTGCTCATCCACGTGCTATTGCAGCAATTGGCAGAGAATGTACAAGAAGAGGAGTGCCACCTCAAACGATTCAATTATTCGGAGCTCATTTTCTAACATGGAGAGGAATTCCTATTATTCCGACTGACAAACTGTTCGTAGATGGACATAAAAATCCGAAGGGTCTAGGTGGGAAAACAAATATTTTACTTGTTCGAACAGGAGAGAGTAAACAGGGAATTATAGGCTTGTATCAGGCAGGCTTGCCCGGAGAACAATCTAGAGGCTTATCTGTTCGTTTTAGGGGTATCGATCAAAATGGAGTCGGCTCATATCTTCTTTCTTTATATTGCTCTGCTGCTATTTTAGCGGATGATGCAATAGCTGTATTAGAGGATGTCGATGTTGGTAACTACTATGACTATGAATAATATACCTAGTGGTTTTCCAGATCCCTCTGTGATAGCGTCAATGGCAGGAAATTACTTCACAGAATTCGATGGACCAGAACTATCTAGTGCACAGCCCTTTCCCCAAGACTCTGCTTCTGCTATAGGACATAGCAGAGGGATTTTGAGTGAGCAGGAATTCAAGGCAGCGATTGATACCTTACATATTGAAACACCTCATGCGGTTGTTCTTCCATCTCAACCCAATACTCCTAAAGCCTCGGGCATTCATAATTATTTGGAAGGACAGCAGAAGCTTCATTCGGTCCTGCCACAATTTGATCATGTATTTGAGCCAGTAATATTGCCTGCTTCGTATGAACAAAATGCTATCTCTCTAGCACATGGCGGCTTTAATGTACATGCCATTAGAAAGGATTTTCCGATTCTTAAAGAGACGGTTAACGGTAAACCTCTCGTGTGGCTTGATAATGCTGCAACGACACATAAGCCTAAGCAGGTCATTGATCGTATTAGCTATTATTATCAGCATGAAAACTCTAATATCCATAGAGCTGCACATGAACTTGCTGCGCGCTCTACAGATGCATATGAAGGTGCGAGAAATAAAGTAGCTAAATTTTTGAATGCCGCCAATTCTTCGGAAATTGTATTTGTAAGAGGTGCTACAGAAGCTATCAATCTAGTTGCAAACAGCTATGCCAAACCGTTATTAAAGCAGGGCGACGAAATATTGATTACATGGCTTGAACATCATGCAAATATTGTCCCTTGGCAAATGGTCTGTGCAGAGACGGGGGCTAAGCTTAGAGTAGCTCCAGTAGATGGTCAGGGACAAATTATTTTAAGTGAATATGAGAAGCTATTAAGTAATAAGACAAAACTCGTTTCATTGACACAGGTTTCCAATGCACTCGGTACAGTTACACCAGCGGCAGAAATGATCCGGATGGCACATATGCATGGCGCGAAGGTACTTGTAGATGGCGCACAAGCCGTTTCACATATGAAAGTGGATGTTAAGGCACTTGATTGCGATTTATATGTGTTTTCTGGACATAAGGTGTTTGGACCGACTGGTATTGGCGTTTTGTATGGTAAGCCAGAGGTGCTAGAGGAGATGAGACCTTATCAAGGTGGGGGTAACATGATTCAAGATGTTACCTTTGAGAAAACGCTCATTCATCCAGCACCAGCTAAATTTGAAGCTGGAACCGGCAATATTGCAGATGCTGTGGGCCTTGGTGCTGCTATTGACTATGTAGAATCGATAGGTCTCGAGCGGATTCATCAATACGAGCAATTTTTACTGCAGTATGGTACAGAGGCACTTTCTCGCATCCCAGGACTACGTATCATCGGAACCGCAGAGCAAAAGGCTGGGGTACTGTCATTCACACTGGATGGTTATACGACTGCTGAGGTAGGAAAAGCGCTTAGCGAAGACGGGATCGCCGTTCGTTCTGGACATCACTGTGCACAACCAATTTTACGTCGTTTTGGTGTTGAAAGTACAGTTAGACCTTCACTTGCATTCTATAATACTTGTGAGGAACTTGATCTCCTCGCTGAAATTGTAGTGAGATTAGCAATGAAGAATTAGATCAATAAGGGGGAATTCAATTGAATGGCGGTTTTCACAGTAATATTAATCAATTAGTAGCCAATATTGCAGCGAGCTATCGTGATCATCCCATTAATGCAGCAATTGATCCCTCGTTGCTGCCCAATCGTAACCGAATTATTGAAGTTATTGGGTTAATGAGAGAACTACTATTTCCTGGTTATTTTGGCCGGCAAAATATTCAGGATACTACGTTAGAATATCATATCGGTGATTTGCTCATTCAGATGCATGAGAAACTATATGATCAGATAAGTAAAGTACTCCGTTTTGCGAATGGACATGACGATCCTGCGCTACTTGATTCCATTGCAGATAAGACAGAGCATATCATTACACAATTTTTAAGTCGAGTTCCTCAGATTAGGCAAATTATGACTACAGATATCCAAGCAACCTTTGAGGGAGATCCTTCGGCTAGCAATACAAGCGAGATTATTTTTTCTTATCCTGGTTTATTTGCTGTTGGTATATATCGTATGGCGCATGAACTACATAAATTAGCTGTACCATTAATTCCTAGAATGATGGTAGAGTATGCACATAGTGTAACAGGAATAGACATTCATGCTGCGGCTCAAATTGGACATTCCTTTTTTATCGATCATGGAACTGGTGTTGTCATTGGAGAAACAACAGTTATCGGAAATCGTGTGAAAATTTATCACGGCGTTACTTTGGGAGCGTTATCTACAAGAGGCGGGCAAGCTTTACATGGTGTGAAGCGACATCCAACCTTACAAGATGATGTTACAGTTTACTCTGGCGCTTCTATATTAGGTGGGGATACGGTAATAGAGAAGGGTGTTGTCATTGGAAGTAATGTTTTTATTTCCAAATCAGTACCTGAGGGAGCAAGAGTTACAGTGAAAAATCCTGAGCTTATTATACGAGGCCGTGCACCACAGGAATTTAAACAGGAGCTTATTTTTGATTGGGTTATATAGAATAATGTCAATAATTCAATTGGAAAGTTGTTAGCATATATGGACGCTATATAATTTCTGAAGTAAAAATGGATAAATAAATTAGTAGTATATGGAAAAAAACGAACACTTGAGTTGGCATATAATATGCCGGCTCTTTTTATACTGTTATAACATTCATATATGTACATTTGTAAACTTAAAGGGTAACTGTATACTAAAGAAAAAAAGCTATCTATTATAAGTTTCTGATACGTGAAAATAAGGATAATGAAATTACACATGAATAACAAATTTAGTTTGAGGATGGTATTCCTATAATGTTATAATAATAAGAATACGTCTTTTCATTGAAATGAAATAAGATTCAGAGGTTAATAAAAAGTTTGGCGAATGCTTATAATGTGACTTATCATTTCTATGAAGTTATTATGTAAGTTAATGAAAAGTTTTAGGAGTGAGTGGAATGGTATCTAGCGAGCAAGCTTATTTGCAGCTATTAAAAGATGTATTAGAAAAGGGCGAGAAGAAAGAAGATCGTACGGGCACTGGAACGATATCTTTATTTGGTTATCAGATGAGATTCCCATTAAGTGAAGGCTTTCCATTGCTAACGACGAAGCGCGTTCCTTTCAAGCTTGTTGCGAGTGAACTACTATGGTTTATTAAAGGTGATAGCAATATTCGTTATTTATTAGAAAATAACAATAATATATGGAATGAATGGGCGTTCAAACGTTGGATTGAATCCGATGAGTATACTGGACCTGATATGACCAACTTTGCCCATCGTGCGCTAGCGGACGAGCAGTTTGCGGCACAATACGAGGAACAGTTAACTTATTTCAAACAACAAGTACTAGAAGATGATCAGTTTGCTGAGAAATACGGCGATCTTGGAAATGTATATGGTAAGCAATGGCGTGAGTGGAAAACTACACTAGGTGATGTGATTGATCAGTTATCCGACATTATTGCAACGATCAAAACAAACCCCGATTCTAGAAGATTAATTATTTCTGCTTGGAATCCTGAAGATGTTCCAACAATGGCTTTGCCACCTTGTCATACGATGTTTCAATTCTATGTATCAAATGGTAAGTTAAGTTGTCAATTATATCAGCGTAGTGCTGATATTTTCCTAGGAATTCCGTTCAATATCGCTAGCTATGCGCTTCTAACTCATCTAATTGCCCATGAATGTGGTCTTGAGGTGGGTGACTTTATTCATACATTAGGTGATGCTCATATCTATGTGAATCATCTGGATCAAATCGAGACTCAACTTTCTCGTGAACCAAGAGCTTTACCAACTTTGCAATTGAATAAAGACAAACAGTCAATCTTTGATTTTGAATTATCCGATATGCAAGTTGTCGGTTACGATCCACACCCTACAATTAAAGCACCTGTAGCGGTGTAGTGGAACTAAAGCTTATTTAAGATTAATTAGAGAAATATATACAACTATAGAAAGCCATCATTATGCGACGGGTCATACGTAGCGATTAATGATGGTTTTTTGAATAGAAACCATTCCGTAATACGATTGTGATCACTGTAGATGCATAATAGGCAGAGTTCCATCAGATGTCGTATAATATATAAGAAATAGCTGATACATGAGGAGAGAATAATATGTCTTTAAGTTTAATTGTTGCTACAAGTCAGAATAATGCAATTGGGTTAAATAATAAAATGTTATGGCATTTACCAGCAGAACTTGCTCATTTTAAGAGAACAACTTTACATAAACCAGTGTTAATGGGTCGTAAAACGTTTGAATCTTTGGGCAAGCCGCTGCCCAATCGTACAAATATTGTACTATCAAGACAGCAGGGGCTTGTCATTGAAGGTTGTGAGATTGTTCACTCTGTAGAAGAAACGATTGAAAAATACGGGAATGAAGAATTGATGATTACTGGAGGAGCAGAAATTTATAAACTCTTTATGCCATATATAGATACGATGTATATTACTAAAGTTGATGTAGAAATTACAAATGCAGATGCATTTTTCCCATGCTTTGATGAGAACGAATTTGAACTGATTCATACCGAAACTGTACTGAAAGATGAGAAAAACGACTATGATTTTACAATTTACACTTATAATCGTGTGAAATAGTGCAAATAAAGGTTAGTTCTTTGTTTATGTAAATTCATACAAATAGTGCAAATGATTATGGTGATAGTCCATTACGAAAAACAAGCTAAAAATGATAGCATTAGTGTAACGAATTAATATACACTACCTCACTAGAGGATTAATAAATATATCCATGCCTAAACTAATTATCGTTGTAAAGGTAAGGGCTTTGGGATATTGGGGGAACGCTATCATGTCAATGCCAACTGGATTTTTGGACTATCAAAGAGAAGTGCCTACAGATCGTGATCCACTGAAACGTGTGAATGACTGGAAAGAGTTTCATAAACATATGCCAGAACAACAACTACAAACGCAAGGTGCTCGCTGCATGGATTGCGGTACACCATATTGTCATACAGGAATAGAGATTGGTAATACCGTATCTGGATGCCCGGTTAACAACTTAATTCCGGAATGGAACAACCTTGTATATCGTGGTCAGTGGAAAGAAGCTTTGAACCGTTTACACAAAACGAATAACTTCCCGGAATTTACTGGACGTGTATGTCCTGCTCCTTGTGAAGGCTCTTGTACAGTTGGTTTGATCGGCGATGCAGTAACTATTAAGACCATTGAAGAAGCGATTATTGAACGTGGTTTCGAGGAAGGCTGGGTTGTTGCACAACCGCCTAAAGTCCGTACTGGTAAGAAGGTAGCAGTTGTTGGTTCTGGTCCTGCTGGATTAGCTACTGCAGCTCAATTGAATAAAGCTGGCCACACGGTAACTGTATTCGAACGTGATGATCGTATTGGTGGTTTATTAACATATGGTATCCCAACTATGAAACTTGAAAAACATGTTGTAGATCGACGTGTTACTATATTGAAAGACGAGGGTATTCATTTCGTTACGAACACAGAAATTGGTAAAGACATTCCTGCTGCTGAGCTTTTGAATCAATTTGATGCGGTTGTTCTTGCACTAGGTGCTACAAAAGCAAGAAGCGTAACAATTGAAGGGTCTGAGCTTAAAGGGATTTACCCTGCAATGGAATATTTGAATAGCACAATCAAAAGTTATCTAGATTCTAATCTAGAAGATGGTAACTATATTTCTGCTAAAGGAAAAAATGTTGTTGTTATTGGTGGCGGTGACACAGGTACCGACTGTGTAGCTACTGCACTTCGACATGGTTGTGAATCTATTGTCCAATTTGGTACTGTAGCGAAAGCACCACAACAACGTGATGCTTCGAAAAACCCTTGGCCACAATTCCCTAATGTGTATACGTTAGATTATGCACACGAGGAAGCAAAAGCTAGATTCGGTGAAGATCCGCGTCAATTCTCTGTTCTTACGAAAAAATTCGTTGGAGACGAGCAAGGTAACTTGAAAGAACTTCACACTGTAAAAATAGAGCGCTATATCGATGAGACAGGTAAAAAAATATACAAAGAACTTGAAGGAACAGAGCAAGTATGGCCAGTAGATATTGCGCTAATAGCGATTGGTTTTGAAGGTCCTGAAGCGACAATCATTGATGAGTTAACACTTGCAACAGACAGTCGTTCTAATATCAAAGCTCGTTATGGTGATTACAGAACGAATATCGATAAAGTATTTGCTGCAGGAGATGTTCGTCGTGGACAAAGTCTTGTCGTTTGGGCGATTAACGAAGGTCGTCAAGTTGCCAAAGAAGTAGATAAATACCTAATGGGAAGTTCAATGCTACCTTAAAGAGGAAGTACAAAAAGTAGACTTTGATAACGAAGTATTACAGGAATTATATTTCGGCATCGAAGATGAATGCCTGCTTTTTGAACTTGCACTTAAAAATATCAATATACAACAGTAAAGAGTTAGTGCAATAACTCTTTACTGTTTTTTTGTGTGGGTATATCTAAGAACGACCCGTAATATCCTTTAGGATATTACGGGTCGTTTTTGAAATGATGACAATACTTATTAACGATTATGTAGGGTTATATAATTATACATTAGATAGTAAGTACATGAGATTTCAGTAGTAATTTACATAATGATATGATAAAATCTACATGGCAGTAACACGAATTAACTTAATGGTGACACGGTTAACTTTCCGTAAAAAACACCCTTTAGGGCAATTAATTGATCGCTTAATTGCTTTAATTGATGTGCTAACCCCTTGACAACGATAACTTCTAAACAATTATTATGATCGATATGAAGATGAGTTGTCGTTAAGATTTGATCATGGTAGTCATGTTGAATACTCATCATCTCATTGACTAATCCATTCTGATGATGAGCATAAAATAATAGTATTGTTCCTGCTACGTATTCACTATTATCAGAATAAGTTTGTTGCAGGATTGCTTCTCTAACAAGATCACGAATCGCTTCTGAACGATTTTGATAACTTCTCTGTTCGACAAGTACATCGAATTTTTGAAGCAATTTCTCATCCATTGAAACACCGAAACGAGTTAATTTGTTGTTGTCCATAGGATTACCTCTTTCTAAATAATTAAGTAGATCAAGCAAAATGAAAGGAATTACATAATGACGGAAAGTCAGCTTACTTCAAATCGTAGTATTAGAGCACAGAAAAAAACTGTAAATGTTAGGTTAATTATAATTATATTAATAATTGTAGCTTTTGCATCAATATTTTTGGCAATTGGAATCGGTCCGGTCTCTGTTGCCCCAAAAACGGTATTTCTCATTCTTATGAATAAAGTGCCATATCTTACAGACTTTATTCCAGATAACTGGACATTACTAGAGCACAACATCGTTTGGGGATTGCGTTTTCCACGCGTTCTGCTAGGGATGATTGTAGGTGCCTCACTTGCCGTTACGGGTGTAGCAATGCAAGCTTTAGTGCGAAATCATTTGGCAGATCCCTTTATATTGGGAGTATCCTCAGGCGCTTCTGCAACAGCAACACTTGGCATGCTTTTTGGTGTATTCGCATTTTTAGGTAGTTATGCTCTACCGATCAGTGCATTCCTTGGTTCAGCCATAACGATTATTATAGTATATACGATTTCTAGAGTAAAAGGGAGAATTAACATTACTCAACTATTACTTTCGGGCGTTGCACTTGCGATGATTATGGATGCTATAAAAAATGTCATTACGCTTAGTGCACCTAATGCACTTGGTATACATAATGCAACGTTTTGGTTGTCTGGTAGCTTGGCAGGAGCACGTTGGGGCTATTTAACTTTACCATTTGTAACGATGTTGGTATGTGTCGTTATTCTAATGATTAACTATCGTTCGTTAAATGCGTTATTACTTGGAGACGAAACTGCGGGTACTTTAGGATATGATGTGCGTGTAATGCAAAAGGTATTAATATTGGTGGCATCACTATTAGCAGGTACGACGATAGCAGTTAGTGGATCAATCGGGTTTGTCGGATTAATGGTGCCGCATATTGCACGGTTACTAGTTGGTTCAGATCACAGAAAAGTGCTACCAATAAGTGCGTTTATTGGTGGGATATTAGTTGTGTGGACAGATGTTGTTGCTAGAATCGTCATTGCACCTGGTGAATTACCTCTAGGTATATTAACTGCGCTAATCGGCGGTCCATTCTTTATTTGGTTATTAAAGAAAAATTCAAAAGCGTAGAATATGTTTTTGAGTCGTAAATGATTATAGTGTGTCTATCCGTTGACGAATTGAGTTTGTAGGAGGATGAAATGAGACTACAGGTTGAGCAATTAAGCTATAGTTACAGTGATCAGGCTATTATAGATAATATTTCTATTCATGTCGCTGAAGGCGAATTTGTTGGAATCGTTGGACCCAATGGGAGTGGTAAATCGACACTTTTGAAAAATTTATATCGAGCTTTGAAGCCGGATACAGGGACGATATTACTTGATGGTGACGATTATAAAATGTTAAACGCAAAAAAAATAGCACAAAAAATTGGTGTAGTCGGACAAGAGCATGCGATACCGTTTGACTTCAATGTTGATGAAATTGTTGCTATGGGTAGAAGCCCTTATAAGAAACTATTTGATGTAGATACGAAAGAAGACCAAAAAATTGTAGAGGAAGCTTTACATAATGTTGGTCTTAGTCATCTAGCAAAGACTAATTATCTGAATTTATCCGGTGGCGAGAAACAACGTGTTATTATTGCACGAGTTCTTGCGCAACAAACTAATTTTCTTATGTTAGATGAGCCAACGAATCATTTGGATATCCAATATCAATTGCAAATGTTCGACCTTATTAAAGGATTGAAGTTAACAGTGGTTTCTGCGATACATGATTTAAATCTTGCAGCGCTGTATTGTGATCGTATCTATGTAATGAAAGATGGAGAGATCTTCACTTCAGGAACTCCAGAAGAAGTGTTAACTACCGAACTATTAGGTGAAGTATTTGGCATTCGAACCCATATTATCGTTCATCCGTTAACCCAAAAAGTTAACATCACATATTTGCCAGCAAGTATATAGAGAAAAGGGGATAAGAGAATGAGGCTTAGAAGTATTGCATTAATGTTAAGTTCTATCGTTATAGTTGGAACATTGGTAGGTTGCACAGGGAATAAGTCGGAAGTTAATAATGGTTCAAATGTAAATGAGACCGCTGACGTACAAGATAAGTATACGCCATTCACCATTGATAATTACGGGAGAGAATTAACAATTACTCAAAGACCTACAAAAGTACTAACGCTAGGACCTAATACGACAGAATTGTTTATAGCTCTAGGCTTATCTCAATATATTATTGGTAACAGCCTGGACAATCATAGTAGAGGGGCGCTACCTGCATATGAAGAGCAGTATGCTGAAATCCCAGAACTAACGTATGGTCCTGCTACTAGAGAAGCAGTGCTTACAAGTGGAGCCGACTTTGTGTATGGTATTGACTGGGAATTTGGTGAAGAAGCGGTTGATATTAGTGAACTTGAAGAGTATGGTATGACCACATATGTGAATAGTGCGACTACACTTGATCAAATGTATCAAGAAATTCGAGATATCGGAAAAATATTCGAAATTGAGGATGCTGCAGAAGCGTTTATTAAAGATCAAGAAGCAAGAATGTTGCAAGTTAACGAAGTCGTTGCCGACCAAGAGCCAGTTAAAGTTCTAGTATACGATAGTGGTGGTAATGGTGTGTTTACTGCTACAGGTACAAATTTCGAGACGTTATTAATTGAACTTGCTGGTGGTAAAAACATTTTTGATGATATTACTGATAAGCAATGGTCTACAGTAAGTTATGAAGAAATATTGGCAAGACAGCCAGATGTTATATTAATTCATGATTATGATGTGCCTGCGCTTGAACAGAAATTGCTCGAAATTCATAGCGATCCTGTCCTTTCACAATTAGATGCTGTCAAAGAAAAGAGATTTGTAACGATCTCTTTGGAGAGTGTGTTACCCGGAGACAGAATGGCGTATACAGTTGAGACGTTAGCTAAGGGATTTTATCCTGAATTATTTGAATAATGTTCAGAGATGTTTAATAATGTTTAATGACATTAAATGATGTTAAATGATGTTAAATGATTTTAAATGATGATTGCAAAGCGAGGGATGACTTTTCCTCGCTTTTTTTTGTGTAGTTCACGAGGTATTGGTTCAAATGGTCCAATACAATAAAGAGAATGTCTGACTCTTACGAAATGCAAGATCAGATTAATATGTTGTGTGATCGCGAAGTACTTGTCCATACAGAGCTTATTTATGATAAAATATGATTATATTGTGTTCAATAAGGAGATTATTACGTGATTAAGTACGGACTAGATCAGATAGAAGAGTTGAAATTTATTAGCTTTGATATACATATTGAGAAAAGAGATCAGCAGTGGGTTGATATTAATCTCGTTCCAGTAGTATTAGAGGGAGCGCCGCTTCCCACAGATCTTATTGATTTTAATATTCTTGTCATCTGTTCTCATGAAGGCATTATTGCTCAAATGGTTCCACAAGATGTTGGTTGTGATTGTGAATATCAACTGACTTTCGCAGAAAAAGAGCAAGTACGCAACTATATTGAATCAGATGAGATACAAGGATTGATTGAAAAAGTTGTAAGAAAATAGGATTGTGTAAGAGGTCGTTCAAAAAGCAGGCTTTGATAACAAAGCAAGGTGTTTAATCGGGACTAAGATAAAGGATATCGTATCTAGTTCTCGAAAGTATATGGAAATCTGTTGGAGAAATGGGGATGAAGTTGTCTATGGAACAAAGTAGTGTTCTATCGCTTGATTCAGTGGATCGCATACGGTTTTATGTGAAACACAAATATGCACATTTACCCCAAGAGAAACATGCTGAAATCGTGGCTGACGCCATTGTGAAAATTATTGAGCGTCAGTTGCCGCCATATCATCCAGAATTGAAACGTCAGATTACTAATAAGCTTATTGAGCAAGTTGTTATTCCACAGAAACGTCCAGTATCGCTATTAGACATCGATAACGCTTGTAGTCAAGCTCCGTTAACGAACGAAGATTGGGATTTGCTTCGTAATTGGAGAGCAGAAAAAGGCGTAGTAACGGAAACAGATACAAACAAATGGTCACTTTGGGATGAAGTTACGAAATTTATTAACGAGCATCGAAAAAGTATACGCTATGGATTAGCTTGTATTGTACTTATCGTTGCAGTTAGTATGTATAGCTATTTCTCACCAACGGATATGAAAGACAAGCAAGTTGCAAATGTGGCAACCAATCCAAGTGGTGCTATTGAGACTAGTGAAGTATTAGCATACAATGAACTACCAACTCCCTTTCAATATACAACATTTGATGAGTCGTTACTGATTCAATATTTGAATGGACGGGATTCTATTCTAGTTGATGAACCATACTATACAGCTATTATGGATACAGCTAAACAATTCAATATCCATCCAGTGCTATTGTTTGCGATTACAGGTCAAGAACAAGGCTTTGTAAGTCGTGACAATGATCGAGCAGCAGATATTGCTAATAATCCTTTTAATGTGTTTCATAGTTGGGAAGATTACAATACGACAATTGTAGATTCTACAGCTATTGCTGCGCGGACTCTTGTTAATTTAAGTAAGGATCGCCCTAAAGATGTTGATCCGATCGTTTGGATTAATCGTAAGTATGCAGAAGACCCGAATTGGTCAACTGGAGTAAATAGCTTATTCACTACCATGATTAATTATATTAATGATTAACACCATTAATTATTAGTGAATGAATCATGAAGGAGTTATTATGAAGACATTAATTATAGCCGAAAAACCAGATATGGGTCGAAATATCGCTGCTGCCATTGAGCCGAAAGCAAAAAATATGCGTAGTTACTTAGAAGGTGATACGTATATTATATCTTGGGCGATTGGTCATTTAGTTGGATTAGCAGAGCCAGACGCTTATGATGATCGATATAAAAAATGGAATATTTCTCATTTACCAATTATCCCTGAGCAATTCAAATTAATAGCTAATAAGCGTACTGCCGATCAATTGAAAGTCATAAAAGAGCTAGCACAACGCTGTGATCATATTGTCAATGCTTGTGATGCAGGGCGAGAAGGGCAATATATCTTCTCGCTCATTCAACGTTATTTGAAGTTGAATCATCCTGTCCAGCGCTTATGGATTTCTGATCTAACAGCTGAAACGATTCGCAAAGGATTTCAAGAGTTACGTTCGGAATCTGAGTACTATAATCTTACGTTAGCAGCATCTGCTCGAAGTGAAGCGGATTGGCTCATTGGTATGAATGGTACTAGAGCGTTCACAACAAAGCATAATGAATTGATGTCTGTTGGCAGAGTTCAGACACCAGTATTAGCATTAATCTATGATCGTGAAGCAGAAATAGCGAAATTTGATTCGTTAACGTTTTTTGATGTTGAAGCACAGTTCCAACAAGAGGAAACGAACTATAAAGGGCTTTGGCAAGGTGACCGGATTACGGAGAAAGAAAAAGCTGACGCAATTGTATCAGATGTTAAAGGGAAGCATGGCATTATCGAGTCTTATGAAGCGAAAGAAATTAAGGAGTACCCGCACCGATTGTACGATCTAACATTATTGCAACGAGAGGCGAATAGTAAGCTTAATTTCTCAGCTAAGAAAACACTAGATATTGCCCAAAGCCTATATGAAAAGCACAAAGTAATTACTTATCCACGTACGAATTCTAACTATGTTACGGAACAAAATATACCAGAGATGCACAAGGCGCTCACTGCATTGCAAAGTACAAGTTACGGTCAATGGGTACAACAAAGTGATCGCTCGCTCGTACATATTGGTAATAAATCGATTTGTAATCCTGCAAAAGTAGAGGATCACCATGCGATCATGCCTACGGTGCGTAAGGCCACTTCACTATCAGCAGATGAACAAAAGCTATATGATCTTGTCGTTCGTAGATTTCTATCACAATTCTTTCCACCTGCAAGGTATACCGGACATACCGTCCTAACAAAAGTGGAACAGCATCTGTTCAAAAGTAATATGAAGCAGTTGCTGGAACTTGGATGGAAAGTGATCTATAGTGATCACAATCAGGAAGCAGCAACGAAGCGGAAGAAAGTTAATGCAGATGCTGATGAACAAGATGAAGTGACTGAACTTGATCAGCCATTCGAGTTGAATGCTGATGGTGATGTATTGTGCAAATCTGCAACAGCTAGAGAGAAAGCTACGAAGCCACCGAAGTCATTTACTGAAGGAACGCTTCTTAGGGCGATGGAGAGTGCAGGGAAGCAGATCGAAGATGATGAGATGCGTGAGGCGATGAAAGATTCAGGACTCGGCACACCGGCGACTCGTGCTTCCACGATCGAACGTTTGAAAACTGTAGGCTACATTACGATGGTCGGTAAGAAGATAACGATTGCGAATAAAGGTAAAATCGCAATTGAACTGATTCGCGGTGCGGGTGTTGAGCTGCTAACTTCTCCTGAAATGACCGGCATGTGGGAGAAGCGATTGAATGATATCGCTCGCGGAAATGCGTCGAATGAGCAATTTATGAATAATGTGAAGAAGTTTGCTACGATGATCGTTGATAAAGTGCGAGTGCAACCAATGGTAGCGAAATCTTCATTCGAGAAGCAGGAAGTCACCGCTACGAAACGAACACGAAGCACTAAGAAAACGGATGATGTTAAGGCTGATGGAAAAGAAGCTAAACCTCGTACTAGAAAAACAGCAGTAAAAGAACCAGATGCTACAAAAACAACTCGTTCTAGGGCTTTATCTGCAGCTAGTCAGGTCAATGCAGTTGCGAATGCTACTATAACTACTACAGACAAAAGTGCGAGTGCAACGAATGGCTTACAGTTAATTGCACCGTGTCCAAGAGCAGGCTGTGGTGGTCAGTTGTTTATGGGACGCAAAGATTATGGTTGTTCTCATTATCGATCTGGTTGCACGGTCATCATTAGACGAGAAGTGTTCGGACATTCCATTACCCCTCATGATTTGAAAGTATTGACTAATAGCGGTACAACACCAACCTTGAAGCTGTATACACCTGGTGGTGAACATGTGGACGGCCGAATCGTCCTAGTCAATCGTAATACAGGCGAATTATCAATTGATATGAATTAGTATGTGATGATTTTTTAGTTGAATAAAGTGAGAAAAGATCAGTGACCGCGAGAGTCACTGATCTTTTTTGCTGCTTAAGTGAATGAAGCATCTAATGAATTTCTAACCAAAGCAGTATTGCAAAAATATTATTGAATAACAGTATTATTTTCATATTTCTTATGTAATATTTTCAATAATTTGCTCACTCTTGATTCATCGATCTTGTAGATCGTTCCAGTATTAGGTAGTTTCATAAGCGTTCCTTGACTGTAAGTTTCACTGATCCATAAGTAATATTGCTTTTTCCCAAGTGTGAACTTAAATGGAGGGGCGGAAATATCTACTTCCCCTTGCTGCTTGTCGGCAAATCGAACAGCATAGGTGAATTGTTGAACATCACCTTTATCTACTATGACCCGTTCTGAATCTGGAAGAACTTCATTAAACCCAGACATCTTATTAACAATTACTTGATTATCGGTAACCCGAAAAAAGAAAAATAATACGCTAATTAAGAGGAATAGTATGATTACTAACGATACGATGAGATTGCGTGATTTCATGTTCATAGAGGGCTCCTTTCTTAAAAGCGAGTATCATTTACTTGAAATTTTAATTTGTAAAATATATTAAATTCAGATAGGAATGAAAAAGAGCTAGCACAGTAGGGGGAAACCCAAACTATGTTAGCTCTTACGTCGTTAAATATTAATAGCGTGAAATAAAAGGCGGAATCTGTTGTAATGATTGAACGGATAGAAATTGACCCTTAGGCTCAACATTAACATCTATAATATTATAGTACCATTCATCGGGAACAACGACATGAATAGCGTGGATTCCAGCAGATAATGCAGGCACAATGTCATTGCGTATGGAGTTTCCGATCATCCAAGTACGCTCACGCTCAAATGAGTTAGCAGTAAGTAATTCATCTAATGCTGCAATATTTTTCAACTGACGAATATAGATTCGATCATCAAAATAACGATCAAGTGACATATCTTGTATTTTGCGTAATTGAATCTTCTGTTCTCCACCAGTATAGAGGTGAAGTTGATGTCCTTGCTCGGTTAATTGTTTCAACGTATCTTCCATATGAGGATAGGCTTCTGTTTCATGTCCATATACAGCAAGTCCAAGCTTCTGAAGAGTATCAATCTCTATTGGGGAGGAAGCACGACCAATCAATTGGCAATAATGATAATACGTATCAATAAATGATTGAGGGAAATGTTCACTTTTAAAGCCAGTCTCAGCAATAAGTAATGTGTCTAACTGAGCTTGCTTAGTTTTCACTTCATCAACGGTTACCATAGGATTATTGAACCAACTTACTACTTGTTCAGCAAATTTATCTATAGCTCGAAAGAAGTAACGGTTACAATAGATTAATGTATCATCAAGATCAAACAAAATTTGTTGCGACATAATATGAAAACTCCTTATCTACATGGATGCTTGTATGTTCAATCTACCCCATTGGAGCGATTCAGTCAATGAATAAGGATCTATATTACCATAAATGACACTATTATGCATGTCGTTGTCGGCACTCTAATAGTTTGTTCTTAATATAGGAAATACGACGTTGTACATAGAAGTCTTTACTTTCTCGATGTAACTCTGAAGGCTTAACTTGCTCACCAGTATCATTATTTTCAATTATTAGTCTACCATCATCAAAAAAGGTGAACGTAAGATCTCGCTGAGGTGGAAATTTCTCTACGAAACGAAAATGTTGACGGTTGGAATGCATGTTAATCAAGCCTCCTAATAATGAATTATTAGAACATGTGTTCTGATAATATTATACCAAACATTTGTTCGTATGGAAAGTGTTGTTTTTTTAACGTAAACTAGTAGTATAAGCGTTTGCATAAATGGGAAGGATGCGAAAAATGTTAAGAATACAAAAACTATCTAAATCAATTCCTGGTGGTCCAAAACTGTTGAAAAATATTACTTTCGATGCTTATGAGGGTGATTTCATAGCGGTCAAGGGTGCAAGCGGTAGCGGAAAATCTACATTGTTGAAATGTCTCGCGCTTCAACAAAACTGGACATCTGGCAAATATATATTTAATGGGAAAAATATATTTGAAGGTGGATTCGGCGCTAAGTTCAAATTGAAGCAAGAAGTAGCTTACTTAGAAGAAAAACCTTTTCTGTTTCCTGATAAAACAGCTTTGAAAAACGTTATTATCGGTGCGGTTGGTCAAACACCGGCGTGGAGACGTTGGACAGGCATGGTTCGCAATGACGATTATATGGGCGCAATGGATATGATTGAAAAACGTGGTTTACTTGATAAGGCTAAGATGAAAGCGAAAAATCTCAGTGGTGGTGAACAACAGCGTATTGCGATTGCAAGAGCTTTAGTTCATGGTGCTAAAGTTATTGTAGCGGATGAACCTGTAGCGGGACTTGATCCACATGCAGCTGATTTGGTATTAGCTGAATTGAAAGCATTATGTAAGGAACAAGGTATTATTGTAATAGCTGTTCTTCATCAAGGGGATTGGGCAGAACGATATGCCGATCGTGTTATTGGCCTTAACGGCGGAGAATTGGTTGTAGATGTGTATGGGCGGAGATTAACAGAAAGAGAAAAGAACCTGTTATAGGTAGTTCAAAACATCCACTCGTGATCACGATGAGTTACTAGCGTAGCTTAGACGACGGCGAATATGCCCCCCATCGAAAGCCTGCGTGTGCTCGTGTACCAATAACGTACACTCTGCTACTCGTTTCCGCTGTGGGCCATCTTCTTGGCGCTGACAAGTGAATGTTTTGAACCTTCATTATTAAGAGGAAGTTCAAAAAGTGGACTTTGATAACGATGAGTATGCTTCGTAGCTTAGTCGACATCGAATCTTGAACGCAGCTTCGGTCCTGTGGTGCTCACGTACCAATACCGTACACTGTGCTCCTCGAGCCTTGCTTTGTCCAATCTTCTCGGCTCTGAAAGCCCACTTTTTGAACTCATATTTGAAGAGGAAGTTCAAAAAACGGACGTTAATAACGATGAGTATACTAACGTAGCAGAATCTGCATCGGATATAAAGCGAACTTGCACTATCATTAATAACTGTAGCATCCATCGGTAGAAACTACATCATGCACTTGGTGTAGGTTCTACCGATCGATGCTTTTTTGTTTGTATGAACACTACCAATGAACGACGATAACTACACCTTCATACGAAAAAGCTCATTTATTGACATGGCGATGAAGAAAACACATATACATAGTTATAGTGGAGGTGTAGTAATGATTGAGCTTGTAAGTATGATAGCAATATTAGCGATTGGTATGTTCATTATTATTGGGATTTGTATATATGTTCAGAAGCGGATTAAAGCACAAAACTATGTTAGTTCATCGTTGTATGGTGATGACATTCAACTTTTTCACGATAAACATGACTTGCACCGCTTTGGAATAGGGCAGTTTCTGAAGCGGCATTATGGTGAGGTTAGTTCATTCAGTTTATCGTTCAATACACTCGGAGTTCTTGCAACGTCTTTGTTGTTATTTGCGCCTTTGGTGAAGAATGGAGGGCTAGAGCTTGTATTAATACTGTTTCCTATTATAGGAGTTGTGTTTATCTTTCTATCTGCTATGCTCGCACAGTTAGTATCGTCACAGCCTACAGCAGGTGGGTTGTATCATGTTGTGTTCCGTCATTCAGGGTCTATGCTAGCTAGTATTATAGGTATACTCAAATTGATTGCACAAGTGGGACTTATTATATGGTATAGCTATGGTTGCACTTACTTTCTAGCTATATTACTATCTTCGCATACCACTTGGTTACAGCATGAAATTGGCTTCTATAGCACTGCTGCTATTGTTGTATTATTACAAGTTATCGCTAATAGTATAAAAAGTTCTTACATAAGATCATTGCAAGTTGTCGGTTCTGTTTTGCAACTTTTAGGTGTCATCGCGTTGATTAGTTGTGTCATCATGACGATGTATTCGAATAGCTACTCAGCTATCTACATATTTATATCGCAACATAATACTTCATCTCTATATCTAAATGGGGGCACAGCTACTTTTGCGCAAATAGGTCTCCTAATCGCGTTAATGAGCAAATGGTTTGTAGGGACTGAAGAAGCATCGAGCGGGGCAGAAGAAACGTTAGAACCGCGCATTCGAACACCGTGGTCTATCTTCCTTGCTAGTAGCTATACTTACATCATTGGATTCATTGTATTACTAGTCTTATCAAATCTCGTCATGAATTACAGCACGGATGGAAGTATTCAAAATATTGAGCAATGGCTAACGTATCTTGTTGCAGAGTCAAAAGGTTGGGGTGACTTCCTTATTGTCATTGCAGCATTGGCTTGTTGGCAAAATGGTCAGAGTAGTTTAACCCATACTTCTAGAACGATATTAGCTATGGCTAGAGATCGTATGCTTCCATTTTCCAATAAACTAGGTATGGTCTCATTCAATCGTCAAGTTCCACATATTGCAGTTGCTGTGGCAGGACTGTTAGCAATATTAACGTTAATCGTATTAAGCATACTAAATGTTAGTGCAATACTAGAAACGATCGCTATGGTGGTTGTAGTATGCTATGGCAGTATATATGTACTTATTCTATACTTCTTACGAGATAAAATGATAGATTCACTCTGGAAGATTGGGGAATGGTCGATCTATTTACGATGGATACTAATATTCGCTTTATTAATCATTGTGGCAGCTGCAAGTTATTATGTGAATCCTTTTGTATTGATAAGTATTGGCTGTGTAGTCGTTCTCGGACTAATCTATACTTATATCAACATTGGTATTGTGAAGTTAACGATGAATAATAGTCAGATTGGGAAGGACACCATTGAGTTAGAAGGTAAAATACCTCTCCACTAAAAGGAAGTTCAAAAAGAGGAAATATTGATTATTTCCAAAATTATTTCCTGGGGAAGCGCATAAAGTTACATTTTAATTCAACTTTTCGACGGTAAAATCATAGTGAAAAAGGCGGTAATGATGTCGAAAGCGTTCACTTTTTCGGTCAATTTTGCCAATAAAGTCACTTAGGCGTTATAATGGTGAATAGAAACGTAATTATGTTGCAATAGGAAATTGATAGATTATTTCCTCCATTACCTTATTTTACAAATGACAAGGTTTGATTATTAGAAAAAATAAGTGGCAGCATCACAGTTGTGAGTCGATTTCTAGATTGATTATGCTAAGTTTCTTAAGCAGTTTTCCACTTGGAATGTAGAATCTTAAGAATCGATGAAAAATGGTAGGAGGGCTTTATGGAGCAACAGGAACAATCTTCACCTAGCCTTGAGACACAATTGTTGAACGAGGCATTGACGTACTATAGCTGTCTTGAGCAGCCAACCATCCTAGTTGGACATAGCGGAATGAACAATACTACTCGTATTGTCCGGGATGGTAATAAACAATATAACTTACGCATTTACAATAATCATCAAGATAAAAGCAAGTTGCAATTTGAGCATGAGGTATTACAGCGACTACAGTCACAATCGCCTTTACACATTATGTCTCCAATCCCTGTGTATAATCGATATGATAGTACGATAACTGAATTATCGAATGGCAAATTAGTAGCAATGTTTCATTATATTGAAGGTGAGAGACCTTCAATAGATCGTGTGGAGCATATTGCATGGCTTGCTACTGCCGCTGCAAGACTGAGTAAGGGTCTAGCATCATTAACTATAGATACCGAACCTGCTTACTCTCCTTACTTTGACATTGCAGCGAATTATGAACCACTGCATGAAGAAAGAATAGATAAGATAAGTTCACCTACGGATACAATATCTCAGTTAAAACCACACTTGCTACGTATTATGCAAGAGAGGGCATTGTTAGAATCTATGTGTTCACAATTTGCAACACTTCCACAACAATGGATACACGGAGATATTAATTGTAGTAATGCATTGTGCCATAGTGATCAAGTAGTAGCGATATTAGATTTTGAGTTTGTTACAAGAGATGCTAGAGTGATGGAATTAGCTGTTTTACTAGCAGAGCTTATTAAGCCTACTACAAACAATTTGACTTATAAACTTCAGGTACTGAAAAATGCTTTTATTAAAGAACTGCCTTTACAAGAAGAAGAGTTGAATCTTCTTGAGCATCTAGTCAAGCTTCGAGTAGTAGACGTTGCGATGCATTTCATTGGACGTTATGAAGATGGATTAGATGATGAACATATACTTACAGAGATCATCATTAATGCAGATTACGCAATTACATATGTTAAGTCTTTTCACGTATAAAATGTGGATGAAGGTGAGGCGTAAGATATGAGTTTAGCTGAAGCGTTAGGTTATGCTAAGGAAGATCGGTTGTTAATTATTAATGGTGATGATTATGGATTGAATTATTCAGTAAATGCGGCGGTTCAGCATTTACTAGTGAACGGTTCTATTAGTTCTGCTACATTAATGCTACCTTGTGCTTGGGCTAGAGAGGCTGCACTTTGGAGTGCTTCTAACCAACAATATGATGTTGGTGTACATTTCACATTTACAAGTGAATGGGGAAATTACAAATGGGGTCCAGTAACCAGACATAGTGATGTATCGACGCTCGTTACTAATGAAGGTTATTTTCATAATAATTGCCTTAATTTCGAACAAAGCGCCTCACCAAGTCAAGTAAGCTTAGAATTGAGTAGCCAAGTAGAGATGGCATTGAATTTAGGTGTAAAGCCGACACATGCAGATAGTCACATGGGAAGCCTCTACGGATTAGAGACAGGAAGACACTTCCTACTTGAAACTTTAGATGTATGCGCTTACTATGGATTACCATTCCGACTACCACGTTATGTCAATCCATTGCAGCAACATGTTGTAAGTCAAGAATATGTAGAGTCGATTAAACTGCTTGCTGATCTTGCTGATCAGAAGGGTGTAGTCATATTAGATTATTTAGTTGGTTTACCGTTTGAATTAGGAAAAGACGAAACAATGGAAAGTTTTACCCATTCGTTAAAAGAGTTTGTAACTCATTTAGAACCAGGTGTCAGCGAACTCATCATTCATCCTAGTAAACCTTCTATTGAACTAGAAACGTTTCATAGAGAGCCACAGAAAAGAGTTATAGAGTGGGAAGCGATGCAACAAGCTAGCTGGCATCAACATTTGCAGGATCAAGGAATAAAACTCATCCATTGGCAAGAACTTCAACGATTGCAACGTAGTAAAAGTACGAGGCAATACCCATTCTGATGCTAGATGAGATACTGAATATTATTTCAATATCTCAACAATTATTAAAAAAGTAGAAATTATCGTAGCTATTCAAATAATGGGAGGCCGTCGTAATGAACGCAGATGTTATCTATCAACTCAATGAGTCCGTGAAACAAAATGTAGGGAAAGTTATTGTAGGGAAAGAGGAAGTTATAGAATTGCTCGTCATTGCTTTGGTTACATCTGGGCATGTATTACTTGAAGATGTACCAGGAACAGGCAAGACGATGCTAGCCAAGTCATTAGCAAGCTCTTTATCATTAGCTTTCAAGCGGATTCAATTCACTCCTGACCTATTACCATCAGATCTTAGCGGGATTCATTTCTACAATCAGAAAGAATCTGATTTCGAATTCCGTCCTGGACCATTATTTACACACTTGCTACTTGCTGATGAGATAAATCGAGCAACACCAAGAACGCAATCAAGTCTATTAGAGTGTATGGAAGAACGACAAGTAAGTATAGATGGTGAAACGATGAAGCTTGAGCGACCATTTATGGTTATCGCTACGCAAAATCCAGTGGAACAACAAGGGACATTTCCATTACCAGAAGCACAACTCGATCGTTTTTTATTCAAAATAAAAATGGGATATCCATCAACTGATGATGGTCTTATACTTTTGAAAAGATTTATGAGAAGTGATCCTCTAACAGAGCTAACGCCTATCGCAACGAGAGAGCAATTAATAGCAGCTAGTAATAGTTATCAAGATGTTCGAGTGTCTGATGATATCCTCGCTTATTTACTAAACATTGTTGAAGCAACTCGCTCACATGAAGATGTAGTAATCGGTGTATCTCCTCGTGGTAGTCAAGCATTGTTGCGAGCAGTTCAAGTCCATGCGATATTGCGTGGTCGGGATTATGTTACACCTGATGATATTAAGGCGATGGCAAAGCCAGTACTTGCGCATCGAATCGTGCTTCGCGG
Organism: Paenibacillus endoradicis; assembly: GCF_024721975.1. The sequence continues at coordinate 1,202,959 of NZ_JANQBB010000001.1, read as the reverse complement.
TTTACAACGTGGGATGAATGGAACTGAAAAAGTGATTGATCAGCTACTAGAGCGATTACCTGTTCCTTCTGAAGAGCAGCTTGTTGCAGAATAGAGGCCAGTTATGGTGTTAGTATGGTTTTTCTTAACGGCATTAATTATTGTTGGAGCACAATATTTATGGTATCGTCGCTTTGTTCTTCGACACCTCGACTATTCTCGCGATTTCAATAAAATCGTTTGCTTTGAGGGCGAAGAGATAGAAATGATTGAACAAATTAGCAATAATAAGAGATTACTTGTCCCTTGGCTTTATATTGAGTCACAACTTGAAGCTTCTTTAAAATTCGGAAAGTCGGATAATTTTGCAGTAAGTTCAGGTAGTCTGTATCAGAATCACCATAGCTTTTTCACATTAAGAGGGTTTACGAAAGTAACGAGAAAGCACAAGATTATTCCGATGATGCGTGGAAAGTACAAGCTGAATACAGTGAGCGTTACAAGCGGAGATCTTATGAGTCTGGCAAAGGTCAATCGAACGATTCAGTTGAATGGGAAATTGACTGTTTATCCAAAGCCTATTGCAATTCCGTTAGATAAGATACCATATCATAGTTGGCAAGGCGATGTGTCTGTGAAACGATACATTCTACCTGATCCATTTGTGGTGGCAGGTACTCGTCAATATGAAGCGGGAGATACATTCAAACAGATTAATTGGAAAGCTACTGCTAGAGCAGGAAGCTTACAAGTTCATCAATATGATTTCACAGCCAATCGTAAATTAATGGTTGTACTCAATATTGATGATCGTGAAGGAATGTGGCGTGTAGTCTCCAATCCATCGATGATTGAAGATGGTATCCGATATGTAGCTGGTATTACTGAAGAGGTTATTAAACAAGGGATGCAAGCAGGCTTTGCAACGAATATGCGTACTGCTCAGCAAACTCATAGTCTCTATATTGAGCCTAACAGTGGAGAGAATCATTGGTTATCTATTCTAGATGCCATGGCGACATTAGAACTTGAACGTACGGAGTCATTCTCCGAGTTACTTGATGCTATTATTGCTTCCAAAGTATCCTATACTGATTTTTTATTTCTCTCTTCCTATTGGAATGAGGAATTGGAAGCTCAATTGAATCAACTGAGAAGTCACAATAACGCAGCACTTCGATTACAATTAACAGATTTTCAAAATGTTGATGGAAGAGAAACGGTATTGCAGGAGGTGACTGCAGGATGAGTGAGATGATTGTCTCTAGCAGTAATCGAGTTGCAAAAAACGTCTTTCGAACCATCGTACAAGCTTTAACAGAACTGATCTTCCTTGCACCGTTATATGTAACCATTGGCATCTATTTATTTTCTCCAGTCGCGATGCTTGGATGGTTCATCGGATTAGTCATTGCCTATACACTTCCACAACTAATGTTGAAGGAGGGGAAGCAGTATAAAAATTATACTAGAGTAGGCTTTATCATCATCAATAGCGTAATTTTATTAGCATTTTTGTATTCTTCTTTTCCTAGTCAGCTACGAGTGTTTAGTATTATTGTGTGGTTTATTGCCACAGTATTCTTCATTCATAGCGGAATAAGAAACTTTATGTATAGTTGGCGTGGAAGTTTTACACCCACGATTATGACTTTAGGTATCATAGCATACATTGTCCTGCAAATATTGAAGGTAACATTATTAACTGAAATCGCTCATCACAATGGATTATTTTATGGTTTAGGAATGGGCGCATTAATCTTATTTCTGTATATTACAAATGAAAGAACGTTAGGTGAGCATCAAATTGTAGATGAAACATCACGAACGTTTCGTATGTCACTTCGTATCAATCGTGTCATTATTACGATCATCTCCGTTGTGTTACTATTAATTGCACTATTACGTGGAATTCAGCAACAAATTGAAGATTGGATAATGAACTTAATTAGACAATTTTTCGCATGGCTATCTAGTTTTGAATCGTCTGAAGTTGCAGAGAAAGTGACTCCACCTCCACCTATGGAAGGAATGGGGGAAGCTATTCCGACGGATGATCCTTCTACATGGTGGATTATCCTTGAGAAAATTTTCAAATACATAGCCATTACGCTACTTGTATTAGCAGCAGTATTTATCATCGTATATGGAACCATGATGATTGTTAAGGGCGTTAAGAAATTAATAGCACGACTTTTCAATCCTTATAAACTAGCTTCAGACTTACATGATGGTTACATTGACGAAGTTGAGGATCTTCAGCCAGTTGCTAAGCGAGCCAAACAACTAAAGCGTGTAAAGCTCAAATATAGTCCTATGAATACTCAAAGTTGGTCAAAACTATCTAATGAAGATAAAGCTAGAGGCTTATATAAACATGTTGTGAAAGAGCAAATCGATTCAGGTTTCCACTATCAATCGAGTCATACAGCTAAGGAAACGATCGAAGAGGTCCAAGTTCGACCTCAATCTGAGCGTAAATCTACTAAGATAATTCACCGGAATGAGCATAATAAAGCAGATTATGATCAATTAATCGATATGTATAATGACGTAAGATATGGTGATAAAACAGCAAATGAGTCTTCTTTGCAAAAATTATTTGAGAAATTTGTAAAGAAAAACTAAAAATAAAAAAATATTTTTATCGATTAAAAGGCCAAAATTGAGAGAAATACTCTCGATTTAGGCCTTTTTTTATGCATTTTTTCAACAGTTAGATCTTTATTTTTCGTAGTCACTGTTGATGTTTTGGTGAGTGATAATCGCTCCATAAATTGGTGTATCGATGATAAGTTGGCAGATTTCCCATAACATCACTCGATTAAATGGTATTACCATGAAACATATTGTTAATTTACAACTTTACTAAAAAAAGTAAATTGTATCAAGGGAAAGAGTGCAAATAATTGATCAAATAGTTAAAGCGAAAAATAGCAATAATTAAACAATAAGTTGACAGTTTGTTGCAATGATTGTGTAATAATATTGATAATACAACAAATATATATTTTAAATTAAACTATTTGTCAAATTATTAATTACGATTATAATGTAAATGTACTTTATAAATGATACTGGAGGGATATGGATGAAGAGAGGATTTTCAAAGCTGATTACATTGTTGATGATCAGCGCACTTTGTTTAACTGCTTGTACAGCTACGACAAATAACAATAATGGTAGTAAAGCAGGCGATTCAAATATTTCAACAAACGGTACTTCACAAGAACCAAAAATGTTAACTTACGCAATGTCAAAAGAACCTGGTACGTTGGACAGTAGTAAAAGCCAAGATGATTTGTCTAATGAGATCTTATTCCACATTAGTGAAGGTCTAGTTCGTAGCTATGATAGTAAAATAATTCCAGGCATTGCTGAGACATGGGATATTTCAAAAGATGGTCGTACATATACATTCCATTTAAGAGAATCATTATGGTCTAACGGTGACCCAGTAACTGCAGCAGACTTTGAATACTCTTTCAAGCGATTCATTGATCCTAATACTGGTTCTGCATTTGTTGAAACATTGTATGGTGTTGTGAATGCGGAAGCATTCAACAAAGGAGAAATCACAGATAGTAATCAAGTGGGAATTAAGGCATTGGATGAATATACACTTGAAATCACACTTGTTGAACCCATTCCATTTTTCCTAACAGTTCTTGGAGCTAATTCTTATTTCTATCCTGTTAAGCAAGATGTAGTTGAACAATTTGGAGATCAATATGCAGCAGATGAAACTAAATTGATTACAAATGGACCATTCACACTTTCTAAATGGACGCATGAATCTGAACTTGTTATGGTTAAAAACGAAAACTATTGGGATAAGGATAACATTAAGTTAGATGGTATTACTCAACTAATTATTCCAGATGGTAACACTGCTGCAAGTATGTATGATTCAGGTCAATTGGACTACTTAGCAGATATTGCTGCAGCTTTAATTGCCAAATACCCTGATGCTCATTCGGCATTAGCAGGTGGCGTGCAAATGTTACAATTCAATGTTGATGGATATAACGAAGAAACTGGCAAAGTGATGTCTAATAAAAACTTCCGCAAAGCATTAAGTTATGCCGTTGATCGTCAAGGTATAGCAAATGCTGTAGCAGCACTTGGTACACAACCAGCAAATCGTTTTGTATTACCTACAACACAAGCGGCAAATGGTCTGTACCATGATGAATATACATTCTCAGGAGTACCATCTTCTGCACAACCTGAACTAGCGAATGAATATTTAGACAGTGCACTTGCTGAATTGAATATGACAAAAGAACAACTTCCAAAACTTACTTATGTAGCAATGGAAGGTAAACAAAAACTTTACTCTGAAGCTCTTCAAGATGCTTGGAGTACAGTGTTAGGTTTGAAAAACATTGAAATTACAGTATTACCGACTCCACAAGCGATTCAAGCAACAATGAACCGTGAGTATGATATCTATGTTCAATCTTTAGATGCTTCAGAGGACGCATCTTCTATCCTTGATTATTGGGTAGCTAACGGTAGTATTAACTGGACAGGTTGGAACGATGAAACTTATACAATAATGTATAACACAGCCATGGCACAAGTTGATCAAGAGCAACGTTTTGCAGGTCTGTTCGCTGCAGAACAATATTTATTTGATAATGGTCCATTAGAGCCATTCTTATATCCGGGTGTTAGTTATATTTACAAAGATTACTTAACTGGTGTTATTAAAGCAGCGCAAGGCTCACCATCGCAATTAATTTATGCAGACATCAATAAGTAATTTCATAGTTTTATAGAATAGAGGGGGCATTCCATCGCTTCGCAACGATAGTTGCCCTCTCTTTCTCTGTATTATTTTCAATTCCTGTGGAGGTGAGTACATGCGTAAATACATCATTAAACGAATATTGATTTCATTACTAACGATATGGCTACTAGCAACGGTTTCGTTCTTTTTACTTCGGTCCCTTCCAGGTAATCCCTTCCAGACAGAAGTGCTTTTATCTGAAGAAGCCCAACAAAGAATGATTGAATATTACGGTTATAATGAGCCACTGCACCAGCAGTATCTCAAATATATGGGAAATCTTTTACAAGGTGATCTAGGATATTCACTGAAGTATGTTAATCGGTCAGTAAACAGTATTATTAGTGATTCTTTCCCAGTATCTGCGGAGTTAGGATTGAGAGCTCTTGCGATTGCGTTACCTATCGGATTATTACTTGGAGTGATCGCTGCGAGAAGACGGGGAAAAGCTGCTGATTATTTATGCGTGTTTGTTGCGGTTATCGGGATCTCCGTTCCAAGTTTTATCGTTGGGACATTACTGCAATATTCATTCAGTGTAAAGCTCAATTGGTTCCCAGTTGCACAATGGAAGGGACTTGAATATACCATTCTACCTTCGATAGCGATGGGATTAGGATTACTAGCAACGCTTACGAGATTAATGCGCGCAAGTATGTTAGAAGTTACGACGCAAGACTATATTAAAACAGCAAAAGCAAAAGGTTTGAATGAAAGACAGATTGTATGGAGGCATCAATTACGCAATTCAATGTTGCCTATCGTTACTGTACTAGGACCGCTCGTTGCCAATGTATTAATGGGAACATTTGTCGTAGAGCAAATCTTTGCTATTCCTGGCTTAGGACTTCATTTTGTACAATCGGTACAATCACTTGATTACACTATGGCATTAGGATTGACGGTATTTTTCGGAGCATTCCTTGTTACCGCTAACTTTATCGTTGACCTCGTATACGGATTCATAGATCCCCGTATTCGTGTTGCGGATTAAGGGGGCTAAGCAGTGAGTAATGTAGATAGAACAAATGTCGTTGATTCACGATTCGAGATGATAGGCATTGTTGATTCAGATCATAAAATTAGTGCGAGACCGAGTATTTCTTATTGGAAGGACGCTCGAATTCGACTAGTTAAAAATAAAGTAGCAATGTTTGGCTTAATTATTATAGTGGCAACTATTATTATGTCACTTATTGGTCCTTGGCTCACACCATATAGTTATAACCAGACGAATCTAATGAATATTAATGCACCTGTATCCTCAGAACATTGGTTTGGAACGGACACATTAGGTCGAGACCTATGGGCTAGAATTTGGATGGGTGCTCGAGTATCACTTGCAGTAGGTATTGTTGGAGCTATATTGCCTAGTTTGCTAGGGATGGTTATTGGTGGTATCTCAGGATATTTCGGCGGTAAAGTTGATATGATTCTAATGCGAATTACTGATATTGGAATGTGTGTACCTCAATTAATTTATGTCATTCTTATTATGATTTATTTCGGTTCAGGACCTATTCCCATCATTATGGCATTTGCCATTACAGGATGGATGGGATCAGCACGTAATATTCGTGGACTTGTATTACAGTTGAAAGAACGCGAGTTCATTCTTGCTTCCAAAGCATTAGGTGCTTCATCAATGAGACTTATTTTCAAACATCTTATTCCGAATACATTAAGTATTCTAATCGTTAGTATGACGATGGCTATTCCTTCGGCAATTTTTTATGAAGCATACTTAAGTTTCATTGGTATTGGAATTAAGCCTCCGATGTCAAGTTGGGGTCAGCTTGTGAACAGTGGAATTTCAGTATTTCAAATCTATCCAAGTCAGTTATTTATACCTGCTGCACTTATAAGTTTTATTATGCTTTCATTCAATTTGTTCGGTGATGGCTTACGAGATGCACTTGATCCGAAACTACGTAACTAGGAGGAGATAGCATGCAGAAAATATTAGAAGTCAATAATTTAGCTGTCTCTTTTGATACTTACGCGGGTGAAGTACAAGCGGTAAGAGGCGTAACCTTTCATCTAAATAGTCAAGAGACGCTTGCGATAGTAGGGGAATCTGGTAGCGGGAAAAGTGTAACCGTTCAAACAATTATGAAGTTGTTACCTAATCCACCAGCACGGATTAAAAATGGAACGATTAATTATAATGGCAAAGAGCTGACGAAGTTAACAGATAAGCAAATGGAACGTATCCGTGGTAAAGAGATTTCTATGATATTTCAAGATCCAATGACTTCATTGAATCCAACGATGAAAGTAGGGGATCAAATCATTGAAGGAATTAAGAAACATGAAAAAATCAATCAATCAGATGCTGTAGCGCGTGCATTAGAAATGCTGACGATGGTTGGTATCCCAAGCCCCAAAGAGAATATGGCACGCTATCCCCATCAATTCAGTGGTGGTATGCGACAACGTGTTATGATCGCGATTGCTTTGGCATGTAATTCTAACGTATTGCTAGCAGATGAACCAACGACAGCATTAGACGTTACGATGCAAGCACAAATTCTAAGATTAATGAATGATTTGAAGGATAATCTAGGTACAGCGATCGTCCTTATTACACATGATATGGGTGTAGTTGCACAAATGGCTGATCGGATCGCTGTTATGTATGGTGGGAAAATCGTTGAGACGGGCACTGCAGAAGATATTTTCTATAATCCTCAACATCCATATACATGGGGCCTACTGCAGTCAATGCCTAGTCATAGTAAGCCAAGAGGTGGCAGGTTGTCTGTCATTCCAGGAACGCCGCCAGATATGTTAACACCGCCTAAAGGCTGTGCCTTTGCTGCAAGATGTCTTTACTGTATGAACATATGTAAGGAAGTTGATCCAGAACTCACTCTTATTGTTGGTGAGCATCAATCTGCATGTTGGTTACAAGATCCAAGTGCACCTAAAGTAGATCGACCTAAGCTAGATCATGCTGCAAGGCAACTAGGAGGTATGTAATGATGGTAAACTCCAATCAACCGTTGCTAGAAGTGATCGAACTTGAGAAACAATTCTCGATCGGCGGGGGAAAATTCAATAAAGTGCTAGATAAGATTAGTTTCTCAATTGATCGTGGTAAAACACTAGGTCTAGTGGGTGAATCTGGATGTGGAAAAACGACAGTAGGTCGAACTGCATTACGCTTGTACAATGCTGACGGTGGAAAAGTTATTTTTGATGGCATCGACGTTCACAAAAGCAATCGAAAACAATATAAACAGCTTACTAAAGGAATGCAGATGATATTTCAAGATCCTTATGCATCACTTAATCCTAGAATGACCGTTGGTGATATTATTGCTGAGGGGTTAGAGATTCATAAGCTTCATCGCGGTAAAGCGAGAACGGAGCGCATCCACGAATTGTTGGGAATGGTAGGGTTAAATCGTGAGCATGCTAGTCGTTTCCCACATGAATTTTCCGGTGGTCAAAGACAAAGAATTGGTATTGCACGCGCTTTAGCTGTTGAACCTGAATTTATCGTATGTGACGAAGCGATTTCCGCACTAGATGTTTCAATTCAAGCACAAGTCATTAACTTACTAATGGATTTACAAGAGCAACTAGGGTTAACGTATTTATTCATATCTCATGATCTCAGTATGGTGCGTCATATTTCTGATCATATCGCGGTCATGTATCTTGGAAATATGGTTGAAAAAGCCGAGACGGATGAATTATACAATGAACCATTGCATCCCTATACAAAAGGACTGCTTTCTGCAATACCAACACCAGATCCAATCTTTGAGAAACAACGTGAACATGTGCTGTTATCTGGCGATATTATGTCTGCAGCTAGCAAGGAAACGGGTTGTAAATTCAGTAGTCGGTGTCCGATTGCTTCTGAGCAATGTGTTGTCAAACCAGAACTTCGTGAAGTTCGTCCAGCGCATTTTGTAGCTTGTCATATGGTATAGCGATTGTTTAACAATATAATGATACGAACTTATTCAAGATATAGAAAGAGGTGCACATCACATGATATCACGTCAATTAGCAGAAGAAGTTATACATCTGGCATTGTCCACTGGTGGAGACTATGCCGAGGTGTTTGTAGAAAACACAATGAAAAATACGATGATATTAACGAATGGAACGATGGATTCAGCGGTTACTGGTCAAGACTTTGGTGCATCTGTCCGTGTACTTCGTGGTACTGAATGTGTATATGCATACACCAATGATGTTTCTAGAGCAGCAATGCTGGAACTAGCGAAGAAAGTGGCTCATTCGCTAACAGGTATAAGTCAACATAGTGGAATCACATTAGTTGAACGTTACAATGTCAATTATTCACCAACATTAATTGTACCTTCATCAATGCCCACTAGCATTAAAGTTGATTTTATGAGAAAAGCCTATGAAGCAGCAAGAAGTTATAGCGACAAAATTGTTCAAGCTGTCATTACTTATAAGGATATGGATCAAAAGATACTTCTAGCAACAAGTGAAGGCTATTTCGGCGAAGATCGTAGAATCTATACTAGCTTTGCTGTTCGTGCAGTAGCCAGCGATGGAACAATGAGTCAAACAGGCAATCATCGTGCTGATATTCAAGGTGGATTAGAGCTGTTCCATATGTTTTCACCAGAGAAAATTGGTAGAGATGCGAGTCAGACCGCTGTGACGATGCTCTATGCAGATGCGAGTCCAGTAGGCGAATTACCAGTCGTGATCGCTAATGGCACAGGAGGGATATTCTTCCATGAAGCGTGTGGACATTCGCTTGAATCTAGCTCTGTTGCACGAGGTGGGTCGATCTTCTCCAACAAGATTGGAGAGCGGATCGCAACGAGTAAAGTTACAGCTTACGACGATGGTACGATGCCGGGCGAATGGGGAACATTGAATGTAGATGATGAAGGATTACCTTCAACGAAAAATCTACTTATTGAAGATGGCATATTAAGAGGCTATATGATCGATAGATTGGGTTCAAGAATGATGGGAATGCCTCCTACTGGTTGTGGTCGTAAAGAATCTTATCGATTCAGTCCAACATCACGTATGACGAATACGTATATTGCTCCGGGTACAGACGAAGATAAAGATATTATTGGCAGCGTTGAGTACGGCGTGTACGCGAAGTTATTTGGCGGTGGTACTGCCAATCCACAGACGAGTGCATTTAACTTTAGCGTACAAGAAGCTTATCTAATTGAGAATGGTGAAATTACAAAACCTATTCGTGGGGCAACAATAATGGGAATGGGTGTAGAAGCATTAATGAATGTTGAAATGGTAGGTAAAGACTTAGCTTTTGATGGTGGTTTATGTGGTGCTGCAAGTGGAAGTTTACCAGTTTCGAATGGACAACCTATGATCAAAATCTCAAAACTGGTTGTTGGTGGAAAATAGGAGGAGTTGCAATGATGAATTTTGATCAGTTTCGTGCTTATATTTTTGAAGAAGCAGCGCAGTCTGGATTTACAGATTGTCAATTGAACTATGTAACTGGAACTTCAACTTTAATGACAATTCCAAGTGGTGAACAATATAGTATCAAAACTGGTGTTGCATTTACAGGTACAAAAAATGGATCATCGGCAACAGCCTATTCAGAATTGCTATCAGAGCAATCCGCACATTTCCTACTAGCAGCAGTTTCGAATAATATTGAGGCGATTGGTGGAAAACCGTATCTTTATTATGATGGTTCAGGGCAGTATGAGACGCTTCAAGAGCGCGATGAACGAATTGAAGATGTCGAGTTAATTAAAGAGTTGCATCAAAATATTGTTAATGAGGTTAATAGTTATAGTAACCTGCAAAAAACAACAGGCGTATTACATGCGAATAGTTGTACGATTCGCATCGTGAATACAAAAGGACTTGATGTTAGTCATCAGATGAACTATATCTATTGCACTTTATATGTTGTAGCTGAGCAAGATGGACAGTTGAAAAACTCCCTTATTTATCGCGGTGGTTCAACGATTGAACATATTGATGTTAAAGGTATGGTGTTATCTGGATATCGTAAATCCTCAGGATACTTTGGAGCAGAGCAAGTGACAACAGGAACGTATAATATTATGTTCCCAAATGATACCGCTTCGTTATTTGTTCAAGGAATTTCCGTATTTTTCTCAGCTGCTTCGGTGTTGAATAACATTTCTAATTTGAACGATAAGATACAACAAAAAGTAGCAGAAAATTGCGTAACGATAATCGACGATCCCCATGACTATCATGGTGTGTTTGTTTGGCCGTTTGACACGACTGGACATCCTTCAACTAGGAAAGAATTAGTGAATAAGGGAATACTACAAACGTATTTACATGACACAGAAACATCGCAACAATTCCAAGATCATCAAGCTACTGGCGGTAACTACTGGCGCTTGGATTATAATTATGCTCCGAAAGTATATCCATCTAATTTCTCAATTGCCCAAGGTGAGAGTAGTGAAGAAGAGATGTTTGCCGCACTAGGGAATGGATTATATGTGACGGATGTTACGGCTTATTTCCATGGTGCAGGAATCAATGCGATTTCAGGTGAATATTCCATTCCAGCTACTGGATTTGTTGTTGAAAATGGAAAAATCGTTAGGCCGTTTGATGGTGTGACGATTGCTGGTAACTTATATGAATTTTTGCAAAATATCGAAATGGTTGGAAACGACTTTATATATGGCTTGCCAACGAGTTTCAGACCAGGTGCGCCAATGGCATATGGCTGTTATGGTTCACCTTCATTATTAGTAAAAGGAATTACAGTTTCAGGTAAATAAAAGTGTGGAGGCAGTTAGATGAATAGAGATGAAGCTTATTCATTCCTCGATCGCGTAGCTAAAGGACTTGCAGAGACTTTTGGTAAACAGTGTGAAACTTTAATCCACGACATGAATGTAAAAGGAAACCCGATACTGTCAATTTACAATAATGAAGTTACAGGCCGGGAAGTAGGTTCGATTGTTGATGTATTAGGTTCAACTAAAGATATGAATGAAGTGTTGAAAGAAGTAGATTTTATTAATCATCTCGCAATTACACCAGACGGCAGGCAAATAAAAAGTTCTACCTTTCATATGATTGGGGAAGATTATAAGTTTGCGTTAGGGATTAACTTTGATTTCTCTGAGTTAGTACAAGCGAATCGCTTATTACTGAACTTGATGAATGTTGGCGGTGATTTGCAAAGTGCCATATCCCAAGCTGGTGAAGGTATGGTAAGTACTTTATTTGATGAATGCTTAGCAGTTATTGGAAAGCCAGTTGAAGATATGAATAAACGGGATCGCATGAAATTAATTAAGCTACTTAAACAGAAAAATGTGTTCGATATGCATAAATCTGTACCATTTGTTTCGGAGAAATTGAAAGTTTCAAGATACACAATCTATAACTATTTGAATGAGATTGAAGAAGAATAGAATTCTTTTCGGAGGACATATGAACATAGAAGAACGAATTGTAAAACTTGGAATCAAAATTCCTCCTAACTCACCACCTGGTGCTTTATATGTTCCTGTGAAGCAAGTTGGTCAAGTACTATATGTATCAGGACAAGTACCGATGATTAACGGAGTACCAGTGTACACTGGGAAAGTGGGTACTGAACGCTCAATTGCTTACGCACAGGATGCTGCGAGATTATGTATAACAAATATGGTCGCAGCACTAAAATACTATACAGGCAATTTGGATGATATTAAAGGTTGTATCAAATTAATGGCTTTCGTAAGTAGTGAAGTAGGTTTTGACCAGCAACATATTGTGGTCAATGCTGCTTCTCAACTACTAATGGATATTTTCGGCGAAGAGGGTAAACATGCTCGCTCAGCTGTAGGTACGAATCAACTTCCAATGAATGTAACTGTTGAAATCGAAGGAATATTCGAGTTAAGAGAGCAGGGAAGTTATGAAGTATAATTTCGATCAGTTAGCCGTTCGAGAATCATTTGGCAACATGAAGCATATTGAAACACCAGCTACTGTAATGGAGCGGGATGGGATTACTTTTTGTGGTGCTGAAATGGATTTCCCTACAGCTCCTGTAGTCATCGAAGCCCTAACAAAGCGCGCAAAAAATGGCTTATACGGTTACACGCTTGCTGATCAAAAATATACAGACAGCATCATATCTTGGATGAGACGCAGACGCAACTGGGAGATACAGAAAGAATGGATTGTGCCAACGAATGGTACATTGCATGCAATAGGATCATGTATTAAAGCATTTTCTAACGAACAAGACGGCGTAATTATTCAGCCTCCAGTGTATATGTTATATGAGCGAGTGATTACGACTAATAATCGAACGATTGCAGTGAATCAACTACGTTACGAACAAGGCTTATACTGTATAGATTTTGAACAGCTAGAAGAGTTAATGTCAGTTCCTTCTAATAAAATTATGATTATTTGCAATCCTCATAACCCTGTATCGAAAGTATGGAATGATGTCGATCTTTCAAGAATCGTTCAGTTGGCAATCAAGTATGATGTAATGCTAATTAGCGATGAAATATTTGCTGAAATTGTATTCAAGGGAAATGAGACAACTCCTTTATTAAAAATAGAGCATGCTAGAGATATATCAGTCGTCTTAACTTCGATTGGTAAAAGTTTTAATTTCACTGGCTTTAGTCATGCCAATGCGATTATCTCATCAGATCGCATTCGTGAGAAGTTTCTTGCACAACGACGCATTGATCATTATGGAAGTATGAACCCATTTATCCGTGATGCGATTATAGCAGCTTATGACGAAGGAGAAGCATGGTTTGATGAAATGCTACAGTATGTTAGCAAAAACATTGAATATGTTGAACAATTCTTCCGTAATCATTTCCCTGACGTAACGGTTAGTCCAATTGAGGGTACTTATCTAGCATGGATTAATTGGAATAACTTATTGCTTAATAATGAACAGCTCGAAAGCTTCTTACTAGAAGAAGCTGCACTTGATCTTGATCAAGGCTGGCATTTTGGAATGGGCGGATCAGGTTTTACTAGAATCAATCTAGCAACTCCTCATGAGCAACTTGTGAAGGCATTAGCACGATTAAAACTAACACGATCATAATTTGTATTATGTAAACATAATTCGAGGTGAATAATGGTGAAAGCACAAATTGAACAATACTTTGAGAACAACTATGATAAGTTTCTATCACATATTCAAAAGCTAATCGCTGTGCAAAGTGTGAAGGGAGAAGCTACTGAGCAATTTCCATTCGGAGAAGGTCCTGCTGAAGCACTTCAACTCACATTGAAAATGGCTGATGAATTAGGATTACTAACTACGAATCATGAAAACTATGTAGGTACAATCAATTTGAACGAATTACCGTCAGAATTAGGAATACTTGTCCATGTTGATGTTGTTGGCGAAGGAACGAATTGGACTAAGCAACCATTCGGCGGCGAGATCGAAGAAGGTAAAATGTACGGTCGTGGTGCAAGTGATGATAAAGGTCCTACGATTGCATCTTTGTTCGCTCTAGCGGCAGTGAAAGAACTTGGCATCCCATTGAAATCAAATGCTAGATTAATAGTTGGAACGGATGAAGAAAGTGGTTGTGCCGACACGAAGTATTACTTCCAGAAAGAGCAGCCTCCTACTTATGTATTTTCGCCTGACGGAGAGTTTCCGGTAATCAATACGGAAAAAGGGGGTCTGCGAACTTCGTTCAGTGGAAATTTTAGCGAGGAAACACAATTACCGCGCATCGTAAGCGTTGAAGGTGGATACCGTGTTAATGTTGTGCCGCCTAACGCCCAAGCAGTAGTAGAAGGACTAACCATCGAACTTATTTCACCGCTTGCTGAGCAAGTATCATCGGAAACGGGAGCTTCTATAACTTTAGTGTCACATGAAGGCAATCTCATTCAGATTAATGTAGAAGGTAAGGGAGCACATGCCTCTCTGCCGCATAAAGGAATAAATGCAGTAACAACACTGTTGTCACTACTTGTACAACTGCCATTTGCAGATTGTGCTGCTTTCCGTGCATTGAAAGGTGTCAATGACGTATTCCCACATGGGGATTATTATGCGGAGGCTGCTGGATTGAAGATGGAAGATGAGAAATCAGGCCAATTAACAATGAATTTTGCTATTTTCAAATTCGCTCCAACTTCTTTATACGGTTTTATTGATAGTCGTGTTCCTATCTGTGCAACAGAGGATAATACGATGCATGTACTTGCTAATTCGCTTCAGAAATACGATGTTGAATTGAAATTAGGCGGATTCTCGAAAGCACATCATACTCCTGAAGATACTGACTTTGTCAAAACATTGCTAGCTAACTATGAACAATATACTGGTAATGAAGGGTATTGCCAGCATGTAGGTGGTGGGACGTATGTACATGGTATTCCAGGCGGAGTCGCATTCGGTTGTACCATGCCAGGAGTAGAGACAAATATTCATGGTGCGGACGAATACATCATCATCGAAGATATAATTACGTCAGCTAAAATTTTCACAAGTGTCATTATTGATATTTGTGGTGAAAAATGATGAAGCTGTCAAATGAAATAGTAAAGCAGTTAGCGGAATATGCTAAACTCATTGTCACACGTGGCGTTTCTTTAGAACGTAATCAATTGTTAGTCGTCACATGCAGTTCTGATACGTTGTACTTTGCTAAAATCGTTGCAAGTGCTGGTTACGCTGCAGGAGCAGGTGATGTGCAGATCAGGTTGGAAGACGAGGGGTTAAATGCGCTACGAAATCAATATGCGACGGAAGAACAACTATTGATTCAATATCGTAATCAAAGTAGTTTGAATGAACAATATATTGAGTCTAAAGCATGTTTTGTTCGATTAATTGCGCCAACTGATGATGTTATTGCTTTAACGGATGAGCGGGAATTACTATTGTCTAATATAGTAAAATCTATTCGTAAACCGTCCTTAATAGATCAGTTTGCATTTGTTGTACGTAGACAAGCTTCGCCTGTAGCGACGATCGCATGGGCTGAGAAGGTATTTCCTCTTCTACACGGGGAAGAGGCATTCGCTAAGCTTTGGGAGACTATATTCCATATTACTTATTGTAATAGTAATAACTCTATTGAATCATGGGATAAACATATCGCTACGCTGCTCAGTAATAAAGCTAAACTGAATGCTCTAGATATTAAAAAGCTAATTTTCATTAATGAATTGGGAACGAATCTTGAAGTAGAGCTTGCAGATAATAATCAATGGTTTGGTGGCAATTGCTTTGATATTGAAGGCAAAGAATTTTATCCAAGTATACCTACTGAGGAAATATTTGCAGCACCACATCGCCTTAAAGTGACTGGTGTCGTCTATAATTCTATACCGTTGTATTTGAATAATGAGTGTATCGATGGTTTTCAGCTGACGTTCTCAGGTGGAGAAGTTACTAGTTTCGATGCAAAAGTAGGAAAGAAGCATTTGGCAGCGTTACTAGCTACTGATGAAGGAGCTCGAAGACTTGGGGAGGTAGCGCTTGTTCATAATGGCTCTCGGCTAGCTGAGCAAAACCTACTATTCTATGAAACATTATGTGATGAGAACAGAACATGCCATATTGCACTTGGTGCAGGTTATCCGGGTTGCATTGTAGATACGGATCGTAGTCGTAATAACTTGCTCTCTAAAGGGTTAAATCAATCTGCAATCCATGTCGATTTCATGTTCGGAACACCCGATATGATCGTTACAGCGCTATTGGCAAACGGTGAAGAGAAAGTGATTATGAACAAGGGTGAGTATAACTTGTGAAATTAATTGCTTGCATAGATGATTCTATGATCTAGTGGTTAGTTTTTCAAATTGAGTGATCTGAACAATTCGTTAATATAAAAATAGACCATAACAGCCAAGATGTTGGTTTGTTATGGTCTATTTGTTATGGTCTATTCATGCAGTTAATCCAATTTGTACTTTTGTTTTAGATGAGCTGCAATTTTATTGCCATGGTAGCGTCCGGATTCAATGAAAATCTCATTTGCATCTTCTTTGCGAGAAACAACGACGCCAGCAAGATAGATACCTGGAACATTACTTTCCATCGTCTCCTCATTAAAGGTTGGATGCCCTTCTGCTTCAATGGTAACTCCAGCAGTAGTAAGGAATGGTTGATCGGGATGGAAGCCTGTCAGCGCTAGTACAAAGTCGTTTTGTAGCGTCACTACACCTTCTGAAGTGTTTACTTCGATATGATACTTCGATATCGATTGAACTTGAGATTGTAATAGTAGTTGAATCGATCCTTTTTCCACTTTCGTTTCGAAGATAGGACGTACCCAAGCTTTGACACTTCTAGATAATTCAGCACGACGATAGATAACCGTTACATGTGCGCCAACGCGCTCAAGTTCTAACGCTGCATCGATAGAAGAGTTACTACCACCGATAATGGCAACGTTAAGTCCAGCATAAGGATGTGCTTCGCGGAAGAAATGACTTACTTTAGGTAAATCTTCTCCCTCAATGCCAAGCAAGTTAGGATGATCGAAATAGCCAGTTGATATGACCACATGATCAGCACGATATTGTGAAGGTTCATTATATTGATCAACCGCATCAAGAATAAAGTGGTTGTCAATCTTTGTGATTTTTGTAATGGATGTATAAGGCTTAATGCGAAGCTTGTGACGCTGTGCAGCCATACGATAATAGTTTAATGCTTCGAGACGAGAAGGCTTATCGTTTGGTGAAGTGAATGGAATATCACCAATTTCCAATCGATCAGCAGTACTGAAAAAATTCATATATGTAGGGTATTGTGAGATTGAATGAACGACATTACGCTTCTCGATAATAAGAGGCGTTATGCCAACTCGTTGTAGCTCTATTCCTGCTGCCAGCCCACAAGGACCAGCTCCAATAATAATCGTATGTTCGGTAATCATATAATCCTCCTAAAACTTTTTGTGGCTTCTAGTTGCTGCTTCCTCTAACTTTCTTGATCTATTGTACTCTTTCTGAAGACGTTATTCCAGAGAGGAGCGATCAATCGCTTCTGCCATCGTTTTATCGGTTAAGTGAGCGTATATTTGAGTCGTTTCGGGTGATGCATGCCCTAATTGCTCTTGAGTTTTATATATATCATTACGTAAGTAATAATCTGTAGCAAAAGAATGACGTAATTTATGTACCGATAAGTATGGTTTTCCAAAATGCGTCGCATACTTAATAACCATAGCTTGGATCGCTCGCTTCGTCATTCTCGATCCTTCATTTTTCCCATTAGCAATTGCCAGAAAAAGTGCTTTTTCTTTTCTCGGTGCTTTGTAGCGGGATTCACGAAGCTCGAGATAAGCTTTCATATCTTCAATTGCGGCTTGACGGAAATAGACAGGTGATTTAAACGACTCATCATTGTCACCTTTGCGAAATGCATAACAAAGTTTCTTCTTAAGATCTATATCATCTACATTCAAATTTACAAGCTCTGATACACGTAAGCCTGAGTGGAGGATGAGGCTTATAATACATGAATCACGAACCATATTTAACTGATAAGAATAAATAGCTTGTTTGTTGCTTATAACCTCATGACCATAATCTACTCGCACAAAAGATAGAAACTCATCAATTTCATTTTCTTGCAGAAGTTTTCCTTCAAGCTTGGCAGCCGTATCTTTTGGTTTATGTGTACGTTTAATTGCAACTTTAGCCATTACATTACGTTTCAAAAGCGGGTAAAAGTCATCATCTTCAGCAATTTGACTTAAGTAGTGAAATAGAGAACGAAGTGACGACAGTTTGCGTTGAATCGTTGTACGACTATTTCGATCTTCTTTGTATGTAGAGAGATACATTTTGTAGCCATCGACCGATTCCATTTTCAATGTTTCTAATTCAAGTAATGTGATCTCGTTCATCTTGGTGGCTTCAGACAAACCTTCCGCTATTATCCAATTGAAGAAGGTCTCGTAATCTCTTGTATATTCTAATAAGGAAGATGGTGATAAATCAGGTAATTTATATTGAATAAATTGCTCAACATACCAAGGCATAAGAGGAATTCGTCGATCAAGATCAGAACGATCTTTTTGTTTTAGTATATTCAAGTTTCTCATACCCCCTATTATTTGTTATGTCAATATTGTACCAACAGAATTAGTGCGGTACAATGATTTAAGCTTAGTTCGTAACGGATCGGAAACAGGATTAGTTCGGAAAGCTCAAAAAAATAAGCCGCAGGAGGTGTTAGAAATGAAAGTTGAAATTTGGTCTGATTTTGTATGTCCATTTTGTTACATTGGTAAAACGAAATTTGAGAGTGCTTTAGCACAATTTGCTCATAAGGATAAGGTCGAAGTCATATATAAATGTTTTGAACTTGATCCAGGTAAACACGCTAAACAATTAACAATTGCATCACTAGCGAAGAAATATGGTATGACTGCGGAAAAAGCAAAGGAAATGACTCAAGGTGTAGCTAATCAAGCTGCAGAAATAGGTTTACGCTTTGAATTTGAGAATCAGTACAATGCTAACACTTTTGATGCCCATCGTTTATTGCTTCTTGCACAAGAACAAAATATTGCATCAGCTTTTGTATCCATTTTATTTGCAGCACATTTCACAGATAATGTAGATATTGAAGATCATGCTGAACTAATAAAGCTAGCAGTACAAGCTGGACTCTCTGAAGAAGAGGTTCAAAGCGTACTATCTTCTGATCAATATGCAAGTGATGTTAGAGCAGATGAGCAGCAAGCTAGTAATCTTGGTATTAGTGGTGTTCCATTCTTTGTACTTAATAATAAGTATGCAATTAGTGGTGCGCAACCACAACATGTATTCTTGAATGCATTAGAACAAACTTGGGCTGAGACTAATCCAACATTAGTTAATATTCAAGGTGATGACGAAGTTGGACTATGTGGTCCAGATAACTGCGAAATCAAGTAAATTTGAATAATAAGTCGAAGAACATGCCTTTGAGGTACTTTTTATATGCATCAAGTATCTCGAGCAGTAATAAAAAGTTTTAGGAGGATTATTCGTGTCTAAAGTAAATGTGTACGTAGGTTCATATGCAGAAACCCATGAAAGTGGTGTAGAAGTATTTACACTAAATGAGCAGACAGGACAATTAACGAAAACAGACCAGTATGTTGGTCTGAAAAATCCAACTTTTCTTAATGTAGATGTTGCGAAGAAGCAATTATACGCGGTTTCTGAAATTGTGAATGCAGATGGTACGAAGTCTGGAGAAATTTCACATTTTTCATTAGACACGGAAGCTGGCACATTATCATTAGTAGAAAAAAAGGCTACCGTTACTGGCACGACTTGTCATGTCGCGCGTGATCAACAAAGTAAATATTTAACAGTGACAAGCTATCATGGTGGCATGATTGGTCTAATTGCTTTGCAAGAAGACGGTTCTCTAGGTAATGTATTAGATGTTGCTCAACATAGCGTGACGACAGTTGATCCAGAGCGTCAAGATAATCCAATACCTCATCCACACTCTAGTTTCTATAGCCCAGATGGTAAATATCTATATGTACAAGATCTTGGCCTAGATGGAATCGTTGGATATAAGGTAGATCAAGCGAATGGTAAATTGATTAAAGTAAATGTAACGAAACTTGCAGATGGTGCAGGTCCAAGGCATCTAACATTCCATCCAAATGCTACTTATGCATATGTAATTAATGAGTTGAATTCAACAGTAACTGCTTTCAAGTATGAGGCATCAACTGGTACTTTATCTGAAATCCAGACATTATCTACATTACCTCCAGACTTTACTGGTGAAAATGGTTGTGCTGAAATTACAATATCTGCTGATGGTAGATTTGTATATGGCTCTAATCGTGGACATGACAGTATTGTTGTATACGAAGTAGATGCGAATGACGGAACATTAACTACAATTCAGCATATTTCAACTGCTGGAGGTCATCCGCGAAACTTCGCTATAACACCTAGTGGTGAATACTTATTAGTGGCAAATCGTGATGGTAACAACATTGTTACTTTCAAACGTAATTTTAGTAATGGCTTACTAGAGAACATCGGTGTAGAAGTACACTCTTCAAAACCAGTATGTGTCGTTCCAGTCATCGTGTAAAATAAAAAAAACATAAAAACAACAAGTTGAAAATCAACTGTAAGTGAAGGGACTCATCCAAGCGTGTCAACTACGAATACAACATCCGAACTTAAACCAACTAAAATTTTAAAATGTAAAAATGCTGAATGTAAAGCATGGGTTAGAGAAGAATTTGCTCAAGAGGATCAAACTTGTCCGATCTGCAAAGGACCTATGATGAGAAGTATGCGTCATCTACCTGCTGTACAGAACAAAGTACCACGTCAACCACGTAAACCAAAAAATGAATTTGATATTTAAAATATGATGAAAAGGCTGGTCGTGCTCAATTAAGAGCACGACCAGCCTTTTATAATGATAACCATAGTTAACCACATGAATTATTAATGATATTAACTAACTAGTTTTAAGCCAATAACTGAAGCTATGATGACCGCAATACATACAAGTCGAGCTATACTTTTGGATTCTTTATAGAAGATGATACCAACAACAGCACTTCCTGCGGCACCAATTCCTGTCCAAACGGCATAGGCAGTACCCATTGGTAACTGCTCAAGTGCTAAAGTAAGGAACAAAAAGCTTAGACCAAAGCCTAAAGCCATAAATAAAATATTAACGGCATTAACTTTCTCGTTGAGTTTATTAATACCTGCTACACCTACTATTTCAAATACCCCAGCGATAATAACGAATAACCAACTCATTATTTGCCCTCCTTAGCACGTGCAGTATCCTGTTGCTCTGTGGAAGGAGAATCATGAGTTACTAATTTCAAGCCGATAACCCCAATAAGTAATGTACATAGTAGAATGATTTTTGCTATATGCACAGGTTCTCCGAATACAACCATTTCCGCCACAACTGTTCCTGCAGCGCCAAGTCCGACGAAAACAGCATAAGCCGTACTTGCTGGTAATTTACTAGAGGTAAGGATAAGTAAATAAAAACTAATGATAATGGCTATTGTAGTACCAAACCATTGAAGTGGAGTAGAGGAGTATTTCAGTCCAGATACCCAAAACACTTCAAATAATCCTGCAAACACGACTAAAGCCCAATATTTATTTTCTGATTTTTTCAAGATTAATCCAACCTTTCTCTCTGACTTACCGTAGACGGTTATGTGTATTTTGTAAGCCGTCATGGATGAAATTACAACAGGTGCAATTATATCAATCAATGAATGTTGACGCAATGATTGTATAAAATAACAAAATGTGATGCGAATGAATATTTTCTATCATTTATGATATGATGGATGTATCTAATATAAATGAAGAGGATTGTACATATGAAACGATTCAAAAAATTTTATATAGAAACAACGAGTATTTGTAATCTATCATGCTATTTCTGTCCTCCAACTGAGCGTGCGAAGGGCTTTTTGTCGGTGGAGGATTATCGTCATACTTTATCACAAATTAAGCCATTTACTGATTACATTTATTTTCATGTGAAAGGTGAACCACTACTACATCCCAAAATTGATATTTTACTAGATATAGCATATGAAGAAGGATTCAAAGTTAACATAACGACGAATGGCACACTTATTAATAAAAATAGAGAGAAGCTGCTTGGCAAACCAGCCCTGCGGCAGATGAACTTTTCATTACATAGTTTTGATGGCGATCCCGGAAATCGTGATTTGAAAAAGTATTTAGCAGATATTTTAGCTTTTGTGGAAGAAGCTAGAACAACTACGAAAATGATTACCTCATTCCGTCTATGGAACTTAGCAGAAGATAACGAAGTAAATATTGAAAAAGAACGAAATCGTGAGCTATTGGCAATGATCGAATCAGCGTTTCAATTAGATTATAAAATTGAAGAATACTATTTACCAGGAACAGGATCAGGTCTTAAAATTGCTGATCGAGTCTATTTGAATCAAGATCCACAATTCCGCTGGCCAGCACTTGACGAGGAAGAAGATGAAGGTGTTGGCTTCTGTCATGCCTTGCGTAATCAAGCTGGAGTTCTTATTGATGGTACAGTGATTCCTTGCTGCCTTGATGGTGAAGGTATCTTGAAGCTTGGTAATGTTCATGAGCAAGGATTTGAGGAGATCATTGAGGGTTCGCGAGCAACTGCTATTTACGATGGATTTTCTAAGCGACAAGCTGTTGAAGAGCTTTGTCGCAAATGTGGTTACCGTAAGCGATTTGGATAGCAGACTATAACAAAATTAAACTTATGGAGTTTAAGATTGTGGATAGGTCAGATGGTTCATGTATTGGATACAATAAAAACTAGAAATCCCTTAGAGATCACAGTGTTTGCCATTGTGGTCTTTTTACATTTTAAAGAAGATGAATTTTAGTTAATGGCATTAATAATCGTTTTGAGTCGTAAGTAACTAAGAGCAAGAAGAAATGTAGGTGAAATTTGGAACAATAGGTACGAGTGCAACTGGTAGTCCATACATTCATGGTAGTGAGAATCTAACAAGATGTTAATCATATACACGTGAATTAAATACTTTTGAAGTATCAACGTCCTTAATTGTTGAAGTTCTTTAGTGCAGAGTGTCGAAATTTTTCTTACTGTAACGATGTGGTATGATGGAATGAATAAAAATCTGTTGGAAAATCAAATTTCACATTAAATGGATACCATATAGATTGAACTAAAATAATTTACAGTATATTCGGGCTTGATCCGGAGATCATTGAAAGGAATGAGTGAGATGAAACATCCTTTTCATCTGAAAGCGGTATGGAATGGTGGACGTAACAGTGAAGGACAAATAGAAGCAGGTGGGTTAAAAACAATAATCTCAATTCCGCAAGAAATGGGAGGTCCAGGAACAGGTACTAATCCTGACGAAATGCTCTTGGGGGCAGCGTCGACCTGTTATCTAATCACCCTGGCAGCGATGCTTGAGCGTTCACATATTACACCACAAGGTCTGACTCTTGAGTCTGAAGCGATTGTGGATGTAACGAATAACGTGTTTACTTATGAACGGATCGTTCATAAACCACTAATTGTACTCCAAGCGGATGCAACAGAGGCTGATTTGGCGAAGGCAGAACGGCTGGCACATTTGGCAGAAGAGTCCTGTATGATCTCCAGAGCATTAGCGGGTAATGTCTCTATAGAGACACGACCTATTATTGTAAAAGAAGGGCTTATTAGTTGAATATATGAAATAATTATTCTAAGGAACATATACTAGATATAAAATAAGAAGGGAGCATCGGAATGATACAACTGTTTGTAACGGTCAAAAGCATAGGTAAGCGTAAAGCTGCTCTTACACGTCTTCCAATTGAGCTATTACATAAACCTCGAACATTAAGAGAGTTAATAGAGGCTTTAGTAGAGTGGAATGTTCAGGGCTTGATGGAGCGTCAGCAAGCGCAATCCATTTTCCCTTTTTTGAATGAGCAAGAGGTACGAGAAAGGGCAGACAATGGAAAAGTTGGCTTTGGTGCCATCTATCATGAGGGCAAACCCAATCTAGCAACTGCAATTGATACGGCTATACTTGCCTACACGGATGATTTGTATCGAGTATTTATAAATGATGAAGAGATAAAGTTGTTGGATGAGTCTCTATCATTAAAAGGCGATGATGAGATAACTTTAATTCGACTTACAATGTTAGCTGGAAGTTACTGGTGAAGGGAGTCTGGGAAATGACAAACGAAGAACAAGAGCAGCGGTATGAAATTTTTGTTCAGCAGCGCTTAGAGGAGCTTGAGGGAGAACAACGTATTATTGGTCAAATTTTAATTGATAGAAGCAATAATAGAGTTATATCAAAAACTCATATTAAACAGTTCAAAGACTTTCTGGAAAATCAAGCTGCGGATATAGATCAACTAATTAACGGAACGTTTCTAGCGATCGCGAAGCACTTGCTCCGTAATGATCTAGGAAATGTGATAGATCATGTCGTTTCACATGCATTAGAATATCCTTATGATAGAGGGTATGCAAGACGCCCATTTCGAACAAAAAATGTTAATAATCATTTGGAAATCATTACACAAAAGACGGTTGCTCTCATTATGGTGGACAGATACTCATTCGATTTGTCAGATTATTTAACAAAAGCGGATTATACCATTACTAATTCAAATGTTACAACTGCTATTTCATATTATTTTAGGGAGATCATAGGAGATCTTATTAGCTATGAATTAGATCAACGCAATTCACAAATAATAGATGCTTTGAAAACAATTATTTATGGAGAGAACCAAACCGCTCTTCTGCGAAGCGAAATGATCAAAGG
Source organism: Paenibacillus endoradicis (assembly GCF_024721975.1). Next base: position 1,177,897 of record NZ_JANQBB010000001.1, on the reverse strand, counting down.
TATTTTTATGAGTCATCAGGAAGATATGTACCACATGATAGGTGAGTTGTTAATAGCTGCAAGGCTCCAAGAAGGTCTACGTCAAAGTATTGTTGAGACAATGGACGAGGGAACGATTGATGCTTACCTGTTTATGTTAAAGGTTATTCTAGATGAAGAATATATCCGTTATAGTTCTGTTGTGCGAGCACTGAGTGTATGGCTAGGAATGGAATTAGAAGCTGCAAATCAGAGAGTTGTTGGTGGATTAATCCAACAAGTTTACAACGCAATTACCGATATTGATATACGCGAGCAATGGTTAAACAGCACCAACTCGAATGAGGTCTATATTGCACTTTGGGCAACAGCTGTATATGAGGAAGAGGATTTGTACTCCAACATACAGCAATTGATGAAGCATGGACAACGTTATCAAAAGATTATCGCTTTGTACATATTATCAAATAGTCGAAATAAAAAACTGTCTCTGCAATTAGCTAGAGAGAATTTAGATGCGATAGATCCTGAATTACAATATTGGGTACTAACGAACTACTGTTATCATTATCAACCGATATGGCGTAGGGCTGGCACGCCAACAGAAGATATTACGATCACATTTGAGCGTGTTGAGATATTGGAAGATAAAGTTGAAAGACAACGCGATTTTGAACTTTTGTTAGCGATGTTTGATGGAATGGATCAACAATATAGTTCTACTTCGAAAGCATTGGAATTCATACATGTTCAATTCACCTCAGAGTTACCTGTTACCAAATTACTGTATCTCGTCGCATATGACATGGACAGTACATGGATTGCTGAGCTTATTGCAAGAAAAGATAAGTTTACGCCTAACATGCGTGGAGAATTATTGTCACATTTCATGAGTGACAAGGAGCATTATGTCATTCGAGCATTCATTCTAGATAGCTTATCGGATAAAAGCATGACCAATCGTGAGCATGGGCTAGAGCAAATAAAAAAAATGAAGTTATCTGCAAATGAACTGTTACCAATAGAAGGTTTATTAAAGCTGAAATCAGGTTCGCTAAGACAAAACACAATTAGTGTACTAATGCTACAGCCAGAAGAAAGGCTTATTGCTTCCTTAACTAATCTGTTAAAAACTAAAAATGAACAACAAAGATTAGGTGCATTGGAGGTTATTAGCGAAATTGTTATGGATGACGCTAGAGCAGAGCAAATGGAACGACTACTACCGTTAGCAGATATTATTACCGAGCCTTCAGCAAAGGAAAAAGCATTGCTGAACAAGCTTATAACTACAAAAGGAACGAACAGGGCAGATGGCTTTGGGTTATTTGATCCGAGAGTAACAGAGCCTTGGCTTTTGGAGAAGAAAGAAATTGGCGATTTCTCATTCCATAAGGATATATTTACACTAACCTTTGACAAGATTGAAAGTTTTATAGTGGGATTAGATCAACTTATACATCAGAATCGTGATATTGAGTATGTGTCGGAGTACTATTCTGGCTATAAAGATACGCTCTTAATCGGCACTCATTTGCGTGAAATTAAATCATATAGTCATAATTCTCATAGTGATGAAGCTTTTTCGCAATTAGAACGATATCCATTGCACGAGCAATGGCAAGAATATTTGGATCAGAGCAGTATGAAGGCTGAAGAAGTTATGCAGTTATATTATATAGCGATAATAGATGATTTAGATAATACACTGGACAGATATTATAACTACCGTTCCGAAATAGAAATGGAATATCACGAGCTAAGAAACCACAAGCTGCTGGAAGACTGGCGTAAGTTATTTCTAACAGAAGTTTATCCGCTGGAGCTGATATTGAAGGTTCAGTCTGCTTTGAGTAAACTGACATACAACAATCAAGTTAGTCTTCTTATACAAGCCTACTTCTTCGATAGTAATAAAGCAGAAACGTTTACTTTGGCGGAACTTGCTGTTCGTAAGTGGATTCGACTAATTGATGAGCAAGAAAAGCATGATAAGCTATTTTTATTTGAATTGCTTTCTCGTCCTTGGTTACAAATGCAGCGCTCGCGAGTATATGATCAGAAATCATTTAAATCATTTTATCACACCGTTTTTGCATATGATCAGCTACTGAACGATCCAGAACAACGCTCCTCTTATGTATTCGAAGATCAAATTCGTGCATTTGAGGATGGCATTATTGGAGAGGGTCAGCTCTATAAAGCTTTACTTGATAGTGGTGATAGTACTAGCTATTTGAGGGACATTACGTCATCGCGTCTAGGTTCACTACAAGATCGTCCCAAGCTATTAGCTATTCGGCATTCGGTAATAGATAGAATAGTCAGTATTGAACTATTGCGTGGAGATATGGCGACAGATGTAACACAATATGTAACTAGTCTTGAGAGAATTGAAGGTATGGATTACTTCGTACGACTGCTAGCAGCGCTGGATCAGGATGCTTTCGTTCGTGGTTACGTATATAGCTACCATGGCAATTTGACTAAGAAGGAAGCATTCAGCCATTTATTGAAAAATTGTCATCCTAAATCAGGAGAAGATTCAGTACTTCTTCTCACATTGCTTAAAGATCATCCAAGTATTACTAATAAGAAGTTGTTGGAAGCTGCTATGTATGCACCGCAATGGATTGATATTGTAGCCCAGTATCTAGACTGGAAAGGATTGCGTAGTGCGGCATGGTATTTCCACGCTCACATCAATGAAAGTTTCTCGGCAGAAAAGGAAACTGTCGTTGCTCATTACTCTCCTATCTCACCTCAGAACTTTAATGATGGGGCATTTGATATTGACTGGTTCAAGGAAGCTTATGGAACATTGGGAGAAGAACGGTTTAACATGTTATATGAGTGTGCTAAGTACATTTCAGCAGGTGCTAATCATCGACGTTCTCAATTATTCGCAGATGCTACGCTTGGAAAGCTCAAACTTGAAGCTATGCGTTCTTCAGTTACTGATAAACGAAACAAAGACCATTTGCTAAGTTACAGCTTAATTCCGTTTGCAACTGATAAAGAGCAAGATTTACGCAATCGCTATGACTATATTCAGCATTTTCTGTTGCAAAGTAAAAAGTTTGGAGCGCAGCGTCGAGCAAGTGAGGGCATTATATCTCAGATTGCATTAGATAATTTGGCGCGTAATGCAGGTTACAAAGATGTTACTCGTCTGAAATGGGATATGGAAGCACGTAAGCTAGATGAGATGAAGAGCTACTTCGAGCCTTACAATCTTGATGAAGAGACGACCGTACAATTAGTTGTGGATGATGAAGGGCAAGCTGATATTCAAATTAATCGCAAAGGTAAAGAACTTAAATCCGTTCCTGCTAAATATAAAAAAGATGAATACATTACAACACTTAAAGAGATGAAGTCTGAGTTGATTGAGCAATATCGCAGAGCACGCAAAGAACTAGAGCGATCAATGGAATTAAGCAATAGTTTTACTGGTAAGGAAATCTTAGGTTTGGATAATAATCCGGTGATCCGCCCACTAATCAGCTCGTTAGTATTCAAAGTCGGTGATCATTTAGGCTATTTCGATGGAGAGAATTTATCGCTATGTAATGCATCTGGTAATCTTATGACATTAAGCGAAGATGATCATTTGCTTATTGCTCACCCTGTACATCTATATGAAAGTGGACAATGGAGTAGTTTCCAGCGTGATCTATTCGAGCGTCAGATCAGACAGCCTTTCAAGCAAGTATTCCGTGAGTTGTATATGCCTAATGCTGACGAGCTTCATCATGTTACTTATTCTCGTCGTTATGCGGGATATCAAGTGCAGCCAAAGAAAACTGTTGCACTTTTGAAGAGCAGACATTGGACAGTTAGCTACGAGGAAGGATTGCAGAAGGTATTCTACGCTGAGAACTTAATTGTTAGCCTGTATGCTATGGCAGATTGGTTCTCACCTGCAGATACTGAAGCACCTACACTCGAAATTATCCGATTTATAAATCGATCCACGTATGAACATGTACCATTAGATCAAGTACCTCCAATACTGTTCTCAGAAGTGATGAGAGATGTTGATCTTGTAGTGAGTGTAGCGCATGTAGGCGGAGTAGATCCTGAAGCCAGCTTAACGACAATTGAGATGCGTCAAGCAATCGTACAGGAGTCATTAAGACTGATGAGACTGACTAATGTTAGATTGGATGGAAGCTATGCTCATATTACTGGAAGTTTAGGTGAGTATGCTGTTCATTTGGGAAGTGGTATGGTTTACAAACAAGCCCTAGGGGCGTTGCATATTATCCCTGTACATTCTCAACATCGCGGACGGATTTTCCTGCCATTCCTTGATGAGGACCCCAAAACAGCGGAAATTATGTCAAAAATCGTTCTATTGGCAGAAGATACGAAGATTAAAGATCCACAAATATTGATACAATTGCATAAATGATTGAATCACTTACAGAGCAAGAGTGCGGTAATATAGCACTCTTGCTCTGTGTTTTTATTGTAAAGGTCTCAATATGAAGCTCGTAGTAATTTGAAAAGGAACTTAATTGAGCTATACTAAATTTAAATCATAAGATCTGATTACAACATAAACAGCTTAGGAGTGTCGTTCAATTATGAAATCCGAATTTACGATAATAAACCCATATATTGAAGGGAATTACACAGTAAGTGTTGCACATAAAGAAGAAGCAGACGAAATAATGTCGCTTCTACTAGATACAGCCAAATGGTTGCAAAATAAAGGCTCTCAGCAGTGGGGTGAGCTATTGCGAGGACATGATTCTCACAATACGGTAGGATCAATCGAAAAAGAAGAAGTGTTTGTATGCAAGCATCATAATGAAATCGTTGGAGTCGTTATACTGAAACGTGAACCAAGTGCTTGGGATCACCAGCTATGGGGAAGTGAAGCTAATGCAGATGATGAAGCGATTTATTTGCATCGACTCACGATTAGCAGAAAGTGTGCGAATACTGGTCTTGGATCTGCTTTATTGAATTGGTGTGATTCGTCGATAAGCTTTCGGAAGAAGAAGTTCATGCGCTTAGATTGTATTGCCAATAACCGTAAACTATTTTCTTTCTATGAGAGTAATCATTACGAATATATGGGGCAAGCGGGTAACTTCAAGAAATTCGAGAAAAGATTATTTACTAACAACGATTAATTCACAATAACCTGAAATAGGACAAGTTAGAGCGTGGATGGGTCATGCACTAATAATTTGCAGTTATATATTAAACAAGAGGGAGAATTACAGAATGAATCTAATAAATCAGCGTGTTGTAATTATAGGTGGAAGTACCGGAATTGGTCTAGGTACGGCTAAGGAAGCGATTAGACAAGGGGCACATGTCGTGATTGCGGGGCGGTCACTAGAAAAGTTAGAGCAAGCTCAATCCGATATCAACAGTGATTTGTTGCAAATATTACAGGTGGACAATAAAGATGAGAACTCTCTACAAACATTTTTCCGTGAAATCGGTGAATTTGATCATTTGTTTACTCCGGGAGCAGCTTATATGCTTGGTCCTATTACATCGGATAAAGAGGTAGCTGAGAGTTGTTTTCAAAATAAATTTTGGCCGCAATACTATGCTGTAAAATACGCTGTCCCTTATATCTCCAAAGGTGGATCTATCGTTCTAATGTCTGGCGCAGCGAGTCAAAGACCGATACCTGGAGCAGCTTCTTATGCTGCATGTAATGGAGCTATTGAAAGCTTAGGCAAGGCGCTTGCTATTGAGCTAGCTCCAATTCGAGTTAATGTTGTCTCTCCTGGTACGATACGAACGGAGAAAGATCGTAAAGAAGCTTACGAGATGTATGAAGGGATGACGCTTCTTCAACGGGTAGGCCACGTGGATGAGATCGCTCACTCGGTTATTTATTTAATGACGAATAGTTATACAACTGGGACGACATTATTTACTGACGGAGGTTATGTATTACAATAACATATCGTTTGTGCTGCAACATTTATATAATCTAGTCAGCTGGTTCCCTTGGTTAATGCATCTTTAGATAAAGCTAAGAGCGAAAACAAACCTTTCTTTCTAATTAAGATCCACTTATTTATCCACACATTTTCTAATATAACATAAGATAGAACAAGCTGGAGCGTAGCTGAATCATGCGCTTCGGCTTGTTTTTATTTTTGCTAAGTTTTCTAGCAGTTAATAAAGAGCTTGGAGGGTTGTTGAGTTGGAAGTACAGAGTAAAGGTGTAATTCTCACGAATTGCACCTTTTAATTATTTTAAATATAATTGCTGTATTCAAAATCATAAACTGGTGTATCAAAACATTTTTTCTAAGAAATGAACTTTTTACTATACTAGTCACTCTTATAAGGGAGAGAGGTGAAGAAATGAATGTAGTGAAGCTAGTGAAGAAGGCGAAAAAAGGAGATAAAGAAGCGTTACTTCAACTAATTATGTCGGAAAAAGATACTTATTACAGACTTGCCTACTCCTATACGGGGAATCAGGAGGATGCACTAGATGCGCTGGAAGATATGATCGTAATCCTTTACGAAAAAATACAGCAACTTCATAAGGTAGAATCATTTTATAGCTGGAGTAAAACTATATTAGTGAATTGCAGTAAAAGCTTGCTCCTTAAGCGTAATAAACTACTGTTAATAGATGATTTGAACGGTATTGAACATAATGAATTATCCAGTTCTAATAAGGAAGACGCTTATCGAAAAAGCGAACAACAGATAGATTTGCAGTCATTGTTATTACACATCAATGATCATCAACGAGAAGCGATTCAACTAAAGTATTTTCATGATCTCGATAATCAAACAATCGCAGATATTACTAAAGTATCATTAGGAACTGTTAAATCCAGAATATTTGAAGGGTTAAAGAAATTACGAGAAAAATATGGGGGTGATGTTAATGAATGATATCGAAAAATTGTTAAGTGATGAGCATAATCGTATGGATTCCATAACAGCACCAGATGAGTTAGAATCTAGATTGCGCAATGCATTAGATAAGAATGCATATAAGAAAACAAAACGTTTTCCAAAGGGTTGGAAGGTCGCAGCAGTTGTGTTAATAATGACTTCCATCGTTAGTTACAATTACAATGCGTTTGCTTACTATGGCAAAAAGATATTTGGATTTGATGCCTTAATTGACGGTACTTTACTAGAACTTAATGAAGCGGGAATGGGACAAAGTGTAGACGCAAGAAAAATACTTCTAGATGGTACAGAGCTAGTCATCGACGGGATTATGTCGGATGCTAATCAATTCATTATGTACTATACATTATCTAACCCGAGTGGGCTAGAAAATTCTATTGATGTATTTAGTAGACCTCATATTAACGGTTTTCTAACAAATTCTAATTTTAATTCGGGAACTTCGATCATCAATGATGATCAAACGGAAGTAAAAGGGATGATGACTTTCGATCCTGTAAGTCCATTTGCTAAGAAATTAACACTTTCTTACTGGCAGAACGCGTCTAATGCACAGATGGTCGAAGATAGCATTATATTTGACTATTATCCAGATAAAGCGATGCAAACTGAAATTAAGAAAAAGATTAATGAAAGTTTTAAGGTAGATCAAGGGTCAATTACTTTTAAGTCGATTACCGCGACACCAACGATGACATTGATCAAAGGAACGATGAATGTTGATAACTTTGATAGAGTGAGTTCAGCATTAGATGGGATCGAATTAATCGCCAATGAAAAAGCAATTTCAATGATAGGTAGTGGCAGAACAACTTCATATAAAGGGACCACATTTGAAATCAAATATGACGTGCTGCCAAAAGAACTTAATTCATTGCAATTAGTTATCAATGAGTTTGTAGGGTATGAGAAGTTAGAAGCTAAGTTTTCGTTAGATTCGAATAGAAATGAGCCATTTAAGATAGGTGAGAAGAAGCTATGGTTGAACAATATTTCAACAAGTTCCAATGGAGTAGAAGTAACGATTGCGACAGATGAGGATGTTATGCTTGATGGTGTATCAATAGTAACGATCAATGGAGTAGTTCCATTAAATACAACAGTTAAACAAGACACGATAAAGCAAGCTGATGGGACAATAATGAAGGAACGTACGTTACTATTTGATACTTTGAACGAACCACAATATATATTAATTGAAGGTATGCATTATATGAAAACATACAATTACGAGATTGAAATTCCAGTAAAGTAGGAAGTTAATAAAGATGATATCGAGGAAATATTCTTGGAGATGATTCAGGAATACTTCCTCGTTTTTTATTTAGATACTAATATTCAACCTTCGAATAAACCAAGATATCTAACTTCGTCATCTTTTAATTTAACAATTAATATTGATCCTTTTGCTTCCAGGGGTTCATAAATTTCTGTTTCAACAGGAAGTTTAGTTGCCATTCCTTGTTCGAAAGTAAGATCTTCTTTATATTGCTTAGTTATGGTTCCAACACGTTCACCAATTGTTAGTTCTGCTTGTTGTACCCATTCGATGTCACTAGCATTCATGTAAACAATATCTTTGTATTGAAAAACATCTACACTCGGATTTTGAGCGAGTACTTCTTTTGCGGTAGGATTACCAATAGTTGTCTCATTCTGTGATTGTTGTGCATTCATTGCTTTTGATTGGTTACATCCTGTGAGCATAATTATTGCAATAAACAGAGAAATGATTCCCCTCATTACTACACTCTCCCTTTACGTAATAGAAACGTTTCTTTTTCTAATTAAATATTGTATTTTTATATTCCTTAATATCTACATATCGAGACATAGTCAGGTAATGTTACAAATGCTTGAAAGATACACCATTAATATGTGAATACAGTGATAGCGACCATCCAAAAATCATATTTGCATAGGACTCAAGAAATCTAAGTATCGTCGAGATCATACGTAATAAATAAGTATAAGCAATAATATTATCATGCGATCGATAAGTATCTTCTTATAAGGAAATAGTAATTGTATAGAAGGAAATTAATACAGAAGTTATGGAGGAAACTACTTTAGAAAGCGGGTAATGAACAATGCCAATGTACAAACAAGACAATATTGGCTCACTAATAGACATACAGCGTCCGTACCCTATATCAAAAAGACCTTGGGTCATGCATCAAATATGGAACGACGTATTATTTGCCCACTGGCCGATCCCAATTGAAAAACTTCAAGAAATAGTTCCAAGCTGCTTACCTCTCGATTCGTATGATGGACAAGCATGGATAAGCGTTGTACCTTGCTTGATGAGTGGGGTGAGACCAAGATTTATACCTGCGGTTCCATATTTGTCTCAATTCCCTCAAATTAATGTAAGAACCTACGTCACATTGAACGGGAAACCGGGAGTATATTTCTTTAGCCTAGATGCAGATCAATCTATCGTTGTGGAATTGGCGAGGATTGGCTTTAAACTTCCTTACCTTCGAGCATCTATTGAATATAATTCAGATGAAAATCATAATGTGAGTTATTACAGTACGCGAAGAGACTCGAGAGCGAATAGCGAACAATTCCAAGCGTCATATCGTCCAATTGACGAGGTAACGATAAGTGAACCTGAATCTTTGGAGTATTGGTTGACGGAGAGATATTGTCTATACAGTGTGGATACTACAGGGAGAGTCTACCGTGGCGAAATCGATCATTGTCGATGGCCACTACAGCGTGCAGAAGCAGAAATTGAAATTAACTCATTGCTTTCTTCGTATGGAATTGAATTATCACAAAGGAAACCTCATCTCCATTTTGCCAAAAAACTTCATGTGCATGCTTGGTTGTTAGAATCTTGCCAAACAGATGGCAACAGAACAATGGACAGTAGAAATAAGATGATATGAGGTAGAGTAACTCTCTAATCTGAAGAGAGTTGCTCTATTTCCAATCGAATTCGCTTACCCTAATCTATCTTTGCACCATAAGAAAGAGCAAGATATACAGCTTGTTCTCTATCTAAGCGAACGCCTTTAACGTTAATTGACATGAAATTAATGCCTTCCATATTTGCACCACGCAAATCCGCTCCTAGTAATTTGGCATTTGTCAGAGCAGTTCTCGTCAAATCGCTATTTCGTAAGTCTGCTTTTTGTAGATTGGCTTCAGTAAGATCAGCCTCATAAAAACGAACGCCGCGCAAATCTTGTTTCTCAAAACGAGCTTGTCTCAAATTCGTGTAGGACCAATCTCCGTTTATAATCGAAATTCCTTCCATACGAGCTTTAATAAAGCTTGATCCGGTCATTTTACAATTATTGAACTTAGAGACGAACAGATTGGCTTCGTCAAAAATACAGTTCTCAAATGCTGACTCCGTATGTATCGAACTATTTAATGAAGCACCATTAAAGCTACATTCAATAAAGCGGCAATTACTCGTATTAATTTCTTCTAACGAAGTATCTACAAATGTACAACGTTCGAACGTGCATCGAATTAAATCCCCTTCATTTAACTCCTTATGATTAAAATTTACTTCTGTATAGTGTTGATCAATATATTCAAACATAATGAACCCCCAAATTAGATGATGTGATAAGTACTATATCGGTAAAATTCTTAATTTTCAAGTAAAATTTATAATGAATCTCAGCGAAAAAAGTTATGACAATTGTCCCAGTTTTTGTTGTACTATATATTAATATAGAAATTATATTAATTTTACATCTTGGGAGGATTTTGTGAACATGAATGTTAAAAAGTTATTCCTTAGTACAATGATTGTTGTTTTATTATTATTACCGACACAAGTATTGGCACGGTCATGGACAAATGTACCAGAGGCGGATTGGAGCTATACCGCCCCTAACAATGAAGACCAGTATGCCTATATAAGTCAGTACACCTCAGTTATTCGTAACGGTAATTTATATTATTTTTCTAATGACAAAATACATATTGTGAACACGAATACTGGTAAACATAAATCTAGCATTGATTACTTGAAAAATTCGAATGTATTGTATTCTTTTTTCGGAACATTAGCTCAAGTTGATAATAAAGGCAATGTTTATGCTTTGACGGCAACTAAAGGTAGCTCAGGTGTATATGCATACAAACTTACTGCCTATAATGATGCAGGTACAAAACTGTGGGAAAAATCTTATAAAGAAAAGATTAGATCGATTGCTGGCGTATTAATTTTAGATAATGGCTCGATCATGACTTATTTGGAAACAGCATCAGAAAGATTTGTAACGTATACTTATGATGTGAAAGGTCAATTGAAAGAGAAGAAAGAATGGAAGAGCTATGTTGATGGCTATCAAAATGGGTACTTTACAACGATTAATGTAATAGGGAAACAAAAATCTCGACTTTCATATTACGATGATTCCATGAAATTGAAATTCACACAAGATTTTAATTTTAGCGATGGTTACTACTCGGGAATTACGACTGATGGTCTTGTTATTTATTATAAATACAATAGTGCAACAGATAAGACAACATACTTTGCAAAAGATTCTACTGGAAAGAAAGTATGGAGTAAGGAGCTTTCTGGAAAAGCTGGTCGAGACACTCTCTACGATGATCATCATCCAGGGGAAGGTACATTTAAAAACTATTTTGGGGGAACAGTAGGTAATAAGTTTTTCCTAATTGATTCCAAAGGAAAAACCCAACAGTTAACGATGGGTGATCATTATTTCCAAACCGCAGATGATCAAACGGTCATGTTACAGAATGACAAAAAAATAGAAATCTATAGGGCATCCGATTTATCGCTTCTTCATTCAATGAAATTAACTCAAGCGAACAAAAATGATCAGTTTTTATATGCTGGCTCAGGTATTGTATATCGAATCGATAGTAAAAATGTTATTTCCAGAATAAATATCGCCAACCCAGCTGTAGGTGTTTATCTTAATGATGTTAAGCAAAGTTATGATGTTTCACCACAAAACATCGATAACACGATTATGGTGCCTCTTAGAGGGGTTGTAGAAGCACTTGGAGGAAAGGTTATATGGCAAGATGGCGGGGTGAACATTCAATATGGCGAGCAACAAATAGTTATGAAAGTTAATCAATCCAAAGCAACAATAAATGGCGAGTCTTACACATTGAATCAAGCACCTGTCATCTACCGTGACTTCACGCTTATCCCACTTCGATTTTTAAGTGAGGCTCTAGGTGCGAAGGTGAAATGGGTACAAGCAGAAAATAATGTGTACATTGAGATGTAATTATTAAGAGAAGGTAGTATAACAGAAACAGCTCGCCCTCAACTGAGGGACGAGCTGTTTTTCGGTATATTTACGATTTCAATATTAGTCCTATTAGTCCGACAAACGAAGTTGCTTGTTGTGGAGCAATAGTGCAGCCAGCTAGATCTTCAATATCCACTTGTAACGCATCAAATTCACAATCACTTAGATCAATGCCATTAAGCTTAGTTCCTGACAGAAGTGCTTGATCAATATTGCAATGTGATAAAGATAGTTTTTGAAGAGTAGAGTGGTAAAAGTCAGAGCTAATGAGCGAACAGTTCTCAAAATCTACTAACTTAAATGTTGAGAAGCGGTAGACGGAGTAATCTCCAACACAATTTTGAAATGAGACGTTTTGAAATCTGCTTTTCGTGAAATCCGTTCCGATCAATTTGCAATTATTGAATTGGACCCGATGAAGAAAAGATCCAGCTAGGTCAACGTTAGACAAATCACATTTTTCAAAGATAACATCGGTAAGCTCTAGTTCCTGTAACGTGGACTCCATAATCGTAACATTGGTGAAGACTACTTTATCGAAAGAAACTTTATTAGCATGCTGATCATCAATTGTAATGTCATTTATCTTACCATTGCTGAATTCATCCTTTGTTTTCAAGGAATATAACTCCCCTGTGAGTGGGGGCAATTCCACAGGAATTTTGGGTAATTCAATCTTGTTACTCATGTATACCTCCATAAATTTATAATAGATTACCTAGTCAATGTGTAATCAACTATAAAGATTGTCTAACTAATAAACAAGCTTGTAAAATACTCAAAAGTGTGTGCAGTTGCTAACAAGAATAAGAAGAATTAGTAAGATATACTAGATCTATATTTATGCTTAAGGTGATCCCTGGATTGTTTGTCGAGAGTATTAAAATATAATGCGAGTTTATTAAATACCGTTGCATGTTACAATTTAGCCATCGTTGCTTCTACGGTCATCTAAATATTTACTAGCTGGTTTGCCATATGTTCGTTTGAAAATTCGTTGAAAGTAACTGACATCTGAATATCCCAGATAATCCGAAATTTCTGTAATAGTTAATACAGATTGGGAAAGCATATAAATAGCTGTTTTCATGCGAATCGAATGAATATACTCACTAATCGTTTGTCCTGTACCTTTCTTAAATAAATTGGCTACATAATTAGGACTGCGACGGATATAGTCACCAAGATGTTCTTTTGTAATATGTTCGCGATAGTGACTTTGAATATAAGATTTCATTCGATCTATATGCATAATTGAAGCGGGAGCCAGCTCACCACGATCTAACTCTCTTTGCCAAAGCGCCAATGTATCCAGCAGAAATGAGCTCGCACGCAAACTTGTATATGCTTGATCTTCACCGTATTCATTCCAGATTGGCCGAAATGTTTCCATTGTTCTATCAAACAAACCGGAAGAAGAATGAGTCATTGATTTATTATGTAACATAGGCAGCATTTGATATAGCTCGTCCGTGGCTACAAAGTGAAAGCTGAATTTCTGATGAATCGTTCGATGAGGTGTTTCCTCTACAATGGTGGCTTGCTGTGGAGTAAGAATGAAATCACCTTTACTGGCTAATAGAGATACATCGGTGCATGTGAAAGTGCAAGTACCATAAGTTATTATATATAAATGGTATTCTTTGGATTTATGGCTTATCATTTCCTGCCAATTCATTCCTTGATCATGCTTTATTGTCAATCCCTCGATCATTATCGCACCTCGGTATACTATAGTACACCCATTATACTATATTTCATGTACTAGGTGCTGAAAAAGGAATACAATAAGTTCATTGGTTAACTGAATTAAGCATTTTGACACTAGAAATAACAGATATCAGAAGGAGACTTATATGAGCCACACAAAAATCGTATGTACAATGGGTCCATCAAGTAATTCTATTTCAATCCTTAAGGAAATGATGATTGCAGGTATGAATGTTGCTCGTCTAAACATGGCACATGGAGAACTTGCTGACCATAGCGCACGCATTCAATTAGTTCGTGAATCAGCGAACGCTGCTGGTAAAATCATTGCAACGATGATGGATATTAAAGGTCCTGAAATTCGTATCGGTACACTTGAAGAATCTAGCTACGAGTTAGTTGCAGGTGAAATCTTCACATTAACTACTGAGCAAGTTGCTGGTAACGGTTCTCGCGTTAGTGTGAACTATCCAGATATGACAAGTGTTATCAATCCTGGTGATGTTATTCTTATTGATGATGGTCTGATTGAGCTGCATGTGAAAGACGTTGAAGGTTCAAATATGCATTGTGAAATAATGAACGGCGGAACACTTAAACCTCGTAAAGGTGTAAACCTTCCAGGTATTAGCACGACTTTACCGGGCGTTACAGAAAGAGATGTAATGCACATCGACTTCGGTATTAAAGAAGGTATCGATATGATCGCGATGTCATTCGTTCGTAAAGCTGAAGATGTATTAGAAGTTCGTCAAATTCTTGAAGATAATAATGCAGCACATATTCAAATCATTTCGAAAATCGAAAATCAAGAGGGTGTAGATAATCTTGATTCGATTATCGAAGTCTCTGATGGTATTATGGTTGCTCGTGGTGACCTTGGTGTTGAAATTCCTGCTGAAGATGTTCCAATGATTCAAAAGCAGATGATTGATAAATGTAATAAAGCTGGTAAGCCAGTTATTGTTGCAACGCAAATGTTGGACTCTATGCAAGTGAATCCTCGTCCGACTCGTGCAGAGGTTAGTGACGTTGCTAACGCAGTGCTTCAAGGCGCAGATGCTATTATGTTATCTGGTGAGTCTGCTGCAGGTAAGTATCCACTTGAATCAGTGAAAATGATGACGATGATCGCTGAACGTGCTGAGTCTACTGTTGATTACAATGATGATTACGCGAAGAAAATGAACGTTGAATCAACTTCAGTAACAGAAGTAATCTCTCAAGCCGTTGTTAACAGCTCATTGCAAATTAATGCAAAAGCAATCCTTACACCGACTGAAAGTGGTTTTACAGCTCGTATGGTATCTAAATACCGTCCAAAAGCTCCGATCATTGCGATTACACCTAATGAGAAGACTTTAAGAAAACTAACACTTGTTCGTGGTGTTGTACCAGTAAAAGGTGAATATGTAACAACAACAGACGATATGTTCAATTCAGCAATTCGTAACAGTCTTCGTACAAGTCTTGTTGAAGCAGGAGACTTCGTAGTTATCTCTGCTGGTATTCCTACAGGACGTGCTGGTGCTACCAATCTTATCAAAATTCATCAAGTTGAATAGTTCCCTTGTCTTGGTGCTAACAAGTAGAATATTTTGAACTTTTATTGAAATAACATATAGAAAGAGCAGTTACGTTCCGCAATCGTAGATTGCAACGTAACTGCTCTTTTCTTGTAAGTCGAAGGTGTGATGAATCATTTACACTAAGTACAATTATTATTTCGCAAACTGTCAAGACACCATATTCAATCTAAGCTTTATTAACGTGCTGGTAATGGCAATGCAGTCTGAGGATATTGATAATCATCACGATAGCAGTGCGTTGAATCGTCATAGAGAGATTGTGAGAGTTGATGCGAGATTTCAAATATCGGCAATGATGGTTCAATATGCAATGTCGAACCGAAGAACGTACAATTTTTGAATTCGAAATCCATACAAGTAATTAAAATTACACAATCCGTAAAGACACAGTTCTTGAATGCAAAGCCGTCAAAGCAAATTGTTTCATTTTGAAAATGTTCATTCATGATCAAACTTAATTCCATAGTATAGTCACCTCAAAAGTTAATTAACCAGATTAGTTTCTATACTAACAAAGGTTAAGAACAATGTTTGTCGGTTTGTGGATGGCATATTGCATATACTTATCGACAAAAATAGCGAAAGATTTGTAGAATTGATTATGAAAAATTTCAATTTACTGTTGAGTCTGACCACTGATTACGCTTATAATATATCGAGATACGAACAAAGGATAGGGTGCTAAATGAGTATATTAAACGTTGAACGTCTAAGTCATGGTTTTGGTGATCGTGCTATTTTCAATGATGTTTCATTCCGACTACTTAAAGGTGAACATATTGGTCTAATTGGTGCGAATGGTGAAGGTAAATCTACATTCATGAATATCATTACAGGGAAACTTCAGCCTGATGATGGTAAAGTTGAATGGTCAAGACGTATGCGCGTTGGTTATTTGGATCAACATGCTGTTCTTTCAAAAGGAACGACCATGCGTGATGTATTAAAAGGCGCATTCCAGTACTTGCTCGATATGGAGCAGGAAATGAACGATATGTATATGAAGATGGGTGATGTTACCCCTGAAGAGCTAGATAAGCTGCTTGAAGAAGTAGGTAATATCCAAGATACATTGACGAATCAAGATTTCTATCTGATCGATGCTAAAGTTGATGAAATCGCTCGTGGTCTAGGTTTAACAGATGTTGGTCTAGATAAAGACGTTGATGATCTTAGTGGTGGACAACGTACGAAAGTATTACTTGCGAAACTGTTACTTGAGAAACCAGATGTCTTACTACTGGATGAGCCTACGAACTACTTGGATGAGCAGCATATCGAGTGGTTACGTCGTTACTTGCAGGAGTATGAAAATGCATTTATTCTGATC
The DNA here is from genome assembly GCF_024721975.1 of Paenibacillus endoradicis. The sequence continues at coordinate 1,161,101 of NZ_JANQBB010000001.1, read as the reverse complement.
TCGCATGATCTACCGTTCCTTAATAGTGTAATCAACTTGATCTACCATATGGAAAATCAAAAGTTGGACCGTTATGTAGGTGATCATGATCATTTCCTTGAAGTTCATGAAATGCGTAAACAACAACTTGAGTCTGCTTATAAACGTCAACAACAAGAGATTTCTGAGTTGAAAGACTTTGTTGCTCGTAATAAAGCGAGTGTTGCTACTCGAAATATGGCTATGTCTCGTCAGAAGAAACTCGATAAGATGGATGTTATCGAACTTGCGAAAGACAAACCAAAGCCGCAATTTAACTTCAAAGAAGGACGTACATCTGGTAAGTTGATCTTTGAAGCTAGACAATTGGTTATCGGTTATGGTGAGCCATTATCTCGTCCGCTTGATCTTCGTATGGAACGTGGACAGAAGATTGCTTTAGTTGGTGCTAATGGTATTGGTAAATCCACATTGCTGAAGAGCATTCTAGGTTTAATTCCAGCAGTATCAGGGGAAGTTGAACGCGGAGAGTTTCTACAAATCGGCTATTTCGAACAAGAAGCGAAAGACGCTAACAATAAAACTTGTATTGAAGAAGTGTGGAGTGAGTTTCCTTCTTATTCTCAATTTGAAGTGCGTGCTGCGCTTGCAAAATGTGGTCTAACGACTAAACATATTGAAAGTAAAATCGTAGTACTAAGTGGGGGAGAGAAAGCTAAAGTTCGTCTATGTAAAATTATTAATCATGAGACAAACTTGCTAGTACTCGATGAGCCTACGAATCACTTGGACGTTGATGCGAAAGAAGAATTAAAACGTGCACTTAAAGCTTTCAAAGGTAGCATTTTGCTTATCTCGCATGAGCCTGAATTCTATCGTGATGTTGTTACAGAAACTTGGAATTGTGAAGATTGGACTACGAAAGTATTCTAAATGTATTTTATAAAGCAGCATGCTATATGGTATGCTGCTTTTTTGTAATAATAATGATCTAGTTATAGATTGACATGTCAAAAGAAAATAAAGTGATATACGGAAAAATTAAGTTGTAGACTGCCGCCGCTTCATGAAGGTAACGGGCGGGTTTAGCGCAATTTTCCATGTTTGGAAACATAATTATTTCTTAATCGTATAAGTAACAAACCGAAGTGAGATGTGATTAACTCAGAGTATATTCAATAAATGAGGTGAGAACTTTGTCATCATTTTTACTAATGATTTTTTTAATTAATTTTTCGCTCCTACTTTTGCATGAAATGGATGCGATAAGAGCTAAAGAATGGAAAATGTTCGCAATCCTTAAAGATATGGAAGATGAACGTGCATTCAAAATATTTACAATTCTGCATTTGCCACTTTATACGGTTTTGTTGTATTCATTTGTAAGTCATCACGTTTTATCTTTCGTTATAATAGATGTGTTTTTAATTTTTCACTCAATCGCACATTTATTTTTTGAGAAGCATCAAAATAATAATTTTAAAAATTTATACTCAAGATTAATTATTTATTCAATGGGCTTATTAGGGGTGTTACATCTGCTTGGATTAATGTATTTTTAATGTTCTTTCTCATCTTCGGACTCCGACATTGACAAGTGTTAAGCTAACGGGACACGATTGTTGAATAAAACAGATGGATGAGTAGGTGCTACGATAGCCTGTTCTTTGTCTTAAACTTACGGGCAGTTTAGCGTAACAATAGATTTGGGATATGAGAGTTGTGTAATATACTGTTAGTGTGTAGAATGTGTTTAAAAACCTTCGTGAATTGAATAAATATCATTAGGCAAATCACGGAGGGTATCTAAGTATTAGAAAACTATCCAGGGAGTATTGAAGTAACCTCATCTTATATCTACTTGATACTTTTTAACCTGGGTCTGTTAGTGATTTGATTATTCGACCAACAAAACAAGAAGTATGAATAAATTAGGTAGGTGATTTTTAAAAATGGACATGAAAGATTTTATAGACTTTTGTAAGAAAGGCAACCCAATTTCGGGGGAGGATAAAGAATTACATGGTTTATTAATTCAATGTAGTTACCAAGCTCAAAAGATCACAATGGAATTGAATACTTCCTATCATTCAAGAGAAGAAATAGTGGAGATTTTTAGTGAACTAACAGGCAATAAAGTTGATTCGTCTTTTGTGTGTTTCCCGCCGTTTTATACAGACTATGGGAAAAATATTAGTATAGGAAAGAATGTATTTTTCAACACAGGCTGTTCCTTCCAAGATAGAGGTGGAATTAGTATAGGAGACGGTACAATGGTTGGTATGAATGTCACGATTGCTACACTTAATCATGGGTTACCTTTGGAGACGAGAAATACAACATATCCCTCTCCAGTTATAATTGGGGAAAACGTATGGATCGGGTCAAACGCAACCATACTGCCGGGCGTGAAGATTGGGGATAACTCTGTTGTTGCGGCAGGAGCAGTTGTCACGAAAGATGTTCCAGAGAATACTATCGTAGCAGGAGTACCAGCAAAAGAACTAAAGAAAATTAATAATAATTTGGAAAACTGAACATGTGATTAGCTGTTTAATAAAATCATGATTGAACTAACGGCGAACAGTAAGTTCAATTAAGGACTATATACAACGATAAAGGAGCTGCGGTCGCTGCTCCTTTTACATATTTATAAAATAAGATATTTGGTACATATGTACTGCAGGGCGTTGAGATAACTTGCAGTTTAGTGTGATAAATAAACGTCCAAGGCTTGTAGCTGTTTTTTAATATGAGAATGAGTCAATTGATGTGATAACTCTAAAAAAAGGAGTGAATAAATTGAAACCTACACTTACAGCAGACATTGAAAGAATACTAAATAGACTTGAGAAATCTGATTTGATAACTCTTATGACAGAACAAATTTCGGGCAGCGATCTAAATACGCTTCTTTTGAAGGTATTTAATGAGAAGGTTAGAAAGTCTAATCCAAATGATCTACTTAAGAGATACAGAGAAAATCGGTTTGTTCATCCAGCAAAGATAGAACCGCTTCAGCTAAAACAATTGGAAATGGATATTCTGAAAGTGGCTGTAAATCAGGGAGTATCCCCACTCGAGTTGTCACCTGTTGCCCCTTTGGGCTGTACTTCAGTAGTAGGTACAGTCGATCAAAATAAGGTCATTTCGGCACTCCGGGGGACGGAAGTTGTTTCAGATGCGACGAATCTTATCGCGTTACATATAGCGGATCTGATTAAATACCATAAATCCTCTAGAGAGGATTACATGCGATTTTGTACTACCCATAGACATGTACGAGCACAGTATTTTGGTGATTCTCCAGGAATGCTCGCTCATTTTCATTTATTCTGTATGGTGACCTCTGGAGTAGACCAAGGATCATACGATTTCGAGAAAAAATCATTGTGGGAACATATAGAAATTTATCGAACGATTTTTAAATCACTCTTCAATTCCAAAATAGAGGTAATTTTTAGTGAGCGAGGTGGATATAAAGACAGCTTAGGTTTAGTGTCAAGAATTACTGAATATGGAAAAAGTTTAGAATTAAATGATGTGGTCATTAGTACAGGTTCTCCTCAAAAGGAAAATCAGTATTATAAGGGTATACAATTCACTATTAAGACAGTTATTGAGGATAAGGAGTATTACATTGGTGATGGAGGCTTAGTAGATTGGACACAAAAAATGCTCGGAACTAAAAAGGAACGATTATTAATAAGTGCAATTGGATTGGATCGACTTTTGGTTTGATTGAACTAACGGGGAACGATAGTTCGAACAAGGAAATGTTATTGTGAATAAGAAAAAGAAATGGATAGAGTTCAGATTTTCTCTTGCCACAATACCTGTAATGGGTATGAGTGGCTCTTTTTGTTTGAATAGGTTGAATTATTTGGCGAAAAGTATTAGAGTTAGTAAATTGAAAATGTTAGATAATGAGGGAAATGAAACAATGCAAATTCGTGAAATTGAAGAAAAGGACAATCAAATAATAGAGAAAATTATAAAACGCTCATTAGAATCATTTAATCTAAATATTCCGGGAACAGCATATTTTGATCCTCAACTGAGTAGTTTGGCACAATATTACAAGGAACAATCAAATTCAAAATATTGGGTTGCAGTGAATGTACAAAATGAAGTGGTAGGTGGTGTGGGGATTGCACCATTTGGGCAGGGAATGGGAATTTGCGAATTGCAAAAACTATACATTACACCCGAAGCTCAAGGTATGGGCCTGTCGAAAGATCTTATGAAAGTTGCGCTCGACTTCGCCAAGGAACACTATACACACTGTTATTTAGAAACTTTGAAGAAACTCCAAGCAGCAAATCTCCTTTACATCAAATTAGGTTTCCAACAACTTGAAAGACCACTAGATGGTTCAGAGCATAATGCTACGGACGCTTGGTTAATAAAAGATTTATCGCAAGACTAGTGCAATTTAGCTTGTGAACCGTCTAGTGGTATATCGGAGAGTTGGACTGAATGTCGATGCTACTATGCTTGGTCTGCTAATGAGTGTTAAAAATAAGCACTCACACGAAACCGCTATTCCTTAATAGGACGCATTGTCTTTTTTGACATGATAAACAGAAAGCCTTCAATGAGGCATCTAATCTCTCATTGAAGGCTTTCGCAAGTAGAGTTACGAAATAACTTCGCATTTCGTACAGACCTACCTACTTAATGTGAAGCCGAATATTCTTCTAGTTCACTTGCTGGATCAAATTTCTCTTTGCTCATGGCAAATGCTGCTAGCAGTGCGATGACAGATGGGATAATCGCCCAAGCAAAGGTTTGTACGATAGACGAGGAGAGTGCCTCTGTAATCTTGTCAAGAACCTGTTCAGGAATTTGGCTCCGAGTTTCCGGAGTCAAGATTTTACGCGGATCACTTAGATCGACACCCTCCATCGATTGACCGCCTCCGAATACTGCAGTCAATTTATTCGTAAACATATGACTTTGAATAATACCGAATACTGTAATACCGAGCGTCATTCCCAGTGAACGCATGAAGTTAAGCGTCGAACTTGCAGAGCCGCGCTGCCTTGCACTAAAGCCATGTATCGCCGCATTGCTCAATACTGAGAACGACGCACCGATACCAAGACCGACCATAACCATGAAGATCGTGACAATAAATCGCGAAGAATCGGTCGTTAACGTGGTGAGCAGAGCAATACCAATAACTAGCAGAGCTAATGTTGGAATCATGATGGAGCGATATTTAAACTTAGCAAGGAATGAACCGCCGCCTGCAGCAGTTACGACAGACCCGAGCATCATTGGAAGCAGAACAAGTCCCGAATTCGTTGCCGAGCCACCAAGAACGCCTTGAATGAAGATTGGAATGTAGATAGAGGCCGTAATAAATGCAGCGCCGGCAAAAAGAGCCATTGCGTTACTTGTTGTATAGAGACGACTCTTGAACATACTGAAGGTGATGATTGGTTCCTGTGCACGACGTTCGATGAAAATAAAACCAAAAATAAGCACCGCAAAAGCAGTGAATAAACCAAGAATCATACTAGAGTCCCAAGCGTACTGCTTACCGCCAAGTTCAAGCGCAAACATTAGGCAGACGATAGAAGCTACAAGCGTAATTGCGCCAAGGTAATCGATTTTTTGTTTGGAGCGCTGGACAGACTCCTTGTAAAAGAAAGCGATCATAACGAATGCAATCAAGCCTAGCGGTAGGTTGATATAGAAAATCCATGACCAATGTATTTGATCTGTAATATAAGCCCCAAGGAGAGGGCCGAATATACTGGATATGCCGAATACGGTACCGAACAAACCGCCCATTTTTCCGCGTTTATCCGGTGCTACCACATCAAACATGATCGTGAATGCGATAGGCATCAGGGCTCCGCCGCCAATACCTTGAATAGCGCGATAAATACTCAGTTCTATGATCGTGTCTGCTGTACCACATAAAGCAGAGCCGATCATGAATACGACAATACCGAAAATAAAGAAACGCTTACGGCCATACATATCCGATAATTTACCGAAAATCGGCATGCCGGCCATCTCAGCCACTAAATAAGCAGATGTCACCCACATTAATTTGTCAAAACCGCCTAAATCTCCAACGATTGTACCAATAGCTGTCGCTACGATGGTGTTATCCATCGATGCCATAAGAATGGCCAACAGCAGACCCGCCAGTATAACTCCTATGTTATTTCCTTTTACCATTTTCTTTTGTTCCCTCCATTTTTTATATGACCAACCTATTGCCTTGCCTAGACAGTTAAACTCTTCTTCATGCCTAGTAAAAGTAATAAATTGAAATGCCCCATCGAAATACTTGCTTGCAAAATTTTGTCTTAGCCCTGCATAAAGATTACTTCTTGAAATTTTCGGAAAAAGCTTTTATTTTATCCAAGAAAATTCCTTTCAGTTGATCTGTCCCTTCTTTTGGTGCAGCATAAGCCTTATAACCGCCAAAAGATTCAATGCAGACAGCAGCTTCTTTAAGATCAGCGGGGATATTCCGCTCTATTATTTCTGCCGTCTCCTTTGGCTTCTCATTGCAAATAAAGTATCCCATTCTTTTCTTCAGTAATTCATTATGATTTTTTTTGATAAAGTCGCGAATGGGTTTGTATATTTTTTTGTCTCGAACTCCCGCACCCAAAATAATCTGATCAAAATCCTCGATATTGGGCTTCTCCATTTCAATATTACAAAGTGTACAATTCGAAATCTCTTTTGCTAAAACTTGTATACATTGCTCTGTTGCTCCTGTTTTCGTAGCATATAGAATTAGTACTGCCATTTGACTCATCCCTTATCATTTAGAATATGAATTTGTTCTTCTAGAACAATGTTTGCTTTGCGTAAAAACTGATTTATGAGCTCGAGCTCTTCATTTGAATAGGATAAAGCCAGTTTGACCATTGCCGTGTGGAGCGAAAGGTACATATTGCTGACTTCTTCTTTATTCTCGTACATTGGAACTATAATCACTTTACGACGGTCATTGGGGTCATATTGCCTGCGAACAAATCCGCTTTTCTCTAGTCGGTCGATCAATGCGGTAACACTGCCCGTTGTAAGTCCAGTTAGTCTAGACAGCTCGCCGGCGGTGACTGGCCCTTTTTCATGCAGAATGTCAACGGACAAAAAATCATTATTGTAGAGTCCTAAAGAAGCAGCGACACTTTGCTGGTAAAGTACCGTTCTGCTTCCCAATCCGCGCATACTCATCGTAAGGTTTTCTTGCTGCTTCGTGGGTTGTTTGGTTCGATGAATTGACAACAATAGTCCTCCTTGGAAGTTATTTTATCTTGATAACCAAGATACTTAATGATCAAGATACTATATTGCGCCTTCGATGTCAATTATTTCTCCGTTAGAGTGTTAAGGTGAACCGTATTATAAGTAGTGGTAAAGTGGAGAGTGGAGCTTGAGGTTCATCTGAAAGATTGGAACAGTTCACTTCGAACCACGATATAACCTTTATTGATAGGGTTTTACTCGAATCTAATGGATTTAGGCTGATTAGTGAAAATCAAATATGGGTAACTAGACGTAAATACAATGATGTTGAATCATTACATCAAGACCTTCAAGAAAGAACAGGTCGTTCAATTTTGCACGAGTTAACAGATAATGAACTAGAATTGTATATTTAAACCGATGAGTAACTGTCTTACTGATATTGCCAAGTTGAAAAAAGGGAAGTAGATAAAAATCATAGAGTAAAAACGAAGTGGAAAATAATGATAACAGTTTTTATTACCCTGATCATATTTGTAGTCTATATTTGGTTTTCAAATATGACGGTTCTTACGAATATGCAACAATTGTTGAGAAAACACCTAACTCAATTTCCTTAGAAAATGAAATTGGTAGGATAACCAGCATATCAAGATCCTTGAATATTAGTGGTGTAATTGCGGTTGTAGAGAAGTATTGGGTTAGATATGGGAATAAGATATGGAAATCACCGAGGTTGATATTAATTGAACATTGAAGTAACGGGTAGTTTAACACACTCTAAATTTGAAGCGGTTCGTGGTTCTAGTACAAATAATCGACTATAGGTACACTACCTAAATAAGGGTTGTGCTATATCATGAGCCGTTTTCTGATAATTTATTTTTTACTAAGTAACTTGTTTACAAAAGAAATACTTGCATCAAGAAACGCTTAATCAAAGAGAACTTAAATTGCCGATTAAATTACCACCTATGAAATTTTACACATAATTTGGGTAGATGTGTAAACGACAAGGAGAATTATAACGACGAATTTCAAATAGATTACCTCCATGAATCTCAGGAGGGAAAACCACTATAAGATTGATGTAAGACCTATTGAGCAGAAGTTAGACCTTGGGAAACCAAAGAGAGATAGGAAAAAATATAAAACCCGAATGGCTGTTGGAGAATTCAATATTTTAGTGTTTGAAGAAAGCGGATGGCAGTACCGTCTCGCAGTAGATAGTCGGATAGGGACTGATGTTACCGCGGATGTACTTTTTGGAATAGAGGAATCTATAAAGTAGGTTGTATGTTAAATAATAGTTAAGTCTTACCACAGGTTGATGATAAGGTAATTAAGCTAACGGGAAACGCTAGGTCAATTAAATTAAGGCTGCCGCACGGAAGTCTTTTCGCAAATAACGGATAAAGTAATCCGAACTTACAATGTAACCAACTTATGGTAGTATATATGAGAAAAAGAATAAGAGGTGATTGTCATGAAGTTTGAATATACTGTCTTGAGAAAGCAGGATGATATATACGGTGTCAGATACATTTTGGATGAAAAGGAGCACCTTCCAAAATACAATGATATCTCCCTCATAAGAGTTTTAAATATTCTTGGAGATCAAGGATGGGAACTGGTAGTCAAAGAAAGCCAAAATACATATATTCTTAAGCGTCAGTTGAAATAAAAAATGCTTAGATCTTCAGCTTTTACATATCTATTTGTTTCTCAACTATCGAAAAACGCTAGTTCAAAAGGCAAGCAGATTAAAACCTCTCATTAGAAGCAAATTAGATTTAATAGCTTCTAATGAGAGGTTTTATTATGAACTTAATTGAGTTATAGAGTTTGTACGAGTCTGACAAACGTATTCCTAAGTTTTTGATGGAGAATCTCAACTGGGAAAACTGCTCTGCAATAGTTAATGGAAAGAGGGCAAAGCAGAGAGTAGTTAGCTTTAGGACGGAGTACAAAGTGTGGCTAAGAGGTATCTGTGCAGCCGTGCTGACACCTGTAAAGCCTTATTCGTAAATCGCTACAAACCTGACTTAACGAATTGCTATTCCTACGATCATGTGTGTTTTGAATCGGCTCGCAGCTCGGGGAGAGCTCGAAGCAAATGTATATATCATCGATTTAGACATACCTATGCGTGCCAACTACTTGATAACGGTGCATTACTGGATTTCATTCATGGTATGCTGGGCGGCTTAATGGAATATTTTATGCATTTATGGTTCGTGAACTCCATGCTAAAGTATATCTTTAAATGTGTACAAAGTAGGATTGTAATAACTGACATGTTTCAATCAGATTTGCGACTTTATTACGGAGCTATTAGAAAAATAGTGCTAATAATAGATTTTTTAGAAAGGAAGAACACTTTGCGCAAGCCCATAAAGATCTACGTACTAATATTTATTATTTTCACATTAATAAACGTTGCGTTGTTCAGATATTTGGATAACCAATCATCAGTAAAATACAACGACCTTTATTCACTGTATCAGCAGAAGAACGACTCGGCATTTGTTTATTTAGCAGAGCACGCTTTTGAAACGATTCCGCTTGCTGACACTTTAATGGCAATCAGTGAGTCGAAGGAAAATGAAGATCCTGCTAAGATTCGACAATTGATCGATAAGGCGAAGATACAAGCGGAAGAAATTGATGATCAACTATCAACATTCATTGAATTTAGTGATGCCTACATTAATAATGCTGTTCCTAAGCATTTTGTTAATAATACGGCAATGACAACAGATGAGCAGCTGGACATGTTTATTCTTGCTCGTGAGGCGAGAATATGGTGGTCGTTATACGATATAAGCTATTCGTATTGGAAGTCTAATCCTAAAACGATAGACACCAAGACTAGAGACACCTTGCGCTTGCTGGCGACGGAGCTCTATGAGTTAAATAAAACGATTACGTCGTTTAAGGATATCGACGCAACTCACATGTTTTATCTAGCGGAGAATTATAAAGCGTTGATGCTAGGGAATTTGAAACCACACCTTGAAAGATTGAAAAAGATTCAAGATGATTTTTCAGGACATAAATAAGTCGAATGTGTGGAATGAGCTCACCAGGAATCTATCGGAAGTAGACCTTAAATCATTCTACTAACGGGGAACGATTGTTGAATAATACAATAGATCAGTAGGTGCTTCGGTACCCTGCTTTTTTTGTTAAGCTAAAGTGCAGATTAGCTTAATGAAACAACGGGCACAATCAGGTTGACGAAAAAGGTTTTGAAATCAGTGATATAATTTTTTTTAAGTATACTTCATATTCAACATTTGAGTGAATTGACGGGAGGAAAGAGTTGAATATTAACCAGAAAGCCATCGAATATTTCGAACGTAATGAATATGATGCAGCAGTGTCTCTTTTCAAAGAAGCTTTGAATGAATCGAGAAATGTTCAGTCTTTAACGAACCTTGCTTGGATTTATTATCATGAAGAAAGTGACGCAGAATCGGCTATGGAATTAGTTAAAGAAGCTATTATTCTAAATCCAGTTTCGCATTTTCCTTACAACCTTTTAGGTGAAATAAATGTTGCGTTGGAAAGATGGGAAGATGCCTCGAATGTATTGATGTACTCCATCGCAATCGAGCCTTCTAAAGAAGCATATAATAATTTAGCCATAGCTAAATATCATCTTGGGGAATTGGATGAAGCTTCAGCTTTATTTCTAAAAAGTGCCGAGCCTTCTGATTACGCAATGTATAGTCATATAAAATGTTTAATTGAAATCGGTCAATCGACTGAAGCAAAATGTAAATTGGATGCGTTTTCGGAAAATGATGATGAATTCGTCGGAGAAGTTCATGTTGCTGAACTGTACTTTGAGTTGCAATGTTTTTCCGAGGCAGTCCGTTGGTTTGAAAAATCATGGGACATATATTACAAGACTCCAGATTGGGTTTGTAGGTATATTTATTCATTAATCAAAACAAATTCATTGGATCGTGCCGTTGAAATAGCGAACGAATGTATTCAACTAAAAATAAACAATATTCAAGAAGAACATGTAGTTCAATGTAATGAGGATTGGACAGAGAGCGAAAAAGTCACATACATTAAGCAATTAGAATATGACAAACAGGAATATGAAAATATTATAATTATGATTTCTAGAGGCTTTATTCCTCCGTTGAAATTTTCAACATCTTTGAGTTCAAGTTGTTATTTATTTGGATGTTCAAGACATAACCATGCTGAATATAATGGTTGAATCTTTTTAACGATGGAAATGGCAGTTAAAATCAGACAGTGGTGCTTCAACTAACGGGCAGGATTGCGTGATAATAACATAGTCAAAGTAGAATGAGCAGGTATATTATTTTTATTTTGATACAGTGTATAATCTTACCTATTCATGCAAATTTATTGGGGGAAAGGTTTATGAGAATTTTTGTCGCTGGAGCTACTGGAGCTGTCGGAAGTTTCTTGCTTCCAAAATTGATTCGTGCAGGTCATGAAGTAATTGGAATCACACAAAGCGAGAGTAAGAAATCGATCATTGAGAATACGGGAGCAAAAGCATTAATCGCTGATGTCTTTGATCGCGAGGCAATACGATCAGCATTAGCTGAATCTCAACCCGAGGTTATCATTCATCAATTGACTTCTTTGAGTAGTCGTAATTTTTCAGACAACACAAGGATACGTATTGAAGGAACACAAAATTTAGTAGATGCCGCCCTTTTGGCTGGTGTTAAACGCATCATCGCACAAAGCATTTCTTGGGCATATGAACCGGGAGAGAGACCGGCAACCGAAGATGTATCCTTACATGTAGTAGCCGAAGAACCCCGGAAATCGACAATTGATGGCATATTAGCATTGGAAAGTGCTGTGACTCAAATACCACAATATGTAATTTTACGCTATGGAATGTTATATGGTCCGAATACTTGGTACGAGCATAATGGATTTATGGCAGAACAAATTCATCAAATGCAGGTCCCTGCAACCGAAGGTGTCACTTCTTTTCTTCATGTGGAGGATGCCGCTGAGGTAGCACTTTTGGCCTTACAATGGCCCTCTGGAGCAGTGAACATCGTGGACGACGATCCGGCAAGAGGAATTGACTGGCTCCCGGTTTATGCACAAGCCGTAGGAGCACCTATCCCTGAAACTCTTTCGAACAGCAATGCTTGGGAGCGAGGGGCATCGAACAGGAAGGCCCGTCAGGAATACGGCTGGAAACCGCTATACCCGACTTGGCGGACAGGCTTTACCGATAGTCTGAACCAGCTATAAGTATTGCGAATAAACGCATCATTATGAACTACCTACCGATGCAGCTTGTTGAACTAACGGGGAACGATAGTTGAATAATACAGATTCATGAGCAGGTGCTTCAATAGCCTGCTCTTTTTATTAAGCTAAAGGGCAGTTTTGCGACAAAATATATTTTACCCGGGTAAAATACATCTATGCATTCAGAGGAGGATATATAGAATGAGAGATGATCAAACGAGCTTTTACTGCACGGCATTTTTGGGTGTGGGAGTCGTCGCCAGTGGTTCGTTACAGCACGTTATTTCTACAGTGAAGGATGCTCTGGATGAGAGAGACCTTACACAGATTCTTATATTTGACGATACTACGGGGAAGCAAATAGATGTCGATTTTCGTGGGAAGACAGATGACTTGCTCACACAATTAGGAGAACAGTTTGGTGACTTGCCCGGTACGGAAATGAATCATCAGCCTACACGGCGGGTCGGTCGACCCAAGCTGGGGGTTGTATCCGGTGAGGTTACATTATTGCCACGAGATTGGGAGTGGCTCAAGAGTCAACCTGGAGGGGCGTCGGTAACATTACGAAAACTCGTTGGTGATGCTCGCCGTGTTGGAGGAAAACAGAGCAATATACGAGAGTCACAAGAAGCAACATATCACTTTATGACAGCTATGGCGGGGAACTTCCATCAATACGAAGAAGCTTTGCGGGCACTGTATGCTGGTGATTTGGATCGTTTTTACCACTACATCGATGACTGGGCGCCTGATATAGGAAACCATATCAAAAGATTAGCCTCTAATGCATTCCCTGAAGGGAACTTATGAAAGAAAGTATGGAATAAAAAAAGGATCTACGAAAGGTGCCACACTATGACAGAGTTTGAATCTTTTCGTTACATCGACCCATCGTAACGCGCTGGCATAAGGTTCATACAGCGAGGCATTGAGGGCAGCATCGTCATGTTGAACCTCATGCGTTTTTGTGATGTTGCCGATTACACAACCAATCCTTAACTAACACCGGAGGTCCCAATCAGCGGTGCCGAAGCTTTCAACCGCTATATTGAGCACACCCTCCCATTTCTCCGTGAAAGCGGAGGTGAAGTGATGTTTCTTGGCAATGCGGAGAGTTTCTTATCGGACCCGAAGAGGAAAGATAGGATCTTGTCATGATGATCCGCTAGAGCAGTGCGCAGTCGTTTCTTGCTTTTTCAAGTCATCAAGACTACCTGGCAGGTATCGGGCATCGGACTGCAGCGATCGAAGATTCACGCCTACTGCCTATGACAGAACTTCCGATATCAAAATAAAAGGAGGAGAACATAACCATGAACATCTTGAAAGTCAACGGCGTTGATTTGGCCTATGACAGTTTCGGTAATGAAAATGACGAGGCTATTATCCTAATCGCCGGGCTTGGAACCCAGATGATCCGATGGACGGTTTCGTTTTGTAAGATATTGGCAGATCGGGGTTTTCGCGTGATCCGCTTTGACAATCGCGACGTAGGTTGCTCGACGCACTTTAGCTATTATCCGACGCTGGATTTTAACGCACTGGCGACTGCTCTCATGTCGGGACAGCGACCGGACATCCCTTACACTCTCGATGACATGTCCAACGACGCTATCGGACTGCTCGACGCCCTATCAATTGACCGGGCACATTTCGTTGGCAGGTCGATGGGTGGAATGATTGCCCAGATTGCTGCCAGTGAGTACCCTAAACGGGTTTTATCACTCACCTCCATTATGTCCAGTTCCGGTAATCCCACACTTCCGCAAACTTACCCGGATGTCATGGCGATGATGACTAAACCGGCGCCGAACCCATTTGAGGATGAAGCAGGATTTTTGGCGAACAGCATCTCTTTTGCCAAACGCATCGCCGGCACCGGCTATCCGTTTGAAGAGGAGGCTTATCGGGCGCTCATTCTGGAGGAAGTCCAGCGAGCCTACGATCCAGGCAGTGTCGGACGACAAATTGCTGCGATGGCTGTCTCCGGTGACCGTCGTCCGCGGCTGGTGACCATAAAAGTACCAGCACTTGTCATTCATGGGGTGGATGATCCCTTGTTCGTCCCGGCGTGTGGTGAGGACACGGCTTCTGCCATTCCGGGCGCCGAGCTAATGTTTGTTGACGGCATGGGACACGACTTACCGCACCAACTGTACAATGTAATCGCTGATGGCATAGAGCGAACGGCTCGTAGCAATTGACAAGTGCTTCCTGAATAGCGTAGCAGGAGTCCTGCGATGCCCAATAGGGCTGAGTAGGCTTAGGGGCGCAGTGCTGATGAATTAAACTATACCAGCTAATAGCTTGTCAAGATTACCAGTAAAGTAAAGCACAATCATATGTTATATTTAAAAGTAAGTAAGCCAAATAACCCTCCAATTGTATTGTATTTGGAAGGTTATACCATTGGTTTCATATTAAGCAGTTCGGAATGTTTTTTTGTTTTTCATGATGGCATATACCCAATGCACCAATTTATTGGCACATGCGACTAGAGCTACTTTATGTGGTTTTCCTTCGGCTCTCTTACGATCGTAGAATTCTTTGATTCGTATATTACGAGCGCGAATTAATCCGCATTGGACAGCCAAAACCAGCGCGTAACGCAACTGCCTGGAACCACGTTTCGTGATTCGATTTTGAGTTGCTGTAAACTTGCCTGAAGCAAAGACACTTGGATCAATGCCTGCAAAGGCGACTAGCTTTTTAGGATGATCAAATCGGTCGACTTCTCCAATTTCAGATAAAATTGTTGCCGCAATTTTATGCCCAATACCGGGAATCGACTGAATTAATTCATATTCTTCAATGTCTTCAGCCAGAGCTCTATGTTCTGTTCCAATCCAGTAAGATGCTCTTGGTACTGAAGAATGAGGGTAATAAGGACTTTCAAATTGATTAAGTGGCTGGCATACATGGTTTGCTGAAATGGGTTTTGTTTTGCCGCATCTAGCAGCCGTTGCACCCGTTGGTTAATCCAGTCCTCTGAACGCCCCCGTTTTGAAGAAAGTAGTTCTTTCATCTTAGACTTGAGTGTGTTTTCATCCGTCTGTAATACTGAATATGAGGTTGGAAATTCACTTAAAAATCGTAATGAAATACCGGAATACATAGCTCCAAAGACGCCTTTGTAAGCAGGGAAAACCTGATCTAAAACAGCTTGGAATTGTAGTTTAGTTTGTACACACATCTTTGAAAGAGACTCATATTGTCTTGTAAGATAGCGCAGATTGAGAAGTTGCACACCTCTTTTCTTAAATGGTTCAAATTCTTCTTTGTAGTACAGCTCTCCCAATAGGTAAGCGTCAGCAGCATCCGTCTTTACTTTACGAAGTTGAGACTTCCTAAGCCGATTTGAGATGAGCGGATTAATAACAATATAAATATATTGATGTTCCTCTAGGAAATGAACAACGGGACTTTGATAATGACCGGTTGCTTCTAGAATAAGCAAAGGACGTTGTTGAGATGCAAATTCAACTTCTGTTAAAACTTGAAGGAGATTTGCTAAACCATCTCGAGTGTGCTCGAAGTGGAATGTCCCTTGGAATGGCTTTCCGCGCTCTAGAAAGGCTTGTCCATGGCTTTCTTCTTTAGAAATATCTAGACCGATAACTGGATTCATTTTATCTCTCCCTGTAAGTTTAGATTCACCGGCATCCCCTAAGGTTTTTCTTATCGCTCCATAGCATCGCTTGTTATACGGGATCACACGTCCCAACCAGCCTCAATCATGGTCATGACAAGTAGGGGTGAACACTATAGCTCTCGGGATCAAGTCCCACGGGCAGGAACGTTCGACCAGGCTATCTTAATCCTCTATGCAAATGAAAAAAGGATCAACCAGAAAGAACTGGTTAATCTCATAATACGAACGGGCAGGATAGTTCAACAAGATAAGTGGAGGTTTTATGTCGCATTTGACACAAACTGTGCAGGAAGTAAATAAAAAAGATGCTCTATACGCACAGAGCATCGCAAGGTCTAAGTTTATTTAGATTGCTTCTCAAGTAAAGCAATAATTCTATCTAATTTATTGTTTATCTCGACTGAAGTATTGTTTGTTACCTTAATATTAACAAGCAGTCTCCTGATAAAGAGAGTGATATGCATAGAACCTATAATTAGTAGGGAAATTCCAATAACACTTCTAATAAAGTCCATAAATATAATTATCTCCTATCTTTTTTTGGATAATTATACCACAAAAATAATATAAAGTGTGTCACAGTTCGACGACATTGTGTAATAAATGAAAGCGTGCCTGTTCAACTAACGGGGAACGATAGTCCAATTCATCAGCGGTAGTCTAGGGCTTTATTCTCTTTCAGAAAAAATACGAAATAATAATTATGTAAACTTCATATTTAGTTTAATCGAATACTTTCTTGTAAGTTAATTCCAATATTTATAAATGTAAATGATTCAAAGTATCAAATATATGGGTTGGAAATGAGTATTTTGAGTTCGTACGTATAAAGCGAAAAGATGGCGGTGGCTGGATTCAAGATTGGACTACAAAATATAATAATGGACATCGAGGTTTAATTGGATTTGCATTAGAAGTCGAAGACATTCAAGCTACCTATAGTAAACTACTTGCTCAGAAAGTAGATATTTCACCTCCAGAGCCTCTGAAGTTCCGCTGGTTCTTCAATCTTTTGATCAAGACAATGCCTTGGCGTAACGCCTATCTGCCTGCATTCCAAGGAGTACCATTTCAATTTTTCCTTCAGCAAATGAATGATGAGAAAGCAAAGCAATTTATGCAGCAATATATGGTTCCAAACAGCAGAGAAAACATGATAAATTCCATTGCAGAAGTGAACATTTATGGGCAATTATCGACGAAAGATAAGGAAATTATATTTGCATTATTCGAAAGTGTTAAAGAGAAAGATGAAGTATTAATGATCAAGATGGAAGATCAGACGATTCAATTCATTCAGTCTGATACATATAAAGTTGAAGTGATTTTAGAGTGTAATACTATTGATTATTCAGGAAAAAATGTAGAGTTTAATAATCTTCTTATTAATAATAGTTAGAAACAGTATCGTACTATAATACGTTAATAAAAATACGTTAATAAAATATGTGCTGTAAAAGTGATGATTGTTGTACGGAACAATAGTTATGTTAACTGTGTTACAACATCATATTATTGAATGAGTAGAACTCTTAATTTAAGAAAGAGACTGGTATGAAGCAAATTCTAGAAAAATTCTAGTCGTATTTAGTTCTACTGTAGTAGCACTTTAGACATTAACCGAAATATCAGTTCACATTAGGAAAAAGAATACATCCTCTGGTTAGGCGACCAATCGGGTGTAGCACTATGATGAAACTTTAAATATTAGCTGGCAATGACCTTGATCGAGGTCATTGCCTTTTCTTTTGCAAAGTTCTAACTGCATGAAACGAAAGTGGAACATTTATAATTAATACGTAAATATAATTATGTAAACTTATTTAATAAAAAATATAGTTTAACAGCAATAAACTACTTCTCTTCATATTGCAACTGTAGATAATCATTGGAACTATCTATAGAGAAAAAACTCAACTAATTAAAGGATTAGACACAAAGTACAAATAATAATTCAATAATTTATTCTTTACATTATAGATAGACTGTTATTTTACTATTGATATCAGTTATAATAGTAAAGAATAATAAGTAGAAAGTGGGAGAACCATGGGCCGCAAATGGAATAATATTAAAGATAAGAAAGCTTCAAAAGATGCAAACACTAGTAAAGTGTATGCTAAGTTCGGAATTGAGATCTATGTAGCTGCGAAAAAAGGCGAGCCAGATCCTGAAGCCAACCGTGCACTTAAAGTCGTGCTTGAACGTGCGAAAACATATAATGTACCAAAAGCAATTATTGATCGTGCATTAGATAAAGCTAAAGGTAGCTCAGATGAAGTGTTCTTTGAATTGCGCTACGAGGGTTTCGGTCCTAACGGCACGATGGTCATCGTTGATGCGTTAACGAATAATGTAAATCGTACTGCACCTGAAGTTCGTTCGGCATTCAATAAAAATGGTGGAAGTATGGGTGTAAGTGGTTCCGTAGCCTATATGTTCAATTCTACGGCAGTTATTGGCGTATCAGGTAAATCAGAAGATGAAGTAATGGAGTTACTGATTGAAGCTGATGTTGATGTTAATGATATTATTGCAGAAGATGATAATGTAGTAGTCTATGCAGAACCAGATCAATTTCAAGCTGTACAAGATGCATTTAAAGCAGCAGGAATTACTGAATTTAATGTAGCTGAAATCATGATGTTAGCTGCTAATGAAGTTGACCTTGCAGAAGATGCTCAAGCACAATTCGAGAAATTAATTGATGCGCTAGAAGATCTTGATGATGTTCAACAAGTGTATCATAACGTTAATTTTGACGAAGCATAGTTGCCTGTTTAGAAGCTATTTTAGTTTATTTAGCAGCATATAAGGATGCCACAAAAAGTTTAGGAGGGGCAAGTATGCATATTGAAACTATCCAATTATGGGATGATCAAGAGCATGTTACACTTACGTCATACGTTCCATATCAAGTAGGCAGTGATCAAGTTGGCCAACCAAGACCCGCGATTATCATTTGCCCTGGTGGTGCCTATCTATACACTTCTGATCGTGAAGCTGAGCCTGTAGCGTTGAGATTTGCTTCATTAGGATATATAACATTTGTGTTACATTACAATACTTACTATGGTGCAGCACCAATTCAACCTGCTAATCAACAAAATCCGAATGCGCTAGTTAAATTCCCGCAACCACTATATGACGTGGCTAAGGCTATTGCGGTGGTTCGTGATAATGCAGACAAATGGAATGTTCATGTCGATCAAATAGCTGTTGCTGGATTTTCAGCAGGCGGACATCTCGCAGGAAGCATTGGTGTACATTGGGACAAACCTTATGTTAGTGAACATATTGGCGTATCTGCTGAATATATTAAACCGAACGCACTAATTCTTGGTTATGCACTACTTGATAGTGTCATTTCTATGGAATTAATGAATGAAGAACAAACAGTGAAGTACAGAGATATGCTAGGACTTATGAATTCAGCTGTTCTTGGTTCGTCAGAGCAATCTCTTGAAATACTTGAAAGTTTTAGTCCTTCAAGGTTTGTAGGAGCACATACACCGCCTACCTTCTTATGGCATACTTCTGAAGATGATCTTGTTCTCTCAGCAAACTCATTGCAATTTGCGATGGGATTAGTGAAACATCGTATTCCATATGAACTTCATGTATTTGAACAAGGTGGACATGGTCTATCATTAGCTGACCGAACTACTGCTGCTAATGAAACTCAAATTAATCGTGCTGCAGCGAGTTGGATTACACTAGCTGATGAATGGCTACAAAGTAAATTCTCATAGAAGAGGAAGTTCAAAAATCGGAATTTGATAACGATGAGAATGCTAACGTAGCTTAGTTGGCATCGAAAAGAAAGCTTTCCTTGGGAAGTCCGGTATACGAGCACCAATAACGGACATTTTCGTTTCCTCTCCCTACAAGTAGCGCTCCATCTTCTTGGTTCTGAATGCCGGCATTTTGAACTTTCTTGAAAATAGGTAACTACCAACCTACAACTAAAGGCTGTCCCTAAAGTAGATCATACTACTTTAGGGACAGCCTTTTTTACATATTCTTAATACTATTAAGCTAATTAGTTAACAATTGATAGATATAATAAGACTCATCATACATAAAGATTATGCTTACGTTGCTATTTTTCGTTAGCTATGAACTGCTTCAACAAGTAAACAAAAAAATTTAGGAGTGGAATTATGGGAATCATTCAAGGATTCAAAAAGGTTACTAGTGGGTTAATTATTGCTTCAATAGTGTCTACGACTTTGGTACCAGCAGTAACAACAACGTATGCTCAAGCACTAGCAACATTGGGGACACCATATAACGAAGCTGGCGAATATGATGTCACAGTTCCGCATATTGTCATTCAGCAAATTTATGGTGCTGGTCTAAAAACTGCGACGGATAGCCTATTCTCTCATGGTTTCATCGAATTATATAATCCCACGAATGACGACGTAGATTTGAGTGATTGGTCACTACAATATTCGGATAGAGGCTCGAATGCTACGACTGGAGCAACAAACTCTTGGGAAATGTATCCGCTTGAAGGAACAATTCCAGCACATTCTTCTTACTTAATTATCGGTAAAGCAACGGGCGCGGAAGCTAAAACTCTTATTAAGGATCTTACAGATAAAGCCGATCACTCTATTAATCGCTTCATAAATAATAAAGGATTAAAAGTAGCATTAGTTCATAATACAACAGTACTTACTGAAATTAATCCATTTGATAATAAACAAGCAAGTTATGTTGATTTAGTGGGTTCAGGTAGTAATGATGATGGAAGTGACATTGATGGATATGAAACAGCCTATCCATCTGGAGATCTTGAAGGTACTTCAAAAAAGAAAGCTATTATCCGTAAATTAGGCCAGGATAACGATAATAACAAAAAAGATTTTGTACAGTTAGATTATAGTAGCATTTCTTCGACATTACTTGCTGAAGTTGCTCCGCGTGGCACTGTAGACGAAGCATGGACACCAACTTATCCACCTGCTGTTGAGGTCGAACCAGAAGTTCCAGTCGATTCTAATTTAGGGGAAACTTTGCTTGATTCTATTGCGATTAACAAAATCTCCGAATACAAAGTTGGGGTTACGAATGAAGATGGTGGCGTAGCAGAAATTGTAAAGTTTAATAAAGATAATGGGAAATTCTATCTTGTTAATGGCTCTACAAACCCTCCAAGCCTTGAAATTGTCTCACTTACTGAAGATGAGGCACTGACGCGCGAGAAGAGCATCGATGTACAACTATTAGCTGAACACGACGGCTTCCAATATGGTGATCTAACAAGTGTTAATGTGAACACTATTGTTAAAGAAGTTGTTGTATCTGTTGCAGAGCAAGCAAGTGATAAAGCAGGAAAAGTGTTAGTTCTTGATTATGATGGTAAGTTGCTTCGTGAATATGAGGTAGGGATTCAACCAGATATGATCACACGAACTACGGATGGTAAATATATTATGACTGCTAACGAAGGAGAGCCTCGTGATGCAGGAATTGATCCAAAAGGTAGCGTTTCAATCATTGACACAACTACTGGAAAAGTTAAAAATCTTTACTTCGATAATCCATCGATAATAGATGATAATGTTATTATTCGCGGTGCAACAGATTCGAATGGGAAGATAACTACTTTAGGATCAAAGGCAGATGCATTGTTCGATTTGGAGCCTGAATACATTACCATTTCTGAAGATGGAAACTACGCTTATGTAGCATTACAAGAGAATAATGCCATTGCAACAATATCAATGAAAACTCAATCTATTATTAGTGTTAAAGGGTTAGGTTATAAGGATCTATCGGCACCAAGTAATGCGCTAGATGTAGTCAAAGATGATAAGATATTACTTGAAAATGTTCCATTCAAAGGAATGTATATGCCGGACGGAATAGCATCATATACAATTAATGGTGTTAACTATATCTTTACTGCCAATGAGGGTGACGCAACAGGTTGGGATAATCGTTCGAATGAGAGTAAAGTTAGCGATTTGAAAGCTTCATTAGATTCTAGTTCTGCTGCAGCACAATTTCTTGCTAATACAAAGACTTATGATAAATTAGAAGCTGCAAGCGGTATGCCAAATGATAGCATTTACTTATACGGTGCTCGATCTTTCTCAATCTGGGACAGCAGTACAATGGCACAAGTATATGATTCTGGCAGTGAATTTGAACGCGTTGTAGGACAACGATTACCTGAATATTTTAATGTCAGCAATAGTAATACAACATTAGATTCACGCAGTACTAAGAAAGGTCCAGAACCTGAAGACGTGAAAATTGGTAAAGTTGGTTCGCAGCTTCTTGCTTTTATCGGTTTTGAACGTGTTGGTGGTGTAGCAGTATATAATGTAACAGAACCGAGTAATGCGCACTTTGTGAATTACACGAACACACGTGATTATACTAAGGGACTAGATACAGATAGCGCACCGGAAGGATTAGAATTTATTAGTGCGACAGATAGTCCGACTCGCAAGCCTATCTTACTAGTGGCGCATGAAGTTGGTGGAACGGTAGCTGTATATGAGTTAGATGTTGCGACGTACTCATTTAAATCAAATAGCTATTCTTATCAACAAGGAGCAACAGTGACACTAGTTGACCAATTAGAGGGTGTTACTAATGTTGATACTGATGTTGTGTGGTCAAGTTCGAACACAAACGTTGCTACAGTTGATGAAGCAGGCATAATAAAGTTGAAGAATGCAGGAACGGTTACTATAACAGCAACATCACAAGATGGGTACTCAGAAGCGACAGCAACAATAGAATCAAAACGTAACAATAGTTATGTAAACAATGGTGAAATTGAAACACCTAGTGAAAACAACAAACCTGAAATTGTCAATGATAGTGCCAACAATCGTTCAGTCGTAACATCATCATTCAATACACTTAATGCGATAACAGGAACTTCGATTGATATCGTTACTAATGAAGCTACAATTACTTTGGATAAACAAGTATTGGCTGATCTGCAGAAAAAATTGAGTTTAACAGGGACTGAAAAGTTAGAAATTGAAATCACTTCAGATGCAACCGGTTCGATTACAATTACTGCTAAAGTAGATGGTAAAGAAGTTACATTGCCACTAGACGTAACACTTTCATACTCTTTACCGACTGCAAACTCTAGTATTGCAGGATTAGTGATCTTCGAACAATTAGCTAATGGGAAATTGATTGAAATTAAAGATTATAATTTCGATTCAATAAAACAACAGATCATTCTTCCAAGTGTAACAAATGGTAAGTATATGATTACTTATACTGATCTAACATTCTCAGACTTACAAGGTAATGACGTTAAGACGGCGATTCAGTACATGCTAGCAAGAAACTGGATCAATGGAGTAAGTGAACAAAGCTTTGCGCCTAAGGGAGAATTGAGTAGAGCACAACTTGTTACGATCTTAGCAAGAATAGCTGGAGCAGATCAGAAACAAAACTCAAGTACGAAATTCACAGACATAAATAATAATGCTTATTATGCAAATGGCTTGAATTGGGCGGTTAATCAACAGATAGTGAATGGAATATCTGCTACTCAGTTTGGTCCTCAGCAGCAAATTACGCGTGAGCAGATGGCAGTATTCATGTACAGATTTATGATGCAACAAGGATTTAATAAACCAACGACTTCGAATAATGAAATCATCTTTGAAGATAGTGCTCAGATTGCTAGCTATAGCTTTGAAGCTATTCAGTACTTAGCTAGTCTAGGAATTATACAAGGCTATGCTACATCTTCTGGAAATCTAGCGTACAAACCACAACAAGCTTTAACAAGAGAAGAAGGTATGCTTCTACTTTATCGAATGATGCAAATAAACAAGTAGTAACGCCTGGATTGTTACCATTGCAGTACGAAAAGAGCCTAATATTAGGCTCTTTTTTATATATATCAGTTATACTACTTACAACTTAGGAGGGGATGGGTTACACTGAATATAAATGGTAATATTTAGCGGTATTATTGAAGTTTATATACTAATTCTAGTGTAAAATAGGTGGGTGTATGATGGACTACAGAAGAATTAGCTTAAATATTATTTATGGTAGCTTCATATTATGGGTGTTGGGTTTTATTTTAAGTCAGCTTGTATTCATACTTTCATTTCCAATGTTAATGGTCTATTTAATGATTTATCCATACGGTGCTATATTATTGGCAATAGTCTTACTAATTGCAGGTGAAAAGTGGTTATCTGAAGAGAGAATTATGGCATTTGTTTTGCTTATTCCAATTATGATATTAATAGTTATTCCTTATGCTCAAAATCAAATAAATGTTCATTTGTTGGAACCCAACATTCAAAAGATTGAATCTCATATTGACTATAGGTATCTTAATTTCTATCCAAGCACCTTAGACAATTCACCACAGTTAATAGAATATGATCGAGATAGCAAATTGTTAACTTTGAATATGATTATTGTACCTATGAAATTTACCGATAGTGTAAAGGGATGGGAAGCAATGAAAGTGGAAGATTATCCTAGTTACTTTATAAATCTTCTGAGAATTCACTATATTCGTGTTGCAGAAGATTTAGAAGAAGTCACATTAAAAGCTGATAATCTTATTATAAATGGCTATTGGGGGGATAAAGTAATTATACAGAGTTATTTCAAGAAAGAAGATAATAAATATATACTAGTAGAACCATATCCAGATTTGGCTTTAGTGGGCGAAAATAATAAATGGTATTTAGAATATGAAGTTGATAACGTTAAGTCTAAAGTTTTTGTTTTGAATCGATCAAGCGAAGACTTCATAAAAAAAATAGAAATACTAAATTAAACTAAAGATCTTATTAAGGCAGCCAAGTTTATCTTGGCTGTTATTTTTTTGAGTAAATATACTAAGTTGAAATAGAACAACCAAGTTGACTGATCGCTATATAACATATATAATAGATACATAATATCTGTAATTGTATAAAAACAATTAAAATGCAAAGGATGAAGAGACATGAAAAAATATGATTGTATCATTGTGGGAGAAGGGCCAGCTGGTTTAAGTGCTGGTCTTACTCTAGGAAGAGCGCGAAGAGAAGTTGCAATATTTGACGATGGAACGAATAGAAATAGAGTTACGCAGGAGTCTCATGGGTTTCTAACGCGAGATGGGATTAAACCACAAGAATTTAAAGAGTTAGGGCTAACGGAATTGGAGAAATATCCTTCGATATCACAATTTAATACAACAATTACGGAGATCTTCAAAGATAATGAACATGAGAGTTTTACTGTAAGAACAAAGGATGGACAAGATTTTCTTACCGATAAGCTAATTTTAGCTACTGGTATTCAAGAGCATTTTTCTGTCCCAAGTGTGAGAAATTATTATGGTATGAGTATTTTTAGTTGCCCTTATTGTGATGGCTGGGAACTGCAGGATAAACCCTTAATTGTGATGGCAGAAAAAGAAGAACAAGTGCTGCACATGGCTAAGTTAGTATACAACTGGTCGAAGGATCTTACTGTCATTACGAATGGATTCAAACTTTCTGAAGAAGCAACTCAACAACTGCAACAACGTAATATCATTATTAACTCAGATCAGATAAAGAACTTACTTGGTAATGGTGGAATTCTAGAAAAAATTGAATTTGTGTCGGGAGAAACATTTGAATGTTCAGCTGGCTTTGTTGTCCCATCTTTTTATCGCCCAAATCAATTTGCTGAGAAGCTCGGTTGTGAAATAGAAGAAAACGGAATGGTTGTAACAGATGGTGCAGGAAGAACAACAATTAATAATATTTATATTGCTGGAGAAACGGAAAAGTCCGGACCATCATCATTACTTATTTCAGCAGGAGATGGCAGTAAAGCTGCGTTCTCTGTAAATGCTGATTTAACCATGGAACGATTTTAATAATAAATTACTTTAATATAGTTCATTTTTAACCTTAGAGGTCAAATACTCATGAGTATTTGACCTTTTTTTCGTTATTGATTTTAAAGGATAGTAAAACATCGTAATTGGTAATGTTTGGTTAGATATAGACGACATTATATGCTACAATAAGTGCGCAAAACTCATATTTTGCGCACTTTTGATTTAGAACGACTTTAATAGAGTTAGTCGAGTAAGTATAGGTGATATTCGACAATAAAAACTCTCAAATATTGTTAGAATTGACTAGTTGATTACAACATGGGCGGAGACGATGACGGAATGGAACATGATGAATATATGATGGCATTCAAGTTGTGGATGAAGCAAGCTGGGTATACAGACACAACGAAGAGAGAATATGAGCGCGAGGCATTTTCATTTCTTGAGTATATTGAAGAGCTACCCTTGCAGAAAATTAAGAAGCTGACTGTCGTAAGTTATCTCGTTCAACATAAAGAGCATGTGTCAGAAGCTACTCGTAATCGAACACTTGCTGCATTAAGAAGTTTTTTCAAAGCAATGAATGATTTTGAAATGATGCAATGTAATCCAGCGTTAGATGTTAAAAAATCAAAAACAGAAAAAAATGTACTACCTGTATATTTGGAGCAGGATCAATTACAGAGTACGATGAATTATATTGAAGGAAAATATAAAGAGAGGAATCTGGCTATATTTTTATTAATGGCTTATTCAGGTTTACGTGTAGGTGAAGTTCATCGCTTGAATATAGCTCATTATCATATTGAGAAAGGTTCTATTACTGTTCTCGGGAAGGGGCGGAAATGGAATGAGATACCACTCACTGCGGAAGTGAATACTTACATGCAACATATTATGGAACAGAGACTAACTCCCTATAAACAAAAAGAAGACGCCTTTTTCGTATCTCAGAAAGGGCGTCGATTATCAATTAGGCAAATTCAAAAAATAATGTCGATGATGTTTCAAGCAATGAAAGATGATTATAGTGAGTTACGACATTTGAAATTATCATGTCATAAACTTCGACATTCGTTCGCTACTCTAATGTTACGAAACCAAGTTGATATTAGAATCGTAAAAGAGTTAATGGGACATACATCGATCGAGACTACGATGATCTACACACATATTCAGGATGATGATAAGAAACAAGCGATTTCCTCTATTCAGATTCCTAACATACCTAATCTAGAAATCGTCGACGTATCTCGGGTGTAGGAAGTAAGCAAGATTGTTGCTTTCCAAACCAACGATAGCGATTTTTCGCAATGAAGCGATAAACTGGATTGCGAATAAATGTTGGAATGATCGTTAGAAGATAAAATAGTTTCCAAGCGCCATCTAAATATTTCGTTACGCGGATGGCGCCAGAAGAGTATAAATAAGCTTTATTATTGTCAATACAGATAAGACTGTCCACGTTAGAAGGTATGTTAAATTGTTGGATAAGAAGTTGACCTAGCTCACCTTCAATTGCAGCATATGATACTTTAGCTGTTCGATCACGAGCAATGATCCATTGTGTGGCACCATTACAAAATGAACATTGACCATCATAAAGCACAATTAATGCTGGTATATTAGGTTGAGCCTCTGTTTTAATCGTGTGGGGGAGATCGGTTGTCATCATAACTTTACTCCTTTCACAATTTTAATTGTATCTATTAATGTAGCTATTCTATATGTCCACAAATGAAAAGGTTATTGATACGTAAAGAGTTAGTAGTAGTAATCTGTTATTATGTAGTGTATGTGAAGTATATCACAATGTTTCGTATTAGAAAAGGAGACAAACAAATTGATCATCGCATTTATAATTGCACTGCTCTTATATGGTTTATTAGTATTTTATATTGGGTGGAGTGGATATCGCGGTTTTGGTTTGAAGGGTAACCGTTGGTTCTTAGCCTGCTACAGCATTATTCTTATCGTTTTATCTACGTCATTTATTATTGGAAGATTAGGTAATGGATCAGCGGTCTTTAGTATTATCGGCAATTATTGGTTATCTATATTTGGATTATTGTTACTAACATTGCCAGTCGTACATATTGTTATGCTGATTATGAGATTTACGAAAATTGACCGCAATCGAACGCGTGTGGTTGCTACAACTCTTGTACTTGTTATCGTATTGGGAACGTTAATGTATGGTAGTTATCTCGCTTATACTCCTAAAGTAACGGAATATAATATTGCAGTACAAAAGACTGGTAGTGAAGATTTGAAAATTGTTATGCTTTCTGATACTCACTTTGGATACTTATCTGGCATAAAGCATGCTAAGCGATTAGTTGAAGAAGTAAACCAGCTAGATGCAGATCTTATTCTTATTCCTGGAGATATTATTGACGATGACTTAGCAATTGTAGAGAAGAAAGGTATTTTTGAAATATTAGCTGGTTTGGAGAGTAAATACGGAGTATTCGGCTCTCTAGGTAATCATGATAAATATCGTGGTCAAATGGATAAGCTTATTGCATCTATTGAGACAGCTGACATTGAACTATTGTATGATGAAGTTTTTCTGTTAAATGATGAAATATATATCGTGGGAAGAAAAGATAAGTCCGAGGAAAATCGTATGGCTACGGAAGAACTGGTGGCTGGACTAGATCAAAGCAAGCCGATTTTCTTGTTAGATCATCAGCCATATGAATTTGCTGAAGCTGATGATGCAGGAATCGATTTGCTAGTTGCAGGGCATACCCATAAAGGTCAAATTGCTCCAGGTAATCTCATAACGAATCGACTCTTCGAGAACGATTATGGATACTTGCAAAAAGGTAAACTTCATACGATCGTTTCATCGGGATATGGATTTTGGGGACCACCGATTCGTCTTGGAAGCCAATCTGAAATTGTAGTTATTAATGTAGATTTCGAATAATTAAAAAGCCGGTAGAGTAGGAGAAACCTATAATCTACCGGCTTATTTATTTTACACAGTTTTCTCATCAGTCTTATAAATGATAAGCACTAGAATAAATCCTATAAAGGCAAGAGCAGAGGCCAACCAAGGTAATCCTTCCAGACCTACAATAGTTATGACAAGACCACCAAGATAAGCTCCAATTGCATTTCCTAAGTTCAAGAACGAATGATTGGAGGTAGCGACTAACATTGGAGCTTCGCTCGCAAGAGTCATCGTGCGAAGTTGAATTCCTGGCATAATACTAAAGGCTGCTGCGCCCCATACGAACAATGTAATAATTGCTAAAATAGGATTTTGTAATGTTACAGTAAAAATGGCAAGAACGATACTCAGAATCGCATAATTAACAATAAGATAGGGAGTTGTTTTCCAGTCAGCGAGTTTTCCACCGATAAGATTACCAATGGTAACTGACACACCAAACAATACTAAGATCCAAGTTACACTGTGTTCTTGGAAACCACTAATTTGTTGCAATATGGGTGAGATGTACGTGAATAATGCAAACAGACTAGCACAGCCAAATAATCCAGCCACTAATGTTAATAACACCTGTGGTTTCATAACAGCATTAATTTCTTGCATAATACTTACATGCTGATTTTCTTTAATTGAAGGTATATACTTCGCTATACCTAGTAAAGCAATAAATCCTAGAATAGTGATTACACCGAACGAAGCTCTCCAACCAAATTGTTGACCGATAAATGTACCGAAAGGAACACCTACAATATTTGCTATAGTTAGTCCGGCTAGTACTAATGCTACCGCACTACCTTTTTTGTGAGGAGCAACAAGATGTGTTGCAATTAATGTACCTGCCCCCAAAAATGTTCCATGTGCTAGAGCTGTCATTATACGAGCTATAATAAGCAAAGTATAATTAGGTGCGATCATAGATAAGCCATTTCCAAGAATGAAAATAAACATAAGTAATACTAATAATTTTTTCTTGGCGATCGAATGGGTAAGGATCGTCAATAAAGGTGCGCCAAACGCAACGCCCAATGCATAACTTGTAATGATTTGGCCAGCTTTTGGGATCGAGACGTTCAGATCATTAGCAACATTAGGCAGTAAACCCATGACTAAAAATTCTGTCATTCCAATAGCAAACGCCCCAATAGTTAACCATATTAATGAAATGGGCATTTTCTCTTTCTTTGCAGTCCCAATTTCAGCAGAAACCACTGCTGCAGTAGTGTTACTCATAAATGTAAACTCCTATCCAATCCATATTCTCTCTATGTGAAGCTAATTTAGCATAAGATGATCTACGATATATTACAATGCAACATCTTGGTTTCCTTTCAAATAATGTGATATATCTTGCTTTCTGAAGATGAAATGTAACGTAGCTTTATGTATAATAATAAATGGCTTACTTTTTAGAAAATATCTTTTCACAGAGAGATTACAGAAAATGACAAATGAAAAATTATTGTATATTGGTAGAATTATTGAAAGAACAATTTGGAGTTTTCCAAGTCATCATCATCCGAATTGGAGTGAAGTCATATTCGTAGTTAAAGGGGAAGGTGTCGTTACAATAAGTGGGGAACGTTATGCTGTTCAAGAGGGCGATCTACTTGTATATAATCAAGGGATTATCCATGAGGAATATTCATCAACGACCAATCCTCTTGAAACCTATTATTGTGGTATTGCACATCCCAATCGATCATTATTAATTCCACTTGAGAATAGACCAATTATTAAAACCAAAGATAATAGATCTACGATTGAGGCACTGTTTTCACTCATATATGAGGAATCGCAACAACAAAGAGAAGAGTTTCAGGAAGCTTCACAATATTTATTAATGACATTAATGATATGGGTGAAAAGATTGTCTGAACTCGAGCAATCAAATAAAATGTTGGATAGAGATTCTGAATCATTAGCCATTAGAATTAAAGAATATTTAGATTTGAATTATTTACGTCACATTTCGTTAAATGATATTGCGAATGCCTTTCACATGAACTCCTTTTATTTGTCGCATGTGTTTAGGAGTAAATATAACGACTCACCGATAAATTATATTTTGAATCGAAGAATGGGAGAGGCAAAGCAATTACTTGTTCAGACTAAAATGAAGGTATCAGAAATTGCTCAAGTACTAGGTTATGAGAACACTAATTACTTTACTATATTGTTTAAGCGAATTATGGGAGAGTCACCTAGTCAATTCAGAAAACGAGAATGGCAAGAACGTATTAATTTGTGAAAAGTGTAGCTGATACTTGTTGAAATTTAATATAATAGTGACATTGAAAGTAATTGATAAGAAAGTATGGTGCGAATTTTATGGAGGCAACAATTACTTGTAAATCATGTGGTTCAGTTATTCCTGATTTAACGGATATATGCCCGACATGTCATATTAGATCACCTAAGAAGATGAGCGAGAAGAGAAGGCTAACGTTTTTTCTTTCTTTAGTTATTGGCATTATTATTATAGTTGTTGTACCTATGGTTGCTTCACTGCTTTGGATGCAATCTAACTAAACAAAGGTAGATCAGTGGGTAATAGCACTGATCTACCTTTGTTTTTGAATTAAGTGATTCGATGAATTGACCATATTTGCCCAACATTTGAGCCAGAACCCAAATTGAGAGTTATAGTAATCCCTGAATTATCGTAGAATACCGCAAGTTGATCGCCAGCAGAGAGATTTACTTCAGTATTAATAATAACACTACCGGACGCGAGTAAAACCCGAATAGACAATAAAAGTAGGATATTTACATCTAAAACAGGGAATGGACTTCGTGCAAGATCCGATGTAGCCGGTGAAATTCTTCTTAACACAATTGCTGGTGTATTTCCTGAACCTAATTGAACGCCGATCGAGACAGTTGTTGCATATGATATTACAACACTAACCTGATATCGCCCTGAAACAGGGACAGTATAAACTCCGGTCGTTGTATTAAAATCAGCAGAAGTATAGTAAGGATCTGCTGATAACCAGTTTCCAATTTGTGCACCTGCACTAATGTTAGTAGCTGCACGATTAACTGAAATTCCAGTACTCATGATATTGGGACCGGTCGCACCAGTAGGTCCGGTAGGACCTGTAATTCCTTGAATGCCTGTCGTACCAGTGGGTCCAGTTGGACCTTGAACTCCAGTAGCACCGGTAGGTCCGTTGATTCCTTGGATTCCGGTTGCTCCAGTAGGCCCGGTAATTCCTTGAACCCCGGTTGCTCCCGTAGGTCCCGTAATACCTTGGATGCCTGTAGCACCGGTAGGTCCCGTGATCCCTTGAATTCCAGTCGCACCAGTAGTACCGGTAATTCCTTGGATTCCAGTAGCACCAGTAGGTCCCGTGATTCCTTGAATGCCTGTTGCTCCCGTAGATCCCGTAATACCTTGGATGCCTGTAGCGCCGGTAGGACCAGTGATTCCTTGAATTCCGGTAGGACCGGTAGGACCTGTAATTCCTTGAATTCCAGTAGCTCCTGTAGGTCCCGTAATACCTTGAACTCCAGTTGCCCCAGTAGCACCAGTAGGTCCCGTAATACCTTGAACTCCAGTAGCACCGGTAGGTCCGGTGATTCCTTGAATACCAGTAGCGCCGGTAGGCCCGGTAATTCCTTGAACTCCGGTTGCTCCCGTAGGTCCCGTAATACCTTGGATGCCTGTAGCGCCTGTAGGTCCGGTGATTCCTTGAACTCCAGTGGCACCGGTAGGTCCAGTTGCTCCTTGGATGCCTGTAGCACCAGTAGGACCGGTGATTCCTTGAATACCAGTAGCGCCTGTAGGTCCCGTAATACCTGGAACTCCAGTTGCCCCAGTAGGACCAGTGATTCCTTGAATGCCTGTAGCCCCTGTAGGTCCGGTGATTCCTTGAATGCCAGTAGCTCCCGTAGGACCGGTAATTCCTTGAACTCCAATAGCGCCTGTAGGCCCAGTGATTCCTTGAATTCCAGTGGAACCGGTAGATCCAGTAGCTCCTTGTTCACCAGTCGCACCGGTAGGTCCAGTTGCTCCTTGAACTCCGGTAGCACCTGTAGGTCCAGTGATCCCTTGAACTCCAGTGCTACCAGTTGGTCCCGTAATCCCTTGAATGCCTGTAGCTCCCGTAGGACCTGTAATACCTTGAATTCCAGTGGCACCGGTAGGTCCAGTTGCTCCTTGAATTCCGGTAGCACCGGTAGGACCGGTAATTCCTTGAACTCCAGTGGCGCCTGTAGGCCCTGTAATTCCTTGAATTCCTGTAGCACCAGTAGGTCCCGTGATTCCTTGAAATCCAGTAGCGCCCGTAGATCCAGTTGCTCCTTGTTCACCAGTCACACCCGTAGGTCCAGTTGCTCCTTGAATGCCTGTTGCGCCGGTAGGTCCCGTAATACCTTGAATTCCGGTAGCACCGGTAGGACCTGTAATTCCTTGAATTCCTGTTGCGCCTGTAGATCCGGTGATTCCTTGAATGCCTGTAACTCCCGTAGGTCCGGTAATTCCTTGAATGCCTGTTGCGCCAGAAGGTCCAGTAATTCCTTGTTCACCAGTCGCACCCGTAGATCCGGTGATTCCTTGAATACCAGTAGCGCCAGTAGATCCAGTAGATCCCGTAGGTCCCGTAATACCTTGAACTCCAGTGGCACCAGTAGGTCCCGTAATACCTTGGATGCCGGTAGCACCGGTAGGTCCAGTGATTCCTTGAATTCCTGTAGCACCAGTAGATCCGGTGATTCCTTGAATGCCTGTAACTCCCGTAGGTCCGGTAATTCCTTGAATGCCTGTTGCGCCAGAAGGTCCAGTAATTCCTTGTTCACCAGTCGCACCCGTAGATCCGGTGATACCTTGAATACCAGTAGCGCCAGTAGATCCAGTAGCTCCTTGTTCACCAGTCGCACCCGTAGATCCGGTGATTCCTTGAATGCCTGTAGTTCCCGTAATTCCTTGAATTCCGGTTGCTCCAGTTTGTCCTTCGATACCTGTAACCCCAGTAGGTCCAGTTGCTCCTTGGATGCCTGTTGATCCAGAAGGTCCCGTTGGACCTTGGATACCAGTAGCTCCTGTAGGTCCAGTGATCCCTTGAATACCTGTTGGTCCGGTAGGTCCTTGTATTCCAGTGGCACCAGTAGGTCCTGTAATTCCTTGAATACCTGTAGCACCAGTAGGTCCAGTTGGACCTTGAATTCCGGTAGATCCAGTAGCTCCCGTAATTCCTTGAATACCCGTCGCACCAGTAGGTCCGGTGATTCCTTGAATTCCAGTAGCGCCAGTAGATCCAGTAGCTCCTTGTTCACCAGTCACCCCAGTGGGTCCAGTTGGACCTTGAACTCCAGTAGCACCGGTAGGTCCGGTGATTCCTTGGATTCCGGTTGCTCCCGTAGGCCCGGTAATTCCTTGAACTCCAGTAGCGCCTGTAGGTCCGGTGATTCCTTGTTCACCAGTCGCACCGGTAGGTCCAGTAATTCCTTGAACTCCAGTAGCTCCCGTAGGTCCCGTAATACCTTGAACTCCAGTAGCGCCGGTAGATCCGGTGATTCCTTGAATGCCTGTTGCGCCAGAAGGTCCAGTAATTCCTTGGATGCCTGTAGGTCCGGTGATCCCTTGAACTCCAGTGCTACCAGTAGGGCCCGTAATCCCTTGAATGCCAGTAGCGCCAGTAGATCCAGTAGCTCCTTGTTCACCAGTCGCACCAGTAGGACCGGTGATTCCTTGAATGCCGGTAGCACCAGTAGGTCCGGTGATTCCTTGAATTCCTGTAGCACCAGTAGGTCCGGTGATTCCTTGAATTCCTGTAGCACCAGTAGGACCAGTGATTCCTTGAACTCCGGTAGCGCCTGTAGATCCAGTAGCTCCTTGTTCACCAGTCGCACCGGTAGGTCCAGTTGGACCTTGAATTCCGGTAGATCCAGTAGCTCCTTGTTCACCAGTTGCCCCAGTAGGACCAGTGATTCCTTGAATTCCTGTAGCACC
This sequence comes from Paenibacillus endoradicis, assembly GCF_024721975.1. Next base: position 1,126,219 of record NZ_JANQBB010000001.1, on the reverse strand, counting down.
AGTAGGTCCGGTGATTCCTTGAATACCTGTAGCACCTGTAGATCCAGTAGCTCCTTGTTCACCAGTTGCCCCAGTAGGACCAGTGATTCCTTGAATGCCAGTAGCGCCTGTAGATCCAGTGGCTCCTTGTTCACCAGTCGTACCAGTGGGACCGGTGATTCCTTGAATACCTGTAGCCCCAGTAGGACCAGTGATTCCTTGAATACCAGTAGCGCCAGTAGATCCAGTAGCTCCTTGTTCACCAGTCGCACCGGTAGGTCCCGTAATTCCTTGAACTCCAGTTGCCCCGGTAGGTCCGGTAATTCCTTGAATACCAGTCGCACCAGTGGGTCCAGTAATTCCTTGAATTCCTGTAGCCCCCGTGGGTCCGGTAATTCCTTGAATACCAGTCGTCCCCGTAGGACCTGTAATTCCTTGAATACCAGTCGCACCAGTCGGACCAGTGATTCCTTGAATGCCTGTAGCGCCGGTAGTTCCGGTAATTCCTTGAATTCCGGTAGCACCCGTAGGTCCCGTGATTCCTTGAATACCAGTAGCTCCAGTTGGTCCAGTAACTCCTTGTTCACCAGTCGCACCGGTAGGTCCAGTAATTCCTTGGATGCCGGTAGGTCCAGTGATCCCTTGAACTCCAGTCGCACCCGTAGGTCCAGTTGGACCTTGAATTCCGGTAGATCCAGTAGCTCCTTGTTCACCAGTTGCCCCAGTAGGACCAGTGATTCCTTGATTTCCGGTAGCACCAGTAGGTCCCGTGATTCCTTGAATACCAGTCGCACCAGTAGGACCAGTGATTCCTTGAATACCAGTAGCGCCAGTAGCTCCAGTAGCTCCTTGTTCACCAGTCGCACCGGTAGGTCCAGTAATTCCTTGAACTCCAGTAGCACCCGTAGGTCCCGTAATACCTTGGATGCCGGTAGCGCCAGTAGGTCCGGTGATTCCTTGAGCTCCAGTCGCACCGGTAGGTCCAGTAATTCCTTGAACTCCAATAGATCCCGTAGGTCCCGTAATACCTTGAATGCCTGTAGCACCGGTAGGACCTGTGATTCCTTGAATGCCTGTAGCGCCGGTAGATCCAGTAACTCCTTGTTCACCAGTAGCACCAGTCGCACCGGTAGGTCCCGTAATTCCTTGGATTCCTGTAGCACCAGTAGGACCAGTGATTCCTTGAATACCAGTAGCGCCAGTAGCGCCAGTAGCTCCTTGTTCACCAGTCGCACCGGTAGATCCCGTAATACCTTGGATGCCGGTAGCGCCAGTAGGTCCGGTGATTCCTTGAATACCTGTAGCACCGGCAGGTCCGGTGATTCCTTGAACTCCAGTAGCTCCTGTAGATCCAGTAACTCCTTGTTCACCAGTAGCGCCTGTTTCTCCCTGAATACCCGTAGCGCCGGTAGCTCCAATTGGACCTTGTTCACCAGTAGCACCGGTTGCTCCAGTAGGACCTCCACCGGGTGGACCTGTCGGACCAGTAGGTCCAGTTGGTCCGTATGGTATTGGTTGACCTAGTACCGTAGCTAATTTTATTTGATAAACTTTATTCGCTTCTGTAACAGTTCTTATTGTTTGTCTAACACTTTCATTAACTTCTAGAATTTCCTCAATCGTAGAATATGTTGGGGTTTGACCTGGAATTGTGCCAAGTGCGTACTGAATTTTTTCGCCTTCTGCATTTAGTATATGGCTCAACCCGACTTCTTCAAGCGCAATTGATGCAATTACTGCACTGATTGCATCTTCTCTTGAGATAGAAAAGGGAGGGGTTATTGGGTAATCTCCATCTGCCACATCAATTCACCACCTGATATGCAATATAATTATAGGTATCCTATGACTATATTGATTGGGTTGTGATGAAATTGATCCAAATTATCGTGACATTAGTCTATAGTGCGTCAATGACAAGTTATTTCTCTTTCGTATTACCTAATGCACCCCATACAAAAAGAAAGATAACTGCTAATACAACAACGACCAGAGGTAGAACGAAAATAGTAAAATCATGAAAGTTCATTACGCTCATTCTCCTTTAACGTAAGAAGTATTGAAAAGAAATAGTCTCATTACTAAGTACAACGACGGAATAAGTAATATGAGCCCTAGAATAAATACGCCAACTAATGCCATAGCCATATTCTCATTCGTGAAGTTCTCATAGATCGATACATAAGGGTATAACACATATGGTAAATGTGCAGCTCCATATCCATAGAATGCAAATCCATACTGTAGCATTACAAATATGAATGACCAGCCAAGGTGTTTGTTTCTCCAAACAAGAGTAACCGCAACGATAAAACAGATCAATGATAGGACAAAGACCCATGCGATATCTAACATTTTATCGAAATGTTCACGATTATGATTGTAAATAGCAAAGAATACAAACAAGCTACTTAGAATGGTTGGTAAACTCCAAACTAAACCATAATTACGCACTACACGATAAGCTGCTACATCTTTTGCTTTGTCCGCATAGTATGTGAGAAACATTGCAGAAATGTATAACACACTAACTAATGCTAATATAACTACGCTCCACGAATAGGAACTAGTGAAAAGCTTTTTCGTAAGTAATATAACTTGGCCGTTAGCGTTAACCTCTATGTAGCCACCTTCCGATATGGTAAGTACTGTTGATAGGGCAGCAGGAATAAGCAGTCCGCTTGCACCATAAAGTAATGTATACCATGATTTAGTTGTAGTGCCATAATGATTGAAAGCGTAGTATGCTCCGCGAATGGCAAGTAGCACAATCCCAATACTTCCTGGGATTAGTAGAGCAGTTCCTAGATAGAAGGCGGTATCTGGGAAGAAGCCTACAATTCCAACAAAGAAGAAAACAAAGAAAACATTTGTTATTTCCCAGACGGGGGAGAGGTAACGATCTATTATGTTATGGATCAAATGTCTTGTTCCAGAAATCGTACTGTAATAGATGAAAAATCCAGCTCCAAAATCAATGGATGCTATAATCAGATATCCAAAAAGAAATGTCCAAAGGACAGTGATACCAAGTACTTCATAGCTCATATTATCACCCTCTAATTTTCATATAAGGCGAGTTCATCCTCTGCCTTATTATTACGAAACATTTTGACAAGTACTCTTGTTGAAGCAATCCCAAGCACAAGATACAGTAGAAAGAACAAGAGTAACATTAGATCGACATGATCAGATTTCGTTGCACCTGTCGCTGTTCTCATAATTCCACGGAGTATCCATGGTTGTCGACCGACTTCAGAAAATATCCAACCATGTTCTATCGTCAGAATGGCAATTGGAGCTGAGATAACGACACACCAGAGCAGCCATTTTCCATATATATTTCCTTTTTTTCTTACTAACTGAACGACGAAAAGGGTAGTTATTGCCGTAAGAATGGCAACATAACTCATTTTCATATCGAACAAATAATGGATCCATAAGGGAGCCCAGTCCTCTTCTGGAAATTGATCTAACCCTATGACCTCTGCATTAGGATTATTAAAAGCAAGAATGCTTAACCCATAAGGGATGGTTATAGCATTTTTAATATTATAATTTTCATCTAACGTTCCGCCGAATACATACGGAGCTTGTGTTGTAGTCTCAAAATGCCATTCAGTAGCAGCTAATTTTTCAGGCTGATAGATTGCAAGATATTTACCTGAAAGATCTCCTATTAAAGCTGTTGAAAGCATAAATACAAATGAACATATCATCGTTAATTTTAATGCTTTACGATGATATCTATGTTTTTGTCCTTTCAAATAAGCTAGCGCAGCGATAGCAGCAAGTATTAAAGCTGATGTCAAATATGCAGATGACAATACATGTGCTACCTTCGATGGCATTGCTGGGCTAAGCATTGCTTTGTAAGGATTAATGCCGACAATTTGACCATCCAAATATGTAAACCCTACCGGATAATTCATGAATGAATTAACAATGGTAATAAACAGCGCTGAAGCCGATGATCCAAGAACTACAGGAATTAGTAGCCAAAGATGCGTTGTCTTTTTCTTGAAACGATCCCAAGTATACAAATAAATACCGAGAAAAATAGCTTCAAAGAAGAAGGCGAACGTTTCCATGAAAAGAGGGAGGGCGATTGATTGTCCCGCTACTTGCATAAAGCTTGGCCATAATAAACTCAACTGTAAACCGATAGCAGTACCTGTAACGACACCAACAGCTACGGTTATGACATAACCTCTAGCCCAGCGACGTGCCATTAGTATGTATTCAAAATCGTTTTTACGTATGCCGATCCATTCAGCTAGACCAATAAAGAGTGGAACCCCAACACCTATTGTTGCAAAGATAATATGAAATCCTAAAGTTAATGATGTTAACATTCTGCTCAGTACTACTGGATCATAGTTCATATTGTTTTTCTCTCCTAAAACTTTTTGTTAGCTTTCTTATACTGCTTTTTATAAACAAAAAGTCACTTCGAAAGCGATGGCTACAACCATTTACGCAACAAGGCAAGTGACATAATGCCTGCAACAATAAAACATACCATTATCAATTTTTTCTCTTGGAATTGTATTTTTTTGTTTCTATTCTCATCTGACCACATTGAGTTTTTCATGTCGACTCCTTTGCATATTGGAATTAGTTACTTGTTGGTATATTCATAATGTTCCAATTGTTAGAAATTTTATGTATGTAAACTATATTTAAAAGTACTTGTCCAAAAAGTGGGCTTTAAGAACCGAACTTTCTCTAAAAAGCAAAAGAAGAAGACAGGAGATTAGTTCTCCTATCTTCTTCAATATGTTTAGTCACAAATTAACTTATAGCGATGCCCGCACTAGCATATCCACCCAATGTTTGTGCTAACGTAATGCCAGTTGGAACTGCACTAAATACTAATAATAGACGAGAACCTTTAGCAACAGGAATGGCAAGACCACTTGCGCTTGCTGTTGCTATTCCTCCAATCGTAATAATTGGACCTAATGAAGGTGTTAATGCTAATGTAGTACCCGCTAATGGTGTGAACGTATTATTAGGGGCAGTAGATTCATATAATTGAGCATTAATAGCAATTGTACCAACACCTAAACTTACACCTGCTGTTACACTAAAGAATGCATTAATGTCAGTTATCGTACCATTTCTAGGTATTGACCATGCAAAGTTAAGCAGCGTTCCTGCAGCTCCCGTTAGATCAATCGTTGCACCCAAAACGGTAGCTAGTTCCGCAGAACTACCAAAACCTACAACTGCGGGTAAACCTACAACGCCACCAACTAAAGTTGTTAATGTAACTGGTAATCCTGAAGAAAATGGAATAATTGCACTTGATCCGGTTGCACCCGTTAACCCAGTTGCACCAGTTGCACCGGTTGCACCGGTAGCGCCGGTTGGTCCAGTAACTCCAGTTGCCCCAACATCACCTGTAACTCCCGTTGCTCCAGTAGCACCCGTTACTCCATCAGTTCCTGTGACACCCGTAGCACCTACCGCCCCAACAGCACCAGCTGCACCATCAACTCCCGTTGCTCCAGTAACACCTGTTAGTCCAATAGGTCCTTGTACGCCAGTAGCACCCGTAGCGCCAGTTGGTCCAGCTACGCCAGTAGCACCGGTTGGCCCGACTGGACCACCAGATGGACCGGTTGGACCAGCGGGACCGGTAGGTCCAACCGCAATGGGGGTGCTTAATACCGTTTCAAGTTTATTCTGTAACCCAAATTCAGTTTTAGTAATTTCTCTCAGAGTATTCCTTACACTCTCGTTGACAGATAGTAAGTCTGAGATTGTGGCACCTGGCCCAGTGACACCAGGTAATGTACCAAGTACATACTGAATTTTTTCACCCTCGGCATTAATAATATGACTTAATCCAAGTTCTTCCATAGCAATCGAGGAAAGTAGTAAGTTTACTGCTTGGTCTCGGCTAAGATCAATAGTAGGAGTAATATTAGGAATGTTAGCTTGAGACATTTGCATTCACATCCTTTAATTAATCTACTTATAGTTTATTATGGATTTTATCTCTTATGTCATTAGACTAGCATATTAGTACAGGTCATTAACTATTTATGGTATTTGGACTCGTCATGATTGCTTTATCTTCTTCATATAGTAAGTAAGAGGAATGTCTTATGAATATCATTTTTCACTTAGATGAGTCTTTACATATATTAGAGTGATGGAGGTGTATGTATTGCAATGGCATGAAAAAGTGAATAATGATGATCTTAAGAAGCAACGTGAGATTAATAATCATCTTGATTCATCTGATGTGGAAGCACTAGATGATAAGCTGTTAGCGATGGAAGATCAAACAATAATAGCAGATGGGACTAATCAAATAGTATTAGAAATTGAAAATACGAATCCGTCGAAATTCGAGATTGAAGATACGAGTCAGCTAGAATTAAAACTTGAAGATATAGACCAACAGCGTATTCAAAATATATGTAATGATCCCAACGTGGATGTTTATAGTGAGATTCAGCTTAATTATAATAGTAACGAACAATTATATGAAAATAATGTTTTAGAAGATAATATCTTCTATGCAGCTGTTGATAATACTACTAATAGTGATCTGATTAATAATAAGCTACACTCAGAAGAGTCGTCGAATGAGCTTCCAACAGAAGTGAATTATGCAGAGCGAGTAAAAGCCTTATATATACAATGGTTAGAGCTATTATTGCATGATCAATCTGCTTTGTCTCAATTACTTCATGCTGAAGCTATCCATATTCAAGCATTTCTCTCAGAAGAGAGCCATTTTTCAACACATCCGACGAGACAAGATATTGTAGCATTTCAAGAAACGGTAGGGAAGGTTATTGATTCACTTAATGAGAAGCAACGTATTCACATTAAGCTTCTAGATTCTTCAATAAAGTTGTTTCAACAAGGTGAGCGAGTTGAATAAAGATGATATTGAATATATTGAACAGGCTGAAATAATTGTATGGAAGCTAGCAACAATAGTGAAAGGCAATATTGAATTGCTTGAGAAAATAGATAAACAAATCGAGCATAAACTTCCTCATTTACGCGTGAATATAGAAGAGGCAATCTTAATGCAAATGAGAACATATCAAAAAGTTAATGAATTATTTCCGCGACTTGATGATCTTGAGAATACGTATGTGCGAAATCCTTCCAATCAATTAAGTTTAACCCATAGATCGATTAATTTAGATGCCCCTCGAATTTGGAACATCATCAATATAGTTAGTAAGTTAAAGCCATCATCAAGGCTAGATTTTTGGCACAACAATCTTGAGCCTAATCCAGGCATTTCATTAAGTGCATCTTATGTAAGAAAACCTAAATTAGTGGAGCAAGATACGAATATTGAAGCAGATCACCAAAGCATTGATTTATCTCCGCAGAAACAATTAGTTCAAGACAACTTACTAGAAGCAAAGTATGTTGCTCCACAACGAGTGACTATATGTCAAGCAATTGTAAAATCTAATAAACAAATCAACAAGAACATATTAAAGCTAGACAATAAAGTTGAGAAGGATGCTACCTCTCATAAAATATTTCCAGATAAATCGATTAATTCTGAATCTACTCCCAAACAACAAACAATAGGAAACAAGAAATATACCGACTATTTAAAATCAGTCGGTATATCCGGTAAGATTGGTCAACTTGCGATAATTGAACCGATTATAACATCTTCGAACCTAGTCTTAAAAAGAGACTAGGTTTTCTTTGTGTTATAAAGTAATTAACAGCATGAATTAATACGTCGACGATTATGACGACGTACGTTCTCATTGCGTCTGCGATTACAAAAACAGTTGCGATCACGTCGATCATTATTGAATCGAAGACCACCACAACAACCTAGAAATCCAATTCTATTGCGTCTACATCCGCAAGAAATAGTAACTTGTTTGGATCTATCAAACTTAAGATTTTCTCTGCTCATAATAATGCCTCCTAACCTTCAGTAATGATATATAATATGCGAGATTAATAGAGAAGGACACACTATGACGACATTGACCTACTTAACTATCAAATGAGAAAAGTTACCTAATAGATAATGCTGTAAAAATATAATATAAAAATTTAGTATTAAATGAAAAAAAGATAGACGCTCTAGCTTCAAAAAAAGAAGCTCGAGTGTCTATGCTTTTATTCTATGCAATCCGAATCATTTTCCGCATCGCATTGTTTCGCATCACAAAAATTTTCTAAAGTTGTTGACAATTGCATTAGTAATATTAACTCCGTTTGCATGACTCCAGTTAGCGTTTTTCGTACTGAATCGTTTATTTTCAAAATATCGTCTAAACATGCTGGATCATGAGAAGCGTGTAACGTACCTAATGCGAATTGTACTTTTTCGGCCTCAGCATTTACAAGATGACTTAAACCGAGACCTTTCATTGCAATTGAGGCCATTAACATATTGAATACATCTTCAGTGCATAGGGTGATATTAGGGTCTATATTAGGGATATTGGGTAAGGACATTTAGTTCACTCCTTTACTGGCGGAATGTAGCTTACTCATCACAATTTTCTTCAAAATTATCTTCCTCGAGTAAAGCGATTGTACGATCCAACTTTTTCAAGTTAATCCATTGTCCCATAGTCAAGTCTTCAATAAATGTCGAAACTGCTTTGTTAATTTGTAAAAAATCACGAGTTTCTAAACAAGAAGCTTCTTGTGCAAAAGCAACGAATGCTTGTAATTTCTCAGCTTCAGCATTGATTAAATGAGAAAACGCAAGTTCATTTAAAGCTACAGAACTAAGTAAAAGATGTAGACTCTGCTCTTTGGTTACACTAATGTCTGGTGTTATGTTTGGTATATTGGCTTGGGACACTAAATATCACTCCTTATACGTATTCACTTCACTTAATATATGGTAATATAGGCATGTCTTATGTCTGCTTAAATTTATTATGTTGAACAGTATGAACTGTGAAAAATACAGCTAAAGTCATTAGGAAGAAGATGAACGTAATGAAAGCATATGGTTATGTTGCCATAGGTGGTTTTGTTGGTGCGATCATTAGATATGTAATTAGTGAGCACTGGATAACACAACAACCTCTACCTACGCTATGGATTAATATTATTGGTAGCTTTTTATTAGCGTTATTGTATAGCGCAGTAACGATTAACATTCCATGGCATCAAGAAATTAGATGGTCACTTGGCACAGGATTGCTCGGAGCGTTTACTACGTTTTCGACTTTTTCAGTCGATATGTTGCGCTACTTGGAGCAACATCAATATTGGGCTGCTATATTATATTTGTTAGGAAGCGTAGTAGGTGGAGGCATTGCTTCTATTGTCGCTATCATAATTGTCGATAAGTTAAAGAGAAAGAAGGTTACCTCATGATTGCAGCAATAGGAGCTATGGGGGCGTTAGGAGCATGTGCTCGATATTTTATAAGTTCTTATCATGTCACTAAGAACATTGATTATTTCCCTAGAGCAACCTTTCTTGTTAATATACTGGGATCATTTATACTTGGCAGTCTTATTTCCTTTTATGAGCAAGCGATTCTATCGGAGTGGTTGTGGTATCTTTTCGGCGTTGGTTTTCTTGGCGCCTTTACGACTTTTTCAACATTTAGTTATGAATGGATCATTTATATGAGAGAAAAACAGTATGTTAGAGCAATTAGTTATGTTTTCATTTCTTTAGTTGTGGGTATAGTAGCTGCTTACTTAGCCTATTGGATATTCAAGTTATAACCCTTTGGTGTAATTCATCAAAGGGTTATTTTAATTAGCATTTTTATATAGTAGAAGTAAATTGTAAGCGATTAAAATAACTATTGACAACGCTATCATTATACGTGATAATGAACGCGTGTACATTTATAAAAAATAATAAGCTAGCTATTCAAAGGAGAGAGCTCGATGACCAAACCAGCTAAGCAAAATGAACCCCTAGTAACACATATTTACACAGCAGATCCGTCTGCACATGTATTTAACGATAAAATTTACATTTACCCATCTCATGACCTAGATCATGATGGTCCAGATAACGACAATGGAGATCAGTACAAAATGGAGGATTACCACGTTCTATCTATGGATGATGTAGATGCTCCAGTTATTGATCATGGAGAAGCACTTCATGTTCGTGATGTTGCATGGGCTAGTGCTCAAATGTGGGCACCAGATGCAGCTTTCAAAAATGATACTTACTATTTATATTATCCAGCTCGTGACCATGATGGAATTTTCCGTATTGGTGTTGCAACAAGTGACAAGCCAGAAGGTCCGTTCAAACCAGAAGAAAACTACATTCCAGGAAGCTACTCGATCGATCCAGCTGTATATGTAGATGAAGATAATCGTGCTTATATGTATTATGGCGGACTATGGGGTGGCCAACTTGAAAAATGGCAGTCTGGGGAATTTGTTGCTAATGAAGCAGATCCAGATGTAAACGGCCCAGCACTTGGACCATTAGTCGCTGAAATGTCTGATGACATGCTTACTTTCAAAACAGATCCTCAAGAAATTAGCATTGTAGACGAGAATGGTAACGCTATTCTTGCTAGTGATGAGGATCGAAGATACTTCGAAGGCCCTTGGATGCATAAATATAAAGATACGTATTACTTAAGTTACTCAACAGGCTCAACTCATTATTTAGTATATGCTACAAGTAAATCACCAACAGGACCTTTCGAGTATAAAGGAAGATTTCTTGAGCCAGTACTTGGTTGGACAACACATCATTCTATCATTGAGTTTAAAGATAAATGGTATCTGTTCTATCATGATTGCTCCCTATCTGGAGGAGTAAACCATAAACGCAGCGTTAAATTCACTGAACTTCAGTATAAGGACGACGGTTCAATTGTAACGATCTTCCCATATGGAGAACAGGCTTAAAATTATTAATAAGGCAATAATACTATTTGATTGTCAAATTACAATAAATAACTTAGAAGCAATAATGATCTGATCTGTGTCCGTATTAAATCAAAAAGCTCAAAGTACTTGTAAATGTACTTTGAGCTTTTTGGTTTACTCATAATATTGATTGCGAAATTGAGAAGGTGATATACCGATGTGTTTGGAGAAGCAGTTGGAGAAATAAGGTATGTTTTCAAATCCGACATGCTCTGCAATTGTAGAAACTGTCCAATGTGTATTTAATAACAAACTTTTCGCGTGATCAATACGAACTTTCATTACATATTCATTGGGTGTCATGCCATACATCTGTTTCATAGCCCGTGTTATATAGTTGTAATGATAGTTAAAAGTAAAAGCAAGCCGCTCGTTCGTAATTGACTCCTGATAGTGATTCCTAATGAAATTTTCCACTTGCTCGGCTAGTCTTATGATCGGTGATACATCATCATCGTTCTGTCTAGTATCCATCATCTTCAGTAGTTGTTCAAAGGCATGTTGCTTTTTCCAGTAAGCATTAGACTCTCTTTCTGTATTCGCCTGGTTCATTTGTTCCAATAATTGATAAGCTTGTTGAGGAAAGGGAAAGCTCATATGTTTCGGTAATTGGATCGTGTATGGTGTTGGGTAAAAACATCGTTGATGCTCCTCTAAATTAAGCTTAATATGTTCTTGCTCACTTTGTGTCCAGGCACTTATCGTTTGAAAATGAATCCAGTAGAACAGCGTATGTCCTTCTGCGGGTCTTACGGAGTAGTGCGATTCATTCGGTAATAGAATAAGCGATTGACCCGCTTCTAATATCCACTGTTCATTATTTTCCCCGATATGTAAACGCCCTTCCCTAACTAGTATAAAATCAAAAAAACCTAATTGAGTTCGATTCGGATGTGTATCATTTTTCTCATGGATTTGAAATCCACTTTCCAGGAAATATGGAGGAGGTGGCGCATTGAAATATATATGGTTGATTGGCTTCATAATAATCACTCCATTAGTGTGATATTTTATAATAATTAGGTTTCATTTCTGTATCGTACATATTCATATTAACACATACAATAGATCTGTAGAGTGTGAGAATCTAATAACAATTATAAATAATTATGGGAATCTGAGGAGAGTGTGATTATGACTACGCCAGTTCAATTGACAAAACCAATTCAATTTATTCCAATGAAGCAAGTAAATATTGTGGATCCTTTCTGGAGTCCATATATACAATTAGTACGAGATGTTGTCGTACCATATCAGTGGGAAGCGATCAATGATCGGGTTGAAGGTGCAGAACCAAGTCACGCGGTGCAAAACTTCAAGATCGCAGCTGGCTTAGCTGAAGGTGAATTTTACGGATTTGTCTTCCAAGATACAGATGTTGCGAAATGGATTGAGGCAGTTGCTTATCTCTTAACTAAAGAATCTAATAGCGAACTTGAAGCGATTGCGGATGAGATGATTACTATTATTGAGAAAGCACAACAATCTACCGGTTATCTTAATACGTATTTCATAATTAAGGAACCTCAACTTAGATGGAAAAATCTAACAGAAGCTCATGAATTGTATACAGCAGGACATATGATCGAAGCAGGTGTTGCTTATTATCAAGCTACAGGCAAACGTCAATTATTAGATATCGTATGCAAAATGGCTGATGATATTGGCAATGTATTCGGTGATGGGGAAGGTCAGATTCAAGGATATGATGGACATCAAGAGATTGAGCTTGCTTTAGTGAAGCTATATCATATTACTGGTGAAAATAAGTATCTTCAATTAAGTAAATACTTTATCGACAAACGTGGAACGAATAATTTCTTTGTTGAAGAAGCGGAAAAACGTGGTTGGAGTAGTATTTGGCATAAAGATCGTATTCAGATAGATCCCCAATATTTCCAATCACACAAACCAGTTAGGGAACAAGATGTAGCTACGGGGCACGCAGTACGTGTAGTATATATGCTTGCGGGTATGATTGATATTGCAAAAGAGACGAATGATGTCAGCTTAATAGAAGCAAGTCGCACTCTATGGAACAATATTGTTCATAAGCAAATGTACATTACAGGTGGAATTGGTTCAATGGTACAAGGAGAAGCTTTCTCCGTAGATTATGATATACCTAATGATACTGCTTATTCCGAAACATGTGCATCGATCGGCTTAATCTTTGCAGCACAACGTATGCTTCAATTGGAGACAAAAAGCGAATATGCTGATGTGATGGAACGTGCACTTTATAATACAGTTATTTCTGGAATGTCATTAGATGGTAAGCATTTCTTCTATGTTAACCCGCTTGAAGTTTCACCTGAACAATGTAATGGAAATAATAAAAACTACAATCATGTGAAACCAGTACGTCAAGAATGGTTTGGTTGTGCATGTTGTCCTCCTAACTTAGCTCGTTTATTAGCATCATTAGGAGATTATATGTATTCTGTTACTGGCAGCACTGTGTATTCTCACTTATTTATCGGTGGAACAACAGAACTGAATGTTGAGGGGGCATCTGTAACACTGAATCAAGTTTCTGACCTTCCTTGGAGTGGGGTTGTGAAATACGAGCTATCAACTTCAGCACCAGTTCATATGACCTTAGCAATTCGTCTTCCAAACTGGTCTAACAAATCCACTATTCAAGTAAATGGAGTAACTGTTGAAATAGCAGAAATTACAGAAGACGGATATGCGAAGATCTCACGTGAGTGGGTAACGGGAGATATCGTGGAGTTAGGTTTTGATATGAGTATTAAACGAATGAAGAGTCATCCTAAAGTGAAAGCAAATGCTGGTAAAGTTGCCCTGCAACGTGGACCAATCGTTTATTGCATCGAAGAAGCTGACAATGGGAAGCTATTACAACAAGTGAAGTTACCTAGCGATGCCAAGCTAACACTGAAATTTAACGAGTCATTAGCTGATGGTGTATATACGATAGAAGCCGAAGGGGTAAGTATAGATGCTAATTGCTGGACAGATCAATTATATTCAGCAGATACTGTACTACCAGAAACACCAATTTCACTAACGTTTATCCCTTACTATACATGGGCTAATCGTGGTGAGGGTGAAATGATGGTATGGGTCAATGAGCTAGTAAAGTAATTGTACTTTAAGTATAAAGAGCTTGAAGTCTAAGATACATAAATACACGTTCAATGGTAGAAGATTATTCTACTCATTGAATGTGTATTTTTGATTACTGTGTTAATGCTGAAAGTAATGTTATTGGGAGCCGATTAGTAAGTAACCCTATATAGAAGCAACGCTGTAACAAACTTTATATCGTTTTATTTGAAAAAACTATCTAAACTACCAATATTGTAATATAACTGTATAATAGTTCTAGGGATACTGGATATGGGATTCATCACATTTTTACATAGTCATCGCATGTAGGCTAAGATTCAAACCAGTTATACCTAAAATACATTTATGGAGGACATTATGAAGAAAACGATTCAGTTATTTATGGTTATCATTCTATCTATTGCGTTACTGGTACCGACAACAGCAGCACATTCGGGTAGAACAGATGCGAACGGAGGACATAATTGCTCTGAAAAATCTAAGAGCAAGGGGTTATGTACAGGCTACCATTATCATTCAGGTTCAAGCTCAACAAGTAGTTCAAGCTCATCTAGCAATAGTTCAACTAAGAAAAGTAATAGTAGCTCAAGTAAATCGAAAACTACTACTGTAAAAAAAGCAGAGTATGAAAAGTCGAGTGTTACGTTATATGTTAATGATGTTCTAGTCAAATTAGACAATGATATACTAGTTAAAGAAAATAGTAATTATTTCCCAGTTAGAGATGTGGTAAAAGCAATAGGAGCTACACTTGAAATTGATAAGACTGCAGATGTTATTAAGATCACAAAAAATAAGAAGAGTGCAACACTATCATTATCAAGTAAAAATGTGATCTCCAAAAATAATACTACTTATGCACCAATTCGAGATATTGTTGGCGACTTGGGAGCTACAATAACATTTGACAAAGATAATAACAGGATTTATATTAATATCAAATAATAAGATAACGTCGAAAGAATCGGGTTTCAAGCAAATGCTTGAGACCTTTTTGTCGTTTCTATTAAATGTATAATATTGTATAATGGAGGTACTTTCAATGATCAATTTAACAACGCTTGATGAGTAGTGGTTGTTGTTTTATTTAGTTATAATGAAAAATTTTTACAGAAAGTTAGAGAGATCAGTGGAAAAAGATACGGTCCTATCAAGAAAGAATGGAATATTCCTTATACGATTTCATCTGTTGCTCAAGTCATTCATCTTTTTCATGAGAAGAACATCATCGTTGAGATACTATTAAAGGATGAATGTAATTTATTCGCTGATTGTAGAGCACATACTAGAAAGAAAATGGAGTTAGAACAGTTTCTAAGATTAAGCGAATTAGAAAACATAAGCCAAAATATTAAAGATGCTTCTCAGTATGACAACTCTACAATTATCACTTCACAAACATCTACAGCAAAGAGTGCCCACACATCAGCCGTATATCGAAGTCATGTCACACGATATATAGATTATATGAAAGTTAGAGAGATAGTAAGTGGATTGCTTAAAGGAATCATTGAAACTTATGCACTACTACTATTAAATCAAGATAGATCTCACTCCTATGTTAATCAAATACATTTTCAATACTATTCAAAACGAAAAACATCGCGCATTTGTTATGATCACCTATTCAGCTGGACTACAGGTAAGTGTAGTTGTTCAATTGAAGTTGGAGGATTTTGATCTTGATAAACAATTACTACGAATACGGCAAGGTAAAGGTAGGAAAGATCGTTATACATTATTATCTGAAACAGCATGGCAAGCTATTGAGAAGTATAGATGTATAGATCAAATAGCATTATAAAAAACTGGCTCTTTCCAGGTCAGCAGAACAAAGGTCATATTACAGAGCGTACCGTGCAGAAAGTATTTGAACAATGTGATGGTGAAGACTTTGTTGCTCAACAGACAAATAAGGCAGAGAGTAGTACGAAGAAGTTAACTTAGTACGCAAATAGACACAAAGAAACATGTAACACGAAATACGCAAATAATTTGTTAGGCGAAATCCCTAAAGGACGGTGAAATATTTTGAGATATTATGAATTTCTCAATTATGAACAAAAAAATATACAGAAAAAATTAGAAAAAATATTTAGATTATATCAAGTTGAGATTGTAGGCTCAGGCTATTTTGATCTTATTGTTTCCCCCCAATTAATAGAAGGATTAATTAAGCAATTAACGGAACTAGGAGTTGTTATATGCGGAGTGTCTTGGTGGTGTCACTTCACAGAAACATCGAAGTCTGAACTAGGCTGTCCACACGGGTTAGGAGGACCTCTAAGCACTTATTTTGATGGATGCTTTAGTGAAACAGAATTTTATTATTCTATAGAAAATGAAGAATTTGATAGAATCAAAAACATTGAGAATGGAACAGAAGTATTTCAATTAAATAATATGATTCTTAAATACATAACAGATGAATTTGTGAAAGAACCTTATTACACCAAATGTTTGACACCTTCTTTATGTCTTCATGTTCCAGATGAATGGAAAAGAATAAGTTTTGATAAGTAGCTCAAGATGTTAGGGACTTCACATAACACCAGATTCACGCTGTGGCTACGCCCTTGGTTGGAAGAAGAAATGTAGCGGAGAAATAACTCCCCAACACATTCCGTAAGATAAGAGCTATCTAAGGAAAAGAAACGTCGTGAATTCACGAAACGTTATATGAAATACGGGTGAAATCTAAATCCTATAGTTAGAAAGGGTGAAAAAATGAAACCAATTATCAAAAACTTGGATTCTCAGATTGGATGGGTCCAAAGTTACGTGCAGAAGTAGAAAAACAGTTGTTATTAGATTTAAAACATTACATTAATTTAGAGAAGGAATTATTCTTTGATTGGTCTGAAAGTTGTATTGAAGATAAGAGGATTCAATATTTAGATGGAGCAGTTGAAAACTTCTCTGGGATCAGTCTATATGATAGTGAAGATCAACAGATACTAGAAGGATGGATGAACTTCTATTTTAATAAAGAAACCAATATGTTTATAGTCTATTGGGATTGTTTGGACGATTTACAATCTGGGATTGAAATAGAATTAAAAGATTTTGGTATGCCTGAACATGTAAAAAGACAGATCATGTAAATCCTTTTTAGTGAAATCAAGGTAGATCCGTACTTCATATTACACAGTATTCACGCGGCGGCTCCTCCTTGGTCACTGTGATGCTTTGCCATAAGTAGCCGATGCAGTGACAACTTCCTATGGAAGTTCGTGAATTCCTGAACGTTATACGAAACATTGACAAATAAAAAAACAAAGTAGAGATGAAAATAATATGATACCAAATTATCAGGACCAGGGGCTTTCTGTTACTATGGGACCAAAATTAAGAAAAGAAGTTGAATTACAGTCAGTCAGAGATTTAAGTTATTATCATATTTTTAATAAGGAGTTCCGTTTCGATTGGTCGGAGAGTTGTATAGAAGGTAAGTGCATGTATTATTTAGATGGATCGATTGATAGGTTTTCAGGATTTACAATATTTGATGCTGAAGATTAATTAATTGCTGACGGTTGGATGGATTTTATGTTTGTAAATGGAACTAATAGATTGATAGTGTACTGGAACTATTAGAATATTTACATTAATGGCATTAAAAAGGTGATTAAATCAATTATTGGAATTCCGAATCACATTAAAGAAGTATTAATTAACAATAATAATGGATTATAAAATGTTCTTTGTGACTCAGGGAAGGCAATGCTTCGTATAACACAGTATTCACGCAGCGGCTACGCCTTGGTCAGCAGAAGAAATTCAAGATGTAATTGCTGTCTGACAACTTCCTGCGGAAGTTCGTGAATACCTGAACGTTATAAGAAATAGCCATAATAGTATAAAACCTTATAATCTCCGTAGCGTCATGTAATGCATAGATGTCCCTTCGAATATCGGGCGATTATTCCGAATAAGATAAGTTGACTAAGGAGGGGTTCAAATTGCAAAAATGTCAAAACTGTAATCTGCAATTCAGCTGGAGTAAAATATACAAAGCGTTTTTGGGTTGGGTATATAAACCAGTTAAATGCGATAATTGTGGTGCGAAACATAAAATAACCTTTTCAGGCAGATTGATTTTTGTTTCGCTTACTGTTTTGCCAACGCTACTTTTTGTTAATTTCTTTTCACCTTTTAATAACCTTTTAACTACGCTGGGTGTGGGACTCGCCATACTTAGTATTGGCTCTTTGTTCGTGCCGTATTTTGTGAAATTTAAAGTCGATTGAACTAAATTTATTAATGAGGGCTAGTTTCTTAATAATTCAACTTTCTGTAATCGGGCGCAGTAATTGCATGAGTGTGCAACCCTTTGACTCTAAGCCGGATTATCGACCACTAATTTAAGAAAATTGGATATTTTTGGTAGGTAAAATACAGGAGATATATTTATGAGAAAGCTTTCAGTTCTATTACTAATTTTAGGGGGAAATCGTAACCTTCATCGGAATTATACCTTTTATATTTGCTTATCCATATAGCATAGTTGTATAAAAAAAATATTCCGTAAACGGGCGCGATAATCGAAGAACGTTAGAGCATTTTAGTAGCAAATTCGAAGAAGACGGCTCAATCTTATAACACCGTATCTACGCTGCGAGGCTTACACCCCTTGTTCCGAACGAAGCATAAGAAGCGTATACATAAAGAAGAATATTCAGTTGCAGGAAGTCCAACCAGCGGACAACCCTGCACTGCCTAACCGCATCGCGGCTGGGACTATGTCCCTTAAGGCAGTGAGGGTTCGTAGATACAAGAACGTTATGTGAAACTGCTGCAATACTATTAAAGATCCAAATACATAAAAAGAAGGTGATTTGTTGATGTTTTATGTTAATGCAAGAGCAATTGTTGAACGTGAAGGAAACGATATTACAGAAATAATCATTCAGACCCGAAATAAAAAGAATGAGGAATCACTTGAATTACCAGGTGGGAGATTAGAACTATATGAATCAATATTAGATGGACTGAGACGAGAAGTATACGAAGAAACCGGTTTAACTGTTATAGAGGTAGAAGGTAGTCAAAAGCGTATAGATACATGCGGAATTAACCCGAATTTTGAAGTCGAGTGTTTAGAACCTTATTGTGTATACCAAACCATAAAGGGTCCAGTTGATTCTATAGGTATGTATTTTATATGTAAAGTTGAAGGTAATCACTTTGAAGTAGGGGATGAAACGACAAATATTAGATGGGAAACTGTTGATGAAGTCTATAGCTTAATGATAGAAGATCCAAGACAGTTTTCAGATGTTGATCGAGCTGGGTTAAAGTACTATTTAAAACACAAGTTTGGAAAGCAATTCGAAGTAGGTAGTAGCATCACATAACATATTATTCACGCAGCGGCTCCGACTTGGTCACTTTGATGCTATTGGCAGAAGTATCAGATTCAGTGACAACTTGCTGTGCAAGTTCGTGAATCAAGCAACGTTATAAGAAATCAGCGCAAGGCACGTATGGAGGAATATCAATGAAGAAACAATACTCTCTAGCTATCATTTTATCTCATATTTTAATCATTGTTGGATGTAGTCGTCAAACTGAAATAGACGAAATTGCTCTTAGTACTAGTTTAAGTGAAGAAGTTATGCTTGAGGAAGATCACCCAATTAAAGTCGTTGACGAACAGGCTCCTGAAAGTACAAGTCTACTTGAGGGTTCGATAGAAGACGAAATCCTGAAAGTCAGTATTCATGCAGAGATTGAGGCAGATCTACTTAACTATAAGACAGAGATAATATTCATTAATAAGATTAAACAATCAATCGATTTAATTGCTGATTGTGGATCTTTTATTTCAAATGATAATTTTGCAAACAGTGAAGACTCATGTTTAGCAGTTGACTCAATGCTTTTGAAAAAAAGCATTAAAGAAAGTCGAACAATTCATTTACCAAAAGACTATTTCAACAATAAAGAAATAACAGTAAGGTATAGACAAGAAAAGATAGTTAAAGAGTTAATTGTTCAAATGAAGAATGTAGATAAATTGTAGGACTATTCGAAGGTGAGGCAGACATCTTATAACATAGTATTCACACGTCGGATTCGCCTTTGTCACTGTGATGCTTTGGCAGAAGTAGCAGATTCAGTGACAACTTTCTTCGGAAGTTCGTGAATACCTGAACGTTAGATGAAATACCACAAATAATGAAAGGACAAAAACAACAATGAAATTAGAGACTCCAAAAAGACTTAAGTCATTAAGACTTCTTTCGGTATTATTCACTTTTATTGCATTAATTGGATTGTTTTCAAATGTTCTTGTGCAACCACCTATCTGGATAATTTTAATACAAGTTATTCCACTACCAATTTTTTTGATTATTCTAACAATGGTTAATCTTGATTTAGTCAAAAAGGATTATGTGACTATAAAGGGAGAATTAGTTGAAAAGAAAGTATATACCGTTGGAATTTTAATAGAAAATGGTAATGTAAAGAAGTTTAGGGCGAATAAAGAATTTGCTAAAGAAATTAATGAACTGAAATTACATCAAGAAATTGAAATTCAGTATTATAGACGAACTAAAGCAGTGATACAAATTAAGAAATTAATTGAACCACAGTTAAAGAACTTTGAAAGCTAATTCAATGATGCGTGATACTTCATCTAACACCGTATTCACTCATCGGGTTTACACCCTCGGTCGCAAGAAGTGGATTGTAATGAAGTGGATTCAGACCCCAATCCACTTCGACTAAGATAGGAGTTATCTAAGTGATGGGATTCGTGAATATCTGAACGTTAGGCGAAACGACCCGAAGAATAAAAATTATAAACAGAAGGAGTTATCAATGAATAAATATACGATCAGACCTATAACAGAGAGAGATATACCCTTTTTGTGGGATATGTTATATGAATCTTTATATGTACCTAAAGGAAAAGATCCCTTTAATAGAGATGTGATAAAAGAACCTTCTCTATCTAAGTATGTTGAAGAGTGGGGGCGAGAAGGAGATTTAGGTTATATTGCCGTAGATGAAGAAGGGCAGTTGTTAGGGTCCATAACCATTCGATATTTTAATGAAAGTAATAAAGGATTTGGGTTTGTAAGTAATGATATAGCAGAACTAGGAATGGCACTAAAAGCGGAATATAGAGGAATTGGAATTGGAACAGCACTATTAAATATGCTTATTAATAGGATGAAAGAGAAGGAGATAAAGAGAGTATCATTAAGTGTAGATTCTGATAATATAGTAGCAGTGAAATTGTATAAACGATTTGGTTTTAAAGAAGTTGGAATGGTGGATACATCAATCACCATGGTTGCTGACCTATAAGGCTCTTAGAAAGTAAGTCAAAGTGGCATCGCCTAACACAGTATTCAGCGTCGGCTTCGCCTTGGTCATTTGATGCTTATGATAGAGTAGCAGATTCAGTGACAACTTGCTGCGCTAGTTCGTGAATACCTGAACGTTATGTGCCATTGCTTAGTTAGGATGAATGGGGGGAAATCAATGAAGTTATATCATTTTAGCGAAGAAGAGCAAATATCCCTCTTCAAGCCAAGAGTTAAAGAAAATAGAAAAGATATGGCGCCAGTTGTTTGGGCTATTGATGGTGAACATCAATTCACTTTTTTCTTCCCTCGAAGCTGCCCACGAATTGTATATACCAAGAGTGATAGGATAACGGAACAAGATCAAATGAGATTCTTTGGAACGACGAATGCTGATGTGGTTGTAACAGTGGAAACAAGCTGGTATATGAAAATAATGAATACACCTTTAATTAGATATGAGATGCCAACTGACACATTTTCACTGTTCGATGAAACAGCAGGCTACCACATTTCATATGAGGAAGTAAAACCAATTGGTACAACTATAATTAATAATGGATTAGAAAGACTAATGAATATGAATATTGAAGTAAGATTTACACCAGATTTAAATACGATCCGAAATGAATTGTTGGAATCTTCAATAAACGACTTTGGTATACATAAATTTGATAATGCAATTAGAACAATTAAATAATTTGTAGATGAAGCAACTACGTATAACACAGTATTACGCAGTGGCTGCGGCTTGGTCAGCAGAGGGAATTAAGGAAGTAAATGCTGTCTGACAACTTCCTGTGGGAGTTCATGAATACCTGAAAGTTATCGGAAGTCAGAGAAAAAATTAAAAGGATAATTAAATCAAGTGAGTTGAAAATTGTTATTAACGGAATTGAAAATTTGAAGGTCAGGAAAATATATAGTAAAAAGCATTGGTTACTTTTTGTAATAAAATCGGTTGTAGCACGAATAATTTACTTAGAGGAGCGGTACAATTGAGGAATTTTTGATTTTCTTTGTAGTGAACGTTTGGATTATAGTCCCTTGAGAATGGAAGATTTAAAGACCTGTGTTGGATTTCAAAACGAGAAATCATATTGAAAATGGTTTTACTTTCAAGATCCCCAACTCTTTTGACGCCTGCTAAAAAAATCGAAAAAATGATTGAAACGAGCAATCACCTGGTGAATCTACTTAAAGAATCTTTTGACTCAGGTTTATATTTAAAAGAAACCGGAGAGCTGGTAGGTACAATCTCTTTAAATAAATTCCATGGATCAGAAAAGGAGCTTGATTATGTAGAGATAGGTTTTGGAATTGGTGAAGCTTACCAGGGGAATGGGTATGCAACCGAAGCCGCAAAGACTGTGGTAACCTGGGGGATTGAAAAGATTACGCGAGCTTTGTTCTGAACCCAAAATTGAAGGAAATGTAGAACATGAGAATTGGCAATCACGCAATGTGCTTGAAAAACTGGATTTACTTTTATAAGAGCGGATAAATATCTGAGTATATATGAAATTTTTTGAGAAGTAATTATCAATCCAATGGTGGTTTGTACACAAAAGACTGCTGCGGTTTTAAACGTTGGCTTTCTTTTAAGTAACGGAAAACTATTGATAAAGAACTACTGTAATTAATTCGAAGAAGTCGCTGACATCTTACAACACACTATTCACGCGTCGGCTACGCCTTGGTCACTTGATTCTATTTGATGAAGTAGCATATTCAGTGACAATTTCCTAAGGAAGCTCGTGAATACCTGAACGTTAAACGAAACCTGCGGAAAAAGCAAAAAACATGTGATTTGAAGGTGAATAATGAAAAACAGGAAAATAAATATTGGATATATATTATTTATATTTGAAGGAATCCCACTAGTAATCTATCCATTTATATTATTAGCTAACTTGATGAGTTTGGCTGCGGAAGGATCATGGGATGGGAATTTGTTACTAGAATTTGTTGTGAAAACATTTATGTTTGTATCTACTACATATCCAGTCACCTATATCGTATGCTTAATTTTTTATAAAAGTGAAAATAAAATATGGAAGGCTCTTGTACCATTAGTTCATTTAATCTTAGGTATTCTATTTTTGAATTTATGGATGGTTATTGATAAATAAATTTTAATTCATTAAAAATATAATAATAGCTTGATTAAATCAAAGAAGCCACAGGCTTCGTCTAACACAGTATACACTCTGCGGGCTTACGCCCTTGGTCAGCAGAGGGAATCCAGGAAGAGGATTCTGTCTGACAACTTCCTGCGGAAGTTGGAAAATACCTGAACGTTATACGAAAGGATTAGAATGTATCAAACAGAATTGCTAAGAAATGCAATGAAATAATTGAAAATATTTACATTAATGTCCTATTAGGAGGAAAAATGATACAAATAATTAATACAATAATAGTAGGAATGATTATCTATAATATACTCAGTAAAAAAGACAAGTATAAAGAACTGAAACTAAATAGAATCATTATCATTAGTTTTGGTTGTTTAATGTATTTTGTTATTTATGGAATATCAGCAAATTTTATCACTTTATTTGGTCCAGGAGCTTTTTTAGTAAGCTATTCTTATTGGGAACACTATAAGAAAAAACGCGAATAGAAAATTGCTAGGAAAGCTAGTGTCAACAATAAGGAAAGTAATAGTTAAAATTATATAGTCATTTAAGAACAGAAAAGTATTTGCATTGATTGCTTAGAATATTTAAAGTAGTCAATCCCATCGCATAACACAGTTTTCACGCATCGGCTACACCTTGGTCACTCTGATGCTATTGGCAGAGTAGTATATACATGTGACAACTTCCTGCGGAAGTTCGTGAATATCTGAACGTTATATGAAATGGAGGAATTGAAATTCAATCAATCAAATTGAGGCGATTTTTTTTACCTATTCTTTTAATTATAACTGTATATTTTATGTTTGATTTAAATAATGAATATACCGTTAAACATATTTTAGACAAGGAGATTCAACTCAAACAAATTTCAAAAACAGAGATGTCAAAAAGAGTCTATTCAAAAACAGGTGGAATCGGATATGTCTCAACGGAAGAGATTATATTGAATGAAGAAGAAATTAAAAATATTATATATTGGATTAATCCTGTGTCGGAATCAGAAGTAACGGAATTGAAACAGATACCGAATAATACGAGTATCAGTGCAGGCATTATTATTGGATTAGAGGCCAATAAAGAAATCCGAATTCAATATGATCTTGAAAAGATTTATATAACAAGAACAGATATAAAAGGTAAGGGAATCCTTTATACAATTGATAAAAAAGAATTAAAGAGTTTTTTTAATGAAAAGCTTAAGGGATTTTATTTTGGTGAAGACAATATAAAGGTTTTTTGATCGTATGTCAGGTAGTCCCCCGCATCATATGACACAGTATTCACGGGCGGCTACGCCTTGGTCAATATGATGCTTTTGTCAGAAGTAGCAGATTCAGTGACAACTTGCTACGCAAGTTCGTGAATACCTGAACGTTAGGCGAAATACTCGAAAACAAAACCGATAAAGAAAGGAAACTTAAATGCCTAAATTAATGACATTGATGTTATTACTGATTGTTTCAGTTTTCTTATCAAGTTGTGAACAAGATAATAAAGCTATGTTACTCGGTGTTTGGGAATCAGATCAAGTAAGCGAAACAGTTGGAAGTGACGAAGAGCTAGGACATTATAATTATTTAGAAGTAACGGAGACCAATATTAATGCTAAATCTTTTAATTTGGTATCAATAGAAGGTGGGAGTATACAAAAGAAATATAATGAGGAAGAAAAGAATATGAATTATCAATGGAAAGCCGAGAAAGAAATCTTAGTGGAAGATTCATTGTTCGCAATTGAATTAAATAAAGATGAAATGGTATTAAAGAACAAAGATATTGAAATACACTATTATAAAAAGTGATATGTGA
The DNA here is from genome assembly GCF_024721975.1 of Paenibacillus endoradicis. Next base: position 1,100,983 of record NZ_JANQBB010000001.1, on the reverse strand, counting down.
AAGTAAGTTAATAGTAATTCGAGTAAATCGCATAACACAGTATTAATGCGGCGGCTACGCCTTTGTCAGCAGAGGAAATTCAGAAAGAGTACTCTGACTGACAACTTGTTACGCAAGTTTGTGAATACCTGAACGTTAGGCGAAACTACCCAATCAGATTTAGTAGGAGGAAATAGTGAAAACCTATTTATGTTCAATTCGATATATTCTGATTTCTGACATCTGCTTTACTTTTCTAGCAGGAACACAAATATTACTAAACTTCTATTATGAACGAAAAATGCTAATTGTATTTTTTTGCATCATTTTTATTTTTTATATTATTATTACTGCATTATTAACGTTGGATTTATTAATAAGGGACAAAAGAACTATGAAAGTTCGAGTGATACAAACAGATAATGAAATCATAAGTGTACTAAAACCTAATGGAAAGAAACAGAAAATACGAATTATTAAGAGTGAAATCGGTCTATTTAAAATTGATCAAGAACTTGAATTAATTTTAACGAAACGGACTAGACAGATAATAGAAGTGAAGTTTTCTCAATGAGGAGGAGCATCGCCTAACACAGTATTCACGTGGCGACTTCGCCTTGGTCACTGGTGGTGCTTTTGGCAGAGTAGTAGTTTCAAGTGACAACTTGCATTCGCAATTTCGTGAATACTTGAACGTTATGCGAAACTCTGTAAAGACATATATAAACCTAAAAACTTAAATGGAGGTTGCATGAGAACTAATATTTTAATTTTTATTATGTTATTTGTCTTAATATTTTCGGGATGCTCAACAGAGGAAAAAGTAAATTTAGAAGACAGTATGAATGCAATAATCGATTATAAGTTGTACGAAGTAGGGTCAGAACAATCTGATAAGGTAAAAAAATGGTTAGTTAATGCTATTTTGACAGGAGAAGAAGGACAATATTTTATTTTTCAAAATGGTAGTGAAGGTAAAGACTATATGTATTCTTATGTATATCGAAAGGGTTATTCTGATTTTGAGGTTTCATTTATTTACGAACCAACTGATAAAAGTAATAAAGGTAAAATCCATGTAACTGGAACAGAAAAAAATCCAATAAATGAAAAAATATTAGAGATTAAATCCATAAATGACTTGTCTATACTATTTATTCTATCTGATGAAAGTTTAAAAAGTAAATTGGAATAGAAATATTTAGTGTCACAATGAAGACAGGGCATCACCTAACACCATATTCACTCTGGGGGTGTCCGTCGTGAATACCTGAACGTTATACGCCATTGTAATCCTAATTGTATTGATAGCCAGTACGTCCACAACGTCCTTGTTGTTTGGAGAAATCACAATTACAATATTAATAATTACTTCACTAACGTTCCTCACCTTAGTTAGACTCTGAATACAAAGGGTCACTTTGTAACCTCGCAAATAATCAAAACCTATTGAAAAAACTTTACAACAGCAACCAGAATAAAGAAAATCATTCTTGAAACGCTTGAAACGCTTGAAACGCTTGAAACGCTTGAAACGCTTGAAACGCTTGAAAATTTAAACGCTTGAAACACATACAACACTTAAATACTTAAGAAAAATAAGTATAAGAACATTTGAATACAGATTTTAAAATCAATAAACCGATTACTTGAAGGTCGACGTCCTGTCTTTATTCGAGGAAGTAGGGGTGAACTTTATGGAACGCTTAGTAGTTATGACTGTTGGAAAAACACATAGTGGCAAAACCTCCTTTGCTAAAGAACTAGAATCAGTATTGCAACAAGCCATTGTCATTGATCAGGATAATCACGCTGAATTTATTAATTATCATTATAAAAAACTTCTACCTAAAGTTGGTGCTAACACTTTGAAATTCTCTATAACAAATGCAGTAGTTAATTATGCTACGGAGCAAAGTAATTTTCATATTATTCTAAGCAATTCCAATTTGAATAAATCAGGAAGATCAAATGTACTCCGATTTTTCCATGATAAAGGATTTAAAAGTGTTATTGTTTACTTTGACTTACCTGTAGATTTACTAAAAGAACGTGTTTTAGGAACCCAAAGAAGTAAAGCTATATTTAGAAATGCCTCGAATTTTTTTGAAGTCTTGGAGAGACAAGAAAAATCGATAGAAATACAACCAAGTAAAGATGAATCTAATTATTTATATGTTATTAAGGAGCCCCAAAACACTGTGGAAATTATTCAACAGATAAGAGCAATCAGTGCACCTAGATGATTCCATGAAGCCCCATCCTTCATATAACAACGTATTCACACATCGGCTCCGCCTTAGTCACTTTGGTGCTTTTGGCAGAAGTAGTAGAATCAGTGACAACTTGCTGCGCAAGTTCGTGAGTAGCTGAACGTTATGCGAAAGCCCTGTAAATCTATTTAAAGGAGCAAACAACACCATGTTAGAAACAACTACAATTTATGTAACAAGACATGGACAAACTGAATGGAACATTCAGAAACGTTTCCAAGGTCATAATGATTCTCCACTTACAGAACGGGGCATTAAGCAAGCAGCATGGTTAGGAGAATCACTTCAACATCAGAAAATTGATTTGATATACACGAGTTCAAGTCAAAGAGCTATAAAAACCGCAGAAATAGTCAAAGGACATCGAGATATACCGATTGAAATATCTGAGGCATTTAAAGAAATAAATCTAGGAGTTTGGGAAGGTATTACTCAGGAAGAAGCAAAGAATAATTTTACACTTCAGTTTTATAACTTCTGGAATGATCCAGAAGCATTTCAAGTAGAGAATAGCGAGACTTTCCAACAAGTATCTGATAGAGCAATTAAGAAACTAGATGAAATTATACATAACAATAAAGGAAAGTCTATTTTAATAATTACTCATACAGTGGTTATTAAGATGGTCATGGCATATTTTGAACAGAGTGTAACAAAGAATATTTGGCACCCGCCGTACATTCACCCAACTTGTCTAAGTAAAATAGAAATTAATAAAGAGAATTCTTCGATATTACAACATGGTGACATGAGTCATTATAAGGAAGAATTGGATGAGAGTTAATCGAAGAAGCCAGGACCTTCGCATAACACTATATTCACGCATCGGGCATACGCCCTCGCTCCGGTAGGAGATATTTACAGGGAAGCATATTTATCCGAAGAACCTTGCACTGCCTAACCGCGTCGTGGCCACTTGCTATGGTCGTTTAAGGAAGTGAAGGTTCATGAATACCTTAAAGTTTTAAGAGAGAAGGGCAACCTGGTAAACAAAAGGGGAATCATAATTATGACAATTATAAGCATTGAAGGAGCAAGTGCAGGTGGGAAGACAACAACCTCAGCTGCACTTACTAATCAAATAGGGGCATTTCATATTCCAGAGGTTGCTTCATGGTGGAAGAAGCCTAAACAAGAATACCCAGAATGGTTTTTCGAAAGACAGATCGACCGATGGAAGATTGCTTCTGAAAAAGAGCAAGATGGTCTAGTGATAATTGACATCGATTTATATCAGCCCTTTTGGTATAACTGGGCATTTGATTTTAAGTTATTTAACGGACAAACATTAGAATTTGTTGAAAATTTTTATAGACCGTTATTGAGTCAAAGAAAATTAGGTTTTCCGGATAAGTATTTTTTACTTTATACTAGTGAATCTACCTTAAGGGAAAGGAAGAGAAAAGATGAAACTAGATTGAGAAGAGGATTCGAATTAAACCTAAAATTCATTGAACCTCAAATGAGATATTTTCAAGCATTGAATGAGTTTTGCCCAGGATTAGTCTGTTTTATTGAGTCGGTTGAAGTTGAAAGTAACGTAAATAAGATAAAGAGTGAATTAGTTAATTGTAAGCATAATCATAGATATTCTCTTGATCTTTTTGACTTTATGGTTAATTGGACAAAGACAAATAAGGCATTTTTTGATAGCAAACTCGAAGAGAGCCCGACCATCTTATAACATAGCATTAACGCTATATCGTTTCGAAGGAGAGCTTGCTCATTAGTGTCATGATTAAAACTTTGGATATTCTAGTTGAGGTGCTTAATAATTAGGAGGGAAATACTATGGCTGAAAAATTTCATTTAGAACACGTTGGAGTAGTAGATACTTCAGACGAGAACTTTATGTCTGGATTTGGGTTACTCACTTTATTCCAATGTAATGTTGAATATCGTTTTAGTACCGAAGACATGAGTTTGGAGGAAGCAGAATGCTATATTCAAGATGTTTTAAATCATTTGCCGGATGAAACCATTAATGAAATATGCATTAAAGCATGTGAATGGAAAACCGTCAAAATGTCCAGTGATACCATGGAGTATCCTAATGGATTAGCCCAAGCTTTTGGAAGGGAGATTTTGGGCTATATGGAGGTAGGGGAAGTTGATCTTTATAGAAATCCTTATGATAGAAACGATAATACATTTGGTGTAACTCTAGGGGGAGGCACAGAATGGGACACTGAAAATGGTATGGAGATTGTTATACTTGGCAGTAAGGTTATTGAGGTGGGTGAGTATTTAGGTTACGGAAAATCTGCAATATGGAAAGAAACTTTGGAAAATAGTAAGTAAGTTCTATGCAATGCAAAGAACATTATGACGATTATCAGTATAACAGATGAATAACAAGTTATTTTATTATTGCACTAACAGGAATCACTAGTAAGTAATGATGCTCTTATAACAGTTCCAGCCCATGATACATTTTGGGGTGGATATTCGGGATACTTTCAAGATCCAGATGGACATTTGTGGGAAGTTGTTTGGAACCCACAGTGGGAGATCGAAGATTAATCGTTTATACTTATCCACTAAAAATTTTGTGCGAGTATTTGAAGAAGGTACTGACATCTTATAATACAGTATACACGCATATGGCATACGCCTTTGGTCACTCTGAAGCTTTTGACAAAGTAGCAGACTCATATGACAACTTGCTGAGCAAGTTCGTGATTAATTGAACGTTATCTCAAACCAGTGAAAAGGAGATAAAACAAAGAATGACCAAGAAATTTCAAACAAAGACCCCAACATCTATGTATTTTCAATTAATTACATTTTCTTTATTAGCATTATTTCATTTAAGATTAGCATTGCTAATTAAAGAGAATACGCTACTATTTATTATTCACTTAATATTTAACCTAGCATTAGTAAGCGTTATATTAGGTTTACTAGCCAAGATATTGATGAAAAATAATCAATTGGAAATTATGGATGATAAAATAAAGCTAAACAATGTCGAAGTTTCAATAGATAAAATCGAGAAGATTATCATTCAGGGTTATTTTATTCAAAGCCTTGGTATTAAATTATATGGGAAAAAGTTCATATTGAATGATCTACATTTTAGATTCAAAAATAATGAAGATATGAATATAGAGGATTTTAAAAAGTGGGCTGATAAGAATGGCATAAATATAACTAGTGAAAGAATAAAAAGACGGTTATAGAGCAGATGACGAAAGCAGCACAAGTTGTCACTTGCCTCAGATAACACCGCATAAATGCATGGTTGTATACACTACTCTGTCACTGGTGAAGATTTTAACAGAGAAGCAGATTCACGTAACAACCCTGCAAGGCTAAGTCTGACGAACCGACCGCTGCGCTCACTTAAGCCTTTCGGGTTCGTTAATGCAAGAACGAAAGGTGTAATCTTTGGATAAATAAAAAGATATAAATAGATCTGTATTTCAAAATTCGAATTAAAAAAGGATGAATAAATTGAGTGATAATAAAGAATATATCCATTTTGATGTATTTGCAAATCTGTTTAGAGGAATTGAGTCTGTAGGTGGTAGATTGAAGATTTCCGACCGAAGTGTGTTATTTGCTTCACATGCTTTAAATATTCAACAAGGTAGTACCGAGATTAAGATTGACCAAATAACTTCGATTAAAAAACGAAATACCTTGGGAATAGTACCGAATGGAATATTAATTACAACGCGAGATGAAGTACAATATAAATTTGTAGTTTGGAATAGACAAGAAATTATTGAATTTATAAACAAAAGATTAAGTAGGTAATAACTAAGTGGCTGAGCAAGTTCGTGATTAATTGAACGTTATAAGAAAATACAAATAAATTAAAGAATAAAGGTGATCACTATATATGAATTATGAATTAATAAAAGCTACAGAAGATTACAAAGATGTTTTAAGAAATCTAATGCAATTCTATATTTATGATTTTTCTGAATTTGTCAAATGCGATGTCGAAGACGATGGATTATTTGGGACATACCCACATTTAGAAGACTATTGGAGAGAGGTAAATCATAGATTTCCATATGTTATTAAACAAAATGACAAATATGTAGGCTTTGTATTGGTAAGACTTATTGAATCAAAAGAGCGCAATTACTTTTCTATTGCTGAGTTTTTTATATTGAAAAAATATAGAAAAGAAGGAATTGGTAAAGCAGTAGCTAAACAAATTTTCAACTTACACAAAGGACAATGGGAAGTCTATCAAATTGAGACTAATAAACCTGCACAATTATTTTGGAATAAAACCATTAATGAATACACTCAAGGTAATTTTAAGGAGCGTATTGAAAACAAAAGAAAGATTCAAGATTTTGAAAACTAATCATAGAAGTCATGTTACATCAGATAACACAGTATTCTCACAGTAGCTGCGCCTTGGTCAGCAGAGGAGTATCAAGAATACAATGGCTGTCTGACAACTTGCTGCACAAGTTGATAAATACCTGAACGTTAGGTGAAACATCTGAATTGATAAAACACTGTGAATAAACGTAAGAAAAGATCACCAGCAACTATAAACAGTTTAATCCTCGCATCATGTTCAACATCAGTTGAAGGACCTCCTAAGAAACCATTCTAATAACATGTGAACTTACATCGTGAAATCAAGAAAGTTATATGAAATATGACGAGAGAATACAAAATCAGGAGAAAAATGAATGAAAGTTGGATTAGTTAGACATTTCAGCGTAGTGGATATTACGAAAGCTCTTTGGATGACATCATCAGAATTTAATAGTTGGGTCGAATACTATGACCAATGCGATATTAAAAGTGATGAATTTATAGAGAAAATATATTGGGATCTTTGTTATTCCAGTGATCAACCTAGGTCAGTAAAAACAGCTGAACTGATCTTTAAAGACAAAATAATTACAACAAACCTATTGAGAGAAATACACATTAAGGCAATATTACAAACTAAATTTAAGTTACATCGTTCATTCTGGTTAATCTTGGGCAGAGTAGGTTGGTTGTTAAATCATTCTACACAGGAAAGTAAACAAGACACTATATTAAGAGCAAAAAGAGTAATTGACGAGATTGAATTAAATGATAATAGCAATATATTGGTAGTTACTCACGGCGCCTTTATGACAGTACTAAGTAAAGAACTGAAAAGAAGGGGTTATATAGGTGACAATTTTTTGAGACCTCTAAATGGTAAGGTTTACTTATTTGAAAGAGATTTTTGATAATAGCTCTTGAAGCACAATGTACTTATAACCTGAGAGGGGAATTTTTGTGGACAGAAAAGAAATTGATAAGATCATTCAGAAATATATTAAATCGTATAACTCTTTTGATATTAACGGAATCGTAAATCTTTTGAATGAGGATATAGAATTTAGAAACATTTCAAGCGGAGTGATTAATGCAGAAACAAGTGGCATTCAAGCATTTAAAGGTTTAGCAGAACAATCAGCAGAGATATTTTCACAACGTTGTCAGAGAATTATTGAATGTAAGTATCGTGATGATAGAGTTAAAGCTGAAATTGATTATGAAGCAATAATTGCTAAGGATCTACCTAATGGTCTGAAAGCAGGAGATAAGATTCAACTAAGAGGACAATCAATATTTAAGATCAAGAATGGAAAGTTATCATTAATCGAAGATCATAGTTAAAGAATATTAAAAAACCGAATGGAGTAATTATCGTATGATTGAATGTTGTGAAATAAATAACTTAGAAGAAATACAAAACTTTAGACTAAAATATCTAGAATCACTTGTTGCACCAATGGATGGCATGTGGGAGAGCTCTATTATTGGAAATTCAACCTTTTCGATTATAAAATATAACGGAAATAAAGCAGGATACTTCTGTGTAGACTCAAACATGTGTTTACTTCAGTTTCATTTATTAGAAGAATTTCGAATGCTTGCTCAAGACATATTCCGGTTTATAATTTCTTGCAAAAATATTAGTAATGCGATTTGCAGCACTATTGAGCCTTTCTATTTATCTTTATGCTTTGATTTAACTAGGAAAATTTCTATTAACAGTTATCTCTTTTATGATGGGATAAGGATAAAACCATCGCTATCTAATTTCAACAATAAAATCTTCAAGAAAGCGACGTTAGGAGATTTGGAAGAAGTAATTGATTTTTACACAATTAATACTGAAGGTAGCGGCGAATGGATAAGGGACTTTATAGAGCAGTTGCTACTACGAGAACAATTATTTATTTTGTATAATGATCGAAAAATTTTAGGAACTGGGGAGTGTATTATTAGTCAGAAGCAAAAGCCTTATGCAGATGTGGGCATGGTTGTCTCAAGAGAACATAGGAGAATGGGAATTGGCACATATATTCTTACACTATTAAAAGAGCATTGTTATGAAGTTAATTGTAGACCCATATGTTCGTGTTCTCAGACAAATATAGGATCTAAAAAAACTATAGAGAAGGCTGGATTTATTAGTTCTCATAGAATTTTAAATGTTACATTTTAATAGTTGTAAATCAATTTATGAAATATGAAAGGTGATTACCATGAATGAAACATTAATTGAGGACAATGGATTATATACCCTGCCATTGTACCAAAAGGCAAAACTCAAAAGAGCAGTTCTTATTTTATATTTGTTTATAATAATGCTTTTTGTTGGTTTCATTCTTATACCAGGTAACGATTTTACAAAGGTCATATTGAATATTAGTTCTCTATTATTTTTAGTATTGTTCGGATATTTCTGGCTTTCAACAGTTTTCATTAATAAGCCTTACTTAATTGTTACTGACCAGTATCTTGAATATAAGTGGTTATTTGGTCATAAAATTATTGAATTAAATAAAATACATCAAATTTCTTTTTACAGAGAAAACGGTGTAACTATGTTTGGAATATGGGCTAAAGACCAAAGTAAACCGTCATTTTCGGAAAAAATAGACAGAATTTTTGGAAGGGATTATTCAGTTAGTATTGTTGTTTCTTCGTTTTCGAGTATAGACTTTAATAAATTAAGATTTACAATATTGTCAAAAGTAGATAGTGAGACTAATCGAATAATATCCAATCAGCAAGACGTAATTTAGTAGAAATAGTATATAAATCTTCTAAGAAATTAAATCAACGAAACGCATCTATATTACTAGACATTCAGATGGGACTGATATTAATGAATACAAAACTAATATTAGTTGATGGCATGCCGGGATCAATTTATTGGAGAAACTGCTTTCTGGAACAAGGAAATTGGTTCGCTATTAATACATGAAACTGTTTAGAATTAGATGAGAAAATCTAATGCCAGATTCACGCCGAGGTATTCGCCTTGGTTGGAGATGGAATTAGCTTAAATGAAGGGGACGATGTATATTAAAATCCGTATAATTGGAGCTTGCGGGAGTGGGAAGTCATTTATAGCAAAAGTGTTATCAAAAAAATATGGAATTAACTACTATGAACTAGATAACCTCGTCTGGGATAAAAGTGCAGTAAATGTGAGATATCCAATAGAAATACGAGATTCTAAGTTATGCGAAATTATTAATAAAGAGTCTTGGATAGTCGAAGGCGTTCATTATAAGTGGGGACATGATAGTTTCAAAAATGCTGATTTAATATTTATCATTAAACCTAATAAGTTTATTCGTGATTTTAGAGTTATTTATAGATTTATAAAAACAAGATTGGGTATCGAACAATGGAATTATAAACAATCATTAAAAAATTTATTTCAGATGCTATTCATATGGAATCGCGGATACGACAAGGAAGGTATTTATACAATATTGGAATTGACAAGTAGTTTCTCATACAAGAGAGTAATAGTAAAGAACAATCAAGAGATTTTGAAACACATCGAAGAACACTCGTTAACAGTTTACAAAGTGAATGATCTTACATAACACGGTAATTAGAAGAGTATATCGGGGGAATTAAATTGAAGATAGAACTGGCAACTGAAAAAGATTATACATACATTGTGGAAAGAGATATCCATATTCCTAAGTCCCTTGTAAGAGCGAAAATTAATGAAAAGGAGATCTTTATACTTAAAGAATTAGAGAAAGAAATAGGTTGGATGAGATACGGATATTTTTGGGATAATATCCCTTTTATGAACATGATATGGATTGATGAAGAATATAGAGGACAAGGAATTGGAAAGGAAATTGTATTGTATTGGGAAGAAATGATGAGGCAAAGTGGATTTAAGCTAGTTATGACATCAACTCAATCTGATGAAGAAGCACAACATTTTTATAGAAAACTTGGATATCGAGATGCCGGGTGTTTACTACTGGAGACTCAACCTCTTGAAGTCATACTGATAAAAAAGCTCTAAAATCACATGTCTGCTGCGACATAATCACTTTAGGGGAAGCATAGAATAGGGCTCGGAAAATAGTAGGGAAATTGTTATACTTGGCAGTAAGGTGTCTGAGGTTGTAAGTAAATACCTTATAAATAATAACAAGAATTTAAGTGGAAGGTGATGGAAATGAAATTTAAGTATTTTGTCATGATAGGGATGTTCTTGATGATTATGACTCTTCTAACGGGGTGTATTCCTGGAGATGGAAATAATAACGCTGAACATCATGCGGGATTTTTTATGGGTATCTGGCATGGATGGATTGCTCCTATTTCATTACTACTTGGTTTATTCAACCATGATATTAGATTGTATGAAACATATAATTCAGGTTGGTGGTATGACTTTGGATTTTACATCGCTGTAATAAGTGGTTTCGGCGGAGTTTCACTTTTCCGTCGAAAGAAAGTAGAACGAGATTAATATCGAATTTCTAGTATAGCAGTACGCTTACCAACACAGAAACTCACTTCAGATCAAAGTTATCTAAAGTGGGTTTCTGTTATATTGTTGATTTTACTATTGCACACCGAAATTAATAAGTAGAGGTGTTCCATTATTTTTCTTTTTGGTTCTTTTTATGGATGCCCGTCATTATCTTGCTACCTATATCAATCTTTCTCTATTGGTTAGATGGTGGAATCCTGTCAATTTCCGTTTTCATAGAAAAATTTCATCGTTTACCATTAAATCCACTTAAGAAATTCACAGTTTGGGCTTCATTTGCTGTACATGCTATTGGAAACTCTCCGCTTTGGATAATTTTACTTCTAGGTATTCTAAACTCGCCGTTAGATAGGAAGGATCATAGCGCTTAAACGAGCGATTAAGTGAATTCAAGTAGACATTCTTACAGGAGACATAACAATTTAATAAATTTGAACTTACTGAATAAGCTATTAAATCTAAATGGATAAATATAGTTGCTGTGCAAACATTAAACTTTATCCAAAGGTAGAAAGAATGAACTTGCAACAATTCCCAATTATTCCTCGTATTAATAAGAAGTGGTTACTTGAAATCGTATCAGATTACAGTGTTGGTGATAACTATGCAGTATTTTCTCAAACAATCGGAGGCGATTGAATGAAATCAATAATAAGTTTAATGCTTTTATTTCTATTGTTTTTGTCGGCATGTGGCATCAATAAATCATTTTCACCTTTAAGCGATACATCAGTTCTAATAATTGATACAGAAGATGCCAATATAGATAATGTTGATCTTCATGAATTACATTCATTACCCGACTTAATTGATTTAACTTTCAGCTCTTTAGAGATGAAGGAACTTCAAGAGGGTGAGGTTGCAACGGATTGGAAGTATATGAAATCAATATCATTTGGAGAAATAGAGAATAGTAATGCTGTATTAGAAATATACGAAATAACTGACTCTAGTGAAATACTATTAAATCAAATAAATGGAGTATTGAAATTCAATAACAAACAATTTCTCATTATTGATCTATCACGCACATTAATTGAAAATGATTCAAATATTTGCCCTCAAGTATGTATGTTTCAACATTATTTCTCAAATCAAAACCGTTATCAATTAATAGGAACTGTTGATATATCACTCAATGGACCTGGATTGAGAAAATATTTGGTTTACGATAATACTACAAGCAAAATATTGGACTTTGATTTATGGGGAGAACCTAGCTTTATCGATTTAGATGCTGATGGGAATGAAGAATTTATTATACAATTTCAAGGATTACATTTATCGTTGCCTGATCTCTCCATTATTAGAACAATGAATGGAGAATTGGAAATCAGTGATTCTGTTTTCAACTCCATACAAAAAAATCAAGGAGACTTTGCTAATCTAAATATTGATACAAATCCACCATTTATAACTATTTCAAATTTCGAAAATGAGAACGGAAAAATCTACAACTATTCATATAACGAGGGAATATTAAAAAAGGTAAAAAGCAAAGAGGATCTAGGCTCATAGATCGATTACTTCATCATTTATTACCTCATCGTAAGGCTTCATATATTCAAATGGTTATCGAGGTATTAAAGCCTGGTGGTCATTTTGGATTAATCTGCTTTTCTTCTGGATTTACTGAATCTGGTAGGGCAGAGGAAATTTCAGATATCGATGTATAAGGGGTAATCCATCGTTAGGAAGTTATTATTAGAATGCTGAGTGAATAACTTGAGACGCATTAGAGGTGATATCAATAAAGTATCCAATTGTAGTACTAGATTTAGATGGAACTGTTCTAAACTCGGATAAACAGATTTCAGATCGTACTTTTAAGTCTATTATGGATTGTTCTAATCATGGAATAAGATTTTTCTTCGCTACTGCACGCCCACCGAGAGCAGTAAGGTCTTTGTTAAGCGATGAATTACTAAATATAGCTTCATTAATATATTACAATGGAGCGTATATCAATTGTAAATACACAGGTATACATCGTCATGAACCAATTGAATCAATTCTTACAGCTGATGTTTTAGATTATTGTTTGAATATTAATCCTGAACTGGATATTAGCATTGAAATGAAAGATGAATGGATGAGTTTAAGGGAATACGACTATACAACACTTATGAGAGTCAAAGGACATCCAATTGTAAAATCATTACAAGAACTCAAAACTATCGATGCAACAAAAATCCTATTCTCAGGCAAGATAGATATTAATTTATTCAAAGAAAAATTTGCTTCTCGATTAAACATATATGTCACAGATGGTGGAAATCTCGTTCAAGTCTCTTCAATAAAGGCTTCAAAAGAAAATGCTGTACAAATTTTATGTAAAGAAATGAGTATAGCATTAGATAACGTTATGGTTTTCGGGGACGACTTTAATGATCTTGGATTATTTAGGATTTGTGGGTGGCCAGTAGCAATGGGAAATGCAATTGAAGAATTAAAAGCCATAGCCAAAGAAATTACAGATACGAATGATAACGATGGTGTGGCAAAAATATTGGAACGGCTATTGTAGGTAACTTTGCATTAAGGATGTGGTCTCCTCTTGGAAAAAGCAGAAAAGAAGTATGGGAATTTTATAATGAATAGCCAATATGATAGATGGACACTTTATCCATTGATTATAAGTCAAATTTGCCAACTATTAATGTTAACTGCATCTTTTATTAATACTATGAAGTATAAAATTTCCATTTTTTTATTTTTCCTAGTTCTTGCAGGAATATTTTTAGTAATACATACAAGGCAAGTAAGAAAGGAAAAGTTACTACACATTGAAAATCACCAGCTAATATATGATCAAGAAACTATTAAAGCGTTACATATAAAAGAAATAGTGATAGCTAATCGTAGTATTAAAATAAGCAGACTACATAATATCAATAGAGGACGAAGCATTCGAATGAGTGTCAAAGACCAAAAATACATGGAACAATTAAGAGAGGAGATGACCATATTTGCAAGAAAAAACGAACTAAAAATCAGAAGAGAAGAATAAGTTTTATCTTAGAAGTCTGAGACATCCGTTAGTTTATGATAAAAAGATGTTTATGATCCTGATTACGCGTTGCCTCGAGGGGAGTCTATTAAGAATTGCTAGTTAATAGAAATAAAGAGATTATGGTAAAGTTAACTTTTGAGAGGTGATTGAGTTTATGGGTGAGGCTTGTAAGTTGAGCTGTAGTCACTGTTCCTACAATAAAAAGGTGTTTTTAGGTTTTGGATTTAGATATATGAATTTGATTTCCATCTTAGAATGGTATAAAGATGATGAAGGTAAACAGCGAATCAGCGAGTTTATGAATGAAAAGGACACGACTTTTGATTGCTTTGATGGTCTGTATGTATGTCATAAGTGCCATTATCAACTAAATGAAGTATATTTACATATTAGTTCAGAATCCCAAACTTATACTAACAGTTACATATGTCCACGTTGTACAGCTCCAATGCCATCAATGCCCTTAGATAATCTTCAAAATAATGCACTCGATTGTCCTGAATGTGGGCAAGAAAAGCTAGAAGTGAATTTTTATATGGACTGGGATTAGGGTGTAACTCTGGGGAAATTCTAGTGAAAATTTTATCAACTTTAAAGAAGCTTAATATGAAGTTTTTTAACAGATCTGAACAAGAAAAAAGAACTAAGTTTGATGAAGTTATTGTCCCCGCAGCTGGTTGTGTAGCTTGTGGATGGAATGTCGATGAGAATCTTGTTCTCATCAGCAGTTCAGGTTACAGCATTACTGAAGCAAAAACGGGATTGTTAATCCATAGAGATCGCGATTCCAATTTAACTTACGAAAAAATAAGTAATAACAATTTAACCTTTCAAGTGCCATTAAGTAATGAGTGTATAAGTGTTTTTGGTTTTGAATCAGGTGATGGGATTCATTCAACAAATGATGGGTGGGTTATTAAAGTTATAAGTCCATGGTGGCCAATAGAATCTGTAATTATCGAAAATGTTTTTAGATCGAATTATAAATACCTTAATGACGCTACTATGATTGATTTAAACAGGTTAGATGGGAACATAAGAAGTGGATTTTCTCCATCGGGTAATAAACTGGTTATTATGGGATCAGGTGGTGCATTAATTTATTCAAGAGAGTAATATCTTTCATTAGGCTAGAGTAAGGTATAACCGATAACTAACAAATGCATTCTGAATCAGTACATTCGCTCCTAAGTTACTAAGTGCAGGATTTAAGCAGTTAATTCTGGTAACGCAAAGAGAGGACTGAAAGATTAGTTTTAAATGAACGGCTAAATCTAATTTTTAGAGTTACATGGAGGATAAAATGAAGGACACCTTAAATACCTTTTATGTATTAATTGTAGGAATCATTTCGATCTTTACTAAAGAGATAGTAACGTTTATTATGCTTGGTTTTATTTTGTTGGCATTAAATAATATATTAATAGTTCAAAAAGAAATTTCAAAAAAATTAGACAATCAAAATATTAATAACACAAAAGATTGATGAGGTGTGAGTATGAATTATTATGATAGACATATTAATGATTACTTCCTTAAATTTGTGATTTGAAAGATATCGCACTTACCTCTATATGTTACGATTTCGATCATCGATTAGAGCAGCCAAATAACATAAATGGATTATTAAATGCAAGACCGATGATACTTCAAGAAGCATCAAGACTGCTAGAGTATATGAAATTAGGTGATATAAAAATTGTTGAAGATTATTACGTAATTTATAGTGACAAGAGCATGCTAGAAATATTGTAAGTCATTCATTGAAGTATAGTAGATATTCAAACATTATAAGGAAACCGGAGAATATCTTTATCAAGGAGGATATTACTCCTAGTAGAATGGTAAATTTAATTATGTTATAAGTTTGAAAATGAAAACAGTCCATTCAGTACTTAGTGTATTCCTCGCATCATGTCCCGCACAAGGAAAGTATTCAGTTAATAAACTATTCTAAGAACCACTAATGACAAATTCATAATTAATTTCAGCACAATAAATCTTATAGGATTTACATGACAGCTACCTGAAAGTTAGGAGAAACTTTGGAAAACAGGATACGTTTGATTCCATCTAGCAGGATCTAATCAATATCCAAATTAGTTGGGAAAAGTGGAATTAAAGAGAGCAGGTGATTAGTTGAAGAAAAATGATAAATATAATCCTTATGATGATGATACATTACACTCTATTCAACAAGAAGAAATTCGAGAATCAATAGATGCACGGAAAGGATTCAATGATGTAATTAAACATTATGATGCAATTAATGGACATCAAACACCAAAGAGACTAGAACAACTACCTAATAGAATAAGAAAATATGTAAAGATCATAATTATTATCTGGGTAGTTTCATTCTTAGGCTTTCAGATCTATTCATTAATTAATAGTATTTCTAGTTAGATATTTTCCTAAAAAAAATAATGCATACTCTAACTATTTCACATATCACAAAATCCACGTGAGGCTACGGCTTGGAAACTTGCATGATTAAGATATGAATACCTGAACGATATTTGAAATCTACGTCTAGAAACAATATACATATTAAAAATTAGAGGTGATTATAATGTCTACAATTAAATCTCCTGGTGGATCCACTTTCCCATATTACTATAAAGGTGGTGAAGTACATTGCCTAAAATTCGGAAGCTACTTCAAAGACCACGCAAAATTGATATGTGTAATGAAAGAAGAAGTGGAATTTATCCAAAAAAACAATAAGCAATTACGCATTTGGGTAGATTTTTATGACACAACTATTAATAATACGATATTAATTGAATTTTTAAATAGTTTGATTGAAATTGAAAGACATATCTTAAAATTATCTGTTGTTGGACTTTCAAATAAATCAAAATGGCAACTCAATAGGCTAAAAAAGAAGATCCCATATAATAAGGTAAATCCAATGAAATATTATATAGACCCAGAAGATGCAAAAACCTGGTTGGTAAGTGAATAAAAACTTGAATCAAATGAAGTACAATTGCTGGTAAAACAAAAAACGTAACCCAATCAAAAATACAGTGTCAGAAAGGATATCAATGAATAATAAATATAAAACGTTAAACAGAGTACCCACGATTATAGAATATAAATCCATTTGTTCTGCCGTTGGATGGAACGATTTTATGAATTTTGATGTCGCAGAAGCCTCATTAAACAATTCCTTATTTGGTGTAGTTATTCAATATGAAGATGATATAGTTGGGATGGGAAGAGTAATTGGAGACGGCAATATTTACTTTTATATTCAAGATATAGCTATTCTCCCCGATCATCAGAATAAGGGAATAGGTACTTTAATAATGACTGCAATAACTGAATTCTTAAAGGTTAACGCACCTGAAAAATCATTTATTGGAATGTTTGCTTCTCATGGAAAAGAGTCATTTTACAAAAAGTATGGTTTTAATGAACATGAGGGAATGACAGGAATATTTGGAGTCATGCATGAAGGTAACATTAAGTAAATTTTTTTGAAACTCAAAGTTAACTTTATGAGAGAAGTAACAATTTTTTTGGGGAGGTATGATACTCATGAGTCTAAACCTTTTAAGAGCAGTTGATAATGATCTAGCATATCTAGCACAAATGAATAAAAGCTTAATTGATGATGAGGGTAGTTCAAATCCAATGACATTAGATGAGTTAGAAAAACGAATGAACGGATGTTAACTCTAATTTACAAGAAAGTCAGTTAAAATCCTAGTAAAAGAAGGAGAAGTGCAGTATGCGTCTTTTATTGGCTACTATACTTATATTATTAAGTATTGGATGTTCTAATGAAACTATCACCGAAGAGATTATTCTGATTGAACCCGATCAGATACAGGAAATTTCATTTATAAATAAACCAGGTCGTGTAACCATTGTTTTCAATGAATCTCGTGGCGTTGATATTATTGTATGGACGAAAGATCTTGACCCTCTAGAAGACTATGAAATCGCACTTGTTTACAATGATAAAAATGGAGGAGTAATCTTTGGTCCTGAAGCAAATCTAGAAATAAAAATTGGGAATATTGAAGGAGAAACCATACTACATCCAAACCATAATGGTGAACTCTATGTTTCAATGTTAAACCCTGAGCGAATATTTACAGGTGCAGAACAAATGAAAATTGAAATTAGCACTATTAACAAGCAGAAAGTTATAGAATCGTATCCATTTAGATTCTGATACGAATACTTTGATTGATTGGATATACACGTTCATTAATGAATATAATTTAGATTCAATATTCTTAATCAACAATGACGCTATTGTCACACCTTTGGGATCAATAGCAGCTTGTAAATTTGAAGATATCATTAATAATGTAAATACAAATATGTTAAGTCCAATTATATTAACTTAATCAAATTCAAATGTAATTAGTAAAAGGGAGGCGTCATTATTAAGAAGAATATACTTATGTTATTATTGGTATGTTTTTTAATGGGTTGCCAAGATAATATTGAAAATGCGGAGTCCGTAGTTCCGCAACCTCTAAGTTTGACAGAAGTATATCCTACGAATATACAAGTCGTAGATAAAATTGAACTATTAGACGGGAATTCTGGTGAACGGAAAATAATAGAAGATAAGAGTGAAATTACAACATTTATTAATTCAATAAAGGATATTCAATTAATTCCTCACGAAAATCAAGAAGATAGAGTTGGTTTCAATTTTAGCATATCACTATATGAAGACGGAGAACGAGTTTTCGGGTTTACATCTACTAATTTGAATGGGACATATATGCAAACAAATACTGAGTTTGAGAAACATATTCGATCTTTTTTTAAAAAGCATTACGGAAGAGATACGTGGTAAGCGCTAGTAACATATATCACCACATATACATATAGACTAAGCCTCAATTTCTGAAAATTCGGTTGCTTCATATAATATCTATCTATGGTGGACGTCTATCATGTATACAAGAACGTTATACATAAGATCAAAGACAAATTAGTTAAAGGGGTTAAAGTCAACGTTGTTAAAACAAAGGTTAATAGAAATCATGTTAAGAAATGATGAATTAATAGAGGACTTAACGCTGGTGAGAGATCTGAATTTACCAAACTCGTGGATCGCAGCAGGTTATGTTAGAAATTACTGTTGGGATAGTCTACATGAATATCATCGTCAATCTTTACTCGAAGATGTCGATATTATTTATTATGATCAATCTGATTTAACTTTTGATAAAGAAATTGAATATGAAGAGCAATTAAAGCTAAAGAAGTCAACACATAATTGGTCAATAAAGAATCAGGCAAGGATGCATATAACAAATAATACTAAACCCTATGTTGATATAGAAGATGCCATGAGACATTGGCCAGAAACCGCAACGGCCGTAGGAATAAGGATGAATTGGGAGAATGACATTCAAGTCATAGCCCCACTAGGATTAGAAGATTTATTTGACTTAAAGATAAGAAAAAGCACTCATTTTCAAGACGTAGATTATTTTCATAATAGAATCAACTCAAAGAATTGGTTACATAAATGGCCTAAATTAAGAATTGTGGAATAACTGCTAACTAAGTATAACTTTGATCATAAGGTTACAAACCTAATAAACAATACATTACAGGAGGCAATATATGTTCAGTCATATTATTAATGATGACCTTCAATTGAGAATTTTTGAAATGCGTCATGCTGAAGAACTATTTAATTTATCAGATTGCAATCGGGATTACTTAAGAAAGTGGTTACCTTGGGTTGATGAAACGATAAGTGTTGAGCAAACAAGAGATTATATACAATTCTCATTGAATTTATTTGCCAATAACAACGGATTTAACTTGGGTATCTTTTATAAAGAAAGGATTGTCGGTTGTATAGGATTACATAGCATTGACTGGGATAATAAAAAAACGACAATTGGATATTGGTTGGCAGAAGAACATCAAGGAAATGGAATTATAACAAGAACATGTCAATCAGTTATTAATTATGTATTTAGTGAATTGTCTCTTAACAGAATTGAAATAAGGGCAGCTGAATTAAATTTAAAGAGTCGGGCAATTCCAGAAAGACTTCATTTTAGTTATGAAGGGTTAGTTAGACAAGCAGAATGGATTAACGATCATTATGTAGATCATGTTATTTATGGTTTATTGAAAGAAGATTGGAAAGAAATTAACTAGTAATAATCATAGTGGTACATGGAGGTATATATGAATAATCCTTTTCAAATCATGAATATTAATGTAGAAGAAGCGACCATTTTAGATTTACAATCTGCGATGGAACAAGGAAGTATTACTTCGAGAGAATTAGTACTTTATTATTTATTTCGAATTGCACTGTATGATCAAGATGGTCCTAATATAAATTCTATTATGGAAATAAATCCTGATGCTATTTTTATAGCCGAAGCACTTGATTTAGAGAGGGTACATAAGGGGAGTAGAGGAACTTTACATGGTATCCCTATACTTGTCAAAGATAATATTGAAACTGGTGATAAGATGCGTACTAGTGCAGGAACGCTGGCATTATCACAGCATGTGAGTACGAAGGATGCTTTTCTGATTCATTCGTTAAGAGAAGCTGGAGCAGTCATTCTAGGTAAAACCAATATGACAGAATTGGCAAACGGAGTCTCTTCTTCGATGTGGGCAGGTTACAGTTCAAAGGGAGGACAGGTCTCTCATCCTTATGGTGAGTTTTTCACAGGTGGGTCCAGTACTGGATGAGCTGCGGCAATTGCGATGAATTTTGCAACCGCCGCAATAGGCACAGAAACCTCCGCTTCCATTCTAAGTCCTGCCATACAAATGTCCATCGTGGGTATTAAGCCGACTGTAGGATTAATCAGCCGTTCTGGCATCATCCCATTTTCTTACTCTCAAGATACGGCCGGCCCGATGGCAAGAACTGTGTCTGATGCGGCAATTTTGCTTAATGCACTTGTGGGAAGGGATGAACACGACCCTGCTACCTGGAGAAATGATAACGCTCCTACAAAGAGGGAATATACCGCGTTTCTTGATAAAGAGGGATTATATGGAGCAAGAATTGGTGTCTTTAAGGAGGTACCCGATCATGTCTTAAATTCTGGCGAATATGATGAAGTTCTTTACAAACAAGCAGTTTCAGAGTTGATTCAAGCAGGTGCTGTTGTTATTGAAGAGATCAGTATTCCTTCTTTCCATGGACCTTGGCAATGGAACAAAATGGATTTGGAATTCAAACATGGACTTGATAATTATTTATCTAAACTTCCATCTCATATGCCCATTCATTCAATGTCCGAGCTAGTCAAATGGAATACCGATCATGCTGAAGAAGCATTGAAATATGGACAAGATAGCTTAATCTATCGAGAAAAGCTGACAAATCCTCTAAAAAGTAAGGATTATATCTTGGATTCAATAATGGATCTGTATCTCTCACAGACACAAGGCATAGATTACGCTATAGACAGCAATCAATTGGATGCGATAATGTTCCCTGCATATATTGGAGCAGATATAAGTGCCAAAGCAGGCTATCCGTCAATTGCCATTCCTGCAGGGTATCGAAAGAACGGACGACCATTTGGGATAACGTTTGCTGGAAAAGCATTCAGTGAGCCAACGTTAATTCACATTGGCTATGCTTTCGAACAACGAACTAAACATCGTAAAAATCCGGATTGTAATTATGATCCAAGTAGAAAAGACTAAAGATTATTAATATAAACAGAGAAAAAAACACTAAGCAAATTAATTGATTTTGCAGTTAGTCTCGAGGAGCAACTTATTTCCATATTAATCCGTTATATGTTAATGACAGGATTTAGAGGAAGTGGGAGTGAGTTAATGAAAAGTAAAAGTGCAGTTTATATAATTACTATTGTTATTCTCGTAATTGGTATTACTGTTGGTATGTTAATTTCCAAGTCATCTAAAGATAGTGAACCGGTAGTTTCAGCAACACCAGTAGTAAATGAAAGTTCAACGCAAACGCCGACGGTAAAACCGACTCCAACACTAACAAATGAGAATCTTCTGAACAAAAATTACAATTCTGGGGATGTAGTAGATATCTCCATAGCGAATTTATCAGATTCAGTAGTCACGGTCACTGATAGCTTGATGGATTCAGATGGACATGTCTATGAGATCTTTAATAAACAGGACGAAACAGCAAACAGTATTGTCATTCATCTTAACAAACAGTTTACAACTTTGAACTACTCCGTTTATAGTTTGGCGATTTTAGGGAAGAGCGATTTGGATGGGGAGATTATTATTAGTGAATCCACGAAAGAAGGAGAGCAAATTGGTAATCCAATCTTAAAGACTGTAATACCAGTTGATGAAATTTACCCTGAAAATATCTCAGTAGATGTAACAGGTTTAGATTATGTTGTAATCGTTGACCGAGTACAAAATCTGCAAACGTATAATTTCAATGCGGTTGCCAAATGATTTTCTTAGCTCAGGATACCAGTCACTTTAGCTAGCACAAGTCTTACTTAGCGTACATTCTTCATTAGTAGAAAGTATTTGTTTGCATAGTAGAATAATCTCCTAGTATAGGCCCACCCAATAAAAGCGAGAGCAAGCATTAGGTGGGTTTCCTTCGTGATTAAATGTACTTTATCCAGATTTTAAATAGGCATTCATTAGTAGTACATTCGCAACTTAATGTTGTTTGAAAAGAGGAAGTTACAATGAAAATCGGCGAATTAATTGGTATTGGAAATACTGCAAAGGTATATCAATGGGGGAAGAATGAAGTATTAAAATTATTTTATGATCAAAGTTCTGCGTTGATTGAAGCGAAAAACGCAGAACTAATAAATAACTTAAAGTTGAGTGCTCCCAAATTTTCTGGTCTATTAGAGTGTGAGGGGAAAATTGGTATCGTTTACGAAAAAATTGATGGTCCCACGATGTTGTGGCACATCGAACCAACAGAAAAGAGTATTTCTAATAATGCTAGGCTTATGGCAAATCTTCAATCTGAGATGCACAATGTTGAAAATAACGTTCTTCCGAATCTTAAATCCGAAATCGCTGATAAAGTTAATAGATCACAAGAAATCGTAAATGAAAAGAAAGAAATTATTACAGATATATTGAACTCATTACCTGACGGAAATAGCATTTGTCATTATGATTTCCATCCAGACAACATTATTATTTCACCTAATGGTCCTATAATAATTGATTGGATGAATCTATTAGTCGGTAACCAAGAAGCTGATATCACTAGAACATCAATGATGATTCAATCACATTCGCTACCGCCTAGTGCTCCAAGTTGGTTAATTGATAGAAAACTTCGTGAGCTCTTTAATAAAGAATACTTAAGTGAGTATATTAAGCTCAATGATATGAATGATGAATTTCTTGAGCGTTGGATGATACCAACTTTAGCAGCAAGAATTGATGAGATGCAAGGCGAGTATAGACAAGAAATTAAAGATAATTTACAAATAAGGTTAAGTAGAGTCATATAAGTATTTAGTTATGGATTGCATGAATACCTTTACATTACCTAAATCACAAAAATAAAAAGATTGGAGGATTGAAATAATTAAGTTAAACTCGGTTGAAGTTCTAGCTAAATTAGTAGACGAAGATGATTATCAACTTGGGGTAGTATTGTAGGATAAGAATGGACTTTAAAACTACTTAATCTATTGAATAACACAGTATGCTTTATCAAAAATACTCAATAGTAAGGATGTTGTAAATGACTAAGTATCATCGGCATTTAGGGGTGTACGGAATCTGTTATCGTGATAATTAACTACTAGTAGTCCATAAAACAAGAGGACCATACAGGAACAGGTTTGATTTACCTGGCGGAACTATTGAAGCTAATGAATCTATCATTCCAGCACTCTATCGTGAATTCCAAGAAGAAATTGGACTACTTATTAATGTAGACAAAAATATTGGAACTTCAGAATTCATTGTTAAATATAACATAAGAGAAAGTACACATATTCAACATATAGCAATATTTCTAAAGGTTAGCATAGAATCATCTATTGAAAATTCTATACTATCTGATGATACTTCCGGTTCGGAGTGGGTTAATCTAGATTTCATCACAAAAGAAAACTCATCACCTTTAGTTGTAACAGCAAAAGAATACATAATTACTAATAATTTCGAATTGATTAGTTTGACCTTTGAAGACTGGATAGTGAATGAGTGAAGTGAAAACAAGAACATGATCTGGCCTTATTTACTAGAAAATAGAGTATTATATGTAATATAACGCCAGAATAATGACCTCTGATGTTATAAGAGATAAAATAAGAAAATAATGGGGTATAGCCATGGTTGATATATTTATAGAGAATATGAAGATAACAGAAGAATCCAATCAAAGTGAATATAATGAGATTTGTAATAACTTATATCAGTTTAACGTAAACGCAACGAATGAATTATTAAGTAAGCCTGGTAAAGATATTAATTTGTATTTAAGAGATGAATCTGGAAAAGCAATCGGTGGTTTGTTTTGTGAAACATGGTTATATGGATTGTATCTTGATGTTTTTTGGATAGATGAGAATTACAGACATAAAGGATATGGAATATTAATGCTAACTGAAGCTGAAAGACAAGGGAAAAAACTAGGATGTACATTCGCACATACTTGTACTTTCTCATACCAGTCATTAGATTTTTATGTTAATGCGGGATATGAAATATTCGGTATAAATGATGAATATCCAGATGGAATAAAACAATATTTTTTGAAGAAGAAATTCAAATGACCTTGGTACTTTTACAACTTTGTATACATGAACGTGAACGGAAATCATGTCAGTAGGTAAAACTAGGATGTTATACGATTTACAAGGTGAACCCAATATGACACCTATTGTAGGGATTTTGTATTCCACTGTAAAAGAAAATAGTCAACGACTACAATTAATCACTAACGACATGACCCAAGAAGAAGTTGATTACAAGGGACCTAATCACGAGTTTAATAGTACAGCACAGTTATTAAGACATATTATGTACGTTGACCTGAATTGGGTTTATAGAATTAGGGATATACCACTTTCACAGTTACTAATATCACAGTATGGCCCCATGATAGATGCAAATAATAGACTGCCTATGATCGAAGGAAAGTCTTTGAACACACTGATGTCTGAATATGAAATTGTATTAATAACGTTGAAAAATGCATGTACACAATTAATTGATGATGATCTTGGTAAAATTGTAACTTTTGGACATGGGAACGAAAAGCAGGCAACTATTCGCTGGGGATTATGGCATATGGCTGATCATAGTCGCTATCATCAAGCGCATATTAATCAGCTTAGAAAGTGGTATCAAGAAAACTCACTATCCAAATAAAGATCTTAAAAAAGGAGTACCATCTTGAACAAAGATATATTTGACACTCAGATTGTTTTGAGAATAAAGTTGTAAAAATTATACCTTTTGATATTAAAATGGCTAAAGAGTTAAACATAATTATTGGAGATTATGAGAAATGGCGAACGTAGAGATGACGTTTATTTTAGTATCATTAAATCAGAATGGGATGAAATAAAGAGACAATACTTCTCTGCAATGGAAAATACATAATGTATGACATCCATCCATTTTCAAGACCATTTGCATCATCATATTCAGGGATCGACATATGACTTGAAGATTATTAGTACGAAGAATTTTTGAATATTCTTTCCAAGGTGGATCAAAAGAAGAGTGTTTTAGATTCTCTAAAAGCTTATCAAAATGAGGATGGTGGTTTTGGGAATGCATTAGAGCCAGGGAAACCTTTAGATTAGAGTGGAGAGCTTATAAAACACTAAATAGCATAAGAATACTTCATTCATATATCAAATGGAATTGAGATGGAATGGACAGCAAGTACTTTTATTATCAAAGAAAGATATCCCGATCTTAGACTCACACATAGTAGGAGGAAGTAAGAATGGATTTGACAGGGAAAGAGAATGAAAGATTCGTAGTAACAAGACGTTATTTTCTGATTTACTTATGTGCTTTCATTCTAATTATTGGGATTATTACCGTCTGGTTCTTAAGTAAAGGTGACTCTTCAGAGGGTAGTAAGTACACTCAAATAACTGCTGACAACGGGGTTGTTCTTAATGTCCTACAGACGGAACCGAGTAGCATATCCCTTACTAGTATCAATGACAACGTCGTGCAATCTGGAATCAACGGTATCAATGGTGGATTCTTTTGGGACGATAGCTTGTTAAGTATAGCGGTTATGGATGGTATGCCCACAAACGGAAATCCTAATGATTACGGCTCAGGCTGGTTTAACGCCAAATACGCACGAGGAACCATCGTGTACGATCGAGTCACGAAGGTGATAAATGTGCAACGAGCTGCAAGTGTCGACGAATTGCAAATGACAGACGAGTCGAAGTTCTGGGCTCAGGGCGGAATCAGTATGAATTTGAAAGACGACAGCAATTGGTATAACGTTGCAGTCCAAGAAGAAGCGATTCCATTCCCCGACGAAGATCGGCTTCGCAGTGGAATGGCCTACGATAGTTCTGGAGAGATTTACCTGATCGTAACTTCTAACAAATGTACGATTGAGCAATTTCGCACTGCAATTAAGGAGAATATTGCTATAGGCAAATTAGATGAGGCTATATTTCTAGATGGAGATGGTTCCTCACAACTACTAGCAGGTAAAGTTCAACTGAAAGGCGACGATCGAACGGTAGTGCAGATGATTGCGGTTAAGGAGGATACGCATTAGAACTAATTTAAAAGAAGATCAAAAAGGACATTATCAGCTTAATTTTCTTAATTCCTTCTAAACCCCACGAGATAAACCCATCTGATGAAAGTAAATTGAAGGTGAGTTTATCTTTTACAAATATATTTTCTTAAATTAGTTATCTCAGGAGAGTAAATACATGGTTAATTATCTGATAGCAATATTTATCTTTACTATGGTCATACATACTGCAGAAACATTATCCTACTCTTTAAGATATGCTGGAGTCAAAATCAATAAAATTGCAGTAGCGCTATCTTTAACAGGAATAATAGTACTTATTTCAAGAACTGCTAATTTAATTCAAGCGCCATTAACAGCCAAGATTATTGATTATGCTAAAACTAACTTATCTTTTAATGTAATAGATTACCTAAGAATTATATTACTTGCCTCTACGATAGGGACGTTAATAGCGATTATTCTTTTCCCTACTTTTGTTAATGTCTGGTCTAGAGTGATTTCTAAGTTGGAGATAGCGGGTTCATTACCTAGATTAATAACAAGCGTTACAATAGCGCAGTTAAAGAATGTAGGTTCTTATGTTAGAAAACCATCTGTTCGATTGTATAACTATAGATATTTAGGGATTTCAAAAAGATTTATTATATTGAACATTGTAGTTACGGCTATCTATACAGTAGGGGTATTATCAGCATTATATGCTGCTTTCTTAGTGCCAGAATTAAGCACAACAGCATCTCAATCCTCAGGATTAATTAATGGAATAGCCACGATTTTATTAACAATATTTATAGACCCACAAATTGGTCTGTTAACGGATAAAGCAACAAACAATGAACAATATAGAGACCAACTTGGCCGAATATATAATGTCTTAATGTTATCTCGATTAGTAGGTACATTACTTGCACAAGTCATTTTAATACCCGCTTCTTATTTCATAGTTTTCATAATAAAACTCATTTAGAGGAGGAAACATTATGGCATCCGCTTCAATTTTTGGTATTATACCGATCCTATTCATGCTTGTATTAGGAGGGTTAGGCATTTATTGCCTTATATTATTTATTCAACTTGCACAAAGAGGAATTACGGCATTAGATATCTACATTAATGAGAAGAGAAATAGAAACTATTAATTATATCGCCAAATTATTTACAATCAATAACGTACAAACTTCGAAATGATATATCAACATAGAAACCCACCTGATGAAAGCTTAAGTAAGTATCAGGTGGGTTTTCGTCGTTAGTTTTCTGATCTTCTCAAGGAATAATCGAAATAAATAATGTTAGAGGAGAGTTCGAATATGAAAAACAGAATTTTGATAACAATGATCATTATTATGATAACTTCTTCTGGATGTACTACTTCTAGGATTGAACTACATCAAGAAGTAATGAACAATAATGAAAGTATTGTAGAGGTAGCACCTCAAGGGTTTAGTCCTTCAGATATTAATAATTTAGTGGAAGAAGTCGACTCAGAAGTAAACCATGTTTCAGCAACATCTTCTGATGGAATCTATCGTATAGAAACATTTGGAGTGAATAAAGAAATTACTGCGGGAGGTTTATATCCAGTCGAAGGTATTCGATTGGTAGATACGGCTTCTGAGCAAGTGCAATGGTTGAATACACCTGGTTACTATAATAACTCATTCCTTTGGTCAGCTGATGACCGATATGTAGCGGTAAATTTTGAATCAAGGATATCCGGTGGAACATACATTCTAGACACGCAAAACATGACTGAAATCGCTCTTCCATATGTGGAACAATTGCAACAAAATTGGGTCACTGATACTACTATAAATGAAGCACGTTCTGACCCTTATTTCTTTGTCGTTGAATGGTTGAATAGTTCCCAAGTGAGTGTTTCCTTTCAATGGACTGGTTTAGAAGACAAGCTTTACAGCGGGACTTATTCATATGATGTAGTAGAGGGTAAACTGCTCGATCTCAAAATGGATGAGTTTGATAATAATAACTAAACTCAAAAAGATCATCAATAATAATTACATTAGAAGAAACAATTGGAGTATAATTTGCGTCTAACAAATTAAGGGAATTTAAGTTTTTTATAAATCGAGGTGAGATTACATTAAGAATTTAACAAAAGCACTTAATATTCTATTTTATCTCTTGCTAATAATTAGTGTATTAACAATAATATTTAGTTTTTATGCAAATGAAGTACTGAACTCAATGCAACTTGGCTTGTACATGCAATATTCAGGAATGTTATTATTTTCATTACTGATTTTATTCATAATTAGATCAAAAATAACAACTAAAAGAGAAGATAAAGGTAAAATCTGAAATAACAACTTGAGAGGAGTGATGTGAAATGAACACTAAAAACACAGTTACAATAATTGTGAGGTCAAGCAATACGTAGAGAGTCTGAATTACAGATTTCTCTACTACTATGGGAGGAATCAGAATTTGATAACTTTAAGAACAATTACTAAATTAAACTGGGAAGAATGTATTCACTTAAAGACTAAACAAGAACAACAGAGCTTCATTACATCGAATCTATACTCAATTGCAGAGGCACAGTTTATACCTGGCTTTTCAACTAAATCTATTTATTTTGAAGAAATACTTGTTGGATTTTCAATGTACGGAATAGATCCTGATGACGGGAATTATTGGATCTACAGATTAATGATTGATGAACGATATCAAGGACTTGGATATGGTAAGAGGGCCATGCAATTGATCATTAATGATATCTCGAATAAAGAAGATCGAACAGATGTAATATGGCTAGGTTATAAACCTAATAATGAAGACGCAAAGAAGTTTTATAAGAAGGTAGGTTTTCAAGAAGTAGGATTAGCTCCTTGGGGGGAGCTTATAGCGAAGTATAGTTTTGCTTAAGATTCCGATCTGTCCATGAACATCATTCCACACTTATAAGAATATACACTAACATAGAAACCCACCTGTAAAAGCGAGAGTAAAGTTGCAGGTGGGTTTTCGTTGTAAACCTTTGAAAGATATCAGAAATCAATTCTAATAATTCAGATTTGTAAAATAAAGAGGGGGAAACTAAATTGAATGCACAAAGTGAAAAGAATAAAAAGGCATGGGAATATCGCGCATATGAATTTTGGCATAAAAGAGATGGTACACCTATGGAGAAAGCAAGACAAATATTAAAAGATCCTAGAGCAAGTCTTAAAAAACATAAACATTATTTTGAACATGTAAAAGGACGAAAAGTAGCCAATCTATGTGGATCAAATGGAAGGAAAGCTGTTCCTTTAGCATTATTAGGTGCAGAAGTAACTGTATTCGATATCTCAGAGGAAAATAAAAAATATGCTTTAGAATTAGCCGACTGTGCTCAAACCACCATAGACTATATCGTTACGGACATTTATGATATTGATCTTAATAAATATAAAGGTTATTTTGATATTTTGTATTTGGAAGGAGGAATATTGCATTATTTTAGTGATATCGATAAATTTATGTCTGTTCTCTATGAACTATTAAGTAATGGGGGAACTATCATTTTAAGTGATTTTCATCCTTTAAGAAAATGCCTGACAAGTCAAGGTGAGATTGGTTATTTTGATACGGAAATAAAAAGTGGAGATGTGGCATACAAGAGTTTTTTTGATGAAGAGGAACAACAAGATTTTCCTGATGTCGTTGTTAGATCCTATACTTTGAGCGAGATAATAAATTCAATTCTTTCACAAGGATTTCTACTGAAGAAGTTTGATGAACATCGTGGATGGAAGGGTGAGAATATTCCATGGGAATTTACTATTCTTGCAGAAAAATAATATATAGGTTAGAGGTGCTTATATCTTGATTCTTGTAATAAAAAGAAGATCATGGGTGTTTATAATGTTAGCTATGTTATTGATAACTAGTGCTTGCAGCGAAAAAAGTGTCGACAAAGGAAATATGATCGATTCTACCACTGTAGTACAGCCTACTGCTACAAACAATGACATGTCATTTCCTATAGCAATCGTCGATCCGCAAGATCTGGAAGATCTACACTATTCAAAGGATATGCGTAATATTTCAGCTATGGATTTAGTTAAAGATATGAAGATCGGTTGGAATTTGGGCAATACACTCGATTCATTCGGTGGCGAAACAAGATGGGGAAATCCCACAACGACAAAGGAAATGATTGATGAGATTAAGAACGCTGGATTTCAATCCGTTCGAATACCTATAACATGGGATGACAATATAGGGAATGAACCAGATTACATAATTAATGCTGGATATTTAGATCGAGCTGAAGAGATCGTACAATATGTGTTATCTAATGATATGTATGCGATTATTAATATCCATCATCACTATGGTTGGGAAGCTGTTAATGTAGAAAACAAAGCTGCTGCAACAGATCAACTTAAGAAGATGTGGCAGCAAATTGCTGAGCACTTTAAAGAATATGGGGACTTCCTTATTTTCGAAGCAATGAATGAACCACGTAATGGAGATGATTGGAACGGAAATGCTGAGGCTTATGAGATAGTCAATGGATATAATGCGGCAGCACTTGAAACGATCAGAGCTACAGGTGGGAATAATGAGCAACGACTTGTCATGCTTCCGACGTATGCTGCTTCTGCCAATTATGACGCTCTAGTAGCTTTTACTATTCCAGATGATAAAAACATTGCAATCTCCATACATTCCTATTCTCCATTCGAATTTAGTATGGAAATTACAAGAGAAAGTGAAAGAGAATGGGGGAGCGATCAAGACAAGAAAAGCACAAGTAATTTGTTTGAGTTGCTTGAGACTATGTTCCTTAGTAAAGGCACTCCTGTTGTTCTTGGTGAGTTTGCTTCTACTAACAAGGAGAATTTAGACGCTAGGGTTACTCACGCTTCTTATTTTGTAAAGTCCGCTAAGCAAAAAGGTATTCCAACTTTTTGGTGGGATAACGGCTACTCTGATGCATTTGGTACAGATGCCATGGCATTATTCAATAGAAGAACATTGACCTGGATTTATCCTGAAATTATGGAGGCAATGGTGAACGTATACAATGGTAAAGATCCCGCCTTTGATGAAGTGAGTGACTCAGATTCTACAATTTTATTCGAAGGTGAAAAGTCTTCAAATGGTGAGTGGGGGCAAGCAGTTACTTTATCTCCAAGAATTGATTTTATGCCTTATGATCTATCAAAAGACATTATAATTGCTGTCGAATATGAAGGTGTAAATGTACCTGAACTAATCTTACAAAGCTGGTCAGGTGGGGAACCTTGGGCAAAGGTTGCTCCAGCGGAAGAAGTTGATCGAATAGCTTATTTTAAATTTGATGATATGGCTTTAGCCTATAAAGATGAAACATTCAGTAACCTTAACGCTTTGCTAATTGGAGATACGGGTGCTGCATTAAAAGTTTTCAAAGTATATTTCGTAAATTAGTGTAAGACAAATAGAAAGGAAGGAATATGGCGAATTGTATGTTCTATAATGTAATTACTAGAAAATACTAGAAAAATACGAACTATAGAATATAATGGAATTAACCGCGAAGAAAAGATATAGAAATTATAGAATGGAGATAGGAATTATGGGTTCAAGAATAATGCACTTGGTTATTGCTAATCGAATTTCAGAGTGTCTAGAGTTAGAAGATAGAACATCATTTTTACTTGGTAGCATTGCTCCAGATGCTGTTTCACCTAAAGACTTATCTCATTTCTTTGAAGGTAGATCACGAGATTATTCAAGATTCATTAATTATAATAGATTTTTAGATAATTACAGCTCGTATAGAGAGAGTCATTATATACTGGGATACTACACACATTTGATTGCTGATGATATATGGTTAAAAGGTTTTTTTCTATCTTGGTTGAGAAACAGAATGGATGCAGATAAAGATTTAATAAATTTATATCATAATGATTTCCGATTACTGAATGGGAAATTACTAGAATACTATGGTTATACAGATCAATTGAAAAGAATGCTCAGTGAACGTCCTGCTATCTTGGATATAGAAGAGGTTAAGTCCACAGATGTTGAACAATTCATACCCTATGTATTTGGAGATATAGCGTACAATAAGGAAGATATAAATGAAAATCTTAATGTCTTTACTTTAAATCAGATAATCGGGTATATAGAAACATCCGTTGAGTTGGGGTTGTTGAAACTAAAGCCTATCATTTCAGCTCTAGAATATACCAATAATTTCAAGGAAATTGGAGGAGTGAAATAGATGGGTTGGAGAGATGCAATTCATAATTTCACCACCAATCCCTGATAATCTTGGTTTCTTAATATTAAGTCTTTTTCAAAAGATAAGAGGGGATGACTAGTCTATGTCAAATGAAATAAAAGAACTGATTACACTATTCGAAGAGTTGATTACTTTTTCCAACCGCTTAAAGGGAATGAGTAATGAAACATGGAACTCAAGCATTGAAAAAGGTAAATGGACAATAAAAGATATTATCTGTCATATTATGCTTTGGGACAAGTATTTTTACGAAGAAGCAATAAATAAGATTGCTTCGGATGAAAAGATTACTGTTAAACATTTAAACTATGATGAATTTAATAGCAATGCAATGGAATATGCAAGAGGAATCACAACAGACAAACTAATTGAGCAGCTAGTTTATTATCGTAAAAGTATTCTTAATGAGATTTCAGCAATATCAGAAGAAGTAGTGGCTCAAAATTATATAGATGGAGATGGTAGTATATTTAACATTCCACAGTACTTAAAGGATTTTATATGGCATGATCAACATCACCTGAAACCATTAAAGGAGTATTTAGAAAAAACAGCAGATTGTGAAGGGAATATTAGATCACTTCAAAGCTAACTATAAACCTGATCGGAATTAAATGTGCTATAAGAATATAGATTCAGCCTTCACTGTTAGAATTGGATATGATTAAGGAGGATTTAACTCATGAATATTAATGACTTAAAGAGTGGTAATAAAGAATTACCTTTAATTTTAGTTAGACCCACACTTATTATCTATAATTCACATGGAGAACTATTACTTGTAAAACATAATGATAATTTTTGGGGTCTACCTGGGGGATTATTAGAACCTGGAGAATCAATAGAAAATGCAATCCGAAGAGAAGTAATGGAGGAACTTGAAATTAGTGTAGAAAAACTAATTGAATTCAAAACTTTTTCTGATAGTCGATTTTATATTACTTCTGAAACAGGACAAAAAACACATTACGTTGCTGTAACTTATATTACAAATCATTTTACAGGTATTATAAGGCCTGATGAGTTTGAAGTACTAGAATATAGATACTTCAAACCTAAGGAATTACCCGAAAACACTATTGAGATGATTAGAATCATTCTTAATGAGTTTATTGAATCTGAACAATATAAATCCATCTTATAGTTAACTTTATGAGTCGTTGAATGCCAAAACAGACTAAATCGAATATTATTGAATTAAGCTAAGCAACGACAGACGCCCACCTTAGATAACTGCTATCTAAGGTGGGCGTCTGTCGTGAAATTTTAAGTATCTTGAACATTTCTACGCAGATATTTTCATTAAATTAGAAGTGGGAGGTCTAAACATGACAGTACTCAACATACAACTCAGTGATAATTCCTTAGTTGGGAATTTTTCTATAGACAATATTCGAAGTAATGTATAGTGAGGAATTAATTATGTTTAAATTCACTGGATTAGAAGGAAAGCAGGTAGCATTGAAAGCATTAGAGAAGGAACACTCCATTCCTTTATTTGAATGTTCAAGAGACCCTGAAATATGGACCAACTATCCAACTAAGATTAATACGATAGAAGATATGGATAGCTTTATTGAGAAAGCAATAGAAGCTCGTGAACGTGGAGATCAATTTCCTTATGTTGTATTTGATAAAGAGCGGGATGAAATTGTAGGAACAACTCGTTTTCTTAGAATATCAGAAGAAAATAACAATCTTAATATCGGCTCAACTTGGTATTCCTCTAAAGTATGGAGAACGAGAGTAAATACTGAAACTAAATATCTAATGCTTAAGTATGGATTTGAAAGTTTAAACACGAATAGGATTGAAATCATAACTACAATAGAAAACAAAAAATCGCAAAGGGCAATTGAGAGACTAGGCGCAATTAAAGAAGGGATTCTGCGTCGGAAATATAACAATATGGATTATGTAATATACAGTATTATTGAATCTGAATGGAAAGATATAAAAACTAGGCTTGAAGGATTTCTCTCAGAGGGTAGTTACGAAACATCCAATGGTAAAAAACATAAATGAGAGTGATAATGTACTCAATACAGAAATTGAAACATTGGCAAGCTGATACTGTACCTAAATTGATTTAATTGCAGAAGATATCAACTTATGCGGTGTTTATGAATATAAGTTCATTGTATAAGATAATCTTAAATACAAAATGAGAGGGAGTTTTACCATGGAACTTCACAATATTATTCTGAAATTACAAGAAACAAGAGATGTATTGCTAGGTATTCTTGATGGATTGAATTCAGATCAACTAAACAAAAAAAAAGACTCTAGCAGTTGGAGTATCGGACAGGTATGTCAACATCTAATTAAGACAGAAGAGTTATATATTATAGCTATAAGAAGAGGATTGAAAAGTAAGGATGACTCAATTATTGGAAATAAACCACTTGAATTTCTGCTAGATAGAACGAAGAAGCTAGAAGCTCCTGACATCGCTAAACCTACTGATGAGATTGTAGAATATGGAGAAATCATTGATGCTTTAAATAAATCTAGAGAGAAGTTACACGACATATTAAACACATTAGAAGACCCATCTATTCTGAACAAAAGACAATTTACACATCCGGTCTTCAAAGAAATGTTATTAATTGAATGGGTTAGATCTCTCGAATTACATGAACAAAGACATATCAAGCAAATTATTGAAATTAAAGATACTCTATAATTATTTGTCAGGTAATCTAGGTTGGAGAAATAATCACAACACACTGTATTCGAGTAATGAATAGTTTGCAGTTATTCATAGAGTGGGGGGATAATAATAAAGACTACAAAGAGAATTATTATCGCTGTATTAATATTTCAATTATTTGCTGTGTTCGCTCCAATCCATGTGTTAGCTTGTAATTGTTTTTATCCAGAAGATGCAATCGAAGCATTAGAAAAGTCAGATGCTGTTTTCACTGGAAGGGTAAAAGGTATCAAAAAAACTACGATAGACAATGAATCATACAATGCTGTATTGATTGAAGTTAATGAGATATGGAAAGGGATACATACAACACAAATTATTGTGTATACTACTTGGTCGAGTTGCCAGTTTGATTTTCAACAGGAAGAAGATTATTTACTTTATTCCTATAACCATGAAGGTAATTACTATGTAATGAATTGTGGGCGGTCAACAACTTTAGCTAGTGCTGAGTCAGATCTTAAGCAATTAGGGCAGGGATTAGAACCATATATCAATGTTAGTCTAACTATTGAATTTTACAAGTGGAGATTGATTACTGGATTTATTATCCTTATGGTTGTCGGACTTTCAATTATGTACATAGGACGTCGATACAAATCAAAGAAAATGTAGCCCCTTTATTATTAATAAATTACTTTATAGCCTAATTGCTTGACTTGGAGTTAACTCCAAGAGTTAAACTTTAGAGAATAACTACAATTTCTTATAGAATGTGAGGGAAAACATATGGAATATATGAAACTTGGAAATACTGGATTAGATGTATCTCGACTTTGTCTTGGGTGTATGGGCTTTGGAGTAGCCGAACGATGGGTTCACCCATGGGTAATTAATGAAGAGCAAAGTCGCCCTATTATTAAGAAGGCACTAGATCTTGGAATCAATTTCTTTGATACCGCAAATGTGTATTCAGATGGAACAAGCGAAGAAATCGTTGGACGCGCGCTAAAGGATTATGCTAATCGCGATGAGATCGTACTTGCGACAAAAGTTCATTTCCGTATGCATGAAGGACCAAACGGTGCAGGTCTTTCTCGTAAAGCTATTATGAGTGAAATTGATAAAAGTTTGATGAGACTCGGAACCGATTATGTTGACCTTTATCAAATTCATCGATGGGATTATAATACTCCTATAGAAGAAACAATGGAAGCACTGCATGATGTCGTGAAGGCTGGTAAGGCAAGATATATTGGTGCTTCTGCGATGTATGCTTGGCAGTTTTTAAAGGCATTACATGTAGCTGACAAAAATGGTTGGACGAAGTTTGTATCGATGCAGAATCATTTAAACCTCATCTATCGAGAAGAGGAGCGAGAAATGATGCCACTTTGTAGAGAAGAGAAAATTGGTGTGATTCCATATAGTCCGCTTGCATCAGGTAGATTGACACGGGATTGGTCAGAAACAACACATAGATCTGAAACGGATCAAGTCCAGAAGTCTAAGTATGATGCGACTGCCAACGGGGATCGGTTAATTGTGGAGCGGGTTGCGGCAATTGCAGAAAAACGTGGCGTTCCTCGCGCACAAATTGCACTTGCTTGGTTGTTACAAAATACACCAGTAACTTCTCCTATTATAGGTGCAACAAAAACGAATCATCTCGAGGATGCTGTTGCAGCGTTATCCATTACGTTAACAGCTGAAGAAGTTGCGTCAATGGAAGAGCCTTATGTTCCACATCCGGTAGTTGGTGCACTATAATAGAAAAAATCGGTAATCCATTACGATTTCTGGTGTTTTTTATCTAATGTAAGGAAGTGAATTTTGATGTTAATAGCTGAAGTAAGCAAAAAATATGATTTATCTCCTGATACTCTTCGCTATTATGAAAAAATCGGACTAATTCCGGCGGTGAACCGTAATAGCAAAGGAATTAGAGATTATACGGATGATGACTGTCGCTGGGTAGATTTTATTAAATGTATGCGAAGTAGTGGTCTGCCAGTAGCGACGTTAATTGAATATGTCAGACTGTATCAACAAGGTGATGAAACAATAGCTACGAGGAAAAACCTCTTAGTTGAGCAACGAAATCAGCTTGCTTTAAAAATGGAAGAGATGAAAAAAGTATTTGAACGGTTGGATGGCAAAATTGATAGGTATGAACAGACTATATTGGAAAAAGAAAAAGAATTAGTCAAAATGTAAAACTAATTTTAGAGACTTACTTTAGAATTAGATATGAGATTTATCTTATGTCTGAAATAACTGCTCGTTAGTATAGAAGCCCACTTTAGATAATAGTAATCTAAGGTGGGCTTTTATGTGAATTTAATGAAATCGGTGTGAAAAATGAACCTGCGAATTGATGTTAGTTCAAATGAACTTAAACTGAGGAGGAAAATTATGAGGTTTCAAGTACTTGAATCAGATAGGCTAGTTCTCAGACAACTGACTATTAATGATGCTCCAGATTTATTCGCATATTTAGCAAAAGATGAAGTAACTCAGTTTTATGACATCAATAACTTAACCAGAATAGAAGAAGCAGAGACAATAATTAAGTATTGGAATGATAAGTTCCATACTTTTGAAGTTATCAGATGGGGTATAACACTTAAGAATGAAGATCGTATTGTCGGAACATGTGGATTTCATAAATGGATAAAGAATCATCACAAAGCAGAGATCGGATGCGAACTATCACCAGATCACTGGAAGCATGGATATATGACCGAAGCGTTGTCATTAATAATAGACTATGGATTTAAGGAACTTGAATTAAATCGAATGGAAGCATTACATCATTCCGAGAATAAAAATACAAGAAAGATATTAGATAAGTTTAAGTTTCAAGAAGAAGGAATATTACACGAATATTTTTATAAAAATCAAGAGTATATTGATGTAGTAATCCATTCATTGTTGAAGAAAAATTGGAATAATCAAAACTAGAAAAAGTCAAAACCCTGAAATAATTCACGTTGTTTGTTATAATTGACTGTAGAACCACACTCCAAATAACCCTCACCTTATTAAATTTTCAATTTCTTCTTTATTAAACATCACGATCTAAACCTTTCTAAAGTCAAGTCACCTAGAATATTAAACAAATCAAAAAGATAATTAAAAATTTCAAATTAATTATTATTGTAGGAGGTAGATATGCCAATAAGAACTAGACGCCTATTGCTATGTACTGTAATACTTGCTGCTGTGATAATTACCATTTCACAATTACCTTCGTACAAAGAAAACCCATTACAAGATACACCAGTCAACAAAAATATTATAAGTACCAATAGTTTTGTTGTGAATTCTGATTCTACTGAATTGAATACATCAGCTAAGGGAACGGTTTTTGTTAGTGGTGAAGAGGATAAAGTTGAACAAATACGTATTGTAGCGATAATTGAGATTGACCCAGAAGATTGGGGTGGTGTAGCAGTTAATATCCCTCAGAAGTGGAAAATTGCCAATATAATTAGCAGCTATCCTGAAAACGAAACACAATTAGAACGTGAACAGTTTATATCCACATGGACAACTACTGATAAGGAAAAACAGCAATGGGGTTCGATAATAGAAGTTGGAAGAGAACGAAGTTATAAACCCAATGCTGGTGGAAAAGGAACTATTGTCATTGATATCGTTCCTGATGGAGATTCCGACCAAACTGGAATAATCAATTTCGTTGTTGAAGTTGGATCTTCTTACAAAGGAACCTACAAGATTATGGGCACTCATTTTATTGAAATTCCAATCTTATTATCAAGTAATGGAGGATAGTCCTATGAATGTGAGATTTAATGATTATTTGATCAGTTCAGATAAAGCATTATTAAACAAAGAAAGAATACATAAGTTTTTATCAGCATCTTATTGGGCTAATAAAAGATCAACTGAAACAATTAATAAATCAATAGAAACATCCTATTGTTACGGAGTATATCATGAGAGCATTCAGATTGGTTTTGCAAGGGTTATAACGGATTGGGCTACATTTTATTATCTATGTGATGTAGTGATTGATGAAGAATATAGAGGAAGAGGAATAGGCAAGAAATTAATTGAAACGATTACTCAGGCGGAAGAGTACAAAGATTTACTTGGAGTATTAGGAACAGCAGATGCACATGGGCTATATGAACAATTTGGATTTAATAAAAATGCAGATCGATTTATGGTAAGAAGACCACTGTAAATATTCGAAATATATTGCACCGTCTGAAGATAGTAATCCACCATCTAATCACTTCACTGTAGCTAGTTTTAAAAGTAATATTTCCCAAATGATACATAATACTTTTTGAGGAGTTGATATTGTTGGAAATTATCGGTCAAGGTAGAACTGCTGAAATATATGATGCGCATGAAAATAAAGTACTAAAACTATATAGAAAGGAATTCCCTCATCAAGCTATTAACGAAGAATTTTTAAATAGTAAATTTGTTTATGCACTTGGCATAAACACGCCAAAACCTTTTGAAATGACTGAAATAGATGATAGACAGGGGATAATTTTTCAACGTATCTCTGGATTAACTTTACTGAATATTATGACACGGAATCCTTTGCGAATTAAGTACTATTCTCAAAAATTAGCTACTCTCCATTATCAATTACATTCCTATGAAGCGAATGAATTAAGAAGGAAACAAAGAGATGTAATCATGAATAATGTAAACATGGCTCCTATCTTAACTGAAGAGGAAAAGAAAAAGATTATTAATTACCTCGAAGGATTACCTGAAGATAATAAGCTTTGTCATGGTGACTTTCATCCAGATAACATCTTAATTGATAAGAATAATGCTTGGATCATTGATTGGATGACAGGAATGGTTGGTAATCCATCCGCGGATATTGCAAGATCTGTGATTTTGTTGACCTACGGAACAATGCACGAAGGAACCCCGAAATTAATAACTACCATTGTTAAATTCATAAGAAAGCGAATTAACAATGAATATGTAAAGCACTATTTAAAGCATTCTGGTAAAGATTACATTGACATAGATAAGTGGGTATTACCTATGGCTGCAGCAAGACTAGTAGAATGGATACCCCAAACTGAAAAGAATGAATTAGTATTAGAGATTAGAAGACGATTGAATTCAATATTATAGGAGGCCTTTATGATACAAAAACCATATGAGAATGAATATTTACCGTTAGCAAAGAAATATATTGATTTATTTACTGAAGAAGATGTAATTACAGTTCTTGAAAGACAAAAAGAGTTGACCTCACAGCTAATAAGTTCATTAACCGAAGAACAAGGTACATATAGATATGAACAGAATAAATGGAGTATTAAAGAAGTAATCGGTCATATTTCAGATGTTGAAAGATTATGGAATTATCGAATATTGAGAATTGCGAGAGGAGATGTTGGAGAGTTATCTGGCTATGATAGAGATCGTTTTGTAGAATATTCAGGTCATCATAATATTGGTATAGTTAACGTATTAAACGACTATAAAGCTGTACGAGATTCAAGTTTATCATTGATAAACAATCTTCCGGATGATGCTTTTGTAAGATTAGGCATGTTCAATAATCATGATTTATCTGTTCGTGCATGCATTTACATAATTGCGGGACACGAACTACATCATATGAATCTTATTAAAACAAAATATTTATCCTCCTATTGAAGAAGAAATAGTTAGATTTACGTAAGTGGTGCTTCCTTGTCGCAGACAATATAACCAATAGTGACATCAATAACGTTTGGTTGATTCGAGGATTAAATATTGATTTATGGTGTTCAAAAATTCAAACAAAGAAAGCTAAAGTGATCACTACAAGAGGGGGACGCAATCATGATACTAGAAGTAGCTGTATTACATATTAAACCTGAATTAAGTGATAGTTTTGAATCGACTTTCAAGAAAGCCTCAAAAATTATTGCTAGCATGGAAGGTTACATTGAACATCAATTACAAAAATGTCTTGAACAAGCGAACAAGTATATTTTATTAGTTCGATGGGAGACGCTTGAGGCTCATGAGATAGGATTCAGAGGATCAGAACAATATCAAGAATGGAAATCATTATTACACCATTACTACAGTCCATTCCCTGTTGTAGAGCACTATAGAGAGATATCATTGAATGACTAGTATTCTACTACAATATAAGGAGCTGCTAAATGGAAACTTTATTGAAGGAACAAATGAATTTCTTAATAGAAATAGATAAACTCAAAACAATTGAGAGAAAGACAAAGATCATGCATGGTTCAAGATTAGAGAACGACGCTGAACATTCTTGGCATCTCGCAATGATGGCGTTAATTTTACAGAACAATGCAAATAACAAAATTGATTTACTTAAAGTAATCAAAATGATCTTAATACATGATTTAGTAGAAATAGATGCAGGTGATACTTTTGCCTACGATAGTATTGGGCAGGTTGATAAGTATGATCGAGAAGTTCAAGCAGCCAAAAGGCTATTCGGTATGTTACCAGCGGAACAAGCGAAAGAACTAATGGATCTATGGATTGAATTTGAAAATAAGGAGACAGAAGAGGCGAAATTCGCTTCATCACTGGATCGCTTGCAACCTTTAATTCACAATCATAATAATAATGGTGATACTTGGCAGAAATACAATATCACTAGTGAACAGGTTTTCAAGCGCAATAAAGAGATTGCTAATGGCTCTAATGAGTTATGGGAATATGCACAATCGATTATTAATAATTCGGTAGAGCAAGGAATACTATCTCAATAACATGATTTAACTAAGAAGCGCATTAACTACTTTCGCCAGAAACATAGAATAGAATACTTATAAAGCATGCACAAAAACGAAGAAGTCCACTTAAGATAATAATTATCTGAGGTGGGCTTTGTTCTTAAGTAACTCAAAAATTTTGAGATCGAAAGGTTTGGTGATGAATGCAAAAAATCAAATTCTTTCTAGCTCTCGCGTTAATTTGCCTCTATTTCTCCTGGGCAAGTTTTAATCTGTCTGACTTATGAAGTAAAACAAATATAATGTTTAGGAACGGTGAACTATGACTAACAAATATGTTGAAAGAACTTTATACTTTGTGATATTTTGGGTGATTATTACACTCGTAAACTTGACAGTAACCCTCATCAGTACAAAGTTATTATTTATAATCGTAATAGAAAGCGTTATATTAGGTGTCTTTTTAATATTATTTGCAGTTGTGTTAACTGATTATATTACAAAAGATAGTGTGAAAATAAAAGGAAAGATTATAGAAATTTCAAACAATGTAGTTACCTATGAAAATGAAAGAGGGAAAACAAAACGTATAAAAATCGATCTAAAAGAAGACAAAAACCAATACTTAGTAGATGATGACATAATAATTATAGAATCAAGAAGAGCCGATATTTTTAAAGGAATAATTAGAAATGCGGAGAATAACTAAAGATATTACTTTAGTTTAACAGTCCCATAATGCAACATTCGTAGACCTACCATCGTTGTAAGATGTAGCGAACTTAATAAGCCCTTATTAAAAAGTATTTCTCAAACCATGAATCACATGCCTGTTTCAGAAAATAATGATATCAGCATCTTCAAAAATAACAGTAGAAAAGTATACCTATATAAAAAGGATAGTCTCTATTACTCTTTCAAGAATAAAGAAGAAGAGAAGGATATGCTGATCGAACAATTCATCAAAACTACCAGCCTAAACAACCAGAACAATGAGCATGAAATGATTAAAGATGATGAAATCGAAGAGAATTTAAGTAAGGAATTGGGAATCAACGTTTTAAGAACATGTATGATAGACTTTATAAGTGGGTGAAACGTGGTAGTCTTTTTATTCGTTCTTATTATAACTGTACTCATTATTTTTCAATTATTAAAGAAAGATCGGAAGTTTAATCCTAAAATTATAACAACTATTAAGTATATTTTAATAATTTCGACTCTTTTTATAGTTATTTATGGTATTTATCATCTGATCATTAATGGTAGTAAATTAAATTTTAACGAAATATTATTTAGAGCAATAAGCATCCTTCTAGCTATGACTTTCACCACTTTATGTACAAACTTAATAAATAAAGTAGAGAAAGAAGAAGGATTTAACGAGAGCAATGATTACAAAGATGAGGTGGACTAGATCAAGTTATTATTTATTTGTAGTAGAAACAAGTGGAGAAGTTTAACGGCTGAAAAGATATTTAATGGCATTAATTTATATGAAGTTAGATCAGCTGGCACAGAAGAAAATGCCAGAGTAAAAGTTACAGCAGGACATATTGGTTGGGCGGATATAATATTTGTTATGGAGAAAAAACATCAAGTACGTTTACAAAACAAATTTAGAGATGAAATAAAACAGAAGAAAATGATAAGATTAGATATTCCAGATGAATATGAATACATGGATGAAGAACTAATTGATTTGTTACAATCAAGAGTGTCAGAATATATAGATATTTAATCTAAAAAAGAGAAGAGCAATTGCCTGCTATAAGAAATTTAGATAAAAAGAACAAATCCCAGAAGCTGCGCACAACATAGACGCCCACCTAAGATAAGAGCAATCTAAGGCGGGCGTTTGTCGTACCCAGTGAACGTAATAGAGATGAAGAAGGAGTAATAGGAATGATTAAAGCAGTAATTTTTGATTTGGATGGTACTTTGCTAGATCGAGATAATTCATTAAAAAAGATGCTATTATCTCAGTATTACGCCATAACGGCATTACAGAAAATAGATTTTTCGATATATAGTGAACGATTTATTGAATTAGATCAACGTGGCTATGTGTGGAAAGATATTGTCTACCAACAATTGATTAATGAATATCAATTGGATATAACACGTGATGAATTATTAGCTGACTACCTAGAACGCTTTGAGCATCATTGTATTAGCTTTAACGGCATGCACGAGTTACTGAATGAAATAAGAAGTAAAAATATTAAATTAGGTGTCATTACGAATGGATATTCCGAATTTCAAAGATCAAATATAAGAGGACTTG
This sequence comes from Paenibacillus endoradicis, assembly GCF_024721975.1. The sequence goes on along the minus strand of NZ_JANQBB010000001.1, from coordinate 1,056,312 downwards.
GTATAACTGATTATTTTGACGTGATTATTGTATCAGAGGAAGAACAGATAAAGAAACCAGAAATGGAGATATTCAAAAGAGCGTTGCATAGGTTGCAAGTAACTGCAAACGAAGCAATCTATGTAGGAGATCACCCCCAAAAGGATGTAGAAGGGTGTATTACAGCAGGGATGATAGGCATATGGAAAGAAGATCTATATTATACAAAGCCTGAAGTATCCTGTCATACGATTAATGAATTAAGTGAAGTAACAGACATCATAAATGATCTGAATAGGAACTTTTGCACGTCGACTAACGCACGTCGACTAACAAATCCATTATTACAATAAAACATTTTAGATAGATTAGATCACAGAGGAGAAATCTTAATGGTACATTGTATGAATAAACGAGGAGATGTTTTTGAGACCCTTATTACGGTAACAGAGAAAGAAGCAGAGATAAATAGTTTAAATTACAATATAACACATGCGTTCGTAGTAGCTAAAAATAGTGATGGATTTTTACTTATGCTAAATCATTGGAGACAGCATTGGGAGCTAGTAGGCGGAATTAAAGAAGATGGAGAAACATTAAGAGAACGTGCTTTAAGAGAAATGGAAGAAGAGTCTAATCAGATACCAATGGAGATAAAGTTCTTGGGATTGATGAAATTCAATTTACATAATGGAAAGACAGAATACGGTGGTTTATTCACTGCGTGGATACAGGAAACAAGACCATTTATCAAAAATACAGAAGCAGATAAAATTCAATTTTGGAATGGACAAGATGATATTGGGCGAATAGATGAAATTGATCAATACTTACTTCGTTACTATAAAGATTAAAAAGGAATGATAAACATAGACGCACAATCATTGGCTATTATCGCTTGTCAGAGATCAAAACATTATTTAATACCTGGGATCTCAGAAAAAGAGTTCTCGAATATATGTGAGGAGATCATGTACTCACTAGGAGCAGAAGCCCTTTGGTATCCCATGCTTGTAAACTTTAATAGGAATACTATTTATTGCACACGTGGAAATCATTTACCTTCTGATGATGTTATTCTACAAGAATCGGATATTGTACTAGTTGATTATAGTCCTATGCTCAATGGTAAATGGGGAGATTACTCGGAAACGATACAGGTGGGGCATGATATGAAAATTTCCCAGTTAATAAATGATGCAAAGCAAATATTTGAATTATCTTATGAGTTTGCAAATCATGCAGCTACAATCGGAGAGTTATTCAAGTTCAGTAACGATCTAATCCAATCTAGAGGATATGAATTACTCGATCCTAATGGAAATATTGGACATTCGATCGAAGATTATGCTAATCAAAATAAACGAATCTATATATGTCCTGACAATGAACAAGTCAGCTTAAAAGGTAGAAAGTGGGCTATTGAGCCACATATCGGAAAGTGGGGGTACGGAGCAAAATTTGAGAATGTAATAACATGTTAACGTTTTCTAATTAATCTCTAGTAAATAATTATTAATCATAGGAGTCCAATTAATGAGCCCTAACTTACATCCCAGAATTATTGAAATAATAGATTTATATTTACATGAAATTCAACAACTGAATTTCAATCTGATTAACGGCTTCTATATATATGGCTCTATTTCAATGGGAGACTATTCATTAGAACTGAGCGATATTGATTTTATAGCAATATCTGATGAAAGATTAAGTAAGTCTGATATTGAAAGATGTAACCAAATCCATCGAAAAATAGAGTCCAAATATAAAAAACCTAATTTAAATGGCATATATATTACATGGAATGACTTAGGAAAGCTTCCTGAAGAAGTAGAACCATTTCCTTACTATTCAGATGGTCATATGCATGAATGTGGTTACTTTGAAATGAACTTAGTAACATGGTACGAGTTGAAACATTTTGGGATCAATGTTATTGGACCTGCAACAAAGGAATTAGACTTTTCTGTAGATTGGGAACTATTAATTACAAAGATGCACGAAAACTTAAATACTTACTGGAACAACTGGATAAAGAAATCATCCGATTGGCGTTCCTTATATTCTTATTTACTATACTTCAGAGTATCAGAGATTGAATGGGGAGTACTTGGGATAACACGTTTGTATTACACTTTTCGTGAACAAAAGATAACGACCAAAGTCAGAGCAGGTGAATATGCATTAAATGTTGTACCTATACAATTCCATAAGATCATCAATGAATCAATTCATACAAGACGTAGTATATCAAAATCACTTTATCGATCAAATATAAGAAGAAAACATGAAGCAATCAATTATATGAACTATATTATGAATGAAATCAATAAAGAGTCGAGGTAACTTCCGGAATGAAATTAGGAATAGAAGTCGACCATCTCAAAGAATTAATAGAGTCATATTTTATGCTGAACTTAACTCTGACAATTAAAGGACATTAAAATGAAAATAATGATCATTGGTTCACCTGGATCGGGAAAATCAACTTTTTCTAGAAAACTTGGTGATGCACTTAACTTACCTGTATATCACTTAGATCTTTACTTTTGGCAGCCGGGATGGGTTCAAACTCCAGTTGACGAATGGACGGTGTTTAATGAGGACCTAGTAATGCATGATAAATGGATTATAGATGGTTATTATGGAAAGACACTTGATATTCGGATGCAAGCAGCGGATGTAATTATTCTTTTTGACCTATCTCCGTGGATTACAACATATAGGGTAATTAAGCGAAGAATTCAATATCATGGTAAGTCGAGACCCGACCTTAATGAAGGATGTCCTGAGTCATTAGATTGGGAATTAGTAAAGTATAGTTGGAATTTCAGAAAAAATAGGATACCTGGAATAATTGAAAGATTACAAAAATCCTCTGAGAATACAATGATTATTATTATAAAAACCTCCAAAGAAGCTGAAGTAATATTGCGTAATTGGACATCTTAGTAAAGTATTGTTGTCCATGCGGTTGAGAAGACCTTAATATCTATTTAAAGAATTCAATCTATTCTTACAATAGGAGGAGAATTATTTGCGTTATTTATTGGCGTTTTTTGTTTTTATCTTTATTAACAGTATTATCTATATGAATTTTGAAATTGAAGGATTTCTAATTTATAATTTTTCAGTTATTACAATATTCTTGGTCATGATTTATGATAAGATTAGTAAAAAATCAGCTGATATGAATAGTAGCAAAAGTTATATCACAGAACAAAATAAGTTGAAACAGCAATTGTTTGCTATTGATGAAGCAAATTCAAGTTTGAAAAAAGAAGATATTTAAAAACAGCTATTCTAAGCTAATTAATTAAACCTCAAAATTCGTGAATAATATCTCAATAATACTTGTTTCTAAAGGGAGTACATAATGATAATTTTGAAAAGAACGCTATATAATGATCCGGATTTTGTATACTTAATTGATTTGTTAGATAAAGATCTATGGATTAGATATCCAGATACGCAACAAGATTTCGTTCCATTTAATAACATCAACTTAGATTTCAGAGTAATTGTCGCATATGAAGAAGGCATCGCTGTAGGATGTGGCTGTTATAAAGAAACGAAGAACGATAATGTTGTTGAAATGAAAAGAATCTATGTGAAAGAAAACGCTAGAGGAAAAGGCATTGCGAAAGCAGTATTAAGTGAGCTAGAACAATGGGCAATTGAAGAGGGAAACCAAAGTTCAATTCTTGAAACTGGAATAAATCAACCCGAGTCTATATCATTATATAAAAAAATTGGTTATACAGTTATCGATAAGTACGAACCATATGTGAATAGCGAAGAGAGCGTCTGTATGGGTAAAGATTTATAATATATCTATACTTATCTTTTTAGAGAGAAGTAATTTATATAAGGTTAGCTTATTCTTTCACTACTATATTATTGCACCAGAATAAGAGACATCAGGTGACATTACTTGATGTCTCTTGTCATTCTATTTAGATCATACATCAACAAATTTCTTTCCAGAATTGTATAAACTATTAATTTTTAGAAATGCACAACTCGTATTTGAAAGATACCAGTCGCCAACAATAGCTAGCATGTGACAAGCAAATGGATGTTCAGATTACGCCACGTACAAAATGACGACATTATGCACAAAATATCCCAATTAATGATAGAATTGAATTATGATTCAGAGAACTTTATATTATTTCCACCGACACAGACCCTTACCTAGATAAAGCGAGAGCTAAAGCAGGTTGGGGTCTGTCTCAATTCTATTATTTTTCGGTAAATGGTAATTTAATCATAGTAAGGAGTGAGTCTAATGCAAAGATACAAATCTAGTGAAGCTCAAAAATTAATTTATCAATCGTATGATAGATTGTTAGTAGATTGGCAGGTACCTTACGAAGAAAAGGATATTCCGACCTCTTATGGTAGTACACATCTTATAACGGTAGGGTCTCCTACTAATCCGCCTTTACTCCTACTTCATGGTACCGGAGACAACTCGGCGATGATGTGGATTTATAATATACAACAGCTATCTGAAAGTTTTTATGTTATTGCTATTGATGCAATTGGAGGTTCTGGTAAGAGTGAGCCGAATGAAAAGTATTATAAACAATTTGATCAAACAACTTGGTTAGATGAATTACTGGAATCGTTATCAATTGAAACAACGCACATTGTAGGAGTATCTTATGGTGCCTATCTAGCCTATCATTATGCAATCATGAGACCATCTAAAGTCAATAAAATTGTTTGTATGGCGGGAAGTATTGCTGTTAGCCAATTTGAAGTAATGAGCAAGATGATGAAAGCTTTTCTACCCGAGGCTATATTTCCAACCGAAAAAAATTGTAAGAAGCTACTCAGAAAACTAAGTGGACCTAATTATTCTGTTTTTGAGAACAATACTGAGCTCATGAACCATTGGTATTATCTTCTTAAGTATTTCAATAATAAATCCATGATGCAGCATAAACTAACTATGTTTGATCATGATCAGATCAAATTAATCAGAGATAATTCCTTATTTTTAATTGGTGACAAAGATATATTGAGTTATTACCCAAAAGCAATCAATAGACTTAATGAGAATAAATTACACTATAAGATCATTGAAAATACTGGGCATTCGATCAATCACGAACAATCCCAGTTAGTAAATACAGAAATAATTAACTATCTTTCCTGACCGATAATGGAGGTATTATATGACTGCAATATTAAACGGAAAGAACATAATTGGTTCAACTTTAAGGATCCTGATGGGAATGTGTTAATGGTTTGCGAGTGTTAATTAACAATCTCTATAAAGATTGAAAGGATGTATTTATGGGCTGGGATAATGCACTAGAAACATTTTGCGAACTTTACTATAAATCTAATTTGAAATGCGACTGGATACTTGTAGGTTCTGTTAGTTCAGTCTTGCAAACCGCACAGATGATTCCAAATGATATAGATATTTATGTTAAGAATAAGGAGGATGTAAGTAAGTTAGCTTCCTTGTTATCTACGTATAGTATAACTAAGAAAAGTGAACGCTCTTATTTTGAATCGGAATGGTTATCATCGGTAGAAGATCCTTACTTCACTCAAACCTTTCCTTCGGGTTTCACATGGACTAAAGGTAAATGGATGATCAACCAATTTAACGTAGAAGTCGTTCATATAGCCGATTCGGCAGGTATTCCTGATTCGGATACAGGGGAAGGCATATGGGAAGGCGGTAAATATATTTGGTCCCTTGCCACACATGTCGAATTTAGAAATTATAACATTCCTATTGTTCCACTAGAAATCCAACTAGAATCAAACTTGAGAAGAAATAGACAAGATCGTGTTGATACCATTATTCATACAATGAAAAATTGTGGCTATAATAATGAATTATTAAAAAAAGCATTATCACACAATCATTATGATAGATTTAAAGAGCTACACAAATAAGTCTTTAAGGATTGTTTTTTGAGAAATTCGATCTTTGGTTGTTAGTATTCATCGTTTAGTTATTTTACTTCACCCGTTCTGGAAGGTCTCATAATTTTATTAAATATAATATGTATTGAGTAGGAGTTTATTATGCCATTTACTTTGTCACATGCAATGTTTGCTATACCAATAAAGTACATAAAGCCAAAATATTTCAGTACAACAGGTTTGATATTAGGGAGCATGTCCCCTGACCTCGAATATTTCGTTAAGCTTGAACCATACAGAAGTATTGGCCATTCTATGTTAGGGTTAATTCTTCAGGCGATTCCACTATCAATGATCATAGCGTATCTCGTTCATCATGTTATTAAAGTGCCATTATCTCTTCATATCACTTCCCGTTATGACCTGAATACACGATTCTATCATTTCCTGCAACTAGAGAGTTTAAAATCGTTTAGATCATGGATTGTACTCATCATGTCAATAATCATTGGATTTGTAACTCATATATTAATTGATGGTTTTACTCATGCACACGGCTTTTTTGTCGATCTAATGCCAGTATTAAATGATGTACTATTGATGAATATACCAACCTATAAAGCACTTCAATATGGTTCATCTATAATGGGATTTGGTCTACTTTGTTGCCTGCTAGGATACTACTTGTACCGCAGTAATACAGTCAGCACGGTTAGAATAAAAGTAACTAAGCAACAAAAATATAAGTATTGGCTTATCGTTATTTTAACGGCCATATTAGTTACGTTATTGAAACTAGTTTTGTCAACCAGTCATAATGTTCTCGGAATCATGTTTGTTGCACCAATTAGTGGTATTTTTCTTGGGATTACAGTATCTTCGATCGTTTGGAGAATGAGAATGAGCATAACATAGTCAATTTTTAAACTGGGGGAATTAATTTGTTTATAGGTCATTACTCTGTTAGTTTTATATCAAAAAAATATGAGCCGCAAATACCACTTTGGGTACTTTTTCTTGCTGTTCAATTTGTAGATATTATATGGTCATTATTCATTTTTACTGGAATCGAAAAAGCAACGATATCTCACGAAGCATCAGGTTCACCATTGAACTTAATCTACATGCCTTATACTCACAGTCTACTTGGTGCTATATTTTGGAGTGGAATTGCCTTTCTAATCATTAAATACATACCAATACTTAAAAATAGAAGTTTTAAGAAAGCAATTATTGTATCTCTAGCTGTATTTTCACATTGGTTACTTGATGTTATTGTCCATAGTGCAGACCTTCCATTATGGCTAAATAACTACAAGATTGGCCTTGGATTGTATGATCATGCATTCATAAGCTTTTCATTAGAAGTAATCCTCCTACTGATCGGATTTCTTTTCTATGTAGCGGTGACTTCCGGCAAGAAAAAAGTAGGAGTCTACGGATTATATATTTTTATGATAGTTATCATTTTATTCGGAATAAATTCAGTATGGGGAATAAAACCACCTAGCTCTCAAATAGCAGCTGGTTTCTTACTTTTCTGTTACATATTTTTTGCTATTATTACTGCATGGATTGAGAAGAATAGAACTAGCACTATATGAAGTTTCTATCAGTTATAGACTATCGAAATACTATAACAACATATCATTACTTAATGAATCATTAAAACAAGCAATATTTGAACGTAGATTGTATGTTGGTCTGATTGGATCCAATCATAATTATCTACAAAGAGATTTTAATAATTTGGAAACTATCCAAAGTGAATTTTGTAATGATACACAATGCGTTACATCCCAAAGATTCTATGAACCTAATTGCACTAAGTAATACTAACTTTACTTTATTTGATGTATTTCAAAGTTAATCAGTATATTTCGATCATCTGTATAATACTCACGCCGAACACTTTCTTAATGATGGCGAACGGAATTACTTCACCTTAGATGAGAAGGAGATTACTGAAATTCAAATCATATCCAACATCATGGGTTAGCTAGTTGATATTCATGATGAACTCAACAGAGTGAAAAATGATAATGTAAGGGATATATTGGAATTATTAATGACTCAGAATAAAGAATTCATTGCTTCGCAAGAAACACAACTTCAATTTCGTGAGTTAGTTGAAGCTATCATTCTTAACAATGAATAAGTTTTCAGAAATCTATATTGACAGGATGTGTAATTATGATCGAATGCCCGTGGTGTCAAAATGAGATAGAAATCAAAAACGGTAAGTGTCCAGTATGTCATCGAAAGTTACATGACGTATCCGATAGTGATTTTGATATCTCAGATTCAACTGACTCAGAACCATTACATTATCCAGATACACACTACGACAATAATCCGTCTGTAGTGGATACGATAAATGACAACTTTAAGTGTGCAAAGTGTCAATGCGATGATTGCCGAGTAAAAGAAGTGGCGATGACAGGCACTGGACTTAGTAAACTATTAGATATTCAACATAATCATTTCCTATTTGTCTCATGCAATCACTGTGGCTTCGTTGAAATCTATGATCCTAGTGTCTTAAGGGGTAAGAACGCAGGAACATTAGGTACTGTCATGGATATACTCTTTGGTTAACAAATGAATGGAGGTTATCTTCATGTTTATAGTCATTATTTTACTGTTTATTATACTAATCTGTGTGATTAGTATCGAAGTAACATTAAAAAGCCAATTGAATCATTCCAAAGAAATAGATAAATCTCTGAAGCAATTAATTTATTTACTCAAAGATCGATCATCTTCACAGCGGACAGAACATTGAGGTTGGTTATGATTAGCTAAATTTAGGTAGAAAACATTTATTCTACACATCAGGAGGTGTTCGTTAATGCAACCATGGGAAATAGCAGTAGAACAATTTATTAACACTTGGATTGAGAACAAAGATGTCGTTGGGGCTTTAGTTTGCGGCAGCTATATTACAGGTGAACCATCTAATCGATCAGATATCGATATTCATCTTATTCTTTCGGAAGATGTAGAGTGGAGAGAACGAGGCAATTGTATTATTGATGGATTGTTAATTGAATATTTTTCCAACCCACCTCAACAAATAAGATATTACTTCCAAGAAGATTATAATGATCAACGCACGATGGCAATGGTTCAATTTATTACTGGAAAAGTTATCTTTGATCATATAGGTGTTATTGAACAACTTAAACAGGAAGCATTACATTGGAAATCCAAAACATACGACAACTTATCACCGTCATTAATAGAAATTAAGAAATATACATTATGGGACGCCTACGATAATTTATTGGATTGTTATGAGCAAAAACGATTTGATTTCTCGTTTGTTTATAACAATTCTTTATGTGATTTATTTGATATATATTGTTCGGTCCTCCAGATAGAACAAATTCCTCATTATCAAATTAGCCTATACTTAACGGAAACTTCTTACTTGAGAAAGTATATGAAGCAAGCTTTTCCAGACCAACAATTCAAGACTATGTTTATAGAAGCATTGAAAGCAGACGAAGAAGACAACATGATTCATTGCTATAAAATTTTAACGGAATATGTTCTGAAAGAAACCGGTGGATTCAATATTGACGGGTGGAAATTACGGAGTAAATTACAACTAAGTTAACTAGGCTAAATTCTAAAGTCAATATGAAGCATCACGATATGAATGAAGGGGTTACATACTATGTATACAACTCAAATAGGCAAACTCATTGAAATTAATAGATACCCTGTGAAGTCTTTTTCTGGGGAGACATTAGATACTGTCCAACTAGCAGCATACGGACTATTAGGTGATCGTGGACATGCCTTCGTTAACAAGGAAAAGACTGGTTGGGACCGCTATATTACTGCTAGAAAAATTCCTGCAATGATCGGTTATCATGCCCAATTAGTATCTTCACAAGGCGAACATAAATTAACGGTATCTATTAAATCTCCAAAAGGAGTGAACTATAACTGGGATGAACAACTTAGGCAAGAAATTCAGCAGTATTCCAAAACATCGATAGCGATGGAACAGTTTGATCTGAATGCTAATAACCTTCTCGGTGTCGATGATGCAAGTATATTAATTATTACAGATCGTTCAATTGAGAGGCTACAGGAGCTATATGGTAAACGACTTGATCATCGTAGATTTAGAGCGAACTTCTATATAACGCTTGAAGAAGGTATTAATGAAGATGAGCTCATTGGTAGACGACTAATCATCGGTGATAGTGAACTTACAATTAAATACCCTTGTGAACGTTGCACAATGATTACAATAGATCCAGATACGTTAGAAAAGGATGTAACGCTGCTTAAACTCATAAATGAAAATATGAATTTAAAATTTGGCTTATATGCTGATGTAACTAAAGTAGGGACTGTGACAATTAATGATCAAGTATATTTGGTCAATTGAATTAAGACATTACGCAAATATGAACACAGTTGAGGGATTTTCTAATGAAAAAGAAACAGACTGTACGAGATGTAATTTATGTAAGTGGTAGAGATTTCGCTAGTAAATGCTTTTTCTCGTACGGAATAGAATTTCATGAATTAATGTCATGTGTTGAGCATAGACCAGAAAATCTAATCTTATTGAAGCATAACTTTGATAATGCTCAGTTGAACCTTGCCTCAAGATTCGAATATGTAACTTCTCTAGAAATAGATGAATTAATTGCGGATGATGTATACGGATATGGGGATTTTTGTTGGGTTGATTTCAACAAAGTAGACGATCTAGATAATTTGAATTCATTTCAAATTGCTGAACTGCTCTACTTTGGCCATCTTGCAAAAAACTTACAAGTTATACCTAAACAGAGATTTGCATATTATGCACATGATGATGGTTGGTTCAATAAACTTTATGTCAGTGAGCTAGTAGACTATGAAGTGATGTTAGCAAGAGTCATTACGTTAAAGTTGAAAAATTTCTCGCGAAAGCTGATCACCCCTTTACCGAATGTTATTTCAAAAATACTTTTAGAAGCGACAAAGGAAGGTTTGTTTATTGATTTTTCAAAACTTGAAAAAACTAAGTTTGAAATAAGAATCCCAATTACTGCGGTTGGACATTACATGGATATGGATGCCGTTTACAATCTGAAAGATGAAATTACTGACTACAAAATATGGTTAGTTCATCGGAATCGAGAGTGGAGGTTAATCAATGAGGAAAAGGATATTGATTGAATCCATAATCTTTGCAGTATTGTTAATGTCATTAATTATCGGTTGGCAAGTTTTACAGATTTTTCAGAACTCTCATCGATTACTCAGTGAATCACCAAGTGCGCAACTACATACTGAGCTATCTGTTGACGCTATTCCTATTTCTCAAGCTAATAGCAATTTTCACATCGCATATTGGTCAAGCCCATCCATATTACTTGGGGTTGATCAACCATTCGGTTTAGATGATTTACTTGAAATCGTTGGTGTGCTTCTAATCTTCGCGGCAGTGTATTACATCATACGCTTTTCTGTTCATCGGCGTAAAACGGCTAGAAAATAACACAACAGATATGTTGCGCGGATAGTTTGTATGAATGGTAATTAATATGGTTGATTAATAAGTATAAAAAAAGCCTTACTGAATAGGGCTTTTTTTGTACTTATTAATAGTAATTCATTGTCTAATAGCATTTATAAATTTTTTTCAAGCGCAATCCTTAACATATAATTGTTGACATACAACCATGATTATGTATACAATCGTATACATAATCATGGTTGTATACGATTGTATACATAAGATGAAAGGGGGAAATTGAAGTTGAAGTCATCCAGTATATTAAAACCATATTTCAAAGACACATGGCGCATCTATCTCTCATCGATTTCGTTGCATGCGCTCGCCAGCATCATATTTGCCTGTTTCCCGAAGGTGCTCGGTGATTTCACAGATCGACTCCAGTCGGGAGGTTTGATTTCACATGATGTCGTGCGTTATAGCTTATTACTACTGCTGATAGGTGGAGGTCATGTTCTTATCGGGGGTTATGGACAATATCTCATTATGTATGTTGGCCGATTGTTTGAATATATGACTAGACGTAAACTATTCTCCCATTTCTCCGCACTAAGTGAGCAATATTATTCAAATAACGGTACGGGTAAGATGCTCAGCTACTTTATGAATGATGTTACTGGAGTTAGAGAATCTATCTCCATGGGTGTCAATCAGCTGGCCACGGGCACAATGCTATCAATTTCATGTATAGGAGCTATGCTCCTTAGTGACATTCCAATCTATTTAATTGCAGCAACTGTCGGTCCTTTATTTCTAATCCCTTGGATTGTGACACGTCTAGGTCCTGCTATTCGCAAGCGTTCATTAAAAGTTCAACAATCTCTGGCTACAATGACTGAGTCAGCCGAGGAGCAGTTTGGTGGTATTCGGGTCACCAAGAAATTCGCGGTTGAGCCACTTATGATCGAACGTTTTGAATCAACTGTCGACCGAATTCGTGACAACCAATTAGCACTAGTTCGTATGTCCTCATTGTTCCAAGCGATCATTCCTTTTTTAGGCTCATTATCCTTAATTGTTGCATTAATGCTCGGTGGTTATCTAACTATAACTGGAAAGATTACGCTCGGTAATTTCGTCGCTTTAACGTTATATGTTCGTATGCTAATGACACCACTTCAGCAAATAGGGAACGTAATAAATACTGTGCAAAGATCTCGTGCATCATTGCAACGGTTGAACGAATTGGTCGCTGTACAACCGGATATTGTTGAGGCGGCAGATGCTGTGAATGTTGAGCTAGATAGATTCCCTATACATATCCAAGATCTCACCTTTTCATATCCAAAAGCAACTCAGCCAGCTTTACGGGAGATCGATCTAATCATTCAACCTGGTATGACTCTGGGCATTGTTGGTCGCACTGGCAGCGGTAAGACAACGCTTGTTAAATTACTACTAAGAACTTATGAAGCACCTGAAGGTTCAATTCAGATTGGTAGAACGGACATCAGTGAGGTTAAACTCAACAGTTTGCGCAGTCAAATCGCTTATGTACCACAAGACGGATTCCTTTTTAGCACAACGATTGGTGAAAATATAGCCTTTGCTAAACAGCAAGCGGAGCAAGTCGAGATAGAAATTGCTGCGCAACAAGCACGGATGTATAACAATATTATGGAATTTCCTGATCGATTTGAGACAAAACTAGGGGAACGTGGCGTCACTTTATCAGGAGGACAACGTCAGCGAACGAGTCTTGCCAGAGGATTTATCAAGCAGGCACCGTTCATGATATTAGACGATAGTGTCAGCGCTGTAGATTCAGTTACTGAGACTGAAATTCTACAGACAATTCAAGAAGAACGTCTTGGTAAGACTACAATTATTATCGCAAACCGAATCAGTGCATTAAAGCATGCTGACCTTATTATCGTAATGGACGAAGGGCGAATCATTCAGCGAGGTAAGCATGAAGAACTGCTTGCTGAGCCAGGACAATATGCTACGGTTCATGCGATTCAAGAGGAGGGAAGCCAATATGCCACATTCAAATAAAAATCTAGCCAAGGAACATCACAAGGAACATCATACGGAACAAGGTAAGAAGCCAAAATATCAATATCGCTCTGCCTTTCGAATTTTAGGTTCTTATGTGGTACCTCATAGGGTTACATTTATTTTAGTTCTAATCTGCACCGTAATATCCATTGCTTCTGAGTTATTCCAACCTTACTTAGTTAAAGTAGTGATCGATGATAATCTAATGTCCGGCAAGAACGAATTCGGCAGTATACTAATCATCTGCTTGATTTACTTAGGACTGTCGATATCCGGATTTTTGTTCACTTATTTGCAAAATAATTTATTGCAGTTTGCAGGACAAAGTATCGTGGCAAAGATAAGAAAGCAGTTGTTCGAACATATTACGAAACTCTCTATGTCTTATTTCGATAAGACACCTAGTGGCAGTCTGATTACACATGTTTCAAGTGATACCGAAGCGGTAAACCAATTTTTTAACCAAGTATTACACACTTTACTACGTGATGGTCTTACGCTATTTTTCATCTTAATTATGATGTTCCAGTTAGACGCTACTCTAGGTATGTATTGTCTTATATTACTCCCTATCATTGCAGTCATTGCGTTATCATTTCGTTCATTTATGCGCAATACGTATCAGATGGCACGTACAAGACTATCTCGCCTGATTGCGTTTGTAGCTGAAAATCTGTCGGGTATGAACTTGATTCAAGTATTTCAACAACAAAAGGCACAGGCAGAACGATTCGAAGAACGTAATGAAGCGTATCTCAAATCTAATATTCGCGAGATACGTACTCATGTGGTATTCAATAAGTCCTTTGATCTATTAAGTAACCTTAGCATCGCATTCGTGACATGGGTGGGAGGAAATGCAGTGCTAGGTCATACACTAGAATTTGGGGTTCTATACGCATTCATCACATATATCCGTCAGTTCTTTCAGCCGATTAATGCTATTACCCAGCAGTGGAATACGTTACAATCGGCGACCGTTGCCGTGAATCGGATCTGGGGAGTGCTTGATCTTAATCCAGAAATAACGGATCATCCAAAGCCTAATCAAATGGAAGTAGAATCTGTAAAAGGACGCATTGATTTTAACAATATCACTTTTTCATATGGAGATGGATCACCTGTCTTCTGTGGACTGGATTTACATATCCGTCCAAGTGAGATGATAGGTATCGTTGGTACAACTGGAGCAGGTAAAAGCTCACTATTGAGCCTGTTGTGCAGGTTCTATGATGTTCAAGATGGTAGCATTCGCGTAGATGATATTGATATTCGAGAGATGCCACAAGCACAGTTACACCGAATTGTCGGTCTGGTTCAGCAAGAGCCTTATTTGTACGCAGGCAGCATCATTGATAACGTTCGGATGTTCGATGAATCCATCTCCCGTGAAGAAGTAATTAGAGCTTGTGAATTCGTTGGAGCAGATCCTATGGTACGTCGAATGCTCGATGGATATGATACAAAATTGTCTGAGCGGGGCAGCGGTTTGTCAGCAGGCGAACGCCAATTAATATCTTTTGCTCGTATCATTGTTTTTCGTCCAAAGATCCTTATTCTGGATGAAGCTACTGCGAATCTTGATTCACAGTCAGAGCAGTTGATTCAACGTGCATTGCATGTTGTTTCTGAAGGTCGAACAACGATGGTTATCGCGCACCGGTTGTCTACTATTATGCATGCCGATCGGATTATCGTTATGCGACATGGTGAGATCGTCGAGTCAGGGACACATACGGAGCTACTTGAGCTAAATGGTTTCTATGAGGAATTGTATCGTCATTCTCAAAGTGAAACGAAAGAACAGGACTCTAATATTCCAATTAAAGTTTTGATTGATGTAGGTAGATAGCGAAAACGTACGCATGAACTCTAGCAGCAACTTCATGAGATTATATAATAGGATTTGAAGTTATTAGTTTATAAGCTAACAATCATAGAAGCATAGAAGCATAGAAGTTATAACTAAAATCCTTTCATCAGTATTATGATGAAAGGATTTTAGTTCATGGAGAGGTAAAAGTCCTTAGATGATGATTTGTTGCACAAAAAAAAACAGAACAAATGTTCTATAAGGTTAAAAGTGGCACTTTTCATTGAGCCCTCATCGAAAAAATCAGCATTAATATAAGAGAAACTCATCATTATGATGTAATATCAAGGTTTTATGGTGTAATATGGTAATAATGCTCAAAATGACTTATTTGAATTTTTCAGAACATATGTTCGAACTAGGGGCTGTAGGGTACAATCCGAATCGATTATAGTGACTAAAGTTTAACCAATATTTATCTAAGCTTGACGCCATAGATTATGATGTCGCTGGAGATAGAACACATTACTATAATGCAATTCTAGACTATAATGCAATTCTAGAATTAGCCCAACTTGAGAATATAAATGCATTGTATTTCTGTGAGTGATTACACAATATGAGAAGGTGGAATAATATTTGCAAATTACATGGAACAAGAATAGTGCCCATTTAAGTGACGTATTGAAGCGTGAAAAAATTCATAGCTGTTTAATAAGTAAAAACGATGTACTTTTATTTCAATATTATAAAAATAACAAAACAGAGAAGAAAATGCACAAAGTTAATTCCGTCACAAAAAGTATTACGTCAAGTCTTATTGGCATAGCACTTGAGCAACGCTTAGTACCTGATCTTTCAACTCCAATATCAGAATTCTTCCCTTCAATAATCCATGATTCTGATCCAAGAAAGCAGAACATAACGATTGAACATTTACTTACAATGAGTGCGGGATTCGATTGGCCAGAAATGGGAGAATGGGGAGGGTGGCCACATATGATACATAGTCCTAATTGGGATGGGTGGTAACTATATTTGTGTAGCTCCTAGCAAAGGAATGGTAATTATTATAACAAATGATACATATGGAGATACGCTTAAGCCTCTTCAAATTATTAGAAAAATACTGGGGTAAACAATCATTGTATCAATAATAAATTTTAAGGTAGTGTAGCCACCCACTATACGAACACCTAAGAATATTTTCAAAATAATAGATGATAGGTATCAAGGTGGGTGGTAAAAACTACTTATTCAAATATAGAGGTCAAATTAGTCGATTTACCAGAAGTAAGTCTCGAAAGTATAACCGTTTTTCCCGTAAAATGTTATATTACCGAATGTGACTTCCTCAGGAATGTCAAAAAACATGCCTTGTTTACCCGCGATATCATAGGTAACTTCGACTCTCTCTCCATCAACAAAGTAATTCACCTCAAAATGTGTGTATTCCGTAGCAAGGCCTTGCTCAAACATACCAACACTAACGTGATGTCCAAACCTATGAACGACTACATCTGGTCCATCGTACTCATCTGTGATCATTGCCATACTCGAGTCCAGTTTCCCGTTTCTCAAACGGTCGACGTAACTCCTAGAGAGAAATTTCTTGTCATCTTCCTCTTCAATAATTAGCAGTACTGCTGTGTATTTATGTAGTATGAGCTTGTCCAGAACAGTAAGGTCATTTAAAATGATATAATCAGACAAATCCTCTTCGGTTATTGATTTCCCTGAGGGGTCATCAATCTCGAGAGGTTTCCTCCCCAGCCATTCTGCCCAATCATCTGGGGATTCAAGTTCAGCGCGAAAGTCAGCATCGGTAGTGAGCATCGCTGTTCTAGTCGTTACATCCCAATCAACGGAGATCCCAATTCGTTCGGCAACTTCACGCATTGGAACCATAAGATCATTCTCCAAGAGAAAAGGCGGACGACTTTTCCATTCGATTTTTGTATAAGACCCATCGTCAGCATCATTGTAATCCTGAACCCAGTACTCGCTACTATCTGGAGTAATTGAAAGATTCCCATTGAAATATAAAATAGAAACGCTCGAATCATCTTCGAATAGAAACTCATTAATCTCGGCTTGAATGTCCGGATGCTCAAAAAGTTGGGCTGGAACGTAAGTTTTTCCTTTTACTAGCGTCGGTAGAGGACCTTGAAGCGTAATTAACTGTCCATTAATTGTAACGGAAGGTTGACTGACTGAACGTTGACTAGAATCGGAAGGATTAGGCGACGCAGAAGCAGCATAGTACGGAGTCGAATAAGAAGCCAATAGCAACAGAATAAGTAATGAGTACGTATAGCGACTTTTGAGCATGTGTTAGACTCTCCTTTTATTGTTTATTATATTAATAGTTAACTAGATTAATAACCTAATTGTACCATATTGATATAGATATACTATAAAAAGTAAGAATAGAAGCGGGGGATTAAGAGAGTATTCTATGATGACCATTATCTAACATAACGAATAAAAAATAAGCTGGTTCCGTATGAATTCCGAAACCAGCTTATTGTGTAGGTGTTACTTTGTTTATAACGTATAACTAAGTTAGTTGATTACTTTTAGAAGCTTAGCGATAAAGGTTGCTGCCTCAGCACGAGTGACAATATTTTGAGGAGCAAATTTATTCTGACCAACACCGCTCACAAGTCCTTCTTTAAAGGCTGTCACAACATAAGGCGTAGCCCACGTAGGAATGGATTTTTTATCAGAGAAGGATAGTGATGCTGTATTATCTAATTTAATATCTGTAGCACGAACTATCCACGCTGTAATCTCAGCACGATTCAACTCTTTATCTGCTCTAAATTTGCCATCTGTATACCCACTAACGATTCCTGCTTCTACAGCTTGAGAAATATAAGTAGTTGCCCATGTAGGAATTTTATTAGAATCAGTAAATGTCAGTGAATTCGTTGTTGCTTTCATTTGTAAAGCACGGCCAAGCATTGTTATGAATTCAGCACGATTAATTGTTGCATTAGGTTTGAATGATTGATCACTGTAACCTGTAATGTAGCCAGCGGAAACACCTGCTTTAATAACACTTTCAGCCCAATGTCCTGAAATGTCTTTCATAGATGCGATAGTTTCAGGGTTTGTAGTAGGTGGAGCTACATCTTGTTTAATGATTCCGAATTGATCTACAATAAACGGCTTAGCATCATTTTTGCTTTGATCGATTTCATACGTTACAGCCGTAAGTTTATTGTCGTCTACTGTAATACCAACAAAGTTCTGGATCTGTGCGCGTTTTGGTCTACGATCGTCATTAGGATCAGGACCATATGGTGCAGCATGACTTTCTTCAGCTAGCTCGAATAGGTTATAGTAGTTATCGCCAAGTTTTTCGCTAGGGTTCTTATAGTATACTTTTGGTCCTGCAGTCGCCGGAATCACATAAATACTTCCATCAGGGTTAACGCTATATTCAATTGTTTGTCCATTTAATGTTTCTGTAACTTTTGTTGGCGTAGTCGCTTTACCATCTTGTGCGATTGGTTTTGTGCGAGCATAAATATGATCGTGACCTTGCATAATAAAGTCGATATCAAGCTCAGCCATTAATGGAGCAATTTGATTACGAACTCCATTGTCATCCATAATATCAGAATCTGTAGCATGATTAGACGTAGTATAAGGCCCTTTATGAATATTAACAATGATCCAATCTGCTCCAGCTAGTTTAGCTGCTTTAGCATCTTGCTTTAACCATTCAACTTGATTTTCAGAGAAATTAGCATATTTCTCTGAATCTTCATTAGTATTCAGTACGATAAAATGAGCATTGCTGTAATCGTAAGAATAGTACGCACCTGTTTCAGTAGCAGAACCAGCAGGTTCGTTAATATTAAAGTGCTCATAAAAAGCAAAGTTCTCATCCTCATGATTACCTGCTGAAGGAACAAACGTTGTATTCAATAGACTTGTTTGTGAATGACCAAGCAACCAGTTCCATTGCTCTTCCTTAGTACCCGTATCCACGATATCTCCATTGTGGACTACAAACTGAGCATTATTAACGGTTTGTAGTGCTTTCTCAAGTGTTTGTGCAGACAATATTGCTTCATCTTCATTTTTGGCTTGAGTATCAGCAAGATCTATAAAGGTAAACTTACCACTCTTAGGGGCAGTCTGGAACGTACCTGTCTCGCTCCAAATTCCACTAGTTTTGTCACCCACACGATAATAATACATTGTGTTCTCTTCAAGCCCAGTAGCTATTGCCTTATGGACAAGCTCGTCTTTAGAATTAGTCGATGGAGAGGAGGAACCCCCAAATTGAATGGCATTCATAAAATCAGCATTTGCTGTCGTTTTCTTTGTTACCTGAACCGTACTGTTCGTAAGAAGTTTTGAAGTATACCAAGTAAAACCTTTGGAACTCGTAGTTTCACCATAAAATGTAGCAGTAATTTTACTAATACCATTACTTGTGTTTCCTAATGACTCTGCATATGCAGGAATCGCAGAAGGGACAGTAACCATACCGAGCACAAGTGCAGTAGAAAGCATTGTTGCTGACCATTTTTTAATATTTTTAAACATTTAAACACTCCTCTTAGATGTAAATATAAATTAGGTACAAATATGATCATATCAAATAATTGTTATTACATTGTTTTCAGTAATGTCTTACTTTGTAAAATAAAAGTAGGTGTGTTAATTTAACTTACATTAAGGTGCAAAATGGAGAAACTTCCCATAGGTTGCTAACGTCTATATAATAGATTATTTAATTTATTGATTCTGCATACGGATTGTCGTTGCTCACTCTTGGACGGCTTCTTGAGAGTATATAGAAATAAATTGAGAAGACTACATTACTTCATTTCGAATTTCGAGAAAACGAAATATACTGTGAATTTATTGAAGAAAATATGCTTAAAAATAAAAAGTAAAAGCAAGTTTTATTAAGGAGTCTACGGAAATATGAGTGTATTTAAGAAATTAAGAAACGATTATGTAATTTGGCATGCAAATCGCGTTACAATTCCAAAATTCAAGTCAAATAATATTATTAGACAAAAAATCACTTTTTCTGGCAGGGTACAAAAGGTAGGATTCCGCTTAGAAATATATTGTATTGCTCGAAGAATGAACTTAACTGGATGGGTAAAAAATTTAATAGGTGGAAGTGTAGAAGCAGAATTCCAAGGAGATGAGTCGCAAATAGATTCTCTGGTCAAAATCATGAAGTCATTGAAGCGGGCCTCAGTAAAGAATATAACTATTATTGATCTCCCTATTGATGAGGATGATCAAGGCTTTAAAATAGTAGAATAAAGTACAACTAGGTAAGACCTCCATAGTAGGTGTAGCTGCTAAGCCGATTATGGATATACAAATATCAGTGATAGATATCAATAAGATAGAAGATATTATTGATTAATTAATATACTGAATGTGTTACAAGATTTGTACTGAAAGAATTGTGATTAAAGACTTTCCTACATTGGGAGGATAATAGCACACTAGTATGGAGTCCGGCAAACTAAGAGGTAATTACTTATGCAGAGCAGCTTCTGAATGTAACCTTTCATGAAGACTAATATGCATGTTATTCGGACGTTTTTTGGGGGCGTATATGCATTCTCAAATGGCTTCAGTCTCCAGAAACGAAACGGTTGTCGATTTGACTATAGTGGTCCGTGAGCAAATCAAGGAGCCTCCCTTTGCAGAGGTTTTACAAAACAGCTATGTCATCTCTATGGATGGTTCCGACAATCCGATAATAATATTACGTTATATAAAAATAGAATCTAAAGGAAGATTTATTGTGAATATGACCCCAACACAAAAGAAAGTGAATTCTTTTGGGCTCCCTTGTGTGACACAACCATTGAAAGCATTGCATATTGGACGATCGTTGATGAATGGGTCACTATAGATCATCACGACGGGAAAATCTATGGCGGTGCTGGTCAAATGGGAAATGAAGGATTTATTGCTTGTACAAAAGCTGAAGACCGTTTAGTATGGGGAATATTTTTAAACATTCAAACCCTATAAGAAACTTAGAAATCAAAGATAAACCTTAATCGCTATTAATGAGCATACCGAATTACAAATTGAAATCAACTTAGAAAACCTCACCCAAATTAAAATGACTTGCATAAAATCCTAACAAGGATTCATCATTTTTCTTTTACATATACCACGCAATAAGCATTTTCCAACATATTGAGAGGTATTCATAATCTCTCTTCTGCTGAATCAAATTTGATATTTGCAAAATAATGATTGTTCATTTACGATAAATTTGGATAAAAGTTACTATCTTCCAAACGAAAAGAGGCAAAGTGATGGAAAAGGATCCTTTAGCACAACTTATTATTTGGCATCAAGAAGATGAGCATGAAAAAATAGTAGATAGAATTATGGAAATTCCCCAATCAGACAGAGATTATGATACGGTCAGTTTATTGGCAAAAGCTATGAATAATCTGGAGCGTTACGATGAAGCACTTCAACAGCTTTTGACTATTGAAAAACTAGGTGAGAATGACCCACTTTGGCATTTTCGAGTGGGCTACTCCTACTATTATCTTGAAGAATATGAGGAAGCATTAAGACAATTCGAAATAACAGATAAGCTAGATCCAGAAGATAGAGATACTTTGACATTATTAGAATGGAGTCGAAGTAATATCGACCGAAAGAAAAAGAAACTTAAGCAATCTGCCGCATTGAAAGTTCTGAATGAACAAACTACGGATAACGAAGTAAGTGAAGATGCCTTTGAAGCTGTAGCAAATGTTACCAACAAAATTATACCATTTGTGCAAAGAGTGCGAGATAATGATAGTGCGTCATTTGAATATTTAAAGGATATGTATATCGATGGATACTACCCTAATTTTCTTGTTGATAAAGTCAAAGCTGAACTAGTTAAAGTTGTTGAATTTTTGGAACAAGGAAATCAAGATATCGAAGAAATTCAATCAAAGCTCGATTTTGCCATTCATGCGATCAATGATCTTGCAGAAGAGTTTGACGAAAATGACAGCGAAATTGAAACAGTTGCGAGAGAATCAATTGCACAAACTGTTGAAGATATTTTAGCCTTTTTTGATATCGAAATAGATACAGAGGAAGCCATTCGTGAACGTGATTGGTAGTTGGTTTGAGCAGAAGATTTGAAAAAGTAACCAGAACATCAAGAGGAGAATAGCTATAATAGCCCAAAAAGAAGCTAAATTTCAAAGGTTAATCAAATCAGTGGTTCGCTATGTCCTATTATTGATACTACTCACGGACAAAGTTCAATTGTTCAACTGTACACTGAAGGATTATATTGCTAAGAATTTTACAGTTTGCTATGGGAGACAAATCTTCGAATTTACCGTTTAACTGCAAGTACTGAAGATTATTTAAGTCTTTCTTTTGTTTCATGCTTAGATGCAAGGCAGTTACGTTTTTCAAACCAGCTGGGACAGGACCATTATATCTGATTTTATTAAATCCGCTAATTTATCTGAATCAAAAGCAAAGCTGATCGTAGCTCGTCGCATTAGTTATTCATTTGCTGCTCTCATTTCTTAGGCGTCCAAGGCACACCATACATAAATGATTGAACTTCACAGATCATATGGGTTATTCTAATATATGGAAATTTTTTTGATTAAAGTAAGAGGAGATGATACAAAGATGGAAGAGGATTTATTAAAACAGCTTACTCTTTGGCATAACAAGAACCAGCATGCGAAAATCATTAGCAAAATTATGGATATACCCGAGATAGACAGGGACTATGACTTAGTTTGCCTTTTGGCAAGAGCATTGAATAATCAAGAAAATTATAATGAAGCTATCCAATATTTTTTATCTGTGCAAGAGCAAGGCGAACACGACCCTCTTTGGCATTTCCGAATAGGATATGCTTATTATTACCTTGAACAATATAAGGAAGCGATCGTTGCTTTTGAACAATCTGTAGCACTAGATCCTGAAGATTCACATGGCAGGACATTTTTAGAAAGGAGCCGCAACGCCGCTGCTAGAGCAGGAAATGAAATCATCCATATAGTAAACGATGAAAAGGGGATGAGGATTGGGACTGACCCCCGTTTCTTAGAAGTTGAAGAAAAAATAAACCCATTTGGGCTAGTTGCTCATCATAATGGAAGCATTTCAATGATTTTAGGTGTTGGCAAATATAAGCATGAAATTTTTCAAACACGAGCTGAAGAAGGATTTGAAGGGAATGGCTATGATTGGGGTTCATTAGCAGCCGTGTTTCTTGAAGAAAAAATGCCTCACTTAGTTGATATCATACGATTTGACCCTGAAGCTGATACGTTCTGCATTTATACAGACAATAAAGAAGCAATGTTTAGTTTTGCAATCGCCTTTAAGGAAGCATGTGAAGATGACACATTAATTAGAGACCTCTTTTCACGAGCTGTATTAGATTGATTGGAAATATCAAGGTGCAACAGTATCTTTTGTTGCATCGAAATGACAGAACCTTAATTGTAGCGAATTTTTTATTATCGGATCAAGTTTGTGTCATTTCCCAACGACTCAAACTTGATCCGATCCTTGTTTTGCGGAACAGCATGATTTGATTATCACACAGAAGCTCGTGTATGTGGTTGAAATCTCTCAGTATACCGAATTCGAATATAGCAGAGCAAAAGGATTATTAAGACCGAATGAGGAAACAACCGCGCAAAAACTTTTCGATAAGATTGAGGCCCTCATAAATGTTTTGGAAAAGAAACAAGTGAGTAACGCTTTTTATTGAAAGGATATATTAATGTTACGAAATAGTATTCAGGATTGAAATTGTAAATTTATTGCATTTTATTAAGTTGGAAATAATATTAGGGTCGAAAAGTAGTTCAAAGAATTAAATTCAAAAATTTGGTAATAAATATATTTAGGTATAGATTGATTACAGCAGAAATTGTTAAGTCCAATTAAACCAAAATACAATTCTAATTGAATTTCAATTTAATTAAGCAAATATATTAAGCCTAAGATCCTAAAGTAATTAATCAAATGAAATGCTGAAAGATTTGAACAGTAAATTGTAACTAAAAGAATTAAGTTAAGCGAAAGACATTAAAAATAAAATCGTTGATTGAATGTGTATTAGTAAGATGAAACACTTAATTATTATACATAGATAAATTAGAATGTAATAGCCAAATTAGAGGTTTAACGAAAGTCATGAAATATCTAAAGCATATAATTACTAATTTCAAATAATACTTTTACACAAAACTCGTATTTTGTACATATGTATTAAAGTTTACATTAAGCCATGTCATATTAGCCTTTGTTACTTGTCCGAGGACAAGAACTTATATGGTTAAAAGACAAGAACTTGTATAGTTAACCGAATCCTCTCTTCATTCATCATATAACAAATACTGATTATCAAGAATCTGATGATCAGCATTTGTTATATTTTATAAGTCTTTTTGAAATATTCTTGCATATCTTATTAGCACTGTTGAACTTTGAATTTGTTTATAACTACCTTCCCGTTTAAAGTACATGAGCTCAGCTTTTTTTACAATTACATTTATTCCACCTTTTAATACACATCTAATAATCGGTTTCGCTGAGATTTCTTAACCACTCCTCATCACTATCCAATATTTAAAATTGGTTTGATTGTTTTTCCACTTCCAGAATCCTCAACAGCTTGGTTTATCTCTTCAAAATCGTAGAATTTAACAAGCTTATCGAAAGGGAAAATTAATTCTTTATAAAATTGGATCAGTTTTGGAATGAATACTTGCGGAATACTGCTGCCTTGTAGAATCCCAGATATTGTTTTGGCAGACATTATCATATCATTTACATCCAGATGAACATCCGTATTAGAATTGAATTCTCACTCGGAAGGTTTATGCTGAAGTTCCGCCAAAGGTCGAATATGAATTGAGCGATCTAGGAAATACATTAAGACAGATCATCGATGTTATGCAGGTATGGGGCCATAATTACCAAAAAATCGTCAATGAAGAAATAGAAGAAACACAAAATACCCTCTCCTGAAATGACTCGAAAATAAAAAAAACTGTCCAATTATGGGGTCAGTCCCATGTATTGGACAGTTTTTTAATAATTTTCTAAAAGTACTTACGAATTATTTAGCTATTCTAACGATTGGTTTAATAGCAATTCCCTTTTTCGAATCTTCGAACGCTTTATTGATATCTTCAAACTCATAGAAACTCACCAGTTTATCGAATGGGAATTTGCCTTCTTTATAATACATAACGAGTTGAGGTATAAGTAATTGTGGAATTGAGTCTCCCTGAACGGTACCCACGATTTTTTTACCTTCCATTAAGATATCATTGATAAAGTTCAGTGTAACATCACCTGACATACCTACAATCGCAACCGTACCTAAAATTCTTAATGCATGAATAGACTGTTTAACTACTGGTACGGCACCTGTTGTCTCAATCGCGTAATGCACCCCGCCATTCGTAATCTCTTTAATTTCTTTTACAACATCCACCTCTTTACCATTCAGAACATGTGTTGCTCCTAGTTCTTTTGCTAGTTCAAGTCGGCTCTCATGAACGTCAACTACGATAATCGTCCGACAACCAATAATTTTAGCAGCCATTACTGCACTCAATCCCACTGCACCACCACCAAATATTGCGATAGAACTCCCGAATTCCGGTTTCAAGCTATTTAAGACTGTACCGCTGCCTGTCTGCAACCCACAACCTAAAGGTCCTAACAACGCAAGATCTACATCTTTATCAACTACGACAACATTATTTTTATTAGCTATGGAGTATGTTGCAAAAGAGGATTGACCAAAAAAGTTGGATAGGGGTTGATCATGTTGGTGTAACCGGCTCGAACCATCTTTCGTTTTTCCACCAAAGTTTAATTCTACTGTTCTTTCACATAGATTTTGATGACCGGAAAGACAGTTAACACATTCCCCACAATAAGAGTAGGACAATACAACATGATCTCCTGGTTTTACTGTGGATACATTAGAACCAACTTTTTCTACTATACCCGCACCTTCATGACCGAATACAGCTGGAAGCGGCGAACCATTACCTTTGATTGCTTCAGCGTCTGTATGGCAAATGCCTGTAGCTACAATTTTAATTAGCACTTCGTCGCTCTTTGGTTCCATAAGTTCTATCTCTTCAATTTTCAATCCTTCTCCGATAGTATGGGCTACTGCAGCTTTAATTTTCATTTCCATTTCCTCCTAGTTGTATGAACGTTTTGCATCTTATTATGCTTAACACGTGTACTAATATACACCTTCTGTTATAATGTTGTAAACTATAAATAAACATTGTTTCTTAATGGTGAACAATACAAGAAAAGAAAAAAGAAGCCGGGAAAGGTTTCAATATTAATTTGTAAAGAGGGAATCAATTAAAATGACATTACAGAAACACTGGAAAATTTCATTACTAGCCATAATGGCTATTGGACCTGGGCTAATGGTAAACAGCGCTTTAATCCCCATTCAAAATATTATTCAAAAAGCTTTAGGTACTAACAATACTACGACATTCGTCCCATTAATTATCAGCACAATCACGTTCGCTTTATTTATTCCACTTGGCCCTCCTCTTAGACAGAGAATAGGAGTCCGGAACACTTACCTTATCGCAATGCTCCTTTTTATAATAGGCGCTCTATTATCTGCACTTACTTTTGATATGTTGTGGATGACACTTGGTCGTTTTCTACAAGGTATGGGTAGTGGTGTAATGCTTATGATTATGCTTCCATTGCTTGTCCTTTCTTTTCCTATTGAAAAACGAAATTTGGCATTATTCGTGCTTTTGTTAGGCTTTTTTGGATCCGCTATAGTTGGAATGTACTTAGGTAATGTGGCATTGATTTATAATCAATGGAGATGGATTTTTTATATAGCTAGTGCAATAGCTTTAGCAGGAATTATCCTTAGCCAATTTTTTTTGCGTAATGAACTTCACAATGTCAGCAAAGGGGCTGACTTGGATAGGCTAGGTATAAGTCTCATCATGATTTGTTCAGTTATAGCCTTAATAACATTAAACTATCTTGCGAATCGGTTTGGTTCTCAGCTTGATATTTGGATTATTATTATAGGTCTTATTGTTATTTTCTTTCTATTTATCATTGCCGAGAACAAAACCAAAAATCCTGTTATAGCATTTAAATTAATTATGCACCCTAAGCCTTTACTTGGCATGTTAATGGCCATTACGAGCAATATCACAATGGCACTTAGCCTATTAGCGATACAAGGAATACTTCGCAATATTTATGGCATTCCAAACAAACAACTTTTATTACTATATGGATGTTTGCTTATCGGTGTAATTATAGCTGCTGGTTTCAGTACTACTATGTATGATAAAATAGGACCTGGGTTACTGGGTTTTATTGGATCACTTGCTATAGTTGCGGTCAATATTCAATGGTTTTTCTTAGAAAAATCCTATTCATTACCTCTAATCGCCGTTAACTTAACGATCCTAATAGCCGGGGTTGGAATAACGGTTGGATCAGGCCTAATGGGTGCTGCACTCGGGGGGGCTTTGCCTGACCTTGTTAAAAGAATGACTGCAGTTCAATTCATTCGATTTCTTATATATACTGCTGCAACAGTAATAATTGGCTGGTATTCTAAAAACGATTATGAGACTACTTTTAATGAAGAATTAAAGCTTAATCCTCTTACAGAAGTGCAATCAGCACAAGCAGTCGCATTAACATTGACTTATCATGATTTATTTCTGGCTTCACTAATCGTTGGTGGACTCTTATGTTGTTTTTCTTTAGGACTGCATTTAACAGGAAAAGGCCACAAATTGGCTCATAAGCCGCATCTGAATCATGAACCCGCTAAAAATTAGCAATATACGAAGCTAAAGCCGGCGAAATAGCCGTTATTCAGGAAGGGATGGATGAATCTAATGGCAGTAACTGAACCAAAGGGACAGGGTATCCAATCTCTTGAATTGGGACTATATATCCTTAAGAAAATTTCTGAAGAAAGAAAACCTCTAACTGTAACGGAGTTATCCATTTTATGTGATATACCAAAGAGCAAACTCCATAAATATCTTACTAGTTTTTCTAGATCAGGTTTTCTTAGGAAAAATCAAGATCTTAAGTATTCATTGGGTACGGAACTAATTCTCCTCGGTTTAAAGGCGTCTGAACAATTAAATATTCAGGACATATGCCATCCCTTTCTAATACAACTAAGAGAAACACTTAATGAGACAGTAGCACTAGCCATTTGGGGAGAGAATGGCCCTTTCTTTTTAAGATGGGAAGCAAGTAACCGCGCTGTAAATTTGGGTATCAAAGCCGGGTCACAAGTCAGTGTGACCGAAAGCGCTCCTGGATTACTATTTTCCGCTTATTTGCCGAAGGAAAAAACTGAGCATCTCATTGTCAAAGAACTAGATGAAAATAACAAAAAAGATTATGATAAGCTTATTAAAGAACTAGACAACATTCGGCATAAAAACTTTTCCGTAACAACAGGCACAGTGGTATCTGGCATCACAGCTATTAGTGCACCAGTTTTTGAACTGAATGGGGAGATTGTGGCAGCATTAACGGTAGTATCAATGGCAAATGTTCTGGATACTTCAGAACATTCAGATTTTATAAGAATGTTACAGCAAACAGCGTTTAAAATGTCTCAATTATTAGGATTTACCTCCTAACTAATTATAAACAAGAGGAGCATCCAAAAAATTGGATGCTCCTCTTGTTTATATGGTTAAGTCGTTCTTTTTGCGTACCATGGCTAGTCTTAGTAAATTCTCCTACTACTCCAACTTCGAATTTAATTTTGAATGCAAAATATGATATTCCTAACAATTCACCTTCTGAGAACGGTTTACCGATAAATTGCAAAACGATTGGCATTCCATCAGATGAGAAACAAACATACTCTAATTTACTAAGATCAAACGGACACTCGTTAGTGAGTAGAAATTGATTCAAAATGCTATGATGGTTATTATTTAAGCTATCTTCACAATATGTTAATCCCTTTAAAAATAAAAACTCATTATTTAAGTAATATCGAAACATACCTGTTATTTATCTATGTATTTGTGTGTATGGTTTTTGATATTGGTACTCAAAAGTTCCTCCAGAAGTCCATGATCCAGAAGCTTCATATGAACAACTCCCTTATACTGTTTTCCAACCATTCCATATTTCATTCCAACTGTTTGACTACTTCCGAAAAATTGAAGTAACTGTTTTGTGTTAATGTTATTTGAAGATTTTACTTTTTCTGAAATTGACCATGGTAATTCAAATGGAAGTACCCACTCTTTTTTAATATTCCATTCCATGTGATCCTCTTTTCAAGATAAGTTTATTCTTAATTTAAATATACTTTGTTAACTTTGGTTCTAATATTTCGATTAACCTGCCTCTACCATTTTTTTGAAATCTTTAATTTGCTTTTCTAGATCAATAATCTATTACGTATTGACAAGGTGTCTTTGTTGACTTTATGCAATACCCATGATCTAATCCAAGCCAGTGTACAAGCAATAAACCTTATTTACTTCTATTTTTAAGAATTTATGCTGTTCAATAGAATCCTCTTTTGGGCAGCATGAATTCTTACTCATACTGATTATAATTCCGTCCATCTATCTTACCCTCTTATATTTTATGTAAAATCGTTACCATCACAATAAGAAGCAACAACAGAAGCCATCGCTTTTACACAAATAATAAGACTTTTTTCATTGATATTGAATTTAGGGTGGTGATGTGGGTAGGCTTCCCCCGATTCCGGCATCGCACCTACATAGAAGAAACACCCGGGCACTTGTTGAAGGTAGTAAGCAAAGTCTTCTGACGGCGGTTGCGGTGCTGTCTCCAGTACGGCTTCCACCTCAGGAATGGATGCTTCTAATAACGCTTGATGCACATGTTCTGTGACTTCAGGATCATTATATAGAACAGGATAGTCATTAGCATATTCAAGGACTGTTGTTACACCAAATGATTTCTCTAATCCTTCCGTAAAGGCACGAACTTGAGACTCTACAATGTCTCGTGTTTCATTAGACATTGTTCGAACATCTCCCTCAAGCGTTACAGCATCTTTGATCACATTGAATGTACCATTACCATCAAAAGAACCAATCGTAATGGTAGCTGTATCAAATGGGTTGATCCGACGGCTAACAATCGTTTGCAAATTCATAACGAATGAACTTGCTGCAACAATGGCATCATTCGCCATATGGGGCGATGAACCATGTCCACCTTTACCTTGAACACGTAATTTAAAGTATGATCTTCCTGTTTGAGTGTTCCCGCTTCTGTAATAAATATGTCCTGTTGGCATGGTAGACATGACATGAATCCCAATGATAGCCTCTATCCCTTCTAACACACCTGCTTTAATCATTCCGAGTGCGCCACCTGGAGGTGCTTCTTCTGCTGGTTGATGAATGACTCTAATAGTACCTTTCAACTGCTCTTTCATCTCCGCTAATGTCTCTGCTAACACCAACATATAGGCCGTATGCACATCATGTCCACAAGCGTGCATAACACCTTCATTCTTTGACGCAAATGGCAAGCCGGTTTCTTCCTTGATAGGCAATGCATCGAAATCCGCACGAATAGCGATAGTTTTTCCTGGCTTAGTACCTTTAATGGTTACAACGACCCCACGTTGACCGCCGAAGTTCGTTTCCACGGAATCCACCGGTACTCCTTCATAAAAATCGGCGATATAGGCAGCCGTTTGATCTTCATGGAAAGAAAGCTCCGGATGCTCATGAAGATGTCGGCGAATCTCGATCATACGTTCCTTTTTGGCATCTAACTTCTCCATTAAATCATTCAATAACATGTGAATACCCCCTTAATTTATTTCATAATAACTACAAACCACTTGAGCCACTAACTTTGCAGTAACAATTAGAGCATCTTCATCAATATCAAATTTCGGATGGTGATTGGAATAGGCTTCTTTAACTCCTTTTGGTTTACAACCAATGACTCATGAATTGGAAGTGCATCGAAATATGCATGCAATCCGACTGTCTAACCAGATTTTCCACCTTTAATCGTTACATAATCCCGTGTCAATTCCCAACATTCATTTGTACTTATACATCATCTTTTCCTTTATAGAAATCGGCAATATATTGTGTCGTCTTTTCTTCTTTAAAAGATAGTTTTGGGTTTTGATGATTAATCGACTTTTCAAATAATTGTCTCCTTTTATTTTGTCACAGGTTTAGCAAACGGGGATGGGGGTGACGTCTTTTTTCCAGCACTTCTTGGAACAAATAAAACAATAGAAATGATTGAAAGTACACCGAATATAACGTTTGTGATAATCCCGGCTGTTGCAGCCACTTCTAGACTTGCCACTGCTTCAATTGAACTATATACCGTTGCTGAAATTGCAACACCGAACGCACCACCAAGGGAACTTGCCATTTTGTAGATCCCTGCAGCTTCACCGACTTTGTTGGAAGGTGCATTAGATACCGCTGTATCTGTTGATGGGGTTGCATATATACCAAGTCCAAGACCAAATAAGGCAAATCCAATAAACACAGAAACTGTATAGGCAAAGCCTTGTAAGAAAGTTAAACCCATGGCTGCTACACCAACAGAGGTTATGACTGAACCCCATATCATTGGTGATCTTGCCCCTACCTTCTGCAGAATTTTCTCACCGACACGAATCATAGCTAACACGGCTACTAAATATCCAATGGATAACATCCCTGATTGAAAAGAAGTAAATCCTCGACCTACTTGAACATACGTGTTGGCAACAACGAGTGTACCTGCAACCGCGTTTAACAAGAAATTTGAGTATGTTGCACCCGCATATGGTTTATTTTTAAATAAGGAGAAATCAATTAATACAACAGCTTTTCCCTTTTCAACTTTAACAAACACGATAGCTCCTATGATGGTAACAACGGCCAAACCTAGCGTACGTAGGCTTGTCCAACCCAAATCTGCACCTTGAGTAATAAAGATATTTAATGCAAGCATCGTTACTATAAAAATAGCTAAGCCCGCGTAATCAAATTTAAATGCGCCTGTTGATTGTCCTCTACTCTCGGGCGTATCTTTAATAAGCCACATCGCAATCAGTGAGAACACAATCGAAAAGATGAATATCCATCTCCATCCCAAATACGTCGCAATCGCACCTCCGGCAAGAGAACATACACCAGAACCACCCCAAGATCCGATAGACCAATAACTAAGTGCACGTTGTCGATCTGCACCTTCGAAATACGTCTTCATTAATGCGATGGTTGCTGGCATGATACATGCAGCGGATAAACCTTGAACAACACGACCCATAATTAACATAACGGACCCAATAGCAAATACTAGGAGTAAAGAACCAACAACACTTAATATTAGCCCGATATATGTCATCTTTTTGCGTCCAACCTTATCTGCTAATCCACCAGCAGCAACGATAAACATCCCTGAGAATAATGATGTTAAACTAATGGCTACATTTAGCGTTCCCATTGAAATACCTAAATCTGATTGAACTGCAGGAACGACATTGACCATTGCCTGAGCAAAAAGCCAGAACGTTAAAACACCAAATACAATTCCCGCAATCATTTTGTTTGTCCCTTTATAGCTAGTGTCCATGAGTTATACCCTCCTTATGTGGATGGAGGTATTATTAGCAACAGTACCGATATTTATAAAATATTGTCAAACCGTCATCAAAGGGATACTTCATTCTTTGCTAGGGCACATTATAATAAAAAAATAACTGAATTCCCTATAGCGTGAA
Source organism: Paenibacillus endoradicis (assembly GCF_024721975.1). The sequence goes on along the minus strand of NZ_JANQBB010000001.1, from coordinate 1,023,285 downwards.
ATCGATTATGAAATATATACGCAACCATAAGATAGCCATATAATTAACGGGAGAGGTCTGCATGTATAAGATTGCAATAAAACGAGCATTTAAGATGAATAAGAATCCTCTTCCTTGGACAAAGGCAATTTGTGCTGGGATATGTTCTGGTGTGCCTCCCCTTATAGGGTTGCTATTAGGAAACTTCCAATACGGATTACTAGCAGGCATTGGTGGATTCACCTATCTTTATGTATTCAATATCCCCTATGCATTAAGAGCAAAAAAGCTCCTTTTCGCTCTCCTTGGAATGTCTTTATCCGTTGGTCTAGGAACTCTTCTTGCTCCTTTCTCGCTTACCTCAGCAATAACAGTCGGCCTGATTGGTGCGATAGCAACATTTGTCTTTGGCTCCTTAAGAATTGCAGGCCCAGCAGCAATATTCTTTGTTCTAGCTTTTACGATGGCTACGGGGATGACTTTAGATCCTTCCCTCGCTCCCCTTCGTACAGGTCTAGTTCTATTGGGTGGGGTATTAGCTTGGATCATCGGAATGATGGGCGGGTTCATGAACCCGCATGGGCCGGAAACCATTGCAGTACAACAAGTTTATAAAGATCTTGCCCTTTATATGGATTCCGTAGGTACAGATGACTCTAACAAGGCAAGGCAGAGACTAGTGCTATCGTTAAAATCAGCAGAGGATAACCTGTCCGCAGGGTACATATCCTGGAGAATTTCAGATCAATATAAACGATTACTTTTATTAAATAATCAAGCCAATCAAATTTACATGGATGTCCTTGAACGTATTGAGAAGAGTAAGGATAAGCTTCCCCTAGAACTAGGAGCATCAATCCGCACTACCATGAATGAACTTATGAACCAGACTAATCCCGGTATTCAAATTTTTAAGCCATCTCTAAAGACCGTATTTGGGGGATCATTTGATAAGAATTCTATTGTGTTTCTTACAGCGACAAGATATGGAGTAGTCCTTACAATCGCAGCGATTATTGCCTATTCATTTGACTTTAACCGATCATATTGGATTACCTTATCCTGTGCATCTGTCATGTCGGGTTCAACCATTATTTCCACATTCCACCGTGCGATCCAGCGTTCTATTGGAACGATCCTCGGTATTCTGATCGCTTCGATCATCCTTTCCCTTCATCCTGAGGGATTGGTCATCGTCATCGCTATCGTGATACTAACAGCTCTTACAGAGCTTGCGATTGTTGTTAATTATGCGATTGCCGCACTGTTTATCACATCGAATGCTTTACTTCTTGCCGAAAGCACGACTCAGTTACATAATACTGCCTTCTTGGCATCTGCAAGAATAACCGACGTCCTTATTGGATCATTAATTGGCCTTATTGGAACATTATTGATAGGCAAGAGTCAAGCTTCAAATTTACTCCCTCATGTCATGGCCAAAACCCTTCGGAGTGAACAGCAATTTCTCATGATGTTGTTCTCGGAACATAGAAGCAACGCTGATGTACAAAAATCCGCAGCTCAAGGCAAAATGCGAAGAAATCTAACGAATCTAAACATTGTATATACAACAGCATTTGGAGAAATCCCTAGCAACACAACAGCCTTAGAAGCACTTAGGCCCGCTATATTTTATATAGAACAATTGGGGTATTTACTAGAATCTAGTCAAAAATACGCTGATCGACCCATCCTGTCAGATGAGAGCCTCTCCCAATTTCTTCTTGTTTTTGAAACGATGGCCATCGCTATAGAACAGCAACGTCCGTTCACTAGAAAGTACGTTCCTGAGATCACAGACTTTACCAATATACAACAAGATATAAATGAACTGCAGGATGCTCTTCATATAGTGGCTATTCAAAGAAATAAAATGAACTCGAGTTAATGTAAGTTTCAATGGAACGTATCTAGCTATTCGTAAATACAAACACAAAAAAAATCCTTTACAATAGATATGGTGGGTAGCCCTGTCCATAATCCTTGGATGTCTGAAACCCTGCAAGATATATACGTGAAAAAGTTAACTACATCGGAGTACCTAAAGCTGTTTGCGAGGAATAGAATAATCAATTCATTTTTGCAAAATAGCTGCACAAAGCGAAGTTTGAGTATAAGATTTACATTCATCTCTTAAGTGACCAAAGAATGATTCCATTGGAGCGTTATCTAAGCAGTTTCCACGACGTGAAATGGATTGCAATAGTCCCATCTCTTTGACACGATATTGATACTGTGGAGTTCAGCTTTTAGAAAACGGCAGCTGAATGCAGTTAAATTAATTCAAACAATATTCGTGACAATGTAGGTAACTTTCTGTCAAAACACGATTATGTTGGAACACTTGTGTCCTTGGACAATCATTATCGTTGCTGCTTGTTTTGCTCGTTCTACCCCAAATAATTTTCCGACGACGTGTAGTGACGCATCTATACCTGCGGACACGCCAGCAGACATAATAAATTTCCCGTTATCGGTATATCGTGCTTCTTGCATGATTTCCGATCCGCCAATGATTTCCCTTAGTTCGTTTATCGCATGACGGTTTGTGGTAAGTTTTAGACCATCTAACAGCTGTGCTTTCGCTAAATAACGCACCAGTACACACGGATAGTACAAGTTCTGCTTGATAATCAAGATCGCTACATTTCTTGCTTGCCGAACCTGCTCCATACTATCAGCTCCCATAAAATAAATAGTAGTATTCAGTCATTCTACTTGTAACTACCATGTTTGAAGCTGGTTGGGACACTTATACACATTAAATTTTTAATAAATAAATTCTATTAAATAACTTTTCTAACATAAAATGTTTAAAGTGATTTCTCATTAACTTTGATTATTTCTTTATGAATCCTTAATTTAATTGGAAACTCTTTGTAAACTAAAATTCGCTCTCACTTCAACAAATATAGTAAAAAGATTAAAGAATTATCCCAGCATTTATAAGGAATGATTCTTTAATCTTGAACAATATTCTAACTTTTCGAACAAAGCCTCTTAATCTGTGTCTCCGATTAGTTGTAGCTCAATGTTCTTCATCTCATAAAAATACCCTTTTTGCTCCATCAGCCCCTTGAACGACCCCAGTTCCACTACCCTGCCTCGATCCATGACAACAATCTGATCCATCTTCTCGAGTCCCGTAAGTCGATGACAGATTAGAAGAAGTGTATCATCTGCCGCCTGTGCCATGAGATTCTGCAATACGCGTTGCTCTGTCACGTAATCCAGCGAAGATGTCGGTTCGTCCAGTAGCCATAACCGTCCGTTGTGCAGCATTGCCCGTGCTAGAGCAAGCCGCTGCTTTTCGCCATCCGATAGATTCTCTCCCCTTTCATATACAGTATCGTTCAACGACATATGTGGCAGTTGAACTTTTTCCAGTGTAGCCACCAGTTGCTCGTCACTATGTTCTTCTCCACTCAGTAGCATGTTGTCCCGAATAGTTCCTCTGAAGAAATGACTTTGCTGTAAGACAACATTAGTAGTTTGCCATATGCTCGTTTCATCCAGTTCCTTCGTGGATAAACCATTCAATAGTATATCACCTGAAGTTGGTGTGCGTAGCTTAAGCAACAAATCAATAATCGTTGACTTTCCTGAACCGCTTGCTCCCACAATCGCTGTTTTGGAGCCTGGTGAAAAATGTAGGGAAATATCGCTCAATGCTGGTCTCCACTCCCCTTCATATTGAAAGGTAACAAAGGATATCTCCATCGAAACGGCCTGATTGGCTAACAATATTCCGTCTGATTGCACAGACTGTACATCGGAGCGCTGAACCGTTTCGTTCAGTCGTTTGGCTGCGTGTTCACTATCCTGTTTATAAGCGGGTAACGTGGCCATCGCGGCTGCTTCTTCGAATACTGTCTGTGTGGCTAGGATCAACATGCCGAGGAATACACCAGCAAGCGCTCCATTCATAATTAAAAAGGCACTCAGTACAAGCACACCCCATGTTACGAGATATGTTACAAAAATATGCATGGATTGCCCGCGAAGCAAGTGCCCAGCTGCTCTTTGCTGCTCGAATGCCAATTTAGCGGAAATCTGCTGAAGCTGCTGCTCCCGCTGTGACAATCGTCCGTATACTTTTAAATCTCGGAAACCATACAATACCTCGGTTACTTCCGTAGACAACAACGCTCGTTGCTCACGTACATGACCGTGTATTTTACGTTGTCCCAGTGAAACAATACTCGGTACAACAAACGCTGTGATCAGCATGCCTAGTACGAGCAAGCACGCGATCCAGAATGAAAAGGTAGAAGTAAACAACACGGTAGCCAAAAAGACCATGACGACTATAATCGGTGGATACGCAACTCTCAAAAAATAATGTTGCAAGCTCTCCACATCCCCAACGATCCGTGCTAGCAGATCTCCACTTCGGTTTTTGTTCAAAATACCAGGCGTGATAGGAATGAGCTTTGCAAAAAAGGAGGTCCGTAAACGGCTCAACATGGAGAACGTCGCTCGGTGTGAATACAAGCGCTCTCCGTAACGACTCGCCGCTCGAAGAAAACCGAGCAGTTTGACCATTGAGGTGAGTACAATTAATGTGTAGAGCGGCGGGGCAAATACCGTCTGCGAAATCAAATACCCACTCGCGGAAAAGAGTGCCACTCCTGCTATACCGGCCATGAATCCGCCCAAAATGGAAAGCAATATATCTTTGCGTTCCTGAAACATCGCCTTCGTCAACATAGCTAGCTCATTCATGCTAACCCCCCTTTTCGTTGGATATTAACCATCTCGGCATACTCAGGCAATCGCTGCAGAAGCTCATCATGATGTCCTGAGTCAACTAATACGCCATTTTCCATAAATAAAATGTTGTCCGCATGCTGAATCGTATATAATCTGTGAGCTACCGTAATCATAGTTGCCGTTTTTGCCAGTGATGATATGGAACGCTGCAGTACTCGCTCAGTGCGCAAATCTAATCCCACAGTCGGTTCATCAAACAATATGATGGCAGGTCGTTTCAAAAAAGCACGTGCTAAAGCAAGCCTTTGCTTTTCCCCGCCAGATAGTCCTCTACCTCCTTCACCGACAAAGGTATCCAGTCCTTGTTCCAATTCATCGGTGACTGCAGCGAGTCCAGCTTCCTCAGCCGCTTGTTCAATCTCGACCCTGGATACGTTCTTACCTGCACCAATCGCAATATTTTCTGCCAGTGTGCCTGCGAAAATATACGGATGCTGTGTAATGTAGCTAACATGCTTGAACCAGGCTACCTCATCATATTGCGAAAGCAGTCTTCCGTTTATCAGAACGGCCCCGGATGTCGGTTTTAATAAACCGGAAATGAGATGCAATAGGGTCGATTTACCAGAGCCACTTTTCCCGACAATCGCGATATTCTCTCCAGGTTTAAGAGATATCTGACCTGTCTCAAGTTCAAATGAATCAGGTGCATACCGGAACTGAACATTCATCAGTTTAATGGACGGTGGCATAGAAAACAGCTTCGAAAGTTCTGCTTGCGATGGTTCTGATTGAACCATTACATCAGTTATATCGCTTTTGTTTGCTTTATCTTCACTATCGATTTGTGCAGTTTCGGCAAGCATTTGTTCCACTTTGCGAATCGCTCCCATACTGGTTCGACCACTGTGAAAAGCCGTCCCCGTATTTTTCAATAGACTGTAAAACTCCGGAACGAGTAACAAAACGAGAAAGGCCGTGTGAAAAGTTATCGATTTGAAAACGAGCAACTGAATAGCCAGTTCAAGAGCAACAATACCGATACTTAACATGACGATGGATTCCAGCATGAAGGTGTTCGTAAATGCAATCTTTAGAATGCTCATCGTGGCATCACGATAACCCAGGCTGCTGCGTTTAATCTCCTGCTGCTGACGATCAGCTCGTCCGAATATTTTTAATGTGACAAGCCCTTGAAGCGAGTCCAGAAACGTACCAGAAAACTCTGCCAGTTGCGCATACTTTTCTTCGGATTTGTTCTTCGTTTGCAGTCCAACCAAAATCATGAACAAAGGGATAAACGGAGCAGTCAACAACATAATTAAACCTGTGTTGGCATGTTGAGTAAATGCAAAGACCAAAATTAGAATCGGGATGATCGCAGCTTCCATCATACGCGGCATGTACTGACTGAAATAACTGTCTGACTCATCCACAGCATCCAGAGCAATACTGACTTTCCCTCCCGTCTGTCCGTCAAGGGTTGGAAGAATGGAAGAATGGGTCAGGTTCTGCAACACTTTAGCTCGCAAGTTGGACTTAGCACGGGTAGCCATGTACAACCCCACTTTCCCATTGCCATACACCAACAGAGTACGTACTGCCATAACAGCCAGCAGTATACCGAGCAATATAATGACGGATGAAAAGGAGGCTTTTTCTACAAAGATTCGTTGGACTGCTTCAGCCAGCAGTGCAGCCTGGCTTATAATCGCTATACCAAGTACCAGCGAAATAATCGCAAGCAGAAGCCTGTTTTTTCGTTGTAAAGACATTTGCTGAGAGATTAGATTGATTTTCCCTTTCACTGATTCCACCTCCCTTTATTTTTTCCCTTTTACATAGTCCGCATCAAATAGGAAAAGTTTGAAGACCAGAATAAGAGACGGAATTAACAAGCAAAGTCCCCCGATAAATACAACTACCAGCGCGAAACCCATTGCTGGCGAGGTGGCGCTGCTCTGAATCGTAATATATGGATCAAGAATATAAGGATATTGGCCAATCCCATAAGCGAAAAAAGCGGTGAAAAATTGCAGCATGATGCAACTAAAAGCTAATCCGTAACGGCGTCCCTTATATAGCAACCACATGGCAATCATGAAAAAAGCAATAGATAGCGCAAGCAGCCACCACAAATCCATCATATTTTGAAAATGACGATCATTATGTTGACCTAAAAATATAAATGCGGTCAGTGCCAGTATAATGGTCGGTGTGCTCCAAAACAAAGCATAGTTCCGCATGAGCTTTAATGCAGCATGATCCTCTGCCCGTGAAGCATAAAATGCCAGAAACGATCCGCTAATAAATAATACGGAGACGATGGCTAGTCCAACGATGCTCCAAGATAACGGATTGGTAAACAGCGCCCAGTAATCCAGAGAAATCAACTCGCCTTGCTTCAGAATAAATCCGCCTTCAGACAGTGTTAGAGCCACTGACAACGATGCTGGAATAAGTAAACCTGTAGCTCCGTATAAAAACAAGAACACGATGTTATTTTTGGAACCATAATTCTCAAAAGCATAGAATGAACCACGAATGGCAAGTAGAATGACAGCTATACTTCCCGGAACAATTAAGGCAGATCCATAATAATAGGCGGTATCCGGAAAGAATCCGACTATGCCAATGTAGAAAAAGACAAAAAATACATTTGTAATCTCCCAGACCGGCGATAGATAGCGGGAGATCAGACGATTAATCAGGTGATCTTGCTTCGTCAGACGTGCATAGAAGGCAAAGAATCCTGCACCGAAATCAATGGAAGCTACAATGAGATAGCCGTATAGGAACAGCCAAAGCACTGAAATTCCAATCAATTCATAACTCATCAGATTTGCTCTCCTTTCTCCGCGGATTCATTATGTTTCTCCTTCAACCATCTCTCCATCTCGAGATCAGCAGGATTGTTATTGAACAATCGTCTTAACACGAAAACACATATGACGCCGAGTACGATGTACAAGAGCAAGAAGACGAAAAACAAAACTCTCACACTCGGTGATGATGTAGCAGCTTCCTTCACACGCATATACCCTCGGATAATCCACGGCTGTCTGCCGACTTCTGCATAAAACCAGCCCATCTCAACTGCAAGAAAAGCAAGTGGTGCACTTAGCGCAATGAGACGAAGCAGCCACTTGTTCAGCTCATTGCGCTTCTTCCAAAACACAAACAGGAAATATAGACAGGAGATCGCGAACAGGGCGAATCCAATCCCAGCCATTACATCAAACAAATAATGAACCAGAAGTGGCGGACGCTCATCCAGTGGGAATTCTTCCAGACCGGTTACCTCGGCATTGAAATCTCCAAAGGCGAGGAAGCTAAGTAGTTTGGGCAGGTGAAGAGCACCTATAATTTCATGCTCTGCATTTAGCCACCCTAATAAAATCAAATCTGCCCCACTTTCTGTCTCAAAATGCCATTCTGCAGCTGCAAGCTTCTCCGGCTGGTGCTCGGCCAAAAACTTAGCAGATACATCTCCAGCTAAGGTATTTAGTAAGCTAAATACCAAAACAACGGCCATCATAAGGTTTAAGCCTTTCTTGTGGTAAGCAGATACCCCTTTTCTAAGCATTGCAAAAGCGGCAATCCCAGCTAACAGAGCAGCTCCCGTCAGATAGGCTGAGCTTAGTACATGGAAGACCTTGGAGAACGTCGCTGTATTCATCATCGCTTGCACGGGGTTAACAGCCATGAAGTGGCCTGCCTCTATAACAAATCCCTCAGGCTGGTTCATGAATCCGTTCACGGTTGTAATAAAAACAGCAGACATCCCTGCTCCGATGACAATCGGAACGGTCAGCAGCCAGTGAATATAAGGGTTTTTGAACCGATCCCACGTGTACAGATAAATCCCAAGAAAAATGGCTTCAAAAAAGAACGCGAATACTTCCATAAATAGCGGCAATGCAATAACATTCCCGGCCAGTTTCATGAAATTTGGCCATACTAAGGCAAGTTGGAGGGATATCGCTGTGCCTGTCACAACACCAACTGCCACTGAAATAACAAACCCTCGTGACCACCTCTTCGCCATAAGTATGTAATGTGGATCCTTTTTCCGGATGCCGATGAACTCTGCAATAGCAATCATTAGCGGGACACCTACACCAAGTGTTGCGAAAATAACGTGAAAACCAAGTGTTAACCCGGTCACCAGTCTGCTCCATAAGACTGTGTCAATCTCCATATTCATGTAACCTCCTTTTTCTCTTTCGACGCTCATTATATAAAATAGAATGAGAAAATTTTCACATTCTAGCTTGTGATGATAAATTCAAATCTATACAAAAACGATGAAGTCTTGAATCATCTTCGCTCTCGTAGTTCTTTGAATACAAGCCTTATATATATTTATTATATCTTTACTTTTGAATGATACAATTGCGGTCACTTCCTTGACATGAAATCTTCAAGGAACAGTCACCCCTTTTTGACTAATTTATGAAAATGATATTAATTACCTGTTAGAGTCATTGACCTTTTAACGTTTGGCATTGGCCGTTCAATTCGGCAAATGATACATGTTCTTGTCCTTCGACAATTATATCGTTGCTGTACGGATATCATATAAATTTTACGTATGATTAAAAACATAACTACTTCTCTATCCCCTAATTTCTGTTTAAAATCAGTATTGGAATAAAAAAGTCATTCGTTGAGGAACGACGGGCTTAGTTTCTGCTTGAACAATTACACCTACGGTTCGAGGGCGGGAGTATGATGTATACTCCCCAATGGATTCGGGTGCAACGGGGGTATATACTTAGTAAATCACAATTTAGAGTGAACTGAGAAACGAGGATGCTTCTTCATCAAAAAAAATTAAATTCAACTAGTAGAAGTAAGATGTATGGAAAACCAGTAAAAATTCTCATTGTTGATCGAGATAAACGTATTCGAAAGCTTTTGAAATCTGCATTAGAGAAGGAAGGCTACCTTGTAGAGGAATCTCAAGATCCAATCAATTTGTTTTTGGATTAAGAGACACTATGATGTGCCGATTATCATGTTGTCTTATACTAATGACCATCTGATGCGGGAGAGTTTTCAAGCGGGTGCTGATGATTGTGTTGTCAAACCTATCAGCTTTAGACTCGTTTATCGTCTTTGTTATAAACGGGTTTAATCTCTTTCGGGGCCTCATGCAAGGGTTTTACAACATTGTTACTATATATTGCAGCTAAAATATGGTGTTGATTAAACACGATTATGTAGGTACTTTTGTGTCCTTGGACATTTAGTGTCATACACTAAATGCCTCAAATATATTTCGTTTTTAAATTCTTTTCTGCGTCCTCTAACGCCTTAGACATGGCAGTGCTCATCAATGGAACGCTTTTTTTGCCAGACGATCCGACTTCTTTCATCGACAGTTCCCACGATTCTATACTCGGATTGAACCGTAACACTTTCACTGTTACCGTCTCCCCTTTTAACACTACATTGCATATATTCGGTATGAAAAGGTTCGAAACTTGACTGATATCATCACCTAGCGCACACATGCTTTGGTTTATTTTAAGATTCCAAAGCATCTTTAAGAAATTGAAGTGAATGATGACGAAATGCACTTGTTTTTGATTCGTCTATATGATGAAAAGTAACATCATTAATATCTGGAATATTTGCTGTATCATAAACATAGCAAGAAGATAAGCTAAACGTATCCAGCAGAGCTATCAGTCTTGAATCCATTGATTTGGGGTCTTTTGGATTATCAGATACCGGGAAAACCAAAAATGGAACCTTATATAAAATAGCAAAAACAGCCCCATGAAAAGCACTAGTAATAAAATACTTAGCGTGTTTTATGTACCCTACAAATTCCTTCGGACCAACCGTGGCTGATCCAGCAGTTGCAAGAGATATAATCACGTATCCATACTTTTTTGAAAGTGCTTCAGCATATTCTTGAACCCCTGTAATATTTCGTAAATCATAAGTGAGTATATAGGCTTTTTCTGGCGGAGTAGCAGCTATATCATCCCATTCGGATTTATCAAGAAGCATTACAGGATCCAATACATGAGTGACCTGTCCATTTTTCATCGTTTTCACGAAAGGGATTGCACTTTTTTCACGAACAGAAACAAAGTCTAAGGAGTTAACGTGTGGAGCAAGGATATTTTTTCGATCGGGCCCTATTTCTGCTCCTCCCATGCTTGCTGCATATGCGATTTTCGTTTTTGATGCTGGAACAAAAGAAAGTGCCATACAGGGTAAAATGTCATCCGAAATAACCCATGGTAAACCCCATATTTGGTCGCTACCGCAAACAAAAATATCGTAATCATCAACACATTCTGCAATATCAGATACTGTATATAAGCATTCGCTGTGGGGAATGCTTTCGGAAAAAGTGCTAAAATGTTCAGCACTTTTAGCACTTTCATATGCTTGTAAGGTGTATTCGTTTAGCCACATGAATGTAATTTGCTCACAATGAAATCCTAACTTAGCTATAGCTTTTTGCAGTGCATAAGCTCCAAGTTGGCCCCCGTAATTATAGTTTTTGAAATAAAGAGTAATAATTCCAACTCTTTTCATAATAATCTCCATTCCGACTAAGTAGGCACAAACAGGAATGAAAGAAAAGTGCCGAAAAGTCTACATTAACTTAAATTTTGAAACAGTATATCGAAAAAAATCATCCTAACATGATTTTTTACGATATATCTTTAATATTTGTCATTTTCCTCACTCCCCTTCCAAAAGTTCGTTCGTTAAAGACTTCTGCTGTGATAGGTCTAAAACTATTGTCGGAAGACAAGAACTTATAGTTAATCGATTCCCCTTTCATTTTTCATAGTAATATAATTTGTTCTTCATCCATTATTCACTTAACAATAGGTAATAATCTATTCCATCACTGTCTTTACTATTGCTACTATAAATACTCTTTGCTACTTTATCATAGGTCAATGTGTTGTCATTCGTTAAAATAATATATTTTGATTCTTTTGAAGCGTTAGGTAATGTACCTGTTAATTCTAATTTATATTTATATTCGTTTCCGTCGGGGTCTGTATAGCTGTTATTCTTAATATTACATGCTGTAAGTGTAACTAATAGTATTAATATCCCTAATGTCATTGTTATTTTTTTCATATACATTATCTCCTTTTACTATTAATACAGATCTAAATTCCAAAAACAACAATCTTTAGAAAACAACCTACCTTTAAGAATCTTCTTTTCATTCAATCTAGCTTACGATTTACTTTATGTTTTTTTCATAGTATATATGGTGTCAGCAAGCCCCCTTTTTTATTTTTACGACAGCTCTTTTTAAAAATCGAGACTATTTAGACTAAATAAACTCAAAACAATCTCGACCTACTTTTAAATAAATTGTTGTCCAACAACATATATGTTAACGAAAAATTTCACTCGCTTTTCAATAATTACGTGTACTCGCTTTTGGACTATCCTTTATAAGATAGTTCAATAATATAACATAGTAAACAATTTATTACATTTAATATTATATAGTACTTTGTACATATGTCTATAACTTAACGGAACCCGTTACACTGACTTGAAATCTATGTGTCGGATAACAACAACTTATATAGTTAACCGAATACTACCTTCATTTATCAAATAACAAAGGCTGACTTTCACCATCTAGTTAGTCGCAATGTAGTTTTCGTTTGAGGCTAATTGGTTCAAGACGGAATATACTTACTGATAATTTATTTTTTATATGCTTCAGTTGATCCAACATCCTCTCAGATCTTGCAATATCTACTTCCCTTTCACATGGATATATTACAGCTCATCCAAAGGAATAGTCGTTATCGTTGTCGAAGCATCGGATAAATCAAGATGATTAAAAAAGAAACAATTTAATTGAGCTTATGAAGTGTACCGTTCTTATGTTCCTTGAGCAGCTTTGAGAAAAGCTCGCTAGAGTAATCTATCCTACGCTCAGGGAATTCTCCTGTAAGTACAATCTTCAACATATGAAGCAGACGTTTACCTGTTTGTTCAGTAGGCCCGAGAGACCATTGTCTAATGCTGGGACATAAATATATCAAGCCAGAGTATCGAAATGCTGCCCTCAATCTTTCATAAAAATCATCATAGCTAAGTGAGATACCGTTTGAAATTAATTCGTTGTAATAAAGTTTGGCATGCTCAAGGTTAAAATAACTGGCCAGGTCAATATAAAAAGGCGCATAATAGCACCACCCGAAATCAATAAAATATGGTTTTCCATTATAATAATGTATGTGGGAACCATCTACCGACTGCAAATCTCCATGCGTAAGAGTCAGGCTTTCCTTCTCATCGTACAAAGCCTCCATATCGCGTGCAAAAGCGTTAGCTTTTTCACGCAGTGATGGCATATAAGCACCAAATTCCCTGCAAAATTCGGGATTTTGCTCCATAAGCGTTTCAAAATGGTCCACAGACACTTGCGTAACCAAATAATTTTTCCAATAATGACCGTCAGCATGAGGCAGCCACAGCATCTCCTCACCTCTACCCATATTACTTGTATGGATTCTAGCTAATGCCTCCGCAACCCTTGGCGACCAATCTACGCAAGACGGAGGAGATTTAACACTTCCCAAATCTTCTATCGCCATCCATCTAGGCTCATCTGTTTCTATATCGAGTGAAAAAGCTGCGGGCGAGTTTCGATGGCCCTGGTCAGTTAACGTTTTCATCGCCATGCGTTCTTTTAGAGCGGCTTCTTTAAATATCACGCTCTCCTTTTGACCATTTTCGTAAGTAACCTCTATACGACGTACTTCCGCACCAGACCACCCACGTTCAGCATCTGTCATATACCCTTTCTCTAAATGACGTACCTTTCCGCGTTGAAGTACTTCGGCTAAACCTTGAGCAATAATGATCATATTCTGTTCCAAGTTAATCTACCTACCAATCTATTTATTTTTGGTTTACTCAGTAGAGCATATTACGCACTCCAAAGAATATCTCTACAAACTGGACTCCGTCTTGCACTTCGATTTCAATTGGGGCGACCGGAATAAATATCGCACAGCTCTGAATCGAAATCTGTATCTTTCGCCACAAGCTCTTTCTATATTGATGCAGCAATAGGATCGGGCAGAAATATCTTTCCGGAAAGCTCTTTTGTCGAAATGCCGAGCCTTACATAAAACTCATTTAGAAATCACTCACTTCCCCATTATTTTTAAAAGCAAAAAAAGGGCAGAAAATGAACATATCGTTCATCTCCTGCCCCCATAGGGAATTGACTAACGGATAACATGATGTCCCAATTCAAACGAATGTCAAAACAAATGAATCTTGACAATTAGGGCAAAATGTAAAAAACCGTGCATGAGAGCACGGTTCCGCAGTCAACTAAAAGTAGTCGATGTCCCATGTTCTTAACTATTGCAGGGTTATTCCATTTATTTCATGAAGAAATAAACCACTCAAATAAGTGGAATTCTGAAATTTAAATAGAATAAACCTAATGCAATTAATTAGCTAAGAACAACAGCAGACACTTGATACATCCCCCTAATATTGAAACTAACTACAGTATAAATTGATACTAGGAAATAGTCAAAAATGTTATGCATTAGATATCACAAGTCCACATGTATTCCCATTCTCCAAATATCTCGATTCTTTTCAATCCTGGACGCACACTATTTTCTGAAAATTAGTCCCAGATTTCCCGTATACTCGGAGCTTCTTGTATAGCTTGATCGTATCCGGCTTTTACCGATGTTGGTACACAGCTTGGATCATAACGATTTTTCCCCATCGCTACAATGCTGTTTCCATCGGGTATAATAAGAGAGGCCTTTGCACTTTTTTGTAATTCTGCTACATCATTCTTAACACCTGGAACAAGCCCGTGTCTCTTAGGCATGGGTGATAACACGATGACTTTATTAAAACCGCTTGCTAAATGAGCGTTCGTGCTTGATACCATCCCACCGTCAATCCAGTCTTGTCCGCCAAAGCTTATAAACGGCCATATTCCTGGAACAGCACCACTTGCAGATACGGCCTCCAACAGAGAAACTCCCGAATCCTTATTCAATAAATGAAGGTCACCTGTCGCCGCATTGATTGCAGTCACATTTAAATTGGACGGCCATTCGGTTGTCACAAGCCTTGATTTTACAACGGATCTCCGCATTTCTTGTGTAACTTTAGAGGGGTGCCTTTTAGCAATATCTCCAAACATTTTTCCTGTTTTTTTAGGATTTCTTCCACCCAAGAGAACAGCCCTAATCCATAGAAACTTAGTTAAATTATCAGTTGAAGTATTGATTTCAGCGGTATTTGGGACTAACTGAGATTCATAAAGTTTATTTAGATCATAATGACATGCCAGTGCGGCGCCAACAAATGAACCAGCAGATGTTCCAATAATCACGTCCGCATCTTCTAATTTGATCCCTGCATGGAGTAAGCCTGTTAGCATCCCGATCTCCCAGGCTATTCCGGTAACTCCTCCCCCACCCAATACAACTGCCCGTGTTTCGTGCTTCTCATTGTACATTGTAGCTACCACCATTCTTTTTATTTTAGTATTGACTCTTATGCTATTTACTAGTAGCATCATAAACTATGAAGTAATGTTTAAGGTCAAGACAAAATTTTGAGGTGCCCTCATGAAAATTAATGAAGTTTCCAAGGCAACTGGATTAGCTGTGTCAACAATCAGATTTTATGAGAAACAAGGTCTGCTTCCTGAAAAATATATAGACAGAGATGATAACAATTATAGAAATTATTCTTTCGATGTAATTGAGCATCTGTTAATGATCAAAACAGTTCATTCTGTAGGTTTCTCCTTGAAGGAGATCACCGAGATTCAATCCAGTAATGGTGATGATATTTCGATCGATAAGAAAATTGAGCTGATATATCGTAAGCTAGCCGAAATCGAAAAACAAAAAGAGGATTTAAATAAGACAGAAATGATATTAAGAAAAATGCTAACCAACAAATTAAACTTAAAAATCAGCGATGAAAAAATTACTGATGTGACGATTTACCCCTCATGATCATAGTGGAGGTATGTCCCTAGAGAGAACGACTCTGTTAGGAGACATAAATACTATTATAGCGTGCCTCATCACCTTCACGGTAAATTAAAGTGAGGTAGCATGATTCCATTGCAGAGCAAGAAGCCTTCGCTTGTAAGGAACGAGCCGAGCATTTGCAGCTATTACTTTATGAGCAGCAGCTGCAAATCAATGAAATTCTAGCCGTACAAAAATAAGCATAAACAAAAAGGATTACCTCTGAGCCGCTGATGCATGCCCTAGGTAATCCTTTTTTCTATTTATTTAATGCGTGGAATTATGGGAGACTTGCTTCCCCCTTAAGTTGATGCCCGCCGCGTGAACGACTCTATTGCTCCTCATTCTGCCTGCGGCCCATGAAAGGCCACCAGTTCGCTGGTCCGAACGTACGGACCATAACGGGAATGAATAGCGGCAGCATGAGCAAAGCGTACATAAACAATCCGCAAAGCACGATAGTCGCAATTTGCAGGAGCGACATTACGCCAGAAGGGAGCATCGCTGCAAACGTACCGCCTAGAATAACCGCTGCAGACATAATGACAGTTCCCATGTTCTTCATCGCTTCAAGAATAGCTTCCTGCGGCGAGAGATGGCGGTACTCCTTGAACCGATCCATCAGGAAGATACTATAATCGATACCGAGCGCTACCAGCATGACGAAGCCGAAGAACGGAACCGCCCAGCTAATGCCCGATAGGCCTAACAACCGTACAAATATGACCTCTGCAATCGCCATGGAGGAATAATAGGTAACCAGCAGTGAGGCTACCATATACAATGGCATGACGATCGAACGGAACAAAATAATCAAAATAATCGATATTCCGATCAACATCAAGATAACCGTACGCGAATAATCGGCTTTCGATATGTTGCTCAAATCGTTGTTCATGCTCGTTATGCCGCCAATGGCCACCTGCGCGCCGCTATATTCGGAGCCTTGAATTACGCGATTCACAGCCGCTTCAAGCTCGTCGATTTGCGCCATTGTTTCTTGGGAGTAAGGGTTGCTGGCAAACACGACATCGAACTTAGCCGTTTGACGATCCTCCGACATATAAACATTAAGCGCCGCTTGGAACTCCTCGTTCGCAATGGCTTCTTGCGGAATGTACCACCCCGTCATTTGTTTATTCGGCGATCCGGCAAGACCATTAAGGTAGACTCTTGCCAAAGCAAGTCCATCTGTTACCTGTGTCAAGCCTTCTACGCTCTGGTCAAGGCCGCTTGTAAGCTCGCCAAGCTGATCGTTAAGTGAAGCGAAGCCCGCTTGCAGCTCTTTCTGGCCATCGGTCAGCTCGTTAAAACCTTGCGTTACGCTTGGTAGCTGAGAGACGATTTCTCCTTGTCCTGCAGCGGCCTGCGCAATCCCTTTCTGCAGCTCGTACAGTCCCGCGACCAGCTTGCCAAGACCCGAAGCCAGTGACGACTGGCCTTCTGCTGCCTGTAAGAAGCCTACATTGGCCTGCGTCATGCCAGAAGAAATGCCGACAAGCTGCTCGTTTAGCTGTTTCAATTGGTCGCTAATGCCTGAAGCTCCCGCTTGCAGTTGAGCCAGTGTGCTTAGAGCTTGCTTGTAGTTTTCATCATTTTGCAGCTCTGGGTAGCTCTCTTGCAGGCCTGATAGCCCTTGTTCGACGCCTGACAAACCATCCGCAAGCTTCGCTTGCTCCGATGCAATGGCGGTATAAGCACCTGTCAATTGTCCAAGACCTCCACCCAGCTGTTCATAGCTGACCTGCAGCTGCTTGCTTGCGTCAGCTAACTGCTCGGCGCTCGACTGCGCTTGCTTTAGTCCCTCGCTAAGCTCGTCCGCACCGACCGAGCCGATATTCAAGCCTTGCTGGATCCGTTTCAAGCCATCACCAAGCTGCACAATGCCATCCTTCAGCTTATTGGTGCCTACAACGAGCTGTCCGGCGCCATCAACGGCCTCATTCAATTTTGGCGCATTTTCATTCAAAGCGCTGCTTGCTTCTGACAGCCCATCCCCAATTTTCCCTAAGCCTTCGCCACTTTGGCCAAGACCTTCCTCCAAAGTTACCACTTGATCGGAGACAAGAAACTGCTCCATAACCTCTCCTGTTGGACGAGTAGCGCTGCGCACTGCTTTTACACCTTGCGTATTTGCCAGCTCTCGGCTTACTTGCTCCAACGTAGCAAGCCCTTCAGGCGTATCCAGCGGCTTATCGGTTTTGACAATTACGGTTGTCGGAAGTGAATCCCCAGGGCCGAAGCTGTCTGATATGATATTAAAAGCTTTAACCGAATCGTATTTATAGCCAATCTCGTCTAACGAATTAAAAGAGATCGTGCCTTTATAAGCTGTTAAGAACGGAACAATAATGACGGCTAATATAATGAGCGCCCACAATGGACGTTTCAAGGAAAACTTGCCGACCGTTCCCCATAGCTTGCTTGGCTTATGCTCCAAAGAGCCTTTTGCCGGCCAAAACAGCTTGGTTCCGAGCAACGCCATAAAGAATGGTACAATCGTAAACAAAGCGATGAGCATAATAGCTACGCCGATCGCAACGGCAACAGCCGAGCGATAAAGCATAAAGGTAGAGAAGCCAATAGCAGAAAAACCGACCAATACAGCTAATCCAGAAAACAATACTGTTTTTCCTGCTGTACGGTACGTATTGATGATCGCTTCCGTCTTATCACCGCCACTATGGGCAAGCTCTTCCTTGAAGCGGCTGATGAGCAGAATGCAATAATCGGTTCCTATCCCGAACAATACGGCGACCAAAAATATCTGCGTAAAATTAGACAACGGGAAGTCGAAGTATTCGACCAGAAAAGCAATAATGGACTGCGAAATTAAATACGTAAATCCTACCGCTACAAGCGGCACAAACGGCGCGATGGCCGAACGGAATACAACGAATAAAATAACTAGAATAAAACCAAGTGTAATGAATTCTGTTTTCTTAAGTCCATCTTGCGAGCTTTGGAGAACGTCCTCGGATATTAGCCAGTTACCCGTATAATAATGCTCCACCTTTACGTCCGAGATCGCTCCGTACAGGCCGTCTCGAAGCTCGGAGAGTTCACGGTCGCCCGCCTCGACATTAACGAGGGCAATGATGGTGTTGCCATCCTTTGATACCATCTGCTCTGCCAGCTCCTTGGTATCAAAGTGAGTCGTGACCGACAACACGCCGATCGACTTTCCGTCGCTCTTAAGCTTATCGATACCGTCCTTCACCTCTGCAATATCTGCAGCTGACAACCCTTCATCCTTATGGAATACAAGCACGGTTGGCATTCCGCTGCTGGCACCAGAGCTGTCGCTCTCCCCAATGGCTTTCTCTAATTCGCGGGCTACGGTAGAAGAGTACCCATCTGGAACATTAATTTGCCCCTTTGTTCGTACCAGATCCTGCATGCCCGGTGCGGTAGCCATAAGTACCACCGCTGCGATTAGCCAAACAGCAAGCACCAACCATTTAAATTTCAGTATTGTTCTCATTTATAATCACCTTTCAAATAAAGTAAAATTAAGAATTCATCAGATGAATGAAGATTAATTCCCATTCTGAGTATTTTTCTTGTTTTTAATCATAATTGCACTCGCGAATGTACCAATTAATAAGAAGATACCAATCAATAGCGTTACATTTTGCATACCTGAATTAAAAGCATTAAAAACGAGCGTCTTCATTTCTTCAAAAGCTGGCATAGCTTTAAATGCTTCAGCTTGCTCGCTACCAAAGATTTGTGAACCTCCAAAAGCTCCAGCTTTATGGAAAACATCCAGCATTTGATTTTTAAAATCGGTAGGAATATTGGCTAAATTCATAATATTAGTGTTCAACGAAGTGTTATAACCTTCCGTTAATTTAATTCCCAGCATTACAACACCAAAGGAGATACCCACTTGTCTAAAGACATTTAAGATACCTGAAGCCATACCTACATACTCTTTGTCAACTGAACTCATAGCAGCATTTGTAATAGGTGGATTGACTAGAGCATTGCTAATACCTAAAAGAATAAAACCAGGCATCAGATAGCTCCATTCAAACGGAACTTTGATCATATAACGCATAACAAATATTCCGATTGCACCAATTAATAGTGCTCCACTAACTAACCAACGATTACCAATTTTACCTGAGATAATTCCTGCAATTGGACCAAGAACTATCGTAAAACCACTAATGAGTAACATTTTTGCACCTGTATCAAAAGCTGAATACCCCATGTAATTTTGCATAAGAATGGTCAAGTAGGTAAAACCTCCGTATAGTCCAGCACCTAATACAAAAGCCGCGATATTAGCCCCATTAAATGTCCAATTCTTAAAAATAGATAATTCAATCATCGGCTGTGCTACTTTTCTTTCGGTAATGATAAAAGCAATAAGTAAAACAAGTGATAATCCAAGTAGACTTAAAATGTGCCAATCAGTCCATGCATAATCTCCATTCGTCGATTTTTGAATTAAGGCCAAAATCATCGTAAAAATCATGGCTGTGCTAAAAATCAGTCCTAAAATATCAATTTTTGCATTTTTGTTAGTTTCACTTTCTTTAATAACAAATATTCCTAATATAATTGCTACAATCGCAACAGGAATATTAACTAGAAAAATAGATCGCCAACCAAAACTATCAACTAATGCCCCACCAATCAAAGGACCACCGGCAATAGCAAGCCCAACGGCACTACTCCAAATACCCAGTGCAAGTCCTCTTTGTTTTTCAGGAAATGAAGAAGTAACTATTGTTAATGATAATGACATCATAGCTGCTCCACCAATTCCTTGAAATCCACGGAATATATTTAACCAAATATCACTGCTTGCAAATCCACTGGCCAAAGAACCAATCGTAAAAATACCCAATCCTAATAAAAAGACTTTTTTACGTCCGATAATGTCTCCTAATTTTGAAACTGGCAACAACATTGCAGCATATACTAAAGTATAGGCATTCAACACCCACTGTAAATTTGAAAAATTCGATGAAAAATCTTGTTGTATTTCTGGTAATGCAACATTGACAATTGTAATATCTAACATCGCCATAAACACGGTTAAACTAACAGTAGCTAAAACCCACCATTTTGTTTTTGATTGTATCAAAATAAACACTCCTCTCATGTGTATATGTGCATAAATGCACGCTTTTATTAAAATAAAAAGCACAGTATTATTTCAAATTCATGAGTGCTTTCATATTTATCCCTTTTTCAGAACACCATTACTATTAGCTACAGTGAAAATGTTATATAAGTGTTTTGCACATAATAAAATCTAGGTGTTCTTCATTCCCCATATTGAAAATGTGGGTCCCCGTTTGAACAAATTCCATTTTTTTATAAAAGGTTACTGCACTCTCGTTATTTTCCCAAACCCCTAGCCAGATTTTCTCTTTATTCCGTTCCATTGCTAATTCTATTGCTTTATTTATTAGATATTTTCCAAGACCCTGTTTTTGAAATTTTTTTCTTATATAGATTCTCTCGATCTCAAGCGAATTATTCCCCATTGTTTCAGTTTGAGCATTATTGAAGTTTAACTTTAAATACCCTGCAAGTTCCTCATTAGAATAAATAAAATAGAATTCCGACGAGATATTTGATAATTGTTCTTCTAATTGTTTAGTGTTAAATGCTTTATCCATATAGGTTTTCATGTTTTCAGGTGAGTTTTGATTCTTATATGTTTCATTAAATGTTTCAACACTAATTTCTTGAAGTAATCCTAGATATTCTAACGTGCACTTTTTTATATTTATTGTCAATTTATTTATCCTCCGTTTACGAAATTAATGGTTTCTCTTGTTTCCCTTTTTACAATTGCACAATCTTTTTCTACATTTTATCTGTCTCTTAGCATCAGGTTAAACATCTTTTTCACTTCATTCTCGGAGAATCCAGGTCGTGCATATTTGATTTTATCAAAATAAACAATACTCTCATGTATACGTGCGTACAACTGCACGTATACGTTAAATTAAAAAGCACTGCATTATTTCAAAATCATTAGTGCTTTCATATTGTTAGCTATTTATTCAAATTTATTCACAATTTCAAATTCAAATTCATGAGTGCTTTCATATTATTAGATGTTTGTTCAAATTTATTCACAATGAAATTATTATTTGTTTTGTAATAAACTTCTCGCCCTTCTTTTCTCCTTTGAACGATATCAAAACGACTCATGTAATCAAGATGCCGAGAAATAACTGAACGATTCTGTGGAAAATATTCTGCAATACCACCGATCGTCATTTCACCATTTGCAGAAAGAAAAATCAACAACTCACTCCGCACTGGATCTAATACTGCTCGAAAAAACTCAATATCAATATTGTCTTCGATCAGCTTTTTACATTTATTTGGATCAAGATTTAATCCCATTACGCTACCTCCTAAATTTATTATATGCATTCGTGCGCACATGTCAACGTTTATTTTAGGATAATTCAATAAGTTGAATTTTAGATATCATATACTTATCCTACTAAAAAAGGGAAGGTCTAGTGTAATATTGTGTGAAATACTTAACTCGATAGTACAAATAGAAATACCTATAAACTTGATTATGCACTATTTTGAGATATTAATAAATACCAACATCACACCCGAATTCTACACCACACCAAATCGCCAACGTGAAGAGCATAATCTATTAGGTCTGTACTCATCTTCGGAATGACTGCCTAACTGAATTGCGTCGAATTAGCTAGTTTAGATAGCTCACTGAAGGACTTGTTCATCAATTTTTTATGAAGATATGTTCGTTCAGATCCAATCCAGTTTAAATTTGTTAGACTATTCAATTTCACGCTGAAAAACACTTCTCAATCTGGAACAGATTTCTTCTACTTGATTAACTGTACCATGTACTTCTTTATAGTTTCTAATATTTGTTGGATGCCAAAACTCTTTGGGTGTTCCAGGATACCTTGGAATAAGATGAATATGAAAATGAGGAAAAGCGTCACCTTGTACAAAGCTATATATATGTTCTGCACTTTCTGAGTTTTTTAATACTCCACCTAACTTATTTAAAATAAATCCAATAGCGCGCGCTTCATCATCGTTCATATCACCATAACCAGCCGCATGCCGCTTTAGATCCACAATAAGGTAGCCCAAATAAATTAAAGGTTCATTAGACCCAATATGCCCCACATACACAAATTCATCTTCATAAATGCACCCACCATTTACTTTAAGTTGACCTTTATGTTTGCTGCAGATAAAGCAATCATTTGAAGAGATCATTTTAATAGGCACTTCCTTATCGTCAAATTAAAATCTAAATAAAAAAACCTACACCTGCAAAGAGGCGATAGGTTTTTAACAAGCGCGGTACTTGAATATTTAAAGTCTTAAAATGATATTAGTTCAATTTTATAATTAACAATATCTTCCTGTAAATAACTCTTCGATCTTTACTTCCAGTTAATTTCCAACATGTCTTTTCTATAGCGGATGAACTATTTACCTATGCTTTTCAATGCCTGCTGTGAAAGCTGCTAATGCAAGAGCAACATTTACACCATCTTCAACTCAGCTGCTCCTTTTTCTTTCACTTGCTCAGGTACAGAGGTACAATTTTTACAATTTGTGCAAAGTGAGCTTTACATTAAATGCAAAGCATACTATACTAAAAGTGTAAAGTTAACTATACATTTGGGGGGTGAGGACCAAGACCATGAAGACGAAGATTCAGGAGTTGCGTAAAAAGCACAAGATCAGTCAAGAGGAGCTTGCACTCGCGGTCGGCGTGACGCGTCAGACGATAACTTCGCTCGAGAACGAGAAGTATGTTGCCTCGCTCGTACTAGCATATAAAATCGCAAAATATTTTCACTTAAGTATTGAAGATGTGTTTAATTTCAGTGATGTGGAGGTTGAAGGGTAATGACAGAGTTTCGGGCGGTTTTAAAGTGAAGATTAAGATGGCTTATCGGTGCAACCGGTGTGTTTTCTCTGATCGTTATTTTGACTGCACTGTACGGGTATAAGTTCCAAAGCGACGCGGGCGATTTGGTACACGGAGTGCAAGTTGGGATTTTTATCGGCATGCAGATCATAATTTTGTTGTTCGGGAAAAAATTGCGGGCTGCGCTGCGAAATGAATCGTTGCTAAAGACGCTATACATCGAAGAGCATGACGAACGGAAGAAGCTTATCATGGAAAAGGCAAGTTCTTTGAGTTTGTACGTGACTTTGTTTTCCGTCTCTTTGGCGGCGATTGTATTTGGCTTCTTTAACGTTACGATTTCGATCACTCTGTTTGCAGTACTGATCGTGATCCTTCTCACAAGGATTTCCACCACAATAAAAACAGTGGAGGACTAAGACTTTATTTTCAGGTCTTAGTCCTCTACTGTTTTCAATTATGGGGTCCAGTCTAATACTAACTGCCCGCTTAGTATCTTTATTCACAATACAGATAATGCTATCGTGCTATTTTGCCTCTTTTTTTAGCATGCGTCCCTGCTCCTGTTGATCGGTTGCGTTCTCTTTAAAATAAATCTCGTTCAGTACATTGACTTTAACGTCAATTTCCTGTTCTAACTTCAGAAACCATTTCGATTTCCATTCTTTTAGCTGTTCTTCGGATAATCGAGGGCGAAACAACATGCCTATACCCAAGACATCAGATTCAAAGGAACGAATTTTTTTGGCTGTATCATTGAATTGCTTGCTAAGTTGTTCCCTCAGTTCCTTTTCGATTATCGACGTGGATTTTCCTTCGGGGCTTTCTGTAATCAGCACATTAAGCTTGATTTCGGTTTGAAGCAACGGCCCCTGCTCCCTCCAATTGACATGATGCTTAATTTTAGCATTGTCAATCAGAACGCTGGTGTTCTGTGCTACCTCAATGGTTCCTCCCGTATATCTTCCTTTAAATAGATTGAATAACAGCGTTTCTTCCTGATCCAGCGTACCGACCATGCGGTCTTCTTGCATAATAGCCGTTCCTATAAAGCTGAATAAGGTTCGCTCGCCGTTTTTGAGCATTGGTAGTGCCATATCTTCGGTATAAGAATGAAGGCTTTGGTAAGCTTCCCAAATTCGAACAATCGATTGATTAGGGGTCCACCCAGCATCCTGACTAAAATAGTCATAGGATGAAACCTCTGGAGTAGCCGATATTTGATGATACATCGTTTTTTCGAAATTACCGTCAATGATAGCGACCAATCCTTTAATAGAAATGTCATTTGCCCTTACCGAAAAGTTAATCAGATTCTCAATACCTTCACTGGCAATCTGTTTGTCGATCAGTAACAATCTCAAATGTACTAGGTCAATGCTCTTCTCCGAATCGGTCCGAATCAAGTCAATAGCCTTACTAATAGATGATGCTTCTTTGTCCAATATTTGCGTTTTCCCTGCCGCGTCGGGGATCTGAAGAACGATCCGATATTTTTCGCTCTCACCTTTTCCCACGCCCATAACTACAGGTAAATATTGTTTGTTAATGTCCTTCGTATCCCAACATCCTGCAAGCAGCATACACATTAACGCCGTTACAAGAAGTGTTTTTAGCAACTTCGATATCACTAGATCACCCGCTTTCTTTGCCGCAGTGACGCTAGAAATACGATAATTGGAAAACCTATGACACTATAGACGCAAACGATGGTATTCAGATGAAAATAATGATTCAAAGCGTCAACATTTGGAATTATCATAGAAATAAGATACAAAGCAGCACAAATCACTGCGAGTATCCAGACAGCGCCGATCCCGGGTAAGAACAGGCGATGCGCCAGCGTAACAAGTATCCATAACAACACAGAAACCTTCAGCAAGCCAAGAGCGCTGGAGGCAACCACGTAGAAGCTGGGAAGCCAATCGAAAATAACCCACTCCAAGTCAACTGTATCCGATGACATAAGCATCGGATACTGGAGGTTAACCGCTGTCTCATGTCCAAAGACCATTAGCGGAACATATACTGATCCCATTGCCAACACAAAAATGATCCCCATTGCAAGGGATATTTGGCCAAAGCTGATTCGCTGCTTCGAGGGTAACATGCCAAGGAACAAAAATCCGCTAAAAATAACCGTACACAAGTAAAAATCCGGTTGGGCAAAAAAAGACCAATGACTATCCCAAATCGGAAAAATATAACTGATCCGGAAATTCTGGATGCTGATCAATATAGAGAAAACGATAAACGGCATCAGAAGTATGCTAAGTGCGATACTTGCTCGAATGATGACAGTCAACCCTTTCCAAGCCGCATAGAAGCAAAGCGAGATAAAAAGGAGAAGTGTCGCCGGCGCTGGTGTTTTTTGAAGAAGCACCGCTTTGATCTCCACCTCTTGAAAGTACATAAGCAGCAGAACTTCAATGAACATAAAGACGATTATCGGTAAAACGACGAGTCTTGTCCCCCAATTTCCCAGTGATGCCAAACATATATCTATCGCGCTTTTCCCGGGAAACGGCTGCAACGATTTCATATATAACCAAAGAACCATCAATTCTGTCACAAAAAGAATTGTGATGGCTACCCAGTGGCCTTCAGAAGTCGAAGATAAGATGCGTTCAGGTAAAATTGCAAAAATAGAAGCCAAGTGAAGCAGTATGAACAGCATAAGTATATGTGCCTTATTCATCCGTAGCTTTTCCTTTCACACTGAAACTCAAATAAGGAACAGTGGATATTTTCAGCGAGGCAAGATAAAGTACGAACCAAATCATTGCTACTTCAAGCCCCCATATTCCGAAAAAGGTGCTGATAAGCATGACCACGTATTTGTATATTCGTATTCCCGTTGTATTCATGTATCCCACAAGGGCGAAATTGGCAATGGCTGATGCAACAAGAATGATGAGCAGCAGATTGCTGACAAGTTTGGCCTGTACGATGGCTTGGCCCAGGAGAATACCACCGATCATCGTTATTGTGGGACCGATATTTTTGGGTAAGCGAATGGTCGCTTCGATAATCATCTCTAATAGCAGCATCACCAGTAGCATTTCAATTAAAGACGGATACGGTACTCCTTCCCTGCTCTTCGCTACCGTGATTGCCAACTGGATGCGCAACAATTCCGGGTTCACCGAATTCAGTACGACGTACAATCCAGGGAGGGTAATGGCGAGAAATGCGGCGATAGCACGAACCGTTCTCAGAAAAATCTGAAAGAGATATGGATAATTTACATCTAGGGTAGTGGACCACAAATCCGTGACAATTGCCGGAAATGCAAAGGCAAAAGAGAATTGGTCAATCAGAATAACCACTCTTCCATTCATCAAGTTCTGCACCATTTCTCCGGGCAGCTCTGAAGATATGTAGGTAGGTGTAATTGTAAATTTGGGGTGCCCGAGGACTCCCAGCAGATCCCGAACCGTTGTCACTTCCTGTTCCTTGTTTTCTTCAAGTTTTCCTAGAATAGATTCGATTACTCTATCTGGAGCGGCTCCCTTTATATAAACAACCGCAAGTTTCTTGGTAGACCTTACACCAGTTGAGCGGGTCTCAATCACCAGTTGATCACTTACCATTTTTTTGCGCAGCATGCCGAGGTTAATGTCAATGTCCTCTGTAAAGGCATCAAATGCGGATTGAAGGGGATTTTCACTCTGCGGGGGGCCTACTGACCTAGAGATATCCAACTTTTCTGGCGAAATAACCATAACTAATCCTTCAATGTCAAACAATACAAGTTTACCTTGTAATATCTCGTTCGATAATTGATCCAAGGATGGATCCCGTTCGAACCTGAACTTATCCGCATAAGATTCGTTGGGTTCCCCTTGAACTTTATGGTTAATTTCGGATAGAGTCGCTGGAAGATTGACCAAAGTGTTGAGGTAATACCCTTTATATTGATGATTGGCTACTGTCACATTCTTCTCGACAAAGTCCGAGTTGATCTTTAAACGCTCGCAGAGTTGCTTTTCGATGTTCTGTTTATTTTGCCCATGGGTTTGCTGCAAATTTTACCACCTCTTGTAAAGTAGTATTTCTTCAGAAATAATCTTTATTCAGGACTCTACATATAAGAAAAGTAGCAGTTGCTGGTTTGCAACTGCTACTTTTCTTATATTCTGCAATTTTAATGTCAGTATCGCATTAATAAGTCCTGTTCTGTCTCCTGCCTACACTTAAATTTTCACTGCTCTAGCTATAAATCTGTATCTCTATCCCCTAATTTCTGTTTAACACAATAGATATTATCCCGCTTCACTTGTGTGTATTATAATTGAGCGAAAAGTGCTATTAATTCATCGCCTGCCAATTCTCTCCATTGCCCTTTATCTAATTCATCAATAGTAATATTCATAATCCGAACTCGCTCGAGTCTCTGCACTCTATATCCTAGAGCTTTGCACATTCTCCTGATTTGAAGATTTAGACCTTGTGTCAATATAATTCGGAACTCATAGTCATTTATTCGAAAAACATCACAGTGCTTCGTTATCACTCCCAAAATAGGTACTCCGCTGGACATCTCTTCTATGAATGATTGGGTGATCGGCTTGTCCACTGTCACCACATATTCTTTTTCATGTCCATTCTCTGAGCGCATCATTTTATTAACAATATCTCCATCGTTCGTTAACAGAATTAGACCCTCTGATGCTTTATCCAATCTGCCGATAGCAAAAATCCGAGTAGGATAATTTATAAAGTCGATAATATTCCCTGCCACTTCTTTTGATGCTGTGCAAGTAACCCCTATTGGTTTATTGAGTGCAAGATAGACGGGCTCTGCTTTACCAGCTATCGGAACTCCATCAATAAGTACAACATCACTCGGATCTACATCAGTCCCTGCCTCACATACAATACCATTTATCGTAATTCTTTTTGCTTCAATTAATCGATCAGTTTCCCGCCTCGAACAAAATCCAGTTTCACTTATGTATTTATTAATTCTCATGCTAGGCCTGCTTTCCTACTATTCTAAGCTATCTCTGTTGCAGCGTCTTTATCAGGGTCTATACCCTTGGTTTCTTTGCCAAAGAACAGTACTGTAAGTGCTCCAATAACGATTGTAATAAAAAACATCATGAAAACAGTGGTGATTGCTACTTCTCGTGCAACTAACATCCCCACTAGAAATGGACCTATCACGCCACCAACTCGTCCAAAAGATGCAGCCAGTCCCACACCGGTCGCCCGTACTGTCGAAGGATACAACTCTGGTGTGTAGGCATACATGCCACCCCATGCACCAAGGTTAAAGAAAGATAGACAAATTCCAGACGCAATTAATATTCCTTCCGTCTCTGCATTTCCAAACCACACCGCACTTAACGCAGTTAGCAGCAAATAAACAACAAGTACGAATTTTCGACCGAATTTCTCAATAAAGTATGCCGCGGTAAAATAGCCTGGAATCTGTGCCAGTGTCATGATCAGTATATATTGGAAGCTTGTTACTAGATCAAAGCCTTTTAGCAACATGATTGATGGGAGCCACAGGAACATACCATAATACGAAAAAACTACGGTAAACCATAAGATCCACAAAGTAATCGTCGACTTGCGGTGTTTTACTGACCAGACAGATGCTACCCTAGTCTTAAAAGTAAGCTTTCGACTTTGCTGTTTATTAAAGGTTGGCGAGTCTTGAATGGCTCTCCTAAGATATAGTGCGTAAAAAGCTGGAAATGTACCGATTACAAAGGCCATACGCCAGCCATATTCCGGAATAACAAAGTAAGCGATCAATGCCGCAGCAATCCAACCAAATGCCCAAAAACTTTCAAGTAGAACGACCGCACGACCTCTATCTTTTATTGGTACTGACTCTGATACGAGCGTAGTGGCGACGGGCAACTCGCCGCCAAGGCCGAATCCAGCTATGAAGCGTAGTACACATAGTACGACAAAACTGGTTGCCAATGCTGATAAGCCACTTGCGATGGAGAAAATAAGCAATGTCCAAATCAGAATCGCTCTTCGTCCATATCGATCAGCAAGCAACCCTGATATCGCTGCTCCCACCGCCATACCAATCGAATTAATAGCCATGACTATTCCTACCTGCTGTGCACCCAAATGCCATTCTACAGCCAGTGCGGTAACAATGAAGGAGATCATCCCAACCTCCATCGCGTCAAACAGCCAGCTGAGCCCCGCACTAAACAACAATTTACGTTGTTTGGGTTCGCGTAATAAAGCTGATATCTTCATAATCTCTGCTCCTCGTATTCTATATATTTACCCGCTTGGCATGATCATTTCGATTATAGTTACTTAATAAAAGAAATAATATCGCCTATTATTAGTATGGGCGTATCTTAGCGAACTATATTATATATTACCATGGGAACACATCACTTTAGTATGGAGAAAAAATATGAAGTAACATCTATACAGATTTAAATGGAATTTTTGTTCGCTATTGAGACGCTGTTAGCTTATTTGTTATAGTAAGTAAACAAAGAAAAAACGAGTGATGAGAGCCCACATCCACGGAGAAAGAAAACTAAAGATACTTTCTGAGTATAGAAAAACATAAAAAGCACCACAAAACTCTGCTGTTTCCATAATGGATATGCAGTGAACTGTGGTGGAAAGCAATAATTATTGTAAGATTTGTATTGAATAATCGTCAAATTGCATCTAAATTAAATGTAGCTTCTCTGTATTTGTTGGAAGCTCTACAGAAAAATGAATCCACCCTTCTTCATATTTCGCATTAATGATTCCCTTATGAAGCTCAACAATCCTTTTAGCAATAGCAAGTCCTAAACCCGAACCACTATTATCACTTCTTGTGCTGTTTGCCCTAAAAAATCGATCAAATAGCTGATTCATATCTGCAACTGGGGGCTTGTGTGCTCTATTCTGTACCATTACTATAGCGTTGTATTTCTTTACTTCAAGCGTTATCTTTATCTCAGATGGTTTTATACTATATTTGATAACATTCATAAAAAGGTTTTCATACACACGAACCATTTTTTCAATATCTATCATTATAGAAATAGTATCTATAGGTATGGTCTTTATCACCGTAAGATTTTCTTTCTCGAATAAAGGAATATACTCGCCTACGATCTGTTGCAAAAGAGCAGATAGATCAACCTCATTTAGATTTAAGTTCACATCTGGTCCGGATAGTCGTGTGTAATCAAACAATTCATCAATTAAATGCTTTAGTCGTAGTGATTTAGAGTACGTAATTTCAAGGTAATCCTGATATTGAGCTTGTGATTGATGCTGCCCCTTTTTCAATAAACCTAAATACCCGATTATTGATGTTAACGGTGTACGTAAATCATGTGAAATATTTGTAATCAATTCATTCTTCACTCGTTCTAATTGTCGTTCATGTTCAAATTTGTGCTCAAGGTCCTTTGACATACCATTAATATTATAGGCAAGCTGTGTTAATTCGTCCCTTCCTTTTATGTCGATTCTCAAACTCAAATCTCCCTTTGCAATATCGTTAATACTTTCCGTTATATGCTTCAAATAAGTAAGCTTTGATCTTGCTAAAAGTAAAAAAATAGAAATAAATGATACGATTACAATAACAAACAGAATGAAAAAGATGATATAAAAGTAAATATGACTAATCTCGCTTAAATCTATATTAGCATTATAATGATCTATGGCATTACCTACAGCTCGAGTAATGACCGTTAGTATTAGAAGAGAACCTACTAAACTAATACTTATTGCCCAAAGCAGCTTATGAGTTAATTTACTTTTAACTTGAAAGCCCTTCATAATGTGTACCCTACACCCCAAACCGTTTTAATATATATTGGTTGTTTTGGGATCTCTTCTATTTTTTCTCGAATGTTAGTAATATGCACCATAACCGTATTGTCTGATTTGAAATAGTTCTCCTTCCACACTGACTCATATATTTTTTCAACACTTAGAACAATTCCTTTGTTACGTGCTAGCAGTTCGAGGATGTCAAATTCTTTAGGCGTTAGTCTGATATCCTGTTGGCTAATCCACACTTGTCGAGTATCTGTATTTATCGTTAAACTACCAATTTCAATCACCTGTGCATTACGGTCCTTATCCGTATTGTATTTCTTGTATCTCCGTAGCTGTGACTTTACTCTAGCTATAAGCTCTAATGGATTAAATGGTTTGGCCAAGTAATCGTCAGCCCCTGCAGCTAAGCCTTGTATTTTGTCCATGTCTTCTGACTTTGCTGAAAGCATAATAATTGGGAGATGTCGTTCTTTTCTAATCTTCATACATACTTCTATTCCGTCCATTTCAGGAAGCATAATGTCCAGAATAATAAGATCAAAATCCTGCTTGTCCAGAAGCTGCAAAGCAATAATGGCATTCTCTGCCTTCTCAGTTATCATGCCTTCATTGTCTAAATAGACCGCTATAAGATCTCTTATTTCTTTATCATCTTCAACAATTAATATTTTAGTTTCTAATCTCATGTATTCCTCCATAGTCCTTTACTTCGTACATTGAAAAATATAAGCTGGCGGCATATTTCTAATTTCTCTTTTCACTTTAATTTTCGGGAAAAACTGTTCAATGAATGACTTCTTTAGTTTAGTGTATTGGAATGTTATGAAGACTCCGTCCTTGCCTAAGATTTTCTGTGTATTTATCAATATGTTATTTGAAGCTTGCACTGGTAAACTTGCAAATGGTAGACCTGAAACTACATAATCGACGTATAGAATATCCAATTCTTTTAAGTACTTTACAATATTTTCAGCAGATCCATTAATAATTATCATATTTGTTTCGTGTTTATATTTTTCTTTTAACAGCATATAAAATTGTTTATTATTCTCTAATATTATCAATTTTGTTTGAGGATCTCGGTTTAGTATCAGCTTTTCAGTAAACACACCAGTGCCAGGACCATATTCAACGATATACTTTGCTGTATGGAAATTAATCCCTTCAATCATCTTATTCCCTAAATATGTTGAACTTGGAAGTATAGCACCAACCTCTTTAGGATGTACAATATATTGAAATAAGAAGGATACGGCTTTCATAGTTAACTGCCCCAGTTCATTTGATTTATTTTATTCCTAGTGTATATAGAAAAAATAAAGAAATTGGGGTGAAATATCTTAAGAATTCTTAAGAATGTTTATAGAATAACGTTACTATTAGACTAATCTACCCGTTAGCTTGGAAAAGGCAGCTGATTTAACAGCTGCCTTTTCCTATATTGGAGTATATATCTATATCGTATAGTCTAATTTCTTCATCAAATTCATTACTTACTTCGCTCCATACGTTTATTTTTCATACTACTAGAATGTGTGATATTTAAGTCAATATTGATATCATTGATCGTATTTTCGGTAAGTAAATTTTCTTCCTCAGGGGACAGGGCCTTCCATTTTTCGTAGTCACTTCTGTATAAAGTGTGCTCAAGGTTCAAAATATCTGTCCGCTCTGATACACCAATTTGGTATACTTCCCTTATCTCTTGTTCGATTGCTGCCTTTGTTTCGTCGGTTAATTGTTGTAACTCCGTTAGATTATCATTTGTTCGACTTATTATAGACCCAGTTGCCTTCATTAGGATGTTATATTGCGGCTTGATCCCTTGTTTGACCAATTTCAATTTTGTTTTCGGTTTATCGATAGCCATTTGAACATCTTCTTCCTCTTTATTGGGGACGGCAATTGATGCTCGTATCGTACCTTGCTGAATCCAACGAAGTCCATTCAGCTTTTCCAAGGGGATATAGCTACGGAATTCATCGTTTTTGAGGAAAAAAGCCCCGTCAATCATTAATTTAGATTCAGTTTGATATTTTTCACTCCATTGCGTATTGTTTACGACAAGCGTAGGTATACAAGATGTGAATCCGGGCTCATTAATCTGACTAATTAATCTATGAAGTCTAACTGATTGTATTAAAGAATTTTGAGAGTAGACTCCTTGCGGTTCATGTAGAATAGTCGTTAGTGGAGACTGTTGGAAAAATCCCGATATGGCAAAAATGTCTTTCACCGACTCCCTTGTACCATACACCCAAGGTGTTAAACGAAATTCATAATAACGGACAAAACTATCGTAAATGTTTCCAAACCCTTGCTTGATTGCTGATTCACTTATCACGATAGCCGTCATATGTCCCCAATATATTTTTTCTTGCGAAGTTCGATAAAGATCAAAGAGTGACTCTTCAAAAGACAATCCTATGCCTTCTCCTATCCATATTTTAGGAGGTGACTGTTGTCCAAAATCTGTTTTAGCCACAGTAAGAAACTCTAATAACTGTAGATAACTATGAAAATTACCATCTACATAATCTACACCTATAGAAGACACATAATTCAATTTTTCAATACTTTTGACATCAGTATTACTACAACCTGATACGAGAAAAAACTCAAACAACAGAACAAGGACAAATATTGATTTACTTATCAACTACCTCACCTTTTCTCTTTATTGATCATCGATGACGAAACACGAGATCTCCTGAATGGGTCGAGCAAAAATGCAGACAACCAATCTTTAATTTGTAAAGAAGATATCGGCTCTAAATAAGCCATCCCAAAAGATTCTAATCGGCAAAGGTAAATCAAAATAGAGAACATGCTAAGAAAGAAACCATATATGCCTAGATAAGAGGATACCAACAAAATACCTAATCTTAGCAAGCTAACGGTACCCGACAGAGATTGATTAACCAAGCAAAACGAAGCTACTGCGGAAATAGCGATGACGACGAGCAAGGTTGGAGATGCAAGACCAGCACGAATAAGAGATTCTCCGATGATAAGTCCTCCGACAATTCCCACCGTTTGCCCAACGGCTTTTGGTAGGCGAACACCTGCTTCTCGGAGTAGCTCAAATTGAAATAACAACACCAATGCTTCAAGAAATGATGGCATTGGAACCCCAGAACGTGAAACAACTACGGTAGACAATAGCTCAAATGGAATTTGGTCCAGATTCACGGAAGCAATTGCGATCCAAAAGCCCGGCAAGAAAATACTAAGTAGCAAACCCAAAATCCGTAGTAACCGTTGTAACATAACAATAAAATATGGGAAATGGACATCTTCAGGAGTTTTCAATAATTCCAGAAAGTTGCTTGGCCCAATAAGTACCATGGGAGAACCATCTACAACTATTGCGAATCTCCCACGAAGTAACGTTTCTACAACAAAATCGGGTCGTCCTATATAATCAATCAAAGGAAACAGTGAGAACGTTCGATCTGATATCCATTGCTCTAATTGACCACTGCTTACTACACTCTCTGCTTGAAAATTTTTCAATCGTTTTCTTGCTTCAATAATCATGTCCGGATTTGCTTTATTTGTTAAATAGATCAAGGAGACATTCGTCTTACTTAAACTCCCTAAGACGAACTGTTCACAGAATAATAAACCCGTTTGCATTCGTTTTCTTATAAGAGATATATTCGTGAAAATATCTTCCGTGAAAGCATCCTTTGGCCCTTTTATCGATATTTCAGTATTAGATTCTTGCAGAGAACGTTGCGGAACGTCGGATATACCTGCCAACCAGAAATGAGTGGACCCCTCACGGTAAAGTATTAAGTTACCAGTGAACAGACCTGTAATCATATCTTCGATTGAATGTTTTGTTTCCAATAGAGGTAATTCTTCAAAATTACCTCTACCTTCGATCGAATAGGAAACTTTATCATTAATATACTTACATATCCTAGTAAGATATTCATTTAACTGAGTTTTATCTACCATTCCTTCGCAATAGCATGCCGTTAATTTATCTGACATTTCGAATTGCGCAAGGGATGGAAATTTAATGTCCGCATATAGCGAAAAGGATTGCTTTAATTGATCAACAAGTAAACTTCCATTGCGAAGATCTATTTCCATTTCTGCAAAAAGAGTAGTTTCCTCAGGAGATTGATTCATTATGTTGTGCTCCCCTTTCTTTGTGGAAAATAGGTTGCTGCAAAGAGAGCAACTGTTAACGCTACTCCAAACCAAATCGAATACTTGTAGAAGTAGTTATGAATAATATCTTGCATCTTTATGTCGCTCACCTTAAAAATCGCGGGTATGGACATAATCACTGTGCCGCAAATCATAATAGTTTGTCGATACTTTGGAAATTGGTTTCCAATTATATCAGATAAAATATATATCAATAGAGAAGTTCTAACGATACTCCCCGCCATCAACTGAAAGACAGCTAAAAAATCCACATGACTAATATGGGTGCCTATCATAATTAGTCTCCATTGTTCAAAGGCGGGAAATCTCATATATGCAGCTTGGGAAGGGCCGAATACAGAGATCGCTCCCATAGTAGGTCCCAAGATTAGGCCGACTAATAAAGTGAGTAGCACAAAAATACTTAAATAGTTCATTGGCTTAGTCAATTTATGCTGGAGGAATAATATCACCAGCAAATCTATACTTCCGCCAAACACAACTGCTCCTCCACGTAGAGTAGGTTTCAAACCCTCCGTAAAGAGCGGATGTAACATACCATAGTCTTTGCTGCCAATGGTTGATATAGATACGAAAATCCCCAACAACCATACGATTGGCAATAATACGGTTGACATATATACAATCGTTTTTAGTCCCGATCTTGCCGTGCTGTAAGATATTAATATAAAGCTAAGAATAACAATTATGCTTGGTGTATTAGGAAGGAAATATATGCTTACGTTTGTCGTAGTATCAAAAATAATCATCATTCCAGCAACAAGCAAATATAGAGCGATTGCACTGCTAATTATCCAAAAAACATAAATCCCCATACGAGATATTAGCCAATGATTAAACGATGTAGTGCGTAAAGATTTTAGAATTAGAAACAATAAAATGCTCCACCCAACCAATACCAGATAGGCCGCCAAAATACTGATCCAAGAATCCCGTCCTGCATCCTTAAGAAGATGAGGAATGACAAGCACATGATTTGATATGCCAAGTGATAGAATCAACAAAAATATGATCTGAAGTCTAGAAAAGGATACATCCATAACTTCCCTCCAGGTGAGTGATATAACAGCATTTTGTATTTTCCCCCTCACCTGGTTTTATTATGCATTATTGATTCATTAATATACAAAAAAGTCCAAGCATATTGTCTGCTTGAACCCCTCGTTCTTTGTTTTATTTACTTAAGTTACTCTGTTTTATCCTGATCTTCAGGCAACAGTAACTGATCTGTTGGTATGTTGCTGTCCATCCAATTATCAATTAGATCTTGAGCAAATTTAAGATCTTTTTCATCCACACGGTCATAAGAAATACCGTTCAATCGTATGCTCTCACCCATAACGGTATAACTTGTAATTTGAACTTTGTTTCCAGTTAGTAGTTGTTTGCTCAGATCAATAATGAACTTAGGTTGCATGTCCGTCTGTAGGTTAGAACCCATAATATCAAGTAATTTTGGAATCTTAATGATTTGGCTTAAGTTCATCATCTTTTTAGCTACCTGATTTAAGAAGACCTGTTGTCTCTTCGTACGATTGAAATCACTATCCTCACGATATCTCACATAATTTAAAGCATCCGTACCATTATAAATAGACTGATTTGCTTTAATCGTGAATTTTTCATGGTCTATCCCTTTATTGACAATATCCTTCTGAATCGGAAGTTCCACACCTCCAAGCTCATCCACCGCATTCCTTAATCCTACAAAATTAATCGTAGCATAGTAGTCTAATGTATGGGCGAGCAAAGCCTCCATGGTATCTTTCGCCATCCGTTGTCCGCCAAAAGCGAAGGCATGATTGATCTTATCCTTCTTTCCTTTTCCTATAATTTCAGTATAGGTATCCCGTGGAATTGAAACCAATAATACCTTTGATTCTTGAGGTCTTATCACCGCATAAATCATCGTATCTGAACGCGCCGTTTCATTTTTACGTTGATCTGTACCTAATAGTAAAACAGAAAAAGGGTTCAGCGTTTCTGCTATAGTACTAGATATATCTCCCTCTCCTTCCAGAGGCATATATGACTTATCCTCTAACGTGTTCGCGACCCGATCGGATAGAAATATATTAAATGCAAGCATAGCCAAAGGTTTACGGAATGCAAAAACTCCTGTTGCTATCAAGATTAGCACTATCGCTACTATGGAAATTGTTTTAACTCTCTTGTTCATTATTCTAGTTCCTTCCTAATATTTTTTTGTTATTTCGAAACCGGAATGGCACCATAATACTCCTCAAGAGTAATTCCATTATCTGCGATCTCTTGCGCAATCTCCTGTCCTACATAACGAATATGCCACGGTTCATATTTATAGCCTGTTATCGCATCTTCTCCCTTAGGATAACGAATAATGTATCCATATTCTGAAGCATGCTTATCTAACCACTCGGCTTCATCAGTACCTCCAAAGCAATCCTGAGCCGCACATTTACCATCACTACCAGAGACATCAATCGAGAGCCCTGTTTCATGCTCACTCGTACCTGGATATGCACTATAGGTTCTTGCTTTTTCTAAGCCATCTTTTTTGACATAACGATTAAACAATGCAGTCTGAGTGGCATGGGAACGGTAGGCAGATACACCCGCCAGGTGAATACCATCCTCCTTAGCCGCAGCAAACATATCTTCTAATGCGCCAGCTGCTTCCTTGCGCATCTTACGTTTGTCTATTTTTTCTTTGAAAATAAATGCAACATCCGGATATACTAAATCAGTTGGATTATAATCTTCAGGTAGCTTATTCTGCTTGTTTACCAATACTCCAATACTGGATGGCTTAGCAATTACCGCAATTTCAGAAGAATCTGGACTAGGCTTTGGAGTTGCCTGCGGTTTTGTTGTTGATTCAGGTTTTGTTGTTGATTCAGGTTTTGTTGTTGATTCAGGTTTTGGAGTTACCTCAGGTTTTGGTGTTGACTCTGGCTTATTCGACTGAATTGGTGGTTCTGTAACTGGTATATCTGTTGTCGTTGGTTCGGTGTTCGGTGCTTCCGTTGTCGGTACTTCTGTAGGTTGATCAGAAGGTATAGGTTTTTCTTTAGAAGGCACTATATTTTCTACATTTTCTTCAGGCGCTTGAGTAATTGATTTCTCATAACAAATTAACAAAAAACTCGCTATAGCAACCACGCATACGACAGAGAAAAATAATGTTCTTCTACGTTTCTTCATATGTTTCTGTTGACTCATTCGTTGATTTACTCGCGTATTCATACTCTACTCCCTACGTATTATTTTATAGTAGATTTACAATAAACTAGAATATAAAACCAATCTAGCATACCTCTACTATTATATAGACGGTTCAATGTCGTAAAATGTTGTATATTGTCTTTATTTCTCGTCTATTTAAACTATATCATTTATTTAATCTCTACTTTACTGGTAATCTTAACAAGCTATTAGCTGTTATAGCTTAACAAAAACACCGCCTTATAAAGGCGGTGTTTTTGTTGGGGGCACTTACTCGACAATAATCGAACGGACTAGCTCCCTCCTGAAGCTAATATTAGGGCAAGTAGCTTCAGGAGGGAGCTAGTCGCATCTTGGATAGATTCGACTATCCTATGAGCGAATTCCAGTATGCCTTTACTTTATCAGTTTCCAGATCAGTTTCTGGCTTGAATGTCTTGGACCAATTAATTAATGTTTCAACACGGAGATTGTCTTTATTCGCAAGCACTTTAAGGGTTTCAATCCCTAGTTGAATTCCTTCGGTGATATGCCTGTCCATACCGCTAAAAAAAACATACCTTTCTTTTACCATTTTTGCTACTAATTTTTGTGCCAATTCTGCCGGATTGGATAGAAGCGGTTTGAGCTTAGTTACAAACATATGCCCGTAATCATCCTTGTCATTAAGAGAAAGAGTCTCTCCGGGAGAGAATAAATTATCGATATGTGCGAAATCTTGATCTAGTCCCACTGGCTGATTGTCCGCAATCATCAAGTTACCTGGGTTGGCCTCTTGATCGGATTCTACCTTAAAACGGTCTCCATTCAAGATGGCCGCGTCGAAGACGAGCATTTTCCCCAGATTGACGAAATTTTCCGTATTTTCTCTGAATTTTTTCACTTCTTCATCTTCAAGTGCTCTGCCCTTAAATTCTTCGAGTATTTTTCCAGGTATGTATTCCCAGAGTGTGATAGCGTTCGCGCCTTTCAGTTTTTTTGCAAGATCAATATCGGGATATGAATTGGCTTTGTCAATAAAAGCCTCACCTTCTTCAGTATCTAACTTGAGGTAACGGGCGCTCGGTATTTTAACTCCGAAGTCTTTGGCCAAATTGTAAGACATGACCGTACTATCAATCCCCTCTGTATTGTCTACTTTTGCGACAACTTTTACGACAATTTTGCCTGAGTCATCCTCAACCAAATACGCGCCATCCGCTGCACCTCCAAGTTTCCTGATATTGTTAACCCCTGAAAAGTCTGCATTATCGAGCGTTAAAGCTCGTTGAATAACATGTCTCGTTGTTGTTATTGCTATATCGGTATTACTCCGACTTAGCAGTTGCATAGCCTTATCTCGGATGGTCGTATTCCTTTTTACCGGAACATTACTTTCTTTACCCATTCCAAATTCACCTTGCAATACAGGTGATGCTAGAGAAGCATTTGTTATACGTGATTCATTTCCCTCACCCGCCCTACTGCCCCGGTCATAAGCTTTGCTGCCCATCACATCGGCTTCCTTCTCTAAGCTTGGATCGTTATTGATAGCCATGCCTTGCAGTTGCAATGTCGGTTGCACGCGGCCTTGTCTTTGTTGGACGATATGCCAGCCCTCATGCGGCAAATACTTCTCCTGTCCTGGTCCTACATGGATATCGTTACCCTGCGCATAAGCGTGTGCCTGTAACTTTGCCGGCTTATCCGAATTATGATGAACCTTCACGTCAGACAAATCATAGCCTGACATCGATTCAAGTCCTGACTTTAACTCATTTGGCATTCCAGTTTTATTATCTTCTACTGCGCGCTGAGTTACCGGATTCCTAGCTCCATTGCCGTCAAACAACAGCATGGCGGCTTGATTTCCTACCATGCGTTGCAGCTGTAAAATATGTTTCGAATATGCCGATACCATCGCATTCGATCCGGTGCCATGCTGGTGATATGCAGTACGCTGTACCGGTGCCGCTGCATGTGTTTCAGACTTTTTTGAAAAGTCGGACTTTTTCATATAACCTCCATAATATTTGTTATAATTGTAAAATATTATATCATAATATTTTAGGCAGAACATTCGAAACTGTTTAATTTAGATTCCTGTATTAAAATAAGGAATATTCACTTTACCAGCTTTAAATCGAATAGGATATTTACTTAGTGGACAAAACAATTTAAGCTCTTTAGACAAAGTTATACCATTTTGTCCTTTTGGATTTTTTAATTAAGGGTGTTTCGTAGTAAAAGGACTAACTCAACTAAGTAGTTCAGTGTAAACTGAAACTATAGAAATAAATGAATGATATATGGAAGTTTGTGAACAGATGCACTTAAACTAAAGGGGATATGCACTAATGAAAACTATTTTTAATCCAATGCGTGCAGCAGAAGTTTTAAAGCGAATTGACAAATTGAGTCCAAATTCACAACCACAATGGGGAAAAATGAATGTTGCCCAAATGCTAGCGCATTGTTCATCTTTCCAAGACATTGCAATGGGAACTTCTTTTCCACCTAGGAGTTGGTTAGGAATAATAGTAGGAAGGTTTGCAAAACAAATCATGTACAATGACAAGACATTACCCCGTAATATGTCTACTATCCCAACCATTTTGATAGCAGACAATAGAGAGTTTGACATAGAAAAAGAAAAGCTTAAACAAAAAATTATCACATTCCAAAATAACGGACCAGAGAAGTGCACAGCGCACCCACATCCTTTTTTTGGGAAACTAACTTCTGAGCAATGGGGTATAGGAATATACAAGCATCTTGACCATCATTTAAAACAATTTGATGTTTAAACATTACATACAACATGAATCGATGTACATCGTTTATCGGAGACAATATCATATTGAATTATCTAGTATACAAGAATTATGGTTCATGAAAGACACCCACCAGAGATAGTTCAATCTTAGGTGGATGTCTTTGTTGGTATACATGGATCTTCACTATAATTACATTCCTAATATATGATAACCAGCATCCACATGTAATACTTCACCTGTAATTCCTCTTGAAAGATTACTAATGAGGAACATCGTTGCATCTCCTACCTCATCTTGGTCAGTATTTCGTCTGAGCGGAGCTCTATCTTCAATAGTGGACATGATGTCGTTAAAACTAGAAACACCCTTTGCTGATAATGTACGAATTGGACCTGCAGATACTGCATTCACTCTGATCCCATATTTGCCCAAATCCTCAGCTAAGTATCTAACACTTGCTTCTAATGCCGCTTTTGCAACACCCATAACATTATAGTTTTTTACAACACGTTCAGCTCCAATATAGGACTGAGTTACAATGCTTCCGCCCTCAAGCATAAGTCTTTTGGATTCTCTTGCTACTGCAACTAGAGAATATGAACTTGAACTTTGTGCTAACATATATCCTTCTCTTGTTGTATTAACATACTCCCCTTGTAATTCATCCTTCTCTGCAAAAGCCACAGAATGTACAACGCCATGTATTTGACCAGCAACATTTTCTATTTCCATAAATGCAGATCTTATACTGTTATCATCTAGTACATCGCAGGAAACAGTAAACAATGGTGTAATATCATTATCCTTTAGAAGTTTTTCAAGTTTTTCTAGAGATCGCTCTTTACGGTATGTAAATATTAGTTCAGCTCCTTGATGATGAAGAGATTTTGCAATACCCCATGCAATACTTCTCTCATTAGCTACACCCATAATAACTATCTTTTTTTCTTTTAATAACATTATTAATCCTCCTAGACAAATCTAAAAACTCCAGAAATCGTATAATCATTCAAATATCAAATAACCTCTTTTTCAAGAATTTCGTGATGTAATTAATACTCGATTATTAATGACCAATATATTGGTCATCTATAATCAATTACATTATATCAAATTATCAGTTTAATGGCATTTCATTGATTATTCTATAGTAACAGCTCAATAAATTATTTTAAAAATCGATACGGTCAACTTTATAGTAAGATCGCCACAAACTTATCGTCCTAAATATATCCAAATGTGTTAGGACAAGAGGCACAAAAAATGGTCTTCAATTGAAGACCATTTTTTGTGAAAAGTTACTATGTTTTAGAAATGACCTTATTAAGAAACTTATCAGCATCACTATTAAACTTCCAAACAACACCAAATTTATCAGCCAACATTCCGAAGCAGGAAGACCAAGGTACTTCTGATAACGGCATGATTACATAACCATCTACAGATAAATTAGAAAAATATTTTTCCAGTATCTGTTTATCATCAATAACGATACTAATC
The DNA here is from genome assembly GCF_024721975.1 of Paenibacillus endoradicis. The sequence continues at coordinate 980,206 of NZ_JANQBB010000001.1, read as the reverse complement.
AGAATATTGTTACCTTTAACTAACTCACCTGTTACGCTCTTCATCGAGGGTAGAATATCAGACATCATTATTTTTCCACCAGCGAATTCTAACGATGACTCCATAATCATATTCAACTCATTTTCTGGCAAAGGATAGTTTGGATCTTGTGAAAAGTCCTTAAACTTTACTTTTTTCACTTCACTTGAATTCAGTGCTTCTGAATAAAACTCAATGACTTGCTCTGTATTCCCATCAAAATTTAAGTATGCAATAACTGACATAAATAAAAACCTCCTTCTTGTAATAAATGAAGTATAAGCTATAATAGGTGACAACTATTCTGTCACCTATTATAGCTTTGGAAAAATTTATTTTTTATTTCTAAAATGGAATATCAGGAAGTTTTGTGAGTTTTCATAAATGGATTATTTATAACTGTTCGAGCTAGGGAGGCCAAAATGGAGAAAATCGAAAGATTAATATCTATAATAATGATCTTACTGCAAAAAAATGTTGTTTCAACAACCGAGTTCTCACAATTATTTAAAGTATCTAAAAGAACGATTCTACGTGATATGGAAACACTAAGTTTATCTAACATTCCAATTTATTCTATCCACGGAGTTAATGGCGGCTACGGTATAATGGATGAATACAAGATTGATAAACGTCTTTTAAGTAGCTCCGATTTAGAAAATATATTAACTGCGTTAAGCGGATTAGAACAAATTCTAATTAACGAGGAAGTTGAAGTGACGATAAAAAAAATAGAAGCAATGATTAGCCCACTGTCTCTCAAAGCTTCCATACAACTGTCATTTTATGATTGGCAGGGTCGTTCTGAACTTCTTCATACTTTGAGGTCATGTCAAGAATCAATATTAAAGAGAAGGTTAATTTTATTTGATTATATTGATAAAGACGGCAATATAACGAATAGAATTATCGAGCCATACCAGCTTCATTTTAGCGAAACGAGTTGGTATTTGAAAGGATTCTGTTTAGATCGTATGGGTTACAGAACTTTTAAATTATATAGGATCGATAATCTTAAAATAGATGAAAAAACATTTAAGCCTAGAGATTCTTTATTGGAACTTGAACATGAAGCAAATTATCAACCGCAACTAGTCCCTATTAAAGTATTGATTTCGCCTAGCATAAAAGATCAATTCATTGAAAGATACGGACGAAAGAGTATTGAAAACTATAGTTCTGAGTTTTTCTTAGTAACAATCTACGTTCCTCAAAACAGTATTGGATTTCAATTTTTAGCAAGCTTCGGTATACATTTAAAAATCATAGCGCCCAAAACATATGTTGATGACTTTCGCAATTATTTAAATAAAATGATGGAGAAATATGCTTGAAAAGGTCCCACTTTAATATTTTTCCCTAAATACTAACAGGTCTTAAAATGCTTACAGGGAACAGCCATCAAATAAGTGATGAATGTTCCCTGTTTGATTTCTTATCGTACATTTATTACCACATGTTATGGATTATTTAACTGCAGCAAGAAGAGTTCTTTGTAGGAATAGTTGTACAACTGCTCTCTTCCTTTTTCGTTAGTGAATTATTAATACTACATACACCTGTCTCTGGTAAATCAAGTTCGACTTTCTCTGCTGCCTCATAATCTCCCGAAAGATATGCTACAACAGATCTTACTTGTTCGTAACCGGTTGCCATAAGGAATGTTGGAGCCCTACCATAACTTTTCATTCCTACAATGTAAAAGTCCCTTTCTGAATGTCTTAGTTCTCTTTCACCGTGAGGTCGAACTGTACCACAACTATGAATATTTGGATCAATAAGCGGCGCAAGAGTCTCTATGCTTTCTGTTGCTTGATCTATACTAAGTCGAAGCTCTCGCAAGAATGAGAAATCCGGTCGACTACCTGTATTGACAATAATCTCATCAATCCCCGGTAAGTCCCTACTCTCTGTTTTGTATACACCATGAATCGTCATTTTACCAGCTTCTCGACTTAGCTTTTGGATTTTAAATGGTGTAACTACCTGGATTTGTTCGGAATTAACCAATTGATGAATTCGACTTCCTAGCTCCCCTCTTGCTTCAAGTTGATCATTCGCTTCTCCACCATATGCGTCCTCTACTCTGTTCATCCTCATAATCCAAATGATATTCATTTCTGGATGAGTCTCTTTGAGATGAGCAAGGTCTAATAAAGTATTTAAAGCAGAATGACCACCACCAACTACAGCTATGCTTTTCCTAATATATCTTTCCTTATCTTTTCCTTGTACATTTGGAATGCCATAATAAATATTCGTACTCAGAGATTGTTCTTCATTCGTCAAGATACCACTTGCATAGACAGGATTGGAGTGTCCCCACGTGCCTGTTGCATCGATTACTGCTTTGGCCTCATAACGTTGTGTTGTACCTTTCTCATTTGCATAAATCACGAAGGGATTGCTATCTCGAAGTTGCGATTTCATTTTATCTGTATCTTTTCTACTTATACCTATAACTTTAGTATTTAGTATAAGTTGGGATTTAATTTCCATATGATTAGCTAATGGAATCAAATATTGCTCCAATAATTGTTGCCCTGTCGGCAATTCATCAGGAGATGGAGCACTCCAATCTTGTTGGGACAATAATCTTGCTGCTGCTTTATCTACATTGTATTGCCAAGGTGAAAACAAACGTACATGACCCCAATCCGAAATGTTACTGCCTACATGCGAGCCTGATTCTAATAATATGAACTTCTCCCCGCGCTCCACTAAATTCGCTGCTGCAGCTAAACCTATTGGACCCGCTCCAATGATTGCAACTGGTAAATGATTCGATTCTGTAGTGGGTTGTATATTCATCTCTTTCTTAATGGAAGGCGATACACAGCAAGAGTCTGTTTGTTTAAATTCGATATTTTTCATATTGATTTTTCCTCCATTAGAATCGTTATTTTTCATTTCTGATCGAGATGATTTTTCTTCCACCCTTATTCGAAAGTTCAATTTAATCAGTCGTAGGTTTCAATATCGTCATGGGATACACCTCCTCTAAAAGTGAATCATGCTCTCTAAAGAATTTACTTGCATTTTGCAAGTATTATCGAAAAACAAATGGAGCAATGATGACATTACCCCATTGGTGTACAACACATTTTGGACTTTAGCATACTTTCGTTGAGTAGTTTTAGGGAACGCATTACGTTTTCCTTATCAATATCATTCATGAATGAAAAAACTTCTTCTAAATAATCGTTCATCATTTGATCGATGGCATCTGCAATAAATTTACCTTCAACGGTTAAGTTTAGTATATAGACTCTTCTATCTTCAGGTAGAGGTGTCTTCTTAACAAGGCTCTTTTTAATTAAAGTTTGAACTTGTCTGCTGAACGTTGTGATATCCATTCCCAGTGTCTCAGCGACCTGTTGCATGGATGGTATACTTTGACGAGCAATCTCATAAAGAATATGACTTTGAATTAATGAGATGTCGTTATTACCTATGGTACAGCAGTTTTTATTAAGCAAACCAAAGCGTCGAGCCATGATTTGTAGTAATTCTCTAGGGTTATTCTCCATTGCCATCACCTCTACTATTAGTTTAAATCAAATACTTGCAGTTTGCAAGTTATTTCAAATAAAGATAACTTATATATAAGCAAACACTAATATAATTGTTTACTTATATATAAGACTATGTATAATAAAAACTGTAAGGGAACGGTATAGAGTGTGGTCAATGCCACACCAAATTTAGAGATAAAGTAAAGGAGTGAGATTTTTTGACAAAAAACATAGAAACACTTGCGGAAACAATGAAGTTACTTGCCGATAGAACACGTTTAAACATCCTTGCTCTCCTTAAAGAGAAAGAACTTTGTGTATGCGATATCGTAGATATTCTAGAAACGACGCAACCCAACATAAGCCAGCATTTAAGAAAATTAAAAACAGGTGGACTTGTCTTAGAAACCAGACGTAGTCAATGGATTTATTATTCATTAAATGTAGAGGATAAGCCCTTTTTAATAGGTATTATTGAGGAGCTACCTTCTATGAAAGACCAATTAAATAAGTTAAATCCGGATTGTTGTAAGTAAGCCAAGGAGGATCACATGTTAGTCTTTGCGTCTATTATCTTTATTATTACACTCATTTTCGTCATTTGGCAGCCTAAAGGTCTAAACATTGGATATTCTGCTCTTGGTGGAGCAACCCTTGCCCTTCTATTTGGCGTCGTCGACCTACAGGACGTTTGGGATGTCACCGGTATCGTATGGAATGCGACACTTGCATTTGTAGCAGTTATTCTTATTTCACTAATTCTCGACGATATTGGATTTTTTGAATGGTCAGCCCTTCATATGGCCCGGTTTGCTAAAGGCAACGGCTATCTTATGTTCACTTATGTCGTTTTGCTAGGAGCAGCTGTTGCAGCGTTCTTCGCTAACGATGGAGCTGCACTGATCTTAACTCCAATCGTGCTTGCTATGGTTAGGGCATTAAAATTTGACGATCGAATGATACTACCATTCATTATGGCTAGCGGGTTCATATCTGATACGGCCTCTCTTCCACTTGTTGTCAGTAACTTGGTTAATATCGTTTCATCCGATTTCTTCGGAATTGGATTTGCAGAGTATGCAAGTCGAATGATTGTTCCGAATATCTTCGCAGTTGGTGCTAGTTTACTGGTTTTATTCTTGTTATTCAGGAAAAGTATTCCTAAGAGCTATGATCTTAACCAGCTAAAACTGCCTCGTCATGCAATAAAAGATATGCGCATGTTTAAGCTATCATGGATTGTATTAGCGGCTCTATTAATTGCTTACCTAATAAGCGAGTTTGTCCATATTCCTGTGTCTATTATTGCAGGTATAGCAGCAATCATATTTATTATTGCAGCACGCAGAAGTCCAATTGTTCAAACAGGTAAAGTGATCAAGGGAGCACCTTGGTCGGTTGTCGTCTTTTCTATTGGAATGTATGTTGTGGTTTATGGGCTGAGAAATGTTGGACTTACGGAACAGCTTGGAAAAGTGTTTCAATGGACAGCAGATCAAGGTTTATTCGTGGCAACGATTGGTACTGGCTTCATTGCTGCCATACTCTCGTCAATTATGAACAATATGCCTACGGTTATGATTGATGCTTTAGCAATTAAAGGCACAAATACAAGTGGTGTGATAAGAGAAGCTCTAATTTATGCGAATGTGATTGGTTCTGATTTAGGCCCTAAAATCACTCCAATTGGTTCATTAGCTACCTTGTTGTGGCTACATGTACTTGCCAAAAAAGGTGTGAAAATAACATGGGGCTATTACTTTAAGATAGGAATCATTTTAACAATCCCTGTTCTATTTAGTACACTATTAGGGCTTTACTTATGGCTTAGTATCATACACTAATTGAATTTCGAAGGAGATCTGAAAAATGGAAAAGAAACTGGTTTATTTCTTATGTACTGGGATACAAAAGGAAATGATATCTTAGGAGCAACCGCCCTCCCTCTTTATGGATCATTTGTGTCAGATGTACAATGCCAACTTTTTGGTGATGTCTCAGGGAAAAAGATGCTGGAGATAGGCTGTGGAAGCGATCAATCTTTGCAATATCAGGGGGTACGCAAAGCATCAGAACTATGGGGTAGGTCTACCTATACATAAATGTGTTGTTGCAGAAAATGATACGCTTGTTTTTTAAAAATGTTATTTCAATGAATCCTGGTATTCAGTATCGCTTAACGAAAGTACGTTAACATTATCGGACCGTGAACTATCAACCTATGTGAATGCCTTAGCAAAAGCCGGATTTGTAATTAGAATAAAGCTCATTATACTGCCTCTGTGTGATTAGAAAAAAGCCATCGTTTTAGTTTGTAAACGATGGCTTTATCGTGTTCTATTTTTGATAAAACTCCTCAATTTTTCTAACAAGCCCTTCCCCATCTAACGAAGATAAGCCTGCATTAATACGATAATATATGCCATCTCCACCACGTTCGTTAATGCCACGTTTAATTGTAAATGCATGATCAATACCGATCTCATCCATTACCTCTAGCAGCTCATCACTGTAGCTGCCATATGGAAAAGCTAAGATGTTTGCTTGTTCGCCTAGCTCTTTTACAAGCAACTTTTGTGCATTTTCCAAATCCTCACGAACGCGTGCTTTATACTCCAAAGATGTTTCGCCCTCTAGATAATTAGCTAATAATGGATACTTATCTTCCTCTTCATTAATCTTTATATGCGAATCATAGGTATGGCTATAAAAGCTCATCCCATTGGCTTTCATTTCTCTCATTTGATCCCAAGTCAGATGCGGAAAGTATTCCGGATTAGGTTCGTCTGATGATTTCACCACAACAAAATTAGTCGCAGGAAACTGATGTTGTTGCAAAATTGGATAAGCGATCTCATAAAAATCTTCATAGCCATCGTCAAATGTAATCAAAACTGATTTTTTAGGAAGTTCAATTTTCCCTTCCATGTAATCTACATATTGTTCCATAGAGATTACGTTAAATTCATGTTCAGCAAGTGAATTCATCTGATCAGCAAAAACTTCTTTGTTAATAACGGCAGGATTACCTCTGTAACCAAAGTCATGATACATTAGTACTGCTATCCCAGTTGTCTTATTCACCGTCATGGTAAAAATAACTACTAAACTAATAGCTATCATTACGATAAAACTTAGAACGATAATAAACGATTTACGGTACAATTGCTACACTCCAATTCCTATCATTCTCTACTTAAGTAATATAAATAATGATTATAGGGCATTTAGTAGAATCCTGCAATTGATTAAATTAAGGAACGATTTTGGTGTAAACCCTTCCTTATATAACCTTAACTTTTGATAGATCTGCTCCCATGCCTTTAAGGGATGCATAGGTCAACTTATCCATAACTGCGTCGTCAAAGCAGATGGTTTTGATCGTACGGTAATACTTATTAGTCAATGAAAAATACGCCTGAAAAGACACGTTCTTGAGTGTAGCGCCCCTGAACGAAATTTCGTCTAATGATGACTTGTCAAACTTAACGCCTATAAATTTTTGTCCTTCAAAATTCATCGCGCGCAGGTCGGAATATTTGAAATTCACGCCAATATAGGAACAACTTTCAAAGATCGTATTTCTAAGATCGGTCATGTTTAGCGTGACATCTGTCAAATTTACGTCTTTGAATTTTGCTCCGTTTAGATCTGACTTGCTAATGTTGGTTCGTACAAGGATCGATTGTTTAAAGCTTGCATTTGCAAGAGGTGTGACAGAAAAGCTACAGTCTGTGAGATTCGCACCGTCAAAAATAGCTTCGTTCGCATTACTTGCATTAAACGAACTGCCGGTCAAGTCTGCACCTGCAAAAATAGTTTCGCTCACGTCACTAGCATTAAACGAACTGCCAGTCAAGTCTGCGCCAGCGAAGTCGGAACCATGTAACGTGCTAGCATTAAATTGTCCTTTATGCGCAATAACGCCAGCAAAGTCGCTCTTTGGGAAGTTGCTCGCGCTAAAGTTTGTCAGTAGCTGCCGCTCCAGCGAGCGGGAAAGATTGGCGACCTCCAGTATCGTTTCTTCAATGTCGCCAATGCTCTCAATAGTCATATTAAAGGCAGCATCATCGTCTTTGCCTTCCTCTATAAGTTCACGGTACCTCTCCTGTAAATCGGAGAGCAGGTCCGCTTTTAATTCGGTGACGCTTTTTACCCCATCATATGGTGTAAATACGCCGTTCAAATAATTCGTCAATTTCTGATTCATACATGCACTCTCCTTACAATAAATTTTCAAGCACACGCTTTGCGTACTCCCAGTTGTTTTTGTTTCGGGCGTAAGTCTCCTTACCCTTTTCGGTTATTCTAAAATATTTTCGCCTGCCGCCTTGTGATTGGTCACCCCAATACCACTCGATATCACCGTCTATCTCAAGCCTCCGGACGCTAGAGTACATTGTGGCTTCCTTTAATTCATAATCCCCGCCCGAGCGTTCGGCTATCAACTTGACAATCTCGTACCCGTAGCGGTCAGCTTCGGATAAGAGCCTTAAAATCATCGTGTCGGTATGTCCGCGCAGCAGGTCGGATGTAATTTTGTTCTCGTTCATTTAATCACCCCGCAACTGTATAATACGACATATTACTATGACAGTCAAGGTACTATTTCAATCAAAACACTATTAATACTACTCAATAATTTCAATCACTGCGCAATTCGTGAACAACAAAAAGACGGCATTTCTGCCGTCTTAAATACATATGATTAGATATCTAATTGTTATTTATAGCCATCTTTATTTTATTAATGGTATCTTCTAATGAGAGTCCTCGAAATTCCTCATCCATGTAAAAAAGATTCCCGCTTCCGCTTTGGTTGAGACCTCGACTCCAAAACACTTGATTGAACTCGTCTATTTTAAGTACGCCAAACGTGAGCCCAACTACCCTATAAACATTTTCTTCATCTTCCCTTGAATAAGGTTCTAGAAACAGAATATACTTTTCCTGTCCTTCATCTCTCCACGCTCGAAGCTGTTCAAGCGTCTGTATCTTTATTTTCTGCTGCGAAAGGTCAAGATCTCCTTTTAGTACCTCTGAAACCTCGATCTGAAAACGAACCGTATTTATCTGATTTTCAGAGCTTATAATGGTGTCCACTCCTGTCCTATGGGCAACTACAATCGACTCGGATTCCTTGATCATCTGTTCGAAGGAATCAGGACCTTCAGTATCCATAAGTCCCGTTTCATCTGAATCCTTCTTAACACAGCCTGTAATGAGCAGCAGGATTAAACAACACAACAGAGCTTTATCTAGAAGCTTAATAAGGGACACCTCTTTTCTAAGGTATATGTCGACTCGCTTAATTATTTGGATCATTTATTTTATTATTCACTCAAAGAATGAATCTTGTTAGTAGCAAGTTTTAATGAAAGATTGGATAATTCGTCCTGAAAAGTTTTATATCCTCCATACTGATCTGCGTCATAATACAGTCTATTGTTACTATCTACTTTAAATTTACCTTGATATTCCCCTACAATCGAATAAATATCATCGCCCAGTCTGCCTGTTTTCGGATATAGGAATAAAACGTAATGGTCTTCCTTATCATATAGTCCCATACTAGTTTGTCTAAGATCCAATATTCGTATATGTTGTTTTATCAAGCTTGAATCGCCTTTCAATACGTTGATAACTTTAACTTCAGTAAGGGTTAGATCAACGTTTTGATCAATTAAATCTTCCACTTTATCTGTTTTAACTACTTCTACAATCGTTTCAGATTCTACCATCATTGTATCAAGTGTTGCATATTCGCCTAATAATAAGCTATCGTACGCTGGTCCGATTTCAAATTTGCCATTTGGATCTTGAGCCGAAGCGCAACCAGTAACATAAATGATCGTTATCATTAACATAAGTAAAGGTAAGTATTTTTTCATTGGTTTGTCCCTCCTCTAATATAAGTTATTTATTCCATTGATATCATCGGTCTGAGGAATAGTCCATCCTTGAGTAAGTATTTTGAGAACTCCATTTGTAGTAGTATCATCCATAATACTTGGCTGACCCGAAAAATGAGCCAAACCCAATGCATGTCCAATTTCATGGAAAGCAACCGCTCTACTTGCTGTATAATTCATTCCATAATCATCCAATCCATCAACGTTAAGAAAAACAAAAGCTTTATCCCATGAACTTGAAGGTGCGCCTTCACCTAGTAATGGAGAGATATTGGCCCCATTTTTATACATGGTTGCCCATCCATATAATTTTGGTTTTTCTGGGAAGCTCGAGCTGTAAGCGGTTATTTTCGGAGTTGCTGTAGAGCCTGTAGGTAAAGGTATAAGGTTAGCTTCTGTATCTGACATCCAAATTGAAAATGCACTATCAAATGATGTTTTCATATTGTAGCTTTTTCCGTTATGGGTTATGTTAGAAGCAAAATTATGATAGTAACCTGAGGTAACTCCTCCATCAAGTTTGTAAAACCCGATAATGCTTCCCCAATAGCTGTAAGCAGCTGCGCTAGAGAATGAACAACAAATAAGAATCATAGCAATAAGTATCGTCCTGTAACCAATTTTATGTCTATACACAAATTTCAAATTATTCACAACCTTTCCAATTAATATGTTGTTTATTATGACTATCATAGCAGAGTCATTCCTTGAATTTCATTGAATAATTATAGTAAAGACTGAAGTTTTTAAAGAAATTTTTGATTACTTAATGAACCCTCCTCGTTGTCATATACAGCCGTCTCAAAGGACTGTCAACGCTATATCAAACAACGTTTGTAGGTACTATGTATGTTTTACCGGTGAATGCACAATCGAGTATTTTATATTCCATTAACACAAAGACGCCATCCAAATCATTCGGATAGCGTCTCTTTTTAACATTTTTAAACAACTCACCTGTGACGCGAGCGGATCTTTAGAAGAATATTCAAAATTAAGTCGACACAGCGGGCTGTGTTTGATGATCGCACCAGGTCTCGGAACTACAGCCACATATGCAACTTAGCTATAAGATAATTGAATGATGTATCAACTTTTTAAAACTTCTAACTTGTTCTGTGATAGCTAATTCTGTTGGTAAGCGTTCGATGCTAGATGCACCAAAAAAACCAGCTACTCCAGTTGTCCGATCCAATACATATTGTGCATCCTCTGGTTCAGAAATAGGACCACCATGACAAAGCACGATGATACTAGAATTAATAGCAACTGCTGCATCTCTTATTCTCTGTACAATTGTAACACTTTCATCTAAACTAATTGTTGTTTTAGCACCGATCGCCCCTTTACTTGTTAGGCCAACATGGGCAACAAGTACATCGGCTCCTGCTTTTGTCATTTTGATTGCATCTTCTTCATTAAATACGTAAGGCGTAGTTAATAAGCCTAGTTCATGCGCTATACGAATCATTTCAACCTCTTGATCATAGCCCATACCAGTCTCCTCTAGATTTTGCCGAAATAGACCATCACATAATCCAACGGTTGGGAAATTTTGAACTCCAGCAAAACCCATCTCCTTTAGCTGCGTTAAAAATAATCTCATCGATCGAAATGGATCAGTACCACATACACCAGCTAAGACAGGAGTATGCTCTACAATCGGTAAAACCTCTGATGCCATTTCTACAACGATCTGGTTAGCATCTCCGTATGGCATTAAACCTGCGAGTGAACCACGCCCTGCCATTCGATATCTACCTGAGTTATATATAATGATTAAGTCTACACCACCCATTTCCGCACATTTTGCAGATAATCCAGTTCCAGCCCCTGCACCAACAATAGCCTGCCCAGCCTCTATCTGACGATTAAAGCGATGTAGCATTTGTGATATTTCCATTATGTTTCTCCTTTCGTACTCTATACTTTGATCTATATATCTACTCTCCGATTGTTTGACGTTCACCAGATGAGTAGGCAATAATCATGCGGCAAGGCTCCCAGCTTGTAACAAAAGCGTTGTGTGGTACATTCCGCGGTATTCTTAACATCATTCCGGGCTCCAAATGGTGTACTTCATCACCTAGTGTGTGATCACATTCACCTGATAATACGAAAATGATTTCTTCACAATTAGGATGAATATGTCTACCATTTTCCTTTCCCGCTTCAATATACACCATGCCAAATGTCAACTCAGCTTCTGGATCAATTTCCTTTCCGCAAAGCCATTGAATTTTACCCCATTCCATATTCAGTACGCGTTCCTCCTGCTGATCTTTCAAATGTGTAATAGTAGCCATCACTTTCCATCTCCTTTATTTAGTTTGCTTGTAATCTAGCTTGATAAGCTTCATTCATTTCTTGCGTAATTTTAATATGATCAGGGTTGTTTTTCATTTCTATGACGATCTGATCCCATGCGTCAATTGATACCTTATCCATAATAATTTGTGTTTTGAGATCATTCATTTTCTTCAAAAGATCCGCACCAAGCTTATTGTTGGTTTCAGAAACTAGTCCAATCGTCGGATCTTCAAAAGCCACGGCTGATCTAGCATCAATAATTTCCTTATTTCGTTCAAAGATTTCCATAGTCATGCCTGGAGCATAAGCGTACATATATGGATCATACTTCATGAATAACTTCCCAAATGCCCCCACACCTACACTGTCTTTCGCTGCTTGGTCGGTTGCTACCTTTAACCCATCGACTTCGTTGTAATGAACGTCCTCAATTCCATATAAGGATAGGTTCCCTCCTTCTTCAGATGCTCCAAAATCAAGAACAGAAAGTATTTTCTTCATCTTTTCCTCTGATACTTTCTTAGGAATGGCAAGTACACCGATGTATCCACGATATTGTGGAACATATTCAATCCCCTCATAGGTTAGAGAAGTCATAGGTAGCCAATCTACAGTTGGATCTGTTTTCCACTGGTCATGGGTCCAACGGAATTGTGCTTCAATGGTCTCGGCAGTAACTCCAGCTCTACCTGTAGTTGCCAAATCCCAAAATTGACTATCCTTCATTACCGCAAAATCAGCTGGAATTAGCCCTTCCTTATAAAGCTTCTGTTTAAACAAGATGGCTTCTCTTGTTCCTGGATCAAAGTTCACATCCATTAATTGATCATCTACTAGCTTCCATCTGCCATTAGAATGTGTAAATACACCATCGATTGAATCAGCTGATCTCATCGTGTATCCAAAGGTTTCATCTTTTCCGTCTAGTTTTGCATTCTTAAATGCCACCAAAACATTATAAAAATCATCAATAGTTTTAGGAACTTCTAAATTCAATTTATCTAACCAGTCTTTACGAATATTAAAAAACACAAATCCATTGAGTGGACGCGAAACAGGAATTACGTAATTTTTTCCGTTAATTGTTGTACTTTTCCAAACATTTTCTGGATAACTATTCAAATTCGGATAGTCTTTGATATATGGTGTCAAATCCCAAAACTCACCATGCTCCACCAGTTGCTGAAATAAAGGATTCGTCATATCATCAAGCTTTAATAGATCTGGTAAATCGCCAGAGCTTAAAATAACATTAAGTCTATCGATATAATCCATCCAATTTACACCTGACACCCAAGTAATATCTAACTTAGAATCTGTCTTCTTTTCAATTTCCTTAATAATTTGACTATCTTCCGCTGGAGGTTGAGCGATTGTAAAATCAGAAACAATATGAATTACATTGTCCTTAGATGAGGTACTACAAGCAGATAGAACTGTAAGACAGATAAGGAATAAACATAGCAGAATTATCAATTGACCATTATATCTTTTCATCAATGATCCTCCTAAAACTTTTTTTTACTTATCCTTTAACTGAACCAAGCATGACGCCCTTCGCAAAATGCTTTTGTAAAAATGGATAGACACATAAAATAGGGACAGTAGAAATTACAACCGCTGCCATTTTAATTGTTTCGGTAGGTATGTGCCCCTCTGACATCATCTCCATAGCGGCTGCACCTGATGTTGACATTGAAGAATCCACGAGCATATTGCGTAATACAATCTGTAGAGGCATCTTGGCATAATCTTGAATGTATAGCACAGCCGAGAAAAAAGTATTCCAATAGGCAACGGCGTAAAATAGCCCAAACGCAGCTAACGAAGGAATTGAAAGCGGTAACACAATTCTGAAAAAGGTCCCTAAATCACTATTCCCATCAATCATAGAAGCTTCCTCTAGCTCAACAGGGATACTGTCAAAGAAACTTTTCATGAGTAATACATACCAACCACTTGTAAGAACTGGAATTATTAATGCCCATACACTATTAATTAAGCCAAATTCTCGTACAACAAGGTACGGAGGAATGATACCAGGATTAAATAGAATCGTAAGAACAATTCCAATCATAATAAACGAACGACCTCTTAATCTCTTTCTTGATAGACCGAAGGAAATCGCAGCTGTCACAAATAAACTTAATGCAGTACCCACTGTTGCTAAAAAGACACTGACCCCCGTTGCTTTTATGAATGAGGAGGTTGTAAATAAATACTGATAAGCTGCCGTAGAAAATTCCGTTGGAAATAGAATGAAGCCATTTTTATCGGCATACTCCTTAGCATCCGTAAATGAGACAACGAAAACGTAGTACAATGGAAATAGTGTAATAATACCAATTCCAATTAAAATAATCGTATTAGCGATATTGAAAACTTTTGATTCAATGCTTTCCCTCATCAAATGAGCCCCCAAACATTAAGTCTTAATAGACTCCCTCTTCACCGAACTTTTTCGCCAGTTTGTTAGCGATGATGACTAAAACAAGTCCTACAATAGATTTAAATAACCCTACTGCTGTACTATAGCTAAATTGTCCATTTTGTACCCCGTTACGATACACATAGGTTTCAAATACATCGGCAACATTCGCTACAGCACCGTTCATCATAAGGAATACTTGTTCAAATCCAACATCCATAATATTTCCAAGTCGCAATATTAGTAGTACGATAATTACATTTCGGATTCCTGGTAGAGTAATATGCCACATTTGCTTAAGTCGATTAGCCCCATCAATCTTAGAAGCCTCGTACAGTTGCTGATCCACAGAAGTAATTGCAGCTAGGATGATAATCGTTCCCCATCCCGTTTCTTTCCATATATTTTGAACCGTTAACACAATCCAAAATACGTTACTATTTGTAAGAAAATCAAATTTACTAAACCCAAAATACTGTATAAGCATATTGATAATTCCTGATGTCTGCGATAAAAGAAGAAAGGAGATCCCGACAATGATAACCCAGGATAGAAAGTGTGGAAGATATACGATAGATTGAACAACGCTCTTGAAGTAACGATTCCTCACTTCATTTAGCATTAATGAGAGCACAATTGGTAGAGGAAAGAAAAATATTAAGTTGAGTAAACTAATCACCATCGTATTCCGAAAAATGATAACGAAATCTGGATTAGAAAAGAATCTTTGAAAATGCTCAAAACCTACCCAAGGACTATTAAGAATTCCCAAATATGGGCTATAGTTTTGAAAGGAAATAATAACGCCCCACATAGGTAAATACTTGAAAATTAGAAAATAGAGCACACCAGGAGCAATTAATAGGTATAAAAATTTATCTCGTTTTAAGTCATACCATAGCTTTTGATATCTATCTCGTTTTTGATGAACCATGACTAGTTCGTTTTCGGCTCTATGATTCATGTTCGTATCACTCGCCTTAGTTAGGATTTATGTAGCATTGAATTAATAAAGGAATAGCAGGACTGCATACCTACGATCAGATCTCCCCCACTTTCCTCATCTGCTGATATCCAACCTTGATAGTTTTGTTTTGCAAGCTGATTGAAAATGGTCGTAAAATCAATCGTACCTTCACCTAGCACTTTCCATTCGTTTCCTTTTATATCTTTAAGATGAATATTGTCTATCACACTTGAAAAACTAGAAAGCACTTCAGCAACATCCGCGATTCCAGATTTGACCAAATGGGCAGTATCTACTGTCAAACCAATGGAACCCTGCTCAGCATTCTCAAAAAAAAGATCAAAATCCTCACGATACATGACGGGTTGGTCATAATGATGATGTAAGGAAAGCTTTACTCCTTGTTCTGCGGTATACAGTCCGATCTGTGAAAGCTTTCTACCAAAATCTTTTATATCATTATGAGTTACTGTAGCTCTGCTTACACCATGACAAAACACAATTTTATCCGTTCCTAGTTTCTTAGCAAAATTGACAATAGGTTTAAGAGTTTGAATGGTTTCTTCATTCAACTGCCCTCCCATAATTAACGCTGATGCAATACCTGGAAGATGACCCCACTGTTCTAGAAATAATTCAGGTTCTAGCAAATACTGTGCATACTGACCATGCTTTAATTGTAGTCCATCATATCCAATGACTTGATATTGTTGAAAGAGTTGATCTTGTTCTGATGGAGTGGCAGTCGGTGCGGAGAAAGCGATCTTTATACTCATTGAATCACTCCTTGGTGAAGCTCAATTCTTCGATTTTCCACTTTAGATCGATAAGCAGCATCCAAAATAGCTACAGTCTTTAGATTGTCATTCGCACTATTAGCTGATTCCTTACCAGTCTCGATCCAGTCAATCAGTTGATTTAGACCATCAAACGTTGCATACTCACGACTTAGATCATTACTGAAGCTATCTACAGCCGTTCGATTTCCCACCTCGTATAAATGTACGGCGCCATGCTCGCAATGTAATGTGCCCGTCTCTCCAATAACGATTAACTCCGTACGATTGAAGGCTGAAGAGAAGCTCTGTGTATACGAAGCAATTGCCCCTGTTTCGAATTCCACTTGAACATGTGAATCTGTTTCGCCTACACACTGAATGGAATTTGAAGAAGTCATAAGGCTAGAGACAGCTGTAGCCTCTTCACCCAGTACTTGCCGAAAACCGTCTATCCAATGGATACCCATGACAGATATTGCATTTCGTTCGCATTGAGTTCTCCAACCTTGGTCTTGCCGAAAGAAAAAGTTATTAAAAATCATACTATTTACTTTTCCGATTCGATTATTTTTTACTAGCTCTTTAACCAAATAGAATGGGAAATGTAATCGGAAATTTTGGTTCACTGCTATTGGAATATTTAAGCTCTTTGCTTTATCTGTAATCTCTTGAGCCTCAACTAGCGTATCTGAAAAAGGCTTTTCCACAAATAACGGGAAGCCTGCCTCTAGCAAAGGAAATACTACTTGCTTACGAATGGAGGTAGGTGTACAGACGATTGCAATATCAACCTCACTGTTAGCAATAAATTCCTCGATTGAAGTATAACGCTTCGGAATTTGATATTGCTCGGCTTTTTGATTCAATAGTGTTTCATTCGGATCACAAATCGCTTCGATTTGGATTCGTTCAGGGTGTGCTTTATAGCCCTCTAAATGTAATTCAGTTACTCCACCTGCACCAATTAAACCAACCTTGTATTGCTTCATACTAATTCTCCCCCTTCGTCATCATTGAAACTAATATAGAAACTGCGTATTCGGACACTTGCGGATCATTAATATTACAATCTAGCTCTATATATTGAATATGGGGTTTAATATTTTCTTTAATTGCCTGGATACATGCTTCATCTGCTTCAGGGTCCCAAAACAATTGTCCTGGACTATCTAAAATGGAAAATCCCTGCTTTGGTATAATAAATGCAACGGGTCCATGACTTGAATTTGCTTTATCGGCTAGCTTTTCACCTATCAATCTATTTTCAGCTGGAGTGGTAC
This sequence comes from Paenibacillus endoradicis, assembly GCF_024721975.1. Next base: position 962,997 of record NZ_JANQBB010000001.1, on the reverse strand, counting down.
GCATTAAGGTAGTGTTCGTATTCCATTCATACAATTGACGGCTTGCATATTTCTTGGGAACGGTTGCAATGTTACCGAAATTCACCATATCTACACATCCTGGAACGATCACCTGTGGAATGCCTAATTCTGCAGCGGAATCTCCCCGTGTATTGCCAGCTGCAAATATACCTCCTACAATCTCATCCGCCCATTCTGTAGTTGTAATGTCTAGAATTGCATCAATATAGTTCCCTTCAACCAAGCTCTCGATTGTTTTCCCACCAATTCCTGTGCAATGAAAAACGAGAACTTCATTCCCTTGCTGCTCTAATAGGTTTCTAGCGTTCTCGACACACGTTGTTGTATTACCAAACATGCTAGCAGCAATAATTGGTTTCACAACACCATTCTTTTCTTCTAGACTTTCGAAGTCTTTCATTTCTACCATGCCACACATTGCTCCAGCTGCTTTAGATAAAATCTGCTTACTTATACGATTAATTCCTGAAATATCAACAATAGAAGGAATCATAATAATATCCTTCGTGCCAACATAACTAGAGGTATCACCAGATGCGACGGTTGATATAATTAGTTTGGGAAAACCGATAGGTAAGGCTAACATAACGGTACTAGCTAGTGTTGTACCTGCTGTACCGCCCATCCCAATTATTCCTTGAATAGTTCTTTCTTCGATTAGTTTACGCACGATAAGTTTTGTACCTTCGGCCATTTTTCCAATGCTCTTACCACGATCTGAAAACGCAATTAATTCTTCTATGCTACCGTTCACCGCATCCATAACTTCGTGACGATTTATATCTACTTCAATTTGAGAATTTCCTATAACTCCCGTATCAATTACAATTACTTGATGCGATTGCATCAGGATTTGATCTTTTAAAAATTGAAATTCTTTCCCCTTAGTATCCATTGCTCCAATAAGACAGATAGTTGCCATACAGCTCCCTCCAATCAATTGAAATTCAGCACTAACACGAATGAAATTCAACAAACCTCCATTCTAATTCAACTTATTAACATTTTATTCAACCTAGTTGAATTGATTTCATTATATTCCTGCATATAAATATTTACAATGGGTTTAATGACGCTTTTACCGAAAAATTTATCGACATAAAGCCCCTATTTATAAGACAATTTATTTGTTTTTGTCATTTTGTTGAATTTTCTAATAAGTTGAATTATAGTAGATGTTACTTATATCATAGGAGGATTATGGATGGAACTAGGCCGAAGAATTCGTCTTATTCGTAAAGAACAAAAACGAACGCAAGAGGATATTGCTTTAATTGCTGGTATTACTAAAAGCATGCTTTCTAAGATTGAAAGTGGTGGAGCTATGCCTGCGGTTGCAACACTTATGAAAATTGCTACGGCTCTCGGTGTAAGAACCGCAGACTTACTAGAAGATGAAAGTGATTTAGGCACTATACTAGTTACAAAAGATCAATACGATTCACTTAATAAGTGGATCGATACTAACAAAGGGTATTCATTTTTTCCTTTTGCTCCCTCAAAACGAGATAAACTTATGCAACCCTACTTGTTTCGTGCCTATAAAGGAACTCCCAACACGCATACCTTTTCACATTTGGGTGAAGAATTCATTTACGTTATTTCTGGTGAAATGAACTATCAAGTTGGGAATATACAATATAGATTAACTTCCGGTGATACTTTATATTTTAATTCTATGGAAGAGCATCGTGTATATCCGATTTCCGAAGAAGTAGTGTACCTTGCTATTTTTACCGAACAATCTAATAACGACTAGAATTATTTATTTTATGGTGAAGTCGTTGAGGAAGAAAACATTCAGGAAGAGATTCATCTAACAACTTCATAGTAGTAACTACTTAATACTAACTATTGCTTCTTATAGGTACTTGATTCAGTGTTAAAAATATTCTTTTGTATAGCCTTATCAATTTGCTTAATATGATGAACGTTATGCCACACAAATCTTTGAATTGCTATGTCTAGCGTTATGCTACCAAGCACTTCCGTAGAAATAGTTTTATCGTATTGAATAGGTTCTAAATGAGTTAATAAATATGAAAATCTTTGATGTAGCATTTCTAGAAACAATAATGACCGATTGATGGGAACTATTTGATAGTCTATTAGTTCTGCAAATAAATCTTCTCGATAAGAACTTACCATTGGATCACTTTCGGTTAATCCACGCTTAAATCGAAAATATGCATTTATATCATTATCTACGAGATGGTTTATTACTTGGCGAATTGTCCATCCACTTTCGCGATATGTATACTCAAGTTGAGATTCAGTCAAAGGGTTAACTAGTTTTCTAATAGAATTGATAATTTGAGGTATTTCAGAGATAATTATCAATCTTTCTTCCTTTGTGAGTTTCTCTTTGGCTATAAAATCTTCATTCCATACTATGTTCTCCTTCAGATTAAATCCCCCCTTATCAACTTCAGTAGCAGTTTCATGATAACCAGATAATATGTTGTATAAATGATACGATTTACCAATCAATGTCGCAATAGTAATTTTAATGAGTATAACAAATCCCCCTATTTTTTCTATTTATCGAAATGAAATTTGAAAAAAAGTTAATATTCACCTTAATTTGGAAGGAGGTGATTACTCAGTGAAAAAGAAAGTAATAATCGCAATGTCTGTGCTTGTTTTTGTTGGCGCGACTACTATTTGGGCTGCTGATGAAGTGAAGTATATCCTTACGAAATTATCCGCCCCCATTATTGTGAATGGTGAGCAGTATAATTCAACTGCACCTATACTTAACTATAAAGACACCACTTATGTTCCGCTACGTGAAGTAACCAATTTACTCGACAAAGACATTAAGTGGAATGCAAAACAAGGGCAAATAGAAATCAATGATGATTACTTTTACCTCGAAGGGGAGAAAGAATTCAGCAGCCCTAATAAAGAATTTGTAAATTTAATTAACAGCCAAGTGAAAGCAATTAATTCCGGGGACAAAACAGCATATGAAACTCTCTTCACTAAAGAAGGGCTTGAAAATTTTCCGACATTCCCTGATCTAAATATTCTAATAACGAACCACTTCATTTTTGAAAACACAACAACTGAAAAAACGGATGTGTTGGTTGATCTCTATTACAAAGATAGTGCCGATACTAAGCTCAAATACACACAGTCCAAGTACCTATTAGTAAAAGAAAACAATCAATGGAAAATAGCTGGTTTTAGCAAGTAACGCGAATACAGTAAAAACATGACTAGGCTGCCAAAATATTATTGGCAGCCTAGTCATGTTTTTTTATATATTAACCTTTTGTTTTCAACTCGGACAGTCGATTTTACTGAGTTAGTTAAACGGAATATTTTGCGATGCTGGTATATTTCGTTTGCTTAGTGACCATATAACAACTGGAATAAGTAATAGTGCAAGTCCACCTCCAACAAGTGAAAGTGTTGCAAAACTTGAATGTGCTACAACCATACCCGAGAGTGCTCCACCTGAGGCCCCAGCTAGTGCAATTAACACATCTATAGTTCCCTGAGTTTTTGCACGAGTTGTAGGATCAGTTGCATCTACAATAATTGCGGTACCGCTAATTAATCCGAAATTCCAACCGATTCCCAGTAATGCAAGAGCAATGATAAGTACAACCATTGAATCAGGAGGCGCTATTGCAGCTACAATTCCTGCGAATAATAGAACCACCCCTGAAGTAATTGACATGAAGGTACGACCAAATTTATCGACTAAAACACCTGTAATAAGTGATGGTAAATACATGGCACCTATGTGAATACCTATAACTAATCCTATATCTCCTAAGCTATGACCATGATGTTTCATATGGACTGGAGTCATTGTCATAATCGCGACCATGACGATTTGGGTCAATACCATTACCGCTGCCCCTACAACTAGCCCTCTGTTGTTATTAATCTGTGGTTTCTTATTGTCGGTTGCCAGTCGAGAAGGTAATATAGTATTCTTAGCCAGCTCTCGAGCGACAAGCAATGGATCGGGACGAAGAAAGATCAATAAAACTACCCCCGCCAAGATGAATGCCAAGGCAGCTAATAGAAACGGACCCGTAAGGGCTGGAAAACCGATTGCCGTGGCAAAACGACCCGTAACTTCAACCGTATTTGGACCGGCAACTGCCCCGAAAGTAGTTGAAACCATTGCAATACTAATCGCTTTGGCGCGTTGGTTCGGCATTGCCAAATCTGTTCCTGCATATCGCGCTTGCAAGTTTGCTGCCGTTCCTGCTCCATAGATAAGCAGTGATACGAACAATAGGGCTACACTATTCAATTGCGCGGCCGTGATGACCCCGATCGCTCCAAGTCCTCCGGTAATAAATCCTCCAGCAAGTCCCAATCGGCGTCCATGTCGTTGTGACAGTCGTCCTACCAGCAATGAAGCCAAAGCAGAGCCAAGCGTAAGCAATGCGGTTGGAATGCCTGCATAACTTTCTGACCCTAACATATCCTGCGCAAGCAGTGCGCCTACCGTTACTCCGGCAGCAAGTCCAGCTCCTCCAAAAATTTGTGAAAGGACAATAATAAGTAAGGATCTTTTATATAACTTCCGTTGCATCTCTGTGGAATCGACATAAGCGCGATCACCACTGTTACTTCTATTCTGGGGTTCATGCGTCATCGCGTAGTACCACCTTTCTAGTTATAGTAATTATTTCGTCGAACCATTCTGGATGTATGCGAGCAACAATATGACTATTCATATTGAGACAATAGAATCTTAGCAGAATCCTCATAGAATTAATAGAGGGTGAGGGTATATATATTGAAAAAAGGTTGTCTCAATAGAAGAGGCAACCTTCTTTACTATGTCTTCAGTACACATTTTTGTTGCGATGATACCTATAGCAAAATCTAACTTTTCTTTTTAAAATTTAGAGTTATTTCTGATTTGGAAAAGCTTCATTTCGTGATACATGTATCATATCGAGAGGAAACGTTTTTAGAAAATACTTCTCAACTCGAATATGGATATCTCTCTGGTACCACGCGGACAAACCATTTACTGCAAACAACTGAGGCATTCCTAGCCGCTCCGATCGTTTACCCATCGATCCATCACCAATATGTAGTGTATCGATCCATATTCGATCTACAATACCCTCCAGCAATTTTGGAAAGTCTGGGGTAAACGGCAATACAGGCGAAATGGATGCTTGCGTAGTAATTCCTACCTCGTGCATTTTTTTTAATGCTTTTAAGCGCAACTTGATTCCAGGCGCTAACGGAGCAAAAATCTGTTTAATATCATCCCGATCTGTTTCTATCGTCATTGAAACAAATACTTCGCAAGATTTCTTTAACTCGACTAATAAATCAAGGTCTCTTAAGATGAGTGGACTACGTGTCTGTATTTGAAGCAAATCAGGAGGGTATTCAATCATCGCTTCTAAAATTCCCCGAGTAATTTCAGCCTTTCGCTCGATCGGTTGGTAAGGGTCCGTAGCAGAGGACATAAAAACATTCACTGGTTTGTGCTTACGGCGAAGTTTATTAAGTTCTTCTCGGTAATTTTCTGCAGCATTTGTTTTAATGTCTACCCATTCTCCCCAAGGAATATCTTTGAATTTTTGAATTGGCATTTCTCTTACGTAACAATAGCTACAAGAAAAAGCACAACCACTGTATGGATTCAACGTATGTGTAAATCCAATATCTAGATATCCTTTTGCCTCGCTTAAAATTTTCTTCGACAATATATTTTTGATTTCAATGGTCATATGAATCGATATCACTCTCTTTAGAATTAATAACTCTTAAGTATTCCTCGTAATCATTATACACCTATTGAAATTTCGTAGAAAGCGTAGGTAATCGGTGGTTTAATTGAATCTTAAGTGCTAATGTTCACTTGCATTGCGCAAAATTGGAGTGTCTCCTACTTTTCTAATTTACAACTAATGTATTGATGAAACAGGGTAAGACAGTCATTCCTGACTCCCTCAGCCTGTTCTGGCAGGTATGTTATTAACAATCTTCAGAGACTCTGAAAGATGAAATAAAATTTTGAATATCTTCATCGCTTGTTTGCAATAACCCAGACAACAGTGTTTGCAGCCTTTGCTGCTCTCGAATGTTGGTCTCAATTTCAACAATTTTATTCCTTACGAGCTCTTTCAACGCCTCTATGTCCATATCCCGAACAAGAAGCTGTAGCGTTGCTCCGATTTCTTTTAATTCATACCCAAGCGATTGAGCTGCTTTGATAAATTGAATTTGTATCACATAGTCTTCCGTATACATTCGATACCCGTTGGGAGCCCGCTTAGGGGCCGGAAGAATACCGATGCACTCATAATAGCGTAGAGTCGCAATGCTAACTCCTGTACGAGCAGACAGTTCGCTCCGCTTCATTCCTAGCATACCTTCTCCTCCCATCTAGTCGCTTAACCTCTCTTGTGAGTATACGTCTGATCAAACTTTACTTCAGGGAACCTTGATGAATCTCCTTCCAGAAGCGATTGATGCTCGCTTTTCAAATATTGATCGAAGAATGCACGTACATACGACCTAGTAATATCGATGTTGTGAAAGGATCCGATCTTCGTACGATCAAACATCGATGACAGTAAGGTAATATCTGTGAAACTCTGATGAAACATCTTGTCTACAGTCAAATAATAAGTATCCTTGGTGCTGTTCCTCATAACAAAATCAAGGTCAGGAGCGAACTCATCATAGAATACGACTTCCTTATCAGAATAAGACGGGTCCAGACTGTTTGCAGTTTCACCTGTCATCATATACATAAAGGGTTGCTTCAAGCCGGTATGGGAGACAGTCCCCCAGAATCCGCCCTCTAAGCTAACACCAGCCTTGAACCGCTCATCCAAAGCCATCGCCTCGGCTGTTGTAGCGCCACCGTAAGAATGTCCGAATATGCCAACTCGGTCCAAATCTAATTTACCAGCGAACATACCGCCCGAAGCTTTTTGATTCCATTCCGTAAGTGTATCCAGAACGAACCGGGCATCTTCTGCCCGTATACCAACTCCTGTGACATTATTCTCGTAAACCTCAGCCGATGTTGTGAACTCAGGTTCTGGCACATAATAAATGTCTCGTCCGTCGGAAAGTGAGACTTTAGCGGAAGTATAGGGATGGTCAATACCTACCACAATATAACCGTGACTGACCAGTTCCTCTATTGTCGTCATGCTCTGGAATCGGGTAGACCTAATACCGGGCGAGTATAGCAGCACCGGATAACTAGTTTCCGTCATCGACAACTCTGCGCCCTCGACGACATGCGTAGAAACCAATGTCAAATAGTTGAACAGCTGTTTCGGAATTCCGAAGACAAGACTAATCGCTTCACCTAGCTCGCCTGGATAACTCTCCCTCGACTTGCCTTTGACCTGATCCGGATCAGCAGGATACCAGACATTCACCAGCATTTCCCTCTTGCCTCCGGACTCTGGATTTAATGTCTCTTCACGTTCCTCGTCTGTTAATTGCCAAGAAAGTGTACCGATCGCATAGGTTCCGGTCGGTTCAGGCATTGTAAAAATCGGCAATAAATTGCCCAAATAGAGTGAACCAGCGCTGAGGGCCACTATTACTAATGATAGCAGTCCCCTCTGTATATACGATCGGGGCCGACTCTTTTTTTGATTCTTGGACAGTCTCACAATTAATACGATGCAGAGTACCAGCGTAACTAGATAAGAAGGCATCATTTGCCAACGATAATGTTCGATGATTCCGTGCAACAACAATACCAGTACCAGCGACGATAGTGCTGCAAGGTCCAGACGCCGGCTTTTTCTCCAAAATAGAATGCCCCCAGCAGCGGCCATACTCATTACAACCAAAATGACTTCGAATATTCTCATATTACTTAACCTCCACCTTTACTTCAATCCTTCACTAAATAAAAGACTGCTAATCAATATAAGTATAGGATAAACTATGAAGTATACTTCATAGTCAAGTAGTTCACCTTAAAGCCTCTTCCCTATCTAAAATCAAAGACCGATCCAGAAGGATTGGCCTTAAATTTTACTATATTGCAAACTTTAGAGTTAAAATTACTTTGTGTACGGTTTTCTCTTATACATAACTGCTACTGCAGCTGTTATAAGGATCATACCCATAAAGGCTGGTGCAGCATGCCCAAGTGATACATAAATCTGACCTCCAATGATTGGCCCAATCATTCTTGCTAAAGCCTGAATAGATTGGCTACCTCCTTGAACCCGTCCTTGTTCACTAGAATCGATTGACTTGGAAAGCATACCATTGAATGATGGCCCAAAGATCGAATCCCCAAAACCAAATATAAACACTCCAGAGATAAAAAGAGGATAGAATGAGAATAAAGCAGATAGCGCAATAAGACTGTAGCCGATAATCTCCGAAACCATTCCTAGAATAGCGATCTGATTATCATTAAATTTTTTCAAAAGCTTTGGCATTATGAAACCTTGTGAAATGATGTCTTGGATGCCCATAATCGAAAACATAAGTCCGATTAGTACAGGCTTCCAACTAAAAGTATCCATTGTAAATTGTGAAAAAACTGCCTGTAAAGATCCGTTAGGTATCCAAAGTAAAAATGCTGAGATAAGAAGTCTGTTTAGATTTTTCATTGAAAGTAGGTTTGCAAGCTGTGAAAATGGATTAAGTCTAATAAAGGTAATCTTTTTCAGTCTATTACTCTTGGTAAGACTCTCAGGCATAAAAAAGAATCCATAAACAACATTCAGTAACGTTATAATTGCTCCAAAAAACATAGGTACAGCATAACCAAACTTGGCAAGTAATCCGCCTAGCGTTGGACCAATGACGGTCCCTACACCAACAACCGCACTCACCCATCCGAAGTATTTGGTTCTCTGCTGCGGAGGAATGATGTCTGCAAAATAAGCGAAGATCGTACCTATGCTACCGCCCGTTATCCCCTCTATGATGCGCCCAGCAAAAAGTATCCATAGAGCTCCTCCTATGCCAAAAACTAGGTATCCAATTGCTGACCCCAATAAGCTTGCTAAGAGCAATGGACGACGGCCATATTTGTCGCTTAAAGTTCCAAGTACGGGGGCTGCAAAAAATACACAAAATGCATAAACAGAAGTTAGTAGCGTAACAACAATAGCTTGGTCTCCCGGATTGCTTATATAAGGCTCCACTAAGAATGGGACGACAGGTGTTATGATACTAAAGCCTACACCGCAAAGGAACACAGATATAAGACCGAATATTAAAGCGTGTTTGTCTACGGTTTGTTCTGTGTTCGGTTCATTTTGTGATCTAGATATGGACATTAAAATTCTCTCCTTAGAAGATACTATTTTGTTTCCTTTTCAACAAAATAGTATCTTCTAATTGTTTCCTTGTCAACAAAAATAAACAATAAAAATGCAGCCCATTCTCAATAGAGTTGGACTGCATGTAGTTTCATTTTATACTTTCAAATTTATTGCGACGTGAGATCTATACTCTGTTTCTTTATTTCTGAATCCAGATGCCTACTATACGTTTCTACAAAGCTAAGCATACTGTCGAATTGTTCTTCAGTTATTTGCTCGAATACGACTTTATCCCGCTCATGAAACTCTTGGTGCAAGTTCTCATGAATTTTATAAATATCTTTCCCTTGCTCAGTAAGCCTAAAATAGATTTCTTTCTTGTTATCCGACTTCTGGTAGCTTTCGATAATGCCCTTTTTTATGAGCTTCTGAGTTATTTTACTTATAGCGCCGCGAGTCATATAAAAGGACTCCGCAAGTTTTGTCACGTTGGAATCTACATTTTTTTCAATGAATTCGATGCAATGCACTTCAGAAGACGTATGACCCTTAAGACTTTGTTCCATCTTATCCTTATTAAGCGATACTATCTTGTTATAAAGGTCTCTAAAACCCAATATAACCTGTTCTTCTTTGTTCATTGCCTGTCCTCCCACCCGTTGGTGCATTAACATTATTATATAATTGTTTGAATTTCAAGAATAGTAAATACTTATTTTTTTTGAATCGATAATGCCAGTTCTTTTAACTTTTCTTTCTCTAGTACTTCTTTTGTTGTTCCACTTTTAGCTAGATGCAAAATCAACTGACCTAATTGTTCAGACGTTAATACCGACTTCATTCGTTTTAACAACGGATTTATTGGTTTGATTATATTGTATAGTATACGATATTGTGCTGTTTTTGAACGAACACCATGCATTGGTAAAATTGCAGCTGGACGTAACATATAAGCAGCTTTAAAAGGCATGCTAAGCAATGTATTTTCTGTTTTCCCCTCTACTCGTGCCCACATCTCTTTTCCTTGTTCTGTACTATCTGCTCCCATTCCAGAAACATAGATTATTTTCATATTCGGATTGAATTCCACTAATTGCTTAGCGTTCTTTATCGTCATTTCATAGGTGATACGTGTATAGTCGGCTTCTGACATACCTGATGAGGAGACACCAATTAAATATAAACAAGCATCGAAACCAGTCACATTTCCCTGAATAGAAGAAAGGTCTGAAATATCTGATAACACAAATTCTTGATATTTGGGGTGTTTGTTATTCGTTGACTTACGAACAATTGCTATAACTTTCTCTACTTCTGGATCTAATAGACATTCTCTTAATGCTAACTGTCCGATCATACCTGTTACACCATATACGATTACTTTCATACTGACATCCTTCCTTTGAATAACTAATCCTTATCGCTCTTTTAGAAGGTTTTTACGCTTTTATGGCATCCCAGCTCATAGCGATAGCTGCATTCAATTGTCGTTTTTCAAATTGAGTTCCTTTCTGCACATGTGCCTTTGCCAGCTCAGCTATGGGAAGGATGGAGTACACAATTAACATACGAACATCCTCTTGCTTGAATAAACCTTGATTTTTGCCAACTTCAAACATTTCAAAAACAGGTTGAAAAAGACTCGCAGTATCATCTAGACACCATTTCTGAGGCAGCGGTGAAGTCATAATCTGCTCTAGGAACAAAAAATAGTCTTTATAGGTTAGTATGAACTCAACATAGTTGTTAATGATGAAATCAAAACACTCCTTTACCGTTCGAGTTTCATCCAGACTTTGAAACATTCTTTCACTCATCTTACCTTTTATCTTCAAGTAAGTTTTATAAAGCAGATCATCCTTATTCTCATGATATATATAAATGGTCGCCGCTGATACATTTGCTCGTTTGGCAATTTTGGAGATAGACGCTTCCGCAAACCCTATCTCATTTACGAGTTGTATTGTTGCATCAAAAATAGCCTCTACTTTGTTTTCATCTCTTATTCTCATAAAACAATAATAAATGATCGTTCACTTAAAATCAAATAATCTGCTATTATGAGCGTCGTCTTCATTTATCCTCCTATCACTGAGCTATTGAACAAAACAAAAGAGGTGCAAACAATGCACCTCTTTTGTTTTGAACTTTTCAACTTCAAGTCAAGCTTCAGAAAATTTTTTCAGAACAATTGCGGCATTATGTCCACCAAATCCGAATGAGTTAGACAAGCCAACATTGAGGTTTGCACTCCTTGCATGATTTGGCACGTAATCTAAATCACACTCCATATCAGCATTGTTCAGATTAATCGTTGGGGGAATGATTCCCTCCCTAAGACTCTCTATTAAAGCAATGGCTTCTACTCCTCCTGCTGCTCCAAACATATGTCCAAGCATTGATTTGTTTGCTGTAATTGGGACTTTAGTTGCTTGATCACCTAATAATCTCTTAAGCGCATTTGTCTCGGCAAGATCCCCCACCTCAGTACTCGTTGCATGAGCACTCACTACATCAATGTCAAGTGGATCAATGGATGCTGACTGTAAGGCTCTCTTCATGGCTAGTAACGCACCATCGCCTTGTGGATGCGAAGCAACAACATGATATGCATCTGAACTAGCTCCGTACCCAATCACTTCACCATAAATTTTAGCCCCTCTTTTCATGGCATGTTCCAATGATTCGAGAACCACAATACCTGCCCCTTCTGCCATAACGAAACCGTCACGATCCTTATCAAATGGACGACTTGCAGTCTTTGGATCATCATTTCTCTTTGAGAGCGCAGTTGCATTACCAAAGCTCGCTAATGATATAGGATGAATCGCAGCCTCTGTGCCTCCAGCAATTATAACATCTGCCTCTCCATATCGAATCAACCGAAATGCTTCGCCAATTGCCGTATTTCCGATTGAACAGGCTGTCACAGGAGATAAAGTTGGTCCTTTTGCTCCAAAATGAATACTGATCTGAGATGCTGCCATGTTGGAGATCATCATTGGAACCAAGCTTGGACTTACTCTACCTGGCCCTCTTTTTAGGAAAGCATCATAATTATCAGTTAGTGTCTGAATACCACCAATCCCTGTACCCACGTACACCCCTAGACGTTCTAAATCTATTTTATCCAAAGGAAGCTCAGCATCATGGACCGCTTGTTTGGCCGCATACAGCCCGAATTGACAGAATCTATCCATCTTTCGTGCTTCTTTACGACCAAATAATTCCTCAGAATCAAAATTACGTACCAATCCAGCGATACGAGTTCCAAATTGAGATACATCAAATGAATCAATCGTTGTTATTCCTGAGACACCTTTTTTTAAATTGCTCCAGAACTCATCTACTTCATTACCCAACGGCGATGCTATTCCCCTGCCAGTGATCACTACTCTATGCATCGTAAATCCCCCCCAATATATTGTCTTTACATCCTTATGATTCCCTTATTGTACGCTTTCCTTATCCTATTACCAGTTTTCAGTTATACTAGTATAAGTAGTGTTACAATAATGAAATTCAATCAGGTTACTATATAAATAGGTATGAATTACCTTGGAGGTTTGTATGAAGCAAGAACCCAGACTTAAAGCACTTTCCGATTTTCTAAAAAACCAGCGCTCAAAAATTTCCCCACAAAGTGTCGGAATGCCTTCAGGTTCTCGCAGGCGAACACCTGGCTTACGTAGAGAAGAGGTTGCTCAATTAGCTGGTGTTAGTACCAGTTGGTATACTTTTCTCGAGCAAGGACGAGACATTAAGGTATCCGCTTCCGTTCTGGATGCTATAGCAGGAGCGCTGAAACTAAATAGTGATGAGCGAAAATATCTATATGATCTTGCTTTAGATAACTCATTTCATCCAAAGCTTTCAATTGGAGAATCTACAGCAATTAGCCCTTCTCTGCTTAAAATATTACAAGAGCTTAAATATTGTCCCACGATTGTTTCAGATCGACATTGTAATATTATTGGTTGGAATGAAGCAGCTTGCCATGTATTTATTGATTTTCGGCTCATCCCTGAACAAGAACGTAATATGATCTCCCTACTCTTTACTAAAAAAGAATTCCGCAGTTTGGCAGTAAATTGGGAACATTTTGTAAAAGACTATCTCGCTATATTTCGCACCTATTACGGTCAATATGTTGCTGATCCTTGGTATCCAGAATTCATTTCTCATATGGAGAGTAATTACCTAGATTTTAGACAACTCTGGAATCAAAGCGAGGTTAGTGAAGCACCAGAAGTTATGGTCGAGTTTCGACATGCGAAGGCTGGAAAAATGGTCTTTGATCTATCTTCTCTGCAAGCTAAAGGTGAATCAGATTTAAGACTAAGCATATATACTCCTGTTGAGAATTCATCTACCGAGATGAAGCTGCGTAAGCTACTTGAAGGGTAAGAAAAGTCTTTAACTTATTATTAAACCCAAAGACACTTGATATAATATCAAGTGTCTTTGGAGCGTATTTACATATATTCGCTATTGATTATTACTTTATTGCAGCTTTCTAGAAGTTCCTGTTGTAATATCCATTCCTCGTTGGAAGTATGCCGTCGCACCTAATAGAAACCAAACAAATGATGAAACACCAAATAGAATGATTACTATTAGTAAAAGTCTTAACAATAAATGTATATTTTCCCCCTTAGGTTATGTGTATCACATTATTTTTTCTTTAATATTGGCTCACTATACTTTATTCCTGCTATCAAGTATACAATACTACTCCTATAACTAAGTCTTTGGTCAGTTTTATTTTGTGCAATCATGTATCTCTCATAATAATCTGATAGCTCTTTGAATAACAGAGAACCAATCTATTGGTACATTATACATATATCAGCACAACTCTCTTTCGCAAAATGATTATACTTCATGTATAATTATGACAAGTGTAAAAGATACGGGCAGTTCGTGAGCAAAGTTTTGGAGTGATATGATGAATAAGAAACAGTTACAATCAACTCAAACAAAAAAACGAATATTAGAAGCATCTAAAGAGCTATTTATTAAAAAAGGCTATGCCGCCACTTCTATTGAGGAAATATCTGATATTACTGGATTTAGTAAAGGGAATATCTATTATCACTTCAAAAGTAAAGAAGGATTATTTCTAGATATGTTAGATGAATGGGAAGTTGATTGGGCAGATAAGTGGGAGATCAAAAAACAAAAGTATACAACTACTATTGAAAAGCTATATGGATTAGCAGAACATTTAGTCGAAGATGAATTTAATCACCCGTTAACAAATGTAGCAGATGAATTTTATACTAGTGAGAAATCAAATAGTGAAGTACATGAACGACTTCAAAAGAGTTTTAATGGGCGAATACAATTCTGTCAGCAATTATTGCTCGATGGTATGAATTCTGATGAGTTTAAGCAACATGATAGTTTAAGATTGGCAAAAATATTAGATGGTATGGTCAATGGACTTAGTTATACATGCAGAGACTTGGACTTAAAGGAAACGTTGTTGATCTACAAGGAAGCTATTGATGTTTTATTGTATGGTTTTGCAAAGAGATAGTTAACCATGTTAAATAATATTTTATTCTCTAACTATAAACGTAAAGCCCGACTCCACCAGGAATCGGGCTTTACGTTTATAGTTAGTTTAAGATTTCGCTTCTGCTAGCTTACTTTTACTGTTTGATCTTGCCTGTACTAACGTTAGTATTACGTAACAACCAACCAAAGTGAAACCAGCAACAATATAAGGAAGAACCAAATTAACGTCATAAAGCATTCCAGCTAAGCTAGAGCCTAAAATTGTACCTAGGCTTGTATACGCAGAATTAAGTCCGGCTACATAACCTTGGTCTTCCCCGGCTAATTTGGACAAAAATGTTCCTGCTGCAGGTCTCAAAAGATCACATGCTGCAAATATAATAATTGTGACTACTAGTAGTAACCAAAAGCTTTTAACGAACAGGATGCCAAGAATTCCTACTCCCGCAACAACTAGACTGAGGTAGATAACTTTCATCTCCCCCACCTTCTTAACTAGAAGATCTAATAATCCTATTTGAATAATTACACCAGCAATTGCCCCGACTGTCATAATCAGTGCAATATCTTTAGGACCAGAATTATGCTTAACATCTAAAAATAGTCCGAATACTGTTTCAAAATTCGAAAGAGCAAATCCAAGAACGAGTAATACAATTAGTGCCAAGAAATATGGTGCTTTCATAGAACTAATAAATTGCTGAGCTATGCTTTGTTTGGTAGTCTTTGGCTCTGAAGCAGGAGTGCTTTTGATTCGCTGGGGTTCAGGTAATACAAGTAAGGTGAGAATTGCAGCAAATGCCACTGCAATGGCTGCAGTATAGAAAGGAACTCGCGTTCCATATTCAGCAAGAAATCCACCTATACCAGGACCAATAATAAACCCTGTAGACATTGCTGCTGACACCAACCCCATGCCCTTCGCACGTTCATCTTCAGTTGTTATATCAGAAGTAAATGCCATCACCGCTGGCATTACCATAGCAACCCCTATACCACCCAATAATCTTGATACGTATAACCAGACTACTGAATTAGAAAGTCCAAAAATCGCCTCTGAAGCTGCAAGGATTAGTAATCCTACAACAATCAACTTTTTTCTTCCAAGTAAATCGGAAAGTTTACCTGCAAATGGTGAAAATATGAGCTGAGTTACTGCAAATGCAGCAGTTAACAAGCCTACAGTAGTTCCATCTAAACCAAGCATTGCAATAAAACTTGGCATTACAGGTACAACTAGGCCAAAAGCAGCCATAGACAAGAAAATGTTAAGCATTAATAGGATCATTGCACCTTTGTTTCTAAATAATAATTCCATTCATTATCCTCCAAGTATCAATTGAATATGTTTTTCTAGCTTGAATAATGAATGTTCGATAGTCTTCTACATAAGTATGGTACACAAACTTCGAGAATATAGAACAAACATTCAGTATTATGAAGTAAAATACGTATGAATGTGCCAATGGATTCAAAAACTTTTTAAAAATATCATTATAAGCAAAAATGGACACATCCCTTAGGGATATGTCCATTGCTCAAAAAGTTTATAGTTAAACTAAATCGTAATTTGGATAGTAAGCTTTTCATGTTCATAATGAGTAAAGATATCTCCCGAATATTTAATGGTTACTCTACTAATTATATCTAAGCCATTTCCTCTTAACCCATCAGTATTTACTTTTGAAGTATATCCATTTTGAAATAAGCTCTTATACTCCTTACTGGAAAGCTGGGTAGGATTTTCGACAGAGAATATATACTTACCACCAATCGTTTTGCAAATAACTTTAATTATCTTTGGCTCTAAACCTGAATATACATCAACAGCTTCAATTGCATTATCTAATAGATTTGAGAGAATTTTGACTACATCCATGGCTTCAATTCGACTGAAATCACTTTGATCAACTTCGAATTGAATATGAATATCTTTTGACTGGCCCAGTTCCCATTTACTTTGCAAAATGACCATTAATGCTGGATTTTGTATCCGTAGTGATACATCTAATGCTTTTGAATCAACAGTAAGCTGTTTGAGATATTCACCAGCTTTTTCATATTGTTTCAAATAAATCAATCCATTAAGAACTTGAATATGATTCATAAGATCGTGTCTGCTAGATTTTAGCGTACCTACTATTTTACCCAACTCGGAGATATACATTTTTTCAATTTCTTTTTGATCCTGAGTTAATTTGTGTTTATACCACTTATGTAATAAGAACACAACTAAGATCAATACAATAGCAAATAATATATCAATGAAGAAAGCAATTCGATTATTCATTACTACTTGATGGCTTACTTGCTTTAGATCCTTAGCATCTATATCTATGCCAACTACACCTAAAATTTTGCCATAATCGTCATAGAATGGAACACCAACAGAGAAATACGAAGTGTTATGTTCACCGCTTATTATTTTTGTAAAGTATTTCTGTCCGTTTTTAGCTTGTATAATCTGAGCTTCAGGAACAGTACATATTGCACCGATTGGTATTTCAGCTAAACCATTCGGCATTGCTGTTACCATTACTTTCGAAATATTACTTTCATCTAACATCAAAATATAAGTGAAAAGTGAATTAATTTTCAGTTGATACAGTTCCAAAAATTGCTTAATTTGCACTCGATTTTCATCGTTAACTCGCGGATTTTCTAAAAACTTTTCATAGGCTTTTTTATCTAATTCATCTGCTATATTATTTGCGATTTCAATATATTGTTTCGCCAATGTAATTCGCGCTGAATTTTCGGTTGAATAGTATGAGATGAGTAATTTTGAGCCCGTCAGAATGCTAAATATAACAATGGAAATAAGCATAAAAATAATAATTCTTTTACTGGGATACTTTTTTCTAAGCTTCAATGTTCAGTTCCTATTCTGTCGAAGTATTGTGTGATTACTACTTTATTATATAGATAGTCGAGACAGAAATGTACTATTAATTTGATAACACTATGAATTTTAATACTTTATTAGCATATTAAAGACTTTATATAGTTCCATAATCGTTATGTTTTTCGTACTATATTGTCATATTTGGTTATACATGAGCATAGTAAATAATTGAAGAAAAAACGAGATGGGAGATTGAATTATGAATACAAATGATGAATCTTCATATAGACTTCCAGCGCAAATAACGCAGTCAACGGGGTTAGAAGCTGATCAGTCAGCTTTGCCTTGGCAGGAAGATGTTCCGGCAGCTTTGCATTCGCAAACCGTTGGACCAAGAGGACCGATACTAGAACAAGATAGCAAATTGCATGAGACAATGGAAATATTTATACATACTAAAATTATTGATCGTCCAGTACATGTCAAAGGCTATGGTGCTTTTGGCTATTTTGAAACAATCAACTCAATGGGAGCACATACCAAGCTTAGCTTTTTACAAAATCCAGGAGATCAGGTGCCAGTTGCAGTAAGATTTTCTTTAGCAGTCAGCAACCAAGGTACGCCAGATACATCCCGCAATGTGCGTGGATTTTCAACTAAATTTTATACTGGTCAAGGTGTTTTCGATCTCCTTTGCAATCATATTCCCGTTTTTTCAGTGCGAGATCCTATTCGCTTCCCAGAATCAATTAATGCTTTCCTTCCATCTCCTGTGAATAATTTAATAGACCCCGAACGGTTCTGGAGTTTTATCGCTAGAGCACCAGAAGCAACAAACTTTCTGGTTTGGCTTTACTCAGATTACGGTACTGTTAAGAGTCTACGTCACATTCGAGGTCATAGTGTAAATACCTATGTATGGAGAAATGCTCAAGGAAATGCAACCTATGTGAAATACCACTGGCTTCCCATTGCTGGATTAGAATATATTGATCGTCAAGAAGCAGCAAAGCTTGCTGGTGAGAATCCAGATTACGCAGGAAAAGATCTATACGATACACTTGCTGCAGGTGAACTCGTAGAATATGGACTTTATGTGCAGCTTATGGATCCTCGTGATGAGGTGAAATTAACTTTTGATCCTCTTGATGATACGAAGGTGTGGGACGAACAGCAATATCCTCTGCAAGCTGTCGGACGATTAGTTCTCAATCGCAACACTAATAATTTTATGGATGAAGTTGAAAAAATAGCATTTTCACCATCTAATCTGCTAGATGGGGCCGAGTTGTCCGAAGATAAAATGCTGCAGGGGCGAGCAAATATTTATTCAGATTCACAGCGTAGACGTATAGGACCTGATTTCCGTAAGCTTCCTATTAATCATCAGCAGAGTTGGACACCAGAATCACTTATTACAAGTGGCAGTGGTAAATACGTAGAGGGGCAACTCGTACGCTCTGAAATACCTATTACAGACGATTTCACGCAAGCAGGTCAATTCTATGAAGAGCTTTCCCCGGAAGATCAGCAGCATCTCGTAGAAAATCTAGCCATTGATTTAGCAACAATCTCTAATGATATAGAGCAAATTGTGATAGGCTATCTCTACAAGGCATCTGCACAATTAGGAGAACGTGTTGCTAAACAAATTCAAATACTACAACAAGGATAATTAATAGCAAAAAGGGGCCCTTAAGGGCCCCTTTTTTACTTCCACCACGTATCGAATATGGTTACAGGCATCTCTCTTTTATGTGTTGTTATCGTATAACGATCACGAATTTGGTGCTCAGTGGTTTCAGAAATCTGCTGATTGGTAAGGAATTTATCTAACACGTCATAGCTTATTCCAAGCTCAACCTCATCTAACTGTTGTTGCTTATCGTCTAACAAATCTGCTGTAGCGGGCTTTTCAAAAAGAATCTTTTCTGCGCCTAATGCTTGCAAAATCATTCTAACTTGAGATTTTACTAATCCACTCAATGGTAGGATATCTGCACCACCATCCCCGAATTTAGTGTAAAATCCAGTCACAGCCTCAGCAGCGTGATCTGACCCAATAACTAGCATATTTTTTTCTCCTGCAATGGCGTATTGTGCAATCATTCTAACTCTTGCTTTTATATTGCCCTTATGGAAATCTGAAATAGAGTTACCTACACTCTGCTCATAAGTTTCCGTTAGCGCATCTACCCCAGCAGCAATATTGAACGTCACGTTTTCTGTTGGTTCGATAAAGACAAGTGCTTTTTGCGCGTCCTCCTCGTCCATTTGCCCCCCATAGGGCAGACGAACAGCGATAAATTTTTTGTTATAGCCACGTTGGTTCATTTGATCTACCGCAAGCTGTGCGAGTTTTCCAGCAAGTGTTGAATCTGCTCCTCCGCTGATGCCTAGCACGAAGCCATTTGTGTTTGTTTTCACACTGTACTCTACCAAGAAATTTACTCGTTTTTGAATTTCAGCTTGAATATCAATAGTTGGACTAACATGCAGCTCTGCTATAATCTCTGCTTTAGTTTTCATATCTTTTCTCTCCCTTATCTATATAAATGGTTATCTTTCAAATACGCATACACACTTTCAGGAATAAGATAACGAGCTTCACCGCCAAGTTTAAATTCCTCACGCACATACGTTGAGCTAATTTCCATTGTGAGCCCCTTATCTACAAGGTGAAAGGTTTGACCATCGTCAACATGACGCAATATGGGCGAGCGACCAATGACAGAAAGCATATCGATATTAATTCTCGCCATCACTATAAATTTGTTTTCCTTCACTAGCTCCTCTGACTTTTGCCATTTTCCTTGCCCAATATCAACGAGTAAATCTGCGCCCATTATGAAATAAATGTCATCCTCGACATATTTCGTTCTAAAGTGACGAAGTGTTTGGTAAGTTGCTATCTCCCAGCCTAATTGCTGAAATTCATAATCATCAATTTCAAAATTATCATTGTCCGCAATAGCCAACTTTAACATTGCTATGCGATGCGCATCTGTTGTTTGCATGTGCTTATCCTGACGTTTACTAGAGCAAGGTAAGAAAATGACCTTATCTAATTTGCATCGATGAGCAATTGTACTTGCTGTCCATAAGTGGACATTAGTAACTGGATCAAAGGAAGAGCCGTAGATTCCAATCTTCATCTTATCTCTCCTCACGCGTTTGATATAATGCTTTTTCAATGAGCTGTCGTTTGTTGTTCCAGCACGCATCACTTAATGTTACTGGATAGATAGGAGGATTTAGTAAGCGGCGATATTCCTCCCAGAACAGTGCTAAGCTCTGTTTCGCATACTCCCTATTATTGTCTAGAGTAGGAAGATCATACACTAACTCTCCTTTTACCATCACTTCCACCAGCAGTTGAATTGCCTTAAAATTCTTTACCGTTTTCTTCATATGACTGTGTAGTGGATGAACTAACTTGATCTCGTCCTGAGGTAAATTTTCATTGATCAAAGTGATGTAATCGCCCTCTGCAATCCCTGTTTCCATATTAATTATTCTCCACATTTGCTTATTTCCAGGATTAGATATTTTATCTGGATTGCTACTAATTTTAATCGTATCCACCATTTGTCCTTCATCTTCAATTTGTACAAGCTTATAAACTGCACCAAGAGCTGGCTGCGTATATGCTGTAATGAGCTTTGTGCCAATACCCCAAACATCAATGCAAGCCCCCTCACGCTTAAGAGATAGAATAGTATCTTCATCTAGATCATTAGACGCATATATCTTAGTATGCTTAAATCCCGCACCATCAAGCATTTTCCGTGCTTCTTTAGATAAATAAGCTAAGTCTCCACTATCTAATCGAATTCCTACAAAATTAATGCGTTCTTTCATTTCCTTGGCTACTTTTATGGCAGTAGGTACACCTGATTTGAGTGTATCGTAGGTATCTACTAGAAAAACGCAATCTCGATGTGTCTGAGCATATTTCTTAAATGCAACATATTCATCACGGTACACTTGAACCAAAGAATGAGCATGAGTTCCAGCAATCGGAATACCAAATAGCTTTCCTGCTCTTACGTTAGAAGTAGCATCAAAGCCCGCGAGGTAGGCTGCACGTGTTCCCCATATCGCAGCATCCATTTCTTGTGCACGACGTGTACCAAATTCCATTGCAGTTTGATTGCCTATTATATTTTTCAAACGACTAGCCTTTGTGGCGATTAATGTTTGATAATTTACAATATTGAGAATTGCTGTTTCGATTAATTGAGCCTCTACCAATGGTGCCTCAATTACCATTAATGGTTCATTGGCGAATACTACCTCGCCTTCACGTATACTTCGCAACTTCCCAGTAAAGCGAATCGTTTTCAAAAACGTAAGAAAATCATCTTGATAGCCCTCTTCGCGCAAGTATTGAAGATCCGTTTCACTAAATTTGAAATCTTGTAAATAGTGTACAACCCGCTCTAAACCTGCAAAAACAGCATAGCCATTATCAAACGGCAACTTGCGAAAATACACTTCAAAAATTGCCTGTTTCTGGTGCTCATTATGTCTCCAATATACCTCTGCCATATTAATTTGGTATCTATCAGTGTGAAGTGTTACACTATCATCCTGTAAGTTGTATCTCATTTCAATCGCTCCTTTTATTGTAGAATAACTTGTATTAACTTATCGTTGCTCCTAATGTATGTTGAAAATGTCCTAACGCCCATTCATGACCGGCTTGATTAAATGAAGCTACTGCATCCTTCACAACGACAATGCGATAACCAAGATTATAGAGATCTACAGCAGTGTGTAATATACAAATATCCGTACATACTCCAACCAAGTAGACCTCCTCAATGCCTCTAGCACGAAGCATCATATCTAGAGTTGTTCCCGCAAAGGCACTGTAGCGTGTCTTATCCAGCCAATGTATATTAGCTCTGTCTTGACTTTCTTCGTAAATCTGCTGCAATTGTCCATAGAGCATTCTCCCATTAGTATTCCGCAAATTATGCGGTGGAAACAATTTTGTCTCAGGATGGTAAGTATCTCCTTCATCGTGTACGTCGATGGTAAAAATAATATCTTCACCGTTTTGAATAAATTTATTTGTAATAGAGACAATTGCAGCTTCGATGCTTTGACCTGCTTCTCCACAGGTTAAAGCTCCATTTGTAGCAATAAAATCATTTGTATAATCAATGTTCAATAACACTCTTTTCATCGTAAACGCCTCCTTGTTTATTAATAAAGAATTCATTAGAATTTATAACTCATTTAAATATAATTAACAAATAACAAATTGTTAATTATTTAGATTAAAAGAAAGTACCACCTGATTAGCTCATGTGGTAAATCGAGTAATTAATGGGTACTTCCTTAAAGCGGTATAGTTGAGTCTTTCTTTTGGAAGTACGTGTAACCGTTTTTCCTTCTATCGCTTCAATAAACGGAAGTTGTTTCATCTTACGAATGAAAGATGGATTTGACATAATAACAGGATCATCTGTTACCGTTGCAAGCACAGCTTGTAATTCAGAATACGTAAATTCCGTTGGTAAAAATTCTTTAGCCGTTGTCGTTTGTAACAGCTTCTGCGAAATGACAGCAATAGAATCTAGAATTATCTGCTTGTGATCAAATGCTAATTCCAACGAAAGAATTTCTTTCACCGAAAACATTCGAACATCAGAAGCATCATCCCCTGCTTTTCGATTCTCAAGCTTATGATGAGGAACAATGGCATAAAATGCATTACTTATAATCCAACCACGAGGATCACGGCCCGGCTTATCATACACACCAAAGTGCTCGATATGGAGATCCGTTACTCCTGTTTCTTCTTCTAACTCTCGATGTGCAGCGATGTAGCTCGTTTCAGTCTCATCGATAAATCCTCCTGCGATTGCCCATTTCCCTGCTTCGATATTGGGTTTGCCTTCAGAGTTCCGCATACTGCGTTGAATTAGCATCATCTGCAAATCCATAACTGGTGGAGAGAATGGCTTCTGCTCAATTGGAACAATTGTAAATACCGCGATATCTGCTGTATATCCATCTGGTGTGCGATAATCTTTAACGTTGTATTGCTCAAGTGCTGCTTTATTTTGCTGGGCGCTCATCTCTACCCTCCTAGTTTTTTATTTACAATTAACAAATTGTTAATTAATATCCTTGAATTCATTAAACTATTTCTTTTTGTATTTGTCAACCATTAATTTTCAATATGGTTATTTGCTTATACTAATCCATACTTTGCTTATTGGAGGAATCCCATGAGCTTCTTAACGTGGTTTGTATTTTCGGTAGATGTAAGTAATTCTAGAAGAGTAAAGGCAACATCAAAGGCCGTTGAAGGATTGAAAGATGTAATAATATTATTATCAATTACAATAGGTTGATCCGGAATAACATTGGCGCCCATTTCTTCTAGTTGAGATTGACGCTTCCGGTCATTTAGATTATAGGTCGTAGCATTCCTTCCTTGTAGAATACCACTTTTTCCGATTGATAGAGCGCCTACACAAATAGAAGCAATGATCTTTCCTTGTCTATCGAACTCCCGTATAAATTCAAGCACGTCGGCTCTAAAGGCGTCTTCGTAAAATCCTGCCTCTTCAAAACCGCCAGGAACTGCTAAAGCATCGAATTCAAGAGCGCTTACTTCTGAAATGATTTTTTCGGGAATTACAGTGAAATTCCAAGTGCATTTTAGCTCTTTTCGAGTTCCAACTGTTACGAGTTCAGTTGATCCATCGCCCTCTGCCTTATTCCATCCAATTACATCTGTAAATACACTTGCTTCAACAGCTTCAAAGCCATTCGGTAATAGTAAACATACCTTTTTCATATAAATCATCCCCTTCTCTAGCATTCTGCATTATTGTATCAGTAACATCGTTATTTAAATTTTAAATATTATAGCTATAAATTTATAAAAAGTAAATTGAGACTTTATTTACTCTCTTTCTATATCTTCAGAATTCAACTACGGTATGCGAATTAATCGATGTTGCTTATATAGAATACGATAATACACGTAGACGATACCATATGCCAATAAATACGAAATAAATGTCCAATAGATATTCCAACTGTTACTGTATGATGCCTTTCCCATAAGCAATGTGAGATATTCAAGGAAAGTCGTGAAGGTAATTACAACAAATAATATGACTACATGGTTTATTTGGGATATTCTTATCCAGTGGATCATATAACATGAGATTACTGGATACAATCCCAAATCCATGGGCAACACTGACATCGATTCTTCACCAGAAATAAACGGGGTAAATGACCAAAAGTTTAAGTGAAAACCAAAAATATTAATTAGTAATGCAACTAAACTTGCAATGGGTAATGTAATAAGAATCACAACTGGAGCCTTTCTAATTAGATATAGACCAAAAATCCAAGGAATAAGGAAACCAATAATGATATTTGAGAACAATGTGCGACACATCCTTTCATTTCTATGATGATCAGAAAGGATACATATTATTAGTAAATCATATTCAATAGTTTAAATTAAGGAACTCCTTAATATCATTATTGATTTTCTCCAAGTAATCCTCGGAAGGAAAATGACCCATTTCATACTCGGTAACTGTTACTAAGTTGGGAATAATCGCTTTAGCCTTATTTATAATTTTTCTGATGGAAAGAATATATCTTGATTACCGACTATGACCATTGTAGGAGATAAATAACTAATTAGCTCCTCGCTCTCTGTAAGTTTGGGCATATCCTGTTCTAATTTCACATGTGTGAAAATTTCACCAATAATAAGCTTATCGATTGATTTCATCGTATGATATGACATTACATCAGAAATCTTTTGTAATTGCTTTTGAGATGAGGTCATATTAAACAACATCATAGGAAGCAAGATTTTTTGTATCATTTTCATTTTCGAACCTAACTGAATACCAGCAGGGGAAACAAGAACCGAACATGAGATTTTCTCAGGCATGAATGCAGCTAGTCTTAGAATAATACCTGCACCATAGGAAGGACCGATAAATGCACTTTTATCTACATTGAAGTATTTCATCAGGTCAGAAATCCACAGAGCGAAGCTATCATCTTGAGCTGAAACCCTTGTTTCTGCACTATATCCTGGATGTCCAATTGTATCTGGTGCATATATTCGATATTCCTTAAACAATGAAGAAAACCATGATAAGGTCATCGGATTAATGCAGTTTCCTCCTTGAAATATAATGATTGGCTTTCCGTATACGGGTCCAGTGACCAACGTATGCGTGCTCCCAAAACGTGTGTCAACATAAACACTCTCTAATTGTTCATCAAACAATTTCAAGTAGGCATCGTAGTTGTCAAGAATTTTTTGCCTACCTTCTCTGCTTTTATAAATCGTATGATCGTTAATAATAATCACCTCTAGGTATAAGGTCAAATGTACTTAAATAGCTAATAAAGCTGTAATTGTTAATTCCAGTAGAATATTGAAAAATTGAAACAGAAGCATTATTCTATACTAATCTTTATTGCACTTAACAAAAATAAAATTAGATAGAACCTGATATCAGCGGTATTTTATTAAGAAATACACTTGCGAATTAAATGTCAGGTTCCTCTAAAAATTTGTATATTCGTTTAGAACTAACTATCCACTCATTTGCGAAATAATTTAAAAACTTTGGTGAAAATCTTTATCGTTTCTATTGATAATTGTTTTTGCGGACTCCTTGAAAAACAACTTTAATATTGGTGGAGCAACAAGCGTTGTTACAATTACAACGAGAATGACAGATGTGAAATATTCAGGTAGCAATAATCCTGCTTGTAGACCTGTAGAGGCAATGATCAACGCTACTTCCCCTCTTGAGATCATTCCAGCTCCTATAGACATTGAAGATCTATTATTAAATCCAGTTAAGCGAGCTCCTAATGCTCCGCCGATCATCTTGGTAAGTATTGCGACGATCGTTAGGACAAGAACAAAGCCAAGTTGAGCTCCCACTCCTTCAAAAGAAACGTTCAATCCTATACTTACAAAAAACACAGGAACAAATATTGAATATGCAATCGGTTCTATTTTTGTCTCCACTACATGCTTAAAGTTTGTTTGTGAAATAGCAATACCAGCTGCAAAAGCACCTATAATGCCTGCCATACCCATCAGGTCAGCGAAATATGAAAAAGCGAAACATACGATTAATGCTACTGTAATGATCGGTTCTGTCACTTTGAGCATTGATAATAATTTCATGAATTTCGGAACAACTAACCAACCCACTACAATAATGATACCGAAAAATAGTATTTTTTTACCAAC
Source organism: Paenibacillus endoradicis (assembly GCF_024721975.1). The sequence goes on along the minus strand of NZ_JANQBB010000001.1, from coordinate 936,080 downwards.
AAGTAATCCTAATGATATTTCTTCGCCTGTACCCATGAAACTCATCATTACTGCTAATAGTATAACTACTAAAACATCATCAACTACTGCAGCACCTAAAATAGTTGTACCTTCCCGCGTATTTAATTTGTCCATATCTTTCAGCACTTGAACAGTAATACTTACAGATGTTGCACTAAACAATACGCCCATAAATAATGCAGAGTTTTGAGTTAATCCGAATAACTCGGCTACTCCATATGCCCCTATAAAAGGCAGTACAATACCAGCTATTGCAACTGAAAATGCAGCTTTCCAATTTTGTTGTAATTGCTTCAAATCAGTCTCCAAACCAGCCATAAACATAAGCAAGAGTACGCCAATTTCTGATATATAATGGATAAATTCAGTACTCTCCACCCAACCTAATACAGCGGGTCCTAAAATAATACCTACGATCAACTTACCTAGAACAGATGGTTGACCAAGCCTCACAGATAAATGCCCGGCAATTTTTGTGAAAAAGAGAATTAATACTAAATACAAAATGAACTCCATCTAAATCTTCCCTTCATGTGTAGTTAAACTACTTATTGTAATAAGCCACAGTAATTTCAATTTGATACTGCTCCCATGTACATAGGAAAAGTTAAACACAAAAAGCCCGTCACCAACGGTCTACTTTGCTAAAAAATAGCATAGTACACCCTTGGTGACAGGCTCCTCCAAATTGAACATTTGTATAGTTTTAATGATTATAACGTGAAATTAAAAAGAGTTCAAGTGTTGACTCAATTAAACTCTTGCCAACTAAATCTAATTTCCAGAGCATTTCATTATAGACCATTATTAAATTAACAAATATTATTCATCTAAGTAAGTACATATGAAATCATTAAAGTCATTAAACTCAGAACAAGTTCCATCTTGTGCATATAATCCGATTACAACACCGGTAAAACCTCCGGCAACCTCTGAGGATAAGTATCTAGTTTGCGCAAAACCCAAATCAATTACTTTGCCATCGCTTATTACTTGAAAAGAGTAAGTTTCATGATTTGAAGTAATTTTTAAAGTTGCTATATTCGAATTAATAATTGATTGTTTGTGTATGGACTTAATATCTCCTATATTCAGACGCTTAATGGCTTCGATTGTATTACCTGATTTTCTTAAAGCAAAATCATAATGATGATTTTCATCCATATATAGTGTTATTCCGGCCTCACCATCATTGACTCTAATTTCACATGAAATTTCAACATGGAAATCTCTTTGCCGCAATCCAATAAAGGTCGGTGAATTTGCCATATCTAATGTAATCAGTGAACTTCTTAATTTCAATTCACTTTCTTGAGCAATATAATTCGCTTTATCGGGGTAACGTAAATAACACCAATCTATATCCCATTTTGTATTATGAAAAGTATATTGCGTTTGTTCAATCTGTTTTGTCGTATTGGGAATATGCATTATTTCAACTTCGTCCTGCGTCGTACCATCGCTTCCCACCGTAAACCATTTATCCTGATGAAATGTAACTGGCATCAAAAATACTTCTCTACCTAGGTGGTGATGCATAATCCATCTACCGATTTGTCTAAATCCCAAATGAAAAATCCACCAATTCCCATGGTGATCTTGGATTAACTCTCCATGGCCAACACCTTGAATCTCATATCCACCAAGATTCCTGTTTGTTAGAACCGGGTTATTGAGATAAGCTTCAAAAGGGCCGTAAGGAGAGTCTCCCCTTGCATAGATAATCATATGACCATATTCTGTTCCGCCTTCTGCTGCCATTAAGTAATAGAGATCGTTGATTTTATACAAGTGAGGACTTTCCAAATACCTTCCTCCTGTACCATGCCAGATAACACGACTAGGTGTAAGTTTTTCTCCTGTTTCGATATCTATCTCACATTGAAAGATGCTATTTCTTCCATTTTCATCGATACCATTACTCATAAAGTAAGTTGAATTTCCTTCAAAATAAAAAGAAGGATCTATTCCGCCTTGATCCACATTAATTGGTTCAGACCATTCTCCGTATATATCATCTGTCCAGACGTAGAAATTTTGTTGGGTGGAATTATTAGTTGTAGTCATGTAAAAACGACCATTATCATATCTAATGTTGCATGCGAACACTCCTCCAGAACTCTCTATATTCTCAAGATAAACTTGTGATTGTCTTGTTAAGCAATGTCCAATTTGTCTCCAATTAACTAAATCATCACTTTCGAACAAAGGAACTCCAGGATAATAATGAAAAGAACTGCAAACGAGATAGTATTTATCATTTGCTTTACAGACACTTGGATCAGGGTAAAAGCCTTTAACTATAGGATTGCGGAATTTCATGATTTCACCTCATAATAGTTTTCCATAAATTAATGCTTATAATATATTTTGATTTTTTCTAATATCGAATGACACTATTTTACTGCCACATCAATATAAGATGTAGTAAAAAAGTAAAGCTACTACATAAAATTATAAGTTAATGACAACATTCAATTGAATGATATATACTGACATAAATTTGATTTATTCTAAGAAAGGTTAATGACATGATAACAATACACTATGCTGGGTATGATGGCATCCATTCAGCTGATTTTGTTTATGATGTCCCTGATGGACATAACACCTGGTTGCTACTTCTTACTAGAACGCCTGCCCAATTCTGGGTTCATGATGAAATGAAGGAATACCCTGCCAATTGCGCAGTACTCTTCCAACCTCATCAGAAGATTCTCTACCAAGCATGTGCTGATAGCTATGGGAATGACTGGATTCATTTTGATTCAGACGAAACTTATCTGAAGGAATCAAAGCTTCCACATGGAGTCCCTTTTCCTATGCCTGACCCGGAATATTTCCACCAATTGTTTCAGCTTCTTTCGGCTGAGCATTTCTTTTCTTGTGACTATCGAGAGCTAACTATGGATTACTTATTCCGAATAATCATTAATAAACTTATTGAAGCTTCGAAAAGTTCGAATAATACTCCGCACTATCAAAATTTGTTGAATCTTCGTAAAGCGATTTACAACAATCCAGGTCATCCTTGGATGGTTCAGTCTATGGCTGAACAGGTGCACCTTAGTCTTGGTTATTTACAAACCATTTATAAGACAACCTTTGGCATTTCGTGTATGGATGACGTCATTCAATGCCGTGTTCGGCTTGCCAAGGAAAAGCTGCTCCATAGTCCGTATCGGATTGCCGAAATCGCAGTAATATGCGGTTATTCTAATATTGAACATTTTAGTCGCCAGTTCCGTCAAATCACAGGTTATTCTCCTCGTAAATATCAGAAGTTGTTAGCATTAGATTCACGAAACTCTCATTCAGATTAAGTATTTTTTTGCAGAATTGCTATATGAGGTGTATTCTTGTTCGATTTATGATACGATTTTACTTATAACGAAAGAGGAAGTGAATACGCTTGATTCAGATTACTGTACCAACACCCGATGTTACTATTATGAAACAAGAAAATCCTGAGCTTAGCAATATTTACGGCTTTACCGATTTTCACCTTATTTCGCGTGAACTAGGCGGCATCTTTATGTTCTACAATGAGCAAGATGAGCTATTGTTCGTTGGCAAGGCGCGTAAGCTACGCCCTCGCATCAAGAAACATTTCGAAGATTCAGTATCCGTAATGAAAGACAAACGCGATGAAATATTCAAAATCGAAGTTTGCTTGGTCGAAGATGCAGTTGATCGGGAAATCTATGAGACATTCATTATCAATCGCCGTAGAGCGAGATACAATATGGATAAAGTGTATTACAAGTAATGAATAAGGAAGATGCCTAACTCTTCTGAGTATGGTATTTTCCCAAAAGAAGCAACCATGTACATTTTAATTAGCTAAAAACAATTAGAAACAACAAAACCCGTATTCCAGCTCACTCATGGAATACGGGTTTTGTTGCTATTTCAATTAAGTTATATTGTAGCGATTTTTAGTCAAGTTATGAATTATCTCAAGTATTTCCCTGTAATCGACTGCTCCACATGGATGATCTGCCCAGGTGTGCCCTCGAACACTACGTTGCCGCCTTTACTACCTCCGTCTGGTCCCATATCGATGATCCAATCGGCTTGGCTAATCACATCGAGATTATGCTCGATGACGATTACCGTATTGCCTGCATCCACAAGGCGATTCATGATTTCCAAAAGGTGACCGATATCTGACATATGTAGTCCAGTTGTCGGCTCATCCATCACGTAGATGCTACCCTTTTTATGAAGCTCACTTGCCAGTTTGATGCGCTGACATTCCCCGCCCGAAAGCGTACTGAGCGGTTGGCCTAGTGTAATATAGTTCAGTCCGACATCACTCATTGCTTGGAGTTTGCGAACTACCTCTTTTAACTGAAAAAATTCCAATGCCTGTTCCACAGTCATCTCTAGCACTTCAGCAATCGACTTACCGTTAAGTTTGTATTCAAGTACCTCATCTTTAAAGCGTCTACCGCCACATACTTCGCACGGCAGTTTTACGCTTTCGAGGAATGCTAGATCAGTATATACAACGCCAAGCCCTTGACAATTCTCGCAAGCTCCTTTGGAATTGAAGCTGAACAAGCCTTGATTGACTTTGTTCGCAGAAGCAAACGCTTTACGAACATCATCCATAATGCCAGTGTAGGTAGCGGGATTCGAACGTGTTGAAACGCCTATCGCTGATTGGTCGATAACGATTGCATCTGACTGCTGTCTAAGGAATATGTCGTTAATTAGCGTGCTCTTGCCTGAACCAGCGACACCCGTAACAACAGTCAGTATTCCAGTTGGAATATCTACACTCACATTCTGTAGGTTATGCAGTGAAGCATCCTTGATGGACATCTTTCCTGATGATTGCCTGCAATCTTGTTTCAGTTGGAGCGGTCGTTTCATATGAGTACCTGTCAAAGTATTTGTTTCTAGTAGTCCTTGATAGCTTCCTTCATACATGATGGTACCGCCACGGCTACCAGCGTAAGGACCCACATCGACGATATGATCCGCCACCTTAATTACATCGGGATCATGCTCGACGACAATTACGGTATTACCCTTGTCGCGTAACTTTTGGAGTAATGCATTTAACCGGTTTACATCACGGGGATGCAAGCCGACGCTAGGCTCATCGAAAATATAAGTAACATCCACGAGACTGCCGCTCAAGTGTTTTACCATCTTGACGCGCTGTGATTCTCCGCCAGACAATGTATCCGTCTCGCGGTCAAGAGTCAAGTAGTCAAGTCCGATATCCACCAGATGCTGCAGACGTTCCGTTAGTGACTTGATTACCGGCGTGGCGATCGCATCGTCAATCTCCCGAAGGACATGGTTCAGTTTTCCTACCTCCATCGAGGACATATCCGCAATATTAAGTCCGTTGATCCTACAGCTGAGTGCGGCTTGACTGAGTCTCGCGCCTTTACAACTGGAACAAGGACCCTCGGTGATGAACGGTGCAACAGTTTTTTGTGTGCGCTCGGACTTCGTCTTCACATCCTGCTTAATGTATTTATTGCTGAACTTCTCAATGACGCCTTCAACTGTAATATTTGTTGCCTTACCAGCGAAATCCATCTTTACTTTCCGCGCCTTGCCATATAGTAATAAATCTAGTTCTTCTTCTGAATAATCACTTAGCTTCTTATCGGGATCAAAGGAGCCTGATTGTAGGACAATGTTCCAATCCCAGCCGTCTACTGTATAGTCGGGAAGCATTAATGCCCCTTCATTCAACGATTTTGACATATCTACTGCTTTTTTCATGTCTACGCCAAGCTTGCGTCCGATTCCGTTACACTCAAGGCACATACCTTGCGGATCGTTAAACGAGAACATATGAGCTTGACCAACATAGGGCTTTCCTACTCTTGAGAAGAGAAGTCGTAGAATGGGAGAGATATCAGTAATCGTACCCATCGTAGAATGGGAACCTCCGCCCAGTCGTTTCTGATCCACGATTACAGCCATACTTAAGTTTTCAATCGCGTCAGCATCTGGCTGCGGATAGCGCGGTAGGAAATTACGTACGAACATACTAAAGTTCTCATTCAGTAAACGCGTAGATTCTGCGGCAATCGTATCGAATACAATCGATGACTTTCCAGATCCGGATACACCAGTAAAAATCGTTATCTTCCGCTTAGGAATCCGCAAAGATACGTTCTTCAGATTGTTTTCTCTAGCAGCCGAGATAACGATATATTCCTGATTAGATTCGCTCATGACTAACATCCTTCCGATAGTGTAAATTGGTTCTTAAAGTAAATACCGGATTCTGTTATTAATCCAAAGCTTTTTCAAGCTGGCCGCACCATGCACTCCAGCCATACTTAGCACCTTCGAGTCCTTGAGGATTTGAGAATCCTGTTTGCTCAAGATGAAGATTAACTTTTCCATCCCCTAAATCTTGCAAAGTCCATGTTACTGTGTGCTGCTCTCCTGCGCTTGCCCAAGTATAGGACAACAGGTTAGGTCCCTCCACGGTTAGCACTTCTCCTTCAATAAGACCATCCCACCATTCATTTGGCTCAGCTTGAAAATGAAAACGGTGTCCCACGACAGGCTTAAAATCATTTGCCAAAATCCACTTAGCAAGCTTGTTAGCGTCTGTTAAGGCAGACCAAACCTTCTCAATCGTTGCCGTATACTGAAAATCCAATTCTAATTTTAAACTCATATTTCTTCCTCCTCTAATAGTTGCTTCAAGCGCATCATATTCGTATTCCAAAACTTACTGTAGAAAGCCACCCAATCTTGAATTTCTCTAAGTGGAGCAGCGTTTAACCTAAATCGCGTTTCTCTACCAACTTTTCGGTCAATTACCAGTCCAGCCTCTTTAAGGATTGTCAAATGCTTCGAAACCGCAGTCCGGCCCATTTGAAATTGTACCGTTAATTCATGAAGTGGTATCTCCTCTGACTCTGCTAATAGTTGAATCAGCCGGCGCCTAGTTGGATCTGCAATCGCGTCAAACACATCCCGTAACTGGTTGTTCTCGCTCACAACACCCGCTCCTAAATAGTATTACCAAGGGACAGTCGTTAATTGCATAAATTCCTTAATGTATGCGGTTCTTCGGAAATAGTGCCCACAAGGAGAGAATTGCTAATTAGACACCATCTAGTGTCCTTTTAATAATAGGTCACCATTTGGTGTCTTGTCAACTATTGATTTAATTTATCTTTGGAATACGTTTCTAGCTTGAAACTGCTGTAAATCATCAGGCAAAGTATATGTCTCTAGATGTTTTGAGAATATTAGTCTCACAACTGGACCATAGGAAATTTGATAAGTTAAAAGATCTTTTCCTACTGGGACGTGGTGAGCCATTGTGGGTTCAACTTCTAATGTGATTTCAAGAATGAATCCTCTAAATCCATTTATTCTTTCTGTTTTAATAATGTTGATTTTCCTACCTTCAATTTCAGGTTTAATTGTTAAAAACTGAGGGTAATAAATAGATCCTATATCTTCAGTCATGTTATAAATTAAGATTTCCCACATTCTTTTTTACATACAATAGGGTGCGTGTATAGTAACATACTCCACTCACGTAATTTGTCAGCTGCAAAGACAAAAAAAGCATCCCCACAGTTACTGGAGATGCTTTTTAGTTGTAATAAAGATAACAGAAATAACGAAATATGGTTATTTTCTATAATCTGAGTCCATATTGATAGGTTACTCCCATATGTTCGCGTAAAGTAGTCCCTTCGTAATCTTTATGGAACAAGCCACGCTTTTGTAGTATCGGAATGACTTGTTCTACGAAATCAGCAACACCGTCAAAGCTAACATCTGGCTGGATTGCAAAGCCATCACACGCTCCTGAAACATACCATTGCTCCATAAAATCGGCTACCTGCTCAGGAGTTCCGGCAACGACTGGGTGATAATTAATAACCCCACAAAGTTTATTGCGCTTTGACGTACCATTTCACGATAAGCTTTAGCCGAGGGAATATCGTATGGACTAGCATACACGCCTGAAGCGTAAAGACCTGCAAGTTCTAGTCCCTCATTCCCACCACCTGCTTGGAAAATAACAGGCTGTCCTTGCTCAGATGGAGGAATCCGTAATGGGCCATGAGAAGATAAGTATTTTCCACCTAAATTAATTGGTTTAATCTTATCCATATCAGCATAAATGCCGCTTTCCACGTCTAGTTTCATTGCACCTTCTTCCCAACTGCCCCATAAAGATTGAACTAGCTGAATGAACTCGTGCGCCCTCTCATATCTTTCTGTTTGGCTTGCAACATGACTACCAAAGTTGGCAGCAGCGGCTTGATTTGAAGTAGTAACTGCGTTCCATCCTGCACGTCCATGACTTATGACGTCTAAAGCTTTAAACTGTCGGGCTACGTTATATGGATCATTAAACGTTGTGGACAAAGTAGCTACGAGTCCTATACGCTCAGTCTCTCTTGCAATTACTGTTAATGCCAACATAGGATCCATTGGACTTTGAGGTGGCCGATTCGTCAAGTCGACACCTAGGGCCGGTGTATCTCCTAAATACTTCATTCTAGTTACAATAATCTATATCACATTATTCAATCGTGTACGATTTATTTGTCTGCTAACTATATCAACCTCTCTAAGTTTAGTCAAAGCCGATTAATTCCAATTTTAACAATGATGAATCAGACATTGAGATAAGCAAAAAGCCCTTGGCTTGACAACCAAGGACTTACTGTTGAACCGAAGATTATTTCAATTCTTTCTTACCGTAATCAGTTAAAAACTCTACAGTTTTAGAATCATAGTGAGAGAAAAATGCACTTTCACCCGTATCTAACGCAGTTATTTTTTCCATTTCCGCAGCAGACAATTCAAAATCAAATACGTTGAAATTTTCTTCCATTCTATTTCTATGTGTAGTTTTTGGAATAACGACTACACCTCTTTGAATCAGAAAACGCAGAGCAACTTGTGCTATAGATTTGTTGTGAGTATCTCCAACTGCTTGCAATGTTACATTAGTGAAAAAATCGTTACGTCCTTCGGCAAATGGACCCCAAGATTCGATTTGTGTGTTGTATTTATTCATAATTTCATGTGCTTTTATCTGTTGGTTGAACACATGAGTTTCCACCTGATTGACAGCTGGAACGACTTCAGTGAATTGAACAAGGTCAATATATCTGTCCGGATAGAAATTGCTTACACCGATAGCTTTTATTTTTCCTTCCTTATACAGTTCCTCCATTGCACGGTAAGTACCATAGTAATCATTGAATGGCTGGTGAATAAGAACTAAATCCAAATAATCTAATTGAAGTTTACTCATAGATTCTATGATGGATGATTTAGCCTTATCATATCCCGCGTTAGAGATCCACACTTTTGTTGTAATAAATAGCTCTTCTCTTGCTACTCCACTTTTCTTAATCGCGCGACCTACCGCTTCTTCATTCCCGTATGCTTGCGCAGTATCAATTGAACGGTAACCCACACTTATAGCATCAGCAACACATGTTTCACATTCAGTCTGATCTGTTATCTGGTAAACTCCATATCCCAAAATAGGCATTTTCACTCCGTTATTTAATGTTACATAGTCCATTTAATCACCTCATTTATATATTACTTCGATACGTTTACAACTTGTCGAACCATTCATCTTCAACAGATTCATACCAATTCGTTTCTCCTGGGGAAATGGCCAAGTGTACAAACCAACTGTATTTCGTTGCACCATGCCAATGTTTCACATTTGATGGAATGTTAACTACATCACCTGTTTTAAGTAATTGGGCAGCTTTACCTTCTTCTTGATACCAACCTTCTCCGCCAGTGACTAATAGTACTTGACCAACTTTATGAGAGTGCCAATTATTGCGAGCTTTAGGTGCAAAGGTAACATTTCCTATCACTGCATCTAGTGGTGAACTATCGGTAAGTATCATTTGTAAATAGGCATCGCCAATAAAGTTTGTGCCTAGTTTTTCTCCCAAAGGAAATATTGTGCTGTTGCTTAAATGTTCATTTTTCATTATTTATTCCTACTTTCTCTTTTACCAATGAAAGAACTGTAACCTACCAAGTATTAGCAGAACAATTGGCTTTACATTGTGGACATATCGATAACAAAACGATAACGCACATCACTACGCAGGACACGTTCATACGCTTCGTCTACTTGATCTGCTCGAATAACTTCGATCTTAGGTGCAATGCCGTGTTGTGCAGAGAAATCGAGCATCTCCTGAGTTTCACGAATTCCCCCAACGAGTGAACCAGCGAGGTTGCGTCGACTCATAATCAATGAAAAAACACTGAATTGATCTGGTTCGGCTGGAGCGCCAACATTCACTAGTGTTCCATCTACACGTAGCATAGATAAATATGCGTCTACGTTAAGATTCGCAGAAACTGTGTTTAATATTAGGTCGAAGCTGTTAGCTAGCTCTGTAAACGTAGCTGGATCACTTGTTGCAAAGTAATAATCAGCACCAAATTCAATAGCTTCATCTTTCTTATTCATCGACTGGCTTAATACCGTTACATCAGCACCCATAGCATGTGCGTATTGAACAGCTAGATGGCCCAGACCGCCCATTCCCACGATAGCGACTTTCTTGCCTGGCGAGACGTTCCATTTTTTTAATGGAGAGTACGTTGTTACGCCTGCACACAATAGCGGGCTTGCTACGTCCAAACCTAATACTTCTGGAATACGAACAACAAACTCTTCTTTTACAACGATTTTTTGGCTATATCCACCATATGTTGGATTGCCATCATAATCTAGTGAGTTATATGTGTTAATTACACCTTTTGTACAATATTGTTCATCTCCACGAAGACAATATTCGCATTCTCCACAAGAGTCAACGAAGCAACCAACACCGACACGATCTCCTACTTTATATCGCTTAACTTCAGTCCCAATAGCTGATACTACTCCAGCAATCTCATGACCTGGTACCATTGGAAATATCCCGCCTCCCCATTCATCAAATGCACTATGAATATCAGAGTGGCAAATTCCAGAAAATTTGATATCTATTAATACGTCGTTTGCACGTAACTCTCTACGTTCAATAATCGTTTTTTCGAAAGGCGCTTTTGGACCTTTAACACTTAATACATGAGTTTTACACATAGTTTCTCTCTTCTCCTTATATATAAATCTGAGATGTTTTTTATTATACTCTCGTTCAGTTTTGATTCAATGGTTAATATAAGCGCATTTGTATAATAGTAAACTTATTTATTAAAACTGTTCATTAAAACGGTCTTATCGTATAGATAGCTTTGTTTTTCTCTAATAATTCCTCATTAAGTGCAATATAAACCCTCCTTGTCCTAAACTTTATCAGTTGAGGTTAACTCCAAGTCAAGCACTTTTTAAACAAAAAAGAATGCAGAAAAACTCATATTGTCGAGTTTTTCTGCATTCTCAGTGCCAATCTAATCAAAACGAATGGATAATTTCTAAAGATTTAACTGCATCATTGAACTTTTGCACGAACTGTTTGGAATCACTATATTCTTCAGGTAGATTCCCCAAAAAATCTTTAATTTCTTTTCTGTATTCTTTAAAATTTTCTGACTCAACCTTATCGTAATCCAAGATCTGATCTTGCATGAATGAGTAGTAATTGAATTTAATCAAACCTAATTTATTTTTAATATCAGGCAAATCTAATTTCGAATATTTTCCTATATTATCTTCTAAATAGACAAAACGATCATTTAAATGTCTAACTTGATATTGGATTCATACATATTACTGATAATCTGCATGTCTTCCTTAGATTCATCGATTTGATCTAACGTCCGATCCAAAGTACTCACACTTTCGTAGAAACTATTGTAATAGGCAGAAATTTTATCTTTTGAACCAAAAAGATTTGAATATTGACTAATAAAAAACACGATCAATACAACATTTAGGAGTATAGAGATAAACATAATCGTGCTATAGTAACTTTTCTTCATATATTTCACCTCAATTGAAACTATGCTCAGCCATAAAATGGGATAAACTTATATTAGACTCTTACTAATGGAGCAACATTAAAAGTATGATTCGTTGTGAGATTAGGTATGTTATTAGTAAATTATGTTAACATATATATGCCAATCTTTCAAAATCCAATATATTCAATATTTTGTAACACTCATTATCACATTGCTTGGTTAAATGATACTATAATCGTATTTCGATTAATGGATTGTTATATAGTATTGATATATAATGCTATTTAACAATCCTTATTTATAATGAGAATACAATTAGAGGTGAAACGAGTGCTAATAGTAAATCGTGAGGACGAACGCCCCATATGGCAACAACTACTAGACCAGGCTATTCATAATATTACAACCGGTATATGGCTTCCTGGCGAATTACTACTACCTTCTCGCGAACTTGCGCAATTGGTTGGTGTTTCCCGCTCAACGATTCAGATTGTTTATGAGGAGTTATTCAGTCGTGGTTACACAGTTACATCAAGGCGTGGTGGAACAAGGATAAGTGACTGGACTTCTAAAACTAATTTTATAGAGAATGTTAACCCTCGAGGTCCTATTACCCCAGAATTACCTCACTTAAACGATGCAGTCAGCCATTTACAAAGCTGGTTCAGAGGCAAAGAACACCGTGAAGTAGAGATTGATTTCACACCGCATGAGCCCTATTTGGACCAACAATTTCAAACAAACTGGAGACATTCATTTTTACAAGCGTCCAAAGAAACAGATTTAACCAGCTGGGCTTACGGCAATGCTTATGGTTTCGTGCCGCTGCGTGAACAAATTCAACGTTATTTGTCACTTGAACGTGGAATATACGTTAATATTGATCAAATCATAGTAACTTCAGGAGCACAACATAGCCTTGATTTAATCGCCCAGGCGCTTTTGAACGAAGGCGAAACAGTTTCTGTAGAAGATCCTGGATTCCCTGCCGCATGGATGGCGATGAAATTTCGTCGAATGAATGTTGTTCCAGTCCCCGTTGATGATTACGGGATACAAGTTGACTGCATTCACCCTCAATCAAAGCTTGTTTATGTTACGCCATCACATCAGTGTGCAGTTGGGGTTATCATGTCAGAACCCCGTAAGCAGCAATTACTACATATGGCTGCAGAGCAACAATTTTGGATTGTGGAGGACGATTATGATAGTGAATTTCGATATCGAGGAGGCCCCCTTCCAACTTTATATAGTCAACAACCACAAAACACATTGTATATGATGAGTTTTTCCAAGATGATTGCGCCTGGTATTCGTATATCTGCGATTGTTGGACCAACAACTGCCATTAGCCAGCTTGCCCATGTCCATGAATTAACGTATCGTCATCTTCCAATTATGGAGCAATTGACGCTTGCTCATTTGATGAAGAAACGACAACAAACTTAGCACTAGAAAAAGGAGTTCGGGTTTATCCGCTTAGTACGTATTGTTTGGAAAGCGATCGAAAAGGATGGGTGCTAGGGTTCGCTAAAGTTGATGAGAAATCAATAGAAACAGGTATTTATCGTCTTGCGGAGATGCTGTTATAATTCAAGCATCTCCCTCCGTACGTATCTAAGTTTCTCTTCTACTAAGTGACTCATGTTCCTACTTCCTTCTTTCTATTACCAACTTCCAAACGACACAAAGCTCATACAATTATTCATTAACCTGTTTCTTCTCTTTGTACATTTTTTCTACCTCAATCGGATTTCCCTTCGCTGTTATATGATAGGGATCAACTCGGTATACTTGAACAGGGGAATTGAATATAGATGATCTATATTTGTCTACATGTTGCTTGGACAACGGACGGTCATAATAACCAGGCACATATTTTAGGAACATTTCCTGCAACATATATGTAGCTTCATCCAAATCGTTGATGGGCTCGGATTTTCCGAAAATGATAACACTCATATATGCAGTGTCGGTCTTAGCTGGTACTGGATCAGTAATCGTTCCATATTCTTCACAAACCGTAAAACAAACCTCATTATTCTCGCTCATAACTTGATTACGTCTCCCACCTGATGCTCCATGAAAATAAATTTTCCCGTTTACCCATACAAAATTGAGCGGAACAACATAGGGCAATTTCCCATCAACCATGCCGAGGTTACCAATTCTCGCCTTCCTTAGAAAAGCATCAATGATGTCCTTATCTAATACTTCTCTTATCTTGTAACGAACACTATCCATTCTCAACCACTCCTATAATATTGATTTATTTTCGCTAGTATAGCAGCCTTTGGATTGAATTGTTACATCCATAAATATACTTATTAAGCAGTCCATAACTTTCTTTGTTAGGAAGCCTGATGTACATTAACCGTTAACATTCACTCGATAAACACAAAAAAGGCGCTAATGAGTGTAGCACCTTTTTTAAGATGAACAATACTTTGCTTGAATTGGACTTACAGCATTCTATAGTTTGGTCGCTACTTCTTCACTAGCAATAAAGGATAGGCAAAGACATACGATTAATTCTAATATAAATTACGACATCACAAACCTCATCATGTACAATACTATTTGTTCAACACATCGGGAAAAATCATCAATTAACTACTCATTTACAAAGTAATGGTATCAGTTCCTTTAGCGTTTGTTCAGACTTTTTCTCCGCTTGTAGATAATAGAACTCAAGTATCTCCAAAATCTGCGCATTCGTCCAAGTAGTTCCCAATAAAACTTGAGTAATCGCTGGAAATTGTCCAACTACACCAAAACACTTTTTACTTTCCATAAAATAATCCTCACGATTTGCTTTACCTGAATATTCGTATGCACGGCTATATATCCTACTCGTAAAATGGCTGCCATCTTCTGAAGTATAGGGTATTGATATTTTAATCACTTATATCCAAAAATGACCGAAATATCTTTAAAATAAAAAACCGCGCTAGGCGCGGATTGTTATGTTAGCAATATTATTAATATACTTTTCGGATTAAGTTCATACTAATTTCTTTTCCCTTAAAAACCAAATGAGTATTGTTTCGGTACAGTAGTTTCTATTCTTAATTGTTTTGCAGCTTCTAATGACCAGTATGGATTTCTCAGCATACCTCTGCCTACCGCAACTAGATCAGCATCTTCATTACCAATAACAGCGTTAGCGAGAATAGCATCGTCAAGTCTTCCGACTGCAATTACAGGAACATCAAGCGCATTTCTGATTTCTTTAGCTAAAGGAACTTGATAGGCTGCATGTGTCCCTGGTCTGCCCCACGCTGCGATTTGGCCTTCTCCACCAGACGAAACATCGAACATGTCTACTCCAGCATCTTTGTATACGCGAGAGAACTGAATACTTTCATTGATACCATAGCCACCTTCTACATACTCTTTTGCAGAAATACGCATAATGAGAGGCATATCTTCAGGCATTTCTGATTTGACTGCTTGAATAATTTCCTTGCCAAATTTGGTAAGATCTTTACCATATTCATCCTGCCTTTTATTTGTAAGTGGTGAATGGAATTGATGGATCAAATAACCATGTGCACCGTGAATTTCAATCGTATCAAATCCAGCTTCAACAGCTCTTCTCGCTGCACTACGGAACTTCTCTACTAATCCTTTTACTTCATCGGTTGAAAGTGCTCTTGGTGTTTTTGACTTCTCATCAAAAGGAATTGCAGAAGGAGCTACAGGAACAACTGCATCTTCAGCTTTACGTCCAGCATGAGCGATTTGAATTCCAACCTTGGCACCGTATGCGTGACATGCGTCTACTATTCTTTTTAGAGGTTGAATTTGTTCATCAGACCATATTCCAAGATCATAATCAGAGATTCGGCCATCCGGTTCTACATCAGTCATTTCAATTATTATCATACCAGTCCCACCAACTGCTCGACTAACATAGTGCAAATAATGCCATTCCGTCGCAACTCCGTCTTTTTTTTCGACCGAGTATTGGCACATAGGTGGCATAATAATACGGTTTTTCAACTCCATGCCTTTAAACTTGTATGGGGTAAATAAATTAATCATCGTAAAAACTCCTTTAAATTTTATTTTATATGCTTGCGCATGCATTTATAGTAACACGATGATTTTTTATTTGTCAAATAAAAAACAACCCGGTGGTATACTCCGCGTTGTTTCACTGTGAAATGACTTATTCTGTAATTTGAAGTTGTTGAATTAGCGTTAGGAGTTCTTTTTGGAGTCCCTCCTGTAATTGAACCTCTTGTAAAATTTCGTTAACAGTAACTAACGCCATTTTACATTTATTCTCGCCTAACTCTGTTAAGCGTGTATAAATACCTCTCCGATCATCTTCACAAATACTTCGCTGCAAGGCACCACAATTTTTGGCTTCCATTCTACCTACTAGTCTCGATATTGCACTTTGACTTAGACCTACCATTTCTTGTAATTGCTGCAGTCTTAATTTTTTTTCACTAGTTTGAGATAAAAAATAAAGAACATAAAATTCTTTTAAGGATAAGCTATATTTATCTTGTAACGCAGTCTCTAATTTATTATTAATGCTTGTTTGGATATCTGATAGAGACAACCAATTATTCAAAAGTTCATTATTATGCATCAAGTATTCACCTGTTCTGTTTCGTAATATTTAATCGATCGATTGATCATCTTGAACTTGCAATATTTTGTTCAGAAATAGTATAACCTTTATTGTGTGGCGAAACCAGCGTTTTCATTAACTTCTCTTAATGTATGCCAAGCGGATAAAGGTGGAAATTGAAATAAGCCCGTTACATGACGGACTCATTTCAATAATATAACAACTATCTAACTTAAACAAATCATTCATTAATTTTATTAACACATATCCTTCACTAAATTATATTTCTTTTCCAAAAACGCTGTTTTGATATAGCAGTTATAAAATCGTTTGTAAATTGTACCATATCATCTTCTATGACTACTCCAGGCTTACCAGCTAAATTGTTTGTTTGCATCCAGTTTTTCACCCCAGCACTTGCACCAATCGGTTTATAATGAGCATATGCTTGATCAATAAAATTAGCAGCTTGTTGATTAAACTTCTGACTATCATTACTAGCACTTACTAGATAAACGGAGTCAAATTGCACTGACTTTGCTGTTAAAAATGTATATTCAGCTTTTAAAGTTATTCCATTGGTTCCTTCAACCACACCTATCTTTTCACTTATTATTTTTGGCATGATCCCTTCAGCTGTCAAACGGTTCAATACATATTTAAGATTTGGCCCGTTAAATCCTTCTGTAACAATAACTGCGACTGTAAGTGTCTTTGGACTGTTGATAGTATGCTCCATGCTAAGTGCTGGTGAAGACTGCGTAACATTTGAACCTCCTGAAGTTGGAGGATTTGCTCCTACAAATTGGGCAAATGAGTTAGTTAATTCTAAACTCACGTTCGCAAACATATCGACAACTTGTTGTCTTACAGATTCACTCTTAACATTAGAAAGCTCAAAGCTGAAAGCATCAACGATATGTTTTTTTTCAGTTGGACTCATACTATTCCAAAATAGTGTTGCTTGAGAAAAATGATCATTAAAGCTATCACTTCTCGCACGAATTTTTCTACCTTCTACTTTTTCTTGATAAGTTTCATATCCACCTTCAGCTGGACTAGCAGGTTTGGGAGTATTTCCTGCTAAAGAATTTCGATGATAACTCACTTTTCCCAAATTAATCGTTTGACGGTGATATCCTTCACGCTGATTATTATGGAAAGGCACAACAGGTCTATTGATTGGTATTTCATGAAAATTAGGACCGCCAAGACGGATTAACTGTGTATCCAAATATGAAAATAATCGACCTTGTAGTAATGGATCATTCGTAAAATCGATTCCTGGTACAACATTTCCTAGATGGAAAGCAACTTGCTCGGTTTCCGTAAAGAAATTATCTACATTACGGTTTAATGTCATCTTACCTATAATTTGTACGGGCACTACTTCCTCTGGCCATAGTTTTGTTGCATCCAATATATCAAAACCAAGGTTAAATTCATCTTTTTCATCAAGAATTTGGACCCCTAATTCGTATTCTGGGTAGAAACCGTTCTCAATGGCATGCCATAGATCATTACGGTGAAAATCTGGATCGATTCCTGCGAGAGTATGGGACTCATCCCATATTAGTGAATGTACTCCTAATAAAGGCTTCCAATGAAATTTTACAAAATGTGCTTTTCCTTGATCATTCACTAATCTGAACGTATGTACACCGAATCCTTCCATCATACGGAAACTTCTTGGAATCGCTCGGTCTGACATAATCCACATAATCATATGTGCAGATTCCTGGTTGTTCGCTACGAAGTCCCAGAAGGTATCATGCGCTGTGGAAGCTTGAGGAATATCATTATCAGGCTCAGGTTTAAAGGAGTGAACAAGATCTGGAAACTTAATCGCATCTTGAATGAAAAATACTGGAATATTATTACCAACTAAATCATAATTTCCTTCTTCTGTGTAAAATTTCGTAGCAAATCCTCTCGCATCTCGAGCCGTATCAGAAGAGCCTCGTGCCCCATTCACTGTAGAAAAACGAACAAAAACTGGTGTTTTTGCAGCTGTATCCTGCAAAAATTTAGCTCTAGTAAAATCTTTCATATCTTCGTATAATTCGAACACTCCATGTGCAGCAAAACCACGTGCATGAACAACTCTTTCAGGTATACGTTCATGGTCAAAATGTGTTATTTTTTCACGGAAATGAAAATCTTCCAATAGTGTAGGACCGCGTTCACCAGCTTTTAATGAGAATTCATCTTCAGATACCTTTAATCCCTGGTTCGTAGTAAGGAACTTGCCTTCATCATCCACTCGAAATGATTCAAGCTGTTCATTTTTACTGTTTTCATTAACCTTACGCTCATCATCCATTAATTACCCTCCTTATCAATAAAATTTATGAGTACAATTAAAGGAATATACTCGATTGACAAGAAACTAAAAAACCAGTCACCGATTATTGTTCGGCAACTGATTTTTAGACGGATTTTTATCCCAGTCTTATTGACGAGGATTAGTCATCGTGTACCTTTTTCAGTGTTTTATTGGATCTCCAAATAATCAATATAAGCATCCCAAGTTCCATTATCGGTTGTTACTACAAGCTGGATCTCTTGATTTCCAGTTCCATGACTGACATTGTTTATGGTATAGACTGCTGGATTACTCCCCCCGAAGTAAAAAGTGCCCTTCGTTTGTCCGCCGATCTTCAAGTCGACTTTGGCCATATTCGAATTATTAGAAGCACCACGGAGTGAAAAATTATGGGTACTTGTAGTGAAATTTTGTGTATATTTCACCAAATCATTGTTAGCGTATAAAGCAACTCCTGAGAATGGTGAACTGATATTCCCCGTGTACTGGCCGCCTTTGGTCATACTCTCAACTTCCACTTTTGTTACTGTACCTGGAGGAGTCGTACCGCTTCCGCCATCAGGCGCAACTGCTCTGCCAGTGCTCGTAGAAATCATCCCGGAGCATAGGCCGCGATTCTTGAGGTTTTGTGAGATCTGTGGAATCGCTTGAAGCGTAGTCTGGTACTGGTCGTGCATAAGAATCACGTCTCCGTTTTGTAGTTGGCCAACTGCTGCTACGATCTGTGCGGTAGTAGCTCCATTCCAATCTTGAGAGTCAACGTTCCACAAGACCTCAGTAAGACCGTTCTGAGACTCGATGGACTTCAAGGTAGCGTTGGTCTCGCCGTAAGGCGGACGGAACAACTTCGGTGCGGTTCCAGTAGCCGACTGGATCGCCTGCTGTGTCCGTGTGATTTCCGAAGACATCTGCGTGCTGCTCAACGTAGTCATGTGAGGATGAGTATAGGAGTGGTTGCCTACCCACATCCCCGCAGCTACTTGGGCCTGCACTAATGAGGGATAATTTTGCGCGTTTTGCCCCAAGTTAAACATGGTTGCACGCAAACCTGCCTGCTTCAATGCATTGAGTAGATTAGTCGTGTTGCTTGCATTGGGACCATCGTCGAAAGTCAGACCCACGTAACCGTTCGGGCAGTTAGCATCAGCAGCAATGGCGTTAGGCATAAGTGGATTGGAGAATAACGTTCCGAAGAGCGATAGAACCGCTACCACTTTAAATATTTTTGATTTAAACATATATAGTACCTCCTCTTATTAAAATGTAAGAAATTCCAGCGTGGAAAATAAGTTGGTTTTTCTTCTAAATAGTTGGTGATAATTCAAATGAAAAACTAAAACGATTGAATTACCGTTCTCGGATTGTTACTGGATCTCCAAATAATCAATGTAAGCATCCCATGTTCCGTCGTCGGATGTAACAACGAGCTCAATCTCTTGATTTCCAGTCCCATGACTGACATTGTTTATTGTATAGACCGCTGGATTACTGCCTCCAAAGTAGAAGGTGCCCTTCGTCTGTCCGCCGATCTTCAAGTCGACTTTTGCCATGTTGGAGTTATTCGAAGCACCACGAAGTGAAAAGTTATGGGTACCTGTCGTGAAATTTTGTGTATACTTTACCGAATCATTGTTGGCGTATAAAGCGACTCCAGTGAACGGAGAGCTAATATTTCCTGTGTATTGCCCACTTTTCGTCATACTCTCCGCTTCCTTCTTTGTACCAGAGCTTGGAGGAGTAGTTGGTGTCGTACCGCCACCAGTGCTGCCACCGATAGTAAGTGTGTTACTAGTTACATTAGCACTTCCATTGCTTTGATAGCCCTCTACCGTAAGTGCGACTTCATACATCTTACCCATTGGCATACCTAAGCTCTCCCACTTTTTAAAGTGTTCGCTAACAGAAATGGTTCCGCTCGTGCGTTGCGACGTCCGGACACTCCAATACTGTTTAAAAGTTGCAGTGCCGATAATAGAAGGTTGATTGGTTCTAGTGGTCTCATAAATGTCATATGTTCCCCCATCAACGGTAATAGTGCCCTTTTTCGTTCCAGTAGGACGATAAGTACCCCAGCTATCAACGATATAATATTCTACGAGCGGATCCTTCGTCCACCCATAGACGCACAAGTAGGAATTGCCGCCAGGATTGAAAGTTGCACTGTAGTTTATTGATATATTTCCAAGTTGTGAGTGTGTCTTAGTCGAATCGAATTTCTTACCTTTGCGGAATAACGCATTGCCTATGTTACTCCATTGGGCACTGAACGCACCACCACTATTGAGGGTCATACTTGTTGTCCCAGAATCCTTCCACAGCTCATAGTCGTAGCCGTCTTGGGTACCAGTTTGATTTGAGTTTATCGTTGTTGCCGCCTGTACGATTACTGCAGGGATTGTAAGCACAAAACAAATGAAAAGTGTTAATAATAACCTCATTCTTTTTTGTTTCATTTGGCTTTCCTCCTTTTAGTTAAATTACGGTTAGTCTAACTATGATGCGGTGCAGTCCGTAGCTGGACTTTGTTTACACTTCCTCTCAAATTATATTTGAAAGCGATTACAATCTTACTTTATCAGAGAAATTGATAATATTTAACCTGAAGAAATTTAGATTATAATATAAAAAACTTAGTCGTTTGGTTGAAAATGGAAAATCGAGGTCCAATAGGACAATCCGTTATATTACATCGATGATAAACTAAAAAAATCGTACATAAGGACATTCCCCATGTACGATCGAAATAGTTAATTTAATTATGCATTTTCCCATTTCTGCTTGATGAACAATTCATATACTTTGATCACAATGATTTTGATAGTCATATAAACAGGTATGATTAATAACATTCCTAAGATTCCAGCCAAATCTCCTCCGATCAAGACGATTATTATCGTTGTTATTGGATGGATATCCAATTGTTTTCCCAAAATATAAGGCGCGATAAGATTATCTTGAATTTGTTGTGCGACTAAAATGATAACTAGAGACCAAATCGCGGTGGACGGTGATTCAATGAATCCTATGATAATGATTGGAATGGCTGATAAGATAGCACCGATAAACGGAATGAAATTCATAATAACTGCTACGGCAGTAAGTAAAAGTGCATACGGTAGATCAATGATAAGAAATCCAATGTACATCAGAACACCAAGTGCTAGATTAATAAGTACTCTGCTCACGATAAAATTACTGAGCGACTGATTGATGTCTGTTACGACTTCTGTAGCTTCCTCATGAAATCTTTTCGGTGTAAACTTGACCAGTTTTTTTGAAAACCCTCCGCTCTCTTTCAACATATAGAAAAGAATAACAGGGAAAATAAACAAGACGATCGCTACATTAGAAATAACTGAAAACAGACTCGTTATGTAATTCGTCAATATCATAAAACCTTTATTCACATAATTGGTGATCTGTGTCAAAGGGCTTACATCTGCTGGGAAAAAATCGGATAAGAAACCGCTCTCCTCAATCTCTTTCAATTGTTCGTTTAAGGCGTTTAACAAGTTAGGAGCATTATTAAACAAGTTAAGCATTTGTGTACGGAATGTTGGCCAAATGACAATAAAGAAGCCAATTAATAGAATGGCTATAAATAAATATATTAGGAGAATTGCTATAGCACGGTTGATTTTCTTCTTTTCCATCCAATTAACTAGTGGAAGAAGCAAATAATAGAAAAATACTGATAACATTAATGGTATCGTTATGTTAGTTACCAGCGATAAAATCGGCTTAAATACAAAATCAACAAGCGTACCCACATACACGATTGCCAATATCATAAACACAGCGATACATAATTTAATAAAATGATTAATTTTTAACAAAAAATACCAACTCCTTATGAGTAACTCGTCATCATGTTGAATGAACAAAGCATTATATTTTAAGATACAACAATAATGAATCAGAAGCAAATAGTGGAAAGACCTCCGCTAAGGAGGTCTTTCCACTATTTGTCACATGTTAAACTCTAGATAAGTATTTCTAACTTACTTTGAGTGAATGAGTGTTTTTGTTCAGTTGATTGGATCTAGTAAACTTATATACGATTGATACCCAAGGATTGCAATAATTAGAGAACCAATTAAGAATAGAGCTGACCCACCTAATGTAAATAATCTACCTATTAGTGTATTTCTAGCTTCTTCAATTTGAGCGTCTTTGTTCATTGATATCACTTCCTTTAGTCGTTTATCCTAATGTATGCATTCTTCTGAAATAGGTTCTATTCAACCTAGTTTATTATCCCCCTAAATAGGGTAGCCACCCTCTTATACATGAAGATGGCTACCCTTTTTATAAGTTTTTGACTATTTCAATGGCTTCCTAAATAGATCCACTGTTGTTAAGAGTCCACCATTCTGGGTTGAGTACACTTTAAATATTTAGAATTAGCACTACTGAAATGCCGAACAGCAAAATGGAAGCAAGTATTCCTTTATCTTCATATAATAATTCTTCCGGTTTCCCACCCTTACCTAACACATGAACCAAGTATAGATACCTAAACATTCCGTAGATTACAACGGGTATTGTCCACATTAAGTAGATAGATTGGTCAGATACAAAAGTATATAGCGAGTAGGACATGATCGTCATGGTCGTTACTATACCAGATAATTGATTAAGCAAAGGCTCGGAATAGTTAATTAAAACCTTGCGATGGGAGCCTTTGTCGTGCTCTAGTAGGAGTAACTCATGTCTGCGCTTTCCGATTGCTAGAAATAGGGATACAAAAAAAACACACATCAAAAACCATGATGTAAAACTCGCATTAATTACAAGACCTCCGCCTAAAGCTCTCATTCCAAATCCGCAAGCAATAATCATGATATCCAAGATAACGAAATCCTTCAGTTTAAGTGAATAAGATACATTCATAATGAAATAGGCAGTAAGCAAACATCCAAACAACATATCCTGATACAATGCTAATGTAAGCGAAATAATTAGTAAAAACCCTCCAAAAACGAGAGCTGTTGTTGGATTAAGCCGTCCTGAAGCCATCGGACGTTTTACTTTGTCAGGGTGCTGGCGATCAGCCTCTATATCCACATAATCGTTCAGAATATATACACAACCTGATACTAAACAATATAAAAGAAACGCGATCAGACTTGCTAATATGCCGTCTATATTCATTTTTTCGACGGAAAATACTAACGCTCCAAAAACGAGCAGATTCTTACTCCACTGGCGAGGCCGAAGCTGTTTAAACAATAATATAGCTACTTCATATAAATCAGGCCTTTTTTCCAACTGGATGGCATCCTTGCCCAGTTCCACCTATCGTCTCACCTCCATCCTATTAGTGAGGAACATAGAAAATCAAGCTTACTTCTTTGACAGTTGCAACCGAAACCCAGTAGCCCAGCGGAAGAATTTTTTGCCAATCAACTTCAGACACATGTAGCTAAGTACGATAATTTTCTTTAATGGAAATACCTTATTGAAGAACTGACGAATTTCCGCTTGTTCAAGCATGTATGATTTCGGAAAATACCGGATTTCGCTCTGCGTGTATCCTAATAATTGAATCCATAAATGAAGGTCCACTGATTCAACTTCATCCCATATGACGATCAAGTTCCCGGGTTTAGTTGAGAGCTCGATAATTTGAACTTTTAAGTCCGGTATTTCTTCTTCTTGTCGAACGTCAAATCGATATTCAAATCGATTACGTTCGGACCGCATAAGCAATTTGGGAACACGGCGGGCAAAATAGGCGAAGTTGATTCGCCACCGAGGAAGCTCCTTGTGTAGATAAGGGTGAATCTCGTACATAAGTGTAATGTTTTTATCCCACTCATACATCTTCTGTTGATTTTTTATATCGCCAAACGCTTCTCCATGATACTGATGCAAAGCCTCAATACCTAGGTGGGAAACAATGCTCATCCCGAGTCGATAGCATCGATATCCAATATCGGTATCTTCCATTCCCCAACCTTTGTATCTTTCGTCGAATCCACCTAGCAACTCTAGTTTCTCTTTTGAAAGAGCCATATTGCAAGAATATACGCAGTGCCAGGGATGCTTGAGCGTAGCAAGATTAAATGAATGTTGTTGGCTGTCGAAGTGACGAGCTTCGAAATAATCTAGTGTTCGGTAGTTCTTTTCAAATATTCGTCCTAACTTGATATCCTCGAATGCAATCGGTTCTTTCAACATATAACGGTAGGAAATCACAATTAGATCGGAATGTTGGTCAACATAACGGCTAAGCTCGCTCAAGTAATTCCGGTTGACAACCATATCTGCATCAAGAAAAACAACAAATACACCTTGAGCCTTTCTCCACCCAATGTTACGCACACGTGCTCGACAGGAATCGGTTGTACGTTCCAGATAGATGTACTGAAAAGAATAAGTTCTCGGTGTGTCTTGTATCGCATTCAATGTGTTTTCGCTTGAACCGTCATCTACGACGATAACTTCATATTGATTATTCTCAAAATCAAGCTGGTCGTTAAGGGATTCCAGCGTATTGTTGAGCAACACCATATTATTATAGGTTGGAATTACTACACTATACTTAATCAAAAGGACACATCTCCTTCCTTAGAAGCCGATTGGATCTGGTAGAAATACCGTACTGTTATTCGAAGAACGATGACCAAACATACGTTCAATAAAATAACTGCGCTCATTCCACCTATCATTCCCCATTGTTTGACAAACAAATATTGAAGATAGAGCATTGCTGGTATAGGAATAATGAGTGCGGTGAAAATCCATTTCGCTGCTTTGACTCCATCTAGTGAGATCACCGTGCTAATCAAAAGGTACAACATATTCATTGCAATACCAGCAGATGTTAAGCAAACATATAGCCAATCTAGTGGTATTGACTTACCATATAGTAGAATAAGCACAGTCGTCACGATAGCCGCACCAAGCCATACTACAATAAAAATTGGAATTGAAAATTTCATAATCATTCGATCAACTTTTCGCCTGTTCATTGCTGCTACCATAGGCATAAACACGACAGCGAATACATCGTGGAACAGTATCGTACAGAGATTTCGAATTGTATTCTGATAGACAGAATACACGCCGAGATCATACTGAGCACCAAAATGAGCTACAAGAAATAAATCACTCGTAAAAAGCAAAGCTGACATTAGCCAGGACAGCATAACGAGCAATCCGTAGGAAAAAAGCTTTTTCAATGTTTTTAAAGAAAAATGAAGTGGAATTAGACCACTCTTCACAAGTGCACTAACAAAGAAGAACACATTTTGTGCGATTAATGGAATCATATAGCTAGACATGGACTTAACTCCTAATACATACATCCCAAACAAAGTCCCTCCTAGAAACACAACAGAACCGAGTAGTTTATACATACCCAGGCGGAAAAACATCTGCTGCCCACGTAGAAAGGATTCGGTCAAGATGTACATATTAATGCTCATAGCGAGTGCAACAGTAGCTATCCAATTTTGAAGCGGGAAACCAAACCAGATCTCCACAGTCGGTCCTGCGATAACAAGCAGTAAGGTAAGAATGGATGACGGCACTAAGTTAGCAATGAGTGCTGTTCCCATTATTTCCCTAGTTTCATCCGCAGATGAAACAGGTACATACTTAATAACACCATTGTGCAGGCCAAAGGTCAGCGGAATTAGCATAATATTAGCAACACTACCGATAAGCGCAATTTGCCCCCATGTAATAACACCTAGCTCACGAATACTTATGACATATACGACTAGCGTCAGTAAAAGAGATAATGTCTTGAAGATGAAGGTGACGCTAAAATTCCGGAGAAAAAGTGTACTCCCTGGCCTATTTACCAGTTTCCGGAAAATTGATATAACGGCGGCTATACGCCCTACTTTACCTGTTAAGACAATAGTCTCTTCTTCCATGGAATTAGGAATTAACTACTGGCGTTGTTACCTGTTTACCTTTACTTTGCACCCGATTGGAAATCTGGCCGAACCACTTATCTAGAGGTGCAAATACAACTAATAGGAATAACGGAATATGAGCAATTGCGAACAAAATCGTCTCATTATAAGAAGGTGCGGATCCTAGAAATACGATAATATGATGAGCATAAATCAACCCGCCTTCTGGAATTTCCACTGGATTAATCGTATAGAACGCTAAGTCAAGAAATCCGGAGAATAGTGTGATGGTCGCCAGTAATGAAATTTTGATTGTCTTTCCAGGTGTGCCTCCACCCATTCGGTATGCAAAGGCAACGGAAAAGTTGATCATTTGAACGACCAACAAATACAGTAGCGTATACCATTCCCCAACAGTTTCGAAGTTCGTCACTATAACATTTCCTGTTACGCCGAAGAAACTGACTCTAGGAATTAAGTAACCCAAGAAAACTATGAACGGTGCATAGACCAACAGATGACCGTATTTTAGTTTGTTTGGAAAAAATGCAATGCAACCTAGAATACACCCATAACTGGCCAACTTAACAAACAAGTGCCAGAGCTTCTCAATTTCCGGCTCACGAGGAATTCCTAACCACACAACTAAGAAACCTACAATTCCTAGTAAAAGAAAAGCGATCCATAAATGTCTGCGAATTAAATCCATAAGTATACCTCCATTATTGTTAATATCTTTTGAAACAGTTAACTTCAAAATACAAATCGACTAGCAACACACATTTTATTCAGTAACATTCCAAAAGGCATGGACGTTATCTTTCGGTAAGTACAAGGTATGTTATTTCCCTCGACACCGTTATAAAGATTTTCCACATTTCAAATTATTGTCTTAGTCGTGCACTTAGAAACTGTCGGCCTCCAAAGAGTCGACAGTCTCCCATGCACTTATGATTTAGTTCAGTTGCGTAGCATCTAATACCAACAAGCGGGTTGGCCAATTCGTCGACGTTGAGCAAACCGTTAGCATATAGTCAGGATCCAGCTCAAATTGACGCAAATGCCAGTTAGTTGAATATGCAGTTGATCCAAACTCAGTTACGACCTCGGAAGGTTTATTTCTAACGTTGCCAAGCGTTCCAGCTACGCTAAACGAGTCTAAAGGTATTGACAATCCCTTGCCTATAGCTTTGATGTAGCTTTCTTTGGCAGTCCAAATCATATAAAACATACGATCGCGTTCATAAGCCGGCTGGCTACATAATGCTTCATATTCGTTGCTTAGGAATATCGAACGTGCAAGCTCCATATCCACTATGGCTATCTGCTCAATATCGATGCCAATCGCCTCCGAGTGGAAAGCTGCGACCGCCCATACACCAGAATGAGAGACGTTAAAATGAACGTCATTCCCACTCAATTTTGGCTTGCCATATGCGCTTTGAGTAAATATCATCCGATGACTAGGCAGTCTGTATTTCTCTCGCAGAATAAAACTCAACAACATATCGCCGGCGAGCGATCGCCATTGATCCTCCCAATGCCGAAACCGTGCAATCCGAAGCGCTCGTTCAACTGGCACAAGAGCAGACCAGCGTGCAATTCGCTCAAGGTTCACTTGAACCGAACAATTATCCATACGAACTGCAAATATAGCTGGGACAGATCTCATGCTTGACGTAAGCTTAGCGGCGTCAAGTCAATCCATACTTCCTTCACATAAGCTAAGCATTCTTCTTTCGTTCCGTTCTTGCCAGCATTACTCCAGCCCGATGGATTATGCAGGTGCACAGGCCATAACGCATATTGCTCCTCAGCATTGACAACTACTTTGTAGTTTTCTTCTGACAATTGATTCTCCATCATCAGTATCCTCCCTTATTCATCTATTAGATTCCTACTCCTATTTGGCGATCTGCTTGGTGCTGCAACTGATCCTTATCTCGAATAATGACGGCATCCGGTACTGCATCTGGCAATATAGTCTCCATATGACGCAATTGCCGATATCTCATGCCGAGTAATCCCCAGACGAACAAGATGACACCAATCGAAGTAATCAGCAGCCCGATGCCCATCCCATCTCCCGTTCCAAACAATCCTTTAGAATTTATACCAGCTGGTAACGCCGATGTTAGCGGAACGAAAACAGATGCAACAAGTGGTCCTGCAAGTAGGAAGCTAAGCGGACGCATACTGAAGGCCATAACTTGGTTCGTTGCTAATACGCGTCCTTGTAGCTCAAGCCCAACCTTTGTCTGTATTAATGAAAGCCAGTGTGTATTGATAAGCGCAAGCGCTAGACCAAATCCGAATAATCCGATGGCTGCAGTTACAAGTGATGGATAGATGCCAACAATCACGATTGATACTCCAGTCAACATAACGAAACCTACCATTCCGTCCGCTCTGCGGTCGAAGCCACCCCATATCGACATGAGTATTGAACCAATTAATAGTCCTGCACCCTCAAATGCAATAACAATGCCTACTTTGTCAGCTGTCATGAACTGTAGTAGAAAAGGTGTCGTCAACACGTTATATAAGCTCATGAAGAAATTGACGACTACGAAAAACACGACCATCGCAATCAAGCTCTTCCTTTGTATGATGTATTTCCATCCTCCGACAATTTCTCTGATCATCGGTTCCTCGCGCTTTTTGAACATCAGGTTCGGGAAGCGGATTAGAGACAAAATGATAATCGATAAACTAATCAACACCAAATCGAGTATGACAATTGTTTGCAGTCCAATCAATACGACCAGAGCACCACCAAGTGCTGGTGCCATAATTCCGTTCAAGGACATAACGAGCTGTCCTAATCCGTTCGCGTGTCCCAAGTACCTTTTAGGCACGAGTTGCGCTGTTGCAGCTTGATAGGCCGGCATCGTGAAAGCTCCAGCGATTGATCCCACGCCCGCAGCCACGTATATCGCCCATAGCGACAACGCATCCAAATAAAGCATAGTCGCAAGAAAGATGCATGAGCATAACGCTAACATCTGTCCTGCAAGCATTACCTTTCGTCGATCGTAGCGATCCACAACCGCACCGGCTAGAGGAAGTAGCAGTAATGTTGGCAAAATTGCATAAAGCGAGATCGTCGCATAATCCGAGATTGATCCAGTACGATCGTATACCCATATTCCTAATGCGAATCCGGTCAGCGAAGTACCTATCGTGGCAATGATCAAGCATAACGTTACCATCAGAAATGATTTTACGCTTGGCTGAACACCCCTTTTATCCTGCTCTTGTTGCGTTGCATGTTGAGTTGCAGAATTGATACGAGAGAAGTGATTCAAAGTCGATTGTTTTCCCTCATAGTCGCTATTTTCATCCCAATTGCGAATCTGCTGCGAGATGATTTTGACGACAAGATTGGATTGATGTTTATGAAAATAATGCCCGGCATGCTCAACAACATGTAATCCCACATCCTCGCTGAAATCCTGCCATTCCAAATATCGTTCCTCGTAGAACTCGGTCATTCGATCGGCGCCGCCCACAATGCAAGATATTGGAGCCTTTAGCTTCGGTTTCTCTGGCAGTGCGTAGAGCGCAGTGTAATAATCCTCCGCTTCTCGAGCATCATGGCGCAAGTTACGAAGGACGAACTTCTGCTCTTCTGGAGAGATTTCGTCATCAAAGCCACCGAAAGCGCGGAGCATATCGCGTGCGAACTTATCAGATGTCCACTTCTCGCTCGGGAACATTCGATGCCACCTTTCCGTCAGCTTAAATGGCAGTCTAGTTCCTGGGAAAGTACCCGCCATAAAGACCCCGTTTACTTCTACGTTCGCTTGCTGCAGCAACAGCGCTGTACGAAGCACCATTGCGCCACCTAAGCAATGTCCATAGAGATATACTTCACCCTTGACCTTGCTTTTAATTTCTTCAGCAATCCGAGAAGTAGTTTCATCTAGCGAGGCTAACAACTGACCATGTCGACTATAATCATGCCCGGGCAATTCGACGGCAAACAAGGAATAGTTGGGTGGTAAATCTTTGGCCAGCGGTTGGAAAGTGATCGCACTACCGCCACCATACGGTACGCATACTAGTGTAATAGCTTTGCCCCCGATATTGGATGCCTTCTTAAATTCGATTAATAAGTCGTCGCTCCGCGTCGCACCGGATGTAAGGTGCTCCGCCAGTTCACGAACCGTCGGATATTGGAAGAGATCCATGACGCTGAACGAATTGCCCATCTTGCGTACAACTTTAATCGCCTTGAACGAATCTCCACCTAGGTCGAAGAATTCGTCGTTGACCCCTACTTTATCTAGACCTAGCACCTCACTCCAAACAGCGGCGATTTGATGCTCTTCCTTGGTCTCTGGTGCAGAAAATCCGCTATCGCCAACACGATTTTCATTACTTGGAACTGGTAACTTGGCACGGTCTAGCTTCCCGTTTTCGTTAAGCGGTAGTCGTTCGATCTCGACAAAAGCAGAAGGTAACATATAGTCCGGTAAAACGCTTTTCAAGTACTTTCGAATTGCCTTTAGATCAATCTGTGCTCCAAGCAGAGACATGTCCTGACTGGGCGATACGAAGTGATGCTCGGGTACCAGATATGCAACCAATCGTTTGTCTC
The DNA here is from genome assembly GCF_024721975.1 of Paenibacillus endoradicis. The sequence goes on along the minus strand of NZ_JANQBB010000001.1, from coordinate 904,752 downwards.
CAGGTTCATCTTCGCGAACTGTCACGACCGCGTCATGCAATCCTTTTACTTGCAGGAGAACATGCTCGATCTCACCGGTTTCGACCCTGTACCCACGGATCTTAACCTGTTGGTCCATTCTTCCAATAAACTGAATTGTCCCGTTAGGTAAATGGCGAACGAGGTCACCAGTGCGATACATTCTATCTCCCAACTGGTCTTTAAATGGATTCGGCAAAAATCGCTCAGCTGTCAAATCTGGTCTGCCGTAGTAACCGCGGGTCACTGCGCTGCCGCCTATATATAACTCGCCAATTGAACCAGCAGGAACCGGTTGAAGATAATCGTTAAGGACATACGCAGGTGCATTCGGTAACGGACGTCCTAGCGGAAGTACCGCTTGATGATCTTGCTCGTTACCACCAACTGGAACCTCATAAGTTAGCACGGAAACAGTCGTTTCCGTAGGTCCATAATGATTCTGAATTCGGCAACCCGGATGAAGACGACGAATTTCTGCGATTGTTCCCCAATGTGAGGCTTCGCCTGCTAAAATCAAACATTCACGCGGGATAATGACGCTGGGTTTCGATACTCCGAGAAGTAGCTCCATATGGCTTGGTACGATCTTCATGACGTCAATTGGATACGTCTCGCAATAAGAAGCAAAGGCATCAGGGTCGGCGGCTCGTTCGTACGGGATGACATGCAGTGTTCCTCCTGTTGCCAAAGCTCCCCAGATCATTGGAGTTCCCAGATCAGCTGCAAGCGTGCTGACGATGGCGAAACTCAAGCCTTGCCTCAGCTCCAAACGTTGCATGATTCCTTCGAAATAATTGGCATAATTTCGGTGTTCGACCGCTACACCCTTAGGTGTTCCCGTCGAACCTGACGTGAATAGAACATACATAAGATCACTCGGCTTCGAGACTACTTCTGGATTACTTGAATCTTCTTGACCTATCGTAACCCAGTCACTGTCCAGTGAAACCATGCGTATTGGTGTTGATTCCTTATCATCGAATTGTGGCTGTAGATCCGCTAAGGAATCTTCGGTCACAATGACGGATACATCCGCTTCTTGGGCAATCATTCGCAAACGATCTACTGGTAACTTAGGATCGAGCGGCACATATGCGCCCCCTGCCTTCAAGATACCGAGCAAGCCAACGATAATATCGACTGTTCGTTCCATGTAGAGACCTACAGTATGATTCGGTCCAATTTCCATACGTCGCAGATAATGCGCTAAGCGGTTAGCTCGTTCATTCAATTCTTGATAAGTAAGCATATTCCCCTCAGAACATACGGCTATAGCTGTAGGTGTAAGATTCGCCTGGCGTTCCGCTAGCAGATGTGGAAATTGGAGGTCTGCCGGTGAAGTCTCTATGGCATTCCAATCGACTAATACCTTCCTCAGCTGATCTCCGGAAAGAGCTGCAACTGTATAAAGCGGCAGCTCTGAATTGTCAAGGACATGCTCCAGAATATTGCAAAAATGGTCTGCCATTTGCTGGATTGTTGATTCGCGGAATAGATCTAGGCGGTAAGTCAAAGTTACTTCCATTCCTAACTTCTGATTCTCAAATACTGTCATCGTTAAATCCAGCATTCCTCCTCTCGTGCGATCACCCACGAACGGTACAATTTGGAGGTCAGGTAGATCGACCATTGCTTGACCATGGCGTTCGAACAGAAACATCGTATCAAAGAAAAGTGAATGGCCAATTACACGATCTGGATTCACCTCATCAACGAGCCTGTCGAACGGCAAATCCTGATGATCGTTTGCCTCGAGCACTGTGTCGCGAACTGCCGCAATAAAGTCGCTGAAGGTACCACCCATGTCAATTGCAGAGCGAAGTGCCACAGTATTTGCGAAAAAACCTGCAAGTTTCTCGATTTCCTGCTTTCCTCGATTCGCCATGGGTGTCCCCACAACGATCTCTTTCTTTCCGTTATAGCTTGCAAGTAGCACCTTATATGCAGCTAGAAGCAGTACAAACGACGTGCAACCAAGTTGCTTACTCGCATCGCGGATCCGCTGTGAGAATGAAGGTTCTAGTGACATGCTGAAGAAACCTGCTTTGCGCTCAACTTGAATCGAGGGTCGCGGATAATCAGTTGGCAGATCAAGTGTCGCCGGTACTGGCGTCAGCTTCTTTTTCCAGTAGCTCAGCTGATTATCATATTCCGTTCCTGTCATCCATTGCCTCTGCCAGACGGCAAAGTCCGGATATTGAATCGGCAACTCTGGTAGTACCAACGGTTCTTCTAGAACGAAGGAACGATAAATCGCTGGGAGCTCTTCGTCGAATACGTCGGCAGACCAGCCGTCATAGATCAAGTGATGCGTCATCCAAACCAGTACATGCTTTTCAGGATCTAGGCGGAATAGTGTCGCCTTCACAAGTGGTCCGTTCAGGAAATCATATGGTGCCGTGGCTTCCTTCTCCATACGCTCGAAGACTTTGTTTTCATCGATCAATTCGATAACCGGGAGGTCAATTGTAAACTCTGGTCGAATGATCTGTACGTAATCGTCGTTCTCGTAAGAAATAACAGCGCGCATAATTTCATGGCGTTTAATGATCTCGTTAAGTGTTTTATGCAAGGAAGTGACGTCTAGCTTACCAATCAGCTTGTAACCGTTGGCAAAATTATATCGTTCAGTCCCAGGCATATACTCTTCGAAGAACATAATTCTCTGTTGTGGGAATGAGAGTGGAAATTTATTCTCACCCTCTTCTCTAGGTTGCTTGGGAATGACGGCTGTGGCTGCAGCCGCCTTAGCTTTCTGTTGTTTAGCCTTTAGTGCTAGGAGCGCCCGGCGTTCGGGTGATAGCTGCTCGAGTCGATCAATTGTCTTAGTCATAGAGCTCCTCCTTCGGAATCAACCGATGTCTACCGAGTTGGCGCTGCACCAGTCGCTGCGCAAGCAGTGAACGCTTACCTGATGTGAGTGACTGATTTTTTGTATTCAGGCGATGATCGGTTACTGTCACTATGCTTAATAAAGACTGCTGTTGCTGCGCTGCGATATAGTCAGCACTCAGCTGACCAGAGGCTATGGCATAATCAAGGTTGCCGATTACCGATTCGATGGATGAGCAAGCCGAAGTCATCGTATCATGCTCCGCTATGACCTTGGCCAACTGACGGCAACGTTCCTGTACTGCGTTAGATTGAATGTCTTTCAAACTATTTGCGATCATGGAAGGTTCCCACTGTATAGGTGGCAGATAATCTCCTATGCCCAGTTGTTTGATCCGCATTCCATTATCAGGTCGATCCGTATCTGCTGCGAGCGCAAGTTGCGGTACTGCCGCGGTCATAGCTCCCGTAATTGTACCGATCCCACCATGATGGATGACACCGCTGACTAACGGATATACACTTGCAAGCGGTAGTATTTTGTACCAGCGGATATAATCAGGCAATTCGCCTTCTATGAATTCTTCATGTCTAGTGACTAGAATAGTTCGTTGCCCCAGCAGCTTAACGCCCTCGATCGCCGCCTGGTAGAAGTTAGGTTTGATCATTTTCCCTGTACCACCTGTAATCAAAAGCGGTTTCTCACCAGCGTTAATAAAATCTAGTAAATCAATTGGTAAAGGTTCGTATTCGATAACATCAGCTAGTGGGAATCCAACAGTATCCACTTTCAGTGCCCATTCAGGAGCTTCAACGGCAGCATCGAAGCTCTCATGCCAGAAGCCTATATTTTTTTTCACTGCACCCATCCACGACATCCAGTTCGAGACTGGAGTAAGTCCAAGATCTCTGCGGAATGTATTTATTAGCGATATCGCAAAATCAAGTCCAAGTTCTTCCCAGATGTGTAGCTGTGTCACATAGCTTGGGGCAAGCACACCGGTGACGATGGGAACCGCCATCATCTCAGAGACGATCATTGCTACAAAGCCGTCGCGATCTTTACAAATCAGAACGGAATTCTCCTCTTGGCACAGCTCCGTTAGGATGTCATACTCCTTCTGAAATTTCTCCTTCGAATAATACTTGCGTTGGTAGTCTTCATAGAGATCTGGTTTGTTGAGAGGATCCTCCATCATGTAGAGATCTTTCATAATTTCTGTATATTCCTCAGCTCTATCAATGCCGCGAAATGCTATGCCTGACTTCTCAGCTAGCGATGCAAATGCGCCGTGAGTTACTAGCGTCGCCTTGTGACCACGTCTGCGAAGTGCAGACGCTAACCGCAGGAATGGTAGCACATCTCCATTTGTCATGTGCGTACTAAGAACAAAATTTGCCACGAATCTTCTCCTCCTGACTTCTGTTGATTGTTACTTCAACAGTGCCTCGATTTCAGCTTCTGAAAGATGTTCCATCTCGCTCAGCATCGCTTCGATTTCAGCATCATCAGTCTCTGCAAGCAATTTGGCTTCTAGGATCGATGCGAGGGAGCGAATCGTCGTTCCTTGCGTAAGCATATCCTTCAACGATACCTTCAGCCCAAAGTGATGCTCGCACCGGACAAGAATCTGAGTGGCAACAAGAGAATGACCACCTAAGTCGATGAAATCGTCGTCAAGCCCGATTTGATCAAAGCTGAAGAATCCGGACCAGATTAAGGCAAGCTCCTTCTGAATATAAGTCTCTGGCGGCACATATTCCTGCCCAATCATTTGGCGTGATACCGTAGGACTCGGCAATAACTTCCGGTCTGTCTTGCCACTAGCGGTTAGCGGGAAGATTTCCATCTCCACGAAGTATGAAGGGATCATATAGTCTGGTAAATGCTGTTGAAGATGGTTTCTTAGTTCACTTATGGAGGGGGAAATTGTATGGTTGGGTAAAAAATAGGTGACAATTCGCTGATCACCAGGTTGATCCTCGCGGACGACTGTTACGACTTGATGAACGCCTGGATGTTGTTCAAGCACATTGCTGATCTCTCCGAGCTCAATTCGGAACCCCCTTACCTTGACCTGATCGTCGTTGCGGCCAAGACACTCTAGATTTCCATCGTGTAGCCAACGTCCAAGATCGCCTGTATGGTACATTCTTGCTCCCGGTTGCTTACTGTATGGATCGGGAACGAATCGCTCAGCAGTCAAATCCGGTCTACCATAATAGCCGCGTGCAAGCCCAATGCCACTAATAAAGAGTTCTCCGATTTCACCAAGTGCGACCGGTTCATAGCGGTCATTTAAGACATACATTGCGTTTTCGGGGATCGCTGCCCCAATAGGAATGACAGAACGTTCTAAGCTGCGGTCGCTGGTCCAATTAGTAATGAATACAGCTGCCTCGGTTGGACCATATAAGTTGTGAAGTTGTGCAGACATCGTACGACAGAAGCGTTCGTTTAATGCTGAAGACAACGGCTCTCCGCATAAAAAAACATGTTTTAGGAATGGGAGATCATCGGTCTGATCCTCACTCAAAAATGTTTGGAGCATCGTCGGGACGAACTGTACGAATGTGATACATTCATGCTTAATGACCTCCCATAAATATGCAGTATCCAGATGGCCTTTAGGCTTGGCCATGACAAGACATGCACCGCACATATGGGGCCAGAAAAATTCCCATACGGATACGTCAAAGCTGTAAGGAGATTTCTGAAGAAGTTTATCATCTTGCTGCATCTGGAAAGTTTGCTGTAGCCAAAGAACTCGATTCCGAATAGCGGCGTGAGTATTCATCGCACCCTTGGGCCTACCTGTCGATCCCGAAGTGTAGAAGATATATGCAAGATGGTTGTCATCTAACTTAATATTCGGATTCCCTTCCTCCTCTCCATATCTATCCAATGATTCTGATTCATCTAATATCAGTACATCACCGTCGAACCCATCAAACTGTTTCGCAAAATGATGCTGCGTAATGACTAGTCTTACTTTGCTGTCCTTAATCATATAGTCTTGTCTATCCTTCGGATAATCCGGATCCAGCGGCACATATGCACCCCCGGCTTTCAAGACGCCGTAAAGAGCGACGACCATCTCAATCGAACGTTCCATACATATTCCAACCAGTACGTCTGGTCTTACACGAAGCGAACGTAACCGATAAGATAGGTGATTTGCGCGGCGATTCAACTCCTCGTATGTCACCGCAACCCCCTCGAATCTTACCGCTTCACGATAGGGCGTACGATCCGCTTGTTGCTCGAACAACTGGTGTATCAAGCCTGTTGATTGCATTCAATCACTCCTCTATTTGTAGTAATCTGTTTAAATTGACATTTTATGTATAAGTTTTATACTATTTCACTATGATCGAAAGAACTAATGCTGGAATGACTACTTTAACGCTCAGATGACCCATTATGGTTATTTCTCCGAAATAGAATTTAGATTCTATTCATTAGAAATCATTGTACGATTAGACGATATTATTGGAGCATCTATCAAAATTCGAACGAATTATTCCGAGGGGATTCATTGGAAGGAAAAATATGAAGTATGGGAAAACGAAGCAATACTTGAGTATCCTGTATTTGTTGATAGCAAATTGTATACAATTGAACTATTCGGTGACTATTGAGTTGCCATTGTAGATTTACATACTTATGAATGTTTTGGGATATTGAATTCACAAGAGAGAATTCTAAATTACGATACTATAGAGCATCAGTTTTAGACATAGGATGCGACCAATGTGATGGTAAATGCTTAACGATATTTAGCTAAATCACATATCATAAACCATTCTGAAAAAATCCTTATTGAGAACTTTATAGATTCTTGATTTAAAACTCTGAAAGAAAAAGAGCTCCTGCTACCCTAGTGATGGGTGACAGGAGCTCTTTTTTGAAAGTAAGGTTTAGACACAGCTTAATTGTCGTTCTTCTTCTCAAACTCATAATTTCCACTAAACAGATTATCATCGTGAAAAGCAATAATTAACATATCATAATGTTCTGTAGTTAGTACATTTTGCAAACTAAACTCCGAATAATAACGATTATCGAGAACGGTTAGTTTGTTAAAATGCTGAGCTAAATAAGGAGTTAGGGGATTCATGAACGAATCTTTTAGCAACAAAACATTTAATTGATTGTTTGCTTGCGGATTCTCATATGCGATTCTTTGTCGGTCCCCCCCATAGATGGTTCCATAAGCATACGTACTTCGTCCTCTTTTAAATCCATAAAAATCGTTAAAGTCCGTAATAGTTTGTGTTCCATCTTTGTTAATTACTTCGAAATTAGAAAAAGCGAAAGGTATTTTCGGCTCGTAAATAATCGTTCGATCTGCTTTCTTTGGATTAATAACAAAATTAATCTGATTGTTATAACTACCTTCAAATCTGCCGTCTACTAATTGAGAAATGTTGATCTCATCTAGAGTCATAGGCTCGTCTTCGAATATAGGCGACCTATTAGAAATTTGAGTAATCATTTCTTGATAAGCAGTGAATGCTCCTTTAATATTCCAATGATGATCGGTCTCTAAGTACATCTCTTCCAATTCTGCTTTTGTAAATGTATCAAACTTATTCCCAACATTAACGACATTAATATTGTTATCAAGTTTAGAAAGGAAATATTCCTTGGACTTCGCATAAGAATCAGTTCGTAAATAGGTAGGATATAAATGCATTAATGCTTTTGTTCTCGATGGGTTAGATACGAAATAAGTTTCGGTTCCTTGTTCCTCGGCGAATTTTATTGCCTCGTTTAATTTGGTAGTTGAAACATCAATGTGTTTCGTATAGACGACTTTGCTAGGAATTGGAAACATCCACTTATTGTTGGTCAACACAAGCTTGGACACAATTCGTGATTCCTTAACTTCTGTCCCATCCTCCGGTTTCAGCGGAGAATTTGTGTGAAGCATGTTCTCAAACAACATAGCATTAAATATTTTGGAATTTTGTTGTCGCTGATATAGTTTAACCATCCCGTCACGAAAAACAATTTGATCATTCAAATACTGATTCATATCTTCGAAGAAGCTTCGTGAGATTAAGGAATCGACTCTGATCGTAGGCAACGTACTTAACGTTCTATTCTCACTAGTCGAAAATTTTCGATCCGGTATAATAACAGTCGCAATTGAGAAGCCGAGTATAATAACTAGAAATGTGCACATATAAACGATTGAAGTAGATTTATTCACTTAGAAACTCCCTTGGTAACTTTGTTGTGACATATTTAGAATCTGAAATATAAGAACGGATTATATGTTGAATTAATCAGATATAATATTACTTCCGCGAACAAGATAAAGTAGAAAAGAAATGCTATCGTGACTTGTACTTTGGTCATATACTTATTAAATTTCAGTTTCTGTAGCTTCGGAAATAATGGCATAGAAACCATAATAGCAATCAAGAAATAGAACCAATTCAAAGAAAGCAATGACAGTGCTTGAGCATCGAATATTTCATTGCCACGGGAATAGAACATGGCAGCAATGAAATCTGTTGCATAGCCAAAGTTGTCTGCCCGGAAGAACACCCACCCTATCATGACAAGCAACAGTACGACAACATGGTTTAATGGATAAACTTTAGAAAGTAGCTTTTCTAAACCTGCTTTTTCTAAAGCAATAAGTACCCCATAGTAGATGCCCCAAGCAATGAAGGTCCAACTTGCTCCATGCCAGAACCCAGTTAGTGCCCATACTATGAACAAGTTTCGATACATCTTCCATCGAACTACTCTGCTTCCGCCTAGTGGAATATAGACATAATCTCTAAACCAACTCCCAAGAGAAATATGCCAGCGTCTCCAGAACTCCGAAATACTTTTAGCTATATAAGGATAATTAAAATTCTCTGCGAATTCGAATCCAAACATTTTACCTAAACCAATGGCCATATCGCTATATCCTGAGAAATCAAAATAGATTTGTAGTGTATAAGCGAGAATACCAATCCAGGCACTACCGGTTGAAAGGTCAGATGTAGAACTCATGAACACGTTGTCTGCTACAGATCCGAGAGGGTTAGCTAACAGTATTTTCTTGGACAAGCCTAGAATAAATCGTTGGATACCCTCAGCGAATTGTATTGAAGAGAAAACCCGTTTGCTCAGTTGCTTAGCTACAGCATTGTAACGAATAATAGGACCTGCTACAAGTTGCGGGAAAAAGGTAATATAAAGCGACAATTTGAACAGATTTCGTTGTGCTTTTTCTTTTTTCCTATAAACATCAATTAAGTAACTGAGTGCATGAAACGTATAAAAAGAAATACCTATAGGAAGTGGTATCTCCTGCAACTTAAGAGTCGTGTGAAAGACAGAATTGATTACATTAACGGCGAAGTTAGCATATTTGAAAAACCCTAAAAGTCCGATATTTACAACGATTGCAAACGCTAGTATATAGACTCGTTTTTTCTCTTTGTGCTCCGCCCTTTCAATCCAAATGCCGTATCCATAGTTAATGATTATGGACACGATCATTAGAACTACATACCTTGGTTCACCCCATGCATAAAATACTAAACTAAAAATTAATAGAATACTATTTTTGAATTTGAATGGAACAGAGAAATACAGGGTAAGAACAAGGGGTAGAAAGAAAAATATAAAGATTACTGAACTAAAAACCAAGACTAGCTTCCCCCTACTGTTGAATTATGTGAATGATTGCTTGAATCTATTAAACTTATAAAAGCATCAACCGCGAAACACATTTTACCACAAAAATTAAATTATAACTATCTTATGTTTATTTGAAAATTATTGGATCTTCATCAACGGAAATAGGATTATTATCTATAAACAGTAATTTAATGTCATTTAATAGTTTAACTCCAAATAACCCATATCATAATCTTCTCCCATTAAATTCACTGTTCCAGAAAATCCATGGAATTCCCATTGACCTTCTTCGTTTTGATCGAAAATATATTCTCTGTTCCAACCTTTTAACTTCTCGTCATCACCAATATATTCTTCTTTAATGCTTAATCTAGTCATATTTAAACTTTCATACTCATAATAGCTCTTATAAATGCTCGCATCTGTTACAACTATTCCTTCATGGAAAACAGTAGGATAAAATGTCTCAGCCATTACATACGTATCAGATATGGAATCCATATCATTTATAATGAACATCGTTAAAATTTCTTCACCACGATCACCAAACTCTTCGGTCAAAGCTTTCTCTGCTTGATCATAATCAATTTTTGAAAGGTTCTCTCTCAACGCTATATCAAGGATAAGTTTTTCTTTCTTTTCAACCATTTCAATTGCAGTTTTAATGTCGAAATCAATAGTTTCTTCTTTTATCGGCTTTAACTGTTCAGATGAATTACAACCAGATAAAATAACAACAACAATAATAAGTAAAGAAATTGATAATGCCCTCATTATTATCTATCCTCCCGTATACCTATTCCTTAGTTATCCATTTTTCTAATTGAGGAATCATATTTGCATAGCCTATGATCTCGTTAATTGTTTCTAGCACTTGAGCAGTTCCCAGTTGCTGTTCAGTTTCATCTGTACACTCAATCCACAATGAACGTTTTAAGTTATATTCCAGCCATCCTAATTTCCCCAGAAAACCATTATCAAAAATAACGTTCCAGTTTTCATTTAATGCTCCATATCTGTGTTTATAACCTCTAATAAATGCTGTGAATCTCTTCTTTTCAATGTTTCCTTCCATATTTTTAGACCAGTTAATTGCTGTCTCAGTCATTTCCACCATAGCATGAATAAATCCAGCAGCTTCCCAATCAATAATTATCGGCGTATTGTTATCCCACATCACATTTTTGGAATCTAGATCTCTATGACTTATAACGCTATTCTTTGCAAGGAGTTGAGCTGAACGAACAGCTCGTACATTCCAAATATCAAGATCATCAATGATCTCTAGTAGATTTTTAGCCCATTCTAACTTATTTTCCTGCCCCTTTTGCAAATAGTATTTCCAATCCGATAGCTGAAGATCATCTAAAGAATCGTTATGGATGCCTAACTCAGAATAATCAGTCATATGTATTTCTGCAAGAATTGTACCGATCTTTTCACAATGATAATTATTGATTTCTTGAGGTTTCAAACTTTTACCACCTATCCAATGAAACAGAAGATAGAATTGACCATCTAGTTCATGTATGGATGTACCGTGAACTTTAATCGCTGGAAGTGTATTGATATTATTAGCTGCAATATTAGAAATTCGTTCTGAATTGATATAGTTCTGCATTGCCACTGGTCGTAACATTATTTGAGGGTTTAGTGCTTTAATTGCATATTTTCCTTGCGTTGTTTCAATAGCAAACATTCGATGTAAGAGTCCACCCGAAATTGGTTCGGGAACACCGATTATTTCGCCTAATGTTAGATTATTACATAGTTTTTCGAATTGCAAATTGTACTGTACATCGCTCATTTTAGTTTTTCTCCTTAAAAATCCCCTTTTAGTTTCTCTATAATTTCTCTAACGCAATGCTTTATATCTTTATCATAGCAATCATTACTTTTGTCACTATACTTCATATATTGTGGAACTCTTATGTTCCTCACTTTGTTATTAGAAATATGATTTGTTAAAATATTCGGCATTTCCCCTAGATATCCTTCGTGAAATGACATTTTGCTATCCATGGCATGTATCTACTAATGATATATATCAATACTTGATATTCGTTGAAAATAATAGAAATAGGTATTCCGCTTAGCTCCTGTTAGGATGCATGTACATACAATACAAATGTGACTATAAGTCTCTTAAAGATGGAGGATGAGTACTATGAACATAGAGTAAGAGAAACTTTAACTTCAAGAGAGAGAGAGAAAAAGAGACTAATTCTATGTGAATAGAGGTTGAAGTTAATGCACAATGTTATGATAGCCCTTACCATTCTTACTTTTTTGTGTACTGTATCTTTCATTTTCTGGCGTCCTCATGTAAATGAGGCTATACCAGCAACTATTGGTGCTATTATCGTATTCCTTACTGGTAGCGTTTCTGTAACCGATTTAGGAGTCATAACTGAAACGATAGGCGGTGCCGCCGTGACTATCATTGCTACAATTGTTATGGCAATCGTTTTAGAAAGTTTTGGTTTCTTTCATTGGGCTGCTGAAAAATTGTTGGTATACGCCAAAGGCTCAGGTGTCCGATTGTTCTGGTTAACTAACCTTCTTTGTTTTCTAATGACGTTATTCGTTAATAATGATGGTAGCATTTTAATTACAACACCGATATTAATGATGTTGCTGCATAATATAGGACTTAAAAACCATCAAAAGATTCCTTATTTATTGTCTGGAGCTTTAATCGCGACTGCTTCAAGCGCACCAATTGGAGTTAGCAATATCGTTAATCTGATTGCATTGAAAATTGTTCATATGGATCTTTACATGCACACAGCGATGATGTTCGTTCCCGCTACTTTAGGGCTTGTCCTCCTTTCATTATTGCTCTTTGCCTATTTTTACCACGTACTACCGCGAAAGTTACCTGAAGCAAGAAGATTTTCGCATCATGCCTTTGAAAAAGGATATCATCCTTTAAAAGAAGTCAGACCACTCATTCCGAAAGAGAAACAAACCAAGTACATGATAAATATATTAGTATTTGTATTTCTTGTACGTCTTAGTCTGTTCGTAGCGTCCTACTTCCACTTTCCTGTCCCACTAATGGCAGTTATTGGTTCTATCTTTTTACTAACTTGGCGGTGGATTTACTTGAAAATCCCTCCTACTGATATGTTGAAGAAAACACCATGGTATATCCTTATATTTGCCTTCAGTATGTATGTCATTATATATGGGCTGCATAATATTGGGTTAACCGATATGCTAATAAGCTTTTTTCAACCGATAATATCTGGAGATCTACTTCAAGCGAGTGTCATGATGGGCATTCTGGTGTCTGTCCTTTCCAACTTATTCAATAATCATCCTGCACTAATGGTAGGAACACTTACCTTAACCAATATGAATCTAGATCCTCTTACTCTGAAAATTTCATATCTAGCAAGTGTAATTGGTAGTGATATCGGATCACTGCTACTACCGATTGGAACGCTTGCTACGTTAATGTGGATGCACATTCTTAAGAAAGGTAAAGTTAAAATAAGTTGGGGAGACTATTTGAAGGTAACATCCATTGTTATCCCGATCACTGTAATTTTCACTTTAATTATTCTGTTTTACTGGGTATCTTGGTTATTTTAATGACTATAATCAAAATTGGAGGTTTTATATATGAATGATCTTTACCCATTCATAAATGAAAAAGTAGAAGTAGAAATCTCTGGAAATAACATATATATAGGAACATTAATTGATGTTGGAACTGATCTAATTGTATTATTATCCGAGCAGCGCTACTTTTATATCCCGTTAGTCCACATACAAAGCTTAAAAGGTTCACCGTCTATTAATGAAGCAGATAATCCTCCAAAAGTTCCCATTGATCTTGACACGGATAACCTCTCTTTTCGAAAAACACTACAGCATGCAAAAGGTAGTTTTGTAGAAATATATATTACAGGTAATAAATCTATCCACGGCTATTTAACTAGTATTATGAATGACTATTTCGTATTCTACTCTCCCGTCTACAAAGCGATGTTTGTTTCAATGAATCATTTGAAATGGTTAATTCCATATAGCAATGATGTCACCCCATATTCTCTTAATAATCATACCTTGCCAATAATCAACTTCACCTTATCTCGAACATTTGCAGAACAGTGTAAAAAATTCGAAGGCAATATAGTTGTTTTTGATATGGGAGATAACCCTAATAAAATAGGCTTACTCCAGAAGGCTAACAGCCAAATCATGGAGTTAATAACTGCCGATGGAAACAAGCAATGCTGGAATATTCAACATCTAAAAACAGTCTATATGCCTTAATCCGATATAATTATCATATAGAGGGTTAAAAAAAACGACCTTCAAAAAAAAGAAAGTCGTTCAAAAAAAGGCTAGCTAATGCTTCTAAAATTTATGCAATTATGAGCATAGAAGATTGGTTATTTAACTAGTAATTGCAACAATAAAACAATATCGAAGTAGACTAAACAGCTTATTCCAGGTGTTCCACTGGATTCAGGCTGTTTGTTTGCTTAGGAGACTTTTTTTCGCTTCATTATATGATAGACATTACTAAACATTCCGAATAGGATGGCTGTTATCGGGAATATAGCCCAGTTGATGTCCCATCGCTGATAGACAAAGCCTGTGAACAGAAATACCACCGTAGCTAAAGGCCACACGATTCCAGCTACAGCTCCGATTATGCGTTCAGATTCCTTCTTCTCTGCTTTGGAGGTCTGCTGCTCCTCAAGCAGTTTCGTATAAGCTCCTTGAATATTACCGTAATAGACGAACAGGAACACTGCCAAAGCCACAGTCACCAGAAAAGCAGAGACTCCATACAGTATGAGGTCATCGTTGATAAATGTTGCCGCAATAATTAAAGTCGGCGACAACACACATAGACAGACACCCATAATTACTGAAATTCGATAAGTCAGAGCGAACAGGTTCTGACCACGTTGCAGGTCCGTCTTCAGAGAGTAAGGTAATTGGAAGCCTTGCTCCAGATTCTTGAAGCGGTCAAGTCTCATCCCACTGTAAATGAACATTCCGACAGCCACCGCGATTAGCACGAACATTCCGATGAGTCCCAACAATAATCCCATTTCCATTGAACTGTTATCACCCATAATTGAGTTATTTTCAAACAATGCATCAAGAAAAATTAATAGTGCAACCCCGCTCACGCAAAGAAAAACGCCGAGACCAGTCCAAAACCCTGAGCTACGTCTGGCAGTCGTATATGCGTAAGCCTCTTCTTCTGACAGTATAGGCAAATCAAACTCCTGTCTATTCTTATCAATACCTAGCTCGGCTGTCAGTTCTTCAATATTACCGAATTCTGATATAACAATACCGATTGCCTCGTTCTCCGACTTACCTTCTCTCTTCAACTCATGGTACTTCTCTTCCATACCAGATAGTAGCTCTTTCTTCAGATGCTCTAGTTCCTCGGTCTTTGGCAGACCAGCGAACATATTATCGAGATATACTTTAATCGTCTCCATGCTCTGTCACCACTCCTTAATAAATTGGTTTACAACCTCCTGCGTAACCTTCCATTCCTCACATTTCTCCTTATAATAAGTCAATCCCATCCTAGTAATCCGATAATAAGTGCGTCGCTTACCTTGGCTTTCATCCCGGTAAAATGATTCAATGTACCCGTTCTTCTCCATTCGGGTGAAGGCGGAATACAAAGTAGTCTCCTTCATGACATATTTTTCTTGCGTTAGCTGCCTAATATTTTTGGAAATCTCGTACCCATATGATTCACCGTCAAGCAGCATGTAGAGGATGAGGGTATCATTATAGCCACGTATAACATCACTGCTGATCACAAATGGTGTCCCTCCTTAATTACTTCATCTGTCGTAGTAGTTGAAGTATAACATAATTACTACGACAGATGAAGTAGTTTGGGAGAAATTAGGCAAAAAAATATCCGCACCGTTGTCAAGGCGTGGATAAGCTAGTATATTGTGACTGTATCTCACTATCATAGATATGAACCTAATATATGCCATAATATTGCATTGTATCATTCTTCTTGGTGATTAACCGTTTTTTGGAATTATTACCAAATACTAAGCAGTATACCTCCTGCAGCACCTGTAAGTACTATGATCCATGGAGGAAGTTTCCAAAATACAAGCATAACAAATAATATTGTTGCAAGTGCAAAGTCACTAGGTTCCAAGATTGCAGTTGTCCATAAAGGATCATATAGTGCAGCCAGTAAAATACCAACTACAGCTGCGTTAATCGCTACTAAAGCCCCTTTAACCTTCAAATTAGTTCTTAGGGCGTTCCAAAAAGGTAATGCCCCAGCAATAAGAAGAAATGCTGGTAAAAATATTGCAGTTGTTGCAATAAATGCTCCGGATAATCCTCCAGCCATCGCTCCAAGATAACTTGCAAATGTAAATAGTGGCCCTGGCACAGCTTGAGTAGCACCATACCCCGTAAGAAAATCTGCCTCACTTACCCATTCATTAGCAATGACTTCGCTCTCAAGAAGTGGTAATACAACATGCCCACCTCCAAATACCAAAGAACCTGTACGGTAAAAGCTATCGAACATAGTTAACCACTCGACTCCGCCCCATTTACTTAACATAGGTAATGCAAAAAGAAGGATGAAAAATAAGGATAAGCAGACGATTGCCACAGAACGACTTGTTGTAATATGCAACTCATGAACTTCATGTTCTTCTTTTTTTTGATATAACCATATCCCGATAAAACCTGCTGCTACAATTATCAGCACCTGACTAAATGCTGTCTGCCAATATAACGTAATTACTGTAGCGATCACTGCGATCGTTAATCTATTACGGTCAGGTGTAAGCTTTTGCCCCATCCCGAGTATGGCCTGAGCTACGATTGCGACAGCTACAATTTTCAATCCATGAATCCAACCTGAATTTCCTATATCAAAACCTTGCAGTAGAAAAGCAAAAAGCACTAAGGCGATGATTGAGGGTAGCGTGAAGCCTAACCATGCTACAACACCGCCTAATAGTCCTCCTCTTACAATTCCTATGCCTATCCCGACTTGACTGCTAGCTGGTCCCGGTAGAAACTGACATAGCGCAATAAGATCAGCATAACTTCGTTCATCCATCCATTTCCGACGCAGTATGTACTCATTATGAAAATATCCTAGATGTGCAATCGGTCCTCCAAAAGAGGTAAAGCCAAGTTTTGTAGATACTCTAAATACCTCAATGAGGGTAGTGAACTTTCCGTTCTTTTTACGCGGTATTAGCTCTTTTTGATGTGTCTCCATAACGATTACTAGCTCCTTTTATTTCAATGAAAAATTTTGTAGTAAAAAACATCGACTTGAAAGGTGACATTGAAAGATGATTATATTGTAAGCTTATCATCGTCAAGATACAGTCGATTTACAAACTCTTCATATATAAACTAGTAGCAGATTTCATTAGAAAGTACGAAGTGATAAATAGAAGGATTAGAATTATTAAACGGAGTATCTGCTCTTCATTATTATTGGGGGACAGTGAAACTGCCTCAACTTTCAACTAAAGGCGATTGATGTTTTTTTCTCAACAAACGTCTTACATAAAAATAGAACAGTAAAAAGGAAATGACTACTGAAAATGCACTAACCATAAATAATACTTTGTAGTTCATGTACTCGGACACGAGGCCAAGACCAATTGCACCCAGACCAATACCGAGATCAGTAGCGGTTGAGAAGAAAGCATTGGCAGCACCTTTACGATCCTCAGGAGCAAGATGAAGTGTTATTGCCTGAAGGGCAGGCTGTGCTGATCCGAAGCCGATCCCATATAGAACAGCCGAAACAAGCATGCCGAACAAACTCGTCGATAAGCTCAAGACGACTAAAGCTATAACGGTAATGATAAGAGCTGGCACTATGACAAATATCTCACCTTTACGGTCCGATAATTTTCCGGCAATTGGACGGGACAAAGCCAGTGTTGCGGCATAGACCATAAAAAATGCACCGGAATTCAATTCGATACCCTCAGCAAATAGTGGAACAAACGTGGTAATACCTCCATATGCAATGAATAGAAAGAAAATTGGTGCCATGACAGGTAAGACAGATTTTTCGAAAATTTGGATTCCCTTCCTGTTCGTGATTGGTCTGAACGGCATTTTCGCACCGAAAGTTAAAAACAACGCTATAGTAGAGAGTCCCACTCCAAATAGAAACATAGCTTCGTACGATAGGATTTGCATAATCCAAAGTCCAAACATTGGACCAATAGCCATAGCTAAAGTCATGGAGATGCTAAACCAACCCATGCCTTCTCCTCGACGAGTAGTTGGAATCATGTCTGTAATAGACGTCATCATGGAGGTTGTAGAAACTGCGCAGCTCATGCCGTGTAGTATTCTTAGTCCAATCAACATGATGATTCCACCAATCCAGTTATACATGTACATGGCAATTATAAATATGATTAGCCCCCAGATAATAAACGGACGTCTACCGAACCGATCCAGTAGCCCACCGACAAGTGGACGAAAAATAACGGATGATAACATTAACGCCCCCATTACAAGACCAACTTGTTTCTCGTTGCCGCCCATCTCTTTAATGAATAGAGGTAGCGTTGGATACAGCATATAAAAAGCAGTAAATAGAAAAAGTAGACTCAAAGTCATCAGAATAAATGACTTCGTCCATAAGCGTTCCATCATGCAGACCTCCTCAAATGATAACTTGATTTCTATATACGCTTATAGCATTTTCTGCTGTAAGATTATCACTTTATAAATAGCTGATGCTCAGGAGAGCATTACTTCAGTAACTATATTTATTATTAACTGTATAGATGAAGCTTTCAATTGTTAAAATACTGATTTTTGTTTATTAATGAACAAGTTATTGTATTTAGTTCATTATAATAAATGATTCAATTAGATTTATTACCGTACTTTTGATTTCAATACTATGGATTCATGTTTGAAGTCCTTATCTAGAATATTGATTTCTAGAACTATAGATAAAAATTCTTAGTAAAATAGCTAACAAACTCAATACCAAGAATAACACGCCTCCTAAAACGATGTATTGTGTGCCCATACCCGCTATGAACATTCCTCCTACAGCAGTACCGATAGTTATTCCTAAATTCCCACACGAGAGAAACAATCCATTTGAGAAATCGGGAGCTTCAGGAGCCGCAGAGGTTATCCAATATTGACTAATCAAGTTACCAATTGCATAGAATAAACCCCATAATACGACTGTTGCCATCATTGGCCCAGTAGACGTACCGGTTAGAAATGATAATAGATAAACGATTACTAATACAACAGGAAATAATATAACCGTTCGCCTTGCATTTTTAGAAAGTAACTTTCCTCCAGCAAAGTTTCCAATTAAACTAGCCAAGCCATAAAGAAATAACACCAAACTCAACGTTTTACCTGAGATATGAGTAATGGTGCCAAGATACTCTGCAATGTAGCTATTAACACTAGCACCTGCTGAAGCTATGAATACGACAGCAACAATAGCTAACCATACAATAGGCTTTTTTAATATGCTTAATTGAGATCCGTAAGAAAGCTTTTCAGTAACGGGCATGCTTGGTACAAATATCCAAGTAGCTATGAATGCTAGAGCGTTTACGATAGCGAAAAATAACATTGCTATTTCTACAGAAGTTCCATTTGCAATATAATTTGCGATTGGTACTCCAAGAACCATTCCTCCAGTCACTCCCAGCATGACTTTAGAAACAGCTTTTGGAGCATCTTCCTTACTCACCGAGCTAGCAGCTACTGTCAAAGCCAATGAACAATAAACAGGATGGAAAAATGCTGGAATAACACGAGCAATAATCGCGATGGTAAAGCTTGGTGCAAATATTGATATTATATTACACAAAACAAAAATACCGAGTACAAGTAACATTACTGTCTTGCGGTTTATACCAGAAAATAATAACGGCATCGTAGGACCGGCAATAGCAACTGCAAGTGCGAAAAGACTTACTAACAGCCCCGCTTTTGAAACACTGACATGAAAGTAATCTGCAATCTGAGGTAATATCCCTATTACTCCCATTTCAGTTGTTAAGATGCCAAAAACTCCGATTATTAAAATATAGATAAATAAATTATTTTGCTTGCTCATACATAAAAACCCCTTCACTATTTATGGATATATCTAACTGATCATATAAACATCTCAAATTATAAAATTAACAGTTTCGCACCAATCTCCCGCTTCAATACACTTGGTTGAATTACTGCACTCGTGTGTAATATTATTGGAGTTATAGATTATTCGCAATTACTAAAAGATGTTGTTTTGTGAATTAATGCTCAATTAGAAGATAATTGTGTACTAAATTGAAAGCTAGGTGACTAATGAGTGTCTAAAGTAGATCGAAGAATACTAAAAACTCAAGATGCAATTAAAAAAGCTATTATTGAACTGATGTCAGAAAAGAAATTTGATCAAATTACAATACAAGATATTTCCGATAGAGCCAATGTTAGCCGCAGAACGATCTATCTTCATTACATGGATAAATTTGATTTGCTTGATAAACTTATTGAGGAACATATTAACGAACTAAGAGTTCTATGTTTATCCGAATCAGAAATGGATTCTAAAGATCGGGGAATGACTTGGTTCGAATACTTTGAATGTAACTATTTATTTTTCTCATCCATGTTAGCAAGTAAAGGAGCACCATTTTTTCGCAAACGCTTCCTAGAATTTGTAATTGATGATATCCAGAATGGATGGGAAATGATTGAGGGTGAAAAACGTGGAATAAATAAAGATATACTACTTCAATTTTTTGCGCCAGCTTATGTAGGTATCGTAGAATGGTGGTTCAACAACGATATGCCTTATCCTCCTCATGTCATGGACGAGCAAGTTGACAAGTTGTTGGTAACGAATCTTTCATAATTATATTATAGATAAAGCAAAGAAGCAGTTGCTGAATGCGAACTGCTTCTTTGTTTACATTAAAATCAGATTTAGGTACAATAATGAATATTGATACATTAATGAACTCATGTCTATTAATATCTTCTTATACAGAAAACATTTAAATGTTAGATTAGTGTAATTTGATTTGTAATAAACAAATGCTGAGAATTGTTTATTATCTTCAGAAGGTTGGTGAACTTTAATGACTAAAGTGGATAGAAGAATCCTCAAAACTCAGGAAGCATTAAGAAAAGCAGTTATTGATCTGATGTCAGAGAAAAAGTTTGATGACATTACCATCCAAGAACTTTCTGACAGAGCGAATGTAAGCCGAGGAACGATCTACCTTCATTACTTGGATAAGTATGATTTGCTTGATAAGCTTATAGAATCGCATATCCATGAACTCCGAGAATCATGCCATGCTGCAGCTGATATGGACTTCATTGGGTCAACGCTGATGTGGACCGAATATTTTGAGAATAATTACTCCTTCTTTTCGATGATGTTAGCGAGTAAAGGCGCTCCGTATTTTCGAAATCGTTTCTTAAATCTTCTTGTCGAAGAGTTTACGAATGAAGTGGATTTAACCAAAGGTATAAACCAGGGATTTGAAGAAGATATTATCGTTAGATTTGTTGCATCGGCATATGTAGGGGTCGTGGAATGGTGGTTCACTAATGAAAGACCTATCTCGCACGAGCAATTAGCAGAACAATTGGGTTCATTGTTAGAGAGAAACATCTAGATCAATTAAAGAGGAGCAGATGCCGTGGCAAGCTGCTCCTCTTTACTATTTTCTTTGTCATAAGAACGTTTAATCTGTTAAAGAATCATTTAGAAGATGGTATTATTAAGGGAACTTCTAATTGAAATGCTTGTTCTAAGATAGCTACAGGAACTAGTATTTCCCCTTTGTCTCCTGCGTATGAGGGTAATGGGTTCTGAACAGGAGTTCCATTTATCAGAACTTCTGCACCCCAACTATTAATGTCCAAGACGATTTCATCTTTAGTAAATACTACCCGTGAGGTCGTTGCATCCCACTTAACTTCAGCTCCGATCATAGAAGCAATCTGTCTAGCCGGAAAGCGGCTCTCATTGTAGGATTTGAGGTCTTCTATAGTATGAATCTTCTCTATAGATTCACCTGGTATTTTATATTCGATACGATATGATTCATCTTCTGGTTGTAGTAAAAAAAGTATTGTACCAAAAGTAGGTTGCTCCTTTTGCTTTAATACAGTAATAATCTGGTACATCTGCTCGAAATCATTTACCTGCATACTTCGATTAAGTTGGAAAGTTACATCGAAAGTTAAATTTTCTTCTGTGTATGAAGAAACTTTCCCCCCTCTTAAACTGACATTATTACTGCCGACTTCACAACAAGTGAAGTCGATATAAGGTAGCTTAGTGAAATCACTTTCCACCTCCATTAAACTCGTATTCAGATCTTCATTTGCCTGATAAAGCCATAGGGTGTGCATATAGTTATCTCGTAATTCTGAGGAATCCTCATTGCTTGGGTATACAATAAATTCAAGGTTACTTAAGCTCTTAGGGGATACTCTAGCACTGATAGGTTCGATATTGTCCCATAAGTAATTAACCCGTTTCAAGATCATAGGTTCGTTATATGTTTGTTCAAGATAGTGTTTCACTTTATATGTATATACTGTTTTTTGAATCATGCCATATTGAAACTCCAACATACCTATAACTAACAACATAATAAAGATACCTATGGTCGATACTATGATCTTTCCTTTAAACTTTCTCATAATCAATAGACAGCTCCTTTCTTATATTCAGACGAAGGTAGCATTATATATGTTACAAAAATTTTGCATTTACCTAAATTGTTAACTTTTTAAGTAAAAAAAGCCACCATGTCATTGGCGGCTATAAGTGAACTCAACTGTTATGCTATTCAAATTTTGATTGCAATAATACGCATGCGGGATGTGTCAATTAACCATTGCCCATCTTGTTCTAGCTGAGGCTTAACTCTATCTTCGATGGCATTGTAGATCGACGCTTTGTCTGTTGATGAGACATCGTGAAAGAAGTGATCATTGAACCCGTCTAACCATCTCCGTATACCTCCATCTCCTTTGAGGGGAGATAGTTTATCAAAGTGCTGAGCGAACATAACTCTGAAACCAGTCTGCTCCAGTAGGCTAGTATACTCACCAATAGTAGGAAAATACCACGGATTCCGTCCCTCCCATTCATAACCATGTGCCTGAAGCTCCTGCTTGATAGCGTTAGTAATTACGGCAATATTGCCGCTAGCAGCAAATTCAGCTACGAATCGTCCACCATCTCGAAGTGCTAACCAAATTGAGGAAGCAACTGCTGGAGCATCTTTAATCCAGTGTATGGCAGCATTGGAGAAAACAGCATCAAAGTGAGTATCCGTTCGATATTGAGTGGCATCGGCTACATGTATATTAAGATCCGGGTAATTTCCCTTTGCTCGCTTGATCATGTCTTCCGACAGGTCAATACCAGTAGGGATTGCTCCGGCAGCTGCGATTTGTGCTGTTAAATTCCCATTTCCACAGCACAAATCTAAAATTCGTTCCCCTTTTTGAGGCTGTAACAAAAACATAGCGTCAGCCCCAAGAGAAGTGACAAAATTTAGTTGATAATGATTTGATTCAGGGTTGGAATTATTGTTAGATAGTTCACTATTCATTGATAAATTCTCCTTTTTGTATGATTCCTTAAAGTCTTTCCAGATATATTATGTCTATAAATATAGAGAGGTAAAGAGAAACTTTTTTTAATGAGTAATTCAATTCAATGTTATATGCTTTGTCACGTCACATCATAGACTTTAAGTATCTATAATAGCAATGATACAACACTCCTGTCAAGAATCACTTCCGAACATCGATGCTCTATTCTAATTTAACAGCCCTTCTATTTAGAAAATATCGATAAGCGAAGTAAATAATTATGATGAATAAGATATAAATTGCTGAGATTATGATCCAATCCCTAGAACCAGATAACATATTATCACCAATTAAAGTATACACAGTCATAACTGGGATTTTTCCTATCATTGTTGCCCAGAAAAATGACTTGAATAATAAACCGAATACGCCTGAATAGATATTAACTACAAAAGCAGGCATTACAGGAAGTATACGAGCAACAAAAATCATCCCAAATGTGTGATTCTTTATGATACGATCAAATTGAGCAATTGATCGATATTTGTTAAGTAACTTATTTCCTTGTTGGAGCAATAAATACCGAAATAGTGTATAGATAATTACAGAGGATATAGTTGATGCTAATACACTTATAAATGTCCCTAGAAATATCCCATACTTTGCACCCATTACAGCACTTACAATTCCAAACGGAATTCCAGGTATTGACGCTAATAACGTACTCACAAAAAAAACAATAAACAAACTGCTATCATCATGTACACTTATCCAACCCATTAAGCTTTCCGAATTTAGAAAGAGTATGATAAATAAAGATAAATTAAGAAAAAGAGCTATCCATTTATAAGTTTTCATATACCGATCACTTTCTAGTAATTACTTTCATTAAATCTATCTCTCAGTGTACATTATGTCAACTTATAATTTAACCTTATATGTTATAGGATCTTTTATAAAGATTATTATTAGGCTATCTTGCAATGCGTCTACCTATTGGAAGGATTGCGGAATGGAAATAATTATAATATAAAAAATTGAAATAGGAGCGAAAATGGCTGTGTTCATATTAGTCCATTTCGCTCCTATTTCATTAATCTAAACTATTCTTTTTTACTTATAAATTCATTCGGTACTTCATCACCATCGGGGTTATTATTTTTAATTTGGCTAAGTCGACCATTACGGTACTCACCGCCATGAACTTTATTCTGCCTTTGATCATTATTATCAGTAAGTTCATGATCATTATGAATATAATTCTTTTCATCTGACATATCGCAACACTCCCTTCCTTCTACGCATACAACTTAGAATATGTTATAAAGCCTAGATCTATACTGACACTCCCCTGTATGTTTCAAATTACCAGATTGACATTAAATTCAGTTAGTCGAGTACGGTGATGGACAGCAATCTGCCATCTTCTTTGTTCTCCTCATAATGGATAGTTATCGTCTCATTCGGGAATGGTACTTCGACTAAATAGGAAGCGATCGTCTCATTACTTTTTTCAGATACTTCCTTAGCTTCATAACTAGATTGAGTTCCAGCTTTGGTCATATAATTCAATGAATGCTGTAAGCTGGTCCCTTCGTATTGCTTCCGTAAGTAATCCGTCCACTGACGTTCATCCCAATCAGGTGCTTTCACATTTATATCGTTCTGTCTCGACATTTCCAAAATATCTAAGACCATATTACCATCTGCTTCCTGCATCGCTACAGCAAGCGCTACATATATTCGGTTAAACGAACTCACATAATTTGATTTGTTTTTAGATGCTAGTAATTCAAAAACTTCTTCAACCTTTTGTTGTTGGCTGAACCAGTAAGTTTTAACATACATCGGATTTACATTACTTATTCTCGGGATTAAGTATCTTCCGTTATCTGAAACATAAAAAACTTGTGAGATATCAATGTTATTTGGATATTGGAACACGAATATATTGCTTCCATCCCCGCTAATCATTACCTGCACAGATAAAGGTTCTAGAGCATTTTCACTCCCTTGAATGATCGATGCCGAGCCATTCAAGCTTGAATAGTAAATCGTACCATCTAGTGAAATTTCTTGAACAAGTCGGTACAACAGTTTACTATCTCGTGTAAATGATTGTGCATCAATATTTGTCGTGTTTCCATTTACAGTACGAACTTCCTCATTGATCTGCCAAGTAATATCGGCAATACCTCGTAATTGTTTTGGTTTTTGATCGCTTGATAAGTCTGGAAGTTTCATATCAATGTTAAAACCCCCTGTTTGCCACTCATAGGCTGTGTACCCTTGATCCGACAGATAGAAAATATCAGAGAAATTTGCATTGTAAGAAATCCCTTCAAATTTATCTTTACTACCCCAGTCAAAGGCACTAAGATACTTACCAGATGTAGAATAAATACCGACCCCAACCAATACTGGTATTAGCAGGATGGTAATAAATATTGAGATTCGGCTAGTACGGACTTTATGAAATGGTTGTTCAGCAATCTTTTCATTACTCTCCAGCAACTTGACGATGAGTAGCTTCATAAACTCCCCGATTAGCCAAGTCCCAACTATTGCATATGCAACGAGCGGAATCGCATACCCCCACGGTGTTGTCAATGATTTCGTAAGACTTATGAAAAATGTGACCAATAATGCAAGCAAAGCTAATGGAAACATCGACCAGAAATAGCGCCGAAACATTCGAGGTGCATTGGACAATGACTCACTAAATGATATATCTTGAAGTACAATCAAATAAGGTACGAGTGAGAAAAACATCAAAGCAACTATTAAGATTATGCCGATTGGAAAGAATACTGCAGCTAGGAAAAATGTTAATAAACCCATTATTAACTGGAATATCGACCATGCTAGCATTCCTTTGAAATATTTTCGTCCACAGGCAAACAATGGTATCGATATTCCTTTTTGTATGGAGCCTTTAAGCCCTCCAAGATACATACCGCGAACAAAGCTTTGTAAAACTACAAATACTGCTGATAGCAGAATTGATAACATTCCCCATGACTGGGTACCAGTTTGTAAGTGGGTATAGGGGACTTTAATATCTGAGAGCGTAGGCATATTTAACGGGATTGTTGCGTTGAAGCTAGTTGATTGTGCAACAGGACCTGCGGTTGTGACCGCTGTCTCGAAGAAAGGGAATATCGAAAAATCATAATAAATACCGAGAACAAATAAAGCGGTAATAAGTACTTCAAACATAATTACTAACACCATTAAGCGTAAATTTGCCATTAGTACCTCCTATCTGTGCGATTTCATATCCTAATTTTTGAGCTGTTACTTTCATACCTAATCTCCCATGTATATCTTCATAATAAAATCGTTGATCACATGCAATGCCAAATATGCGCATCTCCCTACACCAGTCATCGTATTCTGGTGAGTTCAATACTTTTTCATCGTCTCATCAACTGATATTTCTGGTTCCAAGTATGTACGCGCTAAGTTTGTTATATATTGAGATAACGCCCAATCCCGCATAAATAATTGATCGTCCATAATTTACCCCCAATTTTTCCCTCTATATTATGACGATTACCAGTTAGAATGGTTGCACTTTTCCATAACTATATTCAATTATTTTCCACATCGAAATTTTGAGAAAAACTTCACAAAAAAAGAGCCTGGTCGAAAGACCGAGCTCTAAAAAGGATGTAGGTCAATATAACATTTAAATACATCGAACGGTTCCCCAATACATTTAAGCTAATAGCCGTTATGCATGTGAAGTTAATGGCATTAAGAAATGTGGTGTTTCACATTTGCATATTGGACGTACAAACAATGTATCATCACACTCTGAAATAAGCTCAATCTGCAGATGCTCATTATCGTTATCAGGTGTGAAATAAAAATGAATAATCTCTGTTTGCTCTGAAACTATGCTGTGCAAAATAATATCATAATCAACTTTATGTTTGCTTATAATATCGAAAATATCAAGATGTGTATCTTCTTGCTTAAAAATAACGATGACATCAACATCTTCAAAATAATAAATAGCATCATTGAACGCTATGCTCTCCATTTCCCTCGGACTTGCTCTGCTTCTTTAACCATTCGTTCAACCAAATCTGCAACCGTCGGAATATCATTGATCATGCCGATCACCTGACCTGCCCATCCAAAGCCTGCTTCGGCCTTTCCTTCATGAATCCAACGTTTGTTCGCTTCACCACTAATGTAGTTTTTTAAATCCTCATAGGTTGGTGAAGCTTTTTCGATAGCGAGAATATTATCAGTGTAGTCACTTCTTAATACTCTAGCAGGAGAATGTATGGAACGTTTGATCACAGAGGTATCAACCTCAGAGCTCTTAATTATTGCTTCTTTATATGAAGCAGATGCATCGACACATTCCTGAGTGGCGATGAAACGGGTTCCCATTTCGATTCCCTCCGCTCCAAGCGCGTAAGCAGCCATCCATCCACGGCCATCACCAATACCTCCTGATGCAATAACAGGGATTTTAACGGCATCAACGACTTGTGGTACGAGCACCATCGTGCCAACATCATCACGTCCAAGGTGTCCTCCACCTTCATGACCAACAACAATAACCGCGGATGCACCTAGTTGTTCAGCTTTTTGTGCTTGTCTGCGCGAAGAAACGAGCACCATTGATTTGACATTGGTAGGTTGTAACATCTGTAATATTGTTGTAGGATCACCTCCAGTAATTGTAACCACGGATACTTGCTCATCTATTACAATCTTGACGCGCTCCTTATAATCAATACCATGCATGCCAATAGCAAAATTAACACCGAATGGCTTGTTTGTTAAAGTACGTGCACGTTTAATTTCTTGGAGCAAGGCGTCGTCACTAGGCAAGCTCATAGCAGTTATTTGACCTAAACCACCTGCGTTGGAAACTGCTGAAGCGAGATCAGCATATGCTAGATAGGCAAGTCCACCTTGAATAATTGGGTACTTTATTTGTAATAGTTCGGTTACTCTTGTCTCCCAATTCATCATCGTCACCCTCTCCCACTTTCTGAAAGCTACTCTTCGAAATAAATATGATAATGAAGCGCACACCGCTCATTAAAGATTGCCTCACAATGAGGACAATTTGCTGCATTCATATATTGATGAATCGTTATTTCTGAGTGACAGCTACCACAGAGGATAGCTAATTCGTCAAATTGCTTTAGTGGCCACCGTTCGATGCTGTGTTTAGCATGTTCCTCATGGCATTTGTAGCAAGGATAATAGTTATTACAGCATTTAAACTTGATAGCAACAATATCTTTTTCCGTATGATAATGAACACAACGTGTTTCATTATCTATGACATCCCCATAGATGAACATTCTATCTCCCCCCAATCTATAAAAGCAGCAAAATAGCTATAATTAAAATAACGATTAAGCCGATTAGATAATCCAATTGTTGAAATTCCATCAATTTAAAAGTTGTTCTCCCTTTACCATTACCATATGCTCGTGCATCAATCGCGTAAGTTAGTTGTTCAGCACGCTGAATGATCGTGAATAATAGCGGAATTAGCATTGGAATATATGCAAAGATTCTTTTGTGAATCGGCAAAGCAGTTACATCATAACCTCTAGCTTTTTGTGCTAAAATGATACGTTGTAGTTCTTGAAAAATGGTAGGGATAAAACGAATCGCAATGACGATCATTAATGCAAACTGCTCCACAGGCACATTAAATTTAGTTAGCGGTGACAGCAATTTAACTAAGCCATCTGCTAAGGTTAGTGGTTTTGTAGTTAACGTTAATATTGAGGCAAGTAAGACGAGCAAAAGGATACGCCAAACGTAACGTACTCCATTCAGTAACCCCTCCACTGTTAAATGGATAAATGACCAAGACCAAATGACGTTTCCTGGAGTGAATGCTGCATGATAAAAAAAGGTGAACATTAGTATGATAAAGATAGGTTTCAAGCCTTTGCCAAAAACATGTAAAGGGATCTTTGATAGTAACAATATGCTTATTACGAAGATCGTTGCAATCGTGTAGCTAGCTAACGAATCTAGCAAAAGGAAGCTAACCATCAAGAGTAGTATACTTAATATCTTAGTACGTGGGTCTAGTCGATGAAAAATGGAGTTCGTCTCCCGATATTGTCCTATTAATACATTGTTATCCATTTATAAACTCCTTGCATGTAAGATTGGCAATACTTTCTCGAAAATATACCTTTCCTTACAGCTTGAAACTTCAATATTTAGTCCAGATAGTTCTTCCACTAACTTTAAAAGTTGAACAGGTTCAGGTAGTGACAATCCGAGTTTTTCCAATAGCTCCGCTTGCTCCAAAAATAAATGGTTCGTATCGAAATGCCCTTCAAGCTTCCCTTCGTGTAAAACTATGACTTCATCCGAATACTCAGCAACATCATTCATTTGGTGAGATACGTATAGAATAGTTCGATTATGTTGTTGTTGCCATTGTTGTAGTAGTTGTAATAAGTTAACTCTATTGACTGGGTCAAGACCTGCTGTTGGTTCATCCAAAATTAGCAGTTTGGGTTCCATCATCAATACCGATGCGATAGCTATAATGCGTTTTTGACCACCGCTCAATTGAAATGGTGCTTGCGGGAGAATATCTTCTGTCAAACCTACCTGCGGTAAAATAGCTTCAATTAATTTCAATATTTGTTGATCTGAATAACCTTTAATTTTCGGCGCAAAAGAAAGTTCCTTATAGACTGTCGTTTCAAATAATTGATGCTCCGGATATTGAAAAACATAACCTATATCGGGAATGACTTTTATCTGTCCTTTCCGATCTCTTACAATAGGCTGCTGATCAATCAAGTATTCTCCAGTTACATTGGGGATTAGACCTTTCAACATTTGGACGAATGTAGATTTACCTGCCCCAGTTTGTCCAATGATTGAAATCCATTTGCTACTTTGAATGGTGCAATTGATATTGTGTAAAACTACGCGATCATTATATTTAATACTAATATCATTTAGTTGATAGACCATTGTAACCGAATCATCTCCTTCCAATCTGCACGAACAGGCGATATGAGGTGAAAGGTATTGTGTACTCTTACTGCAAATGGTAGCTCTAACTGATACTTCTCGATATCGATTTCTAAGAATAACTTACTTGGTTCACCATCAAATTCAAGTCTACCTTGATGAATGAGTAAAACACGTTCTGCATAAAGTACTTCCTCCATATGATGAGTAACGACAATGACAGTCATCCCTTGGCGATGAAGTTCATGCATAATGGACATTATCTGATCTCTGCCTTGAGTATCCAACATAGAAGTAGCCTCATCAAAAATGATAACATTAGGACGCATTGCCAAAATTGCCGCAATAGCCACCCTTTGCTTTTGACCACCTGATAGTTGATGCGGCATCATCTCTCTATAATCCTCCATCTGAACAGCTCGTAGTGCATCATCCAGTCTGCTATGGATGTCCTCCCTCGGCACACGTATATTTTCCAATCCAAATATGATTTCATCCATAACAGTTGTGGTAATAAATTGATCTTCTGGATTTTGAAAAACAATGCCAATTTGTTGATGAATCATATTTAGATCTGATTGCTTTGAAGTGTGTAAACCGTTATATTTCACGCTGCCTTCCTTGGGAAGCAACAGTCCATCCATTAGTTTTGCAATCGTTGATTTTCCACAACCATTTGCTCCAACAATTGCTACAAATTCTCCTTGTTCAATTGTTAAGTCCAAATTCTCTACAACTGGCTGTCCTTTTTTATAATAAAAACGAACTTGATCGAATGTAAGCATTCATTTCTTTCCTTTCTCATGTCGCCAATTTGCAAAAAATGAGTCCAGGCTGTTATCAACAAAGACTGGCTCCGGCTTTTGCCACCTCGTCACCATCGAACCGTTAACCCCAAATATTTCACCTGTTAAATCAGCATCCTGCTGACTTAGTAATGTAACTACAAAGCGAGCAATATCATCTGATTCCCCCAATTTCCAATAATCTGGAAAAGGTTCATTACGACTTTTACACTTTTCTTGCATATGCTCGATAATAGGTCTAGTCATATCGGTTAAAGCAGCTGGTGAAATACCATTAACTCTAATGCGATTACGCTTTAGTTCAGCAGCAAGTGTCCACACCATTCCAAGTATTCCAGCTTTGGACGCACTATAGTTCACTTGTCCAATAGAACCGAGTAACCCAGCAGTAGAGGTCATTAATAGTATGTCACCTCCAGTTTTTTGCATATGAGACAGCGCTCGTTGAATGCAATAATAGGCGCCGTTTAAGTGAACATTTATTACAGAATGCCACTGTTCATCCGTCATATGCAAACATTGTTGGTCATGTAGATTACCAGCGTTATGTATCAATACATCAATCCGACCATACTTAGCAATAACGGAATCTATCATCGTCGAGACTTTTACAGCATCTCCAACGTTGCCACAATAACCCCATGCCTGACCACCCATTCGATGAATCTGATGTAACACATCGTCGATTAATAATTGATTGGTACCATTAACTACTATTATATAACCAACATGACTTAATTGAATGGCAATGCTACGGCCTATACCTCTCGTTGCTCCAGTAATAATGGCTACTTTCGTCATAATTACCTCTCTTTCACCGATAAAGCACCTGATGCAATGACTTCACCAGATTCAATCGATACGATCACAACGATTTCACCGTTGCATTCCTTATATTCGAAAATCACCACAGTATCTACTAAAAGTGGCTCTTGAAATTTCATACTATAGTTTGTGATCCATTTCGTTGGATGATTGATTAGATATATTGATTGTGCTAGACCCATCACATACATTCCATGTGCAATAGGTCGTTTATAGCCTGTTTTCATAGCGATTTCAGCATTGAGATGTATATCAGCGTTATCTTTTGAAACAGCCGCATATTGTTTGATCGCTTTACTTGTTATTAGTTTCTTCATCTTGATCACCTACTCGAATCAATACTGTTTCTGCTGTTACGATCATAGCCCCGTCACATTTACAAATAAGTTTGTGATAATAAAGTGTTAGTGAGCCATTTCTACTTGTCTTCTTAACTATGTTCGTTAACTGTAATTCACAATCCAAGTTCATACCCGCAATAATCGGACTCTCATATATAAAACTTTGCATACCATGAATTAAGGGTGCACTCATATTTATCTCTAGCCAAGGTATCTCGAATGCTCGCCAGAAAATAATCGGCATAGTTGCGGGCGCAATAAGTTGATTATTAATAGTTTGCAGTGGTGAATCAATACTTTGAGCATAACGAGAAATCCAATCTTCCGTAATTTGCAGACGAAATTGAACACTAGTCATTCGACCGCCTCCACTAGTGTTGCTATACCTATCCCACCACCAATACCGAGAGTCGCAAGGCCTCTATTGTATGGTTTGTTCTGCATTTCTGAACATAAGCGTGTCATCAAAATCGCTCCAGAAGCACCATATGGATGGCCAATTGCTAAAGCTCCACCTCCAAGGTTGACTTTCTTCTGTGGAATTCGAAGTTCTTGCAATGAGGCCAACACTTGTGAAGCGAATGCCTCATTAAACTCCACGATGTCTAAATCGTCTACCGTCAAATGCTGACGACTCAGCACTTTTTGCACCGCCGGAACAGGTCCTATACCTAAGTAATTAGGATCTACCCCTGCAGTTTGAGCATCCACCACACGCAAAATAGGCTTAAGTCCAAGCTCTCGACATTTTTCAAGTGACATGATGAGGACTAGAGCAGCCCCGTCATTCAGGGGACAAGCATTACCAGCAGTTACTGTCCCTTGTTCCAGAAA
Source organism: Paenibacillus endoradicis (assembly GCF_024721975.1). The sequence goes on along the minus strand of NZ_JANQBB010000001.1, from coordinate 871,834 downwards.
TACTGGTTTCAGTTGTTGTAACTTTTGGAGACTAGTATTGGCTCTTGGGCACTCATCAACGTTAACCCATGCACCTTGGACTTGTATGGGTACAATCTCATGCTGAAATCGGCCAGATTGCTCATATTGAATCGCTTTTTGATGGCTCTTCAAGGAATATATATCTTGTTGTTCCCTAGTAATCTCGTAATGTTTTGCGACATTTTCTGCTGCAATTCCCATATCAGGGTCACCGTAGCAGTTAGGCGTGAATTGTGCTCGTGTGTATAGTTTCGGAACTCCCATTAACGTTACTGGCTTGGTCATTTTCCATGGCGCTCGACTAGTACTTTCAACACCACCTGCCAAATAAACTTCACCTGCTCCACTCTGAATGAATCGGGCAGCTATATTAATGGCCTCTAGACCAGACCCGCACTGCCGATCAATGGTTACACCTGGAACTGTGACTGGTAGCCCAGCTTCTAGCGAAGCAACTCGTGCTATATTCCCACCAGGACCAATCACATTACCAATTATAACATCATCAATTAAGTCGGACGGTAATTTCGTTGAAGCTACTATATGCTGAATAAGAGATGACAATAATACTTCTGGCTCAATAGTACTTAACACGCCACCAATCTTACCAATAGGCGTACGTTTTGCCATAACAATAACAGCCTCTGTCATAACATCACTCTTTTCGTGTATTCTTTCATTGCTTGACGAGCAATCTTACCGCTACTCGTATAGATGAACTGATCTACCGTAATAATCTGTTTTGGGGCTTTATATTTCGCTAAATGTTGACGACAGAATTTTTTAATATTTGCTAAAGTTAAACGCTGTTGTCCATTCCACTTTATTAGTGATATCACCTGTTCTCCCCAATATTCATCTGCAATGCCAATCACTATTACTTCTTCTATTTCAGGGATTTGTAGAAGTACAGTTTCTATTTCCTCTGGATATATATTTAATCCGCCCGATACTATCTTGTTATGTGCTCGTCCAGCCAGATATAAGTACCCATCTTCATCAGTGTACATATAATCGCCAATAATGAGCCATCCGTCCCTGAATGCTGCCGTAGTTACTTCGGGCATTTTATGATATCCAGCAAACATCATGTTACTTCGTATGTATAACTGCCCGATGATACCAGTAGTTACCTCCTGAAATTGTTCATCACGAATGGATATCTGAACACCTGAAAACGGCTTACCTACGGAATTATATTTATCTTTATTATCAATATCTAAATAACTGATATAGCTAGCTTCAGATGAACCGTAAAATTCATATAGCTTTGCTCCGTTGAAGAACTCACTGCACCTTATTTTAGATGCATCTGACCATTTCCCACCTGAGCTTATTATTGCTTGAATGTGTGTTTTACCTTGTAAACCTTGCTGCATCATGGATTCTATCATTGTTGGCACAACAAACAAAATCATATCGGGAACCTCTTTGCACAACTGCAAAATAGATGCTGAATTAAAATCTTTTACGATATGGAAAGTTGAACCACTATGTAGACTCTGCATTAAGGCGAATAACGACAAGGAGTGAACAAATGGACCTGGAGCTAATATTTGTTCCAAGTTGTTTAGTTGAAAAGCTTCACTCGTCGCCTTGACGCTATTAAACCATGATGAGTGTGTGCGTAAATACCCTTTCGGCGCACCTGTTGTACCTGAAGTAAATCCAATAAATAATAATTCATTGGATTCATCTATGGTTGCTTCAGGCTTTAGAGGATGTAACCAGTTGTCATACGAACCATTATCGTCGTCAGAAAATGTGAGGCGTTGAACGTCACTGTCCTGCATGACTAACTTGTTTGCAAATTCAGTCTCTGTAAATATAACTTTAGGCTCACACTGCTGCATTATGATGCTTATATCGTTTGTACTCCATTTGGGATCAATAGGGATAGGGACACAGCCTGCATAAATGGTACCTAGGAAAACCTCTACAAATTCCATACGATTTGAAGAGAGAATCGCAACGTTGTCGCGAGTAAGTCCATTTTGAATTAATCCTCGTGCTACTTTTTTCATCTTCCGTACCAAATTAGAATACGATTGACACTTTATTCCATCGGATAATGCAATTTTATTGGGTTGCTGCGCTGCATACTGTAGTAACGGTTCTACCAGATTCATCGTTCAACCCCCTATTGTTCATTACAATTATTATGAGTTTTGTACTTTTTCCTCAATCGGGCTAATTGCTTTTATTTGTAACACAATAATAGCTACGATTATTGCTTTAATAATATCTCCTGGTAAAAATGCAGTAGCTCCAATAAGTCCAGCCCAGATAGATGTATGTGTAATAAGAGCCATAACTGGTGCTCCAATTAAACTAATTAATACAACACCGAATACAATGTTTATAACGATAAGTTTCCATAGCTTTAACGTCGACCATACTTTTTCTGTCATATACCCAATACAAAAAGCAGCAATTGGCCAGCTTAGGAAGTAACCAGCAGTCGGTCCTACAAATACTGAAAGACCACCACGACCGCCAGACAATAAAGGTAATCCTAAAGCAACTAACACGATAAATAAAATCAAACTAATTGTCCCCGTTTTCTTGCCAAGAAAGCATCCTGCTAACATGACACCAAGCGTTTGAAGCGTAATTGGTACCGGGATGAACCCAAGTGGAATTGGTGGGATCATACCTAAAACTGCTATAAATGCAGTGAATAATGCAGCAAATACCATTTCTTTTGTTTTCATCTTGTTTCCTCCGTCATTATATTGAAAATTTTATTCCTACTAGAGTCGACTTCTATGTATTAACTTTATGATATCTCGACTTCCGATCATTGTAAACCATTATTTTAAATAATTAGGTTAACAATTAAGCTTGGTACATTTGAAACATCCATTGATTACATACAAAAAAGAAGCAGTTGCCTTAGCAAGCTGCTCCTTTTCTTACATTATGGGTTCTCGTTATTTCAATCAAGAGCTCTTATTTTCATTGGGCTCAAATCAGTTAGTTTTGTGTTTTTGAGATGTAGCTCCATTTTCATCTCTGCTTCCTTCATAACAGCTTGAATCGAACAGTTTTCGCCATGAACAAAGTTGCATTCAAATAAGGAAGTAGAACCTTCGATAGCTTGAATAATATCCAAAAACGTAATCTCTTCTTTTTTGCGAGATAATCGATACCCTCCATTTGCTCCAGATACGGAATCAATTAATCCAGATTTGACAAGTTTCGTTAAAATTTTAGATAAATATGTTGGAGAAACACCTTGGGTCTCTGCGAGTTGTTGAACGCCTACAGGCTTAACTGGAGAAGCTTCAACGAGCATAAACATTGTGTGTAACGCATAATTCGTTGCTTTTGTAAATTTCATCATTTCACCTCGATTAAAGACTTATTGTGTCCATAATATCTATAGTGTTGCTAATTTGTCAAGTTGTAACTTCTCAAGTGCAGCAATGAGACTAACTAACATCCATTGCATTTCCAATATTATATTCGGTTATATCTAGATCTAAAGGCAAATCAAGTGCCAATTTAGCTAGCTGATTTCCTATAAATGGACCCATTGTCAATCCTGAAGCACCTAATCCATTGGCCGCCAGAAGACCGTCCCAGCCAGGAACTGCACCGATCACAGGAAGGAATCCTGGTGTAAATGGACGAAATCCAACTCTTACTTCCTCAAATGTACTATTGGCTATTTCAGGTGCGAGTTCAAGTCCTTTATTAAGTATTTCTTGCATTCCAATAGGTGTGACCCTTGTATCGTATCCTTCTATATCATTCTCATGAGTAGCACCTATCACAATTTTCTGATCATCAAAAGAAAGCAGATATTGGTCCGTTGGTGGTATAACGACTGGCCAATTGCCAGAGTCTTGACTGTGTTCAACCTGTAAATGCATAATCTGTGCTTTTTGATAACTTACTTTAAAGTTGATGCCTAAAGGCTGGAGCAATGGATTGGCCCATGCCCCTGCGCAAATGATAACTTGATCAGACAAGAAGCTTTTTTCACCGACAGATGCACCTATTACTCGGTCGGCTTCATGCAGAAGTGTTGCATCTCCGTTGATCAGTTCGGCACCGTTTCTCTCTGCTGATCGTATTAAAGCATCACGAAGCGCACGACCATCGATACGCGCAGCACCGCTAATATGAATGGAATGATAGCCTTCATCTAACAATGGAAATAGTTCTTTAGTTTCTTTATCGTTAAGTGGAGTTATTGTGCCGATTTCAGGTGCATCCTCTTTACGTAAATGTGCTCGTTGTTCTATTTTGTTGAGCTTCTCCAAATCATTATGAATAACTAGAGCTCCAACTTGTGAATACCCCGTTGCTGTTTCTCCTTCGCTTTCTAGGTCAGCTATCAATTCTGGATAAAAACGTGCACCTGCTTTGGCTAGCTGATACCAAGCCTGATTACGCCTTTGAGAAAGCCAAGGACAGATAATACCAGCAGCGGCATCTGTTGCTTGTCCTTTATCTTTTCGATCTATTATAATAACATCTGCACCTAATTTTGCTAATTGATATGCGGTAGATGCGCCAACAATTCCTGATCCAATTACGATGACCTTCTTCATGATTCCATCCTTTTTCTTCATCATAATATCCATTTCCGAATATTTTATGACATTAATTTATCGACTATCTCTAGCTAGGAACTATTTTAAGTATGTACTTCAAAACGGCTATAGAGTAGTTGAATCTATTATACAATAGATTCAACTACATAAATCACGAGGTTCTTCTTTTTTGGTGAGAAAAAATTATTAACTAACTATTTTTCTAATCATAGAAAAAACACGAAAGACAGAAATTTTTCGGCTGTTTTTCGTGTTTTTATTTATGCAATGTGATATATTTCTTAAGCTTTTAATGGTTCACCGCTGAACACTTTAAGATCCATAGGCGCTGCCATAAACAATGGGGCTTTTTGAGTAAAAGCTGTGAAATGTTCACTCATATTATGGGACGTCGTAGCTTGTATATCTTTCCATAGTTCAACCATTGTATAACGATGTTCTTGTTCTGTAGTTTTCAATAATTCATAACTGATGTTTCCTTCTTCTGCTCTTGAAGCTACAAGAAGTGTTTTCACTTCATCTAAAAAAGCTTGTTCTTGCTCTGGTTTAATTTGAAGGTTTGCGTGAATAATAATCATGTCTAATCATCCTTTTTATTTTATTATGGTTCGAACATAAAAACTAATAAATAATAAGTTTAATACTTAATAATATTGTGTTGCATGCGTGTGAGCATGTTAGATAATATTTTTAACTCCTCTGCATCAAAATCATGCATCATTTGGGATAGAAAATTAATTTTCTCCTTTTTGTAAACTTCAATCTGATTACGTCCATTATCTGTGAGCCGAACGAAAGTAACTCTATTATCAGCTTGGCTTTTCCATCTTGAAACCATACCTTCTAATTCAAGTTGCTTTAGATGCCTAGTGATAGCTGCACTGTCAATATTCACTGCTTTTTGAAGTGTCGATTGATTCACTTCATCAGCAATATATAATTGATACAATAAATCGTATCGTGATGAGCTAATACCGGTACAACGTTCAAACTTAGGATTAACTGAATTACCTAAACCTTTTAAAATGTGTAGAATATGTTCTTGTTCTGAAAATTCGCAATCCATCAATTGACCTCCCGAGTGCTTAATATATTTAAGAAATACATAAATGTATATCTTCCAGTTGAGCACTCAATCATTGAGCTATCAATTAATATATTAAAGTACTATATAAAATATTGCAACTTGTACTAAAGGAGAGTCTGTATTATTTCCATACCGTAGTTGTTTCAACAGGCAGTCGATAGGATTGGAACCCTTCACTTGCAGCTTTACCAATTGTAATCAACATCACCGGGATGTAGCGGTTTTTGTCAAGCCCAAAAGCCTCGGCAATAAGCTCTTTCTCATAACCACCGATTGGATTCGTATCATATCCGTGAGCACGTGCAACAAGCATAAGTTGCATAGCGACAAGTCCTGAATCCAACATAATCGTATCTTTCATTACTTCATCAGTCATGTTAGCATAAAGTCCTTTGAAATAACCGAGTTGAGCATTTTTAACTTCTTCAGGCATATATCCTAATTCCACTGCTGTACCATAAATCTCTTCAGAATAATCAAAATTGTTTTTATCTGCAAACAAAGCGATTACTGCCGAAGAACTTGATACTTTGTCTTTATTGAATTGTGCAAGAGGGGCTATCGTCGCTTTTCCTTCCTCACTATCAATTACGACAAAGCGCCAAGGCTGCATATTAATTGAAGATGGAGCTGTTGAAGTTTGTTCTAATATTTCAGTCATTTCTTCACGGCTGATTTTTACACTTGGGTCATAAACTTTGATCGAGCGACGACCGTTTAGGATCTCATTAAAGTCATTCGTTTTCTGATATTTTCTCATGATGTGTAGTCTCCTCTTAGATGGGTTATTTTATTGATGTATCAATAATTGATTAGTCAATAGTTGATACATCAACTAATATAATATAGTTTATTACATTACGCAATTGTTTTCATTCATTTGTAAATACTTACCTTGTGTCTATGTCGGATTATCAGCGACGAAGTTACATCGCCGCTGATCTGGAATTGTGCTATAGAAGTCATATTAAAGAACTAGCAACGTCAAAGTTTAATAACAATTGTAGAGACGTTATTGAAAAACTCACTATCATGTACTATAAATAGAACTGTTGGAGCATATTCTTACAATTATGCATTTGTATCAGTTATTGCAGGAACATTAATTTCTTTAACACAAGCTGCTCTAGAAAGACTAATTACACACTTCACAAGTGATATCATATCTTGAACTGGAATACGGGTTCCATTATATTCATTAATCGCCTTATCAGGACCGTCTTCATAAGGAATATCGGCTGCTAGCTCACCTGGGTTGATACAAGTGACTGTAATACCATCCTTCCTTACATGCTCTCTTAAGGCATTTGTTATTCCACGTAGACCGAATTTGGAAGCGACAAAAGAAACTTGAGAATTATTGGTGTGATCTAATCCAGCCGAAGAGCCGATGAGAATAACCTTACCTGCTTCCGATTTCCGTAAATTAGGCAATAATGCTTGAATGCAAGTTATTGTTGAGGTCATATTTACGTGAATAATGTTAGCAATATCTACAGGATCATCGTGGTCAAAGTTATATTCATCCTCGAACCCAGACTTTTCCCAGATACCTACATTATATATGAGCACATCTAACATCTCTTCTTGAAGTGAAGCTACTATTTTCTTCGCAACATGCTGTTCAGCTAGATCTGCCTGAATCCAACTTCGATGGACTCCATCTTGTAGATCCAAACTATCAGGTCTTCTTCTAGATACTATCCAAACATGATCTCCAGCAGTTGGTAGTCCTTTAACAAAAGCATCTCCTAATCCTTGACTAGCGCCAAAAATAATATATTTTTTCATCTGATTCTCCTTTTATGCCCTTACTACAATCGTCCAATAGCATACAAAAAAGCTATTCTAAAGCTTAACAACCTTTGTAGCGACGTTATTGCAAAATTCTCTATCATGCTCTACAAAAAGAACAGTTGGTGCATATTCTAGCAGTAACTCCTCAATTTGCATACGTGAAATAACATCAATGAAATTAAGTGGTTCATCCCATACGAGTAAATGAGCCCTCTCGCTTATGCTTTTTGCAATGAGTACTTTCTTCTTCTGCCCTCCACTAAAAGTCGAAATATCCTTTTCAAATTGAACTCTTGAAAAATCTAGCTTTCGTAACATTGCTTTGAAGATACTCTCATCGATCCCATTATTTGCAGCATATTCAGATAAATTACCTTGCAGATGTGAAGTATCTTGAGATACATAAGATATTTTTAATTGACTATCTTTCTTGAAACTCCCCGTAAAATTCATATCCTCACCGCAAATAAGTTTGATAATACTTGATTTCCCTGAGCCATTGATACCCGAAAGTGCTATTCTTTCCCCTTGTTCAATCGTAAAACTGACATCAGAGATTACATTCTTATCATGGTAATAAATCGATACATTTTCAAGTTCAGCAAGTTGGTGTTTATGATAAGTAAGATGTGCAAGTTCGAGACGCTCAGAACCTTCGATATTTTTGAGCAGTTTGGACTTCTCTTCAATGGCAGATTGCTGTCTTTGCTCAATTGCTTTAGAACGTTTCATCATTTTCGCAGCCTTGTGTCCGACATAGCCTTTATCTATTTTATTGCCAGAACTTCTTGTACCGTTTTTCGTTCTCTCTACTTCATGGGACCAGTCGCCCGTTCTTTTGGCAGAATGGGATAGTCTCTTAATATCGCTTTTAAGCTTTTCATTCTCTGCAAGTTCAAAGTTATCTTGTCTTGCTTTATTTTCCCACCAACTTGAGAAGTTGCCTTTTTGAATCTCGATGTTTGTCTTATTGATGGAAAGGATATGGTCCACGCAGTTATCGAGAAATGCGCGGTCGTGGGATACTAATATATAACCACGTTTCGTATTGAGATAATTACTGACTAGTTGTCTTGCATGCATATCAAGATGGTTAGTTGGTTCATCGATCAAAAGAAAGCTATTTTCTTTAATAAACAACGTAGCTAATAGCACCTTCGTCTGTTCACCATTAGATAATGAGGCAAAAGGACGATACAGTACATCTTCAGAAACTTGGAGCAATGATAGTTCACGCATTAATTTCCAATGAACATAATCAGGGAAGATCTCATGGATGACATCGAGCGTATTATTCTCCTTGTTAGGCACATGGAATGGGAAGTATTCAAAACCAACATGAGCAGAAATGTTTCCACTATACTCATATTTCCCTTGCAACAACGCCATAAACGTTGTTTTCCCTCTCCCGTTTCTTCCGGTAAACCCCAACTTCCAATCGGTATCAAGTTGAAAGCTTACATTCTCAAATATATTATCGTAGCTGCCATCATAGGCAAACGTCAGATTGGTAACATTAATTAATGACATAATATAATCCTCCTGTATAAAAAAATAAAGAGCTACAAGAAAGTTACCATTCTTGTAGCTCAAATAAATACAGTTAAACTAACCCAAAATAGAGTTAGAGTAGGATATATTTTCTGAGTGAAAAGATGTAGCAACTTTCTTGCATATAAAAAATAAAACATACGAAAATAAGCCTTCATAGTTTTAATAATTTATATTTCTACAAGAAATTGTACATGCTTCTTTTCAGCCCCTATCCTTAATTTATAAGTATCATATCATGGTTATTTTGGAAATTCAACAATTCAAACGAATTAATAAAAGTACCTATTCGATGAAGAAGATACTGCCTCTATCGAATAGGTAACAAAGAATGCGCATTGAACTTTCTCTATTTGGAAACAGAATATCCGTTTGCTTTAATAGTTCCCTCAATTACTGCTAAGTCTATTTTCGATGCATCAAATGTCACGTTAACTGTGCCATCTTTCATATTTACGTTTGCTTCAACACCGATTGCATCAAGTGCACCTTCAATTTTATTCACACATGAACGACAAGACATACCTTCTACTTTGACGATTGCCTCTTGCATATGATTCACCTCCTTGTAGTCTATTGTGCTATGTTGCGATTAACTGTTGTAAACGCTCCAGCGTAACGCGCTGAATGAATTTCTTGAACTTCTCTTTTCCTTTAGCGTGCTCATTATAGTAATGAATAAGTGCCATAACAATCGGAACAAGCTGCTCTTCCTGTACTCCTGATATTAGTGATTGAGCAAGCGAGGCTTTGAGTCCTTTCGGTTCGCCACCTATGAATATTTCATACGTATTACGCATTTTGACGACACTAATATCTTTCAATAAAGGTTCGCTTGTTCCAAGAGCACAACCAGCATAGCCTATTTTGATCGGCATCGGTGTCTTAATTCCTGCGATTGAAACATTTAAAGTTTGGGCTACTGCAAGGCCAGCTTCCTCAGCACCTTTACAAAAATTACAAGCAATTAAGCTTTTTGTAACAAATCCTGCGGGATTTACTTCTAACCCTGCATACTCAAGCTTTTCTGTAATTAATTCTCGCTCGACTAAGGGAACTTCCATATAAAGTTGCCCAAAAGGTGTCATTTCAATCTTTACATTTGGACCTAAGACAACTCCGATTGTGGTAAGCTGCTCTACAGTAAAAAGAATTCCACCCACCTGGATTGGTGGGCTTATTGCAATTTTTATCGTGTCTAACATCTCGGTACTCCTTCTAGTTGGATTTATCCAATTACTTCACATCAACGACGAAAGGAACGGTAAATACTTCTCCATCTTGCTGAAATTGTCCCCATAACTTGTAGGTACCGCTAGTTGGGAATGATGTAGCAAACTCAGCAATTGGTCCTGTAGATTTCTCATCTAACGGATGAACATGAATATATTGCTCTGCATCTGCGGAAAGGATTACGACATGACCGACAGCACCTAAGTATTGTTCTAAGTTGTCAATTCCATGCTTACTGTTAGCATCTACTATATTAAACGTTAACGTTACCTCTTCATTCGGCTTAGTTCCGCTTAGCGAAAGTGTAATCTCTTTACCATCAACTTCTGTTACCAACTTCTTGTCAGCTGTAATAGCGACTGGAATTTTCTCTTTCCCTTCTACTTGTATCCGCTCACTTAGCGTAGTGCTGGACCCTCCGCTTGGAATAAAGTCAGCAAAGAGCTTATACTCTCCACCGACAGGGAAAGTCGTATTTATTGTGAACTTACCGTCACCAACAAATTCTGGGTGTATGTGATTGAAATATGATAAGTCTTCATTGACCATGATGAGATGAAGCAATTTCTCATGGTTTAGCTCAAAGTTATTAACAGGTTGACCATCATGATCATTAATTTGGATCGTCAATGTTGTTTCTTCATTAGCTTTTGTTTGATTTGTATCGAAGGAAAAAGAAGCTTGTAAATGACTTTCTGTTTGCTTAGTAGTTGCATGACCGCTATGTTCAGCTGCGTTTGAATCATTTTGTGTTGCCACGTGACCTGCAGTATGATTATCATCTGCCGCTGTATTGTTGCTAGTACCACATGCCGTTAATAAACTGAAAGTAAGAACTATTGAAAGGAACATTATTTTGTTCTTATACATTCGATTACTATCTCCATTTCCCCTTGAAAATTAGTTGCGTATTTTTACACGTTGTAGACGAAGTGCATTAAGCACAACAGAAACTGAGCTTAATGCCATCGCTGCACCTGCTACCCATGGAGCTAATAAGCCAAGCGCTGCAATTGGAATACCAAGTGTATTGTAACCGAGCGCCCAGAATAGATTTTGCTTAATATTGTACATCGTTTTTCGACTCATATAGATGGCATCTGGTATGCTTGAAAGATCACCACGCATCAACGTCACATCTGCTGCTTCCATTGCCACATCCGTGCCAGTACCGATTGCCATTCCAATGTCCGCTGTAGCTAAAGCGGGAGCATCGTTAATGCCATCGCCGACCATTGCTACCTTCTTACCTTGTGCCTGCAATTTCTTCACTTCGTCCGCTTTCCCTTCAGGAAGAACTTCAGCGAGGACATGCTCAATACCAACTTGAGCCGCAATTGCTTTGGCTGTGCGCTTGTTATCGCCAGTAATCATGATGACTTGAATACCCATTTCCTTCAAACGACTGACTGCTGCAAGTGAGGTTTCTTTAATCGTATCTGCTACAGCTACCATACCTACGTATTTCTTATCGATAGCAACCAGCATCGCTGTTTTTCCGGATTCCTCTAAAGCAGACATTGTGTTATAAATATGTTTAGCTTCAACTTCGAATTTTTCTAATAATCGTCTAGTACCGATAAGCAATTCTTTACCTTCGACAATAGCTTTGATCCCATAACCTGGAATTGCTTCGAATGATTCCGTTAGTGGAAGCTCAATATTTTTTTCCACAATACCTGCAACAATTGCTTCTGCTAGAGGATGCTCTGAGTTTTTCTCGGCTGAACCTACGAGTCGTAGAAACTCCTTTTCGTTTCCTTCAACTAAGACATCAGTAAGCTCAGGTTTCCCTTTAGTTACAGTACCTGTTTTATCTAAAATAATCACATCAATTTTATGTGTTTGTTCTAAGTGCTCTCCACCCTTGAATAAGATTCCTAATTCTGCAGCACGTCCTGATCCAGCCATTATAGAAGTCGGTGTAGCTAGACCCAAAGCACAAGGACAAGCAATAACTAAAATTGCGATAGCTTTTTCTAATGCCCCAGCAAAATCACCAGGTGTTACGATGAAGTACCATACTAAGAAAGCAATAACTGCAATTCCGACCACGATAGGGACAAATATTCCCGAAATGACATCTGCCACCCTTTGAATTGGAGCTTTAGAACCTTGTGCTTCTTCTACTACTTTAATGATTTGAGCAAGTGCGGTTTCTTTGCCTACTTTTGTTGCCTTTATGCGAAGCATACCGTTCTTATTAATTGTAGCTCCGATAACGGAATCTCCAGCTTTCTTTTCAACGGGAAGACTTTCACCAGTGAGCATAGATTCATCTACGGATGAGATACCTTCCAATACTTCACCATCGACAGGTACTTTATTACCCGGACGAACAAGTACGATATCTCCTGTAAGTACTTCTTCTACTGCAATTGTTAATTCTTGACCATCTCGAACAACTAATGCTGTCTTCGCTTGTAAACCCATTAACGATTTAATCGCCTCTGATGTTCTACCTTTTGCTAATGATTCAAATAATTTGCCCATTAATACTAGTGTAATAAGGACTGCACTCGTCTCATAATACATCGCAGGACCATGATGAGCGCTGCCGCCCTTGATTGCCCAATCAATAGTTAAGTACAAGCTGTAAAAATAAGCTGCTGATGTACCTAGTGATACTAATACATCCATATTAGCACTACGGTTACGAAGTGCTTTAAAAGCGCCAATGTAAAATTGTCTACCAATATAAAATTGCACTGGAGTTGCAAGTATCAATTGGAACCACGGATTCATGAAGAGATTCGGTAGCCATATCCAAGAGGTGAACGAAAAGTGGCTGACCATTGCCCATAGCAGTGGAAGCGATAAAGTTGCTGAGATGAGCAGTTTCCGTTTCTGTCTTGACAATTCTTTTGCTCTGCGCTCAGAAGGGTCACCTTGTTCTTGTTTAAGATTAGCTTTATAGCCCAGCTTTTCAACTCGCTGTTGCATATCATTAACTGAAATATCAATTGGATTGTATTCAACATGGGCAGTTTCCATTGCAAAGTTTACATTGGCGCTACTTACCCCAGGTAGTTTATTTAATGTTTTTTCGATTTTAAGTGCACAGGCAGCACAAGTCATACCTTCCAATTGTAATTCTATCGTTTCTTTTGCTGTACTAAAGCCTAGCTTTTCAATGCTTTCTTCCATCTTACTTACGTCTACTTTAGTTGGATCATAAGAAATAGTCGCTCTTTCCATTGCAAAATTCACGTTTGCTTCCGACACGCCTTCCAGTCTGTTCAAGCCTTTTTCAATACGGTTAGCACAAGCGGCACAGGTCATCCCAGTAATCTGTAACGAAGTTTGTTGTTTACCCGCTTCAGTAGTTGACATTATATAAACACCTCGTTTTTAGACTTCGTATCCTTGCTCTTCAATTGCTTCTTTGATGTTATCCAGGGTAAGCTTGCTTTCGTCAAATTGTACAGTAACCGTGTTAGCTTTCAGATCGACTGATCCTGTAGCTCCAAGTTCCTTAAGAGCACTTTCAATTGAGTTGACACAGTGATTACAAGACATTCCTTCTACTTCTAGAACTATATTTTGCATTGATGATTTCTCCTTTAATGTTCAAATTATTCAGATAAGATGTAAATGTCATTGGCGTTCTCACAAGTAGCGACCTTGACGATAAAGTTGAATGTTAACATCTCACTGTAAATATAGTATACCCCCCTACCCTATAAAAGTCAACATAATTATTATATTTCATTAGAATTCCACACATTGTATTAAGTATTTAGGAAGGAGATTGTTTGTTTCAAGCATGACCACTTCACATACTCCCCCCCTATATGATAGTGTATTAAAAAAGGATTCTCTTGTTGAATCCTTTTTTAACGATCCATCACGCAACTTTTCATATGATGTTCTAACAAAAGTTTTCCTACATACACCATTCAATGCTAATTGCAAAAAAGAGCTCCGCAAGGAAACTCTTTCAAGCAATTAGCAACTTATTATATAGTCTGTTAGTTTATAAAAAATGCAGCAAAATTGTTATGCTATACGATATTTAGTTAATCTTCGAAGCGTAAGGTGAAGATGATTGCATGTTCGAGTTTAATTAACGATTCTGTTGATAAATCCCCACCAGAAATATAATTGCCGCTAGTTGATTGCATTCCCCATAAAGGAACAGAATTTTCTGTCGTAAATGTAAGGACATTAGGGTTATTCAGTAAACCTCTTGTAATTAATTCTTTGTCCCGAGGAATCGTATAGATAGCAGTGCTTGAACCAGAGCCATTCATTTTACTCACTTTAACTTGGTTAACATCGTCTTGCCCTTCCATAGAAATCGTATCAATGGATATAATAATTTCTATTTCTGTGCTTTCTAGATTTTCTGAACTGAAAAATAAATCTCCTAATGATCCGGAAGACTCGACTTTTTCTCCATTTTTCCATATATCGATATCCAAGTTTGCATTTGGTTTGTTACCTTTATAGCTCAGTTTGAATGCACCGCACATGTTACCAAGAAATGGTTTGTACTTGGCCTCTTCTCCTTTGAATAGTTCAACAGGTGTCAGAGTAATTTCAGTTGGTTCATCTTTCTTCTCAGGAACAGAGGTTTGTAGTTCTGTTGTGCACCCCGTTAAAGCTAGTAATAATATGACAAGACAAGCGATTGTACGCATAACATCCCTCCTGATAGGAAATATTAGCATAAGTAAGATATTATTGCCAATTATACCCACTAATCATCTCATTGTACCTAATTCGATGTTGTTCGTTGTGAGTGTAGCTTTTCATATATAATGAAACCATCATTTTCACTTATGGTGGTATAGCCACATTGCTTATAATAATTATTAAGCTTTTCATTATGAGCGATACAATCTAGTCTAATTCTATCTCTTCCAGTAAATTGTATTCCATTATCAATCCACGACAGTATTTCGAACCCCAAACCTTGTCTAGCATACTCGCGATTGACAATAAAGCGATGCAAGTAAACCGCATTGTTCTCGCTTGTCGCTGCTTCTCCCCAAAGTTTCTGATCCCACTGGCTTGGATGTTGTTGCAAAATGACAGAACCAGCTAGAGCAGTCTCTCCAGCTTTGCGAAAAATAATTATTTCACCATTGGCAATAGCGGATAAAAGATATTGGTCATCTTGCTCATTTGGCAGGTTATTCCACTGCGTCGAACCTATACTTTCAAACCAACTTACTGTTTTTACTATCAAATCGCGAATCACATTCATATCTTCAGGACCAGCATGTGAAGCATATACGTCATTGTTGATAGAAGAATTTATGATATGTACGTTTGTCATGTTGCACCTCTTTTGTTGTTATATCACTACCTACTATTTTCACACAAAAGTCCCACTATAGTCGATAGTCACCTTTAATGGTTTGGGATTAATGGTGTCTATCACTATAAAGGGATCTATTCTCAGAAATAATCTGAAAAGTATGGGTGCTCTTGTCTAATCCATTGTTCAAGTAATTCGATTGAATTATCATCTGCTTGGATGCGCCCTATTCTTGCTAAGTACGTTGGACGTTTGTAACCCATCAACATTGTAGTTAATGCTGAGACGTCTGCAGTTAAGGAAGGGTTTACACCCCCTTCTCGAAGCTCCCCCTTGCCAGTAGTATCCACAGTCAAAGTAAAGGTTCCTTGGTTCCATTCCAACATAGGGTCACTTAAGTTGAAAGTTAGTTCGTATACTTTATCTAGGCACCGAAATGGATATTGCTCAACGAATAATTTAATGTCTACTATCCTTGCCATATAGTAAGGGGCAAGCGTTTCTTTGATATCCCCATCATCTAAAATAAAGGACAACGGTTCATTTTTGTAAATGTCGCCTTTAACTAATTTAATCATTGAAAAATGAGCACTAATAAAGTTCCACAACCCAGTTCGTGCCTCTTCTATAATGTATACCATTTCTTTAATATAAAATATTTCTTCAGCAACCCAATATAACAAATACCCCATCGGTGAGTCGTTGTCATCATAATAGATTGCTACAGTCATATCGTCTAAATCCCAACGTAAATACTCTTCCCAAGCTAACTCGTTTCGGAGCATCGCACCATGATGAGAGAAAGCAAACTTTTCATATATTGCCTTAATGTCAGGATGGTCAATAGTAACTCTTTCAACACTGCCTGGCACATACTTCGTCTTAGGCAACTGGGTATCGGGAACTTCAAAAGATATTTTATCCGTAATAATTTCCCAGCCTTTTCGCCTATAGTAAGGAATAGAATATGGATAAAGAAACGAAATGGATTGTTTATGCTCTCGCATTTTGGTTAGAGCATGAAGCATTAATTGATTCATTAAGCCTAAGTTAGCATATTCGGGATAAGTTCCAACAGCAGTTAGCCCTCCCATCTCATAAATACGTCCAAAAATATTAACTTGAAATGGGTATATCGCTAACTGTGAAATTAATTTTTCTCTATCAAACCAACCAAAAACATCTGCATGTTTAAGCACAGCTAACTTAGACTTAGTAATTTCTCTATTTTCCCAGCCAAAGGTTTGTAAATCGCGATTAGTTACTTGAAATACATAACGTAATAAATCATTAAATTGGTCCCCGTGCTTAGGTTCTACATTTGCCAATTTGAGTCTGTCTCTTAACTTACTACGACTCATCATAAATACCTCCGCTTCATCCTTACGGAATTCCTAGTTATTATTGTTAATATCTTCACAATAAATACATGATGATTGAGGAATGTTTGAGAAGCATTCACTATGCAGTTATTTACTGTAATATAGCTTTGTACTGCTCATACCATTTACTCCAAATCTTCGTTCGATCTTCGATTATTTCTCCATCAAGAATAGCTTGAATAACATCTAAACAGACATGCCAACCTGCTATATCTCTTGGAGTATGCTCCGTCACTTTACTAATTTCCTCACAGAATATAAGTTTGCTTCCCCCATCCACTTCAGAAAGCTGAAATCGAACGTTATCTTCTGCCCAAGTATATTGAAGTAAATAAGGAGCTTGTACATCTAAAATTTTCATGTATTCGTATGTACCATCCCCCATATCGAAGGAAATGGTACCATCTATACGTAAATCTTCTACCTTCAGTTCCGAAAACCATTGAGTTAGTTTACTGTTATCTGTAAGCATATTCCAAACATTATGAATAGAGTGGTTCAGCACACGCTCCATTGTTGCTAAAGTTTTTCCATCTACTAAAGTCGTAAATGTTGTGCTCATCAGCTTACCTCCAATGACTATTTTTCGAGTTACTTTCGACCATAATCTGCTTTAATCTGCCCCCACTCTTTCGTGTTCCATTTCATCACTTTGGTGTCGTATTGGTTATTCTGTAACCAAGCAATTGCACGATCAACTAAATCCCATATTTCTTGTGTAGAAGCATCGCGGACTAATGTAGAAGAAACTGCTTTATTGTTCACCCATTTGATTGCATTAACTGAATCGCTATATATATTTCTTGAACTTCCAATTTTTTTGAGGTAAGCAAGCGCATGAACTATAGCAAGAAACTCTCCAAGATTGTTCGTGCCTTTCGATATAGGACCGACAGAGAATATAATCTCACTATTACGTGTGTCGACTCCTTTGTATTCAACTGGCCCAGGGTTTCCACTTGTGCCAACATCTACAGAGATCGCATCATAATCAATTTCTCCGCTACTAGGACTAACGACGTTGTTCGAACTTATTTTGGAGCTTGTTTTTGCTTTTCCTTGTCCCCAATGTTTCTCCCAGCCGTCTTTAAATGCTTTTGTTGCTGCATCCTTTGTATCAAATGCTTTATATTTCGCATCAAATACTTTAAGCACTTGTTGTTGACATTCTGGCCAGCTCATATATATTCCAGGTTTTTTCCCGCTCCACACGACATAATACTTTTGCTTTACCATTATTGAATCCCCTATCTACTAATTAATCTGATCTCCTATTGTAATGCTAACTTTATACCCTGAAAACTTTCTCATATTGATAACTGCATGTTCAAAAATAAAGTAATTTCCCTTTATTCCTATTAAGCGGTCTTTAATAATCGGAGTTTTACCTAAATCGTATGTTTTAATCTTATCAGGAGAGTTTAACTTCGGATGTTCGAATTCAGATATAAGTGCATCATGTATAAGATATGGCTGAAATCTTTCTGTAACTAATGTGAAGAGTTCATCTCTAGTTTCTAAAAGTTCTACAAGATCTGCTTGATCCTTTAACATTTTACGCCAATCTGTCTTGTCGCGTACATATTGGGTTAGTTCAAACTCTAGTTCACCCGCCATTTGTCTCGTAGGAAGTTCAGCAATAGGTATAGCTTGAATAGCACCTTGGTCAACCCAGCGCTTTAACTGATTACCTTTTCTAGTAAGACCTACTTTTACACCACTACTAACAGATAAATACACATAATGCGGTACCATACAGTAAACTTGAGCAAACTGTTCATTCCGGCATGTGCCTTGAGCGAAATGACATTCATGAGGTTTCACGATGCAAAGATCATTTTCTGCAAGTTCGATAAAACAAGGATAACAATAACCAGAATTATATGTTTTTTTTATTTTACGATTACAATGTATACATCTTATTTCATCGAGAAATTTGATTTCAAGTTGCTGACCTATCCACTCATTACATGGTAGCTCTGTCTTGTCCAGTTTCAAGCTATATTGCACGGGATTTTCATATTGATGTGTAAAGCCTCTTAACATTCCATCATATTGCATGGTGCAAACACTCCAAATCATATAGAGAATTAATACTCTATTAATAATAACGTATTGGCACAAAAATAAATACAACCCCTACGATTGTAGAGGTTGTAAATTGAAGACGATTGAAGACGATACTGTTCAAATTTGGACAATTGGTTAAGCAAGAATTTCTTTCAAGAACATGCCAGTATATGAAGATGATACGCGAGCTAGTTGCTCTGGCGTTCCTTCAGCCATAAGTTTTCCACCTGCTGCTCCACCCTCAGGTCCGATATCAATGACCCAGTCGGATTCTCGAATAAGCTCCAAACTATGTTCCACAACAACTACCGTATTGCCAGAATCAACTAACTTACTTAATAGAAGATGAAGTTGCTTAATATCTGACGGATGAAGTCCTGTCGTAGGCTCGTCCAGTAAATATAACGTATGTTTCTTAGAGGGTTTACTCAATTCTTTCGCCAGTCGAACTCGCTGACCTTCACCACCAGATAATGTTTTGACAGATTGTCCCCACTGAAGGTAACCGAGGCCAACTTCACATAACATTTCAATTAAGCTAGAGATTTTCTTCTCCGTTTGTAATATTGGTAAACTTTCTTGGATCGACATATTGAGAATATCAGAAATCGATAATCCTTTAAATTGAACTTGCAGAACTTCATCGGTGAATCTTCTGCCTTTACAGTCATGGCATTTCACTTCTAGGTCTGGTAGGAAATTCATATCAACGGATAGTACTCCTAATCCTTGACATGTCTCGCAGCGTCCACCTGATGTGTTGAATGAGAAATGTTTGGCTGTTAGCTTTCTTTCCTTCGCTTCTGGTAAGTTAGCAAATATTTGACGCAGATGAGTAAATACATCTGTATAAGTCGCTACATTGGATCTTTGCATTCTACCCATCGGAGATTGATCAAATATAACGACATTACCGATTTCAGCGAATCCATTGATTGATTCGCATCCTAGTTGCTGCTTAGTTTCTGCATTTCCTTGCGCTAAAATGTCGAATACTAGTGTAGATTTACCTGAACCTGATACCCCAGTAACCGAAACAAGGCAACCAAGCGGAATAGTTACTTTCGGGATGTTGACATTACGTGCATGAGCTCCATGGATTGTGATGACTTGACCATCCCCTTGTCTTCGCGATCTAATAATAGAAGTAGATTGTTCTTCTCGCAAATAAGCACCTGTAACCGAGTGCTGTGACATCATAAGATCTTCTAAGCTACCTTCGCCAACAACAGTTCCTCCATCTACTCCTGCACCAGGACCGATATCAATGATATGATCCGCAGCGCGCATCATATCTACATCATGCTCGATAACGAGTACAGTATTACCCATATCACGTAGTTGTTGTAGTACGCTGATTAACCCTTTCGTATCTCTTGGATGAAGTCCAGTTGTTGGCTCATCAAGAATATATAGTACTCCAGTTAGTCCTGAACCGAGTAAGGAGGCAAGACGCAATCGTTGTGCCTCCCCGCCAGATAACGTTACCGTTTGACGGTTTAAGGAGAGGTAACCAAGTCCAACATCAATAATACGACGAAGTCTTAGTGGCATTTCATGAAGGATCGGTTCAAGTAGATGTAGCCCTTCTGTAGGTAACGCAGCGATAAGTCCCTCCGTCCACTCTAATAATTGACCGAGTGACCATTCTGATACTTCCGTAATCGTTGCACCTGCTACTTGAACAAGTCTCACTTCATGCTTCAAACGAGCGCCATGACATTCATGACAAAGCTGTTCGTGAAAGAAACCGCCATCTTTCTCCTGACCACCTGACTCGCCTTCCTTCTCTTTGTAGCGACGCCACAAACCAGGAATTACGCCTTCGAACTTCGTGCCTTGAACGGGCTTCACATCAGGGTAATGACGCTTAAACTTCTCACTCTCGACACCGTAATATAATAAATCATGCTGAGCTTGCCCATACTCTTTCAATGGTTGCTCAGGATCAAACTCAAACCCATAATGTTTCCCTGCCGCCACTAAAATACGAGTCTGAATATCACGATGGACACCATTTAATGAAGCTACTCCACCATCTTTCAAACTAAGCTCTTGATTAAAGACGGTAGCTTCATTAATTGTTGCTACATGACCAAGACCACTACATGTTTCACAAGCACCTTCTGGCTTGTTGAATGAGAAATGTGACATCCCTAACTTTTCAAGCTCTACATGACAATGTGGACAATGAATTACTTGATGATCCGTATACTCATCTTCATCAGGAATTGCCGTATTAGGTTCGAAAGTAGGTGTTATTATTCCATTGCAAGCATGACAATGTCTAACTCCTAATCGTGAGAAAATAAATCGAACGAACATATAGATATCGGTACTAGTTCCAAGTGTCGAACGTGGATTACGATTCGTTACATGTTGCCCCACACTTATCGACGGTGAAAGCCCTTCTATCATCTCAACTTTTGGCTTGCTAATCGTATCAGCCATCATCCCCATCGATTCCATATACTGTCTCTGACATTCCCTTTGCAAAGTATCCATAGCAAGTGTGGATTTACCCGATCCAGATGGTCCAGTTAATACGACAAGTTTATATTTTGGAATCGAAAGCGAGATATTTTTCAAATTATTTTCTCTCGCACCTTTAATATATATCGTATCCTTCATTCCAATTCTCCTTACTGTTGTGGGCTATCTTGCTTTTTCTCTATAACAACACGTGAATTACCCATCATAAATACGAATATGACAGCTACTCCGATTGGAATAATTGCAAGCAAGAAAATATGAGCAATTGAGCTGGACATCGCATCTACAATCTTGTCTAGAATTGCAGCTGGTATCGTTTCACGCACACTAGGCTCGAAAATTTGTCTGGTATCACCAATGTTAGCCATTGCTGCATCAGCGCTACCACCCATGTCTTTGAAACTCTCTGTTAGCTGATTAGTAAAGACTTTATTTTGAATCGTACCGAAGATTGTAATTCCCATCGTCATACCAAGTGTACGAAGAAATGCATTCGTAGAATTAGCAGTACCACGATGACGTGGTTCCAAATTATGTTGTGAGGCAGTAGGTAGTAATGAGAATGAGAAGCCCATTCCGAAACCTACAATAATCATAAACACCGTAAGAAGTATTCTAGAAGTATCAGGTGTAAGTGTACTTAATAGTGACATTCCCGAAAGGTAAGACACAACAGACAATATCATCAGGTTACGGTAACTCGTTTTCGTTGAGAAAATACCACCAATCGCACTACCTGCAACTGAGCCTAACATCATCGGCGTAAGAAACAGACCCGCACTCGTTGCCGAACCACCGAAAACCGCTTGAATAAAGATTGGAATATATACGGTCAATATAATAAATGTACCGCCATATAAAAATGCCAAAATTTGCGATGAAGCAAATAAACGACGTTTGAATAAGAAGAAGGGTAATATCGGTTCCTCTGCTTTCAATTCTACAAAGAAGAATATAATGAAGAATAGCGCAAAGCTGGCGAATAACGTAATAATTGGAGTAGAGTTCCAATCGTATTTATTCCCACCTAGTTCTAAAGCAAACATTAGACTGACAACCGCAATAACAAGTGTTGATGCTCCCCACCAATCGATCTTTTGCTTCGTATGAATAGGATTTTCTATATAATTTCTTATAATTAGAAATAACGCAACGATACCTAGTGGCACATTGATGTAAAATACCCATTCCCAGCCGATAGAGTCTGTAATATATGCACCAAGTAAAGGTCCTACTAGACTTGCTAGACCGAATACCGCACCTAGCATACCAACCATTTTTCCGCGTTTCTCTGGAGGAAAGATATCGAAGATGATTGTGAAAGCAATTGGCATTAATGCACCGCCACCAATACCTTGAATCGCACGATAAATGCTTAATTGTTCTATCGTCTGAGCTAAGCCACAAAGAGCTGAACCAATTAGAAACACAGTTAATCCAAATATAAAGAATCTTTTACGTCCGTACATGTCTGATAACTTCCCAAAGATCGGCATCCCTGCCATCGTTGTTACCATATAAGCTGATGTTACCCACACAAATTTTTCTAAGCCACCAAGCTCTGATACAATTGTTCCCATTGCAGTTGCTACAATCGTATTGTCAATTGCTGACATGAATATAGCTAATAATAAGCCTGCTAAAACTAATGAAATATTACTTTTTTTAAGTTCCATTGGTTAACCCCTTTGCAAATTAGAATTCTATTCGTTATTATGTACATAATAATAACTCGACAAACTAACATCTTGACTAGCAAATATCTTGACCATCAAGATAAACTAATATTATAAGGAGGTTACGCTTTTGTCAAGAAAACCGAATATTCCAACAAACGAATCTTTAGTAAATTTCGTCAATAAGATGCGAGGTTTAGGAAATCGAACGGTATTATATCAGCAAGTGGTCTCAACCAATTTGGAATTATACAATAATGATTATATATCAATAGATATATTACGGGAGAAAGGTCCAATTACTGCTGGAGAACTATCCAAATTAACTGGACTTACAACGGGTAGCGTGACAGCTTTAATCGATCGACTAGAAAAACACGACTATGTTCGTCGTGAAAATGACCCTAATGATCGACGTAAGGTGATTATTGTCCCGCAATATGAGGAAAAAGAAGAAGTCAGTAATGCATATTACCCGCTGCATGAAGCAATGATTGCTCTAGGATCTAAGTATACTGCTGGAGAGCTTGAACTCATTTCCAAATTTTTAGAAGAAGCTGGTAACGTGATCGAAGAACAGACTGGACATCTGACTGCAAAACCGCGAGTAAAGAAGTAACTATTATTTTTTATGTAAGTAATGAATAGGACGTTATCCCTTTGATTGATGTTGATAAGGGATAACGTCCTTGCTTTGTGCCTGTTATGGTATATTAAACATTTCGATCCATTGTTATGAGGATATGCGCTGGATGAGTTATTGTTGCATGATGTTTTCCCTAACACGCTGAATTGCAGCATCAGCTGTAATAAGTTCTTTCGAATTATGAATACGCTCTACCCACTCGACATTTCTATTGATTGCATCTTTGCCAATTACCATTCGATAAGGAATACCAAGGAGATCAGAATCTTTGAATTTAACCCCTGGTCTCTCGTCGCGTTCATCGATAAGCACTTCTACCCCATTTTTCTCTAACTGTGCGGTCATATGCTTGGCTAACTCCATTTGAACATCGTCTTTAATAGAAATAACTATAATATGAACGTGATATGGTGTTAATGCCATCGGCCAAATAATTCCTTGATCATCATGATGCTGTTCCACGACCGCTGATAAAATACGAGAAACTCCGATGCCATAACATCCCATAATCATTGCTTGCTCCCTACCAGATTGATCTAGAAACGTTGCAGACAATTTTTCGCTATATTTTGTTCCTAATTTGAAGACATGACCGATTTCTATACCTCGATGTAGTTGTAGTGTTCCTTGCTCACAACGTGGACAAGGATCACCTTCTACAACATTACGGAAATCACCCATATGTGTCAGATTAAGATCTCGAGCTACATTGACATGACGATAATGATAGTTTGCTACATTTGCTCCTGCAATTCCATCCGTAATTGTAAGTACACTAGCATCTACAAGAATTGGAATCATTAATCCAATTGGTCCGATGTATCCAACTTCTGATTTAATGCTCTGCTCGACTTGCTCCAATTCAGCTAGCATGATTGTTTCGGCATTCATGTACTGTTTTACTTTAATCTCATTGACATCATGGTCACCGCGTACAACGACTGCAATTGGTGCATTATCCGCGATATATAATAACGTCTTCAATATTTGCCTTGAGTCTACTAGTAAAAATTGTACGAGTTCTTCAATTGTGCGTGTATGTGGAGTATGAATCTGCTCTAAATCTGCTAGTACTTGCGGATTATAATCGGTTGATGTTGGCACCTGTTGATTAGCCTCAGCTTTCTCTAGGTTAGCTGCATATTCGCAACAGCGGCAGGCTGCTATCGTGTCCTCTCCAATATCAGCTAAAGCCATAAATTCATGAGTACCTCCTTCTCCACCTATTGCCCCTGCGTCTGCTTCGACTGCTCGATAATTAAGTCCTACTCTAGTGAAAATACGATGATACGCATCATACATAATTCTATAGGAATGATCTAATCCTTCCCAATCCGTATCAAATGAGTAGGCGTCCTTCATAAGAAATTCTCTGCTTCGTAGTAGTCCAAAGCGAGGTCTACGTTCGTCACGGAATTTCGTTTGAATCTGATATAATGTCACAGGTAATCTACGATAAGAGTTAATCTCATTACGTACTAGTGAAGTAATAACTTCTTCATGCGTAGGTCCGAGTGCGAATTCTCGATTATGGCGGTCGGAGATTCTCATTAACTCTGGTCCGTACACCTCATTCCGACCGGATTCCTTCCATAATTCAATAGGCTGTATAGCTGGCATTAATAATTCTTGCGCATCTGATTGATCCATCTCTTCTCGGATGATGTTTTGGATTCGTTGTAATACTTTAATTCCAAGTGGTAAGTACGCATACACTCCAGCAGCGAGCTGCCGAATGTAACCTGCACGCAACATAAGTTGGTGACTTATCACTTCTGCATCTGAAGGTGACTCTCGTAACGTGGATAGTAAAAGTTTACTTTGTTTCATAGCCGTACACGCTCCAATATTTTCATAATAAAACACAAAAAGACGCATTCGCTAGGGACGAATGCGTCGTGGTACCACCCTAATTTGATCATGAATTCAATCATGATCCTTCATCTTATAACGGATTACTCCGATAATGGTTGTATTACTCTCCATTATAGCTCTCAAGGTAGGACATGATTGTATCGGATGAAAACTCTTTCAGCTAGTGAGTTTCTCTCTGGTCATCGAATGAAATTACTGAGCCTTGATCAATGCTTTGTTCATATTTTATTTTCAATAGTATAACTAAATTGTATATAAAGATCAATAATGATAACTATTTATTCGTAATTACACTATTCACTGGATTTACTAGCGTCATCTAGTTATATAGCAAATCATGTTATGTACCTATAATATTCATTCATTTGCATTGAGAACTTCGTTATTTGATATATTTACAATTTTGCTTATTACCTGTTCCTCATCGGATACGATAACTTCGTTCGCTAGTTCTCCTAATTGAGGATGATTGCCTACACAAACCGAGTACTTCGCAAAAGTGAACATCGAAAGATCATTCGCATCGTTACCAAACGCGATATAGTCATATGGGGCTATACCTAATGCTTGAATTCCAGCCCATTTATCAATTCCTTGTGGGCTTATATCGATAATATCCTCATTGCCATGTTTCGAAATCACTACGGGTAACTTCGTAAGTTCTTTCAACATCTCTTCATTGTCTTCACTATGTAAGATGACTACTTTAACTAAGCCTTCTAAGCTGTCTAATGATTTATTTACAGCTCTTTGCTGAGGATCTAAATTTCCACGGATCGCGTACTCTTTCCTAGCGTAATAGGCATAGTCCCAACTACTATCGATAAGATAATCTGCGTTGTACTTCCTGATGAGTTGTAAAAGTGCTTCCGTTATAGCTGGATCAAAAAAAGTAGTAGAAATCTTTAACTCACCAGGAACGACAAATGCTCCATTCCCTCCAATCATCGGAAAATGATGCATAGATTCTGGGAGGATCGGTAGTAAATCACGTATTGGTCTAGCAGAAGCAAATATTATAGCATGTCCAATGTATTCAAGTTGCTGTAGTGCCCGCACCATATGCTGTGTTAAAGGTTTGCCCTTAAAGCAGATCGTTCCATCGAGATCAAATATATAGTTCATTATTATCACACTCTCAATTCTATGTAATCTAAATCTTACTGTATTTGTATATTACGAATGAAAGAAGCAATAAGATCCTAAGCGGACCTTATTGCTTCTAGGTTAAATTTTATGTAAAGAAATGATTTGTCTCGTCCGAGTAGTGAGATCTACTGTAAGAAGATCTTCTACTTTGTATAACTTATACTCTCGCTTTGCTATACGAATAGTCATTTCTTTACTATTACTCAATCTTATTCTCATATCTCTCCCATATATGGAGATAACTTCAGCATTAACAGTATTTCTAGTTGTACTATATAGATCAAGTAACAATAGTATGCTTAGAAAGGTTAGTATAATTGCAAGAATTAAAAAACCTACAGCTATAGTATTTTTATTATCATGATATGTAATGATGGAATAGATGAAACATATAATCGTTACTACAATCGAGGCATATGTAAGAAATCGAAATGAGCTTAATCGGTTCACGTCTACTCTCCTTTGAAAGCAATTAATTATGTATAAGAGGTAATCATTACTGACTCATTATATTCGACTCAATCTAAGAGAGCAACTAGAAAATTAACAAGAATAGCATAAATACCAGCTTTAACTAGTGTTTTCTCCACAGTACTACGAATCCGCTTTACTGAGAAATACTAGATCGCATTCTGGACAAGACGTAGTTTCTTCTGATATAGACGCACCACAAGCTGGACATTGATCTGTAAATATTTCGATCTGTCCTTGTCTGGTAGTATTGGCTGGATTTTCTCTATCATTAATTAACTGCTGGACGAGCTGTTTTAATTCATTTACTTCAGTAGTTAATTTTGAAGAGTCAATAGCACTGGATACAATCCAGTACACTAACATGATGACTAAGCATAATCCAACTAACCAAGTTAATAAGCTAATCGCTATTTCCCACATTATGTACGTCTCCTATTCCAATGTCATCTAGGTATTTTCTAATTAACTTAATTAATGATGCGAACATCAACGGGTGAATGTAAATCCGCTGAAGTTATTTCAGTAGCTATACCGGTAACTTTAAATGTGAGGTTTCTTGTTGTATGGGGAATTAGTTGGACAGTATTCGGATCAAAATCAATTTTCTTTGAATGATCATTATCAATTGATAAAATAGGTACGACTTCAATTTGATTTACATTCCCATAATTGAATACAGTCATACTACATGATCCCTCAACGAGAGAGTCGTTTATTGTTAAATCGCATCTCTCTTTTGTCACATCAATCGCAGCAGTAGAAGAGGAATAATAGAAGACAGCATAACTCACTCCCTTCGTGACAGAAGGAAAAATGACCATTACAATCACAATGCATAATATCGAGTGGAAAAATAACTTTGGATATTTTGTTATATGTATCCTTCGAAGTACGATTAGACTAACCAAGACTGCGAAAAATCCTATAACTGGATAATGAAAACCTGTTTCACCATTAGAATTAATAGGAATGTTCAGCCACAGAAATAATTGCTCACCGATAGTTAACTCTAAATGTGTGGGCAATTGCATGGCTACACCTATGATCACGATCATGATAAGATATTTAGAATATTTCATATGTACTTCCTCCAAACGTTTAGTTCACACATTCAGTTTAAGAACTCATTCCTACATCTTAATATAAAGAGTATTAATTGTTAACAATCTTTCTCCTCAAAAATGTTTGATGAGACAAAATGCAATCCTTCTGCATCAAGTGATTGTTGAAGGATACGTATTGCTTTAGGACCAAACCCATGTAATTTCAGTAGTTCATTAGTACTATACTTACTAACATCTTCAACTGTTCGAATATTAGCACTGAGTAGTGCTCTTATTGCAGGCTGCGACAACCCTTTAGGTAGTTGATGTTCTGAAAGTTGTGAACTCACGATAGTTCCTCCTATTCATTAATATTATTATTCTAATGTTACTACTATAGGATAAATAGTTTAATGGTATAACCGAGTATGCCACCTATGAAAAATAATGCCATTCCAAGTCCAAATTTCTTGTTGAGTTTCTCAGATAGAATAAGGTCAATCATTAGGGCAACACATATTAGGCCAATTCTAATCCATAATGTATTAAGAAATAAAGATGAACCTAACCCAAAACATATTACATACATCAGTGCTATCAGTACTTTCATAAAAACACTCCTATTCTTAGGTGAATACAATAACTACATACATAGTCTAATAAACTATTACTTCATTCACTGAAACAGATAATTGAATTGTCTATACTTCAACTAATTGAATTTTCTATATATCGATGTAAGTTGGTACTGTTTTTTTCTTATCGGTTAAAATAGTAAGTATTGCATCAACTAATGAATAAAATATTGCACCAACTAAGCACATTCGAAAGAAAATAGAATGACTAATAATTAAACTCAGGTCCAATGATGGACTGAAATATATTAGAAACACTAGATACGTAATAGCAGCGGCAATACTATACAATAATATCTTTACTAACGCTCTTAAAACTTTAAAGCGCATGCTCATCCTATTAGATAATTTATCAATAAGAATAGAGCTACCTATGCCAATGGTTATATATACCGGAACTACGATGTACAGTAACGATAACATCATAGATATTTGTGAAGCATTCTCAGTCGGTCCATTAAGCCATGCAATCCACAGTGAGAGTAGCGGTGAGCAAATAAGTGCAGTAACTATTTTTCGAAATATATACTTATAAGTTGACAATGTTTCACCTCGTCTCTATTAAAGCTGTTGTATTCTCCTTCTAGTAAAAGTTATAAGTAAAGACATCTAATTAACTAGACTATGCATCTCTACTATTATTACATTTTAGTTGTATCATCATTGCACGTGGAAATTACACACATTATGTAAGTTTACAATAATATACAATCAAATGAAAGATAATAAAGTACTATACAATGATGTTAACACTTAACCCTTTTATACTAACTCTTACATCGAGTTTTCAATATATTCCTTTAGAGATCTCTGTCTGTAGCGCAGAAATGAACGCATATAATGTTTGAGAACTATTGCATCAATGAATGACCCAATCCAGCCATAAGGTGATTGAAACTGCAGGATATCTCGAACCAATGTGCCATTAGAGTGTTGTTCGAACTCATGCTGATGTGATAGTTGCTTGAATGCACCTTTCTGCATAACATCTACGAAGTAATTAGGATACATATACTCAGCAACTTTAGAGGTTAACTGCTGCCTTATACCGAGATGACGAGCTTCGAATGTTATCAATTCGTTATGCTCCAACAATCCAGTTTTTCTATCAGAGACAATGATTTCTCTGGTAAGTGGCCAAACTGTTTTCGTATGTAATTGTATGTCTCGGCTCGCATCAAAACATACTTCAACTGGAGCTGCAATTAGTATTTCTTCAATGATGGTTATAATAACAATCACCTATCTTCCACTTCTATCGTTCTTGTAGATGTAATGAGCTTAATAAGCACCCCTAAAATCGTTCCACTAATTAACGAAAATATTGTGAAAGCTAATTGAGTTATAAGATTAAATCCAACAAGATAATCGTCTCCCTGAACTTCCGTTGAACCTCCAAAAGCTAAGAGAAAGAAGAAATATAGAATTGGACTACTAATAATATTAATGAACGCAAGCCCTAGGTAACGTTTTGCATAACTTATATACGTTATATAGGTTAAAAGGCCAGTAGTAATCAAAAATAGAAGGAGCATGTAATTAAAAGGAAGGCTATCACGATATACAAAGTAGAACAATAGCTCATTAATAATGATAAAGAGTATTGGCACTAGTAATATCATCACTAATGATCTAGTTACACTAGAAGCTGTCATAGTTGCGACTCCTCATTGGTCGTGAAATTGATCACGAAGATCTTTATCTCGTTGCATAGCCTCTTTCACATAATCTCTCCTTGGGATTCTGCTGCTTATATCAAGCAACAATATAATGATTATTAATAGTAGTAAAATAATTATAAATTGCATCTAGATACACCTCTCCATTCTTATCGCTAATATATGGAATCATAAACATAGACGTAATTTTGGAAAATATGTTTCAAAATAACAAACACACCTAGCTAAGTATGCATGATTAGCTAGGTGTGTTTGTTATAAGTTGTATGTAGTTAGCGTCTCTCTAAGAATATTGAACGCTAACAATAATTATTCAATAATTAGCATGTCATGTTCATCGAACTTCCAATGTTCAGAGTAAGCAACTTCCCAGTAAAAACCATTAGGATCAGCAAAATATCCACTATAGCCACCCCAAAAAACAAGTCGAGGAGTTTTAACGATCGTCCCACCCGCTGCTTCTGCCTTCTTCATAATGTCATCTACTTCTGCTTGACTCTTAGCATTGTAAGCTAACGTAAGTCCTGAGAAACCAGTTACTGTCGGAGGCTGCTCTTCATTAATATCTTTAGCTAACTCATCTATTGCGTACAATGATAGTTTAGTACCACCATTGTTGAAGAATACAATACCAGGATTTTCTTCACTTACTGTCGTCTCGAAGCCTAAGCCATCACGATAAAACTTTAGAGATTCATTCAAGTTACGTACACCAAGTGTAATAAGATTAATTCTATTCATCATTATCCCTACCTTTGATTATTAATGTTTATTTTCCTTTTACGGTTAGAGATTACAAAGATATATCCTAACATGAAACCTATACTATTCAAAAGATAATCATCAACATCTAAACTACCTCTCCGCAATAATAATTGAGATAGTTCCATTATCGTTATTCCAATAAGAAATACGAAAATAAGAACAATTAGTTTCTTATTAATTAGTGTTGGTAGTAATATGCCCACCGGAACAAATACAATAATGTTTCCTATAATATTGATCAATAGTGGCTTACTCAACAATGGATAAAGTTGAAACATTTCAATGATTGTAGATAAAGGTATTAAATTGTATTGATAGTGTATTTGCTGACTCCTCCCAAAACCGAAGAGCATCCAATAGACAAGCAACAACGTGTATAGAATTAAAAGTATTAAAGAATATTTAGCTTTCATTATTAACGTCCTACCAAATTAGATTCTAACTCATCATAGAAAGAATGAGAGGTACTGTAGAGATTGTAATTGAAATTTACACCATGACAACGATTAGAAGCAGTACTAAGTAATGTCTTATACGAGTTTGCTTCATATGTATTTCTCTATTGCTAAGCTTACTTCTCCACTTCAAAGATAGAATCTACAATGATTGGCAAGTTTTCTCTGACGCTCACAGCGCCAAATACTGATCTTGCGTGTACACCCTTCTCGCCGAAAACATCATACATTAAGTCGGAAATACCATTCAATACTTTGTGATGCTCTTCAAAGTGGGGCTCTGCATTAACGAAACCTTGAAGCTTAACAACTCTTTTCACTTTGTCCAAACTACCCAATGCGTCTTTCAATACCGCTAATAACTCTATACCCGTATTGCGAGCAAATTGATATCCTTCTTCTGTTGTAAATGTACTGCCTAACTTCCCTTTGGGATTACCACTAGGTCCTTTCCCAGAGACAAACATTAATCCATTAACAATGACGAAATTTGTATATTTCCCAGCAGGGTTACTTGCTTTAGGTAATTCGATATTTAATACCATTAATCTTTCATCTATTAAGTTAGTCATTACATTCCCTCATTTACTTGAACGATTGGTTTTGTTTGGTTTCTATTATGTATAATTCTAGTCGTCATACGATAAGCAATTATTCCAATTATTGTTCCGATTACGATAGTGAGTAAGGAATAGGATAACACAAGAAGACAGAATACAAAGCTAGGAAGAAACAACGTTTCAAGCGCAATTTCTAGTTTTGTAATCGTAGCAGCACCAAATATTAGAGCAAACAAAGTATAGGTTGTAACTGATGTGCGCATTACCTTCCAAGTTCCTTTACAAATAAGTGAAGTACTAACCGCAGAAGTCAATATAAGTACAATAAAAGCTGTAGTAACTTCAGAATTGACATTAGAATGATCTGCTTTCAATAGTAAACTTAAGCATAATAAAGTAAGGATGCAATGTACTGTAGCGGGTATTAATCGTATTGCAAAATTTTTCATGATCAATCCTCCAAATAGTAACTAATAGTTAGTTAAGTCTGAATTATTGTGAAATTATCATGATGACAATTAGAAAACCTATCGATGCAACAATATCTTTTGTGAATCTATTAATCTGTGCTTTGAACGACACGTTGAATACATTCAACCCGATTATCAAATGGATCTCTAAACTCAAATCGTTCATATCCAGGAATAGGAACACACTCAATAATGGTGATGCCATGTTCAATGAGAATATTTTTAATAACAGATAAGTCAATAACTTCATAGCCGATATGTGCTTTGGTAAGGTTTCGTTCAACCCCATCTTCTGAACCAATATGCACCTCACGGTCACCAACCTGAATCCAAAATCCACCTCTACCTTGCAAGGAAGCGGGCTTTTCTATTTCTGGTAAGTTCAATACTTCACAATAAAAAAGTCTAGCTTCTTGTTCCGTATCTTTTGGAATTGTAATTTGAACATGATGTATTCCCTTAATCAATTTGTCATCATCCTTCGCTATAATATAATGATTAACACCATTAACTTTTCCGAATATATACGTTTCATTGATTAGAACAACATATAAAAATTATATCATAAATGTATAATAATGGTTTGATAATGTGCTAGTTTATTACAGCATCCATTTCGACAGCTACCAATTATGTCGGAAATATGATTTCTTTAATATACAGGTCATCCGTATCTCACAAGGATGTGCCACAGCTGTTTGAAGTGCTGGGATGTCTCGTTAGGAGTGCCCCAGTCTTGCCAACTTTCAGGATTATAGTGGAGTGTTGCTGCTGCTCTGCCCAACGTGGCTGCGTCTATCTCACCAGGTCTTGTAGCGAATCCCCGATTCACACGTTTTGCAAAAGGAGGCATCGCAAGGCCCCGAAAATCGTCCGGCACAGCCTGCACTGAAATCCTAAAACCAGGATACCAAGCTAGGTTTACATTATATTTAGAACACAAGTTTTCAAGTTGATCACCAATCTGCGTCTCTTTAAACGACGAGTCCGCGACTAGAGCCTCGACATCCCTGGACATTTTGATGTCTCCATGGACTTGAGTCTCAATGTAGTCATCTAGTGATCGTCCAAGAACAGCACAAGCATCGGCGGGTGTAACTTCGTGTAGCTTGAGAAGACTTTTTACAAGCGTAGGTACATCAATATTTAAAGAGCCAAGCGCTTCGCCGGTGATGTAGGTGTTTCCTAGCAGCTCTGCTAACACCGTATCGAGCGTATCTATCGTCCCTATATGCTCCGAATCGGTATGACTATCACCGAATGTAAATGTGCAACGGCTCAATATATGAGGGCGCAGTCGAAAGTAGCATGAGCCAAATCGTGGGGATGCACCATCCACATAATTCATTAGGTTGAGAGCACCGTATTTCGGCCGCTCGTAGTCTCGTACGCCGCCCGACTGGTAAACTCCACCGAAAAGCTTTTCCTCCCAGCGATCGCGATCACCGCCTGAGAACGCCGTACGACTTCCATTGGAAACACTGGTCACAAATTGACTATGGTAGGTTCCATCTCGCAGTAGGCCCTCAACAACGGTCAGACCGCTAGGCAGAATTCGGTCCGGATGGAAGTTTAATGTGACACGAGCGTGCATACCAATGCTCGACAGGAGATCATCAAAAGTCAAAGGGTTCACGCCAGTACGCATTAGAATTTTCTCCGCTGACTCACGCGCGCGACATCGCATTAGCACAGCGTTCGATTTAACATGATTAAGTGCAAGCGCCTGTGCCGCTGTCAACGTAGTCAGTGCACGGGTAGACTGGGATAAGCTTTCATCCAATTTTCAGTCCTCCTCGTTTTCAAATTGATATTGCTAGTTCGTCATGAGAGAGCTCCTCGCCATCGAGACTGTCGTAAATGTAACAACATTGTATTCCTTACTACATGGATGGTCATACTTGGTTAACAATTCAAATAACGTAGTATAGTTTCATACAACTTTTGTTTTTCTGTATTTCGAATATCATGTCCTGATTTCATAAATTGAACTTCGTCGATATGAGCGAATAATGTTTCATATTGCTTCATATGAGATAGATTAATCAATGTTCCTACTTGGGTACCTCTAACAATAAGTGCATTCTTTTCAATAAAATCAGAAAATTTGAACGTTGTAGATTCAGTTCCAATTCCATTAACTGCTTCCCGAGTTATATTTCTCGTCCTATTAAATGGAATAATATAGTTATTGTAATAATCATCAGCCCAGTTATTTTCCATCTCTTTATGTTCTGGTGGATAATCTTGTAGTATCACTTTATGAATATAATCGGGATGTTGTACGATATAGCCTAGAGCATAGGAAACACCTCTTGAATATGCGTAAATGTGGAAGTTAGTTAATCCTGAGTGTTGCACAACGTTGACGATATCCTTGATATGATCCTCTAAATCATAACCAACAACTGGAGAATAACTGAGTCCTCTACC
Organism: Paenibacillus endoradicis; assembly: GCF_024721975.1. The sequence goes on along the minus strand of NZ_JANQBB010000001.1, from coordinate 836,509 downwards.
TCTGAACGACAATACGATGCCTCGTCTTGGCCAAATTTCATGAAGAAGCTCTTCATATTCTTCAGCAGTCTCAGATAGCCCAGGACATATTAGTAGTGGAACTAAGGAAGGATCGGCATCTTCGTTGGAATCTAAGTAATGAATATTTACGTTGGATTGTATTATTTCTGAACGTATTTTCAGCGGGTTCACCTTCAATATCTATTGTTTTCTACCAATGTACATTATGTGTGAAGAGCTTCCTAGAATGTATGGATTGTCAGACTGCTCTAATATGATATTCATAATTGTATTAAATTCATCTTCCCCTCTGTCTTTCCAGTAATCCCATTGTTCCTTCGACATGCTTGTAGCTACACTACTAGAGCCAACTAGTTTATCCGTATGAAAACCTTGAACTTCCATAAACGTAGCTATTTCCTCAATGGGATAGTAGTAGGCTTCAGTAAATCGACCTTCATCAATATGATTGAATACTCCCGTTTCTAGAAACGTGCTTATCCCTTGCGAGGTATGGTTAGGTTTCCAAAATAGTGGATAATGCAACGATGTATGTAGAAATTTTGTTCTCGACATAAATGCTACAAAGACAACTCCACCTGACTTAGTTACTCGATGTAATTCTTGAATAGCTTGGATTCTAGCTTTTTCACTTTGCAAATGATACATTGGACCAAGCATAATTGTGGCATCGAATTGTTCATCTGTAAATGAACTTAAGTCGCAAGCATCCATAACGTGAAATCCTTCAAATTGATCTATAAGCTTGAACTCTGTTGCCTTTTGTTGTGCAACCTCCACTAATCGCGGTGTTAGATCAGATAGCGTTATTTGATAGCCTTGTTTGGCTAGTTCAATTGAGTACTTTCCAGGTCCTGCACCATTATCAAGTATACGACCTGCTGTAGGTAAATTAGCTCGAATATGATGCATATTGATTATAAATTCCAATGGTTCTCGATCAAGACGACCCCACTCGTCAAACTTATTGTAGTAATCAATGATAATACTCATTAGGAATCGCCTCCACTATTGACTTTCAAACAACCCACTACCCAATTTATCCCATAATAAATTAACCATACCATTAATGGAATTCCCAAATTCTTGATTGATTGGGACCACTTGTATTGTTTATTTGTAGTATAAGTTCAATGACTTTACCATATACACTAGTAGTTCATCATCTACTTGGACAGTCTTTCCTGGGGGTATGTACTCGTTGTTATATGTTAGTCCATAGCCATCCATAATATAGCCACGCTTACCATACATTCTCTGCGCGTTACCATAGTCTCGATACAAACCTACACCCAAACCAACATTAATCCTAGTAAGAGACGCTATTCTCTCAAGTTCATCCAATAGAGTACTTGCAATCTTGTTTCTTCTAAACTCTGGAAAAACACTCAGGTCATTAATTTCTGGAATATTATTTTGTAAGAAATAAGGATACTTAGATTCATAAAGCAGATGGCAGCAACCAGCAAGTTGGTCATTGAAGTAAGCGATTAACGTTACTCTTCTGCCACTCTCATTTTCTAGCAGACAGTTATGGTAATAATCACTTCGACTATACCATGGAAATTGTACAGAGAATTGTAAGTCCAACAATTCCGCTTCTTCTCTCTTCGTAAGTTGCTTAATATTTATAGTATTCATAGTCGCACCTCAGGCATAGTTAATTATTTAAGATAATTAATGATGTTAATTAATGGTGATTATTTGATTGATATGATCCATTATGAGTTGTTTAACCGTTTCTAAATTGTTAAGTGATAGATTGGTCGGCTCTGTCCACCCAAAACCATCTCCAATATATCTTGGGAAAATATGCATATGATAATGATCTAAATCATTAAATGAGCCACCGTTTTGCATAATCGATACACCACTAGGCATGTAAATGCTTTTTATTGCTTTGGAAAGATAAACTGATGCTACCATAATTGCTTGAAGAGTTTGTTCATCTATTTCATCAAGTTCACTATAGTGCTTTTTAGGCAAAATAAGAGAATGACCATCGTTCAGTGGTGCTATATCTAGAATACAAGTAACTAGTTCATTTTCATAGACGATTTGCGAAGGGATTTTACCATTCGCTAATTGACATCCAAGACAACTCATAGTTTCCCGCCTTTCACATTTTACAGATTAAATGTATCGCGGATCATAGTCGCTACTTCTGATGGAGATATGTTCGTGTTGTTAATCTTCAAATAATGATCTGATTGGATTTCATCTGGTTGAGAATTTAATCTATGGTTTTTCATAGTTTTTATTAGATCATGCTCAGATCTTACCATATCTCGTTTAGTAGGTTTATGTAGTAGTCTATTTTCACTCTTGTTTCTCTCCAAACGTGTATCTAGATCTGCTTCAAGCTCCACCATATATACAATCCCATTTTCATTTTCAAATAAAGAGCTAATCTGTCTAACATATTCCCAATCTCCCTCAAGATCCAGTCCCCATACAAATGTGAAGATTAGACCTTCAAGATCGCTTTTTGCTACTTCTTCAAATATTTCTTGTCGAAACAAATTAACCAGCCGTTTACCTGATGAACTTCCATAATCAAAGAAATTAGACACTAAATCTATCGTCATATGATTATGGAAAAGCTTCAGATTAGTAATCTCAGCAAGGCTTTGTCCTACGGTCATTTTCCCAACAGCCTGTGGTCCAAATATGATGATTAATTTCATATCACTTGCGCCTCTTTCATTAAGGAGTAATTTATTTGGTACCAATACAATAAAAGAATGAACCTGAATAAAATCTATTAGCATCTTGGCAGAAAGTTTCGACTTTCTGGACGAGGTCCATACGTTGTGCTTCTGTAATTAATTGTTCTTGAACGAGATGCCTTGCTTGTTCTCTGCCCATTGCTAATCGTAACGGGAATGGAATTTCATCATAAAACCCAGTGAAATCACTAGTGTCGGTAATGACTTTAACTGCGTCTATACCAACTGATTTGAATAGAGAAAATAACTTTCTTCCAATTAATCGATCTGTACCGTTCATTTTTGAGTATTGTACATTAGCTCGAATTAACTCCGAAAATTCATGGGCAAATGGATAGAAGATCATCGTCTCATCATCAACATCTACACATATTATGGTTCCGTTAGGTTTACAGACTCGTCTCATTTCTTGAATTATATTTTCGGGTTGTTGATTATGCATAAGAACTAAGCGTGTATAAACAAAATCAAAAGTGTTATCTTCAAATGGTAATGCCGTTGCTTCAGCTTGTAATACTGTGACGTTATTTTGCTGCTTACATTCTAAGTTTGTTAGAATATCTTTGCTACTATCTATTCCTATAAATTCGACCTGTGGTAACATATCAGCAAATAAATTAAGCATCGCACCAGTTCCACAACCAACATCAAGTACTTTATTCGAATGAATTAACCCGTGATTAAGGAAAATATCCGTTATTGTTTTCGAATGAATATCAACATTTTTAGTAAGTCTTTCTATTTCAGTGTGTTTTAAATTGTCTTCAAATGCATCAAATGTATAAGTCGTTTGCATATCGAATCCCTCATTCTAGTTTAGTAATATAAAATGTAATATTTAGCGTAAACCTTCGTTAACTACTCTTAGGAGGTCATCTTTATGGTCTGGATGACATGCGATTAAATAAGGCTCATTGTTCATACCTATAAAGTCATTACCTTCAAAATCAATGACGATTCCGCCAGCTTCCTTAACCATTAAAATTCCAGAATATAGATCGTCGCCCTCAGAATTATATAAAACAATCCCATCAAGATCTCCCTTTGCTAACATACACCATTGCAATGTTGGAGCCCAAAGTCTCAACATTCGCTTGAATTTCACATCTATATAATGTCTCAACCGAACCGCAGTCTCTTCATTTTGAACTTTATGACCTTGAATCCAGCCAATATTACCTTTGAACAACTTAGTGTTATTTGTAACTATCATTGGTAATCCATTGCATGTTGCTCCACTGTCTTTCTCAGCAATAAATAATCGTTCTGTCATCGATTCATAGATAACTCCAAGAACGGGCTCAAATCGATACATTAGTGTGATTGACGTAGAAAATACCGGAAGACCAATTACAAAGTTGTTAGTCCCGTCTAGTGGATCTATTAACCAAAGCCATTCACTTGGTACTCCTAGATCGCCAATTTCTTCACTATGAATTTGATGGTCTGGAAATGCGGTTAGAATCGCATTGACAATTAATTGTTCAGTCAAATGATCAACCTCAGTTATTACATCTCCGAACTCATCTTTCATTTCTAAACTGTTATAGTTATCGAATTTACTTTTTGCTAAGTGTCCGGCTTGTATAATGATTGATTCACATAATTTTCTTGCCTCATTAATTATTTGAACGTCCATTAAACACCTCATCATTATTTAAATAGTAATTTGAAACAAATCCCATTTCCGAATATTCAGACAATTATAACGTTGAATACCTTAATATGGCAATAGAATATTGATGAGGAATTTTCAGAATTGCATCATATTTTTTAGCATATAGTCTTGCTGCCATACATCAATCTTTTTCAAGAAGTGACTCTCCCATTCATTTGACCTATTTATTGGAAACCTTATTATACGTTCAACAATATTAGCATTCGACCCAGCTGGTCTTTTGATGATACGATTGTTCTTCAGAACTTCAAAGTTCAGCTTATCAATTTCAAAATCTGATTAACTGAAGGATTAATATCAAAAATCGTACGACCATCTTCAAGTTCTTGCGCTAGTGATATTATCAACCATCCTTCAATACGAGTAATCCCAGTTCACTATAGTTTTGGGTCAGTATGGCTATATACAAAAAAAACTGTTCGCCAATGACTCGACGAACAGATATTTTCTTTAGCTTCTATACTTAGTTGTTTCGATGTGCTAGAAACGAACGGCTGCATGTCTTTTGTATAGATCTTCTACTACTAGACAAGCCATTGCTTCAACGACAGGCACGATTCTCGGACAAATACATGGATCATGTCTACCTTCAGTTTTAATCTCGATCTCTTCACCACGTTCATTCATCGTACGTTGTGCTACAGAGATAGATGATGTAGGCTTAACACTAATACGGAAAACTATTTCTTGACCAGTGCTGATTCCTCCGACAATACCACCAGCATTGTTAGACAAGAAACCATCTTTATTCATTGCATCATTATGCTCACTACCTAACATGCTGGCAGCAGCAAAACCTGCACCAAACTCTATGCCTTTAACTGCGCCGATAGAAAGCATTGCTTTAGCAAGTTCTGCATCTAATTTATCAAATGCAGGTTCACCAAGTCCTGGGTCTACACCGCGGATACGACATTCTACGATACCTCCACAACTATCTCCAATTGAAGCTAGATGCTCAATCTTACTAATCATTTGCTGAGCCGCTTCAGGATCAGAAGTACGCACTGGGTTTTGTTCGATAAACTCTTCATTGAATGAGTTTGCTTTAATATCGCCAATTTGCTTCGTGAATGCTACAACTTGTACACCACGATTTTCAAGTAGTTTACGAGCAACTGCACCACCCGCTACACGACCGGCTGTTTCTCTGCCTGACGCTCTCCCGCTTCCACGATGATCGCGAATGCCGTACTTTTGCAAATATGTAAAGTCTGCATGTCCTGGACGGAATGAGTGTTGAATCTCGCTGTATGCTTCTGATTTCATATCATGATTATGAAGCATAATTGCAAGTGGCGCGCCTGTTGTTTTACCTTCAAAAACTCCTGATTGAATTTGAATAATATCATATTCTTTACGTGGAGTTGTTACGGAAGATTGACCCGGCTTTCTTCTATCCATTTGCTTTTGAATATAGGCTTCGTCTATTTCTACGCCTGGCGTTACGCCATCTACTATTACTCCTACTGATTTACCATGTGATTCACCAAAAGTCGTAATTCTAAAATTCTCTCCAAAAGTATTACCTGCCATAATATGATCTGCCTCCTAAAACTTCTTGATCAAACTACTGTAATGTTGATATATCTTTATTATAATGAGATACTTGCAATAAGTGAAATTGAAATTTTACTAATTTGCCATAGAGGTGTTCTATATCAAATGATTAATTTAGAGTGGTATCGAATATTTATGTATACAGCACAGCATAAAAATCTGACAAAAGCTGCCCAGAAACTTCATATTACCCAACCTTCAGTGAGCTATGCGATTAAGCAGCTGGAAGAATCGTTAGAAGTTCAATTGTTTCATCGGCTTTCTAAAGGTGTAGAGTTAACCGAGGAGGGACAAGCTTTGCTTAGATATGTAGAGCATTCATTCGATATGCTTGATTCCGGGCAGAAGCATTTACAAAATCTTAAGCAGCTTAATGTAGGTGAAATTCGAATAGGTGCAAGTGATTCCCTGATTAAGCATCTACTCCTTCCACAGTTGAATACTTTTCACAGTGAACATCCTGCAATTAGAATCCGTTTATCACGAGGGAAAACTCCCGAAATTACGAAGCGAGTAAAAGAAGGTGAAATTGATTTTGCGCTCGTACATATGCCTATCGAAGATGCTGACTTGAATATTCAAACGCTAGTGGAGCTTGAGGATATATTTGTCGTTGGTAAAGCCTATCAACAATGGTCCACTCGGTTGATTACGATCCAAGAGCTTGCTGAGATCCCTTTAATTCTATTATCTCCTGGTAGTAGTACTCGAATATTTATCGATCAGTGGTTTGCCGCTAAAGGGATATCTGTAACTCCTGACATTGAATTAGGTAGTATTGAGTTATTATCAGAATTTGCGAGATTAGGCTATGGAGCTGCCTTTATTAGTCGATCTTTTGTTCAAGATGAATTACAAAGAGGAACGTTATTTGAACTTAAGATAGATAGTTCGTTACCTTCTCGTAGTATTGGTTTTGCTGTTCGTGAACATACGAAGTTATCTATAGCAGCTGAAACTTTTATGCAATATTTAAGACCAGGTAATCCTACTGACAAAGTAAGAAGCTCTTGCGATTAGCAAGAGCTTCTTATCTGTTTTTACAATAGGCTAGTTGCATTCAATATTACTTGAACATAAGGGTCTTTATATTAATAGATCAGTTCGGTCTTTCGATTGAGAAGGTTTCACCGATTTTAGCGTAATTATTACCTGCCAATCGACTAACCGCCTTTAACTCACTTGCATCTATTCGACCTTCTTCATAGATTGATTCTTCGATATGGAACATAACCACTTCGCCAATGAATAGATCAGAGCCGGCTATTCCTTCTTGATTTCCCCCTAATGGAAGCGCATGAACAAGTTTACACTCCATCCGAACTTTTGCTTCCTTAATTCCAGGTACGTTAACTACACTGCTCGTGACAAGTGATAATCCAGCAAGCTCTAATTCGCTCTCATCTGGAGGTAAAGATGCTGCCGTTTCATTAATCGAAGATACATTGTATTCATCAACAATATGAACGACGAACTCTTTGCAATCGTATATGTTCCGAGCTGTATCTTTCAGTCGTCCTTCAGGACGCTGTACCGATAACGATACCATTGGAGGATTAGATGAGACGATATTGAAATAGCTGAACGGTGCGCCATTAATTATCCCTTGATCTGATAATGTCGTTACAAAAGCAACTGGTCTTGGAATAATTGTACCAACTAACAATTTATAGTTATCTCGCTCACTTTGTTGTTGTGGATGAATAGAGATCATGCGACCACTCCTTACTTAGCCTTCATATTCTTTCGTAAATTCAATCGTGCTTCTGACTGTATTAATAGGTCTAACCAACTTCTCAATTTGCTCACGTCTACCTTCAAGGAATGGTGGTAACGATAGCTTTTCTCCCACTGTCTCGTACTCCTCATCACCCATAAAGCCCGGACCATCTGTAGCAAATTCGAACAAGATTTGGGGTGCTACACGTACGTACAATGATTCGAAGAAATGACGATCAACATATCCAGATGTGTGGAAATTGAAATCAGCAAAACGTTCTGTCCACTCATCAAGCACCTCACGATCCGCCACACGGAATGCAGCATGATGTACTGTGCCAAAACCTTGACGAGATGGTGGAAGCATTATGTTATGCTCAACAATAACTTGAGCACCGTTACCCCCCTCACCTACTTCAAATAAGTGATTCGATCCTTCTGAAGCAATTTCCTCGAATAACATTACTTTTTCTAACATTTGTTTGAAATAAACAAAATCACTAATTCTCACGAAGATCGGTCCTAATCCGGTGATTGCGAATTCTAATGGAATTGGTCCCTTTATCCAAGGAGTGCCAGACTCAACTCCAATATTATGTTCGTCTGAGATCATTTGATACTGCTGATCATCAAAATCTACAAATGATAAAGTCTTTTTACCAAATTGTTCAGAAATTCCGGTATGCTTCACATTCAACCGATTAAAACGTTTTACCCAATAATCGATCGCTGCATCTGTTGGGACACGGAAAGATGTTTTGAATATTTCATTGTTACCGTGAACTCCCTTTTGAATGTTTGGAAAATCAAAGAATGTCATATCAGTACCGGCAGATCCTTTATCGTCAGCGAAGAATAAATGGTAAGTTTGAATATCATCTTGGTTAACTGTTTTCTTAACAAGTCTCATCCCTAATACATTAGTGAAAAACTCATAGTTTTTCTCTGCGCTACTTGTTATTGCTGTTACGTGGTGAATACCTTTTAATTGATTCATTATGAATCCCTCCAGTAAGTCCATTTTAGTGTACTCGATTAATGAGATATAGTTATGAGTTATTGTCATGTATCTTAATTTTAAGATATAAGACAGTTTTAACGACTACTCTTTTCCCTTATTAACGCTTAATATATATTCACATTGGATATGAGTTGTTACGTTGTTAAGTCATTTGCGAAATATTGTCTTAACTTTAAGATAATATTATATCATCTCTGTTTCTTTGTCAATCCCTTCTTATCTAACATCTGAATTTGGCCTGGGATTGTCAATTCACTTAGTAAGGATTGAAAATATGTAGCATTGAAAATAGCGAACTTACGTTCTATAATGTTGAGTATAATAATAAACGAACGATTTACAATTGATATGAACATCTGGAGGAGCTCATCTAATGACTGAAAATAACTTAGCTATATCTAAGACATACACCAACTTGAATGATGTCTTAACGACTTCTACCCCATGGCATGGTGATCTTATAGAAGCAATAGAACGTATTTACGTGACACCTAAATTACAATGTACTCAACTTCAACCAGAACTACACAATGCAGAATATGGCTCCTATCACGTTAAACTTAACTCACTTAATATCAGGTTTCGTGTCGCGAAGATTACACCTACCAAGGTCGGTCAATTTGTAACGATATGGGAGCGTGATGAGAATGGAATAATACAGCCGTATGACATTTCTGAAGCCATTGATTATTATGTCATTTGCGCTCGTGAAGGCAACAACTTTGGTCAATTTGTGTTTCCATCATCTGTATTACGTGATAAGAACATTTTATCCGATCAAGGAGTTGGTGGGAAAAGAGCGATCCGTATATATCCACCTTGGGATGCACCTACTAGTCGACAAGCACAAAACACTCAGAAATGGCAATTACTTTATTTCTTAGACATGTCTATACATATTCCAGTAGACAATGAACGTATCCATAAATTGTATACACCACTTCGTTAACATTACGTTAGGTGAAGTTCGAAAGAGCATTAAAAACAATTTTGAAAGGAATGAGATAATGATAAGTCTTATCCTGTACAACTGGGAAGTTCGAGATGAGTATCTCAAGAATTTTGAAGTAGTGTCAAATGATGAGCTTGTTAAAGATCGTCAAGCAGGAATAGGCTCAATACTAAAGACATTCTTACATATCATCGATGTTGAATATAGTTGGATTAGAGCTATTTTTAATAAACCCGATTTACCACTAGATTTTGATAGATATAACGATCTTCAATCCATTTCAATCTTATCTAGTCAATTAAGAGAAGAGATAAAAGGGTATTTAAATCATTGGAAGTATGAAGACGTCGAGGACAAGATATATCCTTCTTGGATGCATGAGTCGTATAGCAAAGAGGAAATATTCAAGCATTTATTAGTTCATGAAGTTCATCATATTGGACAATTATCACTTTGGGCAAGAGAACTTGGCGTAACACCAGCTAGCTCAAGTTTTATTGGAAGAAATCTCATTAATAGAGAGATTAGTATGTAAAATATCTCAAGAATAACGAGCCTTCACATAAACACCATATTCACGCATCGGTATATGTATTAAAAACCACCATTTCTAACTCAGCTTGCTGAATTAGAAATGGTGGTTCACTTCAATACTATTATTTAATACAGACAGCCTATCAAGCTCAATCCTTCGCCCTTTAACGAGTTTCATGTCTTCTAACGGCAGCGTACACTTCTTTAAGTGGAATTTGATGAGATGTCGCGATTGCTTTACAATCTTCGTATTCAGGAGCCCATTGAACGAGTTGTCCATTATAGAATCCTTTCTTGACGTTGATCGTGCCCCATTCAGTTTCCACTTGTTCATAATCTCGCTCTAAGCGATGTACCGTCAAAGGGTAATATCTGATACCTAGAGTTGTTGTTTCACGAAACAAAATATCTTTCATAGCATCTAATTTATCAATAGAACAAAGTAGTTGTAATAATGTCCCCGGCCTATTTTTCTTCATAAATATCGGTGTATAATATACATCATTTGCTCCGTTATTAAGAAGTAAATCCATCACATAACCTAGCCATTCGCCTGGAATATCATCTAAGTTAACTTCTAACTTATACATTTGATCATCGACATGCTCATGCGATGGTGGATGATTTTTCTCCATCCGTTTCACTCCCTCCTATTAAGACAATGGTGTACTACTCACCAATTATGACTCTAAGTACATTAGGGTGTTTAGGGAAGGTTTTTGTACCCGCTCCATAACCAACTGTTTGAACTTTCATTGACGGTAGATTACCAAACTCTTTAACAAGTACTGCAACAAAAGCGGCACCAGTAGGAGTAGTTAATTCAGAGCGAAGATCTGACTGTTCAATTGGAACGCCTCGCATAATCTCTAATGTAGCGGGAGCGGGAACAGGATAAATACCATGATCGATATGAATCTTTCCATTGCCAACTGGAACTGATGATGATTTGATAACTTCAATTTGAAGTTGTTCAAGTAAAATTGCTGCTCCAACGATATCAATGATCGAATCTACAGCACCTACTTCATGAAAATGAACCTTAACTAGAGGAAGTCCATGAATTAACCCTTCCGCCTCTCCAATTTTTCGGAACAAGCGTAATGAAGTATCTTTCACAACTTCAGACAATTGTGACTTTTCGATCATACTCACAATATCTTTGTATGAGCGATGGTCATGAGAATGATCATGAGTGTGACTGTTCCCATGCCCATGGCTATGGCTATGATCGTGTGTGTGACTTGTATGCTCATCACTGTGACTGTGTCCATGATCGTGTGTATGCTCGTGCGAGTGACTATGTCCATGTTCATGATCATGTGTATGCTCATCACTGTGACTATGCCCATGATCGTGATCATGTGTATGCTCGTGACTGTGACTATGTCCATGGTCGTGATCATGTGTATGCTCATGACTGTGACTATGTCCATGATCGTGATCATGCTCGTGACTATGCTCATTCACCAAATGCACATCAAATTTCGTGCTTGAAATACCATTTTTAATAACTTTTACCCATGATAATGTGTATTCATCATGTATGTTAAGCTTTTTCAGCTCTTCTTGCATTATTGTTGCATCAGCGCCAGCATCAATTAATGCTCCGATAAACATATCTCCACTGATTCCATTTATACAATCAAGATAAAGTGTTTTCATTATATTGACCTCTCTCGCTGAGTTTATGAATTAACGCGGCATTATATCCTCCGCCAAACCCGTTATCTATATTTACTACGCTAATACCGGAAGCGCAAGAATTTAACATCGTTAATAATGCTGATAGACCATTGAAATTAGCACCGTAGCCAACACTTGTTGGTACTGCTATCACTGGATGAGAAACTAATCCTCCAACAACACTTGGTAAAGCACCTTCCATACCAGCAACGACAACTGAGGCTACCGCATTTTGAATTTCTTCCGCATGGAATAATAAGCGGTGAATGCCAGCGACACCTACATCGTATATACGATGTACAGGGCATCCAAGCACCTCAGCTGTTACAGCTGCTTCTTCAGCTACAGCTATATCTGATGTGCCTGCTGCAACAATAGCAATATATTGTTTTGATTGATCTTTTTTGAGAAAATCTTGCACCCAGTATAAAATACGCGCCTCGGCATGATAGACCATTTGTGGAATCGATTGCTGCACTTCACTAGCCTTATCTGCTGTAATGCGTGTAATAAGCACTTGATCGTTTCTAAGTAGCATCGCATTAGCTATCGCAATAATCTGCTCTGAACTTTTGCCTTCCCCATAAATGATTTCAGGAAATCCTTGTCGCTTCTTGCGATCATGATCAACTTTAGCAAAGCCTAAATCTTCGAAAGCACTTAATTGTTGCTTCGCTGCATCTATAGTTAATTGTCCATTTTGTACTTGTTTCAATATATCTTCTAGCAACATCATCACTCCTAAAACTTTTCATATAGCTTTCAATTATACTTCGTGTTAATGAAAAGTACTTCGGAAGCATTAATATATTATTGACATTAAAATAGTTGTGCAACGACTTGCTGTACAGAAATGTACTTTTCATAAATCGCTTTATATTTCTCACTATTTTCAGCAATCGGAACGACTGGTTCATTCATAGGAGTATAGTTTTTAATATCTTCAAAAGATGATGCATATCCAAGCGCAACTAGTGCTGTCCATGAAGCTCCCCAAGCGGCACCATTGTGACTTTCAGATACGTATATCTCTGCATTGAATATATCCGCTAACATTTGTAACCATACCGGTGATCTTGATAATCCACCATTAACAAAAACTTTATGAGTTGGCCCAATCGATTGTTCAAGAGCGTTGCCTATTTGATATAGATTTAAAGTAATTCCTTCTAATACCGCTCTAATAAGATGTTCACGTCGATGCGATATTGATAAGCCATAGAAATTACCTTTCGCTGCTTGATCCCATAATGGTGCTCGTTCCCCATTCAAATAAGGCAGAAATACTAGCCCCTCTGAACCAATTTCAGATTTCTCTGATTCGGATATAAATGCAGCAAAATCACCATCATATTGTAATAGATCTTTTGTCCATTGTAAGACAACGCCACCGTTGTTTGTCGGACCACCTACAATGAAGGAATCACTGCTAAATGAATAACAGAATGTAGATTGTGTCTCACTTACTTGGAACGATGAAGTGAATTGACGAATAGCACCACTTGTACCTACAGAAATAGCAACTTCACCAGGTAATATTGCACCACTACCTAGATTAGCAAGTTGACCATCTGCAGAGCCAATAACGAAAGGAACTGAAGCTGAAATCCCCACTTCTTTTGCAATATCAGAACTTAGTTCCGTAAGAATAGTTGTCGGTTCAACGATTGTTGATAATTGATCGCTAACAATATTCGTTAGTTGTAGTAATGTTGGTTCCCATTGCAGCGTATTCGGATTAAAAAGACCTGTCGCCGAAGCCATTGCATAATCAATCAAACGCTTACCAAACCATTTATATATAATATATTCCTTGGCAGACATAAAGTAAGTTGCTGCAAGATAAGGAGCATAGTTAGTTTCTTTCATCCAAAGTAGCTTAGTAAACGGAGTCATAGGATGTACAGGAGTTCCTGTTATCTCATAGTAATGTTGTTTGTCCACATCTGATAACGCTTTAACTTGATCTGTGCTTCGACCATCTGCCCATGTAAGGAGTGGTGAAATCGGTGTACCTGATTCATCAATACATACTAGAGAGTGCATTGCTGCTGAGAAGGAAATAGCCAAGAGCTCCCCTTCAATAATATTAGCCTCTGCGATCAATCGTTTAAGCGCTAAGACTGAAGAGCGTTCAATAAGTTCAACATCTTGCTGGGCGTAACCTTGCTTGGGGTATTCCGTCTTAGTCATCTCTTCAACTTCAGCTATCACATGACCGTCGGTCTGAAATGCGCACGCTTTTACACTCGTTGTTCCTAGATCAATTCCTATTACAAGTTGCCTTCCCATTGCTGATCTTCCTTTCAGATATATGTCTATGAACATGAATAATAAAAACCACAGCGAATAGTGGTTTTTATTATTCAGTACTTTATAGTTACTTTAAAGTGCGAGTACTTTGTTCATACTGCCACTTTGGTATCCTAATAGATCCATTGTGACATATTTATATCCATAATACTGTAATTGTGCAACGATTACCTCATGATTTTCAAGAAGAATTGGCATATCCGATAATTCCACTTCAATTCTTGCAATCTCCTGGTGAGTACGAACCCTTACTTGGCGAATACCTAATGATTTCAGATAACGTTCAGAAGCATCAATCTTTTGTAACTTCTCATTCGTAATCTGTTCACCATATGCGATACGTGATGATAAACAAGCAAAAGAAGGCTTCGACCAAGTAGGTAAGTTTGCGGATTGGGATAACTCTCTTATTTCTGTTTTATAAAGTTCTGCTTCAAGTAGTGGACCTCTAACGCCACGTTCCTTCGCAGCTTGCATACCTGGACGATGCTCATTCTGATCATCGGCGATTACACCGTATATAATATTTTTGTAATTTCTCTCTTCAAGAATTGGTAGTATATGATCGAATAAACTACTTTTACAAAAGTAACATCTATTTTTATTATTTTCTGAATACCCTGGAATCGCTAACTCGGAAGTTTCGATAACTACATGTGTAGCTCCAATAAGAGACGCTAGTTCTCTCGCTTCTTCTAATTCACTCGAAGGATATGTCTCTGAATCTGCCGTAACAGCAATAACATGATCGCTACCTAATGTGTCTACGGCTGCCTTTAACAAAAATGTACTATCTACCCCACCAGAAAATGCAACAACAACACTTTGCATTTCTCGCAAAATAGATTGTAGCTTTTCATATTTCGCTGTCAGCATCATTTCTCCTCCTCCAACTTTTCAAGTACTTCTTGAATAACGACTTCGTGATGAAAAGTACTTCGAAAGCAAATACCTAACTTTTCATTTACTTATAGATTACCAACTCTGCAATGAAAAGTACATCGAAAGCATTCACTAAAACTTTTCATTTATTTCTTGCATCATTAAATAGTCATGCTTCCGAATCCGCCATCTACTCGAATCAATGCCCCTGTTACGAAGCTTGATGCTTGTTCTGAAGCAAGCCATATTGCTGCACCTTGTAATTCTTCAGGTGTTCCAAAGCGTTGCATTGGCGTGTGCTTCATTATTGATTCTATGCGATCAGGGTTTAAAATTTTACGATTTTGTTCCGCTGGGAAGAAGCCAGGAATAAGTGCATTAACACGAATATTATGAAGTGCAAACTCTTTTGCCAAATATTGTGTTGCACTGTTCAAAGCTGCTTTAGAAACGGAATACGTAAACACTCTAGAAAGTGGTGTTGTTGAAGAAACAGATGAAATATTGATAATGCTACCAGAACGTTGCTGCTCAATATTTTTCTGAGCGAAAATTTGACATGCTTGAATGATACCTTTTAAGTTAACATCCATAATATCATCGTACTCATCCATTTCTAGTTCAAGAAAAGGTGTACTGCTATTCTTACCTGGTGCATTCAATAAAATGTCCCAACCACCTGACCAAGCTTCAATGTCGGTCGCTACTTGTAGTAAAGATTCACGCTCACTAACATTCGCTTGGAAAGCTTTTGCTACTCCACCGTTGTCAACGATAGCTTTTACTACTTCTTCTGCTTTTTCCATGTTACGACCAACGATAGCTACTTTTGCTCCATGTTCGGCTAATCCATGAGCAATAGAAGAACCCAACACACTATTACCACCAATAGCTACTGCTGTTTTGCCTGTTAAGTCGAATAATTTACTCATTATAATCTCTCCCTTAGTTGTTATATTTACTACCACAAATTCCCTTTATCATCGAAAGGTAAGTCAAACAATGGAGATACAACTTCCATCTGTGGATGTTGGTTTACATAGTCAATTAGTGCTTCTGATACTTCAATTTCACTTAAGACTAATGTATTTTTAATGCGAACCATTTTCACTTCTGTAAAATCGAGAATGTTACTAGTCTTAATCGCTGCTTGTATTGTTTCTTTATCATTGGCTAAAGTAGTAGCGATCTTTGTAGGTGCAACTACAGTAGAAGTAAGTCCGTTCGCATAAGTTACTTCAAGGTTCATTTTGTCTACTAGACGTTGCGTTGTAAAATCTGCCGTACCTACGCCGTTCGCATTTCCTTCGGTCTCATGTGTAAGATCAAGTACAACCATTTTATTAACATCAGGACCGCCATGAGCATAAGGAGTAGGATAGCGCCCTGTAATATTAGGGTCCATACCATCACCACTAATGTTTTTGCCAATTTGATCAATGACAAGCACTTCTAATTGTTCGAAAAATAATTTCGGTAACAATGCTTTTGCTTGTACTTGCAAGCTAGCTTCTTTCTCGATAATCTCTGCTGGTGTTAATGTTTCAACGACCGCCACTTTATCAAACGCATTTTCAACTGTCGCAACACCGAACAATATTGGTTTTTCTGCCATAATCATTTTCGCCATCGCGGGAACATTTTCAGCCATATATTTGAAACCAAGTTGGTGACAAGCTTCAGCACCTTTTTGTTTTCCAAGTCCGATACTAATCATTTTCATAATGCCGCTCTCAACTGGACCACGGAATGCAGTATGTGGTTTAATACGATTAATAACTACAATCCCGTCTGCACTTGCAGCATATTGGTCTACGTAGACAGGAAGACCATTAGGCAGTTCACCTAACTTCACAACTTCCATCGAAGAACGAATCTCACAACCAACAGTTTCTTCTGTTACACCTAGATGCGCAAGAACTTCGCTTTGTCCTTCAGCCGTAGCGCCACCATGACTTCCCATACTAGGTACGATGAAAGGTTTTGCTCCATGATCTTGTAGAAATTGCACTGTGCATTTCGTTAATTCAACAAGACGATCAAGACCACGACTACCAACTGCAATCGCGATTTCCATACCTGGTTTAATCTGATGAACAATTTCATCACGTTCTAATTTTACTAACAATTGTTCACTCAAGTTATCAATATGACTATTATCAAAAGTAACCTTTACTTTTGCCATTTTTGGAACAGGAATATTTTTTACAAGCTCTTGAAGAATACCCATAAATATATCACTCCATTTCGTATGTTTTATTTATAATTTTACCAAATAAGTAACTTGCATGTATTAAAGCAAATAATTACTTTTGTCTATTAATTAGTATAGTAAACTAATTAATTAAATAATATCATTGGATACCCTATACGTCAACGCGATAATTGCTATTTAGGGCTATTTATTACTATCTGTATAGCATAAAAGTATGTGAGCGCTAGTTTACCAGCTCCCACATACTTTTTAAGCTTAATTAATTATTAAATCCAATCAGCATAACCTTGTCTAACTAGATATTGTTTGGAATCTTGTAGACAATCAAAAGGATCTCTACCGTTCGTATCATCTTGTTCAATGAAGAAGTGTTTGACTCCACTATCTATCCCTGCATCGATTATTGCTGGTATATCTAATGAGCCTTGTCCCAATTCAGCAAACTGAATAATGTTAGTAAATTTTTGCATGAATTTGGATATATCCTTAAGATCATCTTCGCCCACTTCTAATCTTCCGATACGATAATCTTTCAAATGCAATAATCCGATACGATCTTTGAAGCGATTAATAACTGCGACAGGATTTTCTCCACCACGCTGAATCCAATGAACATCAAGTTCAAACCCTAGCTTAGTTGTATGATTACGCATCATATCAATGAGATACTCTCCATCATACTTCTCAAATTCAACATGATGATTATGATAATAAAGTTCCAATTCATATTCTGCTAGACGATGAGCCATAGTTTCAGCTTCTGCAATATATTGCATCACTTGATCTTTATGTCCCATAATGGCAAGGGGCATCATCCCGATTCGAATATACTTACACTTTAGTTCCTTGCAATCATTTACTATTTTATCGAAATGAGTTTCTAATGATTCTCCGGGATCGTTTGCACCTTTGTTCAATGGAGCAGATACTGCTGCAATTTGAATACCAAAATCTTCACTAGCTTTTTTCAATTGTGCTACATTTTCTGAAGTCATCGCAATTTGCGTCACTTCAACGGAATGAAACCCTAATTCATGTAATTTCTCAAGTGTTGCATATACGCCTAACTCTTCAACTTTTTGTTTCAAATTGAACATTTGCACACCGATCTTCGATTGCTTCGTCATCACGTATTCACTCCATTCAGATTATTGTTCAGCTGCGATCTTCTTATTCAATTCTGACAAATACAATTCTTCATCTATTGGCAACTCTACTTCTTTGTTGAACCAACTAGAAAGATGAATCGCATTCGCTAATGCCACACCATGAATACCGTCACTTCCAGGAGCTAACAGTGGTGAACCTTCGACAATATGTGCTGCGAAATTCTCAAATACAGCAATATGTTGTGCTCCCCATACACTTTCAAATTCAATAACTTCCTCAGAGTAAATATCGTCTGACTTCCCGCCCATAAAGATGTTCATCACGTCAGCCATACTCATCGTATCACTCATCTCACGCTCAGGCTTGGTTAGTCGTTTAATCGTAATTTTCTTGCTATCGTCAACAACAATTTTACCTTTGTCACCTAATATCTCGAAACGATCCGTTCCCACAATATCATGCGTACATGTTACGAAAACACCAGTTGCACCATTGGCATACTCCATCATAACAGTAACTTCGTCTTCAACAGATATGTTACGTTGATAACCATATTTCACATTAGAATAAACTTTAGACGGCATACCAGCAATCCATTGAAGTAGATCAAGCTGATGTGGCGCCTGATTAACAAGAACACCACCACCTTCACCTTTCCACGTTGCTCTCCATGCACTTTGATCGTAATAACCTTGTGGTCTCCACCATGTTGTAATCATCCAGTTCGTGCGACGGATATCTCCAATCTCACCATCATCAATTAGCTGTTTCAATTTTTGATATAAAGGATTAGTACGTTGGTTGAACATAATTCCAAAAGCAACTTCTGGTTTGGTTTTTGCATATTCATTCAATTCTCTTACTTGCTTCGTATATACACCTGCAGGTTTCTCAAGTAATGCATGTATATCACGTTGCAGTGCAGCAATTCCGATCTCAGGATGTAAGAAATGAGGCACACATGTAACGACTGCATCAACCGTGCCACTATCAAGCATATCGATATAATTATCGAAAAATGGAACATCTGGATAGTTGTCAGTAGCCCATTGCTTTCTAGCAGGGTCAGCATCACTAAGGGCACCTAACACCATGTTTTTCACTTTACCTTCAGTTATAAATTGTGCATAAGCTGCGCCTTGTGCACCGACACCGATAATTCCCATTCTTACATTTGTCATATTACTTTGCCTCACTCTCAATAGATTGTAGTATGTCAACTAGTGCATGGAATTGTAATGCATATGCTTCTTCTCCAGTTAAACCTTTATCTTCTTTAATAATATCTTCAGCGGCTTCTAGCTCTAAGTCTTTCAACGAATCGAATAATACTAGATGAGGCTCTAATGTCAGGAAGCCTTCATAACCCTTATCAATAAGATCAGCTAGAATAGTTTTAATCTTCCCTTCCCCAGTACCGCATACGACGTTCTGTTGACTAGTTGAAACTGCATCTTTAATATGAATGTACTCTATATGAGGTTTTAATAACTGATAACAATTCCAAGTATCTTCACCACATTGGACAAAATTCGCAAAATCGAATATCGCTTTGAAATAAGGTGAATTAACCTCCACTAACATCTCATTACAACGTCTAGCGATATCACCAAAAATATCTTTTTCATTCTCATGGAGCAAGGTGACATTATACTTTGCAGCGATTGCTGCAAATTGGCTTATTTGTGAGATTACTTTATTATGGTATTGATCTGCTTCTTCACCTTTAGGAATGTAAAAACTAAAAATTCGAATGTATTTACAATCTAACAAATTCGAAATTTGACATAAACGATCTAGTAGATCAAGTTGTTTCGTAAATCCTTCATCATCGGTAATAAAGATTTTCCCAATAGGTGATCCTATTGAAGATACAGCGACCTTATATTCATTTAACTTCGGCAACACCTTTTCTTGAATCTCTTCAAGCGAGTAATCACCAATATTTCGTCCATCAATACCACGTAATGATAAATAATTCATATCAAGCTTTCGAACAGCTTGCAATTGAGTTACAAAGTCAGATGAGATTTCATCCGAGAATCCAGATATGTGTAGCTTGTCATTATACAACTCCATCTCTCCTAAAACTTTTTATTTTTATTGATTCTACGACTAGAAATACTTCTAAAATAAAAAGTACATCGAAAGCATAAGCTAACTTTTTATTTTTATTGAATAAGTTCAGTATAAAAGAAAACGCTTTATATTACTCGCATATTATTGCGTTAAATAGTAAAATGTTGATATATTATTAAAACTACTTAAAGGAATTGATTATATGATCCCTGCACAAGTACAACAGTTAGATCAACTTTTGAAGTTTACCTATACATTTTCAGACATGGAAACAATTTATATGGATGCTAATCACAAAATGGTGATGGCTTATGGACCAATGCATATACCTGAACCGCTGCAGTATCTATTTGAAGCAGTTCGTTCTAATATACTGCTTCAAACTGATAAGAATGAGTATCATATTCATGTAAATACCACCACACAGCAATTGTTATATATTACAGTTTTTCTTCAACTTAATGATCAAGAAAAAGGTACAATGATCGTTGGTCCTTTTCTACAAACAGACCCTTCCATGATTCAAGTACAAGATATACTTTTCCAACATCAGTGGCCTCTTTCGTTATTATCATTGATTCAGCAATATTATTTGTCATTACCATTAATAAGCAATGAAAAGCTCAATCATATTATTGAGTTCATCCAATATATATTCCAACATTCATCTCTATCTTCTAAGTCGCATGTAACTATTGAGAGCAAAAACTATATCACTTCAAATAACTCCTTGTCGTCTCCAATTGAGAACATCGAGAAAAAACATATTGTTGAAGAGCGTTACCGTAACGAGAACAATTTGATAGGAGCTGTCCAGCAGGGTAATTTATCATTAGTAGAGCAATTATTAATTAAAGACGATCAACCCAAATATCCATTACCTGATCGCTTCCCTAATGATCCACTCCGATCAAGAAAAAATTTAAGCTTCGTAAGAAATACTCTTCTTCGCAAAGCAACTGAAAACGGCGGGGTCCATCCAATATATATCGATAGCATTTCAGAAAAATTTGCAATTCAAATTGAAAAGACTACTAGTATTAAACAACTCGAATTACTCCAAGACAATATGTGCTTGGAATATTGTAAATTAGTACAGCAGTTATCGCTAAGCGCCTACTCTCCACTCATTCGTAAAGCACTAGAATACATCAGATGGCATCTAACCGATGAAATAACACTGGCTATAGTTGCTCACGAGGTGGGGATTAACAAGTATGAATTGTCTAGATCTTTTAAGAAGGAAACTGGCCTAACCTTCCCCGATTACATTCACCATATAAGACTGAAGGAAGCGCTACAGCTGATGAACAATGAAAACCTATCCATTACAGATATCTCGCATATGGTAGGCTATAATGATGTGAATTACTTTATTAAAGTGTTCAAGAAGCACTATGAAGTTACCCCACATCAATATCGCCAATGAGGGTAGAGTCTTTAAGCAAATAGAGCCATTTCAAAGTGTCATGACACTTTGAAATGGCTCTACATTATTGATATCTTTCGCACAAATGAAGATTTCTCACTAATCTATCCAATGGTATCTCTATATAATTTCTATACCATCCATTGTGTATGGAAAGTACCTGCTTTATCCTTACGCTCGTACGTATGAGCACCAAAGTAATCACGTTGTGCTTGAATTAAGTTTGCTGGTAATGTCTCTGCGCGGTAGCTATCATAGTAGTTGATTGCGCTAGCAAATCCAGGTACAGGAATACCTTTTTGAATTGCAATAGATACAACATCACGCAAAGCTGATTGATAGTTCGCCGCAATATTATTGAAATATGGATCAAGCAGTAAGTTAGCAAGTGCTGGCTCAGCATCATATGCGTCTTTAATTTGTTGCAAGAATTGTGCGCGGATAATACAGCCACCACGGAAAATCATTGCAATATCTCCGTAACGAAGATTCCAATCATATTCTTCAGATGCAGTACGCATTTGCGCAAAACCTTGAGCATATGAACAAATTTTACTTAAGAATAACGCTTTACGAACTTGTTCAATCAAAGCAGCACGATCTCCGTCAAATGAAGTAGCTTCTGGGCCAGTAAGTTTTTGACTAGCTACAATACGCTCATCTTTAAGTGCTGAAATGTAACGAGCAAATACGGACTCTGTAATAATCGGAAGCGGTACTCCTAGATCAAGTGCATTTTGACTTGTCCATTTTCCTGTTCCTTTTTGTCCAGCTTTATCAAGAATAACGTCTACTAACGGTTGACCTGTTTCTTCATCTTTTTTGCGGAAGATATCAGCTGTGATCTCAATTAGATAGCTGTCTAGTTCTCCGTTATTCCACTCTTGGAACACTTCTGCCAGCTCATCAGCGTTCAGATTCAACACGTTTTTCAAGATGTAATAGGCTTCAGAGATAAGCTGCATATCACCATACTCGATTCCGTTATGCACCATTTTCACATAATGACCTGCACCATTAGGTCCGATGTACGTACAACAAGCATCAGAACCAACTTTAGCAGATATCGCTTCTAGAATTGGACGTACCAATTCGTAGGCTTCTTCCTTGCCTCCTGGCATAATAGAAGGTCCTTTTAATGCGCCTTCTTCACCACCAGAAACGCCTGTACCGATGAAGTTGAAACCTAGTTCTTGCAATTCAGCATTACGTCTAATTGTATCTTGGAAATAAGTATTTCCACCATCGATAATAATATCACCTTTATCAAGCAACGGTTTCAATGCATCAATTGTTGCATCTGTAGCTTTACCAGCCTGCACCATTAATAAAATCTTACGAGGTGATTCTAATGATGCAACAAACTCTTCCATCGTTTTTGCGCCGATAAATTGTTTACCTTTGGCTTCTTCTTGTAAAAATTGCTCTGTTTTATCGTATGAACGATTGAATACAGCAACGGTATATCCTCTACTCTCAATATTTAATGCTAAATTTTTGCCCATTACTGCTAATCCAATTACACCAATTTGTTGTTTTGACATGATAGTTCTCTCCTTAAAGTTATTCTTTCGATTCATGCTTTGTTTCTTTTCGTGCTTGTATCTATCTGTCTAGGAAATATCGATGAGCATTACCATAACAAATATCAGCTATAATTTTATTGTTAAATTCTTTATTGTTTGGAATCAATCCACTCTCTACCCATTGTCCGAACATATTACACAATATTCTGCGGAAGTACTCATGTCTAGTATAAGATAGGAAGCTACGAGAATCGGTCAACATTCCGACAAAATGTGTCAGTAATCCAACATTAGCTAGATCTCGCATTTGTTTCTCCATCCCGTCTATGTGGTCGTTAAACCACCAACCTGAACCAAATTGCACTTTACTAGGAATACCTTCTTCATAGAAATTGCCTAACATTCCAGTAAGAACAGCATTATCTTTCGGGTTCAAGTTATAAAGAATTGTACGAGGTAATGCATCTTGTAACTCTAAACCGTCCAGTAATTTGGAGACACCTTCAGCAAAATTACTTTCGCCTACAGAATCGAATCCAGCATCTTTACCTAATTGACGGAACAACTTGGTGTTATTGTTGCGAATCGCTCCCATATGGAGTTGCATAACCCATTGCTTCTCTGCATACATCTTGCCTAGCTCAGTGATCAAGTATGCACGATAGGAGATAATTTCCTGTTCATCTAACGATGAACCTTGCAATCTTTTCAGGAAAATAGTTTCAGCCTCAGTTTCTTCTACTGCACGATAGATTAAGAATGGTATATCGTGATCGGATGCTCTTCCACCATGTTCATGGAAATAATTAACACGTTCTTTTAAGGCAGTTACAAAATCGTTTAATGACGCAATACTGTTTCCTGTTATCTCTTCTAGCTGTTTAACCCATGTAGAGAATGTAGGAGCATCAATATTCAAAGCGCCATCGGGCCTGAATGTTGGTGCAATAATCGTATCAAACGAATCATCTTCGGCTAACAATTGATGATACTTAAGATCTGATAATGGATCATCTGTCGTTCCAATAAACTTCACATTGGATTTCTCTATAAATGATCTTGCGCGGTAATCATCTTGTTGAAGTTTTGCATTACAGTCATTCCAAATTTGCTCTGCTGTTTCAGGACTAAGCAGCAAATCAATATCAAAGTATTTTTTCAATTCTAAATGAGTCCAATGATACAACGGGTTTCCTAACAAATAAGGAACTGTCTCTGCCCATGCTTTGAATTTTTCCCAATCGGAAGCATCCCCTGTAATATATCTTTCTCCAATACCATGCATACGCATCGCACGCCATTTGTAATGATCACCTGCCAGCCATATCTCAGTCATATTGCTGTATGATTTGTTTACCCATACCTGCTCAGGATCGAGGTGACAATGAAAATCGAAAATCGGAGCATTTTTTGCTGCGTCATCATATAATTGTTTAGCAGTTTCATTGGATAACATAAAATAATCATTCATAAATTTCTCCATATTTATATCCTCCTTAAGTAAATTAATATATAATGCAGAGGTGAAGATAATTAGTTTGTTTAGTAACCTAATTAATTATATAATCAATTTATCAATTCTATTTCCTTTTGTCAAATGATTGTTTCAACTGTATAATGATTGATAACTATACACTTGAACGGCATGATGTAAATAAATTAGGGGGCTATTCATGATTACTGGCGATGCTTCGTATATAAAAAAAATTAATCGTTCTTTAATTATTAAAGAAATCGTTAATAAAGGAATGATCTCTCGAGCAGATCTTGCTAAAGAAGTCGATTTAACTAGGGCTACTATCTCTGTACAAGTTGCTGATTTATTAGATGATGGATTAGTAATTGAAACACATCTTGAGCATAATGCCGTTGGCCGCAAACCAATCATGCTATCTCTTAATGCGGAAGCTGGTTATGCACTTGGTATTGATTTAGATCATCAACAAATCACTTACACGTTGACAAATTTATTAGGTACGATTATTGCCCATGAGAATATTGCATTACATACTAACAACTATGATGAAATTGTTGTTATCCTTGCAGAAAATATTAATCGCTACGCTATTCAATATGATGATGCTCGATATGGCATTGTTGGTGTATGTGTTGCAGTGCACGGACTAGTGGGTAATGACGAGATTGTCCACTTCGTCCCTCAATTTGGCTGGAATGATGTTCAACTTAAGCGTGATTTGGAGAAATTAATAAACTTATCTCTTCATATTGAGAACAATGCGAACTTAAGTGCATTTGCCGAACGAATCTTTACACATCATGATACTGAAAATTTATTAACTGCAACTTTCTACTCAGGTATAGGTCTTGGGATGATTATGAATAACAAATTCGTAAGAGGCCATGATGGTTTTGCTGGTGAAATCGGTCATATGATCATTGTTCCAGATGGTAATGAATGTGCATGTGGTAATCATGGTTGCTGGGAACGTTATGCTTCCGATCTAATTATTATCGATCGACTTGCAAAGGTCAAAGGAGTTTCATCAGTAACATATGACCAAGTAGCACAATGGATTGCGGATGACGATGAACAAGTTATGATAATATTGCAGCAATTTATTCGATATGTATCCATCGGATTGAATAATATGATAAATATTTACAATCCAGAAGTTATTGTTATTGATAGCGAATTACTACATCTATATCCTGATGCTACGAACGCAATTCACAATAATTTACATTCGAAAATCAGTCATTGCCGTGAATTATCTATTTCGATAATTGGTAGAAAATCTTGTGTGTTGGGTGCTTGTGCTCTAGCTATTCAAGTATTTTTAGATGTTTCTGTGTTGAATTTACCTTACGAGGCAACTAATTATTAATAAATAAATTACAACAAAAACAGGAGCTACTTCAACGTTGTTGAAGTAGCTCCTGTTTTTGTTGTGCTATGTGATACTTTTGTTTTTTCTACGCTCCGCTAGATCCTCAGCTAATTTTTTTGTACGCTGTTTAGTAAGGGGATACAATGATAACATGACTAGAAAAATAATAAAGTATATTATTGATGGAACTATAGTTGCAAGATTGTGAATACCTTTCAGTGCTTCTTCACTTTGTACAGCTGCGTCAGACTGATAACCGACGTACGTTAAAGCAAATCCACCAATACCACCGGCGATTGCCTGACCAATTTTTCTTGAGAAAGAATATACAGAGTAAACTGTACCATCTTCCCTCATATCCATTAGGTATTCATGATAATCAATGACATCTGTTACAAACGCCCATACCACAAGGTTAAAGAACGAATAACCGAACATTCCAATTGCTGCAATTCCAATATATTGCAGAGCAGATATGTCTGGTAAGAAAAAGAGAATTAGATATACGATAGATGCAAGTAACATTCCTACCGTCGCAACTTCTTTCTTACCAAAGCGATGGACTAAAGGCTTGGATATAGGTATTGCTATAAAGACAGTAGCTACTTGCATCAATCCACTTATACTTAACGCTTTTGCAGCACTGTTAAAATAATCTTTGAATAAATATACGTTAACCGCACTCAGTAACATCGTACACATCATAAATAACAATGAAGCAACTAGCATTGAAAGTAATGGTTTATTTTTCAAGAAACTTTTTAATGTTTTCTTGAAATCAGCTTTTACTTCAGGATTTTTCACTTGCGTAATACGTTCGGTGGAAAGAGTGTAGCAACCAATATAACAAGCTATTGATAATATACCAAACAATATTGCAGCTAACGTAAATCTCCCTGCTACCGCCTGATTATCTACGAAAATAATAAATGGTCCGCCTACTGTAATAATTAAGCTCGCAAGCATTGATCCCATTGTACGATAAGTTGATAATGTTGTTCGTTCCATAACATCGCCAGTTATAACAGATGCCATTGATCCATAAGGAATATTTACAGTACTATATAAAGTTCCCCATAGAAGATAAGTAACAAATGCATACACAAGATAGAATGTATTTCCCATACCAGGAATATGAATAAACATTAAAATGCCAGAAAGAACTAATGGAAACGACATTCTTAATATCCATGGTTTGAACTTCCCATGCTTACTTGATTTTCTTGAATCAATAAATCTTCCCCATGCTACATCAGCAAATGCATCCCATACTCTTGCAATGAGGAAAAGAATACCTACATGTGCTGCGTTAAGATGAAAAATATCAGTGTAATACACCATAAGAAAAGATGAAACTAAAAGAAAAAAGAAATCGTTTCCAAAATCACCGAACATATAACCGAGTTTGTCCCTCATTCCAAACGCTCGATTTTGTCTGTTTTGATTCATTGACTGTTCATGTTGTGCAGACATTGTCATTCCCCCAATAATTTTGTGAAATAGAAGTATAAACTCTATCTCTCTCTAATTGATTAGTTTACTAAACTAATTAATAGAAATATATCACCCTTTTATGTAAGCGTCAACAACTAAAATCAAAATATTATTCCACATATTATGTTTTCAACAGTAAGGTACAAGTAAATTTTATATGACTTGTTAATCACTGTTTCTCCCTCACTTATTATCTTTCTTCACCTAAATTAAAATACACAATTGAAGTTAATCTAGGATTTTTAGCATTTCATTTATTTTTGGATTTAGTGTTTTTGCTTGTAATTTTTTGGGGTTTCAGTTTTTGCTCTTATAGCCATTTGTTTTAAATGAACTTAGTTAACATAACTATAATTACGTAATTGTAAATTTTTATATAAAAAAGCACCTTATCTAGTAGGCCTTTTAGCGCCTTTACTCGATAAGATGCTTGTAATAATTACAATTATAGGATGTTTTTACATGTTATTAGCTAACGAAATAACTAAGATAGATCATAACTAGAAGTCCGATAATAAATGAATATGTAGCCGGTCTTTCATATCCGTGACCATGTGTTTCAGGTATCAATTCTTTGTAAACGATAAATAACATCGCACCCGCTGCAAATGATAAACCAAAGCCAATTAACCATTGAATGTATGTTGCTGTGAAATAACCAATAATAGCAGAAACTACTTCAACTAATCCGGTAATCGTTACAATAGCTAAAGTCTTCCACTTGCTTACTTTCGATTGCATAAGGAAAACTGCCAGTATAAGTCCTTCTGGGATGTTCTGTGCTCCAATAGCAATGGCGATCAGAGGTCCAAGACCTTCATTCAAACTGGCATAACTAAAACCTGTACTTAGTCCCTCTGGAATGTTATGAATAATTAGCGCTATAATGATAAGTAAAGATTTTGAATCAAACGATTTAACACTTTTACCACGCTCCACATCGATATGCGGTATATTTTTCTCTAACAAATCAAGCACAACGATACCGAATAGTAAACCTAAAGTCATAATGAGCAGATTCGTTTCTAGTAACGCTTGTGGGATTAATCCAAAAGTCGTAGCTGAAACCATAATCCCTGCTGTAAATGCAATTAATATATCTTTCCATTTTTCAGACAATTGTTTAACGAATAGTAATGGTACTGCACCTAGTACTGTCGCCATGGCAGATATGAAACTTCCTATCAACGCACTTAGCATATTGTAGTGATCTCCTTTATTTAACTTTGTGCATTTATTTCCCTCTGTATATTCTACTATGAGCCCTATAATCAACAAAAGTTATATTTGTTATTAATACCATTTATTTTCATCTAACTCATTACATTAATTAAACTTATTATATACAATTCTCGAATTTAGACACTGATTGTCTATAGCCAAACTATATATAATTACAAAATTAATGCTGCTAACAGACTCCCCAATCATTGTCACAAAAACACTGTATATGACTTGCTGCATATAGACATAATACGTTTTGGAGGTGAGATCAATGAGTGATACGAAAGTTCTTACAATTAGTGCCGAAGATTTAGTTACTGCTTGGCAAGAAAAGCTCTCAACTTTATTAAAATCATCGGATGAATGCACTGTCCAAGCCGATGCGAAATTTCCAGATACATTATTAATTCACATCGAAAATGCTGGACGAACTCATTATTCTTTTGATTTTAGATGTAAATATGTCGATGATCGTGAAGTTCATGTTGAATTTATTGACGTGGAAAAGGATCAGCAGTCAACCGACGAACAGTCAGATATTATTCAGTCTTTAGCTAAAGACTATGTTAAACACATTCACGAATGTGCACAACATCTGAAAGAACTAACACAACGTTAACTAAAGCTCAGCTAATGAGAAGTTTTAGGAGGAACATTTATGTCAAAAACCATGTTTACAGTTGATCCCAACATCGGTGATCAGCACAACAATGATAATAATCATAAAGATCCTAAACATCCAAACGAACCTCTTTCAGGTTCTAAAAAGGTAAAAAATCATAATCATTCACGCAATAACCATGGTGAAGGTTCTTAAAGTATAACTTGTTTCCTTACATGCACCCTACGGGGTGCATGTTATTGTTATAAGTCAAACGAAGTCCGCTATATAGCTATCTAATGCTTAATTATTAACAATGCATCATCTGCTCAGCTTCATCCCATTTCACCGTGTAACCTGTTCCTTTCGCACAAAATACCGAAGAAGAACTATATTCGGGATCAGCATTTTTATCATAACTAATCCGTTCAATAACCTCACGTTCATTGTGACAGGGAAAATAACCAGCAAACGTTAGTTGAATTCTACCTTTACCTTGTGTAAAAGAGGCAAGAGTTGAGCTATATTCCATGAAAGTATCTACGGGTACCTTACCGACTAGAATCGCTTTATCTCCATCTGTCATAGGTGGATCAAAACTTCCATAAGCAGATTGAATATCAGATAATACTCTGCCCATTTGTTCAATATGTACAATAATTTTAAATTGATAATAAGGCTCAAGAAGTATATTTTCTACCTTCTCCAAACCTTGCCTCAACGCACGTAATGTAGCCTCGCGAAAATCGCCACCATGTGTATGCTTATTGTGATCTCGTCCAGTTAATAAGGTTACTTTCATATCAGTAAGCGCAGATCCTGTTAGTAAGCCATGATGTTCTTTTTCTAACAGATGCTGCCCTACTAAGTTTTGTAATCCTACCGTTAGATGGTCAGCATGACATACACTCTCAAAACTTATACCGCTATTCCGTCCTGCAGGTTCTATTCTCAAATGTACTTCGGCATAATGTCGAAGTGGCTCAAAGTGTCCATACCCTACAGTTTCCGCCGAAATTGTTTCTTTATAAATAATTTCTGGTTTTTCAAACGTTATGTGGAGCCCAAATCTATCAAACACAACTTGCTCCAACACTTCTAACTGAATTTTTCCCATAACATGCAACTGAATGTGTTGAAGTTTTTCTTCCCAGATCACATTAAGTGAAGGATCCTCCGCCTCTAATATACGAAAATACTTCAATGATTCTTTCACATTAATGGCTGCTTCAAAAACTACTTTAGACCGTAACAGTGGAAACATTTCATATGTTGCCTTCTCTTGCAATACGCCTAATCCATCACCGACAACAGCTTTTGTCAAACCAGTAAGAGCAATGATTTCCCCCGCAACAGCTTGATTGATTTGTTGAAATAGCTTTCCATTATAACGACGCATTTGAGTTACTTTCTCTTGTTCCCCATCGCCATAATCAATCTCGTCTCGCACACTCAATACTCCACTTAATACTTTAATATAAGTTACTCTCGTTCCGCTCTCATCATAACGAATTTTATATACTTGTCCTGCAAATGCAAGTTCATTGCGATAGTCCGTAACCGTTAAAAAGTCTAAGTTCTCTATAAACTCTTTAACTCCTATATCTTGCAATGCTGAACCAGTAAAGCATGGATAAATTTCACAAGATTGAATCATCTTCCTCATCTTAGTTGACCATGTTTCCCATTCATACCCTTGCTGCATATATCGTTCTAGCAATCCTTCATCACGTTCAGCTATACATTCAATAACATCGTCATTCATCGTTCCAGTTGCTATCGAAGTAGTAACCGCACATACATCTCCAGTTAATTGATGACGAATCTCATCGATGACTAGTTCAACATTAGCACCAGTTCTATCAACTTTATTAATAAAGAAAAAGGTTGGAACTTGATGTTTTTTCAGAAGCTCCCAAACGGTTTCTGTATGAGCTTCTACCCCTTCGACAGCACTTATGACAATAATTGCAGCATCCATCACTTGAATTGCTCTTTCCATTTCGGGGGAAAAGTCGACATGGCCTGGTGTGTCGATAAGATAATAGAGTGATTGTTCATATTCTAATATTGCTTGATCTGCAAAAATTGTGATCCCTCTTTGCTTTTCAATCTCATGGCTATCAAGAAAACTACTTTGATGATCGACTCGACCACGCTGCTTAATACTGTTGGTATGATATAGTAATTGTTCTGAAAAGGTCGTCTTGCCAGCATCGACATGCGCTAATATTCCAATTGTTTTGTTCATATCTAATATACGACCCCCATATGTAGTATCCTCGGACATCTTATTCAATACTCATTCTCATTATTATAGCATGAGAAATGAAATAGCCTTAGATTGAAATTAATTCGAATGAAGGCTATTCATCTATAAATTTTGTTTTTACAAAAATAATTATTAACAAAAAAAGCATTGATGTCATCTCTATAAAAATGACATTCAATGCTATTTATAACTATTTGCAATGAGTACTTATTTAAGTTCAAATTATTTGAATGCTGCCAATGCCGATTCATATGGCAAAGCGCCACCGAAGATTGATAATGCACTGCCTATCGTCAAATCTAGTTTGGACTGACTAATTTGCTCAAACAACTGGATATCTTCTAGAGACCTGGCTCCACCAGCATATGTTGTTGGTATTGTCGTCCACTGGGCTAGATCACGAACAAGACTTTGTTGAATACCTGACTGCTTACCTTCAACATCAACCGCATGAACTAAAAATTCATCACAGTATTTCTCAAGTTCAGTAATATTTTGTTGATTAACTTCAAAATCACTGAATTGCTCCCATTGATTCGTAACGACAAACCACTTACCCTCTTTAGATTTGCAGCTCAAGTCGATAACTAATCGATCTTTGCCTACTACATCTAGGATTGCATGTAAGTGATCCCAGTTCAAAGCACCATCTTTGAAAATATAGGAAGTAACGATAATATGTGAAGCCCCTGCATCTAAGTATTGTAAAGCATTACTTGCAGTGATTCCTCCACCAACTTGTAAGCCTCCCGGATAAGCACTTAAAGCTTCCTTGGCTGCTGCTTCATTATTAGGACCGAGCATAATAACATGTCCCCCGCGCAACTGATCCTTCTCAAATAGCTTTGCATAGTAACTAGAGGAATATTCAGATACAAAATTTTCAACAAGTTGATTGTTTAACGTTTCTCCCACGATTTGTTTCACTTTTCCATCATGCAAATCAATACAAGGTCTGAATTTCAAGTTACATTCTCCTATTCTATCTCTACTGTTATCTATCACATTAACATATCAAACTGGCTGTCTCAACTTCTATCCGCTGATACTTGAGCTCCCTGCTTAACTTTAGTTGTTTTGGGTTCTCCTGCAAAATTGTATGATGCTAGTAATTCTTTGTTACGTAATGCCCAAGTAATATAGATCACCAACAAGAGCGATATTATCGCAATTGCACCAAAGATTTGTCGCAAACTTATTTCTAATAAGCTAACATATTGTGGCGATTTGGTCTGACTATAGAGTAACATTCCAAATAAAACAAGTCCTACAGCTTGTCCGAGTGAACGGAAAAGTTGTACTGCGGACAAACCTGCTCCTCTTACCTTTTCACTAGCAACTGCTGATGCTAAGAATGAGAATGAAGATAATAAAACACCAAAGGACATTCCCGAAATTAATATATAGATCATAATAAGAATGGGCGAAGTATCCACTGTAATCGTCGCCATAGCCCCACTACCTAGTAATAAAAAGATAGACCCGATTAATCCCATTTTCCTCATTCCATAACGAAACGCGAATTGACCAGCTAGAATTGAACCTAATGGCCATGTAATCGACAAAGGAATCATAATTAATCCTGAACCCGTTGCCGAAAATCCTTTCACATGTTGCATCCACAATGGGATATAGAAGATAATTGCTACCGTAATTGCGGATAATACAAATCCTGAAATTAGTGTAAAGCGGAACATTTTATTTGTAAAAATTTCTAACGGAATAAATGGGTCATTCGCATTTTTCTCTACTCTCACAAAAGTATAGAGACAAATCAATGCTATAAACATCAATATGCCGTATAACCATTTGGCCGATATGTCATCGTGTTCTACAAACCCATTCAATCCATAGAGTAGCAATAAGATACCGATAGAGAACGTAGAAATTCCTTTAACATCAATCCTACTTATTGTTTTGGCAAAATGATTAGGCAAGAATTTGTATATAAGCACAAGTGCTATTAAGGCAAACGGTACGTTTAAATAGAAAATTGAACGCCAAGATACATAATCTACTAATAGACCACCTGTTAATGGGCCAAGTATACCCGCTACTCCCCATATACTAGAGAGCCACCCTTGAATCTTATACCGTTGTTGATCTTGAAACAGATCCGTAATAATAACCATTGGTAATGTAAGGAGACTTGCTCCACCTAAACCTTGTATTGCGCGGAATACAATTAGACTGGACATATTCCAAGCAATACCTGATAGTGCTGAACCGATAATAAATATTATGATGCCAATACTAATTAATAACTTACGACCATAAATATCAGAGAGCTTACCATACAGCGGCGTTGCAACGACCATTGCTAACAAATAGATCGTATTGACCCAACTATACAATTCGGCGCCCTCTAAATTATCCATAATAATTGGCATTGCAGTAGAAACGATCGTACCTTCTATTGCAGCTAGAAAAGTAGTGAGATATAGTGCTATTACTACTTTTAGGCTAGACGGTTTCAAAACTACATACTCCCTTTCGTCACGAAACTTTAATGTTAGATTAAGCTTTTCTGATGATGGTTATGATACAATTAATTGATTATAGATTTTGAATCAAGGAGAATGAATGTGGGTTATGATTTACTATTAGAGATTATTGAGACGATAGGACCTATCGCACTTTTTCTAGTTCTATGTCTCGGATTAATTGGTTTACCAATTCCAAATGAAGCTGTTGTGTTAACCGCAGGCGCACTTTCTGAAGCTGAAGTAATGGATTCTCCGATTGCTTTTGCTATGGTGACTCTCGGTATTTGTTCAGCAATGACATTCAACTATAGCTTAGGCCGCTTTACGAGTAGTCGACTTGGGAAATGGTTTTCTAAGAAACAACAATTTGGGAAGTTTATTAAGAAGTCAGATTATCTCATTGATAAATACGGCTTATATGCTATTCCAATTAGTGTGTTTTTCCCATTTGTTAGACATGCAACACCTTATGTAATGGGAATGAACAATATGAGATTCTCTAAATTCTCACTTATTGCTTTTTCAGCTGCAACTCTGTGGACGTCGATTTATTTCACACTAGGACATTTCGTTGGTGACCGTATTCCCGAGTTTATAGTACTTATTAGTCAATATGAAGCATTATTTTTCACTTTAGGCGCTATTATGTTAAGTATACTTTTAATACGTGGAATTCGTCGATACAAATTGAAGCATTCAGATGGAAATCAATCAAAATAACGTAATGACAGACACTGTAATGTACAGCTTTTATAGTTTTGACAATAAG
The DNA here is from genome assembly GCF_024721975.1 of Paenibacillus endoradicis. The sequence goes on along the minus strand of NZ_JANQBB010000001.1, from coordinate 801,360 downwards.
AAGCCGTATCAAAAGGTAGTCCTTTGATACGGCTTCTTATTGTAACATTGACTACACTGTTATTCTTGCTCCAATGCAGCTAGAGCCGCTTCAACTAATTGCTCATACAATTCATCATTTTCTTCAATTTCATCTTCAACTTCAAGCAATAGCTCTTCATCACCTGAACCAGCTAAGAAAAATAATCCATAACCCCACTCTTTAGCTTTTCTACTTTTATGTAATGCCATCTCATAAGGTTTGGGATGACCTTCTACTTGAAAGTGAACAGCCCCTACATGACCATCTTCTTTCGTATGTGTCATTTTTGCATGTAATATTTGTACATTCATTATATATCCTCCTAAACTTTTTGTTGCTGCTTGTTCAACTTCTACGTAACAAAAAGTCACTTCGTAAGCATAGCTAACTTTTTGTTGCTGCTTGTTCAACTTCTACGTAACAAAAAGTCACTTCGTAAGCATAGCTAACTTTTTGTTATAGTATCGAAATAACACTGTATACAACAGCATACACTTACTTCTATGTATATTTCAACTGTTATCTGCGCTAGATCATGGGAGTAGCAGATAGGTTAGCCCATATAATCCATTATCTCCTACTAATTCTACGTATAAGCACAAAAGCACCAACGATAAATAATAAACCTACAATGACAAATGCGATCATTAACATCGTCTTTCTATCTTGAATACTTTGCTTTACTTCTTCTTCTGTTGCAATTTTCACGATAGAATCCGGTGAGCTAGGATCAATCTCACTATGATCTACAGAATCTATTGTTGGTGGGACATTAATTTCGAATTTATAAGAAGCTAATTCTGTGAAAATGTCAGAGTTATCTGCAATTATTGATGTTTTGCTGCATGAAGAGACTTCTATTATGCCATCCACATCTCTTGCAAATACTGCGTAACGTTTTCCATTTTTAAATCCATAGCCACAGCTGTCGGATGATTGGGCTGAGTAGACTTTAATAAGTTCAGTCACTTCACCCTTCCAAGAACCATTCACTTGAAACGTCCATTCTACTCGACTAGACGAATTTTGTATTCCTAATAGTGAGCTTTTTACTTTCTTATTTGTCACAACACCGTCAAATACCCAATCACTCTTTTCTAAAGCCTCTTCATAGCTCCCGGGATCTGAACAAGTACAGGCATGTGCACTATTTCGTTCACTAATCATTAATCCACTACATAGTAAAATAACAATTAAAAAAACATGGACAAGATGTTTCCACTTCACTTTCTAGTCCTCCATTTCCTACTCATTATACTAGCTAATCTTTCACGCTATTGAGCAAAACTCTAATCTCTTACTAATTCCTTCTTTTTCTGTAAATGAGCATTCCAGTAAGCATTATAAATAGTAACAACACAACAACGAATGTAATTATACCGTTTTCGTTAACTTTTTCAATAGAATCTTTTTGAGTTGTTTCTTCGCTATAAAGTGCCCCGTTCTGATCAGTAATTGTTATCTGCGTAACTGTATTATCTCCCTCTTCATTGATTGTGCGGGGATTATGTGCGACGGATGAATTAGGATCACCCACTATCTCTTCTACAAGATCATCAATAGGTGGGACATTAAATTCATCTTTATATGATCCTAACTCAGTGAAAATGTCAGAGTTATCTGCAATAATTAATGTTTTGCTACACGATGTGACTTTGATTGTGCCATCCGCCTCACTAGCAAATACTGCATAACGTTTTCCTACTTTGAACTCATAACCGCAACTAGCTGAGGATTGAGCTGAAGTGACCTGCATAATTTCAGTAACTTCACCTTTCCATGATCCGTTCACTTGAAACGTCCATTCTACTGGTTCATCTGAACTCTTAAATCCTAGAAATGAACTTTCTTCTTTCTTGTCCGTTACAACACCATCGAATACATAGTCACTATCCGCTAGTTCATCTTCAAAACTTCCTGGTCCAACAGCGCAACTACATGCATATGCACTTTTATGTTCACCAACCATAACTCCACTCAGTAGTACTATAACCATTACAAACAGATGTACGATTTTTATTCTTTTCAATTCCATGTTTCGCCATCACCTACTCTTCACTTAATCAACATTTGACTGAATCATTTAAACTAATTTCTTGAACCACACTTCATATATTATTTCCTGTTTTTTCTGAACATTAACATTTCAGCTAGAACAATAGGACACTTCAATATAGAACATATTTATCAACTTTTGATTAACTAATGAAGTAAATATTGATTGACATGAAAAATCCCCCTAATATCGTTCTCTATTAGATAGAACGATATTAGGAGGAAAAATGTTACATTTTACAATATTTATCAAATTATTTCTTAGTATTATGCTTACTTGGCCAGAATGCCCATTTTCCACAGACAACAGTAAGCGCTGGTACAAGGAACGGACGAACGATAAATGTATCAAGTAATACACCAATCGCCGTAATAACCCCAAATTGCAATAATATTGTAATCGGTACTTGAGTTAGAACAAAGAATGTTCCTGCTAGAATTAATCCAGCAGATGAAATAACTTCACCTGTCTCAGCTACCCCTTCTTTGACAGCTTGTTTCAATGGCATTGTTTTCGCTTTCTTCCAAATACCTGAGATCATAAAGATATTATAATCTTCACCAAGCGCGATCAGAAATACGAATGCGTATAATGGAATTGCCGCTTGAATCGCATCTATACCAAGACCATAGTGAAGAATGATCCAACCAAGTCCAAGTGCTGCTAAGAATGACACTAATACGGTAATCACAAGATATATTGTCGCAATGATTGAACGAAGATAAGCTAATAACAAGATAATAATTAATAAGATAACAATTGGCATAATGACACTATTATCTCTATCATTAATTTGTTGATTATCATATTGACCTGCTGTTTGACCTGCGATCCAAAAGTTATCAGTGTTACCCAACTCAGTAGTTAACTGCTCTTCCAAATTAGGAATATAGGCCATCGCATCAGTTGAATAAGGATCAATATCTAGAACTACTTCAAATGAGCTATATGTTGAATCTACTTCACTAACAACTGCTTCTGTAACGTTGTTAACTAGTTCATGAGCTGCAACTTTATTAGCTAGTGCATTTACATCAGTATTATCTTTCACAATGACTGTGATCGGTGCAAGCTCACCAGGTGTATACGTCTGTCCGATAATAGTAAATCCTTCTCTTGATTCCATATCGTCGGGGAAGGATGATAATAGATCGTATTTATATTTCGTTTGTGTCGAGAAGGCAGCGAGTACAATTAATACAATCATCGTAATGGAGATTACTAGCCAAGGTTTTTCAGTAACAAAAGTACCGATCTTCCCCCATAGGCGATGTTGAGTTTTTTGTTTTTTAACTGGTTTATTACGTTTAATTGCTCTTTCTTCTTCCATTTCCTCTGTTCTAGGAATGAAAGGGAAAAATGAAGCTCTACCTAGAATCGCTAATATAGCCGGAACTAGTGTTAAGCTTGCAATTCCCATTATTAGGATCGAAAGTGAGAATGGAATTGCAAAACGGTGAGATGAACCATACTGCGCAAATAACAATACAAGTAATGCCATCACAACAGTAAACCCACTCATAGCAATTGCTCCGGAAGCATTTTTGAACGCGTGAATCAATGCCGTTCTCGGATTTTTCTCATGTCGCAAATCATCGCGATAGCGAGTAATTAGGAATAGACAATAATCCGTTCCTGCACCAAACAATAATACAGTCATAATGCTTATCGCTTGTGAATCTACAGTAATCCAACCTTTTCCAGCTAACCAGCCCAGTATCGGACTCGTCACAAGGTAAGCAAAGCCTACACCAACTAACGGAATGAAGGCAAGAATCGGAGATCGATAAATAAGTAATAATAGAACGAGTACAAGCAACACAGTTGCGATTAGTAATATAATGTCTGCGTCTAAAAATAGATCTGTTGCATCAACAGAAATCCCGACTGGACCAGTAAATCTTGCTGATAAGCCATCTGCTAGATCAGCTTCAAATATATCTGCGCCAGCTTGTTCGTTAATGAATTCTCTTATGTGATTGAGATTTTCTTTCAGCACTTCAGTTTCTGTCTCATCAGTAAATGTGATTGGTAATATAAGTGTACTACCATCTTCTGACGTTAATACTTCAATCGGAATGCCCATATGCAATGGAATAATCGCTTCTTGTGCAGGTAATGGGCTGTTCGTTAGTTCCTCAGCTAATTGTCGTACAATAGAGAAATCTTCATCGGTTAATCCAGCGTCGCGATGCCATACTAATAAGGCAGGCACACCTGTGGAATTCGGGAAATACTCTTGTATAACTTGATCTGCTAATACAGATTGTGCATCACTCGGTAAATTAGCCGCATTATTTTGCACCTTGTCCCCTACACTAGGTAATGTTAAGGTTAATATAAGCGCAATTAATATCCATACTACTAGTGTAACCCACTTGCTGATCTTGCCTGTAAAGCAAGCTGCAATACGTTGAATCATGAATATTTCCTCCATTTCGTATTCACTAATTAATTTACTATACCGTTCGGTTAATTAATTATATATACTAGTTAGTAAATAAATCAACATATTATTTAATGAATTTTTGATGAAGGGATGCTCGTTATGAACGAAAACCAACCTAACTCTATACCAAAGCGTAAACCAGGTAGACCAAAAGTTGAACAATCACCTACGAAAATGAGCATTTTAAGAACTGGTGCTTTTTTATTTATGGAGGTCGGATATGAAAAAGTATCATTAGAATCTGTTGCGAAGGCATGTGGAATCACGAAGGCTAGTGTTTATTACTACTTCAATAATAAATCAGAATTATTTACGGAGTGTCTTGTTGCAGTAATGACGATCGCACATAATGCAACCGCTAAAATATTAAATGAAGATATGCCTTTGAAAGATAAATTAATTAAAATCGCCATTCGACAAATGAGTAATGCCCATCTTGATTTTGAATCTATGATGCGTGATGCCGCTGTTGAATTATCTGACGAACAGACCGAAAATATTCGGAAAGCGGAGAAAAAACTTCATGATATTGTCCATGATGCTTTCCAAGATGGTATTGTTAGTGGTGAAATAACGAATCATCACTCACCCGTCGTACTTGCACACACATTTGTAGCATTATTGACGATGAAAAACCATCTTAATCTTAAACAGCAACAAATTCCTGTGGAACAACTGGTAGCGCAGATGATTGAAATATTGTGGACAGGTATACAAAAAGAGGGACAATCTAATGAGTCTATGTAATAGACTCATTGGTTGTCCCTCTTTTGCAGCCTTTGATAGCGACTTGCGATTCCGCCTTCCGATAAATAGCTTCATCTTCTCGGCTTACGAACGCCTGCATTGCACTTGAAGTTTAGATTCAACGATAACCTTAACTTATAAAATTATTATTGCAAATACTGCTGCTAGTACGAAACGATAGTATGCGAACCATGATAGTTTTAATTTTTTCATCAAGTTAACGAACGTTACAACTGCTAACATTCCGACAATGAATGATGCGCATAATCCGACTAGGAATAACGGCAAATCAGACGTTGTCAGACCCGCACGATTGTCAATAAGATCAAGCAAGCTCGCTGCCCCCATAATCGGTACTGATACTATAAATGTAAATTCTGCAGCTGCCTTCTGACTTGTTCCTGCCAAAATACCACCTGAGATTGTAGAACCAGAACGTGAAAATCCAGGCCATAACGCTAAAATTTGAAAACATCCGATAATGAAAGCTTGTTTGTAGCTAATATCATCTATTTCTTCCGCTGTGACTTCACGCTTACTTCTTTCTGCAACAATCATTAAAATACCGCCAAGTACTAGACCAATCAACACTGTAGATGGACCGAACAAATATTGCTTAATTACAGAATGAAGTAATAAGCCAATAATACTTGCAGGTAACATAGCTAGTAATATATGTATGAAATTCATACCTTTATTTAATTTGAATTGCAATACTTTCATAAATGTTTTGAAATATAGTACGAGAACTGCTAGTACTGCACCAAACTGAATTACAACTTCAAACGTCTTAGCACGCTCTCCTTCGAATCCTAACAAATGACCAACTAAAATCAAATGGCCTGTGGAGGAAACCGGTAAAAACTCCGTCAGACCCTCCACAACACCCATAATAATTGCTTTAATTAAATCCAACACTTAGACACACTCCTTCTCGTCTTTAGAATGAGAATTTGTACAAACCTTCTGCTTGTACATTCTCTATTCTATGCATGACCGAGTCCAGACATTTCTGGTTCTTGTGCCTCAACAATAATTTCTATACTGCGAATGCGATTTTCATCTCGCTCACGAATAATAAAAGTGGCGTCGGCATACTTCCACTCGATATTTTCATCTAGATCCGGTTGTAATTGATACAACCAGCCTCCAATGGTATGCGTTTCTCCTACATCCAAATCCAAGCCTGTCATCTCATTCACATCAGTAATTAGTGCGCGACCTTCAACAAGAAAACGTCTCTCATCGATACGATCAATTTCTTCTCGTTCATCTGAATCGAACTCATCGCGTATTTCACCCACGATTTCTTCGATAATGTCTTCAATAGTAATTAATCCTGATGTACCACCATATTCATCGAGCAAAATAGCCATATGAATCTGATCTCGTTGCATAATCGTAAGCAATTTACGAATTGGAATCGTATCCGGAACAGACAATACATTTTGCATCAATTTAGTAACGTCCGGATGCTCTTCTGCTTTAGTAATATGTTGAAATAAATATACCTTCGTATTAAGTAACCCGATAATATTATCTTTGTCACCTTGAGCGACTGGAAAGCGAGTATATCGTTCCTGCATAATCGTATCTATGTTCACGTCTGTACTATTTTCAACAAAAACACATACCATATCCGTTCGTGGCACCATAATATCTCGTGCTAATGTAACATCAAAGTCAAAAATATTTTTCATAAATCCAAATTCACTTTTATTGATTTTGCCATTCTCGTAGCTATCATTCAGTATTAGGCGAATCTCTTCCTCACTATGAGCATCTGTTTCGCTCATTAATGTATATCCCATCAGCTTTACTAACGCATTGGCGGAACCATTAAGCACCCATATAAATGGGTAAGCTATCTTATGAAACCAAATAATTGGTGGAGCAAGTTTCAACGCCAATGCTTCTGATTTAATAATTGCAATGCTTTTAGGTGCAAGTTCACCAAAGACTACATGAAGAAAAGTTACAAACAGAAAGGCGATAATAAATGCAATGATATCACTAATCTCAGTAGAAATCGGTAATTTAACAAACAAAGGATGAAGTACCTTTGCTACCGTTGGTTCACCTAACCAACCAAGTCCTAATGCAGTAATCGTAATACCAAGCTGGCATGCAGATAAATAGCCATCGAGTTCCTTCGTTACGATTTCCACTGCTTTTGCATTTTTAATGTTTTCTGCAACCATTTGCTGAACTCGGCTCGGTCTAACTCGTATTATGGAAAATTCCGTCGCAACGAAAAAAGCTGTTAGTATTAATAACACAAGAAATACAATTAAGTTCAAAATCATCTCTTCAGAGCTCCTTTCGAGTACCATATACCGAAATAGATTCTCCTCAGAGATGAGTTATTATGCATTCAAATGCTTTGTGCCCATTACTCTATACAATAAAAATTGCTATTACCATGGGGGTGTATCATCATTAGTTTCAACCGGCTGAACGTTTTCATTAGCTGTATCAAATGAATCAGTCCCATCCGCTGTATCTGAAACTTTCGTACCAATGATCTCCATAATGTCTTCCAGAGGTGGTGGCGCCAACAATTCAACTGGAGACATCCCTTTCTCGAATTGCAACGCATCACCTTCAATAACAGCAACATAACGTCCATTATGCTTGGCGATATGTACCGATACTCCATAATCTGCTAATAGTCCTTTAATAGATACGTTTCCTACTTTGAACGCCATCGTTAAGTCTTCCTTCTGTTGAATGAGGGAATAATTGGCTTCTTCTACTTGTTGTGGTGTCCACCATTCTTGCAATTCCCGCTTCTCACTTGCAGCCCATACCTCAACTGCATTTTCCTCTTGAGAACGTTCACTGCTTACATTGTCTTGCCATTTCTCTTCGATATACTGATGGACCATTTCAACGACTTGTTCACTAACAACTTCTGGAATAGGTTTCTCATAGCTGACATACTTCAAAAAATCTTCAAAGTATCTTGCATGCGATGCTTGATGGATTTTCAGTTCCCAACGCTCGAGGATGCCCTCTTGCTCCATATGAGGATACTGAATTGACTTAATGCTACGCGCACTAAATGCCATTTCCACTTGAGCAATCAAGCTTCTCTCATCAGATATACGAGCAATTTTTGGTTCAAAGTCACATTTTAAAATAAACAGAAAAGGCTCATCAAAAAACGTATTCAGAGTACATGATGCAACGATAAATGCACCGCCTCGAACAGCTGATGTATCCATATAGACACGTACAAGTTCATCAGTTAAACTATGAAATCTTTCTTTGTGATCTGCTTCACGAATACGTTGAAACAAATTATAATTTCCATTGCTGCCTAACTCATATCCTGGTTCAACCATAAACATACCGACTTTAGTTGGAGCGTTAGGAGTATTAGGATGACGCTCTACTTTACGCTTAACAATTTTAATAAATTCCTCATCGAGAAACTCTTTTAACGCACTATCAGCGTATTCGTCTCCATCCATCGTTTGATAATGTTTGAAAGCTTTATAACTACCAACAGAGCCTTTATCACTTTCCGACTGAATAACGAAAAATGATAAGTAATTCATACGAAAATCCATTAGTTCAACGCTCCTACGATTAAAATAGCAAGTATAATATGAATAATGATCATAACGGGAATACCAATTTTAAAACTACGATGTTTAGTTTTATGACGGAAATGATACATTGCCATATACGTACCAACTGCTCCGCCTAATGCGCTAAACAGAAAAATATGGCGTTCAGGAATACGTGCAGTATTACGACGTGCACTTTCTTTATCCTTACCCATTATCCAGTACAAATACACATTTAGAAACAGAATATAACCTACTATCCAATACAAAGTATCCACGTTGTTGCCTCCTCATTCTATAAAAATATGCGCTACGATTTTTCAAAAGATCCATGAAGAGACCTAACATAATATGTATATAAAAAAATCAGTAGAATCTACTTTATCAACCTAACCTCTATTAATTTCAACTAGACGGTAGTATATATATTCTACTACAGTCCTTCCCTACTTTGCACCTAAATTGAATTTGAACTACTCTTCGACTGCTGGAAAATAGTTGATCATGATGTGTTAATCGTTCCTACGATTAGGTTTATAGTTAGTAATACGGTATAATCTACTGTAAGCGAATGTTCCAAAAGCAGGCTTTTAAATACCTTGAAGATGGAGTAAGAACGAAGATGTAATTAAATACTAAAGGAGATTGATGATCTGTGAGAAATGCAGACAAAGACGCTATCTTTGCATTATGTGATTTCATTAATCAGAACTTTAAGGAAGTGCACAAGTCCCCGTATAGCAAAAGTTTCTATAACAAAGAAGTAGATTGGGGATATAAACCTGAGGGTGTCATACGGATATCTGACCATTGGAACTTCCTTAGTCATGATGAAATTCACTGTGCTACGCACCAAGAGATTAATAATGATTCACTTTCTATTGGTATGTTTGAAGGTGATAAATTTAATATTATTGAAAGTTATAATAAAGACTATGGTTCATCTGCATCGGTAGGAGATCGAGTATATAGACTTTATATTGACAACAAAGGATCATTTGTATCAGATATAGTTATCGGCCAAGAACCTACTTATGCTCCTGGAATAGAAGATCGTAGAATTACTTCATTTTTTCTATTATCTGGGTATTAGTAATTACTGCAATACTACTCATACATTTCTACCCATTAATCTGCTTCCTCCTTTCCATACATTAGACGAACACTATTACTCAAACCACTGCGCATGTATATAAAACTAAAAACACCTCTAAGTTGTACGATTGGTTTACCCAATCGATACCTACTTAAAGGTGTTTCTTATTGTGTAAAATTTAATTTCTTACATCAAGGAATCTAATCATACTACTTCATTTGTTCGATTCTTGAATCTAACGGATAGAAAATAAGATTAAGCGGGAATGAAGATCCTGCTGGCGGACTAAATTCAATTGTTAATTTTTTATCTTTCGTCGAAGTTTGTCCTAGCGATACAAATCCGTCAAATGGTGTTAGCACGCCTGAAGAAGGCACTCGCACAAACTGTCCATTCACTTTGAAGGCACCTTTGAAAGAACCTCCTCTTGCATTTAACAATACCGTCATATTGCCTGGATTATTAATGGTCATACGATAGACAGCTCCATAATTTCCAGATAGCGACGTTGCAACATCCCGTTGCACATCATATCCATTAATGAACGGATCGGCATTACCATCACCGATAACAAGTCTTTGTAACTTCTTATTGCCTACTTTAGACAAATCAAGATCCCATTGAATATCAGAAGCTTCAAATGTTCCTCTAACATGACCATCATATGCTAATTTATTCAACGAAAGCATTTTCGAACTAGCAGTTGTATCTGCCGCAAAGGTAATTTGTAGTTGACCTGATGCTTCAACATCATACATTGTATTAATACCGTACTCTGGGAAGAATGTTGGGAATTGACGGTAAACGATAGTCTCACCTGGTTTTACAACAAATTCTTCAGTGATCTTATTATTCATTAAGAAGTCAATCGCAGCTTCACTGCCAAGCAGCATCGCATATTTCGATGGGAATACTTCGCCAACATTTGTCGTTTTCAAAGTTACTGGCTCAGATCCGTTATTCGTTGCTAAGATCGCGAACTGCATATTTTTACCTGATTTATTGACATGGTTAGCATACAAACGAGCTTTACCATTAATATTATCTTGATATAAAATTCCTGACGTTCTAATATTTTCAGGACTATCACTTACAAGTAATTTACGAGCTGTGTCATATGTCGTTTTTTTGGAAATTTGTGGTATTTGCAAGATTTGCGAATTGAATTTTGAATCTGATGCTTTAATAAAAGAACCTGCTTTACCAGAATATACACCGTATTCAAATTCATCAAACATAACGCTATCTGTTACAACGATTTTCTTTGTATAAGGTTTACTTTTATTTCCGCTTTTATCAGTTGCAACTAGCGATACTTCATACGTTCCCGCTTCAAAGAAAGCATCTTTCTTTCCGGTCCATGATAAAGAGACAGACTCTGAGTCAGGATCGTAACTTAGATTCGTATAAGTAATAGTTTCGCCAATATTATACGTTTCTTTGTCTACAGAGAACTTTGCAACAGGAGTTGAACCTAGTTCTTTATCATAATTATCTTTTGCTTTAGGTACGTATGTCACTGTAACTTTTTTCTGTTCATTATTATAAGTATACGTGGCGCCCATAACATCGCAAAGCCATGTTAATTGCACCATAATTCTACCATTAATCATGCGAGCAATATTGTTGTTAGGCTGCGTCACACCATCTAGCGTAATAATATTTTTATTAGTATCTAGAACAATAACATGATCTTCCGTTACCATTTTGACAGAACGAGCTGCTGCATTATAGGTTACATCCATGCCAAATGTATCTCCTAAAAATTTGGCAGGTAAATATGTTTTTCCTGAGATTGCCGTAGCAGGAGAATCTAAAGTTACTTGCTGTCCATTACGAAATGCTTCCTTCTTGTCTAAATAGAGAACAACTTGAGCTGTACTTGTTGCTATGGCATTTGCCACATTTCGCTCTGGAACGACAAATGCCGAACCTGCTAGAATACTTGTACTTAAAACTAATGCTACCCATTTTTTACGCATTGTTAGCCTCCTGATGCTTTCCATTACCTTCGATATACGATGCACTTATGTGAATATCGTATTCAAAGCGAATTATGTTTTGTTATTGCTCATGTTGTGATGAAACTGCCTTGTAAACCGAATTGTACACAAGCTCTGCAAGTTGGCAGCCTATTTCAGTGGCCGTCCCCGCATACAAATGCTCTTGAATGTAACATTGTTGTTGTGATGAAGCGATGACTAGAGCATCAGTAGTTGTTCCTGTAGCAATTAGTCCATTGGTTTGCTCTGTTATCCCATAATCAGCAAGCGCTGCACATTTGGCTTCAGTTGCAGTTATAAGACTATTAATAATCGCTGATTCACTTAATCGCCCATCAATAATGACAAATATATTAATTGTTCCTGCATGATATGCTGGGTACGTCTGACGAGACATTCCTGCTCGAGCCGCATTAGACGTTCCAGATGTAACTAGAACAAGTAAGCTATAGTCTTGTTGATGCCATTCTCCGATTACTGCATCAGACAATTTCGCGGCAGTCATTAGTCCAACAGTACTATCTTCCGACAGCTTCTCATGAGCAATGAGTTCAAGCATATCATTGATAGGATCATTGCTTTCATAATGAAGTGGAACCCGGTAATTAACAAAGGCTTGAGCGGTATGTAATCCTCCATTCCACACAGCACTGCTGATCACTTTCAAAGGCATGTCACTTTCAATCACAATACTATTATGACGATATCTAGCCGATAAATGTTGCTGAAACTGTGAAGAAAACTGATTGATTCCATGCTGGAATGGCTGAGTAATCGTATACTGCAACGCTACACTTTCTATATCATTACAATTCATCTCCAACATCCTTTCTATGCGTTGATAGAATATTGGTTAATACACTAATACAATGGATGTTTTGTTGTCGAGACTTTATCGCTAATCGAATATATGAAGATTGTAATCCTTTGAAAGTACTAGCATCACGAATTAATATACCTTGCTTACCCATTAACTGTTGCAGCTCAGAGGCCGTGATTTCGTAACCATATGCGAGATCAACTAATATATAATTGGTAACCGTCCGAAATGGTTTAACATGTAAACAAGCGAGTTGCTCATACATCCAATTTGCTTCCTCAACTAACCAAGACTTTGACTCACTAGCATATGATTGATCTTGCAATACAGCATGTCCAATTAATTGTGCTAATGAGTTCACACTCCATGGATACTGCATCTGCTTCATATGTTGTAGTTGATTAACTGCACCGATCATATAGCCAAGTCGTATGCCAGGTATCGAATAGAATTTCGTCATTGAACGGATAACAAATAGATTACGGTACTTACTTACTTTTGAAATCCAACTCAGTTCATCTTCATGTTGATGAAAATCTAGAAATGCTTCGTCTAGTACAACAATAGCGCCTGAACGAAGCAGATTCGTAACCATCTGTTCACTTAGTAGTTGCCCTGTTGGATTATTCGGATGTCCAAGCATATAGAGTTCAATCGATTGTTGTTGAATTAACTTATCTACTTGTTGTTCATTTGGAGTAAATCCATTTACAGCTTCACTTTCGATGTAAGTAATTTTACAGCCATTTTTCTGTAATGCTTGTTCATATTCTATGAAAGAAGGCGCAACAATTGCTGCGGTTTTCGGCTGGAAATAACGAACAACAAGATCGATCAACTCAGCTGCTCCATTCCCTACGATAACTTCTTCGAGGTCTACTAGATGCTTACTTGCAATCGTTGATCTTAGTTGACGAATCGCTGGATCAGGATACTTCGTAATATGTTGCATATATTGCGACAATATATCAGCTACGACTTGAGGAGGTCCTAATGGATTCATATTGGAGCTGAAATCTAATAAATGATCTTCATGAATACCATATAATTCGGAGGCAGATAGCAAATCACCACCGTGTCCATATCTTTCGAGCAATTGTTTTCCTCCTTCCTTTATTTCCTAGACGTTACCTAAACATACCATTAGTTATCGTTTCTATATTGAATTAAGATCATTGTAGACCGTTACAACTATAAAACAGTGTATACAAACATAACAGCGATTATTAAGTTCACACTTTCAATTATCTCTGTCATTGCTCCATACGTATCTCCTGTTAAACCATCTAATTTGGCTTTCATCCATTTAGCTACGACCCATCCAACAATTGCAGAAGACATAGGTATTAGCAGCGCTAACCATAGAATGTCTTTGTAAATAGGAATGTTAATAACATAAAACATTAATGGCATTAAATACAAGAATAATGACGTTGTCGTCGCTGCACTGACATACTGACGTTTGATCCCATGAAACATAGATGCTAAACCATTACTTCGCGCTGGCTTCCAGCTTGAAACAGCAATGACCATCCACCATCTGCTCCACATCGCTGTTCCAATAATAATTAATACTAGCCAAGCGATCGAAAGTTGCTTAGTTGCAACTTCTTGCAGCAAATATACTAGAGCTGACCATTTTAGTGCAATGTTGATAATTGCACTAATGACTCCAAAAGCGCCAACTCTACTATCTTTCATAATCTCTAGCATCTGATCTTTACTTCTTCGACTTAATAATCCATCCGCACTATCCATCAGTCCATCTAAATGCAATCCGCCTGTCAAAGCGATCCATAATATTACTAACAATAATGCTCCAACCATAGGTGGAGCTACATAGCCTACTCCCCATCCACAAATACTAACAATTAACCCGATCAATGCACCAACTACAGGGAAAAAGATAACACTTTTATGTAGAATGTTTTTTTCAAATTCGATCCGCATTCGAATAGGCAATATCGTTAGAAACTGTATTGCTGCAACACATCCATAGATATATGGTTTTATTTGTTCACGCTCATCATTAACCAAACTGCGATCACTCCTATTAAAATCCAAATACGTACACCGTATAATACGTTAATACTCATCTTAATATGAATCGCTTGTAATGGCTGTGATGGCCAGCCTAATCGTGCGCGTTCATGCCACTGACCGAAGTAACGATTGCGTCCACCTAATTCAATATGAAGTGCTCCGGCAACTGCTGATTCAGGAATACCACTGTTAGGGCTAGGATGTTTTTTAGCAAAAGTTATAATGGATTGATAACATTTACGTCCATCGAGCTTTGGATGTAACCAAGCAATCGTAACAATAATTAATCCAGTTAGACGCGCTGGAATATAATTAAGTATATCATCTAGTCGAGCAGAACACTTTCCAAAATATTCAAACTTCTCATTTCGATAACCAACCATTGAATCTAGTGTATTACATGCACGATAAACCATCGCTAGTGGAGCACCACCAATTAACGCCCAAAATATAGGAGAGACAAAAGCATCGACAATATTTTCGGCAATCGTTTCTACTGTAGCTCTCGTCATATCACTTTCATCCATTACTTCACTATCTCGACTAACAATGTAACCTACATAGCGGCGAGCACTATCCATATCACCGCTTATTAATGGATCATGGACTAGATTACCTGCATCCTTCAATCCTTTTACAGCAATAGTCGTTGATAATAGCCAAGCGGAGACAATATAAGATAGCCATGGGTGAATAGCATAGGTCAGTAAATGAATGCTGACCATTATAATGCCAACGAGCACGACTGTACTTACCGTAAGAATCAATCCTCTATACAAAAGCGAGCGAGTACTATAATTGCGCTCAGAATGATACAGTTTCCCTTGTAGCCACTTAATCCATCTTCCCATCCAAATAACAGGGTGTGTTGGCCATTTCGGATCTCCGATTACCCAATCAATTAGAATGGCAGCAATGATGATAAGTAACCATTCTTGCAAGCTATACCACATCATTGTTCCTCCAACTTGTAAGCTAACGATTTCAACTCAATCGGAATACTTGCTGTAACGAGAAACACTTTATCTGCTAGTGCAGCAATTCGTTGATTAAGGCGACCTGCTTCATCGCGATACATTCTGCTTAATTTATTCATCGGTACAATACCGTTCCCCACCTCATTGCTAACGATAACAACAGAGTAAGGATAATCTTGCAAATATTGAAGAAATGTATGGATCACTTCGAGCAATTTATCAGTTCCCTGATGTTCCACATCTAATTCCATGAACCAATTACTGAGCCATAATGTCATACAATCAATTAATATAACTGGGTTTTCATGCAATTCACTATCTATCGTATGATTACGAATGCTTTCTAGACATTGTGTAAGCTCTAATGGCGCTTCCCAAGTTGCCCATTGAAAGGATTCATTGTCACGTTGATTGCGATGTAATGCGATACGATCGCTCATCTCTTGATCAAACGCTTGTGCAGTTGCGATATAGATGCCTTGATTGGATAACGAGCTAGCAAACTGTTCAGCAAAATGACTTTTGCCACTGCGTGCGCCGCCTGTAACGAGTATAATCATCTATCTAGTCCTCTCTACCATCAATTCCAGCACTCGCAAAGGTTGCCATCTCTTGCATCAAGCTTAATGCAGCATCGATGAAGTGGAAACATAATACTGCCCCTGTTCCTTCACCAACTCGAAGATCCAGTTGAATCATAGGTTGTAGGCCAATAGAAGCAAGCGCATGAACATGACCTTGTTCTTGGGATTGATGTGAAGCAATCATATATCGAGCTGCGTTTGTACTTAACTTGGCTGCGATTAATGCGGCTGCTGTTGAAATATATCCATCAATAATAACGGGACAACGGTTTCTAGCTGCTCCGATCATTACACCGACTAAGCCCGCAATTTCTAAACCGCCTATTTTTAAGAGAACATCTAGCGGATCATTCTCATCAGGTGCATTCACTGCAATCGAACGTTCAATAATATTAATTTTGTGCTGAAGCATTGTGTCATTAATGCCTGTCCCTCTACCTGCTGCTGAAGTAGCATCAATGTTAGCTAGTACACTTACAATCGCAGCACTTGCCGTCGTATTACCAATTCCCATCTCACCAGTAGCAAACATACGGACACCTTGTCCATATTGCTCTTCTACCACTTCGATTCCAACTTGAATAGCCTGAATTGCTTCCTCACGCGACATCGCTGCACCTACTGCCATGTTCGCTGTGCCATACCTGATTTTGTGAGAACGTAATTGAGGATGTTCAAGCTCAGCTGCTACGCCAATATCTACACATACAACATCAGCATGAGCTCCTCTTGCAAGCACATTAACAGCAGCTCCACCATTTAAGAAGTTATGTACCATTTGCGGAGTAACCGATTGTGGAAATGCGCTAATTCCTTCGTCGCATACACCATGATCACCAGCCATAATAATGACAGTTCGACGACTAAGATCTGGCCATAACTTCCCAGTAATTGCAGCTAATTGTGCCGTAATAACTTCTAGCTTTCCTAGACTTCCAGGTGGTTTTGTTAATTGATCAGAATGTTCTCTTGCTTGCTGAGCAAATTGTTCATCAGGTAACTGAATGTATGAAATGTATTGTTGTAATTGTTGTTCTGTCCACTTTTCCATAATGAATCATTCTCCTTTAGTTTGCGATAACAATAACTGTGGTGATTGGTTAACTGGATGCTCAATGATAACGGTAGATGCATTATACATTTCTTTCATTCTATCTGTAGTAAGTACTTGCTCAGGTGTACCAGAAGCTATGATTTGTCCATTGTGTAATGCTAGTAACTGATCACAGTACAATGCAGATACATTCAGATCATGCATAACCGCGATAACTAATAATTGTTTTTGTTGCTGCCAGCTTTTCACAACATCCATAATAATTTGCTGATAGCCAATATCTAGATATGTTGTCGGCTCATCAAGTAATATAATTTCCGGCTGCTGTACAATCAATTTCGCTAAAGCGACTCGCTGACGCTCGCCACCGCTTAGTTGATCTAATTTACGATGCACGAGATTAGTTAACCCCGTTAATTGTATAGCTTCTTCAATGATACCATCTATGTTAGCCTTTTCACCACCAAGCCAACTTTGATAAGGAAATCTGCCCATTTCAATAACTTCACGTACGGAGAATCCAAGCGGCGGAAGACCACCCTGCTGTAACACAGCAATCTTCTGAGCAATTATTTTACGTGGGAAGTGATGAATAGGTTGCTCCTGAAACAGAACAGAACCGGTAGTTGGCTTTCTAATCCCTGCTAGAAGTTGGAGAAACGTTGACTTACCCGCTCCATTTGGACCAATAATGCCATAAAATCGATTCATTTCGAAAGCAAAGTTCAAATCCCGAAAAATATTAATCTCATCATAATTGTAGCTTAATGACTGTGCCCTAATCATAAGGGTTGAACACCGCCTTCCTTACGGTTTTTCTTAGTTAATAAGTAAGAGAAGATTGGCGCACCAATTAATGCTGTAATAACACCCAGTGGCAACTCCTTAGGACTTAACGCTAATCTAGCGATAGTATCTGCCATAATCATATAAATCCCCCCGCCTATAGCGGATAGCGGAATAAGAATCCGATAATCTGGACCTACTATCAATCTGATGATATGAGGTACAACAAGTCCTACAAAACCTATAACACCTGACACAGATACAGCCGCAGCTGTTAATAATGTGCAAACAATAAGGACGATGATTTTACTACGTTCAACATTGACACCCATATATGCAGCTTCGCGTTCGCCAAGAGCTAGTAAATTCAAAATTTGACCATAATACATGAGAATCGGTAGTGTTATGATTACAAATGGGAATAGCATATAGACATGTTCCCAACTTTTCATAGAGATAGAACCCATAATCCAGAACAATATTTCATTCACAACGCCATTTGACATTGACACCATTAATGAGACAAATGAACCTAGAAACGATTGTATAATCACTCCAGCTAGTACAAGAGTCTGAATTTGCATTGATCCTTGAGATTTGGCTAATGCAATGACTCCGAACAACGTCGCAATGCCAGTTCCAAAAGCAACAAGTGGAATTGTCCATAATCCGATTAGCATCTGATAACCCATTAATATAATAAATGCTGCCCCTACAGAGCTTCCCGAAGCGACACCAAGTGTATAGGGATCTGCTAAAGGGTTACGAAGGACTCCTTGAAAGCCGACTCCTGCTAATGCTAAGCACGCTCCTACAAAGGTTGCGAGTAGCACACGAGAAAGCCTAACTTGCGTGACAATTGCTATCTCACCTTTCGAATAATAGAGCTGTGCATCATCATTAAAAGGAAGCGAATGCCACAATATCCCCCACACATCAGCCAATGAGATACCTGATGAGCCGAGGGAAATTGCTGTAATGATCGTTATAAAAAGAAGGAGCATTGCTGCTCCTCCATATCCGATTAGTTTCTTATTCATATTTATTGAAATAGCTCTGGATGAATGGCAGCTGCAATTTCAGATAATCCTTGCGTTAGGCGTGGACCTACACGAACTAACGGATCATTAGTAACCATAACCATTTCATTATTTTTCACAGCATCAATCGCTTCCCAACCAGGACGCGCCTGAATACCTGCTAGAATAGAGCTTTGCTCCTCTCCAAAATCAGGATAAATAATAACTGCTGGATTTTCAGTAATAACCGCTTCAGCATCAACTTCGAACCATCCTGGTTGGCCGTTAGCAACATTGATACCACCAGCAAGCGTTACAAGATCATCTAAAAATTCGCCAGAACCAACCGTATAACCCGGAGAGAACTCTAAGTAAACTTTACGATCTTCAGCATTTGCTACTTTAGCAACAATATCTTCTTTGACCTTATTCATCTCAGCCGCAACTTCTCCAGCTTGTGCTTGTGCATCTAATAATACTCCTAGTTGATTAATATGGGCAACTACTTCGTCATATGTAATTGGGTTAGATGCATACACCACAATTCCAAGTTCACGTAATTTCGTGATCGCATCACCATTCATACTAGATGAAGCTAGCACAATATCTGGTTCCAATGCCATTACTGCTTCTATATTAGTAGTGAAATCTCCTACTTTTTCAATATCAGCTGTTGCTGCAGGATAATTACTATACTCATCCACACCTACAACATTTCCTCCTAAGCCGATAGCAAACAGAATTTCTGTTTCACTTGGTACAATCGATACGATTGCTTTTGGACTTTCTGTAAGGGTTACTTCAGTGTTCGTTGCATCAGTTAATGTCATCGGATAGACTGACTCAGAATTTGCTGCGCCATTCGTATCTTCTACTTGTTGATTCTGATTGTTAGCCCCTTGATTCTGTTTATTACCTTCTGCTGCGTTATTACCGCATGCAGTAAGAGCTAACATCATAACTAACATCAATACTAGTACAACTTTATTGCTTTGTAGAGCTTTCTTAAAATTCGAAATCATTTGTTCCTATCCCCTTTTTCTTTATTCAATTCAAATGCGTGTACAACAAAATAAAGCGTCCTCCGATGTTGGAGACGCCTTTACTTAAACGATAAGTTCATAAAGTTTAAGTTTATCCAACACCTCCTAAGTCCACGTAGGAATATGCTTATATTTTCCTTAGGCAGGTCTCCTGACTTGAACGAATCGTAATATCGTCTTCCCAGATCATTGTTATCCAGTGACAAATGACATTACTTCGATATACAACGTATATCCATTCTTACAGTGGCGGGTCCGCGCTGGAATTACACCAGCTTCCCTTTTCATCTATTATGCAATATGCAAGATAGAACCTAAGTACACGCTATTCAATTGTTTCACTGTCTTACTATACACGATTTTACTGTATGATGTCACCTATACATAAAGAGCAAGCATCTCAACATATAACATATTAACTACAATATTGACTAAACTAGAGTTTTGTTGCGAACTAGCTATTAAATTGTGATTCTGATGCTACTTTTCATATCCAATGAAAAGTAAGTAACCACGAAAATTTTTGGGAGGGGATCTTGTGACCAAATGGAAAACTAGACTGTTTGTCCTGCTTGTATTTGTACTAGTATTCGGGGTAGGTTATAGCTATATTGTGGCACAAGGTACAAATGTACGCGATCAATCACTCCAGAAACAAACCACAACGAATGCAACATCACTAGGGAAATTACAATTTGAAATAGATGATGATGCCGCCGTTGCTCTGACAAATAGTGCGTTCTCGTTACAACTACTGCCAGAAGCAGGTTCAGATTCAGAAAACGGAAAATTAAATCAACAATTCAACAGTAATACGCTACCAGTACATACTAAAGTATCCGTTACACTTAATATGTTGAGGATGGATTGTGGAACGATTCAATTCATGATGACGCCTGATGAGCACGGTATTTACCATGGCGAAGGAATTCCTGTTATGCCTGGACTTTGGGTCGCTACAGCAACAGTTACGTATGATGATCAACCCCAAGACGAAGCGATACATTTAGCTTTCACATTCGATGTAAAGTAGTCTGTACTTTCCATGATTATTCGCTTTCATATTCGCTACCTAGGAATCCTTGTGTTCAGAGGTTGAAGCACACATAGTAGTTATCGCGCGTATATTCTCTTATACTCGGAGTAGGCACTGAGATGAATCTCTTTAGCCCGCTTCTGAGTTATTTCTTTAAGTTCGGGTATATTGTCTGCTTCAATATAATCAGCAAGTAAATCAATGACATTATCCAATAGTTTTGCTCTGAAATAGTATTCTAACCTTTCGAATAGCTCCACACCTGCCAATGTTAAAACTCGTTCGCTCCAATATGGCCACTCTTGTTTATTATATTTCGTCCATAAGAATACGGAGTAATCCATTGCCGCATCACCACATCCCGTTAAGTCATCCCAATCGATAATCCAAAACTCATTATCGTTATCTACTAATACATTCTCCCAATTAATATCGTTATGAACAATATCTGTAGCTTTCATCTGAAATGAAGGCGTAGAACGTACCAATTGTTCTAATGCTTCTACTTCAGACTCAAACCAAGTAATTGAATCTGATGTTACAAAATCAAGCAAATGCTGCTGGGATCTAATGATGTCTAGATCTTCTTGGAATCGACTGATATATTCCTGCGCAAATGCATCAGCATAAGAGTATTCTTGCTTATCGGTTCGAATCATCTGTTGGATTGCTTGATCAGTATGTAGATGATGAAGCGAGTGTAATACATTTTCTATAATTGGATTTGCATTAGTTAACGTACTTAATGATTTCCCTTCAATATAATTAAACACTAAACCAAAAGTGTAGCCCTCTATTATTTCTTCTGTGATTACTTCTATTAATTTTGGAACGTTATAATGAGTAGACAGATGTTCACTTATTGATGCCCACTGCTTGAGTCTGTGTGCTTTTTCAGTACGTGCTAGTTTAATCTGTAAAGTTGTTTGGCCATCAGATACACGGTAAGATTGATTAACAAAACCGCCTGGATTGTAAATATAACGAACATCTAACTTCGATTCATCTAATCCTAATGAATCAGCGTTTCTTACGACCCATTTCTTGATCTGATTCTCATTGAGATGCAGTTCCACTTTAATTCCTCCCTTTATCCAAATATGTATAGTTACACTTCAAGTCAATGAATAGAATAACACTCTGTTCATCATAGACACAAATTAATTCAGCACAGAAAAATATACCTCCAAACATACGAAGCGAAAAGCTAATCGTATATTTGGAGGTATCTTCAATTTACGTTCTCTAGCTAATCTATCGCGCTTGTAGTTAATATCAACTGAACTGCATTTTGGTAATTACTTATACGTCGGCAACCAGCTACCATGTGCTTCGATCAACTCATCGCACAGTGCAATAATATGATCTATCGACAATTCAGCTGAAGTATGAGGATCAAGTAGTGCTGCGTGATAGATATGTTCCTTTTTACCTGTTATTGCAGCTTCGATCGTTAATAGTTGTGTGTTAATATTCGTGCGATTAAGTGCAGCAAGCTGTGGAGGAAGATCACCAATGTAAGTTGGTTGAACGCCATTTGCATCAACAAGACATGGTACTTCTACACAAGCTTCTTTCGGTAAATTCGTAATAAGTCCTGTATTCATGACGTTACCACCTATTTTAATAGGAATATTCGTCTCGATCGCTTCCATTATATAAGATCCATATTCATGTGTGCGAGAATGTTCAAGAGAAGCATTGTTCATAATTTCATCCCGCTTCTGCTTCCACTCATTGATCTGATTAACACAACGACGAGGATATTCATCAAGAGGAATATTGAAACGTTCAATTTGCTCGGGATATTGCGACTTAATGAAGTAAGGATGATATTCAGCATTATGTTCACTTGATTCCGTAATGTAGTAACCGAACTTGACCATCAGTTCATAACGTACCATATCATGATGCTTCTCACCTTGTTTCAAACGAGCGAGACGCTTAATTTCAGGATAAATATCTTGACCATCCTTTGTTATTTCAAGCAACCATGCCATATGATTAATACCAGCTATTTTAGATCTAATGCCGCTATTGTCGATTTCCAAATGTTTCAATAAATCTTGTACGCATACTTGCACACTATGACAAAGTCCTACAGTATTTACTCCACCATGTGTATTCATCACATTCGTTAATACTGCCATCGGATTACTATAGTTCAAGAACAATGCGTCTGGACAAACCTCATTAATATCTCTAGCAAACTCCATCATTACTGGAATTGTGCGAAGATTTCTGAACAGACCGCCGATACCAACAGTATCCGCTATCGTTTGACGTAACCCGTATTTCTTCGGAATTTCAAAATCCGTAATCGTGCATGGATCATAGCCACCTACTTGAATCGCATTAACGATATACGTTGCGCCTTTCAGGGCTTCTTTACGATTAGAATACGCTACAATGCGACATGAACTACCGGCAGCCTCACATACATTTTTTAATATAATTTCGGATTCTTTCAAGCGAGTTGGATCAATATCGAATAATGCCAATTCAAAACCTTGTAATGAAGGAGTTAACATTACATCACCTAGTACATTTTTTGCAAAGACAGTACTTCCTGCACCTAGAAAAGTAATTTTAGACATTGATATTTCCCTACCTTTCGAATTGAAAATTAGTTGTTGTTATAAGCATTTCTCCTTTATAATATATCTATTAATTACAATAACGCATATAGACTTTTCGAATCGTTATATGGACATTTGTAGTTTTCTTTCATTTTACTATTATGTAGTTAGAGTTGTATTAACTTACTGAAATATTAATAATATTATGGGGGTCTTTTCCATGAGTGAGACGTTACAGTTATTGAGTATTCATACGAGCTTCGATCCTCAAATTGACGATATTTTATTTGCAGGACAAGCTCAAACAAATGCGTTACACAATATGGGGCCATTAATTCATCCCTATTATATTGTGCATTATGTAATAGCAGGCAAAGGTGAGATGAAAGTTGGAGGAAATACTTATTCTCTAACTAGTGGAGATAGTTTTTTCATCTTTCCAGGTGAATCTGTGCAGTATACCTCTAATAAACATGAACCCTGGCAATATTGTTGGATTGGATTCAAAGGTAATCGGTTCAAACATATTTTGCAGCGTAGTAACATCACCACTAAGCATCCTATCGTTCAATCTTTATCGACTGACGAAATTTATCCGTACATCGAACAAATTATTACGTTACTCTCTTCTAATGAGCTCTATTCTTCGCTAGAAGCAAGTGGTTATCTTCAATTGCTGCTTGCAAAGTATTGTCAAGCAAATGAACCTTTCAAATCAAATCAATTTGATCATAAAGTAACCTCAGAGCGACAGATTGAGGAATCTATTGCGTATATCGATTATCATTATCCACAGCCAATTACGATTGAAGAATTAGCTCAACGTGTTGGATATCATCGTAGTCATCTCTGTAAATTATTTAAGCAAACGATAGGAATTTCACCATTAGCTTATCTTATTAAAGTAAGACTAGAGCAAGCTCAATTATTACTTGCTCAACATATCCCTGTTAATCAAGTGGCTCAAGCAGTAGGTTTTAACGATGCGCTTTACTTCTCTAAGCTTTTCAAACGACACAATGGAGTTTCACCTACAGAATATGAGAAGAAATATGGGCATTAAGCATTTTCCAAAAAAGTAATTGATTATTTTTTTATATCATAATAGTATTCGAAATGTAGCAATAACTTACAGTAAAAGGAGAATGAGACTATGAAACATACCATTGAAACTCTTCCACAATCTCGTATTGCCTATGTGCGACAAGTTGGTCCATATGGCCCTGCAAACATTCAAGCAATGGAGAAGTTAAAGACATGGGCTAAGGAGAAAAACCTTTACACATCAGGAATTATTTTTGGAATTTCGCAAGATAATCCTGAAACAACACCACCTCAATATTGTAGATACGATGCTTGTATTGTCATTTCAGAAGATTATCAAATTGACGATTCAATTGGTGAAGGTGAACTTTCAGGAGGGGATTATTTTATTTACAAAGTTAAACATACGGCAGAAGATATTCAGAAAGCGTGGGCTGAAATTTTCCCAACTTTGCAGAATGTTGGCTATCAAATAGATAACAGACCGATATTAGAAAGATACAGTAGTGAGATGACTGCATATGATTATTGCGATATATGTGTACCTGTTAAATCGTTATAGTTCGAACCTACAGTCATCTTGTAATATTATTCCATATAATTTCTTGAATTCCCGCAACCTTACAATGATTGTAAACGTCTTTTGATGAAGAATAGAAACAGAGGTACTACTATCATAAGATACTAATCATATAATACAAGGAGGATTTGGATGAAAAAATCGTTAGTATTATTACTTACTTCGATCTTGTTGCTTGTGGCATGTTCAAATTCGAATCCAAACCAATTGCAAAGTTGGGCCTATGAGGTTGTGACTTGGAATAATCAAGTTTATACGATGACCAATGAAGTCATTACTGAGGTTGAGAGTGAAATTGGAGCAATAAAAATACACTCTACGAATGAAAGTGATGATCTACCGAATCTTTTTTCCAATAAGTATCAAAAAGGAACAAAACTATTTAAAATAAAGGATGTCGAGCCAATCGATTATATTGCAGTACTTGATAATGGTTCTTATTATAAAGCAAAAAAAATGAAAACAGCAGCCGATTAAGGCTGTTGTTTTCATTTAAGTAATCTTCAACTACTGCGCAATGAAACCCGATGCGCTACCACAACCAATGATGTATTGACGGGATAATCCCACCTGCAGCCAACCCACGCATAATAGAGATAATACCTATAATTACAGCAGTCCAAGTTCCTAGTTCACGCATCACTTTCCGCCATTTCTTACTAGCGACGATGGAGACCGATGCCGCTAGAAGAAGCGCTGGAAATGTCCCAACGGCAAATAACAACATCGTAAGCCCACCCGTATACCAGTGACCAGTCGCCGCGGCTTCAATCCCCATCGCATAGGTAAGACCACATGGCAAGAAACCGAATGCAACACCGGTCGCCAGCACATACCACTGTTGACCTCCACGCATGTATTTAACGCCATTAAATAAATTCTTATGTAATTTCGCTGACAACTTGCTCATCCCTGGAATTTGAAATTTACGCCATACCCATAATAATAGAAAACAACCGCCAACAATTGATGCGATCCCTTTCATACCTGCTATTTGTCCCGCTACTTCAACAAATGAGCCAACAGCACCAAGTAAGATTCCGAATAACGTATAGGAAAACGCTCGACCAGCATGATAAAGAAGTGTTGTTTTTGTAGCTGAAAGTGGCGATTGCAGCGTAACTGCTGTAACGATACCACCACACATGCCGATGCAATGTGCGCTACTTAGTAGACCTGTCATTACTACTAAGATCATACTGCTCATTGTCATCATACTGATTCCACGGCTCTCTCGGCACGATTCAGACGAACATGCAATGAAAGAGCATTGAACACAACGCAGACTGAACTTAATGCCATCGCGATACCTGCCATCCATGGCTCTAAAAATCCTAGTGCTGCAAAGGGAAGCATAATGCTATTGTAGACTAACGCAAATCCAAGATTTTGTTTAATATTACGTACAGTCATTCGACTCATCTCGATGGATATCGGGATACTCGTTAGCTGTGAATATAGTAATGTCATATGCCCTGCATGAAGCGCCGCTTCAGTACTATTACTCATCGCGATACCGATATGTGCACTTGCTAACGCTGGAGCATCATTCCATCCATCGCCTACCATTGCAATAATAGAGCCATTGGCTTGTAGTTTTTGCAACAATTCTAGCTTTTGTTCTGGTAATAGCTTTGCATTGACTTCAGAAATTCCGGCTTCTCTAGCAATGCGATATGCTGGTGCAGGATGATCTCCAGTTGCCATAATGGCATGCACACCTAGCTTTTGCAACAGTGCGATACTTTTCTTTGCGGAGCGTTTTAGTCCATCGGATAGACCAATCAAGCCAACACAACGTTCATTTTGAATACAATAAATTAGCGTTTCGCCATGTATCAATCGTTCTGCAGCAATCTCTACGATATATGCAGGAAGCTTAATATGATGTTGCTCTAGTAAGCGCTCATTACCTACAATAAATTGATGATTAGCAATATAGCCCGTTACACCTCTACCTGGATATGATGTTAGTCGCTCAACTTTTGGAACCAATGTAGCACGAGCGTCTTGTGACCGCAATTCCATTTGAATAGCATGAGCAATGGGATGTTCTTCTTTCTGTTCTAATGCGCCTACATAATTTAAGAGCTGGATACGTGAGATATTGAAGCTTTTCAAATAACTAATACTTAACTTTCCTTCTGTTAATGTGCCTGTCTTATCAAATATTACAGCGTCGACATCGGCAAGCCGCTCAAGTACGCTAGCATCTTTCACAATTAACCCATGCTTTACAAGTCTACTACTCGTTATCGACAGTGAGATTGGTGCGGCAAGCCCTAATGCACAAGGACATGCCACAAGAAGTACAGCAAGTGCACTAAACACCCCTTCACTCAAAGTACCAGCTTCACCCCAAACGATCCAGCAAAGCAATGTACTTGCCGCTAATAGTAGAATCGCCGGAACAAACCAACGTATCACTTTATCAACTTGACGCTGTATGCTTGTCTTAGAGCGTTGCCCTTGCCTTACAAGTTCCCGGATTCGATTCAACATCGTCTGATGCCCAGTTGCAGTAGTCAACAATACGAGCGTACCTTGCGCTTGAAACGTTCCTGCCCATACGCGATCCCCTGATCCCTTACTTATGAGACCTTGTTCCCCTGTTAGTAAAGCTTCCTCCACATAAGCTTCACCACGCTGTACGAAACCATCTACAGGAATGTACTGTTGCTCCTGGACATGAACAATATCATCTACTTTAACAAACTCTGTACGAATAGACTGTAACTGACCATTTCGCTCTACAATCGTCTCATTTACCTCTAATTTTGCAAATGCATCATGTTCTTGCTGTAGCTTAAGTGAAGCATTTAATTCAATATATTTCCCTAGTAATACGGCTGTAATGACGACAGCAGAGCTTTCAAAGTAAAGTGCAGCCGTATCGTAGCTTGCATATTGCCATATTCCATCAAGCCCATTGCGCAATACTTCGTAATGACTATACAAATATGCCGATGTCGTACCAATGACAACAAGTACATCCATATTGGCGAGCTTTTCTCTTATCGCATGATAAGCACTAATATAGAATGGAACTCCGATTATAAATTGTACGATCGTCGCCAAAATTAGCTGTAACCACGGGGCGAATAACCAGTTTGGAATTATGTTCATCAAGCCATGTAGAGGAGCGAAATGTTGAATCATCGAACATATTAACGGCAAAGTAAAAACGCTTGCCCACAATAGTCTTCGCTGTAGCAAACGTTTCTCTTGTTTCATATCTTCGATGGTTGACTGATGAACATGTGCTAGAAATCCAAGCTGCTCTATTAATTTCATTACCTGCTTGACATTGATCTCTCTACTTGAAGATTGAATCCATGCCGTCCTAAGTGGATAACTAACCGCTACTTCTTCAACACCTGGCATACGTGTCAGCTTACGTTCAATCCGAGTTGCACAAGCAGAGCAACTCATTCCCTGAACGGATAAGACAATTTCCTCTGAATATTCCTGGTCAAGCTTCTGCTCCATAAATGCGCCTCCGATCGGCAAGTAGTAGTACCTTCATCTAAAGCATGCTCAAAAAGGAGGAGTTCGCTTCATATTCGTTGTAGAATATGATATGAAGACAATCATCGTTAGCAAATTCTACTGTTTGAACTTCCTCTTCCAATAAAGGTTCAAAAAGCGGGCTTTCAGAACCGAGAAGATGCCATGAAGTTAAGGAAGTGAAGCGCACAACGTACGTTATTGGTACGTGAGCACTGGAACAACTGATGAATGGCACCTTCGATGCCGAATATGCCGCCTGCATCACATCGTTATCAAATCCCGTTTTTTGAACTTCATCTAAATGAAGGTTGTCTTATACTGTATGATCGAAAGTTGCTAATCATGCTTAGTTAGTCCCGTTCGTAGATGGAACCGCTACGACTGGCAAATAATTCGGTATATACTTTCTCAGCGTAATGATCGGTCATTCCCGCAATGTAGTCGGTAATTAATTTCTCCCATGGCCATTCATGTTTTAGAAGATCATAAGATTCTATCCAATCTGGAGGAAGAATCAACCTTCCTGCCGCTTCATCTTCTAAGCTATCCCAAAGCTTATGAAGCATATTTTCACTCCGCTTTTGTAGCCGCTGTACACGAAAATCTTTGATCATCGTTACCCACGCAAGTTTCTTCAATATTTCCATCGTCCGAAGGGCATACACATCTTCGACTCCGTCTTTAACAAACGTAACTTTCTTCCAACCAATCGTATGCGGATCATCAATAATTCCTACGAGCGAAGCGAAGTGATTCACCCATTGCGCTTTCATCTCACGACGAGAACGAGAAACTTCACGACCGTACTTGTCATAAATTCGTTTCCATTGTAAGTAATATTCATCAAGTACATTGCTAACCATTTGACGAATATCGATATTAGCCCAATGGAATGCAGACATACTAGCAGGATCATTCACAATTTCTAATACAACATTATCGATTAATCTGGTATCTAACAAAAAATCTTCAGTTAATTGAATCTTTCCTGCACGAATACCATCCTCGATATCATGAGTAGAATAGGCGATATCATCACATAGATCCATCAATTGCGCTTCAAGCGTTCGACATCCCTCTGGAATTTTCCATAAATCTCGTAAATACGAGATGCCTTCCCATTCCGCTTTATATACCCCTTTTTGTTTTCCATTCTCACCAATGAGATAAGGATATTTATTAATGGCAAGCAATGCTGCTGCAGTTAGATCAAGCCCTTTATCGCTTCCTGCTCTTTTCTCCAGAAACATCAGAATGCGGAAGTTCTGTGCATTCCCTTCATAATGACTTCCATACTTCTCTTGTAGTAACTCGTTCAGTACTTCCTCGCCTTTGTGACCAAACGGCGGATGTCCGAGATCATGAGCAAGAGATGCTATCTCTACTACCTCTGGTACTATTTTTAATCCTGGATGGATATCTTGATTGAGAAACGGATATAATTTACCCAATTTACGAGATACTTCTCTAGCAATTTGCGATACTTCGATGGAATGGGTTAATCGTGTACGATAATAATCACCTGATCCAGCACCGAAAACTTGAGATTTCCCTTGTAATCGACGAAAAGCTGGAGATTGAATTAACCTTGCATAATCTTTTTCATACTCTTCTCGATCTTCACTAGATTTAATATGATCTATATCATTAAGACGGTATTTACGAATGCTTTTCATCGTTTTACCTCCTTCTCTTGTTGTATCAAGCTTGTTATTACATACTTACCTATCACTGAATCGCTCATCGCAATGATTAGTGTCCGAACTTAGCTTTCCAACATTTCAATTCTTCTTCCATCTTCTCAATAAAAGCGACTTTCAATGATTGTTCAAGAAATACAGCATGTGTAGCATTATATTGAAGCTGCAGTAACTGCTCTAATGAAAGTGATAATTTATGCTGTAGCGTCCACAGTTCCTTTGTCAGATTCGTATTTGAAACGGTAAGATTATCCGTATTGACAGTAACTATGATACCTGAATTCAAGTAATGAACTAACGGATATTTCTCCCAGCTCTCGATTGCTTTCGTCTGCAAATTACTAATCGGACAAAATTCAAGTGGGATTTGAAGGTTGTTAATGTCATTAAATATATTAGAATCTTCTTGTATTCGGACACCATGTCCAATTCGGGTTGCACCTAGTTCATGTACTGATACGTCAACATTTTGAGCGCCACCTGCTTCTCCCGCATGAATCGTTATAGGGAGGTTAAGGTGTTGTGCTTTATCGAAAATATCACGATATAGCATTGGTGGATACATTGCCTCTGCACCTGCAAGATCAACTGCAACAAGCCCTTTATTAATAAATGCTGCGGCTTCCTCTACTACTTCCATATTATGCTCAGCACTATGACCTCGCAAACAAATACCAATGCAGCGTGCTACGACATTAAATTGTTGTTCACCGCGTTGTAACCCCGCAATGACATGCCGATAAGTATCAGCTACCGTTAAGCCTTTGTTAACATGTAATTGTGGTGCAAAACGTACTTCAACATAACGAACATTTTGCTCTGCACATTGCTGGACAACTTCATAGGCGATTCGTTCGAGCGCATTAGCGGTCTGAGTGAATGGCAGTACAAAATCAAAAGTGCTTAAATATTGATTCAAATCTTCACATTGCGCTGGCACTATCATATAGGATAGGAGCTGAGATACGTCTGTCGTTGGCAATGACATGTTCTGCTGGCTAGCTAATTCAATTAAAGTTGCAGGCAATATGCTTCCATCAAGATGAAGATGAAGCTCTACTTTCGGCATTTGTTGTAATTGTTCGTAGGTTAATGTCATTGTTCACAGCTCGCTTTCAATTTAAATGTGATGATAAAAATATTTTGTTAGCTAATATAACATGAAATGGCACTAAATGCTATGGTAATCAACCCAATTTATTACTTTCATTAGGATTCTACAACGATCCATACACTATTCTTTTCAACATATATAACAAACATTAATATATAATGTAAATATAGGAAAATAAGGAGGTAATACCTTGCTTAAAAAAATGAAATTTTTATTTGGGCTACTAACTGTTATTATTGCAATCTATATTATAATTGATAATATTTTTTATTTCGATAGTTCAAGAACAGATAAGTTTAACGCATTGCCTATTATGAATTTCTTCTTAGGATTGTTTTTCTTAGTCGTAGGTTTTTCTGAACTCCAGTTAAAACGAAAGACATATGCTTTTATGAGTTTTATTGTATCAGCATTAAATATATCCGTTTCAATCTATATGTACCCTGTGTTCTTCTAAAGAATATTCCAAAAGATCAGCGAAAGAAAAAACAATAACTACCATTCGATGATTAAT
Organism: Paenibacillus endoradicis; assembly: GCF_024721975.1. The sequence continues at coordinate 769,010 of NZ_JANQBB010000001.1, read as the reverse complement.
TTTATAAAAAAAACCGTTCAAATGTAGTCATATCTCACCACATTTGAACGGTATATTCATATTATTGATTATTGACCCAAAACTACTGGACCATGCCAACCAAGATTACCATCACTCACATTTGTTACTTCAAAACCTTGTAAACGCATAAATTCACATACACGTCCACTGCGAGCTCCACTGCGACAGATGAAAATAACATCACCCTCAACAGCATGAACTTCTTCCACACGCGTATTGAATTCGGACAATGGAATAAGACGAGCTTGCTCGATATGACCAGCTTCCCATTCATCTGGTTCTCTTACATCTATAAGGTTAATCAATTCTCCCGCTTCAAGTTTCGCTTGTAATTCGTCTGCTGTAATTTCATTCATCATACTTTTATGTTCATCCTCTCAAGACTATATTAGCTTATATTCAAATTTTACATAACGGAAGCGTCGATGTCCAATCTTTTGTATGCTTTCGAATCTTTTCTATGTTGCGGGATCTTTTGTTTAGTATCTTGCTTATTCTCACAGTTATTTCTTGCGATTTTTCGCAGCTAATAGTCGATTCATATGATCCGTTCTATCCGTAGTTTTATTACCTTGCTCTACATGATTACTTTGAACCACATGATTGCTATTAGCAGCTTTATTCAAAGTTGTCGATGTTGATTGATCAGGATTTTTAGTAAGTTTATTATCATTTCGACCATTAACAGCGACATCAGTCGACGCTTTTGCAACATTGTTCGTATCATTAGAAGCCTTATAAGCGACATTATGTTTCGCACTATTATCAGCCACTTGTTGCTTATTAGTCTTCTCCGCATTTTCCCCGTTCCATTGTTGAGACTCTTTATTACCGTTCATACTTGCATACCATTGCTCTTTAGAATTTTTCCGTTTGGATAGTCGTGACATCGTCTCATTCTCAGCTTGATGAGATACTTGTTGCGTCTTGCGCTGCACTTTAACGATAGCTAATCCACGATTTAACCAGAACTTCCAAGGCAATGATAAACGACGATTACCAATATCAACTAACCATAATAAGAGAATGATGATCAGGAGCATTTTATTCCAATTAATGATCTGCTTCACTTGTGTCGGTGCAAATTGGAATAGCTTATCTGCTTCATCTAAACCTATGACACGCCCACCTGTAAGTTCTGCTAACGCCGTCATAGATTCTACTCCCACAGATGAATCCATATTCAATTGATACTCCGCTGAGTATGGAACAACAAAACCTGTAGTCACACCATTTTGAATCGTATTGCTGCCATCAACAGATGTAAGCTCACCAATTTGCGTAAAGTAGACGCCACTATCAAGAACGCCACTATCAACTTCATACTGACCATTACTTACTGGAATAAGTGGATAAATTTGTTCACTTTCCCCATCACGTACAACCATCCCTAGATCACCACGTGACAACCCATCATGTCCTGTAATCGATAATTGAGCGCTATGACTACCATCAATCGTGTACGGAGAAGATACGAATTGTGGATAGGTCCACTTCACCCATTCTACAAAAACATTAGGGAACTCACTCCAATTAATCCACGAGCTAGCCCATTCTCCATTCACATCAGTTGTAAATGCGACGGTTTTCCCTGCACCGACATTCCATCTTGCAAGAAGAGGATCTTCCATATGGGTGTAAAGCGATACTTCAGCCAAATCCTTTGCAGTTGTTGCAACATACGCATCGACATCAGGTACACCATTGTTCCACAATTGACTCCACGCCCCAGCGTAGCCAATGATTGGTTCAAATGTTTTATCAACGATATATGAGCGTGTCATTAACGCTGTTTCTCTACTGAAAATAGCAGGAAGGGTAGATTGATCCTCCGTATAATAATAACGACCTCCTGCATTAGTCGCCAAGGTTTCCAATAGCTTCGTATCGGAATCACTTCCTACTGCGACGGAAGACATCGTCATCATATTCGAAAGCATATCGTCTGTTAACTGCTTGTAATTATCATTGGTACCAGACTGTCCATCAGTGAGGAGAATAATATGTTTACGTTCACTATCAAGTGTCAGCATCTCTTGATAAGCACTCTGTAGAGCAGGATAAATACTCGTTCCACCTGCAGCGTTAATTGAACTAATAGAAGATATAATCTCATCCTTGTTGCTTACTTTCGTTGGAGTGACAACCCAAGTTGGCCGATCATCAAATGCAATAACACCTACCGTATCCTCAGGACGAAGCAACTCAACAGTACGTATCGCTGATTCTTTGGCAAGCTCAAGCTTATCGCCACTCATACTACCAGAATGATCGATAACTAGAATTAGACCTAACTTTGGTAGTTGTCGTTTACCTGTTAACTCCATATCAACTGGCAAAATCCGCTCTATTGGTGTATCGAAATAACCACCCAAACCGTAGCTATTACTACCACCGAGCATCATAAAACCGACACCATAATTTCGTACAGCTGTTTCAATATTGTCCATTTTATTTTGTGGTAAATCCACTGCACTTACATTATTAAAAATGATACTATCATACTGTACGTATTCCGCTAGTTCATAACTTAACTCTTCAGTTACAATAGTTCTATAACCAATATACGAAGAGGCAAGTGCATTCTCGATATTGCTAGAGCTACCTTTTTTTCCCTCAACAATTAATACACCTGCCGGTCCATCTACTCTACTTAGACCATATGCCGTATTGTTAATTGGCTCATGATCATTGGTTGCTTGAACTACTGCACGATATTTGTGTAAACCTGCCTCTGTCGCAAGCTGGTCAAGTAGGAATGTATTCTCACCTTGTAGCAGTGATACATCATATTGATTCATCAATTCATCATCTTCATAGATATACAATACTGCATTAGTCTCTGTGGTGCTCTCAAGTGAGATAGACAACTGATACTTCTCGCCCGCTTTCAGTTGACCAGGCACTTTGAACTCAGAAATCGCTACATCTTGTTCCTGCTGTGAAGGAAGTGTTACTACATCAACTGCGATATCCATAGATTGAAGTAATTGAGCTTCGCGAAGCATATCACCTTGCGTTTCATTCCCATCACTAATGAGAACAATTCGTCCGCCACCTTGCTGACTTAACATCCCACTCGCTTGACGTAATGCATTAGATATTTGAGTTCCATCTTCTGCAACAGTCGTACGGAACTGTGTCAATGATTGTAACGGTGTTAATGTTCGATCGATCGCAATTCCATTACCAAATGATAGAATAGCTTGATAGCTTTCCTCATCTCCAGTAGAAATCGCATTATTGACAACGTTGAGTGCATGATCGTTATTACTAATTGAAGCGGAACGATCGACTGCAAACACGATATTTTTACGATCACTACTACTATAAGGCATGATTCCTGCAATTAAACAAATAATGAGTAATAGTATCAACGATCGTATCGTTATTGCAGTTACTTTTCGAGCACCTACTAAACGAGTTGTATATTTTATCATGTACCATACATATATTGGAATAATCAGAATTAATAATAGCCACCATGGCTGTTCTACGTTAAAGCCCACGACGGTACACCTCCCATTCCAACACAAGACAACACATAATAAGCATAGCAAGCCAAGGTATAATACTTTGCAATCCTTGTCCTTCACCAGCATCACTTAATTGTAATTGCTCTTGAGATAACTCTGAAAGTTGGCTATTCATTGAGTATGAATACTCAGATAACTCCGCATGAACAACTGCAACTCTCGTTTGTACTCGTTCATTGTTACTATCTAACTCGACTAACTGATATACCCCTGGAACATCCGGTGTTAGTAAAGGTTGATCATAGCTCGTCGTGTTACTTTTCTCTGTGCTACCAGTATCGCTCATTGCTTGCCAATAGCTACTTGCAGTATTCGTAGATAGTGTAATGGCAGGTTCACTTCCAACTAGATAAGTACCCAATTGATCAGACGTACCTTTCGCCATATATTGCAGGGATTGCATCATTAAAATCGGAAATTCTGCTCGCAATGGTAGATCCGTATCTTGTAACGAGAATGTGAATCTTAATCTCGGTTTTTGCATCTCATAACCTGCTATAATTGCAGGCAAGCCACCATATTTAAGTATGACAGTTCCGAAATTCAACTCAGTATTCGTTAATTTTCTCATTTGCGAAATATAGGTGTCTTGGAAAGTTATATATTGAGTAACCTCATGATCAGTTACAGTAACTTCTTGTGATGTAGGTGCTGCTGAGCTAGTATTCCCTTTCTTCGGATGATCGATAATCCACAATGGATACTTAGCTATATAGCTACTCCAAGCTGGGTCTAGTTGTAATCGATCGTAGTCCCCATCTACTATGATTAGATGATATGGATTATTTTTCGAATCAGTAGGAGGCTCACTACTAGGTGCAAGCTTTGTAAGGTCTGCATTCATAAGCTGTAGCGCTTTTTCGAGAAATAGATTACCTTCAGAAATTAGCAGCACATTATACTCTGAATCCTCAGCCAGTACTTGATACATCATATTATCACTAATATTATGATCACCATCGGTAGCCTTTACCTCTGCTTTGTAATAATAACTAACCGGAAGTTTATTAAGCTCAACGGTAGTATATTGCCCTGAACCGGCTATTTGAGATTTCTCCACAGTAGAGACGACTTTATTGTTAGAATCATAGGCTGTAACAATTAACGTAAGTGGTTGTTGCATGCCTTGTGGGTGTGCAATCGTTATAAACCCTTCTGCCTCATTGGCAATATCCGAGTTGATCGTGAAACTTCGAATATTTACATTGCGATGAACCTCTTCATTTCCAATAATGTTCCAATACTCTCTACTAGTGTTAGAATGAGTAGTCTCAGTTTGTATTGAAGTCCCCTTAAAACTTTGATCTACATAGAGACTTATAACTTGCTGTTCATCTTCTGTCACTAATGCTCTCGCTAACGAAAGTGTCGTCTCATCATCAGATACTCCGTAGTAAGGTTGTAGGTCTTTAATGGCATTAATAACTTTATCAGCTTGCTCTTCTCTACTTGTAATAATTTCTGGATACTCACCATTTACAATAAGTGTAATTGGACTACCGGCTACTTCAGTTTTTAACCAATCTATCATTCTATCTTTCGCTAATTGGAAATAACTATCTCCGCTTGATGAATTCATCGCTACCATACTTGCTGAACGATCAAGAACAACAATGACGTGTTCATCTTTAGCAATCAGCTTTTCAATAACTGGCTCCATTAGCGCAATTACGATACATAATGCTACCAATAATTGTAGCCATAATAAAAGGCGTTTCTTAAGCTTTTGCCACGGTTTGTTCGCTTCTTGTTCTTGTAGTGCGCGACGCCATAAAATATGATTTGAAATCATCCTAGGTTGATAACTTTTTTTCAATATATACATCGCAACAATAACAAGTAAAGAAATACCAAACCAAGCATATGATGCAGAAAGCCATTGCAAGTAGAACCACCTCCTAAAAACTTTTCCTACTGCTACTTATAGATAATCGTTTCGCCACTACTTAATAATCCGATAAATTGCTCTGTGAATGGTTGTCCACTATTCATGCAGTAATAGGCAATCCCGCGAGATTCGCATAATTGCTTTAATGTGAGTTGAAATTGTGCTACACCTTGCTCATATTTAGTTAAAATCGCTGGAGTTATTGCGACTTCGGTATTTCGGTTCGTTTCAATATCTATGAGCTTTAATTCACCTTCTAATTGAGGGTTCCATTCTTCCGCATGCAGAATATGTACAAAAACAACCTCTTGACCTCTTGCTTGTAATTGACTAAGCAAATTTTCTAACCCTTCATCATACAATCCATCACTGAAAAGCCACGTAACGCCTGCTCGTCTCGGTAATGATGCTCCGGATTGAAAAGCACGCATCATATCGCTCCAATCCGCTTGCATATCTATGTCAGAGCGAGATGGATTCATGTCTTCGTTTAACCCTTCACGTTTACGCCCGATTATATTGCCTATAGAATGACCATCTTCACTACGATAATGATGAATGAGCTGTCCGAGATGTTTGATTAAAGTGAACTTGGCGTGCTTACCATATAACGAAGGAACAGAATCAACCACTTCCAGTTCATTGAATAAATTTATTTGGACACGATCCTCACAAATTAAAGATAGGTATCCTATACTAGCAGCAAATCTAAGCGCGAAAAGCCATTTATTAGTGTCACCACGACCAAAACTACTCATTGATTTCGAGCTATCTACATAAAGATTGAATGATCTTTCTTGTTCATCCCAATATTGACGAATATATGCTTTTGACGTTCTTCCATACAAGTTCCAATCAATTCTACGTACATCATCGCCACTAACATAAGGTCGATAATCTGCAAACTCAAGAGAACTTCCAAGCTGACTCGATCTTCGCTTCCCCGCTAACATTCCTTTGACACGAGAATTTGAACGAATCATCATCTGATCAAGCTTAGATAACCAGCTCTGATCGGGAAACAATAATTGAAGCAACTGCATAGCATCTTGTTGTTGACTATTATTTGACTGTAAGCTATTAGACATGATAGCCACCCTCTCTTACCACAATAGAATGTATTAATTTCCAAGGACAACGCTGGACATATTCTATTTGGCGATAATACCTACCTTAAAAACGCAGTTGCTCATCACTGTATTGCTTCTATAGAGGTTTTCTCACTTCATCCGATCCTTTTCCAAAGAGGTGATAACACTCGCAACAATATGATCTCCCAGCATTCCTTGTGCCTGTGCCTCATAACTAAGTCCAATACGATGACGTAGAACTGGAGCAGCAACAGTTACAAGATCATTCCATGAAACATGCGCTCTACCTTGCGATAGTGCCCTTACTCTACTAATGGATACTAGTGATTGCAATGCACGTGGTCCCGCTCCATATCTTACGAATTGCTTCACTTCTTGCGGAGCATCTTCTTCATGTCGATGTGTACGCATTGTTATACTAACAGCCGCATCTAGCATTTCTTCTGATATAACAACCTGCTTAGCAAGTGCTTGCAATGCTTGAAGTTGTTCGCCGGACATTACAACTTGTGCTTCTGGTGTTTTCGCCCCTGTTGTTCTACGTACGATTTCCTTCAATTCATCACGATTCGGATATTCAATTCCTATTTTTAATAGAAAACGATCTAATTGTGCTTCAGGAAGTGGGTATGTACCTTCCTGCTCAATTGGATTTTGAGTAGCTAGTACAAAAAATGGCTTAGGTAAAGAGTAACTCTCTCCACCTGCTGTAACTGTACCTTCTTGCATCGCTTCAAGTAGCGCACTTTGTGTTTTCGGTGTTGCACGGTTGATCTCATCCGCAAGCACTAAATTCCCGAATATCGGACCTTTTCCAAATCGTTGTGACGTAATGCCTTGCGATCCAAAATCTATTAATGTTGTTCCTGTAATGTCAGCTGGCATTAGATCTGGAGTAAATTGTATACGAGAAAATTGTAACGATAGCACATCGGAAAGTGTCCGAACTAGCATTGTTTTGCCTAGTCCTGGAATACCTTCTAGTAGCGCATGTCCACCAGCAATAACACACCAGATTAACTGCTCAACAACTTGCTTCTGACCTACAATAACTTTTCCGATCTCATCTTGAAGCTGCGTAATTTGATTCATGGCTTCATCTATTTGCTGTTTCGCTTCCATATGAATCCCTCCTAAAACTTTTCATTGGTTACTCGATACACTACTTTGTAAATGAAAAGTAGCTTCGAAAGCATTATCTTAACTTTTCATAGACCACTCGATACACTACTTTGTACATGAAAAGTAGCTTCTTAACTAATTAGGTTGTATTGCGTCAAAGTATTGTTTTACTTTGCTTTGTACATGATCAGGTAATGTCGTACGCGTTAGGGAATCTTTCGCTTCTGTCTCATATTCACGGAACACTTCAGCATAATCACCTTGTGATCCTTCGATTGTAGGAGAAGAACCACCAGACATGATATCTCCACCTGTAGTAGGACCACCATCAACACTAGTCTCACTTGATCCTGCAAATTTGCGAGGAGTTGTTATCGTCGAATGATTACCAGAACCTGTTCCAGCTCCTCCTCCAGTACCACTTCCTTGACCTTGACCTTGGCCTTGACCCTGTCCTTGTCCTTGTCCTTGGCCTTGACCCTGTCCCTGTCCTTGACCCTGGCCTTGTCCCTCTCCTTGGTTATTACTAGAAGGAGGTTGACCTTGAGAGCCTGCATTAGCGTTATTCGCGTTATTTTGTGCGATTGCATTAGATAATTGATCACTTAATGCTTGATTAGACGAGCCAATATTTTCACTTAAAGCACCCATACCTTGTTGCATTTGCTGGCTAAGTTGTGATGCTAATGTAGCAATTTGCTCAGCGGATAGTTGTTGAGACAATTGTTCACTTAGTTCATTCATCGCCTGCTCACTTATTTCGCCATTTTGCGCTTGTTCCGCTAGTTGTTGCATCTGCTTTGCAAGTTCATTATTCTGCTCTGACAACTGTGCCATCGCTTCTGCTAATGCTTTCGCAGTTTCACTGTCCAAGCTTTGCATCGTTTGCTTCAAAGCTTGCTCACGCTGACCTTGAGGTTTATTTAGACTTTCTTTGAATGCTTTTTGAAACTCTTCTAATTGTGGATTATTTGCTAAAGCTTGTTGAAGTTGATCGAGTTGTTGTTTCTTTTCTAAAGACTCTTGTTTTAGTTGCTCTAACGCTTTCAATGATTCTGCTAATTCGTTAGCATTCTCTAAAGTTAAGCCTTCCTTCATATCAAGCTGACTCAGAAGTTCATCTAGCGAAGCTAGTAATTGTTCCTTCGTCGGTTCATCAATCTCAGATTTTTCTACTGTTTCTTTCATATCAGTAATCTGATCTTCAACTTGCTCAATCACTTTTTTATTTTCAACAATTTGCTTCGCTTTATCATTCTGTACATTAGGAAGTAGAGTCAATAATAAAAGAACAACGATAGTTAATGACATTAATGAAATCCATTTTCGAATATTCCAACCATACGACATTGGTAATCTTAGCTTTAAATCTTGCTCATATTTCGTAGTTGCACTCGTTGCTTGCTCTAAAATCATCGACTGAAATAGATTCGGTTGCCCTGCGTCTTCCAGTTCCAACGCTGTTATGACAGCATCCTGACCTAGTTCTATATCTACTAGTCTAGCAACATTTTTCACATCACTTCGATTGCGCCATTTCAGCGCTAGTATGACAATAATACTAACTATCCATAATCCAATAGCAATCCATTCATTATATATAATTGGTACGAATCGACTTACGATGAGCAGCAAGATTGGGATGATACTACCTAATACAATCGCCTTCACAAGTGAGGCAACTAGAAATATTTTATTCCATCTCGCTTGAATCCGTTTCAATAAGGTAATGAGCGTTGTCATTTATTCACTCCCCTCTATACGTAATAACAGAAATGGAGTCCCTGATTCAGACTCCATTTCTGCATATAAAATTTGATTTTCTTCATATTCGACGTTGACTACGCTACGTAAGCATACTCATCGTTATCAAATTCCGCTTTTTGAACGACCTCTACGAGATATCGGTCTCAGCTTCCTAATCGCCTGCCATAAACAAATAACAAGGACAACAGTATAAATCAACATATACTCTAACCACATCGGTACATAATCGAAAAATCCTTTTTGCGTTGAACTTGCTCTGTTCAACATTTCCTTAAACATTTCCGGTTCAAATATACTTAGTAACGCACATGCAGGATTGAATGCAAGTATATGAATAACCCATTCAACAAATGCAGGAGTCGGTGTGCCACTATAAATATAATCTTGAAGTGCCGTGAAGCAGATCAAGAATATAACACCTGTACCTGCGAACATGAACAATACAACCCCATACGTCACGATAACTGCTAACATAGTACGTTTGAACAATGTTGAAAATAGAATTCCAAACCCGCCAAATATAAGCATATTGAAGAGGAAGAAACCGAAGACAGCTAGTAGTTGTGAAGGCGATACTCCACCGTACAAAAATACGATGCCATAGATCGGCAATGTGCTAAACACGATTAGGAACATAAAACTTAAACTAGAAATTAATTTACTAATAATAATCGACGAGGAACTTTGCTGTGTTGTGAGTAGCAGATTAAGTGTCTGTTTCTCTCGTTCTCCACTTATTACGCCAGCTGTTAATCCTGGAGCCATAAATGCAATTAATCCTAGTTGAGCAAAACTCATTACGATAAATAAAATATCATTAAAATCATTCGTATATATACCCGCTCCATTTGACTCAATTCCGACAATAAAGAAGGTAGCTGTTGCAAACAATCCGATTGCAAACAGATAGCTTAATATCGTCCACATTGATTTGGCGGATCGCATTCTTAATCGATATTCTTTATCAAGAACCGGATTAATAAATAACTGCTTCATATTTGCTAATATGCTACTCATTGTTCAGATGCTCCTCCTCTCGTAATAGCTAAGAATATGTCTTCCAAATCTGTTTGAGCTTCTTGGTATGAGACAACTGGATATCCCGCTTCAATAATTGTCCGTAATAGCAAAGCTTGTTCCTCATCATTTCCGGCAAATTGAACTTGAACAGACACTCCATCTACAAACATACCTTGTACAAGCGAATGATCACTCAAAAATGCTTTTAGTTGATCTTGACCATTAGCTAACTTGATCGTAATTAGTCGTTTCGCCATTAATTGCTGCTGGATGTTGCTAATATTACCAACTGCTATCATTTCCCCATGCTCGATTACGCCAATTTCATCTACCATCTCCGCGAGTTCAGGCAGTATGTGAGAGGATATAATAATCGTCTTACCCATACTTTTCAGTTCTTTCAATATTTCACGCATTTCGATACGAGCGCGTGGGTCTAAGCCAGAAGCTGGCTCATCAAGAATAAGCAATTCAGGATCATGAACTAAGCTTCTTGCTAAACAAAGTCTTTGCTTCATGCCACGAGACAATGAATCAACATACGCTTCACGCTTATCTGATAAATTAACAAGTTCCAGTAACTGAGGAATAAGCACATCACGTTCTGGTTTAGTTAACCCATAACTTGCTCCATAGAAATGTAAGTATTCATCTGTTTTCAATTGATCGTATACGCCGAAGAAGTCAGGCATATAGCCTATTTTTCTCCGAACAAGATGCGGATGCTCTGTAACATCAATGCCATCTACTTTTGCATAACCTGAAGACGGAATCATTAGCGTAGCTAGAATCGACATCGTCGTTGATTTACCAGCTCCATTGGGACCAACAAATCCGAATACGGTACCTTTCTTAATAGACAAATCAATTCCTTTCAACGCTTGGAAGTTGCCGAATGATTTGCTAAGACCTTTAATCTCAATCATCAATTGTGGTTGTTCTTGTTCTACGTTCATTATTGTGATTCCCCTTCCACAAGCAGTGTTGGAATAACACCTTCTCCACCGTTTATAGATTCAATTCTAAGTACTAAAGCGTTTTTGTCATTCAAGTAATCTGCTATATTAATCGATGGTTCACCAGAATATTTATCCCAAGCTTGTGTCGTCTCGTTATAGAATGACATGTTAAAATTATTAAAGTAATACGGATCAATTATAGGTTGTAATGAAGCCGTCGCATTTGCTGTATTTGTTCCATTCAGTTGATACGTTAACAGAATAGCACCGTTAAATAGATAGAAAGAGTTTTCACCTTGCATTTCAAGCGATGCACTCTCTTCACTCGTTACGATAGGCTCTACGAGATAAGAATCAGGCATTTGTTCTAGAATAAGATCTACAAGATTAACGTTCCACATCGTTAACTGATCTGTTTTCACTTTTTTATTGTTAACTTGATATAATGACTGATCACTATAGCTAAAGCCCACTAATTTAAGTGAGTCACCGATTGATGCTCCATTGTCAATTAATGCAGATTCTCTAGCATATTCTTTCCAATAGTTCGAAGATTGAGCGAAAATTTGACTACCATAAGAATATCTATATGGATTACCAGTTGTAAATTGCAGAGGTGAAGTCAATGGGAGTTCTGTACTTTCTCCATTATCAAGTTGACCAATAACTTCTACATTCCCACCATTAATGAACGATAGATGTGAAAGATCGACCCCGGTATTGTTCTGAATAATCAGTATAAATTGATCATTACGATTTTCGATAGAAACGTCGATTTGGTTAAATTCATCTTTCTCAAAAACAGTAGGAGATTTCAAGAAACTACGCGTTGTCCAATATTTATTTTCATTCCATTGCAATTCTTTATGATCTCCATCATATCGTATCACATGCTCTTTATTACTTTTTAACGGGTTATTATTACCGTAGCTATTGGTAGGAGATAACTTAACATATTGATTACTAGGAACATCTATCGAGATATCTTTGTTACTTGCAAGGAACACGGATCCGATTCCTCTAACAATCGTTGTATCTCCTGATTGTTCGATAATATCAACACTATGAACATAGTTTTCTGTTTTGTTCATCGCTCCAAGGTATATAACTATAAAAGTCGTAAGCACGGCACTTGCTGGAATTATCCACCACGCCCATTCACGCTTGTCTACACGTTTTAATATTAAATATAGAATTGGTGCAATTAAAAATACATAGATTGCAAAGACTAACATTAATATCATAACAGGAGGTGCTTCAAGTCTAGGGAAAAAGTTGACAGCTTCCTGTAATATCCTACTCGGATCATCATAGTAATAATTGCCCGATACCGCTGTCGGAATGAGACTTTCAGAAAGTAGCGTTTGAATGAAAGTAGTTCTACCTTCCCATACCGAAAATGGTTTTAAGCCCAGATCAAATGCTGTATAGAATACAGTACCTTTACCTACCGTATTTCTAGCCACAATCGGGTTATTATTACTCGTTACAAACGACTCACCACGAGTTAATGTTCCTTGTGTGATTTGAATTGGGCCAAGTGGGTTTTCTGATAGAGCAAATTGATCAATTGCCGATGTATCTGCCAACGTAGTTGTATTTTGACCACTAACAGGTACAATATCTTCAATAGCTTTCATTGTTTGCCCGTAGTTGGCACCACCACCAACTAATAACGTTCCGCCTTTAGCCACCCAATCTTTAAGTGCATCTACTTTCTGCTCTGACCATGTGCTAGTTATAACATCATTAAGTACTAGTACTTTAAACATTTCTAATGAATCCGATGTTTCAGCAACAAAATCTTCTTTTAAGATGACTGTCGAAAGATCATAACCTTGTCCTTTTAGCAGCAATAGAAAATTCAATGTATCAGGATCAGAAGAAATAATACCTATCATTGTGGACGACCCAACGCTTTTACCAACAAGATTAATATCTCCTGTTACATCTAATAGTTTTCCTTTTTCCATATTACCTTCGAAAAACTGGAATGAATTTAACTTAGCACCAAAATTACCATCGACATTCATAGTCAATTGAATCTCACTACCAGATACAATTTCAACGGGAACAACATGTGAAACTGTATTGCCATGATCCGTACTAATATTAAATACTAGATCTCCTTTAATATCTCGATCAAAGCTATTTTTCAATGTAACAAATACTGGTGTGGGAGTTCCCACTTGATACTGTCCATCGTACCCAACCTTAGCTCCTATATGTATACTTTGTGGTACTTTGTTTTCTACTGTTGAACCGAATACTAATGAAGAGCTTGTTATCGACAACAACAATAGAGGAATAAGCATAAGGAGTGCATAAAGCAATGTTTTCTGTTTTTTTACGTTAATCACAATTTTTCCCCTTCCATTAATTAACCATATTAATTATTATCCGTTTGAGCCTATCTACCTTCTTTATCCATCTTTCTTCACACATTATTAACGTCCCTATTAATAGAATAGTTGCAAATCAAATAAGAACTGTAAACCCCTTTCATAGCGTTCATATCTAATAGACGAACAAACTTGGGTAAACCACTGCAAAATAATAATGTGACAAAGTGATTTTCTTCTATTACATTATTGTAAGGAGGGATTACAAATGAGCAAATTACAATCTAGAAACGTTCAATCTGTTATTTTTCTATTCGTCACCTTATCTTTCTGGATATCAATGTACATATACGTACCTATTTTAACACCATATTTATCCAATTTGAATTATTCTTTTCAATTTATTGGAATAGTCTTAGCTACATATGGATTAATTCAACTATTATTTCGTTTTCCACTCGGAATATTGTCCGACCATCTGCAGAAAAGAAAGCTTTTTATTGTCGTTGGTATGTTGTGCAGTGTATGTAGTTGTCTACTATTTCTTGTACCTAATCTAGCAGTTTTCCCATTACTCGGTCGAGCTGTCGCTGGTATTTGTGCTTCAACATGGGTTGCGTTCACAATAATGTATGCTAGCAATTTTGAACAGCATGAAATGCCAAAAGCAATGGGGCAAATTAGCCTATATACTGTGCTAGGTCAATTTATTGGGATGATGGCATCAGGTTGGATCTCTGATATGTATCAGTATCGTATGACCTTTATTATCGGCGCAGTGATAGGTACGATCGGGTTGGCACTCTCGTTTCTATTATACGAGAAACCTCCAACGAGTGAACAAAAAGGAATGTCGATCAAACAAATAGGATCAGTTATCCGTTCACATCGCGTCTTGTTTGCCTCTCTCCTGTCTATTCTTGCGCATGGCGTGCTGTTCATTACGATGTTTGGATTCACACCACTTAAAGCGATTGAACTTGGTGCAACAGGTACACAGTTGACTATATTAATCGCTTGTTTTATGATACCACATGCTATTGCTGCTAGATTTGCTTATCCCATTATGCAAAAGTTTCATCATCGTGGTACATTTGCGATCAGCTTCTTCATTAGTGGACTTTGTACGTTAGCATTAATGTTTGTCGATTCACTTCCAGCTATGTACTTTACACAACTATTGAATGGATTCGCTCAAGGTCTTCATCTACCATTATTACTCTCTTTCGCTATTTATAAAGTGGAAAGTAATGTTAGAGCAACAGCAATGGGATTATACCAAGCACTTTATTCAGTAGGTATGTTCTCTGGCCCGCTTATTGCTGGCATTCTTAATGATAACTTTGGAATTAATAGTGGATTTTTATTCGGGAGTATACTTGCCTTTAGTGCATTGATAGTAATACCGTGGTCGCTCTACGTAGATTTCAAAAAACAAAGAGGTCGTTCAAAAAGCGCACTTTGATAACGATGATTAGACTCACGTAGATTAATCGACTTCAATATGAAGAGGTAGCTCAAGAAGGAGAGAAAAAATGAAAAATATCTTAGTTTTAGATGTTGGGGGAGTATTAGCTACTAATCTTACGCCGCGACTCTGGCAAGACTTAGCTAATTTAGCGAATATATCTGTCGATACTATGTACGCTTCCTATAAAAATGAAATTAGTAAGAAGCTTTGGACTGGGGAGTGTACTGAGGGGGAGTTTTGGCAATGGTTAGAATCGTATGGTGTTCAGCTTACTAGGGACAGTCAGCGTCAACTAATAACACAAGCTCTACAGCCATTACCAGCCCTTGATTACTTAGAGTATTGGTCTAAACTAGCAGATATCCATATTATGAGTAATCATCTTAGCGATTGGCTTCAGCCTTTGTTAGCACCTTATCAACCATATATTAAATGGACACATGTGTCAGATCAAATCCGTCTAAGCAAACCAAATCCGAAATGGTTTCAGTTGCTTCATGAACAATTTATAGAAGGATCATCCATCTGGTTCGTAGACGATAGCGCAAGTAATATCTTAGCTGCAAAGTCGTTAGGGTGGCATACCCTCTTAGCAGATCAGAGCCAAGAGTGGATAGCTACATTAAGCACGCAACTTCAATCAGCAAGCAATAGCCAAGTATAATAAACAATAGTATGCTAACTTGTTTTCTCCACTTTACTTTATACGCTATCTACCTACCGAACTTAGAAACGACGATACCTCTAAGCTCAACAATACCCTTTGTCATTTACATTAGTGACCTTCTGGTTAACTCCTTTTCTACGTTCTAAGTACCCTATGCCTATTCTAGAAGTCATCTGTTATATCTTCATGTTATAGATTTGTTTGCGAAAAGGACGAGGGAGTGACCTTGGTCACTCCCTCGTCCTACCTATGAAGAGAAACATTGAAATACAGTTCTCCACTTAGTTATTTGGCTACTACTCCCCAAAAGCACGGCTTCGGCTCATGCTGGTCGTTGAACAAAAACGGCCATGTTTTGCGTTCTTTCCCTGGAAAATAATCGAGCCAAGTATAATCGTCCGCGGCTCCCCAGAACGTCACATTCGTAATCACATCTTTATACGACCGGAACAGTTCGAAAATTTGCTCGTACTGCTTGGCCTGCTTCTCGATCATTTCTTCGGTTGGTGTCATTACCTCTCTACGCTTATCATCATTACCGAACATCGGAAGATCAAGCTCCGTAATGTGCAATTGCAAGCCCAATGATGCATATCTTTCAATAGCGATTCGTATATCCTCGATCGACGGCTCGTAAATATTCCAGTGCGCCTGGAGGCCAATTCCATGAATCGGCGTACCGCGATCCAGAAGATCCTTCACGAGCTTGTAAATTTTTTCTCTCTTAGTAGGAACCGTCTCGTGGTAATCGTTATAGAACAACAATGCGTTTGGATCCGCTGCATGCGCGTATTCAAAAGCTTTCTGTATATATTCTTCTCCTGCCAATTCGAGCCAGCGACTTTGACGAAGCAAATTCTCTTCTTTGTCCTGAATCGCCTCGTTCACGACGTCCCAGCAGTAGACATCCCCGCGATACCTCCCAACGACAGTATCAATATGCAACTTCATACGAGCAAGCAATAGCTCCCGATCGGCAGGTTCTCCGTTTTGCCCTTCAAACATCCAATCTGGCGTTTGATTATGCCACACCAATGTATGACCACGAAGACGCATATTATGCTCTTTCGCGAATCGAACGATTTGGTCCGCCTTTTCGAAAGTGAAGACGTTCTCCTCCGGTTGAAGTTCGATCGGCTTCATATCGTTTTCGGCGGTCAAGCTATTATAATGCCTGGCGATTAGCGAACCCGTAGAGTCCAGAATTGCTGGACTTACTGCAGCACCAATCGGAAAATCCTTGGCGAACGCTTCATGCAGCGACGGAATCTCTCCTCTGTTACTTTGACCCGAGACTACTTGTTCATAACCGATATTCCTTTTCATAACTTTCAGCTCCCTCTCTATTCATTCGAATGCCTCGATCAGCCTTTGACGCTACCCATAACAAGACCTTTCATGAAATACTTCTGTAGGAAAGGATAGATGACCAGTACAGGCAACGACGCTAAGAACACCTGTGCTGCCTTGAAAGTACGGTCAGACACCTCGCTCATATCTAACAGTTCATTGCTTGACACCGCATTAAGCTCTGGCGTAATAATAATTGTCTGCAAATAGCTTTGTAGCGGATAATTCGCCTGTGAATTCATATAGATCAAACCATCAAACCAGGCATTCCAATGTCCAACTACTGAGAAGAGCGAGATCGTGGCAATTGCCGGAATCGAAAGCGGTAAGAAGATTGACCATAGAATGCGCCATTGGCCTGCTCCGTCAATTAATGCCGCCTCTTCAATTTCCTTCGGCATATTGCGGAAGAAGTTCATTAATAGAATGACACTAAAGACCGGTACCGCGCCAGGAAGTACGAGCGCCCAGATTGAATCTAACAATCCAACTTCCTTGATCGTGATATAGGTAGGAATCAAGCCGCCGCTGAACAACATAGTAACGATAAAGAACCATGCGTATATATGACGGTAGCTGAATGTCGATCTTTCCTTGGCAAGCGGGTAAGCTGTCAGAATCGCCAGCAGGATGTTGATACTATACCCAAGCGCAACCCGTTTGAGCGAGACAAGAAAGCCGGCTAGAAATTCGGGCTTTGAGAGCGCGTATTGATAAGAAGCCGTTGTAAAATCCACCGGCCAAAAATTAACGTAACCGCCCGACGCCGCTGCTTTCGAACTGAAAGAGATTGCCAATACGTTGATCAGCGGCAGGATGCACAATAAGGCAGCAAGGAATAATACGGTAAAGTTGACAACGAGGAATACTTTGCGTCCGGTCGAAAGTTTATGCATAATGATACCCCCTTAGAAAACCCGATAGCCGGCATATTTGTTCGCAAGCTTGTTCGACCATACGATCAAAACGAAAGCAATGATCGATTTAAACAGACCGACCGCAGTCGCAACACCGTACTGCGCTTCGATGAGACCGATTCGATAGACAAAGGTATCAATAATATCACCAGTGCTGTAGACCATCGGACTATATAAATTGAACACTTGTTCGAAACCAGCATTCAGCACGTCTCCCAAGCTAAGTACAGTCATCAGTGTAATGATTGGCATCATACCGGGCAGTGTAACATGCCACGTCTGTTGCCAACGATTGGCTCCGTCAACGACGGCAGCTTCGTACAATTGTTGATTGATAGCGGTCAATGCCGCCAAGTAAACGATCGTACCATAGCCGAAGTTTTTCCATGTATCTGAAATGACAAGCGTATACGGGAACCAACTCTCGTTTCCAAGGAAGAATATCGGCTTTATACCGAAATAGCCAAGGAATTGATTAACGATGCCGCTCGACGGTGACAGAATATCTACGACGATGCCGCCGAGAATGACCCATGATAGGAAATGCGGAAAATAAATGATCGTCTGCACCGTCCGCTTAAAGAAAGCATTCGCCACTTCATTAAGAAGAAGCGCTATGACAATTGGCACGATCAGACCAGCTATAATTTTTATGATCGCGATAAACACCGTATTCCACAATACGCTCGTGAAATTCGGCATGTTTAACATATACTCGAAGTTATCGAATCCGATCCATTTCGAGTTAAAAATACCTTTCGCAGGCTGAAATTTCTGAAAGGCAATTACGATACCAGCAATCGGTACATAACTGAAAATTATAGTGAGGACGACCCCCGGAATTAACATAAGGTGAAAAGGTATTTCCTGTAGCTTCTTGTTCCAGGACATGACGTCACCTCCTATCCAGAATAAAGATGGGGAAAGCCGCTAAACGCTTCCCCCATCGCATGATCTATAATTATTATCGATGCAGCGATATTACTGCTTGGCAGCCCATTCGTTGACTTCTTTTGTAATTAGCTCTCCACCAAGTTTATTCCAGTCTTCTACAAACTTATCGAATATATCGATTGATTGTCCCATAATAACTTTGGTGAATACTTCTTCCTCCATCTGTTGGAGAGAAGCCATCTTCTCAACCATCGTAGGCGTCGAACCACCATAATAACCATCGAGTAAGTAATTATCTTCTAGTACATACTGATCGATGACGTCGAAACTACTCGGCGTTCCGAAGATGCGCTCTTGTCCCCACTCCGCGCGATTGCCGGAGCGATGATCTACGATTCTGTCGTAGTAAGATTTCTCTTCCGTCGTCAAGCTCGACGAATCATTCGCTTCTAAAGCTTTCAAGACGTTGCGGTGAGCGTTCAGGTTCTTCATCGCCGGCTCTGGTCCAATGAAGTTATAAAGATATACCGGAATGCCGCTTGCACTTATGCCAAAGCCCGTATCGGCTGGCGCATCAGGAGCGAAGCCTTCCATACTGAAATTGAGCATTTTGATAATCGCTTCTGGATTCTTACTCTTCTTGCTAACCGCGTAGTAAAGCTGTACTGGCACTTTACCCATCGGTGTCGCTTTCACTTCATCTGCGGATACGATCGTGAATGCCTTCCACTCCGCATTCGGATCGTTCGTTGCGTTGTCCTGAATAACAGCTCCCGGAGAGGACATTCCGCCATAAAACATACCAAGCTTACCGCTAACGACAGACTCGGTCACTTTGGCGCGATCCTTAACGCCGAATTCCTGATCCAACAGACCTTCCTTATACATATCTTGCAGCAATTGTAAGCCTTCTCTAACTTGTGGTTGAACGCTGCCATATACCAGATTTCCAGAATCATCCTTCACCCACTTTTGAGTATAAGCATGGAAGCCTGCGAAGTAGCCTGCTGCACCAAAATGATTATCCGTCAAAAACGATTTCGTGAAGCCGATACCAATCGTATCTGCTTTGTTGTTGCCATCAGGATCTTGCGTGACAAATGCTCTGGCGATGTCCACCAAATCTTGCATTGTCTTAGGTTCAGGCAGCTTCAACTTCTCTAGCCAATCTGTTCGAATATGGAGAATTTGCAAACCGTCTACCGCAGATGCCGTTTTCGGAATGGCCATCAAACGATCGTTGATTTTCGCTGTATCGAATGCCTTCTGATCCTGCTGCAGTATTTCCTTAGCAAGCGGGCTTGCGTATTGCTCATAAACGTCTGTCAAATCATATAACATGTCGTTGTCAGCCAAATCTGTCAGTTGCTTATTCGTCAGCCACATTACGTCCGGCAAGTCGCCAGAAGCAATCGTTACATTCATTTTCTGTTCGAATTGCTCGATCGGAACCGTCCATGTATATTTCAAATTGATGCCCAAATCGTTCAAGTACGCCTTGGTGTAAATATTATCCTCAATGCTGTCTCCATTCTCATACTTGTAAGTAGATTCTGTATAGCGCCATGCCGTAATGTCTAGCGGCGGATCGTACTTGGCCGCTATATCGACCGACGGTGCAGCGGAAGCACCTGGCTGATTTTCCGGAGCCGGAGTATTGTTGTTTCCGGTATTATTGGAACCGCACGCCGATAAGACAAGCATTCCAACCATGGTAAGTAAAGCCGTTGCCTTTGTTCTTTTTTTCATATTTGTTGCCCCTCCCTTTAATGAGTTAAACATGTTCCCTATTACAAATGATAGCGCTTCACCACAGGGAGCGACAATATTCAATACTTGACATTCTGATCATGAGTTGACCCAATTGCAAGCGCATTCATTTTTTCGAACTCCAATCAAGGTTTTATCGGTTAGCTAGCCAAAGCCGATATTCTTGCGGGGTCATATTTACCGCTTTTCGGAACGAGCGCGTAAAATTTGTTGCTGTACCGTACCCGAGACGATCAGCAACCTCCTGAATTTTCAAATTCGGATCCTCTAACAATCGTTTTGCCCTCGTCAATCGTGCTTCTGCAACGTACTCAGACAAATTCATGCCAGCCACCTGCTTGAAGAGCCTCGACAAATAAGAAGGATTGAAATATACCAAATTCGCCAACCTGACAAGCGTAATTTCATCGGGATTATTCAGATGAGTCTGAATATGCTTCTGAATCAATGAGACGACTCCGCTCGCTTTCCGTTCTTCCTCTTGGTCTTGCAATTGAAACAGCACGTTACCGACTTTGTTCAGATAATCAATCGCTGCCGGCCAAGATTCATGTTCATCCGGCCGCATCAACTTGTGTAGACCGATGGTGGCATTCGCTTCACTTGATAGCTGCCAACGATTCGTATATGAAAACATAATTAGTGCAATGGCGTAGTATACTTCTTGGGCTTGTACTTGGTGCATCGTATTTAGATCACGTAGTGCAGCCGTGGCCTCGCTCAATATTTTGAAAAACTCGTCCTTTTGGCCATGCTCTAACCTTTCGGCAAGCAAGTCGAGCATAGCGGGCCGAACTCTCAGTCGGTTTAGTTTCTGACTTTCCGTATCTTGATCACCTCTAGCCGCCTGTTTGTCTAAAAGTAATCCATGCGAGCGGCCGATCCGATAGTTCATCAGCATATGGACTTGAGCGAACCTTTCCGCCGCGTCCGACCATGCCATCGGACTGTCGTCCAACACCAGTGATAACTCCGCATCCGCCGACTCCTTACATGCTGCTTGTACCAGCTCCAGACTACCTTTAAGGAACTTTAACAGCTTGGACCAGGCATGCTGCCCGTTCTCAGATGATCGCTCTTCAGATGCCTTCAGCGGTTGAAGCAGCCAAACAACTTCATCTTGTTCCAGGACAAAATCTACGATCTCCGCATGAGAGGCCAAATAAGAACAAGCGACGGTTCGAATGCGGATGAGCTGATTGACCTTATCGGAATAGGTAGCGCCATCGTTTGACCGGTTAACTCTGCCGAGCAGAAGCAGCACGCTTTCTTCCGCACGTAACGGAACGTCCAGCACAGTGAACTGTTCGGAGTTGACCTCCCCGGAATTGATGCGCCCTCTCAACACCCCGTATAAAAACTCCTTACGCATTAACTCCTTCGCTTTCTCAGACTGTTCCTTGGCTTGCTCAAGCAATGCCTCGGCGTGCCATTCAGCCTCAATATCCGCTACTGATTGAGAGACGGTCTGAATAACTTTATCATAACCTTCGGTTTTCAGTAGATAGTTGACATACTCGTGCTGAATCGCGGTATAGACATACGAGAACTCATTGTAGCCCGTCAGGAAGATTACGCGGCATCTTGGCCACAATGTCCTAATTTCCTCCAATAATTGCAAGCCGTCCATTTCTGGCATCCGAATATCGGTGAGTACAATGTCAAATCTTGTGTGATCGAATAGTTTGAGTGCATCTACCCCCGAATAAGCTTTATACACGTCTAGCTCCAACTCCGACACTCCCTGCATCACTTCCGCCAATCCGTCTGCAATAATCGCTTCGTCATCTACAACTAGTAGTCGATACAAATAATTCATCCTCCTTCTTGTATTTCGATTGTGATCGTAGCCTGTACTCCACCCCATTCGCTACGGGTCAAAGCTAACCCGCTGTCGTTTCCGAATTTCAGTCGTATCCGGTGGTGAATATTAATTAATGCGGTTTTTTCCTCGTTTTCCAATGTCTTCAAACTTTCATTCATTCTAGCGATCCCTTCGTCGTCAATCCACTCGCCATTATCTTCCACTATAAGACGAAGAATACGTCCTTCTAGTTCGAATCGAACGTCCAATTGGCCATCCTTGGATTTCTTCTCGAGACCATGTTCAAAGGCATTCTCTATGAGTGGCTGCAATATCAGCCTCGGCACCATCACATGCCCTCCGTTTTCCGGTAATTCATCGAATGAGACGGACACTCGATTGACGAAGCGCATCTCTTGTATCTCCGCATAGACTTTCGCGTGCTGCATTTCTTTGGCCAATGGTACCTCGTCCGACTGATTGCGAGTTACGAATTGAAAATATTCCCCCAGCTGATTCGCGAATCGCTCTACCTGATCATAATCTCGGAGACGGGTCATCGTATTCAGAATAAAGAAACTGTTATACAGGAAATGGGGATTAATCTGGGATTGCAGCTGCTTCAGCTCCGCCCTTTGGGTCAGTATTTGCTGCTTGTATACTTGATCGATTAAAGATTTCAAATTATCGAGCATCGCATTAAATCTTGTATAAATATACTGGAATTCATCTCTGCTTTCATGATGGATCTGAACGCTGACATCACCCAGCTCTACTTTTCGGAATGCCCTGACCAGCCGGTTAAGTGGTTTATGAATATATTGATATAAATATAACGAATATATTAGCGTAATAGTCAAAGAGACCGCCGCAAACCAAAGAAACCAGTTTCTAAACTTCTCAAGCGGCTGGAATACAGCGCTTTCCGGCACATACTTGATCAATAAGGCGCCAAAAAAACGTGATGTCGTGTGGACCGTCAAATACCGCTGGCTGTCAATGTTAAGGATCCGAGCAGCTTCATCTTGTCCCGTGCCCCGCCCTTCGATCAATTGTTGTACGATTTTGTCATTCAGTTCGGCATCCGGATTAGTGACCTCAGTAAATTGCGGACTGCTGAAGATCAACCCTTCTTCCGGTATATTGCGCATGCCTTGCAGCGCCTGTTGCAGCTTATCCATTGACAACTCGATGGCAACGATATAGATCGGCTCCCGATTGCTCGTCGGCAGCAGATATGGAAAAGCTACAACCATATACATGTTACCGCGGAAATTAACGACCTGAACCTCGTCCAAACTTTGAAGGTTCATGAGCTCACCATAAATTTCGCTGTCAAAATCGGATACGCTTAACGCGGATATCGTTTTCTGAATAGCGGGAATGTAGGTATAGACTTCCTTGATATACGCGCTACTGTTACGTATGGCGTTGAGACGCTGCTGTAGGCTTAATATTTTTTGCATCTTCTCAATAGAGTTCAAGGATTCCGGAATAGCTGCAAGCGCATTCAAATTGGTGTCACTTAAATAATCGAGTTGCAGAGATTGTATGCGACTGAACTCATTCTCCAATCCAACGAAATATTGCGATACTTGCGAGGTCATCGAATTGGATATTTCGGTCTGCAAAGTACCGATTCCCCAGTTATAGATGACAATTGCCAACGTATACAGCGGCAATAAAATACAAATAAACGACAGAATTAACCGATTGAGAGCGGTCTTCTTCCACGGATTTCTGATCAATTTCACAATGAGTGCCCCCTTGTCAATCTTTGCAAACTATATCCTTTAATAACATAACGGGTACATATGGGGGCGTCAACCATTTTTAAGAGAGGTTGTAATTTACAAAAAAAATCGCCGTTTAGTACAATGGCTGTTCCACCTAGCCATTACTAAACGAACGATTTCATCGTTCTTCATATTAAGTTTCTCCAAGGAAAGTGTGAACCTACCGATTTGTAGCTGCTAAGCGTAATTTCACGAATACCCTCGGTGCTATTGCTATTGTCCATAACCCAATCATTCCGTATCTAAAAAAATCAGCAATAGCTTCCTCCGGTAAAAACAACTTAAATCCTTCTTTAATTAGGATTATACCTATTAAACCGATAACGCAAGCTATTACTTTTTGTACCCATGACTTTGATATGCTGAAATTAACTTTCTCTCTTTCCCATACATATCCAAGTATCGAGAATGCTAATAATCCACTTGCTTGATATGCTCCTTCTTGATCTAATCTGCCGTTTGTTACTCCGTGATACAGTGGTAGCAAAACAATAGGAATGATAATAGCTATCGCTAAACAAATCCGATTCGACAATGTGCTAAGCAGTTGATTACGGATGATAAGCGACGTAATTAGTACGATAACAGCTCCAAGAAACCATCCGAACAAGACATCTTTTGGAAAGTGCACACCAGAATAAAGTCTTGAAAAACCTACCGCAATGATCATGAGGATTGCAAAAATAGTAAATGATCTTCTGCGAATAACGGATGCTAGAAAAGCCCATACCGCAAAACTATGCTGTGAATGACCACTTGGAAAAGTATATCCACCTTGATCGACTAAAGGCTTAATACGGTCCGCATGCATAATAAACGGACGCGACCATTCAAATAAATCTTTCAAAAACACATTGACATAATAACTAACAAAAAGAACAATCGCTAACTGGAAACCAACTCTTTTGGATACTAGCCAATAAATGATCGGTAGTAGTATAGTGAAGAACGTCACTTCACCAGTAAAATTAATGATTTTCACAATAGTATCTACGAAACTTACTCGTAGTTCCATAAGGCTTTGCAGCAAATCAACTTCCCAATCCAAAAAAGATGACATCTAGCAATCCCCTCCATATACGATTATTGGTATAATGTTACAATTAATAGTATATGGATTGTACTATGTTGTAAATGACTACAGATTATCTGGCATTAAACATTTTGTAAAAAAGCTGAAAGAGCAATCATCATTATATGACTGCTCCTTCAGCTTACAAATTACATATGGACGATCTTAAATTTTATTGAGTAGGTAGAATTTGCTTGTTATGTTATGAAAATTGTGACCACGGAAGTAAACCCGTTACCTCTTTCATGGTGCATTTTACACATAAATACTACGAGTAGCCCAGAAAGGTCAATGTTGCTTTATTAACGACATTAGGTTGCTCAAATATAAAGGAGTGGTTTGCTCCTGCAACTAGAAGAAGCTGTGCATGTGGCAATACCTTACGTGCATAATCCATCGCTTTAACAGCAGGATATAGAAGCTCTTCTTCCCCGATCATAATTAACACTGGAAGCTTAAGTGATGCAAACTGCTCCTCGTCTATTTTCACAGGATACAAACGAAATAACGGCATGGAATGTTGAAATCCAGCAATAAGTTGCTCACGAAATACCTCGTTGAGGGGTTTATTGTGCGAGGATAGTGAACCAAAGGCTCGATCAATCCATTTTTCTGTATGAAACAGAAATCCAGGAAATGCATAATAAAAAAACTTCAAGCTTAGTCGATGAAAGGATGCAGCTGGGGCATAAAGGACTAATTTAATAATTCGAGACTGATGTGTTAGTGAATACCTTAGTGAAATATAACCACCAATAGAATGTCCTGCTAAGTACACTTTATCGAGTTCTAATTGATCCAGCACTTCATGTAGCCATTCCACGATTTGCTCCGATTGCAATATTACTTGATTGGCGATGCTTTTTCCAATATCTCCGATTATATCAATCGCATATACAGCATATTGCTTTGCAAAGGCAGGTACATTGGGGTACCATATCGCAGAGCTCATTGCATAGCCATGAATAAGAACTAGTGGAGGTAGCTTCGGATCTCCGAATTGCAACACATGTGTTTGTCCATATGTCGTCTCAATATTGAACGAATTTGCAGGTATACCAAAAAGCTTTAAACTCTCATCATAGCATTTCTCATATTGCTCACGATTGATTGCCTCACTGAAAATATCCATCCTACCGCCTCCTCACTAATGTGAAATATGCTTATGCTTTTTCTATTGTTCCCCCAAACAGATGAAAAAAATGTTTACATTACAACAAAAAAGCACATAAAGTTGACTTTTAAAGTCAGCGCTTTATGTGCTTGAATCTAATGTATATTAATCCATGCAGTCGTCAGAATCTTCTGCTGGTTTGGCATCTTCCATATTGATCTTGTCCGTTAATGTATCTCTTACAATAGAAATAACAAGTTGAAGCAAGTAATTGATGTCCGATTGGCTTTGTTGGAATGTATTCACTACTGGTATGCCATCCAATTCATCTTGTATACTAGCTATTTCTGCTTCAATTTTCGTGACCATTTCTGAATTATTGAACGACTCAAACGCAACCGCTTCTTTTTGCTTTTTCTTAACTGTAGTAATTAATTGTTGTACACGCTCGTGGTTCTGAATTTTTGCCTCTGCTTGACGATATTGCGTAACCTCTTCAGATTGAGCTAATAAATCTGCAAGTTCTCTAGCCTTCGCTTGAATATCTTCTTTCACACGTAATTCGGTAATTGTGTGAGACGGAATATCTGCCTTAATTCCTGTATGGCTACATGATCCGCCTGCATCTCCGCCATGTTGGAACATTTTAGCATCTAACTGTTTATCAAGTATCATTGTGTTAATTCTCTCCTATCGGTTATTGTGTTAATTGCGATTCAAATATTGGTTCTGCCTTAATATAATACGTTTGAGCTACTGTAACTTTCGCATTAAGAAGTGATCCAATCCATTCCTTAGGACCTTCTATATGTACTAGCTTATTCGATCTTGTTCGACCAGACAAGACATTTTCATTATTTTTACTAACACCTTCGATTAAAACTTCAATTTCTTGTCCTAATAATTGCTCATGGCGTTCCCGTGAGATCAATCCCAATAGCTCATTCAACTCATATAATCGACGCTTTTTCACTTCTATAGCAACATTATCTTCCATTACAGCAGCAGGAGTTCCTACTCTCGGAGAATAGATAAAACTATAAGCGAAATCAAATCCTACTTCTTTCACTAGTGAATATGTATCTTGAAATTGTTCTTCTGTTTCACCGGGGAAACCAACAATAATATCGGTCGTTAATACGACATTAGGTATCGCTTGTTTAATTTTGTGGACTAATGCTAAGTAATGTTCTCTACTATATTTACGGCTCATACGTTTCAACATAGCGGTACTACCGGATTGCACTGGGAGATGAATATGCTCTACGAGATTTCCACCTTTGGAGAGAACAGATATCAGATGATCATCAAAATCTCTCGGATGACTAGTAGTAAATCGAATTCTTGGAATATCTATTAGTGCTATATTCTCCATCAAGTTGCCAAAACGATAATCTAGATCGTCAAAATCTTTACCATAAGCGTTTACATTTTGTCCTAATAACGTAACTTCCTTATACCCTTCAGCAGCAAGTTGACGAACTTCAGCTATAACATCCTCCGGACGCCTACTACGTTCTTTGCCTCTTGTAAATGGTACGATGCAATACGTACAGAATTTATCACATCCATACATAATGTTCACCCAAGCTCGCAATCCATCTCGTTTTTTAGGCATATTCTCTATTATATCGCCTTCTTTGGACCATACTTCTACGACTAACTCTTTGCTGAAATAGGCTTCTTGCAATAATTGAGGTAAGCGATGAATATTATGAGTGCCAAATACGAGATCAACAAATGAGTGCTTTTGTAATATACGATTAACAACAGATTCTTCTTGCGACATACAGCCACAGACACCTAAAATTAGATTTGGATTTTTAGATTTTAACGTTTTCAAATGACCAAGTTCACCGAAAACTTTATCCTCTGCATTCTCTCGAATGGCACATGTATTAAGTAGAATTACATCCGCTTCTGAGCGACTTTCAGTAGCAGTATACCCCATTTGCTCAAATATACCCTTCATTACTTCTGTATCATGTTCATTCATTTGGCATCCATATGTATAAATGAGATAATGCCTACCAATACCTATTGTCTGCAATTCTTCTGGAATGGAAAAGTCATAATGAACTTCAATTTCTTCTTTACCTCGTTTTTTTCCATCTGTATAAATTGGAGCTGCATGTAGTTGAATATTACGTCCATTCATACGAATGGTTTGTGTACCGTCTTTTTCACTGATGAGTTTAGCATTAGAAAAGTTGAAATATTGCGAGTAATCTTTCGGTTCGTTAGACATTAACAATCACTCCCTCTTCTGCACCAGAAATATAAATGGATATATATCCTTAATTATACAATTATATCACTTTAGGATGGAGTAATCTATTTTGTTTGTTCAACAAAAAAGGCGTACAAATTGATGATCAATTTGTACGCCTTTTTGCAAGTCAGTATTAATTTAGTACAGTTAAAGTGAGTCCGTTATTTAAGTATGACCAGTACTAGTCAATAATCTCAGCAATATCGCCATTATTAACAGCTGCTGCATTTGCTTCATCTGTATCAATATGCATATCTAGTGCAAAGTCTGGTGATACACGAGCAATGACGTTTTCAAATACAACGCCACGATCTCCACCAACGCGAACACGTAATTTTTGTTTGTCAGCAATGCCCCATTTGTCGGCATCTGATGTATGGAAGTGAATATGACGTGCTGCAATAATCACGCCTTCTTCAATAGTTACTTCACCAGCAGGTCCTTGAATTGTAATTCCTGCAGAACCAGCAGTATCTCCTGATTCACGTAATGGAGCTTTAACTCCAAGTGCGAAAGAATCTGTACGAGATACTTCCAATTGAGTTGCTTTACGAGCAGGTCCTAAAATTCTTACTTTTGGAAATGATCCTTTTGCTCCAACTACTGCTACAGTTTCATTCGCAGCAAATTGTCCAGGTTGAGATAATGGCTTAAACTCAGTTAGTTGATAACCTTTACCGAATAACACCTCTACGTGTTCTTGGGATAGATGAATATGTCTTGCTGATACGCCTACAGGTACTTTTTTTTCCATTTCTCTTGCACACTCCAATATTATGTTTTTCTCTCTCATGTTTGAAACATGAAGAAAGACATACGACTATTATCGCATGTCTTTATCATAACACTTATCGCTTTAAGGGAACAAGCTATAGAAGGAATCTGTTATAAATTTGTAAATATATAGTTAATAATTATTTACCACTGCTTCATTAGAAATTGATATGCATTTCTCCACATTATTTTCTCAACTAATTCATGATCGTAATGCTGATGAAGAATTTCTTCGAGATGAACTAAATGTGATGGATTCGTTAGCCCATCTATATATTTATCAATTCCATCGAAATCAGAGCCAAACATAATATGATTTTCACCACCGAGATTTAATATATGATCAATATGTGGAATTAGATCGTCAATAGTAGCCATCTCTTCTTCAATGACAAACCATGGAACAAATGTTAGCCCTATAAGTCCGTCCCTTTCAATAATTGCCTTTATTTGTTCATCTGTCAGATTACGCGGATGATCACATATTGCTCTAACATTAGAATGCGATGCAATGATTGGTTCAGTACTCGTGTGATAAACATCCCAGAAACTTTTCTCAGATAGATGTGAAACATCTATCGTAATCCCCAACTGATTACATTTACGAACAAAATCATGACCTAAACTTGAAAGACCCGATCCTTGTGGCTCCAATACACCATCAGCTGCCCAATTCATAGCATTCCATGTAAGACCTGCAAAGCGCACACCAAGACGATGTAGAATAGAAGCTAGATATACATGCCCTTGCAAGCCATCTACTCCCTCTATCGACAGTATAGCGCCTACTTTGTTCGTTGCCTTACATCTTTCTACATCAATTGCTGAATCAACAAATATAACATTAGGATGACTTATTATTTTCTCATAAAATATTTCAACACATTTAAGTATAGTTAGAATATCTTTATTACGTTCAGATGGGATATAGATTGCGAATACTTGGATCATATAGTCTGATTTCAGTAGTCTGTTCAACGTTACATCTATTCTCGCTGAAAAGTCATCAGCATCAAACGCAATCGTATGATCTACCAACATTTTACTAAGCACATCACAATGAAAATCAATCTTCCTCACATCGCACCCTCCTAAAAACTTTACATATACTTCTTGCTTGAGCTTCTAGGTTATGAAAAGTTACTTCGTAAGCATATGCCAAACTTTTCATATATGGCTGTTGCATCTATAATAGCAAATAACCTGTTTACGTAGTAAACAGGTCCAATAATAGCTCATAAGTATTTTTCGTATGGACCGTTAGAAGCAGACTATCTCGGCTCAACAATTAGTTTAATAGCGGTACGGTCTTCACCATCAATTACAATATCTGTAAAAGCAGGTATGCAAATTAAGTCTACTCCACTTGGAGCTACAAACCCTCTTGCAATAGCAACAGCCTTTACGGCTTGGTTCAACGCACCAGCACCAATCGCTTGTAACTCGGCTGCACCACGTTCTCTTAAAACACCAGCAAGTGCACCTGCTACTGAATTAGGATTAGATTTCGCTGATACTTTTAATACATCCATGATAAGTACCTCCCCTAGAATGTTTGATAGACTCTACTTTACTAATACTATTCGAGTTAAGACGAATAATTCCTTCAAAATGTATTTTAAATATTCTAAATGTTCAGTCTTTTTATTTTGAAGAAAAAGCTACTTATTGCATAAGTAGCCATGATTCTTCTGTTAAGCGAATCTTCTCGATCTTTGTAGCTCTACCTGTTTGATCATCTAGCTCAGCGATGATCCCGTGAAGATGCCACTTTCCCTCATCTACCACAAAGCGAGTAGGCATTTGAGTTAAGAAACGATGCAAGACAGCTTCCTTCTCCATACCTAGTACCCCTTCTTTGGATCCTACCATACCAACATCAGTTAAATATGCTGTTCCTTGAGGTAAGATTGTATCATCGTTCGTTTGAACATGAGTGTGCGTACCAACGACGATGGAAGCTTGACCATCTAAGTACCATCCCATTGCAATTTTTTCAGATGTTACTTCTGCATGAAAATCAACGAGGATATGTGGCGTAATTTGTTTGGCTTCTTCAATCAATGCTTCTGCTGTACGGAACGGGCAATCGATCGGAGGTAAGAACGTACGTCCTTGAATATTGATAATAGCAAGCTTTTTGCCATGTACATTTATAATAGCCATACCTCTACCTGGAGCTACTTCTGAGAAGTTGGCAGGTCGTACGATTCGAGGTTCATCATCAATCCACTCAAAAATATTTTTATTATCCCAAGTGTGATTACCCATCGTAATGCCATGAATTCCCCAATTAAAGAAATCATTTGCAATAGGGCGAGTAATCCCTCTACCTGCTGCTGCATTTTCACCATTTGCAATAATAATATGAGGATTGTACTTGTCTCTAAGCGCTGGTAATACTTGTCGTACTGCTTCTCTGCCTACACTGCCTACTATATCACCAATAAATAAAACTTTCATTGTGTACCGTCCTTTATATAGAAGTAGTGCAAAAAGCGGACTTTGATGACGATGTGTCGCGTTGTAGCATATACGGCATCGAAGATGAATCGAACTTGGCAAGTCCGGTACGCGTGTACTAATAACGTACACTTGCGTTTCCGCCTTACTCAAGTAGCGCTCCATCTTCTCGGTCCTGAAAGCCCGCTTTTTGAACTTTCATTTTAATTAGCTAGTTCAAAAAAAGACATTGATAACGATGAGTAGGCTATTGAAGCTTAGTCTGCATCAAATATGAAGCAACTTTTTTGAACTTTCACTATAAGCTGAAAAATAGAGAAGTGGCTGAAATCAGCCACTTCTCTATTACAATTCATCGTTATTTTGCATATTCTACGGCACGTGTCTCACGAATAACCGTTACTTTAATATGTCCTGGATAGTCTAGCTCACTCTCGATTTTTTTCGTTATATCGCGAGCAAGACGGAATGCTTCTGTGTCATCAATCTTCTCAGGCTGTACCATGACGCGAACTTCACGTCCAGCTTGAATGGCATAAGATTTCTCAACACCTTCAAAGGATTCAGTAATATCTTCTAGTTTTTCCAAACGTTTAATGTACGTTTCTAACGTTTCACGTCGTGCACCTGGTCTTGCAGCTGATAAAGCATCAGCAGCGCCGACTAACATTGCAATTACTGAAGTTGCTTCTGTATCACCATGATGCGAAGCAATACTGTTAATTACTACTGGATGTTCTTTGTATTTCTTAGCTAACTCAACACCGATTTCAACGTGTGAGCCTTCTACTTCATGGTCAAGTGCTTTACCGATATCATGTAATAGTCCAGAACGTTTCGCAAGAGTAATGTCTTCACCTAATTCAGCAGCCATTAAGCCAGCTAAATAAGCGACTTCCATTGAATGTTTCAATACGTTTTGACCATAGCTTGTACGATATTTTAAGCGACCAAGAATTTTGATCAAATCAGGGTGTAAACCGTGTACACCAACTTCAAATGTAGCTTGTTCACCATATTCGCGAACACGATCGTCGATTTCTTTACGAGATTTTTCGACCATTTCTTCGATACGAGCAGGATGGATACGACCATCAGCGACAAGTTTTTCAAGTGATGTGCGAGCAATTTCACGTCTGATAGGGTCAAAGCCAGACAAAATGACCGCTTCCGGTGTATCGTCAATAATTAGATCGATACCAGTCAATGTTTCTAAAGCACGGATATTACGGCCCTCACGACCGATAATACGCCCTTTCATTTCCTCATTCGGAAGTGTTACTACTGATACTGTCGTTTCAGCGACATGATCCGCAGCACAACGTTGAATAGCAAGAGAAATGATATTACGAGCTTTCTTATCTGCCTCTTCTTTGGCTTGTTGTTCAATATCCTTAATCATTTGTGCTGTTTCATGTCGTACCTCTTGTTCAACATTAGATAGAATAATTGCTTTTGCATCTTCCATCGTTAAGTTGGAAATACGTTCTAATTCACTGAGCTGTTGCTTGTAAAGCGAATCGATCTGTTCCTGTGTTTCCTCAATTCGTTTCTCCTTGCTGGCTACAGTCTCTTCTTTGCGTTCAAGTGCTTCTAACTTTTTATCAAGAGATTCTTCTTTTTGAAGTAATCTTCTTTCTAAACGTTGTGTTTCGTTACGACGCTCACGAATGTCCTTATCAGCCTCTGTACGCACTTTATGGACTTCGTCTTTTGCTTCTAACACCGTTTCTTTTTTAACAGCTTCCGCGTCTTTTTTAGCTTGTTCAACGATTTGAACTGCGGCTTGCTCTGCACTAGAAATTTTAGCCTCAGCAATCGACTTTCGTAACTTGTAACCAATCCCAAAGAAAATTGCGCCAACAAGGATACAAATCAAGATCACATAAATATAATCCATCTTGTTCACCTCCTTGTTGCATACACCAAGGCATTGCTTGGGATGTTATTGTGTTTTAAACCGGTTCCATACCGTCTCAATTACGTCATTTGACGAATAAATAAACATTTTGTATCAATTCTTGGAAGTTAGATTGAAACAAAATTTGAAGGAATACTATTTCATTTTATCTGTTCACAAATTCAATTGTCAAGCAATTCCCTATTAATCTACTCATCTATATTACTTTTACGCTCATTTTCTACAAAATGCATGACTTTTCTTATTAATCCACTCGTATATCCTTTGCGTAGAAGAAAAAGTTGCAACTTTCTTCTTATTTCGCGATCTTCACCCGACAAACTTCGAAGTTTTTTCATTGCCTCGCGACATGCAGCGTCAAACTCATCTTCCTCATCAAGCTGTAACAATGCCATATCGATAGCATTTTGTGAAATACCTCTATTTTTCAAATCCTGGGCAATTCTTACTCTTCCTTTGCCTTGAATTCTAGTTTTCGATTGTACAAAAGCAATCGCATATTGCTCATCATTCACATAGCCATCACTTTGCAAACGTTCTATTGCATGCGAAATATGCTCAGCGTTAAATTCATGTCTTTTCAAATAATCTGCAATTTGTCTACTTGATCTAGCTTTTGTACCGAGATAACGAATAGCTTTAATATATGCCATATATTTGCCATTCACTTCTATAATCTCGGCAATTAATGAAGAAGTTAAACATTCACCCTTCATTAATCGATACTTAATGAACATATCTTCGTGCACTACAATTGGTTCCTCGATATGTTCGACGGACAGAATGTATTCTTTATTGTTCTTTCGATCAACTTTTACAGCCGTTATACAATGCTCCAATTGATTGTGAGCAGAATGTAATTCGCTCATATATAACAAATCCTCCTAAAACTTTTCATTAACTACTTGTTTTAACTATCTTGCTAATGAAATGTTACTTCGTAAGCATATACTAAAACTTTTCATTAACGACTTGTTTTAACTATCTTGCTAATGAAATGTTACTTCGAATGATCATAGTATACAAAAATCGCCGCTCTGCAATAGAACGGCGATATCATCAATTATGCTTAAAATTGCTCTTCAAAATCGTCGTCATCATCTTCTGTGTGAGTTAAGTCTGTTCCAGCATTTCCATTCAAATCATAAGTTGAACGAATTTGAGTTTCAATTGTTTTAGAGATTTCAGGATGATCCTTCAAATACTGCTTCGCATTTTCACGACCTTGTCCTAAACGCTCTCCGCTGAATGAGAACCAAGCTCCACTCTTCTGTACGATATCCATTTCAACGCCGATATCGATAATACTTCCTACTTTAGAAATACCTTCACCATACATAATATCAATTTCCGCTTGTTTGAATGGAGGAGCAACTTTATTTTTAACAACTTTAATACGAGTACGGTTACCAACGATATCGTTACCTTGTTTCAACGACTCAATACGACGAACATCTAGACGAACACTAGAATAGAATTTCAAAGCACGTCCACCTGGTGTAGTCTCTGGGTTACCGAACATTACGCCAACTTTTTCACGAAGTTGGTTAATGAAAATAGCAATGGTCTTCGATTTGGAAATCGCACCAGAAAGTTTACGAAGAGCTTGAGACATAAGACGAGCTTGTAAGCCGATATGAGAATCACCCATATCCCCTTCGATCTCCGCTTTCGGTACAAGTGCTGCTACGGAGTCAATAACGATAATATCAACTGCGCCACTACGAACTAGTGCTTCAGCAATTTCTAAAGCTTGCTCACCAGTATCGGGTTGAGAAAGTAATAGTTCATCAATATTAACGCCAAGTTTACTAGCATATAAAGGATCAAGCGCATGCTCAGCATCAATAAATGCCGCTTGTCCACCAATTTTTTGAACTTCTGCAATCGCATGTAGTGCTACCGTTGTTTTACCAGAAGACTCTGGGCCGTAGACTTCAATAACACGTCCACGTGGATAACCACCAATTCCTAATGCAATATCAAGAGCAAGTGAACCACTTGATATGGTTTCCACTTGCATATGTGTAGATTCACCTAACTTCATAATAGAGCCTTTGCCAAATTGCTTTTCAATTTGACGTAAAGCGTTATCTAATGCTGCACGACGATCACTCACTAGAGTCACATCCTTTAATATTTATATTTTCATGATAACCTTTTTCCGCCCACTTGCCAACACTTTTTTTCGAACACACATTCGTATTTTTCACCTCGCTTCTCAGAGCCACTTCTTTTACGCTCCGTAAAACGAAAAAGAACCGTGGCAAAGAATGATCTTTGCTACGGTTCTTCCATAACTATCTCTATTATAAACGTTTACAGTATTTGGAACAAGTTATTTTATTACAATAATTAACTATGTTCCTTAATTGCTTGCCATAATCGATATTGTAAATTTTTCACTGTTCTCAATTGAATGGAACTTCGATCTCCACTCAAAGATAATTGAAATACTTTCGTTTCTTTGCCACGTGCAGCTATTCCAATGAAGACCATACCGACAGGTTTACCTTCCGTAGTTCCAGGACCCGCTACGCCGGTTGTAGACACTCCGTAATCACTATCTAGCAGTTCACGCACACGCTCCGCCATAAGTTGCGCAGTAGAAGTGCTGACGGCTCCAGGCGCAGACTCACCTTCTAAGTGTTCCATCGGTATCCCTAACAATTTCTGCTTCATAT
This sequence comes from Paenibacillus endoradicis, assembly GCF_024721975.1. The sequence continues at coordinate 732,295 of NZ_JANQBB010000001.1, read as the reverse complement.
CATTCGTATACGTTACAATTCCGCCATCGAAACAATCTGAGCTTGTTGGGACTTTCGTCATCAATAAGGAGAATAATCCGCCGGTGCAACTTTCAGCTGAGGCAATTGTCAGTTTTTTAGATTGAAGCAGATGTACAATTTCGACTTCCATTGGAATGTCTTCTTGAGCGTATAAATACTCTCCTACGAGCTTATCAATTTCAGCGACGGTCTCATCGATTTTACGGTTTGCTTCATCCAAACTATTAGCTTTTGTTGAGACGCGAATAGAAACTTCGCCTTCCTTCGCATAAGGAGCAATTGTTGGATCATCTTGAATCTCGATTAATGGTAGTAACTTTGCCTCGAGATTGGATTCACCTATACCTGCGAATTTAAGAAGTCGACTATATAATGGCTTTTCATCAGTCAAAACAGTTCGTAACCAATCAACGACAGGTCCATTTAACATTGTACGCATTTCTTTAGGTGGACCCGGTAATAGAACATACATCGTATGATCTTCGATTAAAGCATTACCGACAGCAAGACCCGCTGCGTTATGGAGTGGAGTCGCCCCTACAATTGAATGCGCTTGACGCACATTACTTTGTACCATCTCTAAACCTCGTGAGGAAAATAGATGTTCAATCGTTGCCATTGAAGGTTGATGGATTTCAAGTTCTCTTCCCAAATATTGTGCGAGAACATCTTTCGTAATATCATCCTGAGTAGGACCAAGGCCGCCAGTAAACAGTAAAAGATCTGCACGTGTACGTCCAATTTCGATAGCAGATTGAATTCTATCGGCATTATCACCTACAACCGTTTGAAAGTACACATCTATTCCTAATTCCGCTAATTTCAAAGAAATGTCGCGTGCATTCGTATTTACAATTTGACCCATTAACATTTCAGTTCCAACTGCAATAATTTCAGCCTTCATCAATACACCTCATCATCTGTTTGTTCGGATAGTAGTAGTAAAATCTAATAATGCACCCCTTCTATATTCCGAAGAGGTGCATTACATTATTCCACTGGAATTAATGATTTGTTTTTAATAAAATAATCTATACCTGAATAAAGAGTAATCGCCGCTGCAACCCAAGAACAAATAACATCAAATGGGAAGTCTATAAACACAAACGGGAAATTATTCAAAAGAATAGCGATAATCATCGTTATTTGAATAGCTGTTTTCCATTTGCCCCAAGTACTCGCAGCAACAACTTTACCTTCAAGTAAAGCAATTTGTCTTAGTCCAGTAACCGCAAATTCACGACTGATAATAACGATAGCTATTAGAGCACTTAACTTATCCATTTCAACTAATGCAATCAATACAGAAGCAACCAATAATTTATCGGCTAATGGATCAAGTAACTTACCTAAATTGGTAACTAAGTTATTTTTGCGGGCGATATAACCGTCCACACCATCCGTACTAGCTGCAATAATGAAGATTAGCACTGCTATTACTTGAGTATAAGTAATCGTGAAATTAGATAAAGTGAACGATCCTAAGTTAACATTAACAAGTAAGAAAAACAAAACAACAGGCACTAAAAATATTCTAGCTATCGTAATTTTATTAGCTAAATTCAAAAAAATCCCCTCCAATCAGCCCCACTTATTTCTATTATCGTAGGCCAGACTCCATGACGAGTACTATGTATGTAAGCTTATTATCTATCGAAAATTAGTAAATTGCAAATCTATAGGTAATTCAGCGCCTCGTAATAAATTCATCACGGCTTGTAGATCGTTTTTACTTTTTCCAGTGATCCGTAATTGATCACCCTGAATTTGACTCTTCACTTTTAGCTTAGAATCTTTAATTAGATTATTGATTTTTTTAGAGATATCTTGTTCGATCCCTTGGCGAATCTTAATTTTTTGACGAACTGCTCCACCAGATGCCCCTTCTACTTTACCGTAGTCAAGGTTTTTCGTAGGCACACTTCGTTTCACCATTTTATCGATTAGAATATCAATCGTATTTTTAAGCCTGTTATCATCATCGCTTAAAATAGTTAACTCTTCTTTTTCTACCGTAATTTTTGTTTTACTTCCTTTGAAATCAAAGCGTGTTCCAATTTCACGTTCTGCTTGTGTTACTGCATTATTTAATTCTTGTAAATCAACTTTTGATACAATATCAAATGAATTTTCGTTACTCATAATAATCCCCTCTCATTAACAAACAAAACGACAGCTATTCAGCTGTCGTCGTATCTTCTACATCAGCTGTGTCTAGTTTTAATAGTATACGTGCTTTTTCGATATCCTCATCTTCAATTACGACACCATCTAGCGTCGCTTCAATATAACCCGCATAACGCATTGAGATATAGACATCTTTGGTCACATCAAAGTTAAGAACTTCTCCATCATTCATCGTAGCATAATGAAGTCGGGTACCATTTTTGCCACCTTCATATACTTCGATCCAGCTAGCACCACCGGATGCGGTCAGTTTTAAGGAGTATGTGTCTTTCATAGGACTAACTAAAAACACATTATCTCGACCATTTTTTTCAACAAAAGTAATGGATACCGGTCCAACTGTAGGAGTCGGTGTTGGTGTAATTACTGGAGTCGGTGTTGGTGTTACTTTTGGAGCAACCGAATTGTCTGTAATTTGTTTACCATTTCCATTTCCATTTTCTACAGGATCAGCTTCCTTATTAGCGAAATAATACCATATAGCAAAAGCTATTAATCCAATAAAACACCACATGAGCACTGTAAATCCTATTTTTCCGAACTTCTCTGATGAAGCAGAACGCATTCTTTTTGGCTTACGAGCAGGAATCGGTTCATTAACCACCGTTTCAACAGCAGGCACTTCATCATGATAATATTTCAATACTTCCTCAGAATCTAACCCAACTGCTTCGGCGTAATTTTTAATAAAAGCGCGAATATAGAACTTTCCAGGCAATACATTATAATCACCTGATTCTAATGCTTCTAAATAACGCTTTCTAATTTTGGTTACATCTTGTATTTCTTCCAAAGACATTTTCTTTTCTAATCTAGCTTTTTTTAATACTTCACCTAATTCAGACACATTATATCCTCCTTTCAATTTTAGAATTCTTCAGTATAATGTGTAGTAAACGTTTCATAAGTTATTTCTTCATCTGGTGTATTTCTCAGTTCAACAATAATATCGAAATGACTATAATCATAATTTGATTCCCGTATAAAAATGTCTGGATGCTCAATCACTTTCGTTGAAGGCAACGACATAATTTCCTGAATTAAGGAGTAGTGACGTTCATTGGATCGAATTGTACTAACGATACCATCAATAATAAATATATTGTTAGGATCCATTTCTTGATCAGAAAGTTGGCTTCTAACCGTTTGTCTTAATAATGTAGATGATACAAATGTCCAACGTTTATTAGAGCATACACTTCCTGCAATAATTGATTCTGTCTTCCCAACTCGAGGCATACCACGAAGTCCAATAACATAATTACCGTCTCGCTTAAATACTTCTCCTAGAAAATCTACTAATAAACCCAATTCATTCCGAGTGAATCTGAACGTCTTACGATCATCAGAGTCACGTTCAATATAACGACCATGACGAACTGCCAAAATGTCAACAATGGTTGGAGTTCTTAATTTATTAACAGTAATGTCATCGACCTTAGTTAATAGCTTACCCAAAAGATCGATTTTTTCATCATCATCTGTTTGTAAAAGTAAACCACGAGTATGATGATCTACACCATTAATTGTTAAAATATTTACTTCGAGCATCCCTAACAAAGAAGCAATATCACCGAGAAGACCTGGTCTGTTCTTATGTATTGTATACTCCATATACCATTGTTTGTGTTCCAAAACTGTCACCATCCTATGCCATTAAGAAAAAAGTATTTATAACCTATTATTTATTCTACAAAATTCAACACTTTCCTGCAAACTTTATGAGAAAACCTTTATCTAGACCTTTCAAGGATGAGCGACCGCGTTTATAAGGTAGTTTTTATCACCAAATAGAATTTGTCCATCGGTACGCTCTGAAATTAATAAAATCTATTGTGGTAAAACATCACAGAAAAGCCTCCAATTCAGGAGGCTTTCCGCATATCTTAATTTTGAAAGTGAGGAATGAGTTCCAATTAGGATTTTTCTGCCAATTTGACCATCAATTTGGCGATGGCATGACGATCAGAATCGTCACCGACATCCCATAATTGCTTCAGTACGGCTTGTTCATTATTTTTCGGATCTACACGTTCATCTAGAAATGAACCAATCTCATATGCGAGGTTAGATATCGTTTCTTCAGAGAGACCTAAAGTTTTCCCTTGCGCTACGCGATCCTTCAAAAAATCTTTCCAAGACTCAAACTGATCTAGTACTGTTGACATTCAAATCGCCTCCTAAAATATTTCTTAGCTTCCCGATCATTTTCTAACAAATCATGAATCGGAGATGAACGCTAAGCTCATTTGTTGATTGTTCTCAACAGTCATTATTGTGTGTAAATGAACAATAAGTATGCTGATACAATAATGCCAACTTAGGAAGTTTTGTGAAACTAAGTTAACCAACCACCATTAGGACTAATAATTTGACCAGTAATATAAGAAGATTCCGGCAAGGAAAGGAAGTATACAAGTGAAGCAATTTCATCTGTCGAGCCAAAACGGCCGATTGGAATCTCTTGCTCCAAAGCTTCTTTTTCCTCAGTATTGAAATCATTCATCATTTCCGTTTGTACAACTCCAGGTGCAACTGCATTTACAGTAATTCCTGAGGGTGCGAGTTCTTTTGCTAATGCTTTTGTAAATGCATTCATTCCACCTTTTGTAGTAGAATAGAGTACTTCACAAGCAGCACCAGTCATGCCCCATACGGAAGAGACATTAATAACACGACCATACTTATGTGAAATCATATGTGGCATGAAGAGTTGCGTACAAAGGAACATTCCCTTCAAATTGACATTCATTACATAATCCCATTGTTCTTCCGTCACATCCATCAGCATCCCATAATGTGATATGCCGCCATTATTAACAATAATATCAGGTGTGACATTCATGCTATCTAATTTCTCTTTCATGCGGTGTAGCTGCTCTTTGGAGCTAAGATCAGCTGAAATCGTTATAACCTTCGCTCCAAACGCCATACATTCACGAGCCGTTTCATTTGCTTGCTCATGTGAATTGAGATAATGAATAACGATTTGATAACCTTCCTTAGCAAAGCGCTTAGCAATTGCAGCGCCAATACCACGGCTTCCCCCAGTTATCAGTACCGTCATTTCTTGAAACGATCGATTCATTATGCTTTTGGAGACTCCACGATTGAAATAGCAAGTTGATCAAAATTAAAATGATCTACTAAACGTTGATTAACGTCTGCCAACGTGCACTCCTCATAATATTTAAGCACATTAAACATATCGCAATTACGGAATCTGAACTTAGTAAATTCACTTGCGATTGCTTCAGGGGAATTGAGCATTCTTAGATAGCTACCAATTTTTTTACGTTTAATACGATTAAAGTTCTGTTCATTGATACCAGTTTTCAACGTTTGTTTCACATATTGTGAAATTTCTTCAATTAATGTATCTGGCTGCGGTGTATCTCCGCCAATAACAGAAAATGCGTATTGTTCTGAGCAATTATATTCATAACCGAAAGAATCATAAATCAACTGTTGATCATATAGGCGCTGATAAAATGCTGAACTGCTACCAAATAGTACATCAAGCATGACTTTACTAACAACTTCTTGCTTTACAAGTTCTTCACCTGACAATGTAACTTCAGGTTCTTTGAACCCTAGCATTACTTTAGGTAAGGAAACCGGCAATTGAATAACCTTTTTGCGTTCTTTGATTGGACCTGGCTCAGGCTCAAAGAAACGATTAATTTCTTCAATTGGAGTATAAGTTTTGCCTGCTTGATTAGATCGAACTAATTCCATCATTTCCTTAGCATCTACTCCACCAACTATAAATAACAACATATTAGATGGGTGGTAAAATGTATTATAACAACGATACAGTGTATCTTTATCAATTTTGTAAATGGATTCAACCGTTCCAGCAATATCAATTGAAATCGGATGTTTTTGATACATTGCTTCAAATAATCCGTAATAGACACGCCAATCCGCATTATCACTATACATATTAATTTCTTGCTCGATAATTCCTTTTTCTTTATCTACATTTTGGTCTGTGAAATATGGATTTTGCACGAAATCAATTAATGTGGTTAAGTTTTCATTTATTTGCTCTGTTGCTGAGAACAAATAGACCGTTCTGTCGAATGAAGTAAAGGCATTAGCAGCAGCTCCTTGCTTAGCAAAGGTAGCAAAAATATCACCCTCTGGTTCTTCAAACATTTTGTGCTCTAAGAAATGGGCAATCCCATCTGGCACTTTAACAGGTGGATTGTTACCAACTGAAAAATGATTGTCAATAGAACCATATTTCGTCGCAAAAGTCGCATATGTTTTCTGAAATCCCGGTTTAGGCAATACAACTACTTCTAATCCATTAGGCAGAACTTCACGGTATAATGTCTCTTCAACTGCATCATATTGTAAAATATCCATCTTTATACCTCCTGACGATCTCTTAAGAAGTAGATCGTATCCAGTTCAACTTGTTGCGCTACAGCCTGCACGTCACTAATCGAGATCGATTGAACTTCTGTTAGCAATTGATCAATCGTACGATTGGTGTTAGCATATCGATTATTAAAGTCAAAACCAAGCATATCATTCGCATTATCGAACATTTCACGTAATGAATTAGATAACATTGCGATCGTTTGTGACAATTCAACTTCCGTAATATTACCAGTTTTCATCTCGGCAATTTGCTGCTCAATAATTTTTAATGCTTTTTCATAATTAGCAAATTCAATACCTGATTGAATTGATAGTATGCCTTTGTGTCCATCTAATCTAGAGGCACAATAATAAGCCAAACTTTCCTTCTCACGAACATTAACAAAAAGCTTAGAATGAGGGTAACCACCTAGAATACCATTGTATACTAATGCAGCAGCATAATTAGGTGAAGCATAGCCCGTATTCATTCGAAGTCCTAGATTCAATTTCCCTTGATTCACATCTAGCTGTTCAACAATTGTTTTTACTTCGTCAACATTGTGTTGGACATCTGCACGCTCATAAGGTTGAGGTGAGCGATCTGGCAATGTAAAATACTGCTCAATATAGCCCATAACTTCCTCTAGTGTCGTATCACCTACGACATAAATATCTAGTTGAGCTTGAGTTAACCATTGTTGATAACGATCAAATAATGTTCTTGCATCTACATGAGGTAAATCTTCTAAGCGACCCGCTACATTAAGTCGATATGGCTCATTTGCACACATCTCTTCCATACAACGTTCTGATGCATAGCGGATTTTATCGTTAATAACGGATTCTAATTGTTTCTGCAGAGTCTGCTTTTCGGCATCTACATAAGTTGGGCGGAATTCTCCGTTTTCTACCAATGGCTGTGTAACCATTTGTCCCACATACTTTATAGCTTCAGATAGCAAGGAAACCTCACTATTTACAAAGCGGTCATTAATAACATCCATTCGAAATTGTACAAATTGTGTGTTTCCACGCTTCGTAATATTGAAACCAAATCCAGCGCCATATAGTTCATCTAGCTGCTCACGCAAGGCAATCGTCTCAGGTTTATTGGCTGTACCTCTACGTAATACATATGGAATAAGAGCAGTTGAAGTAACCGTCTCCTCCTGCAATGGTGTTCCTGCGAATAATGTAATGGTAAATGTTTTGAAACGATTTGTTGGTAATACATGTACATTTAAACTTTGCACAGTTCCTTTTTGGAAATTCATAATTATTATGGCTCCTTTCTATAGTAGCCTTCCTTATTATTCTAACTTATGCGAAATGGAAGAAGCAACCACCAGACAAGCTCTGAATGATTGCTTCTTTACAGCATGATTATTTACAAAAAATATGTTTCCCGATCGTCATAATCTGCTGTCTAGTCCAAATCCAACCTGAAGTTGCAGTATCCGGGTTAAAATAATAAATGCAGCCGTATGTAGGGTCATTACCATTAATGGCATCCCTAACAGCCTTTTTCGCAGTTTCATTAGGAGTCAGATAGATCTGACCATCAGCTACTGCAGTAAATGCTCTTGGTTCGAAAATCACACCGTAAACCGTATTTGGGAAATCGGGATGCTTCACTCGGTTCAAAATAACAGCAGCTACTGCCACTTGACCTTCATAAGATTCACCACGAGCTTCACCATATACAGCATTCGCCATAAGCTGAATATCATTTTCTGATAATCCTAATAGATTTGATTGACCAGTACTTGTTGAACTAGAATTTCCACCACTACCTGAACTTGATCCTGAGTTTGAACCAGAATTGGAACCTGATCCAGCAGTCATTGAGGAATTCCAATTCGGAGTTGCTTTGACTAACTTTTGTTTCGTACCCTTACCTACTACACCATCGGATGTTAGACCGAACTCCCATTGAAACCATGTCACAGCATTTTTCGTCTGTGAACCAAATGCACCATCAACTGCTCCGTTAAAATAACCCAAATACTTCAATCTACCCTGTAATTCACTCACATCCGAACCGTATGATCCAACCTTCAAAATTGCAGAACTGAAAGTCGGTACAGCACTTTGTTCGCTATACTTGTTATACATGAATAGAGTCGTAAAAAGCATTGATACAATAACTAAAACAGTTATTTTACGTAATTTCATGTTCATTGCGCCTTTCTCCTATAGCATAATCAATAGTCATTTTTGACTTGCACATAGTATGAGAAAAGGAGCTGATTAATATACACATTTAACATTTTTTTGGTTACTTGGCATTCCATTGCTCTAGAGAGACTAGCACAGAACGTGGCTTGCTACCTTCGTATGGCCCTACAATTGACTTAGCTTCTAGCTGATCAATTATTCTCGCTGCACGAGTGTATCCAATACGCATACGCCGTTGCAACAACGAAACTGACGCTTGTCCACTCTCAATAACAATCTTAGCAGCATCATCGAACAGATCATCATATACTTCATCGTAATCATCTAATTCATCATCAAGCTCTGGCACAATCTCATCGTTATATTTCACTTCACCCTGACTGCTTACATAGGAAACGAGAGCTTCCACTTCTTCATCTGACAAAAATGCTCCTTGTACACGAATTGGTTTGTTCATACCCATTGGCAAGAAGAGCATGTCGCCACGACCGAGTAACTTTTCAGCACCAGCTACATCAAGGATAGTACGTGAGTCTACTTGTGAAGATACACCAAAAGCTATTCTTGAAGGAATATTAGCTTTAATGACACCTGTAATGACATCTACAGAAGGTCTCTGTGTTGCAATTATTAAGTGTATTCCCGCTGCGCGCGCCATCTGAGCAAGTCGAGCAATAGCATCCTCTACATCATTGGAAGCAACCATCATCAAGTCAGCTAACTCATCGACAATAACGACGATATAAGGTAAAAATAATGACGCATCATCTTTAACATGTTGATTGTATCCTTCGATATTACGAGTACCTGATTTGGAGAATAGCTCATAACGCTTTTCCATTTCAACAACGATTTTCTTTAACGCAAGTGAAGCACGCTTAGGATTCGTTACTACAGGTGCAAGTAGATGCGGAATTCCGTTGTACATATTTAATTCAACCATTTTCGGATCAATCATCAGAAACTTCACTTCATCAGGATTAGCTTTGTAAAGAATACTTGCAATAATCCCATTAATACATACTGATTTACCGGAACCTGTTGCGCCTGCAACAAGTAAATGGGGCATTTTTGCTAGATTACCTACGATACTTTGTCCAGAAATATCACGACCGAATGCTATCGACAATTTAGACGCAGCATTCATGAATACTGGAGTTTCCATAACTTCACGCATCGTCACAACAGAGATCTCACCATTAGGAACTTCAATACCGATGGCAGACTTCCCTGGGATTGGAGCTTCCATTCTGACGTCTTTAGCAGCCAATGCAAGTGCGATGTCATCCGTTAAGCCTACAATGCGACTAACCTTCACTCCGGTAGCAGGTTGGACTTCATATCTAGTAACTGCAGGACCTCTCACGACATCTAACACCTTTGCACGTACACCAAAGCTTTCTAATGTCGCTTCTAGCTTACGACGCGAGTCATACATTTCTACTCCGTCTGAGCCCTTTTGCGTATTAACTGGTTTATTAAGTATCGTGAATGGTGGCATCTGATATGGGATAGCTTTAGGTTGAACATTTGCTTCTATTTTCCCTGCTTCATCCCCATTGTTGTGCTCCGTTATAAATACATCAGAGGTAACTGCTTGTCCCTCCGGATAATCATAATCATCACTTCTATCGATAGTATTACTATTATTAACACTATTTATATGATGATCTTCATCGTCTTGTTCTGCTAGTTCATCTTGTTCACCTACCACTGTGGAACTATGAACAGCTTGAGCCAATCCTTCAACAGGGGCTTGCAGCTGGGAATGATCCGTTACTTGCCAATCTGCATCATACTCAGTCTCTTGATCTATTTGTTGATCTACAGACTCACTAGCGGCTCTATCAACTAATACTAAATTGGGTTCCTGGGTAACAATTTCTTCTTGTTCTTCGACTATCTCTTCATATTGCTCAAGGACATGATCATTCGCGGCAAGCTTCTCTTGATGATTCAATTCCCATTCATCGTCATGTACTTCGGTTTGTTCTTGATTCCACTGGAAGAAATAAGATTTGCGCTTTGGTTTCGTAATCTCAACTTGCACTTCTTCTTCCTCTTCATCATCGTCTATGTAGTGCACATCTTTACTTACTTTAGCTAAAGCTTTCTGTCTAGCTCGAACTACACCTATCTTTGCCACTACTAATTTAATAAGACGAGTTAACTTTACTCTAATGAAACGAAGCATCTCCACATATGATTTACCAGTTATTAGTAGAATCGAGATAAGATACATCACAATATTAATAATTAGAGCGCCATAGTAACCAAATAACATAAATAATAGCGAGTATTGAATCGCCCCTACATAACCACCACTAATAGAAAGATCACGTATGGAAGTACCTTGAGTCATTTCAGTATCAAATAACTGCGAACGAATCTCTTGGTCCAATGTTTTCATAATGATCGATCCCGTAATCGAACTATTATCCAATCCCATATACCTTGCATTAATATGAGAAATCGAGCTACTTAAAGTTAATGATAATAGTAATATAACTACGCCTGTTTTTCTTGTACTCCATCCACTAGGCCATGCACGCTTAACCATTACTGCTAATCCAACGATAATGCCTGCGATAGCAAGTGCGAAGTAAAATTTCCCTAGAAAGACACCAAACAATTTCGATAATGCTTGACCAACTGTCGCTTCCCCTGAGAGAGCTATCATCGATATTGTAATAATAAGAATACCGTATACTTCATATTTCAATTGAGATCCAAACGATCTCTTCTTTTTCCGTTTCTTGGCCAATAAGCTCCCCTCCAATTTCCATTATATCACATGAAAATATTGTGATCTACGAATAAAGAGGAGTCGCGCCTAATTAGCCATATTCTATAAGGTAAGAAAGGAAGCACAAAAAGACTGAGCAATATATTTTCTCAGTCTTTTGCAGTAAATATTTTGATGTCGAATATGCGACGAAGCCTATCAACGTCCGCTTTTGGAACTACCTATACGGAATTATGCTCCCGGGGGCATACCTCTCATCCAGGTAACAATCCAATGGTGGATTAATTAGACGAACGATCAAAGCGTTACCTGAAGTTAAAGGCTTAACTTCCATTAACATCCCTTGATACACATAATCGAGACAATGATCATTCGGTTTTTGTTCTCCATACACGTATTCAACAGGAACAACAGAATATAACATTACACTGGCTCCTCCTTATTATTTTTAATTAGAATCCGAAGTTGTGCAAGGGCATCCCCTATTCCACCTACTTTATCAATAAGACCGTTACTGACGGCATCACCACCGATGACCGTCGTACCAATATCTCTAGCCAATTCCCCCGTCTTAAACATTAATCCTTTGAATGTTTCTTCAGTAATTTGAGAGTGTGCAATGACGAAACGAGTTACTCTTTCTTGCATCTTATCTAAGTATTCAAATGACTGCGGAACACCAATAACTAGTCCATTCATCCGAATTGGATGAATCGTCATCGTAGCTGTCTCAGCAATAAAACTTACATCTCCTGAAACTGCAATTGGAACACCTATGGAATGCCCCCCGCCAAGTACCAATGTGACTTTCGGCTTTGACATTGTACTTATCATCTCAGCAATGGCAAGCCCCGCCTCGACATCTCCGCCTACTGTATTAAGTATAATTAGCAAACCTTCAATTTTACTATTCTGCTCTGCGGCAACGAGTTGCGGAATGATATGTTCATACTTCGTCGTTTTATTTTGAGGCGGTAATATCATATGACCTTCGATTTGACCAATAATCGTTATACAGTGAATATTACTTTCTTGCACACTTGGTACGTTAACGGCACCTAATTGTTGTATAGCTTGTATCGTTTGATCCACTGTTGGCTTTGTTTCTTCTGGTTTGTTCGGTCCATCAGGTAATTGGTCTCCAGTCAAATTCGGAAAAGAATACATCATCTGCCTCCTAAACTTTTTGTAGCTTCGTGGTGTAACTCCTTATGTTTACAAAAAGTCATTTCGAAAGCATAAGCTAAACTTTTTGTAGCTTCATGCTGCAACTCCTTATGTTTACAAAAAGTCAATTCAGAAGCATAACTTTATTATTTATATACTTAGTATGGAGAAATATGCTCAATTTATGCTCGATCACTGTTAACCTTGACGGAATAATATCAATTGCGAAAAATTAGAGCTCTTCGTGTTATCTTTACGCTACTACCGCAGTTCTTTTAAGATAGTTCTGATTAAAATTAAAATATCAGTTCGATATATATATTGACACGATATATATCGAACTGATATATTATTTTTGAGATATACAAATTTTTCTAAAATATAAGGAGGTTATATTTTGAACAGTCAGGATGTTATTTTAGGCATGCTAATGAAAGAATCGTTGACTGGATATGAAATAAAACAGTTATTAGAGAATGTATTCTCTAATTTCTACAGTTCAAGTTATGGAACAATTTATCCAACACTTTCCAGATTGGAGAAGGAAGAATTAATTACTAAAGAAATTGTCCTACAGGACGGGAAGCCAAACAAGAATGTTTTTAATATTACGACTAAAGGACGAGATAGTTTTAATGACTATTTACTAGCACCTTTAGAAGGTGACAGTATTAAGAAATCTGATTTTATGATGAGGCTTTATTTTGGTGAATTTGTTGGGTATGACAAGGTAATTATTTGGCTGAAACAAGTACAAAAGGAATCTCAAAAAAAGCTAGATCAATTGCTAGAGCAGTATTCTTTACACAAGAATGAAATGCATGCTGCACAAGTCATATGCATCCAAATTGGTATTGAAGAATATAAAGCTAAACTTTCAACCATTGCACAAGGATTGGTAAGCATTGAGCAATTAGCGCAAGAGAAGAACAGAATTTAGGAGGAATTGTTAATGAAGACAATTTTCATCACTGGTGCTTCGTCAGGTATTGGGAGAACTACTGTAAAACATTTTGTAGAAAGAGGATGGAACGTAGTAGCTACGATGCGTTCGCCTGAACACGAAACTGAATTCATTACATTGGATAATGTGTTGGTTCTGAGGCTTGATGTTGAGAAAGTAGATACGATTCAAGCTGCGTTATCTACAGCTATTCAACGGTTCGGTAAAATCGACGTTCTTCTCAATAATGCTGGGTATGGAACAATGGGTCTTATAGAAGTAGCCACAGATGAGCAAATTAGAAGACAGTTTGAAGTCAATGTTTTTGGTCTTATCAGTATGACTAAAGCCATATTGCCACATTTTAGATCTAATCAAGACGGTTTATTGATCAATATCTCTTCAATGGGTGGTAGAGTGACCTTTCCGACAATGTCTCTGTATCATTCAACTAAATTTGCAGTAGAAGGTTTCTCTGAATCTGTATCTTATGAATTAGCATCACAAAACATCAAAGTAAAGTTGATCGAGCCTGGTGCAATTGATACGGACTTTGGTGGAAGATCGATGGAGTTCTTTTTTAATGATTCCTTAACGGATTATAAGCAATTTACTACTGCATTTTTAGGTAAATTAGGCGAAATGGAAAAACAGCCAACATACGCTTCACCCCCAGAAATTGTTTCGGAAACAATATATCAAGCTGCCACAGATGGAACAAGTAAATTCCGATATGTAGTGGGAGAAGATGCAAAGATGCTCATTCATATGAAAGAACATACGGATGAAGAAGAATATTTGAATAATATAGCTCATCATTTTTCTTAAGTAGATCATTTTTGTAACCTTTTCCCCTTTTGTAACCACCAAAAAATCCCCTTCGATAAACAGTGTTGAATTCATAAAATCTTGAACTCTTTGTTCACTGTCTATTGTAAGGGGATTAACTCAATCTTTAATTACTCTCTCTACAGAAACTCTCATCCTCTATCACACTACTATAAGTTACTATTAATAAGGCATGATAAAGTCTTGAGTATAATAATTTCGGTATGCACCTACACCAAGTTCCTTGTATTCTGGATATAATAGATTATCTCGATGATTCCAAGAATTAATCCATCCTGAATAAACAGCAAATGCATTCTCATATCCAGAAGCGATATTCTCGCCACCACCAAATTTAGTCAATCCTGCCGCTTCCAAACGACCTTGCGGATCTAATCCAGCTAAATTTTTATGATCAAGATATTTGTTTGTATACATATCCTTACTATGCAAGTATGCTGCCTTTGCGGCTTTCTCATTCCAAATTAACATGTTTTTAATATTATTTTTGTTACGAAAAGCATTCGTAACATCTAATATTTGCAACTCATAACTTTTATCAATAAGTTCTTGAGTTGCCGTACCTTTTCGACCATATGTTGCATCATATTGCAATATTCCATCTATAACATTATCTGAAAACTTATCCAAGTAATAATTCGTTATGATTCCATTTTGTTCATTTTGATAGTAACCAAATGAATTTAGTTTAACTTCAATACCGACATATTTTTTCAATTTTTGAAAACTAGAACCTACTAATATAGCATTATTCTGACCCCATACATTTCTTACGTTTGAATAGAGTGCTACTACTTTATTTTCACTAGAAACGCCATACATTGCGAATCTATTATAGTCATCATTATATGCATACCATGTAAAGTTAAATTCAGATGAGTCTTTACGATTTGGTTTGCCTAGCTTGCTAACTAATGCTGCCTCAGTATCACCGAGCGATATATTACGTAATCCAGTTGAAGAGGTTACACTCCTACCAATATACTCTTTTACTGAAGGATACAGTTGCTTCATACGTTTAATAAATACAATAGCTTCCGCTCTATTCAAATTCTCATACGGCAAGTATCCTTCTACTGTAGCACTAACTTTACCCGTTGATAATTTGGTATCTAGTAAAAATTGAATTGATGCGGCATCACTTTTATAACTACCTTGTAGCATTGAATAAACAATATTTGCAACTTGGTAGCGCTGATACAACGCATTTTGCCCACTAAACTGCCAAAAATTATCTGTAGCAAGATCAAAGTAAGGAATATACCACTTTTCTCCAGACTCTACTTTTCGTACCGTGAAATCGTTGCTGTAGGCTCTCACAATCATGGCGAGAAATTCTGGTTCAGTAACATTGTTATTCGGATTAAAATTACCATTAGAATCGCCCTTAACAATTCCTTCATTGTAACCCCAATGAATAGCATCTATAGCCCAATGATTACTGGGCAGATCTTTAAAAATTGTATCAGCCTTACTTTTAGTTGCTGCATTTACATGTTGCATGTTTATTGGAATGACACCACTGAACAAAACAATTACTGCAACAAAAATAGTAAGCAGTTTATTTCCTCTCACTGTCTCCACCTCGATTGTTATAATATTGAGTTAATAAACTAACATTTGGATAATACTGCCTGTTTATAATTCTATTATATGCAATACAAGCACTTATTCAATTCAATTTGCAACAAATGGGTCTCAAGACATAAAAAAACTAGCTAATGTCTACTCAATAATGAGTAATATTAGCTAGTAAATTTAGGTGAATGGAATATAAAATTATACTTCCATAATAATTGGTAAAATCATCGGGCGACGACGTGTTTGTTCATATAGGAATCTACCTAGTGAATCTTTCACGTTTGTTTTTAACGAAGCCCATTCGTTAACTTTATCGTTCATTAATTTAGTAAGTGTAGAAGTTACGATACGATTTGCTTCGTCAAGAAGTCCTTCGGACTCACGTACGTAAACAAAGCCACGAGAGATAATATCTGGACCAGATAGAATTGTTCCATCCGCTTTACTAAGTGTTACTACAACGACTAGAATTCCATCTTGAGATAGTAGTTTACGATCACGTAATACGATGTTTCCTACGTCACCTACTCCTAATCCATCGATAAGTACTCTACCTGCTTGAACTTTAGGTCCACGAGCAGCTTGACCACCTTGGAACTCTACAGTTTCACCATTATCTAATACAAAAATGTTTTCTGGAGCAATACCAACTTCTTCACCTAGACCAGCATGAAGACGTAGCATACGATATTCACCGTGAATAGGAATAAAGTATTTAGGCTTAACAAGATTAAGCATAAGTTTCAATTCTTCTTGACTACCGTGACCAGATACGTGAACGCCTGATACAGATCCCGGTCCGTAGATTACATGTGCTCCAAGACGGAACAATTCATCTACTGTTCTACCAACATAACGTTCATTACCAGGGATAGGCGTCGCGGCAATGATCACCGTATCACCAGGTAAAATATCTACTTTACGATGTGTTGAACGTGCCATACGAGTAAGTGCAGACATTGGTTCGCCTTGACTACCAGTACACAAGATAACAACACGATCAG
Source organism: Paenibacillus endoradicis (assembly GCF_024721975.1). The sequence continues at coordinate 715,245 of NZ_JANQBB010000001.1, read as the reverse complement.
CTGCCATACGATTTACTTCTTCTGGCTCTATGATCATTCCTTCAGGAATATTCAAGTAGCCAAGCTCACTTGCAATCGTAACGACATTTACCATACTACGACCTACGACTGCAATTTTGCGGCGTGTTGCAATCGAAGCATTAATTACTTGCTGAATGCGATGTACATTTGAAGCAAAAGTAGCTACAACAACACGTTGCGTTGATTTACGGAATATATCTTCTAGTTCATTACCAACATTACTTTCAGACGGTGTATATCCTGGACGTTCAGCATTTGTAGAATCAGATAGAAGAGCTAATACGCCTTTGCTACCGATTGCTGCAATACGTTGCAAATCAGCGAATTGATCATTAACAGGAGTGTGATCGAATTTGAAATCACCTGTATGAACAATCGTACCTTCTGGTGTATCTAAACATACTCCGACAGAATCAGGAATACTGTGATTCGTTTTGAAGAAGCTTGCAGTGATCGTTCCAAGTTGGATCTCACTATCTGCACTAATTAGAATTCGTTTTGTATCTCCTAATATTCCAGCTTCTTTCAATTTCACTTCGATTAATCCTAGTGTTAATTTTGTTGCATACACAGGAACATTTAAGCTCTTCAATACATATGATAAACCACCAATGTGGTCTTCATGTCCGTGAGTTATAATGATACCGCGTACTTTATCCTGATGTTCAACTAAGTATCCAACATCTGGAATTACGATGTCAATACCTAGCATGTCCTCCTCAGGGAATTTTAATCCAGCATCTACTACTACAATATCATCGTTATATTGAACGACGTACATATTTTTACCGATTTCGCCGACTCCGCCTAATGCAAAGACAAGTAACTTATCTTGGTTATTCTTTTTAGACAAGTGAATCTATACCTCCTAAAGGTTATACCTTATTTAATTTGTTGTACTAAAACAATCTATTAACAAAAAACGTCAGATGCCGCTCTGACGGAATGTTCAAATTCAATATTTAATTGCCGCACCCATTCACTTAATTCCATTATACATGATTAAAAAGCGATTACACAAGTCAAAGGCAATATTTTCGTTTCGATTTCAAAATATATGTAATTACGACAAAAGCCGATGCCTTTCAGCACCGGCTTTTTAAGGTTTTCTATTAAGAAATTTGATTTTTAATTTGTTTCAAATTCCGTACGAATTCTGCTTCTAATTCTGTAATTGGTGCTAATGGCAAACGAACTGAACCAACAGGAATACCGATTAATTCAAGTGCATACTTCACTGGAACGGGATTTGACATAGGATGAGGGCAAGCAAACATACCTTTAAAGAACGGTAGTAATTCACCATGAAGCTTAGCTGCTTTTGTTACGTTACCGGATATATAGGATTGAATCATTGATTTCATTTCTTGTCCAACGATATGAGCAGATACACTTATAATTCCGTAAGCACCCACTGCAAGTGCTGGAAGTGTAGCACTATCATCACCGGAGTACACTTTGAAACCTTCAGGTGCACCACTAATAATTGAAGTAAGTTGATCTAGGTTAGCACAATCCTTTGTTGCAATAATATTAGGGATTTGTGCAAGTCTAAGTGTTGTATCTACGGATAGATTTGTACCTGTACGACCTTCAACATTGTATAAGAACACAGGAAGTGAGGTGTTTTCTGCAATCGCTTTGAAATGCAAATACAGACCTTCTTGACTTGGTTTGTTATAATACGGTACAACCAGCAATAAGCCATCTACTCCGCATTGCTCAGCGCGCTGTGATAAGCTAATTGAAGATTTCGTATTGTTACTGCCAGTTCCTGCGATAATACGCACTCTACCTGCAGCTTTTTCAACAGCAAAAGTAAACAATTCTACTTTTTCGTCCTCTGTTAAAGTTGGTGACTCCCCTGTAGTCCCCGCAATAACAATGCTATCACTTTGCTGGTCATTAATTAAATATTCGATAAGTTGCTCAGCAGTAGCCCAATCAATAGTGCCTTCTGCATCGAAAGGGGTTACCATCGCGGTAATCAATCTTCCGAACTCCATCGTAAAACTCCTCCTACTATTTCAATCATAATCAATAGTTACATTATGAAATTCATAAACATAATTAAATACTTTATTATTGTAAAGCGTTTAACGATTAAGGTCAAACGTTGAATGTAGCGCCATAAGTGCAATAACCATATGTTGTTCTTTCACCAATACCCAAATTGCTGCATTAGAGTCCGCGGATTGAAGAATAGGTACATCAATATCAGATAATGCAGTAATGATATTAGCCATTACCCCAGGTTGGCCATTCATGCCACCACCGATAATTGAAATTTTCGCGCAACTTGGTTCAAGCTTCACAGATAATTTCTCAGCTTCAAGTAATTGTTTTGCTAGTTCTGCTTGCACTGTCTGAACAGTAAAGACTGCTCCACTCAATGTTACATTAATAAAGTCAACACTAATCCCATGGCGGGCTAACGTTTGAAACAATAATTGTGGAGCACGATGATCCGCATAATCACTTTGTACAGTTAGTTGAGTAATTCCAGTGACATGAGCGATACCCGTTACATGTCTATCAAGAACAGCATGTTCGTTATGATCCCACGCCGCATCTTGTACAAGAGTTCCTTCATCATCAGAAAAAGTAGATCGCACTCGAACCGGAATGCGAGCTTGTTGCGCGATCTCTACTGCACGAGGATGTACAACTTTAGCACCTTCTCTAGCCATATGACAGATCTCAGCATAGCTCAATTTCGCAATCGGTTTTGCATCAGCAACAAATCTAGGATCAGCAGTTAAGACGCCATTAACATCAGTGTAAATATCTACGAACTCAGCATGTAGTGCAGCACCAAGTGCAGTTGCTGTAGTATCACTACCGCCTCTTCCTAAAGTAGTTACATCGCTATTACGAGTTCTACCTTGAAAACCAGTTACTACAACCACTTTATTCAGTTTCAATGCTTGGATCAGTTTTTCTGGTTTGATCGATGTAATCTTCGCTGAACCAAATTCTTCATCCGTCTCTATTCCCGCTTCTGCACCAGTATATACTATCGCTTCGATACCTGCAGCGCGAATCTGAGCGCCTAGCAATGTAGCAGAGATTATTTCTCCACAACTTATTAATAAATCCTTCTCACGAGCGTCTACGCCGCCTAGATGAGAGTCTAATAGTTCTAACAAAGTATCCGTTGCATATGGTTCACCACGTCTACCTATCGCAGATACAACGATGACAACGGCATAGCCGTTGTCTCGTTCGCGCCTGATATGATGAATCACACGTTCAGTTGCTTCAGTTGTTGCTAATGAAGTGCCGCCGAATTTTTGAACTAAGATTCGCATAACTTCGCCTCCGTATTACATCAAGCCTGACTAAGATGATAAAAGATGTAGCTTAACCTTTTGCTATATACTCTGCAATTTGCACTGCATTCCATGCAGCACCTTTTAATAGATTATCAGAAACAATCCACATATTTAGACCTTTTTCACTTGTAATATCGCGTCTGATACGACCTACAAATACATCTGGTTTACCTGCTGCTTCAGTAGCAAGTGGGTAAAGTTGATTCGTTGGATCATCTACTAGAGTAATCCCAGGAGCATTAGCAAGTAGTGACTTCACTTCTTCAACTTCAAATTGATTGTTGAATTCTACATAAACAGACTCTGAATGACCGTAAATAACAGGGATACGAACGCATGTAGCAGACACTTCGATTGAATCGTCACCCATAATTTTTTTCGTTTCATTTGTCATTTTCATTTCTTCGTATGTGTAGCCATTTTCCGTGAATTTATCAATTTGCGGAATTGCATTAAATGCAATTTGATGCTTCACTGGTAATCCGCCTACTGGTAGTACATCTGGATTCACTTCTTCTTGGTCAAGAACTGCTCTTGTTTGACGAAGTGTTTCTCTAATCGCGCTTGCTCCTGCACCTGAAACCGCTTGGTAAGTAGAGACAATGACACGTTTAATGCTATAGCGATCATGTAATGGTTTTAAAGCAGCAACCATTTGAATTGTAGAACAGTTAGGATTTGCAATTATGCCTTTATGTGCTGCGATATGTTCAGGGTTAACCTCTGGAACGACAAGAGGCGTATTAGGATCCATACGGAATGCACTCGTATTATCGATACAAACAGCTCCACGTTTGGCAGCTTCTGGAGCTAATACTTTAGATACATCGCCACCAGCACTGAACAAAGCAATTTCTACACCATCAAAACTATCTGGCGTTGCTTCTTCAATAACATATTCAGCACCTTTAAAAGTTAGTTTCTTACCAGCGGAACGAGCTGATGATAGAAATTTAATTTCATTAATAGGGAAGTCTCTTGTCTCTAACAACTTAATAATTTGTTCCCCTACTGCTCCTGTTGCTCCGACTACTGCTAAATTATACAATTTTTGGTTTGACATATGATGTCTTCTCCCCTCTATACTATGGCTAATATATTAATGCCGTTCGATAAGCATTGGTTGTAATTGCTGACCTTGTAAGGCTGACTCACAGGCATCCATAATAAGATCCATTCTAGCAACTAATGAATTAGGCTTATTGATAGGATCGTCTTGACCGAACGGCACAAAATAAATATTTTTCGTAACAAGTAGTTTCGCAATGTTGGCAGCATTCAATCCAAGGCCATCATTAGTAGAAATAGCAATTACGATTGGACGACTATTACGCATTTGCGATTTGGCTGCCATAAGCACTGCACTGTCAGTAATTGCATTTGCCAAGCGGCTTGTTGTATTTCCTGTGCATGGTGCAATGGTTAACACATCGATTTTTTTCGATGGTCCAAGAGGTTCTGCTTGAACAATAGTTGAAATAATTTCATTGCCAGTAATACGAGTTAATTCACTACGCCATTTTTCTGCTGTACCAAAACGTGTATCAATTGTTAATAACGTATTAGAAACAATCGGTATTACATTAGCTCCAGCATCGATAAAACGCTGTATTTGGGGCATTATTTCTTCCAATGTACAATGTGAACCTGATAAAGCATAACCTACTGTTAATCCATCCCAATTCATCGTAAATCCCTCCGCATCGTCAATTCAGTGTGAATCAATTGACTTAAGCAATCTGCTAATAGTAAACCTGCAGTTCTGGGGGCTACGATGCCAGGTAAGCCTGGAGCAAGTATAGCTTTCACGCCTCGTTCCTCTGCAAAGTGGAAGTCTGTTCCACCTGGCTTAGTTGCGAGATCAATAATAACCGTACTTTTTTGTAGTTTTTCGATTATTTGCGCTGTGATTATCATAGTCGGAATTGTATTAAAAAGCAAGTCAATATTACCTACAAATTGCTCAAGATCCTTTGTATAAAAAGGATTGAAGCCCATTTCATACGCTCTTGCATATTGCTCAGAACGTCTAACTCCCAAATAAACATTTGACCCTAATGCTTGTAGTGTTCTTGCCATTGTGATTCCTGTACGACCAAATCCTAACACCATAGAGTTGGATCGATGAATCGTAATATCTGTATGCTGAATCGCCATCATCAAAGCACCTTCAGCTGTAGGAATGGAGTTGTAGATTGCAACATCATCACGTTCAAACAACTCGACTAATCGGTAATTACCATCATTACATAGTTGCTTCAAATACGATTTTGCAATACCTGTATAGATGGTGCAATGCTTAGGTAAGGCAAGCAAATACTCTTTCGTTAATTGCAAGCTTTCACTGCTGAAAACAGTATGAACAAACCCATCATCATCAGTGCCAACTGCTGGCAAGATCAATGCATCAAGGTCCTCTAACGATCTAACCTCTAATTCTACAGCAACTGCGCGTGGATGTAGCTCATTCTTCTGATCAAACCCACATACGGTGACTTGAGCATTCAGCTCACAAAGCTTATGAATAACTTCAAGTTGCCTTGCATCGCCGCCAAGTAGAAGTACTTTTACGCCTGTTAACATCAGGCACACTCCTTTCTGGCTCAAAAATATAAGGTATTGTATGCTTCAATTCGCTAATGGGTGAATATCCATGCTTGATGGTTTTTCTTGCTGCTCATATTTTTGAATACTATTTATAAAAGAAACAGCGGCAGTCTAGGACGAGAAAATAGAGTCCTAGACTGCCGCTGCAGTGTTTTTATATCGTTTTAATTGATGTAAATTAACCCAATATGTTATTCAGCAGTAATAGCATACAATACATGGTCTTCCCATATATTATTTATTTTTAGATACGCTTTTGCTAATCCCTCATATCTAAACCCTGCCTTTTCTATCACTCGGATAGACGACAAGTTCCTTGGCATGATCCCAGCTTGGATACGATGTAAGCCAATTTCGTTAAATGCATATTTCACACATAGTGAAACAGCAGCCGTTGCATAGCCCTTTCCATTATGTTTTTGATCAATATAATAACCCAAATATGCGTTTTGAAAAGGACCTCTAGCAATACCAGTTAAAGCTATCCTCCCAATAAGTTCATTGGTCTCTTCTAGAAAGATGCCAAAAATATATGATTGGTCGGTTTGTGCCCATAGCATGCTATTTGTTATTTCATTTACTTTTCCTTCGAGCGTAAAGTGAGATTCATCCCTAATCGGTTCAAAGGGTTGAAAGAACTCACGGTTTCTAAGTATTAATTTAAGAAGAACTGTAGAATCGTTTAACTCAAGATGTTTTAGATAAATATTATGTTCATTCATATTCCAAAAGTAGTCCTTTCTATTTGTAATGAAGAAATTGAGGGAGATCCTTGTATCCATTCGATGCTTTGTTACTAGGCTATTACTCATAAAACATTCACTTTTAACTGCTCATGTTATTGATTGCTTTACAAATAGATGTCCGCAGTATTTAATAAGTTAATACAACTTACTAACACTTAATCTGCCTACTATTATTATAATTAATACAAGCTTGTAACATTATCAAACTAAGTTTAGTCAGTTTATTAATAAGCATATGAAAAGATAATGAAGAAAAACGAGTTACTTCTTATTTATTGTTAACAAGCACACTTATGGGGGTGATTTCATGACTAGAGTAAATTATTCATACGTAGCAATCGGTCTTGTATGTTCCTTGATTTGGATCTTCATCGGAACGATTTTTTATATAAACTCACTATCATATCTTCAAACATTATTTAGCTCCAATTTCGGAATGGAATTTGTGCATTATTTCTTGTGGGGCATTCCTTTCCTCCTACTAATTCTAACTATTATATTTACAAAGAAACGTAGTTATCGTATTTTAATGATCTCTTTTTTGTTGGGAAGTATTCTTTTCACTTTGATGATTCCTATTCTATTCGGGTAGCGTGCCTTGAGCTAGCTTGTGGCTGCGCTACCATGTAGGTTCCGATCGCTTTCGCGCGCCGATTTACTGTGAATATATCTCTTTGTAGAAAATCAGCTTACAGGGCGAACGTCACGCTACACAGCGGAGAAAATAATTACTAGTGAAAAAGTGAATATTGTCGCCCTTATAAACCTATTTCCACCTTGGCTCAATCAAAGAAATGGGTCTATAAAAAGCGATTGGAACAGTAATTTTTTGTAGCGAGCATACGCTATTCTCATAGCGAAGCCACAACTAAGCATCCACGTTCATAAGCTAGCATAAAAAAGCATCTCCTCGCTACTGGCTAAGTAGCAAAGAGACGCTTAAGATGCTTTAGAAAATAAGTCCGATTATTGATTTAGACGCCAGTATGTCCGAAACCGCCCGCACCGCGCAATGTATCAGGAAGCTCATCTGCTTCAATGATCGTTACGTTAGGGACAATTTGGAATAACATCTGAGCGATGCGCTCACCACGTTCAATAGTGAATGGTGCTTGTCCATGGTTGATCAATAATACTTTTACCTCACCGCGGTAATCAGCATCGATTGTACCAGGTGAATTCAAGCATGTTATACCATGTTTATAAGCTAATCCACTACGTGGACGAATTTGTGCTTCTAATTCAATCGGCATAGCCATCGCAAAGCCAGTTGGAATAAGCTTACGCTCTCCTGGAGCAAGCACAACTGGTTCTGCCACTGAAGCTTGAAGATCAAAGCCTGCAGAGCCTTCTGTCATACGTTTTGGAATAGCCAAATCTTCATTACCTTCTAGACGCTTAAATAATACTTGAAACAAGCTGATCCCTCCTAAGTTTATCAATTGCTTTATCATTAGTACCGACCATTGATACTGCAAATGGAGTGGACAACATCATCTTAGTTACTTCTTTAATCTCATCCATTGTAATATTATCAATGCGAGTTAATAATGTATCTACAGAATTATGCTTACCTAGCATCAGCTCATGTTTTCCGTTGCGGTTCATTCGACTACTAGTACTCTCAAGATTCAAAATTAATGAACCCTTTAATTGTTCTTTACCTCTAGCAACTTCTGCATCAGTTAATCCTTTTTGACCAACCTCATACATAAGTTCCATCGTTAGATCAAGAACATCTTTAGTTTGCTTCGGTGCAGTTCCTGCATAGATTGTGAATAGACCAGAATCAGCAGCAGAGCTATGATAAGAATAGACAGAGTACGCTAATCCTCTTTCCTCACGAATAACTTGGAACAATCTCGAACTCATTCCACCGCCTAATGCATTGTTAAGTAGGATCATTGCATTTTGCAAAGGATCACCTAATGCACAACCAGGGAATGACATACAAATATGATTCTGTTCTGTTTTCTTTTGGAAGAAAGAGTAGTCTCCCACGAATGTAGGTACTACGATGCTATCAGTGATCGGTTCATTATTTTGGTAATGACCAAAGTAAGTTTCCAATAGATCTAACAGAGATTTATCTTCTACGTTACCCGCTACACTAAGGACGATATTGTCAATCGTATAACGATCCTTCATAAAGTCTAGCAATGTTTTTGAATTCATACTTGCTAAAGTTTTTTCAGTACCAAGTATCGAATAAGCTAACGGATCATTACCATAGGCAGCTTTAGCCGCTTCATCATGGACACGATCATCTGGTGTATCTTCATACATCGATATTTCTTCTAATATTACATTGCGTTCTTTCGCAAGCTCTTCTTCATCCATTTGTGAATTAAAGAACATATCTGAAAGTGCATCTACAGCTAAAGGTAGATGTTGATCTAATACTTTTGCAAAATAGCAAGTATACTCTCGTGAAGTGAACGCATTAACGTTACCGCCAATACCATCAAATAAATCAGCGATATCACGCGCACTTCTTTGCTCTGTACCTTTGAACATCATATGTTCGATAAAATGTGAAATCCCATTATTAAGTTCTGTCTCATTACGCGAGCCATTTTTTACCCATATACCAATTGAGACGGATCTAACTGTAGGAATTTTTTCGACAACGACACGCATGCCATTGCTAAGCTTGTACTTTTCCACCAAGCAACCTCCTAAAACTTTTCGTTTCTTCTTGTTTGACTTCTTAAGTAACGAAAAGTTACTTCGTAAGCATAATCTAAACTTTTCGTTTCTTCTTGTTTGACTTCTTAAGTAACGAAAAGTTACTTCGTAAGCATATACAAAAATATTCAATGATTCAACTATATCAGAATATATCTACTCCCTCAACTGTATCCTGCAGTCGTTCAGATGATAACGTATCACTCACTGTACCAATAGTGTAACCTTGAGCCTTTATTTTCTTTATCATTTCAGGCAATGCACTAGCAGTTGAGATCGTAGGATGCATTAATATTAATGCACCAGGCTCTAATTTGGTTGTAACACGAGATACAACCAATGAAGCTGGTGGTTTCTTCCAATCAATAGTGTCAATCGTCCACAGTACTGTTAATAAACCTTGATCTCTCGCAACTTGTATCGTTGTTTGATTAAAAGACCCTGATGGAGGAGCGAACCATTTGTTATTAACATTCAATTCTTTCAATAATTGTTCGGTTCGTGTAATCTGTTTCTCTTGCTCATATCGAGAAAGATTCGCCATATTTGGGTGAGAATACGCATGATTAGATAACTCGTGACCTGCATTTTGAATCTTGATAGCAAGGTCTTTGTTGTCGCGAAGCCATGTTCCATCTAGAAAAAATGTTGCATGTATTTGCTCTTGTTCTAATGAATTTAATATAGAATCTAAATATTCATTACCCCATGCGACATTGATCATAAATCCAATCATTTTCTTATTCGGATTCCCTTTGTATATCTGATGATTTCCTAAATCTTCAAGTTTAATACTTGGTTCCGTATTTTTGTAAATGAATCTTAACTTTTCTCCACGTACCATTTGTAAATTATACTCATATGTTTTTTCAATATCTACTTCAACCCCATTATATCCAGGGATAGCATGAAATACTCTATCAATTCTTGCATTGATCGGTTCTACCTTATGATTGCCTGCTTCTGCCTCGATCTGAGCATAGAGTTCTTTCTTTTCTGCCTCTGAACGATTTACTTGCATGAATGTATAAACCGCATCTTGTTCTTGAACATGATTAATGAAGCTAGACATCGTTCCATTCATTTTTATAAATACGACAAGTGCTAACGTACTTGCGACGATAAAAGAGGCTCTTTTCCACCAATGAATTTTCACTTTTCTCACTCCTGCACCGTTTACTGCATATACCTGTACAAGCGTATCTGTAGTACATGTTATGAGTGAGATGTTATAAATATGTACATAACACAAAAAAAGAGACAGATCTAATCTGACTCTTCATCGCATTGATATTCAATTATCATTCATTAAGCTTTTGGAGCTTCTTCAGCAACGAGTACCGCTTTACGAGATAGGTTAATGCGACCTTGTTGATCGATTTCTGTTACTTTAACAGTGATTTGATCACCGATAGCAACAACATCTTCGCATTTAGCTACACGATCAGATGACAGTTGTGAAATATGAACTAATCCATCTTTACCAGGAAGAATTTCTACGAAGCAACCAAATTTCTCGATACGTTTTACTGTACCTAAGTAAATTTCACCAACAACCACGACTTTAACAATACCTTCGATAATCTCTCTAGCTTTTTGGATCATTTCTTCATCAGATGAAGCGATGAATACTGTTCCATCTTGCTCAATATCGATTTTCACGCCAGTATCTTCAATGATTTTGTTGATGATTTTACCACCAGCACCAATAACATCACGAATTTTATCAGGGTTGATTTTCATGCTAACAATTTTCGGTGCATATTTAGATAATTTAGGACGAGATGTAGTCATAACTTCCATCATTTTACCTAAAATATGTAAACGACCTTCTTTTGCTTGATCAAGTGCTTGAGTTAAGATATCACGATCGATACCAGAAATTTTGATATCCATTTGGATAGCCGTAATTCCCTCAGCAGTACCAGCAACTTTAAAGTCCATATCTCCAAGATGATCTTCCATACCTTGAATATCAGAAAGAACTGAGAAGTGATCTCCGTCTTTGATAAGACCCATCGCAATACCTGCAACTGGAGCTTTAATCGGAACACCAGCATCCATCATTGCTAACGTACTAGCACAAATACTTGCTTGTGAAGTTGAACCATTAGATTCAAGAACTTCTGATACAAGACGAATTGTGTAAGGGAAATCAGCTTCAGAAGGGATAACTTTAGATAATGCTCTCTCACCTAATGCACCGTGACCAATTTCGCGACGTCCTGGAGGACGAAGGGGTCTAGCTTCACCAACACTGAATGGAGGGAAGTTATAATGATGCATGAAACGTTTTGTTGTTTCAGATGAGATACCATCTAAGATTTGAATGTCACCCATAGCACCTAGTGTACAAATACTTAACGCTTGAGTTTGTCCACGAGTAAATAGTCCTGTACCGTGAGTACGAGGTAATATTGCAACGTCACACTCAATTGGACGAATTTCGCCTAAAGCACGGCCATCTGGACGAACTTTATCATGAGTAATTAAACGACGAACTTCTTCCTTCACGATATCGTAAAGAATTTCTTTCACGTCAGCAATTAACTCAGGAGTTTCAGCGTATACTTCTTCGAAATGAGCAACAGTTTCACTATTAGCTACATCGATTGCTTCTTGACGAGCATGCTTTTCAGCAATTTTCACTGCTTCAACAAGACGAGCACTTGCGTATGCGCGAACTGCTTCATTAGCTTTTTCATCAACAGCATGAAGAGTAACCTTCATTTTTTCTTTACCTGCAAGCACACGAAGCTCTTCGATTGCTTTGATAAGTTCCTTGATAGCATCATGACCAAACATAATCGCTTCAAGTACAACTTGCTCAGAAACTTCGTTAGCTTCAGCTTCTACCATCATAATAGCATCTTTTGTACCAGATACTACAAGATAGATATCAGATACTTCTGTTTGATCGATTGTAGGGTTAATAATGAATTCACCATTGATTCTACCTACGATAACTCCACCAATTGGACCATCAAATGGTACATCTGAAATTGTTAATGCTGCTGAAGTACCTATCATAGCAGCGATTTCTGGTGCATTATCTTGGTCTACTGACATAACGATGTTAGCAACTTGAACATCATTACGGAAACCTTCTGGGAATAATGGACGAATTGGACGGTCAGTTAGACGGCTAGATAGAATTGCTTTCTCGCTCGGTCTACCTTCACGTTTAATAAATCCTCCAGGGATTTTACCTACAGCGTACATACGTTCTTCATAGTTTACCGTTAGTGGGAAGAAATCCAAATCCTTTGGTCCAGTTGAAGCTGTTACAGTACATAGTACTGAAGTTTCTCCGTAAGTTACCATTACGGCAGCATTAGCTTGCTTCGCCAAACGACCTGTTTCTAACACAAGTGTTCTTCCACCTAGCGTCGTTTCAACACGATGTTGCATTCAAACCCTCCTTTTCTATTACAAAAAGCAACCCTTAGCCTCCATGATCCATTAAAGGACCCGCTAAAGGACTGTCAGGTTGCTTTTCATTACACTGATCTTAACGGCGTAAGCCTAATTTTTCAATCAATGCGCTATAACGTCTAACATCTTTGTTTTTAAGGTAAGCAAGTAATTTACGACGTTGACCTACCATTTTTAACAAACCACGACGTGAATGATGATCTTTCTTGTGTGTACGAAGATGATCTGTCAAAGTCACGATGTTTTCCGTTAGGATAGCTACTTGTACTTCTGGAGACCCTGTATCACTTGCGTGAGTTTTGTGTGTCTCGATAATTTCATTTTTACGTTCTTGTGTAATTGCCATCTTGGTTTCACCTCCTTATCATAATCGCCATTAGCCTCGTTATCGGCGGTGAGCTCGATAACCATGCCAAGGTTCAGTTATTGCTGCTTGTACATGCTAGACCTACAGTGCAATAACAGTACATAGTATAGCATAGATGAAATAAGTTTGTCGAGATTATGTTTGCTGTAACAATTTCAAGGCTTGATCTGCATCAAGACGTAACTGTTCAATCAATGCGGCAATCCCATCAAATTTACGTTCAGAACGTAAAAATTGGACAACTTCAATCGTCATCTTTTCTCCATAGATATCTTTAGAGAAGTCGAATAAATGTGCTTCCATTACTGGAGCAATATCTTTCTCATAGAAAGTTGGCTTCATACCGTGATTCATAACTCCATAGTACTTTTTATTACCAAGATGTGCGATAATCGCATATACACCTAGGCGAGCTGTAATATACGGAGCATGAAGCCTTAGATTTGCTGTAGGAAAACCGATCGTACGCCCACGCTGATCGCCTTGGACAACTGTTCCCTCTACTTCAAAGTTACGTCCCAATAGATGGTTCGCTCTCTCGATATCTCCACTTTCTAAACATTCTCTTATGACAGTACTACTTACTTTTACCCCATCAATGATAAATGCTTCAATGACATCTACTTGAATAGATGGTTCGCATAATTGTCTCATTATTTCAGGATTACCTGAACCACCTACACCAAAGCGGAAGTCGAAACCTACAACAACATTGACAACATGAAGTGTTTTTAAAATATTAGTCACGAATTCATCTGGAGTAATTTTGGAGAAATTACTGTCAAATTTGACGATGAACACATAATCAACACCAAGTTGTTCAAATAAGCTAGTTTTTGTAGATAGTGGAGTAATACATTGAACATATTGTTCGCCTTGACCTAAAATCGCTTTTGGGTGAGGATCAAATGTCATGACTGCAGAGGCCAGTCCATTTGCTTTTGCAGTTGAAACTGCTTTGGAAATTACTTGTTGATGCCCTTTATGAACACCATCAAAATGTCCGATTGCAATTGATAATGATTGATCATTCAACTCTATCTCACTAAGTGATATAGGGTAAGTCAAAGTTATGATTTTCAAAGTTGACACACCTACATTTCATCATTAACATTTTTGATCAAGAAAATACTTTAATTGGTTTCACAAGATGATTTTGTTTATCAAGTTCGAAAACACCCAAAAAAACATCTTCTTCATCAAAGACACGAACCAAAGAATGATCCGCTAACATCTGATGCCCTGTTATATCCGTCCAATAAAGCTTTTGACCTTGGATTGCATATCTCCGTTTAATGCTTTGCACCGTAGTAGCGGGAAGATGATCAATAGCAAGTTCTGGCGCAACAAGTAATTGCTCAAGAGTACCATTATTCATATGTTCTTCTACTTGTTCTAGTGTTAAACATTGCGACTTCGTTATGCCTCCTGACATCGTTCGAATTAATGATGCCATCGTAGCAGGTACACCTAACGCTTTTCCAATATCAACACATAATGTACGAATATATGTACCTTTAGAGCATTGTACGGAGAAGCTAAATTGTGGATGCTCCCCATCTAGATCAAGTTCTAATAGCTCAATAGAATAGATCGTCACTTTACGTGACTTACGTTCCACTGTTTTCCCTTCGCGTGCAAGCTCATATAATCGTTTGCCGTCGATTTTAATAGCAGAAAACATAGGTGGGATTTGATCTATTTCACCAATAAAACTATGGAGCACTTCACGTATTTGTTGTTCTTTAATATTAGATACTTCTGAAGTTTCAATAACTTCTCCTGAAATATCTTCTGTATCCGTTGCTACTCCCAAACGTATCGTTGCTTCATAAGCTTTCGGACGCTCTTGAATATATTCAACAACTCGAGTGCTTCTGCCAAGACAAAGCGGAAGTACACCTGTTACCATAGGATCAAGTGTACCTGCATGCCCAATTCGTTTCATTCCGAGTAGGCGGCGAGCTTTCGCCACTACATCATGAGATGTCCAACCTTCAGCCTTCCAAATGGCTAGTACGCCGTCCATCTTATGTCAACGCCTTTCGTATGGCTCCAACTAAAGTTTCAATACTACTGTTCATATCAGCATTCATTTTACACCCGGCAGCTCTAACATGACCACCACCACCAAAGCTATGTGCCACAGAAGCAACATCCACTTTACCAGCTGAACGAATACTTGCTTTCACAAGTCCTGACTCTGTTTCTTTGAATAAAATGCCAACTTCAACACTATCAACATTCAAAACATAGTTTACAATGCCTTCAAGATCTTCAGGAACAGCACCACAAGTAGCTAAGTCATCATGCATAACAGACACCCAGCCAATTCGTTGATCTTCACTGAAAGAAATACGAGCTAACAATGTTTGAAGTAATTTAAGTCTTGCATAAGTCATTTTTTCCAGTAAATGATCTGCAAGTTCATATGCAGAAACACCAAGGGCAAGTAACTCAGAAGCCATCGCCATTACTTCAGGGGATGTATTTGAATATCGAAAACCGCCAGTATCCGTCAATAACCCCGTATACAATGCAATAGCGCAAGGTAAGTTCGGAGTTAGGTTAGCGTATTTAATAAGATCATATATAATTTCAACAGTTGCAGCGGCATGTGAACGAATAATGTTCAAAGTACCAAATTCATTATTAGTTGGATGATGATCGATATTGAGAAGCGGAGTGACTTCTGCAGTAAACAAAGTTCTTACTTCCCCAAGTCGAGAATAATCAGCACAGTCAAGCGCAATAACAGCATCAAATTGCAATGTAGCTTCACTATTGAACCGCTTAATATTATCGTATTGATACAAATAGCTAAGGCGACCAGGTAATTCGCTCTCATTAATAATGATTACCTGCTTGTTATATTGTTCAAGCAACCAAGTCATTGCTGAACAAGAACTAATCGCATCACCATCTGGTTGTTCATGAGCAACAACTAGAAAGGAATCATAGCGCTGTATAAACGCTATAGCTCCCTCTAATTGCTCATGATAGGAAAGAGATGTACTCATCTCTCTCCTGAATCCTGATTGATTTCTGTAAGAAGATTCTCTATACGACTTCCATACTCAATGCTGCTATCAAACTTAAAGAAAAGTTCTGGAGTATGTCGGAACTTAATTCGCTTACCCAGCTCAGAGCGAAGATAGCCAGTAGCTTTGGAAAGTGCTTTTAGAGTTTCTGCTTTCTGTTCATCGTTCCCAAGCACACTCAAGTAGACTTTAGCTTGTGAAAGATCATTTGTCGTTTCAACACCAGTTACTGTAATAAAGCCTATACGAGGATCTTTTAATTCAGACTGTATTAATTGACTAATTTCTTTTTTGATTTGCTCACTTACGCGACCTACACGAATTTTAGCCATTGCTTAATCACCTCTCAACTGTCTCCATAACAAATGACTCGATAATATCTGATTCTTTAACGTCGTTAAAGCGATCAAGCGTAATACCGCATTCGAAACCTGTTGTAACTTCTTTAGCATCATCTTTATATCGTTTCAAGGATTCAATTTTACCTGTATAGACTACGATTCCATCACGGATAACGCGTGCTTCGCCGTTACGAACCATTTTACCATCAATAACCATACAACCTGCAATTGATCCTACTTTTGTAACTTTGAAGATATTACGAACTTCAGCGTGACCAGTAATAACTTCTTTGTAGATTGGATCAAGAAGACCCTTCATTGCTTGCTCGATTTCATCAATAATCTTATAGATAATTGTGTGAAGACGAACATCAACTTTTTCTTGTTCAATTGCATATTCAGCTTGTGGTTCTGGACGAACGTTAAAGCCTATTACGATAGCATTAGAAGCAGATGCCAAGTTAATATCAGACTCAGTGATTGCACCTGCACCACTATGAATGATTTTTACGCGAACGCCCTCAACATCAATTTTCGCAAGAGAACCTTTTAGTGCTTCAGCTGAACCTTGAACATCGGATTTAATGATAACGTGAAGATCTTTCATCTCGCCATCTTTAATTTGGTTGTACAAGTCATCAAGTGTAACACGAGTGTGCGCACCAATTTCAGACTGACGATGTTTGATAGAACGACGATCAGCGATTGCACGTGCTTTACGCTCATCTTCAAACACCATAAACGGATCACCAGCAAGAGGAACTTCTGTAAGACCTGTAATTTCAACAGGAGTAGAAGGACCAGCTTCTTTTAATCTACGGCCACGATCATTCACCATAGCTCTTACACGACCGAAGCAGTTACCTGCAACGAAAGCATCTCCAACTTTTAACGTACCATGTTGTACTAGAATACGTGCAACTGGACCTTTACCTTTATCAAGTTCAGCCTCAATTACAGTACCACGAGAACGTTTATTAGGATTTGCTTTATATTCATTCATTTCTGCAACTAGCAGAATCATCTCAAGAAGATTTTCAATACCGATACGTTGTTTCGCAGAAACTTCTACGAAGATTGTATCTCCGCCCCATTCTTCTGGAACTAGTTCATATTCAGTCATCTCTTGTTTAATTTTATCTGCATTTGCATCTGGTTTATCAATTTTGTTAACCGCAACGATAATTGGAACACCAGCAGCTTTCGCATGGCTGATTGCTTCAATGGTTTGTGGCATAATGCCATCATCTGCTGCAACAACGATAATTGTAATATCTGTTACTTGAGCTCCACGAGCACGCATCAATGTGAACGCTTCATGACCAGGTGTATCTAGGAATGTAATTTTTTTATTATTAATTTCAACTTGGTAAGCACCGATGTGTTGCGTAATACCGCCTGCTTCGCCTGTTGTTACATTCGTTTTACGGATAGAGTCAAGTAGTGTTGTTTTACCATGGTCAACGTGACCCATAATTGTAACAACTGGTGGACGAGATACTAGATCTGCATCTTCATCTACTTCTTCAACCGTTTCGAAGTTATCTTCCTCAACTGGAATTTTCACTTCTACTTCTACACCATACTCAGTTGCAATCAACATAATTGCATCCATATCAACTTCTTGGTTAATTGTTGCCATTACGCCCAAGAATAGAAGTTTTTTAATAACTTCTGAAGCATCCTTATGCAATAGTTTTGCCAGTTCACCAACTGTTAATGTACCGCGTACGATAATTTTCTTAGGTGTGTTGTCAATTTTCTCACGAGGAGGTTGGTTTTGATGACCATTTCTACCACCGCGACCTTTATTGTTACGATTATTTCTGAAGTTAGAGCCTGATTTCCCATCTTCAAAACGATTGTTGCTATTTCTACCTTTGTAATTTGAATTCGCGTTTGAATTCGAATTACGATCACCAGTAGTAGTACGAGCACTATCAAAACGAGACTCAAATGCACGAGATGGTGCAGGTGAAGTCGAACTATTTGAACGATTTTGGCCACCACTAGTAGGACGGTTTGATGAAGATTGACCTCCACTTTGAGGACGTCCACCAGAGGATTGACCACCGTTGTTATTATAAGGACGGGATTGACCACCTTGACCGCTACCTTGTGGACGACTGCCGCCACCTGATTGGCCTTGCGGACGACCTTGACTGCTACCTTGTCCTTGAGGGCGGGATTGACCGCTACCTTGTGGACGACTACTAGATTGTCCTTGTGGACGACTTGAACTGCTACCTTGTCCTTGTGGACGAGATTGACCGCTACTTTGTGGACGACTTCCACTTTGGCTGCTTTGCGGTCTACTTTGGCTAGAGTTTTGAGTTCTTGGTTGAGACTCTCTAGCCCCTTGACTGTTTGAAGTTGTTGATTGTGTTGGACGTGAAGGAGTATTCGTTACTTCTGGTTTTTCCTCACGTTTCTGATTATCGTTAGTATTAATAGAATTCATTGTCCCCTGTCTGTTCTCTTGCGAGAATTCCTTTTTGTCTTGTGTAGATTCTGTAGTTGTATTTGCCGATTTTACCTTCGCTGCTGATGACTCAGCATTCGATCGTTTCACTGCTGCATTTTCTTTGATTTCACGGAAAAAACCTTCAACTTTAGATACCATTTGGTTCTCCATGACACTCATGTGGTTGTTTACAGGTAAATCTAGCCTTTTAAGAATGGTGATAATTTCCTTACTGCTCATATCTACGGATTTTGCATACTCGTATACTCGCAGCTTGTCTTTATTTTCCTTACCCTCTAGTTTATTACTCAAGTAAGATCCACCTCCGTTTTTTGGCTTAAATGACCTGCAATCAATTGAGCAAATTGCACGTCAGTAACAGCAATAATAACACGATCAGGCTTTCCGATTGCTCTGCCTAAGCTTTCTCTGTCGTAAGCTTCAACCAGCTTCACACCGTAACTGCCACATTTATCTGAAAATTTCTTTTTCGTGTTTTCTGAAGCATCTCCAGCAACAATAACTAGCTTTGCTTTTCCAGCACGAACAGCTTTCAGAACAATTTCATCACCAGTCGCTAACTTTCCGGCTCTCATCGCCATTCCTAGCGCAGACAAGGCTTTATTTATTTTCATTCAATTGTTAGCTCCTTATTCGCAATGAACTCATCTTCTAGCTTAATAAAATCTTGCTCTAATTGATCGTATATTTCTTCTCCAACCGGTTGCTTTAATGCACGGTCAAGCGCTTTACTTTTTTTAGCTAACTTGAAGCAAGTTACTTTTCCGCATAGATAAGCACCTCTGCCAGATTTTTTTCCGCTTAGGTCAATCAGAACTTCATCATTCGGTGTCCGTACGACCCGAATCAGTTCCTTCTTCGACATCATTTCTTGACAAGCAACGCATTTGCGAAGCGGTACTTTTCTTGGTCTCATCGCACACCCTCCATTCATTCTGATTCAATTAGTCGATAGAAATGGAATCTTGATGCATAACATCTTGAGTCGTTTTTGGACGTCCATATTCTTGCTCTGCTTGAGTCTCTGACTTAATGTCAATTTTCCAACCAGTAAGTTTTGCAGCAAGACGAGCGTTTTGACCTTTAATTCCGATTGCCAATGACAATTGATAATCAGGAACGATGACACGCGCCATTTTTTCTTGTTCAAATACGTTCACTTCAATGACTTTTGAAGGACTAAGTGCATTAGCAACATATTCCGCAACATCATCTGACCAACGTACGATATCGATTTTCTCGCCTTTCAGCTCGTTAACGATCGTTTGAACACGAAGACCTTTGGGACCTACACAAGATCCTACTGGATCTACTTCGCTGTTACGCGAGAATACAGCAATTTTAGATCTGAAGCCTGCTTCACGAGCAACAGAACGAATTTCAACGACGCCATCATAAATTTCAGGCACTTCAAGTTCGAATAAACGTTTCAAAAGACCTGGATGTGTACGAGAAAGAATAATTTGAGGACCCTTAGTCGTATTTTCCACCTTCGTAATAAAAGCCTTCACACGATCAAGATGCTTGAATTTATCTGTCGGCATTAACTCTGTCAGCGGCAATACTGCCTCAACTTTACCTAAATCAACAAATAAATTACGTGTATCTTGTCTCTGTACAAGGCCAGTTACGATGTCTTCCTCTTTATCGATAAACGCATTATAGATTAGTCCACGCTCAGCTTCACGTATACGTTGTGTAACGACTTGTTTAGCTGTTTGTGCAGCAATACGACCAAAGTCACGAGGTGTAACCTCTATTTCAGCAATATCATCTAATTGATAATGCGGATTAACTTCACGCGCTGCATCTACTGCAATTTCTAATCTGGAATCAAGTACATCCTCTACTACATTTTTACGCGCATATACTTTAATGATTCCGTTATGACGGTTAATCTCTACTCTAACGTTCTGTGCTGTATTGAAGTTTCGCTTATAACTTGAAATAAGTGCTGCTTCAATCGCATCTAAAAGCACATCTTGGGAGATCCCTTTGTCTTTCGCAATCTCTTGTAGCGCCTCAATAAAATCCATACTCATTGGAACCTTGTTCCCCCTTTCATCTAATAAACCTTTAGAAAATAATTGCAAGGCGAGCGCTCGCAACTTTCGCATAAGGTACTGTATGCTCTTTCTTGCCTACACGAACTGTAAGCTCTTCACCATCAAATGCAATAAGTTGACCTTCAAATTCCTTCATACCATCTACTGGTTCATAAGTGGTGACGAAGACATTTTTACCTATAGATTTTTGAACATCTTTTGGTTTTTTAAGTGGTCTCTCCACACCAGGTGAGGAAACTTCAAGGAAATAAGCGCCTGCTATTGGTTCATGAGTATCAAGTTGCTCACTCACATATTCGCTAATACGAACGCACTCATCGATGTCGATGCCGCCTTCTTTATCTACAAATATGCGTAGAAACCAATTGCTACCTTCCTTTATGTATTCAATATCGACCAATTCAAATCCATTTTCATTGAGAAAAGGTGATACCATAGCCTCAATTGCGGTGTTGATCGCTGATGTATTCAAATATTGTTCCTCCTAAAACTTCTCATATCTAATGTTAAATGCATCTTTGCAATGAAAAGTACTTCCTAAGTTATTACTTAACTTTTCATATCTAATGTGAAATCTAAAACTATTCATCTATAATCTAATATTACTTCCTGCATCAAAATGATGTTGGGAGTTATACCACAATTACTCGAATAAATGATTTTTTGGGTTAAACAACACATAAAGAGTGGGTTTCCCCACTCTTTGATCACAAATGTCTTATCAACATCATTGCCACAAAAATTATATCATAATCGTATACTAGTGACAAGAAATGATTTCTAGTTGCTTACAGTGCAAGTGCAAAAGTGGGCTTCCAAAAGCCTAGTAGATGAACACTACATATCTAACTAGAACACTCTAGTATACGTAGTATAGCTCGAAAGTCCTTAACTTCTCAAGTCCTTTTCTACTCGATGAAGAATAACTTGCGTGAATCACATCGTTATCAAAGCCCACTTTTTGAACTTCCTAATAAAATAAAGGTTCAAAAAGTGGGCTTTCAGAATCAAGAAGATGAAGCGCTACTTGCGGAAGGAGGAAACGCAAATGTACGTGTTTGGTACATGCGTACTGGACTTCCCCAGTTCGCTTCATCTTCGATGTCGAATATACTTCGAAGCCATTCATCGTTATCAAAGTCCGCTTTTTGAACTTCCTAATAAAATGAAGGTTCAAAAAGCGGACTTTCAGAATCAAGAAGATGAAGCGCTACTTGCGAAGGAGGAAACGCAAATGTACGTGTTTGGTACATGCGTACCGGACTTCCCCAGTTCGCTTCATATTCGATGTCGAATATACTTCGAAGCCATTCATCGTTATCAAAGTCCGCTTTTTGAACTTCCTAATAAAATGAAGGTTCAAAAAGTGGGCTTTCAGAATCAAGAAGATGAAGCACTACTTGCGAAGGAGGAAACGCAAATGTACGTGTTTGGTACATGCGTACCGGACTTCCCAAGTTCGCTTCATCTTCGATGTCGAATATACTTCGAAGCCATTCATCGTTATCAAAGTCCGCTTTTTGAACTTCCTCTAAAAATTAGAAGAGTGAAAGTTGGTTTGATTCTGGCAACCCCCTAAAACAACCCATCGTAGTTAATAATTCGATGATCGTTTTGGAAGCTTTTGTTCTCATCTGGAAATCTTCTATAGATAGGTACTCACCATCAGCTTTTGCCGCTGCAATATTACGAGCAGCATTAATACCAATTCCACCAACTGCCGCAAAAGGCGGAATTAGTGAATTACCTTCAATTTGGAATTTTTCAGCGTCCGAACGATAAATATCAATCGGCTTGTACGTAAAACCACGTGAAGTCATTTCAAGAGACATCTCTAGTTGCGAAAGCATACTCTTCTCTTTCGGCGTTGCACTGAAACCTTTACCTTCAATCTCTTCAATCTTCTTGTAAATGGCATCATAACCTTGACATAACAACTCAAGATCAAAATCATCAGCACGAACTGTGAAGTACGTTGCATAAAATTCAACAGGGTAGTAAATCTTGAAATATGCAGTACGTACTGCCGAAATAACATAAGCTGCGGCATGGGCTTTCGGGAACATGTACTCAATCCGTAGACAAGAATCTATGTACCATTGAGGTACATTGCAGTCTTTCATATCTTGAATCCATTCAGGTGTTAACCCTTTACCTTTACGTACACTCTCCGTAATTTTGAAAGCAAGCGAGGCATCCATTCCTGCTTTATAGATCAAGAATAACATAATATCATCACGACAACCGATAACTGTCTTAATGTTACAAGTACCATTTTTAATTAATTCTTGAGCATTCCCTAGCCAAACGCCAGTACCATGAGATAGTCCAGAGATTTGCAGTAAATCCGCAAAACTGGAAGGCTGCGTCTCATGAAGCATCTGCCTGACGAACTTCGTTCCCATCTCTGGCACCCCGAACGTAGCCACTTGTGAACGAATTTGATGTGATGTAACATCAATGGCGTCTGTTGAGTTGAACAAACTCATAACCTTTTGATCATTCATCGGAATCGTTGTAGGATCTACACCTGTAAGATCCTGTAACATCCGCATCATCGTTGGATCATCATGACCAAGTATATCGAGTTTTAGTAAGTTCTCATCAAATGCGTGATAATCGAAATGTGTTGTTTTCCATTCAGCATTTACATCATCAGCGGGGAATTGAACAGGTGTAACATCCTCAACTTCAATATAATCAGGAACAACAACGATTCCGCCAGGATGCTGTCCTGTACTTCTTTTCACCCCAGTACATCCACTTGCCAAACGAACAATTTCAGCTCCACGCCATTTTTTCCCATGTTCTTCCTCGTATTTCTTAGCAAAACCATAGGCAGTTTTCTCCGCAACTGTACCGATCGTTCCCGCACGGAATACATTTTTTTCACCAAACAATTCTTTCGTATAGTTATGCGCGATCGGCTGGTAATCACCTGAGAAGTTAAGATCGATATCGGGTACTTTATCCCCTTTAAAACCTAAGAATGTTTCGAAAGGTATATCTTGTCCTTCACCCTTCATTGGTTTGCCACAATGAGGACAGTCCTTATTAACCAAATCAAAACCACTAGGTATACTACCATCTAAAAACCATTCGCTATATCTACAATCTGAATTGAGACATAAATAATGCGCAGGTAGTGGATTAACTTCAGAAATACCAAGGAACATCGCTACGACGGATGATCCAACTGACCCCCGTGAGCCTACAAGATAACCATCTTCATTCGATTTTTTAACTAGTTTCATCGAGATCAAATAGTTGGCAGAAAACTTGTACTTAATAATCGGAACAAGCTCTTTCTCTAGTCGATCAATAACAACTTGTGGCAGCTGATCACTATACATAGATTTGGCCGTATCATAACATGTATTACGAATTTCATCGTCTGCTCCATCAATATTCGGAGTAAACAACTCCTTAGGGAACATGCTATAAGATTCAAATCGTTCAGCCAATTCATTCGTATTCGTCACAACGACTTCATAAGCAATTTCATCACCTAAAAACGAAAATTCTTTCAACATCTCATCCGTCGTACGGAAATGTGCATCTGGCTTGCGCATACTTTTCAGTGGACTAAAGCCAGTAATACCAAGTATCGTTATGTCTCGATATATTTTATCCATTGGATTAAGGTAATGAACATTACCTGTAGCAATAACTGGTTTATTCAATTTAATACCAATTTGATAAATGCGTCTTAATGCCTGTTCTATATCAGCTCGTGAGCCTACTAAGCCTTTTTCTACAAGATGCATGTAAAAATCTATCGGTTGAATTTCTAGAACATCATAGAATTGAGCAACTTCTTCGGCTTCCTCTTGAGACTTATTGAGAACCGTCTCGAAAAATTCACCTTTTTCGCAACCGGATATGACGAGCAAGCCTTCACGATGAGCCATTAATTTACTTTTTGGAATAGTAGCTACTTTTTTGAAATGCTCCGTGTGAGAAAGAGAAATCAATTTGAACAAATTTTTCTTTCCTACTGCATTCAGTGCGTAAACGGACGAGTGGAATGGTCTCACATTAGATAGATCAAGGCCCACATAATCATTAAGTTGGGTAAGCTTAACTATATTTCTTTCTAAAGAATCTTTAATTAGTCCATTTAATATGCCACCTAAAGCAATCGTATCATCAATGGCGCGGTGATGATTATCAAGACTTACCTTATATTTATCAGCTAACGTATTCAAACGATGATTTTTCATTGTTGGGTAAATCAAACGGGCTAGTTCTAGCGTATCAAGCACTGGGTTTTTCACTTCTGGAAAACCTAATGTTTTACAATTAGCTTGAATAAACCCAATATCGAAGCGAGCATTATGAGCAACCAGCACATCATTGCCGATATATTCAATAAACGCCTTTAAGGTTGGTTCAAGCTCAGGTGCATCGGCAACCATTTCATCCGTAATATTCGTTAATTGCTGAATATTGTATGGAATTCTTTGATGAGGATTAATGAATGACGTGAAACGGTCAATTTCTTCCCCACCTTTCATCCGTACACCAGCTATTTCAATAATTTTGTTATTAATTACAGATAGACCCGTTGTCTCGAGATCGAATACGACATAAGTTGTATCTGCTAACGATAATTCTTGTGCGTTAAGCACAATCGGCACAGCATCATTAACTAGATTTGCTTCCACACCAAACATTACTTTCATATCATGTTTCTTAGCAGCTTTCACTGCGTCTGGATAACATTGTATGTTACTGTGATCTGTTACGGCGATCGCTTTATGTCCCCATTTGGCAGCCATTGCTACATAATCGCTAATATGTGTTACGGCATCCATTGTGCTCATCGTTGTATGAAGATGGAATTCCACGCGTTTTTCTTTCGCATAGTCCATGCGACTAGGTGGTGCATTTACCTCATGAAGATCATTAGGAATCATAACTAATTCTGGCTCTTGCATAAAGCGGTCATACTCTACTTTCCCTCGCGCTTTAATCCATTTACCATTTTTCAGTTTACTTAAAATCTTAACATCTTCCTTCGTCTTAGCAAAAACTTTCATCGCTAAAGAGTCCGTGAAGTCTGTCAGATTGAATGTAAATAATGTACTTCCGTTACGAAGCTCTTTCATATCTAATGCAAAGACAGAACCTTGCACCGCAATCTTCTTTTCTTCATCTACAATATTCATTAGCGGTATAGCTTCATCACGAATATCGTAGCCAATTGCAAGACGAATAACTTCTTCGTTAGTGTTGCTTGTTGTCTCTTCTTCTTCAACTTCAACAGGCACCTCAGCCATAAGTCGTGATATCTCTTCACTATCTTCTTGCTGAATTTCATCACGGAATTGCTCATAAATTTCTTGCTTACTTTCAGAAAGACTAAGTTTCACAGCGATTTCTCGTGCGAAATAAGACTGATAGAAGTTACTTACTGCTTCATCAATTTTCTTCTTCTTAGCTAGCTCTAATCCGGTATGATCCATCAATCCAATGGTTAGCAGTTTATCAACTGCTACAATATCCGCTCTCTGTAGCCAACCATTAACAGAGGCTATATTTTTCTGAGCCCACTCAAGAAATACTGGCCAATATTGCATTATAATATTTTCAGACTCAACAATAGAATCATAGTTAAACTGAAATGAAGTACTCGCAATATGGGCAAACTTTTTGCGAACTTGATGTGTTAAGCCATTATATGCCTGTAAAGGAACTAAGGACGTTTTGCGAATGCAAAACGTCCACTCATTGTTGTGCTTATTAACGATGACTTGATCAATGTACCCATCTTCGAAATAAGCTTGAATGAGTTCCTGCGGCAGCCCTGACTGTTCTAACAACATCTCAAAGCGCTGACGCTTACCGTCGGCATGGTTCATCATTATCCACTCCTGACGTTAGATCATTGTAATACTAAATAATAATAGTGCATGAACTTTTAAATATATTCAAGTTTTAAAAAATGGTTTTAAAACTTTCTCTTAAAAAAGGTTAAAAACTTCGTTAACAAATTCCGCTTTTTGAACTACCTCTTCAAATGAAGGTTCAAAAAGCGGGCTTTCAGAGCCAAGAAGATGCCCCACAGCGAAAACGAGTAGCACAGCGTACGTTTTGTGTACGTGAGCACACGCAGGCTTTCGATGGGGAGGCATATTCGATGTCGACTAAGATACGTTAGCATACACATCGCTATCAAAGTCTGCTTTTTGAATTTCCTCTAATAGGCTCTTGCGAAGATGACTGTATGTTTTGCAGTATCATTACACACTAGACAAGTAGATTTGTGAGTATCAGGTTCGAAAGGAATGTTACGACTTGTCGCACCAGTCTCTTCTTTTACTGTTTTCTCACAAGCAGCAGAACCACACCAACCAGCTTCAACAAAGCCACGTTTTTTCTCCATAGCTGCTTTCATCTCATCAAGTGTATCTACAGAATAAGAATTTTCTTGACGGAATGCTAGTGCACGATCATACATCGCTTGTTGTGTTTCTGCAAGTAATTTCTCAACTTCAGCTACTAAATCTACTTGAAGAACAGCACGCTTCTCTCCTGTTATACGAGAAACAAGCATTACTTGTCCATTATCCATATCACGAGGTCCTAGTTCTAGACGAACAGGGATACCGCGCATTTCATATTCATTAAATTTCCAGCCAGGACTTACATCAGAACGATCGTCTACACGAACACGAATTCCTGCTTTTTTCAATTCAGTATACAATTCATCAACACGACCAACAACAGCATCTCTAGTTTTGGCAGGGCCAATTGGAAGCATAATGACTTGAGTCGGTGCAATTTTCGGAGGTAATGCAAGACCACGATCATCACCATGAACCATAATTAGCGCCCCGATTAATCGAGTACTTACTCCCCATGAAGTTGTATGACAGAATTGTAACTCGTTATTGCGATCCAAATATTTAATATCAAATGCAACAGCAAACTTACTACCAAGATAATGAGATGTACCTGCTTGAACAGCTTTACCATCTTTCATCATTGCCTCGATAGAATAAGTATCTACAGCACCAGCAAAACGCTCGGATGGTGTTTTTTCACCTTTAATAACAGGAATCGCAAGAAATTCTTCTACAAACTCTGTATAGATGTCAAGCATCTGACGAGTTTCTTGACGTGCTTCTTCTTCATTCTCATGTGCAGTATGTCCTTCTTGCCATAGGAACTCACTTGTACGTAGGAATGGAAGTGTTCTTTTCTCCCAACGAACAACGTTTGCCCATTGGTTAATTAGAACTGGAAGATCACGATAAGATTGAATCCATTTGGAATACATATGCCCAAACATCGTTTCAGAGGTAGGACGAATAGCTAGACGTTCCTCAAGCACTTCACCTGCAGCTTCTGTTACCCATGGTAGTTCAGGATTGAAACCTTCGACATGTTCCTTCTCTTTTTGGAAGAAGCTCTCAGGAATGAACAAAGGGAAATAAGCATTTCTATGTCCTGTTTCTTTAAACCTGCGATCAAGATCTCTTTGAATATTCTCCCATAACTCATAACCTTCAGGTCTGAATATAATACAACCACGCACTGGAGAATAATCCATTAGTTCCGCTTTTTTAATTACATCAATATACCATTTAGAAAAGTCCTCTGATTGAGGTGTAATCTCTGTTACAAATTGTTTATCCTTAGCCATGAGCTAGAATTACTCCCCTCGTATTAATCTCAAAATATCATTGTATGTTACGACAAGCATTAATAACATTAACATCGCAAAGCCAATAAAGTGAACAAATGCTTCTCTATTCGGATTAATTGGTTTACGACGAACAGCTTCTAATCCTATAAATAACAATCTACTACCATCCAATGCTGGGACTGGTAATAAATTAAATATTCCTAAGTATAGACTAAGCACTGCAGTCCAACTCGTCAACTGCACAATACCTTGTTGAGCAATTTCCGCAGTAACTTCAGCAGTACGGACTGGCCCACCAAGATCATCTAGTTTGAATTGACCCGTAACAAGCATTTTCAGCCCATCAAAGATCATAACTGTCATATCTTTCATTAATGTACCTGCTGCTGTAAATGTTTCACCAAAGCCAGCAGAGCGTGTACCATAGCTTGGTGCCACACCTATTTTACCGTCTCCAGCTTCATCAGGAAGCGGAGTTACACTAATGTTTTGAGCAACACCATCACGTTCAATTCGAATGTCTACCGGTTTATTAGAATTTTCAGCAATGATATCAATCATTCTGCCAAAATCTACTCCAATAGCTTCACCGTTAACTGTAACTATTTTATCTCCAACCTGCAGATTTGCCATAGCTGCCGGAGATTGCTGATTAGGAATGTCACCAACTAAAATGCTATCTTTAATTCCAGCCATCTGAATATAAACTAGAAATAAGACGAAAGCCAAAATAAAGTTCATCATCGGACCAGCAAAAATAGCCATTGCACGTTTGCCCACTGATTTACTAGAAAAATGACGATCTATTGGCGCGATCTGCGTTTCATTACCTCTAGCGATAACTAATGCTTGTGGATGAATACTATACTTCTCTACTTCACCATCTATATCGAGATCGATATGTAATTGGCGTTCTAAGTCCACTGAAAGTACTTCACCACGAATGGCTTCACTACGTTCATCGAGACGATCCAAGTAGATACGATGTACTACCCCATCCTTTAATCTTACAGCTATTGTTTGACCCGTCTGCACTTCAACAATTTCAGGATCTTCACCAGCCATACGCACATAACCACCAGCAGGAACTAAACGAAGCGTAAACTTCGTCTCACCACGTTTGAACGAGAACAATTTAGGACCAAAGCCTATCGCGAATTCTCTCACTAGAATACCAGCGCGCTTAGCAAAGTAATAATGACCCCATTCATGAATCGTTACAATTACGAAAAACACTAATACCGTTAATAGCACCGTTTGAATCATTTGCATACTTTATCATAGCCTCCCGTTGTTACGGCCTGTACATAGATTATCATTATTCTACTGTGAGTTACAAGAGAACTACCATTCTCAATTAAATTCGAGCGGCAATTGATCTTGCTTCCTGATCGACAGCAATGATGGCCTCAATACTATCAACTTTGCAGCTATGATGTTGCGAGAGAACAGACTCTACAACATGTTCAATGGCTATAAACGATATTTCCCCACGTAAGAAGCGCTCAACTGCAATTTCGTTCGCAGCATTAAAAGCAGTAGGAGCTGACAATCCAGCTCTTCCACATTCAAAGGCTAGTCTAAGCATTGGATATCGATCAAAATCCATTTTGCGGAAATTAAGCTTACTAATCGAAGCTAAATCCAAACGTTCAGTACGAGTAGTAATCCGATCTGGATACGTTAATGCATACTGAATTGGAACTCTCATATCAGGCATTCCTAGTTGAGCAATGACACTACGATCATTGAATTCAACATAAGAGTGAATAATACTTTCTGGATGTATGATCACTTTGATCTGATCGTAGCTAAGGTCGAACAACCAGTGTGCTTCAATTACTTCAAGACCTTTGTTAGCCATCGTAGCGGAATCAATTGTGATCTTAGCGCCCATCGACCAATTAGGATGATTCAACGCTTGTTCCACCGTTACATTCGCTAGTTGCTCTCTAGTATAATCACGGAAAGAGCCTCCTGAGGCTGTAAGTGTAATATGATCAATGCTACTTATAGATTCACCGTTAAGGCATTGAAAAATAGCAGAATGTTCGCTATCAATCGGTAAAATCGAAACTCCTTTTTTTCTAGCACGCTCCATAACAATGTGTCCTGCCGTTACAAGCGTCTCTTTGTTAGCAAGTCCGATTGTCTTACCTTCTTCGATCGCCGCTAAAGTAGCAGGCAATCCACGACTTCCTAGAATAGCTGTAACAACGATTTCAGCATCTGAAACAGTCGCTACTTCTATTAAGCCTTCTTCTCCATATACAACTTTAATATGAGGAGGAATATGTAAACTCAATTGCTCTGCAAGTTCTTTTGTTGCAACGCTTATTACTTTCGGTTGATACTTTTGTGCTTGTACAATTAATCTTTCTATATTACTACCTGCAGAAAGAGCAATAACTTCAAATTTATCCGGATGTTGATCAACAACATCTAACGTTTGAGTACCTATTGATCCTGTCGATCCTAGTAGTGAAATTTTTTTCAAGATATTACCTCCACATTAGACAGGAATAAGTTGTGTTAACACTAATATCGGAAAAACAATAATCCAGCTATCCGTGCGATCAATTATTCCGCCATGACCTGGCATTATATTACCCATATCCTTAATACCTCGCACACGCTTGTATGCCGATTGGATCAAATCACCGAATTGTCCTGCTACTGCAGCAACAACACCAATCACGATTGCACGCCATATTTCAATTAAATCCGGAGCGAATAATGCAAATATGACAGCAACAATAACGGAACTAACTACTCCGCCAATTGCACCCTCAATAGTTTTATTCGGACTTATTAATGGCCATAATTTATGTTTTCCAAATGCACGTCCAAAGAAATATGCTCCGATATCTGAAGACCATATTACACAAAACGCTAGAATACTCCACCATAAACCATTTTCTTCAAGTAGACGAACATCGATCATCGACGCGAAGCCGATCCCTATGTAAACTGTACCTAAAAAACCTACTGCTACTTCATCGATTGTATGCTTATTTTTGGATAATACCGTAAACGCAAATAATATAAACATCAGCAGCCATATGATCGTTTGATCAGTAATCCATATCATTCCATAATGTTCGTATGGAAATACAAATGCCAATAGAGCGACTATTGAAATGATATGTATTGGGTTACTCCAGCTTAGTTTATTCATACGACTGTATTCAAATAATCCAATTATCGACATCAGAAGAACTAACGATGAATATAATGGACCACCCACAATTAATAAACCAATAAAAAAAACACCAAATAATAGACCAGTAACAATTCTTTGCTTCATTACAAAATTTCACCTCGAATGATGAGGCTACACACCGCCAAAACGACGAGCGCGCCGCTGATATTCTTGTATCGCTGCAGTGAAATGCTCTTCAGAAAATTCAGGCCAGTATACATCTGTGAAGTAAAATTCGCTGTAAGCTAATTGCCATAGCATAAAGTTACTTAATCTAACTTCACCACTAGTACGAATTAGCAAATCTGGATCTGGTATTTGCTGTGATTGCATATATGAGGAGAAAAATTCCTCGTTAATATCATCAATCTTAATTTCCTTTTTCTCTACTAGAGAAGCTACACGTTTTACGGCTTCAATTAATTCAAGTCTTCCCCCGTAATTAAGTGCAAAGTTCAGAACTAAACCTGTATTATTAGCTGTTTTTCTCATCGCTACTTCTACAGCTGCTCTTGTATGAGCAGGAAGGTTCTTAATATCACCCATCATACGTACTTGAACATTATTTTCCATCAACTCATCAATTTCCATTTCGAGAAACTGTTGAGGTAACTTCATCAAAAAGTCTACTTCTTCTTTTGGACGTTTCCAGTTTTCGGTAGAAAAAGCATACATCGTTAAATATTTTACACCTAGATCGCTAGCAGCCATCGTGATACGCTTCACTGTTTTCATACCTGAACGGTGTCCTGCAATTCGAGGAAGTCCCTTCTTCTTAGCCCATCGTCCGTTACCATCCATAATAATTGCAATGTGAACTGGAATATTATCGGATTTCAGGGTATGTTCTGAAATAGAAGATTTCTCCTCTTTCCTAGACCAAAGACGCTTAATCAACAAGCTCCCCCCCAACAAAATCAAAGAATTCTGTCCATTTATTGAAAGAACCCCACCTTATGGAGGGGCACTAAACATCAAACTTCTAATATTTCTTTTTCTTTTGTAGCTAATACTTTATCACTTTCAGCGATAAATTTATCTGTAAGTTTTTGAACATCATCTTGATAACGTTTTGATTCGTCTTCTGAAATCTCAGACTTCTCAAGTTTCTTAATACTATCATTTGCATCACGACGAATATTACGAATGGCAACTTTTGCTTCTTCAGCAATTTTTTTAGCTGTTTTCACAAGTTCCATACGACGTTCTTCAGTCAGCATAGGTACTGACAAACGAATAGTTCCACCGTCATTAGAAGGCGTCATACCTACATCAGACTTCATAATAGCACGTTCAATATCACTTACTGAGGATTTATCCCAAGGTTGAATAAGTAACGTTCTGGAATCAGGAGTCGTAATGTTTGCTAGTTGATTCAATGCTGTCATTGTACCATAGTATTCAACTTGAATACGATCCAAAAGAGCTGGACTAGCTTTTCCAGCACGTAGCGTAGCAAATTCACGTTTCAGTGAACTGATCGCTTTATCCATTCTTTCTTCAGCAGACTTTTTAATCTCTTGTGGCATTATTTCCCACTCCCTTTTACAATAGTACCGATCTTTTCACCTAGTACGACACGTTTAATGTT
This sequence comes from Paenibacillus endoradicis, assembly GCF_024721975.1. Next base: position 681,666 of record NZ_JANQBB010000001.1, on the reverse strand, counting down.
GCCGTTTTCTGTGATCGAGAATACGATAAGCGGAATATTGTTATCCATACAAAGAGAAGTTGAAGTAGAATCCATAACACCAAGATTACGATTCAACACTTCCATGTAAGTCAATTCTTCAAATTTCTCAGCTGTTTCATCTTTGAATGGATCAGCAGAGTATACTCCATCAACTTTATTTTTCGCCATTAGGATAACTTCTGCTTCGATCTCAGCAGCACGAAGTGCAGCAGTTGTATCTGTGGAGAAGAACGGGTTACCCGTACCTGCAGCAAAAATAACTACGCGACCTTTTTCAAGGTGACGAATAGCACGACGACGAATATAAGGCTCAGCAATTTGTTGCATTGCGATTGATGTTTGTACGCGAGTTGGCACATCAATTTGCTCTAGAGCGTCTTGAAGAGCTAAGGAATTCATTACAGTTGCTAACATTCCCATGTAATCAGCTGTTGCACGGTCGATACCTTTAGCAGTACCAGCGATACCACGCCAAATATTGCCGCCACCAACTACGATTGCTACTTCTACACCAAGTGCGATTACCTCTTTAACTTGGCTTGCAATAGAAGAAATTACTGTTGCTTCAATTCCATATCCTTCTTGACCTGCTAGTGATTCACCACTAACTTTCAATACGATGCGCTTAAATACTGGATGTTCCAACTTTTATACCTCCATCTTACACCTCTTTAACGAGGTCTTCAATTTTGTTGCGATGATACAAGTAAGGCGGGGCAGAAGCCCCGCCCCTCTATACTTGAGTTCGGATTAAAGGTTTACTTGAGCCATAACTTCTTCAGCGAAGTTATCAACTTTTTTCTCTAGACCTTCACCAAGTTCGAAACGAACGAAGCGACGAATGGAGATGTTCTCACCAATTTTGCTAATTTTTTCATTAACAAGAGTAGCGATTGTTTTGTCTGGATCTTTGATGAATGACTGTTCAAGCAAACAGAATTCTTCATAGTATTTAGAAATACGGCCTTCAACCATTTTTTCAACGATATGAGCAGGTTTACCTTCGTTAAGCGCTTGAGCAGTAAGAATTTCTTTTTCATGCTCAAGTTCTGCAGCAGAAACTTCCTCACGACGAACGAATTTCGGATTAGAAGCAGCAATATGCATTGCAACATCTTTTACGAATTCTTTGAATTGATCTGTTTTTGCAACGAAGTCAGTTTCACAGTTAACTTCAACTAGAACGCCGATACGACCATTGCTGTGGATGTATGATTCAACAAGACCTTCAGAAGCTAGACGACCAGCTTTGTTCGCTGCTGCCGCAAGTCCTTTTTCACGAAGGAAATCGATTGCTTTTTCAATATCATTGTTTGTTTCTTCTAGAGCTTTCTTGCAATCAAGCATTCCTGCCCCTGTTCTTTCACGTAATTCTTTAACTGCCTTCGCATCTACTGCCATGTAAAAAACCTCCTAGAGTCGTCTATGGTATTTTAGTTCAAAAAAAGGGTAGTGAGAGGTTTTCACCATCTGACCACCCTTTGTTGTTTATGTTGTTATGCCCAAACTCTGCAATTAAGCAGTTGTTTGCTCACCTTGGTTAGCTTCAACAATAGCATCAGCCATTTTAGCAGTAAGCAATTTAACAGCACGAATTGCATCGTCATTACCAGGAATAACGTAGTCAATTTCGTCTGGATCACAGTTTGTATCAACGATACCTACAATTGGGATACCCAATTTGCGAGCTTCTGCAACAGCAATACGCTCTTTACGAGGATCGATTACAAACAATGCGCTTGGAAGTTTCTTCATGTTTTTGATACCGCCTAAGAATTTCTCAAGACGATCTTGTTCTTTCTTAAGAATGATAACTTCTTTCTTAGGAAGAACTTCATAAGTACCATCTAATTCCCATTTCTCAAGCTGTTTCAAACGATCAATACGTTTTTGAATAGTTTGGAAGTTAGTTAGAGTACCACCCAACCAACGTTGGTTGATGAAGTAGTTACCACAACGCTCAGCTTCTTCTTTAACAGAATCTTGAGCTTGTTTCTTAGTACCTACAAAAAGAACAGTACCGCCATCAGCAGCGATTGATTTAACAAAGTTGTATGCTTCATCAACTTTCTTAACTGTTTTTTGTAAATCGATAATGTAAATTCCGTTTCTTTCTGTGAAGATATAACGATCCATTTTAGGATTCCAACGACGAGTTTGGTGACCGAAATGCACACCAGCTTCTAGTAGTTGTTTCATGGAAATAACCGCCATATTCAACACCTCCTGTTTTGGTTTTTTATTGTGTCCGCCGCTAATCGCATTTCTCATTATTACTTTTGAAAAACAAAAGCACCAATAACAAGATTGATAAGCGTGTGTTTTTAACACCGAAAATTAATATACCATATCGTGGTTACAGAATCAACCTAAATCGTACATCAATCGTTGATTTTATTCGATTAAAGTTAATTTTTCGACATTAATATAATTTTTTCTCTCTTTTTCGGATAAGGGAATGCCTGATAGCAGTTTACGAACTTGCTCATCTGTTGATTCTTCCTCGATTAGAAAGTAACCAGCTCTAATCGCTGTATCACGATCTTTAAGCAGTTTTGCAAAAGAAACTGTATCTTCAATAATATTGTAATCAACAAGTAATTGGGCGGTTTTGTTAACAGTTGCACCTGGATGAACACGCAAGACATACTGTATCGCATGCTCAGTTGCTTGTACGTCAGGTTCTGTTACCTTTTCTGTTACTTCAGGATCAGGTTGTTCTTCCGCAACTGGTGTAGCTGCTGTGGGCTGCTGTGCCTCTTTATCAGTTTCGATATCTGTTTCTATCCCTGTTGTGTTAGATGGAGTCGATTCAAGTTCTTCACCCTCCACCTTATCATCAACTACATTATCTTGCGGTGTTATTTCAGGTTTTGCTGAAGCTCTATCAAGAGTAGTATCATTGATTTCATTGCTGATCTGATCAAGTTGTTTCTGACTATCTGCACCTAGATTGAAAAGTTGGAGTAATAGTGCACCAATGATTATTCCAATTCCTACACCGATTAGTAAGGATCGTTTATGCATTACGCGCATTCTCCTCTTGCTTTGCTAGTTGCAATATTAATTGAACTTCACCTTTGTTTTTACCAAGCTTCTTGGCAATTGCTTCAACTGACTTCCCATTATCATACAATTCGAACAATTCAACGTATCGATTATGTATACTGTTCTCCGGAATAATACTTTGCTTCAACTGTTCTAGCTGTGAATCGAAAGCAGCATGTTGCATATCCTGTGCCGAACTTTGACTTGTAAAATGTGTATTTGCTGCTAATAATGATAATTTCGTTTCTAAAGCCACGTTTGCATGCGAAAGGGAAGAAAGCTGCTCTTCTAATTCTGAGCACTTCTTCTCCAAACGCGTAATTTGATCAGTCTTTAAGCGGTCTTCCTCGCGCATTGTTTGTAAAGAGGTCGTTAGCATCTTAACCAATCCATCATGCTCTTTCTCCATGTTTTCCATAAATTGCTCGAATGACATTTCTAATTGTTCGAATTGAGCATGATTTGAACCAGAAGCAGCTTGGTACTTCTTGTTTTTTGGTAATATCGCTGCTGTAACAGCAATAACTGCTCCTAATAAAGCGATATATTGCCAAGATTGCATATTGTATCCCGCCTTGATTAATCTGAATTATAATCGAATATCGAGTCTATGCCCTTTATATGGATGCTTGCTGTCGTCATGAAGCTCCTGGTCAACACTCTTATCGGTTTTTTTCTGATTCTTTGATTTATGCTCCTGTTGATTAGCATTGTCTTGGTCACGTATGAGGGTTTTGTCAATCTCTTCAACCGAATTCGCTACAGATCTTAGTTCGTCAGTATGTTTCAAAGCATTTGAAGCTAAAATTGTCTGCTCAGTTACCGGCCTCTGACTCGCTTGCTGTTGAAGCGAACTCATCTCAGGAGTCCTTGGTACCGATAGTTGGAGATTTAATGGATTGATGCCCATAATTATCACCCCAATTCATATCATTGGTATTAATATATTGGTAACATAACAATTTCTCCATCTTCATACTTGAAAAGGATATTTGAAGTACTATCTTTGATATATCTAGTATATCGTCCGATTACGATTTTGACACCACCATAAACAGTATTTTTAACACTTACACTTGCCTTCTCACTATTTTCAAGCAACTTTTCAATTTCGAACAAGCGATCCTTCATTTCAGAAACTGAATTTGCTGTCTGTTGCTTCGTATTAATAAGCTTTTGTCTCATTGCAAAGCGATCTGGCGTCAATTTACCAGCTGCCGCCATTTGATCCAAAATAACAAGTGCCTTTTCAGTACGATCCAAGTTTTCAGCGTGTTCTTTCATTGAATGACGTAGTTCTACTTGTTCCTCACGTAAAGTGGGGTTAACACCAACTTCCACAATGGTATTCGTAGACATTGAATTACCAATTGTTCTTGCTGAAACGCCTTCTCCTGCTTGAATGGTTCCACCTACGATAAGACCTTTGGAACTATTACATTCTACTGATTGTCCAGCACGTACAATGGAATGCATTATACTTTGTGAAACAATGATGTTGTGACCAGCGATAAGATTAGCATCTTGTATGAACGAACACTTAATGTTATTTTTCGCTTTTACTTGCCCTTTACCAGAAGCCATTATACCGCCAGTAATTTCGATAGAGCCATCAGATTCTAAGTCAGCACCTTCCACTCCACCGATGACGCGAATATCACCTACTGCTTTTATTTTGAACCCAGTAAGTACATTTCCACGTATAACAACTGTGCCAACAAAATCGATATTACCAACCCGATAATCAACGTCACCATTTACTTCAAATACGGGGAACACATTAATTTTCTCTTGATCCGTTATTGAGATCAAACCATCAATTGCAGAGTATAAAGCATTTCCGTCACCGTTCTTCAATACATTTTTTCCTACTTTAAAGCGTGCAGACTTACCAAGAGTAGCAGCTACTGGTTCACCTTTTACACTAATTCCTGCTTTTCCATAAGAAGGTGGTATCAATTGTGCGATGAGTTGACCTTTATTGACATTATCAAGTTTCTTGATTTGTTTGAAATCTATCGTCTCTGAATCAGATGATTCATCATATACTGCTTGTTTTTTAATTTTAGTAACAAAATCAACTTTACCATCTATCCCTTTACCAGCTGGTGTTCCCTTGGCAATTTCAATTTTTTGTTTCATAAAGGCAAGGGGATCCTTAGCAATTAATCGTAAATTGTCGTACAGTATTCCATGGACAATACCTTTTGATCTAATATATTCGTCTAGGTCTGCCACTTCATACGAAACTTGATCGGTAATATAATGAAAATTTAACAAAGCCGTTAGCTTATCAGCAGAAATTTCGATATTAATGTTGGTATCAAAAATTTGCTTGTCCATATCTGCTCTCCTCTCTACGATTGAAATAATTGTTCTTTGTACTGTTCCAACACTCCGCGCAATCTCTGTATAGCCTTCGAATGAAGTTGAGAGATACGTGAAGGTGATAACGACATCACTTCAGCAATTTCACTTAACGACAAATCTTCAAAGTAAAATAATGAAACTACTGTTCGTTCTTTCTCAGTTAGTCTATCGATACCCTTCATCAAACTTTGTTCTAAAAACACATCGTCAACCGTTGATTCGGGTCTTTTAGCTGCTTGATCTATTAAAAGAGACATTCTTGTCTCTGACTCTTCTTCTCGTAGTGGTTCCTCTAATGAAAAAATAGTAGTAACTGAAATATCTTGAACCATATTGGCGAATTCTTTTTCATTAATATTTAGATACTCACATACTTCCAAATCTGTAATAGAGCGCATATGTCTTTGTTCTAACACCTGATATGCTTCTTCAATTTTTTTAGCTTTTTCTCTTACAGAACGAGGAACCCAATCACCTTGTCGCAAACCATCAATAATAGAACCTCGAATACGCCATGAAGCATACGTTTCGAACTGTAAACCTCTTAAATAATCAAACTTCTCAATCGCATCTATCAAACCCATTATTCCATGACTAGCTAAATCTTCTTTAATTACGTTTTTCGGTAATCCAATTGCCATTCTATTTGTAACATAATCTACTAAAGGCAAATAATTTTCAATCAGGTCTTTTTTGGCGTCTATGTTGCCTTGCTCTCTCCATGCTCGCCACAATTCGATGTTAGTCAAATGAGGCACTTTTTGCTCGTTCATCGAATCACTCTCCTGTTAGATGACGTATTACTTTTGTCAATTCCTCAGATTCCATTTTGTCAGTGTTTACAAGCTGAGTTGGTTTTAGTGGTTGAAAGTGTTGACTCAGGTCTTGTGCACCTTTAACTTCATCAATTGGATTAGACGCTTTAGTTTGTGCAATCTGTGCTCTCAAAACTTCATTCAAGTCTTCATCTTCATCAGGTGTAACTAAATTGACATTTGTCCCTTTAAGCGACTGATCAGCATCTAATTGTGATGCATTCTCTTCTTTCTGATTCGGATTAATGATCACACCACATACCAAACGTACAGGATAAGCTAGTAGAAAAAAAGTAATCAAAGCATAGGTACCTCTAATGAGAGATGTGATAAGTGGATTATTGGTTAGAGAGAACAACATGATCAAGAAAAAACCAAATATCCCAAAACTGAGATTCCAACGCCATGTACCAAACATTTTAAAGCTCCTTTGTTCCAAACTGAACACTACGAACTGATAGAATACCGTTATCACTGCTGATTTCAATCGTTCGACCAAAATTACCACCAGTATCCTGTGCCAGTAATGGAATTTTATATTCCTCTAGTAACATTAAGCAAGATTCCACATTACGAGGGCCAATTCTTAACGTATCGTTCTGTCCAGGTAAAGTAAACATTTGAGAGCCTCCAGCCATTTTCGCTTGGAGCGCACTCATACTTGCACCATTTTCTAATAATCGCTCAATTAATCTAGGAATTGCAGTATCCGAATATTTCGCAAGGTTAATTGGATTTTCTCTAGCAATACTTGAGGAAGGCAACATAACATGCGCCATTCCCGCGATATGCTTTCTCGGATCATATAGGGTTAACCCAACACATGAACCGAGTCCAGTAGTTTTTAACACCTCACCATTAGTAGCGATATTCAAATCTGCCATACCAACTTTGATTAGTTTATCGCTTATCATGGACTACCTACCCCTAGAGCTTGAAAGATTTTTTGGAACGAATCTGGATCAGGTATTAGAAAGAATTGACCTTCAATTGTATTACAATCTTCAATAAATTTTGTCTCGATAAGTAAAGCTGAATCACCCATCTGACCATAATGCATAATGCCGTAGCTTAGAATAGCTCCTGCCATATCATGAGCGACAACTGGAACAGATGGCATCATAGAAAGTTTTGTGAAATCTGCTAAGGATGACAGATAAGATCCAGCAAGTATATTACCAATTTCACATAAAACTGATAATTCCATTTCAGAATAAATACCATCATCGACATGCTGTAGTGGGATAAGCTGCTTCATTAATTGTTGAGCATATTCCTCGTGAATAATAAAGAACATATTACTAGGAACATCACCCTCAACTCGTAAAAACACAGCAACGACGACTTGTTCAGAACCACCTACACGTTCAGCTATTTCTTCAAAAGGCATAAGCCTTACACTTGGAACCGACATATCTACCGGCTTGTTCAATAACGTAGACAAGGCTGTAGCTGCATTACCTGCTCCTATATTGCCTACTTCCTTCAATACATCAAGTTCAAACGCTTCAAACCGGTTAAAATTAGTCAATGATTACACCTCTATCTGTTCTAGTTGAACAAGCTCTGAACGATTCAAAACTTCGGATAGATTCAACATAATAAGCAGTCTATCATCGCCTATTTTAGCAATACCATCTAAGTATTTAGCTTGAATGCCACCAACAATATCTGGCGGTGAATCAATCGTGCTAGTATCAATATCAATAACGTCATTGGCAGCATCTACAATAAATCCAACTTCCATCTCATTAACAACGACAACGATAATACGAGTATGCTCTGTAGCTTCTGTTTCGGGAAGATTGAAACGACCACTTAAGTTAAGAACAGGAACAACAATTCCACGTAGATTGATTACACCTTTGATGAATGATGGTGTTTTCGGAACTCTAGTGATTGGGGACATTCTTTCAATCGTTTTTACTTTGTCTACCTCGATTCCATACTCTTCATTACCTAGTCCAAATACGATTACTTTCAATTCCTCAGCCATACTAACCCCTCCTAAAACTTTTCATAATTCTCGATATACTTCTCAATAATGAAAAGTAGCATCGGAAGTCTATACTTATTTAATTAAAGCGTTTGGATCAATAATTAATGCAACTTGACCATCACCAAGAATAGTAGCTCCTGAAATACCTTTAACGTTCTTCATATATTTGCCCAGTGACTTCAATACAATTTCGCTTTGTCCTATAAATTCATCAATAATAATTGCAGCCCATTTCTCACCTTTGTGGATGACAATAATCTCATGTTCGTCTTCTAGTTGCTCATTGAAGCTAGTAGAATCAAACAGATTTGATAGAGATATAAGTGGAATAACGGCATTTCTGAACTTAATCATTGAATTACCATGAACACTTAAAACGCTAGTTTTAGGAATGATCGCTGTTTCCACGATTGAGCTAAGTGGAACAGCATATTTTTCGTCTCCTAACTTAATAAGCATCGCCGAAATAATAGAAAGCGTTAGCGGTAGCTGTACTGAGAACTTAGTTCCTTTGCCTTGTACAGAAGTAACCGCAACATTACCACCAAGGGAAGTTATTTTTGTACGTACAACATCCAGACCTACACCACGACCAGAAATATCTGAAATTACATCAGCAGTACTGAAGCCTGCTGCAAAAATTAACATATGAATCTCATCATCAGTAAGTTTGCTAACCTCTTCTGGTTTTACAATACCTTTACTAATTGCTTTTTCCAATATTTTATCTTTGTTAATCCCTTTACCATCTTCTTCAACTTCGATAAACACGTGATTTCCACTATGGAATGCGCGTAAGTGTACCGTCCCAGTTTCAGACTTACCGGCTGCAATACGTTCACTAATCGTTTCAATACCGTGGTCTACTGAGTTTCGTAATAGATGGACAAGCGGGTCTCCAATTTCATCAATAACAGTGCGATCAAGCTCCGTCTCAGCCCCAGTAATGACAAGATCAATCTTTTTATCCAATGATTTAGCAAGATCACGGATCATACGAGGGAATCGGTTGAACACTGTATCTACAGGAACCATTCTTAATTTCAATACAATATTTTGCAAATCAGAGCTAACACGTGCCATATGCTCTATCGTTTCTGACAAATCATTACGTTTAATTTCACTAGCTAATTGTTCCAAGCGTACACGGTCAATTAACATTTCGCTAAATAAGTTCATTAAGGAATCTAATCTATCAATATCAACTCGAATTGTACGATTAGCTACAGCAGCTTGAGATACTTGTTTTACATTCTTTTTATCATCTATTTGTACTACAGGAGTACTAGCTTTACTAGAAGTTACTTCAGTAGATTCAGATGCAGCATTTTTACTAGTAGGTGTATCAGAATATGAAAGTGATGCAAGCGAATCTTCATCTAACACAGATACTTCTACGCTCTCAATTTCTGAAATCTTATTAATTTTAGATACAATTTCATCTGAGCTTATTTGAGAAATTGTGAATACTGTAAATGATCTATCAAACTTTTCTTGCTCCAATTCTTCAACAGATGGTTCAGATTTTACGATCTCGCCAGAACTTTCTAATACATCGAATACCATATAAGAACGTGCTGCTTTCAATACGCAACTCTCAGTTAGCGTAATTTTCACATAAAATACTTGATGCCCACTTTCAATAGATTGCTTCAATACTGAAGATTGAAACTGATCTAAAATAGCACCACTATTATTCGTTTTTGCTGATGCGGAACTAGCTGTAGCAGTTGTTGATGCCGCTGTATCCGTTGTATAGTCACCTTTGACGATTTTCACTAGATCAGCTACGATTGCAGATACGTCTGCTTTCCCTGTTCCACCTTCAACGATATCTTGCACCATCGTTTCAAGTGCATCTAAACCTTTGAATAAAGTGTCAAAAATAAAACTGTCCATTTTTAGTTTATTGTTACGAACCAGATCAAGGACATTTTCCATCTCATGAGTTAACGAAGCGAGATCTTCATACCCCATTGTTGCAGACATCCCTTTTAGCGTATGAGCAGAACGGAAAATATCTTGGACAATTGAGATATCTTCTGGATCATTCTCTAACTTCATTAAGTTATCATTTAGCGCCTGCAGGTGATCATTCGATTCGTCAATAAACATTGATAAATAAGCATTCATATCCATTACATGACACCTCCTATTAGTTTGTACCGCACTTTGGAGCCTATCTCATTACTACATTAATAATTTCAGGTGCAATCTGTATTAATGGAAGCACCTTATTCGCTACGCCTAGTTCTACTGCTGACCTAGGCATGCCATACACGATGCAACTTTCTTCTGCTTCCGCAATAGTCGAAGTAACGCCTTGATCAAAGAGTTGTTTCATCCCTTGAGCACCATCACTTCCCATACCTGTCATAATGACAATATGTCTCTCTAATTCATAAAATGGAAGTAAAGAATCAAATAATGTATCAACAGAGGGCCTATGACCATTTCTGGCTGGTGCACTAGTAAGATTAATCTCGTAATGATGGTTAACCATCACAATTTCCATATGATAGCCACCTGGAGCAACATAAGCATTACCGTTTTCCAATTTCATACCTTGACTTGCTTCCATAACCGACAGTTCACTAAAACTATCAAGTCTTTGAGCCAAAGACTTGGTAAACCTTGGTGGCATATGTTGAACAATTACAACAGGAGCTCTTAATGTCCCTGGTAATGCACTTATGACCTCGTGTAATGCTCTAGGACCACCTGTAGATGTTCCAATTGCGACAATTTGCGTAATAGTTTGATCCTTTTTGCGAACCTGTGAAACCACATCATTAGCACCCAACTTATTAACATTAATATTAGGTGTTATCATTGATTTAAGAGGTGTTTCAGAGGTAGCCTTTTTAACAATTGGCTTTGTTTTCTTTTCTATTATATTCGACTTACTAGTTGCTAGTGAGTTACTATTTTGTATATTACCAATTTTATCATTTTTTAATAGATTTGACGCTGTTTCTGTACGATTTTGTAATAAATTAATACTTCCCTTTGTTGTTTCAGTTACTGATTTGAATACATTTGATTTTCTGCGGGTCAGTACTGCGATTTTTAGCTTTTCCAGTATCATATCTCCAACAGAATTAATATCTTGTGACTGAGCCCCTACACTAGTTGGTTTCCGAATAAAATCAAATGCTCCAAATTGCAAAGCCTTTATTGTATCACGAGTGTTGGCTTCACTTATTCCAGATAACATGATGATTGGAAGTTTATGTTTTTTCAAAATGTGCTGTAGCGCATCTATTCCGTTCATAAGTGGCATTTCTAGGTCTAATGTAATGACATCTGGATTGAGTCTCTCTACACTAGCAACAGCCTCAATACCATTAACAGCGGTCCCGATAACCTTAAATTGGGAGTCTTTTTCGATAAGATCGGTTATTATTTTACGCATAAACGCTGAATCATCAACGACTAATACACGATAAGGGTCCATCACTGTTCCTCCATTCTCAAGGATTATCTAGTACGTCTAAATAGTTTATGTAAGAATCCTTTCACACCAGAAGAATTGCTTTTATGTGGTATATTCAAGAAATCTTTCGCTATTAACATAATTCCTTTAGAGGCTTCTGAATCTGGAAATAACATTAATAAAGGCATTTGTTTCTTAACAGATTTCGATACGTGAACATCATCAGAAATGTAACCTAGTACTGGCAAATCAATATTAAGAAATCGCTTCGTAACATTACTAATATTATTGGCTGTCATTTCACCTTCTTGTCGATCAGTTGATCGATTAACAACAAGTCGAAAATTGACATCTGAATCTAATGAATTGACCATCTTAATTAAAGCATATGCATCAGTTATGGAAGTAGGCTCTGGAGTTGTAACAACAATCGTTTCATCAGATGATGTAATAAATTGCGCTGTCTCTTTTGAAAGACCTGCTCCAGTATCAAAAATAATATAATCATACTGACCTTGTAGTTTTAATATTTCTCGACCGAAACGATCAATTTCTTGTTCTGTCAATCTTACTAGTTCTAATAATCCTGAACCGCCTGCTATATAATGCAATCCTTCAGGTCCTATACTAATAATATCCCAAATAGTTTTTTCGTTTTTTATGAGGTGGTACAGATTATACTTTGATGAAGTACCCATAAGTACGTCGATATTTGCCATCCCTATATCTGCATCTAGCACCAATACCTTCATCCCTAACCTTTGTAAGGCTAGGCTGAAATTTAAGCTGAAATTAGATTTACCAACTCCACCTTTTCCACTAGTGACAGAAAGAAATCTCGTTTCCTTCTGATTTTGCGTATCGGAATGCTGTTTTACTAGTTGTCGTAAAGCTTCTGCTTGATCATTCATGATGTGGATCTCCTAGCAATAGTTCTATATAACCCTCTATTGAAAACGCTTCAATATCGTCAGGTACATTTTGACCACTTGTTACGAATAGTGGCTGTAACCCATACATCATAATCATATTAAAAATAGAACCATATACATTGGCTTCATCAAGCTTCGTAAAGACAACTTTTCTAACGCCATATTTGCTAAATTTTTCTGCAACAACGTTCATATCTTGAGTTCTGCTTGTCAGGCTAAGCACGAGAATAGCTTCACTAGCTTCATCCGTTTGCAGTAAACTATTCACTTCTGATACATGAATATCACTTTTAAAGTTACGACCTGCAGTGTCCATGAAAATAAGTTCTGCTTGTTCTAATTGTGCGAAAGCACGTTGCAAATCTAAAGGAGAAAATACAACTTCTAAAGGAATATTCAAAATATTAGCATACGTTCTCAATTGTTCAACAGCTGCAATACGATAAGTATCAGCTGTAATTAGACCCATCTTCTTACCATCTTTAATTGAATAATTTGCAGAAAGTTTTGCTATTGTCGTTGTCTTGCCAACTCCTGTTGGGCCAACAAATTGGACAACTCTAGAGTTCGAATTGATTTCTGCACATCGATATGGAGAAAGCCATTCAAGAAATTTTTGTTTTGAAAAATCCCAAACGGCATCGATAGATAATAACTCATTATTTTGAATTTCTAGTTCGTACAATTCATCGCTAATTACTTCAATCCACTGCTCGAATATTTCTTGTTCTCCTAATCTTTGCTTAATTGCTTCAACTGCTGGAGATAAGGATCGAGTATCATTAGAATTAGATGCTAACCGTTGCATTTCATGACGTAGACTTTTTAATTCATTTACAATAAAGAGCTCCGTTTGTGAAAAATCATTAGACTTCTCTTTCACTAATTCCTGAGACTGATATTGTTGTACATCAGTTTTTACTAGAGCTTCCATAGAAGTTGTAACTTCACCCTGTGATGAATTTGCGGGAATTGATTCCTTCGTAGATTCTCGTTGTACAGGAGAATCTACTTGAGAGGGTCCCCCATATAATTTGGAAGCGAACGATGAACTGTTTCGTATTGCTAAAGCTTCATTAGCTTTAGCTTGAGTAACTGGTGAAGGTGATGTACGAACTTCATCTTCCTCCACCATAGCTGATTCCTTATTACGTTGACTAGCCTTTAATATTTGATCAACAACATAATCTACTTGATCACTAGTTATTTTTTTCGGTTTTTTTTGAGCGCTTGGCTCAACTGCTGCCATTACTTCTATTTTACGCTTCTGAAACATACCTAGAAATCCACCGATTTTGATCTCTTTCGTTTCTAATATGACTGCATCATTTCCCATCTCATCACGTATGAGAGAGACGGCATCAGGCAAAGTATCTACTACATAACGTTTTACCCTCATAGATTAACCACCCCAACGCTTTGGACTTCTACATTTGGCTCTAATTCACTATATGATAAGATTGGAATATCTTGCAATGTCCGTGCAACAACTTGACGTAAATACATTCGAATCGTAGGTGAAGTAAGTACGATTGGTTGCTGACCAGATTGCAGTAAACGATTTACTTGTTCTGTTAATCTCTGATAAATTTGTTGTGATGACACTGGATCAAGTGAAACGTAACTACCTTGATCATTTTGTTGAACTGCATCGATAAGTTTCTTTTCAAGTTGTGCGCCTACAGTAATGACGCGCAATGATTGACCAGCTGTTGAATATTGCAACGTAATTTGACGAGATAATGATTGACGAACATATTCTGTTAAAACATCTGTATCTTTAGAATATTGACCATAATCAGCAAGTGTTTCAAATATAGTAACTAGGTCGCGAATAGATACCTTTTCCTGCAATAGTTTCGTTAATACTTTTTGAACATCACCCAAAGACATAATACTCGGAATTAGTTCATCCACAAGTGCAGGATAATTCGTCTTAACATTTTCAACAAGAGCTTTTGTTTCTTGACGACCAAGTAATTCATGTGCGTGGCGCTTAACGATCTCTGTCAAATGAGTAGCAACAACAGATGGCGGATCAACAACTGTATAACCTGATAGCTCCGCACGTTCTTTGGTCATCTCATCAATCCAGATGGCAGGTAATCCGAATGCTGGCTCAGTTGTCTCAATGCCATGAATCGAATCATCTTCAAAGCCAGGACTCATTGCTAAATAGTGATTCAATAATAACTCACCGCGCGCAACAGTATTTCCTTTGATCTTAATCACATACTCATTGGGCTTAAGTTGAATATTATCTCTTATTCGTATGACTGGAACAACTAAACCTAATTCAAGTGCACATTGCCGGCGAATCATAATAATTCGATCTAACAAATCTCCGCCTTGTTGCGTATCAGCTAATGGAATTAATCCATAACCAAATTCAAATTCAATCGGATCAACTTGTAGTAAACTAATGACACTTTCTGGACTTCGTACCTCTTCAATCTGCTGTTCTTCCACAAGTAATTCATCTTGTGCCGCTTTCTTACTTTGAGAAGTTTGAATTAGATAAGCACCTATTGCAATTCCAATAGCAAACGGCCATGTACGCATAATTCCGATCGGAGTAAAACCTAACATCGCAATCGTACCAGCAGCAACATAAAGTAATTTCGGATACTTGAATAATTGAGCAGTGATATCTTCTGAAAGGTTACCATCAGAAGCAGAACGAGTAACGATTAGACCAGATGCAGTAGAGATTAATAGTGCTGGAATTTGTGCAACAAGTCCATCACCAATCGTTAAGATCGTAAATTTATTAAGTGATTCAGCGAAAGATAAATCCCAGTTCACCATACCAATAATAAACCCACCAACTAGATTGATAATCATCATAACAATCGTTGCTATCGCATCACCTTTAATGAACTTACTTGCACCATCCATTGCTCCGAAGAAATTAGATTCTCTTTCAATAGTAGAACGACGTTCTTTCGCTTCAAATTCATTAATAATTCCTGAATTTAAGTCGGCGTCAATGCTCATCTGCTTACCTGGCATTGCATCTAGCGTAAATCTAGCTGCTACCTCAGCAACTCGCTCAGAACCTTTAGTAATAACAATGAATTGAACAACTACTAGAATTAAGAAGACGACAAAGCCTATAATTACGTCTCCTCCACCTACCCATTGACCAAATGTTTCAATTACTTCTCCGCCCTCTGCCTTAGAAAGAATACTTCTTGTTGTAGAAATACTTAGTGCTAGCCTAAATATTGTTGTAACTAAAAGTATTGCTGGGAAAATAGCAAAATCAAGAGCAGATTTCGTATTCATCGCAACTAGTAAGATCGTAAGTGCTATCGTAATATTCACAATTAGAAGAAAGTCAATAAGCAATGTAGGGATTGGCACGATCATCATGAGAATAATTCCTATGATACCGCAAGTAATAATGAGCTCTTTCAGCTTCATGATGGTCCCACCCCCTAGTTACTTCCGATTTTGTTTGTTACCTTTAAGCTTATATACATATGCCAATACTTCAGCTACAGCTTGGAATAAGTCAGCTGGTATAGAGTCTCCTATCTCAGCTTGACTGTACAGTGCTCTAGCTAGCGGCTTATTTTCCATTGTAATGACACCATGCTCCTTTGCAACCTCACGAATTTTGAGCGCGAGATGATCCTTTCCTTTAGCGATAACTTTTGGTGCCTCCATGTTAGAAGAATCATACTTTAGTGCAACAGCAAAGTGTGTCGGGTTTGTTATGACGACATCAGCATTAGGAATTTCTTGCATCATACGAGAAATTGCCATTCTTAATTGCTTCTCTCGAATTTTACTTTTAATTAAAGGGTCACCTTCTGATTTTTTATGTTCTTCTTTAATATCTTGTTTAGACATTTTCAAACTTTTTGCATGTTCATATTTCTGATACATGAAATCTAGTAATGCTAGCACAACTAGAATGGCACCAATAGTAATACCTAGACGAATTACTAGTGAAGCTGCATAAGCGAATACGATATCTAGCGGTTGTAATGCTAATCCTTGTATCGTTACCCATTCTCCGGAAATAATAGTATAAACCATCACGCCAATAATCGTAACTTTAAGTAAACTCTTCGCAAACTCAACAAGGCTCCGCATTGAAAATATCCGTTTGAACCCTTCCAACGGATTCAACTTACTAAACTTTGGTTGCAGTGGTTCACCGGTCAAAAGAAAACCGAACTGTACAACGTTTCCTATGACTCCAACTAACATGACAATTACGAAAATTGGTGCTAATAGAATCAATATTTCTAACATAATAGAGACAAAGAAATCACCTAGATTGCCAGCAGTTAATTCTAACGTCAACCAATTTTCAAATAGATTATTGAATAATCTCATGAAATGCGTTTTGTAATATCCACCAATCATCATAAATGATGCAAATACTAAAGTAAGAATTAGTGCTGCCGGTAATTCTTGTGATTTAGCAACTTGACCTTTTTTACGTTCATCAGAAACTTTCTTAGGAGTAGCTTTTTCTGTTTTCTCTTGATTGAATAGTTGTAAATCAAGATGTAATGCATATTTTTGCACGAAATTGCCTCCAATCTATGCAGGCGGACCACCAACAACTCCGAAAAATTGTTCTAAAGTGTTAAACATAATTGAGAAAACTTTTTCAAAAATTAAACTCATACCAGGTAACATCAATATTATTAGTAATAGACCTAACATGATTTTAACTGGAAAACCAATAACGAACACATTGAATTGCGGTGCTGTTTTAGCTAAAAATCCTAAACCAACATCAGTTATAAACATAGCTACCATGATAGGCACTGCGATCTGAATACCAATGATAATGCTAAGCACTACTGAATTTGTAATAAACTCAGCAATACTGCCGTCTGCCATTTTCGAGAACCAATTGTTTTCTATCGGTATCCACTGATAACTATCCATTAGACCAGATAGCAAGTAGTGATGTCCATTCATCATTAGAAAACAAACTAACATCAATAAATACTTAAAATTACCTAGTAATGGAACTGACGTTCCTGAAACAGGATCAATAATATTCGCCATTGCAAAACCAATCTGCATGTCGATAATTCCACCTGCTGTATGCATTAATGCAAAGAATAAATAGACAATGAACCCCATCATTAACCCTATTAATACTTCACGAATGATTAGCAACACATATTGTATATCAAGAACCATCACCTGATTATCAGCATGCATCATAAAGATAAATACTGAGATAAAAAAACCTAGTCCTATCTTAAAAATCGACGGCACCGTTTTATGAGAAAAAACAGGTGATACGACGAAAAAAGCTGTTACTCGACAAAATATAAGCAAAAAAATAGGTACTCCATTCATAAATACTTCTGTCATCGAATTCACAGCCTAACCGATATATTGGTGTAAATTGCTAAATATCGTATACGTGAAGTCAACAACCGTATTCAGTATCCATGGTCCAAAGACAATAACAGACAATAAAACAGCTACAATCTTCGGTACAAACGCTAACGTCTGTTCTTGAATTTGGGTTGTCGCCTGAAAGACACTCACTACTAATCCAGTTACTAATGCTAGCACAAGCATGGGAGCGGATGCTTTCAAGACAGTGAATACGGCTTCTCCTGCTAGACCAATTATGAAGTCTGCACTCAATGTCTTCCCTCCTCACAAACTTTATGGACTAAAGCTTAGTAGTAATGATCGAACGATCAGATACCAACCGTCTACTAATATAAATAATAAGATCTTAAATGGTAATGAAATCATAATAGGAGGTAACATCATCATCCCCATCGCCATCAACGTACTCGCTACGATCATATCAATTACGAGAAATGGAATAAAAATCATGAATCCCATCTGAAATGCAGTTTTCAGTTCGCTTATCGCATATGCGGGAATTAAAGTTGTAATTGGTATATCATCATAAGTAGCAGGTTTCTCGCTTTGAGTATATTCTAAAAATAACAACAAATCTTTCTCGCGAGTATGCTTGAACATAAACTCTTTCATAGGTTTAGCTGCCTCTTCAAGCGCTTGTTCTTGCGTAATATCACCTTGGATATATGGTTGCAGTGCTACTTCATTGATCTGATTAAATGTTGGCGCCATGATAAAGAAAGTTAGGAACATTGCTAGACCAACTAAAACTTGAGATGGAGGTACAGTACTTGTACCCATTGAGGTTTTCACGAAACCTAGTACTATGACAATTCTAGTAAAACTCGTCATAAGAACTAATATAGCAGGTGCAATACTCAATACAGTAATTAATAGAAGTATCGTTACTGTGCCTGTACCTGAACTTTCACCATCAGAACCACCAACGTTAATGGAGATATCAGGAAGTGCTTCAGCGTGAGCGTACGGTACCATCGTTAGTAATAGAAACAGTAACAGCGGTACGATAAGCATCCACTTTTTTTTCATTGTCCATCAACCATTCATTTATTATTATCTTTCAAAAGTGACTCTAACTCCTGCTTACGTTCCGCTTGTTTATCAAGCTTACTTTGCAGTAAGTCTTCAAAAGAACTAGACTCATTCCACATGTTAGTTTCATTTTCTTTGAAGTCCGTTTTCGAACGTTTACTAGATGATAGCCATTCCTTCATCGTTGCCAATGAAATCATCGGTTGTTCTTTCGATTCAAGATCTTGAATAATTTTCGCTACTGTCTCTGAATCATCTATTTTGTCGAGTAGAGTTACTTGGTCACCTACCCCAACAACATAGATACGATCAGCGATTTCAATAATTTGCATCGAAGAATTTTGACCAAGACTAATACCACCTAATGAACGAAGACCGCGCCCAGTACCCCACGCACGATTACGCTTTGAAAGAAATTTTATTGTGAAAATTAATAGAGTTATTACAATAGCAAGCGCGACGAATACCCAGATAACTTCACCTACGAATCCGGTATCCATTTTGTCAACTCCACTACTCAAGCCGACTCCTAACTCGCTGTTACCGTCAGAAGCAACAGCGATATAAGGAAGAGACATTGTAAGTAAAGTTGTTAATGCAGTTATTTTCCAACCTAACTTCAACATGTTAAGCCTTCTCTCATTAACCAAGCGTTTTTTTAATAGCTTCAATAACACGATCAGCTTGGAATGGTTTTACAATAAAGTCTTTTGCTCCTGCTTGGATCGCGTCAATAACCATAGCTTGTTGACCCATCGCAGAACACATAATAACTTTTGCATTTGGATCTAATTTACGAATTTCTTTCAATGCAGATATACCGTCCATCTCAGGCATCGTAATGTCCATTGTTACTAGATCAGGTTTTACTTCTTTGAATTTTTCAATGGCTTGGGCACCATCTGGTGCTTCACCTACTACTTCGTAACCATTTTTGCTTAAAATATCACGTATCATCATTCTCATAAATGCAGCATCATCAACAATTAGAATACGATTTGCCATGTTTCTTCCTCCTAGAGATCACTCATTGTAGTTTTTGAATTCTGTCCCATTGACTTACGATATCTGTTACGCGCACACCAAAGTTTTCATCGATTACAACAACTTCGCCTTTTGCGATTAGCTTGTTATTCACAAGAATATCGACTGGCTCACCTGCTAGTTTATCTAACTCGATGATTGAACCTTGAGATAACTCAAGAATATCCTTAATTTGCTTCTGGGTTCTTCCTAATTCTACAGTGACCTTCAATGGTATGTCGAGTAGTAAATTTAGATTAGTTCCATCAGTGTGTGGTAAACTGCCTTGATTGAAATTAGCGAATTGCACGGGTTGCACATTAACATTACGATTCGAATTCATGTTATTATTAGGCATATCATACCCCATCGCTGGCTGTGCGTACATTTCCTGTGGTTGCTGAGCAACCTGTGGTACGTTCGCCATATGTTGTTGTGGCACTTCATTGTACTGTGGCGCCTGTGCTACCGGTGGATCAATTTGCTCTACTGGTGCTTGCGCTACAGGTGCTGGTGCAGCTATTTCTTCCGTTGTATCACCCATAAGCGTAGCAACCATTTGTTTTGCAAATGAGATCGGCAATAACTGCATAATTGTTGAATCAATTAGATCACCAATTCTCAGATGGAATGCGATTTTGATCATAATATCATCTGCAGGAAGATGATCTAAACCATCTCCACTAGATACATCTAGTATATTAATACCTGGTGGTGAAATATTAACTAATCTATTAAAAATAGTAGACATTGAAGTTGCAGATGAACCCATCATCTGATTCATCGCTTCTTGAACGGCAGAAATATGAATTTCATTCAATTCCTCGTTCAATACAGTTCCTTCTCCGCCAAGCATAAGATCAGCAATAACTTGAGCGTCTTTTGTACGAATTACTAAGGAATTAATTCCTTCAAAACCATCAACATATTCTACGCTTACTGCTACATGAGGTTTAGGAAAAACATCCCCAAGCTCACTTTTTCGTACTAGTGATACTGTAGGTGTAGTAATATCAACTTTACGACCTAGTAGTGTAGATAGAGCAGTTGCTGCACTACCAAATGTAATATTTCCAATTTCACCTAAGGCATCTTGTTCCATAGATGTAAGGAAACTTTCCAGAAGGACCTCTGAAGTTGCTTCTGTTACTACTGCCGTTTCTTCAGGTTCGCTTGAGGATTGACGAAGCAACGCATCGATTTCCTCTTGAGACAAATAATCTTTACTCGTCATAATCTTCTTCCGCTCCTTCGTTCAAAATCTCATCAATTTGTATCGCGATGCGATCTTTAATTGATCCTGGACTTCCGATAAATTTAATCTTTTCTCCAACTCTTATTTTAAGCCCTTCATCAACAGGTTTATTTAATGTTAGAACATCACCTTGAGCAAGACCTAAAAATTCTTGTATTGTAATCGATGCTTCACCAAGCTCAGCTATGATTGGCAGCTTAGTTTTCTTAACTCGATGCTCAAGCATCTCAACTTCCTCTGGTATACGTTCTTTTTTCTGTGATACAAACCAATGATGTACAGACAATCTTGGCATAATTGGTTCCAATACGACATGTGGTATACATAAGTTGATCATCCCTGTTGTATCACCAATTTTCGTACTGAAAGAGATTAACGCAATTGTTTCATTGGGTGAAACAACTTGCATAAATTGTGGATTAGTTTCAAGTGCTTCTAACCTCGGCTTAATATCAATAACTGTTTTCCAAGCCTCTTGTAAGCTTTCGAATGCTCTTGAAAATACCTTTTCCATGACGATAGTTTCAATCTCAGTGAGAGAATTCATTTTCGCTGGTGCTGTACCTGGTCCACCGAGCAAGCGATCTAGCATTGCATATGCTACGTTTGGATTAACTTCTAGAACCATACGACCTTCCAAAGGATCAGCCTCAAAAATGTTCAGAATGGTCATTTTTGGGATAGATCGGATGAATTCATCATAAGGTAGCTGCTCTACGTCAACCACATTGATTTGAACAAAAGTTCTAAGTTGAGCTGAGAAGTAAGTTGTCAAGTACCGTGCAAAGTTTTCATGAATTCTAGTCAAGCTTCTAATGTGATCTTTCGAGAATCGAACGGCCCTCTTAAAATCATATACACTAACTTTTTTCGTAACTTCTTCTTTTTTTAAGTCCTCTGCATCCATCTCACCTGAAGATAATGCCGCTAATAATGCATCAATCTCATTTTGAGATAAAACATCAACCATGTCTCTCACCTCCTTAGAGGAAATTCTCTAGTAGCTAGATTTTTGAAATAAGGAAATCAGTAATCTCAACTTTAACTAGTTTTCCTTTTGGTAAAATCGGATTAATAAGATTTAACAATTTAGATTCAAGGTTATCTTCACCTTGGGATCCATTAAGCTCTTCCGCTGTCATATCAGCTAAAGCTCTACTAATTATTGGCTTAACTTCAATATCTAAGATCTGATCAAAGCCTTCTTTTGTTTTCTTGTTATCCATTTGGAATGCGAAATTAATGATAACAACAAATTCAGGATCTTTCAGGTTTCTTCTGAATTGCGTAAGAGTAGATGTAACTTCAACACGTTCTTTCGCGCTTAACACTTCAACTTTAACTGGTTCATTTCCTGCAGCTGTCTTTTTGTCATCTCCAGTCATCATATCGAACACGACAAAACCAACAATAGCAATTAATGTAATTGACAACAGAATGGTAATTAACCATGGCAGCATCTTTTTCATCGCAAAGGCTCCTTTGTATGTTCAATCTTTTGGGCCGCAGCAATTAGGCCAATTGCTTGAAGAAACTGCTGATTCAGACTAACAATATCAGCAGTCTTTTCTTTCACTACAATTTTATTTCCCGTTGTTAAAGTAATAACGGTATCAGCAGCCTCTTCAACCAACTCAATAAGTAGCGCGTTAATCGTCAATTTTTGACCATTAATTCGCGTCAATGTAATCATATGGCAACCCTCCTATAGATAGGGAGATCATGGGACCTCCCTATTAACTACTTAAGTGATTAACGTTTCAGGTTAACAACTTCTTGTAAGATCTCATCGGAAGTAGTAATGATTCTTGAGTTGGCCTGGAAACCACGTTGAGCAATAATCATTTCAGCAAATTCAGAAGTTAGATCGACGTTAGACATTTCTAACTGTCCAGCAATAATTGCACCTGTTCCTAGTTCAGCATCATTCGGCGCGATAATTTCCATCTCACCTTCTGGGTTAGCATTCACTGTCATACGGTACAAACTACCACCAAGCTTTTCAAGTCCACCTGGATTAACTACTTTAACAACACCAATCTGAGCCACCTCAACTTGCCCGTCAGCAGTTACGCCATTAATAACACCATCTTGACCAATAGAGAAAGCAGTAATCTCTTCATCTAGTACAATTGGGGTACCATCTGTACTAAGTACGAAAAGTCCATCGCCATTTACAAGTTGACGGTTACCATCAAGTACGAAATTACCTGCTCTAGTTAACATCTGTTCTGTGCCATCTCCAGCTGAAAGTACGAAGAATCCATCACCATCAATACGTAAATCTGTAGGTGTATTTGTTGTCATAGCACTACCAGGAGTATGGACAGTATCAATAGCAGAGATCGTTACACCTAGACCGATCTGTTTCGCGTTAACACCACCACTAGTTCCTTCTTCTGGAGCAGTAACACCACTCATTGTTTGACTCAAAATATCTGAGAACATTACTCGACCAGCTTTGAAACCTACTGTATTTACGTTAGCGATATTATTACCGATGACATCAAGTTTTGTTTGAAAACCTTTCATTCCAGAAACGCCAGAGTACATGGATCTTAGCATTCTTATAATCCTCCCAAGTGTTTATAATTAGCTGTATCAATCGGTCAACAGCTATAGGCTCCCTTAACGGTCCAGCCTAATTTAAGATGATTGCACTATCTATTTGTGTAAATACATTACTTTTGAGTTGTCCGCCATCTAACGCCGTCACAACCGTTCTAGTTGGTACATTCACGATCATGGCGATGTCTCGATAGACGATCAATGAGTCTTTCGCACCTTTTTGTGCAGCTGAATCAACTGCTTCACTAATTTGAGTTAACCCTTCGCTTGGAAGTTTAATCCCTCTTTGTGCCATTCGAAGTTCAGCATGATGACTGAATTTCAACATTGCACCATCTAATACATCTGAGAACTTAGCAGTGTCAGAAGATTGCTGCCCACGAGTATTATTGGTTAATGCACTTGGATTAACTTTCATTGGATACATATGACCGACTTTAATAATATCACTCATTATTCAGTCACCTCTCCATTTGAAGAGTCATTCTCAGGTGTTTCAGTAGAACCGTCTCCAGGAACTTCAGGAGTTTCCTCAGTAGGTTCATCGGGCTGATCTGTACTTGGTTTCGTCTCTGAGATTTGACCGACAAAGTCAATACCGATACGTTCGCCATTAACTTCAACATACAAATAACCATCCTGTGAAATAATCGAATCTACTACGCCACTCTTTTGAATTACTTTACCTGCTTCATCAAATTGATTCCAAGTAACTGTCTTACCAATCAAGCTAGATGCAGACCCTATATTCTGGCGAATCAATGCTAACTCATCCGACATATTCGACAATTGTTCAACAGATGTAAATTGAGCCATTTGAGCAATGAAATCTGTATCACTCATTGGATTCATAGGATCTTGGTTACGTAGTTGTGCAATTAGAATACTAAGAAACTGATCTTTTCCCAGATCATTGGATTTTGAAGTCGCTTTATTAACATTTTTTGAGTCGTAGTTCGGCCACACCACTGAAGATGTAATTGCACTTGCCATTATTTTCACCTCCGTTCAACTTTAGGTGTTATTACACCATTTCATTGACCGCGCGACCATATCCTAATTCTTTATGAGACGCGTTCGTAACTAACTGTTCTTCGAAGTTCTCATCACCATTATTACGTTGCTGACCATTTTGATCTTGTAAATGTTGTTGACTACCTTGCTTTTGCTGTTGCGATAATTCAGCGGCAAATGCAGTTTGAGTTACTTCGATTTTATCAACAGTAATTCCTTGTGATGCTAGAGAAGCACGTAGCTGCACCATTTGATTTTCTAATGCATCTTTGCCCATAGCAGTTTCAGCTTGGAAGATCGCCGTCAATATGCCATTATGCATTGATATTTTCACATCAACATGACCTAAATTTTCAGGAGTTAACATTAGTCTAGCTTCAGTTAAACCATTCAATGAAGAAATGTTGAACTTTTGTACGATAAGACCTTCCATCGTATCGGCAAATTCACTAGCTAATACAAATGCAGAAGTAGCTGTTGCTCCAGTTTTCGTTAATTGCGGCAAGAAATCTTTCACATTATCAGCTTTCAACATCGCTAATGCTGTTGTTGGTTGACTTTGTAAATCATCGCCCTCAGTTTGCGTTATCACTTCCGTCTGAGTAGTCAAAGAAGGGGTAGTAAAAGCCACTTCTTGCGACAAACGTTGTAGATGGGATGCTGCACTATCTTCTTTCGTTACAGCAACAAATGGAGAAGTAATGGCTTGATTAGATTCTCCTTGCTTAGTCTTTATTTCTTTGACTAAATCTTCAAGTGAAGATTGCAAATGCTGTAGTTGATTAGTAACAATCACTTCTGGTTGCTTCCCTTGAGTAATTTTCATAGAACCTTCATGCAATGCTTGTTGCAATAACAATAATTGATCTTGAAGTTTTGTAACCGCCGCATATTGGCCATTACTTTGAGTAGCAACTAGTGCTCCATCTACTTCTGCTTCAAAAGATATTGTTGGTTGTACATTTTGAAGAGTAATCACTTGTACAAGCGCTTCAAGCTGTTGCATTAATGAATCTAGCAAACTAAGCTGATCGCCAGTAAGCTCTTCATCTTTCAAGGTTTCTAATTGATCTAGCAAGTTTTCAACAAGCTGATCCAACTCTTCGGTACTTAAAGTCTCATCAGCTAGTACAGGTACACTGCCTACTAGTTGTGTTAACAATCCAGTCGTAGTTACTGATTCAGTAGCTCCAGTATTTGTAGCTTGATTGTTAACAATTTGAACTAGTTGATTTTGAAATGTTGCTCCTTCTACTGACGAAGTTGTCGAAGTTGAAGATGAACTAACACTTCCCATAACTGCACCCGTATTAAGTACATTTAACAATTCCAATTTTTCACCTCCTTTCAAATATAAAGGATTATGAATCTTGCATAAGTTTCGTTACGAGCATTGCTGCTGTACTTTCATTTACTGCTGAAATTTCTTCTAAAATAGCAGAACGTGCAGTACTAGTACTAGCTTTAAGAATACGTAGCACTTTACTTGAACTAATATCCATCATTTTCACTAGCATATCTGCAGCAGCTTTAGGTTCCATTGCCGAGAACGTAGCAGCAAGTTCTGCATCAGATACTTGTGAAGCCGACGCTGTCGTTGATGTAGAAGTTTGAAGTTTTTTTACTTGAGCTTGAAGTGCAGCGATTTCCATATTCAATACGGAATCATTGTCTTTCAATTTCAAAGTAACATCAGCCGCGATTTGTGGCGTCATTTTCTCCATAATCTTAACTCGATCATCAGAACGCATCTGACTGAAAATCAAAGCCATTTCTTCAAGCGTCATACTTTGCATAATAGGAGCTGCCTTACTAGGCGTCATCTTTGCAAACATGCTCGCTAACTCAATAATTCGATTATTGTACTCTTCATCTGTAAGTTTTGATTCAGCCACATTCTGCTTCAAGAGACCATTTTCCTCTTGCAGAGATGTAATAGTGCTCTCTTGGGTAGTTTTTACTGTGGTAGCTTCAGCAAGTTCAGTACGTACAGTAGCAAGTTCCGCTTCAAGAGCAGTTAGCTTTTCATTTAATTTTTCACTACGAACACTACCATCTGACCCAGTAGAGCCTTCTGTTGGTTCAGGTAAGAAATTACGCACGATCGGAATATCCTGACCAATTTTAATTGCTCCACTACGGAAATCAACGTTAAATAAAGTTAACATTACAACTAGTAGTACGGCTACAAATAAAAATGGAAGTAAGAAAAACATAAATCGCTCGATAAAACTAGTTTCTTGATTGTCCTCTTCTATGGCTGCCAATTCCATTCACTCCCTTTGCAGGCGTTTGTCTCTTATGGGGTTGGTGACATAAAACGGATGGAAGCCATCTCGTCTAATTCATTTTGTTCTTTCAACTGCGTTTCGTGTTTGAATTTATCGAAAGCATGTTCTTTTGCTTTATGCCAAACCTTTTCTTCCTTCATCTTTGAAGCAAGTTCTTGACGTTTCTGGAATACTTTCCGTTCGGCTCTCATGATATCTTTTTGCTTGAGCTTAATACTTTCAGCACAGTACTCAATATATTGGTTTATTATAAGCACTTCTGATAAAGGTATCGCTTCGAGAACGGATTGCTCTAACTTAAGCTCCCAACTCTTTTGCTCTTGCACGTATTGTTCAAGAAGATCTTGTTCAGCTCTTAGTTCTGCTAGCGCATCTGACAATATCCATTCCGCCTGAGTTTTTTCACTACCTTTCAAATCTACTATCTTTTGAAAAGTGTACTTAAAAGATGCCATTGATTAATCAACTCCTACCAAAGTTAGCAATTAATTTCTCTTGAGCTTCTTCTAACGTAATTTTGTCATTCGTACGTTGTCTCGTAAACTCGTTAATAGAATCAATATAGTCAATGGCCATATCAATATTATGATTTGACCCTTTTTGATAAGCACCAATATTAATTAAATCTTCTGACTCACGATATATCGCTAGAAGTCTCTTAAGTTCATTGGCAGCATCCAGCTGTTCATCAGTAACAATCTCATTCATAACACGACTTACAGACTGCAAGACGTCTAATGCGGGATAATGTCCCTTATGCGCGAGCTGACGACTTAACACAATGTGACCATCAAGAATTCCACGAACAGCATCTGCAATTGGTTCATTCATATCATCACCATCTACTAAAACGGTGTAGAAGGCCGTTATCGAGCCCTTCTTGCCTGTCCCAGCTCGTTCTAGCAACTTAGGCAATGCAGCAAATACAGACGGCGTATAACCTCTCGTAGCAGGCGGTTCACCAATAGCTAGACCAACCTCACGCATTGCCATTGCATAACGTGTTACGGAGTCCATCATTAACATGACATTCAATCCACGATCACGGAAGTATTCAGCTATCGAAGTAGCGATCATCGCACCCTTCATTCGAATCAATGCAGGTTGATCAGATGTTGCAACAATAACGACCGAACGCGCTAGACCTTCTGGTCCTAAGTCCTTCTCTATGAATTCTAGCACTTCACGACCACGCTCACCGATCAAAGCAATAACATTAACATCAGCTGAAGTGTTTCTAGCAATCATTCCTAGTAACGTACTTTTCCCTACTCCAGATCCAGCGAATATACCTACACGTTGTCCTACACCGACGGTTAACAAACCATCAATTGCTTTAACACCTATACCAAGCGGTTTTGATACACGTGGTCTAGCTAGCGGATTATTAGGTGCGCTATGCGTCGAATAGCTGGGCATTCTACTCGGCAAGAAACTGCCATCAAGCGGATTTCCTAATCCATCTAGTACTTTTCCTAACAATTCTGATCCTACTTGAACTGTCAGCGGCTTACCCGTTCCTACTACATCGCAACCAGGACTGATAGAATGTAATTCTCCGAGAGGCATAAGAATAACCTTATTCTCTCTGAAACCAACTACTTCAGCCTTCAATGGTTTTGATGATTTGCTAGGATAGATATAACATAGATCACCAATACTAGCGTCAGGGCCTTGTGACTCTACCGTTAGACCGATTACTTGCGTGACTTTGCCGTTAATGCGAACTGGATCGATATTTTTTAGATGATCTCGATACTTATCCATTTCCAAATTAATCGGCGTCATTGGTTTGACCTCTTTCTTCAATGCTTTGATGTGCGATTAAAAGTAGTTCTCTCTTAATCTCTGATAGTTGTGTGTCAATTCTAGCATCTATACTTCCGAACTTAGAACGTATAACACATCCTTCATCTTTAACAGATGAATCCGGAATAATAACTAATTCTGCCTGAGAATCGATCGTAGCATTCAGTTCTTCACGCGCTGCTTGCACAAAAGATAAGTTCGCTGGCGAGACACACAATGTAATCTCCCCTTGCTCACGTCTCCGCGAAAGAGTTCTCGTAATGATATCTAAGACCATCTCAGGCTCTAGACTAAGTTGTCTGCCAATAACTTTCTCAGCAATACTACAACTTAACTCAACGATAAATGGTTCAGCTTCTTGAATAATCTGCTCACGAGTTCGATATGCATCCTTCAATATAGTTGATGCTTCTTCAAGATTATGCTCCCATTCAGCTCTCACTTCTTGCTGTGCTTGCACCATACCAGACTGATAACCTTGTTGATGTCCTTCTTCCTGATGTTTCTCTTTTATCGCTTCATCCTCATTACGTTTCTCAAGCCACCAAACTTCGATCTGTGCATTAGCATCTTCAAGAAGTTTTTCACACTCATTCGCAGCTTCACTAATACGTGCTTCTGCAGTTGACATGGCATCAGAAAGGATTTGATCTCTCAAGGAAATAGTAGTAGCATCAGGGCTTACTTCAACTGGTTCACTTGTCTCTTCTCTATCAGTTTCTCCATGTTGCGGAATATATTGATTATTCCAGCGCAACTTTCTCAGCTCTTCTAGCGTCATAACATGAGAAGACTTGATTAGATTAGACAATGATATCATCTCCTCCGCCACGAGCAATAATAATTTCACCAGATTCTTCCAGTCTTCTTATAATTGCTACGATGCGTGTTTGAGCTTCTTCAACGTCACGTAAACGAACAGGTCCCATAAATTCCATTTCTTCTTGGAATGTCTCAGCCATACGTTTAGACATATTGCGGAAGATTGCTTCACGAACTTCTTCACTAGAAACTTTAAGTGCAAGTTGTAAGTCTGCATTTTCCACATCTCTAATAATTCTTTGAATTGAGCGATTATCGATACTAACAATATCTTCAAATACAAACATACGTTTTTTGATATCTTCAGCAAGTTCAGGGTCTTGAATCTCAAGTGCATCTAGAATAGTACGTTCAGTACCACGGTCAACGCCATTCAAGATTTGTACGATAGAATCAATACCACCTGCATTTGTATAATCTTGTGTAACAGTAGAAGATAGCTTTTGTTCAAGAATATGCTCAATCTGAGTAATTACTTCAGGAGAAGTACTATCCATCATCGCAATTCTTTTCGCTACATCTGCTTGTTTGTCTTGCGGTAGAGACGATAGAATTGTTGATGCTTGTTCAGACTGTAGGTAAGAAAGAACAAGAGCGATCGTCTGCGTATTTTCATTTTGAATAAAGTTTAGAATTTGTGCTGGATCAGCTTTACGTGCAAAGTCAAACGGTCTAACTTGAAGCGTAGCTGTTAAGCGTGTTAATACTTCTTTCGCTTTTTCCTCACCTAATGCTTTGTCCAGTATTTCCTTCGCGTAAGCAATACCACCTTGAGAAATATACTCTTGAGCCATACATATTTGATGGAATTCCGTCAATATATTATCTCTGTCAGTACTATCAACTTTTCTAACATTAGCGATTTCAAGTGTTAGTTGCTCAATTTCATCATCGCGTAAATGTTTGAAGATTTGTGCGGAAACTTCTGGTCCTAGCGTGATTAATAAAATTGCTGCCTTTTGACGTCCAGACAACCCTTGAGAAATTTTCGACAATTACAGCACCTCTATTCATCTACTAGCCAGGTACGTAGCAAGTTGACGAAGTCGTCAGGTTTGCGCTTGGCAAGTGTTTCTAGATTTTTACGAGCTTGACTATCATTTTGTAAATTATCCAAATTAATCTCTTCATAAGCAGGTCTCTCTGGAATATCATTTATTGCTTCTTCTGCAAGTCTTGCAGCATTGCGACGACGTGAAACTACTACTACTACTAGAGCAATAATGGCAGCTAATGCCAAAGCACCGATACCGATTAACCAACCTAGAGAAATTCCAGAACCTGAAGTTTCAACATTTGCAGTATTGAAATTACGTGCAATAAGCGTTACTTTCTTATTCAAAAGTTCATCGTTTTCTACATTTTGACCAGAATTAGCTAGTTGGCTTCTTACAACGCTTTTTAAGTAATCTGTAATTGCAGCTTGTTCCGCTGGATTTGCTGGTTCTGAAGCCTCAAAACCTACACTAATTGATAGATCTTTAACAACATAAGGTGCAGATTCTATAATATTGTTAACTCTATTAACTTCATAATTTGTAACAGAAGAACTAGATTCAGAACTACTTTCACCATCATTAGTAGAAGTTTGATAGGTTGGAACATCTGTTTCGCCCGTACCAACAACTCCACCTGATGTTCCGTTGGAATTGGTAGAGGAATTAGTTTCAAGTTGTTCACTAATAATGATGCCGTTATTGTTGTTATTTTCAAGCGGTGAAACAAGACTTTCTTGACTTGATTTCTTGTCAAAGTTCAAACTACTAGAAATACTAACGACAATATTGTCAACGCCATAAATTTGGCTTAAGTATTGTTGAACGCTAGTTTTCACATCCTGCTCATACATTTTCTGAACCTTGAATTGTGTTTCTATTAAATTGGAACTGCCCGCTAACAAATCATTGGTTGAAGACGACATTAACTCACCTAATTGTTGGCTAGAGATTGTAACGTCACTCACTTCAAGACCTGTAACGGAAGATTTTACTAGATTAAAATATCCATCTATTTCCGCTTGTGTTGGACGATATCCAGCCGTAAAATTAAGTACTATGGCTGCAGTAGGTTTATTTTGCTCATCCGTTGTTAGAAATACACTTTCTTTAGGCACTGTAACTAGCACCTTTGAACTTTGGATTCCTTGAAGTCCATTCAATAATTTTTGAATTTCTCCATTAACGGCATTTTGATATTTTACATTGAATTCGTTCTCCGTTGTACCGAGAGTAGAGCTTCCTAATCCGAAAGCCTCAGTGAATCCAATTGATCCATTTTGAATCATACCTTGAGAACCAATTTCGATTTTTGCTTTTGCAGCATCTTTCGTTGGAACGGAAATGGAAGTACCCATAGCATCTAGCTTATAAGGTATAGCTGCCGATTCCAAATAAGTAATTATTGCAGCTGAATCTGTTGCATCCAAATTATTGAAAGCAACTTCGTACTCAGTTCTCGTAAAAATAACAGTCGCAAGCACGATTGCTACTACTAATCCTACTATCGAAGCACCAAGCCATATTTTTTGTTTTCTTCCCATTTGTTGAAACGCACTTTTTATCTTATTAACATATTGGGCGACTCTTTCGTTCACGTTTTCACCTCATCCGAGTTCTATGCTAGTCTCAACAAACTTAGATTTGGATCCGCATAATTTCTTGATATGCATTAACTGCTTTATCGCGGATCTGTGAGGTTAATTGCAAACTTAACTGAGCTTGACTTGATGTAATCAATAGTTCAGTAGCATCAACTTTACCTGCAAGATACAAATCGTTTTTCGCGTGTACTTCTGCTTCTTGTGCAGATACATTTTCTAATGCATCAGTAAGAAATTGTCCAAAAGATTTCGTAATATCTGCAGTTGTCTTTTCATTAGAAGCTGCATTTATACTTTTAATTTGTTGTAAACTTATACCTGAAACTGAATCAATCATATGTGACCTCCATTCTTAGTATAAAACTATTTCCCAATCTCTAGTGCTTTCATAAACATTGATTTCGTAGCATTTAGAGCTGTAACATTCGATTCATACGCTCGAACAGCAGCTATCATATCAACCATCTCAGTTGCAATGTCAACATTTGGCATGTTGACATAGCCATCCGCATTAGCATCAGGATGAGCCGGATTATAGACTAACTTAGTTGGAGAAGTGTCTTCTATGATTTTTGTCACATTTACACCATTTAACAATTTACTTTGTTGCTTTCCATTCAATGTATTATTAAGGACAGATGCAAAGGATGATTCCTTTGCATCCATGACCACCATTTTCCTTTTATATGGAACATATTCACCATTGACAAAGCTACCTCTAGTCGTTTCGGCATTGGCGACATTCGACGAAATAACATCCATTCTCATACGGTTCGCTGTTAAAGCAGATGCACTAATGTCAAAACCATTAGTAAGTTTCATCTATTATTTCCCCCCTGTAATCGCAATTCTCATCATTGAAAATTCATGATTCAACTGTTGTACATACAAGTTATAATTAAGTTGATTTTTAGCTTGTAATGTCATTTCTGCATCAAGATCAACATTATTATTCGTTGTAGAATTCATTGCAGTCGTTGTGTCTGTTACAAGTTTTGCAGTTGGCAAACCAAGTTTACCACCGTTAATCGCAATATGACGATCATTCGTTATTTGACCTTTTAAGGAAGATGTAGAGTTTTCACCCATTGCATCAGCAATTATATTTTCGAAGAGAAGCTCTGATCTTTTGAAATTAGGAGTCTCTGCATTGGCAATGTTATTAGATATTACACGTTGCCTTGCTTCAGCATTATATAGTGCAGATTCCATTCTTTGAAAAGAGGTACTATTCAAAAGTTTCATTCATTTCACCACTTTCTTACTGCTCGTAATGTTCTGATTCAACATATAGATGTCAAAATCCTCTATTTCATAACAAAAAATATTAAAAATTTATAATATTTCGTCGAAAGATATATCTATATAATCAAGAATTCCCTAAATTATTACAATAAGAAAAAAGCCCTATTTTATTTATTAACTAGGGCTTTTGGGGTGTATGTTCTACTAGTCTTTATTTTTGTTTTTCTAATTCTTGTAATAATTGTATATTCAGTATCTTAATGTAAGTACCTTTCATTCCTAGAGATCGCGTTTCAATAACTCCTGCACTCTCTAATTTGCGAAGTGCGTTTACGATAACTGAACGTGTAATACCTACACGGTCCGCTATCTTCGAAGCTACAAGCAACCCTTCTTTACCATCAAGTTCTTCAAAAATATGTTCCACCGCTTCTAATTCGCTATAGGACAGTGATCCAATTGCTACAGCAACTACCGCTCTGCTACGAGCTTCTTGTTCGATCTCCTCGCTGCGCTCTCTTAATATCTCCATACCAACTATTGTGCTACCGTACTCCGCAAGAACTAGGTCTTCATCGGTAAACTCTGCTTTCATACGCGTAAGTAATAATGTACCAAGCCGATCGCCCCCACCGATAATTGGGACAATAGTCATATTTTCTTGATCACCTAATCTGACAATTAATTCAGAATCCATTTTTTCCATAGAAACATTTGTGTTTGTTTCTGCGAACTCTAAGAACAAAGCATTCATTTCATTAGAAAATCTAAGTTCATCTGAGTTCAAAGCACGTAAATAATCATGTGCATAAATATCTAAAGCAGCACAACCGAGCACTTTACCTCGACGACTAACAACGAACACATTGGACTGAATCGTCGTGCAAAGCACTTCAGCCATTTCTCTAAAGTTAACTGACTTACCTGCTGCACGCTGTAATAAACGATTCAAAGTTCGTGTTTTATTCAATAAACTCATTACCAATTGCCTCCCAAATCTAATGCTGCTACAAAATATATTGACTCAAATCACGATCTTTTGCAATGTTCCCTAGCTTAGCTCTAACATACTCAGGAGTAATTTGCATATGTTCTAACGTTAATTCAGGAGCCTCAAATGAAAGATCTTCTAACAATTTTTCGAGAATAGTATGCAATCTTCTAGCACCGATATTTTCCATATTCCGATTCACATCTGCTGCTATTTTAGCAATTTCTTTAATCGCATCTTCAGTAAAGTCAATTTTAATACCTTCAGTTTCCAATAATGCGGTATATTGCTTCGTCAATGCATTTTTTGGTTCTGTCAAAATGTTAACGAAGTCTTCTTCAGTAAGAGAAGTTAATTCGACACGAATTGGGAAGCGCCCTTGTAACTCAGGAATAAGATCTGAAGGTTTTGCAATATGGAATGCACCAGCTGCAACAAACAGCACATAGTCAGTTCTAACAGGTCCATACTTCGTCATAATCGTAGAGCCTTCCACGATCGGTAAAATATCTCTTTGGACACCTTCACGCGATACATCTGGGCCTGATCCTCGAGACGGTGCAGCAATTTTATCGATTTCATCGATGAAAATAATTCCACTCTGCTCAGCACGAATAACAGATTCTGCGATGACTTCATCCATATCAATAAGTTTAGTAGCTTCTTCTTGTGTGAGTACTTTTCTTGCTTCTTTTACAGGCAACTTTCTCTTCTTAGGTTTTTTAGGCATTAGTGAACCTAAAATATCTTGCATGTTCATCCCAGAATTTTCTAAACCTTGACCACTCAACATATCCATCATATTGGGAGAACTATCTTCTACCTCAATTTGGATTTGCTCATTCTCAAGTCTACCTGCTTCAAGATCAGCCTTAACTTTTGTTCTTCGCTCTGCTAGTCCATGATCAATCTCTGTTTCTTTATCACGTTCGGAATCATCAGAGTTATTACCACCAAACAACATTTCGAATGGGTTTTTGTTAGATTTAGGTTTAACTTGTGAAGGTGCCAGTAGTTCAACAATTCGCTCATTAGCAAGTTTTTCAGCTTCAGCTTTAACGACTTCTGTTTTTTCAACTTTCACCATACGAATCGCAACTTCAACCAAATCGCGGACCATCGATTCAACATCACGTCCAACATAACCTACTTCAGTAAATTTAGTAGCTTCCACCTTCACAAATGGCGCTTTCACTAATTTAGCAAGACGTCTTGCAATTTCCGTCTTCCCGACTCCTGTAGGTCCGATCATAAGAATATTTTTCGGAACAATCTCATCGCGAAGGCTTTCATCTAACATACTTCTACGATAACGATTACGTAGCGCAACCGCCACTGAACGTTTTGCATCTTTTTGAGCAACAATATACTTATCAAGTTCCGCAACAATTTGACGCGGTGTCAGAGCTTTGTTATCCATTCCTCATCGCCTCCGCTACTCTATAATATTTCTTCTACCACAATATTGTGATTAGTATAAACGCATATTTCTGCTGCAATCTCCAAAGCTCCATGGGCAATATCCTTAGCCTCCATGTCAGGAGCATGACGTTTCATCGCTCTTGCAGCCGATAAAGCAAAAGATCCACCTGAACCGATGGCAATAACATCATCGTCAGGTTCGATAATTTCACCATTACCTGAAATCAATAACATTCCACTTTTGTCCATTACAATCATCATCGCTTCCAGTTTACGAAGGACACGATCTGAACGCCATTCTTTGGCAAGTTCAACTGCTGCACGTTGCAAATTACCATGATGTTCTTCTAGTTTAGCTTCAAACTTTTCAAACAACGTAATAGCATCTGCTACAGAGCCAGCAAAACCTGATACAACTTGACCACGGTACAAACGACGTACTTTCTTTGCCGTTCCCTTCATGACCATTGAATTACCAAAGGTCACTTGCCCATCACCAGCAATAGCACCTTTGCCATTGTGTCTTACAGCACAAATCGTTGTCGCATGAAATTGCATTTCCATCTTTTACGCCTCCTCCAAACTTTTCATGTACTTTTTGAGTAACTTCTCAAGGATATAAAGTAACTTTTCCCAATACAGGTTTTATTAACACATAGATTGGAATTATCTACCGAAATGCTCATCCTTAAATTGTTGAATATGCTCTAATGCGCGATTTGCGATCGCCTCATTTTTTTCCTTCTTATTTCGAATTTTATTCTCAAGTGGTGGAAACAGACCAAAGTTTGCGTTCATTGGTTGAAAATGTTTGAAATCAGCTGTTGTAATGTACTCAGCCATGCTTCCAAGCGCTGATTGTACAGGCAATTGCACTAAAGGTTCACCTTTTGCAAGTTTCGCTGCATTTATACCAGCGATTAATCCTGAAGCTGCTGACTCAACATATCCTTCTACACCTGTCATCTGACCCGCAAAGAATAAATTCTCTCTTTGTTTCGTTTGATACGTAGGACGCATCAAGCTGGGTGAATTGATAAATGTATTACGATGCATAACGCCGTAACGTACGAACTCCGCATTTTCAAGTCCAGGAATCATTGAGAACACACGTTTTTGCTCTCCCCATTTCAAATGCGTTTGGAAGCCTACCATATTGTATAGAGTTCCTGCAGCATTATCTTGACGTAATTGAATAACGGCATGTGGCAATTTATCTGTATGAGGATTAACAAGTCCTACCGGCTTTAGAGGGCCGAATAACATCGTTTGTCTACCACGAGTGGCCATAACTTCGATAGGCATACAACCTTCAAAGTATACTTCCTTTTCAAATTCCTTTAATTGAGCAACCTCAGCAGTTACTAATTCATCATAGAATGCATTGAATTCATCTTCAGTCATCGGACAATTCAAATAGGCAGCTTCACCTTTATCATAACGAGATGCTAAGTATACTTTATCCATATCAATGGAATCTTTTTCAATGATAGGAGCTGCTGCATCGTAGAAATAGAAATACTCTTCTCCAAGTAATCCTTGAATTTGCTTAGACAATGATTCTGCTGTTAATGGTCCTGTAGCAATGACAACAATTCCGTCCTCAGGAATTTCCGTTACTTCCTCATTGCGAACATCGATTAGCGGATGATTGCGCAAACGATTCGTGATTTCCCCAGAAAAACCGTCACGGTCAACTGCTAATGCCCCTCCAGCTGGAACAGCATGTTGGTCAGCACTACTGATAATGATGGAATCCAGCATACGCATTTCTTCCTTCAATACCCCAACCGCGTTACTTAAACCATTTGCTCGCAAACTATTACTACATACTAACTCAGCAAATTGGTTCGTATGATGTGCAGGAGTTTTTGTTACAGGACGCATCTCATATAGAATAACTTCAACGCCTTGCTCAGCGATTTGCCAAGCTGCCTCGCTACCCGCTAGACCTGCACCTACAACAATTACTTTCTGATTGCTCAATCTATTTCATCCTCTCAAATCACATTCTCTAGTTTTAAGTATAGAAAGACAATATCCTCCCAAAGAATGGGAGGACATGACGTTACATATAGGTATTACGATCTATACATAACTATGTTATAGTTCTTCGTTCTCATCCTCGATAATTTCTTCCGAGTAATCACAACTTACACATTTTAGTTTGGCGCCACTTCGATTACGCTTTTCGACAAGTACCTCATTACAATTTGGACAAGGTTTGTTTGTAGGCTTATCCCATGAAACATAATCACACTCTGGATAAGAATCACAACCAAAGAAGATTCTACCCTTTTTACTTCGTCTTTCGACGATATGTCCTTTATTACATTTCGGGCAAGTAACTCCAATATCTTTCACGATAGGTTTCGTATTTCTACAATCTGGGAATCCAGAACATGCTAAAAATCTTCCGAAGCGTCCCATTTTGTATACTAATGGTTTGCCGCACTTCTCACAAAGCTCATCAGATACCTCATCTTGAATTTCAATTTCTTTCATTTCTTCTTCAGCTACTTCTAATCTCTTCTCAAAAGTTTCATAGAAGTCAGCTAAAATTTTAACCCAATCTTCCGTTCCCTCTTCCACATGGTCAAGGTTCCCTTCCATATTGGCAGTAAACTCAACATTCAAAATTTCAGGGAAGAATTCTTCCATAAGCTGAATGACTAATTCTCCAAGTTCTGTAGGAAAAAACTTTTTCTCCTCTAATGCCACATAGCCACGTTTTTGAACCGTTTCTAATGTAGGAGCATACGTACTTGGTCGACCGATACCTAACTCTTCCAGCGCTTTCACAAGTCTTGCTTCCGTATATCTCGGTGGTGGTTGAGTGAAATGTTGCTTTGGATCAATAGTTTCTGGATCAAGTTTTTCACCAATGGATAGTGCAGGAAGTAAAGTGTACTCCTCTACCGTATCATCATCGTTACCTTCCACATATACTTTCATAAATCCTGCGAATTTAATTTTTGAACCTGTAGCACGGAAAGTTGCTGACCCACTGTTGAAATCAACTGTCATTGTGTCAAGAACAGCAGATGACATCTGACTTGAAGCAAAACGATCCCAGACTAATTTGTACAGTCTGAATTGGTCTCGAGACAAGAAAGGTTTCATCGTTTCTGGATCACGAATAATAGATGTTGGTCGAATCGCTTCATGCGCATCTTGTGAGTTACTGTTTTTCTTCAAATATTGTCTTGGTTCATCTGGAATATACGTAGCACCGTATTTGTTGGTCACATATTCACGAGCCTCTTCTTGCGCAATAGGAGAAATACGAGTGGAATCGGTTCTCATATACGTAATCAAACCGACTGTACCTTCCTTACCAAGCTCTACACCCTCGTAAAGCTGTTGCGCAACGCTCATCGTCTTAGAAGCTCTAAATCCAAGCTTACGAGCCGCTTCCTGCTGCAATGAACTTGTGATGAAAGGTGGAGAAGGATTTCTTAATCTTTCTTTCTCTTTCACTTCAGCTACAGTAAACTTATCATTTGCCATAGCAGCTAGCACTTCATCAACATCATTTTGATTGGAAAGTTCTTTCTTCTTACCGTTCAAACCATAGAACTTCGCTTCAAAATTCTGTTTTTGGTGTTCAAGTTTTGCAGTAATTGACCAATATTCTTCTGGAATAAAAGCATCAATCTCGTGTTCACGATCAAGAATCATTTTCACCGTTACCGATTGTACTCGGCCAGCTGATAGACCTTTTTTAACTTTTTTCCATAATAGCGGACTAATCTTGTAGCCCACTAATCGGTCTAAAATACGTCTTGCTTGTTGTGCATTAACTAAGTCCATATTAATAGCGCGCGGCGATTTGAATGCATCCTTTACCGCTTGCTTTGTAATTTCATTGAATACTACACGACAGGAATCTGTCTCATCGATATCTAGATAATGAGCCAAATGCCAAGCAATCGCTTCTCCTTCGCGATCGGGATCGGCTGCGAGATAGACTTTTTTAACTTTTTTACTTGCGTCTTTCAGTTCCTTTAATACACTACCTTTACCACGAATCGTAATGTATTTCGGGTTAAAATCATTTTCCACTTCAACACCAATTTGACTTTTAGGTAAATCACGAATATGTCCCATAGACGCTTTGACAATATATTTACTACCTAAATACTTACCAATCGTTTTGGCTTTGGCGGGTGATTCTACAATGACTAACGAATCTGCCATACGAGGTGCCTCCTCTTTTAGAAACAAATTACAGTGCAATATATATTGAACCAGGATGTTGTTCTATGAATTGTTTTATACATAAATTTAGCAGAAGAACGTTCAAATGTCCAAACGGAATATTAGTAATATTAAAAATCTCATTAATAGAGAGGGAATTTTCTCTCAGCAATGTAACAATAATAACTTCATCCTCAGACAATTCATATAATAATTTGTTCTTCTTTTGGAGATTCGGTTCATTAGCATGTTGACTATTCACAATATTTTTTAACCATGGTAATTCCTCAAACAATTGATGTGAGGACAATAGCATTCTAGCATATCCATTATGAATAAGAAAGTTTGGTCCATCACTTTTTGCTGAATTAATAGGTCCAGGTACCGCAAATAGTTCACGATCCATATCCATTGCATGCTTTGCTGTAATCATCGAACCACTTTTTCGTTCTCCTTCTATTATAATAGAAGCAAGACTTAAGCCTGCAATAATTCGATTACGCTGATGAAATTGACCAGGGTGTACAGGTGAAGCATGTACACTTTCAGATAGAAGTAAACCTTCTTCTCCTATACGTTCATATAATTCATAATTGTTAGCAGGATAGCATTGAGTTATTGCTGTAGGTAATATTGCAATCGTTGAACTTAGATATGCTAACGCTTCTTTGTGAGCAATGGTATCAACACCATTAGCAAAACCACTCACAATCGTTAAACCTTGTTCTGCAAATTGTCCACTGAATAGCTTTGTACACTGTTTACCATAGCTCGTAGGATATCTAGTGCCAACTATAGCTAACGATTGTCTCTGAAGTAGTTCTAGTCGGCCACGAACGTATAGAATCCAAGGTGGCTGAGCAATTTGTTTCAACGTTTCTGGATATCGATCATCCCAATAGGTAATACAGCTATATCGATTCCGTAGTTGATGAGTTACTCTTTCTTCATTACTCTCATAATTATAATTGCTTCTAAATTGATATAATCTTTCAGAAGTTTGTGCCTTTACTCCAAGTTGTTGTAATCGTTCAACATGCCATACATCTTCCTCATAAAGATTGTTATCTATAATAAGTTTCATTGTATGCCAACCAACACCTGCTACTTCGGAAAGCTCGATCATAAAGTGTTTATACGGATCATTGTTCATGTGAATACTCCTCCGTTATGAACAAGAGCTTGCACTAGCACTCTCATATTGTGCCTTAATATAGAGGCAGATTGCAAGTCTTGCATCGTAAATTGCTTAAATTTTCTAAATATTTCATAAAAAAAGCAGCCTTACCCCTTTCAATTGA
The DNA here is from genome assembly GCF_024721975.1 of Paenibacillus endoradicis. The sequence goes on along the minus strand of NZ_JANQBB010000001.1, from coordinate 640,091 downwards.
AAGAGATAAGGCTGCTTGCCTTACAGAGATTGTTCAAAAAGTAGACTTTGATAACGATGATTAGCTTCGCAATTTATTCGACGTCGAATATGAAGCGAACTTGGAAAGTACACTTCATATTCTCGGTTCTAAAAGCCCACTTTTTGAACTTAACTTATAGATCTATATCATTATTTCACTGTAATACATTTTTCAAGTAGACCTTGTTCTTCTAGTACAGATACTAGAGTTGAACCCATCTCAGATGGTGTAGGTGCTACTTTAATTCCACAAGCTTCAAGCGTAGTAATTTTCTCAGCAGCGGTACCTTTACCACCAGAAATAATCGCTCCAGCATGTCCCATACGTTTCCCTGGAGGAGCAGTTGCACCACCAATGAAACCTACTACAGGCTTCGTCATATTAGCTTTAATCCACTCAGCAGCTTCTTCTTCTGCAGTTCCGCCGATCTCACCGATCATAATTACTGCATAAGTTTCAGGATCATCGTTAAAGCGACTCAAAATATCGATAAACTCAGAACCTTTAACAGGGTCTCCACCGATACCAATCGCAGACGATTGACCAATACCACGAGTAGTTAATTGATGAACAGCCTCATAAGTAAGCGTTCCAGAACGAGACACTACACCTACATGACCCGGAGCATGAATATAACCAGGCATAATACCGATTTTGCACTCGCCTGGAGTAATAACGCCTGGACAGTTAGGTCCGATTAATACGGAATCTTTACCTTCCATATAACGTTTTACATTAACCATGTCAAGTACAGGAATACCTTCTGTAATACAGATAACAAGTTCAAGTCCTGCATCAACTGCTTCAATAATAGCTTCAGCTGCGAAAGCAGGCGGTACGTAGATAACAGATGCAGTAGCACCTGTAGCTTCAACCGCTTGTGATACTGTATTAAATACTGGTAATGTAGCTACATCACCATTCTCAAGTGTAATCTCCACTGATGTTCCACCTTTACCAGGTGTAACGCCACCAACCATTTGCGTGCCATAGTCTAATGCACCTTTTGCATGGAATAGACCAGTAGCACCAGTGATACCTTGAGTAATAACTTTTGTATCTTTATTAACCAAAATAGCCACTTATCTCACATCCTCTGAATGTTTTCGTGTATTTACTCGAGAAATGCAGTTCTATTTCACTAGAGCTACAATTTTTTGCGCGCCATCTGCCATGGAATCAGCCGCAACAATATTCAGACCAGATTCATTAAGAATCTGCTTTCCTAGTTCCACATTCGTTCCTTCAAGGCGAACGACAAGTGGACGATCTAGGCCGATTTGCTTAGCAGCTTCTACCACACCGTTTGCGATAACATCACAACGCATAATGCCGCCAAAAATGTTCACGAAAATACCTTTAACTTTTTCATCAGACAGAATAATCTTGAATGCTTCTGTTACTTTTTCAGTAGTCGCACCGCCCCCAACATCTAGGAAGTTAGCTGGGTCTCCACCGTAATGTTTAATTATATCCATTGTCGCCATCGCAAGTCCTGCGCCATTAACCATACATCCGATGTCGCCATCAAGTGCAATGTAGCTAAGGTCATACTTGGATGCTTCAATTTCTTTAGAATCTTCTTCTTCAAGATCGCGAAGTTCTAAAATGTCTTTGTGACGGTACAATGCATTAGAGTCAAAATTCAATTTCGCATCCAATGCCATTACGTTGCCATCACCTGTTACAACTAGAGGGTTAATTTCGGCAATAGAGCAATCTTTTTCCACGAAAGCGCTGTATAAACTAAGCATGAATTTAGCAGCTTTGTTAACTAGTTCATTCGGAATATTGATTGCATATGCTAATTTACGAGCTTGGAAAGCCTGTAAACCGATCGCAGGGTCAACCACTTCTTTGAAAATTTTCTCTGGATTACTGGCAGCAACCTCTTCGATCTCAGTACCGCCTTCTTCTGATGCCATAAACGTTACACGACCTGTGGCACGATCAAGAACTACACCAACGTAGTACTCTTTCTTAATGTCACAACCTTGTTCGATCAGAAGACGCTTAACTTCTTTGCCTTCTGGACCAGTTTGATGAGTAACTAGCACCTTGCCTAAAATTTCACTTGCATAAGCTCTAACTTCGTCAAGATTTTTTGCTACTTTTACTCCACCGGCTTTACCGCGGCCACCAGCATGAATTTGGGCTTTAACGACAACTACCGAAGTCCCTAGTTCTTGCGCAGCTTGTACAGCTTCATCAACTGTGAAAGCTACTTTCCCTTCGGGAACGGATACGCCATATTGTTTTAGTACAGCTTTGCCTTGATACTCATGGATGTTCATGTTGAAATCCTCCATTTCACTGACTATTACAGTAATATGTACAAAGAAACTGCTTACATTGTAACATCTTTCTCCATGATTATCTCTTATTTCTAGAAAAAGAGTGAGCTTATTTTGCTATTGATATGATCTCTTTTTGATATCGTTGATAAATTTCCACTTTCTATGCAGTTATATATGCTACTTTTCATTATATAATTGCATATTAAGGTATTTTCACTAACTTATTGGGTTAAAGTTTATGATAACCTAATTGTATTTTTATCCAGAGGTTAGTCTCATAGACTATAATTTTTGGGTTTATTGTGCTGTTTCTTAGCATTTTACTCGCATAGACCATAATTTTGAGGTCTGTTGCGCGGTTTCTTCATATTTCGCTCTCATAGCCCATAATTTTGAGGTTTATTGTGCTGTTTTTTCATTTATTTACTCGCATAGACCATAATTTCTAGGTCTATTGCGCGATTTCTTCGTATTTTTCTCGCATAGACCATAATTTTGAGGTCTGTTGTACGGTTTCTTCATATTTTGCTCGCATAGACCATAATTTTGAGGTTTATTGCGCGGTTTCTTCATATTTTTCTCTTATAGACCATAATTTTGAGGTCTGTTGCGCGATTTCTTCATATTTTGCTCTCATAGACCATAATTTTGAGGTCTGTTGCACGGTTTCTTCATATTTTTCTCGCATAGACCATATTTTCGAGGTCTATTTTGCTGTTTCTTCATATTTTTCTCGCATAGAACATAATTTTGAGGTCTGTTACAATTTAACTCACCAAACCCCAAATTACATGAGCAAGTTTGAGAAAACGTCCACCAGTAAACATACCCCCTACTAACCTCTAATTGACAAATTTTTGTATGCTACTTATTATTAAATGAATAGATAAATTGAGGAAGCACCTCCAATCTAACCATTGGGGGTGCTTTTTGTGTACACATCACTTGCTAGTGCAATTGTTATTGGAGTAAACGGACGTGGAATTACGGTAGAAGTTGATATAACGAGCGGAATACCGCAAATCAACGTAGTTGGATTGCCTGATTCCGCAATACGCGAATCAGTTGAGCGTGTACGTTCAGCTATTCGTAATAGTAATTATCAATTTCCTTTGGAAAGGATAACGATCAATCTCGCACCTGCTGATATGAAGAAAGAAGGAACAGGGCTAGATCTTGCGATTGCAGCAGGTATACTGAAGGCATCTAAGCAAATCAACTGCGAACTTTCAGGATCGTTAGTTGTTGGTGAATTATCATTAGACGGACATATTAGACCCGTTCACGGCATTCTTGCCATGCTAGAATATGCAAAAGCAGCTGGCATTACGAAAATCATATTACCACATGTGAATTCTTTCGAAGCTTCACTCATTTCTGGACTATTATTGTGTCCCATTACTAATTTACGAGAATTAGAAAATATCAATTATGTAACATCAGAGGAATTACTAGCTTTGCATCAGAAAGCCCGGAATCAAGCTTCTACTAATAAAGTTCATAGGCAAGATATCGATATATGTGATGTCGTTGGTCAACAGGAAGCAAAACGAGCATTATTAATTGCCGCTGCTGGTCGTCATAACATTATTGTAGCGGGTCCACCAGGCGTTGGTAAAACAATGCTAATGCGTCGACTACCTAGTATTATGCCTCCTCTTCAGGAAGTTGAAGCACTTGAAGTAACCAAAATTTATAGTGTTGCTGGGAAATTACCTCCGCAAACCTCTGAGTTTCTTACTGCACCACCATTCCGTTCCCCACACCATTCCATTTCAGTCGGCGGTCTCATCGGAGGTGGCAGTATTCCTAAACCCGGTGAAGTCACTCTATCTCATCATGGAGTACTGTTTCTTGATGAACTACCAGAATTTTCACGGCAAGTGCTAGAGTTACTTCGTCAACCAATGGAAGAACATACGGTAACGATATCTAGAGCAAGAAGTCATATTACATTTCCCGCTTCATTTCTACTAGCTGCATCGTATAATCCGTGTCCATGTGGATATTATGGATTTGAACGTGAAGGACAGAGTTGCTCCTGTACACAAGCAATGATTCATCGCTATCGAGCTAAGCTATCTGGGCCGCTATTGGATCGTATTGACTTACAAATTGATGTTGCTCGACCCACTTCACTTGTTCCTTCCAAAGAAGACCTCGCAATGACGTCTGAGCAAATGCGTAAATTAGTTCAGCAAGCAGTTACATTGCAACAGCAACGATATCGTCTATATGCATTCAATTATAATAGTGAGTTAACGACTCAAGGTATTAAGCAGTTAGTTAAGTTGCCAGAAGAGGCACATGAATTGATTGAAAATGCGTTTCAAGCATTAGGAATGAGTATGCGTGGATATGATCGAATTATTAAAATTGCCCGTACCATTGCTGATCTTGCAGGATGTATTGATGTGCATTTAGAGCATGTCGCTGAAGCGATTCAGTATCGAAAACTAGACATTCAGCTACATTTATAGTTGAATGTCCCATAAAATCTTTTACTTATTTTCCCTCGAAAATCATACTAGCAATCTGTTTTGCTTTACTTACATTACTAGCAGGCCCAGCTATATACCCTTCTGTCAATGAATATCGCTCATTCACATCATCCAATTGGATCCATATTTTATCTAACTTAGGAGAGACATTAACTGTACCAATGATTATAGTATTTTTATTTGAATCCTTTACAATAATAAAGCCTTCGAAAAGATTACCTTCCTCTGTCAGTTTGACATTGTACTTCAAATCTTCCTCCGCACTCAACTCACCTCGAAACATACCATTCCCTACTAGACTTTTATAAAGCTCTCCTTTCATAGAAACCTCAATAGATTTTTCAAAATCACTATCAAGTGAAAAGATAACACTGTTGAAACTTAACTCTACATATTGCGGACGATGATAACCATATAAAACGTATATCAATGCAATTACGATAATACCACTCACTATCCATTTTTTCTTCATATTTTCATTCCGCCATATCTAGTTGAAATAGATTGTTAATTGGGTAGCTGTATTCAATGAGTTTTATTGACGATCCACGTTACAGCATCGCCTCTCAAGAGTACCTCTTCTTTATCTCTATTAATCTTAACTTCGTAAGGTTTAATGTCATGTCTAATCACATTCCAGCTTGCATATTTGACTTTTAACATGTCTAGTAATTGTTGAGTTTCAAATCTAATCTCAAAACTTGGTTCTAGAAATCTATTTGATGTCAACGAGTATTCCGTTATATTGGAGTTTATTATAAATGCATTTATACCATTAGTTGTTGTTCCCTCAATAATATGTTGCAAAACCTCTTCAAATACTTCTATACTTTCGATATGTTCAAGACTAGATACTGCAAAAATATAATCAAAATCATCTATAACTATATCGAACTTACTTATATCCGACACAACCGTTACTATCTTATCTCCCACTTCGTATAGCTTTGCATACTGATCGGCAAAATATTTTGCTGATTCTATTAAATCTACACCAATTATTTTCTCAATCTGATGACCGTATTTTTGGGCAATAGGTATACTATTCCTTCCTACACCACTTCCTAAATCTAATATTCTCAAATGATTTTCACCATTAAAGAACTCCATTACATCAACCACACTTTTAGCTGGTTTACCTAACCATGATCCTTCTTCAAATAGCTTATTTTGACTGTAACAATAATCATGATAAGCTTTCTCATTCAATCTTATTTCTTCAAGCTGCTTCATTAAATTCAGCTCCATTAGATTATTCTCTTAATCCCTGTTACGAACTAATGGGAATCAATATCAATGAAATCTTTTTTATTATTAATAATCCACTGATTCATTAGATCAATTGTATTCTCGGAAAGTACTCTATATCTATCGAATTGTACTTTAACTTTATTATATAATTCCTCGTCGGTTTCTAAATCTGTTGGACTTGCTTTTCGCTCTGTGATATTCTCTTGATTACGCTGCTGAATGATCAATTCAATTTGTTCTAGCAAGTCTACCATTTCATCATCCATATAATATTGCACTCCACTCTTTATTCCACTCCATGACTGAACTTCATTTATGTAATAAGACGAAAACCAGTAGAACTCTGCCATTGTATTGGCGTGGTTGTGGAAGGAGTAAAATAAATATAATCCTTTTTGACCTTCATTTAACTTTTGATACATTTCTATTTTAGTAGGGAAGTCTTTCCCTCGAACAGCAAGTAACATGGGTTCAATACATTTCCAACTCAATTGAATATTTTGAAGATCTTCTTGCTTTAGCTTTACCTTCATATAATTCTCCTTTCTTACTACACTTATGAAATTTGACGTTACTTTCATATATCCTCGACTGCAATCACTTACCCTATGCTTGAATGTAAAGTTAGATGTTAGATACGTATTCTACGAATTACCCTTAGTTCTCTTAGATAATTTTATGAATGAAGTAATCCCTATTCCAAAAACATCTTGATTGTTGAATAGTACATTGAAATAATAGTGTCTCTTAATATCTGAACAATTTTCTGCTCATCACCCTTATTTCATATTGTTTACTTACCTTTATAATTCTTTTTTAATATTGCAAAAATGATAGCATCTACAAATTGACTTTTTTCATAAAATACTTCTTTTAACAGTCCTTCCTCTTTTAATCCTGTTTTCTCAAGTAACTTTCTTGAACTTATATTCTCCGGATCTATGAATGCTTCAATTCTGTTAAGCTCTAATTCCTCAAATCCATATTCGAGAATTTCATTTATTGCCTCCGTCATAATGCCATTACACCAATATTTCGGGTTTAATTCATATCCGATTTCTGCTTTATAATGTTCCTTCATCCAATTGTGAAACCCACATGTCCCAATCAATCGGTTTTCCGATTTCAATGTAATTCCCCAACGAATTCCTTGATTGTTTTCATACCTTTGGTTCCAATTATGAATCAATTGTTCAGCTTGTTTTATTTCATTGAACGAATCTAAATCGTAATATTTTATTACCTCACCCAATGAGAAATACTCAAAAAGAACTTGAGAATCTTCTTGATTTAATTGTCTTAACACCAATCTATCGGTTTCTAATATAGGAAATATACTCATTTTAATATTTTCCTTTCGTTTTGTAGGTACTTTCGTATAACGTTTTTGTCATCACGACAAACGCCCACATTAGATGGCTCTTATCTTAGGTGGGCGTCTAACCACTCCTTCGAATTTTCATAATTCCATCTATGGTTTCTCTGATAATACCCAAGGGATATTTCCTTGAAATTCTATTTGCAATGCCGGTTCAGGGAAATTAGTGGGCAATAAACTCACGCCATATGTAAAACCAAATATAATTCCATCTACTTCATACATTTCACTATCAAGAACTGCATGTGTAAGTTCATTCTCAACCGTCTTAATCCAACAATCAGGTCCGCTAATTAATTTTCCTACAATATGATAAAATCCTCCATAAAGGTGAGTATCATCTTCATTCTCACAAAACGCTGAAACTTCTCCCTTTCTTGGATCTATTCCTAATTTCTTTAGAAAACTAATTATCCCCTCCGGCATGACTTCAACTGCCTTTACGAAGTTCTTGCAATTAAGACAGCTACATCCTTCTGTTATTAAATAGTGAGACTTATAAAAGTCGTTTGTTCTCTGTTCGTCGTATTCAATTACCCACTTATTGATGGTAATCTGTTTCATATCATTATTCTCGCTCTCATAGTAATTTCATATAACTTCTTATTAATAAAATAGAACTCTACAGTAAATTCACTTCCATAAACATACTATCTAACAACATACTATTCAACCATTTTTTACCTTATCACACTTTATTTCATATACCTTAATCGCATCAATTGCTCTGTGGTTTGTTCTAGTAATTCCGGTGCGCGCGCCATCGCTTCTTGAAGTGACATCGGACCATTGACGATACTATGTATGCTTTGTATTCCTATCTCGTTCAGTTGCTCAATGCCAGCTCCAATAGAACCTGCCAATGCAATAACAGGTACGTTCCATTTACTTGCTTCCTCGGCAATTCCCATCACGGTTTTTCCTGAAGCTGTCTGATGATCTATTCGCCCCTCACCTGTAATAACCAAATCTGCGTTCTGTAAATGATCCAGTAGTGATGAATGCTCAATAACCACATGAACACCTCGCTTCAATTCAACTGGGAAAAACGTGAGAAATGCACCTCCAAGTCCACCAGCTGCACCTGCTCCTGCTTGATCATGTAGATGTGTTCCCGTGTTCGCTTCTATAACATTTGCCCAATGAATCATATTATCATCTAATTGCTTCATCATTACAGGTGTCGCACCTTTTTGCGAACCATAGATGTAGGAAGCTCCATTTGGACCTACGAATGGATTTTGTACATCAGAAGCTAATATAAATTGTGATTGAGTAATCCTTTGATCGAAATCGCTAGAATCTATCTTTACAATACGATCTAAACAACCGCCACCATAAGATATATCATTGCCGTCCCCATCAAGAAGTCGCATCCCTAATGCCTGTAACATACCCGCTCCGCCATCATTTGTAGCGCTACCGCCAATTGCAACAATAAATTTACGATAACCCGCATCTAGTGCATGAGCAATTAACTCTCCCGTTCCAAAAGTTGTTGTTATAAGTGGATTTCTTTCTTAATCAGAGAGCAAACCAATCCCAGACGCTCTTGCCATTTCGATAATTGCAATATGTTCTGATGCAATTACTCCGTATTCGGATTCGATCTTATTGCCGAGCGGATCTGTTACAGTTGCAGGCACGACCTCCCCTCCTCTTGATGCTAGAAGACAGTCTAAAGTACCTTCTCCACCATCCGCTAAAGGGATAACTATCGTTTCAATTTCAAGTAAATAGTTATTAATCCCTTTTTGAATGGCATGAGCTGCATCTATAGCTGAAATACTTCCTTTGAATGAATCGGGTGCAACAATAATTTTCATACCTTCTACCTACTTTCTAGAAATTAGATACAAACAATATCAAGCGTCATTTTATAAAAATGAACATGATTACTTTTTCACTTCTATATACTAATAAAAAGGTTTTGGAGGTGACGATTTATGCCATCACATAATGATAAAGTAACGAATGAAATATCTAAACTTGCAAACTATCTGATTAATGAGCAAAAATCAGATGGTTCTTGGCGTTATTGCTTCGAAAATGGAACAATCATTGATTCATATATGATTATACTGTTAAGATCCATAAATTCTAAGAATGAGTTAATTATACAACAATTGCATAATCGCATAGTAGCTCAGCAACATCTCGATGGATATTGGAGTTTATATAAAGATGAAGAAAAGGGGAATTTATCTGCAACGATAGATGCTTACTACGCTTTACTCTATTCCGGCTATAGTAAATCAACTGAGGATTTTATGCAAAGAGCAAAGCAATACATTATCTCGCAAGGTGGGCTTGGCGCATCAAAAGGTTTATTGAGTAATGCTGTGCTTGCTGCAACAGGTCAGATCAAATGGCCCACCTCCATCAAATTAATACCACTAGAGATCATCCTTCTCCCTACAATACAACCTATTAACATATTTCAATTCTCAGGTTATTCAAGAGTTCACCTTATTCCAATGCTCATTATGTCTAATCAAAGCTTTTCGATCCAAACAGGTAGCATCCCTAATCTTAGCGATCTTCAAAGTAGTCGAATAGATGCTGGTGAACATGATTCAATCGAATTCACACAAATGATCGAGATGATTGAGTTAGGCCGAACTAGATTGATCGGTAGTTCTCGTTCACTGCATGACATAGCAATGTCAAAGGCAGAGCAGTATATGTTAGATCGTATCGAGGCAGATGGAACATTATATAGCTATGCTAGTAGCACCATATTAATGGTATTCTCTTTACTTGCACTTGGATATGATAAGAAACATCCGACTATTACGAGTGCTGTTCAAGGCTTAATCGATATGAGATATATTACTGATGAAAAGACAACCATACAAAATTCTCCTTCCACCGTTTGGGACACAGCATTAATCACATATGCCTTACAAGAGGCGGGAGTAAAGCAAGACCAACTATCGATTCGTAAAGCAGGTCAATATTTGTTGTTACAACAGCAGCATAACAAAGGAGACTGGAGTCTACATAATGCTAGTGCGATTCCTGGAGGTTGGGGCTTCTCGGAGTCCAACACTTTAAACCCAGATGTAGATGATACTACTGCAGCTCTACGTGCCATTCAGAATCTAAGCATTAATGATCCAGCATACCTTGAATCTATTAATCTAGGTCTGAACTGGGCATTATCAATGCAAAATAAAGATGGTGGCTGGCCAGCTTTTGAGAAAAACACTAATAATAAGATGCTGACTTGGCTCGCACTAGATGGTGCAAAATCTGCAGCAATAGACCCATCTGATGCTGATCTTACAGGTCGAACATTAGAGTATCTAGGTAACTTCAGAGGGCTTACTGATGACAACAAAAGTGTCAAAAAAGGAGTGGATTGGTTATTCACTCATCAAGAACGTAATGGTTCTTGGTATGGTCGATGGGGAGTTTGTTATATTTATGGTACATGGGCAGCAATAACTGGCTTAATGGCAATTGGAACTTCATCGAATCATAAAGCAATCCAAAAAGCAGATCAATGGCTGTTAAGTATTCAAAACAGTGATGGCGGCTGGGGTGAATCTTGTAATAGCGATATTATTCGGCGCTATGTCCCGCTCCGTGAAAGTACACCTTCACAAACCGCATGGGCATTAGATGCTCTAATCGCTGTACATGATCAACCAATTCCCGAAATTAAGCGAGGCATTGATCGACTTCTTACATCGATACATGAGAGCAATTGGTTAACTACTTATCCAACAGGTGCTGGACTTCCAGGAAATTTCTATAACCGTTACCATAGTTATCGTTACATTTGGCCATTAGTGACGCTAGCTCACTATAAGAAGAAGTATGGGGGATTTCACTCATAATCATATCGCTATAAACGTTCGTATCGCTGCCAGTTCTTTAGGACAGGATTCTGCAACTTCAATTCACCAATCTCTTGCCATCTTTAATTGAAATAACATAATATGACTCATCTTTTCCTCCTGTCCTAATTACAACGCTAGATATATTACAAATTCTTATTGTTTTTTATCAAGTTCTCAAATTCATTAAAGCCATCTTACGAATGAGCCCATTTCCAACTTAATTCCTTTCTCATTTGCCCAGTTTACTAAATCTTGTATTCCTTCATCCTGATCTTTCATATAACAATAGTATAGGGATAGCGGAACAATTAGTTTACCTTTTGGTTTAATACCAATGACCTGTTTTTTATTGATACTTATCATAATCATCTTTATCTCTTCTGCTCTAATGATTCTACCTCTAATATGTATACTTTCATTATTAATTCGAATCTCTCTAGGTTCCATTATATATGTTCTTACAACTGAAACGATCAATACTAAAACACCGAAAACTGTTAGTGCTATCACGAAGTAATATAAGTTATCTACATCGTCTTTCTGGTGGATAAGTCTATAAATCTGAATCGCTATTATTAGAAGCATTGAAACTATAGTTTTGATTGCCGACGGATTTACAATTGCATATGTCTTATTGTTCTTCATATGATCTCCGATCAACTAATTATTGATATTACTCCTTCATGTTCTCCCACTCCGTGTTTATAATTCCTCTACCAATATTCCACTTTGCGAGTAACTCTCTTTGCCTATTTTCTAAGTCAAGATATGGAGACGCTACATATGAAAGAGTATTAAATAATTCAAGAAATTTAGTACCTTCCTTGAATTTCCGGATACCTCCATAATCATCATCGTCTGCTGCCCAAACGATATTTTTAATCCCTGACATTAATATGGTGCATGAACACATTGGACATGGCTCACAACTTGTATATAACGTTAGATCATTCTTCACAAACTTCTTATTATCCATATCTAATAGTCGACGACAAGCTCTTCTAATTGCGTCTACTTCAGCATGAGCTGTGCAATCACCTTCTGAAAATACACGATTTCTGCCCCTACTCACAACATTTCCTTCACCATCTATAATTACAGCACCTATAGGATAGGTACCTTCTTCAAAAGCTTTTTGAGCTTCTTCTAGCGTAATAACTAAATAATCATAATTAGATAATTTCACAAAAGCACCCCACCTTTTACATCTTATTTCCATAAATAATGTTGACTCTACCCACCTCAAATATAACAACCATATCCAAATTAAACAACCAAATATTGCATATAAACCCACTAACATGCAACAAAAAAAGCGCACCGATATTATCTCGGCACGCTTCCAGTACTACCAATCTCTTCTCATCTACGCATGATAACTCTCTGTAGGATTATTCAATACCCACTCAAGTATCAATATTTGCGATTCTAATACTCTTGTTCTATCCTCATGGGTAGATGAGTTCTTAGCTTGTTGCAGTTCGTGAATTTTTCGTTTAATTTGATCTTCGCTTCGCATGTGATTTCCTCCGCCTTGTAAATGATCTTTTCTATCTAATATTCTAGCTCAATATCCCAACATTATATCACACATCGACTCCACTACTTTCATCAATTATTACCCACGAATAACCTACAACAAAAAAGCCAGACCTTCCTACTTTCGTAGTACGATCTAGCTTAAAACGCATGTTTAATATGATTCATCGAATATTGTTCCCCGCTTCGCTCTACTAGCACTACATCAAAGCGGAGCGAGATGTTTCGTAGCTTCGCTTGATAGAGATAGATCTCTGCTAGACGACGTAGCTGTATCTGCTTACGGGGAGTGATCGCTTCTAGCACTGAACCATAACGATTCACTCCTGACCCTTGAGCATACACGGTTCTTGTTCTTACTTCGACGAACACAAGCTGATTATCTTTACTTGCAATAATATCTAACTCGCCTGAACTACAGCGCCAGTTGCGCTGTAAGATGATGTAGCCTTGCTCTTGCAAATACAAACTTGCACGCTCTTCACCTTCCGCACCTAGCTGCTTTCGATTCAGGGTCATAGTGGCCAATCCCTCGCATTTCGATCCGCTCGGTAAACAAAGCTCAATATTTCTGCAACTACTGCAAACAGCTCTGGTGGAATCTCTTGATCAATATCTAATTTAGACAATACTTCAACAAGCGATTGGTCTTCTTGTATCGGCACTCCATTCTCTTTCGCTTTAGCTAGTATACGTTCAGCAAGTTCACCTTGCCCTTTAGCGATAAGTGTAGGTACAGAAGTATTCAACGGATCATACTTCATCGCTACTGCTTTACGCATTTTGGTAACTGGTTGTTGTTCATTCATACTTTGAAGTCGACTCCTTTATAACGCGTCGAGTTGATCTGTTCGACATCAGGTGGAAGCATTCTCTGTTTTAGTTCTTCTAGCTGCTCATTTTCAGCTTCTGCTGTTGGAATCGGCGTAGTTCTAACGGAAGAAAGCATATAACCTGTAGAATATAATGCTTCGCTAATTTCTGGCTTAAGCGCCTCAATCAAGGAACTTATCGCAGGATGATCATTCCATAGATTCAAGCTAACGATTTTACTTGTAATATTCACATCGACCATCGTCGGTCCAATCGCATTCATATTAAGATCGAATACTATCCGGCAATTTTCCGAATCCAATTCACCTTTACGGTCTCGACGAGTTTGAATATGAACAGCAGCTGTCTGCCCACCATCTTGATCCTGTAATGGAATAAACATCGTCACATGTGAGAATACGGAGTGATTCCGCTCTGTCGATAACATTAATTGCTGTCCCGTTATCGCATTCAATAACTGTTGTGCCGTTTCCTTCACCGCAGCAGGTGTATCCGTACTTTGCAGCAATTGCATAATCGAAGATTTTAAACTCTCATGATTCATTGTCGCTTGACCAGCTTGAGCTACTGCTGCATTTGCTTGTGGTTGTAAGTTATCAGCTTGCTGACTTGCTGACAATGGATTATGATGAACAGTCGCTTGATTATGAACGATGTCACTTTGCACATTAGCTTGGGGAGCTCCTTGCAAATGAGCTGCCTGTTGAACCGAAATTTGCTGTGGTGCAGTAGGCTGAGTAGCTTGTGGATTACTTGGACTTACTGGTTGTGAACTTACTTGATTGCTTGTCACTTCAGCACTTTGACTAGTTACCACTGATTGCTGAAACGCCGTTACAGGTGTTGGTGCAGCAGGTGTAGTCGGTGTTGGAGCAACATTCGCACTCTGATTACTAGTAGTTGGAGCTGCATTCGTTGTTGCAGGCTGGACTTGATTGCCTACATTCGGTTGCTGCCCTGTAGGTGGTACCGTAGTATTTCCCAGCGCACCAGCTGAGTTCACAGCATTCCCTTGTCCTACATTCATATTACCACTTTGTAAATTGCTAGTTGTTAGAGGCGTCTGTATAGACGGAGTAGTAGCTTGATTAGTCTGCGGCTGAGAACTTGTTAGTGGCTGATTAAGCAACTGCTTACCAAGTGTAGTTTCGTGATTTACTCCTAGCCACTTCAAGAGCAGTCCAAGATTCCCTTGTGAAGTTGATGGACTTAATCCGCTTTGTGATTGCGTTGCCGCTTGTGCTTGACCTTGTTGTGATACTAATGGAGCATCTTTAGCTATTAACTCTCCACTACCAGTTGCTACAATAGCTCCTTGATTACCAGCCCCAATTGATAGAGAATTTTGCGTCGTTGCACCATTAGTTGCCAAAGAACGTAACAATGCCGATCCTTCATCCAGTAAAGTTGAAAGCTGATTAAGCATTAACACTGTCTGAGCACTTGTATTTGTAGACCCACTATTGTTAGCTTGTAATAGCGTAGACAGTTGGCTTTTCAATTGATCGATTAATAAGTGTAAAGGTGCTCCCGATTGCAACTGATGGAAAGCAGAAATGGTTGCCTGGGTCATCGGTAATCCTCGTTTAAATGCGCTAGCCGCTGCCTGCATCCATTGCTCTTGGTTAACGCCCGGTGGTATTAACTGAGCTGCCTTCTGAAATGCTGCCGCTGTTTCTTTATTCAAAGGAAATCCTTCTTTACGCAAATCTTTAATGATATCATTCGCCCATGCTTTATCTGGCATATTGAGAGCTTTCAATATGTCTTTCATTGGATCATTCATCCCAAGTGTCGTCGGATCAACTTGTTTTAACAAAATGTATGCGCCTTTTGAATCTGGCTGAACTTGAAGTAATGAAGCTTGACCTTCCATTAACGGAATATCTAACTTCGCTCTTACTTGTACTCCATTTATATTAACTAACGCTTCGTTATTATCATATTGTTGTAAAACAACGCCACGAACAACCTGACCAATCTTCAATTCTAATGTTCTTACATCATTGCTAACTGCATCGCCCAATATGCCTTTAATATTTCCGATACTCATGCGCGCTGTCCACCTCATTTCATTCACATATAGTATTTATCGGCTATTGAGCGCTTTTTTTTGACTACAATCCTATCCCTTTATAACTTTAATTAATTATGTAGATTCATCTTGGATTTTCTATAGTAGAGACAATACAAAAATTCAAAGTTATTCTACCCTTCAGTGGGATAAAAGCATATCAATTCTTATTGAGAATGGAATACATATTAGTATCGTAAGCTACTCCATTTTGATACATATAACCCCTCAGAATGCCCTCATTATGAAATCCAGCTTTAATTAGCAACTTATTTGATGCTTCATTATCTATAAAGACAACTGCCCCAATACGTGTTAGAGCTAATTCATCAAATCCATATTGGATTACTTTAGATAGAGCTTCAGAAGTGAAACCCTTTCTCCAGTACTCAGGATGTATTTCATAACCAATTTCTGCTCGTTTATGTTTGGGTGACCATGCATTGAATCCCATAGTCCCAATTATTCCTTGATGCCCTTTGATTTCAATTCCCCAGCGCATTCCTTTTTTCTCTTTATAACTATTGGCAAAAAAATCAACAAATGCTTCAGCTTGCTCTATATGTACTAATGTTTCTTGCCCATAATATCGAGTAACATTTTCATTAGAAAAGCAGGAGAATATACCCTCAGCATCATTCTTTACGATTTCTCTCAGTAACAATCTTTCCGTCTCTAATGTAGGAAACATTTTCCCACTCCTCTCATTATCCATCGAGATACAAAAAGCGACCTGCATCCTATCCATTAAGTTAGGTTACAAGTCGCTTCTATTGCTTGTAAAGCATAATATAACATTCAATATCTACTATTGCTTCGGCCATACACTCTCTAATTGCTCACCAAGGAGCTTCTTCAAAAATGTTTTGCGATGCATAATTGTAGGGCCATATTCCAAGATTGCTGCATTATGTACTTTCGTACCATAACCTTTATGTTTCGCAAGTTCATACTGCGGATATAAGTCATTCCACTCTTGTTCGCACAGACGATCACGAGTAACTTTCGCTAATATTGATGCAGCTCCGATCGATTGACTACGTGCATCACCTTTTACAATACCTTCTTGAGGAATTTCAAGATCAATAATCTCTGCATCCACTAAAAGAAATTGAGCGGCTACTTGTAGACCTTCAACTGCTTGCTTCATCGCTAGACGTGAAGCTTGCTTAATATTCAGTTCATCAATGATTGGTGCTGGAATTCGCGCGACACAGTAAGCTACAGCTTGATCAATAATTTCGGCGTATAGCTGCTCGCGCTTCTTTTCCGTTAGCTTTTTGGAATCATTGATCCCATCTATGATGCAACCAGGTGGTAAGATTACCGCAGCGGCAACTACATCACCAAATAGACAACCTCTACCTACCTCATCCACACCAGCAATATGTTCAATCCCTTGTGACCATAACGCCTTCTCAAAGTCCAACAAATCGATGACATCAGACATCTATTTCTTAACCTCTCTTATAGGCATATCATCAAATGGAGCTTCTAGCGTAATACGTCCTAATTTGGCAGCACGTAGATCACGCAATATGATTCCAGATGCTTTATCAAGATCTACTCGGTTACCACTCATTAAGCAACCACGTTTGCGTCCGATTTCTTCCATAACTCGAACAATTTCTTCGTTATCTTCCAGATCTTTCGGAGGGTCGATCGTTAAGCTATAGCGCTCCGCAATTGTGTTCCAATATCTGCCCGCAAGTGTTTTAATCGCATAATATCCGATTTCATCAATATTCAAAATTTGCTCACGAATTGCGCCTGTCATTGCCAATCGATATCCTACGATTTGATCATCAAATCTCGGCCATAGAATACCTGGTGTATCAAGCAACTCTAATTCGCCGCCTGCTTTAATCCATTGTTGACCTTTCGTAACACCTGGTTTATCGCCAGTGATCGCGATATTACGGCCTGCGAGACGATTAATTAAGGTAGATTTCCCAACGTTCGGAATACCTACAATTAGTCCACGGTTAGCACGAGGATTCATCCCTTTAGCAATCTGTCTATCGATCTTTGCTTTCAATATTTGCTTAGTCAAAATCGGAATTTCATTGACACGTGTACCAGTATTAGAATCTACAATAGCAACAGTATGTCCTTCATTCTCGAAATATTGTTTCCATTGTTCATTCATGACAGGATCAGCCAAATCAGACTTATTCAAAATGATAAGTCTTGGCTTTCCTTGCAAAATTTCATCAATCATTGGATTACGACTAGAAATAGGCACTCGTGCATCTAGTAGTTCAATCGCAATATCGATTAATTTCAGCTTATCCTGTATTTGACGCTTGGCACGGGTCATATGCCCCGGGAACCATTGAATCGCCATTTAAGTCACCTCATCTAGTTGTAATGCTTAACCAACTCTAATTTATCTAATGGCCACATTACGACATCAGCACGTCCGATAATTTCGTCCTCCGATACGTAACCGATAGCTCTACTATCCTTACTATAACCTCTATTATCGCCCATCACATAATACATTCCTTCAGGGACAACGTTATCTGGGTAACTTTCATTAGGGAAACTGAATGAGTCTCCAATTCCGTTATAAGTCGTTCCATTAGCCATGCTCTCTGCAATGGCTTTTGTAAGATAAGGCTCTGTAATTAACTTATCATTAATGTACAGTTGGTCACCTTCTACTTTAATAGTATCACCTGGTACACCAATAATACGCTTAATGAAACGTCTACCTTCTTCAGGTACATCGAATACGACAACATCACCATATTCAGGCTTACTAATATTATAAATAAGCAAGTTAACTATTACACGTTCATGGGTATGAAAGTTAGGTTCCATTGAATCACCATCAACAATAAATGGTGAGAATAGAAAAATACGAACTATGGCAACAAGTACAACAGCGATTACAATGGACTTAATCCAATCCACAACCTCTTTGTACGTTTTCTCTTGTTTTTGTTTCTTGCTCGCCCTTGTAACTGTAGAGCCAGGTGCCATATCATTATTTTCATCCTGAGAGCTTTCATACTGCTCAGCTACATCATCTTTCGTAGCTTTTTGTTGATCTAGTAACTCATCTTTGGGTTCCATTGTACAGCCCTCCTCTAGACTCTAGCAGATGCAAAAAAAAACGAAAAGGAGCTTGATAGAACAAGCTCCTCTTGATGATTCATTTTAACGAATTTCTTTAATTCTTGCAGCTTTACCACGAAGGTTACGAAGGTAGTACAATTTAGCGCGGCGAACTTTACCACGACGTGCTACTTCGATTTTTTCAAGCTTTGGTGAATGAAGAGGGAAAGTTCTTTCCACACCAACACCGTATGAAATTTTACGTACAGTAAAAGTTTCACTAATTCCGCCACCGCGACGTTTAATTACTACGCCTTCGAATAACTGAACACGTTCACGAGTTCCCTCGATTACTTTTACGTATACTTTTAGCGTGTCACCAGGACGGAAATTAGGTACGTCTTGACGAAGCTGTTCCTGAGCAATTGCTTGTAGGATATTCAATACATTCAACTCCTTTCACCATAGATGTTCTTATAAACTCCCTATTCTTCTGAGTAGATCATCGTTTATAGCGGACCACCCGTTATACGAACAACATTAATCATTTTATCATATTTATAGCATCAATACAATGATAACTTATGGGTTTGTCCTAATTGTTCAATCACAATGCTATTATGGGTTGTTAGTTAACAACTTTCGTTGCTCAGATAGCCATTTCTGCTCTTTCTTGGACAACTCAACATGCTCAAGTAGATCAGGTCGACGTTCCAATGTGCGTAATAGCGATTGTTCACGTCTCCACTTCTCAATATTAGCATGATGCCCAGATAATAATTCATCTGGAACTGACCAATCGCGGAATTGAGCAGGTCTTGTATAGTGAGGATATTCCAGTAGACCAGTACTGAATGAATCCGTAATTGCACTTGTCTCATTGCCAAGAACACCCGGCAGTAATCTAACAATACTATCGATTACTGTCATCGCAGGAATTTCTCCACCGGTAAGCACATAATCTCCTACAGATATTTCATCTGTAACTAGATGCTGACGAATACGCTCATCATAACCTTCATAATGACCGCAAATGAATACGAGATGGCTAGACGCGCTTAATTCCTCTGCCTTACGTTGTGTATAACTTTCCCCTTGTGGGCACATCAAAATTACACGTGGTGGCTCTGAAGCTTGAGCTTGTAATTCCTCCACTGCAGCAAATACAGGTTCAGCCTTCAAGACCATACCACCGCCGCCGCCGTAAGGATAATCGTCTACCGTATTATGCTTATTATTGGCATATTTACGGAAATTAATCGCGTTAAGCTCAACTATTCCTTTTTGGTGAGCTTTTCCCAAGATGCTACTACTGAACACACCAGTGAACATCTCTGGAAATAATGTTAACACATCAATTTTCATGTTAGACCAATCCTTCTAGCAAATGAACAGTGATTCGTTTACTTGCCACATCAACATTAAGTACGACAGGATCAATTACTGGTAACAAAATCTGTTTGCCTTTGCCCTTTTCAGGTTCTACAACCCAGACATCATTGGCGCCTGGAGACAGAATTTCTGTTACTACGCCAAGCAATTCATCTTCATCGCTGTATACTTCACAGCCGATAATTTGATGATAAAAATATTCGCCATCATCTAATGAACCTTGATCTTCAGCAGCTACCTTAATAAGCCAGCCTTTGAATTTCTCTACTTCATTAATATCGTTATAACCTTTTAACTTAATAAAGTACATTCCCTTTTGCTCACGCGAGTTCACAATCTCAATTTTTATAGATTGCCCTGTTTCTTCATTGAACATAACGAGCTTACTGCCTACAGCGAAGCGCTCTTCTGGGAAATCTGTACGTGACATTACTTTAATGTCACCTTTTAGTCCGTGTGTATTCACAATCAGACCAACATTATACCAAGTTCCACTCATTTCATCATCCCTTACTTAACAAACTTTTTCGCATTTCCATGCCAAAAGAGGGTCAGGATTTTCATCCTAACCCTCCTGACGGCGCATTCACTTATGATTGAATGTTAACGATCACACGCTCGTTAGACTTAGTTGCAGCCGAGTTCACCACAGTTCGTATCGCTTTCGCAATACGACCTTGCTTACCGATAATTTTACCGACATCAGATGGATGAACCGAAAGCTCGTAAATCGTACTGCGTTCATCTTTAACATGAACGCGCACATCTTCCGGATGATCCACTAAAGCCTTCGCTATGACAAGAATTAACTCCTTCATCAACAAAGCCCTCCGCTTCTCAACAGTAATAACTAATAGTTATTACTTCTGTTGTTTAAGCTCATGGAATTTTTTCATTACACCCGCTTTTGAAAGCAAGTCACGAACTGTATCAGATGCTTGAGCACCTGTTTGTAGCCATTTCAACGCTTTTTCTTCGTTGATTGTTACTACTGCAGGTTGCGCAACTGGATTATAAGTACCGATTTCTTCAATAAAACGACCATCACGTGGAGAACGAGAATCAGATACTACTACGCGATAGAATGGAGCTTTGTGAGCACCCATACGTTTCAAACGAATACGAACTGCCATTAGAAATTCACCTCCTTCGAAAAATCATACATTGAATATAAACACCAAGCGAGTAGCACAGGTACAAAGTACACGAGCATACGGCGACCGAATTCACCACAAAAGCTTCGAAGCGATTTTAGACTTTCAGCACCAAGAAGATGGCATGAAGCTAGTGAAGTGAGTAGCACAGTGTACGTAATCGGTACACGAGCAACGGAGCAAGCGATGAATGCCATATTCGAAGCCGAATACGCTACATCAGCATAACCATCGTGATCAAAGTCTAAAAGGGAAACTTCATGTTTTTGCCTAGAAGCCCTTTCATCCCCTTCATACCTTTTTTACCACCTTTAAGACCTTTAGGTCCGTTCGGGCCCATCATTGAACTAAATTGTTTCATCATTTTACGCATATCATCAAACTGTTTGATCAGTCGATTAACTTCAACAATGGTAGAACCACTACCTGTAGCAATACGTTTACGTCGGCTATGATTAAGTAATTCTGGCTTTTGTTTCTCTTCCTTTGTCATTGATTTGACAATGGCTTCCACGCGATCCAGTTGCTTTTCATCAACCTTCATATCTTTCATATTACCTTTCATCTTACCCATGCCTGGCAACATATCCATAATTTGATCCAATGGACCTAATTTTTTGACTTGCTCCATTTGCTCTAGGAAATCATCAAAAGTAAATTCCGCATTACGCATTTTGCGTTCCATCTCAGCAGCTTTGTCTGCATCGATTCCCGCTTGCGCTTTCTCAATTAGAGAAAGCATATCACCCATACCAAGGATACGAGATGCCATACGTTCAGGATGGAACGGCTCCAAAGAATCGATCTTCTCGCCCATTGCCGCGAACTTAATAGGTTGTCCGGTTACAGCTTTTACAGAAAGAGCCGCACCACCACGAGTATCCCCATCTAGTTTCGTTAGAACGACACCTGTTAGCTCCAATTGTTCATGAAAGCTTTGAGCGACGTTTACAGCGTCCTGACCAGTCATTGCATCAACGACTAAGAGCACCTCATCTGGCTTAACAATGGCATGAATGTCTTTCAATTCACCCATTAAAGCTTCATCGATATGTAATCGACCAGCTGTATCGAAAATAACATAATCATTACCGTTATCTTTGGCGTGTTGCAAACCATTACGAGCTATTTCAATAGGAGAAACTTGATCACCCATTGCAAATACTGGTGCATTGATCTGCTCACCTAGAACTTGAAGTTGTTTGATTGCCGCAGGACGGTATATATCACAAGCAACTAGTAGTGGTTTATGGTTTCCTTTTTGCAATAATCTTGCAAGCTTACCAGAGGATGTTGTTTTACCCGCACCCTGTAAACCAACCATCATAATAACTGTTGGAGGTTTGTTAGCTTTAGCAAGCTTCGCTTGAGTTCCACCCATAAGCTCAGTAAGTTCTTTATTAACAATATCAATAATGACCATGCCAGGCGTAAAGCTTTTAGATACATCTAGTCCAATAGCTTGCTCTTTCACCTTGGCTATAAAGTCTTTCACGACTTTGAAGTTAACGTCTGCCTCAAGAAGAGCAAGTCGTACTTCACGCATCGCTTCAGCGACATCATTTTCAGAAACTTTTCCTTTGCCCTTCAGCTTGCTGAAAACATTCTGCAGCCGACTCGACAAACTCTCAAATGCTGCCATCCTTTATCGCCTCCATTTGTGTCATAATTTCTATAGAACGTAACTGTTCAACGACAGTTTGTAAATGTTGTCGTTGCTCCATCGGAAGTTGTAGTTGATCAAGTTGATCTTCTAATTGCTCCGTCAGGTGCACTGTTTGCCCATGCCTGGTTAACAGTCCCAACTTTCGTTCATACGATTCCAGCGCCTGCTGGGCCCGCTTTATATTATCATACACTGCTTGGCGACTAATGCCAAATTCAGTAGCGATTTCACCTAATGAAAAATCATCGTGGTAGTAATATGTTAAAATAGTTCGTTGCTTATCTGTTAATAACTCTTCATAGAAATCTAACAGCAAATTAATGCGTGTTGTCTTGGCTAGGGCATCTGGCTCTATATGTTGCATTCCATTTCCCTCCATTACATCCTTTGAAGCGTGTACCAATCGGCTTTCACTGTAAAGTAGTTTACCTTTACACTTGGCAACGAATATTATCATAACTTAATCATTTTCATGTGTCAAGTATTTTTACTTGTCACTACTTCATTTTCGCAATAGTAGCCACCGTTGTGAAATATTTCCCATTCTCAGCAGCGAGAAAGTCTCTATCGCCAACAGCGTATGGATTTTCTGCTTGAACTTCCTCTATATGGTTATACCCTCTAACTGCTCAATGCCACGCTTCGCCCGATTATTAAGTGATTTCTTATCGCTTAATTGATGAAGGCTCAATTCATGACCGGGATCAACGACTAATTGACCTTTTATTATATCATCAAAAATTAACAGTGTTTTCTTAATCGCATCAATAAGCTGAGCCTTCGTTAATATATCTTTTGTCGAGCCAATAATATGAATCATATATTCTGCATACTTGAGCTTTACAATACTGTCTGCACTTTTCAGATGTCTTGTTGAGAACAACAAAATATTCGTAACAATATCAATATCTTTATAATTACTTGCAGTTACGTCAAGATGATGTACCGCATCCCAATTTCTAATAGATAATTGTGCTGAAAAATGCTGAATTAATTCTTTTATCCACTGCATCTCTTGTTCTATTGCAATATTGCAACTTTTGTATTCCTCAAGCTGACCTTCGCGGAACATTTGAAGCTTGTTCCCATAATGTTTATCAAAAAGTTCTTTTGCTCGTAACTGTTGATCTATCATGTCATCACCTTCATTTCATGTTCCTGGGTATTCTCATCATGTTAACATTAATGCAATCGATATCGTTATTCAAGGAATAAAGTCAATTTATACAATCTATTCAGATCAGTGATACAATTCGATCTCGTTTTTACATAGCATAAAAAAGCTGTCCCTTGTAGAAACCATCTACTTGTGGGACAACCTATTCAGATTCAATATATTCACTTAATCTCATAAATATTTATTTCCCTACATTATGTGTATTACTGAGACTCTCATTACTCTGTACTGAGCGGTTTGATGACCTCGCTAACCTCTTACCTAACAACAATGATAATGGAATTACTATAACTATTATTAGACTTGCAATTCGGAATGCATCACTAATACTTAATATGTAAGCCTTCTGATATGCTAATCTATCAGTGACACCTTCATCCCATACTGATAGTCTCTTCTCATGTACTCCCATCCTAGCATAAAATAGCGATGTACATAATCCAAGTGCCATAGCGCTAAACACTTGGCGCAACCAACTTATCAACGCTGATGCGTGACCAAGGTACTCCTCTGGTATAGATGACATGCTTGCATTCGTAATGGGGGTCATTGTCAATCCGGTTCCAGTGTTACGAATAGATAACCACACCATCACAGCTAACATCGTTGTTTCAAGGCGAAGATAACTAAAATAATACGTAGAGATGAAAAGAATGATACTACCTATTGTTAGTAACTTTGCTGGACCCAATCTCTTATACAATCTACCCGATAAAAAAGTAGCACATGTAAGGCAAACTGCTGCTGGCAAGAACTTCAACCCGATTTGGTATGATGTCATTCCCTGAATCTCCCCTAGAAATAGAGGAATAAAATAGACGCCAGAGTATATTCCAAATGTTAGAATAAGTGAGGCAGATAGACTTAAAGTAAATGTAACATTTTTGAATAGTTTTAGATGAAGAAGGGGGTGTGGGGTCCGCAGCTCATGACTTATGAACATTAAAGTGCTAACAGTACCAAGAAGTATTGTTCCCCAAGTCCACATGGACTGCCAACCCCATACATTCATATTTCCGAAAAATAACAACAATGAAAGACTAGCAAAAGTCGCTAACAGTAAACCTCGCCAGTCGAGATTTGTTTTTTTATTATGTCGAGTGTCTGGAAGAATTATAGCAGCGACCACAAAAGTGAAAAGCCCAACTGGCACCGTAACAAGAAAAATTAAATGCCAATTGTAACCTTGAAGCCATCCACTAAGGGTAGGACCAATTGAGGTGCTGAATACGGTTGAGAACGACCAAATACTTACTGCAAGAACCTGTCTTTCTTTCTCCACTGTCTGATAAATCATCGCTAAAGAAATAGGTTGAATGAAACCGCAGAATAAACCTTGTAAAACTCGAAAGGCGATGAGTGATTGGATATTCCAAGCACTTGCACATAGCATTGAGCTTATAGAGATCCCTATCAAAGAAAACAGAAACAACCGTTTACTTCCAAAGCGATCTATGGCATAACCACTAATTGGAGCTACCATGCCACAAGCCAGTGCGAATCCCGTAATAATCCACTGCACACGTTGCAAGTCCGAATCAAAAATCGCCATAAAGCCAGGTAACGATACATTGAGTGATACGACATGATACATACCAACAAAAGAACCTAGGAAAATAATCGTCATCGCTGGCCAAAAGGGCGACCTTGCATGAGTTAAGTCGGTAGACAAATCAACACCTCGCTTTGTTAAAGAGGTAGCTCAAAAAGCAGACTTTGATAACGAAGTGATGCAGGAAGTATAATCGGCATCGAATATGAAGCGAACTTCGGAAGTCCGGGCCACGTGTACCAATAACGTACACTTGCGTTTCCTCCTTCCTCAAGTAGCGCTCCATCTTCTCGGTTCTAAAAGCCTGCTTTTTGAACTTGAACTTATAGTAAAGGATAATGGCAACTAACAAAACGATCTTTCTCTACCTCACGAAGTGCTGGCTGTTCTTCCTTACATCTACTTGTTGCTATAGGACAACGTGGATGAAAACGACATCCACTTGGCGGATTGGCTGGAGATGGTATCTCTCCTTCAATTGAAACAAATTTCCGTTGTACCGTGGGATCAGCCTCTGGAATAGATGCAATAAGCGCTCTTGTATAAGGATGTGCTGGGCGCAGAAACAATTCATCACTCGGAGCAATCTCAACTAATTTACCTAAATACATAACACCAATTCTATCTGATATATGTCTTACTACTTGTAATCCATGTGCGATAAATAGGTAGGTCAATCCAAGTTTCTGCTTCAGATCTTGCAACAGATTAATGATTTGAGCCTGGACAGACACATCAAGTGCAGAAACTGCTTCGTCAGCTAAAATAAAATTGGGATTTAGCGCAATCGCCCGTGCAATCCCAATACGTTGCCGCTGCCCGCCTGAAAATTCATGTGGGTATCGTCCAGCAATAGAAGGATCTAAACCAACTAAGTTCAATAATTCTTCAACTCGTTCTCGACCTTCTTTAACTGATAGGCCACCATGAACTTGTAACGGTTCAGCAATAGAATCTCCAATCGTCCATTTCGGATCTAATGATCCGTAAGGATCTTGGAAAATCACCTGCATATCTTTCCGTATAGACCGTAATTTGGAACCACCTAGATTAGTAAGTTCTTGCCCTTGAAAGCGAACATTACCTGAAGTTGCGCGTTCTAATTGAAGTAACAACCGGCCAAGTGTTGATTTACCACTACCAGATTCTCCAACAAGTCCAAAAGTCTCGTTCTTCCTTATAGAAAAAGAAACATCATCAACCGCGCGAATGAAAGTACGCGATGCAAACAAACCCTTCCCTTTTACAGAATAATATTTGTGAAGATGCTTAGCCTCAAATAAAATTTCCGAAG
The DNA here is from genome assembly GCF_024721975.1 of Paenibacillus endoradicis. The sequence continues at coordinate 613,050 of NZ_JANQBB010000001.1, read as the reverse complement.
TATGCTCAACTTCAGCATGTAAAGCACTGGAAATTATCTGCTCAATGTCTGTACTATGCTGTAGCCGTTCAACACGCCAGTCCCCCTCACCCACAACAAGTTCAGAATGCCAACAAGCAACCTGTCTACCTTCAATATCATTAAGAACCGGTGCTTCTGTCTTGCATTGATTCGTTGCGTACTTACATCTTGGATGAAATACACAACCAGTTGGTAGAGAAAATTGACTAGGTATAGATCCTTCAATGGAGTATAATCTAGAACCACGAACAGTATCTAATGTAGCAATTGATTTCAATAGTCCCCTCGTATAAGGGTGCTGTGGACGTTCGAATAATTGTATAGCACTCCCCTGCTCGACAATCTTTCCTGCATACATGACCACAATACGATCAGCGATTTCTGCTGCAATTCCTAGATCATGAGTAATTAGTAAGATTGACATACCAAACTCACGTTTCAAATCTTGCAATAGCATCAAAATTTGAGCTTGTATCGTAACGTCGAGTGCAGTAGTCGGCTCATCAGCAATTAATAGCTCTGGTCCGCATGACAGTGCCATCGCTATCATTGCTCGTTGTAGCATTCCTCCAGATAATTCTCCGGGATACTGTTTCATACGTATTGCTGGCTCTGGAATACCTACTCTATATAGTAGTTCTATTCCACGTACCCAAGCATCTTTTTTAGTTTTTTTCTCATGTTGCATAATGGTCTCTACGATCTGCTCTCCGATCGTAAATACGGGATCGAAGGCAGCCATTGGCTCTTGAAAAACCATTGCGACACGTTTACCTCTTATTTTGCGAAGCGCATCTTCAGGTAGAGTTGCCAAATTAATATCATCGAGCATAACGCTGCCTTTTGATATAAAGCCATTCTCATGATCTATCAGTCGCATAATTGCTTTTGACGTAACTGTTTTACCACTTCCCGACTCTCCAACTAGACAGACCGTTTCGCCAGCTCGTATGGATAACGTAATGTCTTGAATCGCTTGAAGCGAACCACGATTTGTATTGAAATCAACAGATAGATTTTCAATATGAAGTAATGCTTTCAAGGGAAGTTCCTCCTCTTGCCTTGACTTAAGTAGCTTTTTTAGGATCTAATGAATCTCTAAGTCGATCCCCAATAATGTTAACTGATAGAACAAAAAGTGTTATTGCTACTCCTGGGAATGTACAAATCCACCACGCTACCGTCAAATAACTACGACCTTGGGCAAGTAAAGTCCCCCAATCAGGAATCTCTCGCAATACACCTAGACCAAGAAAACTTAATCCTGAGCCTGCTAATATGGAAGTTCCGATTCCAAGCGTAGCCATAACAAGAAGTGGTGAGAATGCATTCGGCATCACATGTTTCCAAAAAATATGAAGAGGACTTGCACCTATTGATTTGGATGCAGCTATAAATGTTCTTCCATTAATGCTCATTATTTGAGCTCGCATAACACGTGCGTAACCCGGAATAGATGAAACGGCTACAGCCAATACGATATTGAACAGACTAGGTCCGAGCGCTCCAGCAATCGCTAGTGCAAGCAAGATACCTGGGATTGTCATGAGAATATCATTCAAGCGCATCAATATCGTATCAACCTTGCCTCCAAAGTATCCTGAGACAGACCCAATTGCACCTCCCAATAATCCACCAACTAATACGGAAGCAAAACCGATGAACAAAGAATCTCTACTCCCGTAGACTACTACACTAAATATATCTCTACCAAAATAATCGGTACCAAAAATATGAACCTTACTCGGTGACTGCATTGCGCTATTCACCATCATTTCGGTCGGTGAATAGGGGGCAATCCAAGACGGAACAAAGACACAAACTAGCATAAATAAAAATACAAATCCGGCTCCGTATAGAAGAATGTTAGAGAATGCAATCCGGCTCACCATTCGAAATACTCGATTTCCTTTTTTTATATCACCCCATACTAGTTTGGGTGCTACTATATCTCTCATCATGATTCATCTCCTCCCTACTTATATGGAACGTCTTACTCTTGGATCAATAACGGAATATGAAATGTCTACTAATAAATTAACGACGACATAGACAATTGCTGAAAAGAAAATAACGCCTTGCACAACTGGCAGATCTTTCGCCATAATAGCATCTGCTATTACTCGACCAATTCCTTGCCTTGAGAAGACCGTTTCAATGACGACGGTACCAGCCAGCATCTCGCCAATCATCATTCCCATCATCGTCACAGCAGGAATTAAAGCATTTCTTAGTGCATGCCGATACATAATCGCACGTTCGGTTAAACCTTTAGAACGAAGTGTCATAATAAAATGATCGCTAATAATATCTAACATGCTGTTTCGGACCATTCGCACAATAAATCCGGCTCCGACGGTTCCTAAAGTTATCGCTGGCAGCACCAAACTCTTCCAACCGTCGGAACCCATTGCTGGAAACCATTTAAGATTAACGCTAAAGATAAGAATCAGTAGAATACCCGACCAAAAAGTTGGCATCGAGATGCCAAACAATCCAACAGTACGAGCAGCTATATCGATAAATCGATTGCGGTGAATGGCTGATAGCACACCTAGGAATATACCGACGATGACTGAGACAATTGAGCTTGCCGCAGTCAACGCTAATGTTGCTGGAAGATGTTTAACGATTTTAGGAAGAACCGGCTCCGAGTTCAACAGAGAATTCCCAAAATCCCCTTGTACCATATGGCCAAAGTAACGAAACAATTGGATATGATAGGGCTGATCGACGCCTAGTTGTTGACGCAAGCTCGCAACTAAATCAGGTGACGCCATCGTTGGATCAAGTATCATATCCGTTGGATCGCCTGGAAGTACGTAAAGTATAGTGAAAACAAGTACCAGAGAACCTGCGATAACGAGCAACGAATTAACAATACGTTTTGAAATTAATCCAATCATAATGGTGTACGCCCCTTTTTATTATTTTTGTAAAAATACATCATTGAATATTGGGTAACCAAGGAAATCAAAGATCAAACCATTCACGGATTTATGTGCTCCAACGGTGTAAGGGAATACGTAAATTGGAAGAATAATTGCATTATCTATGATGTAGTTCTGAATATCTTTATAAATTTGTTCGCGCTTAACATCGTCTTGCTCAATTAATCCTTGTTCAAGAAGTTTATCTATTGCTGGTTCATTCAACTTCGACAATGAAAGTGGGGCATTAGGAGCAGTAGAATGATAGAGTGCATAAAGTGCATTCGGATCAGTGTTCACTTGGCTGTTACCATATAGATCATAGTCATGGTTTGTATAGATTACTGTTTTGTAATCCTTCGTAATCTCGACTTCCACCTCTATGCCTATGGCTTTCAATTGTTGTTGAATGATGACAGCAATATCGTTTCGTTTCTCACGATTAGGGGTAACATCTACATAATGTAAAGTCAGCTTTTTGCCATCCTTTTCGCGAATACCATCTGTTCCTTTCAACCAACCAAGCTCATCAAGTAGTTGATTAGCTTTATCAAGATCTGGCTTGATCCCATTTTCTAACGATTTGTCATATCCTAATATCCCTGGACTAAGTGGTGACCAAGCTTGATCATAAGTGCCCAGATACAGTGTCTTAACAATACTCTCAACATCGACTGCATATTGTACCGCCTGTCTAGCCTTCAATTCGTTCCAGGGTTCATGGTTGAGATTGAAAAATAAAGTATAAGGCAAACCAACCGTATTCACCTTAAACAATTGACCATTCGGATCACTTTCGAAAGAAGCAATGTTTTGTGGTGGAATAGTTTCTGCTGCTAATATTTGTCCACTCTGAACACTACCAATTCTCGTTGCTTCTTCAGGCACAATTTTGAACGTGATTTGATCAAGATAAGCAGCTCCTTTGTTCGAGACAAGTTCAGGAGCCCATTTGTAATCATCATTTCGTTTTACTTTGAGATCTGCATTTTCTTCCCAACTAACGAATTTAAATGGTCCCGATCCAACAGGATTTTTACCAAATTGATCTCCGTAATCCTTCGCTGCAGTTGGCGAAACAATACCTAGTAGTGCTTGACTTAGATTAGTTAGAAACGCACGAGAAGGTGACGATAGATTTAATTGAATCGTAAATTCATCAATGACCTCTGATGATTCATATGGTCTCAAAAGTGCAGCCGCGTTCGCTGCCTTAGTCTCGGGATCAAGAATTCGATCAAAGTTATATTTTACTGCTTCCGCGTTGAACGGTGTTCCATCATGGAATGTAACGTCTTGTCGAAGTTTGAACGTATAACTTTTCCCATCCTCTGATAATGTCCACTCCGTAGCAAGCCAAGGTTTGATTGTGTTATCAGGCAGTTGTACTACTAATGAATCATAAATCGTACGGATTACACGTACGGCTACAGCTAACCCGCTTCGATGTGGGTCCAGTGTATCTGGAGATGTTGCAAGAGCATAACTCAATTCTCCACCTACAACAGCGGAGCTTTCTCCTTTATCTGTTGTACCAGTTGTTGCTAATGTGCTTTGACCAGATCCTTGTTTCACTTCAGAATTCGTTGTGTTCTGACCATTAGCGCATGCTGACAACACCAGTGATAAGGCTAATAACATAGTAATCATTGAAAACTTATAATTTATTGATTTCATGAAGATTCTCTCCTTTACTTTATATTAATGTATACACATAGATTAAGTCGGAATTACGTCAGCAAGCTTTATTACTGTATTACGATTTGTCGGAATTGGTATCCCTAGATTTCCTCGTAAAGTATTAGACTCATACTCTGTGCGATATATGCCACGCTGTTGCAAAATAGGAACAACTAACTCTACGAAGTCATTGAACCCTTCAGGTATAGGCGATCCAACGATAAAGCCATCCGCAGCACCTTCTTCAAACCATTGCTGTAATATATCTGCGATACGCTCCGGTGTACCAATAAATGCGGTACGTGGAGTAGCCGCTTGAAGCGCAACTTGACGAAGCGTCAGATTATTTTCTTTCGCACGTAGCTTAATTCGATCTGTCGTACTTCTGAAGGAATTTGATCCGAAGTCACCTAAATCCGGAAATGCTTCATCAAGCGAGTATTGAGTAAAGTCATGATGTTCAAAAAACCTTCCCAGATGATCTAGTGCGTATTCAATCGTAACTAAATTAATAATTTCATTTTGTTTCTGCTCTGCTTCCTCTTGAGTTTGTGCAATAATTACACTTATCCCAGGAAAAATTAGTGTATGCTCTGGATTACGACCATTGTTCTTAATTCTACTCTTTACATCACTATAAAATAGCTTAGCTTCATCAATAGACTCGGGACCAGTAAATACCGCATCAGCCGTCTTCGCTGCAAGTGATCTACCACTATCTGAAGAACCCGCTTGAAACACCACTGGTTGCCCTTGCTTAGAACGAGCAATATTGAGCGGTCCTTGCACTGAGAAGAATTCGCCTTTGTGATTAAGCTGATGTAGCTTCTGAGGATTGAAAAAGACTCCAGATTCTTTATCTCGTACAAAAGCATCATCTTCCCATGAATCCCATAGTCCCTTAGCGACTTCGATATATTCTTCAGCTATTTTATATCGATTTGGATGCGTTGGATGTTCCTTCCCACCAAAGTTCAATGCACTTCCTTCCAATGGAGATGTAACTACATTCCATCCTGCACGCCCACCACTTATATGATCAATCGAAGAAAACTGACGAGCGACAGTGAACGGTTCACTATAGGATGTTGACAATGTACCGATTAGACCAATATTGGAAGTTACCGCACCAAGTGCTGATAGAATCGTAATTGGTTCAAATCTATTGAGAAAGTGAGGAGTTGACTTTTCATTGATATACAAGCCATCCGCTACGAAGACAAAATCAAATTTCCCTTCCTCTGCTTTTTGAGCCTGCTGTTTATAGAATGGAAGACTAACACTTGCATCAGCTTGCATCTCAGGATGTCTCCAGAGTGAGCCTGGCCCTATCCCATGAAGAATTGCACCTAACTTCAAATATCTTTTGTTTCCCATATACACTCCACCTTTATCGTTATAATTTTGCTTCCTCATCCTTCATTTCTGTTATAGCCAAATGAGCTAGTAATCGTACACCTTGTGTAAGTGAAGACTCATCTAAGTTAAAATGAGACTTATGCAGCCCTGCGGTAATTGCTAACTCGGCATTACGACAACCTAGTAAAACGAATGCTCCAGGTACACGATCAAGATACCACCCGAAATCCTCACCAGCTAAACTAGGACGATCAATAATTTGTACTTGCTCACTACCAAAAATAGCAGAACCAACTCGCAAGACGTCTTTCACAGCTTCCGCATCGTTCACTACAGCAATTCCTTCCCGTATTACTAGTTCATAAGAGCCTCCATATACGTTAGCAATTGCCTTAGCATGTTGATCTAATCCATTTGTTATACTAGAAACGGTCTCTTTGCTAAATGCTCTAAAAGTACCTGTGATGACACTTTGTTCCGCGATAGCATTGATTACGGTTCCCGCTTGTATCGTTCCGAATACAAGTACAGCCGATTCTGTAGGATCTATTCCATACGTCATCATCCCATTTACGGCAGAAATATAACTAGCTGACATCTGTATAGCATCTACTGCTAGATGAGGTGTGCTATGGTGACCTCCTATTCCGCTGAACACGACTTGAAAATGACTCGAGGCTGCCATTGCATAATGAACATGCACTCCTAATGTTCCAACTTGTAGCTCTGGCCACACATGAAGAGCGTAACAACGATCAACGCCTTCTAGAATTCCTGCTTCAATCATGTCGCGTCCCCCGGAAAGGAGTCTTCCATCCAATGGGCTAGGCATTGCGCCTTCCTCAGCCGGCTGAAAGATGAAGCGAAATTCTCCGATTAATCGATCTCTATGCGCTGCTAAAGTTTTGGCTAACCCAAGCAGCATGGCTGTATGTGCATCATGACCACAGGCATGCATAATACCCGGATAATTAGAGCGATAGTCTATCTCATTCAATTCCTCGATAGGCAATGCATCCATGTCAGCGCGGAACAGTATCGTCGGTCCATTTCCTGCACCTCCGCGCAATGTACCTACTACACCTTTTCCAAAATGAGGCCCTACATTATGAGTAACGTCAATCCCCCATTGTTCTAGGAGAGTAACAACGATGCTAGCCGTACGATCTGTCTGATATAACAATTCAGGATGACGATGAAGATCTCTACGAACCAGTACAAGCTCTTCTTGCAATGTATCTGCATAGCTTAGCATTGATTCCAATAAGGTTCTGGAAGTACTATTGTCAATCACACTCGTTCTTCCACCTTGAGCAATTCGCTATAACGATTCAAGGGAACTTTCAATCCCAAATTACCACGCAATGTATCGCTCTCGTATTCTGTTCGGAACAAGCCTCTTGCTTGAAGAATTGGCACAACTAACTCAATAAAATCCTCTAGTCCATTAGGAACGGATGATCCAACCATAAATCCATCTGCAGCACCCGCTTCAAACCATTGCTGTACTTGATCTGCCACTTGTTCTGCTGTACCGATAAAGTTAGGTCGAGGCGTTGCTACCGATAGTGCAACTTGCCGAAGTGTAAGTCCATGTTCCTTGGCTTTCGCTTTAATTCTATCTGTACCACTTTGAAAGCTATTTCGACCTAATTCACCTAGTTCGGGGAAAGGTGCATCCAAATCGTATTGAGAGAAATCATGGTGTTCAAAATATCTTCCCAAATATAGTAGCGCATTCTCTGCTGATACTAAAGCAACTACGTCTTCATATTTCCGTTCAGCCTCTTCTTGCGTTACACCAACGACTGGGCTAATCCCTGGGAATATTAGTACGTCATCCGGGTTACGACCGAACGTTATCGCTCTATTTTTCACATCATTATAAAATTCAATTGCTTCTTCAATCGTTTCATGGCCAGTAAATACAGCATCGGCTTCTTTGGAAGCATAATTTTTTCCGACTTCAGAAGATCCTGCTTGAAAAATAACTGGATGCCCCTGCTTAGAACGCGCTATATTAAGTGGTCCTTTCACTGAGAAAAACTCACCTGTATGATTCAACTCGTGTAACTTCGACGGATCAAAGAACACTCCAGATTCCTTATCCCGTATGAAAGCATCATCCTCCCATGAATCCCATAATCCACGTGTTACCTGTAAATATTCTTTCGCGATTCGATAACGCTTCTCATGTTCAGGATGCTCTGTTTTTCCGTAATTCGCAGCAGTTCCTTCAAGCGGAGAAGTAACGATATTCCAACCTCCGCGTCCACCACTTATTACATCAAGCGAGCCAAACTGACGCGCAACGGTAAAGGGCTCACTATAAGAAGTCGATAGGGTACCTACAAGACCAATCTTTTTACTAACCGCTGCAAGTGCACTTAGTATCGTAATTGGTTCAAATCTATTCAAAAAATGTGGGATGGACTTTTCATTAATGTAGAGTCCATCTGCAACAAACACGAGATCAAACTTCCCTGCTTCAGCTTTCTCCACCCAGCTTTTGTACAATTCGAAATTCACACTTGCATCCGACTGAATACCAGGATGTCTCCATAATGAAGTGCTACTACCTACACCATGAAGCATAGCGCCTAACTTCAACTGTTTACGTTGTCCCATCATTATTCACTTCCCTTCTTAATATGCACTTGGTCTAAATATGCTGTTTTAATTCGCTCAATTTGAGCAATATGATGATGCACATGGTTTGTAAATGCTGGAATGATATCACGGATGAGAACAGTATCTCCCTTGAAGTTAATGCCGCTCTTAGCCAACTCTTGTTCGCTGAGCCTGTTGAAAAGCAAACGATTATATTGAAGCAATGCCCCGAACAAATCCAAAATATCACTCACTTCACTCGCGTTAGAATGCTGTCCAGCAACCCATTGATCTTGCTCAAAAGTAACAAGTTGCTCCTTCGAATCTGCTAGTATTCCTCTAATGCGAAACGAAACAACGATGTTATGATCTGCAAGATGCGCGAGCACCTCTGTAACGCTCCAGCTCAATTCTGTTGCTTTCCATCTCAGTTGTTCATTACTAAGTCCAGCTATAGATTCAACTAATCGCATATGTGTATTCAAAAAAGCTTCAATATCGAGTTCACTCATTTTTTTGCCTCCAATTATAATTGAGATACCAACTGTTGCGTTGGCTTGATACGATCAAATGTTGTAAAATCCTACACTTCCAATCTTATTGTTCGCATGCAACAACATTCGCTTTGCGGTTCCGGCAATAAAATCTACCGCAATAGGAAGCGATCGCTCATCTAGATCAAAAGCGGGATGATGCCATTCATGATTACCAGCAGTTCCTATAAATACAAACAAACCTGGTATTTTCTGCTGGTACTCTGAGAAATCTTCACCCGCAAGAGAAGGAGTGGCAATGATAGGTATCAATCCAAGCTCTTCTGCCTCTTGCCATGCTAACTCAGCAAGTTCATCATCATTGTGGACTGCAGGTGGTCCTTCAATCCAATGTACTGATGCTTTAGCATTGAATGAAGTAGCGACCCCTTCGACTACTTGATCAAACCTCTCAATGATATGACGACGAACGACTTCATCAAAGGTTCTTATTGTTCCTTCCAGATATGCCCTGTCTGGTATGACATTCCATGTTGTGCCACTTTGAAATTTTGTGACGCTAATAACGGCGTGATCAAGTGCACTTACATTACGAGTTACAATTGACTGAAGTGCTGTCACGATATGCGAAGCAACGTTAATAGGATCAATTCCTGACTCAGGAACTGCAGCATGTGTCCCTTTGCCTTCTATATCCACTGAAAATCGATCAGGAGCAGCCATCAGTGCTCCCCCTTTAATGCCTACTGTACCAACAGGATAATCTGGCTTATTATGAAACCCCAATATGGACGTAACACCTTCTAATGCCCCGGAATTGATAACCTCGCGAGCCCCTGTCGCCTTCTCTTCTGCAGGCTGGAAAATTAACCTGATCGTACCATTAAGTTTTTCTTCATGTTCTTTCAGTAAAATTGCCGTGCCTATAAGGACTGCGGTATGGTAATCATGACCACAAGCATGCATTTTACCTGGGCTTACAGAAGCAAATGAAAGTCCTGATGACTCCTGAATTGGTAAAGCGTCAATATCTGCGCGTAAGGCAATGATTGAGCCACCATTTAGTCCACCAACCTCCGCAATTACGCCAGTATGGAGGGAATAGTCTACGATTCGAATACCAGCATTCTCGAGCCACTTCCTAATTTTAGCTGTCGTCTCGAACTCCTCATCTGATAACTCAGGATAACGATGTAATTCTCTTCTAATATCACTTAACCAATTAGAGAACACTTTTGCACTGCTTAGAGATGTACTCTTTGTCATCTCTTCTCCCCCTCAAAATATGTTGGTCTGTTAAGTTTTTACATTCACTATTGTAATACTGTAGCTTCTGTGAATGCTTCGCTCAGTAACTCAAACGACCGTATTCGTTTCTCGAAAGGAGTTACATTCGTTGTAATCATGAATTCGTTAATTCCTAATGCTCCCTGTAAGGATATTAAATTTTCCCTTACAGTTTCCTTTGATCCAAGTGTAACAAGAGCTTCTCTTTCTTCGATTGTGAACGGCTCATTTGCCTGAATTCCGTACTCCTCTGCTTGTTGAATTGTGCCGAGTGTAATGGTACGTCCACTAGCCAAATGAACTTTTACTAGCTTCTGTGGCGACTTCAATTCAAGTGCCTCTTCATCCGTTTCAGCAACAATGGCTGTCAATGCCACAATTACCTTCGGAGTAGAGCCATTTTTACTAATAAATTTTTCATTATATTTATGAACTGCATTGAAAGCTATCTGTTCATCACCACTAATAAATAGAGAGAAAACATAAGGTAGTCCGAGTTCGGCAGTAATCTCTGCACTTTCTACTGATGCTCCTAGCACATGAAGAACCGGTGCGACTGGAGGAATCGGAGTCGCCTGTAAACCTACAAGCAACTCATCTTCGCCAAGTTTTCCATGTAAATGCTTCTTAAGTTCAATGATCTTTTCCGTTAAAGACAATGGCTCAGTAATACTTTTTTGCAACGCTTGAGTACTACGTGGTAATCCACCCGGTGCACGCCCCACTCCGAGATCAACTCTATCTGGTGCGAGCGATGATAATACATTGAAGTTTTCGGCTACTTTATAAGGACTGTAATGTTGAAGCATAATGCCACCTGATCCGATTCTGATTTTCTTTGTCTTCGCTAATAAATAAGCTATTAGCACTTCTGGTGATGAACCTGCTAACGAATCTGTATCATGATGCTCTGAAACCCAATATCGGTTGTAACCTAATTCTTCTGCTTTTTGTACAAGTTCTACAGTATGGGCGAATGCTTCTTTAGCTGATTCACCTGGGTAGATCGGACTTTGATCTAGTATGCTAATTGTGATTGCCAATAGTAACACCTCTGTTCAAAGTATATTTGCAACAATTCCAATAAGTTTAGTGCGAATTGTATACATATAAATGTATCACCTCTTGTTTAAAGGCGCTAATAGAGTTTCTCTATACATCAATAGATAATCCGATAGTAATAATAAAATTAAATAGTATTGAATGATAACTTTTCTCGCAAAGCATTAATGATTTCTATATTTTCACCAGTTAAGGAAATAAGGTTTGTTTGAAGGGAGATTCCTTTCGTCTCTTCAATTTCAATAGGAACTAAACTCCCATTCATCATTTCTTCTTTGGCACATGAATCGGGTAGGAAGCAAATTCCTGCATGCTGAAGTACAAGCTTCTTCGCAGTTTCCGAGTTATCCACGTTATACACAATATTAAGTGGATGTTCTAGGTGATCAAATACACGATGAACACGTTGCCAGTCTAACGAACCGCATTCAAAAAACACAAATATTTGCTCACTAATTTCTTGGATTGTAATGTTAGTCTTCATGGTGAATGGATGTCCTTTATACACATACAGACGTATCGGGTCATTAAAGAAAGGAATAGATTGTACAGATGGGTGGACTAATTTTCGGACAAAAGCTAAATCGATCTCTTTATCAAGCAACTTGCTAATTAAGTCAAAAGAAGGAGCAGTCAACAGTTTAAATGTTATTTCAGGAAACCAATCCTTCAATTCATGCAATATTTCTGGAATGAGATAATTTGACACAGATACCGTGCTGCCTATTCTCAATTCGAGTGAACGAACACTGCGATCTTGTATGAGTATTTTACCCTTTTGAAGTGTTTGGAGGATTTGCTGGGCATATGGGAGGAATTGTTTCCCTTTATCTGTAAGCTTTATTTGTTTACCTAGGCGGTCAAAAAGTTTACTATCCAGTTCTCGTTCTAAAGTCTGAATTCGTGCAGTTACTGAAGGCTGTGAGAGGTACAGTACCTCTGCAGCTTTATTGAAGCTACCATAGTGGTTCACATACACAAACGCCTCGATATTCTCAATATTCATAAATATCTCCACCAATACTATTATAATAGAAACTTTTCATATAGATTAACACGGAATTAGATATAAACAAAGATATTCCTTAATTTTACTATATATTTAATTTTCTTCAGTTCCCTATTAATTTATATTTCTATGTACAAAAAGAAAAATCCACCTAGTCATGATACTGAATTAGCGTTTACCATTCAGCACCTTTACTAGGTGGATTTCATTCGATTAATTTCTATGATTCTTCTTGATCTGCTTCCTTCTGAATGAGACCAGCGAATAATGCATGTACAAACTGATCGGAATCGAATTCTTGAAGATCGCCCATTTTTTCACCTAGACCAACAAGTTTCACAGGAATATTCAATTCATTGCGAATGGCAATGACAATACCACCCTTAGCTGTACCATCAAGTTTCGTAAGGACAAGTCCAGTTACGCCACTTTTTTCACCAAATAATTTTGCTTGGCTAAGCGCATTTTGACCTGTCGTAGCATCTAGCACTAGTAACACTTCATGAGGTGCTGTAGGTAATTCACGCTGAATAACACGGAAGATTTTATTCAATTCTTCCATCAAGTTAGTTTTATTTTGTAATCGACCAGCTGTATCACAGATCAATACATCAACTTGACGTTGCTTTGCTGCTTGAACAGCATCATAGATAACTGCAGCTGGATCAGAACCAGAAGATTGCTTGATCACATCTACACCAACGCGTTGTCCCCATACTTCAAGCTGTTCAATAGCACCAGCTCGGAATGTATCTCCTGCAGCAAGTAGTACGTTTTTACCTTCACTTTTCAGCTTATGAGCTAGTTTGCCGATCGTTGTTGTTTTACCTACTCCATTAACACCTACAAATAGGTACACAGTGATTTCGCCAGCAGGTGCAACATTTAGATGTGATATGCCATCACCTTTAAGCATCCCTACAAGTTTTTCAGATAAAACGGGTTGCAACTCAGCAGCACTTTCGATTTTACGCTTTTTCACTTCAGCACGTAACTCTTCGATAAGTTGCATAACTGTAGTGACACCTACGTCAGCACCAATTAGAATCTCTTCAAGTTCCTCATAGAACTCTTCATCGATTTTTTTGCGACGGGTAATTAGTTCTTCAACTTTTTCAACAAGAGCTGTTCTAGTCTTAGCCAGCCCTTCCTTAAATACATTAGTTACCGCCTCAGTCTTCGAAGCAATCGTTTCTTTCAACTTTTTGAAAAACCCCATAATTGGATAACATCCTCTCAAAACTTTTCATGTTTTACTTGAATGACTTCCTTGTTGATGAAAAGTTACATCGGAAGCTAAAACTTTTCATGACTTGTATAGTTACTTCGTTGCTTATGAAAAGTACATCGGAAGCATCTTCTCGAAACTTTTCATAGATTAAGCAGTTACGCCATCCAGCTCATGACTTTCTTCAAGTCGAACAGATACAAGCTTAGACACGCCGCCCTCTTCCATTGTCACACCATACAATACATCGGCTTCTTCCATTGTACCTTTACGATGCGTTACGACAATGAATTGCGTTAACTCAGAGAATTCACGTAAATATTGAGCAAAGCGAGAGACGTTAGCTTCGTCAAGCGCAGCTTCGACTTCATCTAGCACGCAGAATGGAACAGGCTTCACTTGTAATATTGCAAATAAAAGTGCAATGGCAGTTAAAGCACGTTCACCGCCTGATAATAACTGTAGATTTTGCAGCTTCTTCCCTGGTGGTTGTGCAACAATATCAATACCTGTTTCCAATATATTACTAGTGTCAACAAGGATCAGATCTGCACGACCGCCGCCGAATAATTTACTAAATACAACGATAAAATGTTTACGAATTTCATCAAATGTGGTTTTGAAGCGTTTCGACATTTCATCGTCCATCTCTTTAATAACTTCATATAATGTAGACTTTGCTTCCATCAGATCATTTTTCTGTTCTGATAAGAAATCAAAACGCTCTTTCACTCGCTCATACTCTTCAATTGCACCTAGATTAATATCACCCAATGAACTAATTTGACGTTTCAAATCTTTCACATCAAGTTGCATAGGAGCGATTTCTTCAGGTGGAGGGTATTGCTCTTTAGCCATTTCATAGCTATAACTATATTCCTCACTAAGTTTGCGAATCGTATGATCTAATTCAACGTCTTGGCGGTTAAGTACGATTTCCGTTTGACGCATTTGCTCTTCAATATTACGAAGACTTATACGCTGTTCCTTCGTCTCACTTTCCCCTTGTTCCAAGCCAGTTGATTTCTGAGATCTTTGCATACGATAATGATCTGTCTTATCGCTACATTGTAACTTAGCATCTTTCAAATTCACAAGTTGCTCAGCCTGTTCAATCGCTTCTTTTTCGAGATTAGATCCATTTTGACTTAATTGCGTCTCTTGTTGTTGCTGCTGACGCAGTTCATGCTTAGTCCTTGCAATCTCATCTCTTAAACGACCAGCTTGATCCTCATAATTACTATATTCTTGATCCAGCTTAGCGACAGAAATTTTCAGATCAGTAAGTTGAACCTGTAGCTCTTCTTTCTGACTTTCATTCACTTTACGGGTTTGCTCGGCAAGTTTTATAGCTTCTTGAAGTATCTTTTCTCTCAGAGATAGTTGCTCCAACTGTTGTTTTGCAATTTCAATTGATTGCTCAGCAGCGACACTTTCTGTTGTCTGTGTACTTTTATCTGAAGAAGATAACGCTTGTTGCTCATTCAAAAACTTCATCTCTTGCTGTAATTGTTGAAGTTCGCCTTTAAGCTGTTGTTCTTCTACTCTTTTTTGCTCTAGCTTCTCACGTGCTTGTTCAGCATTTTGATTGCGAATCGATATTTCTTTGCGATTGTCAACAATTTGCGCGCGCAATTGCTCAATTTGTTGTTTGGTTTGTACAATGACTTCATCCAATTGTTCAATCTGACGATGTCTGCCAAGTAGACTTGCGCCTTTCTTCTGCTGACTACCACCTGTCATTGAACCGCCAGCATTAACTACATCGCCTTCTAGTGTTACGATACGATAACGGTACTGACAGCGAGAAGCAATACGGTTAGCTTGTTCCAAATTTTCAGCAAGAAGCACATTCCCTAATAAGTTATAGACAATCTCTTCATATTGCTTATCACTTTTCACTAAATCAGCTGCAATACCAACAAATCCATCTAACTCACTAATCATACGTTTATCAGATTCATTCAGACGACGACCACGAATGACATCAAGCGGTAAGAAAGTTGCACGACCTAATTGACGTTGCTTCAAATACGAAATCGCGGTACGCGCACTACGCTCGTCTTGCATAACGATATGTTGAAGTGCTCCACCTAATGCAGTTTCGACTGCGGTCTCAATACGCTGTGGCACATGAATAAGTTCTGCAACAGCACCATGAACACCTTGAATACCTGATTGTTGACTACGAGATGCTTTCAGAATTTCTTTGACACCATGCATGAAACCATCCATCGCGTCTTGCATTTCTTTCATCGTATCTCTACGGGATAAGTCACTATCTATTTTTTGTTCTAATTTTCGTAAATTAGTACTTTCTTGTTCAAGTGAAAGATTCAACTTACGAGCTTCATCAGCTTCAGTAAGCATTTTCGTACGTAACTTATTAATGTCAGCAACAACTGTTGCTAATGACTGATCCAGCTCGTATTCCCTAGCTTCCAATGCACGTTGTTGTCCAGTCCATTTCGCTTCGTCTTCTTGTATTCGTTCCATACGACGTTGCAGTGCTTCTTGTTGTTGTTGTGTATATCGCACTTCATTACGAAGCTGTGCCATGGAGCTGAAAACGTCTAATAATTCACCTTTCAGACGCTCTTCTTCATCTTGAGCGCTTCCAGTCGTAACCCCTTGCATCCGAATTTCTTCAGCTGCTAGCTTAATACGGTGCTCACTCAATTGCTCCTCTATCTCTGCTGCCTTACTACGTATAGATACTTCTTCCTGCGATAAAGACATAATTTTAGCATCAGTAACTTCGATAGTTTGAGTTACGGTTAATTTTGTAGCATCATTATGACGGATACGTTCTTTGATGATTTCGCCATAACCTTCGCATTTTTCAACATCTTCACTGATTTGAAGCATTGCTTGATGTAATTCATCGAGTTGAGCTTCTATTTCACGTAATTGCAAGCGATCACTTTCTAATACAGCATCATGCTTGCTTACGACAGATGAAAGTTTAAGTTCTTCTTCTTGCAGCTTTTCCAACTTACTAGTTGACTCAGACCATGCACTATGTAGTGTTTCAATCTGATGAACATATAATGAAATTTCTTTTGATTTCAATTGTTCCTTAAGTTGCTTAAAATGAATAGCTACTTCAGATTGCTTGCGCAATGGTTCTACCTGGTCCTCAAGTTCAGTTACGAGATCATGAATACGTAACAAGTTCTGTTCAGTATCATCTAACTTCCGTTTTGCTTCTTTTTTTCGAGACTTATACTTAACAATTCCCGATGCTTCTTCAAAAATCCCTCGACGATCTTCAGAGCGAGTACTTAATATTTCTTCAATACGACCTTGTCCAATAATCGAATAAGCTTCCTTACCGATTCCTGTATCCATAAACAACTCCGTAATATCCTTTAAGCGACAAGCTTGCTTATTGATCATATACTCGCTATCACCACTACGATGGACGCGTCTTGTAACTGTTACTTCGTTATATTCGAGCGGCAAGGCACCATCGGAGTTGTCTAGCGTTAAGCTTACTTCTCCATAGTTCACTGCACGTCTGGCATCGCTACCTGCAAAGATGATATCTTCCATCTTGCCACCGCGGAGACTTTTCGCACTCTGCTCACCAAGAACCCAACGGATTCCATCTGATATATTACTTTTACCAGATCCATTAGGCCCAACAACGGCTGTAATACCGTTCACAAATTCCAATTCAGTTTTATCAGCGAATGATTTAAATCCCGCTAATTCAATTCTTTTCAAGAACATAGTTTGGCTTTCACCTCCCGAACATTGTACCACATTTTAAGTGGTCTCGATATGATATTACTAGAAAATCACCACATACAAAAAGCATCCCTTTGGACAATTGAAGTCCACCGGAATGCTTTTTGTATGTACGAGATCTAAGATGTTACCGGCCTCACGCGTTTCTCATTTCTTGCTCGGCTAGCTTACTCCATGCTTCAGCAGCTGCACGTTGTTCAGCTTCTTTCTTAGAACGTCCAACGCCTACTCCATAGCATACACTATCTAGTACTACTTCAATGACAAATTCACGGTCATGTGCTGGTCCACGTTCTTCGATAATGCGATATTCGATTGCACCAAGACCGATATGCTGAGCACGCTCTTGTAGTTTCGATTTTGCATCTTTCATCAGTAAACCATAGTTGTTGGAATCTATATAAGGGAACATATACTGTTCTAGAAATTGTTTTGTTACATCAATTCCTGCATCCAAATACAGCGCACCTACGAATGATTCGAATAGATCGGCTAACAATGCTTGACGATTACGACCACCAAGTTGTTCTTCACCACGACCTAACAGTACATATCTACCAAAATCCAATCGTTCTGCAAAGTGAGCTAATGAAGGCTCACAGACCACTGAGGCACGCATACGCGTTAATTCACCTTCAGGTCGTTTCGTGTACGTTTTGTACAAATATTCAGATACGAGTAGTTGTAATACCGCATCACCCAAAAATTCAAGCCGCTCATTATCCTGGACTGAGCCGCGCTTGTGTTCGTTCACATATGACGTATGTGTAAATGCTTGGCGTAGAAGTTTCACCCTTGTAAAATTGAGCTGCAGCTTAAGCTGCAGCTCATCAAATAAATCATGCTTCATATTTTCTCATCATGATGGAAGCGTTATGTCCACCAAAGCCGAATGAGTTAGATAATGCTACTTTAACATCCGCTTTTCGAGGCGTATTAGGCACATAATCCAGATCAAGTTCTGGATCTAAATTGTCAAGATTAATAGTTGGAATAATAATTCCATTTTGCAGGGTTAGGGCTAATATTACGGCTTCTACACCGCCAGCTGCACCAAGTAAATGACCAGTCATTGACTTCGTTGAGCTTACTGCTAATTTATATGCGTGATCACCAAATGTCATTTTCACAGCTGTTGATTCAGAAACATCACCAACTGGAGTAGACGTACCATGTGCATTAATATAATCTACTTCTGAAGGATCAACACCAGCATCTTTAACTGCATTCGTCATACAACGAGATGCACCATTTGGATCTGGTTCAGTCATATGATGAGCATCACCGCTCATACCATATCCGGTAACTTCAGCATAAATTTTCGCACCACGTGCTTGCGCGTGCTCAAGTGATTCAAGAACTAGAATACCTGAACCTTCACCCATTACAAATCCATCACGATCAACATCGAACGGACGACTTGCTTTCTCAGGTTCATCGTTACGAGTAGACATTGCTCTCATCGAACAGAATCCAGCCATACCTGTAGGACGAATCGTTGCTTCTGCTCCACCAGCGATCATAACATCTGCATCACCATGTTGAATTAGTCGGAACGAGTCACCAATCGAATGTGTACCCGAGGCACAAGCTGAAACTGATGTAGAGTTAGGTCCTTTTGCTCCAGCAATCATTGAAACTTGACCAGAAGCCATGTTTGCAATCATCATCGGAATAAAGAATGGATTAACACGTTTTGGACCTTTCTCTAGAAGAATCTTATGTTGATCTTCAAAAGTTCCAAGACCACCTATTCCAGAGCCTACAATTACACCCATACGCTCAGCGTCTACATTATCACCGATTTTCAAGCCCGAATCTTCAATTGCTTTTAAGCTTGCCGCAACAGCGAATTGTACGAAACGATCCATACGACGAGCTTCTTTCTTTTCTATACCATAGGTTTCTAGATCAAAGTCTTTGACCTCAGCAGCAATACGCGTTGGATATTCCGAGCAATCAAATTGCTCAACTAACGACACGCCTGACTTACCTTCCATCAGGTTGCCCCAGAACTGGTCTAATTCAGAACCTAATGAAGTTAAGATACCCATTCCAGTTACTACAACTCTGCGTTTCATATTGTTCACCCCTACTACGATTGAATTGCCTTATCTATATCAAAAAGAATTGATTGTCATCAGTTCTCATTTTCGTCTGTCAAAATTTCATTTGTGAAGGAGATGGAGTTAAGTCCCGTTAAACAACGGGACTCGTCCAACCTTAGGTATGAGATTGTATGTAACTTAATACATCTCCTACCGTAGAGATTTTTTCAGCATCTTCATCAGAAATTTCAATGTTGAACTCGTCTTCAAGCTCCATAATAAGTTCAACTACATCTAGTGAGTCAGCATTCAAATCTTCTTTGAAAGAAGCTTCAGCTACTACTTTATCTTGTTCTACACCTAAGCGATCAACAATAATGTTGGTTACGCGTTCTAGTACATCGGACATCCGATTCACCTCCTTATCGTATTATACGAAAACCGATACTAAAATGCTATCTTTCCACAAAAGTTCTTAAAATGAAAATTCAAAAGGCGAACTTTCGAAAGTAGATTAAGTTCCCAGCAATACTTCGTTATCAAAGCATGCGTTTTGAAATACATCTTCAAATGAAAGTTCATAATGATCACTTGTCTCTTACCAAACGATGAAATAATACCAAGCAACGTGTACAACACAAGTACACGAGCACACGCAGGCTTTCGATGCCGAATAAGCTAAAGAGCTTTCCATCGTGATCACAAGTGAATGTTTTGAACTTCCTTACATGTACATGCCACCATCAATATGAACAGTTTGGCCAGTCATATACGAAGCTTCTTCCGAAGCCAAGAAGCGAACTGCATTTGCAACATCTTCTACACTTCCAAGCTTAGCAAGTGGTATTTGAACTTCCAACGCCTGCTTCATATCTTCTGATAACTTATCAGTCATTTCTGTTTGGATAAATCCTGGTGCAATACAGTTAACTGTAATGTTACGAGAAGCTAATTCTCTCGCACTTGCCTTCGTTAAGCCGATGACACCAGCTTTGGCTGCAGCATAGTTTGCTTGACCTGGATTTCCAAGTACACCTGATACGGATGAAATATTAATAATGCGACCAAAACGTTGCTTCATCATCGGACGAGTCACAGCTTTAATACCGTTGAACACGCCTTTCAGATTCGTTTCGATGACTTGATCGAATTCCTCTTCTTTCATGCGCATAATAAGGTTATCTCGAGTAATTCCCGCATTATTAACAAGAATATCTACTGTGCCAAATTGTTCAACCACTTGTTTAACCATGTTGTCAAATTCAGCAACAATACCAACATTTGCTTTTATCAGTATTGCTTCACGACCAAGCGCACGAACTGCTTCTGCCGTTTGCGCTGCAGCCTCTTCACTACCTGAGTAGTTAATCGCTACATCCGCACCAGCTTCCGCTAATGAAATAGCGATTGCGCGGCCAATACCACGAGATGCGCCAGTAACTAATGCTTTCTTACCTTCTAAGCTAGCAAACATAGTAAACCTCCTTAAACTTTTCAATTAACTTCCAGATATACTTCTTAGTAATTGAAAAGTACATCGGATGCTTAACCTATTACTGAGATACCGTTAATGAATCTAATGCTTCTAACTTGTTAATGGTAATAACTTTAACGTTGCGATCAATTTTTTTGATTAATCCTGTTAGTACAGAACCAGAACCGATTTCAACGAATGTCTCTACACCAAGGTCAATCAGTTTCACAATGCTATCTTCCCAAAGTACAGGAGCGCATACTTGACGCTCAAGTAAAGATTTAATCTCAGTTGCATCAACAACAGGCTCTGCTGTTACGTTAGCAATAACAGGAATTGTTGCATCTTGCATCATTACATTAGCTAGTTCAGTTGCAAGCATCGTAGCTGCATTACCCATTAGTGAAGAATGGAATGGACCACTAACTTCAAGTGGAATAACACGTTTTGCACCAATGTCTTTACCACGTGCAACAACTTCATTCACTCCTGCAACTGATCCAGATACAACAATTTGCCCTGGGCAATTAACGTTAGCAAGTTCCACTGCATGACCTTCAGCAGTAATAGTTGCACATAGCTGTTGAAGCGCCGCTCGCTCTGCACCTAGCACCGCTGCCATAGCACCTTGACCACTTGGTACAGCTTGTTCCATATATTGACCGCGTGCACGAACTGTACGTACAGCATCTTCAAAGCTAAGTGCACCAGCAGCTACAAGTGCGCTATATTCGCCAAGGCTATGCCCTGCAACATAATCAGCTTTGAAACCTGCCTTCTCAACTAATTTCAAGAAAGCTGTACTAACCGTTAGCAACGCTGGTTGCGTATTTATCGTTTGTTTCAGGTCACTATCTGGACCTTCAAAAATTAAGTTGCTTAACGAGAAACCAAGAGCCGCATCAGCTTGCTCAAAAATTAAGCGTGCTTCTGCATCATGCTCATAAATATCTTTTCCCATTCCAACAACCTGAGCACCTTGCCCAGGAAATACGAAAGCTATTTTACCCACGTAATAACCTCCTAAGTCTATTTCATACTTATCCAATTAGCTCCAAGCAATGTGTCCACAAGTGAACACGAGCGAATAAAGCTACAAAATTATAGTTCAGAACTGCACCGGCACCATCGAAACTATCTGCTCCAAGGATACATTATAAGACATCCAGCGAGTAGCACAACGTACATGAAATGTACGTAAGCACGACAGCAATCGAAGATTGATGTGTTCACCGTCGACTAAGCTACGTTAGAGCTACAAAGCGATCCCAAACTAAAAACACTTGAAAGCCATAATCCGTCATTTTAATATCCATTCTAATGGAAATTAAAATGTAAGGCTGTCAGCACCAAGAAGATGACATGAAGCTAGGGAAGCGAGGAGCGGAGTGTACGTCCTTGGTACACGAGCACCACAGCAACCGATGAATGTTATCTTCGACGCCGACTACGCTACGTTAGCGTTACATCGTGATCACAGTCTTACATTTTAATAACCTCTACTACCAGACGATTACTGTGGCTCCCCATGTAAGGCCCCCACCAAACCCAACCAAACAAAGTTTGTCGCCTTCTTTGACTCTACCCTGTTCAACTGCTTCAGCTAAAGCAACTGGAATTGAAGCAGCAGACATATTGCCGTATTTATCCAAGTTGATCATCGCTTTATCCTCTGAAAGTTCCAAACGATTAAGTGATGATTGAATAATACGAATGTTAGCTTGATGCGGAACAAGTAGATCAATATCTGCTTTCGTTAATCCTGCTTTTTCAATCGCAGATTCAGCCGCATTGCCCATAATACGAACTGCAAACTTGAATACTTCATTCCCAGCCATATAGATAGAATGCTCTTTATTCGCAACAGTCTCAGCAGATGCTGGTTTACGAGAACCACCACCACTAACTTTCAACAATTCGCCACCTGTACCGTCTGCACCGATCTCAAACGATTGGAAACCTCGACCTGCTGGAACTTCTCCGATTACAACTGCACCTGCACCGTCTCCGAATAGAATACAAGTGTTTCGATCTGTATAGTCAGTAATCCGTGATAATGTCTCTGCTCCGATAACAAGAATACGCTTGTATAATCCACTTTGAATTAATCCATTACCTGTTACT
This sequence comes from Paenibacillus endoradicis, assembly GCF_024721975.1. Next base: position 589,971 of record NZ_JANQBB010000001.1, on the reverse strand, counting down.
AAGCTATAAATAAAGCCTGAGCATGCTGCAGATAGATCGAATGCAGGACATTTAGCACCAAGTCTCGCTTGCACGAGACAAGCCGTTGATGGAAATGACATATCAGGAGTAACCGTAGCTACAATAATTAGATCAATATCATCTACCGTAAGTCCTGCATTTGCAATAGCCTGCTCGGCTGCTTTGAATGCAAGATCAGAAGTTGCTTCATCACTCGCAGCTATACGACGTTCTTTAATGCCGGTACGAGTTACGATCCATTCATCATTAGTTTCAACCATTTGTTCAAGATCTTTATTTGTCAACACTTGTTCAGGTACATACTTACCTGTTCCAAGAATACCTACTGGAATAGCGTTCATAACTACGATCACTCCTTATTGATTTCTGCTTTTATTGATGCAATAAGCCCACTGCTTACTGCCGTTTTGGCTTGCTTCACAGCTGCTTGAACAGCTCTTGAATCCGAAGAACCATGAATTTTCAGCACTAACCCGTTAATACCTAATAGTGGCGCTCCACCAAATTCATTCGGATCAAGTGTCTTTTTCAATCCTTTAAGTTTTGGCAACATAACCGCTGCTGCTAATTTCGTTAAGAAATTGAGTTTAAACGCCTTTTTCAATTCATTGAATATAGTAGATGCTGCACCTTCGTATGATTTCAACATAATATTCCCTGAGAAACCATCACATACAAGCACATCACATTCACGATTAAGTACCGACTTCGACTCAACGCTTCCAATAAAGTTCAGATTACTCTCTTTAAGTAGTGCGTATGCAGCCTTCGTCACTTCATTCCCCTTCATTTCTTCTGAACCTACGTTCAATAAGCCTATTCGAGGATTTTTAAGACCTTCTACTTTCTCTCGATAAATACTACCCATAACGGCATATTGCATAAGTTGTTCTGCAGTAGCGTCCATATTGGCACCTAAATCAAGTGCTAGCATTCCTACTTTATCTAATGAAGGCAGTAACGGTGCTAAAGCAGGGCGTTCGATACCAGCAATTCTCCCTACGATAAGCAGTCCCGTAGTCATTAATGCCCCAGTATTCCCAGCAGATAACATCGCATCTGCCTCACCGTCTTTAACTAGCTTACCAGCCACTACCATGGAAGAATTTTTTTTGCGACGGACAGCCTTTACAGGTTCATCATCAGATTCAATTACTTCATCAGCATGAATAATTGAAAGGTTACTTGGTTTCTGATCGCCGATGATAGATTGAATTGCTTGCTCATTACCTACAAGAACAATTTCAATATCATGATTTTCTTTTGCCGCTGCAATAGCACCTTCAACTATTTCTTTCGGAGCGTTATCGCCACCCATAGCATCAATAGCAATTTTCATACTTATTCTCCTCCTCAGCTGCTTGTCACATCTGAACGATAGATCACGAAGGTTCCTTGAAACACCAATTCATCGCTCACGTAGGTGTTCAGTTCTACTTTTGACTTGCTTCGTTCTTCATTATTTAAGCGAACATAAGCTTTCGCTATACATTTTTCCCCAAGTTTCACCGGTCTAACAAATCGAATATCTGCTGTTGCAGTAAGTGCGATCGGACAATCAATAACTGCTACCGCCAATGAATTAGCTTGTGCGAATAAGTGATGTCCTCTAGCAATTCCTGTTCGAGAGAATACATGCTCATCTCGAATTTCAAAAATTGATATAGCACTATGATCTAGTTGCAAGTCAACGATATCACCAATAACTTCATCAAGTGGCAAAGATCGAACTGAATCATAAGATCGTTCGGCCATTTCTTTCATGCGTTCACGCAATTCTGGAATCCCTAGCTCCATACGATCTAGTCGAATCGTCTGAATACTAACTTTCAATACTCTTGTTAATTCACGATCTGTAACAAAGGGATTATCTTCTATATATTGAATCAGCAGACGATGCCGCTCACGTTTTGTTAATTTCGCCATGTCGGCATCACTCTCCTGTCAAATTAATTCATTATGTAAAAATATTAATAACTTTTAGAAATTGTTCAAAAAGCTCGCTTATAAAAACGATATTGTTAGTATCAAATTTTAATACCTGGTACTAAAATAGTATAATTGAGATTTATGCTAAGTGCAATCTATTTATTCATAAGGACGTCCATTTCCGATTGAAAATTCATAATCTTTTTAAAATAAAATAGCATCTTATCCTAAGATAAGATGCTATAAAGAAATCGATTATTGAGAAATGATCTCTTTTGTTTTGTAATATCCACAAACTTTACAAACGTGGTGACCTAGTTTTAGTTCTCCACATTGCTCACATTTCACCATGCCTGGAACAGCTAGTTTAAAATGAGTACGACGTTTGTCACGGCGAGTCTTGGATGTTCTACGTTGAGGTACTGCCATATTTAACACCTCCTTCACAAATTTAAGGAATATTATTCCTTAAAGAAATCTTTCAACGACTCTAGTCGAGGATCGATTCTCTCTTTACTACATTTACATTGATTTTCATTAAGATTACTACCACATTGCGCACATAAACCTTCACATTCAGTTTTACATAGCGGAGCAAAAGGCATAAATAACTGCAAATACTCCTCCACAAATGGCTGCAAATCTAATTTCTCAGTGGCAATCTCAATGAGATCACTTTCTTCGTCCTCTTCAGCACTTACCGCGCTATCAGATGAAACGGGCTTGAACTGCTCAGCGAATGGAATACTTAAGTGAGTATGAGTCGACTCAAGGCAACGAGAGCAAGCTAATTCCATATCTATTTCAAGATTTCCCTCTACCATAACAATTTCACCTTCTGGTTTAACTGTTAATTGGATATGTAAAGGTCCAGTAGAAATTACATCCTGATGATTACGAAATAGCTCTGTTACATCTAGTTGTGTATTCACGATCTCAGTTTGATCTTTAGCTAACAATTCTTTCATACGAAACTGCATAGTATCACCCCAAACAGACAAAGTTTATTATATCCATCTAGCTCATGTTTTGTCAAGATTATCACGATCTATTTCTTCTGTCGAATGTCAACTTTGTCCATGTGTTCACCATTGTGCTATATTGATACGAAAAGCGGTTGTTCAAAAAGCAAACTTTGATAACGAAGTATTGCAGGAAGGTTACTTTCGCATCGAATATGAAGCGAACTTGGAAAGTCCGGTATTCGTGTACCAATTACGTACACTGGAGCTTCTTGCTCCCTCAAGTAGCGCTCCATCTTCACGGCTTGCGAAAGCCTGCATTTTGAACTTGCACTTAAAGACTTATTTCAGAAAGGAAAATTAAGCCATGAACGCTGTCGGCCTAATCGTTGAATATAATCCTTTTCATAATGGACATCTTCATCACTTACAACAATCTAAGCAACTTACGGAGCGAGACGCTGTCGTAGCTGTTATGAGCGGACATTTCTTGCAACGCGGTGAACCTGCGTTACTTGATAAGTGGACACGCACCAAAATGGCACTGCAAGGCGGCTGTGACCTCGTAATCGAGTTACCCGTTGCATATGCGACATCATCCGCAGAATGGTTTGCACACGGCTCTATCGCCTTACTACAAGCTACAGGCGTAGTTGACTGTTTCTGCTTCGGCACGGAAAGTGGACAACTGACACCTCTCTTACAAGCAGCAAAGCTTGTCTCAGAAGAATCACCACAATTCAAACAACAGCTTGAGTCTTATCTTAACCTTGGATTAAGTTATCCGCAAGCGTATAGTTCTGCACTACATCAATTGTACGATCAAAATTCATCTGCTAATAATGCTAACGAGGAAGAGCATTTCCGCTTCGACTTACCTAATCATACACTTGGTCTACACTATCTTATTGCCAAGGAACGTATAGGGAGTTCAATGACCCCTTATACTATTACTCGTGAAAAAGCACAATATCATGATGAACTACCAACAGATTTAGCAATTGCTAGTGCAACAGCTATTAGAAAACTATTATTGGAGCATTCTTCACTAGATGTGATTAAACCTTATATCCCTAGCAGTACATACCATCTATTAGTAGCACAGCAACAACAAGGTATTACACCTATGCACTGGGAAAATTTCGCTACTCCACTATTTCATTCACTCGTTGTTAGCTCTAGCGACAACTTAGCTACTTACCGTGAGATTGAAGAAGGATTGCAACATCGCATTAAATATTGTTTACGTTCATTGCCACAATATACATTAGAGCAGCTACTCTTACAGTTAAAAACAAAGCGTTATACAAGAACTAAGTTGCAAAGGGCGTTGCTTGCAATTTTACTGCAGCATCAAAAACAGCATTTTCAACGTGAGCAGCTTGCTAGCGGAATTCAATACATACGAGTTTTAGGTTTTACGGAACGAGGACAAGCGTTGCTCAAGCAAATGAAGAAAACAGCAACACTTCCTATTATCCACTCCCCCGCTGCGATTGCTAAGCCATCTACTTATCTTGAACTTGATATTGCGGCTACCGCCGCTTACATGCTAGCAAGATCACCTGAACAACCAGAACTTAGTCTAATGGATTATACACAGTCGCCTATTCGAGTATAGCTTTCCTTTAGCGACCTCACATTTACTATTATAAATCTAGAATTAATTATTAATAGAAGCGATGACCTCCATCGCTTCTTCTAATGTTGAGACTGCGATAATTTCCATTTCACTACCTAGTTTATGAACTTTCTTAGTCGCATCTGCTTCGTTGCCTTGTGGTACGATGAAGATTTCTGCTCCTTGCTCATCTGTTGAGTACACCTTTTGCTTAATACCACCTATGGCTCCAACATGACCTTGTGCATCTATCGTCCCTGTAACTGCAATTTTATGACCTTTTGTTAGATCCCCATCTGTAAGTAGATCAATTATCGTCAAAGTCAACACAAGCCCTGCTGATGGCCCTCCGATTGAACTATCTTCGAACGCTACTTTATATTTATCTTCTTCGGGAATAATGTTATGCACTTGCTTAAATCCATCTACACTAAGTAGAGTAGCAATATTGGCATCATTCAGAACTTGCGATTTATCCCCTACTAAGTCTATTGTCAAGTGTATTAATTCCGATACTCGCTCAACCTGTAGCTCAATAATTGTAGCTTCTTCATGTTCCTTCATCCATTCTGTTATATCCTCTACCGAGGTTACAGGTGTAATACTTTCATTGCTATATATGCCATTAATACGATCACCTGATAGAAGTTGATCACCCGATTTGGGTTTCACTGAAGCTGATTCTGTATTGACAAAAAGTTGTTGAGATTCATTGTGGTAAGCAATATTTAAGTATCTATATGCCGCTTCTAAAGCGTGATCATAAGATCCTTGCATCATTGTAGTTGCGCGCTTTGCATATTGCTCAACAGTATCTCCACCCAACACTTCATATTTCCACATTACTGTTCTATTAGATTGAAAGATAGATCGTAATGAATCCCATATATTGGGTGCATCCATTAATACAGCAGTTAGTAGAAATGTACCTTCTCTTTCCGTATCTGACCCAATCGACTGATCAGTCTGATCCCAGTTTGGATATACAGCTTTATCAATAACGGTTACGAATGAATTTGATGAAACAGCAACACCAGGCTTAACAACTACAAAAGGGGATGGGGCATACAGCAGAACCGCCATCACAACAATCGTAATAACTGCAGTTTTCAATATCGTTTTATATTGTATTTCAAGTTTGTTCATTTTCAAAATGATGATCTCCTTACATATAAAGGTCTATTCTGACAAGCTATTGCGTAAAAATAAATGATGAATAAGCCATTCACACGAATGCTAAAGGAGAGATTCCCTTGTATAGAACATTCATTATTGCTGGATTATTGTTAAGTATCGTGCTCTCTGTCGTGCTATCACCAGATGTTGCCCTTGAAGCTTCACTTAGCGGATTAACGATATGGTGGAAATTAGTATTCCCTGGTTTACTACCCTTTTTAATATTATATGAATTAATATTAGCATTTGGATTAGTTCATGGTATTCAAGCATTACTTTCACCATTTACAACTCGACTATTGAAAATGCCAAGAGCAGCTAGTCTACCTTTCATCATGAGCCTTCTAAGTGGATTTCCTGCGGGTGTAGAACCAACATTACAGCTACTACAAGATAAGCAATTATCTAAGCAACAAGCGCAACGTCTACTCGGTTATATGCATTTTCCTAATCCCATTTTCGTCACAGTTATTATCGGTGCAGGATTTTTCCATACACCCATTCTCGGACTAATCATTATAAGTACAATATGGATTTCTGCGATCATTCTTATGACGTTACATAGTTATGTCGCTACTCGAAAGTCCAACGACCTTGACTTGACAGATAATCACTCACATATTAATTTTGTAGCTAGTATGGAGCTTGGTCGAAAACTTGATGGTCGTGGACTTGGCAAAGTGCTCGGTGATAGCGTGGCTGCAAGTGTTCAAAAGCTTTTTGTTATCGGAGGTTTCATCATATTCTCTTCTGTCATCGCTGCTTTTGCTACCTCTTTGTTGAATAACTTCACCTTACAATTGCCGTTTTTAGCACATGCCTTACTTGAATTACATATCGGTAGTTACGCTATTAGTGTATGGACAATGGGACAAAACTCTATCATTCTCGGATGCGCATTACTTGTTGCGTGTCTATCATTCAGTGGTATTAGCGGTATTTTGCAAGTGAGTTTTTATACTACTGGTCAACCAATACGTACCTTGCTCTTTATTAAATACCGGATTTTCCATGCAATCTGCGGATTTTTCATGACCTATATATTATGGAAGCCACTTAGCTGGGCATTTAGCAAGTGGCTTCATATTGAATATCAAACTGTTTTTTCTACTTCTGCAGGAAATTATTCCCCTGCATCCTATCAAGCACAACAACTCCCATTTATATGGAAGGAAAGTATCATAATGTGCCTTGTGTTCATCATATTCATTACTCTCATTACAGTAGTGCAAAAACTACGTTTGAAAGATCAATTGTTTTAGTCTGAAGTTATGGACGCTGCGGTCCACATTTTTCACGTAATCGTTTCTCTACTTCTGGAGGAACTAATTGTGATACATCGCCTTGAAATTTTGCAATTTCTTTAACGATACTTGAGCTAAGATATGAGTACTTAGGATTTGTCATCATAAACACGGTATCTATTCCATCATCAAGCATGTAGTTTGTAGAAGCAAGTTGAAGTTCATATTCAAAATCCGTAACCGAACGGATACCACGTACAATAACACTTGCTTGTTTTAAACGCATAAATCTAACGAGTAGATCACGGAAGCTATCTATCTCGACATTAGGGAAATCTTTTGTCACTTCAGTAAGTAATTCTTTTCTTTCATCAACTGTAAACAAAGGATTTTTACTAGTATTATTAAGTACTGCCACGATTAGACGATCATATTGACGCGCTGATCGCTGAATGATGTCTAAGTGACCATATGTAACAGGGTCGAAAGTTCCAGGATATACGGCTACTCTTTCTGGACGCTGTGGGTTATAGTTCATCCTATTCACTCCTACTGTTTAAATTACTCTATTGAACCATTTCCGGCTGTATATCTATAAATGGTTACCGCGATATCACCATACTGATTCGTTCGTAACAGTTCAAATCCACTAAGCTCCTGTGGATATTGTATTTTCGCATCATGTTCCACAACGATTGTTGCTTCATCAGCAACTAATCCTAGATCAGCCAGTTGCAACATCCACGCATCCATATCAACGATACGATATGGTGGATCAAGGAATATTAGATCAAATTGTATGTCACGTTTCGCAAGTGCCTTCAACGCTCTAGCTGAATCATTGCGATAGATCTCAATACAATTACTAGCTCCAACTAAATCAACATTGCTACGAATAATATCGATACTTGTTTTCTCTTTATCAATACATACAACCTCTTCTATACCTCGACTCCACGCTTCGATCCCTAGTCCGCCAGTTCCTGCGAATAAATCTAGCGCTTTACCTCCATCAAAGTATGGTCCGATCATACTGAAAATTGCTTCTTTTACTTTATCTGTTGTAGGTCTAGTACCTTGACCTGGTACGGCCTTCAAAGCTCTTCCTTTTGCTTTGCCAGCAATTACTCTCACCTTATGTTCCTCCCTAATGCTAATCTTAATAAGATTACCATACAACGAATGTTGATGAAAGAGAGGGTACAATCGCTACCTAAAACATTTTTTTGAATCATAAGTATATTTTAGCCTATTCTCGTCCACAATATATTTATCGGCGTCCTAGATGTCGTAGACAACCGCGGAGAAGACTTACGTTTCCCCATAAGTTCTTCATCCGGTTTCTCCTCTCCCATTTTTTTGGATAGAGGCCCTATTTATAGGGCCTCGCTATTTTTTTGTGTTTAAAAACTTTTTCTTTTCTACTAAATTAATCTTCTCGATTAAAAAAAGTTCCTTCGTAAGCATTTGCTCAACTGGTTACATACCTCTAAACTCACTCCAATATCGTCAATGAAACTTACCTATAGCTTTTCACACAATCAAAACCCTCTCCATAATTAAGCATTTAATCTTAAATATTGTAATAAATAGTCATTAATTATTACAATATTGTATAATGCAGGAAAATGATTGCTTTTGTCGAATTTTATTAATATCACTACATATGATATCCAATTGGACACAGGGGCAGTCATAAAGTATGAATAGTCAGAGGCAAGATTTTCACAAAAGAAATATATTAATGGTATTTTTATTATTTGCTTGTATCATGCTAGGCGTAGTAGCAACTCTTAATATCATCTGTCATTATGTTGAGGAAAGTCATAAAATTAATGACATTGTTTCATTAATCGGAGATATTGCGAATCAAACGAATTTACTTTCCTTAAATGCCTCTATTGAAGCGGCGAGAGCAGGCGAACATGGGCAAGGCTTTTCTGTCGTTGCAACCGAGATTCGTAAGTTATCTCAACATGTCCAGGAAGCATCTCACCAAGTTAATGAACGTGTTGAGCTTATCCAACAAAAGATATTAGAAGCTACTAGTGAAATGAGTTCAATAACTGCGATTACCGAGCAATCTGCGGCATCCGTAGAACAAGTACTTGCCAGTGCTGAAATTCAGCAAAACCATGTTAGTGATATCGTTACTAACATCAATCAGTTAACCGAATTAACGAAGAAACTAGATCATTTAAGTAATGAAACGATTAATCCAGAACAATAAAAGGAGAGAACGTAATGGTGCAATCAGTAATTTTTGATATGGATGGAACTCTATTTCAAACAGATAAAATACTAGAATTATCTCTTAATGATACATTTGACCATTTACGGAAACTAAATGAATGGGATACTGAAACCCCACTTCATAAATTCCGGGAAATAATGGGTGTACCATTACCAATAGTATGGGAAACCTTATTACCTCAACATTCCAATGAAGTAAAAAAACAAACTGATATTTATTTCTTACATAGATTAGTCGAAAATATTAGCAGTGGAAAAGGTGCTTTATATCCTCATGTTAAGGAAGTGTTCAGTTACTTAAAAGATAATAATTACTCAATTTACATAGCTAGTAACGGATTAAAGGATTATTTGAAAGCCATCGTTAGTTATTATCAGTTAGATACGTGGGTAACTGAAACATTTAGTATTCAACAAATTGATACACTTAATAAAGGTGATTTAGTGAAGTCAATTATTAATAAATATAATATAAAAGAAGCAGCAGTAGTTGGAGATCGTCTATCTGACATAAATGCAGCTAAAGATAATGATTTAATAGCGATTGGTTGCAATTTTGATTTTGCACAAACTGATGAAATGGCTCAAGCTGATTTCGTAATTGAAGACTTAATAGAGTTAAAATCGGTATTGCTTGATCTGGATTTACAATAACACGTTATGTACTATCCAAACAGTGGTATAGAAGTAATCGTAGAAAGGGCTGTTTTAAGGTCATTTACTTATGACCGTAAAACAGCCCCATTTCTACTAATCACTTGTATTTCGCTAATCTAACCACTACTAGGTTTCTGACCACTTGCTTTACGGAGCTCATTTGCCAATCTATTAAACTCATTACGTGCCTCTTTGTTATCTGTAGCTAAATAAGCAGCACTTAAAAATTTTATTATTTTATTTGCATCTTCTACACTCATTTGATCAGCCTCACCTTCTGATTCACCACTACTATCTACATTCAAAGCTTGGAGTTTTACATTAACTTTATTGACAAACACTGTCCAGCCAGACCATTTACCATCAGAGTTCATAAGTCTAGGACAATTTTTCCCGCTCCAATCATAATGTCGACGTAGACGTTCTATTCCCCATCCTCGTTCATGCAACATTTTCGCGACTAACTCAATCGCATGATCAAGCGTTACGCTATAATTACCACTTTCACAAATCTCGATCCCAATGGAAGTACGATTTCCACTTTTCATTCCACTTCCATCCCCAGCATGCCACGCTACTTCATTCAATGGCAATACTTCGATCGCTTCTTTCTCATCCATAACGATATGAAAAGATGCAACACGATCATTGGAAGTATTCGTAAGCCATGCTCGTTCATTTTTTGCGGTACTTGAAGGATTCCCAGTGTTGTGAATCGTAATGCTCGTTGGTTCCAATACTAGTGATGGTCTTCGATTGTAAGGAGTAGTTTTCGGAATATGATCTTGTCTGTACTCATAGCTCATTAACAAATCACTATCCTCATCCCATATTTTGAAATCCACATAATTAATTGATAAATAGAACCTTTGCATAGGTATCCCACTCTAATTTAATTTTTAGTAGATTCATAACATCCCTCGGTTTCACAAAGCTAGTTGAGCCACCTAACCTCGTATCTACGAGTACTCCATTGACATAGACTTTCTTACTTTTCCAATCTACTTTAGCTCCAAATAATTCAGCGATTTTGCGAACAGGTATATACGTAATTCCTTTTTCTAAATAGGCTGTGCAATATAATCTTTGATCAACCATAACAGGTACTAAACTTGCTCCTTCAAAGCCAATTTCAGGCTTGAATTTAACCGTTGCCGTATCAAATGCATCAAGATTATATTTTGTTATAATCGACATGATTTTTGATGAGTAGTCAGGGTCTGTTGCATATCCTGCCAAACGGATTTGTTCCGCTTGTTCTAATGCAGTCTTTGCCTCTTGTACTTTAGCGTACCTAGTGTTGTTGAATAATTCATCTTGATCTTTGTAATAGTGATATAACGTGCGATATGCACGAAATGCAGCTTTTTCTTTCACTTCTTGCCCACCGATAAATTCCCATGTTCCTTTCGTTACTGCATCTCCTCGCCAATATGGTGTTAACTTGCCACCGCCTACCTTAATACCGCCAAGATTATTCCAAGCATGAATAACTCCACCTGTTTCAAGTAAACTTTGTGCTAATCTAACCGAAGGTAAAATTGGAGAACCTTGTTGACGAATCAATACTATGGTAGGCGCTATTGCAGCAAAAAACTGTTGTCTCGTTAACTCGCTCAAGTTCTCGTTCCCTCCCTTTTTATTCGTATTATGAATTCTAGTAACTCTATTATTTATGCTTTAAATCAATAGAAGGAAACGGCTATTTATCCGATGGACAAATAATCGCTTCCTTCTTATTGGATTCTATCGATATAACTTCAATGTATTATTGTATACCGTCTCCGCTACTTCCCATGCAGACATTCCTTTCAACTTGGCAATCTCATTAACCACGTCAATAACCATCATTGGTTCCGTAATTTGCCCCGCAAATGGACCTTCAAATGGCCAAGGACCATCCGTCTCCACCATCATCAGACTTAATGGGTACTTACGAACGAGTTCACGAATTTCTTCCTCCACAAATACATCAGGTGTAATCGATATATAATAACCATTATCAATCATTCGAGCAATCGTATTAGTGGGACCCTTAAACCAATGAAAATGTGCCTTTTTAATTTGATGTTTTTCGAGCAGATCACACGCAATGCTCGCATCTTCATATACGGCATGTAATACAACAAGGCGATCTACTGTTTTTGCTAAGGCAAGCATTCGATCTAGAAAAGCAATGTAAGGTTCTAATAAAAATTCTCTTCCCTGTTCTCTCGCTTCTAGCGCGCTATAATAAGGTAATCCGATTTCACCAATGGCAAATGATTTGTTAGCGATATGATATTCCATTATCAAATCCATCAATATCTGTTCTTCTTGTTCGCTAGGCAATGGCTGCTCAGGATGATGTCCGTATGCAGCCATAATGACCTCTCCGTACTTCTGCGTAAGTTTATACGTACGCTCTGAGGAGGCGAGATCCATCGATACCGCTACAACATGTTTAACAGAATGATGTAACGCACGTTCAATAATAGCTTTGCAATCTTCTTCACTGTATTGTTCCAAATGAATATGCGCATCGATAAACTTTAGACTTTCAGTAGCCATCTCACCGTCTCCTACATTTCAAACATATAATTGCGTTCCACTTTGCATACACGTAGAGCAAATCGACTATACCACTCTTCTTTACCACGTCTTTGTGCAACTTGATGAGCTGCATTAGCTTTCCATGCAGTAATATCATCAAGTGTTTCCCAATAAGAAACGGTAATCCCCAAATTCTCATCTCTTGCACTCTCGACTCCTAAGTACCCCTTTTGTGTACTCGCCAGTTCTACCATTTTATCAGACATCATGTTATAGCCGTGATCTCCATTTGTTCGTTCAGAGGAAAAAATCACTGCGTAGTAAGGTTGTTCATATGTTTTCGCTAAGTTAGTCATTTTTATCATTCTCCTAATCTACTATGATGTCATATTGTCGAATAAAATTAAACACATTGTAACCTAATCGATATAACAAAAACCAGCTTACCGTAAATGGGACCACGAACAAGCGTCCCTATTACTAGATAACAAGCTGGTTTTCATCATCGGCATGTTTACCGATTAACACTGTACTGTTAATTTAACATAAGCTACTACTGTACTATACCTATAACTGTTGTATCTACAGTTATAAACTTGACATAATCAAAAAATTGTCTACTAAAGTAATTAGTTGTTCGTGTGAAGTTGCTCATAAATACGCTGCTTCAATTCATTAAAGGTTGGTGTGCTCCATAAATCGCTTGCTCTAGGTCTTGCGAATGGTACATTGATTTCATCCAAAATTGTGGCAGGGGAAGAAGACAATACAATTATTCGATCAGATAGCAATAACGCTTCCTCAATGCTATGCGTAACGAGCAATACTGAACGACGATTCTCTTCCCAAATGGATAGTAACCACTGCTGCATATGTAACCTAGTTAATGCATCCAGTGCACCAAACGGTTCATCAAGTAGCATTAATGTCTGAGGCGATAACAAAGCTCGTAGAAACGACACACGTTGACTCATTCCACCTGAAAGCATATGTGGATAAGCATCAGCATACTCCGCAAGTCCGACTTTTTGCAACCATTCTTGAGCTTGCGTCTGAGCTTGTTGCTTACTAATGCCAGCTACTTGCAACGCTAGTGCAATATTACGTTTCACACTATACCACGGCATGAGCGAAGCTTGTTGAGGCATATAAGCAACATGACCACGCTGACTCGTTGTCTGCTGTCCATTTATCCAAACTTCACCACTATTAACCGGTTCTAGCCCACCAATAATTTGAAATAGCGTCGTTTTCCCGCTTCCGGACGGACCAATTACTGATACAAACTCACCTTCGTCGACACTGAGGCTAATATGTTGCAGAATTTGTTTTTCTTGTTTCTTATGTGTAAATGATTTTGAGATGTTTTTCAATTCAAGCATTAGCCTTGACTTCCTTTCTTCGGACGCCAATGTACAAAGCGTGACTCAATAAAGGACACAATCCAAAATAGTAGAAGGCTCATTAGAACAATTAAGAGCACTGAAGCAAATACTCGGTCCGGCATATATCCTCTTGAAGATAAGATCAAGTAACTTCCTAAACCGACTTTTGGTGATAACCATTCCGCAACAACTGCACTTAGTACACTATACGAAACAGCAATTCTCAAGCCAGCGAATAAATTAGTAAGCGCACTTGGTAGTTCTAAATGAATGAATAGATGCCACTTTGAAGCGCCGATCATGCTCAAATAATTTTTAAGTTGATGATCTGCTTGTGCAAGTCCTCCCAGTGTAGCGATGCATATTGGGAAGAAACAAACTAAAATGATGAGAAATATTTTCGGCATCATTCCGTATCCAAGTAACATCGTAAGGATAGGAGCAATAACAATGACTGGAATCGTTTGCGATAAGATTAATACCGGATATAACCCTTTTCTTACAACAGGGAGAAAATGTAGCACTGCTGCTAGAACAAATCCTGCAATGGCTCCACCTACAAAACCAATAAGTGATAACTTAGTTGTAGCTGCAAGATGTTCCATCAAGCGTGGCCAATCTGCGATCATCCCCTGAAATACACCAATTGGAGAAGGAATAAGCCAACTATAGACAAGCTTCATCCTTACTATTAACTCCCAGACGATACCAATAAATAATAGCGTCACTACTGGGGGCCATATATTACTCCAACGAGATTGCTTATTTGCCATCCGGATATTTCTCCAACAATTTATCCATCGATGCTCCGGCAATTGGATTATATGAAATTTTGATTTGTGATAAAGCACCTGGACAACCTACTTCAATCATTACCTCATGCATACGTTGTACAACTTGCAATAGTTCTGAAAGATCACCTTCCATTGTCGTTTCAAGTGGTGCAACGCGGTAAGGTAGTCCAGATTGCTTAATAACAGCAATCGCTTGATCTACATATGGAATAACACTTTCTCCGTTATTTGTTTTCGGAATCATTTGAATACTTAATAATGCATTAGCCATTTGTAATATCCCCTTATTATTCATTATTTGATTTTACTCTTCGTCAACTTTTTGTGTGCTAACACTCAACTCTTATTGTGGTAAAAATTCATTTGTAAATGCGGCTTCAGCATCAAGCTCGCCATTTAACAATTCATTACTATACATCCAATCTGCATAACCTTCCCATACCGATAACTTCTGTTCACCCCAACGAGGAGCATCATCCTGGTATTTCGGGCTTAACCATTGTTGACTAGCTCGTACAAGCTCTGCATTTAAATCTGGCTCTGCCGCAATTAATACTTCTGCTGCTTCCGCTGGATTATCAATACTGTATTGATAACCTTTCGCAACTGCTGCAAGGAATGAACGAACGAGTTCAGGTTCTTCTTTTACTAGCTTTTCACCTGTCACAACAACTGGCGTATAGTAATCCAAATTCTCATTGTATTCGTTCATATAAACCATATTCAAATCGACACCACGTAGCTCAGCTTCAATTCCTGTCCATGCATAGAATATCCATGCGAAATCAACATCGCGCTCAACTGCTGTAAAAAAGTCGCTATCTCCCATGTTTACAATTTCTAATTTATCAAAATCTGCATTATCTGTTCTCATTAAAGAATCAATAATTGATGTTTCAATAGGAGAACCCCATCCACCATAACGCATGCCTTCGAATTTACTTGGTGAATCAATACCTTTGTCCTTCTTAGATGCAAATCCAGATGTATTATGTTGGATGACAGCAGCCAAAGATACAACTGGCACCCCCGCTACTCTAGCTACTGTTACATTTTCTTGATAACTAATACCAAATTCAACATTGTTAGAAGCAACTGCAGCATCTGCTCCGCCTTGTACTGGAGAAATAATTTCAACTTCAAGTCCTTGTTCGGCAAAGTAGCCTTTGTCACGTGCGACATACAATCCTGTATGGTTCGTGTTAGGCGTATAATCAAGCACTAGTTGAATTTTACGAAGCGTCTTTTCTTTGTCGCCCTCTCCATTCGTTCCAGTTTGATTATTTTGTTGCACATTCTCATTACCACAAGCTGTTATTACGGATAGCAAAGCAATAACTAACAACCATTTCAATCCTTTTACTTTCATGTCTTCCTCTCCCATTCTTCTCTCTTTTTGTGATTATCCAAGAGGACACGCTGATAACATAGGCAAATAAAAAGGCGCCCTTCTATAAATTAGGAAGGGCGCCGTCAATTTCGGCTGTTACTTCGCTTATGATAGATTACCTATAGTTTTCCACTATAGTTCTCATCTCATGCAAAAGTATGCTCACATTCCTACGCCGGCATTATCCGGATCAGGTTAACGGGTCGGAATTGGTTCATTCCCTCTCAGCCAGCTTACTAGCTCCCCAAAGCGTATTCACTTGGTCAATCTATTGGTAATTATAGCAAAGTCATTCTCCTTTGACTACCCCTTTGCACGAATTCAAAAAAATGAGGCCTGTTAAGCACTTTTCTTATGCCCCATTAATATACATATACTATTGAGTTTACGACTTTGTTTTCTAATCCGTTTTGTTCATCTCCATACAGAAGTTATTGGTTAATAATTTATAATAAAGGATGGATGTATGTGTTTACGATAAGCCTATGTATGATTGTGAAAAATGAGGAGAGTGTGCTTGCTCGTTGTCTTTCTAGCGTTCAGAAAGCGGTAGATGAGATCATCATTGTAGATACAGGATCAACAGATCGTACAAAGGAAATTGCTGAAAGTTTCGAAGCAAAAGTATATGATTTTGCATGGATTAATCATTTTGCAGATGCTCGGAATTATAGCTTTGATCAAGCAACTTCTAATTATATTATGTGGCTGGATGCAGATGATGTTATTCAACCTGCAGATCTAGAACGTCTACTACAATTAAAACAAACGCCAGATTTCAATTACGACACTGTAACGATGAAATACCATCTTTCTTTTGACGATAACGGTAACCCTACATATAGTTATCGTCGCAATCGTCTGGTGAAACGGAGTAATAACTTCCGCTGGATCGGAGCTGTTCATGAATATTTAGCAGTAGCTGGTGCAAGTTTCAGCTCAGAAATTGCCGTTACACACCGCAAAGAGCGTCAATCTAGTGATCGTAACTTAAATATTTACTTGGAACGTCATAAAGCTGGCGAGCACTTCTCTCCACGTGATCAATTCTATTTCGCTAATGAATTGCGAGATCATCATAGATATGAGGAATCAATTAAATGGTATGATACTTTCCTTGATGGTAATGGTGGCTGGGTTGAAGACAATGTTGCTGCTTGTTCGCGTAAAGCCGATTGTTATGAAGCACTTGGCAAACGTGATCTTGCTATTATCAACCTACTTCGCACATTGCAATATATACAACCGCGACCCGACTTCTGTTGCCAGCTCGGTGCACTGTTTGTTAATGATAACAAATTTCAACAAGCGATCTACTGGTATGAGCAAGCTTTTTTAACGAGCCAGTATACATCGGATATGAGCTTTCATAATCCAGCTACTGCGACATGGTTACCTCATCTACAATTAACGGTATGTCATGATCGTCTCGGAAATCTTCAAAAAGCAGTTGAACATCATCGACTTGCGATGGCTATTAACCCGAATCATCCAAGTATGAAATATAATGAGAACTACTACAAAGGATTAGGTTTATTGTAGTAATTAGCGAATGTCCTGTCATAGCAAACAGCCCTGTTTCTCCATGAAAACAAAGCTGTTTGCTATTTATTCTGACGACAGATTTACTAGATCTTTGACATCATTATTGATTAAAATATTGCTTCAATGACCCTTTCCCCCCTTGTACTTCTATCTCAGCATAAGCTCCATTTATCAATGTTATTTGTGGCGGCACATGTCCACAATCAATATCGTAGATAATTGGTATTTGTAATTCATCAGAAAGTTCTTCATACATATTTTCGATCGTATAATTGTCAAACGGTTGATTGGCGTTACTTCTGCCGAACATAACAGCTGTGCAATGATCAAACCATCCTGCTAATTTCATTTGCACTAATGATCTTCGTACATCGGTTGTTACCATCTCACAATTTTCTAAATACCATATGATCGGTTCATTATTTATATAATGATTTTGAAAATGTTTAACATCTCCGAACGGAGTACCAATCAAATGTCTTATCACATCAATACATCCACCAAGTAATCGACCTTGTAATTTAACATGAGCAGCTGAAACAACTTTCCAATAAGTTGGTTCTGTTAACTGATAGACCTCTGTTGAGGAATCTAATTGTTTCCATTCCTTTTGATAGTTTGACGATGAATGTTGCAGAATTGATTGTCCAGTTTTAGTTGATAAGACAGATTGCCACATTGCTGTCGTCTCATCTAGAAATTCTCCTCTTAGATCAAAGAAACTCGTACCATGAGCAGTCGCAATCCCTGTTTTCAATGTAATAGCAAGTAACAATACACTTATATCTGAATACCCCATAATCCACTTACAACTAACATTTTCAAAATCAATATGTTCTAGGATCTCGATTAATAATTCTCCACCCCAAGGCGGCATTATAATGTCAATAGTAGCATCGCGCATCATTTTATTAAATTCATCTGCGCGAACTTTAGCTGGCGCTGATTTTGCTTTATTCTGAGTCCAGACGGTTTCCCCGCAGTTAACATCAAATCCTCTCATCCGCATACGACTACATGAAAGTTTTAATAAATTATGCATTTCCTCTCTGACTCCTGAAGAAGGTGCGGTTATCCCAATGGTTGCTGATGCTTCTAAAACCGGATATTGAATCATCTAGACACCCCTCATTAATATAGTTTTACAATAATCCTGCCTCGTGCCTGCCCCTTAAGTAAAGTAGGAAGCATATCGGGAAGTTGCTCTAGTGTAACTTCTTGTTGAATGAGCTCTTCTAGATTTGATAGTTTGAAGTCTGTTGCTAGGCGATTCCACACACTCAGTCGAGTGTCCATCGGGCAATACACAGAGTCGATACCTAATAAATTTATGCCTCTTAATATGAATGGGAGTACGGTTGTTGGTATTTTCACTCCACCAGTTAATCCACTAACAGCTACGGCTCCTCCATACTGAAGTTGACTTAGAAGAGCTGCAAGTTGCTCGCCTCCAACTGGATCGATCGCTGCTGCCCACTTTTGTTTGTCTAATGTTTTAACTTCTCCATCATATACCTCTTTACGAGATACGATTGTAGATGCTCCAATTTCCTTCAAGTATTCATGTTCAGATTCTTTACCTGTACTAGCTTCAACTTCATAGCCAAGTTTAGACAAAATAGCGACCGCAAAGCTTCCAACACCACCAGTCGCACCAGTAACAAGCACTTTACCTTTATCTGGTGATACTTTATTTTCTTCGAGTCGTTGAATGGATAATGCAGCAGTAAAACCAGCAGTTCCAATAATCATTGCATCTTTCAGCGAGAGACCGCTCGGAAGTGGAACAATCCAATCCGCAGAAATACGAGCATATTCACTGTAACCTCCATAATGAGAAACACCGATAGCATAACTAGTAGCGATCACTTCATCCCCTGCTTGAAATCTATCATCTTCAGATGAAACAACTACCCCTGCTAGATCAATACCAGGAACAAAAGGATACGTGTGAACGATATTCCCGTTAGGAATAGTAGCTAAACTATCTTTATAATTGACTCCAGAATAGTGAACCCGAATCAATACTTCTCCTTGAGGTAAATCATCGAGTGTAAGCTTATTAATGGCTACAGAAAATTGATCTTCTTGCTTGTTCACAACTAGTGCATTAAATGATTGTGTCATGGTTGTACTCCTTTTAATATGTAGTCAGCAGGAGCAGTACAAGATCAGTTCTTGTCACATTACTTTATCTGCAGTTTTTCTTTTAAGCATATCAAAAAAACTTGTGAAATAGTACTAACAACTGTTCTATACTTCTGAGCTTACGACATGAACAAGGGAGAGGTGTGCATAATTATTATGCACACCTCTCCCTCTATTAAGTCACTTACCTAATGGACTTCCCAAGTTCGCTTCATATTCGATGCATACTAAGCTACGTTAGCAAACTCATCGTTATCAAAATCCGCCCTTTGAACATCATCTACTTGATTGTTTGCCAATTATCTCCCAATCTGAAGCAGTATAATTCCCCATTTGCCATAAGGAAACACCTTTCAGTTCATAAAACTTCGCAAGCCATATTTTTTTGGCGATACTTTGTGCATCCTCGTAATATAGAACATGACTGCCTCGCTCATCTGCAAATTCAGCTTTTGTTAGAAAATACGGCATCGACCATGTCTTAACGACGTTCGGCATTGCTAGTCTTTTCTCTACATCTGCGACAGCTGGTATAACCGGAGGTGCGGTTACGCCATTTGAAGTAATCCATTGGTTAGCTTGTTTCGAAATACCCAGCACTAGCTTCTCTTTCGGAATCGCTTGAAGTGCGGTTACTACCGTATCGTTCACTAGCGGCAATGGGGCTGAAGGAAGCTGGCTATCGGTAAAGTCATGAGCCATCAAAATGACTGTATCAGCTACTTTACCTATTTGTTCCAAATCATAACCTTTATAATAGTAAATAGGTGGTACAGCAACAGATAATGTATAAGAACCTAACTGCTTTTTCAAATCTTGTAAAAATGCAACATAATCCGCAGCACTTTCCTCTTTGAGCAACCCTTCAAAATCAATACTTACTCCAGTGAACGAGTAGGTTTGATCATTTAAACTCGATAATAGCGATTGGATAAATACAGACTGAGCTATCTTATCTTTAAGAAATTCTTTCAAATTGCTATTGTTGTAAAATACCATCAGTTCCTTAGTTAATTGAGCAGAGTCAGCAGCAGTAATAGCCTCATTAGAGCCACTTGGAATGACATTCACTGTTTTACTAGTATTTGAACTAGTTTTCAATGTTGCTACCCCAGCGCTACTATATTCCAAGTGAGACCACCCGAAGATAACATCGGTAAGCTTATTCATCTGATTGATTGCACCATAGGATGAAATTGCATAAAAACCTGTAAAATTAACTTTTTCTTCAGAAACTCGCTCATCAATTAAGCGATAAATAACTGCTGCTGCCTGTTTGCGAATTAACGACTCTTTCGGCTTAAATCCCGATTTATCGCCTTCCATAATGCCACGACTAGCTGCATAGTAAACATAAGGCTGCATATCTACATCAATTGTGGATTGATCCTTGAAAGCTCGAACATCACGCTCCTTCTTCCAATCTGTTGCAAGCCATTGCTGACGAACTTCTTCATTCTCCGAATCTAGCAACGCTTTTCCTACTAGCATAGCAACTTCTTGTCTAGTAATTGTTTGCGATGGGTTAAACGTCCCTTTCTGATCTAGTAAACTATCAATCCATTTGTGTTCATAAGCAACAGAAATAAACGGCGCAGACCAGCGACCTTTATCCACTCCTGCTGGAACACTTCCAACTAATTCAGTTTCTAACTGACTCGCCATTACAAGCAACTTTATAAAAGCCTCTCTAGACAAGTCATTATTGGGACGATACGTTCTATCCTCGTATCCATTAATAATGCCTAATGCAGATAACGAATAAATTGGTTCTCGTGAATAATCGTTCTCCTCATCCTTAAAAGGCTGTAGCTGAACATTGTACGCAAAAGCACTACTTGCAAATAGCATTGATAATATTAAGACCAAAAAGCTAACTCGTTTTATCATAGTAATTTCTTCTCACTACCTTCCCTTTTTTCCAATAAAGTTCATTTCTAGTTTTATATATCCAAATTACTAGACGTACTAGAATAACGAAATGTTTCAGAAATATTATAGATAGTATTAGAAGATTATTTTAGATTAAATACTAGCCGCTTAGTATCAAAGTTGTATAGTTACTTATCTATCCGTTTCGACTAATACATCCATATGGCGTCCTAAACGTAGTATGCGACGTACAATATTGCCTTGCCACAGAAAATACCACTTAGATCGTTTGGATTGACCCATAATAAGCTGGGTCGCTTTCACTTTGTCAGCTTCAATAATTAGCATGTCAGCTATTTCTTTTCTACCGTTACACTTAGTAGATTGGAAAAGTCCACCCATTCGATGGGTAAGCTCAATCAATGCTTGGCGTCTTTTGAGCATGTCGTTACTTAATTGAATACTATCATCTACATAATGAACATACCAATTAGCCTTTAATCGATAAGCGATTCGGAAGCCACGGCGAATAAGACGTTCCGCTGAACTGGAGTGAATCGTAATCGCTACGAATATTACTTCTCTTATACGAAGTTCACCACGTAATGAGTGACTACGATCTAACGCTTCCAATCGTTCGTCCACATCATCTGCAATTTCCCGCAGAGCTAACTCACGAAGAGAGATTAAGTTACCCATCGTGAAAAACGCACTTAGTGCCTGCTGTACTTTATCCATCGCATAGATTTTACCGTCAAGCATCCGCTTCTGCAGCATTTGAGGTGTTACATCAATTAATTCTACTTCATCCGCAAGCCTCAGCATCACATCGGGTACCGTTTCTCTAACTCTTACACCAGTAAGAGCTTCAACCGCATCATTCAAACTTTCCAAATGTTGAACATTAACCGTCGTAATAACTGAGATTCCATGTTCTACGATGCGAACAATATCTTCATAACGCTTCTTGCGAACACTGCCGGGCACATTCGAATGTGCGAGTTCATCAACAAGCACTACATCAGGATTCCGCCTAATAATTGCCTCTGTGTCCATTTCTTCCAGTAGCTTTCCTTCATAGTTAATGATAAGTCTAGGGATAAGCTGGAGCTCTCCGATTTGCTCCGCTGTCTCTTTCCTTCCATGCGTCTCCAATAGCCCAACAACAACATCGATTCCTTTGCGAAGTAGAACATTACCTTCTCGTAGCATCGTAAAAGTCTTTCCAACTCCGGGGGAAGCACCTATATATACTTTGAAGGTACCTCTCTTAATCGTCTTGATTTTACACTCCATCTCTTCAGAACTAAGTCTTCGAAATAATTCCTGCTCTTCGTTGTGCCGCTGTTTGAATGGCAGTATACGCTGTCCGTCATGTTCCGCTCGATCTGCCATTAGAAATAAATCTATGCCTCTCATTTTACTAAGGATGTTGTCAGCGAGTGATCCTTGCCAAAACTGCTGCCATCGACTTTGCTTGGAATGACCCATCACAATCCGGGTCACGTTTTGTTCTGAGGCATACTTTATTAAATTAGCTGGAAGCTCACGCCGATGTGCTAAAGGGAACTCATGAAATCGACCCTCAACTTTCTCGACTAACTGAATGATTGATCTTTTGAAAGTCAATTGATCTTTGGTTAGCTGTTTCTTTACATTAACAAAAGCAAGTACGACTAAATCGCCATTTAACCGCTTTGCTACTTGCTGTCCTCGTCTTACGTATAATGAACCATTCCAATGATATTGCGCAGATACTAGAATTCTCTCGGTTGCTCCGGATGCTCCAACTAGACCAAGTTCCTCCCGATGTTTTTCTAGCGATTCATTAACCCCTTCTGCTACTAGCCGAAGCGATAACTCACGCAGTATCCCTAGGTTGCTACGCTCACATACTGCCTGGTGTTGTAGCTCACCAAGTTCACCTTCTTCTATTCTGTTAAGCATCGTTTCTGTGGAAACGTCGATTAACCTAACTTCATGGGCAATTGCTAAAGTATTCGAAGGTACTGTTTCTTCTGCTTGGATGCCCGTTAAGCGCATTACAATATCATCGACGCCCTCAAGCTCATAAACATTAATCGTCGTTATGACACTAATGCCATGGTCCATCAAATAGATGATATCTTCAAGCCTTGTTCGGTGACGAGAGCCTAGCTGATTACTATGAGCAAGACCATCTACAAGAACTACTTCAGGATTACGCTGAAGCAGAGTATCAAGATTAAGATCCTTTTGCTCTACCCCATCCTTCCACCAATGAATGCTTGGAACGCGTTCCAGTTGACCGAGTTGCTTCTGTGTCTCTGGTCTTTGCATTGTCGAGACAGCACAGATCACGACATCGATGCCTTGATCCTTCAATTGAGAACCTTCTTGCAGCATATGATACGTTTTGCCCGAGCCACTAACAGCGCCAATAATTATTTTTAATTTCCCTCTATGGAGTTTTGAAATAGAGTCTAGTATCTCCTCTGGCGTTTTCCTTTTGAAGTGAACCATTCTTCGTCTCCTCTCTCCAAGATTGTGGCGGTTGAACTGATGTCCGGGCGAATTGATTTGTTGCTTTATTTATTAGAAAGTCGTTCAGCAAGCTCTATATTCAGCTTCAACACGTTAACGCGTTCTTCACCGAAAAGGCCAAGATCACGTCCTTCCGTATTAGCTTCTAACATTGCAGCAAGCTCATCTACTGAAATGCCTGTTAACTTGCTAATACGTGGAATCTGGACTTGGGCTGATTGCGGCGTAATATGAGGATCAAGACCTGATCCAGAGTTTGTAATTAATGCGATAGGTAGTTGACTAATTAGTACATCTGGATTATCTAGCTTCCATTGTTCAATCGTCGCTCTCGTTCTTTCTAGTAACGCAGGATTAGAGGGGCCAAAGTTATTAGATCCTGAAGCTTCTGCTTTGTATTCTATACTAGAGACACGACCTTGGAAGTATTTAAGATCTGTGAAATTCTGTCCTATTAATTCTGATCCTACTACATTGCCTTTACTATCTTTCAATAAACTACCATTCGCTTCATGCGGAAAGAGCAGCTGAGCTGCACCCGTACTTACAAGCGGATAGATAATCCCGCAAATGATGATGAAAACTAAGCTTGCTCGCACCGCAATCCATAGCATAGAACCGCTTGATTGCATTTCTTTTGTCATAACTTCTGCACTCATAATCCATTCTCTCCCTCAATAAATATCCGTATTAAACCCATAAATGAACGACTAGATCAATGATCTTAATTCCGATAAACGGGACAATAACACCACCAAGACCATAAATCAACAGGTTGCGGCGTAACAATCGAGAACCGCTCATCTGCTTATAGGCAACACCTTTCATTGCCAGTGGGATTAGGAGCGGGATAATGATTGCATTGAATATTAGTGCAGACAATATCGCAGAATACGGTGATTCAAGCTTCATAACGTTAAGCACATTCATCTCTGGAATGGCAACCATAAACATCGCCGGAATAATCGCAAAATATTTGGCGATATCATTCGCAATACTAAAGGTCGTCAATGCTCCACGCGTCATAAGTAGCTGTTTGCCGATTGCGACAACTTCAATAATTTTCGATGGATCTGAATCCAAATCAACCATATTCGCGGCTTCCTTCGCTGCAATAGTACCACTGTTCATCGCGATACCAACATCTGCTTGCGCCAATGCTGGGGCATCGTTGGTACCGTCACCCGTCATTGCAACAAGCTTTCCTTCTGCCTGTTCACGACGGATTACAGCAATTTTATCCTCAGGCGTGCTTTCCGCGATATAATCATCTACTCCGGCTTCACGTGCTATTGTTGCTGCAGTAAGCGGATTATCACCAGTACACATAATCGTCCGTATACCCATCTGACGCAGTTGATCAAAACGCTCTTTCATACCAGGCTTAACTGTATCTTTCAAATAGATAAGACCGAATATTTGTTGATCTACTGCGACTGCGAGAGGTGTTCCTCCGACAGAAGAAATTCGATTAGCTTTCTCTTCCAAATCGTTAGGAATTGTACCACCCTTAGCTGCTACCCATTTACGTACCGCATCTACAGCACCTTTACGCACTTGACGACCGTCTTTTAGATTAATACCACTCATTCTTGTCTCTGCTTTAAATGTAATGAATTCTCCTTTATCGACAAGCGTAGCGTCATAACTCACTTCATGTTTCTTCATCCACTCCAATACAGATCTACCTTCAGGTGTCTCATCCCCAAGCGAACTAATTGCTGCCCAAGAGGCTAACCTTTCCTTCGAATGATGTCCTACAGCAACAAGCTCGCTCGCCATTCGGTTACCGAATGTGATCGTACCTGTTTTATCAAGGATCATCGTATTAATATCACCTGCTGCCTCGACTGCTTTACCTGACATAGCAAGTACATTGTACTGCGTTACTCGGTCCATTCCCGCTACCCCGATCGCTGATAACAAACCCCCGATCGTTGTTGGAATAAGACAAACTAACAGGGCAATTAACACTGGAATCTCTAGTTTAATGTTTACAAAGTTCGCAATAGGCGCAAGCGTCACAACAACGATTAGAAATATAAGTGTCAAGCTCGTTAATAACGTATTGAGTGCAATTTCATTGGGAGTTTTTTGACGCTTCGCTCCTTCAACGAGTGAGATCATACGATCAATGAATGATTCACCAGGATCACTTGTAATTCGAACTGTGATCGAGTCACTTACGACACGTGTCCCACCAGTAACGGAACTGAAGTCTCCACCCGCTTCTTTAATAACTGGAGCCGATTCCCCTGTAATTGCGGATTCATCTACTGATGAGAGACCTTCAATAATTTCTCCATCGCCAGGAATCATCTCGCCTTGAGATATGACAACAATATCTCCCTTACGAAGTTCTGAGGAAGGAACAGTTGTGATCACACTACCTGACAATCTATTAGCCACAACCTCTTGCTTCGTCTTTTTCAATGAATCAGCCTGTGCTTTACCTCGGCCTTCTGCCAACGCTTCTGCGAAATTGGCGAACAATAGCGTAAACAGAAGAATTAAAAATACCGACAGATTAAAACCAATTCTATCTTCTGATCCGAAATAATTTGGAAATATCGTCATAAGTAGTACGATTGCCGTACCGACCTCTACGACGAACATTACTGGATTTTTCATCATAATTGCAGGGTTTAACTTGATGAAACTATCTTTAACTGCACGTTGAACTACCTCTCTGTTTAACATGCGCTTTCTACGATTGCCATTCATATTCCTTCACCTCATCGTTAACGGAGTGTCAAATGTTCGGCAATTGGACCAAGTACGATTGCCGGTAAAAATGTTAGTGCACCAATTAATAAAACTGTACCGATTAAAAGACCTACAAATAATCCATTATCTGTTCGGAAAGTACCGATCGTCTCAGGCACTCTTTGCTTCTGAAGCAGTGATCCGGCTACACCAAGCATCGCAATAATCGAAATATATCGACCTAATAGCATAACGATACCGGTACTAATATTCCAAAACGGCGTATTATCACCAAGTCCTTCAAAGCCCGATCCATTGTTGGCTGCCGATGACGTATATTCATATAACACTTGAGTAATACCGTGGTAACCTGGATTAGAAATAGCAACATTCCCTATATCCATCATAAGCGCCAATGCAGTTGGACCGAGTATAATAAGTGGATGAGCTAAAATTGCAATCGCGATTAATTTCATTTCCCTCGGTTCAATTTTTCTACCTAGAAATTCTGGAGTTCGTCCAACCATTAACCCACATATAAAGACGGCCAATATCGCATACATCAGCATATTAATTAAGCCGACACCTTTACCTCCGAATACGACGTTAAGCATCATTTCTGCTAGCGGCACCAAGCCGCCAATCGGTGTGAGCGTATCATGCATATTGTTAACCGTTCCCGTTGTTGCTGCAGTTGTCACTGCAGTGAACAACGCGGATTGAGCGATACCGAATCTTACTTCCTTACCCTCCATGCTACCTTGTGAAGCATCTATACCAAGGCT
The DNA here is from genome assembly GCF_024721975.1 of Paenibacillus endoradicis. The sequence continues at coordinate 562,428 of NZ_JANQBB010000001.1, read as the reverse complement.
ATTCATTACTGGGTTACCAGTTTTCTCAGAAACATATACAGTAGTAAGAAAAACTAAGAACAAACATAGCATTGCCGAGAAAATAACCCAGCCTTGTTTCTTGTTCTTTGCAAACAAGCCGAATGTATAAGTTAATGCAGCTGGAAGAGCCCACATTGACAATATTTCAATGACATTCGTCATTGGATTCGGATTTTCAAATGGATGGGCTGAATTGACCCCGAAGAACCCTCCACCATTAGTCCCCAAATGTTTGATAGATTCTAGCGAAGCTACTGGTCCGATTGCCACTTGTTGCATTGCACCTTCTAATGTTTTCAGTGTCAACGTCGGATCAAGTGTTTGTGGTACTTGAAGTGCGACCAATACCAACGTAATGATAAAGGAAATCGGTAAGAAGATACGGGTGTGTGCTTTAACAAAATCTTCAAAGAAGTTCCCAATCGTAGTTCCTTTGCTCGTAATACCGCGTATAAATGCGATAGCAACTGAGAATCCTGTTGCAGCAGATGTGAACATCATCATCGTAATAACAGCCATCTGCGCGAAATAGGATAAACCCGTTTCACCTGAATAGTGCTGCAAGTTCGTATTGGTCATAAAGCTGATGACCGTATTGAAGCTGAGAGTTGACTCCATATTGTCGATTCCATTCGGATTGAACGGCAATATCTTTTGCAGTCGTAATATCAAGTAACTTACTGCCACCAAGACGATATTGGTAACGATAAAACTCAGTGCATACTTTTTCCAAGTCATCCCAGCACGCTGTTTCAAGCCAATCAGCTTGTAAATCAACCGTTCTACTGGTCCAAATATTTTATCCAATCGGTTCTCTTCATTAGAGAACACATGATACACATAAGTGCCAAATGGCTTAACCAACATAACAAGGATGGCTATAACAACCACCATTTGCAAAATTTCCATTTCTTGACCTCCTAAAAGATTTTACATAGTAAAATCTATCTTCGTAAGCATTCTCTCGGATTTTGCGTAGCAAAATCTAACCTCATAAGCATTTTCTTGGTTTCACAGAGTAAAATTCCATTTCATTGTTAGAATTTATCTGGATGGATTAAGGCATAAACTAGATATATGAACAGACAGGCTGTTACAGCTAATACTATGATCACTACGCATCTCCTCCTGATTGGTCGATATTAGCGCCACACCACGTAAGAAAACCATAAAATAATCCGAAACAAACGATTAAAGTTATAATCATGTACACGTCCACCATCGTTTAACCTCCTTATAAAACCGTTCAATTGCCAGTGTCTTGTTCACTCAATAGAAATCCATGTTCTCCTGATTGCGAATATATAACGTATTTGGCGCCAAGTCCTTTATAGATTGCTCTTGGGTTCAAATGTGGAGTAATGACATAGATGGGCTTTGTTGTCCATAGACTACAGCATTGTAGATAGCGACAACTTAATGCCAAGCTACTTTCAAATACGAATACCTTTCCTATAGCAATTTTCGGCACATCCCAACTAGATCGATTATTTGTATTTATCCGAATAACCGTTGAAATCCCAATATTTTTTAGCTCCTTCTCCTCTTGTTTGTTATTTGTAAGTACAGCGAAGGGAAGCTCTTTGTGCTTTAATAATCTAATAAAAGATAGTGCTGCTTCATTCATTCCAGCCACTACGATATACTCTCGTTCCATCTTATTTTCCTCCTGGTAACGCTAAGTTTAAGAAAAAAAGGCAACAAAAAAGAAGCCTCGGGAGCAGAGGAAATTCTCCCGAGGCTTCTTTGATCATGGCAAAACAAACCATGACAAGTCGGCACACGACGATTGTCGCCTCTCTCAAAAAACGCTTACGAGGTTAGCTGTCGGATTCGGGCTTGAGAGTCGCCCTACACTTGGCTGCAAGCCAAGCGATTCACCCCATGAGCTTCAAGACGTAATTACCATCCACTCTATTGGTTCCCCCGCTCCTGTTGTTCACAGGACTCAGCGCTAAAACATTTTACAATATGACTGCTTTGCTGCTGGTTATATCAAGTCAGAAACATACACCATTATGGTACCGTTCCATTTACTAAATTACTAACTTCATCATTCCTCTCTCTTTCAACGCTTACGAGGTTAGCTGTCGGATTCGGACGGTGAGAGTCGCCCTACTTTTACCGGTTCCATGGTACCCGGATCAAGATTCACCCCTGCGATATCACTCTCCGACTCTCACATCGGTTCATGACACGCTGAGCAAACAACTTCTCAAATTGAGTTTTTTGTTTGCTTGGTTCCCCCGCTTTCGTCTTACGACAAATATTCAGCGATTCAAGTTATGGTAAAAACTGTTATACCATGAAACGAATCTTACTCCTTGCAAATGTTCGTGTAAAGTAAACTCAGAAGCCATTTAAGCTTGAAAACAGACCTCCTTAGCCAATTGTTATCGCTTACATATATTAATAACTTTAGAATAGTACGATTATCTCCGTTTTTCTCTTTATTTTGAAATATAGGTTCAAGTTTCTTGATGGAAAGTTGAACTGAATTATCTGACTTCTTAACATAGGTTAATATACAGAGTATTAACGAGTATTCGAGAGAACGATCATGATTTCGTCGTCATAACAACTGAAATTTATCTTTTATGGCTTTATGCAGCCTGACAATGACTACATTAGGTTTTACAAAAGATCAACATCAGGTTAATATAGTCGCGAAGCTGTATACAGCCAATAATAATCGCTGAGTTCTATATACTAGAAGCGGGGGAACCAAAGCAATTGATGAAGAAAAGATTTATATTCATCAGGAGCATGGGGTGAATCGGTCGCTTTATAAGCGTCTGTAGGGAAGCTCTCTTATTCCGAATCCGTCAGCTAACTCCGTAAGCGAACATGAGGAGAGAAAGATATGTTAACTTGTCAAACGATTGACCCCTTACCTGATCTTCAACTACTACTAGCATTTAAAGTGAAAAGAATTGAGCTTTTTGTTATTCCATTGATAGAAATCGATGAATGTGGATTTAGGGCTTGTATGTGTCTAACGACAAATCAAGGATATGGATGGAGTGAACTGTTTATTAGTGAAGCGCAGAAGCCTACCAGCTGGAACAGTTGGAGTGCTACTTTACCCCACTTTATAGGGGTTGGAGGCTTGTCTGAAACTATGCAGAATGATACAAACTCCAACGCCAAACACTTCCCTATTCGTCAATTATTTAACAGTGCTGTTCAACATATTCATAGCATTCCTAACGAACTAGCACCTCATCGTGCTACGTTTACGCGAGATAATAACTATAATAATGCGCTGATGGATCGATCCATCTTTTATCTATCCCTCTTCTAGGGGAAGTTCAAAAAGCGAACGTTGATAACGATGATTGACTTCGTAGCTTATTCGACATCGAATAACATCTCGGTTCTGAAAGCCTGCAGTTAATATAGATTTAGTTTCGAAGGTAGCTATGCTTTCTCGCTCAAACTACAAAAATCCCCTTCAAGTTCACTCAATTTCGCAACTGAACATGCGAATTCGTGCGAGTGTCTTTTAAAAGGGGATTTTAACATGACTATATATGCTTTTTGATGATCTAAGCCTTTTGTAACCGGGGGCTTCTGTTATGACTTATTATTTCTCATACCGTACGCCTTCACACCAAGGACGACTGTTTCAATGATCACTATGATCGCTACAATATAAATGAGAATCTTTGTCCAATACTGCCACAATTCACTACTCGTCTGGAACATCTCACTTCCAGCGAACATAAGATCAGCTTGCATCAATTCATCAAGAAATGTCATATTCCATAACGATTGGTCCATAAACATAATCAATGCTAAAAGGAACCACAACAGATTGAATAGAATCTGCATTAATATTATATTCTTTGTCCATCTGCCCGTTACGAGTTTGATACCTTCTTTCAATATCCTGAACACTGCAAGAATCCATATAAAAGGAAGATAACTTTGAAGTACCTCTACGTTTAAGAAAGAAATTACTATAGTCTCATCATTCATTCGGATGATACCAAAGTAGTCTGCTGAAAAAGTTAACAACATAATGAACAGAATCGTAAAAATAATAGCTACAATCGGTTTGCTACGTCGAATACGAGTTTTCTCTGTAGGAAGCGGCGGTAGATCGGACAACTTCCATTCTTTTTTTATTCCAGAAACCTTCTTATAACTAGATTTGTTACCTTTATGTTCAATAAAGAGGAAGATTAAAGTGACCCAGGCAAAACCTTGTGCGGATGCTGAGATTAAAGAAGCAAAAAAGCCAATAAATGTATCCAAACCTTCGATTGGATCTACAAAAAGCTCTATACCGAGTACAACCGACAAACCGATCACAATTGAGAACAATACCACTTTAAGAACTATAAGATACGATTCGATCAATTCAGGACCAATTAAATATCTTTTGTAACCTCTATACCCCGCTGCAAGTTCATACGGAGAACCAAGCTCATTAAGGACAGCCTCAACAATTTCCTCTTCCGTTCGTCCCTCCGATGCATGGTCCTCTCGCATATCTTCGATTAATCCACGTAACTCTTTCTCAATTTCTTCCCTTTGCAGTTGTGGTACCCGCTGGATTACCGCATAAACATATCGATCAATGATCTCCATCTACCATCTCTCCCTTACAGCTCAATTAAGCTGTTCATACTTTGCGTCAAGTTCTTCCACTCCACACATAGCTGCTCGTAAACTTCTTTACCAGTCTGACTAAGAAGATAATACTTTCGGGGACGAGACTCGTTAGTGTCCCACTGACTTTCAAGGAGTTCTTGCTTTTCTAATCTGCGAAGGAGCGGATACAATGTTCCGGGATCAATGCTAATGCCCTTCTCTTCCAATATGGAAACGAGCGAGTAACCATATTGCGGCTCAGATAATTGACTAAGCACACCAATAATGAGCGTGCCACGTCTTAGTTCATGCGTTAATCCATTTATTGTTTCTTGAATATTCACCATGCGATCAACTCCTAATTTCATTATACTGTACGACACACACTATTGTGAATACCTTATTATTAAATATGGAAAATAATTATAAAATTACAATATAGCTATAACTATGCGCTTAATATTGAGAACCCCCATGTCTCTTACAGGACATGGGGGTTCTCGTATTTCATTTTGTGAGAAAGGATGTGTTCTATCGTAAATCATATTGGAAACTTAAGGATTTGTATCTGCTTATGAGTTGTAGGACTATTTGGAAAAAAAGATGTGGATTATTTATCCTCAGTCATACTGGGCATATGTCCCGAATACGGTAAAAATGAACTAAACATATTAGTTGATCATCGAGATATGAACGCTTCTGATGGCGAGCCAGTTGTATATTCTCCTGAAGTTTCTGAGCAAGCAATGCTCTTCTAGACATTCATCATAATGATTTTATTAAATATGCTAAATAATAACTACTTTTTCTACTCAAAAAACGAGTTCATGCTTGGAATATCAAGCGTGGTCTCGTTTTTTTATGTTATAATCTTGGATACTAAATTCTCCACTATCCTCATCATCGCCAAAGAAACTTTACCCTTTTTCGCATTTTCAGCATTAAATCAATATGCGACTGAATACAATTAAAAGAGCGCATTAACATTGACAAATATGCACTCCTCTGTTAGCGTTTACACTTTAGAATAAAAAACTTCATGAAAATCTAGCGAGGACTTAAAATGATAATGTGGGTTAATAAATGGAAGCATCTTTTAGGTATTCTATCCATTCCTCTTCAAGGGCTTATTTATATGTGGATTGCGAGTAATAGCGGCACAGACATAATTTTTAATTATTACTGGATTGATACACAAATTCCTTTTGTGAAATGGTTCATCTTCCCTTATATAAGTTGGATGCCTGTTCTGTATCTTAGTTTTTTATATCTAGCCTTAAAACATCGCAGTCTTTATTGGCGTACGCTATTGATCTATAATCTTTCCGTCATGGCGTGCAATGTCGTTTTCTGGTTTTTCCCTACCTATGTACCTCGACCTGATGTTGAAGGTACCGACTTAGCAAGTATGCTTGTTAATTTTATTTATCAGTCTGACGCACCTCTCAACTGTTTTCCAAGCGTTCACTGCTTAACAAGCTATTTATTATTTATTACTTTGAAGCGTGATCTAGTCACCAAACTTTCAGTTAGAGTCTTTATGTATACACTGTTGTGGCTTATTATCATTTCTACTGTCTTCACCAAGCAGCATGCGCTCATTGATGTGTTTGGGGGAATTGTATTTGCTGAACTAACGTACCAACTTGTCCACTATATGACTTCTATTAATCAACGACGTGAAAAACAGTACTCTAATAGTTTATAGTTTCTTAACAATCATTTGCAGATGGGTTACGCAGGGATTCTATTCGGTAGTCAGCGAAATAGAATCTCTGCTTTTTCTACCAAATTAACATGAGTACAACCCTTGTTTATATCAATGCGATTCGTAGAATTACTTCGGCGGTGACACGTCGCTCTACAGCCCCTAGCTTCCTCCCTTTCCATCTTCTACTTTAACATGCTTAACTTTTCAATCGCTTGTTGCTCAGTGGGCAAGAATAAGATATCGTTTCCTCTATTACATTCATAGATGAAATCTTGAAGGCTGCAAATTGGATACTCAGTAAATTCTCCAATAATTGCAACCTTCACTTGATAATTGATGAATTTCTGAAGAATTTCACCTGCAAGACGTGTTTTCAAATCGAAAAAACTTGCACATCGTCAATTAGAATGTCGCTACTGCTCACGACGGCAATACTTACCCCACTGACTTCTACTTTCGTTATTTTTATATTCACCCTCCTAAATCAGTAAACATTCTCACATACTACTTACAATTGTAACGGTTATCATCGCTATGTCTAGGAGATATACACACTTCGCCTTGCTTTAGTGGATATAGAGATTTTTCAATTTTTCATTGCATAAAAAATTTTTTTTTGATAAAATAACTGACGAACGTTCGTTAATATTGAGGTGATTCTATTGAAGAGTAAAGAGATTAAAGACGTTGCTTTAAAATTTTTCACAATTCATGGGTATGAGGGAGCATCGCTGTCTCAAATTGCCGATCATGTCGGTATGAAAAAACAGTCACTCTATGCTCATTTTAAAGGAAAAGATGATCTTTTTTTACAAGTTTTACAAGATGCCAAAGAGACTGAAGTCACATCGAAACTAAATTATTTGAGTAAAGTGGATACCCAAAATGCCCATGCAGATTTATTAGGATATTTGCAATTGGTCATTGATTTGTTTCAACAGAGCGAACAGTTAAAGTTTTGGCTGCGAATGTCTTTTTTTCCACCTCACCATCTTGCTGAAGAGATTAATGAGGAAGTATACGATTCGGAAGAAAAGATACAAACCGTACTTGAAAGTAAATTTCAAGATTGGATCGATGCCAAAGTCATCATGGAAGATACAGCCTTAGTGCCAACTCTTGCGTTCTTAGGTATTGTTGATTCAATTATGCTAGAACTTGCATATGGCAATAATGAACAACGTTTACACGATAAACTTAATGCCTCATGGACCGTTTTTTGGAGGGGTATTTCACAGCTATGATTATACAAAAGCGAGGTATTGTTTCATGAAAAAACCATTAAAAGAACAAAAAACAGTTTTACTCATTTTATTAAGTAATATATTCATTGTTTTTCTAGGAGTTGGACTTATCGTCCCTGTTATGCCATCCTTTATGAATATGATGCATTTATCAGGCCAATCGATGGGTTATCTTATGGCAGCCTTTGCGTTCGCGCAATTACTTGTCTCTCCTCTTGCAGGACGATGGATTGACACTTATGGTAGAAAGAAAATGATTATTATCGGATTATTCCTCTTCAGTATATCAGAGGTAATCTTTGGTATAGGTACACATATATCCGTTCTTTATTTTTCTAGAATATTAGGTGGTATTAGTGGTGCATTTATTATGCCTGCGGTAACTGCCTTTGTTGCGGATATTACCTCAGTAGAGGAAAGACCGAAAGCGATGGGTTATATTTCTGCTGCCATTAGTACTGGTTTTATTATTGGTCCAGGTATCGGTGGCTTTATCGCTGAGCTTGGTGTGCGTGCCCCATTCTACTTCGCAGCTGGCTTCGCATTAATAACATGTATTTCATCGATATTTATTCTAAAAGAGCCACTAACCAAACAGCAGCTTTTGGATATCAGTCGACTTAAAAAAGATACAAATTTGGTGAGTGATCTCAAGCGATCACTACAGCCAGTATATATTATTGCCTTTATTATTGTATTTGTACTTGCCTTTGGTTTATCTGCATATGAAACTGTATTTAGTCTGTATTCTGATCATAAATTTGGATTCACTCCACAAGATATTGCTACTATTATTACAATCAGCGCTATCTTCGGGGTTGTCGTTCAAGTCTTTATGTTTGGTAAAATGGTAGATAAACTAGGTGAAAAGAAACTCATTCAAATACTCTTAATTGCTGGTGTACTATTAGCAGTTGCATCCACGATGGTATCTAGCTATCTAGCCGTTTTACTAATAACTTGTTTCATCTTTCTCGCATTTGACTTGCTACGTCCAGCATTAACAACCTATTTATCAAAATCTGCCGAAAAAGAACAAGGATTTATTGCCGGAATGAACTCAACATATACCAGCTTGGGCACTATTGTCGGGCCAGCTTTAAGCGGTATATTATTTGATGTAGACATCAACTATCCGTATCTCTTTTCTGCTGTCATTATGTTTGTTGGTCTTGTCATTACGATGATGTGGAAAGAACAACAATCCGCTAACAGCTTGGCAAAATAATATTTGGAACAACCTACTTAAGCTGTCGAGAAATTTTCGACAGCTTTTTTATGTCTAATCCACCTTTTTTCCTCGCACTTCGAAAAAGCCGGTATTATGAACGGATATAATGATGGTACATTTAAACCAGAAGATAAGCTAAGTCGTGAAGAATTGGCTACCTTACTTGACAGAACATTCGGCCTATTTGTTGCAAGATTCTTATAGCAAAAAGAGAGGTTCTCAGCCTCTCTTTTCTAATTCACAAAATACCGAACTAAACCTAGCATTGCGAATCCGAACAGAATAGTTCCTGACCCAATTCCTGTTATCGCACTGCTAGCAACGTGAAGTTTGGGTGCGACGATAACCGCAAGGATTGATACTGCAACCAAAAGTGCAGCTAGCACATACAAGCTAGGATCATTAAAAACAGTAACCAAACCTATAAAATGAATACCTACCACAAAAGCAATCCAAGGTGCAATATAGTCTTTTGCTTTTTTCCTAATAAGTAAGAAAGCCCCTACTCCAGCCACAATAAATTCGATATATACAGTAATCAAATACATCGTAAATGAAGAATTATTAGATAAGACTGACAGTTCGTTCCAATGTTTAATACTTAAATAAACACCTAATAAGCAGACGAGAAGTGCAATTCCTGAAGCGATGCCAATATATATGCGCCAGCTGGCCTTTGGCCTCTCCTGCGCCCAACCGAACCAACAAAAGCTAAACATTCCAAAAATCGCTGCATACATCGTATAGTCACGAATATAGTCCATCATAATCCTCCAATCAAATAAGATGTGATCTTATAAAGGTTTTTACATATTATAGCATTTATTCAATTGTGTGTAGCCTACCTTCGACTTTTATTCTAAGTAAGCAATTTTTCAAATGCCATAACTCATCAAGGAAATATCGATGAATCCTTTACTCCGATGTAAATTGCAGAAGGATGTCGTCAGTAAACGTTGTATTAAGTGTAACATCCAAATAAAATGAAAAAAGCATCCTCTCGGGATGCGGTTTCCATTTTGGTAAAGCTCTTGCTATTTGCGAGCCGGAGTGATACTTTGGGGATTTTGAAACACATTTCCAGGATCATATTTCGCTTTTATTCTTCGTAATCTAGGATAGTTCGCTCCATAGTAAACGGGACCGGAATTTTTAATTCCTTGGTCTGGAACGTTTATATATGACCCTACAATAAAAGGATCTAACTTCCGGCGTGTATTACGAACTATCGCGATATTTTTAGCTGCCTCGGCTTGATTGATCCATGAGCTATTCCACTCTACATAAAATTTCGCTTTGCGCCAGTAGAATGCAGTTGATCTAGGTAATACACGACTTACAGCTCCACCCCAGTTAAGGAAGAAGAATCCTGCCCCTCCCTCTACATTCTCTAAAAATTTACGCATTGACTTAATCGCCTTATTGGGGAACGGTTTTCTAGCGAAACCGGAAGAGAACTGATTACTGGTCCTTTGAGTAAGCACTGGATCGGGAGGTAATAAAAAGTTCACTGCCTCAGTATATGGTAACAACCGTATTAATTTATTAGTGGGGGTTCCTACACAAGTAACGGGCTTTAATAAACGGATTGCTTCAGACTTCGATCCGAGAAATAGCCCTTCCATTGTGACATTTCCACCCTTTTTCGGACCAATTGATAATTCACTACCTAGTTTGTCATTAACGAAAGGGGCCCATTTTTGCCATGCTTTGAGTACCTTTTCGAATTGATTCCATGGCCAAGTGATTCGATATACTGTAGCCTCCGCTGGAGCACGATGAACTTTAAATTTATACTTTGTATATACTCCGAAGTTTCCGCCGCCACCCCCGCGGGAAGCCCATAGTAGATCAGCGTTACATTTTTTGTTGGCACGAATAACTTTTCCCTTTGCGTTAACCATCTCTACTTCGAGAAGATTATCGCTGATGAGACCAATCGAACGTTGGAGTGGTCCGATTCCCCCACCGAGTGTAATTCCACCGATCCCAACAGAGGGACTATCACCAAATGGAGCTATAAAGCCTTGCTTTGCAAGCGTCTTTGCGATTCTTCCAACTCTATTGCCTGTCTGGACAATAACCGTTCCTTGTTTTTTATTAAGTTTAATTTTTTTCATATTACTTACATCGATTACTATTCCACTGTTAACTTGTGAAAGATTAACTTCTAAAGAATGCCTTCCACTCCTTGGACGAATAGGAACATTATTTTCTCGGGCCCATTTTATTGCGTTCGCCACATCTTGTGTTCTTTGTGCAAAAACAAATACTTTGGGGTATTTATCTGTATGTGGATCCCAATTTTTACGTGCCGATTCATAACCTGAATCACCTTTAAAGATAACTCGCCCAGTAAGCCTCGTTTTTGATTTCACTGATCATATCTTCCTTTCGGCAAATGTCTACACCTTAATCAAATTAAGGCACCCTCTATCGTATGAAGGACATTTGTGTTAGGAATGGACTAATGTACTGAAGTTAGTCATATTCAACAAAAAACAAAATTTTGGAGGTCTATCAGGAATCAATAGCAAAATTTTTAAGAACCCATCGTTATGCGGTTTACTTATGGCAGAGCCTAGAGATACTTATCTTTTCGATTACTTATAAGAAGCACGAATGATAACATCAATACGTCAACATGACTAACTTGACTCATAGTAAATTACATAATATAGTTTGTTTACAATACATCATAATGGAGATGAAAACTTGGGTGAGATTCGAAATGCGGAACGTACGCGCAAAAAAATACTTGATGCTGCAAGAGAAGAGTTTTTCTCGAAAGGCTTCTCTGCCACTCGAATAGAATCGATCGCTACAAGAGCGAATGTCAAAAAACAACTGTTATATCATTACTTTAAGGGAAAAGATGATATCTTCGAAGCAGTAATGGATATCTTATATTCCGAGCATCAGCCTATCGCCTTACAAACGCCAACAAATCCTGCCCTACTAGCAGGACATCGTTTAAAAGTAAACATAGATTACAGATTGGATTTTCAAAGATTCACAGCTTGGGAGGCGCTTGAAGACCAACCAAAAAATCCTCAAAGAGAAACAATTAGAAAGCATGTTTTGCAATCCTACGTCGAAGATATAAAAGCTAAAAAAGAAGTTGGACTTGTTCCCGAAGATTTAGATCCTGCTTTACTCACCTTAGCAATTACTAGTTTAACGACATACCCACTGGTCTTTGCAGATGCAACAAAGATGATAACTGGAATGTCTCCTACCGATAAAGACTTTCAAGAAAAATGGATGGCTTTCCTTACACAGATTAGCGAAAAAATATTTCAGAAATCAGCCGAGTAAAACATATCTCTGCTCTGGTCCGGAGACCGAGTCCTCACACTCGGTCTTTTTTTGATTCTATTAGAACTTATAATCAAACGTTACTTGACATTTGGTAAGTTAAATAATATGCTCAATCCAATAACTTTATTTTACATTTTTAAAGTTATAATAATCGAAGAGGTGATTCGAAATGGCATTCCAACCGAGTAAAACTTTTATTAACATGCCTGTTAAGGATTTGAAGAAAACGATGGATTTCTTCAAACAAATTGGATTCGAGTTCAACATGCAGTTCACAGACGAGAATGCAACGAGCATGATTATCAATGACAATACCTTTGCCATGTTGCTTGTGGAACCATTTTTTCAATCGTTCACCAACAAGGAACTTGTCGATGCAACGAAATCGACAGAGATGCTCATAGCTTTATCCGTTGATAACCGTGCCGAAGTTGATGAGATCGTGAACAAAGCTCTTGCTGCCGGGGGAACACCGTCAAATGATGCGCAGGACTATGGTCATATGTACAGTTGGAGCTTCCAAGATATTAACGGGCATATATGGGAAGTCTTTCATATGGAAGATCCGGAAAATCACCAAGCATAATCCTTCTCTTACATATATGAGCACTTGCCATTATGTGACGTTAAATAATAGTTTAGTCATTAGTGCAACAAAACTCCCTCTTGCTGAGCAAGAAGGAGTTTTGTTGTGCTATGTTCTCTTCAACCACATGTGCATCTTATCTAGCAACCGATTAAATTCAATAGGTTTCGTATCAAAATCATCACAGCCTGCTTGAAATGCTTTTTCTCGATCACTGGACATCGCATGAGCAGTTAACGCTATTACAGGGATATGTTTCGTATCATTTGATTGTTTCAACAAACTTGTAGCGTCCCATCCATCCATCACGGGTAAGCTCATATCCATTAGGATGAGATCTGGTGACTCCGAATTAGCCATTTCAATGCCTTGCTGTCCATCAACAGCGATAATTACCTGATAACCCTTACGTAATAATCGACGAGACAACATATCTCGGTTCATTTCATTATCTTCAACTAAAAGTATCTTACTTTTCATATGTTCCCTCATCTAAAGAAACTATCCCTTTATTCTTTTTGGATTGCTCTATATTCGTGCTTACAATTAGCTGACGAACTTCATGTAGTAAAGCGCCTCGTTGCAGATTACCTTTTTGGACTATATTTTTAACAAATCCATTTAACCGTAGCCTATCATCTTCAGTTATATTTTTAGCGGTAATAACGACGATCGGGATAGTACACCATTCTTCTCGTTTCCGTAACTCTGTAATGAACTCAAACCCGTCCATCTTAGGCATCATTAAATCAAGTAGAATTAATTGTGGTTTCGCTCGAGAGACGCATTGCAGAGCATGCTGACCATTGCTTGCACTCGTCACACGATAGCCTTCTTTTTCTAGCATTTTAGTCATCATTTGACTTGTTGGTATATCATCCTCAATAACCAACACAGAATGTGATCGCTGCTCATCAATATATTTGTCTAACACAGCTATTAATTTTTCCCGAAAAATAGGTTTGATCAAAAATTCTGACGCTCCTAATGCATAACCCAAATTTTTATCATCAGTCATCGATATCATTACTACCGGAATGTTAGCAATTTCTGGATCGTTCTTAATTGTCGTTAATACGTTCCATCCATCCATTCCTGGCATTAACACATCTAAGGATATAATAGTCGGATTCAATTCCTTTGCTAGACGAACACCTTCTTGTCCATCTTTAGCTATAACCACTGTCCATTCTTCTTTCCCTAGATAATGATGCATTAACTGATGCATATCAGGATCATCATCAACAACCAACACGGTGCGAGAACTCATCGACTTCATAACGTTAATTTCGTCTGACAATAACTCGCTTCTTCCAGCAGATGCGTTCTCTAGCTGAGGGAGCCAGATGGTGAACGTTGTACCCTCGCCATACTCACTCGATACAGTAATTTTACCGTTCATAATTTGGCAAAGTTTTTGACTGATCGCCAATCCTAGTCCAGTACCACCGTATTTCTTCGTCGTAGATGAATCTGCTTGTTTGAAGGATTGAAATAATTGGTCAATTTGTTCATTCGTCATACCAATTCCTGTATCTTTAACTTGAAACTCAACCCCTTGTTTGCCATCTTGGACATTATAGGAAGCTGAGAACCAGATCATTCCTTCTTTAGTGAACTTACTTGCGTTACTAAGCACGTTAACAAGAATCTGTCTAAGTTTCGTAATATCTGTCAAAATAAATCCCTCAGGAAAATCAACTTCAATCCGATTTTTGTTTGCTTCGGTTAAGGGATAGACAGTTGTTACGATTTCATGGATCATATTAGAAATATCACACTCTTCGACATAAAGCTCCATTTTACCCGCTTCAATCTTGGACAGATCTAGAATATCATTAATGAGCACTAGTAGATGCTTACCTGAAGTATTAATTTTATCAAGATCCGATGCAAAGTTAACTTCACCGAGCTCATCAGCTTCTTCTTTCAACATTTCACTATAACCAATAATTGCATTAAGTGGAGTTCGAAGCTCGTGACTCATATTAGCGAGAAATTGGCTTTTTATCTGATTGGCTTCGACTGCTTCATCACGCGCTTTTGATAATTCTATCGTTCGCTCTTTAACTAATTCCTCTAGCTGATCGTTTAGTTTTCGCAAGTCTTGATTCACATAATAAATTTCTCTAGTTTTTTGCTCCGCAATTTGCTCGGCTGCTTTACGAGCCTTTTTTTCACGCTCAAGTTGTCTACGAAGAACTTCAATTTCGTCCATCAGCAATCTCACTCCATTTTCTTTAATACAAAACGAGTTGCATTGTCATCAGAAAGATCTTCGCGCTTAATATCTATTTTCTCACCATAGTGGGCGATACTTCCGATAATTAGACCTTCTGCTAGATCGGCAAATGGTCTAGAAGATCGATAAGTCATAATAAGTGTTCCATCTATCGAATTATCATATTGAAAAGCAGGTAACTCTGCATCGGAATATAATTTGCGAACTTCTACATGAATGTAACTATCTACTTTTTGTAAAAACTCAAATACCGAGTTGTTTTCTTCCAGAAAATAAGCATGCATTTCTAATAGCTGACCAAAAAGATATTCTCCAAATGTTCGTACTAAGTCTGGTACAGGTATGTTTGTCCGTTCACCGAGTTCTACTACTAGCTTAATCATTTCATTATGATCGTAAGTACCGACTGTCGTGTAACTACCACCTGATGGCAACTCTGACGCTTCAATGATTTCATCTACTATTTTAAGTGAAAATTTGCTTTCTACCATTTCTAAAAATGATGTAAATATCATTCCTTTCATATCTAACACCTTCCAATCATGAAATATTATTGAACAACGTTGCTATGAATGACACTCATAAAAGCGGTAACTACTTTGGGATCAAAATGTGCTCCATTCTGTTTCTCAATTTCCGCTAATGCTTCTTCTTTAGTCCAGGCTCTTTTGTAAGGTCGTTCATGGGTTAGTGCATCATAAAAATCAGCTAAAGCAACGATTCGACCAGGCAGAGGAATCTCCTCCCCACTTAACCCATTCGGGTATCCACTGCCATCCCATTTTTCATGATGTGTGAGTGCAATCGTCTTAGCCCATTGCAAAACTGGAAACGAGCTACCATCAAGAATATTCGCTCCGATTCTCGTATGCATTTTCATTTGTTCAAACTCCTCGGGAGTAAACCTACCTGGCTTCAATAATACCCCATCAGGAATTCCAATTTTCCCTATATCATGCAAGGGCGTAGCTTGCTCAATGAGATTCACTTCTTCCGCAGATAATGCTAGAGCAGCTCCGATTTCCTTAGCCAAACGTGCTACTCTCTGCGTATGTTGTCCCGTCTCATCATCCCGATATTCCGAGGTTCGTCCCAACACTTGAAGGATTTCATACTTCGCTTGTTTTAATTCCTTAGTCCGCTCGAGAACTCTCGCTTCCAAGTGTTGATTATAATCATGGAGCTGCAAATGGTAATATCTTGTTCTCAATAAATTTTGAATGCGCAACATTACTTCTGTTCGGTCAAATGGCTTTGTAAGGAAATCATTAGCACCCTCATGAAGTGCTTTTTGCCTCGATTCTTGCGTAACATCTGCTGTGAGAATTAATACTGGAAGATAGTCTCCTTCCTTTTTCAGTCTCTTCAGTTGGTTCAAAGCTGTAAATCCATCCATTTCTGGCATATGTAAATCCAACAATATAATATCCGGTTGAAACTCGTTGTAGAGTGCCTCTAACTGTTGCGGCTCTGTAGTGCTTGATACATTGAGGTAACCAGCACGTCGTAGTATACGTTCCAAAAGACTAACATTGTAGTCTTGGTCATCGACGATTAGAAATTTAGCATTTTTTATCCACAGCTCATCCATCATTTTGCCTCACTCTATCTATGTATATATTTACTGTTCTACCATTAACTCTAAACTACTTTTTACACTTTTCGACAAATCCCGCTGAAATCCTTTTCCTGCAAATATCTTTATTGGATAGAGATTTCAGGTAGCATCGAAAAAAGCCCAAACATTGTTTTACATCCTTAGAATTAGGTAGATTCCTCTTTTCAATTGTCTAATGAACCGCGTTAATTTTTCCCTCTTTATCATTGTATTACTGCGACAAGTTAT
Source organism: Paenibacillus endoradicis (assembly GCF_024721975.1). The sequence continues at coordinate 545,627 of NZ_JANQBB010000001.1, read as the reverse complement.
CGTAGTTGTAAATACTTACCTTAAACACAGTATAAACGCACATAAAATGATTAGAGTTGAACATTTCATAAGGGCTTGGTATGAACTAATCTGAAAGTATATCTTTTCATGATTTTTGTTTATCTAAAATACTAAGAGCATTTAAGGGAGTGAATAATAATGGCAAAAGTAGCAGATAAGTATCTCGTTGTAGATACATGGAAGGTCATTGAAGAAGGCTTTGATCCTACTCGTAACCGTGTATCTGAATCGATCTTCTCATTAGGAAATGAATATATGGGCGTACGCGCTTATCCAGAGGAAGGCTATAGCGGGGATTCTTTATTAGGTAGTTATTTCAATGGATTATTTGAGGAGAGCAAAGTGCCTGCCCATTATAAAGGCATTATTGGTTTTTTGCGTTTTATGGTCAATTCAGTCGATTGGCTATACACAAGAATTAATGTGGACGGCGAAGCTTTAGATCTCGCAACCAGTACATTTAGTAATTTTAGAAGAGAGCTGGACTTTAAGCGTGGTACTTATGAACGCAGTTTAGTGTGGCATTTACCGAACGGCAAGCAGCTAGAAATAACATTTGAGCGTTTTGTAAGTATGGATGTTTCTAATTTGGGCTGTCAGCGCATTATTTTCAAACCTCTTAACTTCTCTGGTGAAGTTACGGTAAGAACAGGTCTTGATTTCTCTATCATCCATGAAGATCAAGGTCGCAGCTTCTGGGAGAGTGTTAAGCAAGGGCAAATCGATGGAGTTACAGCCATTCTTTGTGAAACAGTATATACGAAAAACCGCCTCTTCTCTGCCTTTACCATTGATGTACCTCACGCTGTGGAAACTAAGCCTATTGCAGGAGATCTCTTCATTGGACAGGATGTAACAATCAAGCTAACTCAAGGCGAAGCATCCACCTTTGATAAATTTGTATACAACTATGCAGAAAAGGAGTTATCTATTTGGCATGATGATTTGTGGAATACGGCTCTTGAACAAGCGCAGTCTTATGTTGATGCTAGCTATGAGTCATTGGCTCGGCAGCAAGCAAGCTACTGGGAAAAGGTATGGACCGAATCTGATATCGTTATCGATGGGGATCCCGACAATCAGCAGGGCATTCGCTTCTGTATTTTTAATTTGTATCAAACGTATCATGGTGATAACCCTGGCTTCAACATTGGTGCGAAAGGACTAACAGGTGAAGCTTATCGAGGGTTGGCATTTTGGGATACAGAATCATATTGCCTGCCATTTTATATATTCAATAATCCAAAAGCAGCGAAAAGCTTACTAGAATTCCGTTACCAATCACTACCTCACGCCCTCGAGCGTGCAAAGGAATTGGACTGTCAAGGTGCATTTTATCCAATTGCTACAATTGACGGTACAGAAAGCTGCGATCTATGGCAGCACTCCAATCTACAGCTTCATGTAGGAACGGCTGTCGCCTACGGCATCCGTCACTATGTCAACATTACAGGAGATACTGAATTTCTGTATGAAAAAGGTTTAGAAATGCTGATCCAAATTAGTCGTTTGTATGCTACTCGTGGACAATGGGGACAACAGACAGCTCTATACGGCTATTTCGGTGTAATGGGACCCGATGAATTCCAACTTATGGTTAACAACAATTGCTACATTAATTTAATGGCGAAAAAGCTATTCGAATATACACTAGAAACGATTGATAACATGTCTAAACATTCAAGCGAAGCATTAATAGCATTAGCAGAACGCCTTTCTTTAACAGATGATGAACAAGCTGACTGGAGCAAAAAAGCAGCACTTATGAAAATTCCTAAAGATAACGTATCGGGTATTTATGAAGAGCATGATGGCTTCTTTGATATGCCTCACCTTGATATTCACTCTATTCCAGTTGCCGAATTCCCTTTGTATTCACACTGGTCCTACGACCGCTTGTATCGCTACGACATGATTAAGCAACCTGACGTACTGATGTTTATGTTCCTATACAGTGGAGATTATTCAGTAGCTGAAAAACTCGCCAACTATGAATACTATGAATCTCGTTGTATTCATGAATCCTCTCTATCTCCATCCATTCACTCTATTATCGCTGCTGAAATTGGAAAGGATGAAGAGGCCTATCAGTTCTTTGAATTTGCCACACGGTTAGATCTAGATAATTACAATCGCAATACACGCGAAGGTTTGCATACAACCTCTATTGCAGCAGCATGGATGAACATTGTATATGGCTTTGGGGGTATGCGCTCCGATGGCGATCATCTTGTATTACAACCAACGATTCCTGCTCGTTGGAATCGTTACAGCTTCCCTATTTCATATAAGGGATCTAAGTTACTTGTCGAGGTCAATAAGGATGGCGCTACGTTTAAGACGATTTCTGGCGAGGCTGTTGCCATTACCATTTATGGTCAAGAGTACAACGTTGGGGAAAAGGCGCTTGAGATCAGCCTTGTAAAGGTGGGATAAGCGATGAACTGGATCATTAAGGAAAATGACTTTAATAAGGAGCGTATTATAGCCAATAGTAATAAATATATGATCGGTAATGGTTACATGGGCTATCGGGGTACGTTGGAGGAATTCGATAAGACCCAATTGACAGCGACAACATTAGCTGGTGTCTACGATAGATTTCAAGACAAGTGGCGTGAGCCTGTTAATGCCCCTAACGGCTTAGCGACGAACATTTACTGTGATGGTGTGGAGCTTAGTACTCTATCGGCTACAGTTATTCATCATACGCAGCAATTGGATTATTTTCATGGTGTACATGAACGCTCTACAACTTTTCAATTTGCTGAGGACCATACCGTTACATTAATAACTAGACGTTTCTGTAGTGCGTCTCGCCTCCACCTTCTCGTCAACAAAATAGAATTGCGATCAAACAAAGCGGCAGAATTCGTTATTCGTACAGGTATTGACGGTGACGTATGGGATATCAATGGTCCGCATCTTGAACAACTGAATGCAAGTGTAACTGAGAATATACTGCAGTTAGATGCTCTTACCCATGAGCTAAAGCATACGATCTCTGTTGCAGAAGCAATCAATGTAACATTTTGCGAGCAAAAGTCGGTTCCACATGAATATGGAGTTTATCGGGAAATCAAGCTGAATACCGAAGCTAATGAGAGCTACTCCTTCCACAAGTATGTAGCCGTATTTACGAGCTTAGATGGTGTGCATAATTGTTCCGTTGCAGCCTATGCTGAGAGCAAGGAAGCATTAGTAACTGGCTATGAGGCATTACTGGAGGAACATAAGCAAGTTTGGCGTGAAAAGTGGAACGTCAGTGATGTCAAAATTAATGGAGATAAAGAGGCGCAGGAAGCATTAAGATACAGCATGTATCAACTGCATATTATTGCCCCAGGTCATTCCGAGAGATTATCTATTCCTGCTCGTGGATTATCTGGCCAAGTGTATAAGGGGGCCGTATTTTGGGACACTGAAATGTTCATGCTGCCCTTCTTCCTCTATACTCAGCCTAAAATCGCTCGTAATTTGATGATGTATCGGGTTCATACATTAGATGGAGCAAGAAAAAAAGCTGCCGAGTATGGCTATGAAGGAGCATTTTTCGCTTGGGAAAGTCAGGAAACCGGCGACGATGCTTGCACATTATTTAACGTTAACGATGTATTTACAGGACGTCCGATGCGTACGTATTTCCGAGATAAACAAGTGCATATTAGTGCTGATGTTGCGCATGGTATATGGCAATATTACACATTCACAGGAGACCACAGCATTTTAACCGATGGTGGTGCAGAAGTAATCTGGGAATGTGCCCGCTTCTTCTACTCCTATGCGTATTATAACAGTCGTAAGAAGCGCTACGAGATATTAGATGTCACTGGGCCTGATGAATATCATGAGCGTGTAGGTAATAATGCTTTTACTAACAACATGGTCAAAAGAACCGTTAATATTGCCCTTGAAGCTATGGAAACGTTGAAAATCAACGATTATCCCCAATATGAAAAATTAATTGCAGGTAGTGAAACTACACTTGCACAGCTATATCATATGAATAACAACCTATATGTCCCTTCACCATATGAAGAAAGCTTATTGATAGAGCAATTTGATCGTTACTTTACACTTGAGGATGTCACGCTTCCCGAGCTTAAATCACGCATTTTGAACAAAAATGAATATCTTGGTGGTGGAAATGGTCTTGCAACAACAACCCAAATTTTGAAGCAAGCTGATGTTATCCTTATGCTGCATCTTTTCAAGGATCAATATGATCATGCGACCAAGCAAGCGAACTGGACCCACTATGAGCCACGTACAGAGCATGGCTCAAGCTTAAGCTCTTGTATTTACGCAATGGTTGCTACTGATGTCGGTTCGCCAAACTGGGCTTACCCTTATTTCCTTCGTACAGCAACAATTGATTTGACTGGTGAATCTAAGCAGTATGTTGGTGATCTATACATCGGTGGAACACATCCTGCTGCCAATGGCGGCGCTTGGATGGCCACTGTACTTGGCTTTGCTGGCGTACACTTTAACGGTCAGCGAGTACAGATTAAGCCTTCCCTGCCAGAGCAATGGAATTCAATCCGATTCCCATTATTGCTTAAAGGACAATTATTCCAAGTAACAGTGGATAGCAAAGCTGTTGTCATTACGCCACAAGGAGATCATTCTCACCCTATTGCATTTGAGATTAACGAGCAATTGCATAATGTAGAGGCTGGTCAAGAGCTGCGAGTAGAGCTTTCATAATTGAACCAATCAAGCAACTATTTATGATCCGAAGGAGAGAAACGACATGTTGGAACATATGAAGGGTGCCATCTTCGATCTAGATGGCGTTATCGTGGATACAGCAAAATACCATTTCCTCGCTTGGCAATCTTTAGCTCGTCGATTAGGATTTGAATTTACAGGGGCAGATAATGAGCGCTTAAAGGGAGTTAGCCGTGTTGAATCTTTACGTATTCTGCTGGAAATTGGTAGTGTCAAGGTAGATCAGCAGGTCTTTAATGAAATGGCTGAAAGTAAAAACAACGAGTACGTAGAATATATTAAGAGGCTTCAGCCAGAAGAAATTTTACCTGGAGCAAAGACTTATTTACAACAATTGAGAAGCAAAGGAATTAAAATTGCTCTTGGCTCAGCTAGTAAAAATGCAGAGTTTATACTTGATAAGCTAGAAATAGCTGACCTTTTTGATGCTATCATTGATGGTAATAAAGTATCTAAAGCCAAACCAGACCCTGAGGTATTCGTTATGGCAAGCGTTTCTCTTGGTCTTGATCCAAAAGACTGCGTCGTATTTGAAGATGCAGAAGCTGGCGTACAGGCAGGAAAGGCTGCTGGCTCAAAGGTTGTTGGCATAGGCAGTCAGCATATATTGAAGGAAGCTGACTTTGTTATTGCAGGTTTGTATGAGTTAGTAGGCTAACTTTGGAAAAGAAGTTAGTTAGATTTAGAATGAAAGATGCTTCGAGTCTCACTACCATGTGAGGCTCGAAGCATCTTTTGTTGGATCGTTCAAGTTGAATTCCTTCACATTTGTTTTAGAGTACATCTAGCATCTAATTCCTTCAAGTCCTGTCATTCGACCAAATACATATCCCCAAAGGCATTAATATCCTTGGCAGAGCCTATGCCACTGTTGTATTCTAGCCACCCTCTGCGCCTCTCACCATTATTGTCATTGACAAGCATCGAAAATTTAAGCTTCATTCCTTGCTTCACCCCTGTAGTGTCGTTGCTCAGTTCCCCCCAAGGGATTGCAATTTCGTAGTTGGTTTTGGAATCTGTACGAACCACCGCATACTGAAGTTCTAAATCATCACCCATATCGAATCCCATTGGGGCCATCCAGCGCCACTTGTATAAAGCTCCATCATCTCCTAGAGCCACACCAATTTCATGAGACTCAGATGGAACTGTACCATCTGAGTTAGCAATGCCTATACCGATCTGGATACTGTCCCCACTCCATATCGCATCACCTGATGCAGACTGGGCATGCTTATCATCCAAAACTTCTACCGCAAGGTAAAGGTTGTTCGAGTCCCATGACATATAGCCCGTGGCGCTAATATCCTGCCCACTTCTCCATCCAACAATTTTAACATCCTTCACATCAAAGCGAGCCTGATCACTCCACTCTGACAAGTTACCGTCAAGTTGGACGGACGGACTGAACTTTGGCAACAGAAGTACGTTGAATGAATCCTCCTTAGTCTGTAATAATGTGCCCGCTTCATTAAAAGCTTTTAGTGTGCGCTCTCCTCGTGCAAGCTCAGGAATGTCAAGTTGGATGCTTTCCCCTGGTTTCAGAGCTTCAATTGACGAAGTATAATTGCCTTTGGTGAATTGTTCTGTCTCATAAGCGGCCTCCACTAAGCCACTGAAATTATTCGTTGATCGATTCGTAATTTTCATGTGCGTGCTTATCGCCTTGTTAGATTCATCATAAAATGTCTCATAATGCACATCCAGTGGGTCGATTACATTTACATTTACAGCAAAGCCTCTCGCCAAGACACCCTCCATATCCGAAGAGACGAATAGTGAGTGATTTCCACGCTTCAAATCTTCTGTGACTTGTATCTGAACTGCATCGGCTTCTTCGCTAATGAACAGCCATCCCTCTGGCAAAGAGATATTGAGCTGCTCCTTTAAACGGTTTCTGTAGTCTTCGGGTAACTTGATTTCAAAGGCATCGCCAGAAGCAACTGACATCCCAGAGTTTTCAGGTAGTTTTGCAAGATCGCTATTATTCATCACATTCCATAGGAAATGTGATGTCGTCTCAATGACTTCATTATAGTATTTTTCATTTTTGTAATCATGTCCGACATCCTCCATCGTGAGAAAATTATAATAAATTCCTTTCCTATTTAATTGCTCGGCCACTTTAACACTTTTATAGTACGGCACCATTGTGTCTATTGTTCCATGAATGATAAGAACCGGCGGCAGCTCGCTGTTCGGGATTACCGTCAGATCACCGCCATATATATCCACAATGGCAATAATAGACTTAACGGTGGACGGATCTGTAATTAGATATTGATTGACAAAGTTCATTGAAAGATGACCTCCGGCCGAATCACCGCCAATAACAATATGACTGGCATCCATACCGTAACGATCTGCGTTGTCGTTGATCCAATGGATTACATCACTTATATCCTCGCAAGCGTCAGTAAGCGTGCGATTGAAATTGATAAATGGATTATTTTTCAACCTATAATCGATGGATAGTACGGTATATCCTCGACTCGCCAGTTCCGTTGAAAAGTCACCTGTGTCAGATTTATTCCCCCCTGTATAGCCTCCACCGTGAACGTAAATAAATATTGGTCGTTGCTCATTATTGTCTTCGACTGGCTGATACAGATCGAATTTAAGCAGTTCTTCAACATCCGTCTCGTTTTTCTTGTTCGCATACAGAATATCTTTTGTCACTGTGACTTCATAAGCCGGAGTCAAGTATTGGACCAAATCTCGTCCGTTATTAACAGTAACATTGATAATTGCTGCATTAGTAGTAACGGTATCCTCGGTTACTACTGCTTTTTCTTGATTTTCAGAATTGCTCTCATTACCAAGAGCATTCATCAACATCCAGCAACCTATAACGATTAGTAGAATTGCAAAAACGGAAATAACCCATCGCTTCACTATAACAACCTCCTTAAAAAGTATTATTGCATGACGCACACCTGGATTCTAATTACTAGAATCCGCGAACAGTAATATAATTCCATTCGCAAATTCATTATAAAATCATATAAGTGTTTAACAAACATGCATTGCTACGTGAATGATGTTTGTTATTACGCACTTCTTAAGTCGGCCACAGTAACCAACACTATACTTTTACCTAGTTGAAATAGTGAATTTTACTCAACTCACATTAAAAATCATCAAAAAAACGCCAGTCATCAGAAATTCATTCCTTGGCGTTTATTCTTCTTATGAGTTCCAAACTAAGCTCTTTCCCCTCAAATTTTCATATTGCACCTTATCTACCGATTCACTTCACTATACTTCTTTGCGCTCGAGTGACAATCCGCTTTGTCTCCTTTGTATCCGAGATTTTCAACCACTGCTCACAGATTTGCTTTACCCACTCTGGCCTCGTCTTGCTAGCATCATTCAACCAATTACTTACTGAATCTTGAACATATTTTGCTGGATCAGACTTAACCGATTGAAGAAGCGTGAGTGCTATCATTGGATTTTCTTTCAGAGCAGTAATATGTTTGGCCCATACACCTTGCGGACGGGTCAATTCGATAGCAAATCTTCGAATGTTCACATCCTCTTCAAACACCCAATCATCTAAGTAGCGAATGGTTTCTATTAAATTATTAATAGTATCCTCCCTTAATGCCATCCAAGCTATCTCGCGTACACCAAAATGATCATCTGCGGCAAACGGACGTATATTTACTAATTTATCATGTAAGCTCATTCGTTGATTCTGACCTATAATGTAAGCAGCCCAACAGCGGACACTATCCGAAAGATGTTGAGATAGCGCTGCGTAAAGTCTGATACTATCTACTTCTGATTTACTATCTAATAATATTTGCCATTCACGAGCAATTGCAGGTATTATTTTCATCACTTTCTTTTCGGATAGATTGTTCAGCCTTTGAATAACGGCTGCCGACTCCTTTTCTAACCCTAATTCATCTACAATATTTTGAAGTAGAGTCATATGATCAACAGCAATCCATTCCGTCAAATTGACTGTCTGTAATTGCCCTTTCTGTAGCAGTTCTATCACTTCACTTGGAATCTCGCTTATCTTTCGAGCACCTTTCCTAATTAATAAATCATTCGAGATTACAAGTAAATTTTGTTTATTCATCGAAATCTTCATTTCACATACAAATTTAAGGTTTTATTAAGTACCTATCCCTTGGTATGTTACTGTACTCTCGATAAATAAGATGTAATGTGCTTCACAACTCTCTACAAAAGATTACATCAACTACTCTTAAGTTATATTTGTTGCTAAAATATTTTCTCGATCTACATGTATCGTCTTAAAACCTGTTTTAATAAGCTCTTCTTTAACAAGTTCCTGTAATGCCATCGTAACAGTTTCTCTACTTACACCTATCATATTGGCAATTTCTTGATGGGAAAGCGGAACACTTATTTTGCAGTAATTATCATCACTCTTCTCCCCATGTTCATCAGCTAGCTTCATAAGAATGAACAAAATTTTATTATGCAGATTACCAAGTGCTAGATTCTCGGTTAACCGACTCATACTTTTGATACGTTCGCTCAGTACGTTCAATAGTGACAACATAAATCGCGGTCGATTACAAATGAACTCTTCAAATCTATTAGAATCAATGTGACAAATATGACTCTCTTCTATTGTTTCAATATAATGTTCTCTAGTTCCAAATGAGATCATGTCTAGTTCACCAAATACATTACCTTCATTAATAATATCCGATGTAAATTGCTTCCCTTCCACATTCACTTTGTATAAGCGAACCTTCCCTTTTTTTACAAAAAATAACCGTTCAGAAAACGTTTCTGGCGTTTGAATAAATGTATGTTTCGGGACAACCGTTATTACAGTTAATTGTTCCATCTCAATCAGATCATCTGTATCTAGCGCTTTAAGTAAATTAAATTGTGATAAGTAATGAATGTTATCCATTGTTCCCCCTGCTTACCTTTACTTTTGTAGGCTTAATTGATAGTGGTCTAGTTACATTTATTATAAAGGTTTATCGTCCAGTATGAATGGAAATTAAAGGGAAATAATCGTGGCGTACCATCTAAGTGATTTAATTAGATGCATGGCTTTTCTGATTATGGGTAAGTGATGCCAAATGAATCCTTAAAATACAATTTATTTTATCTCAAAAAAAAACCGCTCAGAAACCGAGCGTTTGTTGGTTGTTCTCGTTATTACGTTCTTTTCTCTTATATTAATTCAATCTGTGCACCATTTCATACTTATTGCCGCAAGGGTCTTCAAAATAAACGGCATAATAGCTCGGACTAATCGGGAATAACGCGGGGCCGCTGTTAATAGTTCCTCCATATTGTTTTACAACTTCCGCAATATGATCTACCTCTGAACGATCATTTCCCCAAAAACCGATTAAGTTACTGCTTGGCTTATGCTCAGCATCTTCTGTTATAGCAAAATATGAAACGCTAGGAAGATCTCCTTGCGCGGCGAATACTTTCCATCGCTCCGAATGATATGTATTCGTAAACCCAAGTTCATACATTAATTTTTCATAAAACAGACTTACTTCGTGCCAACAATTCACCTTAGATCGATATGACTAAATCTGCTCATTGTGTAACCTCCCAGCTTTTTTGGATGTACGTTACGTCTACTATTTCTATGTGCGTCAAATATATGTAATATTATTCTATACTACCCTAATAAATCCTCTTCATAAAGTGTGACCAGTTACATTACTATTCCAATTCACCACTTCCTCCACAGCTATATTTCCACTCTAAAGAAAATGAGGGTATCTCTAAGCCATTTGCATAGCTCTTGAGATACCCTCATATTTATGATACTCGGTATTACTTATTAATATATGAATTATTGATTCATGTGTCCCACATCGCCCTACTGAGCACCATCAGGTGTGTACACCATACAATACTGCTCAAGTGAACTATTCTGTAATGGAATAACTTTAACCATACAGAACTTATAATGTTCATACATTGGTATATTACTCGGTGTCTGTGTCTCTAACGAACATAAGTACTTCTTATCTTGGCACTCGTCTAGTAATGGTTTAATAATCTTTGAGACGAAACCTTGTCCACGATAGCGTTGCTGCACGACAAGCATATCCAAATGCATATATTTCTGATCCCCGAGCATCGATAACCATGAGGAACTCATATTCAATAAAATAGATAGTCCTCTAATGAAACCTCGCACACCAATGATTTTGCAAATCGGTAAAGACTTTATGATCGCTAGTCCAATCTGTTTCATGTAATTAACGTTCGAGAGTAACGTTCCCGTCTGACGCTCCGAATGGAACACCAATGCGACAGCTTCATAGTTATCTGACGTCGTTAGCAAGTCCGAATAAGGATAAAGCATTTCAATATAACGATGGAAAAATATATTCAGTACGCGCAGTCTTGTTGTTTCATCAGGTAAAATATGTTGATAAAGCGGGTCATCCTGTGCAAATGCTTCTGCCAGAACAGCAGCCGCTCTAGCAATGTCATCCCGATGAATTTTTAGTAATGTACTACAAATAGTTCCACCTCATTTAATAGTGTTGAAATTATGCTAGTTGACTGAAAAAGCCATACAAGATTATTATAACTTCTACCGTCAACTACATACAATGACAACGACTAAACATTGCACGATCAAGCTACAGATTTGCGGTAGCAAGTGTTCATCAAGAGTGCTGCCATCGTGATTTCCGTTTCTGTGATCATTAAACCGGAATATTGTAGACGGTTAGAGATCCCGAAAGCGGATGCTTCTACTCCCCTGCTTCCGCCAACCATACTTGCATGCTAGAGATTCCGCCCGATTCAAACGTAGGGCAATTTCGATATTGATCTCATCCCCGAAACAACAATAGGGCAAATCGGCATAGAACCATTTGATGAGTTCCGCTATCGTCGATCCCGGTGTATTACTTTCGTCTCCTTATCTGGCCGATTCCATCTCCAAAGCTTCCCATGACCAGGCGGAGATGCTTGGTGCATGTCCCTCGCCAGTAGTATATAGCGTACAGTAATAATAACTTTCGCCATTTAAAGTTTGTCACTGTCCGGCACGAACAAGTCCATTCTTTGGGGAAACCGGCTTTCCCACCATTCCTCGGCTGTATTCAGTCTATGTATGTAAAGAAGATCGCAGTCGTAATACTATATCCGGCGGTCATCACTGGCTCCTCGGTAAACTGGGACAGCGTTTTGCTGATCTCCTTCACCGTACCCCATACAAAATAATCGTGGAGCACGCTGATTCAGTTCTCATTGCTTTGCTTACGTACATGACAGCTTTGATGTCTGGAGCCTCATTATTTGGCTTGTCTAATACTTTGGTATGCCCTTCGCTTAACTTTCTTAATGCTTCGACAGTCTTCTCAAGCTTTCTCATAAAAAAAGGATGTCCCTCCGTCATTTTATGACTTTTGGGACAACCTCTATAACAATATTCCACATCTCTACAACACTATCCAACTTTCCATAACAATTTTTTTATCGTCACTTATGATAAGGCTCTCCGTGCTGTCTGGAACGACAAGTTTTAGGGCCATCCTTTACGGGATGACCCTTTCTTGGATCTCGCTATGCTTCAATTATAGTAATCCACTTGAATAACACATAATTCTATATCCAATCATTGAAATGATCCGCTACAAATCGAATTTCGCTCTCATAGTGAGCCAAGTGTCCCTCATCAACCATTTTTTGAAAGGCAAGATTCCCTTCGGCAGCACCATTTCTCAACGTATCGCACATTGTAGTCAATCGTTGAATAATCCACTGAAACAGTTCATTGGGGACGGGAGTTCCATACGATTCAAAAAACAAATGAATTCGTTGATGGCGATCCGTTGCGTGTAGATCCGATTGGTACTTCACCGTTTTTCCCGAAGAATGGTCAGGCTCGAAGCTCGCAAGTGGAACCGATGTATAGAGGGAATAAGCAATGTCCCACATACGTGGACCTGGACCAGCCATATCAAAATCAATCAGCCCCACAGGAATCCCCTTTTGAAAGACCACGTTGTACAATGCAGCGTCATTATGACATATCACTTCGTGCTCACGTTCGTCGACATAACTAAGCTGCCACTTGCTCTTCGTCATGAGAGTTGATTCTTCAGTCGCATCATGAAAACTACGTAAAAGACGTGCTAAATCTACAAGTATTTCATCCGACCACATGTAAGGTTCAAGTTCAGGGTAATCATTCCCTGGGACTTCCCCTGAAATGAAGGTTAGTATTTCACGATCGGAATCGTCGATTCCGAGAAATCTTGGTGCTCCCTGAAAGCCTTGCTTCTCTAGATGCTTAAGTAGCTCATGAACACACGGGCTCCAATAACCTGTGGGACGGAGAACAGTGTTTTCCCTACGGACAATGTGATTAACATTTCCGCCTTTTAACACTTCTTCCTGAGTCACTATGCCTCACCTACTCATTTCTATGATATTTCACTATAATCATGATTCACCAAATCAGTTAATAAAGTACATACATCATATTCGCGACTTAAAACCCAGAACCCTTTTCGTGAACGTAAGTTGTGGTAATGATTGTTACTCCAAGATAGTCACTACGAAATAAAATAGTTAGAGTTTAAAAGGTTCACCAAAAAACTTGCCCCTAATTATGATACGGTTCACCGTAGTGGATGTGGATCCAATATTCTATGGTTTTGCTATTATCTACACGGTAAACGCACTAGCTATGTCCACAATTGGTTTGCCTGTTACTGAAGCACCATCTGCTTCTCCGATATGGTAACCAACTTGTTTCCAACGCACATAGACCCGATTCCATATTTTTTGATTCTATCTTAACAATGTAAGTATTTCTTTTACAGAATTATCAACAAATACTCGTTCAGGACGAGATTTCATGAACACCGTCAGTCCTATTAACGATATGACTAGCGTCTGTGCTAAACCCTTTGCATTAATAGTGCTATCAAGCTCACCTGAGCGCAAACCTCTTTCAATCGTTTCTTGGAATATTACCGAGAGATACATTTGATGTTCTCTTGTTAGGATTGCAAATTTCTCATCATGAGGCGCAAGCTCCACCATCGAATTGATGCAAAAGCACCCCCAGTTCGGACTTTTTTCATCTTCTTTTGCCACCATATTTTCAAAAAAGGCACGGAATGCTTTTTTAACAGAAGAATTGTTTTGAAAATTGGCGCGAACATAGGCAGCATGAGAATTTGTATATTTTCGCAACGCAGCTTCAAATAATCCTTTTTTGTCCCCAAAGGTGGAGTATATGCTTGGTCGCTGAATGCCCATTCTTGATGTCAAGTCGCTTAAAGAGGTAGCTTCGAACCCTTTTTCCCAAAATAGTTGCATAGCTGCATCCAATGCATTGTCCTCATCAAATTCGCGTCTTCGTGCCATAGCAATCCCCTCTTTTCATATCGAACGGTATGTTATAATTTTATAATGTGAAGATTATTCTGTCAATAAGATTAAGCTTTTACAGCTCTTAAATCTCATACAAAAGTAGATTAATTAGAGTTATCGCTACATTTCAGCTTTCCTCTACAATAATCTCTTGACAGATATCTTTTTTTCGAGTTATATTTATCAACAAATTAAATACCGATCGGTATTTTATTCTATAAATCTGATAAACATAAATTTAAGGAGGCGTTATCTTTGGGGAAGTTTATTGAAGAATCGAAAGTCATTACCGTGGATTATACAGGCAAACACGTTGTACCAGCTCAAGAGACGCTTATAACATCAGAAACAGCGCCCGCATCTTTAATGTCTCGCAATGTTGCACTCTTATTTGCGATCGCTTGCGGACTGGCAGTCGCCAACATATATTACGCGCAACCCTTGCTGGACGCTATTTCAAACGAGTTCGGTATTACTCATTCATCTGTCGGCATTGTTATTACAATAACTCAAGTTTGTTACGCATTTGGACTGCTATTGCTAGTGCCCCTCGGCGATTTATTAAATCGACGTTGGTTGATTACTGGGCAGATGCTAGTATCCGTGTTGGCTTTAATTGTGATTGGCACCGCTCCCACCAGCATGGTGTTATTCATAGGCATAGCTGCGGTTGGATTGCTTGCCGTAGTGGCACAGACGCTCGTTGCGTTTGCGGCAACTTTAGCTGCCCCAGCTGAACGTGGGCGTACCGTGGGTGTTGTGACAAGTGGAATCGTAATTGGTATTCTACTGGCGCGAACTTTCGCTGGCGTATTAACGGATTTAGCCGGATGGCGTTCCGTCTACCTTGTCTCTGCGGTATTAACGCTAATCATGGCATGTGTATTGCTTAGGGTACTTCCGCATTATGATCACAAAAGAGAATCAATATCCTATCTACAGTTGCTTCGTTCGCTGCTCACATTGTTCGCACAAGAAAGAATTCTGCGAATCCGTGCTGCACTAGCCATGTTGATTTTTACCGCTTTCAGTATATTCTGGACTTCCCTAGTGCTGCCTCTTAGCGCTCCGCCGCTTTCTCTTTCACATACTGCTATTGGAGCGTTTGGTCTTGCTGGAGTTGCTGGAGCGTTAGCAGCAGCGCGAGCAGGTCGTCTTGCCGATCGAGGTTTAGGGCATAGGACCACAGGCGTCGCATTGATTCTGTTGGTTACATCATGGTTGCCAATAAGTTATACTCAACATTCACTTCTCGCATTAGTCGTCGGTATTTTTCTTCTTGACCTGGCAGTACAAGCCGTACATGTCACCAACCAAAGCATGATCCTTACTTTGCGCCCTGAGGCACGCAGTAGGCTTACTGCTGGTTACATGATTTTCTATTCCATTGGTAGCGCCACCGGGTCAATCGCATCTACCAGTATCTATGTTTACTCAGGTTGGAACGGAGTGTGTTTGTTAGGTGCAATTGTCAGTGCTTTGGCTCTTCTATTCTGGGTATTGACCCATCGCCTTAAATAATGGGACATATTAGCGATCTCTTGTCTCAATTCCCTTTATTTTTAATGTGTCACGAGCAGCAACTAATTACTTCACCACAAGATCGATAATTTTCTCAAACTTAATCCGCGTGTCTCGTCTTCCTGTACCAATTTCATCCGAACTTGCAACGGATCTATTCGTGATACTTTGCCTGTTATCCATCTATCTTGGAACAAATCATAAATACGAATAGTAGCCTCCTCATTCATCTCCGGACTGATACAAATCGGGGAAAGAAGCTAGAAAGTTAATCATTTCTTCTGTAATCGTCCATCCAAATGCTTCAGTTAATACAGGATCTTGAAAAAATGACTCCACAACTATTCGGTTCATACTTGAGTTGTACTCTTCAAAACGGTCATTACAAATTCCATGATCTAATTGATGTAGATCAATCACCTTTGCGCTGGAATGCAAGGAAAAATCCAACTCTTTTAGTCGAATGACTTTCCTCTCAGGATATTGATTCGATAAGAAATGCAGTTCCAATTTTTCCAAATCATATACTAGACTGTAAGCGGTATCCTCTCGTCGAGCGGATTGTAGTGCTTCAAATAGGTAACCAATATGTTCTCCCTCATTAGAGGGTATCGGAAGGGCAATAGAAGTTGCTACTCTCTTGAGGCGTTCCATCGAATTTCGTGAATAATCATCATACCTAATATGCCACTTTTCTTCCATATCTTCCAAGTCTCTAACTGCCTCCACATAAGGTGTATTCGCCATTATCGAAATCGGCAACGTATTGCCACGATACACGTTCATTTCTCCGTTTAAAAACTCAATAATCGCACAGTCTTTTAAACGATCGCAAACAATATAGTGAAGACGTGACATTGGCTGTACAATACGGACTCTTGATGCGGTTTCTATCGCTTCCTGTACGGATGAACAAGTATCTAGTAATAGCTGCATCCACGGGAGTTCGCCTATTGCCGGAAGGACGCTGTTCTCTGAATAAGCAGACTGCCATAATGTTGTCTGTTCCACCACGAGACCAGCTTCGTTCATGCCGCCATTTGGCATTTCCTTACCTACCTGCGTGATAATTAAGCTGCCGTACCGCGAACTCCATTCCGCCGGATGATCTGGTGGCATGACCATCGCTCTTTTCGTAACATTTCGTTTATTGGTGAATATGTAAGCTCCGTCGTAGGGATTGTCTTGGTTTTTTCCAAGTAGGTTAATGCCTTTCTTGCCCACATATATTGCTGTACTCACTTCTATACATCTCCTTTTTGTAGTTTTCTTCTGAGATCCTCTATTTGTCCAGCTTCAAGCTCATCTAATACGATATCGATAAGGGCATCGATTCGTTCATCCCTCTGCTGTAACACGACGGCAATTCTTGCAAGACGAAGCTCATCTTCCCTCTCTTGCTGAAGTTCAAACTTTTTATTTCGATAAGGCTCAATATCTTCCTCGTCTGCACCCTCAACTTCTAACTGTTCTACCTTTTGTTCCACTAGAAGCATATGAAGCTCGATTTTGGCAATAGAAGTTATTGGCTTTGCATATTGATGATTGTCAATCAACACTGCTTCTTCAACTCCAAAATAATTTGCAAGGGCCTGCAAACGCTCCTGCGGAATCGGTCTACGCTTTTTAATCCAGTCTGAAAACTGCTGTGGTGTAATGTTAAGTTCACGACCTATCCCAGAATAAGACAACTCATTAATCATGACCAAATATTCCAAAATAGTTTTGGACCGTTCCATCTCTGATTTGTTCATCCTTACTACCTCCGACATATTTTATGTCACAACTATATACTACGACATAAAATATGTCAACACTCATTCAGCAAGAGAACAACTAATCATCTTCAATAAGGAGATAGAACGGTTCAAATTGAATAAGTGCCGTGACGAGAATTCACGAATCCACATAAAAACAGACGCCTAATCATTTCGATTAGGCGTCTGTTCCTAGAATCTACTACATATATCTCGTCAAAATGAGGGATTAAAAATGGCATAATTGCATTTCCATAAGACTCTTTTCAATGACTATTTTCTTCCCATTATCACTATCGTTATTCGCGGCAGGGCTACTTATTCAAATTAACTTACTCTGCTTTATCCTGATCTTCTGGCATTAGTAACTGATCTGTTGGTATGTTGTTGTCCGTCCAATTATCAATTAGATCTTGAGCAAATTTAAGATCTTCTTCATCCACACGGTCATAGGATATCCCATTCAATCGGATACTCTCACCCATAACCGTATAACTTGTAATTTGAACTTTACTTCCGGCTAGGAGTTGTTTGCTCAGAT
The DNA here is from genome assembly GCF_024721975.1 of Paenibacillus endoradicis. Next base: position 527,681 of record NZ_JANQBB010000001.1, on the reverse strand, counting down.
CAATGATAAACTTAGGTTGCATGTCCGTCTGTAGGTTAGATCCCATAATATCAAGTAATTGTGGAATCTTAACGATTTGATTTAGATTCATCATCTTTTTAGCTACCTGATCTAAGAAGACCTGTTGTCTCTTCGTACGATTGAAATCACTATCCTCACGGTATCGAACATAATTTAAAGCATCGGTACCGTGATAAATAGACTGATTTGCTTTAATCGTGAATTTATCATGGTCTATCCCTTTATTGACGATATCCTTCTCAATCGGAAGTTCCACCCCTCCAAGCTCATCCACCGCATCCTTTAATCCTACAAAATTAATTGAAGCATAGTAGTCTAACGTATGGGCGAGCAAAGCCTCCATGGTATCTTTCGCCATTCGTTGTCCGCCAAAAGCGAAGGCATGATTGATCTTATCCTTCTTTCCTTTTCCTATAATTTCAGTATAGGTATCCCGTGGAATTGAAACCAATAATACCTTTGATTCTTGAGGTCTTATCACCGCATAAATCATTGTATCTGAACGCGCCGTTTCATTTTCACGTTGGTCTGTACCTAATAGTAAAACAGAAAAAGGGTTCAGCGTTTCTGCTTTACTATAAGTTACATTTCCCTCCCCTTCTAGAGGTTTATATGACTTCTCCTCTAACGTGTTCACGACCTGATCTGATAGAAATATATTAAATGCAAGCATAGCCAAAGGTTTACGAAATGCAAAAACTCCTGATGCTATCAAGACTAGCACTATCGCTACTATGGAAATTTTTTCAACTCTCTTTTTCATTATTCTAGTTCCTACATACAGATTTCCATTAATCTATTCTTTTGTATCCACTCATATGACTTTGTCTTTAACGACATCATCGTTAATTTGCGTTACCTCTTTTAGGGTAAAGGTTGCTTCGGGTGGACTGAGAAAGAAACTTAATGAATGAATCTTTGTTTTGTGTTCTATTACATACTTTAGTTCCATTACTACGTCGGGTTCAATGGTAAAATGATTACGCATACGATTCATTTTAGACCGGTGTCCACTATCTGTAATGAGATATTGTTCTACTGCTTCTATTTTTTGTTTTTCTGTAAATTTCTCCATAAAAAAAGCACCTCCAAATGTTGGGTGCACTTCTTTTTTAAAGGGGCATTATTCAGCATTTTCTTCCTTAGTGTTCTGATTTAGCTTATCGGAAATAAACAGTTAAAATGTAGTGAATTTCACGCTTATTTTTCCGGTGAATAGATAGTATTACTGTCGCCATCAATAATTAAAACTGATTTCCCAGGTATTATCTCCCCGTGATAGTTAAATTCATCTTCTGAAAAATTTGTTACTGCACTTAATTCTTCACCATATGCTGTCATTTGAACGAGTTTATCATCTGATAAAATTCGAAAATCTGTCATTTCTTCCTTGATTGCTTTTTCACTGAACTTTGACCATACTTTAGAATGCTTAACTATTGTTTCTTTGTGTTTTTCCCACTCAACTTTATCTATATGATATAAAGGAGGGACATTATAAAGTATCTCATACAACATCCTATTTACTATTTCATCTTCAAATTTTAAGCTTCCCCATCCCCACCAATAACTTGTAATCACTGAATCGTTGTAAACCAACTTGTACAATGGGATCGTGTAATCTGTATCCAAAAATAACTTCTTATACTTTTCCTTTATAGGTATTTGTTTAGAGAATAATTCGGGTACTCCGCCAGTACTTGAATAGTATCTCCCTACATAATACTCACTTTCTTTGTTTTTGGCCATGTCCGCATCCATCCAAGAAAATGATGGTGTTTCTATTCCATGTGCAAAGGCAATAGTTTTGTTAGCAAAATCATTTCCTCCCTCAGTTCCAACGACCATATTCCATTCTTTTTGCAGATACTCCATTCTCTTAATTCTAGCTTGGATATCTTCATTTTCAGTAGTAATATGTTCTGGCGAATAATCATCATAGATCTCTCCAGTGCCATCTGTATCTAAAAACCATGAGTTAAACGCTATGCCAGTACTTAAAATCGTAGTTACTCTTTCTTCTACACTAGGCATTGCAAGTGTCGGATTCAATTTTCTACCTACACCCTGGAATCCTTCAATCTTGCTCCCATCTTTATTCGTTACAGTTGCATCCTCGTATAGTGAAGTATCTTTAAACTTGGCAGTTTCCCACTTCTCTTTACCTGGTTCATGGATTGAATGATACGAATCATATGTGCCAATTAAATACCCCAAATCTTCCGCTTTTTTTATTAACTCTGGCTTAATAAACCCTTCCTGCCAGTCGTCCAACCCAATCCACATATATTCTAACCCTGAATCCTTCATATCCTTTATCACATCTACGGTATTTGCAGCTGCCCACTCCTCTATTGGGTCAACTACATTTCCAAGCACGCTTTTTAACAATCTCTTATTTAAGTCAATTAATTCAACAGCATTTAATTTTGCTATTCCCCTGTCTAATAGCCCCTGCGTTTCTTTATCTAAATCAGTAAATATTTCCTGATTATAGAATTCTTTTAGTTGCATTACGGCACTTAGACCTTTTAGTATTCTATTCTTAGTGTAATTGTCTACATAATCTAAGTTATTCAAATCTTCTAAGCCCGATGAAAGTTCTGATCCATCCTCAACTTTAGTAGTTAATAACTCCTGAATCCATAATTTCAGTTTTTCAGGTAAACTTTCTTTCAGTTTTGCCCATTTTATATTTTCCTCTGAAATCACCGTTCTATCCCAAAAATAAACATGGGGTGCACCGTAAAGCTTTTCAATATTACTATTTTCTTCAGCCTTATCCGCCAAACTTTTGAAATCACCTTGTTCAATCAAATAGTTTTTATAGGTTTTTGCAACATCCACTGTATTTTTTTCAGTTAAATATATTCTAAATCCATATTCCTTCTCTTCATTAATCTGTGGAAACTCATGATTAAAAGCAAACTCAATACCATTTTCTGTATTAAAATCAATTTCACTATTATAAGGATTTCTAATTATATATACTAGCGAATACTCACTTTTATCAACTGCAAAAAATTGCATAGATAAAGCCTCAATAACCTTCATTTTTCCCTCATTTAAATAATCTGTCCAAATAGAATCATTGCTTGGAATATACTTGCCCTGATTAAACGGGAGCATATATCCATCACCGTTCACTTTTGGCCATATAAACGTGTTGTCTTCGACTTTACTTGATTTTATAGCTACATCTACATAATTTTCTTTTTTCTCGATATCAACGTCAATTCCCTGTTCCAAATAGCTCCAGCTAATGTTATCTCCACTGTCTTCTAAATTTGAAACTTTCATTCTCTCCAAGGGCTCCGATACTTTCTCGGTAATTCCATTGGACTCTACCTCAAGCGCTAGTGTCTCCGGATCTACACTAAAGTTAAAGTTTAAATTATTAATTTGTGAGATTTCCTCTTTACTTGGTATGATTTTTTCATTCATACACCCCGTAAGAACACTACTTGCCATTGCAACGATTAAAATGATTTTACTTATTTTCCTCATTTATCTTACCTCCTATTTTATAATAGACCCATTTTAAAACTCATTTTACAAATCACTAACCTATTTTTTATTCAAGCACAAAACCAAAATTTTGATTATGCAAATAGACTAACAATCACACCACTTTAAATAGAATAACCTGAGTATGTTACATGAATGTTACAAACAACTCTAACATAATATTTTAAATTCAAACCCGATATGATTGTACAAGATTCACTTAATTGAATATTAGCTTACGTTTAAACGTTATTTAATAAAACAAAGAACGGGCATCATCGACGCTCGTTCTTTGTTTTATTTTTTTACCCCGAACTACTGACTCATTTTAAGTAAAATTCATTTCAATAACTGCAAGAAATGTTACATTTGAGAACACGCAACTAAGTACAAGTCTTCGAAAAAAATGCTGTTTTTTCCTAAGTGTTACAAGAAAATCAAGCATTTTCTCCACTCAATTTCCTGTTTTAATATGTCGCGAAGCAGCAACTATCTACTCCACGACAAGATCAATAATTTCCTCAAGCTTAATCCAGCGTGTCTCGTCTTCCTGCACCAATTTCATTCGAGCTTGCAAAACATCAATACGCTGAACTTTTCCTGTTATCCATCGATCCTGGAACAAATCATAAATGCGAATACGAACAGTAGCCTTCTCATTCATCGCTTCGGCAAACTGATAAGAAAGTTCAACTAATCGTTGTTCATCAAAGTGTGGGCGTTCTTTCTGTTCCAAATTTTTATGAAATTCATTATAGGCTTCCTTATGTTCGGGTAGCATCATTCGTGATGACTCGAATAGACCATTCCCTGTTAATTTCAAACTCATTTGTAATGACCTCCTATTTTCCGTGCACGATCATGCACTTGACCTGCCTCCGTCAACGATGATGCTCGCATAATTGCTGTATTGCCATAACGAGCTTTAATCGAATCTGTCGTACGAGCGAGTGCAAGTCGTTCCTCACGATTATCAAATAACGTCATCTGATACTGTTCATCGCTAACAAATTGATTAAGCGTCACCCCAATACTGCGAATCGGTAAGCCATCCCAATGTTTCTCGAGTAATTCAAGTGCAACATGATACACATCATCCGTTAAATAAGTTGGATCATCTAGCTTTTTCTGACGATGGAATCCTGTAGGATAATCAAAGTCAGCCCCGTGGCAGCCTACTGACACAACAGAGCCCATGTAACCTTTCATTCGAGCACGTTGACATACAAGTTCCGTTAACTCAAGCAGTGGCACCTTGATCGCTTCCAACGTTTCATAATCAACAGGTAGCGTCATATGATGACCTATTCCTTTCTGCGCAATGTGTGTCATTGGAGAAACAGGTGAATCATCGACTCCATTTGCAATTCGCCATAGCACCTCACCGTTCACTCCAAAGCGGCGACGTAATGTAGCAAGCGGCGTGCGAGCTAGCTCCCCTATCGTATGAATGCCCATAACTTCAAGATGATGCTTCATCTTTCTGCCTACCATAAACATATTGCCAATCGGAAGCGACCATAGCACCTCTTCAATATGTGAAATAGGTAAACGAAATAGTCCTGATGCATTTTGTTTTGCAAAGTGATCACAAGCCATCTTACTTAATACTTTATTGCTACTTATACCAATTCGAATACGTACTCCTGTCTCTCGCATCACTTGTCGCTGAATCGTGTATGCCATTTGCTCAATGGTATGATAATTTTGTACACTGCCTGTCACATCAAGATGCTGTTCATCAATACTGTATGGCTCAACAAGATCTGTATAACTTTGATAGATCGCTGTAATTTGCAAAGATACTTTAATATACTCCTCCATACGAGGCCTAATAATAGCTACATTAGGACATTTGGCAATCGCGTCACCTAACGTCTCGGCAGTTTTGATGCCATACTGCTTTGCTATTGGACAAGCAGCTAATATAATACCTGAACGCCTTTCCGGATCACCCGCTACAACAAGTGGTCGACCCTCTAACTCAGGATGAGCAACTTTTTCTACCGTTGCATAGAAAGACTGACAGTCTGCTAACATAATGATGCGCTCTTGTTTCTTATGCGTCATCGCACTCGCCCCACAAATCATTTCGCTATTATATGTTCTGCTATATTATGCACACAACAGAACATATGTTCTTATTTATTATATACTCTTATTCTATTCGTTATGCAACTGAAATTTATGACAGTTCATCCAGTCCATAACAAAAAGGCATTCATCACCTGCTACATGCGAACATGCAGTGGGCAATGAATGCCTTTTCCTAGGGGTAGTTCAAAAACAGACTTTGATAACGATGCACTACTACGTAGCATATTCGACATCAAAAATGCAGCGAACTTACACTATTACAATAGCTTAGCGGAACATACTCCATAATTTCAATAAATGAAGCGTATTGTTTGGATCTATTTTTTGCGCTAACACGAACGTAACAATTTGTTCTTCCTGTGTTTCGGTTAGTTTTTCTTGCAAAATAGTTGCAGCAGATTTGGTCAGCTTACGAACCTTCAGTCGATCCTGCAAATCGTATTTGGTAGCATCACCAAGTAATTTGCGAAGACGTTCCTTTGTAGCTGGATTTTTCGCTTTAAACTTCACTCGCTCCACTAACTGCGGACTAATACCGAATTTTTGATAACTCATTGATCAGACACCTCCGTATAGGCAACTAGCTCTAATGAATTAACTATATGCAGGCGATCGCTAATAATTGCCTAATCTATTTGTTCTCCTTGAAATAAAGGATCATTTCGAAGCCATTCTATTAATCTAGCGTACGTAGAATCATGCCAAAAACTGTCGCGAGCCACGAGTTCAGTAGCATCTTCCCTAGCCTGCTCAAGTAATTCGTAGTCTGCAACCATATCAGCAAGCTTGAATTCTGGTAGACCACTTTGTTTTGTCCCAAAGAAGTCACCTGGACCTCGAAGTTCAAGATCACGACGCGCTACCTCGAAACCATCATTCGTGTCGGTCATAACCTTCATTCGTTCTCGACCTACTTCTGACTTGGGATCAGCAAGTAAAATACAATACGATTGATGCTCGCCACGCCCTACCCGGCCCCGAAGTTGATGCAATTGAGAAAGCCCAAATCGCTCAGCATCCATAATCATAATAATCGTAGCATTAGGAACATCTACGCCTACCTCAACAACAGTTGTTGCAACTAACACTTGTGATTCATTACTAGCAAAAGCACCCATCGACGCTTCTTTCTCAGCTGCACTCATACGACCATGTAACAGTCCTACTTGTAGATCGGGGAATGCCTGCTGCATCGTAATATGAACATCAATAACATTCTGCACTTCTAGCTTCTCAGATTCTTCAATGAGAGGACAGATGACATAAGCTTGACGACCAAGCGCTACTTGCTTGCGAATAAAGCCGTATGCGCGATCTAAAGCACTATGCTTAACCCAGAACGTCTCGATCGGTTTACGCCCTTGTGGACGCTCGCGAATCGTCGATACATCCATATCACCAAAGGCAGTTATAGCAAGCGTCCGCGGAATCGGAGTCGCCGTCATCGTTAGTACATCTGGATGAATCCCCTTCTGACGTAATATGCTCCGTTGATTAACACCAAAGCGATGCTGCTCATCGACTACGACAAGTCCTAACTTGCTAAAGAAAACATCCTCTTGTATAAGTGCATGTGTACCAACAACAACATCAATTAGCCCCATCTGCAGCGAGGCAAGCATATCACGACGTTTGCGCTCACCTAAACTTCCTGTTAACAGCCCTACTTGAATGTTCGTATTATCAAATAAACGCGTGAAGCTCTTCAAATGTTGCTCTGCTAATATCTCCGTAGGAACCATTAATGCACCTTGATACCCCGCCTTCACTGCACTATAGAGTGCAATCGCAGCAACTACCGTTTTACCAGAACCAACATCACCTTGCAGCAATCGATTCATTCCATAATTACGACGCATATCAACAGAAATTTCGTTAATCGCTTTCTTCTGACCGTCTGTAAGTTCAAATGGTAACGTCGCAGCAAATTCACGAATCCATTGACTGTCAATCTGCATAGCAATACCCGCCTGCCTCCGATGAGAAAGTGCACGATATGCCTGCAAACGAAGCTGGAATAAAAATAATTCCTCATACACCATTCGTCTTCGTGCTTCTTGCCCAGCGGCAAAATCACCAGGATGATGGATATGTGTAATAGCCTCTGCTCGATTCATCAAATTATATTTCTGGACGATTCCATAGGGAAGAATTTCTTCCACCATACTGCCATATTGTTCTAATGTCGCTGTAATTAATTTGCGAATCCATGGCTGTGTAATCTTTCCACCTACGGAATAAACAGGCTGCAATGTATCCATCTTTGCAGATGGTTTGACGGCATCAAGAAACTCAGATTCTGACACTGTTAATTGCAGACGAGACTGTTCCCATTTACCAGTTAACATAATTTCTCGATCGGGAATTAATCCTTCACGAAGAAAATGACGATTAAACCAAGTTGCAGTAATTAACTGAATACCGACTTGTATTTTACATGTTAGACGAGATTTTGACTTACCATAACGTTGTAATACAGGAACACCACGTACAGTTCCAATAACTGTAGCTTTTTCACCACTTTTTATTTCAGTCAAGTCACGTACACGATAATCTTCATATCGAAACGGAAAGTATAATATAATATCATTCGCAGTATATAGGCCAAAGGCGTGAAGCTCCTGTTCCTTAAGAGCACTCACGCCTTTCAACTGTTTAACTGGAATTTGATCAAGTTTGATCATTCCAAGCTCACACCTTATATAAGAATACAGCGGAAGTACCAGGTCCAGTATGAGTACCTACAACAGTACCCACAGCTGTATAATGGATTTCCTTCACATTAAGTTCAGCAGTAACACGTGCTTCAAGCTCTTGTGCAATCGTTGCATCATCTGTCTTTGCGACAACCAGACCAACCTCAGCATCACCATATGCTTCTTTCAATAACTCAACAATTTTAGCCATTGCTTTTTTACTACCTCTTGCTTTATCCGCAGAGTATACAGCTCCTACTTCATCAAGCGAAAGAATCGGCTTAATATTAAGTAACGAACCGATAAGAGCAGCAGCTCTGCCGATACGTCCACCTTTTTGTAAATATTCAAGCGTATCCACTAAGAAGTAGATTTCTGCATTCTTCTGTCTCTCTTCAATAGCAGCAACGATTTCTTCAACAGAAGCCCCTGCTTCAGCCATTTTAGCAGCAAGAATAACTTGCATACCATTGCCGTAAGATGCTGATTTTGAATCAATAACTGTAATGTTTGCATCTTCAGCTTCAATCATAGACTGAGCAATCGTTGCCGATTGATACGTTCCACTTAGAACAGATGCAAGATGAATTGAAATAATTGGACCTGTAGGGTCTTCAGCTAGAAGACGTTCATATACATCACTGAATTCAGCAGGTGATGGCTGGGATGTTGTCGGCATAACAGTGGATGTTTTTAGACGAGCATAGAAATCATCCGTTGTCATATCGATGGCATCTCTAAATGTCTCCTCACCGAATAATACTTTAAGTGGAACCATAGTAATGCCGTACTTCTCACGTGCATCAGCTGGAATGTCTGCTGTACTATCCGTTACAATTCGAATATTTCCCATTTTACGATATTCCCCTTCCCTTATCGCTTAATTGATATTACTCGACTGCAAACACATATGGATATAGCGGTTGACCACCATGCTGCACTTCAATTTCTAGATCGCTATAATGCTCGCTAATCCACTCGCTAATCGAAGCTGAGATTTCATCTGATGAACCTTCACCTGTAAGAATAGTAACAATGTCCCCTTCTTCTTCAAGCATGCTTGCAAGTAGAGCCTTACATGCATCTAGAAGTTCCGCCTCAGAAGTTACAATTGATTTTTCCTTAATACCGATATAGTGTCCTTCAGTAATCTCTACACCATCAATACTCGTATCGCGAACCGCTTTCGTAATTTGACCTGATACAACCGTACTAGCAGCAGAAATCATCCACTCTTTGTTGCGTTCTGGCGTTTCGTCTTCTTTAAAAGCAAGCACCGCCGCAATCCCTTGCGGAATTGTTTTGGTAGGTATTACAGTAACAGAGCGCTCTGTTAGTTCCACAGCTTGTTCAGCAGCTAATATGATATTGCTATTATTTGGGAATATGAAAATATGATCCGCAGAGAGTGCTTCGATCGCTTTCACAAAATCTTCTGTGCTTGGATTCATTGTCTGTCCACCGGATAATACGATATCCACGTCACTACTACGGAACAATTCAGCAACCCCATCACCAAGTGCAACGGTAATCATCCCGTAAGGCGCACGCTCAAAGGCTTGCTCGGTTGGACGATTATCAATGGCCTGTCCCGCTAACAGCTCGGCAGCTGATAAATTCGCATGCGATTGGTGACTATCTTCTTCAAGCAATTCACGATGTTGTTCGCGCATATTAAGAATATGCATATCTGTAAGTTCACCATATGGAACTGACAAATTGAACACATCACCTGGTTTACGAGAATGAACATGAACTTTAATAATGTCATCATCTGTAATTACTAGAATTGAGTCCCCATCTTTAGATAATGCTTTCTTGTAAGCGGATTCATCAAAGGCGGATACAGAAGTTCCGGATACATTGCGCTTGATGAAAAACTCCATGTCATAGAAGAACTCAATATCTAAAGTCTCTAGTTTTGCTTGAGCGGAGATTGGAACTATGTTACGTATAGGCTGTGGAACATATACATCTGCAGGTGCAGCTTCAGAGGTTAGATCATCTGAAATTTCTGAATTGCCGGATAATGATTGTACAAATCCTTCATAAATATAGACAAGTCCTTGACCACCAGAGTCAACAACGCCTACTTGTTTCAAAATCGGTAATAGATCAGGAGTTTTTTGCAAAGCTTCGTAAGCTCTTTGATGTACTTCTTGCATTAATTCAAGTACTTCTGTATTACGACGAGCAAATTGCACAGCATGACGCGCTGCTTCTTTCGCTACAGTAAGTATTGTTCCCTCTACCGGCTTAACAACAGCCTTATATGCCATATCCACACCATGTTGTAGGGCAACAGCAATATCTATAGCCGTCGCTTCCTCGGCACTCGCTAATGACTTAGAGAACCCTCTAAATAGTTGAGAAAGAATAACGCCTGAATTACCACGCGCCCCCATCAATAGTCCTTTAGATAATGCTTCAGCTGTTTTCCCCAGATGAGCAGATTGTTTGTTTTTCAATTCAGTTATTCCTGAAGTCATTGTTAGATTCATATTTGTTCCAGTATCGCCATCCGGCACTGGAAACACGTTAAGTGCATTGACTTGTTCAGCATTTCGCTTTAGTAAGTCAGCTCCTAATAATGCCATTCCAGCAAAATCAGAACCGTTAATAGCTCGCTTACCCAATGAAATTCCCCTTCCTGCTAGGTAGATACCCTTACATCTTGAACGAAAATGTTAACTTCGTTAACTGCAAGGCCTATTACATCATTTAACACATAGGTTACTTTAGAACGAATATTATTCGCTACTTCAGAAATTTTCGTTCCATAACTCACAATAATATACAAATCAATATATACACCATGTTGATCTTGTCTTATTTCAACACCCTTAGTCCAATTGTCTCGACCTAGAAGCACTGCGAGTCCATCTTTAAGTCCATTTCGTGAAGCCATTCCTACGAGCCCATAACATTCCATAGCGGCAGAACCAGCAATTGTGGCAATACAACTATCAGATACATTGATCTGACCATAATCATTATCTAATTGTATCGGCATAACTATTCACTCCCTTGCCATATATTATGGACTAATTTACATTGTACTATAAACATTGATTTTATTGAAGAGTATAGTGAAATTTCACAACATTTCAATTAGAATTAGGTTGAACAGGGATCAACTTTATGTTACGATATTTAGGTCTGTTTATATTAGAAGTAATATGCATGATTAATCATTCAAGTAGCATAGTCTTTACATAGCTGTAAAGGCAATGAGCTGTTAAAGCAAGAACACTTGATATTTGGTGAAGGAGGTGTACTTATGTCCCGCAAATGTTTCGTAACTGGCAAAGCGCCTGGAAGTGGTAACAACAAATCTCACGCGAACAACACAACTCGTCGTACTTGGGGAGTTAACGTTCAAAAGGTTCGTATCCTTGTGGATGGTAAACCAAAACGTGTATACATCAGCGCTCGCGCGTTGAAGTCTGGTAAAATTACTCGTGTGTAATTTGCCATAGACAAAAGCACCTGAATCTTCAGGTGCTTTTTTTGTTGTAAGGTTGTACGCCTCCATGGAGTTGCGATTGCGACAGCCAGCATTATGTTGTTAGCTTTTTTGGAATGTATTCAACACTGCTTTTACAAATCCACCCAAAAATTTAGGTAATTTAATGGTATAGAACTTCATGTCCACCCCTCCTCGAAACACGCGGTTACATTTTCCGTGTGAGCTCCACTCTTGTAATCATAATATGCAAAAAGAGCGCAACGTATGCCACCACATGCTTCAAAGAAAGATTATTTCAAGCCCAAATTTTGATTACTGACCTAATAAAAAGTCTGGATTAGTCAAACTTTGATAAACGACCGTAATAAAGACACCTATAAAGAACATAATGATTGCTAATACGATAAACGTAATTCGTAAGCCGATCGTTTCGAAGCGCCTAAAAAATCGAACGCCGATATAGACAGCCAATAATGAAAACAAATATTTAATAAACGAACTTATCGTAGTAAATAACGATAACGTTCCACCAGCCATCATCGCGTACAAGATGACCCAAACGAAAGTTTTAATATTAAATTTCATACGAATTACCTCCTCCTATTAACGTAATGAGGCTATAGCTTCAGCACGACTAGGAGCATTAAATACAGCATTGCCCGCTACAAGGACATTAGCGCCTGCATCACGAACAAGCTGCGCTGTCTGCGCATTAATACCACCATCTACTTGCACATCGATATGAGATAGTTCACCTTGTTGTAAGAGCGCTCGTAATTCACGAAGCTTAGTTACTGAATACGGAATAAATGATTGTCCACCAAATCCAGGATTAACCGTCATAATAAGAACCATATCGATATCATTAAGAATCGGTATCAACGAAGAAACCGGTGTAGCTGGATTAAGAGCTACACCTACAGGAAGACCTTTTTCCTTAATTGAATAGATTGTTCTATGAAGATGAGCACAGGCTTCCAGATGAATCGTAATACGATCAGCGCCAGCAGCAATATAATCAGCAATGTATTGGTCAGGACGTTCAATCATAAGATGAACATCAAAAGGCAGTTTCGTCTTAGACCGAACCGCAGCAATAACCGGAGGGCCAAATGTAAGGTTAGGCACAAAGTGACCGTCCATTACATCGATATGTACCCAATCCGCTCCTGCCGCTTCTATGGATTGAATTTCTTGACCTAATTGAGAAAAATCAGCGGATAAAATAGATGGTGCAATAATAGTCATGACTGTTAGTACCTCCGTTTTTGATCTTTGAGTTCTGCAAGAAAGGTTATATAATGTTCATGCCTGCTTGCTTCAATCTTTCCTGCTGCAAGTTGTTCAAGTACGGCACAACCGGGCTCCTGAACATGCGAGCAACCTCTAAACTTACACTCTGGGGCAAGCTCGCGCATTTCTATAAAACCATACGCAAGATCCGAAATACCAAGCTCCGTAAAATCAAGCTGGCTGAAACCAGGCGTGTCTGCAACATAGCCCCCGCCAATATCAATAAGTTCTACATGACGAGTTGTATGCTTACCGCGTCCTAGCCGATTACTTATTTCATTGGTTTCTAGTGTCAATCCAGGAACTAGTGCATTCAAAAGCGAAGATTTCCCTACTCCGGATTGTCCAGCAAACACAGATACATGCCCTTTCAACCTTTCATGTAAAGGGGATATTCCTTCATGCTCCACAGAACTCGTCCCATAAATTTCATAGCCTAAATTACTGTAGATGCGAGTGACTTCCTCGATACTTTTGAGCGCCTCTTCCTGCAATGATTCCTTACTATTGGGATCATGAGATAAATCTTGCTTGCTTAAGCAAAGAACAGGTTGAATTCCTGCATGCTCAATATGAAGTAAGAACTTATCTAACAATTGTAAATTAAGGGCAGGCTCATGCACAGAAAATACGAGAATAGCAAGGTCAACATTCGCCACAGCTGGACGTATTAATTCTGAATGACGAGGAAGTAATTCTACAACAGTTCCTTCTCCATTTTCTGTAGGTACATAGAGTACATCATCGCCTACTAAAGGAGTAAGGCCTCTGTTCTTAAATACTCCTCTAGCACGGCATTGAACCGTGCTAGAAGAAATCCGATCATGTTGAGGTTGAACGTAATAATAACCACTCAGTGCTTTAACAATCACTCCCTGGAGACTAGCGGAAGAATCTGTAGTTGTCTCATTATTCTTCTGCAAATGTTTCCGTGGATTGCTCGTTTTGCTCATTATGTTCGTTACCCTCCGTATTTTGGTCTGACCCACCCGGTGGAGTAGGGTTAGTTTCTGTAGTTGTAGGTGTTGCAGTCGGTTGAACAACATTACCTGGAATTTCCAATCCAGTTGTTGAACCTTTTGAAATATCTTTATATCTGATTTCTTTGATATCCATGAACGTACCATCTCGGGTTACAGATACTCTTGCTACCGTATCAGGGTCAAGCACAAGCGTTACTGGAATATCAACCGTACTTGTAATCGTACGTGTATCAAGCTTCATATTTTCACCACGAGCATCGGAATAAATAATTTCCACTTCACTTGCAGAATCACTGTTCGCAGGTGAAATACGCACATTAAACACATAGTTTTTGGCATCCTTAGGTTGCCCTGAACTTACAACAATCGAGATTTTACTACCTTTAACAACTTTCTCATTAGGCAATACATTTTGGCTAATAACTTCGTCTTTTTCGAACAAATAACTAGCCTCATACTTAATATTACCTTCTTCAAGTATTAAACCATAAGCTTTCAAAATATCTTTAACATCAGCTAATTTTTTGCCCTCTAGAGTTGGCATATCAAACGTCTCTGGTCCAGAGCTTACTGTAAATGTAATTTTCACATCATCAGGATTAATTTCAGAACCTGAACTTGGTGTCTGCTCAAGTATAGTACCTACCTCAGAGTCATCGTTGACTTCGATAAATTCGAGCTGAGACTCCTTAATACCAAGCTCTACAAGGGAATTAATTGTAGCTGTTTTCATTCCACCAACATAGTTAGGTAGTTGTTTCAGCTCAGGTCCGCTACTGATAATTAATTCGATAAAAGATCCAACCTTCACCTTCATATTCATCTTCGATTGCTCCATAACGTTACCTAGTGGAACAACCTTACTTGTTTCACGCGTTACTGGTTCTTTAACTCTCAAACCTTTTTCCTCAATAGCTTCACGAGCTTGTTCCTCTGTCAAGTCTACAACATAAGGTATGTCGACATCGTCTGTTTGCCAAGTATCTAATAACTTGAAAAATCCCCATATTAACGCAGCCAAGAAAACTAATGTTACAAGAACGACAATCAATGGTTTCTTCCAATTGTTTTCTTTCTTTGTAAGCTCAGAGTCTTCCAGTGCTGTAGTTTTCATTGCCGTAGTGTCTTCAATCCTCACCGTATTACTTACAGGTCCCGTTGCCTGCTGCGTGCGGGTAGTATTCATATCTTGCATTTGCGAAGAACGAATAGCAGGCATAACTTTTGTTTCCTGCATTTCATCTACTTGACTGAATACAATTTTCGGTTCATACAGACGATGTGGTTGAAGGCATGTCTCTAAATCCTCCATCATTGCTTTTGCTGAATGATAGCGTTCATTCGGATTTTTCCGCATTGATTTCAAAATGATATTTTCTACTGATTGAGGAATATGCGAATTGGCAACTCTAGGCTCTTCAAAATCATCTTGCAAATGTTTCAATGCAATGCTAATTGGACTCTCACCAAAAAATGGGAGTTGAGCAGTTAACATCTGATATAGTACGATTCCCAAAGAATATAAGTCCGATTTCTCACCTGTATTCACACCTTTAGCGTGTTCAGGTGAAAAATAATGTACAGATCCAACAACAGAACCAGTATGTGTAATCGTTGAGGAAGTTACTGCTCTAGCAATACCGAAATCAGTTACTTTCACTCTACCATTATTACCAATAAGAATGTTGTGAGGCTTAATATCACGATGAATAATATGATTCGTATGTGCGTGATCAAGCGCCTCACATATTTGCTGTGCGATGTGAACTGCTTCTTCAATTTGAAGAGGAGCTCGCTCTACAATAATTTCATTCAAATTATGGCCTTCTACATACTCCATAACGATATAATGAATATCTTCTTCTTGACCAACGTCATATATACTTACAACATTAGGATGAGAAAGTGCCGCTGCTGATTGACCTTCACGACGAAACCGACGAATAAACTCTTCATCATGAACAAATTGTTGTCGTAATACTTTGACCGCTACTTTCCGATTAAGCAGTACATCATGCGCTTTATATACTAAAGCCATTCCGCCACCGCCTATACGAGAAATTATCTCATAGCGACCAGCAAGATCGTGTCCAATCATAGTGTCTCCTCCTTTCCTTGTACATGACCGTTTTGATCATAAAGAACAAGTGTAATGTTGTCTTCCCCACCAGCCTCATTAGCAAGTAGAATTAATTGATCTGCACTTGTTGCAAGTGGTTGCTGACTCATTACAATTTGATGAAGTTGAGACTCGCTAACGCGATTTGATAAGCCATCACTACATAAAAGCAAAATATCACGGCTATCCCATTCGATAATACGAACATCTACTTCGACATCATCATCTGTACCGATCGCACGGGTTAATACATTTTTTCGGGGATGATGCTCAGCCTCTTCGGCCGTTAATTGTCCCGATTGTACCAACGCATTCACTAAAGAATGATCTTCAGTTAGCTGATGGATGCCTTGTTCATTGATACGATAAGCGCGGCTATCACCAACATGCCCAACAATGATCATGTGATCCCATAATAGGGCAGCAACAATCGTTGTGCCCATATTATGATATTGTTCCATATGTTTAGCTAATTGGAATATTTCATCATTTGCTTGACGAATAGCAATTCGCATCAGACGTTTACCGTCTTCTGCGCTCCAATTTGTAATTTCTTCATGTTGCTGCAGAATACGCTGAAAAGCTTTAACCGCGATTTGACTCGCAACATCTCCAGCCTGATGACCACCCATTCCGTCTGCTACAATAGCAAACGAAAGTTGGTCATTAATATTCCCTGTTAACGCAGAATCCTCATTCACTTGACGAATTCTTCCAATATCACTGCGACTAACCATTAACAAACGTAATCACCTCGCCGTAGATTCCATATGTTTGGCTCTTAATTGCCCACAAGCAGCTGCAATATCATGACCTTGCTCTCGTCGTATCGTTACATTGATGTTATTTTTTTCTAATACTCTGGCAAATTCAAAGATATCATTACGTGGAGTACGTACGTAGTCTCGCTCAGGTACATGGTTAACTGGAATTAAGTTAACATGACATAACATATCTTTGATTACACTAGCTAACTCTTCTGCATGTTCCACTTGATCGTTTACACCGCCGATAAGCGCATATTCAAAAGAAATACGACGGCCTGTTTTCGCTTGGTAATAGCGAATCGATTCAATAACATCATCAAATGGGAAGCGTCGGTTAACTGGCATAAGCTTAGAACGTAACTTATCATTTGGAGCATGAATGGATAGAGCCAAATTAATTTGTGTGTTTTCATCAGCGAATTTGTAAATACTTGGTACAATTCCGCTAGTAGAAACGGTAATATGGCGTTGACCAATATTCAAGCCCTTCTCATGAATCATATTACGTAAAAACGTCATTGTAGCATCGTAGTTTTCAAATGGTTCACCAGAACCCATAATAACAATACTAGATACACGCTCACCTGTAGCATCAAGCATCATTTGTGAAGTGACAACTTGAGCAACAATTTCTCCAGCTGTTAAGTTACGTTTCAAACCGCCAAGTGTAGACGCACAGAAGGTACAACCAATACGACAACCAACTTGAGTCGTTACACATACGCTATTTCCATAGCTATGTCGCATAATAACAGTTTCAATCGCATGATTATCTTGTAAACCAAACAAGAATTTCACAGTACCGTCTCGAGACTCGAATTTCGTAATTTCTGTTAATGTTAGAAATTCGAATTTATCCGTTAATGCTTGACGAAGACTTTTAGATAAGTTCGTCATTTGTTCAAAGCTTGTTACACGTTTCACATAAATCCAGTCAAATACTTGATCAGCACGGAAAACTGGCTCACCGATCTCTTTCATCCATTCTTGCAATTCTTCGTGTCTATAGTCATAAATAAATGGTTTCATCTCATCACACCTGTATAGTTTATAGGTGCTTCATTTTCGCAAAGCGATAATAAAGCATGTTTCAATATATTTTAGCATAAACGCGGCTCTCGAGCCATCTGTCAATGTTATGTCAACTTGCAGCCCATTATGACAAGCTAATCTTAGCTTAATTGTGTCGAACTAGACGGGCTATGAAAAATCCATCACTATTCGCATATTGTGGCAGTAACTGTAATTGACCATCGAATGAATCGTCGATAATCCCTTGCGATCTTAGCGACTCTAGCAGTGGTTGTGGCCACCCAGTATCTAATTTATACTGAGGGTTTCTAGCAAGAAACTGAGCAATCTGCATTTCGTTCTCTTCTTTAGCGATTGTACATGTACTATATACTAATGTACCACCTGGCTTCACAAGATCACTCATTGCATCAAGCAATTTACTTTGAATCGTAGCTATTGCTGCTACATCACTATTCTCTTTGGTCCACTTAATTTCAGGTTTGCGGCGAATAACGCCGAAACCACTGCACGGGGCATCAAGCAGTATCGCATCAAAACTTTGTTTCTGCAGACGATCAGCAAGTGCAATTGCATCTCCACTCATCGTCTCAATATGTGTCAGCCCCAGACGCTTCGCTTGATCTTCAATTAATTGACGCTTATGCTCATGCAAATCATTAGAAATTAATTTCCCTTTACCTTGCATTAATTCTCCGATATGCATGCTTTTGCCACCTGGTGCAGCACAAGCATCCAAAACGAGCATCCCTGGTTTAGGTTGTAACACTTCTGCTACGAGCATAGAGCTTTCATCTTGCAGAGACCACTGCCCACTAGCAAATCCAGCTAATCCAGCAAGATGCCCTCCACGATGTACATTAATACCAGCTGGTGCAAGTGGTGACACTGATGCATTAAGACCTTCTGATTCAAGTGCTTGCAATACTTCTGCTACTGTTGCTTTCATCGTGTTAACACGAATAGAGCTATGCGGCACCTCATTGCTACTACTCAATATTTGCTCTGTAGTCTTAAAGCCATACTCATCTAACCAACGCTTCACAAGCCACTCGGGAAATGAGTAGCGAACAGATAGCATCTCTACTTTATTTGGCAAATGGATTCCACTAATAACAAGATCCGCTTGACCACGAATGGCGCTGCGTAAAACACCATTAACCATACTAGAGATCCCTTGATGCCCTTTACGCTTTGCAATATTTACTGCTTCGTTTACAACAGCATGTGGAGGAATTCGATCCAACCACACCAATTGATAAATACTAAGTCTTAGCAATTGATGTACCCACGGTTGTAACTTATGCAAGCCTTTAGCAACAAACTTAGATAACCAATAATCGATCGTTAACTTTCGACTAATCGTACCGTACACGATTTCCGTTGTAAGTGCAGCATCCTGCCTTGATAATTGTTGTTCTTGTAACGTCTTATTCAATTGCAAATTACTATAAGCTCCTGCTTCCTCGACTTTAACTAGCACCTCTAAAGCAATTAGACGTGCAGATTTCGGTTTTGGTTGCGCAGCTTGTCCCTGAATGTTACCAGGAGCTCCATTACTAGACTTAGCTTTATTAGTAGATGAAGCTCGTCTATATGTTGAAGGTTTCTTATTCATAGTCTACTCCTGTACGGCTGAAACGAGTTCAACACCTATAATTGCTCTTGCGCCTTGCAGCCAATCCGCGACATCCATCATACGCTTGCCTGCAGGCTGAACTTGGGTAAGTAATAATTGACCATCACCAGTCTGCACTGTAATTCCTTCTGAACTGGCAGCAATTATTGTGCCAACTGTTGTTGCATCAGCATGTGCAGACAACGGCTTACATGCCCAAATCTTGAAAGGTTCATTATTCAAATACGTAAAAGCACCAGCCATTGGTGACAATCCGCGTACTTGATTAAAGATCGATCTTGCAGACTGCGTCCAATCAATACGCTCATCTTCACGAGTTAAATTAGATGCATAGGTCGCCTCATCTTCATTCTGAGCAACTGCAGGCAGCTCACCGGCAAGAAGCGGCGGTAAAGTTTCCTTGAGCAATTGCGCCCCAGCAAGGCTAAGCTTTTCAAACATCGTGCCTGAATTATCTTCATCCGTAATAGGAAGTGCAACACGACTAAGCATATCCCCAGTGTCAAGTCCAATAGCCATATACATAATCGTTACTCCAGTCTCAGACTCACCATTAATAATAGAGCGTTGAATAGGAGCACCTCCACGATAACGAGGAAGTAAAGAACCATGAACATTAATACAACCGAACTTAGGCAAATCGAGCACAGCTTTAGGTAGGATTTGACCGTACGCAGCTGTAATAATCAGATCCGGATTATAGCTAGCAACTTCAGCTACCGCCTCTTCACTACGCATTCGTTCAGGTTGAATGACCGGTAACCCAAGCTCTAATGCCGCTTCTTTCACAGGTGGCGGTGTGAGCACTTTTTTGCGCCCTTTCGGACGATCTGGTTGTGATACAACTGCTACTACGTTATAACCTTCTTCAATTAAAGTACGTAGAGAAGGGACAGCGAATGTCGGTGTCCCCATGAAAACGATACGCATATTATCTTTCGCCGCCTTTTCGTACCTGATCAGAAACATCGTACGTATTAAGTGCAATATCTGTGAACAGTACTCCATTCAAATGATCAACTTCATGTTGAAACGCACGCGAAAAATAGCCAGTTGCTTCAACAGTAAAAGTTTCGCCATCACTATCCTGTCCTTGAACGACAATATGATCAGCACGAAGTACTTCGCCGTTAATATTAGGAATACTTAAACAGCCTTCTGGACCTAACTGTTCACCATCACGTTCAATAATGACAGGGTTAACCATTTCGACTAGACCATTCTCATCGCCGACATCTACAACTATAACTCGTTTAGATATCCCGATTTGTGGCGCTGCAAGACCTACTCCATCTGCATCATACATCGTTTCAGCCATATCTTTTAATAATTTTTTTAAGTTTGAATTGAATTTAGTAACTGGTTTCGCGATTTCTCGCAACACCTGATCTGGTTCTTTAACAATTAGACGAATACTCATAAAATGACCTCCAAAACTTTTCATAAACTTAAACTATTTCTAGTGTACGTTATTGGTACACGCAGACCTACAATGTTTCTGAAAGAAACATACCTCGGAAGCTTATACTAGACTTGCCAAGTTCGCTTCATATTCAATATAGAATATGCTACCTAGTCAATCATCGTTATCAAAGTCCGCTTTATATTTGATGTCGAATATTCTACGTTAGCATGCTCATCGTTATCAAAGTCTGCTATTTGAACTTCATCTTACAGTATTACCTGTGGATCAACATCCACACTGAACAACACCTTATTTTTTGCATTACCTTCAAGAAACGGACTTATAGCTCGTTGTACAAGACTTCCCGCATCGATACTACCACGATATTTTATCACACATTGATACCTGTAGCGATCCTTGATTCTAGCAAGAGGTGATGCAACCGGTCCTAATATTTCAAGCGCACGCATCATACGACTACGTAAAGGGACAAGCACACCTTCATATTCTGCTAATTCTCGTAGCTCTGTCACAAAGCGCTGACTTACATCCGAAAGTAATGGAAGTTGTTCATGTGACATTGTAATTAGAATTAATCTACAATACGGCGGATATGCCATTATAGCACGCAATGACAGCTCTTCTTCAATAAATTGTTCATAATTATGATATTGTGCTGCAGTAATGGCATAATGATCAGGGTTATATGTTTGAATAATAACCTCTCCACTTAGATGATGTCTACCTGCTCTACCAGCAACTTGCGTTAATAATTGGAATGTACGTTCCCCTGCTCGAAAATCCGGTAAATTCAATGTCGTATCAGCAGCGATTACACCAACCAACGTAACATACGGGAAATCAAGACCTTTGGCCACCATTTGAGTTCCTAATAACACATCTGCTTGACGATCACCAAATGCTTTCAGTAATTTTTCATGCGAATTTTTTTCCGTTGTTGTATCTACATCCATACGAATGACACGTATACCCGGAAATAATTTAGCAAGCTCTTCTTCAACTTTTTGCGTACCTGTTCCAAAAAATCGAATATGCTCTGATTCGCATGTAGGACATTGCTTAGGTGATGACTCTGTATGTCCACAGTAATGACAACGAAGTGATCTTGTTTTCTGATGAAAAGTTAATGAAATATCGCAATGTGGACATGTTGCTGTATAACCACAAGATCTACACATAACGAAAGTAGAGTAACCTCTTCGATTGAGCAGTAAGACGGTCTGCTCTTGTCTTTCTAGTCGCTCTTTCAACGCTGTATAAAGCGATCCACTAAACATCGAACGGTTACCACGCTGCAATTCCTCACGCATGTCAACAATTTCAACTTTTGGCATGTCTTGACCTGAGACGCGTTCTGGCAAATGAAGAATTGGAGCTTCACTACCATCCGCAGGATTACGATTCGCAGCAACGTAAGTTTCTAATGATGGCGTTGCAGAACCAAGAACAACTACTGCACCATGTTGCTTAGCTCGCTTTACTGCTACATCTCTTGCATGATACTTAGGTGTATCTTCTTGCTTATAAGATGACTCATGCTCTTCATCGATAATGATGAGTCCAATAGATTGAAATGGAGCAAAAATTGCGGAACGTGCACCAACGACAACTTGCGCTTGCTCATTACGGATTTTCCGCCACTCATCAAAACGTTCTCCTTCAGATAAGCGACTATGCATGACTGCAACAGCATCACCAAAGCGAGATTTGAATCGCTCAACCATTTGCGGAGTAAGGGCAATTTCAGGAACAAGTACAATTGCTTGCTTCCCAATTTGAAGACACTGGGCAATACTTTGCAAATATACCTCTGTCTTACCACTACCAGTAACCCCATAGAGCAACATCGTTTGCCCAGTTTCTGCAATCATACTCGTAACAATCCGTTCATATACGCTATGCTGTGAGGTCGTTAAAGGCAGTGCTGAGCTAGCTTCAAACTGACGGTGCTTATATGGATCGCGCGCTTGCTCTCGTTCTTCCAACCGCAATAGCCCCTTATCAACTAATCCGTGAACAACGCTTGAACTAGTGTGTAATGCTGCAACTAATTGTTGCATCGGAAGTGGCTGTGCATGTTCTAGCATGTAAGAAAGAACTTCATATTGCTTACGAGCCTTTTTCATAAGTGCAGGCAGCTGATCTCTAGCGATATCAAGTTGATCGGGTAATACTACTGTCAATATTTTTTTAATCCCTATACGATCCTTTACAGAGGCACGTACAGACAATATATTTTGCTGCAATGCTGCTTTAATATGTTTATGAGCATCAGGATAAGCGGATAGTAATTTATCGAAGGTAACTACTCCACCTTCCGCAGCAATGTATTGCAACCACGGCTTATCTGAGTGCTCTGCCTGTTCAAAGAATTCAGATAAACCGATATATTTTTCTTCCTTACCTTTCAAGGCTGATGGAAGCATCACTTGCAAAGACGCAATTCGAGAACAACAGTATTTATGACTAAGCCACTCCGAAAGATCAATCAGGTCTGGTAGGAGTGGAGGTACTGGATCAAGTAATTGCGAAACACATTTCAACTTACTTCTGTCATAGTCCGTATCCATCGCAAGCGAGATAACAAATCCTTGTAGTACACGACCACCAAAAGGAACGCCCACTCGACTACCAACCTCAATCCATGGTTGCATATCTAATGGCACTTCATAATCAAAAGGCCGATCCGTCTGACGGCTCGGCACATCTACAATAATATTAGCGATCATGACTATCATCCTTAATCTGTTGTAATCGGGCTGCTACAATATTCATAAGTCTTTCCGCTGCTTGCGCTTTACTCAATAACGGAAGTCGCTCCACAATACCTTGCTTATTATAGATGGTAATAATATTTGTATCGCCATTAAATCCTGCTCCCTCAGCGGAAACATCATTTGCAACGATAAAATCACAGTGCTTACGTTTTAATTTATCCAAAGCGTATTCGTCGACATGTTCAGTCTCAGCAGCAAATCCCACTAAAATCTGATCTTGTTTGCTTTCACCTAGTGTTTGCAATATATCTGTCGTACGCTCTAGTTCAAGATGTAGAATATCGCCACTCTTCTTAATCTTCTGGCCATAACGTTGTAGAGGACGATAATCCGCAACAGCTGCCGCCTTGATGACGACATTAGCTTGCTCATAGCGCGCTAGCACTTCCTCTAGCATTTGCTCGGCTGACTCCACACGAACAAGTCGAATCCCTGAAGGTGGTGTTGCGCTAGTTCTACCTGCAACGATCGTAACATCAGCACCTAGTAATCTTGCTGCTTCGGCAATAGCAAATCCCATTTTACCAGAAGAATCATTTGTTAAGTAACGGACGGGATCAAGTCGTTCGATCGTACCTCCGGCAGTAACGAGGACCGATTGACCTGCAAGTAATTGCGGCTTACTAAGCCAATTACTTACAGCATCAACAATCTCCTCTGGCTCTGCTAGACGACCTTTCGCTACATAGCCACACGCAAGTTGACCAGTACCTGGATCTACAAATAATGCACCACGCTCCGCAAGTAAGTTCATATTGTGAACTACAGCAGGATGCTCATACATATGAACATTCATTGCAGGTGCGATTACAATAGGGCAAGTAGCCGCAAGTAACGTCGTACTGAGCATATCATCAGCGATACCATTAGCTAATTTGCCAATAGTATTCGCTGTTGCTGGAGCAATAAGAATAAGATCCGCAGCATCTGCAAGATTGATATGATTAACAACCTGCGGATTATTCTCATCAAATGTATCGATATGAACTTCATTTTTGGAAAGCGTCTGTAGAGTTAATGGCGTAATGAACTTTGTAGCAGACGTTGTCATAATAACATGCACATTAGCACCAGCTCCTGTAAGCTTGCTACAAATCGTAGCTGCCTTGTAAGCTGCAATACCTCCACTAATTCCAAGTACAATTGTCTTGCCTCGTAGCACTATGCCATCTCCTATTCATCTATGTGTAATAAGTTAGTTCAAAAAGTATAGGACTCGTTTGCGGTTACCAATTATTGCGTTCTTTCAATGCTTGAATATGAGCTAAATGGTGAAACGAATGCCATTTCGTAAAGCACAAAAATGCTTTCAATGAAATTTGTGCACCCTTTTCAGGATGATAAAACTGTCTTTCAAATTCAGCCGAGCTCATTGATTTTAATAAAACGAATAAACGTGCATACGTACCATCAATTATGCTTAGGCTTGGCTCGATTGGCATCGAACGTGTATCACTAAGAAGCGCCCATTTTTCTTCCAAGAATGGTTTAATCGTAGGATTATTTTCCGTCAAAGCAAGTTTGAAACGAGTTAGTACATTTGTAGAGAAATCTGCAACATGATGCACAACCTGTCTTACGGTCCAACCACCAGTGCGATATGGGGTATCTAGTTGTTCCTGAGAAAAACCTTCAACTGTCGCTTTTAGTAATGTTGGATACTTCTCGATTTGCTCAATCCATTCTTGTTTTTGCACAGCTGTCATGCCTTCAAACACAAATCTTCCGATTGGATAAGTAACTTTTTCCATCTCAATCCCTCCTAGAAAATAGGTTGATGTCATCGCTTTCCGCATAGAAATAATAAGCTTTTTTCTTGTTACACTATCTATCTTATCATATTTCCATATAAGCTTAGTAATTCAACATTAAAAGTATTTTAACCTTCTTTTTGTGCAAACAAAATTAAAAAAGATGTACGCATTACAATGCGTACATCTCCTAACGAAGAGCAATAGACTAAGCTTTTATTATCTGCGCTCGTCTTTTCGTTCGTCTTTTTGTTCATCCTTCTCTTTACCAGGAATATGCTCAACTTTGATCATATCAGCATAAATTTCCTCAAGTGCAAAGCCAACTGCTTTGTGAGAGCGAGCAGTCGTTAATTCAGACTTCTCACCATTTCGTAGCATTCTTGCACGTTTAGAAGCAGCAACTACTAAAGTGTATTTGCTGTCAACTTTTTTGACTAGTTCGTCAATAGATGGATATAACATTGGACATTCTCCTCACTCATGCTTTCTCTGTTGCAGCACCCATAGCTAAAATATGGGCAGGAAGACGTTCTCGTCTGCAGTTTTCCGCAAGAATGATGCTGCGAATTTTATCGCAAGCATTGTCAATCTCATCATTCATTACTGCGTAATCATACTGACTAAGAAGACTTAATTCTTCCACTGCAACATTCATTCTAGTATTAATCGTATCAAGGGTTTCCGTTCCGCGTCCAGTAATTCGTGCTTTCAACTCAGCAAGTGATGGTGGAAGCAAAAATACCATGACAGCTTCAGGAAACTTATCCTTCACCTTCATCGCACCTTGAACTTCAATTTCTAAGATGACGTTTTTACCATTAGCTAATGTCTCATCAACAAAGTCGCGCGGCGTTCCGTAGAAATTACCTACGTACTCTGCATGCTCAAGCATAGCATCATGATCGATCATCTGCAAAAATTGTTCTCTAGATTTGAAAAAATAATTCACGCCATCAATTTCGCCTGGTCGCGGATGTCTAGTCGTAGCTGATACTGAGTATACTAGCTCAGGCATACGTGAACGTAACGCCGTACATACAGTTCCTTTGCCTACTCCTGCTGGACCTGACAAAACAATTAACAATCCCATTTCTTCCAAACTCCTCGTACTATTCGTCGTTATCGTCGTCCTTCGTGGACAAACGATGCGCAACAGTTTCTGGCTGCACAGCAGATAATATAACGTGATCGCTGTCCGTAATAATTACGGCACGCGTACGACGACCATATGTCGCATCAATCAACATATGTCGATCACGCGCCTCTTGAATAATGCGTTTAATCGGAGCCGATTCAGGACTCACGATCGAAATAATACGATTCGCTGAAACGATATTCCCGAATCCAATATTAATAAGCTTTATTGCCAAGCCAGATCCTCCTCCGCATGCATCTTTCAACAAGTTCAGATACAATTGCAACACACAGTTCATAATTGATAGATGTATAGATTAAGATTCATTATTCTAGTGTTGACGAAAAAATAAAGTAGCATACTATACAGAGCTATCATAACATAAGCTTCATTTTAATTGATTTTTCTATTATGAACAAGCTTTTCGTCGATAATTGATAGAATAATGACTAAAACGCCCAAAGATCGGATAAATATTGTAAAACATATGTGTTTCTTCAAGAAACATGCATCGAAAACGATAGGTATATGAGTATTTAAAATATTTCTGTAAGAAACATTCATAGGAAAGACAAGTGTTTCCTATGAATGAATATCTAGAAGAAAGTTAAGCTTCCTCGAGTATTTCGCTTGTCAGTACCAAGAAGATGACATGAAGCTAGTGAAGTGAAGCGCAGAGCGTACGTATTGTGTACGTAAGCACTTAAAATGTTTCTGTAAGAAACATTCATAGGAAACACAAGTGTTTCCTATGAATGAATATCTAGAAGAAAGTTAAGCTTCCTCGAGTATTTCGCTTGTCAGTGCCAAGAAGATGACATGAAGTTAGTGAAGCGAAGCGCAGAGCGTACGTATTGTGTACGTGAGCACTGGAGCAAGCGATGAATGGCAGCTTCGCCGTCGAATCCGCTACGTCAGCCTAATCATCGTAATCACAAGCGAAATTAGGCTTGAGTTTGGGTGTGTACGTATTCTGTTAGTTGCACCGCCATATTATAATGTAAAAACGGTGTCATCAAGTAAATGCCTTTGAAATGCTTAATTGCACAATCTAGTAACTCTTGCGCAATTTTCACACCTTCTGCACGACCAATCTCTCCTTCAAGACCTGCCATACGAGCTCGCACTGCATCTGAAAGTTGAATACCTGGTACTTCGTTATGAAGGTATTCAGCATTTCGACCATTTGCTAAAGGCATAATACCAATGAATATTGGAACGGATAAGTGCTTTGTTGATTCAGCAATACGTTCAATTAATCCAACATCATAAACAGGCTGTGTCATAATATAGTCCGCACCTGCTGCTATTTTCTTCTCCAATCGCTGTACTGCCTTATCTAAATGTTTCACATTAGGATTGAAAGCAGCACCTACTACAAAATTAGCCCTTTGCTTAAGCGGTTTACCTGAAAAAGCTACACCATCATTAAGCTGCTTTGTCATACGAATTAATTCAAATGAAGTCATATCATAGACTGAACTAGAATCTGGCAGATCACCAAAACGGGCAGGATCTCCTGTAACCGCTAGTACATGATCAATTCCAAGAGCATCTAATCCCATTAGATGTGATTGTGTACCGATAAGATTACGATCACGACATGCAATATGAATTAGTGGAGTGATACCTATCTGTTCTTGAACGAGTGCGGCTAGTGCAAGATTACTCATTCTAGTGACAGCAAGCGAATTATCTGCCATCGTAATGGCATCTACTTCGATTTCTTTCAGAGCCGCGGCTCCTTCCATAAACTTCGAGATATCAAGATCACGAGGTGGATCAAGCTCAACGATAACCGTATGACGCTCTTTCACTTTATCGAGAATCGTCTGTTCATTACGACGAGCAGTTCCCCATGTGAATTTTGAAGGAGAATTAGAAGTAGCTGCATTATTAGATTTTTTCACTAATACATTCAGCGCTTCAACGGGAACAGGTACATAATCTTCAAGAGCATCTGCCATTGCTTTCACATGATTAGGTGTAGTACCGCAACATCCACCAATAATATGTGCTCCGCGATCTGCAAACTTCGTTGCCATAGACGCAAAATAGTCTGGTCCAGCTGTATATTCGTATTTCCCATCAACAAAACTTGCTGCACCTGCATTTGGATAAACGGAATAAGGTAGATCCGTCTTATTATCAATACTATCTAATAATTTAAGTATGCCATTTGGTCCTGTTCTACAATTGAAACCAATAACATCTGCACCCTCTTGTTTCAACTGAACAAAAGCTTCTTCCAGCGTATAACCATCAACCGTTCTTCCAGAATCCTCAGCCGCAAATTGGCAAATGATCGGAATATTACTTTCTTCTCTTGCGATACGTACTGCAAGCTTGATCTCTTCTAGATCATAAAAAGTTTCAAATAGTAGTCCATCCACGTTTTCAGATAAAAGTGCATGAATTTGTTCATGAAGTGCGTTAGTTAACGTTAACGTTCTAACATTTCCTCGTTTACCATCACGGATTGAACCAACAGTTCCTACTACGAAAGCTTTATCCCCTGCAGCTTGTCTAGCGAGTCGAACAGCTGCACGATTAATCTCATCTACTTGATCCTCAATACCATAACGTGCAAATTTGACACGATTGGCTTGATATGTATTCGTCTGAATCACTTGTGCACCTGCATCAACATATTGCTGGTGTACAGAAAGAACAACTTCTGGCTTTAGCACATTATATTGTTCATATGGAACGCCAATAGGGAACCCCATTTTATACAAAAAGGTTCCCATAGCTCCATCGCCGACTAAAATACGCTGTTTTAGCGCATCTCTGAAATTCAAATCCATTTCTGCAACGCCACCTATATCACTCTACTCGAACGTACCTCGGAATACATCTTCGGCAGGTCCTGTCATATATACATGATTATCGCTTGAATTCCATTCAATGTAAAGGTCTCCACCTTTCAAAGAAATGGTAGCTTCACGATCAGTGACACCACGTAAAGCAGATGCTACAAGAGTAGCACATGCCCCAGTACCGCATGCTAATGTAGGTCCAGCACCACGTTCCCACACGCGCATTTCAATATGTGAACGATTATAAACCGTTATAAATTCAACATTAATTTTTTTAGGAAATAGTTCATGAGTTTCTAGAATTGGGCCAATAACCGAATAATCTAGTGTAGCAGCATCCTCAACCGGGATTACACAATGTGGATTACCCATAGATACAGCGGTAAATGTAAACTGTTGTCCATTCACTTCGATTGGCTGCTCAATGATGTGATCACTATCAATTGTAGTTGGTATCGTTAGACCGTGTAAGATCGGAGCTCCCATATCTACACGAACTTTTTCAACCATACCATCATTAACCATTAATTGTACTTTTTGTACACCCGCACCTAAAGTCTCAATTGTTATTTCTTCGGAATCAGTCAAATTGTTATCATATACGTATTTGGATACGCAACGAATCGCATTACCGCATTGTTCTGCTTCTGTACCATCGGAATTCATAATTCGCATACGAAAATCTGCTTTGTCAGAAGGTAATATATATACAAGACCGTCTGCTCCAATCCCGAAGTAACGGTTACATATTTGTAGCGCTAATTCAGAAGCATTCTCAGGCAATTGTTGCTCCCCATATACGATTACAAAATCATTTCCTAGTCCATGCATTTTAGTGAATTCCATATTTCTCTCTCCTCGCCATCGCGTTGTTCTATGTGTCATTAAGCATATCGAATGACGAGAGAGATGAGAATTGATGATCTGTACTAATATTTGCACAATTATTCAATTAAGCAGCCTTGGCAGCTGAATTCCATTTGTTACTTTTTTTCTTAGATTTGTTTCCACTCATTACACTTCCCACTCCGAAGAAAACAGAAGGAATAGCAGCAGCTACAACGACAAGACTCCACTCACGTAAACCGATCGGAACTGTATTGAAGATAGGCTGTAATGGTGTAATATACATAACGCCAAGCATTAAGATAAGGGAAGATAATACAGCTAACAACAGATATTTATTTTGCAGTAGATTACGATGGAAAATCGAGCGTGAACTTCTGCAATCAAATACGTGGATAAGTTGAGCAATAACGAGTGTAGCAAAAGCAACAGTTTGAGCTTTAACAAGATCACCCTCTTGCAACGTTACCCAAAAAGCAGCAAGTGTACATACTCCGATCAATATTCCTCGACTAATAATTTTCCAACCTAAGCGACGTGAGAATATATTTTCTTTTGCCTTACGTGGACGATGTTTCATGAGATCATTTTCTGCCTGATCTACTCCTAACGCCATCGCTGGTAACCCATCCGTCACAAGATTAACCCATAGAATCTGAATTGGTACAAGCGGTAATGGAAGTCCTGCCATCATCGCCAAGAACATCACAAGTATTTCACCCACATTGGATGCTAGTAGATAACGAATGAATTTCCGGATATTTTCATAGATGCCCCTACCTTCTTCAATGGCGGCAACGATAGTAGAGAAATTATCATCACTTAAAATAAGAGATGATGCTTCCTTCGTAACATCTGTACCGTTAATCCCCATTGCAATGCCAATATCTGCAGCTTTAATTGCAGGTGCATCATTAACCCCATCACCAGTCATCGCGACGACATGACCTTTTCGTTGCAATGCACGAACGATTCGCAACTTGTGCTCAGGAGAGACACGGGCATAAACATAAATATTTTCTACACGTTTGTCGAGTTCGTCATCACTTAACGCTTCAAGTTGACGTCCAGAGATCGATTCGCCGCCTCGCGGAATTATCCCTAATGAACCAGCTATTGCTTCTGCAGTAAGCTGATGATCGCCTGTAATCATTACTGTCTTGATGCCAGCCGCTCGGCATGTAGAAATCGCATCTTTCACTTCGGCTCGTGGCGGATCAATCATACCTGTTAAACCAACGAAGATAAGACTACGTTCTGCATCTTCTACTTGTTCGCATCGATCGTAACTAGATAGTTCACGATACGCCATCGCAAGTACGCGAAGTGCTGATTTACCCATCTGTTCATAGGCAGAAGCACATTTTTGACGTAACGCAGGGGTTAAACTAATGACTTTCCCTTGCCACAAAATATGTGAACATTGTTCTAATAAAACATCGGGTGCACCTTTTGCTGCGACAATTCTACCACCTTGATGTGATAGCACAACCGACATTAGCTTACGTTCGGAATCAAACGGAAATTCTTTGACCCTTGTATATAATGCTTCCAACATTTTCGCTGGAGATCCCAGTTTTGTAGCAAGTACGGACAGAGCACCTTCGGTTGGATCTCCGTTAAGTAACCATTCCTCTTGTTCTACTTGATTTTTCCCTTTTCGCTCTATATTTTCATTTTGAACGAGCCTCGCATTATTACATAGCGCACTAATTTGTAGCAATCGTTTAATTGAATTGTCATGACGAGTATCTACTTCACGACCATTCTCGAATAGCGCACCATTAGGTACATATCCATGACCTGTTACAGACAAAGCACGATCGCTTAGCCATACATTCGTGACAGTCATTTTGTTCTGAGTAAGTGTGCCTGTCTTATCAGAACAAATAACAGATGCACAGCCTAATGTTTCTACCGAAGGTAGTTTACGTACGATTGCTTTACGTTTGATCATACGCTGTACACCTAATGCCAATGCGACAGTAACGATTGCAGGTAACCCCTCAGGAATAGCAGCAACGGCTAAGCTAACCCCTGCCAGGAACATTCCGTAAGCTGGCTGTCCATGCATAATTCCTGCTACGACAACCATTAAAGTAAGTGCAATGGCTACGGCGATTAATATTTTCCCTAGTTGTTCCAGTCGATGCTGCAGTGGAGTTTGCATTTCTTCTGTTGATTGTATCAAGTTCGCTATTT
Organism: Paenibacillus endoradicis; assembly: GCF_024721975.1. Next base: position 495,099 of record NZ_JANQBB010000001.1, on the reverse strand, counting down.
TACCCATTTCAGTTGCCATACCTGTGCGAATTACGATCCCTATTGCTGTACCACGTGTAACTAAAGTGCCCATAAAGCCAACATTTCGTTGATCCCCTAGTGGAAGATCCGCTTCACGTAGCGAACTCTCATGCTTTGACACTGGGATGGACTCACCAGTAAGCGCTGATTCTTCTACATAACAATTGTTCGCCTCAAGAAAACGAATATCTGCTGGTACGCGATCTCCACTTTCAATTAGCACAATATCGCCAACAACTACCTCTTTCGCCGCGATCGATATTTGCTTCCCATCACGCAATACTTTAGCCATTGGTGCAGACATTTCTTTTAATGCTAATAAAGAACGCTCAGCTCGATACTCTTGAACAAAGCCAAGCACTGCATTAATAACAATAATAGTAACAATCGTTATCGCGTCTAAATATTCGCCAAGAAGGCCAGATATTAGCGTAGCCCCCATCAGTACTAACACCATAAAATCTTTAAATTGGTTCAAAAACAGATGAATTGGCGATACTTTTACGCCCTCTGCTAGCTCGTTCAACCCATTTTGTGACAATCGCTCAGTGACAGTATCCTGACTTAAGCCGCGTACTTCCGAGCTTTCTAGTGCTTCAGTAAGCTCTTCACGATTTAATTGATGCCATAGAATTTGACTCATTCTCTGCTTCCCTCCTGTATTTGTCCATTTTGCTAGACAACCTTTCTAACGTAAATGTATTCGGACAACTTATAAAATATCCCTAAAGCACTTAAGTTTTCACAAAAGTTATGGCATGATAGAGATATGAAATAGTAAAGTGAGGTTTACAGCTATGGCTTTGGATGGATTAGTAACAAAATCAATTGTGGACGAGCTTCAAGCTTGTGTAGGCGCAAGAATCCTTAAAATACATCAACCTACGAGCCATGAGCTTGTATTTAGCGTACGTGGCAATGGTGTACAAGGTAAGTTGTTGCTTTCTGCCAACCCTACTTACCCGCGTGTACATTGGACAACAGCCCAATATAGCAATCCGCTAGAAGCACCTATGTTCTGTATGCTTATGCGTAAATATTGTGAAGGTGGTGTAATTGAAGCCGTCTCGCAAGTTACTCGTGAGCGAATCATTCATCTAGATATTCGTCATCGAGATGAAGTTGGTGACACTTCCTTCAAACGGATCATTATTGAAATTATGGGTCGTCACAGTAATATCATTCTTGTTGATCCAAATACAGGAAATATTCATGATGGAATTCATCACGTTACACCAGCACTAAGTAGTTATCGTATCGTAATGCCAGGCAGTAGCTATACTTCGCCACCTGAGCAGCATAAAATTGATCCACTTACGGTGAATAGCTATGCTCAGTTCGAAGAAATTCTTTTGTCTCACAATGAGGAATTAACAACTGACAATTGCTTAACAAGTAAGCAGTTAGTTAATAGCTTTAGTGGATTAAGTCCATTATTAGCCAAAGAACTAATTTATCGCGGATTAACAGGTGAGTATGAAGAGTGGTTACCCGCTGAACAACGTCCAATGTTGCTTGGAGGTTCATTGGAAATTGAAGATTGGCAAGCATTATGGCAAAGCTTCAACCAATTACAGCAACAAGTTCAAGAGAAGCAGTATCACCCGATCATTATTAGAAATGAGCAGACCAGTAAACCCGCCTTCTCTATCACAGCACTTACTCATATTGCAGGTGAGCATTCTACGTACAGCACAATTAGTGAATGTCTAGAAGCTTTCTATGGCGACAAAGCAGAGCGCGATACGGTTAAGCAGCGTGCTAGTGATCTCATTCGTTTTGTTCAGAACGAGAAAGCGAAGAATATAACGAAGTTAACTAAACTTGAAGCAACATTAACGGAAGCCAAGGATTCAGACCGTTTCCGTATTATTGGAGAGTTGTTAACAACTTATATGCATCAGATGAACCGTGGAGATACTTTCGTCGAAGTAGTCAATTATTACGATGAAGATCAAGCAACCGTTAAGATTGAGTTAGATCCTCAACAAACACCTTCTGAAAATGCTCAGCGTTATTTCAAGCGCTATAGTAAACAAAAAAACAGTCAAATTGTTGTATTAGAACAAATGGAAATAACGGGGCGAGAAATTGAGTATTTCAACAATATTTTGCAACAACTTGAAATCGCAGCAATTGGCGACATTGAAGAAATTCGCGAAGAGCTTGTAAGTGGTGGATATCTACGTGAACGTGTCCGTAGAGGACCTAAAAAGAAGAAAAATGCGAAGCCAAAACTACTTTGCTACACTTCATCAGAAGGTATTGAAATTTTTGTAGGTAAGAACAATTTACAAAATGAGTACGTGACAAACAAACTAGCTAGTTCGAACGATACTTGGCTACATACGAAAGATATTCCTGGTTCTCATGTCGTTATTCGTAGTACTGAGTTTGGAGATCCAACGTTAGAAGAAGCTGCTATGCTGTCTGCTCATTATTCGCAAGCGAAATCCTCTAGTCTCGTACCAGTAGACTACACACTAATTCGTCATGTGAAAAAACCAAGTGGTTCAAAACCTGGTTTCGTCATCTACGATCATCAGAAAACTGTATTTATTACTCCTGATGAAGCGAGATTAAAAGCTTTACCTCAAGTTATAAAATAAGGAACTAACCAAAAACAGGCATGTACGTCCTCACTTCCGTGGAGACATACATGCCTGTTTCATTATGAAAGATTATTGCATTCGCGACCTATGAAGTAAATAGATCTGGTCGTACACTTCCATAGACGTACTTACACTGCCTAATTGACCATGAATTTGAGTACCCTGTTCATCAATACCATGGAAATCTGATCCTGCTGTCATTAGCAAGTTGTATCGTTTAGCTAACGATTGGTAGTATTCTATTTGGTCTGGTGTATGATCGGAGTGATTAACTTCCACTCCGTCTACTCCAGCTTGTAACAATTGTTCGACTAGCGCATCGTTGTGATAGATGCCAGGATGTGCAAGAATTGCCACTCCACCAGCCTCCTTAATCCATTGATAGGCATCTGATGGATGAATTCGTAATGGTTGCACATAGGCTTTCCCATGCTCTCCAAGATACTGATCAAACGCTTCTTGCTTATTGTTCACATACCCTTTATTAATAAGAATTTGCGCAAAATGAGGTCTGCCAATAGATCCATGGGCATCACCGGCAATCTCAATCACTTCTTGCCATGTTATAACTATTCCAAGTTCATTCAACTTCGCAAGTAACATCTCATTACGACTTTCACGTGTGGCTCCTAATTGGATAAGGCGCTGTTGCCAAAGTTCATCGTCATTATTCGTGAAATAACCTAACACATGTATTTCTTGTCCATCAGCGACGGTACTAATTTCTATTCCAGGTAACAACTTAATATGAAATTGTTCAGCCGCTATTAGCGCTTCTTTAACCCCTGCGGTTGTATCATGATCTGTTATCGCTACCGCAGCTAACCCTAATTGCGCTGCCATTGCTACAATTTCTGTAGGTGAAAATAATCCATCTGAAGCAGTCGTATGAACATGCATATCTATAGTAGTTTGAATTATAGCCATTGACTTAAGTCCCTCTCTCTTAGAAAGTTCAAAAACGTGACTGCCGAAATAGGCAATAAAGATGATTTCAAATACACGGAATAAAATTGACGCTTAAACGTTACATTCTCAATAGGTAATGTTTTAATAAGTCCAAGAGCAACTTCATGCTTCACAGAAGATATCGATAAGAATGATATACCTAGTCCTGCTTCTACGGCTGATTTGATTGCCCCTGTGCTTCCTAGTTCCATAACAATTTTTAATTGCAGAGGATCAAAGCCATTAGCAATGAGTTTATCTTCCATAACTTGCCTTGTTCCTGAACCTTGTTCACGTAGTATAAATGGATATTGTAGTACATCCTCAAGTTGCAATTTTTCCAAATCTGCAAGTGGGTGATCGCTTGGTACAACAAGGACCAACTCATCTTCCATCACTGCTTCAATATGCATATCAGGATGCTGAATTGGTGCTTCGATAATTGCAAAATTAAGTTGATGATTCTCGATTTCCTCAATAAGATGAGTCGTATTCATAACCTTCATACTAATACCGATATGAGGAAATTCCTTACCGAAAGGTCCTAACCAGCGTGGGAGAATAGACTCACCAATCGTTAAGCTTGCCCCTAATTGCAAACGACCTTTCAGTTGTTTCGTAAAACTAGACATCACCATATCTGTATCTCTGATCAAATCAATACTCTTCTTAGCGTAGGGTAACAGTACTTTTCCCGCTTCAGTTAACTCAATTTTTTTCGTAGAGCGCATAAATAACTTTGTACCAAAATATTCTTCGAGAGATTGGATTTGCATCGTTACCGCTGGCTGAGTCATATATAAAGTTTGGGCTGCGGCAGAGAAACTACCTCGATCCGCAACGGTATGGAAAATATGTAATTGATGAAAATTTAAGGCCATGTCTTTCCCACCTTTCTACTGTTGCCATTATACAACAACTTCCAAAATATTATAATACATAGGTTTCGTTACTTTAGTCCTGATCTCTCAATATAAATCATTAGTTAGCCAAAAGAGGCTACTATTCAAGATCAGTGACCTTGAATAGTAGCCTCTTCTTAACATACATGTCTCGTATTGGTGTAGCATTATTTTTAAGGGACATTCGTAATTAGTTACTTGTCATTATGTAATTACTGAATAAAAACAGTTGCGATTGATCATCTTATCGTTCTACTATTTTTTAATAAATTCATTTTCCGATTATGTCTTAACCAAGTGTAATATGACTTTAAATCTCTAAGTTGTACAACTTCGGATAAATGACCGAGAAAAGTAATGACATGCATACGATGCAAGGGATTACCTAATATATCTTTGTCATGATCAGATTCAGTAAAATCCGCAATAAACACAAGATCATCATCAATGATATAGGCTTCTTCTTCCCCTTGGTAATACATCTTGATAGCTGATCGTCTCAAGCTATCCCACATATAATCTGCGATATGTTGCATTCCAACAGGTGATAGATTGACGCGTTCTTTCCAACGTTTCTCAGCATGCGTTGTAATATGAATGTCTGCCACTTTTTTTGTACCAAGCTCAATATAAAAAGTTTCATATGTACTCCAACGCCTTGTCCGCTTCTCTCTCATATTATGCTCCTCCTTGGACTAGGTATTAAAGCCTATATCTATATTCCTATATTAACATGTTTGGGTGAATTTTCCAACAAATACACATGAAGATCAAATTAATTACTATATACCGAAAAAAAAATATGGAAATATATTCTATTTATAACTTAAAAGTAATTTTCTGATGAAACTAAAAAAGGATAGCATCTGCTACCCCTAATAAGTGTTTTATGAATTTAAAGAGCCCATTAATTAACTGACTAACCGGCAACTTATCAATTGACTAACTTTGCTATTAAAAACGAAAAAGAACTGAGAAAAGGTAGTAAAAACTACATTTGCCTCAGTTCCTTGTCATACCTTCACATACTAAATGCTGTATGCTCTAGTTTTATCTTCAACATCTTTACTGTATTCTGTTGGAATCTCATTACGATAAGATCTTTCGATCTTTTTAACATAAGCAAGTCGATGAAGTTGCTTGAGTTGCTCTTCCGCTTTGTCAGCATTCATATACAACACAACATAATGTAGCTTACGGGACATATAATGAACTGTACCGAAACGTTCCAATCCTCTAGCTGCCTTCATATCGCTAACCCATATAATAAAACCTGTACGCTCTGGTAACATTGGTTATGATTCCTCCCAAAACTTTTCATTGCCTTCTCGATTCACTACTAGAGCAAATGAAAAGTACTTCGAAAGCTTATACTTCATTTTTCAATATAAAGGATTTAGCCGCAACCACCGCTACCGCAGCTACAAGAACCACCACTACCGCAGCCACCGCCTGCTCCAGCGCCTTTTTCATTGCTTGGTACTTTAATAGTTTCCGAAACAGCTCTTGCAATTGTCGTAGCTACTTCATGCAATAGTTCATCCAACTGCTGCTCTTGCTCTTTGAATTGTCGTACGCAAGCAATTGCTTGCAACTTCGCTTCGACTTCCTTCACTTTATCTTTTGCTTCATGATAATTGGGATGGAATCTTCCAAAACGTTGACATTCTTCAAAAAGTTCTTTAGCTTTGTTGAACTCACGTTGTATTTCTTTCACTTCTGTATTGTTAGCTACTTCAGATTGCCAATATAAATAATTAGCAACTGGAGCGGAATCAATAATAGTGTCACCAAGCTCATATGCTTTCAGAAGTAACGACGCCATATCTAACGTTGCTATTTCTGGTTCAGTCGCAACTGCTTGTACTTGATCATACATCGGCATCATACCACCTTTTCATATTGCTATAACTATACATTATCATAATCAGCAATGTACGCCAATAGAAATCACAAAACTGTAGCTATATGTAATTTAATACCTTGCCAATCATTGAGCTGTTCGAGTTGCAGTTCATCGCTTTGCTGACGATCAAATACTCCCTCTACTACCCACTTATCATCAACTTCTAACATTCGGTTCGGATGGAAATATAACAATTCCCCTTCTTTTTTAATTTGCAAAGATAATTGATGATTTATAGCTAATTGTACAATTTGTTTGCTAGTAGAGTAATGGTATTGACGACATTCTGTCATCCAACTAGTCGTAATTGAACCATATTCTTGCATAGTAAGTAGCTCATACCGTTCCTCATGTTCTAATAACGGTTCGTCTAACACTAGATTGGTTGTCGCTAACCACTTACCCCATTGTTCAATTGGCCGCAAGAGGTGTAATGCATCTCTAAACACCACTTCCATATGAAGTAAAGAACAATTTGTAACCTTTTTCTCATTCTTACTCGTCATTAAACTCGGTACGGTCACCTTATCTTGATTAACTTCGAATAATTCACTAGACATGTTAACTCGCTGCCTAGACTCCTCATAAGTCGTTCGCGCAGCTTGTAGCATATGTATAACAATTTGCGGTAAATCATGATCACAGCTTTGCCCTAGCCATTGCTTTATTTGATCTAATGGATATCCAGTTGTTAGAGCTTTGACTAAGCTCTGTAATGTTAATTTATATACAATAATCTCTTGCTCACTGATCCGCTCAGCAATCTGTTCAAGGAGCCATAGCTGTCGGTAGGAAGTTCCTGGCATAACGATTATTTCACCGTTGTCTTGAATCGCAAGTTGAGATTGACTATGCAATGCAAAAATATGACGTTGTACAAACATACGAGTACCGTATTCTGAATTTTTCTCTGAAAGAGTTGTCAACCACCCTGAAGTTCGCCACATAGACAATAACAGTTGCAACTCATATGAAGGAGCATGAATCTCATACCATAAACCAGCATTACAAGTCATAAGTTCACTAATTGTTACAGCAGTAGATTCATAATAGGGTTGAACGAGAAAGAACTCACACATCCATTGCATATGTAAAGCCTCTCGTTGCCATTCATGAAGTAGGAGCCACTCGTTAATATGAGACATGTTCAATTTTAAACCTACATCGGTTTCCTCAACTAATTGCAAGGCATAAGCTAATTCCAAAAAAAACATCAGATTAGCACCATAAGTTTGTTTGCGAAGATGTGGAAGATGATCTCGTAAAAACTCATTATCTATAGAAGCGCTAAGTGCTGTTAACTTCTCTCTTGTTAACTTTGCTAGCTCTCCTTTCTTCGTGTAACTTAAATCCAACTTATTCATTGCAAGTAATATATACATTAATGTTTTTCCCAGTGGTATCATATTTCCTTGGTCAACAGTATAGTATGCGATATTTAGATCTCTAGATTGCTTCCAATATTGAAATTCTTGATTTATAGTACTGCGCCAATTATGAAAAACAGGATATGGCATTTGCCACATATGACCTTTCCATGGATGTTTTCTACATTGTATAACACCAAATTCTGCTAAGGAGAGTAAAGAAAATAACGCTTGTTGTCCTGATATATGCAATTGAATTTTCATGGCGTTGATCAGTTGTTCTTGTTCTGTAACGGTGTTCCCCTTATTTTGTAACAACCATTGTAGTACCAATTCATCATAGTCATTGAGTTGTTCTTTCACGAAAAGAATGATTTGGGGTTCAACAATTGCTTGCTCCCAGATCCATTCCTGACTAAATGGCTTCAGTAACTGATGATTCATATATTTCGCCTGAACACCACGATCTAATTTTCCACGCCAAGTGTGCATATTCATTCACTTAACACCTCATGCTGTGATATACATTGATACTGATAACCTTGTTCAAGCATAAACATCCCTCTCTTCAAAGCAAACTCTGTTTCTTTGGTCTCCTCTGTTACTAATGTATAGAACCATGCTTCATTCAGAGTATGCTTAGGTCGTAAGAGACGTCCGATTCGTTGTGCTTCTTCTTGCCTTGATCCAAAGCTTCCTGAAACTTGTATAGCAACACACGCATCAGGTAAATCTACAGCTAGATTAGCAATTCTAGATACAATTAGAATAGGACATTCTCCACTACGGAATTTAGCATATAGCGCTTCTCGTTCGACTTGCCTTGTGCTTCCACTAAGCATCGGAACGTTAAGCGCAGATGCGATTTCTTCTAGTTGTGATATATATTGACCAATAATTAAAGTTGGTTTGTCACGATGTTGCTGTAGTAGTTCCTTAACAATCGTTAGTTTACCGGGATTGACAGCCGCTATTCTCAGTCGTGTTCGAGGTTGTGCATATAGGTATGCTTCACGATACTCTTTGGCTAATGACACTCTAATTTCAGTGCAATGTACTTTCGCGATATAAGACTGTTCTTCTGCTTTCTTCCATTGCATGTCGAAAAGCTTCGGGCCAACTAAAGAAAAAACATCATGAGCACAACCATCCTCACGAATTAATGTAGCGGTTAGACCAAGTCTTCTCGTCGCTTGAATCGTCGCCGTCATACGAAAAATAGGCGCAGGTAATAATTGAACCTCATCATAAATAATAAGTCCCCAATCCCGCTCGGAAAATAATTTCATATGTAAGTATTGATCTGATGATGGTTGTCTATGGGTAAGTATCGTGTAAGTAGCTATCGTGATTTCTAATACTTCTCGTTGCTTACCGCCATATATACCAATCCGCTTAGGATCAATATTGGTCTTTTCAATTAATTCTTGTCGCCATTGATTGGCTGAAGTTACACTAGACGTAACGATGAGCGTCGCAGATTGTAAACTTGCGATAATACCAATACCAGTTATTGTTTTTCCTGTGCCACAAGGTAATACAATTACGCCGCTGCCACCTAATTTGTCACGATGAAAAGCAGCAATCGCTTTACGTTGATAATCTCGCAATTGGAAATGTTGACCTTTCGAAGTTTTCTCTAGCAATTCAATTGATAAAGTTTCACCTTCGTGATATCCAACAAGATCAGTCACTGCATATCCTGCACGAGCTAGTTCTTGCTTAACAAATCCACGACTTTCCCGCTTCAATATCCACTCTGTATCTCTTGTCTTCGACACAATCCAATCTAGAATATAATTATGATGAGCAAGCTCACTCATAATCTCTGAGTCACCTTGCAGCAATAACTGTTGGTCGATATATTGTAGTTGTAATCTACCAAAACGATTTAGCCATAATTGAAGCTTCTGATGTGCCATAATAGGAATTGTTCCTTTTACATACATGCGAAGAATATCAAGAATACGCTCACTCTTCATCCCAAGTGTCAGCGCGTTCCATAAAGTAATAGCTGTCACTTCATACACTTCATATTGTCCCATTACTTTAATAAGTTCTGTAAAAGGCTGTATTTGTTTTTGAACTTCAACTGCATAGATAGAACGACTATCCAGTAAGATTGAAAGATCGCTTTGTACAATTATTGCCTCTTTTGTGAGCAAATAAAACCCTCCTTGTAACTAGCTTTATAGCTACAGTATGAAAGATTGTTGCACTTTTTATGCTCTATTACCTAGTCATTTGCTGGAAACATATATTTTTTACTGCTAATTATGGTATAATAGATAAAATAATCGTTTAATTATTCACGATTTTCTACATTTTGGAGGATATTCTTTATATGAGAAATTTGAATTACGTTGGGCTTTGCCTAGCTTTTATGCTTTTGGCAGCATGCTCCGCACTCCCGGCTACGACTTCAAATGTAATAAAAGAGAATACCTGGTTTCCAGTCGGCAAAATATTAAACAATGACTCCTTTGAAATTTTATTAGGCGATCATATTGAACAAGTAACCTTTCTTTCTCTTGATGTTACCAACATTAACGATGAAGCATTCGGAACGGATATTCATCAATATATTTCTGATCAACTCCTTGCCTCCGAACAAGTGATGTTAAGTTTTGATACAGAAATGCGAAAGGAAAATGGCCAATTACAAGCCATTGTTCAGCTGCAAGATGGAACAATACTGAATGAAAAGTTGTTAGAACTCGGTTATGCCAAATTACTAATTGTCGAACCAAACATTAAGATGGAAAACGTTTATAAACAGATCGAACAACAAGCTAAAGGTAATCATACTGGAGTTTGGATTAACGCGGAAGAAACGAGTAATGAAGATGTTACGATCAAAGAAACGCGTTACACAGGCATCTCATTAGCGATAAATAAGCGAGAACAAAAAGCAATCATCTCTAATCATACCTTGACTGAAATTGATTTAAGCCATTGGAAACTTTTGAGTGTTACAGGTAATCAAACTTACATTTTTGAAGAGTTTATATTAGAGCCAGGTGAAAAAATTACGATTTACGCTACTGAAAATCAAAAATCAAAAGATCTCTATTCTTATTATTGGGGTAGTGATGACGTGTGGGATCTTTCCCAAAAAGAAAGTGCAGAGTTGTATAACACAAAAAATGAGCTGATTGCAGAATGGGAAGAATAAACTTCCCACTACAATCAGCTTTTTTATTGCGCATATTGCTCAGCGACATGAACTAGCATTCTTATCGCATGTTTCATCGCACGTTCATCAATATCGAACTTAGCATGATGATGAGCATATGTTGCTTGGCATTCTTCATTACCAGCGCCAACGAACATAAAACATCCAGGTACTTCTTTCAAATAATAAGAGAAATCTTCTGCAATCATAATCGGCTCTGCCACGATAACGTTATCTGCACCAATAACTTCTCTTGCCACTGATAACACACGATTAGCCTCTGTTTCATCGTTAATAACTGAAGGATAACCTTTTTTGAGATTATATGAATATGTTGCTCCATACATATTACAAGTTGTCATTAATATATTTTCTAACTTGTCATGAATTAATGCTCTCGTTGGTTCATCAAAAGTTCGAATCGTCCCTTTAATTCCACAACGCTCAGCAATAATATTATTGGCATGACCAGCTTGGAAAGAACCTACCGTTACAACTGCAGGATTCATTGGATTGACACTACGACTAACTATCGTTTGCAATGATTGAACGAATTGAGTTCCTACTACAATCGTGTCTACAGTGTCATGCGGCATGCCACCATGGCCTCCAAGCCCTTGAATATCGATATAGAAATCATCAACTGCACTCATAAAGTTACCAGCGCGGGTGGACACTTTACCGTACGGCAATGGAGTCCACAGATGCACTCCGTATACGACATCCACTCCTCGTAATACACCTTCAGCGATCATCGGTGCTGCGCCGCCTGGAGCAACCTCTTCAGCAGGTTGAAATAATAATCTTCTTTCACCCTTCAGCTTATCGGTATGCTGCGTATAAAATTCAGCAATTGCTAATAAAGTAGCTGTATGACCATCATGGCCACATGCATGCATCACATTAGGCACTTTTGAAGCATAAGCGACTGTTTTTTCATCTTGGATGGGTAGACCGTCCATATCAGCACGCAAAGCTACTGTAGGGCCATTGTGAGCGCCAACAATAGATACAATTAGTCCATTGCTTTGCGTACATCTCTGCACATGACAACCCATTTCTTCTAATTTCTTTTGAATCCATGCGGAAGTTTTCGTCTCTTGAAATGATAACTCTGGATTTTCATGAAGATAACGACGCCAGTGCACTGCTTTCTCATATATGTTTTCAATATGTGGCTCCAAATGTGCAATAATGTTCATGGTGTTACCTCCTGATTTTACTACCTTTTACTATAAAATATCTCATCATATAGTGTAACAGAAAATATGCTTTTGGGTAACCGTTTAACAAAGCAACAAGAGGTAATACTCATTTTAATAGGTTTGATACGCAGCAGAAGTCGGCATCTGTTGCTTTTTGTCTATGAGTAATACTTGCACTAGAACTGGAAACATACTATCATTATGAAAGATAACAACAGTTCTATATGATGAAGCCTTTTAATTTATTACGCTACATTAATACTAAAAAGTTTTTCTAAAAGCTATGCATGATCTTCACTAGTCTAACTTTGCTACTTTTCTTTCATGAGAAGTAACATCGAAATATTATGAAAAGTTTTGGGAGGAAATTATATGATTATCGAAAACTCCGGTCTTAATGGACTAACTAGCGAATTAGGGTATTTAGATGAAGCTGCTGAGAAAGCTGGATTTGTACGCTGGCAGTGGGAATACTATCGCGCTACATACGATTTGAAAATTTCTGACAAAGAAACTGATGCAGATTACTACGTGCGAGTAAGCACTCGTGCAATTGAAGGAAAACTAGAAAATCCACATGCTGTACTTAACATTGAAGACGTATATATCGGACGAGCTACTTTCCCACATGGTCTTGATTATGAGTCTCCTATTCCGAAAAATGTGCTTACTATTGCTGATAAAGGCCTGAGCCAATTGAAAGCATCATTAAGCTAATAATGAGGTAACTATATGAAAGCTCCGCAAAAAAAAAGCAAGGGTAGACCAGATTTTCTACTTCTTATAATGACCTTAATTCTAGTCGGTTTTGGACTAGTTATGGTGTTTAGCGCGAGCTCAGGTATTGCTGTTGTATCTCCCGTATACGACAACGACGCACTATATTTCACAAAACGCCAGCTCGTCTTTGCTGCTCTAGGGATAGTCGGAATGTTCTTCCTAATGAACATACCATTCCGAAAACTTGGAAAACTACAAATATTACTATTTATACCAGTAATAATTATGCTAGCAATTGTTCCATTTATTGGAACGGAACTTAACGGTGCACGAAGTTGGTTCGGATTTGCTGGTCTAGGAATACAGCCAACAGAATTCGCCAAGCTATCACTGATTCTGTATCTAGGTGCGCTAATTGCCAAAAAGGGTGAAAAATTCCGTTCCTTCAAGCGTGGATTAGTACCCGTACTTATCATTGTTGCTTTCGTATGTGCACTTATAATGATGCAACCTGACTTAGGTGCTTGTATCATTATAGTTAGCTGTGCGGCAATGATGATTTGGGCCGGAGGCGCAAATTTAAAGCAACTCTTTTTCACTTCTGTTATTGGAGTCGCCGTTCTTACGCCAATGGTTGCAATATCCTATTTGATTGACCCAGCTAGTTGGCGATATCGTATTGCTCGTTTCACTTCTTTCAAAGATCCTCTCGCTTATGCTCAAGGTGATGCATGGCAGCTTGTCTCATCCCTGCAAGCATTAGGGCATGGTGGTATTGCAGGAGCTGGATTCGGTGAAAGTGTGCAAAAGCTCCACTATTTGCAATATGCTTATAACGATTTCATATTCGCAATTATTGCAGAGGAACTCGGTTTTATCGGTGCTGCTCTATTTATTTTATTCTACCTCGTATTTATTTGGAGAGGGTTACTTGTTGCTGTTCGCTGTCCAGATACATTTGGAATGGTTACAGGTGTTGGGATCGTAGGATTACTTGCTTTCCAAGCATTTATTAATATCGGTGGGGTTACTGGTGCAATTCCGCTTACAGGGGTTACATTACCATTCATTAGTTATGGCGGTTCTTCCTTGCTTGTTACCTTAATGTGTATGGGTGTGTTACTCAGTATTTCAAGAGAATATTATAAAGTGCTGCACAAAACTACGATTACTTCTACAACAACGAAAAAAACGACTGCACCGTCCTTTGATTAAAGGACAGGCAGTCGTTTTTATAATCTATTTATTTCAAACGCATAACTACTTCTTCTTGTTCCTCTTCTTTGAAGGCTACGCCTTCAACTTTTACATTCACTTCAACGACTTGAAGTCCTGTCATATTAGAAACCGCTTCTCGAACGTTCAATTGCAGTTGACGACTTACCTCTTGAATAGGAATACCATAATGAACGATAATACGTAAATCAATGGCTGCTTCTAATTGCCCTACTTCTACACTAACACCTTTTTGGACATTCTTACCACTAAGACGTTTGGCAAGGCCTTCAGAGATCCCACCAGACATCGCTGCGATTCCAGGAGTCTCGAGCGCCGCAAGTCCCGCTATTGTAGCTACTACATCATCAGAAATACGAATTACACCAGTTTGAAGTTCTTCGGTCATGTCATTCACTCCTCAATATGCCATATATGTACATTGTAAAGGATATAGAATCCTTTATCAAGGTTATTCAATTGAAAACAGGATACATTTGGCAGTTTTAAGTAGTTTCACAAAAACTTCATCATTTTTATAGATAATCTTACAATTTTAATTACAATATAAAAAGACAATCTCTATAGAGATTGTCCCTTCTGATCTAGTGCCTCATATAATACCGCCAAATTACGTTCAAGACGACTTAAAATATCTTTACCATCATTATTATTAACTAACCCAATACGAACTGCAAAGTCAACTTCACGTGAGAACCCATACATTTGGGTGTCAAGTACTTCTTCATATAGGGGACACTGACGGGTAGTAAGATTCGCCATCTGAACTTCTATTAGCTTCTCTATTTTAGCTGCATCTTCTTGCAGAAGACGTAGTGCTCGTTCATTTAAAAATTCAGTATTCTCTAGTGCAGACATCGAATCCCTCCTTCACTGCTTCTCGAACAACTTATACTCTCTTTATATTAGTCGAAAATCAATTATAGTACAAGGATAAAGTCATTATATATATAAAAAAGCACTTCTTCGTGGGAAGAAGTGCCCTTTCCATTTTATTACTCAGTTATAATTGTTACATTCAAGTTATGTTTTGCGAAAACATCTGCCATAGCTACTTTAGCTTCAGCTGCATCAGGACCATGAACATGCAGTTCATAAGCGTGACCGCCAACTAAAGTTGTAAATAGACCTAGAATACTTTTAACATCGATGTATTTACTTTCTGCTTGTAGTACGATTGAAGAAGTGAATTTGCCTGCTGCTTGAGAAATTTCAACAATTGCGGCGTTATTAGACATGGGAGATCCCTCCATAATAGTAATAAGGTTTTTCAGTTACAATCATACCTTGAAACGCAACTTCCTTCAAGTAGTTTCCATAATAATTCAAATAAACTTATTACGAAATCAGATGTTCAGCATTTAATGCCAGTAGATCATCGACAACAAATTGCCCATCTTTTCTAATTAATTCTCCATCAAAGTAGATTTCTCCGCCACCATACTCTGGACGTTGTATTAATACAAGATCCCAATGAATAGAGCTATTATTATTACCGTTGTTACATTCTTCGTAACATTGGCCTGGAGTAAAGTGTAAGCTTCCTGCTATCTTCTCATCGAATAAAATATCATTCATTGGATTCAAGATGTACGGATTAAAACCTATCGCAAATTCTCCAATGTAACGCGCATCTTCGTCTGTATCGAGTATTTGATTCAGTTTATCAGTCTGATCTCCGGCTTCGGCTCCAACGATTTTCCCATTCTCAAATGTTAATTTAATATTTTGGAATGTCGTTCCTGAGTATACTGTCGGTGTATTATAATGAATCGTTCCTTGGACAGAATCTCTCACTGGTGCTGAGAAAACCTCCCCATCTGGTATATTACGATGACCTGAACATTTTTTAGCTCCTATACCTTTAATAGAGAATGAAAGATCAGTGCCTGGTGATACAATTCGTACTTGATCCGTTGTTTTCATCCGCTCAAATAATGGTTCCATTGCTAGTTCCATTTTTGCATAATCAAGATTACATACATTGAAATAGAAATCTTCGAATGACTCCGTATTCATTTGCGCTAATTGTGCCATAGATGCATTTGGATAACGTAATATAACCCATTTCGTTTTCTTAACTCGTTGTTCCATATGTACTTTCGTACGATGAATTTGTTCGTACCATTTCATCTTTTCCGCCGGAACACCTTGAAGCTCATTTACATTATTACCTGCACGTACACCAATATATCCATCCATTTTTTTCATGCGAGCTAGATCTAGCTCTGCCCAAAGTGTTATTTGTTCTTCTGTTGCATGTTGTAAAAGCGTTCGCAGAACAGAACGATCGCTCAATTCAACAAATGGATGACCTCCGCGAGCTGCGACTTCTTCGATTAAACATTTAACGAGTTCAGTCTCTTCGCCGATCATCTCAATCAAAATATTCTCGCCTTGTTGTACATTGATTGAATATTGCACTAAATTTTGTGCTAAACGTTTCAATCTTGGATCCCTCATTGAAAAACCTCCTCGAACTTTCAACTAATTATTATATCAATTTCTATTACTACTTTATCACTTCAACATAACTTTTGCAGTAATGGAGTTAAGATTAACCTGCCTCTAGTCCATCCAAGTCAAATTTTATGTTAGTTTTACGATATTCATTAAGCGGTGATCCATTTTTCTTATAGTGTAGATCCACATACTCTTCCATCTTCAATGGCTTCGCTCTCAACTTATCAATCGTTATCGTATACTTCATGCTTACTTTAAGTTCTTTCAGCATCTCAGCTAGCGCTGCTTCAGCTTCACGAGCTTCCTGTTGAACGAGCTTCACATTGCTGCTACCCTCTTCTGCCGCACCAATGGCTTGTATTGTAACGCTAGTTAATTCTTGCTCTAATTGATCCTTCCAACGACTTGTAGCCGCCTCTTCGTCTGCAGTGACTTGAATAACTACGATACTTTGCTCTTGTTCTTTATCCAAACCTTCATAGACAATTTCAGCATTACTGTAATTCATCGCAATAAAATCCAGATCATTAACTGGATTACGCACAAGACTGTTCTTTTCTTTTACATATAATGCAATTTGTTTATGACTCTGTATTTCCCCTTCGAATGAGTACGGAGTTAACGCAATACCATCTGTAAAACCCATGGCAACCGAGCCATCAAAACGAAAGTCATCTTCAGCAGTGATGCCTGCATGTACAAGCTCCAACCAATCATCACCAGTTCTATTACCAGTGATTATGCTACATCCTTGTAATAGAACTGCACATAATATAATCGTTACTCTAATACGCCAATTAATTCTTCTCATGTTCAAATCACCCTCTCTTTAATGCTACGTTGTTAGAGTGACTCTTTCTCACTAATCTTATTCGATATTACAAACCAAAAAGTGGCTGAATATAAACTGCATCGTGCAGTTCATATTCAGCCACTCATAATTCAATATTAATAAAAATCAACATTATCCAATATTAATACGATTTCTACCATTCTTCTTTGACTCGTACAACGCCATATCTGCGCGATAGAAAAGTGATTCTACACTAATCTTATCTTGACCAGATTCCCACTCAGAAATTCCGCATGATACAGTAACTTTCGGATCCGTTTCATTCTCTACTCTAATTCTTACGCGCTCCGCAATTTGAATGGCACGTGAAGCATGGACATTTGGCAAATAGATCGCCAACTCTTCCCCACCCCATCTTGCTGCGATATCACCATTACGAATAGAAGAACGAATGATTGCACTAACTTGAATAAGAATACGATCACCTACTTGATGACCATACGTATCATTGACATTTTTGAAGAAATCTATATCAACAAGAATCAATGAACCTTGCGCGTCTGAACGTTGACGACGCTGG
Organism: Paenibacillus endoradicis; assembly: GCF_024721975.1. The sequence continues at coordinate 477,171 of NZ_JANQBB010000001.1, read as the reverse complement.
ATTTGCTCGTTCAAATAATGACGTGCATGTAAATTTGTTAAATTATCAGTTATGACCATTTTTCGCATCTCAGCATGTAAAGAAGCATTCGTTACAGCTAAACCAATATGAGAACTCATAACTTGAAGCAATTTGTAATTATCATATGAGAAATGATTAGCATCTCGATGCGTAACAAGAATCACACCTACAACTTCACCTTCTACGAAAATAGGTGCTCCGATCAAGGAGCGAGAATTTGTATCATCCATTAATTCTGAGGATACAGGTTGTGTATTCCAATAATCAGAAGTAATCAACGCTTCTTTCGTACGGTACACAATCCCAGTAAATCCGTAATCAATAGAGTAGGTCTTTCCTACTAATGCTTCATGATTACTTGCTTTCATCTTGAACTCATTGCTCTCACGATCAAGTTGTAACACACAGCAGTAATCTGCTTCAAATATTTTCATCAACTCTGATGTTGCAAATTGGAATATTTCTTTAGAACGTAAAGATTGATTCAAACGCTTTGTCATGTCATTAATGATTTTCAATTCATTAATGAGTAAATTGGATTGCTCATACAACTTTGCATTCTCAAATGCAGAACCTGCAGTATCTGCAATTAACATAAATGCAGGCAAATCAGATTCATCCCAATGAGAATTTTTTATTTCAATACAAAGTACACCATAAGCAGCTTGCTTTCCATTCATCGGTATCGCTAGTTTGATATATCCATTCTGCTCACGATCAATGCAACACTTACCTTCCAAAAACGCTTCCGTCACAATATCATTCGCTGAGTTTCGAAATTCAAGAGGACGAACACGAGCATCACCTTCTAAGTGATCTTGTGAAAGATACAAATAAATTTCGGAATCTTGATAAAGATCCTCAAGACTATACAACACTTCACGAACGACACTTTCAGCATTGATCTGATCATATAATCGCTTAGAAATTAGAAATAAACGTTCACGGTGACTAGCTTCTTTGTCGATCAATGTTTTCTGGATCATAATTTCTTTCACAAATACACTTTCAAAGATACGATAAAAATGTACTCGGAAATGTTTCATATATGCTTCAAGTTCGATATCCGATATCGCTTGATCTACTTTCGTTGCATACACAAAAGTTGCAAAAGCAACAGAATCTCTTCTACGCTTAACAAGTATCGCGCTATATTGAATGTTCTCATAGTTGAATTGAATAAATTGTCCTTGCTCTAAACATAATTCTGCTGCACGACTCATTTGAGCATCTAACTGCAGCACGCTCACGGGTAACGATAACTCCGAATGATTACCAAAGTAACTATTCGCTTTAGTGTACAGTCTAAATATTCCAGACATACATAATTTCATGTCCTCAGCATCATCGTACCAAGACTTATAACTTTCAGTTAATAGTTCTGGAAGGTACGGTTCATCTGCATCATGGAAATCTTCATCTGCAAACCAAATTGTTGGTTTATTTAATCCAATAGTTCCGTCCATCATCACACACCCAACCCTTCCCTTGTAATTCCTAAGGAGATGAGCTTTCTCTTCCATATCATACTCTATTTTTGAGAACTTTGCACTAACAACCTTCAAAATATTAGGACTTTAGGCACTTATCTACAAATATATTTAAAAGTGCTAGTTTTATTTCATTTCTTGACTTTTAAGTGTAAAACTTTATAATATATGAATGATGGTATTAGGGCGTACGGTTTTGTGTCACCCTCAGGATATGTAAGGACTGTCAAGCCTGCGGCTGATGTGCGGGGCAGTGTAAGAATGAATTCTTACTTTATAACCTTCTTATCCGCGAAACACAACCCCATCCTCAATAATTTCATTTGATGAAGGAGTTAATCGACACATGTCACGTTATACTGGTCCTAAATTTAAATTAAGCCGCCGCCTTGGAATTTCTCTAAGCGGTACAGGTAAAGACTTGAAAAGAGCTTTCCCTCCAGGCCAACACGGCCCTAACTCTCGTCGCAAGATCAGTGGTTATGGTCTACAACTTATGGAAAAACAAAAACTTCGCCACATGTACGGTTTGAGCGAAAAACAATTCCACAATCTATTCGTTAAAGCTACGAAAATCAAGGGTATTGCTGGTGATAACTTCATCGTGCTTCTTGAAAGCCGCCTTGACAACCTAGTTTACCGTCTAGCTTTTGCTAACACTCGTGCTGGTGCTCGTCAGCTAGTTGCTCACGGTCACATCACAGTAAACGGTAAAAAAGTTGACATTGCATCTTACTCCGTTTCTGTTGGCGATGTAATTGGTCTTCGTGAACGTAGCCGTAGCATGAAATCAGTTAAGGAAGCTATCGAATCTCGTGTGCACCTTCCTGGTTACATTGAGTTCAACGAATCAGCAGTTGAGGGTAAATACACTCGTCTTGCTGAACGTGCTGAACTTTCTCAAGAAATCGACTTGCAACAAATTGTCGAGTTCTACAGCCGTTAATATTCGGTACAAAAAGGACTGCATTTCGATGCAGTCCTTTTTATTATATATATTCAGTTATCGATCGATAGATTACAAATCAGTACTAGTGTCAATCACTTTTTTTTCGTTATTTACAACTGCTGCTAACGTTTGCTCGATAATATCAGGTTGTTTCTTGTCTACGTTAACAAACTTTTGAATAAGCTCATTCACATTAATACCCGTTACATTTTCAAGCATTTCTGGTGCTGTAGCCATTAAAGAAGTAACATAATTACTTAATCTAGCTGCACCTTCACCATTTCCTGTATCAACGATCGATAGTTTATCGATTGCACTAATTGGCTCAGCAACTTTTCCTGCTAATTCAGGAAGCATTTTCAGTACAATATCTAATACAGCAGCTTCTCCGAACTTCTCAAATGCTATTGCTAATTTCTCCTTCGCTTCGGCTTCAGCTAATCCTTTCAAGCGAATAACTTCTGCAGTTGCAGTACCCTGAGCGCGCTCAACATCAGCAATTGCAATACCTTCCAAACGCACTTGTTCAGCATTTGCTCTCGCTTCCGCTTCAATACGGTATTGAATGGCGTCTGCTTCTTTCAATTGTTTCACTTTATTTGCTTCTGCGGCCTGTTCAACAGCATAACGATCAGCATCTGCTTTCTTTTTCACTTCGGCATCAAATTGCTTCTCACGTCTAAGTATTTCTTTTCCTTCCAGATCAATCTCACGTTCTTTACGAACGAGTTCAACACGCATCTGTTCTTCAACTACAGACTGCTTAGCTTTTGCTTCTTGAATCGCATACGCTTGGTCCGCTTCTGCTTTTGCTGTGTCTTGATCCTTTTTAAAGGAAGCAATTTTCATTTCTTTATCACGTTCAGCTTCAGAAATATTTGTATCTTTCATTAGTTCAGCTTTTTGTGCTGCTTCCGTTGCTAGTGCCTTTTGAATGGTAGCATCACGCGCTGCTTCCGCTTCAGCAATTTCGGCATCACGCTTAACTGCAGCAATTCTTGGCTTACCAAGTGCATCTAAATACCCATGTTTATCTCGTACATCTTTAATCGTAAATGAAACAATAACAAGACCCATCTTCTTCAAATCACGAGCTGCAACACCTTGCACTTCTTGAGCGAATTTATCACGATTACGATAAATTTCTTCAACAGTCATCATCCCTAGAATTGCTCGTAAGTGTCCTTCCAAAACTTCTTGAGCTTCACTTTTCAACGCTTCAGTAGGTTTACCTAAAAATTGCTCAGCTGCTGTCGCAATGTCTTCAACAGCACCACCAATTTTAATAATAGCTACACCATTTGAGAACACAGGTACACCTTGTGCAGAATACACTTCTGGGGTAGCAATATCTAATTTATGAGACAAAAGAGATAGGAATTGTGCCTGTTGAAATATTGGAAGTATGAACGCTCCGCCACCTCGTATAATTTTCACCTTACGGCCTGATTCATCTACAGATGTATTACGCGTACCCAGAAATGATCCGGTAATTAACATCGCCTCGTCAGGACTAACCGTTTTGTATCTTGCCCAAAATGCTAAACCAATAATTAAAATAATACCAACTACGATCAAAGGAACTATCATCGCTTCGTTCACTTTTAAATTACCTCCTCGTTTTTACAAATGAATTTCTGCAACATAAAGTATACTTTCATGGACTTCTACAACGACGACATGATTGCCTGCTGCAATTGGTTGCTTATCATAACTTGCAGCAATATGGCTCGTAATGCCTGCGATTGTCTTCACAATCACTTCTCCAAACCCCTCAACTGGAACAGGAGTAGTAACAACAGCTTCCTTACCTACCAGTTCTAACATCGAATAGCTGGTTGACATTTCTGCGTTCTCCATTGGCTTCACATACACAAAGTAAATAAGAATTATGCCAATGATTCCGATGCATATCGATATTAAGATTACCATTGCTGTTGCGAAATCCGTGTAGTGCATAAGCAAGATTCCGGCTCCACCAAAGATAGCTAATCCACCAACTAGAGTGATTGGCTGAATTAATGGTAGATTGTCTAATTGAAGCCATTCCAGTGAAGCATCGAGTGCTCCTTCTAGAACATCGCCAAAAATAACGACAACAATGGTATACAAAATACCGAATATGAGGCATCCCCAGTATAAAGTTTCCATTCCCCTCCTCCTTTACCTATATTGTCAATCATATTCATTTTACATGATTACAATAAATAATACATCATTTCCCAAAGATGGTTTCATAATTTACTTCAATGCAATACAAATAGCACTTTAGATGCATTTTTATCATTCGACAATAAAGCGCTTTATATTTCCAAATAATGCAACTAATGACCTATAAACACCGTCTAATTATTAATTAATGAAACGTATATAGAAAAAAAAAATCATTTCATTAATGATACATAAATTGTCATAATTTGAAGATTGCTTCTACTAATAAAGGAGCCATCGGGCATGAGCTTTTGTATGAACGATATACTTGGCTAACATATTTATGGTATAATATTTCCGTTATGCTAGAGGAGGAATGTGAAAACATGCATGAGGAACAACAATCACAGCCACTTCCTTATGGAAAATGGCGTTGGTTTGCACTTATTAGTTTCTTAACATTCAAATGGATTCTATTATTCGTCATATTTGGTGGCTTATTAGCAGGCGGTGTCGTTGCAGGTTATGTCGCAGCCAATGTGAAGGGTGAAGATGTAAGATCACAATCTTATATTCAAAGCAAAGTTGCTGAGTATTCTATGACAGGTTATGTATATTTCAACGATGAGACACTTGTCGGGCAGTTACGGACAGATGAAGATCGTATCGTAGTTACATACGATGATATCCCTCAAATCGCAATTGATGCATTAGTAGCGACTGAAGATAGCCATTTCTTTGAACACCCGGGTATTGATGTATGGGGCCTTGGTCGTGCCGTCAAAGAAAAACTGTTTAATGAGGACACTCAAACTGGTGGTAGTACAATTACGCAACAACTCGCTCGACGAGTATTCCTTAATTTGGATCGCACGGATAGTAGAAAAATCAAAGAAATTTTCCTTTCCTTGAGAATGGAAAGATTTTTGAAAAAAGAAGAAATTATTACAGCTTATTTAAATAAAATGCCTTTCGGTAATGGTTCTAACGGTTATCAAGTATTTGGTATTCAAGCTGCCGCAAAAGGAATTTTCGGTATTGAAGATTTGAGTAAACTTAATGTTGCACAAGCTGCGTATCTTGCAGGCTTACCACAATTACCATCAACATATACTGCCTTCACTGGTTCTGGACAGTATAATGAAAAAGGTATTGAAAATGCGATCAAACGTCAAGGCGTCGTATTAAGTCGTATGCTTGAAACTGGAAAAATTGATAAAGACCAATATAATTCAGCGCTTGCATTTGATATTCGAGCTTCAATCGCTGAACCAACAGAAAAAGCATACAACACTTATCCTTTCCTTATGTTAGAGGCTGAGCGTGAAGCAGCAAAAGTATTACTATTGCAAAAGAACAAAGAGCTAACAGCTGAGGATTTGAAGTTACCAGAAAATGCAAGTTTAATTGAAGACGCGCGTGAAGAATTATTACGTGGCGGATATCATGTTCATACTACGATCAATAAAGATATCTACGATATTATGAGAGAGATCGGTAGTAATCCAGAAAACTTTACACCAGATAGTTCAGAAAAAGGTGTGGAGCAAGTTGGAGCTATGCTAATTGATCATACTACAGGCGCTATTCTTGGTATGATTGAAGGTCGTGACTTCTATCAAGAACAGCTGAACCATGCAACTCAAATGATTCGTCAACCAGGATCTACGATGAAGACGATCGCTGCATACTTGCCTGCAATTGATAAAGGTTTAATTCAACCAGCAAGTATCATTGATGATGCACCATTAATTTTGCAAGATGGTCAAAAGGGTTTCCATATTCCAATGAACGCTAATCGTAAATTTACTGGCTTGGTCACTGCACGTAATGCGCTTAATCGGTCAATGAATATTCCAGCTCTAAAAATTTATAACGAAGAACTTACAATACCTGTTGCGCTTGATTTTGTTAAAGAATTGGGTATTACTACAATTGCGGAAAGTGATTACTCTGCTAAAACCGGTGTAATTGGTGGTCTACTTAACGGAGTAACCGTAGAAGAACTTACAAATGCTTACGGTGCTATACCTAACAAAGGGGTATTCAACGACGCATTCATGATTGCTAAAATTACTGATACAAATGGAAAAGTTGTGTATGAACATCAAGATATGCCTAAACAAGTCGTATCTGAACAAAGTGCCTTTTTAATGTCTGATATGCTTAGAACTGTAATTTCAGATGGCGCAGGTACTGCTCACGCCTTAGCTGGTCAACTGAAAGCATATAAAGATATTGACTTCGGTGGTAAAACTGGATCTACACAAAGCTATGGTGATGTGTGGTTTGTCGGATTCTCACCGGATGTTACATTAGGCGTATGGGCTGGTTATGAGAAACCTACTCATACATTAACGACAACAGGTCGCACACGAGCACGCTCGATTTGGGCACTTATTATGAATCAATTAACAGAAAAGCAATCACAGTTATTCGTGAACAAAGAGTTCACACAACCAGATGACATTGTGAAAGCGACTGTATCTTCAACAAGTGGATTATTGCCTTCATCCCTTAACAAACAAGCAGGTCTTGTCGTTACGGATTGGTTCAATAGACAGTTCATTCCGAAAAAGGTTGACGATACGTTAATCAATATGAAAGTCATTGAATATAACGGTATTAATTATGTTCCAAATTCACTTACACCTGAAGATATGTTAGTTGAAAAACTTGTCATTGTTCGTAAAATGCCGCTAGATCAACTGATGCTTGATCTAAAAAATGCTCAATCTAAACTATCAGCTGAGAGTCGTCGTGATCTTTCTGTATACGTTCCTGCTGATGCCGGTCGAGATGCTCCGTCTATTACGGACCCTCGCGTGGATGATGGTTCTCTACCTGATGCACCATCAAGTGTTAGATTGAATAATGGCGTATTGACATTCTCTAATAGTAAAGCTGCTGATATCGTAGGATATCGGGTATTCCGTTCCGTAAACAATGGAGAATTCGAAAAATACGGTAATTCCATTATTTACAGCAAAGATAGCTATTCTATTACAGTTGATACAAATCCAGCTGAATTCACTAGCTTCTATGTCGTTGCTGTCGATGTTGTAGGGAAACAGTCTAGTCCAAGCTTATCGGTGACTTCAGGCCTTTGGAATCCAATGCCTGAAACTGATCCAGGTACAGACCCAACTGACCCGTCTATTCCTACTAATCCAGATGGCGGTGATAATGGTGGTTCTGTAGCTCTACCACTCCCAGCAGCTCCTAGTGGTTTATATGCTGAATACTCTGGTCTTAACTTGATTATAAGCTGGAGCCCTAATCCGCTTTCTGAACAAGTATCGAATTACCATGTGTATTACAGTGCTGCTAACGATGGGAATTATCAATTACTTGGTTCTACAAACGGAACGAGTATTGAACACAGTGGGGTTCAACCTGGCGGTGCCTATATCATCACTGCTGAGAACCAGACTGGAGAATCTTCTCAATCTACTAAATTAGTTGTGCAATAATAAATATTAAAAAAAGGGCTTGAGAGGCAACATTGTGCTTCTTAAGCCCTTCTGACTGTAGACAAAAGGCATTTGGAATTTCTCATTCCAAATGCCTTTTGTATGTTATGGTATCTCATGGTTATCATTAATCATGTAATCATTTAGTCAACGTTAGCTTAAATTATTAGTCTTCAATAGTAGATAAATCACCTGTAGGTAGATTAAGCTCCCACGCTTTGAGTACTCGACGCATTATTTTTCCACTTCTCGTCTTCGGAAGCTTATCTTTAAATTCAATTTCACGCGGAGCAGCATGTGCTGACAAGCCCACTTTTACAAACTGTGCAATTTCTGTTTTCAATTCCTCAGATGCAGTGTATCCTTCGCGTAAAGCAATAAACGCTTTAATGATTTCCCCACGAATCGGATCAGGCTTACCAATCACTCCCGCTTCAGCAACAGCTGGATGCTCAATTAGCTTAGATTCCACTTCAAAAGGCCCTACTCGTTCACCTGCGGTGTTTATTACATCATCAACGCGACCTTGGAACCAGAAGTAGCCATCTTCATCACGATAAGCAGAGTCGCCTGAAACATACCAGTCGGCGATTCGGAAATATTCTTCGTATTTGGCATCATTATTCCATACTTTGCGCATCATCGATGGCCATGGTGTAGCAATGGCTAAGTTACCCATGCGGTATGGTGGAAGTTCATTACCATAATCATCAAGAATCGTTGCATTCACTCCTGGAATCGGCTTACCCATCGATCCTGGCTTAATATCCATACTTGGATAATTACAAATTAATTGCGCACCTGTCTCCGTCATCCACCATGTATCATGAATTCGATGTTCGTATACTTTCATGCCCCAACGAACAACTTCAGGATTCAATGGTTCTCCTACACTAAGTACATGGCGTAGGCTACTTAGATCGAATTGATTAACAATTTCATCTCCTGCTCCCATCAACATTCTGAATGCAGTTGGTGCACTATACCATACCGTTACTTTATACTTCTCTATAACACTATACCAATCACTTGGACTAAAGCGTCCGCCTCGCACAATGTTCGTCACGCCATTCAACCAAGGAGCAAAGATACCATACGAAGTACCAGTTACCCATCCTGGGTCAGCGGTACACCAATATACATCATCTTCCTTCAAATCTAGTACGATTTGACCTGTATAAAGATGTTGCACCATCGCATTGTGTACATGATAAATACCTTTCGGTTTACCAGTCGAACCTGATGTGTAATGAAGAATCATGCCATCTTCACGATCAACCCATTCGATATTTTGCTCATCGCTAGATTCAGCCATCAATCTCTCATAAGATAATATACCATCGCCTTCTTCAACATCATTACCAAATACGATAATATGTTTCAGAGAAGGCAATTCATCACGTTTAATCCGAGATAATAATGCAGGTGTTGTAACTATAGCAATCGCTTCACTGTCTGCTAGACGATCTTTAACTGCTGTTTCCATAAACGCTTCGAATAACGGACCAACAATAGCTCCGATCTTCAAACTACCTAATGCACTCATATATAATTCTGGTGTACGAGGCATAAATATAAAAATTCGCTCACCCTTTTGAATACCAAGTTTTCTTAAAGCATTGGCGAATTGATTACTACCCTTACTTAATTGTAAAAATGTATAGCTCTCTTCTCTCTGTTGATCACTATAAATTAACGCAACTTTATCTCCTTTTCCATTCTCGACATGGCGATCAATTGCTTCGTATGCCATATTGAGCTTCCCTGTAGATGACCAACTTAGTTGCTGTTCGATTTGTTCCCATGAAAAATTTTTTCGTGATTGTTCGTAGCTTTGTAAATTCCCATTAGTCACCGTTGCAGGTATACGCTCTTGATGTAATTCAATCATTGAATCACTCTCCTAATTCAAACATATAAGATATAAGAATGCGCTTACATGGTAATTATTATATCATATTTATATTACTTTGCACTATCTATTTCCAATCTATCAATAATTAGTATATAGTTATGCTGTGCACTAATTATTGATTACATAAAAATTATTTTCATATAAAAGGGGAACTATAATGGAGCATAGAAAGCGTTTTCAGTTGGTTGAGAAATATATCCCTTCCTTACAGAAACACATTAGAATCTCCGGACCTATTCCTCCTGAACAATTACGTGACATGACGATGGATGCAACACTTGATGCATTCAGGCGACCATTAGAACAGCATGAAGCGTTAATTGAAATTGCTTCTCTGCCAGAAGGTCGAATCATTACAGCTACAATAGATCAGCATATTATCGGCTATGTAACGTTTCATTATCCAGACGAATACGAACGCTGGTCTCAAGGTAAAATGATTGATCTTGTGGAGCTCGGAGCTATCGAAGTGGCGGATAATTATCGTGGACTTGGATTAGGCAAAGATTTGATTCAGCTTTCTTTCGCAGAACAACAGCTAGATAATATGATCGTCTATACGACGGAATATTATTGGCATTGGGATTTGGAAGGCAGTGGGTTAAATGTGTGGGATTATCGCAAGATGATGGAAAAGTTAATGCAGACCGTCGATATGATTTGGTATGCGACTGATGATGAAGAAATCTGTGCTCACCCAGCGAATTGCTTAATGGTCAAAATCGGAGCAGAGGTACCTCTTCCCTCGATTGAAAGATTTGATCGTGTTCGTTTCCGCAGTCGCTTCATGTATTAAGTAAACTGATTAGCATGCAGAAAGGAATGGATCGTAATTATGTTGAAGTCAAAATCTGTCTTCATTCATCCTACTTTAGCTAATTCCTATCAATTTCAAAGTAATCACCCTTTCCACCCTATTCGCTATCAATTAACGATAAGTTTGTTGGAAAGTATCGGAGCTCTTCTACCTGATCAGATACAGCAACCTGCAATAACTGATGTCGAACATCTACTGTCCTTGGCTCATAGTCAAGAGTATATAAATGTTATTAAAGGTTTAAGTAGCGACTCGCCGAATAATAGTCTGATTGATATCGCTGAGCAGTATGGACTACATGGGGATGACACGCCTTACTTTCAAGGGATGCATGATGCTTCCTGTTCTATTGTATCAGGCACTGTAAGTGCGCTTGAAGCCGTTATAACGGGAGAGACAGATCACGCCTTCCATTTGGCCGGTGGATTACATCACGCCTTTGAGAATCGGGCAGCAGGCTTTTGTATATATAATGATGCAGTTATTGCTATTCGCCATATTCAGCAACAGCATCAAGTTAAAATTCTTTATATCGATACCGATGTTCATCATGGAGATGGTGTGCAGATCAGTTTTTACGCTGATCCCAACGTATGTACATATTCCATTCATGAAACAGGTAAATTTCTATTTCCAGGCACAGGTTATCACTATGAGAAAGGTCTTGATCATGGTTTTGGCTCTTGTTTCAATATGCCACTTGATCCTTACACAGAAGATGACTCATGGCTCGAATGTTTTCAACTTACATTAACTAAAGTGATCGAACATTATAAACCTGATCTGATCGTTAGCCAACATGGCTGTGATGCTCATGCATATGATCCGCTTTCGCATCTTCATTGTTCGATGCGTATTTACGAGCAAATCCCTAATATCATCCATCAATTTGCCCATCAATATTGTAATGGTAAGTGGGTAGCAATCGGTGGCGGTGGCTATGATTTATGGCGGGTTGTCCCAAGGGCATGGTCGCATGTATGGCTAGCAATGAGCGATCATGAACTTGTAGAACAATTCAAGAAACCCGAACTACTCCCGCTACCTGACAAATGGAGAAATTATTGGAGTAGCTATGCAACAGATGAATTACCTTTATACTGGCAAGATGAACCTCATATGATTATACCAATGCCAAGGCGCACCGAAATAAGCGAGCGTAATCGACAAGTAGCAGCGATAGTTATACAAGATATTTGAATTGCTTTAATCTTCGTTGCTCATTACTCTTCAATTGAGCGACATAGACATTACTTTTATTGTCTATGTCGCTCATTTTTTAATTTTCAAGCGACTCAGATACTAATTTTATGGCTTATTAGCTCCTGTTTTATGTTAGCCTATGCTTCCAAATTACCGTACTACCACCAATTAATTTCACCCCTAATAAATAAAGGGCGTATCCAACGACATTTAGTAGCAGAAATAAGACTACCAATAATGCTCTACCATGACCCTTATAGTAAACATTCATACTTGCCCAAACTGCAAATAATATCCAATATCCAAACAACAAAATAATACCTATCATGAATGTCGTATCATTAAACAAATGTATGCCCACATCAATACTTATTGCTTTGTTCGTGCCTGGGATAAGTATATTGGTTCCACTAGGAACAATGTAGGTAAAGATGTATTCATTGTTAGGAATGTTATTAAGTTTATCCAACTTTAGATTTTCTGGATACTTATATTGTATAGGATAATCTTGAGGGGCTATGCCCGTATCCTCTTGTATACGTAGAACAACTCCTGAAACACTTGTACTTTTATTAATGTACTGCTCCAATTCTTTAATCATTGTGTCACTGATTGGATTTTCTGCTGTTCCTACTTCCTGGAGTACAATTTCAAAAGCTTCATCTGCAACATCATAATGACGGAGTTCATTCCAGTACAAAAACCATCCTACTATGATTATTCCTAAAAATAACATAGCGATTGAGCTTTTTAGTATATTACCTGAAAACACCTTCTTAATTCTGTATAGTGTTTTCAACTCTGTTTCAATTTCTTGTGGTTCACCAAAGCTGTTCAAAGCTTTACTAACTGCTTCAGATTCACCTAAGCCTTTTGACTTCCAATATTTCACGCTACTCATAAGGTTGTTAATCATCTCTTCACGAAATTCATTAACTTCTTGGGGAGACTCATTCATTTTATTGCACAGCCTATCTATATACTTATGAATAAGCTTTTGATTGTTAGCTTCTAGAGAAGGTTTACTCATTCTTCAATTCCCTCCATAAACTGATTTATTATCGTTCTAAAAAAAAGCCACTCCGCCTTTTTTTCCTTCAAGCGTAATCTCCCTGTCTCTGTTAACTCATAATACTTCCTTCTGCCACCACCACTATCTGAATCCCCCCAGAACGATGTAACCAATTCATTCTTTTCCAACCGCTTTAAAGATAAATAAAGCGTTGCTTCTTTTAACTCAAAAGCGCCTTCACTACGGTCTAACGCAGTTCTTGCTAACTCATACCCATATACCGGTTTTTCCCTCAGAAGACTGAGCAGTATTGTGTCTATGTGGCCCTTTAATATCTCTTTATCAATTTCCATGGAATCTCCCTTAAACATTGTATAATTAAGTACATTGTATAGTAAGGTACTAGTAAAGTAAAGTCTCTTTTGAAACTATCCTTCCCTTTAGATGAGAAAAGGTTCTCTTGATGGCATTGAGCTATCTTCTCCCGTCAGCGTAATGAGCGTGGTGCAAATATCACCTTTACTCATTTCTAATTCCTCATGTGCTATGGTACGCCTCTTCCAAGGGTTATGGCAGACTGCGCTCCATCACAATCCGTCTAGTTATCACAAACTGCTCTGGAGAGGTGTACTTTAATGATATTATGCTGCAGACCGAAACCATTGTAGCAGGATGGTTCAGTTATGAATACGAGATCAAACGGGCGCTGGATGGATGATTTTAGGTGGATTTGTTCATAAGAAAATGGTAAATTATTCTATAGTTAATACCACAAAGTGTTCGTGTTTGATATGTGTTATCGGGATAACGCGTAAATGGGTTATATGTTTCGGCTCATATTATTTATATTTGGGGAGGGTATCTGGTTGGACAAGAATTCTGTATATAGAACAAACATTATAGGCGCTGGCGAGGTTGGCGTAGCCATATCGGTCGATAAGGATAAAAATGTTGTTCATAAAACAAATAGCTTATTTTGGGATACAAAAGGAAATGATATTTTAGGAGCAACCTCACTTCCTTTTTATGGATCATTTGTATCAGAAGAACAATGTCAACTTTTTGGCGATGTCTCAGGGAAAAAGATGCTGGAGATAGGCTGTGGTAGGGGACAATCTTTGCAATATCACGGGGAACGCAAAGCAGCTGAACTATGGGGTATAGATTTATCAGAGAACCAAATCGAAAAGACAAGGCAGTACTTGACGGTGAGCGGTCTTTCTGCCAATTTGATCTGTTCTCCCATGGAAGATGAATGTGGCCTACCAGTGGATTATTTTGACTTTGTTTATTCGATTTATGCCATAGGCTGGACAACGGACCTTGAGGGTACTTTTTGCCGAATTGCTTCTTACCTAAAAAAAGACGGCGTATTTATTTTCAGTTGGTCTCACCCTATACATAAATGTGTTGTTGCAGAAAATGATATGCTTGTTTTCAAAAAATGTTATTTCGATGAATCCTGGTATTCAGTTTCTCTTGACGAAAGTACGCTAACCTTATCTGACCGTAAACTATCAACCTATGTGAATGCGTTAGCAAAAGCGGGATTTGTAATTGAGCAAATGATTGAGCAATCTGATGATGAGATTATGCAGTCGCGGGACAGTAACAGCGATTTTGCAAAAAAAGCAAAAATGCTTCCTGTAACTTTTGTAATTAAAGCAAGAAAGCTCTAACATCTGATAGCTTGATCATGATTAGCAAATTTTAGATACACAGCCATACAAGTTCAATATTTCCCATAGTGCTATTTCATCCTTAAGCGATTGGATTGAATATACCATTACTTCAATGGAAAAGGGGAGCTCCCCTTTTGCAAGCTCTTGATATTTGATACTACGCCCAAAAAGCCTTTAACGGTCTTTGAGTCGAACATTTCAATCTTATCTATCATCAACGCAGTGCTGGACTTTAGTCGAGGTCCGTTACCTGCCTGCAGTCTGTTCCGAATCACAGAAATATTCGTTACAATATAGCCAAGTCTTTTGGAGGAGCTATGGATCATGAATTACGAACATAAAGTACAGAGGGAAGTTGCCAACTGGGAACAAAAAATGTTCAAACCGCCGGGATGGCTGGAAAAAACATCGAAAACAATCGGCAATCGAATTAATCATTTGATTCCCCCGAAGGTGCACATCATCATTACCACCACCATACGATCGATCGTGCGTACGGCACTGTTCGGAGCGGAATATACGCCTAGCCGCCTGGTGCAACGTAATTTGGAACTGGAGTTTGCCGATCAAGAAGCAAAAGAGTTGTTTGCCTTGTACCAAAAAATCGCTGTTGCCGAAGGCGCAGGAACCGGAGCAGGCGGTATTATGTTTAGCGTGGTGGACTTTCCAGCTTTAATTGCGATCAAGATGAAATTTTTGTTCGAACTGGCGCATGTTTACGGTTATGACACCAAACATTTCGCTGAGCGTGTATTCATTCTTAAGGTTTTTCAAATGACGTTTGCGGGGCCGGAAAACCGTGTTAGGTTGTTGAATTCCATCAAGCATTGGCATGTTGAAAAGGAACAATGGCTCTCCGAAGCTGAATACTCCAAAAATATGGACTGGGAGACATTTCAGATCGAGTATCGCGACGCCATTGATTTCCGGAAAATGCTGCAGATGGTGCCAGGAATCGGGGCTGTCGCAGGTGCCTGGGCGAATTATACCATTCTTGAGGAGCTACGCGAATTCGCCATGAACGCTTACAGGCTGCGGAGATTACACGATGATTTCGAAGTTCTAGGTTAATCTTTTCTCTGTTGCTCATATACATCCAAGAAACATAGTTACTTGAATGTATATGAGCGGCAATTCCATTTCCTTTCCACCAATGATTAAGCATACAAATCTATTAGTTAAGTAATCAAGTCCTTATCAATATCTTTAAAGTATAGTGTTATTCACACTACAATTTGATTATAAACAGCTCCTCGTATTAAACTAACCTGCCCCTTACTTCAATGTAAAAGTGGTGCTCCCATGTTTCAAGCCCCTCCACTATAGTTCTCTGTTAGCAGAATAAGCTACGATGATCATGATTTGATGGTCTTAGATTTCCACATTCGATATAATCCAAAAACTAAAAAAATAAATGCAATAACTTCTATAATGCTAGGAAGTAGAGTAAACCAAGCTACTAATTCTCCAATAGTCATTCCCATAGGAGTATTTCCGTTAGTAAATGAATCATCAATGTATTTACTAATAAAAGGGGAATAAATATAAGGTGAAATCTGAAGGACAATTAAGAAGAGAAAGAAATAAAAGCCTGCTGTAAAGGAATGTTTTCTACATTGTATAAGTCCGAATATTAACAAGGCTAAAAATATAGCAGCGAGTAAGATACTCACAGTATTTACCAATATATCACCTCCAGTATATACATATATTACCATATTTTTCATTGCAGTTTTTAAGTATCCTGCCCGTTAATTCAACGGAAAGAGGAGTTTCCAAGTTGCAAGCCCCTCCACTATAGTATCCCGTTAGCGCAATCATGTTTCCTAAGCCTCTTTCATTCGGCAGAGTATTTCGGAGATCTCTTGAACTCTGGTCGTATAAATCCCATTTGTTTGTTCAATAGCTAATGGGTAGTTTATTGGTTCAAGTTCAATATATGACGGATACCTACTAATCGGGTTATATACCATGGTTTTCACGTTTAATGACTCTGGATAGAAATTGCGGTTTCTTTTATAAGATTAGCTTCTGCTGCCAGAAGTAGAGTATAGTAGGAATAGTTTAAAATATATTCTAGGAGGCTACAGCCATGTCACAGGAGATTTGGATTAACCTGCCAGTCAAAGATGTAGAGAAGTCAACTGCCTTTTTCAATGAGATTGGATTCCATGCGGTGAGCGTTGGTAACGAGAGAGCCAAGCTTGCCATAGGCCAAACAACGATTTTACTGTTCCCGGATGCAGCATTTGAGAAATTTACAAGTTCAAAAACCGCAGATACTACCCATAGCGCAGAAGTAATATTTTCCATTAGCGCTGAAAGCAGAGAAGAAGTAGAAGCCTTTATTCAAAAAGTAGAGTTTGCCGGAGGAAGCATCTTTGGCAAGCCCAGTGAAATTGACGGCTGGATGTACGGCGCAGGATTTGCCGACCTAGACGGTCACCGCTGGAACCTGCTGTACATGGATGAGAGCAAAATGCCGAAAAGCTAATATGGAAAATCCGGTGACCTGTTCAAGGTCACCGGATTTTTTATAACCCGTATAATCTCATATCTGTTATTTAAATCAAAATCGTTGCTTTTATTAACACATATTGGAACTATTCTGTTCCGTTACTTCGACAACGGCTGCTTATTTCGTTTTAATGGGTATCCATATTTCGCTTTTAAATTGCGGCGATGCTACATCTTTGTGCTCATTCCAGAGTATTTCAGGTCCTTCACTTAACTCATATTCCGAAGACGGAAACCATTCGGAATAAATTCGTCCCCAGATTTCTTGAAGTACACTTGGAAAAGGGCCTACTGCCGTAAATACAGCCCATGTAGAGGCTGACACCTCCAGCTGGACGAAGCCATCTCTTGATTCATTCGTTGTGGCCGCCCCGATGTAATGATCTAGCTCTCCTTTCTCCTCCATCCGCCCTTCACTGAAATTCGTAGAAGCACTGATTAGTCCTGAAGGTTGAACATTCGAAAAGCCCTTAATCTGATCAATTATTTCTGGTGTAAGTCCTTCAAACATCGATGCAATCTCTGGATTCACTCCTTGAAAAACTATTGGCACTCTTTTTTTGATCCCCACTATGAAAAAAGCCTCTTTGTCTTCAATTCGGTAGATCATTTCACTTCCTCCTTTGATAGTTAGTTGAAACGTCATGCGCGGGAAGGTTTTGAGGGACTGTCCATGGATCCGGGCTTCCGAGGGAGTAATCCCATGCATGCTTTGGAAAGCCCTAGTAAAGGAATCCGGCGAGGTGTATCCATATTTCATCGCAACATCGATGATCTTAATATCACTATGGCTTAGCTCGAGTGCTGCCAAAGTTAGGCGTCTTCGGCGGATGTATTCTGATAAAGTAATGCCTGCAAGGAATGAGAACATCCGTGTTAAATGATATTCCGAACAGCAAGCAATTTTTGCTGCCTCCTGATAGTCCACACGATCAGTAAGACTCTCCTCAATATAGCTTAAAGATTTGTTCAGTTGTGCAAGCATATCCATGATTATCACCTCCCCTCGTTACTCAAAGCATAGCAGAGAAGGTAATTCCCTTCCCGACATTTAGTGCACAATTCTGCAGGGTCTTTGATATTCGTAGAACATCCCCTTCAACTTTGCGTCAATAGCATAGTTTTTATTTAATGGCTAGCGTCAGAAAAATGCGTATTTCTATCGATATGGGTATTTTGATACATAAAAATCCCGACTTATCTATGATCTTAAGAGATAAGTCGGGATTTATTCTGAAAGGTTAAAAATTACATTCCTTCATTATAGTCGGAAAGACTGATAATGAATTCTATTTGTACAAGTTGTTTTAAACGTTATGAATACACCTTTTAATTAAGGTGCTTTCATAATTATTAATGCTCTTACAATGTAGTAATAATCGGTCCATTCTTCGTAAGAATAATCGTATGTTCATATTGAGCTACAAAGCTTTTTTCTGTAACAAAGGTCCCATCTTCTTTTTGGGATACTTCTTCTTCAAAGGTCGAAATAAATGGTTCAAATGCGATAACCATCCCCTCCTTTAATAATTCATCATCCCATGTATCATTATAATTATAAATGTGGTCAGGTGCTTCGTGTATTGTACGTCCAATACCATGACCTGTAAGGTTTTTGATCACAGTTAATCCATTATCTCTCGCTGTTTGGAATACTACTTTTCCGATTCTACTTTTTTTTGAACCAGGTTTTGCATTCTTAAGCCCAGCTTCAAATGCCTTTTTAGCAACGTCGCAGATTTTCGTTAATACTTCGTCTCCTTCGCCTACTACAAACGAGATTCCTGTATCTGCGAAATAACCATTTTTGGAACCAGAAACATCTATATTTACTAAATCCCCTTCATGAATAATCCGATGACCCGGAACACCATGTGCCACTTCTTCATTAACACTAATGCAAGTATATCCAGGAAAATCATATTCACTTATTGGAGCTGAAACTGCACCTGCTCTTTCTAAAAGCTCTCCGGCTATATCATCAAGTTCTTTGGTCGTTATGCCAGGAATTGTTCTTTGTACCAATTCATCTCTAATGGAGGCAACAATTTTCCCTATTTCCTTCAAACCATTAAAATCTTCTTCTGTTTTTGCAATCATCATATATCCTCACTTCTTAAAGTATCTTATGATTATTAATCCATTTAGATTATAGCATAAACGGAGCAGATTTTTCTTCAACTAATCTGACAATTATTAAAGAAAAGCTGTATTGATGGCATTAAACTATCCTTCTCCGCTAGCATAATGTTCCAATATTATGCTTTCTAAAAGTAACAATTATAAGCCCCACACAGCCAGATAGGAAGAAGCAAATTCAGCACGTAAATTACCATGATAAAATGCTCAAGACATTATGACTCTTACTACATCTAATTGTGGATAAATAAAATTCAGTCTGTCAAAATCAAGAAAGGTTTTTAAACGTCACCGCTTTCGTTTGGTTCTTATCAAAATCATGAAAAGTAACAGAAGGACAACAGCAACAACTACTATGCTCGCCGGAATGACATACCCCATCTGATGTTGAGATTGATCCCACTCCATTGATAATCCAGGTTTAGTAGACTTGAAGCCTGAATCCTTCATCGCCGCTTCCCTTGCAATGTCCCAAGGTCCCGTTCGACCACACAAATTCATGCGAAGTTTTCCTTCCTGAACACTTCCAAATACCAAATATTCCGTATTTTTAACAAAAGGATCCCACCCGTTATGATAAATCTCAAGTTGCGAGGTCTCTACGCCTTTCCATGCCTCATCGATCAGGAACACGGTAAGTCCGTCCTTATTAATCTCGACCGCTTTTCCTTTGAAAACGACGCTGCTAAGGTCCATCTCCTCTTTAACGGGACGTGGCATTGCACAGGACAAGGCTTCAGCATGCGATGCCGTCCAAAAAATAAATGTAACTAAAATGAGTAGGATCGCTGTAAAAAGTTTTTTCAAAAAATCCCTCCGCTCTTTTCTAACTAAACCTTCTGACTACCCCAAGTGCAAGAAGATTACTGAGAGATAAGTTTTCCCTCTTTTCCAGTCCGTTAACTCAATATAATTAGTGCGTACTGTGATATCTACTCCATTGTCATTTGTTCAACTATCGTTCTCCGTTAGCTGAATGTTTTTAATCATTAAAAAAAGCTACCACTTCATCCGCATCATACGTTTTTAAGACTAATCCTTTTGTGTCAAAGATAAGCATGACAGGGAAGTTTTCAATATTCAATTCCTGCTTATAATCAACAACAAAGTCCTCTTGATAAACTCCGAAGTTTATTGGACTTTTGGATAGAAGACCCATCAATGTATCTTCCGTTGTTAATGGTAACGAGTCTCCTTCTTTAACAAATACTGTTGTCAGATAACTTCCCTTTTTGTTGGACAATAATTGTTTATACTTCTCCTTGTACGACATTTCCAACAAAATAATCTCCTTTGCTTCATATGTGATACCTTCATCAATCCACCTTGGTGGGTTGATAAGTACTTTTTGTCCGATTTTTAATGAATTAATATTGGATAAGGACCCGTCCTCTTTTTTAATAATCAAATCATCCGTTATTATAACCGGGATAGACACGCCGTAAGCGTCGACATTGCCTTTCATATCTCTTTTATCCCATTCAGAAATATTCACTTCAACCAAGCTGTTTGCTCTTTCCACCCGTTCTATGTTACCAATCATTTTATCATCTTCGTAATATCCATAAGGTTTATTGCTACAAGCAGCTAGTGTTAATAAGATGCATATAAGTAAAGGAAATAACAACTTATTCAGCATTTTTATGCCCCTTCCGAAGACCTTTTAATTACTGCCTCTCCTTACTATAAACGTAAAAATTATGTAATATGTTTCCTTTCCAGAATGAAATAGGAATATTATCATAATTGGTAATCGGATAAAGATATTGTTACCCCGCTTTGACAACAAACTTACACTATAAAATAAAAGTGCCGCGATTTACGCGGCACTTAATGAGCTAATAATCTTGTCACCTGACAGCTAGAGTGGCACGAAAGGTCCAGCAAAACGAGTCTTGAAGCTGATTCAATCCTACTTGAACGCAGGTAAGATTATCGTTTATTTATATCACTATTTTAAGAGATACTTATAATATGCCGGGAATTCTCTTATTATTGAGTAAATATCTCTAAACTCAAAGATTTTGGCATGGGCTGAATAAACTTCTTCTATATCCATTTTTCTAAACGCTAATTTTGTCCTAGTTACATGAAAATATTGAGTAATAACCATAGCGGAGTCTAATTCTAATTCATCCATAATCTTGCTAGTATTTTGAGCGGTCATATATGAGTTGTACCCATTGCTATCCTCTATTATTTTATCTTCCGGTATCCCTTTATCTATTAAGTAAGATTTCATAACCTTTGCCTCATCGAAACCTTCCTTACCAATACCACCACTTACCATGATATAAGTATAATAGCCCCCATCATAAAGTTCTACAGACTTATCTAATCTTGCTTTTAACCGTTCAGAAGGTTGTCCAGTAGTTTCTACTTTATTTCCTAATACTACAGCTACATCAACAGGTTTCAATTCATCATTTAACCCATCTATTACCACGAAAGTACTGTGAATGATAAACCAGAGGAAAAGACTTGCTACTAATATTAAAAATCGTTTAATAAAAACAAAGATCAATCTCTCACCTGCATTCTCTCATATTTTTCTATAATACTCCTTAAGTATTGTAACACTTAGCGTATGAAACGTTCCACTCAGGTAGCTTGAGCTAAACTTCTCCCCAAAATATTTCAGTTTCATAATCGAATGGAACAATACCATCCTGATGATTCCTATCAAAAAGATTTCGCAGTTCCGTCATCATCGGATTGTAATTCGGATGTCCTGATATAGGGCTATAGGAAGATGATAGCAACCTGCCTCTCAGCCCTTCGAAATCGAACTCCTGACTCATTCTGAATCGCACTTCATGCATCGTTCCTGCCTTGAAAAAAGAGTGAAGCATCGTCTGAGAAATATTTTTATGATTGACTTTTTGGTAGTCGGTACCGTACGTATAGAGCAGTTGATCGTACTCTTCACGAAATGAAGTACCGTTTGTAAGACGTGAATTCCAAATTAGTATTACTCTCCCACCCGGCTGTAGAATTCTACGAAACTCGATTTGCGCAGCTAAGCGATCAAACCAGTGAAACGCTTGTGCGCAGACAATAAACTCAACCGACTGATCTGGTAATCCAGTAGATTCTGCGGAACCTGATATAGTCTGAAAGTTAGGTTTGCTTCCAAATATCTGCTCGGCTGCTTCCCGCATTGCCTGATTCGGCTCGACCGCGATCACATTGTTTCCGCGTTCCAGTAGTAGCTTTGAAAAGATACCTGTACCGGAACCGATGTCTGCTATTATACTGTTCGAACGCAAACCGATGAAGTCGTACAAATAATCAACAGCCTCTTTCGGATAGCTCGGGCGGTACTTCAAATATGAATCGACCCGATCCGAAAATCTTTCTCTACTGTTCATCTCTCGTCACTCTCCCAGTATTTGATTAGTTTTTTTAGTGCAGTATTGTTTTTTAATTATTAAACTCTAGTTTCCTTTAATGGTAAACGTTTCGTTCACTACGTCGATTTCTGAAGTAACTATGTTAATGCCTTCTCCTCTAGGTTAGGCTATCTAACTACTTTTCTCTTTTCATCTTAAAATCCCTTCCTGTTTATTCCTTCTTTCTGCCATCTAATTGAATAGCGAAAAATCTCTAAAGGCGAATCCACCCCTATTTCGTGCTAAAAAATCGCTGGTAAAAACAGCTTCACGAAGTACATCTCGCAATTGGGCAATACCTTTTAAAACTTCCAGAAAATATAACGTACATCGGGGCCTCCGATCTGACGCCTTAACCGTTTGTCAATTCCACTGTCGATTCACCGACTGGAATGCCCCACATCGTCTACGACATCACGAGCAAGTCGCTGGCGACGATCAAATAGGAGTAATGAAAAAAACTCCGAAAATCCACTACATTCAATGGTTTTCGGAGTTTTTTAGAGTCAACCCTGCGCAGGACTGGGCTTCATTTCATAGATTTTTTTAAGCGTCTCCCTCCAGGTACCTCATCATTTTGAGACCCAAAATAACTTGCGCCTTCCTGTGATGCAGTTCTCCGTAGTGGATGTAAGTGAGGTATGGGCTAAGATTCGTAATATTTATGTGAAGTACTCAATGGTTGATTGCGGGAAGAAATGGTTGATATATCTGCCAAGAGTTTCTTTTATTTCCTCCTGCTCTTGGTCTGTATAGACATATTTTCCAATTCCATATCGTCCCCATTTCCATTTTCTTTTAGTTTCATCAAGTTCCAGCTTTGTCATCGGATAATTCTTCTCAATAACATGCTTCGCAGGTTTAGTAAATCGATGTTGAATTAATTCGAAGGTCAGATCTTTCTTTGCGGAATCGGAAAGGACGGATTCTAATTTCTCGAACATTACCTTATAGCCCTCTTTCCATCCTTCATGCAAATAGATTGGAGCAATAATGAAACCTAAAGGATATCCTGCTTCCCCTACTCTCCTAGCCGCTTCCATTCTCTCAGATTGTCTGGATGTCCCCGGTTCAAAATTTTTTATAATATAGTCGTTATTCATACTGAAACGAAATCGAGTCCGACCATTATGCTTGGCATCAAGTAAATGATCGACATGAGCAAATTTGGTTACAAAACGTAATCGTCCGAATTCAGATTCACCAAAAAATTCAATAGCTCTCTTTAGGGAATGTGTTAAGTGATCAATACCTACTATATCCGATGTACAGGATGCTTCAAACCTTGTTATCTCTGGAGCTCTTTCCTTCATATATTGATTAGCTGCTTCAAAGATGTCATCAAGATTGACATATGTACGAATATACGGCTTACTGCCCATGGTAGTTTGTAAATAACAATAATGACAATGACCCATACACCCAGTTGCTAACGGAATTGCATATTCTGCAGAAGGTTTTGAAGTATCAAACTTTATAGTTTTCCTAACCCCAACGACTAGAGTTGACTTAGCAATTCTATATTTTTGAAATTCATTGTCTCCAGGTAGGTTTCGTATTTGATTATGTGAGGTTGTCTCTCTAATTTCAATACCCATATTTTCAAATTTGGTTATTAATTCTCTACCTAGAGGATATTCCAGTGCTTTTGGTTCTACATAAACAAGTTGAGGTACGAAAGGCTTAACCATAAAAACCCTCCACATCAGAAAACCCAAAAGCTTCTTTATAGGCATCCTCAGCCTCACTTGCTGTTTGATATATGGCAAAGTCATTATTTAATGGATAATATGTTTCATAAATAAATAATGAAAAATTACCAGGAGAATTAGGATCCATCACAACTGCAGCCTCTTGAACATTAGCTACTCCCTGAACATGAGGGTTTCGAATAATCACATACACGACTTGCCCCGGCTGAACTACGTCTAACATTTTATCAACCCCATTCTTATGTTTTAGTTAGTATTTCATGAAATTATTTAGAATATCCTAACATATTAAAGATAATTTACAGGTCACTGAAATGTAACAGACAACAGCAAGAATATTGCAACTAAATATTTTTCCGACACCAATTTAATGTGTTAAATATGGCTTCATCTATAGACGTGGCTTTCATACCAAATGTCTTTTCGAACTTGCTGCTATCCATTACAAATGGATTATTCCATTGATACATCATTTCAACCATCTCATGCATACTGGGGTTAAACAACCCCAGTATGCGAATGAGCCATGTCTCGACTACTCTAGTTTTCACGTTTTTATCCAATTTAGCAGAAATTAATTGAAGAAGCTCAATTTGCGTGATTGGGGGATTGCTAGGAACATGCCAAATTTCACCATTGGCTGCTTCATTTGTACCTGCAATCGCTAACGCCTTGCCAAAATCAGGCGCATAGGTAAACGTATGAGGTTTATGCATGTTTCCTAAGATGGATGCTCGCTTACCAGATAAAGCTGAACCAAAAATGAGTGGAGTAGCCGCAAAGTCGTCAGGACCCCAGAAGTCTGATCCACGAACGCGAGTTATAGGCAGCTTTCCAGAGTTGTGAGCCCATTCAAGAGCTTCCGTCATGGCTTGTCGTACTTTCCCCTTACGGGTATGTGCGTTATAAGATGTCGTTTCAACAAAAGGCGCATTAGTTGGCATACCATACATATATAAATTTTCTGCAACTATTAATCGGGCCCCATTAACTGCAGTTCCTTCAATAATGGCTTGCTGCATCTGTAAAAAAGATTTTACCCAGTCGTGATACGCGGGCTGAGCACATTGATAAACGGCTGCAGCGCCTTTCGTCAGTTCGGCTACTTTCAAATTATCAAATGCATTTCCAGCAACCGTCTCCACTTCATCTGGCATGCTGTTTTTACTACCAGATCTATTAACTATCCGCACCTTTTTATTTAATTTAAGCAGTTCCCGCATTGTCCACATTCCTAAAGGCCCCGTACCAAAGATGACATGCAATTCCTTCTGATTAACCCTTTCCACTTGTTCTACAGCTCCTTCTTCTATTAATAATTCATTTGATTATCATAAAGTAGTATGGAGACTGCGGCTATTATCAAAAGCGCAAAGGAATTAATGAAATGTGCAAACATCTGTATGATCAGTTGTATTGTTTCCGATAATCCCCTGGCGTTTGCCCTGTCCATTTCTTAAAGGCGAGATGAAAGGATACAGGATCAGAAAATCCAAGAGCATAAGAAATATCGCTAATTGAAAACGAAGGATTTTTCAAATAACTTTCCGCCATGTTCTTGCGAATAACGGTAAGTAAATCCTTGAAGGTAGTATTCTCTTTCTTTAATTGAAGTTGAATGGAACGAACGCTATATCCTAGACTTCTAGCAATGTCTTGGATTCTAGGAATAGTTCCATCAAAGCTTTTGATAATAGCAACACTAACCACCTCCGAGAAAGTGTGTTCCATTTTCAAAGCACGCATCATCTGGATGGCATGGTTCTCCACAATTTGTAACAGCTGCTGATTGCGATATACGAGGGGTAAATCCAATAAATTTGCATCGAATATAAGAGCAGTTTCCTTTTGATTGAAAACAAGCTTCGCTCCAAAAAAACTGGCGTAAGGTTGTATATCTAAGGGGGTATTTTGAATAAATGAGACCATTCTCAGTTTAATTGGATCGCCAGTTAGCTTCTGAATAAACTTATAGGTCGAAGAGAGGATTGAATCCATAAGATGATAGGTTGTTTTTCTAGAAGAGTCGCCTACCCAAAAGCTGAATCTTGCTTCACCATCGATAACCTGCAAATCGTAAACTACACCACTGCATAAGAGAATGTTATAACGTTGATAGTTTTTGAACGCTTGATGTAGAGTGTTGGAATTGAGCAAAATATATCCAATCAAACCCAAATTGTCTAATGAAAACTCTGCTCCCAGATGAAAGCCGAAAAAGGGATCTTTACTAATAGAAGCTGCTCTTTCCAACAAAAGGTCATATTTGTCCGCATCGATATAGTTGTCTGGATTTGTCATAAGATCCTCTTGGATATAAAGGTCTTTATACAACAATTCTATGGTGTGTCCTTTACTTAATACGTCAAGCACTATTGGCCTGGCCAACAACACCGACATTTTAGACATTTTAGACATTTTGGATTAACTCCTATATCTATATATTTTCGTACTTTATTAGCTTTATTGCATGTTTTATTATGGTGAACTTTAGTCTGCTGTCATATGATTATTCCGTAATCGAAGTTAGCAGCCTGTAGTTAATTTGAAAAAGAAGGGAAGCGTTGTTCAAATGAATCATCATTTACACCGTCAAGCAGGACAATTGTTTATTTTAGGATCTTTATTGCTTTTTATTCCTTACATTGCTCTTGTTTTTATTTTTGATTACCCTGAAATACTAAGAATGCCTATAGATCAGATTCTAACAAAATTTCATGATGGAGGAACATCATTAATTCTGGTTTGGTGGATATTTTCACTAGCCGGACTGCCGCTGTTTTGGGCTGTTGTTTTTCTAGGCAAGATCATTGGAGAAGAATACCAAAATGTAAGAGTTGCAACAACTTTTATGATCATTGGAGGAATAACCCAGATTGCAGGATTATTGAGATGGGTATTTGTTGTGCCGGTTCTTTCTAATTATTACGCTGATCATCCCGATACTTCACAAGAGACCATTTCTATTATATTTCAAGTCGTTCACCAATACGGCGGAGTCATTCTTGGAGAGCATTTGGGCCAACTATTTTCGATTATATGGACTTTGATTGTTTGCCGCCATTTTCTCAAATCCAAAACCGTTCATCCCTTCATCGGTTGGTTCGGAATTATCTCCTCCTTAATTTATCTATTAGGTCAAGCCGAGCTATTCGGCACGGTCATTCCAACTTTCCCGGTAATAGGATGGGCAGCCGCTGTTGGCAGCACACTTTGGCTACTTTGGATGATCGCACTGGGATACACATTGATTCGAAAAAATAAGCATAGTCAGACACTTATTCAAAATTGAGTTGTTTAATATGATCGGCATACTAGGCGTAGGAAATATAGGCGAACATTGAAAAATTCGTTACCTCAATGAATACTTCCATCATCTGAGGAACGGAAGACAAAGCGTATGTATTGCCTAAAGTTTTTCAACAAATGAAGCCGCAGTTTATCTCTCACGAATATCAATTCCCTCTATTCAATCCAGAGAAAACAGCAGGACTGCTGGAGTATGCGTTCTTACTACCGACACACAGCACTCAACGTGCGCAAACTCCCGTATCTTAAACACCAATATGCAAATTTAACATTTCCGCTTCTACTCGCAATTCTACTTTATGCTGTACCAGTATGTCCAATACGCATCACCGCGCTAGCTGTAACGGCAAGTTTTAGGGCCATAATTTGCGGGATGGCCCCTTCTTTGAAATTTATTCAGTTAGTAAATTAGGATGTGACATATGATCTCTTCGGTGGGAGCAAACTTTTGGTAGCATCTCACATCTACGTGTAGAAAGAGAGAAAGAAGAAATCGATTATACTTTTGTTCCAGGCGGTACATGCTCTACGCTGGTTACCTCAATAATCCGCTCTCATCTCGATCAACCGATAGTACCCAAGTTCGTCGTATCAGACAGCCGCCGGTCCGATTATGGAACATCATGATATGCGTCATCCGTTATTTTATCCTCATTTTTCGCCGTCAATTATGATAAGGCTCACCTTAATTAATCTTCAACTAAACTGCCCGTTACTTCAATGAACATCAAATAGAAACTGTCCTTTTGGGAGCTACATTCAAACAGTTGTCCGTTTGTGTAACAAGCTCTCCCATTAATATGAAAAACATGTAATGCTGATATACTTACTTATCAGTTCTCGGATAATAAGTAAACTCAGGATTTTTCACTATAAATTGCTTTTTCTTTTTGAAAGTGTTCATTACTTCTGGTCCTAGATGTAAGTTCTGTTGTACGAGTTGATGAGGTGTAAGCGCCATCCACTGATTTAGTGAAATATCTTCAAAGCGATCACTCTTAAATATCTCCAAAGCCCACACGCTTGTATTACCAGTATTTTGAATGTAGTGTCCGAAGGCACGCGGTACATATCCAACATCTCCAGCGCGGTAATTGAAAGTACGAGCAGTACCATTGGGTGCCATAACCGTCATTCTCGCCGTACCTGAGATATAATACTGCCATTCATCATTGTTTGGATGCCAGTGCATTTCTCTTATTGCTCCCGGTTTGATTTCCAGTAACGATGCGGTAATTTGAGACGAAATAGGAAAGTTGGTTGAATCCACAATACGTACTGTGCTCCCGCCAGGAGTTACAATCGGCTCTTGCGCAAGTAGTCGATGTGTAAATGTTTTTGGTACCGTACCTTGTGGGTCTGCTACCTGCTGACTTTCAAGTGGACCGGGAACGTTTCATTGAAAAATGTATAACTGATGGGTCGGGATTTGGTCGAAAGCATTTGTCGGAACACCAAAATTCGCAGATAGTACGTCCTTTGGCGTATGAGCGAACCAATCTGAGATAGTTAAAGTATTGAGGTCAGAGAAGCTACCGTCAGGGAAGACGAGCAAAAACTCACTGCCTTCCTCAAGTCCTTAAATAGAATGAGGAATTCCGGGAGGGAAGTACCAAAGGTCACCCACGCCTACGTCAGCAATGAAGTTCTTCCCGTTCTGATCTACTGATGTAATGCGCGCCCGCCCCACAAGCATGATCGCCCATTCCGCTTGCTGGTGCCAATGTAACTCTCGCACACCACCCGGAGTCAGAGCCATATTCACCCCAGCAATCGTGGTTGCAATCGGAAGCTGCCTAACTGTCACTTCTCGTGACCAACCACCGTGATTTAACTGCATATTAGTATCGGAGAAAGAGAACTTTAGGTTAGGAAGGATCCGGCATCGGTGACAGGCGAAACTAGCATGTCAGGGTTCTCAATGTCTCGTATAATATCCCGTGGTCCTAAATCCCACCAACCAGCACCATCATTTCTTATTGGTTGTGGTATTTCTACATTCCGTTTTTCATTTTCCAAATGTTATGCACCCCTCGTTCTATAAACTTCTTGCCCGTCACTAGTTAAGTGCCTATTTTAAGTTATGAAGAGAGTGGGGATTTGGAATTTTGTCCCTCTTATTAGCAGTAAACTATCCGTTAACATAATAAAGCTCTAACAGTCTAGCACTCTATTTTCCTGTCCAATACTTCATTTACCCCTTTATTCATAATAAAAAGCGCTCAAGAACCTGGTTCGGCTCTTGAGCGCTTTTAACATACTAATTAAGATTAAGACTGTAAATGTGAAACCATATAATCGATAATTGCATATGAATTGTTCGCAGCTTCTACTACGAAGTCTGTGTAAGAAACATCAGCAGATCCATCTGCTTTATCTGACATAGAACGAATGATAATGAATGGAGTACTATTGGCATAACAAACTTGAGCTACAGATGAACCTTCCATCTCAGCGCATACTCCACCGAATATTTCATGTAATTCTTTTACTTTATCAACACTCGCGATAAACTGATCGCCAGAAACAACCCTACCAACAACAGTACGATTTTGGAACAAAGCATCACTAGCTTTAACTGCAAGCTTCACTAGTTCCTCGTCTGCTACGAAATCAGATACTTCTTGGAAAGGAATTACACCTTTAGCATAGCCAAGAGGTGTAACGTCCATATCATGTTGCAAGGCACTGCTAGAAATAACAATATCTCCAACATTTAATCTAGGATCAAGCGCACCAGCAACACCTGTGAACCATACACAATCTACATCCATAGATAATAAAACTTGTGTACAGATAGCAGCGTTAACTTTACCAACGCCTGATTTGCAATAGATTAGAGCTTGTCCATGCAATGTACCTTCATAATAAGTAACTCCAGCAATCGTAGACTGCTGAACGTTTTTCACATTTTGATGAAGCAATTCAATTTCTTCAACCATTGCTCCAATGATGCCAATCTTGTTGTATAACATTACTCTAGTTGCCTCCTACTGATTGACGAACAATTAGCTCATGGGGCAAAATAACTTGTGCTTGTTCGACATGTTCTTTCTTCATTAGCTTAGTTAATAAACGCATAGAAACCGCACCGATATCATACATCGGTTGAGCTACTGTCGTAAGAAGTGGTCTTACCATAGAAGCCATGCGTGAATTATCAACACTAATAACAGAGATATCAGCAGGTACTTGTAATCCTTTATCTTGAATCGCATGAATAGCACCAATTGCCATTTCATCTGTTGCAGAGAATACCGCAGATGGGCGATTAGCAAGCTCTAAGAAATAACGCATTGCATCTGATCCTGATTCATATCGATAGTTACCAATACGAACTAAAGTATCTTCGTACACGATTCCAGCATCAGCTAAAGCTTTTTTATATCCGTTAAAACGAGCATAACCATTAGAAGGATCTTCTAGCGTACCACTAATCATAGCAATACGACGATGTCCTTGCTTAATTAATGATTGAACCGCATCGTAAGCTGCCGTCTCATGATCAATATCAACAGATGGAATCTCTCCAGACTCATCTGATGTAGCACAAAGAACAATTGGAACATTTGCTGTTTTGAATGCTTGTTGATGCTCCTCTGTTACTGCACCGCCCATAAATAATAGACCGTCAACTTGTTTTTCTAACAATGTATTAATTACGCGAATTTCTTTATCTTTCTTCTTATCGGCATTACACAAAATAATATTGTAATGATACATATTGGCAATATCTTCAATTCCACGTGCTACTTCAGCAAAAATAGCATTTGATATATCAGGAATAACGACACCTACGGTTGTAGTCTTTTTACTAGCTAGTCCACGTGCAACTGCATTAGGTCGGTAACCTAAACGTTCAATAGCTTCAAACACCTTTTTACGAGTGGCAGGCTTAACATTAGGGTTATTATTTACAACCCTAGAAACTGTTGCCATTGAAACTCCTGCTTCTCTTGCTACATCATATATTGTTACGGTCACGAGCACTCTCTCCATTTGCTATAAATTAATTGAAACGTTCGACACATATTGGAATTATAATACTGTAAAAATGCAAATTTCGCAATGTTTTGATCTTTTATTACGTATTTGGTAACAATATCAGCTATTAATTACAAGATGTACTATTTTGCTCTACGAAGACTTGATTTGAGCTCCGAGCTGAGTCAATCTTTTCACTATAGATTCTAGCCAGTCATGGTCATGCAAACTTTGTGCTAATAAGTATAGATCCAGAAGTTCATTAGTTCGACGCTTCATCATCTGATCAAATTGATCCTTTGCAGTTTGAGCAGTCTTTTTTGTAAGTTTATATTCTACTAATAAATTTGCCCATTCATTGCGCTCGTTAAACAGAAAGTTCATTTTTTTAGGTTGTTCACCTAATTCTTGAATGAATCCTTTAAGATCATCTTTAACCTCAGGAATTACTTCACTTCTACTGCATGTTTGACAAGTATATATAGGAACATTATCAATCTCTACTTTTCCAGAAAGAATAACCGTTCGAAGTTTTAGAGACATATTTTCCCCACAAAGACATAACTTTTGCATGAGGATCACTCCTTACAAGTACTCACTTCAGCCTTCTTCAAGCCTCCATGTATCTATGTAAGTGATTCGACATTTTTTTCTCATATTCCTGCTATGTACTTTAACTTAATTTTTTCCATGCCTGTTGAAAATACGGGATTTTAATGAGCAACACCCAAAGAGTAGCACCAATACAGTCATTTCGAAGATCATACCAATCCATCATTCTTCCACCAACGTAAAATTGATGAATTTCATCTGTCGCGCCGTATAGTGTACATAGTAACACAATAATGAGTTTATACCGCCATTGGAATGATTTTTGATTAAATGCGAAATCAAAAGTCATAGCGAGCACGAAATAACTGACAAAGTGCCCCCAATTAAAATCTTGTATAAAAGGTAAATATTTTTGGAAGAACGGTAAAATCGTATTAATCTCATCGCCTGTCCGCGAAGATAGATAAAATATTAATGCCATCCATAGAATAGACGGTAACCAACGTAGCCACTTCATTACCATTACACCTCTCAAAACTTTTATTTAACCTCTTAAATCAGCTTCTCGCAAATATAAAGTTGCTTCGTAAGCATAATCTATAATCTTTCTCTCATATTTGCTCAAATGAGTAAGCTTCGTTACAATGAATACATATATCGCTTAGTAACACTTTCGATGTACTTTTTATCAGCTAAGAGTTCTATCAAGATATTCTATAAAAAGTTGGGAGATCATTTAAATGTCATTACATAATCAAACGGTAATTTGCTTGTTGCATGATGAATTTGAAGATTTGGAATTATGGTATCCTGTATACCGCACCCGTGAAGCAGGTGCAACGGTACTTTTTGCTGGACCTGAAAAAGGAAAAAAACATATTGGTAAATACGGAGTGCCTGCCATCGCTGATCTATCTTTTGATGAGGTGAACAGTGATGAAATAAGCGGTCTTCTTGTACCAGGTGGGTGGGCTCCGGATCAGCTACGTCGTTATCCAAAGGTACTTCAACTTGTTCAAGAATTGAACGAGCAGAATAAGCCGATTGGTCAGATCTGTCACGCTGGTTGGGTACTTATCTCAGCAAAAATATTACAAGATCGTAAAGTAACTTCCACTCCAGGTATTCGTGATGATATGGAAAACGCCGGTGCAACATGGTTCGATGAAGCTGTTGTTGTTGACGGTAATCTTATCTCTGCACGTAGACCGCCTGATCTTCCCCCATATGCTCATGCATTTGTCCAAGCATTAGAACAGCGAATGGTTTAACCATTCGCTGTTTCTTCAAATGTAATCATATATTCAGTAAGAACATGCTTAATCTCTTCACTTGTACTACTATGAATTACTTCATTGAAAACTTGCTTACATTCTAATTTAGAAGAATGAATTAAACGCTCTTTCAAAGGTAAGATTGAATGTGCAGACATACTTAATGCATCTACTCCGAGACTTAACCAAATCGGTAATGCTCGAATATCTCCAGCAAGTTCTCCACAAACACTGATCGGTATTTCATGACGTTTTGCTGCATCTACTGCGATTGATAGCATTTGAATAATTGCTGGATGGTAAGGATCATACATAGTTGAAATTTTCTCATTCATACGATCGACTGCCAGTGTAAACTGTACGAGATCATTCGTGCCAATGCTGAAGAAATCTACTTCTCTCGCTAAGTGATCTGCAATCATAACTGCAGCAGGGACTTCAATCATAATGCCTACCGCTATTTCATCAGCGAATCCAATCCCCTCAGCCGTCAGTTCATTTTTCGCCTCTTGTAGTATAGTATTTGCTGCTCTAACCTCATTAACAGAAGTGATAAACGGATACATCACCTTAATTGTTCCATAAGCACTCGCACGTAAAATTGCTCTTAACTGTGTTTTGAAAAGTTGCTTCTGATCAAGTGAGATTCTAATTGCTCGATAACCCATAAATGGATTCTCTTCTTCTTCAATTTCATAATAATCAAGATGCTTGTCTCCACCAATGTCTAAAGTACGAATAACTACAGAACCACCATGTAGCTTTTCTACTACTTTACGATACACTTGATATTGCTCTTCCTCTGTTGGGAAATCTTGACGATCCATGTAGAGAAACTCGGTGCGGAATAAACCTACGCCTTGTGCTCCACCTTTCATAGCAATCTCTAATTCTTTCACCGAACTAATATTTGCTTCAAGTTTGATGCATTGACCATCAATAGTTACAGCCTCATGGTCAGCTAGATGATGTAATTGTTCTTTTGCAACGAACAATTTATGTTGTAAATCTCTATATTGGTTGATTAGATGTTCAGCAGGATCAAGATATACTGTTCCATCACCTCCATCAATAAGAATCGTTTGACCGGTAACAAATGACTCCGTGATCTTTCCTTCCATTCCAACGACAAGCGGTATACCTAATGCTCGAGCCATTATTGCCGAATGAGATGTAGTGCTACCAGATAATGTTACAATGCCAAGCACGTTTTCAGGATTAAGATGTGCCAATTGAGATGGAGATATCTCTTTAGCAATAAGAATAAATGGCTGAGTATCACTAGGTAATTGAATCTCAGGAACACCTAATAAATGCTTCAACAGTCGATTGCCTACATCTTTAATATCAAGCGCTCTCTCACGCATATAATCATCTTCTAGTAAGTCAAACATCGTTACAAAATGATCAATTGCTTCTTTGACTGCTACCTCTGCAGCCTTATATTGCCTTTGAATAATGCCTTGGATTTCATTCATGAACACTGGATCATCTAATATAGCAAGATGAGCATCAAAAATTTGGGTTTCTTCTTCGCCAACCGTTTCCTTAAGCTCATCTTTAATTTGATTAATTTCATCTTTTGAAGTGCGAATTCCTTCATATACTCTCTCAAATTCGCGAGCAAAATCTGCTACATCAATTCGTTGTTCTGGAACTTCAAATTCCCAGTTGGGAAGGACAAAGGCTTTCCCTATGGCAATACCTGATGATGCGCCTATTCCTTGAGTCATTGTATATCCCCCTCATCCTTGCTCTCATGAAGCACAACTGACATTACTGATGACTGACCTTTTTTGACTCCCTTGAAAGGAGCATACCGCCAAGATTTGACGCGATCTGAATTGGTAATGACCATTGGAGAAGCAAGTGACTTACTATCCTTCTTAACTTTTTGTATATTAAAGCGAATAAGTAATTGACCTGGCAATACTTCGTCGCCTTCTTTAACGACAGCTGTAAAGTAATCTTTTCCGACTAACTTCGAAGTATCAATACCAATATGCATAAGTACTTCGAGACCATCGTCTGTCAAAATACCTATCGCATGCATCGTCGGATAGATGTGAATAACTTTACCTTTCACCGGAGATACCAACTCTCCTCGATCAGGTATAAATGCTACACCATTACCAACAAGTAGCGCCGAGAAAATCGGATCAGGAACTTCTGATAAAGGGATCATCTTTCCTTGCATTGGAGAATGGAAAGATATCTGTTGTTGATCGCGATGAATCGTCTTGATCATTTCCTCTCGAATAAGCTCCGAGTATGTACCAAAGACAACTTGAACATGTCCACCCCCGAGGCGAATAACACCCGCAGCACCAAGGTTACGAAGTGCATTAATGTCCATATCCTTCTCATTCGTAACTTTCAAACGGAGACGAGTTATACATGACTCCATCTGTATTATGTTCTGCTTACCACCAATCGCTTGTAATATAAGCGGAGCACGGTAAGGAATATCACCAACCCACTCATCAAGTTGCGAGCCTTCTTCTCGTCCAGGAGTTGGAATCTGAAAGCGTGTAATCGCCCAGCGGAAGAGAAAATAGTATATAATCCCAGTCACTATACCTATTGGGATAATTAACCAGCCTTTAGTGGATAGATGCATATTTATAACGTAATCAATCGCGCCTGCTGAGAATGAGAAACCATGCAAAATACCAAGTTCATAAGTAATCCACATAATAAGCCCTGACAGTAACGCATGCACCACATACAAATAAGGCGCAACAAACAGAAATGCGAATTCTATTGGTTCAGTGACACCTGTTAGAAATGAAGCAAGCGCTGCTAACGTAAAGGTGCGACGAATTTTTGGTTTCAAATCTTCACGAGCTTCATGTATGATCGCTAAAGCAATCGCTGGTAAAGCGAACATCATCGTCGGATACAATCCTGCCATAAACACTCCAGCAGTTGGATCCCCTGCAAAGTATCTAGGCAAATCTCCATAGACCATATACCCAGCATCCGTCTCATAACCACCAACTTGGAACCAGAAGATGTGACTGACTAGATGATGTAATCCAAAAATAACTAATATGCGATGAATAAATCCATATAAGAAAACACCAAAACCACCAGCGAGTGAAATAACCTCACCTAGTTGGACTAATAGCCATTCTAACTGTTGTGATAAATTAACCATAGCAATAGAAAATAACAATGTGAAACAACTTACGAAAAACGGCACAAAACGAGGACCGCCGAAAAATTGAATATATTCGGGTAATCGTAAGTCTTTGAATCTTAAGTAAGATACACCAGCAATGATTCCGATAAATGTTCCTATTAAAACAGTCGGCTCAGTACCAGGTGCATACTTCGTAGTGATTCCAGTATAGATAAACATCCCTACAAGAGCCGCCATCCCTGCACTTAAGCCATTACTTGTTAATCCAAGTGCGATTCCTAAAGCAAAAATATAAGGTAGAAAATGAAATATAGACTGACTTGCTAGCATCAAAATCTCGTTCATGCCAGGTAGCCCTACATACTCCCATGGTAATTGTGCTAAACTTTGAAAAATTGCTGCAGCGGGTAGAATAATCATAGGGAGCATAACCGAGCGCCCTAATTGCTGTAAATTACCAACGAAAGCCATGTCGATCCTCCTTTGCGACTAGAATTATATGAAATATCAAATGATTTTATTGTAAGTAAACACCTATTAAGATGTTACGTGTTATGTTCGTTTTTGTCAAAAGCATTGTTATATTATAGGGGAAAAATTGATACTTCCACGACTTACCAATTATGCAACAATACTTTTGTTAATTTCGTTGTTATATTTGATGTGACTTTGTGCAGGGAGGTAATTGAATGTTTTCTCATTGTGTTGCTATGAGAAATAATAGATATTCACTCATTATACTAACGTTTACTCTCACTTTATGGCTAGTTGGCTGTACAAATAATACAACAAAGTTAACTACATCGATGATTGTTTCAGCATTTGAACATCAAGATATTGAACTTGTTGCTGAAACTGATCCAAATTCTCCTTCTATCTTCGCTAAAACGTATAATAATGTCTCCCCAGATCGATATCAGATAGAAAACATCGAACCATAAGTATTTTCATATACTCCTCACAAAAAGAAAGTTCAAATCAATATTAAATTTGTTGTAATCACCTAAATGGCAGACTAAAAATATAACCCACATAGAAAAAGAGCTCTCTTAAGAAAAATGGAATTTTACTGTTTAGTGACTTATATGCAGAACTTTGTGTGGGGGATGAATAAGCGTCCATGCCTGTTTGTTTCGCCATTAACATCGCTCTTTTCATATGTAATGGATCACTTACAATGGTGAATGTTGTAAAATGGTTCTCTACAGCAATTTCGTATGCGTAAGTGAGATTTTCTTCTGTAATTTTTGATTTCGTTTCTATGAAAATATGATCAGGATCAACATTACGTTGAATCGCATATCCCCTCGCTACCTCTGATTCTGCATACTGATCACCACTGCCTTTGCCACCTGTAAATATAATGTTATCTACGTAACCATTCTCATAGAGCCAAATGGCGTGATTAATCCGTTCACGCAAAACAGGCGATGGTTCACTATCCCAAGCAGCAGCACCAAGTACAACAGCTACATCAGACTTAACTAATTGAAAATTGTTACTAAAAGACCAAATACTTACGCCAGAATATGCTACAAAAACAAATAAAATTGTTATTATTGAAACGACTAACTTAATCCTTAATTTTTTTGTCATTGCAAATCAGTCCTTTTTATAAAATCACATTAATAATCACCAAATGTATTTAGAATTACAGATACTTATGACGGTATAAGATTACAATAAGTTTCATTTGTTGATAGCGGTCGCTATCTATAATTTCTAATAAAACTAAAAAGGTATTTCGCAACTACATTTCTGTAGAACGAAATACCTTTTCCTCATTTTTAAAAGCTCATCAAGTTCATTTCCCTTGAGGAAGCAAAATCGAATCCTCTACCTTAATGCATCGATCCATAATAACTGCTAAACCGCCTTCTATTGCAATATCTGCAGCCTCTTGATTAAATACTCCAAGTTGTAACCATAATGCCTTAGCACCAACTCTGACAGCTTCTTCCGCAATCTCAGCTGTATACTCACTTCGACGGAATACGTTGACTAAGTCTATCGGAAAAGGAATGTCAGACAACGACGGATAGCAAGTCTCATCTAATATTTCGGAAGCTTTAGGATTAACAGGTACAATCGTGTACCCTTTTTTCTTCATCGCCTCAGATACCATATAAGAAATCCGCTCGCGATTATCAGATAAACCAACGACAGCAATCACTTTAGTTTGAGACAATAAATTTTTAATCTCATCACGCGATGGATTTTCAAATGCCATTCCTTAACACCTCCCGCGAATTTTGAAAGTTGACCAACCTCTTGTAATAGTATGAGTATTTTTAAGATATATATGTTATGAAGCATATATATCTTAATCGTGATCATCAGCGAGTAGAGCTTGTCAACACCAAGAAGATGCCATGAGATCACAAGCTCGATTCTACCCATTCTACTTGTGCACCTAATGCCTTCAAATGATCAAAATAGTTCGGGTAAGATTTTGCAACATGATGAGCATCTTTAATACGTAGCGGAGCTTTTGATCTTAAACCTACAATCGTCAATGCCATAATAACGCGGTGGTCATAATGTGCATTGATTTCAACGCCACCTGGCAGACCTTCTGGTGAACCATGAACGATAATTTCAGCTTGACGTTCTTCGACGTTAGCGCCTGCTTTACGAAGCTCATTCAAGTAATCTGTAATACGATCACATTCTTTATATCGTAAGTTCTCAACATTATAGAAGCGAGATGTACCTTCTGCAAATACAGCAGCTGCTACCATTGCTAGAACAGCATCAGTTGCATGATCACCATCGAATTCAATGGCTTTCAATTTGCCATTCCCTTTAACGTGAACAATGTCATTTTCATGAGTAAGCGGAACTTCCATCATCTTAAGAACATCAATGATTGCGCGCTCTCCCTGCTTACTTTTTTCCATTAAACGGTGTACAATAACATTAGAGTTAGTTACAGCTGCTGCGGCAAGAATTGCTGCAGATCCAGGGTAATCTCCTTGAACTGTATACTCTCTTGCTTGATAAGATTGGTTACCTGGCACTTTGAAGCGCATGTAATCTTCATCAGCATGAATGATAATACCTGCTTGCTCAAGCACTTCAAGTGTTTGACCAACTACTACTTTTGATTTCAAATCATGTAGTACTTCAATTTCACTATCTTCTTCAAGTAAAGGTGTAAGGAATAGTAAAGCACTTAGAAACTGAGAGCTAATATTTCCCGATACTTGGATATGTCCGCCACGAGGCTTACCACCCTTGATACGAATCGGTAGCTTTCCTTCATTGTGCTCAATCTCAACACCCATTGTAGTAAGAGAATCAATCAAATCTTGATGTGGACGCTTCCCTAATGAGTCTGGATAACGGTTAATAAAGGTTACATCTGGACATAAAGATGCTATTGCCATCAAAAAGCGAAGTACTGCACCTGCATTACCAACGTCAAGCTCTTTAATATCTTGCGGCTTAGAACCAAAACCAGTAATAACAATTTTCTGCTCATCTTCTTCTAGAACTGCTCCAAGATCGCGAATACAACGGCGCATAGCATCGCTGTCTTCACTATGTGCAGGGAAATGAATCGTGCTTGTACCTTCTGCTAATGCAGCAACTAGCAAATAACGTGTTGTATAATTTTTTGAAGATAAAGCTCCGATTTCACCCTGTAAATTAGGGGTTGGGGTAACGATAACATCCATGATTGATATCTCCTTTTCATTATCTATTTCAAATTGGCTTGATGCCATAGTTCAACGATTTGACTAACAACTTCAGGTAAGGAAAGATTTGATGTATCAATCGAATAATGTGCAAAGTCATAAGCACCAGCACGAGCAGACATTAGTTGATGGACACGCTCTGTAACATCGCCTTGCAATAGCGGACGTCCAGTATCATGTTTCACACGAGAAATAATAACATCAGCGCTAGCAATCAAATGTATAACTAAACCATGCTCTAACATTGTGTCTCGATTGACTTGTTTCAAGACAGCTCCGCCACCAGTAGCAATAATAGAGGCTTCTGGTGAATATAGTAGTTCTTGGAGCACTTCCGTCTCAATATTTCGGAATGTTTCCTCGCCAGATTGTGCAAAAATATCCGAGATTGGTTGACCAGCATGTTTAACAATTGCAACATCAACATCATGTTTATGTAGCTCTAGTACACTTGCTAATCCATCGGCTACAGCAGATTTACCTGTTCCCATGAAGCCGATTAAAATAATTTTATTACGTAATGAATTAGTTTGCATAGTGTTCATCCTTTACAAGTGCTCATCTACACTATCATATCATCTTTGGCAATCGTTAGGGTAGAAAAAAGTGATGCTCATGAAAAGTTTTAGTTTATACTTTTAATACCAATGAAAAGTTTTAGCTTACTCTTTCGATGTACTATTCATTTTTCAATGATGAATATCGAGAAGCCAATGAAAAGTTTTAGGAGGGATTATTGATGAAAGATATACAACAACATTCATTTCAAGATCAAACGAAACAAAAAATCGAACGTATTCTTGATTCCACATATCCATTATCTCGTGATGATGTCGTGTGGATGCTTGGTTACATTACAAAAAAAGTGGCTGACGAAGACCCAGCTATTACGGGTCTGTCGCAGCCACAGTTGTTACAAAATTTCCATGCTTATGCTGAAGTAGCTATGGCGCTTATTGGGCGCCGCAACAGTAGTGACCAGGAAGCAGAACGATTACGCCAATGGCTACGTCAAGCTTCACAAGGACTACTGAAATAACTAATTAAGATTGCATCCAGTTGAAGTGGAATGAACCTTCTTTGTCCACACGTTGGAATGTGTGAGCTCCGAAGTAGTCACGTTGAGCTTGAAGCAAGTTTGCAGGAAGACGCTCAGAACGGTAGCTGTCGAAGTATGCAAGTGCACTAGAGAATGCAGGTACAGGCACACCGTATTTCACAGCTGTCGCAATAACTTCACGCCATGCAGATTGATAAGATTCAACGATGTTTTTGAAGTATTGATCAAGTAATAGGTTACGAAGTTCTGGATCACGATCGTAAGCATCTTTGATGTTTTGTAGGAATGCAGCACGG
The DNA here is from genome assembly GCF_024721975.1 of Paenibacillus endoradicis. The sequence goes on along the minus strand of NZ_JANQBB010000001.1, from coordinate 435,377 downwards.
ATAATGCAACCACCACGGAAGATCATTGCGATTTCGCCGTATTTAAGATCCCAGCCATATTCATCAGAAGCAGCACGCATTTGAGCAAAACCTTGTGCGTATGAGCAAATTTTACTTGCATAAAGAGCTTTACGGATTGATTCAATGAATTCAGCTTTATCAGCAGTGAATGCAGGACGCTCAGGGCCGCTAAGTACTTTACTTGCAGCTACGCGTTCTTCTTTCATTGCAGACAAGAAACGTGTGAATACAGATTCAGTGATGATGGACAATGGTACACCAAGATCTAGAGAGCTTTGGCTAGTCCACTTACCAGTACCTTTTTGACCAGCAGAGTCAAGAATAACATCTACCATTGGTTTACCAGTTTCTGGATCATATTTAGAGAAAATATCACGAGTGATTTCAATTAGGTAGCTATCAAGCTCGCCTTTATTCCACTCTGTGAAGATTTCATGAAGGTCTTCAGTAGAAACATTAAGTACATTTTTCAATAAGTCATAAGCTTCGCAAATTAATTGCATATCGCCATACTCGATACCATTGTGCACCATTTTCACGTAGTGACCAGCGCCGTCTGGACCGATATAAGTACAACAAGCATCTTCGCCAACTTTAGCAGAGATTGCAGTAAGGATTGGTTCAACTAGCTCGTAAGCTGATTTTTGACCACCAGGCATAATAGAAGGTCCTTTAAGAGCTCCTTCTTCACCGCCAGAAACACCAGTACCGATGAAGCGGAAACCTTGTGCTTCAAGATCTTTGCTACGACGTTGTGTATCAGGGAAGTAAGCATTACCGCCGTCGATAATAATGTCGCCCTCAGCAAGATGAGGAATTAGAGAGTTAATTGTTGCATCAGTACCCGCACCAGCTTGTACCATGATAAGAATTTTGCGAGGAACTTCAAGTGATTGAACAAACTCTTCGATTGTGTAAGTTGCAACAAGGTTTTTACCTTGAGACTCAGCCATCAATTCGTCAGTTTTTTCTCTTGAACGGTTAAACACAGAAACTGTGAAACCTCTGCTTTCAATATTAAGGGCTAGATTACGACCCATTACAGCCATACCGATAACGCCAATTTGTTGTTTAGACATCTGGTTTATTCCATCCTTCATCTTTATATTTTTCTCACAATAGCTTTATTCTACTCTTTTTGTGCAAAGAAGAAAACAGTTTACGATGAAATTGTGATGAAATCTCATCAATTTTATCAATAACGGACTAAAGTTTAGCTTATATTCTCCAATTGTTCAACAAAAAAAACGGTCGGCCACTAATTTTCTTAGAGGTCAGACCGTTTAAATATCGTTTTCTTTATATTTCTACATTTCGAGTTGTAACATCTCAAGACGTAACAGCTCCAATTTATCAATGATTTCTTGAGATTTTTGCTCATCTTGTTCAATGATTGCATCATTTAAGCAACTAAGTTCATAATCTAATTCCATCCGTAGTACTGAAATACGTTGCTCAGCCCGCTTGTTCTGAAAAGCTTGGATCATATCCTCGAAAGTTACATAAGGCTTTTTCTGATAAATGATTCGATGCTCCATACCAGACACCTCCACCAGACGAATAATTTCACCGAACATAATGTTCTCAATGACAATTTGTCGATCTTTGATACGCTTAACTACAGCATGCCCTCGTGTGTCGTTAATAAGCTTTTCGATGAGTTCTGATAATCTCTCGTCCTTAATTATATAATCCCCAACAATGCGGTAGCGTTGATTCACTTTCTCGAAATGAAGCTTAACTAGTTTTCTACCCGTTCGAATAGAAACAAGAAATTTCCCCTCCGTCTCACTCCAATATAGCGAATACCCCTCCTGAATCAGCTCTCTAATGAGAGTTTGGATTTGGCGCCGCTCGAAACGAAGTTCGAGATTACAATATTCTACTTCATAGTTTCTGTTCACGGCATTCCCTCCTAGACCTTTTCATGGACATTAGACACGCCTCTTATTAATGAAAAGTAACTGAAGAAGCCTATCTTAATGACTGTAAAACACTTACTTTTAATAATTGTGAACGTCTAAAGTAATTCCAATACATTAATCAAGACAATAGCCTAAATCTTCTGACTATTTACTTTTACCATTATCTTATACTTCATCTTATGTATTGGCAACTTGGTTTATTGACTATTTTTCGTTCGTTTCCATAATGTTATGTTTGAGCTTAGTTTAACCATCATTTTTAAAATTGAAACAGGACAGAAAAGAGCTTCTATGTTATAATCATTATTAAATGATAAAGTTTCTCATTGTCGATGATAAGCGAAAAGGAGTACCCTTATGACACAACAATTAATTCAAGCTGGATTTACTGCTAAAGATTTCGATATCTTTCATATAGCAGGACTTGATGAGCGAATGAGCGCCATTATTGAACAAATCAGACCCAAATTCCAAACTATGGGTGAACAATTAACTACGGAATTAAGTATACATGCCAGTAATGAAATGTTTCTTCATATTGCTAAGCATGCTCGCCGTACAGTTAACCCACCAAAAGATACTTGGTTAGCTATTTGTAACAACAAGCGAGGATACAAAGCACATCCCCACTTCCAACTAGGATTGTTCGACGATCACCTATTTATCTGGTTTGCATTGATCTATGAAGTTCCTAACAAAAAAAATATAGCTAATACATTGTTGAACAACCTTCAACAAGTAATCGATCAAGTACCTAGTGACTATGTCATTTCACAAGATCATATGCAAAAGAAAGCTCAATCTGTGCAAAATCTTGATGAGGAAGACTGGTCCTCCATCTTAACTCGTTTCCGCGATGTAGGAAAAGCAGAGTTACTTATCGGACGTCACTTGCCTCCGGATAGTGATATCGTGCAGGATCAGCAGAAACTCATCGATTATGCGGCTGAAACTTATTTGCAATTACTTCCATTATATAAATTAGCTTACCAAGCATAACAAATTAGTTAGCAAGCAGATGAGCAGTTACACAATCGTTACTACTCATCCAAAAAAAAGGAACTTCATGAAAAATGAAGTTCCTTTTTGCATGTTATAGAAGCCCGTAATGAATTGTTGTTAAACCACTAATTGGCACACAAAAAGCTATATACAACAAAAGAGGTTGTCCACTGCAACCAACTTGCTGCAACGAACAACCTCTTATAATACAATATTTTAGTTTTTTGAAACGTTCATCTTTTCATGTTGGTCTGCAAGCTTGAATCCATATACGAGTAGCAATGCTAGTATACTTAGCAATCCAGCAATTAGATATGGTAAACCAATAGAAACCGTAAATAGTAATGTACCGATAATAGGACCAGCAATACGTCCTAGACTATCCATAGAATTACTTAAGCCAGATGCAACCCCAATACTAACTTTTGTTTTCAATGTAATTAACGAAGTGATACATGGTCGGGTTAAGGAATTACCAATACCGAACACTGTAACTGAAATCGTTGCCCAAAGGAACGTATTTGCACCTAATAACATAAAGAAGCCTACTGCTGAAATAATAGAACCTATGACAATAAATTTCGGCTCATCTCCTGGCTTCACAAGTCGTCGAACAATTCCACCTTGCACCAATGCCCCTGCTAAACCACTGAATAAGAACATTGTACCTACTTGAGATGGTGTAACATCAAATCGTTCAATGCCGAATAATTGAAGCGTTGCTTCTAGAAATGCTAACGTGAACGTTACAAAGAAAGCTAGCACATATAAATATTTTGATGTCCCTTGAAATGCGGTCCATCTCGAAACTTTAGGTTCATTAGCAGAAATTAAATTTCCAGTATCCTGCAATATTAATATTGCAAAAATTGCTGTAACTAAAGCGAGTGCCGCAGCTACGAAGAATGGTGTTTTTAGATCAATAACGCTTAACATTCCACCTACTGCAGGTCCGATCATAAATCCAAAACCGATAGAAATACCGACAAATGCCATTCCTTTTGTACGATTCTCAGGTGTTGTAATATCTGCCACATACGCAACAATAACTGATGTTACTGCACCGGAGAATAAGCCACCCAATGCTCGAGCGATATACATTAAAATAAGATGATGAGCTGATAGCCCAAACATCAAGAAACTAATTGAAAATCCAAGCAAACCAATGACAATAATTTTTTTTCTTCCTACTCGATCAGATAAGCCACCCCAGATTGGTGAAAGTAGAAACGATACGAGCGAGTAAATAGCAAGGATTGCCCCATTATGTAATTCGGCGTTACTCGTTGCAGTATCCAAAATAATTTCAGGCATAACTGGAATAATAATTCCGAAGCCAATAAATGTAGTCATCAGTATTGCCATGACCACTAACATTCTTTTATCCATCATTTTCTAATCCCTCCGCATCTAACAATAGTATCATAATTAATCGGTCATAAACTATGAACATTTCGTCACATCTTGACTCCCCATTATGTGCAATATATTAAATTTATAAAAAACGTATTGCATTCCATCATGTTTTTGTTATACTCAACTTTGTTTGTACATCTAATGAAAGGCAGGGATGTCAACGATGGACCATCGTCGTACTCCATTATTTACTGCGCTTCGCAAACATGCGGAGCAAGATCCCGTCCAGTTCCACATACCAGGACATAAAAAAGGCATCGGAAGTGACCCAGAATTTCGTACTTTTATCGGTGATAATGCCTTGTCCATAGATCTAATTAATATTGCTCCACTTGATGATTTGCATCAGCCAACAGGCGTCATTGAAGAAGCTCAACAATTAGCAGCGGATGCTTTTGGATCAGATTATACTTATTTCTCTGTGCAAGGGACAAGCGGTGCGATTATTGCGATGATTTTATCAGTTTGTGTACCAGGCGATAAAATCATTATTCCACGTAACATCCATAAATCTGTACTGTCTGCTATTATTTTTGCGGGTGCCAGACCAATATTTATCTCACCTGCTCGAGACAAAAACTTAGGTATTGATCATGGTATTACGACTAGTTCAGTAAAACGTGCATTACAGCGTCATCCTGACGCTAAAGCCGTATTAGTTATTAACCCGACTTATTTCGGTATTTGTGCGAATTTGAAAGAGATTGTAGACCTTGTGCATAGCTACCACATCCCGGTCCTTGTTGATGAGGCTCATGGTGTACTTATTCACTTCAACGAGAAATTACCAATGTCTGCTATGGAAGCAGGCGCAGATATGGCAGCAACAAGCGTACACAAGCTTGGAGGGTCTATGACACAAAGTTCTGTTCTTAATGTCAAAAAAGGACTTGTGAACCCTCAACGTATTCAAACGATCCTTAGTATGCTAACAACAACATCAACTTCATATATTTTATTAGCATCACTTGATACTTCAAGAAGAAATCTTGCGTTACATGGTGAAGCAATTGCGAATCAGGCGATTGAATTAGCTGAACAGGCACGTGCAGCGATCAATCAAATTCCAGGGCTGTATAGCTTTGGTCATGAAATTCTGGGTGATGAAGCCACTTACGACTTCGACCCAACAAAAGTAACGATTCATGTTAGACATCTTGGTATAACTGGTTACGATACAGAAAACTGGTTACGTGAACATTTCAACTTAGAAATTGAAATGAGTGATATGTACAATATTTTGTGCCTAGTTACTCCAGGTGACACTGCAGAATCCATACAAAAACTTATTATTGCCTTGAAAACTCTTTCTGAAACATACTTTGAAGGTGCAGAAGCTCGTGAGCTTGTGGTGAAAATACCTGATATTCCGCAATTGTCATTGACACCACGTGATGCTTTCTATGGGGAAACAGAAACGATTCCTTTCAAAGAGTCAGCAGGTCGTATCATTGCTGAATTTATCTATGTGTATCCACCTGGAATACCAATTTTATTGCCTGGCGAAGTTATTTCTCAAAAGAATATTGATTATATTATCGAACATGTTGAAGTTGGTCTACCTGTTAAAGGTCCAGAAGACCGAAACATTGAATTCGTAAAAGTTATTTTTGAAGAAACAGCTATTTCGTAATCATAAGTAATAACAAAAAAACTGCCCTCCAAATGGTATCTAACAATTGGAGGGCAGTTCTTCTTATGTAAACATAAAAAAAATAGAGATAAGAACATCCTTATCTCTACTTTACTTGCTTCTATTATTGTTCGCCGTTTTCAGTGTTGGCGATTTCTTCATAGATTGCTTGAACACGATTCCACTCTTCGTCATCTTCGATTCCGACTAAGAAAGCTTCCTCATTTTCTTCTTCAACACGGAAAATTACTCCGTCTTGCTCCGGATCTTGACGATCAAGTAGTACGGCATACATCATGTCCTCAGACTCAAATGTATATACCATTACCATTTCACGCTCTTCGCCTTCATCATTTGCTATGATAAACACATGTTCTTCATGCTCATGGTCTTCGCCACAGCCACAATCTGCATCATGTTGATGTTCACTCACAGTAGTTACCCCATTTCGGTTGAAAATATAATTTATACGTTATCATGTTAACAGAATGTTATGCCATGGTCAAACAGATTTAGTTGGCGGTCGAGGTAATTAATTTCTCAGATGTAATCGTCCAATCTTCACTATTCTCTGCCTTCATGTAACATCGAATCGTATATTTTCCACTTAATGAGAATCGATAATTGGTTTCTTCTGTTACAAACCAATAATTATCTCGATTTTTTTCCACTTTTATTTGTTGAATTAATGTTTCTTTTCCATTGGGATCAACAATCGTGAATTTTGTATCATTCAACTTAAAACTCACGTTATCAACTTGCGCGAACACTTTAATCTTACCACTAAATCCTTTTTTCACTTCACCAAATGTAGTCTCTTCACCATTGCTACTACTATATAAGAACATATGCACATTCGGCGAATAAATCGTAGCTGTCTTTGTGTTGGCGTTCCAATCGACTATGGCATGTAAAGATTCACCAACTTTGCGAAGTGGTATAAAAGTACTGCTATCTATTATTTCACCAATTTCACCTAAATTTGCATCATTAACAATTACTTTTATTTTCGAACTAGATGCACTTGCAAGTACAACTGTTGTACTCCAAATCATGACGATAATTAATAGAATGAAAATTTTCTTATGTTTCATTGTTTGTCATAACCCCCAATTATTAAATCATTCCTAAGTAGTTAGACTCCATATCAAATAAAAAGTTACGTTAAAATGAAAAAGATTTAATGTTTTCGACTTACAGAATGAAAATTATGAGTTTTTACTCATTTCATAAGTTTTATTAATTGTTTATAAAGTTAATTTTCTAGCCAATAATAGTTCTAAAAAACTTCAAAGAACTGTTGAATTACATTTACAGTTTAGTTACAATTCAAGAAAATGGTTTGAACAAATCATCATAAATAAGTAATGAAATAATAATTGGTATTATTTTTAGATAATAAGCAAGTAGTTTTTATCATATTTGTGAGCTATATTACAGAGTTCAGTGCAATAATCCGATAAAATATAAAAGTCTTCGCTCATGCTAAAGGAGGTTTCTATGTGATCATTACTATGATTGGCACTGGTAATGCTTTTGCTAAGCAGTATTATAATAATAATGCATTAATACAACAACAATCGTTCACCCTGCTAGTTGATTGTGGGATTACACTACCACATGCACTGTATGAGCAAGGCTTTAGCTTTAATCAATTAGACGGTGTTCTAATTAGTCATATCCATTCTGATCATGTTGGTGGTTTGGAATCGTATGCTTTTCAGATGATGTTCAAATACAAAAAAAAGGCTACTTTATATATTGCCGAGTCGTTAGTGGAACCTTTATGGGAAACATCACTCAAGGGTGGGCTTATTCAGGGGGATCTCACAAGTATCGAAGATTACTTTAACGTTGTGCCTCTGGTTCCGAACACTACCTATGAATTAGCTCCTAATTTACACATCAAGTTGATCCAAACACAGCATATTCCCAATAAAGATAGTTACTCCATCTTGTTCAATGATATATTCTTCTACACAGCAGACATGACCTTCAATCCGCAATTGTTGCAGCAATTAGTTAAAGATGGTGTACAAACGATCTATCATGATTGTCAGCTTGAGAGTCCAGGTGTGGTCCATACATCATTAGATGAATTGTTATCTTTACCCGTCGAATTACAACAAAAAATAAAATTAATGCATTATGGGGACACAATCGGGAACTATATAGGTAAGACGGGCTTAATGGAAATTGTCCAACAAGGTAAACCGTCTACTATGTAGCGAGGGAGTGTATAACGATGTCAGAGCAACATGAAGTTGTCGCGGTAAGACGTAATTCAGAGGGAAGTATAGTAGAATTCAAACTTTCTTCTGGTCAAGTAGTTGATTATATGCAAGCTCAAGAAATGGTTAGTAATGATGAAATTAAAAATTTACAACTGTTCAAAGGTAGAGATCATGAGCAACATATTCGTTCACAACCCGATGATACCGTTGCAAACAACTTAGATCAATTACCTACATTCTAATCATATAACAAAAAAGGTAGTACGCATCAATGTGTGTACTACCTTTTTTTCATTACTAATCATGCTGACTTAATAACTCTTTACGTATATTCCATACTGTATCACTTAGTACCACAGCATACTTCTCAGGATTTAATTTACGCAATGTTTCTGGCCAAAATAATTCAAGCTGTGATTGATGATACTTGGCAATTTCTTGTACAGTAGGTAGCTTATATACACATTGCCCCTCTATGAATATTGGTAATAATAATGGTTGAGCTGAATATCGACTTACTTTTCTTCGAATATACGAATGCTTTGGATCGTAAAGCATTAATGGTTGCTCTGAAGAAGAATCGAGTACTTCATCATGCATAACAATGTAATCAGCTTCTGCTTTCCCAGTATCGCAATTCACAATACGATATACGTTCTTCTTGCCTGGTGTCGTTATTTTCTCTGGATTACCTGAAATTTTAATTACTGGTTCATATTGTCCATTGCGCTCTTTAGCTACAAGTTTATACACGCCGCCTAATGATGGGTTATCTGACGCTGTAATTAGCTTCGTTCCAATACCCCAACTATCAATCTGTGCACCTTGTGCCTTTAATTCCACAATAATATTTTCATCTAGATCATTAGATGCAACAATCTTCACATCTGGGAAACCCGCTTCATCCAGCATTTTACGAGCACGCTTAGATAGATATGCTAGATCTCCACTATCAAGACGGATAGCCTTCAATTGTTTACCCTTCTCGGCAAGTTTCCGTGCAGTTTCAATGGCATGTGGTACTCCTTCACGTAATGTATCATACGTATCGACGAGTAAAGTTACATCATCAGGTAACGCTTCAGCATAACGATCAAATGCCTGCTGTTCATTATCATGGATTTGTACCCAAGCATGGGCATGAGTTCCTTTAGCTGATAAATTAAATAGCATCGCTGCTCTCATGTTCGACGTCGCGTGGAAGCCAACAAGACAGGCCGCTCTTGCCCCCCATATTGCCGCGTCAGCCTCTTGAGCTCGACGTGTGCCGAATTCCATTAATATATCATTCGGAGCCACTTGCTTAATTCTCGCTGCTTTAGTAGCGATAAGAGATTGATAATTCATGAAGTTCAATATTGCTGTCTCAATAATTTGAGCTTCAAAAATAGATGCCTCAACCCTAAGAATTGGCTCATTGGGGAAAACCAATGTCCCTTCAATCGCAGCGTAAATATCACCCGTGAACTTAAATTGTCTAAGTTCCTCGAGAAATTGAAGATCGTAATTTTCCTCTTGTGATGCTAGAAATGTAATCTCTTCTTCAGAGAATTTCAAACCTTGAATATAATGAACAATTCTTTCGAGTCCTGCAGCAACAGCAAAACCGTTACCGAATGGCAATTTTCTAAAGTACACATCAAATATCGCTTTTTGATGGTGGGTATGATGCTTCCAATGAGCATACATCATATTAATTTGATATTTATCAGTATGAAGCATAAGATGTTCTGACGTCATTACTTTACCTACTCCCTGTTACTAACAATTTGAGCGCCTAAAGATCCTCGAAAGTGACCCAGCGCCCAGTCATGTCCCGCCGCATTGAAACTAGCGACTGCATCTTCATGGATAACTACATTGTACCCAAGATTATACGCATCAACCGCAGTATGCAATACACAAATATCGGTGCATACTCCAACCAGATGAAGTTCATTAATGTTACGAGCTTTAAGACGCAGATGAAGATCTGTTCCACAAAATGCACTATAACGAGTTTTATCCATCCAATAAATGCGATCGGAATTTAATTCGAATATATGTTGAAGGGTTCCATATAACGTTCTACCCTCTGTATCTCTAATATTATGTGGGGGGAATAACTTCGTTTCCGGATGGAATGGATCATTCTCCTCATGTAAGTCTACAGCCATTACAACCAGTTCATCTTGTTGTATAAATTGTTGCGTTAGTTCCGCTATACGATGCTCAATAGCAATGCCTGGATCACCACATGGTAATTTTCCCGTAACAAAATCAATGGTGTAGTCGATAACGATTAATGCTTTCATCATTATTCACCTCGTATTAATTAATAGTATCATTATGAAGTTTTTTTTATAGAAGTCAATTAGAAGAATTGAATGCTTGATCGTTTTTCGGTTCCTGAACAGAAAAACGCTGTATAGATAGTCAACGAATGACCACTATACAGCGTTCTCATACAATTATTATGGTGCTACAGCTTCACTGTTATATTGTTTTTCTACATATTCAACTTTATATTGTTTATCTACATATACAGATGTCGATACGTTAGTAATCACTTGAGGATACATCATATCAGGATTGGGCTCCACAATCTCGATATCTACATAGGCGATATTATCAACAAAATTAATATGAGTCACTTTAATTCCATAACCTGGATGAGGTACATCAGCTGAAATAGTTACTTTATTTACAGTGTCAGTTAATGCTTCTGTAGTCAACTTTACATTGCTAGGTAATACTGAAGGCTGAACTTCTTCATTGCCTTTTATCGTATCAGCAAAGATAAGTGCTTTATCCAACCAAATCGCTGCTTCACCACGAGTAACGGCTTCTGTAGGTTTAAACTTGTGATCTTCAGTAAGCTCAGCGAAATTTAGAATAAGTAGTTTTTGAATAGCATTGCTATAGTCTTGCTCTACTTCCTTAGCATCAATGTAATCTATATAGATCATAATGAGTGGGTAATTACCTTTTCGATCTACTTGATCCATTAAGATAGACGCAAACTCCTGGCGACTGATTGAAGCATTTGGATCTACATCAGCAGCGAATTCCACACCATTGTAATAACCATCTACAAATGCTTCTGAGTACCATTGATCATCAGCAACATTACTGTACATATCACTAGCTAGAGGTTGTTTCACAAAACGAAAACGACTTAGGTCAAGTTCAAATGCTCTATCAAGCAAGGAAACAGCCTGAGCGTATGTTAATTCACTATCTGGATTAAATGTTCCTGAACTAACACCGTTAATAACGCCTCGCTCCTTCAAACTTAAAATATGGCTTTCTGCTTTGTGACCTGACACATCTGAAAATGCATGTAGAACCGGTGTTATTGCTAGTAGAAGCACTAATGATAGCACTGCTGTAAGTAAGCTTTTCTTCTTCATCATATATCCTCCTAATTTTTCACTTCTTGATTAACTAGTTAATTACTACTAACTACTTCCATAAACGTTTTAACAACTCATAATGTTGCAATAATCAATAAATATAGATTACCCTGCTATAATTTACTAGATTATGGCTTGAAAATAACATCATCCTATGCTATTATACTTTGTATTGCATAGGACGGTAACTCAGCGGGAGAGTGCTACCTTGACAGGGTAGAAGTCGTGGGTTCGATCCCCACCCGTCCTACCAGACTATATGTATTAAGGGTTCTTATCGTTTTATTCCCATATATAATTGTAGGGTTCGCATTCTAACAGAATATTATAATTAATAACCATTATCTTTAAGGATCCAATCCTTGAAAGGTGATGGTTTTTTTGTTCTTTAATTGTGTTTTTTTGCATTATATATTTTTTCACTTTCGTTATTGAGCAAAAAAAAGCCTACCTATTATCGGGCAGACTTAAAGTTGATTATTATTATTTTTCGAGATACTTATCTAATTTATTAAGAATCTCACTAGATGTCTCTTTTACTTCTTTCATTGCATCATCTATATTTATATAATTTTCATATTCGTTATTATCCATGTCTTTGTTGATTAAAGCAAGTTTATGACTACTTTTTAAGAGAGATACATTTAAGGAGACTCCGGTATTATAACTAAACATAATATCATTTAATATAATCTTTTCTTCCTTCGAAAGTTCCTTAATTTTGACTGATAATCTTTCTTGTATAGCAAATAAAGAATCACCTAATAATTCTTCTCTCTCCGAAGACTCATTACTTTTGAATGCAAGTTTGTCATACTCCTCCATAATTTCTGTGAATTCAAGTAATGAAAGTGCGATATTACTTGAAATCTTATTGGAGTATTCTTTATTCAGCTTGTACTCAATTGGCTGTTCTGAACATCCTAGTAACATTAAAAGCCCTAGAAATACAGTAAATATTTTATTTTCCAGCTTTATTACCTCCGATTTCCATATTTCCCACTATTCGATCATTATCGACAAAATAGGTATATAGAAGAAGAGATATTCTATATACTTAATTAGTTCATCATCGGTAAATCCTCATTGTTGTATTTCTAATTTTAGAAGTTCTAGATTGTTCATATTGTATAGTGTCCTTTGTTGTTGATGTTTATATATATGAAAAAAATCACCTATGAAGGTGGTTTTAGCATGAGTACATTATTCCATAATTAATCACTTCTATCGACCAATATTAATCAACTTCCCTTATAATATCGGCTTGTATACTGTAGCTAGAATACTCAAATGTATTTACCGGTACACTAAACATTATTTCATCACCAGCCGCCACACCATCTCCGGGTATTGGAATTGAATCCCTTACATAAGTTACCTCGCCGTTTTTATCAAAAAAGTATATTCCAAAATAACCTTCTATATCTACAGATGAGTTGTTTTTTATTTTCCCTGTTAAATCTCCTGTGGATGTTACATTCGACCATAATACTTTTATGTTAGCTGATCCGCTTCTGTTCTTAATTCCTCCAATTTTGATTCTACTCTTGCTTCATTATAGTTATCATATATCTTAGGAAGAAATACTAACGCAACTATAACTGCAACTACTATTAATGAACAAACTATTATTTTTTCATTAATAAATCACCTTCCTATTAGGATATTTTCATTATTTTACCATGTATATATATTTACGGTCTAGAAATTTGGTAATACAAGTAGATAGTTTTCTGGGTTTCAATACTAAATTATAGATATAATCCGTTACTGTCACGAGTTTGCTCCCCCATCCTATCAGTAATTCATACTATTATCAGTCGGAAAAGAAACGATACAATTCCGATTATCTTTGCGGTATGTTTAACTATATGAAGCACACAAAAAATAAAATCATTATATCCGTCTAGAGCAAATCAGAAAAATTTTCATACATTAATTTATCTTGATATAAGGAGGTGCCCTCTATGAGTAAACACAGAAAAACAATCGTTGTTCGTATCAGACCTGGGCAAAGGGTACTTGTAATTGCTAAAAGAAGACGTCATCATTCTTAATCAGTCTAATATCTTGCAAGCTGATAGGATGACTATGTAAAAGGCGTCCTATCAGCAATTATTAGTATTTTTAGAATAGGTGATTTTAAAGAGTTGCATACAAAAAAGAAACTTGACGCCGATTTGGCGTCAAGTTTCTTTTTTTACGAGTGTATTACTTATCATGTACTCTCAATCAATTATTTATGGCTTGCTTTGTAATCAAGTGCACGAAGTGCTAGTGTAATCGCATCTGCACGAGTAGCTACTTTTTCAGGACCAAATGTATTATTGCTATATCCTACTACTAAACCATACTTAACTGCTGTTGCTACATATGCTCTTGCATAAGCAGGAATGTTAGACGCATCAGCGAAAGTTAGCTCATCTTCTGAAACAAGTTCTAGACCTAACGCTCTAACAATCATAACCGCTGCCTCTGTACGTGTAATGTTTCCAGTAGGACGGAATGTATTATCGTTGTAACCAGTCAGTATACCTGCCTCTACTGCTTGCTGAATAAACTCTTTAGCCCAACCTTGAATTTTATCCGCATCAGCAAATTTCACTTCACCTTTTGCAGCTTCAAGTTTCATCGCACGTACTATAATGGCAGTAAACTCAGCACGATTAACTTCTTGATTCGGTTTAAATGTACCGTCAGTATAACCAGTTACAAGTTTTAATGCTACTGCACGTTCAATCGCAGCTTTTGCCCAACTATTATCAATATCTGTGAACTTAGGAGTAGGATTTGTTGACCCACCATTATTACCGTTTGACTCTCCACCGTTAGAACCTGTACCTGTGTCAGTTCCAGTTCCTCCTGGTTGTTCAGTACCAGTTCCTGGTGTAGTCGGATCACCTTTGCTGTAGCCTTCATCTTCCCATTTGTCTACTTTAGACGGAGAACCGAATCCAATAGAAATGTCATGAGTTGTATCATAAATTTCTACCCCATCAAGTACAGCAACAACATGAACACTTCCGGATAATAATCCCGTTAATGAAGATACTTCAAAGCTGTAACGAGCAACATCATCTGCTTTATATCTTTCAGCAACTGATGCCTTCTTGCCATCAACTTCTAGAGATTTAATCATCGAAGCATCAGTCATAAGGACATATACTTTCAAACTATTTTTAGTAACTTGTAGGCGAGCATCAGCAGCTACATAGCCATTCATAATTGAGATTTCTTTTCCGTTAGCTGTATATACAGTTAGTGGAATTGTATATTTACCAACTTCTAACCCAGATCCTTCATGAATTTCAACATTTGTAGGAGGTGCTGTTGTGCCGTTTGCTGCAATTGCAGCTGTTAAAGCTGTAGTTTGAGCGTTCAATACCGCTTTACGAGTAAGTAGATTATCTACCTTCTTCGCATTCGCAATTGCTGTAACTAGTGCTTCTTTTTTGTTAGTAACCGCTTCTGCTGTTGTAATAGCTTTTTTCAACGCGACACGATCTGCTGCAATTGCATCTTGATTAATTACAAGATATTGTTCAGTTGAACTTGCCCCATCAACAGTAACACTAAATGAACTTAGTAAAGGCTCAGTTGTACTTGATATTTTATAATCATATGTGTTTACATTATTTTCACCATATTGCGATACAGAACCTGCTTTGCCCTCAACAGTGAAAGTAAGATTTTTTGTCGGTTCATTTTTAATTGTAATACGAAGATAAGACTGACCATCTACTTCGTATACTTTTACATTTGAAAAATATTCATTAAACATAGTATTATAAAGTTCCGTTAGATTAGAAGATTTTACATAATCGATCGTCGTTACATCTCTTAATGAACTTATAATTTTATTATTATTTGATACTAGCTTATTTAAGCGATCAGCATGAAACTCTAGCTCAGCTAAAATAGTAGCGTTATTCTCAGCAGCATTCTCAGCTTGCCCAATTGCCGTTACAAGTGCAATATCCTTACCTTCAACAGCTTTTGCAACTTCTAGTGCTTCATCAAATACTTGACGATCTTCATTTGTAATAATTAAATTAGCGGAGATAGCAGCATTTAGATCTGTAGTTGCTGCGATCAGTTCAGCTTTACGAGTAATTAAATTACTTAATTTCATTGCATCTGTTAACGTTGCTACCAATCTTTTAGAAGCTTTTCCATCTTTTTGGATAGCTGTTGCTGCTGCAATAGCATTTTTCAACGCGGTACGATCTTCAGTAGTTGCATCCTGGTCAATAACTATGTAATGATCATGCAAACCAACGTGAGTACCAACCTTATAGCTAAGAGAACCTAAAACAGGCTCTTCTATACTAGATATCTTATAATCATAGACATATACATTTGTTTCAACAACTTGCGCTACTGCACCAACTTTTCCTTCTATCGTAAATGAAAGATTTATTGACGGATCAGTTTTCATAGTAACACGAAGATAGGACTGCCCAGCTGCTTCGTATACTTTTACATTTGATAAATACTTACTAAATGTAGAGTTAAAAGATGTTATTAAATCAGATGATTTTACATAATCAATTGTAGTTACATCTCTTAATGAATCTTTAACTTCTTCATTAATTGCTACTAGCTCATTCAAACGATCAGCATGAAACTCTAGCTCAGCTAAAATAGTTTTTTCATTCTCAGCAGCTTTTTCAGCCTGCTCAATTGCTGTTACAAGTGCAACATCCTTATCTTCAACAGCTTTAGCATTCCCAAGCGCTACTTCAAATGCTGCCTGATCTTCATCTGTTATAATTAGATTAGCGGAAATAGCAGCATTCAGATCTACAGTTGCAGCTATCAGCTCAGCATTGCGTGTAATTAAATTATTTACTTTCTTGGCAGCCGTTAGCGATGCTAACAATTTTTTAGCGGCTTTACCATCTTTTTCGATGGCAGTTGCTGCTGCAATAGCATTTTTCAATCCGGTACGGTCTTCTGCAGTTGCATCCTGGTCAATCACGATGTAGTGATCATGCATACCAACGTGAGCACCAGCCTTATAGCTTAACAGACCCAATACAGGCTCTTCTATACTAGAAATCTTATAGTCATATACATATACATTTGTGTCAACATATTGCGCTACTGTACCTGCTTTTCCTTCAACTGTAAAAGCAAGATTTATTGACGGTTGAGCTTTCATGGTAAGGCGAAGATATGATTGACCATCTGCTTCATATACTTTTACATTAGATAAGTAACTACTAAAAGTATCGTTAAATGAAGTAATTAAATCAGATGATTTTACATAATCAATCTTTATATCTCTTAATGAATCTAATACGTCATCATTAATTGATACCAGTTCATTCAAACGATCAGTAAGATCTACTAATTGCGGAAGCGAACTATTTTCATTTTCCAATGCCTTTACAGCTAACTCTATTGCTGTTACAAGTGCTATATCTTTTTCCGTTACTACCTTAGCTTCTTCAATAGCCTCTGATAGCAAATCCCTTTCATCAGACGATGCTGCATAAACGGGTAAAGCACTTATAAGCATTGCAATAACAATAACTAATGAAAGCTGTTTGTACCATTTGAATTTCATTTCTAATCTTCTCCTCTGAATATCATGTAGTGAATTCTACTGCTCAATCAATTCATCCAACTTCTTAGATAAGAGCTGGTAAAATAGTTTAAGCTATCGAATTCCTGATTAATATAATTAATGATTATCATTCTCACTGATGACTCAAAAAAATATTAGCCGTGAAAACTGCTAATTGAGAATTTTGAGAATAATTATCATCCTCAGTGATAATATCCCATAAACTTCTCTTCCGTCAATACTATTTTGAAATATTTATGATAATTCTCTCATTTGTCAAATTTTGTCCATATTCTAAAATTTTTCTTTCATTCCATCTAAAAACTATTGACAATACAACCTTTACTATTAAAGGAATCTTACTT
The DNA here is from genome assembly GCF_024721975.1 of Paenibacillus endoradicis. The sequence continues at coordinate 417,814 of NZ_JANQBB010000001.1, read as the reverse complement.
CACACGATCAGAAATAATTAACTACTCCAAGTTACGCATAAGTCCAGAACATCTAAAAGAGCAACAAAAAAACCTCTTCAAGCTAAGCTTGAAGAGGTTTGGATTATTCAATGAAATTGCTACATAATAGTGTAAATCTGATAAATTAAATGGTGCCGAGGACCGGAATCGAACCGGTACGGTAGTCACCTACCGCAGGATTTTAAGTCCTGTGCGTCTGCCAGTTCCGCCACCCCGGCGTAGTACTATGTATACAATATTCAATTGAAAAATCAGTATTGCAAGTAAAAAATGGTGCCGAGGACCGGAATCGAACCGGTACGGTAGTCACCTACCGCAGGATTTTAAGTCCTGTGCGTCTGCCAGTTCCGCCACCCCGGCAAGGGTATGTAACTAATGGTGGGCCCTGAGGGACTCGAACCCCCGACAAATCGGTTATGAGCCGACTGCTCTAACCAGCTGAACTAAGGGCCCTTGATAATATAATGATGACTCATTATGTCCAAAGGTTGGTTGCGGGGACAGGACTTGAACCTGTGACCTTCGGGTTATGAGCCCGACGAGCTGCCAACTGCTCCACCCCGCGTCATTGCCATTTCTTACGTTATCGCAACGGCGACATGTATTAATATACAACATCCGACTATATTACGTCAAGCATTTTTTAATAATTTTTATTTTCTTTATTTTAAAGCATAAAATTTAACAGTTTTGTTATGTTTTATTTTGGTTTGTTTCATATACTATATTAATTTACGGGATTTATTTAATAAATACTTTACACCATACCTTCCCTTTAATGATTTAAAAATTTCAATTTCTTGAGGACAATCAAGACCATACATCCAATAGTCATTCTCCATTCTCTGCACGACACAACTAGCTTGAAATTTTGATTCATATAATCTAATCCAATATATCCACATCTATTGTTACCTCCTAAAACTTTTCATTTCTCCTTGATTGACTTCCTAGTAACGAAAAGTTGCTTCGGAAGCATGAGCCAAAGATAACGATAGATTACCCATTATTAACAAAATCATGCAAACACAAAATAATCATATTATCTTTATTACTATTTTATAAATATTAAAAAATCCCCTCATAGTTAACAGTGATGAGTTCAACTTTCTCGAACTCTATCTACACCGCTTTCTATAAGGGGACAAAATTAGTTAAACAGCTTATTCCTCAGTCTGAACTTTATGTGGAGCTCTAATCGTAATCTTCTCACCATCAAATTCCATTAATACTTTATCTTTAATATCCATTGATTTCAAGTATTCTCTCGGAACTTGCAGACGACCAACTTTATCTACGACCACATAAGCAACATGCTCATTTTGTGATGTATGAGCTGATAGCGATACAAAACCTTCCCCATGCGATCCGATCTCTGGATTATGTTTTACAAACTCCGTACTTGTTAATCCGTCTCTGATCGCAACTACGCGGTCAACTTGACTGGCCAAAGTCATATCATGTGTAACGATAACAATCGTGACACCGATCTCCTTATTAAGCTTACGGAAAATATTCATAATCATATCTGATGTCGCTGTATCTACCGACCCTGTAGGCTCATCTGCTAATAGAAGCTCTGGACGATTAGACAATGAGATTGCTATTGCCACACGCTGCTGCTCACCGCCTGAAAGCTGGTGCAGTTTATTATGAATTCGATGTTTCAAACCGACCCATTCTAGAAGTTGCATCGCATATGCACGATCCAACTTTCCAGAAAGCATCATTGGCATTTCAACATTTTCTAATGCAGTTAAATAAGGTAATAAATTTCGTGCGTTATTTTGCCAGATAAATCCGACTGTATCGCGTTTGTAACTTACTCGTTCTTCCTCAGTCATCTTCAGTAGATCCCAAGGACCAACTTTAACTTGACCTGCAGACGGACGATCTAAGCCACCTAGCGTATTTAAGAGCGTTGATTTACCACTACCACTATTTCCGATAATAGCCATCAATTCGCCCTTCTCTACGGTTAAGTTCAAGCCCTGTAGAGCGACAACTTCCAAGTCGTCAGTTTTATATATTTTTACTAAACCTTCACAATAGATCATGATTTATCGCTCCTCTCCCATTTTCACAGCTTGATGCACTTTAAGCTTTTTGATATGAAGGAGTAAGAACGTCGCACCAATTAACATCATCACAAGCACGACTAGCATCAATTGATTCGTATCGCTAGCTTGGAAGATAACGCGGAATGGTGGAACCATTTCTGAGGCATTGTCTGCTGATTGTAAAAATGGTAAGAAGATGTAGCTTACAACTTTTCCTATACCAAATCCAAGTCCAATTGCAAGTCCAGCAGTTAAGATTTGTTCAATTAGCAACATGCTAGTTAACTGTGACTTCGATAGTCCCATGGCACGAAGTACACCAAATTGAACAACCCTACCTGACAAATTGAAGAACCAGTATAGTAGATAACCTGCTAAAGTAACCGCAATCGTAACGAGGAATCCAAGACTTAAAATTCCAAATACGCCACCTCTTGTCGGTAATTTCGATTGAATAAGTAGATCATTACGTACATCTTTCCATGTAACTACATCTAATTTATTCGCAGCTAGATTTTCAAGTAATGGAGCAACAAGCGCATCGGGCTCCATCTTTACCCATACTTCATAAGGAATTAGAGGTAATTGATCATAAATATAATCCAAGTTAGCGATTAAGAATGGTTCACTATCTGGATATAGATTAGGCCAAAACGGTACGATACCTTGCACAGTAAACTCTAATGTTCCATCTGTGAAACTAACAGAAACGATATCTCCTAACTTAAGTTGATATTTTTCAGCTATATTTTCAGGTATAAGTGCACCATGCTCAGCCAATCCAAGGAATGATAAGTAATATGCTGGATCGACATCATATAAATCTTCTCCGAACCAAGCTACATCATAGAAATCTTTATTATCAATTCCCATAATCGTACCTTTACCAACGGTCTTACCCGATACTATAATATTGTTTTTTGACTGAAGTACCCTTGTTGCATTTTCTACGCCAGGACTAGAACGGAATACTTCGAATGGGGGTTCTGTATACAGTAATTTTTGAGGTTGGTTATTGTTCCCACCGCCTCCGCCGTTTCCACCACCGTTTCCGCCGTTACCTCCATTATTACCTCCGTTATTACCTCCGTTATTACCACCATTATTACCGCCATTGTTACCTTCATCAGGTTTGGTAGTAGTAATTTTTTCGGGTATACCACCCCAATTGGTTTGTATAATAACATCAGCACCATTTTTGTAAAGAGTTCGTTCCGTCGAGTTCAAGTCTATCGTCCGAGCTGCCGAAGCATTATAAACTCCTAGACCGATCGTTAGAATTAGTAGTGTCATCAACGGATAGTAACCTTTAGATGATCGAGATAATTGTGTTAACGTTAAGTAAGAAGATACAGGTAAGTACCTCTTACCCAGCCAATTGCAAAATGCTAATATCCAAGGGAAAATTCTAAGACATAGTAAACCAAGTGCAAAAATCGCTATCGCAGGTACAAAGAATAAAAATGGTTGTATCTGCATTTGATCACTTGAAACGCCTGAATTAAGCGTAAGTAGTTGGCGTTCATTGAATAAATACCAACCGTAGACGGTAACAAGTACCAATATGATATCAAGATACCATTTTTGCCAAAATGGCTTTTTATCAGATCGTGCTAAGTCTTGCTTGTAACTAACAATTGAAGCTCTTGCGTACTGTACAGCAGGTATAATTGTCGCTAATAATGCGACGATAACAGCTATAACGCCTGCAATTATCGTTTCAACTGAAAATCCTATCGTAATTGATTTTCGATTGACAAAGGATAAAAATCCGTCTGCAGAACCAATACTTTTTGACATATACCAACCAATTAACGGTCCGATAACGAGAGCAACAATGCCGAGCATTATACTCTCTACAACATACATCCCTACAATTTGCCTTGTTCCAGCACCTCTACTACGAAGAACAGCAATATCACTGCGTTGTTTATCTAGCGATTGTCTCGCATTCATCATAATGAAATAAATAACCATTGCAAGCATAGGAGCAGCTAAAGTAAATAACATCGTTTGTAATTCATTACTTTGCTTACGGAATTCTTTCAGCGTCTCTGCGAATGACTGCTCTACTTTCGTATCTTTAAGTCGTTGGTACAATTCAATATCCAGACGATTTAAAGTGGATGCCAGTTCATTAATTTGACTGCTCTTTATTGTAGAAAGATCAAATGAATAATACCAAGTTGCAGACTGTAAAAAGATATTTTGCTTTTTCAATATTTCTTCTTGAAATAATTTTTCGTCGACAAATAATGTACCGAATTGCGATTCTATACCTTGCGCCCAATAGGCATCTGAGACATCGAGTGGTGACACAATACCAACGATTTGTACGACGATTTGTTTGCTATTATCTGCACGATAATAGAATAGATCGCCTACATGTACATCATTACGGTACATGCCTTCCTCAATCATTACAGCTTCCAAAACACCTTTGTCGGTAAGCTTGTCACTGAACCATTGACCTTGAACAAGTTCATTTTGATCTTTTAAACCACTCATTGATTGAATACTCAATGAACGTGTGCGACTCGCATCGACCTTATCAGGAAAGACAGGAGTTACATTACTTGGTCGAATGGCGTATTGTTGTACGAAAATATCATGTGGAAAACCAATCGTTTTAGGGATATTTTCTTGTATGTACTTCTCAACTGAAAGCAAACCATCCAAGTTATTCCCATTTGAAGGTACACCTTGATACTTCATCATTAATGAACCTGCAGGTTTACTTTCACTATCTACCTTCAATTGTTGTGCAATAACTCGTTTTAATGCTCCATCAGCGTACATTGGAATACTTGTGGCAAATGCGACAGCAACAATAAGTCCTAATAAAGTACTTAATGTTAGCCAACGAGTATTCCACATTTTACGGAAAATAAAGCGAAAGAAGGGTATACCCATATCTTATCTCCCTACTACTTTCTGACCAGGCGTTAAGCCTTGTAAAATTTCGACATCAGTAGGAGTCTGCTGTCCGACTTCCACGTCAACTTCTCGTTTCCCATCCTTGTCCACCACTTGTACGTAAGTTCGATTACCAATACTTCTTAGTGCGGACGGTGGGATTACAATTGCATCCTTTGTACGACTAGTTACGACTTTAATAGAAGCAGTAAGACCTCTAGCTGCGCCTTCTGGCAACTTATCGATCTGTACAATCATATAATCTTCGATACGATCAATGCCACTGGCAGCACCACCTGATCCTTCTCCACCTGAAGATGATTCCGTGGATTTGTTAGGAAGTTGCTTAATTTTCCCTGTGATCGAACCACCGTTACTGATAGATACGGTTGCTTCCATACCAATCGCTACTTTTTCTTGCTCAGTTTTTGTTAATTTAGCTCCTGGAACAAGTAGTGATGTATTCGCTACAATAGCAATTGGAGCATAAGCTTTAACAAGATCACCTTTTTTCACAGTAAGCGAAACAATCGTTCCTGAGAACGGCGCAGTAATTGCACCTTTTGAAATTTCAACTTCCATATCAGATAGCTTCTGTCTTTTTTCTTCAAATGCAATGCGTTGAGATTCATAATCAGCTTGATCCATCTCATCTCTTGTACGAAGTAACTCCTTCATCGCCAGTTCATCGCGTTGGAAAGCTAACCTTTCAAGGCGTAGAGTTTTTTGCAGTTCACTTACATCAAGTTCTGCAATCAGTTGTCCAGCAGTAACGGTATCACCTGACTTTACATATACATCTTTTACATTGAGATCACCTTTAGTGAAATACATTGTTTCTTCTTCTAATGAGATAATTTTTCCAATTAGCGTCACTGCCGATTCTAATGTTTTTGTAGCCACAGTATACTCTGGCTTTTGCGAGATTTTCGGAGGAATAATATCAGGTATAACTTCCTCTTCTTTTTCATTAGGTAATAGACTACAACCACTTAATAATAGTGCTAGAATAACCATTGATATACTTGCTTTACGAGATAAATTTGCCATCCACCATTTCATAAACATGGTCTGCAACCTCCAAAATTGTAGGATCATGTGTCGTCATACATATCGAAATTTGTTCATACTTAATAATACTTTGAAATAACGCCATTACCTGTGCTGACATCGCAGTATCTAGTTCAGCAGTAGGCTCATCTGCTAGTAATAGAATCGGACGATGTGCAATAGATTTAGCTATAGCAACACGTTGTTGTTCACCACCTGATAATTCGTAAGGACGGTGATGCATACGTCTTTCAAGTCCAACCAGTGTTAAGCATTCTTCAACGCGTTCTTTCCATTCTTTCTTAGGACGATTCGCCATCCTTAAAGAAAGTTCTACATTCTCATACGCAGATAATAATGGCATTAGTGCAAACGCCTGAAAAATAAAGCCCATTTCATTACGACGAATTAATGTCCTGGCCTTATCACTCAACGTATCGAACGGTTTTCCATTGAAATAAATACTCCCTCTACTTGGAGTATCTAACCCACCAAGACTGTTCAAAAGGGTTGTTTTCCCTGAGCCAGATCTGCCTTTTAACATAACAAGTTGTTGACGTTCAACTGTCATATTAAGTCCTTTTAGCACATGGAGCTCCTTACCGCCTACTTGAAAGATTCGCTCCATTTCTCGCACTTCTAATAGTGGAGTGTGACTAGACTCGACATCATTTTCTTGAATATGTAACTGTTCATTCATATAATCTCATGACACTCCTCACACTTATTCTACATTAGAGACGTTTTAGAGTTGGAAAAGGTTACAACTTTTTTATTATTTTCTAAAAATTTTCTCACAAAATTAATTTACTAGTAAGGATTCATAGATGCACGTATAGTAAATGCCCCACTTCCTCTTATAGTAACTGAAAAAAAGACATCATCATTTCATTGATGCTGAAACGATAATGTCTAGTAATATTGTCCTTGTTGCAGACATAATAACTAAATTCTAGTTACCGTATGCTTGCGGATTAGCTCTCCATGATTGAAGTGCTGCTACATCATCTTGAGCAATTTCGCCAGCGGCAACAGCTTGCTCAATTAATGCAGTATAATTTGAAATCGTTTGTAGTGGAATACCAGCTTCTGCAAAAGCATCGATAGCAGATTGGAACTGATAAGTGAAGATAGCCAATACTGCAAGCGGCTCTGCTCCAGCTTCACGAACTGCAAGTGCAGCCTTCAAAGAACTACCACCCGTAGAAATCAAATCTTCGATTACAACAACTTTTTGACCTGGAAGGACACGACCCTCGATTTGATTTTGCTTACCATGTCCTTTAGCTTTATCACGAATATAAGCCATTGGTAAATTCATTTTCTGAGCTACCCAAGCAGCATGTGGAATACCAGCGGTAGAAGTACCTGCAATCACTTCGGCATCAGGATACAATTCCTTGATCAAAGTTACAAATCCATCTGCTACTTTTTCACGAATTTCCGGATAAGTCATTGTAAGACGATTATCGCAATAAATAGGTGATTTGATGCCAGAAGTCCATGTGAATGGCTCATTTGGGCGAAGCGCTACTGCTTTAATTTCTAGTAATGATGTTGCAATATCTTTTGCAAGTTGTTCCAATGATACTTTACTCATATGAGATTAACTCCTCAATAATAGATTCAATTGCTGAACGCGGATCATTTGCGGCTGTAATAGGGCGACCAATGACCATATAGTCTGTACCTTGACGAAGAGCCTCACTTGGTGTCATGATACGCGATTGATCATTCAATGCTGCTCCTAACGGGCGAATACCTGGTGTAATCGTTTGGAAAGCTTGTCCACATGCATTTTTAATCGCAATAACTTCTGACGGTGAGGCAACTACTCCATCTAATCCTGCCAATTGTGTTAGCTTAGCGTATGAAAGCACTGCATCTTCAACAGTACCCGCAATGCCAATCTCGTCATTCATAACCGCCTGACTAGTACTAGTCAATTGTGTAACTGCAATTACGGTAGGACGTTGATTACTAGAGCTTGCTTGTTGCACTCCTTCGAGAGCAGCCTCCATCATAGCTCGACCACCTGCAGCATGAACGTTGAACATATCAACACCTAATGCAGTAATACTCGCTGCTCCACCTTTCACGGTGTTAGGAATGTCATGCATTTTCAAATCTAAAAACACGCGGAAACCACGATTTTTAAGCCCTTCTACAAAAGTGGGGCCTGCAGCGTAGTATAGCTGCATGCCCACTTTCATGTAGCAAGGAATTCCGTTCAATTGCTGAATTAACTGCTCCGCAGCAGTTGCACTTGGATAATCAAGAGCAACCATTATTTTCGAAGCCGCTTCTGCTTTTGTAAGTGACATACCTTGCCTCCTAAAATTTTTCGTGCAACGAAAAATTGCATCGAAAGCATAATCTAAACTTTTTGTTTTCTACTTGAACATACTTCTTAGTAACAAAAAGTTACTTCGAAAGCATGATCTAAAATTTTTCGCGCAACGAAAAATTGCATCGAAAGCATAATCTAAACTTCTTGTTTATTACTAGATGAATTTATCGCTACAACTTTCTTATAAGAAAGTTGTAGCGACTGTTTACATGCTATAGGTTAGCTCTTATTTCTGTTGCAAAACTGGCATAGCGCGAGATGAGAAGTTAATTGTTTGCATCATAGTTAGCAATGCTCTTACTGTATCAAGTGATGTCATACAAACTACTCCATTCTCAACTGCTTCACGACGAATTCGGAAGCCATCACGTTCTGGAGTTTTGCCCTTCGTAAGTGTATTTACTACGAATTGAGCATGTCCTTCGCGGATATGGTCAAGAATATTTGGCGTGTTTTCACTTAGTTTATTAACACGTTCTACATATAAGCCCGCTGCTTCAAGTGCATCTGCAGTACCGCCAGTTGCCATTAATTTGTAACCTACGTTAGCAAAACCACGCATTAATTCAACTGTTTCTTGCTTATCTTTATCCGCTACTGTTACAAGAATTGTACCAGAGTTAGGAATCTTCATACCTGCACCAATAAGTCCTTTGTACAATGCTTTTGCAAATTGTACGTCACGTCCCATTACTTCACCTGTAGATTTCATCTCAGGAGTCAGTGTAGGGTCAACGCGGCGAAGTTTTGCGAACGAGAATACTGGAACTTTAACCGATACATGATCATCTTCTGGCCACAAGCCATCTACATAACCAAGCTCAGCAAGGCTCTCATTCAAGATTGCACGAGTTGCAAGATTTGCCATCGGAATATTCGTTACTTTACTTAAGAATGGTACTGTACGAGAAGAACGTGGGTTAACCTCGATCACATATACTTTCTCTTCGTGAATAACAAACTGAATATTTACAAGTCCGATAACTTTAAGTGCTTTTGAAATTTTAATTGTAATGTCTACGATTTGTTGCTTAATATCGTCAGAAAGTGATTGTGGTGGATATACGGCAATCGAGTCACCTGAGTGAACCCCTGCGCGCTCAACATGCTCCATAATACCTGGGATAAGCACTGTTTCGCCATCACAAATCGCATCAACTTCTGCTTCTTTACCAAGCATGTAACGGTCAATCAATACCGGATGCTCAGGATTAATCTTAACAGCTACTTTCATGTAGCTCAACAAATCTTCATCAGAGTATACAATTTCCATTGCGCGACCACCAAGTACATAAGATGGACGTACAAGAACTGGATAACCGATAACTTGAGCTGTAGCTACTGCTTCATCAACCGTTGTTACTGTTTTACCTTCTGGTTGAGCGATGTCTAAGCTACGAAGAAGAGCTTCAAACTTCTTGCGATCTTCCGCTTCATCGATACTTTCAAGACTAGAACCAAGAATTTTAACGCCAGCTTTAGAAAGTGGAGAAGCAAGGTTAATTGCTGTTTGACCACCGAACTGAACGATTACACCAATTGGTTGCTCTTGCTCGATTACGTTCATTACGTCCTCGAAGAACAAAGGTTCAAAGTATAGACGATCAGATGTGCTGAAGTCAGTTGACACTGTTTCAGGGTTGTTATTAATAATAACTGCTTCATAACCTGCATTTTGAATTGCCCATACAGCATGAACAGTGGAGTAGTCGAACTCAATACCTTGACCGATACGGATTGGACCAGAACCAAGTACAAGGATTTTTTCTTTCGTTGTATCAGTTACTTCATTCTCTACTTCATAAGTGGAGTAGTAATAAGGTGTAACTGCTTCAAATTCAGCCGCACAAGTATCAACCATTTTGTAAACTGGAACCATACCTTGAGACTTACGATGTACACGAATATCATTTTCATTCGTGAAAGCAGCACCAGGGAATCCTTCTTGACGAAGTTCAGCGATTGAACGGTCAGAGAAACCTTTACGTTTTGCTTCATATAATAACTCGTCAGTTAGCTCAGCTGTTGAACGAATGATATCTTCAAATTTCACGATACCTTCGATCTTATCAAGGAACCACCAGTCGATTTTCGTTAGATCTTGAATTTCTTGAAGAGCATAACCACGACGGAATGCTTCAGCAACTAGGAACATACGCTCATCATCAGGTTTCATTAGACGTGTACGAAGTACATCCTCAGAAAGCTCAGTAGATTCTTTCAAATGAATACGATGTGCACCAATTTCTAATGAACGAACTGCTTTATGAATAGATTCTTCGAATGTACGACCAATCGCCATAACTTCACCAGTTGCTTTCATTTGCGTACCTAGTTTACGGTTCGCATCAACGAATTTATCAAATGGCCAACGAGGAATTTTCGATACAATATAGTCAAGTGCTGGCTCGAAGCAAGCATATGTTTGACCGGTAACTGGGTTAACGATCTCATCAAGTGTATAACCGATTGCAATTTTAGCTGCCATTTTTGCAATTGGATACCCAGTTGCTTTGGAAGCAAGAGCAGATGAACGAGATACACGTGGGTTAACTTCGATTACATAGTATTGGAAACTGAACGGATCAAGAGCGAACTGTACGTTACAGCCACCTTCAATGTTCAAAGCGCGAATGATTTTCAATGATGCGGAACGAAGCATTTGATATTCACGATCAGACAATGTTTGAGAAGGAGCAACTACGATAGAGTCACCAGTATGAACACCAACTGGATCAAAGTTTTCCATATTACATACAACGATACAGTTATCGTTAGCATCACGCATTACTTCGTACTCTACTTCTTTCATACCAGCAATTGATTTCTCAATTAGACATTGGTTGATTGGAGAATAACGAATACCTGAAGCTACTGTTTCGCGAAGTTCTTCTTCGTCTGCACAGATACCGCCGCCTGTACCACCTAGTGTGTAAGCAGGACGAACGATGATCGGGTAGCCAATTGTGTTAGCGAACGCTACAGCATCTTCAACTGTAGTTACGATATCACTATCTGGAACCGGTTGATCAAGTTCACGCATAAGATCACGGAACAAATCGCGATCTTCTGCTTTTTCAATTGCAGTAAGTTGAGTACCTAGTAACTGAACATTTTCTTGCTCAAGTACGCCAGCACGAGCAAGTTCAACTGCCATGTTTAGACCCGTTTGACCACCAAGTGTTGGAAGCAAACCATCTGGACGTTCTTGACGAATAATTTGAGATACAAAGTCAAGTGTAATCGGCTCGATGTAAACTTTATCAGCCATATTTGTATCTGTCATAATTGTTGCTGGGTTACTGTTGATTAGAACGACTTCATAACCTTCTTCTTTCAAAGCTTGACATGCTTGAGTACCAGCATAGTCAAATTCCGCCGCTTGTCCGATGACGATAGGACCTGAGCCAATTACAAGGATTTTTTTAAGTTTATTATTTTTAGGCATTTTGTAATTCTCCTCTCAACATTTCCGACAATACAGCTTGACGAGGTTTTTGCGGATTTTCTATCTTATGTTTGCGAATCATTTCAATAAATTGGTCGAATAGATAGCTAGAGTCTTCTGGTCCAGGAGCTGCCTCTGGGTGATACTGTACAGAGAATGCAGGGAACGTTTTATGTTTCAAGCCTTCGATTGTTTTATCATTATTATTGATATGTGTCACGATTAGATCAGTACCTTTGATAGACTCATCTGTAACTGCATAACCGTGGTTTTGTGATGTAATATAGCAACGGTTTGTTTCTAATTCTTTAACTGGATGGTTACCACCACGGTGACCAAATTTCAATTTATCTGTATCAGCACCACATGCAAGAGCAAATAGTTGATGACCAAGACAAATTCCGAAGATTGGGAATTCACCAAGTAGTTGTTTAATTGTTTCTGCAACATGAAGATTATCTTTCGGATCCCCAGGACCATTAGACAATTGAATGCCATCTGGTGCAAGGCGACGAATATCATCAGCAGTTGTGTCATGTGGAACGACTACGATGTCGCAATTACGTTTGGAAAGTTCACGAATAATTCCACTCTTAGAACCACAGTCAATTAGAACAATACGTTCTTTGCTACCTGGATTCGTGTACACATAATCCGTAGATGTTCTTGCAACTTGATCATGAAGAGTTGGAGTAGCTTTCAAACGTTCTAGAAGTTCTTCAACATGCTCATTACCAGTCGTAATAAGACCTCTCATAGATCCGAATTGACGAATTTTACGAGTCAGCATACGAGTATCGATATCAGAAATACCAGGGATCTCATATTCTTTAAGTAAATCACCTAATGAATATTGTGCACGCCAGTTACTTGGAATTGGTTCATAACGACGAACAGCTAGGCCATAAATATTAGGACGAATAGCCTCAAAGTCATCGCGAGTAATACCGTAGTTACCGATTAGTGGATAAGTCATCGTTACAATTTGTCCACAGTAAGATGGATCAGAAAGAAGTTCTTGATATCCTGTCATACCTGTATTGAATACGACCTCACCGATCGTTTGAGTTTCAGCACCGAATGATAATCCCTTAAACATAGTTCCGTCTTCTAACAATAGTCTTGCTTGCATCCGTTTCACTCCTCAAAAGTTGTTCTTTCTATTCAGTCCAGACAATGTTACCATTTACGATTGTTGCTACAGGCCATCCTTTAAGTTTCCAACCACCAAATGGTGTGTTGTTGCTCTTAGATAAGAATGTACTAGGATCAACCGCTTGTTCATTCTCAATATCTACGATTGTAATATCCGCAGGTTTACCAACTTCAAGGCTACCTTCTTCAAGGCGGAACACTCTAGCTGGATCTTGAGTCATACGTTTCAAGAGGAAGCCAAGTGTCCAGCGGCCCGTCTCTACAAAGTGTGTATAAAGTAATGGGAAAGCTGTTTCTAAACCAACGATACCAAATGGTGCAAGGTCAACACCTTTTGCTTTTTCCTCAGCGCTATGAGGCGCATGATCCGTAACGATTATATCTATAGTACCATCCTCTAACCCTTCAAGAACAGCTGCTACATCACGTGGTGTACGAAGTGGAGGATTCATTTTCCAATTTGCATCATCAAGTCCAGGAATGTTCTCATCAGATAAGATTAAGTGATGGGGACAAACTTCAGCAGTTACTTTAATACCAACTTGTTTCGCAAGGCGGATCAATCGAACTGATTGTTCTGTACTTACATGACAAACATGATAATGTACGCCGGTAGCTTCTGCAAGTAAAACATCTCTACCTACATGGATCGCTTCAGATTCATTAGGAATCCCTTTAAGTCCATGTTTGCGTGAAAACTCACCTTCAGATGCCCAAGCACCTACAACTAATGAATCATCTTCGCAGTGTGCAATAACTGGCATATCAAGAGATTTTGCAAGTGCCATTGCGTCTTTCATCATTTGAGCGTTTTGAACGCCTACGCCATCATCAGTAAAACCGATAGCTCCAGCTTCTTTTAATGAAGCAAAGTCAGTAAGTTCACGACCAAGCTCATTTTTCGTAATAGAGGCATATGGCAACACTTTAACTAATTGCGCTTCTTCGGATTTATCGATAATGTATCTAACCGTTTCAGCAGTATCTGTAACTGGTCTTGTATTAGGCATACAAGCGATAGTAGTGAACCCGCCTTTTGCAGCTGAACGAGAACCAGTAATAATATCTTCTTTATGAGTAAAGCCGGGATCACGTAGATGCACATGCATATCGATAAAACCTGGAGATACTAATTTACCTTGTGCATCAACTACTTCTGCACCTTCTATATTAACCGTTTCATTTGCATCAACAATCGCTGAAATCTTACCATCTACTACTTGTATATGCTTACCTTCTAAATTAGCGCTAGACTCATTCCATACTTTACCGTTCAAAATCCATAAAGACATTTTCATCCTCCTAAAAACTTTTCTGTTGCATCTTGAACAACTTCCTGTAAACGAAAAGTTACTTCGAAAGCATTACAACTTTTCGTTAACCCCACGATATTTCTTCTCGTATATGAAAAGTACATCGGAAGCTTTACAAATTTTTATCTATACAAGTGCACGCTCGATAACCGCCATTCGAATCGGAACCCCATTAGCCATTTGCGGGAATATTTTCGAATTTGCAGCTTCTACAAGTTCACTGTCAATCTCTACATCTCTATTGACAGGCGCAGGGTGCATAATAATCGCATGGTTTGCCATTTGGCTTGCTCGAGCTACAGTAAGACCATAACTTTCACGATAAGTATCTGCTGATTTCAATATTCCAGATGAATGACGCTCAAGCTGAACCCTTAACATCATAACTACATCTGCTTTTATTGCTTTTTCCATACTTACATATTGCACATCAAGATCTTTGGCTTGCATATCGTCAGGAGCACAGAACATCACATTCGCGCCAAATTGACGAAGTGCATATAGATTACTTCTTGCCACTCGGCTATGCAGAATGTCACCGATAATCGCTACATTCAAACCTTTTAACGTACCGAAATGTTTTTGCATTGTATATAGATCAAGCAAAGCTTGAGTTGGATGTTCGTTGTTACCATCACCTGCGTTAATTAGAGGAACTTTAATTTTAGGTGCCATTTCAGCTAGCAAGCCAATAGGTTTTAACCGAATAATACCCGCATCAATTCCCATTGATTCTAAAGTTCTAACTGTATCGTAGATAGATTCACCTTTTTCAACACTTGATGCCGCAGCACTGAAGTTTATAACTTCTGCACCTAATCGTTTCTCAGCAACTTCAAATGAAGTTCTAGTACGCGTACTGTTCTCAAAGAACATGTTTGCAACAAATTTTCCGTTAAGTAAGTTATGTGTTTTATTGGCATGTTGTTCCCAGAAGGCAGCTCTGTCAAGAATGGATTGAATCTCATTTTGACTAAGATCCTTCAAACCAAGTAAACTTCTTGATTGAGTTTGAGTAATCGTCATAAAATGGCCTCCCTAGTGAATAATCGTAACCTGATCAATACTATCAATTTCAGTAAATTGAACTTGTATCTCTTCTTGTTTTGATGTGGGAACATTTTTACCGATGAAATCTGGTCGAATCGGCAGCTCGCGATGACCACGATCTACAAGTACAGCTAGCTGTACATTTTGTGGTCTACCTAGGTCCATAATAGCATCCATAGCAGCTCTGATCGTTCGTCCTGTATATAGAACATCATCGAACAGAATGACTTTTTTGTTCTTTACCAATTTAGAATCTAGTTCTGTATCACCAGGCATATTGGCAAGTTCAACCATCACATCAGCTATTTCACTTCGATCATCACGATACTTCGTAATATCAAGTTCTCTAACTGTAACCTTTGTGCCCTCAATTTCCGATATTCTCGCTGCTACTCGATTGGCAAGATACACGCCTCTAGTCCGAATACCTACGATAATGCAATCTTCAATACCTTTGTTCTTCTCTACAATTTCATGCGCAATTCTAATTAATGCACGTCTAATTGCGGTTTCATCCATGATTACAAGACGTTCTCCTTCTGACACGAGCATCTCACCCCACTTTTCATTAATATGTCCATCATCAATACCGAATTGTCGCAAAGTAACAAAAAAACTCCTTGCGTCAGTCCGCAAGGAGTTGTGAAAGCTGTATGGTTCGATAGGTTGCCTGTACCAAATAGTGCTTCCTTCAACAAGGAGCGTATGTTGGACACAATTCACCTATTGGCCTTACTTCACGTTACCTTGCCAGCCTCACGGGGCTGAATTAAAGGTACATCTGTATCGAAATAATTATCCCATGTTCGACACGATATGTCAAGGGAAACGGTGCAAGTTACATCATCCAAATTATAATCAATTCTCATTATAATAATTAAAAAATTCTCCTTAAAAATGGAATGGATGTTTCGTTCATTATCCGCAAAAAACACCAATTTTAAGCTGAGTATATTAATCATTATAAAAAACAGACATCTGATCCCTCATTTCAAATCAACTATGCGATCAGTCGATTTGAAACCATTGAGGTATGCAGCGTCTGCTAGAGTGTGAGCATTAAGTTAATGATATAAAAACTTAGATTAGCTCCTTATAAAGTAAATCAATATGTGTCAGTCCAATTAGATATTTACTATAAACTAAGCTGTTTAATACGTGCGATCGCACGCTCTGTGTTCTCTCGACTACCAAAAGCAGTTAAACGGAAGTAACCTTCCCCGCATTGACCAAATCCAACGCCAGGTGTTCCCACAATATTAGCTTCACTCAATAAGTAATCGAAGAAACTCCATGAATTGTAACCTTCAGGTGTTTTCAACCAAATGTATGGAGCATTCACTCCGCCAAATACGGAAAAGCCAGCTTCACGTAGACCTTCACGAATCATTGCAGCGTTCGTCATATAATAATCCACTAGTTCTCTTATTTGCGCTTTGCCTTCTGTCGAATAAATCGCCTCTGCACCTTTTTGCGTTACGTAGGATACCCCATTGAATTTCGTCGTATGGCGTCTATTCCATAGTTCATTAACACTAACTGCATTGCCATTTACGTCGCGACCTTGAATTTCTTTTGGTACAACAGTATACGCACAACGGATACCAGTAAATCCAGCTGTTTTAGAAAAGCTACGGAATTCAATCGCAACTTTTTTAGCTCCTTCGATCTCATAAATACTATGAGGAACATTATCTTCTGTAATAAAAGCCTCATAAGCAGAGTCGAACAAAATAATACAGTCGTTCTCGATTGCATAATCTACCCATACTTTCAGTTCTTCCTTCGTTAACGTCATACCCGTAGGGTTATTAGGATAGCATAAGTAAATTAAGTCAACCTTTTCTGTAGGAAGGCTTGGTTTAAAATCATTTTTAGCCGAACAATCAAGATAGACAATTTTCTCATAACGACCGATATTGGTAATAAATGTACCTGCACGTCCAGCCATTACATTCGTATCGACATAAACAGGATATACAGGATCTTGAACAGCTACTATGCTATCAGTACTGAAAATTTCTTGAATATTACCAACATCACATTTCGAGCCATCACTTAAAAACACTTCATCTGTATTAAGTTCAACTCCGCGAGCTTTGTAATCATTCGCTATGATTTCATTAATTAAGAAGGAATATCCTTGTTCAGGACCATATCCTTTAAATGTTTCTACATTAACCATATCATCAACAGCAGCATGCATCGCTTTAATAACTGCTTGCGGAAGTCCTCTTGTAACGTCACCAATCCCTAGACTAATAACATCTGCTTGCGGATTTTGTTCCATATATTTCGTTCTGCGTTTTGCTACCTCCGAAAATAAATAACTACCTTGAAGTTCTAGAAAATGCTGATTCATTGTTGTCATACTCTATCACCGATCCTTTACATATCTTTTCCTTATGTATAAGGATATCGTAAATTAAACTAAAACATAATGCAGAATGTAATCAATTGTTTGTACATATTGCAGTTTTTAATTATATCGAAGATTTTATAATCCAAAAAAAGACTGCAGATAAACTAGAACTACTTCTAGTTTATCTGCAGTCTTATAATTTTCGATCTAACGGGATCTTAAATTTATTAGTATCTCATTAAAATCATCCGGTAATGGTACTTCAAACTGTAATCGTTCGCCTGTGCGAGGATGCGTGAAACCAAGAATACCAGCATGAAGTGCTTGTCCCTTTAACGGAATAGTTTTATTACGTCCATAGACAGGATCACCAGCTAATGGATAACCAATATACTTCATATGAACACGAATCTGATGAGTTCGACCAGTTTCTAGTTGTAACTCAACGATCGTGTAATCTCCACCAATTCGTTCAACAACTGTGAAGTGTGTAATAGCATCCTTCGCATTAACATCCGTAACCGTATATAGTTTGCGGTCGTTGCTATCTCTTCCAATTGGTGCATCAATGGATCCTGAATCATGAGGCATATTACCATGAACAAGTGCAGTATAGCGTCTTGTTACTGAATGTTCCTTCAATTGCTCCGCAAGAGAGACATGCGCCAAATCATTTTTGGCAACCATTAATAATCCTGTCGTATCACGGTCAATACGATGAACAATACCAGGACGCAATACTCCATTAATACCAGACAGATCTTTGCAATGGTGCATCAGCGCATTGACTAAAGTACCTTTAGGGTGACCAGGTGCAGGGTGTACAACCATACCACGTGGCTTATTAATGACAATGACATCACTGTCCTCATAAATAACTTCTAAGGGTATATTCTCAGCAATAATTTCTAAAGCTTGTGTTTCTGGTACTTGTACAGTTATAGTATCGTTTTCCTGAACTTTATAATTACTTTTAATAACAGTTCCGTTCACTTGTACATGAGCTGTTTTTATCCACTCTTGCACTTGAGTACGTGATATTGCTGCATTATCAATCGAATCTGTTACAAACTTATCGATACGTATTCCTTGAGACTCATCATTAGCGATAAACTCGTAATTCTCTTGTTGTTCTGTAATGTTACTCATTTTCTACGGCTACCTTGCCTTTCTTCTCTTCTTTCATACTTAGAAGTGTATCAAGCATGATAAGAATTACCCCTACGACTATTGCAGAATCTGCAACATTAAAAATTGGAAATGTATAACTACCAAAATTAAATTTGAAGAAGTCAACAACTTCTCCAAAACGTGCACGATCGATAAAGTTACCAACTGCTCCACCAAGTACTAGTCCTAATCCCGATAACAATAGTACGCTTCCGCTTTTACGAACGGATTGTGCATACCAAATAATTGCACCAACAATTACAATAGTAATTATTATAAAAAATACACGTTGATCTTGCAGTATTCCGAAAGCTGCACCACGATTTCGATGAGAAGTGATTAGAAAGAAATCACCAATCACACTAAACTGATCATATTCTTTCATGTTATTAACAATCCACTTTTTAGAGAAAAAATCCAAAATTAATACAACTACTGCAATAACATAATAATAAAATCGCATTCTCCCACTCCCAAAACTTTTCATTTACTTCACTGATTTTTACTTCATTGTGATGAAAAATTACTTCGAAAGCATAAGCAAACTTTTCATGTTCTTCACTGGCATTCATTTCATACAATTGAAAAGTTACTTCGAAAGCATGTACTAAAACTTTTCATGAACTGTCCGAAATAAGTGTAGCACATCCAACTTTTACAATCTAGTTTTACATTTCTTCTTCAAGATGGAGTTTATGATCTCTAATCCCAAAGATTGCTCGTACTGAAATGTACACAATGAGCAAACAATATAACCATTCCATAAACGAAATGGTGGTGCAATACGTGAAATCAACCCTTACATCGCAACAACTGCAACATTTCCGTTCAATACTACTTGAAGATAAAAACAGTATTATTCAGCAGCAACAAACTTACGCTGAAACATCTCCAATAAGTAGTCAGAGCAATATAGATGCTGAATTATCGATGTACGACAACCATCCAGCAGATCAAGCAACTGAATTATACGAACAAGAACGTGATCATGCTATTGCTCAAGGACAATTACGTCAACTTACACAAATCGATGATGCGTTGAATCGAATTGAAACAGGAAAATACGGACGTTGTGTGACCTGTCAAACTGCGATAGATATCGAAAGATTAGAGGCTATACCTGAGACGTTATATTGTCAGAATCATGCTAATGTCAATCAAGTTGTAGCACCTCAATACGAGTACGAACCACTATCATTCACCCAACTCAACTTTGACGACGAAGACTACACCGGATTTGATGGTGAAGACATGAGTCAAGCTTTGTGGGACTATGGAAATAGTAATTTGGCTCAGAACTCACAAATGCTTGATACGGAATTCGCAGCTGAAATCAATGAGGAGCTTCACGGTTATGTAGAGCCATTAGAAAGTTTTATAGCTACAGATATAACTGGGTCACATGTTCATATTGTGCGTAACGCTGCATATCAAGAGTATATGAAGGCTCATGAAGGCGATGAAGATTTGGAATTATTGTAATCTGTTCATTTATTCTATTTGCTTCTGTACAATTCTTACAATATCAGCAATATAATCACCGATAATCGGCAAGTTAAGTGCACCTAGTGCTTGCAATATCCAAACAACAAAGGTAGCAAAGAAAGCTAATCCAACGGCTGAGCCTACACCTCTAGCGATTCCCCCCATAAAATTACGCCACAATAATTTAAAGGGACGATTCATTAGGGTTACGTAATCAGCTATTTGTGTACGTTCAAGGTCATTCGTAACTTTGACTAGCCGTTCCTCTATTGCATCAAGAGATTTCTTTAACTTAGATAGCTCATCATCATCGGGTTTCGTCATTGTTACTCCTCCTTACCGTTTAGTTAATTTCAATTCAAAATTTTGAACTTTTAATAAAATAAGCCCGCTCGCCACCTAGGCAAGCGGGCCTTTATTAATATATCCTTATTCGTTAATGAAAATGCCTATCGATTTTTCACCAAGTTGTACTGTTTCCATACCCACTTTTTCAGCAAATGAAACAGATTGGACAAGAAGGTTATCTTGCAGCAACTGATCAAATTTTTGCAAAGCAGATTGCAATTCATTATCAACATGCAATACAAGATCGATACGTTTTTCAATTGGAAGGTCTAGTTTCTTACGTGTATCCTGTACGGCGCGAATAACTTCACGGACCCAACCCTCTTGTTCAAGCTCTTCCGTAATATCTGTATTAAGTGCCACAGTCACACCATTGCCTGATGCAGAAGCGAATCCTGATTTTGCTTTTTTCTCAACAAGCAATTCATCAAGTGTAACTTCTAACGTCTCACCTTCATCGGTCGTAAATGTATAGTTACCACTATTAACGATTGCACGCGTTTCTTCAGCAGACATTTCTTTAAGTGAATTTTGAATTGGAGAAACTTGTTTACCAAACTTGCGACCCGCTACTTTCAGATTTAACTTCAAGCTGAAATCAACAAAGCCACTGTCAGAATTTTGGACAACAATCGATTTTACATTGATCTCTTCTTTAATAATGTCTTCATATGAAGTAACTTCAAATTCACGATCTAGAGAAACGATTAGCTCTGAAAGTGGTTGACGAGTTTTAATTCCAGTCTCATTACGAACATTACGTGCAAGCTCTACAATTACTTTCGAGCTTTCCATGTCGCGTTCAAGCTCTTTATCGATTAAACTTTCATCTGCTACTGGATAATCGCCAAGATGAACACTTTCTCCACCACCAAGATTATTGTATACATCATCAGCTATCAACGGAGTATAAGGTGCGATCAATTGAGATAATGTAAGCAGTACATGGCGTAAAGTTTGATACGCAGCTACTTTATCGTCAGTAAGACCACTTCCCCAGAAACGATCACGCGAACGACGGATATACCAGTTGCTTAATTCATCAACAAATACTTCAATTGATTTCGCAGGATTCAAGAAATCATTTACTTCAAGACCTTTCGATACCGTTTGAATTAATGTATTCAGACGAGAAATAACCCAACGATCTAATTTATTGTTAGTAGCTACTGTTGTATGTTCTTCATGATTAAATCCATCGATTGAAGCATATAACGCGTAGAATGCATGAGTATTCACAATTGTATCAATAACTTTAGATTTCGCTTCAGCTACGATACCTTTTGAGAAACGTTTACTGTTCCAAGGTGCGCTGTCCGAAAGTAATGCCCAACGGAATGCATCAGTACCGAACTCTTCGATAATTTCCCAAGGATCAATTACATTCCCTTTCGATTTGGACATTTTTTGTCCGTTTTCATCAAGAATATGACCTGTAGAAAGAACTGCTTTATATGGTGCTTTACCATTGAACAGTGTAGAAACTGCTAATAAGCTATAGAACCATCCGCGAGTTTGGTCAATTCCTTCACAAATAATATCAGCAGGATATTGATCTTCGAATTTAGCATTGTCGCCAAATGGATAATGTTGCTGCGCAAATGGCATAGAACCGCTATCGAACCATACATCAATAACTTCAGACGTACGTTTCATGACCGCACCTTCAGCAAACGGACTCTTCAGTAAGATTCCATCTACATATGGTTTGTGTAACTCGATATCTTCTGGTACGAAGTCTACAGCACGCGCGCGTAGATCAGCTATGCTACTTGGCGCATACTGCTTGCCAGTCTCTTCACAAATCCATACGTTTAACGGTGTACCCCAATAACGATTACGGCTAATATTCCAATCCACTAAATCCTCAAGGAACTTACCAAAGCGACCTTCACGAAGATGGCCTGGATACCATTCTACTCCAGCATTGTTTGCAATCAATTGATCTTTTACAGCCGTTGTCTCGATAAACCAGCTTTCCGTAGCATAGTACAGAAGTGGTGACTTACAACGCCAGCAGAACGGATAGCTATGTTCATAACGTTCTTTAGAAAATAATAGTCCTTTTTCACTTAGCATTTTCACGATATCTACATCGCAATCTTTCACGAATCGACCAGCAAGGTCAGTAACCTCGTCGATGTAACGACCAGCATTGTTCACTACAGCTAACATACTAATACCATTAGCACGAGCAACACGGTAGTCATCTTCACCATGAGCAGGTGCGATATGAACGATACCAGTACCACTAGAATCACTTACAAAGTCACCTGGAATAACAACATGACCTTTTTCAATTGATACGTAGTTGAACGGAGGTAAGTAACTACGACCTACTAGTTCGCTACCTTTCAACGTACTAAGCACTTCGAAGTCTTCTTTCATAACTGACTCAACAAGGTTGGCAGCAACGATATATACTTCGCCATCTTTAGCTACTCGAACATAATCAAGCTCTGGATTAACTGCTAATGCTACATTCGCAGGCAATGTCCAAGGTGTTGTTGTCCAAGCAAGAATATATTCGACACTGTCCGTCAGTTTGAACTTAGCAGTAGCGCTCAAGTCCTTCACATCTTCATATCCTTGTGCAACTTCATGAGAGCTTAATGTCGTTTGACAACAAGGGCAATAAGGACTTACACGATGTCCACGATACAGTAGCCCTTTCTCATGAATTTTAGAAAGAATATGCCATACACTCTCAATATATTTGTTATCAAGTGTAATGTATGGGTTATCCATATCTGTCCAGTAACCAATCGCTTCTGTTAATTCACGCCATTGTTTCTCATATTCAAATACGCTGTCTTTACATTTCGTAATAAATTTCTCAACGCCGTATGCTTCGATCTCTTGTTTCCCTGAAATACCTAGTTGTTTTTCAACTCCAAGTTCTACAGGAAGACCATGTGTATCCCAGCCTGCTTTACGAATAACACGGTAGCCAGACATCGTACGATAGCGGCAAATAAAGTCTTTAATTACTCGACCAAGAACATGACCGATGTGCGGCTTACCATTCGCTGTTGGAGGACCTTCATAAAATACGAAATTCGGTTTTCCTTCACGATTTTCAATTGATTTCTTAAAAGTATCTTGTTCTTGCCATTGTGCTAATACACGTAACTCACGAGTACGTGCGCGTTCTTTAACGTCTACGCGTTGCATACTTTAACAGCCCCTCTCATTCTCAAAAAACAAAAATAAACCTCATCCCTATGGAAAGGGACGAGGTTAGTCGCGTTACCACCCTTGTTCCGCTCTGAAATAATCATGCATAAGCATAAATGATCAGAACGACACTTTGGTACGAATACTTGATTCGTATTCCTTATATCGGAGGAAAAACCGTCTACCCTTAGTACTTTTCCTTAGATAAGGTTCAGGATAGCTTCTCGGAGATGATATTTCATCTATGTCTATGCACCGAATTTCACCAAGCATCGGCTCTCTGAAGCAATACATACATGAACGTGTTCTCGTCATCGAATTACAAATATCAATGATTATAACAATATTTATAGCTGATTAAAAGCATAATGTCAATTGAAATATGCTTCAGGACTTTGAACTAAACATACTTAGATATATTAACATTACCTAAGTATGTTCAATTCTAGCTAACTTTATTCGTGAACAACAGCTTCAGGGCGATCCGATCTAAGCGTATCCCATGATTCTTCTGCTAACAACTCTAATTGAGCTTCAACAAGAGTACGGAACCTCGCGCGATAGATAGACGCTTGTTTTTTCAATTCATCCACTTCAAGTGAAACTTTACGAGATTTGTTCAAAGACTCATTAACGATTCGATCAGCATTTTTCTCGGCTTCTTTCACGATCAATTGAGCTTCTTTCTTTGCATTACTTCGAACTTCGTCTGCCGCTTCTTGTGCCACAATAATAGTTTTGCTCAGCGTATCCTCAATATTAGAGAAATGATTCAAACGCTCTTGTAATGTAAGCATTTGATTTTGCATTTCTTTATTTTCACGGATAAGTGCTTCATAATCTTTAATAACTAAGTCCAAGAATTCATTTACTTCATCCTCGTCATAGCCACGAAGTCTACGTGAAAACTCTTTATTATGTATGTCCAATGGTGTCAATGGCATTGGAGCACCTCCTATGGTCATTCTAATCAAACCAAACTGTCTAACTATGATATGAATCCATATTCGACAACGATAAGCAATTTCCTGCAAAATCTCTAAATAAATTTACTGATTTTTACACGAATTCTACCTTTTTTAGTAATACCGTCGACTTCAGAAACTTTAAACCTACCCAAACCTTTAATAGAAACTACATCTCCTTCTTTCAATTGCTTAGAAGGATCTTCTTCTGTTTTCCAATTCACCCGGCATCGCCCCGCCTTAATTGGATCAGCGATTTTAGTTCTACTTACTCGGTAAGCATCACTAGCAATGCCATCTAATCTTAACGACGCAACAGTAAAACTTAAATCTTCGAACTTAGCCACGACAGGTTGTAGTTGATCAATCGAAATGATATCAGTCAAAACATTTAGGCGATGTACTTGCCTAAACCCAATATCAAGAAATTGTGCCATTTCTGAAGTAACAACGATATGACAGAAATCATCATGCTGATGTATATCTCCTACTCGATCTCGCTTAATTCCTAACCCAATTAAAGCGCCAAGGAAATCACCATGATCTAATTCATGAAACTTGTCGCTTTGACTAGTGACTTGAAGCACTTTCAAATCTGAATCTTCATATTCCGCATCTCGGTAGTCAGGGACAATAATCGCACGTTTGCGTTCAGCAGCCTCGTAGCCACCATCGAATTTAATATTAACTGATCCTATCCGATTAGCTATCGTTGTCACAATAAATTGTTGTCTTGGATCTAAAAAATCGGTCCGTCTAAGCTCATGTAGCTCAGCGGACCGTTCTATCCATTCATGTGTGCGATCAACAAATGGCTTCTCTTCAGGATGGAAATGACTATAAAATCCGTCCTTCATATGCACTCACCTTTAATTTTATCAAGCAATTGAGTCGATGATGAACATTACACCAGATTGAATGAAGCGTAATGCGATAAAAGCCACGATTGGCGAGATATCAAGCATTCCTCCGATTGGCGGAATAAATCTACGGAAAATGGAAAGATAAGGCTCTACAATTTTCCCTAGAAATTGACCGATCGAACTGCTTCTTGCATTGGGAAACCACGACAATAAAATGTATGCAATGATCATGTAATTGTATACCGTAAATAATAAAGTTACGATATTTTTAATTTCATATAACAAACTTATGTCACCTCATTCTGTCTTCATTTATCTATCAAAATGTGCCAGTTCTGTAATAGAACCTTGTACTTCGACTGTCTCAGGAGCACATAAATAGATATTAGGCCCTAATTTAGAAATGGAGCCGCTAAGTGCGTACACTGTTCCAGACAAGAAATCTACGATACGTAAGCCAAGTTCACTTTGAACACGTTGTAAGTTTACTACAACTGATTTGCGATTACGAATTTCATCTGCAATTGCTTGTGCTTCATCGTAGCTTTTAGGTTCACATAATACCATTCGCGTATTTTTCTGAGTGTGTAGACTTACGACATTGTTACCAACATTAGAGAACTGTTGATTTCTAGATTGTTTACGTGATTCGAATGGATTCGTTTCAACTTCTTGATCATCATTTGTAGATACACGTTCACGTTCTGTTATTTCTTCTTCCTCTTGCAAACCAAAATAATTCATAAACTTGTTAATAACACTCATTATTCATCCTCCTCTGTTCCAATTAATACTGTTCCAAGCCGTACAAAGGTAGCTCCTTCTTCAATTGCAATTTCATAATCATTGGACATGCCCATGGATAGTTCAGTTACGGTACACTTGCCATTCCCTTTTGCAATTAACTCATCACGTAATTCTCTTAATTGGCGGAAAACTAACCTTGTCTCCTCTTTCTCAAGTTCAAAGGGAGCCATAGTCATTAGTCCAATTGGTAGTAAGCGTGGGTATTGTTGCAACTGTTCCAAAAATAGCGATACCTCAGCAGCACTCATTCCTTGCTTCGACTGCTCTCCAGATACATTAACCTGAATAAAGCATTTGACGGTTACATCTAACTTTTCAGCCTGTTCCTGAATAGCACTTGCTAATGAAAGTCGATCTAAAGAATGAATGTACTGAAATTTACCTACAATATCCTTCACCTTATTACGTTGCAATGTTCCAATAAAATGCCATGTTGGAGTTGCTTGTCCAGCTCCTGTATGTTCATGTATGTAATCCCATTTGTCTTTTGCAGTTTGCCAGCGGTTTTCGCCTATATGCAACACGCCTGCTTCCACAGCTTCAACGGTTCTAGCTACGGAAACATACTTTGTTACTCCAATGACATTTACGGTACCTGATTGTCTGCCAGCACGAGAAGTAGCTTGAGCTATTGTCTGCTGCACATGATGTATTCGATCCTTTATACTCATTCATAGATCACCTTTCTCGATAGGCCAATCCAACTAGCCATTCTACCTGTTAATCCATTCTCCACACGATGACTAAAGAACATATCTGTCCTACAGCCAGTGCATAAATTACTTAATTCGATATGAGTCGGCAATATTCCTGCTTTTATCATAATCTGTCGGTTCATTTCTTTCAAGTTAATATGAGCCTTTTGCGAAGAAATAGGCTTAATTACATGGTCTATCGAACATTCCTGTAGTTCAAGCCTTTGCCATAACGCTACAAATTGCTCTACAACATAATGATCTACTTCATAGCAGCATTGATCTATCGATGGACCAATCGCAACCATAAGCTGATCTGGCTCTGTTCCAAAGTTTAATTTCATCGCTTCAACCATCTCTATTGCAATTGCCGAAGCTGTTCCTTTCCACCCTGCATGTGCTAAACCTATTGCTTCGTGAACAGGATCCCAGAATAATAAGGGTACACAGTCCGCATAAAATGAAGTCAACAAAATGTCAGGCACGTTAGTTATCATTCCATCTGCACCTTGAAGTGCATCTGACATCGTTAGTCTACCGCGTCCACGATCTTCAGTTGTCACTTTAACAACTATATTCCCATGTACTTGCTGGGCATTCGTCCAAGCATCAAATTCCCAACCAATACTATCAGTTAAT
This sequence comes from Paenibacillus endoradicis, assembly GCF_024721975.1. Next base: position 389,940 of record NZ_JANQBB010000001.1, on the reverse strand, counting down.
AATTGTCGATTGCGAACGACTGCTTCTACCTCATCATTAACATGTAATCCTATATTGAAAGAGGCATATGGCTTTTCGCTATAGCCCCCCATTCTTGTCGTAAATCCCGATGTTAAGTGCTCACATTGCATCATCCATTTTTGGAGTAACAATTGATGTGATGCTTGACTAGCAACAAATGGTTCCATCTCGCTCACCTTCCGTCATTTCTTTATGACTTTAAGTGTAACTTGTTAGATACGAGCATGCAAATCTTCCTCCTCTGTTCGAATTGATCTCGTTTCTTCCATTCGTACAAGGACGACATCTGTACCGATTTTCACAATATTACGCCAAGGAATGACAATCTCCGAACCGGCTGTACCAAATATACCGAACATGCGTTGAACTTGAGGAATAACAATCGAATCTATCTTCCCTTGCCGTAAATCCAATTCAATATCACTAATATGCCCAAGCTTTTTACCGTCTACAATATTAATAACATCTTTGGATTGGAAATCAGATATTTTCATAATACTCATCCGCCCCTTTTACAAGCTATGATCGTTTAGTATATGTATGAAAAAGTTAAAGTATATCCGACTCTAAAGCAAATCCAAATAGAATTTCAACGTTATAATGTAAATAGAAAAAGCTGTTTCAAGATCCATTGATGAATTAGCCGTAACAATATGTATTTACAAGTACATATTGTTAAAACTCCATTCACTAATAGTCTCAAAACAGCTGTGGAAGTCAATAATTATAGTTTATGCATTAACATATTTCTGCATTTGTTGAATTGCTGATTTTTCTAGTCGAGATACTTGTGCCTGTGAAATCCCTATTTCGTCTGCTACTTCCATCTGAGTTTTTCCTTCAAAAAACCTCATAGATAAGATCATTTTTTCACGATCATTCAAGCGATGCATTGCCTCACGTAATGCAATCTCTTCAATCCATGTTATATCTTTATTCTTCTCATCACTAATCTGATCGAGAACATAAATCGGATCGCCACCGTCATTGAAGATAGGCTCGTACAAAGATACAGGGTCTTGAATTGCATCTAATGCAAAGACGACATCCTCCTTTGGAACATTAAGCAGCTGTGAAATTTCCATTACTGTCGGTTCGCGCGCAAATTTATTCGTCAAACTATCTCTCGCTTGCAAAGCTTTATAAGCGATATCACGCAAACTCCGTGAAACTCTGATTGGGTTATTATCGCGTAAATACCTTCGGATTTCACCAATAATCATCGGAACAGCATAAGTAGAAAACTTCACGTTTTGACCTAGATCAAAGTTATCAATGGCTTTCATTAAGCCAATACAACCGACTTGAAATAAATCGTCAACAAATTCGCCCCTGTTATTAAAACGTTGAATGACACTTAAAACTAATCTTAGATTTCCATTTACTAATTTCTCTCTCGCTCCCCATTCATTACGAGTTTGTAGACCAGTGAATAATTCGCGCATTTCAACGTTTGTTAGGACTGGTAGCTTAGCAGTATCCACGCCACAGATTTCAACTTTATTACGGGTCAATATCATTACCTCCCAAGGAGAAACATTATTGATCATTATCTCCTTGGGGAATGATTTTATTCCTGTTTTGACAATTTGCGACAAGATTCAGCGACTACTAATTGGATGTGAAAGTGCTTTTTTCACTGTCATTATGCATTTGAAAACGCTTAATAAGTTGTGTGATTTTCCTATAATTGTATTTAAAATCATATTCAGATAAGGTAGGATCCATGTTGAATTTCAAGATAACCGTACACAGTTCTCCGGGATTTAATCGTTTCCAAGCCCATATCATCCCATGTTTATGTTCTTCACTAATATAACTAACATTAGAAAGTACTTCTCGACCACCCGCAGCAAGGATAAAATGGTTACTCGAAATTGATCCTTCATATTTTCCAGTATTTTGTACATTTGTTTTTATAACAACTGATTGTTGATCTATTTGCAACTCGATCAATGAAAAGGTTAGTTGAAAGCTCAAATAGCTTAGCATAATTGGCTCTGTAGAAGTCATGATAGTAGGCATAAGCTGAAATACACACCCTCCCTGCCACATATTTTTGGATTACACATATCTATAAGGTTCAAATCGTTCGTATGACAGTTCCGAGAAACTATTACGATGCAATACTTCATCATCACATGCGAACATTTTGAAATTCCTGCTAATAGCGTATGCTTTTCACCCCAAAACGTACTGTGGTTGTCTAGGTTATTATCATGTATTTTAGAGCATTTTATTAAATTCTTTTCGTAACCGCTTAATAATTCGTTTTTCTAGACGAGAAATATATGATTGTGATATTCCTAACATATCTGCAACATCTTTTTGTGTTTTTTCTTCGCCATCTGCAAGACCAAATCGTAATTGCATAATAATTCGTTCGCGATCAGAGAGCTTCTCAAGTGCTTTTTGAAGTAATTTACGATCAACTTGCTCTTCAATATTGCGATATATCGTATCATTTTCAGTGCCAAGCACATCAGATAAAAGTAATTCATTACCATCCCAATCAATGTTCAGTGGTTCATCAAAAGATACCTCTGATCTCGTCTTAGAATTTCTTCTCAAATACATTAATATTTCATTTTCAATACAACGAGAAGCATAAGTAGCTAGTTTAATTTTCTTTTCTGGATCAAATGTATTTACTGCTTTAATAAGACCTATCGTACCTATAGATACAAGATCTTCAATATTAATACCAGTATTTTCGAACTTACGGGCAATATATACGACTAGACGCAAATTACGTTCAATTAAAATCGTACGGATGCTACCATCACCAGAAGGTAATTTGAGGAGCAGATATTCTTCTTCTTCTCGTGTTAATGGTGGAGGTAATGCTTCGCTACCACCAATATAGTAGATCATCTCATCCTTGAGCCCTAACTTTAACATCAACCGATAAAAAGAAATTTGTGCCAACAACTTATACTTCAGCATCATAGTTTGTTCCTCCTAAAACTTTTCATTGGCTTCAAGACATAACTTCATTGGAATGAAAAGTTACATCGGAAGCATAGACTAAAACTTTTCATTGGCTTCAAGACATAACTTCATTGGAATGAAAAGTTACATCGAAAGCATAAACTAAAAATTTACATTAGCAGCTTAAAGTTCTCATTAACCTACCTGCGTTACTTAGTTATCAAAGTCCACAAGTGGGCTTTCAGAACCGAGAAGATGGAGCTAATTTTCGGAAGGAGGAAACGCAAGTGTACGTTATTGGTACATGCGTACCGGACTTCCGAAATTCGCTTCATATTCGACGCCGACTACGCTACAACGCATACTCATCGTTATCAAAGCCCACTGACCATTGAGGGGTGGATTATCGCCTGATACGACCCATCCCCACTCAACTGACCTCCATCAAAGCCGATAAGCACCTTGACGCTTTCAAAGCTCTTACCTTCATGATTGACTTTCACACAATCAGGCTTTACTGCTAATAGAAATTGTGAACCTTTATTCACACCCCGAAAGGGGATTATTCTAATTCGATCTTGCCATTGAAATTGGAGTTGCTCATCAGATAACAACATTAAAGCATCGTTCGTTTCTCCTTGCTGTAAAGCTTTCAAAAATTTAGCGGGCAACGCATCTTGCAATCTTGATACTTCGATAATCATAACTGGATATTTCGTAAGGGGATCATACAATTGATTTCCAGTATCAATTAATCCAGTACATGTGAATATTTGACCGTCGATATCTACCTCTACATCAGCAAGATGAGTCTCCATCAGTTGATGCTTCTTTTTACTTCTGACAAAGTTAGAAAACAAAAAAAGAGCAATTGCGAAACTAGCAAACAGATAAAAAATTCCAATATGTAGCTTCGTTGTTACCGTCCCACCAATAAACAGTACATTTGCCCATACTTCTTGTGAGCTTCTCATAAGTAGATAGTATAGTGCCATCATCCCTCCAGCTGCTACAAAACTAACGATATAGAAGCTTACAATATCTCGCAAAAAAGATTGTAATGAATAATAGCCGAATGTAATGTATATCATGAGTAGAGAGACAAATAGCTTAATCGAAATATGGTACAGGGACGACAGACTAGGAAAGACCATTGCCATTGTATATAACGCTCCGACAGAGCCAGCAAGTAGCACACGCCAAGCCTTAGGCTTAAAACCTCGTATCCAACCTGTTGTTAACAATAATACCCCATCTACTAATAATTCTCGCAGCAGCAGAACGTCTAGATATACCTTCATGTAATACCTTCCTTCAACTACAATGAAAATACATACTTCCTGTAGTACCAAGCGATTACTTCTAAAACAGTATATTGGATATATACTCCAAAGTCTGTCTGTTTATGTCAGCATTGGAGTTCTATTTTTGTCGGAAAAAGTGGTCATTACTAGATTACTAAACTAGAAAAAGGGCTATACACTTACATCACTGTAAGAGTATAGCCCTTTTATATGTTTATACTAAGTTGTTATTTGCGACGTAGAAAAGCAGGAATTTCTAAATCATTAGAAAGGTTTGTACCAATAGGCTTCGTCGCTTGAGACTTTCCCGCTTCACCAGCATCGTTACCTTGACCAACTTGACGACGAGGTGCTGCTTCGGCAGGTTTTGCTTCAAAACCTGTCGCAATAACAGTTACTTTAATTTCTTCTTTAAGATCTTCATCAATGATCGCACCGAAAATCATGTTTACATCTGGATCAGATGCAGAAATAACAATTTCAGCAGCTTCATTCACTTCATATAATGATAGATTGCTACCACCAGTAATATTCATAATTACACCACGAGCTCCATCGATAGATGTTTCAAGTAATGGACTTTGAATAGCTTTACGAGCAGCTTCAGCAGCACGATTCTCACCAGATGCAATACCAATTCCCATAAGTGCAGAACCACGCTCAGTCATAATCGTCTTCACATCTGCAAAGTCAAGGTTAATTAGACCTGGAACCATGATTAGATCAGAGATACCTTGGACTGCTTGACGTAGTACGTTATCTGCTTCACGGAATGCTTCAAGCATTGGAGTTTTCTTATCTACGATTTCTAATAGACGATCATTAGGGATGACGATTAGTGTATCTACTTTTTCTTTTAACGATTCGATTCCATGTTCCGCTTGTGCAAAACGTTTACGACCTTCAAAAGTAAATGGACGAGTAACTACACCAACAGTTAAAGCGCCGCACTCGCGAGCAATTTCAGCAATAACAGGGGCTGCACCAGTACCTGTACCACCGCCCATACCAGCTGTAACGAATACCAAATCGGCACCTTTTAGCTGATTAGCAATAAGATCACGAGACTCTTCAGCAGCTTTTTTACCTACTTCAGGGTTTGCACCAGCACCAAGACCACGAGTAAGCTTATCACCGATTTGCAGTTTGTGCTCAGATTTTGCTAGGTGTAATGCTTGCGCATCAGTATTAACAGTTATAAAATCTACACCTTTTACACCATTCTCAATCATACGGTTAACCGCATTACTACCGCCGCCACCTACACCAATTACTTTTATTTGCGCTAGTGATTCTAGTTCTAAGTCAAATTCCAACATCTACACGACTCCCCCGTCAAATAAATTCCTGAAACATATTTTTAATGCGTTCTAACATTCGGGGTTTTGACGAAGCTGGAGAATTTCCTTTACGACTAACAGCCTTCTTCGTAGTGCTAGCTCCTCGTACACCCATGTACTTTGATACGTATTGTATCATTCCTACCCCACTGCTATAAGAAGGATCTTTTACTCCAATATAATCTGGTAAAGCTATTCTTACATTGTTTTCTAGTTCTGATTGTGCTAATGCTAGTGTACCTGGAAGAGATACTGATCCTCCCGTTAATACATATCCATCAACTTTATCACCATAACCAAGTGCATGAACTTCCTGCTTAATAAGCTGGAATATTTCTTGCATACGAGGTTCGATAATGCTAGCTAAATCTCTTTGTGAAAATTCTTTTTCTACATTACTACCCATGCGTGTAACTTTGAATTTCACTTCATCAGCTGCATCATCTGCAACAGCACAACCAAATTTTAGTTTTATTTTCTCTGCATGATCTGTTTGTGAACGCAATCCATAAGCGATATCGTTTGTAACAAACTGACCGCCAATTGGCAATGAAGAAATCGCACATATACCACCATCTTCATAGATAGCAATTGTTGTAGATCCACCACCGATATCAACGAGTACAGTACCTGCTGACTTTTCATCTTTAGATAATGTCATTACACCTGACGCAAGTGTTAAAAGAATAACGCCATTAATTTTTAGCCCTGCTTTATCGACACATCTAACTAGATTATGTACAGAAGATTTGGCACCAGTAATAACTGTAGCTTCTACTTCTAAGCGAACACCTATCATTCCACGCGGATCTGAAATTCCTTCTAGTCCATCTACTACATACTGCTTAGGTACGAGATTAATTATTTCACGATCTGGGGGTAAGGTTACTACCTTGGCAGCTTGAAGTACACGATCGATATCTTCCTCACCGATTTCGCGATCTTCATTAGAAACTGCAACTACTCCATGATTCGTTTGTACACCAATATGACTACCTTGGATACCAACATAAACCTCTGAAATTTCAATATCTACCATACGTTCGGCATGCTCAATCGCATTTTTAATAGATTGAACCGTTTGATCAATATCTACAATAGCACCTTTACGAATGCCTTCAGAGTCTGCTGTACCAACACCAATGATATTAATGGCTCCATCACTTACTTCGCCAATTATTGCTCGTACTTTGGATGTACCGATGTCCAAACTGACAATTATGTCACCGTTGCTCATTGCGCGGCACCTCCGTTTCAATAAATATTTATAGTTGTAATGAATGAGTTTAGTTATTCGTTTTTGCACTAATAGGTAAATAGTCTACTTACATTCTATTCAACACTATTTGCACTTTCCCTCTTTTTTCAACAATTTTTTCAGATATTTATCAAAAAAAAGGAAAAGTTCATGAAAATATGAAATAGAAATCTAGTTCAACTAGACATAAAAGTTACTATAAACTCATAAAAATAAATTAGACAACTAAAATTTTACCACTCTTTACTCTAGTTGAGTAGAGTCTTTTTACTCAGTTTCAGTATTTTCCATATCTTCTCTGTTAAATGGTTCATACGTATCTGCAAGTAATAAGGTTAGCTTACCTGGTGCTTGTGTTTCAATAACGCCATTCATCGCTTCTACCTTCTCGCGTATTAAACTTACAGCTGTAGTAACTTCGAACTTTGTGCGTGTATATATTAAAATTCGATCTGGGAAAGCAACGGAAGGAATAGGTGCGATCTCAGATATGTCAGCGAGCAAAGTTGAATTAATAGAAGAAAGTTGCTTCATTAATTCATTTTTATATGGATCATTTTTACTCCATCCGGTTAATATAGGTTTGTCCATTATTTGTAGGCGATCATTGTTTGTTTTAATACTCGCTCCACTAGCTAATAAAGCAATTAGTTCGCCTTTGTCGTCAAATTCAAAAGCCACTACACTATATTCTGTAACAGCAATTTTGATTATCCCTGGAAAATGCTTAGTAACTACCGCTTTATTAATGGTGTTTAAAGTTTTGACATTGTTTTCAATCTCTTCCGCAGAACTGAACACGAAAGAATCCCCTACTTTTAGACCTGCTGCATTCATAACCTCTGTACCATTTACAAATTGGGTACCAGTGATTTGCACTTCCGTAATTTTACTTAACGTAGAATTAAAAAATACAATAGATAAAATAGCAAGAAATAAGATAACAATAATTGCAATTAATTTTTTATTTCCCTTTTTTTTCGGCTCTGGCTCTTTGAGCACTGGCATTTGAGATTGCATAAACTTGTCCACTCCTTAACACAACGCGGCCTCCTCATCGGTGATGAGGAAGCCGATTATCATTCCAACGATTACTGTGCATATGTTTCGTTTTTGGATAATGCAGTTAATCTCGTAATTCTAGCCCCTAATAACGTTAACATATCCTCAATTCGATCATAACCACGATCAATATGGTGAATTCGCTCTACGATCGTTCTCCCTTGTGCTGCAAGACCAGCAATTACAAGTGCTGCACCCGCTCGAAGATCAGTCGCCTCAACAGTAGCACCATATAAACGAGGCACTCCTCGAATATAGGCTGTATTCATATCTACTCGAATATCAGCGCCCATACGAGCCAGTTCATCTACATGCTTTAATCTGCCTTCAAAGATATTTTCTTTCACTACACTGACACCATCTGAGAGTGCAAGCATAACCATCATCTGTGATTGCAAATCAGTAGGGAAAGCAGGGTAAGGTGCAGTAACAATCTTCTCTACCGCTTTGCTTCTGACTCTACTGTCAACTTTTATTATATCACCGTCTACTTGGATTTGAATACCTGCTCGACGCATGACATGAATTAAAGAAGTTAGATGACTTGGTTGCGTTTTGTGTAATGTAATTAGTCCACGAGTTGCCGCTGCAGCAATCATTAGTGTTCCTGTAACAATTCGATCTGGAATGATACGATGCTCACATGATTGTAGCCGCTCTACACCATCGATTGTAATCGTATCTGTACCTGCGCCGAGCACTTTAGCACCCATTGCATTAAGGAAATGTTGCAAATCTTGAATCTCTGGCTCTCTTGCAGCATTCGTAATCGTTGTTCGACCATCCGCTAGCACCGCTGCCATCATAATATTCTCAGTAGCACCTACGCTTGGGAAATTCAGATGCACATCCGCACCCGTTAGTTTCTGTGCACTGCAAATAATAGAATTTCCTGTTTCCTCAATTTGCGCACCTAGTGCCTTCAAGCCGTCTAGATGAATATCGATCTTCCGTTCGCCAATCGCGCAGCCGCCTGGTTGATAAACTTGAGTCTTTCTGTACTTTGCAAGTAGTGGGCCCATGAGAAAAATTGATGATCGCATTTGCTTCATCAACGATTCTGGTACATGTGAAGCAGAAGCCTGCTCCGTGTCAATGATAATCGTACTTCCCTTATGCTCAACTCGACATCCTAATTCTCGCAAAATATGGATCATCACTTCAATGTCAAGTAAATGAGGAACATTTTCGAGCACGGTCGTTCCTTCAGCCAGCAGACTGGCAGCCATAATCGGCAGCACTGCATTTTTCGCGCCTTGGATTACAACAGTTCCTGACAGAGGTTTGCCGCCCTCAATCACCAATCTGTCCAATGTATCACCTCCGAGTTACCGCTCGCCCATTACCAATACTTCAGGTATCAATTCAATACCATAGCGTTCTTTCACAACACCTTGAATATGGGTAATTAAAGCGAAAACGTCTTTAGCTGTCGCCTGTCCTGTGTTGATAATAAAATTGGCGTGAAGCTCTGATACTTGCGCTCCTCCACATTGGAACCCTTTCAATCCTGCTTCCTCAATCAATCTTGCTGAAAAATCACCGGGGGGGTTACGGAATACACTCCCAGCACATGCAAGTTGTAGTGGTTGAGTTAGCAATCTACGTCCCTTATGCTTAGCCATTTCTGCAGTAATCACTTGTCTATCACCAGCTTCTAATTCAAAGCTAGCTTCAACAACAAATCCGCTCATTTCCTGCAATACAGAATGACGATATGAGAATTTCATATCATCGCTTTTATACGTTACCAATTCACCATTAGACAGAACAATTTCGGCTGACTTAAAAATACGTGACACATCAGACCCATGCGCACCTGCATTCATGTAGACAGCACCGCCTACAGTTCCTGGAATACCGCCTGCAAATTCCAAGCCTGTTAAGCTTTGTTTGCTTGCCATAACAGCAAGCTTAATAAATGAATAAGCTGCTCCCGCAATGACAGTATTACCTTCGAAGCGCACATAATCTAAGCCATCAGTTGGCTTAATCACAACACCACGAATCCCTTTATCACTTACTAGCATATTAGATCCACGTCCGATACTCGTCCACGGAATACTATGCTTACCAAGTAGCTTGATTAGTGATATAAGTTGCTTCTTGCCTCGTGGAAGGATCATCAGATCAGCCGTACCGCCGATCTTCCATGTTGTATGCTTCGACAGTGGTTCGTTGACGAGATATTCCCCAATTTCTAACTCCTCAAGTTCCGCTATAAATAAATTCAATTGTATGTCCTCCTTCCAAAAATGGCAGTTGCCATCGTTGTGGGTAAGCCCCACCTGAACATGTGATCAACTCCTAGACTTTCTGGTCACGAATTATAAAGTATCTTATGCCTTAACACTTCGTTGTGTGACAATCGCCTAGAGTTCACGTTCAGTTATCGTTTCATTATTCTCGCTAACGCTAAAGCAATTCTGCTTGCTGAATCAGGTACTGCTAAAAATTGTGATGCAGCCGACATTTTCGCAAGTTTATGATCATCTAACAATAAAGCACTCAATTTTTCTAACAAATGAGTACCACTAAGTTCACTTTCAAGTATAATTTCTGCAGCTCCAACAGACTCCAAACTACGTGCATTTGCTTCTTGATGATTATTCGTTACATTTGGAGAAGGAATTAGAATAGACGGTTTTCCAAGCGCGTTAATCTCTGCTAGCGACGAAGCTCCAGAGCGACTAATTACGATAGATGCATCACTTAAAACTTCCGCCATATTATTAATATATGGAAGTAACATAATTTGTCCATTTCGATAAGCAGCATTATCTTTCAATGCTTGCAATGTATCATCATAATAAATTTCACCTGTAGCAAATACAATACGGTACTGCGAAAGTTTTTCTAATTGCTCTTGCTCCCTTGCTAAGGCTATAACCGCTTGATTAAGCGCCTTCGCACCTCTACTACCACCAACAATGAGTGCATAACGTTGGTTAGATTCAAGATCCAATGATGCTCTACCACGGCCTGGTATTGCCTCGATCACTTGAGACGCACAGGGATTTCCAGTAAAGCTAACTTGCTTTGCTTTTGCAAAATAAGATAATGAATCTTCAAAACTTACACCAACATGAGATACAAAGGATGTCAAAAATTTATTCGTCAAACCAGGAATTGCATTTTGCTCATGAATAAAGGTAGGTATGCCTAAACGGGCTGCCGCATAAACGACAGGCCCGCATACATAACCACCCGTACCAATCACAACGTCTGGTTTAAATTGTTTTATTAATTGTTTGGAACGATTGACACCTCGTAAAAAACGGATAACTGTCCGTACATTATCGTAGGACAGTTTACGTTTAAATCCTGTAATTTCAATACTTTCAAATGGAACGTTAGCTCTTCTAACGATTTTACTTTCCATCCCACGCTCTGTACCTATATATAGTAATTCAGTAGCGGAGTCCTGTTGTTGCATATATTTCCCAATCGCTAATGCAGGGTATATATGTCCACCTGTACCTCCACCTGTTAGTAAAATTTTCATCTCTTTCACCTCGAGTATCGAGAAATATTCAACAAGATGCCTAATCCTGTTAGTAGTAATGTTAAGGAAGAGCCTCCATAGCTTACTAATGGAAGTGTAATTCCTGTTACTGGCATCATTCCAATGACAACACCAATGTTAATTAGCACTTGTACACCAATAATGCTCGTGATACCGATCGCAAGTAAGCTTCCAAACGTATCTGGAGCAGCGATAGCGGTACGTACTCCACGCCATACAACGACTAGAAATAATAGAATCAATGTAAGTCCGCCGATGAAACCTAACTCTTCAGCTAGTATTGAGAAAATAAAATCTGTTTGCGGCTCAGGTAAGTAACTAAATTTCTGTCTACTCATGCCAAGACCAAGTCCAACAAGACCTCCAGGACCAATGGCAAATAACGATTGAATGATCTGATATCCACCGCCAAGTGGATCTGACCACGGATCTAGAAAACTAGTAATCCGTTTCAAACGATAAGGTGCAGCAATAATGAGACCAACAAAACCGATAACACCAATTAACGCTAAACCGCCAAGATGACGCATCTGAGCACCGGCAGTATAGATAAGAATCATTGATGCTCCGACCATAACTGCTCCAGTTCCTAGATCGGGTTGTAGCATAATTAAGCCAAACGCCAGAAATACAAGACCTAAAGGCGGTAATAAGCCTTTCGTGAATTGAGTAATTTTTTGTTGTTCTGTGGACAACCACTTTGCAAGAAATAAGATCATACCAAGTTTCATAAATTCAGATGGTTGAATACCGAAAGAACTAATGCCTAGCCAACTACGCGCTCCACCACGAACAACTCCGACCCCAGGAATTAATACTAGGATAAGTAGTCCGAAACAGACGATAAGTAACATAGGGGCCCATTTTTTCCAGACAGTGTAATTCACATTCATCATAAAAAACATAGATAATAAACCTAATCCTGCAAATATCGATTGTCGCTTCAAAAAGTAGAACTTATCACCAAATTCATGAAAAGCTAATACTGCACTCGCACTATATACCATCATTAGTCCAATAAATAATATAAGAAGGATGGAAATTAATAGCCATATATCTGGAGCAGAACGTGTCTTAACCATGCTTTACACACCTCTATAAAATGAAGTAGGGACAACCCCCCTACTTACAAGGTATGCACCGATTTCTTAAACATGCTTCCTCTTTGTTCATAAGAAGAAAACATATCCCAGCTTGCGCATGCAGGTGACAGTAACACAATATCTCCTGACTCCGCTAACTCACTAGCAAGCTTGACAGCTTCATCTAGCGTTTCCTCGGCACTAGCTTTAGGTTCGACGATCTTTATCTGATCTAAACCTGCTAGCTTAGCAATATGTTCAAGTTTATGACGAGTTTCACCAACGGCCACGATACCTTTCAGTCGATCTGTGAAAATAGGGAGTAATTCCATATAATCAGATCCACGATCTAAACCTCCAGCAATCAGTACCAACGGCGCTGATAAAGATCGAATCGTCATCGTCGTCGCTGTCGAATTGGTCGCTTTGGAATCATTGTAGTAGTTGACACCTTCATTCGTTCTTACGAACTCTAGACGATGTTCTACGCCTCTAAAGCTCGTTAAAGGTTCTACAAGCTTCGCTGGGTCAGCCCCAGCTATAAGACATGCTGCAATGGCTGCAATCGCATTAGCGGCATTATGACGCCCAGGAATACCAAGACTACTTAAAGGCATAAGTACTTGTTGCTCTGAATCATTATTCATCCGATATACAATAGATCGGATCGAAGCTTCCTCTGCCGCATTCGGCAACGGATCGCCAGCGATAATCGGTGCAAATGGTGGATCAATGAAGACACCTCTTTCTAACTTCTCAAAAAGCGAGAATGGGAACAATTGACCTTTACACTGAGGCATCAATTGACGGGTAATCTTATCATCCCAATTCAAGATAGCGATATCGTCATCTGTTTGGTTGCTTAATATTTTCGCTTTAGACGCCACATAATCCTGCATATCCCCGTGATAATCTAGATGAGTTTCAGCTAAATTCAAAATTAATGCTATTTTCGGTGCAAATGCAATTGTACCTTTCAATTGAAAGCTACTCAATTCAGCAACAATCCAGTTTTCACTAGACACTTCACTCGCAATCTCACATAGAGGCAAACCGATATTTCCACCAACAACAGGATTTAGATCAGCCGATGTTAATAGCTCTCCAATTAAGGTTGTCGTCGTCGTCTTGCCATTAGATCCTGTAATACCAATAATTGGTGCTTTACTAATCCAATAAGCAATCTCAACTTCAGTAACAACTTCTACATTATTAGTTTGTGCATCAATAATAGGTGATACATGATATGGAATACCAGGATTTTTAATTAATAAGGCAGTCGTCTTATCTACTAGATTTTCGGGATGATAACCACATATTACTTCAATACCTAATTGTTCTAATTGTGCTGCTTCAGGGGACTGCTCGCGAGGCTTACGATCATTAACTGTAACATTCGCCCCTAGCTTATGGAATAGCTTCGCTACACTAACACCACTTCTTGCTAAACCTAATATAATTACTTTTTCATTCTTATACTGTGATGGATGCTTCATATAGAATACCTCTCTTTTTTTCTTGGAGTACATATTTTACGTATAGTGCAAGTTCAAAATACGGATTACAGAATTACCTAATATAGATGTAACGGTCCCCGCCCCGCGAGAACCGTTACATTAATCATTATAGTCTAGGTTCAACAAGCGGCTGTTTTGAACTTCCTCTTATAGAACTAGCAATAAACCTATAACAGCGAGCACTAAACCGACCGTCCAGAATACGGCATCTACTTTCCACTCAGACCATCCAGAAAGTTCAAAGTGATGATGTATCGGACTCATACGGAAGACGCGTTTTTTTCGAATTTTGAATGATGCTACTTGAATTATAACAGATAACATTTCCAAGACGAACACTCCACCAATAATAACTAAGAGCAACTCTGTTTTTGTTATAATGGCTACTGCCGCAATACCGCCACCGATACCGAGAGATCCCATGTCACCCATGAAGACTTTAGCAGGATGTGCATTGTATACTAAAAAACCTAATACTGCCCCTACCATTGCCGCTGAAAAGATTGCAGCATCGTATGAATCTGCTAACAGTGCAACGATTGTAAATGCGCCAAATGCTATAGCACTTGTTCCTGCCAATAGACCATCAATACCATCTGTAAAGTTTACAGAGTTACTTGCAGCAAACAAAATAATAATTACAAATGGATAATAGAACCAACCTAGATCAAAACCAATTTCTGTTCCAGGGATAAGAAGCTCTGTGCTATGACCCATATTGTATAGTTGTGCGCAAACGATAATTGAGAACAATAGTTGTCCTGCAAGCTTTTGCTTTGCTGTTAGACCAAGTGAACGTTTAAATACTATTTTAATATAATCATCAAGAAATCCTACAATCCCAAAACCAAGCGATGCCGTTAATAGCACCCAAAATTCACTAGAAATCTCAGCAAACTTTACGAATGAAATTAACAACGCAAGCATGATAATAACTCCACCCATTGTTGGAGTACCACTCTTTTTCAAATGTGACTGTGGACCGTCTGTCCGTATCTGCTGTCCGAATTTTAATCGTTTCAGTAACGGTATGAACAATGGTCCAATTAAAACTGCTAGTATGAATGAAACGCCTAATGATAATAGAATGACCATCATGTCCATACACTCACCCCTTTTCTAAAGCTTCGACAACCTGCTCCATCTTCATACTTCGTGATCCCTTAACAAGTACAAGGTCATCAGGTGAAATATGAGGCAATAGCCAATCGATCAGCTCTTCCTTTGTTGTAAAATATTGTAGTTGTTCTTCAGAAAAATGATCTTTCGCACCTTCAACGATATGAGCAGCGAGATTACCATACGTAATGATGGCATCTACTTTATCACTTGTCGCATATTGACCCATGTCAACATGCATAGCGATTTCATCGGGACCAAGCTCTAGCATATCACTTAGAACTAACCATTTCTTACGGAAGCCAGTTACGCTTCCTAGTAGATCAATGGCAGCTCGAGTTGCCGTTGGATTAGCGTTGTATGCATCATTTAGTACAATGGCTCCATTATGTGCTTTTGTAGGAGCAATTCGCATACCTGTTAATTGTAGTCGATTAAAGCCTTCTTGAATAAGATTAGCGGCTACGCCGAACAAGCGAGCGACTGCAATGGCTGCCAAAGCATTACTCACATTATGACGACCTGGCGTAGTAATATGTTGCTGTCCTACATTACACGACTCGCCCATATATAATACTTCAAAGCGACTACCAAATGGATCTAGCTCAATGTTAGCCGCTGACCAGTCGTTACTCGCTCCTAATCCAAAACGCTTTTTCTCCAAAGACGATACTATATGCAGTTTATTCATTTCTTCTTCAATCAATGGCTCATCACCGTTGTAGATGAATACACCTTCATCACCAAGCCCATGCACAATTTCAAGTTTAGCTTGAGCTATTCCATTGCGACTACCAAGTTGCAACATGTGGGCATCGCCGATATTTGTAATAATCGCAACATCAGGTTGAGCTATTTGGGTTAATAATTCAATTTCACCAAAGCCACTCATTCCCAATTCAACTACCACAATATCTGTATCCTCTTCTAATGCCAAAATTGTTAATGGAAGTCCGATATGATTATTGAAATTCCCTTGTGTCTTACTCACCTTGTATACTGTAGATAATAAAGCTGCGGTCATATCCTTCGTCGTTGTTTTACCATTACTTCCTGTAATTGCGACTACTCTTGTAAATAATTCACTTCGATAATTCATTGCAAGCTTTTGCAAAGCTGCTAATGGATCACGAACAAGCAAGAAAGGAATATGTGGCAAATCTTCAGGAACAGGCACACCTTTTTTCCAAAGTGCCGCTGTTGCGCCCTTTTCTACAGCATGATAAATATGTTGATGACCATCTGAGTGTTCCCCTACAAGCGGAACGAACAATTGCCCACCCACAGTTCGCGAGTCCGTCATAACACCTTGCACGACCAACTCTGTATTATCACTCTTTAGAATAGCACCGCTCATCTCTGCGAGCTGCGCAACTGTTCTAGTAATCAATGTCATTATCTCCTTCTTGAAAAAACTATGTATCAATCTCTAGTTCTTTCCAAATATTTATACCCGTCAACTATACTACATCTGAATAGCTTGCCAATTCAATAGCTATTTTTAACAATTATGTCTATCACGTTAGAAACATACCAAATATTTAGTAATAAATCGCTAAGAAATTGTCATTTCAAGACCTCATGTGAAATTTCTAATGAAGTCATCTTCCAAGTCCCCAATCATCAAGCACTTTGAAACGAAGCCCAGCTACGTGTACGATTCTATTACAAGAGCGAAGAAACTTTAGCACGAGACTTCAAATGAAAGTTCAAAATCGTGGGTTGTCGCCCGCCAAGAAGATGGCCTCCAGCGAAAACGAGTAGCACAGCGTACGTTTTGTGTACGTGAGCACACGCAGGCTTTCGATGGACGGCATCTTCGACGCCGACTAAGCTACAGCGCGTTACCGCGTGATCACAGTCAGTGATTATGAATATCCTTTAAGGAGAGGTCACCCTCATCCCCTAAGTAAATACGTATAGTCGACCCCCGATCAACACGTTCTCCAGCTGCAGGCGCCTGCTTAATTACGACTTTACCTGATCCTGCACTTGTAAGCATGAAATTCATATTCATATCTTCATATATTTCAGATACGGATTGCCCAATAAGATTAGGCACTTCAACGATTGGAGTTTCACCATATTTATATAAGCGATCGATTTGATCTGTACGTTTTGGTACTTCTAATATTTGCAGAGCATCTTCCATAATGTTACGTACAATCGGTGCCGCAACAACGCCACCGAATTGAATACCTTCTGGATTGTCTACTGCAACGTAGATAACGATTTGAGGATCATCTGCAGGAGCTACCCCAATAAACGATACAATATGTTCGGTTGTCGAGTACCTGCCGTCAATGACCTTCTGAGCAGTCCCTGTCTTCCCTCCCACACGATAACCGTCTATAAATGCATTTCTGCCTGTTCCTTTCGCTACAACACTTTCTAGCGCCTCACGAACTTGCTTAGATGTTTCTTCTGAAATTACTTGTCTGACTACAGTCGGTTCATTCGATTGTACTATTTCCCCTGTATCACGATTAATCCAAGCTTTGGCGACATATGGCTTGTAAAGCGTGCCGCCGTTGACGGCGGCTGACACGGCAGTAATTTGTTGAATCGGAGTAACAGATACCCCTTGACCAAATGCCGTTGTCGCTAACTCAACAGGACCAACTTGACTTAATTTGAATAGAATCCCGTTTTCTTCTCCACCGATATCAATACCAGTTTTTGTTCCGAATCCGAAGTTTCTAATATATTCGAAAAGTTTATCTTTGCCTAGACGATTACCCAGTTCTACAAACCCTGGATTACAAGAGTTCTCAACGACTTGTAAAAAGCTTTGGCTACCATGTCCACCTTTTTTCCAGCAACGTAGTCTAGCTCCACCAATCTCTACAGCACCACCATCATAAAAGCTATCGGTCTGTAAATTAACCTTCTTCTCTTCAAGCGCAGCAGCTAACGTAATAATTTTGAAAGTTGATCCAGGCTCATATGTCATCCAAATTGGCAGATTGCGGTTGTAGACTGATGCATCCACCTCTTGATAATTGCTAGGACTATAACCTGGCCTACTAGCCATTGCTAATATTTCACCCGTATTTGGATTCATCGCTATTGCCATAACAGCGTTAGCGTTCAATCCGGTCATCGCTTGATCTAATTCACGTTCCATCACAGTCTGGATTTGCTGATCAATCGTAAGTTGCAGTGTCAATCCCTCTTGTGGCTCTACATATGTATCAGATGAGTTAGGCATTTGTCTACCGGCAGCATCAGATAGAAACGAAACCATTCCTTGCGTACCAGTTAATCGTTCGTTATAGGTAAGTTCCATTCCCGTTAAGCCTTGGTTGTCGATACCTGTAAATCCAAGTATATGAGCAGCAAGTTGATCATACGGATAATAACGCTTATTATCTTCTGCAACTACAATCCCCGGTAAACTTAAAGCTCTAATTGTAGTCGCCTGCTCCGTAGTCATCTTACGACCACCAGGACCTAGTTGAATAATCATCTGCGTTTTTGAAACTTTCGTTAAGATTTCATCTACCGTCATATCTAGTAATGGTGCTAATGTTTGTGCTGTTTTCTCTTTTTCTTTCACTTGAACAGGAATGGCCCACACAGTCGGTGTACTTACGTTATAAGCTAGTCGTACTCCATTACGATCCCATATTTCACCACGATTTGCGACATAAGGTATATTACGGCGCCAAGAATTTTCCGCTTTCTCTGATAACTCCGCACCTTGAATAAGCTGGACATAACTTAACCGAACACTTAAACCAACAAAAGCGATAATTGCAAACATGAGAATGGTGAACAGTCTTCTTCTAACCGTCACATTAGAAACTTTCATACTCTATCCCCCTACAACTTTTCTGCACTTCTCCATAATAGCTATGGAAATAAAAGTACATCGTAAGCTTGAATTAAGAACATACATAGCAAAAGCGTTACTTTGCTCTCTACATGCTATTCATAATTCGGACAAGATAGAACCTGTACCATTCGGACTCATGAGTGTAACTACCGCTTATTGCATGACAAAATTATTTTGATTGTGAGACGCTGCTACCCCGCACATAGTAGCGAAAGAGGACTAATCGCTCATGGAAAAACGATAGCAGTCGTTTTTGTCCTCGGATTTATTAAATCCGAGGACAACTGCGATAGAAACAGCGATTGGTCACCGTAGCGCCACACTCGCAAAAGTTAGCATGCATTAGAGAATTCCTTGTTCAAGATTAATACTACTCCCCAGATGTTGATTGTTCTTCTGCACCATCATCTGTCTCGTCTAGACCATCCGTCACATCTTTATCAGCTTTATCCAACGTTCCATCAACGTAATATTCCGACTCCTTCAGCGGAGACAACATAATGTTCAACACTTTTGATTTCCCATCTTCGATAAGCTGTTGCGAGTAGACATATCCAGCACCTTCTATTTTCAGTTGTACGCCGAGTAACGCGGCAATTTCTACAGCATCACGTAGCGATACACCTGTAAGATCAGGTATGCTCAGATTCTCTTTCTGCTCAGTCACTAGGTAGACGGTTTGAGTCGGATGAACTAGCGTTCCAGCAGTAGGAATCTGTTGTTCTACAATAGAACCATCACCAATAAATTCGAATGGAAGACCTGCGTTTTTAAGTTTTTCTTTGGCAAGTCCTCCTTTCATCCCTGTAACATCAGGTGTAGTTATCATTACTTCTGTCGGTGTTTCGCCTTCTTCTACTGCAATATTTTCATAGTTAGGAGCAATATTAAGCTTTCTTAAACTTTTCAGCATAATTTCACGGAATACTGGTGCAGCTACTTTACTACCACCAGCGTTTTTATCGTTAGGCTCATCTACTATTACTAAAACGATTAGTTGCGGATCATCTACTGGTGCATATCCTATGAAGGAAACGACGTACTTATCAGACGAATACTTATTACCAATTACCTTTTGTGCTGTACCAGTTTTTCCAGCCACACGATAACCTTCAATATAAGCGTTACGACCAGTACCATCAATTCGATCGGATACTACTTGTTCTAAGTACTCATTGGCAAGTTTAGAGGATTCCTCAGAAATAACTCTACGAACAGTGGTTGGTTCTGTTACAATCGTTGTTTGTGTAGTTGGGTCTGTTTTACTTTTCACAATATATGGCTGCATTAATTCTCCGCCGTTAGCAACGGCAGCAACTGCTGCTATCTGTTGAATTGGTGTTACTACGACACCACCTTGTCCAAAGGCAGCGGCAGCAATCTCACGATTATATTGGAAGCGAATTGTACCTACTGCTTCGTTAGGAATTTCAATTCCTGTTTTTTGAGCAAACCCGAAATTATTAAAGTACGCTTTCAACTTCTCGCCACCAAGACGTTCAAATCCTAATTTAACAAAGGCAACGTTACTGGAAAATTTCAATCCTTGCAGAAAAGAAATTTTACCCCAACCATATCTGTTATGATCACGAATCGGATTTGGATCGCCAGGAACATAGATCGAACCTGATTGATATAACTCATCTGGGTCAAATACGCCTTCTTCAATAGCTGCAGCTAACGTTACAATCTTGAAAGTCGAACCAGGCTCATACAGCGAGCCAACAGCATGATTGTACATGTTACTATAATCGCTATCTCCATAGTTATTCGGATCGAAATCTGGCATATTAGCCATCGCTAAAATTTCCATCGTATTAGGATCTGCAACAATAGCAGTAGCACTTTTCGGACTATACTGTTGAACAACACTACGAAGAGCTTCTTCAGCATAACCTTGAATATCAGCATCTATTGTTAATTCAATCTTCTGCCCATTTTTGGGAGCAACATATTCTACATCACTACCAGCGATCTGAACTTTCTGACCATCCTTTTGGTAGGAAATATGACCATCAGATCCAGTTAATAAGTCATTGAATGTCGATTCCACACCCATCTTATTCTCACCATCAATACTAATATAACCTATTAATTGAGACGCTATTTTATGTTGTGGGTAGATACGCTCATAGGTCTCTTCGATATAAATGCCTGTATCTGCCGCTTTTTTTTCCATAGATAATTTCTTTTTCAATTCATCCGAGAATGCTTTCAATTGATCGGCCACTTCTTTTTCGATTTGCCAGCCGCCTTTACGTAATTCACGATTAGAGTAATAAGTTCCATCATCACGCTTAGCATTCACATTAGAATTAACCGTATCCTCTGGCATACCAAGAATCGTCTTTAACGCCTCAGACACTTCATCTTCTATTCCAGCACCATGGATCAATTTTGGATTAATAGACACGTTATATGCTATAGCATCCATCGCAAGTACATTACCTGAGCGGTCTGTAATAGTACCTCGCTTTGATTTGAAAGTTTCCGAAGTAGACCAACGTTTTTCTGCTAATTGCAGCCACATCGACCCTTCTACTACTTGAACTTTATAAATATGAAAAATAAGAAAGAGAAAAAGGAGGGTGATTACCCCTCCAAGTAGTAGTGTACGTAATTTAATTCGTTTTATCATCTCTATCACTTCCTATTCAAGCTTTGCCGTTGCTCCAGATGAGCTCGGCTTCTTGACAATGATTCCTGTATCTAGGCTACTTACCATTCCTAAAGATTCCGCAAACTCACGAATGCGTTCAGGATCACTTAACGTTTGAACTTCACGCTGTAGTTGTTCAACCTCAATCGTCATTGCTTTCATTTCACTATTAATTTGCTTAGCTTGCAAATTACCATAGTAAATATCAGCATACCTAAATATGATAACTCCTGAGATGATAACTGCTAATAGTACAGCGGCAAGATATAATACTTTTTCCCCTGCTGGTATAGGTTTTTTACGAACGACTTTTTTCTTTGTTTCACGTATGATGTACTCTTCTTGTTCTTTACGCTTAGGTTTCACTGCTAAATTACCATATTGATAGGCCACGATTAATCCCCCCTACAGCTTTTCTGCTATTCTTAATTTGGCTGATCTTGCTCGTAAGTTTTGTTCAATCTCTAGCTCACTTGGCAAGATTGGCTTACGTGTTATTAATTTCAACTTACCTTTCGTACCACAAACACACATTGGAAAATCAGGTGGGCAAGAACATTTTTCTACGTATTTAACAAATGTTTGTTTGCAAATACGATCTTCTAACGAATGGAATGTTATTACGGAAATTCTTCCTTCAGGAGCTGTGCAACGCACTGCTGCTTCTAAAGCTTCTTCCTCTGAACCAAGCTCATCATTCACAGCTATTCGGAGTGCTTGGAATGAACGCTTAGCAGGATGCCCTCCAGTACGTCTAGTAGCTGCAGGAATTGCATTTTTCACAATCTCTGCTAATTGTTCCGTTGATTCAATCGCATTAGTCTGGCGGATTTTCACAATGGAACGAGCGATGTTGCGAGCAAACTTTTCTTCTCCATATCGATCAAGAATACGAGCAATATCTCTTTCATCCCACTCGTTCACAATATGATAAGCCGTCAATTCCTCGTCACGATCCATACGCATATCTAATGGAGCGTCTTGATTATAACTGAATCCACGTTCTGCTTCGTCAAGCTGAGGGCTGGAAACACCCAAATCGAATAAAATACCATCAACTTGTGGAACTCCGTCCAACATAGGTACATTGCAATGCTTTAACTCCTGTTCAAGATAGCGGAAATTGCTGCGAACAAGCGTAACTTTATCCATATAAGGGGCAAGCTTAACCTTTGCATTCTCATGTGCCCAGTCGTCCTGGTCGAAAGCAATAAGACGTCCCTGATCCCCTAATGATGCGGCAATTAGCTGGCTATGTCCCGCTCCACCAAGCGTACAGTCGACATATATTCCATTAGGCTTAATGTTAAGCCCTTTGACTGCTTCCTCCAATAAAACTGTTGTATGCAAAAACACGTTAAATCCCCCAATTCATGTTGTCCTATTAGAAATTAAAATCAAAGTCTACAAGTTTTTCAGCGATCTCATTAAATGTTTGCTCTGATTCTTCATAATAGCCTTCCCAAGATGACTTACTCCATACCTCTACCCGATTGGAAACACCTAATACCATGCAATCTTTTTCAAGCTTTGCATACTCTCTTAGATGTTGAGGTAGATTGATACGACCCTGCTTATCCAAATCACATTCGATCGCGCCAGAGAAGAAAAACCTTGTAAAGGCACGTGCATCTGCTTTCATTAATGGTAAAGTTTTTAATTTTTGCTCTAATACTACCCACTCACTTGCAGGATATATGAACAAGCAATTATCTAAGCCGCGTGTTGCTACAAAGGTTGATCCGAGTTGATCACGAAATTTAGCTGGGATTATAATACGACCTTTGTCGTCAATGCTATGTTGATATTCTCCCATAAACATAATTTCGCTCCACCCCTTCCCCTTTTCACTCCACTTCGCTCCACTTTCCACCACTAAGTAAGACTATTTCGCCACACAAAAGAAAAATCCTGCTTTTATAAGCAGGATTCTCTAATTATTTTATTTATTTTTTATTCCCAGCTATCAAGATAAGCCACTTGATCTTGCGTTAAAGAGTCAATCCCCATGCCAAGCGCTTCTAATTTCAAATTAGCAACTTGTTGATCAATGTCGTAAGGGACATTAACAACTTGCTTACCAATTGCTTTGTATTGATCATTTACATATTTCAAGCTTAACGCTTGAAGTGCAAACGTCATATCCATAATTTCTGCGGGATGACCATCACCAGCAGCTAGATTTACAAGACGACCTTCTGCAAGTAAATAGAATTTGCGACCATCTGCTAGTTTGTATTCCTCGATATTACGGCGAACAGTACGTTTGCCCACACTCATTGCGTCAAGGTCTACTTTGTTCACTTCTACATCAAAGTGACCAGCGTTCGAAAGAATCGCTCCGTCTTTCATCACTTCATAATGCTCTTTACGAATAACATCACGGTTACCTGTTACTGTAACGAATAAATCACCAATTTTCGCTGCTTCTACCATTGGCATAACTTTGAAACCATCCATGTAAGCTTCAACAGCTTTAATCGGATCTATTTCTGTTACAACAACGCTGGCACCAAGACCTTTAGCACGCATTGCAACACCTTTACCACACCAACCATAACCAGCGACTACTACTGTTTTACCAGCGATAACTAAGTTAGTAGTACCATTTATTCCATCAAATACAGATTGTCCTGTACCATAACGGTTATCGAACAAGTATTTGCAGTATGCATCATTTACAGCAACCATCGGAAAAGTAAGTGTTCCTTCTTTTTCCAAAGCTTTCAAACGGATGATACCCGTTGTCGTTTCTTCAGCACCACCGCGTACATTAACTGCATGTTGTTTGCTTTCAGTATGCAATAATGTAACAAGGTCTCCACCATCATCAATGATTAGATCAGGATTACTTTCCAAAGCTTTCATATTAAGCATCTTGAATTCTTCTGGAGATGGATTATATTTGCCGAAAACAGTTATACCATCTTCTACCAAAGCTGCACAAATATCATCTTGTGTTGAAAGTGGATTACTTCCTGTAATCGTAACCTCTGCTCCACCTGCCTGAACGACTTTAGCTAAGTAAGCTGTCTTCGCTTCTAAATGCAAAGAAATTGAAACCTTCAACCCTTTGAAAGGTTGTTCTTTCTCAAACTGTGCACGTACTTCATTCAAGACAGGCATATGACTACTTGCCCAATCAATTTTCAAATGTCCTTCAGGGGCAAGTGAAATGTCAGTAATAATACTTTTTTCTAAAACGTTCATAATCATCCTCCTATAATTAACAATAATGAATTTGAACCAACAACTTATTATATGTAGTACAAGAGCGCTTGCTAATAGGCAAGTAGCTGAATTGTATCTGAAAGAAACATTCATCGGAAGATTATACTTGTCTTCCGATGAATGGAAGCTTCGAAGCTGAATATACTAAAGTTCCAATCTTCGTTATCAACGTCTGCTTTTTGAACTTCCTATACTATAAGTATACTATCTCATGCCCACCTGTTCTACAATAAGTCACCGCAAAAATTGCATCTAACCACGCTTTATCATATCTATTCCAATATGAAATCATAGACAGTACTCGTTCTTGTGGTTTACCGCTAGGTTTCAACGAAAGTTCAACTCGATCTAATTGACGAATAGCAGCTTCAAACTGTTTCTGCTGTGCATCTACTGTCTTTGCTTCCATATAAGTCATTTGCTCTATAATTTTGTTCATATTTGTATCACCAAGCTTAGATAAACCACTTTGAATCGATCCAGCAAGTTCAATGAGTGGAGCATACATTGCTGTGAATTGCTCTCTCACATGTTTGAATTGATCTGCAACATGTAATTCATCTTGATCATGTAGCCATTGTTGCTTACGCTCTTGGAAATGATCCATCACATCAGCGAATGACAATTCGTATTTAGTCATATTTTTAGCAATAATACCTTCGACAAGTGTATATGACATACGAGGTACAATAATAGGCATTTCCATTCCTAGAACTTCAAATGCTTGTTTTGTTAAGCCCCAATATGAAATTTCTCCAGGACCAAGTACAGTCGCCAGTACTGGGAATAGATAATCTTGCATTAACGGACGTGTTAATACGTTGTTACTGAAACTTTGAGGTTTGTTTTCCAACAATTCCTCTAGTTGTTGCATCGTCCAATGATACTGGTTTTTACGATCACGGAATTCACCATTCTCTTTATATAACAAGACCCGATCATTTTGACTTTCCTCAACAAATAGAAACAAGTTAGCACTATTCACTGTTACATCTGCTTGAAGTGAATAACCTAAATCTCGAACAGCCTGTGCAGATTGAAGATATGCCTGTTCTAATTCATCATTACGTTTCAATAGCTTATTGAACATGCTACTCTCAATTTCTCTAACTTGTGGATCATCAGAATCAATAAGTACTAACCCGTACTTAGCAAATAATGCGCTCAACATATTTCCGAAGAAATCAGATAATGAAGTTGACTTTTCTCCCATTAGTTGCAGATCTAGAATAAGCTGCTCTTTAAATTCAGATCCTGGTAATTGCTGTGACAATTCTTCTAATGCTTCTTGCCATTGTTCCGTGCTAATGGATGTTCGACTTACAGATGTTCTTAACGAAGCATCTCTATTTATAGATAGTTTTTTCAATTGCTGTTCTGTTGAGATCAAATAAGTATGATTCACTTCATCCCAATCATGATCTTCACCAGCAATCCAAAATACAGGAACTACTTTCTCTTGTAGCTGCTCGCTTGCTGATAATGCTGCTTGTATAACAGAAACTGCTTTATGGACAACTAGTAAGGGCCCTGTCCAAATACCAGCTTGTTGTCCACCAATTACAACTTTTGCTCCGTGTGCAATGTGATCAATATTAGCTAACGTTTCTTCACTTGCAGACAAACGTTCATTGTATGCTTTAAGCACATTTGCTAATGAGCTACTTTCCACGCGAGTATGTTGCAATTGGGTTAATCTCGTCGAGCGCTTAATCCAATCCTCTGTATTACCAGCATAGTAGCCATACAGCGTTTCGATAACTTGCTGCTTACCTTCTATATAATCTGCTGATAATGCTTGAGCAATAGGTAATTCATATTTATGTAGATCGACCACTGCCTCACTACCTCCTCAAACTTCACTATGTGTTTTACTTCTAAACTAAATACACTATATAACGATAACTCATTACTGTGTCATTGTACACAATAGCTAAGTTTCAAGTCAAAAGAAAAACGTCCCTACTAAAGTAGAGACGTTTGATGTTTCTATATTAAGAAACAGTAAATGCCAGTTGTAACAACATAACAATAATAAAAATGATATATAGAAATGCAGTAGCGAAAAACGTAATACGCCATACGACTCGAAGGATCTTCTTCCATGGAATGATGCCATCTTTACGATAGTGCATGTTTCCAAGTAATCCTCCTCCTATTATCATGACTAACAATATTCCATATATACCAAATTCGCTATTAAATAATTCATTAAACAATGCAGCGACACAAGGTATGAAAAATATGGTAGATACGTCCATTGCTACACGAATTGCTTTCTTACGGTCTTTTACAAATGCACCATATCCTAAAAAAACAATAATAAAAGGAAAAATTGGTATAATTGCAATCCCCGAGAAGATATTTCTAATAAAATCCCACATAAGCTACTATTATTCACTCCCCTATTTTTCAGGATGTAGTGCTAATATTAATTGTACTATGGCCATATTAAGACCTGCTTCATATCCATGTTTCGAAGCGATTTTCACAATTGCTCCATTAATGGCAAGTATCTCTGTCACCCGATGAGCCAAAACATCGCTTAACATCGAAGAAGTGTTACTGGATGTTGCTTCACAAATATGTAGTACTTGGTCAAAGCTTACATTACTAATTTCTAACTCATCAAAAGCTAAAATAGTTCTAGTCTCTTCAAACAGTTGTTTCATTAACTGCAATCTAGTAGAGTCAGACGATAGTTTTCCATTCTTCACACCAAAAAGGGCAGTTAATGGATTGATGACTGCGTTTGCAATTAATTTACGATAGATCGCTTCTCTGATGTTTTTCGACACCAATGTCTTAAATCCTGCCTGAAATAACACTTCTTCCAATATTTTCTGATGTATCTTATCAGAATCACGACCTAATTGATCACCTAGGTTGGTTAGTCCGGCTCCTGTATGATGTACTTCGTTAGATTGTACTTTTAGTGCGGCCTCGCTTATCACAGCTGTTATTATCGGCTTATTCGATAGTTCTGCTAATCTTTCAATATGTCCTATACCATTTTGAAAGGCTACTAAAGTACAATTCTCATATTGCTGTAAAAGCAGCTTAATTTGAGCTAACAGCTCATTATCTAATTGAGTTTGTTTCACGGTAAGTAATATGTATATTTCATCTGTTGAACTAAAGTCTAATGGATGCAAAGCAAACTCTTTAAGTGATCTATATGTCCCCTGCGTTTCTGTTCTACTTTTACCTGCTCTATCTACTAACGTAATTCCTTCTGTTCTCAGAAATTCGGCTTGTTCGATCGATCTTGTCCAAAAATGTACAGCATACCCAGCTTGTATAAGCTTGGCTCCATACAACGTACCTATTGCACCATTACCAATGATTTCAAACCTCATGGTTATCCACATACCTTTCAACAAGTTTTACATACGTTTTAAGTTTGTATCATTCACCACATCGTTATCAAATTCAGCTTTTTGAACTTCCTCTTTATAGCAATAAAAAAAGTGTTACTATATATAGTAACACTTCTCCCACCTCAAACTCTATTCAATTCTCTCCAGGTTACCATTTGCATCCATTTTGAATCGAGGTTTTTTCTCTTCTTCAGTTGAAAGAACTGTTAATCTTCTTGCACGATCCATAATTTGAATTAATGTTTTGTAATCATCATTCACAGCATGGTAATCGGTTTGAACGATATTTACTTCTTTCGCCAATCTTTCATTTTCTTGACGAAGTCGATATAGTTCATCTTCACGATCTTTCAATGATTTTTCATAACTACGGATTTGGCGCGCTAAATCTTGATACGTCATTTTCCATTCGCGTAAAAAACGAATGACTGAATCAATAGACATACTCTCTTCTATTGAACCTTGTTCCATTCTAATAGGTCTTTCATCTGTTTCAAACATCGTTATAGATGATACTTGTGGAAGTGAAGCCACCTGTTTCTTCATATAATTACGTTTATGTCGTTGTTGTTTTGCGATTTGAATAGCTTCATCATACTGTTTTCTAACAAAACTATTCCAACGGAACCCACAAGCAGCTGATGTACGACCAATACGTTCACCAACTTCCTCAAAGGCTGAAAGCTGAGTACTACCTTCTCTAATATGGCGCAGTGTTACTTCTGCGAGCATTAAGTCATCATCCTGACTCCATGCATCTTGTCTTATAGCTGTCATGCTATTATAACCTCCTAACGTAAAGGCACTTACTTAGATTCTATGTGCTTAGTAGAGTTCATAGAATCTATTGGTTACTATTTTGTATAACCAATTTCAAAAAAACTCATACATTTTTTCTAATAATCATGTACATACTATGAACAAGTTCACAAATATGATGAAATATTTTCGGTTTTTAGACATGGAGGATGTTTACAGTTGTTACTGCTAGCGATATAATGAGATTTAGGAAATTAGGTCGTTCATCATGAAAGGGGGTTGCTGTATGGCACGTATGTATAGAGTACTAGGTTTCTGGTGCTTAATAATCGCATTGATGGCTTTTGCTGGACATATGTATGAGTTTTCTCTATTATTCTTTGCACAAGCTGTTGCATTCGCTTTCCTAGGATATTTGAATTTCTCAGAAAAAACTTACATAACGATGTTCTGGGGATATATGGTGATCTCATTTGTAGGATTCACCTATTGGTCGGTATTCGAAATGAGTATTCCTTTCTAAGACATCAAATTTTCAAACAGGTCGTACAGGTTAATTACTTGTACGACCTGTTTCCATTATTAGAGGTAGTTCAAATAGCGGACTTTGATAACGATGACTGGTTTTGTAGGTTATTCGACATCGAATATGAAACGAACTTGGAAAGTCTGGTACGCCTGTACTAGACATGTACACTTGCATTTCCTCCTTCCTCAAGTAGCGTTCCATCTTCTCGGTTCTTAAAGCCCGCTTTTTGAACTTTCAATTTAATAGGTGGTTCATAAAGCAAATGTAAGAAATAATAGGTCATGCTATTGCATACAATTATGGATAAGCTAATGCTTTTCTCACAAGGAAGTATCTTATTAAGCTACGAAAAGTTTTAGGAGGTAAGGTAGCGTTGAATCTAATCGTGATGAAACCACGTATCATCATATGCTTGCTAGCGGTACTCATGTTTTATACTATAACGACTCCTTCCGCAATTGCTGAGCCAACTATAGAATCGATATCACCTACACAAACTGATGAGGACGAGGATCTGCAGCAGATATTACAATCGAGTCTCTCTGTAGTAGAACTAGACAAAGAGATCGGTCGAATCGGTCAAAAGCTTGAAGTTTTGCAACAAACGTTAACGTTAACGGAAGATCAAATTGCTCAGCAAGAAGATCAAATTGCTGAAAAACGTGATCAGGCTGGTAAAGTACTTCTTGCTTACTATATGGGTGAGAGAGATGGTATCTTTCTTAATTTTCTTAAAAGCGATACACTCGAGGGATTACTTCTCGCTATCGAATTTGTAGAAATTATTATTTCAAATGATAGGGAAATACTAACCTCTTATGTAGATGAATATCGCGTGCTGCAAACGAGTTACGATGCTTACAAAGTTGAACAGAATAAACTTACAGCACTCCAAGAAGAACTACAATTACAACGCAAACGTGTCGTTGCGCTAGAACAACAAATCGACGAACAATTGGCAGGAAGAACCGATGCCGATCGAGTTCAATTACTGATTGAGCAGTTAACTACTTTCTGGGAAGACAAAGGTCTTATTGAAGTGAAAACCTATTTCCAAGAGCTAGCAAAGTCTATGAATGAGCTGCCAACTTGGTTACAGGAAAATCAGCAATATATCTCGATGAAGGGCTTCAAATATACGATTGAATTACCTGATGATGCTCTTAATAGCTTCTTAAGAAATCAGAATAAAATGTTTAATGATTTCGAGTTTATTTTCTTAGAAAATGCCATCATTGCGCGTGGGAAACGGGATAATATTGAAATTGAAATTAAAGGTCACTATTCACTTATAGAAGAGCCAACTAACTATATACAATTTACTGTTGATGAGCTCTATTTCAATGGATTCTTATTACCTGATGAAACTAAAAATGATCTTGAGTCACAATTCAATTTGAACTTCTATCCTTCCTATATTCTATCTTTGCTTCGCGCAAAATCAGTAACAACAAGTGATGGAACATTAACTATTGAACTGCAGTTATCCCTCTAGGCCCGAACATTTACATAACAAAATGGCAAGTACTAGCACCAAAAAGGGGCTTGTACTTGCCATTTTGTTATTATTGTAATAATTTAAGTTTGTCCGATAGTAAAGAAGCCTGATCCCACTGTTGTTTCACACTCAAATATTCTGCCGGCCAATTTGGTGATACATTCATCAGTTGCGATTCCGTTAACTTCTGATTCAACAAATTCCCAATATTATTTACAACAGCACTACTACTTAGTGTGTATTCCATATTTCTAGTTGGAGCTTCTTTGTAGTTCTGTGCATTTGTACTAGCTAATTGCGTAACATGCTCAATCCATTCAATCGCAGCAACCGCTTGTTTGCTATTGGCTTGAATAACAAAACTATATCCATTAAGCCATGGCACTGGTATGAGCAGCTCATTTGAATCATATTGCTCGAATAACTCTTCTTCACTGGACATAAATTCTTCCCATGATGTCATATAGTAAAGTGGCCAATTTTCCTTTTCTACATTGGGTTCCTCTATAGCATTATCTAGTTGAATTTTATGCTCATGCTCAGCTAACCATTGTACAATCGTTAGTTGCTCCTCACTTAACTCCCTATTCGATATTCCACTCTGTCTGGCAAGATCACCATAAGTTAACCAGACCAGCATAGAGTTATAGCTATTATCAGCAATATTAAGCAAATCAATTTCAGTGTCATTTCGCTCTACTTTGGCAAGCATTTCTAACATATGATCCCAATTACTACTTGTTGCTACCTCAACTTCATTCACAATTTCTGGTATATTATTATGTATAATTTCCTCTATCGGTTCTTTAGTAACATCAACAGCATCGTCAATAGGGTTTTCAACAGCTTCATCGACAAACTCTTGTAGTAATTTATGAGATAAGATAATGTATGGATTACTAGAATATGGAACTCCCCATAGATAGCCATTCCATCTCAATGCATCTGTATAGCCTGGCAAATGACTTGCTAAAGAATCACTATTCATTAAACGATCTACCGGCTGTAACAAGCCTTTCGTAGCTAAAGGCAATATCCACTCGTTTGGAACAAGTTGTACATCACCAAGTTCATCTAGCTTAGACTTTAGTTCCCATTCATCATAATCATATTGTTCTGCATATTGATTCGTTAAAGTCACTTCAATATTAGGATTCGAGTCTTCGATCAATATTCTTAACTGATCTAACCGTTCAAACTGTTCTTCATCTAGTGAAACGAATATGTGTAATTGCTCAGTTTCAATAACTTTTTCTTGATCAACAATTATAGCGGCAGGTTCATCTTTATCTTTATATAGATCACTTACATAATTCCAGTTCAATTCGCGTGTCAAAAAGATAAAAGCTACTATAATGATCACCATAGAACCTAGCATCAACAATATGTAACGTCTATTGAACACAACTTATCTCCTTTACGTCACGGAATACTTCAAGTATATCAATTTCCTAACAGTAAGTATATCGCTTTCATCCTTCTATAATCAATGTTAAATGGAATTTCAGTATATTTTTACCTTAATTTTTGTGTGAAATTAGATAAAAAAACAGCCGTTAGACATTTCAGCTATGAATGTCTAACGGCTGTTTTCATTTATAACAAATCGGCTGCTAATTGTGCTAGTTTGGATCGCTCGCCTTTTTCTAACGTAATATGTCCGCTTAGTTGCTCCTGTTTAAATTTCTCCACAATGTTAGTTAAACCATTACTCATAGA
This sequence comes from Paenibacillus endoradicis, assembly GCF_024721975.1. The sequence goes on along the minus strand of NZ_JANQBB010000001.1, from coordinate 357,167 downwards.
GTCTAGGTATGGATGATCAATTTGCTCAGGATCACCTACCAAAACTATTTTGCTACCCTCTCCGACCCTTGACACGATTGTTTTAATTTCATGACTTGTAAGATTTTGCGCTTCGTCAATAATAATGAATTGGCCAGGTATTGATCGTCCACGGATATACGTCAATGCCTCAACATGAATACTTCCCAGTCCCATCAATATTTTATCAATATCTCCTGATTTTTTTGTATCAAATAAAAATTCAAGATTATCATAAATCGGTTGCATCCAAGGACGTAATTTTTCATCTTTCTCCCCGGGCAAATAACCAATATCTTTACCCATTGGAACAACGGGTCTTGCTATAAGCAATTTTTTATACTTTCGTTCATCTTCTACTTTCATAAGGCCTGCAGCAAGTGCTAACAGCGTCTTCCCCGTACCTGCTTTACCAGTCAAAGTTACGAGTGGAACATCATCATTCAATAACAATTCTAGTGCCATACGTTGTTGTGCATTACGCGGGGTCATCCCCCACACAGGATCATTGCTTAGAAATAACGGCTCTAACTTCGTTGCTTGAGCATTAACCTTTAATAAGGCTGATTTGGTAGTACCCATCTCATCTTTCAAAATAATAAATTCATGTGGATTAAATCGTTGTCTTAATTGTAAATTATTAATGGTGAGAAATCTTTGATTATAAAATTCATCGATTATAGACGGATGCACTTGCATATTGAAGAAGCCAAGATATCGATCACTTTCTTGAATATTAGGATCACTGACATAATCTTTCGCTTCAAGTCCTAGCACATCAGCTTTAATTCTCATTAGTACATCTTTACTGACGAGTACAACACTTTGACGTTCTTCTTCTGGTAGTAAATTTTGCTCATTATGATAATTCAATGCAACGGCAATAATTCGATGATCATTCGTAATTTCTCCGAACATCTCTTGTATCTGTGCAAAATTACGATGATTCAATTCCACTCGAATAATCCCACCTGTATCGAGTATGATTCCGGAGTGTAACTTTCCATCTTCTTTAATTTTATCTAACAATCGAGATACAGATCTTGCGTTTCGACCCAACTCGTCAGCAAGTCTCTTCTTCGAATCAATTTCCTCCAGAACAATTGCTGGAATAACAACTTCATCATCAGGAAAAGCAAATATTGATTTTGGATCATGCAATAATACGTTTGTATCGAGCACAATTATTTTCCCCATATTAGTTCCTCCCCATCTTCATGGTTAGCATACATAGCTAACAGCCATTACGGTTACACTATGAAAGTACAAACATGTTATATACAGAGGTGAAGCAAATGAAAAAGGAACTAGTCATGATAACAGCTCTGTTACTGTTGCTATCTGGCTGCAGTAGTATGAACAGTAGTAATAAATCACCCTCCACCAATCAAAATGAGAACATCAATACTCAATCTGTTAAGCAACAAAATATCTCTAGCAATCACCAAGATACAATTGCACATCTTGAGGAGCTAGCAAAAAGTGTCGAAGGAGTTAACAATGCTCATGTTGTTATCATGGGAAATAATGCAATAGTCGGTATCGATGTTAACGCAGATCTAGAAAGATCACGCGTTGGAGTCATTAAATACTCCGTTGCTGAAGCATTTCGCAATGATACGTATGGCATCAATGCAATCGTAACAGCGGATATGGATCTTGGTGAACGCATTAAGGAGATTAGTGCAGATATCTCCGCAGGACATCCTGTAATGGGCATCGCTGAGGAGCTATCAGATATTGTAGGACGTATTATCCCGCAAGTTCCCGCAGATCTCATGCCTTCTCAAAAAGATCTTCAATACAAAGCAACAACTAAGGACAAAACATACAATACTCCCGACGATTTGGTAAAAGATACGGAGCATAGCTTAAAAGGGAAATAAATACACAAAAAGCCTAGTGTAGCCACTAGGCTTCCTTCGTTTCATATTGAAATAAAGCTATGTGTTGTAGCTCCCATAATACGACCATAGCTTTTCCCCCTTCATTTCACTTTTATGTGATAATCGAAGCTTAACTATTGATAGTATATGATATGTTCATGCTACTCATTCTGCTAATATAGATTGTAATAATTGCTTAGCTTCAGCAAGTGATTCTTCACTTGCTATTACGTAAGGATTATCCCATTTTCCCTGTAAACTCATAAATGTAATATTATCCATATTAATATTATAATAAGTTGACAACATACGGGTTAATTCTGAAGTAGGCATATCGGTATAAACATCATCACTCACTTCATCTATGACGTCACCGATCTTCGTAATACCACCAAGTGATATCATTTTTTTCATAATAGCGGAAAGAACGATACTTTGTCTATTATTTCGTTCAAAATCACTAGAAGCATTGGGATTAGCTTTAGATTGACGGAAGCGTACAAAATCTAACGTTTGTTTCCCATTTAGCGTTTGAGGGCCCGGTTGCAAGTCGATATCCGTATCGTCATGAGAATCCGTCCACTTCATTCGCATGTCCACATCAACATGAATGCCACCTAGTACATCAACTACATCTCTGAATCCCTGGAAATTAACAGATACTGCATACTGAATGGGAATGTCATAGAACTGTCCTAACACATCCCTCACTGCTGCTTTCCCTTTTAGCATAGCTCCATTTTTATCTTCACCATCTTTTTGAGCTTTTACATAGTAATTCGCATAAAACGCATTCGCTTTACGAACTTCTACTGCATCTTTTTCTTTACTATAATAAGAGATTCGAGTATCACGAGGCATTGCAATAACTGCCCCTTTTTTCGTAATAGGATTTAGCGCAGCAACTAACATAACGTCAGTGTTCAAACCACCGCCACCTTTGCGCTGATCAATTCCTAATAAAACCAAAGTTACTGGCTTGTCCTTTACTGATTCACCTTTTGCTATTGGAGCAATACTATTTGGTTCACCCTCTTGCTCGGTAACAATACTCATTTCTGGGAATTTACTATTAACCTTATTAACTATGTATGTACCGAATAATACTACTACTGCAACTATAATAATAATAATTGATAAGATCGTCGTAATAATTATTTTCTTTTTACTCTTCTTCTGTTTACGTGTTCCTCTTGAAGTCACCCGACTCTCGGTCGGTTGTGGTTGTGCATTCTTTGAAATTTGCTTGTTCATATATTCACCTACTCTTATTTTCATTAGAATATAAAAAAGCAGCACCCGTTGCCAAACGTAAAGACGGATGGTGTGAGTGCTGCTCTAATCAAATCATTACTTTGTTTCTGTATTGACTTTGTTATCTGTTGAAGATTTTCCTTTCCAGCTATCATATAACTGGCGCAAACGAAGTGTGAGCATCATAACAATTGCAATGGCCATACATTGAATAATAGGTAGCTTATCTACTTGCATAATAAGCAGAATAGCTGATCCAAAGATCATTGTAGCATACAACAGAATCTCACGAATTAATGGTAATCTAGCCTGTTGAGGACGGAATACCTTCTGAAAGATGAAAAAAGTCATTCCAAGAATGAGTAGATATGAAATGAGCATATGCTCACTTAACCATGTTTGCATTCTTACAACCTCCTCACAGTCTTATCATACTATTTATTATAAGTTTGCTAGAGCAGCTTTACGATGCTTCTCAGCACGTTCACGCTCACTCTTATTAAGGATTTTTTTACGAAGACGAATCGTTTTAGGAGTAATCTCACAATACTCATCATCATTCAAATATTCAAGTGCTTGCTCAAGAGAGAATAGCACTGGAGTTTTCAATTTAACAGTGTCGTCTTTACCCGAAGAACGAACGTTTGTTAATTGTTTTTCTTTACAGATATTTACGATAATATCATTATCGCGGTTATGTTCGCCAACGATCATACCTTCGTAAACTTCAGCACCTGGCTCTAGGAATAGGTGACCACGATCTTCAACACCCATCATACCATAGAAAGTTGTTGTGCCGTTTTCACTACTAACTAGAACGCCTGAGTGACGACCACCTACGTTAGAAGGAACATATTCGCCATAGCTATCAAAAGCATGGTTCATAATACCATAACCACGAGTTAGTGTTAGGAATGAAGTACGGTAACCAATCAAGCCACGAGCAGGAATAACGAATTCTAGACGAACTTGACCAGAACCATCATTAACCATATTCATCATTTCAGCTTTACGAGTTCCTAGGCTTTCCATAACAGCACCCATGCTCTCGTCTGGTAGATCAATTAGAAGACGCTCATAAGGTTCACTCTTCACGCCATCAATTTCTCTAACAATAACTTCTGGTTTAGAAACTTGTAGTTCAAACCCTTCACGTCTCATATTCTCGATAAGAATACTTAAGTGAAGCTCACCACGACCAGATACGATAAATGCGTCTGGACTATCTGTTTCGTCAACACGAAGTGCTACGTCAGTTTCAAGCTCTTTGAATAGACGTTCACGTAGTTTACGAGATGTAACCCATTTACCTTCACGACCTGCAAACGGAGAGTTGTTAACAACGAATGTCATTTGCAATGTTGGCTCATCGATTTTCAATACTGGCAATGCTTCAGGATTCGCTGGATCAGCGATCGTTTCACCAATATTAATTTCACGGATACCTGCAATAGCAACGATATCACCAGCGCCCGCTTCTTCGATCTCTAAACGTTTCAATCCTTGGAAACCAAATAGTTTCTCAATTCTTGCTTGTTTAGTTACGCCATCACGGTTAATAACAGCAACCGTTTGACCTTGTTTAATAATACCACGGTTTACACGGCCAACCGCAATACGACCAAGATATTCGTTGAAATCAAGCAAAGTAACTAAGAATTGAAGAGGATCAACCGTGCTCTCTGTTGGAGCAGGGATATTTTCAATAATTGTTTCATAAAGTGCTTGCATATTTTCATCTTGTTTATCAACGTTCATGCTTGAAGTTCCCATCAATGCTGAAGCATATACGACTGGGAATTCTAATTGCTGATCATTAGCACCTAATTCAATGAATAGGTCTAATACTTCGTCAATAACTTGAGTTGGACTAGCATTTGGACGGTCAATTTTGTTAACAACAACAATTGGTGTCAAGTTAGACTCAAGTGCTTTACGAAGTACGAACTTCGTTTGAGGCATACAACCTTCAAATGCATCAACTACAAGTAGTACACCATCAACCATTTTCATAATACGCTCAACTTCGCCACCGAAGTCAGCATGTCCAGGTGTATCTACGATATTGATCAAATAATCTTTGTAATTAATGGCTGTATTTTTAGCCAAAATCGTAATACCACGTTCACGCTCAATATCATTGGAATCCATTGCACGTTCTTGTACAGCTTCATGATCCTTGAATGTTCCCGATTGTTGAAGCAACTTATCAACCAATGTTGTTTTACCATGGTCTACGTGCGCAATAATTGCTATGTTACGTAAATTTTCTCTTGCCTTCATTAACTGTTACCACTCCATTTTCTTTAGTTAAACTCTTTTGTCTACCTACGCTTGCGTGTACCAAACATCAAGTAAAGACCAGCACCAACACATAATAATGCTACGACATAAATGCCCCAGCCCCATAATGCAACAAGCAACAAGCCAACAATTGACGCTGCACCAAGCCCAATAGCAGCTGTCTTTATATAACGCTGTTTCGGTGATCCAAACAGGTAGTACTCATACATACCTAGTGCTACACCAAAAATAAACAGCGGCCAAAGATAACGCAAATTACTCCATCCAAGTGCATTACAGAAAATAAAAAGTATGGCATACACAACCAACATGCCGCCTGGAACCAATGTAATTGCTGGAAGCACTCTACCAAAGTAAAGGACATGAATAAGAATCCCTGGGATGAGAACTAATATCGGCCAGAATATCGAGCCAAGAAAACTAAATACTCCCCATTTACCTAGAAGAATGACTAACCCTGCAAGCAATAAAAGTATCCCAGCGGAATATTTATTATTCATTACACGTTCCGCTCCTTAATTCTATAATTACCTGTTAATGTATCCATATCTTTATTAGTTTAACGGAATTGCGACAAAAAAACTAGGGTTATGAGTAGGTTTGCACAAAAAAACATATTCCCATTAATAAAAATCGTGGGAATATGTCCAAATTCATTCATTTTCTAATCGGTTTTTGCCTTAATATTGCTGCAATTATGACCAATGGAATACATAATAATGGAATTAAGGTAAGTGAGCTTGTCATTTTATAAAAAATGATATCATGAAGCCCTTGATCTCTGATTAGCATCTCTCCAGCAGCAAATGCAAGTAGTGATGCACCGATATAAGCTAAGAAAGGAAACCTCTTCATTAGATGATCGAGCAGTTTACTGCCCCAAATAATCATCGGAATGCTAAGGGCAATTCCGAGCATAATAAGAATAAAATCTCCCTTGGCAACTGCCGCTATAGCTAGTACATTGTCCAAGCTCATAACGAAATCTGCAGTAATAATGGTCCAGATTCCACTCATAAGTGTTACCTTCTTCATGTTTATCTCTTGATGTTGTGCTTGTTGCATATCAATAAGCAATTTAATTGATATATATAACAAGAGCAATCCACCGAACGCTTGTAGAAAGGGAATTTGAAGTAATGGAAGTGCAAGTAATACAAGAAAACATCTTAAAAACACAGCAACTAGTGTCCCCCACCACATCGCTTTGTTCCTTTGATGTATGGGTAGTTGATTACTTACCATTGCGATGACGATGGCATTGTCACCACTTAATAACAAGTTTATTAATACGATTTCAACAAAAATAATTAAGCTGTCCACATGCTCCCCTCCTCTTTAATAGAGGTATGAATAAGCTTGTATCAATATGTCATGAAATTAAAATTTTTCACTTCACGTTTGGCTATATTTGGTGTAAGCTTCTATATGGACAACTGAAAAGGAGGAACCGACCATGAACGTTTTAACAGGAGAATTTTGGCTTGCCTTGCTAAACATCATTTTTATCGATCTTATTCTTGCAGGAGACAATGCCATTGTCATCGCCCTAGCTGCTCGTAATTTACCAAAAGATCAACAGAAGAAAGCAGTTATTTGGGGTACAGTCGGTGCCATTTCCATTCGTATAGTAGCAACATTGCTTGTTGTTAAACTACTGGATCTGCCGTGGTTGCACTTAGTTGGTGGGCTACTTCTTATATGGATCGCTTTCAAACTTCTCGTACAAGAAGAACAACATGATAATGTAAAAGCAGGAAACACCTTATGGCAATCGATTCAAACAATCATTATCGCAGATGCTGCAATGGGTCTAGATAATGTAATTGCAGTTGCAGGTGCTGCCCAAGGACATATGTTGTTAGTTGTTATTGGATTACTTATTAGTGTCCCTGTCATTGTTTGGGGAAGTACATTGTTCATTAAGCTAGTTGATCGTTTCAAATGGATCATCTATGTTGGAGCTGCCGTATTAGCATACACTGCTTCTAAAATGTTTATTGATGAACACAAGTTCGGTAATATCTTCGAAGAAAATGTATGGCTTCAGTGGGCAGTTAAAATTGTTCTAATTGTAGGTATTTTGGGTTTAGGCTATATGGTCAATAAACGAAACGCTAAGAAAACTACTGCTACATCTTAAATATAGTTATCCAAAAAAGTCCACTAATGCTCTCTGTTTCAATGAGCATTAGCGGACTTTTTTGAAGATATTCTGTCTAAACTATTAGTCGTCAACTTATTGCACTTATCGTTTAATTAGTTTAATCCACTAATTTCTTTTGATGAATCATAAATTAAATTATGGTCTCTCATCAAAGAACAAACGTTCAACGGCTTCAATTATGAGCTAAAGAAAAGAAGCGCCTAGAGAGTAATAACCTCTCTAGACGCTTCTTTTTTATCATTCCGTTGATTAATCCTTGATTAGAACCAATCTTCTTCTGATTTATCCACTTGTCCATGTTCATGGTGTCCTTCAGTCATATTGAGAAGTACACTTTCTGTTCCCTCAACTGCTTGTTTAATCAAGTCGTTAAGATCTGGTAGTTGTTGCTCTACACGTTCAACAATTCGTAGATTAGGATTTGTACTTGGAGATTTCGGTAAGAATAAAGTACAACAATCTTCAAATGGTAAGATCGAAGTTTCAAACGTTCCTATTTGACGAGCAATCGTTATAATCTCTTGCTTGTCCATCATTATAACTGGCTTGATCATCGGCAATACAGTCGCACGTCCGATAACGTTCATACTTGACAATGTTTGACTTGCAACTTGTCCAAGACTTTCGCCAGTTACAATACCACCAGCTTTAAATTTCAATGCTAATTGCTCTGTAATACGAAGCATAGCACGACGCATCAATGTAATCGTTAAGTTTTCTTGATTACTATGAGTGATGCGAGTTTGAATTTCTGTAAATGGAACAAGATGTAGACGAATTGGAACACCGCTATAGTATGACAATCTTCTAGCAAGTGTAATAACTTTATCTGTTGCTTGTTGACTCGTGAAAGGATAACTATGGAAATGTACCGCCTCAATTTCAAGACCTTTACGAAGCGCCATCCAGCCCGCTACAGGACTGTCGATCCCCCCAGAAAGCAATAACATCGCTTTACCATTTGAGCCATAAGGAAAACCACCAGCAGCTGCAATGTTTTCCCAATACAAATAAGTAGCTTCTTCTTGGATTTCGATCTTCAGTTCCAGTTCAGGATTATGAACATCTACTTTCATATCAGGATATTGCGGTAATATATGAGAACCGATCAAATGATTCATCTCATGAGAACCGTGGGCAAATCTTTTCCATGCTCGACGAGCATTAATTTTGAAAGTAGCTGGAGTCTTATCTAGAGATTTCATAACCTCGTCAGCTGCTGCTTTAATCGCTTCAAGTTCTGAAGGTACAGAAATAACCGGACTAACTGAGATAATTCCGAACAAATCTTTCAAACGCTCAATGACTGGTTGATGTGGAATTCCATTTAGAATGACATATAGTCTTCCGTATGTTCTCCAGTAGGTTACCTCAGGAAACTCTTTCATTGCTCGCTTCACTGACTTTAGCATTTTATCTTCAAATATTTTACGATTGCGACCTTTCATTGTTAAGTCGCCATATCGTAACACTATACGATCGTACATCAATGTGTGTTGCCCCTCTCAAGATGTTTTAGTGACTGTATTATTTCATTCAACGCATCCACTAAAGTATCAATATCCGCTATTGTATGTTCTTGTCCAAAGCTAATACGAATGCCTCCAGTAGCTTCTCCTCTTGTTGCCCCTATAGCCATAAGAACACGACTAGGTTTATCGTCCTTGGAGGAACAAGCTGAACGAGTCGATGCTAGAATACTCCGTTGCTCCAACATATGAATAACGACTTCCGGCTTCATCCCTGGATATGAGAAATGAACGATATACGGAGATTGTGGTGCACCGCCATTAAGCTTTAATTCAGGTATTTCTTGAATTTTTCCACGTAAATATGTCGCTAATATTGCAGCAGCATTATAATGCTGATCTAATGATTGTATTGCTAATCGCAACGCTTTTGCACTAGCAACAACCGCAGCTATATTCTCAGTTCCTGCTCGTAAATTATGTTCTTGAGAGCCACCTACTTGTAACGGTACTAATTGTATACCATTTCGCATATAGAGAAAACCGACCCCACGAGGACCACGCAATTTATGTGCTGAACCACTTAATAAATCTATTCCCCAATCCTCAATATCAATATTGAGTTTTCCAAGACTTTGTACGGCATCAACATGAAATATTACTTTGGGATATTGCTTTAGCAATTGTCCGATTGCAGCAATCGGTTGTTCTGAACCTAACTCATTGTTAACATGCATAATACTTACTAGAATAGTATCAACCGTTATGTGCTGTTTCAATTGATCTAGTGATACATGCCCAGTAGCATCAACTGGAAGCTCAGTAATCGTAAAACCTTCTTGCCCGAGTTGTTGCATAGCTTCATGAACAGAAGCATGTTCTACTGCTGAAGTAATAATATGTTTGCCACGATTAGCATATTGACGGGCAACGCCTTTAATCGCTAAATTATTAGATTCTGTGCCACCAGAAGTAAACATCCATTTGCCTTGCTTCGTATGCATTAAACTAGTCAATTGTTCACGTGCTTTTTCAATAAGTTTTGCTGCCGCTACGCCACCACTATGCAACGAGGATGGGTTGGCATAATGTTTCGTCATGACTTCCATCATCGTACGCACAACATCCTCATGAGGAGGGGTAGATGCGCAATGGTCAAAATAAAGCATAACATGTAAACCTTCTTCCACTGTGATTAAATGTACAACCTACAATATACGATAAAAACGGGATATACGAAAGTGCCACTTTAACTTCCTTTAAGTGGAACACGTATTCCCGTTTCTTATTATTCTCGCTTATGTTCAACTTTATATTATGCTTGAGCTGATAATACTTTACCTATATAACGTTGTGTTTCTTGAGGCAGTAATGACATTTTTTGTTGCAAATCAGCGTTGGTAGCAATACCAAGACGATCTACACGACCAGGTCCTGCGTTATAAGCTGCAAGAGCGACCTGTTCATTGCCATTGTACTTTTTAAGTAGCATAGCCAAATAGCGAGTACCGCCTTCAATATTTTGCTGTGGATCATAAGAATTCGTTACACCTAGTCCTCTTGCTGTCCCGTCCATCAGTTGCATAAGCCCTTTTGCCCCTGCAGACGATACTGCACCAGCATTGAAGTTGGACTCTGTTTGAATAACTGCTTCAATTAAAGATGCATCAACACCATACTTTTGTGATGCTGCTCCAATTAGAGAAGCATATTGAGAGCTACCATAGCTACTTCCAACATTTACAGCTTCTGACGATGATAAACCAACTGTTCCTCTTACTGCACTTACTACTTCTTCTCCATATTGTTGAACATGACTTACTCCTGTTTGTCCGAGGTATCCCCATATAAGGTCTTGATCTGCTTCCTCCGAAGCTTTTCCAAGCGCAGGATCCCAAACTTTTGCTTCTTGCAATAATTCATCAAACTGGGACTTATTACTGGAATCACTTTGAACTTTTTTACCTGTATAATAGTTAAGCTGAGAATTTATTTGCTGTTGCATCATAGCTTTTGTAGTATTAATCTCCATAACTATTTCTATCCCCCACTTCATGACTGATAATTACTATATCGGCAGATCATTACTTTCAATAAATAGTGAAAATATCATAACTCGTCCATTATATCATAAATCACTTTATAGTATTTCCATTTTATGCAAAATGAGAGTAAAGGGCTGTTCGTCTACTAATAATATCCAAAAAAATATTCAATACTAAAGCAATATGGCGAAAAACGTACCTATTCATACTAAAATTGTTTGATTTCTTGCCATTAATCAGACTTTTGCGTTCCATACCCCTTAATAACTGCGTTATCGCCGCTTTTGTCATTTGCTATCAATACCTCTTATTTTATATGATATAGTTTAAGATGTAATTAAAAAATATTAGAAAAAGGATAGTGAAGATTAGAAATGGACATAGGTCTCAAATTATTCATGATTGCATTACTGATTTTTTTAACTGCTTTCTTTGTAGCCGCAGAGTTTGCGATTGTACGCTTACGTTCAAGCCGCATTGATCAGTTAGTACTGGAAGGAAAGAAAGGTATAGCTTCAGTACAAAAAATTTCTAGCAATCTGGATGCATATTTATCTGCCTGTCAGCTAGGTATAACTTGTACCGCTTTAGGTCTTGGTTTTCTAGGTGAACCGACAGTAGCTGCCATCCTGTTACCGTTGTTCCATGATTTAGGTATTAGCGAATCCATTAGTCATCCCGTTTCAATTGCAATTGCATTTATCGTCATCACATTTTTCCATGTAGTCGTAGGTGAATTAGCACCTAAAACTTGGGCTATTCAAAAAGCTGAACAAATTTCATTATTAACAGCTAAGCCGCTTATTATTTTCTATAAAGTATTGTATCCGTTCATCTGGACTCTAAATGGTTCAGCAAATGCCATTACTCGTCTTTTCGGCTTACATTCCGCGAAAGAGCATGAAGATGCTCATAGTGAGGAAGAAATTCAAATTATTTTGAATGAAAGCTATCAAAGTGGAAAAATTAATAACACTGAATATGGTTATGTTAGTCGTATTTTCGCTTTCGATGAATTGTTAGCTAAAGAAATCATGGTTCCACGTACAGATATGGTATGTTTGTATACAAATAACTCGCTTGAACAAAACTTTGAAGTTATTGAGCGTGAACAATATACTCGCTTTCCTGTAGCAATGGAAAGCAAAGATAATATCGTAGGTATGATTAATACGAAGCAATTATTTCTTGAACATTATAAAACGCATCAATTTGATCTGAAATCATTAATTCATCCAGTACTAAGTGTGTCTGAAGTAACACCTATTAAAACTTTATTGAAACGTATGCAGTTAGAACGCGTTCATATCGCTATACTAGTCGATGAGTACGGTGGGACATCTGGACTTATTACAATCGAAGATATTATTGAAGAAATTGTTGGTGAAATTCGAGATGAATTCGATGCTGACGAACGTAAAGAAATTGAGCAACTTGATGAGAACTGTTACCTGTTAGATGGAAAAGTTCTTCTCGACGAAATTCATGAGCTTACAGGAGCTAGTTTTGAAGATGAAGAAGTAGAAACCATTGGTGGTTGGGTTTACAGTAAGATGCAAGATCCTAAGCTAGGCAAGTCTTTACAATACGAAAACTTGAAATTCATTGTCCGTGAAACAAGCAAAAATCGTATTCGTAAAATTGAAATGCAGATTGAGTTACCTGTTAATCTTTCTGAAGAACATACCGCATAATATAAGGAGCTTATTGTTATACTTAGGTATAGACAATAAGCTCTTTTTTCATGTAATTATCGGTTTGATTTTTCGGAATATTTAAACTTTTTTCAAAAGGGTTGATTTATGTCATTAATTATGTGATAATACTTTTTGTCTTTGAAAATAATATGCCGTTGTAGCTCAACTGGTAGAGCAACTGACTTGTAATCAGTAGGTTGGGGGTTCAAGTCCTCTCGACGGCACCATTTTTTATTCAAACTCATATGTACATATTGGCCGTTGTAGCTCAACTGGTAGAGCAACTGACTTGTAATCAGTAGGTTGGGGGTTCAAGTCCTCTCGACGGCACCATCTTTATTCAAACTCATATGTTACATATTCGCCGTTGTAGCTCAACTGGTAGAGCAACTGACTTGTAATCAGTAGGTTGGGGGTTCAAGTCCTCTCGACGGCACCATTTTACAACATATACTTCTTCTACTCTTACGAGTGAAGAAGTTTTTTTATGCTTTATTATCAATGTTCCACGATTGTAAGTTAAGCTACTAATGAAAATAAAAAAACTGCCACAATGTTAGCAGCAGTTCATTAATCTTTACTCATCAGATTGATCCCATTTTTTTGAATAAGCTTTTTTTGTTACCCATAACGTCACCCAAGTGATGATCGCAATAATTATTATAGTGAAAAACCATACAGAGCCTGGTACACCGCCCAATATTACCCCTCCTAAAGTTTAATATAAGTATCTTAGTATTTTTCAATAATCTCCTAAGTAATAGCATCAAGGAAAAGTTTTAACATAAACTCACTACATTATTACCATTATAGTGTACACTAATTATACATTGGTATTTATGTTTAATATCGACAAATTTGCAACAAAAGGAGCGTACGACATGGATTTTCGTCTTGACCTATTAGATACTAAAATCGAATTTTTTGAAGCTTTATCGCTTAAAGAACTTGAAAATGCAATTGCTCAACAAATTGATAATAATAAAGCGCTTATGTTGGAGCCACATTCAATCTCTCATCATGTGACCTTTCATCCAATTCGCGAGAAAATGTTATATTCTGCAGTCGTTCATTTCAAGATTAAACGATAATTTGTTGCTGACAGAAAGCATTAAATAATATATGAGTGAAAAGAAGAAACCAACAAGGAGGATTTCACTTTCGACTTGTTGGTTTCTTCTTCTTCGATGCCGACTGAGCTACAACGATTATACCTCGTGATCACGAGTGGACGTTTTGAACTTCCTCTTCAAGTAGAGGTTCAAAACGTTCGCTCGTCAGCACCAAGAAGATGACCCACAGCGGAAACGAGTAGCACAGCGTACGTTTTGTGTACGCGAGCACACGCAGGCTTTCGATGGGGGCATCTTCGCTGCCGAATATACTCCAATGACTATACCGCGTGATCACCAGTGGACGTTTTGAACTTCCTCTTCCAATAGAGGTTCAAAACGTTCGCTCGTCAGCACCAAGAAGATGCCCCACAGCGGAAACGAGTAGCACAGCGTACGTTTTGTGTACGCGAGCACACGCAGGCTTTCGATGGGAGGCATCTTCGCTGCCGAATATACTCCAATGACTATACCTCGTGATCACCGGTGGACGTTTTGAACTTCCTCTTCCAATAGAGGTTCAAAACGTTCGCTCGTCAGCACCAAGAAGATGCCCCACAGCGGAAACGAGTAGCACAGCGTACGTTTTGTGTACGCGAGCACACGCAGGCTTTCGATGGGAGGCATCTTCGCTGCCGAATATACTCCAATGACTATACCTCGTGATCACGTGTGGACGTTTTGAACTTCCTCTTAAATTTAGATGAGTTCATTGCGGTTTTTTAGATATCTATACATAACAACCGCTAATAGCGAACATAATAGCGCACAAACCCCGATAAAGAGATAACCAGCCTGTAACCCTCTCATTAACGCCAAGCTCGTATCAGCGCCATAAGCGTTCTTGACGCCTTTAATGATAATTCCTATGAGATAATTGCCAATGACTGAGCCCAGACCCATAATCGTTGCTACAAAACCGATAACTACATCACTATCATTAGGATAACGTTTCGAGATGAATGCCATAACGGTTGGATAGATTGGTGCAACTCCAAAGCCTGCAATCGCAAAGAAAATGGCATAACTCTCCCCTCCTAACGTTGCAATAAACGTGCAGATTGCAGCAATCATGGAAACACCAATGATCGAAACGGTAAATCCAACTCGATCAATAATTGGTCCTAGAAATAATCTAGCCAATGAGAAGCCAATAAAGAACGAAGAAAGCATACTAGACGCCGCTATTGTCGTCCATCCATAGCTTTTCTCTAAAAAGTTAACTAGCCATCCACCTACAGAAAGCTCGGATACAACACCGAATGTTAATATAGCAATTAATAACCATAACGATTTGTCTCTCATTAAAGTTTTGAATGATTTACGGTCCTCTGCTTTAATGTCGTCACCAGGAAAACGACTTAATAAAGCAGGAATAATAGGAATTAATGATAGTGTAAGAACGATTAGATACATCGTTCTCCAATCGATAGCATAACCAAATAAACTAATACTCATTAATCCCGTTGCTAATAGCGGCGCTACGACAGAACTTATGCCATAAAAGAAATGTGAGAGATTCATCATCGTACCAGTATTTTTCGTAAAAATACGTGCACCTAGGATAGCCAATCCAATCTCTAGCATCCCATTTCCGATGTAAAGCACAAAATTTGAACCAATCAGCCATGTATAAGAATAGGAAAGCCATACAAGTACACCCGATACAAACATAATAATGAAGGTCATAACAGTAACAACTTTCATTCCAAACTTCCGGACGAGTAACCCTGTAAATGAACAAGCTAATAAATAGCCTAATGAATTCAATGATAATAACGTGCCGAGTTGTCCTTCATCTAGATGGAATTGCAGCTGCATTCTGGGGATAGCAGGTCCCTTAATATTTTCAGATAAGCCAAAAATGATGAACCCGATAAAAATAGTAAGCAACTGCCACGTATAATTACGTTTCTCTAACCTTGTCTCTTGTTGTAAAGATGTCATATTATAATATCTCCTATATGTATATATGATCCGATCACACAAATAACGCCCATTCATTTAAGATTTCCCATAATGAATGAGCGCCACTTTATTACTTAGTTATCAATGCCTGCTTTTTGAACTTCCTCTTCCAATAAAGGTTCAAAAAGCGGGCTTTCGCATGTCGAGAAGATGCATTCCAGCGGAAACGAGTAGCACAGCGTACGTATTGTGTACGTGAGCACACGCAGGCTTCCGATGGAGTGCATATTCGCCGTCGATTACGCTACGAAGCACCACATAGTGATCGCGAGTGGATGTTTTGAACTACCTCTAGTATTGATAGAAATCTTTCAGTTCTGATTGAATCACAACCTCAACCTGTTCATAACATTCAGAGGTCGTTTTTTCATATACTTTATTTCCATTAACTAATGCATACGGTCTAGCTCTACATAGATTACACATATTGAGACAATCGGTTCGCATCACTGCAACCTCTTCGTATACGGTTTCCAATTGTTCTAAATCCAAATTCGATAGTTCATTTCTAGTACAGGTCTCAACAACAACGATACCTAATCCCATACTAATCTCACATCCTTCATTGAAGCAAAAATCACACGAACTATTCGACTGTTCTTATGTTAAAGCTTCTATCTTTCCTTGCGCAATCAATTCTCTTCCATTCAACTCATCAAGCTTCATCTGCTCAATAAGATCATCCAAATTGTCATACTTAATCTCACCACGTAAATATGTTGAGAATGTTACCTTTACTTGTTCCCCGTACAAATCTCCTGAAAAATCAAGTAAATACGCTTCTATTTTATAGGAATCACCATTCACAGTTGGTCGATACCCCGCACTTATAAGAGTATAATACGATTGATTAGCGAATACTCCCGTAATAATCTCTGCGATTCCAAGATATATCCCAGCTTTAGGAGAATCATATTGATCAACACTTCCTCCTAAATTAATCGTTGGAAACATCAATTCTCGCCCTAGTGCAGCACCATGTACAACTTCTCCAATAACATAAGATGATCCGCTCATTCGTTGTTGCACCTCTTTCAATTTCAATACACTTAGTATACATGAATGTTTAAAAAGTGTGAAGAGAATTGCTCTCCCCACATTTGGACGCAGATACTAATCCGTTCTCTATCGAATTGTACCTACAAAAAGCACTGCCCATGCAATCATGTTAGGCAGTGCTATCGTATCTTATCTGCTTGTAATTAGTCTGTCTACTGCACCACTGATAAATCTTTAATAAAGAAATGATGATTAAAGCCAGGAGGTACATTTTCAATAATTGCATATTGCTGATAGCCATGCTTAGGGTAATATTGTGGTGCTTGAAATGTGAACGTATTTAATTTGATGTATAAGCACTTTCTCTCTCGAGCAATACGCTCAATCTCATCTAATAAATCTGATCCTAACCGTTGTCCGCGATAGCAATTATCAATCCATAGATGGTTAACCTCGATCCAATTCCATAGATGAACAGCATTAAGTCCACCAATTA
Source organism: Paenibacillus endoradicis (assembly GCF_024721975.1). The sequence goes on along the minus strand of NZ_JANQBB010000001.1, from coordinate 339,752 downwards.
TTTCTTGTTGATCATTAACAATTTTCAATGTAATCGGTTCATATGTTGTAGGTGCATGCTCATTATTATAGGCAACTAATTGTGAACGAATCCATTCCCCTTCTGCTTCGCTACCTCTATTTATACTATGACTCACTGGCGCACTGCCTCCCGAAATTTATTGTTTGGTCGAGCTATACCCAATCCTTCTCGTAACGTTACATCATCATATTGTGTTTGAACAAGACCTCGCTCTTGTAACTCTGGAATAAGCTGCTCGGTCAGTTGCTGCAAACTTTCTGGAAGCACGGCAGGTATAAGATTGAATCCATCGTACCCCACATTAGTATATAAATTTTGCAGCGCATCAGCGATTTGCGTCTTAGTACCTGTAAGTGTAATCCAGTTTCTTACACCGAACCCCGCTTCACTAACTACTTCCGACTGCTGTTGTTCATATGCTTCTAGCAATTTGTCAGTTTCTGCTTCGTTATCTCCAATAATCGGCAACACATTTAGTAGCAATTGTGGTTGCTGTATAAGGAATTGTTGCTTTAATTGAAGTCGTATCTCTTCATATTTATGAATCGCTTCTGCTGTCGTCTTGACTCCAACGAGTAATATATCTGCATGTTTAGCTACTAACTCAAGTCCTAAGACAGAATCCGCCTGCTGAATTCGTACCGGATACCCTTGTGGCGGACGAATGACATTCAGTGAACCCGCTACCGAATAATACTTTCCTTTAAAGTTCAGATGATGGTGTTTACTTGGATCAGCATATATTCCTGTTTCCTTATCTCCAATAATAGCATCATCTTCCCAACTATCCCATAATGATGATGTTATATTAAGAAATTCTTCTGCCTGTTGCTTCCATTCTGATGGATCAGGTACGAGCGCTACGTCATAATGACGATACGTGCGCTCTTGATCATTAATTACGACATTCCATGCAGCACGCCCCTTACTCAGATGATCAAGTGACGCTAGCTTTCTAGCCACATGATATGGCTGACTAGTTGTAATTGGTATTGTCGCAACTAATCCAATATGCTCTGTATACGTAAGCAAAGAGCTTGTTACACTTATAGAATCCAAACGATATTGAGGACTAACTTTCAACGACTCATCCTCGTAAGTGGTTAAACCATGTAATTCATCAATTAGAATAAAATCAAACTTTGCTCTCTCTGCCTCTTGAGCAATTTTTTTGAAATAGTTACTAGTTAGACGTTCCTTAGCAATTGAATTTGAAAAATTCCATGCCCCAGGAATATAACCAGCCCCTGCGATGGATACGCCAAGTTTCATTCTTTGTTTAGATTTACTCATGATGTGCTCCTCCTCACTATTCTTTTATTAGACATTTAGATGCTGTCTCAATTGTGAACCTTCATAATCCTGTCGATATATTCCTCTAGCTTGTAATTCAGGGATAACAGAATCTACGAATTGCTCGAAGCCACTTGGGAAGTGGGGTGGTAATATATTAAAGCCATCGCAGGCGTCATTCTCAAACCATAGCTGCATCTGATCTGCCACTTGTGATGCCGTACCGTATACAGTTTTATGACCTCGAGAACCGATCATATGCTTAATAAGTTGACGAACATTCAGACCTTCACGCTTTGCCATATCTGATACAAGTTGAAAACGTCCTCTGCCTGCATTAACTTTATCTAGATCAGGAAGTTCTGGAAGTGGTGCATCGAGATCACAAGTTGTTAGATCTGTTGCTAGTACAATAGACAGCCAAGCTAGACCAAGTGAGTCGATTAACAGACTATGCATATATTCTGCTTTCTCTTTCGCTTCTTTCTCTGATGAACCGATAACGGGATAGATTCCTGGAAGTATTTTCATACTACTAGTCTCTCTTCCTACACTTTCTAGCTTACTATGAACACTTTTATAGAACAGTTGTGCTTCTTCCATTGTGTGCCAAGCGGTAAAAATAACGTCAGCATTGCGTGCAGCCAAATACTGACCTGCCTCGGAAGCACCAGCTTGAATAAGCACCGGTCTACCTTGTGGCGTAGGTGGAATATTCAGCGGACCCTCTATTCGGAATTCTTTTCCTTGATGTTGCAACTTATGAATAGCACTTGGATTAGCAAACACACGACTGATTCGGTCTTCTACGATCGCATCATCTTGCCAGCTATCCCATAGACCTGTGACGACATCGACGAATTCTTGTGCACGTTCATAACGATGAGCATGCTCAAAATGCTCGTCACGGAAATTAAGTGCCTCTTCCTTCTCTGCCGTAGTAACAACATTCCACGCTACACGACCACCACTTAGATGATCTAGACTAGCAATTTCTCTAGCTAGATGATAGGGCTCTGCAAATGAGGTGGAAACCGTTGCCGCAAGTCCAATCTTTTCCGTTACACCAATGAGAGAAGAAAGTAGCGTAATTGGTTCCAAGTGAGTATTAATGCTATGTTTAATAATCGCATCATAACGGTCAGTTACAGCTAGTCGATCTGCTATAAATAGCATATCTAATTTCCCACGTTCAGCGGTTTGTGCTATATGTTTGTAAAATTCAAAATCATTCAATTGATCAGGTCTTGCGAGCGGATCTCTCCAAGATGAAATATGATGTCCAACTCCTAACAAAAACACTCCAATACTCATTTGACGAGTAACATTTCCCATAATAATCCCTTCCTCTTATACCGTAATTAACTCCTTACCATCCACTAGCTGAGATTGTCTTATTCGAAACTTTTCTATAGAAGGTACGGATTCAATGAGCTTCTTCGTCGTTGAATGAATCGCATGACTGAATAGTTGATCGGCAACGATATACTCTACGATTTCGCCTTGCTCCATTACTGCGACTGTATCGCAGAAAAATTCGATAACTGCAAGATTATGTCCGATGAATAAATAAGTTAAGTCAAACTCATCACGTAGATCTAACAGTAAATTCAATATTTGGGCCTGAATTGACACATCAAGGGCAGATGTAGGTTCATCAAGAATAATGAATTCTGCCTGTACTGCTAGTGCTCTGGCGATCCCAATTCTTTGACGCTGTCCACCAGAAAATTCGTGTGGGTAACGATGCATATGCTCTGCCTTCAATCCAACACGTTCTAGTAGAACTATCGTTGCTGCTTCAGCCTCTTTGCGACTTGAAACAACTCCTAGACGCATCATAGGTTTAATGATCTGTTCTCCGATCTTTTTTCTCGGATTTAAAGCCGATGAGTGATCTTGAAATATCATTTGCATCTGACGATAATAACTTCGCATTTGTTTATTAGGAAGCGAAGTTATCGATTGCCCATTAATTAGCACTTCTCCTGCGGTTGGCTCTAACAATCGACATATCATTCTTCCTAAGGTAGATTTCCCTGAACCCGATTCACCAATTAGTCCAACAATTTCACCTCGATGAATCGTTAGATTAATATCATTCACAGCAATAAATTGTTGCTTTGATGAATTCTTTCTCCAAGATGGAGTACTGAATACTTTGGTTAATCCTTTTAACTCAATATATGGTTTCATGCACCTACCCCTTCCGGATAATGACATGCAACTTGTCGTTTATCACTTAATGTCGTTAGTTCAGGATTATGATGAAGACAATGGGTAGATGCTTTAGGGCATCGCTCGAAAAACACACATCCCTCGGATAATTCTAGTAAATCTGGTGCTGAACCTTCGATCTGTGGCAGACGATATTGTTGAGATTGCTCAACTGAACGAGTAACACCTGGAACGGACTCTATTAATCCTTTCGTGTACGGATGAAGTGGTTGTCTAATAACGTCCTCTGTTTTCCCAAACTCGACGAGCTTACCAGCGTACATAACGGCAACTTTATCACTTATATTAGCAACCACACCGAAATCATGCGTAATAATCATAATAGCGGTGTTATACTCCTCATTAATTTGTTTTAGCAGCTCTAATATTTGTTTCTGAATCGTCGCATCGAGCGCAGTCGTTGGTTCGTCTGCAATAATTAGCTTCGGTCGACTACTAATAGCTAATGCAATAACGACTCGTTGCCTCATTCCTCCACTTAACTCATGTGGATAGGCACGTAGTACACGCTCCGTATCATGAATACCAACTTTTCGTAATAATGCAGAAGCTTCTTGCTTCACATCTTTTCTTGAAAGTGATGGTTGATGCTTAGCGATGATTTCTGATAATTGATTGCCAATTGCAAAATACGGGTCAAGTGCGGTTAGAGGATTTTGAAATATCATTGAAATATCTTTGCCGCGTATACGATTATATTGCTTATGATCAATCTTCGTGAGATCAACTTCAACGAACGAAATACTCCCTTCCGTAATGCTTGCAATAGAACGCGGCAATAACCCCATTACAGATAGAGCAGTTACACTTTTACCTGATCCAGACTCTCCGACAATTGCTAGCACCTCACCCGCTTCAATCGAAAAATCAATTCCATTGATTGCATTAATGATGCCTGCTTGCGTCTTGAACTGTGTATGCAAGTTTTTTACTTCTAATATTGCCATAGGCTCACCACCACGAATTTAATAATGAGGATCAAAATGATTACGTAGCCCATCACCTAACCAGTTGAAACCAATCGAGACTATTAGAATAACAAGTCCTGGAATGGTAGCTGCATGATAGCTACCTTGCAAGATTACAGCCATACCATCTGAAGTCATCTTACCCCAATCCGATTGTGGAGCTTGAATTCCTAACCCCATAAAACTTAGACCAGCTGAGAAGATTATCATTTTCCCAACAAGAGAAGTAGCATATACGATCAAAGAAGTGACAACGTTAGGGAGTAATTCTGTAAAAATCAACTCGAATTTGGATGCTCCTAATACTTTTGCCGCTTCTATATATTCTTTGCCTGACTCAGCAATAACAGCGGTATATACAATTCGAGTCATATTCGGAATGAGTGCGATCGTTAATGTAATAATGACGGATCTTATACCAACCTCTAATAGTGTTGTAATCGTTAATGCCAATAAAATCGTTGGGAATGCAAACAATATGTCCATAAATCTCATAATAATCTCGCCAATTTTACCTTTCATAAACCCAGCTATCAATCCTATGGTGCCACTAAGTAATGCAGCAATAACAATAGGTATAATCGCTGTCATAAGCGACATTCTGCCACCATACATTAATCGACTCCATATATCTCGCCCCTGTTGGTCTAGTCCAAGCCAATGACCTGATGTGCCAGGCAATGCAAGGCGTAAACTATTGTCGCCAACGTTGGGTGCGTATGGAGCAAGTATTGTTGCAAATATTGAGACATATATTGCAAGAACAACAATAATGCTACCTGCAAGCACGGTACGATCATCAATCCATACTCTTTTCCACTTGGGCGAAACTGTTCGCTTATTAATGATTGGTGTAGAAGTAGGTACTATAACAGAATCATTGATTCGTATTAGACGCTTTGGCATCTCAAAACTCCTTCCTTACTATAAACATGCTACTGTCTCAGCCTAGGATTAAGATAAGTTACAAGCATATCTGTTATTAAATTAACGAGTACATACATAACCGCTACAAGTACAACACCGGCTTGAATAAATGGTATATCATGTCCCATAATTGCGTTATACAGTAATGTTCCTATACCAGGCCATGAAAAAACTGTTTCTACAAACAACACTCCACCGAGTAGGTATCCCACTTCAAGCCCAGTAATATTAATAACAGGAGAAAGTATGCTTCGTAATAAATGCTTGCCATAGATACTTTTTTTCGATAGACCATGTGAACGTAAAGTTTGCATATAATCAGCATTCATAATTTCAATTACGCTTGCTCTCACTAGTCTAGCTACGATAGCAACCGATGAAGCAGCAATGGCGATTGACGGTAGTATCAAATGCTTCAAAAGCACTGGAAAAGTTTCTTCTCCTCGCATATTGTACATTCCTGACGAGGGCAACCAGCCTAGTTGTATAGAGAATATGGAGACTAATATGATACCAAGCCAAAAGCTAGGCAGATTAGAGCCGATCATTGTAATAAGCATAATTAAGCGATCAATCCAACTATTACGCTTAATTCCGGCTATTACGCCGATCAATATCCCAAATACACAAGTTAAGATAAGCCCACCTGATGCTAAAATAATTGTGTTCGTAAATTTATCTAGTAGCACCTCGTATACCGATACTTTTGTAATATATGAGTTACCAAAATTCCCTTGTATTAGCTCACCTACCCAGTGAACGTATTGAACAAGAAAGGGGCGGTCAAGCCCCATTTCTTGACTTAGTTTAGCAATGGCTTCAGGTGTTGCATCACTTCCGAGTATCATAATAACAGGATTACCTGGACTGAAGTGAACAGCAAGGAATACGGTTAACGTGACGAATATGAGTACCGGAATGACCGCAGCGACTCGTTTCAACGTATAAATTGCCATAACCATTCTCCTTTCTAATTAAGCTTCATCGCTATTCTTCTAGCCAAACTGTTTCAAGATCGTACCAATTTTGTGAAGGTAGTACAAAACCTTTCACTTTGCTGCTAACTGCTACTAATGTACGATTACTGAATAGTGGAACAATAGCGGCATCTTCATCAATTACATCTCGTGCTTGCTTCCAATATTCTAATGATTGATCGTAGTCAACTTCGTTCATCGCTAAGTCTACTGCTTTATCAAAGTTAGCACTTGCATAATTACCATAACGACCTGTACTAGATGAGTAACCTACAATGTACAACCAATAAGGCGTAACAAAGCCCCAATCCATTGTATTAATGCCTACATCAGGTGACATAAAGCGCAATGAACCGAATGTATTGTAATCGTAAGTTTCAATTTTCACTTTAACCCCAACTTTTTCCAAATCACGCTGAATCCATTCAACATAAGATTCCGTTCCAAGATAGGTTTGTAGCGTTAACTCCAACCCATCTGGATAACCCGCTTCTGTTAATAACTGCTTTGCCTTTTCTACATCATATTGGAATGGTTTATATTGTGGATCATAAATTTCACTACCTGCGTTAACAGCGCTGTAGGCAGGAATTGCGTAACCATTCAACAAATCTTTCGCTAAACTTTCACGATCAATGGCTAATGTTATAGCTTGACGAACTTTAACATCTTGCAAATATTCATTGGCCGTATTTAATGTTAGATAGTAAACAATAGGCAGATCAGCTTGTGGAACAAGGAAACCTTCTGCTTCTAATTGAGCTAAACTATCAACTGGTGGATTTTGAATAATATCAACTTCACCGGTACGAAGAGCTGCCACTCGCGCATTGTTGTCAGAGATAGGTCGGAAAATTATTTTTTTGTTATAAGGTTGTTCTCCCCAATATCCTTCATTACGTGTTAGCACGATTTTTTCACCAATAACACGTTCTTCTAACTGGTAAGGTCCTGTGCCTGAAGGATGCTCACCATATCCATCATTACCGTAAGTTTTAATTGCTTCTGGACTAGCAATTAATCCTGAACCACCACTACCTTGCGCAAGTAAACGAAGCAACGCTGGGTAAGGATTATTAAAGGTTAAACTCACTGTATTCGTGTCTATCGACTTCACTTCTTTCAAATCATGATATGTTCTGCTCATCATAATCGAGCTCGCCTCATCAAAATACTCGAACGATTTATCCCAAGCGCGGCGCACATTGAATTCTACTGCTTCCGCATTGAAATCTGCTCCATCTTGAAACTTAACTCCTTGACGAAGATGGAACGTATACGTTCTACCATCTTCTGAAATATCCCAAGATTCTGCTAGACCTGGAATGATAGGAGCTGTCGGAGATTCTTCGCTAGATTTCGTTAAATCTTCTTTCACTAGTGATTCATGAACATTTTTATTAACAAGATAAGTCTCCCATCCACCTTCACGCGATGGATCAAGCGTACTAATATCTGTTGATAAAGCGACGATTATTGTGCCGTCTTTAATTGGCTCGTTGCTATTAGTTGTAGTGTCATTGGGTGAGCTAGTTTCCTTATTAGTTGAATTATTACTAACTCCACTTTGTCCAGTATTACTACCGCATCCGGTTAATACCATCGATAATACTAGGACTAGTGCTATAATCATCGAAAATGTGGAACCTTTCTTACTTGCTAACTCTAATGATTTCATTACAATCCCTCCAAATGTTTTCTCTATTTTTCTCACACTCTATGTTGTTTTGCCGTTGATGACTTTCTTATTACAAGATGGATTTAGTACTTGCTTCCTTCCTTGATCAAGTTCCATACTGGATCAGTAAAATGACTATGCTTCGCTTCCAAATATTGATTCGCATGTCCTCTTATCGGATCACCTGCATAAAATCTTTCATATAACTCATGTCTAGAACCGAATGGACTTCCTATTAAATCCCACGCTAACTTAAGAAGTTGAACTTTCTTCTCCGCGCTAACTGTTGCCCCTTCGAAATAGAGATGCATCTGCTTAGAGATCGGTCCATAGAAATCTTCCATACCAGAAGGTGCTTGCACAAAGCCTCCTCCTCCTATTTGCTGGATAATTTCTATTGCACGAGGATATAGCTTCGTTCCAATATTGCGCGCCGTATGAATATAAGATAGTTGCGGGATATAGATACCATTACTATCTGGCTTCGCATTACCTTCAGCGGCAAATACTAATGCTTTGATTGTATCTACCTGTGTCAGTAACTCACCTAACTTCTCTTGAATATGTAAGAAGGAATTAACACCAATAGATTCCGCTATTGCCATCCCTACACCTGTTACAAATTCTAGCTTCGCTATTTGCCTGACTGCCGTTTGATGATAAGCTAGTGCATTGGCCGTTTCATTCTCACGAAGCTTTAATACCGCGTCAGTATTGCCATAGAGTAGAACTCGCTCCCATGGAATTAATACATCGTCGAAAAATAGAACGGCGTCCATTTCCTCATATTGCGAACTTAGCAAATGTTCCTTGGCACGATCGTCTGCGAACGATTCACGGCATACAATATGCAACCCTGCTGAATTAGCTGGAACAATTAATACATGAGCGTGCTTGGCATGATCACTCTTAAGTTTTAACAACGAGAAAATAATAAAATCATGCGTATAAGGTGCACCAGTAGCGATCATCTTTGCTCCACGAACGACAATACCCTCGCTAGTCTCACGAACAACATGTAAGAAGCGCTCTGCTATTTTGTCATCATCAAGTCCACTTGCTCTATTAATTTGTGGATCTAAAATCGCAGTCGTTAAAAAGCGATCATTATCTCTAGCGTCCTCATAATAAGTGGTTATTTTAGCACTGAAATGTGGATCTAACGTACTAAGTTGATCCCTTGCCCCATACCATCCAGTAATCATCGATCTTGCATAATCCGATAGACGACTCATCATGCCATTTGTAGCTGAAGACCAATAATGAAAAGCTTCGCTTCTAGACGTTAACTCTTCTTTGGAGTAGGGAACTAGAAATGCGCGATGCGCATATGTCCCATCTTCCTTACGGAATCCCACTTTATCTTGTTCCCCTGGCGTATCCAGCATATTGAATAATCTACTAATCGTTTGTAATGTACCTTCGAAAGCTGGATGCTCACCTAGACGATCAATTTTCTTACCTTGAAGCCACACATTTCTACCATCTTCAATACTTTGAACAAACCTTTCTCCTCTAGTACACATAGGCAGCAACCCCTCCCCCTAACTATATAAAGTAGACGGATACGTATTGGTTAGCACCCAATCTCCAACACTTCGTAACTTGTATTCCACAGGATCATGAAGCGTATGGGTTCGAACATTTCTCCAATAACGATCAAATCCTTGACTTCTAGTAGCTGATCGAGCGCCCATCACCTCGAAGATACGACTTGTTACTTCAAGTGCAACATTGCCTGCATGAACGTTAGCTGCTCCAACAATAACAGCCGCTTCTCCTCTTTCTTCAATCGTTAACTCAAACCCTCGATGCCACGCTCGATCAAGCACTTGCATTGCTCGATCAGTAAAGCTTTCCGCTGCAGCAGCTTGAATCCAAAGTTCTCCGTACTGACGTTTGATCCAAGGATCATCGATCGCTTTTTCAACTCCTGAAGCAATGAACGGTCTAGTATGTGCAATGGTATACTGCTTTGCATCTTCAATTGCACCTAACGCACTTCCGACATATACATTGGTTAGCACACTTTTGGACAAAATCGGCGTCAACGTTGCAAATGCTTTACCTGCTTGCTCCTTACTTTCTAATAGTTCATCCGCAGTAATATAGACATCATCGAATTGAACCGTTCCACTACCTGTTTGACGTTGACCAATTCCATCCCAGTCATCATGCACGGTAACGCCTAATTTATTGGTTGCAATTGCTGCATGAACTAATGCATCATCACTTTCATCACGCCATGCTACAACTAAACGGTCTGAACCAGGAGAGCCAGATGAAAAATGCTTTACACCATGAATTCGATAACCCTCTCCCTCCCTTCTTCCAGTAAGTCTACGGTCAGAGTGATTAACTGAATTACCCCAGAACCAATTGTTTTCAGCGGTACCTCTTTCCAAAAACTCAACCTGTTCTGGTGTACCTATCCATCTAGCAACGAGAATATTAATACAATGGAACCCGTACAGATGGGCAAGTGACGCATCACTTTTGGCTAATTCCCTAACGACATGTAATGCTGATGACCACGGTTGTTCATACCCACCGTATTTTGTTGAGATCAACAATTTTAGCAGTCCGCTTTCACGTAATAAATTCACTTGTTCATATGCAGCACCACCTCGTTGATCTCGCTCGATTGCATCTATTGCATATTGCTGAGCCAATTGCTTAGCTTTTTCAATATAAATACAAGATTGATCTGCCTCTGCTATAGATAATGTTGTCATGTATTCCCCTCCAAACCAATGTATACATTTCCTATTGAATTACTAGGTATTTATGCTATGATTATAGCAATTTCATATTTCTATACAACCATCAATAGTTTTAGAAATGAGGTATAAACAACAGTTCAAACCATGATGATGATTTACTTTACAATGTTAGACAGATAATAAAATCCGTCGTTTCAGGATTATGCAACAAAATACCAATAAGACAACTTAAGCTATTTTGTCGTATAAGCAACAACTCGATATATACTGTCGGTTGGTTTTACAACCCAAATTACTGTTGAGAGGTGTTACTATGCCAGACAAGAAGCATAATGATCGCAGAGTATTACGTACAAAAATGATAATTAGTGAGGCATTACTTGATGTACTACACTATAAGGAATTAGAACAGATTACAGTTAGCGATATTACTGAGCAGGCTAATATCAATCGTTCTACCTTTTACTTGCATTATCAAGATAAAGATAAACTTGTAGAGGTTATGATGAAAGAAAAGCTAACTCAATTAAACGAACTTATTGCGCCTACAATACCAGTTGTGGCGCTGAAAGATATACAAATAGACGAAGATGAACCTGACTTATTTACACTTGCAATATTTCAAAATTTATCGCAAAATGAACGTTTTTATCGCATCATGTTTCAGAAAAATAGTAAGCAAATTAATGAGCAACTCTACATAACGATTAGAGAATCGCTCTACCTGCGAATTGCTGCGCTTAAAATGGAGCAAAAACTGTTTGTTCCACTTGATATCTCGTTAGACTTCATGACATCTGCAACCATTGGTATCATTCACAAATGGTTTGCTGATAAAATGGTCTATTCTCCAAGGTATATGTCCATTCAATTAACTAGAATTGCAAATCTCGGCACTAATAAAGTCATGGGTATTACTTAAGATCGAAAAAGGCATGATATAAGCTGAATTAGCTTATATCATGCCTTTTTCGGTTATTAAAAACTATAATTGTTATTGCTATATTGGGCTATCCACCATACTTAATCATGAATGACTTCAGTCCCTGCAATTAAATCATGTAAGGAGCGCTTATCTTCTCGCATACAGACCATACAAATGCTTACGATGATACCAATTCCAAAAGTGAATGCATAGACTAGCCCACTTACAACATCACGCAATAACATATTCAAAAATGTTGGAGGCATCTGATCATTGACGTTTCTAATTCTGATGTTACATAAACGCTTTCCTACGGTATAACCACTCCAAAATATAGGTAAAAGCATTGAATAGAGCACATTCACAGTGTTTTTAAATAGATCTTCAGCATGCTCCCCGATAAAGATTGAAGCAAGTAGACTTATTGGAATTCCGATAATAATACCATCTAACAATTTAGCACCAAGTCGTATCCAAAACCCTGCTTCTCTTTCCATCTTCAACCACTCCCTATACTAGTTTAGAGAAAAATAATTTCATTATTATTCAAAAAAAACTAACTAGTATATTATTACGGATCCAGCCTCTTTATTCCTTATTTTATCTAATGTAGTGATGATAAAGGGATCAACTATTATTCTCTCTGCTTCCACTAATAGCTGTCTTCCAAAACCAAGTTTTCTATATTTATCTTGTTTTTAATTATTGTTATTACGTACTTTGTAAGATTTGTTGAAGTGCATTATCAATAGTACGATATTTAAATACATATCCAGCTTTCTCTATGCGGTCTGGAATAACCCACCGGCTCTTCAAAATTAACTCAGTTTCTGTTTTTATGACTACTGCACCAAATTCAAGCATCCACTTTGGAGATGGCAATCCGAATTTTACATTCATCGTTTTCCGTAACGTATCCATCAATTCACGATTGGTTACTGGATGAGGTGCAGAACAATTAATTACTCCGCTAATCTGTGCGTTGTCTCTAATGAAGATCGTCATATCGAATAAATCTTCAATATGAATCCAGCTAAATTTCTGATTGCCAGATCCTTGCGCACCACCAAGACCAAATCTAACTAAGTTTTTGAAGGCAGTCATAACACCGCCATGTTCACCAAGTACAATTGCAAGTCTCAAGGCGACTCTTCTAGTGGCAGATAAGTCGAATGAAAAGAAAGTCTTTTCCCATTCTGTCGCTACGTCAACGGAAAACCCTGAACCAATTTCTCCTGTCTCTTCAGTCATTGGTCGGTCTTCAGCATGTCGATAAATAGTCGCTGTACTTGAATTAATCCATAATATAGGAGGATTTTCACATTCTAGTACTGCCTTACCAAGTATACGTGTTGTGTCTACTCTTGACATTAGAATTTCACGCTTGTTCTGCTCATTGTAACGGCAGTCTACTGACTTCCCCGCTAGATTGATTAGCATTTCCGAATCATTAATTGCTTCTATTATATCTGCTTCATTATCCCAAGAAATATGACCTTTTTGTCTTGAGATAATTTTCACCTCATAACCCATATTTCGAAATTTTTCATTGAAGTATATCCCGACAAAACCAGTCCCACCCGCTAAAACGACTTTCTTCTTCATAGAATCAACTCATTTCTCTTTGAGATTAGGTTGTTATAACATATATCCTAGCATAATAAAACCAAAATTTACCTGTTAATTCCAACAAAAAAAAGAACAAACACCTTACTAATTCTGTGCTTGCTCTGCATGCTATTAGATAATCATGCTAAATATAACATTAGTTTCTCGATAATGGTAAAATAAGTTAACGTAACTATATCTTTTATGAATTGATATTTAAACGTATAAGGAGGAGACAGAAAGAGTAATGGTTAAATTAAAATGGTTGCTCATTTCAGTAGTTCTGCTTGTTTTTTCTTTCTTACTTATCCAAACATATGAAAAAGAAATATTCGGTTCAGATCAATTATCTTCTAAAAATAATAATAATAACAACATAGAAGTCCGAAGAGATAAATATAATTCACGAAATTTTATGTGGTCTGGAATCTTTCCTTTGTACGGTGGTTTCATCTCTGAAATTAATGAGAGAAATGTTCTAGATATATTGGACTTTTCGCTTTCGGCAGATCAGATTGATCTATTATTACATCATGCTAACAGTAACTTTTATCAGTTATATACCGAATATTTAAATCAGGATTACGCATCTAATCAAATTAATTCTAAAGATGATAAGGCTATTAACCTTACTGCCTATTACAGAGCTACACTAAATATTAATAACAATAAGATGAAGGATATTATTGATAAAGAGTACAGTTTGAAAGTACATAATCGATATGAGTTTATTACATCTATCCATAATGTGAAATTATCAAATTACTCAGATGCTAGAAGGAGTCCACACTCCCTAATCCAAATAAACTATAAAAAGCATTGATTCAGAACAACCTAAATCAATGCTTTTCTATTGTACTAGTTGTAAATATTAATCTCTCGGATCGACCACCAACTTGAAGAAGTGCCAGTCTGAACTATTTTAATGTAACGAGCATGTTGAGTTGCGAAGTTAATCGGAATTACTGGTCCGGTTCCTGATCCAACAGCAATAGTGCTACCCCAATTCGTTCCGTCATTCGATACGAATACCTCGTAACCACGGGCATAATCATCATTACTTCCTGTAGAATCCATGACAATTTTGTTAAATTCTTTAACAGCCAACATGTCTAATGTAATGGATTGCCCAGGTGTCATAGCGGCTCCAGTACTCCAACGCGAGGACATACTGCCATCTAATAAATTAGCTGGCACATCGCCACTTATTGGAGAGGATGATGCAACCCATCCCGTCCTGTCAAGTGCATTTCCTGTTCCCCCACCAGAGGTAGTTGCGTTTACTGTACTGCTCGCAGCAGATATGTTGCCTGCTGCATCTTTGGCTTTAATAAAGTAGTTATATGTGGTTGCTGGAGTTAGACCTGTGTCAATGTAAGTGGTTGAAGTGGATGAACCAACGATAGCACCATTGCGATAAATATCATAACTTGATACAGCATCATTATCGCTCGAAGCATTCCAGCTCAAGTTAATTTGGCTATTTGAAGCAACTGTTACCATCAGATTCGCAGGGACACTTGGTGCTACTGTATCAACTGGAACCATGCTACCGAATACATTGAATTCTCGAATAGACCACCAGTTAGTTACGGTACCGGTCTGTACTACTTTAATATAACGTGAGGTCTGAGATGAAAAATCAACTGTAATTATTGGGCCTGTGCCAGAACCACTAGATATAGCAGTTCCCCAGTTTGTACCATCATTTGAAACGTATACTTCGTAACCTCGTGCGTAGTCCAGATCACTACCAGTAGAATCCATGACGATCTTACTTATGTTTTTCGCTGATTTCATATCTACTACGATGGATTGCCCAGGTGTCATAGCAGCTCCAGTACTCCAGCGCGAGGACATATTTCCATCCAATAGATTTGCTGCTACATCCCCACTTGCAGGATTGGAAGATGCTGTCCAGCCAGTTCGGTCTAGCGCTATAGCCACTCCCCCTGCTAATGTGACGGCAGTAACAATGTTACTTGAAGCTGAGAGGTTGCCCGCCGCATCCTTAGCTTTAATAGAGTAGCTATATAACGTTGATTCAAGTAATCCTGTATCCGTATATGAAGTCTGAGTTGACGATCCGACAAATGAACCATTGCGATAAATATCATATCCGATGACACCAACATTATCTGTAGATGCCGTCCAATTTAAATTAATTTGGCTATTTGACGAAGCTATCGCCGATAGATTCGTTGGCACACTTGGTGCAACCGCATCTGCAGTTCCATTGCCTACAAATTCAGTTACCGTTTGTCGCATTGCTCCAGCAGGCGAATTGGCATATACTTTTTCGCCGATCTTGTTAATGATATGTGTTATTTCACTTCCAGCTGTTCCAGACAACCATATTGTGGTCGCATGATGAATTTTCACACCTGGTACATTCGGTACCTCTATCGCACTTTCTAGCTTAACAGGTGCATCTCTAAAGAAAGAATATATGCCTAGACCCCATGCTTCATGATCTGTAACGGTGTTTGCTACTTTATATGAAGCGTATCCGTCGACAGTTCCATTCTGACTCATCCAAGCTTCTTGACTTGGAACATCATAAGGAATTTCGGACTGATAGAAATAAAGTCGCCCTCCATTCCCATTCCAAATCGTCTGATATTCATTGTGATGCTCGTTAAACAATCCGTACAAAGTAACGTTATTGCCGTTGACAACAAGACCATTCTTAGAGACGTTACTATCCCATCCCGCTCCAGCACCATGATCGGCCCGCCATATCCAAAAATGATCGCCAATAACATTATTGCTGTTAATCTTTAATGCTACATCATTTTTACCGTTAGTAGCCCCTCCGGTTCTGAACGTAAGATCATGAAGAGAGACAGGATTCGTTACATGTGTATTGGAGCTTCCATTAGGTCCTACTTCCAGTAATGTAGATGAGTTAACAGGACCAGCATCAAAGACAATTCCTGCAATTTCCACACCATCAATATCGGCAACTGACATTGCAATTTGTCCATTGTCTGGTATTAAAGTAGGTAATCCGATTCCCAGTACTACTGTATTAGGATTCGTTATTCTAATCGTGTCATTCAGATGGTAATTGCCTGGTGTAAATAATAGGTTCTTTCCTTGACTAAGCGCCATGTTAATACTTGCTGCAGTAGATGTATCTTCACGAGCAATATAGAACTGATCAATAGAAATAGATTTTCCTGGTGTGGACCCGTTTGCCCAGCTGATACCTTGTGTATTCGTTTGCAATGATGGAACAAACACCTGGTATTGACCAGCATTATCTATATAGAGATAAGGTTTTTCTCGTATGACAGGTGTCTTCTCAACAACTGTATACGGAGGATCAGGAAATTGCCCGGTAGGCGGATTACTATCACCTACGAAGACCATATTCCAAACCCCATTTGTCCAATTGTTGTATTGACTGTTTCTCGAAAACCATTGTTGTTGTGAGGCTGGAACAATCGGACCATCGACGATCGAATCAGCTAAGTATCCACCACTTGCCCAACCTGCGTTCCAGTTAGAGTCAAAATCAAATAGATCTAACTCACCCTTAACATGCAATCGTCTTAATGGTGCTGCTTGTGATACAGCGATTTGTGTTTTTCCGCTCAAGGGATTAATGGTTAGATTTTCAATCGCACGCCAAAAATTGCGCGTCGCATTACCGTTATCCCAGTCTGCATTGACGTTCAAACCGCCTGATATCGTGACATCTCCTGGATTTTTCCCAAGACCTGCTACATGTGTATAGAAGCCTACATTAAAATCTACATTATAACTACCAGGCTTGAAGAGAAATGCATAACGATCGCTTCCAAATTCATTAGATTCCTGGTTGCTGAAGACTGAATTTGTAATGCTTTGAATTTCCGAAGAGGACATCGTCGGTTCGAAAACATATACATTTGGCCCAAATATAGACGAATTTGCTGAAGTTACAGGAACAGCGGCTGTTGAAATACTAGGATGTATGTAGCATAAACTAATTAGGATAGCGAACATTGAGATTGTGGAGATCATTCTTTTCAAGTTTTTCAATTATTTTCCCTCCTATAATTGGATTAACTAAAGTTGATTAACTCCTTCTTGCTCTCCTACGAGATAATTAGTAAGCGTTTACATCTTTATTAATCAACCTCCCTCACCACAACTAATTTTCATAGATAAACAACTCTTAGACTAAGAAAGAAATCTTTTACAGCGTTAGCTTTACAAGCTTACAAATCAATTATAGATATTAGATTCAACAATAATAATATGGCAAATTTTAGAAATACTGCATTGTTTTTCAGAAAGTCGACGTTATTAAGATAAAATCAAACATCCTTAGAGGCAGTTTCAATCAACCTTTAGTACACTCTCAAAAGGCTACATTTTTATAACAAATAAAGACGTCTAAAACCTGTATACAGACAGGTTTCAGACGTCTTTATTTAGCAACGAACTAAATGTTAATTATAATAATTGGCTTAAAGTCTTAGCTTGAATATCAAGCCTGCCAGCAGATTCACCGATTCCTACAAACTCATCGACAGCTTGTTGTATTAGCTGCTGACTATTATCAATAGTCCCCTGGGATTCTTTTGTGCCTCTACTAACCTTGTAGACCTGTTCAGAAATCCCTTTCACCGTAGCTCGTATCTCGTTAGCACCTTCTTCAACTTGATTCGCCAACTTTCGAACCTCGGTAGCTACTACTTCAAAACCTCGACCATGTTCCCCCGCATGCGCAGCCTCTATCGCGGCATTCAAGGCAAGTAGTTTCGTTTGGGAAGCAAACCCACGGATTGTCTGGACAGCACCTTGTATCACAGTAGTCTGTTCCTCTAAGTCATGAAGCAAGTTTAAGTTGCTCTCATTGCCATTAATCACTTGTTCTATTGCCTCGGCGACTTGTTGTGTACGGTTTATACCATCTTCAGTACGTTGGAGTAAATTTTCAGCCATTTGCTGTAATTCAGCAGTTAGTTTAGAAGCCGCAGTTTCCCTCGCCGTAATATCAGTTGCTACTTTAAGGACAGCTACGATTTGTCCATCCTCATTACAAACTGGCATGTACGTAGCTTCAAAATAGAGTATCGTTCCATCTTTAGCTACGCGAGTAATTTTCTCTTGAAATTTCAGCCCACTTCTTAAGTCATCCCATAGCTTTGAATACTCTGGGCTTTGAGCAAAATCCACTGTGCAAAACTGACTATGATGCATACCAGCTATTTCGGAAACTTTGTAACCTAATGCCGAAGCAAAGTGATCATTAGCCCAAAGCACATCTCCTAGTGAATTAAATTCTATCATAGCAAGAGATTGCTCTAATGCAGCCAAAACTGCTTGTCCTTCTAAAACTTGCGTACTTTCATATACTGCCAATTTCTCCATATAACATCGCACTTCCTCAAAATAAATTAATACATTAAAAATTCTAAAAGACTATTGATTAGTATACAGGAAATAGTGTCGTATAAGAAGAATAATTTACATTAAAAGTCAAAAATACACCCCCTAGAATAACATCGGTTTAGCCTCAGGCTTTCTAATGTCTATTCTATGAGGTGCATATTAATTAAGAGAGATATCTCTCTATATTATCGATCTAATAATTAACTCCACAAACCAGCTTTTTCAAGCTTCTTCTTACCTTTAAAGGCTAGGATTACAGCGAAGACATTAACGACCATCATTATTCCAACTGCATAAAGAATTGCTGTATAGCTTTCTGTAATTTGAACAATATATCCATAAGCAGGTAAAGCAACCATGCCTGCAATAGCAAGTCCCATAACAGCAGTCGAATATATCTGACCATATTCTTTATTACCGAATAGTGCAGTTGTAAGAAGCGGTCCTAATGTTCCAATTGATGCAACAACAAATCCAAAAATAGCAATAGCGATATTAAACATTGTTGCATTATCAGCAACAGTTATAAGCATAATAACTGGAACTAGTCCAAGTAGCATTGCAAAGATCGCAGTGTTTTTCGCACCAATTTTATCAGTTAACATACCGAATGCCAATGCACCAATTAAAGTACCAATCTGCCATCCGCCCATTGCAGAACCAGCAAATACAATATCATAACCTATGTTCATTGCAAACGATGATACATATTGACCGAAACTACCGATTGAAGTTACACAGAAGAAGAAAATAAGTAAAGCATAAAAAGAAGATGATTTTAATGCAACTTTGGCAGTGACACCTTTTACTACTACTTCTTTTGGTGTTGTATCTTCAACTTTCACTTCCTCAGCGCCTAAAGCTTGTAAACCTTTTTGCCCAGGAGACTTTCTAATTGTAAGGATTACCGTTGGAATAACGATAACCATTACTAATACTCCCAAGAAGATATACGTATATCTCCAACCTTCGCTATTAATTAAGTTACCTGCCATTGGTTGAAGGATAGCTCCAAATAATCCACCGGAAGCGACCATAATACCTACAGCAAGACCATTATGTTTTTTGAACCAGTTGTTAATTAATACTGGACCAGCCATTTGCGTAACAAAGATAGAACCGATGGACATTGGAATACAGAACAAGTACCAACCCCATACTGAATTCATAAACCCAAACATTGCAAAGGAACCTGCTTGCAATATTATTGCTACCACTAACAATTTTCTAATATCATACTTAGCAATCATTTTACCAGCGATTGGCAAGAATATCATTGTGACGATCGACGAAATACTAAAGTACAACGTCAAGTTCCCCATACCGATACCTAGATCTTCTGTGACCGGAGTTAAGAACAATCCACCGGCCGTCATAATACCGCCCTTAGCCAAACCGACCATCAAAGCTAGTCCTAATAATACCCACCATGCATAGTGAATCTTTTTCTTCTGCTGATTCATGTAGTATCCCTCTTTTTCGTTTCTATTAAAGTTGTCTAGTTAGTAAGTTAATCGATTAGCGTAATTTAATAGAACCACCATCAACCATAATTGTTTGACCTGTAATATAATCAGAGTCTTCGCTTGCTAAAAATACTGCTACACGACCGATATCATCTTCAAGTTCACCAAGTCTTCTCATAGGGATCTTACTTAGCATTCCTTGATAGTACTCTGGATTTTTCTCAGCCCATTCGATCAAACCAGGTGATTTTGCAATTGGAGCAATGATGTTTACATTAATACCAAATGGACCGAATTCATTAGCTGCTACTCGAGTAGCAGCACGAATTGCTTCTTTTGCTGCTGCATAAGAAACTTGATTCACGTCACCGTTAATTCCAGCACCTGATGCAAAGTTAATAATTTTACCTTGTGTTTCTTTTAAGTAAGGTAGTGCTGCTTGCATAAAGTAGAATGTTGGATAGAATCCAGTATTGAATGAAAGATCAAAGTCAGCTTGAGTTGTATCTTCAATTGAATTCATTCGTGAAGCATGTGCGTTATTTACCAAAATATCAAGTCTACCGTATTTATCAGCAACTTGTTTTACGATCCCAGCTAATTTATTATGTTCAGCAAGATTTGCTTGAATAAACATAGATTCTGGAGCGAACTCTTGCAATTCTTTGATTGTTTGGTTACCTAGCTCTTCATTAAGGTCAACCACAACAACCGTTGCACCTTCTTTAACAAATGCAGTTGCCATTCCTTTACCAATACCACCAGCTGCTCCAGAAATTAAAGCGATTTTACCTTCTAGTTTTTTCATGATGTGAGTTCTCCTTTAGTAAAAAAAGTTTTAATAAAAATGCTTACTATAAAATTGAATTCAAGCAATACATAATTCAACTAATGTTAGCTCTAAGTTACGATGTTATTTATCGGAAAATCACCCTTAAAACTTCCATTAGCGAAGTTACTATATTTTTTATAGCCAGGCATTTGATTATGATAGTCCAATTATCAAAATGTGTCAATAAAACGAACGAATTAATTTTGAATGTAAAGATATCCATATGAATTAAAGAAATTGGGCAAGTAATAAAAAACGTATATAAACATTGACTTTACGGGCATAAATACTCATTTAATTCAAAGATTTTAGTGCCTATCCCACAATAATGTTCATAATAGGGACTAAATTTTCACACAAAATACAAGCATTATTACGTGTTCATTCTAACAACTGTAACAAATTAGACAGAAACCATCCGTGATTGTATTATAAATCACATAGTTGTTTTCATATGATTTCACTTATTCGGACACGATAAATAGCAAAGGCAGATCACTCGACGAGAATGATCAACCTTTGCTTTAGTCTGTTAGTTTGTTGTCCTTATTATTTCATTCTACATTGGAATAATAAGGACAACTATGATCTATTTACAGAGCCCAATCTTCACAATTCCATACATCAGTTACAATATCTTTATAGAATTCTGGTTCATGACATACTAGCAGTATGCTGCCCTTATAATCTTGTAATGCTCGCTTAAGTTCTTCTTTCGCATGTATATCTAAATGGTTTGTCGGCTCATCCAACACCAAGATGTTGGAGGGTTTATTAATCAGTTTACATAATCTAACTTTTGCTTGCTCTCCACCGCTTAATATATTTACTGGACTTTCAATATTTTTTCTTGTTAAGCCGCATCTAGATAATTGTCCCATGATTTCTTTATTCGTTGAATTAGGAAATTCATTCCAGACATCATCTATAACCACATTTGTATTTACTTCAAGTATTTCTTGTTGAAAATATCCTATTTCTTGGTAATTACCTAAATTAATTTCACCGCTTATCGGTGTTAAAACTCCTAATAAACTTTTCAGAAGTGTCGATTTCCCTAATCCGTTAGTACCAACGATAGCAATCTTTTGTTCACGCTTCATTTTTAGATTCAACGGTTTACTTAGTGGCTTGTTGTAACCAACAACTAAGTTCTCAACTTCGAAAATCATTTCGCCTGATGATCTTGCTTTCATAAAGTTAAATTGAGGTTTTATGTTCTCACTCTTAATTTCTATTCTCTCAATTTTATCCAGTTTTTTCTCTCTTGATTTTGCTTGTTTTGAAGTGGATGCTCTTGCTTTATTTCTAGCAATATAGTCCTCTAGCTTAGCAATTTCTCTCTTTTGCTCTCTAAATTCGATTTCTAGTTGTTCCTTCTTAATTGCATAAACTTTCAGATAATTTTCATAATCTCCTACATATCTTGTTAAAACTTTATGCTCAAGATGTTGGACGACATTAATGACACTATTCACAAAGTCAGTATCATGAGAAATTAATACAAATGCATTTTCATAATTATTCAAATACGTTTGCAACCACTCGATATGCTCTACATCAAGATAGTTGGTTGGCTCATCTAACAGTAAAATATCTGGCGTTTCTAACAATAATTTCGCAAGCAAAATCTTTGTTCTTTGTCCACCACTTAATGAAGACGCATCTCTCTCTAACAGTTCAAGAATACCAAGTCCTAAAGCAGTTGTTTGTATTTTGGAATTAATATTGTAAAAGTCATTCGTATCAAGCATTTCTTGCATATCACCAATTTTAGCTAGTGCAATGTCCATTTCTGCTTCGCTTAATTCCCCAAGTTGGCCATACAAATCGTTAATTTCTTGCTCTGCATCAAACAAAGTCGAGAATGCTTCTTTCAATATATCTTCTACAGTTTTTCCTTTGTTAAGGTCAGCGTACTGATCCATATAACCAACACTAATCTTGCTACCCCAAGTTACTTTTCCGTTATCAGGTAATAACTGATTAGTAATAATTTTCATTAAAGTAGATTTACCTTCACCGTTTGCTCCTACCAGTGCGATATGCTCTCCTTTTAAAATTCGGAAAGATACTTTATCAAATATTATTCTTTCTCCAAATGAATGGCTCATTTCTTCAACTGTTAAAATACTCATGAATAATCAACGCCCTTTTCTATGCTATTCTATAAATTTGTTAGTTTTCCTTATTAAAGCTTAATGATTACCAATATATATCCATAAAAAAGCAGTAATAGCTTAGAATAACGCTAATTCTAAGCTATCACTGCTTTATATTAACTATTATTAAGTTATGGTATTTGTATCAACTAACTCCGTATTTAGAGCTTCTTACTACCTATCATTTAAAGTTCGAAACAGCCATTTTTTATAACAACGCTATTAAGTATATCATAAACTATACTTACGCGAAATGATTAACAATCTTTAGTAATTTTCCGCAATGAATAATATGCTTCCTTATCATAGAAAAAAGGACACAAAATGCTGTGTCCTCGTTAATTACTTCTTTATTATAGCCTGTCTACTTTTTGAACTTCCTCTTCCAATAAATGTTCAAAAGTGGACTTTCGCAAGCCGAGAACATGTAACTCTACTTGCGATTCAATGATCTTTGGTAATCATTATACTCTATCTCAACAATGAAATAATAATCGCCATCTTCTTCATCACCTAAAGTAGGTTGAATATCATATCTACCTACGAAAATAGCATCTAATGCTGTATCCGCATTACGATATGGTTCACTAGACGCAAACCCTGCCTTTGAAAGTGAACGAACTTCCTCATCAGATAACTGACTATCATCAAAGTTAGCTAAAATTCTTAATTCTCCATCGTTTAGCTCTTCAGACTCAATATTCACTGATACTTGAATTTGAATCGCTTGTTCAATGAGTTCCTCAGCAATTGATTTTAATTGTTTAAACGGTACGATTAACGATATGGATGAGGTTTCAAGCTGTTTAATATAAGACATAATTGGTGTTTCCTCCCGAAGTAAACGAATTAAATCATTGTGACTTCTAAAATTTACTAATTCTTAAGATCGATATATTAGATTGTTAATGGTAGCTACAAGTATAACACTATTATCGAAAAAAAGATCAGGAGTCACTTAAACCATTCGTAATATATTGTACAGTTTACTCCTCTACTCTTTTTGTATCGTTTATACAGATAAGAGACTATATTTTTTCATTCTGTTTTCCTCTACTACCATAAAAATTGGTACCGATGACTCCTAAAACAATAATAATAGTTCCTATTAAGTGATATAGTTGAAATTCTTCCTGTAAAAATAAAACACCAGCTAATATCGTAATAAGCGTCGCAAAATTACTGAAAACACTCATTTTAGAAGCAGCTATTTTTGACAATGCATAATTTGAAAGATAAGAGGTTATGAGTGATGATAAAATACCCAAATACAAAATCGAAACAACAAAATCATAATGCATAAATGGTCGGAAAAATTGCGTTAATGTATCGTTCACCACATGATCGCCTATCGCAATTACATTGAAAATAATAAAACCAAAACTTGTCATGACATAGGTTAATGTGAATACTGAATATTGCTTTGTAAGCTTTCTTGCAAATACGTTATATAATGCAGCCGCAACAGTTGATAATAATATCAATCCACCACCAATTAAGCCCGCTACTTCAGTAGGTGTGCTACTCATCAACAACAAGTAAATGACACCAATTATCGATAAACCAATAAATAAGAAATGTCTACTTGTAGTTTTCTCCTTCAATAAGATGCTTGCAAACACTAATGTGAAAATTGGAATAGCTGCTTGAATAATTCCTGCTTCTGTAGATGTCGTTTTTGCTAGACCATACACTTGTAAAGTAAAAAAGATTACTGGGTATAATAATGCTAACGGCAGGATTTTAAATATATCTTTCCAATCAATCTTTATTACTCTCTTTTTAAATATTATAAAAATAGTAGCAGCAATCCACGCAATCGTAAATCGATGTGCAAGCGTATCTAATGGATTGGCAACGGTTAAAGTCATTTTGACAAACATAAAAGAAAGACCAATAATAAATGCATACATAACTGCTGCGATATATGCCTTTGTTTTTTCAGTCATATAAATTACCTCTTCTTATTTTTACTCGGCCGGTAAATCTATCGTAGTAAAAAAAAGAAGAATATACTATATATAAAATACACATCTGTACCGATACAGATGTGCCTAGGAGTTTGAAAATGCTCAAATATGAATCTATATACGATTATTTAATCAATCAAATTCAGAGAGGTGATTTACCCGTTGGTACTAAATTGCCCTCTATTCGTGATTTATCGAAAACTTTCTCCTGTAGTATAAGTACAATTCTGACCGCTATTAAGAAACTTGAAGACCAACATCTCATTTATGCCATGCCAAAGAGTGGTTATTACGTCGTAGATCATCAAACACCACAAGCACCAGAAAAGTCTGAATTTATAGATTTTGCAACGTCATCACCTACATGGAATGCTTTTCCCTACAAGGATTTTCAGCATTGTATCAATAAAGCAATCGACACTTATCAAGCAGACTTATTTCGATATGGTACACCAAAAGGTTTACCATCATTAGTTATTGAAGCACAAAAATTATTAGAAGAGTATCAAGTATTTACACATATGGACAATATCTTTATTACTTCGGGTGTTCAACAAGCGCTCTCTTTACTAAGCCTGATGCCATTTCCAAATAATCGCACAAAGATCCTTGTAGAACAACCAAGTTATCATTTATATATGGACTTTATTAAAACATATCAACTGCCAGCTGTTGGCATCAAACTAACTAAAGAGGGTATCAATTTAGATGAATTAGAACAAATTTTCCGTAAAGATGACATTAAGTTTTTTTATACAATGCCACGATTCCATAATCCATTAGGAATTTCTTATAGTAGAAAAGAAAAAGAATCTATTCTCCATTTAGCAAATAAATATGATGTTTATATTATTGAAGATGACTACTTAGCAGATTTCGAACAAAATTCAAAAGTAGATCCGCTATTTTCTTATGACTTACATGATCGTGTTATTTATTTAAAAAGCTTTTCCAAAATTATGTTTCCCGGACTACGTATTGGAATCGCAGTACTACCGAATTCAATAAAAGATCAATTTCAACAATATAAAAACACTGCAGATATCGATAGTTCCATGATTTCACAGGCAGCCCTAGAACTATATCTAAAAAGCGGTATGTTTACACGTTACCGTGCTCAAGTGAGTGAGGCCTATACAGCACGTGCTCAAGCACTTCAACAATCGTTAAAAACTTACTTACCGATGTATCAAGTTAATTCAGAAATCTGTATGCACAGTCATATTAGCTTACCAAAACAAGTTAATATGAGTAAACTCATCCATTATCTAAACCAAAAACATATTTTGCTTGAATCAATGAACCGAAATTATTTGGAAGGATTTTATCAGGAGAGAATATTAAAATTGAATGTTTCAACTGTGGAAGAACATAAAATCTCTAAGGGTATTAATGAACTAGCCTTTGCTTTGAATGACAAAATAAATAACTTTAACTAAAAGAGAAGCACGACATATCATCGTGCTTTTCTCAATTAAGAAAACAATCTCTATCCAAACAAATCGCAAGCTCTGCCTGGTTTGTCTGGAATTGAATATTCCTTATGACCCAATATTTCCGCTTTAGTTTGCTGTCCTGCAGCAACCGCACCAATTAGATCAAACAATTGTTGACCTACTTGATCTACGGAATGTATGCCTTCTATAATCCCTCCAGCATTAATATCCATGTTGTCAGACATCCGTCTAGCAGTAATCGGATTTCCACATATTTTAATTACAGGTGCAATAACAGACCCTATGACGTTACCTCTTCCTGTAGTAAACAATAATATATGTGCGCCCGAAGCTAGTAAAGTTACAAGTCCATCACTATCGTTTTCTTCATATATCGTTAATTGATTCGTGTCTAATAATCCTACTTTATCCAATAAATAAAGTCCTGCTTTTTCTGGGTGTTGACCAGGTTTCAATATATCAACAATGGGTTTTGTTCCTGCTTTGCATAATGCACCTAATGACTTCTCCTCAATTGTAGTTAGACCACCTGCTTCATTTCCTACGGAAACTGCAAAAGTTTTCAAGAGAATCCCTAGACCTTGTGCTCGGACCAAACCGTCTTGAAGTCTAGTTTTAACTGTTTCGTTAGCTGCTCGATCAAGTAAATAATCGTTACATCCTAATAACTCCGGTAGCTCACTAAAAATAACACGAGCACCATGTTCTACCAAACGATCTACTGCCCATCCCGTAGCAGGGTTTGCAGATAACCCTGAGGTTGCATCAGAACCACCACATTCAACACCAATAATTAGATCATCCAAACCAATTTCCTGGAGTTCTGTTGTTTCAGCACTCTCTATCATTTCGAGCGCGTATTTTTTACCAAGCGAGATTGAAGCAATAGATCCGCCAGTTTCCTGGATATTGATCATTTCAACACGTTTTCCACTTTCGGCAATTAGTGAAGTGAGTAAGTCAACATCAGTACTTTCACAACCAATACGTACAATGATAACCCCTGCCACATTAGGATGCTTACCCAATTCGACAAGCATTCGGAATGCGTAAGGATCTGAATAACAACCAGCGTAACCTAATACTTCAACACCAGGTACACTTCGCGCGATGGTATCAGAAACGTGATGTGCACATTCAACGGTATAGATGACTGCTACATGATTACGTATTCCGATTCTTCCATCCGCTCTCTTGTATCCCTTCATTCTCCATCCCCTCCGAAATTTGATCCACCGATTGATCTGTTAAATATTGCATGCTCATTAAATTGTGTAAATGGATGTGTTCACCAACATGAATATCTAATGTCGCTATACCGATTGGTACTCCATATTTGTATACTTTCTGTCCTCTTGGGATGAAGGCTAAGGCAAATTTATGTCCAAATTCTATATTATCTTGCAATATAATCGCATCAGTTTCGGATATATGAAAAATAGAATCTTTGCTGAAAAGTTCAAGAGCCGTTGCCGCATTATCTTTGGCATGTAATATAATAGCTCTGCCACCCTTCTTCGCTACATCCATATTCATCTTCCTTTCGTCTCTCAATCTTTAAAATTCGACAATAATTCAGTTTTCGGTAACCATTCGATTCGTCAGCTTGCCAAGTTTCTCAATCTCGATCGTAACGATGTCTCCATCCTTTAGATAAACCTGCTTATCTTCCGGATAACCGAGAACGACTCCTTCTGGTGTTCCAGTTAAAATAATGTCTCCAGGTACAAGCGTCATATGTTGCGAGATATAGCTTACGATTTCATCACAATAGAAGATCATATCCGATGTATTGGAATGCTGTCGAACTGCTCCGTTGACGAGGCATTTAACATCCAGATCATTCGGGTTTCCGATTTCATCCGCAGTAACTAGATAGGGTCCAAGTGGCGAAAATTTATCACATGACTTTCCTAAAAGCCATTGCTGCGTCCTCATCTGTAAGTCTCGGGCAGACAAATCGTTCACGTTGCAATAACCAAACACATGGCTAAGCGCATCCTCTTTCGCAACATACTTTGCAGTTTTTCCGATAACGATGACGAGTTCAGCTTCATAATCGACTTTCGTCGTCACTTTAGGTAGTGGAATATCGTCGCCATGCCCCGTTAACGTATTGTTAAACTTATTGAAAAGAATCGGGTATTGAGGAATAGCGGCATTCGTTTCCTCCGCATGTTTGCGATAGTTAAGACCAACGCAAATGATCTTATTCGGATGGGTTACACATGGACCAAGCGTCAGCTTTACTTCATCAAGCAAATATGAACTATCGTCGCTAACCATCTCCAGTACTTGTGATGTGAATTGATCGAGCTTCTCAACTGCCGCATCACCACCGTCGATCACTTCGTGAACCGTTAGCGGTATGGATTCTCCACTAAGCATAGGTAAATCTCTTACTGCACTTGCAACATCCAGAACTCCTTGATCAGTTACGACTCCTAATTGGTAGTCTCCATTGTTAATAAATGTTAATAATTTCATAGTAACATTCCTCTCCTCTGTCATTTACTGTTTTTATGCATTTTTTCCGAAAGTAGCGCCTCCATCGATATAAAGAGGTGAACCCATCATAAATTTCGATTCATCTGAAGCAAGGAATAAAGCAGCCTGAGCAACATCCTCTGGTGTTCCAAGCTCCTCACTGAGTTGGCGTTTCTTGATTGATGCCATAGCAGATTCTCGATCATCATAGGAGCTGACTAAATAATTCTCAACGAACGGCGTTAGGATTGTACCGGGTAAAATGGCATTTACGCGGATATTGTATGATGCGTAATCCACTTGCATGGACTTCGTCAGCGCCAATACCGCTCCTTTCGTCGCTGAATAAGAGGCCCTTCTAGCGAGTCCAATTTCTGCAACGCAGGAGGACATGTTGATGATGTTACCAGATTTGCGTTTCATCATATGTGGAAGCACATATTTGGAAGACAAGTATACACCGCGGATGTTGACCTGAATAACTCGATCCCATGTATCAGGCTCAATTTCATGTAAAGCTCCAACACCACTAATTCCCGCATTGTTAAAGAGCACATCAATTTGACCGTATTTTTTAATAATTTGATCGATCATCAGCATCACAGATTCAGGATTTGTCACGTCTGCATGGATAAAGTGACCCATTCCACCAGCATCCTGAATATACTTTAACGTCTCAATTCCTTTAGCTTCATCCAGATCATTCACAATGACAGTGGCGCCTTCACGAGCGAATAACAATGCTGTGCTTCTGCCTATACCAGAACCCGATCCAGTAATCAGAATAACTTTATTGATTAATCTCATTGATAATTGCCTCCTAAAACTTTACATTGGCATCTCGATGTACTTCTCATCTGATGAAAAGTAGCATCGTAAGAATAAACTAAAATTGGGATAAGCGACCAGCCAATTGACTAATCTCGGTTTTCGCAACATCCTTTTTACGCTCCCAGATATACTGTGGCATGGAACAGCTCACTGCTGCGATAGCTTCACCTGATTGAGATAGAATCGGTGCTGAAACACAGCTGAATCCGACGATGACTTCCTGCCTATCGAAGGCAATTCCTTCATCACGAATGATTCGGAGCTGCTTAACCAAATCCACCTTTGTTTTTAATGAATACTCTGTGAGACTTATTAATTGTTGACTAGGATACAATAAATCTAGCTCCGACTCATCTACAAACGACAACAATACTTTTCCGAGTGCAGTTACATGGGCAGGGAACTTCATTCCTGGTCCAGAAGCTAGCCTGACCATAGTAGGCGCTTCCTCTTTAGCTAGATATAGCACTTCATTACCTTCTAGTTTTGCCAACTGAATTGTCTCTTGAAGACGATCTCTCGTGATACTTGCTTCTCGATGGAACGAGGCGATAATATCTTGACCTTGCGAGTAAGAATCACCCCATCTCCCCGTAGCGGAACCGATGGCATACGTATCATTAGCATCTCTATCAATCCATTTAAGCGCTTCCAAAGTATGTAAAAGGGAATACATAGAGCTCTTATGGATGCCTAGTTGATTGACCAAATCAATTAATCGATGCTTATAGGGTTCTTCTGAAATAAGCCTTAAAACCCCATCTGCTTTCTCCAACGCAGGTACCCAATATTTTTTGTCCACATAACCACCCTTTGAATATTATAGAAAACCAAGTTTTGTATACAAATCAATTTTACTAATTTATGGTATATTTAGCAATTGAAATTTTCACCTTTTATAACCCGTAAAATTTAATAGCAGTTCCACCTAAAACAGCATCAATTTCAACTTGTGAACGTCCTTCAAGTGCTTTGTTCGTTTCCACCCAAATCTTAGTGTAATCGCCTGCCAAATTAGCTACAGGCCAATCGCTACCAAATAAAAGTCTTTCTGCTCCAAAATTATTAAAAGCAAAATCGATATAAGGTTTAATATCCGCAGCAGACCAATTTTCCCAATGGGCAGCGGTGTTGAGTCCAGATAATTTGGCATAAACGTTGGGGTACTCTGCCGCATCCTTCATCAAGCTGGACCAAGGCTCCATTTGTTGATCTTTTATCGGTGGCTTTGCAAGATGATCGATCACTATTTTTAAATTGGGAATTTTTTCGGCTAACGTAGTGACATGCTGTAAATGCTCTGGCAATTCTGCTACGACATCAAAAGTTAGTCCATATGAAGCCAGAATTTTAAGGCCTTGAATGACATTATCCTGAACAAGCCAGTTGGGATCCGGTTCATCATGTATTAAATGACGAACACCTTTAAAACGAGGATTTTTGCTGTATAACTCAAGCTTCTTAGCTGCTTCCTCAGGTTTATTCAATGGAACCCAGCCCACTACACCTGCAATCCAACTAAATTGTTCAGCTGTTTCGAGCATATAGTCAGTATCTTCATATGAATCCATCGCTTGGATAATGACGGTTTTGTCGATCCCATTTGTTTGTAGCAGAGGCTCTAGCTCGTTAGCCTCGATTGTACGATAAATTGAGCCATGTGCTGGAATTAACCAAGGATATTCTACTTTTTCTAAATTCCAGAAATGTTGATGCGCATCTACTCTCATCACTCATTCACCCTTTATCTCGATTTGGTCGTGCCATTCCATTGCTCAGCATTTTAATTCGCAACTATTCAATGCATCTACGATTCAATTCAGACTTCTACAATTCCTACTGCTTCATAGGGATAATCAATTTGTTTTTTCACTATTTCAGCCTCCTCTTTCCCTACGAATAGCTCGATTAAATATATGCCCAAATCGATAGATGTCGTTACTCCTCCTGCAGTTATTACATTCCCATCCTTGACTATTCGGGTATTAATTACTTCCTTACAGTAAGGTTCTAATAACTCGTATGCATTAGGATGAGTTGTTGCTTTCTTGTCCTTTAAGAAACCAGCGGATCCCAATATAAGAGAGCCTGTACAGACTGAAATTTTATTAGAAACAGATTCACTGGTGCGTATCCATGTCATAAATTCAGGATCTTCTTTAAGCTTTCTCGTACCCATACCTCTAGGAATGAAGACAAGATCATATTCAGATATATTAGGTTTAATAACATTTACTCTGACTCTCATTCCAAGTTCATCTGTCAGTTCATCAGTTAATCCACATATATCCCAAGTTGTACCTTTTGTTTTGTCAAAGAAATTTAGCCGATAAATAACATCATAAAATCCCACATAATCAAGAAATGTAACTCCATCGAATAATACTAAAGCGATCTTCATTGTATCCACCCTCTCATTTATAGTTACTGCTGATTCATCTTACGTTTTTGTATACACAAATGACCCAGCCTTAGATTAATGTTATCTTAGGCTGGGTCATTCGTTGTCTTAGCTTTTGTTTCATGATTATACATCATTAAATTAATAGAATGTTTGTACTGAATATTTCCTGTATTAGGTCACTGAACTCTTCCTAGCAATAACGAGATGAATCATTCTGACCATAGCATTTTTTAATTAATACATCTTCTGGCATTTATGAGCGATACATTTAATATTGGACTTACACGCTTTTGAGCTCGATCAATTGACCATAGAACAACAAAACTTCGACATTAAAACTAAACAATCTTCCTTCATCATACTCTATTCATCTATTATTTTCTATATTTTCCCTATAAAATACTATTTTGTAAAAAACGAATTTGTATAGTACTACATATCTTAATAATTTATTCTTCCCATGTATCAATTACTCCCTATCTGGCATCGTTAATAATCTAAAAAATTTTTTTCTAGTATGTTAAGATGATACACAAAAAAATAGACAATTCTACAAATCTAGAATTGTCATCCCGTCAGCTTAGCTTTTTAATTTCTCCGTTTTCTCATACCTCTTGACATATCTATTCCTCCGTTTTTCTATTTATAGACGAAAGAATGACTTAGGCGAGTTATTTGTATATCTTGAATTCTCCACTTCTTCCGCAATGATGCGGATTCCCTCTTCAATAGCTTGCTCATCCGTGCGAATGATGCTTAGACGCAATAAATTCAGCTTAGGAAAAGATGCAATAAACATTTTATCGGTAGTAAAGACATCAACGCCACGATTATCCAATCTCTTTACCAAATCTTCAATATTAATAGAATCTGGGAGCTGAATTGAAGCGAAAACACCTCCACAAGATTGAGTCGTAAATAAACACTCCTCGGGCAAATATCGCTGTGAAACTTCCTTTAGATGATTGATACGTCGATCGTACATAGACTTCATTTGCTTCGCATGATGAGCATACATCCCAGACTTCATATAAATCTCAAGTACACCTTGAGATAGTACTGATGTACTCAGATCAGCCGCATGTTTATGCCATTGAAGTAAATGAATAAACGATGATGGTACTGCCGCTGCAGCAATTCTTAATCCTGGTAGCATTACTTTTGAAAAACTTCTGAGATATATAACATGACTGGCTCCATTATAAGCGTAAATAGGATCTGCCTTACTATTTGTATCCAGATCAGCGAGATAATCATCCTCAACAATGTAAACATCATTAGCTTTGGCGAGTTCTGCTAGTCGCTGTTTGTCTTGCGCTGTATAAGAAGTACCTAGCGGATTATGAAAACGCGGAATTGTATAGAAAAACTTTATATTATTACTTTGAAAGTGTCGCTCCAAAGCTTCCCAATCAAGTCCTTCAGCAGTTCTTTCGATGCCTATGACAGTTTGTCTTTGAGTATCAATTGCAGCAAGCATTCCCCAGTAGGTTGGTTGTTCTACCAAAATGTTGATTTTCCCGTTAGGAAACGGCATTCCCGCAAGAATATGAAGCGCTTGTTGAGCACCGGAAAAAATAAAAACTTGCTCTGCTGAAGGGAAAACCTGCTGTTGTTGAAAAAGCTTCACGATCTCTTGGCGAAGAGAAAGTAAGCCTTGAGGATCGGGATAAGTGTATATGGACGTCTCAAATAATTCCATCGCTTTGTTCAAGCATTGGCGAAAGTCGGTATGCGGGATCGTCGCAGCATCAGGGGCCGCTGTCGCAAAGTCGATTCGATTGGTTTGCAGCAGAGGAAAGAGTGCTTCTTCAGCTACAACAAAATATCCGCTCTTCGGGCGTGAATATATAAGATATTGATTTTCAAGCTCTTGATAGACACTAATTATTGTATTAAGGCTGCAACCAAATCTTTGGCTCTGCATACGAATGGAGGGCAGCTTTTGACCGGGTTTGATGAGACCATTAACGATGTCCTTATGGATGATTTGCTGAATGGTTTCCTTTTTACTAGACATTAATATTCCTCCCTCTTGAATGATTCCACCTTACATCTGTACCCTTACAGATTGAATATTATTCAATATATATAACACTTTGTATCTATTATAATACAAATATTCATACAAAAATGCATTAAATGAACATTATCGTCCCTTGATATCTCATAGTGTCGACTGTAGTTTTGTATAAAAATATCGAGGTGATTGTAATGAACAACAAGACAAGCGGCTGGATTAATGGTTTCATAGGTGTACTCATTTTCAGTGGTTCGCTACCTGCAACCCGCTTGGCAGTAATGGATTTTGATCCAATATTTCTCACAGTATGTCGTGCCGCAATTGCTGGTGTGTTAGCGGGAATACTTTTGCTCATCTTCCGGCAACAACGACCTATTCGAAGCGATATCGTTCCGCTATTGTTAGTAGCACTCAGCGTCGTCGTAGGTTTCCCATTACTGTCAGCCGTGGCGCTTCAGTATGTCACATCATCGCATGCAATGATCTATATTGGACTTCTGCCACTTTCAACGGCGATTTTCGGTGTATTGCGAGGCGGTGAACGCCCACGACCAAGCTTTTGGATATTGTCAGCTTTAGGTAGCTCCCTCGTAGTAGGATTCGCTTTAACACAAGTAGGTAGTTCTTCAACTATCGGTGATGTATTAATGCTTGCTTCTATCATTGTGTGTGGTTACGGTTATGCGGAAGGAGCAATCCTCTCAAGAAGATTGGGGGGCTGGCAGGTGATTTCTTGGGCTCTCGTTATGTCTCTCCCCATTATGTTACTACTATCGTTTTATTACATACCGGTTTCATGGGAGGGTATCAGTGTTTCCTCACTTTTGAGCTTAGCTTATGTCTCTTTATTTAGTATGCTCATTGGCTTTGTGTTCTGGTATCGTGGTCTTGCCCAGGGAGGTATAGCAGCAGTCGGGCAGTTACAATTGCTGCAACCTTTTTTCGGTCTAATACTTTCTGCTCTCGTTCTTCATGAGTTAATTGGTTGGCCTATCTTTATAGTAAATATCGGTGTCGTACTATGTGTGGCGATCGCAAAGCGATTTGCATCAAAATAGTTTCTATAATCCAGTTACTCGATATGACTCACTTACAGACCTGGATTTTTTTAATTAGGAAGGGGAGATAATTAATGAATCACCAAGTTCCATTTCAACAAATAGATGTATTTACTAATGTTCCATTTAAGGGAAACCCTGTTGCAGTAGTTCTCGATGGAAATGAACTGTCAACTAAGGAGATGCAGGCTATTGCAAATTGGACGAATCTATCTGAAACCACCTTTGTATGCACTCCAACAGACCCACGGGCTGACTATAAATTGCGTATTTTCACTCCAAACAGTGAACTTCCTTTTGCAGGGCACCCTACTATAGGGTCGGCATTTGCTGTACTTCAACATGGCAATAAACCAAAGACAGAAGGATACTTAATACAGGAATGTGGGGTCGGATTAGTATCAATTTTAATAGATGAAGATAAACTATTTCTTACATTGCCTGAGCCTAATGTACAGCACATACATTCTGCTGAATTAGTTGAACTTGCTATTGCTTTGGGAGTCCCTTCACATAGCGTGAAAGCAAGTGCCACGATTGATGTGGGAGCCGTATGGATTACGCTACAACTAACTAATGCACATGAGGTACGAAGCCTTCGGCCTGACATGGCGAAGCTATCTACTTTGATTCCGTCAGGGGTAACTGGTGTTACGATATTTGGGTTAGATTTTGGAAATACAACGTCTAATCTTGAAGTGCGGTCATTCGCCCCTACCGAAGGAATAGATGAAGACCCAGTGTGTGGAAGCGGTAATGGATGCGTGGCAACACTCATAAAAAAACTTGAACTTATAAAAGAATCGAACTATATTGCTAGTCAAGGCTATAGTGTAGGACGAAATGGGAGGGTCGAAGTTCGGTTTCAGAATAATGGAAAAATCTTAATCGGTGGTTATGCAGTTAGTTGTATCGAAGGAATGTTAAGCACCAAGTGAGGACGATTTCACAAAAGTTAGAACATAAGATGACGAGAGATTAAGCAAAAATATAAACCACCAGAAACACATCATGCATAAGTGAAGATGCATAATGCTGTATGTCTAGTGGTTTATTTCATAATTATGTATTAGATCTATAATGCTCTAATTTGGTCATTAATTTTCCCCTTGCTTATTCCTCCGTGATAACAAATTACGGATTCAATATCTAGATCCAAATACTTTTTCAAGGAAAGCCGAGCTTCCTCTATATCGGGTGTTGTTGGCTCATGAATTCCTCCGAGTATTCCGTTTACACTATACATCGAATCCCCAGCAATTAGAGTTTTACTTTTTTTCAAATATAGGCTGATATGACCGGGGGTGTGCCCAGGCGTGTGAATGACTCTAATTCCACCGCAAACATCAATTTCCTCACCATCTATTAATGTTTTGTCCACTCTGCCCTTAGGAGGATCTATGATGTGTCCATCTTTTAAAAGTGGTAATTCACCTTGGATATATGGCTTATCCAGTTCGTGCGCAAATACTTGAACTTGGTTACCACACTCTCCCAAAATCTCAGGTAGACATCCTATATGATCTATATCCTGATGTGTCAAGATCACAATTTTCACATTATTAAGTGACACTCCTACCTTCTTCATAGCTAGTTTCAAATCTTCAATCTGCCCAGTGAATCCTGTGTCTATTAAAACGGCCATTTCTTGATCCCACAAAAGGGTTGGGTTGATTGTACTCCCGTAAAAGTCAAGTTCAAGTATGTGAACTCCATTTGAAATTTCCATTTTCTCAGCTCCTTTATAATTATAGCGATTAAACAACACGATATAAATTTTATGAAATGTAAACTTATTTTTCGTAAAAGATATTATTACTAAATCTATTGTTTTGTCAATAAATCTCTTTCATCTAATATAATAATCCTAATACAACCGTAAATAGAATAAACTCATACGCGAATCCTTTTTTGCGATTTTGACTGGTCATTTCATACGGCTCATACATATGAAATGCATACAGAACATTATCATCGTTGATTGGTTTCAAAAACTCAAATGCCCATGGAGTTGCATATAATCCTGAATTAACAATAATCGGTGTATCTTTATCTACCAAGCGAATCGCTTCTACTATCGTTTCATACAATTTATTTAAATCAGCTGCTGTATTTTCAACATTGCTATACCACTCGCTATAATCCTGTGTCTAAAAATCTTTAAATCCTGTCGCTGTTTCTGGGTGTAGTTCATTCACTAGATTATATCCAACTACAGCTGGATGATCCTTCAATCTAGTAGCAAGGTCACTCCAAAACTGTGCAGATTGTTCATGATAACTAAAATTCTGCCAAATTGGATCATCGTTCTTGAAATTATTAAATTGTCTCCAACGATCTCCTCGCAGACTTAAAACTGTTAATACTACTTTTGAACCTCGTTCATAAGCTGCATCCAAGTCTGCTTTCAATGCAGCAAAATCTTCTTCTACAATACCTTCATATTGATCTGCATTACCAATTAAAAAATCTTTTTTCGGATTTGAATCCGGCTTATCATTGAATAAAAAATCTCTATCCTTAGCCCATTTATCCGGAGCTAAGCGGATAAATTCAATATTTTCTTTATTAGCTTCACTATAATTTTCTGGAATAGATTTCGAATTGATAAAATTAGTACCTTTTTTCTGTTCATCCCAAAATGAAATCTTACCTAAAGCTTCTTCCTTATTTGATAATGAGTTGTCTTCTTTATTCGGTAGTTTGTTTACTTCCTCCTTCACTGAACATCCTGCCACCAATACTAGAAGTAAAATTAATATTAGTGGAAAGATATTTCTAGAAAAACGAACTTGATTTTTCTCATTTCCTCACCTCATCATGTATTGTAAAACACGAATGTTACATGAATGTCATAAAAAAATATTAGATTGTTATATTATGAGATCGATAGAAGTAGTACCTTCGTTTCCTCTTACTATTCACATTACGAATCGATTTCCAGTATGTTATATATTCACTTCCAATAATTCATATTTTAGAAGATCAATTAATTGTATTGTATATGAGTCCCACATAATCGATACCCTCTTCATATTTGCAACTCAAACCTCTAAACTAAAATATTCATATTATATTAAATATATTTTTTCAATTAGTAAAAGAATGCAACAAGAGCAAAGAATTGCACATTGTTAACAACCCAGTGATTCCCCATAATTAAAGCGTATACAATTATTCTTCAACATAGCTTATACTGCTAAGGGGGAAAGTTCCATGTATAATGTACTGCTTGTTGATCCTAACGATTTTACACTCCATCAAACAACAAAGCTAATTAAGCGATTAGACATTAATTTTAAGGTTACCAATCAAACCAATCAATATCATAATGTTACTCAATTAATTGAGAATCATCGTTTCTCACTCATTGTTATAAATATTAAAGGTTACAACACAACTGGAATATTACTATGCAAAAAAATACGAAGTAAAAGTCGTATCCCAATTATTCTTATAGGTGGAAAAGATGATTTCCAACTTGCTAGAAAAGCATTGACGTATCAGATCAACGATTATTTAACCGAACCAATGCGAGAGGGTACTTTGAAAACAAGTTTGTTGGCCGTTAAGAAAGCGCTTACTATTAATTCTTCATATGAACCGAATGATGGCCCAACTTCTACAGTAGCAGTCAAGAAAAACGAACCGTCTATCTCTATTATCGAAACCGTTAAACATTATGTACAGAATGATATGCATCAAAACATTACATTGAAAAAGATATCGAGCATACTACATTTTAACTGTGCCTATTTAGGACAAAAATTTAGATTGCATGAAAACATGTCTTTCAATGCGTATTTACTACAACAAAGAATGGAAAAAGCCAAAGTATTACTCAAAAAAACAGATATGAAAATATATGAAATTGCTAATGAGGTAGGCTATACCGAGATTGACTGGTTTTATAAAAAGTTCAAACAATATACTGGCTTAAGCTCCAATGAATATCGAAAGAAATATGATTATTCTCAAGCAAATTAATTACCGCAACAAAAAACACCAGATATCTGGTGTTTTTTGTTGCTATCTCATAAGTTGATATGTTCCATGAATTAACTTCATATAGTGGAAATAATCAACATCAACGTAACCATTAGTCTCTAGACTTGCGTAATTAAATATACCTATTCGATAGCCCATAAAATGATCTAATGTATATTTCATCTCCAACGGACGTCCAATTTCTATCCATTGACCATCTTTTGAAGCGTAATAAAATTTTGCAATATCAATACTATTTTCATAATTAAATTCAATTTTTAAATAGATAATACTAGGGGCATATGGCACCGATTCAACCACTGTTTCCATACCAAGACCATCGTTCACGCTCATCACGACAACTCTATCACCATTGCTGTCTACTTTAACACCAACAGTACCAAAAAGACTTTGTAAGGCAATCAATCCAGCATGATCGCCAAGGTTCATATACGAAATATCCATCACAGTCGTTGCTACACATGCTGGACCTTCCGTACGCTGTGTCAGCGTATTACGTGCTTTGAGCACACTATCTACAATATTGCCAGTCGTTAAGCGTAGATGACTGTCTCGCTCGGTCACTGACCATAACTGATTGTTCGGGTTATGATTCCATTGCCAATTCAATATTAATTGATTCTCTTCATAATCGAATTCATCACTAATTACAATTGGTTTACATGGTGTATTAGGGAAATTTGTAGCAAACTTTTCCGAAGCTTTACCCTCTACACCGACTATCGGCCAGCCATCAAGCCATTCCATAGGCTGCAATACAGGTATTCTTCCAACTGCATCATGATCTTGAAATAAAAGCGTATACCACTTATGATCTGCTGTTTCAATTATACCACCTTGGGCAATCCCTTTATTATAATAGCCCATATCATCATCCAAAATGATCTTCCGTTCATAAGGCCCAAGAAGCTCGGAGGAACGATAACATACTTGGCTACGACGCTTATTGCCTACTGTCGGCCATTCAATAAAGAATAGATAGTACATTCCATCTATTCGATATGCATGACATCCTTCACATCGTAAACCAATACCCTCACTTTCAGTTTCTAATAGTAACTGAACAATCCCGCCTTCTTTCACCGCAGTTGCATCTGCTGTTAATTCGGCAATATAAATACCGCCGTTTCCGTATATAACAAATACTCTATCCTCCTCAAATAGTAAGCTTGGGTCATGGAATAAGCCATTGATTACTGAGCGTTGCCAATTTCCATTGTCAATATCATCCGTCGTGTACGTATAAAACTGATTCATGTCATTGCTAGAAAAACATACATAAAACAGTCCATTGTGTTGGCGTAAACTAGCTGCCCAAGAGCCTTGACCATAGATATTTTTACCATCTACCATATTATGAGCGTCATTATTCTCGAAGCTATCATAGACGTAATTAAGGATCTCCCAATTCAACAAATCTTGCGACTTCATAATAGGACAACCGGGCATAACATGCATACTTGTACTAACCATATAATAATGATGACCTACTCGAATAATATCAGGATCTGGTATGTCAGCCCAGATGATTGGATTAGTAATTAAAGTATTATCCATTGTACTATCTCTCCCTTATGAAATTGATGATTAAGATTTAGAACTATTAATAACATTCCAAAATGATTGCTTTGGCTTGTGCTCTGTATCAAATAGAAATGGCCAATTTTTACGATTATGTACTGGGAAATGATCTAGCCAAGTATAATCATCAGCTGCACCCCAAAATGTTACTGACGAAATATGTTCACTGTATTCCTTAAATAGTTTAAACACTTGTCCATATCGCTGCGCTTGTTTTTCTAACATCACTTCAGTTGGAACTGTACAATCGGTTCGTCGATCATCGAATTGAAACATCGATAAATCCATTTCAGTTATATGAAGTGTTACGCCTAAGCTAGCATAGCGTTCAATCGTCTGGCGAATATCGTCAAGAGAAGGTTGATCAAGATTCCAGTGTGATTGCATACCAATTCCATGAATAGGTACATCTTTTTCCTTTAAGGATTTCACTAAACGATATATTTTTTCTCGTTTTATAGCATCAGATTCATTATAATCATTATAGAATAATAGAGCAGTAGGATCAGCAGCATGAGCATATTCGAACGCTTTTGCTATGAACTCTTCTCCTACAATGTCAAGCCATTTCGATGAACGCAATATATCATTACCGCTATCAGATACTGCTTCATTAACTACGTCCCATGCATAAAAATTGCCTTTATAGCGAGTAACTACAGTGTCAATATGAGCTTTCATTCGTTCTAATAATGTTGCACGATCAACAATGCCACTTGAAGGTTTTTCGAACATCCAATCGGGGGTTTGATTATGCCATACGAGCGTATGACCTCTTACGCCCATATCATTTTTTTTAGCAAAATCTAGCATTTGGTCTGCAACTTCAAATTGAAACTGCCCTTCCATAGGCTGCAAACTTTCAAACTTCATTTCATTTTCAGCTGTGATGCTATTGAAATGTTGTTTCAACAGTTGCTCTTGATGATTAAGCGTAAATTTATTAACTGCTGCCCCAACTAAAAAATACTCCACGAATTCCTCATATAGCTTTGGTATTCCTTCATTTTGTACTGTTTTCATAATAAATTTCCTCCTATGTATATTTATTTGTTTATTTCGCGAGAAAATAAAACCGTCAACCTATGT
The DNA here is from genome assembly GCF_024721975.1 of Paenibacillus endoradicis. Next base: position 297,638 of record NZ_JANQBB010000001.1, on the reverse strand, counting down.
CGATTCGGTAATTTTATTTTCCTATAAAAGATTCAATTCCTACGTAATCAAACCAATCAAAATGAGCAGGAGATGTAGATTTTACTCCATTACCAGTTGCGTACATAGCTATTAGTACTCCAGTAAATCCACCTGCCACTTCTGTAGCAAGCATTGCACATTCTCCTTGTCCTAACATAATTGTATCTCGAGAATCGATAGTAGCTTCAAAGTAATAATGCCACTTATCTGCTCTGACTGTTAATACAATGGATTCAGCTGACAAGGGTATCTCATTCTCTATCTTCCATAAGCTACCGAGCCTTCTACGGAAAATAAGCTTGCGCTCACCTGAAATCCGTTTCACTGCAAGTTCATAATGAAACCTTTCATTCATATATACAGTAATTCCTGCTTCTTCCCCGTCTTGCTGTGGATTAAATGTAAGCTGTGCGGATGCTTCACATGCAAAGTGTTGTTGCCTTCTACCAACAAATGCAGGCGCACCACAATCATCCAATGTTTCTGTAGACCCATAAAGTGTCAAACAGCTTACCTTACTCTTTAATGAATACTTATCTAGATTCGGTAATCGCAATAAATTCCAATGAGAAGCTAGTTTTTCAGTATTAAAATCATCTCGAATTGTAAGTTCTATTTTTGGTTGAAGAGTTAATCCTTGTGCTGACACATTTTCACTGACCGTACCATTATCACCTATAATTGGCCAGTCATCTTCGCTCCATGTTACAGGTGCTAGAAATGTTTCTCTGCCGAGATGATGGCGATTCGGGTAACCAACTGGACGAATCGCTAGAAAAACTGCCCACCAACTTCCCTCACTTGTTTGCACTATATCTGCATGTCCAGTAGCATGAATAGTTTTTGATTGACTACGATGCGTCAAAATAGGATTGTTAGGACACGCTTCAAAAGGGCCCGTTGCTTTTGTACTTCTTGAAATTGTAACCATGTGGCCATATTCGGTGCCGCCTTCGGAAATAAGAAGATAATACCAATTTCCAATCCGATACATATGAGGAGCCTGAGGGTATTGTCCCCCTGTCCCTTGCCAAACAAAAGTATAATTTGTTAATCTATTTCCATCTTCTATATTGATACGACTTTGATAAATTCCTGTACCCGTCTCTGAATTCCCCCACGCCGTAGAAAAATATACGGTACCATCCTCATCGAAAAATAAGTCCGGATCAATCCCTGGTTGATCTACATAAATAGGTTTTGACCATTCTCCTCGTGGATTATCCGTATACACATAAAAATTTCCACCAGCTGAAACATTCGTAGTTACCATATAATACATTCCATTGTGATAACGTATCGTAGGAGCATAAATTCCACCTGAACTTCTTGCTTGATGTAAATCTAGTTGCTCTGGACGTGTTAGACAATGTCCAATTTGCTCCCAATGCACTAGATCTTTACTATGTAAAAGGGGAACTCCTGGAAAATATTCAAAAGAACTTGTAACTAGAAAATAATCATCGCCACTTCTACAAATGCTAGGATCAGGATGAAATCCACTGATTACGGGGTTATTATAATTCATATTTCAAAACACTCCTTTACCTATAATAATGAACTATATCGTTTGATCATATGAACAACAACCTGTTGAAAAGAGGTACATATACCTGCCTAGTTATAGGTACGAAACGTAACATATTACAAAATCTCATCAAGTTGAAAAAGCAGCAGTCAACTTCTGACATGCTGCTTTTTTGAATCATTGAGTATAGTTTTTATCTTGTAGCAGGATCAACTAACGCCCAAAAAGCTGGTTTTGCATGTAGCTGCTTGTCGAATAGAAACGGTGCTTCTGTACGAGTAATAGGGAATGTACTTAGCCAGGTATGATCATCTGCAATTCCCCAAAATACAACACCACCAATAATATCCTTATGTTCTTTAAACGCTTCAAACAATTCAGCGTAGCGGTCAGCCTGCTTTTCAACGATCTGATAGGGAATTTCTTCACCAAAATCACTGCGATCATTCCATACATATAAGCTCATATCTAGCTCAGTCACTAGATTATCAAGACCTAATCCTGCAAATTTCTCCATAGACGCAATAATTGAGCCAACCGGAGGCCATTCGATATTAATATGAGTTTGATGACCAACGCCATCAATTGGTACATCTTTCTCAATCATTTCTTTGACTAGTTCGTATAAACGGTCTCGCTTAACGACATCATCTGTACCATAGTCGTTAATGTATAGCTTAATATCAGGACCTCCCGCTTCGCGTGCAACGCGAAAAGCGGTTTCAATATAATCAGTCCCGGTTATTTTATACCATTCACTAGCGCGCATTCCATCCGGATCAGCTGGTTCAATAACTTCATTGACAACATCCCATGATTTTATATCATCTTTGTAACGACTAACGATCGTTCGAACATGCGTAGCTAGACGTTCGAGTAAGAGCTGTTTGTTTGCCTCTCTCTTATCTGTGTCTGTCTCGTCAACCATCGACTTGCCTTCCAAATCTTTAAAGAACCAGTCTCCTACTTGAGTATGCCATACTAACGTGTGGAAACGAACTTCCATATTATTCGCTTTTGCAAACTCAATAAGTTGATCTGCTTGCGTCCAATTAAAGTTACCTTCTGTAGGTTGAAGTGAAACAGGCTTCATCGCATTTTCAGCAACAATCCAATTGACATGCTTTTTAAGTAAATCTGCCTTTAGTCCAGTTGTTTGGAAAGGTTCCAACGCTGCCCCAATAGGAAAATACGCCGAATATACTTCGTACAATGATGGAATATCTTCTTCTACAGATAGCTCTACTATTTCTTTCACTATGACTTCTGAAGTAATGCTAGGCTCGGGCTCATTCGTTGGCTCGATGACTGCATTAGTGGGTTCATCTTCAATGTTTACAGCTTCTTGTTGACCGTTGTTTCTAGCAATTTTATTATTATCTGCTTGATCATTCCGCGTGGAGTTAATAATAATCAATGTCAACGTTAGAATGATAACAATGCCAGCAATAGCTAATATTTTTTTATTGAATTTGGGATTCACTACTTCATCCACCTTTGCATGAAATTAGAAACACCATACGCGAACTAGTCATATTACTACGTTCCACGCATGGCGTTCTACCTATTTACTATTTATCCAACAATTCCTGTACGTTCAATACTTTCTACAAAATAACGCTGAACAAATAAGTAAATAATTATTAATGGTAAAATAGCTAGCAATATCCCTGTGTCCTGAATCATGCTCAAATAGAACGGATCTACAGTCGCCCCAACTCCACCTTGGAGAGTAGCTGAAACATTATACGGTAATGATGACAGCTGCGTAGACATGACCTTTCCGCTTGTTAAATAGGTCGTCGTAAAAAAACTATCATTCCATTGCCATACGAATGAAAAGAGCGCAACCGTAACAATGGAAGGTATTGCATTAGGTAGCATAATGCGAGTGAATGTTGAAGGTACACCTGCACCATCCATATATGCGGCTTCTTCAACCTCTTTCGGTATTCCCCTAAAAAATTGCCTAAAGATGAAAATATATAGTCCTGCTTTAAGAGAGTTTGCCGTAATAGAAGTTAAAATAAAAGGCCAATAAGTATTTAATAGATTAATAGATTTCCCCCCGGTAATCAAAGGAATGAGCCCCAATAGCGTAAAGTCATTCATATTAAGATAAAGGGGAATCAATATCGTCGAAGGTGGCACAAGAATCGTAAGTATGACGCCTCCAAAAAGTAAATTGCTTCCCCTAAATTTAAGTCGGGCAAAAGCATAACCTGCTAGTGCACAGGACGCCGCAGCTAGAATGGTCGTTAACCCTGATAGAGTAAAAGTGTTTAACAATGTCTTACCATAATTCATAATAGACATCGCCAGTTTAAAATTGTCAAGCGTATATGTCTCTGGAATCCACACGACAACGGGTGAATAGAGATCGGATTTATCTTTAAACGCTGTAGAAATTTTCTGAATGATCGGGAACAGGATAACGAACGATAGACCTACAATAAGCGTCAGTCTCACGAATGACCAAATCCAATGTTTCCATTGTTCTAGTGACAATAATTTACCTACAATCTTCAACTCATTCATCCTCCTTCTAATCATAATAAAATACCCTTTTGGATACTAAGTATGAACTGGTCAGTAGAATCAATGCAATCGCTAGGAAATATATCCATGCCATCGCAGAACTGAGACCAAAGTTGAACGAAGTAAAGCCCGTTTGCCGGATTAAATCGGTCATCGCATTTACGGAGAAAGAGTCAATAATTGTATAAATCATATTTACAAAAATTAGCGGACTCACCATAGGAAAAGTGATTTTCCAAAAGGATTCATATCCAGTAGCCCCCTCCATTGTAGATGCCTCATAAAGCTGAGGAGGAATCGTCTGGATCGCTGCAAGGAAAATTAATATTTGTACCCCGGATTGGCTAACTATCTGATAAATGCGGTCCACTGCCCCTGTTAAATATTGAACGATAATTTCACTTACCCCTGCCCTTAACATCATGTTCTCCAGTTCAAAAACACCCATCGCACTAGTAAAACCAGATCCGATATTCTCATCATTAACAGCTTGAATCAAACTTGAACTCTCAAGAGTAAGAATAATCCCAGACGCTAAGATAACAGGCAAGAAAAAGATTGATCTCGCAAAAGCTCTTCCTACAAACTTCTGATTCAACAACACCGCTATAAAAAGACTGAATATGACGATTAAAGGAACGTTAACGACCATATTCACAATAGATTCCACTAATGAACGATTAAAGTTCGTATTAACTGTCAGTGCATTAATATAATTTTCTAAACCTATAAAATTGATGTTTAACCCTTCCGAACTGGCTACAACGGAACTAAAGCTATACCGCAACGAATCCACTAATGGAACAAGAAAGAAAAAAATGAATCCTATGAGCCATGGAAAAGCAAATATTATACCCCATAACGCCTTTTGTTGTAGATAAGACCTTTGCTTCATGCCGAGCTTCTTCAAGATTGTTCACCACCTGTAATATAGCTCTCGGCATCAATTGTTCTGCCGTCAATTGTTACTTGTGAATGATTATAATTCACAATTACGTACATGCTCTCGTAAACGGTTTTATAGACGCCCTCAGTCAGCTTTTCATGTCCGATGATGCGCTCATTCTGAACCTTCCGTAGAACCTCGTTCACGTTGTTATAAATTTCTGATGCTTGATCTATCCATAACTCGTAATTCACTGCATACAGATTGTTATAATCGGTATCCTTCACCGTATGATTCGGTTCATAAATCCACTCAAAGTAGACCCCTGATCCATATTCCAAACATTTCAATATATATTGCTCCATACTCGTAAACGTAGAAAGGTTATATGGTGCTCCCGTATAATTAATAGATCCTCGAACTACCATTTGATAAAAAGGAATTTCTTCATCTGCAATTTTGAATTTGCTACTGGTCATTGGAGCATTCGTTATATCCGTCAAAAATGGAAGAGCATAAGAATTCCCTCCATTAGCAATGACACTTAAACTCGCTTCACCTATCTGGTTCAAAGCATTGATAGAAAATTCCTCAGATTCTGTACGATCAATTTGCTTATTTTTTCGATAATCACTGTTCAATTGATCAGCTAAGTCCCGTAACGATATGCTTTGGATCGGAAGATCCAACAGATCGTTTAACATGCCATCCACATAACTATTGACAAGTCGTGGAGAAATAACATGAGAAGGTATGCGAGATCTATCTCGACCATCTAGACCCATATCATAAGCAAATATTCTAGCAGGAACCCCTTTAATCGTTCTTGCGGCATCCTTAGATGTATTAAAGTGATCATCTGTGTATGCTGTCAGCAGGGCAACGTCAGGATAAAAAGATATCTCTTGTTCTTGTGCGAACGCCGTGAAATCACGGAAACCTTTTTTACCGCCTACTTCTTTATCGATTGAGATACTTTTTGGAATACCGTGATTCAATCCGTTATTGAACCAACCAGAATACTGAAGCTTGATGTGGTTAATATCACGCTGTTTCATCTCAGTAATAATGTCTTTTGTTTGCTCAAATGTCGTAAGCGGTTCTAGTGATTCATAAGGTATTCCTGCAAATTTCTTTTCTTTATTTATGCTCCCCACCACTTGCAAGTAGAAAGGAGAATCCTCTGACTTTGTATCCGTTACTAGCTGAGGAAGACCGTTCTTAGCCAACAAATATTTCTGGAAATATTGAGCCATTCCCTTGTAGGACGCTTCTTCTCCGTCTAAAAAAGCATAGCGAATTGTAAAATCAGACTTCATCTTATTTTCTTGGAATTTTGGTAGTGAACGCTGTTTCCCATTCGCATTCAAGGTGACTTCACCATTATTAAGCACAGTGAAGATGGGGTATACATAGTTGTAGCTATTTAATTTCCCACTGACATCGGCGTGAATAGACGCAGCCGCGGCACCATCTTCAATAATACCTAAAAATGCACTGCCTTCACGAATAATACCGAACACAGGTAGCCTAACTGACTCTTCACTTACGGCTGATACATAAGATTCTAGCGTCATATCTGTTCCGTAAACTTGCTGCTGGTATGCCGAATACTGAGTTTTCCCATTGTTGAAGTTAATGAGTGCTCCAGAACCATCAGGGACAAATAAAGAGCCTTCTTCTTCTACTCCTCCTGCTCCAAAATAATTCATTATGGAGAGCTGGCTAATAGGATAGTCCTCTGGGTATTGAATGCTTGAGCTAGGGATTTTTGCAACAAGACTATTAGCATCCAACGTATATTCAATAGCAGCCTGAAAGACTCTTGGTTCAGAAATAGGCTGGTCCAACTGATGTTCCTCAATATCCAACAATAGATCTTCTTCCGTGTAACCCGCATCCTCAAAAGCTTGAAGCGCACGCTTAAGTCGAATCCCTTGAAGTATTTGATCGTTGCCTCTCACGTATACCGATTTTTCAACATCTTCGGTATAGGCAGTTTGTAAAGCTCTCTGCCCCGTTTCATCTAATTTAGTTGCTAGTTGTTCGAAACGGCTTTTGCTAATGAGCATTGGCAAATCATTCAATGTTTTTTCATACTTACCGAATCGATAAGTCACTCTGACACCATTGGAGATTGGTTCAAACCTAATCTGATTATAGTCTGCACTATCAGTTTTGGAGTTGATTGAATTGATCTGTCCAGACATATTGTAGTAATCGAGTTTCATTTGTGAAGATAATAACTGCTTATTAATTCCCAAAGCAACTGCATCTGAGTCACTTTCAGGCGGGTTACTATACCAAATCTCACCATTATTTTTATCGATGACAGCAATTTCCCCTGTCTGTTCCGTCACCAACAATTGTAAATTATCATTCTCGGCAATCCCCTTCATTCCCGCAACTCTCGAATCCGTAAAGGAGGCCTTTAACGATTCTCCCTGTATGAATTCCTCTGTAAGCGCAGCGCTATCCAATTGAAGCTCATCCATTGAATCTGAACAACCTGCAATGATGATTGCGCTTATAACAAGTACTATCATTAAAACTTTTTTAGTCTGTATCATTTGTGCCCTCCTTTCTCAGTTTCTCAATGCCAGTTCTTGATAAATAACGGAAATGAAAGAGATGATCTGTTGGATTAAACTAAAAAATAATAAACTAAGAAACGCCATAAATGCCATAGCGACAATAGTGAGAAGAATGGTAAGTATTGATTTGGACGGTGAAAATTGATGTACCGTCATATTTCCAATGAACAACATAAAAACAAACCAGATTAATGCTAGACTGTTCGAAAAATAATAAAATACCGATTCTTCCATCGAGATGACGTTGCTTAGCCAAATCCAAGGAAAATTAATAAGTACCAATGGAATAAGTGCAAAACATGTTGAAGTGAAAATTTCTACAAATTTCCCTTCTCCGTCCAACAATGTTGTAAGTGACCAGTTTGCTATACAAAAGAACAAGACTGGCACTATGACATATATAATTTCCATAAAGCTATTCATTGATTTAGGATCTACAATATGAACGACAAAACCACTGTATTGGCTGGACAAGATGTTTGTTAATGCGAGCATGAATAGAATAGCAATGGCAAAGATCAAGCTCTGCTTCTGATTGCGGTCGTATTTCAATTCCCAATAACCATCAAAGGGATGAAAAATGAGATAAAAAGGATATTTCACAAGATCTCTATTCAATGGAAATCCCCCTCTTTCTCCGTACTAACTTCCTGTATCTTGTTGCAACTGAAATTACAACTGCCATTATCAATATGCCTGTCATAATAATCGAGAAGTATTCCCGAAGCACTTCTTTGCGATAGAGTAAGTACGCCTTGGAATAATTTTTCTGATCCATACTCTTTTTAAAGTAAAACATTGCCTCTTTGTAATCTCCTTGACGAAGAAGTGCCTTACCGATTCCACCATAGGCGAACTCTAAATTGGAGTTCATATTTATAGTTTGTTGAAAATAATTGAATGCCTCTCCTTCATCTCCGCGATAATAACTCCTAACTGCCTCATTAAGCATTCGACCGTATTCCGTTGTCTGGAACACCGTAATCTCACCAAGTGCCTTATCTAGAACTAGGAAATCATCTCCCATTCTAGTAATTGCTGTTGGTGTCTTAAATTCTCCTAATTTATTTCCTAGACCACCGAATATATATAACAGATGTCCATCCCCATTATATGTAAATACCCTTCCTCTTTTTGCATCAAGCACCGAATACATCTCGCTATCAGCCACATCGATATCTACTAATCGAGATGGACCTTCATCTGCAAAGTAGCGAATGTCGCCCATAGGTTTGAAATATCCATTTCTACGCAATATATCGCTACCTTGAGCGTTTAACATCTTAATGTTGTCACCCCATTGATCACCATTTGTAACATAAAGAAAATCTTCTTCGTTTATGTCCAAATTTGTAAATTCTGTAGGAGTAAACATTATCATTTTACTTTGTTGCTCTTGTGTGGAAATCGTTTTCCAGAAATACTCAATAGGATCTACGTTTACACGATTTGCTCCCGTAAATGTATTGAATTCCCCTGCAGCGTTAAATTCCATCAAGCCATCGAATACTCCTATTGACATAACATATATTCGCTGTGCCTTATCGGCTACAACCCGAACTGGTTGGAAATCAAACGTTGAATTAAGTAATTCGGATTGTGGTGCTTCAATAATTTTTATAAGGTTATTATCCTTATCAAGCTCTACTATACGTTTATTGCCAGTATCAGCAATTAACAGTTTTTTATCTTGCGTTACAAACAGTCCCTGAGGGTTAAGTAATGTTTCGATTGATCCTTCATTGTTAAATGAATCAATGACATTAATCAATTCGTAGTTTTGATCTAAAATAACTACCCTGTTATTTCCAGAATCCAATATATAAATATAGTTATCAGATGTGACTTGAATATCGCTAGGTTCCTTTAATATCCCTATTCCAATATCCAACCCATTAACCGAACCGGTCGCCGTATAGGCGGCAGGCGAAGCAACCGTTCTTCCCCAATAAGAATAGTTGTAGGAATCTGCGTTGCTATTAGCCTGGACTGGACTTCCCCACACACTTATGCCAATTAGACAACAAAGTGCCATGAAGAGACCCTTTCTTATTTTGGGGTTTCTAGTCAACATCGTGCAAAGCCCCCTTCTAATCCTTCATCCCGGAAGTAGCCATTGTCTCAATGACGCTACTCTGAGAAATAATAAATAGTGATATTGGAACAATCATCAAAAGTAGTGCGACTGCCGCACCAACCCCTGCTCTCGCAATTCCCCCAGCAGTAATTTGTCCCAAGGCGTAATGCAGCGTTTTTAAGTTCTCACTATAGATAAAATTACCCCCGTCACTACCCCATAACATTGGAAACTGCAAAATCATAAGAGTTAACCATGCAGGCTTTACGTTGGGCATAACAATAGTCCAATAAATCCTGTATTCATTGGCACCATCAATTTTGGCAGCTTCTAATAAAGCATCAGGAATTTGCTCCATGAATTGCTTCATTAGGAACAATCCTAGTGGGAAAGCTAATGCGGGTATAATAATGGATGCATGCGTATTTACCCAGCCCAACCAAGACATGATCAGATAGTTGGGTGTAGCTGTTACATGTGGCGAGAACATTAGAGCTAACACAACGATAGAGAAGAGTGTCTTTGAGCCAAGGAATCGATATTTCGCAAGGGGATAAGCTGCTGCAGATGCCAGCAGAATATGACCAACAGTACCGACAATCGTAATCAGCAAAGTATTAGCGATATATCGAGATAAAGGTACCCAAGAATTTCCCATTAAAGATATTAAATCTAAGAAGTTTTCTATCGTCAGATTTTTCACAAAGAAACGCGGTGGAAATATAAATAATTCATCAAGTGGTTTGAATGCATTGTTCACCGCATAAACGAGCGGCAAAGCCATGAAGGCCCCAAAAAAGGCAAGCAACGCAAACAGCAAAAAGCTGACAGTAAAAGAACGATTAAGCTTTTTAGGCGTTCGAAAGACCGCCATCATTTTCATGACCAACGTTACTCACCTATCTTTCTCAGCATTTTTTGTGTCAGCATATTAGTTCCAAGCATAATGCCGAAGAGAACTGTTGCAATGGCGGACGCGTAACCCATCTCAAAACGAATACTACCAAAGTCCATCAAATGCGTTACGATGGTATGAGCCGCGTAGTTGACGCTCGGAAATCCTGCAAGTGCGATTGAAATATCAGCAACTGCAAACGATCCTGTAATCTGCATAACAGCTCCGAACATAAGCTGTGGTCTCATTGAAGGTAATGTAATAAACCATAGTTCCTGCCAACGATTTCTAATTCCATCGACAGACCCTGCTTCAATCAGTGTTCTATCGATCGTCTGCAAACCAGCAATAAAGGCAAGGAAACTCGTTCCTAAACTAAGCCACAGTTGAACTAGCATAACAATCGGCAAAATATATTTCTCATCAAGAAGCCATTGAATAGGTTCTAATATAATACCTGTTTTCATCAAAAATCCGTTCAAATAACCATAGCTATCGCCCGAAAATACGATTAGCCATATGAAAAACACATTACCTGAAATCGAAGGAGCATAAAAAACTAACGTCATAAATGCACGTACTTTAGGTGATAGTTCATTAATAATCCAAGCAAACAAAAAACAGGCGATATAACTAACAGGACCAGTAATAACCGCGAACAGAAGAGTATTCTTCAAAGCAATCATAAATACATCGTCGTTAAGCAACAGTCTAGAATAATTTTGCCATCCTACAAATCGTGGAAATTCCAGCATATTAAAATAGAATAGGCTTAATACCAAAGAGAAAACGACGGGAATGACAGTGAACAAAAAGAAAATCGTCATATATGGACTTATTAAAATATAATAATGCTTGTTACGTTTCAACTCGCTGGCGATATGTGCCCACTTCGATATCTTCTGCGGACGAATGAATCCCTTTGCGACCTGAGCGGTTTTCTCTGTTTGCATCAGCTTCCACCCCTGACTAATACGGTAAGTTAAATTCTTTCCGTTTGATTTCAATTTCATCGTTAATGTACAAGATATAATCAGACAACGCTTCACGAGGATTCTCACTAGCGTTTACGACTTTTCTGAAAGCATTGTCTAAGTGTCTTCCAGTAAAGTAGCCACCAGGAACTTGCGGGATACCTCTTACCCATTTCCACTGGCTCTCCAGATTTTTATAATCCTCGATTGGCCAAGGTAATTCTTCAAGAGCCTCAATGTTGGCAGTTGGGTAACGAGCCGCCTCGCCCATAAGCCCTTCCATTTCACGGCCGTAAGCGACCTGAGTTTCCTTGTCCGTCCACCATTTCATAAACTCCCAAGAAATCTCTTTATTTTTCGAATTTTCGAGCATCAGGACTGCGGTTGTGTGGCTCGCTACTTCATGGTTGACCGTACCATCCGCAAGTTCTGTTCCAGGCACAAGCGTGAATTCCCATAAACCTTTAATCTCAGGAGCCATAACCGTCAGCATGTTATACGTTGTATAGTCTGCAATGCCTATCGGCATTTCACCTGTCCGGAATCGATTCGGGAAGTCTGCAATTAATGGAAACTTATAGCTGGTATAAAACTGCGACCATTTTTTGAATGCTTCCATGGAAATTTCAGAATCCAACGCACTTTTCGTATCATTATCACCGTAGAACTGACCACCGTTTTGATAAAGTAGCATAGAGAATGTCGCATTCGGAACCATATTTGCATTTGTAGTTTCAAGTGGTAAATAAAACTCCATGTTATGCTTCTGGAGCACGGAAATCATGTTATATATATCTTGCCAAGTTTTCGGCGTTGTCAATTCCAATTCATCAAGAATGTCTTTGCGATAGAATAGCATTGGAAAGGTCTGTTGCTCAGGCAAAGCAAACACGCCTCCATTGTACTTGTATGGCTCTATACCACTGTCACGGAACCTAGTTACAACCTCATCAAAATCGTCAAACTTCGTTAAATCCGCAGCGGCGTCTCTCATCGCATAGTTAACAGGAATATCCTCGCCTAGTTGCATAGCAACATCCGGACCTTCACCAGCAAGGGTAGCAGGCAATAGAATATTTCCCGGTACAAGACGAAGCTTTACGGATATATCGGTCTCTGGTGTAAAGGAATCATCAATTAAGCTTTTCAATACTTGCGCCTGATCGCGTCCTGTCGTAATCCAAACAGTTATCGCTTTATCCTTTTCTCCCGTGTTACCTATGCTGTCATAATCTTCTGTATAAGAAGAAACATAAGCGCCTAGCTCATGCCCAATTACTTCCAATATTGTAGCGTCAGCTCTTGGTAGTTTTTGTTCAGGCGAAGACACGATAAGATAATCAAGCGATAAAGGCTGTTCACGGACGGTCAAAATCCAAGTCCCTAGACCTCCGACATTAATTTTGTAGGACTTCAATTGTTTGGCAACTGTCTCCGGATATTTAACCATTTCTTCTAGTTGTCGAACCATGGAGTGAAGAACCGCAACCTTATCGCTTCGCTCTCCCGTAGCTTCTTCTAAGTAATCCGCTACACTTTGAATTATTTCAGCCTGTTCAGCGAATACCTCTGTCATATTTGGAATACGCTTCTCCAATTGATAATCTCGAAATGGATCTGGTGTATTAGAGGTAATCATTAGTACCTTTCGATACATCTCATTGAGCTGAAGTACACTCGACTCAATCGTTTGCAGTAATGGAGCGATATCTCCAAGTGAAACTGTCATTCTAATACGATGGGTACCTTTCGTTAGATGGAACAGATAGGGCTGCTCATCTCCCCCCAACACATCCATCTTCCAATCTCTTTCATAATTAAAGCGAATCCTCTTCATTTCCTCAAAAGGGTATTCTCCGTCAATCATTAGACTCCGTGTAGCATAGACACCACGAAGCTGGTTCTGCTTCTGCTTCAATGCTAGTTGATACAAACCATCCTCTTCGACGTCGATCTCCCATTCAATCCACTGACCAGGTAGTTTCCAATTCAATCCGCCAATTGTGTTGATACGGATCTTTGAAACATCATACGGGATAACCGTAGGGCTTGATCTATCTGATACTGGAAATAAAGTAGGTGATGACTTAGAAATGGCATCCTCAGCTTGGATAAGCATATATTGATCCTGGGCAACTTTAATGCCCTTGGCCTCGTACTCATTCTCCAGTTCTTCATAACTTTTCAGAGCCTTATTCTGATACAGTTCAATATAATCGATAGCCATAGGCTCACGTAACGATGTTAATGAAAGTGATTGGATTCCTTTGTCCAGGAAAAAGGAATATGATTCTTCAAAATAACCATTCCTATCCTTGAAATCACCGATTTGCCATTCAGGTTTCTCTACCTGTCTAGGTCGTAAATCGTTGTCCCGATCATCTCTTTGAATTTCTTCATAACGGTTTGCCCAAATTCGGTCAAATAATAGTATTTCTGCCCCTTTAAAGGGTACTTCACCATTAATAGTAAACTCTCTTTCAATAGAAGAGCTTTTTCCTTCTAACGGAAAATAATGAATTTTAATATTGTATAATCCTGGGTCTTCTATTGATACATCCCAACTGATGGTGCCTTCTTCCGGTGTTACTACTGCTTGACCATCTAATCCTTCCAACTGGTTGACGATCTCAAAACCATCTCCGAGAGTCTCAACAAAATTTTCCCCTTCGATTCGAATCGTCTCATTAGGTCTATCCACTGTCGAATGACGATTTAAATATGCTGCATACCCATCTTCTTCCGATAAGCCTGTAACGGCATCAAAACCACCTATAGCATAAACATGCGGTTGAGTGGTGGAATCTGAAGGTAAGAAAGCCCACAGGGATAATAGAAGTGCGGCAAGAACCATTAGAACAATCACTTTCTTTTTCTTTCTTGTGTTCAACGTTTCTCCCCTCCTGATGCATTATTTTTAATTTCAGCACTTTTAGCAACATTCCTCATGAGACAAACCAACTACCTAATGAGGAATGTTGCATTTTAATTAAAGTTACTTTGACTATAGATTATTTTTTAAGCCATACTTCATCTACAGCAGCCTGAACTTTAGCTTTGTACGTCTCAACAACCGTTGAAACAGAAACACCATTATTCAAGTCACCAAGAATTTCCCAGTAAGGGAACGACGGATAAGTCTCTCTGTCAAGTGCATGCGTTTTCTTGTTCGCTGTTCTTAGATTGGCAACATCTTCCTCGTTATCAAAAATAGATTCGTAATAAGCCTGAGCTGAATATTCACTAACAGACTCGTAATCTTGGATTTTTTCCATGATGTACACCATCTGCTCTGGATGTTCGACAGCTTTAGGAATAACATAAAATGTAGGTGCAGAAGTAACGCTAGTATATTCTGTTGCACTTGGAGATTTAGGGTAAGGAACAAAGCCAATTTCAGAGTCAGGCATATCCGTACGATATCCAGCAATTTCATACATTGCACCATTAACTAGCAAAGTGTTACCTTGACGGAAGAATTGTGTTGGCTCTGTCCAATCTCCACCTTCTGTCGGTCTTACAAGTTTCTCAGTTGCAAACGTGCTTATATGATTAAATACTTCAATCGTTTTTGGATCATCTAACGCTTGTTGATTTCCATTAGTGAAGTCTGCACCATTAGAAGCCATTGCCGCATCAATGGATACATTTGCAAGTCCCCAAACATCTATTTTCCCATCGTTATTTGTATCTTTGTTTCCTTCTTTAGCAACTTGAAGGAAAGTATCCCAGTTCCAGTTGTCTTCATCAACGTACTCTTGCAAAGGCTTCAAGCCCAACTCGTTCATCAATGTTTTGTTATAGATAATACCATTTGCACCATTATCTCCATCATAAATGGAAAACCCGTAAGTTTTACCTTCGTATTCGGAGAACTTTTTACCGCTTGGACTGAATGCTTTATCATTCTTTGTATATTCATCGAGTGGCCAGAAGAAGTCTTGCTGTACCATACTAGGAATTGCCCAAGGTCTCCTAATTAAGAGAATATCTCCGACAGGATCATTTGCTAGCATTGAAGCGGACACTTTATCAACATACTCATCATAGGTCAAAGCAACATATTCAACTTTGAAATTATGTTTTTCCATTAATGCATCTAGATTTTTCTGGCGCTGGATATTGTCCGGGCCATCTTGTTTTATTGCAAGATCGAACCACGCTACAATCTTCACAGTTTTCCCACCAAGATCAAAATCCATTTCAGGTGTTGCATTTGGGTTCTCTTTAACTACATCAACATCTTCATTTGATACATCTTCTGTAACCACCGGTTTACTGGATGTATCAGGTTTAGCATTATTTCCTGAATTGCCACCTCCTGTATTTCCACTACACGCAGATACTACTAAAACAAAAACAAGGCACAACAGTATTAACAACCTTTGTTTCTTTAGCATTTTTTTTCCCCCTTAAGAGTTAACTACATAAGAAGTGTAGCGCTTTCATATATAGCTCAACAACCTGCCTGTATTCAGTTGAATACCTGCTAAATTATAGGTTTTTAGCAACGTAAACAGTTCCGTTTAAAGTCATTAAAAAAACGAGTAAAGAATTGCTTACAATCAAAAAGATTGCACACTTCCCAAGCTTGCTTCATATTTGATCCCAGTTTATCTCCCTGCACATTTCGTTATCAAAGTCTGCTTTTTGAACTACCCCTTATAATGAAAGTTCAAAAAGCGGGCTTTCAGAACCGAGCAGGTGAAACGTTACTTGAGAAAGGCGGAAGCGCAAGTGTACGTGTTTGGTACACGCGAACCGTACTTTCCAAGTTCGTTTCAGATGCGATGTCGACTAAACTACGAGACCATTCATCGTTATCAAAGTCTGCTTTTTGAACTACCCCTTATAATGAGAAGCCCCCATATCAATTAGATATGGGGGCACAGCATCCTAACTATTCATGAAACTGCCAGTAATCAAGCTTGAATAACTCGCTATTGTCTTCTCCTCTAAATACTAAAAATAAATGATGAACTCCAACTGCACCTTCAATTTTCGTTTGCAACTCAGAGTACTGATCTAGGCCAGTTGCTGCAGGAATAGACAGCTCTCCTATTAATTCCCCATCTGGGCTATCTAACCTAATTTCAATGTTGCTAGCAACATTACCATTGGCTCCTGCTGCCGTAAATAACGTAGCACCCCTACTCCCAAAATCCACATTGGAAACGGCTATCCAATCGCCATTATCAATATCTGTTACCACTCTATTAGAAGAAGGTTTCTGCGCGTTATCACTAATCTGCTCCGTATTTATTCCTGCTTGCCAACCGATAGTCTCCGCTTCTACTCGAACATATGGATCGAAGGCTTTTAATTGCTTAACACCTTCATAATCAGCAATAATCTCTTGTATCGTTCCATCTTCATTAAAGAAAACCTGATTCAGATGAGTTGAACGATATCCTTTTGGTACTCCCATCGCTTTAGACAATGTCTGTGCATGATAAGCGATATACCAGCTTTCATGGAATTCAAAAATGGCATGATGATTATTACCGCCTACATCAAAAAAGTGTCCTGGATTTTTCAGAATTATCCCTTCATATGTCCATGGTCCCATCGGAGAATCACTGACCATATAAGCAATTTGACCTGCTTGAGGGCTTCCTTCGGGACGAACACCACCGTAGAAATTCGAACAATACGTATAATAGTATTTATCATTCACTTTGTTAATCCCTGAATTTTCGAACATATACGGAGCTGGAATTGGAAGAGCTTTTCCCACCACACTAATCATATCTTCGCCTAGTTCCATCACTCTAGCAGTGTTCGGCATTTCTTCCTGTCCGTCTGGAATACCTCCACCAAAGTAGATATAACTCTTTCCGTCATCATCTACTAACACAGCTGGGTCAAACAACCATGTTACTTTTTCCACACCAGGAGTTTCTCTAGTAATAAGTGGTGTACCAATAGGGTCGATCCAAGGTCCTGTCGGACTGTCACTCGTCAATATACCAATATTACTTGCATTATTAGCAAAGTAGATAAAGAATTTATCTTTTCCGTCAATCACTTTATGTACTGCAGCAGGTGCCCAAGATTGCGTTGCCCATTTTGCAGCGCCATCTGGACCAGCTGCATCTACAAAGCCGTGATCAGTCCAATTGACTAGGTCATCTGATGAAATAACTGAAAGCTTATTAATATTAGCATAAGTATTATCCTTGACATTGCCACTCTCGTCATACTGAAATACATCGTTCGTCATATAAAGATATACTCGGTCGTTATATACTAACGCATAAGGATCTGCTCCAAATTTGTGAGACACTAACGGATTACCGTTCAAAACATCTTTACCTACCGCTTGAGTAGGTGGTGCATAGGTAAGCTTGGCTACTGCTCCACTTACATCAATGTTTTCCTTCTGTTGTGCTGAATCTACGATTTCCAAAGAATCTACCTTTATTTCACCATTCGTCATTTCAACAAGCTCCTTTTTAAGTGTAAATGTAATTGTTGCAAGTTCCTTACTGAAGTCAACATTTTCATATAATTGCTTCGTTACATTTACAGAATTTATTTGTAATGCTATGCCGCCTGCCACTTCTTCATAGGTTATTTCTACTTCAGGCGTATTTTGTTCGTTAGCAACGATCCTTTCAACTTCTAACCAATCTGGAAATTGTATCGTCGCATGAAGTTGCTGGAAATTCTGATCATCTGATAACTCATCAAGCAATATACTTATTTCATATCTACTCCCCTTTTCTTTACTTAACTCAACATGATTTTCTTTCAAGTTAGCGCTCAGAACTGCCGTTGTTTCAAGTGCTGTTGCTTCTGGGCTGAATCTGAAAAAATCAAAATCTACATATCCTCCTACGTTCTCTGTAGCATAATTAAACAATGCAAAGCGATATCCCATAAAGTGAGGCAATGTGTAGCGCATCTGTAACTCTTGCCCGAAGATTGTCCATTGCTTGCCGTTGAGACTATAGAAAAATTGAGCCTTATCCGTTGTAAAGTCAAAATCAATTTTGAAATATACTTGCTTTTGTAATAATAAGGTTCGATCAATTTCAACACCTTTATCAACCATAACGATATATTGTTCTCCTGCTTTCTTAGTTACCCCAACAAAGCCATACTCTTGCTGAAAGGCCGCTAACCCAGCATAATCTCCATCCTTCATATAACTAGTATCTATAGATGTCCAGCCAGAGCTTTGGGGCCCTTGTCCCCTTTGGGTAAGAGTATTTCGTGCCTCCATTACATTGCTGACAACATTATCGGTCGTTAATCTCAAGAAACCTTTTCTCTCAGTGAGAGACCACTTCATATTGTTAGGATTATGATTCCATTGCCACTCAAGGCCAAGTTGTGAACCATTAGGCATACTTTCTGCTACTTCAGAAGCAGTTGCTGGAATTTCATTAATAGACATAACTGTACGCTTTGAAATAAATGCAATGTTATTATCACTAGAAGAAGGATCGGCAATAACTTCTACCTTAGCCTGATCTTTGCCGCTCCAGTCGGCAATATTACTATTGAACTGACTGTTGACTACTAGCTCTACACCTATCGACTGTGTACTTGAAGCTACTTCCGTCGTTAGAACATCTGATGTATCATGTGCTATAGTTGCTTGATTGAACTCATCGCTTTTCGTTAAGTTCTTAACAGAGCCACGGCTTGCTAATGTATACAAAGTTAGAGGAACTTTTCCTTCTTCATTTCCATAAACAGGCCAATCATCTTTCCAGTTAACGGGTACTAATACTGGAATTCTTCCTACTGCATCATGATCTTGAAACAGCATGGCATACCAGTTACCTTCTGGTGTATCCACTAAACCACCTTTTGCAACGCCGTTATTTTTGAATCCCATCGTATCACTAAGTACCAGTTTCCCTTCATAAGCACCATCTATATTATTAGAACGATATACGTACTGCTTTCTAATATCTCCTTTCTCCCACCATATGGCAGTAATATAGTATTTTCCGTTAATTTTATAAGCATGTGCCCCTTCCATCCCCTCTTGACCAGAAGTAACAATTTGCTTAGTAAGTCCAGATAGGTTAATCGCTTTATAATCCGAGGTTAACTCTTTAATATTGAAATTTTCGATGCCATAGATAATGTATGCTTTATCATCATCGTCAAAAAGCAATGCTGGATCATGAAAGTATTCATTAAATTCAGTTCGCTCCCAATCCCCGCTTGGATCCTCTGTACTAAATAGATATGTTTTTCCAGAGTCTAATGATGCCGTCAGCACATAGAACTTACCATTGTGGTACTTAAAGCTGTTAGCCCATGAGCCCTCTCCATAGATGTTCATTCCAGCTCGAAGATTATGTTCATCATTGTCCTCCAAACGTTGATACGGATAACCAATGATTTCCCAATTCACCAAATCAGTAGATTTCATTATGGGCGAGCCAGGCATCATATGCATACTGGTGCTTACCATATAATAGTCATTGCCGACGCGAACAACGTCTGGATCAGGTGCGTCTGCCCACATAATTGGGTTACTTGCACTTAGCAATCCTTCCTCTGTTATTACATCTGATTTCTTATCTAATAGTTGATAAAAACTTATTAATAGTATTGCAATAAATACTAATAGGATAGCTGATAATATAAACTTTTTTTTAGATTTAACAATCATTAATAGCCCCCTTTCCAAATTCGCTACCTATTCGATGTCGAATATACTAAGAAGCCATTCATCATTATCAACGTCCGCGTTTTGAACTAATATTGAAATAAAAGTTCAAAACATTTGCTTGTCAGCACCAAGAAGATGATCCACAGCGAAAACGAGTAGCACAGCGTACGTTATGTGTACGTGAGCACACGCAGGCTTTCGATGGGGGCATATTCGATGCCGACTACGCTACGTTAGCATACTCATCGTGATCACAAGTGACTGTTTTGAACTTACTCTTAAATCGTAACGTTTCACCTTCATTGCTTCAACCTGTCAAACTAAGGGTGATTGACCCCTCAAGTTATAGAATTGAGTACCTCCTTAAAATCCCAATAAAAAAAGTGACTCCTTCGAGTCACTTTAACTGCATATCATCATTAATTCGAATACAAATAATAACTTTCAACCCGTTAAGTTCACTTCGTTCTACTATAAGTCCACTACCCTTACCATACGTTAAAATAAGGCGTCGATGGATGTTAATAATACCTGTCACTTCATTTTCTTCTGAATTATTCTGGATTCGATGCTGTAGCATGAATAATTGCTCATCAGATAGAAGGCTACCATTATCCTGTACAATAATATGGATGGTATCTTTATCATTTTCAAATGAAATTTTAAGTAATCCTTGCTCGCTCATCTTCTCAAGGCTATGCTCATAAGCATTTTCTATAATAGGTTGAACGATTAATCTAGGAACCTTAATTGTTTCCATCTCCATTGGTAAATCATTAAATTGCACACGAATTCTTCTCGAGAAACGAAGTTCTTGAATATCTGTATACATTCGAGAATGTTTAATCTCTTCCGACAATAATACTAGATCTTCACCATTACGTGTAATAAATCTGAAATACTCCCCTAACATTATTGTGAATTGTTCAATTCGTTCAGTATCCCCTACTTTTGCAAGAGAATTTAATATAAAAAAGCTATTGTATAAGAAATGGGGATTAATTTGAGATTGCAACTGCTTTAACTCAGATTTTTGCATCATCATTTTTTGTATATAATCTTGATCTATAAGGTTTTTTAATTTGGTAAGCATATGATTAAAGCGAGTATACAAATAGCCAAATTCATCCTTCTTATCATGAACGATTGGTCGATCCAACTCTCCAGCTTCCATTCGTCTAAAACTTTGAACAAGCAACAACAGTGGTTTATGAATAAAGCGATACGTAGAATAAGAAAAAACAACAATAGCTATAAGGGAAGCTATTGCAAATAACCATGCCCAATAATAAAAAAAGCTTAAAGGCCTCTTCACTGTCTCCTCAGGCAAATACGTGACTAGAATAAGCTTTAATTTATTTGAATATGCCTTGTCAATATGATACTTTTCTTGATTAACAGCTAACAATGTCAAGAAATCTCTATTTTCTTTGTCCTCCTTCAAATAATTATTAACTATAATTTTAGATTCATCATTACTCATCACTGTATATCCGGAAGAACTGGAAGTAAGAAATGACCCGCTGTCTTCATAGGCACTAAGTAACTGCAACGACTCTCTTAGCTTCTCTGAATCTAATTCAATTTGAACGACATAGTTTGGCAAGTCTCCTTTACCACCTCCATATTTAGATGCAATAAGATGAACAGCATCATCCGAATAATATAATCGATCACGATTTTTTGAAACATTAGCAATTAATTGCGTATATGCTTGCTCATCAAGTTCGATAACAGAATTCATCGCAGAGATTGTTTTGGAGATACTATAAATGTGTACGTTAATATCCTTAATAAAGGCACTGCTGTTTTTGAATGATGTAAGTCTATGTAATAAGTAGTTCAAACTTTCTCTTCTTTCTACATTACTCATCTTACCCCATGTGACAGCTAGCTTACTTAATTCACCGTCCTCGACTAAATCAAACTGTTGTAGTTCCATCCACTCGATTTCTCGTTCTAAATCCTCTAAATAATAGTTTAATTGTGTTACGGTAGCTCTTGAAATATCTTTACTTGCGTTATTATAGCTCCAGTTGTACAAATAAAGGCCTAGTATAATAATTGGGATAATAACTAGCAGATACGTGAATACTGAACGAAAAAAAATAGTTCTGCGTAGTGATGTTACAGGAAAGTTAAACAAGGAAATACCCCCGAGCCTTTAGATTACCACTTAAATCATTTGTTTTGTTGAAACCATTCATTAACTTCCTTTGTTATTTCTGCTCCACCTAGCTCATGCCATGTTTCTACAAATTGATCAAATTCATCAATAGAATTACCAAGGATGATATTGATATAAGTCTCATGTTGCAGATCGTTCAGTAATGATTTTCGCTCGATCATCGTTTCTGTAGGAGCTCCTGTAAATGCTTCATATAATAATTGACCATTAGCTTCATATTGATCCAAGATAGAAAAGGCACCATTTACACCATAAGTCTTATCCCAACCCCAACCATGATCTTTATCTGTTCCCCCCGCATAATACTGCTCAATTAACTTTTGAATAGACCGAGCTTCAGCATTCAACCCCGTCCAATCCCCTGATTGACGAGCTTCAGCTATCTGGCGATAAGCTTCTAAGTTTTTTTGAGCTGGATATGGAGTTACTGGTGATAACTGCCACACTGGATAAGAAGAACTATAAAACTTGATATATTCAGCTGTCTCACCCCAATTTTTCTCGAGATGCAAATTAATTAATTTGACAATTGCTTCTGGATGCTCTAATTCTTTGCGTACAGCAAAGTATTGATAAGTTCTTAATCTTAATGGAACCTTTGGGGGATTACCGCTCAAAGATACAATAGGATATGCTTTCCAGTCTGCATCACGATCAAGTTCTTGACTGTATTGCACAACAAACGACCCCCATTGCTCACCATACATCATCCCAACTGTTCCGCTTGCAATCTGTTGCTTCACTTTTTCACCATTCTTAAATGAAAACTCAGGATCGAGTTGACCATTTTTATACATCTGTTGTAATGCTAAAAGTGATGCTTTAACTTCTGGCTGGATTCCACCGAATACAAGATTATTTGAATCATCAACGATCCAAAGTTCTGGGTATGCTTCATAACCTGCCATAAATCCTTTAATGCTCATAACAGGGTCCCACAAATAATTCGAAATGGCTAAACCAAAAGTATCATCTTGTCCATTTTGATCTGGGTCCATTTCTGTAAACGCTCTCGAAATTTCCAATATATCATTCATCGTTTGAGGTGGCTGTAATCTGAGTTTCTCCATCCAATCCGTTCGTAGCCAAATATACATCGCTCCTTCAATGGAGGAATTAGTATCTGGTATTGCCATCAATTTACCATCAATTGTGGCAGCATCAAAAGTTGATCTTCCTTCTTGTTCTAATATATTTTTCGTTAGTGGTGTCGCATAATCATTGTAAATATCCGTCAAATCCTGTATTAAACCTGCATTACTCAACATTCTCAATTGCTCTGAGCTAACTTTAATTATATCTGGAAGTTGACCAGAAGAAACGGAGAAACTAAGCTTTTGCTTATATAAATCCCCCTTAGCTTTCCAATCGTAATTAATTGTAATGCCTAATACTTCCTCATAAATTCGGCTCCATCTATTATCTTCTAATGTTTCCCCAGGTAATACATTTAATAAATCTTCCAAAGCGTCACTCGTTTCACGAACAAAAGATATTTCTATTGGTGGATCATATTTACTAAGTCCAATCTCATCGTATACATTGCTATATTCGTTCTGTTCTAAGGGTTCGTCAATAATACCGTTCGGGCTATTCTCACAAGCTATTACTATCAGCATTAACAATAGAGTCAAAGCTATTAGCTTGACCCATTTCATCAGAAATATGTACAAAAGGACTCCCCCTTTTCATAAAGATATTATTTTATTTCTCGATAAACTCATCTTAATATCAATGTTCAAATCTTTATAGTCCATAATAGGCTATCAAAACTATTACATCATTAGTATCAACTAATTTCTCACTCCATTAAACCTTCGCACATAAGAAGGTGTGATCCCCTTTTTACTGTTTATACCACTACATCTTATATTGACTCTATTCCACTCTTATAATAGTGTTGCTAACAATAATATATGATATGACAATATTAGAGTGATAACAAGTTGATTCATAATGAACCAGAACACCTCTCAATATTATATTTATCAATAGAGTACTTTAGCCATTCATCCTGTTCTACGATACCTTAATCAATAACTACCTTAAGTATAGTGCTTATAAAAAGGTAAAGTAGCCGTATAAAATCCGTTACATACCTTGTAAATATAGTTGATATCAGATAAGTGAATTAACTAATTCGACTTTTCTCCTTAAAAAAAGTATAATCAGCCCGACTTAATGGCCAACTATACTCTTCATGTAAAACTCTACACAACTACTGAGACTAGCATTCCACTATAATCGAATCTCGGTACTCCTGTGGAGTCATTCCTGTAGCTTTCTTGAAAAAGCGAGTAAATGAATGTGCTGCTTCATATCCAACTAATAAAGCAACATCACGAACTTTAAGATCGCCATTACATAATAACTCTTTCGCCTTTCTAGCTCGAGATTCATCAATATATTCCGATAGCTTAATACCATGTTCCTGCTTAAAAAAACGTGACAAATAAGAAGGATTAAAATAATAAAGTTCAGCCAAACGAACAAGTGATAAATCTTCACTTAAATGCTCTTGAATAAATCTACATATTTTCTCAATAATCATAGTTGATCTATCTCTTTCATCTAAGCTTTTATGTTTAAACATTCGCTCAGCTAATAATTGCAAATATTGAAATGCTTCCTTTATAGACATATGTTCATCAAAACGCATTAATTTACTATAATCACCAATACTATGTTGTAAATTATACCTATTAATATGCGATAGTAACATTAATGCAATTGAATAGTAGGTTTCAACAGAGCGTTGAACTAAATCACCATTTCGTAAAGATTGTTGCGTAACTTCATTAAAACATGTAAAAAAATTATCTGACCTTCCTGCATCTAGATGCGCGCTCAATACCTCCATCTTAGGTCCGAGCCGATACCCTTCATTGAAATTAGATATGTTGGTCTTCTCATTACGATCAATTTGGATTAACGAGATGCCATCACCAATTTTCATCTTCTGTAGCTGTCTAAGCCGATCATACTGTTTTGCTATTTCGCTCCATCCACAAGCGCTACCACTTATTGTAAAAGATATAGAGACACTTAATGATTCTAAACATGCTTGTTGAATCAATTCTAAAGTACCCTCCAAATATCTAATTAAATGATTGCTAAATTTTTCATCTGTCTGCTCTGAAGTTTGGAGTAACCATAATAGATCACCATGTTTATCGACTAGAGTAACACAGTTTATCTGATCTACCATAAATGAATTCCAAATAGCTCTCGTTAACGAAAACATTTCACTTCTTTCAACATAAGCTACTTCAAAGGGATATGATAAGTGACCAAGAACTAGCACAACAGGGACTTTTGCATCTAAATCAATGTTTAATCCTTCAAACTCTAACACTAACAAATCTTGGAGTTCATCAGTTGAGTAACTGTCATGTAGTAAGTGTCTGAAATATTCACCTTGCTCCAAAAATTTTATCATATCTATCTGTTCTTGTGATTGTTGCAATAAATTATACATTTGATTTTCAGTATTAATTTCTTGAATAACTTCCTGAACAGTTTGAGTGACCTTGGAGTAGCCTTCTGTTTTCAATAAATATCTAACGTTCAATCTTTGAATAGCTTGATAAGCATATTCAAATTCACTATAACCGGTTAAAAAAACTACTCTGCACCTTGGCCAAAACATCCGAATCTCTTCCATCAATTCTAACCCGCTCATACCTGGCATACGAATATCGGTAAGTACGATATCAACCCTCGTTCGTGCTAACCAATTCAATGCTTCATTTGCTGAGTATGCTTTACATATATCTAATTCATCACTCATGGATTGATTAAATACTTCGTACAATGCTTCTGTAATAATTTCTTCATCATCAACAATCAGTAGTCTGTACATTCAAGGTTTACTCCTTCTGCTTAATGAGCAGTCACGTTACGTCCTTACTAACAAATAACTAGTGAATAAGGTGATACATTTAATATTTTCAGAAAGCGCATACACTTTTATATGAATTGGCTGCTGAACTACTTTTAAATAACTATTGTAAATTAATTATCGGAATTTTGGTAGCTTAAAGCAACGTCCATTTATTGATATAATTATCTTTTTTTTACTAATATTTCACGAACCCAAATTAGTAAATGCATCTTATGTTATTACAGGTTAGCACCTTCTGGGTTATTCGCCCAGGCTATAACGATATGCCGCCACTTGTACTTGCTTAGTTATCCTTCTAGAACACTTGAAATTATATCCATCTATAAATAATAATGTCTACTCCCGACTCCGTCTGCACTCCTTCTCCTACGAAAAGTTCGTGATTCAAAAAAGATAATGCTTTACTATTCGTAACCATCATAGGGAAAGTGCGGAACGATCCATCCTTCCGCTGTTTGTGCAAATCACCGTTGTTCTCAATGTAAATTCGGCAGGCTTCTCCTGTATGATCCTTTCCTTCAAGCATGTACCTTGCAGATAAGGTATGGCGGTCGCCGTAATTCCTAATAACTTGAGTATCTATCCCCCCATCTAGTACTACTCCGTAGAAATATCTCCCGCTCACATCGCCTGAGAATGAAATCATTACAACTGAATCTCCATCATCATTCTTCAGCTCGATCGTTTTCATAATATTTACATGTACGGTAAACACTTCTTCATAATTCATACTGTGTCTCACCTCATATGTTTATTAACTGTTTATTCAATCACTACTCTAGTTTACATGAACAATCTTATCGTAGTCTCCATGGATGAAGAAAAACGGAGGAAGTCATCAGGAGAATCGGTTACTTCATGATCCGGATGGCCATTATTATTATCGTCTATGGTAAGAACCCTCACTAAGGAAAGGTGTTCGAAAATACGGAAGATTCAGCAGAAGATAGGTTCAGGACGATTAATGTATTCGAATATAGTATTTTCCAACTTAGATTAAAAAAGACTGTAGACAAACTAGTTTGTCTACAGTCTCAATAATCTCCGAAGAATTTGCCTTAAAAGCTCTACATGGCCATTGTATTTTTGAACTAACTCACATCATCACATTTACCTAGACCATCTTACTATTTTGCATCTCCAAATAATAATCTAGCCCAGACAAATACTCTTCTGGTTGCACGACTGATCTTGCGTTAGGTCTGTTGCACCCAACATAGTAACTTTCTGGTGGGCCAAACCATGAATGAGGTAACTCTTGCTTCGCAAGAACTAACTTTTGAATAACTAATCCGGCATCGATACTGTAAATTTTAATAGAGTGAACACCTTGTTCTAAATTATGATTGGAAGTTGATTGATGAATGTTTTCGATAACTCCCCTACCCCAGCTCCCCTTATTAGGATGACCTGCAATATAGTGCTCTGCCAAGGAATTAACAATAACCTCTTGATGGTCATCGACAGTGACTCCGTACTTTAGTTCAACAACAGTCGTTAGATTATTCGTTGGAGCAGTAAACAGTGTGATCGCATACTCCCCTGGCTCATTAATTTGAACCTTATATTCTATATATGGTGCGTCTATAATAGATAATGGCTCATATACGTCGGGGTACACTTTTAAAGCTGATAAATGCTTCCCGTAGTTTTCAATTAGCTGCCACTGTCTATTCGAATTTGAGGATATATTGAAATAATGTTCTGCTTCAATGGATAGTACACCATTATGTTCAATAAAGGTCATGTTCGACAACCCACTTGCATTGATCCATTTCGCGAAAACATTTACTTTAATCGATTGACCTGCACCATTAATAACTAATTCGGCGTGTGCGTCAGACTGCAGTTTACTCCAATCTACGGATACTATAATTTGCTTTCCAATATCAATGCTACCAATATCACTATCAACATTTAACCAATTCGCATTAGTTGAAATAGAATATGAAAATGACTCACTACCTCCGTTACTAATCAACATACTATAGCTTTCGTTATTAATATTCGTAAAAACTGGTAATATCGCTTCGCCAGTCGTATATGATTGCTGACACCCTTCAACATCTAGGATCATTTTGCCTTCTTTATTGAGTGCGATATATTTTGCTACCGGATACTGCCAGCCATCTGCGTTCCAACTAACAAATCCAATATGCGGTGAGGACATCATGCCATTCCACTTGCCACTTGCAATTTCTTTGTTGTACTTTCTCTCAAGCCATTGATCCGCTTCAATCGCCTGCTCTATCAATTTCGCATACCAATTAGCAATGCTACTAGGATTCTCACGATTTGCAAACTTTTCATTAAAGGCTACACTTGTATGCAAGATATGAATATTTGCGGTAGCAACTGCAGGATAACCAACTAACTGGTAGTAAGCATCTTTTGCAACATCTGGAATATCCTCATCATCATTAGCTCGTTTTGCCAAATCAAACGCTTTTGCAAGAATCTGCTCCGCTTCATTATAGTGCTCTGTGCTATACGTATGCTGATCTAACAATTCTGGCTTGCAGCTGCTATTCATTTTCGTATAATCCTTTAAGATTGACGAAATTTGTTCTAGTTTCTTAGCAGTTACATGCTCTCCAAACTGTTGATTCACCCAATTATCAATATAAGCTGATGTTTGGTTTCTACCATTTTTACCATACGTATCAAAATCGTAGGCCAAGTCCATGAAATATGAGATTGGTAGTTCTTGAGGTTTTAAATCTCCTACATTCACAATCCAAATATCTTGAATGCCGTATTCGTAGGCCATCGTAAGCTGCTCCCAAGTTCGCTCCAGCTGTGTCGAATTAATCCATTCATAAGAGCGAGGCCCTCCATGATAATCGAAATGATAATACATTCCCCAGCCTGACTTTCTATCGCGATCTTCGACATTAGGCAGTGTACGTACATTTCCAAAGTTGTCATCACATAGCATAATCGTTACATCTTCTAACTCATTCCATTTCTCCAATCCTTCAACTTCATCATTACCATGCCAGCATCTTTCAATTTCCTTATAAACCATTAAAACCTTTGGAGCATCTTCAAGTTCCTTTTCTTGTAATATTTTTTTCTGAGTGAGAATAATATCTTTCAGAAGTTCAATATTTTCAGAAAGATCAAGCCTTAGTGAGGAATCACGTTCTCCTCGCATTCCTAGCGTAATAATATTATCGAAGTCTTTATTACGCTCTATACCATCTTCCCAAAATTTTGATATTGCTTCTCTATTTACACGGAAGTCCCAATCATAATTTTGAGCATATTGCTCATATGTCTTAGACCACTCCTCACCTGAACGACACATAGGTTCATGATGTGAGGTTCCAATTACGATTCCATACTTGTGTGCTAGATCAGCATTAGCCAAGTTAAAGCGTTGCCCATCTTCACTAAATACGGCACTCCACATCGCAGGCCATAGATAGTTACCTTTTAATCTTAAAATTAACTCAAACACTTTACTGTAGAACAATTCATTGAAGCCACCAAATTGATTAGTCACCCAATTTCCAAGGGATGGCCATTCATCATTAAGAAATATCCCTCTATACTTTACAGATGGCTCTTTGGAGACCCTATTTAATTGAGTTATTTCGATTGAAAGATTTTCTTTTTTTGCGGGCACTACATCCGCCCAATATACCCACGGACTAATTCCGATTAACTCAGATATATGATATGTACCATATATAGCACCTCGCTTATCACTTCCCACGATAACAACTGCCTTATCAATTCCTGCCAAAGGCTGTTCTATATATGCAATCTTGAAAACTTCCCACTTCCCCTGAATATCTGTTACATCAAGTTTGTTTTCAAGTACCAACTGATCAATTAACGCGTTATTGCCTACTGAGCCTATCATCAATACCGTCCCAGAAAGTTCATGGAAATCGGAGCTAATCTTCAACGTTTTGTTAGTAATAAGCTGTACATCTTGCACGAATGAATTCGCAACAAGCTCCAGCCCATCATAATCAAGTCCATTTCGATCAATATAAATTTGGACAGTTTCTCGACCCTTCACTAAATCTAGATATAACGTTGTTGTACTACTCATCTCAATTTCCCCTTTCAATTTCACTAGTCATTGAATCTATCGCCGCATAATAATATGTAGGTTTAGCGACACTTAACATACTTTAACAGGTTTAAATTTGAAATAGTACCCATTAAAATATAGATAAAACTGAAGAAAGGATTGATATATGTGGCAAACGATTCCCTACGGAATGCAATAAAAACAAGAAAAGGTTTTTATTTCCTATTAGATTCTATTATTGAAGCTACCGCTCAACCTGACGGGAGTTATCGTCAAGAAATCTATATGGAAGGTCGTCTCGTTGACATGGCTAAACATGCAAGTAAAATTGTCGACGATACGCTGTTAGATCTATTAAAAAGTTGCAAAGGCTTTCGCCAATTAGTACACAGTATCGGTATATCTATTCAATGCGCTGAGACGGATCAACTAAGTATCCCCTTCATCTATGAAAATTGGGGCAAGACGAACAAATACGAGACGGGTACACGTATGCAAACGTTATGTCCAACAGATGGATCTGAAGTCATTATCCTTTTGAGTGATTACGATTGGTCAGAAGAAGATGATGTGCCAGGGAAGCTTAGCTTTGAATTTTCACGTGCAGGAGCGTTAGCCACAGTAAGTGTATTTTTATACTTTAATGAAGGCTTTGAGTCTCCTCAACAGGAAGACAATAATACTATTGACCCTCATTCACCTGCCTATCACAACATGATCAGCAAATCACTACTACAGCTCGGAAACAACACACGATTGAAAAAAGCTATAGATAAAGCACGAAAAGGTGAAGAGGTAACCATAGCCTATATCGGTGGGTCGATTACTGAAGGTGCTAGCGCAAGGCCCATTCAAAATTCATGCTATGCCTATCAATCATACACTAACTTCAAACAGCAATACGGTAAAGATAATGGAGATCATATTCACTTTATTAAAGCTGGAGTAGGCGGAACTCCATCAGAGCTTGGCATGATTCGCTACGAAAGAGATGTACTAAAGCATGGCGCTTCCCAGCCAGATATCGTTATTATTGAATTCGCTGTTAATGATGCGGAAGATGAAACTGAAGGAGTTTGCTACGAAAGTCTAGTACTTAGAGCTCTTCAGGAGCAAAATGAGCCTGCTGTGATTCTGCTTTTCAGCGTATTTATTAATGACTGGAACTTGCAGGATCGACTTTCCCCCGTCGGTAAGCATTATGATCTGCCGATGGTTAGCGTTAAGGATGCACTAGTCGAGCAATTTGGTTTGACAAAGCAAGAAGGACTTGTCATTACGAAGCAACAATACTTTTACGATATTTACCATCCAACAAATGCTGGTCATACGATAATGGCAGATTGTCTAAGTTACTTAATTGCCGAAGCTGATCGTAGTGACCAAAGTAAACAGGATATTGACTTGAACAAGCAGCCGATTATCGGATATGATTTTGTTCATATCTCGCTTCTAGATCGCATTCATAACACACATATCGCGCATATTTGTGAGGGTAGCTTCCAAGCAACAGATACTGATTTGCATGCGGTGGGGCTAGACGATCAAACCATCCGCACACCTCAATTTCCTAACAACTGGATGCACACTTCAGAATCCGGAAGTGATAGCTTTATCATGAAGCTGCAATGCAAAAGTCTTCTACTAATATATAAAGATACCGGTAGTCATGAATTTGGAAGTGCTGATATATTGGTAGACGGTAAGCTAGTAAAAACGGTAGATCCACTTCTTATTAAATGGACACACTGCCATCCTATTATTGTATTCAACGAGGAAGAAGCAAGTACTCATACTGTTGAGATTCGCATGTCAGCAGGTCATCAAGATAAGCGCTTTACTATACTAGGCTTTGGAGTAGTGCAGTAAGAAAAAATAATAAGTAACCACTATAACCCATCTATCGAATGAAATTCGATAGATGGGCTATAACAATCAATATTCGTTAAGCTCCTGTATTACTCTCAGAAAACTGACGATATTCCTGTGGAGTTATGCTCGTCAACTTTTTGAAGAATCGAGTAAATGACTGTGGAGATTCGTAGCCAACTCGCATACCGACCTCCGATATTTTCAACTCAATAACAGCAAGCAATTCTTTAGCTTTACGAATTCTAGATTGTTCAATATATTCCGATAAATTAACCCCGTACTCTTGCTTAAATAATCTTGATAAATAAGAAGGATTGAAATGCATTTCATCGGCTAAGCGAATAAGCGATAAATCATCTGCAATATGCAACTCAATATAGGTGCGTATTTTTTTTATGACAGCTGTAGCTCTCTTTTGTTCCCCGCATTTTCTAGCTGTAAACAATGCTTCTGAGTGATCTCTTAATAATCTAAATGCATCTACCCAATAACGATGGCTTTCCAGCTGCATCATACTAAAGGATCCTACCTTATCTTGTACTTCCCATCTATTGATATAAGAAAGTAGCATTAGCGCAATGGCATAATATACCTCCGTCAAATATGGACAATCTCTACCTCGTACTACTGAATAAGTCGTTAGCTCTTCAAAGAGCTTAATAAAATCTTTTTGCCTTCCCCCTTCCAAATGTGCAGCTAACGCTTCAAGTTTACTACCTAGTAATTGATCACGAACTGAATCTGTTGAACTACAGGACAAGCTATTAAGCAAGCAGACGCTTTGCACCATACTTGTTCCATCACCAGGCCTCATATGCTGAAGTTGTCTAAGTTTATCATAGGCAGCCGAAAGCGACTCCCATCTAATAGCTTCATTACTTAAGGTAATAGAAATTGAAATATGAAGTGAACTCATACATGCTTGCTGAATCAGCTCGAATGTTCCTTCTAGAAACATAACCGTTTGTTCGAAGGATATCGTGCTCCCTTCTGTCATATGTTGAAACGGTTGAATAAACCAAATAACATCACCATATCGATCAAGTATACCAATACTTGTAGTTCTCTCAGACAGAAAACTTTCTGCAAGAAATTTAACCTCAAGTGCGATATTCTGTCGTTCTGAATAGGAGTAATCCAAATCCGTATTGACCAAATTTCCATGAACGATAAGTATTGGAAGTTCAGAATTCAGCGAAATGTTTAACCTGCCAAAATTCTCGCTAAGTGCTTGTCGTGCTGGACTCTCGTGAATCAAATATCTAAAATAATCACCATGAGCAAGTGTTTCTAGTATATTCAGTTTCTCCGTAGCATCATTAATTAAATGGTTGGTGCGTATGTCATTATCCAGCTCGTCATACGAACGTTGAACAGCTTCGATTAGTTTCGAATAACCTTCATTTTTAAGTATATATTGTACACCCGGTACTTGAATGGCTTGATATATATACTGAAAATCGTTATGTCCTGTCAGGAAAACAATTTTACATTGAGGCCATTTCCAGCGGATCGTTTCCATCAATTGTAGACCATCCATAGCAGGCATACATATGTCAGACAATACAATGTCCATCCTTGTACGATTTAACAGCTCTAACGCTTCAACACCAGAATAGGCTTTATACAAATCAAGCTCAATATCCAGCCTACTGAAAATATCCATTAAGCCATCGGTAATAATCTCCTCATCGTCAACGATTAACATTCTGTACATTTTCTTGCTTACCTCCCTTCGAAAAAAGGAGCTTAACCTTTAGTCCGCCAAGCTCACTTCGCTCCGTTTTTAGTCCACTTTCAATCCCAAACGTAATTTGTAGTCTGCGGTGAATATTGACCATGCCGGTTGTTTCGATGTGCTCGTTCGTATCTTGAATAGCCTGCTCTATCCGCATTAGAACTTCATTAGATAATTGCTCACCATTATCTTCTACAATAATAGCAATGCTCTCTGCACTATGATGGAAGTGTACTTTTATTAACCCCGCACTCACTCGTTTTTCCAAACTATGTTTGAATACGTTTTCAATTATTGGTTGTACAATTAATCTAGGAACAAGTACTTGATTAAGTTCTGTCGGTAGCGCATTGAATTCTATTTTCATTCTTCTTGAAAATCTCATTTGCTGAATTTCTGTGTACATTCTCGCATGCTGTACTTCTTGCTCTAAAGTTACAAAATCTGATGAATTTCTTGTAACAAATTGAAAATATTCACCCAGTAAAGTCGTGAATTGTTCCATTCGTTCTACGTCACCTGTGCGCACCATTGTATTAAGAATAAAAAAACTATTATATAGAAAATGTGGATTGATTTGAGATTGTAGCTGCTTTAACTCTGCTCGCTGCACCAATATTTTCTGTTTATAAGCCTGATCAATAAGGACACGCAAATTCGATACCATTTGGTTGAAACGGCCATATAAATATCGGAACTCATCCTTTGATTCATGTGCTATAGAAATATCCAAATCACCATGTTCCATTTTTCTAAAGCTTTTCACTAGTGTTAGCATTGGTTTATGAATAAATCTATATGTTGAAAAAGCAAATACAGCGATAATTACTATTGCTGCAACAATAAAAATCCATCCCCATTTATAAAATTCATTCAAGGGCTGCTGGACAACTTGCTCAGGAATAAATCGATAAATTGTAATTTCTAAGTCAGAAGAGTGCGCTATTACATAGTAATAGCGCTGCTCTGCTATCGTTACTAGTTGGCTTTCTTCTGTATTCAACTTGTTTATATGCTCAAGGTAATCAGCTAATTGCACCTTTGAAAGATTTCCCGTAAGACTTCCAAGCATAACATTGGCCTTCTCTGATAGTAATACAGTACCGCTGCCTGTATAAGTATTGAATTGAGACAATACCTGCTGCAGCTTCTGCTTGTTCAATTCAATTTCTACTGTGAATAAAGGTTCAGCACCCTTTAATCCCCTCTGCTTAACTGCACCTATAAATAGCCCATAATTCCATTCTATGACATGAGAGCCTGGACCGCCAAATACCGATCTAATTTCTTGAAAACGCTGAACTTGTAAATCCCTTACCCCTTCATTAGCAGACATCGTCCTTCCAATAGTTGCAATATGAACACTAACATCCTCAATATACATACTGCTGTTCTGAACCGTAAATAGCCTCTTGATCAATGAATTCATACTGTTAGTCCGGTCTATCGTATCCATTCTTTCCCACGTTAGCGCAAGTTTATTAAGATCATCATCATCTAGCAAACTGTATTCCAATAGCTTCATACGTTCGATTTCATTCTCGAGATCAGTCATATAAAATGAGAGCTGAGATGCTGCCGTTTTTGTAATATCTTCTCTTGCCGTCTGAACAATCCAATGATACAAGTAAGCTCCAAAAAACATAATAGGGAGCATAATGAGTAGAAAGGTAATGAGTAAGCGAAGAAATATAGTATTGCGAAGAGAAAAATCTAGTCGGTATAACAAAGGTGATACCTCCCAATTTTTCTTCATTATATATGATAAACTAATTGTTGAAACCCCGCCTAATCATAGTAATTTTTTCATGACTAGACTGCTAGCCCTTAACACTACCAAGCACAATACCTTTCACAAAATACTTCTGCAAGAATGGATACGCCAAAATGATCGGTAAAGAGCCTAGAAAAATCTGCGATGATTTCAACGTCCGATCTGAAATCAATGCTAGATTAAGCATAGCGTCTCGCGACATGTTGGAAAGATTCTGTTGGATAACGATTGTTTGAATATAACTTTGCAAAGGATAATTATTTGGATTACCCATAAGTAGTAATCCGTCAAACCAGCTGTTCCAATGCTCAACCAAAGAAAACAATGCAAGTGTAGCAAGTGCTGGCTTGGAGATAGGCACAAAAATTGTCCATAAAACCCTCCAATGACCCGCTCCATCCATAAGAGCCGCTTCTTCAAGCTCCTTCGGAATTTCTCGGAAGAAGTTCAATAGTAAAACTACACTGAAGACAGGAACTGCACTCGGTAAAACTAACGCCCAAATCGAATCTAATAGTCCATATTCCTTTACAGTTATATACCAAGGAATTAAACCACCATTAAAAAGCATGGTCATAAAGAATATCCATGCATATAAAACTCTTAAACGAAAAGAGTGAGTTTCCTTTGATAATGGATAAGCAATCAAAATCGTTAACAGTAAATTTAACGGCGTCCCAATGCTAATTCTTTTCAAAGAGACAAGCATAGACTCCCAGAATTCATTTCGACTAGCTGTATAATGATAGGATGCGAAAGTAAAATCAACAGGCCACAGCTTAACATATCCTGCGGAAGCCGCTGCACTGGAGCTAAATGATACGGCAATAATATGAATTAACGGCAAAATACATAATAGAGCAACTAAAATTAACACAATCGAATTTATAAAAGGGAACCATTCAAATCTTTTGCTGCTTAACTTTACATGCTCAGCTTGCTTCTCCATCGTGCGCCCTCCTCTAAAAGATACGATATTTAGCAAATCGGTAAGCTAGAAAATAGGAAACAGAAATTAGAGTTAGCGAGATAATTGATTTAAAGAATCCTACTGCAGTTGCTACACCGTATTGTGCATCCAGTAACCCAATTCGATAAACAAAAGTATCCAAAATATCTCCACTTTCATAAACAAGCGGGCTATATAAATTAAATACCTGATCAAACCCAGCATTCAACAATTGTCCTAACGATAGTACCGATAGCAATACAATAACCATACGCATCCCTGGTAGCGTAATATGCCATACTTTATGCCAACGGTTAGCTCCGTCTATTGTTGCAGCTTCGTACAACCCTGGATCGATTCCCGTTATGGCTGCCAAATATATGATTGTTCCGTACCCAAAATTTTTCCATACATCTGACCCAATTAACGTAAATGGAAACCAGTTGTTGTCTCCAAGAAAAAATATTTTGGGTAAGCCAAGCATGCCTAAAAAACCATTTACAATTCCTCCAGAAGGAGAAAGAATATCTATTAGTATCCCACCTAGTACGACCCAAGATAAGAAGTAAGGCAAATATATTGCTGTTTGGATGGAACGTTTAATAACTTGATTTTTCAGTTCATTTAATAAAATCGCAAATATAATTGGAATAATTAAACCAAGTATAAGCTTGACACTAGCTATAAAAAGAGTATTCCACATCACCTGTGTAAAGCTTGGCAAGCTCATTACATACTCAAAATTATCCCATCCCACCCATTTCTGATCACCAAACAATCCCTTGGCAGGAATGAACTTCTGAAAGGCAATAACAATACCTGACATTGGAATATATGAAAACATTACGATGAATACTAGACCTGGTAATATCATCAAATGTAACGGCAGTTCTTTAATTAGTTTAGCTCTCATTACTTATCCTCCACATCAGTGAATAAGAGTAATGCGGAGGAAGAATTCCATTTCCACCTCCGCACGTTCCTTACCTATTACTTTTTCGTTGCATACCACTCATTCACTTCTTGCGTAATCTGGTCACCACCAAGCTTCTTCCAATTCTCTACGAATTGATCGAATTCATCCACAGATCCACCCAAGATAATTTTTGTAAATACTTCGGTTTGCATCTTATCTAATGTAGATTTGCGTTCTACCATAGTAGGTGTCGGAGCGCCAACAAATTTTTCCATTAGAAACTGATTATTTTTATCATATTGATCAGCTATTCCCATCGAGCCTTGTTCACCATATATTCGCTCCCAGCCCCAAAGTGCAAATCCTTCCGATGTCCCTGACGTAAATGACTCTAATTTCTCTTGAATCGTTTTTGCTTCACCCTTCAAGCCAGAAGTATCTCCTGCCTTGCGAGCAGCATCAATTGCTCGGAAGGCGTCAACATTTTTCATTGCAGGGTACGGTGTAACAGGAGATAATTGCCATACACTTTCTGCCTCTGGTGGTGCATAATATTTATCAAACTCAGCTGTTTCACCCCAGTTTTTCTCAAGGTGCAAGTTAAATAATTTGATAACAGCCTCTGGATGCTCAATCCCTTTTTTCACAGCAAAGAAACGAGTTGTACTGAATTTAAGTGGAACCTTGGGATTCTCTCCAGATTCAGATACAATTGGGAAAGCTTGCCACTGGGCATTTGGATCATTATTGCGATTAAGTTGCAGCGGCCAGATCGAATTCCATTGCTCACCATATTCCAATCCAATTTTCCCCGCTGCAATTTGTTCGGACACCTTACCTCCGTCCTTAATACCAAACTCCTGATCAATTTCGCCGTTTGCATGCATAGCCTGCAAGATCTGCAAAGATTTTTTCACTTCCGGCTGAACACTTCCGAAGACAAGTTCGCCTTCTCCATTCTCAATCCACATATTAGGATACGCATTATAGGCTGCCATAAAGCCCTCTAATCCCATTGCGCCTCCCCATAAATCCTTTGTAATACCTAAACCATACGTATCATTCTGTCCATTTTGATCTGGATCTTTTTCTTTGAACGCTTTCGAGATTGCTAACACATCTGCAATCGTTTTAGGTGGCTGCAATTCAAGATGTTCCAGCCAATCTGTCCGAATCCAAATATACATAGAGCGCTCAATAGATGATTCAAGCTGCGGAATAGCCATAAGCTTACCGTCGAAAGTAACGGCGTCAAACGGGCTTGTTCCTTCTTGCGACAGAACCTCTTTTGTTAACGGAGAAGCGTACTTTTCGTAAATTTCTGTAAGGTCTTCAATTTGATCGGAATCTGCAAGTTGTTTCAACTGTGTAGCATCCACTGGAATTACATCTGGTAGAGCACCTGAGGCAAGAGTCATATTAATTTTCTGAACATATTGATCAGAGGTTGATGCTCCCTTAACGATCCAATCATACGTAATTTTAATTCCCAATTCCTCTTCATAAATGCGCGACCATCGATTGTCCTCTATCGTTTCTCCGTCTAGAACGCTAAGTACATTATTTTCCACAACGTCATTCAAATCTCTAACAAATGACAACGCAATTGGAGGATCATATTTACCAAGTGGTTCATCATTTGCCGATAATGTCGGAGTGTGACTGTTATTCGTTTTTTTTCCTGCATTGTTTGAATCACTGTTACCTGAGCATGCAGAAAGGAATACAGAAGTGAGTAATACAATAGAGGTTCCTTTAAACAATAAAGATTTCATTTTTTTCATTTACATCCCCCATTCAACTATATCAAGATAAATAACTACAGTTTTATTATGATTGAAGAGATTATGCTTCTGCCATATACATCTCTTTACATTCATTAACTTCTTTTTACAATAATGAAAACGCTTTTATATATAGGGGTATGAAAGATCACTTACGGTTTTTCAAATAGATATTCTAGACAATGATATCTGCGACGTACGTACCTAGTGTAAAATAAAAAATAGTTAATAATGAAGGGGAGAATTCTTCCATTCATTATTAACTATTAGGCTATGCTAAATCGTAATGTTGATAATTGACAATCAAATAACGTCTTGATGAAAAGGCAGTTCACTAAGCTATCGTTCTCCGCTAGCTTAGTGTTGCTTCGTGGTTTTACAAAGTGCCCTGTGTCGAAAATTCGAAAGAAAACAAACTAGGTTTACTTACAACCCTATGAACAATTGAAAACAAACGTGTTGCAATATCACCTTTAACATTAAGTCTATACCCACCTCGTACTCTATCCACAAAGCCGAGTTCAATGCAATCTATTATTACTTTGTCAAAATTCATGTCCATAGGTAGACGTGAGCGAAGTACCGATTTTTCTATTGGAGTGAAATCTGGCTGTAAGCTTTCATTATCAAGTAATAACTCATACAGAACTGTAATAATATTCGTTGGTAAAATATTCATTGGAAATTCTTCTGATTCATGCATCGCTTCTGTAGCTTCGTT
Organism: Paenibacillus endoradicis; assembly: GCF_024721975.1. The sequence goes on along the minus strand of NZ_JANQBB010000001.1, from coordinate 257,593 downwards.
TAAGAGAAGTGATGTTGAGATACAAACTAATCTATCTTTTGCCAATAAACCTAATCCTGTTGGACCTAACTGTATATGAGTTAAACTATCTGTTTACTTAACAAGAATAAGCAGAAAACCGAATTATTCTTATATTCCTTGCTATCTGCGAAGTGCTTTTCTGAGTTTGTATGTGGTTCTCCCTTAAAGCACCTTCTTAACAACATTGGACATTAATTGATCATCAAAATTCCTAAATGCCAATCGACTAAAATTGTAGGCACCATTATTCCATACATTAAAGTCATGGATACCATCTTTAATTATAATTTCATAATAATGAGCGAGATCATCCCCTGCTTCGTGTATAAGCTGATCTATCGAATTTAAAAAACTGTTATTTGCAACTCCGTCTTCACTGCCGCAGGTGGTATACAACAATTGAAGCTTAAAGGCGCATGACGCCAGACTGGATCCAAGAATCTTTCCGTCACTAGACGTAGGAGCGTTTGAAAAAGCTCCTACATAATCGAACAAATCTATCAATCCAGGTGCAAGCACAGTCTTATCTAGACCGTTGTTCCAATGACTCTTTGTTCCAGTGAATAGAGTGGAATCATATCTGTAACCTCCGAGAATTAAGTTCAGAGCTTGCATCCCTCCCATTGACAGCCCGGCAATCGCTCTTCGTGTGCGGTTATATTTTATTCCCTCATGTGAAGTGTTCATAATATCTGCGTAAGTATTATAGTTTAATTCTATAAATGGAATTAGATCATGTCTGAGCTCATAATCGAAGTAATAGAAACCTAACATATTGGTTCCTTCGGAATTGAAGGAACTGTCTGTCCAGTCGTAGGCGCTTCTTCCATTAGGAAATACGATAATTAGCGGTTCTATTTCACCATTAGCAATGAGATTATCAAATATATTGCAGATGATGAATCGTTCTTTCACTTTACCGTTACTTCTTAACCATTCATATTGATTCCCGCCAACTCCATGTAGTAAATACAATACATTGTATCTGACTGCTACGTCGTTTGGGTCATACCCCGCAGGCAAGTAGATATTACATTTCTTCATTAAGGCATCACCCGTAACGATTTCTCTTCCTGCTTCATCCATATCGATATTTCCAGATGTTACAAGCTGTCGAGAATGATTAATATAATTGTTTACCATATAGGTAATCTCTTGAACAAAACCTTGACGTTCTTCAATGACTGACCATAAATACTTGTCAGGTAATCCCGTCACATTTATCCTCACCATAGATTATTAGCGCCCCTTCAGTATACTTTTTCATACTAAGTATTAATTCATTACATCAATACTATCACGTAGTTTAAGGGTCTAATAACCTTTCAAATTATATATATTTCCTTATAAAGTCAACATATTAAAGAATAGCGAGTCATTCAATATATGTTATAAATATCAATTAAGATTGGTAAAGGTAAAGAGAATTTCACCATGGGTTACACATATACTACTTAAACACTATCTGTCGTCATTATAACTAAGCGTCCAAGGGAAGGAGCAGATGAGAGTTAGTTAGAACGTACTTTTTATAATGGTAATACTGTATATACAATCCCTTTCATTGCCTGCCATTCCGCTATAAACGAGTCCTGACTGTATATAATTGAACAAGCTTGCTCAGATGATTGAATACGGACAGGAAGATTGGTGCGGATGCGACATTGTGTAGTTGTTTGCGTCGCACATATGCGTGCGTATACTAAACAATGATCCCTCCATGCAACTTCTACAGTGAAGCCCCCCCGAGCACGTAATCCCTTCATATATCCTTCTTCCCAAGCTATAGGCAGTGCAGGTAACAATCTTAGCTCATCACAATGACTTTGTAAGATCATTTCAGCAATCGCTGCAGTCGCCCCAAAATTCCCATCAATCTGAAAAGGAGGATGATTATCTAGTAAATTTGGAAGCATAGAATGCGAAAGCAACGCAACAATATGTTCATTAGCCAGTTCTGCTTCCTCAAGCCTTGCCCAGAAGTTAATAATCCAAGCTCTACTCCACCCCGTATGTCCTCCACCACTAGCAAGCCGCTTTTTTAAGGTTATTTTTGCAGCCGCCGACAATTCAGGTGTCTTATGTACTGAAATTTGACTGCCCGGATGCAAGGCAAATAAATGAGAGATATGACGGTGACCAGGCTCTTCCTCCACATATTCCTCCAACCATTCTAACAATTGCCCCTCGCTGCCAATTTCACTTTGCGGCAAACGTGAATATACTTGCTGCCATTGCTTACGTAATGACGTATCACTTTGCAGCAACTCAGATGCCTGAATACATGCCGCAAACAACTCGCGCAAGATTTGACTATCCATTGCTGGTCCTTCACTAAGCGTTCCTGATTTACCATTAGGTAAAATATAGGTATTCTCAGGTGATACTGAAGGGCTAGTCACTAATAAACCATCTTTAGTTTCAATTAAAAAATCAAGAAAGAATTGCGCAGCCTCCGTTATGATCGGATACGCAGATTGTCTTAAAAAGTCTTGGTCTTGGGTAAACAGAAAATGCTCCCACATATGCAAGCTAAGCCATGCCGCCCCCATCGGCCAATACGTAGCTGGAACATATCTATCCTGCGGGGCAGTATCTCCCCAAATATCAGTATTATGATGTGCAACAAAACCACGACAGCCATACATTTCCTTGGCTGTTATTCGTCCATTTACCCGCATTCGGTCTAGAAGATCGAACAACGGCTGATGACATTCTGATAGATTACAAGTCTCTGCAGGCCAATAATTCATCTCTGTATTGATATTAATCGTATATTTGCTATCCCAAGGCGGTAGCATATGTTCATTCCAAATCCCCTGTAAATTTGCCGGCAACGAGCCAGGACGACTGGATGACAACAATAAATATCGACCGTATTGATACAATACTTCGATTAATTGCAAATCCTCTTTGCCATCCTTCACTCTCTCCAGGCGCTCATTCATAGGTACTACTCTTACATCTTCCGTTGCTTTCAGCTTGAATTCGACGCGGTTAAACAATGAATTGAAATCTTCAACATGTTGTTGCCGTAGTTGCTCATAACCTATCCGCGCGGCTTTATCTAATTGTTGCAATACATACTTTTCAGGGTTCTCATGTCGGAATGAGGTCGCTGCTGCAAGTAGTATCAGCACACGATTCGCATTTTTAACAATTAGCTGCTCACCAATAATTTGCAATTCTCCACCATCTGCTATTATGCTTACCCCAGTGCGAAAGCTTGAACCTTGAGCTCCGCCACATTCGCCCTTCATCATAAGTGTATATGCGTTCGCTTTCGAAACCACTTCATAGTAGCGATTATTGCCACGCGTTAATCTAACACGAATATGATACGCATTGGGGCTTTCTGCTGTAAAATGAAAAGCCATAACATTGTGAGGAAAGCTGACAAAACTTTCTCTATGATACGAGATGCCATATTGTTTATAGGTACTAGCAACAATTCCACTCGACATGTTCAATTCCCGTAAATAATGTTCAAATCCACTCCTATCTACCGTTTTCTCAGTACTAGCTACTACTGCATGATCTGTAGCAGGAGAGAAAAATTGGAGGTTCAAATCGCCCAGCGGCATGTAGTGACGCTGCGTTTCTGGCAATCCAGATAAAGCCATTAATGATAAATCTTCCGCTCGATTTAACTCCCCTGCTCGGATCGCCTCACGAATAGTCTGTAGATGTACCAATGCATCTGGATTGTTACGATCACGCGGTCCCCCGTACCAAACACTATCTTCATTCAAGGCAATTCTTTCCTCAACTGGATCACCAAATACCATTGCTCCCATATATCCGTTACCAATAGGCAGTGCCTCATTCCAGCTAGCTGCCGGCTTATTGTACCAAAATTCAGACTGTAGATTCATCATTGTCCTCCTAAAAATGGCTTCTATTTCTATAATATAATAGTCATTCTACTTTCAATAGCGATACTAAGTACTTAAAAATCGAGTATTCAAGCAAATTACAAGTGTCACACCTGACAATACGCCCTAAGTACATATAAACAAAATTCAAACCGTTATATGCCACCTTCAATAGATTAGTTGTCTCGCTTTTTATTCTCATACTCTCGCTAATGTCAACGTTACTAGTATGATCACGAGAGGTTAAGCTACTAAAAAGCAACATTTATACATGTGTAAGCAACGTTTTACTATAGGATTCACTCTCTAGCATATGATTAAATATGTTTGTAGCTTCTACCACACGAAAAAGGATGTTTTTTTAGATGAACAATGATACGCAGCTTGGCCTGCTCCCTGCACTTGGTTGGAATTCATGGAACACTTTCACATGGGATATTAATGAACAATTAATTCGTGAAATCGCTGATTTATTCGTATCTGAAGGGTATTTAAATGCAGGATATGAATATATTGTTATTGATGATTGCTGGAGTTTGAAGGCGCGCGATGAGCAGGGCAATTTAGTGGCTGATCCCGAGAAGTTCCCTAGTGGCATGAAAGCACTCGCAGACTATATTCATTCAAAAGGCTTAAAGTTTGGGATGTACTCCTGTGTGGGAACCCACACTTGCGCTGGCTATCCTGGTAGCTTTGAACATGAATTTCAGGATGCTAAGAAGTTCGCCGAATGGGGAGTAGATTACTTAAAGTATGACTATTGCTTCAAGCCTCGTCATATTTCTGGTGAGTTGCTTTATAAGCGCATGAGTTTAGCGCTTAAAAACTGCGGCAGAGAGATTCTTTTTTCTGCTTGTAACTGGGGAGAAGACAATGTTTATCACTGGATTCGTGAGTCAGGTGCTCACATGTATCGCTCTACTGGAGATATTCGTGATAACTGGATTTCTATAAAGGAGCTAGCCATTTCACAGCTAGACAAGGAGTGCTATACTGGTTCATTCTGTCATAACGATATGGACATGCTTATTGTTGGCATGTATGGCGGCAGCAACAACGACTATATCGGAAAAATAGGAGGCTGCAGTGATCTTGAGTATAAGACTCATTTCTCTATATGGAGTATGATGGGTTCTCCACTAATGATTGGTAGTGATATTCGAAAGGCAACTCCAGCTACAAAAAGAATATTGTTAAATAAAGATATTCTAGCAATTAATCAAGATTTAGAAGCACGTGGTGCTTACCGTATTAAGCCAGAACCTCAGTGGTTTCATGATGATGAAGTATTTATGCTAGTAAAGGTACTTACTAATGGTGACGTAACAATAGGCTTTTTCAATCTAAGTGATAACCAACGAGAGATTTCTTTACAGTTTTGGGATATTGGCTTGCCATATGCTTCAAACTTCTCATTGTCATTGTACGATTGCTGGGAGCATAAGGAACTAGGAATCTTTAAAGAACGCTTTTCCCCTACCGTCCCTGCACATGATTGCGTCGTTATTAGAGCAAGGCTAGTGTAGCCATGAGCAGCACGAGATGTTGCTTTAGCTGTAGAGTGCCGCTTATGACCGATGACGTTGCCATTTACCTGAAGCTAGTTTCTACAACAGCGAAGGACTTTCTTTGTATCGATTGCTTAGGCGATAAGCTCAATTGTGGACGAGAGCCAATTGAACGATTAATTCTATATTATCGTGAGTCTGGTAAATGTGTACTGTTTCGTTAATCCCTTACTTGTTCTGATGCAACAACTTATATTCTGTCGGACTATAAGTTGTTGCTTTCTTGAATACCTTTGAAAAATATAATGGGTCACTATATCCAACGGAATAAGCAACTGATTTAATTGATAAACCTTCATCCGTTAATAACTCACTTGCGCGCTGAATACGAACCATAGTGACATAACTTAATACTGACATACTCGTTGCCTTCTTAAATAAGCGAAACAAATAACTCCGTTCAATATTTACATGCTCTACAATAGTAGTAACCGTCAAAGAGGGCTTCCAATAATGATGCTCAATATATTCCCTCGATAGTCTTACATAATCGGTATCGTCTATAGTAGCTTCCGCCGGAAAAAATTCTATGTAATACGAAATCAACAAACGAATCTTTGCATCAGATCGTATTTTTTCATATGCCTTTAATTCGTCATATAAACGCACATCATAAAAAGAATCCATCCTTTGCGGAGCTGCCTTAGTAACAGGAGATTCCGACTTCAGGATAGTTAAAGCTAACAGTTGCGGCACTTCGCTTCCTTTGAATTCAATCCATACATATTCCCAAGGATCTAGTGGTTCTGGGTAATAATAAATTGGCATGTGCGGCAAAATAATAAAACTCTCTCCAGCATGAAGATGAAATTTTCGTTGACCAATTTCATAATAGCCTTGCCCGCTTATAATATAGTGCAATGCATAAATGTCCCTTACTCCTGGCCCCCACTGATGCATATTACATGTCTTATAGCCACTGCTAACATAACTTAAAGCTCCCTGGTTGTGTAACTGACGAATAACTTCCCCCCCGCTTTCCTGTACTATTGAACAGCCTTCATATTAACCGTCTGTTTCCACCGTTCTCTAGCATTTGGCTTAACTTTCTTAAAAGCTCCGGATCAATGAGAGCTTCAAGTAACGTTCCAGCTCGGCGGAAACAAACCCCTATGTATCATTATCTCAAACATTAATTCCCCGTTCTATATTAAACCTTTCCCATTAGCCCTTCCAGGGGTCTTCCTGCAGTCTTCCGTACGCTGCACCAATGCTACTGCCTTCCAACAGACTGGCCTTGATTTTTTTCTGTAAAGATGTCTTTTCCGGAAGTTCGTGTATTGGAATATCAGTTCTTCCATAAACCCATCTGATAGAGCTGTCGTTCGTATCATCTACACGTATCAAGTTGAAAGCCTTCTGAAAGCGGACTATATTTGAACTCTCCAGCAGTAGCTTAGCAAGGACAGGAGAAAGCAACCAGGAATCACATACCATATCCGACTGTCCATACTCCGGAAAATATTTCGCAAAAAATTCCCTAGCTTCCTCATATGACTTACGCAAACTGTCGCTCCTCATATCCGCATCAGCAGGGATATGTATATTTATTATCTTTTTTTCTTCCTGCTCGATCATCTCATATTCAAGTGCACCGATTCGGAATTCGTGAAGCGAAACCTGTCTTGGAAACCACCATCCCCACGTGAATGCATATGTCCCATACACCTCGTAATGTTCATTAATGAATCTGGTACAGAACTTTATCGTATCCTTAAAAATTGTCTCGCTGATTCCTCTTTTTTCGTATTCCCTATGTGTCTCTACTGCACGCAGAAGCATAAAAGTGAGCATTTTGCTCCCATCAGCATCCTCTCCTAGAACCCTTTCTATTTCTTTAACTCCCTTTTCCCAGGCTGATGAATCATACAGGGTAGCAGAAAAGGGCTTTATTGTGTTCTCATCAAATCCCCTTGCAAAGTCTAGCACTTTTCTCATCATTGGATCCGGTAAGCAAATACTTTCACACACTTCTCTTAAAGTCATATTTATATTCTCCTGTATCAGATTAATAGCAACTTTTCGTTAATTCAGGTGAAAAACCAGAAGAATTAAGGTAACAAATATACAATGCAATAATTTAGTCTTCGATGCCGGTAACATTGGTTTGATGCTTTTTAACTACAACTTGGTCTCTTTATTCCATTTTTATGTTCTTGAGTAGAGTAGCCCTTAATGTTGCAAGCGCCGTACCACAGATGATGAAAATGAATAAAATATCTGCTAGTATGGCTGGCGAAGAAGGTCGAAGAATCGATTTGTCGAGTTGAAGAATTTATATATATTCACCAATAGAGATATGAAAAAGATCAAAAAATTAAGTTCCTGAAATACTCCAGCTTACTGTCAATAAATCCATCATCGAAGTCAGCTACCCCTATTAGTTCTGATTCACTAAAACATAAGCCAAAGAGCCACAGTTGTCTAAGTGCAACAAATATTGAAACCACTTTAACATCATTTTCACTGAGATCTCTTACGTCCCTGTACCCGTGTAGAAAAGCTTCCCAAAGCCTTTCAACTTCCTCCTTGTTATGACCACTGTGAATTTCTCTCGCTAATCTAAATTCTGCAATATCATAAGATCTCCACCCATAACCAGAAATATCGAAATCATAATGTGTCAATTTCCCGTTTTCCGTAAATGCTACATTTGTGTTACCATGCAAGTCGCCATGACAAACACCCCAATCTAAACCTTCTTCTATCTTCATCACTAACTTTTCCTTTAATCCTAAAACTAGTTCATAAATAAAATTGTAATCCTCTTGCCGATGTTCCATATGTAATTTGATTATGTTAAGTGGTTTTTCAATTAGATGTTCCAAATTAAGATTCGCTCTTACGTGTTCACTTCTAAAACTATCAGTAACTTTATGAATTTGAGCAACTGCTTTCCCAAACAAATAACTATCTTCTACCGCTTGAATAGGCTTTTCATTACCTTCAGCAAAACTAAACATAACCCCATATTTTACACCTTCAGGGACAAAAAACTCATTAATGAGGGTACCATCTTTTTTTGTGATCGGTATTGAAACGCTTACATCATTCTTATATAGAAAATTCAATAAATCTAATTCAAAAGCAATCTCAGATTTATTTCTTCTATCAGCACGATAAACTCTAAAAATATATTTTTCTGACTTAGTTTCTAATACATAAGTATCGTTCATACCTCTAAGGAAGTATTTTATATTAATAGGTTCATAAACTTCATAATTGTCTTTTATATGTGATAATAAGGCTTGCTTTGACAAGAGTGAGTAATCAATAGGAAATAAACTCAAATCTACACCTTCCTTTTGAATTTTCGTTATCAATAACTATATCATATGTTTATATAACTACCCCTAATTTTCGCAAACTAATTAAACATAAGAAACTAAATTTAACTATATTATCCTGCCACGAGTCGATAAATCTGTCAAGACTGCTAAGGAAAGTCGGGGGATTTTAGAGGAAGATTGTCAACTTACTTGAAGCTGAAGGTATTCAATAAGTGCTAGATGGATCCAATGTTAAGCTCGGTTCTGTTGTTACAGCTGCGTCTTCTTTACTATTGTCTCTTTACAGTTGCTTCAAACTAAATTTTAATAGGAGCTTAACGGGCTATAGGAGAGATTCAACATATACTTCACCAGAAGGGTTTATATTCCCTGTTTCAACAAAACCTAGCGATGTATATAGATTTTTTGCAACTAGGTTTTCAGGTTTATACGTTAGTTCAACTACCCTAGCTTTTCCATAATTAGATGCCTTAAAAAATTCTATAGCTTTTACCATGGCCTCTTTACCATACCCTTTGCCCTGATATCGCCAATCAATTATGATTTTAAAAACTCCATAACTGCCGTATTCGAAATTGCCATTTCCATCGTCATAATACATCATAATAAAGCCAACCATCTTTTCATGTTTATAAATAGCAAATGTAGTAATGACCTGACCCTCTTTGGAAGCAATATAAGCTTCTGCGAGTGCATGTTGATTAGATGAGATAAAGAGTTTCTGTTCCTCTGTAACTTGTAGTTCAATACATTCAATAAAGTTGTCCCATGATATTTCTCTAAATTCCACAAACTAAGCCCCCTCCACAATGATAGACATCGTGTTATATCTGTCCTAGAGTCTACAGTAATTGAGCGACTAAAAACAACCTGACAATTAACTGTTATTTTGTATATTTGAATAGGAGCCGACATGGGGTAACGGCATAAAAAATTTCGACTCACCGTAAGCGTACTGAGTTGCCTTTCTGATAAGTCTATCATTAATCCATTCTTGGTTTCCCGACATCATAATCTATCCCTCTCCTCGTTAAAAATTGTTTATATTCGAATCTATGAAAAAATATCTTCTTCACTCTTTATGGCCGTTGCAAGTTTGATTTAAGTTGTAAAAATGAAATAACCCCCAACTGGGGAGGTTCTCTCCTATGGCATAGGCCACACTTAGTTATTCTGGATGGATTTAATAATTCAAAGTTGAAAGGGTATGTATTAAACGCACACCCTCTTTTAAATGTCAAAGGATATTGACAATATCAAAACCCTTCACCTCTAGGAATACTCTTAGAGAGCCCTCACGTATCCAAGTTGATACATAACAAAGCTGTTGTTATTCGAATTGGTTTGTTTAAGCTGTGAACTGCATTATTAAGAGTGGGCATTAAGCTAATGGGAGTTTAGCGTGGTCGACCGGCTTACATAACTTTACATTATTAATTTATTACAATAATATATTAGAGGAGTAAAGCGATAAAGGATGTGGTCTTAATCGAATTCATTAGGCTAGCAATTTCCAAAGACAAAACCTCAGTTAGGAAGGGAGTTTTTTATGGTGCGGGAGGCATTAATTAACAGAAAAACAAAAGAAACAGAAATTAAACTGGAGCTTAATCTCGATGAATACAGTGAAGGCAACATCAACACGGGGATTGGATTCTTTAACCATATGCTCATGCTTTTTGCTTTTAGGGCAGGAATAAAACTAAATGTGGATTGTAAAGGTGATTTAGAGATAGATGGGCATCACACGGTTGAAGACATTGGAATATGCTTGGGGCAAGCAATCAAAAAGGCTATAGGGGATAAAAAAGGCATAAACCGTTATGGTAGTTCGCGTATACCTATGGATGAGAGCTTAGCAATAGTGGATTTGAGTATATCTAATCGCTCCTTTTTAGTGATTAACGTGGAAATGCATTCAACACGAGTAGGCGAGTTTGAAACCGAATTAACCGAAGAGTTTTTTGTCGCTGTAGCGCATAATAGCGGAATAACCATGCACATCAATTTGAAATACGGCAGAAATACACACCATATAAATGAGGCAATTTTCGTGGCATTCGGCGATGCGTTGAAGAAAGCAATTAGGATAACAGGCGATGTTATTCCGTCTACGAAGGGTACGTTATCAATATGACAAAAATAAGTGTAGACGCTTACGTGTAAAAAATTATGGGAGAGAAATTGATTTCTTTGGACATCAGACGACTACGCTTACGAAGAACGATAGTTGAATTAGGTGATTGAGAGCCAATATTTTCTTGAAGGCTCTCACCGTTAACATACTGGCTCTAATTTAAGGTAAGGCTTCCATGTGCGTACAAGAGGATATTCGTAAAATTTCCAGGCGGGTATGACAAGCCTTAACCACTGCTAATGAACAATAAATTCTCCGTCAGGCACTGGCTAGGGTATAACAAAGGACGACTGTCCAACTGTCTCTAGCCTCACCTAAAGATATATATAGTCAAAAAAAGAAGCGAGACTGTACCCGCTCCGTTGCTATATACGCCAATACATCTCCATTATTAGTTTTTTCTAACCAACAGTGAGCAATACTCCACATGTGTCGAATAGGCAGAGTTAACACATACAGTAATAATAGGGCGATGCCTAACCTGTTGTTGAGCTTGCAGTATTAGATTGTAATTCGAAATACAAAGGATAATAATCCGTCACTATATAAAATAAGGCTGATCCCGTCAAATGAGAGGTCAGTCAACAAGGAACTACCGTAGTTCGCAGGTCATAGGATTCATATTTTCTATTTTTCTGTATTCTTTCTTTTCTCTTCTTCTTTCTTCTTTTTCTTTTCTTCTTTCTTCTTTTCTTCTTTCTTCTTTTCTTCTTTCTTCTTTTTCTCTTCTTCTTTCTTCTTTTTCTCTTCCTCTTTCTTCTCTTTTTTATTTCCCTGATTTGTTTTATTGCCAATAATAGTACTCTCTTTTTCTTTCGGTTGTTCGCGTATAGGACGTTTAAACTCAGATGCAGGAACATCCTTTAAGGCTAAGGACATCATTTCGCTGAAAATTAAAGCAGGGTATTGACCGCCGGATGTTGTCAAATAATGATTGCTATCCGTGAGATCGTAGCCTAGCCAAATCGCCCCTACCAGCTCTGGCGTATAGCCGACAAACCATGCATCTTTAACACCGCCTGCGATCCCTTCGAACTGTTTATTCTGCGGAAGCTGCGTCGATCCCGTTTTCCCAGCCACAGTACGATCGATTGCCGCATTCTTTCCTGTACCTTCCCTCACAACATCTTGCAGTACTTCAGTCATTGCATAAGCGTTCTCCGGAGACATAACTTTAACCGGTTGGTGCTTGGCCTCAACTAAAACTTGTCCGTCCACAGTTGTAATTTTTGTAATCGTATGCGCTTGAACCTGTACTCCAAGATTAGGGAACACACTATAGCCCTGCGCGATTTGAAGTGGAGACACTCCTTGAGACAATCCGCCCAGCGCCACACTTAAATTACGATCTTCCTCTACTAGCGGAATACCGAGTTTCTCTACAAACTCTATTCCGGTAGTAAGTCCAATTTCGTTCAATAGCCATACCGCAGGAATATTTCTGGATTGGATAACCGCCTCTTGGAGCGATACTTGCCCTAAAGTCAGGTGATCCACGTTATTAGGTCGGTAACCCTGAATATCCAATGGACCATCATACAACTGTGAATTTTTATCGTACCCTCTTTCCATAGCAGGCGCGTAGACGATTAATGGTTTGAATACCGATCCGGGTTGCCTAACAAGCTGTGTAGCATGATTGAAACCACGGAATGTATGCTCTCCTCTCTGCCCAACAATTCCGCGTACCCCCCCAGTAGACGGATCCATGATGACTGCCCCGCTCTGCAGTAGTTGGTCGGATGCACTTTCTGGGAACAGGGATTCATTGCGGTATGTTTCTTCCATTGCGTTCTGAACCGCAGGATCCAGCTCTGTGTAGATGAGTAGATTTCCAGCAAGCATTTGACGCTCGGTAAATCCATATACACGAATGGCCTCTTCGATTACTTCATCCATATATGAAGCGTATTGACCTAGCAAATGGTTGACCTGTTCCTGAGGAATTTCCTTCAGCGCATTAATCGGTTCTGCTTTGGCGTGTTCATAATCTATTTCGGAGATAAAACCCTCATCTTTCATTAAACCTAGCACGAGGTTGCGACGCTCCAAAGCGATTTCCTTATTCTTAAGCGGAGAATATCGACTTGGTGCTTTCGGTAATGCGGCAAGCAAAGCGCTCTCGGCCAACGTCAAATCCCTCGTTTGTTTGCCGAAATACCGCTTGGCTGCCCTTTGCACTCCCCATTGGCCTTCTCCAAAATAAATTTGATTCAAATACATTTCGAGAATTTGGTCCTTATCATAAAGTGCCTCGATCTTGAGTGCATAAGCAGCTTCCGTCAGCTTGCGCGAGAATGTTTTTTCACCCGTTAAAAATACGTTCTTAGCAAGCTGCTGAGTAATCGTGCTTCCGCCTTGTACTGCACCGCCTTCCTTTGCATTACGGAAAGTTGCTCGAACAATTCCGAAGATGTCTACTCCGGTGTGATCATAATATCTCTTATCTTCGACCGCGATGATCGCCTGCTGGAGATGCAGCGGAACTTGATCGATCGGCACATATTCGATTTTTGCAGAAGTGACCTCGGAACTAACCTCTCCGTACCGATCTATGAATTGGGTCGGAGCAGATATAGGAACGACTAACTTGGCGATATCAAGACTATGTATCCAATAGGCCCCGATTGCTAATAGCGAAGTAAGTATAAGCACGATCCCGATGATCCATATTCGGAATCGCTTCAGCAACTTAAAAATGCCGGAGAGCCTCCGGCTGGTTCCTTGGCTTTTATGTAAATTATGTTTAATCATAGATGCCTCCCACTAAAGCAAAAGATAGCTCTCAGAGCTAACGATATTCTATAATAATGGGGAGCAATCGAATGATAGTCAAATTAATATTTTGTCATAAAGTTTTATGATATTATATTAAATACATAAATTATATTTTTCTTTGGATTAGGTAATAATTAAAGTTCCACATTGCTATCTCCTCTTTTCAATTCTAGGTAGCTATATACTACTGATTACATAAATTCGCAAAGAAGGTGCATCTGGAAACACGATGCACCTTAAACGTCGATTATATTTTTCTGTGAATATAGTCTCTAGCCTAGCCACTACTCAATTACATTTACTATAGCCACAAGAGCTGCATTGCTTACATCCCTCAATATTAATCAGCGTCGCTAATCCACAGGATGGGCAAAGATCAATGCTATCGTGCAATCCATGCTGATGCACTACACTTGTTGCGGCGTGCGGTACGATATCTACGCTTAGAAACTCCCCTGCAAGCTCCATTTGTTCATATTCAGGCTCAACAACATTTGCTTGTAAATGCATTTCCAATGCCTTCGCCACAGCATCAGCAATTGACTCAACACGATTGTTACCAAATCCTATCGCTCCAGTGCCGCCAATACCTTTCAAATGCTTAATAAGTAATGCCACTTTATTGCCATGCTCGCCATATCGTAGGAATAATGAGCAAACTCGACCAAGCGCTTCTGCCATCGCAAATACATCTGACCCAGCTTTACCCACGATTAAGAAAATTTCTGAAGGAACGTCATCGAGATCATTAATGGTAATGTACGCCATACCAAGTGGCGTATTCATACGATACGTTGCCCCTTTCAATACTTGCGGACGACGTTTATATTGACGATCTTCATTATTAGTAGCGACTACTTTACCACTGATACCAATTGGTCCTTCAGACTGTCCATTTAATGAAAGTGATTGTTGTTCTAAGCCACTAATAGCTTCTTTCTCAGAATCTGCTGTAACTATCTTCTCTTTCTTCGCTTCATCCTTACTTGGTGCGGTAGATAACACTTGAACGTCGCGACTGCCATCCCGGTAAATCGTTACCCCTTTACAGCCTAACTCATAAGCCAGCTCATACAACTTTTCAGTTTCCTCAACTGTAAAGTCATTAGGACAATTCGCAGTCTTAGAAATAGAGCTATCCACCCAGCGTTGAATGGCAGCTTGAACTTGAATATGATCTTCAGCTGTAAGCGTCATTGCTGTTACGAAGTAGTCAGGTAATTGCTCATTCGGATGAGCATCGAGCCATTGCTGTGCAATTGGTACATACTGAACATCGAATCCTAAACGACTTTGACGGTAATATTCAAAAGCAAAATAAGGCTCAATACCAGTAGAAGTCCCCACCATTGTTCCAGTGCTTCCTGTTGGTGCTTGTGTAATTACCGTTACATTACGCATACCTGTTGCTTCTATTGCTGCTTGCACTTCCGGGAATTCAGCAATAATGTTCTTCATAAATCCGCTTTGCAAATACAACTCACGATCAAACGCTGTAAAGCTACCTTTATCGGCAGCAATTTCGGCTGAGGCTAAATATGCTTCCTTCGCCATAAATCCATATAATTTATCAAGGAAATCTAAAGATTCAGATGATCCATATCGAACTTTCAGCTTAATCATCAATTCCGCTAGACCCATCGTTCCAAGCCCGATGCGACGTTCTTTTTTCTGATTCAGCTCATTTTCAGGGAAGTGATATGGTGTTCTGTCGATCACATTATCAAGGAATCTTACAGCCCAATTCGTCACTTTCGCAAGTTCATTCCAAGCAACATCATCATTCTCTTCATCATAGAACTTAGATAAATTAATTGCAGATAAGTTACATACTCCCCATGCAGGTAATCCTTGTTCTCCGCACGGATTAGTCGCAATAATCGGATTAAAGTACCAACTGTTAGACATATTATTGTAGCGTTCCATAAACACTACACCTGGTTCTGCTGATTTCCAAGCAGATTCAATAATAGCTGACCATATTTCACGTGCTTTAACTGTCTTATGAACGATAACTTTCTTACCTAATGCTTTCCAAGCTTCTAGATCGCCATCCCATAGATCATCGTATCCTGCTTCTGTCGTATCAGGGAATACCAGATCCCAGTCGCTATCTTGCTTAACAGCCTCCATAAATCCATCGCTCACGCATACGGATAAATTAGCATTCGTAATCTTGCCCATCGACTGTTTCACTGTAATAAATTCTTGTACATCTGGATGCCAGTCATTGATCATTAGCATCAACGCGCCGCGACGACTACCACCTTGTTCGATTAATCCAGTTGTATAACTGAATAATCCCCCCCAAGATACAGCACCACTGGATGAACCATTGACGCCAACAACAACTGCTCTTTTCGGACGTAATGAAGATAGATTAATACCTACACCACCGCCTCGAGCCATAATCTCTGTCATTTCTGTCAATGTAGACATAATGCCACCACGACTATCCTTCGGTGATGGAATGACGTAGCAGTTGAATAATGTTAATTCATCACTTGCACCGGCTCCTGCAGCTATACGTCCACCAGGAACTAATTTCCAATCATCTAATATATATTGAAATCTTTCTTGCCATAATGCTTGCTTGTCCTCGTCTTCAACAGATGACATCGCGCCAGCAAGTCTAGACCACATTTCTTCAGGAGTTTTCTCTATTGTATGTGTTAGTTTACTGATCGTGGATTGAACAATGTCACCATTACGCAATTTCACTTCAACTTGCTCACCTTGACGTGACAATATTTCGCCTGCTTCCTTTACAGGAAATGCGAGATCGTCTTTCAATAATACTAGTACAGTATCACCAACTTCTACCTTTGATGCTTCAGCATTTTTGCGAGCATATCTATCCAAAAATATTTTCTCACTTAATCCTTCTAAACGGTTCATATTAGTCACCCCTCTTCAATATTACTATATGTAGTAATAAAATTATTATAACATACTATATATAGTTTAAATTAATAATTTATGAAGTTTTTATTACAGGTACTTTGACTACATAACTATTCACTTTTCGTCAACGAGTCAATGCTGCTAGTACTTGTTTCATACCATAAATCTGGGCTGTTTAGATGAATGAGCCAATGATTAATGTCACTTAGGTCGAATGATTAAGCTACCCTGCTTATTGAAAGATTATGTTTTTGCCATTTGGGGAATGATAGAAAATATTATCCAATAATAAAGGAGCAACTATGAATAATCGTCTTATACCATCACAACCAGAAGAAGAAGTCGTCCAAAAGCTTATTCATCCAGCAGTTCAAACGACGTTCGAACGACAGTGGTTCCATCAGTTACAACAACGCATCGAACAAAATGGGCCATGGGATCAATGGGCAATGTATCAATTAGCGATGGAAGCTAAACAAGCTACCGTCATAGATAGTTTTGAAGAGCTACAATGTTTACGTTCGCTTCCCGCACTAGAACCGATGCCGCATCAATTGGATACAGCTCAACGAGTGTTACATGAAATGGGCGGAAGAGCTATTCTAGCTGATGAAGTCGGATTAGGAAAGACAATAGAGGCTGGTCTTATATTGAAAGAATATATTGTCCGTGGTCTTGTTAAACGTGCCTTAATTCTTGTTCCTGCCTCGTTAGTATTGCAATGGGTAAGAGAACTTAATCAAAAATTCGGTATTAGTGCTGTCGCTCAAAAAAAAGCACACTCTTGGGGCTATGATATTGTTGTGGCTTCCATTGATACTGCTAAGCGTGATCCTCATCGTGAAGCAGTACTAGCAACAGATTATGATCTAATTATTATTGATGAAGCTCATAAATTAAAAAACAAAAAAACAACCAACTATCAGTTCGCTACTCAATTAAGCAAAAAATATTGTCTATTACTTACTGCCACGCCGATTCAAAACGATCTGGATGAGTTATTTAATCTTATATCTCTATTAAAACCAGGTCAGCTAGGAGCACAGAGCGATTTCACTAGCAATTATGTTGTGGATAAACGCATCCCGAAAAATGAAGATCAGCTTCAAGATGTCCTTTCCTCCATTATGATTCGTAATCGCCGTGGTGATGGTGGTATTCATTTTACAAAGCGTATTGTTAAAAATATTACGCTACAGCTATCTACCGAAGAACAAGCACTTTATGATGCAGTGACGAACTTTGTAAAACAACGTGCACAAGATGACACCATAGATATGAGCAGTATGTTATCACTTGTCACATTACAACGAGAAGTTTGTAGTAGTCGAGATGCTGTATTTCTTACGCTCGTCAATATGTTTAAGAAAACAAGCGAAGAATCTCCGATGCGAGCACAAATTTGGGATATTGTTGAGAAAATTCGTAGCATTACTTCTAACTCAAAAGCTGATAAAGCACTTGAACTCATTCAAAATTGCGATGAGAAAGTAATCTTGTTCACAGAATACCGTGCTACACAAGAGTATTTATTGCAATTTTTCCAAGCAAACGGCATCTCAGCTGTTCCTTATCGCGGTGGTATGAACAGAGGTAAGAAAGACTGGATGATGGATCTGTTTCGTGGAAATACGAGAGTACTTATCGCTACTGAAGCAGGCGGAGAGGGAATCAATCTGCAATTCTGTCACCATATGATTAACTTTGATCTACCGTGGAATCCTATGCGTGTAGAACAACGAATTGGGCGTGTTCATCGTCTTGGACAAACTCATGATGTTCATATTTTCAATCTATGTACACAAGGAACCATTGAGGAACATATTTTGCATCTATTACATGAGAAGATTAACCTCTTTGAGCTAGTTATCGGTGGTTTGGATCATATTCTTGAAAAATTAGAAAGTCGTGACGGCTCGATTGAACAGCGTCTCGCGAGGGCTATTCTAAAATCTCAAGATGAAAAGCAACTGCAAGAAGAGCTTAACGTCATAGGAAGTACGATTCACGAGATGAAGCAACAAGTCAAACCATAACCGAAGTAACTTTTCATTGCTGAGAAGTTGTTATAAAAAGTTTGGCTATGCTTACGATGCAACTTTTCATTGCAGAGAAGTTGCTCATAGAAACTCAATGAAAAGTTTTAGATTATGCTTACGATGCAACTTTTCATCGCAGAGAAGTTGACCATAGAAGCTCAATGAAAAGTTTTAGGAGGGTCACTATGAACAGCAAAGAGATTCATCGATTTGTACAGCGATACTTAGAAGCAACGCAATGCTCTATTCTCGAGAAATCGCCATATCATTTCAAAGTTAAGTTATCTCCAGCAGCAGATCGTGAACTAACAAATAGATATTATTACTGGAGTTTTATCGATCGGGTCAACGAAACTCCAGAGACGATGAGCTTTCTGTTTGTAACCGACGATGATAAATATAATGAATTAATCGAGTCTACTCCGGTTGTAGATCCCGTTGCAAAAACATTTGAGGAATCAAGCTTTGAAAGAGCGTACGGACTTGTCCCGAAACCAATTGCGCGTGTACCAAGGGAACATCTGCATTATGGTTCTGGTCGTCTCGAGCAACTCTTTCAATCGACCCAAGACAATGGTAGCTATGTTTGCCTATTCCAAGAGCCTAACGCGAAAGCACTACATCCTTATGCCTCCAGACCATATACAGTATGGCTTGGTGTTAATTATTGTGTGGAATTCAGTTCCGACCGCAAGCGAGAAGAAATTCATAGTCTAGGTATTTCACTCGTAACAGGTCACTGCGTAGAATCATTTCAAGGGCGGCTAGAGCAAATTAAGCTCTCTCCTCGTATCCCGCCAAATATTCATATCGCTAAAAACGGTATTGCCTATGCAAAAGCATTATCGATTGCAGAACAAACGATTGAGCGCAAATTAAAAAATTACGACTATCGTTGGGCAGAAGACGCTCAGACAAGACTTATCGAAGAACTTGCAAGATTGGCAAGTTATTACGAGCCTATGCTCGAACATGCTGAAGATGATGAGCGTCGTGAGCATGTTCGAAGCTTAATTCAAAAACGCGAAGAAGAAATTCGTTGGCAATACGAACCAAGAATAACTGTATCCGTCATAAACTGCGGATTATTTCATTTGGATGGCATTGATTAGTGGCTATATGACGTCTTATTCATCTTATCGGCAAAAATAGAACTCAGGACAATGCATATGGATGACAATATATAACAGTCTTCTTGAAGCTTGTCCACTATACTTCTAATGAGGTGATATCATGCATAACAAATCAATATCTAAACTGATCATTAGAGTAATGGTCGCTTTCCTGCTTTGCAGTAATTTATCTATAATGGCTTCGGGAACTATTCATGCTAAAGTTCATTCACTATCAGTTAAAGACCAAGGAGAGTTATGGGTTGATGAACTAGCCAATCAACCAGATTTTGAAAGTTGGAAAGAGGCGGAGCTTACAGTATCTCCACTCGGTCCGGGGACACATAGTTGGTTAATGTTAATTCAACACAGTAAACTAGGTACAATCGGATATATGGTTATACATAGTGATGGTAAAGGTGGTTATGTACTAGGGGAATATGGATTAGGCTCAGATGACTCTCTACAATACTTATCTACTAATAGATATAAATTACGTTATTACGATCCATTACATATGGTCGTATCGCAACAAGTGAACAATACTAATCAGTATTTCGAACCATTTACTTCGGAGCAATATGACCTAGGTTCAAAACATTTAATTGCAGCAAAAGTTTCTACACAAAAGCAAATAAGGCATGGAATAGCGTTCTCTCATGCCTTATTAACTGGATATGAATATCAATCATACTTTGCTCCTTATGACGTTATGCCTTGGCTAACTACAACTGCCTTGAATTCGGAATTCGAAGATGATACATCTATCGAAAACTTGATCGAATTCGGAAGTCAATTACGATATACAAGTTCTATCTGGAGCGATCAAGTCGAAGCTATCTACTCCGTAACAGGTTACCACGAATGGGAATTATTCGATCTATATATCGAACTACAACAAGACGATGAAAATATGAGACGATTCATTCCATTCGACTACTTACTGCAACAAGGAAATTTTTATAAACCACAATAATGCAATTATTGATCTTTTTTCTTAATCCACATTAACAGAGATGCTCCACCAACTCCAAACCATTTCGGTAGCCATTGCTCTTTTGTAGCTTTGGCTTCTTTTTTTGCTTGTTTACGATCTGCAACTGGCGTTTCGATATATTCCACAAGCTGTTCTGTTATATACTGTACATATTCTTGGCCTGTTATCTTACCCATTATCCATCGCCTCCTAATCATTTTGTAGCTTCATACATTAAGTATTGCCCCTTCATGTCCAGACCATTCATGAATGAAACTAATCAATGCAAGCCATCCTAAAGCAATATTGACTTGATTGGTTAAAGAGAGGCTGGGATAGGATGAAAAACCATTGTTTATTACTTAGCATTGCAATTTGTCTACTCATAGTAATAATTAGTTGCTCCCCAAATACAATTCAAGCTTCGAGCGTTATCTGGTCAACAGATACTAATGAGGATGCCGCTTCGTTGCATTACGTAGATGCTGAATTATCAAGATTAACAAATATAGATGGGGCTTATACAGAAATTATGTTCCCAACGACTGCTGTAATCATTGATGCTGGCCACGGAGGTATTGATGGTGGTGCATCATATCAAAACATTTTGGAAAAAGACATTAATTTGGCTGTTGCCAAAAAGTTATATGCCATATTACAAAGTAATGGTATTCCCACGATATTAAATCGTACAGGTGATTATGCATTAAGTGAAGATAATGATTGGCATAAAACATCATCACGTCATCTTAAAGATTTATCACAACGGATGGGTTTAACACGAGAGATTGAACATGTCATCTTCATTAGCTTACATGTCAATGCCGCTCCTAATGCAAGAGCAAACGGCCCACTTGTTTTACATCAGCACACAGGAGAAAGTTCATTGTTAGCAAACAATATTCAAGCGCCTATGAATGAATTATTTGGAACATCTAAACATGTGGTGCCAGTAAAAACATTCTATTTACTTAAATATATAAAGTCTCCTGCCGTTCTTGTGGAGTTAGGCTTTATTAGTAATGCTGCTGATCGCGAACGTCTTGTCACGAGTAATGAACAGACAAAAATTGCTTCTGCAATTGCAAGTGGAGTGCTACATTACCTCTGGATCAATTAAGTTAAAAAGTATTAATTCACTTACACGTACGAGCTGGCCACGTTGTGCAAATTGTGGAATAGAACGTAAAATTTCACTCGATGTATATTTACCTGGTGCACCAACATGTCCTATCATGACCGTATTTTCTTGACGTTCCATTAGAGCGTACGCTTTCTGCATTTGTTTGTGAACATGCTCTGCACTATATACATCATCTAGAAATAACTGATTTTCCGCATAAGGCACGCCTAACTCAGTCGCTACCTTTGCAACAACGGATTGGTATGTCGTTTTACTATCTAAATAGTACAAATTACGTTCTTTGCACACTTGCAAGACGATTCGCATAATACGTTCGTTGGAAGTAATCTTAGAACCCATATGATTATTCATACCGACAGCATGAGGTATATTATCAATAGCTTGTTCTACCTTTTGCCTTACTTCTTCATCCGTAAGATCTGCTGTTAGAGCTCCAGGTCCTAACCATTTTTTCAAACCTTTGTTTGGTTCCATTGGCATATGAACGATAACTTCATGACCTGCTTGATATGCTGCTTCAGCATCCTTTGTCGACGAAGGAAGAAACGGCATTACAGCTACCGTTATAGGAATATCTAATTTTAAAATCGCTTCTGTTCCGTCCATATCGTTGCCTAGATCATCAATGACAATTGCCATCAGATGAGTCCCGGATTTTATATTCTCACTGTATACTTTCTCTTGTCCTTCCATATAGAACGTGATCGCGATCATTAATGCAATAATACCTATCGATAGTTTTTTACCTGACTTCATCATATAATCACCTTTCATTTCCGTAAAATATGTCATTATATTGTCCTATTTCCAATAGCTTATGTATGAATACAAAAAGAAGCAGGATCAGAGAGTATATTACTTTCTCTGATCCTGCTTCATAATCATTATCCAATTCCATTGGAATCTATTTTGTAATACTAAATTTCGTTTGTTTAGTCGAACAAATCTTCAAATACACTAAATACAGTTTTTTTCTTTTTCTTATATGGACGACCATATTTATCATATCCATACTTACTATCGCCATGTTTATGACTATCTTTATTATAAGGCTGCTCATAATTTGACTGTTGATAGTTCGGTTGTTGATGATTGGCTTGCTGATAGTTTTGTTGTACATTTCCAAAAGTTTGTTGACTGTAAGGTTGTTGCGTGAAAGGTTGTTGATTAGCCTTCTGTTCATTCGGATTGTAGGATTGATCCATTGAAGTTCTAAGATGTTGAGTAGCTACTTGAGATTGTAATTGTTCAAATTCTTCTTGAGTCTCATTAATGCTTTGCATTAACTTCTCTAATTCACCACGGTCAAGCCAAACGCCTTTACAGCTAGGACAAATATCAATTAAAACTCCACTTTTTTCAACTTCTCGCAACGTTACTTGATCGCATACTGGACACTTCATACAATCACTCCTAGAACTTTTTGTTAGCTTCCGAAATACTTCTCATAAACAAAAAGAATCTTCGCAAGCTTAAAATATAAGACATGTTCAAAAAGCGGGCTTTCAGATCCAAGAAGATGAAGTAATACATGGAGAAGGAGGACATTCCAATGTACGTAGTTGGTACATGAGTCCAGGACTTCCCAAGTTCAATTCATATTCGATGCTGATTAAACTCCCTGCAGCACTTCGTTAGCAAAGACTGTTTATTGAACTTCCTCATTAGACTTTTTATATGAAGACAAGCTTATGACTATAACTAGTTAACGATTGATGGTCTTTCTTCTGTTGCAGCAATGTATACATATTCTCTGCTTAACTTAACAACTCGTCTACTTTTCTTACGAATCATTACACAACTATCATCCCAGGCAACAACGATACCTTGTACATCATTACTTTCAAGATTATCACGAACTACTCGAACCGTTTCACCTGAAACACGGTAATCATTCAATTGATCTTCAGATATCATTTCAAACCTCCTAAAACTTTTTATAGCTTCTTGATGTGCTTCTTAGTAATAAAAAGTTACTTCGAAAGCATAAATAAAAACTTCGTTACTTCTTTATTTACGTTCCACTCCACAATAAGTTACATTATTAGTTTGCATTTACAAAAAAGTCTCAATGAACGCCTCATAGCGTATCATTAAGACTTTTTGATCTATTTATTCGTTAATTGCATGATCTTTGGAATCAATCGTTTCGTACCATTCATCTAATACACGAGAAGACATGACCTGTTTCTCAATATAATCAACTTGCTTATCAGTAAACTGTTCTTTCCATTCACTTGATAATTCGTTGCATAACTTCACTATTGTAAGTAATTCAGACCATGCAACGTATCGTTTATACCAAAAAAATTGAGGGTGCTCAAGCATATAAGGATATAAATCATCAAATTCTGTATGCTTACAATCTAGTGCACGTTCGAAAGAAACTTTTGCACTAGCAATCTTTTCAGTTAAGAATTGTTCCGTAATATGTTCCATTGCTTACGCCTCCCCTTGGTCTTATTTCTATTATATAAGATGAACAAACTTAATCACAACTAAATTTGATGGAAAATTAATCTTTAAAGATAACTTCTCCAGAATTTAGTGAAGCAATTTTCACAAGTGATTCAACACGTACACCTTGCTCACGGAAATAATCTGCTCCAGCTTGGAAAGATTTTTCTACAACAATGCCCATTCCTATAAGCTCGGCACCTGATTGTTCAATAATTTTCACTATACCACGAGCTCCGTCGCCATTTGCAATAATATCATCTATGAACAATATTCTATCAGTCTCACTTAAAAACTGCTTGGAAATAACAAGATCGGAAACCATTCCTTTAGTGAATGAAGGTACTCTTTCAAGATATGAATTAGGATCATTTATAACCGTTTGTTTGCGTCTAGCAAATACCAATGGAACATTCAATTGTAATGCCGTCGCAAAAGCAGCCGGAATACCTGAAGATTCAATAGTCAATACTTTCGTAATACCCTCATTAGCGAATCGTGAAGCAAGTTCCTTACCCATATCCATAATTAGCGAAGGATCCACTTGCTGATTAATAATAGAATCTAATCTCAAAATATCATTTGATACAATAGCAGATTCCTCTAAAATTCTTTGTTTTAATTGTTCCATATAAATCCCTCCGCATTCAAATGAAAGTTCAAAATCGTTGGCTGTCAGTCCATGATTTTAAATTCCCACCAGTTTCTCTTTTACGTAAAATAACACAGGTTCGCTCTTCTAGCAAGCAAAGTCGTCACATCTACAAATATTTGGTTGTTTACTACAAGGTAAATCTCATAAGCTTTACACAAAAATCCAATGCTTGTCATGCTTGTCTATTTCACTTCATACAATAATAGTACATGTTCAAAAAGCGGCTTTTTGAACTACTTTTTATAGTAAATGTTGAAGTGAGAGTGAGGGAATCTTATGAACAGGCAAGATTGGATCAAATCGCTACAGATCGCTGCAATTTACATGGGCACGATAGTTGGAGCTGGATTTGCGACTGGCCAAGAAATATTACAATTTTTCACAAAGTACGGCCAATGGGGAACTATTGCAATTATAGCCTCTACCTTTTTATTTATATGGCTTGGCAATAAAGTCATGTTATTAGCCCAACAAATTAAAGCAAAATCGTATGAGGATTTGAACATTGCTTTATTTGGCCAACGGTTTGGTTCTTGGATCAGCATATTTATGCTTGTCGTCCTTCTCGGTGTATCAGCAGTTATGTTAGCAGGCGCCGGGACTGTATTTTATGAAAATTGGGATTTGCCATATCAGTTAGGTTTAATCTCAACTTGTATCGTCTGCTTTTTCTTACTACGCAAAGGATTAACTGCCATTATCGCTGTGAATTCAATCGTCGTTCCCATTATGCTTATATTCACATTTATTATTTTCTTCGATACGTTAGAAACACCTTATACAAGCAACTTTCTCCGCGCGCATACCGATTTCCCACTATGGACGATAGTTAGTACACCGTTCCTATACACTGCCTTCAATCTGTCACTTGCACAAGCTGTACTTGTTCCCATTGGTGCACAAACATCAAAGCCAAGCATTATTAAGTGGGGCTCCATCATTGGTGGCATAGGGATCGGCTTCATGCTTATGGTTGGACATATCGCGTTATCAGCACATATGCCCGGTATCACACAATTCGCTATCCCAATGGGTGGCATTGCGAGAAGTCTTAGTCAAGTCGTATACGTCATCTATATTTGTATAATATTTGCTGAAGTATTTACTACTTTACTCGCTGACGTATATGGATTAGCACTACAGATTCATGAAAGATCGAAACTGTCCATTAATTTAATCGTTATGTTTGTCCTAATTCTATGCTATTTGTTAAGTCAAATCGGTTTTGGCGTACTACTTTCAACACTATACCCGTTATTCGGTTTTATTAGCCTAGGATGGTTTCTACTCATCGCTATTAAAAAACTTAGCTGACCAAATTTCCACTAAATACAATGTCCAAATAGTTACAATGTTATCTATCCAACTGAATGGATACAGTATCTCCCGCTACCGCTTGTAATTGATCTCTCGTGTGTGGATGACAAGTAAAGTATAATAACTGACGTTCATTAGAAACTTCGCTTAACAGTTCCATGGCTGCCTGTAGACGTACCATATCAAAGTTCACGCACGGGTCATCTAACACTAATGGTAAATTAATATGATTCACCGCGGCCTCATGGATCGCGAGACGAATACATAGATATAATAGTTCAGACGTTCCTCGACTTAGCAATTCACTTTCCACTAGTGCTCCATTACTAGCACGTAATTGTAATGTCCCAAGCTCTGCATTACCAATAATTTGCGTATACGAACCATTCGTTAGTTTTACAAAATATTGTGAGGCTTTGAGAAGTACAGCAGGTTGACGTTCCTGTTCGTACTTCTCTTTTGTATTTTTAATAAGCAATTTACTTAAAGAGAGCTTCATATATTGAGTAACGTATACTTCAATCTGCGAGATAACTGCTTCCTTTTTCAATTGGAGCTGTTGATGTTCATCTGAACTGACTAACCGTTCTCTCTGCTGCAATAATCTACCCCTTTGTTCTATGATCTGTTGTTGCTCAGTGCGCAAATCATCCAAACATTGCTGCTCGATTATTGTTTTTTCCCGAATCCCATCCCCATCAAACTGTGTGAACATATGATCCAATGCTTCAACTTCCTCCACAGTAAGACCTGCTTTTCGTTGCAGTGCTAGCCGCTCGTATTGAACTTGCCATAATTCATATGACTTCATATGCTCGACAATTGCTAGCAAGTCGCCAATCGTCGTTGCTTGGTACTGCTCATAATATTGCGTCAACTGATTGTGTAATTGTTGTAGTTCTTGTTGTTTAACACGTTGTTGTTCGTGCAATTGCTGTAATTGCAATTGCAACGATGCTCGCTCTGCTAGGTTTTCCTTTTGAATCTGAATCTGGCTACGCATATTAGACAATTGAAGTTGTTGTGATCCTTCGGGCAACTGTTGAAGCCAGACTGCTTGAGTTAATCCGTATACATCATCCACATATTGATCAATTTGTTGTTCATACTGAACAATCATCATTTGTTGCTTGTCATAGTTATAATAATGGTGTTGAATATTCCGATACAGCTTCAGTATCTCACTAAAATGATCACACTCACATTGCGAAGGTAATTGTAGCTTCTGGGAAAAATGAGACCACTGTTCGTTAACTTGTTCAAGCTGAACTTGTAATTGTTGAAGTTGATTATCAATGCTATGTTGAGCTAATTCCAATTGTTGAGCTTGTTGTTCCACAACTAAAACCTGTTGATCTAGTTGTTCCCGCTTTTGTAATAATAATTGTAAATTGCCGATTTTCTCTTTCAACTCTCTGCGATGATCGTAATAATTACTTTCATTAATCGGTTGACTAAGCTCCACAATAAGCGATAACGCCCGATATAAACCTTTCATTCCTTCAGCTTGATCGTCATTCCGCTCGTTATTTCCGTATTGTTTGCTATTTCGACTGCCAGACCATTCCATCCCCGTTATTAGTACGGCAATTAAAGTCATCACAATAAGTATAGGCGATAACCAGATATTCCATGGTTCTAGCAAAACTTTACTTGATACTAATAGAGTAAAGATCACCAAAATAATAGAAAAAGCAGATAGCATAATGACACGTAAAGAGACAAATTCGTTTTTCTGAGATCTATTAACTCGACTATATCCATTACTTCTGCTGGTACGGACTGTATTACTCTGTGGCGATTCAATCCGCTCTGTAGCATGTACATTCATTCTTTCATAGTCATATTGACGGTAAGCCTCATCAAGTATAATTGTTGCCTCATGTAGTTCATCTCTTGTCTGTGGCAATAAACGATGGCTTTGCCTGAAAGTTTTCAGCTCTTGCTCTATTTGATCTATTTGATTTTGAGTTACTAGCAGTTGTTGATCGAGTGTCAGTAGTTCATTATCATATTTAGTCTGATCTTGTTCTAGCAGCTGTTGCTCTACTTGCAAATGTTTCATGGACGATAGTAATCGTTCATATTCTGTTACTTGCTCAGCAGACGGATTAAGTTGTCTCAACTGTTCTTTTGTCCAATAATTGGGTAACTGCTGTTGCAGCTCTACAATTACTTGCTGGAGTTGTTGTAGTTCATCTTGCCGAATGGCTAATTGCGATTGTTGTTCCATAATGACGCTACCCAATTGGAGATAATGGTCCACCGTTGCTGCTCGCGTTATGATATCTTCGTTAACGTTAATAGCAGTTATTTTTAGTTCCAATTGCTCTTCTGCTACTTGCATTTGTCTAATCTCGCCTGAGATCAGCTGTTCACTAGCTACAATTTGGTCTACATGCTGTGAAAAGCCATTAGGAATCCCTCGAACATATTGTAACTGTTCAAGTTGCCAGCTTACTTCTTGTTGCTCTAACCACCACTCTCGCTGGGACATTGCACGATTCATCATCTGTACAATGTTTTGCTGCCTTGTAAGTTGTACCTGTAAATCTGCATAGCGATAATCACATTGCTCAAGTTCTAATTGAACAGTGTTATATTGTTCAAGCTCCATCTCCACTTGCTTATATTGCTGTTGCAGTTGTTCGTATTGCTTAAGCTCTTGAATAAGCAGTTGATTCTGTCCTCTTGGTTTGAAAAGTTTGTCCTGCTCAGCTACGAGTTGTTTCTCTAACTCAGCAATCTGCTTACCACTTTCCCAACTCGCATGATATAAATATTGACTTAATTCATTTTCAGTCATAACACTTGTTGCTTGTAATTCATTCAACGTAATCGCACTTAACTGTTGAAATAATCGAGCATTAATACCAGATAGAAAATTACGTTCAAGATTAGCTTGCTCTACAATAGTGGCAGTAGCCATAGGGATGTATCGCTCGTTATTATTATCTTTCTCTGCTCGCGCAAGCTGCGCTTTACCTTGATGCTGTTCTCGATATCGCGTTAGTTGGTAGATTTCATCTTTATCTGTAATAAAAACGATGCTGCCTCCATGACTTCCCCCGTACACGGGCTCGAGAAAGCGATTGACTTGATTCTTTCGAGAAAAACCAAATAACATCGTGTGGATAAATTGAAACAAAGTACTTTTCCCTGCTTCATTATGACCATAGACAACAACAAGGGGCGCATCTAGTTGCAATGTTACATCTTGCATCTTACCAAACCCATTAATGTACAATTCTAAAAACTTCATATACTCACTCCTTGATCTTGATGGAGAAGGAGCCATTCTAATACTTTTTGCTTTGCCTCTGCTAGCTGAGCATGTTGTGAGGTCTCATCTAGTATTGATTCAGTTTGCCGTAGATATCGATTCAAGCTTTGATGCACGTATAACCCTTGCTGTGCTTCAGTAAATAACTGTTTCAGTTGCTCTGGCTGTCGTAATAATTGTTCATAATACGTTAAAAAATCTCCAATAAAACTTTGTTCCTGACGAAGTAACGCTTCATCATATTGTACTTGAGTATGTAATTGCAATTCATATATATATAACCATTCACTGCTCGAATCATCTTCGTACAAGCCTTGAATATGTGTAAGCATCTGCGCTACATTACCTGTTTGTTGTAACAATTCATGGATATACCCGCTACCTGTTAGCTCAACCGAAAGTAGTACACTACAATGGATTTGCTCTGCTAATAGTGTTGACGTGTGATGATTAATAGCGACAAGAAATTGTGCTTCATTCTCAATGGATGAAACATCTATAGATATCTGAAGCCATCTAATGGGTGCTAATGATAGAAATTGTAGTGTTGTCTCATGCTGTTCATTGACAGTGACGAGATAACAACCTTTATCGCCACTCTCTTTGCGATGCCTTCCTTGAGTATTACCTGGATAGACAACATAAGGAGATTGATGTAACACTTGACGCTTATGGATATGACCCAGTGCCCAATAATTATATTGATGCACTAATAGATCAGATAATTGACAAGGCGCATATGGATCATGCTCACTAACATTGCCCACATTACCATGGTATAGTCCAATATGATAACCTTGCTCTGGCTCACGCTTATATTGCTTTGCTAAATTATCCATCACATGTCTAGTAGGATAAGATATACCGTGTACATAGGCGAGAATGGATCCATTATCATTCGTGACTATCTTCGTTGATACAACGGAACTAGAAAATACATGTACATTATCAGGATAAGGGAATGGTATAGTCTGTCCTGCAAGATGATCATGATTTCCATGAATAATATAGATACTAATCTGATACTTTCTTAGTCGTTCATATTGCTGTAATAGAAACAATTGTGCTTTCAATGAACGATCACTTTCATCGAACAAATCGCCACTTACGACGATAAATTGCACCTGCTGCGTGATTGCAGTATCAATAAGCCGTTTAAATGCAAGGAAGGTCGCCTCAAGAAGCGACTCCCTCACATATGTTGGAACAGTTGTTAGTCCCTTAAACGGACTGTCAATATGCAAATCAGCGGCATGAATAAAGCGAAATGGAATTGCCATTTCAGCACCACCTAATCCTTAGTACTGAGAAACTTCATGATATACTTTGTTCAATTGTGCAATAACACGTTGCAAAGAATAATCTCGCTTTGCTTTTTCAGATGCTTCTCTAGCAAGCTGATATCTATAATCTGGATCAATAATAACTGTTTCCAACGCATCTGCTAGAGCAGCATGGTCCTCCACAGGTACTAGTAATCCGTTAATTCCATTCTCAATTTGCTCTGATATACCACCTACATCCGTCCCTATTAGTGCAAGTTGACAAAGCGCTGCTTCAGCAAATACTGAGCCAAAAGCTTCCGCTCGAGATGGCAGTACAAATATATCAAAGAAAGGCATAAATTCTTCTGGATGAAGCATGTAACCGTAGAAGATAATATCATCATATAACCCAAGATCTTGCGCCATCGTTTCTAATTCTTCACGGATTGGACCATCTCCAATTAGATGCAAGACGAAAGGATGTCCTCTTTCTTTTAACTTCGCACACGCTTCTAGCAACACATCAAGCCCTTTGGCTGGTACAAGACGACAAACTGATATTAATTGTGCGACTTCATTCTCATGGGCAATCGGACGGAATCGCTTCTCATCAAAGCCATTCGGGATAACTTTAATGCCACTTGCGTTTTCAACGTAATCGTTGAGATACGTTTGGAATGCATGTGATACTGTTAATATTCGATCTGCGCGATCTTCTAATTCCCGATAAATATTCGTTAAAAATTGATGCTCAATACCGTTTACTTGTATTTTATTGTTCAAAATTAGCTCTCGTTCATAGCTAGAATGTAGTGTCAATATAAGCTTCGTGTCTGGAAATATCTCTTTCATCGCTAGAGCCGCAATCGGATGATGAGCGTGAATAAGATCATACGACTTTTTGATCCGTAATTTAACCCACCATAAATAATCACGATAAGTCTGAATATATTTATCTACGAGTTTATTTCCAAGAAAAGGTGTCACATCAAAAGTCTTAAATACGACTTCATCCGTTCCTTTATTTCTAATTCTTTTCGGTAAAGAAAATAATTCCATCTCATATTCCATCTGATTGAATCGCTCTCGAATATAAGGCACCATTGAGGATACTCCACCCGGTTGCTCCGGCGGGAAAAACAATGCTTGTAAAATTTGCATAGGTACCAACTCCTTAAACTTTTCATTTCGACCAATTTAATCATCCTTCAGATGAAAAGTATCATCGGAGGCATAGGCTAAAAATAATTCATACATTAATTCGCCAAATTATGATATATTAGAACATATGTTTCGTTTATGACATACTACTACTATACATTGAGGATATATGAATGAACAACCTTTCAATTAATACCACTCTTATTGAGCTTTTTTCCATCACTACATGTAGTATTATTATTTTGCTTATGATCGTCATGGCTATACGAATTATGTCCAATTATCGGAATAAACTGATTTATATTATTTTAATTTCTACTCTTGCTATTACTCTAATCCGTCAAATAATTGTTGGGTTAGACGTGTGGTATCAGCAGCCAATACCGACTTACTTATATATTATTTCGACAAGTATACAGCTAATCTCCTTTATCATCTTAAATTTTGTGCTGATGAAGATGTATTCTGTTGGGACAAATTTAAGAAAAACACCTATTACTATGCTACTATTAGGAGCCGTTGCACTTACAATCGTTAACTGTATCGTCGATCCATACTCAATCATTTTTAATAATGTAGAGTACTATGCATTTCCAATTATGGATTTCTATATGTTTATCTTAATTATTACTATGCTTGTCGAGACTCGTCATATTCAAATGACAACCCCATATTATATTAGCTTAATGGTAATGTTCATGTACGAGCTTGCTTATCTACTACATATGTACGTATTTGAAATGGATCAGCGATGGCTATTTTACTTAGTCGTCTCATTGCCAGTTATTTATTTCGCACTTATCTTCTTCTTATTGTTTGAATGGGTACTTGAACGTTTATTATCGACGTATCAATCTTCTATCGTTGACGGACTAACTGGATTATATATTAGACGCTATTTCCAGAAAAAATTAACATCAATTATTGCACGTAAACAAGTAGCTATAATATTTTGTGATATTGACAACTTTAAACGATTAAATGATACTCAAGGTCATCAAGTAGCTGACAAAGCATTACAACAGGTTGCTTCCATCTTGAAAGAGGAAGTATCACCATTCGGTATCGCTGGACGCTATGGTGGCGAAGAATTACTCGGAGGTATCGTCATTGACCGTATTAAGCCGATGCAGATTGCTGAGCGAATTCGCGCTAGAATTGAATTAGAAACGATCGTTACCGTTAGCGTTGGTTTCAGTACGACTAAAGAAGCAGACAATCTTACATTGTTAATTAAGCAATCGGATGAAGCGATGTACTATTCCAAATCTACAGGTAAAAATAAAGTTTCGGCCTATCGTTCTTTACCTGCCGCTGTCAAAAATAAAGTTTGAAATTGAATAAATAAGGGCATCTAATCGACTCTACCAGAGTCTTTAGATGCCCTTATTTATTGAGTAATATAGCTATTCAAATGTACTGACACAGTCAGATTAAGTTAATATAGCCTACTCTAACTATATATGTAGACTACCTTCAGCCCATACGAAACAACTGCCCTCTTGAATGACGATCTCGTCTTCAAGCATTAACGTGGCTGAACCGCCACGTATTGATAGTTGTACTACTTTTAGAATTGTATTATTTCTTAGTCGTTTCATCCAATACGGAGCAAGCGCACAAAATGCTGAACCAGTAACTGGATCTTCATCAATGCCAATACGTGGGTAGAATGTACGACACACGATATCAATTGATGGGTCATCTGCACGACTAGTCACTACAACACCACGCGCGTCTAATCCAGCAATCAATGAAAACTCCACTTGTAACTGTCGAACATCTTGCTCATCTGCTAGCTCAACGATATAATCCATCCGATTTTTACTAACTGCTCTCGGAATTACACCAAGTGCTGTAATGAGATCAGATGGCGCCGAGCAAGCTACAGGTGACTCTTGCGGCAACCTCATCCTAAGAACCCCATCATGTAGGCTAACAACAAGCTCTCCACTTAATGTGTGAAAATGGATGGTAATGTCTGTTGGAACAATACCGAAATGATACAAATAGTGCGCTGATGCCAGCGTAGCGTGACCACATAAATTCACTTCAACTTGTGGTGTAAACCATCTTAGTTGAAATTGGTTATTCGTTGCACCTCTATATATAAATGCTGTTTCTGATACATTCATTTCTGCAGCAATCTGCTGTAGTTGTGGATCTCTTAATTGATCTTGTTCTATGACAAGCACTGCAGCAGGATTACCTGTGAATGGCCCATCTCCGTACGCATTAATCATCGCATATGGAATGCTCATCTCTAGCAACTCCTAAGTATTAAGCTTCATCCTCTATCGGTATGAGAATATCAACAATTTCTTCTTCCCAATGCTGACCTTCAAGATAGAAAATTTCAAGTGACACTGCTTGATCTAGCCGCTTATAACCATGTTCTTCGATCCATGCTTTTAGCATTTCATAGCCCTCGCCCATTCTTTGAGAGGAACTACTAACTAAAGCATATCGATGCATCGGAATCGTGATCGCAACCATACCTTGGGGCAGCGGATCTTCACTGTACTCAGATTCAAAACAAGCCCAATACGTAGCAAATGTCTCATTACCAAAGTACGGACAATACATCACATTTGACTGTATAACATGATTCAGTTCATGCTTTCTTGCAAGAAAATCGGTCTGCAGGCGAATCGCTTCATCCGGAAAAGATGAATATGGTCCACAATAAGGAACTCCAACAAGATGCAGCGTTGATTTATTAACAATTGAGCAAGTTTCCATGCTATACTCCTCCTAAAACTTTTCATCAACTTCCTAATATAACTTCCAAGTATATGAAAAGTACTTCGGAAGCGTTAGCTGAACAACAAGATCTATATTATAGCTAGTCTCGGTCAATATTGTAGCATAAATCAATATGAAAATGAAAGTTATTCACTTTCAAGTCTCTTCATGAA
This sequence comes from Paenibacillus endoradicis, assembly GCF_024721975.1. Next base: position 222,693 of record NZ_JANQBB010000001.1, on the reverse strand, counting down.
ATCTTCCATTGCACTATAGCCTTGTTGCTTCAAATACCAGTTGTTTGCCGCAGCCTCGATTAACCCCGCAACATCTCTTCCAGGCTGTAATTGAATCTCTAGATGTGGAATTTTCACACCCATGTACTCTACAAAAGTTGGTTCAAGATCAAGATCATTATTGAGATCATTTTCGCGCCAACGAGTCAATTCAATATCTAGTGAAATTCTTGACTCATCCTGAAATGCCTTCCGACCATATAAGCGTACAACATTGATCAGTCCCACACTGCGAAGTGCAAGAAATTCTTTGGTTTTCTCATTGTGTGAACCGATAAGTGCATGCTGGCTGAGCTTTTTCAGCACGATAATATCATCCGCTACAAGGCGATGTCCACGACGGATTAATGTATGTGCTGTTTCACTTTTGCCGATGCCTGATTTACCACGAATAATAATTCCGATTCCAGATACATTCATACATATGCCATGTATAGATTGCTCAGGTGCTAACTGCTTCAACAGATAATGATCTAACTTTCCAATAAATGTCGCCGAATCATCACTCGTCCGTAATAAAGGAATGCCTTCCTCTTCACAATATTTTTTTAAATATTTTAGTCCATCTTGACCTGCTGTAACGATAAAACAAGGTGGATGATACTTTACAATATTTCCAATATGATGATTTCGTTGTTCCTCAGTTAACCCATGCAAATATGTAATTTCTTTGCGGCCCAATATTTGAATATGTTTTTGAGGAAAAAATTCAAAATAACCGACAAACTCAAGTCCAGGTCGATATGCTCTCGCTTTCGTAATCGTGCGATGCAGCTCATTAGCACCAGCGATAACTTCCAAGGAAAACTGATTAATTAGCTCTTTAACCTCTATTACCTTCATCACCAATACCTCCATCGTGGCAAAAAACGCCCTCGTATATGTCTACGAGAGCGAGTTTCTTTTTATTTATTATATACTTGTTGATTCGTATAATCTAGTTGAGATATACAGAATTTAGAAGTTGAATACAAAGTCATCATCAGTTAATGGTTCAACATTCAATGTACGCACATAACCATTTCCTTTTTTCGAGAAGAAATCATGTTGTTTCGTGCTAGTACTAATTCCGTTCAACACAATTGGATTAATGGCTTCTTCTTCAAAATGAGGTTCAAGTCCAAGATTCATCAGAGCCTTGTTTGCATTGTAACGAACATAAGCTTTAACTTCTTCTTGTAATCCAAGATCTGAATACAACGAATCCGTGTAAATCACTTCATTGTCATAAAGTTCAAGCAACAGATCAAGAACTTCTTGTGTAAGTTTATCTTGCTCTTCTTGAGAGAATGTCGCAGCAATTTCTTGTGCAAGCACACCGATATACAATCCGTGAATACTTTCATCGCGTAAGATTAAGTCAATAACCTCACCACTACTCGTCATTCTTCCTTGTCCAGCTAGATATAGTGGGTAGAAGAAACCACTATAGAATAAGTAGCTTTCCAATAGAACAGAAGCTGCCATTGCTCTATAAAGATCACGATCGTTCTCAATGCCATTGTACCAATCTGCAATAATACCAGCTTTTTTCTGTAACTGTGGATTGTTTTCTACCCAGATGAAAATTTCATCAATTTCCTCAGTAGAAGCTAGTGTCGTGAAAATACTACTGTATGATTTCGCATGAATTTGCTCCATCATTCCCATAAAGCCTAACACTGCTTTACGTTGTAAACCTTCCACATGCTCCAAAATCTTCGGCATACCAACACCGCCTTGAACGGTATCAAGTAATGTCAAGCCACCTAGTACTTTTTTATATAAAGAACGCTCATCTAGCGTCATTAATTCCCAATCCATTTTATCATCTGATAAAGGAATCTCTTCATCCGTCCAGAATTGCATAACATTTTGTTGCCAGAACGTTTGAGTAAAATCGTCGTCAGGACGGTTCCAGTTTACTGCTTTCATGTTCAGTATACTCCTTCACAATATGATGAAATACAGCTGCGCTTTATACGGCGCAGCTTGTACATTCCTCGATAGTTAGTCGTTTTGTTCTTGTATAGTATAAGGATTTCAATCCTTTTTGTGCAGCGTAAATGTAGAAACGAGAAAGTTCACGCGTCGTAACATTACTATTAACATGGAGTACAGTTGATACGCCCTGGTCAATATGCTGTCCTAGCTCTGCGATAAGATCAATCAATTTGAACTGATCGATGTTATAAGCAGATTTATAGAAGAAGAAGTTATCCTGTGCTAAATACGGCATTGGGTAATATGTTGTTGAGTTAGCATACGTACGAGTTTCAATATGTTCAACAATCGGCATTACACTTGACGTTGCATTTTGAATATAAGAAATACTTTGAGTCGGTGCAATCGCTAAACGGTAAGCGTGGAATAGTCCATGCTCTTGTACTTTACCTTTAAGCTCTTCCCAATCAGCAGGACCTGGGATATGCATACCATCGAATAGTTCTTGTACACGAGCTAGCTGAGGACGGAAATCCGTTTCAACGTAACGATCGAAATACGTACCTTTTGCATATTCAGAACGATCAAAGTCTTTAAACGTTGCTTTACGTTCTTTTGCAATTTCCATACTTTTCTCGATGGAATAGAAATTCATCATCATGAAAAATACGCCTGCAAATTCACGAGCTTCTGGACTTTCATAAGCAATCTTATTTTTTGCAAGATATCCATTAAGGTTCATTGCGCCAAGACCTACTGAGTGAAGTTCATCATTCGCTTTACGAACGCCAGGTGCGTTATCGATTTGCGAAAGATCACTTACTGTAGTTAAAGCTTCAATACCAACATGTACGGAATCTTTAATTTCTTTGCGTTCCATTACATTTACAATGTTCAAGGAAGCAAGGTTACAACTTATATCGCGACGAATGATATCTTCATATCCATAGTCGTTAATTTCCGAAGTTTCTTGCAATTGGAAAATCTCAGTACATAGATTAGACATTTTTACAGAACCAATGTCTTTCAATGCATGCCATTTGTTAGCATTGCTCTTGTTCATAATGTATGGATATCCAGATTCAAGTTGAATCGATGCAATTTTTGTAAGCATTTCACGTGCAGTCATTACAACTTTTTTCTTAACATTGTCATTTGCTAGTAATTCATCATACATAGCATCAATGTCAATATCATCAAGATGTTGACCGTACTCTTTGTATACGGAATATGGTCCGAATACATGTAGAGGTTTGTTTTGTGCTGCTAAGTCATAGAACTTGTTAGGAATAATAAGGCCGATTGATAATGTTTTGATACGAGATTTCTCGTCAGCATTAATCTTTTTGCTATCTAAGAATTCGATAACGTCCCAACCGAAGATATTGTAATATCCAGCGCCAGAACCTTTACGTTGACCCATCTGATCCGCATAAGAGAATGCATCCTCCATTAGCTTCAGAACAGGCATAACTCCTTTTGCAGCGCCTTCTACACCTTTAATCGGTTCACCACGACCACGTAGCTTGGATAGGTTGACAGCAACGCCACCACCGATTTTGGAAAGTTGCATGCATGTGCCAAGCACATAGTTAATGGAGTTCAAAGAATCATCCATTTCAAGCAAGAAACATGACACCATCTCACCACGACGACTCTTACCAGCATTAAGGAATGTTGGAGTCGCAGGCTGTAGACGTTGATCAATCATTGCCTGTGCAATGCGAGTAGCTCTTTCGATGTCACCTTCGCCAAGATGCAAAGCTACGATCGAAACACGTTCATGATACTGCTCAAGATATTGTGCCTTGTCATTTGTTTTCATAGCATAGTCTTTATAAAATTTTGAAGCAGCCATATAAGATTGGAATTCAAAATTTGCCGCCTCAGTAAGATCAAAGATTGTTTTCACTTGATCATATGTATATTTGTCATATACGTTGTCATAGAAATCATTCTCGATAAGATAGTCCAGTTTATCTTTCAAAGAAGCAAACTTAACACTTTTTTCGTCAACTTCAGCCATAAATGCTGCAACTGCTTCTTTATCTTTTTCTAGCTGGTAGAAACCGTCTGCTCCGCGTTGCAAGAGCTCATTATTCAGTTCAATATGTTTCAATGGTTTGCACCCTTTCCATGAATTGTAGCGTGTCTTTATTTGTGCCAGAAAGTTCGAACTTAGAAATGACCGGTACATTGTACGTCTCAGATATTGTATCAGCACTTTTTGCGAAGCCAGTGCCCCAGTTACGGTTACCACTTGCTGAAACGCCTCTCAACATATTGTGGTTATCTTGCAAAAAATCATTGACTTTCTGCGGGACTTGTCCAAAGCCTGTTGTATATGTAATAAGAACGTACGGCTCGTCCACCTTGGGCATCTCATCAATAGAGACTGCGGGCATATTTAATTTCTTCACAAAGCGTTTGACATTGCCTGTCTTAGAGTCATATACAACTAACATTTCCCACTCTCTCCCCCTACCATTTATCCCAATCAAAAAGCGCTCTACCCCCTATACATGACAGGCAGATGCGCTTGTAGTCGGAACCATGGTGTAAGCAGTTAAACTGCTAGATTGCTATATCCATAACTAGATATAGTCGATGAATAGAATCATACCTCAATATATAGGTGGAGTCAATGAGATTTCGTCATATTCTTTGCAATTTAAGCTATGAAAATATTTTCATAACGCTCGTCCCAATAGGGGCTTGAGATTTCGCCACTCGACTATTTTATCAGATAGCGTTATGATGTGATAGTGACATTTTATAGATCGTTTTGGAGGCGCTTATGAAAGCAATACTATCAACAGAAGAAGCTCTTAACAGACTTGAACAATTATGCCAAGCAAGCCAAATACAAGATATTGAATTGGTGAAGTACATAGAACATCAAGCAGCTGAAAATGAGCAGCTTAAGCTTACTTTACACAAATTACGCACAACGATCGCACAAAAGGGAAACACTATATCTAGTATGCACAGTAAATTGACTGATGCACTGAGAGAATAGTAAAAGGCTGTGCCATAGGTTAACTATGGACAGCCTTTTTACTACTAACGGTAGTTCAAAAAGCGGACTTTGATAACGATGTATATGCTAATGTAGCTTCGTCGGCATCGAATATGCCACCCATCGAAAGCCTGAGTGTGCTCACGTACACATAACGTACGCTGTGCTACTCGTTTCCGCTGTGAGTCATCTTCTCGGTTCTTAAAGCCCGCTTTTTGAACTTTCATTTTCAGTAACAATTCAAAAAACGAACATACACAAACTAACACCATTTACTTAATGGCAACGAAGAACAAACGAGTTGAGTGGTCGTCAGCTGCCTTTAACTGAAAATCACTATACAGATGTATATGAGTAAAGCCGACTGAGCGTAATGCCCCTTCTAACCACTTAGAACTATATGCTCGTTGGACATGTTCCTCATCTATTCTACTATAGCGACCATCAGGTTCTTGAACAAATATCGAGAGAAAATGTTCGATAATATGATCATCCTCATCATAATCACTACTCCACATGTATGAGATTCCGTTCTCATCATATACAAATGGCTGATCCGCAGCATATTGCTCAAAGCGCGTAATTGGATGGACATCGAATATAAAGCTACCACCTTGCTTCAATTGGTCATACGTAGCTGATAATGTAGCTAACAGATCATCTTCATCGACAATGTAGTTCAAGCAATCACAGAATGAGATCACTGAGTCTACTTGTTCTAACACTTCCCACTGGCACATATTTTGCTCAAGCAATGTAAGATTACCATTCATCGAAGATTGTTGCGCCCACTTCTGCTCCGCTACAGCTAGCATATCACTCGATAGATCAATACCAACAACTTCATACCCATTGATCGCTAAGGGTATAGCAATACTACCTGTACCACACCCTAGATCTACAACTTTTTGCGGTTTTCCGTGTTGTTGCCATACGGCTTCAGCGAAAGTGATCCACTCTTCATAGGGCATATCTGCCATAAGTCGATCATACACCGTAGCAAATTGACCGTATGATTCCATTATTATTCAACCTCATCCGTATTTTCGTTTTTCGGTTGTGGTGCATTTTCTGTTAGATACGTCCAGCTACCTTGTTGTACAACGATACCTTCACGCATTAGCTTACCTAATGCACGTTTGAAAGCACCTTTGCTCACACCAAAACGACTACGTATAAGTTCTGCTTCTGTCGCATCAGAATACGGCATACCGCCACTTGGTCGTTCCTTGATGTATGCTAATATACGATCAGCATCTTCAACACGTCCAAATTCCTTCTGCTGTGTCATCGATAGATTAACTCGTCCATCTTCACGAACAAACGTTACACGAGCTTTAACACGTTGACCAAGACGTAAGCTTTCAATACGATCTGTGCTCGGAATTAATCCGTATGCACCGAATCCTACTACGCCGCCATCAATGACAACGAAAGAACCCATTTGTAAGCTTTTCGTAACCCATCCTTCAACCCACTGATTTCTCCAAGCTGCTGGAGCTGGGAACGTAAGTGGTGCAAGTTCTGGTTCTTGTGCAAGCTTAGCGATTTGACGGCCACTCTTATCATGAGCCATGAACACGAACACTTCGTCACCAACAATCGGACGATACTCAATCATTTCCGGCAATTCACTTAGTGGTAGCAATAATTGACGTCCAAGACCCATCTCTAGGAAACAACCTAGTCTAGGATGTACATCAGCTACAACTAATCGAGCCATTTCTCCGAATGAAATGAATGGTTTGTTCATTGTCGCGCAAATACGATCTTCTGAATCAAAGAAAATGAAAACTTCAATCTCATCACCAACATGTGGCTTAGATCCAACAAGTTCCGTATACGGCAACAATACATCTTCTTCGCCATTATTAAGAAAATAACCATAAGGAGAAACTTCGCGAGAAATTTGTAATCGCTCAGTAGTTCCTGCTACATAGCTCATACTAATTCCACAACCTTCGCATCCGACCAAATTTTCTCGATATTGTAATACTCTCTTTCTTCACGATGGAAGACGTGTACAACAACATCTCCGATGTCAATTAATACCCAACGTGCTGTGTTTTCACCTTCTACACCACGTACCGTAAAGCCAAGCTTGTCCGCAGTTTTACGAATTTCAGTAGAAATTGCTAATACTTGAGTGTCTGAGTTACCACTACAGATTACGAAATAATCGGCTACTAAAGATAAGCCATTCAAATCTAATGCAATTAGATCATGTGCTTTTTTGTCCTCTGCTGCATCTATCACTGCTGTTAATAATTTTTGTACTTGTTCATGTCCTTTCATTTGAACCCTCCTATAATTTGTATATCTATTTTTGAATAACTTCTCGAAACATGAATACTTATTTCATATTTAATTGTTGTACGATACTATTTCTCGCTTCTAAAGTAACCGGGTAAACTACTTTCCCTTTTTCAATTAGAAATACGATCGTTTGATCAAGACCAAACAATATGGCTCTATCCAAGCTAACTCCTGCGAGTTCACGCGCAACATCAACACCTGGAAAATCACGATTTGGTTCAATATAATCGGCAAGCCAGACGATTTTCTCTAATAGGGACATATTGGCTCGCCCAGAAGTATGGTACCGAATAGCATTACATATCTCGATATCGTGCACACCATATTGTTCTTTCGCGACGGATGCACCGACTTCAGCATGCCATAGTTCCTTATTATAATGAAGCACTCGCTCATCAAGTGAGTTCTGCTTAATATAAGCCGCTTGATCTGCAATTGGCCAATATTTGGCAACATCATGGATAATTGCTGCAAGTTCTGCACGCTCTGGATTCTCACCATAACGCTCTGCCAGCTCAATCGCAGTACTCATAACACCTTGTGTATGAATCCAGCGACGTTCTGGCATCTGCACACTTACAGATTGTATAATCTGCTGCCTATCCATAAATTCGATTCCCCCTTATATATTGCGCTACGGAGTCGGGTACATAGTACTGTAATGATAATCCCTGCTCCGCACGCAATCGGAGCTCTGTAGATGATATACCGATAAGTGGCATAGATGCAATCGTTAGTTTACTTCTCCACTCACTAGAAAGTAAGTCAAGTTGCAACGGATCAGAAGGGCGATTTAGACCAATAAATGAGATTAATGATCTTAATTCTTCTGCTCGATGCCATGTCGGCAAATCATGAATACGGTCAGAACCAATAATATAGTTGAACTGATGATGAGGATACTGACTCATTAATCTAGTTACTGTATCGAAAGAGTAACTAATGCCACTACGGCTTAACTCAATATCTAGTGCGCGGAAAGCAGATTGATCTGCAATTGCTAACTGAACCATCTGCAAACGCTGTTCCGCTGTTGCCAGCGGAGCATTCGGCTTTAAGGGAGGAGTGGCAGTAGGGATAAACCATACTTCATCTAAGGACGCCGCTTCCATAGCTGAGCTTGCTGCAATCAAATGACCCATATGAATTGGATCGAACGTCCCACCCATTATGCCAACTTTGCGCATTATGCCACCTCCAATCGCTGTGTTAACGTATTCGATCTATCTTGGAAGAACAATCGTTTTGTAATCTACAGATTCCTTGTAAAGTACAATCGTCTTACCAATGACTTGCACTAATTCAGTACCTGAAGCTTCAGAAATCTCTAGACCGATTTCTTTCGCATCATCATCACAGTTGTTCAATACAGAGATTTTAATTAATTCTCTTTTTTCTATCGCCTCTTCAATATGGCGAACAAGGTTTTCATTCGCTCCACCTTTACCAATTTGGAAAATAGGTGTTAAATGATGCGCTAATGAACGCAAATGACGCTTTTGTTTTCCTGTTAACATATATAATAACCTCTTTCGTATTGTAATGTTCATAATGCGCGTGATCACAGTCAGCGATTTTGAACTACCTCTTAAAATGAAAGTTCAAAATCGTTGGCTGTCAGCACCAAGAAGATGCCATGAAGCTAGGAAACGAGAAGCGGAGTGTACGTACTTGGTACACGAGCATCGCAGGCTTCCGATGAATGGCATCTTCGACGCCGACTACGCTACAACGCATTACCGCGTGATCACAGTCAGCGATTTTGAACTACCTCTTAAAATGAAAGTTCAAAATCGTTGGCTGTCAGCACCAAGAAGATGCCATGAAGCTAGGAAACGAGAAGCGGAGTGTACGTACTTGGTACACGAGCATCGCAGGCTTCCGATGAATCGCAGCTTCGACGCCGACTACGCTACGGCGCGTTACATCGTGATCACAGTCAGCGATTTTGAACTACTGCTTAAAATGAAAGTTCAAAATGCGGGCTGTCAGCACCAAGAAGATGCCATGAAGCTAGGAAACGAGAAGCGGAGTGTACGTACTTGGTACACGAGCATCGCAGGCTTCCGATGAATCGCAGCTTCGACGCCGACTACGCTACAACGCATTACCGCGTGATCACAGTCAGCGATTTTGAACTACCGCTTACTGTAATACAGCAAGCACAGCCTCTCTCATAGCAACCACAGGCGCTTCCTTACCTGTCCAATATTCAAAAGCAAATGCGCCTTGATATATGAACATCCCTAGACCACCATGAGCGACACATCCATGCTGCGCTGCCTCTAGTAGAAATTGAGTTTTCAGCGGGTTATAGATAAGATCACTTGCTACTGCTCCGGATTTCATCCATTCCCCAGCAATAGGCGTTTCTTCAATGTGCGGATACATTCCTACTGATGTCGTATTGATGACAATGTCTGCTTGATTACATAATTGCTTCAGATCATCTTGTCCTGCTGCAATTAATGGCACAGTACTATTCAATGAGGCAACTAATTCTTCGGCTCTAGCAACTGTACGATTAACAACATGTATAGTTGATGGATTTTCTTGAAGTAAAGCATAGATAATACCTCTAGATGCACCACCCGCTCCAACGACAACAATCTGCTTGCCTGCAATATTAGCAACCGCTTCTTCTTTCAAAGATCGAACATAGCCAATGCCATCCGTATTATACCCGATCAAACGACCATTTCGATTAACTACAGTATTAACGGCACCTAATGCTAATGCATCAGCATCTATCTCATCAATTAAGTCCATCACATGAAGCTTGTGCGGTATCGTTACATTCATACCTAATATACCAAGATCTCGTACTGCTTGTACGAATGAAGGTAATTGCTCAGGTGTGACTTGGAAAGACCCATATATCGCATCTATAAAACATTGTTGAAATGCTCTACCCAGCATAAGTGGAGACTTGGATTGCTTAATAGGATCACCGATTACACAATACAACGCCTTACTATTATGAGCCTGTTGCCACTGTAATAATTGTTGGATAATGTCCAAACTGATCACCTCATCTGCATCTGAAACTGCTAGATCATTGAATCACGTAAAACAACTTTAATTCCTTTAGGCGCATAGATATCAAGTAATGCACCACTGTCGCTATTTACTTGAATCCAACCTAATCCGGAAATATAAATATCATTGTATTGTCCACGTTTTACACGTAATGAATGTCTTGTCCACGTAGGAATATCAGCGAGTTCCTCTCTACTAGGACCACCTAACAATTCACCCTGATGTTGTTCATACAACTCATCAGCACGCTCTAGCTTAGTACGATGAATGTTCAGCCCATTAGACACATAAAAAGTAAATGATTGACGGTCACCTTCCACGAAGTCAAAACGAGCGATACTGCCCATAAACAATGTTTGACCTTCATTCAATTGATATACAAGTGGCTTAATTGGCTTGTCTGGCAATAGTGTTCCTAAGAAACTACGCGGAACAATTTCAGTCATACGACTTGTATAAACTATGCCCGGTGTATCAATAATCGCATTTCCATCATCAAGTGGAATTCGAACCGCATCAAGTGTTGTACCTGGATAACGAGAAGTCGTCAATTCTTGAGTAAGATCACTATAGTCAGAGATTAAACGATTAATAAGCGTGGACTTACCTACATTTGTTGCACCAACAACATAAACATCTCTACCATTGCGATAATTCTCAATCTCTTCAATTACTCGTTCAAATCCGATATTACGCTTCGCACTACACAGTACAACGTCTACCGTACGTAGTCCTTGTTGCTTCGCTTGTTGTTGAACCCAGTTACGAATACGATTCATATTCATCACTTTAGGTAGAAGATCAATTTTGTTAACAACTAGTAATACTTCATTATTACCTACAAAACGTTGAAGACCAGAAATTAAACTTCCTTCAAAATCAAAAATATCAACGATATGCACAACTAACGAATTCGTATTTCCAATACCGCTTAGCAAGCGTAAAAAATCATCTTGATCAAGTGCTACAGATGAAGCTTCATTATAGTTTTTAATACGGAAACAACGCTGACAGATAATAGGTTGTTTCTCTAATGCTGATGCCGGAACAAATCCGATTAATTCCTTATTTTCTGATTGGATAGCTACACCACAACCAGCACAATGAATACGACCATCAGACTCATGCTTATTACTTCTTTGACTCACTATTTTGTTTCCTCCTCATGCCATAAACTACGTTTGCGTAATCTTGAAATCACGATACGTTCAAGTCGACGATTAACTTTCGTCATGATGCCTTCTTCAAGGGGTGCAATTGGCGCAACGAGTACGGTATACATACCCATCCGATTTCCACCGAACACATCAGTCATCATCTGATCACCGATCATTAACGTTTGAGCTGGCTTTAGTTTTAATATACTTATTGCTTTAACGAACGCGCGTTGCGCTGGTTTTCTGGCTGCATGAATATAGGGAAGCTGCAATGGAGCAGCAAATGTACCGACACGACTATCATTATTATTGGACACAATTACAACCTCGAAACCTTTAGCAGCTACTTCTGCAAGCCATCTCACAAGTTCTTCAGTAGCTAGTGGAGAGTGTGCTCCAACTAAAGTGTTATCCAGATCAGTAACAATACCTCTAATCCCTTGTTCGTAGAGCCGATCCAAAGGAATATCATATATCGATTGTACTTTCATTTTGGGTAAAAACAACTCAATCATTAAACGTACTCCTCCAGCTTCATGCTTTATTACGAAACTATAACATACATCGTCATTTTGTTGCAAAACAAAACCCCGCCCACAAGGAAAAACTTGCGGACGGGTGCGAAAGTCAGCATTCATTTGTTACTTCTTCTATTATAATAGAAGAAATAGAGTGAAATGACCACTAAAATTTCATGAATTCCAATTATTTTTCAGTGTACGTGCAAAAAGTAAGCTTTCGAAAGTCGAGAAGATAAGTCGCTACTTAAGGAAGGAGGAAGCGCAAGTGTACGTTATTGGTACACCCTGCCCTACAATGTTTCTGCAAGAAACATACATCGGAAGCTTATGCTAGAGTTTCTAAGTTCACTTTATAATCGACGTCGATTAATCTCTGGTATCACTTCATTATCAAAGTTTGTTTTTTGCAAACCCTTTTTTTAATGATTTTACAAGATTTTGAACTTCAATTAACTGCTTTTCGTTCATTACCTCACCACTATAATGTGCTCGTTCATAATAATGCAGTAACTGTTGTAAATCATTACGCCAAGCTGCTGACCCAAAATTCCAACTGGATACCGTTTCACGAAGTGTAGCATTGTTAACTTTCACTAAACCATTCCGATAGCAATAGCTAAGAAAATTAGTCGTTTCCACAATTACACGTTCATTCATAGAGTACTTGCGATAGCGAATGCGATTCATTAATTCGATGAGCTCTTTACGGTACTTCACACCAAGCATAATAGCTAAAATAACTAAAACAGCTAACAGTGCGTAGCCGATCCATCCAAGCGATTGATTAGCTTCTTTATTCTGCTTCGGGGTTATGTCTTCTGATTGCAATGGTGCTGGAGTAGGAACCAATACATTTTCTAATGGATTAATCTCATCATCTACATAAGTATAAGGAAAAGCAAAGCCTGGTGTAGGCTCAAATGCTACCCAACCATAACCTTCAAAATATACCTCTACCCATGAATGTGCATCAGCATTGCGGACGGTATATGTACCAGAAGTATCTGAATTTTTCATATACTGCGTATATGCTAATTGTTCTTGATTAACGATTGGTTCATCACTCACTCCTGAAGAGAAACCTTTCACCCATCTCGCAGGTATATTTAGGGTGCGAGCCATCATTACCATTGAAGTTGAGAAGTAATCGCAATACCCTTCTTGTAATTCAAACAAAAATTGCTCTACAAAGTCTGAGCTTGTCCCTGTTAATTTCGTTGTATCTGGTGTATTTGTATAATTGTATGAAGATTTCAAGTGTTGCTCAAGCAGTAATACCTTTTCGTAATCGTTATTAGCAGTTGCTGTCACCTCTTCAGCTAATTTCCTAACTCGCTCAGGAAATAATAAGGGAATAGAAGTATATGCTTCCATCGCATCCTCGTCCTCAATTGTCGCAGTTGCTTCTGCTAAAGCTTGATGGTCAATCACAATAACTTCGGACTCTACTTGATATGTAGCAATATTAGATTTTACAGTACCATCTCCATACTGTTCAATACGCCAATCAGATGGGTGCCATAACGCTCCCTTAAGTAACTCACCTGGTCCTATCGTCGTAATTTCCGTAATATCAGTTAATTCTTCACTAAGATTTACGGTATCCTTATATACAACCTCTAATAACCGTGTAGCTTGCCCAGCAGCAAATAATACAGGTAGTGGGGCTTGTCTGACAAAGTTATATTGTTGCTCTACCATAACAGTTTGTGCCAGCGGACGTTCCTCCGCTATAAACTCTTCATCAACCCGTATAATTTCTGTTAAACCTTCGTTCTCTGACAAATAAGATGTGTCGTACCATCCTGTACCATCGTAATAATAGCGAGACTCACCACGCCAGTAACTCTTATGTGTCGTCTTGACGGTCATCACTGGTGAGTAATCAAACTGAAAACTTCCACCTAGCTTTTTATCTGTTCTACTATAACCAGAAGTCATCGAATTTAATGGTGAACTATCATTAGTAGAACTTAAGCCTCCTCCTCCACCTGTTCCCAAACCATTGCCAATCTCCACTTTTTCGCCACGTGATTGTTTCCACAACGCATACGGATCTTCTAATAATGGTGGCTTGGCTGGCAAATTCGTTCCAATAACAATTAACATCGCGATTACAACAAACATCGGCATGATAACAGCTAACGGACGGTGTAATAATAATTTGAAACTAGTAGAATTTTTTTGTTGTAAATAATGAAAATGAAGTAACGTATGCCAAATAAGAAATACAACAATGATAATTGCAATTTGCAGCCATAACTTCATTGGCGAGTAAGAATCTTTAACACAAAGAATTAACAACGAAACCGCAAAAAATATATATAGTCGTTTTTTCGAAGTGACCCATGCACTCAATAACAACAGAGAGATTGAAACAACTAATACAATTTCAATAAATGGATGCATGCTTTGTATATAATGCCAAAGCCGCGTTAGGTTCTTTACATCTTCAGCTATTGGAACAAAGTGTTCCTTCCTAATCATAATCGTTACAATAACAATTGATATAAATTCGATGGTATACAATACGAACCTTGGTAATCTGCCAATTCCCAAAAAGTGGACCAAACTTATTATCGCTAGCGATAACCAGATGATATTGTAAGTATCATTCCACCAATAACCTCGAAAGACAGTAAGCACATTTGCAATTATTATAGCAACGAGTAATGGAGTTAGGCGTTGTAGCCATTCATAATGACCTTTCACATTCATCACGCCCCACTTCCTTCAAGACTATCAAATATTGTTGCCCATTCATTAATTTCAATGACTCGAAGTCCTGCTATGCGAAACGCACTTAAAGCTGCAATAGCTTCCAATTGTTCTGCTGCCGTAGTGTAGCTTGCAATATAGAACAACGTGGAATCACTTCGTATTTGTTTCAATGTATTTAATAGCGCATTACTAAGTTCAAAAGTAACGATTAGCAATACATTGTTACCTTGTAACTCCCTCATTCTATGATTTAGTAACTGGCTTAGTGGTTTGGATGCATCGGCATCTACAGTCATAAGATGATTCATCATCCCAACATGATGAGCCATTCCAGTGGAAGGATTACTATAGAAGTAACTTTCTCCTGCAGATAGTAAACCAATAGCAGAATCATTCTTCATACTATAGTCCAATATAGATGCAGCCATTGAAACCGAAATTTCAAATCGCTGTTGCAGTCGATCTGTATCTTTAGATGAAGCAACTTGTACATAGCGGTCTAATACAACTACCGATTTTTTCATTGCTTCTCGCTCGAAATCTTTCGATTTCCATGATCCTGTACGTGCAGTTGCACCCCAATGAATTTTGCTTAAGCGGTCTCCATGCATATAGTCACGGACACCATTTTGTTGTGTAGATTCCTTCGCATGTTTGGAGAATGAATTAGATGAAAAGATACCATGATGACTACGCAGTAATTCTGTCCACTGTTTAGCTGATAGTATTTGCGGAAACACTTGAATGGCACTACTAATATGGAGTTCTCCACTATGTGATTTTAATCCGAATGCATCGTAGCTTAAACATATCGTCGAACCGAAAGCATATTGTCCCCGCTTTAAATGAGGAATAATATATTGCCACTGACTTTCATTTCGAAATCCCGGAACCATTGTCCCTTCGAACACTTGCTTCGTACCGTCATGACGGATAAGATTTTCTCTCACTAGAACGTATGGCATTGGCATGATTCTAGTGAATTTGGCGCTGAATGTAATTTGTAAGGAATGACCTGCTATGATCTGAGTTTGTTGTCTATTGTGTCCTTCGTAGCCGATTAGTCTGTTGCCTTTCACCTTTCGAATACCACTCCAATAACCAATAGACAAATACAACAACAATATATTCAATATACCAAACAGCATTAGCGAAGTTTTTCCACCTTGAAATAAGAAATAGAACAAACTACATGTGTAGAGTGCTAACAAACCGATCCAGCTGCGTTTACTTTTCATCTTATTGCCCCCTTATCTCTGGACAAAAAGTGGTACATCAACCGTAGTAAGCATTTGCTCCAGCACTTGATTAACATTAACACCTTGCAAGCGTGCTTCCATGCTTAACATCACGCGGTGACCAATAATATGCGGGAATAATAACTTCACATCATCTGGAAGCACATAATTTCTTTGGTATAAGAATGCTCTAGCTTTAACTGCCTTTGCTAGAGAAATCGAGGCCCTTGGACTAGCTCCAAGCATCAAATAAGGATGACTTCTTGTTGCTCCAATGAGTTTAATTATGTATTGAGCTAAAATATCATCTAAATGAACCTGCTGCACTAGGTCACGAATTGTTAGAAGCTGTTCGATATCCATTAATGGCTGTAAACCATCCGCTGGATGAATACTTTTCGTATGTTGAATCATTTTTTGCTCATCTTGTGGCGATGGATAACCAAGACGCAGCTTTAACATAAAGCGATCTAATTGAGCTTCCGGCAAAGTATATGTACCTTCAAATTCAATCGGGTTTTGTGTAGCTAGCAAAATAAATGGTTCAGGAAGTTTATGTCCTTCACCGTCAACCGTTACATACCCTTCTTCCATTGCTTCAAGTAATGCGGATTGTGTCTTTGTTGTTGCTCTATTAATCTCATCTGCAAGGAGAACATTCGTATGAACAGGACCAGTTCGGAAAACAAATTGCTGCTGAGCGGGATGGAAAATGGAAACACCTGTGATGTCTGATGGAAGTAAGTCGGGGTTACATTGAATTCTGCGGAATTGACCGCCTATCGTGTTAGCCAATGATTTTACTAGTTGAGTCTTTCCAGTACCAGGTACATCTTCGAGCAATATATGCCCTCCTGCAAGTACTGCAATTAGTAATCTTTCGATTTCTGCCTCTTTCCCTACTATCGCTGAAGATAATTGATGAAATACTTTATGACATAATTGCATCGCAATTGACGAATTCTCCATAATATAACCTCCTAAAACTTTTTGAGAGTTTTTTCACCAAAAAAAGTTGCTACGTAAGCATATGTAACGTTGAAATGATAGATTCTGATGTTATTGTCTATTATAAATGAAGCACTTTGAGAATCCTATTAATATTAAGTAAAAATGCATATAATTGTAACTATTTACAAATTCCCTCCATTAAATTTAGAAAAAAATCTTTTTTCTTCTATATAAATGTAGACGCTCGTCACATGACTAAGGTTTCACAATTTTTAGAATATTTCAGAAAGCCGAGAAAACGAAGCGCTACTTGCGGAGGGAGGAAACGCAAGTGTACGTGTTTGGTACACGCGGACCTACAATGTTTCTGCAAGAAACATACATCGGAAGCTTATGCTAGACTTCCCAAGTTCGCTTCATATTCGATGTCGAGTAAACCACTTCAGCTTTAGCATCGTGATCAAAGTCCACTTTTTGAACTACATCTCATAGGCACACATTTATGCCCTGATTAATAGACTATACCATCCCCAACAACCTAGAAAGGTGCGTGAGTTTTTGACACAACTACATTACTTTTTATCGGGTAACACTTCACAGGGTCATATTAGTCTCATTCCAGAAACGATGAAACAATTACAATACTTAATATTAATTGATGGTCCTTTCAGTTCTGAAAACGGTGAGATAATGGATCGGCTGCATAAACAATTGAGCAACAATGAAATGCTCGAATTAGAACTGATACATCATCCTTCATCACCACAGCAATTACAAGCTATACTATTGCCACGTTATGGTCTTGGCATTATTAGTTCCGCCCCTCCAGCAATGATAGAGACGACAGATTTTAAAGGTTCGATTATAACATTGAACGTATACGACTTTTACAATTTAGAAATAATCGATCAGCATAAAGCAGCAATCGATGCACTTGGTGAACAAATATATAAAAATCACTTACATGCTTATCGTAGCTATGAGCAAGCATTAGTCATTCATGATGAATGGGAAAAAATATATATTGATGCGATGGACTATGGAAAAGCCAATCAATTTGCGGATCAGTTAGCTGATAAATTGTTTCCTACACTCGGAGACCAACCTTTCTCAGCACCGATTCATCGATTTCTTGGCGCCGCAACACCTGATGGTGCTGTAGACTATGTTCCCATATTAACAGAGGGCTTAAAACGCTATTTCATTAAAGGCAGACCTGGCTCTGGCAAATCAACATTACTCCGAAAACTTGTACAAAAAGGAATTGATCAACATTATCAGCTTGAAGTGTATCAATGTGGATTAGATCCGAACAGCTTAGACATGGTCATCTGCAGAGATTTAGGTTTTGCAATCTTTGATAGTACCGCACCTCATGAATACTTTCCTACAGAAAGAGAAGATCATATTATCGATATGTATGAACTTTGTATTACTGCAGGGACGGATGAAAAAAATGCATCGTCATTACATGAGATATCAACCCGTTACAAACTCCAAATGGCAGAAGGTAATGTCGCATTAGCATTAGCAAAACAATTTCAACTCGAACGTGCGACGTTAACAAGACCCGCACTCGATACTGAAGGCATACTAGAGTTGGAGCAATTGATACTGAGAAACATTGAAACTCTTATCGGTTTTCAAAATGGAGTATTATAAGTAAAAAAGGCTTTCACCGACTTTCGCAGTAAACGCGAAAATCGGTGAAAGCCTTCTACTATGTTCAACGATTATCCTTTCGGTTTCACAAATAGCGCTGCTAAAAAGGAGAATATGATCGCAGCTGAGATACCGGCACTCGTTACTTTGAAAATACCAGATATAACGCCTATCCACCCTACATCATATAACTCAGTTAACGCACCATGTACCAGCGCATTACCAAAACTCGTAATTGGGACCGTTGCTCCTGCTCCAGCAAATTCGACTAATGGTTCGTACCAACCAAGTCCATCTACAATCGCTCCTACTACAACGAGTGTTGCCATCGTATGAGCAGGTGTTAATTTCATAACATCAAACATCAATTGTCCAATTACACAAATCGCACCACCAACGACAAAAGCCCAAAAATAAATCATTTACTCTACCCCCATTCCTTTCAATGCAACGGCATGAGCTATACAAGGAATTGTATCACCTTGTTGGAAGGAAATCGGTGACATCAACGCACCCGTTGCAACGATTAACACTCGTTTTAATTTACCTTCTGTAAGTTGTTGTATAATTTGACCGTAAGTAATGACCGCTGAACAGCCCGCACCTGAACCACCTGCCTGTACATCTTGCTGCTCAATATCGTAAATTCTAAGACCACAATCATCAAAACAAGTTTGATTGATTGGTACACCTTCCTTCAGTAATAACTCTTTGGCAATAGGATGCCCCACACTCGCCAGATCACCAGTAATAATAAGATCATAATCAAGAGGCGTTCGATTTAGATCATTGAAATGAGCAATAATGGTATCTACCGCAGCTGGAGCCATAGCAGCGCCCATATTGAAAGGATCAGTAATGCCGAGATCAATGACTTTACCAATGGTAGCCGCTTCAATACTAGGTCCTTTTCCTTGCAAGCTAACAATCGCTGCACCTGATCCAGTAATTGTATTTTGTGCTGTAGGTGGTTTTTGCGCACCATACTCCGTTGGATACCTGAATTGTTTCTCAGCAGTAGCATTATGGCTACTAGTAGCTGCCATCCCATATTTCACAGCACCGCTACTGACTAGTTGCGCTACGATAGCTAAAGATTCCATTGAAGTGGAGCAAGCACCAAAAACACCTAAGTAAGGGATAGCTAACTCCCGAGCAACAAAGCTATTCGTAATGATTTGATTAAGTAAGTCTCCTCCTACATAGATCTGTAGATCAGAAGAATCCAAATTCGCTTTCGATAGTGATTTTTGTGTCGCTTGATTAAGCATTGAACGTTCAGCTTTTTCCCATGTCTTCTCATTCATATCCAATTCAGGATGAATGACATCAAAAGTATCCGAAAGAGGCCCTAGACCTTCCAACGGTCCTACAATTGTAGCTGTGCTAATTATTTTGGGAGCTTTCTCAAACCACCAAGTCTGCTGTCCTCGTAACATATTAATGACCCCCTATACCTAGTACGATATAGGCTATTCCCACAAAAAATGCTGCTACCGTTCCGAATACGATAACTGAACCTGCTAACTTAAACATATTAGCACCAACGCCAAGCACGAAACCTTCCGAGCGATGTTCTATCGCAGCAGAAGCCATTGAATTTGCGAAACCTGTAACTGGCACTGCAGAACCTGCGCCTGCGACCTGCGCAAATTTGTCATATACTCCGAGCGAAGTCAAAATAACAGATACAAGAATTAATGTAGCTACTGTAGGGTTACTCGCTTCTTCAGAAGTCATTTTGAAGAAGTACATATATAGTTCTGTGACACCTTGGCCAAGCGTACATATCGCTCCACCAATGAGAAACGCCATCACACAATTTTTAAGTACTGTACGTGGAGGCTCTTGTGTTTTAGCGAAACTTTGATACTCTTTAGAACTCATATTCGACTTTGAATATTTTGTAACAGTTTTTTTACTCGGTTTGCTCATAATAATCCTCCTAAAACTTTTCATATCATCCTCTGAACAACAGCTTCGTAATGAAAAGTCACTACGAAAGCTTAATCTAAAACTTTTCATATAGCTCCTATGAACCACCTGTTCGTAATGAAAAGTTGATACGGAAGCATACGCTAAAACATATAGCGACTACATTGATTTGCTTCTATGCAAACAAAAAACTTTCGAAGCGATGACTTACGATTAGTTATATTGTTTACAAAATTTCAAGTTCTATGTAATTAAAATTGACTGATTGTCCTCCAGATGATTAAAACTGTTGGACTTGCCAAGTTCGGAGTATATTCGATGCCGATTAGTCTACAATGCCTATCATCGTTATCAAAGCCAACTTTTTGAACTTCCTCTTACAATGAAAGTTCAAATAAAAACTGCTGGTATCTATTGATGGATATACCATCAATAGATACCAGCAGCTATAATTAATAAATTCATTTATTTCTTAATAATCATCACATCTTTGGCACTCAGTTGCAATTCCCCATGTACTAATGATTGTCTTAGTAGATCAGTTCCTTGTATCTCACCTAAATCCATCGTTACTTCATGAGCATTATGATTCAGAACAAATAGATATGCCTGTCCGTCTTTAATCCGCTCCGTCACTTCCACCCCAGCTACAGGCTTCAGTAATGGATGAATACCTTTTTCTTCGGCAACTGTTTTCACAAAGTCAGATAAAAATTGTGCATCAGCACTACTAGCAACGTACCATGCTTGACCGTTTCCAAATTCATTTTTCGTAAGAACTGGCATTCCTTTATAGAACTCACTACCGTAGGTTGCAAGTACTTCAGCACCTTCACTATGAATCAAATCACATAAAATATTGCATTGATATTGACCACTCATATGACCATATTGATCATTCATGACGATCTCATTCGATTGACCTGGAAGTAAGGCGTCAATCTCTTCAGCCCATACCCCCAATACTTTGCGCAATTCCCCTGGATATCCCCCTGTAGTAACAATATCATTTTCATTCACGATACCACTGAAGAACGTTGTAATGAACGTACCGCCTTTTTCAACAAACTGCTCCACTTTCTTAGCAAATCCTGGTTTCATCATATATATTACCGGTGCTACAACAATTTCATAGCGTTCGAATTGCTCTTCTACGCTAATCATATCTGCTTGTATATTATGTTGGAAGAAAGCGTCGTAATACTTATGCACTTGATCAACATACTTCAAATCTATCGTAGGACCACTTGTAAGATCAAGAGCCCATCGATTTTCCCAATCAAACACGATACCCACTTTAGATTGGTGTCTAGCATCAAGTAATGTATCCCCAAGTTGCACAAGCTCTTTGCCTAGATCTGCACACTCACGAAACACACGAGTATGTTCATGACCAACATGCTCAATTACGGCACCATGATATTTTTCACAAGCACCTAATGAGCGTCTAAGTTGGAAGAACATAACTGTATCTGCACCATGAGCAACTGCTTGATAGCTCCATAAGCGCATAACACCGGGACGTTTCAAAGAATTATAAGGTTGCCAATTTTGCTGACTAGGCGTTTGTTCCATTAACATAAATGGTTGCCCACCCTTAAGACCTCTCATTAAAGCATGAGACATTGCAGTGAAACTAACCGGAGTGTCTATCGAAGGATAGTTATCCCAAGAAACAACATCCATCTCCTTGCCCCACTTGAAATAATCAAGTTCAGGATATGTACCCATTAAGTTCGTAGTAATTTGAACATTTTTGGAAAATTCCCGAATTGCATCATATTCAATTTTGAAACATTCAAGTAAGCTATCAGATTGGAAACGACGATAATCCAATGAAATGGTTTGGAAATTGGTACGATTACCTGCCCACTCTTCACTTAAACTGTTCGGTGGAACAATCTCTGCCCAATCGTAGAACGTATGTCCCCAGAAGTTCGTATACCAAGCTTTGTTCAAAGCTTCAATTGTTTCGTAGCGATTGCTTAGCCAGCCACGGAATGCTTCGGCACAATTGACACAATAGCAATACCCGCCATATTCATTAGAAATATGCCATACAACTAACCCTTCATAGTTAGCATAACGTTCTGATAGTTTGCTGGCGATTTCACGTGAATACTTGCGATACGTAGGACTATTAGGACATGAATTATGACGTCCTCCGAATTTCCGTTTGCGTCCATCATAATCCACACGAGTAACATCAGGATGACGATGTGCCATCCAAGCAGGATGTGCACCAGTACTTGTCGCCAAACAAATATATACATTATCCATTGTCAAACGTTTAATAATACGATCTAGTCCTGAAAAATCATATTCGTTTTCACTTGGTTGTATTAATGCCCATGAAAAAACATTCACTGTAGCAATGTCTATATTCGCAAGCTTGAACATGCGAATATCTTCCTCCATTGTTGGCGTATCCCATTGCTCAGGATTATAATCTCCACCGTACCACATTTTAGGTAATTTATTATTAATCACGTTTCATTCTCCTTTATCATGTTCACGAATATAACAAAGAGCCCATTGCTGGGCTCTCTGTCTATTAGCATATAATCGAGACTAGTTAGACCACATTTCAACACGATCTTTAATTAATTTTGAATATTCATCTGTCATTTTAGAAACTCCGATTTTATCAAGTTCAGCCATAAATTCATCATACACTTTATCGAAATTAGCTGGGTCAGTAAGAATCGCTTGTGGAATATATTTCTTCATCAAATCTTGTGATTTTTGGAAGATAACATTCGCATCAGAAGCTGTATCGAAATTAATTGTCCAACCAGCACCATATGCACGTTCTGCAAATTCATCATCAGCAGGCCATAGATCTTTGTACGTTGTCGCGCCATAAGCAGCAAGAGTTTTCTTATCTGCATCTGAGTATGCGGCTACGATTTGATCAGGGAAGTTAGTCGTATAGTAGTTACCAGAAGGATCTAGAACGCCATCGCCATAACGTGCAGACATCCAGTAGTTACCGATACCAGTTTCTTTTCTGAAGTTACTCGCATCGTTTGCTTTGCGATCTTGTACTTCAGCAGGAATTGAACGTTTACCATCAGCATCTACTGTATAGTGAACACCTTCAATACCCCAGTTAACAAGTACTTGACCTTCATCAGAAGCTAAGTAATCAAGGTATTTAATAATACGAACTGGATCTTCTGCATCAATTGTTATACCAATGCCATAACCAGCAATGTAACCAGTACCTTGGAATGATGCATCTTTGAATGTTTCATCAAGTGTTACAGGGAAACGTGCATAAGTTGAATCAATTTTCCCTTCAGCTTTCAAAGCATTTTCTGCTTCTTGATAGTCCCAAGCTTGATCGATTAGGCCTAGTACACGACCAGAAGCAACTTTAGCTTTATATTGATCATATTTTTGGACGAAGGATTCCGGATCAAGTAGACCGATATCATTCATATGGTTCAACCAACGGAAGTATTCTCTTTCTTCAGCGCGTTGGTAATGCATAATAACTTCATAGTTTTCTTGGTTAACATAGTATTCACCATCATCTGGCGCACCTGTTGCATAGAATGCAGGGTTTGTTACAGAGATAAGAATTTGCCATTCTCCACCGTTCAAGGAAAGTCCTAGGCGAGGTTGACCATCTTCAGTTTTTGGATTTTGCTCAATATAAGTTTTAATTGCGCTTTCATAATCTTCTACAGTTTTAATTTCTGGGTAGCCAAGAGATTCTAATATTTGATGCTGTAGTTGGAAACCACCACTAGCTTCAAAATAAGTTTGTCCAACGCCATCAAGCGGTAATGTATAGATAGAATCGTCAGTAGAACTGTATACAAGGCGATCAAGATATTCGCCATATACTTTCATAAGGTTAGGAGCATGTTCTTCAAGTAATGGACGAAGGTCAAGAAGCGCACCAGCATCTACCAATTTATTTGTGTTGCCTTTTGGCATTACTAGATCTGGATACTCATCACTAGCAACCATCAATGCGAATGTATCTGCATCCGAACCACCAACTGGGAATTGTACATCCACAGTAATACCAGTTTTTTCATTGATTACTTTACCAATTTCACTTTGATTTTTGTCCCAGTCTGGATTCACATCACCAGATACAAGACTAATTGTCATAGGTTCTTGAGTTGCTTCACTCGAACCAGAAGTACTGTTATTAGTAGTACTAGGAGTATTAGTGCTATTGCTGTTATTACCGCAAGCTGCTAAAAATAACATCGTCATCATTAACAACAAGCTAAGACCCATCTTTACTTTCTTCATTAGAAACTGCCTCCCTTTATCTATCTGTGTATTATATTACGAGATGCTTGAACGTTTGTAAAAGCATCTCGACAATATCAAGGAAAAATTAACTTTTTACTGCACCTAATGTCATTCCTTTTACGAAATAACGTTGTAAGAATGGATAGATGAATAAAATAGGAACAGTAACTACAATCGTAATTGCCATTCGGATAGACTCAGGAGATACTGAGGCAATCGCTTGTTGTGCATTTGGATCTCGATAGTTTGCAGATGACTGTGTTGATTGAAGCACTTTCATCAATTCATACTGCAATGTCGTAAATTGTGGCTTCTGACTATTGTAAAGATAAGTATCAAACCATGCATTCCAGTGACCTACTGCAATGAATAAGGCAATCGTTGCAAGAACTGGTGTACATAGAGGTAAAATGATTTTCCAGAAAATCGTTAAGTCATTAGCACCATCAATTTTAGCTGATTCTTGTAGTGCTAATGGTAATCCATCGATGTAAGATCTTACGATAAATACGTTCCATACACTTAATAGTGCAGGCAGTAAGTACACTTCGAATGTACCAATTAATCCAAGGTGACGCATCAGCATGTACCCTGGGATAAGACCACCTGAGAAGTACATTGTCATTGCGAACATTGGAGACAACCATTTTCTTGCTTGGAAATCAATACGACTAAGTGTGTAAGCAAGCATCGAAGCGGTAAGTACACCAATACCTGTACCTAGAATCGTTCTAATTAACGTATTGCGAAGACCAGTACCTAGTGATTCATAACCAAAAATAGTTTGATAGTTTTGCCAAGTGAATTCGCGTGGGAAAATCGTTATTCCACCGCGTACCGTATCAACGGAATCATTCAATGAAATGGCTAGAACGTTCAAGAACGGATAAAGTGTTATTATACCAGCCAGCAACATGATGACCACGTTGACTGTGTCGAATATTTTATCGCCTACACTTCTTTTCATAAGCTTGCTTGCATTTGAACTCATCTTATATTTCCTCCTCTAGATGATAGATTCTTTCGTAACCTTTTTGTAAATATAGTTCGCGAGGAATACGAGAATGATACTAACTACAGAGTTGAAAATACCAATCGCAGTACCGTAAGAATATCTACTTAGATTAATACCGTAATTTAATGCGTATAAGTCTATGACTTCCGCATAGTCGACGACGACCGGATTTCCGAGTAAGAATTGTTTCTCGAAGCCGATACTAACAAGGTGACCGATAGAAAGTATGAACAGTACCATAAATGTCGTTCTAATGCCTGGCAATGTAATATGCCACATTTTTCTAAAGCGTCCTGCACCATCTACTGTTGAAGCTTCATACAATTCCTGGTCAATACCAGACATTGCAGCTAAGAAAATAATGGAGTTCCAACCTGTTTCTTTCCAAGCATCTGAGATGGTTACGATTGACCAGAACCATTCTCCCTTAGCCATAAATTGAATCGGATGATCTATTATGTGTAAACTAATTAGAAAATCATTAATTGCACCGCCATCCGTAGATAGCATTTTCGTAACGATACCTGATACAACTACCCAAGATACAAAGTGAGGTAGATAAGCGATCGTTTGAATCGTTCTTTTGAAAAATTGTTGACGCAATTCATTAAGTAAAAGTGCAAAGATAACGGGCACTGTAAAGCTAACAATCAATCCCATTGAACTCATTGCTAAGGTGTTACGTAACACTAAGTAAAAGCGCTCATCTGTGAATAGTTCAATAAAGTGTTTAAGACCCACCCAATCTTGATTCATAATTGAATTCCGAGGTCTATAGTTTTGGAAGGCCATCAACCATCCCCAAATCGGAACGTAACTGAAAATAATGACCCATATAACAAATGGCATAGACATTAGATATAAATACTTTTGTTGAAGCATCGTTTGCCAAAACCTTTTGCCCTTGCTTGCACCATTAACTGTCGTGATGTTTGTTGTTTGTTCTTTCATCCGGCTTCCTCCTACTACAATGATCCATATAACTGATTCGTTGATAGCTTTATAATAGCTGATATAAAAAAACGGTAACACCATATAAATTTGCTATAAAATCATATCAAAAAATGACTTTTGCCATAATAATTAGTGGTTTTTATATAAATCGAAGCGTTTTCAACACAAAAAAATAGAACTAATTATAAATTAGTTCTAAAATAATTATTATTCACATGATTTTTTACTCATAGAGGTAGGTTTATATGCAGAGGGCGAAACCCCTTTATATTTTTTGAATTTGCTATGGAAATAATCTACATTAGCATATCCTACTCGCTCCGCCACTTGATGTACTTTGTAACCTTCTTGAAGCATAACAATGGACTGCTCAATTCTCACATTGTCTAAATACGTATTAAAGCTATCGCCGGTATGATTTTTGAACATTTTACCCAGATAACCGCTATTATAATTGAATAGATCAGCCATCGTCTCTAATCGCAGCGGTTCTGCGTAATGTCGATCAATAAAATCAATCATCTGTTTCATAACTGTTGTATTCGTACTTTCTGTTACTGTTAAGCGATTCATTAACGAAGTTAATTGGAGCTTTAATTGGTCTATCATAAGATGATAATGATGAGTCAAATAAAGCTGCGTAACAAGTTTCAAATCGTCTTCAAGTGCTAATTGTGGATGCATCGCAGAGATTCGATTCATCACCATCGTTAACAATTGTGCCCAACTAGATTTCATCTGTTGCTCAGTTTCACAATAATTTCTCAATAGATCAGCTATTTGATCGAGAAGTTCATCTAGCATCGTTTTGTTGCCAACATCAATCACATAAAATAATTTTTGAGACATTTGATCAATAAATACCGACAATGGAAGCTCAGGCTTGTCAAAATCATGCGCAAGTTTAATCTCATTAAGTTCAAATAAATCATTTGCATGCATAAAGAAGCGATTTTTCAATGCAATTTTCACTTGAACAAGTTCCTCATACAATGCCTTTAAGTCTGTATGTGTAGCACTCATAATTGCAACGAATTGTGCTTTCTGATTGCATGAGAGTTCAATAATATTATTTAAACGTTCTTTCTTCGACTGGTTCATCGAAACCTGATTAATTAATATGCCAATATATGCATCTGTTGAGAATACATATCCCCATTTCTGGTCTTCAATAAAGCTAGAAAGCTGTTGTTTAATCATATTGCGAGTCGTTAATGAATGTTCACGACTATATGTATCAAGTAAAATGATATTCGCTTCTGAATATGGGTGCGTAAAAAGACGCTTCCAATGTTCTAAACTTAGTTCCGCTTCTTGTAGCTCATATTCCACAAAACCTTTTAACCATTCTTCTCGAAGCAACGCTAATGTTTGTGTACTAATAACTGCTTCTTGCTGTGATTTATTCAGTTCTTTGCTAACCTTCTCAATATAAAGCGTTAGCTCATTCTCATCTATAGGCTTCAACACATAACCGTCCACTTTAAATCGAATCGCTTGTTGGGCATATTGAAATTCACCATAGCCACTTAATATTAATATTCGTGATTTGGAACCTAATTGACGAAGCTCTCCAATCGTTCGAATTCCATCCATGATTGGCATACGAATATCAACGAGTATGAGGTCGGGGTTATGTTCCTTATATAACTCAATAGCCTCTACTCCATTACTAGCAAGAGCAACTACATGAAAACCATACTCTTCCCATTCAATTAATGATTGCAAGCCTTGTCTAATCATTGGTTCATCATCAACAATCATTACTTTATACATCTAGTTCTCCTCCATATTGATTGCAAATGAAACGGAAGTACCTTCACCTAGCTGAGAATTTATTTGTAAACCAGCTTCGACTCCGTATGTCATAACTAATCTTTGATGTACGTTCCTTAGGCCAATACGTGATCCATTCTCTTCTTCAAGCTCACTTATTGCTTGCATAACTTGTTGTAATCTCTCGATATCCATACCTTGTCCATTATCTGTAATAACCACTCTCAACTGGGCCAAATGATACTGAATTGAAATATGAATTTTCCCGTCTACTATCACTTGATCTAAACCATGCACAACGGCGTTTTCAACGATTGGTTGAATTAATAGTGGTGGTACTTTCTGTTCTAAAGCACTTTCATCAACGTCTAATGTAAAAGCTAATCGTTCAGGCCCGAATCGGAATTTTTGAATTTCTAGATAACAACGGATAACTTCGATTTCATCTGCCATTGAAATTGAACCTGATCCAACCTCTAAATTTTTCCTGATCATTTTACCAAGCATTCGCACAATGCCAGCAAGTTCCTTTTCACCTTTCATATGAGCATTCATACGAATAGATTCTAATGCATTGAACAGAAAATGTGGGTTGATTTGACTTGCCATCATTTTCAGTTTAATTTCCCGCTGGCGTAGTTCTAGCTGAGATTTTTGATACTCTGTATCTCGAACGCGATCCATTAGATCGCGTATATTACCAACCATATTATTGAACTGGCGCGATAACAATCCTATCTCATCATTACCGGTTATATCGGAGTTAACATTTAGATCCCCCGTACTGACTTTACTAATGTGGCGGTTTAAAGCCAATATTCGCTTAGATATTAAAGAAGACGTTGCATAGATTAGAATCATAGAAATAATGATACTTATTAACATAACTATTAAACCTTGATATGAAATCCGATCAGCACCACTCACTATACTATCTATTCTGAAAATCGACATAATCTTCAAACTGTTTTGACTGTATTGCGGTAACAATTCCTCCACGATAATTCTTGAGGGTTCTCCATTTACCTTCATCTCGTACTGTCCAACACCCCAATTGATTCGCTCGCTTGCGAAGTCTAATTCGGATATTCTCTGACCAACTAAACTATGATCTTTAGCTGCTACAATCGTATCTAAGCTATCAATAATATACGTATCAAATGTTTCTTGCCTAACGATATTGTTCAATACATCAGGCGATATATTCATAACAAGGATACCATTGGTTCTATATAATGGAAATTCCACCTTTCTTACAAGGGAAAGATAGGATTGATTTTTCTTTGTTTCATCAGCAATGAATGCCCAATAGATAAGTCCACTATGATTAGTATAGTCATACCATGAACTCTCGGTAATCTCATCTGTAAGTCGCATAAATTCCCAGTTATCTAACAGCGTTTTATTACTTGAATAAAATTTAATATTGGATATTTCATTGTAAAGTTTCAAATATTCACGAAAATCACTGTAATCTTGAAATGCTTTGACGACTTCATATGTACTCTCATATTGTGTATTTATAACATTCGAAAGATTCGCATCACTCATCAATATACCAGAAATATCAATTGGTCGTTGAATTGTACTTTCCAATTGCAACTTA
Source organism: Paenibacillus endoradicis (assembly GCF_024721975.1). Next base: position 192,543 of record NZ_JANQBB010000001.1, on the reverse strand, counting down.
ATTCGTTCAACATTATTATTGGATTGCTCCGTTGCTTGCTCAAGTACATGCTGCCTGAATTGCGACGTAAGATATACACCTACAAAAATAATCGGTACGAAGGCAACAACAATGAATGAGACAAACAACTTTTGTTTTATACGCACATTATCTAGCCGAGCAAGAAACTTTGATAGCATGATTTCTTATCCTCACTTGATGAAATATAGAATCTGATTTTTGTATAAATACTATCGTATCATAACATAGGTTGCACAAAACGATAACCCATGGTGTAACGGAGGAGCTCCGTTACATCATGGGTTAATATAGAGGATGTTCAAAAAGCGGACTTGATAACGATGACTATGCTAACGTAATATAGTCGACATCGTAATGTATCTTCTTTGATGAAGACTGGTCCACTCTTTGAACATGTACTTATAGATATAACTATCTAAATTAATTTAAAGCCACTAATCTTCACAGATCCAATAAGCTCGATTGTTAATTCATCATTTACCGTTTGTAGCTCCACTACAACATCTGACCATTGCTGCTCGCTTGATGGAGCTATATCGATAGCTCCAATGACTATTTCGGAGTTAGACTTCACTTGAAGCTTGCCTCCAGATTCACCACCAGCTACTCTAGCTTGAAGCTTAGTATGTGGTAAATTACAATCTACATTCTCATATACAATCGAACCTTGTTCTCCATTTGCCCTTACGCAAGTAGTACCTTCCTTGGATTCATCCAAGTATACATTTGTATATTGATCATAATTTTCAGCACGTGTCCAATCGGTAAGATTACGAGCAGGAATAACTTCACCAGCAAGCTCATGTGACTGCTCAGCGCGAATATCCGCAGAAGTAGAACCTACTTGGAAGTTGTAAGTTGCTTGTTCAAGTACAAAGCGATCTCTCGTAACATCCCACATATGCAATTGATCAATATGGATTGGTAAAGTAATGAACGCAGTAGCGTCACCTTCAAGTTTCACACGCGTAAAAGCAACCAGTTTTTTGACAGGGCGCTTCACGCGAGAGCCTGATACCGTTACATAGATCTGTACTACTTCATCTGCGGTAATACTAGACGTATTGCTAACTGTAACGGTTGCTTCAAGCTGATCAGCTGCATTGAAAGCTGTCGTTACATTGAAGTCACTATAAGCAAAGCTAGCATAACTTAGACCATGTCCAAATGGATATAGTGGTTTATCTTCAAGATATAGATAGGTACGCTTGCTCTTGATAATATCGTAATCTAACAGATCTGTAAGTTGCTCCTCACCTGTATACCATGTCATATTCAAGCGACCTGCAGGCGAATAATCGCCGAACAATACATCAGCTACGGCATTACCTAATTCTTGTCCCGCATGTGAAAGGTAGACGATGGCTGGGATTTTGTCCGCAAGAGCTCCAAGTACGAATGGATATCCACCAATAATAACAACCACTGTATTCGGATTAACTGCCAAAACTTCTTCAATTAGTTTAACTTGATCAGCAGCTAGTTCTAAACTAGGACGATCGATCTCTTCTTTACCATTAATAAGCGGATTGTTACCAACAACAACTATCGCTTGTTCAGCTATAGCAGCAAGCGCTGTAGCCTCCGCAATTCCATCATTCAACTGTATAATGTGAAGTAGGTCATCCATTGTAGTTACCGCTTCTTCATCAACTGTAATGACTTCACCCATGTTTTGTGGTAATTTAATCGCTTTGTTATTCCAAGACTTAATGCTGAATAATTGATCTTTCTCTTCCTTCAATCGAATAACTTCTTTAACGAACCAACCGAATGCTTCATCTGCATTGGCTGCTAGATGCTTGTCATCAGCGGTAGTTAATAGTTTATTCGTTGCTGTATTTAGAAGCGTATAGCTTCCACAATCCCAATTGACCATTTCAAATGATGTAGCTGCCTCACCGGATTCAATTAATTTCAATCTATTCTCATTGTCTGTATCAACAACAAAACCTTGCTTTGTCGCTGCTTTTGCTAAAGTCACGATATCATTGCCAGAAGAAAAGCTAACAGATTTGCCCGCAAGTTTACGTTCAACCGCTTCTAATACAGTTACTTTGTATGGAAGAGTTCCTGCATACCAGTCACGGAACACAATATTAGCAAGTGGTCCAACTACTGCCACGGATTGAAGTTTCTCTGCTTGAAGAGGTAATATGTTACCATCATTTTTTAATAGAACAACGGATGCTTGTGCTGCACGTAGAGCAAGCTGGGTATGCTCAGGCGCCATTAATTTAGACTCTGGTACATTCGCATATGGATTAAGCTCAACTGGGTCAAATTCTCCTAGCTTGAAACGTACTCTGAACGTATTGAACAGTGCAGTATCAAGATCCTGCTCAACTAACAACCCCTCTGCTAATGCTTCACGAATTGCATTACAAGATTTTTCTTTATCATCTGTAATGCTATCTATACCAGCTTTTATCGAATGAGCAACCGCTTCTTTATAGTTATCATAGTAATGATGATCATTAACGATTCCTAGTAAATCTCCTGCATCACTTACAATAAAGCCATCCATATTCCACTCTTCTTTAACAACTTTCTTTACATCATTAAGAAGAATAGTTGGCGTACCATTTACTGAATTGTACGAAGTCATCATAGACTTCGCTCCGCCTTTAACAAATGCTGGCTTGAATGCAGCTTGATAGTATTCCTTCATATTACGTGGATCAATACTTGCGGAACAGCTACCACGATCAACCTCATTATTGTTACCAATGAAATGCTTCAATGTTGCAATCGATTTGTAATAGGTAGGATGATCGCCTTGCATACCTTGTACTAGACCAGATGTGAGCTCACCAGTAAGTACTGGATCTTCACCATAAGCTTCTTCGGTACGTCCCCAACGTGGGTCACGTTCCATATCAACAGTTGGAGCCCATAATGTTAGTCCGTTAACTTCTGGATTACGTTGGTAGAATATACGGGCTTCATCACCAATAACGGAGCCAATTTCTTTCATTAATTGTGGATCCCACGTACAACCAAGTCCAATGGGTTGTGGGAACGATGTAGCTTCACCTAACCAAGCCAAGCCATGTGCTGCTTCTGTACCATGTTTATATGCAGCAACTCCCAAACGTTCAATCGCTGGTTGATATTGCACCATTGATTCTATTTTTTCCTCAAGCGTAAATCTTGAGATAAGATCGTTCACTCGATCATTTAGTGCTAATGTATGGTCTTGATACGGATATTGGTTAGTTGTAGTCATAGTAGTCTCTCCCTTGAATATATTGAACTAGCTTATGTGAACTGTATATCGACTACCTATATTGGTAGAAATCAATTGATTTGCTGCATACGTCTGATTTGTTACTTCGTCCATTATAATAATCGCTTGGTTATATGCTACACGTAGCGGTTGTCCATATAACGACTCAATTGATGCAGCTCTTAATTGTCCATCTGCCCACTTCAAACTTACTTTAAATCCGCCGCGTGCTGTTAATCCGTTGATCTCACCTGTTGCCCAAACTTTCGGTAAAGATGGGAGAAGTTCTATCACCCCAGCATGGCTTTGAACTAAAGCCTCTACCATCCCGGCAATTCCCCCAAAGTTTCCATCAATTTGGAAAGGTGGATGTGCATCAAAGAGATTAGGATAAGTAGATTTTGTTAACAATGTACGGACGAATGAGTAGCATTCCTCTGGCATACGAAGGCGCGCATATAAATTAATAAGCCAAGCACAGCTCCAACCTGTATGACCACCACCATGAGAAATCCGACTAGCTAATGATTGCTTTGCTGCTTCGATAAGCTCAGATGTATTAATCGATGTACCTGGATGCAAACCATATAGATGCGAAACATGACGATGGCCTGGTTCTTGCTCTGTAAAATTCGTTGACCATTCTTGAATATGACCCGCTTCATTAATAGTCAGCTTCGGCATTTTTGCCAATGCTTGTACAACTTTCGCTCGGAAGTCTTGATCAATATTCAGAATATGAGCTGCCTCAATAACGTGTTGGAACAATTCAGTTACCAAAGTGATATCCATCGCAGAGTTTTCTGCTACGCTACTTACTTTGTTATCACCATATATAAATTTGTTCTCTGGCGAAGTTGACGGACTTACCTTCAGCTGTCCTTGCTCGTCCTCAATAAGCCAGTCAAGACAGAACTGAGCTGCACCTTTCATAACAGGATAAGCTCGCTTTGCTAAATAGGTCTGATCCGGATGGAACAAGTAACGTTCCCATAAATGTTGCGTTAACCATACACCACCCATTGGCCAAAATGCCCAACTTGGATGACCTGCTGTGGGAGAAGACATCCTCCATATATCTACATTGTGATGGGTCACCCAACCATCTGCATTATAATGAACGCGTGCCGTACGAGCGCCAGTTACCGTTAATTCTTCGACCATTTGTAATAATGGCTCATGACATTCACTCAATGAAGTTGACTCTGCTGGCCAATAATTCATCTGAGTATTAATATTCGTTGTATAATCACTATTCCAAGGTGGTTGAACTCGGTGATTCCATATGCCTTGTAAATTAGCTGGCTGCGTACCAGGTCTGGAACTAGTTATTAGTAAATATCTTCCGTAGTGAAAATACAAACTCTCTAGTGCCAAATCTTGTTCGCCAAGCTTATATCGCTCTAGTCGTTGATCCGTAGGCATATGATGCATAGGTTCATTTTCTTCTAAATGGAATTGAACCCGTTCAAATAATCGCTTGTGTTCAGTAATATGGGCATGTAAAAGTTGATCATATTTCAATTCCGTTACAGCTGCTAATTTGGCTTTATTCGTAAGTGAAAGTGCATCGTAATCGTGATGTGGTTGCTTATCAAATCCATTGAAGCTTGTTGCTATTGATATTACGAACACAATATCAGTGGCATTGTTAACAGATACGCCGCTTTCATCTACAAAAATTTCACCATTCGAGAACGCTTGCAATTGTGATTGAAATATAACTCCGTTACCTTCTTCGTATTGCACCGCGAAGGGATGATCCTCAAAATAATTATCTGCAATATGCGTTGGACATTTACTGTTTACAATGTAGCGCTCATCTTCGATGAGAACATTGGACGGATGAGGAAGAACAAAGCTTGCTTTCAAGGAAAGGTTTGTTCTTCCTTGGGATCGATAAGTGATAAATAGAATATCGTCCGTTGAGCTCACCCAAGCTTCACGAATATAGGAATTATCCCCATCAACAGCTACCGTTGTGGCAACGGCTGTTGATAGTTCTAAGCTACGTTCATATTGAGATACATTACTTGGTGCATTCAACCATTCAATATATAGATCACCAAAAGGTTGATAAGCTTGGCAATTTACTGCAAGCATCTTATTTTCGATTAACACTTCAGCATCTGCATACTTCCCTTGCTGCAGTAAATCACGTGATGTTTTCAAATGTCGGAGTGCTTCATAATTGTTCGTGTCTCTTGGAAAACCCGACCATAAAGTATCTTCATTTAATTGGTATCGATCTTTGTTCACATTACCAAATACCATTACGCCAATACGACCATTACCGATAGGAAGTGCTTCTTCCCATTCGGAAGCAGGCAGTGCATAATATAATTTAGTTCCGGATGCATTTGTTGTCATAGTTATCACAAACTCCTAAAAAATATATTGTATTCATATTAGCTTAGTTTCCTCTTTGCTAACACCCAACACTTTATTGTACTTTTCATATAGAAATTAGCTTTCTTACTAGTCTATAGATGATTTGTTACTAGAATACAAAAATAACCTCAGATCAAAAAGATATCTGAGGCTGTATGTGTTGACCGGTTAGTAATGCCACTTTGTATTTCAATGAATGCGCTAACATACTATCTATTAACATTACCATATCCCATTACATTTGTGAGCATTATATGGAATTTTTGTCATTTACAACAACGAATTATGTTACTTATAACTATTTATTGAGACAATAAGAGGTTATTAACGTAATAATAGCGATGCCGTATAAAACAAGTGAAATGATAGTCACCGTTCTTCTCTTCATCAATAAACCCCCTCTCTACTGTTTGCTTATTATATGCGTACTTGTAGAATATAGAGCATGTCCATTTTTTAATGTTATTGCTTAGCGAATTTACATTACACGAAGCATGCTATAGATGAGAGGATGAAGGGATCTGCTATAGAATATCAGGACGTTGCAATATTTACCTGCCAACTATTGCAATGAATATGTGGAATTTGTCCATGCTATCAATATCATGTATTACGGATACCTAATTCGAGTGTTTCATCATGTGGAGGTTTATTATGTCGTTATTATTACGTAATCGTGGGTCAATTTTATTATTAATGATCAATATTTTTATTGTATTTGTCGGAATTGGACTAGTTATTCCGATCTTACCTAAATATATGGAATTATTGCATATAAGCGGTAGCCAAATCGGTCTTATGGTAGCAGCTTTTTCTATTGCTCAGCTCATATTCTCCCCTATTGCTGGACGGATCTCAGATCGTCTAGGTAGAAAACCAGTTATCATAGCAGGAATGCTTATATTCGCTTTAGCAGAATGGATTTTTGGAGCATCTAACAATATCCCATTACTATTTATTGCTCGCATGCTTGGAGGAGTAGGTGCTGCATTAATAATGCCCGCCGTACTTGCGTATGCAGCTGATGTTACAACAAAGCAAGAACGTGCTCAAGGAATGGGCTTTATTAATGCAGCGATAACAACTGGCTTCATTATAGGTCCAGGTATAGGTGGATTCGTAGCCCAGTATGGCGTTAGAATACCATTCTATGGTGCAGCAATCGCAGGACTAATTGCTGCATTAATTACATTTATATTTTTACCATCTAAAGTAGAAATTGCTGACCAAGATGAGAATGAATCATTAGATGACGCCAAAGCTTCCATACCGCTTTGGAAGCAACTTGCACTTTCAGTGAAAGAACCTTACTTTATGAGTTTAATCATTATTTTCATTGCATCTTTCGGACTTGCTAATTTTGAGACGGTGTTTACACTTTATGTTAATGATAAATTTGGATTTAGTACCGTTGATATCGCATATATTATTACATTCGGCTCTATAGCTGGTGCCGTCATTCAAGCTACCGCATTTGGTACAATATTGAACAAGTTTGGTGAATTCAAAGTTATTACCGCTTGTCTTTTTGGATCAGCCTTATTCATTATATTAACGATATTTGTTCATAAATACTGGCTAATTTTCGCAGTCACCTTCCTTGTCTTCTTGGCAATGGATATTCTTAGACCCGCCTTAGGAACATTAATGTCGAAGATGACGACGAACGAACAAGGCTATGTCGCCGGATTGAATTCTGCTTATACAAGTCTTGGTAATATTCTTGGACCGATTATTGCTGGTATCCTATACGATATTAATATCGATTATCCGTATCTTTTAGCAGGTATGGTCTTATTCTTATGCTTCATCCTTTCAGCTGCAACAGGTCGTAAATACTTAACTGCACCTACGAATTAAACTAAATAATGAATTCCCTCATTAGAAATAGCCTTAGATAGGATTGAGCATGTACGCATCATATCTAAGGCTTTATTATATTTCACTGTAATTCTAATTATTTCTTCATAAATATTACTTTTTCATTAATCCTTTGCTTTGGAAAAATGCTTGCTGAGTGGTACGTTGGCGAGCTTGAGATAGTCTTCTTCTCATTGATTCACTCCAACTAAAACTATCCGCTCCGTTGCTACGTTCCATAACATAATCTACAACTCTCTCATCATACTCGGCAATAGTCGCCTCAATCTTTTCCTCATTATAACTGTTCTGATGTAACACCGCTTCTAATGAAAATCGAGGACGGATAAATGGTTGTTCATCTGGGTATCCTATGCACATTCCGAACAAAGGAACTACATGTTGTGGCAATTTCAGCAATTGCGAAACTTGCTCTATCTGATTACGAATACCACCAACAAAGAGTATACCAAGTCCCATTGATTCCGCAGCTAATGCACTGTTTTGCGCCGCTAGAGCAGTGTCTACTGTTGCGACGAGAAAATTCTCAGTAAGTTCAAGATTTTCTATATGTTTATCAATAGTTGTCTCCGTAGCTACAGCGACTCTCCTAAGATCAGCGCACCATACAAGAAAAACTGGGGCAGTATCTACATGCCATTGTGGTCCTGCCAGTTCTGCGAGTTCATGTCTCAGTCGACGATCTACAATATTAATAATGCTATATGCTTGCAAATTACTGGAGGTTGAAGCCATTTGACCCGCTTCAATTATTGTATATAATTGCTCATCCGTAATTATTGTATCCTTATAGTTGCGAATCGAACGATGTTGCATCATCGTCTCAATAACTTCATTCATCATGTAACCTCCTTTTGCCTAAGTGATAACACTATAATAACTTATCTGATTCCATTAAGTAAAATTGATCATAACAAATGAAAAAAGATAACTAGCAGCAACTATGTGCGCTAATTATCTTCTTTCTACAATGAAGCCAATATAATCTTAGTGTACAATTAATAAAACGTACTGCCCAACTATTTAGGCTGTTCTTTCTCATTATTAGCGTCTGTACCATTTTTACGTTTCCATTGGCGATATAAATTGTAAACAAGGATAGACATTGCTGACACAAGTATCCCTTGAATAATGCCATCAATCACCGAAGGCGTCATCGCGATGCCGGCTATTATACCTACGACGGTATTCACATATGGTATTAGCCAATCAGGTACTTTAGGAGTGGACTTCATCATCCAGCCAAGAAACAATAATGTTGGCACTACAATTAGCATTTCTGGCTGAATATATTGTTTCAATAGAACATATATCTCGTTATCGAAAATAAACTCCATTACGCTCACCCCCTATGAAAAAATTATGCATTGATGGTACATAATAACATATTCATAGATTGTGAGAATGAACTGGAATATACCTAGCCTGTCTGAATAAATATTACTCCTAATAATAGTCGATATCTGATAACTGATTACAAATTGAGCTCAAAAGATAATTTTCATCAAAAACACCCTCGATAAATCGTCTTACGGTTCTAGCAAAACGCATACATCTTGGAGCGTATCTCCTTCAAATTTGAAATAAACATTAGTATTTCCATATCCTACATATCCTTCACGCACAAAATTTAACGTAACTATCGTTCCGTCGCTCAACGTTAGTGTTAAATATCGGTACTGATCATTAGTTCTGAAATCACATAGCTCTTTCTCTGTACTGCAATAAGAAGAAGCTCAATGGATTCTAACTATTTTAAATGCTTGTTAAAATAGTTTATTTGAAACGATAAATTTAAGTTTTTAGCCAATAGATTAATAAATGAAAAATAACCCGCTAAACTAAATTAATAGTTAGCGGGTTATTTATAAATCTTCAAGTACTCATTGATGTAAACTAATTGAATTTACACTGCAAGTTGATACTGCATCATTATTAACGTAGAGGAGCAGTAATAGCTTTACCTATATCTTCAATTAGAATTCCTACATCTTTTGCCATGTTACGAACAGGATGTCCGTCCATAGGAACCATTTGAGTCTTCATATCTTGAATACGAGTATGCATGTTTTTATCGCTAGTCACATGTACTTTGTATCCTTTATCAGACTTCTCAACTGCTTTTTTGACTTGTTTTTCGACTTCTGCTTTGTTAGCATTATCCTTCAAGTCAACCCCTACGACAACATCATTGTTGTTAACAAAGACAGTAGCTGCTGATACACCTTTTATTTTCAAAATAGAATTTTGAATATTTTCGGCTGCATCAACATGCACATTCTTGGTGCCCATGTTATACCCGTTTGCATTACCATTCTTGTTGCCGTTCATAGTACCATTCATGTTGCCATTCATGTTACCATTCGTGTTGCCATTCGTGTTACCATACATATTTTCGTCTAATATTGCTCGGTTTTCCGTTGAACGAACTTTTAATTCATTCGTTTTAACGTTTTTTGTGTTCATTCCGCATCCTGACATTGTCAGAACTATGCTTGCAGAAATTAGTGCAAACGCCATGCGTTTATACATGAATTAATCACCTCCTGGACTTATATTGCACTAAGCAAAGTGATTCTATACGATCAGAAGGTTATCCATAAATTCACATCCATAGTGTGAATCTAAGTACTACAGATCACTAAAAAATTACATAATCTTTATTAAACTTTTGAGAATTTACTTTACCTTCATTCATAGTTTGGGCAAGAGAAAGACCACTTTTTAAGTAAGTGGTCAAATGTGAATCGTCTTAATTAATTAGACAATAAAATATATGTCCATTTGTTCACTACATTGAAATTTTAAGAAATTTTAACTAGGTACATGCACATCTAGGCACCCGCCCTCATACATTAGAGAACAGACTATATAGGCTAAGTATCATTAGTCTTGGCCCTTACTTGCATGTGGAGGTGGATATATGCCAGGTTTTTTCTCATCAATAGCGTTGTTCATTAAGCAACTTACTTTATTAGTATCTTATGTTAAGAACAATGCGTTTCCTCAGCCTTTAAAGGAGGATGAAGAGCAATATCATCTAGCGCAGATGGCACTTGGTGATGCTGACTCCCGCAACATACTTATAGAGCATAACCTTCGTCTAGTTGCACATATCGTCAAGATGATGTGGTCGAACTCCGATGTGATTATCCTTCATGGAAAACTGGTCAAATGCCCCTACTGAGGTCACAATTAGCTCGGTTTGTCCGTCCTCTGTATCATCAAATCTTAAAATAATTTCCTCGAACAGCATCTCAATCACTTTCCGCATAAATTCAAAGGTTAAGTTTTCCGGTTCCTGTAGCTTCACTTGAATACGCTGAAGCACCTGCTGTAGCTGCTCTAGTGAGACATGCTCTTTCTCAATTGAAGCTAATTTCATCTGAATCTGCTTTTTGGATTGCTCTAAACGCTCGAAGGTCTCGTTAAGTTTATGGATGTCCTGTAGCATTTCATCCTCTGTAATAACGTCTCTGCGAAACATCAGCTTAATCTTTTCCTTCTCCTGTTGTCGCTGTTTAGCTTCTGCATCCAGTGCATTCACTCTTAGACGAAGCTCATCCACACCCGCTTCATTGCTTTGATTCATTTGTTGGACATAAAGCTCAGGCTGACTTATAAGCGAGAGAACTTGCTTCCATAAGAAATCTTCAATTAGCTCTGCACGAAGTGATTGGCTTTTACATTTCTCTACATTAGGTCCGTATTTGCGTGGAGCTAGATTTGGACAACGATAACACCGATATTTAACTTTTTTTCCTGTTTCCTTATCTAGTCTTCCTGAATAAGTAGTGGCATCCCATGTTCTACCGCAGCAACCACATTTCAGTAATGACTTCAGTAAATACTCATGCTTAGGATTGCCAATATGCTTATTCGTTGTATTTTTCAGTTTCTGACGTTGGACAAGATCAAATAAAGGCTTATCAACAATTGCTGGAACAGATACTTGAAGCCATTCCTGTTCATCACGATAGGCGATCTCACGTTTTGGATTTCCACCTTTAGTCGTTTGCCCTTTTACCTTAGCTGTCTTACGACGGTTATAATAATAGTTCCCAATATAAATTTCGGAGGATAGTATTCTACCAATACTGGATGCGCTCCAGTTTTTAGATTCTCCACGCTTAGGCATAATTCCAGAAGTAACGAGACGATCTCCTATTTCCCTTGTCGTCAGATGCTCGTACACGTACCATTCGTAGATCATTTTGACATATTGCGCTTCTCGCTCATTGATGATGAGCTGTCCCGTTTCGTCCTTATCGTATCCAAACGGTGCTACACGCATTGGCATCACTTTATGTAGCTCACGAACTGCTCGCTCTCGACCACGCACCGTTCTCTTCTTAATTAGGGCTAACTCATAACTAGCGATAGCTGAGATAATGTTAAAGAAAAGTAAACCCTCAGGAGACTTCTCAAACTCTGTATCCGTGAACAAGATCTCTGCACCGTTCTTTTCTAGTTCACGAACGACGATCAGCTTGTCGGTTAAGTCACGACTTAACCGATCTGGATGGGAACAAATAATCTTCGTAATGATCCCATCAGCGACATCTTCACGCAGCTTCATCATCTCAGGACGGATGTCAATATCTTCTCCCGAATATCCTTCTTCTCTATATACAATAATGTCTTTATCGGTATAGCCCATCTCGAAAGCTAACTTACGACATAATTCTACCTGTTGGTCTAAGCTTGTATTATCTATTTGCAGGGCAGTCGATACCCGAACGTATAATCCAATCATTCTTCTTCCACCTTTGTACACATCAATTAGATACTCGTTATAAACAAGGTATGAACTAATTATAGTGAATAGTACACGGCTTGATTAGTGGAAATAAAAACCGACAGTGATTAATCACTGTCGGCTGCTAGCTATAGGTTAGTTCATTCTGAATCTCTTGTAATATATCAGGTGCTAATTGTTCCCAAACGTATTTAATAACTTTATCCAATTCACGCTGACTATCGTTATTCTCTTTGTCATTGACTATGCTTTGATGCTGATAAGTGATTTTAAGCTTACTTTCATTTGCCACCTCAACCACCTCATCACAATCTATGAGGTGATGGGAATGTCCTATGACTTGGAGATAGGAAACGGATAAAATGGTTAATTTCTCTTATAGGAATGTAGTTGGCTAGTGCGTAAGTAAAATGGTGATAAAAAGCGTGTGTTCATCTTACAAGTATACCTACCGCATGAATTCTGTGCGGAGTGATGTGATGACTTCTATGCAATTCAGCTGAATCAGAGTTTTTATTTAATTTATATAAAATACTTTTCAGTGCAAACTATCTGTCTGTTAACTCTCTCAACTTCAAATTTAAAATATAATTATGAATACACACCTTCTTACCTAGCGTAACCGCTGAGTCAGTGTGATTCTATAGGATGTTGTTGCCAGCATAGACCTAACTTAAGAAAGTTAAGTCACCCTTATTTATTTTTTCCTTTACAATTTCGAAAGATTTAGATAATGTATACGCTACAATAACATAAAGAGGAAACCAAGCTTGCATTAATTCATAAAAGTATATTGTAATACCTATCAACGAGTACCATAAAAATGCTGATATACCGTAACTTGAATGATTCCAGATAACTTTATATTCACCTATCACAATTATCTCTTTAAGAAGTATCAGAATCACACCACAAAGTAATAAACCTATTGATAAAAATATAATAAACGGACACCAATCAGTTAAAAATTGTAATATTAATTCGTTTTTCTCAATTATTATTTCAGGGAAATATGTTAGTATCGGTTTCAATCCAATATTCTGTAGCAAGTTTGATTTATCTATAATGCTAACAAATGAGTTTAACATCAAATAGTATAATAAAATTAGCCACATGAATTGTGGCAGAACATAAAGGTTCAACTGCTTGAACTTACCAGTGAAATAATCATCTAGAATTTTAATAACTTCTTGCCCCAATTTTATGACCTCCTAATTTTAGAATACAAATCCCTATAAAGTTTCGTAATCAATACGTTCATTCCCCCTTAGATAGCTCTTATCTTAGGAAATGAATGTGTTGATGAGCTGATTTCTCTGCTAATACATCTCCAACCAAGGGCGCATGCCCGCAGCGTGAATCTGGTGTAAGGTGAAGCTAATTCTTTTTTGAAATAACATAAATATAATTCTTAATATCTCTATTTCTATACTTACCTAATTTGGTATCAATTCGCTTGAATTCAAAATTTATATCTGTAAGTCGCATATTAAAGTAATTATCAATATCTTCTGGATATTTCATTTGAATTCGTTTTTTATAATCCGCATTTACCATAGATTGATATTTTATAATACCATCATGTAAATCATGATAAGAATCCATAACATGTGTAAATATTATTACGAATTCAAAATCCAATTCGATCGATAATTCATTTATTTTTTTCAAATCATAAATAACTTCATTCCACACTTTACTAGATCTAATGTCATGGACATACCAACTTTTTAATTCAATAATTTTGATAGGTAAAGATAAATTCGTGTCATATATAGCTAGATCATATCTTTTATTGCTCTTATCATCAGTTTCATTTCTAAAGACATATTCTCTTGAGATCACTTTGTCTTTATACCGTTTTTGTAATTCAATCGCGATCTTATCTCTAAAGTATGACTCACTTTTACTCGTTACTGAAATGTAAGCTAATTCGTTAAAATCAGAAATGTTATTATCTTGGATTCTATCAATTACTGTCTCAATACAATTAATCAAATCAATATTTATTAATGTGTTCATAGTTTTTCTCCTTTAATTAGTTTTACAAAACATTCAGGTATTCACGAACCTTACGTAAGCAAGATTGTCACCTGAATCAACTACTCTGCTAATAGCATCACCGTGACCAAGTCATAGCCGGAGTGTGAATACTGTGTGATCTTTTTTTAGATATATTCATCACCATCTCTATACCAAATTAACTCCGGTGTCGTTAATTCTAAATTCCCTGTTTTGAATTCGATAAATAGTCCATATTTATAATGAAGTTTATTGTATGGGGACTTATCTGTATAACATTGTAATTTCTTATAATCAAACTTTCTATCTATCGCATTTGTGGATTTCTTTATTTCAATAATTAATAGGTTGTTGTCATTATTTCCTCTGTGATGCACAATAATGTCCGGATATATTGAGAATTTCGAGTATTCCTCATCGTTAATTAATATTTCATTTCTTGTCTTCTTTCGAAGTTTTTCACATTCTACTTTCAGTATGTAGATATTTTTCGAACCATTATCTTCATCAACTTTTTTATTATATTCGCAATCCACGTCATAATCATTAAATTCTTCTTGAAGGTAAGTCGCAAATTTATGAGCAATTGTCCGTTCATTTAGATCATTCTTCAGTAAATAGTGATCACGATTACTTATCTTAGCAATTACCCTTTCGACTTTATTTTTAATGTTGTTTTCCATTTTTTCATCTCCATTTTTTATTATTTAGGACATTACATATAACGATTCGTGGATTCACGACGTTCATTTCCTTTAGATAACACTTATTTTAGTAAAATGAATGTGTTGGTGAGTTAATTCATTGCAATATATCTTCTTCCAACCAAGAGCGTACGACCGCAGTGTGAATCTGGTGTTACCCTCTTCTTCGAGCTACTCTACATTTTTCTTTCTTAATCTTTCGATTAACTCATTAAATCTACCTGCGGGGATCATTGCTCCAGATATTGCAATTAATATTAGTTGTATTTTTGAGGTTAATTCATGTATTTTTGTCCAACCTTCTTTATTTATTGGATCTATGACGGTGCGAATATACTTGGTTTTTTCATAGTAAGAATTTTGAAGTTCACTTAGGTCATTATTTGAATAGTAACTATTTAAATTATTAAAATAACTCCAAATATTATCTAACTTTTCGTTAATTACTAAATTCTGACCATCTTGATTTTGTTTAGCAGCAGTAAAATCAAACATAACCCAAATAATAGATATTATTAAAATGAAATATCCAAACAACTCCACCCATACTGCTACTTTTGGGTACTTTTTTATGAGTGTAATCATCGCTCCAAATAAAACAATTCCAAAAACTATTGCAAAACCAAACATTATATATGTTGCTAGCACTTTACTGACCTCTTTCTTATTTTTGGGTAATTTCCGATAACATCTTATTCATGAATCTCGTAGTACCTAATTACCGAAGAAAAACTAATTTCAATTAATTATACAAAATACTGCTTAATATTACACCCAATACTTTCCAACAACTATAAAACCATAATAAAGTTACTCACCCATTAACCGAGATAAGCAAAATGATCATCACAAATGATCCATAAATAAAACACTTCAGCCCAAAAATCCCCATATTACAAGGGATCTTTCGTCGTTTTACCTCTGCTAAAGGGTGATAACGGCATGCCGTTATCACCCTTTAGCAGAGAATTTTATAGCTTGTACACCCATTTACCGAGAAAAGAAAGCACAAAAAAATCGTCTTGAATATCAAGACGATTTTTTATGCTATATGAATAACTGACTTAATAGAGATTTTCCCGCTACCATCAATAACTGCTTCTGGAATCAAGTAGGTAAGCATTCTACGAAGCACGTGCTGTGGGCAATCTTTGAATGGTTTATCTGTTCTGAGCATAATTTTTAATGATTCTTCATCCATATGCAGCATTTGAATACGATCGACCTCTTGATTTAATTCAACTAGCTTTGTTTTCAAAGTTTCCTTCTTATTCATGTTATAACTGTGATACATCTGTAGATTTTTAATCTCATCCTTTGCTTTCTCAGCATCTAATTTTACGATTTGAGTGAGTTGCTGCTCAACTTGGATAATTTGACTCTCTAATTTTCTTATCGATTGATCAACCTCATGTCGCTCGAACAATAAGCTTCTAACCTTCTCCTCATAATATTCTGTAATTTGTTTAATCATATTTTGCATAACCGTCGTCTTATGAATTTCTCCTAAAATTGTTTTAGATAAAAATTCCACAAAGACTTTATCTAGATCATCTGCTTTTATACGAATACCGCATGGAGCTTCCTTTTAATTGCCACTACAATAATAAATTTTCTCTCCGTATCCTTTACTTCGTTGGTCTTTTGTTAATAGCTTCCGTCTGCAATTCTTACAATGAATAATATCCTTCAGTAAATATGGTGTAGTCAAATATCTAGGGTTACTTACTTCTTTCTCTTTTCTACTGCGATACAATTCAAAGCATTGCTCCCAAAGATGCTTATCTATAATTGGTTCTAATTCTTCCATCTTGTGAATTTCCCAGCTATTTTTATCGTTAGTGCTATTTGTAGATTTTGCTTTACGTTTATAAATACTCAAATATCCAGCGTAAATGGGATTAGTAACAATGAACTTTACTCGTTCCTTCGACCAAAGAAATCCTGTATCTAATCTATGCTCATTAGCATAATTTGCAATTGCCTTAAATCCAAATCCACTAATATACAGTTCATATATTTTCTGAACTACTAGTATTTTATCCTTAACAAATCGCAATTTCTTTTTTGAATCAATATTTAGTTCTTGAAGAGGATTTACATATTCTACACCATAAGGGAGTTTTCCACCTGTCCATTTCCCTTGATGAACTCGTGTTAAAATACTATCCTTCATCCGGACTCTAATATTATCTGCTTCCACTTTACTGTAATTATCTCTTAATGCATTACTTAAAATATCTTTATAGCTATAATTCGACTCTGTACTGGAGGCATAGACTGGAATACCTATTTCATTAAAAATCCGTCTAATTTTAAGATGTTCTATCGGATTTCTTGCTAGACGATCATGATTATAAATCACAACGAAATCAAACAAACCTTCTTCAGCATCAGCAATTAGCTTCATAAGCTCTTTACGTTTTTCTAGAGGATTGCGTGTTGCAGACAGCTCTTCTGTATAACGGTGATTAATACTACATTCATATTTTTGTATGAAAAACTGGCATGATTCTTGTTGCATATTCAAGTCTTGTGCATTCGTAGATACCCGACCATAAAAAGCTCCTATTTTACCTTTAATCTCACTTTTATTTAGCATAGATTTCATCTCGTCCTCCTAATATTTGATCAAAGTATTTGTACACAATATGAATGCTTTGCTTTGAGCCTTTCACTTCAGCAATCACATTTTTCAATAATATTGCTCGATATTCATCAGAATAATTATTGAAATCCTTCAAAAAATTATCAACTTCCTTTACGGGCTTCGCATTTAATCTGAAGTTGTTTTCCATTATTTGAAGTTGATTTACCCGCTCACGTCTATCATCTACCTTATTCCTAATATTATTGCATTGCTCTAACAGTGTCCTTTTCATTTTTATATCATCTAAAGTAAGATATTTCTCCATTAACTTCGCATACTCATCCATTAAATGATTAATCTCAGAATTAAAAGTTTGGATATGAACATGTATTTTCTTTGCAAGAGGTTTTAAAAACTTATACTCTTTGACTGATATTAAATGCAAGCTCATCTCTCTAAGTACATCACCTAAAACTCTGAGCTCAATTTCTTTTTTTTCATAACGATATTTGTGCTTATTACATTGATAGAAGCCAATAAATTTATTCTGACGTTTCTCTACTACAACTTTCATTTTCTTATTGCATTGACAACAGACAATAAGACCTTCGAGTAAAAACGTCATCTTAGGTAACTTTTCTTTGTTAGGTTTAATTTGTTCAAGAATCTGTTGTGCTATATCCCATTCTTGCTTAGAAAGCACATGCAAATGACTTGCTAGAGGCAATGTAATTACATTTTCACTAAATCTGCGAACAAGTTCTCCCTTGTATGTCCGATTAGAAATAAGATCTTCGATATTCTTACTACCCATTGTCGATTAATTCCCTCTTGTACTTATTCGATTCACTTTTAAGTAGATTCGAAAATCATCTAAAGTTTGAAAGTTACCATGTAACAAGGTTGAAAAGATTGTTTTTACCACTTTAATTTCATGTGGTACTAACACTATGCGAAATTTCTTTTTTCCATCACTTCCTCCTACTTCCCTTTTATATCTAAATGGCAGATTGGCTGGTATAGTTTTTCCAGTTTTGAACTTTGCAGCTCTCGTATCGCTAATCCTTTGTTTTAATTGAACTTCCTCATTTTCTGCAAATGAAGCTAATAGATATTCTATTGTGAAACCTTGCGGTGAATAAACCATTGGAAATTCATTGGCTGCACTAAAATAAACCTTAACTTTTTTTTCTTCAAATAAAGCGTACAATATCATGTGTTCTTCAACTTTTCTTGCCAATCGATCTCGCTTATACACGATAATCGTGCCTACTCTTTCTTCTTCAATATCTTTAATTAGACGATATAGCCAATGTCTTTCTTTTATCGAGTTTTTCACTGCTGACGTATCCTTATCCTCATAAAAACCGTCAATAAATAGACCATTTTGGTTTGCACACAAGAGTGCTCTTTCTTTTTGAAGTGCAATTGAATTTTCTTGAAATCCAGCTGAATTCCTCAAATATACAACCGTCTTTTTAGTTGAAATCATTTAGTTAATCTCCTTATTAATCATGGACATTAGCGTTTCTTTACGAAATTCAATATATAACTTTAGCCACTCACTCGCTGCTTGAGAGTCCTCAACATAGGTAATACTTGTAATCATAGGTTCTAGAATGGTCATCACTTTTTGTTTTTTCATAGATGTCTTCTATCCTTTCATTTTATGGAGGTGCACGATGCAAAACATTGGTCAAAGGATTCGCATATCAAGAGAGCAAAAGAAGCTTTCGCTAAATAAGTTTGCAGAATTACTTGGCGTTTCTCCTTCTTATTTAAGTAATCTAGAACGAGGGAACACGAAAAACATTGATTTAGATGTATTGATGTCATTAAATGAACAACTTCATCTATTTCCTTTAGAAACTAAGATGAATTCAAATAATGAATATGAACTTAGATTATCTCAAGTCACGAAATCAATTTTACAATTAAATCAATCTAATCCTGCGATTGCAAGCTTTTTGCTATCTCAGTTAGAGTATGGAGTTGAAACCTTTATCAATTCCTCTATGGATAGGATGACCCATCTTTCAAAAAGTATGCATAATTAAGAATATGTATTTTTATTTGAGAATGGTTACTCTGTATTTTCAATTAGCTCTAGAGATAACTGTTCAGCCGTTAGTGTCTCTCCGTAATTTTTTCGTTCCTGAGTAGTGTGCTCGTTAGTGGAATCTTCTTGTTGAATGATTTTATCTGCAATTCCAGATGTAACTGTTTTTGATGATTGAGAGGTTACTTTAAATTCATCATTATGAGATAGGATTATTGAGTATCAACATCTTGTTGGTCTGCAGTTTTTATGGAATCACTTGAATGTGATGAGTTAACCTGATTATGATTAACTACCGAATCAATATGATTAGAATTTGGTTTACGACCTCTGGTTTCTGTACCGCTTTTCTGCTCTTTAATTGTTTTGGCGCCTTTGATTTCAGCTGGTTTTTTTGTGATTTCTAATTTACTCTGTTGATTAGTTGATTGTTGCAGAACCTTGATTTCATCTGATAGGTTGCTTAGTGAGTCTTGTATTTTGGCAAGGATAAGTGAAAGCTGATTAGAATTGTCACTAATTTGATTTACTTTCTGTTCCATTTTTTGAGTACGAAGCTGAATATCATGAATCGAGGTATTTAATTGCACTGTTGATTGTTGAGATTTATCGCTGATCAGTTCTGATTGGGTCTCGTAGAAAGCATGAATATCTACTTTAGCAATATGGGTCATTTTTAGAAGGGAAGATAAATGTTGATTAAGAATCCCTTGAATTTGATCATTTAATTCGCTCAATTCATGAATTTGCACAAGATATTGTAGAGATTCCTGCGTAATACCTTTCTGATTCAAAAGCAGTAACTTTAAATTTTCGTGTAGCCAATCTTTAGAAAAGCTCGACATGGTCCCAACTCCTTCAGACTATTTCTACACTATATGCGGCTTGTATAAGGGGAATGTGTTGAGGCAAGTATTAATCTATATTTTCCAATCAATATATTTGGGGTGAATAAAAAAAACGATCTCACTAAGTGAAATCGTTTTTGATCTTCGAAATTATGATGTTAATAAGACTATTTCAATTGCTACTGTAGAGTAAAGTAGCTTGATGATTTAATATATCAAATTCAATTATGCCAACAGCTCTAGTTTTTAAATGAGAATAAAGCCTTATAAAATAACTAGCTAGAGTTTCATTTCTTTTTACTGAGAAATCTTTTATACGATGATGATTATTCTTCTCACATAATCCAGTAATATTTTAAAATACGACATAGCTACATTCTATACTGTTAGTTTAGCACTAGAGTATGTTTTACAGCCATTTCTGATAACTTTCTTGTATTCACTAACCTTGCTCATGCAAGGTTGTCACATGAATCTACTTACTTCTCAAAAGCTTCACCAGTGACCTAGGTGGAGCCAAAGCGTGAATACAGTGTTAGCTGATGGAACTTGCTTTATCGATCAACTACTGACTGGTCTTACAGTTCTAGAGACTAAGCCCGAGATTATAAAACTAAGGATACAAACAGAAAATATTATTCCTAAAATAAATTGAAAAAATGGTAGTACGACAATATAACCATACTTTTCAAATAAATCTTCATTCAAAGTAATTTCTGAATAGCTATAAAAAGGTATCAGTCCCTTATAAATAATCATCAGCATATAGTAATAAAGATAATCACTGTTAAAACCATCTCTTATCATTAACTCAATTTCCGAGTCAGAATATAGTTTAAAAATTTCATTGTTCTGAAAATACACGTAACCAAATATTAACCCTATACAAAATAAATTAATTAATATAAAAAAAATAATATTTCCAAAAAGGAAAGGGAAATTAAAAAAATTGTTTATTGTACTTCTAATAAATACAAATGAGAAATATATAATAAGTACAACTATTACACTAAGTAATTTTATATTAGTTCCAATTTCACTGAACACTGAAATTAAAACCAACGTATAATTTAAAAAAATGAATAAATTCATAACGTATTGAACTCTGTTGAATAGTTTGTCTTTGAAATCATAAAAAGACATGAATTTCCCTATACCAACTATTAAAACCAACGAAACAAAAATACCAATATATTGAAGTATTTTAGGCTCCTTAAGTGAATTAACTATGAAGAAATATGATAAACATGGTAAATATACAATTACGTTTTTATTAGTCCCACTATGAAATATATATAACATTCTAAAAAGCAATGTCTTTTGTTCTCTCCGTGTGTTTACACGACTCAAAATATCAAGATCAAAAGAATAATTAAGTGTATCTTTTATCTTCTTTTTTTTTATATATTGGTAAATTGTATAAATTATTGATGAAAGTGAATATATCAATCCTAAAAATCCTAAAATCATTTGTATTAACATAACGTTATTATCCTATTCTTTGATTTCTTTCTGCTAACGATTAGGTATTCACACGTTCATTCCCCTTAGATAGTTTTTATCTTTGGGGAATGGATGTGTCTGCAACACTTCTCCGAATCACTTTCTGCATACCCAGAGAAAATGCCCGATGAGAGAATATAATGTTAGACGCAGTACCATCTTCAGCGACCAATCAAACTATTATATTAATTTACTTCTTCATCATCTGAAAAGAACTCGTCTTCAAAAGAATAATCTTTATCATAATATTTTTCATTCTCGTCAACAATTAAATTATATGTATTAATAATTGTCTCTATATCTATCCCTAAAGAAGAGAAATAATTAACGTCTTTTCGATCTATGCCTGTCCAAGAATTTCTCCATGCTTTCGCAAAATATAAATTTATATCGTTAATCATCATAATGTTCCTCAATAAGCCTATATAATTGGTAGGTTCATACACAAATTTATGCGTATCATTTCCAATAATTTTATCGATGTCCGCTAATGTAGATATTCTATATAATTTCAGTTCACTAACTATCTTTTTACTCCCTTTATTGAATGTACGTTCTATTAAGTTCTTATCAATTAATTCTTTGAATTTATTATTCAAATAGTTTCTTAATGAAGTAGTATTAATCAAAACATTCAAATCATCATTTTCTACCTTGTAACTAACTTCTTTATCGTAGGTATTTATCTCTTTTGCCAAGTTATCAAATTCTCTATCAACTAACTCTAATGTAGCAGCTGCAAGAGAGAATCTTCTCTGAATATCATTTTCTGTAGGTAAGTCACCGATAAATTTGTAATTTCTATCATGCGAAATATCTGCCCAAGCATGCTCAAGTATAGTTCTAACTTGTATCTCGAAATTTAAATCTTTAAACACATTATATTCGGGTAATCTAAGCCTTTCATCTGTTAATTTCGCTACATAATGAATCGATCTATAACCAACCTTATCATTCCCAAGTTCCTTTGTTTTGTCTATACTATGATCAGGATCAATATTAAATAATGGCTTAATTATCTCGCAACATTGTAAGACTTCACTCTTAACAAACATAATAACTCTTATTCCAGCCATATCCTTAATTTCACTTTTAGGATCTTTGTACTTCTCTTTACTAGCCTTTTTTGAAAAGCTCTCAATATCTTTTGCTCGACTTGAAATTGTATAATACGAAATGCCTGAACTATTCAATACTTCCCTAATAATTGATTCGACTTTATTAGCAAGATTTTTATAGGTTGGTCTGCTATTCACATACCATTTGATAATTTCATCAATATTTTTTTCATTGTTCTCCATTTATTAACCCCCATTTTTAATGTTAAGTATTTTAGGTAATTCATATAACACCTCTTGTGTTCACGACGCTCGACGAAGTCGAGTGTGTCCGGCTGCTATTGCTTCCCTGCCAATATCATCTGTCCGGACCGAGGGGCTAATGCCCCGATGCGTGAACACATTGTTATATGCTGTCGGACCATCTCGAGTTATCCATAATTTAAAAACCTAGCATAATTATGCTAGGTTGGATAAAAGCTAGATTGCCTCGATCATTTTAGATACTTTTTCGACCAATTTATTAAATATGTCAATCACAATTTTTGCACTATATCCACATACAAAGCTCAATAGTTCAGGAGAAACTGAGAAATCGCCCAGTGTTCCATCAGGCTTAAAAAAGATAACCACCAGAACAATAGGAACAACAATTGCTAACATTAACCGTATTGAAACATCTAGTACAGAAGCTAATTGTTTGTTATTAAGCTGGTTACTTTCGATATGAGTCAGTAATTTTGTTGCCATGTACAATAGTGCTCCAGCAATACCAAAACTAATTAGTTTGCTAGAAGTGGACACTCCGAAAAAATTATTTATCCATCCAGGCACATCAAAGAATGATATCAATAGTACAACTAAAAAGCTCCCAACATAAACCGAAAGAAAAGCAGGAAAAAAGTTCAATCTTGTATATGTTGAATTAAATTTAATTTCAAGTATTGTTATCTTATGTTTAAATTCATATATATTGTTTACTGATAATACAGTCGTATTTATCTCCTTTTCTAATTCTAAACATTCAATTGCAAAGTCATTTAATCTTCTGTTTATTGAAGGTAAAAAGGTTGAGAAGAACATTCCCATCGCATTCTTACTTCTATCTCTTAAAACTTGAATTATTATATCGAGCCTATTCAGCAAGATTCCCTTCTCTTCAATAAGTTGTTCATTAGTCAATTAGAACCCCTCCAATAAATCAATCTAGTATATATAATAAAGGTTATTCCAAATATGTCCACATATTTAGACATATTTCCCATTAAGTCCGATTGTATATAACATCCTTTATATGAAGCACGTGTGACATCTAACAAAATATATATTAATAATTCAACACATGACTAATAAGATAGATTAATATCTTCACACATTAATTTTACCATAATCTCAATTAATGTTATATCTTGAATATATTACCTAACACTGTTTATAATGAAAGAAACTCTCCCTCACTGCCTGTTCACCAACACCTTACGTCTCTCTTTCCCCTTCTTCACTATCAGCACACGCTGCTGCAGCACAAAAGCATTGCGTCGGACTTCGACCATATCGACAAAAAATTCGATAACACTGGCGAAGATCAAGAAGATCTCATTTTCATCGGAACGATCGGCTTAATTAAAGCGATTGAAAGCTTTCAAACTGGTAAAGGTACAAAGCTCGCTACCTTTGCCGCAAGATGTATTGAGAACGAAATACTTATGCACCTCAGATCTTTGAAAAAGACTCGTAAAGACGTTTCTTTGCATGATCCGATTGGCACTGATAAAGAAGGCAATGAGATCGATTATATTGCCGATCAAGTACAATTAGAAATGGAAAAAAGTAAAATATATAAAAACTTGAGTATATTAGATGATCGTGAAAAAGAGGTTGTCATTACCCGATTTGGACTGCTCAATGGTGGGGATGAGCGTACTCAGCGTGAAATTGCTAAGGATCTTGGAATAAGTAGGAGTTATGTTTCTAGAATAGAGAAGCGTGCGTTGATGAAGCTCTATCATGAATTTTATAAGGGGAAGAGGTAATTGCTAAAAAATAAAGCTGATAGTCGGAATATAAGATATAATACCAACAAATGAATGCACCTCTAAGTTGGGATTACGATTTTGTAAAATAAATCGCAATCCCAACTTAAAAGTGCTTTTTGTATGGATATCACAGGAGTAATTCTTCATATTGGATATATGCTCAGGCTGACTTATAAGTGAAATAACTAGTTTCGATATGAAATCTTCAATTAGAACTGTACGAAGATCTATAATTCTTCTTGAATATACTAATCATTGATATGTCCCGGTGCTTTTGAATAACTCTGAGAAATTATTTGTCCTTTTCTATAATGTATTTGATTTGCAATATCTCTAATTTTGTTTATTAGCCATAAATATGTTGTCGTATTCTCACGATAGTCAGCTTCTCCATACATATCAATTCTTTTATCAACTCTGAGTTGATCCACCTGTCGAAATTCCTTTAGCCCACCTTTAGGATAAACTGCAAATGTACTGCCTCCATTTTGTTTTAACATGGAAAATGCGGGAACATCGCTGGGACCATCAGCTACATAAATAATCTGATCGAATGGTATTCTTCTAATAGCCCTGTCAATAGAAGAATTAACATTAATTTCTTCGTTAATATTAGTGCCTTTATTTATTTCAAATATCGCTCTTGTTTTAGAAGTATTATCAACTGTATACCCTATCTGTGTAATCTCTTTTTCTTCATTATACGGAATGGTTGTCTTTTCATATTCCTTAAATTCAATTGTGGATTTTATTGGTTCTTCAATAAATTCACACCCCCATATACCTTTTACATACTTCGCAATCTGAGATCCCCTAATCATTTCCGCCATGCCTGTACTAACAATATAATGTTCAACCGTTATATTATACTTTTGATATTTTTCATTGTTATCTATTAATTCTTTTGAATGTGCTAAAAAATCCGGCATTCCTGGATAATACTTCAACTCTTTTCCTAACTCGAATAATATAGAATTATTTAATCCCTTAAATATTCCTTGACGAACACATGTTAAAAAATGATTCAGATAAATTGTGTCACTATTTATTCTAATATCCGGTTTCTGTATCTTATACTTTTCTTCAAGCTCATTTACTTCTTGCCAAAATAGTGAACCATCCACACTATATTTTTCAAAAATTGGAGTTTGCATATATTCACTGATAAGTGTTTTATCAAAATCCCATACTACAGCTATGACGTTTTGTTCAAATGGACTAAACATAAATACCCCCATTAAATATTTATTTTCATAACCCCAAAATGATCCATCCTTAGAAGGTAAGTATCATAAGCGGGATAGTTTCTAACCTACTTTATCTACTCTGATTACATATCTGACAATCAAGAGACGTAAATCCCGCACCGTGAAAGGTTCACATGAATTATCTGGCATCTCTAGTGAAACACTAACTACGTTTTAAGGATACAGACTAATTTATCAAACTCTTCACTTATAACACTGAAATTATCCTCACAGTTCTTTCGATAAGTAGTTTTTCTTTGTGCTTTAACCTCATCCGTAAAGTGTTTTTCGATATCACAATTATGTTTTTTAAAATATTCATTTGAATTGAAACTCGGAAAGGGTACAATTAGCCCCCCCGTCTTGTTAAATATCAACCCCTTAACTTTGAACAAACTTAACAGTTGCCTCAAATTATAATCATTAGTTAGAAAAAACGGAATAAAAAACCTTCCTTTCCCTCCTAATTTAAGCCAATACTCCATAATCCGCGGAACAGAGAAATCCCATGCTATATTTTCAATTTGTCGCAAAAGCTTTTCTGAATTCATACCTTTGTTTACTTTATTCAACATATTCACATTTTTAGAGTCTAAAAAAAACATGTGTGCAACAATGAATTCTCTTTCATAATAAATTCCTAGCACATTATTAGCGAATTCGAACAATCTCTCTACCCTTCTTGGAACAGTTGTCTTAGATCCAAATTTAATTTGGAGTGTCCCAATAATTAAAAGAACCATAGCCTTATGAATTTGTTGAAAAGTGTCCATCATCTCGTCAATTTTACTCGAATTAAAGAGACCATTGAAAATCTGATCTGCCGAGATCAATGCTTCATCTTCGTTAATTAAGTAGGATAATTTACCCTTTTCAATGTAGTTCTTTGAATCTATGGATTTAAATAATTCCATACTAACCAAATTACGATAAAATTTTGCCCTCTTATCCTTTTTAGAGACTGCATCCTCTAAATCATCCAGTTTAAATGAATTTTTATAATTTTCGATCATATAAAACAAATAATCATAATGAAAGTTTCCCCTTATTAATAAATCAATTGTTTGAAACACCTCGTTGTTCATACCTGACCAATTAGTATTTCTAACAAAGTTATCAATGTAACTAGCATAGTTTGTATCAAGCATTATAGAATAATCTAGTTCAAATTTCGTATCAGCAGATTGATTAGTAATTATTTCTGCAAGCAATTCGTTTTCAATAAAATAAAGTTTTTCAGAAGCAAAATATGGAATAAAATGACTATCTGCATTATCAATTAGTTTTTTTATCCCCGCAGGATATGCACTTCTGTGATAGTTTTCAAGCGAAACTATTGCTCGAGTACCATCTTCGTTATCCATAAATATCCATGCTTCTAATACTTCTCTAGGTTCAACTGCATTAGAAATCAAATATAATCCTTGCGCAAACCTCTCAGTAAACATATTAATTTCTCCTTATAAGTAGCAACAGGTACTCTTCTTATAGATTTTTTAATTAATTGATCTAACAAAATAGACAATTAGAATTTAACCCATGACTAATAAGATAGATTAATGTCTAATTACATCAAATTTTACCAT
Source organism: Paenibacillus endoradicis (assembly GCF_024721975.1). Next base: position 164,609 of record NZ_JANQBB010000001.1, on the reverse strand, counting down.
ATATTCAATTAATGTTATATCTTTAATATACACCTCCATACTGAGTCAATGAAAAAATCACTCCCTCTTCACAGCTTGTCCACCAAAACCTTACGTCTCTCCTTCCCCTGCTTCACTATCAGCACACGCTTCTGCAGCACGAAAGCATTACGTCGGACTTCGTACACATCGTCAAGAAGTTTGATAATACTGGCGAAGATCAAGAAGATCTCATTTCCATCGGAACGATAGGCTTAATAAAAGCGATTGAAAGTTTTCAGACTGGCAAAGGAACTAAGCTTGCTACCTTTGCCGCTCGATGTATTGAGAACGAAATACTTATGCATCTAAGATCTTTGAAGAAAACTCGTAAAGATGTCTCCTTGCATGATCCGATTGGAACTGATAAGGAAGGCAATGAAATTACTTTGATCGACATTCTCGGAAATGATATTGACGATATTGCTGATCAAGTACAGCTTGAAATGGAAAAAAGTAAAATTTATAAAAACTTGAGTATATTAGATGATCGCGAGAAAGAAGTTGTCATTACGAGGTTCGGTCTGCTCAATGGCGGAGATGAACGTACACAGCGTGAGATTGCGAAGGATTTGGGGATTAGTCGCAGCTATGTGTCTCGAATCGAGAAACGTGCGTTAATGAAGCTTTATCATGAGTTTTATAAGGGGAAGAGGTAGTAACGTGAGACAAAGCTTATCTCGTAAATGAAGAACACGCCTATAACATAGCCAAATTAAAGCCCCTTAAGTTGGAAATACGATTACGTAAAATAAATCGTACCCCTAACTTAAGGTGCTTTTTTTCATGGGAATAGGAATCTATACTGAAAAGTAAATTACGATTACATGCCTTGATTAGTTAATCTAATAACTTTATGCAAGTCAATTCTTTGCTTGGTGTGCTCATTATATAACCAACCTTCTTGAACGTGATCGACAAAGAGAATTCCCTTTAAATGATCAATTTCATGTTGCATACAACGCGCAAGATAATCTTCTCCAATAAGAATTACTTCATCTCCTTCTCTAGTTAGAGATTTTATCTTTACTTTATTCGCTCTCTTAACATAACCCCAATAACCTGGATAGGATAAGCATGCTTCAGTGCCAACTTGCTCACCGGACATGTCTAATATTTCAGGATTAATCAGTTCAATTAAACCTTCTCCACAGTCCATTACAATCAATTGTCTTAGAATACCTACTTGAGGTGCAGCAAGACCAGCACGACCGTCAGTTTCATATAGGGTATCAATCATATCGTCTAACAGTCTGATCGTTTTACCATGTAGATCTACGACTGGCTTAGCAATTTTCCGTAATATTGGATCTCCGAAGGGTAGAATGCCCTTTATACTCATACTTAAGCTCCTTTTACATTTTGTGGAGGCACATACACCCACAAATCATTAGGTGTACATTCCAATGTCGTGCACAAAGCATCTAGTGTATCGCTTTTCATTTGTCTAGGTTGACTGGTTAATAAAGCACTAATTGAAGCAGCAGACAAATTGTAATTAGCTCTCTCCTTTAAAAGTCTAGCTAGCTCAGCACCTGTCCAAATCTCTTTTTTGGCAATAACCTGCCGTAACATCCATACGAGCATATGTAACACCTCTTCAATATTAGGTACTACCTTACTTTTTAAGGTAGTAGTTAAAATAATTAGCTAACAACTAATATATTATAATTTAACATAATTGGTATCTAAAATATATTTAAAGCGGTCTCATTAAGATGTATCCTATCATGTTCTTATTTGCACTTCTAAAAATTGAAACGAAATCACTCTGTGCGACATCCGTTGTGAAGATATAGATGATATTGCTTACGAAGTATAGTTTAAAACAACGAAAGATCTTGGGATTAGTCGGAGTTATGTTTCTCGCATCGAGAAACGTGCGCTAATGAAGCCCCCTCATGAGTTTTATAATGCTAAATATAATTATTTGAGACACGGTTTATCTCGGAAATGAAGAACTCTGATATCAGCTTTTTGTTCTCGCTTATTACTATCATTAAGTAATTTTCACAAGAACTATTTTACTAATTGATTCCAGTAATGTTAATATATTTATGTGTTTATTAATAGATTCATTAATAATTATATCTAAAGGGGGATTTCATATGAAAGAGATATCATTCAGTTCGCTGGAACAAGCAGGTATATCAGTCGATGGGGTTCAACGTATTCGAACAGCAGCAACACAAATGGTTGAAGATAACATTACGCCAACGCAAGTTATTGTCGCTGCGAGAAGAGGAACTTTACTTGTACATCAAGCGGATGGAAAATTCGGACCTGAGCCAGAAGCACCAAAATTAACTGTCGATGCGTTATTTCCACTATGCTCTATAACGAAATTATTTACAGCCACATCTATTATGATGTTAGTTGAGCAAGGGCGTATCGGACTTAACAGACCTGTATCAGATTATATCCCTGAGTTTACTGGAGAAGGAAAAACTAACGTTTGTGTGCATCATTTGTTAACACACACTTCTGGTCTAGACACCGAAGCTATTCGCAGTAATGAAATTGCTTTACGTGAAAAAGGTGAAATTCCAGAACCTGAGCCTAATCAAGATCCGGATATTCATAGCTTTTTATACAGCGGTTATACTGCTCCCCTCATCAGCGAACCAGGAACCATTATGTCTTATTCTGGTTATGGTTATGAGCTATTGGGTGAAATCATACGACGAGTTAGTGGACAAGCTTATGATAAATTTGTTCATGAAAATCTCTTTCAACCCATTGGTATGACGAACACCTATTACTGTGTTCCGCAAGAAGTAAGAAAAAAAGTGGTTAGACGTATACCAGAAGCTGCTTGTGCCGAATGGATAGAGTCCGAATACCAATTAAATTCAATATCAGCTGGCGGCGGAGCTTACTCAACTGCGATGGATCTCGCTATTTTCGGTCAAACGTTTCTTAACGGTGGAATCTATAACGGGGTAAGACTACTTAGTCCTGTAACTGTAAAAGAAATGACTCGTAATCAAATTCCTGGAGTCTCATCACAATATAGAGATGAAGTTTTTCCTGAAGCGTACTGGGGATACGGCTGGGCGATTAACGGAACGAAGAGAGATGGCGGTGACCTATTATCTGCAAATGCGTATTCACATTGGGGTGCAGCTGGTCCTTTCCTTTGTGTAGATCCTATTTATCAAACGGTAACTGTTCATTTTTCTGTGGAACTAGATCACCAAAAACCATTCAAAAATATGTATGTCGATTACTTTAATAATACCGTTCTTGCCGCGATCATAGATTTGTAAATGAATGATTTAATAGTTTAATCCTTCATTTAATGATATAATAAACCAACATATTACAAAGGAGGTACATTCATTAGTGTCAACATTTAACAAAGTCACAATTGCTATTATTACTTCAATATTTCTTCTAGCAGGTTGCTCTTCATCTGAGGGCAATAACGATTCTGCAATTAAGAACAACGAACAAGCAAAAGAAGGTACTACTAATTCTCCTGCAACTAACAATGAATCTGCCGACACAGATAGAATTTCATCTATCGAAGTAGATAAAAATATACTAACTGTAGATATTACTCTGCCCGCTTCTATGTTTAAGGATAAAAACATGGACGAAGTAATTGCTGCTGCAAAAGACGAAGGTGTTAAAGATGCAAAAATCAACGATGATGGATCTGTTACGTATACATATCCCAAATTAGTTCATAGCAATATGATGAAAGAAATGAAAGAAGAAGTAATTCTGTCTCTTGAAGATATGAAAACAAGTGATGATTTCACTTCAATAAAAGACGTTAAGTACAATGATGATCTTACAGAGTTCACACTAATCGTTGATAAAGCAGCTTTTGAAGGCGGATTTGATGCTTTTGCATCATTCGGAATCGGTATCCAAAGTATGTACTACCAAAACTTTAATGGCGTTGCTTCTGATAAAGTAAAAGCAACCATTGAAATTCAAGATGCAACCACCAATGAAGTTTTTGATACGATTGTTTATCCCGATGATATAGCTAACTAATATATTTGGATATTGACCCTATAGAGTAGACACTATTAACAGTCTACCTTATAGGGTGTTTTTTTAAATCCTTCATAATTACATATATATAGACTATTCGCTTATAAAAGTAGTATAATCACACAAGATATAGATACACAATTAATTAGAATTGAGGACTATTATGAAAACAATTGCAGTATATTGTGGTTCGAGTATGGGGGCATCCGAAGTATATCGTGATGCAGCGATAAAACTCGGTAAAGAATTAGTTAGACGAAAGCTAACACTAGTATATGGTGGAGCGTCTGTCGGAATTATGGGGATCGTCGCTGATACGGTACTTCAAGAAGGTGGAGAAGTTATTGGAGTCATTCCCACATTACTTGAGCAACGCGAAATTTCGCATCATGGCCTTACCGAGCTCATTAAAGTGGACAATATGCACGAGCGTAAACATAAGATGATCGAATTAGCCGATGGCTTTATTGCATTACCAGGCGGACCTGGTACGATGGAAGAGTTTTTCGAAGTATTTACTTGGAGTCAGATCGGTTTACATCAGAAACCATGTGGCTTATTGAATGTGAATGGCTATTATGATCATCTCTTATCATTTTTCGATCATATGCAGCAAGAACAGTTTTTGAAGCCAATGTACAAAGAGATGAATCTTGTAGCTAACGATGCTGCGGACTTACTTGATCAATTTTCTAGCTTCACTCACCCAGGCTTGAAAACATACGAGAAAGTTTAGACTTTTTACTTCAATGGAAACTTTGTTCTCTAAAACTATTGTATAATATGGCAAATTGTAGTAAGTTATAAGACAGTTGCATATGAAACCGTCCGGGTGCTTGAGGAATCAGGCTGAGATAGTAGCTAGTTACCGCTACTGACCGTTGATCTGAACTGGATAATACCAGCGTAGAGAATGGGGTTCAAGAAGAAATTTTTCTGACCGTCTGCGTATTACCAGACGGTCTTTTTATGCTTCCACCATATAAATTATTTGGAGGTTAGCAATGTGAAAAAATTAAAGCTTACAGATGTTGTAGTTATCATGATGATTGGAATTGTTTTCGGAGTTATTATGCATTTTTGGAATTCGCTTTATGACGTAATTAAGCCACTCCTTCCTACTTTACGTCAGCTGTTCTATGGTATGTGGTTCATGGTGGGTCCATTCGCATATTTAGTGGTACGTAAACCTGGGGCTGCTCTTATCGCTAGTATCGCTGGTGCTGCACTATCCTCAATTCTTGCATCGGCAGGCTTAGAAGTATTAATCTATGGATTTGTACAAGGACTTGCTGCAGAACTTGTATTTGCTAGTTTCAGATACAAAAAACATAATCTAGTCGTTGCAGGTTTTGCTGGAGTTCTCTCATGCTTAGGAAGTTTTATGTTAGACCTTGGTTATGGTTATGCAGATCTTGAAACTTGGGCTTTAATCGTAAAGTATGGATTACGAGTTATTAGCGCATTTATCTTCACAGGTATTTTCGCGTATTATATTGTCCTTGCATTAGAGAAAACAAAAGTTACTTCGTTGGTGCGTCCGATAGACCAGAAGGAGTTCGAGCAGTTACAAAAGTAAACTTTAGAGGAAGTTCAATAAGCGGACTTTGATAACGATGAATGGCTAAGAAGTATATCCGACATCAGCGAACTTGGGAAATCCAGTACGCATGTACCAATTTGGAGGGGTAGAGTTTGTCTAATATCGCAGTCAGTGTGGAGCAATTACGTCTTAAATTCAGTGGAGAGCAGAAACTAATCTTCCAAGATTTCACCTTACAAATCCCTGAGGGACAAAAGATTCTTATTCTCGGTCCTAGTGGCTCTGGAAAATCTACATTGCTTCAAGTACTTAGTGGTATTATTCCTAACTACTCCTCTGTTCCGATGCAATGTACATCGATTCAAACTCCAGAACATTGGGGTTTTGTTTTTCAAGACCCAGACACACAATTTTGTATGAGCTATGTTGATGAGGAACTTGCTTTCGTATTAGAAAATCGTCAAATGGCTCGTGAGTTAATGGAACCTACAATGCATCATGTACTCGATATAGTGGGTCTACAACTACCATCACTCCATACTCCGATCGGAAAGCTGTCGCAAGGTATGAAGCAACGACTTGCTCTCGCGGCTGTATTATTGTTAGAGCCTCACACCGTTTTCCTTGATGAACCTTCTGCTCTACTAGACCCGGAAGGGAAACGACTTATTTGGGAAAGCTTACGAAATAGTTTACAGCAGCATACTGTCATTGTTGTTGAGCATCATGTGGATGGCATACTCGAATGGTTTGATCGGGTTATTATATTGAACGAATCAGGTGTAATTGTTGCTGATGATACCCCCTCTTCTATCTTCCAAACTCAGCAGCAATTACTTCTTCAATATGGGATTTGGTATCCAAATATATGGCAGACTTATTTGTCTCAACATCAAATTAGTTCTAACTATCCTGCTGCGCAGACAAATGCTAATGTCATTGTTGAACTTGAGCAGTTCAGTGGTTCACGAGGCGGTCACAAACTCATTGAAATTGAGAGGGCAACTATTGCTGAAGGATCATGGATTGCGATCACAGGTGCTAATGGAGCAGGAAAAAGTTCATTACTACTTGCTCTCGCGCGTCTTATCGATAGTAGTGGACAATATAAAATATACGATCAATCGATCAGCACAGGCAAAGCAAGAAAAGCAACGGTACCTCAGGAAATCTCATTTGTATTTCAAAGTCCCGAACTACAATTTATCGCTGATACGGTCTATGACGAATTGCTCCATTCCTATAAGCTGGCCGTGGCTCAGTCGTATGACAATAATAGTAAGGCTCAGCAGGAGCACAAAGTTCATCATAATTACAAAGAGACGATTCAGAACTTATTTACCCAATTCAGATTAGATATGCCATTAGATCGACATCCCTTTGAATGTTCAGTTGGACAGAAACGACGACTTAGTATATTAACTGCGATGGTAGAGCAACGTCCGATCCTTTTACTTGATGAACCTACCTTTGGTCAGGATGCAGCCAATACATTTACAATAATTGAGAAGCTTCAACATATGAACGCACAGGGCATCACTATTATTATGATTACACATGACCCTGTTATTGCTTCGCTTATTGCGAGTGAGGAGTGGCATATTACGGATGGTCGTCTACATTCGATTACGATCAACGATCGACTCGCAGAAAGAGGTGTCACGAATGGACAATGTTTGGAATTGGTTCGTACCAACTAAGTCAACTTGGCTTCATAATGTCAATCCAGCACTCAAATTCGTTATCTTGATGACTATGATGATCTTTCTCTTTTTCAGTCGTAATACGGAGCAGTACATTTTACTATTTATAAGTTTTAGTATTTTGCTATGGACGATGAGCGGTTTCCCGCTTCGTAAATTAGCTTTGCTACATATTCCAATTGTGATCTCGGCTATATCATCAGCCGTTACACTCTTGTTATTCGGAAGAGGTAAAGATGTTGTATGGCAGTGGGGAATTATGAAAATCTCCAATGAGAGCATTGCTTCAGCAGCTCTTATTGGCAGTAAGTCTATCCTACTTGGAATCATTAGTCTTATCCTATTGTTAACTACTTCACCTACCTTATTACTATATTCTCTTATGCAACAATTACGTTTACCTGCCAAATACGTCTATGCATTTATGGCTGGCATTCGCTTAATTCCAATGATCATTGAAGAGTTTAATATTCGTACACAAGCACTTAACGTACGGCGTGTTCAATTGCGTAAAGGATTTCGTTCAATTTATAATAGGATGAAATTATATTTGATTCCGCTCCTTGCGCAAAGTATACGGCGTGCTCATCGAATTGCGATCTCAATGGAAGCGAAGCAATTTCAGGCGAAAAGAACTTATTATTATGTAACTAGATATAGCGTCAATGATGTGATTCTGTTGGTCTATGTTAGCATTAGCATCATTATTACATACTCCTTTAACTAGTCTTTGCTAATAAACCTAATAAAAGCTGTCTTACGGATGAATGATCATTGACCTGATCGTACATCCGTAAGACAGCTTTATTTTATTATCACGAAATAGTACATAGAAATACATCACGTTTGAAATGCGATTTTTCGATACAACCTTCATCCTCGATATAATAGCCAAGTTGAACTAATTCTTGTTTAATTGGCTCAACTGATACAATTATCACTCTGCTAGCTATTGTAGATAATGCCTTTAGCATGCGATATCGCTCTTCCTGAGGAAGAACAGAGCAATGATTATAGGGGAGATCGACAATTACCACATCATATTTCGTTTCTAATTCTATCATATTATGAATGCGTATTTCACAATGATAATCGAATGCAGCCATATTTTCTCGTGCGCCAACGACAGCAAGTGGGTTGATATCTCCACCTGAAGACTGGATCCCTTGTGAGCATGCTTCCATTAATACTGTACCGATTCCACAACATGGATCGAAGAAATGGATGTCCTCTTTCAATGTCGGCACCGCAATATTAACTAATGAGCGAGCAACTTTCGTACTTAAAGCAGTAGAATAATGCCGTGGTTTATCATTATGTCGTTGCCAGATGGGATCATGATACTCAAGCACGCCAAACACCCAACTCTGTTCGAGCTTTGTAACTCCAAGTAGTAATTCTGGCTGCTTCAAATCTACCTCGCCCTTCACTTGACTCCCAAGGCTTTGTTCAATTATTCGGCGCTTTTGGTAATTAATTGGCTCTACTTGTTCGTCTTGCATTTCATCAAGTGCAATAACTTTATACCTTCCGGTAACCGGAGGTAGCTGTGATACTTTATCGATCAATGTATCTAGATCAGAGCCTTCACACCATATCGCTAGCCGATACTTGACGAATGGACTTCGATTGACATGATGTTGGATTTCACTACGTAATAGAAGCGTAGAGTAATCTGCATCAAAGCTAACGCCCCACAACGCTCTCATTTCCATACTACATAACGATCTTTCTTGCTCATGACAAGTAATCCGATATACATAATCTGCTACACTTGTCGTATTGGATACGTGTTGCTGAATCATCGTGTCTATTCCTTTTTATCTAGCTTGTTATTAGGATCAATTAATTCTGCCGAATTATTGCTAATCTCGATGTTGGGGATATCATGAATTGGGAACGGTGCATGACATTGCGCACATTCTCTAGCATCAAAAGCATTATCATGATGACAATGAGGACATGACTTTTCATCGTTAAGATTGTGGATTTGAAGTATATTTTGTTCTATTTCAAATTTCAGTATATCAATTTGTTCTAATTCACTTGCAAACAAGGATGGTTCTAGCGAAATATTTTGATCTACAAATTGTGAGACCTTTTCACCGATTTGCTTGTATAGCGAGTTAATTTCCGATTGCTTCGAGACATTAATAATTCGTAGTTTATTCACTTCCACCACGATTTTCGCTTTGTGTCCTGCTTCAGAGACACCACTCTTAATTTTATCAATTAGACTCATATGTCATACTCCTAAACTTTTTATTGCTTCTCGATTTTGCTACCTTCAGATAAAAAGTAACATCGGAAGCTTAATTCACACATCTCTCGCTAGGGGTTGATTCTATCATAAGCTTATAGTATCGTTCACCTTAGAGTATTAGAAGGGAAGAATAATTATGCGATTACCTAACAATCATTGGGGAAAAATACTGCAATCAGAGTGCAGTAAACCCTATTTTGATCAGCTTTCACAATTTATCGAACTAGAATACGAAAAGCATATAATATATCCAACGAACAATCAAATATTTTATGCACTACAATTAACTGATTACGATCAAACAAAGGTAGTCATATTAGGGCAAGACCCTTATCATGGAGAAGGTCAAGCTGAAGGATTAGCATTTTCCGTTGGAAATCATATGCCATTGCCACCATCTTTGCGTAATATAATGAAGGAACGATCTAGTGATATAGGAATTTCCGAATCCGGGAACGGATCATTAGTGGAGTGGGCAAAGCAAGGTGTTCTACTATTGAATACCGTACTTACGGTACGAGCAGGAGAAGCAAATTCTCATCAGCATAAAGGTTGGGAATTGTTTACTGATGCTATCATTTCTAAGTTAAGCAGTAAAGAGGAGCCAATTATTTTCGTATTGTGGGGTAAGCCTGCACAACAAAAAAAACAGCTAATTGCTCCTCATCACATCATTATTGAGTCTGTACATCCTAGTCCACTAGCAGCCTATCGGGGCTTTTGGGGAAGTAAACCTTTCTCCAAAATTAATGAACATTTGATTGCATTGGGTCATTCACCTATTGACTGGAACAACTAGACTATACACGATCAAATAGTTGATCTATTGCTGCTACAATGCGGTCTCCTTGGAAGGGCTTCACGATGAAGTCCTTCGCACCAGCAGTAATCATCTTCATAATTAGATTTCGTTGCCCCATCGCAGAACAAACGATTATTTTTGCATTAGGATGCTGCGCTAATATTGCTTCTGTTGCTGCTAAACCATCCATAATAGGCATCGTAACATCCATAGTTACAATATCAGGTTTATATATATCATACAAACGAATAGCTTCTTCCCCATTTGCGGCTTCTGCAACGACCTCATATCCGTTATCTATAAGTATGTTTTTCAAAATTAAGCGCATAAAAGAAGCATCATCGACGATCATAACACGTTTCATCTTGCACACATCCTTCGATAATCATTGTTAAAGTATATTCAATTGAACTGAACAATAACTGAAATAATTAAAAATTCACCAAGTTCGCTTCATATTCGATGTCGAATGAGCTTCCTATTTCACTTCGTTATCAAAGTCTGCTTGTTGAACTTCCTCTTTCAATAAAGGTTTAATAAGCGGGCTTTCAGAATCGAGAAGATGGAGCAAATTTTCGGAAGGAGGAAACTCAAGTGTGCGTTATTGGTACACGAGTACCGGACATCCCAAATTCGCTTCATATTCGATGCCGAATGAGCTTCCTATTTCACTTCGTTATCAAAGTCCGCTTGTTGAACTTCCTCTTCCTCTATATTATTTTTGAGATTCATATGCTTGCGTAGCCTCCTTCAACACATGCACCCCTCCAGAACTGAGCCATTCCTCAACGAATTGATCAAATGCATCGATAGGTAATTCTCCAGTTATAATTTTCAAGAAATAATCCATTTCTAGTGTGATTAACGTATCCCAATACTCCTCGTAAGCCTCGGTATGCTCTATATTATAGCTTTCGACCATGACCATAGGTTCCTTGGATATTTTCCCTCCTAATAAATATGCCTGAGTATTGCTCCACGCTTCCATATCTTTCTTCGGTTGCTCCGTTTCTTTCACAACATAGTCATATAGTTTTGCAAGTTCAGAATTAAGAGTCGATACATCTATATCACCATTCATCGCTTGCACAAGCGTATCGTAACGCTTAGTTACACCATCGGGATCATCTAATAGTAGATCAAACGGGAAATAATTACGAAGTTGTATCCCCAGTTGCTGAGCGGTAACTCGAATCGCTTCACTACTCTCGTCGTCTACTCCTACATGTCTCTCCAGTTTCGTTGTTAAGTTCAATAGTTTAACTGCTACTTCTGGATTACTATAATTTTTGCGGATAACAAGATAGCGATCGGTTATTGGGGATATTTTCGTAATAAATTCTCCTTGTTCGCTTAATGGAACTGCAAATACATTCCACTCTGCTTTCGTATCTTGAGAAACTGAACCATTCAACGGCCAGATAGGTGCCCACCATGGAGCGAACATAATGCCCATATGATTTTCCGTAACAGGTATACTAGCATCCTTCCGAATCATGAAGTCACGATCTATAATCCCTTTATCATACCATTCTGCTAAACGAATTAATGCTTGCTTCGTTTCCTCTTGAATGGATCCATACACGAGAATCCCTTCTGAGTTAACAATCCAATTTTGTGGAAAAGAATGATAGGCTGAGAAAAAAGAGTTTAAGCCGAATACGCCAGTTTTGTCTTGATATACTAATGATTTTTCAACTGGAATTCCTAACGTATCATCTTTTCCATTCTCATCTGGATCTTCATGAATAAATGCATAGGAGATCTTCTCAATGTCAGCAAGTGTCCTAGGCTCAGGAAGATTTAATTTGTCTAACCAATCTTGGCGTACCCACAAATAGGTAGGTGCATCTGCTTCTATTCCTACATTAGGTAACGCATATAGTTTCTGATCCATTGTAGCTTCCTCAAGAGCTTTACCATCCGTTGCATCGTAAATAGACTTTACAAGTTCAGAGCTGTGCTTCTCATATACTTCTGTGAGATCTGCAATCATATCATTTTGTACTAGGTAATATAATTGTTTACGATTAACGATGAACATATCTGGCAAATCATTACTCCGAATGGAAAGATCTATCTTCGCATTATATTGCTCCTCACCGCCTGCATCCCAGCTGTATTGAATAATAATTCCTGTTTTTTCGAGTATGTAGCGAGACATGAAATTCTCTTCTCCAATATCACCTTCAGGTAATTCTATATCAGAGTAAGAATAGGGAACTCTTAAAATAATAGGATCCGTATATATATCTTCTATTACATTGGAAGCTTCATTATTAGGTGTATTTGTACAACTTGTAATGAACAATGAACAAGCTAAGAGTAACCATATTCGTTTTATAGTTTTCATTGTATCACCTCACCTCATAATGCAAAGAACGATATTCTGTTGGATATACCCCTAGTTGAGTTTTAAACGTGCGGCTAAAATATTTATGATCATCAAAGCCAATTTTATTTGCTATTTCTGAGATACTAAATTGCGAATTAAGTAGTAACTGTTTGGCCGTTTCAATGCGTAGATGACGTAATACTTCCCCAAATGACACACCAAAAAAACGTTTAAAGCACTGACTAAAGTAACTTCTACTCATTCCTACTTGATATGCTATATCATTCTGATTCAATTCAGACCCAATCTGATTATGCATATATTGAATGGCTTTTATCATACAGATCACAACGTCATGAGATAAGGTCAAATCAGTCATTCTACCTCGTAATTGTAGTGATAATTGTAACAACCACTGTTCTATTTTGATCCATTGAGATAGATCTGGAACAGGCAGAGGTGACTCGGGATCATCATCTTGCCATTTCATTGTTTGAACAAGCTGAGTATAAAGATCCTCCGCCAATTGAATGAGTAATTGGGGGTCTGGTTGTATATTAAGTGTAGTCCGCTGCCAACGCATCCATTCTTGGGGGTATAGTAACCATCTATATTGGACTTTCTCATCGTTCCATTGCTTCAATTGTTGTTCTCGGATCACATCATCTTGTTGTGATAACAATTGATCTAGTTCGGTTTCACTGATTACCAGATAATCATCAGTTGATGCATAAAAATAAAAATTCAAAAATCCGGTTTTTAGCCAATGTTCAACATCAACATGATACCGCTGATCACAATTATCAATAGTGATTAGAGATGCATATTGCAATATATTTGCTCGTTCTAGTTCGACGATTTCCTTTGTGTTATTACCTTCAATCTGTAATAAGCGCTTAGTTATCTCGTTATACGATAAACTTGAAGGTAGTTGCTCTTTCATATAATAACTATCAACCTTTGTTGTTCCTTTCAACAACAAGTAAACTCCGCCCTGATAAAAATTGGTTTGTTCTTGAATTTTCTTTTCTTTATCTCGTTTTAATCGAGATAAAATTCGCGTAACCGTTTCATCTACATTATCTCTATTGAGTAATGTTTTTACGATATAATCAATAGCTCCAATCTGAAGTGCTTCTTGAACATAATTAAATTCATGATGACAAGTTAATATTACAAATTGAACTTCCGAATGTTGCTCTTGTACCCGCTTCATTAACTCAAACCCATTCATGATAGGCATCGTTATATCTACAAACATAACATCAACATGATGTTTTGAAAGGAACTGAAGTGCTTGTATACCATCTTTCGCTTCACCAATGAACGAAATGCCATATTGCTGCCAATCAGTTAATGATAGTAATCCTTTTCGAACCATTCGCTCATCATCAACAACAAGTGCGTTAATCATAACGTTCCTCCTCTAGAGTTAATGGAATAATGACGGATAGACATGTACCTACTCCAATTTCACTTTCAATTTCGAGATAACTTGAGTCACCATAGAAACGTTCTAATAAGCGTTGTACATAACTAAGTCCGATACCCATTCCGATAGATGAGCTTTCATATCTACGTTCTAATATTTGTTGTATCGTCAACTCGTCTACACCTGGACCATTATCTCTAACTTCTAACTTTAAAGTCGTATCAGAATTCTGAATGATTGAGATAGAGATTAGACTAGTACCATCACTTCTACCATGATAAATTGCATTCTCAACCATCGGTTGTAGTAAAAATCTCGGAACTGAAATAGATTTCAATCTGTCATCTACATCAATGACAAACTGTAGTTCATCTTCATAACGAATATAATGTAGATCAATGTAGTTTTGTAATGCAGCTAATTCTTCTGAAATCGTTACGATAAGACTTCCTTTACCCATATTGTAATGTAAGACTTTCACAAGCAAAGTAACTATTCTATCAATGTCATCCTGCTCGTTGGCTCGGGCTATCCATTGAACAGTATTTAACGTATTGTGTAGAAAATGTGGATTGATCTGACTTAGTAACTTCTCTATTTCTAATTGAGATTTCTTACGTTCGTTCAAGGAAACCTCTGCAATTAGTTCATTTACCGTTCGCTTCATAACACCAAAATTATTGAGTAAAGAATCAAATTCTTCAATTCCTATATTTTTAACAGGTGCTTCGCGATCACCTGTCATACGAACAATTTCTAAATTAACACGCCTTAAGGAACCATAGACTTTACGCCATATCATCATCGCTATAATAAATGCTAACACGAGTGAACCTAGCACTAAGGCAATCATACGCCATAACCACTCATTAATTTCATGATTGTATTCGCCCTTTTGTACTGCTATGACAAGCTTCCAGCCTTGAATACTCTCGTAGCCAAACACATAATTTCCTTCGAGCTGTTCGAGTCCATTGTCGACCATTTGCCAATTCAATGATTCAGGTGCAAAAGGAGGATCACCAACATCCGCGTAGATTACTTCATTTTGCTCAGAGATTAAGTAATGATGAACGGGCATAGCGTACCAATTACTGTTCATCATTTTCCGGAACATATTATAATTTGATTCTAAGTAAATATAGATTGAATTTTCACTGCTCGTTTTCACTTCACGGATTGATGAAAACACAATGTTTTCATTATTTTTGTATTGTGTAGTATGAGGACCAAAGTAAGCGGTACCATTGTATCTGATAAAAAGCGGTAGATTATCAATATTAAAATCATCTCTAACAGTTAAATTATTAAACAATATAGATTTTTCCATATTTTCATGGTAATACACCATCAAACCTATATTGGGATTTGTAAAGTTAACAACATTGAATGTGTCATCGATATACTGAATGAGGTTTGCTTTTTCAGTTAACTTCTCTGATTGGATATATTCATTGACTCGAGTAGCTGTTTGACCATCTAATGCAAACTGTTTCGATACAAAATCCATATTACTTAGTAGATTTTCTATTCCCATTGCTTCTTGTTTCAAACTCGCTTCAATACCTGCTGATATTTTATGTTTCAATATAGAGTGCATGGCAGAATAAGTATAACCCGCTAATAAAGCAGGTGGACATAAACAAGCAATTAACAAATAAATAACGAGCGTTCTTCGCAAAGTACTCCGTTTGAACAACTGCCGTATTCTATTGATGATCTTCATGCATCAGCAACCTCATTTATATACTTTATTAACATTGTAAACAAAATAGCGAAATATGGAAACAGTTTAAAATAAAGTAAGGAAACTATTTAATAGTTTCCTTACTTTATTAATACTTTACTTATGAATTAAGAAGATTTGCGAGCTTCGAATACTACTTTATGTTGCTCTTTATTGAATGCAACAACTTCATCATAGCCTAGACCTTTTGCTTTATTGATCATTTCTTCTTTCAACTTGTCGAATTGTGCTTGATCGTTAGCATAGATTAATTTCCATGAATACTCTTTAATTACAGCAGCGACTTGACCTTGTTTTTGTTTCAGATCATCGCTCATCTCTACATAAGGTTTACCTGTAAAGATAGCTTTTTGTACTGCGATTTTATTGTTTTTCACAAACCATTCAACCGCTGTATTAGCTCCCATAGCTGCTCTCCAATTTTCATCTAATTTCGTTGGAGCTTTCGCTAGAGTAGATGTCCATAGACTGTAATCGTATGGATCACCATTCTCAGGATTAATCATACTTGTTTTGAATGTTGTATTATTAATTTGGTTACGTCCATCATCCCAAACACCGCCACCAAATTCTGCAGGAATTGCAGTTTTATTAGATGGGAACGCTTCTAACCCAAGAGCAGTCAATACTGGTTTTCCATCTACAAGTTCCCACGCCATGCCTTCAGGACCATAGTTCGCAGTTAGAGTTCCTTCCGGAGTGTACAACCAATCAATTAGTTCCATTACACGATCAGGATGTTCCGTTTTGGAACCAATTGCATATACACGATTACCACCATATGGATTAAATCCATATGAGAACGATCTTGCTTCATCGAATGGTACAAGGTGGAAACCTTTACCTTCTGCAGTACGTTCAGGTGTATTGTAAGCATCATCAAACCAAGAGAACCATGAGAATAGAACTTGACCATCAGTCATTTTATTTACAGCATCACCAAAGTTTTGCGTAATTGAATCAGGATCAACTAAGCCCATTTGATTGGCATCAAAGTAAAGTTTTAATCCTCTCATGTAATAGCTGTTCTCATCAAGGATTGATTGAACTTCTTCTGTATCCGCAGATACTAAAGTGAAACCACCTGGATTGAATCCATCGCCTTCTTCAAAACCATGCATACCTGCCCAAGCTTTAGTGTTCATCATCATGTTACCATCCCAGTCACCCCACATAGAGAATGCATAAGTTGGTTTACCGCTATCACTTTCTGGTTGAGCCTCTTGCATTGCTTTTAGAACTGGAAGGTAATCTTCCATTGTTTTGATTGCTGGTTTACCTATCGCTTCATAAAGATCCCAGCGAAGGTTAGGGTGGTAGTTAAGCTCTTGTGCTTCAGAAGGACCAGCTGTATCAGGACCTACATCATTACCAACGCCATAAATAGCAGTACCTCCACCAAATTGTGCTGTGTTTTTCTCAAGTGCTTTTGGTGCATTTTGTAGTAAGTTTTTACCGTATTGATCTACTAAACCATCTTTGTTCCAGTCAAGTAACATACCTGCTGCGATCGCATCAGTGTACTTTGCATCAGTATCACCGAATACAACTAGATCACCAAGATCGCCACCGGCCATCATCGTTTGGAATTTCGTATCTCCTCCACCTTCAAGGTTAGATGCGATAATATTAATATTGATATTGAATTTTTCTTTGACTACATGTGCAAACCAACCTGTTTGCTCACCTGAGAAATTAGAAAGCATAGAGAAAATATCAATTGTAATTTCATCACGTGTAACAGGCTCAACTACATCAGTACCTTCATTGCTAGTCTTAGGAGCTGGAGTAGGGGTAGTTTTCGGGTCATTGCCTTTAGATCCACATGCCGCTAATAATGAAACACACATTACAAATACTAAAAGAGTTACTAATGATCTCTTTGTTTTAACCATTTTTTGTTACTCCCTTCTTATTTTAAACTTCACAATGGTATTACCGTTACACTCTGAGGAAACCACCTCCCAAAACTTTTTGTGAAAAGTTACTTCGTAAGCATTAGCTAAAACTTTTTTATCAAAAAGTTACTTCGTAAGCGATGATAAATTAGCCTTTTACTGCACCGATCATAATTCCTTTTACGAAATAACGTTGGAAGAATGGATACACTGCAAGAATTGGAGTAACTACGATCATTGCTACAGTTGTTCGAACAGATGTAGACGTTTGCAATTTCGACAAATCAATGTTTTCTAATCCTTGACCTGATTTAATAATGGCTGCTAATGAATTCGATTCATTCAAATATTTATATAGTACAAACTGCAATGTGTAGTATTTATCTTTAGTCATTAGGAAGACTGTATCCATGAATGAATTCCACTGATTTACTGCTGAGAATATTGCAATCGTAGCAACGATTGGCATAATAAGTGGGAATACGATGCGAGTAAACAGTGTAAATGTACCTGCACCATCCATTTCAGCAGATTCTTCAAGTGCTTCAGGTAAAGATTCAACAAATGTTTTTACTAGAATGACGTTGAAAGGTGAGATGATTGCCGGAAGAACATACGCCCAAAAATTATTCGTTAAGTTCAAATTCATCATAACGATAAACCAAGGAATGATTCCTGCATTGAAATACATTGTTACAATAACGAAACGGTACCAAAATACGCGACCAGCCATTTTACGTTTTGTAAATATATAACCTAGAAATGCCGAACCAATTACTGTACCAATTGTTCCAAGTACCGTTCTTCCTACTGATACTAATGCAGCATGTGATAAGCCCTTTACTTGCAATACCTGAATATAATTCGAGAAATGTATTCCTTTAGGGAAGAAAGTTACAGACCCATTAGCACTGAGTGCATTATCACTTATTGTCTGAATGAACAAATAATAAAATGGGAATATACAAATGATCGTTATTATTCCGAATCCTGAGTAATTCAAAACTTGAAACAATCTATCAGCAAAGCTACGTCGTTGAGTCATACGATGTTCTCCTCTCCTACAATGATTGAACTAGATAACAGATTCCCCTCTTACCCATTTCGAAAGTTGATTCGCGACAAAGAGTAAGAATATACTTACAAATGATTTCAACATACTAACAGCAGTAGCAAAGGAGAAGTTATAACCGACAAGTCCTGTGTTATATACGTACAAATCGAGAACCTCTATCGAGTCCTTATTCAAGCTGT
The DNA here is from genome assembly GCF_024721975.1 of Paenibacillus endoradicis. The sequence goes on along the minus strand of NZ_JANQBB010000001.1, from coordinate 145,606 downwards.
TTTGGAAGACAAAGTATTGCTCTAGACCGTTATTCATAAAGTTTGCAATCGATAGCAATAACAATACGAAGAATGTTGACATCACACCAGGTAACGTAATGTGCCACATTAAGCGGAAACGTCCCGCTCCATCAACCTTTGCAGCATCGTATAATTCTTGGTCTATCGAAGTAATAGCGGCGATATAGAGTATTGCACTCCAACCTAGCGTTTTCCAAATATTCCAGAGTGTCATCTTGATCCAAATGAAGTCTGGAGAAGCTAAGTAATTAATAGCTTTTTCTTGAAATCCTAACTGAATCATTAACTTATTAACGATTCCGTTATCTACTGAAAACAACATGAACGCAATCGCGTACACAAGTACCCAGCTAATAAAGTTAGGTAATGTCGTTAACGTCTGTACAACGCGCTTGTACCAATTCGTCTTAATTTCAACGAGCAATACTGCGAAGATAACAGGCAATATTGATGTTAGAAGTCCTAATGTACTAATACCGAATGTATTCTTTAATACTCTAGTAACTTCTTTCACTTGAAATTCATTGTTGATTATTGATGTAAACCATTTAAATCCAACAAACTCAGTGTCCAATAACGGAAATCCGACGCGATAATTGAAGAATGCATACGTCCAACCGTATAGAGGGAAATAGCTAAATACAAAGACTAATATTAAAAATGGTGACGCATACAGCAATAAGCGATATTTGGTGCTTATTGTAAACTTTTTTCGAACCGGTTTACTTTCAAGTGCAGGATTCATAGTTACCCTCCTAAAACTTTTCATAACTACTTGTCATACTTCCTTGGTGATGAAAAGTAGCTTCGGAAGCATTTACTTAAAACTTTTCATGAGCTAATTTTCATACTTCCCTGATGATGAAAAGTAGTATTTGTTACACTTTCGTAAGCGCTTACTAATATCTAATAAATTTATTTTATGCTTTATTTCAATTATGAAGGGATGGAAAGTTGTCTGTAATATAGTAAAAAACGTATGCAATTAACCAACAAATTTCATCACGGATCCAACATTATTCTACCCTGTACTCACAAAAACGACGTCAAAAAGCGAGTTGAACATGGTATATACCGCGTTCGACTCGCTTTTGATTGTATTTTGTTATGCAATTGGTTGGCTACTTCTTATCAATGATCAATGCAATTTGTTGACGGACTGTATAGGTCTCTTTAAGCTGATCTTCTTGAATAGCTCCGACTTTAATGAGTCCCGTTATTTTGCCTTGATCGGGCTTAGATAACATTCGCCAAAGTTCTGGATCAGGTAACGCATTATATAGTAAATTCTCCTGATATTCTTTTCGCTCAGATGTAACCAATTTCACTTTATAGCTACCGACAATCTGCTCTCTGCTATCTTCTTCCGTCATTTTAGCCAATATCTGTTCTTTCAATTGAGCCAATTCTTGTTCAATTAACTTTTGCTTTTGTTTCAATTGATAATATCGGCTGACTTCACTTTTCATATCATCATCCCCTTACAGAACATAATATGAATATAGTTCAGAGCATATGACTATGAAATAATACCCATATAGTTAAGGAGTGGTTCATATACACCATGTAGTAACATGTATAGTACTGCACCTATGGATGCACCAATTAATGCACCGTTGACACGGATTCGTTGTAAATCAATGTCTACTTTATCTTCCACGAATTCAACCAATCGCTCTTCAGAAAAGGTATCTAATGTTGATCGTACAATCTTCCCTATTACAACATGCTCATGTTCAATGAGATGACTTAGAAAATGCTTTAATTTCGATTCAACTAACTGTTGTGATTGTATATCGGATTTGAACCACTCCCAATATGATCTCACTAATCTAGTCAACCATTTCTGTAATTGAGGATATGGTACTTTTTGTTCTTCATTTACTCCACTTAATTGACTTTGAATGTATGCAATTAATTGCTGTAGCAGTGGAGAAATCGTTATTTCCTGCAGTAATTGTTGCTTCCATTGTTCAATAACCGTTGCTACATCTTGGTCAGCTTCTTGAAGTTGCTCGGCTAGATTTTGTAATTGCTCCGACAACATAACGCGCAGTTCATGCTGTGGATTTTTTAATTGTACTAGCAATAATACGATATCACGATATAGGACATCAGCAGCATCATCAAAATTAACCGCATTTGCTGCTTCTGCGAAAGAAAATAACGTTTTCGCTAACCATCCACCACCGTTTTTCTCTAACGCTTTATCTTTTTCCTGTTCTAGCAAAGCCTTTATTGCCGGTTTTACATCAGGTTGTTGAACTCTTTCTTGGGCTAGTTCAATTAGTTTCTCAATAATAAATTGATCATATTGCTTATCTAACGCATAAGAAAGTCCTTTACCAATGTAAGAAGATGCTGGAGCGCTCTCCATCTTCTCGTTAATTTTAGATGCTACTCCAGTTGCTAACTTCTCACTTTGTACAGAGCTAACTACTTTAGAAAGCAATCGTTGAATCCATTGCTCTGAATTTTTACTATCCCATTTACGATCAACAAATGAAATCAGTATTTCTGACAATTTCATCTTGTTCAATTGTTGTTCGATCATTTCTTTGTTCAAGAGCTGTTCTTCAACTAGATATACAACACCGTCGATTAGTTTATCACGATTTTTGGGAACTATCGCTGTATGGGGAATCCATTTCATCCCAAGTGGATGACGGAACAGTGCAGAAACGGCAAACCAATCGGCTAATGCACCTACCATTCCAGCTTCTGCTATGAATAGTAATGCTTCACACCACCAAGGATGATCAAGCGTCCATTTCAGTATAAGTGAAATAACGAATAAAATCGCTAATAATAACAGGCTAATATTGGCTCTACGACGCATATTCATGATAGCACTCCCCCTAAACTATACTGAATAAGATAAAGGAGAACACCAATTAATGACCCTACGGCAGTACCATTCAAGCGAATATATTGTAAATCCTTCGCTGTTTTCTCCTGTACGAGCGCGATCAATTGCTCCACATCAAATTGTTCTAATTTGGTTCGAACTAATTGCCCAACATACGTATGATTGCGCTCCACAAATTGCATTAGTGCACTCCTTACATAATGATTGAACTGTTCCAGTAGTTCTTGGCGAAATCTTAGTGAGGAAAGTAATTCATCAACTTTAGAATCTAACCAACTTGCTAATACACCTTCTTCATGCTCATACTCTGATTGATCCAACTGATCTCGTAATTGCATTAGAAAATTAGAGATTGTATCTGTTGTTAACAGTGAAGCAGTTAACTTTTCAAATAAAACCTCAATTTTTCTTGATATGTCTGCAGCATACACTTCATCTTCTTGAAGTCTATTGCTAAATCCCACGATATACTGTTGAAGCTTTAACTGCAATGGATGATCATGATCTTGAATAGCCAAGAGAAGATCGTCAGCTATTTTCAGCAACTTTTCAGTTAGCTCATCTGCATTCAATCCAGCAACTCCATTGACAAACTGTCTACCCTTCTTATTCTGTTCGTAAGAACGTAATGCTGTGGCAATAAATTCATGTAAAAACTGCTTTACACCGGGCTTTTCAAGCAATTTTCGCAGTTGTTTAGAAACTGCAGAGATTAGCATATGATCGTACTTTTCTTTCACACTCCAAGTAATAAACTGCTGTATTATCGGAGTAAGCTTGCTATGTTGCAGCCCTTGATTAATAAGGCGATTTAAGGATAAGCTAAATACCGCAGGATTACTTACTTTCAGCAGATCCGTTAGCAGTTGACGAAGCAAACCTTTGATCGCTTGTTTTCCTTCATTACTTTCAACATAATGTACAATAACTGTAGCAGCATCATAACCTTTTAGTTGCTTTATAATCATTTCTGTTGATAGTAGCTCATGTTCTACCATGTCAACGAGCTCATCTATTAATCGATCTCGATTTCGAGCTATAATATTAGTACCTAACCAGTTTGGCCACCGCACTTTCAAAGGTTGACCAAATAGTGCACTAACTGCAAATGAATCAGCTAAACCACCAATCGTTGCAGCGCAAAAAGCAGCGAAAAATAGTCCACCTACAAATGTTTGTTGAAATGGAAAGACTATTAACAATCCAATAAATGATAAAGCAATTGATAAATTAACACTTTGACGTAAATTCCATGTTCTCATAGCAGGACTCCTTAGATGTTTCGATCTTCCATACGATCTTTGATCTTATTATTTTATCCTTTTTTCGACAAATCAGCCACCCTATCTTAATGAACATACCACAGATGCTTAGAAAGGAAGTTATATATGAATAACTTGAATGGAATAAAAATACTATTAGTTGACGACGAGGAAAGTATTCTCCAATTTTTAGAGTTAGGCTTGATGAATGAAGGCGCAACAATTGAAACTGCAGCAAACGGCATACTTGCAATTGAAAAAGCAGAACAATTTAAGCCACATGTTGTTATTCTTGATGTAATGATGCCCGTTATGAACGGGTTTGATGTCTGTAAATCGTTGAAGGATAAGGGCGATGAAATTGCAATTATTATGCTTACTGCCAAAGACGATATTGAGGATCGTGTGAACGGATTTACATTAGGTGCTGATGATTATTTAATTAAGCCCTTCAGCTTCAGTGAATTGATCGCTCGTATTCATGCTCGAGTACGTAATCAGTTTCCTAATCTATTGGGAGAAGTTCGATATGGGCTATTCATCCTAGATGATCGTCGCAAAGAGATCACTTTCGATGATCAAGTGCTGGAGCTTTCTCCAACGGAATATGAATTACTGAGATTACTACTTTTACACAACGGTGCTGTACTAAGTAAAACCAATATATTAGATAAGGTATGGGGCTACGACTTTGGAGGAGAACATAACATTGTAGAAGTGTATGTTCGTGCTATTCGTGAGAAACTAGGAGACAAAGAACATCGAATCATTCGCACCCTTCGAGGCGCTGGCTATAGGATGGATGTGTAATGTCAATAAAAAAGTATTTTCTACATTCATTACGTGGTCAATTAATTACAACTACATTAATTATTATTGCGATTCTATTTCTTCTTATCGGTATACTACAATACGCTTTTATGAGAGATTTTTTATACGAGAATCGTGCTGATGCCATTCATTCACAAATAATGGGCTGGCCACCAAATCCGGCCTTTCTCAAGCAGAATGGTGAATTAACAAGACACAGAGATGATAGTGCACGTACGCCAAACGGACCTATTATGTTTCAGCCAGGAATGGAAGTTAGCTATATTAATTCTGATGGTAGTATAACGATAATATCTGATGATCAAGATGAGCTATCTCCCATCATTACTTCTGAGGATTACGCCCAAATCTTAGAGGCAAGTAAATCCCGTCAACTCAAAAAATATTACATTTATGCTGACAGTGAGGGCGCAGATAAGATGGTTGTCTTTCATCGTAATAACGCTAATCGTGAAAATGGAATTCTACAAGTAAGCATTGAGCTACGCTCCTTACACAAACAACTGTATACGCAGTTAACTATATACATCGTCGCTGCTTTCGTAGCTTTATTAACTGGACTACTAATGTTACTACCAAGTCTGAGAAAGACGTTAAATCCCTTAACGAATGTTATCGATGTTGTAGAACGTACGAATGCTGGTAACCTCTCAGAAAAATTACCAGTCAACCAAAAACAATATGAAATCGATCAATTATCTTTGGCCTATAATAATATGCTCGAAAGAATTGATCATGCTTTCGAGTTAGAGCGGCAAAGCAATGATCGAATGAGACAATTTATCGCGGATGCTTCGCATGAACTTCGAACTCCGATAACATCTATATTCGGTTTTATTGAAGTGCTTCAAAGAGGAGCAATGAACAACAAAACTCATCTTGTGTCTTCTCTAAAAACAATGGAACAAGAGTCTAAACGGATGACTATGTTAGTAGAAAACTTATTACAACTAGCTAAGCTAGATATTACAAATGAAGCGTCCATTCACTCTGTTGATAAATTCAGTCTAACTCAGCTACTAGATAGTATGAAAATGCAACTTGAAATGATGGCGAATGATCGTAAATTGACGATAACAACGATTCCGAACTCTAATTTCTATCTAGAAGGAAATAAAAATCAAATTAAGCAAGTCATTCTTAATCTTGTGCAAAATGCTATTCAGCATACAGACGCTCGATCTGGTGAAATTACAATAGCATTAACTGAATTAGATAATCAAGTTAAGCTAACAATTACTGACAATGGAATAGGAATCTCCAAAGAGCATCTCCCTCAATTATTCCAACGATTTTTCCGTGTTGATCAGGCTAGGTCACGTGCTTCTGGCGGGGCTGGACTCGGTCTTTCTATTTCCAAGTCTATTATCGATGGTCACAAAGGTACAATTGATGTAATAAGTGAAATAGGAATAGGTACAAGTTTTATTATTTTGCTTCCTAAATTAGAAGCTAATGAATAGATGAATAGATGCGCTTGCTAGTATATGAAGCTCAATAATATTTATATAAAAAGCGCAAGATGTCTATGTATTTCATAGATCTTCTTGCGCTTTTCACTTATTATTGCTCAATCGTAAATGAATCAAGTAAATCTCCATTAATATCATAAGCATTATAGATCAGTTCAGTTGCAGAGACTGTTACTGTGCCAAACATTTGTAATTCATTTTGGAAATGAACGGCTTGATATTTTTTATCCTTTTTCTTTTCATTAAACTTCGTACCAGAAGCGTTCATCGTTACATATACCGTACCTTCAGTAATGGTATTAGATTGACCATCGACAGCCTCACCGTCGATTAATGGATAACTTCTTGAATATTCATGGTTATGTCCTTGCAACACAAGCTGAACGCCATACTTATCAAATAATTGTACCCAATCATCTGCTTCATTAAAGCGACTACCACCGTATACGCCTCGATGCATAGAGACGACAATCCACTTTTGTGGATGTTTCTCTAACACTTGTTCTAACCAATTCGTTTGTTCATCAATGTCCCCTTCTGTATTCATACTAATATAGAGCATATTACTATATTCAAAATAATAACTCGTTTCTTCTATAAGCTTATTTGCACCATTTAAAGGCATCGTAAAATGCGTATGATAACTACTAGCCTCTTCATTCAATTGTTCATGATTACCTATTGTTGGCATGAATGGCCGGCCCATCAGTGACTTACTAAATTGGAAGAACCATTTCCACTGTTGCTCGACATTAGGATCTTCTGTCATATCACCGCTGTGCACAATAAATTGAGCTTCTGGTAATGTACTTATCGCTTTCTCTAATGTTTGTCCCCACACCTTAAAATCATTTTCAGTCTCTCCTTGAGAATCTGTTACATGTATAAAGGAAAACTGCTCCTGATCAGCGTTATAGATGTTGAATATTGCATTGTCACTTCGTAACTTCTTGTCCTCTCCACCCACACGATACGTATAACTCATATTCTCTCCAAGACTATCTAATTGAACAGAATAACGGTAATAGATCTCATCATTACTATTAATATATTCTTTTACAGATGCTGTAGTAGATATTACATTATTAGCATTCCACGAGTCGTATTCGGCACTACTAACCCACTCTATATAAGGTTGAACTTCTAACTTGGCAGAACTCCAACTTATAATACGCGTTGTATTATCTACAATGGAGATGGTTACTCCATAAGGCTTCTCATTATCAGATTTCTTCCAATACTCCGCTATACCAATACCGACCAACAATATAACGATAATGACTACTATTCCAATTTTTTCTTTCGTCATGGATATCACCCACTTTCATATCTTTTACAAAAGTTTAACACAAAATACTATTGACAAGCATTCAGCTTACTTTCAGTTACTATTCATTTTCGTATAAGCATTCAACTTTACAATACAACTATACATTGATTATTACGAAATAGAAATGAGGTGTACCATGAGCCAATCGTTAAAGTATCGCAATGAGTTCAAATATTATATTAGTCCTCATCAACGTTTCATTATTACTCAGAAATTAAAAGGCATTTTACAATTAGACCAACATGTGTCTGAAGAAGGGGAATATCATATTCGCAGTCTGTACTTTGATGATATTCAAAATACAGCATTACATGAGAAACTAGGCGGTATTCGAGACCGTGTTAAATATCGAATTCGGATCTACAACAAAAATGATAATGTCATCCACTTTGAGAAAAAAATTAAATATCGTGATTATATCGCCAAAATAAAAGAACCTATTACACGGGCAATGTATGATCAAATTATTGCGGGAAATTATGAAGTATTAAAAGAGGGCAATAAGCCACTACTACTTGAGATTTACAGTCAGATGAAGAACCAATTGCTTCGCCCCATTGTCATTGTTGATTATGTCCGTGAACCTTATGTATCTCGGCATGGGAATGTTCGCATTACATTCGATAAGCAATTACGAACAGGATTAAACAATATCGATATTTTTGATCCTAACTTAAAACCAATACCAGCGCTAGACGACGAAAGAATCATTTTAGAAATTAAGTATGATGAATATTTACCGCAAGCGATACAAGCAGCATTACAGCTTGAAGGCGTAAATCGAACTTCAGCGTCAAAATATGTTATTTGCCGCAAATACAATAAAGCAAACAATTGGGAGGATTATTAATGGAAACAACAAACACAGTAACTTCTGCAGCAGCAGCTACTGATACGACAAGTAACTCATTTACAGATATTATTAAAAATTCGGTGCTTGATAGCTTCGGTACTGATATTGCAATTAGTCAGATTATTATTTCGCTAGCAATTTCATTCATCGTCGGATTATTTATTTATTTCTTATATCGCCGCATATTTAGCGGTATTCTATATTCTAAAAGCTTTAACGTTGCACTTATCGGAATGACGATGATTACAGCCACTGTTATTATTGCTATAAATTCTAATCTAGTACTATCCCTTGGTATGGTTGGTGCGTTGTCCATTGTACGTTTTAGAACACCAATTAAAGACCCCACTGACCTGATCTTCTTATTCTGGGCAGCAGTCGCAGGTATCGTTACAGGAGCTGGTTTCTATACTTTAGCTATTATAGGTTCACTCATTATTGGATTGATCTTGTTCTTCTTTATTAAAGGTGGATCTACAGAAACCCCTTATTTACTTGTTGTTAATTGTGATCATGATACAGCAGAACAACAAGCACAATCTAAAATTTCAGAAGAAGTTAAAAAATTCAATGTTAAACAAAAAACAGTTACTCCAGGCAATATTGAAGTTACGTTTGAAATCCGTCTCAAAGATAAAACTGGTTCATTCATTAATGCTTTGGCAGCTATTCCTGGTGTACAAACTGCCGTATTAATTAGCTACAACGGCGATTACGTATCTTAATCTAGGAGGACGATATGAAATTAACAACCTCAAAATCAATGTTAATCACCGTTAGTCTCCTCCTCATGGTCAGTCTAATTAGTGGGTGCTCTAAGTCGAGTACCTCTAATAAGGTTAATGGTGTAGCTTCTACTAGCAAATTAGACACGATCTACTTTCCTAAGAACGAAATCGTTTCAGTAGATATATCAATAGATGAAACTGCATTTCAAGAGATACTTGATGATCCAACAGCAGAAGCTTACCACTCTGCAAATGTTACTTATAACGGAAAAAAATTTGATAATGTTGGATTTAGGACAAAAGGAAATTCCAGTCTAACATCCGTAGCCAAGATGACGGATTCGGAGCGATATAGTTTCAAGTTATCACTTGACGAGTACGTAACACAAAATATTGAAGGAGTTACAACGATCAATCTCAATAATAATTATAGTGATGCATCGTATATGAGAGAATTTCTTGCTTATGAAATCGCTGAAAACATGAGTATCCCAACCCCTAAACACTCTTTCGTAAATGTGTATATTAATGGAGAGCTTTGGGGGTTATATACAGCAGTCGAACAAATGAATAGCGCGTTTATCGAGCGAGAGTTTGAGGATAGTTCAGGAACATTATATAAATCAAATGGCGGTACTGGCGCAGACTTAACAGCTCTAGCTACGTTTGAAGAATACACTGGCCTTGATGTGAAGTATGGCGAAGCAGACGAAGAAGCGCTCCTTCATATGACGGATGTGCTTAATAATAGTGATCGTTATGAAGAGGTGCTTGATGTTTCGTCAGCATTAAAATTTATAGCGCTCAATACGGTTACCGCTAATCTTGATAGCTATGCTGGAAATTTTAAACACAATTATTATTTATATGAAACCGATGGTATTTTTTCTATAATTCCATGGGATATGAATATGGCATTTGGTGGGTTTGGTGGTTCAGGTATTCTTATTGATGAGCCTACCGGTGTTGCTCTTAATACTAGACCTCTAATTGCTAATCTCATAGCGAGCGATACTTATCGTGAGCAATATCATACTATTATTAACGAATTAGTAGACAGGGAATTCACTAGTGGTCAATTTGTAACAAGAGTGCAAGAAGTTCAATCGTTAATTAGTGACTCGGTTGCTGCTGATCCTACTGCTTTTGTAACTTACGAAGAGTATGAAAAAGGTGTTGCATCATTATTAACTTTCGTGGATACACAAATAGAATCTATTTCAAAACAATTAAGTGGTGAAATTGAATCTGCAGGTGATGGTTCCGGTTCAGCCTCCGGTGGACCAGGCAATGGTGGCGGAGGAAAGATGAACTTTGGTGGTCGAGGCGACAATGCTGATGGTGCGATGACTCCTCCCGATGGCATGAACTTTGGCGGACAAGACGGCAATGCTGATGGTGCGATGGCTCCTCCCGATGGCATGAACTTCGGCGGACAAGACGGCAATGCTGATGGTGCGATGGCTCCTCCCGACGGCATGAACTTTGGCGGAGAAGACGGCAATGCTGATGGTGCGATGACTCCTCCCGATGGCATGAACTTCGGTGGTGGTGCAATGGATCTTCTTAACGGAATGAGTATTGAGGAAGCAAAAACTGTTCTTGAAAGTATAAAAGATGGAACTGCAAATGCAACTGAGTTCCCACTTCCTGATGGTATATCTCTCTATGACGCTCTTACCATGCTTGAACGTATAACAAATAATGAGAATGCTGGTGGAATGAATTTTGGTGGACAGGGCGGAAACCGTGGTCCAGGTAATATGGGTCAATTTCAAATGGGCGGCGGCCTGAATGCTAACCCCTCATCTGTAGTCCCAACGATTTCAACTGAAGTGAAACTAGAACACGCCCTAACAACATTATTCAGTGTCATTGCAATATTAATAGGTGCAAGTTTCATTGTCCTATTCCGTCGAAAACGTCTCTAGATTCGAAAGCTGAATGTACAAGTATTAGATATGGATAGTCCCAGTCTTACTTAGCTACATTCAGCTTTATATTATACCGATTATTTGGCTATATTATTGCTCTTGGAACTAACGCTATTAGTAACTACCGCTCTAGGCTCTTTCCTTATGCATATTAGAATTAAAAACTGTGCAGAAGCCATTGATATTATTATTATTGGTAACCAAATCGAATCAAGATCACTAGCAAAAATAATTAACAAAATAATTGCAAAGATCCTTCCTAAGTTAAGGAATAATTCCCTCATAACGACAGCTTCTACTTTCAATTGCCCCTTTAGTGGCAATGCAGTAATAGTTCTATAGAAATACGAGGTCAAAGAGTTTGTAATTAATGGTGTACACATAGAGTATATAATCATAAAAATAACGACTGACCATAATTTAACTTCAATTAATAGTAGAAAGGCTCCGATAACTACTCCACATGTTGAAAAGAAAATATATTTTCTTACATACTCTTCTTTCGCAGTTTTGGATATGATATAACCCATCACTACAGTAATTGCAGAGAACAAAACAAGAAAATAACCTACCCAATCTTCTCGATCTAACGCTCTAAACAGCATTATATTCGGCAAGAAGAGCATCACACCTTGAAATAATCCTAAGAACAAGAAGCTGAATAAACCTGCTGTCCAGTTTAGATGTTTCTTCATTACTATACCTACATATTTCAAATAATAAGTACGGTGATGATTGACTGTTGCTTTAATTTTCATACTAATAATAGCCGCTAATACAAACATAATGAAAGCGAAGACGAATATTAGTATATACCCTTGCAGCCCATCCATCTGATGAATAATTAGTCCAGCTAATGCAGGTCCGGCCAAACCGGCTAAATTAAACGTAATTGTATTAATCGCCAGATAACGTATACGGTTACGCTCGGTTGAAACATCATATTGTAAAACTAAATACCCGGTCCAATAAAAACCTCCTGCAATACCGTTCAATAGCGCAAATATAATATAATATTGCGGTACTGCTTCACCAGTTAATATAACTAGTAAATAGAAGATTGCGAAAAATGAAATACCGAGTCGATACACTACCATTCGATCATGTCTCTTCGCAACTAATCCACCGACAGCAAATGCGATTGGTGTAATTGCAAAGTTGATCATGTTATACACCGCATTGATTGTAAAGTCTCCTGTCAGCCTCCACAAGTACAAATTGAGGAATAACCCTGACATCGATGCTCCGAATTGAAAAAAAGCATGAATAGTAAGTGATACAACAGCATCTTTGCTAAGCCTAAGGTCGTGTGGTAATGAATCATTCGTGAAATACTGCCTTATTCTAGCAATGAGGCTACCTTGTGACATGCAGATTCTCTCCCTTGTATGTAATGACTTTCCAACCATCTCAGTGTATCATAGAAACAGTTTTGCAAGCCGGAAAATAAATCTCGCAATGATATAAAGTTTTGCTAAGTCTCGTATTAAGTTATATCTCTATGAGAACAATACTTGCGAAAAAATAGTAGTGACTGGAGAATTCTCAAGTCACTACTACTTGGTAATAAAACTTATTAATCTAATTGGTCATTTCCGCAAGCAACGGGATAGATTGTTGCGCACCTAATCTCGTAACAGATAGTGCTGAGGCTTGAATTGCCATAGAAACAGCTTCATCCATTGTCTGTCCCGCAACAATCATTGCAGCTAGCGTTCCAGAGAACGTATCCCCTGCCGCAGTCGTATCGATCGCATTAACCTTAAGGCCAGACCTATGAACATTATTGCTACCATTATAATAAGCAACACCTTGCTCACCTAACGTAATTAAAGGATACATAATTCCTTTATTACGTAAAACGTCTAACGCAGTAAATGCATCATCTATCGTATGAATTTCTACTCCAGTATACAATCTGCATTCTATTTCGTTAGGTGTGAAGTAATGAATGCCTTGTAGAATGTAATCGTCCAGCGGAAGTGCAGGAGCTGGATTCAAGAAAATCGGAACTTTGCCTTTCACGACAGAAATAACTTCGTAAACCGTTTCAATCGGAATTTCCAACTGAAGCATTATTGCGGATGCAGACAATAGCTCAGATTCTAATTTGCGAATATCCTCTGGCAATAGACAACTGTTCGCTCCACTTGCCAATATAATAGAGTTGTTACCATCTTTCACCGTAATGGAGGCAACACCTGTCGAAATACCCGCTTCCTTAACTATAAAATCCGTTTGCACACCATAATTCGATAGATCGTCGAGAAGAGATTGACCAAAGATATCATCGCCGACCTTCGCCATCATCCATGTATCAGCGCCCATTTTCGCGCAAGCTACTGCCTGATTAGCACCTTTACCGCCGCCTGATAGAAAGAATCCCTCTCCATTAATCGTCTCTCCCACTTCTGGAATTCGGCTAGTCTGCATGACCATATCCATATTCATGCTGCCAATTACAATTATCTTCATACTCTTCTCCAATTCACCTTAGGACTATAATTCTGTCACACGAATATCGCGATAGCTTGTTCTTGCAGCAGTATTCGTACTAACACCGTACATTCCATAACTAAAGGTGTCATCCTCATGTTGTAATACGACTGTACCACCTATGCTCAATGATACTAAGTTTCCGTTAGCTGTTACTTCGAAATGATAATCTTGATTATGTGACCAATTAAACTCAGCAGATGCTAACAACTTATGACCAAAATCATTCACATAAAGTGACACTTGACCTTCTCCGTCAAATCCAATGTGGTATCCTCGCATCGCGCCTTGTGCTCGCACTGCTACAAGATGTGAATGTCCACTTTGTGCATTCAATACCATTGAAACCTTATAATCTCTAGCAAAATACGCACCTGTGTAGGCTTCACTTGGTTCAGCAGTCATTAAATGCATAGCACCATTTTCTATTCTCCATGCTCCATGATTATGTGCAAACGGTGTAATACAACCAAAATCAACGCGCTGCTTAGCAAAATCAATCGCATAATTTGCTTTTCCATATATTCTAAATTCATCAATGAAGATGCGTCCTAAGCTTTTCGGTTTCTTCGGTGTATAGGCTTCGAATACGATACCAACCTCATCAATCAAATCGCCTTTAGAATCCGGGATCGTGAATTCTAATTCTATCCATTGCTCACCCACAAGTTTCACATAACCTTGGATTAACTCTTTTTTACTGGAAGCAAGACGAACATATGGAGCAACACCTGGTGTTTCATTGCCTTCCCATTGATCCAAGTAAATTTTCATAGATACCGTTTGACCAGAATATGCTTTTGGCGCAAACGTAGGTGAATACCTTTCGTCGTTGAACTCGTCTCTTGTGTAGAAAGGTTTATAGTATATTTTGCATTGCTCACCGCGTAACATGCGATCAAATAAAACTTGTAGCGAACCAGTACCACTATAAGAATACTCTGTAGAATGTTTCGCTTCACAGAAGAACGAATTTGATAGACGCATATTATGAGTAGAGCCCGGCAATTCAAAATCAAAGTAAACTTCGTCTTCTTTAAAGCTTTTAAGTAATTCAGCTGGGCAAGGTTCATTAGCTAGACGATAGCCAAGTATAGCTAACTCCTTCGCATATGATGGAATGTCTAGAATGTTAAGGTATCCTGAAATACCTGACATTACGATAGAATCGTTAATTGGTTTACGGTATTTATCCGCAATCCCTTCAAGCCCACATGCAACACCTAGTACAGTCCCAACGTTACCAGCATTACAATCTGTATCCCAACCGCACATTGTTGCAATTTCAACAGTACGATTGAAGTCTCCTTCACCATATACCATCGCTAGAATACATACACCAGCATTAGGAATCATGTGACAGACGCCTGGATATTTATCATAACCCCAGTCTCTTTCAAGCATATCACGGCAATCACGGAAATTAGCAGGATGTTTCTTATGGAAAGCGATAACCGCTCTAGCAACTTGGTAATAAAGAGATGTGGTTGGGATTTGTGCTAGACCCGCTTCAATAATTTCACTTACATCACTAGTGTCAAATGCTTTGGCAATAGCTGCACAGAAGAATCTTGCACCATATACGCCTTCACCATCATGCGATACTCTTGCAGCAGCTTCACCAAAATCAGCAGCTTTTTGCGGATTACCTGGATTAACTAGCCCCCATGTATCAATAAAGATTTGACCACCAATTTGTTCGGCGATTGTCGTACCATTTTGTGCAATCGATCCAGATTGCGGTGCTTCAATTCCATTTTTCAAATTGATAAAAGCAGTATGTTCTGTACTAATCCCATATCCGCCCCACCAGAACATGCCTACACCCTCACGTGCATAGTTCATCCATGCTCTAGCAACATCTTGAGGTACGATATCTCTATCCTTAGCATCGTCATACAATGCTCGCAAGAAATAGAATGGACCATTGGCGTCGTCATCTGCTGCAAAGTTTTTGAAAGGCTTCACATAATCAGTAATATCACCGTACGTATTAAGAATTCGCTCATAAGACCAAATCGTTGGTTCAACTGGTGCTCCTAGTCGAATACCGATGTTCATTCCCAAATAACCCGCATAGATCTTTTCCAAATAATTAGTTGCTATCATGCTGATGCACCGCCTCCGAGTGTTGATAAAATATGTTGTTGCCTTGCATTACTCTGATTGAAATCTTCTATAATAATGGCTTCTGCTACCTCAATGAAACGATCACAATTTTGATCTATATTTTGCTTACTTACATTTTCTAAAGCAATACGTTCATCAAGAGGAATTGCTGATACGCCATGCATAGCTCCAAGAATAGCTCCAATCATAACCCCGATTGAATCTGTATCACGGCCGGAGCTTACTCCGTCTTTCACTGCTTCTGTCAAATTTCCTTCATGTAACATCATGAATCCCATTGCAAGTGGTAGTTCCTCTATGGAAAATAGTCTACTCGGTGTGTAATGATTCGTAGCAATACCAAGCTTATGTTCTCCTCTATTCACATCATTGCCCATCGGAGAATATTGACCTATTACTTCATGGAATTTACGTACAACCTCATCACGATCTTCTTTATTATGTTTAAGCATTATCGCCGCATCGCATATATCATGAATTGCTCGCTTTGTTCCATCTTTGGCATAATGCAGAGCTGTATCAATAACTTGCTCTACCGATACACCTGGCTCAAAGGCTTTCGCTACACTACAAGCCATAACTCCTGCTGCTTCTAAGCCATAGCTGAGTTGATGACCAGATGCGAACAAGATGGCCTCGTCATATGCTCCCCTTGGATTACAAGCATTAATAATACCAATCGGAGAGATATACATCGCCGCGCCGCAATTGACCATATTACCATAGCCGCCCTCGCGTGGCTCACAGTTCGCTAATACATGTCGATTGAAAATATGTTTTTCCGGATAAAATAGTCGGTCTAGTATTAATGCTTCTCTACCGAATTCCGGAATATATCTAGGACGATAAGCTATTTCTTTCACAAATTCATTAGCTATATCATAAGCATCCAAATGACGATTTTCTGTACAATAAACATTCATTAGCGCTAAAGTCATTAGCGTATCATCCGTTATTATTCCCATCCCACGCATTCTTGAAAGACGGGCTGATTCAGACCAATCTGCTTTCCACCACTTCGTTTGTGTTGTTTCTACTCGACCATATTTCTCTTTAATTTGCTCATAGGTCATTTTTTCCACGACTGCGCCCATCGCGTCGCCGTATGCTGTCCCGAATACTACACCCTTTACTCTATCGGAAAACGTAACCATTATTAATCCACCCCTCCCTTAAGGGTACGGGGCAACAAAGCCCCGTACTTTATACTTTTTTTTGCATACGCTAACTCAATACCTACTTAATGTTTTGATTTGCATATTCAGTCATAGCTTTACCACCAGCTGCATTGAAGCTTTCTACCATTTTGTCAAAATCATTAATTGAAGCTTTACCAGTAACAACGTTAGCTGCATATTCTTTATAGATAGCGATTGCCGCATCCCAAGCTGCAGATTGATCAGCAGGAATCACAAAAGCATTATCTTTTGTTGAATAAGTTTGCACTAGATCAAGTGACTCTAATGCTGCAGTGGATAAGAATGGAGTTTCAGGATTAAATGTTTGTTCAGGCTTGAAATTCATCGTGTTGTCAATGAAATGTGCATACCAAGCTGGGAATTTATCTGTTAAAGTAATTTGGTTATCAGCGATTGTATATTCATCACCTTCAACACCAAGCTGATCTAACATTAAACCATCAGGACTTGCCATATACTCTAGTAATGCAAATGCAGCATCTTTATTTTTAGATAATTTAGAAATTGCAAAACCACGATCTTCTTTACTTACATTGATTGGAACAAAACCTTGACCGACACCTTTAGCTGGAACAAGTGGCATTACTTCTACACCGTTTTGCTCCATCATTTTTGTATTGTAAATATTAATTACTTTACCTTGACGACCAGCGATAACTGCTGCATCTCCATCATAGAATGCTTGTTCTTTCGTATCCCATTTCTTCGTTAAATATTCAGGATCAAGTAAACCTTCTTGATATAGTTTTGCATAGAAATCTAACTTGTCTTTACCGAATTTGGATACAGCGCCATATACATAGCTACCGCTATCGTCTTTCACCCAAGTAGATGTCATACCAAATGCTTGTGTAAATAGTGGATCAATCTCATCTAAAGTGCCAGCAGTCGTATAGACATATTTAGCTCCACTAACTTCCTTAAGCTCTTTGAAGAATGTAAGATAGTTATCAGTTGTAGGATTTTCTAGTAATGTTTTTCCTGATGCTGTTTGATCGAACCAATCTTTACGTACAACTGCTACTGAAGTTGTTGTTGGGGCAGCATATACTAGATACGGATACTCTTTCATTCTTTCTAAGTTATAGTCTGAAAGCGAAGCTTTCAAATGTGTTGATTTCTCGATATAAGGCGTCAAATCTTCCAAAATTCCTTGTGTAATTGCAAATTGATAGTCTCCACCTTGGAAATACATCAAGTCTGGAATTGTACCACTTTGTAGTAGCAGACCAAGTTTTTCAGAATATGTTCCACTTTGAACTGGAACAATTTCAAGTTTGACAGGAGTTCCTTGTGCTTTCATACCTTCTTCAATTTTAGCAATTAACTTTACTGTATTCGGATCATCCAATGGGAAATCCTTATTCACGAATGTAAGCGTTACGGGCTCCTTATCGGCTGGTGTATTTGTGCCATTGTTAGTTGCAGGAGTTTTTGAACCTGTATTCGTGCCGTTGTTACCATTTTTTCCTCCACAAGCTGTAACCAGCAATGCGATTGCGACCATAAGGATTAGCATGATATTCATCTTTTTTCTGTTCATTCTGTATTTCCTCCCTTTTTGTAAACACATTTATTCTTTAACTCCGCCTTCCATTACTCCGCCAGTATAATGCTTCAGAATAATAGGGTAGAGCATGAGAATCGGAACGATAGCAATCACGATTGTAGCAGCCTTCAAAGCCGAGAAATCTAGTTGTGCAACACTAGAATTTTTGAGTAATTCTGCTGCACCGACTAATGTCGAAGTATCTCTCTCTACAATAAATTGCCTTAACATAACTTGAAGCACCGTATTTTCTTTACTTGAAAGAAAAATACTTGATTTGAAAAATTCATTCCATTTCACTACAGCATAGAACATACCAATTGTCATTAATGGCACTCGTGCTAGCGGAAGAACGATTCTCATAAAGAGCTTCATATGTCCTGCACCATCAATCTTTGCTGCCTCAATTAGTGATTCTGGAATATCTTCGATAAACCTCATCATGATAATAAGGTAATAAACATTAACAAGTCGGTAAACGACCATTGCCCACAAGTTATCTAGTAGAGCGATATCCTTCATTACCATATATTCTTGAATAATACCTGGTTCAAAAATCATAATAATAATGAGAAATACCATTATTGGAGTTTTTCCTACAAGGTTTTTTCTAGTTAATACATAAGCTGTGACCGTCGTAAGAAAAATACTAGATACTGTACCTACAATCGTAATGAATAAGGAATTGATTAATGCTTGACTAACAATTGGATTTTGAAGTACGACCTGAAAATGAATAAGTGAAAAGCCTCTCGGTAGTATTTCATAACCTTGTAACAAGTGAACTCGATCTGGACTAGAGAAAGCCCGGGCGAACATATTCACAATAGGAACGAACATCGTTAATGTGAGTAGAGAAAGAATCGCTCCTATGAACAACTTGGACAAGGTAATCTTGTTTCCTATCATATTCGGGCCTCCTTACCATGCGCCTTTTGAAGTCAATTTTTTGGAAATAAAGTGAGTGGATAGTACGAGAATGACACCTATAACACTCTTAAATAAACTAGCAGCCGTTGCGAATGAATATTCAAAATTCAATAATCCAACGCGATATACATAAGTGTCGATAATATCTATCTTGCTGTTAACTGCATCATTGGTAAAGTTGAGTATTTGATCTAGCCCAGCATTCATTAGGAATCCAATGTTCAGAATAAATATTGTGACCATGGGAATGTAGAGATGTGGGATTACAATTTTAGTAACGATATGCCAACGATTTGCTCCATCTACATACGCTGCTTCGTACAAGCTAGGACTTATTCCAATGATTGCTGCTAGGAATATGATTGAATCCCAGCCAATACTACGCCAAGCTTCGCTTAGTACCAAAATCCAACGTATGGAAGATTTATCTGTTAAAAAATCATGGGCAGGAAATCCAAATAATTGAATGATACCGTTTACAATTCCTTTTGAAGGTGACATAAATTCAAACCAAATCCCTGCAATAACAACCCATGAAAGAAAGTGAGGCAAGTATGATATTACTTGAATACTCTTCCGGAAGCTCCCATTTCTAAATTCATTGAGTAATAGTGCAAAGATAACAGGAAGAGGGAAAATAATAACTATTTTCATAGCACTAACAATTAAAGTGTTCATCAGGACATTCGTAAATACTGGTGTATTAAACAATGCTGTAAAGTACTTCATTCCTACGAATACGTTATCGCCTATAATGCGGTACTCATAAAATGCCAGCTTCATTCCTAAAATAGGCCAAATATGAAAAATGAAAAAGTAAGCAAAAGCCGGAACGAGCATAATGTATAACATTTTGTCTTTCCACATTTGCATTAAACGAGAACTCATTGCTTTCACCCCTATTCGCTTAGATGTCGAATTCCAAATCCATTAATGGAGCATGCTGCTGTGCGCCGTACACATCACGATCCAAGAAAGTTCCTGACGATACGCTGCGGGAGAAGGTAACTTTGAATCCTAGAGCCTGATCAAAAAACACGATATGTGTAATATTCTCTTCCGCAATGTTATAAAGCTTAGCAATCAATGACTTATTAATTATTTCTGACCGTTTCAATGCATCGTAAATTTCCTTATCTCCGAACAATGCATCTAACGTAATTTCGAACGGTCCACTGTTTTTACTACGTAAAACTACCGCTGCTTCACTTATCTTCATCGTTACACCTCTTCATAATCGCAATGGAACATTTCTAATCCATCGGATACTTCCATTAAGTGATATACTGAAAACTCGTAAACTGGCCCAAATGGTACGTCACTTGGTGCAAACGGGAATGCTAGATTTCCTGCAGTAGATTTTCTTCCCTCATAACCGTAATGTAAAAAAGTCGAACGAACTGATCCACAGATAGCACTTGCCAGCTCTTGCGTCACTGCAATAACTTCAAACAATACACCTAGCTCATGACCTGGATTAGGAGTTGGCTCTAGTGACCCCAAGACACCATTCATCCCGTAATTGATAAAGTTTATCGAATAATCTTCTTGTGAAATCTCAGTGTAGTACTCGTAAACTTGCTGTTTTACTAGTTCTTCAACTTCCTCAATTTTATTAATAAGTAACGGATCTCTTATGCCAGCTATGACAAATGTGCGATAAGCAACTTGCATTGCGCCTTCGAGCTTAATTTTGTATTCAGGCGTTTCGAGCATCTTACTTCCTCTAACCTCGACGCTATGATCTGGAAGTTCAGTAAACTCACAATGTTCAAGGTCCAATATATAACCAGGTCCATGTAGTAAGTAAGGATGATCTTTTTCATAAAATGTATGGGCTGCAACAGAAATCGCTGTGCATTTACGCGTATCATTAAGCGTTTTCAATATAAAGGAATTTTCTTTCAAAATGCCTAACATACTGTCTTTTGTCGTCCCTGGTTCCGCACAGAGAGCCGCACATTCTAATATTTTCCCCATGTGATAGGCAAGTGCTGCATCATACCCTTTATGAATAGCAACCGCTGCGAACGGTGATGGATCATAAGCACGACCGCAGATGATAATATCTGCACCTTCTTCTAGAGCAGCTACAATAGGCTCATGACCCATCTGTGCAACTACACCATTGGTTGCATATAATCTTTCCTTCGTTAACGGTTTCACTGACAAACCAAGTGGTAGACACTGTCCACTGTCTAGCTTGGCTTCAATAATATCATTTGGAATATCTGCCCAAATCGTAGCGATCTTCAGTCCACTTAAACCTTTTTCTTGCAGAATTTCAGTAATGATGGAGCGAGTCCATTCTACATGAACTTTCGCTCCACTTCCGCCCGCCGAGCCGATAATAACCGGAATACTTGCTGATACTCCTGCAGAAATCATAATCTCCAAGTCTTTTTTACAAGCTTGTTTACTTACAATCGCCGAACCTGCCCCTAGTTTATGGGGTCCACCGTCTGTAGATCCCGCATCGACTACAATAGCATCTGGCAACAATTCCATTCCTCTTTGAAAGGATGATTTCGGAAATCCGTAACCAAGCATGCCACAAGGGGCAAGTATTCTTAATTCTCTTGTTGTCATCTTGTCGCTTCCTCCTTATTGCAAGTACATTCTTATCGTTTCCTTGTCTGGAAGGGATGGTTGAGCTCCTTCTCTACTTACAGTAATACCTGCCGCTAGACTAGCAAACGCTATAGATTCTTCAAAGTTTTTCCCTTCCGATAGAGCTACTGTTAATGAACTGATGAACGAGTCCCCTGCTCCTGTTGTATCCACAGCCTTAAAACTTGCTGCCGGAAAATACTTTTTAGTTGTGGCATTCACTAGAAGGCAACCCTTCTCACCAAGTGTGACAATAACATTTTGAAAACTCTTTTCTAATAGCTTGATTGCTTTTTCTTCAATTGATGCTTCACCAGGAATCATACGATCAAGCTCTGTCTCATTCGGAATAACAAGGAAGCAGTTTTCAAATAATGAATAATTGATTTCTCTAGCAGGCGCTGGATTCAGTATTAGTTTTACATTTTTCTGTCTACATAATGTTGCAACATATTCGATCGTATTCATTGGAATTTCCATCTGTACGAGACAATAAGATACTTTATCGAAGATCCATTCAAACTCTTGTACCTGCTCAATACTTAATCTTGAATTGGCTCCTGGATTTACAACGATATTGTTATCACCGTTATCTGAAACATAGATATAAGCATTACCAGTAGGTAACATATCATCATGGATAACACCGCTAGCATCTACACCATACTTGATTAAACTATGATATAACTCTCGACCATATAGATCATTTCCAACACGACCGATCATGTACACTTTACCGTTCAGCTTTCCAGCCCCTACAGCTTGGTTAGCGCCCTTGCCACCTGCAGCATGTTTGATGTCATTAGCTAGAATGGTTTCCCCTACTTTTGGAATATGAGGGACTTTCATAATGATATCCATGTTAAGACTTCCAACGATCGCAATTTTCTCTTTCTGAGAATAGTCAGGCCCTGAAGGCTTATCTACGCTTTTTCTAACAATTAGTTCAGGTCCATACACTATTTTCTGCTCTACTTCTTCGCCTCTAATTTGCTTTATTAATTGTGTGCAAGCTTCATATCCGACTTGATACGTTGGATAGCGAATAGCTGTCAGATTAGGAATAATAAGATCACTTATATTTGAATCAGACAACGCAACAACTGAGACATGAGATGGTATTTTCAACAACGCTTCGTTAATAGCTCCGTATACACCTGAAGCAATCTCATCGTTAGCAGCTACAATAGCTGTAACTCCTTTTGCTAGAAGTAGCTTCGTCCCTTCATTACCAAATTGCTTATTATCTCCTTGAGTACCTTCAAATAGTAAGCTTCTCTCAAAGGAAATATTATGATCGTATAACGCTTTTTTGTATCCTTCCAAACGACTTTCCGCTACAGGGTCAGACAACGTGCCTGTAATAAAGCCAATGAGCTCATGCTGATGTTCTATTATGTATGTTGTTGCTTTATATGCACCTAAGAAATGATCGAAATACAGTTGATGGATTTGCTCATCTAATGCCCGCTGACTTACTACTACAACTGGAGCATCTTTTGAAGAAAACACTTCTGTTTCTGCTATCTCCATTCCAGAAGCAGGGACTAGTATGATACCTTCTACATTTCTATCTTGAAGAATTTTATCGTATTTCTTTTCACCGACCTCACTTGCATCGGTGTGAGCAATAATAACGCTCATCTTCGCTTGGTATGCACATTCTTCCACGCCTTTTGTAAAAGCTGTATAAAAATCATTCGATATACGATCACCCATTACCAAGCCGATTGTAGATGATTTTGCTGAAATACGTTTCATCATCTTCTGGTATGGTACGTAATTGTTATCGCTAATAATTTTATTAATCTTTTTCTTCGTTTCTTCTCCAATGTCTTGATCCTTCTGATTCAAAATCTTGGAAACCGTCGCAATAGAAACGCCGGCAAGTTTGGCAATATCATTAATTGTTAAAGATTTAGTGCCAGTTTTTCTTGCAGGTTTGTTATTTGAAGTATCAATATCCTTCAACGGAGTACCTCCTTCTCAAGCGTCCCTACTTTTACGAAAACATTTTACTAAACTGTTTACTTTTGTATAATTTATCACAGGATAGAAAGACTGTCAATAATGTAAATGTAAGCGATATCAAATATTTTTATGGCTTTAATCTTTAATACTTGACCGTTTGCAAAGATAACATTATATGGTAAGTTAGAGAAAACTTAATCAATTTTCTTTGAAGAAGTTGCTGAGGGGATGAGTCGGTGGCTGGAAATATATATTATATTATTTATTCAATAGGCTTGGTAATTGCGTTCTGTATTGTACTAATTATAATAAAATCAATAAATCGCAAACGCATAATTATTGTTTTCCTTACTGTTTCCATTCCCATCTTCATCCTATGTCAAACGTATTTTTGGAACTTTACGTTCAATAGTTATGTAAAGAGTTATTTGCTATCTAGCGAAAGTTTTTCCTGTGAATTTGAAGAGGACCTGAAAAACATTACAATACCTCTGCCTAAACGAACTGTATTTCAAGCAAAAGAAGATGTTTGTTCACCTTTTTATATTACTTATGTTGGTGAAAATGAATTTCAATCTTTCTACGAAAAAGAGTTAACTAGACTGAAAACTTCAGGACAAATTCAAAACTACTATTTCATCCAGGAAGGCGTTCGAGCACAAAAGGATAGGAGCAGATATTTTGTAGAGTTATCTTCTGGACCAGATTTAGTTATTTCTTTTCAGACATCAGATGATACCTATTGGCTAGCTATTACGTATGTACCGGACAATTAATTAAAGCTACCTGTTACGTACAGTCAGAACCATTAATTTGAGCTATACATCCTACAATAATTTTAAAACAAATAGGGAACTTCATGATCTTCCATGAAGTTCCCTATTTGTTTTATTGAACATTATATTTGTCAAAAGTAAATCACATGACTAAGCTAATTTCACCATAGCTTCAAGTGCTGCTTTAATTTCACGTTCAACAGCATCACTTACTACGTTTGTATGTGGATCATAACCTTCAGCTAGATCAGAATCAGCATAGCCATCAAGTGCTACAATTGCTCCAGCACGAATGCCACGAAGTGAAGCAATAACATACAATGAAGCTATCTCCATCTCTACTGCAAGTGCTCCAGATGCTTTATATAGCTTGTGAGGTATTTCTACTGGACCATTGAAGAATACATCAAGAGTTACAGTAATACCTTTCTTCACAATACCACCTTGTTCCTCTGCAGAAGCAAATAGTGCATTAACAACTTCACTATCGCCAATCGCAGGGAAACCATCAGGTACTAATTGTTTAGTTAGTCCATCTGTACGGATTGTACCCGTACTTACGATCAAACTTCCTGCAGGATGATCAGCGGAATAAGAACCTGCTGTACCTACACGAATAATCGTATGTACGCCACCTTTAATAAGTTCTTCAAAACATACCGCAGCACCAGGGCAACCTACACCATGACTTACTACTGCTAATTGTACGCCTTTATATGAACCAACAAAGGTACGATATTCACGAGCGAATGATAGTTCAACAGAATCAGTTAGCATGTCTGCAATTTTCTTGGCGCGACGTGGATCTCCACATACGATAGCAAGACCTGGCAGTTGCTCTGAATTAACTTCAAGAATAGATAAAAACATTTAGTCAAACTCCTTCCCATGCCACTCATCTTCTGGTAGATCAAAACCATCTCCAGAGAAACGTTGTTCGGCAAATGGTTCTGCATAATTATGAAATCCATTTTGTTCCCAGAATCCTGGGTAATCTTCAACCATAAATTCAAAACCAGTAATCCATTTCGCACTCTTCCAGAAGTAGAGATGTGGAATGACCATGCGCAATGGCCCACCATGTTTTTCAGTAAGTGGCTCTCCGTCAAAAGTATGTGCTAACAATATATTGTCACGCATCAAATCTTCTAAAGGAACATTAGCTGTGTAATCATTTTCCCCATGAATCATTACATATTTTGCTTCAGCTTTTACACCGAGCAAAGGTAACAAATCTGAGAATCTAATGCCAACCCAATTCGTATCAAGCTTAGACCAACGTGTTACACAATGAATGTCACAGGTGATCTCAGTTTGAGGTAATTTCATCAAATCGTCAAAGTCGAAACTACGAATCGTCTCTACTTCACCAAATGTTTTGATATTCCAAATTGACATATCATACTGTGGCACTTCACCTTCGTGAAGAATCGGAAAACGATCTGTAACTGTTTGTCCAGGAGGTACACGATGCTGAAGTTCCGGTGGTACTTTTGCAGCTAATGGCGCCTTAACTTTTTTCAGACGCTCCGCTTTTTTATGCATATCGACGACCTCCTCCAACTTTTCTGGACTTCATGACTTTACTTCTTTGCACAGAAAAGCACATCAGAAGCACAGGCAAAAATTTTTCATATCTTCTAGGTATACTTATTGTTAATGAAAAGCACTTCGGAAGCTAAATCTTTTCTGTGCTTCTTGTCATAACCTCTTCGCACAGAAAAGTACTTCGGAAGCATAAGCATAAAATCAACCGTTAGCGTGAGCTTCCGTTAGATTTTTTAGCTTCGTCCTTATATCCATTGTTTTTGAAGAAAATCATCGCAATAATGGTTACAACAAACGGAAGCATAGCTGAAAGATTTGAAGGAATAGAGAAGTTTTGCAAACGATAGCTCAAAGCCTCCATAAAGCCAAACAATATACTTGCACCTGCTACACCAATGGGATTAGATTGACCTAGCATCGTTGCTACTAATGCGATAAATCCACGACCGCTTGTCATACCTTCAGTAAACATCGTTACATTACCAAGAGACAACTGTGCACCTGCAAGTCCACAAAGCGCACCACAAAGCAATACTGCAAGGTATTGAATTCTACGAACCGGTAAACCAATACTACGAGCTGCCGTTGGATTCTCTCCAGCTGCAAGCAGACGGAAACCTGATACCGTTTTATACAAGTATATTTGCAATAAAATTACGATAATGATGGACACATACACTAGAATAGATTGACCAGAAAAAACATCGCCGATCCATGGGATATCCTTTATTAATGGAATATCGAGCTTAGGTAGTCCCTGCATATCTTTGTCGTAATAAGCTCCCTTTACATTGAAAATTGCACGAAGGGCAAACGTCGTTAGTCCAGCGGCTAAAAAGTTAATAGCAATACCTACGACAATTACATTTGCCTGTAAATTAATACTCATATAGGCAAAGAGTAGCGCGAATAACAGTGAACAACCAATAGCGAACAAGATGGCCATTGTAATACTACCTGTTAAATAATTACCAAGAATAGCGGAAAATGCACCTACTAAGATTAGACCTTCCAAACCAACATTAAATAGTCCAACTCGTGCGCATATTGCTCCACCTAAAGCTGCAAGCAAAATCGGTGTAATCATACGTAGAGCTGCAGCGAATAAGGAAACATCAATTAGCTGATCCATCTTTCGCCCCCGCTTTCTTGCGTTTAATGAATGACATTGTAAATTTCGCTGTAATAAACAGAATTAATACAGCTTGAATAATACTTGATACTTCTAGCGGAACATCGGTATTACGCTCCATACCCATACCACCAGTCTGCAAAGCAGCGAGGAAAATAGCTGCTATTGCTGTACCAATAGGATTTGAATTAGCTAGTAATGTCGCCATAATACCTGTCCATGCATAATTAGCAGAGACTAGTGAACCATCAAGATAGCGATATGAAGTACCTAGTACATCGGATGCGCCGGCAAGACCTGCGAAAGCACCACTGACCAGCATACTTACTACCATCAAACGGCCGCGATTTACGCCGCCATAGCTAGCAAATAGTGGATTGCCGCCTAGCATACGAATTTCATATCCTTTTTTCGTGTACTTGATGAATAAAAATAATCCGATTGTCGCAACGATTGCGATGACAAAACCTATATGCAATGTCATACCTGAAAATAATTTCGGGAAAAATACTGATTTATCGATCATTTGCGTCTGGGACAGAGCTGAGTTAGTTGTGCTATCTTTGAATGGATATGCAACCATATAACCAGCAAATAGTGATGCAATATAATTAAGTAATAGCGTTGTAATTAATAAGTTCATACCGAACCTGGAATCGAGCCAACCCGCAAGAGCAGACCAAAGACCAGCTACAATCATAGCAGCCATAATAGCTGCGATCGCTTTAAACCAACCCGGACCTGGTACGTAAACTGCTGTTATTGCAGCAGTTAATGCCCCTAGAACCATCTGACCTTCTGAACCCATATTGAAAAATCCTGCTTTGAACGCTAATGATGCGCCTAGACCAACCAAAATAATTGGAGTGGCCCGAGCTAATGTACTCGTAAAGAAATAAAAATTACCGAATGCGCCATTCCACATTTCTCGGTACGTATCCACAATATTTCCATCAACGATTACAATTGCGATTGCACCAACCAATAGACCTGCAACTATTGCAATGAACGGCTGTAAAAGGGACTGTAAACTACTTTTTATCTTATCCAACAGCTTTACCTCCCGCCATTAGTAGACTAATTTGCTCTTCAGTAGCTACAGCAGCATCTAATTCACCAGCAATTTTACCTTCATACATAACTAATATACGATCTGAAAGCTTCATAATTTCTGTTAATTCGCTTGATACTAGCAAAATACCCGCTTTTTCATCACGACGTTTTAATAACTCTCCGTGAATAATCTCCATTGCACCAACATCTACACCACGAGTCGGCTCAGCAGCAATTAGAAAAGGAGTTTGCTTTGCAAGCTCACGTGCAACAATTAGCTTTTGCAAATTACCACCTGATAAATATTGAGCTTTAGTACTTAATGACCCTGTTTTAATTCCAAATCTTTGAACCCATTCGGATACAAGATCACGAATTAATTTACCTTGAAGAACTCCGTATTTACTCGTTGAATCCAAATGACCCATTATTCCATTATCTGAAACGGTTGCATCTTTGGACACACCCCAAAGGTATCGATCCTCAGGAATGTGCGCAAGTCCACTTTCACGAATTTGCTTAACGGAAGCACCGGTTACATTCATACCTTGTATTGTGATAGTTCCTTGACTATAAGGCATTAATCCAGAAATTGCTTGCAATAACTCTGACTGACCATTCCCAGATATTCCAGCAATACCTACAATCTCACCTTCACGCACGTTAAAATTAATGTTGTCTAATAACGGCTTAGCTTTATTACCTTTAATAGAAAGTGATTGTACATTAAGTACTGGATCTCCATATTCAAGTTTTCGACGTTCAAGCTTAACAAGATCACGTCCAACCATCATTTTGGATAACTCTTCTTCATTAGTATCAGCAGCATTCACCGTGCCAGTAATATGGCCATCTCGGAGTACTGTAATTCGATCAGCTACTTCCATTATTTCACTCAGTTTATGACTAATAATAATAAAACTTTTACCGCTAGCAGCAAGTTTTTTTATTGAAATTAATAACTCTTTTACTTCTATAGGTGTTAAAACACCTGTTGGTTCATCAAGAATAATAATTTCTGCACCTTGATATAATACTTTCAATATTTCTACTCGTTGTTGCATTCCAAGTGAACAATCTGCAACTTTATGCTTTGGATTAACAGGCATTCCGTATCGCTCAGATAATTTCAGTGTTTCTTCAATTGCTGTTTTACGATCAAACTTCACACCTTTACTTGGTTCACGACCAATAACGATGTTCTCTGCAATCGTAAATGCTGAAAACAACATAAAATGCTGATGGACCATACCGATGTTTTGCCCGATAGCGTCTGTTGGATCATTAAACGTTACAGCTTTGCCATCAATTCTAATCTCACCACTTGTCGGACGTTCCATGCCATACAAAATACGCATCAACGTCGTTTTACCTGCACCATTTTCACCAATAAGCGCATGAACTTCACCTTTGCGCAAATTAAAATTAACATTATGATTAGCAGTTACAGAGCCATATGACTTTGTTATACTGTCCATCTCAAGCAGCATACAGAAGCTCCTTTCAAACAATTAAGCCGGCTGCAGTTACTGCAGCCGGCAAACTACTTATAAAAATTTATTATTTTGTAATAGAAGTATCGATTGAACCGTCTTTGATACCTTCAGCAATTTCTTTTAATTGAGCGATATCTTCATCAGTTAGTTTGTCACTGCGCGGAGATTCACTTTCAGTCGTTACAAAAGTAAGACCTACGCCACCTTCAGCCAAACCATAGAACGTAGTTCCAAAGTCGAATTTATCTTCAACGAAAAGTTTAACTGTATCGTAAGTAACAGTATCTACTTCTTTAAGTTGAGATAAGATTACGTGCTCAGGATCGATTACAGTACGGTCAACGTCTTGTCCTGAAGCATAGAAACCTTTTTCTTTTGCAGCTTCAAATATACCGAAGTCACCAACTGCAGCTAAACCTGCGATAAAGTCAGCACCTTGAGCGTTTTGTTGAAGTGCAAGTTCTTTTGATTTTGCAGAATCTACATAGCTACCTACATACGAAGTTAGAACTTTTGCTTCAGGATTTGTGTAAGCAAGACCTTTAGCAAAACCAATTGTATACTTGTCCATTTGTGCGCCTTCAACAGCAACAACATTACCAACAACGTTGGATTCTGTTACAAGACCAGCAGCAGCACCTAGAAGGAATGATGCTTGGTTTTCAATAAAAGCAGCACTTCTTACATTAGGTACATCTTCAATTACATGGTCAATAATTGCAATCGGAAGATTTGGGTTTTCAGCCGCGATTTTTCTAAGAGCATCTTCAGCTTGGTAAGTAGCAGTTATAATCATGTCATATCCATCAGCAACTGCAGCGCGGAAGTTTTGTTCAAAAGCATTAGCATCTGAAGATTCCATGGTTTTGATAGTAACACCAAAGTCTTCCCCAGCTTTTTTGAAACCTTTATCCATTAGTTCGAAGAATGGGTTAACACCAATTTGTTCAGGAAGAACTAGAGCAATTTTAATATCTTTCTTGCCATTCCCTGTTCCCTCTGAATTAGTACCGTTTGACCCTTGATTTGCATTGTTACCACATGCAGCCAACAATCCGATAACTAGAACCATTGACAAAAGTAATGTAAGTCTCTTTTTCACTGTGTGTTTCTCTCCTCATCCTTAGAAATCCGACAAAATACTACTTTATCTTACACAATAACAGCGATAATTTAAGTATTAATTAATAAACGTCACAAAAATGACAAATAAAATAGCGATTACATTGCTAAAATATTACAAATTATGATGGAAATCGACTTATTACAACTATTTACTTAGTAATTTGTACCGAAAAGTCTAGTTTCATTCTTTTTCTGTTGCATTAAAAGTTACCATATTTTGTTTCATTTTATTAAACAGATACATTCCTTTTTCCATTTCATCACTAGTAAGACCCTCAAATAAATGAATCATCAAATTTTTCCGTACCGCTTTAATCTCTTCTACATGCTTTTCTCCTAATTCTGATATTTTCAACAATACGACACGTCGATCATTTGCATCTTTCTCTCTAGTGACAAACCCTAATTCAATTAGCCGATCAGACAAACCCGTTACCGCTCCACAAGTAATATATAGTTTGTCTGCAATATGTGAGGCTTTTGTAGGTCCATTTTCTGAAAGTTGTGTCATCATTCGAGCGTGAGTTATTCCAAGTCCAGATATACTATATTTTCCCCAGTATGTATTAATGATGCTTCTGATTTCACGAAAAGATTCATCCAACTTATTCATTAGCTCTTTATTATTTTCAAAATGATTATCCATTTCGATCCCCTTTTCGAAATCCTATTTTTACTATGTTGATTTACAGTCTTGTAATCTATTATGAGGATTACTTCACATCATAGTATACCAAATTATACGTATTAAGCGCGTGATTCGGTTCATAATACGGTTATTACTTTGTAGCCAAGTACTATTGAGTATGCTAAAATTACAAATATGAGCATCTAGCATGATAATAACATTGTAACTATTTCATTATAGTGTAAACGTACAAGGAGGAACTTCCACATGGCAAAAACAAAAATGCGTTCTGATATGATTAAAAAAGGATTTGACCGTGCACCACATCGTAGTTTGCTTCGTGCTGCTGGAGTTAAAGAAGAGGATTTTGGCAAACCGTTTATCGCGGTATGT
The DNA here is from genome assembly GCF_024721975.1 of Paenibacillus endoradicis. The sequence continues at coordinate 113,270 of NZ_JANQBB010000001.1, read as the reverse complement.
AACTCTTATATTGATATTGTCCCTGGACATGTACATCTTCAGGAATTTGGTAAATTAGTTAAGGAAGCTATCTATGAAGCTGGCGGTGTTCCTTTCGAATTCAACACAATTGGTGTAGATGATGGTATCGCAATGGGCCATATCGGTATGCGTTATTCTCTTGCTAGCCGTGAAATTATCGCTGACTCCGTTGAGACAGTTGTTAACGCTCACTGGTTCGATGGTATGATCTGTATTCCTAACTGTGATAAAATCACACCTGGTATGATTCTAGGTGCACTTCGCGTTAATATCCCTACAATGCTAGTAAGTGGTGGACCAATGAAAGCCGGCAGAACATCAGATGGTCGTGCAATCTCACTTACAAGTGTATTTGAGGGCGTTGGTGCTCACCAATCTGGTATTATCAATGATGAGCAACTTTATGAGCTAGAAGCATATGGTTGTCCTACATGTGGTTCATGTTCAGGTATGTTCACTGCTAACTCCATGAACTGCTTAGCTGAAGGTCTTGGACTTGCTCTTCCTGGTAACGGTACGATTCTTGCTGTTGCTCCAGAGCGTAAAGAATTTGTTAAGCAAGCAGCTCGTCAATTAATGGAACTTATTAAAATGGACCGCAAACCTCGCGATATCGTTACAAAAGCAGCAATCGACAATGCTTTTGCGCTTGATATGGCTATGGGTGGTTCTACAAATACAGTACTTCATACACTTGCAATTGCACATGAAGCAGGTATTGAATATTCGATCGAAGAAATCAATGAAATTGCTGAACGTGTTCCTCACTTAGCAAAAATCGCTCCAGCATCTGATTATCATATTGAAGATGTACACAATGCTGGTGGTGTTAGTGCAATAATTCATGAATTATTGAAAAAAGAAGGCGCATTCGACGGTGATACTTTATCTGTATCAGGTAAAACTATTCGTGAAAACGTTGAAGGCTGTGAAATTCAAGATACGGATGTTATCCACACAATCGACAACCCACATACTGCTCGTGGTGGACTAGCTATTCTATTCGGTAACATTGCTCCTAACGGTTCAGTTATTAAAACTGGTGCAGTTGACAAATCAGTAGGTGGCTATCATAAAGGTCCTGCTATTTGCTTTAATTCTCAAGATGAATGTCTTGAAGCTCTAGCTCAAGGCAAGATTAAAGAAGGCCATGTTGTAGTTATTCGTTACGAAGGACCTCGTGGCGGTCCAGGTATGCCTGAAATGCTTGCTCCAACTTCAGCAATTGTTGGTATGGGTCTTGGCGCTAAGGTTGCCCTAATTACGGATGGTCGCTTCTCTGGAGCTTCTCGCGGAATTTCTATCGGTCACGTTTCTCCAGAAGCTGCTGATGGCGGTCCAATCGCATTCGTTAATGATGGCGATGAAATCGAAATCGATATGAATAATCGTACGATGAACCTACTAATTAGTGATGAAGAGTTTGAAGCTCGTAAAGCCGCATGGCCTGGATTCGAACTTAAAATCAAACGTGGTTACCTAGCTCGTTATGCACATATGGTAACAAGCGCTAATACTGGTGCAGTAATGAAAATGTAGTATAAGATTTTCTTACTATAAGCGAAAGCCTGCTGATCGATGATAATCAGCAGGCTTTTTTTGTACGCAAATGTCAATGGCAATTTCGGCGAATACTAAAAAGATGTAGCGAGTAATAACATTACTCGCTACATCTTTTTTATTTCATATTTCATTAATTCGATGTTAGTACATCTTGCTTCGCACTAATAATTTCTTGTTGTTTGGCAACATTGTACACATTATCAAGTGGAATGTATTGCTGAAGACGCTCAAGCGTCATAAGTAAAATTCTAGGTTCTTCTTGAACTTGCTCTCGAACTTGACGGTTAGCCGTAGCAGTTTGAGCTGGCGTTAATATTTTCATTAACCATTTCAAATAAATTTTAGAGCTAGCTAGAAATATTCCATTAGGCATATCATGGATTGAAAAACCTAATTTATCAGCGCCTCGATTAATCATCGTAATTCCTTGTATTGCTTTAATTGGAGTATTCTTTGCCTCATCCGTAATTTGTAAAGCTAATGCAGGTAATGCTCGTTCTACTTCACGAATCGTCTTCACAGCAACGACCAATGGATTTTTCGATGCAAATGCAATTTGGGATAATTTCTTATTATCAAAATGAAGTTCAACAATCTGATCACCATGTGAGAGCACTTCACCGTTATTCAAAGGTAGTGGTTTTCCTTTATATTTAATCAAACGATAATGGAACATAGACCCATTGCTTGATTTAATATCTTTCAATCTCATAACTTGATGAAATACTTTCTCCCAAGTTAACCACAAAGACACCATCATCTTTTTACCTATAGATAAAGTTTTCTTATTATTATGTTCTGTCACTTTAATCATACTTTCTATGTTTACCATTTTCATTTGTCTTAATGTTGCTTCTTCGAGAAATACTTCCAAAGCAATTAGCATATTACGCGGAGCATCTACATCTGCACCAAACGTTCTTCCACAATCATGTAGTAGCAATACTTCTCCAGCGTTCAGCTTGCTCATTAATCTAACTTCTAATTTCTTTGCATCTAATTTTTTATGCCAATCTCCAAAAATCGATGACCATAAAATAATATTAAGACGTGATACATTGCCATAGTCGAACAAATTAACAATTCCCCACGGCGGTCGGTAGTAGATCGAACGTTGTCCAGTTACCTCTTCAATAATATCATTAGTCATTGCAATATGTTTACGAACTGTCTTAGGTCTCATAAACCAATTCGTCTTATGTTCATAATTATGAACACCTATTGTATGACCTTCATCTCTCATCCTTTTCAATAATTCAGGATTTTGTTTCGCATGTACTCCTACAACAAAGAAAGTTGCTTTAGCATCATATCTTTGCAATAAGTCTAGTAACTGTTCAGTATAGATAGGGTCTGGTCCATCATCAAATGTTAACGCAATTTCATGATTCGCTTTCCCCTTCTTAAATACTTGATATCCAAATACTCTACTTAAAAGTCCAGGAATAAATGCGTAGAAGGTCATGAAATAAAATCCCCAAGTTAATATGTTTTCCATGATTGTCTTCCTCACTATAATAATGATATAGTCAATATATAATACATAATAAGAACGAAGTGCACTAACTTTTATTGTATCATAATTGCATGGAATTCTCACTAGCAAGATCAGTAAGAATATTTGTAAAGCATAGATATATTACTAACTATACTACGTTTTGAAAGGATGATTGCGACTTGTTATCTTTCTACAAAAAATATTGGAGAACGGCTTTTGATATTGCGCTTATCGTTGTTACAGTCCTTCTTATTATGTGGCTATTTAGTATTGTGTACAATATTGCAAAACCAATTTTCTACTCCTTTGTTATTTTCATGTGTATTGAGCCTCTCGCAAGACGTCTTAATAAATGGGGATTGAAAAAAAGCTTAGCCTCTGCCATTTCAGCTGTCCTATTCGTTCTTATTGTTCTTGGATTAATTGGAGCACTTATTATTATTGCAACCATTCAAGGGATTGAATTAGTTAACTTACTCCCTCAATATCAGGAACAGTTCTCCGCAGAGCTTAACAAATGGCTACACTATTTCCAAGAGCAGATGAATCAATTACCTATCGACATCAGCTTAACAGACAAACTAACAGATATATTGGCTCAGGCTTCTACAACTATACAAGGTTGGTTAATAAATGGTTTAACTTTTGTTATCGGCTCGATAACTTCATTTACTTCATTCGTTGTAAATGCTGCAATTGGTCTAATCTTAGCTTACTTCTTAAGTATTGAAATTGTAGATTGGAAAAAATTAGCTACTAATAAAACGCCTAATACATTTAAAACTGCCTTTTTCTTTTTGAGAGATAATGTATTGAAAGGTATTTGGATCTACATTAAAGCACAAAGTAAATTAATAAGTATTACCTTTGTAGTTATACTTATATCTTTATTATTACTAGGGGTTAATCATGCTTTAGTTATTTCATTAGTTGCAGCTATATTTGACGTATTACCTTTACTTGGCGTAAGTACAATTTTCATCCCATGGATTACTTATTTGTTTGTAATTGGTGATTATGAAATAGCCATTTGGATTACAGTACTATGGCTTGTCGTAGTTCTAGCTAGACAAATGCTTGAACCAAAAATCACTGGTGATTCCTTAGGCGTATCAGCATATACAATGTTAGCATTTATGATGATTTCCTTATCATTATTCGGTGTAGCTGGATTAATTCTATCACCAATTCTACTTATACTCATCAAAGCATTACTAGACCAAGGCTACTTTGAACAATGGATTAGGAAACCAATTGGTGAATATGATAAGTTAGAAACAAGTATTGAAAAAGTGGACGAATAATAATGTGGCAATTGAACAAATAAAGAGGCAGTATCAAAAGTCACCAATAGCGACCTTGATACTGCCTCTTCTTTAACTGTTCTTATAGTTATGCTCTATCGCTACTATTCATGGGCTGCAACAATATCCATAATTCCACGGAATATTTGTGTAGCTTGATTTCTCGTACCACTTGATTGATCTTGTACGAGTACGGATAGAGCATATTGGGGCTGCTCAGTCGGACCATAACCGACAAACCATTGATCATTGTGCCCTGATTGCTTGCCACTTAATTGTGCTGTACCAGACTTACCAGCTATATGCCATTGCCCTTGATTAATTGACTGCCCTGTTCCTTGTTGAACAACTAATTGCATATATCTTAATATCTTTTCTGCCGTAGCTGGATGTATATTATATTTATTCTCATGTCCTAGATGAACTGGCAGCTGCGCTAATACTTGACCATCAGCATAATTTATTTGTGAGACAATTCTATTCTCGTATTGTCTCCCATGATTAAGTAAAGTTACAACCATATTGGCTGCTTGTAAAGGCGTTAGATGAACATCACGCTGACCTATACTTGATTGTGCAATGATTCCACCATCTTTCGTATTCAGATCATGAAACACAAGACCATTCTCTTCCTCTGCTAATAATCGAATAGGAGACGTAATTGGTGCTTTCGCTTTATCTTGATGCCATCCTACTTTTTGAACTACACCCAGTGCATTTGCTGTTTCATATAATTGATTTGCTGAAAGACGTTCGGATAATGTTGCAAACACAACATTGCACGAGTTAGCGAATGCTTCTTCCAATGTCTGGTCACCATGTCCGCCTTTTTTCCAGCACGATAGCCCATATCTGCCGTATTCACCATTACAATAAAAATGTTCATCTTCGTCTACAACCCCATACTCTAATGCTGCTGCTGCCGTTACAATTTTATATATGGATCCTGGTGAATATGCGGTTAGAGCGTGATTTTTAAGAACACTATCATTACCCATGCTTAATTGCCCAGGTAATAATTGTGGCCTGGATACCATTGCTTTTACATCACCATTAGTAACATCGAGCAATACTATGGCCCCTTCAGTAACATGTTTCTCGTCCAAGTATCGTTCTATCTTATTTTGAAGATCAAGATCAATTGTCGTTACAATGGTAAGCGGATAGTAAGGATTACTCGACTCCATTCTCCTCATGCCAATACCAGATAATAGATCATACCTTCCATCTAATGTGTATGATATGTAGGACGGCCCTAGTCCATGTAGGTATCGATCAAGAGAATATTCTAGACCTAATATTCCAACTTTACTGTCCCTACTCCAATTAGTTAAATTTTTTATCTCAGAGCTGTACACCTTATCAGCCCACTCCGGATATTCAGCAACAGCCCCAATAAAATGCTTCTGTTCATATTGCTCTGGATAACGATCACGATATGTGACGACTTCTAGGCCATATAAATGCAACGCTTGTATGTCATGCACTTGTTGCTCAGTTAGTCTGATCGGTTCTCTTGACTTATCTTCTAAGAAAGAGGCACTTTCTAAAACACTTACAAACTCTTGTAACTGATCTGAAGATTTATCTAAAATAGTAGCAAGTTGATCAAATCGTGTAGCATCTATTTCCTTCCATGCGTGGACTGGGAAAAATGCAACCGTATCGTATTTTTGACTTGTAATTGATAATCCATGTTCATCAACAAAATGACCTCTGCCATCATCAACCATCAATTTCTTCATCCGTTGATTAACCGCCCCTTGGCGCCAATCATAATATTTATATTTACTTCCATGCTGTTGAAACATAGTAGTCGTTGGACTTATTTGTAAGTAGATAAGTCGACATGTATAAACAAACATAACGCTAGTAAATACGATCGCTATCCAGATTACTCTTCGCTGCATTGTTATCTACTCCATTATCATCATAATATCTTTAGTATGACTACTTTCTAAGTAGATTAAACGAAAACATTACTTAATATGAAGCACAAAAAGAGCTATCGGTGTGAATTAACACATCGATAGCTCTTCAAATTGATTAAATTTTGAACTTGGAAAGGGAATCCTTCAATCCAGTAGAAACCGTCTGAAGTTTACCTGACAAATCAACTAGATTTTGACTAATACTTAATTGTTCTGTACTTAGAGAAGCTACTTCCTCAGAAGTTGCAGAAGATTGTTGCGCTACTGCACTAACATTATTCATAGAATCACTTAAAATCTCTTGTGATTTGTTTAATTCAACAAAGGCATCCGTTACTTGTTTCATACTTTGCTTAAATGTTTCCATCTGAGCTTGAACGGTTAAGAATAATTGATTAGCCTCTTTAACAGAACCAATTTGCTCTTGGAACAATGGATATGCTTCTAATAATACTGTAACCGTTTCTTCAATTTCACTAGTAATTGTACGCGTTATTTGCGCTACAACCTCAATTGAATTTTTGGATTGATCGGCAAGCTGTCTAATTTCATCTGCCACTACCATAAAGCCTTTACCAGCAGCACCTGCGCGAGCAGCTTCAATCGTTGCGTTTAATGACAAAATGTTTGTTTGCTTCGTTACATTATTCAATACATCAAGAATTTTCACAATCGATGAAGTACTTACTTTTAATGCATTAACTTTATCAACCATTGCACGTGTCATTTGTTCCGTAGTACCTGTTTTATCAATTAACACGCCCATATAAGTAATACCTTGAAGACTTGCATGTTCAACTTCATTTGCGGAAATCGACATTTGTACATTATATTCATTCACTTGCTTCATTTGATCATTAAGCGTATTCGTATGATCTGTACCTTTTTCTGCTTCCATAGCAAGACTTGAAGCGCCTCCGGCTATCTCGTCAGTAGCAATTGCAATTTCTTTCGCTGCTATTGAAGTTTTTTCAGAAGCATCTGTTAATTCCGCAGCTGTCTTTAATACGGCTGCAGCAGATACCGTTGTTTGTGTAGCTAGAATTGCGATTTGCTCCATCATCTCATTAAAGTTATTGGATAGTAATCCTATCTCATCGTTACGCCTCTTAAGAGTTGATCGTACTGTTAGATCTCCTTGTGCACCTTTTTGCATCAATTCTGTTACATAGTTCAACGGTCTTCCAATAAATAGAATAACAATAATACCGATTCCTATTGCAAGTAATGCAGCAATAATTGAAGTAATAATTGTCAAATTACGTATTGGTGCAGCTTGCTCAATAAGATTATCGGTTGGTATTGATGCAACCACTTTCCAATTTTCATTACTTAGTAAGCTCTCAAAAATCGCTAAATATTGTTGATTATTAGCTCCAGTAAGTTTCAAACTACCTGATGTTACTTCTTCAGCCTCAGCATCGGCTTCAGCTTTTGGAATTGCAATATTAGGCGTTTGACCATACTTAGTATCATCTGGTGCCATAACATATTCATTGTTACTGTTTACAATAACAATCTCACTGCCATCACCCAAATCTACCTTCGTTGCAGCTTCAAAGAAACTATTAATGTCGAATTCCAAAACTAATATAAATGATAAGTCAGGATTGTTCATATTTCGAACCATACGAGAAAGTCCAACGGATTTATAAGCTGGCGACTGACTTATACCTTCTGCTTGTGGCTCAATCCAATGTTCCATACCATTTTTAATTACACTTTCCTTATACCATTCCGTATTACGATACGTTTGTGCATCTTTCTTGGTGCTATCAGAATCTACAGTTTGTCCAGTAGCAATAGGCTCTATAATATCACTTGCTGGAATAATTGTAATGTTAGTTATTACTTTATTCGTTACCATGTATGTAGATAATTTATCCGTAATTAATTTAGTCGTTTTAATTTTCTCATATGTATTATCTGTTGTTTGTAATGTATTCATGTTCTCAACAAATACACTATCGAACATAATCTGGAACGAAGTATCAATATAACTCTTAAATACTGTATCTAAACTATTACTAACTTGCTTGATCGTCTGAATACTTGCATTGGACACATTGCTCTCAATTAATCCTTTAGATTTTTGATAAGAAATTGTTCCTACTGTTACAACACATAGAACTATACTAATAAAAATAATTACAAATAATTGTATTCCAATACTATTCAATATACTGATTTTCTCTTTACTCTTTATTTCTTGCATTTTACTTTTAGCGGACTTACCTAAAATTTCTAGATTTTTTTTCAAAGAATTAGTTTTTTCTTGAGAATCCTGTCCATTAACAGTACTGTCTTTTTCAAGAAACTTCTTCATGCTGACTAGCACCACCTTATTTTTTTATAAAGCAATATCATTAATTCAGAATACATAACTACTATTTTACCATTTAGAATCTACTAATTCTATACATATATTTGAATTTTGCTAAAGCAGGTAAAAAGTAGCAATAAATATTCTAGTTATCAACAAATATAGTATTATCGAACTAATATTTTAAAAACAACAAAAAACTGTAAAAGATAACAAGTGATTCGTTATCTTTTACAGTTTTCACGTTATCTTTATTCAACTTTAAATTGAGCTAATGAATCTTTTAATTTAGTAGAAACTTCATTAAGCTCAGTTGATAATGTTACTAGATTATCACTAATACTCAATTGCTCATTACTTAGACTTGCAACTTCCTCTGAGGTTGCTGAAGATTGCTGAGCCACTGCGCTTACATTTGTCATCGCTTCATTCAAGACAGTTTGTGATGCTTCAAGCTTATTAACAGATTGCGTTACATCTTCTAGTCGACTTATAAGATGATTCATCTGACCTTGAACACTTACAAAAATACTATTTGCTTCTTTCACCGAATTAATCTGTTCTTGGAACATTGGATATGCTTTAGACAACACTTCAACTGTCTCAACGATTTCTGACTGAATTCGATCAGTAATTTGTGCTACTACATCGATAGATTGCGTAGATTGGTCTGCAAGTCCACGAATTTCATTCGCTACTACCATAAATCCGCGGCCTGCTGTACCAGCTCTCGCCGCCTCAATCGTTGCATTCAATGATAGTATATTCGTTTGTTTGGTTACTGCATTAAGTACATCTAATATTTGCACAATTGAACGTGTACTATCTTTCAAGGAGTCGACCTTCTCGACCATTTCACGAGTCATTTCTTCGGTCATTCCAGTCTTTTCAATTAATTCTGCCATATAGGCAGTACCTTTGCCACTCGCACTTTCTACTTCATATGCGGATTGTACCATTTCTTGATTGGCACTAAGCACTTGCCTCATCTGATCGTTAATCATTACTGTCAGATCATTACCTCGTTCTGCTTCTACAGCCAGACTTGTTGAACCGTTGGCTATCTCTTCTGTAGCGATAGCAATCTCTTTAGCAGAGACTGCTGTTTTGTTCGATGCATTCGTCAATGTCTTTGCTGTTACCATTACTGCGTCTGCAGAAATTTTGGTTTGTGTTGCTAACGAAGTTATTTGTATCATCATAGAATCAAAACTGTTACTTAATTGACCTATTTCATCTTTACGTTTGTTATTTTTGGAACGAACCGTTAGATCTCCCTTCGCACCTTCATTCATAAGATTTCTTAACTGAACAAGAGGTCTGCTTATCGTTAGCATAACAATTGCGGAGATAATGATTGCAATTACTGCAGCTGCGATTGCTACGGAAACCGTTAATTGACGAATAACTACAGTATCTTTGACTAGTTCATTTACAGGAATTTGTCCTGTTAAGTACCAATCTGAATAACCTAATTTTTTATGAATTAATAATACCTCTCCTATACCACTAAGAGTTTCGCGAGTACTTTTCTCTTCTTCATCAACATTTATTTGGAATGGAGCCACGCTTTGTACAAGTTTAGGATCTGCATTGGTCATATATTCATTGTTACTATTAACGATCGATATTCCACTATCAGAACCCAGATTCACATTATCAATTTGTTCTTGTATGCCTTTTGTCGAAACATCCAATAGTAAAACATAATACGCTTTACTTGAAGTTGGATTTTTAATTACTCTAGCAATACCAAAGCTAGGTGTCGTTCCCGCATGCGTTATCGCTTCTGGACTTGAAGGTAACCACACCGCCCGGCCTGCTGCATCAATCGCTTCTTGAATCCATTCTTCCTTCGCTAAGCGTTCTACTTTAGTAAGTTGAGAACTTCCAGCAGTAATAATATTAAGATTACTATCAAGGGGAATAAGAGCTATACCTGTAATACTAGCATTACCAAATATAAAGCTTTGCAGTTTTGTCGTTAAAGCTTTGATCGATTCGAATTTTGAAAACTCATCTTCGTTAGCTACAACAACATCTACACTTTTATGAAATTCATTATCAACCATCAATTGTAATGTTATTTCTTCGTAAGTCTTTAATATATTATCGAGGTTAGCACCAAGCTGATTAACGATTTGTTGACTAGACTCAGACGCCTTTCCTTCAATAATTCCTTTCGATTGATTATACGCTAGTGTTCCCATCGTAATAACGCAGGCAAGAATCCCTCCCATAATGTAAAGGAACAACTTGATACCAACAGATTGAAGCGGATTCGTTTTATACTTGGCTACAACATTAGATTTCACTACATCTTTTTTGAGTTCGACTTTTTTATCATTCTTCATCTGATTGCCCCGCCCTTCAACCTCATTGTAAAAGCGCTTTCACAAATAGCGATTTAGCTTCTATTAATTTTATGTATACTAGTTCCTATTATTTTCTATCTGCGTTTGATTGTCAATCTTTAAAATGAAAAAGACTCCATTTATACGAAATAAAGGGAGTCTTGTCATATTTTCTATTTTATTAGCGTATCTTTTTACGCATCATGTCCATCGGCTCTACTGGTTTTAACGTACGAATACGAATTTTTTGTAGCGGATGACGAGCGACATCTAGTGTGTTTCCATCAAGATCAGTAATTTCCGTTACGGTTTGCTTGAAAAAACGACCATTGGGACCAACAAATTCTACTTCTTGACCTACTTTGAAATGGTTACGTTGTTCAATGATTGCGAACTGAGTAGCAGCATCATATTCATGTACTACACCAGCAAAGTCATAAGGCGCCACTTTATCTTCTGCAGTATAAATATGATCCTCAGCTCCTGGAACATCAAGGAAGAAACCTGTATTAAGAGGGCGATTAGCCGCTTTATGAATTTCATCAATCCATTCTTGCTTAACCTCATACTGCTCTGGATCAGCCATATAAGCATCAATTGCTTGACGATAAGCATTAACTACTGTAGCAACATAATGAATGCTTTTCATTCTGCCTTCAATTTTAAAGCTATCAATTCCCACATCAATAAGATCAGGTATATGTTCTAACATACCCAAATCTTTCGAGCCCATCGTGAAGGGATCTTCTTCCCCCTCATTAACCGGTGCCCCTTCTAGAAATAAATCATATTTCCAGCGGCATGATTGACAGCAACCGCCACGATTAGAATCTCGGTCAGTAAAGTGATTAGAAAGCACACAACGACCTGAGAATGAAGAGCACATCGCCCCGTGGATGAAAGCTTCAAGCTCAACATCAACATTTTTCTTGATTTGTTCAATTTCTTCAAAGCTTGTCTCCCTAGCTAACACAACTCGAGGTAGACCTTCATCTTTCCAGAATTGAACAGTTTTCCAGTTAAGTACGGACTGTTGTGTGCTCAAGTGAACTTCCATTTTAGGAGCAACACGTTGAGCTGTTTCTACAATAATAGGATCAGCAGCAATAATAGCTGCAATTCCTGCTTCTTCTAGATTACGCAAATATTGTTCAATACCTTCTACGTCTTCGTTATGAGCGTAAATGTTCGTTGCAACGAATACTTTTGCTCCATATCGTGCAGCAAATTCTACGCCTTCCTTCATCTCTTCGAAACTAAAGTTATCTGCGTTAGATCGTAGTCCATAAGACTGACCGCCGATGTAGACTGCATCTGCTCCATAATGAACAGCGAATCTTAGCTTTTCTAAGTTTCCAGCTGGTGCTAATAGCTCTGGACGCTCTAATCGATTACGAGTGCCATAATAGCGTCGTTGATGTTTCAAAGTTGTACCCATGTGATGCACCTCCTAAAACTTTTCAAAAAGGTAGTTCAAAAAGCGGACTTTTATAACCTTTATTATATAAAAAGTAGTTCAAAACTATCATGGCCCAATACTCCAACGATTAATATACTTGTTCTTTGAAGAAGAAACCGTAGCTTAATTCGCGAGTTGGATCTTGAATCTCTCTTATCGAGTCCATCAATTGCTCATCAAATTCATAGTGTTCAGGATCAACTAAATACTCGTCAATTGCCTTTCGATATGCTTTAACAATTTCAACGTTATACTCCGTAGATTTCAAGATACCTTCAATTTTCAAACTATCTACTTTACAATCTAGTAATTCATGCAAATTTTCTATCATACAAATATCATCAGAGCTCATAATATGTGTTCCATATTCATCTTCAAAGATAGGATATCGTTCATCTGGTCGATCATTTTCCATTAGATATAATCCAGCAGCTTTTTGAATATTTGCATGTCTCTCTTGTTCACCATGATAGTCTGTATAACTTTGAATAAGAGATCTTTTGGAATGATACATTGCCGTCATACCATGAACTTGCACTTGAATTGGTAACACACTTTTTTCTTTAGTATCTACTACTTGTTCCATATTCAATTCGCGTGCTAATACATAACGTGATGTACCGCGACGAGCCCAATACTCAGCTGTCGCGTAGTTCGTAGAAGTCATTTCAGCATTCCAATGAAGACTTACATTAGGTGCGTATTCCTTAGCAGCTACAAGCACTGCTGGGTCTCCATAAACGATTGCATCTACTTCATACTCTGCCAAGGCAGTCAAATAAGCTGGAAGTAATTCTACCGTTGCATTATCAATAAGATTATTCATGGAAACGTAAAGCTTACCATTTCTGGCGTGTGCTATAGTAACAGCCTCTTTAATCATATCAAGATCAAATTGACCTGCTAATCTACTACCAAATTTAGCTTCCCCTACTAATATTGCATTAGCTCCTGCATCTAACAATTGTATACATTCATCTAAGTTAGCAGCAGTACACAACAATTCTGGATTATATGACATTGACGCTCACCTCACCAAAGTAAACGGCTCATTACTGAGCCGTCTCCTTACTTTTTTCAATATTTCTTAGATGTTGATTATAAGTCTCAGCAAATAGATGTGACTGAGTTCCATCTTTCTTCGTTACATAATAATAGAATTTATGTTCTTCTGGATATAGCGCTGCCTTAATAGATTCTAAACTTGGCGTAGCTATCGGTCCAGGAGGTATTCCATCAATAACATAAGTGTTATAAGGGCTATCGAGCTTCGTATCTTCTATTGACAATAATTCCTTTTGTTCCCCTAATGCGTATTGAATCGTCGCATCAATTTGTAATCGCATTGGTTCCTTCAAACGGTTATAGATAACACCAGCAACAGTAGCACGTTCACTATCAACAACCACTTCACGCTCAATTAATGAAGCGATCGTTAACAATTCATGCATCGATATTCCTAACTTCTCTAACTCATCAGGCCAATTCTCTGGTAAAGTAGCAAGCTTACGATCTTGCTCCTTCAACATACGTATTATAATCTCCTCTTCCGTACTACCTTTGACAACTTCATACGTATCAGGGAAAAGATAACCTTCCAAGCGATTAATTAACTCCGTAGCTTCCTGTGGGATGTTAAGCACATTTTCTGCACCTGACCAACTACGAGACTCTTTCGTTAAAGAAATGAACTTTTCTTTATCTACAAGTCCCTCAGTCGATAGCTTGTCCGCCATTTGAGCAATTGTGAAGCCTTCTGGAATCGTAAATGTAATCGTTTCTTGAGCGATCACATCACCTGCATTTAATTTTGCAATAACTTCTGCTTTGTCCATGCCAGGTGTTAATTCATACTTTCCAGCTTTGAAGTTGTCACCCTCGTCTTTCAATACCAAATAATAGCCAAAAATAAATCCATTTTTTATTATTCCATTATCTTCAAGAACCTTTGCTACACTATTAGCAGAGCTGCCTTTTGCTATAGTTACTTCAATAGGAGATCCCGATTTTGTTGGTTCAAGTTGATTCCACAAATAGAATAGGCCGCTAGCAGCAACAAGCAACATAAAGAAAAGCAATGAGAAACACACCCAAAAAGAAACAACCCATTTCTTAGGTTTATTACGTTTCCTCTTTGGCTTCTTTTTATTTTCTTCTATAGATTTTTCTACATTCTCCAAGAATCTAACACCTCAATATCTATCCGTTCTTCGGACATTATGATTAACTTTGAATCAGTTAAAAATTCTTTTTAAATTATAATTCTGAACTATACCATGAAATCACAAGTAGCCTTTTTGAATGTACTCGTCAAAAAGAGCGGTGATATGCCGCTCTTTTTGTATAAGTATTTTCAATTAAGGTCTTTCATCACTGACAAATTGCAGATCATCATATGCTTCAGAAATAGCTTCCCATTCTTCTTCATCTACGATGCTCTCTAGTTCAACTTCGTCATTTTGTTTGTACACTCGAAGAAATTCAACTTCGTCTTCAGCCTTCATCGTCTCTGTTTGTAGGACAACATATGTAATGTCTCCCCATACAAATTCTTGTGTAATGAAGAAAGCTTCAACACTTCCATCATCAGTAACAAGTTCGATTTCTTGACCAAAGTGTTCTTTTAGTGTGTCTTGAATGATTGGAGCAGTATTTGGTTGTTGAAAAGCCATTACAATTATTCCTCCAACTCGCCAAGCAATGTGTTAAATGTTTCTTCAACAATTGCCCACTCTTCTTCATCATCAATCGTGAACAATTGAAGATCATCGCCTTCTTCTTCATAACGGAAAGCGTAGACTTCGTCTTCTTCCTCATTTTCAGAAATAAGAGGAACAACCATCATATATTTTTTATCGGAATCATCCACTTCAAATTTCATAATGACTTCAAATTCTTCCTCGTTGCCATCTTCGTCTGGAATGTAGATAATTTCTGGTTCTTCATAGTTTTGCTCGTTATTAGCCATTTTTACCCTCACCTTTTCATTTAGAATCAAGATAATTTTGCAAAATAAGTGTAGCTGCCATCTTATCTATCACTTGTTTGCGCTTCTTTAGACTGATCTCAGCTTCTTTTAATGTTCGTTCCGCAGCTACTGTGGTCAATCTTTCATCCCAAAGGTGAACAGGTAATCCAAGCTTTTCCCCAATTTGCTGGGCAAATGCCTTACAAATCTCACCGCGTGGACCGATCGTACCGTTCATGTTCTTTGGAAGGCCAACCACGACCTCAGAAACCTCATTTTCAAGTGCAATTTCCACAAGTCTGTCGAGCTCTCCACCGTCTCTTCTTGTCTCAACTACGGTTAGTCCTTGTGCCGTCCATCGAAATGCATCGCTTATTGCAACACCAATGCGACGATCACCATAATCCAAACCCATGACTCTCATATTTGTTCGGCCCCTCAATTACTCTTTCTTATGCAAGAGATAAAAGCGAACTAACTCTTCAATAAGCTCATCACGCTCTTTCTTGCCGATCATACTTCTAGCATTGTTATGACGCGGGATGTAAGCGGGGTCTCCTGACAACAAATAGCCGACGATCTGGTTAATCGGATTATAGTCTTTCTCAAGTAAGGCATCATATACCTTAAGCAGAACATCTTCTGAGGAATCATCACCCTCAATTTTCACGTTAAACTTCATCGTCTGATCCATTGAACTCATCAGCAACACCCCCTAATACGTATGCCATACCATATGGCTTAGTTCTACTATATCACATTTGCTTGGCTAACAACTAGTTCCTGTGCAAGTTTCAATGCTTGATCAATTTTTTCTACATCTTTACCGCCAGCTTGCGCCATATCAGGACGACCACCGCCATTACCACCACATAGCTGAGCTGCTTCTTTAATAATTTTACCTGCATGGAAGCCTTTTTTCACAAGATCTTGAGAAACTGCTGCTGCCAGATTAACTTTATCTTCTGCTGTTGCACCTAGTACGATAACGCTTGTAGGAAGTTTTGTTTTCAACTCATCTACAATACTACGTAAAGCTTCCATATTGGATGCATTTACTTTTGCAGTTAGAATTGAAACTTCTCCTACTTTAACAACGGCATCTAGTAATGAACCTGCTTCTATATGACTTAGTTTGTTTTGTAGAGATTCATTGTCGCGCATTAATTCTTTCACTTGGCCGTTTAGTGCATCAATACGTTTTGGTACATCCGCTACGTTAGTTTTCAATTGTGATGCTGCTTGTTTCAATACTTCAAGTTGAGATTCATAATAAAGATACGCTTGTTTTCCAGTTACTGCTTCAATACGACGCACACCAGAACCGATACCACTTTCACTTAGTAATTTGAACAGTCCGATTTCAGAAGTGTTGTTAACATGACAACCACCGCAAAGTTCAATTGAGTATTGGCCGACTTGTACGACACGTACAACATCACCATATTTCTCACCGAACAACGCCATAGCGCCCATTGCTTTCGCTTCGTCAATTTTCTTTTGCTGGATAACTACTGGAGTACCAAGCCAAATTTGCTCATTTACTCTTCTTTCAATATCTACGAGTTCCTCAGCAGTAATAGAACCGAAATGCGAGAAGTCAAAGCGCAGACGTTCACCTTCTACTAAAGAACCTGCTTGATTAACATGATCACCCAGTACTTCTTTCAAAGCTTTGTGTAGTAAATGTGTCGCTGTATGATTTTTCACAACATCTTCACGAACAGATTTGTTCACTTGTGCTGTTACTTCCGCATTCACTTTCGCTATACCTTCTACGACTACTGCGTGATGAAGGGTTTGTCCATGAGGTGCTTTCGTAACGTTTTCTACTTCAATTACGAAACCTTCACCAGTAATTGTACCTCTATCACCGATTTGACCTCCACTTTCTGCATAGAATGGTGTCGTATCAAGCAATAGTAATACTTGCGTACCTGCACCCGCTTCTTCAAGAAGTTGATCTTCTGTTACAAGTGCTGTAATTGTGGATTTTACTACCAATTCAGTATAGCCAACAAATTGACTTTTAATCGTAAGATCAGCAAGAGGACCACCTTGAACCTTCATAGATCCTGCATCTTGACGTGCAGAACGAGCACGTTCACGTTGTGCTTCCATTGCAGCATCGAAACCTTCACGATCTACAGTCATTCCTTGCTCCATAGCAAAATCTTCAGTTAAATCAAATGGGAATCCATAAGTATCGTACAATTTGAAAGCATCATCACCATTAATTACAGTGATTTTATTTGCTTTTGCATGATCAACTAGATTAGATAGTAATACAAGACCATCAGATAATGTTTCGTGGAAGCGTTCTTCCTCTGTTCTAATCACTTTTTCAATAAATTCACGTTTTTCCACTACTTCTGGATAGTAGACACCCATTACATCACCAACGATGCCTGTAAGTCCATATAGGAATGGCTTGTCTACACCTAGTGCTTTACCGTAACGTACTGCACGACGAAGCAAACGACGGATGATATAACCACGGCCTTCATTAGAAGGCATAACGCCATCACCTACTGCAAATACAACAGTACGAACATGGTCCGCGATAACTTTCAACGCTACGTCTTGATCTTCTGATACTTTATATGACACGCCTGCGATTTCACATGTGCAATTAATAATCGGCATAAATAGGTCTGTATCAAAGTTTGATTCTGCATCTTGCAGGATCGATGTGATACGTTCTAAACCAGCACCTGTATCGATGTTTTTATTCGGAAGCGGAGTATAGCTACCATCTTTATTATGGTTGAATTGTGAGAATACAAGGTTCCATACTTCTAGGAAACGCTCATTCTCCCCACCTGGCCAACATTCTGGATCATTAAGATCACCATATTTATCGCCACGATCATAGAATATCTCTGTACATGGACCGCAAGGACCTTCACCAATATCCCAGAAATTTTCTTCTAATTTATAAATGCGTTCTGCTGGCAAGCCAATCTTCTCATTCCAGTAACGATAAGCTTCCTCATCCTCAGGATAAACAGTAACAGAAAGTCGCTCTGGATCGAATCCAATCCACTTCTTATCCGTTAAGAATTCCCACGCCCAAGTTATAACTTCTTCCTTGAAATAATCACCAATAGAGAAGTTACCAAGCATTTCGAAAAATGTATGATGACGACGAGTTTTACCAACATTCTCAATATCATTTGTACGTATACATTTTTGTGAGTTCGTAATACGTGGATTTGCTGGGATTTCACGACCATCAAAGTATGATTTTAATGGAGCCATACCTGCATTAATCCATAGTAGAGATGGATCATTATGTGGAACTAGAGAAGCACTAGGTTCAACAGCATGTCCTTTACTTTCAAAAAAAGCTAACCATTTCGCGCGAATTTCACTTGCTTTCATTTTATGACCTCCTAAAATTTTTCGTAGATGACTGTTATACGACTATGCAACGAAAAATTGCAACGTAAGCATAATCTAACTTTTCATATAATATTCGATATACTTCTCTGTAATGAAAAGTTACATCGAAAGCTTAACCTTTTCGTAGATGACTGTAAGTTATTGCTAATTTGTTTAGTAAATGAAAACAAAAAAAGCCCCTGTTAAAACAGGGACGAATGTTATTTCGCGGTACCACCCTGGTTATTGTGAGCATAGCATCACAATCGCCTTCAAGGACAATAACGGGTCCACCCGATGAGTTTCACTCACACTCAGAAAATAGCTTTCTGTTATCCTTCATTAGAAGCGCTCTTCCAACCAATTCATTATGAAAAGGAACGCTATCTCTGGCTAATGGGCTATAACATAATTGATTTCGTCGACGTTTTGTTGTTATTGATTGTCTAACTTTTTGAACTACCTCTTCCAATGAAGGTTAATAAAGCATGCTTTCAGAATCGAGAAGATGGAGCGCACTTGAGGAAGGAGGAAACTCAAGTGTACGTAATTGGTACACGCGGCCCTGACTTTCCAAGTTCGCTTCATATTCGATGTCGAATAAACTATGAAGTTAATCATCGTTATCAAAGACTGCTTTATGAACTACAACTTATATTACTTCTGTACAAATTATAGCTAGTGACTATATAGCTGTCAAATAATCTTTCTTCGAACATAGTAAGCAAACATATGCTGTACAATCACTTTTCCTGTAGCAAATATCGGAACAGCAAGAATCATTCCAATAATTCCTGCAACTTGACCACCTACGATGAGTGCAAAGATGATCAATAGTGGATGTAAATGTAATGTACGACCTACTACTTGTGGAGAAATAATGTTACCTTCAAGAATTTGACAGATTGTATTAACGATGACGATAAGCAGCATCATTTTTACAGAAACTGTTGATGCCATCAATAAAGCTGGTGCAGCTCCAATAAAAGGTCCGACATATGGGATGACATTGGTAACTGCAACGATGCTCGCTAGTAGTAATGCATAAGGCATGCCCACTAATAAATATCCTACATACGCTAACGTTCCAACAATGACACATACTAATAGTTGTCCCCGTATATAACTGCCCAATGCATCATCTATGTCCTTCAACAATCTAACCGTGTTTTTACGATGAGACTTAGGAACATACCTTATTACTGCACGTTCAAACACATCAAAATCTTTCAAAATGTAAAACGCTAGAAATGGTACAACAAAAACTACGAATAAAGCACCAACCATCTCACCAATATTGTTGACAAAAGTAAGTAATGTTTCTGAGATGCGACGTTCCATTAATACTAATGATTTATTGACACCTTCGCGTAAACTTTCTGGTAGAAGTGCGTTATTATTAAAATCTGTAACTAGTCCTTGGGCTCGCATGGAAAGTTCAGGTAAGTGTTTATTCAACTCTTGCATCTGTTCGAGGAACATAGGAATAAAGTTAATAATAATCACGGTTAAAATCGTACAAAAAACAGCATAGATTAATAATACAGCCATCGTTCGTGGGACTTTCCGTTCATGTAACATAGTAACGATAGGATTCAGAATGTAAGAAATAATCATAGCAACGATAAAAGGTCCGAGAACAGCCTTTAAGAATGAAAAAATGGTTGCAAGAATCGGCTTTAACAAAAGCATAAAATAAATAACTACTAATAGTAATATTGCATAAATTAAGACGACAAAAAATCTATTTTTCGTAAATCGCTCCAATCGTCACACCACCTTCATTCTAACTATTCTTTGCCATTATATGTACAAGTATTCCTATTCAGCACAAAAAGCAGCAACTCTTAAGATAAAGAGTTGCTGCTTTTTGTAAAACTAATAATAACCTATCGTTAATCGAGTATAGACTATTAAAGAACGATCGAATCTCGAAACCCTCTGTTATTTTTTCAAAATACGACATCTGATCTTGTGTGTTCATATAAACGAGCATGCCATCTGACATCCATCCCAATAATATCCCTACTGCTATAAAAATGACCTTAACTCAAGATCATAAACCCATTAGATTCGGCTTGAAAGGCTACTAAGCTGCCATCTGGTGATCAATGTAGCTTTGATAAGTACCAATAATTCCTTTCATTTGTATGGGTAATATATCCTCGATCATCTGATACATACACTCGTTTACTTTACAAAAACAATTGATTGGTAGACATTTGGCAAGAATCGTGTGGCTTGTCTTCAAACTGAATCAGACATCTCACTCCAATTCAGATGAACTGCCTGCTATCGGCTTAAATGAATAGTTACAATCAAATTTCTATAATTTAGTAATAACTGTATCTAAATGATAAGCTTCCATGTATTCTTTTGTTTTTTTCAAAAATTGCCCAACGATATTGGCATCCAATACTCGACTATCGCTAGAAAGACACAGGTTAACAACAGAGCGGATAGCAATCATCTCATGGATGACTCGAGGTCTACTTACGATAGATTCAAATGTCAATATGGCTGCTTGAGGATAATTGATAGTAGGATAAGAAAGTATGGAACCAAATGCTCCAGTATTATTAATTGTAATCGTGCCTTCTTGTATTTGATCAAGTTTAAGCTTAC
Organism: Paenibacillus endoradicis; assembly: GCF_024721975.1. Next base: position 91,840 of record NZ_JANQBB010000001.1, on the reverse strand, counting down.
CTGAACGAGCCAGTCGCGTTAAGCTATCGATTTCAATTGCGATTTCTGTAATACTCTTCTTATCTGCATGTTTGATGACTGGAGCGAGAACAGCATCCTCGGTACCTATTAGCAGAGACACATTCACATCACGTTTAACAATAATTTTGTCTACTGCCCACACTGAGTTAATCACCGGGTATTCAGTTATAGCAGTGGAAACAGCTTTTATGAGAAATGGAAGATATGTTAAGTTCACTTTATTTTTATTCATAAAATCATATTTAAGTTTTGCTCGGAGCAATACAAGATTTGTTACATCTGTCTCTATTGTATTGAGGGAGTGAGGGATTTCTCTTGCGCTTTGAAGTGTACGCATTGCTATTATTTTTCGTGTAGGAGTTACTTGAATATAACTATTTATATCTTCGTTTTCTTTTATTTCACGATTTAAATTCTCATTATCCATGCTCATTATACATCCCACCTTAAAGAAATTATATTTTAAAAGGTCTATTTCAATAAATAAAAATCACTTATTATATTCTTAACGATAATAAATACAAAATAATTCACGAAAGGAATATTGATATTTGATCTCGTAACATGTCAGTTCACACCGCTTAATGGTAAATGCACAACCTGGCAACGAGTTTTGGAGAGTCAGCGAGCATCTCGCCGTGGGTGTAGCTCTCATCACTCGTTTTTACTTCTTCACAATAATTACGAATAATACCTTTTCCGACGGGTATATCTCTGATGATGAATTGAGGCAATATAAGCGTCAATGACCAAAAAGGGATCGAGTGAACCTACTTTTATTTTGACATAGGAGCGTACCGTTTTGAATGTCATATGGCTAGCTATTGGCCAGATCATCCAGCATGACCTACTCGACGGTTTATATAAGTATAGATTCTAATAATTACCATTTATACTCACGTACTCCATAAGTCCTGATTGTAAGTTCGTACATACATTTTTTACCATAATAATATTAGACTTTCTTTACTTTGTAAAGTTGCACCTAAATAAATCCGCACAAAAAAGAAGGTCATGCAGCGAATAAGTAAATGACCGTTTCATTGGGCATCATTCTAAGCTACAGACCTTCTATAGTTGATACATGCTAGGTGAAATCCATTGCATGTTAATTTAAGTGTATTTCAGGTTGTTCTGCTGACTGATCTTCAAAAAACAAATCATCCAAAGAACTTAATGTACCATCTTCTTCAACTTGATACACTGACATTTTATCACCGTTGACAGCTAATTCAATATAGCAGCCCCAGCAATAGAATTGGTGTGATCCGATTTTACCTATATCTTTCGAGTTACAGTTCGGACATCTCATAAACACTACTCCCTATCCTCTGACATTGGAAGCTGCGACTGGCTCCAATTCTGATTCACTAACAGCTGGAACGATTATCGCATCTTGACCAAGCAATACTTCATTAAGATCACTCGGTGTTCTGAGCCATTTTCGTCCTTCAATTAGATCCGAAACAAAACCATCTGTAAGCTCATAACCTACTATCTGTGTATCCTGAAATGGGTAAAAATATACATCGGACACTCTACCAAGTTGCGAACCGGTCACAGTTATGACAGGCATGTCCTTCAATTGGACGACTCCCATACAATAAGCACGCTGTAGTAGCTGTTTCTTACCTGTTACAACTTGTGACTCATCTGCGATAAAAACTGCATCATCTCCACAAGTTAACACCGCGCTCCATTGTACTGTACGCACCTTCACAGCAAACCATTTTGCATATTCAAGCACTAAACCTTTCAGTTTCCAATGCTCATCAAACCATGCATCCTTGACGACACCAATTTTTTTACCATTGTTGATCGTTAAGACAGGTAGTCCGATTAATTGCTGAAGCCTGATCATGTTAAATGCTGCCTCCTAAAACCTTTCATAGACTTCGTGAGTAACTTTTCTTAGTAAGAAAAGTTACTCCGTAAGCATACTACTCAGACTTTTCATATATTTGCACAGATATTACTCTTAACAATATGAAAAGCTGCCTCGGAAACATATTCTTAAGAGTGGATTCGTTTTACGATACTAGCAACTATTGTTGCAGCCTCTTCGATTTCCTCTATAGTATTGCCCATTCCAAAGCTAAATCTTACAGCACTATTTAATCGATCAGTACTTAGCCCCATTGCTTTCAACACATGTGAACGTTCTAACGATCCAGAAGTACAAGCCGAACCGCTTGAAACTGCAATTCCTGCCATATCCAAATTCATTAACATGCTTTCTGTATCAACACCAACAAAGCTTATGTTTACGATATGAGATAACCCATGATCAAGATCACTATTCACGATGATCGGATACTTTTCTAATTCTTGTTGTAACAGCTCTACCCATCTATTACGAAGATTTGTCACAAAAGGTTGCCATTTTTCGCGCTTGTTCACACAAATGTCAAGAGCTGTTGCAAAACCAACTATCCCCGCAAGATTTTCTGTTCCAGCTCTACGTTTTCTTTCTTGTGTGCCACCTTGTTGTAATGCTTCAATAGGAGTACCTGTCGCTATATATAAACCACCAATGCCTTGAGGACCATTTATTTTATGAGAGGAGAAACTCATGAGATCAACCGGTAATTGTTGAAGAGAGTATGTGACACATCCGAGTGTTTGAACAGCATCAACATGAAATAACGCACCTACTTGATGAACAAGTTCACCTATTTGCTCAATAGGTTGAATAGTACCTACTTCATTATTGCCATGTATAATACTTACTAATGCGGTTTGTTCACTTAATGCATCTTGTAGCTCAGCCATATTTACATAACCTTGCTGGTCAACAGATATTATTGTTAAATCGAATCCTTCATTGTTAGCAAGCCATTCCATAGAATGTATTACTGCATGATGTTCAATAGCAGATGTTATAAGATGCTTTCTACCCTTCAATGCTTGTGCTCTCGCAGCACCAATGATTGCCAAGTTATCACTTTCAGTTCCACCAGATGTGAAAGTAAATTCATTCGGCTTACATCCAAGCATAGAACTGATTTTGTCGCGGGACTGATTAAGGCTATGTTTGGCGTTTCTTCCAAAGCGATGAATACTTGAAGCATTTCCCGGACCTTGTTGCATTGTTGCAATCATTGCAGCAATAACGTCTGGATGTATCGGAGTTGTTGCTGCATGATCAAAGTAATATGACTTCATATGCTTACTTCACTCCATTATTAAATGTAGAACATATAGCTATCGCTATTATCTTTGTCCTGCTCTTCTGAATAATTAATTAGATGTTCCAATGTTGTAGAATCCATAACATTAGCGATACTATCGCGAATACGTAACCACAGATTGCGTTTCGCAGGATCATCTTCTTCTGTGAAGTCGACTGGAGATATTGGACCTTCGAGCACTCGAATGATGTCACCTGTCGTTATTTCTGCAGGTTCCTTAGACAGCACATAGCCGCCATATGCGCCACGAATACTTTTTACGTAACCTGCATTACGTAAAGGTGCAATTAGTTGCTCCAAATAATGCTCTGATAAACTATTTTTCTCGGCAATACTTTTCAAAGAGATTGGGCCTTCTCCAAACTTCATAGCCAATTCCATCATTATCGTTAATCCATAACGACCTTTAGTAGAAATTTTCATATTTCTATACACCTCATTTAATTCATTGTATTCCAATTATTCTTATATGGTATCATAACTATCTACAATCGTCTCCATTTTCACAATAGTTATTCATGAAAAACTTTATTGAATATGTTACAATATGAAATGCTTGAATGAACAAGGTGGTGTAATTATGTCAAATCCTAATCAAAACACTAGAGTCGTTATCGGTATGTCAGGTGGCGTTGACTCTTCTGTTGCTGCATTATTATTGAAAGAGCAAGGCTATGAAGTAATCGGTATATTCATGAAAAACTGGGATGATACAGATGAATTTGGACATTGTACAGCCGAAGAAGATGCTGAAGATGTTCGTCGCGTCTGTGATCAGATTGGCATTCCATATTATACAGTAAATTTTGAAAAGCAATATTTCGACAAAGTTTTCTCATATTTCTTAGATGAGTACAAACGTGGAAGAACACCGAATCCTGATGTGATGTGTAATCGCGAAATCAAATTTGGTGATTTCTTGAAAAAGGCTGAAGAGCTGAATGCAGATTTCCTTGCTACAGGTCATTATGCCCAAGTTGAACGTGATGCCGATGGTGTAACGAAGTTACTACGTGGTGTTGATTCGAATAAGGATCAAACCTACTTCTTGAATGCTCTTAATCAACAACAACTTGCAAAAGCAATGTTTCCTATTGGTCATCTGCCGAAGCCAGAAGTTCGTAAAATTGCTGAAGCTGCTGGTCTTTACACTGCAAAGAAAAAAGACAGCACAGGTGTTTGCTTCATCGGTGAACGTAATTTCAAACAATTTTTAAGTCAGTACTTGCCTGCCAAGCCAGGTGACATGATTGATATCTTGACTGGCGAGAAAAAAGGTCGTCATGACGGTTTAATGTACTACACATTAGGTCAACGTCAAGGACTTGGTATTGGTGGTAACGGTAATGGCGAACCATGGTTCGTTGCAGAGAAAGACTTAGAAAAAAATATATTGTATGTCGTTCAAGGTGATACTCATCAAAGTTTATATTCCGAAAGCTTGTTAGCTACCAATATGAACTGGATTGTTGCAGATGAACAGCCAGAAACGTTCGAATGTACTGCTAAATTCCGCTATCGTCAACCCGATCAGCAAGTAACAGTGCAAAAGTTGCCTAACGGTGAAGCTAAGATTACTTTCGCTAAGCACCAAAAAGCGATTACCCCTGGACAAGCTGTTGTATTATATGACGGCGATGTATGTCTTGGTGGCGGCACAATCGATAAGGTTCATAAAATTTAATAAAGAAAAAACAAGACCTTATGAAGCTGAGAGTGTTCTCACTTCACAAGGTCTTGTTTTTTTCTTGAACACGACGTATTGTCATATTTCACATATTAGTTATTAAAACTGAACAATTAACGTAATCTCTGATCACAATTAGTTGTTGCTTGAATTCTCTTCACACTAATTGATGTGATTCTCAGCTGATCCATTTGTTCAATTGTAAAAATGTATTTTTCCTCTTCTTTTTTGTAAGCTACAGATTGACCGATATGCGGGGGAAATTGAATGTTTGCGTACATGTAACCACCGATTGAATCCATATCGTCTACTTCAAGTCCAATATTGAAATAACTGTTAACTTCTTCAACTAGTAACATTGCACTCAACATATAATGGTCAGGTTGTAGTTTTACAATATCATGCTCATCTTCATCAAATTCATCTTGAATATCCCCAACGATTTCTTCTAATATATCTTCAAGTGTTGCCATGCCAGAGGTTCCACCATATTCATCAATAAGCAAAGCAATTTGTGTCTTCTTCTTTTGCATCATTGCTAATAATGTAGAAATAGCGATTGTATCGGAAACTGTGATGATGGGTCTAATCCATTGCTGCCATTGAGATTCCGTCGTTTTATGATCATACTTTGCAAGCAAGTCCTTAATATGCACAAACCCGATAATATCATCTTTATCATGATTCACAACAGGATATCTCGTTCTCATATGAGTAATCGCTGTTTCTATATTGACTGATAATGATTTATTCCACTCTAAGCAAATCATATCTAGTCTCGGGGTCATCACCTCTCTAGCTGTCTTTTCACCAAAGTCGTATTTTGAGTTCCCTTCCATATTCGAAACATTCGCGATATTAGCATTTTCCTCAAAGTTTGCGTCAATAAATGTTACTATACTTGCGCTATCTTCTACATTGAGTTTCCGTTTTGGAATCCACTTCCTATGCAGCATGTACAGCAGTAATACGACAAATACACTGCCAACTATGGTTCCTATCCATAGTGCTGAACTACGTTGTAGTAAAGTCCCAGTTGCTTCTAACTCTCTTACTATCAACAGTTGTAACTGTAGAAGTAGCATACCAAGCCAGATAAGACAAAAAATTGGCAAGTATTTTACGGACCAAAAACTAAATACGGGAATAAATCGTGAAAATACACCTTCCGCTATATCTTCATTCTTTTTCTTTTCTTTCCATTCTGTAATCCAAGTGTTATTAATGAATAAGCAACTACTATAAACAATGAAAAGTATACTCATTAGAAAAATCGTCCATCCTATTGACGCGGGATCCTCCAAGTAAGTTTATGCCATCTGGCAAAAATCAGATGACATACACCTCCCTTCATTATTTTCTAGAAGCTAACTTTCTTGATAGATATTGCATATATATTCGTGTATAGCAAGTTTTTATTACTCCCAACTGAAAAATTATAAAGTTTACCAGTTAGTATATCTAAAAAGTAATGCTACTTATATAGAAACGGAGAGCAACTCGAAATACACCACGTTTTTACAAGTAGACTTTTTGTAGATCGCATATTTTCATAGTTACTTTATTTTCTATTGTTCATAACTTGTTCTTACTCTTAATCGTTAATGCCTAACTTTTCACCATTTCATTTGTTATAATGCATATGGAGTGTAATATCTAAGGGCTTTCGATGCTACTTTTTATTACGAGGTAGCATTTCGAGAAGTATATAAAAAGTTTTAGGAGGATTTTATTTTGAAAAAGACTATTTGGTTACTGTGTTTATTGCTACTATTGGTTCCAACGCAAGTATTTGCTCACTCTAAAGTTACTGAATCATCTCCAGCTGCAGATGCAACAGTTGATTCATCTCCAGAGAAAATTACTATTGCATTCAATTCAACGATTGCAAGTATGAGCACATTTAAATTATTCAACGAAAACAACGAAGAACAAGTTGTTGATAATATTAGTGTTGCTGAACATGAGCTAACTGGTGATGTAAGTTCACCATTAGCTAATGGAGTATACACGGTACAATACAATATTATTGGTGCAGACGGTCATGCGATTGATGGAAGCTACTCGTTTACGATAGCAGCTACTGAAGCAACGCCTACTCCAACCGAAGAAGTTACTACGACTACTACGCCTGAAGTAACTATTGAACCTACAGTAGAGCCAACATCGACGCCGATTGTTGATACTGACTCAACAACAGATACAAAGTCAGACAAAAACCAAGTATGGCCGTTCATTATTATTGGCTTAATTATCGTTGCAGCGGTTGCGTTCGCAATGAAAAAACGCAAATAATATGGCCTATATTTCCGAGAGTATATTATATATTTGCTTCTCGTTAGTAATAGGATATTTCATTTTGCAGCTGGTTCCTGCTGCATCTAAGCCAACCATTGTATTTCCTCAATGGTTGGTATTATTGTGCGTTATCTGCATTCCAGTTATGTCATATGTGCCTTTACATCTTATCGTGGTTGAATATGCGGATGCATTTCAATTAGGTTATATCCCTATGATCCGTAGTATTTTACTGGACCTACCAGTTGGTGAGGCATGGTTATGGACACTATTAGGTTCTAGTGGACTGGCGATCATGGTCGGAATTCCAGCCTTCGCCAAAGATAGACATATGCCTAAAGTCGGTCTATTACTTATTTTATTACTTTCAGTCTGGTTCGGATTTGCAAGTCATGCATCCTCATTAAGCTCATTCAAAGGGCTAGTCGTACATACTGGTCATTTTACATCTGTTACGATATGGCTCGGTATTTTATTCATAGTTAGTTGGTTTGCTACCGATTATAGTCAGTGGGCAAAGTTTCTTAAATGGTTTTCACCCCTTGCTATTGTCTGTGTACTCATGTCTTTAATTGCTGGACTAACCTTGATGACATTCACAACAGAGCAATATAATAATGGCTTAATGCTTAATTATGGTCAGTACATGTTAATCAAACATATTGCTATATTGCCGCTATTGTGGCTTGCTTTCAGTAATGGCTATCTTTATCCAAGAAGAATGAAAGAAAAACAACTGTCGCCAAAAGGGTTTTTAAGAGTTGAAAGTATACTGGCATTAGTTGTTCTTATTATTACCGCTATTATGGGACAACAAGCGCCACCGCATAATGTACTTGAGACACTTCAAACAGAATCGCCTTCAAGACTGTTCTCATCACTATACCATGGCTCATTCAGCCCTGATATTCAGCTTATGTGGCAGTTCAATCTCAACAGTGCAATGTTATGGATTGCAGCATTACTAATGATTTACGTGTCGTATATAGCGTTTAGACAACGTAAGCTATGGATTATGGTTATCGTCTGTTTGTTGTTTATCTTGCTCGCATATTTAGGATATATGTTCGGACTTGTTGCTAAGTAGCTTATATACGAAGGGGCATCCCGAAGTCATTAAACAATGACTTCGGGATGCCCCTTGTTTCGTCTTATAATTAATTTCATAAGTATTTCTTTTTGTTCAAAATATAAATACAAAAGATACTTTCGCATAAACCTAGGAAGAAACCAGCAAGAACATCCGATGGATAGTGTACACCAAGGTATACTCGTGAAATCATAATCAGAATGATTAACAGAAAGGCTGCTAATAGAATGATATATTTATAGCGAAGATATTGAATTAGATAAAAGCATAACACAGTCGCAAGAAGGCTATATAAAAAAGTCACACTTGTTGCATGTCCACTCGGAAAACTAAATCCTGTTTCTTGAATTAATGCATCACTTGGACGATCTCTTTGTATAAGCCTCTTCAATAATTGTGGTAAAATACCTACCCCTACCATAATAGAACATGCGATGAACAACAGTAATCTATACTTTTTCTTAATATATATAAATAGCAAGACCCCTAAACTCACTGCTCCAATCATTGTTACACTGCCAAAAAAAGTGATGATATTAAATAATTCTGTTTTAAATGGATTTATATTTAATTGAATCAAACTTATAAAATAAGTATCTAAACGGTTAAGCCATAATGTATTCATTTGTAGCCCTATTAACATCACAACAAAACATATGGCAAAAAATAAACTCATAGGTAAAAGAAATTTATTTGGTAGTTTTTCCACCTAGATCACTCTTTCTGCCTTTAAAATAACTAATTATAATTGGAACAACAGAAATAGCGACTATAAGTAGAACGACTAGCGAAAAATTATCTCTAATTACAGGTATATTTCCGAATAAATACCCGCTACCTACTCCGATAAATACCCAGATAAAACCACCTACAATATTGTAGAAAATGAAATGTGAGTAGTTCATTTTACTCATTCCCGCAATAAACGGAATAAATGTTCGAATGAATGGAATAAAGCGACCGATCATAATTGCTTTACCGCCGTTTTTTTCAAAAAAAAGTTCTGCTTGACGCATTCTTTTACCATCGATGAATTTCTTTAGCCATTGATGTTTTAACATGTTATTGCCTAGCTTCTTGCCTAAATAATAGTTCAAACTATCACCAAGCACCGCAGCTACGCCCATAATTATTATTAGTAAAAACCAATTTAATGTAGAACCTGATAATGCACTAAGTGCACCTGCAGCAAAAAGTAATGAATCACCTGGAAGGAATGGAAAAATAACTATCCCCGTTTCAATAAATATAATCGCAAATAAAATCAGATAAATAAGTAATCCATAGTCGTTAACTAAAGTAGTTAAATGTACATCAATATGCAAAATAAAATTAATTAAATCTCCAATAATAGACATTAAAAAACTCCCATGCTCGTTTATAAAAAACCTTCTCCCGAACTTATCACATCACTACTTACTCCGACTTCTACGCTCTTGGTTCTGACGAATCTTATCTTCCATTCCTTGATCACTTGCTTCATAAATCGTTGCATTGGCAATTTGATCAGGCAAATATTGCTGCTTCACATAGTGATTAGGATAATCATGTGGATATTGATATCCTTTATGTCCAAGCTTGTCCGCACCTTTGTAATGTGTATCACGCAAATGCATGGGCACTTCAGTTATTCCTACTTGATCGATCATTGAGGTCGCTTTGCCGATCGCTACAGCTGTTGCATTGGACTTCGGACTTTCAACGGCAAACAATATCGCTTGAGCGATATTATACTTTGCCTCTGGAAACCCAATTTTATGATACGCATCCATCGCCGTAACCGCTTGAACCATCGCTTGTGGATTAGCAAGACCAATATCCTCACTACATGCCACAATGAGTCGACGTAAAAATGTCATTGGGTCCATCCCTAATTTCTCTACCGCATATAAAAACCAATAAAGCGCAGCGTCACTCGACCCGCGAATACTTTTATGGAACGCCGATAATACATCAAATTGGGTCGAAGTATCCGCTCGAACAGTGCGCTTCCTAATCGATTCTTGCGCTACTTCAACGGTAATATGAACGCTCCCATCAGGTGCAGAGCTTGTTGTTAACGCAGCTAGTTCAAGTGCATTAAGTGCACGACGAATGTCTCCCCCAGCCATCTCTGCTAAATGCTCTAAAGCATCCTCATCAACGTTTAGTTTCATAAATCCTAAACCTCGTTGCTCATTGACGATAGCCCGCTCCATCGCAATTTTTGCATGCTTTGCAGAAAGTGGCTCAAGCTGAAACAGCGTTGAACGTGACAATAATGCGCCATTAACATGGTGGAATGGATTTTCTGTCGTTGCACCAATAAAGATAATAATCCCTTGCTCTACCGCTGGTAAAAGTGCATCTTGACGTGATGTATTGAAACGATGTACTTCATCTAGAAATAGAATCGTCTTCCGACCATATAATACTTTATTCGTTTTTGCTGTCTCTATCACTTCACGAACATCTTTAACAGAAGTTTCAACCGCATTCAACCGAACAAATTGAGCTTGTGTTGATTGCGAGATAATATGTGCAAGCGTTGTTTTACCACAACCAGGCGGACCGTAAAATAAGATTGAACTGACTTGATCGCCTTCAATTGCTCTACGCAGTAATTTGCCTTCACCAACAATATGTTCTTGCCCAATATATTCATCTAATTGTTGAGGACGCATTCGATCAGCTAATAATTTATGCTGAGTAGTTGGTTGATCTTCATCCATCGTAAATAAATCCATTTTTCCACTTCCAAATTCATAATCTATTACTTTGATTATAACATTTGTCCCCAGTATATATCAGTCCGATAAAGCATATTAACCATACCATTTTGCTCATGATTTGCAAATAAATGCTCAATATCAGCACTATACTCATCATAACGAGAATCTGTCTCTTGCAGTGAAAAAGATGAGGATTGAATTCTTCCGAATAATCCTGCTCGGTCAAGTTGTTGAGAATATTGATAACTAGCAAGTTGCGGTTCGTACCCACCATAAAATGATTTTAGGGAAGTCTGACTTATATGTTTATGCTTAACCTCATCATACTCTTTACCATACTTCAGAAACAGCGCATCATAATCGTTCATAAATGCGGATGCACCAACATCACGTTGATTCCACAGAAGAACAACTTGTCCACCTTGCTTCAATATCCGCTTAAACTCTGTTTGCGCTAGTTCAGCATTGAACCAATGATAAGCTTGTGCACATACAATATGATCAACACTTTCATTAGCAAGATCAGTTTGCTCAGCACTGCCATTACTTACAGTTAAAAGGAGCTTATCTTGTGTACTATCTGTTAAATAAGATTGTAAATGCTGGATTAAAGCGCTACGCATATCATCGTTCGGTTCTACTGCTACCGTCTGAATATGCTGCTCTAACAATTTTTCGGTAAATATTCCTGTACCCGCTCCAATATCTGCTACAAAATTAGAACTTATAATACCTATCTCTTGAATTAAATGCTGAATAACCTCTTGGGAATAGCTTGGACGATATTTGACATATTGCTGAGATCGTCCAGAGAAACGTTCAGTAGTATCCATAGTGACCACCCTTTTTAATGTGATAGTTTCCATAATACAGGAGTGATTGGCGTGAGTCTATGTTTGAGCTTCCTTAGAGAATGAATGTTAGAGAGTTTTAACTTTCGTTAATTATCATGGTGCACTTCTCACAGTATGAAAGGGAGTTTTAAACTTTACAGCTACAGTACTACAAGGAAAAGGGTTATCTCCACATTGTGAAGATAACCCTTTTCTGTTTAGCCACTATCGATGGCTTATCTACTAGTTACAGCTGAGTTACAGCTGCATCTAGTGGTTCTATTTCAATAAATCCTTCACAACTTCACTTACCATTATAAGTCCTGCTGTCGCTGGTACGAAAGCATTACTAGATGGCGGTTGTTGTGCTTTCCGAATTTCCGGAGCATTGTCTGGCACAATACGCTGTGTAACGTCTTCACGAGGCTTTATTGGCGTCTCATCAGAGAAGACCACCTTAACCCCTTTTTTGATACCATCTTGGCGCAGCTTTGTTCTCACAACGCGTGCAAGCGGATCGGTGTGCGTTTTTGAAATATCAGCAATTTTCAAACGAGTAGGGTCCATTTTATTGGCTGCTCCCATACTTGAAATAACTGGTATGTCACGCTTTAAACACTCTTTAATAAGATGCACCTTGTAAATAATCGTATCAGACGCATCAACAACATAATCAAGATCATATGCAAATAATAGCTCATATGTCTCTTCTGTATAGAACATGCGAAGCGAAATTACATCACATTCGGGATTAATTAGTTTAATACGATCACGCATTAGATCAGCTTTAGGCTGTCCAACCGTAGTCGTTAGTGCATGAATTTGACGATTAATGTTCGTAATATCTACAACATCTTTGTCAATGAGAATTAGTCTACCTACAGCTGATCTTGCAAGTGCCTCGGCAGCCATGCCTCCAACGCCTCCAATACCAAGAACAGCAACTGTACTTCCTTTTAGCTTATCTAATCCCTCAGAACCAATCGCCAATTCGTTACGTGAAAATTGATGAAGCATAATGCTAATCTCCTTTCGCCAGCGACCGATTATTCAGTTTTACCAGCATTAGCTACAGCTTCTGCAACTGGCTTAGGCTTAACAACTGTACGAATATGAAGTTGCTCAAGTTGAGACAATTCAACTTCTGAAGGTGCATCACACAATAGATCTGTTGCACTAGCTGTTTTCGGGAACGCAATTGTTTCACGAAGGTTAGTACGACCAGTTAGTAACATTACAAGACGGTCGAAACCGAAGGCAATACCACCATGTGGAGGTGTACCATACTCAAATGCATCTAGTAAGAAGCCGAATTTCTCTTGCGCTTCTTCCATAGAGAATCCAAGAGCAGAGAACATTTTCTCTTGTACATCACGTTTGTAGATACGCATAGAACCGCCACCAACTTCATAACCGTTCAGGACGATATCGTAAGCTTGCGCACGAATTTGTCCTGGATCAGTATCGAAGTAATGAACATCCTCTTCATTAGGACGAGTGAACGGATGATGTTCTGCTACATAACGTTTCGCATCTTCATCGTATCCAAGTAATGGGAAGTCTACAACCCATACAAATTTGAATGCTTTCTCATCGATCAGATTCAATTCTTTACCTAATTTAAGACGAAGGTTACCAAGTACGTCTGCAACAACTTTTGGTTTGTCAGCAGAGAATGTTAGTAGATCGCCTTCTTCAACGTTCAAACGTTCAGTTAGTGCAGCAATTTCTTCAGGTTTCAAGAATTTAACGATTGGACCTTTCCACTCGCCGTCTTTAATTTGAATCCATGCAAGACCTTTACCACCATAACGAGCAGCAAACGGTTGTAGATCGTCAAGTTCTTTACGACTCCAGCTTGCACAGCCTTTAGCGTTAAGTGCTTTAACAACGCCACCGCCAGCAGCAACTGATGCAAACACTTTCACATCACTTGTAGAAACGATATCTGTAATATCTTCGATTTCAAGACCGAAACGAAGATCTGGTTTGTCTGAACCGTATTTGTTCATAGCGTCTTTGTACGTAATACGTTGGAATGGAAGTTGAAGTTCAACACCAACAGTTTCAAGTAGCAATTTCGCCATAAGATCTTCCATCATGCCTAGCAATTGATCTTGAGACAAGAATGAAGTCTCAATGTCGACTTGAGTGAACTCAGGTTGACGATCAGCACGCAAATCTTCATCACGGAAACAACGAGCGATTTGGTAGTAACGTTCTATACCACCAACCATAAGCAATTGCTTAAAGATTTGTGGAGATTGTGGTAGTGCAAAGAATTCCCCTTCGTGTACACGAGATGGTACTAGATAGTCACGCGCACCTTCTGGAGTACTCTTTGTAAGAATTGGTGTTTCAACATCGATGAAGCCATTACCGTCAAGGAAATCACGGAAAATTTTTGCTGCTTTAGAACGAAGCAACAAAGTTTTTTGCATTTCCGGACGACGAAGGTCAAGATAACGGTATTTCAAACGAATAGACTCATCAACCTCAACACCATCTTCGATTGGGAATGGAGGAGTTTTCGCTGCATTCATTACTTCGATCTCAGTAACACGAACTTCGATCTCACCTGTAGCAAGGTTTGCATTGAAAGTTTCTGGATCACGTTCAACAACAGTACCTTTCACAGCAAGAACATACTCATTACGAGCACGATCAGCGATTTCTAGTGCTTGACCAGAGAAATCTGGGTTGAATACCGTTTGCACGATACCTGTACGATCACGTAAATCAATAAATAGAACGCCACCAAGGTCACGACGGCGTTGTACCCAGCCGTTCAATGTTACTTCAGTGCCAACATCAGCTTTTGTTAAAGTACCGCAGTTTACGGTTTTTAGCATAGACATGTCTAATCCTCATTTCATAATTATAATTATATGTTTCAACAACAAATTTGTTGGAGTTACAGCAGTTAATTCCCAGCTTTGCAGGAGGCAGAGCAAGGAGGTAAGCTTGCACGAAGCAAGAAAGCAAACTTAGCAGGATGCAAGTTGCAAGTTGCAAGTTGCAGAATGCAAAGCCGCAACGACAGCAAAGCGCCTCGTTGCCCCACAATAATAACCTTCAAACACTTCATAGCAACTTCCAAGAAGAAGTACCCTCCGAAGTGCTACATCCGCAACATCTTCGCAAGCAATTCCAAAGAAGATGCATCCTCGAGTCTCTCGCTTGTCAGCACCGAGAAGATGCCTTGAAGCTAGGAACTCGAGGAGCGGAGTGTACGTTATTGGTACACGAGCACACGCAGAATTCCGATGAAAGGCATATTCGAAGTCGAGTTAACTACGAAGCTTACTCTCCATGATCACATGCGAGAGATCGGAGAAGGAGACTTTGCGTTGGAGTCCAGTAGCCATCTCTTTCAGCGTAATCTCACCATTAGCAAGTTCATCATCACCAAGTATTGCAGTATAGCGAGCCTGTAAGCGATCTGCAGACTTCATCTGAGCCTTCATCTTGCGACCTTGGTAATCACGTTCAGCTTTTACTCCTGCTTTACGTAATTGATACACAAGTTTCGTCACTTGACGATCTGCTTCTTCACCTAGAGCGATTAGATACACATCTAATTCATTAAGATTTGGAATTGCCGTTTCTTGGTGCTCAAGTAATAACACTGTACGTTCTAATCCAAGACCGAAGCCTACACCCGGTTGATCAGGACCACCAACATCAGCAACAAGACCGTTATAGCGACCACCACCACCAACAGTATCAATTGCACCAATACCTTCAGCTTTGAATTCAAATGCAGTATGTGTATAGTAGTCAAGACCACGAACGAGACGGTGATTAATCTCAAATGGAATTTCCATATCGGATAGATGTTGCTTCACTTTATCAAAGTGAATCTGACATTCTTCATCTAAGCTATCAAGAATCGATGGAGCATCTGTAAAGTGTTTTTGATCAACTTTACAATCCAATACACGTAGTGGATTACGATCGATACGAGACTGACAGTCTTTACAAAGAATTTCACGTTTCGGTTCTAAATAAGTAAGTAACTTTTCACGGAATGCGCCGCGAACAGCTGGAGTTCCAACTGAATTAATCTCAACACCAACACCTCTAAGTCCAACCTCTGTATAGAAGGTATAACCTAATGCAATCACTTCTGCATCAAGTGCAGGATCAGCAGCTCCGATAGCCTCAATCCCAAACTGGTGGAATTGACGGTAGCGTCCTGCTTGAGGACGCTCATAGCGGAACATAGGGCCCATGTAATACAACTTAGTTAGATCTGGTTCTCCAAATAGCTTGTTCTCTACAAATGAGCGTACAACGCCTGCTGTACCTTCTGGACGAAGCGTTAAGCTGCGCTCCCCACGATCGATGAACGTGTACATCTCTTTCTCAACGATATCAGTTGTCTCACCAACACCACGTTGGAAAAGTTCAGTAGATTCGAAAATCGGAGTACGTATTTCCCTAAAATTGTAGCGACTGCAGATTTCTCGAGCTTTCTGCTCTACAAACTGCCATTTTTCTACACTACCTGGCAAAATATCTTGCGTACCGGGCGATTTCTTAAACGACATAGCGATAACCTCCTTAAACTTTTCAATTCATCTCGATATACTCCTCGTAATGAAAAGTACATCAGAAGCATAAGCCAATAATCAATATCCCTCTAAAATGCTCCAGTAAAAATCATTCCTCGAAAGATTAAACACTCTCAGTAAACCTCATTTTTGCAGTCTATTTCGGTTTATCCAGCTCATTGGGCGCTATAGACCTCATTTTTGTGGTCTATTTCGGTTTATCCTGCTCATTGGGCGCCATAGACCTTATTTTTGTGGTCTATTTCGGTTTATCCAGCTTATTGGGCGTTATAGACCTCATTTTTGTGGTCTATTCCGGATTTTCCAGCTCGTTGGACACCATAGATATCATTTTTGCGGTTGTAGCGCAAAAAAGGAAGATACCTATTGTGATCACGAGTGGTCATTTTGAATTACTTCTAAACAACAAAAAAACTCTCGTTCCTTCTGACTTTCCGCCAAAAGGGACGAGAGTATTATCTCCCGTGGTACCACCCACTTTTCGAATATCTAACAACTTACAAGATTTTACTTGTTCAAGTTGTAGCTATTCGCTCCATACGATTATCGTCCGTAACACGCATAAAACTAATGTCATACTTATGTAATATAAGTACCGTTCATCTTATGTTCTCAGGGATGTTATTCACTCAATACATATAAAGGTGCTTTCAGCCAATTGACACCTATCTCTGGGTATAGTGGAGTTGAGTTACTTCTTCCCGTCAAGGAATGAAATATTAAGTTGTTACTGATATCATATTTTACTTGTCATACCGACGAAAGTCAATATAGAACTACGACATAGTCTCTCCTAATCCCTTATAAATAAACAATAAAACGTCCAAATTATACTTCGAAGTGATACCAGCCATAATCAACATCAAGTAAACAACTTGATGTTGATCCGCGTTCAAAGCTTCGAATACTCTGCATCAGAGTCTAAACCACGTAGCAATCATTGCTCCGTTGAGTGTTTCGCTTATTAGGACCAAGAAGATGACGTGAATCTAGGAAGGGAGTAGCGGGGTGTACGTTATTGATACACGAGCACACGCAGCGACCGATAAACGTCATTTTCGCCGTCGAGCAGGCGACATAGCATTTTCATCGTCATCACAACCGAAATGAACGTTATTTTCGCCGTCGAATAAGCATCTAAGCATATTCCTCGTCCTAAAAAGGGAAAATGGGCAGAAAAAAACCTGCGGCATCTCCGCAGGCTATAATAATATATTATTAAAAAGGGGGTCGAGGTTTATTATAGGTTAATGATATTAAAGAGACATTATCATTATGTTACAAGTTGATTACAAAAAAGAAAACGTTTCAATTCCGCTCCTATTTCTCTTCCGTATCAATAATTATTGTAATCGGACCATCATTCACAAGACTTACATCCATCTCTGCTCCAAATTGGCCAGTTTCAACGTGGATCCCTTTATTACGTAATAACTCATTGAAGTTATGATACATTGGCTCAGCATGATCTGGTCTTGCCGCCTTCATGAAACTAGGACGACGACCTTTTCTACAATCACCATACAAAGTAAATTGTGAAACAGAAAGAATACTGCCCCCTGCCTCGGTAATATCTAGATTCATCTTACCAGACTCATCATCAAATATCCGAAGTCCAGAGAGCTTGTCCGCCATCCACTTAAGGTCTTGCTCAGTATCCTCATGAGTAATGCCTACGAGCAGAACAAGTCCTTTATCAATTGCACCAACTTGCTCCCCAGCTATCGTAACATTGGCTGCTTTACTCCGTTGTACAACTACTCTCAAAATGTTCGACTCCTTTAGTAGATGTTCAAAAAGTCCACTTATGATCACGATGTGATGCTACGATGCTTATTCGTCGGCGAATATGGCATTCACCTGAAGCAAAGCACACTCTTCCGATGTATGTTTCTTTCAGAAACATTTTAGATGCTCGTGTACCAATAACGTACACTCTGCTTCTCGATAACTTAGCATCATCCCATCTTCTTAGTGGTGATAAGTAATCTTTTTGAACTTTCCTTTATTGCATAATCCGTTGCACGGAATATATATCTTTAATTTTTTTAATCTTCTCAACAACATTAGTAAGATGCTCAGTATGACTAATAAGAACAGTCATATGCATAATAGCCATCTTATTTTTACCTGTTCGTCCAGATACTGCACTAATGTTAGTTTTCGCTTCAGATACAGCTTGAAGTACCTCATTCAATAATCCACGGCGATCACTACCTGTAATTTCAATATCAACACTATAGTTAGCATTAATAGAATCGACCCATTCAACTTCAATTACACGATCTGCCTCTTCATTATCCGTGCCAAATGGAATGTTTAAACAATCCATACGATGCACAGAAACACCTCTACCGCGTGTAATATAACCGATAATGAGGTCACCTGGAACAGGATTACAACATCTGGCAAAGCGGACAAGTAAATTGTCTACTCCTTTAACTTTAACACCATTATTGTTATTTCTAACTTTTTTGTTTACTGCGCTGCCTTTTATTTCAGTAATTTCTTTCGTTAGCTCGATCTGATTCGCTTCTTCTTGCTCACGGCGAAGTTTCTCAGTAAGCTTAGTTACGATTTGTGCGGCTGTTATACCACTGAAACCAATCGCAGCCATCATATCTTCAATATCATTAAATGTGAATTTCGTAGCAACTTCCTGTAGCTTGTCATCTGTCATCCAGAGATGCGGCTCAAGTCCAAGACGTTTCAATTCACGTTCAATTAAATCGCGACCCTTAGCGACATTTTCCTCACGCTTCTCTTTCTTGAACCATTGCTTAATCTTACTCCGTGCATGAGAAGATTGAGCAATTTTTAGCCAATCGGAGCTAGGGCCATAGGAATGTTTGCTCGTCAATATTTCAACAATATCACCAGTTTTTAATTTATGATCAAGCGGGACTATTCTGCCATTCACTTTAGCACCAATCGTACGATTACCAACTTCAGTGTGAATGCGGAATGCAAAATCTAAAGGTACAGAACCAGCCGGTAGCTCAATAACTTCACCATTAGGCGTAAACACAAATACTAGATCAGAGAAAAAGTCCATTTTCAAGGATTCCATAAACTCTGCCGCATCTTGTGTCTCATTCTGTAATTCCAGAATTTCACGGAACCATGTCATTTTATCGCCAAAGCTACCATCTGGAACAACATTACCTTCTTTATAAGCCCAGTGAGCAGCTATACCATACTCGGATGTAAGATGCATATCCCAAGTACGAATTTGCACTTCTGTCGGTTCACCATTCGGACCAATAACCGTCGTATGGAGGGACTGATACATATTCGCTTTAGGCATTGCAATATAGTCCTTGAAGCGACCTGGCATCGGTTTCCAAAGCGTATGAATGATACCTAACGTAGCGTAACAATCTTTTATATTTTCAACAATTACGCGAATAGCAAATAAATCATAAATTTCGCTAAACTGCTTATTGCGTGTTGTCATTTTTTGATAAATGCTGTACAAATGCTTCGGACGTCCTGAAATATCACCCTCGATACCCATTTCCGCTAGCTTTTCACGAATACGGTTAACAACATCTTCAATAAACGCTTCACGTTCAACACGTTTTTTCTTCATTAAATTAGCAATACGATAGTATTGCTGAGGGTTCAAGTAACGTAATGCAATATCTTCCATTTCCCATTTGATAGCAGAAATACCAAGGCGGTGAGCAATAGGACAGAATATTTCAAGTGTTTCATAGGCAATTCTACGCTGAGATTCCTCAGATTGATATTTCAACGTACGCATATTGTGAAGTCGATCAGCTAATTTAATTAGAATAACTCGAATGTCTTGTGCCATAGCAACAAACATTTTTCGATAATTTTCATTTTGCTGTTCTTCACGCGATTGGAACCTAATTTTTTCTAGTTTCGTCAATCCATCTACAAGCATCGCACAAGTTTCGCCGAATTTCTCACGAACGGTCTCAAGATCGACAGTTGTGTCTTCCACGACATCATGAAGTAGAGCCGTCACGATCGACAACACGTCCATACCCATATCTAAGACGATATCTGCAACTGTTAGAGGATGTAATATATAAGCCTCACCTGATTTACGTACTTGCCCTGAATGAGCTTGATCCGCAAAATCATAGGCTTCTCTAATCAGCTTGAGATCTTGTTCTTTCATATAGATTGATGCTTTTTCAATTAATTGCTCTATGCCCATGATAAGATCCCTTCCCAAGCTAGTCTATCTAAAGTCCGAGCTACTTTTCTTCTATTTCTAATTATTATGCCTGTTACATACCTATTACGTCAATGTACCGTTATAAAAAACAGACCGCTACCTCATGCAAGATCAATTCGATTGCTCTGCAAGGGTAGTCGGCCTATCGCCAAATACTAAGTATTATTACTAATAAGTCATTAAGGATTGAACCTCAACGCCTTCTATTTTATTTCTGCCCTCAAGATATGAAAGCTCAATTAAAAACGCTGTTCCTACTACTTCGCCACCAACTTGATTAATAAGATCGATAACAGTTGCAATTGTACCACCTGTTGCTAATAAATCATCAGCAATAAGTACACGTTGACCTGGTTCAATAGCATCTTTGTGCATAGCAAGTTGATCAGTACCATACTCTAGCGAATAACTAGCACTAATCGTTTCACCTGGTAATTTACCACTTTTGCGAATAGGAATGAAACCGACTCCTAGCTCAAGTGCTAGTGGAGCTCCAATAACAAAACCACGTGCTTCAGGGCCAGCAATAACGTCAATTTGAAGATGCTCAACTAATTTACGAAGCTCAACGATAGCCGCTTTATAAGTTGGTCCATCTTTCAATAGTGTTGTAATATCTTTGAAACGAATCCCTGGCGTCGGGAAATCCTCGATTACACGAATATAATCTTTAAAGTTAGTAGATGAATTTGACACAAATCGTCAACCCTTTCTGTGACCGCTTAATTACTACATTCATTTCGCTTCGAATTGAAGCTTAGCACTATTATAACGAGCTGAGCTCGCTAAATCTTTTTTCTGTGGAGAAGGCACCGCTTGAATTTGATACGAATTAATAAGAATAAATCCGAGTTCCTCAAATACTTCTAATATCAAATCAATCTCGACGTTTGCTAATCCACTAAGCTTGCTAAGTTTTTCGTATACTCCACGTTTGGGTACGACTCCCTGCTTACGAACATACTGATAAATGATACCAAATTGTTCTCTGGAAGGGAATACTTTTAACTGTTCTTTTTGTACATGTAAATCTTGTAATTGAAGTTGAGGCTTTCTGATCGAATTCCATTCATTAATAGAAAGTTCGCCAACGACCTCGATTGGCTCTGAAGTGGATAGTTGCTTCGCATAGTCGCCCATTCCAAATCCTATAACATCTAAAGTCATTTGTTGATCTTTCAGTAGCAACTTAAGATGTTTACCTTCTTTACCTATCGCTCTTCGTTCAGCGAGATTAGTATTCTTTACAAGTACGCGCGGGGACGGATTAGTCATGCCAAACGGTTCTAATAATGATAATTGTTTAATGGTATCGAGTGTAATATCTTGTAAATCGCAAGCCAGATCAATCTTTAGCTTAGGAATCCAATCCTCTTCGGTTAACCATTGCAGGGCTAAATTATCTAACCCCTCCTCTAATTTCGGCAAATTCTCAATAAGCACAGTCATACCTGCTGCTGCCTGATGACCTCCATAATGCTCAAGCAATGAATCGCATTCTGTTAAAGCCGCATGTAGATCAAAGCCTTCAATTGATCTAGCTGAACCTTTTGCAGTTCCTTTTTCAACATCAATCCCGAAAACGATAACAGGCTTATAGTAACGTTCTAGCATTTTGGAAGCAACGATTCCTATAACACCAACATTCCATCCCTCCTGAGCCAATACTATAACATTAGGCTCAGGCTGTTTTGCTGCTTTAACTGCTTGTAGCTTACTTTGCCACTGGGTTTCAGCTTCTTGTATCATCGTCTCAACAATCAATTGACGTTCTTTATTCAAATGATCCAGCTCGGTTGCAAGTTGAATCGCTCCTTGTTCACTAGAACAAGTGATCAATTCAACAGCCTGCTTCGCATGTTTCAGCCTTCCAGCTGCATTAATTCTTGGGGCAATACCAAAACCAATATTCATCGCGCTTAGTTCAGCCATATTAATACCGCAAGCTTCAGCGAGAGCATTGAAACCGATCTGCTGGCCTTTGCGCAGTTCTGCAAGTCCATAACTTACAATAATACGATTTTCGTCTTGTAAAGGCATTAGATCGGCAATAGTACCAAGTGCTACAATACCAGACCACTGCATTGGAGCACCATCTAATAAGGCTGTAGCAAGCTTAAATGCCACTCCCACTCCTGCTAATCCTTTAAATGGATAAGGACAGTGGAGCTGCTTCGGATTAACGACTGCCACTGCTTGTGGCAACTGTTCCGGAGGTTCATGATGGTCTGTGATGACAACATCAATACCAAGTAGCTTGGCATATTCTACTTCTTCATATGCACTAATACCAGTATCAACGGTCACCATTAGTGTAATACCTTCTTGCTTCGCCTTATCTATTGCCCCTTTATTCAAGCCATAGCCTTCTAACATACGATGGGGAATATAATAGTCAAAGTTCAATCCAAGTTCGGCAAATGTGAAATAAAGCAATGATGTACTAGATACACCATCTGCATCGTAGTCACCATAAATTCGAACCTTTTCACCTTGTTGTTTTGCGAGCAATATTCGTTCTACCGCTTCATTCATCCCAGCAAGTAAGTATGGATCATGCATATTGGCAGGTGTACCATATAAGAAAGATTCTATTGTGTCAGCGTTATCATATCCGCGCTGTATTAGTAATTTTGTTACAAGAGTGGGAATGGTAAGTTGCTTACTTAATTGAGTCGCAAGCATTTCTTGTTCTTGTGACCAAGTAGCTAACTTCCAACGATTTCTTCGTTGAATCATCTCGCCAACTCCTTTCAATTTCATCACATATAATAAAAGTTCAAAATCTTGGGCTGTCAGTACCAAGAAGATGACCTTTATCGAGATCGCGTAGCACAGCGTACGTATTGTGTACGTGAGCACACACAGACTTTCGATGGAGGGCATCTTCACCGCCGACTATGCTGCAACGCATTACCGCGTAATCACAGTCCACGATTTTGAACTACTCACAACTACTGCAATATCGTCGGCACTTCATCATGCGCAGTAGAATGGTTTGATTTGTATGGATAATCAGGCGCAAACGGCTTTACATGAACAACAACATCAGTTAGATGTGTAAATCGATGCATTAATAGCCAGCGTACTCGTTTTGCAATATCTTGACCTTCTTGCACCGTAATTTTGGGATTAACATTAATCGTTAATGAAGCAACAACATAATGTCCTTGTTCCTTGGCATCACAACTCTCAATTGCGACAACACCATTAATGCGTTGTACAACCTGTAAAATACGCTCCGTACTATCTGAGTCGTTGGAACATTCATGAGAAAGGTGAGACTTAGAGAAGAGCATCATTAGCTTATTTATTAAGCTCTTTTGTTTTTCAACATCTGCAGACATCTGATCCTCCTAAAACGTTTCATGGTTTTTATGAAACGTACTTCGTAAGCATTAAAACTATTCACGTACTTTTCATGAAAAGTACTTCGTAGCATTAACTTCGTTTCCTAGTCACTCAACAATTCATTATACCATAACTTCACAAAAATTCTGCACAAAAAACAACCTCCAATTGTTAGTCTTTACTAACAATTGGAGGATACATGAAGTGCAGGACTACTTCTTTAACTAGATTACAGGTTCTTTCTTCGGAGAAGGTGAAGCTGCTTTTGGCTTCTTATTCTTTTCTCTTTTCTTAAATTCAAACCAAAGTGGGCTCGCCAAACATATTGTTGAATAAGCTCCACTTACAAGTCCAATTAGAATAGCAAGTGAGAATAGACGAATTGATTCGCTACCGAATAAGAATATTAGTAATGTAACAATAAACACAGTCAACACAGTATACAAGTTACGAGCCATTGTTTGCCAAATACTCGCGTTAACAATTTCTTGTAGTTGTTCTGCATTTTTATGAGGTTTAAAACGCAAGTTCTCACGGATACGGTCAAATATAACGATTTTATCGTTAATAGAATAACCAAGTACAGTAAGAACTGCCGCTATAAATGGAAGATCGACTTCTAGTCGGAATAACGAGAACATTGCAACTACTACAAAACAGTCATACAGAATTGCAATGTTAGCTGATAAAGCGAATCTCCATTCAAAACGAATCATAACGTACAACATAATCAATACAGAAGCAGCAAGAATTGCCCAGATTGTCTTAACGGCAAGCTCTCTTGCTAAATCTGCTGAAACAACGTTAACTTCAAATTCCATCTGATCGCCAAAGTTAGTCATTAATGCCGTTTGAATGGCTTTCACAGAATCTGCTGCCAACTCATCACCAAAACGGATTGAAATACGTTCATTATTTTCTCCACCGACCGTTGGCGTTTCATCATAGCCTAAACCTGTCAGAACTTCGATAACTTCAGCTTGCGTTACCCCATGATCAGCTACCGCGTCCATTGTTGTTCCAGACTTAAAGTCAATGCCTAGATTCATTTGGAAAATAAGTAGCGATACAATTCCTATTACTACTAGCAGTATTGAACCCGTGTAAAATTTCTTGCGATTTTTTATGAAATCATAATGAATTTTGTAATCAAAGTGCACGGATATCTTCCTCCTTTACACCATAGTATTTGGGTTTCATAAATGCATTACTACTTACTAACATCGTAAGCAAGAATCTTGACAGATAAATATTCGTAAGTACACTTACGATAATACTGAAGATCATCGTTAAGGCGAAACCTTTAATCGCACCGTCTCCGATTACATATAGTGCTACACTCGCGATAATAGATGTAACATTCGCATCCATAATCGTCCGGAATGAGCTCTTAGAACCTGCTTTCAAACTTGAGAACATACTTTTACCTGTACGGATTTCTTCTTTAATCCGTTCGGCAGTGATAATATTGGCATCGACGGCTATCCCGACACCGAGTACAAACGCCGCAATACCTGGGAGTGTCAATGTTGCCCCCATCCAGTTATGGACTAATATCAATAACCAAGCGTACGTAATAATTGAAATTCCAGCAACAAAGCCTGGAACACGGAACACGATAACCATAAATACTAATACGATTAGAGATCCAATGACACCAGCAGTTACGGTATCCCTCAAGGAATCTAGTCCTAATTTGGCACCCACACTTTGCGTATACTTCTCAGTAAGTTTCACAGGTAATGATCCCATATTAATAAGATCACGAAGTTCTTCTGCTTCAGCACGTTCTGCATTACCAAGTGAAATCTGCGCAGAACCACCTGTTATCGGGAAGTTAACACTCGGACGAGAAAGTTCTTCGTCATCCAAATAAATAGCTAGATATGAACCTACGAGATCAGTTGTTACTTTAGTAAATTTCTGTGCATCCTTTAATTCGATCGTTACAACAGGACGATTCAATTCATCATAAACTACGCCAGCACTATTTTCTTTGAAATCAGTACCATTTAACATAATCGTACCGTCTGGTGCTCGGAACGTTAGATTAATCGGCTTAGCTAACAATTCTCTTATTTCTTCATCATTCGTTACTCCAGCTAGACGAACACGAATACGGTTTGTCCCTTCTGGCAAAACCTCTGGTTCTGATACACCTGAAGCATTAATCCGCTTTTCTAAACTTTTGGCAGTTTGTTTCAATGCTTCTGGAGTTACTTGACCACCTTCTTCAAATGGTGTTGCCTCATAAAGCACTTCAAATCCACCCTTAAGATCAAGTCCTAGCTTTACCTCTTTTAGTATAGAAGGGCTTGTCCAAGCAATTACACCAAATAGGACAACAACCACTACGACAAAGGCAAGCAATCTTTTCTTAACCATACGTCAATAATCCCCCTTAGATCTCAATATTCCCATTATACAGATGTCGAAATACGACGTCAAAAAAAAAGAAAACTCTTCCCTATTCGAAAGAGTCTCCCTTGTATGCACTTAACAATAAGTAGTTCATAAATTGAGTTGCTCTTAAAGATAAAATATCATTTACAAGCTGATGAAGCTGGGGTTGTCCACTTTTCACATAACGAGAACTTACACACGCCCAGACTTCCTTAGCCTTAACATGCTCATATCCAAGAAGTTGTAGCTCCTCCGCTTTGCTTATGCAAAGCTCCTTAATATCATCGTTCCACTCTATACTAGACAATTGCTACACCTCCTACAACTTTTCAAAAGCTTCACAGTATTACTTCCCGTAAATGAAAAGTACTTCGGAAGCATAAGCTGCACCTAAGATCTCCATATCTGTAGTGTACTTAGTACATTTCGCTGCCCACTAACTTTTTTCCTGCTTGTATCAATTATTTTCAGACATGTAAATGTATAGGTCAAGCATAGTCTGTAATGTAGGGTCAATGAAGTGAGGTGTATTAGATGACAAAGCAGAGCTTTATTAAGGGAGCTATGATTCTGCTTATTGCAGGTGTATTGAATCGTATTCTTGGATTTATTCCTCGTATTACATTACCACGTATCATCGGAGCAGAGGGTGTTGGTATCTACCAACTGAGTTATCCTTTTCTCATTGTGTTGCTAACATTTATAACTGGCGGCATCCCGCTAGCCATCGCTAAATGGATCGCCGAAGCCCAATCGGTAGGTGATGAACGAAGAGTAAAGCAAATCTTCAGAACGGCAATGTTTCTAAGTGTATCTATCGCTTTGTTTCTAACTAGCATTATGCTTCTATTTGCACCAGTCTTTATTAAGTATGTTATTCCAGATCCAAGGGTGTATCAATCGTTTTTAATGATGTCACCTTTACTGCTTATCGTAGGGATTTCGGCTGTATATCGTGGTTATTTCCAAGGAAAACAGAATATGATTCCAAGCGCTGTATCACAAACGGTTGAAACATTAATTAGAATTGTATTTTCATTAGTGTTAGCTTATTGGTTACTACCATATGGATTAGCATGGGGTGCAGCTGGAGCAATGCTAGGCGTTGTTATGGGGGAAATTGGTGGACTAGCGGTTATGCTGCTGAGTCATGTTCGTGATAAGAAAAAGCCGATAACTATCGCTGCTGAACTACCTCTTACATCCGAGAACGAATTTAATAATGCTGTTGTAAGTAAAGAAATTGCATCCAAATCAATACTTGCAAAGCTGCTTACACTGTCTATACCGGTTACCGGCAGCAAATTGGTCGGCTCATTAAGCTACTTATTAGAATCTATATTTACAGCTCGAAGCCTTGCCGCTGCTGGTATTATTACCGGTATCGCTACAGCACAATATGGTGCGCTACAAGGAATGATTATGCCTCTTATTTTACTACCAACAGCATTAACTTATTCATTAGCCGTATCGCTTGTTCCATCACTTTCAGAAGCTGTTGCTCAGAAACAATACCATCTCATTCATAAACGTTTACATCAATCGATGCGTATCTCACTCGTCGCAGGAGCACCATTTACAATTATTATGTTTATATTTGCAGCTCCAATTTGTGAACTACTATATGCTCATGGAGAATATGCACCGTTATTGCAACTCATTGCACCGATAGGCATTTTCATTTATTTACAAGCTCCATTACAAGCAACATTACAAGCTTTAGAAAAACCTGGAGTAGCGTTAATGAACACGTTTATTGGAGCCATCATTAAGATCGCACTCATTATAATATTAGGTTCGAATCCTCAACTAGGAATTAAAGGAGTATTGATCGCCATTGCTATTAATACTGTATTAGTCACCTTATTACATAGCTATAGCGTGAAGCGTTATGTTGGATTCAAAATGCATATGATGGACTTCGTTAAAGTAGGTGCATCTATTATCATTACAGGTGGATTTGCCCAATATGTGATGTCACTACTTGCCAATCAACCTCTTGGTATTAGCTTACCCACCGCTTGTATGGCGGCGATGATTGTCTACATCTTCCTAATGTTCTTAACAAAAATTATCGATAAAGCTGACCTCATTAGAATTCCTTATATCGGAAAATGGTTCGGATCAGATCAATAGTACATTACTTTTTCCGGTTACCACCATCGATATATATTCGATCTTTATGATCAATAGTGCATAGTAAAACATCTTTGAAATGATTAATTTCTTTTTCTTGAATAATATTTTTGAGCCAAAATCGAGTCTTATTGATTTTCGCTAAATTTTCATCTTGCACTTTTCCATCCATAATTAATGGAATTGGTAACATCTCATACCGAAAACCAGGTGGAATGATTCTTTCTGAAGATTTATTATTCATTACTTGATTAGGTTCTAATTCATTAGTTTCTCCGACTGAGCTTTCATTTTTATCAAAATTTTCTGAAGCTAGAGAACCTCCTACTTTTACATCATCATTACTTTTCGGGATGACGGATAACTTCCCACTTGTTTCAAGTATAGCAAAGTCAATTTCTGATATCGAAGTAACGCCATTTTCTCTTAGCTGAAGCATTAGATCATCTAAATTGTACCGTTGTTTTTTGAGCTCATCACGATATATTTCACCATTAGCAACAACTACTGTAGGCTTTCCATCAAGAAGCAACCTTACTTTACGACTTTTCATGGAAAGGAAAGCAGATATAATTTGAATAATAAGCAGAATGATAATCGGTAAAATTCCATGCATCAAATTATCGTCAACTTGTTCAATCTCAATGACGGCAATCTCGGCAATCATAACTGATATAACAAGGTCCAATACGGAGAGTTTACCAATTTCACGTTTTCCCATAACGCGTAACACAATAAAAATGATTATATACATACCGACTGTACGTAATGCTAACGAATACCATTCCATCATCAATAGCTCCTCCAATCAATCAAGGTTCAATGTATGTACTATTGTGGTCGCTTAGCCATTAGATCATGCACCTATGTTTCGTATAGATAATGGGAATAGCTCCTATCAAATATAAAGACATAGAACTTGTACTAAAATTGTTTGTTTTCCCATATGGTTAAATGAGCCAAGTTATGAAGCCAACACGCTTGATATGTTTTTACATTTTCATAAGACATATCTCAAGAAGAAATGAAAATTTAAAGGAGGTATTTTATGAATACTGGAACAAAAAAACTATTCGCAATGCCACTGCTAGCAGGCATAACATACGCTTTATTATGGCTAGCCGCTGGAGCTTTGATAGCTTCCCTCTTCTTACATTTTACAGAGATGAAAGAAAGTAGCTTAGGAACAATGGCTTATGTCATTCATGGTGCAGCTGCCTTGATTGGAGGGTTAAGTTCAGGTAAACGTGCGGAATCAAGAGGATGGTATTACGGTAGTGCTCTCGGTATTCTATATGGAATTATTATTATCATTGTAAGTTTCTTAGCTTCCGATATTGCGTTAAGTTTACATAGTTTCCTGCTTTTACTTACTGTTATTGGTACAGGAGCTTTTGGCGGAATGGTTGGCGTTAATTTACGCAAATAAAATAAGGGTGATCGTATCAGTAACGATACGATCACCCTTATTCATTATGTACCTAGTCTGCAGAAGGTGCAGATTGTGATACTGTGCTAATTGCACTGCGATCAAACGTAAGTTTAGTCGTATCATTAACGCGTAATACTACAACATCGTCAGTGATTTCAGCGATCGTACCATGAAGGCCACCAATCGTTACGATTTTATCACCTTTTTTAACTTGATTAAGCATCAAGTTACGAGTTTTTTGTTTCTTCTGTTGTGGACGAATTAATAAGAAATAGAATACCACAAACATTAGAATAAATGGACCGATTATTGTCCAAATATTACCACCTCCAGCTCCTGCTGCAGCTGCTAAAGAAATTGACATAGTTTTCACCCCTTTCAAAATCCTCTAGTATTTTCATTGTTAAGACCATATTGCTCAAAGAATTTATCTCTAAAGTCAAGTAGAGAATCATTCATTATTGCTTCTCTAACATTTTTCATTAAGTTAACAAGGAAATGCAGATTATGATTCGTTGTTAATCGAATTCCAAATGTTTCATCTGCTTTCAACAAATGTCTAATATATGCTCTAGAATAGTTTTTACAAGTATAGCAGTCACAATTCGGATCGATAGGTCCAAAATCTTCAGCAAACTTGGCATTACGAACAACAAGACGTCCTTGACTAGTCATTAATGTACCGTTACGTGCAATACGAGTTGGTAAGACACAATCAAACATATCAATACCTCGAATTGATCCCTCGATAAGAGCATCAGGTGAACCAACGCCCATAAGATAGCGAGGTTTGTCGAACGGTAAATGAGGAACGGTATAGTCTAGAACCTCATACATTAAATCCTTAGATTCGCCTACACTTAGTCCACCTATAGCATAACCCGGGAAATCCATGGAAGTCAAATCCTTAGCGCTTTGTACACGCAGATCTTCATGCATCCCGCCTTGTACTATCGCAAACAATGCTTGATCATGCTTGCGCTCGTGTGCTGCTAAACAACGTTCTGCCCATCTTGATGTACGTTCTGTTGATTGCTTCACATATTCATAAGTAGCTGGATATGGGGGACATTCATCAAATGCCATCATAATATCTGGACCTAGTGCATTTTGAATTTCCATAGCTTTTTCCGGACTAAGGAATAGTTTCTCACCGCTTAGATGTGAACGGAACTCTACACCTTCTTCTGAGATTTTACGGCGCTCACTTAGACTAAATACTTGGAAGCCACCGCTATCTGTAAGAATTGGACGATCCCAATTCATAAACTTATGAAGTCCACCTGCTTTTTTCACGATGTCATGTCCAGGTCTTAAAAACAGATGGTATGTGTTGCTCAATATAATCTGAGCATCCATTGCTTTCAATTCTTCTGGACTCATTGTTTTCACTGTTGCTTGTGTACCTACAGGCATAAATGTAGGAGTTTCGATAATACCATGTGGCGTATGCACACGACCTAATCTTGCTCCTGATTGTTTGCACTGCTTAATAAATTCATATCTAATCGCCAAGTTGTTCACGCGTCCTATTCTCTCAATAATATTACCTCTTAATATATAAACATTGCATCTCCGAAGCTGAAGAATCGATATTGTTCCTGCACAGCTACATTATAAGCATGCATAATATGATCTCGACTAGCTAGCGCACTGACTAGCATAACCAAAGTTGATTTCGGTAAATGGAAATTCGTTAATAATGCACTTACGAGTTGAAATTCATAGCCTGGGAAAATAAAAATAGATGTCCAGCCGTTACAAGCTTGTAGCTTGTCCTCCTTGAAACGTTGTCCTAATGTTTCAAGCGTCCGTGCTGAAGTCGTACCCACTGCTACTATTCTACGGTTCTCATCCCTCGCGCGTTGCAGAATTTGTGCAGTTTCTTCACTTAATTCATAATATTCCGCATGCATCTCATGTTCTTCAATCGTATCACTAGACATAGGTCTAAACGTTCCAAGTCCTACATGTAACGTAATATAGGCTAATTGTACACCTTTCGTTTGAAGTTGTTCGAGAAATTGTGTTGTGAAATGCAGGCCTGCTGTTGGAGCTGCTGCAGAACCATCATGCTTAGAATATACAGTCTGGTAGCGTTCCTTCTCATCTAATTTTTCTTTAATGTAAGGAGGCAAAGGCATTTCGCCTAGTTGATCGAGCAACTCGTTGAAAATCCCATTATAGTTGAATTTTACAGTTCGACCACCCATATCAGCTTCTGCTTCAACTGTAGCTGTTAATATAGGCTCTCCGTGTTCATTCTCACCAAAACAAAGTACTGTGCCTACCTTAATACGTTTGGCAGGCTTAGCAAGTACTTCCCAACGATCATTCTCAAGTTGAGTAAGTAATAATAACTCAACTTTTGCACCTGTCTCTTGCTTTTTGCCAAGTAATCTTGCGGGTAATACTCTTGTGTCATTAAGTACAAGAACATCTCCTGCTTCTAATTTGTCAGCCAAGTCCGTAAAAACACCATGCTCCACTTGACCACTTTCTTTGCTGAGCATTAGAAGACGAGATGACGTGCGTTCTAATAACGGGGTCTGTGCAATAAGCTCTTCTGGTAAATGAAAATCAAATAAGTCTACATTCATTGTCTATTCATCCTTAGTAACAGTTGTTCCTGTATAATAGTATTTCAAAATATATTGATAGTCATACCCTTGTTCAGCAAGAGCATAAGCACCGTATTGAGACATCCCAACACCATGCCCATTACCTGTACCGTTGTATTGATAGCCTGCATCAGTAGTCGCAGCTCGAACATTACCACTACCATCAAGTACATACATATATTCTCCGCTAACCGTTGCCGTGTTGCCATTCGCACCGACAACTTGCAATGCTTTCGCACCATCTGTTTTCGTGCGATCTAATTTATTGGCACCGAGAATAACAATTTTACCCGTTTCCTCAATGCTGAATAATGTGCTTTGCAAAGAACCATCTACCCCAAGAATTGCACGGAAATCAAATGGTTTAGGTATAGGTAATACTTTACCATTCGCCGACACTTCCAATGCCCGACCCGATACTCCTACTTTACTAACTGTAAATGAAGTAATATTGCCAGATATCGTATTGGGTAATTTAGCGTTAATAGTTTTTGCTATTTCATCGCTGCTATAAGGTCCTCTCCGCCAATTCATAGAATTGGATTGAATGACCTTCTCTAGTGCAATTAATTGCACTCCGCTATTAATTAGATCAACTGCCGGAACATTTGATTGAATAAGTGGGTTACGACGAATATTGGTTGCATCTGTATTAGACAATAGAATTGGTTTTCCTGCTTCGTTTGTCTTACCAGTATCTTTAGCCAAATCTTCGCGAATATATCCTACTTTTCCATTAGGGAGAACGACGCGATACCAATAATACAATCCCTTTTCTGAAATTGCATCGGGACTAGACACACTTTTCAAATAAGCAACTTCATTATTCCAAATTTCCTTCGCATCGGCCGTTATTCCGCCTGCATTCGCAGAGTATAACGTTTCGATTAATTTTCCGTTATAAGTAATAACCTCGCCTTTAGTCTCATCAACTGCTTTAGTTGTGTTGGCAGATTCAGAGTTAGCACCATAATATGCTTGACTCGTTGTAGTGTCAACAACATTCGCCACGACAAATCCCGAACCTGAATAAAGGGCATATGTACGTGCAGCAACTGCTTGAGATTTCAGAGCTTCTAGTGGCCATGATGGATACATTTCAATCGCAACTACTGAATATAAATATTGCTCAAATGGTAATTCATTCACAACATACATGGAATTATTTAGCGATCCTAACTCCATCGTACCTCGATAAGATCGTTCGCTACGCTCAGTTATTTTAACTAAACCTTCCTTATCTGCCTTTAACGATACAATCAAATGTGGATTGTATAGATATAATTCATTAGATGAAGTTGCACGATCTGTTGCAGAATGATCAATTCTCATAAGTAGCATATTTTCGCTACCTTTCAAATCTTTCAACGTGCTACTCACTTTACTAGCGGCAGTCTTCACTAACCCAAGCTCAGCAGTTGTACCAACCATTCCAACAACTACGGAATATTCTAGTTTACCAGTACTATTTAATTTCATACCAATCGTAGTATTCAAACCTTGCGCGCCAAATTTCGTCGCAGCAACCTGTGCATCTGCTTTCGTAGCATAGCTACCACTTTCAAGTGCAAACGGACCATATACAGTAGCTGGCGACTTCAAAAGATTAGCAACAGTTGCATTGCTTGTCCACTTCTTCACAGCTGCAGTCGCATCAGTATTACTAGCATATCCACCTTCAAGCACTTGAAAAGTCACTTTATCATTTTTACTTAGAGACGTTAGAAACGGCGTACCACCAGCCGTCTTCACTGCCTTATATACTTGTTGTGCTGCAGTAAAATCAGTGGATTCAAACACATTAACTTTGTAATCATTCATAGCTAATCGTAATTGATCATTCCCCGGGAAATTTAACCACTCCGTTGAATTAGAAGCTGTTTTCACTGATAATCTCATTGCACTCTCAGAAGATAAAGTCGCTACCTTTGTAATACTTGAATATTTTTTCGGAATATCAACGAACAACGCCACCCGAATCTTATCAAGCGACGGCACAGCCGCCTTCGTTGGAGCTGAAATTGATAGTGATAGTAACAATGCGATTACTACACTTAAAATTAAGCTTTGCTTTGCAATTTTCAACATATTATCACTTCCTTATTTTCCAATGAAGATTTGAAATTAAAGCATTCAACCCAATATCGATATCCAGCAACGTGTACGATTCAAGTACACGAGCAGAACCCCATAGCCTTACTCAGTGACGTGTACGGTTCAAGTACACGAGCGGAAAGCCCTTTAACATCCCCATAGCCTTACCCAGTGACGTGTACGGTTCAAGTTCACGAGTGGAAAGTCCTTTAGCATCCTCATAGCCTTACTCAGTGACGTGTAGGGTTCAAGTACACGAGCGGAAAGTCCTTTAACATCCCCATAGCCTTACTCAGTGACGTGTACGGTTCAAGTACACGAGCGAAAATCCTTTAACATCCCCATAGCCTTACCCAGCAACGTGTACGGTTCAAGTACACGAGTGGAGAATGTTTAGCACGAAGCTTATAATGAAAGTTCAAAATCGTGGGCTGTCAGCACCAAGAAGATGCACTCCAGCGGAAACGAGTAGCACAGCGTACGTATTGTGTACGTGAGCACACGCAGGCTTTCGATGGAGGGCATATTCGCCGCCGAATCAACTACGAAGCTGTTCATCGTGATCACAGTCCACGATTTCGAACTACCTCTCCGGGATGGGGAGTCCCAGATGATTGTATGCTTGATTAGTCGCAACCCTCCCGCGAGGCGTGCGTTGTAAAAATCCGATCTGCATTAAATAAGGCTCATATACATCTTCAATTGTAATCGATTCTTCCCCAATAGTAGCTGCGATGGTATCCAATCCTACTGGACGCCCTGAGAAATTGGAAATCATCGCATGTAGCATTTTATGATCAATATGATCTAATCCCATAGGATCTACTTGTAACAATTCAAGCGCTGAATTTGCAATGTCATGTGTAATGATTCCATCACCACGTACTTGAGCGAAATCACGAACACGCTTCAACAGTCGATTAGCAATACGAGGTGTTCCTCTAGAACGCAGTGCAATTTCATGAGATGCTTCGCCTACAATATCTACATTAAGGATTTCAGCAGCACGCGATACGATAAATGCTAGTTCATCTACATTATAATATTCTAGACGACTTACTACACCAAATCGATCCCTTAATGGTGCAGAAAGCTGTCCTGCTCTAGTTGTAGCACCAATTAGTGTGAACGGTGGCAAATCTAGACGAACAGATCGGGCACTTGGACCTTTACCTATCATAATATCAAGTGCAAAATCTTCCATCGCAGGATACAATACTTCTTCTACAGTACGATGTAACCGATGAATTTCATCAATAAATAATACATCACCTTCTTGTAAATTGGTAAGTAGTGCTGCAAGATCTCCTGGACGCTCTATTGCAGGCCCAGAAGTTGTACGTAAGCTAACGCCAAGCTCATTGGCGATAATATTCGATAGTGTCGTTTTACCTAATCCTGGGGGTCCATATAACAGAACATGATCCAATGCTTCCTTACGTAGCTTAGCTGCTTCAATATAAATACTTAATGTTTCTTTTGCTTTTGATTGTCCGATATATTCATTTAAATAACGAGGACGCAAGCTAAGCTCCACCGCTTGTTCTTCCATCATAAGATTGGCGGATATGATTCGATCATCCATTTCAGCTTGACTCCTTTCCGTTATCCTTTAAATAGCTGTTGTAGCGCCTTTTTCATTAGCTGATCTACTTGTTCGTCCGCATTAACTTCATGCTGTAGCACTTGCCAAGCACGGTCTAGTTCCGTCTCTGTGTAACCTAGCGCTTTCAAACCATCCTTCGCTTCTTTCCAAGCTCGACCTTCAGCAATTGGTTCATTAGGAGCGTCCTCATATTGTAAAGTAAAGCTACTAAGTACTCCACCATGCAGATCGATTCCAATCCCATCTAACTTATCCTTCAAGTCAAGTACAATTCGTTGTGCAGTTTTCTTCCCGATCCCTGGTAGTTTCGTAAGATAAGTAAGATTATCTTGCTGAATAGCAGCTACCAATTGCTCAGGTTTTCCAGCTGATAACATGCCAAGCGCTACTTTTGGTCCAATTCCCGACACATCTAGAAATTTACGGAATAATGCCTTTTGCTGTCTAGACTCAAAACCGAAAAGTAATGTAGCATCTTCACGAGCATGATAATGAATATGTACAGTTACTGGCTGTGGCATCGCTTGAAGTGCATATGGATTTGGCGAAAACACACGATAACCAATATCATTTACCTCAATTACTGCATAATCTGCTTCAATAAAAGCAACTTGACCTTTA
Organism: Paenibacillus endoradicis; assembly: GCF_024721975.1. The sequence continues at coordinate 54,955 of NZ_JANQBB010000001.1, read as the reverse complement.
AGATAATCGATCATTAGTGCTTCACCTCTTTAATTTTTTGTGTTAAAACTGCAGAATGAGCATGACAGATTGCAACAGCCAATGCATCTGCAACATCATCTGGCTTAGGAACGCTACTTAGTTTCAAGAACATCTTCACCATCTCTTGAACCTGTCTCTTCTCAGCCTTACCGTAACCAACTACTGCCTGTTTAACTTGCAATGGTGTATATTCAGCAATAGGTAATCCTCGTTGTGCAGCTGCTAATATAATGACACCTCTAGCCTCGCCAACCGCAAAAGCGGTTGTAACATTTCGATTAAAAAACAGCTTCTCTATGGCAACACTATCAGGCTTATACTTATCCATCAAAGCGCCTGCTGATTCATATACTTGTAACAATCGGTCTTCTTGTGGAGTATGGGCTTCTGTCTGAATAGCACCATATTGAACTGGTGTCAATTTATGACCTTCTTTATCGACAAATCCAAAACCAACGATTGCAATCCCTGGATCAATTCCTAGCACACGCATTCCATCACCTCTAATAATCTGCTAGACAATTCTATACCAGTAAATATTAATACTATCATTTCTGTTTAAAGCTTGTCTAACGTACATTATAGCAAATGTTAGTTACTATGAGAACAAATGTTTCAGTTTAGAGGTGTAAGCTGATCAAAAAATAAATTTTTAAATAAAACAACCGAACATTGTGAGCTAAGCAAGCAGTTCTTTTACGTTAAAGTCAGTTTCAAATCGAAAAGGAATAGTAAATACACATAACAAAAAAAGATAAACATAACCATAATATGGTGAAATATTTTTAGGATTAATCTGCTTGAAACGGGAAAACGACTCGTTTTTAATAAAATATCGTTTGTACAATTTTGTAAAGGGGTGATTCACTTTGCGAAAAAAAGTAATATTTACTGTTTTTGTGTTGGCTTTATTGATAATATTAGGTTTACTTACATCCAAAATTTTATCTTCAAGTACTTTCACAGTAGTTAACTCGGATGCTTCATATCCTGCAATGTCTTTAGAAGAATTATCGATTGAAGCAGATAAAATCTTTCAAGGTATTGTTATTAAACGTGGTCAGTCGAAATTAATAAAGGTTCCTTATTCCACTGATTTAGAGGTCAATATAAAGAGTGAAGGAAAATATTTTGAGTTTGCAGTCACTAAGGTAGAAATTAAAGTTACTGTTCCAATTAAAAACACACAAAAAAATGAAATCATAGTTTACATGGAAGATGGCGGAACAATCAATAACAAAACGTATATAAGTGGAGATGGTCAACTTCAAGTAGGTCAAGAAATATTAATTTTTTCAAATGAAGCAGGATATTCATGGGGAGCTCAATCTCTGTACTCAATTTCAGAAAAAGACACTGTAAATCTACAATTGTACAATGATATGAACGTATATAATGTTAACGATCTTAAAACAAAGATTATAGAAATAATTAAATAACGTTGGAGAATATACTTAATGTTTAAAAAATTAGCGGATACCAGAAGTATCCGCTAATTTTAACTATTGTACTATAGAGTCCGACATCACATTTGTATTCGGTTCATAACGATCAATACTATACTCACTATAAGTAGATAACACACTGTCGTATTCCTCTATATCACTTACTCTGATCCCATTCATTAACTGCTCCCACTCTTGTTCAGGTAAACTACTTTCTAAATAAGGTACATTTAATTGAAAAAATGTTTTCATCACCTTATCTTGAGAAGGTTGTCCATCGAAAAGCGAAAATTCTCCTTCATTACTCATTCCGAAGAATGCATTCTTTTTACAATAAGGAGATAAATCATCGATTTGCTCTACAAAACGAATTAGTGTGTATGATTGATCTACCGTCAGCTCCCAATTAGGATTCTGCTCAGCGATGATGACCACTTCTTCATAATTAAGTTCATCCAATTGTTCAATTTCTTCTCCGCATACATAGACACGATGTAAAATCGTGTGGATTTTCTTATCGCCATGCAGCCAAGTAGACAGATCATCAATTTCATAATTAGAAATGTAGTTTTGCTGTGCTTGTGCATGATCCATTCCTAAAGTCATCGTAATTATATAAAGTATTACTACACTACTTAGCAAAGTTTTCAGTTGCAATGCAAGAAATAGTTTTCTACGCATGCTTCGATTTTGCTTGAGCTTTCGCTTTATCCGTTTCCACATCGAAGTAAATCTCATGTTGTCTCCTCCTGGTAAATCATAATGTATAGTGTTGGCATAAAATATTTTTTTAGTCTCTCTTTTTCTAACTTTCCCCACAAAACAAAAAACTTAGTTCAACGATTCATAATCGTGAACTAAGTTTCTTGTTTTGTACTAAACCGATGACTAACATAACCGATGCCGACTATGCTATAAAGCACTGCTTCGTGATCACCGGCAATGAATTTTGAACTACCTATTCCAAGGTGAGATTATACGTTCAGCCAAGGCTTTCCACCCTTAGGTTTTTTCGGTGTTTTTTTTGCTGCTTGAATGTTAACTCTTTTACCAACTTTTTTAACTTTTGTTACTGGACCTAGCTTGCTTGCTTTGCTTGCTACTCCCTCAACATAAGGTTGCGGAGTTCCACCACAACCACAATCTGTGTTCCAAGGATTAGTATAGCCTTGTACGTTCGGTCCATAACTCATTGGAGGATACATTGCTGATTGAGCTGTTAAAGTCCCGCCATTTGGATTCATATTATTCCCATAATTCATAGGTTGAGCATACCCCCAATTGCCCTGATTTGGATATGTTGGGCATCCGCATGGATTGTAATATTGCATTGGTGCATATGCTGGATATGGAGATACAGGAACTTTATAAGTTGAATTAATCATTGGCTTAAATTTACCCATGTTAGCTTGATTCCCTGAATTTGGTGATTGGTATTGATGCAACATTTCTGCATTAGGGAAATAAGGATGCTGTTCCAAGTCCGCAGGTAACGGCTTAAATCCAGCATATCCTTTGTTTGCGATCGGCATCATCTTTGTTGCAGGCTCCATTTTTGTCGCATATGGTTCGATTTTCGAATTTGCGATCGGCATCATCTTCGTTGCCATTGATTCGATTTTTGAATTAGCGATCGGCATCATCTTCGTTGCCATTGGTTCGATTTTTGAATTAGCAATTGGCATCATCTTCGTTGCCATTGGTTCGATTTTTGAATTAGCAATTGGCATCATCTTCGTCGCATATGGTTCGATTTTTGAATTAGCGATTGGCATCATCTTCGTCGCATATGGTTCGATTTTCGAATTAGCGATTGGTGATACTTTCGTCATCACTGATTCTACTTTTGCATTTGCATTTGCATTTGCAACTGGTGATACTTTCGTCATCACTGATTCTACTTTTGCATTAGCATTTGCAACTGGCGATACCTTCGTCATCACTGATTCTACTTTTGCATTTGCGTTTGCATTTGCAACTGGTGATACTTTCGTTACCACTGATTCTACTTTCGCATTCGCATTGGCATTAGCTACTGGTGATACCTTCGTCACCACTGATTCTACTTTTGCGTTCGCATTGGCATTAGCTACTGGTGATACCTTCGTCACCACTGATTCTACTTTTGCGTTCGCATTGGCATTAGCTACTGGTGATACCTTCGTCACCACTGATTCTACTTTTGCGTTCGCATTGGCATTAGCTACTGGTGATACTTTCGTTACCACTGATTCTACTTTCGCATTGGCATTTGCAACTGGCGATACTTTCGTTACCACTGATTCTACTTTCGCATTGGCATTTGCAACTGGGGACACCTTTGTAACCACTGATTCTACCTTTGCGTTGGCGTTTGCAACTGGCGATACCTTCGTCACCACTGATTCTACTTTTGCATTCGCTACAGGTTCTGTTTTCACCTTAATCGGAGCTACTGTTTTAGCAGTTACCGTAGGTTTCACTTGTGTAGCTTCTACTTTTTGTATAGGGGCAGCTTTTGTTACATTAATTGTTGGAGCGACTTTAATTGTAGGCGATATTTGAATCGGAGCTGTTTGCTTCTTCGGTACTGCTTGGGTAGGCATTATTTGATTGTTTGCTTTTTTCGGATTAATCATTTGTTGATTGGCAGCTTTGTGATTTGGCGACATTCCAGTCACTTGTTGTGCATGAATCTGACCTGATAGATCTATGGAATACGATTTCGGTATATTAATGACGTCTCCTACTTGCAAAACATTCGGATTAGCAAGTTGTTTATTAGCCGCAACAAGTTCTTTCAGTGGAATATTCCAACTATTAGCAAGTTTCCATAAGGAGTCACCTGATTGTACAATATACTTCTGGTTAGTAGTAATATCTACAATAGGGATCTCAGACGGAGTCGTTGCTCCTTTTGGAATTAATACTTTCATGCCGATCGATAATTGATTTGGATTGGTAATATTTGGGTTAAGTGCAAGAATGTCATCTAATGCTACACCATATTTTTTGGAAATTTTATACAGAGTATCACCCGACACTACCGTATGCATTTGTAAACCTGGCAACAACTGATGCAAAAGAGATGGAACTGAAGGTAATGTTACAGAAACTTCTGGCGTCGTTAAAATAGGTGTTGTTGAAGTAGCTTGCGCTGTAACTTGGTGCGAAGCTCCCATTGAAGCTTTTTTCGGAATATTAATGACATCACCAACCTGCAACACATTTGGATTATGAATGTGCTTGTTAGCTGCAATTAGGTCTGCTAGTGATACTCCCCATTCTTGCGATAATTTCCACATAGTATCGCCGGATGTTACGACATGTTGATGTATAATTTCCATTTGCATCCCTCCACTTCTATCACTTCTCACCAGTTCTGAAGACATAGATGGGATCCTAAGCTTAGATCCTATTTCTAGATTATAAGGATCAATAATATTCGAATTTTGCTTCAACAATTCATCAACAGTGACATGATATTTTTGAGCAAGATGAAATAATGTATCATCTTGCTTAATGATGTGTATCCTCACTAAAAATTCCTCCTATACACAGTTGTAATCTTAATACGGCATTATTCCGTATGCAGTCTATACATCCTATGCAGAAACTAGGCAGTCGCCACAATTCCATACAAAAAAACCTAATAAAATTTATGAGCTCTGAAAAAGCACTTCTTCCCTATAACTTGATAGTAATAAATTTGGGTATTCGCTGACATAATTAGCCGACTTCTAATAAAAAATCGAACCTAAACAAAAAAAAAGGGTACTCCTGCAGCCAATACGAATGGCTGCTGAAGTACCCTTTCTACAGTAATTTATTTACTTTCATTAATAGCACGAATCATCTCAAGTGGAACTTTAGGTTGACGGTCATAAGTTAATAAACCATTTATTTCCTGTTCTACATCTGTTAATTGTGTATAGCAATAACCCTGAACCACCTTGGAATCTTGCATCGGCTTAATAACTGCCTCAAGTCTCTGAATGAAATCTTCATCGTTACTAGCACCAGAATAGCCCCAGCCTTCCCATTCACTCTTCTTATATGAAATTCCACCGAACTCCGTTACTAGTATCGGCTGATTGCGATAAGTATGACCTCCCACTGATAAATCTCGATTAGCAGGTCTAGCAGTAATAGTTGAATCAACAGTCGCATAACGTGCTCGCAACACTTCTTCTCTCCATTCATAATCATGAATATTATAAAGATCAGTTTCTACCATTTCCCATCCATCATTAGAAATAACAGGTCTTGTAGAATCAAGTGATTTCGTTAAATAATACATAGACATCGCATGTTGTTGTTGTAATGCATCTATTTTAATATTTGGCACACCCCAGCTTTCATTAAGAGGTACCCAGACAACTAAACTAGGATGATTGTAGTCACGATCCATCGCTTCTTGCCATTCCTTTGTAAATTTACGCACATATTCATTAGAATATTGGTAAGCATTTGCTGCCTCACCCCATACTAAGAGCCCCATGCGGTCACACCAATATAAGTAACGAGGGTCTTCAATTTTTTGGTGCTTACGTGCGCCATTAAAGCCCATTTCCTTTGTTAGTTCAATATCACGCTTTATGGCATCATCACTTGGAGGTGTTAAGTTTCCATCTGGGAAGTAACCTTGATCTAGTACTAATTTCATTTGATATGGTCTGTTATTAATGCATAACAAGCCATTATCGACAGAAACTTTACGCATTCCGAAGTAGCTCGTCGTCTGATCAACTACTTTGCCACCTAACATAAGCGTAAATGCAACATCATATAAATTAGGATTCTCCGGGGACCACCAGCGACCTAGTCCATGATCATTAAAATCATGTAGCCCAATTCTTCGTTTGGATTGCTGCTGTTTTAATTGAAATGTATCCGATACTATAGCTTCACCATTAAAAGAAATATCTACCTGCAATTCCAATTGACTCCATGCAGCTATTCGATCTACAAAGAAATCCATTTCTATCTCGTTAGAATCAATATGGGGCGTAAATTTCACTTTAGACAAATGAACTTCAGAAACGGCCTCCATCCAAACAGTCTGCCAAATTCCCGTAGTGCGAGTATAAAATATACTTGCTGAATCAGATAGCCAATATTGCTTTCCTCTAGGCAGTGTCACGTCATGACTGAAATCAATAACTTTTACAACGACTACATTATCTTTATCTTGCAAAACATCAGTAATATCTGCATGGAAAGGCGTGTGTCCGCCTTCATGATAAGCCACTTGATGACCGTTAACCCAAACCGTTGCCTCATAATCCACTGCACCGAAATGAAGCATAATGCGTTTATTAGTAAAATCTTTTGGAATTTCTAGTGAACGGCTGTACCATACAATATCATGAAAATCTGGATCAGCAATACCACTTAATTGACTTTGATAAGCAAACGGAACTTGAATTTCTCGGGTGAATTTTTGTCCCCCCAACTCCCAATGCTCCTTACTCCCTCTATTCTCATCATCAAATTCGAAAGACCATTCTCCATTCAAATTCACCCATACTTCTCTTACATATTGTGGTCTAGGATATTCCATACGGTATGTAGTCATTTTCATTTCTCCTTCTCATTTCTCATATGTTTTTCGCGATATTCAGTTGGTGACATACCCGTCTCATTTTTAAATACGCGATTAAAGTGTCTAATACTTGTAAATCCTGTCTGCGTCGCAATGACGACCAGCTTTTGATCAGAATAAGCCATTCGTTTCTTTGCCTCTGAAATTCTAACGTCATTTAATTTATCTATGAAAGAAATTCCTGTACGTTGTTTAAACAAACTGCTGAAGTAAGCTGAATTCAAAAATACGGTATCTGCAACATTCTTTAATGTTAGCTGTTCCGAAAAATGACTTTCAATAAACCTAATGGTTTTCTCAATGGGATCTGGCTCCAACTGAGCTTGATTGAGATTTGCCGTATGCATTAATTTGACTAGCAATCTACCTAATTCATTTGATAGTTCATCTTTCGTGGATATGGAACAAATATGCAGAAGAATAGAACGAACATCATCAGTTCCAAGCCATTGCTTTGTTAGCCTTAGCTGGTTAGCCCATTCACAATAATGAATAATTATTTTGCATATTTGTTGCTGTACGTATTGCGGTGAATTAGCGTCCTGGCAAAGCTTATGTACAAATCGCTCCACCTGAGTGAAAAGTTTCTCTGTATTTCCGTCTTGAAATGCCTTTTCTATGCTATCCAAGGAGAGAGTGCTATAGTCATGTATAGCAATACCTATCTGAGTTTCGCCTTCGTATTGATAAACTTGATCATCACCTAATATTAATCTCAGCAAAAAAGCTTGTTGAGCTTCCTGATAACTTTGCACAATATCCTCGACTTTGCCATACGTACGACCTACACCAATTGTAACGGTCATCTTAGACAAACTATTAACTTGCCTGCGAATACTTTCTGCCAGCTCGTTCATCTCTCTTTGGGCATCTTCACAATCTTCATGGTTAACAATAACAACAACCTCCGTTGCCGTCGGTGAACAGCATATACCAGTAAACCTTCGATCTAGTATTTCTTGCACAAGCTGTTGCAAATAAAGGATAAATAATGACGGGTCTGCTTGATTGTATCTCTCCTCCGCTATTGAAGGCTTATCTAATTGCAGCACGATACAAGAATTCCACTTTCCTTTAAATACAATTCCATCACTCGCAAGCTGATCAAAATCCTTTTCTTGAAGTTTGCTGCACAATAGTCCCGTTATAATCTGCTCTCGAGCTCTCGTTATTTGCTCTCTCTTTTTTGTATGTAGTTGTTGCGAAGCTTCTGCACGCTGTTGAATTTTCTCTTTCATAATAAGTAAGCTTCTATCGAGCTCGTCGCGTTCAATAGGCTTCATAATATAATCCTTTGCACCTTGACGCATCGATTGTTGCACATACATAAAATCATCATAGCCACTTATTACAACACACAATACTGTTGGGAATTGATTAGCCATTTGTTGCTGCAGTTGTATGCCATCCATTCGAGGCATTCTAATGTCTGTTAAAATCGCATCTGGCTGCAGTTTGTCTACTTGCTCAAGCGCCTCGATGCCATCCCTTGCTTCTCCAACGATTTCCCAATCTTTATCTAATTCCTGAATCATTTTTTTTATACCGGTACGAAAAATTGTTTCATCGTCTACAATGAGAATACTAGGCATAGAATCCCTCCTACTGTGATATTTTCTTAGTTGTAATAGGCAAGGATATCGTAACTTTCAATCCTGATGGTTCTATATTTTGTAAAACTAAACCGTATGTTTCGCCGTAATGCAGTACAATTCTACGATGCACATTAAGTAAGCCATTGCCAAAGCTCCCGCCAATATCTTTAGAATGCTTTAGCTTCCATTGCAGCCTCGAAAGCTCCTCTTCCAAAATACCAATTCCATCATCTGTAACGGTGACAACTAATTTATTGTGATCTCTACGACATATTAGGTTTATTGCTCCATAACCTTTACCTCGATCTATACCATGATTAATTGCATTTTCCACAATTGGCTGGATAATTAACGGAATAACTTCACAATCCATAAGCTCGTCATCTACATCAAGCTGAAATGTAATCCGATCCTCATATCTCATTTGCTGGATTGTCATATAGCCCTTCACATGATTCAATTCATCATGTAAACTTACCCATTCTTTTCTTCCGTTGAGACTGTATCGTAACAACCTGCTCAATGTGTTGGTCATCGTAACAACCTCTCGATTGCCTTTAATTTCAGCATACATACTAATTGAGCCTAATGTATTGTACAAAAAATGAGGGTTTATTTTACTTTGTAAAGCAGTAATTTGTGCGTCTTTCTCACGAATCTCTGTTTCATATAGCAAATAACCTAGCTCACTTAATCGCGAAACCATCATATTAAAGGTATGACCTAAATGACCAACCTCATCCCATTGCTTAACAGGAAATGTCACAAGCAGATCACCACGTTCTACTTTTCTCATAAGCTTTGATAAGCTCCGTAAAGGCTCTGTAATGCGATAAGCTAGAAATGTTGAAAATAAAATAGCCAATACAACGCATGCCGCTCCGATAATGAGTAGCGTATTTCTAATTAAGACTGTTTCCTTCGTCAGTTCTGTTACAGGAACGATCCCCACTGTTTTCCAATTTGTAATACTCGAAGTGACATAAGCAATCTGTTGTCGCTCCCCTTCTAAATCGGCATGGGTCACACCCTCTAGTTCCTCAAGCTGCCAAAGTCCTGATAATTCCCCCAGCATCGTATCCTTCTGCTTGACTGCAACTAACTCTTCTTCCGTCGTTGTAACAAATATTTCCTCACGATCGCCCAATGTAACCTCAGACAATATCTGCTGTATAAATTTCGGGTTAACATCAATAACAATATAACCTAGCTTTTTCCCTGAATCGAATACTCTTAGCTCCCTTGCAATCGAAAACACAGGATATTGAATTCCGTTTACCGTTTCAATATTATGAGTAGCAGCGAAAATAGAGCGACCATCCCCCGAACTCTCTTGCTGTAGCCAAGTCACATTATCATCCATACTATAACTAGTAACATATTGACTTTCAGGCAATACAACATACGAGGCACCATACTCCCCATACAAGGACACTCCCACAATGTCAATTCTTCCGTTCAGAAATACTTGCGTAACAAAGCTATTTAGATCTTTAATTTCCTGTAAGGTTAACGGCTGGTTATGCTCACGCTTACTGTTCAAAAACGTAATAATATCTTCATATTGGTAAGGCATCAAGGTAAGACGATCTAACTCCTCCATATACGCATCCATACGTAATGTAAGCTGTTTCAACGTTTGTAATTGATAATCTCCGACCTTTTGCTCAAGCTTATCGGCAAAAATGGTTAACGTGAAATAAATCATAATACTTAACGGAACGACAATGAGAACAAAGTAAATCATTACTAGTTTTTTTGCTAGCTCTTTATTTTTAATCCATTCAATTACTTTTCTCAATCTCGTTCTCATCGTCAATTTATTCCTTTAATTCATCATTTATTTTGATCTGCGTTTGTCTCAGTGTCTCTTCTGGTGTCTGTTGTCCGTAGTTCATCTTTTCAAACTCTTGAATAAGAATTTCAACAATCGGCCATTGCATCACATGTCTTGGCCAATAAGCTACATAGTTTGCCGTCGCAGCGTAATCACTACGGAAAGGCAGAACTTCATATTCGGGACTTTCCACAACAGAGGTCTTACTTGGTACATGCCCCGCTTCCGCCCACTTAGCTCCATGCTCTACAAGCCATTTCATGAAATACAAAGCAGCATTTCTTTTTTCATTCGTCATACCGTGCTTAGTCGGTATAACTAACGTATGAGAATCGCCCCAGACTGCCTCATGATCAAATACAACCGGGAGTGGGATCACTCCAAAATCCAATTTTTCCGCTTCTTCAAACGCCCCTGTTCCCCATACTCCTGTAATAAGAACAGCAGCCTGGCCATCATAAAACATTTTGAAAGCATCGTTAATATTAGGTGGAATAATACCATCATTATAGAGTCGATGAACGTATTGAAGAGCCTTTAGTGCTTTATCATTGTTAATAACTGCTTCGGTTTGATCATTATTATAAAACGCTCCTCCACCATCTATTTGATTGTATAGACTCCACCACAGCCACACGGAATCAATTCTAGTTCCTGGCTGTGCCAAAGGAGCAATCGATGGTGGTAATTTTTGTTTTAACACTTTCAAAAAAGATTCTAAAGATTGCCCGCTATTCAGCAATGGCTCACCTTGAGCATCTAACAAGCCTGCTTGCTCTAAGTAATGTTTATTATAATAGAGCACTAAAGTGTGGGTATCTAGAGGCACAGCATAAGGAACTTCATCATAGACAGTGGACTCCAAAATATTAGCGTTAAATGTATTCCAGTCTAAACTGACTGCTTTAGCAGGCTCCTCTAAATTTTCAATATAACCATTTTGGACAAATTGAGGTAAGCTTGTTTGATGTAAAATGGCAACATCGGGTGCACTGCCTGATAATATCGTTGTACGCAAACGTGAGTAATAATCATCTAATCGAGAATTAACTTGTATGACTTGAATTTGACTGTTTTCTTCATTAAACAAATTAACAAGCTGAGTCATAAAACGATTATCCCCACCGCTAAAGGGCGTCCAAAATTCCAACTGAATAACTTGCAAGTTGTCATCGGGTATATTGGCGGAACGATTCGAAGTAGAACAGCTCGTTACTATTAAAAGGAGGCTAAGACAAATTAATAGCACAATCCTTTTCTTCCATATTCTGCTTGTCATTGCTTAACCCCCTACAAAAATACTTTAATGTTTAGTTGCCGCACTAATGTCAATATAATCAATTTCTAATTGACCAGATGCGTTTGCTAGATGAAGGACATTAGCACCCTCTACTAACTTAACTATCATACTATTTAGTATAAACTGATTACGCTCCGTGCTAGATATTGTAAGACGTTGGTTCTTGTTTTCATTGATTGTAATATCTATTTCTTGCTCCTGTCCACTTGTATTAGCTATTGCAAAACGCAGTTCATATTCGCCAGCTGATGGAACTTTTATATTAGTAAAACTGACCGCCTTCTGCTTGCTTGCAGCAATAAATAGAGTACCGCCATTAGACGCAAACGGATTATCTTGAGTCTCAGAATCCCCAAAAATAGTAGCATATTCTGCCTCATATCTTGGAATTTCAATAGCAGAAATATGCTCCTTGACTCCTTCTCCCTGCAAACTAATCGCTTTCTCTCCTGCTAATAATGACAATTGCAAGTGCACATATCCTACTTCATCAGCTAAAGTTGGAGCAAGTAGAAGCTGTTGCTCTTCCTGCCCATTTAATGCTACCGTTAATGAGCGGGTCTCGCCAGTTACATTTTGGTAATGGAATAAAATCGGAAGCACAGTATCTACCATTGTGACAATGCCTGTATATCGGTAACCATCAACTTCCTCAATCGCATCTACGCTTCTATATATACCTGAACCTTCAGGTACAGGTATAGCCGTCAAAAGCGACAACGGTGAACCAAAGCTTGGTTGCCCTTGCTCATTCCATTCCACTCTTTGTGCACGAGCACGACGGTTGCTCCAACCATCATTAATTGCCGTTGTTGCGTGATAAACAATAAAGGTTTCACTTCCATCAGGTGATGTTACAAATGAATTATGTCCTGGGCCATACACGCTAGCCTCATCATTCCGAGTCATAAGTGGTTCTATTGCTTTACTCCACTTAGATGCGTCTAACGGATCAGCACCTTTTTCTAAAGTAAGTAAACCTATACTATAATCTGGTGTCCAGCTCCCAGCGCCTGAATAAGCAATGTGAATTTGACCATCTTTTTTCAATATCGCCTGACCTTCATTAATAAAAGGTGGGCCTCCCGCTTGTTCCCATGCAAGATCAGGTTTACTGATCATAACTCTCGGTCCATGAATTGTATAAGGATTACTCATAGGAGCTATATATGTGTTTTGAGCAATGTTTTCATCGCCTTCCCAACCAGACCAAACAAAATACAATTGATCCTCTTGTTCCAGCACCAAACCATCAATTGCCCATTTATCGGTAGAGTCAGTTACTTGCCCCTTAAATCTATATTCACCCATCGGATCATCAGTTACCGCTTCAAGTGCATACATACGATGGTTTTCATTTTGACCATTATCCGCCGCGAAATAAATATACCATTTACCTTGAATGAACTGAAGTTCGGGTGCCCATAAATTCGCAGAATACATCGTATTAACTGGTGGATACCATACGATTTTTTGATCTGCTTCTCTAAAATCTAATGTTTTTGAGCGGAGCAACATTATATCAACACCATCATGTGTAAAAGTCATATAGTAAAAACCATCATGATAAACAACGCTAGGATCCGGTGTATCCATACTTACTAACAAGTTTTTGTAGGTACCCCCATGTCCATTATACGGAACATTTACTTGTACGTCGTTAATCGGCGAGCGAAACATTAGCCATCCCCCTAACATAAGCACTGCTAGCAAAAATACAACTACTGTAATCCCTTGTTTTCGAGTAATTTTCATGCATATCCTCCATGAATATGATCTTACTTCCTATTTATTTCACCGCAGATTGAGTAATTGCTTTAACAAACGATCTTTGACCAACTATAAAAATAATAATAACGGGTAGAGCAGCAATTGTTGTCATTGCCATCAACTTGCCATAACTTTGTGTGTAGCTTCCTGTTGCCATAATTGCAATACCTGCTGTAATGGTTCGCATCTCTGGAGAAGATGTTGCATATAGTGGCCAAACAAAATCATTATAAATCCCCATAAATGTGAAAATAGCAAGTGTAACCATAATTGAAGTAGCCGATGGTAGCAATATACGAGCATAGATATGCCATTTATTCGCTCCATCAATCCGAGCAGCTTCTTCAATTTCCTTAGGAAACGATACAAAAAATTGATAAAGTAGAAATACACCGAATGCTCCTGCTGTAGCCGGAAGTATTAAAGCTGGATAAGTATTAAGTAGGCCTAACGCATTGAATTCCATATACATAGGCAAAAACGTAAGGACAGATGGAATCATCAGTGATGCTATAAAGATAGGTAGCATTATACGTCGTAACGGCATATCATTCAGTCTTGCCAGTCCGTATGCTGCCATGGAATCAATAAGTAGCACAATAATGGTTCCGACAACTCCAACCAGCAATGAATTTCCGATCCAGCGCATGATAGGAACATTCATAAATTCCCCTTGAATCCCTTGCACAAAGTTATCTATCGTCGGATTAATCGGAAATAAATTCATTTGTCCTGAAAGTGCCTCAAAATCATTTTTAAATGCAGTAGATAGCATCCATATTAATGGAATCATAAAAACAATACCGATTATGCATGCCACCAAAACAACTCCAATTTTTCGAGCTATCATCTATTTCTCCCCTTTCTTAGCCATCGTTAGTTTCATTTGTACGAGGGATATAATTATTATTAGTAGTGCCATCATAATAGCCATTGCAGAAGCTGAACCAATTTGCTTGCGTGCAAATGCTTGATCCAGTACGTTCATTAACAATACTTTAGTCGAATCACCAGGTCCACCTCTCGTTAGAAGGAATGGCTGTGCGTAAACATTAAAGGATGCTATCGTCGAAGTAATCATTACAAAAAGCATAACGGGCTTAATCGTAGGTAACGTTATATGAATAAACTTCCGCCATTGATTCGCACCATCGATCGAGGCTGCTTCATAATAATCTTCTGGCACCTCATTAAGTGCATTAATAAAAATAATCATGTTAAATCCGATCGTCCACCATAAAGTAGTTATAATAAGAGCGATCCATGCCCAAGGTGTGGCTGTTAGCCATGGAATTCCCAAAATTCCCGATTTTTGAAGTAAGCTATTTAAAAATCCAGCATTCGTATCGAACATCATTAACCATATGACCGCCATAACTGATGCGGATAATGCATAGGGCATGAAATATATTGTTCTAAATAACCCTCTAATTTTCCTAGGTAATGCATTAACTAGCATTGCCATCCCAAGTCCTGTAAAAATCAATAATGGCACAGAGTAAATTACAAACTGGAAAGTTGCCCATAAGCCTCTAAAAAACACACTATTGGCATACGTTCCTGGTGTGATAATCTCAATATAATTTGCCAATCCTACAAAATCGTGTTCTGCGGACAATAATTCAAAATTGTGTAGACTTAAATAAACTCCATATAAAATGGGGAAAAGTAAAAACACACTAAAAGCAATTAAATATGGAATGACGAACAAAAACGAAGTAAAGCGGGAACCCACACTACTTTTCATCATATTACCCCTTCCTGCACTTGCGGCCTCTTAAGTTCTTTTCATACACGGTTGTAAAAAGAAGATGAGACATGTATTGCACTATCCCATCTTCTCTTCAATTAGACCTATTTCATCGCTTGATGAGATTTATTGACTGCGTCATCCATAGCTTCTTGAACACTTTTATTGCCAAGCAATGCGTTGTTCAATTCACTCCAGATTGGCTCTGAAATGGTATCCCAATTAACTACGTTAGGACTAAATTGTACATATTCGAAAGAAGAAGCAATTGTGCTTTGGAACTCAAGAGCTTTAAACTCGACACTTTCAATCATCGGAATAGAAGCTAGTGCTTGACCAGATTCAGCCCAATCCATAGAGTTAGAAGAAACGTATTTCAAGAAATCACCTACGCCTGCAACAACTTTTTCATCTGTAATGCCTTGAGGAACTACGAATCCATGTGAACCAGCGTATACCGCTTGTCCAGCTTTACCTAATTGAGGAACAGTTGCAACGCCATAATTTAAGCCCGCTTCATCAAATTGTGATTTCATCCATGGGCCGTTAAATTGAATAGCATTTTTACCTTGAAGGAACAATGTGTTTTCCCCATCTTGTTGCACGTTAGCTGGAGAAGTACCTGCTTCAATCATGTTGCGAAGATATTGAACAACTTCAACCACCTCAGGTGAATTAAAGCCCACATCATTACCATCCCATAGCTGACCACCATTTTGCCAAACTAATGTTGGGAAAATAAATTGTTGTGGCCAAAGAGTCGGTACTACATAACCGTAGACACCCTTACTAGCATCTGTCAGCTTCGTAATTGCTTCATCAAACTCTGCACGGTTTGTCGGAACAGTCGTTACTCCTGCTTGCTCGAACAAATCTTTGTTATAGTACATAACTAATGGATGAATATCCAAAGGAATCGTATACCATTTATCCTCGATTGTACCGTATTCAACGGGAGCTACTGCAAAATCTGCTTTGGCAATTCCCGCCTCTGCTGCTAAATCATCGATTGCTTGCAATTGATTTTTGCTAGCGTATGTTGGCACCTTATCTACGTGCATAATCATAAGACTTGGCTTATCTTTAGCTGAGCTTAGTGCAATATCTACTTGCTTGTAATATTCACCGTTTGGATGAATTACAAAATCTACTTTGTATTGATCCTGTGAGCTGTTGTATTTATCAACAATTTTTTTCATAAAAGGTCCATCTGATCCAGAGAACGGTGACCAAAACAATATTTCTGTTTTCTTACCAGTTCCTCCTGAACTTTGGTTAGTACTGTTGTCACCTGAGTTACTGCTGCATCCTGTTGCGATCATAGCAACAATTAGAATAAGTAGTAGTAAGCTAGACCATTTCATCCCTTTTTTCTTCATTATACTAATCCCCCTATTTGTTTAATTCGGTAGTTGTTACAACCTTGCTACTATCATAAACGGAAGATGAGTCCCGACAAGCGTCACATTTATAGATGATGTGGACATATCTTTAGAATGTTATAAATATGTTGCCTCTCATTAAATTTTACGAGGCAACATATAGCACCAACAGACTGAAATCAAATAAAAAAGACGATTTTTCATTCGCAAACCGAATGAAAAATCGTCTTTTTTATGATGCCACAGAAAAGTGTACGGTTAGAGTACAAAAGCTAAGAATGTTTAGCTCAAAGTCTCAAATGAAAGTTCTACCAAAGTTCAACACCCGAATATGCAATCCTCAAGCACTTTGTAACGAACCCCAGCAACGTGTACGGTTCAAGTACACGAGCGGAGAATGTCTAGCACGAGGCGACAAATAAAGGCTCTAGCGAAGTTAATCCCCGAGCACACAACCATCAAGTAAGATGAAACAAACCCTAGCAACATGTACCGTTAAAGTACATACTGCTGGGTTTTGTTTTGATCGAAGCTTATAATGGAAGTTCGAAATCGTGGGCTGTCAGCACCAAGAAGATGCACTCTAGCGGAAACGAGGAGCGCAAGTAGTAGTTATTGGTACACGAGCACACGCAGACTTTCGATGGAGGGCATATTCGAAGCCGAATTAACTACGTAGCTAATCCGCGTGATCACAGTCCACGATTTTGAGCAACCTATAAAAGGTGTTCGTATTTGTAGCTTGGATAACACCCTAACACCCGCACCTGACACCCAATCGCTTCAACTTCTTGCAGTGCTGATTGAAGTAAAAACTCTTCAAGCGAGTACTTAATCTCAATATAGAAATAATAACTACCTAATTTCTTCTTCGTTGGACGCGATTCAATACGTGATAAGTTAATTCTTCTCCACGCAAACGCAGACAACACCTGATGCAATGCTCCAGCATAATCTTCAGGTAATGTAACCAGAATACTTGTCTTCATATTACTATTTTCACGAGCAGTATATGGCTTATCTCCCACTAGGAAGAAGCGAGTGTAGTTATTATTGTGATCAGTGATCGATTCCGCCAATATATCTAATTTATTATTAACCGAAGCCGTCTTTGTTCCAATTGCAACTATACCTTCTCCTGGACGATCTGCAACGATTTTGACTGATTCCGCTGTACTACTCACATGTTCCGTTTCCGCATGTGGGAAATATTCACGAATATATTGAAGACATTGCGACATCGCTACTGGATGGCTAATTACTTTTTTCACTCTGGAATAATCTATCTGACCGTACTCATTTAATAATTCTGAACGACGACCGATAAGATTCTGAATGGAAGGATAAACCCATTCCGCTTGAATGGGGAGATTTACTTCATGAACAAGCCAATCTAAATGCAAGCTCACTGAACCGTCAATCGTATTCTCTATAGGAATAACACTATAATTACTAATATTATTTACAGTCGATAGAAAAACATCTGAAATCATTCGATGATGTTCCCATTGAACGGAGTCATCTGAAAAGAATAACTTTGCTGCTTCATCTGATACTGATCCTGCTGGCAATAGAGCTACTGTTGTCATTAGTGTCCATCTCCTTTAACTAAATCCATAAACGCGATTGTTTCACCCTGCGTATTGGATTCGTAAATGACTCTTGCGCCATAAATATCTGGAGATAGCCACATCGTAGTAGCTGTTATGCCCTCCTTCTTCATGCACTCAAGTAAAAATTGTTCAAGTTCCTCTTGCTGCGTACTTTGCGAATCAACAAATGTAATTAATGTTGGTCCTGCACCACTAAGAGCTGCTCCAAGGGCACCTTTTTCAGTAGCATGTTCTAAAATATATTCCATTCCAGGAATTAATGCCGCGCGATAAGGCTGATGTATTCTATCTTGCATAGCCGTACGAATTAATTCAAGCTGACCAGATGCAAGCGCTGCGACAAGCAACGAACTGCGACCAATATTAAAGACTACATCTGCTTTGCTGTATTGACTCGGTAATGCATGTCTCGCTTTTTCAGTTGATAATTGAAAATCTGGTACTACAACTAATGTTTCAAGCGTAATAGGAGGCGTTATCTTCACGTATGGAGCTGTTTTCTCATCCCATGAAGAAATAACTATCCCACCAAATATCGACGCTCCTACATTGTCTGGATGTCCCTCTAATTCCGTTGCCATATGGAATAGCTCGTCAGTAGTTAATGGTTGTCCAATCAGTGCATTGGCAGCTACAAGCGCACCAACAATAGCTGACGCACTACTACCTAAGCCACGCGTCAACGGGATATCACTATACATACTTATTTTAAGTGCTTGCTCTGGCATTCCTACCCGAGCAAACACTTTTTGAGCTACTTTATATACTAAATTATTGTGATCTGTCGGAATTCCTTCCATACCATCGCCATATAGATGAACCTCTGTTTCATCGGCTACTGTAAGCTCTAACCATGCATATAGCGATAAAGCCATGCCTAGTGCATCGAAACCTGGTCCCAAATTAGCAGTACTCGCGGGAATTTTAACAACTACGGATTGTTTTTCTATTTTGTTCATGTGCTTATCCTTCTACTCGATATACGCTCTTCACTTCATGAATAACATCAATAGCATTGAATGATGAAAGTACATTTTGAATTGCGGCTTTGCTAGCGTCGTGTGTAATGACGATAATTTCAGCATGAGTTTGATTTTGATTAGGTTGTTGCAGTACAGATTCTAAGCTTACTTCATGATTTGCAAATTCCTGTGTAATACGAGCAAGTACTCCCGCACGATCAGCAACTTTAAGCAGTAAGAAGTATTTAGAAGAGATTTGATCATCAGTTTTCAACACTGTTTGTTTATAAGCAGTGTTCACACGTTTACCACTGATACCAAGCTTAATGTTTTTACTTACTGCGACAAGGTCGGCAACTACAGATGTAGCTGTTGGTAATTCGCCAGCGCCTGCACCATAGAACATCGTTTCACCTACTGCCTCACCATATACTAGAACAGCATTGAATACACCGTTAACAGAAGCGATTGGATGCGAATTTTTCACCATTGTTGGTTGCACAGATACGCTCACTTGATTTTCATCACATTCAGCGATACCTAGTAATTTCAATTGATAGCCAAGATGCTTCGCATATTGGATATCTTCTTTTGTAACAGAAGATATTCCTTTAACTGATACATCATCTAAAGAAACAGCAGTATGGAAACCAAGACGCGCTAGAATCGTCATTTTACGAGCTGCATCAAGCCCTTCTACGTCACTTGTAGGATCTGCTTCTGCATAACCTAGTGCTTGAGCTTCTTTCAGTACATCGTCATAAGATGCACCTTCTTGTGTCATTTTAGTTAAAATAAAGTTAGTTGTACCATTGACGATACCCATAATTTTTGTAACACGATCTGATGAAAAACCATCAATTAGTGTACGGATGATGGGAATTCCTCCAGCAACACTCGCTTCATAGTAAACATCACAACCATTTCGTTGTGCTATTTCTAATAATTCTGATCCATAAAGCGCCATTAGATCTTTATTTGCTGTAACAACGTTTTTACCAAGATTAAGTGCTTCTACAATATAATCTTTTGTGTCCGTAGTTCCACCCATAACTTCAATGATTACATCAATGTCGGGATGACGAACAACTTCCCACGGGTCTTCAGTTAATTTAGAACGATCAACTTCAATGTTGCGTTCTTTGTTCACATTGGAAACGAGTATTTTTGTAATCTCGATAGAACTACCTACTTGATTATGCAAATCGTCTTGATGATTCTCCACGATACGAACTACGCCAGTACCTACAGTACCTAGACCTAATAATCCTACTTTAATCGGTTTCATCTATATCCCTCCAGATTATGATATCTATTGATTACTATCCTTGGCCAATTACTAAGGCGTTCCGCACACCTTGTTGTTGCTTTAATAAATCTATAAATGGCTCTATCTCTTTTGATAGGCCAGAAACATCTACTGATAAAACTACGTTAGCATAACCTTGTAGTGGGATACTTTGATTCATCGTTAGTAAATTACCATCATGTGCGGCAATTACACCAAGTACACTAGACAATACACCAGAACGATGCTCTAAGTCCATTGCTACAGTGATAATATGTTCTCTAGCAATTTCAGCTAGTGCGTACACACCATCTTTGTATTTATAGAAAGCACTTCTACTCAGCCCCACTCGTTCTACAGCTTCATTGATCGTATGTGCTTTTCCACTTTTCAGTATTTCTTTCACCTGGATAGTTTTAACGATCGCCTCGGGTAATATATCCTCTCGGACGACAAAAAATCTAGCGGTCATCAATTGTCCTCCTAACAAAGACATATGTTCTCTTATAGTGGACATTATATCGAATTCTCGAATTAATTACAATAGGCGACAAAAAAAAAAGACGACCTCAGTCGTCTCCTCATCATTAATTATTTGGGTCATAATCTGAACCTTCGAAGAATTCAAAAGTATATTCACCAATACGAACCGTATCGCCATCTTTCGCTCCACGTCTACGAAGTTCATCATCAACGCCCATACTACGTAACATTTTCGCGAATTTCATAACGGCATCATAACTAGTCATATTGAAACGTTTCATAAAGCGATCAACATCTTCACTTTCAAGCACATAATCTTCATTATCACGAGAAATTTTGAAGCTTGATTCTTTTTTACGCTCATATTTGAATATTTTACGTTGCTCGCCTTCTTCAGGAACGATATCTTGAGCTTGTTCTTCAGCCAATTGCTTCTCAACAATATCAAGTACATCAGCAGCTTTATATAGAAGCTCATTAATACCATCTTTTGTTAATGACGAAATAGGTACGATAACATGTTCTTTGTCGCCATCATACTCTTTCAATTGCTCTAGGAATATTTCCAAGTTATCAACAGATTGTGGCATGTCCATTTTATTAGCTGCAATAATTTGTGGTCTGTCAGCTAATTTCTCATTATAAAGACGTAATTCGTTGTTAATTTTAATCCAATCATCGAAAGGATCACGACCATCGGTTCCTGATATATCAATAACATGAATAATAACACGAGTACGCTCTACATGACGTAAAAATTCATGACCTAGTCCAATTCCTTCATGAGCACCTTCAATTAGTCCTGGAAGATCAGCCATTACAAAGCTTCTTCCATCACCAACTTCAACAACACCTAGATTTGGTGAAATCGTTGTAAAGTGATAAGCACCAATTTTTGGTCTTGCTCCTGAAACTACTGAAAGCAATGTTGACTTACCTACGCTTGGGAAACCAACCAAGCCGATATCTGCCATTACTTTCATCTCAAGAACTACCCAATGCTCTTCACCAGTTTCACCATTCTCCGCAATATACGGAGCAGGATTCGTTGGTGTTGCAAATCGCATATTACCACGACCGCCACGTCCACCTTTGGCGATAATAATTTGTTGCCCATGTCTTGTTAGATCGGCAATAGTTTCACCTGTATCATCATCAGTGATGGTTGTTCCAGGTGGAATTCGTACAATTGTATCTTCTGCACTTGCTCCGTGCATGCCTTTTACTTTACCGCGTTCCCCACGGTCAGCTTTAAAGTGTTTTTGATAACGGAAATCCATTAGCGTTCTTAAACCTTCATCAACACGGAAGATCAAATTACCGCCATTACCACCGTCACCACCGTAAGGTCCACCATTTTCAACGTACTTTTCACGTCGGAATGAAATCAGACCGTTACCACCGTCGCCACCTTTTACAAATATCTTAGCTTTATCGACAAACATGAATTGCCTCCGTTCACGCTCTAGTTATCTGCAAATCAATTTGCTCGACTGATAATGCTCCGATGATTTGTACAGATCTAGCGCCATTCAACTGCTGTTCTATTTTTTGTTGCCATAATTCTTGATTATTCATACTACCATTAAATGCAAAATGTATATTCAAATGACCCTTATTGTTTTCAAATTGTAATCGCAGAATTGGATCACATGTCATATCAGTAGCTGCATATATGCGATACGCAGAAATAATTGATATAATGATCTCGCTAACCTGCTCATCCTCTATAATAATCGATCGTTGATCTTCCTTAGAGGAGAAACTAACTTCTAGGATGAAATTACTCGGAATCGTTCGAAAGCCAATAAGATAACTAACAAGAGAAGGTTCCTCTAGCTTTGAGATTGCACTCTCTGCTAACATCTTCCCCTTTATTCGTTCTACATATTCAGTTATGCGCTCTTGCTTACCAAGACGTATATAACCAAATAATACTTGCAGATCATTCATCCAATCATGACGATGATGATTCATCGTTGAAATCCATTGTTTATGGGTTGACTTTATTGTTAAAGAAAGTTGTTGTTTGTGTATTCTCTGCTCGACATAATAATAGATAGCACCAATAACTGCTACCCAAATTAATGCAAGTAGATTTATCCATCTGTGATTAGGCCAAACGAAGATTAATATTGCAGGTATAAAAGCAGTAAGCCATAGCCAACGTCGCCATAAGTACCATTGCTCCATCTAGCAAATCCACCTCTTTACTTAACACTACTCACTATTATATCATTATTTAAAAATAGCCCCGACCAAGCAATGCTGGAAGGGGCTAATTTCGTTCGTTATTAAGCTTCTACTGCTGCAGCAACTGGTGCTAGTTCAACTGGGTATACGCTCACTTTTTTGCGTTCACGACCCCAACGTTCAAACTTAACCACGCCGTCAATCATAGCATATAACGTATCATCTTTACCGATACCTACGTTAGTACCAGGGTGAATTTTTGTACCACGTTGACGGTACAAAATGCTACCACCAGAAACGACTTGACCGTCTGCACGTTTAGCGCCAAGACGCTTAGAATGAGAATCACGACCGTTCTTAGTAGAACCTACACCTTTTTTGGATGCGAACAACTGAAGATTTAATTTCAACATCTAGTGTCCCTCCTTCTTAATTATTATTTGAATTGCGATCATGTACCGATACATGATCACCATATGATTGAGCGATCGAATCAAGCATCACAATCATAGACTCAAGTAATAACTGAAGCTTTTCTTCCACTACTTGATCCGCAATTCGCGGAATAGGAGAAGATAGCCAGCCATTCTTCATCTTGACAGGAAGCTCGACTCCCGCTAACGCTTCGATCGCATTCACTGTACCAACCGATACAGCAGAAACTCCAGCACAGACAATGTCTTTACCGTGTTTCGCATAATTAGCATGTCCTTCAACAGCGAATGATACAATACGATTGTTATCGTTTTCTCGTACAATAGTGATCGTAATCATCTTAGCTCCTATTAAGCTTCGATTTTTTCGATAGTTACTTTAGTGTACGGTTGACGATGACCTTGCTTGCGTCTGTAGTTCTTTTTCGCTTTGTATTTGTAAACAATGATCTTTTGACCTTTGCCGTGTTTCTCCACTTTTCCTGACACTTTAGCGCCAGATACAGTTGGAGTACCTGCAACAAAACCGTTGCTTCCTGATACAGCTAGAACTTGGTCAAAAACAATGTTTTCTCCCTCGCTACCGTCAAGTTTTTCGATGTAAATTACATCGCCTTCTTGAACTTTATACTGCTTACCACCAGTTACGATAATTGCGAACATAGTTGGTGCACCTCCTTATTTGTCGAAGACTCGCCTAATCAAGGTGTCATTGTTGCCAATGAGCTTAAACCCGATTCGTGCGGTACTTGTATTATTCATCAATGTGAACAATACACCAAAGTATTGTATCATAAGTAGCCTATTACTTCAACTGAATTTCTTGCAAATATTTCGAAGTATAACTATCTCGAGCTTTTTTTCGCGTTAATTCCATTAATCCAAGCCTTGTCCAACCAAAAACAACACATTTTGCTCCATCAAATTTCACGGATTCAAATAATATTTTAAATATTCGATTACGATTTTCTTCATATTCCATATCGATAAAATCAATAATAATAATTCCACCTGTATCTCGTAAACGTAGCAATCTAACGATAAGTTGTGCAGCTTCAGCATTCGTCTGATACAATGTGTCTTCTAAATTATTATGCCCAACGAATTTCCCCGTGTTTACATCTATAACCGTTAATGCTTCGGTTTCTTCCCAAATTATATATCCCCCGTTATTAAGAGGAATTTTGCGACCAAAGGCAGACACAAGCTGTTTATGAACACCAAATTGTGAAATGATCGCATGCTGTTGTTGCACGTAACTCCTTATATTCGGTGATTCTTGAGGTGCAATCAGTTGCATAATAAGTTGAACTTCTTCTTGAAGCTCTGGTGAACTTACGCAAATCTCATCAACATCTGATCGATAAAGATCACGAAATACACGTTGTAGTAATTGTTCTTCACTGTGAAGTAAGTGTGGCGCTTGTGCCTTGTTTGAGGTGTCAGCGACATGTTCCCATATATGACGAAGATGATCAACGTCCGCCTGTAATGATTCCACCGTTTCACCAACAGCAGCAGTTCGCATAATTATTCCTTCACCATTGGATATAAGCTTAGTACCAATTTGTTTCAATCGCTCTTTTTCATGTTCATCAACAACTTTTTTGGAAATTCCGATGTAATCAGCTTTGGGCATATATACTAGCCATCTTCCCGCCAAATTATAATGGGTTGTTACTCGAGCACCCTTATTGCCAAAAGGATCTTTCACAACTTGAACAATAAGTTCTTGGCCAGGATAGGTGACTTGAGATATTGTAGGTTTCTCGCGAGGTTGCTTATCCATATTAGGATCAAGTATATCGTCTATATAAATAAATGCATTTTTCATAATACCAATATCAACAAAAGCAGCCTGCATGCCAGGCAACACATTTTGCACGATTCCTTTATAAAAATTACCTACTAAGCTACGTTCTGTTGTTTGCTCTACGAAGAATTCCGTCAGTTGTCCATCCACTAGTAACGCTGCTTGAGTATGTGCTTCATTCATATGGATAAGCAATTGCTTCATTTCTCGTCACCACCTTTACCCGTTTCTTTCATTTTAACGGAAAAGTTCACCAACTGCACGATGAAGATTACTTCCATCTGCACTATATTGCAGTGTCTCTTGTTCAGAATAAAGTTTCATACCTCGCGTACCACCGTCAACGACACATAAGAGATGGAGTTGTTCACGTTTAAACCTTTTGAATACCTCATATAAACTTTGCTGTGATTGTGCAAAAATCGGAACAACTCGAGCACCTGCTACTTCAAGTTGTTCTACTCGCTTCGAACGAAATAGCAAAAATCTATAAAATAAAAAAGGAACATGACGATGATAAGTAAGATTAGAATATAACAAAAATATTCCAATCATTAGTTCGTTCAATTTGATTCCTTCTAATTTCTGAAATACAGGTAATAGCGCATAACTAATTAAAATAACACTACAAACAATACTCATTCTAGCCGTCCATAATAGAACATCGAAAAATTGAAAACGATAACTTAGCATAGCTAGTACTATTTTCCCTCCATCAAGTGGTAGTATCGGCAGCATATTGAAAGCCGCTAACCATAAATTTGCCTGGATGAGATAGTTCGTCCATTCGATTGACCATACGCCTAAGTCCCCCATCATCCAAGCAAATGCCGCCATCCATATATTTTGTAGGGGACCCGCTATTGCGACAAGCCATTCGTCTTTCGCTGATGCACCATTACCTTCGTCAACTTCAACTACGCCACCGAAAGGTAATAATTTCACTGCTTTCACACGCCATCCGACAGCAAAAGCCATTACAATATGTCCTAACTCATGGACAATAACAAGTAGAAATAAAGTGATTAACTCTAGGAAATATCCTGTTAACGTAGATGCTAGCAATATCATAATAAATAAAGGATGAAGACTCCATTTAATTTCTAACCATTTATTCAACTGAAATCACTTCCAGTGGATCGATATATTGATCATTCTGCTTCATAGCAAGAAATAGCACACTATAATCTTCATCAGCAACAGGGGCTAGTTTCCCGATGTTTGCTCCAGCTTCTACCCAATCACTAACTTGCACGTTGACTTCATTTAATCTCGTATATATCGATATACGTTTATCTGCATGTTGAATAATGACACTATCTTGTTGTTCTCTTACTAGAATAACTCTTCCCTTCTCTACAGCATGAACTACAGCATTTGGTTCCCCTACAATTTCGACGCCATTGAGCAATTCTGCAAATGTATGAAGAAGTACACCATTTTCAATAGGGGCAACGACTTCAACATTCTGATTATGCTTGGCTAAAGCTAACTCGCTTTTATTACCAAAACTAGGAATGAAGGAAGGAGAGCCAGAAAATACATCTTCATACCAGTTGGCTATAGCTACAAAGTCAAACGAGGTCTGCAATTCTCGTCCCAACCAACTTCTACCTTTTTCAACATAGGGGTTTGAAATTTGTGTTGCAATAAATACAATGCCCAATATTACAATCGCAATAATTGTTTGGATTTTCAAATGACTAAAAAAACTATACTTTTTTCTTGCATCTAATTCATCTTGAACGACATGATCTTCTGGATTATTACTGTGATGACTTCCATATTCCCATGGATTCGCATTTAATTTCCAAAACTTCTCAGGATCATTTTCCACATTGGTTGGCAGTTTACTCAATAGTATCAACTCCATTTACAATCATCTTTCCTAATAGGTATGACTGTAAAAGGACAAGTATGCAATAACCAACAACAAAAAAGACCAACCAGTAATTACCGGTTGGTCTTTTTTGTTGTTGCTATTTCACCCTAGGTGTAACCCAGCAAAGTGTACGCATGCTTACACGAGCGGACAATGTTCAGCACGAGACTTTGATTGATGCTTCAAAATCGTGGGCTGTCAGCACCAAGAAGATGCACTTCAGCGAAAACGAGCAGCACAGCGTACGTATTGTGTACGTGAGCACACGCAGGCTTTCGATGGAGAGCATATTCGATGCCGACTAAGCTACAACGCGTTACCACGTGATCACAGTCCACAGTTTTGAACTTCCTCTATCAGTCGGGTAGTTCGTACATATGTTGATGCGCCTTAATACTCAACACCAACCCAATACAAAACATATTGATCAGCACTGAAGTACCACCGTAGCTAATAAACGGAAGAGTTATCCCGGTAATTGGCATCAACCCAATCATCATTCCGATGTTTTGGAAAATCTGAAACACGAACATAGAGACAATTCCAATAATTAAATACGAGGCTCGCCTATCTTTACAATTGAAAGAGGCGATAATCATCCTGTAAATTAGCAAGAAGTATAATAGTAATAGTATCGCTGCACCTTGAAAACCAAATTCTTCTCCAATAACAGCAAAGATTGAATCTGAGTAAGGATAAGGAATAAAACCACCATTTTTCATGCCACCTTGAAGATAGCCTTGCCCAGACAAACCACCAGAACCAATTGCTTGAATCGCATTCTCGGATTGATGTCTTGCATCAGCAGATGCTTCACTAGGATTCAAAAAGGTATTGATCCGATCATACCAGTGAGTTTTTTTCTCGGCTATAAGATAATCTTTAATCTCGTCATTGAATGTATTAAATATAAATAACACACCTGCTATTGCGATTGCGCAAGCTGCAATACCAATCAGTACATGCCAATGGTTTACATTACCTATCCATAACATGCCGACAACAATAACGAAGTAAATTATTGCATTACCAAGGTCGGGTTGTGCCATAACAAGTCCAAATGGAATCAGAGAAAAAATTCCGATCGGAATAATATCTCTGCGGAATCGTAGCTGTTCACCTTGTCGTTTTCCCATAAGATGCGCAATACCTATAATAAGAAATAATTTCACTACTTCAGCAGGTTGAACGGACATACCACCAATATCAAACCATCCAATAGCTCCATTAATCTCTTTACCTAATGGAAAAATAAGGATGAGCGCGACAACTCCAATGATATAAATGATCCACCAGGCTTTTAGAAAGACTCTGTAATCTATAAATACTAATAATATGACAACTGCAAATCCGATAATATAATACAGTAGCTGCTTATTTTCAAAGCCATGATACAATATCGTATTTTCGGTTGCACTTCGTATAACAAAATAACTGAAGACCATCAATCCTACAAGAATAATTAAGATCATCCAGTCGATTTTTTTTATCTTGTTAAGCAACTACATCATCCCATTCCAAAGAGCTTTCGGATCTTTTTGAAAGTGCCTACTTTTTCATCAAGCACCATCAATGGAACCATGTCGCCAAGCATACGTCTTGCAATATTGCGATATGCAATAGCTGATTTGTAAGCTGGATTCAAAGCAACTGGCTCACCGTGGTTAGCACTAGCAATTACTTTTTCATCATCCGGTACAATACCTAACAAATCAATAGCTAGTACTTGGCAAATATCATTAACATCAAGGATATCACCTGATTTCAACATACCTGGACGTATACGATTAACGATTAATTTTGAAGGTATTTTGTTCTGCTCAAGCAAACCAATGACGCGGTCAGCATCACGAACTGCGGTAGCCTCTGGTGTGGTTACAATAATCGCACGTTCAGCACCAGCTATCGCATTACGGAAACCTTGTTCAATACCCGCTGGACAGTCGATGATAACGAAATCATGAGTTTGCTTTAATTCAGTCACAATTTTGTTCACTTGATCTGGTGTAATAGCATCTTTATCTTTCGTTTGAGCTGCAGGCAACATGTACAGCTCGTCGAAACGTTTATCTTTAATGATTGCTTGTTCTAAACGACAACGACTTTCTGCAACATCACAAATATCATAGATAATACGATTTTCTAGTCCCATAATCACATCAAGATTACGAAGACCAATATCGGTATCCACGAGTATTACTTTCTTACCTAACAATGCAAGCGATGTACCTATGTTAGCAGATGTTGTAGATTTACCAACTCCGCCTTTTCCAGATGTAATAACTATGGCTTCTCCCATTCTCTTACACTCCCCTCATCATAATTGGTAATCTGTTCTCACGATGTAGTAGCGTTAACTTCTGTATAACCATCGCATCATCTTGAATATATGCATATTCCATCAAACCATCTGTTTCTTCCCACTCTTCGAATGGTTTACTTATGATTTCATGAATTTTCAATTGAGTAGGCTTCAAATAAGAGGCAACAATGATGGCATCTTCTCGTCCATTGGCACCTGCGCATGCTTGCCCTTTAAGAGATCCTAAAATATAAATATCGCCACTGCATCGGACTACTCCACCAGGATGCACATCACCTAATAATAATAAGTCTCCGTCAAATTCAATAACTTGTCCTGATCGAACTATCGTCGCCATCACTTTCAGTTCCGCATGAGCCTTATTTTTCTCTTCAGCGGGTATATCGCTTTCAATTGCTTGGATCATAAGATTACCTTGCGATCGAATAATATCTGAAATTAACTTCGTTTGTTCTTCTGTAATAATTCTTCGACCAAGCTTCACGGTGATATGAATTAAAGGACCAGACAATAATTGCTGATGAGTTTTTTCAATCTTATTCTTTAACTCTGAAACTAGCACCCCGAATTCACACTTATCGTCGAGAAGGAAAAGCAGACCATCCTTGACACCTTTAATCATTATATGTTGTTTTTCAGTCATCTTAGTCCCTCCCAACGTAATGTATTCTCGATTTGTTCAAGCTTTTCCTTCTTAATCGCTATATTTCCTCCGCAGAAACTGAAGAATGGAACTGCTTTCTTAACTCGAACATTTTACGTACCGGTACATAGATAAGTAGTGCGAATACAAGTTGTAAAAATAAACTAGGTAAAATGTACTGAATTAGTGCCCATGGGTAAGAGCCCGTCGTAAGCTTAAATACTTTATTAACAAAGTATAATACCGAATCATAACCAATACAGGCAAAACCAATGGCTGAAATGGCAAGCATTAATGTAGCTTTCTTGCGTTCAAGTAGAATACCAATTGAATATCCGATTAAGCCCATGAAGAAGAAATGTGCTCCCATAACATGACCATAATACATAATATCTTGCAGAAGCCCAAAGCCCATTCCTAATCCAAGTGCTTGATGTCGACTACCATACATTGCAGCAAAAATTACCATTACAAATGTGAAATGAGGAATAATTCGATCTCCAAAACTGCTAGGTATTAACCAAGGCATTAAAGCCCCCTCTAATACAAAGACAATAAGTATGATCAGAACGATTCGATTCAAGCTCATGGCGTAAGCTCCTCATCTTCGTTAATTTGCGGAATTTTCACAACGAATACTTCTGTTAATTGATTTAAGTCGACAAAAGGTTTAATGGTTGCTTGGTATGTCAGAACTGCATCACCAACATTAAGTGATTCAACCGTACCAATCTGCAAACCTCGTGGATAGATATTACCAAATCCAGAAGTTATTACGGTATCTCCATCAGCTATCGGATCATTTTCACCAATTTTTGTCATCGTGATGCGTTCGAGTTCAGCATCATAATCTGTGAGAATACCGAATGACTCTGTTTCTTTATCCAAAACAGTAGCTGAAATGGCATTAAATGCAGTAGATAATGAATTAAGTTCTGTATAAGGCGTAACGGAAGCAGTAAACGGTGTCACGGCTTTAACTAAACCGACTAAACCATCAACAGTTACGACTGCCATGTCTTTTTGGACGCCTTGTTTAGAGCCTACATTAATGTTGATTGTACGATTATTCGCATCATTACTGACGGAAATAACTTGTGCGATCATATATGTATAATCATACATTTCCTTCTGATGTGAAGTGAAATCTAATGCTTCTTGAAGCTCAATATTTTTGTTTTTTGTAAAATTATATTCTACCTTATCACGTGCATAGGCAGAGGCGAGCATACGAAGTTGTTCGTTCTCTTCATAGATGGAAGAAAGGTTGTTCATATCTTGAAAGAAGCCCGCTATTGCACCAGCGGGCCGATAAATCATTTGTTGAATGCCTCCAACGGCATCTTTCAAAAACTTTTCTGGCCATGTGAGGGATTGTCTACCACCGATAGACAATCCAATCATGACTATAAATATTAGAAAACCGATCATAAGCATAAAAAGCCGCTTATTCTTTAAAAAATTGAACAATAGTTTTCACCTGCCATGTGTGAGATTACAGGCATAAGCTTAGCGCCTAGATTTAAGTGAAGTTTTTGATTTGAACAAATCAAGATGCTCTAACGCAAGTCCTGTTCCAATCGCTACACAATCCAAAGCATTGTCCGCTACAATTACCGGCATTCCCGTCTCTTTTTTTAATAGTTGATCCAAATTCGCAAGTAGTGCTCCACCACCTGTTAATACAATTCCACGATCTATAATATCTGCTGATAATTCAGGAGGACATTTTTCAAGTGTAATTTTCACTGCCTCTACAATAGCTGCAATGGTATCCGTTAACGCATCAGTAACCTCATCTGATGAAATCGTTAATGTTTTTGGTAATCCAGACAAAATATCACGACCACGAATATCTAACGTTTTCGGTTGAGATAATTTAGTCGCTGAACCAATTTCCATCTTCAGTTGTTCCGCAGTCCGCTCACCAATTAATAAATTATAGGTTTTTTTAATGAATTGGATGATCGATTCATCCATATTATCA
This sequence comes from Paenibacillus endoradicis, assembly GCF_024721975.1. The sequence continues at coordinate 22,650 of NZ_JANQBB010000001.1, read as the reverse complement.
CCTGCAACTCGAATAGAACGGCTAGTTACAATACCACCAAGTGAAATAACAGCAACTTCAGTTGTTCCTCCACCAATGTCTACAACCATACTACCAGTTGGTTCCCATACAGGCAGATTCGCCCCAATTGCAGCTGCAAATGGTTCTTCAATTGTTTCAGCTTCCCTTGCGCCTGCTTGTTTAGCAGCATCTATTACAGCACGTTTTTCAACTGCTGTAATACCAGAAGGTACACAAATCATAATATTCGGATGATTACCAAATAAAGAGCGACTCTTTTGAGCCTTCTTAATGAAATATTTAATCATTGCAGAAGTAATATCAAAATCAGCAATAACTCCATCTTTCATTGGACGAATCGCACTAATATTACCTGGTGTACGTCCAATCATAAGTTTTGCATGTTCCCCTACTTCTACGATTTCTTTTGTATCATTACGAATCGCGACCACAGATGGTTCGCGCACGACAACACCTTTTCCTTTAATATACACTAAAGTATTAGCTGTGCCTAAATCAATTCCTAAATCTTTCGAAAAACTTCCAAACATGATGTAACTCCCTTCTAGTCGGTCAATCCCTATACATTATATTATAGATAACCCTGCTCCTTCAAACTAACGAATTTTCCATCGCCAATAATCAGATGATCAAGTATCTCAATACCAATTAGGGAGCCCGCTTCAACCAGTCTCTTCGTAATCTTAATATCTTCTGGACTAGGTGTAGGGTCACCGCTAGGATGATTATGTGCGCATACAATGGAAGCACTACTATTACGAATTGCTGAACGAAACACTTCTCTTGGATGAACGAGTGATGCATTCAATGTGCCAACAGATAATGTTTCTTTCGCAATAATCCCGTTCTTCGTATTCAAAAACAGACATAAAAAATGTTCTTTCTTCAAATATCGCAGTTCTTCCATGATATACATAGCTGCATCATTAGGACTTTTTACAATTACAATGTCTCCGAGTTTACTACGTGAAACACGCTTTCCTAGCTCTATTCCAGCTAGTAATTGTAATGCTTTTGCTTGTCCAATTCCTTTAATAGCGGTAAGCTCTTCTACACTCATATCTACCAGTTGTCTTAAACTTCCGCAATGCTGCAATACCGTTGTAGCCAATGCTACAGCAGATTGACTTTTCGTACCTGTTCTAAGCAATATCGCTAATAACTCTGCATGACTTAATGCATCGGCCCCATATGCCATCATGCGCTCTCTAGGACGTTCATTATGGGGGACATTACGCAAGCTAGATCCACTGTCTGCCATGTCCAATTCCCACCATTCCGTATTAAGTTAGTTATTGTAAGACCAGAACATCAAAATGTAGTAGCATTTCTGCTACAAGCGAAACCGGTAAACCTACGACGTTAAAATAGCATCCTGTAATGGAATCAACGAGGATAGAACCTTTCCCTTGAATTCCATAAGAACCCGCTTTATCCGAACTTTCTCCAGTTGCAACATAAGAACGAATTGTTTCTTCAGCGAGTGGTCGCATCTTCACATGAGTCACCCGATGTTGTACAAGCGTCTCACCAGTACCTGTATGAAGTAATGTTACTCCAGTCAGCACCTGATGTTCTCTGCCTTGTAAACGCATCAGTGTCGTGACAGCGTCTTCGATGGAACTAGGTTTCCCTAATATATCATTATCCAACAATACAATCGTATCTGCAGCTAATATTAATGAATTCTCATCAAAAGAATATTCAGCAGCTTCTCCAGCTAGTATAGCTTGTCTAACTGCAGTTGCCTTTGCCAAACTTAGCTGTTCTACTGTATCACTTGGTGACCAATCTGTTTGAATAGTTTCGTCCGTATCCAAAGAAAAAACAGACACCGGCAAGGAAAGGTCAAGTGTTGCGACCAGTTCCTTCCGGCGCGGTGACGATGAAGCCAGTACTAACCGACTAATCGATTTATAATCATATGGCATTATGCGCTCATTCATCTGCTTACTACCCCTTCTTCACTGTCACTTCAATTACAATAAAGATTCAAAATGTTAGGCTGTCAGCACCAAGAAGATGGCATAAAGCTAGGAAACGAAATGCGGAATGTACGTTATTGGTACATGAGCATTGCAGTCTTCCGATGAGTGCCATATTCGATGCCGACTAAGCTACTACGCTATACATCGTGATCACAGCCTAGTATTTTGAATTTCATCTATAATTTACGATACCACCATATCGCTATTAACATCCCTACAATGCTTAATAGACTAATGTTAATATGTATCGATAAGTCAACGGCAATGACATGAAGATCAAAGGAAGGCTTCCAATCTGTCTCAATTGCATTTGTTAGAAAGGATAATCCAGGTACCGCATCAAGCCAGTATCCTATGAGTGAACCTGCAAGTAAACCTAGCAAAATAAGCAATAGTAATAACCACTTACTTTTCTTCAAAAGTTCACTTCCTTTCTCGAACGTTATCGTACAGTTTCTATTATACGCACCATTATAGTCTATGACAATCCGTTAACTTGCTCAAACCATTCTTTTTGTATTAGAACTGCTTTAACAATTGCTTCTTCTACACTCCAAATATTTTTGGAGATTGGTTTTTCTTGGTATTTCAGCAACTGTTGTTGTGCTAATTGTAACGATTGTTGTAATTGTGTCGCTTGCGATTCGTTCGTAGTACCTTTGAATCCAACGATCGCTTCATTTGCAATATTTTCCCATTGTTCGTATTGCGTTTGCGAGGCTTTTTGCGCAGATGCACCTATAACACTAAGCGTAGGCTGCTCTAGTTGTGCAGCTACTAGATCAGCATACATTCCAATGAGCTGATTACTACTCTCAATATACGATTCTAATTGTGCTGCTTCACCGTCATATTGTAACTTTTCTGGTAATTGCAATACTAATTCTTTACGATATAATTCAAATCCTGATACATCAGATTTAAATGGCTCTATGTTATTCGCAGAAGTAGCTATTGCCGCATACACAAAATATTTACCACTATTTGCTTGCGTGTATGCAGCAGCATAACCCGCTTTTTTCAGTGCTGCTATCACTTCATCTCTTGAATTTTCTTTACTGAAAACCCCTGCTTGTAGCAATTGATAGCTAAACTGAGCTTCAGACGTATTCATAGATACCGTTGGTACGTTCTCATCAGTAGTTGGTAAAGCATCCACTTGGTCAACTACTTTTTCTTCTATTTCGACAGTTTCAGTTGAATTGTTACTTGGCCAAAGTGTAGATCCAAATACTTGAACTAGTAATAAATAGCCAAGTAAGGTACCTGTTAATACCGCGCATAACACAGCAACTAATCCATTGGTCCAACTAAATCTTTGCTTGTTTTTTGTAATTTGTACTTCATCAATGATCGGCGCTGACCAATCTGGTTGTTGCCATGGATATGTAGCTCGTGATGCTTCCAAATCGTAGTTATCCATGTCTATACGATGATCATGATTCATCATTTTGGAAGAAAGTTGCTCATCATATAATGATTGTCTACTTTCATGCTTGTCTTCTTTTTCCGACAAAGACTGTGTATTCTTCCAATTAGATTCAACCTCATATGGAGGTCGAATTTGTTGCCATTCCTCAAGTTCTTCTAAGTCTAACTCGTATCGCGAACGATGATGTGCTTCACTTGCTGGTCTAGCTATATCAGTTACATCATTTCCCTCTTCAGTATGAGCAATAACTCCATCAGCTTCACGTATTAATTGCTCTAACTGCTCAATATTCAACTCTTGCGTAGAATCACCCTCGCTCACTACTGTAGGTTGTTGCTGTAAAGAATCTATTTTATTACCATTACGATCAAATCGATAAGTAATTCTGTTTTGATGTTGCATTTCTATCACTCTCCTTCTTTTCTCCCTATAAGTCTATGAATCTTTCATTGAATATATGATAGAAGAAATGAGCTGATAGAATAAAAAAGCATCTTAATGCGGTCATAAGGACGACTACATTAAGATGCTTTTCACAAAATTAGATACTATTTATGCTTTTATATGTTCACCAAGTGCATGAGATACTTTCCAAATATCTCCTGCTCCCATCGTAATTACCATATCACCAGGTTGAATGCTCGTTTTCAACTGCTCAAGCACTTCCTCGTTCGTTGCAATATATTGCACGTTATGTTGCCCATTTTCTTTAATAAGCTCAACTAACCTTTGCGATGATACGCCTTCAATCGCTTCTTCACCAGCTGGCGAATAAATATCTGTAATAATAACAGAATCCGCTTCTGGGAATGCTTTACTGAATTCATCTAGCAAGAAAAACGTGCGCGTAAATCGTTGCGGTTGGAATACAACTGTAATACGTTTCCCAGTAGCTTTTGATGCGTTAATCGTTGCAACAATTTCTGTTGGATGGTGAGCGTAATCATCAACAACAAGCATATCATGTACATCAGCAATAACTTGGAATCGACGCTTGGCACCTACGAATAATTTGATAGCTTTACGTAGTGCTTCAAGTTCAACTCCCGCTTCTAAGCAAGTAATGATTGTCGCAATGGCGTTATATACATTGTGTACACCCGGAACTGAAAGCACGAATTGTCCTAATGATGTTCCATGAGTAGACAGCTCAAAACTTACGGTACGGTCACCTTCAATAATATTACTAGCCATATAATCTGCTTGCTCATGAATACTATAAGTAATTAATTGTTGGTCCTGTAATGCATTATCATCATATACACGAGGCAATAACTCTCTAACATTTTGATCATCCAAACATACTACCGCTTTACCATCTGGTTTCACTTGTTTCAAAAATTGTACGTATGCTTTTTTAATATTTTCAAAATCACCATCATAATTTTCAAGATGGTCAGCTTCGATGTTTGTAATAACAGCAATAGTCGGGAAATAATGTAGGAAAGTTCCGTCACTCTCATCAGCCTCTGCTACAAGGTAAGCTCCTTGACCAGCTTTAGCGTTTGTTCCTAAATTGACGATTTCACCGCCAATAATATAAGTAGGGTCCTGCTTCGTCAATTCCATAACTAGGGCAATCATCGAAGACGTTGTTGTCTTACCATGAGCACCAGCAACAGCAATACCAGAAGTAGCATTAAGTAATTTCGCTAACATTTCCGAACGATGTAATACAGTTATTCCTGCTTCTTTTGCTGCTACTAGTTCAACATCATCTTGACTTATCGCAGTAGAATATACAACGATAGAAGCCCCTTTCATGTTAGAGACATCGTGTCCAATAACAATTGTTGCCCCTTGCGCAGATAGCTTTTTAGATAATGCTGATTCTGCAACATCAGATCCTGTTACTTTGTAGCCCATTTCCATAACGACTTTAGCGATAGCGCTCATGCCGTATCCACCGATTCCAATGAAATGAACTTGTTCATTTGCTTTCAAAGAGAATTCACCAGCCTTTTTCTGCATCCTTGTTGTGTAGCAAATACGAGCGTACGTCTCCTATCAAATACAATGTACCAGTAACAACCGCAAGATCTGATTCATTCGTTTCTTCAAGTAATAGCCCTATTGCCTGCTTCCAATCTCTCTCCACAATTAAGCGAGGAGGATTAGATAAATTAAGTTCCTTAATAAGATCTTGTACGAGTTTTTCTAATTCATTAGCGTTTTTAGCCATTCGATAATTAGGTTCTGTTAAGATTAAAGTATCCACTAATGGTAATATATGCTTAAACGTGTCATGGTGACTCTTGTTGTCGATCATTCCCATAACAAGATGCAATTTTTCATATTTATAAGTTGTTTGTAATGCAGTTGCTAGTGCCGCAGCACCTTCTGGATTATGTGCACCGTCAATAAGCAAGCGTGGTTGCTGCCCAATCATCTCAAGACGACCTGGCCATGTTGTGGTTTTCATACCTTCAAGTAAATCTTCATCACTTACAATAAGCGCTTGATATTGACGTAAAATTTCAATTGCCATCATAGCAACCGCAGCATTTTGAAGTTGATGTGCCCCACTTAATGTAATGGTCACATCTTCTATGTTACGGAACAGGCCTTCAAAGCGGAATTGTTGTTCAAACTCATCCACATATAATGGCATTTGATCAAATTGTTGTTGATATAAGTACATCGAACTTTTTTTCTCTTTTGCGAATTTAGCAATAACTTCAATTGCTTCGGGTTGCGTTACTCCAACAATAACAGGTACACCAGCTTTAATAATACCTGCTTTCTCAAAGGCAATGGCTTCAATCGTGTCCCCTAATCTGTCCATATGATCATGACCAATATTCGTAATGATCGATAATACTGGCGTAACAACATTAGTAACATCAAGTCTACCACCGAGCCCAGTTTCCCACACTACATAGTCAGGATACGTTACAGTTGCGTAGAATAGAATAGCAATCGTAGTAGTAACTTCAAACACAGTTGGTGAACCCAATTCAGTTGTTGCCATTTCTTCAACTAATGGACGAACCTTATTTGCTAAAAGCAAAAGTGTTTCTTCTTCAATATCTTCACCATTATACTGTAAACGATTCGTAAACTTTGTAATATAAGGTGATGTAAATGTACCTACGTCATATCCACTTTTATGTAATACATGAGTAAGATACGCACATACTGAACCTTTTCCATTCGTACCTGCCACATGAATAAATTTCAAACGACGATGAGGATTACCTAGGCTCTCCAGCATTTGTTCAACACGGTCAAGTCCAGGGCGAATGCCGAATGGAATCAATGAATTGATCCATTCGACTGCCTCCTCATAAGATTGCATAGAGCCTACTAATTGTTGCTTCGTATCTACGCTCATCAGGATACCCCTTCTCTAATAACTAATTTGCACGCAATTCAGCAATACGAGCTACTACCTTATCACGCTTGTCAGCATAATCATTCATTTTGGCACGTTCTTCTTCAATAACCTTTGCAGGTGCTTTAGCTACAAATCCTTCGTTAGAAAGTTTCTTCTCCACACGTTCTACTTCTTTATTCAAATGATCGACTTCTTTTTCAAGACGAGCAATCTCTTGACCAATATCTAGTAGACCAGCTAGCGGCAAGTAAAGTTCTGCACCTGTAATGATAGCAGACATCGCTTTATCAGGAGCCGACATATCAGTAGAAATTTCTAATGCTGATGTACCACAGAAACGTTTAATGAACTCTTCGTTAGAAGTTAAAATACGATACTCAGCATCAGAAGCTGGTTTCACAATCAGTTCAACCTTTTTACTCATCGGCACATTTACTTCTGCTCGAATGTTACGAATCGCACGAATCATCTCCATAAGTAATTCCATTTCTTTCACAGCTTCTGGAGCCTCAAGTTCAGCTTCATACTCAGGCCACGCAGCAAGAGTAATCGTCTCGCCATCATGAGGTAGATGCTGCCAAATCTCTTCAGATATGAATGGCATAAATGGATGGATCAAACGTTGCGTACGATCAAGCACATAAGCAAGTACAGATTGAGTAGCTGCTTTTGCTTCCGGATCTTCACCGTTCAAACTTAATTTCGAGAATTCAATATACCAGTCACAAAGGTCATCCCATATAAAGTTATAAAGAACTCGGCCAGTTTCACCGAACTCATAACTATCGATTAGACGCGTAACATCACGAACAGTTTCGTTCAAGCGGTGTAAAATCCAACGATCCGCAGTTCCTAGATTGCCTTTAATATTAATATCATCATAAGTGAAACCTTCAAGATTCATCAAAGCAAAGCGAGAAGCATTCCAAATTTTATTAGCAAAGTTACGAGCTTGTTCTACCTTCTCATAGCGGAATCGTAAATCTTGTCCAGGCGTACTACCTGTAGAAATCATGAAACGCATAGCATCGGCGCCATACTGTTCGATAACTTCAAGTGGATTAACACCGTTACCAAGTGATTTAGACATTTTTTGACCGTCTTTATCACGTACAAGTCCATGTAGTAGAACATCTTGGAATGGCATTTCGTCTGTAAATTCAAGCGCAGTAAAGATCATACGTGATACCCAGAAGTAAATAATATCGTAGCCAGTTACAAGAACATTTGTTGGATAGTAACGAGCAAGATCATCTGTCTGATCTGGCCAACCTAACGTGGAGAAAGGCCATAACGCTGAACTGAACCATGTATCTAGTACATCATTATCTTGACGAAGATTAGCATCTGTCTGATCTTCAGTCGATACGATAATCTCGCCATTTTCATCATTATAGAACGCTGGAATACGATGTCCCCACCATAACTGACGAGAAATACACCAGTCACGAACATTTTCGATCCAATTCAAATAAATCTTTTCGAAACGATCTGGAACAAAGCGTACGCCCTTGCCAGACTTTTGAGCAGCTATAGCTGCTTCAGCAAGTGGCTTCATAGCTACAAACCACTGTGTAGATAGATAAGGCTCTACAACTGCCCCACTACGTTCGCTATGACCTACTTGGTGTAGATGGTCTTCAATTAATATACAAACGCCTTGCTCTTGTAGATCACTTACTAACTGCTTACGACAATCAAAACGATCCATCCCTTGATACGGACCTGCCTCGTCGTTCATCGTACCAGTTTCATCCATAACAATAATTTGCGGAAGGCTATGACGCTCTCCAACTTCAAAGTCATTCGGATCATGAGCAGGTGTAATTTTTACAGCGCCAGAACCGAAATCTTTCTCTACATACTCGTCAGCAATAATTGGTATTTCACGATTAACAATTGGAAGAACAATCATCTGTCCAATCAAATGTTTATAACGATCATCTTCTGGATGTACAGCTACTGCTGAATCACCTAACATCGTCTCAGGACGAGTTGTTGCAACAGTAATGAATCCTGAACCATCTTTCAATGGGTAACGCAAATGATACAAGTGACCGTTAACTTCTTTATGCTCTACTTCAATATCAGATAGAGCAGTACGAGCTACAGGATCCCAGTTAATAATTTTTTTACCTCGATAGATTAATCCTTTTTCGTATAGACGAACAAACACTTCACGAACAGCTTTATTCAAACCGTCATCAAGTGTAAAACGTTCACGAGAGTAATCTAGTGACAGACCCATTTTTGCCCATTGATCGTGGATAGTCTCAGCATATTGATCTTTCCATTCCCATACTTGCTCAAGGAATTTTTCACGACCAAGATCATGACGAGAAACACCTTGTTCACGCAGTTTTTGTTCTACTTTCGTTTGCGTTGCAATACCTGCATGGTCCGTACCAGGTAACCACAATGCATCGTACCCTTGCATACGCTTCGCACGAATAAGGATATCCTGAAGTGTAAAATCTAGTGCATGACCAATATGCAACATTCCCGTTACGTTCGGGGGTGGAATTACGATTGTATATGGTTCTGCCTCGGGACGTTGACCGGCTTGAAAGTAATTCCCCTTTACCCAGAAGTCATACCATTTCTGTTCCGCTGCCTTCGGATCATAAGTCGTCGGCATCGTTAAATTAGACTGATTATCTGACATTTGTTCATCCTCCTAATACTTTTCGTAAGCTACTCGATTTAACTTCACTGTAAAGAAAAGTTACATCGAAAGCGTGGGCTCTACCAAAATTATGCAACAAAAAAGCCTTTCATCCTACAAAAGGACGAAAGGCTAGCTTCCGTGGTACCACCTTAATTCCACACTACAAAAACGCAGCATGGCTCTCATAACAGATAACGGCTGTGACCGGCCTAACTTACATAATAGCTACGCTATGTTCAGTAAGGCAATTCAGAGGCGACCCATATACCTGTTATCCTGCAGAACCTTTCAGCGAACAGTTCTACTCTCTGAAGGTAACAAAAGTATATTATTCCTCATCAACATTATTACACATATATCAATATAATAACTTAAGATAAGACTGTAGTCAATTTCTTAGATTGATTGAATTATTTGATTTTAAAATAGGACACTGATTCATTTAATGTATCCACGACGGATCTTAACTGTTCCGATGAAGCTGCTATGTTCTGCATCATCGCTAATTGCTCTTCAGTGGCAGCTGCAACCGTTTGAGATCTCATAAGAATTTGTGACGAACTTGCTGCAGAATGTTCCATTGTCGCAGAAATTTCCTCGGAACTTGCCGACATTTGCTCTGTTATCGCCGATGTTTCATGAATTTGAGATACTACATGTGCGACTGACTCCATAATCGTAGCAAAGCTTTGATTAACTTCCTCCATCATCCGCGATCCTTCACTAGCTTCTTGCTTGGTCATATTCATCGATTCAGAAACACTAGTAATCTCAACTCTCGTCTCGTGAATCAACTGATTAATACCTTCAGCTGATTCGAGTGATTGCGAAGCTAACTTACGAATCTCATTAGCAACAACATTAAAGCCTTTTCCATGCTCTCCCGCCCTCGCTGCCTCAATAGAAGCATTCAAGGAAAGCAGATTTGTTTGAGTTGCGAAAGTTGTAATGCTCTCGGCAATATCACCGATTTGATCAGATTTAAGTGTTAAAGACTGTACAGTATCCGATAGCTTTTCAACCGAGGCAATCATATTCACAATTTGATGTTGTAGGTTCATTAGTAACCCATTACCAAGTTCAGCATTATGCGAAGTAAGCGAAGAATGATCCGCCATGACAGTTGAATTCTCAGCTACTCGTTGAATTCCTATCGCCATCTCCTCGATCGCTCGGCTATTCTCTTCACTGGCTCTTGCTTGAACTTCCACGTTCTGGTTCATCTCTTGAATATTCAACGTTACATGCTCAGCTGCTTTTGCAGATTCCCTAGAACTATCTGACAGTTCAACTGAGGCATCTAGAACAAATTGAGTATTGGAAGAGATCGTCCCAATTAACCCTTTAATTTTGACCAACATTACATCTACGGCTTCCGTAATTTTACCAAGCTCATCATTATCATACTTAGTCTGCGGCTCATGACGGAGATCTCCGACTGCAACTTTACTTGTAATATTTATGATTCTTTGAATGGTTTTTATAATTTTTCTAATAACGATTGCACCGCTAATACCCATAATAACAATTACAAAAAGAATACCAGAGTAAATAGATCTAGCGTTATCACTTTTGCTTTGATTAATATTTTCAATACTACTCTTAGCAAAAGTATCCAAAATTTCACCGATTTGATTCAAACTGGTGCGACCCTCTTCAAAAGTAACTAATGTTTGTGTATTATTAATAACCCCTTCACCGACATCACCTGATTTTACAATGTCGCTTGTATCTTTAACCCATTGATCAAAAGAATTATGAAAATTATTCAAATTTTGTTCAATCGTTAAGTTCGTATCCTCATGGGAAGTTTGCAAAAGTTCTTTATTCTTAAAAATCTCTTGAGCTTGTCCAACCCTTTCTTTTGTTTGATCAATATTTTCTGTAAAAACTTTCATCTGTACTGATTCCTCATCAGCACTTAATGCACCAGATGTAAGGAATTGATAAGCTGTCAATGCTTGATACATATCGCGATCAGCATTCAGAATGATTGATGTGGCTTGCCCCGTCGTATCATACAAAGAGGAAGTCAACTCTTTTATATTAGAATTTTGTTGTTCTAATAAATACACACTTGTCCCCGCATACATTACAGTCGGAATTACAAACAACAAAATGAGGCGTGTCCGTATAGATAATCTTTTAGCCAATGAAAATACCCCCGTCTTTATTCTTTTCTCACAACTATATCGGAAATTTGATCTTTGGTTGTTAGAAAACTGTTAAATTTTTGAGAAAAAACGGAAGATATGTCGAAAGATGCTGTGAAGTCTGAGATTTCATCCATTATTATTATTAATGACTATAATAATGGATATTTTAATATTAAAACTAAACAAGCAGTCCAAGCCCCAAAAAAAGCGGCTCGGACTGCTTGGAAAGTGACATTTTCATAGTTGAGATAACTTAACATTTCTATGGTAGATATAATAATTGCCCTTCTGAAATTGCCGTTTCGTGCAAATTATTACGTACTAATAACTCTCGTGGGTTAATGCTGTATCGATTTGCAATTTGTTCTAATGTATCCTCTTTTTGCACAATGCACATACGAATTCGACGGAATTCGTTCTGATCCGGGCGCTTACTTAAGAACAAATGTTGCCATTCAATCTCCTCTTCAACCACATGAGGCTTTGACGCTTCTTCTTGTTGTCGCTCAGTTTCTTGTTGTAAGAGAGTTGCTTGATGAGCTGCTTGTTCACGCAAGCTTGAAGTTAGGATAGAACGAATACCTAACGTTTCATTCTGATTAGAACTGCTATTTAAGGCGATATGAACAGAACGTTCTTGATGAGTTACTTCAGTGACTTCTTCCTCTAACTGACTATCAGAAACTTCTTCAATCTCTTCATCCGCTTGTGCCTCTTCGTACTCTAGCTCTTCTTGTTGCTCTCTTTCTTGCTCTACCGGCGCTTCATTAACAAATTGTCCCCAATGACTTGTTGCAACTTCATGAGCAACATATACGGGTTCCTCTACATAGGCATCTGCTGTATATTGTTGTGCTTCTATTTCTCGAACAAGATCTTCTTCTGTGTATGCATACGCAACTGATTGCTCTTGTTCTTCCTCAAGAGTTTCCACTTGCTCAACATTCTCAACGCTTTCAAAATTTTCGTCAATTTCAACTACTTCGTATTGTTCAGCCCGTAATTCTTCTTGAGTTTGAGCAAAAACTTGCTCTACTGATTGCTCTTCCTGCAAATAACTTGCATAATAGGGTTCGCTCTCAACTGCTTCTTCCTGAATAAACTGTCTCTGCTCATCATCTTCAGCAGACTGCTCACTTAGTTCTTCATCAGTTATCTCTGCATTCCATTCAATAACTTCTTCTTCCGATTCACCGCGTTCATGTGATACGGTAAATATCTCTGATTCCCATTCACTGGCTTCTTCCTCCTGTTCAAGCGTAATCCCACGCAATGAAAGGATACCTGTAATATTTAGAGCTCGAGACGATAACAACACGACATCAAATGTATCGATATCTACAGTAATCTCTTCTAATCTTGACACTCGATTCATCGGTAGCGAGATTTCTACTGGAATCCAGTGCTCTAACGCGACTTGCTCGTCCTCTGCTCCTTGCGCACGATAAATCCCGTTCAACACAAGCTGCCCTTGCAGCACTGCCTGATCGCCTTGTTCTATCACTTGAATGCGTGGAACAAGCTCAATTTCTTCAAGCTCATCAATCGCCGCGACATTGTCTGGCAAATGTACACGTTCATAAATATCAAATCGCAGACCATTATTTACTTCAGACATATCAATGCCTCCCTTCACATAATGAATGCTTGTTTTATTCTAGCTTTCACTATTTATCTATATGGTGAAGGGTGCTTTAGCATGACTATCTTTTTGTTATATGTTGCTTTATTTCTGCATACCAAGATGGCATCGTTGCTTGTACATATATCTTCTCAGATGATAAAGGATGAATGAATGTTAGACTTGCCCCATGCAATGCTTGATGCATAAGCCATTTGGTCTCGCCACCATACAATTTATCACCTACTAATGGATGTCCAAGATGCGTCATATGGACGCGAATTTGATGTGTTCTACCCGTTTCTAGTCTCAACGCAACCTCAGTATAATGTTCGTATTTAGCGATTACATTATAGTGCGTTATAGCTGAATCTCCACTAGATGTTACAACTCTCCGTTTAGGCTCACGTCTATCTTTTCCAATCGGTGCGTTAACTGTTCCTTTTTCGAGCGTTAATACACCTTGGACAATCGCGATATATTGTCTATCAATTTCTTTATTGCGCATTTGCTCATCGAGTTTCAGTTGAGCGAGTTGATGTTTCGCATATAGAACCGGACCCGATGTCTCATCATCCAATCGATGGATATGTCTAACGAGTATTGGATCTTGCTTGTGAAGCATATGTGCCGCTACAGCAACATCAAGTGTGTTCAACTGACCTTTACTTGAACCATGTACTGGCATACCAGCACTTTTATAGACGACTAAGCAATGATCATCCTCGTATAGCATTTGAACTGTTTCATGACCTGATCTCAACCATTGCCCAGCACTTCGATACACATCGTCACGAGCAATATCAACTTCATTGTATGCTAACAAATGTAACTGTTCGCCATTCCACTTAATCCCACCAACCGAAAATATCTGATTCAGCCATTTAACTGGGAAAAAGGAATGGGCTAGTAGCCACTGCCGCACTTCATGCGGATGACTACCAGCCCTTGGCTGTGTATGTGCTTGCTCGTCATCTAACACCTCACCTAACCGTTTCCAGTCCAATACGAGATCCAAGCCTTGACGAGTTATAAGCTGATGAAACACAGCATTCACCTCTTTTCCAATAGAAGTTCAAAACAGTTGCTTGTCAGCATCAAGAAGATGCCATGAAGCTAGTGACACGAGGAGTGGAGTGTCGTAATTGGTACACGAGCACCTACAATGTTTCTGCAAGAAACATACTTCGAAAGCTTATGCCACAGCTAGCGATGAATGGCATCTTCGACGTCGAATTACCTTCGATCGAAGGTATAGCATCGTGATCACAAGTGACTGTTTTGAACTACCACTTTTATTTATTTACTAAAGTAGATAGCGCAATATCATGTGCGGCTATAGTATTAGCGATGTCCTCATCTGTATGTACAATAGATAAGAATAATCCTTCGAATTGAGAAGGAGGAACACTTATACCTTGATTCAGCATCTCTGCGAAATAAGCTTTGAAATGATCAAGATTTGCCGACTTAGCTGTCTCGAAGTTAATAACGGACTCATTTGTAAAGAACGGACACACCATAGAACCAATGCGATTAACCGTTAGTGGAATACCATACTTAGCAGCATTGGCTTCGAACCCTGCCTGCAATGTTGCAGCTTTAACTTCTAGTTGCTCATAGGCTTCTTTGGTCATTAATTTCAATGTGGCGTAACCAGCTGCCATCGCAAGTGGATTGCCTGATAATGTACCAGCTTGATAGATCGGTCCACTTGGTGCAATTTGCTCCATAATGTCACGACGACCACCATATGCTCCAACTGGCAAGCCACCACCAATAACTTTACCGAAACAAGTTAAGTCTGGAGTAATTCCAAAACGTCCCTGTGCACAGTGATAGTCCACACGGAAACCAGTCATAACTTCATCGAAAATAAGTAAGCTACCATATTGTGATGTTAACTCACGCAATCCTTCCAGAAATCCTGGTTGTGGAGGTACGACACCCATATTTCCTGCGATAGGTTCAACGATCACGCAAGCAAGTTCTTCTCCATAACGAGAGAACGCAAGTTTCACACCTTCAAGATCATTGTAAGGAACTGTAATCGTATTAACTGCTACTTGTTCAGGTACTCCCGGTGAGTCAGGTAGACCTAACGTTGCAACACCCGAGCCAGCTTTAATTAGCAAACTATCAGCATGCCCATGATATGAACCTTCGAATTTCAATATCTTCGTTCGGTTCGTATAACCACGAGCTAGTCGAATAGCACTCATTGTTGCTTCAGTGCCAGAGTTAACCATGCGTACTATATCAACAGAAGGTACGCGTTCACATACTAATTCAGCCATCAACGTCTCGATTTCAGTAGGCGCACCAAAACTCGTCCCATTTGCTGCTGTCGAAGTAATAGCTTCAATAACTTCTGGATGAGCATGACCAGCAATAAGCGGTCCCCAAGAAAGTATGTAGTCAATATAGTTATTTCCGTCTATATCATATATGCGACTACCTGCACCACGCTCAACATATACAGGTGTGAGACCTACTGATTTATAAGCACGAACAGGACTATTCACTCCACCAGGAATGACTTTTTTCGCACGTTCAAAGGCTAGTTTTGATAATGTATCTATTCTCTGAGCCATTTCTTCTAATCCTCCTTCAACCACTTCGCTACGTCTTTGGCATGATAAGTAATAATAATTGATGCTCCCGCACGCTTCATACTTAGCAGTGTCTCTAATACAATCGCTTTCTCATCAACCCAACCATTACTAGAAGCTGCTTTTACCATAGAATATTCAGCACTTACGTTATAAGCAACAATTGGTAGATCGAATTGATCCTTTAATGTTCGAACAATATCAAGATAAGCTAGCGCTGGTTTCACCATTAGGAAATCAGCACCTTCTGCTACATCACTATCTGCTTCTCTTAATGCTTCCAATGCGTTAGCAGGGTCCATCTGATATGTTTTGCGATCGCCAAATTGTGGTGCTGAATGAGCTGCATCTCGGAACGGCCCATAGAATGCTGAAGCATATTTTACGGAGTAGGACATTATCGCAATATCTTCGTAACCCGCTTCATCAAGACCTTGACGAATAGCAGCAACAAAACCATCCATCATATTAGAAGGAGCAATGATATCAGCTCCAGCTTTCGCTTGTGATATCGCAGTTTTTACTAACAATTGAAGTGATTGATCATTGTCTATCGTAGCTATTTGCGTCTCTTGATCAAGATGAACGACACCACAGTGACCATGATCAGTGAATTGGCAGAGACATGTATCCGCAACAACAACAAGCTCGGGCGCCCAGATCTTAATAGCTTTAATCGCTTGTTGAACAATTTCGTCGTCATCATAAGCAGAACTACCAACAGCATCCTTATAATTAGGAACGCCAAACACTAGCACAGATTTGATTCCTAGTGCCATAACTTCCTCAATCTCTACTTTCAATTGATCCATCGATAGATGATAAACACTTGGCATAGATGGAATTTCTTCGCGAACATTGTGACCATGTGTTACAAAAATTGGATAAATAAGATCTTCAATATGCAATCTATTTTCTCGTACCATACTACGTAATGCAGTAGAACGACGTAATCTACGATTTCTTGTTATTGGAAATGTCATCTTAATCGCCTCCATTATTGTTGCGCTAATGTTCCACGATACTGTATAAGTGCTGCAGTTAACGATTCAATCGTCGCTTCCTCTGCTTCTATTGTAACTTCAAGACCACATTCACGAATGGTATTTGATGTAATAGGCCCTATACTTGCAAGTGGATATTGTTTAAGCAAAGCAATAGGATCTTCAATTCCACCTTGCTCTAACACTTTTATCAAGTTTTTCACAGTGGACGAACTTGTGAACGTAATAACATGAATATGCTTTTCTCTCAACCAGTCAAATACAATAGGTTCTTGTTGCACCGCCACTGTTGTCTCATATACAGTAATCTCATCAGCAATAATACCTTTTGCTCGTAACTGCACTGGTAGAACGGAGCGTGCAAGATCTCCTCTTGGAAGTAACATTTCTTGTCCCTCAGTAGCGAATTGTTCTAATGTTTCCACTAATCCTTCCGCATCGTAACGCGTAGCTTGATGATCAACAATCAAACCGCGTTCATTCAGCGCATCGCTAGTCTTAGGTCCGACAGCTGCTATCTTTGCACCACTGAAACGCCTGATATCAACTTTATATTGTTTCAACCAATCGAAGAAATAATTAACACCGTTTTCACTTGTAAATACAAGCCAATCATATCGTTCTGCTTGCAATAAGTGCTGTTCAATAGCTTTGACTTGTTCGGGTTGTGAGCTTTTCTTCACTTGAATAACAGGGAATTCGCAAGGTTCACCACCAAGATCCTCAATAAGTGAAGCAAATTCGCTCGCTTGAGACCTTGCACGTGTAACAAGTATGCGCATACCGAATAACGGCATCTGCTCATACCATTGCAATTGCTCACGTTGCTTAACAACATCACCTACTATGATGATAGCTGGTGATTTGAAGCCTGCGGTAACTACTTGCTCAGCAATAGTACCTAGAGTGCCTACAATAGTCTCTTGTTCAGGTGTTGTTCCCCAACGTACTAATGCGACTGGTGTATCAGAACTACGACCATGTTTCATCAATTGACTAGCAATATAATCAATTTTGGCTACGCCCATAAGGAATAATAACGTTCCAGTAGCATTCGTAACTTTATCCCAATAAATTGAAACATCTAGTTTATCAGGACTTTCATGCCCTGTAATAATCGATAAGGATGATGCATGATCTCGATGTGTAACTGGAATACCTGCATAAGCAGGAACTGAGATGGCTGATGTAATGCCAGGAATAATTTCAAAAGGAATATTATGCTGACGAAGCAATCCTGCTTCTTCTCCAACACGACCGAAAATGGTAGGATCTCCACCTTTTAATCTCGTTACAGTATGCCCTTCGAGTGCAAGATCAACTAATAATTGATTAATATCTTCTTGCTTCATCGTATGTCGATCTGGTAACTTACCTACATACACTCGCTTCACATGATCTGGTGCATATCTAAGTAATCTCGGACTTGCTAAACGATCATACACAATTGCTGTACATTCTTGAATACATTGCATACCACGGACGGTTATGAGTCTTGGGTCTCCCGGCCCAGCTCCGACCAAATATACTTTCCCCTTATTCATCGAATTAAACCTCAATTTCCGCTAAAATTTCACGTGCACCACCGTCTAACAACAACTGGGCTACATCTGCGCCCAACTGGATAGCATCCGTACCACGACGAATTTCTTTCAACAATATTTCACCATCTGGAGAACCAACAATACCTGTTAATTCAAGAACTATTCCTTCTTCTGAACGCTCAACTATGGTTGCATGTGCACCTAAAGGTACTTGGCAACCTCCTTCAAGTGTTCCTAGAAAACTCCGTTCTGCTGCAACAGCTAGTGCAGAATCTGCATCATTCAATATTTGTAATAACTTTACAACTTCATCATCTTGCTGACGACATTGTACACCTAATGCCCCTTGACCTACGGCCGGAACACATACTTCAAGCGGAAGCAACGTTGAAATTTTCTCCTGCCAGCCCATTCTTGTTAACCCTGCAGCTGCAAGTACAATCGCGTCGAAGTTTTCCGTTTCTAATTTACGAATACGTGAATCAATATTACCTCGAATCCATTGCAAATCAAGATCTGGTCTTACATGCTTCAACTGACTGCTACGACGTAAACTGCTGGTACCAACTTTGGCACCTTGCGGTAAGTCAGCAAATGTATCTCCGCTGCGCATAACTAGGCAATCTTGTGGTGACAAGCGCTTAGGTACAGCTCCATTAATCAGACCATCTGGCAGCTCATAGGGCATATCTTTCATACTATGTATAGCCATATCGATCACACCATCAAGAAGTGCTTGTTCAATTTCTTTTACAAACAATCCTTTACCGCCAACTTTGGATAACGTGACGTCAAGTATTTGATCGCCTTTTGTAATAATCTTATGTATTTCAAACGTATAAGGTAATCCGTGTTGCTCACAGATTTCTTCGAGTTGCTTAATCACTTGTCCTGATTGCGTTAATGCCAACTGACTCTGACGTGTACCGACCTTAATGACTCTATCTTCCATCGCTAATTCCTCACCTTCATTATGCACTTACGTCGTATATCGTTGTCGTAGATTTTTATACCACATCTCATAATCTGCTGATGAAACTTGAAATACTTCTTGTAACGCCTGCTCAGTTATTCGTGCACTGATCGTTAACTCGATACCATCTCGCCCCAGATCCGATCTAAGGCGTGACATTAATTGTAAGGCGTCAGCATAAGGTTTTGTGAATTGCTCCTCTAGTTGACGCTTCAAATGTTTTGTTAATGAAGGACTGCTTCCTGATGTTGAAATAGCTAAGGTAAGTTGACCTTCTCGAATTGTTGCTGGGGTTATAAAGTTTCCTTGCTCGCCATTACTGACATTACATACTAGTATACCCTTATTCAATGCGTCTTCAGTAATAGTGTCATTCAGTTCTACCCTATCGGTAGCTGCAAAGACAATAGTGAAATGCTGCATCAGTGTTTCTTCATAGGTAGACTGAATCCATGTTAACGATTTATTCAGCTTTATTAATTCTTGCAATGACCTACTAATATCAGGTGCAACAATCGTAATTGAGGTCGCATTTCCTGCAAGTAATCCAGCGACTTTACGTGTAGCAATAACGCCACCACCAACGATAAGACATTTGTGAAAGAGCAAATTCACCATCATTGGATAGTACAGAGAGTTTTGTTCCATTTTCGCCACCTCCTGTACATTTAGTGGAATGCCGATAATTCAGTCGAAAACATATTAATAAGTTGGAATGCGTACGCTAGCAAATATAATTGAGCGATCTTCTGTCCTGATCGTTCATTCACCGAACGCTGATAAATAAAGTAACCATATATACCGAGCGCACAAAGTGAAGTTACTATCTGAATATCTAACAGTAAGTATGCTCTGCCTTCTACTACTAGTGAAATCGTAGCAATTGCCAATGACATAATTAACAGTGGAACTCCGATAACAACCATTCTTTCAATCGAGCGATCCATAACTTCTAGACTTGGGAATCTACGTAACCATTTTGTCCATTTCTTTCGTTTCAAACTATGATGTACTACGAGATACATCATCGATAACAATGCGCCGATGGTCAAAACAGCATACGCACTAATTACAAGGCTAATATGTACATAAAGAAGTTCGCGTGTAGCTTGCCATAACTCAAGTGATCGTCCTTCTTTCGGCGAACTATACATATTGAGGGCAAACACAGAAAATCCTATAACATTGACAAAAAAGACAATCAAGTCGATTTTATAATACCTACCAATAATAAATGATGCTGTAATTAATATCCATGAGAATAATTGCAATATATCAAAGGTAGTAAATTGAAACACCGGCATGCGTAATTCTGTTAGTAATCGAAAGATTAGAAACGCGCCTGAAATTAACCATACAAAAACAAGTAGCCCTGTGCCTAGTTGCTTCGCTTTCCGATTCTCAGAAACAAAATCAGAAAAATAAAACAACAGACTCAGGGCGTAGATATATACAAAAATATCATATATCCATAAATTCATATTCATCACTGCACCACCCTGTGTTCTACTTCTTTGTTTTCTTCGAAACGATAGGGCATTAAACCGATATTAAGAGCGTACAAGCGCAGCAAGTTTTTTAGCAGAACGGACAAACTGTGATCGATCTTGTACAGCCGGCTCTTGTACCTTCTTCTCTGCTTTTTCTATCTCGTGTAATTGCTCTTTCAAATCAAATAACTGTACGAATATATCCATAGCTTCATCCGCTTTTTTAGTTCCAGCCAATTCTTTCACACGGAGTACTGGATCTTGAATCATCTGATTGACCATACTCTTCGTTAACTTACGAATGACTTTCAACTCTTGTTCAGACAGATTAGGTAACTTATTAGACAAGCTTACCATAGTTTCTTCATGCACATTGGCAGCTTTTGTTTGTAAACCACGAATAAGTGGAACAACACCTAATGTTTTGTACCAGCTATCGAACAAGGCAATCTCTTCTTTAATCATAACATTAATCTTCGTCGCTTCTTGCTTGCGTTGAGCTAGATTGCTTTCTACAATACCATGTAAATCATCTATATCGTATAGAAAAACATTATCGATCGTTGCGATTTTCGGATCAAAATCTCTTGGCACAGCGATATCAATCATAAATAGTGGCTTCGAACGACGTTTAGCCATAATAGCTTGTACATCTTCAAACGTAAGTACATAATGGTTAGCGGCAGTAGAACTGATCATAATATCCACATGTTGCATTTGCTCATTGGCTTGTTCAAAGTTATAGGCGATACCATCGAATTGTGCAGCAACTTGCTTTGCTTTCTCTAAAGTGCGATTAACGACATTAATTTGAGATGCACCATTGGCATGCAAATGTTTTGCGGTTAACTCCCCGGTTTCACCTGCTCCAAAAACCATCACGCGCTTATTAGAGAAATTACCAAAAATATGTTTTCCTAGTTCTACCGCAGCATAACTAACGGATACAGCTAGATCACCAATTCTCGTCTCAGAATGAGCACGTTTTGCTAGCGTTATTGCCTGCTTGAACAGCATATTAAATACAGTACCTGTTGTTTTCAATTGCTGTGATTCAAGAAAAGCTTGCTTCACTTGTCCAAGTATTTGTGTTTCACCAATAATCATCGAATCAAGACCACTTGAAACTTTGAATAAATGCTCAATCGCTTCATGATCCTCATACATATATAAACTGTTTGTAAACTGCTCACGCGGCAGTCCGAACCATTGTTCCATAAATAATCTTACATAATGACCACAAATTTGTGCACGATCAACGATTGCATAAATCTCAGTACGATTGCAAGTTGCGACGATCACACATTCCATAATACTCGTTGTACTTTTCAGCTTTATAAGTGCTTCTGTTAGTTGTTCTTCAGCCAATGCGAAGCGTTCTCTAACTTCGACAGGAGCAGTACGATAGTTTAAGCCAACAACAATAATATGCATGGTGATCCCCTTTCCGAAGTGTATAACCAGTAATTTATAATAATTATATCATAATACTATTTCGCAATAATCTCTATATTTGACTATTATTCGAATTATAAGGAAGTATTATACCTTTTCTTCTCAATAGAGGTTAATTAAGCGCAAATCCCCCTGAACTACCCACATACATGGTTCAGTGAACATTCAAACAGAAGTTCACTAGGACCTTACTCACGAAGACGAGTCTTTGAACATTCATGAAGAAGGTTCAATAGGAGTCGATCTTCCTCGAGCCCGAGCACGCGAGTCTGTGGACTTTCAAGCAGAAAGTTCACTAGGACCTTACTCACGAAGACGAATCTTTGAACATTCATGAAGAAGGTTCAAT
>NZ_JANQBB010000012.1 GCF_024721975.1 Paenibacillus endoradicis | reverse complement strand
GCCTTTCAGCGCCGATGGTACTTGGACCGCAGGGTCCTGGGAGAGTAGGACGTCGCCAAGCACGGATAAGCCTATTGCATACATGCAGTGGGCTTTTTTGTGTGTTTTAACGTGTGATCACGATGCGTCGCTCCGAGGTGGATTCGACGGCGAAGAGGCCATTCATCGCTAGTTCCAGTACTCATGTACCCAGTACGTACATTCCTTGCTTCACTGCCCTAGCTTCATGTCCTCTTCTTGGTGCTGACACGTTAAATCCGAGAAGTAACCCTTTTTTAAGAGTGGGGGGAGGAAGAAGAACATGATGACGATGTGCTGCTTCGAAGCCGATTCTATTTCGAGTAGATGATTCATCCGAAGCTAGGTAAGGATCAATAAGAATGTTTCTTTCAGAAACTTTTATTGCTGGTGTACGAATGTCGTACACACCACAGTACGTACATTCCTTGCTTCGCTTCGCTGGCTTCATTCCATCTTCTTGGTGCTGATGGTTATGATATAGATTCACTAAGTGCGAATAAGCCTACTGCATATGCAGTAGGCTTATTTGTTGTCTACTCTAAGTAGCGGGGGAATGTTACGAAGGTTGGTTTTGTTGCGAATGTATTGCGAGGAGTTGATTCAAACATTAAGGCTTGGATAACATAGATGGTAAAGCTAATGTGCAGAAGAATGATAGTGTTTTAAGTCGACTCATGATACTAAATACTGATAATACAGAAGAACAACTTGTTACTGACTACTACAAAACAATGATCATCCTATGTTTTAATATGGAAGTAAAAGGGTAAGTGTTTTAATAAGAAGACGAATCTAGTAGTTGATTTACCTAGTATCTTATAGTGTATTAAGAAGGAAATCGGTGAAATTGGATTATTCAAGAAGAAATAATTATGAGGGAGAGTTATCGCAGTGACCTTCATTGAATGAACGTGCGCTGCAATTCTCATGGGGAAATTCATGCTAAATATATTGTAAAACATTCTCATAAAAAAGTAAATATGGAATATTAATGTAATAATTTGAAGGTTGATCCGACTTAAATCGGGAAACTAAGGTTAATTGATTACATGACAAAATATTCTATTACCGTAATAGCACCGAATACTAATCCAGAAATCTAATCTAATTGAGATTCCACATTATTACTTAAATATTAACAGCTTAAAGGGGCATATGATGCAGTTCATACATAAAATAATGAATGTGATTAAGAAAGAAGCTTGAAAAAAATAGTAGTTTAAGTAGGTATATTTGATCTAGTAAAGAATCATCCTAATTATTAAGAGGAAACGTGCATGATAAGTGGAATATTATAGTTGTTAGAATTGTCAGAAAAATCACGAAAAAAACTTGACCTAAAATATATTATTTGTATAATGGAGTTAAGGTCAAAGAAAGTCAAAGTCAATATAATCAGAAATGAGAGGAGGTTCATGATTTGCGTAATATTTCGGATCTCATCGAGCAGTATTTAAAGCAGATACTTGATAATAGCGGTGAAAGTGCTGTAGAGATTCAACGCAATGATCTGGCCGAAAAGTTCTCTTGTGTTCCCTCTCAAATTAATTATGTGATTAGTACACGGTTTACCCTTGAGAAGGGCTACGTTGTAGAAAGTAAACGCGGCGGTGGAGGATATGTTCGCATTCAACGTGTTGAATTACCTTCATTGAAAGGTATTCAATTGCATTTTGATCAAACGATTGGTGATCAAATTGATCAATGTAATGCAGAAGGACTTATCTACCAGCTTGAAGAAGCAGGTCATATGACAAAGCGTGAAGCAAATCTAATACGTGTAGCCATTCATCGAGATACACTGATATTAAAGCTTCCATATCGTGATGAATTACGAGCAAGGTTATTGAAATCGATGTTGGTTGCTTTACTATTGAAATAAGTAGCAAGGAGTTGTGTATGATGACTTGTCAAGAATGTGGGAAGAGACCCTCAACGTTACATTTTACTAAGATCATAAATGGAGAAAAGACAGAATTTCATATCTGTGAAGCTTGTGCCAGAGAAAAGGGAGAAAGTATTCCTGGATCGCCAAACAGTTTCTCTATTCACAGTCTACTTTCAGGTATTCTAGACTTTGATGCGATCGGTAATAAAAGTTTAAGTAGTATTCAACCTCAAGAATCTGTTCGATGTGAAACTTGCGGAATGAGCTATACTCAGTTTAGTAAAATTGGACGATTTGGATGCAGTGATTGTTATAATGCTTTTTCTGAACGATTGAATCCACTAATTAAACGGATTCACGGCAGTACAACTCATAGTGGAAAAATACCTAAGCGTTCCGGTGGTAAAATTCAATGTAAGAGACAAATAGAAGAATTGCGTAGTGAACTTCATCGCAATATTGAAATCGAAGAGTTTGAAAAGGCAGCTGAGCTTCGAGATGAAATTCGTGAACTTGAGAAAAAAATGCAACAATGATTAATTGACATTATTTATATAGATAGGAGTGAGTTTGTTGACAGAGCATCAATTTTCTTCTGATGCACTTAGTGATTGGATGAGAGGTCAAGGACCAGATTCAGACGTTGTTATAAGTAGTAGAGTTCGCTTAGCACGTAATCTTAATCATCAACCGTTTCCTCTACTTGCGACAACAACTCAATCCAATGAAGTGCTAGAACAATTATTAGCTGTTAGTGATTCGGGAACTCTTGATGCTCACGGGCATTTCAATACAATTTTATTAAAGGATCTCAGTGAATTAGATAAGCGAGTGTTAGTCGAGAAGCATCTTATTAGTCCTAACTTAGCTAATGATTCTCGCGCTGGCGCTGTGATTCTAAGTGATAACGAAGCAGTTAGCATTATGATCAATGAAGAAGATCATTTGCGCATACAATGTTTATATCCAGGTTTTCAAATTATGGAGTCATGGAAATTAGCAAGTGCAATTGATGATTCATACGAGGATGCTATAGAGTTTGCATTTGATGAGAATAAAGGTTACTTAACGACTTGTCCAACCAATGTAGGTACGGGGTTACGAGCATCAGTAATGATGCATTTACCCGCACTAGTACTTACTTCACAAATTAACCGTATACTTTCAGCCGTCACACAGGTAGGTTTAGCTGTTCGTGGGCTTTACGGTGAGGGAAGCGAAGCGTTAGGGAATTTATTTCAAATATCGAATCAAATTACACTTGGTCAATCCGAACAAGAAATCATTGATAATTTGTATAGTGTAGCCAAGCAAATTATTGAACATGAAAAGGCTGCACGTCGTAAGCTAATGAATGAGTCATTCAGGCGTGTAGAGGATCGTGTGAAACGTTCTTATGGTATTCTTGCTCATGCAGCTATTATGGATTCTAAGGAAGCAGCACAACGATTATCTGACGTTCGACTGGGCGCTGATCTAGGCATATTGTCAAATGTTCCGCCGAATGTATTGAATGAATTACTTATTATGACACAACCCGGATTTTTACAACATCGTTATAATGAAAAACTCTCTGTAGATGATCGAGACTATAAGCGAGCAGAACTAATTAGAGAGCAATTGAATAAACAAGGTGAAAGTGGAGGTGCTTCATTATGATGTTTGGTAGATTTACAGAGCGTGCCCAAAAAGTGCTAGCGTTAGCTCAAGAAGAAGCAGTACGTTTGGGACATAACAATATCGGTACAGAGCACATTTTACTTGGTCTAATTCGTGAAGGTGAAGGCATCGCAGCAAAAGCTTTGCAAGGACTAGGATTAGGTCTTGAAAAAATTCAAGATGAAGTAGAAGCGTTAATCGGTCGTGGCCAAGAACAGCCGAATAATATTGCATATACCCCACGTGCAAAAAAAGTTATTGAATTATCGATGGATGAAGCACGTAAGCTTGGTCATACGTATGTAGGTACAGAGCATATTTTACTTGGTCTAATTCGTGAAGGTGAAGGCGTGGCAGCACGTGTGTTGAATAACCTTGGCATTAGCTTGAATAAAGCTCGTCAACAGGTACTTCAACTGTTAGGTAGCAGTGAGGCGGTTTCTAGCCATCAACATACACAAACGAATGTAAGCACACCAACACTTGATGGATTGGCTAGAGACTTAACTGTATCAGCTAGAGAAGGTAATCTAGATCCAGTCATCGGTCGTTCCAAAGAGATTGAACGTGTTATTCAAGTACTAAGTCGTCGCACAAAAAACAATCCTGTTTTAATCGGTGAGCCAGGAGTTGGTAAAACAGCGATTGCCGAAGGATTAGCACAAAAAATTATTAATAACGAAATCCCTGAAACGCTACGCGACAAACGTGTAATGACACTAGATATGGGTTCTGTTGTTGCAGGTACGAAATATCGTGGAGAATTTGAAGATCGTCTGAAAAAAATTATGGACGAAATTCGTCAGGCAGGAAATATTATTTTGTTCATTGATGAGTTGCATACGTTAATCGGCGCAGGCGGTGCTGAAGGTGCTATCGATGCTTCTAATATTTTGAAGCCTGCTTTAGCACGTGGTGAGTTGCAATGTATTGGTGCGACTACACTTGATGAATATCGTAAATACATCGAGAAGGATGCGGCACTTGAACGTCGTTTCCAACCTATAACAGTAGATCAACCATCTGTTGATGAAGCTATTCAAATTCTGTACGGTTTACGTGATCGTTATGAAGCTCATCACCGTGTGAAAATCACTGATGAGTCTATCATTCAAGCAGTGAAATTATCTGATCGCTACATTCCAGATCGCTTCTTGCCAGACAAAGCGATTGACTTGGTCGATGAAGCTGGTTCTCGTGTAAGATTGAACACTTACACTGTACCACCTAATTTGAAAGAATTAGAAAATCGTCTTGAAAATATTCGTAAAGAAAAAGATGCCGCTGTACAGAGCCAAGAGTTCGAGAAAGCAGCTGCACTTCGAGATACAGAACAAAAAATTCGTGAAGAACTAGATACGACGAAAAACATTTGGAAAGAAAAACAAGGACGTACAGACTCTGAAGTAACCCCAGAGGATATCGCACAAGTTGTAGCAAGCTGGACAGGAATTCCAGTTAGCAAACTTGGAGAAGGAGAGACTCAGCGCCTTCTTAATATGGAGAGTATTCTACATGACCGCCTAATTGGTCAAGAAGAGGCAGTGAAGTCAGTGTCTCGTGCCATTCGTCGTGCACGTGCTGGTCTGAAAGATCCTAAGCGCCCAATAGGTTCATTTATTTTCCTTGGTCCTACTGGAGTAGGTAAAACTGAACTAGCTCGCGCATTAGCTGAAGCGATGTTTGGCGATGAGAATGCCGTTATTCGAATTGATATGTCTGAGTATATGGAGAAACATTCTACTTCTCGTCTAGTCGGAGCTCCTCCTGGATATGTTGGTTATGAAGAGGGTGGCCAATTAACGGAGAAAGTACGCCGTAAACCATACTCTGTAGTATTACTAGATGAGATCGAGAAGGCACATCCTGAAGTATTCAACATTTTACTTCAAGTGCTTGAAGATGGACGTCTAACCGATTCGAAAGGTCGTGTAGTTGACTTCCGTAATACGTTAATTATTATGACTTCTAATGTCGGCGCTGACCAAATTAAGAAAAACTCTACACTTGGCTTCACAGCAGTAAATGATGCGGGTAGAGAGTTTGCATCTATGAAAGATAAAGTGTTGGCTGAGCTTAAGAAAAGCTTCCGTCCAGAATTCATTAACCGTATCGATGAAACGATCGTGTTCCATTCTCTTGGTGAAGAACATATTGCACAAATCGTTACGTTAATGTCAGATGATCTTGCTAAACGTTTGAAAGAGCAAGAAATCGAATTTACTTTATCTGATGCAGCGAAGAAATTCCTTGCAAAAGAAGGGTATGACCCACAATATGGTGCTCGTCCATTACGTCGAGCTATCCAAAAACATATTGAAGATCGTCTCTCCGAAGATTTGTTAATGGGTGTTATTCAAAAAGGAGATTCATTCCTTATTGATGAAAAAGACGGTGGCCTAGTTGTAGTGAAAGATGTTAAAGCTACGGTTGAATAAATTAAGTCGATGATTAGCATAGAGTGTCGTAAAAGTAGGGATATCTACTTTTATGACACTCTTTTTATGCTTACAACTGTATCTTTAGAAAGTAAGCTGTTAATGTTAAAATAAAAGAAAATGATCGTAATCGTTATAAAGTGAGAGTTCAAAATTTTCTTTTTTTGAACAACCCTAAAAGGAGTTTATTATGGCAAAAGTGAAAATAAAATTCGCCTGTACAGAATGCGGAACCGAATCAACACGTTGGCTTGGTAAATGTCCTGGCTGTCAGTCATGGAATACGATGGTTGAACATAAAGAAACAGTGTCCAAAACAAAAGGTGTAGGATTAACTGGGGCACTTGGTAAAGAAAAACCGCTGTCAATTATGAAGATAGAAACAGGTAAAGAGCCGCGTATTGAAACGGAAATGGTTGAACTTAACCGAGTACTTGGCGGTGGTGTTGTCCCAGGTTCGCTTATATTAGTCGGGGGAGATCCTGGTATTGGAAAATCTACGTTACTGTTACAAACTTCGCATGCACTTGCCTCTAAAGACTACAAAGTTTTATATATATCGGGTGAAGAATCGGTTCGCCAAACAAAACTGCGCGCCGATCGTCTTGGTGCATTAACAGAGCATTTATACGTACTTTGTGAAACGAATATGGAGCATATTAATGAATCGATAGAAAATCTTGATCCAGATTTTCTAGTCATTGATTCAATTCAAACGGTATATGATCCAAGTGTTGAATCTGCGCCAGGAAGTGTGTCGCAAATTCGTGAATGTACTGCTCATTTTATGAGAGTTGCGAAACAAAAAGGCATTGCGACAGTGTTAGTAGGTCATGTTACAAAAGAAGGTGCGATAGCAGGACCTCGTCTACTAGAACATATGGTTGACTGTGTCCTTTACTTTGAAGGGGAACGACATCATACGTACAGACTGCTACGTGCGGTGAAAAATCGATTTGGATCAACGAATGAAATCGGAATATTTGAAATGGGAGAAGATGGGTTACGAGAAGTAACTAATCCTTCCGAGTTATTTCTCTCGGAACGTCCTCTAGGGGTATCCGGATCAATGGTAGTAGCAAGTATGGAAGGAACGAGACCTGTACTGGTGGAACTTCAAGCATTAGTTGCTCCCACCAATTTTCCTTCGCCGAGGCGAATGTCTGCAGGGATTGATCATCATCGGATGTCATTAATTATTGCTGTACTGGAGAAGCGAATGGGGATGTTCTTACAGAATCAAGATGCTTATCTGAACGTAGCTGGTGGTCTGAAGTTAGATGAGCCTGCAGTAGACTTAGCAGCTGCAGTATGTATTGCTTCTAGTTTCAAAGATGCTCCTACGAAACCGGATGATGTCATCTTCGGTGAAATCGGATTAACAGGTGAAGTGCGAGCAGTTTCGCGAGCAGAACAGCGTGTGAAGGAAGCAGCAAAGCTTGGCTTTAAACGAGTGATTATGCCTGAAAAGAGTCTAAAGGGATGGACTCCACCAAAGGGAATTAAAGTAATTGGGGTTCAAAATATAGCTGAAGCTTTGAAGGCGGCTCTTGAGTAACATTGTGAATAATACGACTAGTAGCTGGAACGAATTGATACAAATGTAGTTAGTTGTATGCTATAGCTAAGTTCTATGTTATTGTAAAATAGTTGAGAATTTAAACAATATTAGATATATTGCTCTGAAAACGCATGAAATTTACAGGATTTCAATATGATATAAGTAGTGTACATAAAACGCTCTATTCTGTTGCAAATTCAGTAGCAAGTATAGAGAGCAGCCTTGGAATAGGGGGATCATCATGAAGGAAGTTAGTCAACGCGAAAAAATGAACAGTTTATTACAACTTGTGGCGCCAGGTACCCCTTTTCGTGATGGGCTGGAAAATGTGCTTCGTGCGAAAACGGGGGCATTACTTGTTGTTGGTTATAGTCCAGAAGTTATGGAAGTTGTAGACGGTGGTTTTGCGATAAATTGTGATTTTTCGCCCAATTATTTGTATGAACTTGCCAAAATGGATGGAGCAATAATATTAAGTGAGGATTTGAAACGTATTTTATATGCAAATACGCAACTTATTCCTAACAGTAGCATACCTTCAACAGAGACAGGTATCAGGCATCGTACTGCTGAACGTGTAGCAAAGCAGACTGGGAAATTAGTGGTTTCTATTTCCCAACGTCGTAATATCATTACATTATATCAAGGATCACTGCGTTATTCCTTGAAAGACATGGGATTTATTCTGACGAAAGCGAATCAAGCTATTCGTACGTTAGAACGTTATCAATCGGTACTTAGTCAAGCATTTACAAACTTATCTGCTATGGAATATGAGGACTTAGTAACGCTACAAGAAGTCGCTTATGTCATTCAACGTTCTGAATTATTAGATCGAATTAAGACTGAAATTATTCGTTACGTCAATGAATTAGGAACAGAAGGCAGATTGATTCGGATGCAGATGGAAGAATTAATTGTTGGTCTTGAAGAAGAAATCTCTTATCTTATTACCGACTATATGAAAGATCCTTCTGCTGGTAAAGTAGCTGAATTCCAACAATCGTTGAAAAGATTAAGTAACGAAGAATTACTTGAAGCATCTATGATTGTGAAATTGCTTGGTTATCCGAATAGTACGATGCTAGCAGATGAAGCGATTTCTTCTCGAGGATATCGATTATTGTCCAAAATCCCAAGATTACCTATATCTATTATGAATAAATTGGTAGAAAAATTCGGGAAGCTTTCGGTTATATTAATGGCAACAGCAGAGGATTTGGACGCAGTTGAAGGTATCGGAGAAGTAAGGGCTAGAACGATCAGAGATGGATTGAGACGCATCCAAGAGCAAGTGTTCATTGACAGACAAATCTAAAACCCCTACAATTAACTGAATGTGCTACAAAATATGTATTCATTATTGTAGGTATAACGCATTGAAAAAAAAGAGGTGGATGAGATGATTACGAAGTCAATACCGAGCATTCTTACGCTAGGAAACTTATGTCTTGGTGTAATCTCAATCATGTTAGTTTTCAACGAACGCTCAGGTATGGCAGCAATCATGATCATAATTGCAATGTTATTAGATGGCGTTGACGGCCGTGTTGCTCGAGCACTTAATGCTCAAAGTGAGTTTGGCAAAGAGTTAGATTCTTTAGCAGATGTAATTTCATTTGGGGTAGCCCCTGCTTTTATTATGTATGTTGTGGCATTACAAGATGTAACACCGATGTTATCTTGGTTTGTAACTGCGTTGTTTCCGATATGTGGTGCACTTCGTCTTGCAAGGTTCAACGTTAAATCAAGTTCACCAGGACATTTCATAGGATTACCTATTCCTGCAGCAGGTGGAATACTTGCTACAGTAGCTCTATTCAAAGGTGATGTTTCGCCAATCGTATTTATTATTACATCAATTGTTTTAGCATTATTAATGGTCAGTAATATTCGTTATCCAAGTTTCAAGCGGATTGGTATTCCAAAAAGTGCAGTTTGGGTTATTCCTATTATTGTTATTGTTGCACTTGTTATTGGGATTATGTTTGAGGAGCACTTATCGAAAATATTCTTTATTCCGTTAATTTTATATGCTCTTTACGGATTAAAAAAAAACGTTAGACGTCGTTCGAAAAGAAAACAACAGTATAACATTCAAGAAGAAGAGCAATCTGAAAAGCATGCCTAATGATATAAAGAGCGTACGCTTCGTAGTTATTATTAACTACTGTAGCGTACGCTCTTTTTGCTATCACAATGGAATTTATAAATTTCCAAGGATAGCGATGGACAAATTCTATTTGGCGATAAAACCTACCTTATAAACGAGGTCGCTCACCCTCGAATGACCTCGATAGAGGTTTTCTCATGTTAGATTAAATACTCCTAGAGTTGAACATTTCGTCGATTCTGCGGCAACTACTTCTGTAAGATCAAGCTGCAATTGCGTACAAAGTGCGGTGAGATAGAAAAGATTGCGACCTAATGAAGATTCGACAAATTCCTTGCAATGTTCACATAATTGACCTGAGAGATGATTGTTAATTGTTGATTGTGAGGCATCTAGAGATTGTAATTCATTGAATGGTTGCTTGGATGCATTTAATTCGATACAACCACAGTCAGTAATTGCCTTTGTAACAGATCGATTAACAGCTGCACTTGTCTGATCTAACTTGGACATAATGTCAAGCACACTTCGATGTCTAAGAAGTAGTTGTGATACTTGATCTTGAAATTGATCTAGCGAGGGACTCTCCTTTGAAGACACAATCTTCACCTGCCTCTTAAAGTGTATTATGGCTATATTATAAACATTATTTCATGCGATTTCCACTTTGTGTATATTTTGTTGCAAACAGACGGTTAACCTTTCGAAAAATTGCTAATAATTGTAATGGAGGTGAAAGGTAACCTATGAAAAAATTGATTATTATTATAGGTATTTGTATTGGTGCGATGATAGGAGCCGAAATGTCTAGTTGGTTCAATTCTAGTATGGCATGGTCTAATTCAGCGTATCCTTTCTTACAGCACTCAGGCACTTATTACATGAACGTAGCAATTGGAGCATTTCTAGGGTGGATGGTGACTAGTATATTTGCCAAACCACTCGTGCAATTGCTGAACAGCGGAGTAAGTAAAACAGAAGGAATGCCACTTCGTCAATTATTATCTGCAATTGGTGGATTATGTGTAGGGCTATTTATAGCTGCACTGGTCTATCCTGCAATTGCACTTCTCGGCGGGATGTGGAAGCTTGTACCTGTTGCGTTAGCGTTAATAAGTGGTTACATTGGTGTAATGATTGGCGTTCGAAAGCAAGATGAATTGGCAGTAGTTGTAGGACAGTTACTGGAAAAACAGAAAGTAGTTGCTTCTCAAGGCGAAGTTAAAGGATATGAAGAGCATAAAATACTTGATACAAGTGTAATTATCGATGGTCGTATAGCTGACATTTGTAAGACTGGGTTTATTGAAGGGACTCTCGTTATTCCTGAATTCGTGCTTGAGGAATTACAGCATATCGCTGATTCTTCTGATTTGTTAAAACGTAATCGAGGTCGTCGTGGCTTAGATATACTGAACAAAATCCAAAAAGAGTTAGATGTTCATGTTTTAATCTACGAAGGAGACTTCGAAGAAATTAGTGAAGTGGACAGTAAACTTGTTAAGCTTGCAAAGGTTTTATCTGGTAAAGTAGTCACGAACGACTTTAATTTGAATAAAGTATGCGAACTACAAGGTGTATCTGTTCTTAATATTAATGATCTTGCTAATGCCGTAAAACCGGTAGTTTTGCCAGGCGAAGAAATCGTTGTGCAAGTTATTAAAGATGGCAAGGAAAATGGGCAAGGCGTTGCCTATCTAGATGACGGTACGATGATCGTTGTTGAAGGTGGGAGAGAATATATTGGACATACGATGGAAGTACTTGTAACGAGCGTATTACAAACATCTGCAGGTAGAATGATATTTGCTAAGCCAAAGTTATTGGAAAAAGCGCTATAACAAGGTATGATAATACTATTATATATAGTATGGTCTAAGGTAGGTATCACTCATGAATGAACTTTGGGGTGTCGTAATCGTAGCTGCAGGACGTGGAACACGTATGGGTACGAGTGAAAGTAAACAATATTTACAACTTGGCGATAGACCGATACTTGTACATACACTAGAGCGATTTCAAATGATGAAGGACATTAGTGAAATTGTACTTGTGGTAAGCGCTGAAGATGTAGAGCGTTGTCAGCAATGGCGTGACCAATATAACATTATGAAGTTAAAGGTTATTATACCGGGCGGTACAGAGCGTCAGCATTCTGTGTATGCAGGATTGCAACATATAGAATCATCATGGGTTATGGTTCATGATGGGGTTAGACCATTCGTCTCTGAATATGCCGTAAAAGCATGTTGTGCGAAGGCCGTAGAACACGGTGCTGCTGTTCTAGCAGTTCCAGTGAAAGATACGATCAAGCAAGTGAATAGCGAAGGTGTAATTACAGCTACTCCAGATCGTAAAAGCTTGTGGGCTATTCAAACCCCGCAAGCTTTTCGTCATGACTTATTGCTACAAGCACATGAAGATGCGTTAACAAAAGGGTTACTTGGAACAGATGACGCAATGGTTGTAGAATGGGCAGGGTTACCTGTAGTTGTATCTGAGGGTGAGTATACGAATATTAAAATTACGACTCCTGAAGATTTGCCTTGGGCGGAACAACTGCTTTCTAAGATGGATAATGAGATATCTTAATAGAGGTTTATGCTTCCGATGCTACTTTTTGTTTCAAATGAAGCAATCCAGGAAGCCAACAAAAAGTTTTAGGGGGAAATAAACTATGATTAGAATTGGACAAGGGTTTGATGTACATCAATTAGTAGAGGATCGTCCGTTAATTATTGGCGGAGTGACTATTCCTTATGAAAAAGGGTTACTAGGACACTCAGATGCGGATGTATTGTTGCACACAATAACAGATGCTATTCTAGGTGCGCTCGCTTTAGGAGATATTGGTAAACATTTCCCTGATACAGATGCTGCTTATAAAGACGCGGATAGTGTAGAATTATTACGTAAAGTTTGGGAAATGGTCGAAAATAGAGGCTACCAACTTGGCAATGTAGATGCTACAATTATTGCGCAAAAGCCTAAAATGCTTCCGTACATTCCTGCGATGGTTGAAGTGATTGCAAATGTATTACATGCTGATCATTCTCAGGTCAATGTTAAGGCAACGACTACAGAGCAGCTCGGCTTTGCTGGACGCGGTGAAGGTATCGCTTCACAAGCAGTCGTCTTGTTGGTTAAAAAGTAGACTTTGATAACGATGTAGAGCTAACGTAGGTTACTCGACGTCGAAGATGAAGTTAATTTGGGAAGTCCGGTACGCATGTACCAATAACGTACATTTACGTTTCCTCCTTCCTCAAATAAACTCCATCTTCTTGGTTCTGAAAGCCCACTTTTAACCTTTATTTGAAGTTCGAACTTTAGTTTATACTTCCGATGTATTTTTCTGTACGAGGAAGTTGAGTTATAAAGCTCAGAAAAATTTTAGGAGGAAATAGACTATGTCAGATATTAGAGTTAGATATGCACCGTCACCAACGGGTCATCTACATATTGGTAACGCAAGAACGGCATTATTCAATTATTTATATGCACGTCATTTAGGTGGAAAGTTTATTATACGTATCGAAGATACTGATGTTAAACGTAATGTTGCTGGTGGTGAAGAAAGCCAGTTGAAATACTTGAAATGGCTTGGTATTAATTGGGATGAAAGTATTGATGTTGGCGGGGAGTATGGTCCATATCGTCAGACTGAACGTCTTGATATATATAATAAGTATTGGCAAGATCTTATCGATCGTGGCTTAGCTTACCGTTGTTACTGTACAGAAGCAGAGCTAGAGCAAGAGCGTGAAGAACAAACTGCTCGTAATGAAACGCCTCGCTATTCTGGTAAGCACCGTAATCTAACAGATGAGCAAAGAGCTGCTTTTGAAGCGGAAGGTCGTATTCCTAGCATTCGCTTCAAAGTTCCTGCAGATCGTACGTATACATTCAATGACATGGTTAAAGGAACTATTTCTTTCGATACGAATGAAATGGGTGACTTCGTTATCGTGAAAAAAGATGGAATTCCTACGTATAACTTTGCGGTAGCCCTTGATGATCATTTAATGAAAATTAGTCATGTTCTACGTGGAGAAGACCATATTTCTAATACGCCTAGACAATTAATGATCTATGAAGCATTCGGGTGGGAGCCACCACAATTTGCGCATATGACATTAATCGTGAATGAGAATAAGAAGAAGTTAAGCAAACGTGATGAATCCATTATTCAATTTATCGAACAATATGATAAATTAGGTTATTTGCCTGAAACATTAATTAACTTTATCGCATTGTTAGGTTGGTCACCAGAAGGTGAACAAGAGATGTATAGTTCTGAACAACTTATTGAAGTGTTCGACGCTAGTCGTCTAAGTAAAAGTCCTGCTGTTTTTGATTCACAAAAACTTGCGTGGATGAATAATGAATACATTAAGAAGGCAGATATCGATCGTATCGTTGCGTTATGTCTACCTCATCTACAAAGTGCGGGATTAATAGCAGAACAACCTAGCGAAGAAGTACTATCTTGGGTACACGATCTAGTTGCCCTACATCAAGATAAACTTCGCTGCGCATCTGAAATTATTGAACATACAGCTTTATTCTTCCGTGAGACAGTTGAAGATGAAGCAGAAGCCATCGAAGTGTTAGCAGAAGAAACAGTACCTACTGTATTATCAGCTTTCCTAGCGGAATTACAAACAGATGGTGCAGAATTTACAGTGGACGGAATTAAAGCAATGATTAAGTCTGTACAGAAATCAACAGGATGCAAAGGTAAAGCGCTGTTCATGCCAATCCGTGCTGCCATCACTGGCCAAACACACGGTCCTGACTTGAACCAATCGCTTGTATTGTTAGGGCACGATAAAGTAGTATCACGCCTACAAGCACGCCTAGCATAATTGTGTCGTTGTAGCGGGTCTGATGTAATAGGTATGCTAGGTTGTATTCAACCAGGATCAAAGATCCGACGTTGAAGCATCGAAGTGATTCACGGAGGGTTTACTCACAATAGGGCATAGTTAGATGTCGCTTATATTCAACCAAGATCAAAGATTCGAAGTTGAATCATCGAAGCGTATCGTAGAGGGTTACTCATAGGGGGGCATCATCGAATGTTCGCTTGTCAGCACCGAGTAGTTGGCATGAAGCTAGTGAAGTGAGAAACGGAGTGTACAAAGTAGTACACGAGTATTGGAGCAAGCGATGAATGCCAACTACGAAGTCGAGTAAGAGTCGTCAGCGTAATCATCGTGATCACAAGCGAACTGATGCTTGTCAGTATGTGGGGTATTCGTTATACTGTATACTATTGAATAACATAGAAGCACTGATCAGGATTAGTAAATTAGATGTCGATGTTCAGAGAGGATAATCAGCGTTTTCTCCTATAGAAGAGAATACGTGGGCTGAAAATTATCTCATCACAATAATTGAAGTTGCACCTGTGAGCTTTGTTCCGATCTGTTCTCGTATGAACAGGGTAGGTCACAACGTATCATCTGCGTTAAAGATGCTAAGATAATAGGAGAATGCTCAGCATGTTGTCATTTCTCTTATTAAACAGAGTGGAACCGCGATCTTTGACGCCTCTGTGGCACTATATGTGCTACAGAGGCTTTTTTGTTCTTTTGTAAAGGATGTTCAATTTGCATGACTGTGATCACGAGGATTATGCTGACGTAGTTTAATCGGCGTAGAACAAGTCATTCAGCACAAGCTTCCGCAGAAGGAAGCTTTCCAATTGTGATCACGATTTTGAAACCATTCAACTAGGATCAAAGATCCGGCGTTGAATCATCGAAGCGAATCAATAGCAGTTCACCATAGACCTACCCACAAGCAGCATCATCGAATATTTCGCTTGTCAGGACCGAGTAGTTGACATGAAGCTAGTGACGTGAGAAACGGAGTGTACGTGGTTGGTACACGAGTATCGGAGCGATCGATGAATGACAACTACGAAGTCGAATAAACTGCGAAGCCAGACATCGTACTGACAAGTGAAAAGGGGGAAACGTGTATGTTTCGGCATTTCCGATCCGACATCCAAGCAGTAATAGAGAATGATCCAGCTGCAAGAAGTCGGTTTGAAGTTATTTTCACTTATTCTGGTTTACACGCAATATGGGCGCACCGTATTGCTCATGCTTGCTATAATGGAAGATGGTATACACTAGCTAGAGTTATTTCTCAAGTAAGTAGATTTTTCACAGGTATCGAAATACATCCTGGAGCACAGATCGGTGACCGTTTATTTATCGATCATGGTATGGGAGTCGTTATTGGTGAAACTTGTATCATTGGCGATGATGTAGTTATCTATCAAGGTGTGACATTGGGCGGTACAGGTAAAGAAAAAGGTAAGCGACACCCAACCATTGGCAATAATGTTGTTATTGGCTCCGGATCTAAGGTGTTAGGTTCTTTCTCTGTAGGGAATAATTCTAGTATTGGTTCCAACGCGGTTGTCCTTCGGGAAGTACCGGACAATTGTACCGTTGTAGGTAATCCAGGTCGAATAGTGAAACGAAACGGTGAGAAAGTTCGCGATCGACTTGATCATACACAGTTACCGGATCCTATTATTGAAATGCTGAGAGAAATGCAACAAGAGATTGATATACTAAAAAAATTTAGAAAAGATAATGATCTGAGTAGTTAATTAGGGTGGAGGGTTACTTTAATGTCAGTTACGATTTATAATACCATCACACGTCAAAAAGAGCAGTTTGTACCGATTGAAGCGGGCAAAGTGCGAATGTATGTGTGTGGACCGACGGTATATGATTATATTCATATTGGGAATGCACGTCCTGCAATTTTCTTTGATGTCGTTCGACGTTATTTGGAGCATACGGGACTTGAAGTGAATTACATTTCTAATTTTACAGATGTAGACGATAAGCTGATTCGTAAAGCTAACGAGCTTGGTACAACAGTTAATGAAGTCGCAGATAAATTTATTGCAGCTTTCCATGAAGATACTGCAGCAATTGGTATTCGCCCGGCGAACTTGAACCCACGTGTAATGGATCATATCGATGAGGTCGTTGAATTTATTGCTGGACTAGTAGACAAAGGACACGCTTATGAAAGTGCAGGAGACGTCTATTTTAGTACTTCTACATTCCCTGACTACGGCAAACTATCACATCAGAACCTCGATGAGTTACAACATGGTATTCGTGTTGAACTTGATGAGCGCAAAGAGAATGCACAAGATTTTGTACTATGGAAATCAGCTAAACCTGGTGAAATCAACTGGGATAGTCCTTGGGGTAAAGGCCGTCCAGGTTGGCATATCGAATGTTCGGCAATGGCACGTAAATATTTGGGCGATACGCTGGATATCCATGGCGGCGGACTTGATCTGCAATTCCCACATCATGAGTGTGAAGTTGCACAATCGGAGTGCTTAACTGGAGAGTCACTTGCTCATTATTGGATGCATAATGGGTACATTCATATTAATAATGAGAAAATGTCTAAATCACTTGGTAATGGTATTACCGTTCGTGAAATCGTGAAAAAAGTAAAACCACAAGCGATCCGTTACTTTATGCTTGCTGCTCATTATCGTAGCCCGCTGAACTTTAGTGATGATACGGTGGCTCAGGCATTGAATAGCGTTGATCGTATTACTAACGGTTATAACAATGTCGTTCACCGTCTTGAACTTGCTAAAGATCAAGAGCCAGGTAGTGTAGATGCACAATTACAGGCTGAACTACAGCGAATTGAAAATAATTTTAATAGTAAAATGAATGATGATTTCAATACGCCAGATGCAATTACTGCTTTGTTCGAGTTAGTGGCGCTTGCGAATACAAATTTACAGGATTCTAATCTAAGCTACTCGTCTATCGAAGCTATTCAAAAATTATTCCTAGCATTCAATAATGTTCTTGGATTATTGCCTGAGCAAGCGGAAGTAGATAATTTAGAAGAGCAAGTCGAGCAACTTATTGTTGAACGTACAGAAGCAAGAGCGACAAAAAATTGGGCAAGAGCAGATGAGATTCGTGATTTGCTTAATGAAATGAATATCGTACTAGAGGATACTCCGCAAGGTATTCGCTGGCGCCGTAAGTGAGTGTGAACTATGGATAATTCATTTGCATTTCATAAACCTAGTAAATCACCGAATCTTGTCTCGCCTGTAGTATTAGCTTATATGGGTGATGCGGTATATGAGATGATGATAAGACAATATTTGATTTCCTTACCTAATCATAAGTCACATCATTTGCATAAAGAAGCTACGCAATTCGTGTCTGCAAAGGCACAACGCAAAATGTTAGAAAAATGGCATTCGCACCTTACGGAGGAAGAAGCGGATATCGTTCGACGTGGTCGTAACACTAAATCCGGTAATCCTCCGAAAAATGCAGATATGTTAGATTATCGGCATGCCACTGCACTGGAAGCATTAGTTGGTTATTTATATTTTGAAGGACGGGTCGAACGTCTAGGGCAATTACTAGAAATCGGCATTGAAGGTAGTTCAAAAAGTGGAATTTGATAACGATGATTAGGCTAACGTCCACTTTTTGAACCCCATTGGAATAATTCAAACTTAAAATGAAAGATCAAAACATTTGCTTGTCAGCACTGAGAAAATGCCATAAAGCTAGTGACGTGAGGAGCGGAGTGTACGTAGTTGGTACAGTGCACCGGAACTAGCGATGAATGGCAGTTTTGATGCCGATTAAGCTACGTTGGCCAATCATCGTGATCACAAGGGAATGTCTTGAGCTACCTCTAAAGGTAAGAAAGGGTGAACAACATGTCAGAGACTCATAATACAGAAGGTTTGATCGCCGGAAAGCATCCTGTGCTGGAAGCATTACGCTCAGGTCGTGAAATTAATAAGATTTGGATTGCTGAAGGTGCACAAAAAAGCGTAACAAGTTCCATTCTTGGAGAAGCGAAGAAAAATGCAATCGTTATTCAATTCGTTGATAAGCGTAAGTTGGATCAACTTGT
The DNA here is from genome assembly GCF_024721975.1 of Paenibacillus endoradicis. Next base: position 48,559 of record NZ_JANQBB010000012.1, on the reverse strand, counting down.
ACCTGGAGTAACACATCAAGGAGTTGTTGCTCAAGCTGCAGCTGTTGATTATATTGAACTGGAAGATTTACTTGCTATTCCAGCACAGAAAGGTGAGATACCACTATTCATCATTCTTGATGAAATTGAAGATCCGCATAACTTAGGTTCCATCCTTAGAACTGCGGAATGTACTGGAGTACATGGTGTTATTATTCCTAAGCGACGTTCGGCGGGGCTGACAGCTACTGTTTTGAAAATTTCAGCAGGCGCTGCAGAACACATACCTGTAGCACGTGTAACGAATTTGGCACAGACGATTGAAGTGATGAAAGAAGCGGGAGTATGGATAGCAGGTGCTGATGTTGGGGCAACTGCCGATGTATATGCCAATAAATTCGATATGCCACTTGCATTAGTCATTGGTAATGAAAGTAGTGGTTTAGGACGTTTAATTAAAGAAAAATGCGATTTTCTTGTGAAGCTTCCTATGGCTGGACAATTGAATTCGCTTAACGCATCAGTAGCTGCTGGTGTGCTGATGTATGAGGTGCTAAGACAACGTAGAGGTTTATAGTTATGATAAATAGGCGTAATGATGTGCTACTTGTTGATGGCTATAATATGATCGGAGCATGGCCAGAACTGGCGCGCTTGAAAGATATTGGCTTGGAAGAAGCAAGAGATAAGCTCCTACATATGTTGGCTGATTATCAAGGCTTTACCGGTCTACATGTATATGTCATTTTTGACGCCCATCAAATGCCAGGTATTGGAGCGACATACAATCAGCACAGATTAACCGTCGTCTATACGAAAGAAAAAGAAACAGCAGATGAATGCATTGAACGCATTTGTAGTGAGTGGAAAAGTCGCAGACGTAATGTATATGTTGCAACTTCTGATATGATGGAGCAGCATGTAATTTTTGGACAAGGTGCACTGAGGATGTCGGCTCGTGAACTGCTTATCGAGATCAAGCAGAATAATGTTGATATTAAACAAACCATTACTGAACCTGCCACTAAGAAACGTCATTCTATAGATAATCGTGTGACGGATGAAGTATGGTTGAAACTTGAAAAATTAAGACGTGGGCAGAAGCCAGATTGAGCATATTGTTGCGTCTTGTGGAAAATTAACCATTAAATTCTAATTATGTTATAGAATATACAGGAAATAGGCTCATCTCGGTTGACTGAAAAGCCTATTTTCATGTATACTGACTCTATGTTTTGTGCATACAAATCTAGCGGTGTACGCCTTGCAGGCCGGAGGGATGGGGTATGAGTATCGACCTCAAAGAATGGAGTACGCTCGAATATGATAATAATACGGATGAAGAAATTGTAGAAGCTGTCCGTAATGGTGAAAGTATAGCTTTGGAATACTTGATCAATAAATATAAAAACTTCGTGAGAGCGAAGGCTAGGTCGTACTTTTTAATAGGTGCTGATCGAGAAGATATTGTTCAAGAAGGTATGATAGGATTATACAAAGCGATTCGTGACTATAAGGGAGACAAGTTGTCTAGCTTTAAAGCATTTGCTGAACTTTGTATTACACGTCAGATTATTACCGCAATCAAAACTGCTACTCGCCAAAAGCATATTCCTCTTAATTCCTATGTTTCTTTGGACAAACCGATATACGATGAAGATTCCGACCGTACGCTATTAGATGTTATATGCGGTACTAGAGTGTCGGACCCGGAAGAGTTAATAATTAATCAAGAAGAATTTTCAGGACTTGAAGATAAGATGGCGGAGATACTTAGTGATTTGGAACGTAAAGTACTTATGCTTTATCTAGATGGTCGTTCGTATCAAGAAATTGCTGTTGATTTGAAGCGTCATGTAAAGTCGATTGATAATGCTTTGCAACGAGTAAAACGTAAACTTGAAAAATACTTGGAAGTTAGAGACACATCAGACCAACTATGACAGCTATCATATGAATCATACGTAATATATAGAAATTAACGAACAACGGACTGTCTTTGCTGTCTGAAATTTTCAGGCACCGAAGACAGTCCATTGGTTTAATGAGACAGTAATTGGAATATACTAGATGGACGAGGGTTGATAAAGCTAGAAGTAATAAGAAGTATAGCGATACAATCTTGAAAATCATGGTATATTGCACGCCCGAGACAGTTGTTTTGCATTGACATGACGGATGCCTTATGCTAAAGTTGTAAGGTAGGCCTTGGAAAAGGTTTTTTCGTTATGGCGAAATCGACACAGGGCGTAGAATTTGAGCTTTTTGCTTCTTATTTTTTAGCAGTTCGGGAGGTGTTATTCAATGCGGGTTATCATCACGCTGGCATGCACAAACTGCAAACAGAGAAACTATGCGACAACTAAGAACAAACGCAATCACCCCGACCGCATCGAGTTGAAGAAGTTTTGCAAGTTTTGTAACGAGCAGACTCCTCATCGCGAGACGAGATAGTCAATGGGAGGTGTGACCGTGACATTTTTGGCGAAAGTGAAACAGAGCTTTAGTACGACGTTTAGTTTTTTTGCTGACAGTTGGGCAGAGTTAAAGAAAGTCCGTTGGCCTAATCGCAAGGAATTAACTAGCTATTCTATCGTTGTCTTGGTGACGGTTGTGGCTGTGACGATTTACTTCTGGCTTCTAGACATCGGGATTTCAGCTCTCGTAAATCTAATTGTCTGAGAAGGCCCAAAGGTGGATTTGTGATGGAAAAAAGATGGTACGTCGTGCACACGTACTCCGGTTATGAGAACAAGGTGAAAGCCAATTTGGAACGTCGCGTTGAATCAATGAATATGGAAGACAAAATCTTCCGTGTCCTTGTGCCAATGGAAGAAGAGATCGTGGAGAAGGACGGTAAGAAAAAAGTCGTCCAACGTAAGGTTTATCCTGGATACGTTCTTGTCGAGATGGTTCAAACTGATGATTCATGGTATGTTGTTCGAAATACACCTGGAGTTACGGGTTTTGTAGGATCTACGGGTTCAGGTTCAAAACCTACCCCATTGTTGCCTGAAGAAGTGGAACAAATTCTTAAGCACATGGGAATGGATGAGCCTAAGCCGAAGATTGAGTTCGAGCTAAAAGAAACTGTTCGCGTCAAAGTAGGTCCTTTTGCAGACTTTGTCGGATCGGTAGAAGAAATTCTACTCGACAAGGCGAAGCTGAAGGTTCACGTCAACATGTTTGGCAGAGAAACCCCGCTTGAGCTAGATTATACTCAGGTGGAAAAAATCTAATTATTTTAGGTTGGTTCTCAAGCAGATGCTCGAGAGAATGTCTGTATATCAAGTCAAGGAGGTGTGAATCATGGCAAAGAAAGTCATTAAATTGGTTAAGCTTCAAGTTCCTGCTGGTAAAGCTAATCCAGCGCCACCAATCGGTCCTGCTCTAGGTCAAGCTGGTGTGAACATCATGGCATTCTGTAAGGAGTTTAACGCTCGTACAGCAGACCAAGCTGGATTGATTATTCCAGTTGTTATCACAGTATTCGAGGATCGCTCCTTTACATTCGAAACTAAAACGCCACCGGCAGCAGTATTGCTTCGTGTAGCAGCAGGTATCGAAAAAGGTTCTGGTGAACCGAATAAGAAAAAAGTTGCAACGGTTAAACGTGACAAAGTTCGCGAAATCGCTGAAACTAAAATGCCTGACCTTAACGCTGCTTCTGTAGAAACAGCTATGCTTATGGTTGAAGGTACTGCTCGTTCTATGGGTATTACAATCGTCGACTAGTCGAAATGATTGTAACGCTGATGTAAAGCGGCATCTCGCTTCGTGAAGCTTTGCTTCACAGGTGGGAGGAGTGCATCTCGAATGCTACTCCGTTAAAACCACATTAGGAGGAACTTACAATGGCTAAACATGGTAAAAAGTATGTTGAAGCTGCTAAGCTTATTGATAGCGAAGCTAGCTACGAGCCACAAGAGGCAATTGATCTTGTGAAAAAAACTGCAACAGCTAAGTTTGACGAGTCTGTTGAAGTTGCTGTACGTTTGGGTGTAGACCCTCGTAAGCAAGACCAAGCTGTTCGTGGTGTAGTAGTACTACCACACGGTACTGGTAAAACTAAAAAAGTTCTAGTTTTCGCTAAAGGCGAAAAAATTAAAGAGGCAGAAGCTGCTGGCGCTGACTATGTTGGCGACACAGATATGATCAACAAAATCCAACAAGGTTGGTTCGATTTCGATGTTTGCGTAGCAACTCCAGACATGATGGCTGAAGTTGGTAAACTTGGTCGTATCCTTGGTGGTAAAGGTCTTATGCCGAACCCTAAAGCTGGCACAGTAACATTTGATGTTACTAAAGCTGTTCAAGAAATCAAAGCGGGTAAAATTGAATACCGTCTTGATAAAGCCGGTCAAATTCACGCTCCAATCGGTAAAGTATCATTCGATTCTGAAAAATTGAATGAAAACTTGAAAGCATTGTTAGATGCTTTGATTCGTGCGAAACCAGCTGCTGCTAAAGGTGTTTACTTGAAAAACATCTCTGTTTCTTCTACAATGGGTCCAGGTGCTCGCGTTAATACTGCTAGCTACCGCTAATTGATAGACAAGAAACATTGAATTAACTTTGAATATGCATACCGTAGACAGTAGGTGCCCTAGTGGCTTAAATATCCTACCGAGGTGTTATGATAGAGCGTTTATAGCATTCAATTGTATTGAATAGCGAACGGAATCATGGCCCTTGCTTAATCTGCGAGGGCCTTTCTCATGCATCGAGGATAGGATCTCTCTAAATTACACGGGATGTAACAAATAACGGGAGGTGTACAGTTTGGCTAACGCTAAAATTATCCAAAAGAAACAAGAAGCAGTTGACGTGGTAGCTGCGAAGCTTGCTTCCAGCCCAAGTACAATCGTTGCTGATTATCGCGGATTGAACGTTGCTCAAGTAACTGAACTTCGTAAACAGCTTCGCGAAGCTGGTGTTGAGTTCCAAGTTCTTAAAAACTCAATCGTTCGTCGTGCGACTGAAGGTACTGATTACTCAGCGCTTAACGATATTCTTTCTGGTCCTACAGCAATTGCATTTAGCGCAGAAGACGCTATTGCTCCTGCTAAAATTCTTAACGATTTCGCTAAGAAAAATGACGCTTTGAAACTTAAAGGCGGTCTAGTTGAAGGTAAAGTCGTTGATGGAGATCAAGTTAAAGCTCTTGCAGAACTTCCTTCTCGCGATGGTCTTCTTTCTATGCTACTCAGCGTACTACAAGCACCAGTTCGCAACTTCGCGCTTGCAGTTAAAGCTGTTGCAGAAAAACAAGAAGCACAAGCTTAATTTCGTTTCATAGATTTATGCTTCAACATTGATGCATCTTGCATCGCAAATCAAACCAAAAAAATAATATAATTACCGGAGGTAATATCATGTCTAATGAACAAATCTTAGAATCAATTAAAGGTATGACTGTTCTTGAATTAAACGATCTTGTTAAAGCTATCGAAGAAGAATTCGGCGTAACTGCTGCAGCTCCAGTTGCTGCAGTTGCTGGTGGCGGAGATACTGCTGCTGCTGCTCAAACTGAATTCGATGTTATCCTTAACAACGCTGGTCCTTCTAAAATCAACGTAATCAAAGCTGTTCGTGAAATCACTGGTCTTGGCTTGAAAGAAGCTAAAGAACTTGTTGATGGCGCTCCTAAAGCAGTTAAAGAAGGCATTAGCCAAGAAGATGCAGACGCTATTAAAGCTAAACTTGAAGAAGCTGGCGCATCTGTAGAAGTTAAGTAATTAACGGATACAATCTTACTTGCTAACTAAATGGCGAGTATAACAGAGCCCCTTGAAGCCTAGGTTTCAAGGGGCTTCTTATATGAACGATTGAAGGTTGGTGAAACGGTTGTCCAATCATTACTATTCAAAGCAACCAACAGTAGCAAGTTCAAAGCAACAACGTGAATGGAATTTAAGAGGTTTTAATATTAAACTAGCAACCGATGCTGGAGTATTTTCAAAATCTGGTGTTGATTATGGTAGTCAAGTATTGATAGATGTCATGCAATTTGCTGAGAATGCTACCGTATTAGATGTAGGTTGTGGCTATGGCCCGATTGGAATTACTGCAGCTAAGCTCGCGCCACAAGGTCACATCACAATGATTGATATTAATGAGCGAGCGGTACAACTAAGCAAAGCTAATGCCAAACAAAATGGAGTAAGTAATGTAACTGTATTACAAAGTGATCTTTATGAATCAGTGAAAGATCAACATTTTGATTGCATCATTAGTAATCCACCGATTCGTGCTGGTAAAGTAGTTGTACATCGTGTTTTTGAAGAAGGTTATAACTTGCTCAATGCTGGCGGTAGTATGTGGATTGTTATTCAAAAGAAACAAGGTGCTCCTTCAGCATTCGAAAAATTGGAACAATTATTCGGTGAAGTTGAAGAAGTGACCAAGGATAAAGGGTATCGTATTTTCAAGGCGGTAAAAGCTAAATAACATTTTTATGAAAATTATACTGAAAAGACTCAAAAACATTTGACTTGACATTTCTAATATGTTAGTATTGTGGAATGTCAGCATAAAATTGCTTATAATCTCTTTAGTTAACTAAAATGTCAAGTGCCGAATTGTACGCGATTTGAAATAATTTGGTATTTTTTGAGTAAACAGTAAGAATTTGGGCAAAATTACTTGATATGACCTTCGTTATCGCGTGACGGATGGTTAACTGCCAGAAACATGCTCTTTTTTCGAAAGTATTCGATAAGGGCTTTTCTTTATTTTTATGATAACTATAGTCATAATATGTAGTTATCGCAACAGCTGTGGAAATTACGTTGCTGTTAGACAGACATGAGGGGTGAGGTTAAGTTGGCAGGACAACTTGTTCAGTATGGTCGACGTACTCGTAGGAGCTACAGTCGAATCAAAGAGGTGCTGGAAGTCCCGAACCTGATTGAAATCCAACAAAAATCGTATGAGAAATTTTTGGACAATGACTTAATTGAGTTATTCCAGGATATCTCTCCGATTTCGGACTTTACGGGCAATTTATCGCTTGAGTTTATTGATTACAGCTTAGGTGAACCGAAATATTCAGTCGATGAATCGAAAGAACGGGATGTTACGTTTGCAGCTCCTTTACGCGTGAAAGTGCGTTTAATCAACAAGGAGACAGGCGAGGTTAAGGAACAAGAAGTCTTTATGGGTGATTTCCCACTAATGACAGAGACCGGCACGTTTATCATTAACGGGGCGGAACGCGTTATCGTCAGCCAATTGGTACGATCCCCGAGTGTGTATTTCAGCACTAAAGTTGATAAAAACGGTAAAAAAGCATTCACGGCTACTGTAATTCCTAACCGTGGTGCATGGCTTGAGCTTGAAACTGATGCTAAGGATATCGTCTACGTTCGTATTGACCGTACACGCAAAATCCCAGTAACAGTACTTCTTCGTGCGCTTGGATTTGGTACTGATGCTGAAATTCTTGATCTTCTTGGTCATGATGAATACATCAGTAACACACTTGATAAAGACAGCACAGATTCAACAGAGAAAGCTCTGATTGAAATCTATGAGCGTCTTCGTCCAGGTGAACCTCCGACATTGGATAATGCTAGAAGCTTGCTAGTTGCTCGTTTCTTCGATCCAAAACGCTATGATTTGGCGAATGTTGGTCGTTACAAGATTAACAAGAAGCTTCACATTAAGAATCGTCTGTTCAATCAACGTCTTGCAGAAGATTTGATTGATGCTTCGACTGGTGAAATTGTTGCTGAAAAGGGACAAGTGATTGACCGTCGTATACTAGACCAAATTCTTGATCGTCTTGAATCAGATATCGGCTTCAAAACATATTCCGTTGGTAACGGTGTGTTAGAATCCCATGATATTCCTCTTCAAACGATTAGTGTGTATGCTCCTAATGATGATACCAAAATCATCAAAATTATCGCTAACGGTATTATTGATAAATCTGTTAAGCATATTACGCCTGCAGATATTATCTCTTCTATCAACTACTTCCTTAACTTATTACAAGGTGTAGGCGATGTAGACGATATTGACCATTTAGGTAACCGTCGTTTGCGTTCAGTTGGCGAATTGCTACAAAACCAATTCCGTATCGGTCTTTCTCGTATGGAACGTGTTGTTCGTGAGAGAATGTCGATTCAGGATGCTAATGCTATTACGCCTCAAGCGTTAATTAATATTCGTCCTGTAATTGCATCAATTAAGGAGTTCTTCGGTTCTTCTCAATTGTCTCAATTTATGGACCAAACAAACCCACTAGCGGAATTGACGCATAAGCGTCGTCTATCTGCACTAGGACCCGGTGGTTTGACGCGTGAACGCGCAGGCTTTGAAGTGCGTGACGTTCATAACTCTCACTATGGTCGTATGTGTCCGATTGAAACGCCAGAGGGACCAAACATCGGTTTGATCAACTCCTTGTCAACATATGCACGTATCAATGAATATGGTTTCATTGAAGCTCCATATCGTTGGGTTGATCCTGAAACAGGCATTGTAACAGAGCGTATCTCTTACATGACTGCCGATGAGGAATATAACTATATTGTTGCACAAGCGAATGCACCACTTACGGATGATAGTAAGTTTGCTGAGAAAGAAACGATTGTACGTTTCAATAAGCAAGCTGATAACATCTTAACAATGCCAAGTAGCCGTGTTGACTATATGGATGTATCGCCTAAGCAAGTCGTTTCTGTTGCGACAGCGTTGATTCCATTCCTAGAGAATGATGACTCCAACCGTGCGCTAATGGGATCGAACATGCAACGTCAAGCAGTTCCTTTGCTTATCCCTAGATCACCACTTGTTGGTACTGGTATGGAGCATAAGGCAGCTAAAGATTCGGGTGTATGTGTTGTAGCCAAATTTGATGGTGTCATCGAACGTGCTACAGCAAATGAAATTCTTCTTCGTCGTGTAGAAATCGTAGACGGTAAGGAAGTACAAGGTGATCTAGTTAGACATAAGATTCACAAATTTATGCGTTCTAACCAAGGTACTTGTATTAACCAACGTCCACTAGTTCGTAAAGGTGATGTCATCAAAAAAGGTGATATTCTTGCGGATGGTCCTTCTACTGAGAAGGGTGAATTGGCTCTAGGTCGTAACGTGGTTGTCGCGTTTATGACTTGGGAAGGTTATAACTATGAGGATGCTATCCTACTTAGTGAAAAACTAGTTAAAGAAGATGTTTATACATCTATCCATATAGAAGAGTATGAATCTGAAGCTCGTGATACGAAGCTTGGACCAGAGGAAATTACTCGTGACATTCCTAACGTTGGTGAAGACGCACTTCGCAATCTTGATGAACGTGGTATAATCCGCGTTGGTGCTGAGATTAATTCTGGTGACATTCTAGTTGGTAAAGTTACGCCTAAAGGTGTAACAGAACTTACTGCTGAAGAACGTCTACTACATGCGATCTTTGGTGAGAAAGCTCGTGAAGTTCGTGATACTTCTCTACGTGTACCGCATGGTACGACTGGTATCGTTGTTGATGTCAAAGTATTTACTCGTGAAAATGGCGATGAACTTCCACCGGGAGTTAATCATCTAGTACGTGTATACATTGCTCAAAAACGTAAAATCTCTGAAGGCGATAAAATGGCGGGACGTCACGGTAACAAAGGTGTCATCGCACGTATTATGGCAGAAGAAGATATGCCGTTCTTACCAGATGGAACTCCAGTAGAGGTTGTTCTTAACCCACTAGGCGTACCATCACGTATGAACATCGGTCAAGCGCTTGAGGTTCACTTAGGTATGGCTTGTAAATTGCTTGGAATTCATGCTGCAACTCCAGTATTCGATGGTGCCAATGAGAATGACGTCTTCGATACTATGGAAGAAGCTGGTATGAACCGTAGCGGTAAAACTATTCTTTATGATGGACGTACCGGTGATGAGTTTGAACGTGAAGTTACAGTTGGTGTCATGTACATGATCAAACTGGCGCATATGGTTGAAGATAAAATCCATGCTCGTTCTACTGGTCCTTACTCACTTGTTACACAACAGCCACTTGGAGGTAAAGCTCAATTTGGTGGACAGCGTTTCGGTGAGATGGAGGTATGGGCACTTGAAGCATATGGTGCTGCGTATACACTACAAGAAATTCTTACTGTTAAATCCGATGACGTTGTTGGACGTGTGAAAACATACGAATCCATCGTTAAAGGTGAAAATGTTCCAGAACCAGGCGTTCCAGAATCATTCAAAGTATTGATTAAGGAGCTTCAAAGTTTGGGTATGGACGTTAAGATCCTATCGGAAAACGAAGAAGAGATCGAAATGAAAGAGATGGATGACGACGATGACGGTACGAGCGAAAAGCTTAACCTTGACGACGTTGAAGTTGAAGCATTCGAAACTGCTCCTGTAGTAGCTAGTAACTCAGAATCACAAGATGAAGAGTTTACTGAAGAAGATGAAGATAATCTTGATTTAGCATAATTTCACAAAGCACAAACTAAGCTTCAGTCAGTGTAGAGAATACTCTCGCTGATTGAAGTTTGGTGCTTAATAAGACATAGTCATACATGACGAAGGAGGGTTGCTCCTTGTTGGACGTGAACAACTTCGAGTATATGAAAATTGGTTTGGCATCGCCAGACAAGATTCGCTCATGGTCCCGCGGAGAGGTTAAAAAGCCGGAAACCATCAATTATAGAACGTTGAAACCGGAGAAAGAAGGTCTTTTCTGTGAAAAGATTTTCGGACCAACAAAGGACTGGGAATGTCATTGCGGTAAATACAAACGTGTACGTTATAAAGGCGTAGTTTGTGATCGCTGTGGCGTTGAAGTCACTCGTGCTAAAGTACGTCGTGAACGTATGGCGCACATTGAATTAGCAGCGCCTGTCACTCATATTTGGTACTTTAAAGGTATTCCAAGTCGTATGGGTCTAGCGCTAGATATGTCTCCTCGTTCTCTTGAAGAGATTATCTATTTTGCATCATATGTTGTAACTGATCCTGGTGAAACTCCACTTGAGAAAAAACAACTATTGTCCGAGAAGGAATATCGTAGCTACCGTGAAAAATATGGTTATGGTTTCCAAGCAGGCATGGGTGCTGAAGCTGTCAAGAAATTGCTTCAAGATATTGATATTGAAGGTGAACTAGTAACGTTGAAGGAAGAATTGCGCACTGCTCAAGGCCAACGTCGTAATCGTGCGATTAAACGTCTTGAAGTAGTTGAAGCATTCCGTAATTCCGGTAATATGCCTGAGTGGATGGTTATGGATGTACTTCCTGTCATTCCTCCAGAACTTCGTCCGATGGTTCAATTAGATGGTGGTCGTTTTGCTACATCTGACTTGAATGATCTATATCGTCGTGTTATTAACCGTAATAACCGCCTAAAACGTCTTCTTGATCTTGGTGCTCCTGATATTATCGTGCAAAATGAGAAACGTATGCTTCAAGAAGCTGTTGATGCATTGATCGATAATGGTCGTCGTGGCCGCCCTGTAACGGGTCCTGGTAACCGTCCATTAAAATCATTGTCTCATATGCTTAAAGGTAAACAAGGTCGTTTCCGTCAGAACTTACTAGGTAAACGTGTCGACTATTCTGGTCGTTCGGTTATCGTTGTAGGTCCTAACTTGAAAATGTACCAATGTGGTTTACCAAAAGAAATGGCGCTAGAATTGTTCAAGCCTTTCGTTATGAAAGAACTTGTTAATAAAGGTCTAGCACATAACATTAAGAGTGCTAAGCGTAAAGTTGAGCGTGTAAGTGCAGAAGTTTGGGATGTACTTGAAGAAGTTATTAGAGAGCATCCAGTCCTTCTAAACCGTGCCCCAACATTGCATAGACTTGGTATTCAAGCATTTGAACCGATTCTTGTTGAAGGTCGCGCAATTAAATTGCATCCATTAGTATGTACAGCTTATAACGCTGACTTTGATGGTGACCAAATGGCGGTTCACGTTCCATTGTCTGCTGAAGCTCAAGCTGAAGCTCGTATGCTTATGCTTGCTTCTGGTAATATCTTGAACCCTAAAGATGGTAAGCCAGTAGTTACACCGTCTCAGGATATGGTTCTAGGTTCATTCTACCTTACAATGGACAACAAAGAAGCTAAAGGTAGTGGCGGTATCTATGCTACGGTGAATGAAGTAGTTTCTTCTTATCAACGTGGTGCTGCGGCTCTTCATGCTCGTATTGTTATCCCTGCCAAAGCTTTGAACAAAACAAGCTTTACAGATAAACAAAATGAAGCACTTCTTTGCACAACAGTAGGTAAAGTAATTTTCAACGAAATATTCCCATCTGAATTCCCTTATATCAACGAAGCGACTAAAACTAACTTGATTAATGGTATTCCTGATCACTATTTCGTATACGAAAAAGGTGCTGACCTACAAAAAATTATGAATGACTTCCCGATAGCTCCTGCGGTTGGTAAAGACTACCTAGGAACAATTATCGCGGAATGTTTCCGTAAATATCACACAACTAAAACGTCTGTTATTCTTGATTTGATCAAAGAGCTTGGTTTCACTTATTCTACTAAAGCCGGTATTACTATCGGTGTATCTGATATCATTATTCCAAAAGAAAAAGCTGGAATTATGAAACTATCAGAAGATAAAGTAGCAACAGTTATGAACCAATATCGTCGTGGTCTTATTACGAATGAAGAGCGTTATGACCGTATCATTAGCATTTGGAGTAAGTGTAAGGATGAAATTACAGAAGTCCTAATGAAATCTATGGATCGCTATAATAACATCATGCTTATGGTTGACTCTAAAGCCCGTGGTAATAAATCTCAAATTACACAACTTGGTGGTATGCGTGGTCTAATGGCCAATCCATCTGGTCGTATCATTGAGTTACCGATCAAATCTAACTTCCGTGAAGGCCTTACAGTACTAGAGTACTTTATCTCTACGCATGGTGCTCGTAAAGGTCTTGCCGATACAGCGTTACGTACAGCCGATTCAGGTTACCTAACTCGTCGTCTAGTTGACGTTGCGCAAGATGTTATCGTTCGTGAAGAAGATTGTGGTACTGATAAAGGCTTTATCGTTAGCAAAATTCAAGATGGTAAAGAGGTTATTGAAGACCTATTTGACCGTATTGAAGGTCGTTATTCATTCGAAACGGTTCGTCATCCGAAAACTGGTGAAGTTCTTGTTAACCGTAATGAACTTATCGATGCAGATAAAGCTGAAACAATCGTTGAAGCCGGTGTTGAAAAACTTCAAATCCGTTCTGTACTTAGCTGTCGTGCTCGTCACGGCGTATGTAAAGTATGTTATGGTCGTAACCTTGCTACTGGTAAGCACGTTGAGATTGGTGAAGCGGTTGGTATTATCGCAGCTCAATCTATCGGTGAGCCAGGAACACAGTTGACAATGCGTACGTTCCATACGGGCGGTGTAGCCGGAGATGATATTACACAAGGTCTTCCGCGTATCCAAGAACTATTCGAAGCACGTAATCCTAAAGGTCAAGCACTTATTTCTGAGCTTGATGGTGTCGTGAAGAAAATTCATGAGACGAAAGATCGTCGTGTTATTGAAATTCAAGGTGAAGCAGAATCCAAAGAATACCCTGTTACTTACGGATCTCGTATTCGTGTAACTGAAGGTCAGCATGTTGAAGCCGGAGATGAACTTACTGATGGTTCTATCGACCCTAAAGATATGCTACGTATCAAAGGTATTCGTGGCGTTCAAAACTATATTCTACAAGAAGTACAACGCGTATATCGTAACCAAGGTGTAGAAATCAATGATAAACACATTGAGGTTATGATTAAGCAAATGCTACGTAAAATCCGTATCGTTATTGCTGGTGATACTACACTATTACCTGGTTCATTCGTGGATATGCATGAATATGAAGCGGCGAACCTTGATGCAATTCTGACGGGTAAAGATCCAGCTATTGCTAAGCCTGTACTACTTGGTATTACTAAAGCATCTCTTGAAACTGATTCCTTCTTGTCTGCCGCATCATTCCAAGAAACAACACGTGTTCTTACTGATGCAGCGATCAAAGGTAAAGTTGACCAATTGCTCGGTCTTAAAGAGAACGTTATTATCGGTAAGCTAATCCCTGCCGGTACTGGTATGCAACGTTACCGTAACATTCGCTTTGCAGGCATTGAAGAAACTGCTGGAACAGCGGTTCTTTCAGATGAGCAGAGTGAAGCGATTACTGTAGAAAAAGCTTAATTGCTGTTAAATCTAGCGGTAGATTTTCATCACGTTTACGTGTATGAGGATCTATCGCTTTTTAATGTAATGAAATGCAGAGGATTCAAAAATTCAAAAGTAAAGTGTTAGTCTACTGCTTGACATCTCCATTCACTTAGTGCTAATATATTGTAGTGCGCCTAGTGATCGGGTATGGGTATATGCAACTTCATTATGAACCGCCTGGATCTGTGGGCTTGAATTTGGGTGAGATGTCTACCAATATAAATGACATAATTATGGGAAGGGGGTGGCAACATGCCAACAATTAATCAGCTAGTTCGTAAAGGACGCCAAGCTAAAGTTGTTAAATCAAAATCACCAGCATTGCAAAGAGGTTTTAATGCTCTTAAACGTGAAGCTACTGAAACTAGATCTCCACAAAAACGTGGTGTTTGTACTCGTGTAGGTACTATGACTCCAAGGAAGCCGAACTCCGCGCTTCGTAAATATGCCCGTGTACGTCTTACTAACCGTGTAGAGGTTACAGCGTACATTCCAGGTATCGGACATAACCTTCAAGAGCACAGCGTGGTACTTATCCGTGGTGGTCGAGTAAAAGACTTAGCAGGGGTTCGTTATCACATCGTTCGTGGTGCGCTTGATACTGCAGGTGTAAACAACCGTATGCAAGCTCGTTCTAAATATGGTACTAAACGTCCTAAAGTTAAAAAATAATGGCAACTCCTAATCGGAGCAATGTTAGACCAACACAAATTATTTATTGAAGAAAGGGGGACTTCTAATGCCACGCAAAGGTCCTGTTACAAAACGCGATGTGCTACCAGATCCGTTGTATAATTCGAAATTGGTAACTCGTCTTATCAACCGTATCATGTTGGACGGTAAAAGAGGAACTGCTCAAACGATTTTGTATGATGCATTCAAATTGGTTCAAGAACGTTCTGGAAATGATCCAATGGAAGTTTTTGAAGCAGCAATGAAAAACATCATGCCTGTACTTGAGGTTAAAGCTCGCCGTGTAGGTGGTGCTAACTATCAAGTGCCTATCGAAGTTAAACCTGAACGTCGTACTGCTCTAGCATTACGTTGGTTGGTTAACTACTCCCGTAACCGCGGTGAGAAAACGATGGAAGAACGTTTGGCGGCTGAAATCATGGATGCATCGAACAACACTGGTGCAGCTGTGAAGAAACGCGAAGATACACACAAAATGGCTGAAGCTAACAAAGCTTTCGCTCACTACCGTTGGTAGGATAAACCACGAAAAGAGGAAAATTCGATGGCAAAAAGAGAGTTCTCCTTGGAAAATACACGTAATATCGGTATCATGGCGCATATCGATGCAGGTAAAACTACAACAACTGAGCGTATCCTGTTCTTCACTGGACGTACTCACAAAATTGGTGAGGTACATGAAGGTGCTGCAACAATGGACTGGATGGAGCAAGAGCAAGAGCGTGGTATCACGATCACTTCTGCTGCAACAACAGCCGCTTGGAAGGGTAACCGCATCAATATCATCGATACTCCGGGTCACGTAGACTTCACCGTTGAAGTTGAACGTTCTCTTCGTGTATTGGACGGAGCTGTAGGGGTTTTCAGTGCTAAAGAAGGCGTTGAGCCTCAGTCTGAAACTGTTTGGCGTCAAGCAGATAAATACGGGGTTCCTCGTATTGCTTACGTTAACAAAATGGACATCATCGGTGCTGATTACCTAAATGTAATTAAAGACATGCGTGAGCGTCTACAAGCTAATGCAGTAGCAATTCAAGTACCTATGGGTGCTGAAAATGATTTCATCGGTGTTATCGATATTATCGAACGTAAGTCTTACACTTATGTTGATGATACTGGTAAAGATCCAGTTGTTGGTGAAATTCCTGCACAATACGCGGAGCAAGTTGAAGAGTTACGTGCAATCTTGGTAGAAAAAGTTTCAGAGCTTGACGAAGATCTAATGATGAAGTATTTGGATGGCGAAGAAGTTTCAATTCCAGAAATCAAATCTGCGCTTCGTAAAGGCGTTTGTGAAACTAAGATCTATCCTGTCGTAGCAGGTTCATCTTACCGTAACAAAGGTGTTCAATTGGTTCTTGATGCAGTAGTAGATTACCTACCTGCTCCAGTTGACATCGAAGCAATTAAAGGTACATTAGAAGATGGTACTGAAAGTAGCCGTCCATCTGATGATTCAGCACCTTTCTCTGCTCTAGCTTTCAAAATTATGACGGATCCTTACGTTGGTCGTTTGACGTTCTTCCGCGTATATTCTGGTGTTCTTGCATCAGGTTCTTACGTATTGAACTCTACAAAAGGTAAACGTGAGCGCGTTGGTCGTATTCTACAAATGCATGCAAACAGCCGTCAAGAGATTCAAGAAGTATTCTCTGGTGATATTGCAGCAGCTGTAGGTTTGAAAGATACTACTACTGGTGATACATTATGTGATGAAAAGGCGCCAATTATCCTTGAATCCATGAACTTCCCTGATCCAGTTATTCAAATCGCTATCGAGCCTAAGACGAAAGCTGACCAAGATAAACTTGGTATTGCAATCTCTAAGCTTGCTGAAGAAGATCCAACTTTCCGTGCTTACACTGACGAAGAAACGAACCAAACAATCATCGCGGGTATGGGTGAGCTTCACCTTGAAATCCTAGTTGATCGTATGCGTCGTGAATTCAAAGTTGAGACAACTGTTGGTGCTCCTCAAGTAGCATACCGTGAGACTTTCACAGCTGCTGCGAAAGTGGAAGGTAAATTTGTTCGTCAATCAGGTGGTAAAGGTCAATTCGGTCATTGCTGGGTTGAATTTGAACCTCTTGAAGCTGGTTCAGGCTTTGTCTTTGAAAGTAAAGTCGTGGGTGGTTCTATTCCTCGTGAATATATCGGACCAATCCAAGCTGGTATTGAAGAATCAATGAAAAATGGTGTTATCGCTGGTTACCCACTAGTTGATGTTAAAGCAACTGTTGTTGACGGTTCTTACCATGATGTCGATTCTTCTGAGATGGCGTTCAAAATTGCAGGATCTCTGGCACTTAAAGCTGCCAAAGAAAAATGTATGCCAGTTATTCTTGAGCCAATCATGAAAGTAGAAGTTACAGTTCCTGAAGAATACTTCGGTGATGTAATGGGTATGATCAGCTCTCGTCGTGGACGTATTGAAGGATCAGATATGCGTTCAGGTGCACAAATTGTTCGTTCTAAAGTGCCTTTGTCTGAGATGTTTGGTTATTCTACAACTCTACGTTCTGGTACTCAAGGTCGTGGCGTATTCTCTATGGAGCTTTCTCACTATGAAGAAGTTCCTAAGTCTATCGCTGAAGCGATTATTGCAAAAAACAAAGGTGAATAATCTCACTTTTGAAAAGTTTGATTTTAGCCGAAATTAGATATAAAATATCTAATATCGGCTTACACATAAAAATAAATTAGATATATTGAGGAGGATTAAGTTCAATGGCAAAAGCTAAATTTGACCGTTCTAAACCGCACGTAAATATTGGTACTATTGGTCACGTCGATCATGGTAAAACTACTCTTACAGCTGCAATCACTACTGTACTTTCTAAAACATATGGTGGTGCTGCGATTGCGTTTGATCAAATCGATAAAGCTCCAGAAGAGCGCGAGCGTGGTATCACAATCTCTACTTCTCACGTAGAGTATGAAACTCCATCTCGTCACTATGCACACGTTGACTGCCCAGGCCATGCCGATTATGTTAAAAACATGATCACTGGTGCTGCACAAATGGACGGAGCTATCCTAGTTGTATCTGCAACTGATGGTCCTATGCCACAAACTCGTGAGCACATCTTGCTTTCTCGTCAAGTAGGTGTTCCTTACATCGTAGTATTCTTGAACAAATGTGATATGGTTGATGATGAAGAGCTTCTTGAGCTTGTTGAAATGGAAATTCGTGACCTTCTTAGCGAATACGATTTCCCTGGTGATGATACTCCAATCGTTCGTGGTTCTGCTCGTGAAGCACTACAAAACACTGATGGTCCTTGGGCTGCTAAAATTATCGAATTGTTCGAACAAATCGATACTTATATCCCAACTCCAGAACGTGATATTAACAAACCATTCCTTATGCCTGTTGAGGATGTATTCACAATCACTGGTCGTGGTACTGTTGCCACTGGTCGTGTTGAGCGTGGAGAAATCAAAATTGGTGATGAGATCGAAATTATCGGTCTTCAAGAAGAAACTCGTAAGTCTGTAGTAACAGGCGTTGAGATGTTCCGTAAATTGCTTGACTATGCTTCAGCAGGGGACAACGTTGGTGCACTACTTCGTGGTGTAGATCGTAAAGATATCGAGCGCGGTCAAGTATTGGCTAAACCAGGTTCTGTAAAGCCTCATACTAACTTCACAGCTCAAATCTACGTTCTTACTAAAGAAGAGGGTGGCCGTCATAAGCCATTCTTCACTGGTTACCGTCCACAGTTCTACTTCCGTACAACTGACGTAACTGGTATCATCAACCTTCCTGAAGGTTCTGAAATGGTTATGCCTGGTGACAACATCGAAGTAACTGTTGAATTGATCGCTCCAATCGCGGTAGAAGATGGTACTCGCTTCTCCATCCGTGAAGGTGGTCGTACAGTTGGTGCCGGTGCGGTTGCATCTATCCAAGCTTAATAAACTCGCAGCATAAGCTGCTTATAAAGAAGCCTCCATGCAAATGGAGGCTTCTTTTTTGTGTAATTTAAAGTAGTTTTTAATTTCATGATGAAGTTATGCTGCGACAACACTTTATAGAATAGAAGTATTGACGTATTAGCGTTGTACATTTAAGATGATGGAAAGAATATACAAGCATTCATACAATATTCGCATTATGAAAGGGGTCATTTCATTGAAAAAGAAATTATTGTCTGGTTTAGTGTTATCACTTGTAGTCTTATCACTTACAGCATGTTCAGGCGGGAAAGATTCAGATTCTTACAAAATTGCCATTTCTCAATATGTTGAGCATCCATCACTTAATGCAGTTCATGATGGTATTATTGATGCGCTAGCTGATGCTGGAATTAAAGAGGGTGAAAACCTAGTTATCGACTTCCAAAACGCACAAGCAGAACCTGCTAATTTACAACCAATTTCACAAAAAATTAAAGAAGGTAATCCAGATGTTGCAATCGGGATTGCGACTCCTAGTGCGTTAGGGCTTATAGATGAAATTACTGAAACTCCAGTAGTGTTCGCTGCAGTAACTGATCCTATTGCTGACAAGCTGGTTCCTTCATTAGAATCACCAGGTGGCAATGTTACAGGAGCTTCGGATTCTAGTCCTGAAGCAATAGAATCACTGATGGATTTCATTGCTAAAGAATTTTCTACTGTTAAAAAAGTAGGTATCGTTATTAATAAGGGAGAGTCTAACTCCGTAGTTATGGCTGCAACAGCACAAGCTCGTCTAGCTACACATGGTATTGAATTAATTGAAGCACCAATTGTTAATGCATCAGATGTGCAAATAGCAGCTCAATCATTAGTAGGTAAAGTTGATGCAATCTTCATTACACTGGATAACTCAGTGGTAGAAGCCGTCGGTACGATTATCGATGTTGCTTACGAAAATGACATCCCATTCTTCTCATCCGATCGTGACACTGTTGAGGCAGGTGCGTTTGCAACAGTAGGATTCAAATATTATGATCATGGTTATCAAGTAGGACAGATGGTTGTCGATATTCTGAAAAATGGTAAAAAACCAGGTGAGATGACAGTGACTAAGCCGCAAAATCTTGATTTCATTATTAATACAAAAGTTGCAGCTGAGATGGGTATTGAAGTGACAGATGCAATGAAAGCTTATGTGAAAGATCCAGCTAATAACATTATTCAATAATACCTAATATAATGTTAGTTATATTAGGTAATACCTGCAGGGGATCAGAGAACTGGTCCCCTGCATACGTTTGAATAGTAAGGAGGAAAACGATGTTATATTCATTAGTAGGAGCGTTAGAAAGTGGTTTACTGTATGCATTAATGGCATTGGGTGTATTTATTACCTATCGAGTATTAGATTTTCCGGATCTTACAGTAGACGGTAGTTTTACTACGGGAGCAGCCATAACTACTGTTATGGCGATGAATGGATACTCACCTGTCATTTCTTTAATATTCGCGTTTTGTGGCGGTGCACTTGCCGGGTTAATGACAGGACTGCTACATACAAAAGGTAAAATTAATGGACTACTATCAGGTATTATTATGATGATTGCTCTCTATTCAATCAATCTACGTATAATGGGCAAGCCTAGTCTTTCATTGCGTGATACTACGAATTTATTTAGTTCTGCTCCAGTATGGTTAATTGGAATAATTGTGGCTATAGGAGTAAAAATATTATTAGATCTGTTTTTCAAAACGAATATCGGCCTAAGTTTACGTGCAACTGGTGATAATCAACGAATGATCAAAAGCTTTGGCGCTAACACACATATGACTACAATTCTTGGTGTTTCATTGTCAAACGCGCTTGTTGCAACTTCCGGTGGTCTAATCGCATTCTCAACGAATCAAACAAATATCAATATGGGTGTAGGCATGATTGTTATCGGTTTAGCATCTGTAATTATTGGTGAAGCTATATTTGGTAGGAAAACAATATTCCGTGCGACGATTGCCGTTGTACTCGGAGCTATTATATATCGCGTTATTTATGCATTAGCCTTAAGAATTCCGGGTATGGATGCACAAGACATGAAGTTAGTTACAGCACTTATTATTATTTTCGCATTAATTATTCCTACTATTAAAAATGCAATGCAGGAAAAGAAAACATCACGCAAGCGTGCAGAAGAAGTTATCCAACAAGTGAACTCGACCTCGAAAGGGGGAAGTGCGCTAGATGTTACACATTAACGAAGTATCCAAATTGTTTAATCCAGGTACAATCGATGAAAAAATCGCATTATTAAATGCAGACTTGCATTTAAAGAGTGGAGATTTTATAACGATTATAGGAAGTAATGGGGCAGGTAAGTCAACATTAATGAATGTAGTATCAGGAGTTCTTAAACCTGACATTGGAAACATAGTAATCGATGGTACTGATGTCAGTAATCTACCTGAACATAGTCGTAGTCGATGGATAGGTCGTGTTTTCCAAGATCCAATGGCAGGTACAGCGCCGCATATGTCTATTGAAGAAAACTTAGCACTAGCTTACAAACGTGGTCAGCGTAGAGGTTTCTCATTTGGTGTAACGAGCAAGACTAAGGTTATATTTAAAGAGGAACTTTCTAAGCTTGGAATTGGTCTTGAGAATCGTATGGGTGCAAAAGTAGGATTGTTATCAGGTGGTGAGCGTCAAGCTTTAAGTTTATTGATGGCTACATTCACTAGACCGCAAATATTGTTACTTGATGAACATACGGCTGCGCTCGATCCAGCTCGAGCTGAACTAATTACTAATTTGACCGAACGAATCGTAAAAGATCTTAACCTTACTACGATAATGGTTACACATAATATGGAGCAAGCGATTCGTCTTGGTAATCGACTAATTATGATGGATAAGGGCCGAATTATTTTGCAAGTTGATGAAGTTCGTAAACCACAGCTTACTGTAGAAAGTTTATTGAATGAATTCGAACGAATAAGCGGTAAAAAAATGGCTGATGATCGTGTTGTTCTCGGTTAATGAGTAATTGAAATGGTCAACTATATATAATAGAAAAAACAAAATAAAAACAACGATTTTCAGAGATGAAAAATCGTTGTTTTTATTTGGAACATGACAAGTTCGGTATAAACTTATATAATGTTAAAAGTGCATAAGTTAATGGATGACTCGGAACGCGCGCTTGTACTCATTAAGCTATTCTATGGAACAACTATTAGTGATGATAAGCGTACGCTTTGATCTATTAATTAGAGAATAATACGTCGGAAAAAAGAAATATTGTACAAGGTATAAAACTAGTTGCAATCATATGCCTACTCGTGTATAATATTGACTGTTGGTCTGACGTTGCGTTGATGTGAGAGGTTGCCGACACACCCGGCCCCTTTGCCATGGGGCATGTGTAGGGTTTTCTTACGGAGTATGTCCGATTAAAAAATTGGGCGATAGAAGGAGGGACTTAAAATGGCAAAGCAAAAAATTCGTATTCGTTTGAAAGCATACGATCATAGAATTCTTGACCAGTCAGCAGAGAAAATTGTTGAAACTGCAAAACGTTCCGGTGCTGGTGTATCCGGTCCGATTCCGTTACCAACGGAAAAAACAATCATCACTGTACTACGTGCTGTGCATAAGTACAAGGATTCTCGCGAGCAATTCGAACAACGCACTCATAAGCGTTTGATCGATATCGTGAATCCTACGCCGCAGACTGTTGATGCATTGATGCGTCTGGATCTACCATCCGGTGTAGATATCGAAATCAAACTGTAAGTAGAATTAATGTAAGTATAGAGAGGAATGAGGTGTCAACATGAAAGGTATCTTAGGTAAAAAACTTGGTATGACTCAAGTATTTACTCCTGAAGGTAACGTAATTCCAGTAACAGTAATTGAAGCTGGTCCTTGCGTAGTCTTACAGAAGAAAGACTTGGAAAACGATGGCTATGAAGCTGTTCAACTTGGTTTTGCTGACAAAAAAGAAAGCAGATCCAATAAACCAGAAGCTGGTCACGCTAAAAAAGCTAATGCAACTCCTAAGCGCTACGTTCGCGAAATTCGTGGAATTAATCTTGGTGAGTATGAAGTTGGCCAAATCGTGTCAGCTGACTTATTCGCACAAGGCGAATTTGTTGACGTAACAGGTATTTCTAAAGGTAAAGGATTCGCGGGTGTAATCAAACGTTGGGGTCAAAGTACTGGTCCAATGTCACATGGTTCTCGTTATCACCGTGGTCCAGGTTCAATGGGTTCTATCCAAGCGAACCGCGTACCGAAAGGTAAACGCCTACCAGGACATATGGGTACAGAAACAGTTACTATTCAAAAATTAGAAGTTATTCGTGTAGACGCTGAGCGTAACGTGATTCTAATTAAAGGTTCTATCCCTGGTCCTAAAAATGGATTTGTAAATATTAAACAAACGGTTAAGAACTAATTGTTGTTGAAGAAAGGAGGAACAAGAAATGCCTAAAGTAACAGTATTCAACGTGAGTGGTGCACAAGTTGGCGAACTAGAACTAGCTGATAGTGTGTTCGGTATCCAACCGCATGTTCATGTTATGCATAGTGCTGTCATTCTGCAACAAGCTGCAGAACGTCAAGGAACGCACAAAACTAAAGGACGCTCCGAAGTACGAGGCGGTGGACGTAAACCTTGGAAACAAAAAGGTACAGGTCGTGCTCGTCAAGGTAGTATCCGTTCGCCACAATGGGTTGGTGGTGGTGTTGTATTCGGCCCTACACCTCGCTCATACGGCTTCAAACTTCCTAAAAAAGTTCGTCGTCTTGCGATCAAATCTGCACTTTCTTCTAAAGTAATTGCAGAAAACATCATCGTTTTGGATCAACTTGCATTTGCAACTCCAAAAACGAAAGAATTCGCAAACATTCTTAACAACCTTAAAGTAGAGCGTAAAGCTTTGGTTGTTACTGCTAACTACGAGGATAACGTAGCATTGTCTGCTCGTAACATTCCTGGAGTTAAATTCGTCGCTGCTGATGGCATCAATGTTCGTGATGTTCTTGTTTATGACAAATTGATCATCACTAAAGAAGCGGTAGAGAAAGTACAGGAGGTGTTTGCATAATGAAGAATCCTCGCGATATCATTAAGCGCCCGATTATTACCGAACGTACGAGCGATTACATGGCTGTAAAACGTTATGTTTTTGAAGTTGATTTGCGCTCTAACAAAACAGAAATCAAACTTGCTATTGAACAAATTTTCAATGTTAAAGTAACTAGTGTTAACACTATGCGCGTTGCGGGTAAACCGAAACGTTATGGTAAATACAGTGGCTACAGACCAAATTGGAAAAAAGCTATTGTTCAATTAAGTCAAGATAGCAAAGAACTTGAATTCTTTGAAACGTCAGTTTAGAAAAGGAGGGAACACAAGTGCCAATCAAAAAGTACAAACCGACCTCTCCTGCTCGTCGTAACATGTCAGTTTCTACATTCGAAGAAATTACGACAAGTACTCCGGAGAAATCATTGCTTGCGCCGCTTTTCAAAAAAGCTGGTCGTAACAATCAAGGTAAAATTACAGTTCGTCACCATGGTGGTGGACACAAACGTAAATACCGTATCATTGACTTTAAACGTAATAAAGACGGCATTATTGGTAATGTTGCAACAATTGAGTACGATCCAAACCGTACATCTAACATTGCGCTAATCCATTATGTTGACGGAGCGAAAGCTTACATTATCGCACCTAAAGGTCTTAAAGTTGGTGACCAAGTTCAATCTGGTATTGGTTCTGATATTAAAATCGGTAACTCTCTACCTCTAGCTAACATTCCAGTTGGTACAGTTATCCACAACATTGAGTTGAAACCTGGTAAAGGCGGACAATTAGTTCGTGCTGCTGGTACAGAAGCTCAATTGCTTGGTAAAGAAGAAAGTTATGTAACGGTTCGTCTTAACTCTGGCGAAGTTCGTCGCATTCTTAACACTTGCCGTGCTACAATTGGTGCTGTAGGTAACGGTGACCATGAGCTTATCAAAATTGGTAAAGCTGGTCGTAATCGTTGGCTGGGCAAACGTCCTCAAGTCCGCGGGGTAGTAATGAACCCTAACGATCACCCTCACGGTGGTGGTGAAGGTCGTGCTCCTATCGGTCGTAAATCTCCATTGTCTCCTTGGGGTAAACCGACACTTGGTTACAAAACACGCAAGAAGAAAAAAGCATCAAGTCAATATATCGTTCGTGGTCGCACGAAGTAATAATAGCTTGATACAAACAGCATAATTTCGGTTATGCAAGAGCTCTTACGTGAAGGGAGGAACTCACATGGGTCGCAGTTTGAAAAAAGGTCCATTTATTGATGGACACCTTTTGAAAAAAGTTGAGGTTTTGAATGAAACAGAGAAAAAGACTGTAGTTAAAACTTGGTCTCGTCGCTCTACAATTTTCCCACAATTCATTGGACACACTTTTGCAGTATATGATGGTCGTAAACACGTACCAGTTTATGTGACGGAAGATATGGTTGGTCACAAACTAGGCGAATTCGCACCAACACGTACGTATAAAGGTCACGCGTCTGATGACAAAAAAACGGGCAGACGTTAATTTGCCCTTGATCACTTTCTAATGAATGAGAGGAGGTTCCCACATGGCAGAAGCTAAAGCACATGCACGATTTGTACGTATTGCTCCTCGTAAAGCTCAATTGGTTGCGGATTTAATCCGTGGTAAGAAAGTTGGCGAAGCAATCGCAATTCTGCGTCACACGCCTAAAGCTGCTTCCCCAATTTTGGAGAAGTTGTTAAACTCTGCAATTGCTAACGCTGAGCATAATAATCAACTTGACGTTAACAATTTGGTTGTATCGCAAGTATTTGCGAACCAAGGACCAACGATGAAACGTTTCCGCCCACGTGCAATGGGTCGTGCAAGTAGAATTAATAAGAGAACCAGCCACATCACTTTGGTCGTATCTGAAAAATAAGGAGGGATAACGAGTGGGTCAAAAGGTAAATCCTAATGGTTTGCGTGTCGGGATCATCCGTGATTGGGAATCCAGATGGTACGCAGAAAAAGACTTCGGCGATCTTCTAATGGAAGACGTTAAAATTCGCGAATACCTTAAAGGCAAGTTGAAAGATGCTGCTGTTTCTCGCTTTGAAATCGAACGTGCCGCTAACCGCGTAAACGTAACGATTCATACTGCTAAGCCAGGTATGGTAATTGGTAAAGGCGGAACAGAAGTTGAAAATCTTCGTGTTCAACTAGGTAAAATCGCTAAAGGTAAAAAAGTTCACATCAATATTTCAGAAATCAAGCATGCTGATCTAGACGCTATCCTTGTTGCTGAAAGTATTGCTCAACAACTAGAACGTCGTGTATCATTCCGTCGTGCTCTAAAACAAGCTATGCAACGCTCTATGCGTTCTGGTGCAAAAGGAATCAAAACTGCAGTTTCTGGTCGTCTAGGCGGCGCTGAGATTGCTCGTTCAGAAGGATATAGCGAAGGCACTGTTCCACTTCATACACTTCGTGCTGACATCGATTACGGTACAGCAGAAGCAGCTACGACTTATGGTCGTCTAGGTGTTAAAGTATGGATCTACCGTGGTGAAGTCCTTCCGACTAAGAAGAAAGCTCCACAGGAAGGAGGCAACTAATCATGTTGGTACCTAAACGCGTAAAACATCGTAAACAACAACGTGGTCACATGAAAGGTCGTGCTAAAGGCGGTACTACACTAGCTTTTGGTGAATACGGTCTTCAAGCACTTGAACCATCATGGATCACTAACCGCCAGATTGAAGCGGCTCGTATCGCTATGACTCGTTATATCAAACGTGGTGGTAAAGTATGGATCAAAATTTTCCCGGATAAGCCAATTACTCAAAAGCCTCTAGAGGTTCGTATGGGTAGTGGTAAAGGTAACGTTGAGAAATGGGTAGCAGTAGTTAAGCCAGGCAAAATTATGTTTGAGCTAGCTGGTGTTCCTGAAGAAGTAGCTCGCGAAGCTATGCGTCTTGCATCTCACAAGTTGCCAGTTAAAACTAAGTTCGTGAAACGAGAAGTAGAAGTGGGTGGTGAAGCAAATGAAGGCTAGTGAATTTCGCAACCTAACATCTACTGAAATCGAGCAACAAATCGCTGGTTTCAAAGAAGAGCTGTTCAACCTTCGTTTCCAATTGGCAACAGGTCAACTGGACAACCCGACTCGTATTCGTGACGTGCGTAAAGAAATTGCTCGCGCAAAAACGGTTCTTCGTCAAAGAGAACTTGGAATAAGCAGCTAATAAACTTGCCAAGTGATAAAATAATCACTGTCAGGAAGGAGGCCAACTATGAGCGATCGCAATGCCCGTAAAGTTGAAATCGGCAAAGTGGTAAGTGACAAAATGGACAAAACAATTATTGTTGCTGTTGAGTCATACAAAAAGCACAACTTGTACCATAAACGTATTAAATCTACGAAAAAATATAAAGCACATGATGATAACAATACTGCTAAAATCGGCGATGTTGTAAAAATCATGGAGACTCGTCCACTATCTAAAGACAAGCGCTTCAGACTGGTCGAAATTGTTGAAGCAGCTGTCATTCTTTAATGAACGTGTGTAAGAAAAGCACTTTTCTTGAAAGGAGGACGTTGAAATGATTCAACCGTTTACGCGACTTAGAGTTGCTGACAACTCTGGTGCAAAAGAAGTTATGTGTATCCGTGTACTTGGTGGTACTGGACGCCGTGTTGGTGCAATTGGTGATTTGATCGTGTGTTCTGTTAAACAAGCAACACCAGGGGGCGTTGTCAAAAAAGGTGATGTAGTTAAAGCCGTTATCGTTCGTACAAAGCGTTCCGTACGTCGTAAAGATGGTTCATACATCGCATTTGATGAAAATGCTGCTGTAGTTGTTAAAGATGACAAGAGCCCACGTGGTACTCGTATCTTTGGACCAGTTGCTCGCGAACTTCGTGATAAAGACTTCATGAAGATCGTATCTCTAGCTCCAGAAGTTATCTAATTAAAGTTCGGTTTATATAACCCTGAAAGCGAAATGCGCAGGAGGTGTAATAAATGCCAAGAGTGAAAAAATTATTGGAATCCCATAACAACAAGCTTCATGTGAAAAAGGATGACACTGTCATCGTTATTTCTGGGAAAGACAAAGGTAAAAAAGGCCGCGTGATCGCAGCTTATCCTCGTCAAAACCGTGTTCTTGTTGAAGGTGTCAATATTGTTAAAAAACATGCTCGTCCATCACAGTCTAATCCACAAGGTGGAATTATTGAGCAAGAAGCAGCAATTCACGTTTCCAATGTTATGCATGTAGATCCTAAGAGCGGACAAGTAACGCGTATCGGATATAAAGTGCTTGATAACGGTAAAAAGGTTCGGATCGCTAAACGTTCCGGAGCAGTGATTGACTAATCGTTATGTACGAAAGGAGGTCCATGACTAATGACAGCAAGACTGAAAGGTCGCTTTCTTAATGAAATCACTCCTGCTTTGATGCAGAAGTTCAACTATACTTCAGTGATGCAAGTTCCAAAAATCGAGAAGGTAGTAATTAATATGGGTGTTGGTGAAGCAGTTTCTAACTCCAAAATTCTTGATGTTGCACTTGAAGAAATGCAAATCATTGCCGGTCAAAAACCGGTTGTAACACGTGCGAAGAAATCCATCGCTGGATTTAAACTTCGTGAGAACATGCCTATCGGGGTTAAAGTTACACTACGTGGTGAGCGTATGTATCATTTCCTTGATAAATTGTTCAACATCTCGTTGCCGCGTGTACGTGACTTCCAAGGTGTATCAACTAAAGCTTTCGACGGTCGTGGTAACTACACACTTGGTTTGAAAGAACAACTTATCTTCCCGGAGATCGAGTATGATAAAGTTGATAAAACACGTGGTATGGATATCGTCATCGTTACAACAGCTAATACAGACGAAGAATCTCGTGAATTGCTAACCCAAATGGGTATGCCATTTGCGAAGTAATCCACTACTAGGAGGTGTAATACCCAGTGGCAAAAACTTCGATGAAAGTGAAACAACAACGCGCGCCTAAGTTCAAAGTTCGTGCATATACACGCTGTGAACGTTGTGGTCGTCCGCACTCAGTTTTACAAAAATTCAAAATTTGCCGGATTTGTTTCCGCGAGTTAGCACATATGGGCCAGATTCCTGGCGTTAAAAAAGCAAGCTGGTAATCAGCCTAGTTCGGGAAGGAGGTTCACACTAATGGTTATGTCTGATCCGATTGCAGATATGTTGACACGTATTCGTAACGCGAATGTCGTTCGTCACGAAACTGTAGAAATGCCCGCTTCAAAAGTGAAGAAAGATATCGCTGAAATTCTGAAGCGTGAAGGATTTATCCGTGATGCAGAATACATCGAGGATAACAAACAAGGTATGATTCGTATTTTCTTGAAATACGGTCAAAGCCAAGAGCGCGTAATTACTGGTCTTAAACGTATTTCTAAGCCAGGTCTACGTGTTTACACAAAATCTACTGAAATCCCACGCGTACTTGGTGGACTTGGAATTGCAATTATTTCAACGTCTAAAGGTGTAATGACAGACAAAGAAGCTCGTCAAGCGAAAGCTGGCGGCGAAGTAGTCTGCTACGTATGGTAATATAAGTAACGAAGACAGGAGGTTTAACAATGTCCCGTATTGGTCGTAAAGCTATTCCAGTACCAGCAGGTGTTGCTGTTACTTTTGATAACTCAGTTATTACAGTTAAAGGACCTAAAGGAACTCTTTCTCGTACACTTCATAGTGATATGATCGTGAACGTTTCTGAAACAGAAATCGTGATCGAGCGTCCTTCCGATAACAAACTTCACCGTTCTCTACACGGAACTACTCGTTCTGTTGTTGCTAATATGGTTAGCGGCGTTACTGATGGTTTCAAGAAAAATCTTGAACTTGTTGGTGTCGGCTACCGCGTTATTAAGAACGGCGATAAAATCACATTAAACGTTGGTTACTCTCACCCGGTTGAAATCGCTCCTGAGAGCGGTATTGATTTCGAGGTTAATGGTACAACTAAAATTACCGTAAACGGTATTGATAAAGAGCGTGTAGGTCAAATCGCTGCACAAATTCGTTCTGTACGTCTACCTGAGCCGTATAAAGGTAAAGGTATTAAGTACGAAGGTGAGCGTATTATCCGTAAAGAAGGTAAAGCCGGTAAGAAGAAATAAGCAGCTTTATAGCTCGCTTATACTTGCGTCTTAAGGCTATGGAAAGGAGTGTACCTGCATGATTACTAAAGCTGATAAAAACAAGGCTCGTCTGAAAAGACGTTTCCGCGTTCGTAAAAAAATCAATGGAACAGCAGCACGTCCTCGTTTGTCTGTGTTCCGTTCTTCTAAGCACATTTATGCTCAACTAATCGACGATGTAGCTGGTGTGACAATCGTGTCCGCTTCTACTAAAGATAAAGATCTAGCAACTGCTATCGGTAACGGTGGTAATGTTGAATCTGCAACTAAAGTTGGCGATTTGATTGCAAAACGTGCTCTAGATAAAGGTGTTCAAGAAGTAGTATTTGACCGTGGCGGATACTTATATCACGGAAGAGTTCAAGCACTAGCTACAGCGGCTCGCGAAGCTGGCTTGAAATTCTAATCAATCAATAAGGAGGTAAACGACTTGCGTGTAGATCCTAATACGTTAGAACTATCTGAAAAAGTAGTTCACATTAACCGTGTATCAAAAGTTGTAAAAGGCGGACGCCGTTTCAGCTTTAGTGCACTTGTAGTTGTAGGCGACGGAAAAGGCTACGTTGGCGCAGGGATCGGTAAAGCAGGCGAAGTACCTGATGCAATTCGCAAAGGTATTGAAGATGCTAAGAAAAACCTGATCCTTGTTCCACTTGTAGGAACAACTATTCCTCACCTAATTGAAGGTCGTTTCGGAGCTGGTAAAGTTCTTTTGAAACCGGCATCTGAAGGTACAGGAGTTATCGCTGGTGGTCCAGTACGTGCAGTACTAGAACTAGCTGGCGTTGGTAATATTTTAACTAAATCACTTGGTTCTTCAAACTCCCTGAATATGGTGAACGCGACGTTAGAAGGTCTTTCACGTCTAAAACGTGCTGAAGATGTTGCTAAACTTCGTGGAAAAACTGTTGAAGAGCTACTAGGTTAAGGAGGGAAAATCGATGGCAAAATTGCAAATCACCCTCGTTCGCAGTTTGATTGGCCGCAACGAGAAACAACGTGCAACAGTTCAATCGCTCGGCCTTCGCAAAATTCGTCAATCGGTCGTTCTTAACGACAGCCCAGCTATTCGCGGCATGGTACATCATGTTAGCCATTTGGTTAAAGTTGAAGAAGTTTAATTTTAACCAAAAGCTTGGTACAGATACTGTTACGAAATATATAAGGAGGTGCACGAACGATGAAATTACATGATTTAGCACCAGCTGCTGGTTCCACGTTTACGCCAAAGCGTAAAGGTCGTGGTATCGGTTCAGGTACTGGTAAAACAGCAGGTAAAGGTCATAAAGGTCAAAATGCTCGTTCCGGCGGCGGTGTTCGTCCTGGTTTCGAGGGTGGTCAAAACCCACTTTATCGCCGTTTACCGAAACGTGGATTTAACAACCCGTTCCGTAAAGAGTATGCGATTGTTAACATTCAAGATTTGAACAGCTTTGACGCAGGTACAGAAATCACTCCAGAAGTTCTTCTTGAAAAAGGCGTTATTAAAAATACGCTAGCAGGAATTAAAGTCTTGGGTAATGGTGAATTGAACGTAGGACTTACAGTGAAAGCTAACAAGTTCTCTCAATCTGCGGTGGAGAAAATCCAGGCTGCCGGCGGTAAAACCGAGGTGATCTAATGTTTACGACCGTGTCCAATATATGGAAAGTGCAGGATCTTCGTAGAAGGATCCTGTTCACACTATTTGTACTATTGATTTATCGTATTGGTGCCTTTATTCCAGTACCGGGCGTTGATACTGAAACGTTAAAAGCAGCTGGTTCTTCAAGTGAAAGCTTGTTCGGCCTTCTAAATACGTTCTCAGGTGGAGCCTTGTTCAACTTCTCTATCTTTGCAATTGGTATTACACCTTATATTACTGCTTCGATTATCGTGCAGTTGTTATCTATGGATGTAATTCCGAAATTTGCAGAGTGGGCTAAACAAGGTGAAGATGGCAAGAAAAAACTTGCTCAAATCACTCGTTACGGTACAGTTATTCTAGGTCTAGTACAAGGTCTAGCTACAGCGATTGGTTTCAATCGTATGTATGGGATCACGATCATCGAAAATGCAAACTTTGTAGATTACTTAGTTATTGCTATTATTTTGACTGCAGGTACTGCTTTCTTAATGTGGCTAGGTGAGCAAATTACAGAGAAGGGTATCGGTAACGGTATCTCAATTATTATCTTTGCTGCGATTGTAGCTGGATTACCAGGTCACATTCGTACAATATATGCATCTGAACTTGCAACTGATGCAAGCTTCATGAATTATATTAAAGTTCTTCTAATCTTATTAGTAGTAATACTAATGATCGTTGGAGTTATCTTTATTCAGCAAGGTATTCGTAAAATCCCTGTTCAATACGCGAAACGCGTAGTAGGTCGTAAGATGTATGGTGGTCAATCCACTCATATTCCTATGAAAGTGAACGGCGCAGGTGTAATTCCAGTAATCTTCGCTATTTCTTTACTAATGTTCCCAGTTACGATTGCGAACTTCTGGTCAGGAAAAGTTTGGGCTAACTGGGTTATCGAGAATTTGAAATACGACCAACCACTTGGTATGGTATTGTATGTTCTTCTAATCGTCGGTTTCACATTCTTCTACACATTCGTACAAATTAATCCGGTTCAAATGGCAGATCAAATGAAGAAAAATGGTGGTTACATCCCAGGTATTCGTCCTGGTAAACCAACATCATCTTACTTGACTCGCGTTCTAACTAGAATTACTTTGGCAGGAGCAACATTCTTAGCGGTTATTTCACTCTTCCCAGTGCTCTTCGGATCACTTGCAGGATTGCCGACCTCCGTACAGCTTGGTGGTACTTCACTGCTAATCGTTGTCGGTGTTGCACTTGATACGATGAAGCAAATTGAAAGCCAATTGATCAAACGCCACTACAAAGGGTTTATCAATAAATAACAACAGGTTCGATTACGGGTTGCCGCATTGGCAATTATGCTAGGCGGTACCCTAAAGGCCTATTGTGCTTAAAGTGAGGAACTTAATTATGAATATTCTATTTATGGGTCCTCCGGGAGCCGGTAAAGGAACGCAAGCGGAGAGAATCATTGAGGAATTTAATATTCCGCACATTTCCACTGGTGATGCATTTCGTCTAGCGATGAAGCAAAGCACTCCAATTGGTCTGAAAGCGAAAGAATATATCGATCAAGGTTTACTCGTTCCTGACGAGATAACTAACGGCATTGTGAAGGAAAGACTAGCACAAGCTGATTGTCAAAACGGCTTTCTACTTGATGGCTTTCCTCGTACTTTGCAACAAGCTGAAGCACTTGACGGCATGTTGCAAGAGCTTGGCCGTACGATTGATCATGTTGTTAACTTGAGTGTAGATCGCAACCTACTATTAGCTCGTCTAACTGGACGTCGCATCTGCAAATCTTGTGGAGCTACCTATCATGTAATGTTCAACCCTCCAAAAGTCGATGGCGTATGCGATAAAGACGCTGGAGAGCTGTATCAACGTTCAGATGATACAGAAGAAAAAGTGGGAACTCGTCTGGATGAGTATACATCCAAAACAGCTCCTTTGTTGAACTTCTATAGTGAACAAGGTACGTTGCGCGAGGTTGACGGTGAACGAGATATCAATCTTGTTACAGCTGAGATCATTTCAACTTTAAGAGGTTCCTTGTAATGATCATTTGCAAATCCGATTCGGAACTGCAATTAATGAGAGAAGCAGGGCGAATTGTTGCCATGACTCATCAATTAATGGTTCAAGCAATTGAACCAGGTATTACGACGGGTGAACTTGATGCTATCGCAGAGAGCTACATTCAAAGTCAAGGTGCAATTCCATCATTTAAAGGTTATAATGGTTTCCCATCCAGCGTATGTGCTTCAGTAAATGACGAACTAGTGCATGGTTTCCCAGGTTCACGTAAGTTGAACGAGGGTGATATAATTAGTCTTGATATTGGCGCTCAGTATGAGGGGTATCACGGTGATTCTGCTTGGACCTATCCGGTCGGATCAGTAACACCTGAAGTACAACAATTACTGACAATAGGTGAACAATCGCTGTATGCGGGAATATCACTTGTACAACCAGATGTTAGACTTTATACGATATCACACGCCATCCAGAGGGTAATCGAAGCAGCGGGATATTCCGTCGTTAGAGAATATGTAGGACACGGTGTTGGTAAGGAACTTCATGAAGATCCGAAAATACCAAACTACGGTATTCCTGATCGTGGTCCGCGGCTAAAGCCGGGTATGGTGCTAGCTATTGAACCCATGGTTAATATGGGTGAACGATACGTTCGGACACTCGAAGACAATTGGACAGTTGTAACTCGGGACGGTTTCTGGTGTGCTCATTTCGAGCATACAGTTGCTGTAACGGAGGACGGATTTGAGATATTGACCAAAATACCTGAGCAGAATTAGAGGTAACGACAATGAAGCCAGTACAAATCGGACAATTAATCAAAGTACTCAGAGGTAAGGACGAAGAACGATATGCTATCGTAATTGAAGTGCTCGATGAGCGCTTTGTGAAAGTTGCTGATGGTAGAAAGCGTAAATTCGATCAGCCAAAGAAAAAAAACGTTCTGCATCTCGAGCTGCTACCATTCATAAGTCAAGAGGTCGCAATCAGCTTGCAGGAATCAGGAAAAGTTACTAATGCAAAGTTACGTTATTTCATAGAGAAGTATGCACATGGAAAGGAGAGTTAATATGGCTAAAGAAGATGTTATTGAAGTTGAGGGCACGGTAATCGAACCATTGCCTAATGCTATGTTTAAAGTTGAGCTTGAGAACGGTCACCAAATTCTTGCTCATGTATCTGGAAAATTAAGAATGCACTTTATTCGCATTCTAACTGGAGACAAAGTTGTTATTCAGTTATCGCCTTATGATTTATCAAGAGGGCGTATCACCTATCGTAAGTAGACTCGAGTAGTCTATGTTACGAAAGATTCGGGAGGTAATCACAATGAAGGTTAGACCTTCGGTAAAGCCGATTTGCGAGAAATGCAAAGTCATTCGTCGTAAAGGCAATGTAATGGTCATTTGTGAAAATCCGAGACACAAACAAAAACAAGGATAAAAGGAGGAGGAAACTAATCAATGGCACGTATAGCTGGCGTAGATATTCCGCGTGACAAACGCGTTGAGATCTCTCTGACGTACATTTTTGGTATCGGCAGAACGACTTCTAAAAAAGTTCTAGCATCTACTGGTGTTAATCCGGACACTCGTGTTCGCGATTTGACAGAAGATGAGCTTGGTCTGATTCGTGATGAAATCGACAAAGCAGTTAAAGTAGAAGGCGACTTGCGTCGTGAAATTTCTCTTAACATTAAACGTCTTACTGAAATTGGTTGCTACCGTGGTCTTCGTCACCGTCGTGGTCTTCCAGTTCGTGGTCAACGTACTAAAACTAATGCTCGTACACGTAAAGGTCCTCGTCGTACTGTAGCTAACAAGAAGAAATAAGAAGGGAGGATAAACGATAATGGCTAAAGCTAAAAAAGTCGTTCGTACTAAGCGTCGTGATCGTAAAAATATCGATACTGGCGTTGCACATATCCGTTCCACATTCAACAATACTATTGTAACGATCACAGATCCACATGGTAATGCGATCTCTTGGGCAAGTGCTGGTGGTATGGGTTTCAAAGGTTCTCGTAAGAGTACACCTTTCGCAGCTCAAATGGCTGCTGAATCTGCTGCTAAAGCTGCAATGGAGCATGGTATGAGAACGGTTGAGGTTATGGTTAAAGGTCCTGGCGCAGGCCGTGAAGCAGCTATTCGCTCGCTTCAAGCTGCTGGCTTGGAAGTTAACTTGATCAAGGACGTTACACCAGTTCCGCATAACGGATGCCGTCCACCAAAACGTCGTCGCGTATAATTTGTAGACTTGGTGGTATCAAATGGAAACAATCTGTGAATAATGGTTGTGAAGGTTTGGCATACTACGAGGTTTGACATAATAACGACTAGGTAACGGAGCGACGTTTGAAGGAGGGTATTATTAGTGATTGAGATCGAAAAGCCGAAAATCGAAACCGTAGAAGTAAGCGACGGAGGCACTTATGGTAAATTCGTTGTTGAGCCGCTTGAACGCGGATACGGCACTACGCTGGGAAATTCGCTTCGTCGAATTTTGTTATCTTCTTTGCCTGGCGCGGCAGTAACATCTGTTCAAATCGACGGTGTTCTGCATGAGTTTTCTACAGTTCCAGGAGTGATTGAAGATGTAACTGAAATCATCCTGAATTTGAAAGGACTCTCGCTAAAAATCCACTCGGATGAAGAAAAGGTATTGGAAATTGATGCTGACGGTGAAGGTATCGTTACAGCTGGTGATATTCGTGCTGATAGCGATGTCGAGATTTTGAGCCCTGATCTTCACATTGCGACTTTGGCATCTGGTGCTCGTTTGCATATGAGAATTTTCGCTAATCGCGGACGTGGTTATGTGCAAGCAGACCGGAACAAGAGCGATGATCAACCGATAGGTGTTATTCCTGTAGATTCAATCTACACGCCCATTACTCGTGTTAATTATAGCGTAGAGAATACTCGCGTAGGTCAAGTTACAAACTATGACAAGCTAACGCTTGAAGTTTGGACAGATGGCAGTATTCGTCCTGAAGAGGCTGTAAGCCTTGGAGCTAAAATATTGACAGAGCACTTGGACTTGTTCGTTGGATTAACGGATGAAGCCAAAGATGCGGAAATCATGGTTGAGAAAGAAGAAGATAAGAAAGAAAAAGTGCTTGAGATGACTATCGAAGAGCTTGATCTTTCTGTCCGTTCTTACAACTGTTTGAAACGTGCAGGTATCAATACCGTTCAAGAGCTTATCACGAAATCCGAAGAAGATATGATGAAGGTGCGTAACCTTGGTCGTAAATCTTTAGAAGAAGTTCAAGAGAAGCTTGAAGAGCTTGGTCTTGGCTTGCGCATGGATGAGTAGTTGTTACTCTTAACCATCGAAGTGAAGAAAACAGCAAGGGAGGGGAAATCAAAATGGCATATCAAAAATTAGGTCGTGATGCAAGTGCACGTAAAGCTCTTTTCCGTGATCTTGTAACTGACTTGTTCCTATATGAGCGTATCCAAACAACTGAGGCTAAAGCGAAAGAAGTTCGTTCAATCGCTGAAAAACTAATTACGAAAGCGAAGAAGGGTGACCTTCATGCGCGTCGTCAAGTAGCTGCTTATGTTCGTCGTGAGACTGTTGACGGTGAGAAGGATGCTATTCAAAAGCTTTTCTCTGAAATAGCACCTCGTTATACAGAGCGTAACGGTGGATACACACGTATTCTTAAATTAGGACCTCGTCGTGGTGACGCTGCACCTATGGTTTACTTAGAATTAGTTGACCGTGGCTAGTAGATAAGAGGGTGGACCTTACGAGGCCACCTTTTTTTGCGAGCTTGAGGTAGTTCAAAAAGCGGACTTTGATAACGATGTTTATGCGTTGTTGCATATTCGGCATCGCATCTGAAACGAACTTGGAAAGTATAGTGTAAGCTTCCGATGTATGTTTCTTGCAGAAACATAGTAGGTTCGCGTGTACCAATAACGTACACTTGCGCTTCCGTCTTTCTCAAGTAGCGTTTCACCTGCTCGGTGCTGAAAGCCCGCTTTTTGAACCTTCATTTTAAGTTAGTTCAAAAGTGTAAGCAGATTTAGGAAGTAGATGAGACATAAGATGCGAAATATATGTATGAAGGTTAGTTATGATGGATCTGATTTTAATGGATTTCAGAATCAACCCAAAGGTAGAACAGTGCAAGGTGAGATAGAGCGAGTACTGAATATTCTAACGAGGGAAGAGATTGATATTCATGCTTCTGGACGAACTGATGCAGGTGTACATGCTCGCGGACAAGTATTTCATTTTCTTACCGAATCACAAATTCCAATCGAACGATTTGCAATTGCAATGAACACTAAACTTCCAGATGATATTATCATTCTAGAAGCTAAGGAAATGCCACTTGATTTTCATGCTAGGCATCTTGCAAAACGTAAAACGTATCGGTATAGCATCGACAATGGAAAGTTTCCTGATCTTTTCGGGCGACAATATCGATTGCATGTCCCAGTGCCACTTCATAGTGACAAGATGAGACAGGCACTATCTTATATTGTTGGTACACATGACTTTACTTCATTTACGTCGACACGTTCGGTTAAGCCGCATCATGTTCGTACGATTTACGAAGCTAAGTTAATGGTAGACGGACCATTTATTCATATAGAATTAACTGGTAATGGATTTACGTATAATATGGTTCGCATCATTGTAGGAACACTCCTTAAGATCGGACATGGAAAACGTAACCCAGAAGATATAGTAGCTATATTAGAAGGCTGTGAGAGAAGTCTCGCAGGACCAACGGCGCTGCCAATCGGACTAATGCTAAAAGATGTATGCTATACAGATTAGCTAGTTGAGTGTACAATTACTTTAACTAGTGACGTATAACCTCTAATTGACCACGGTTAATGTGTGATTGAAGTTGATATGCATGCATAGCAGCACAGAATAACAAATGATTCTTTAAAGATCATTAATATTCGCCTTGATGTATAGTAATTGATGGTAATAACAAACGTTATTCTATTAATAATTGGAACGTCGTTGTATACTGATATGATAGATTATGTCAACTAGTTGTTCAACCAGCCCCACTGACAAAAGGACCGCTTAATTCTTCGTTCTTGAAAAATCTCTTATTATCAGTCGATTAGACGTGCACTTTCCGTATTGGAGTGACCCCAAATGAATGACTATTACACGATAGTATTTACGTTGAGTCTAACTTTTATTGGAAAAGTTTTCAGTCTAAATGTAGTGAGAAAATCGCGATAATATCGTGGTTGCCAAATGAAAAGCACTTGATTATTCAATGGGCTTATAGTACAATATATTTTGTGCTTTCTTAGTGGCTCTCCCACAGCCCCGACTGAGAAGTACGACTGAATTTTCAACAGTGAATGAAGAATCACACGATTCCGTTGTTATAAAAAAGAAGAATGTATTTGAATCAAGGAGGAACATCCATGCGTACCACTTATATGGCTAAGGCTAATGAAGTTGAACGTAAATGGCTTCTGATTGACGCTGAGGGAAAAACTCTTGGTCGTCTTGCTAGCGAAGCAGCAGCGCTAATTCGCGGTAAACATAAGCCTCAGTTCACGCCACATCTTGACACTGGAGATTTCGTTATCATTATCAATGCTGACAAAATCGTTTTAACTGGTAATAAATTGGCTGACAAGAAATACTACCGTCACTCTATGTACACTGGTGGACTTAAAGTAACATCAGCTGGTGAAATGCTTTCTAAAAAACCAGAACGTATGATGGAACTAGCAGTACACGGTATGTTACCTAAGAATCGTCTTGGTAACAAAATGAAATTAAAACTTAAAGTTTACGCAGGTGCGGAACATCCACATCAAGCACAAAACCCTGAAGTTTACGAACTTCGCGGGTAATAAAGAGGAGGACATGTTTCATGGCTCAAGTGCAATACTATGGAACTGGTCGTCGTAAGCACTCTGTTGCACGCGTACGTCTTGTGCCGGGTGAAGGACGAATCATTATCAACAAACGCGACATTAACGAGTACTTCGGTTTAGAAACTCTTAAACTGATCGTTAAACAACCATTGAACTTAACTGATACATTGGAAAAATATGATGTATTAGTATTAACTCATGGTGGTGGTATGTCTGGTCAAGCGGGTGCTATCCGTCATGGTATCTCTCGCGCTCTACTTAAAGTAGATGCAGAATTACGCCCATCTTTGAAACGTGCAGGCTTCTTAACACGTGACCCTCGTATGAAAGAACGTAAAAAATACGGTCTTAAAGCGGCTCGTCGTGCGCCTCAGTTCTCAAAACGTTAATATTCATGGAAAAAGCTCTCAAGCATTGTTGCTTGAGAGCTTTTTTGTTGTTAATGTACGACATTCATAATTGACGATACCATTCTCATCATATGTAAAAGTATGTTGGTTATCAAAATCTCCTCGCAGAAGATACGGTAAGAAATATTTCATATTATCTACTACACCTTCATTCTCGTGATCTAGTACCCAATCGATTGATTTCCAGGCTAATATCCCTTCATCTTTTTCAATTGGTGTTGCATATACTGTATCTATGGGTAATTCGCAATAGTATAAATACATTCCTGATTCACTTTCGGAACTAATCCACTTCACAATTCCTGCTTCCTGAACCTGCTGTACACTCAGCCCAGTCTCTTCTTGAATCTCTCTAATAATTCCGTCCATAGGTTGCTCAAAAGGTTCTATTTTGCCTCCTACGCCGTTCCATAATCCCATATTGGGTGCCTTCATACGATTGAGTAACAACAGCTCATTACCTCTTCTAATAAAACATATTGTATATTTCAGCATATAAGTATCCTCTCTAAATTCTATAGGTCTATTATAACAGTGTGATGCTGCTCATTTAATAGGGATAAAAGTATTTTATTGGCACTAAGTTAATTTTTGTTAACAATAGATATTGAAGTCATTTATAGAAAAAGATATAATTTGTACAGCGTGCCTTAATCATTGTAGAGAGAAGCGAGGGGAATACTATGAATTTAATTGAGAAAGAACAATTGATCGCAGTGAAAGCTGTTGAGTTAGAAAATGCAACTCCTGAGGAAATTATTAAATATGCTGTAGAGACATTTCCAAATATAACATTCGCATGTAGTTTTGGTGCTGAAGATGTTGTACTTGTAGATATGCTGCAAAAAGTAAGTCCAACGACAGATATTTTCTACCTAGACACAGATTTTCATTTCAAAGAAACATATGAGACGAGAGATCGTTTGGTAGATCGTTATCCTGGCATCCCATTTGTTAAAGTAAGTCCAAAGATTACTCCTGAGGAGCAAGCAGAACAACATGGAGCTGAACTATGGAAGACTGATGCGAATGGATGTTGCAATATTCGTAAAGTTGAGCCATTAACGCGCATCCTAACACAATATGAAGCTTGGATTACTGGAATACGTCGTGATCAAGCTCCTACTCGTGCTAATGCAAAGAAAATTGAATATGATACTAAATTCGGTTTAGTGAAATTCAATCCGATTGCTGATTGGACCAATGAAGATGTATGGGAATACATTCGTAATAACAATGTAATCTACAATCCACTTCACGATAATTATTATCCGAGTATTGGTTGCGAGTATTGTACTCGTCAAGTTTTGCCGGGCGAAGACCCTAGAGCAGGCAGATGGTCTGGTCAAGAAAAAACGGAGTGCGGTCTTCATAAATAAGAAGCTAATGAAAAGTTTGTTTTATGCTTTCGAAGTACTTTTCATTTTCAGGGAAGTATATCGCGTAGCTAATGAAAAGTTTTAGGAGGAAAATATAGAATGACTCAAATTAAACCACATGGTGGAGAACTAGTTAATCGAGTGGCAGAAGGAGAAGAGCGCGAGCAATTACTTGCAGTAGCTGCTCAATTGCCGAAAATCTCCGTTAGTACTTGGGCAATATCAGATATGGATCTTATCGGAGTAGGTGCTTTTTCTCCTCTATCTGGATTTATGACGGAAGCGGATTACCAATCAGTAGTTTCTACGATGCGTTTGGCTAATGGCACGTTATGGAGTATTCCAATTACCTTATCGATCACTGAGCAAGAGGCTGCTGCAGTTTCTGTTGGGGAACAGGCTGCACTTGTAGGTGAAGATGATGTGATCTATGGCATTATCGATGTGGCTAGCATCTATAATGTTGATCAACAGCAAGAGGCCTTGCAAGTATTCAAGACAGATGATCTAGAGCATCCAGGTGTTCAAAAACTGTATGATCGCAGTAATACGTATGTCGGTGGTGACATCACGGTATTGAATCGTCCATTACCTGAGAAGTTCAATGAATACTATTTTGACCCAGCTGACACACGAAAAATTTTCGCGAATAATGGCTGGAAAACTGTTGTAGGATTCCAAACAAGAAATCCGGTTCACCGTGCGCATGAATATATTCAAAAAACAGCAATGGAAATTGTTGATGGATTATTCCTAAATCCACTTGTAGGTGAGACGAAGTCTGATGATGTACCTGCAAATGTACGTATGAAGAGCTACGTGGCACTTCTTGAAAATTATTATCCAGAAAACCGCGTGTTTTTAGGCGTATTCCCAGCTGCTATGAGATATGCTGGACCACGCGAAGCTATATTCCACGCGATTGTTCGTAAAAACTATGGCTGTACTCACTTTATCGTTGGACGTGATCATGCAGGTGTAGGTGATTACTATGGTACATATGAAGCACAAGACTTATTACGTTCTGTTCCAGCAGAAGATCTGGACATTACACCGTTATACTTCGAACATAGCTTCTTCTGTACGAGCTGTGGCAATATGGCAACGACAAAGACATGTCCACATGACAGTTCAGTTCATTTGGCGTTATCAGGAACTAAAGTAAGAGCGATGCTACGTGATGGCGTATGTCCACCACCTGAATTCTCTAGACCAGAGGTTGCAAAAATATTGATTGAAGGTATGAGTATAACGACATCATAATAATACTGTAAATTAGTCCTTATCCATAATCATAAAAAACCACCTTGTCCCATATACATAGAAGTACAAGCATGTAGTAGCTGTACAATACTATGAATATTGCTATGAGGTGGTTTTTCTATGTCTATATTTCGACGAAGGCTAATTGTATGGCTTACGCCCAAAGGGAAACGTCGGTTAGGAATTGGGGCGTTGTTAGTTGTAGCTTTACTATTTTTACTAACGAGAGTAATTCCTGAGAGTAGTACTTGGACGACATGGAACATGCCATTATCAGGGATGACCATTGCAATTGATGCAGGACATGGTGGAGCGGATGGTGGGGCAGTAAGTAAGCAAGGAGCCATTGAAAAAGATCTGAATTTATCGATTGCGCTATATTTACGTGATTACTTGCAAGAAGCAGGAGCCATTGTAGTTATGACTAGAGAAGGTGATTATGATCTAGCCAAAGATGATACCAGATCCTATAGTCGACGAAAAACAGAAGATTTGATGAAACGAGTAGCAATGCTCCAAGATGCTAAGCCAGAGATGTTGATTAGTGTACATATGAATAGTATTCCATCAGAGAAATGGTCAGGTGCACAAACGTTCTATCATAAGACTGGAACGAAAGCGAGTGAGCAACTTGCAATAAGCATTCAACAACAATTGAAATATAATCTTGAAAATACACAGCGATCAGCAGCTACAGTCGAAACGATATACATTCTAAAAGCAATGAAGGACTTACCTTCAGCATTAGTAGAGGTAGGTTTCCTTTCTAATCCGAAAGAATCTAACTTGTTGGTTGATGCTGAATATCAACGGACTGTAGCAGCATCCATTTATAAAGGCATATTGCAATACGAAACGGAAGGGAAAAAGATTGAATGATGTGGAAAAGTTTGAAGAGAGGACTTCACTTCTTGCAATAAACCGCCTATGCTATAGAGAGTAGTCTGTTTGCGTATAACTATAAAGGTGGGAATAGTCATGACTTTATTACGAGAGCAAGCGATTGAAATCATTGAAACCGTACTTACTACACAATACGGCGCACATTCAATAAGTTTTAGAGATGTTATGGTCAGAAATAATCAAGTTTCAGTTACGGTGATCGGTGCAGTAAAGGAACAGCATCCCGTAATAGAGACAGCTTTATTCGATATGTTAAAAACAAGTGGTGCTACAGCAGTGTATTGTCGTTTTCGAGAAGGAGCAGCTCCAGCAGGATCAGCACCTGAACAAACAGCGATCTCTGAGAAGGATGTGAGTCAGCCTGTTCAAGGTCATGCAGCCAATATGGGTAATACGCTATTGACAGAGCAACCCAATGTTCAATTCATTGCCATTGCTTCAGGTAAAGGTGGAGTAGGTAAATCAACGGTAACAGTTAATTTGGCAACTGCATTAGCTAGACAAGGAAAAAGAGTAGGCATCATTGATGCTGATATATATGGTTTTAGTGTCCCTGATATGATGGGGATAGAACAACGTCCTGAAGTAGTCAACGAACGTGTCATTCCGATTGAACGATTTGGTGTGAAAGTAATCTCTATGGGATTCTTCGTTGAAGATAATAGCCCAATCGTATGGAGAGGGCCAATGCTTGGTAAGATGCTACGCAACTTCTTCTCTGAAATTGAGTGGGGTGAGTTAGATTATGTATTACTTGATCTTCCACCAGGTACGGGAGATATTGCATTAGATGTTCATCAAATGATTCCACATAGCAAAGAAATCATTGTCACAACGCCACATGCAACGGCGTCTTTTGTTGCAGCTAGAGCGGGAGCAATGGCTATTAAGACAGATCATGAAATCATTGGTGTTGTCGAGAACATGTCTTACTTTGAATCGAAGTTAACAGGAGAGAGAGAATATGTATTCGGTAGAGGTGGAGGAGGTAAGCTAGCAGAGACGTTACATTGCGATTTGCTTGCTCAAATCCCACTTGGCGTTGCTGACAACCATCCGCTTGATCCTAACTTCTCTCCGAGTGTATATGCGGCAGATACTGTTATTGGACAACTTTATG
This sequence comes from Paenibacillus endoradicis, assembly GCF_024721975.1. The sequence goes on along the minus strand of NZ_JANQBB010000012.1, from coordinate 3,960 downwards.
ATGAGCTTGCTGAGAAAGTTACTACTCACTGTGAAAGAAAGTCGCAAACGATATAACTAATAAACACCCATTGTAGCTTGGTAGCTACAATGGGTGTTTATCTATGGCGTATGATCTGGATCAATTTAATTAGATGAGGAATCTGAACTCTTCTGGCTTGAATTACTAGATGATGAATTTGATGAGCTTGAAGAATCGCCACCAGAAGAATCGCTGCCACCAGATTCGGGTTTTGTAGATAATTCCTCAGAAACGGCTTTTTTCATTAGTTCTAATAATTCAAGGCGGAAAATTGGATTTTGTAAAGATTCTTGCATAAGACTCATTACTTCCTTACGGTATTCACTACCCTTTAGTACTTTTAATATTACTTTTTGCATCTCTTCGCTTTCAAACGCAGCAATAAGCCCCTCTTGGTACTGTGGATCTTTCACTAATTGCTCATGTAAATCTTTATTCATTTCATTAACAGCTTTAGCAAATTCACCAGCAAAGCGAGTATCGGTCATTAAGGACTTAATGACGGAATCGTAATCTGGAGAACTTATTACGTCTTTCACAGCAATTTTAATTTTTTCCTGATCTTGAACATTAAGCAAAGTTGAACTTTGTGCAGTATATCCTGATTGTGTTGAAGCAGATTCTTGTAAAGCTTTTTGTGCATCTTCAGTCTTGAGAATATCGATGACCATTGATTTCATATCTTTGTAATTCATTTGTTGAGATTCGCCACCACTGCCAGAACTACAACTTGTCGTCAGAAACGAGCATATGGTGAAAATGGATAGTAATGTTAGGAAATATCGCATAGTGAAAACTCCCTTAAACAGTGTCTTATAGTTATAGCATGTTCAAAAAGTGAGCTTTCAGTACCGAGTAGATGGAGCGCTACTTGCGAAAGGAGGAATACAAGTGTACGTAATTGGTACACACGTACCTACAATGTTTCTGCAAGAAACATACAGCGAAAGCTTATGCTATCCTTCCCAAGTTCGCTTCATATTCGATGCCGATTAAGCTTCTTGCAGTACTTCGTTAGCAAAGTCTGCTATTTGAACTACCTCTAATAGTTATAGCATGTACAAAGTTCAATCTTTTATCATGGAGTTTGTTAGCATTTTTGTGGATACGTGGTAAAATACAGTAAAAGCATACATTGACTAATGTTCAGGAGGAATATCTGTAGTGACACTGAAAAAATGGTTTTTCTTATTTTGGAGTACGATGGCTATTGGTGCAGTTGTTTGTATGGTAGGTGGTTTAATCATGTTATTAACAGATCAAGGGGTCGGAAAGATCGGGCTCGTAGATACTGGATTTAATTTATTTAATATGTTTCTCGGTGGAATTATGATTGGTGCATTCAGTCAGATGGGGTTCTTCGCTTACTTAACTCTAAATTATATTGCACTTAGTGTGTTCCGTAAGAAATATTTATGGAATGCATTGCAAGGGTATACAACGTTCTTTGGAGCTATTCTGCTTGGATATGTATTGTACCAAGATAGAACAAATAATTGGTTCTTCTGGGTGTTGCCAATCGTGTTAATGATTATGGCGCTAGTAGCAGCTTATTTCAAAGTAAAGCAGACGAAGCGGGCAGCATTTATTCCTACGTTATTCCTAATGTTTGTTGTAACTGCAGTTGAAGCTTATCCGGCGCTACAGGGTGATACGAATGTAAACACTGTTATCTTCATGTTATTGCCATTGTTTGCATGCAATTTCTATCAAAATTACTTAATGACTAAATTAACGAAAAAAGAAACTGCTGAACCTGTGGTTGTACCATCAGGATCAGCAGTATCATAATCAATTTATTAATATGAATCGCAAGGTGATCTATTGCGCGCTTAAAAGTTTACTTGATGAAACTGATGAGCTTGTAACAGCTTCACCTTGCGATTCTGTTTGTGTAATGAGATCAGTAACTGATACGAAATCAAATCCTTTATTGCGGAGTTCGTCGACGATTATTGGGAGTGCTAGATGAGTTTGTGTCGCCGAATCACTTGCGTGAAGTAGAATGATGTCCCCAGGGTGGGCTCTACTTATTACACGGTCAGCTATTTTATCTGTACCAAGGCTCAACCAGTCCATAGAATCTGTATCCCATTGAATGACTTGATATTCTAATTCGCTCGCAATTTTCAATACACGTTTATCGAAATCGCCATTAGGTAAGCGGATTAGAGTAGGTGCTTTGCCGGTTACATCTGCTATAATACTATGGGCAGTCGTAATCTGACTGCGAATTTCATCGTCGGTTAGTGTAGAATAGTTATCATGCTTGTGACCATGGCTTCCTATTTCATATCCAGCATCTTGAATTTTCTTTACAAGCTCTGGGTGAGATTGACTCCATACGGAAGAGACAAAGAATGTAGCAGACTTCACATCTTTTTCCTTTAGTACTTCCAAGATTGGTTCAAGGCGCTTGTCCCCCCAACTAATATCGAATGTCAAGGCTACGACATTTTTGTCAGTTGGCACATTATAAATTGCAATTGGTTGTTGTGGTGCGAACACGGTAATATTATCACGCTCGGAATAGATAACCCCTACTGCAAATACAAGGGCGATCGTTAAGAAAAAATACTTTTTTATTTTGCTGGCTGTAAATACAAAAAATGAATTCATGATTGATAAATCTCCTCTCTATTCAGCCAGGTCCGTCTTACTTAATGTCAGAAGGCTTGGCTAATCCTAATTAGTACAATCTATGCTCGTACAACAAAGATATTCTAAGTTTTAATAAAGAGGTGGAAAAATGTTTCGATTGAGACAAGTTTGGCAAGATTTACGTATAACCCGATCAAGTATTATTGTTGCTACAATCTTATTTGCAGTGAGTATGTATATTGGTGGTTCGAATGATACATTCAGACAATTTCTAATGATGCAATTAAATGCTTTAGATGGACTAGTTGATCAGATGAATCAAAGTAGTAATCCAACTTTAACGTTTATGTCAGTCATTTTCTTCAATAACGCAATTAAATCTATATTAGTTATCTTTCTAGGGGCTTTCTTTGGACTCTTTCCGATCTTCTTCTTAATTGTAAATGGAATGATTCTCGGATTCGTTATTCAGCTCTCATTAGATGGGACTATAGATATAAGTGTATGGGATCTTATATTCAAAACTTTATTACCACATGGGATATTAGAAATACCAGCACTAATTGTAGCGGGAGCATATGGATTGAGGCTTGGTCGATTACTATTTAGTACAATGGGTGCTTTATTAATGGATCATAGTAAATTAGATGCTATTGGAGTTGCTTATAAAGAAACATTGAAGCGTTGTGGTGTTATGGCAGTATATATAACGATTGTTCTCTTTGTAGCAGCGATCATTGAAAGTACATTAACGATGTGGTTAGCAACGACATAAAATGTTAGTTTCTCAGAAGTAATAAAAAAAGCCAAATATGAGCATAACTGTAAGACGATGTTTAACATCGTCTTTTTTGTATGTTTTTTAAGGTATAAAATGAAGGAGGAGCTAACAAAATGCTCGGAATGCTATTTAACGATAGAGAATGTAAAGAATTTGATTATGTATTGCGTAAAGAGTTAGATGAGATGTTATTTGATCTTGGAGACTCCAGATTAGACGGTGAAATTAGAAAATCGATTACAAAGAGATATAAAATTATCTTTAGAATGTATGCCAGAATAGCTTCGCCTAAGCAATTATCGAAATACGTACTTAATGTCCGTTCGCAAAGATAACTGAAAACCCTTGATATATAAGGGTTTCTAGCATTCTTAAAAAGAAAATCGAAAAAAGTTTTAAAAAGGGGTTGCATTATGGTCAGCCCCTATGATATATTATTTCTTGTCGCCGCGAGAGATTGCGAGACACACACGAAAACGAAATGCGAATCACACTTACATAAGTAAATGAGAAACGCTTTGATATTTTCACTTGATCTTTGAAAACTGAACAACGAG
>NZ_JANQBB010000011.1 GCF_024721975.1 Paenibacillus endoradicis | reverse complement strand
CTTTAGTTCCTTAGAATATTTCGTAAACTTTTGTCCTTTTACTGCTGGCATAAAAAATGCACCTCCTAGAATTTCATCGGATAAACCAGGGGTTTATTCCAATGTCTATTCTAAGGGGTGCACTTCAAAACTGAGGAGGTTGTTTCATATATGAAGATATTATTCTATATCATCCTAATTATCTTACGCGGTAGCTAAGATCGTTCCAACGAAGTTCGTTCAAGAAGTTACGGATCGTTGTTTGTTGATCAATTACTACGCACTCGATACCTACCATAGCAGCCCAATCAACAAGCTGCCCTGTTGTAACTACGTAAGAGAATACAGTGTGATGAGCGCCACCAGCGTAGATCCAAGCTTCCGTAGAGTCTCTTAAGGACGGTTCTGGTTTCCACAATACACGTGCTACTGGAAGATTAGGCATAGCTTCTGTTGGTGTTACTGCATCGATTTGGTTAACGATTAGACGGAAACGATTGCCTAAGTCAACGATAGAAGCAACGATTGCTTTTCCACTTTGTCCGTTGAACACTAGACGAGCAGGATCAGCTTTACCACCAATACCTAGTGGATGAACTTCGATCGATGGACGTTGCTCAGCAATAGTAGGACAAATTTCTAACATATGTGATCCAAGAATCATCTCATTGGCTGGATCTAGGTGATACGTATAGTCTTCCATGAAGCTAGTACCTTTGTTGTTAGCAATTAACTTCATAAGACGTGTTAAGGCAGATGTTTTCCAATCGCCTTCACCACCGAATCCGTATCCTTGCTCCATCAAACGTTGAACTGCTAGACCAGGAAGTTGCTTCATACCATGAAGATCTTCAAATGTCGTTGTAAATGCACCGAATCCGCCTTCTACTAAGAAGTTTTTTAATGCGATTTCAATTTTTGCTTGTTCAGCAATGGAATCCCATTTACCACTATCATTACGAGTTGCATCACTAATTGTATAAGTCGTGCTATATTCATCTAATAGCGCTTTCACTTGTTGATCAGATACATCGTTCATACGTGCAACAAGATCGCCAATGCCATAACCATTAATTGACCAACCTAGTTTCAATTGAGCTTCTACTTTATCACCATCTGTTACTGATACTTCACGCATATTATCGCCAAAGCGAGCCACTTTCAAGTTTTTGCTTTCAGAATAAGCAATCGCAGAACCCATCCACTCTGCAATTCTTGAGCGAGTTTCTTCATGCTCCCAATATCCAGTAATAACTTTACGTTCCACACCAAGACGTGAGAAGATATGTCCGAACTCACGGTCACCATGTGCGGACTGATTCGTATTCATAAAGTCCATATCAATGCTATCCCAAGGAATATCACGATTGAACTGTGTATGTAAATGTAGCAATGGTTTTCTAAGTTCACTCAAGCCATGAATCCACATTTTTGCAGGTGAGAAAGTGTGCATCCAAGTAATAACACCAGCACAAGAATCATCAGAGCTTGCTTCAACACAAACACGACGAATTTCTTCTGGAGTCGTAACTAATCGTTTGAATACAACTGGAAACGGAATTGTGGCAGCTTCATCAAGCGCTTTCGCAATAATTTGAGAATGATCTGCTACTTCCTCTAATGTTTCAGGACCATATAAGTGCTGACTACCTGTAATAAACCAAAATTGATATGCTTTTGTTGTTAGCATAAATTCCATCCCCCTTAAGTTGTACGTACAATAACATGATTATTATGAACTATACCTTATAACTTGTACATACAAGTATAAGTATATCATACTCCGCACCGTCCGATATTTCAATAATTAAGTTGCAATTATTTCAAATCTTTTTGCGAATGACATGCTTTATTTAAGTTGACAGTTCTCTAAACTAACAACTTAAAAAAACGATCTGAGGTTGTACGTACAATTGAGATATCATTCATCGTTTCCGCCAATATTAGTGATCCTTCCAAAGCAGACACGAACAAGTAGGCACATTCACTTGCACTTATACCAGCACGAAATTCCCCATTCGTAATACCTTGCTCTAGTAATTTATTAATTAATTCATGTAGCATTTTGAAAAACTGTTGAATGCGATCATGTACGTCCTTCGCATCCACTGGACTTTGTTGATACATTGCGATAAAAGGACAAGTCCCCTTGTTACCTCTAGCTTCAATTTCTTGCAGCAGCAAGTCTATAAAACTTTCAATTCTTCGCTTAGCTGAAATCTCTTGTTGTCCAAGTGAAATTTCTAATGCCGACTCATATCTATTGCCCCAAAAGCTTACAACAGCAAATAATAACTCTTCTTTACTCTTAAAGTGATAATACAGATTTGATCTAGAAATGCCGCTTCTTGTACATACATCCTCGATACTTGTATATTTATAACCTTTACTCAAAAATAAACGGGCAGCAATATGGATCAGTTGTTCTCGATTTCTCGCGACCATTTCTGTTCACCCTTTCATAACTAGGACTGATCAGTCCTAGTTTATTATAGAGATTGTCATACTGTTAATTTAGAGATTGTCATACTTTTTTAATTCATAGCGTTTTCCACAAAATTTGCATTTCAACGTGATTCGATCTTCACTAATAATATAGCTTACTGCATCGTCATCTTCCATATCTAAACTTTCTATTCCTCGTTCATCAATATCCCCGGTAGCAAAAAAAGAGGTTTTATTACCGCATTCGCATTCAAAATGTAACATATTGTTCAAGCCCTTCTATATAAAATATGTATCCCTACGTTGATAAGATTGCTTTCCTTCGTTATAATAAGCGATGATAACATATCTCGACAAGACTTACGATTAGGAAGGAATTAATTGAATGTATATAGCAGATCAATGGACTGATTTTGAAGTAATAGACACTGGTGAAGGTGATAAGCTAGAACGTTGGGGTAATTACGTACTCCGTCGCCCCGATCCACAAATCATTTGGCCTATCCAAGAGCTAGATGAGCAATGGCGTAAAGCTGATGCTCACTACCATCGCAGCAATTCAGGTGGCGGCGAATGGCAAATTAAAAACCCTAAATTACCGGAGCGTTGGACTATAAGCTATAAAGAGCTTCGTTTCCATATTAAGCCAACTAGTTTCAAACATACAGGATTATTTCCTGAGCAAGCAGCGAACTGGAGCTGGATGATGGACAAGATCCGCCTGGCTAACCGTCCAATTCGCGTGTTGAACTTGTTCGCTTATTCTGGTGGCGCTACAGTAGCATGTGCTGCTGCAGGTGCAGAAGTATGTCATGTTGATGCATCAAAAGGTATGGTTCAATGGGCGAAAGAAAATGCTCAATTATCTGGACTTGAAGATGCACCTATCCGCTACATTACGGATGATGTTTTCAAATTCGTACAACGCGAGCAACGTCGTGGTCGCACATACGATGCCATTATTATGGACCCTCCATCTTATGGTCGTGGACCAAAAGGTGAAACATGGAAGCTAGAAGAAAACCTATTCCCATTCCTACAATCTTGTACAAGTATTCTTAGTGATAATCCTTTATTCCTACTAATCAACTCGTACACAACTGGACTTTCTCCTACCGTTCTAGAACATTTGCTAACAATGAGTATGCAGAAAAAATACGGTGGAGAAATTAACTGTGGAGAAATCGGCTTGCCAATTACAAAGTCTGGTCTAGCGCTTCCTTGCGGTATTTTGGGTCGTTGGGAGTCCAACTAATGCAAATCCCTATCATTTATGAGGATAATCATATCATTGTTGTGCAGAAACCGCCTGGAATTCCGTCTCAAGAAGACGAAACAGGCGATGCTGATATGCTTACTTTAATTAAAGAAGATATTAAGATCCGCTTTGAGAAGCCAGGAAATGTATACTTAGGTCTTGTCCATCGACTTGATCGTCCTGTTGGTGGTGCCATGTTGTTTGCGAAGACCTCTAAGGCAGCTTCTCGCATGTCTGAGGCAGTACGTAGCCGTTCATTCGATAAGACTTATATGTGTGTCGTAGAAGGCGTTCCATCGACTTTAGAAGCAGATCTATTGCATTATATCGTCAAGGACACTCGTATAAATCAAGTGACGGTATACAATAAACCTACAGCAGATAGTAAAGATGCTAAGTTAAGCTATAAAGTGTTACATCAGGCTAATGGACGCAGTCTTGTTGCTATCAAATTATATACGGGAAGATCTCATCAGATTAGAGCTCAAATGGCGCATATTGGTTGTCCACTTGTCGGCGATCAGAAGTATGGAAAAGTTGTTAACAAGCGCTTCTCTCAAATCGCGCTTTGGTCAACTTCTATTACTGTAGCTCATCCTACTACCAAGGAATTGATGACGTTCCAATCTACACCGTCAGAGCAACAAGATCCTTGGTCACTTTTCAGCGGGCAGCAATTAACGCAAGCTGCAAATTGGTTTATCTAAACTTACCGTTCGATCGTACTTCTGATTCGGTCGAACGGTTTTTTATTACCAAATATTATAGAAGAAGGTGAACAGATGAGTTCGCGATCATCATTGCCTAGGCGAAGATTACTATGGTTAATAAATGGTATACTATTAGTACTTATTTCAATTGCTATTATTGCTTTTTTTGTAATTATTAATTCCTACGAATCGGATGTTCCTAGTATTTCGAATACTCCGATCGGTCAAGTTGGTAATGATTCAACTGATGAACCTACGATTGTTGTCACACCATCACCGTCCCCCACCCCTGAACCTACACCTACACTTCCTGAATATACAGATGCAACTTGGATCGGTGTTGGAGATATAATGAGTCATACCCCACAATTACCTGGTGCCTATAACAAAGCAACAGATACTTACGATTTCAATCCATTTTTCGAACCTATTACAAGTCTACTTGAAGATGGTAACTGGATCATGGCAAACTTAGAGACGCCTATTGCAGGTAGCGACATTGGTTATACTGGTTATCCCACTTTCAATGCACCTACAGAGTTAGCAGAAGCTTTGTGGAATGCTGGCTTTAATGTGCTGTCTACTGCCAATAATCATTCACTTGATAAAGGTGAGAAAGGGATTCTACGTACGTTAGAAAACGTCCACAACATCGGATTTACAACGGTTGGCACAGCCGCATCAATAGAGGATTCTGATGCTACTACTATTATTGAACATAATGATATTTCTATGGGTTTCCTATCGTATACATACGGTACGAATGGTATTCCTATCCCTTCAGGTAAAGATTATCTAGTTAATTTGATAGATAAGGATACTATAATTGCAGATATGAACAAATTAAGAGAAGACGGTGCTGAAGTTATTACGATAGCCCTGCACTTCGGCAATGAGTATCAATCACAGCCTAGTGAGCAACAAAAGACGTTAGCACGAGAACTAATTGCTGCTGGGGCCGACATTATTGCAGGTTCTCATCCACATGTTCTTCAACCTTACGAGATGCTCTCAATATTCGATGAAGACGGTAATGAACGTCAAGGTTTAATTATTTACTCGATGGGAAATTTCATATCGAATCAACGTGGTGAGTCCAAAGATTATGGAGCAATCTATAAGGTCAACATACGGAAACATTATGATACTGGAGCAATTGAATTAACGAATGTAGAGGTAACACCAACATGGGTACATCGCTACAAACCGGACGCTGCATACCGCTATCGCATTCTACCCGTAGCTGCAACATTAGAAACTCGAGATGACCCGCTATTGAGTAATAAGGATTATGACTCGTTAGAAAGCAATCTAATGATGCTTAACGAACGATTGACATCCATGCAAGCTACAGAGCAATAATATATATCATAACAATAAAAGATATCTTAACGTCCTCTCCTAATTCACTTTGGAATAGATAGAGTTGGCAATAAGATATCTTTTATTCTGTTTCTATTGGTTGGTTGCACTATGAATGTTATCTATGATGTACTAGCAACTTTACCAAGTAAGTAAACTAGCAATTGTTGATTATGAGCTGAAATACGATCTAGTGATTGTTCAATAATATCACGCTTAATCTTTGATCCTCTTTCTGTCTCAGCTTGTCCTTTGTTTGTTACTTCAATCCAAACAATGCGACGATCTTTCTCATCACGTACTCTAATAATCAGTTCATTACGTTCCATACGATCTAGAATTGTAGTAATCGCTGCAGGAGTCGTTGATAAATGTTGAAGTAAATCAGATGGTTTCATCGGTGAGCATTCCTGCAGTAATTCCAAAATATTTAATTGTCCTTCTGTTAATGGCGATAGTTCTTGTTCCAGTGTCAATTTCCAATCTCGTGAAAGCTTATTCCATAATTTCGAGAAATCTTCTGATACCATTGCTTACACCTACTTCCTGACAATATTATCTAATACTTATTATACTGATTATATTTGTCGAAAGAAAGATTAACGCAATTAATAGTTTACGATAAAAACTGCTAGATTATACGATGCTATTACATCAAGTAACAGTTTGTACGTGAACATTGTAACAATTTGCTAGATTAAGAATAGGTTATGTACGCAATGTTCAAAATTCTTTAGATTATGATATAGCCGTCTTTCTCCATTTCTTTGTAAATAGAAAGATAGCTATAAGGAATAAGAAAATCGCAAATACAAGGGGAGTATTTGCAACAGCAGGCGTTGCATGTTGCTCTACAGCTATACCTATAAATGCCCATACGAATACTAGAACAGCGATCGGATCAATATTTCGAAATCCTATACCTACAGCTAGCAAAGTAGCTACAACGAGCATAATTATTGTCCAACCTATTTCACTTACTCCCAAGCCATCCCACTGGTTTGCTAATAGTGCTACTGCAATATTGACTATTGTTGCAACACATATCCATCCAAGATACAAACTAAAAGGAACGGAAACTAGCCAATAGTTTAGTTTTCTTTTTTGAGAAACGATATACTTTTGTGTCGTTATGTAAATCACAACTAGTGTTATTAGCAACGCTAACATCATAAATACACTACTATTTATTTTTTCAAATTGCCATAAAATAATCCATGAACTGTTGAATAGGCAACTAAGCAAAAAATATGGTCCAATCGTTTCACTAATTTTACTTTCCTTACCTTTTCTTGTGAATGAGTAGGTAACAAAACCGATTAGAAATGCATAAATCAGTAGCCAAATCATAAAAGTATATCCTGCAGGTGTAATTAGAACGGGATACTTAGCTGAGACTTCTGCAGTTGTCTGACCTCCAATGCTACCTCGCTGAGCTGCAAAGTTAATAACAAGCATTACAATAAGACCAATTACGTTTATCCATCTATAATAATGTTTCATATTAGCCCTCCTATCTTTATCGTTATCTTATTAGTGTATATTCTACTTTACCCATTATTATTATTATATTTAACGCTAATTATGTATATTAGCTGAAAACTTATTTTTATCATTATCAGCTTGTTTGCAAGACTAAATCTGACTCTTATCCACAACAAAAAACACCTTCAAGAAAAGTAATTCATATCTTACGACATAAACTACTTTTCTTGAAGGTGTTACTATTTATTTAATATTTTGGAGGCATTATTTTTCCTACTAGAGAGAATAAACCTTTTGTTAAGCCTTGCTATTCATTAGAAACCTCGGCATATGATCTACCTTGACTTAAGCCATACTTGGCTGCAATGGCAACAAGCTCATTGTATTCATCCTCAGTTAACTTCTCCAGCATTAAAGTTCTAGCTTGCTTTTTCTCTTCTCCAGATAATCCACCACTCGCTAATGACTGCATAGTTGAAATATCAGAAGTAGATAAACGCTTCGTAAGAATTGAAACTACTTTTGCCTTCTCACCTAACGTTACTTTTTCTTCAATTTCCTTTGCCTTATCTGTAGAAACTGAAGGGTTGTAGCCATCTGAACCTGCGCTACCCTCTGAAGATCCATTCTGATTAGAATCAGAATCAGTAGCTACAGTTCCATTGTTTCCTTCACCGTTATTCGTCACTGATGACGATGAATCATTGCTAACAGGAGTATCCCCTGCACCAACGTCATTCGAACCATTATTATTCTGAGCAACACCAGTTTCACCAGGTGCTGGTGCAGAATCTGGCGTGCCTTCGCCCTCTGTATTCTCCAGTATCTCTGTACTTAATCCGCTCATCGAACCTAGCATCTTATCAACCGCATAATTCGCTGCAAAAGCTCCACCTATAGCAACTACTACTAGAATTGAAGCTATCCATAGTACTACCTTTTTCCATCTCTTCATCGTTTCCATCTCCTATTAACTATCCATATAATAGTGATGCCAAGTATAACGCCTAAGCTGTCTATACCAACATCCCGTACACTTGCACCTCTACCATCTACAAAAAGCTGATGTAATTCATCTATGCTCGCATAAATAATTCCAACAACCATAGTAATTAAGATAGACCACTTCTTACTTACTCCACTTATTAGACATAAAGTCATAATAAAAATGCCAAGTAAAGAATAGATCGAGAAATGTGCAGCTTTACGCAACTTATGATCCCACTGCTTTATCGTAATATCCATTCCTGTCAACTTCTCATAGATATGAATCGTATGTTCCGCAATATTCGTGCTGAGTTTAGCAGAACTTGAAGCTGGTTGACTAGATAGTAGATATATAGAGATTAGCAGAGCAATAACTAGTCCCCACAATATTAAACGGAGAATTCTTCTATTATGTTGCATAATTTATCCTTTTTTGTCCACAATAGATTTTAAATATGACATAAACGGCTCGCGAAGCTCTTCTCTTCTTAACGCGTATTCAACCGTTGCTTCCAAGAAACCTTGTTTATCTCCAACATCATATCGACGTCCTTCAAATTCGTATGCATAGACCGCTTCACTACGCGATAATTGATTGAGCGCATCTGTAAGTTGAATCTCACCGTTAGCACCAGGAGCAGTATTTTCAAGAATCGTGAAGATTTCAGGGGTAATAATATAACGTCCTAAAATCGCAATATTAGAAGGTGCATCTTCAGTCTCAGGCTTCTCAACCAACTGATTAACTCGAGATACAGACTGGTCAATCTTCTGTCCATCGACGATCCCATACTTATGTACATCTTTCTGCTCAACTTGTTGTACGCCTAGAACTGAGCTGTTGTAATATTCATACACATCTATCAGTTGTTTCAAACAGGGCTTTTCACTGTGAACAATATCATCACCTAGTAAGACAGCGAAAGGCTCATTGCCAATAAAGCTCTTGGCACAATAGATCGCATGCCCGAGACCTTTAGGTTCCTTCTGGCGAATATAATGGATGTTAACCATATTAGAAATCTCTCGAACCTCGGCTAACAATTCAAATTTCTCTTTTGCTTCAAGCTCTAGTTCTAATTCGACAGATTTGTCAAAATGATCCTCGATTGACTTCTTATTTCGTCCAGTAATAATAAGAATTTCATCAATGCCCGATGCTACAGCCTCTTCAATAATATATTGTAAGGTCGGCTTGTCCACAATTGGAAGCATCTCTTTCGGTTGTGCTTTAGTCGCTGGTAGAAATCGAGTTCCAAGTCCAGCAGCTGGGATAATCGCTTTGCGAATTGTCATATGGGAGCCTCCTAGCTTAAGATACTACTATCTTAAAAATCGAATAATTATAGATTTAAATATATTTTTTAACTGTTTAAACTCTTCTGATTTGTAATTTCCAATAACAAAAAGCATTGAAACAATAATTACTGATATAATAATTTTTAATGCTATCTGTATAATTTGATTCGACAGAATAATATGATCTATTAAGTAGTTTACAATTATATAGGATATTATTGTAAACAAGATGTATTTGCCCTGTCTAATCCAATAATTATGAACTGTTTGTTTAAATATCTTATTAAATAATAGCATTGGTTCATACCAAATAGTTGTGAATAATCTTGCAAGAATGGTTGCTATAAAGATACCTTCAATTCCTAATAAATATCCTAATATAAATGAAAGTATCACTTTTATGAAGGTTGAATACAGCATTATATATTTCATTTTACTAAATAAACCAAATGTTTCTCTGTACATCCAAACAGGATTAACTATACTCTGTATATAAAAATTCAAAATTATTAAAAAAACAATTGAATCTGACAGGATATATTCTTTTCCAATCCATATTGTAATGAAGTCATTAAGAACAAACACCATACATAAACTGCAGATAGTTGCAATTAATTGGAATACTAAGAGCAAGACATTAAAAAATTCATAAGATTTCTTAATGTTCCCTAACGAATTCAAATTACCTACACTTGCCATCAATGCCTGAACAATTGCTGTCATAAAAACCAATACTGCTGAAATTAAAAGACTATAATTTGAATAGAATCCAACATAAACTGCTCCAAATATAACGGCGATAAGAATATTATCAGAACTATTCATCAATGTCACACCAATTTTATATAAAAACATTGACTTTATGTTTTCTTTAATTCCTATTGTATCTATTCTTTCAGTTGTAATATGAATCATATACTCAGAATATTTATTCTTTACGATTAAGCTAATTAAGAGATTATATAGTAGGGTTGAGAAAAGCAACACCAATAAATAATATAAATAATTTCTATATTGTAATAATAAGTATATTTGGATTCCATCTCTTAAAATGCTACATATTAAATTCGTTAATTGTAACAAATAATTCTTTTGATCTGCCTGAATTAACGCAACTTTATGCATTATTAAATAAGATAATAAAGTATTGGACAAAAATATTACATAAAATAAAATTATATCACTATTAGAAATGGAGGAATTAGTTATATGGTTTAAAAAGGGCATTCCTAATAGTCCAATAATAAGAATTAGGACAATTATTTTCTTATATAATTTCCTGAAATAAAGCAATAAATTAGAGACTTGCTTAATATTCCTCTCAGATAATGGCTTGTACAAACTAAATACGAGAACATTGCTTAAACCAAGTTCAGCTAAAGACAATACCAAGAGTGTACTGCTTAGTATCCCATTAAGTCCCAAATATTCTGCACCTAAAGTATTTATAAAAACAGTACGTGAAACGAAAGTTACAACTAAGAATATTAATTGAGTTGCTATACCAATACTCATATTACGGAGTGAATTTAAAGAACGAGATTCATTATTATTCATTTGAAATTCCTTTGACCTTTAGATAAAGTTTCTTTGAAATGTCAAATAGACCTAATCGCTTCAATACTGAAATAATGACTATTCTACTTTTATTCCCTAAGTTACGCCATTTTATTTTCAGTTTATGATTTTTCAATCTGATTATTTGAGATAACTTAGAATCGACAATATCCAATGTATTAATTAATTCAATATCAACAACATCTTTTTTTTCATTTCTATTTATTTTAAATTTTTTGATAGCATTAATGCTTACAAACTTAATATCTAAATAATAAAAATAGTTATTTGGATTAAAAATTAATTCTTCAATTGTCTTATCATATAACTTAATATATTCATTATGACATCCTATTTCATTAGTTATTAGTAATGAAGAGTTTTTCGAACAACTTATAAAATCTAAATCATTTGCTTCTCTTAAACCATACATTGAAAGAATTGAACTAGATGTGATTATAGATTCATCTAAATCAAAATTACTTTCTATCAAATTATCTTTAAAGTTAAGTATTCTTCGATATACATTTTTATAAATATCTGGTTTGCCATTATTTAAAAAGGAAATCGAGTTTTCATTCAACAATAATTTACCTATTTGAATGCTTTCTTCGTCATTATCAGTTATATGAATGGAGTGATTACCAATATTGTACAGCTGTCTTATTTTTTCTTTTAGTGATAACACTTTTGATAAATGATTTGATTCAAACACGTAAATTAACATAGGTTGGTCTTCTTCGTAGCAATTATCTACTTTTTTATTCACTGTACGGAAATTATTAATGTAATCCCCAATCCAATCGTGCTGACTATATATTTGAGTCATCAAATTTCTTAATCCATCGTAGTTTAAATTCAATTTCTTAGTATAAAAAAATTCACTCTCTTTATGTAATATTTTATTTAGCTCTGCTTCTAAATTCATTTTAGTAGACTTAGGCCAAATACATGCAAAAAAAACATTCTTCTTTAACTTAATATATTCTAATACTAGAAAATCAATATAAGATTTATCCAATAATCTCTTCTCAAAAAATTTATAGTCATAACAGACTGATAATTCCTCGAAAAATACTACTGGAATTTCCAAATTATAATAAGCAGCTATCGCTACTCTATGCGAGCCATCCAGTATTACATTATTCGAACCTAAGGGGATTACTGATTTCTGATAATTTACCCCTTCTCTTTCAATACTATCTATTAGAAGATCAAACTCTTTAAAATATTTATTTATACTATTCTTTTCTTCTGTGCCTGGTTCAGTAAATGTTCCATTAGAAAAAGCTTCAATGTGGGCATGATAGACTTCTTTAATATAACTTAAATCGTATCCTTTATTTTTGTGCTCAACATACTTAAATTTCACAATTAAGTCCAGTCTTTCTGCACAAATTAAATCCCTTGCTTTAACATAAATGATATTAGCTTCTTCCTCAAAATCAATACTATGCATTTCACAAAAATACTTAGTAAATATATCTTTATTTTTCAATTACCTCAACTACCTTAATTTGATATTTTTAACTATTTAAAATTGAATTGGAATGGGGTCAATAGATTCTGTTCATTTGTTATTGTAGTAACAAAAAGATAAATCGATAATAGTATCAATAAAAAAGAAATTATCGATTTTACATATTTATTTTCTACTGACTTCACGAATTCAGGTAATAACAAAATCTGAAAAATCAAACTGTATGACATAATTCTGGTTATCAGCCAAACTTCTGTGCTTAGAATGGCAAGTAGTAAATTAATAAAACTCCAATTAATAAGAACGATATTCTTAATGCTTATATCTGAACTTTTTTTCTGCAAGTACATTGCCAAAATCATATAAAAAGCAGCAATAATTACATTATTGATTGTACCATCATTCATACCGTATGATTCTAAACTGTACTGAGAATAAAAATACTTTTGAACAATTGATAGAATATTAGGCATTAATACTGTACTTAAGCAAACTAAAATAATACCTATTATTATTTTTTTTGCATTTATTTTTTTATTAAGAATGAAATATAATGGTAGCAATAGAACAGCTGATGTATGGAACATTGATGCGATTAATACCGAAAAAATATATCTAATTAACTTTCTTTCGATCACGTATTTAATTGAAAAGAATATTATTGCTATTGCAATATATTGTCTTTGAATGTTAAAGGAACTAATATATGCCCCTAGTGTAAAAAAAAGAACACTCAAGTATACATTTGAAGAATACCTGTATATTGTAACTAATACAAGAATCAGTGTAATAAAGCTCGAGATTACAAATACATACTGTAAATTTCCAAACAAAAAATCTACTAGTCTGTTCAGTAAAAGATATCCTATCTCCATATCTAACATACTTCTTAACTCGAAAATGCTAACATCTCTTAAAGAGTTATTTATTTTAATATATGTCGCTACATAATTTTTGTAATCTACTCCCACTTCAAATCTGAAACCCGCAACTATAAATAAGGGTAAAAACGTTAACAGCAAATAAAACATATTTCTTATCGTACTCTTCTGAATAATCTTAAAGAGAATTCCCATCAATATAACATATAATATTAAGGCGATATAAATAATCAATTAATCACATCATTTCAACTAAAATTATTGCTGTATTTTGACTGAGAATATCTATTTACAATTACGTATATCTTGGGACTTAAAATAAATAAGATCATTTTTATCCTATCTTTACCACCTTTTACTCTGTCATATACAAATTTTTTATTAATATATTGCTTAAACTCTTTTCGACTTAATCTACCTACTGTGATTGCACTTAAATATAACTTAGCTAAATAACTCTTCAATATTTTCCTATGACTTATTGAGGAAATATCTGAATATATTTGATCAAGTTCCAAACATGTTTCTACAACATCGATACCATTTTTCGTTTTATCTCTTGCATTCATAATAGATCCCTGTCTTTGTACATAATAATAAAATACATGATTAGAATATTGTACCCTCGAAGTTTTCAAAAAGACTCTTGGAGTCCACTCCTCATCTTCGTGTAGTATACCTTCTTTAAAGAACAGTTGATTATCATTAATTAATGAAGCTCGATACACATTTAACCATACACACGGTTGATAAGCATTTCCTTCTATTTTATCGCATATATACTCTACTCCAGAATATACTTTTTCTGTTGTCATATCGTTCTGTATCATAACAGTCTTTTTATTTCTATTTTCAAAATACCTAAACGCATTTCCACAAACTATATCCAAATCATTACTTTCTGCTTTTTCTATAAGTACATTAAAAGAATCTTCTGAAACAAAATCATCAGAATCTACAAAAGCTATATAATAGCCTGATGCTGCTTTTATCCCGGTATTCCTAGCGGCCGATAAACCACCATTCAGTCTATGAATAACTTTAATTCTACGATCGAGTTCAGAGTACTTATCACTAATTAAACCTGATCTGTCAGTTGAGCCATCATTAATCAGAATAATCTCGACATTACCATAAGATTGATTTAATAAACTATCAATACATTTTTCTAGATAAGCTTCAACATTATAAATCGGCACAATTATCGAAAGTAACTTAGACATATCATTCTCCTTATATTTTTCAAAATGTGAGTTTAAATTTTTCTCGTAGTATCCACAAGATTTTAGTGAATAATAATATCATAGTAATATTATTAATTGACACCATTAGTTTCAATATTTTGTATTTTAATCCATCTCGTTTAGCTATCCCCATCATACTTTTATGTTTATCACTCTTGTAAATATCATTAATTAGCTTATATTTTTCTTTTGTTGTCAAATCACAATTTCTATGAAATAAATTGAGAATTGCAGAATAAAAATTTTTTATATAAAGGAATCCTACAACAGATAGTAGTTCCTTCTGGTAACTTCTATCCAGATAGTAGTTAAGTAGCTCATCATGAACTGCATTTATCATTGTAAACCTATTAATGAAGTATTTTTTAGTTAAACTCTCACTATTCCTCACACTATAATGATAATATGGCTCTTCAATTACAGTTAGTGAACTTATGTGTTTAAGTAACTGTATGTTAAACTCTAAGTCTTCTTGAATCTTTATATGTGGCTGCATCATTAGTTTATTGTCTACCACAATATTTGTTCTAATTAATTTACAACAAGGTCCATTAATACTTTCATTTTCAACAAGATCAATAATGTTTTCTGCTATATTTTCATTTCCATAAAGTTCTCTTTTATTGAGTAATACAGTTCTAGAATAGTCCAAAATTCTATCCGACTTAAAATAATCTATCACCATACCGCACATAACAAGGTCACTCTTATTATTCAAGGCATTCGATAGCAAACTGCTAACCATTTCTGGCTCAATCCAATCGTCAGAATCAACAAACATAAAAAAATCTCCTTTTATGTGAGTTAACCCATAATTTCTTGCTTCTGATGCACCCTTATTCTCTTGTTTAAATGGAAAAATTCTCTTATCAATTTCCGAATAATCTACACATATTTGGTAACTTTTATCTTTTGATCCATCATCAACTAGAATAATCTGTAAATTTTTATAAGTCTGTTTTATTACACTGTCTAATGTTATTTGTAAATGCGTTTCGCTATTATATATTGGAATAATAATACTAACTAAGGGATTATTCATTTTCAATACAACCTCGATATATCTCTCTCATTTTTTTCTGAACTACTCTATAATCATAATTCTTTACTTTAGTTAAATTATTTTTCGAGAAAAAGTGTCTTTTGTCCTCACTTTTTTTCATTTTTAAAATTGCATTTTTAAAACCTTCAATATCATTAGGATCACAAATATATCCACTTTTTTCATTAGATGAATAATCAATAATTCCATGTCTATTTGAAGTAATAAGTGGTAAACCTGCTGCCATTGCTTCTAAAGCCGCTAAACCAAGTCCCTCTCTATAAGAAGGAAAAATGAATACATCTGCTAGTTTGTATAGTTCATTGACATCATTTCTAAATCCTAATAGATGTACCTTATCATTCAATTGTAGGTTTTCAATTTCTTCTTTCATCTTTTCTTGTAAATACCCTTGACCACAAATAATATAGTGTATATCTTCATCTTTCAATTTACTGATTGCTTTCAAAATGCTCAAATGATTTTTGTTGTCATTCAATTCACCTACAGAAATGCACGTAAACCCGTGTAAAGGAATTCCCAATTCATCTTTTTTTTCTACTAAATTAACTTCTGTCATCATATATTTTTCAATATTTATCCCTATCCCGGGTATATAAAGTACCTTTGGTTTTTGGAAATATCTATTTGCTCTATTATAATCTTCGATATTTATCGTAATTATTTGATCAGATAAGAATGACAGAAATAGCTCAATAGGAAAGTATAAGCACCAATTCAAAATTGGTGCACCTTTATGAAAATGAAAACCATGAGCGGTATAAATTACTTTAGTACCTTTTTTTCTAGTTTTCCTAGCTGCTAACCTCGTAATTGCACCACCTGAAGGGGATTGAGTATGAATTAGATCAAAATATTCCTTTTGCAGTAAATTTTTTAATTCCCTCAAAGCCTTAAAGTTTTGAAAACTAAATGGACTTCGATCAAAATTAATATGATGTTTTGTAACTCTAGGATCATAAAATTTATCTAAATCATCATTAAAATTTGCAGCAACATGAACTTCATGTCCCATTTGTAATAACACTTCATAATCTGAATGACCAAATTTATAAAAATGTCGTCCTAAATGTACAGATATTAATACTTTCGCCACTAATTTTTCCTCCAACATGTTTTCAAGAAACACTAATATTAAACGTAACTGTTTCCATTACCTTTTCGCATAATAACGTTGCGCCTTCAACTGTATCTGATGTAGCAATAACATATCCAATACGATCAACACTACTTTTAATAACTCCTACTTGGTCTCCTCTTGATTTATTGATTATTACTTCCTTCACACCAGGAAAGGTAAGTGATTCTTCTACTCCCTGAAAATCTTCAAGTATTCCTTGTGGAGTAACAAAATATTTTATAACTGCTGAATTATGTTTATTGGAATTAAATGTAATCTCTTCACCTACTGCAATTCGAATGCAGGTTTCCACCATATCAATTCCAGTCGACAGGGGTACTAAGTGTGTAGTGATGTTATCTCCACCTAATCTTGCTCCAACCTCAACAATTTTAGGACCATCATTCGTAACAATAATTTCAGTGTGTGAAGGTCCTATATTTATTCCTAGAGCCTCTACTGCGTCTTGAGTTAACTCTGTAATTTGATGCAATATATCATCAGTTAACTTTGATGGCTGTGCATGTCCTAATTCTACAAAGTGAGGGGCACCTGTAGTTAATTTATCTGTAATCTGGATAACGTGACATTTTCCATTAATACTAATTGTTTCAACACTAACTTCAGTACCTTCCATATATTCTTCTACTAATAAAACTCCATTTTTCGAATTAGTTATGCTATGTTGATAGGCACCCTCAACTTCTTCTATATTTGAAGTATCATGTACAAGAAAAATCCCACGACTACCAGAATTATCTGACGGTTTAACAATAACTTTCGAATTATACTTTCTTATAGCAGAATCAAATTCCACTCTATTTTTTACAATATCAAATTTGGGAATTGCGATATTATTTATTTCTAGTCGCTGTCTCATAGCTGCTTTATTTGTAGTATGTTCAGCTGTCTCTACAGAAACGCTATTAAGCTTCATTTTTTGGGATACAGTAGCGACTGTCATCATTGGCATATCACTTGCTAATGTCATAATCCCATCAATATTGCTAGATTGAGCGTAAACTAATACTTCTTCAATTTCATTAACACTAATTATTCTGTATTCATCAGCATAATTTAAACCTATTGCATGAGGATTCATGTCTACCACAATCACATAAAACCCCAATTGCTTAGCTTTTTTAATTGCAGGAAGCTGCAAAATACTTGCACCTAATATCATAATTTTCTTCATCTTATAATCTCCTGGCATAATTATTGACGATATACATTTTTTGGAACAATTAAAATTTTGACAGTCAAAAATATTATTTTTATATCAAATAATAGAGACATATGTTTTACATAATAAATATCATTCTGTAGCTTTTCTTTCGTCCCTACTGCATTACGATGTATTGCTTGGTTATACCCAGTTATACCTGGTCTTACCGTATGAATCACTTTTTCTTCCTCAGTATACTCATCAACCCAATTCGCAGAGTCTGGTCTGGGACCGATAAACGACATATCGCCCTTTAAAACATTAAATATTTGAGGTAATTCATCGATGCTGGTTTTTCTTAATAGTCTTCCAACCTTTGTGATTCTACTATCATTCTCTGAATTAAAAGTTGAACCATCATCTAATCTTATATCTGGAGCATTCACATACATCGATCTCAACTTATACATTCTAAATATTTCTCTGTCTTTTCCTATTCGTTGTGCATTATAGAATGCTGGTCCTTTTTCTTCTAATTTAATTGCAACTATAGCTAATAGAATTAAAATTCCAACAAAAGGAGATAAAACTAATGAAATTAATATATCAAACATTCTTTTAAATTGTTGGTACATATCTTACTCCTCAATTATATTAAGTCAGTACTTATTTTTTTTTGTAAAACTATGCTTTTTTGTGGCACAATAACTTGGTACTCGTCAGTAGACTCTGAGACATATGAGCTTGCTCCTATTAATGAATAATTAGCAATTTTAAGATGGTTTTTAATGGTACAATTGTTCCCCAAGAAACAGTTATTACCGATCTCCACAAATCCTGATAAACTCGTCCCTACTGATATACTATTAAAATTTCCAACCTCATTGTTGTGTGAAACATTTACACTATTCCAAATGATGTTCCCTACTCCAATCGTCGAATATGGAGCTACTACTACATTTTCCATAATAATATTTCCTTCGCCAATAACTGAGTTAGGTGCAATAACAGCTGTAGAATGTATAAAGTTTATTACTGAGTAGCCATAGCTTTTAATTTTTAAGTATAATTTTTCGCGAATTGTATTCATTTTACTGTAGCCAACTCCGAGTATAATATCATACTCACTAAATGAATAACTATTCGTTAACTCTTCTAATGCAATGAGCGGTATATTATCAAAATACTCCGCTTGTAAATAATCTTTTTCTACTGAATATGCTATTACTTCTAGTTCTGTATCAACTTCAATATAATATCTAATTAATCGAGAGTACTCGGTGTTTCCTATAATAATTATTTTTTTGTTCATCTAATAATCACCTAGTTAATTTTTATACACTACTTATTTTTTTATCATTTGTAATAAGTTAAAGACAATAAGTTCAATATCTTCATATGTCAATTGAGTATTCAGTGGCAATGTAATTTCATTTTCAAACATTTCGTACGCATTTGGATATTGTTCGATTGAAAAGTTTAATTTTTGGTATGCTGAAAGTAAAGGTAAGGGCTTATAATGTACATTTACAGCAATACCTTTCTCACTCATTGCTCGAATAATTCTATTTCTTATTTCTTCAGTTGCACCTTCAATACGTGTCAACAATAAATGCCCACTAGAACTATACTGATCACAATAATGAGGCATAATATGAACATTAGAACCCTTTAGCAATTGTTCATATTTTTGAATGTATGTCTCTCTAATCTTAAGCATTTGACCGTAACGTTTTAATTGTACTAATCCTAATGAAGCCATTATATCAGTCATATTGCATTTATAATTAGGTGCTACAATATCATACTCCCAAGATCCAGCATTTGTTTTCGCTAATGCATCTTTCGTCTGACCATGAAGTGATAAGAGCATAAATTGACGATAGATTTCTTCATTATCCAACCCGGGGACATCTCTCCAAGTGACAGCCCCACCTTCAGCAGTGGTTAGATTTTTGACTGCATGAAATGAGAAAGACGTGAAATCTGCTACTTCTCCACTCATTCTTCCTTTATATGTGGCACCAATAGAGTGAGCTGCATCTGCTAATACAATAACTCTACCAAATAATTCTTGTGTTACATTTGATGGTCTAAATAAGTGTTTTTTACTCTCAACAGCTTCAAAGATTCGATCATAATCACACATAACTCCGGCAATATCTACAGGAATTATTACTTTAGTTTTTTCTGTTATTGCATCTGCGATTGCATCATAGTCAATATGATAACTATCTATCCCAGTGTCTACTAATACAATAGTTGCTCCGACATGATGAATTACACTGGCTGAAGCTGAATATGTATATGCCGATGTAATAACTTCATCCCCAGGTCCTACACCTAGCATTCTTAGCGTCATTTCCATACACGCAGTTGCTGAGTTCAACGCAACCGCTTTAGTCGTATTGCAATATTTAGCAATTTCTTGCTCAAATCTCTTAGTCTTAGGTCCGGTTGTAATCCATCCTGATCTTAATGTATCTACTACTTCTGCTATTTCTTCTTCTGTAATATCGGGAGGGGAAAAAGGAATATTTCTCATATCTAATCTCCTATAATGGTATTCTCATTTATGTAATTAATAGTAAAAGGGAGGTAGCAAAATCATTGCACCCCTCCCACCATCGTTAATTACTTACGTATTATGAACTCGTAACAAGAACTCTAGTATCTTCCCTTTTTTCCGTCACATATGTTGGAACAATTCTAGATAGCAGTTCTTGTATAATTGTACGATCTTCACCCAATATACGTTCTAAGCGTCTTAATTCTAGTTCAATATCTTCACGATTGAAGGATGCGGGTCTGCCTATAAATATGCGACTATGTTGTGTATCGGTCATTCCTTCTTCTTTCAGCAACAATTCCTCATAGAGCTTCTCACCTTGACGAATACCCGAATATTGAATCTTAATATCAACTTCTGGCTCATAGCCAGATAAACGGATCAAGTCTCTAGCAAGATCTGCGATTTTCACAGGTTCACCCATATCAAGAATAAAGATTTCTCCACCATTGGCATATGCACCGGCTTGAATAACAAGTCTTGAAGCCTCTGGTATGGTCATGAAATATCTAACCATCTCAGGGTGAGTAACGGTAACTGGACCGCCTGCTGCAATTTGCTCTTTGAATAATGGAATAACACTGCCTCTGCTTCCTAATACATTACCAAAGCGAACTGCACTGAATTTCGTTCTACTTTGCTTGGCTAAACATTGAATAAACATTTCAGCAATGCGCTTTGTTGTCCCCATAATACTGGTTGGGTTCACAGCTTTATCTGTAGAGATCAATACGAAACGCTCTGCCCCATAAATATCTGAGCATTCAGCCACATTACGTGTACCAAACACATTGTTTTTTATGGATTCCGAGGGGTTTTCTTCCATTAGAGGTACGTGTTTATGCGCAGCTGCATGGAAAACGACATGTGGCTTGTGCTGCTTGAATACTTGTTCCATTCTCTTTCGATCCTGAACATCTGCAATGATTGGCACCAGATGCTCAACTTTATCTTTCAACTCACGATGAATTTGATAGATACTATTTTCCCCATGGCCAAGCAATAATAGTTTACTTGGTTTAAAATGTAAAATTTGCCGACACAGCTCTGAACCGATAGATCCGCCTGCACCCGTTACTAATACGACTTTATTAGTAACATATTCATCAATTCCATCGTTTTCAAGGACAACAGGCTCACGTCCGAGCAAATCCTCCACTCCGACATCACGAAGCATACTTAATTCCACTTTTCCTTCAAGCAATTCACTAATTTGCGGAACCATCTTCAGCTTCGCATTTGTCTGTTTGCAAATGGCGATAATGTCTGAAATTTGTGTACGAGATGCTGATGGTAAAGCGATAATAATATCGTCTATTTTCTGTTCATTACAAATGTTAATAATATGTTCTCTTCCTCCGATGACAAGAAGGCCGAATACTTCTTGTCCCCACTTTCTCGGATCATCGTCAATAAATCCAATGGCCTCTTGATTAGAAGCGGCATTCATCTTAAGCTCCCGATAAACGATCACACCGCATTGACCT
The DNA here is from genome assembly GCF_024721975.1 of Paenibacillus endoradicis. Next base: position 99,027 of record NZ_JANQBB010000011.1, on the reverse strand, counting down.
GCACCAATAATTAATGATTGACGTTGCTTATTAGATGGCTTGATGTAATTGTCTTTAATAATACGCAGCATAAACCGTGATCCACCTATTACTAATAAGCAAAGTTCATATGTACGAAACCCAATGGCAATTGGAATACGACCTGGGATGATTAGTGATGTAATGGTATATGATAATAGAATTGCAATCGTGACTGATTTAAAGATGAGCACGACTTCTCCAATGCTGGCAAATTGCCATGCTCGTCGATACAGTCCGTAATTGTAAAGTACGATTAATCCTATTACGATAGCAATGCCGCTAAATAAAGCGGCCTGTTGGATTTCTGCTGAAGTAAGATCAGCATTATAACGAAATAAATAAGCTACAATAATGCAACCTAATATAATACTACTATCTATTGCCATTAGTACTAGCGTTCGCATTCGAGCATAGCTCATCTCTTGCCTCCATTATCTCTACTAATCTTCTTTCTCTCCGTAATAATAATAGTAGTAATCATCATTTTTCTTTTTCTTAACGTTATTAAGAACAACTCCGAGAATTTTAGCGTTTACTCTATCTAGCTTTTGTTTGGCATCGATAGCTGCACTACGCTTCACTTGTCCAGAATCGACAACAAGAATAACACCATCACAAATAGAAGCAACTAATTGTGCATCAGTTACAGCTAGTAGAGGTGGCGTATCAATAATGATAATGTCATATATCTGTTTGAGCCCGTTAATAACTTTAACTAATTGGTTAGACCCTAACAATTCCGATGGATTTGGTGGTATTGGACCAGAACTAATGACATCAATATTGGGAATATCCGTTGATCTAATAACTTCCTCTAAGCTCGCCTGATTAGTTAAGACATGAGTAATGCCCGCACGATTCGTTACGTTAAATGTTTTATGTACTGTTGGCTTACGCAGGTCTAACTCCATTACGATTACATTATAATTAGATTGTGCATACGTTACTGCGATGTTAGCAGCCGTTGTTGATTTCCCTTCCCCAGGACTAGCAGAAGTTACCATAATTACTTTCAATTCATTGTCTACTGCAGTAAAACTAATATTCGTTCTTAATGTGCGGTACGATTCACTAATTGGGGATTTAGGATTACTGAGCGAAATGATGGTACGTTTCGCGTTATTCGTTGATTGTGACATTTTTGTTCGCCTCCACTCTAGTAGACCTTGTTGCTCGTGAGGCTGTTCTAGCAGCTCCAACTTTGAAATCGTCGGATGTTAGTCTAGGAATACTAATTAAGACCGGTAAATCTAAATATTGTGCTACATCTTGTGGATCTTTAATCGTGTCATCCAAATACTCTAACAATAAGGAAATCCCAACACCTAGCATTAAGCCAATAACAATACTTATTGCAATATTAAGCATTGGATTTGGTTGTACTGGCGAAGGATTATTATTAAACTTCGCTTCATTAAGAATCGAGACATTATTGACCGTCATAATCGTAGGTATTTGTTGAACAAATACTGCTGCCACTTCGTTAACAAGCTTAACCGTTGTTGCATAGTCATGATGACGTGCTGAAATAGTTAATACTTGTGTGTTATTTACTGAGGAAACCGTAATTAATTCAATGATCTGTTCGCCAGTTAATTGAAGTGATGGATTACGTAACGCTACCTCATCTGTAATCGCTGTTGTCTTAATAATTTGTTTGTATGTATCTATTAATCTCAAATCTAGATTGACGCTATTCAAATCAAGTCCACTAGATACTTCGTTGTTATTGTTAACAATTAATTTAGTGGTTGATTCATATTCGGGTTTAATAAAAAAATAACTTACTACCGCGGTTGCCACAGCCAGTATTGCAACAATTGACCCGATTAACCATAGTCTTTTCTTTATTATCTCCACATAATCTCTAAGCTCTAATTCCATTATATGAACGTACTCCCGTCTATACATATTCTAGTTGTTCGTGGTGGGATTTATGATTGCGTGAACCTCAAAAAGAAAAGATTCCTCCCCTCAATAAATAGAAAGAGGAGGAATCTATAACCATTATCTTAGATTTAACAATTTGTTAATCACGACAGCTGCTTCAGCACGAGTAAATGTTCCTTTAGGATCATAAACACCAAGTCCTTTACCTTGAACAATACCTTCTTGTGCTACAAGTGCAACACCTGCACGATGAGCTGGGACAACATCAGCTTGGTCTGCAAATAAATTCAATGTATCATTCACATCACTGACTGGTTTGTAGCCTAATACTTTCACAAGTACGTTGGAAGTAATTGTTGCCATTTCACTTCTTGTAATTGGTGCATCAGGATCAAATGTAGTACTTGTACGTCCATTAATAATGCCGTAAGCTGCTGCTGTTGCAACAACTGATTGGTACCAGTCACCGTCATTTACATCAGTAAATGTTTCAGTATAACTAACCGCTTCGATGCCAAGAGTTCTTACAAGTAAAGCTGTAAACTCAGCACGAGTAATTTCAGCACGTGGAGCAAATACCCCTTCAGCTCGTCCGACAATAATGCCTTTTGCTGCTGCTTTTAGAATATCATCCTCTGCCCAAGCCAGCTCACTAGTATCCTTGAACGCTACCGGATTTTCAATAACAACATATGATGAGAATGTATTACGCATTGCAGAGAATTGTTTTTTAGCTGGGTTATAAGTACCACCCAAATTAATTAATTTGCTTCCTTCGATTTTTGCAAGTGTTAGGAATTGCTCATTGCCAACACTTCCGCTATTCACTGGAAGAACAATGCGTGCTTGAGATTGGAATTCATGCTTCTCTTTGCCGTCAGCACCAATTACAACAACATTGTATATATCAGATACTTGTTTCATGCCGTCTTTTAATTCCGGAGTAATACCAGTTACTCCAATAGCTTGGATACCTTTTGCTGTAAGTGCAGATACTTGATTCATACCGTCTTTTAATTCCGCAGTAATACCATTAGTCTTTGTAATTTGTAGTGAACTATTTGCTTCAAGCTCCGTAAGCGGAACCTCGATTAATGCACCATTAGAAGTTACACCAATTGCATAAATACCTTTTGCTTTAAGTGAACCGAGTAGTTCACCATTAATTACTACTTTAACACTATCAAGATTTCCTACTGATAGATTAAGCACCGGTTTAACTGGTTCAGCATCTGCTACAACTGCTTGAAGTGCTGCATTAGCCGTTTTAATTACTGAATCTAATTGGCTAAATACACTACTTAAGTCTGCTGCTGTTAGCTTCAATTCACTAACACCATTATTCGTTGTCACTTTACTGCCAGCGTTTACCGTCAGTGCGGATCTTAATTCTTCTTCAACGATCGCACGAAGAGCGAATATATCTTTATTTGTTGTTAGCTCTCCTATACCCACTAGTGCAGCATCGATTTTGTCACTAATGTTTTGTGCAATTGTAGTTGCGTTAGGTACTAAGCTTAGTTCAGTGTCAATGAACTCGCCTCCGCCAGCATTCGACTTAGGGCTCAATGTTACTGTTTGGGTAAATACGGTTGCACCATGTAACCATTGAGGTATTAAGTTATCGTTTGCCAATTTCGCTGTTACTTCAATTGTTTTACTAGAGTTAATGGAAGTGTCAGATGTAATCTTTAGGTACCCATTAGTAGTATCAAACTCCGGATTAACTAAGTCAGTAGTACTAAAGTCGAATGCAGAAAGAGGAAAACCTTTAATTCCCAAAATATTTAATTGACTAATTTTATGTTCTTTATTGTTAACTGCAGTCGCATTTCCAAGCGGACTTTTACCAACTAATTGAGCCTTCACATAAGCAATACCCAGTGCAGCACTCGCTTGCTTAGCTGTATTAGGTGAGAACGCATCAGCACTTAGAATTTCCTGCGCTTTTTTCACATCTTTCACTAGAAGCTCAAGATCTTCGTTATACAATGCTTTAAGAAGGACAACTACTTGAGATGATGAACTGTTCCATAGTCCTTGAATTAAAGCATCTAACTCGATAGATACTAGTTCTCCTAAGTCTGTAGTTGGAGCTAGCTCGGTTCCGTTGATTTTAGCCAATGCTGCAGCTTCAAGCTCTAATATAAAATCAGCCAATTGTGTTTTATTGACACGCGGATAATCTTTCGAGTCTAATAAATCAGATAAATTAGTCAAACTTTGTTCAAGATCAGCTGAAATATCTGTCACTGGCGCTTTAGTTGGATCGAATTCCACAAGAGCTAATCTAATCACTTTAGTTAACTCGTTTTTAAAGGCAATCTTTTCAGCGGGATCTAGGTTTACAGAAATTCCACTCCAAAGATTTGGTAGCAATGCAGTTGCATCAAAAGTATCCTGATTCACATAATTATTAACTTCAGTAAAACCTTTTGTTACCAAAGGAAGTAATACTGGATCATTGTTTAGCTGTGTATATACCTTATTCAGTTTATCAGAGCTAGTAGCCACTGAACTAACAACTGCAGGATCTGCAGCACTCACTTTATAAGAAACAGGGCCAAACGTTAACGCGTTAGCTGCAATTAGTGCTACAGCAGATAACATAATAGTTTTTTTAGTCATTTTCATCATTTCATTATCACCTCATATATTATTATGACGAATTCGTCATCTGAAACTATTAACCTAGAAACTTCGAATACATTGCAGCCTTTGTGTCATCATACTGTTTTTTGAATTTAGTAGCTTCATCGCCAATTTCATAATCATATTTCTCTAGCTGTGAGTTCATATTCCCAATTGCTTCTTCAAATTTCGCATCGCAATCATCTACCGCTGCAAGACCTTGACTAATGTAGTTTTGCTTTTCACTATCCGGTGCGGATAAAAACTTGTTATATAGAGAATATGCTTTTGTAGAACAAGCCGTTTGCAATTCTTCCAGTTTAGTCTGAGTTGCAGCTACAATACTTGCTCTTGCAGGCTTACTTGGATCAACTTCTCCCGACCCTGAGCCTGTACCAGCTCCTGAGCCATTTCCTGTCCCTGGATTAGTTGAGCCATTGCCAGCTCCTGAATTAGAACCCCCTTGGTTCTTATCAAGCTGCATAGTAATGCTCTTAGTAACGCCATCATATGAGATAGTACTGTTTGTCTGTGTTGTGAAGTATCTAATTGGAACATATACTGTCCCCATATAATTCATCGTTATAGCATCGCTAGGTGCTGGCTGCTTCACACCAAAAAACTTATATTTTGTTTCAATTGTAGCTAGTGTGATTTTCTCTAATCGAGAAGTGGATGCCGGCTTAGAAATATCCGCGTTCGCAGTTAAATATTGATTCTTAAACTGTTGCAGTTGCTTCAATTGTGAAGTTGTCGGTTGATCAATGATAACTGTTGAATTAGCTTGATCCCATACAACCCACAGTTCAAACAAATAACTTGCAAAGCGAATCGGTACATAAGTACGGCCTTTGTAAACAAATGCTTGTTGTTCTTTCGATGTGTGGTAAACTTTACCATCCACAATGAAATGCATATCCATACGCTCAACAGTAAGTGTCTGTTTGCTTGCTGCCTCACTTATTTGTGGGCCAACAGAGCCACCACCTACGATCAAAACTAGTAAAAGCGCAATGGTTTGTACTACTCTTTTAATAGACAATCTCATTTCTCTCCTCCATTTTCTAAAATTTCTTACCAAAATTTATACCAACTACGCTTAGTTATTAATGGAAGCTTTGGTTCAATCGCTTCATTATGCAGTAATAGCTTAGCGTTGTTTTGGTAGTAATCAACAAATTCTCTTCCTAACTGTTCTTGTATGACCTCGTATGCGTCAGAAAGAATACATGGTCTTGTCTGGACATTGTGTGCATCTGTTGCAATAAAATGGACAAGTCCTTCTCTACACATAGTTGTAGATATTTTTTGAATGTTTTTACCTAGCTGACCTGTTATCGAGTTGGTCGTCATCTGAGCTAATGCTCCCTCACGAACTAAATCTTTCAATCTAGTACTATCATTAGCAAGCTCTTTATTGCGCTCTGGATGTGCAATAATAGGGACGACCCCTAATAGACTTAACTCATACAATAGCTCTTCAGCTAGATCAGGTACATGTGAACTTGGAAATTCTACAAGCAAATATCTACTATTATTAAGTGACTGGAGAAGTCCATTCTCGTAATCTAGTAAAAGATCCGAATATGTACGAACTTCCTGACCTGGATATATATGTAATGGTATATTATATATTTCTAATTGTTGTGACAATTGATTAACTGCTTCTTGTATTGTGTCTCGTTCATTATAAAAGTGATGAGCACGATGATGTGGAGTTGCCACAATATGATGTATTCCATCTTTTACTGCCTGTCTTGCCATCATAATTGCCTCTTCCATATCCGACGTCCCATCATCAACTTTTGGCAATATATGACAATGTATATCGATCAAGGTCAATTCACTCTCCTAATGTATTCCAATTAGTATAATACAAATCCCTGATATTTTCCAGTGAAAATATATCTAATATCTTATTTTTATTCATATTTTGTGAGCACTGTATTACTTTATCTCTATTTATTATTCTTTATTTAAGCAATATAGTTCTTTATTACTACTTCTAAATATCTATCTACATATTTCGACAATTTATCTGTGACTTTTACATTATTTACACCTAATCCTAACCTATCTCAACAATTTTATATTAAGGAAAAAGAGCTATTCTTCAGTAGATTTCACTCTACTTTGGAATAGCTCTTTTGAATTATTTATGGTATTAATATCCTAATAGTGATTTTGTGTCATTGAAAATTTCATTAGACATTTCTACGTAACGAGTACTTCCATTAGCTTCAACTTGTTTTACATAGCTATCGAAATTCGCTAATGGTTCTTGACCTGTAATAAATTTCAATGTCATCGTTTTAACATAGTCCATCATTGGCGTTGAAATTAGATTCATTTGCTCACTTTGATCCGCATTCCCCATAATTGGAGGTGCGATCTCACGTGGCACTCGGTACTCTAAAATACGAGCGTTATAATCTTTTTCGCCTTCAGTCATTTTGGACATTTTAAGTTTAGAAGTACCACCGTATGCAAATACACCATTACCAAATCCAAAATCAACATTTAATTTTTTAGTAGCTGTATCTACATTAAGTCCGTTCCAAGAAATGTCAGAGTTAAGTGCAATTGTTCCTTCAGCGTCTTTCGTATAAGTTTCGCCTTCTACACCCCATAGACTTAAAGTTTGACCTTCATCGGAGTACCATAACCAGTCAACAAAACGAAGCATTTTAATAAACTCTTCTTCACCTAGATCATTAAGTGCATTTTGGCTTATCATTACACCGTTTTCAAGACGAGATGTTTCAATTTGTTGCATACCTTTTGGACCACCAGGTTGTACGATCATATACAACTCAGCATCCACTTGCATTTGTTGTTGATAGTCAGCAAGTAATTGATAGTTTCCGTTAATAACGTAGCTGTCACCTTTGAAGAACTTAGCACGAGCTGCATCATCTTCTTGCGTGAATGACTCTGGATCCATAATTCCTTCTGTTACCAATTTGTTAAAGTATGTTACATAGTCTTTGAAATCGTTCGTTGTATTAGCAAATTCAAATTGTTGTTTTTCGTGATCGAATCTCATTCCATTAGCTGCACCCCAACCAGCAGTTACACCATATTGAACAGCAGCAATATTTAATGTTGAATCACCTTTGAATTGATCAGACAATACATAGTCAGCGCCAGTAAATTCTTTTACTTTTTTCATTGCTTCATAGAAACTTTCATATGTCCAATTGCCTTCTTCAGCTTTCACATCTACGCCAGCTGCTTCAAATACATCTTTACGAATAATGTATGAATAGCCGCCTCCAGCTACTTCCCACATACCTGGTAATACATAGTATTTACCATCCGCTTGTAGCTTAACTTTCAAATCTTTTTCCATTCCCCAATCTTTTACTACTTTAGAGTAGTTAGGCATGTATTGTACCCAATCACTTATTGCAACAATTTGTCCAGTAGGAACAAATGCTGCTTCTTCATATGTTTTTGGAATAATATATGGTGCATCTCCACTATTAACTAATAAAGATTTTTGGTTCTCATATTCTGTTCGAGCAGTAGTCGCTAGTTCGAATGAAACATTGGTTTTTTCTGAGATAGCACTCCAAAGTCTCCAGTTGCTTTGTTGAGGATACGCTTCATGATCGCTGTACATTAATGAATACTTTACAGGTTCATTAGAATGAAATGATTGCCCTTCACCAAACGTATAATCTAACTCTTCAACTTTAGTATTATTTGAATTGTTTCCAGCTGCCGGAGTTTTCGTTGGCGATGGTTCGTTACCTGAATTTGAACTACATGCCGATATTGCTAATGATAGTGCCGCCACCATGATGACCCCTAAAACTTTTTTGTTTTTCTTCATAATGTCCTCCTAATAATATTTATTTATATAGCAGCCTATGGGTCATTATTTATCTACGTTGCTGAATCATAGGCTGATTATATCGAGCTTATCCTTAACCTTTTACCGATCCAATCATCATCCCTTGTACGAAATACTTTTGTACAAACGGATAAATACAGATAATTGGTAATGAAGTTAATACCATTGCAGTAGACTTAACTGTTGCTGCAATCTGACTTGCAGTTTCCGATGTTGCCCCCATCTCAGTAGGGCTTATCGCACTATCGATGATTTGCCTTAAGTAAAGGGCAACTGGCCACTTCTCCTTAGATTGCAAATATAGTGACGGACCGAACCAGTTATTCCATATTCCGACGATTACGAACAGAACCATCGTTGCTAGTATTGGTTTGGAGAGCGGCATTATTATTCGAATAAATATGCCATACACATCTAAGCCATCAACCTTAGCAGCCTCTTCTACCTCACTAGGAATATTCGCGAAAAATGTTTTCATAAGTATTACGTTAAAGGCACTAATTGCACCTGGAATAATAATCGCCCATATCGTATCTCTCATTCCTAATGTTTTGGCTACTAGAATGTAGTTAGGAATTAATCCCCCACCGAAATACATCGTGAATAATACAAATGGAATAAAGATTTTATTCAAGCGAAGTCTATCTTTAGATAGTGGGTAAGCTAGTATCGCTGTTGCTAATACAGAAATAGTTGTACCTACTACTGCATATACAATCGTATTCCAGTAATACCTGAAGAAATCAGGCTTACTTAAAATGATTTCATACGTTTTTGTTGTGAATTCTACTGGAAATATGGATACTTTCCCTGCATATACTGCCGCTTCAGAACTAAATGACTGAGCAATTAGATATAAGAAGGGAAATAACGTTGCAATAACAACAAGTGTCATGATGACACCATTGAATATTTGGAACACTTTATACGATGCTGTTTCTTTCACGATGACTGCTCCCTTCTACCATAGACTTGATTTCGTAGTTTTTTTGGAAATTTGATTCGCTGTAGTTACTAGTATTAATCCGATTATTCCTTCAAACAAACCAACTGCTGTCGCATAACTAAAGTTACCGCCCGTTATACCCATTCGATATACGTAGGTCGATATAACGTCCGCAGTCTCGTAAGTAAGTGGATTATACAGCAACAAGATTTTCTCGAAGTTAGAACCAAGAATACCACCGATATCTAGTATTAATAATGTCATTATGGTAGGTAGAATACCTGGAATCGTAATATGCCACGCTAGCTTCCAACGATTGGCTCCATCGATTCTTGCTGCCTCATATAGCTCTGTATTAATACCTGTCATTGCCGCTAAGTAAAGGATCGTTCCCCAACCCAGACCTTGCCATAAACCTGATATTATGTATAATGATGGGAACCATTCTGGTAAAGATATAAACGATATTTTTTCCATTCCTAGATTGGCAAGTAACGCATTGATAGGTCCACTCATGGAGACCATCTCTTTCACCATACCAGCAACGATTACCATCGAAATAAAATGTGGTAAATAAGAAACCGTTTGCACAAATTTTTTCATTGCCATTTTTCTAATTTCATTGAGCAGTAATGCAAACCCTAGCGTAATTGGAAACTTTAGCGCTAGATATGATGTACTTAATGTAAGATCATTGAAAAATGCTCTCCAAAAAGTTGGATCCTTAAAGAACATTTGAAAATATTGAAACCCTACCCACTCAGCTCCGAATAGATTAGGTCCTCCGCGATATTTACGAAAAGCTATAATATTCCCTAACATCGGGGCATACTTGAAAATTAGAAAGTATAGAAGTGGGATGACTACAAAGGAGTATATTTTCCATTCTTTCCTAATGTGTTTCAATAACGGTGTCGTATCTAATGCTTTGCTCGTTGCGGCCACTATGTCATCACTCACTTTCTAGTAAATTTGTCTGTTATGCACATCTTGAATGCCTGATTTTCTGTAGAAGTATGAGCAAATGATATCTCGCCATTCAGTAGAATGTGAGTATTGATGCTGTAATCTTTCAAGCACCCGATCATATATCTTTCGCTCAATTTTGTCTTCAATTGAACGCCATCGCTTCAACATACTAGCAACTTCTTCTACTCCTTCAAAATGAGTATCATAGATATGCTGTATTAACGATTTCCCAGATTTAAGGTGATGGGTATATTCGACATAATGGAAAAACAATAATAATGGCTCAGGACATTTATCTATTGATTCATACATTAATGCATTCAATGACTGGTATTGCGTGGAATACCCAGTACCTTTACTAGTTCGATCTACACCAAGTCCACGTTGATCTGCGCGATGATATGTGCCCCATCTTGAGTATTCATAACCCTCAACATTAGGACCGTAATGATGTCCTGGATTAACCATCCAGCCAATGCCCAGTGGTGAAGTGTACTTTTCATAGGTTTCCCATGATGGCATTAGTATCGAAAGTATTTGTTGGATAACAAACTCATCATTACCATACGTTAACTTGATCCATTCAATCGCAATCTGTTCCGCTAAAAGATTAGGATTAGAACTTAATCTACCAAATCCATACCAATTGACAGCTGCCAGATCATGTCCAGTCCAGTTTTCATCATTCCCTGTATTAATGACTGCTGCAATTCCACCTAAAGGCTGATCAAATGTTTTTCCACTTACAATGTCATTAACCGTATCGAAAGCGGAATCACAATGTGTACGGAAATCTAAAATTTCTTTGAACATTGGTAATAAATAAGCAACATGCCTTTGTTGTCCTGTATACTCTTGTGCAATTTGCACCTCAAGCATTTGATTGGTTGCCTTTAATCCTCCAAACAGTGGTGATACAGGCTCTCTAACTTGAAAATCCATTGGACCATTTTTAATTTGCAAGATAACATTCGAATGCAAAGTTCCATCCAAAGGCACAAAATTATCATAGCCTGCTCTAGCTCGATCTGTTACTGTATCTCTCCAATCTTGCTGACAGTTGTATACGAAGCAGCGCCATATGATAATTCCACCATAAGGTTTAATAATGTCTGCTAACATATTGGCACCATCTGCATGAGTTCGATTATATGTGAATGGCCCCGGTCTTCCTTCAGAATCTGCCTTGATTAAAAACCCATCAAAACCAGGAATGTACCCGTGTACATAATCGAGTTGAGTGCGCCACCAATTAATAACTGAACTATCTAAAGGATCAGCTGTCTCAAGCATTCCAATTTCCATTGGCGCTGCAAAATTAAGACTAATAAACAATTTAATACCATAAGCAGAGAAAATATTTTTCATTTCTTTCAAACGATCTAGATATCGATCTGTAATTAATTGAGTAGCTTCTTTTCTCACATTAACATTGTTGATCACAACACCGTTGATCCCCACAGATGCTGTTAATCTCGCATAATCTACCGTTCGCTCATTAATAATAATTTCATTATTTTCAAAGAAAAATGATTGTCCGGAGTAGCCTCGCTCAATGCTGCCGTCAAGATTATCCCAATGATTAACCATTCGCAATGGCTGACTAGGTATTTCTACGATAGAGCCTAGTTCAATGTTCTTCTCTGTTTGTAACAAACGTAATAGATGAAAAGTTCCATATAATAACCCAATCGAATATTGTGATTCAATAACGACCTCATCCTCTTTAATATCAAGCTGGAACCCTTCTATACCTAATTGGTCATTCCTGACAATCAATAATTTTATTGCAGCTTGCCCGCTACTTTCAGTAGCTACTATTTGCTTATCGAACAAGTTTTGGAACGCTGCTCTTAATTCGGAAATAGCAGATCGAGTTATTTCATCTATTTGATTACAAAAAACATCAGTAGCATATTTTTTGTAGTTTGGATTACAAACAGTGTTATAGTTTAGCCACGCTTGCTCATGATGCACTAATCTCATCCCCCTTTTTCTCTATAAACAAAAATTAATTTTCAATTAACTAACATTAATGGTACTATTTTAAATATATTACAACTAAGAAACCTTCTGCTTTGTATTATTCTGATGTAATTCTTTTTCAATAATTTGGAATGTATGCGGTTTCATAATTTCATTATAGAGTTAATTTTCACTCTATTCTTCGTGAATTTAGCTTTTCACTAATCATATATTGCTATTTTTCTTGAAAGGATGAATAAATGATGATAGAAATCTTAAATGGTGTGGTAGAGACAGTCGCGTTTAGAGAACAGTTTGGGATTCGATTGTATCTTAATGTGGAAGCAGAAGATTATCCGATTCATTGGCATACTGCAGGCGAAATTATTATGCCACTCGAAAATATATATACCGTCGTCGTTAATGACATTACTTATGTGTTGAATCCTGGAGACATTATGATATTGCCTTCTGGAGAAATTCATCAATTATACGCTCCAGATAATGGTAAACGTATCATTTTACAATTCGATAGTTCCATGCTGTATCAATTGAAAGGCTTTGATTCATCTTTTCATTTATTTAGACCATGTCTAGTGATTACTTCAGACGATAACTATGAGCTTCATCAAAAATTAAAGCAACTAGTGCTTTCCATGAAAGAAGAGTATTTTAGCCAAGAAATATTTAAGGAAGCATCTACATACTCTCATTTCATTCAATTTTTTGTAACTTTAGGACGTAACCATTTGAAACAAGATAATCATTTCTCACAAGTGAAGAGTTCAAAACAACACATCTACATAGAGAAATTTTTAGAAGTTTGCCATTATATTAATCAACATTGTACAGAAGAAATCCCATTGGATAAACTGGCAGATATAGCAGGTTTCAGCAAGTTTCATTTTGCAAGAATGTTCAAGCAGATTATGGGGATCACCTATTATAATTATTTAATCCAACATCGTATACTGCATGCTGAAAATTTACTTATTGATCCTAAGTTGTCCATTATGGATGTCGCTATGCGTTCTGGCTTTGGTAGCTTACCTACGTTCAATCGAGTATTTAAGTCATATAAGAAATGTACTCCTTCTGAATTTAAAAATTTGCATGGGGTATATACTCCTACCATTCTTCCAATAAAGAAAGGCCAAACTATGAAAAGTCATGTAACAAGTTAACTGAATACAACAAATAAGGGAACTCCTAAAGTATTCATTAGGAGTTCCCTTATTCAATTACTTACAGTTTTTATGGATTGTTTGACCAAGATTGATATGCTCTGGCTACTTACAATGTTGTCATAATAGTGTGGGCAGCCAGTCTATTATTCATAACCACCTACTGCTGTAGGCAATTGTTTATAAGTTTCTTTCTCCTCAACAATGTGTTGAATGAATAAGCGCAATTCTAATAACTGGCTTGCCTCTTCCGATACATCACAATGCTTATCAGTCCAAGTTAAAGTATTTGTTTTTCCGTCGATACTAATTTCCCAATTGTCTTCGTTAAAGGGTATTGATTGGCAACCTAACTTGGCTAATGGTACCCCCTTCATTTCCATTATATTCATCTCTCGCATCTTTTCATATATACTATCCATTTCTTCTAGGGTAAACTTTATCTCTGCAGTGGCAATACCCTTAGTTATCAAATCTTTCGTAACCGAATCATTAAAGGTATTAATTTCATTTTTTGTAGACTCACCATAACCAAAACTAACACTGAAGTCGAAATCGTCTGGCATCTCTTTTGGCATGTTATACTGTTCCTCGACTACAGTACCTTGTTCCACCACTGCAGTTTTCTGTTGGTTCTCAAAGTTGGAACTTATCCCAGCATCTGTATTATTACTACAAGCTGTAATAATAACTAATAAACATGTTAATGTAATCAACCATTTCATATAGACACCCCCATCCTTCAGACGAAAAAAGGAAACATATGGTTGCAATATTCATGTTACATCAAACAATTACACAAAAAAAGGTTCTCCTAAATTATTAATTAGGAGAACCTTTTCGTTTATTTATCACTAAACATCATTTTTTGTGATGCCGGTTAACTCTTTAAACTGGAACATTGTACTAATGGAGTCATCTTTATCAATAGCAAAGACCGCTCTACCAATCGCTTTACGTTCTTCTATAATGGTACGTTCAGAATCTACAATATGTTTGCTACCTTTTTCGGTAAATGCTGCGATCTGAATCGGTTCACGACAATAGAATGCTGCAAATAGCTTCGAACCGTTCGTGCGAACACGTTTACCTTCTTTGAATTCAAACGTTTGAACGCCTTTACCGCCACGTGCCTGAATCGGATAATCAAGTAACAATGTACGTTTACCGTGACCAGTATCAGAAACGACAAGTATCTCACCCTCATCATTATCCACCCAAAGTCCCGATACAACCTCATCATCAGCCTTTAAGCTAATACCTTTAACTCCACCAGCAGTACGTCCCATGGCGTTCACTTCGCTTTCAGAGAAACGAATAGACATCCCTTGTGCAGTTACTAGTATCAACTCTAAAGTACCATCACTTAAAGTTACCGTTACAATTTCATCACCATCAGCTACTTTACATGCCGAAATTGCTGTCGAACGAGTCGTTGCATATTCCTTCAGCTCTGATCGTTTGACTTGACCACGCTTTGTAACGAATACGAGACTCTTCTCGATGTTCAAATCTCTAATTGGAATAACGGTGACAATACTATCATCTTTCGCAAGTGGAATGATGTTAACGATTGCTGTCCCAGTATCCTTCCATTTGAACTCTGGAATTTGATGAACAGGCAATAAGAAATATTGTCCTTTTTTCGTAAATAAGAGCAAGTTATCTAACGTGTTCACTTGCAAGAATTCACGAATCACATCGCCTTCCTTCACGCCGGAACTTTCAAGTTCAGCACCTGATCGCGTGTACGAAAGCATATTTGTCCGCTTCACATAGCCTTCGTTACTTAAAGTAACAAGTACATCTTCCGAGTTAACAAGTACTTCAAGGTTTACTTTCAACTCTTCAACTTCACTCTGAATATCGGAACGACGCGGAATTTCATAAGTTGTCTTGATCTCAAGAAGTTCCTGCTCGATAACAGAAATTAATTTCTTAGGATTATCAAGAATTGAACGCAAATACTTGATCTTTTTCATCGTCTCTGCGTGTTCTTTTTCTAAAGAATTAATTTCAAGATTCGTTAAACGATATAATTGTAATGTAAGAATAGCATCGGCTTGTCGTTCACTGAATCCATATTTCGCCATCAAATTATCACTAGCGTCTGCACGATTTTTCGAAGCTTTGATCGTTTCGATAATTTCGTCAAGAAGATTAAGAGCTTTCACTAGTCCTTCTAGAACATGAGCACGATCTTCAGCCTTTTCAAGATCATATTTGGTACGTAAAGTAACAATTTCTTTCTGATGCTCGATATACGCAGAAATCATCGAAATAATTCCTAGTTGTTGCGGAGCTTTGTTTACAATAGCGACCATATTAAAGTTATATGTTACTTGTAAATCTGTTTTTTTGAACAAATATGCAAGAATGCCTACAGCATCTGTTTCTTTTTTCAACTCTACGACAATTCGCAATCCATTACGACCGCTCTCATCACGAACTTCAGCAATTCCATCTACTTTTTTCTCAAGTCGTATATTTTCCATCGCCGTCACGAGACGAGACTTCACAACCTGATAGGGAATTTCAGTAATAACGATTTGCTGTTTGCCACCACGAAGTGTCTCGATTTCTGTTCTGGATCGCAAGTAAATACGTCCCTTACCTTTTTCGTAAGCGTCACGTATCCCTTCTTCCCCCATAATTATGCCACCTGTAGGGAAATCTGGACCTTTGACAATCTGCATAATCTCAGAAAGTTCAATCGATGGATTATTCATATAAGCAATACTAGCATCAATAATCTCACCTAGATGATGTGGAGGTATTTCTGTTGCAAAACCAGCAGATATTCCACTCGCACCATTAGCTAACAAATTCGGATAACGTGATGGTAATACGACAGGCTCTTTCGTTGTATTATCAAAGTTATCTTTGAACAATACTGTACGTTTCTCTATATCGCGCAATAATTCCATAGCGATTTTCGATAAACGTGCTTCCGTATAACGCATCGCTGCAGCAGGATCATCATCTTGTGATCCCCAGTTTCCATGACCATCGACAAGTGGATATCCCATCTTCCAAGGTTGCGCCATTCTCACCATACCATCGTAAATAGATGAATCACCATGAGGATGATAATTACCCATAACATCACCGACTGTTTTCGCTGATTTACGATATGGTTTATCAGGACTATTACCTGAATCATACATGGCATATAGTATTCGACGTTGTACAGGCTTTAAGCCGTCACGCACATCGGGTATAGCACGATCTTGAATGATATATTTGGAATAGCGCCCGAAGCGGTCTCCAACCACTTCTTCTAGAAACGCCGGTAAAAATTGTTCTAAAGTACTCATAACCCTCGCTCCTTAAACTTTTCATCAATATCACTAACTTGAGGAAGTGTGAGCCTACTCATCATATTCTGTGAAATCTACATTTTCGATGATCCAGCGTTTACGAGGATCTACTTTATCTCCCATAAGTGTAGATACACGACGTTCTGCCTTAGCAGCATCTTCGATTTGAACTTGAAGTAGCGTACGTGTCTCAGGATCCATTGTTGTCTCCCAAAGCTGATCAGGATTCATCTCACCAAGACCTTTGTAACGTTGTAATTCGTAGCCTTTACCCATTTCTTTCGCATAATTTTGCAACTCTTCGTCAGTCCAAGCATAACGAACCGTGTTAAGCTTACCTGATTTTCGAGTTACTTTATATAAGGGTGGTTGAGCGATATAGACACGCCCAGTATCTATTAATGGTTTCATATAACGATAGAAGAATGTAAGTAACAATACTTGAATATGAGCTCCATCGGTATCCGCATCAGTCATAATAATTACTTTGCTATAATTACTTTCTTCTGCTTCAAATTCAGAACCTACACCTGCACCGATTGCAGAAATAATCGCACGATACTCTTCATTTTTCAATATATCGGCAAGTTTTGATTTCTCGGGATTCATCGGCTTACCTTTAAGCGGTAAAATCGCTTGATGTTTCGAATCACGCCCTTGCTTAGCTGATCCACCTGCAGAGTCACCTTCTACTATAAACAACTCATTACGACTAGAATCTTTTGACTGGGCAGGAGTAAGCTTACCTCCTAGATTGGAACTTTCACTACGTTTCTTACCCGTGCGTATCTCTTCACGAGCTTTACGCGCAGCTTCACGTGCCCTAGCAGCTTGTACAGCCTTCTTCAAAAGAGATTGTCCAACTTGTGGATTCTCCTCAAGAAAAACGTTCATACGTTCTGTTACAATCGCATCAACCGTACCACGTGCGGACGAACTTCCGAGTTGATCCTTCGTTTGACCAACAAATTCAACTTCAGACATTTTTGTATTAATGACTGTCATCATGCCTTCACGTAAATCATTGCCATCAAGGTTTTTATCCTTCTCTTTAAGAATACCTACCTTACGTGCGTAATCATTCATAACACGCGTATATGCAGCCTTAAAACCCGTCTCATGTGTACCGCCGCCACGAGTTGGGATAGAGTTAACGAAGGACACAATGGTTTCCGTATATCCATCATTGTATTGAAGTGCAATTTCAACTTCAATATCTTCTTTCTCACCAGCAAAATGCACAACATCATGTAAGACGGTTTTACCTTCATTCAGGAATTCGACAAATTGCTTTGCGCCACCCTCGTAATGGAAAATATCCATCGTACCTGTACGGTCATCTTTAATCGTTACTTTCAAACCCGAGTTAAGAAAGGCAATTTCTTGTAGTCGTTCTGATAAAGTATCGTAATTGAAATGAATGCCATTTGCGAATACTTTAATATCAGGTTTGAACGTCACTTTTGTTCCCGTACGATTCGTATTTCCAGTCACTTCAAGCGTTGTAACTGGCTCCCCGACATGCTCTTTGCCTTTTTTATCTATCCAATATTCAAAACGTTGCTTATGAATTTTCCCATCACGGAAAATCTCTACTTCTAACCACTCTGACAGTGCATTCGTAACTGATGCACCTACGCCATGCAAACCACCAGACTTCTTGTATCCGCCGCCGCCAAACTTGCCACCTGCGTGCAAAATTGTAAATACGACTTGTGGCGTTGGAATTCCTGATTTGTGCATTCCTGTTGGAATTCCTCGACCATTATCATGAATGGTAATAGAACCATTTTTATGTAATGTCACTTCTATCGCTGAACAATGCTTAGCTAAATGCTCATCTACAGCATTATCAATGATTTCCCATACTAAATGGTGAAGTCCTGAGTTGCCAGTACTACCAATATACATACCTGGACGTTTTCTTACTGCTGTTAATCCTTCAAGGATTTGAATATCATCAGCACCATAATCTTCGCTCTTTGAAGCTGTATTAAAAAGATCGATTTGCTCTGTCATGATCTTCCCCCAATCAACTACCTGTCTTTGTCTTTTATCCATACAGTTTAATTAAAACTAACATTGTCTTATTATGAAGTTAAAAATGCGAGCTTTCCAAGTTCGCTTCATATTCGATGTCGATTAATTTTCCTGCATCACTTCGTTATCAAAGTCTGCTTTTTGAACAACCACTTACAATAAAAGTTCAAATAGCAGGCTTTCAGAACCGAGAAGATGAAGTGTTACTTGAGGAAGGAGGACACTCCAATGTACGTTATTGGTACATGAGTACCGGACTTTCCAAGTTCGCTTCATATTCGATGTCGATTAATCTTCCTGCATCATTTCGTTATCAAAGTCTGCTTTTTGAACAACCACTTATAATAAAAGTTCAAATAGCAGGCTTTCAGAACCGAGAAGATGAAGTGTTACTTGAGGAAGGAGGACACTCCAATGTACGTTATTGGTACATGAGTACCGGACTTTCCAAGTTCGCTTCATATTCGATGTCGATTAATCTTCCTGCATCATTTCGTTATCAAAGTCTGCTTTTTGAACAACCACTTATAATAAAAGTTCAAATAGCAGGCTTTCAGAACCGAGAAGATGAAGTGTTACTTGAGGAAGGAGGACACTCCAATGTACGTTATTGGTACATGAGTACCGGACTTTCCAAGTTCGCTTCATATTCGATGTCGATTAATTTTCCTGCATCACTTCGTTATCAAAGTCTGCTTTTTGAACAACCTCGTAAAGCAAACATATTAACATCATACTCGCAATAGAGCCAATTAGGCAAACAGTAATCCCAATTTTTGTGAAACGAATAAAGCATTTTATCATAATTTACCGTTTTATTGATACGAACATACATTCTACACGACAATTAAGAAGATAGCAAATAACTTAGAAAAATTCATAGGAGGACAACGGCGATTGGAACATTAATATGTTCTCGCAGAATCACTTTCGCCCTCTAAGTAGAAAAAAGAGCAACAATATGCTATAGATAAAAAGCTTTAACCTATCCCTGATCCGATCACGGAAAGCCAAAGCTTTAATAGACATTCTATCCAATTAATAGTTCATTAAGCATTAACACTCTTCATTGATTCCAATATAATAGCTTTCGTAGCTTCATAAACATCATTAAATTGATCTAGTGGTAGTGGATTTACACCTAATCCTAATTCTATCGTAAATCCAGGTCTGCGCCAATCTTGAATAAACCAATCTTTATATCCAGCTGTACTATTAACCGTTCGAACAGCTGTGTATCCACTAGCCTGTGCCATTCGATTCGCAATTAATTCTGATTCTGGCGGCTCTAGCCCCTGGAATCCCCAATAAATTTCTTGCCCTTGTGTATGCAATGCTAACACTTGATTGAAATTTCTCTCTTTCGTCAGATTAGCAAGTGCAATAACTTCGGGTTCAGTTAAAGGAGCAGTACCTGAATAATCTCGCGGTGCTGGCTCTTGAGGACCTTGAACAGCATCAACTTCCCATAAAGCAGGAAACTGTTTATTAAGATCAACACCATTAATATTTGCTTTCCACCCTTGAAAATTAGTACTTTCATCGTTGATATAATAAACATTCGAACGATAAGGCTCTTGCTCGGGTAATCCATTCAATACAAGATTAACCCCATCAGGATTAACCATAGGTACAAAAGAGAAAGTATTTGTCTTATAGCTTGGATATACACTTTGTCCATTCAATGTTCCACTATTCGTCAATGTAAGCAAGTAATCATTAATAAATGTCATCAATGAAGCTGCGGTAATCCATTCATTGGCATGCATCGCAGCATTATAATGTAACTCCGAAGGACCCGTTCCTAAACGTAATTCTAATATGTCTTTACCCATCACAGATTTTCCGATCGAATTCACTGTTAACATCGGATATACTTCCATTAATCTCATCGCATCTTGATATAAATGCTCATATGTGTAATTTTTATTAGCATTGATAACTCTGCCAACTATTCGACGAGGTAATCTTATTTTAGATCCGATGTGTAATTGATCAGCATCTAAATTTGGATTGCTTTGCAACAAAAGATTAACCGTAATATTGTTCCGCTTAGCAATTTGCCAAATTGTGTCGCCAGCTACAATTTCATATTCATACCATTCGTAGCCTGGAATTAAGACAACTTCCCCAATTTGTAATTCATCGCCAAGACCCGGATTTGCGTCGATAATTAGTCCAATCGGGATTTCGAACATTACACTATAGTTCCATAGTGTATCACCTTGTCGAACTGATATTTCCATCCGTCATCCATTCCTTTCCAAGTGCTCTTCTTCTAGCATATGACAGCTGCCTAGAAATCGTGAATGTGATCAACATGAAAACATATAAGGTGATTAAGCATAGTCTACCATAGTTTAATTTGAGATATCTTATCAGTCGAGTATGATCATATATTGACAGTACGACGAAGTAATCTAATCATTGATATTCATGAATTTGGATCACTTATGTCGAGAGTTGGTATGTAACGCAAGGTTCTCCAGCAACTCTGGGGTAATAATGATATCAAGCTGCTTTAGAGCCATTAAGACCGCACCAGCTACTGGCGAAAATGCTGGTGAAACTAGACGGTACTTTTTATTGTTACCTTCTATCATTCTTGAACTCAGTTGCTGTTGAAAATATTCGCTGTTAACAACACTTCCTATTAATGAAACTTTAACTTCCGATTCCAAAAAATAAGACGCGAGTATTTTCACACCAACGGTAATTTTATGTATAGCACGATTACAGACTGTCTGCGCCAAAGGACTAAGCTTCATAGCATTTTCAGTAACAATTGGGGCTAATTCTGAAAACCGTCGATCCCGCTCTCTTTGGTCCGTGATGAAACCTTTCAATGCAAGTAGTGATAATTGTTCCACTGAAGTCACACCCCAGAACTGTAACATGGATTGTACCAATTGTTGATCTTGTTCCTGTACATTTCCAGCTAATAATTCATATATTGCATCATATCCCAAAAATCGTGCTGCGCTGGCAGCATATTGATGTAGATCATAGTTCCTAATCTGCTTACCTTCCTCTGTTACAGAAAAAATAATAGAACCTGTACCAGAAATAACGATAATTCCTGGTTCTGAAAGCAGCGCTCCACTATGCGCTACTACTGCGTCATTGACATGCAACTTTGCACATTTAAGCTCTGGAAGATCAGTGAGCCGTTCTACCCAATTCAAATCAGCTTTGGAATCATAACCTGCGATACCCGCAACAAGAGTTACCACTTCACTTATATCTTTTCCCGATTCATGCAATGCCTGTTTAAGTGCCTGATATACATTTTCTCTAGCCTGCAAATCCTTATAAATAGAAGAGGAACCTCTTTCAACATAAGAAAGAATCATTCCCTTAGTATCCGCTACCATGACTCGGGAATGAGTGCCCCCACCGTCTATACCAACCACGACACGATTATTAAAGTCATTCATTGTTTAACTCCTTTCAGCAAGAAAATGCCATAAGCGAGGGAAGAGACTATCCTTGAGCATCATTAAAACTTCTCTTATTATACAACTTTACCAAACTATCTCATATCCTTCTACATATAGAAAATAACTTTTTATTTCAACAAAAATACTCCAATGGTTAGATCGTTATCTAACCATTGGAGTGCGGTTGACTTAATATTAAGGTTAATCGTCAGTACACATGTATTACTAATAAAAGGAGATATCTTTATTTGTATTTACTCCAGTTGGTATCACTATTGTTTAACAAATAGTCAAAATCATTTTCAAGTCGCTTTTGTTCCAATCGCTGTTGTTCCGCTTTCGCTTCAGCTTCCTTGTTCTTACGATCTTGGTCCGCTTGTACAAGTGCGTCACTTTGTGCTTTTAGTTTTTCAAGCACATCCCCACTTAGTAAATCCTTTAAGCTTGATCCACTTGTTGCGTTAGATTCACTGTTATTACTCGTATATTCCTTTTGCTTGGTTACCTTCTTCTGTTTTTTACCCATGTTCTCACCTACTTTGTAACTTGGTAGTTCAACTTGGCCAAACGTGATCACGACCATTATGCTGACGTAGCATTTCAACTGCGAAGCTCCCATTCATCGGAGCCTGTGCTACTCGTGTACCAATTACGTACACTCCGTTACTTATTTTCTAACTTCACGTCAACGTCATCTTCTTGGTGCTGACAAGGGAGCAATATGAACTTTATTAGGTTTTGATGAATAATGAATTGGCAGCTCTCGTTGCATAACTTCTTGCTTCGTCCGTATTAATCCCACTAGAAAGGGCTACAGCCATTCTACGACCGACTTTTGTCTCTGGCTTGCCGAAAATACGAACGGTTGTGTTTGGCACAGATAAAGCCTCATCAATTCCACCTATAATAAATTGTTTTGATTCCGTTGTTGCTTTCAATGTATGCGTTGCACCTGGAGTCAATTGACGAATAGTAGGTATAGGATAGCCTAGAATTGCTCGAACATGCAAGGCAAACTGAGAAAAATCTTGTGTAGCCATCGTCACCATACCCGTATCATGTGGGCGAGGCGATACTTCACTGAATAACACGCCATCCTTCGTTAGAAATAGCTCTACTCCATAGATCCCATATCCACCAAGTTCATCTGTAATTGTCTGTGCAATTTGTTGCGCCTCGAGAATTTGAGAATCAGACATCGCATGTGGCTGCCATGATTCGATATAATCGCCATCACGCTGAATATGGCCAATTGGATTACAGAAGCTTGTTCCTGATGCAGAACGAACCGTTAATAATGTAATTTCTGATTCAAATTGAACAAATCCTTCAACAATAATACGTTGTTTCTGCGTTCTTCCGCCTTCCATTGCATACTTCCAGCATTTTTCTATATCCGCTTCAGAATGACATACACTTTGTCCTTTTCCTGAAGAACTCATTAACGGTTTAATGACACATGGAAAACCAAGTACTTTCGTAGCTTCACGTAATTGTTCTAATGATTCTGCAAATTGGTAGGGTGCTGTAGGTAATGCTAGTGTTTCTGCAGCTAATCTACGAATGCCTTCGCGATCCATTGTAAGTTGTGTGGCACGAGCGGTTGGAATAACTCGATGCCCTTCAGACTCCAATTGTACTAGCATATCTGTAGCTATTGCTTCGATTTCAGGAACAATATAATCAGGCTTTTCAGCTTCAATTATTTGGCGCAATGCTTCTCCATCTTGCATATTGATTACATATGAACGATGTGCTACTTGCATTGCTGGAGCATGTTCATAGCGATCTACGGCAATTGTCTCTACACCTAGACGCTGTGCTTCCATAATTACTTCTTTACCTAACTCTCCAGAACCTAATAATAGCAATTTACGAGCTTGATCTGAATATGGTGCTCCATACATAACAAAGAACCTCCTGGAATAAGATGACTAACATCACGATTATCAATATTCGTGAATAGACATTGTTTTATTCCATTATTGAGGTTCTTCGCAGAAAAATCAACTATAAATACTTAAATATTGTATGAAACGCTACTAATGTCCGCCTTTTGAACTTTTTACTCTAATTTTGGTTAGAACAAAGGGCTTTTTTGAACTTCTTCTACAAATAACGATATTGTGCTTGAATGAGGCCATAATATACGCCTTTTTCATTCATTAATCGTTGATGATTACCTTGTTCTACGATTTGACCATGATCTAGGACGATAATTTCATCAGCATTCCGAATGGTTGAAAGTCTGTGAGCGATCATGAACGATGTTCTGCCTTTCAGCAATACTTTCAATGCGTCCTGAATTTTTAACTCCGTATCTGTATCAATACTCGCCGTAGCTTCATCTAGAATAAGAATTTTTGGATCAGACAGTAACGCTCTTGCGAATGATAATAATTGTCTTTGTCCCATAGATAACATATTGCCACGCTCTTCTACTTGCGTGTCATAGCCATCTGGCAAAGTCATAATGAAATCATGGGCGTTAACAGCTTGAGCAACTTTTACGATTTGATCGTGAGTTGCATCTAATTTACCATAACGGATATTATCTTTAATCGTACCTGAGAATATGAACGTGTCTTGCATAACAAGACCTACCTGTGTCCGCAAACTCTCAAATGTAATATCTCGAATATCGGTATTATCGATCATAACTCTTCCTTCCACTGGATCATAGAAGCGACATAACAAGTTAATAATCGTACTCTTACCCGAACCTGTATGACCGACCAAAGCAATCGATTGACCCGCTTTCACATCAATCGAAATATTCTTCAGCGCAGGTCTACCTGGTTCATATTCAAAGACGATATTATCAAACTTCACATTACCAACAATATGCGGTAAGTTTCGTGCTTCTGTCTTCTGCGCAACATTTGGCTCTTCATCAATAAATTCGAATATACGCTCAGATGAAGCCATCGCAATTAATAATTGTGAATACATCTGCCCAAGACGATTGATCGGCTCCCAGAAGTTACTCATATAACTTGAGTAAGCAACCAACAACCCTACTGAGAAAACTCCGATCTGAATGAGATGAGTACCGTACCAGAAAAGAATACACGTACCGATCGCTGAAGTAACCTCGATAATTGGACCGAACGCCTGATTCATTGCTGATGCTTTATTCCAAGATTTTAAGTTAGATGCATTCATATCTTTGAAAAATTTGATATTATTCTCTTCTTGTACATATGCTTGTGTCACTTTCATCCCTTGAATACTTTCATTCAAGTGTGAATTAATGCGTGAGTTTTTCATACGCACTTCCTGCCAAGCAAAACGAATTCGTTTTCGTAATGAAGTAGAAACAAGAAACATTAGCGGTACAGTGATCATAACTGCCAAGCCAAGTTTAAAGTTAATTACTAGCAAAATAACGACTATACCTACCAATTGAATAATATCCATCAATAGATTGACTACACCATTGGTAAACAAATCCTGCAGAGCATTGACATCATTCGTCACACGTACAAGGACTGAACCCGCTGGTCTTTTATCGAAAAAGCGGAATGATAACTTTTGAATATGAGTGAATATATGTGTACGAAGATCATAAAGTACCTTCTGACCAATGACATTCGTATTGCGAATCCGATACTGGGTGGCAAACAACTGAATGAGATACATTGCAATCATAATTGCTCCTAGTAGCCAAAGATCACTAATTTTCCCTGAACCTTGATCCGGATTAATAACATGGTCAATTCCATAATAGATAAGTAGTGGCACACCTAGTCTTGTTAATGTGCCAATAACCATCATTATAATAACTGGAATTAGTTCACGCTTATAAGGCTTCATGTAAGTAAATAATCGACTAAGTTGTTCCCAGTTAAAACTTTTCTCAATTGCATCATCATCGGTATAGATAAAACGATCATTTTTAATCGTTTCTTCTGCTGCTGCTTTTTTCGCCACTTGTAAGACCTCCTCTACACTTTCTCACTAACCGCAGAGGCTGTGTGTTGCTCTGGCGAATCAGCATATTGAATTCGGTATGTGTCTCGGTAAGGACCATCTTGCGTTAATAGTGATTGATGATTACCACGTTGTACAATATGACCTTCGTCTAACACAATGATCTCATCTGCAAATCTTAATGATGAAATACGATGTGCAATAATAAATGTCGTTCTGCCAGCCATTAGATCTTTAAAGCCAGCTTGGATTTCGTGTTCTGTTTCCATATCCACTGCACTTGTTGCATCGTCAAGAATTAATATTTTAGGATTTTTAATAAATGCACGCGCAATTGCTAGACGTTGTTTCTGACCACCAGATAATCCCATGCCTCGTTCACCTACGACAGTATCATATCCTAGTGGCAATTCCATAATAAAATCATGAGCTTTTGCAAGCTTAGCGGCATGTTCAACATCTTCTTGCGACACACCAGCAATACCATAAGAAATATTATCTCTTATTGAAGATGAGAATAAGAATGTTTCTTGGAATACAGGTGCAATAATAGTACGCAGTGATGCAACATCTAGTTCACGAATATCTTGACCATCAACTGTAATCGAACCTTGCTTAACGTCATAAGCTCGCATAAGTAATTGAATGATCGTAGATTTCCCTGCACCTGTTGCTCCTAGGAAACCAATGACTGAGCCAGCAGGAGCATATAAGTCGATATCCGTCACAGCTGATTTCTTATCAGGGTAGTTAAATGTTACATGATTGAACTTCACTTCACCCATGACATCTCTAGCATTAAGTACTTTCGCATTCGCTTTATTCTTCACTTGAATAGGCTCTGCTAACAGATTTAACACGCGTTCACTGGAAGCCTTGAATTGTGTATAGTTATTGATATGGAACCCTAGTCCCCACATTGGTCCAATAATAAACCAGATCAAATTAAAAGATGCAACAAACTGTCCAAGCGTCAAAGAACCATTCATAACCATCGTACCACCCGCTACTAACAAAATAATAACACATAGGTTAGCTACGAGTTCCATCGTTGGGAAGTACTGTGCCCATTTGGTTGAGGCATTAATTTGATTTGTTTGAAAAGCAACACTACGCTCGGAAAACTTATCTACTTCGAAGCCTTCTCTAGCATATGACTTAACGGTACGAACCCCTGTAATATTTTCTTGTACAGCGGTCGTCAGATTACTCATCGCTTTACGCATCTCTCTAAATATTGGATGAATACGACTTTCAAACCGAAAAGCAAGATATAGCAATAAAGGAAGCGGTAGCAACGTAATTAATGTTAGTTTCCAGTTGAAAACCATCATCATTGTTCCACCTAGAATTGCCATTAAAAATACATTCAATAATTGAGCAAACCCAAAGCCAATAAAGTTACGTATAGCTTCAAGATCAGCAGTTAAACGTGACATCAAATCTCCCGTTTTTGCCTTATCATAATATTGATAAGATAACGCATTCAATTTCTCGTACAATGCATTTCTCATTCTTGTAGCAACCCGATTACCTAGTCTACCACCACACAAACCATGTAAAAATTGATTGGTTGCCTTAAATGTTACAACTGCTACGACTAATAGCGCGATCGGTACGACGAGTTCGAAATTACTTTTCAAAATAACATCGTCGATCAAATACTTCATAAGGTAAGGCTGAACAAGACCAATTCCAGTAGCAAGAATGAGGAAAAATAATGATCCCACAATAAATTTCTTCTCCGGAGAATAGAAGGCTTTCAGCTGCCTCAGTATTTCCAAGACGGTCAACTCCCCACATTTGTTTAATATGAAAGAATCTTATCAACTCCTGCAAAGAACAGCAAACTGCAATTTGTAGCGTTTCCAACTATGTGAACTCTTAAAGTGGCAAATGAGTGAACATAGTTTAACTTTACTCTTAAATAATGGCACATAGTAGCTAATATGTCAGTATTGCTCCATTTTTGTATATTTTCACACTCATATATGCAAAAAAGCCCATTTCTTTCTGACTTAGAAAGAAATGGGCTTTAACTTTGTTAATGATTCATTACTATTGACATTAAGAAATAACAACGATTTCATTAACTGCTTTAGATATTTCTTGCAGCTGTAGCACATACGCTTCATCTGACAATAATTTACGCTGTTGCGATGTAAATTGAGCAACACTTGCAAGTAATTTATCAGCTTGGGATTTAGCCAATTCTTTCCATTGCCCATCGTAATGATGTAGCCACTCTGCACTAACTGTTTTCATCCATGTCTCCATCGTTGGGAACAACATACTATCTAATTCTTTACGAAGTACACCTTTACCTTCGCCTTCAAAAAATGTTTTCGGTGATTTGAATTGACTCCACAGCCATTTAGATTTCATATCATCAAAAGTCCACGATGATTGTCCAGCAGGCTGAACGATATAATCAACTTGGAAGTTTGCCATTTGATAACCATTCAACCGTTGCACTGCTTGTTGCCCTAACTGAGCATAAGGCTCAGACAATTGCTGCTTGAGCTTCTTCTCAACACGTAACGTTGTTGCTAACAACTCCTGCTCCAATTCTAGGGCAAGTGTTCGTTGCAATTCTAACCATGAAGTCCAAACTGCTTGTTGCAACTGTCCCACATCATCACGTAACTGTGATGGGTTGAAGGCATAATTATAGAAGTCACCAAAGCGGAAACGAATACGCTGAATAATGTAATACATCAACTCTTCGATTTCTTGAACTAATGCTTGCGGAATCGCTGAATGTGCGAAACGTTGAATGTGTTCTCCTATTTCATGTTCTGACAATGAGATCGCTTGAAGTGTCGCAGCTTTGTCAGCTTGAGCATGTTGAGCTCCAGTTAGAAGACCAGAAACTAATTGTTGGCTACGCAGTAATTCTTGCTTAGCAGCATCCATCGTTAATGAACCTAACTCTTCATGGATAAATTGGAAAAATAATTGTTCGAATGCAGAAATACCTGATTGCTGCATTAACGTCTCATCTTTACTCTGTCTTGCTTCTAATGCTTGAATACTAGATATCGGGAACAATCTAGGATGCATAATGCCATGTCCATTCAAATTATTTTCGACATGATCAAGGACACCTTGAAGCTCATCACTATCTGAGGCAAGATCTGCTGCATTGACGATAAAGAACATTTTATCGAGTTCAAACTGATCCTTCACACGTCCCAGTTGATTCAAAAATTGTTTATCGGCATGTGAAAATGCATGATTATAGTACGTCACGAAAATAATCGCATCTGTATTTTTAATATAATTGAATGCTACACCAGTATGCCGTGCATTTACGGAATCAGCTCCAGGAGTGTCCACCAGTATGATTCCTGCTGCAGTCAATGGGCAATCATAATAGAACTTAATTTCTTGTACATAGCAAGATAGCTGTTCTTCTGCAACATACTTCACATACAGATCTCGATCAACTTTACGTTCTTTGCCTAACCATTGCTCTTGCGTGAACCATCCTTGTCTTGCAGCTTTAATGAAGCTGTAATGAGCTCTACCCCCATTGTGAATACTATCAGGCGTAATACTATCAATCAGCTTAAAGAGATGCTCTACCTCATCTCTAGCTTTCTTAGAAATGGTATGACCTAACAATGACAAGGAGTAATAAATATCATCTAACATCAACTCTTTAGATTTCATATAAATGAGTGCAGTGTTATGTTCAAAACCTACTTTTGGAGGCAATAAACTGTTAATTGCAGCTGTCGTTGGATTCGGGCTAACTGGTAATACAGCTTCTCCAATGAGTGCGTTAGCTAATGATGATTTGCCAGCGCTGAATGCACCAAATAAAGAGATCGTAAACTCGTTATGGGTTAGTCGTTCACTCTTCACTAACAAATCATGTGCATTTCCATCGAGGCCTTCTACAGAATTGATAAGCTTCGCTACTGCTTTAAGCTGATCACTTATATTAATTTGTAAAGATTGTTGTTGCTCTACAGAAAATGAGCTAATCTTGTAGTCATCTTGAGCAGTAAACATCTCACTTAAGTCTACGTGTTCTCTCTGCTCAACAAAGGTAAGAAGTTCTTGATCATGTTCTGGTTGTGTTTCTTCTAGTTGTAGTTGTAATGGATCAGGAAGGTTAGGTGATTCAATAGGTGGTTCTAAACTTGACAATAATTTTTCTTGATAAGACGCAATTTCGGTTTCAAGTAAACGATATTGCTCTACTGCATATGCTTTTTCGTTCCACTGTTTCAATTGCTCTTGTAATTCAATAATTTGAGTCTTATTGCTATTTTTGAAAGATTCCCATAAATGATCAACGATATCTAATGCTACTTGACGATAACTAAGCTTAATTGCACTAGACAAATCTTTACTATATGTCATGGTGTATTCATTACCAAATACTGCACCATGGTTTACTTTAGATATTAGCAATTGGTCCGATGGACTGTTCTGATCGACTTTTAAGAGCAATTGCTCTAATAATTGATCATCAAATGCGATGCTCTTACCTGCATTGCGAAGTAATACTTTAAGATGCCATTCAATCGCGGCATTAGTAAGCTTCTGCAGTTCTTCAAGAAATTGTGTCTGGCGGCGTTCTTGCTCTTGGGCTGTCTTACCCTTTGCAAATAACAAACCTTGACGAAATCCTGGTTTACGACTTTCAAGAAACTGATGAGCCAAATCTCGCAGTTCAGCAGGTGTAATGTTCGCATTGTCTAATAACGCTTCAATCTCTTTACGAAGTTCGATTGGAAACCGTTCTATCAGCATGTGTAACTCTGAGATTTGTTCGTCAAGCGCCTTCAATTGCGTTTCCACATGAATAAGTTGATCTTCGCCTCCAATAGCCTGTAACAGCTCGTGACGCTTCTCTGAGGAATGTTCCTCTATAACTTGTCCATGTTCCTTCGCTAACTGAAAAATCGATGACCAGACACTGAAAGTACTTAGATGCGATTGTTGTTTAGTCAATTCATCAATCAAGCGTTGCAGTAGTTTCCATTGATGATGTGGATGATTTGGTTCACGCAGTGATAAGTACAATATTCCTGCTGGTTGCAAATGCCATGCATGAAAAGCTTCTATGACACTTTGTTCATAATTTTCAAAACTTAATTCTTGCTCACGATGCTTATCGATTTGATTAACAATGAAGTATAAAGGCTTATTCCATTCCTTCAATTCTTTTGCGAAGGAAAAGTTGATCTCAGACTGAACATGATTGTAATCCATGACATAGAAAACTACATCAGCCATATGTAAGGCTGACTCTGTAGCTAATTTGTGTGCGGCATCTGTAGAATCGATACCAGGTGTGTCAAGTAGAACGAGTCCATTCTTTAAGAGCGGACTAGGATACTGAATGTTAACCGAAATAAACTTTTCACCATCTGTACAATATTGTTCTAACTGCTCAATCGCTACTTCATCATAACGAGTTATACCATTACTCCACACTTCTACTTCTGCCCTACTCTGCTCACCATAAGAAATCGTTACGACATTCGCACTAGTGGGAATTGGACTAGATGGTAGCAATTTGGCACCACATAATGTATTAACTAATGTTGATTTGCCTGCAGAAAAGTGTCCACATAAAGCAATAGTAAGCTGACCTTCAGTCAGCTTACTATTCAACTCTAATGCTTTGTGAGCATGTATATGATCGTTATGTGAAGTCATCTCACTTGAGATATATTGAATCTTCTCTAGTAAAGTGGCCATCGACATATCAATGTCTCTCCTTATTCAACAACTTCATCTTCGATAATTTCTTCTTCATCTTCTTCATCAGAAGGTAAGCAAATTTCGAATACATTACCGTGTTGAAGAATCATAATATCGCGAGCTTTTTCTCTCATTACTACAACTTCTGGTTTTACACGCATACGTTCAATGTATTGGGTAGGTACATGTCCAGAACCACTTACTGTAATGCCCTCAACCAAAATATCTTCATTGTCTTGAGGAGGTGATTCAAGAACTTGTTCATAGATATCAGAAAATTGTTCAAAACTATTTGTGTATACAGAAATGCATTTCATTTGTTAATCATCCTCATTACGTTAGTTTAGTTTTTAACTTAGCTTTAGTTTTTTCCGTGACTTTCATACGTTTCTTTCCTTCTTTGCACAACTCAATCAGTGGACAGACTGCACATTGCGGATTTTGCGCTTTGCAATGATAGCGACCAAAAAAGATTAGACGGTGATGTGTAAGGGTCCATTCCTCTCTCGGTACTAGTTTCATCAGTTTATGTTCTACTTCTAATACGTTATCGTCTTGTTTGGCAAAACCTAAACGCTTGGAGACACGATCAACATGAGTATCTACTGCAATGGCAGGAACACCAAACGCATTAGACATTACCACATTAGCCGTCTTTCGTCCAACCCCAGGTAATTCAACTAAGCCTTCATGTGTGTTTGGAACATCGCCATCATACTTATCAATGACAATACGACACAATTTTTGTATATTAGAAGCTTTACTGCGAAACAAACCAATTCTCCGGATATCTCCTTCAAGTTCTTCAAGAGGCACAGCCAAATAATCTGCTGGAGATTTATACTTTTGGAATAAATTAACCGTCACCTTATTCACTGTTTCATCTGTACATTGAGCTGAAAGCAGTACAGCAATCGTTAATTCAAATGGATTGCTGTGAATAAGTTCACAATGAGCATCAGGAAACATATCAGCTAATATGTCTAATACATGTCTCATTTTTTGCTTTCCATTCATTCGTTTGCCTCCACTTCATAACCATCGTTCAAAGTGTAGCGAAAAAATCTACACTGTGCAAGTCACAAATCACTATATTATAAAAAAAACTGCCCTAAAAGGGCAGTTTTCACAAAATGTTCCGTATAATGACTCATTTAAGGAATAGTTATAGTTGAAATTTGGCTTCCGGCAAACTTAACTGATAATGTTTTTCCAATTACAAGATCATTGATCGAAGCTGGAGTTCCATCTGCTTTCACACATTTCACTTCATCGAAAAGAACAAAATAAATATTTCCTTTACTATCTTTAAATTTAATCTCTTTCGTTAAATTTGTAATAGATTGGATAGTTAATTGATGTGTCTCATACAAATCGAAAGAAGTAACTCGTACATCAGATGAAGATAAGCTAAATGTTAATTTCGTTCCTGCCTTCATGTTCAAGAAAGTAGTCGATGTATCCGTTAGACTATCAATAGATGCACCTGTATAATCCATTTTCACGATTGAACCATCCGGTAGACTGAACGTTACGATTTTGTCAGTCTCATTCAATAGCACTAGCTCACCTTCATATTTGGAAACCAAATCGTAGTAGATAACAACCTTCTTACCATTTTGTTCAGCATATCGCAGGACAATATTTTGCCAACCATCTAAAATGCTAGTTATCGTCTTATAGTCTACTATTACGCCATCTATCATGAACCGAGTTGCATCCGTGAGAAATAATGCTTCAGCATTATTACCTTCAGAATTCATTACTGTAATCAATTTATTCGATTCATCAAGATTAATAATATTAGGAGCATACATTGTTTTCATATTACGATCAGATACAACAATACTGATAACTTCATCCTTATCATTCATCGTTACCGTCACTTGATCAACTTCTTTGATCAGATCAGACATTGTAGCGTTATTAATAAATGGTATGGAAACCGAAACTTTCGGTGCAAGGAACTTACTTACAAGTCCTTTACCTGTATTTACCGTAATCGATTTTGAATTTGAATTATCAAAAGTACCACTTACAGTAGAAGACACTTTCTCTGCATCATTCAATGTTATCGAGATAGGAACAGAATTTTCACGGAAAGTATCTCGTAAAATAGTAATGCTGTCGTTTTGTTTAATTGTTGATGCAGGGATATTTTCACCTTTAGCATTTAATATCTTCACGTTATCATTGTAAGGGATTGCAACGGGCTTATTGTCAATATATACATAGATCGTTTTCTCGGCAGTATTCACAATACCTACAGTTAATTTAAGACTCTCCACAAATGTTTCTTTGCCTTGTGCTTCAATGAACTTTGCAACTCCACCGGATACGAATACAGCTACTTTACCATATTGCGTAAGTTTACTTCTATCTATAGCGAAATCATTATCCGTCTCGTAATATCCTGTTGTAGCATCTGTTGCGTACGTTGTCTCTTTATTATTTTCATAGATCGTAATAGACTTGTCTGTTATTGCTGTTACAATTCCATAATGCTGACCTTCCACTTCAATTGGGAAATCCTTTTGCGCACGACTTAGTATTGTAGCAAAACTTGCACGATTAATAGGGGATGTCGGACCAAATGTTGTTGATGTCAGTCCTTTAATTAGACCTAATTCAACTGCAGCATTTACATAACCCAAATATTTTTTATCTATTTTGTTATTATCGGTAAATGTAGTAGCACTATTAGCAAGCTGTGACGCTTTTTCTTCTGCACCCAGAGCTTTTATAATTAATTTTGTGACCCACTCTCGACTCGCTGCTTTAGACCCCCACTTGTTGGTAGTATCTGCTCCTGCAAGCTCATATTCAAGATCACGATCGAGTATACCTTTTTCGAAAGCTAGTGCTATGTATGGCTTATAATCGTCCTTCACAACAAAACGTTCATCAAAAATGATCATATCTGTCGTATTAAGTTCATTCGTTAAGCCCGCAAAACGAATCGCCATAATAACGGCTTCTTCTTGAGAAATTGTATTATTATGTTGGAATGTGAATTCACCTGTTTTTTTGTCTTGATAACCTTTAACGATTTGTTGCAAAGATAAGCGATAAATATGTTTCTCAGCATATAGACCCGCTGGAATATCTACAAAAGGTGTAATTCCAGTTGTTGCTGCTTGTACTACAGATGCATTAGACGTTAAAACTGGAACAGCGCTACCAGTAATTAGAGTAAAGGCAATTGCGCCGCTCATAATTTTTTTCCACGAAAAGTGTTTTGGCATAATGTATTCCCACCTTATTTATCATATTAAATTACGTATACTTTAAAACTCACTTTCAAATGACACATACTGTATTCGGTATAATAGAAACGTTATAAGAGGATATGAATATATTCATATCCTCCTTCAATGTAAATCACGAGCCACGATTATGGCTTGAAGTTGACTAACCTAAAAATAACCAAATAGTACGCGTAAAAATATTACAGTCTATCTCAAAACCTACTAATCTATCATAACATTATTGGATGGTAAATTTAAATAGTTAAAGAAATCGTTTCAT
Source organism: Paenibacillus endoradicis (assembly GCF_024721975.1). The sequence continues at coordinate 63,577 of NZ_JANQBB010000011.1, read as the reverse complement.
TACCGATAAATACTACTATTTCAAATTAAGATATTCCTTCACACCAGCAGCAACTTCCACAGCTAATTTTTTTTGAATTGCTTCATTAAAGATTACTTTAGCATCATTGTCATTACTCATAAAACCAACTTCCAATAAAATTGCAGGCATAGTGGTATCCTTAATTACTCTGAAGCCAGCTGTTTTCACACCACGGTCGTTCAAGCCTACGGCGGCAAGCACACGTGGATGAATGATTTCCGCTAACTTCTTACTATTAGCTCGGCTGTAATAAGTTTCAGTACCATTAGGAGAACTTGTTGTAAAACCATTTGCATGAACGGATATAAATATGTCTGCCTTTTTATTAAGACCAGGTATTTTTTCAGCAAATGCAACACGTTCATTTAATTCCAAAAATGTATCATCAGATCTAGTAAGATGAACGACTATTTTCGAGTTTTTTTCAAGCTCTGCCTTAATTTTCAATACTGCGCTTAGATTAAAGGTTTTCTCAAAAAGCCCCAATTTACTATTAACGAATCCTGGATCCTGCTTACCATGACCAGCATCTAGTACAATATGATATACATCTTTCCCAGGATCAGTTACTGGTGGAGTTGTTGGCGTTGGTGTTGGCGTTGGTGTTGGTGAAGGAGTTGGAGTCTCTGTACCAACCGTATCACCAATTAATATTTTCACTTCCGTATCTGTTTTCACAATTTCGTACTTTGAAACTTCATTAAAAAGAACAACGAATCTAGCTTTTAATGGATTATTACTAAAAATAGAGTATCGATATCCTGTAAGATTCTGAAAACCATCTAACGTTACTTCTGTCTGCCCTTTAATAAAACTATTAGCTAAGTCATATGTAAAACTTGTATCTGGTAGATCAATGACAAGCCTGTTCGGTGAAGTTAACAACATTGTTGTTGGCTCATTCATTGAACCTGTATAGTTAATGTGAATTGTAGAATCCGCATCTACTGTAACTCCAGTAACCGTACCTGTTTGCACAGCTGGAACCGTTGGTTCAGTTATTTCAGGCACTTTCACAGGACTGGTCAAATAAATTTCTTTCTCAGCTTGCTTCCACTGTAGTTTAAATCCTAAAATTTCTGTTACAAATCGCAATGGTACCATTGTACGTCCTTTAACTACAATTGGAGCCAAAGCTAATTCATAGCTTTCATTGTTAACCAATCCAATTTTCTGTCCTATCGTTAGTACGATATTAATGTCATCATCAGTTACAGTAACTTGTTCTAACGCTTGATCCCATTTCACACCATACCCGAGACCAGTGGATAATACAGCTAGTGGCACTAGTGTTGTACCTTGAATTATAACTGGATCCACATCACTTTTTAGATTGTTTCCATCAACAAAAATTTTCGGAACAACTGCTGCTGATACATTCCCAACTAATCCAAACACTAAGAAAAAACACATAACAACAATAAAACTACTAATATTCTTTTTCATTTCCCACCCCGATGATAATTTCTTCACTCTCACATGTTGTCAACCTATCACCAATTTAGACGCATTTTGTCCAAAAAAGTTGCGCAAGGTAAAAAATATTAAAGTATAAACTTTCTATTATCTATTAAATATCTTTAAGCTTGCAAAATATATGTATAGCAAGTAGAAACAAAAACACCGATTAGCAATAATTTGCCAATCGGTGCCCTCAAATCGTATATTAAACGATGCCTTGTGCGCGTTTTTCTTCATATGCAGTAATTGCGTCTGCATGTTGAAGCGTTAAACCGATATCATCCAGACCTTGAAGTAAAAATTGACGACGATGTTCATCAATATCAATTGTAATTTCAAGACCATAGTTATCAGTCAATTTCTTGTTTTCTAGATCAACACTTAATTGGTAGCCATCATACTTAGCTGTGCGTTGGAACAAATCTTCCACTTGCTCTTCGCTAAGTTTAATAGGTAGAATACCATTTTTGAAACAGTTATTAAAGAAGATATCCGCATAAGAAGGCGCGATTACTACTTTATAACCGTAATCAAGAATTGCCCAAGGAGCATGCTCACGAGAAGATCCACAACCGAAGTTAGCACGAGAAATAAGTACAGATGCACCTTCATAACGTGGTTTGTTCGGTTCGAATTCAGGATTTACATTTCCTTCTTCGTCAAAACGCCATTCGTAGAATAAGAATTGACCAAAACCACTACGCTCAATACGTTTCAAAAATTGTTTAGGAATGATTGCATCTGTATCAACGTTGACACGGTCAACGGGAGCTACGATACCTGTATGTTGAATAAATTTATCCATGATGGTTACCCCTTTCTTATCTCCAATTAGTTAGCTACTGGTTGTTTAACTTCCCAGTTACGAACATCTGTGAAGCGACCTTCGATAGCTGCCGCAGCTGCCATTGCAGGTGACACTAGATGTGTTCTACCACCACGACCTTGACGACCCTCAAAGTTACGGTTTGAAGTTGAAGCACAACGTTGACCTGGTTTCAATACGTCTGGGTTCATTGCTAGACACATAGAGCAACCAGCTTCACGCCATTCAAATCCAGCTTCTGTAAAGATTTTATCAAGACCTTCTTCTTCTGCTTGAATCTTAACGCGACCTGAACCTGGAACAACGATAGCTGTAACTCTTTCAGATACTTTGTAACCGCGAGCGATTTCAGCAGCAGCACGTAAGTCTTCGATACGACCATTTGTACAAGAACCGATAAATACATAATCGATTTCAATTTCAGTCATTGGTGTACCTGGTTTCAAGTCCATATATTCAAGTGCTGCTTCAGCAGCTTTACGTTCATTTTCAGTAGCCATTTCAGCAGGATTAGGAACATTAGCTTCAATGTTAGTACCCATACCTGGGCTAGTACCCCAAGTAACTTGCGGAATTAGAGAATCAACATCGAATTCAACAATAGTATCAAATTCAGCGCCTTCGTCAGTTACAAGATCTTTCCAAATTTCTACTGCTGCATCGTAATCCGCAGGAACATGTTGACGACCACGTAAGTAGTTGAAAGTAGTTTCATCTGGAGCGATCATACCTGCACGAGCACCAGCTTCAATGGACATATTACATACAGTCATACGTTCTTCCATAGTTAAGCTACTAATAGCTTCACCAGTGTACTCAACAACATAACCTGTAGCAAAGTCAGTACCATATTGTGCAATAACGCCTAGTATTAAATCTTTAGCAGTTACGCCTGGTTTACGTTTACCATTGAAACGAATTTCCATTGTTTTTGCTTTAGATTGTTGCAAACATTGTGTTGCCATAACATGCTCAACTTCAGAAGTACCGATACCGAATGCAAGAGCTCCGAAAGCACCGTGAGTAGAAGTATGAGAGTCACCACAAACAATCGTTTTACCAGGAGCAGTAAGTCCTAGTTCAGGACCCATAACGTGAACAACACCTTGGTCAATTGTATCAAGATCATACAAAGTAACACCAAAATCTTTACAGTTTTGAGTTAGTGTATCGATTTGTTGTTTAGAAATTGGATCTTTAATGTTGAAACGATCTTGTGTTGGAACGTTGTGGTCCATTGTAGCAAACGTGCGCTCAGGACGACGAACTTTACGACCAGACATACGAAGACCTTCAAAAGCTTGTGGAGAAGTTACTTCATGAACAAGATGTAGGTCAATATAAATTACACTTGGTTTGCCTTCTTCTTGATGAATGACGTGATTTTCCCAAATTTTCTCGAACATTGTTTTTTTCGCCATTAAACTCACCTCTATCGATTCTGTAGCATTGCCGTGCAACGCATTTTTTTATTAAATTAATCATAACATGTCTTTTTTCATTATTCTAAGATATAATATCTATAGCCTTTATAGTTAAAACCTATAGAAGTGAATATCTTTATTGATTTTGATAATCCTTCTCAATTAGATTCGCACCGAGAACTGTTCGTTGTTGCAATCGATTTCGCTCCGCGAACTAATAGCTGCCGTATCAGAGACCGCTCCGAGAACTGATTGCTGTTCCAATCGCCGTTGTCCTCGGATTTATTGTAATTGTAATAGCGGTATAAATCCGAGGACAAAAACGACCGCTACGCTTTTCCACTAGCAATTAGTTCTCTCCGCTAGGTATTTACACTCGCGATTAGGTCTCTCCGCTCTTTTGGGAAAGGGATACACAGAAAAAGAATTTGTTTAATTCGAATCGTGGGTAGTTTATGAGCAAAACAGAGTAACTTTTTGCTTCAATTTGCACAGTCTTAACAATGTAAGTTGATGCTTTTATGTATAAATTTGGGTAGATATTTTTCGCAAACAAAAACAAATATGTACTAAATAGATCATGATTGAACGTTTTTTTACTATGTTCATACAAAACAACTAAAAAGGTAGGTAAAACTATGGAATTAAGACAATTAAGCTACGTAATACAAATCGCTAAGGATAAGAACTTTTCTCGAGCTGCCGAGAAGCTTCATATTGCACAGCCCTCTTTAAGCCAACAATTATCAAAGCTTGAACAAGAATTGAATGTGATGTTATTTCGTAGAACGACTAATTCTGTTGAACCAACAGAGGCTGGACAAGTATTCGTCGATAAAGCTCAAGATATAATTGATGCCGTTGAACAGCTCCGCCAAGAGATGGATGATATGGCTCAAATGCGGAAAGGGAAACTTGTAGTTGGAACGTTGCCAATTACGGGAGCACATATTCTGCCACTTGTCCTTCCTCGCTTTGGAGCACAGTATCCGCAAATTGAAGTTGTGCTTGTCGAGGAGACGACTGCGAAGCTTGAGCAATTAACGGCTAGCGGAGGTACAGATCTAAGCTTACTAACGTTACCGCTAATTGATGCTACTTTATCTTGTGAACCTTATATGGAAGAAGAAATTTGTATCGCTGTACCAAAAAACCACAGATTAGCAGGTTGCACGGATCCTATAGATATACTTGAGTTGAGAGATGAACCCTTCATTGCATTGAAACGTGGACAAGGCTTTCGCCAAATTACTTTAGAGCTTTGTGAGGTAGCAGGTTTCACACCTCGCATTGTATTTGAAAGTACCAATATCGATACTGTGCAATCGCTTGTTGCCGGAGAAATGGGTATCGCTTTTGTTCCGAATATGTTGACTCGTAATTCACTTTCTGATTACACCCCTATTTATCTTAAGTTGAAATCACATCCAACTCGAACACTTGTAATCGCTAGTCGTAAAGGAAGATATTTATCGAAGGCAGCTCAAGCGTTTATCGCCACGTTGAAAGAAACGATTAATGAGCATTAATCTCCTAAATATTAACGTTAAGTGGAGGATTCAAAATGAAAAACCTTTTATTAGAATCACATTGTATATTTCCAACACCAGATATAATAAAAACTGCTGATTTTTATAAACAGCAAATGGGATTCAAAGCTGTTCAATATCTGGAAGCAAATGAACCTCATATTTGTTTGTATCGAGATACAACAGAAATTATATTAACAAAAACTAACGGACAAAAAGTAATTCCCAATAGGGAATTATATGGCTACGGATATGACGCTTACTTTATTACAAAGAATCAAGAAGAACTTCAAAACGAGTTCATCAACTCTAATGTTAAACTAATCCGTTCATTAGAAAATACTGATTACAATAATAAAGAATTTGTAGTTGAAGACATTGATGGAAGATGGATAGCATTTGGCATTAAAATAGGTTAATTGTAGTGAACCAACCTTAAAGGAATATATAATTACAGTTGAATAGAACCCAAAACAAAAACAGGGTTGCCCTAAAAAATTTAGGAGCAAACCCTATTTTTGAAATAAATATGAACGATGGATATATTATGTACGACACCGTTACATTGCATATCAAGTTAATTCTAATATTGCTCTGGGCGACGATCTTTGAACACTGGAATGGTAGAACGAACTTTATCAACTATACTCATATCGATCTCGCCAGTTAACACTGTCTCTTCATCTCCGGCTTCAGCTACAATTTCTCCCCAAGGATCGATAACGATAGAATGACCGAAGAACGTACTTTCGCCACTTGTACCCATACGATTACAAGCAATGACATACATTTGGTTTTCAATTGCTCTAGCCATCAACAATGTTCTCCAATGATGAAGACGAGGATTTGGCCATTGTGCCGGCACAAACATTACCTTTGCTCCATCTAGTGCAAGACGACGGAACAATTCTGGGAAACGGATATCATAACAGATCATCATCCCTGCATCAATTCCATCAATTTGCAATTGCCCTAATTTGTCTCCTGCTTGCAAGTACTTCTCTTCATCCATAAGTCGGAACAGATGAAGTTTAGAATAATCACTAATTACTTTACCGTTGCGATCGAATGCATAAATCGTATTGAATACGCCATCTTCTTTGGATTCCGCAATAGAACCAGCAACAATATTCACTTGATGTTCTGAAGAAAACTGAGATAACCATATCTTTGTTGACTCTCCGCTTGGATCTGCCAATGTGGTAATTTCAGTTAAGGCATATCCTGTGTTCCACATTTCTGGAAATAGAATAACATCGGGTTTTTGCTCTGCAGATATTGCCTGATGTAACATATTTTTTAATTTCAAAGTATTCGCTTCTACATTACCAACTTCTACATGCATTTGAATGATTGCGAATTTCAGCGTCTGACTCATGATGTTTCCTCCTACAACTTTTCATTCTCTTCCCGACTTACTATTCTTAGATGAAAAGTAACATCGAAAGCATAGACCAATTTTTCATAACCTCTCGATTAAACCATTTCCCTAATCATACCTTGTCATGGATACATGTCAAGATGGGCAAGCTAAACTCATCACAACATGTTGCCTTTATAAATAGAGCTTACTATTACTAAGCTTGGATTTTAGGCAGTACCCATTGCTTATCATTATTTGCTCACTATTGGAAAGAGTAACATTGCATCTTAATTAAAAGGAGAATAATTAATGAAAATACTTTCAATCTTTTCACTTGCCTTTTGTTTTTGTATTTCTCTTATGATACCTACGGAGCATTCTTATAGCGCTCCTGCAATTAATCATTATGAAGTCAACGCGGAAGCAGCATTTATTGGTGAAGATGTAGCATTGCCGGCACAGTTAATGCTACCTGAACAAAGTGAACTCGCTAATCGCGTACAAGTATTCGACGTCAAGAAAGGCCAAGTCGTTCAAACAACGGAAAATAATGAGTTTTTCCAAAAAAATGTTCATCAATGGTTATCCGGCATTACTGGTTTGGCACCTGAAGTCTCTCCAGACCTAAAAGCAAAGTATATTGTACGTGTGCCAGTTAAACCAGCTGCAACACTGCAAGTTGGAACTACAAAACTTTCAGTTATCGAAGTATTCCTTTTCTATTATGAAGATAAAGAACCGATGCTTCTCATATTTGATGAAACAAAGAAACCTTATATCTTCAACATTCATAATGATGTAAAACCATTTATTCAATATTTAACTATTCCCGATTAACAAACTTGGATTTTTCCTCATCTACTTCATTTCTCTCGCCATTCATGCTACATTAGTTTTATTGTAAAACTGACAAGTAATTTCGAATTATGGATGGTGGAGAGTTAATGACTACAAAGCAAACAATTCAAATCGAACCGGCAATTAGAATGACCGGTCTGCCCACTCAATTTTTTTCTACTCTTGTTGCGAAAGCAAACAAACAAATTGCTTTAGGCAAAGATGTAATTAATTTAGGTCAAGGCAATCCAGATCAGCCAACACCCCCACATATTGTGAGTTCTCTTCAACAAGCTGCTGCAAATCCGCAGTATCATAAGTATCCTCCTTTTAGTGGTTACAGCTTCTTGAAGGAAGCGATTGTAACTCGCTATAAAGAAGATTATGACGTTGATCTTGACCCACAAACAGAAGTAGCTATTTTATTTGGTGGAAAAACTGGTTTAGTAGAAATCAGTCAATGCTTCCTTAATCCAGATGATATTTGCCTCGTTCCTGACCCTGGTTATCCAGATTATTGGTCTGGTGTTGCGCTTGCAGGAGCTAGTATGCATTTCATGCCACTTCTTGAACGCAACGAATACTTACCTGACTTAGCTGCGATCGATCCTGACATTGCAGACAAAGCGAAGCTAATGTTTTTAAATTATCCTAATAACCCTACAGGTGCGACTGCAGACGGTGCGTTTTATGATGAAGCCATCGCATATGCTCGCAAACATAATATTATCGTTACGAGTGACTTTGCATACGGGACGATTGGATTCGATGATAAAAAACCAACTAGCTTTTTACAATCTGAAGGGGCAAAAGATGTTGGCATCGAGTTTTATACTTTATCGAAGAGTTATAATATGGCTGGATGGCGAGTTGGTTTTGCGTTAGGTAACGCACAAATTATTGAGCAAATTAATTTAATCCAAGATCATTATTATTGCTCTCTATTCGGTGGAATTCAAGAAGCAGCCGCTGTCGCTTTAACTAGCTCTCAAGATTGTGTTGAGCAATTAACAGCTACTTATGAACGTCGTCGAGATGCTTTATTCACTGCTCTTGATGAAATAGGTTGGAAAGCTACGAAGCCAAGTGGATCATTCTTCTGTTGGTTACCTATTCCAGAAGGCTACACTTCTGCTTCATTTGCTGATCTTCTATTAGAAGAAGCAGCAGTTGTTGTTGCTCCAGGACATGGATTCGGAACATCAGGTGAAGGCTATGTGCGACTTGGATTGCTTACTTCTGAGGAGAGGTTGCAGGAAGCCATCTACCGCATAGGCAAACTCAACCTCTTTTGATCGCACGTGATCACGATGTGAATCTTCGGAGTTTATTCGACATCGAAGATCGCATTCATCGCTAGCTCCAGTGCTCATGTACCAACTACGTACATTCCGCGCTTCGCGTCACTAGCTTCATCCCATCTTCTCGGTGCTGACGCGCGATCTTCTCGAGGAAGCCTTCTTCTTGACTTACCCTCGATGGTCGGGGCTGTCGCTCACTTTGTGATCGAAGCGCTGCTTGTGACTTCTTGGCTTACCTTCGATGGTCGGGGCTGTCGCTCACTTTGTGATCGAGGCGCTGCTTGTGACTTCTTGGCTTACCTTCGATGGTCAGGGGCTGTCGCTCACTTTGTGATCGAGGCGCTGCTTACGGCTTTGGCTTACCTTCGGTGGTCGGGGCTGTCGCTCACTTTGTGATCGAAGCGCTGCTTGTGTTTGAGTTCTAGACAATAGCTGTATTATGGCTTGTTTTCTTTACAGCTACAACCATTTCATGATATTCTATTAACAATTACATAGTAACGTGTTGACGGGACCAGTAAGTAGAAATTGCTTTATCCAGAGAGTAAATTCCATGGGCTGAAAGAATTTACTATTAGCATACTACTGAAACCAATCCTCGAACGGCCGATAACAATCGGACAGCGCCTCCTGTTATAAGGCTTAAGCTGGACACTATTACTGTGTCAACTAAGGTGGTACCGCGGGAGTTAACGACTTTCGTCCTTTATTTAGGACGAAGGTCTTTTTTATTGTCTTCACTACATTAAGCTAGGATGGTATATATGGAACGAATTGTCGTGAAAATCGGTAGTAGCTCCCTTACATCTGATGAGGGTGGACTACATAAACAAAATATTCATTTTTTTGCTTCTGAACTTGCTGAATTATATAAACAAGGTAATGATGTTATTCTAGTAACTTCTGGTGCGGTTGCGGCTGGTTTCCGTGAAATTGGATATGAGTCACGCCCCAAAATGGTTCATCAAAAACAAGCTGCTGCGGCAGTAGGTCAAGCTTTGTTAATGCAAGCATATCAAGAAGCATTCTCACAATATGGTATCGTAGCAGCTCAGATTCTTCTTACTCGCTATGACTTCTCTAATCGTAAACGGATTAGTAATGCTTTAATGACGATTGAAGAATTGCTTGCACAACGTATTATTCCAATTATTAATGAAAACGATACAGTTTCTACAGCTGAAATCGTCTTGAAATTCGGTGACAATGATCATCTATCAGCTCTTGTAGCTACGATGTCTAAAGCTAATAAGCTTGCAATTATTACGGATATGGATGGGTTGTATACTGCTGATCCGCGTAAAGATCCTGATGCTACCAAAATTGAGCGAGTAGCTGAAATATCAGATGCAATACTTGCTATTGCTGGTGGCGCTGGAAGTGCTGTCGGTACTGGTGGTATGCGTTCAAAAATTGAAGCTGCTCGTATTGCAATGCGAGGTGGCGTTACTACGTTCATCGGACGTGTACAACATGCAGGAGAATTACCTTCTGCAATATTAGGTCGTGGTCGAGGTACTTACTTCGATACAGAGGAAACTTCCTTACCTATGAAAAAACAATGGCTTGGCTTCCACTCAACGCCAGTCGGTTCAATTACGATTGATCAAGGTGCAGTAACTGCACTTATTGAAAGACATAAAAGTTTATTACCAGCTGGAGTAGTCCAAGTATCAGGAGATTTCCATCCTGGTGATGTTGTTGAAGTAATTGATACACAAGGTGCAACTATTGGTCGAGGTGTTGTCAACTATGCAACATGGCAACTACAAGCTGCTGCAGGGCTTTCTTCTGATGAAGTTGAACGGCGTGTAGAAGTGCAACGGATCGAAGTAATTCATCGTGATGAATGGATTACCCTTTAGATATAGCTCAAAAAGCGGGCTTTGATAACCATGAATGTGTTAACGTAGCTTAATCGACATCGAATATGTCCCCCAACAAGTGTTCTATTATTGAAAGTTTCGTGCATTTGACCGCTTATGTACTCATACCGTACATATTGCTGGGTTTCATTACATTGCTAGATCACGATGTAAATAACACTAGGATAATTGGTATCAAATAATTGAGTTTTAGAAATCCCAGACATAAAAAAATTTTAGGAGGGTTTATAATGACGAATTTTTCTGAAGTAAAAACTAAAGCTTTGCTTGCTAAGCAGGCTGCTGCAGTAATGAATAATTTAACTACACAACAAAAAAATAACGCTTTACTTGCTATGGCTGATGCACTAGTTAATGAAAGTGCATCTATCATCGAAGCTAACGCTCTTGATATTGAAAATGGTAGAAAAAACGGAACTAGTGAATCATTACTGGACAGACTAGCCTTGAACGATGATCGTGTACTTGGAATTGCTGATGGCTTAAAACAAGTTATTGAGCTTGCAGATCCAGTTGGTGAGCAGCTATCTCAATTCTCTCGTCCGAATGGGTTACAAATTAAGCAAATACGTGTTCCACTTGGTGTTATTGGGATGATCTATGAAGCTCGTCCTAATGTAACGGTTGATGCCACTGGTCTTTGCTTGAAAACAGGGAATACTGTAGTATTGCGTGGAGGTTCTGCTGCACTACAATCTAATCGTAAAATTGTAGAAGTTATGCGCAACGCGCTACTTGCAACAGATGTCCCTGCCGATGCGATTCAATTAATCGAAGACTCAGATAGAGCATCTGTTAATGAAATGCTCAAAGCCAATGGATTACTTGATGTTGTCATTCCTCGTGGCGGAGCTTCATTAATCCGTACTGTTGTGGAGAATGCTTCTGTTCCAGTTATTGAAACTGGTGCAGGAATATGTCATACATTCGTAGATGAAACTGCACAATTAGAAATGGCAGCACAAATTGCATTAAATGCTAAAGCACAACGTCCATCCGTATGTAACTCTATGGAAACTTTACTCGTTCACGAACAATTTGCTCAAAAACATCTTGCACAATTACTTGCTCCTTTAACTGAAGCAAATGTTGAAATTCGCGGCTGTAAAGACGCACAATTACTGCTAAGTAGTATCGTTGCTGTAACTGAGCAAGATTTCGCAACCGAGTATAATGACTACATCTTAAATGTTCGGATTGTGAAGGATGTTCACGAAGCAATTGCTCATATTACAAAGTATGGTACTATGCATTCTGAATGTATTGTTACTGAAAATGCGAATAATGCTGCACTATTCTTACAAAGCATCGATGCTGCTGCTGTCTATCATAATGCATCCACGCGCTTCACAGATGGATTCGAGTTTGGCTTTGGTGCAGAAATCGGTATTAGTACTCAGAAGCTGCATGCTCGTGGACCGATGGGATTACCTGCATTAACTAGTACGAAATACATGATTCAAGGAAATGGGCAAATTCGTCCATAATATAAATAAAATTTAAACCATGCTTTCGAAGTTGCTTTTCATTATTAGTGAAGTTACGATAACAGCAAATGAAAAGTTTTAGGAGGGAAATTGACATGACACACGAAAACCATCATGAAACAAGCGCCATCTCAAATCAATTAATTTGCTTCTATGGAGCAGGTTCTATGGCTGAGGCTATTGCTAGAGGACTACTTAACCAAGAGTTAATTCCGGGCAAACAAGTATCTATGCTTAATCGTTCTAATAAAGAGCGTCAACAACAATTGCACCTTCACTATGGTGTTCAAACAGCGATGCAAGGAAAAACTAATGCACAATATCTTCAAGAAGCAAATATCATTTTTCTTGCGATGAAGCCTAAGGACGCTGTCGAAGCAATTCGTTCGTTAAAGCCTAATCTTTCTTCTAATCAATTAATTATCTCAGTTATCGCTGGTCTTTCTATTAGCGCCATCGAAAAATTAATAGGTAACGAAATGGCTATAGTCCGTACGATGCCTAATACTTCAAGTACTATAGGTCTTGGAGCAACAGGTATTAGTTATTCCTCTTCTGTATCTGAAGAACAGCGTTTTATGACTGAGATGATGTTTGAATCTGTAGGTATACATGTGGTCATCGAAGAACAACTACAAGATGCAGTTACTAGTGTATCCGGTAGTGGTCCTGCTTACTTCTATTACGTGATGGAATCAATGATCAAAGGAGCACAGCAGGCTGGTCTTACTGCTGAGCAAGCCAAACTTCTAGTCGTGCAAACTGCTTTAGGAGCGGCATCGATGGTCAATACTACTGGAGAGGATCCTGCTGATTTACGTCGCAAAGTAACCTCTCCAAATGGCACAACTCAAGCTGCACTTGAAACGATGGCAGAAGGTAATCTAGAAGCAACTATTATTGCTGGAATGAATCGTTGTGCCCAGCGCGCGCAAGAAATTGGTAAAGGCATCGAGGAGGACATCTAATATGAGTATGTGTATTGCTACTTATCGTTCATATGACGATACTGCTGATTTTAATAAAAAAGCCAATTCTATTGCAATAGGTCTAACTGTTGGTAGTTGGACTGATTTGCCTGAAGCTAAAAAAACTTCAATGGAAAAACATCTCGGTAAAGTACTTTCTATTGATGTTCACGAACCTAACAATGCCGCAGCTGGTGAACGTTATGCTGATATTAAAATTGCTTATCCCGATATTAATTTTAGTCGTGACATCCCTGCTTTACTAGTTACAATTTTCGGTAAACTTTCAATGGATGGTCGTATTAAATTAATCGATATAGATGTTTCAGAACAATTCGCATCTGCCTTCCCTGGTCCGAAATTCGGCATTCAAGGCGTTCGTAATCTTGTTGGAGTGCATGATCGTCCTTTACTTATGAGTATTTTCAAATCCGTTGTTGGTCATGATCTAGCAACTCTTCGCGAGCAATTTTATCAGCAAGCTTTAGGTGGAGTTGATCTAATTAAGGATGATGAGATTCTTTTTGAGAATCCATTAACACCGATTGAGAAACGTGTTGAAGTATGTATGGAAGCTGCGCGTCAAGCAGAGCAAATCACTGGTCAAAAACTACTGTATGCTGTCAATTTGACTGGTCCAACTAGCAAGCTAGCATCTCAAGCAAAAAAAGCAATCGATGCAGGTGCAAACGCCCTACTATTCAATACATTAGCTTATGGCTATGATGTGTTACATGAACTAAGTAGTGATCCAGAAATTAATGTACCGATCGCATCTCATCCAGCAATGGCAGGCGCGATGTATCCATCACCACATTATGGGATAAGTGCTTCCGTGTTACTTGGTAAGCTTAATCGCTTAGCAGGGGCTGATCTAGTTCTCTTCCCTTCTCCATATGGCTCTGTCGTTATGCCGAAGGAAGAAAATCTCGCTATTAAAGAAGTACTACTTAATGATATGCATCATTTGAAAACTAGCTTCCCTGTACCTTCAGCTGGTATCCATCCAGGTATTGTTCCGCTAATTTTGAAAGACTTTGGAATAGATGTCGTTGTCAATGCAGGTGGTGGTATTCATGGTCATGCTATGGGTACTGCTGCAGGTGGACAAGCATTCCATCAAGCGATTCAAGCAAGTATGAGCGGAATTGATTTGCGAGATGCTGCATCACAGCCTAACCACGAAGAGTTACGAATAGCGATTGAAGCATGGGGGATTAAACAATAATGACGACAACTAAGAAAAAAATTGTATTTTGTGATTTTGACGGTACAATTACAGTGAATGACAACATCGTTGCAATCATTAAACATTTCAAGCCTGCTGGTTGGGAACAATTAGTAGAAAAAACGATTTCTACTGAAATTTCTATTCAAGAAGGTGTAGGTTCACTATTTCGCCTCCTTCCCGCTTCAATGGAAAAAGAAGTGGTTGAATTTGGTATTCAAAATGCGATCATTCGTGAAGGTTTCGCCCAATTTGTGCAATTCTGCAAAGATAGCGACATTGAATTCTATGTAACTAGTGGTGGTATCGACTTCTTCGTATATCCATTACTTAAATCTTTCGGTATTCCTGAAGATCATATATACTGCAATAAGAGTGATTTTACTGGAGAACAAATTGAGATATTATGGCCTCATTCTTGTGATGAACATTGTCACAATCATTGTGGTATGTGCAAGCCTACAATTATGCGTAAATTCAGTACGGAACAATATGAACGTATTATTATTGGGGATAGCGTGACTGATTTTGAAGGTGCAAAAATAGCTGATACTGTATATTCAAGATCTCATCTTACTGAAAAATGTAACGAGCTTGGTATTGCACATACTGAATTCCAAACCTTCTTTGACATCATAGAAGCCATGAAACAGAAAGGATAAATACTATTATGAGTTTTGATCAAATTCCAATAGAACAAAAGCAAGAGGTTCTAAACAAGTTACGTGAAGTAAAGGAAGCATTTGCTGGTCGGAATTGGTTTCCTGGTACGGCAGGTAATCTGTCTATACGTATTGGGGATTATTCTCCTGAACAATTTTATTTTGGAGTAACTTCTAGTGGTAAAGACAAATATGAAAATACTCCAGAGGATTTCATATTTGTTGATCAAGATGCAAAACCATGTGAAGCAACGAATTTGAAACCATCTGCTGAAACTGTGATTCATACTGAAATTTATCGAAAAACAGGTGCAGGTGCAATCTTCCATATTCACTCCGTTTTCGGAGCTGTTATTTCTGAGTATTTTTGGCATCGTCGTTCTATTCCTGTCGATGGAGTGGAATTGATTAAGGGATTAAACATTTGGGAAGAAGAATATCAATTGGAAATTCCAATCGTAAGTAATTTTCTTCATGTCCCTTCTATTGTTCCAGAAATTACTGAGAAGTTGGATCCAAAAGTTCCAGGTATTTTTCTTCGTAAACATGGTATTTACGCTTGGGGCGCTAATGCTTTTGAAGCAAAACGTCATCTTGAATCATTTGAATTCATTTTTGAATATGTATATCGTCTAGAGATGTTAAAAAAAGGATTACCTACCGTATAGTTCCTTCACTATTCTTTAATTACTTATAAATATCTCTTAAATAGATACAAAAAAGGAATGTCCAATTAGTCAGCTCACTAGAGTGTGACTTTTAGACATTCCTTTTGTTTATTATCTATTCACCAAAGAATAATTTGGAAGTAACTGCATAATCAACTTGTAAATCTTGACCACTAATGTAAGTGTTCAAATCACTATTAATAAATACTAACGCGTTAGCTTGATCTTCTGCAACTGCTGCACGACCAATCGGTGAGATAAATGAGCTTGTGACATCCGCTTTTGCAATATCATTGAAATCAGCAAGCATTGGCGTTATCGTTGAGCTTGGTGATACGTTATTTAATCTAATCTTCTTCTCGGCCAAGCTATAAGCACGATATTTCACCCAAGCTATGAGCGCTTCTTTCGACAATCCATATGATCCGTTCTTCGTTTCATCTTGATCCATTACATTAGGATCGGTAATATTTTCGTCTACCCATTGCTTTGCATCCTCAAACGTCGAAGTTTTAATAAGTGGCATTAGTACATTTAACTTTTGCATCCAGCCCATACCTGCCAATGATGCAACCGTAGCAATGGAGCTTCCTTCTGGCATACGTGGGATGATAGATTCAATTAAGTAACGTCCCCCAATGAAATTAATAGTTACAACATCAGCTGGTGTAAAACGCCCGCTACCATAAATCGTTCCTGCAATCCCTGCACAGCTAAACACGCTATCGATCACATCTGGTAATTGACTAACCGCCTCATCAATTGAAGCTTTATCTCCCAGATTTACTTTTATAGATTTCTTAACATCTAATTTAGAATCATTAATATCTAACGCATATACTTCAGCACCCTGTTCTAAAAGAATCTTAGCAGTCGCTTCTCCCATACCAGATGCCGCACCAGTAACAACTACTTTCTTACCTTCATAGTTCAATAAATTCTTCATGAAATAACCTCCTGTTATGATTTTCTTATGATTGCGCTATCATTATAGAGTTGGATCTTTGCTATAGTGACTTAAGTTCTAGTATAATCAGATCATTAAGTCATTCAAGCGTAACTTGTTGCATAATGAACAGTTTACTCTGCTCAAGTACAAAAAAATTAACTTATTAGACAATGAGGGTGATTTTGTTGAAAAACGAGAAATTTTTAGATTTTCGTATCGTTAAATCTCGTAGAAAAATAAAAAATGCTATGATCCAACTTATGTCTATTAACAAATATTCCAATATTTCTATTCAAGATATTGTCGAAGAGGCAGCATTAAATCGTGGTACGTTCTATAATCATTTTCTCAATAAAGATGAACTTTTAGCTGAAATACTTGATGAAGTTGTAAATGAACTTGTTAACTCATATAGAGTACCTTATAGCCATATAAGTACATTTAAGTTGAATGAAATCGAGCCAAATACAGTAATTTTGTTCCAAAATGTATATAAACATAAGAAATTTTATCAAATGATTGTTCATTCAGAGATCATTTTCAAATTCCAAACGAAGTTAACGAAAGAAATAAAATCACTTTACTTAAATGAATTATTTCTTCAAAATTCTAAAATTAATCCAGACATTAATGCGACGTATTCAGCCTACGCAGTAGTAGGAACGATCATTAATTGGGTTGAAAATGATTTCATCTATACCCCTGAATATATGGCTAAACAACTAATGGAAATTGTCACGATGTCACCTCACCAATCTCTAGTAGCAATTAAAAACAAATAATTTTGTTTCAATTAGAACAACAAAAAACGGCATCTCATCATACGTGAGTGCCGTTTTTTGTTATGTACATATGAAGTGAAATTCTTAATAAAGTAAACTCAAACATTTTCAAGTTCTAGCATATACAATAACGTATCATTACCTAATCCCTTTTATTAATTTTGTAGAAATTATAACTTTCACTATCAATCTCGATAATACTTTCAAAGTTAAATCCACATTTTTCTATGACTCTATTAGAGGGTAAATTACTTAATAGAGCAATTGCATTAAGTAATTCGACGTTCGTATTCTCAAATAAAAACTTGACTAATCCTTTTGCAGCCTGGGTAGTGTAGCCTTTTCCCCGATGATCCTTTGATACTGCATACATGATCTCTCGATTGGGCGGTGGCAATTCATCTTTAATTCCTGTGCAGCACCAGCCGATAAGCTCATTCGTCTCTTTCAAAACAATTCCCAAACGAAGTCGGAGTTCAGCAATGTCTTCACCTTTTGATAAAGCTTTCAAAAACTGTTTATTCTCAGGAATTTCGTAATTAATAAACCAATCTTCCCTTTGTTCTTTTGATACGTTCCACCCTGGTAAATATTCATGAATTTCGGGTTGCCAAGTAAGTTCATGAAACTTATCTAAATCAGAAATTAGAAACTCTCGTAAAAATACGTCCTTACAGTCAATTTTGAAAACACTTTCGTCCCTCATCTAGTTTTGACCTCCTTCAATAGCTAGAATTGTTATCAGTTCTTGTTGCATCGAATCATTATTATACATGCGAATATCCTCTTAGTTGTGATCTTAATTAATAAGAATTTTATATACAATCTTCTTAACATACTCTGATTCTGTTACATATGCTCCAACTAGATGAGCATCCTCAGGGAAACATACAAGGAAATAACCAGGCATCAAATACCCGGAAAATTTTTCTAAAGTTAGCAAATCTCCAAAACCAATGTCGCTTGACTCATCAAATTCACTACAATTACTCAATTCATCAATATGCCCAACTTCCACATATTCCTTACCTTCTAGAACAACATGAATGTCCATGAACTTGTGATGATATTCTGCCTGCTTCAAATCTATGGAACTAGTATGAAATTCTATAATGTTTTTTTTGAAATACTCCAATTCTTCTGGATCATTATTGTTAGATGCGATACTTTCTAGAGCTTTCATTAATGATAATGATGTGAATTTATACCGTGATGCATGGGCGATTTTGTCATAGATCATGTTAGTTTCACAACCTTCTCTAAGTTTTCACTTACAGTAGCTTTACAACTCTCATCCCATAATAAGGTAATAGTAAATAAAGTTGCAATATAATTAGAAAAATAAAAGAGTATGAGCTCGATAAAATACCGAACCCACACTCTACATTCTGATAATCAAATATAATTTTCAAAGCCTCGATTAATTATTCCCCATTCACTTTAAGTCGAATAACGTTCCATGATGTTTTGGAGAGTTGTGCAGTAATATGTCCACCGTCTACAGTAGTTGTTCCGCAAATTTGAGGGACAACATTGTTCGGATCAAGCTTCGTATTCACTGCTTTAATATCATCATTTGCTAGTGCAATATGTTCAATCAATTGTACATTACCGAAGCTACGAAGATCAATATCTAGCTGCAGTCTTTCTTCCAAATTTCTGTTTACAGCAAATATCGTTACCTCACTTAATTCCTCATTATATACACTAATAGATTCGAGATAAGGAACATCTGTAAACTCTTTCGAATCATACTTTGGACTAGTAACTAGTGGGTGAAGAACTGTTCCACGACCATAGACGGAAGTATGCAAGAATGGATAGTACGTCGTTTGTAACCATAATGGTCCGCCGTTCTCTGTCATAATCGGAGCAATGACATTAATAAGTTGCGCCATACAAGCCATCTTAACGCGATCTGCATGTTTCAATATCGTAATTAATAAGCAACCCACAACTAGTGCATCCTCTAGATTATAGACATCTTCTAGCTCTGGTGGTGCGATTTGCCAACGTTGTTCAGCCGTACTTGTCCCTATCGTATTCCAAACATTCCATTCATCCAAAGATAAGTATATTTTTTTCTTACTTTTCTTTTTCGCTTTAATATAATCACAAGTAGCTGCGACACTACTAATGAATTGATCCAAATCAAGTGATTTGGCTAAGAAGTTCGGTGAATCTTTTTCGTTATTATTATAATATTGGTGAAGAGACAAGTAATCGACGTTGTCATAAGTAAGATCTAATACCGTTGCTTCCCATTCGGCAAACGTACTCATACTGCTACTAGAGCTACCGCAAGCGACGAATTCTAATGTTGGATCTACCCAGCGCATTGCTTTAGCTGATTCATTAGCTAGTCTGCCATATTCGTAAGCCGTTTTCGCCCCAATCTGCCATGGTCCATCCATTTCATTGCCTAAACACCATGTTTTGAAAGCATGCGGCTCTTTATATCCATGTGATATACGTAAATCACTCCAATATGAGCCTGAAGGATGATTACAATATTCTACTAAGTTTCTTGCCGCATCAATTCCTCTTGTACCTAAATTGACTGCCATCATAACTTCAGATCCAGCTAATTTGGCCCATTCTGCAAATTCATTCGTACCTACTAGATTGGGTTCAGTTGTCCACCAAGCGAGGTCTAGCTTTTGTTTACGATCATTTTTTGGACCAACACCATCTTCCCAGTTGTATCCAGACACAAAATTTCCACCTGGATAACGAATTATAGGAACATTTAACGATTTAATTGCTTCTAATGCATCACGACGAAAACCTTGCTCATCCGCAGTAGCATGATCAGGTTCATAGATACCACCATATACCGCACGGCCCAAGTGTTCAATAAAAGAACCGTATACTCTAGGATCTACTTCAGCAAGCTTAAAATCTTTGTCTACAATCATCGTTGATTTCAATGTCATAAATATCGTTCCTCCTAAAACTTTTTATTAACCTCCTGAAGTAACTTCTTGCCATAAAAAGTCACATCGGAAGCATATACTAATTAGAGTTAATTATATTATTAATCCTTGTATTCGTTTATACTATGATTATAAGTATATTAGCGTCATTTGCACAATTCAATTATTGAGGATTAATATAATTACTTATTCTAATCTTTTTGGAGGTATGGTAATGTATTTAACAACAAATGCTGATTCACTTCGAGTGTACGAAGCTCTAGGAAGTGAAGTAAGACTTAAAATTATTGATCTACTTGATAAGAGGGAAATGCATATTAAAGAATTAGCAGCCGAATTATATCTAAGTAGCGCCATCGTCAGTTCTCATGTCGCTAAGTTACAGAAAGCTGGGTTAGTAAGCTCTAGAATGAAAAGAATCGGTACAGGTACCTATAAATACTGCTCCCTATCCGCTAATTATATGCAAATTAAATTGTCTAGTTCTTCAGACATTGCTAAAAAAGTGGTTGAGCTTTCTATTCCAGTGGGGCATTACACTGATTTACAAGCTCGGCCAACTTGCGGAATTGCAACGACTGAGAAATTGATAGGATTTTACGATGATCCAAGATATTTTCTTGACCAGGAACGCGTTAATGCTGGAATACTATGGTTCGCCAAAGGCTACGTAGAGTACAAAGTTCCCAACTATTTATTTATGGATCAAATTGTGCAGGAAATTGAAATATCAATGGAAATTGGATCAGAAGCGCCAAATATTAATGAAAAATGGCCTTCAGATATCGTTTTTACGATGAATGGAATAGAACTTGGGAAATGGACTAGCCCAGGAGATTTTGGTAATTTAAGAGGTCGCCTAACACCTGATTGGTGGAACTCAGATATTAATCAATATGGCTTGCTAAAAGTACTTAAAATTAATGCTGGAGGGACATTTGTTGATGGTCAACAAATATCTAATATCACCTTAAATGATGTTCATTGGAAAAACGACCAATGGTCGTTCCGCTTCACAGCAGATGACATTGGTCGTAGACGTGGTGGATTAACATTATTTGGTAGAGGCTTTGGTAACTATAATCAGGATATTGTTTTTAGAGTATTTTACGAGTAACCTTATAATTATGTGATATTGCTAAGCGGCTTACTTTTCTGCTGAAATAATGATAAACATTGGACGACGATTCTCATCTTTCATCATTGGATCATTATTAAACATTTCATCAGATGGCTTAGGTTCTTGGACAGCTTTAATTGTAAATCCAGCTTGAATGACATTATTGATGTAGGTAGATACAGTCCGATGGTATTTAATAACACCTTCTGCTAAAAAGTTGGTTACACGTGTTCCCTCAGATTGATATTGATCAACTGGCCAATGAAGTCGATTTCCTTGATCATCTACATACCAATCTTGTTCATCCCTTGAAGTGAAAATCGGATGCTCTACTGAGAAGATAAAAGATCCTCCCGGTTTTAGACATTGATGTACCTTTTTACAAATATCTTCAAATGATTCGACATAATGAAAAGCCAATGAACTGATCACAACATCAAATTGTGATGGAGAAAATTCAATGTCTTCAATCGGCATTTGCACATATGTGATAGCATCAATGTTGGAGTATTGACGAGCTTGTTGAAGCATATTTTCAGATATATCTACTCCAATGACTGAACTTGCCCCTTGATCAATTGCATATCGACAATGCCAACCGAACCCACAGCCAAGATCAAGAACATTTTTATTGCTTAGATCAGGTAATAAAGATTTTAATACATGCCATTCTCCAGCAGCTTCTAGTCCATTAATAGAACGAGCCATTTGTTTATAAGCATCGAAAAATTGCGAATCATCATATTTATTTTGTTTCATTCGAGTTACATCTCCATTACTTTAAATTGGTGGTGTGTTGTAGTAGTGTGCAGTAGATTAGGAACAGATATTGTTAAAAGACATTATCTTATCTCGTTAACTGAATCCTCTCTCCATTAATCATATAACAAAGGCTGATCATCAACAATCTGAAGATCAGCCTTTGTTATATTTAAAAAGTTACAATAACTTTGCCTTGGGAGTGACCCGTAGAGACTTTTGTTAATGCCTTGTTAATGTTATTAAAATTGTAAATTGAATCTATAGAGGGTTTGATATCTACTTTTTCAACAAGTGTAGTGATTTCTTGTAATTGACTTCCATTGGCTTGCACAAATAAGAAGCGATATTCATTTTTATGTTTACGTGCCAAAGAATCTATGCGTGCACCTACTAAACCAAACAATAATTTTTTCCACACGGAAAAATTATTGTCTACCGCAAAGCGATAATTAGGTACAGCTTTTAAAGAAACTAATTTCCCTTGAGGTTTTAATATACCTAGTTCAGCTTTTATTTCTTTCATTCCTAACGTATCGATCACATAATCTATATCTCGTAGAACATCAGCATAGTTTTCCTCATGATAATTGATGAATTGATCTGCACCTATCGCAAATGTACGTGATCTACCTCTTTCACTTCCGCTTGTAATAACATATAAACCCATTGATTTAGCGATAGGGATTGCCATAGCACCAAAGCCGCCAGTACCTCCGGGAATAAATAGCTTTTTGTCAGGTTTAACATGGAGCACATCGTTTAAAGCTTGATACGCAGTCAAAGCAGTAAGAGGTACTGCGGCGGCTTCATTAAATGATAGATTTTTAGGCATGATGGATATAATATCTTCATTAACCGCAATATATTCAGCAAAAGCTCCTATTTGATTAACGGGTAACCTTGTATATATATGGTCACCTACCTGAAAGTTTGCAACATCTTTTCCAACAGCCTCAATAACACCAGATAGTTCATTCCCTAAAGTTAATGGAAAATCATAATCAGTTATCATTCGGATACTACCATTTAGAATAAGAATATCTAATGGATTTACACCAGCAGCTTTTACTTTAACTAGAACTTGATCGTCTTTAATTTCTGGCATTTTAATATCATTCATTATCACTTGTATTTCTTTAGAATACTTCAACATTTGAGCGGCCTTCATGTTTTTATCCTCTTCCTCTACAGTGTAATGGTAGTCGCTTTATTAAAGTGCGATGATTATTTGAGATAAATTTATGGCGTACAATCATATAGTTGTACGCCATTTTTTCAATACAAGCTATTTACCTTCTTGTTATTCTTAATCCATTAACGTAGGGTAATCCGTATAACCTTTACTTCCACCACTGAAGAATGTTGTAGGATCTGGCGCATTTAATGGAGCACCTTTTTTAAGACGTTCTACTAAATCCGGATTAGCTAATGACCATGCACCGATGGGTACTATGTCAGCAAGACCAGTATCAATATCCACACTAAGATCTGCTAAAGCTCGTCCAGCTCGGTTGACCAATAGTGGATTCATCCAAATTTTTCGAATATTTTGGAGTAATGTTTCGTTTCCAAGGTGCATGACATGAAGGTAAGCTAAATTCAATTTAGCTAATTCTTTTACAAGATGGAGATAAACTTCTGGACCATGTTCACCATCATCAATCCCCCCAAGAGGTGTCCCAGGTGAGATACGGAAACCTGTTCTATCTGCTCCGATTTCTTCGACTATCGCTTTTGTCACCTCAATAGCAAAACGAGCACGATTCTCTATAGATCCACCGTATTCATCCATTCGTATATTAGAATTTTCGCCAATAAATTGATTAAGTAAATAACCATTTGCTCCATGAATTTCAACACCATCAGCTCCTGCTTCGATAGCTGCAGCTGCTGCTTTTCGGAAGTCAGCAATCGTCGTTTGAATATCTTCTTTGCTTAACTCACGAGGAACGGGAATATTCTGCATACCTTTGGCGGTGAACATTTCTACGCCCGGTGCAATTGCAGATGGTGCAACGGCTTGACGATGATGAGGTGTATTGTCAGGGTGAGACATACGACCAACGTGCATAAGTTGGATAAACATAAATCCACCTGCATTATGAACCGCATCGGTACCCTTTTTCCATCCTTCAATATGGTTTTTAGTATAGATACCAGGAGTCCATAAATAGCCTTGGCCATCCTCGGAGGGCTGAGCACCTTCACTAATGATTAATCCCATAGATGCTCTTTGCGAGTAATAAAGTGAACTTAGTTCTCCAGGTACACCATCTTCTTGTGCACGACTACGGGTCATCGGTGCCATCGCTAATCGATGGGGTAATTCTAGTCTACCTATTTTCGTTTTACTCCACATTTTTTCCATTATAATTCTATCCTCTTCAAAATTCTTATTTTACAAAATACCTTCTTGAGATCGTCCAGCTTTAAAGGCTAAACACTTTTTGATTATTAATTAAGAAAGACTGGGGTATATCGCAGTAACACCACCTGCTAATGCACTTTGTATGTTTTGGCTTACATCATCAGCAATAATTTCAAAGCGATCAGCTTCTATCCCATCAATTGCTATTTTAGCGATATCCGTAGGGTTGGATTTAAAAGCTTCTACCCCCTGAGTCATGTCTGTGTCCATAAAGCCCACATGTAATCCCACTACTCTCACATTTTGAGGATATAGATTTATACGCAGATCGTTCGTCAATGCCCACTCAGCCGACTTTGCAGCAGTATAAGCACCAACAATTCCGTTACTGACCCAAGACAACGCGGAAAGAATATTGAGAATCGTACCTCCTCCATTATTAGTTAAAATCGGTGCGAAAGTACGAACCATGGAAAGTGTGCCAAAGAAATGTGTATTAAACTCTATTTGTATTTTTTCAAGATCACCGTCAAGCAAAGAAGCACCTGTCGACGATCCTGCATTGTTGATCAGAAGTGTAACATCTTTAGTGAGCATAGCAGCTGCAGCTACCTCTTGGGAGTTAGTAATATCAAGCTTTACAGGTATTACACCTGGTATATCAATGCTCTCCGGATTTCTTGCACCTGCATAAACTTTAGCCCCTCTGGATAGAAGTTCAAGGGCTAGTTGGCGGCCAAAACCTCGGTTTGCTCCAGTGACAAATGCGACTTGTTCTGAAATTTTCAATTTTAACATCTCCTTTTATTCATGTATTATTTCATTTTTTGTACAGCAAAAAATCTTTCTCACTACAACTATGCTAGCAATGATTATCTTTAGGGAGGTTCTTTCGGTTGCAATTAATTATCACTTTTCGGGAATGATCATTCTAAAAAACGTGTAAGAATGAGTCACATGGAGTAAACTTTAAGCAAGATGAGAAACAAATTCAAGAACGATCGTTCTAAAAAGGGTAATGAAGATTGAACGCATCATTAAATAATTGTAAGAATTATTACAAGAACGATCATTCTAAAATATACATAGTTAACATTATCATTATATCTTTCTTAAGATAAGTAACTATAGGCTTACTAATATAGGAACAGTCATACTAAATAAAAATAATTACTTATCTAAAAGTTTGATAGAAAAACTGGCTATACGGTTCAATTTTTCTTTGGGCATAGAGGTTCTTGTCATTACCCTTAACCCAACACATACAGCATGTAAATGTTCCGCCAATTCGTTGGCATTGCAATCTGAGTTAAATTCCCCATTTTGCTGCCCCCACAGAATAATATCCTTGAATAACTGCTCTGATAATGTGAACGATTCAGATAACTTTGAATCTACATCGGCATCGCGCATAGCCAACTCCACCGCTGAATTCACCATTAAACAGCCTGAGGGCGAATCCTCTTCACCATATATCATGGAACCTAAAATAAATTGAAGTGCTTCCGTCGCTGTCTTGGATCGTTTAACTTGTAGTGTAAGTTCAGCATTCACCTTATCGCTGAATCGATCCATAGCTTTCAAAAAGAGCGTATGTTTGTCTCCAAAGGTGTCATATAAACTCCTACGATGGATTCCCATATGCTCAACCAGATCTGTCATTGATGACTTCTCATAGCCTTGTTCCCAAAAGAGCTTCATCGCCTTATCTAATACTACGTTCTCTTCGAATTCTTTGCTTCTTGCCATTTTGTTTTCCTCCTCCCATAGATAATATAACATATTGAGAACGATCAGTAAAGAAACTGATTTTACTTTCATAACTTCCTGTATTTTATTTGTATGTACATTATAGAGAATTTCAAGTATCAAAAAAGAGTATTTTCGATTCTAATATTAAAAATAAAAAAGACGAAGTAAGATAACGCTTATCCCACTTCGTCATACATATTATTCTCAAATACCTTATTAAAATTTCACTGGTAAAGATGCTAAACCTTGTGAAGAAAGTGACATGCCCAAAAGCAAGATGGAGTTTAATTTCACTCATACTTTTAATCAGTGTACAAATCTTACATATGTTGGATCTATATGTTCGATCAGATATTTGTATAATGTTTTTTCGTCGTTTTCTGAATTCATGTGCATGCTTACAGTGATAAAACGTGAAGATATTCCCCCTCCTCCGAATAGGCGCCCAAGAACATATAGATATCGCGTTAATCCATATCAAAAAGTTGACTTAACTCATCGTTGTATTTTTGCATACTGTCCTTTCCATTTCAATAATATTTAAGCGAACTAACAATAATACGACTTTATGAATAACACTTTCATGACTTTTTACATAAATTCAAAAACAAGCACATCCGAACTGATTGTTCAGATGTGCTTGTTTTTTTCTTATATCATTCACTCTTCTAAGGTGCCTTTTTTGGATTTCCATCTTATTATCACTAACGATTTCTGTATTGTTTAGAAGGTACTCCTCATGCTTCTTGAAGGTTTTAATAAAATATGCCTGATCGTAGACGGTAAGCCGAGCACCGATGTTTGAGATTATGTCGTTGAAATGATCAAGCTTCTGCAACGTTATCTCTTCAAACAAATGCAGATAAATGTATTTTTTACTTGCTTGAACCACTTTGGACAATTCTAGCTACCGCAAACATGTAGGTTAGTAATCGTAAAGTTATGCATGTGATTAACAGATATTCGAACTATACTATGAGTGCAACATAATTCCAAAAAAAGGGGATTAAATGTATGTCTATATTTAAATATTCGGTTGGTCCATGGAATGTACATAATGGAGCAGATACTTACGGCCCTGCAGTAAGAAGTGAAATTGACTTTGAAGAGAAATTGAAAAGATTCTCAGAAATCGGATTTAGTGCCATTCAATTTCATGATGATGATGCAGTGCCAAACATCAATGAATTAGCCGAAGAGGACATCAAGCTTGAAGCAAGAAAGGTCAAAGCGTTACTAGATAAGTACAATTTAGTTGCAGAGTTTGTTGCTCCTAGACTATGGATGGATCCTCATACAATCGAGGGTGGTTATATGTCTACGTCAGAGGTTGATCGAGAATTTGCTATGTGGCGCTCATACCGCTCTATAGATATCGCAAACGAATTAGGATGCGACAAAATTGTATTGTGGTTAGCTAGAGAAGGTACGTTATGTGCTGAAAGTAAAAGTCCTGTTGATGCAACAAAGCAATTAATAGAAGCTATTAACAGCATGCTTACATATGACAAAAATATTAAAGTTGTCATTGAGCCTAAACCAAATGAACCTATTGATCGAAGCATTTGTGGAACAATGGGACACGTGTTAGCTGTATCAGCTGCAACAATTGATCCTACCAGAGTTGGAGGATTATTGGAATCTGCACATGCTATTTTATCTGGTCTTGATCCATCTCATGAAATAGGTTTTGCAATAGCGATGAATAAATTATGGGGTGTCCATCTGAATGACCAAAATGGGATGAAATTTGATCAGGATAAAAGCTTTGGTGTTGAAAATCTACGTCAAGCCTTTAATCAGATCAAAGTATTAAAGGAAAATAACTATGGTTCAAATGGAGAATATGTTGGGTTAGATGTTAAAGCGATGCGAACAACAGTTGATAAGGATAGCTTTAAACATTTGGAGAACAGCTTAAAAATAATTAAGGCTTTGGAAATTAAAGTTGAACGCTTCGATTATGAATATCAAAAGTTATGCGTCGCTAATCGTGATTTTGAAGGCTTAGAAATGTACGTCATGAATCTACTAATGGGTATTGACCAATAGAGATTTCATGCAAACCATCACTCTTTATCATACAACCTACGTTAATAAGCAGTTCGTTGTATGATAAAGAATTTACTGTCAATCGAATGACTTATGTATTTCGAGATTGAAGCTCTGATACTCATTAAGTCCATCTGCATATTTTTTTAGAATAGTTAAGCTTTCAGCATCCGAATAGAAATGCTGAGCATTGGATAGATCGACTCTCGGGCTTACATCGTAAATCTGTTTATGATTATTTCTATATGCTATTGGTGTACATCCAAATTGCTTGAAAAACATATTATTTAAGTAACGTGTATCTGAGAAACCACATTCTAAACAGATATCTATTAATTTCATATTGGTTTGTAAAATGAGTTGCTTTGCCCTATCTAGGCGAACTTGATTCAAATAATTTTGAAAAGTTGTATTTAAGTTGTCTTTGAAGAAATATGACAAGTACGTTAAAGATAATTTCTCACGCTCTGCAATCGTAGAAAGAAACAGTTTACTTGAATAATTCTCCTCAATATAACTTATGATTCTATTAACTCTATGAAGACGTTGGAGATTATTTGCACGTTCTTCATCGCTTATTGAAGCATGAGGGATTAATTGAAACAATGTATAAAACAAATGATTTATTAAGCTTAAACATTTGAACTCATAACCATAATCATGCTTAAAGTAAGCCGAGGATAAATGATTAATTAATGATATTAACATTCGATTATCTTCTTCTGAAAGAAAAGGAGTAAGATTTGATACGCTAAAATTAGTATTGGATATTGTAGGAAAGTAATTAACACAAAATTTATTGGAAATTTGTAGTGATAATATTAATGCACTATTATTTTGTGTCAATATTTCATGTGGTTGTATAGGATTGAATAAAATGATTGAATCTTTAGTTAAATTATAGCTTTCTTTTTTCGAATTAACCGTACATTCCCCTTCTAGTAATAAACATATTTCGAAATCATTATGCAGATGAGAGTTTCGAAACGATAAATTCACAATAAATGGATTGAAATGCTTCATTCTAGGATGATTAATGATTTCATATTCGTTATTCATCAATGTCCTCCAAGTTATTCATATGGAAATGTAAATATGAATTTCTTTATTTAGTATGTTACTACATAAAATTGGAATTCGATATAGAGGAGGATGAAATTTGTCGAGAATACCAGTCCCTTATCCTGTTATAGTTGGAGGTCATATTTGTCTCGATATTATTCCTACAATAAAAGGAGATGATTTTGAAATAGTACCAGGTAGGTTAATGGATATTGGCAAAGCTGTGCTGGCGACTGGGGGAGCTGTAGCTAATACCGGTTTAGCACTACATCGACTTGGAATACCTGTTCAATTAATGGGTAAAGTTGGAGATGACTTTATAGGAGAAACTATTATTTCTATATTCCAAAAAGTAGACAATTCATTGGCTGATGATATGATTATCACTCAAGGTGAATATACGTCCTATTCCATTGTAATCAGTCCACAGAATATGGATCGTATGTTCCTTCACTTTACAGGTGCTAATGATACTTTTCATTCAAACGATATAAAATTTGAAACGTTGCTGCAAGCTGGATTATTTCATTTTGGGTATCCCCCTCTTATGAGACAAATGTATGAAAATAATGGAGCAGAAATAATAAGTCTAATGTTCAAAGCAAAAGAAGCAGGTAACACAACATCATTAGATTTAGCTAAGCCTGATCCTGACTCATACTCTGGACAATTGGACTGGATTGAGATTTTAACTAAACTATTACCCTGTGTCGACTTATTTTTTCCAAGCCTTGAAGAAATTCTGTTTATGGTTCATCGAGAAAAATATGAAGAAATGCTACAAAAATTTGGTAGTGAACATATAATTGATCACGTCGATGCCCCGCTCCTATATGAACTCGCAAATATTCTTCTTACTATGGGATCTCCAATCGTTGTAATTAAACTAGGTGAATATGGATTATATATGAGGACAACCGCTAACAAAACCAGATTACTACAATCTGGGCGGTATGCCCATGAAAATATTGAATGTTGGTACAATCGCGAGTTATATATCCCCTGCTTTAAAGTAGACGTTGTTGGAACTACTGGTGCTGGTGACTGTACTATTGCAGGATTCATTGCTGGATTTGTTCAAAAATTAAATCCAGAACAAGTATTGATCAATGCTGTTGCGACTGGAGCATGTAATGTAGAGCAAGCAGATGCTACGAGTGGAATTATCCACTCCGATGAATTAAATTCACGGATTGCTGCAGGTTGGGAGCAGTCTCATATGCAACTTCATTTAACAGGATTTATTCCCCATTTTCAAAATGAAGTTATCGTTTATCGAGGGGCTAGAGATCATTTTTATTCATAAGGAGAGTGTGATTATGTATCGTAAACCACGTTTAAACCGTATGTTTAGCGAGCAAGGAAAATGTTTTGATGTTGCTATTGATCATGGATTTTTCAATGAAAATTCGTTTCTATCTGGAATTGAAGATATGAAAAAAACAATAGAAACAGTAGTGTCCACGAACCCAGATTGTGTTCAGCTAAGCTCTGGTCAAGCTCGTTTGCTTCAAGAAATGCCGGGAAAGAACAAACCAGGATTAGTATTACGTACTGATGTAGCTAACATCTATAGCACAAAATTACCTCAAGTGTTGTTCAGCGAGTTAATTCATCAAGCAGTTGAACAAGCTGTAAAGTGGGATGCAGTAGCTGTATGTGTGAATCTATTACTTCTTCCTAATCACCCTGAACTTCACCATCAATGTATTCGAAATGTTGCTCTCTTAAAAACTGAATGCGAGAAATATGGTATGACATTGATGGTTGAACCACTAGTGATGCTTCCTAACGATGTCAAAGGTGGTTATATGGTGGATGGCGATATTCAGAAGATAATGCCTCTTGTACGTCAAGCTGTAGAACTTGGAGCAGATGTTATTAAAGCAGATCCATGTGATGATGTAAAAGAATATCATCGTATTATTGAAGTAGCATCTGGAATACCAGTTCTTGTTCGTGGCGGTGGCAGAGCAAGTGATGAAGAAATCATTACTCGCACTGTAGAATTAATGAACCAAGGAGCATCCGGAATCGTCTATGGTCGTAACGTTATACAACATCCTCATCCAGCTGGAATGATCGCAGCGTTGATGGAAATTGTTCATCATAATGCAACGAAAGAAAAAGCACTCCATATTTTGAAAGGAGAAGTCATCCGATGAGTAAAAAGGTTATTCGCTTTGGAGTCATTGGTTGTGGATTGATGGGAAAAGAATTTACTAGCGTTACGGCAAGATGGTGTCATCTGACACAAGTTAATTTTGAGCCGCGTATTGTAGCAGTTTGTGATGCAAATCCAAATGCAACAAAGTGGTTTCTCGAAAATATTAATAGCGTAGAGCGTACTTATATCAATTATAAAGATTTACTTGAAGATTCCACTGTAGATGCCATTTATTGTGCAGTTCCACATCATCTACATGCTCAAATTTATATCGACATCATTCATTCTGGTAAACACTTACTAGGTGAAAAGCCGTTTGGGATTGATTTGGATGCAAATTATGAGATTCAAACCGCAATGGAAGCAAATCCTAATGTGCTTGTAAGATGTTCATCTGAGTTTCCATTTTTCCCAGGAGCACAACAAATTGTACAGTGGGTGAATGAGGGCCGCTTTGGGAAAATTATTGATGTGGAAGCAGGATTTTGGCATTCGAGTGATCTAGATCCAAACAAACCTATCAATTGGAAACGACAAATTCAATCAAATGGTGAATATGGTTGTATGGGTGATTTGGGTCTTCATGTGCTTCATCTCCCCCTGCGATTTGGTTGGAAGCCGAATAGTGTTCGATCATTACTTTCCAAAGTTGTAGATGAACGACCTGATGGTAAAGGAGGAATGTTGCCTTGTGAAACATGGGATAATGCCATCCTTGCCTGTGATGTAAATGCTAATGGTTCAAGTTTCCCAATGATATTATCTACGAAACGAATCGCACCTGGGCATATGAATACTTGGTTTCTCCAGATTAACGGAACGGAGTTTTCCGCAAAATTTTCAACCAAAAATCCTAAGCAAATATCCTCCCTCCCTTATACTTCAGGTCAACAGCAAGCTTGGCACGTTGTAGATGTGCCTTATAAGTCTGCATATGAGACTATAACTGGTACTATTTTTGAATTTGGATTCTCCGACTCCATTTTACAAATGTGGGCAGCATTCTGTGATGAAGTCGTTAACGGTAAAGCAATGATGCAGACGTTTCAATGCGCATTACCAGAAGAAGCAACAGATAGTCATCGTTTATTTACTGCAGCTTTAGATTCTCATCGTTCAGGTCAAACCATCTCTATTAACTGGCAATAATTAAAACGATGTTCATTGAGAGTGGATTAAGTAAGGTAAGTTTGCTTTATGGAGAATAAAGTATAGAAAAAGAAGCTTAACAAGGTACGCGATTTCTCGCGTACCCTATGTTCACCATAAAGACTCATTGATACAATGCAATATCTTTCAAAACCTCATCAGCACATTGAAACGATACGTTCACTCACAAATCACTATAGTTGCTTTGCATTTCAGGTTTATTTTCTAAAACGGTCTCTATAATGCTTGGGTGTTACTCCCTCATGCTTCTTAAATACTTTAATAAAATGTGCTTGATCGTAAAAAGTTAGTCGAGTACCGATGCTCGAAATTGTGTCGTTGGAATGATCTAGCAGCTTCTTCGCCTCATCAATGCGTTCCCGCTGAATATAGTTTATTAATGTTAAGCCAGTCTCTTTCTTGAATAACTGTGATAAGTAATGTGGATTAACTCCAGACACCTTTGCAAGCTGCTGTAAAGTTATTTCTTCAAAAAGATGTAGATATATATATTCTTTACTAGATTGGACGACTTTGGACACTCCGTTATTACGAATCTGACTGACACGATCGGCAAAATCAACTATAGCACTGACGACAGCAGCATCAATTAAAGCAAATTCATGCAATTCTTCAATATGCTTAATATGTAAGTCGCATAGGGTAGAAGCTAATTCATCATACATCCCACCTTCGGTGGCGGCACGGCTACTTAAAGCTATCCCACAAATAGCGAGATTTTTGACGCTTCTCAGCTGGCTTCGACTAGACTTTACCCCGATATCCCCTACACTATTTATATATTCGATAAGTTTTTTCATTAGCTCCGTTTTATTCCCGTTACGTATGTAGTCAAGCAATTGATTCGTCGTCGCAATTCCCTCTTGGAAGATCGAATATTCTCTCCAATCCGCGAGCTCAAGCTCCAACTTTTTTTTCTTTTTTGATACCCCATATTGCAAATTGAATTGAATCACATCTGTAATATCTAGTGCCTCCTGATTCACCATCCAATTCGTCGATACACAAATATGTAAACATCGCATTTGATCTACTGCTTGAAGGCTTCCCCAATAAGTCATCCATTTGACTCGTTCTTCACTCGCAATATTATGATCATTTAATAGCTCGGTGAATTGAGAGTCGTTTGCTTTTTTCCGTATAACTGGGCCAATCACAATAACGGCTTGGCATTTCCCATTTCGCTTCACTGGAACTACGGCAAACTGCTCCAAATAATTAGTTACATGAATAACTGGACCGTCCAATGCTGTTCCTTGATGGGCTACAGAACGAAAAATCTCTATTGGATCGTTTAAGAAAGGATGTTTAGGTACCCCTGCACTTAGATACAATTGCTCCTGCAAATCTTCCGTTGATTGACAAAAGACGGGTAGCTGCAGACTTTCATGTGTTAATTTACATAAATATGATAAGTCAGGATAATTGTTCGCTGTAATAATTATCAACACCTCGAATTTGTACAATTTTTCTACATAACATACCATAATACGAACTAGATGTATGCCATAATTTCACATGAAAGCGCTTTTAAACTATTACTCGGAGGGATATTTATGGCATCTAATGGGGTGGTTCAGCATTCTTCAGACGTTGACGGCGAACAACCAAAGATGAAACGCAGTGAAAAGTTAGGACTCGTACTAGGAAACGCTCCAAATACATTTCATTATCAGATTATTCAAATGTATTTACTATTCTTCTACACAGACTTCATGAAAATTAGCCCAGCAATTGTAGCCACCTTATTTCTTGTAGTTCGTATATTTGATGCGTTGCTTGCTCCATTGTTTGGCGCCATGGTGGATAGAATCAAGACACCGTGGGGGAAATACACTCCTTGGTTCGTTATATTGGGCGTTCCTTTTGCGATTAGTGGCTGGTTAACATTTACTGTACCTGACCTCAGTGATACCGGAAAGCTGATATACGCTGTCGTTACCTATACGATTTACAGCACATTCGCCTCCATTATTACGATACCGAGCAATGCAGTTATACCTACTGTTACTAAGAGAATAGACGAAAGAATAGCAATAGGTCAATTAAGCTTTCTATTTATTTTAATCGGTGCCTTGATCGTTCAAGTGGGCATTGTCCCTTTATATAAAGCTTTAGGTGAGGGTGATGATGCCAAAGGATTTTCGATTCTAATGCTGGTGGCTGCAGTTATCACTATCGTCATATCAATCTATCAATCCATTAAAATTAAAGAAAGATATGTTGTAACTGCACCTAAAGATCAGAAGTCCCCTTCGTTTATGAAGATGCTGTCCGCAACTTTCACGAATAAATATGCAGTCATTCTATATATTTATTTGTTTGCAAATGCTCTATCATCTGGTCTTCGCTCTGGTGTTCAAATTCATTTTTATAAGTATTTTTTCAATAATGAAAGCCTAATGTCGATTATGGGGATCGTCGTTCTAATTCCAACGTTAATAGGTGTGGCATTTAGTCAGCGGGTTATAAGACGTTTTGGTTTGAAAAACACAGTGCTAGCTGGAGTTATTGTCAATCTAGTCTTATGTCCTGTCATCTTGTTTATTCCAGCTAATAATACTGGCCTTATGATTCAAATCGCAGTATCGGTTTTAGGTAGTTTAATTGGTGGTTTTGGTAGCCCTGCACAAATGGCTTTAATGCCTGCTGCAATTGATTATACCGAGTGGAAGAGCGGGCTTAACTTAAATGCATTTATGAGCTCTTTCAATGGTTTTATCCAAACCTTCGCTACAGCTATATCTGGTGCTATAGCAGCAGGAGCGCTATCTGTTATCGGATATGTCCCGGGAATAGAACAAAGCAGTTCGACACTGTTTGGACTTAGAATTCTCGTTGGTGTATTGCCTGGTGTCATCGGAGCTCTTGCTATATGTATTGCATGGTTTGATCTTACAGAAGAAAAGCAACGTAAAATTTCCAGTGAGCTCATTGAACGAAGAAATCAAGCCAATGCCAAAGCTGGCCGCATTGAAATAACAGAAGAGAACATGATTGAAGAAAAAGACAATCTTGATCAAGAAAAAAAATGATGTGTACGTAGGAGGAATTTTTAATGTCAATTCATGAATCCAATAATGAAAATATTAATAATACAAAACAATCGCTATATAACGGGCAGGAAGACGCCCAGTTTCAAAGCCCATATGTGGACATCGATGAGTGGAGAGAAATACCTCTACGTCATCGCTATATTCATGGTGGATTTGAAGGTACTGAAACGAGATTTTCATTTTATTTCCCGTCTGAAGGATCATATTCTGGTCGCTTCTTCCAGCCTGTCAATCCTGTACAGGGTAGCGAAAATGCAGCTCAAAGTCACGTTGAGGGTGTCGATAACAAAATCGGTTTCGCGATTTCCAACGGCGCATATTTAGTAGAAACGAATATGGGAGGAATGTCATCTGATGCTACACTTGTGTATCGCGCAAGCGCTGCTGTAGCACAATATTCCCGAGTTAAAGCTGTAGAATTTTTCGGCGAGCACCGACCTTACGGCTATATTTACGGCGGTAGCGGCGGCGGCTTCAAAACAATCAGCTTCATTGAAAACACAACAGGCATTTGGGACGGAGCGGTACCATTTGTCATCGGAACACCTATGGCGATTCCAAACGTATTTACAGCTCGTGTTCATGCTATGCGACTTCTTAAAGATAAGTTCCCTACTATCATTGACGCAATCGAGCCAGGTGGCAGCGGCGATATATATGCTGGATTGAATGAAGAACAAAAACAAGCGCTCGAAGAAGTGACGAAATTGGGATTTCCCCCTAAAGCATGGTTTGCTTATCAAGAAATTGGCGATGGTGCACTAACCGTACTCACTCCTGCCGTTATGCAAATAGATCCTTCTTATTTTGATGATTTTTGGACCGTTGATGGTTATCTTGGACACGATCCAAATAGCTCTGCTGCACAAGCTAGACTACAACATAAAACAACGATAACCGAGATCGTCTTACCCGTGCAGCTGGCAGATACGGACTCCAGTAAAGCAATGAATATGGGAGTCGATGACGCTTGGAAGATGCTTGAGGAAGGTAAGGATTTCATTCCTACTTTCAAATTGGCCACAGTTCCAGAAGGCGAAATATATTTGGAGGGCGCATTTATTGAGATCGTTAGCGGCGAAGCTGCTGGAATAAAAATCCCACTAGGACAACTTAATGGAGATGTCGCGACACTTGGAGCTGCCTACGGATTTTTCACTTCTGTAGAAAACTTGAGAAAAGTAAAAACAGGAGATGAGATTATACTGGACAACTCAGACTATATCGCTCTGCAAACCTATCACAGACATCAAGTTCCAACTGCGGAATATTCCGTATGGGATCAGTTCCGGGATGAACACGGGGAACCTCTATATCCGCAACGTCCATTTCTAGTAGGTCCTGCTATCGCACGCGGAGGTGCTGGTTCGATTCAAAGTGGCCGTTTCGAAGGAAAAATGATCGTTGTTCAGACTCTTATGGACGAAAGTGCGTTCCCATGGCAAGCCGATTGGTATCGTACAAAGGTACTAGAACATGTAGGCGAGGATTTGGATAATCGATTTAGACTTTGGTATGTTGATCACTCTTTGCATGCAGATTCTAGCTCAAATAATCCATTAGACGGACTTCACATTGTTAACTATGTCCCTGTTCTCCATCAAGCTCTACTTGATCTGAGTGCTTGGGTTGAGCAAGAAATTGCTCCACCTGCAAGCACTAGCTACAATGTAATAGATGGTCAGGTTGAGGTACCTGCTCATGCCTCCGAACGCAAAGGAATTCAGCCCGTCATTGAATTGAAAGCCAATGGAGCAGATCGCGCCGAAGTTTCAAGCGGAGAAGAAGTTGTTTTTCGTGCAGAAATTGAAGTACCTGCAAAAACAGGTAAAATCGTTGCGGCACAATGGGATTTTGAAGGAGACGCGTGCTTTGCAATTGATGGAACAGTAATTCATATTAATATGGAGGGAACAAAAGCCGTTGTCGAGGCAAATTATGTATTCGCTACTCCTGGCACCTACTTCCCTGTATTGCGTGCAGCCTCACAGCGTGAGGGTAATAGCTCTGATATTTACACCCAAGTGTTAAACCTTGCGCGCGTACGGGTCGTTGTGCATTAATAAGACTAGCATGGGCAGCACAGCAAGCTGAAGTTTAATTCTTTTCGACAATACTAAAAGGCATGATTTCGGTACAATACCGAAATCATGCCAAACAAATCTCCTTTGATATAATACTTCTAACGCTATATCGTCACTTCTATCCAATATAACCTCTTATTGTTCTGAACCAAAATGGAAGTATTCCTCCGCATTGCGATAACAAATTCCTTCTATAACGGTCTGTAGTAGCTCCATATCTTCAGGCAGCTGACCAGACTCAACCCAATCACCCAACAAATTACATAACACACGGCGGAAGTATTCATGGCGAGGATAAGAAAGGAAACTTCGAGAATCCGTCAACATGCCTACAAATCGTCCGAGTACTCCCATGTTCGCTAGTGATTTAAGTTGAGCCTGCATACCATCGATCGTATCGTTAAACCACCAAGCTGAGCCTAGTTGAATTTTCCCTGGAATACCGCCACCTTGGAAACTGCCCATAATCGTTGCAAGCACTTCATTATCAGCTGCATTTAATGAATAGAGAATGGTCCGTGGCAATCCACTTCCCTTTTCAATTCCGTCTAGTAGCTTGACTAGTGGCTCTGCTAGAGGTCCATCATTGATCGAATCAAATCCAGTATCAGCACCGAGTTTATTAAACATAGCTGTATTATTATTGCGATGTGCTTTAATATGGAGTTGCATCGTCCAACCAAATTCTACATATAAACTTGCTAGATAAGTTAAGGTATAAGTTTTATATATGGCCTCTTCCTCTACTGTCACAACTTCACCACGTAGAGCTTTTGCATAAATTTCTGTTGCTTGCTCCATTGTTGCTTCTGCATACATCACTTTATCTAATGCATGATCAGATAATAAGCAATCCGCTACATGGAAAAATTGCACGCGATCTCTTAACGCCTTTAATAGTAAGCTATATTGGTTTACTTCAAACCCACACGACTCCTCTAAGCGCATTAACCATGGGTAAAATGTTGCTCGGTTTATTTCTAAAGCCTTATCTGGTCGAAAAGTCGGTCTTACTTGAAATCCAAGATTTTGTTCTTTTTTTAATTTAAGATGATATTGTAATGAATCTGCAGGATCATCTGTTGTACAGACAACTCGCACATTGGAGCTACGAATTAAGCCGCGAGGTGAAAAACCTTCTTGTTGTAGACGCTCATTCGCTTTTTCCCAGATGATCGGAGCATTGTTTTCATTAATCATTTCATCTATGCCAAAAAGTCGTCTAAGCTCTAAATGAGACCAATGATATAATGGATTTCCCACCAACATGGGAACTGTTTTTGCATAAGCGACAAAACGATCATAATCACTTACCCCTTCGCCACCAGTAACAAAATGTTCTTCAACCCCATTAGCTCTCATAGCTCTCCACTTGTAATGATCACCATACAACCATACTTCTGTAAGATTCGCGAATGTCTTATCTTCATAGATTGCTTGTGGATCAAGATGGCAATGGTAGTCGATTATCGGCATCGGCTTTGCGAATTGCTCGTATAACTTAACTGATGTATCGTTACTTAGCAAAAACTGATCATCCATAAATGCTTTCACTAATTAATCACCCCATGCAATATATTTATATTCCAATTAGCATACGTAATAGATCTCACTTAAAGAGCGCATTCACACTTCCGACTTTGATAACGCAGTGATGCTATAGGCTAATCTATCAATTCTACTCCTGATGGCAGCTCATATTCCGTACGAATCGTACCATCTTCTTCTTTTTCATGACGTACATGAATATTACCATATGGGGTTGGATAAATTCCTTCCACCCACTCTAAATCACCTAAATTGGCTACAATTTTCACTTTCCGGAAACCTGGCTCTGCTGGCGTTATTCCTAATACAAATTCGGATAGCCATGCCGTAGGACCAGAAGCCCAACCATGACATAAGCTATGTCGATAGCCTTTATAACAGTAACCACCGTAGGAACCATGTACATCAATTTTATTAGGGGGAGTTAGTTCATCGATTCTAGCCCCATTCTCAAGCCAACTTAAGTCAAAATCTTCCCAGAATGTGGTCGCACCAAGTGATAACATGCCACCCCAATACGCTCTAATACTATGTAGACTACCCTCTATATCTCCAGCAAGAGCGCGTGCACGTAGCATATAGTAACCATAGAAAGTTGAATAACCTTTCGGGGCATCTGGTGCGATAACATCTTCATTGGCGACAAGTGGATTGATTAAACCCGCTATTACTTGCAATGCTGCACCTTGCTTACTATAAGCATGATGCGGTATATGCTCTCTTAATCTAGTTTCCAACGATTCACATAATGCAGCTGTTTCGTCTTCATGAAACAATCTACATAATGACGCTCCAACTTGCATAGCAATTACGAACAAGGCATGCACACCAGCCGTAACGCCTTCAGTATTTGATGAAGCTGGCCAATCTAAAAATGGTCTGTATACATCAATCGTTCCATCATCAGCAACTTTAGTAATAAGCTCTCTTAATAAAGATGTTACATATTGTTGCTGTTCACATAGATAAGCCTTATTTCCGTGCTGCATATACCAATCATACTGAACGAGCAGCCACCATATGGAATAGGTGGGCATATCCATAAACATCGGGAGCGGTGAACGGTCTCTTTTAAAGTCTAAGCTAGACGGTACAATTTCATGCTCACCAAAGACAGCACTAATCGTTGCTACTTCCGGATGCATATCCCCTGTCCATACCATTCGATCTCGCTTTATCCCATCCCATAAATACTCTTGCATATTCAGATGAACGGTATAGGCACCTGTCTCCCATATCTGATTAAGTAAGGGGTCACTACATTGAAAGCTGCCTTTATAAGCGATATCACGATACACAAATATAGCCTGCACACTCTGTAATTCAAGTGAACCTTCATCTAGTAAATCTATTCTTACAAAACGAAAACCAGTTGTACCAAATTCAGTCGAACCTAGCAAACCTACATCAACAATACTATCTCGCGCCGTATGATCATTGGTAGCATTCGCAGTACCACCAATCTCACTCATCGCTTCCATTGCAGATTCGCCGAAACGAATTCGAATGCGAATGCTTCTAGAGGAAAAATGGTTACCTTCTACTACAGAAAGTCTTATCCCACCATGCAGCTCCATGCCAAAATCAAGTAAAATAGCTGGGGACTGACCTTTATTAGTTAAAATACATGCATTGGGTGCTTCTTTAGTGACTTGATTTTCGTTTGCAGAAAGCAGTCCTTCAACATTATTCACTTCTGATCTCTCTAAAGTTCCAGTAGTCCATACAATTCGGATAGGTTCTAGATACACTCTACTTCGCGGATCTACTGACATCTTTCGTTGCTTAAGGGATTTCATACTCATCAACTTTTCCCTCTCATCGTGCGTTCGACTTGTTATTCCGTAGGTTTCAGAAACATCGTTAAGCGCATTAGATTGAGATCACGAATACCTTGAACGACTAATTCGGCAATTTGCAAACTTCCTTGTTCTTGGAAATGAGTATTATCTTTAATACCATTGGAGGAATTTCTCCACTCTCCAGGTTCTCCCCATAGAAAAATCGATTTGGTCGCTTCCTCTCCAAGCTCCTCAAACAATTGTTTGCTTCGATCTGCCAAATCAATAAGCGCCACATTTTCTTCTTCCGCAAGCTTTCTCACTGCATCCAAATACGTTGTGTGCATATTAATGATATGTCCATCGTTGTCATAATATCGTCGATGCACTGAAGTAATTAAAACTGGTGTTGCTTTCTTAGATCGGGCTGCATCAATATATTTTTTTAAATGTTCTGGGTAGGTTGTATCTGGGTCAGTAAATCTTTCCTCATCAGATTTTTGATCGTTATGACCAAACTGAATAAACAAATAGTCGCCTTCTTTTATTTCTTCTAATATTCCTTCTAGCCTGCCTTCAGAAATAAAACTTTTAGAGCTACGACCACCGATCGCATGATTTGCGATGACTACATCATGTTTGAAATAATAATTCAGCATTTGCCCCCAACCAGAGAATGGGAAACCGTCTTCTGAAGGATCTGTAACAGTTGAGTCACCTGCTAAATATATCGTAATTTGCTGTGAAGTTTGTAACATCTCCACACTGTTCAAGCGTGGTGCAAGTCCACCAAAACTTAATTTTAACTGACCATTCCGTACGTTCACACCAAACTGTTCTCGTGCGATTTGTCCAGATACTGTCTCATAATTTTGCAAAACAAGATGTTCACCGTTTGTCTTTAATGAAGTATGAGTTGGTGCAAAAGCATCGCCTAATGTAATAGTAACGATATAATTGCCATTAGGTACATCAGCAACAAATGTTGAATCAAAAGGAATACAGAAATCACCAGTTAGTGACTCATTGGTCCGTTTTTTTGCCGATACTTTATTAATAGTAGTAAATCCGTAGGCAAGATTCTCTTCATATAATGTAGAATTAGTAACCTTATGATAGCCTTCCACAGTTACTCCTTCTGGTCCAAAGTCAAATTTATATGACATACATTCACCTCTAATTGATTTCTCTACTATCTTAAAACTTAATAAGCTGATCTACTTGTACAGGCATTCCTGTTCTGATTGAAATGTTACCTGCAACCCCAGTAAGAATTGACATTGCCCCATCAACATGAGACGCTGCACGATGATAAGGATCTTCCACTGGCACTCCGAATAAATCATTAAGAAGAATTGGATCACCACCACCATGACCGCCTACACCTTCTTCGATTATTGCATCATATGCTTCTCCAAACATAGGAATTACTTTAATACTCTTTGATTGAAGTGCACCTTCATCTTCTTTCTTCCCACCAGAATTCACATAAGATTTTTCCACAATTTTCATTTCAATACGACCTTTAGAGCCATTTATATTAACTTGGAATCCTTCCCATGGCATATAACAATTGAGCGAATACGTTAAGATTGCGTTGTTCTTGTAACGGACAAGTAGGCCTAATGTATCTTCGATCGAAATTCCGTCACCGAATACACTTTGATCACGATAGTAACCATCTTCATGCTCAGCATCTGCGTACAATCCTTTTAAGTCATCACTTTTCTCAAGATCAAGTGCAAATGGATCATTTTTCGCAACTTCGCTGCCGCGAGTACGATTATAAAACTCTGTCACTCCACGTTTTTCTGCATTTTCTTTGCCATAGAACATCAATGAACCTTGTGCGAATACCGTTTGAGGCTGAGTACCTAACCAGAAATTGACCAAATCAAAATGATGTGTCGATTTATGAACAAGCATTCCTCCACTATTACGTTTATCTCTATGCCAGCGACGGAAATAATCTGCACCATGCTCTGTATTAAGTAACCATTCAAAATGGACAGAGTGCACATCACCAATAGCACCATTTAATATTAATTCTCTAAGCTTTGTATTATGTGGTGCATAACGATAGTTAAACGCGACACGTACCTTTTTACCTGTACGATTCACTGTATCAATAATCTCTTGACATTTATCTTCATCGACCGTCATCGGTTTTTCCGTAATAACGTCACAACCAAGTTCCATTGCTCTAATTATATACGTATGATGAGTACGATCCATCGTCGTTACGATAATCGTATCAGGCTTTTCTTCTTGAATCATTTTTTCAAATTCATGTGCTTTATAAGTAGGGATCGCTTTATAACCATAACTTTCTGTAAGCAGCTTATTAGCATAGTCCATTCTAGTTTGATTCGTATCACAAAATGCTACGAGCTGGGATGTTTCGCCATAATCTCTAACCAAAGAACCATAAAAAAATTGTGCTCGACCACCAGTACCAATAAGTGCATATTTCTTTTTCATATGGAAACGCTCTCCTTTAAACAAATG
This sequence comes from Paenibacillus endoradicis, assembly GCF_024721975.1. The sequence goes on along the minus strand of NZ_JANQBB010000011.1, from coordinate 19,819 downwards.
TAAATTCTCTCTTCCAATATACTGCAATAATGCGTTATAATCGTCTATAATAATTGCTCAAATCATCAAAAAGTCGCATATCTTGCTCTATATATTCGGAGGTCAAAATGGACATCTACTATAATAACGAACATACAATGATGATAGACCATACAAAGCGTAAAGGATTTTATACGATGCAAGATCAACATTCGCATGATGAATATGAACTCTATTATTTATTTACCGGTGAACGAGATTATTTCATTCGTGATCGTACGTATCGAGTAAAACAAGGCAGTTTTGTCTTTATTGACAAGGATGAATTACATCGAACGATCGATACTGGTGTTCCTGATCACGAGAGACTAGTAATTAACTTCGATGATTCATTTCTCTCAAACTTTCCATTTCAGACACAAAGCGGGGTTATTACTTTACCTCCTCAAGTACAATATAAAGGGGAAAACATACTTCAGGACTTGCTATTAGAAGCAAAGGGTAATGCAAACGGTAGAGATATTATGCTTGAATCATTACTGCGACAACTACTGTTACTAGTTTTTCGTTCGCAAAGAGAGCAGCCGGAAGTAGAAGTTCAACCCTCATCTGTTCATCAAACGATGTTTGAAATTGCGACTTATGTGGGAACTCATTATAATGCAGTGCTTCGCCTTCATGACGTAGCTGCTCAATTTTTCGTTAGCCCCTACTATTTAAGTAGAAAATTCAAACAATGTACGGGCTTTGGTTTTGCAGAATATGTGCAATTAGTTAGAGTTAGAGAGGCTCAACGCTTACTACGAGAAACAAATTTGAAAATGCTCGAAATCGCTGAACAAATAGGCATGGAGTCTTTAGCAAATTTTTACAAACTATTCAAGCAGACAAATGGGTGTTCTCCGTTGCAGTATAGGAAGAGGCAGTTCAAAAAGCAGACCTGATAATGTAGGAATTCAGCTGGCAAACTTACACTAATAGAATAATAGATATGTATCAGATGTCTAAGTAACTATTTATAGAATAAAAGTCCGACTATTGTGACTCATTAATCACAATAGCCGGACCTTTATAAATTTAACACGTCAAAACCATAGGTTATAACGTAACTCCATCTTTAAATATCGCAATTTCTTTAAATCCATTGCGCTCGTTATGCGTCTGTATTTCTCCAGAAGCAATCGCAATAAGTTGTTCCCAAAATTCATCGCTTAACTCTTCCATTGTAGAATCATCAAGTAAGCTTCCTGCATTAAAATCAATCCAGTTTTTCTTTCGCTGGGATAACTCAGTATTCGTAGAAATTTTCACCGTTGGTACTGGACCTCCAAACGGTGTTCCTCTTCCAGTAGTAAACAATACGATATGCGCACCTGCTGCACTTAGTGCAGTTACCGAAACAAGATCATTACCTGGTGCTTCAAGTAATGTTAAACCATTTTTCAATACGCGATCTCCATAAGCAATGACATCTGTAACGATGGCATGACCACCCTTTTGTGTACAGCCTAAAGATTTCTCTTCTAAAGTAGTAATGCCACCCGCAACATTACCTGGAGAAGGATTTTCATAAATCTCTTGACCATGACGAATAAAATATTCTTTAAAATCATTAATTAGATGAACCACATTGTGGAAAACCTGTTCAGTTGCCGTTCGCTCCATTAATATCGTTTCAGCACCAAACATTTCAGGTACCTCGGTTAAAATAGCCGTCCCTCCAGCTGCAATTAATCGATCAGCCATCTTGCCGACAAGAGGATTGGCTGTGATCCCTGATAAACCATCTGAACCACCACACTTTAAGCCTAGCTTTAAGCGAGAAACAGGAATTGGCTCTCTTGAAAAACTTTCTGCATACTCAACCAATTCCTCTATTAGCGTTAATGATTCTTCAATTTCATCTTCCGCCTGCTGCGCTTTAACAAATTGAATACGACGAGGATCATAATCTCCAATCACTTGCTGAAACAACTCAATCTGATTGTTTTCGCAGCCTAAACCGATTATTAATACGCCTGCTGCATTAGGATGTCGAACTAATGAAGCTAGCAATTTTTGTGTATAGGATAAATCATCACCTAATTGCGAACAACCATAAGGATGTGCAAAATGATAGATTCCATCTACTCGGTCTGCATAGATTGCCGACGCACGTCTGGCGACAATTTCACAGGTTTTATTAATACAACCTACTGTATTGATTATCCATATTTCATTACGAATACCCACCTCTCCATCGGCTCTAACATAGCCTTGAAAAACACGAGAAATATCTTTTGATTGTTGTTGTGCTGCAGCTGCTTCTGCAAATGCTTCAACATTTGGAGTATAGTCATAGCTCAAAATTCCACTTAAGCCTGATTTCAAATTTTTTGAATGAACCCAATGACCAGCTGCAATATCAGTAGTAGCAACTCCAATTGAATTACCAAATTTAATAATATGTTCTCCAGCCTGCAAGGAATATAGGGAAATTTTATGTCCAAAAGCTACATCATCAAGTAATTCAATCGATTGTTTATCGTCTAAGTGAAGCTTCTCACCTCTGGTGAACGATCGTAATGCAATGGCTACAGTATCTTTTTCATGTAATTTAATCCACTCATTCATTCCCGTATCCCTCCCATTGGATCAAGATAGCAGATAATTGTGTAGCTAAATTAGCATTGCTGACATGCATATTGACACCCCATATAGCTTCTATTTGAAGGATTTGAGATACTACTTGATTAATTGAAGAAGATCCGTTTTCTCCCGAATAGTAGTTCTCCCATATGTTAGCTATCTGTTCTAATAAAATAGGGTCATCATGCAAAATATACGATTCTCCATCAAATGATTTCCCTTCATATCCCGCTTCACCTTTACTAATTTGATAGTATCGTATTAAAGCGGCAGACGCTGTAGCTAACCCTTTAGGAAGTTCAGTGAATTGCTCATCTGCTAAATAATATTGAATCGCTGGTAATAGTCTAGTTTTAAATTTACTTAAACTATTCATCGCAATATCGGACAAACGATGCTGGATAAATGGGTTTAAAAATCGTTGGTACACTTGAACTGCATATTGTTGCAATTCGACTGAATTATAAGGTAATGATGGAATGATTTCGTTTTGAATCGTACGTTTAATCAGATCACCGATATGAGAATCTTCCATCGCTAATCTCACTTCTTTTATACCATGTAACGTACCATATAGCGCCATAAACGTATGTGCTCCGTTTAATATACTTACCTTTCGCACTTGATAAGGCTTCAAGTCTTCAACCCATAGCACATTTAATCCAGCAGAAGCGAGCGGCAACTCCTGATCTAGTGAAGGATCTCCTTCAATTGCCCATAAATGATATGGCTCAGCTGTTGTAAGCATCGGATCTCGATATCCCCATTCATTGAACCAAGCTTCTGCCTGGTCTTGTTTCGGATATCCTGTCACAATACGATCAACGAGTGAATTTAAAAATAAATTATGTGTAACAACCCAGTTTCTAAAATCAGCTGGAAGCTCCCAATCTTCGCAATATCGCAATATGCAATCACGTAAAGTATCTCCGTTACGCTCTAGCAATTCACATGGTAAACAGATGAACCCACGCTCCGGATCTCCTTGAAAAGCTTTATATCTATGATATAACAACATCGTTAATTTGCCAGGATACGAATTAATCGGTTCGCCCTCTTTCCACTGCTCTGGGTGATAAGATAAGCCCGCTTCCGTCGTATTTGAGACAACGATTCTTAGTTCCGGTAGTTCAGCAAGTGCCAAAAACTCATTCCAATGCTCATACGGATCAAAAACTGTACCAAACACTGTAATTTGATCCATACGCTCAATTGGAACATTATTTTCTAAGCCTCGAGTTACTAAAGTGTACACTCCATCTTGAGACGCTAACGCTTCGATTTTAGCTTTTCCACTTGGACGCGGCTGAACGACTACTACACTACCATCGTATAAACCTTGCTTTCTACTTTCATATATCATCCAATCAAAAAAACCTCTTAGAAAATTACCCTCACCAATTTGCAATACCTTAATCGTTGATTGTATCATTTGGTTGTATACTCGTTTTTTTTCTGTAGTTAGTGACGCGCTGTCTAATATGTTTGATTTCATAACAACTCAATCCCCTTTAAGCTATTATTATATTCCTTAACATCACAAAAAAAAGCTTCCCATATTCGAGAGAATCATATATTATTTCCTTTATTATAGACAACAAATATGAACAGATAAATATCTAATTCCATCTTTTTTATACTCTATTTTGATATAATCTAAGCTAAGAAGTACCAAAATGTAGAAATTGTGAGGTAGATATGAATACTTATCGTAAAACATTTAAGTTTGATGCTGAATTTCCATTTGAATATAAATATCGTGATGCGACTAGCGCACAATTCGAACTGCCTAATCATGTCCACGATTGGTATGAATTTGTATATATCTATTCAGGAAGAGGTACTTTTTTTATTGACCATTCCTTTTATGATGCAGAAGCCGGTGACATTTACTTAATTCCTGGCAACACTATTCATCACTCATATCCTGTTGAGGATGATCCCAAACGAGCAACAGCTTTCTATTTTAGTGCTGCCTTTGTACATGATACGTCATCTGTTGGTGAGCCATTTCATTATTTGCAGCCTTTTGAAACAGCACAATCAAAGCAATCCTTTCGTTTTACCGTTCCCGAGGCATATCGAAACCAAATTGTGGATTTAATTGAGCAAATTCATCATGAATATAGTGAGGAAAAAGTAGGATACAGACAAGTGATTAGAATGCATATTCAACACATTCTATTATTACTTAACCGACATGCAGAGGAAACTTGGGGGGAATCGCTTCTTCGCCATCAGGCAGCAGCATTACCGCAATGGATAGAGCAGACGCTATCATATATCGATTCACATTTAGAGGAAGAACTTGGATTAGCTATATTTGCACGTAATTCAGCAGTTACTCCAGCTCATTTTTCACGTGTTTTCAAGCGACTAACAGGCATGAATGTTACAGAGTATGTTACTGCCAAACGCGTCATGCGAGCAAAAGAGATGTTAAGGTTGAATGATCGAAATATTGCACAGATTGCAGAAGCTTGTGGATTTGGGAGTATTCCTCATTTCCATCGTAAATTCAAAGCACTAACTGGAATGACACCTGCACAATACAAGCATAGCTTGTAATCGTTCTAAGAGAGTACTAGAAGTAGTTAAAACATTTAAAACCAGAATATCCTCCCTCACGAATGAGCCAAGATATCCTGATTACTATTGTGTTGAAGCACCAAAGTCTGTAATTTCTAGCTTAATATCAAAATCAACAGCGCATTGACTAAATTCATCATCCCATTGTTCACTTACTTTTTTCCAAGCAGCGGGATGTTGATGTTTTAATGTTTTCCCAAAATTAGCCACATCGGCTTTATAGGTTTCCTGTAGCTTTTTCAATGCTTCCTCAAGCTGATTGTGCAAGGTCTCAGTAAATATTTTCTCCGCTTCTTTTATATAAGTAGGATCAGAGCCGTATGTGTTTACGTCCCAATTTTCAATTATTCTTCCTTCTGTTTTGATGCTGACCTTAAAACTAATTTTATCATTCTCAATTATTGATTTAATTTTGCTCTTAGCTTCTTTTACTTCATAGGTAATAACCTCATCATGCATGTTGTAGCTCTTAATAAGACCACCCTTAACATCATCAGTGATCCAATTAATCGCACTGACATCTTGCTCTGTTAAGTATCCGACCCATTTACCTGAGGATCCCTTAATAATTCCACTACCGCTAAATTTGATTTCATCACTTGTACTAATTATGTTTTGCAGCATGAAACTCTGCTTAGAATGTAAAAAAGTATTAACATGATTTAACGTAACAGGGCTCATTATTCGATTCGATCTTGTATGATTATCGATGAGATTCTTTATATACAATGCTGGTAATATACCTGAATCATTAAAGTTCAACGGTTCCACTGCTTTACCTGTAGAGATAAAGATCAAGCAGTTTGGACGAATATCATTGTCTTTTAGCATAAAATCAATATATTCATTTAGATGCTGATCCTTAGCCAACTCATTTGAAATAATGACGACCTTTAGATGATGTGCAATGACGGGTCTATTCTGTCTAATTGCAAATTCTCGAAGTATTTCAAGTAAAGAATCACCGGTTTGTGTAACATTATTGTATAATTTACTTGAATTTGAAGAGTTAGATGATTCAGCAGCTTGTGGAGGTGCAATTTGAACCGTTACGGTTAGTAAATGCTTGTTGGGAAAATCACTGCCCTTTTCATTCATTATTTCTTCTTCCTTTGAGCTTTCCCCTTTGTCTAATGCCATACCAAGGTATAGGCTTAGATCCTCAATTTCGTTACTACTCCAACAACCGCTAACTAGAACCAATAAGATGATTGTGCTTACTATCTTCATCGTTATAATTGTAATTTTACGCATGTGAAATCACCCTTTTTCTAAAGAGGTACACGATATATAAGATTACTGCAATGACAAATAGTAACATACAGTAGTAGCTAATCACATAACCAAGTACAGTAATATCATTGATGTTTCTAGGTACCATTGTAAAGATGTAACATACTGGCAACAGCCCCAAAATAATTGGACGCTTTTTATAACGTAATACATGGCTTAAACCTAGTGAAGCTCCATAGTACATGCTAGAAAATGTACAAAATAGTTGCATCACCCAGATGACAAGAAACAAGATTTCGATTCTCTCAAAAAAGAACCCCTTTAGCTCATAATTACGCACGAGATCAATAGTCGGCCAAGTGCTTAACATCCCTGCCTCCAATGATAAAGACCCTATAACAAGAATTAGCGCGATCATATAGATAACTACGACCAGTCCTAAGCCAAGAGAAAAAGACTTTATTGCTTTTTTGGGCTCATTCAGATAGGCATAATATATTGCAACAAGCTCATATCCGGCAAAACTGTTGAAGCTATGAGTCACCCCGTTAAATACAGGGGTAATCCCATTACCGAAAACTGGTTTTAAGTTATCGATATGAAACATCGAAAAACTTAAGCCATATACAATAATAATAATGATAATGGTTATCGGAAGCACAATTTGAAATAAGCGCATCAACGCATTGACACCGCCTAAAAGCAAATAATAACTTACTAACATGATCGGTATGACGATGGCCCACTTGGGTGTACCCTCTAGTAAATAAAAAACGATTACTTCAGCAAGGATTCTCAATTCATAAGCAGATGTAAATAGAAAGTATAAGCAAAACAATAAACAAACTAAATTACCAAGTGGTCTTCCTAAAATCTTTGAAGAATATTGATATAACGTTTGTTTGGGGAATTTTTGAGATAGTTTGATAAAGAATATTAAGGCAAGCACAACAAGAATTCCACCAAGCAGCAAAGTCATCCACACATCAGGTGTACCAACATCTTGTATAAGTATTCTTGGCATCACTAATAATCCAGCACCTAGTGTCGTAGACGTCATACTTGCCGTTGCTTGATTAGCTGTAATACGATCGTCTTTTGTAACGAACATCCTCATAATCCCCCTTTTCTATATTCTACTTATATACGCTTTTTATTTTTTGTTTTAAGGCTTTTAGGTCGATCTCTCATAAAAGTAAACGGACTCCGTAGAAATACATCCTTATTATCTGCTGCCTGCAAAGGTGAAATTGGCGATAAATACGGTAAACCGAAACTTCGTAGATGTATCATATGGGTACTTAGTAGTAAAAAGAAAATAATTGTTCCATATAATCCTAATACAGCGGCGAAAAACATCGCCACAAATCGAAGTAATCGTATTGAGATCCCTAAGCTATATTCTGGTATTGTAAATGAGGATATCGCAGTTAAAGCAACCACAATCACAAGAAAAGGAGTTACTAACCCCGCTCGTACTGCCGCCTCACCTACAACGAGACCACCAACAATTCCCATTGCTGGTCCAATTGGCTTAGGTAGTCTAATTCCCGATTCTCTTAAAATTTCAATTGAAATTTCAAGAATCAATACCTCTAAGATGGAGGAAAATGGTACTCCTTGTCTCGATTCGATAATTGACATTGCCAGCTGTGTTGGTATAAGACCTGGATTAAATGAGATGAATGAGATGTACAGAGCAGGTGCAAAGAGTGAGAGAAAAGCTACTCCTATTCGCAAAATTCTTGTAAACGATCCAGATATCCAGCGTTGATAATAATCCTCAGGTGACTGAAACAGCATCATAAAACTAGCAGGTGCTATTAATGCAAAGGGGGTGCCATCAAGTAAGATAGCTACTCTTCCCTCTAGTAAAGCAGCAATGACTTTGTCTGGTCTTTCTGTATTTTGAAATTGCTGGAATGGACTAAATATATTATCTTCCAATAGTTGTTCCAAGTATCCCGACTCTGCAAAATAATCATAATCCAACTTAGCTATTCGTTCCTTAACCTCATTAACAAGTTCATCATTCGCAATATCCTTCATATAAGCGATGACCATTGTTTTTTGAGATTTGCTTCCTACATAATCAGCATTTATGACCAAATTATCGTTAAGACCATGTCTACGAAGAAGGGCTGTATTTTCACTTAGCACCTCAGTGAAACCAATACGCGGTCCTCTTATCAATGCATCTGATACAGGCTCAGCAACAGAACGTGAAGGGGCGTCTGGTATACCTACCATTAGTGCCGTATTCATTCCCTCTATCAGCAATACCGTATAACCAAATAAAATCATCTGGGATAAATTTTGTACACTTTCCATTTCATTAACATGAATGACAGGTAACAAGTGTTCTTTCACATATGTAGCAATATTGACCTGAGAAGGGATATAATGCGAAGATCCCTCGATCATAAGTGGATTTAGAATATGCTTATTAATGAAATCACTTTGCTGCATCCCTTCCACAAAAATAAGTGTTGCTTTACGATTCAACATCTTAATGTGAAAATCTCTAAAATGGACGTCACTATTGTGCCCTACTTTTTCTTTAAGTAACTCTAAATCATCCCCTAAATGACCAGCAATTTTAAGCTCATCTTGGTTGTCATTACTGTTGTTTTCATTGGATTGATGCTGATTTTTATTTTCACCCTTGTTGACACGCTTACGATAAAACTTTGCAACAGTAAAAAATAACTGCGGAATTAACAGCAACATGAGAGCCTGAAAAAATACAGAAAAGCTAGGAATAAACGAGATAACAGATGACCACATCATTGCTCAGCCCATTCTTATAAAGATTTGTGGTTATTGTTACCTTAAAAGTTTAAATTATACTTTATCGCTAAGCATCATTGACCGTTCTATTATTACAATTATCTATCTAGTGATGTCTACATTTCCAAACACAAGAAAAAGCCCAGTTCATATAAGAACTGGGCTACAACTGCTATTCAATTAATTCAAGTAGCTTTTCAGTCATTGCTTCTGAAAGCGTATATATAGTGTGCGTATCGGCAGTGTTCATCAAAGCACTTTTTCCACCTTCTTTTCCTATCCATAAATTAAAATTTTGTTTATTATCATTATCATAGACAACAATCATTTTAAACCCTGGGTTAGCCATATCAACGATTCCATTTACTCTTTCCGCACTTATAATGATACTTTTCAAAGTGTCAATTGAACTAGCATCATCAAAAGTAATGTCACTATTCCCGTTTAAATTCGTAATACTTATATATGCAATTTCATCATCAAGTGTATTTGTTTCGTTAACTTTTGGCTGCTGCTCGATGTCAGTCTTATAAGTATCTGCAACTATAGACCGCTGCTTGAGGTCAGTCTTAATAGTATCTGTAACTAAAGACCGCTGCTTGAAACTAGTTTTTTCAGTATTTACTGTAGTATTACCTTCGGATTGGCAACCTACTAGAATTGCCGACATAAAGGCGATGGATAGAACAAGAAACATTATTCTTTTCATTATTATTACCACCAATCATATTGTCGTTCATAGTTTTTGACGAAGTATATCCTCATAAAGTTTCATATTCTATTCTAAATTATCCATCCTAATATCAAATTGAGTATTAATTACTATTCGTGTTATTCGATGACTGAATCATCGAATAACACTCTTTTTCATAAAACTACGCGAGGCATGTCATCCGACAGCAAAAATAAGGTCATCCATCAGTTGGCACTTTGCCAACTGATGGATGACCTTGAAAATTACTACTTGAAATAAATAACTAGATCATACCGGATTGTTGTAATAATCTCTCGACCATAGTAGCGACCTCAGCTCTTGTAATTAATGACTTAGGTTTCAATACACTAGCATCTGCACCATTCACGATTCCTGCCTGTAAAGTAACAGCCACATCATTTTTAGCCCATACTGCAATTTGAGCTGCATCTGAAAATTTCTCCAAATCGTGAATATCTGCTTTAACGGTCAGCTCGGTGATTTTCATCGCTCTAGCCAGCATACTCATTGCTTCTTCTCTAGTGATTGTATCTGTCGGTTTAAATCTTCCATCTGAATAACCATTAATAATCCCATACTCATATGCTGCCTTCACATAGTTAAAATACCAGTCATTTTGATTAACATCCGAGAATGGTACAGTGCCTGGCTCTAGTTCTATCCCCAGTGCTCGAACAATAATGGCAGCGAACTCTGCTCTACTGATGAACTTATCTGGTTGGAATATACCATTACCCGTACCACTAATAATCATTCTGGAAGCCATATTGTTGACAGCATCCCTCGACCAATGTTTTTCCACATCTACGAACGATACCGGATTCCATATCAACGCGTAAATACTGTTGGATAAGCTATGTATGACTGCAAAATCTTTGCCTTTTATATGTTCGATTTTCGTAGGAACATGACGGATAGTTCCGTCTTTTCCTATTACCACTGCAGTTGAAATTTTACTTATGTCTGTTCCTTCCGGCACAGCAATGTAACGTTCAACATAAACTTGGAATTTAGAAAGTTCAATTTTTTGTTTCCCATAAGCTACATAAACGCTAAATTGTACCGGTGGTGCAACAAGTGTATAATCGCCTTTTACTAGCGAGTTTGCTACAAGCATCTCTTCCTCAGCGGTCAACTCAGAGATTTCAATAGACAATGCAAGTTTCTCTAGAGATTCGAGATCTAATTGCTCAGCAATGCTGTCCATATCAATTTCTGAGGTAGGCAATTTATACTGACCGCCCCTTGTTTCCAATACGATAATAATATTTTTCTGTGCCAAATCTTTGATCAATTGTCCATTCAATACTAAAGTTACCTTATCTACAGCGAGATCGGTTGGAATTGTAATTTGTTTGTTTGATTCATTACCAAGTAATTGCAGTAGTATTTGTGAGTCAATGGTTACAGTTGCAACATCCTGACCATTTTCCTTGGTAATCTTCACGATACCAATCTTTTCTTGCTGATCATCTACAGTAATATTAATATATTGTTCCGTGTCATCCTGCTTTGTATCATCATTGCTTGGAGCTTGGTATATCCATTTCGCATAAAGTGTTACATCGTTTGCTTGCATGGTATCTATGAGGAAATCCCACTTGTTTACAGTGCCTTCTTCCTTATACCAACCAACAAAGCGATGGTTCGCTCTTGTAGGAGGTGTTGGCGCTGTGATCTTGCTTCCATATGTTTCCGTAATGTCGCCAACCGTACTCCCACGTTGGCTATTAAAGCTAACCTTGTAACTATTCAAACTATACTGTGCCTTAACGGTTAGGGATCCAGAAATGTTCCCAAAAGCTACATCCCAGCCTGTGAAGGTGTAGCCAATTCGACTTGGATCTACCGGGGCTGTTGCTCCACTTCCATGGTTCACTGTTCCAGTATTAAGCTCAGTTCCATCCCAGTCCTCAAACGTTACCGTATAGCTGTTTAATACCCAATTCGCATACAGCGTTACATGTTGTGCTGGGATAGTTTCTAATACGAAATCCCACCGACTCTGAGCATCTGTCTCTTTATACCAACCCTCAAAAGTGTAACCTTCTCTTGTAGGTGGTGTTGGAGCTGTGATCTTACTGCCATAATTTGCAGTTATGTCATCAACCGTACTTCCACTTTGGCTGTCAAAGCCTACCGTATAACTGTTCACGCTATACTGTGCCTTAACAGTTAGCGAGCCAGAAATATTCCCAAAAGCTACATCCCAGCCTGTGAAGGTGTAACCAATTCGACTCGGATCTACCGGGGCTGTTGCTCCGCTTCCATGGTTCACCATTCCAGAATTAAGCTCAGTTCCATCCCAGTCCTCAAACGTTACCGTATAGCTATTTAATATCCAATTCGCATACAGCGTTACATGATGTGCAGGGATAGTTTCTGTCACGAAATTCCACTGACTCTGAGCATCATTCTCTTTATACCAACCATCAAAAGTATATCCCACTCTTGTTGGATCATTTGGGGCTGTGATCTTGCTACCATAATTTGCAGTTATGTCATTAACTATACTTCCACTTTGGCTGTCAAAACTTACAGTGTAACTATTCACGCGATATTGTGCTTTTACTGTTAGGCTTCCAGTAATATTCCCATAATCTACATCCCATCCTGTGAATGTGTAACCTTCTCGGCTTGGATCTGCTGGGGCTATTGCTCCACTTCCATGATTTACTGGAGCATTTTTCAACAGGTCTCCATTCCAATCCTCGAACGTAACCATATAGCTGTTCAATGTCCAGTTCGCATATAGCGTAACATCGTTCGCTGGCATGGCATCCGTAGTGAAAATCCACCGACTTTGAGCATCAGCTTCTTTATACCAGCCATCAAAAGTGTAACCTTCTCTTGTAGGTGGTGTTGGCGCTGTAATCTTGCTGCCATAGGTTGTATTTTTGTTACCTACTGTACTTCCACCTTGACTATCAAAAATTACCGTGTAACTGTTCACGCTATACTGTGCTTTTACGGTTAACGCGCCAGTAATATTTCCATACGCTACATCCCAGCTTGTAAATGTATAGCCTATTCGGCTTGGATTCGCAGGTGCTGTTGCTGCACTTCCATGGTTCACCGTTTGGTTTTTCAACACGTTACCATCCCAATCCTCGAATATTACCACGTAGCTGTTCAAGTTCCATTTTGCATATAAAGTAATATTATTAGCGGGGATAGTTTCTGTAGTGAAATCCCACTGATTCTCAGTACCTGCTTCCTTATACCAACCGCCAAAAGTGTAGTTCGCTCTTGTAGGTGGTATTGGTGCTGTGATCGTACTACCATAGGCCGCATTTTTGTTTCCTATTATACTGCCACCTTGACTATCAAAAATTACATTGTAACTGTTCACGCTATACTGTGCTTTTAAGGTTAACGCGCCAGTAATATTTCCATAAGCTACATCCCAGCCTGTAAATGTGTAGCCTATTTGGCTTGGATTCGCAGGTGCTGTTGCTGCACTTCCATGGTTCACCGTTTGGTTTTTCAACACGTTACCATCCCAATCCTCGAATATTACCGCGTAGCTGTTCAAGTTCCATTTTGCATATAAAGTAATATTATTAGCGGGGATAGTTTCTGTAGTGAAATCCCACTGATTCTCAGTACCTGCTTCCTTATACCAACCGCCAAAAGTGTAGTTCGCTCTTGTAGGTGGTGTTGGCGCTGTGATCGTACTCCCATAGGTTCCATTTTTATTTCCTACCGTACTGCCTCCTTGACTAGCAAAACTAACTGTATATGTAATCGCATCATATTTTGCTGTAACAGTCAAGGCGCTAGTAATATTTCCATAAGCTACATCCCAGCCTGCAAATGTGTAGCCTACTCGGCTTGGATTCGGAGGAGCTGTTGCTGCATTTCCGTGGTTCACCGTCTCTGATTTTAGTTCTATTCCGTCCCAGTCTTGGAATATTACGTCGTATGAAGTAGGTCCCGATGTTAAATGACGAAGTAACCATGTATCATATGAAGCAGCACCACTAGTTTTTTCATTGGCTATATATGATAATTTACCATCCACATCTTTAAACAAAAATCCAATCGCGTAATCGCCCTCTAATTCAGGTAAATCAGGTGATGAATCACTTTGAAGAACTCCTGCATTGTTATATTGTTGAAAGTAGTTATTATTTACAATGTTATTATTAAAAGAATAACTTAAAATAAAGCCATCATCTGTAATAATGGGTTCATAAACCGCTCCCCATGTATTAATGGTATCAACAAGTATTTCATTCGTATACGGTGTACCATCTGCATTATATATACGGTAATAGATACTTCGAGTATTAACATCTAATCCTGCTTTTTTGTGATAAACAAATAGAAATTTATTGTTAGAGAGCGCTTTTACATATTGATTACCATTTGGTGTTTCTGTATTTGTGCCATATATAAAGCTATTCTGACCCCCTATTTGTATTGGAGTTGTTCCCGTATCATTGAAAATCATTCCACGATAAGTAGTATCATAATATGAAATTGATATCATAAATTGTCCTGAATTGTTTGCTGTAATACGGTGAGTGTACTGTGAACCTGATATACCAGCCAATCCAGTAATGGAAATTTGATTCGTATCTACCGCAACTCCTGTTGTTGTAAATCTACGTAGTGCATAACTCGCTTCATTAGTATCCCATACAAATGCTAGATTGCCATTCGTCAACTGGGTAACTTCTGTAAACCGATTAAGTGATCCAGGAGAAGAATTAATTTTTGTTGGTGCGACCACTTGAGTTCCCGATTGATTAACTATTTTAAAATACGTATCAGTTAATCCATTTGAACTAGAACTACTATACCAATATATTAAAACATTACCATTTGAAAGCCCTTTATAAAAAATGTCCGGAGGAATATTTGATGTTGTAGGCGATACTGGTGTAGCTAATAAGGTGTCAACCGTACCGTCAGAATGAATAACGGAATAATATTGCTTAACTGTACTCATCTCTTGATTTTCAGCCCAATCAAACCAAGGGATAAATAATTTATTTCCCACAACTACTGGAGGTGACCAAATATAAGAGTCTAGATCATCTTCAATTTCAATATCGATACGATTTGTACCAATATCTAATGAAGCTGATGCTGCTACTTGACTAAGCGGTAACATAGTAAATATGAGTAGAAATACAAGTAAACACTGTATAAACTTAACTAATGTTTTCAAAAAAACACCCCTTCATTATTTATAAAGCTTTTTATATCAGTATGGTACACATTTCCATACTTCACATATGAACAGTATACGTCCTTTTGACCACATTTTACCATGTTTTTTTATAGCAATTAGAAGTAAGAGGTATTGTTATTATTAACTCTAGTCACTCCCTCAAATGATTCGACGAACATATTCCATCCATCGGAATAGTACTTTTATGTTCAAAAAAAGAGAATAGATCAAAGTAATAAAACTAAACTTACATAACAAAAAAGCGTAAGTCCAGTATATTACCGAACTCACGCTCTAGATGCCTCTAAGTTAATCTATTATATCATTTGAATGAATAATCAAAGTATTTTTCTGCATTTCGCATACTAGTCCATAGATCCGAGCTTTCTCCTCCTATATACCAATAAGCAACGCCAGCTAAATTTTTACTTACAACAAATTTGTATTTTGCAATTAGTGAACGTGAATCCTCCAACCAAAGGGAATGCTGCACTGAATCTTTCTTATAGGTTGCAACATATTGTCCGAATGTTTTATTCCATACAGGTTTCAATGAATAAGTACTAATCAACTGATTTTGCTTAATAAGCGAGATATACTCAGAGGATGAAACTGTACCATCTTGTTTCAATGTCCAGTCACGATTGTATAATGGCATCGCCAATATCACTTTATCATTTGATACAACTTTTAATAGTGTATGAATAGCATTTTGAATGTATGGGAGCGAAGCATTCGGACCTGGATATTTACTCCCATCATAATGCTGATCATATCCCATCATCACCATGTAATCCACTTGTTTGCCAAGCGAAGCATAATCAAAAGCCTCCGTCCAATCAGTTCCAAGATCAGGAGATACATCCATCGATAGCACCGCGTTCACGCCATGTAGCTTTTGGGCTAATAGAGTAACAAATGTTGTCAAATAAGTCCGATCATCTGAATGAACATTTTCAAAATCAAGATTCAATCCATCTAGTCCATATTTAGTTACTACCGCTACTAATTGATTAACAGCTGCAATTCTAGCAGTTGCACTAGATAACATTTTATGTGTAGCTTCTTGATCAGATCTATTGCCTACCATCGCCCAAATCTGCTTGTCATTGTTCTTCGCCCACGTAACAAGCGAAGCTTCCGTCTTATCCGTTACTGTTCCTGTTTCTCCAACAAAGTACCACCGTGGAGATAACGTGTTTACATTAGATTTTTGAATATTACGCTCATACTCAGCTACCGTTTGCCCATACTGCCAGCCTATCACAATATGTTCTTTCGACTTACCCTTTAGCTCCGCTGCCCATTGAGTATTTTGTAGTACTCGATCAATGAGTACTGCTGTTTCTTCCCTCGTTATTGGGTCAGATGGACGAAAATATCCCGTCTCATCACCTTTCATTAATGCCAATTTATTTAGAACAGTGACAGAACTACTTGCCCAATCTGCAATTTGACGACTATCCTTATAGGCTGTTACATCACTAGCAGTACTATTTGATTTTTTCAATGCCCTAGCAATCCAAACAGCTGCTTCTTGTCTCGTTACTGCTTCCTTTGGAGCAAATGTCGTTGCCGTTCTACCACTCGCTAGCTCAAGTTGAACAGCTGCTTGTATCCAACCGAAATACCAGTCGTTCTTCGCTACATCGGTGAAAGAAGTTATTGGACCTTCAGCGGGATCTAGCTTTAACAGTCGATCTAGTATTGTTATGAATTCAGCTCTAGTAATAGTTTTAGTGGGTGAGAAACTAGTCTTTGATGTTCCTGAAATTATCTTATTATTATATAAATGTATAATCTCTTTTTTGGCATAGCTAGTGCTTATATCATCAAAAGGTAGCACTTCATCTGCCGATATGTATTGAAAAAAAATACTAGTAGCGCATATGATAGCAACTGTCGTTAATACTAGTCTACGTAAATTATCTTTCACGGGATTCCTCCTAGAATACTAATATAGAAATTGTACCAAGGAATGAATTTAAATACATCGGTGAAATATTGGTAGATTTGTAGGCTAGCGAGAATGGATCAGAACAAGAGGATAACAAGCTTTAATTCAATTTCTTTAGTCACTATTAAATTTCACTAATAAACCAGTCCTCATCTGGACTAAGATAATATATCTCAGTTCCAATCTCTTTTGCACGAGTGATAAATCATCTTCGCTACTACTTGTAGTCTGAAATAATATTGAACTTACAATTCCCTATAAAATGGTACTAACTGCATAAGTAATGTTCATACATATTTATTTAAGTCAGAGATGAGCAGTTAAGAAAGCAAGAGAATTACCATATGAAGTATCACTTTCCGAAAGAATAAGTGTCATTTTGTATTTCATAAACAATAAAAAAATTTTCCGTTCCAGTGCCTCTCTTGCTCCCGTTTTAGCAGTTGACTTTAATATCATTGTGACTTTATCCTTTTTTTTGCATTGTAAAAAATGACTTTCTAAAGTACACCGTATAAATTAACACTATTAGTGACCATATCAGATTTCCTGTAAATGGTTGTTGGTTATGCGAGAATAATAGAGCATAACTTATTAATCCAAATCCAGCTGAGTAGAGAACCATTAACCAAAATCCCCATCTTTTTAATCGCATATAACCAAATATGATGATAAGGGAAACAATAGCCAGCATGATCCTAAATAATTGTTCTGGAATAAAAGGTAAACCAAATCTATCTGCTATTCCAAATTCATCGGCATCAGTGCTAAAGAATATTGCGGTTACAAATAAAAAAGCAGCACCAAAAATGTAAAAATAACTAATTAAAGTTACACCTATAGGTCTTTTCATGTCATCCCTCACTATAAATGGATTTTATTTCTTTAAGTATCATTCGACGATCCTCCAATGATTGTCCTTGTCATATCCTAAATGTGATAGAACGACCCACCGTTACGAGCGAGATGTGAGAATTCTTTTGCAACAATAATATATGAATATAATTAAATTTTACCTAGCATTTAAATCATCTGAGAAACTATAGTTAAGATAACCAGACAAATCTCGGGAGGAAATAAGAATGATACAAAGAGACGATGTTAACGACATTATTAAAGAACTTCTTGAAATAGGTATAATTGATTCCACTACCAAAATTACAAATAAGATGAATGGGACCACAGATGGACTCGTATATACTCTTACAGTCAATGAAGAACCGAAATATGTATTGAAACTTGATAGTCCCAAAAATATATCTTTGGTCGAACAATTACATTTAACGTATAGAGATAGTCCTCTAATACCTAAACTTCACTATACAGAACCTGCTAAGACATTCATTGTATATTCTTACATTATGGGTACAACGCATTATAATCGTGGTTTAAAAATAAACTGGTTATCACTTTTGGTTAAAGAACTTTTGAATCATTACAAAATTTATGAACAGACGGAAAAATGGGGAAGATTGTTAGCACAGCGTGATTCTTGGCGTGAGTTTAACGAGCTAAGTGTGGACGGCGCTCGAAATAATTTGGGAAATCTGCTTCCAATAGAGGATTATGATAAAGTAAAATCTCTAATTGATAGCACTTCTAAGGTTATTAAGAAATACTTATTGCATGGTGATACTGGCGTCCATAATTTCGTGTTTCATGACTCTACACTAACAGGTGTTATCGACCCATCGCCAATGGTAGGACCTGTTATTTATGATTTTACTTATGCATTTTGCTCCTCTCCTGATGACCTAAACCTAGAAACGTTATTTGCTACTTTCGATTTACTAAATTATGAGCCAATGGATAAATCAAGGCTTATTGAAGCAGTTATTCTTCAACTTTATTGCAGAATTGGAATCTGCGTAAAAGTTCATCCACATGATTTGGAGGGTTACTTAAAGGCATGGGATTATTGGAAAGTTCTCATCCCTTAATTGAAAACTTTGAATAGACTGCAGAGAACTTTAATAGGGCGAAAACACAAAAATTTTATTTCATTACTAGGCTTATGATTGATTATAGCCATCAAGGTAATGGATTTGGAAAACATGCCATGTTAAAAATTATAGAAGCTATTAAAAAGTTTCCTTGCAAAGAGATCTATACAAGTTTCGTCCCTTCAAATGAAGGAACAAAAAGATTATATGCGAGTCTTGGTTTTGAAAATACAGGAGCATCACTAACGAAGGTGAACCTCTTTATTGTTAGAGATTCGATAGTACTGTTGTGGTGTGCATTGTTGTGGTCCGTACTGTGGTGTGTACGACATTCGTACACCAGCAATAAAACGTTTCTGTAAGAAACATTCTTATTCATCTTTACCTAGCTTCCGATGTTACACCTACTCAAGTTCAAATCCGCTTCGAAGCAGCACCTCGTCAGCATGTTCTTCTTCCTCCCCCAGCCTCATGAAAGGGTTGCTTCTGGAGCTTAACGTGTCAGCACCAAGAAGAGGACATGAAGCTAGTGCAGTGAAGCACGGAATGTACGTACTGGGTACATGAGTACTGGAACTAGCGATGAATGGCCTCTTCGCCGTCGAATCCACCTCGGAGCGACGCATCGTGATCACACGTTAAAACACACAAAAAAGCCCACTGCAAGTATGCAATGGGCTTATCCGTGCTTGGCGACGTCCTACTCTCCCAGGACCCTGCGGTCCAAGTACCATCGGCGCTGAAAGGCTTAACGGTCGTGTTCGAGATGGGTACGCGTGGTTCCCTTTCGCCGTCATCACCAA
>NZ_JANQBB010000010.1 GCF_024721975.1 Paenibacillus endoradicis | reverse complement strand
CGCCGCTAAGTATCAGAGAAGCAAGCTTCTCTTCAACTCCGCTCGACTTGCATGTATTAGGCACGCCGCCAGCGTTCGTCCTGAGCCAGGATCAAACTCTCCATTAAAGTGTTTGACTTGCTCATTTTGTTTCGCTTGTTATTATCATGTTCACGGGGTGAAAATGATAATGGCAGTTCTTTACTCGTTAAACGAGTTATATTTGACGTGTTCCATTTGTTCAGTTTTCAAAGAACTTTCTGTTACCGTTGCGGTAACAAGATATTATGTTATCATCTTCTTTCGAGTAAGTCAAGCGCTTTTCAAATTTAGTTTTCAAAGCGTTTTTGTTACGCCGTCCGAAGCGACAAGAAATAATATACCACGCACAGCAACACTTTACAACAAGAAAATTTTACCATTATCTCTTATCTTCGCTTGATCTTACTCACTTCACACTAGTAACAGTATTAGTTGTTATTAATATCATTAACTATCCCCTATATGTAGATCTGAAATTATTTGAAATTCTTTTATATTATTGCTTACATTGCTCTATATATAGCCGTTTTCCCTTATTAATAAGCAATCTAACGGTTTCACTATCTCATATCATTAACTTATTACTCAGGATTTTCTCTTCTATATAATTATTCATTACCTCACTGTCTTTTAACAGTCTTAATAGAAGGAGCCATTGCGGAACAAAGCATTTCAGCTCAGTTTCGCAATGGCTCGACCATACACAATTATATATTTTCGTTATCTTTGATAAATACAATGAGCCATCTCGATGTAGGCAAACATTAATGTAGAGTCATTTGTAGTTCCTACTATATAGTAGGAATTCACTTCTAATCACCTAGCATCGCTAGTACAACTGACTCATCGTCAATGATCTGAATACCTAAATCTTGTGCCTTCGCAAGTTTACTACCTGCTTTTTCTCCAGCAATAACGATATCCGTCTTTTTAGAGACACTACCTGTAACCTTAGCTCCACGAGCTTCGAGTCGCTTAGAGAGATCATCACGACTGAGAGTTGGAAAAGCGCCAGTAATAACGATCGTCTTACCGAAGAACGGATTGTCCTCTGACACGATCGTAACAGTCTCCTCCATCTCAGCTTTTACGCCCGCTGCAATCATTGATGCAATACTCTGCTTCGCTGTTTCATCTTGGAAGAAACTCACAATACTCTCAGCTACGATTGCACCCACGTCTGGTAATTGGATTAACTCTTCTACATTAGCATTCATTACAGCCTCAAGACTACGATAATGCTCAGCTAATGTTTTCGCTGTTGCTTTACCTGTATTCGATATACCAAGTGCATATATGAAAGATGCTAACTCACGATCTTTTGACTTTTCAATCGCTTCCAGCAACTTTTTAGCCTTCTTCTCACCAAAACGATCTAATTGGATTAGATCATCAAAGGTAAGTTGATATAGATTAGCGGGATCTTTAACATTACACTCCGTATACAATTGCTCTGCTGTCATAACACTGAAAGATTCGATGTCCATTGCATCACGAGATGCAAAGTGAGTAATCCGACCGATTAATTGAGGCTGACAACTTAATTTATTGTTACAAAATAGATGAGCACCACGTTGCTCTAACGAAGATCCACATGCCGGACAAGATGTTGGGAATATAATCTCCTCACCTTGCTCCTCATCAACTTTACCTAATATTTCAGGGATAACGTCATTAGAACGGCGAATTGTTACGAGCGTACCTAATGCATGCTTTAGATTTTTTCTTTCGATATCGCCCATATTGTTCAATGTGCAGTTTTGTACCGTTACGCCAGCCAAATCGATAGCTTCTACTTTTGCAACAGGTGTTATTTTACCAGTACGTCCAACTTCCCATGAAACAGATAGTAACGTCGTTTCCGCTTCTTCTGCTTCAAATTTAAAGGCAACTGCCCAACGAGGAAATTTATCCGTATAACCTAACGCCTCACGTGTGCGCATATCTGTCAGTTTAATAACAGCTCCATCAATTAAGAAATCCAGTGAAGTTCTACGATCCGCAAGATTAACTAACTCTTGTTCGAGTTCATTTATTTGTGAAGCATAAAAAACATAAGGGTTAACCTTAAAGTGATTCTGCTGCAGAAACTGCTGTAATTCACGATGGTTCTCGAACGAAACCCCTTCTGCATAACCGACATTATATATGTATGCATCTAACTTACGCTCTGCCGTTACCGAGGGATTCAAGTTGCGCAATGCACCTGCAGCTGCATTACGCGCATTTTTCAATGGCTCAATTGCGGTTTTATTGTATCTTTCCAAGCTCGATAGTGCCATAATACCTTCGCCTTGCACTTCAATAATACCATTGGTGAATGGAATCGATAGTGGAATCGAGCGAATTGTTTTCACTTGTGCTAGAATCGCTTCACCTACTGCACCGTTACCACGTGTAGAAGCTTGAACTAGTTTTCCTTCATCATAAGTGAGATTAAGTGTTAAACCATCGAATTTCAGTTCCATTACATATGACGGTTCTGGTAGAAGTTTATCGGCATTTTTGGCATTATAATCTGCAATGGCCCGCTTCATTTTCGTCTCCCATGCATAAAGTTGCTCTAGATTTTGTGCTTTATCAAGACTCCATAATCTAGCCAGATGTTTATGCTGTTCAAAACCAGAAAGTATCTCTCCTCCAACACGCTGTGTTGGTGAATGTGGCAATTTCTCCCCTACTTGTTGCTCCAGTAAAACTAACTCATCATATAACTTATCGTACTCCGCATCACTTACCGTTGGTGCATCCAACGTGTAGTAACTATAATTGAGCTGATTCAATGTCTCAATTATAAGCTCCATCCGCTCCTGAGCCTGTATCATCGACATAAATACCCCTCCAAATTCGCAATAAAAGTGTTTCTTCATAATAAGAAGATGGTTATCGCACGTAGGCAAAACCATCTCCTTACTATATTAGTATGTACAAAAAGCGGGCGTTCGCAAGCCGAGAAGATGATGCGTTACTTGAGAAAGGAGGAAAAGCAAATATACGTGTTTGGTACATGCGTACCTACAATGTTTCTGTAAGAAACATACCTCGTAAGCTTATACTAAACTTCCCAAGTTCGCTTCATATTCTATGCCGATTAATCTGCCTGCTTCACATCGTTATCAACGTCCGCTTTATACTTTCTTGATCGGCGCAAAGCTCGCTAACAGCTTCTTAATACCTACTGGTGCAGGAAAAGCGATTTGTAATTCCATATCGTTATCTTTCCCTTTCACCGATACAACTGTACCTTCGCCCCATTTACCATGAGCCACTCGATCGCCTGCGTTATAGCTAACTGGGCCACTCTGATCAGATTGCGATGAAGCAGCTTTTTTCGCTGCTTCTAGTCCAGACGTTACTGTAACAGTACTTCTACCGCCTGTTGAGATACTACCTCCTTGACTACGAGAACTACCAAACCCAAAACCTGATTGCTGTGAGCCTGTGTTTGTGCGACCACCACCAGTATATCCTCCACCAATACTACGAGTATTCCCACCATTAGCTGATACAATCTCACGAACTTCTTCAGGGATTTCCTTAAGGAAGCGCGAAGGCATATTAAATGCGGTACGACCAAATAATGTCCTCATCTTCGCTGCCGATAAATATAGCTGTTGCTCTGCACGAGTAATTCCTACATATGCAAGTCGACGTTCTTCCTCTAGTTCGTCGTTATCCGTTAATGCTCGTGAATGTGGGAATACCGTCTCTTCCATCCCTACAATAAACACTACTGGGAACTCTAACCCCTTCGCACTATGCATCGTCATTAGAATAACAGTATCTTGTAATTTCTCTTTCTCTTTCTCTTCTTCATCATCATTCATTGAATCTATATCAGCAATCAAAGCTAGATCAGTGAGAAATGCGACAAGAGTACGATCATCATTTCGTTGTTCAAAATCCATCGTTACGGACAAGAACTCTTCAATATTCTCCACTCGAGTCGTTGACTCAATTGTATTTTCCCGTTGCAGTTCTAATTTATACTCAGACATTTCGAGAACTTTCTCCGTTAATTCTGTTACAGTGAGCTCATCAACAGCGGCGCTTAGTTTCGAAATCATATTGTAGAAGGAAATAAGTTGTTCTCTTGTTTTCCCTTTAACATCTACTAAATCAATATTACCTAACACTCTATAGATTGAAGTCCCTTGCGTAGCAGCTGCAGCAGCAAGCTTAGCAACTGTTGTGTCACCAATACCTCTTTTAGGCACATTAATGATACGCACTAGACTAATATCATCATCAGGGTTAGAGATAAGACGAAGATATCCTAAAATATCTTTGATCTCTTTGCGATCGTAGAACTTGATTCCGCCTACGATTTGATAAGGAATTTCAGACTTAATTAATGTTTCCTCTATTAAACGTGATTGCGCATTCGTACGATAGAGAATTGCATGATCACTATATTTGCGAGCTTTTGCGATATTGCTCTGAATAACTCCAGTGACAAAGTAACCTTCCTCACGATCACTTTCAGCTAAATAGACAGAGATCTTGTTACCTTCACCTTGATCGGTCCATAAGTTTTTCGCTTTACGACCACTGTTAAGTGCAATAACAGCATTGGCGGCATTAAGAATATTCGCTGTGGAACGATAATTTTGCTCTAACATAATCGTTTTAGCTTCAGGATAGTCATCTTCGAAGTTCAAAATATTCGAGATATCAGCACCACGCCAACGATAGATCGACTGATCGCTATCACCAACAACGCAAATATTATGATGCTGATCCGCAAGCATACGACATAACATATATTGCGCACGGTTCGTATCTTGATACTCATCGACATGAATATAGAGGAACTTGTTCTGATAAAACTTAAGTGATTCAGGTTCTTCTTTAAATAACTGTATCGTTTTCATAATGAGATCATCAAAATCTAACGAGTTATTGTTCTTCAATCGCTTCTGATACATCTTATATATTTTTGAAACGATGTTTTGAAAGTAATCTCCCGCTTTGTTTTCATAAGCTTCGGGAGAAATTAGTTCATTTTTCGCTGAACTAATTGCTGATTGTACAGATTTCGGCTCAACCTTCTTCACATCGATATTTTCATCTTTCATACAGCTACGAATAACAGATAATTGATCTGCAGAATCGAGAATCGAAAAGTTCGTAGAAAATCCGATTCGATCAATATCCTTGCGCAAAATTCGTACGCACATGGAGTGGAATGTGGATACCCAAATGTCACGCCCTGATGCACCAACTAAAGAGCTGACCCGCTCCTGCATTTCTCTTGCTGCTTTATTCGTAAATGTGATAGCTAATATACTCCATGGAGCTACTCTATTCTTCTCAATGAGATAGGCGATACGATGTGTTAAAACTCTAGTCTTTCCACTACCTGCTCCTGCCATAATAAGTAATGGACCTTCAGTCGCTTTCACTGCTTCTCGTTGCGGAGGATTCAGCTTCTGCACCGCATCATCGATACTAAATGAACTAAACATCTATCCCACTCCTTTAAACTTTTTATATACTTCATTCGAAACAACCTCTTGTAAAATAAAAGTAGCATCGAAAGCATAGGCTTTAATAATTGCTATAAAATTATATTAATTGCATTGATTTAATCGATTTAACTGCTTGTACCGTTTCTAATGCTGCTTCTATATTATTGTACACAACATTACCTACGACAACTGTATGAGCATATTGGGCAGCTTCACTTGCCAGCTCTGCTCCATCAATCCCACCACCGTAGAACAATCGGGCTCCTTCTACTTCAGAAGCAATACGTCGCAATAAGCTCATATCGCCAAAAGCACCGCTATATTCTATGTAAAGAAGCGGTAAATGTAGTAATCGATCAGCCATCCATACATAGGGAAGTACCTCTTGTGTTGATAAAGAAGCCTCAGCACCCGACACTTTAGCTGCAGTACAATCTTCATTAAGCACAATATATCCCGAAGCAGCCGTCATATGCCAAGGAACAAAATGTCCATACGTCTGCAAACCTTCTAGTTGATTCAACATCAAATAGTCCGCTTGCTTAGTATTCAGAACAAAAGGCACAAAATATCCGTCAAAGCCAGGAACAGCTCCATCCATCGTTGATACTTCAAGTACACAATCTAAGCTGTAACGACGTATACGAGATAATAAGTCTACCGTATTTTCATAAGTAACACCACTTGATCCACCAACAATAATTGCATCAGTCCCAGACATACAAATAAGTTCCAAATGCTCTTCACTTATTTCACGATCAGGGTCAAGCTTGAACACATGCTCCCACTGTGAAAACCATTGACTATCCACATTTACCCTCCTAACCATCCTACAGAAAAGGTCAAGCCCTCACGCACGACTTGACCACATTCCTCAGCACCTACCATATACACAACAACAATAATCAAACGAAATACCCACACCATGCGAATCTTTGAGCTTTCAAGCTGAAAGCTCAATAGGAGCCAACCCTTCACGAAGACTGCAAATCTTTGAGCTTTCAAGCTGAAAGCTCAATAGGAGCCAACCCTTCACGAAGACTGCAAATCTTTGAGCTTTCAAGCAGAAAGCTCAATAGGAGCCAATCCTTCACAAAGACTACGAATCTTTGAGCTTTCAAGCAGAAAGCTCAATAGGAGCCAATCCTTCACGAAGACTGCGAATCTTTGAGCTTTCAAGCAGAAAGCTCAATAGGAGCCAACCCTTCACAAAGACTACGAATCTTTGAGCTTTCAAGCAGAAAGCTCAATAGGAGCCATTACTTCTCCGAATTAACCCACGAAGCTCTTAGAATCTTCGGAGGTAGGTGCGCTTGTCAGCTACGAGAAGATGACATGAAGCTAGGAAAGCCGAGAAACGGAGCGTACGTTATTGGTACGTGAGTATCACAGGCTTCCGATGAATGGCATATTCGATGTCGAGTAAGCTACTGCGAGTTACTTCGAGATTACAAGTGCACCGAGTGTTACTTCGAGTTTACAAGTGATCCCCGAGTTACCCCTAGCTGATTAGTAGCCTTCAACCCTCTCCACACTTGCGTACCAGTAATCTTGCCATCAAGTGCATCACGATACAATTGTATTACTTCTTGAACTTTATCTGCAGTTTCTTCCAAGAACTCTACGCGATATTGCTCGACGCCTAGTTCAATGAAGTTTTTCAAATATTCAGCACCAGATTGCTCAACTGCATTATATACCGTATTACGACAACCTTCATCTACGCGTACAGGATGACTCATACCGATACGATCTTGCAGTGATGCTCTTGATGTTTCACAAGGACGACCACAGTTGGTGTAATTTGTTCCTTCACTTAAGAATGTACAATATACACAGTGTTCTGTATGGAACATCGGTAAATGCTGATGGATAACGACCTCCATCTTACTCGTATTAGAACGCTCAAGAAGATCGACCATTTGTTGAATGTTCAAGTCATATGATGGTGTTACAGCATCCACTCCACTTTCTAGGAATAGATTAACTGCTTTGTGATTAGCAATATTCAACGAGAAGTCACCGATCAATTTCGGGAAAGGTGCATCTGGATTTGCCATTTTAGCGCGCAAATAATAATATAGCGCTCCTGTATTACGTACAAGTACAGCATCAGGCTTTAGTTTCAAAATATTGGCATGATAGCCATTCTCGTTCGGCATATGAATACGAGGAGTTGCTAATGCTATTTGTTTACCTGCTTTACGAGCTAATTCAATTGCAGCTGGGAACTGCTTTATAAATTCGAAATCGGCATAAATGAAGTCAATATCTGTAGCAACTGCACCTTCAACTTGCTCCAATGTACGACATAATGCTATTAGTTTAGTATCTCGACCATTAACGATTGGTTTTGATTGGTTTTTATTATCGAATGCATCATCCATCGCATTAACTTCATGTTTTATATAAACAGGTGGTTTCGGACGTTCTCCCGCTAGTTGCTCTACTGCTTCACGACGTAGACGATTCAGTTCACGCATTGGAATAATTAGATTACCTTGAAGTAGTACTTCTAATTGGTCAAGTTGATATACAGTACCACCTAGACGTCCCAGTTGTTCTTCTAGTAATTCCGCATCCATTGGACGCTTCAATGCTTCTTCAAGTAATAGTTCAGAGGCAATTTCTACAGTCGTTCCTTTCTCTACATCAGTCCACCACGTACGAAGTGGTTCACCGATCGCTCCAGTAACTTTAATATGGAGCGGGAATACGCGATATGGCTTATCCGTTTCAAATGAAGCACGCAATGCTCTATCAAGTGCAGGATCATTCGTTTTCCAAACTCGATCCCCTACATGAACTTTGCGCAAATCTACATCATTACGACCTGGCACAAGCTCAATAAGGATACCTTCCGGAGCTTCTGCTTCTAACTTCACACCTTGACGACGGACATCATATACTCGTCCGCCTTCTTCTTTCTGCGTCGGATCACCAGCATCAAACACTACACCATCACCACGTTTAAGCGGCGCTTCAAGACGAACAGTTACCGCATCACGCATGACACGTTCTACTTTACCAAGGTAAACACCACGACTTTTCGGGAATGTACCATCAACAAGTTCCTTATTATTCGTACCATCTAGGAAACCATGAGTGAATCCACGTGAGAAACTTTGTTGTAATTCACGAACTTCTTCTTTGGATGGTTTGGACAAATCTCCATCGAAATATTTATCAATCGCTTTGCGATATTTACTTACTACGTTCGCAACATACTCAGGTGTTTTCAAACGTCCTTCTATTTTGAAAGATGTTACTCCTGCTTCAATTAACTCAGGGACAATTTCGATCGCAGCTAAATCTTTCGGAGATAATAGATAAGCTACAGCTCCCATTGGTTTTTGTTCACCATCAACAATAAGATCATACGGCAAACGACAAGCTTGCGCGCACTCACCACGATTGGCAGAACGACCGCCCCACATTTCAGACGTTAAGCATTGTCCAGAATAAGACACACAAAGTGCACCATGGACGAATACTTCCATTGGCAACTTCGCTTGATCTCCAATTGTTTTAATTTGCTTCAAATTATTTTCACGACCAAGCACAACACGTTCCAAATCAAATGGCTTAGTAAATTCTACTGCTTCAGGCGAAGTAATAGTCATCTGTGTAGAACCGTGAATTGGAAAATCTGGTGAAAGCTCACGAATTAATTTAACAAGACCTAAATCCTGTACGATAACAGCATCTACTCCTGCATCGATACACATTTCGATTAAAGTTTGTGCATCTCTTAATTCATCTTCAAATACAAGAATATTGAAAGTCAAAAAGCCCTTAACTCCGTACGTATGCAAGAAGGACATAATCTCTGGAAGTTCTTCACTCCTAAAATTGTTGGCGCGTGCACGTGCATTGAATTTTTCCACTCCGAAAAAGACAGCATCTGCTCCATTCGCAACTGCAGCGCGCATACAATCCCAATCACCTGCGGGTGCTAATAGTTCTATATCTGATCGTGTTAAAGTCATATTTATAGTCCTCTCATTGTCGTAAGTTCATAGACTTACGATGATCTCTTATGCAATATATGATAAAAGTGGAATTAGTCCAATCTATCTTTTTTCTAGTTAATAGTGTAACAAAGCTAAGCACAATATTCTACAAGACATTACTGGCATATTTACTTTATAACGTATTTGTCTACTTATTATGTGATTTTGTTATTGTACTTGAAGTTACTCTATATTAAAGGCATTATAGTAGTATAGTCTTCATGATTCACGATTATAAACTTTTTAACCATACTTAGTTAATACTTCCGAAGTGATTTTTCATTTACGAGAAGTATAACAAGATGTAAACGAAAAATTTTAGGAGGTTATTTTAAGATGAAATTAGGCGTATTCGCGGTATTATTCTCACAAAAACCATTTGAAGAAGCTTTAGATTATATTGCAGCAAAAGGACTAGATGCTATTGAAATCGGTACAGGTGGTTATCCTGGCAACGCACATTGCGATCCAGATGTACTTCTTGCAGATGCTGGCAAATTGAAAGCGTTTAAACAAGCTGTAGAATCTCGCGGATTAATGATTAGTGCACTTAGCTGCCATTCCAATCCACTTCATCCTCAAAAAAATCTTGCACAAGCAGATGATGCGATCATTCGTAAAACAATTGAGCTTGCTAATCGTCTTGAAGTTCCAGTCGTTAATACATTCTCTGGCTGTCCTGGTGATCATGAAGATGCAAAATATCCAAACTGGCCTGTAGCTCCTTGGCCAAATGATTTCCAAGATATCTTAACATGGCAATGGGAACAAAAAGTTATTCCTTATTGGTCTGACATTAACAATGTAGCTACTGATGCTGGCGTGAAGATTGGTCTAGAATTACATGGCGGCTTCTCTGTTCATAGCCCTGCAACAATGCTTCGTCTTCGTGAAGCAACTGGTAAAGCTATCGGTGCAAACCTTGACCCAAGTCATATGTGGTGGCAAGGTATCGACCCTGTTCAAGCAATTCATATTCTTGGACGCGAAGGTGCAATCCATCACTTCCATGCCAAAGATACAACTATCGACCCTGTTAACGTTAACCGTTACGGTCTAACAGATATGCAAAGCTATTCAAATATGCTTGATCGTGCTTGGCAATTCCGCAGCGTTGGTTTCGGTCATGATCTGAAAACTTGGGCTGACATTATGAGCGCTCTTCGTCTAGTTGGTTACGACTACGTCGTTAGTATCGAGCATGAAGATGGCTTAATGTCCGTAGAAGAAGGATTCTCAAAAGCAGTAGAAAATCTTCAACAAGTACTTATCCGTGAGCCATTAGGCGACATGTGGTGGGTGTAAGCTTCACTTCTATAGATCACGAAAAAAGTTCCACCGATAACGGTGGAACTTTTTATCATTTAAACTATGCTAACCATACTTGAGAGATCATAATAACATCAATAACTAGGAAAACCACTAATGAAACAGATGCAAAACCGATTGCAAAGATATTTTTTTTCTTCTCTTTAATCAAACGAACAAAACCAATCGCGATGACAATAGTAAACGCTAGCATAAACCAATCAAATGGATCGATAGGTGATGCTTTCGCTGCTACTTCTGTTACTTCTGCTGCCAAAAACATGAAGAATACCCCCTTATTGACACGTGTCCTATTATTTATATATCGTATCTTGTATGTCGCTAACAAGCAAGTAGCAATAGTAAATCTTGGATGCTTTGTCACGTAATGTTCACATTTCAAACTCGATTATGTAAGCTATGATGGTTGAATCTTACATATCATATCCCATCATAGCCCTTTCTATTACTGTTGAGTAATAAGCTTTTGCTCAGAACGAAGTCGATCACGCTCAAGAATTGGAGCAAGATACTTCCCGGTATAGGATTCTTTCACTTGTACAACCTTCTCAGGCGTGCCTGTTGCTACAATCATACCGCCACCATTTCCACCTTCAGGACCAAGGTCAATAATATAATCCGCTGTCTTAATCACATCGAGATTATGTTCAATGACTAAAACGGATTCTCCTGAATCGACTAGACGGTGCAATACGTCTAATAACCGTGAAATATCATAAGCATGTAAACCTGTTGTAGGCTCATCAAGAATATACAATGTTTTACCTGTGCTTCTACGATATAATTCAGCGGCTAACTTCACACGTTGTGCTTCCCCACCAGAAAGTGTTGTCGCAGGTTGACCCAGCTTCATATATCCTAATCCAACATCAAATAATGTTACTAATTTACGTTGGATACGAGGAATATTTTCAAAGAACGTACAGCCATCTTCAATCGTCATCTCCAATACGTCCGCAATACTTTTCCCTTTATATTTTACTTCCAGTGTTTCGCGATTATAACGTTTACCTTTACATATCTCGCAAGGAACGTATACATCAGGCAAGAAATGCATTTCAATTTTAATAATACCATCGCCACGACACGCTTCACAGCGACCGCCTTTCACATTGAAACTGAAACGACCTTTCTTGTAACCACGCACTTTTGCTTCATTCGTAGAAGAGTATAGATCACGTATATCATCGAATACACCTGTATATGTTGCAGGGTTAGATCGCGGAGTACGACCAATTGGAGATTGATCAATCTCAACGACTTTTTCAATATGTTCCAAACCACGAACCTCTTTATGTTCACCCGGGCGAGTCTTCGCTCTATTCAAATCACGAGCAAGTACTTTATATAGTATTTCATTCACGAATGTTGATTTGCCTGAACCAGATACTCCTGTTACTGCTGCAAAAACACCTAACGGAATTTTCACCGTAATATTACGCAGATTATTTTCCTTCGCCCCAACGACTTCAAGCCATCGATCACTTAATGCTCTTCGCTCTAATGGAACTTCTATAAAGTCTTTACCACTCAAATAACGGCCTGTAATCGAATTATCATCAGCCATAATCTCTGCTGGTGTACCTTGAGCGATAATTTGTCCACCATGAATACCTGCTCCTGGACCAATATCAATAATATAATCAGCTGCAAGCATGGTGTCTTCATCATGTTCTACTACGATAAGTGTGTTACCAAGATCTCTCATATGAACTAAAGTTTCGATCAAACGATCATTATCTCGTTGATGTAGACCGATACTTGGTTCATCGAGAATATATAATACGCCCATCAGACTAGATCCAATTTGAGTGGCTAAACGAATACGTTGAGCTTCGCCACCAGATAAAGTACCTGCTGCACGGCCAAGTGAAAGATAGTTTAGTCCTACATTAACGAGGAAGCCTAATCTATTCGTTAGTTCTTTCAAAATGAGACTAGCTATTGTATATTCTTTATCCGTCAATTGCAATTGTGCGAAATATTGTTCTGCATCACCTATGGATAGGCTCGTTACATAAGCAATGTTCACATCACCAATCGTTACTGCTAATGTTTCTTTACGAAGACGTTGTCCTTTGCAAGAGCTACACGGCTTAGCACTCATGTACCCTTCGATATGTTCACGCATCATATCTGATGCAGTATCACGATAACGACGTTCAAGATTATGAACGACCCCTTCAAATGGAACGTATGCTTCTTTTCTAGCACCGAAATCATTCTCATATAGGAAACGGACTTTCTCTCCATTTGTTCCATAGAGTAATTTCTTCATCTGTTCACTGCTAAGCTCGGATACTGGTACATCTTGCGGAATACCATAATGCTCAGAGACAGACTTTAGAAATTGTGGATAGTAATTAGAAGTACTACCCGCCCAAGCTAGAAATGCACCTTCCGCAATCGACTTAGAATAATCAGGGATAAGCATGTCTGGATCAACAATCATTTTCGAACCTAGTCCATCACATTCAGGACAAGCTCCGTAAGGACTATTGAAAGAGAACATTCGCGGAGCAAGTTCTTCAATGCTGAACCCACACTCCGGACAAGCTAAGTTGGAGCTGAACAGTAATTCTTCTTGTCCCATTACATCTACTAACACTCGACCTTCACTGAGGTTGAGCGCAGTTTCCAAAGAATCCGCAAGTCTTGAACCTACATCCGCTTTAACTACAATACGATCAATAACAACCTCAATACTATGTTTCTTGTTCTTATCAAGCTCAATCTTTTCAGATAGCTCTCTAATTTCACCATCTACTCGTACACGTACATAACCTTGCTTTTGCATATCAGCTAATAACTTCGTATGCTCGCCTTTTCTACCTGAGACGATAGGTGCTAGTATTTGTAATCGAGTACGTTCCTCATACTCCATTATACGGTCCACCATTTGTTCCACCGTCTGAGCTGTAATTTCAATGCCATGTGTTGGACAGTGTGGTTTACCAATACGAGCAAATAATAATCGCAAATAATCATAAATTTCGGTTACTGTTCCGACTGTGGAACGAGGGTTACGGCTAGTAGTCTTCTGATCGATGGAAATCGCAGGAGATAACCCTTCAATAGAATCAACATCAGGCTTATCCATCTGTCCAAGAAATTGTCTTGCGTAGGAACTTAATGACTCCACATATCGACGCTGACCTTCTGCATAGATCGTATCGAATGCGAGTGAAGATTTTCCTGATCCACTAAGACCAGTCAATACAACAAACTTATCTCGAGGAATCGTTACATCAATATTTTTCAAATTGTGTGCGCGTGCACCTTTTACAACGATTTTGTCAATTGCCACATCTTTTCCCCCTAAAACTATTCATGACTATAAATTTTGCTACCTGTATATGAAAATTGAATCGTAAGCATGAGCTAAAACTATTCATGACTGATTATTTTACTTCCTTATATATGAAAAGCTACCTCGTGATCACAGTCGGACATTTAGAGCCACCTTTCAATGAAGGTTCTAGTTATTCAGCTGTCAGCACCAAGAAGATGCACTCCAACGGAAACGAGTAGCACAACGTACGTTATGTGTACGTGAGCACACGCAGGCTTTCGATGGAGGGCATATTCGACGCCGACTAAGCTACAGCGCATTACCGCGTGATCACAGTTGGATAACTAGAACTACCTATAAAAGGATTAGCCTAGTTGTTCTGCTTTTAGTTCTAGCAACGCATCCCGCAGCTCTGCTGCACGCTCGAACTGTAAGTTTTTCGCTGCATCTTTCATTTCTACTTCCAGCTTCTGAATAACCGTTGCAAGTTCTTTCTTCGTAAGTTTCTTATTAGCCGCATCAGTCAAGTAATCTGCCTTAGATTCTGCAACT
The DNA here is from genome assembly GCF_024721975.1 of Paenibacillus endoradicis. The sequence goes on along the minus strand of NZ_JANQBB010000010.1, from coordinate 181,120 downwards.
TTCGTTGCTTCAATAACACCTTGAATATCTTTACGGATCGTCTGAGGTACAATACCATTCGCTTCATTATGCGCGATCTGTATTTCACGACGACGACTGGTCTCCTTCAATGCAAGATCCATTGAATTCGTAATCTTATCGCCATACATAATAACAAAACCATCACTATTACGCGCTGCTCGACCAATCGTTTGAATAAGTGAACGCTCAGAACGTAAAAATCCTTCTTTGTCAGCATCGAGAATAGCGACTAGACTTACCTCAGGTAAATCAAGACCTTCTCTAAGCAAGTTGATGCCAATTAGAACATCGAATACGCCAATTCGTAGATCACGAAGAATAGCTATTCGCTCTAATGTTTTGATCTCAGAATGTAAATAACGAACTTTGAGACCAATATCCTTCATATAATCTGTTAAATCCTCTGACATTTTCTTTGTTAAAGTCGTAACGAGTACACGTTCATTTTTGGCAATACGCAAATGAATTTCGTGTAGTAGATCATCAATCTGACCTTTTGATGGTCTCACTTCTATAACTGGATCAAGCAATCCTGTTGGACGAATAATTTGTTCGACCATTGTCGGGCAATGTTCCATTTCATATGGACCAGGCGTTGCTGAAACATATACTAATTGATTTGTTTTCCCTTCAAACTCTTCGAAACGAAGTGGGCGATTATCTAATGCAGAAGGTAAACGGAAACCATGATTAACTAACACTTCTTTACGTGCTTTATCACCATTAAACATTGCTCTAATCTGTGGGAGTGATACATGAGACTCATCCACAACAACGAGCATATCTTCTGGAAAATAATCTAATAATGTATAAGGTGTTGCGCCCCGCTCACGGAATGTCAATGGACCTGAATAATTTTCAATGCCAGAACAAAAACCCATTTCAGCCATCATTTCAAGATCATAACGAGTCCGTTGTTCTAATCTTTGAGCTTCTAGTAATTTTCCTTGTTCTCGGAAATTAGTTAGTTGCTCCTCAAGCTCTTGCTCAATATTTACAATTGCTCTTTTCATTGTTTCTTCTTGTGTGACGAAGTGAGACGCTGGGAATATCGCAATATGTTCACGCTCTCCCAGTACTTCGCCTGTAATAACATCCATCTCGCAAATCCGTTCAATCTCATCACCAAACAATTCAATGCGGACAGCACGTTCATTATTGGCAACCGGGAATATCTCAACTACATCGCCGCGCACACGGAATGTACCGCGAGTAAAACTTATATCATTACGTTGATATTGGATATCTACAAGAGAGCGAAGAATATCATTTCGCGACTTTTCCATTCCTACTCGTAATGAAACAACAAGACTACCGTACTCAGTAGGTGAACCTAAGCCATAAATACAAGAAACACTGGCCACTATAATTACATCGCGACGCTCAAATAGAGCACTTGTAGCTGAATGTCGCAATTTATCTATTTCATCGTTAATGCTAGAATCTTTTTCTATAAATGTATCTGTAGATGGAATATAGGCTTCTGGTTGAAAATAGTCGTAATAACTTACGAAGTATTCAACGGCATTGTTAGGGAAGAAGGTCTTGAACTCGCTACATAATTGAGCAGCAAGTGTTTTATTATGAGCAATAACGAGCGTTGGACGATTGACACGTTCAATAACATTAGCCATCGTATATGTCTTACCTGTACCTGTTGCACCAAGCAATGTTTGGTGTCGCTTGCCCTCTTGCAAACCCTTAATTATTTGTTCAATCGCCCGTGGTTGATCCCCTCTAGGCTCATAGTTCGAAACAATTTCAAATTGTGACATAATATCCTCCCATCCATATATTCATCTTTCTATTGTAGAGGTTGAACTTATATTATAAGTATAGTCAAAATGTAAGCAGTTCAACTAGTGCTTACTGTTGGAATCTCAAATTATTCTATTATCGGTTACGATGTCGATTATGAAATAAGCGAACCTTCGTGCTCTCATCAGATCTTTAAGAACTGACTTCCAATAAAAGTTCTAAATATTCGGCTGTCGCCCGCCAAGAATATGCACTTCAGCGGAAACGAGTAGCGCAAGTAGTAGTTATTGGTACACGAGCACCTACAATGTTTCTGCAAGAAACATACTCCGAAAGCTTATGCTTGCTTTCGATGGAGGGCATATTCGCCACCGAATCAGCTACGAAGCTTTACCCCCGTGATCATAGTCGGCCATTTAGAACATCATCTAAAAATAGGAATGTATGTTCCCTTCTGTTATTATATCCCCTAAAAAGGCATAGCCGCAAGTGCTAAACCAATATTGGTTTAACTCTTACGGCTAATTATCCATTCTTCGTACCATTCCACCATTTCAGTTGGTAAAGGTAAGTCTAATTCATCCAACATTTCTTGTTCTTGTTTCTCATAATATTGCTTAAGTCGATCATACTGACCAAGTTGATTATATGCTTCAAGCATATAGACACCATATTCAAATTCATACGGACTGAACTGATTTAAATGGTCACCTAGTTTTAATACTTTCGTCCACTCGCACTCGTTATAGAAATAAGGAAGTAATTGTCTTGCATGATGCATCCACAATTGCCTTAAGCGTTCACGCTCACTCTCCGCCCACAAATAATCGTAATCTTCCATATAATCACCATCATATTGCTCCAAGCAATACTCTAGCTTCTTATAATATTGCGGATCTTTCTCATCTAATTCATTAACTAATGCTTCCCATGCTTCAACATCTACATAGGTATCTTCTAATCGTAGACAATATCCTTCTTGAATACTGTCATTATCAATTTTCACTTCTATACCAGACTCTTTCAAACATTTTCTGATTTGATAGATAACGGTGTACAATTGAGTCATAGCGCGCTTCTTATCTAACTCAGGGGAAAACATATTCATAATTTTATATTTAGGAACAAATTCACCGCGTCGATGTAGCAAGTAAGCAAATAATTCTTGAGCTTTAGCAGTTCTCCACTTGGGATATACAATAGGACTTTGCACCGCTTGAAAGCGGATTTTTTTCATACAGTATATACTTTGTCGATGCGATGTGACTACAACTTCAAGTAGTGATGTAGCAATCTCCAACTTACTATATAATCGTTCCATTGTTTTCTGAAGGCGTTGCATGGATAACGGCTTTAATAAATAATCCATCGCATTTAATTCAAATGCTTGAACAGCATATTCATCGTATGCGGTTACAAATATGATTTCAATACTTGGTATAAGTTGTTGTAGTAACTCTGCAGCCTCAAGCCCAGACATCTCTGGCATATTAATATCAAGAAAAACAACATCTAGCTTATTACTCTTAGCAAATTGAATGGCTTCGCTTACTAACTGAAAGCTATGTATTACAACATTGGGTTCACCACGTTCAGCGAACACACTCCTTACCATTCTTTCTAACTGCATTAAAGCTAACTTCTCATCATCGACTAATAGTAGTTGCAAGCTAAGCACCGCCTGTTCTCTATCTCAATAAGTAAAGCCTATTATGATACTGTTACGCTCATAATAGGCTAATGTTTCGTTCCGTTAGTTAATTTTCATTATAATAAGGCTATGTTACAACAGTGGTAGACGACTCCGTATTTTTCGAGTTTTGTTTTCTTAATAGCTTTGTTCTTCCTAACCAACTAAATAGAGAGGGTTCTTTATATTTAGCTAAATATTTGGCTTGTTCATCTGGAGCAAGAATAATACCAAGTTGATGATGTTCATCAGCATAGCGCGTACGCTGAGCAAACTTCAAATCTCTATTATTGTTAAGTAGCGCCAATTTACAAAATGCAGGATTGATAGACATTGCCTCATACAGTTGTTCCAAGGAATGTACATCTTGCCCATTTGCCTTAATAATAATATCACCAATTTCAATATTCATCTGCTCGGCAGGAGAGGATTTCACGACAGCTAATACTTTTAACCCTTTGTTATCTTGCCCATATAGCGGAGCTAACTTAGATTCTTGCGAGATATTATACCAATTAAGCAGTTCAGCAGCTAGAAGTGTAAGTATTGCTGCAACCCATATAAGCCCACTAATCCACCAGGATCCAATAGATATTAATAATAATACGCAAGAAACTAATAGTCCTTGTCGAGATACTCGATGAGCAAGTTGCTTCGGAGTAACAGCTTTGGTTAATTGTGTGACACCAATCATAAGTGGGCACGCTAGCAATAACCAAGCTTCATTAGACATACTCATAAAGAACGGCTGCCCATATGATGTATTAAATAAGAATGCTCCGGATTGTTCTGATGATACCGGCATAAATAATAATAATGGAATAGGCCAGTAACCTTGTAAAACGTATCCTCCGATGACTTTTCCGCGTTTGCCTGACATATATACAGGGCTAATCATATCTTTATGTTGAATCCGTACTAACACACTTTGAGCTATCCCAAGTAACGCACTTATAACAAGTAAACTAATTACATTAATATCGATTAAGGTTTGGTAGATGTAAGCCATATCATTTTGTAAAGTAAGGGGACCTATAACAGAAGCAATAAGATGAAGTATGGCAAGAATTCCAGCACCGTATGATATTGTTAAAAAACGAACTTTGAAAACCATAAGAATAATCATAATAAACCATAACCAATAAACTGTTGGGACGGTTAATGTAAATCCTAATACCGCCGAAATAATGGATACGATAATCGCAGCAACCAGCCCACCTAATATCATGAACACCATAGGAATTTTCCATTCCTTTAATTTCACCGAAAACATAGAACGTTCCATACGTACGCGGTATAAAAACATCGTGAGTAATAACAAAAGTGAAATATAGAATAACGGTTGTATCAATAAGGAAACCAGGGCCTTCCCTAATACTTGAAGCCAAAGTTCTATATCGCCCACCGCTCATACACCCCTTCGAATGTTCATATTGACTAAATAAGAAAAAAGGCTAGCTTCTCTACAAAGAGTAGCCAACCTTTAAAGAATTCGACGAAAATCAATTATTTCCTGCCTGCATGCTCCAATGCTTTTTGCAGTTGTACATCATGTTGGTCATCTCGAATGTATTCAATGACTTTCTCTTCAATCTTTGTAGCAGTTTCACTGTCTACAATACCTGTATCAAGAAGATGTTGGTCTTGTTGGAATGTCTTCACAGAAGTTTCCGTTTGTTTACTGTAATAACCATCCTTACGATCTACTTTATAACCTAAAGCATCTAGCATGATTTGCAAATTACGGACCTGTTCACTCATATGGTCTACTTTCAAATCATTTACTATGTTCAAAGGAGCTGTACTATATACAGCATTAGGTTCAACAACGATGTCTGGCGTAACTCCTTTTTGATTAATCCAATTCCCTTTAGGTGTTAACCACTTGGCAATTGTTAATTTTATTAATCCACCATCAGATAGAACTTTATTAAAGCTAACCTGTACCGTTCCTTTACCATATGTTTGTTGTCCTAGAACAGTTGCACCGGCTGATTCTTGAAGCGCACCGGCTAAAATCTCAGAAGCACTCGCGCTGCCATTATTCGTTAACACAACAATTGGATAATCTTTCTGCTCTCCGCCTTGAGCATATGTTTTCTCCTTCTTGCCAGTGCGGTCTTCTACTTGAACAACCACGCTGCCTTCCTTCATCATCAGCTGCGCAATTTCCACAACACCTTGTAGAACACCACCAGGATTGTTACGAACATCAATAACTAATCCTTTCAAATCTTTCTGTTCAAGCGCTGCCAATTCTACAGCAAAGCGTTCTGCTGTATGCATAGAGAACTGAGTAATAGAAATTTTTCCAATGCCTTGTTCGTCGATCGACGAATATACCGTTTCAATATCAATCACATCACGAATAAGTACAATGCTTATTGGTTCTGAATTTCCAGAACGCAGTACTTCTAGCTTTACCTTACTCCCTTTTTCACCACGAATAAGATTTACTGCCTCTTGAATTTTCAATCCTGCAAGACTATCGCCATTTACAGATAATATTATATCTTTGGCTAATATACCTCCACGTTCAGCAGGAGAACCTTTTATAGGTGAAACTACGACCGTTTGACCGTTTTCGATACCTACTTCTGCACCAATTCCCGAGAAAGAGCCCTCAATCGATTGTGAAAACTGATTCGCAATATCCTTTTCCATATATACGGAATATGGGTCACCCAAAGCATTCATAATTCCTGTTATCGCGCCATCAACTAGTTCGTTACGTTCTATATCAGACACATATTTTGTTTCTACCAACTCAATAACAGAATTGATTCGTTTAAGTTCATCTTCTGTTAATTGACTCTTTGCATCTGCTGCAGCTGATACGTAAGACGTAGAAGCAGCTATTGGATTTCTCTCCAGCTTGTCTGTAACGATAATCGTAACAAATACCGAAGTTACAATCGTCATTATAACGAATGCAAAAACTGTACGTCCCTTAAATTGCATCAACTCACACCACCTATCCTAGTTTGCTTAAGCTCGTCCATAATAGTATATGACATTTGTTGAGAAAATATTTATCTAAGAATAGCAATAGGCAATCTATTTTGCAATAGACCGCCTATTAATAATGATTATACGTTATTGTAAATAACTCGATGGATTAACTGGAACTTCGTTTTTACGCACTTCGAAATGTAAATGTGATCCTTTAGAGTTTCCTGTATTACCTACTAGTGCGATCTTATCTCCACGTTCTACAGTGTCACCTTCACTTACAAGCAATCCACCGTTTTTGATATGACCATAGAGCGTCCAAATACCATTTCCGTGGTCGATAATAATACAGTTACCATACCCACTCATATATTTAGAGATTAACACTACACCATCTTCAGCCGCATAGATCTCAGTTCCTGTAGGTGCTCCAAAGTCAATTCCTTTATGTGCTTTCTTTACTCCCGATATAGGATGAATACGCATACCGAAGTCTGATGTACTTCGATATCTACTATCAATTGGCATGCCAAATGTCCCGCCGGTGTATGGATTAGTTATACTATTCTTTTCTTTATTAAGTTTAGAAAGTTCTGAGGCTATTGCTACTAGCAATTGTTCCTGTTCTTCACTGATCACTTCTAACTCTTCAATATATTCATCTAGTTGTGAAACCTGTTCATTGTAAGCAACAACAAGAGTTTCCTTTTCCTCTTCCTTTGCAACTAGTGAAGCTTGCTCCGCTTCTAGCTTAGCATACAAGATTTGAAGCGCACCAAGTTGGTCTTCTACTTCAATTTTCTTCTGTTCTACTAATTCTTGATCAACCTTATATTGATCCAATGCCTCGCGATCTGATCGTAAGATCATCTGCAACGCATCAAATCGATCAAGAAAATCTGTGAAGCTTGCAGAGCTTAGTAAGACATCAAGATAAGAAACCGCACCATTTGAATACATAAGTCTAGTACGCTTCTGAAGTAACTCATCACGTTTTTCCACCTGTATAATGGCAGCTTCTAACTCTTGATTAGTTACAAACATTTCTGCTTCTTTATCGTCTTTTTGTTGTTCTGTTTTGTGTATATCTTGTGCAACTTTTCCGATTTCGGACATTAAGTTTTGAAGTTCAGCTTCGAGATCTTCAACCTGTTTCTTAATCGTATCTTTCTCTTCTTCTGCTTGTTGTACTTCATTAGCAGCTTCAGCGGCCTTTTGCTCAGCCGCCCTTTTTTGTTCATTAGCAGCTTCAATATCTTGTTCGATCTGAGAAAGTTTTGAAGCAATACTGCTAGGAGATCCTAATATTATTAATGCGATTAAAGCAAATGAAGTTAGAGTTAAGACTATTCTCTTCATTACCACTCACCTACATTTTCAAATACTTACGTATCGATATGACACTTACCCAAATCTCAACAAGAGAATCTAGTGAAATCATTGTCGTCGCAGTTAATGTAATCACTTATGCAAGTGGCAATAGTTGTAATAGTCTTTTTAATTTTATTGTAAGTAGCTGGATGGGTTAACTGGAACCTCATTTTTACGTACTTCGAAATGCAAATGTGGACCAGTAGAATTCCCTGTAGTACCTACTAAGGCAATCTTATCTCCACGTTTTACAGTATCTCCTTCACTTACTAGCAATCCACCGTTTTTGATATGTCCATAGAGCGTCCAAATACCATTTCCGTGGTCGATAATGATACAGTTACCATATCCACTCCAATATTTAGAGATTAGCACTACGCCAGCTTCAGCTGCATAAATGGAAGTTCCTGACGGTGCAGCAAAGTCTATTCCGTTATGTGCTTTTTTCACTCCAGTTATAGGGTGAATACGAACACCGAAGTTAGATGACAGGCGGTATCCATCGGCGATTGGTATGCCTAATTTTCCACCAGTGTATGGATTAGAAATACGTTTTTTCTCCGCATTCAGCTTGGAAATTTCGGAAGCCAATCCTACTAGCAATTGCTCCTGTTCTTCACTGATTACTTCCAATTCTTCAATATGTGCATCTAACTCGGACGATTGTGCGTTATATTTAGCAACAAGAGTTTCCTTTTCAGATTCCTTGGCAGCAAGTGAAGCTTGCTCCGCTTCTAGCTTGGCATATAAAACTTTAAGTGCACCAAGTTGCTCTTCTACTTCGATTTTCTTCTGTTCAACTAGTGCTTGATCTACCTTATATTGATCCAATGCATCACGATCTGACTCTAGAATCATCTGCAATGCATCAAAACGGTCTAAGAAATCTGTGAAGCTTGTAGAACTTAGTAATACATCAAGATAAGAAACTGCACCATTTGAATACATAAGTCTAGTACGTTTCTGAAGTAACTCATCACGCTTTTCTACTTGCGCGATTGCCGCTTCTAGTTCCTGATTAGTCACAACCATTTCTGCTTCTTTATCGTCTTTTTCTTTTTCAGTCTTATTTTTATCTTGTGCTACTTTTTCGATTTCCGACATTAACTTTTTAAGTTCAGCTTCTAAATCCTCAACCTTTTTCGCAATGGCATTTTTCTCTTCTTCCGCTTTTTGTGCTTCACTAGCAGCTTCAGCTGCCTTTTGCTCAGCTGCCTTTTTTTGTTCATTAGCGGCTTTAATATCTTGTTCAATTTGCGAAAGTTTTGATGCACTACTACTTGGAGATCCTATTACTATCGTTGCAAGTAGCGCTAATGAAGTTAGGTATAAGACAAGTCTTTTCATTACTACACTCACCTACACTTTCAAATACTTACGTACTGACATAACGCTACCCCAAATCCCAATAAGAGAACCCAGTGTAATCATTGTCGTCGCAGTTAATGTGATTACTTTTTCAAGTGGCAATAATTGTATCAACATAAGTGATAGATCATATTGGAACGCATGAACAACTTGATCGTAACCAAGAAGTATAATTATCGTTGTAACGATTGAACTTATAATTCCTATAAGAGCACCTTCAATAAAGAATGGCCATCTAATAAATGCATTTGTCGCACCTACTAGTTTCATAATCTCAATCTCTCTTCTTCTTGCTACAATTGTCATCTTAATTGTATTAGAAATAAGCAGCATGGCAGTTACTGCAAGTGCAATAACGATGGCAAAACCAGCATTTCGAATTGCATTAGTAATTTTGAATAATGTTTCCACCGTATCTTGACCATACTTCACTTCTTTAATTGGCTTCGGATCAAATGCATTGTTAATAATATTAATCTGTTGTGCTACCGTATCAACAAGCTGTGGGTTAAATACTTCTATTGTAAATGAGATTGGTAATGGATTATTTTCATCATCGTATCCTTCTAACCAATCGCTGTTATCTTCACCCATTTTATCTCGCAAAATTGCGAGTCCATCTTCTTTCGATACATATGTAAGCTTACTGACTTCGCTAATATTGCCAATTTTATTTTGCAACTCAGTAACAACTTCTTCTGATGCATCTGTTTCAAAATATACGCGAATCTGTACTTGACTCTCGATTTGAGAAGCCATGTAGTTCATATTTAATGCTAATAAAATAAATACACCTAAAATAAATAAAGAAATAAAAATAGAACTAATAGACGCGAAAGACATCCAACCATTACGAATAATGCTTTTGAATCCTTCACGTATATGTCGAGTTGCCGTACTAAGCTTCATAACCGTACTCCCCTCTTTGCTCATCACGCACAATATTGCCATTTTCAATAGCAATGACACGTTTTCGCATCGAGTTCACAATATCCTTATTGTGAGTTGCCATAACAATTGTAGTACCACGGAAATTAATTTCTTCGAGCAAATGCATAATATCTAACGATGTATCGGGATCCAAGTTTCCTGTCGGCTCATCTGCTACAATAACTGATGGATTATTCACAATTGCCCTAGCAATTGACACTCGTTGCTGTTCGCCGCCTGATAATTGCGATGGAAAGTTTTTATACTTGTGTTTCAATCCAACAAGTTCTAACACTTCCATTGTACGTTTCTTAATTACTTTGCGCGGTGCTTCAATTGCTTCCATTGCAAATGCAATATTTTCGAAAATTGTTAGTTTTGGAAGTAATCTAAAGTCTTGAAAAATAACCCCGATATTACGACGAACATACGGGATCTTACGTTGTTTCAACTTACCAATATTAAAGCCATTCACGAAAATCTGACCTTCAGTAGGAATCTCTTCGCGATATATCAGCTTCATAAATGTAGACTTACCTGCTCCTGATGGACCAACTAAATAGACAAACTCATTTCGATCTATTTTAACTGATACTCCATCGAGTGCTATCGTTCCATCGGTATACGTTTTTCTGATCTTTTCCATTTCAATCACGTTATCACATCCTGTAGAAAGTTCAATACTATGAATTCGACAGTATACATCTAATTCCTTCAATGTAATGCTATTATTAGGCAATTTTCACTTTTCTCATTTTTCAAAAACGTAGCATGCTGTCGGATGCTGACACATGATATGAACTACCCTTTTATTCTCTTCTTTACTATACGCAGTTTTTTGACCTCGCGCATAAACAGATTACCTCCGTTAATAAACCATTTAATGCAATAACTATACAAAGTTTTACTTTTGTAATACATTAAATTAAACAAACATATTTATGAATTATTTTAACTTTTCATGATATGTAACATGATTTCGTACTTCCAAGTTACTATTATTTTCTTTGACTACACAAGCAACTAGACGATTTTATGATCTTTATGGATTATTTTATCCAAGTGTATTAAGACAGAGGCTGTTTTATCGCCCTATGATAATATAAACTTAACAATTGGAGGAGGTCATTCTATGTTACGTAAGTTTAAAATACAACATCGATTGATTGGAACCTTCTTAATTGTCTCTATTCTTCCTATCTGCTTTCTTGGATATTATGCCTATCATCTTTATTCAGGATCGATCAGCCACAAACTTAGTAATTCTACTTATCAGGCCTTAACGTTAATAAATATAAATTTACTTGCCGAACTTCAAAATTATCAATATCTCATTGGATCTATATCCACGAATGAATTTGTACAAGAGAATCTGTCAAAAAAAATTACTGAGCAAGAGGATCAAGAAAATGCCAAAGAAGCTGCTATGGATAGTATTTTTAGAACTATCTTCCCATCACATGCTGTAACCGTAAGTGTATTTGATACTGATCGCAATCAATTTTATGAACTTGGATTTGAGACTATCGATACTCAAGCACTCGATAAAGCTATGAGAGATGTTGATGCGAATGCACCGTACGATGGCCTTACTTATGTCAAAACGGTTCGATCTTACGATACGCTTGCTCTTGGCCGGAAAATACATGCTGTAAACGACAGTTCTAAACAGATTGGTTATACTTTTGTATTCATTAGCGATGATTTATTCTCAAAGAACATCTTATCCACCGTTGATCTAGGAACTGGTTCTAAGCTTATGATTATGGGGCGAGATGGCACTGTGTTATCAGCGAACGATAAACTGATCCCTTTAGGAACACCGTATAAAGACGCGGAGCTTATCAATCAAATTAAGATGCAACAAGAGCGAGGAAAACAATCTTTCTCCGGACAGGTTAATAATACACATCAGCAAATTTCTTATATATATAATGAACAAATGGGCTGGTATCTCATTTCTACGATGCCTTTTTCCTACATTAATTCAGAGACAAGCAAAATTACAGGCAGTATGGCCATTATTATAGCTTTCATCGTTATATGCTGTATCGTGATCATTTCTGTAATGAACAAAAGTATTGTGAAGCCTATAAAGAAAATCATCACCTTCAGCAATCAAATATCAAATGGAGAATTCTCCAATCGTATTCAAGATGATCATGACGATGAAATGGGTGTTCTTTCTCGCAAAATGAATAATATGGTTAGTGAGATTGAACATCTAATGCAAAATCAGAAACTGGATCAAAAGCGTAAGCGAGAGTTAGAATTGCAAATGCTTCAGTCTCAGATTAATCCGCACTTTCTATTCAATACGCTGAACACATTGCGATGGCTTGCCATTATTAATCAAGTTCCCGTATTAAGCAACGGTATTACCTCATTATCAGAACTGCTTCGCAGCACAATTTTAGACAGTAATGAAGAAATTACAATTGAACAAGAACTGCTTAATTTATCCAACTATTTTGAAATACAAAAAATTCGCTATGCTGATAGTTTTCAAGTTGAATACGCTATCAATGATGAATTAATCCATTGCCCTATACCTAAATTCATCTTGCAACCCGTTGCTGAGAATGCCATCATTCATGGCTTATCGGAGCACGGAAAATCTATTAAAATAACAATTAAAGTGGAGCGAAAAGACCAATTTATCCATATAGAAATTATGGATGATGGCAAAGGATTTGATACAAATAGTTTTAAAAGTTCTGATAATAACAAAAAGTTATCTGGCATCGGCATAACGAATGTAGATGAACGAATTAAACTGTATTACGGAGAAGAATATGGTTTATTCATTACTAGTGTTATTGGAGAAGGTACATGTTGCACAATCATCATTCCATACGAAAGTCAATTTAGACAGGGGGGCAATCTTAATGTTTAATGTACTACTTGTAGATGATGAACCAATTGTGAAAATCGCACTTCGTACGATGATAGCTTGGGATGAACTCGGATTTCCTATCTGCGGTACTGCCTCCGATGGAGTCGAGGCATTAGCTTTAGTTGAAACATTACAACCAGATATTATCATTACAGATTTGAAGATGCCCAATATGGATGGGCTTCAACTCCTGAAAGAACTCAACGAACGTAACTACACCGGAAAGATTATTGTCGCTAGCAACTTTGGAGATTACGAGCTTGTACGTGAAGCATTGTTACTTGGTGCTGTTGACTATATGTTGAAAATTAGTATCAAGACCGACGAACTTATTGCCCAGCTTCGTAAGATAGCTACCCTCATCGAAGAACAACAGCATACATTACAAGAACAGGAAGCTAAAGAGCAATTTATACGAAGTAATCTTAAGAGTGTAAAAGGAGCCATTCTTAAAGAATACTTCACTGATACTTCTCATGAATTCATTCACTTTCTCCAAAGTAAACCGATTGTCTTACACTTAACGGATACTCCTAGTTATTTATTCTATATTACTTTTAATCGAGATATTTCAGAAGAACATGGTAGGAAGCCAGATGTCTCGGTTGCCTTTATTGAAAATATTATTCTAGATCTCATAGGCGATGTCCATCGTATTGAAGTGTTCCAAGTGGAAACTCAAGGTATTATTGCACTGATCTCAACAGAGCAGCTGAACAACCAGCAGATCGAACCGTTGGACTTTATTAATAAAATCCGTTCATTAATTAGCATGTATATTTCAATAGAACCTACCATTGTATACTCCAATGAAGTGATTGGCTACGTGAAGGCAAGAGAGGCATTTGGAGCATGTAAAGACGCACTAAATATAAACTTTTATAAATATCACCCAGTCATTTACATGAATGAAGTGAAGTTCAATGATGATTCCATTTGTACAAACTTTGTTGATTATTCCATCTCCATCATCAAACATTGGCGGCAATATGATAACGATTCGATCAAAGATAAGTTGAAAACACTCTTTATGGAATGCAAACAAAACAACACACATCCGGATATTGTTAAATCCTTTATTATTAAATGTCTAGACTACATTCCGTTATATGATAATAAAATACACATCGATGAGCCAAAGCAATACGAGCTCCTTAAGAAGAGTTTACTTGATTGCGACAACATAGAAGTGTTCGCCGAAAACTGTATACAAGCTTTTGAACATTTCAGCTTACTAACGGATGTTTCTACCGCTCCCGTGTATAAGAAAGAAGTGCTAGATGTCATCCACTTTATAGAGACACATTACCAAGGTAAGATCACGCTAGAAATGATCTCGAGCCATACCAACTTCAGCGAAAATTACTTATGTCGTATGTTTAAAGAACAGGTTGGAACAAGTTTGTTTAGCTATATCAACAATGTAAGAATGAACAAAGCAGCGGAATTAATGCGGAATGGCTGTAACTATATCAAGGAGGTATCTTCTGCAGTCGGTATTAATGATCAATTCTACTTTAATAGATTGTTCAAGAAATATTTCGGGATGTCACCTACTGAGTATAAGTCTCAACAATTACAAGCTTAATAAGGATGATAAATAGAAACAGGGCTGTGTGAAAAGTCTTAAGCGACTTTCCACACAGCCCTGTTTCTATTGTCTAATTCAATATTAATTAGCTACCTGTTCAGATTGAATTTGAGCGAATGATTGCTCAACCTTGTCCATCCATTGATCTGTTGTCATTTTCCCGGTCATAATGGGAGTCATCGTATTTCTAAATAATTCAGTCTTAATGTCGATTCTAGACCCTTTAGAGAGAGCCTTCCATTCTTGCAAAATGGTTGTTGCTCCATCATATGCACTGAACATTTCATAGACTCCTTTTGTTAAGTACGGCTTTGAAAGCTCACTAGCACCTTTTAGTGCAAATATACCATTAGATTTCTCTGCGAATAATTTGACAGATTGATCAGTGTAAAGAAACTTTAGAAATTCCTTCGCAAGCTCTGGATTGCTAGCTCTCACAGGAATCGAAAATTGTTCGTAGCTCATAAGAATAAAGCGTTGATCGCCTTTGTTGAATACTGGAACAGGAATCATACCAAATTCGAAATTCTCTTCTCTAGGTGCATTCTTCATTTCATTCTCCATCCATGTTCCATTCACGATAAATATTGCTTTACCAAGCATCATATCCGTTTGCGATTGCGTATGATTTAATGCAACGGTACCGTTCATTAAATACCCTTCCGTACCAATCCTCGCAAATGTATCTAGCACCTTCTTCACCATATCCGTAGAAAATGAACCTGGTTCGTAAGCAAAAATTCTTTTTAGATTATCAATACCAGCTGCATTTGCCAATGAAGGGTACATAATCTCTTCCAAATAGTCAGGATAGATTCCTTGGTAAGTAAATAAAGCTCGTTGCGTCTTGTTACCATTGCTGTCGACTAGATAATTCTCTTCTTTCTTCAGTTCCTCACCTAAAGCAAAAAAATCATCCCATGTTTCTGGCAACTTCCATCCTTTATCTCGAAATAACTTCTTATTGTAAATCAACCCCATAGGTCCCGTATTAAGTGGGGCTAGGTATACCTTCCCATCTTGATATGGAGAGAATCTTGTACTTTCTAGCATGCCTGGGAGAATCCTATCCTTCAGCAATTGATCGTTATCTAATGCCTTGCTTTCAAACACATCGCTAATATCTAACAAGGCTTTTTCCTTAACTAATGACGTAATTAGTCCACTTTGCTCGGTGTCCGTTACAACTAGAACATCTGGTGGATTACCAGCTACAATTTGGGGTCTAACAACATCTCCTATTCTAGGACTGTTAGTCATATTGATCTTTACACCTGGATATGCAGACTCAAACTCACTCACGATTTCATTCCAATATTCAGGCCCATAACCACCTTGAAAGACTGCAATATTCAACTCTTTATTTTTAAAATCGTGCAAAGTATCTGTAGTCGAAATTTGGTTTAGCGCATTGTTTGAAGGCGTATCCCTATTTAATGCAATCAAACTTACTATGACTATTACTGCAAGTATAAGTAGGCTAGCAACTTTCTTCATTGAGCCCTCCTAGATTCTTTTCTATCATAATAACACCTCAACTATACGTATTCGCCTCTTAACCATACATGAATAAATTAGACTAATCTATGTACAATATTAGCTTTATTATGAGTGACTAATCGTTATTAACTATCATTATTATAGCAGTTTAGTAAACGCTATCACTTGTTGTTTGCAACTTATCGAAAATTTTTGCATGTCTATGTACGATTCTATCTACATGCCCAAAACCTATTGAAATACATAATTCTAAGCACTAATCTAAATTTACGAAAAGACAAATAAACGATTTATAGGAGGGTTAACATGAAAAAAATTATTAGTCTAGCATTAACAGCATTTTTAACACTTAGCCTTGTTGCTTGTGGTAGTAATACTAACAACGGCGCTAATACTACCCCTAGTGATTCAGCTACTCCAACACCTACTCCAACAGCAGCTACTGAACCAGCTGAGACTCAAGTCTTAAAGTTTGCCGCGTTGGAAACCGCTTACGGTGCTGATATTTGGAAGAAAGTCGCTGCTGGTTTCGAGAATGCGAATCCTAACGTAAAAATCGAAACAACGATCGACAAAAGCCTTGAAGATGTAATCGGACCTAGTATGAAATCAGGAGATTTCCCAGATGTGATTCATATTTCTGTAGGTCAACCTAAAGGTATGACAGAAACATTCGTTAAAGATAATAACGTCCTTGATCTTACAGATGTACTTTCAATGACTGTTCCTGGTGAAAGCGTTACTGTAAAAGACAAAATTATTCCTGGTTTTACGGATACGTCGATTACGAATCCTTATAGCGATGGTAAGACCTATCTGATGCCGATGTTCTATAGCCCAACTGGTCTATTCTTCAATGCTGGCTTGTTTGAAGCAAAAGGTTGGACAGTTCCTACAACTTGGGATGAAATGTGGGCATTAGGCGACAAAGCTAAAGCTGAAGGAATTGCACTATTCGCCTACCCAACGACAGGATACTTTGATTCATTATTTTATGCATTGCTAAACGAAGTTGGTGGTCCTACATTCTTCGATGATGCAATGAAATATTCCGAAGGTGTATGGCAAACTCCAGAAGCAACACAAGCATTCGATATTATTAGTAAGCTTGCTAGCTACACTGAGCAAACTGTTCCAGCTAATGCTAATAAAGATAACTTTGTTAAAAACCAACAGCTTATTCTAGACAATAAAGCTCTATTTATGCCAAACGGCACTTGGATCGTTGGTGAAATGGGTAATGCACCTCGTGCAGAAGGATTCAAATGGGGCTTCACTTCTCTACCAGCTGTAAAAGATGGCGGTGACCGCTACTCCTATACATTCTTTGAGCAAATTTGGGTTCCAGCTAAAGCAGAACATCCAGATCTAGCTAAACAATTTATTGCTTATCTTTACTCAGACGAAGCAGCTGCTATTTTTGCTGAAGCTGGCGCAATTCAACCGATTAAAGGGTTGTCCGACAAATTAGAAGGTGACAATAAACTATTCTATAGTATCTACGACAATGGTACTAAAGCAGCTATGGGTGCATTTGCTACAACTGATCCCGTTGAAGGTGTAAGTATTTCTGATACGGTATTTGGTACAGTGGATTCCCTTGTAACTAAAGCTAAAACAAAAGAGCAATGGGTTGAAGCTATTACGAAAGCAAGCGATGCATTACGTGGGGCACTTAAATAAATCAATGTAATAGTAAATTCGAATTAAATCTTTGAACAAAGGTGGCATGCGAAAGCTGCCACCTTTGTTTTCACCTTGGGAAGGAGATGGGCACATGGATATCAAGAAGGGACAACGACGATTTATTTTCTTCTGTCTTACTCCCGCCGTAATCCTATTCATTGTTTTTCTAATTATACCTACAATAAATGTATTTCGTATGTCCACCTACAAATGGGGCGGCTATACAGATGAAAAAACCTTCGTAGGCCTGCAAAATTTCACTAAGCTGTTTCAAAGTGATAAATTTTATCAAGCTTTCCAAAATAGTCTTCTACTAATCGTAGTCGTGACCATTATTACTTTTGCTTTGGCACTTGTATTCGCATCCATACTTTCCCGTGAGAAACTAAAAGGGCAAAATTTATTGCGAGTTATTTTCTATATTCCGAACATCCTATCGGTTGTCGTTATTAGTGCTATTTTCTCTGCAATATATGACCCGAATAGTGGACTTCTGAATGCAATTTTGAATTTATTCCGTGGAGCAGAGTCAGCGCCTACCCTTTGGCTGGGTGATCAGAAGATCGTTATTTTCTCTCTCTCAGGTGCAATGATCTGGCAGGCCATTGGTTATTATATGGTGATGTATATGGCGAGTATGGCGAACGTTCCCGAAAGCTTATATGAATCCGCTGAGCTTGAAGGTGCAAGTCGGATGGAGAAATTTTTCAGTATTACAATCCCGTTAATCTGGACGAATATTCGTACCACTCTAACCTTCTTCATCATTAGTACGATCAACATGAGTTTCTTATTCGTTGTAGCGATGACTGAAGGCGGTCCCGATGGTTCAACAGAAGTATTCCTTAGCTATATGTACAAAGAAGCTTATACCAACTCTTCTTACGGCTATGGTATGGCAATCGGTGTTATTGTATTCCTGTTCTCATTTGCACTAGCTGCTATCCTGAATGCAGTCACCACACGTGACCATTTGGAGTATTAAGGAGGCAACAACTTGAACAATAATAAACTCACCAAGCCTGGTTTTAGTGACAAGATTTATAAGGGCTTCAACTATATTGTGTTAATTTTACTTGCAATTATTATTATCGTCCCAGTAGCCTGGGCATTCATTGCGTCCATCAAGCAGGATGTTGAGTTTTACGGTAATCCTTGGGTTCTCCCACAAGGGTTCTATCTACAAAACTTTGCTGATGCTTGGGAAAAAGCTAAGATGGGCAGTTACATGCTTAACTCCCTCATCGTTACAGCAATTGCACTTGGACTTCTACTTGTCATTGCATTACCAGCCGCTTATGTCCTTTCAAGATTCAAATTTAGAGGTAGCGTCTTCTGGAATACGATGTTTATGGCAGGGTTATTTATTAATGTGAATTACATTGTCGTTCCTATCTTTCTCATGCTTAATAGTGGTGATAAAGCCGTTCGTGGTTTTCTCGGACATCCGATATTTCTAAATAATTTATTTGTATTGGCACTTGTCTACGCTGCAATGGCACTTCCTTTCACCATCTATTTGCTGTCGGGCTATTTCAAGTCATTGCCTAAAGAGTTTGAAGAGGCAGCTTCTGTTGATGGCGCAGGCTATTTCCGAACAATGGTGCAAATTATTATGCCTATGGCTAAGCCCAGCATTGTAACTGTTATCTTGTTCAATTTCCTTTCCTTCTGGAACGAATATATTATTTCGATGACTTTGTTGACGACGCCAGGACTTCGGACGTTACCAGTTGGACTAATGAATCTTATGGCAGCTCAAAAGTCAGCTGTCCAATATGGTCAAATGTATGCAGGACTCGTAATTGTCATGCTGCCAACACTTATTCTATATATTTTAGTACAAAAGAAGCTTACCCAAGGCATGACCATGGGCGGGCTGAAAGGTTAAGGTGCTGCTATGAGTGAATCCGTGCGGAATCTGTTACGCAATTATTTAATGCTGATTGTATTCATTATCGCTGTCGTTCTCGTTATTATTGGGCAAAAAAATATTGGCCCATCTGGACTAGGCCTGATGCTTCTGGGATTAGCACTTCTCATAGGTCTTCTCTGGTTCTACAATCGTAAATTCAAATAAAAGGAGAGTTACTTAAGATGAACATAGGACGGGTCACGATCCCAACGGATCTAGATATTATTCCTCAAACAAAAGAAGTGATGAAGCGTTGGGGAGCAGATGCTATACGTGATTGCGATGGTACTGACTTCCCCGCAGAACTTCGGGATATTGATGCTAAGGTGTATTCCACTTACTATACGACTCGTAAAGAAAATGGATGGGCGCTAGCAAATCCAGAAGAGATTCAGCAAATGTATATTATGACAGCCTTCTATACAGCCGAGCAATCTACCCTCTCGATTCCCTTAATGAAGGGTCTATATCCAGATATGCTGAAGATCAATAGTTATGACGATATTAAGCGATGGTGGGAAGTCATCGACCGTACCACAGGATCAGTTGTATCCAAAGATCAATGGAGTTATAACGAAGAAACAGGCAGTGTCGTGATCGATGCAACCCCCTTCCATGATTATACCGTTAGTTTCTTAGCCTATATTATGTGGGATCCTGTACATATGTACAATGCCGTTACGAATGATTGGAAAGATGTTGAGCCGCAGATTACGTTTGATGTTCGCCAACCGAAGACACGTGAGTTCACGATGCAACGTCTACGTCAATTCATTGAAGAACATTCCTATGTTAACGTCATTCGCTTTACGACTTTCTTCCACCAGTTCACACTTATCTTCGATGAGCTGGCACGTGAGAAATATGTCGATTGGTATGGATATTCAGCCTCTGTTAGTCCTTATATTCTTGAGCAATTCGAACAAGAGGTTGGCTATCCGTTCAGAGCCGAATATATTATTGATCAAGGTTACTATAATAACAACTATCGCATACCAACGAAAGAATTTCAGCAATTCCAAGCATTCCAACGTCGCGAGGTTGCCCTACTAGCCAAAGAATTAGTTGACATTACACATGAATATGGGAAAGAAGCTATGATGTTCCTTGGTGACCACTGGATTGGAACTGAACCATTTATGGATGAGTTCTCAACGATTGGGGTAGATGCTGTCGTTGGTAGTGTAGGTAATGGTTCCACACTTCGTCTAATTAGTGATATCCCTGGAGTGAACTATACAGAGGGCCGTTTTCTACCTTATTTCTTCCCTGATACATTCCATGAGGGTGGAGATCCAGTACGTGAAGCGAAAGTAAACTGGGTTACGGCTAGACGTGCCATTCTGCGCAAGCCAATCGATCGAATTGGTTATGGTGGCTATTTGAAACTAGCACTAGATTTCCCGGATTTCATGGAATACATTGAAAGTGTTTGCGATGAGTTCCGTACGTTGTACGATAATGTCCAACAAACAACTCCCTATAATGTTAAGACTGTAGCCGTACTGAACTGTTGGGGTAAAATGCGTGCATGGGGCAATCATATGGTCCATCATGCACTCTATCAAAAGCAAAATTATAGCTATGCAGGGATTATAGAGACATTATCGGGTGCTCCATTTGATGTTAAATTCATTAGCTTCGATGATATAAAGAACGATCCTTCCATTCTACAAGGAATTGATGTCATCTTGAATGTAGGTGATGGTGATACAGCTTATACAGGGGGGGATTGGTGGCTAGACACTGACATCGTAACATCTGTGAAGCAATTTATTCATGAAGGTGGTGGATTCATCGGTGTCGGTGAGCCTGCGGCTCATCAAGCAAACGGACGATACTTCCAGCTAGCAAATATCCTTGGTGTAGAGCAGGAACGAGGCTTCACTCTCGGCTATGATAAGTATAACTGGGAAGAAAAAGCACACTTTATAACGGAAGATTGTCGTGTAGATGCAGACGGAAACAAGATCATCGATTTTGGAGAAGGTAAGAAAAATATATTCGCGCTTGAAGGTACAACCATCCTCCGTCAGGTGGATAAAGAAGTACAACTTGCAGTGAATGAATTCGGTAGTGGACGTGCCGTCTATATTAGTGGATTGCCATATAGCTTCGAGAACAGTCGTCTTCTCTATCGAGCGATTATGTGGAGCACGCACAGCGACCACGAGCTTCACCGCTGGTTCAGTGACAACTACAACGTCGAAGTTCATGCCTATGTAAAGAACGGTAAATACTGTGTTGTTAACAACACATATGAATCACAAGAAACTGTCGTTTATCGCGGAGATGGTTCTAGCTTCTCACTCAAGTTGGAAGCCAATGAGATCAAGTGGTATGAGATTTAAGATGATCTACTAGTTCTGGTAGTGATATTTTTTCGCTACCCCGTAGCTTTCTCAATAAATAGAGAAATGTATAAAAGGTCTTTAGCGCTTTCGATCCATGTGGATTGATAGCTCTAAAGACCTTTTTGTGTCCAATAGCGTATTCTATTGGCTGCGTTCTAAATATTCAGTTACCCAAATAGATGTAGTATTCATAACTTCTTCAGCACGTGCAATAGCTGCTTCAACTTGAGGTTTAGCAGTACCACCATATACATTACGAGCATTTACAACCTGCTCAGGCTGTAACACATCATATATACGCTCGTCGAACAAATCAGAGAACTTAATAAATTCTTCCATACTTAGATCAAGTAAGTATTTATTGTTTTCAATGCAGTATAGCACCGTTTTCCCGATTACTTCGTGAGCTTGGCGGAACGGCAGACCTTTATTAACTAAGAAGTCAGCGATATCCGTAGCATTAGAGAAATCTTGATTCACTGCTTGACGCATACGATCTTTATTGACTGTCATTGTTGCGATCATTGGCGCGAACAATTGAAGAGCACCTTGCATCGTTGTAACGGTATCAAACATGCCTTCTTTATCTTCTTGCATATCTTTGTTATACGCTAGAGGTAAAGATTTCACGACTGTTAGCAAGCCCATAAGGTTACCGTACACACGTCCTGTTTTACCACGAACTAGTTCTGGTACGTCAGGATTTTTCTTCTGTGGCATAATACTACTACCGGTGCAGAAGGCGTCATCAAGTTCAACAAAGTTGAATTCGGTGCTTGACCACATAATTAATTCTTCACTGAGACGAGATAAGTGCATCATAACGATTGATGCATCTGCTAGAAACTCTAAAATAAAGTCACGGTCACTTACCGCATCAAGACTGTTCTCATATACACGATCAAAATGCAATTGGCTTGCAACAAAGTGACGATCAATTGGGAATGTAGTACC
Organism: Paenibacillus endoradicis; assembly: GCF_024721975.1. The sequence continues at coordinate 158,134 of NZ_JANQBB010000010.1, read as the reverse complement.
AGCGAGTGCGCCAGCACCTAGTGGAAGAACATTGATACGTTTGTAACTATCTTGTAGACGCTCGATATCACGACCGAACATTGATACATAAGCCATCATATGATGTGCAAATAAAATAGGTTGAGCACGTTGCAAATGGGTATATCCAGGGACAATCGTATCGATGTTCGCTTTAGCTTGTCCGATCAAAGCTTCTTGTAACTTGCGAAGCAATTCAACGAACTCAACTACGCGCTTACGAAGCCAAAGATGCATATCCGTAGCAACTTGGTCATTACGACTACGTCCTGTATGAAGTTTACCACCTACAGCACCAATATCATCGATTAATGCTTTTTCAATATTCATATGAATATCTTCATCACCAATAGTGAACTCTTGCTCTCCGTTTTTGATACGATCTAATACGCGCAATAGACCTGCTTTAATCGTTTCAACATCGTCTTGTGGTACAATACCTTGCTTGCCTAGCATTGTTACATGCGCTAGACTACCTTGAATATCTTCTTCAGCAAGCGCCTTATCAAATGTAATCGACGCTGTATATTCTTCAACTAATTGATCCGTTTTCTTCGTGAAACGGCCACCCCAAAGCTTACTCACTTCTTCAGCACTCCTTCTTATTGATACAGGGAAACGGAAGAGCCCTATACGAAATGGTTGTCTTATAAGACTTCCAACATGTCGTATATGATTCTTCCGCCCATGATCTTTGAATTATTACTTGTTCTGAGTTACACCAGCAGAAACTTTCAAACGCAATGCATTCAAACGGATAAATCCAGTTGCATCACCTTGATCATATGCTTGTGATGGATCAGCTTCCATTGTAGCGATATCAGGGTTGTACAAGCTTACTGGGCTTTGAACGCCAGCTCCGATAACATTACCTTTATACAATTTCAAACGAACGACACCAGATACATTTTTCTGAGATTCCGTCACCAGCGCTTGCAAAGCAAGACGTTCAGGAGCGAACCAGAAACCATTGTATACTAGCTCACTATATTTAGAGATCAGAGAGTCACGAAGATGCATAACTTCACGATCCATTGTTAGAGATTCCATCTTACGATGTGCTGTAAATAGAATTGTTCCGCCTGGAGTTTCATATACACCACGGCTCTTCATACCTACGAAGCGGTTTTCGACCATATCAACACGACCGATACCATGTTTCCCACCAAGCTCATTCAATTTCTCCATAATAGCAAGTGGAGACATTGCTTCGCCATTAATAGCTGTACAATTACCTTGTTCGAATGACAGTTCAACGTATTCAGCTTGATCCGGAGCACGCTCAGGAGACACGCTTAGTACATACATTGGTTCATTTTCTTCAGAACTTGGATCGAACCAAGGGTCTTCTAACACACCGCTTTCGAAGCTAATATGTAGCAAGTTGCGGTCTGTAGAATAAGGTTTTGCAGCAGATGCTGATACTGGAATATCATGTTTCTCTGCAAAAGCGATCATCTCTGCACGACCTGGGAAATCGTTACGGAATTGCTCAGAACGCCAAGGAGCAATAATTTCGATTTCTGGTGCTAGTGCAGCTACACCTAGCTCAAAACGAACTTGGTCATTACCTTTACCCGTTGCACCATGTGCAATATATTTCGCACCTTCAGCACGAGCAATTTCTACCATACGTTTCGCAATAAGCGGACGTGCAATAGATGTTCCTAGTAAGTATTGACCTTCATACATTGTTCCAGCTTGGAACATTGGGAAGATGAAATCTTGAGCGAATTCTTCAGTAAGATCATCGATGTATACTTTAGAAGCACCTGTTTTTAAAGCTTTTTCTTCTAGACCATCTAGTTCTTCCTTCTGACCGATATCAGCAGTAAATGCGATGATTTCCGCGTCATATGTTTCTTTTAGCCATTTCAAGATGATTGAAGTATCCAAACCACCAGAATAAGCCAGTACAATTTTATCCTTTGCCATGTTATTGATTCCCTTCATATTTCATTTATTATGACATGATTGCAGCCATAATCGCCTTTTGAGCATGTAGACGATTTTCAGCCTGATCAAAAATAATAGAGTGTTCGCCATCAATTACGCTCTCTGTTACTTCCTCACCGCGATGTGCAGGTAGGCAGTGCATGAATTTAAATTCTGGCTTAGCAAATTGAACAAGATTATCATCGATCTGATAGTCAGCAAATGCAAGTTCACGTTCTTTTTGCTCTTGTTCTTGGCCCATACTTGCCCATACATCAGTATACACAAAGTCTGCACCTTCCATTGCTTCTTTTGGATCATGACAAACTACAATTTTCGCACCAGTATCTTCTGCGATAGCCATAGTTTGAGCAATAATATCTGCGTCTGGTTCATAACCTACAGGTGTTGCAATTGACATATGAACGCCTAGTTTAGCAGCACCCATCATTAGAGAGTGTACCATATTGTTACCGTCACCGATATATGCAAGTTTCACATTTTCAAACGTACCTGTTTGCTCGTAGATCGTTTGGAAGTCAGCAAGTGCTTGGCATGGGTGAGATAGATCCGTCAATCCATTAATAACTGGAATAGTTGCTCCACGAGCTAACTCAACTACTTTACGATGTTCGAATGTACGAATCATAATTCCATCTAGATAACGAGATAATGTTTGTGCTGTATCAAGAATCGTCTCACCACGACCGATTTGAAGATCATTACCGCTCAAGAATAGACCTTGACCACCTAGTTGGTAAATACCAACTTCAAAAGAAACACGCGTACGTGTAGAAGATTTCTCAAAAATTAAACCTACTGTTTTACCTTGCAATACTTTATGTTCAATGCCAGCTTTTTGTTTTTGTTTCAAATCAATAGCTAGCTCAATCAAATACATAATTTCTTCTTGTGCAAAATCAACTAACATTAGAAAATCGCGGCCCTTCATACTTTGAGCGATTTCTTCTTTGGATCTTACCATGTTTAAAACCTCCTAAAAGCTTTTCGTGGACTTCCTGTAATAACTTCCTGTAACGAAAAGTTACTTCGGAAGCTTAATCTTAACTTTTCATTAACTGGAGACTTCGAATGAATGACATATTCGAAGTCCATTAAGCAACAAAGTATTACATCGTGATAACAGTCGGACGTTTAGAGTTTCCTATCGATTGCTTAGCAACTTCGTTAGTATTTGTACCGCTTGATCGATTTCTTCATTAGACACTAGCAAATTAGGTAGCAAACGAATCACGTTTGGACCAGCAGAAATGACTAGCAAGCCCTCACTTTGTGCTTCTACGATGACACTAGCTATCGGCTCTTTACATTCAATACCGATAATTAGCCCTAACCCACGTACTTCATTTACGAATGAGCAGCCACTAAGTTTCTCACGTAATTGCGTGATTAGATATTCACCTTGCTTCGCTGCATGATCAACTACCTTTTCTTCAACGATCGTTTCAATCGTCGCTTTCACTGCAGCTGTCGCAATCGGTGTTCCACCGAATGTAGAACCATGACTACCTGCTGTAAACCCTTCTCTTAACGCTTCCTTAGCGACCATAGCGCCTACAGGGAATCCGCTACCTAAACCTTTTGCTAATGTAAATATATCAGGTTCAATACCAAAATGCTCATAAGCGAACAATTTACCAGTTCTACCCATTCCCGTTTGGATTTCATCTATGATTAATAAAATTCCCTCAGACTTACAAAGCTCAGCAACTTGCTTAATATACGTTGGATCAACAAGCAGTATACCACCCTCAGCTTGAACCATCTCTAGCATAACAGCTGCTGTTTTGTCAGTGATTGTTGCTTTCAGTAGCTCAATATCATTTAGTGCAATATGAGTAAAGCCTTCAGGTAATGGTAAAAATCCTTCCTTCACCTTATCTTGCCCAGTCGCTGTTAATGTTGCAAGTGTACGACCATGGAAAGATTGTGTGAATGAAATGACTTCATAACGACCATTACGAGCAACTAGTTGTTGATAACGACGAGCTAACTTAATAGCTGCTTCATTCGCCTCAGCACCAGAATTACAGAAGAATACAGCATCACCACAGCTATTATCGGTAATAAGCTTTGCAGCATCTGCCTGATTAGGAATTTGAAACAAATTCGAAATATGCCATAGTTGATCTAACTGCGCTACTAATGCTTCCTTTACACGTTGCGGCACGTGACCTAGATTCGTAACAGCAATTCCACTCATAAAGTCTAAATATTTATTACCTTCACTATCCCACAGCCAGCTACCTTCGCCTTTAACAATGGCAAGTGGATATCTTGCATACGTTGGAAATAATGATCCACCCGCTACTTCTATCGTACTTTGACTCATATTAAACACTCCCCTATTGCTTAATGACAGTTCCTACTCCGCCAGTCGTTACGGCCTCGGTAAGTACTCCTTCAATTTGCCCACTTACAATAACGACTTCTTGTACCTTACCTTGTATACATTGAATCGCAGCACGTACTTTTGGAATCATGCCACCATATATTTCACCACTAGTAATCATTTCTTCTATTTCTGCAACCGTTACAGAAGGCAAAGTAACTTTCTGTCCATCAACAGTTTTCATAATACCTGGCACATCAGTAACTACGATCATTCGCTCCACACCTAGATGAGAAGCAACTGCTCCAGCTGCTGTATCAGCATTAATATTGTAACGTTGACCACTTCGATCGATACCGATCGGTGCAATAACAGGAATATATCCCATCGCCATAACACCTTCGATTAGAGTGGCGTTTACTTCCGTTACATCGCCAACGAATCCGATCTCTGCACTATTGGCAACTGGCTTTGCTTGAATGAGCATGCCATCTACACCAGAAAGTCCTAATGTTCTTGCCCCATTCATTTCCATCTTACGAACTATTTCTTTGTTAATGCGCCCTGCAAGTACCATTTCTACAACATCAAGTACTTCATCACTGGTTTTGCGTAACCCTTGGACAAACTCTGTTTCAATCCCAAGCTTTTCTAGTGTTTCTGAAATTGCTGGGCCACCACCATGAACAATAACCGGTGCTACTCCAGAAGCTTGTAGTTCACGTAATTCTTCAAAAAAACTATTTGGTAGAGCCGCTAACGTACTACCACCGCATTTCATTACAAAACGTTGCTTAGTCATATCCTTTTCCTCCACATTATTAACTGCATCTTCCAATCAAGGTTCAAATGCTCGGCTTTCAGTTCCGAGAAGATTGGATGTTAGTAGAAATTGAGGAGCGCAACGTAGGGACTTACTACGTGAGCACCGGAAATTTCGCTAACGTTCAATATTCGACGCCGAATATGCTACAGCGCGATACATCGTTATCAAAATTGAGCATTTTAAACTTCCTCTTCCAATAAGGTTCCAAAAAGTGGGCTTTAAGAACCAAGAAGATTCCATGAAGCTAGTGACGCGAGGAGCGGAGTGTACGTACTTGGTACACGAGCACCACAGCTAGCGATGAATGGCATCTTCGACGTCGAGTATTCTGCGTTAGTATACTCATCGTTATCAAAGCCTGCTTTTTGAACTACATCTATGTGCGGTAAGCAGCATTAATACGTACATAATCGTACGTCAAGTCGCAACCCCATGCTACTGCTGTACCGTTTTCCATATTTAAATTAACAGAGATCACAACGGTGTCTCCTTTAAGATATTCTAAAGCAGCATCCTCGTCGAATGCTACAGGTCGTGATTGTTCTAATGTAACGATAGAACCTAGCGCAATATCTACAGTAGCAGGATCAACTGGTTGACCCGCACGACCTACAGCGGCAATAATACGTCCCCAGTTCGCATCTGCTCCAAATACAGCAGATTTCACTAAAGATGAACCAATAACTGTTTTCGCGATAGCTTGAGCTGCGAAATCATTCACTGCGCCTTCAACACGAACCTCAACTAACTTTGTAGCACCTTCACCATCACGTGCAATAGCTTTCGCTAGTACAACACAAACATGAGTAAGAGCTGATTTGAACGTTGCCCATGCAGGGTGTGCTTCAGTTAGTTCAGAATGAGCTGCAAGACCACTTGCCATTGCTACTAACATATCATTAGTCGAAGTATCACCATCAACCGTAATCATATTGAAGCTCAAATCAGTAGCTTCACGTAATAATTGATGTAAAGCTGTTGAACTAATATTAGCATCCGTCGTTACAAAACCAAGCATCGTTGCCATATTAGGATGAATCATACCAGATCCTTTTGCTGCTCCAGCAATTTTCACTAGCTTGCCATCAACCTCAAGCTCCACGCAAATCGTTTTCTTCACAAGATCCGTTGTTAGAATCGCTTGGCTGAAGTCTTCAGCACCTTTATCGCTTTTTTCTAATAAATTTGGAAGTTTATCTATACCAGAACGCACTTTATCCATCTTCAATAACTCACCAATAACTCCAGTGGAAGCAACGGCAACTTGATCTGCATCTACACCAATCTGCTCAGCAAAACGATTACGCATTTCAAATGCATCTGCTTCACCTTGATCTCCCGTACAAGCGTTGGCGTTACCACTATTCACGATCATCGCACGAAGGGTACCTTTGCTAGCGATACTTTCACGAGTTACTTTAATAGGTGCTGCTTGAAAAACATTCGTTGTATATACTGCCGCTGCTGTTGCTGGAACCTCACATACAATAGCACCTAGATCATGACGATCCGTTTTTTTCAAACCACAATGTAATCCGCCTGCTACAAAGCCTTGAGGCGATGTTACTGAGCCATCTTGAATAATAGTAAATAAAGCTTCGTTATGTTCCTCTATCATCTCGCTCTAATCCTCCTAAATATGCTATTAAACTATTGATTTATAAATGAGGTATTACTATATAAACAAAATATTAGTGCATGTTTTGAAATTTTGATTTTTGAACTTCCTCTTCTAATAAAGGTTCAAAAAGCGGGCTTTCAGAACCGAGAAGATGAGGCGCTACTTGTGAAAGGAGGAAACGCAAATGTACGTTATTGGTACATGCGTACCAGACTTCCCAAGTTCGCTTCATATTCGATGTCGACTAAGCTTCGTTAGACTAGTCATCGTTATCAAAGTCCGCTTTTTGAATTTCCCCTAAGGGTAGACTGGGACGAATTGTAAGCCTAGCTGCTCATCCCACCCCATCATTAAATTCATATTTTGAATCGCTTGACCAGCTGCACCTTTAACTAAGTTATCAATTACAGAGATAATCGTCACGCGATTCGTACGTCTATCAATAGAGAATCCAATATCACAATAGTTAGATCCCCATACTTCTTTCGTTGCTGGCCATTTCCCTTCTGGACGGATACGAATGAATGGGCGACCTTCATAATATTGTTCATATAAATCAATAAGATCTTGCTCCGTAACATCGCTTTTCAGCTTCGCATACATCGTCGACAGAATACCACGTGTCATAGGAACGAGATGAGTCGTGAACGTAACCGTAACAGGTTCTTCTGCGATTTGACTAAGGACCATCTCGACTTCTGGAATATGTTGATGCTTATTAACTTTATAAGCTTTAAAGTTTTCATTCAATTCTGCATAGTGGTTCGCTACTGAAGCACCGCGACCGGCACCAGAGACGCCAGATTTGGCATCAATAATAATAGAAGAATGATCAATTAAGTTCGCTTGAAGCGCTGGAATAAGTCCTAACAATGTAGCTGTCGGAAAACATCCTGGATTCGAGATAAAAGGTGCATCTTTCACTTGCTCACCGTAAATTTCTGAAAGTCCAAATACCGCTTTGTCAAGATGTTCTTGCTCTGCTGCAGGTTTTTGATACCATTGCTCATATACATCACGATCTTTCAAACGGAAATCTCCAGATAGATCAATTACTTTCAAACCAACTTCTAAATATTGCGGCGCAAGCTTAGATGCGACTCCGGCTGGTGTTGCCAAAAATACAATATCAGCTTTTTGCTTAATGAGTTCTGGATTCACATCATCAAGTAGTTCTTCACGAATGGCTTGCAAATGAGGATAACCTTCGGTTACTTTCGTTCCTGCACTGGACGAAGAAATAACGGATGTAATTTCAACATTGGGATGAGAATGTAGCAGACGCATTAATTCAACTCCACCATATCCTGTAGAACCAACAATTGCGATACCTAGCTTCTTACTCATACTATCGCTTCCCCTCTAGTTATTATTTATGTAGACCTTATCTATATTTTCATCCTCAAATTAAGCCAATTGTACAACTTCTTTGAGATTACCTAAATTTACCCAACACTTTATTTTACAATATATAAGTATGAAAGAGAATATGCTTATTACTGTATTATTATACATCCATATTTATAAAAATACAACGCGCATTAATGGATATATCCGCCTTGTTTTCCTTCAATTATTGGTAAGATTTAAATCCCTCACCAAGCACTTCGCCTGTATTACTTATGATAATAAATGCTGTAGGATCAAGCTTCGCTACAGTTCTTTTCAGCTTGGACACTTCATTCTGAGCAACGACCACCATAATGACATTACGTGGGTTACCTGTATATCCGCCAGTACCTTCTAATTTTGTCAAACCACGATTAAGTTCATGCAATATTGCTTGTTCTAATTGCTCCGTTTGCTCGCTTATAATAAAAGCTACCTTTGATAACTGTAGTCCATTTTGAACAAAGTCAATACTTTTACTTGTTACAAATAGTGAAATTAGCGCGTAGAGAGACAGCTCAGGTGAAATGATAATCGCAGCTGCAATTATCACTGCACCATCAAAACAAACGACCGCAAGATTATACGGAATACCAGTTAATCTATGTAACATTTGAGCAGCAAGATCTAACCCTCCGGTTGAACCTCCACCGCGATAGACGATTGCAAGACCAATCCCTACGCCAATACCACCATAAATAGATGCTAGTATCGGATTATCAGTAGGTACTGGTAAATGGGAAGTAAGAAGTACGAACAACGGAAATACAATCGAACCTAAGATAGACTTAGCTCCGAATTTCTTGCCAAGAAGCCAAATAGCCGCAATAAATAAAGGTATATTTAGCGTCCACTGCGTAATCGCCGGCGGAATATGTAGCTGCCTTTCAACAAGAATCGAAATTCCTGATACTCCTCCAGATGCTATACCATGTGGCAACAGAAACAAATTAAAACTAAGTGCCAAAATAAAAGATCCAATAATGACTTGGACGATATTCCATGTAATTTGCATAGAAGGAGACAGTGAACGTTTTGCTACATGTCTAATTTGTTGCTTCATGGTGAGTATACCAACCTTTCTTATGTAAAAAAGGAGAGTTTCTACACGATTGTGTAAAAACTCTCCACGCATATAAACTTCTTACTGATGACGAATTTGATTACGTAAGTAACCATCTATAAACATATCAATATCGCCATCCATTACTGCATTAACGTTACCTGTTTCTACAGATGTACGATGATCCTTGACCATGCTATAAGGATGGAACACGTAAGAGCGAATTTGACTTCCCCAAGCAATATCAGATTGATCGCCGCGGATCTCTGCAAGCTCCTTCATTTGCTCTTCAATTTTACGCTCATATAACTTAGAACGTAAAGTTTTCATAGCACGATCACGGTTTGCAATTTGAGAACGTTCCTGCTGACAAGCTACAATAATCCCAGAAGGAATATGCGTAATACGAATAGCTGATTCGGTCTTATTGACATGCTGACCACCTGCACCACTTGCACGGTACGTATCAACTTTCAAGTCTTCCGAACGAATATCTATTTCGATCGTATCATCAATTTCTGGAACGACATCACAAGATGCAAATGACGTATGGCGACGACCAGCAGAATCGAACGGTGAGATTCGAACTAATCGATGAACACCTTTCTCTGCTTTCAAGTAACCATAGGCATTAAATCCTTTAACTAATATACTCACGCTCTTAATACCTGCTTCATCGCCTGGAAGGTAGTCTAGCAATTCGACTTTGAAACCGCGTTTCTCAGCCCAACGAGTATACATACGATAAAGCATTAGCCCCCAATCTTGCGACTCGGTACCACCAGCTCCTGGATGTAATTCTAATATCGCATTCAATTTATCATAAGGTTGATTCAATAATAGCTGTAGTTCGTAGGCAGAAAGTTTCTCTTGAAGAGTGGCTAAACCTTGCGTTAGTTCGGCTACCATATCCTCATCTTCGTCTTCCTCAACAAGTTCCAGTATCATCATTAACTCTTGATGACTAGTTTCAAAGCTATTATAATCTTCAACAACTGATTTCACAGCGTTCAATTCAGCGATCACGCCTTGCGCGCGCATATTGTCATCCCAGAAATCGGGCATGGACATCTTTTCCTCAAAGTTAGCAATAATATCATGCTTTATCTCTAAGTCAAAGAGACCCCCTAAGCGTCTGTAATCGATTAGCTATTTCACGTAAATCTTGCTTTAAAGTAATATCTAACATAGAAATACCTTCACCTCAAACTATTGGTCTTGTCGTATGATATTAGCTCATACCATGACATTGTTTATATTTCTTACCACTACCACACGGACATATATCGTTACGGCCTACACGGTCATCACGGCGAACTGGTTTTTTAGTAGCATCTTCACCACCGCCACTTGTTGATGAGGTTTGACCTTTCACAACTTCTTGACGTTCAAGATTACTTTCCACTCGTGCTTTCATAATATACTTGGAAACTTCTTCTTGAATGCTTTCGACCATGCCGTGGAACATTTCAAACCCTTCGAATTGATACTCGCGAAGTGGATCAGTACCACCATATGCACGCAAGTGGATACCTTGGCGTAATTGATCCATCGCATCGATATGATCCATCCATTTGGAATCAACTGCACGAAGAACAACAACTTTTTCAAATTCACGCATTGTTGTTTCGCCTAATTGCTCTTCACGAACATCATACGCCGCTGCTACTTTATTGTAGATAACGTCAACAATAGCGTCTTTTTCTTTGCCCCAAATCTCTTCACGAGTTAAGACACCTTCATCAAGCAAGTTCGCTTGCACGAACTCTACAATGGATTGTAGATCCCAATCCTCAGGAATATCTTCTAAACAATGAGCATCTACAGTACGTTCAATGACTGGTTTGATCATATTCATAACTTCTTCACGAATATTTTCAGACTCTAAAATATCACGGCGTTGCTTGTAGATAACTTCACGTTGTTGATTCATCACGTCATCATATTGCAAGACGACTTTACGTGTATCAAAGTTATTACCCTCGACACGTTTCTGTGCAGATTCAACAGCTCTTGTAATCATACGACTCTCGATAGGTTGATCCTCATCCAGACCAAGACGATCCATCATTGTCATAATATTTTCAGCGCCGAAGCGACGCATTAATTCATCTTCAAGCGATAAATAGAATTGAGAAGAACCAGGGTCACCTTGGCGACCAGCACGACCACGTAGCTGATTATCAATACGACGGCTTTCATGACGTTCTGTACCAATAATGTGTAGTCCACCGTTATCAGCAACATTGTCACCAAGCAAAATATCAGTACCACGACCGGCCATATTCGTTGCAATCGTAACAGAACCTGGTTGTCCAGCACGAGTAATGATTTCTGCTTCCTCTGCATGGAACTTCGCATTCAATACTTTATGTTGCACACCGCGGCGTTTCAACATTTCTGCAAGTACTTCGGAGTTTTCAATTGAAATTGTACCTACTAGTACAGGCTGATTCGTTTTATGACGTTCAACGATTTCATCTACAACTGCTTTGAACTTACCTTTAATTGTTTTGTAAACAACATCGGGAAGATCTTTACGAATCATAGAACGGTTAGTAGGAACTTGAATAACGTCTAGACCATAAATTTTACGGAACTCTTCTTCCTCTGTTTTCGCTGTACCAGTCATACCACCTAGTTTACGATACATACGGAAGTAGTTTTGGAAAGTAATCGTAGCAAGTGTCATACTTTCGTTTTGCACTTTCAAATTTTCTTTCGCTTCAATCGCTTGATGCAATCCATCGCTATAACGACGACCAGCCATTAGACGACCCGTGAATTCATCAACGATAATAACTTCATCATTCTCAACAACGTAATCAACATCACGTTTCATAATATTGTTAGCTTTCAAAGCTTGTTGGATATGATGGTTGATCGTAACGTTCGCGTGATCGAATAAGTTATCGATACCGAAAGCACGTTCACCTTTCGTAACACCAGCTTCAGTAAGCATGACATTTCTTAATTTAATATCAATTGTAAAGTCTTCTTCAGGTACCATACGAGACACAAGTCGTTGTGCCGCATCGTATAATTCTGTAGACTTAGCAGCTTGTCCGGAAATAATAAGCGGCGTACGCGCTTCATCGACTAGAATGGAGTCAACCTCATCTATGATTGCAAAGAACAATGGACGTTGTACCATCTGCTCTTTGTATAAAACCATGTTATCGCGCAAGTAATCGAAACCGAACTCATTGTTCGTTCCGTAAGTAATATCACATGCATAAGCTTCTTGTTTCTGAGCATGCGTCAAACCATGCAAATTACAACCAACTGTTAAGCCAAGGAAATTATATAGTTGTCCCATTAAAATACTATCACGTTCTGCCAAGTAACCATTGACCGTAATAACGTGTACACCTTTACCAGCAAGAGCATTTAGATAAACGGGTAGGGTCGCAACTAACGTTTTACCTTCACCTGTTTTCATCTCTGCTATTTTACCTTCATGAAGCACCATACCACCTATTAATTGAACGTCAAAATGACGCATATTCAATACGCGCTTGGATGCTTCACGTACAGTTGCAAATGCTTCAGGTAATAGATCTGTTAGTTCTTCACCTTTGGCAACTCTTTCTTGGAATTCGCCGGTCTTCGCTTGTAGTTGTTCATCGGATAACGCCAAGTACTGTGGTTCCATTTTGTTTATTTGCTCAACGATCTTCGTAAATCGTTTTACTTCTTTTTCATTAAAATCACCAAATATTTTTTTCACCAATCCAAGCATGGCTTTCCCCTTCCGATAGTACGTCTTTATGTTAAAGATTGTAACAGTTTGTAGTTATAATCGCAATCTATCCCCTTTTTGTTATAACCATTTTAAGGAAAAATAACGCATTTACTAGTTACTATGACACAGTGATCGGTATGATTAATAATTTTTAACGAAATCGGTAACATACTATGACCACATGATGGGTTGAACGTTAAAAAATCTCCATCTACCAACTATTGTAGGTAGATGGAGATTAAGGTCCTACAATTGTCCAATATCATTTGACGTTATTATATTCTATTTTGTCTCTATTATATCGTTTCATCTAATGTTCTGTATCATTCCAATACTTTCTATTCCGATAGATATGATTTTCACCATAATGAAATATAAATCCCTTGTTTCTATCTATACTAGTTGTAACGATAATTTATTATTAGTCCTACTGAGCATCTATTGTAACCAAAAAGGTATCTCTGAAATGCTACCGTAGTAGCAAACTCAGAGATACCTGATAATTTCATTATTTATCCTTGTTCTATTAATCCGTATTTTCCATCGTTACGTTTATAGACGACGTTAACTGATTTGCTATCAGAATTAGAGAATACGAAGAATTCGTGACCTAACATATTCATTTGAAGTATCGCTTCTTCTATGTCCATTGGCTTAAATGTAAAGCTCTTCGTACGGACAAGCTCGAAATCTTCCTCCTCATCCTCCAGTACAGATACTGAAGTAGAATTTTCACGGAATAGTGCTTTCGATCCGCTAGCTTGGCGGAATTTACGATTCAATTTAGTTTTGTGTTTACGGATTTGACGCTCTAACTTATCAACTACTAGATCAATGGATGAGTACATATCCTCACTTTTTTCTTCTGCTCGAAGGATTAGTCCAGATGTTGGTATCGTAACCTCCACCGTATGTTGTCCTTTTGTAACTGTAAGTGTAACGTTTACTTCGGAGGTGATCGAAGGATCGAAATATTTCTCCAACCTGCTGAGTTTCTTCTCAGTGTAGTCCCTTAGTGCATCGGTAACTTGAACGCGTTGTCCTCGGATATTGTAGTTCATGTGGCACTCCTCCTTTACATGTTCTTATTATATCATATGCAAAGAACATATACAAAATAGATTTTAGTTAATTTAGAATTTTCTGATAATTTGTGACGATTTTATTTCCAACATTATTACGTTCTAAACCATTGCCCTTAATCGTAGCTAAGATCCGCCACTTACGCTATCGATATTGATAACTGTTGCGCTTGTGGCAAATCATTAACTATATGCAAAGCTAAACACATGCAAATCAGGGAAGTATTGAATGGTTTAATCAGACTATACCCACTTCACCTTAAAAGAACATGAAAATGAGAAGATTGTTATAATTGAACTACCTCTATTAGTTGTTATCTTTATGAAGACCTGTCAACCAATCCGTTAATTGCTCGGTTTGACTCAAAATTGCTATTGGATCATAATACCAAGAAACTTCCTCTTTCCATACGAACACTCGATTATTTTGAACGGCAGGAAGACTTGACCAAATTGGGTCAGCTTTATAATCTTCTAGCGTCCTATCGTTAGAGGTCAAAATGATATAATCGCCCGCATACTGTGGTAACGTTTCTTCAGAAATTTCAGCCCATTGTTTCTCCATAATATGATCTGCAATTGCAGCAGGTGGCTTGCGACCTAAAGCCTGATACACAGCTTGTCCGCCACGTCCAAAATTATCTCCATATGCATATGTTGATCCAGCGGTGTTTTCAATTATGCTGAACGAGGCATCTGCAGGAATAGCCTCATCGACTTTTTGCTTAGCTTCAGCAATAATTTGATCATAATTAGCTAACCAATCTTTCGCTTCTTGTTCCATACCAAGTAGCTCTCCAAAATAAGTAAGCTCTTCATGTGCGTTTTTCAAATCACCATACGGTATTGTGATGGTTGGAGCGATTTTACTTAATACTTCATAATTTTCCGCTATTCCTGAAATAATAAGATCAGGCTGTAGCTCAAAAATCTGTTCAGATGACATTTGGCCATAAGCTCCTGTATCTACTACCCCTGTTAAAGCTTCCTTAAAATACATATTATCAAGCGTCAATCCTGGTGCACCTACTGGAATTACGTCAAGAGCGATTAAGCTTCCCAAATATTCTTCTGCGACAATTCTCTTAGGATGTGAAGGAACTTTTATTTCACCATTAACAGTCGTAATAATTTTGAAATCCTGTTCTTCATCATTGGTTGTCTCATCTGTTACAACCTCAGATGTATTTTGTTGATTAGAATTTCCTTCTGTAGATTGATCACCATTCTTACTCCCGCAAGCTACCACAGTTAACGCCAACATTGTAACGATTAGTAACATGCCAAGCCTTCTATACCACTTTATATTGCTACTCAAGATTGTATTCCTCCTATAATATATAATGATTATCATTCTCAATCATTTTACAGAGGAATCCCCAATATGACCATGTCAAAAAGTGATATGCACTATATACTTTTATGATGTCAAAACCTCACTTAATTTTTCAATCTGTGCGAGTGATGAAAGAGGATCAAAACCGTAAAACATAGACGACTCCTTTAAGAAATGAACTTGCTTGTTACGAACCGCATCAAGTTTTAGCCAATTATCAGAAGCTGTTAATCTTTTGAATTTTAGTTTTTCTTCCAAACTATAAGGCAAATTAAGAAAAATAATAACATCTGCTGGATATAATACTATATCTTCTATATTCTTCTCCAAGTAGCCTCGCTCGTTAATTTTTTCTTTCATTAAAAGATCAGGTCTATGGTAGTTCAATTCTCCATATAAAATATGACATCCACGACCATAGCTAGAATCATAGCAATACACTTTCTGATCTCCAAATTCCCATACGATAGCAGAGCCCCGAGTCGTGTTTCTTCTATTTAAATCGTTATTTAGATCCAAGCAGAGATCATCATATTTCTGCAGCCAAACATCTGCTTGGTTTCTCCTATTTACCACCTCACTTATTAAATGAAATTGGTCTCTCCAGCACATTTGGCGAAATGGAATAGCAATAACAGGAGCAATTGGCAGCATAGCTGCATTCTCTTGTTCTATACAGTAATTGATAATAACATCAGGTCTTACTGCTGTAATCGCCTCACATGCAGTGTCAAAACTCATATGCTCGATGGATAAATGCTTGGACTGTGGAATATGTTCACGACTCGCTAACCAGTGTGAATAAGGAGCAAGCTCAGGCATAATTCCCAGTGCTCTTAAGCATGCTGTGTAGTTATAATTTAATGAAACTACCCTCTTTTCCTTACGAATATATACTGAAGGAGAAGTCCCTACTACCTGCTTAAATTTTCTACTAAGATAGGTGCCTTCCTCATAACCCACTTCCAATGCCAGTTGAGACAAATTAAACTGCTGAGTCAACAATAGCTGCTGCGCTTTTCTTATACGAAGTAAATTTAAATGAGAATTAAACGTCTGACCAATTTCTTTGTGAAATACTCTAGAGAAATGTTCTGGGCTCACACCAGCAAGTTCGGCCATATCACTTCTAGTAATCGTTGAATTATACCTTTTCCCTATATAAAGAAGTATCTTTTGCAACCAATCCTCACTCTTATCATTTATATTAAGCTGCGAATTACGATATAGCTCAGCAAGTAGATCTGAAAAAACTTGCTGGATAGAGAAGGCAGTTTCGTAGTTTTGAATATTCCATTGCTCTAATAGTTGATCCGCTAATTGAACTAATCTAGTTGACGCGTGTTCTATCATTAATCCTTGTTGGAAAGGAGACTCTTTCTTATTACTTACCCCAGCTGTAACATATTCTATTACTACACCTTGAAGCTGCGATTTCTCAACAAGGGTTATGGATGCAGCGTTATTAAAATGAGCCACATTGCCAGCTTGAACAATTAGCTGATCACTTGATGTGGATACGATACATTTACCTGTTGTTACAATTAAAATCAAACTGCTTTCGATTGAATAATCATTAGATTTGCTTGCTATCCATTTGGATAACTCTATTACAGTTCGAGGATAATAAAAAAAAAACGGAGTATGATTTTCATTAGTTAATTCATTAGTAATGTTTTTCACCTGCTTTTGTGTGATAATCATTCTCAATTATACACAAACTTAACACAAAAAAATATAGAGTAGTGCCAACTATCTATTGAATTATGATGAGACAGAAAAAGGACTCCCATCGGGAGTCCTTTTTGGCACTTATATCACTATAAGAAAGGGCTATACAGCCTTATAATTACAGTTTGTTTACGTTTGCAGCTTGTGGTCCACGAGCGCCTTCAACGATATCGAATTCAACTTCTTGACCTTCTTCAAGAGTTTTGAAACCCTCTGTTTGAATAGCTGAGAAATGTACGAATACATCGCCACCTTGTTCTGTTTCGATGAAACCATAACCTTTTTCTGCGTTAAACCATTTAACTTTTCCTTGCATGTGCAAACATTCCCTTCATATTCAAATGCTTTGTGGTTACCTTGTTTGGACCACAATTTGAATATACAATACGATGGTTCAAATTGTCAATCTATTTTTGTAAGCGAATACATTTTGATAGGATAGATGATTATCCTATAGTATGAATGGAACTATAGTTGCACCTTTAAAAAATCATCTATATAGATTAGGCTATTTTTCACACGACTAGTTTTTGCTAAACTACTTTTAATTCTTTCCCAGTCAGCTGCTTGGATTCCATAATCCTTTGATTGAATTGAAATACCTAAACCTTCAAACCAAATTTTCAATACTTCAACAGCATTTTTTCCCATATGAGCAACAAAGAAATTATGAAGCTCCTCATTATGTTTAATGGCTGTTTCTAATAGGGCACAAAGTGTAAAGCTAGTCGCAAACCCATGTTCGACACCGTTATTCAATGTCATATCGTAGGACATCGCATGAGCGAGAGAGGTTTGTGTGTTTGAAAATGCCAATCCAGCATACATGCTACCTAACATCAGATCATATCTGCTATTCTCTTTCTGAGGTTCTTTCATTACTTGTGGCAAAGCCTGCATAATACGATGGATAGCGTTAAATGCATACGATACCGTAACCTCATTATAATTAATGTTCCAGATGGACTCAAAGGCATGGGATAGTGCATCTAATGAAGATACTAATGTTGTATGAATAGGTAAACTCGTCGTTAATGCTGCACAATATATGGCGTGTGTGCACCAAGAGTTTCTTAGATGTAATGAATATTTTATCTTTTGATCAGTATCCCACACCGTAGCCCAAGGAGTTAATTCGCTACTGGAGCCTGATGTAGTTGGAATAGCAATAATTGGCATAAACGGTAGGGTTAGTTCTAAAGATTGTGGATGCTTAATAACATCAGCAATATCATGCGCTATCTGGACGGCGCACACTTTAGCTGCATCTATTACGCTACCTCCTCCTACAGCAACAATCACATCAAATTGCTTTCCTTCTAGCTGCTGATGTAGGTTGCACACTTCAGTTAGGCTTGGATTAGCTGAGACATTACTAATGATTGCAGCAACTTGTGTATTATCAATTTTCAATGTATCCAATATACCTCTACTCATCCAACCACTACTGGTCATAAACAGTATGCGCTTACCTATAAGCAAAGAAGCCAGCAATTCAGCTGGCTTTTGTGTGATATGAAGCTGTACAGGGTTATAATAATTAAATGTCTTCATGTAAAAACATCACCTTTGCTCTTTCATAATCACTTGCAAAATCAATCTCAATCCAGGGTCCAATTGTAGGGTAGCATAACACAGTATAGGCTTCCTTAGCTAAATTAGTAAGTGCCAATGTATCATAATCCTGTTCATGTCCAACTGATACTAAATTCTGCATCTCACTAAATAGAGCTTCAGAATTTGAAAATGCTGCAACGCCTATCCATTCTCCAGCACTCTCTTGAATTGAAATCAACTTGTTCGATTCAATTAATAATTGTTCGTTAGTAACACGAACCTTCATGCTCTCCTCGTCGACTTCTCCATAACCAACAAGCATACTTGCATCGTATAGTGAATCCTCTTGTTGGTTAACAAATGCTCTTAGATCTTGTTCGGAGTAAACAATATCACCATGCAGATACAGAAATGACTCTTCTTTTATAAAATCCTTTGCTAGAGTCAATGAATACATATTATTTGTTTGTTCATACCGGCTATTCTCAATATAAGTTACCGAATCTCCAAAAATTTCTATTATCTGCTCCTTCAAATAACCCACAACTATCGCTATTTCAGAAATGCCAAGATTACGTATCATTTGAACAGAACGTTCTAAAATTGTAGTGTTTTGAAAAGGAAGCAAACCCTTTGGTCTATCCTTAGTTAATGGATACAAACGACTAGATAGACCAGCAGCTACGATTACAGCTTTTTTGATCATGTTGTAATAGTCCCCAATCGTCTCATCAATCTTTCCTTCACTTCATACGGTTTTGTTTTTGGTCGGCCTAGTTGATCAGGTACACCCAATTTAGTTTGAATATAATAAAAGCTTAACTGACCCTGATTAAACCATCTTGTAAGCTCATCCCTTAGCTGCTGCTCTTGTTCAATATATGTAGTATAACGATAGCCTGAGTGATGGGCAACCTGAGCGAAATCGACAACACTAGCTACTGTAAATTGTCTACCTGTTGATTCATGAGCATGATTATCTAATAGAATATGCAGCAAATTAGACGGTCCATAGTAAGCATTAGTCGTCAAAGATCCCATACGCATCATTAATGCACCATCACCATCAATGCATATTACCCTTTGATCAGGGCGAGCTAATGCTAATCCTAAGCTAAATGAGCTTGCACACCCCATCGAACCCACCATATAAAACTGATTATCCAGATCATCTATAGCATATAATTCTCGACCAGTAAATCCAGTCGTTGCAACTAATATACTATTTTCTATGGCTTCTTGCTGAATAATCTGTAAGGCTTCAGTGCGAGTTGGAATATATTGATTTAACTTATGTCCAAGAATAGTCTTCGATAAAATCTCATCTGATCTATCTACTTTCTGCTCACGAAGAGCTACCTTATCAAAAGTGTCTTTTCTTACAACAAAGAAGAAAGATTGATTATTCTCTATATGTTGATTTGCGAGTTGAACTTGCTTTATAGCCTCATGATAATTAAGCGATAAGTATTCCCATTTAATTTTCATAGTATCAAGCAATTCAGTCGTTACTTGCCCCATCAATTCATGCTGCGGTTCATCAGGTATCCCTACTTCACCGCGAAGACTTACAAAGCCAAGCACCGGAATTTGAAACGTATAGGATAATGAAGTTAATGGAGAAATAGCATTGGTTAGTCCTGAGTTTTGACATAGAAATACTGACTTTTTCCCCCCTACTGCAGCACCTGCACAAATCGCTACCGCATCTCCTTCATTAGCTGCCATGACATAATCACATTCATTAATAGAATAGTTGATTAGATCCTTTAAATACGAGCAGGGTACTCCACTATAAAAATTAAAATTTAGTTCACTAAGTGCTTTACCGAATTCATACGTATTAATTGTCAAATAAGTCGCCTGCTTTCTGATAAGATACAAGATCGTCTACATCAAGCCAAGCTCCGTTAATATATAACACAGATACTTTTGTCTGTTTGACTAACTCATTAATAAGTTCTGACATACGCATTGTTTTTATAGCATCTGTTTGAGATAAGCGTGACAATGTTGTTTTTAATACTTTCGCACCTACCTCATTAACCTTCCATAGACCAATAAATTCACCATGTATACTCTGAAGTGCAGCTTTATTATCCATCTCAATCAATTCAGCTCTATTATCTAACCACTTCTTCATATATGGTTTAGTTGCTGTCACATAGTCACGATATCCCTCTGTCTCTTCTAACTCTGCAGAAGCATCTACTACTATCGTGATATCACCGTCATCATTCAGCAACTCATGTAAAATATATGATTTATATAAAATGTCACCATAGCTAATCACAGTGTGTTCCTTAATATGATTAACAGCTTTGAATAAGGAATAAACCTCATATGTGTTTGCATACTCATCATTTATTATTTTAGTAATGTTTACTTCTTGAATATGCTCCTGCTTGTATCCACAAACAACTTGAACATCTTTAATTCCTTCTTGATTAAAGTATTCAATTTGAGTATTTAGCAACGGTTTTCCATTTACTTTTAGAAGAGATTTTGGGAGTTCCTCTGTAAGTTCATCAATGTTTTCACCACGTGATGCAGCAAGTAAGATGCTGTTCATGTTTTTAGCTGTACCTGGTAAATAAAGCTTTTCGGCTTCTTTTAACTCATCTGCACCTTGAAGTGCAAAAATATCTGATACTGTAGCAACTCTACCTTCTATATTTACTAGACTTTCATTTTCAAAAATCGTTTTTGTTGTTTGTTGCATGGCAGTGATTGCGCTACGCACATTATGATTAGCCCAAATGACGCTACTAATGCCAATATCACGGAAATGATCAGTAGGTGTAGAATAATATTTTGTTGGAACAATAATAACCGGATGACGATTGTCCCACTCTTGCATAAATGCGTCTATATCTGAGCAGTTAGCTTTTTTACTATGAACAAGAATTGCATCAGCACCAGCAAGACGATAAGCATCTGCTCGCTTTAATGCTTCTTCTAATCCCCATCCTGCAATGAAAGCTTCAATACGTGCAACGACTACAAAATCTTCATTTAGTTGAGCATCTTTAGCAGCTTTTATCTTTCCACAGAATTCTTCAATATCTGCTAATGGTTGTGATTCACCATTAATAAAGGAATTTGTTTTGGGGAACAGCTTATCTTCAATACATACCCCACCAATATTACGTTGCTCTAGCTTAGTAACAAGTCTACGCATATTATTAAAGTTACCATACCCAGTATCGCCATCTAATAGAATAGGAATTGTTGTTGCATCACTCATAAATTCCAGTACATCAAGTACTTGAGTCCAGGAAGCTTCATTATTATCACGGACACCTAGTGAAGCAGAAATAGATAATCCACTTCCCCAGATTGCTTTAAATCCAGACTCTTCTACTATTTTTGCAGAAAGCCCATTGTGTGCCTCCATAATAAACTCTAACTGTGGTGATTGAATCATTTGTTTCAATTGCGCAGACTTATTAATAGCTTTCAAGGTAATTCCTCCAGTAAGTAGTTTATTTCGAAGCATCAAATTTAAAATTGAAATATTTATACTGATGAATATTTAATCTAAACAATTTAACTTGTTCAACATATTGTTTCTGATCAATGACATTCCTTTCTTCATCAGGAAGAGCATATAATTTTTCATATCCTAATTCATTCACTATATATTTTAATTGTCTAGTTCGTAAACAAATAAATGCGGGTATATCATCTTTAACAAACGGCGTCATGGGACTATCAATATAATTTTTAGTTATTAATCTATCTCTATGGATTTGAACCATTTCGTGATTAGAAATATAGACGTTTTCCTCAACAAAATGAGAGATTAGTATATCATTCAAGTCAAACAAACTTATCAAGTTATTATTCTCATTAGGCTGTTTTCCAAATTGATAGACCAGCACAGGAACATGAACTATTTCATCATCACATGTTAATGTGTGCCCCGGCGGTTTTGAAGGATAAATATGACTGCCATGGTCGCTTAAAATTACAATATTAGTTTTTTCACTCAAACTCTCTAAATAAAAGGCTAATTGTCGATCAGTATATAATGCTGCATCATTATACTGCCTTGCCATATTTTCAAGATCCAAGTTGTAACCAGATGTATAATAGTTAACATTGCTATTATTCATTTCAAAAAAACCACTCATATTTATTGACATAAACGGAATATGTGTCTCTGATGTATGAATAAAATAAAATTCCTGATTATGATCTTCTTCATACATCTGAACTAGCATTCCCCATAAAGAAGTTGCTATTGGTAAGAATCCTTGAGAAAAATCCTCTTGTCCCGGCTGAGGTAGCTGTTTCACATTCAGTGGATGCTTCTCACTATATAATTCCGTCACTCTAAAATTATGGATAACATGATAATCCTGATCTAGGATGGTATCAAAAAATTCGCCTTGATCCAAATTTAATTTATCAAGATTGTCATATTGGTGATTTAAGCTGGTGTCTTGAGTAAACATAGAGACCATACATGCCTTTGTATGTGTAGAAGCACCAAATGCGTTGTTATAATACGTACTCTTTTTCCTAAGATTTGTAATTGCATCTAACTGATTGTTTGCTACAATATCTTGTCTCAAACCATCGAGCATAAACATGACCGTTCTATTAGCAGAAGAGGAGCTTACTTTTTTCTTAATATCGAAAAACAGCTGATTGATCTCTTCCTTAAACTGATGGAAGTTATCTGTTGTATCCGATATTTGTGCAAGCTTTTCTGCATATTGAAGGGCACTAACAAAGTCCTTAGCGTACAAATACATCGCAACTAATTCTCTAGCATACTCCTGAGACAAGCTAATATTAATATTTCCTAATGTGGCTTCAAATTCATTTTTCAACCCATTAATAAGCTCTATAAAATTCATTCTAAAAAGCGGATTCATCAAAATATTGAGCGAAGTAACTGGATTTATATTAATTAGAGAAATATGATCATATGGATTCATTATTGTAAATCTTTTGCCATATACGTTAGTAATATATTCCTCAATTTCATTATTTTTTTCCAAAGTTGATGGAAAAATTGTTGTAATATTTTCTTCAAATAACGAAGATTCTGCTCTAACAGGGATACCGAACAGTTCAGTACCATGCTTTTCTGGATTTGAATCAATAATAAATATCACATGTTCTGGGATATTTTCAAAGTAGGATAGTAACTTTTTTGTGTGAGCACCCCCTCCCCATATGGCTACTCTTTCATGTTTCAAATTTTGCTCTAAGAATGTCATAATTTTTCGAATGACAATATTTTTACCATTGGGATTATACGTAAATCCATACTTTATGCTTATACTCTCTAATCTCTCATTCAATTTTTTTGATAGTAACATAATTTCTCCTAATCATCATTGATTTTAATAAAAATAATTTGCAGTGATATTTCTAATAGGAGACCTTAAAGTTTTGATATCTTTTAATACTTTGTCTTAAGTAGTTTAATTGCTCCATGTATTGATTATCTTCTACTACATTTGTCTTCTCGTCAGGTAAGGCATATAATTTTTCAACACCAAGTTCGTTAACAATATATTTCAGTTGGTTGGTACGCAAACAAATACTAGCAGGAATATAGTCTTTAATAAAAGGAGTTAATGCACTATTTGTAAATGTACCATCTACTAATCGATCTCTCTGTATCTCCACATGTGTATGCTCAGCATGATAAACTTTATTGTTTTTTAAGTGAGATAACAAAATATCATTCAATTCGTGCATAGATAATAAATCATCATTTTTTTCTGGAGAAGTCTGATCTGAGCAAATGACAAGTGGTACATGGATAACATCTTCGTCATAAGTCAACGTATGTCCAGGCGTACGTCCTGCTTTTATATTCCCTCCATGATCACTGCAGAAAATCATCGTATGGTTTCCTAGAAAATCAAATAAGTTGGTTAGCTGTCTATTAATATAGGCGACTGAATCAGTATATTGATCTTTAATCTTTTCCGGATTTTTTTTGACTTTAGGATCATCATATTTCATAAAGAAAAATGCAGGATTAATTTCTCCATTCATATGCGTTGACATATATGGAGCATGCGCCTCGTGCAAATGAACAAAATAAAACTCTTTATCAGATCTCTCATCACACAAGTAAAGAAGTAACTTCCAAATATAATAAGGAGTAGCCAAGTAGTGCTCTTGATATGATCTATATTCTTCCTCGGGGTGTACAAAGTATTTTAACTGTTTGTTTTTAGATTGGGTAACTAAGGGTTCAACTGTGAAATTATGAACAAACGTGTAACCCTCATCCCACAAATAATTAATAAATCTCGAACGATCTAAATCAAACTCATTGATCTCTAAAATGCTTGTATCTAAAATATAATCCTCCTGAAACATGGAAATGACACATGCCTTAGTATATGTGGAGGATGCAAATAGATTGGAATATACAGCACTTTTATCACGTAGTTGCTTTACTGCTGTAAAATCATCTGATACCATATCCTCATATCTCATACCATCAATCATAAACATAAACTTTCTTTGGATTGTAGAGGATTTAATGATTTGCTTAATTTCAACAAGCATATCTTGAATCTTATTTTTAAATTCCTTTATTGACTTATGAAAAGGTGACAGTTGTATCATCTCGTCTAAGTAGCGGAATGCATGTTCAAAGTCTCTGTAAACTAAATACCAAGCTACTAGGTCTCTTAATAGATTAACCTTCTGTTCATTATCTAAATGATCTTTGTTATGAAGATAATCATTTTTGAGAGCATTAATACCTATAAAACCCTTTTCTTGTTTATATATATTAGGCTCTTCAACAATATTAATAAATCTCAGTATTTCTATAGGATCAATAATCTTAAATCGATTTGGAAATTCATTTTCTATTTGTTCCTTGATGACACCATTACTTATTTCAGTAGAAAGTACAATGGTAGTAATCTGATCTTTTAATAGCGAAGCTATATTCTTTACCGGAAGAGTAATAAAATACGTATCCGTTTTATCAGGATCATTATCAATTACACTTATAATACATTCCGGTATTTTCCTAATATTACTAAAAAGACTAAATGTGAAACCACCTGCTCCCCAAATAGCCACGCGTTCATGCTTTAATTCATTAAGCAGCAATTGCTGCATTTTAAAACGAAAATAATAATTTAAGGTCTTATCAAATTTAAAATCATATTGTTCTATTAACTTTTGAAGCCGTGTTTCATATTTCTCACTCATCATCATATTTTAATTCTCCTTTGATTGATTTGTAGTAACTTCAACTAATCAATAAATGCTTTAACCAAAGGTGGTTCGAGATACCCAAGTTTACCATCTAAAAAATGATCAACAATATCGTTATCAAATAATTGATACACAACTCTCAA
Organism: Paenibacillus endoradicis; assembly: GCF_024721975.1. The sequence goes on along the minus strand of NZ_JANQBB010000010.1, from coordinate 132,123 downwards.
ATGTTGTGGTTGCCAATCTGTCGTGACATAGAGCTTACCTGCACTCTTTTGTTTACTATACTTCAATTCAGACAAATCGAATGTCTTCAATATATTTTTCAAATCCTCTGCTACTTGCATAACGGCTCTATTGGCTACATCATGTATTCCATCACCATATTCTAACTTTGGGACGGAATGATGGAGAATATCTCCAGCATCTAAGCGAGAAGATAATTTGTGAATGGTCATACCCGCCCAGTTCGGTTTCAAATTATAAAAAGGCCAAAATAATGTCGTATTACCACGATACCATGGAGATAAGCCCCCGTGAATATTCCAAGCATCCGTTGGACCGGCTGCCAGTAACTCATCGCTTAATTTATGTACGCCATAACTAATCATTAGATCTGCATCTAATAATGTGACCCAATCTATTGTTGCTTGATGATTCAACGATTCCATTGTTACGTTCAACGTCGGAACGGACTCCAGTATAAAATCGTTTCCTGCAAAAAATGTCTGCTCGGAATAATCACGATCAGCAAAATGTCGAATAAAGTTAAGTCGATCCTGCTCTTCTAAACCACTAGGTGGTTGAGGAACAAACTCTTCACGTTGTTCAATAACATGTCCCACCACATAACCGGTATTAACTAATTGATTGACGACATGCAAATGTCTTGGATGGGATCCTGTCAACAATACTACCTTCATCTCCAGGCAACCCCTTCCTTGTTACAAAATGGACCATCAATTAATTTCACTTCCTTTAATTTATCTATAGATACTTGGTAATTACTTAATGGATATTGCATTTTTGTAGCTATATCGACTAAAGAATGTTCGCCATCCGAGTAGTTTAAAATCATTAATACTTGATTCAAATGTTGACGATTATCAATTAATGTAGTTGTAGATCCACGCCAGCTAAGTGGTGAATTGATATCTGGGTACAAATCATATTTACTAAGCTTTGGTTCGCCAAATGGCTTTAGATTATGGTAATAACCATTAAGCTCCTGTAGCTGCAAAATCTCTTCTAATTCATCTACGCTTTGCAGCAAAGCTTCAATGGTCATGGTCTCCTTCGTATCAAGAGAGTTATGATATCCTGCATAATTTCCATATATCATCCGAGAAAATTGACCCATTGGTAGATTAAAACCTGGTGAGCAAAATTGTCGTTCATCTGATCCATGGAGCGGAGTGAATGGACGAATTGTCATCTTTCGCTTCTCATGCTTCACGAGAAACTGTACTAATTCATTCATTGGGGTTTTATCGTTGCGAGCCATTTTATAACTTAACGGTGTTTCTTTACCACCCAAGCAGGTAAGAACCATACCAGAGTACATATTTTCATGCAAATGTTGCCCATACTTTGCTAAATACGCAATAGAACCAATAGTCTCAGGATGAAATACAAAGCGATAGGTAAATTCGCGTTGTTCCCAATTTTTCAAGCGATTATATAAAAATGCAGCAACAATAGGGCCGCTTAATTCATTATTTGCCATTGATGGATGACAAATATACGAAGTAATTAATACTTCCTTTGTCGACTTTCCTGGCAATATAGACTCTGCATAATTTAAGACGCCATCAATTTTTTCACTATCAATATAGACATGATACTGACCTTCCTCTAGCGTAGTTAACTGATCGTAAGACATACAAAATCCCCAGCGTTCTTTGTAATAAGATATTACATAGGGCACGGCGTCTGGTAGATGAGGAATAGTAAACACATGTTCTTTCAGCTCGCTCAAAGATACGATTCTATCAATAGGCTCGCTATAATTCAAAACATGCAAATTACTATTCTTAATATTAATAATTTCCCGTCCCTCGGAATCTTTGATCCATGCCTCACGGATGACCCATTCCTTTGGAATTGTCCAATCAAATACTTCTGTACCCGTTGGCACTTCTTCTACTGTTAAAGGTAAGTATTCGCCTAGAATACCTAGCGTTTGTCTAACACCTTCCCCAGTAATGCTTCTGAACAACGGGAATAATCGATCAAATAATTGATCCATCTGCTGTAATTCATTCATCTGTATTCATCCTATCTTGTAATACCGTACTTAATGTATGAACAACATCCTTTACATCCTCATCTGACATCTTCGGATAAAGTGGTAGTGTTAATGCCCCTGCATACCATTGTTCAGCTATTGGACATAATCCCTTCTCATATCCCAGTTGTTTATAAAAAGGGAACCAATATACAGGAATATAATGTACATGTACTCCAATATTTGCAGCACGCATTGCTTCAAATATTTGTTTGCGACTCTTTCCAGTTACTTCTTGATCAATCTGAATAGAATAGAGATGCCAGCCGGAATTAGTATCTGCCAGTTGAGAGGGCACCCGAATACCCGGAATGTCCTTCATTAGTTCTGTATAGAGTGCTGCTAACTGCCGGCGTCGTTTCATAAATGAATCTAGCTTCTTCATTTGCGAGCTACCAAGTGCCGCTTGCAAATCAGTCATACGATAATTGTAGCCTAAATCCACCATTTCATAGTACCATTCGCCTTGCTCCTCTGCATAAGGTGTTCGCGTAATACCATGACTACGGAATAATTTTAACTTCTCATAGTATTGCTCATTATTTGTTACAATTACGCCGCCTTCTGCTGTAGTCACAGGTTTGACTGGATGAAAACTGAACATCGTCATATCAGCTTGAGAGCCGATCTTCTTACCCTTATATTCAGCACCAAGCGAATGCGCACCATCTTGAATGACGACAAGCTGATTTTCTCTCGCGATGTCCATAATAACGTCAATCTCGCATGGTTGTCCTGTGAAATCTACAGGGATAATAGCTTTTGTTCGCCTTGTAATCTTTCTTGAGATATCTGCAGGATCGATATTATACGTGTCCTTATTTATATCTGCAAATACAACATCTGCTCCCATGTATTTAGCACAATTGCTACTAGCCGCGAAAGTAATCGGCGTAGTTATTACTTCATCGCCTACGGTAATACCTGCAGCATAACATGCTCCATGTAGCGCAGCAGTTCCATTCGCAAAGGCTACCGCATACTTTGCACCTACGTACGCTGCGACTGATTCTTCGAATTGTTGAATATTAGGACCTGTAGTCAAATAAGGAGAACGTAATGTTGTAACCACCGCTTCTATATCTTCATTATCGATCCATTGTTGCCCGTAGGGTAGAAATTGTTCTCTCTTACTCATAATAATAAATCCCAGCTTACAGCCGTTCCTTTAACTGCATCAACTTTAATCTTCTTGCCTATTATTAAATCGTAATATTTCGTTTCCAAACCTAAACCTGGACGAACATTACGAAGATTGGACTCATTAAATAAATCTCCAGCTTTCATATCCTCACCAACGTATAAGGAACGACGGTTGTTAACAGAAGGTTTTTCTGCTTCTGTTGGACCATATTGAATTTGTCCAATACTTTGCCATGCTTTTTCTGTTTCTTCCACTAACAATTTCAACTCATGTGGCTCCATCGAGAATGTAGAATCAACGCCGCCTTCTGCACGTGATGTTGTGAAATGTTTCTCAATAACAGTAGCACCTAATGTTACAGCAGCTACCGATACTCCTATCCCCATCGTATGGTCGGATAAGCCAATTTCCGTTTGGAATAGCTCCTTCATATGCGGGATTGTTGCTAGATTTGAATTAGCTGGTGAAGCTGGGTACGTACTTGTACATTTGAGAAGCACAATTTGCTCATTTCCTTCTGCACGTACTGTTCTTACTGCTTCATCCAGCTCGGCTGCTGTAGCCATGCCTGTAGAGATAATAATCGGTTTACCTGTTCTAGCAACTTTACGAATTAATGGAATATCTACATTTTCGAAGGATGCTATTTTATAAGCAGGTACATTCAAGTTCTCTAAGAAATCAACTGCTGTCTCGTCAAATGGCGAGCTGAAGGCAAGTATGCCAAGTTCATTACATTTGTCGAATATTTCTTTATGCCATTCCCAAGGTGTATATGCTTTCTCATATAAGTTATATAGCGATTGTCCTTTCCATAAATCTTTCTCATTGGAAATGAAAAATTCATTGGTATGAACATCTAGTGTAATCGTATCTGGAGTATAGGTTTGCAGCTTAACGGCATCAACCCCCGCTTCTGCAGCTAATTCTACCAAATGCAATGCTCTTTCTAATGACTGGTTATGGTTTCCCGACATTTCTGCGATAATGAACGGTTTTGCATGATGCCCTATTTCTCTCGTTCCAATTTTAATCATAATGACTTTCCACCATTTCTTGTAACCAAGGATTCGGTTGATCTTGGCTCGCCGTTATTTTCAATCCCTGCTCACTTATATGTCTAATTCTCTCGCCTTGACTCGGTAAGGAATCTAATAATTTTACGTAAGTTTGAGATGTCACTTGTTCATGCCATCCCAAATTGATTATGGCAGATAGCTGCTCCGCCATCTCAGTTGATTCTAATTGATTATGAGCGACAATTGTACTTGCTGAAGGAAGACCTACATAACATCTTTCCCATGTTGTAGAGCCACCCGCTCCTATTGAAAAGTCGGTGCTGCTCATTAATTTAGCCATATAGTTAATTTGGCAATGATAACTATAATGATGTTGACGACAAAGATCTTCTATTTCTGTTCGATAAACATTGCTCATTCCAACAACAATATCAACATGTTGGAAAGCCGTTGTCGTTTCTGTCAAAGCTTGTAACACTTTCATCGTTTCATTGGTAGGGTCACTGCCCCCCATAAATACAAGTAGACGATTTACTTCACCTGTACGTATCGTCTGCTTTGCTCGCTCTTTAATAAATTCATCTCGCATAATCAAATATTTCGGTCCTAATAGCTTTTTGCAATGTATAGGAACTAGTTCATCATAACGATGCTCATAATTGGCTATGACATTTTGATCTAATAACAGATCGCAATCATGCTTACGATTGGCCAAATCATCAATAACAACAATTTTCCGTGCGAACTTTCTCATCTGCTGCTCCCACGTCATATCTAATTGATAATGATCTACAATTAATATATCGACAGATTGCTCCTTCTGAATAACAACATAGCCTAGTTTTTCTACAAGATCGATCATATGTCCTAGTAACGGATCCATCCAGAATGTAACATGATGCCCGAAGTTTTGGAGATGATAGGCTATTGTTAAACAACGCATAACATGTCCACTACCAATCTCATTGGATGCATCTGTACGAATTAATATGTTCATTACGTCACCGGCTTTTGCTCAATATGTGCGTTCAATTGCACAACTTCAGGATGAGCTAATAAATATTGAATGACATCGCTACTAGAAACATCTATTGCAGAAAAATAATCAGCAACATTAGAAAGCAATGCGTAATCTTCTGCTGTATCTAGCGTAATACGAAGTTCAGAATAGTGGCGATTCGTAGGAGCTATGTAATCTACTCTTGTAAATTGCTCCTTATACTCGTAAGCATAATAGGTGACATGCTCACGATGACGTTGCTCACGACTATGCTCATATATGTATTGCAATGCTTTGTAAGCAATAATTTCTACCGCAAGCCCTCGTGGCAGATCACTCGCCAAATCTATAATATCGACTTGATGCTCTTTCATTAGTGCAACCATTTCCGAGGCGATCTCATAATCAATAAATGGGCAGTCTGATGTTACTCTCATTATATAATCAGGATTATATCGGTGAGCACATTGCATATAACGAGCCAATACATCGTCTTCTGAACCTCGATAATAGGCTATATTATGTTCTATACACCATGCTTCAACCTCATCATCCTGTGGTAGGTTTGATGTGGCAACGATCACTTCATCAACACCATGAATTTTTCGACAACGTTCTGTGACATAAGTTAAACTATCCACACGTCCTAGTGGTTTGAGAATTTTCCCAGGTAGACGAGAAGATCCCATTCGTGCCTGAATAATAATAATTGTTTTCATCTACACACATCCCATTCCGAAACATAATGAATATTAAGAATAAGGCTCTACTTATCTCTAACAATACCTTATATAATTACGACTTCTCTTGTAAATGAGCGCAAGAAGGACTGACCATCCCAAACCGCATGAAAGTCTAAGGCCTGACCTATCGGGACAACACGGTCAATACCTCTATTGGAAAACAGATCAATCATCTCAATTAATTGTTCCTTAGCATAGCCAAAGTAAGAAAGTGTCTGATCTTTATCAATTATTATATCGGCAATATGAAATAGGTTTTCAAGTCTTGTTTCATAAAAGAGGCCCGCACCACAATGTCTTTCTCGCAAATTGGCAGTTAATTCTTTAAGCTGAATACGCGAGTACATGTTTTGATAATCAACTTTCATCGTTTCTTGCTCCGTTGCTAGCCATAATCCAGTAGCTAACTTTTGGACTTGCGTAGCGGCTGCAAGTTCATAATTTTTGGCTTGGATAACTTGTGCAACCTGCATCCAGAACAAGCGTTGTGCCTGTTCAACTATGTGCTGAGTACCTGTCCATATCACTAATCTCGGTGAAGAGCACGCCATCTGATCAAACCAAAAAGAATCATTGTAAAATCGTTCAGCTAATTGCTGCAAACCTTCGTTATCCAGCGTATTAACAATTTCAGCATTAATGACTGACATTGAGAAACGATCTGCAAATACGAGCTCATTGGCCATCGGTGCTAGTGCAAGCTTGCGAATCGCGCTTACTGTAGCATCTCCGCCCCACACGACACGAGTATGACAAAGCATGCTTAGCTTTTCGGTCGTTGCATTATGATGTGGATAAGATAAGACGATTGTTCTCTTAGCAATCTCTTCATGATCCGGTTTTGCTAGCACAGCCAAAATTTCCGTAAGCAATCTATTTGTTTGTAGCTGCTCTTTACTAGAAATTCTAATAATGTTGCGATTACCTGCTAATAAAGATAAAATCCACGAGTAAATAAAGATCGTATCTACATTCGAAGGTGCTAAATGAAATACCGTTCCTCTTGCTTTTACAACACTACCAATGATTTCTTGTTCCCATGACGTTTGCAGCTGATTCATATGAGCTTTTCGCATCCAAAATCCAAGTGCAACAATTTCTGGAAACTTCCGCATCTTCACAAAACGCTTTGATAATTCTTGAATGAAAGATAGAGCATCGTTATTAAAAGCAGCTAATGTTCTTTGATGTTGTAGATGCTGTAACGCTTCTTCTCCATTATGGTGTGGCCAGTAGTACCTCATTATTTTACGCCTCCTATCCCAAAGGCAAAAGTATCGCTACAGCCTCTTAATTCCGACTTTGGAATTCGTCCCGCTACACTAAAATGTTTACCCTTCCATCCGCACGGACAATCATCTTCACCATGAATCGTTCCTAAATCTTCGGTTAATAAGCTATGACCAGGATAACTTCTCGGTAATAAACTTAACACTTGAATTAATCCCTGTTGGCCATAGGCAAGCGGGTCAAAAGTAAGCGGGTCTCTAATTAATACATCAGCAAAATTCGGCGTATGCAGATGTTCATGATCGCACTCAACAAAAATCGAACCAACCTGCTCAACCATGCCATAATAGTTGTGCACTTTCCCAATACCAAGCACTTGTTTTATTTCATCATTGAAAGTTTGTGGGTCAACAGCTTCATCCTGCAGCTTTTTCCAGCCGCCACCATGTATAAGTACACTGTCTCCAAAATCTATCTTAATATTTTGTAGTTTTGCTTCTTGAACAACATGCTTCCAAACCATAAAAGTAAATCCGAACAATAAAAGCTTGGAACCCTTATATTCTTCCAAAAAGTTTTGTAAGCCAGTCCAATCTACGGTCATATCATCATTCAAAGCATAAAAATGACGTCTACCAAAATTAGCAAAGCCTAAAATACCCGCTCCTCTAGCACTGAATGAACGACGATCTTTCAGTACAGATTTAGTATCCAAAATAACCATTGGTAGCCGCTTAGCGCCAAGTATTGGCTTTATCACATCAACTAAAGATTTCGTCTGACTAACGGAAGTTTCTTTATCCAAATAAATCTTTGAAACTTGCTGTCCTGATGTACCGCTTGATGTTAACACCTTTATAACATCTTCAGCAGGTATAGATAATAAGTCCATTAGCTTAAATAATTGCACTGGCAAATAAGGTACTTCATCTAATGATGTCGCTTCTTGATAGCCTGAAGTCTTCTCGATCATCGCTTTATAAGCAGCACTATTCTTCATATGATGCCTTGTTAATTTATTTAATTCGTTTACTAATAATTGCTGTTTCGTCTGCTGCTCGTCATTATAGGGATAGATCATAACATCTCATCCTTTATCGCTTTGTAATCTGTTTTACCATTTGCCATTCTTGGAATAGCGTCTGCAACGATAATTTTATACGCAGAATGATGCAGCTTATACATCTTTTCCAAGCATCGTTTCACATCAGCTAATAACAATTCAGATTCGATCATGACTACTAATTTATCATCGCTACCGGTGCATGCGACTGGTTGCTCTCCAATTGATACTAACTTTCGCTCTACATCATCCAAATTAATACGCAACCCGAATAATTTTACGAACCGCTTCATCCGACCAGTAATTGTATAATAACCATCAGCATCTACTTCAGCTACATCTCCAGTATGTAATATTCCTTTATTCTCATCGCCTTTAGCTAAATCGTCCAATGTCTCAGCATAACCTAGCATGACGTTAGCACCTTTATAAATTAATTCATTCGTTTCTGGAGCTAACTCGAATTGTCCTCCAGGAATAGCAATGCCGATAGATCCTGCTTTTCTTAACAACTTGTCGGTAGGAATATACGACATCCGTGGAGCTGCCTCCGTCTGACCATACATAATATAAAACTTCTTATTATGCTGCTCCGCGTACTCTCCAAATAGCTTAACCAAACGTTCTTCCAGATGTCCCCCCGCCTGAGTCAACATCTTCAAATGAGGCAGCTCCATCTTAAAGAAACCAATTCTACTTAACATCTGATAGGTGAAGGGTACTCCCGCTAAAGAAGTGGCTTGATGTTCTTCGACAAATTGCCAGAAAGTCTTAGCCATGACGCTTTCTTCTGTTAATAATACGGTTGCCCCTGCTTGTAAATGACTGTTCAATATAGACAGCCCGTAAGAATACGATAATGGTAGATTTAAAATCGCTCGTTCATCTTGTTCAATCTGCAAATACGTAACAATTGATTCCGCATTTGTTTGTAGGTTTGCATAAGATAAGCGAACAAACTTCTGACTACCCGTTGTGCCAGATGTGCTCAATAATAATGCTAGATCTGAGTGTATGACATACGATGCAAATAAAGTTCGCTCTGAAACATTCCCCATTTGAACATAATCTGCAAATGAAATCGATCCTATAATCCATTTCGGTTGATAGGTTGTAACAATACTATCCAGTAATTGCTTGTTGGTGTTTGCTCCCATTAGCATTACAGCATGACCAGCTTGTAATACAGCCATATAGGCAGCGATAAATTGTATATTATTTTCACACAGTAATAGCACGAGCTCTTTTTGCGTGGAGTGTAATGAGTATTCCTTCGTTAATAGATGTAATTGTTCATATGTATATTGTGTATCATTCGTAATAATTGCTACTTTGTTATCATAGTTGAAGTTTTCGAAAAACATAAAAGCCCTCCGTTCAACGATATATAAGAAAAGGGTATGGTATTAATACCACACCCCCTTCATTAGAATTGTACATCGTATTTTGCTAAAATTTCTTTTGCCTTGGCAAATGTGTTCATATCTAGTACATCATCCGTATCTAGCATTGTATCAAACTGATCATCAATCTCAGTGATTAATGCCATATGAGCAAGGGAATCCCATTGCGGAATGGAATTATAAGATAACTCATCCGTCACCTGATCAAGCTCAATTTCTAATGCCTCTGCGAAAATCATGCGTAGCTTCTCTTCATTCATATGTATCCCTACCTAACATGGTCCTATAATTGTTATACTAAATCAGCATTCTATTAATCTACATTCTATTATAATATAAATTCGGCTTTATGCTTATGAAACTTTACACACTTTTCTTTCCATGTTGAGGAAAGTAGCTCAAAATACTCGATATCATGATATTGATTATATTTATAAATATGTTCCTTAAATGTTGCTGTATGTGAAAAACCATAATAGAGATGCATTTTCATCATACCATCGTTTCCATCCATAACTTCGGCATATAATTTGTTTAAGTCTAATTCAAAAAAGGCAAAATTATATAAGTAAGGGTGAATTCGACCCGCAATAATTGAGTAATTCAAATCTCCAATATAATAGCCAAAGGTTGCTTTACGATGTTTATGATCAATATTATTCAAAGAAATAATACCAATCGCATTTTCTTTGTAATGGATCATCCAATGGCACTGCTTATTATCTTTTGAAATGCTATCAAACCATTTTCGTTGGTTATCCATATTTTTTTCAACATCAGTATACATATACTTTGTTACATGTTCACTTGTACGCCATTCTAACACCTGTTCTAGATCATTTTCAGTGATTTTAGTAAATCTCAACATTGCTTCACCACCATTACAAAAGCTATAGATTAAATAACCATACCACCGTCAACGCCAATAACTTGACCCGTTATGTATGAAGATAGATCAGAGGCTAAGAAAAGAATCGTATTTGCTACTTCTTCCGGCTTTCCAATCCGATTCATTCTAATCTCACTAATACGCTGAGCATATTTATCTTCTGTTAATTGTTTTGTCATATCTGTATCAATAAAGCCTGGTGCTACGGCATTGACACGAATATTGTGTGATCCTAGCTCCTTGGAGGCTGAATAGGTTGCGCCAATAACTGCTGCTTTGCTTGCTCCATATACGGTTTGTCCTGCATTACCGGTTTTGCCTATAATGGAGCTAACATTAATAATTGAGCCATGCTTTTGCTTCGCCATTAATCTTGAAGCAAACTGCATATGATAAATAACCGCTTCGATATTAATCGCAAATGTATTCGACATTTGTCCTTCATTAATCATACCTAAAAGTGCATCATCTAAGACACCTGCGTTATTGACGAGTACATCTAATCTACCAACATTTTTCTTGATCCATACAAATGCATTTTTGATTTCACTTGTATCTCGCACATCATAAGCTAAAATATGAACAGTGACTCCGTATTGACTAATGATCTCTTCTTTTAATTTCTCTAGCGTTACCATATCTCGACCATGCAAAATCAATGTCGCACCATGCGCTGCACACACTATTGCTGTTTCTCGACCAATACCGCGTGTAGAGCCAGTAATAAAAATTTTTTTATTCGTGAGCATTTGGTATCGTTCAACACCTTCACAGATAGGTTACTTACTATATTTATTCCGCCATAGCGTATAAAACTGTTTCTTTTAATAAATTGCCATTATGGTGCCCCAAATAGAATTTATACGAAATATCTTTAAACAGTTCTTTTATAAATAATGGAATTGTACTCATTTCTTCATCACTATGATATAAACAAATTAACTTGAATAGTATTAGTTACATTAATATCTTCCACTATGAGGTTTCCAACATCAATAATTCCTGGATCTTTTATTAGTAACTGGGCGGCTTTATAGATCCATTCATAACATTTCCCCTATGTTAAGAATATCTTAACAAGTTTTTTCTTAACTCGCGTTTTGTGAAGCGATATATAGGATTTTCTACATCTAACTGCTCAATATTATGCTTGGCATCCATATATTCAGGAAAATGTTGAAATGCTTGTTGTAATAGCTCTCTAGCATCTTCAAGCTGACCATTCATTGCATACAATACCCCTATATTATTCAAGGCTGCCCCATGAGTTGCATCCCGAGTAATAACACTCAAGTAGATTTCTTGAGCGACTAGATACTCTTCAAAGTGCAATGCTACAAGTGCTTTAGTAAATAAATAAGAGACATATCTACTATGGGATGATTCAATATTCAATGTAGCTAATAATTGCTTAGCTTCCTGCCACTTCTCATATCGCATTAAGAAACTAATATAATCTAGATGATTATCCTCCACAGCATATTTTCTTGCATAAACTGCCTTCTGAAGTGCGGGAAGACCAAATTTATTTAATAATCGCTTCTCACCTTCCCTAGTAGAATTAATATTAGCCGTTGTATTGTTTAAATGCCTACGGATAAATGATAGAGGTTGTGATATATATCCTATATTCATACCATTCAATAATATTCTCAACCAATAATCGACATCTTCTACATACTTTATCGTTGTGTCGAATCCTTCAAGTTGGTAAAAAACAGACTTCTTAATTACACTTGATGAGGGTGAGATAATTGGATTTCTCAGAAACATCTGACAAAATCCTTCCTCACCTAATAATTCATATCCACTAATTGTATCTGAGATCTGCTCACCAGTTTCATTAATTTGAACAAAACCACTATATATAGCGGCATACTTTTCTTCGTTTATTTTCTCATTGTATTTTCTTATTAGGTCAGCATCACATTCATCATCAGCATCCAACAATAAGATCCAATTACCTGAAGCTTTTGAGATACCATTGTTTCTTGCTGCCGAAGCCCCTGCATTGGTTTGCTGAAATAGCTGAATATATTTATATTGTTGTTGTAACCTATTCACAATGTCAACGGTCCTATCATTACTACCGTCATCCACAATAATAATTTCATGAACAGGATCGGTTTGATTAACGATACTTAGAACAGCTTTCTCAATATAATGTTCAGCATTGTACGCTGGTATTACTGCTGAAATATTCATTGTTATCACCTATTCTTTTCTTATAAAAGGATCAATAAATTGAAGCCCTTCACTTATTTCTTTGTTTTTCAGAACTTTTTTAATGGCATCATATGCATGATAAGGAGATACAATAATTTTAATATTTTTCTTATAATACACGTCTTCCGGAGCATATATTTTTCGATCCATGATTAATTGATTTTGCTTTCTAAGATCACTATCAATAAATCCAAGTAGCTCCCCCTGTTGCTTCCTTAACGCATGACAAACACTTTGTCCCGCTTCTCCAGCTCCCCATATCCAATACTCATTATTAGAGATAAACTCATCACATTTTTTCACATCAGTATTGTTATAGAAAAATGTATTTTCTAAAAAGTTATTCACAGAATATTTTAACCTTGGGAGATTATTTTCTACAGCAACTGAATTAAAAAATTCATATAATTGAAGAGTATATTTGTCGTGCACATCCAGATCCCCTAAAGAAGACCAAGCATTCTTTCCATGTTTCCGATAATATGTCAACGGTTCTCTAATTGTAAATATCTGAGAGTGGACAGTGGCCAGCTGCATAAGTCTTGTATCCATCCAAATATAAGATAATTCATCCTCTTTCAAAGGCAATACCCTTTGCAAGAAACTCCTTCTAAACGCCAAGGCACTTGTGGTAGAAAACAAATGAAATAAACTTTCAGTGGTATATATGTATTCTTTGTAATTCGTTACATCTTTTAATACTGGTACAATGGAATGTAGCGATTCACTATATTTATTCACTTCTTCAAGTGAATGTTGAATTGCCTCTACATGGGGATGACTTTTAAAAGCACTTATTATTTTCTCTATTTTATCCTCTTTGAACAAATCGTCACTATCAAGCAAAAAAATATAATCCCCTTTTGATTGTTGATAAGCTTGATACACTGCGTTCATTTGATTAAGGTTATGACTTTTCCCATAGTTTTCTTTTAAAATAACTTTTATATTACTAAATTGAGATAATACGTCTAACGAGTTATCAGTAGACCCATCATCGTAAACAATAATCTCAATATCTTCATATGTTTGATCGAGAACAGACTGAATACACTCTTCCAAATAATCTGCATAGTTATAATTATTAATTAGTACAGATGCTAACATTGCGTACTCCTCTCAGAACTTAGGGATAATTAATTTTGATTCATCAAATCCATTTTCAAGTAAAAATTGTTTAATTTCAATTACTTGGGTACTTGCAATGATAATTTTATCGTACTCCTTCGGATTATTAAGCAAATAATTAAAGGGTTTCACCTCTTGATCAAATAAAAAAGTCCCTTCTTCCTGTACAAAGCTACTTGAAAAACATTTGACTCGTATGTCACGTTTTTTTTCATTATAGAAGTATTTTGCTAATTCACCTGTACCATAGATTACATATTTTTCTTCACTATTAAGTGCCAAACCATCTAATAAAAATCGACCCACGGACTCTGCTTCACTATTTTTTTCAATGAGACTCTTGTTTTCTTTTATTCTAACTTCGTTAAGCTTTTCAAGCGTTATTCTATAGTATACTTCCGCGTTAGCTTGATTAATAAACCATTGATTTGAATCGTGAGTTCTGTAGCAACCTTTTGGGGTATCAATTGAATAGATATCATGATAATTAAGAAATAATATTTTCACATATAAATCAGCACATATTCTATAATCCTTTTCCGGGATAGGGAAAATCAACTTTAACACTTCTCTATTAAAGGATAATCCTGAGGTAGGTATCGTTCCCAAGAAACCAAACAATTCAAGACCTTTTTTTTGCTTCGTCACTCCATCCTCTAATAAAGTAAATTTCTTTTCATTATTTATGAGCAAATTATGCTGTACTCCTTTATTCAATTGATGGTAGTAAGCAATAGTTTCCAATTTGTCTGGATACCAGTAATCGTCTGCATCTAAAAATGTAATAATATCACCGTCTGATATGGAAAACCCCGCATTAAATGCAGAGGCTTGCCCTCCATTACTCTTAAAAATAGCTTTTATTTGATCAGGATGTTGCCTGCGGTATTCTTCTATAATAGTTTTTGAATTGTCTACTGATCCATCATCGACGATAATCAGCTCAAAATTCTGATATGTTTGATGTAACACCGAATCAATTGCCTCTGATATATACTTCTCATAATTATAATTCGAGATTATAACCGTGAATTTGAATACCATATTATACGACCCCTAACTCATCCTTCAAAAAAATTTTATTGCAAATTCTAAGCGGATAGAATGAATATGACTCAAGCGCTACTCTCATTTCATCATAGTAACTAGTTGAAGGAACGATGACAACATAACTATTCTCTAGACTTTTTAAGACAGAAATTTCATAAATCGGCTTGTTCATTTTCATCGTGTTATGTTTTTGTTCGTCGCCATCAACAAAAAATTGTATCTCTAGAGAATGCTCCTTAAGCTGTTCATATGCACTAACTCCAGCAGTTGATGCACCATAAATAACTATTTTATGATTCATTAACAAATCCATATCTTGTCTACTATAGTCTTGCCATATACATTTTTTCTCGTAATCGAGAAATAACTCTTTATATTTCCCACTATATAATACATGCCACGGTTTATCTCTTGCAGCATAGTGAAAAACAATCGGTTCTTCAATATCGATATGGTTGGTTAATAAATAATTATACCTTCTGTCTAATTTTAACCATTTATCCCATAACACAAAATTGAAAGCATCCTGATCACAAGTATTTCTTTTATTATATGGACTCATTACATATTCATAAATTTGACTGGAGATATCATTATCTCTCCATTTTTCGAGATTAAATAGTATTACTCCTGAATTAAAATAAGACTCCACTGATATCCCCAGATCATCTGCCAAGAACATATTATCATCCGATACAGCAGCTAAATAGTGATCACCCAGATTAATATCATTAAATTGTAAGATATCCGATGTAACAATAATGTCTCCATCCAAATATAGTGCTTTTTGCTCTGATTGAGGTAAATATTGAGGGATATTGATTTTCAAGTATGCTGCCCTTGATACATATGCTCCTTCATGAAAATCACCAAAATTATCTTTCACTTCTATAAAGTTAATTTCACTTTTGTAATATTTCACAAGATCTAATAACTGTGACTGATTACTCATACTTAAATCATGAAATATTACATACAATACAATACGATTGCTCTGTTTAGTGTTTTCATACAGAGATGTTAACATTACTGCAGCGTACTGTGCATATTGATTATCTGTAACAATTACGACATTCATAATCCGATACCTCGCTTAACAATTATGCAGAATTTTTCAAATAAGTACATATGAATAATTAGAACTAACTACAAATCCTTTTTCCCTTAACTGTATACCTATTTCTTCTCTCCATTGAGATGCTATATACACAAAATTATTTGTTGTCGTGAGATCATGTGGACTTAATACTTTTATATCATTAATCTCCTTCCCCCATAAATCTTGGTTATTATCTGCAAATACCAGATTTGCATTAATCGTACTACTGAATAATTTATATACTCGCTGTCCAAGTTCGCCTGCACCGAATATAACAATTTGATAGTCGTTTTGCCTAGTCTGCAAATGCTCAACCATATGATCAGGGTTAGACAAAAATAATCTCTCCTGCGTATATTTACTAGACTTATTGAGGTTGCGCAGTGTAATTTCTGCTTCTAAGCTTTGAAGTATTATTTCACTTTCTGGTTTCCAATCGTTACGAATTTGTATCATTTCTCTATTCTTAGAGCGATCCAGCCATTTCTCTATATATCGATTCCATTCAGGGTATTTATTTTTAAGTCTAGTATGAGAAATTAATTGTTTCTCCCTTTTAGAAACAAGATGTTCCATACTCGTGACATAGTCATGCAATAAAACACATATGGGTGAATACAATTGATTATAGAGTTGAGGATAAATTTGGTTCAATCGAATGGAAAGCTCTATTCCTCCGCCACCAAATGTAATATCATCATCCCAACCTCCAACTTCAAAGAATGCATCAGCACAATATGAGCTGTTACCTTCAAGATCAGAACATTTTGGGAAAACTTTTTCTCCATAATAGTAATGATGTTGATACTCATTAAGCGGATTATCGGTTTTATATAAATATGGTCCCTGAACAGCGATTACATTATATTTTTGATGTGTTAAATAATGCGCTAAAAGTAATTGCTCATCAGGAATTCCATCATCCTCCAAAAACAGTAATATTGGAGCATCCGCAAAAATCGCGCCTATATTACGAGCCAAATATGCACCCGTATTTTCGCCTAAAGTAATGTACTTGTTGATATAGGGAAGTAGGATTTGAAACTCATCCAAATATGCTCCATTGTTTACAAAAATAATCTCGACATTTATATCATTTCGTTGTTTGTTTAAAATCATGAGATTCTGCAATGTGTCAGGATGTAATCTCCAGGATATTATAATAATGGAAATATCTAATTTTCTGTTACACTCACTTATTATGCTTATTTCTTCAAAAAAAAGCTTATACCGTTCGAGTTTATGAGACCAGTTTCTTAAACTTAACTGCTGCTCCAACATATATGAATACTCCTGACATATCATTTTTTATTTCTATCGTTTCTTATTCTGTAATAATATTGGTATTCCAATTTAAATCTTTCAAGAAGTGCTGACCTGCTCGCAATCCCATGTTTATTAACTGCTCTGCGATCTCATTATTATACTGACTAGCAATAATAATAAATTTTGAGTTCTCCTCAAGAAGAGTTCCTGGATCATAAATTTTCTTACCAATAAATTCCCTTCCCCATTTTTCCTGATTATTATCTACAAAATGCGCCACTTCAATGCCTTGTTCAAGAAGCCTCTGTGTCACCTGTTCTCCGCTTTTACCAGTACCAAACACAATAATTTTCTTAGTCAATATAAACCCTTTTTCAGGAAATTTAACGTAAGGATATTTTGAAACATCAAGGTATTTAAAATACTCTTCTTTATATGGATGGTTATTCAAAAAGTGCCAAGGTTTTGAAGCTGTCGTGAAATGCGAAATTGCAGGATCATTTTTTGCATTTTCAAAAACTGCTTCTGAGTCAAATCCTGCAGTTTGAAAATCTTGATTAAATAGTTGTGCTCTTAAATTCCATATATAATCTATTTCATACCAATCATTATATAATATAGCGTTTAAAGCATCTTGATCCCACATTTTCAATCGTTCTGGATATGTAGCTATGAATTTCATAACTAATGTAGAAATATTATTTATTCTCCACTTAGTAAGATTAATAATTAGAACTCCTGCATTAAAGTATTTTGAGTCTTTTGGAATCCCTAGCTGTTCGTGTCTATTGTATTCATTTACTTTTATAGCTCCTAGAGCATAATTAGATATGTCAATATTGTAAAACTCATAAATATCATGTCTAACAATTAAATCACAATCTAAATAAATCACTTTTGATATGCTGTTTTCAAAAAGCGTTGGAATTAAAATTCTATAATAGGTTGCTTCCGAAATATGTCCATTTACCACTACATTCTCTAGCATGCTAGTATCTATATCTAAAAACTTAATACTGGAATTGTATTTATTTACAAGTACATTCAAGTATTGTTTATTTTCCTCACTAATACCACCGTCAATAACATTTACAATAATATGTTGTGCATAATTAGTATTTTCAAGCATGGAGACAAGTGTCGCGATTAAGTGTTGAATATAATTGTCATCAGATGAAAAAATAACATGAAACTTTTCCACTTCGCTCACATCCATTATTTTTTTGATATTGCCAAACAAGATTTGACACTTTTAAACTCTTTACCCTAGCATTTCTAAACACTAATCAAAGGTGTATGCTTTTTCATTTCTATTGGTCGATAATGAAACAAAAAACTACAGGTGAAACATCCATATGTTACAAAATGCACCTTGTTAACGCAAGGTGCATTTTGTTGAATTCTTCTAAATTAATATTTAATGAGCACATTTTATTATTTGAACATATTTTATTGCGATATCGCTATCACTGTTTTATCTAGTGACTTTATTTATACATTTTTATCTCCATGCAATTAGGTCTAACATATGTAATTTAAAGAAATCTTTTGTTTCAACAAATCCTAATTGCTCTAACTGAATACCAATTTCATCGGCATACATACTTGTTAATATAATGGCTGGATTCTTCAATTGTTTCAATTGATCAGGTGAAATTACTTCAATTCCTTTATAGGTTTTGCTCCATTTATTCGCATCATTATCACAGAAATAATTGACCTGCAATTCAAGTTCATTGAATAAATGAAGTTTATCTGCACCTTTCTTGCTTGCGCCAAAAAATACAATATCTCGTTTAGAAAATTCGGCATATTCGGGATTAATTATATATGGATATTGAATTTTATCTAAGTAGTAACTATATCTAGCTTTATGAAGATGGATCGTAAAAATACTCCACGGCTTTGTATTTCCTAAATAATGAATAATAGATGGATTCTTTTCTATTTCATCAATATTATCTTCTTTTAATAAGAAACTATAAAAACCTTTATACTGTCCTAGCTTATAAGTCACATTCCATTTAAGTTCTAGCTGATAGAAATTCCCTTGCAATAATCCATTTAATATATCTTGATCACCAAATGTGATGATATCTTGATTGTTCACCGCATACTCCATACACTGATTGAAAAAATTATCTTCACGCCATTTTTTTATGTTTATGAGTAACACACCAGCGTTAAAGTAGTCCTCTAATCGTTCATGACCTAATGCATAAGAAGCCTCCGGGGCTAATTCATTAACTGCTCCAACATAATATCCGCTTAAATCTGTAGCTAATAGAATAGACACGTCATCTTCGACAATAATATCAGAATCCAAATATAAAGCCTTCTCCACATCTTGGGGCAACAACTCAGATGCAAGTAAACGATAGAAGGTTTGGATTGTTAAGCGTTTGAATTTTATATCTAATCCTGCAAATATTGAATCATCAATAGTATAAAAAGTTATGAAAGCATGGGAATAAATACTCATATAATTACGAATATGAATTTGTTCCTCACTTGTAAATCCATCATTAAACACATGAAATATAGTTTCTGATGTTGTATTTTCACTTACTGATGAAATCATTGCACAAAGATGCTGAATGTAAGAACGATTCGCACTACACACAATATTTAACATTTTAGTTATTGCCCCTTTAATATTAGTTAATTTTGTATCAAATCAGCATCTAATTTATATGTGTTATAATTTTGGGTTCTATATTTTTCTGACTGTTGTGCAAAACATATCTACCATCAAAAATAGTAGAATGTTTCATTCGTGATGTTAATTCTGACCAATCAGCATGAACAAACTCCGGCCATTCTGTAACTAGTAAAGCAGCCTCGGCTTGCTCCACACACTGCTCTAGACTAGAGGCATAAGTAATACTGATATTTTCTAACATAGAAGTTACTTTTACTACAGGATCGAATACTGTTACCTCGGCACCGTAATGTACGAGTGTACGTATAATGTCAATTGATGGTGCGTCACGCATATCATCTGTATTAGGCTTAAACGCAAGACCAAGTACAGCAATACGTTTTCCTTGGACATTTCCGTCAAAATGATGTAGTACCTTTTGAATAAAAATTTGCCGTTGCTTATGATTAGCATCAATAGCACTTTCAACAATACTCATTGATACATCATGCTCACGTGCAAGGAAGCTTAATGCTTCAGTATCCTTTGGAAAACAAGATCCACCATAGCCAAGACCTGCATTTAAAAATGCTCGCCCAATTCTACTATCCATACCGATACCGTCTGCTACTGAATGAATATCAGCTCCAACCTTCTCACATAAATTAGATATTTGGTTAATATAACTAATTTTCACTGCTAGAAAGGCATTTGCTGCATACTTAATCATTTCTGCACTTCTACGGTTAGTTTTTACTATTGGTATATTTAATGGTTGAAACAGTACTGCCACTTCTTCACTTACCTCATCCAGTTCTGCACCAATCACAATTCGATCACCATAAAAAGTATCGCGTATAGCATGACCTTCACGTAAAAATTCTGGATTAGATACCACATTAAATTGAATATGTGGTAATCCATTTTCTCTTAGAATTTGCTCCACACGATCATTTGTACCTACTGGAACAGTACTTTTTACTATGACAATACAATCATCTGTAACATTCATCGCTATATCTTTTGCTGCTTGCTCTATAAAGCTTAAATTAGCGGAACCATCGTCTCCTTGTGGTGTTCCCACTGCAATAAAAATAAATTGTGCATCCTTAAAAGCTTGAGTAACGTTGGTAGTAAAAGCTAAGCGATGTTCTTGTATATTTTTTTCCAACAACTCATCCAATCCAGGCTCATAGATGGGTGACTTCCCTTGTTGTAACAAAGCAATTTTTTCTTCATTAATATCTAGGCAAGTAACACTATGACCAATATCTGATAGAACTGTACCTGTTACAAGCCCTACATAACCCGTACCAATAATTGACACCCTCATGTCTTTTTCCACCTTTATATGATACTGTTAAAGCAAATGGTTACTAAGCTACAACAGATTTAAAATATTCAATTGTTTTTTGTAGTCCTTCATCTAGCATGACTTTAGGTGCCCAGTTGAGAATTATATTCGCTTGATCAATAATTGGTTGACGTTGCTTAGGATCATCCTGAGGTAGTTCATGATATTGTAGTGGAGTTTCATTAGCTGTCCATTTCAGAACCTTCTCAGCAAGCTCTAACATCGTAAATTCATTTGGGTTTCCCAAATTAATAGGTCCCGTTACCGTTTTTGGTGATGCCATCATACGTAAAAACCCTTCAATCAAATCATCTACATAGCAGAATGATCTTGATTGCTTACCATCTCCATATACTGTAAGCGGCCTGTTTTGAAGTGATTGTACAATAAAGTTACTAACGACGCGTCCGTCCCTAGCATCCATTCTAGGACCATACGTATTAAAAATTCGTACGATTTTAATTTCTAAGTCGTACATACGTGCATAGTCAAAGAAAAGAGTTTCTGCCCCTCGTTTCCCTTCATCATAACAGCTGCGAATACCAATAGGATTAACATGCCCCCAATACTGTTCGGGTTGAGGATGTACTAACGGATCACCGTATACTTCAGAGGTTGAAGCTTGAAAAACTTTAGCTCCAGTTTGACGTGCTAACTCCAAAATATTCATAGCACCAATTACACTTGTCTTGAATGTATGGACTGGATCAGCTTGATAATGAATTGGACTTGCTGGACATGCTAAGTTATAGATTTCATCAAATTGTCTTAATTGGGGCAGAGCCTCCACAATATCATGCTCTATAAACGTTATCTTACTTTCCAAGTGCTTAATATTTTCCAAAGAACCCGTCTGTAGGTTATCTAAACAAACAACTTCATGATCTTGCTCAACTAATCTATCAATAAGGTGTGAGCCGAGAAAGCCCGCCCCGCCAGTTACTAGAATGCGACTCATTGCACACCTCCGAATTTTTTAAGATGCCATTTCCAAGCTGTTTCTATAATTTGCTCTAAGCTATACTTTGGCTGCCATCCTATTATTTCTTTGGCCTGCTTGGCTGATCCTACCAATGAGCTTGGGTCACCTGCACGACGATCTGCAAATATAGTATTAATGGATTTCCCAGTTATTTTCTCAACTGTATGAATAATCTGAAGCACGGAATAACCTAAGCCATTGCCTAAGTTCAACTTTAAGTTACTAGATTCCCTATGCAGAAAATCAATAGCTCTGCTATGTGCATCTGCAAGGTCGGTAACATGAATATAATCTCTAATACACGTACCATCTGGAGTATTAAAGTCTCTACCAAATACATGAATGGATTCACGTAGACCAGCTGCTACATCTAATATTAATGGAATCAAATGTGTCTCAGGTGTATGCCATTCACCAATCTCTCCTTCGACATCAGCTCCTGCAGCATTAAAATACCGAAGCGCAACAAAGTTAAGACCATATGCATGAGAATAATCCTCCAATATTTGCTCCATCATTAGCTTTGTTCTACCATATGGATTAATAGGATTCTGAGGATGCTCCTCTATAATTGGAAGCTCTAAGGGATGACCATATGTTGCACAGGTTGATGAGAACACAATATTTTTCACGCCATGCTCTAGCATAATGTCTAATAGATTTATAGTATTGACGACATTGTTGCTATAATATTTTGCTGGTTCATTCACAGACTCTCCTACATAAGCGAATGCAGCAAAATGTACCACTGTATCAATGCTTGGATAACGATCAAAAAGATTACTAAGATCTGATTTGTTCGCTAAATCTCCAACTACAAAAGGAACACCTTCAGGAACAAATTCTTGATGACCAAAGCTCAAATTATCGAATACAACAATTTCTTTACCTTGCTCTAATAAATATTTGACCGTATGTGATCCAATATATCCTGCACCACCAACCACTGCTATCATCATCTAATTCTCCTTAACGATTTCTCTTAAATCCTCCACTGTCAACCATCTATCATTAATTGCACTATTATATTCGAATCCATCTGGCAGAGCTTTCCCTTCAATCTTCTCAGTAGTCCACCAATTAAATTCTGGGGCTATAACATAGTAATCATTATATTCGATCGTATGACGTGAATCATCGATTGTTATCATCGTCTCATGCAATTTTTCACCTGGGCGAATACCAACAATTTCAATCTTACACTCTGGTCCAATCGCTTTTGCTAAATCTATAATTTTCATACTCGCAATTTTGGGTACAAATAATTCGCCACCACGCATGCGATTTAGATTATCAATAACAAATTGAACGCCTTGTTCTAAAGTAATCCAGAAACGTGTCATACGCTCATCTGTTACCGGTAAAACGCCAGTATGCTTAATCTGTTGAAAAAACGGAACTACACTACCACGGCTCCCTACAACGTTACCGTAGCGAACAACTGAAAATTTAGTGTTTTTTTCACCAACATAAGAATTTGCAGCAATAAACAATTTGTCTGAAGCTAATTTGGTAGCTCCGTAAAGATTGACTGGTGCTGCTGCCTTATCTGTTGATAGAGCAATAACTTTTTCCACACCACGGTCAATAGCGGCTTCAATAACATTTTGAGCGCCGTTTATATTCGTTTTAACTGCTTCAAACGGATTATACTCACACGCATCTACATGCTTCATAGCTGCAGCGTGAATAACAATATCTACCCCTTCAAAAGCACGATACAAGCGTTCCTTATCACGTACATCACCAATGAAATAGCGTAGTCGGCTATTCTCACCGAATTCTTTTCTCATCTCATATTGCTTTAGCTCATCACGACTAAACACAATTATTTTTTTGGCATCTAACATTAGTGCTTTACTTATAAATTTCTTTCCGAATGATCCAGTGCCACCAGTAACAAGTACAACTTTATCTTTCAATGCGCTCTCTATCATTACACTCACCTTCTCCGTTATATAAGACACCATAATCCTTATTTTTTGAAATAGTTTCTAAACTTTTTTCTATTTCGCCTATATTTTCCGGAATTTGCTTATTCATCTCAGTTATTAGTGGAGATAGTGCCTCGCTCAGAAGCTTAGCTTTTGCGATAATTCGCTGTTCTTTTTGAATATATGGTACTACCTTATCAAAATTGACTAGTTCAGGCTTGATTAAAGGCTCAATAAGCAAAGCAAAATTTGAATGTAGAGCAATACTTCCCCATAATTTTTCAATTTGTGCAATTGAATTCATACATTTATTCGGTTTACTACGACTTAGCATTGCAAGTTCACTTAATAATTGATTCACTTTACTACTCTTAAGAATTACATTACTTAACCACTCTTTTTGATTCATTAATTTATTTAAAGCTCTTTTCATAAGCTCATTATCATATAATTCTTTATTTTGAACATAATCATCAATGAAATCGTCTCGTGAATATTGTTCGCTAGGATGATCTAATTCCTGTAACCGTCTATATTCCGCTCCGGAAATTAATGCTCCTTCTTGTGAGCAATTTATAAAGGTAACGTCCTTGTATTTGCTAATTAACTCTTCTATATCCATTAATGTAATTTTCATTTTTAGAGTAGTGACATTTTGTCCTCCACTTACATTATAAACTCTTTCCGTCATATTTCGTTTATGCTTTTCAACATTATGTTCGTCTAAATGTGAAGCTCCTGATGAATATAATTTCATATTTGGATATGATAAGTCTTGACCGGTAAAGATAATCTTTTGTACGCCCATATAAATAGCTGCTTGTATTGCCGTACCAGTCACTGAATGCGTACCAATGAAGATAGGATCGCTATTCTCATTAAGATTAAGCAAATGTATATATTCATCATTATGATTAAAAAAGGCATGGATACGAATGTATCCTTGTTTTTCAACAATTCGACTTTCGATAGTCGGAATAAATAATAAAGGTAAATCCAACATATCAATATTCGAGAACGCATTATAATTATAAATATTAGCATCCATAGATATCGTTAGATGAGGCTTAACTCCATGTTTCAATAATGTTTGTATACTTGTTCCTGCTGCGATGATAATATATTGATTTTCTAACTGCTTTAATAATTCAATATCCCTTTCCAATGAGGGACCACCACCAACAATAATAGCCGTTTTACCTAGCCATTTATCTTTATAATGAATTAATGAAGGTGTACGTAACACTTCAGGTATATTCCTCAAAATATTACGATGTTGTAATTTCCCAACATGTTTATTATATTGTTGAAAGGATACGTAATTGAGTAAATACTTTTCCATTTGCTTTTGGAAATTCATATATTTATCCCGATCCCATTTCAAATAAAAAGGAACGGCTACTACTTCCTTCTTCAACACTGCATACGTATGATACCAATAGAATAGCTGTGCTAATTCCTCATCAGATTCTCCAACGGCAAGATACCGTATATTGGGACTAGCTAGTAAGCCTTCTAATGAAATGATCTTCAAACTTTCAATGAATATATCCATACGTGGTTCATACAAGTATATTTGATGATTCGGGTATTTCGTAATATATGATGCTAAATGATGGGTTAAGCCTAAACCATACATAATGACATCACCTACAGCTACATCCTCAGTATATATTGCCTCAGCCCATCGCTCGCATTCGTGCTCGGGATTGTATTTGCTATATGCATATATTAATGGTTGTCCTTCGGTATGAACAAGTAAGTTAGGAGTACCATTTGCAGCCTGCTGGATTGTACAATTTGTTTCTGAATATGTTTTCATATAAGTAATTATTTTTTCATAGAGATCTTCACGATAACTTCGAAGTGCATTTAGATTTGTCTCTAAAACACTACTCATTTACTCTTTCTCCTTGATAGTGTTCAATATATCACCTAGTAATGCGACCCACTCATACTTAATGATATCTCCGATTGCTACATAGTTTTGAGCATTCATTTCCTGACTTAATATTACAAAATGTTGAGGGATTTGATCAATAAGCTCTTGTAGCGGTAGAGCCCAATGTTCGTCATGCTCTTTTGCATCCTCTACCGTCATTTGTAGCGTTTTATATAAGTCTTCGTATCCGGATAATACTTGCTCAAATATACCCCATACCGAATCATTCACTTCTTCATAGAACAGCTCAGACACGGAATTACAAGCGGCAATTAATTTTGGTATATATACTTCTATATCATTAACAATATCAATTAATATTTCTCGTTCTATTCTCATCATAACACCTCTATTAGAGTCTCTATTTTCAATAATTATACTATATATATCGGTTTTAAAAGCTAAATTATGAATGAACAAATAAAGGCTACCCGAGGGCAGCCTTTACTTTTTCTCGATTAATATAATTAATTAATATTATCCAAGAAGTTTAAGAACGTTTTGTGGTACAGAGTTAGCTTGTGCAAGCATAGAAGTACCAGCTTGAACTAGGATTTGATTTTTAGTGAATGAAGTCATTTCAGAAGCCATATCAGCGTCACGAATACGAGATTGTGCAGCAGAAAGGTTCTCAGCGTTTACGCCAAGGTTGTTAATTGTGTGCTCAAGACGGTTTTGAACAGCACCGAATGTTGCACGTTGGTTAGATACAGTACTAATTGCTGCTTTAACAGAAGTAATTGCTGCTGCTGCACCTGCTGAAGTACCAACATCTACAGCATCAACACCTAGAGCGGCAGTAGCCATATCTGCAAGTGATACAGAAATAGTATCGCCAGACTCACTACCGATTTGGAAGTTTACAGTACCAGCAGCATTTAGAAGATTAGTACCATTGAAAGTTGTTTTACTTGCAATGTTATCAATCTCTTTTACCAACTCATCAACTTCTAGTTGAATTTGTTCACGATCAGTATCTTGGTACGTACCGTTTACTGCTTGGTTAGCAAGTGTATTGATACGTTGTAGCATAGAATGAACCTCAGTAAGCGCACCCTCAGCAGTTTGGATCAAAGAGATACCATCTTGAGCGTTACGTTGTGCTTGGTTCAAACCATTGATTTGGAAACGCATTTTTTCAGAGATTGCAAGACCAGCAGCATCATCAGCTGCACGGTTGATGCGGTATCCAGAAGAAAGTTTTTCCATCGTTTTGTTCATTGCTGTGTTGTTTGCAGTAAGGTTACGGTGCGCGTTTAGAGCACCTACGTTAGTGTTAATAAACATAATTATCATCCTCCATGATAGGTTTTTAGTGCCACATCCTTGTGGTCACAATAGTATTATCGGATCAAATCTACTAATAGTTAATAGATTTTCAGAAATAAATAAAATTATTTTTTGTCATCAATAAAATACGAGATTACATCACTATAATTGACGCCACCATAGGATTGAAGTGTACGGCGGTGCGAGGAAACTTGCTTCATTGAAATAGAATTGTCACTATACCAGCTATTTATAATATCTTGTAATTGCTGATTCAATCGTTGAAGCTCTTCAATATAGTTAGTTAACTCCGTTAAATGACTCTGCGTAATGGTATCGTAGTCGGAGGAATCCGCTCTAATCACATTAATAGTTGCCGTATGAGGTAGCTTTTGCAATTCTAACTGGTTAATTTGATCGAGTTGATCATCAAATCGCTCCATCTTGGCAATGCTAAGTTGCTCTTGGAGAAGGGCAACTAGCTCGCAATAGCTTTGTAATAGTTTCTCACTTATACTACCCATTATTCATTGTCACTTCCTTACCAATTTGTTCCCAGGAAGCTTTAATATCGATAATAATTGCAATTGCCTGTTGTAATGGTTCTACGTTTTTTTCTATATTGCTACGAATAGAAAGATCAATTACATACATATAGAGTGAATTCAGTTGCACCGCAATGTCTTTGCCTTCATTAAAATTAAGGCAAGCAATTAACTCGTACACAATATCCTGCATGCGTTTTACCGCTTGGTTTGTTCCTTCAATATTATTACTTTCTATTTGACTGATAGCTTGATTAGCAAAGCGAATCACACCATCATAGAGCATTGTAATTAATCGGTGAGGAGAAGCTGTCTCATATTTGTTTTTTTGGTAGGCTTGATATCCGTTAAAGTTCGAGATCATTATACCCTTCATCCCCTATTCTTAATAAATTACTATTTAGACTTTGTTAATGCTTCAAATTGAGACGTAAGCCAATTTTGTTCATTTTTCAATGAAGAAAGCATTGTTTCCATATTACTAAATTGCAACTTAATCCTAGCCTCTCTCATTTCAAGTTTAGTATCCATCGCAGAAAGACGGTCATCTACCATTTTAATTTCTGAATCGTAACCAGTTATTTTAACATTGAGAATACCTGTTACCGTCGATGTATAATTACTACGAATTGTGTTGGCAATATTGAGTGCAATACCTTTGTTAGCTTCATCGCCATTAGAGAATAACTTAGAAACTTCAGATGAATTTGATTCAAGTGCAGTAGCAAACTTTTCTTTATCAAACGTAATTTTCCCAGTCATACCAGATGCGGTTGTTATACCTTTATCAATCGTCAGACCGATATCAGCCATAGACTTCAAGCTACTGTTAGAGTTAACTGTAGCTGTAAACATATTATACATTTGACTGCTAATGCTCTTCAGTAAAGTATCTCCTTGCAAAGGATTCATTTTTCCTTCGGTTGTAGGTTTCGCTAGGTTATCCTTTACTAAAACTAATAAATCGTTGTATGCAGTAACAAAGGCATCAATTTTAGAAGTAATGCTAGCCGTATCTTGCTTAACATCTAGTGTACTTTCACCTTTTTTAGTTAGTGTAACACTAACACCACTTATTAGGTCATCAAATGTATTAGAAGATCTCGTAACAGATACACCATTCATAGTAAATTCTGCATTTTGCCCAAGTGAAACTTTTTTATTTGCCGTATCAATTGTCACACCAGATACATTCATATCAAATGAAGTTTGTTTACCAGTCGTTGTAGATGTTATAGAAAATGCATAATTATCGGAATCGTCTGTTTTCACTAATTCAGCTTTAACATTTAGTGTGCCACTGTTTTTATTAATATAATTAGTTAATGCGGTAAGTGCTTCTTTGTTATTCGTTAACGTTACACCATCGAATGCAGCCGATAAATCTATCGTTTTACCACCAATTGATAATCCTGTAAGACTAGTCGCCCAATCTGAACCTGCTCCACTAATACCTTTAATACTCGCAGAAGCGGATGTTGCTAGCTTATCAACATTTATATTGTAAGAACCAGTTGCTGCGTTAGTCGATGCTGTTGCTTTAAGAATCGTTGCATCAGAGCTTGATGCTTTATATACGTTAAAGTCACCGCTATATCTTAGCGCATTGGCTGCGGTCTCTAAAGCATTCAATTTTGTATTAATTGTCCTGAAAATCGTTTGCTCGGATTGCAGATTGGTTTTTTTCGTAGTGAGATTGGTATATGGAATTTTTTCAATAGCCATTAAATCTTTAACCATTTGTGCAGTATCTAGATTTGATGATAAACCGGTAATACTAATACCCATTGTAACCACTCCTTATTGTTCGTTTAGTTTTTCGATGCAACCTCCCTCAAAAGAGAGACGTTGCATCAAAAGAAAAGTAACATTAAAACCAATTTTTACAGCTTTTCGTCAATAAAGAATCCAATCATATCTTTCAACTTAGCAGCTAATTCAATCATATGCTTACCTGGAATGCTATCAATAACTTCATTTGTACGTGAATCGATGACCTCCACGTAGAATTGCTCTGCTTCATCACTGAACTTAAAACGTAAAGCGCGATTTTGTAACTCTAATTGCCCATTGACTTTTTCTACTTCCTTGTAGAGTTTTTCTTTGTCTTGTTGTGATAACTGAGATGTTGTTCCATTGGCTGCTTGTGTAGCTTGTGCGGCTTGTGTGGAAGAGCCAGATAACCGATTCTCTGAAGCAGGATGCTTCTTCAATGCGTTTAACTGACTCCAATCAATTGAGGATCCTTCCATACCATTGATTGAACTAATCACAGTAATTCCTCCTTAATTTTTATTTTTATCTGAGTTGCTAAATTTCAACTTCTTAAGCATCTCTTTTGTGTTGCTATCGTTAGACATTACTGACTGTTCATTTTCTGCTTTAATCTCATCATATAATTCAGAACGTAGAATTTGAATATGCTTTGGTGCTTCAAATCCTAGCTTAATAATATCGCCCTCAACTGCTAATATATGAACCTCAATATCATTTGCAATCCGAACAACCTCTCCAACTTTACGCTTAAGCACTAACATACATCGTCACCTTTTAATTCCAGTGGTGCACGAATGCTTAGTGACTCATCCGGGACAACATATTGGCATCCTTTCTGCGTATTGGATACAATTAGTATAGGTGCTCTTAAATTAATGAACGGACTATTATCAATAAATCTTAATACATAGAAAATAGCTAATTCCGCTTCACCTTTAACTCCTAATTGATCAACAGTTGCTTCATCTATACGAAAGCTAATATTATTTCCGCTGTATACAGCAGGAAATAATAATAAGCTAATATCTTCACTAAATGACTGCAGAATAAACAATTCTGTATCTTCATAAGGCAATAATGCAAATTGCTTCAGATGAGAAAAGCCCACAATACCTTGTGCAAAATGAAAGATTTGATGATCTTCAACTATGATTTCACCATAAAGGTCACTCTTTATGACTTGATTCGAAATGGTATTCTCACCCATGTACATCGCACTCCCTTTACTTACTAACGAATATAATCTAGCAATGACATCTGCATCACTTTAGCCCCAACTGACAGTGAAGCTTGCAGAACATTTTGCTGTAGCTGCAATTGAATAATCGCATCAGCCATATCTACATCAGCAACACCTGATCTTAATGTTGTTAAGCTGACTTTCTCATCTCCAATTCGACTTTGGATTAATTCAAAGCGATTTGTACGGGCTCCTACCTCAGCTAAATTTAGTGATATCCGATCAATTGCACCACTAATATTAGACAAGCTACCTGATAATTCCGTTTGCTTATTATCATCTAGGAAGCCAATAATATCGTCAAACATTTGAAAAATATTTTCTGAAGCATCTCCACCTGCTTTTCCAAACACAGTTTCTCCAGGAATACTAACTTCAACACTTACCGAAGAGCTAACATTAAGGTAGTAAATTCCTTCATCAGTTGTATCAGCAGCAGCAGTATCAGATGAATATGGTGCCTGATCTGTCTTCTGACCATTGAATAAGTATCTTCCGTCATAAGTACTGTTACCAATTGTAACCATCTGTTCTCTTAGTTGTTTTACTTCAAGAGAAATTTGTTTGCGAATCTCTTCATCTACTGTACCAGTTGCAGCTTGATTTACTAATGTATTTAATCGTTGTAATACGTCATTTGCTTGTTGTAATACAGAGTCTGTTTGACTTAACCAGCCATATCCCGTATTTGCATTCGCAAGATATTGCTCATTACGACTAAGCTCAGTCGTATAACGCATTTGATAACCGATTCCAACAGGATCATCACTTGGCTTACTAATTTTCTGTCCAGTAGACAGCTTATTCTGCCAATTTAATATATTAGTATTGTTATGGCCAATATTACGCAACAACTGCGTATTTTGCATCATACTAGTAACTCGCATAATTAACCTCCTCAAACTTTTTGTTGTACAACCTGCGATACTTCTTTGAAACAAAAAGTAACTTCAAAAGTATAGACTAAACCTTTTTGTAAATTATCTACCTACAAGACCCATACTATTAATAATTCGATCGAGCATCTCATCTACCGCTGTCATATTACGTGCAGCAGCATTGTATGCATGTTGGAAGCGAAGCATATCCGTCATTTCTTCATCCAGTTGCACGCCACTTGTTGACTGTCTACGAATTTCCACATTATCTGTCAAATCACTACTTGTATTATAGTTAGTAAGCGCAATATTAGAACGTGTTCCAAGATCACTTACAAAAGCGCGGAAATAGTCGTCTGTTGTACCTGTAGACAGTGAAGTCATATCAGCCGGGAACTCAAACTTCAAATTACGTAAGCTTGTTAATGCTAATGCAATATCACTATTCCCTTTGATCGTAGACATATTCGTGCCGTTCATTTCATATTGGCCTGATGCGGCCACTTTATTCGTATCCTTCTGAATTTCAGGATTAACTTGAATATTATCTATGGAGAATGGCAGTGTTGGATCCTTTAACGTGAAGAAGTCTAATCCTGTTTCAGCAGGTGAGTTCAATGTGTAGCCCAGTCTATGAACACCGTTGAAACCATCTACCGTAAACTTTGCACTAGTTGTTATTTTCGATCCAGCTGGAATGGTTGTTCCTGCTACGTAAGTTGTTTCAACACCATTATCATCTTTCACGGTAACATCGTTATCAGCAATCATATCTGTCGATGTTTTATATCCGTTAGGCATTGTAACTTGAACTTTACCATTTATCAGTGTATTAACTAACGCATCTAATTGGTTACGTGTTTGTATAATATCCGTTTGTGATTTTTTGTAGCCTGCAATTTCACCACTCGTAATATTAGCAACATCAGCAGTCGATAAAGATGTTGGTACTTGACCATTAACAACTTGAACACCGCCACTATACACATTCACCATGCCATTTGCATCTTCTGTATATTGTACATCTACAATTTTCGATAGTTTATCTACAAGGACATCTCTTTGATCGCGATAGTCATTTGCATGATCACCAAGCATTTCAATTTTACGAATGGTTTCATTCAATTGAGCGATGCCATCAATAAGATTGTTCGCTTCATTTAGCTTAATATCAATATTGCCAGCAATATCACCTTCGAGTGTCGTCAAGGAAGTTCCAATTTTATTAAATGTATCCGCCATATTCTTCGCATTACCGATAAAGTCAACGCGTGCACTTAGTAGGTTAGGATCACGATTCATTACTTCAAGTGAATTCCAAAACTTATCCATAACCGCACTGACGCCGTTATCGGATGGCTCATTAATAATCGTCTGAATAGCTTCCATTGTGGCATTATATATACCATTCAAACCTTTTTCTTGATTTTCACGACGGTATTGCATATCTAAGTAACTGTCACGTATGCGTGTAATACTTGAATATTCTACCCCTGAACCAATCTGGCCTGGTGTGAATATACGGTTAAATCCAGGTGCAGATAATGGTGACGCGTTGATTAGATTAACTCGTTGACGAGAATAACCCTCCGTTGATGCATTCGCAATATTATGTCCTATTGTACTGAGTGCAACGGATTGAGTTAATATCGCGCGCTTACTCGTCTCTAAACCGTGAAAAGATGATACCATGATAGTCCTCCTTCATTAAGCGACTTTACGCTCTTGTGTCATATATTCCTGTTCGTTTCTGCACATCTGGGTTCACAGTAGGTCGCTTATACGTTACCTCGTCATCTGGAGGCCCACATAGAACATCTAGTGAGAAATGCACATACTCTAACGACTGCTGAATTAATTGTTGGTTAAGTTCATTGGCTTTACTAAGCTTTGTTGATATATCTGCTATTGCAACCTGAACATCTGCTAGTTCTTGTTTTTCTTCAGGTATGACTAGCATTTTGCTCATCTCGGATAATGTCATCTTTAACTTCGGACGGAATCCTAGATCCCTTTGCAACTTCGTTAATTGAGCACGAATCGAAGATTCAAGTTCTGGGACAGGCTTGAGCGCTTTCGTCTCTTTCATGGTAAGCGCATTAATGAGCTCAATATTATTTTCAATAATGGCTCTCTTTTTCTCATCTGCTAATGTAAATAGGGCACGATAGATTAGCAATAGCTGTCTCAGATGACTGATCAAAAGTTGAAATGCTGACTGTTCCATCATTGTTCCTCCATATCTAGCGCCATACTATTTGAAGAAAGGCAATAACTTTTCTGCTATTTTTCCAGACTCTACAAAATAGTTTCCGGATTGCACAGCTTGCTTTAATTCATCTAAGTATTGAGTACGCTCACTATTTTCTACACGACTAGTTTCTAACATTTCTTGTGCTGCCTGTGAAATTTGAACCTCATCTTTTGCCATAGATTTTCTATCCTCTTTACGAAAATCTGCTTGGTTTTGATATGTTTTATTGATTCCATTAATACGATTTATATCATTGATTTTCATTATACTCACCCCATTGTTCTAAAAACTAAAAGCCGATAAGCTACTAGTAGTATTATCGGCTTCTTTGTATTTATTATTAATAGTAAATCCTATTTAAGTACATGTTCAAAAAGTGGATTTTCAGAACCGAGAAGATGGAGCGCTACTTGAGGAAGGAGGACACTCCAGTGTACGTAATTGGTACACGAGTACCGGACTTCCCAAGTTCTCTTCATATTCGATGTCGAATATACTACAAAGCCAATCATCGTTATCACAGTCCGCTTTTTGAACTGCCTATATTAAGTGCGATCTTTATATGCGCTAATGCCTTTATAAGCACTCTTAACTTGTTCATCAGTAAGCTTGTTGCTCTCCGCAATATTTTCTGCATGGAACAAATTTTTCGAAGCATTTGTTAACCTCGTTCGACAGCTATCACACAAATGGTTATGGGATATTAGTACCCCACATGATTCACATGGATACGTTAGATTCGGAGCATCCATTGTTGAAATTCTACCTTCTCGTACGAATTTAGTAATCTGCCTAATCGTAACACCTGTCTCATCAGATAGTTCTGTAATAGACGCACCTCTATGTTCACGCAAATACGTAGAACATAACTCATATTCTTTATCAATATCTCGTACGCAAGCAGGACATACATCCTTGAAACCTTTTGCAAATATTTTACCGCAACGAGGACAATTGGCAATATTCATCTTCTACTCAACTCCTTTTATACCACTTCACCTTATACTATACTGTATCGTAATTTTCGGGTAATTTCATTAGTACTATATTAAATTAAAATAATTTTATTTTTGCGCTATTACGCTCTTGCCCATGTGAGACTATAAATAGCTATCGGACTAGGTGCATGACTTATGATTGCTGAGGAGCAAGCTTCTATTGTACTCCCAGTAGTATATACATCATCTACGAGTAAAATATTGATAAGTGGTGCGGTCTTCCACACTCGCATAAGCGGTAACCAATATGAAGCTTCACTAGCATATAATTGTTGAACACTGTTTTCCCGCTCCCTCTTGTTCTTTGAGCTTAACTTCACACTATCTCTATCACGACGTAATAACTCTATATATGGAAGTTCACCATACTCAGCAACACCTAGCGCTAACTGCTGTGCTTGATTGAAGCCCCGCTCCAATATCCTTTCTTCACTAATCGGCACCGAAGTGACAACTTGCCAAAGCTTATATCGCTTAGCATATATACGAATAGTTAGATGCGACTGCTGCCAATGTTCATACAACCCTTGATCTCTTACTAATTGTAGAGTTACTTGATCATAAACATGAGACAACATGTACGTGAGAAGTTCCCTATATCGCGCATCTCCTTGAAATTTATATGTGCTAAGCCACTGTTTCATCTCATCTGTATATCTAACCGCACTGCGATTATAACGTAATGATCTCGTCTTACGATAGTGACAATCTTGGCAAACTTGAGCTCGTCCACATCTCAGACATTGTACCGTAGTAATCCATGGAATTTTGGTCATACACGCTGAGCAAAGCAGGGCATATAATCTACGTTCAATCCATACATTATGATTACTTCGCTCATTTTTATGATGAGTTATTCCTTTTTGACATCGTATACAACATTTGTTTCTTGCCACTAACCACCACAACCACTTATTGTTTGCAGATTTCATCATGCTCCTCCTCCTTTTATTTTTTCAACTTTATACAAAGCAAGCTACCAATATTGTTCTAATAAGTACCTCTCCTTCCTTGCCTGATTATTCATTCTTACAATTTGCTTCACCGCACGTAATTGTGCTTCATTTCTATGTTTGGCAGCAAAATATACTTTCCCTTTTGGATCATCTGCTGATCTTCCTGCACGCCCAGCCATTTGCACAAGCGACGATTCATCAAATAATGATCCATCCGCATCGCAAATATAGACATCACTTTGCGGGATGGTGACACCTCTTTCTAATATTGTTGTTGTGACCAATATTCTTATATGACGTTGTCTGAAAGTAGATACCTTCTCTGTCCGTCGATCATCTTTAGAAGACGTTGCACCAATAACTACATCTTGAAAATAACGTTGTAACAGCGCTACATAAGGTTCTGCTTCTGCAATACGTTGTACAAATACAAAGAGCTGTGCTCCTCTTTCAATAGATTGTTTCATAGCTGTAAGCAAAATAGTTGGAATGTTAGATTTTCGCAGCTGTTCGGCGATTGAAGGTATCGTTAGCATGGTAGGAACGGGGAGTGGGTGACGATGGTATCTTACTGGAAGCAATACATAACTAAGTAACCTCGCATTCATCGCTTGTTGTAACTGCCTAGGCGGCGTTGCGGATAGCAATATTCTTATCCCTCCTAATTTGCTACATTGTGTTGCTACACGGTATAGCCGTGGATCTCCGTGATATGGAAAAGCATCTAACTCATCGATAATGACAAGTTCAAAGGCTTGTTGGAATCGCATTAACTGATGCGTAGTAGCTAGTACAAGTTGTCCTTCCTGCCAGCGCTGCGAACTTCCACCGTAGAGTGTTACAATCGTTAGCTCAGGAAAGGCTTTCCGCAAACGCGGATCTAACTCTAGTACAACATCTCTCCTCGGTGTAGCTAGTAGCACTTTACCCCCTTGTTTTGTAACATATTCAATAAGCGGAAAGATCATTTCTGTCTTACCTGCTCCTGTCACTGCCCATATTAGAAAGTTTCTATTGTAGCGTTGTCGCCACGTTTGAAACTGTTGTAGTTTATTACCTAGTATATTGTCTACTCGTTTCACAAAGGCTACCGCATTATGAACGTTGCTATCGTGATGTTGTTCTCTATCTCTTATTCGAATGCTACTTTTTCTACTAAGACCTTTCTTTTCGCTATTACTTCTTACTTTATGACTGACCTGTTCCTGCAAATATCGCTTGTTCTGTGTATAAATATAGCTAAGTGCTGCTTTTGTCGCTCTTTGCTGTGCAGGACTAAGATCATATCTCTCCAACTGTACGATTCGGCTTGGATGAACTGCGTTACACTTTGCTTCTTCTCCAAGTAACGGTGATTGATATCGACCTATTAGCAGTAAGCCACAAGTACGACTCCTCCCCATAACGATACATTCCTTGCAGTAGAAGCAGTCCTCCCCACAGTAGATACAGATTGATGAAGCGTGCTCTAGTTGACGTTCATAACAGCGTAAGCAACAATACCGAGCTTGACGATTGCCTAACTGTTCTAATTGCACACTACTGCTTACTTGGATACTTCCCTCTACGATGCATCTTTGCAGAGCTGTACGCCAATCTTGTAGTACATCCATATGTCCTTGCTCTGAGGTTAACGATTGCAGCTCTGAATACAGCAGTTGTCTTCCTCTCATTAAGGACGCTAATTGTAATGCTGCTAGCCTACTTCCATTACTAGCAGATAATTGTGACATACCTGCCTCAACTACTCCGTCCGTCCAACACACATTCAACTCATATTTCAACATTCGATTTACTGCTTTTTTCGCCAAATGTAAGCTATTATAGGTCCTCCTACTGGACATCCATTCTCTAACTACATACTCACCATACGCAAGAGCAATTGGCTGTGCCATTACGGTATAGATACACCCTTTTTCCATATAACATATCCAATCCTCTACCCGGAACTGATTGCGTTTTTCATAAGGAAGTAGTAATAATTTATACTCTTCTACTCCCGCCCATAACATTAGTTTTGCATACAATGACATTGCCTCCTTATAGTTCATATTAAAAACCGGGCCTTCGAAAGTCGAGAAGACGGAGTACTACTTGTAGAAGGAGGACACTCCAATGTACGTAGTGGTACATGATCCCGAACTTCACAATTTTTCTTCGACTTCGATGTCGATTAACCTGTTTGCATCACTTCGTTATATAAGTCTGCTTTTTGAACTTTCTCTAATAACAAAAAAGCACACGAATGTCCTTAGACGGACCATTTCGTGTGCTTCACGCTTACAATTTATGTCATTATTATAGGCTAGAATGGCAACTTACACAAGTCATCTTGTTTACTAAGATCAATAACTATTGTGTGATCAGATATGCCACTAACTCGATCATTCAATACAATATCATTATGCTTTATACTCCAGCGGTCTACCATCTGACGCAAATCCCCACCAGGCTCCGTATTAATTACCGTTACTTGTATCGGGATACCCATCCATACTGAAAAACGCTTTATGGAGCGATAATACCATTCAATACTATCCTGTTGCTCGTTATCTAATAATATATAATGCCGTTTTGCAGATTGCTTGCGACTCGAAAAGTAATAATAAATATGGACGACAGCAGCAGCGATAATGTAGCATCCAATAACAAAAAGCAGAAGTTTAATCATGGTTGATACCCCCTCTTTGCACATTGTATGCAGAATGACGTTAAGCGGTCACCTATAATATCCTACTCTTTACAAATACAAAAAAATGGTTATGTCGTATCTTATTCATCAATAAGATATAACATAACCATCGTTTACAATATGAAATATAGTTGTAATATTAGAGTGTAACCCAACCGAATTTAATGGAGTTAATAACTGCTTGTGTACGATCATCAACTTCCATTTTTTGCAATATACTACTAACGTGATTTTTCACTGTTTTTTCACTAATGAACAAATGCTCACCAATCATCTTATTGCTCTTACCTTCAGCCATTAGGCGCAATACTTCTGCTTCTCGACGTGTAAGAGGACTTTCCTCTAACGGAATATATGTCGCTCCAATATCGATCGTTTGATTCGCAGACACACCTATTTCATCTAAATATGTCATACGACGCAATTGATTAATTAGTTTACCCGTTACTTTAGGATGGATATAGGAATAACCTTGCGAAACAGAACGAATCGCATTGACTAAAGCCTCTGCTCCCATGTCTTTCAGCAAATAGCCAGTTGCACCTTTTCGCAATGACTCAAACACATAACTTTCGTCATCATGAATAGATAATATTATGACCTTTACATCTGGAAATAAGTCCTTTAACCGTTCAGTTGTAACTACCCCTGTCTCGATCGGCATATTAATATCCATCAGTACGATGTCAGGTAATATATGATTGCAAAACTCTAAAACTTGTATGCCATCTCCGCATTCTCCGATTACTTCGATGTCGTCTTCCATATTAAGTATACGTTTTAAACCTTCACGAAATAATTGATGATCATCTGCTAACAATATTTTAATCTTTGCAGGATCAGATGGGCTGTTATCTAGCTTACTTATCATAAATTTTCCCCTTTCTTAGGTCGTTGTGAGAGGTATTACTATATTAATTTCTGTTCCCCTACCTACCTCCGATTGAATATCAATTGTGCCTTCAATAAGTTCTACGCGCTCATACATTCCAATTAATCCAT
The DNA here is from genome assembly GCF_024721975.1 of Paenibacillus endoradicis. The sequence continues at coordinate 92,340 of NZ_JANQBB010000010.1, read as the reverse complement.
AGTGCGTTCTATCATCTGCAGAGTTAAGATTAGGATTATTACGAAACCCTTTTCCGTTATCCTTCATGCTTAACCGCAGATTATCCTGCTGAAAGACAAGACCTACCGATACTCTCGTTGCTTCTGCATGCTTCATCACATTCGATAACGCTTCTTGCACAAGTCGGTAGATCGCAGCTTCCATCGAAGAATTAAGACGTAACTCTTTGCCAAACACTTCGAAAATCGTATGGATTTTAGATTTTTCTTCGAAATCTTGAGTGAGCTTCCTTAATGTCGGAATCAAGCCTAGATCATCTAGCGCCATTGGACGAAGATTAAAAATAATTTTCCTAATTTCTTCTATGCCTGTTCTAACTTGCCCCTTTAAGTCTGTTAATTCAGTTTGTACGAGAGGATATTCTTCCTTCATTAACATTCGTTCTGCTATTTCAGTGCGAAGTACAATATTCGCTAACGACTGCGCTGGTCCATCATGTATCTCCCTAGCAATTCGTTTACGCTCATCTTCTTGCGCCAAAATAATTTTCAATCCTAACAATTGACGATTTTTCGCAGATTCTAGTATGCGAGTCACGTGATCCATATCACCTGACAAATAGTCGAGCACAACATGCATCTGAGATGCTATAGTTTCTGCCCGTTCAATATTTTTTTCGACATTTCGAACTCGAATTTGAAGATCATCTCTACGAAGCTTAAGATGTTTTTCTTGTTCACGTAGTGTAGCTAGCTGTAACTGTGTCAATGTTGCCTTCTCATAGGCTCGCTTAATATCTTGCTCACCATAGCGATTGAATTCACGGCTTACCTCTGTTAAACGAATTCTGGCATATCGGTATTCAAGCTCTAGCTTGTCAACCTCCTCAATCACCTGAACCGTTTGCTGCAGCACTTGTTCAAGTTCTTTCTCCAAAGCGCGTAGCTCGTCTCGAGCTGATTCACACACCTCATAGATTTGATATTTGCTAGTCTCCATAACTTGAATAGCATTAGAAAATATTCGATTAATATCGACTGAGAGGTGATCCACCGTATCCAGGCACTCCTTTTACATTTATTGCTTGTACTATCATATCATAATTGTGCTAACATCCATACTTTTACTGTATAGTTACGCTACGCTCAGTATGATTATAAGTTACTTTATAGCCTAGTTTCTCAGAGAACAATCTTACCGGAATTAATGTACGTCCATTCGTTTCAAATGGTGCGACGTCAGATTCATAACGAACTCCATTCAGCACATACTCTTTCTTACCTAGTGTCATCTGAAGCATCGTGGATCCGTTAAATACCTTCACTACTTTAGTTTTGTTATCATATTGCAACGTTGCACCTAATTGTTCTGTAACAAATCGTAATGGTAAATAAGTGTAATCACCTTTCAAAATTGGCGCTACATCAAGTAGCGTTGATTTACCGTTAACCGTTGCTTGTTTTTTATCAATAAACAATTTCACAACAGTATTAGAGTTTTCTGATGAATTTGCAGTTTTTGTATACTGCATAATGTTATCTACTGCAATTTGACCAGAAGTTGCTAGTCCAGCTTTCGAGGAATCTAGCGATATCATATATATTCTTCTTAATTTAATAGAACCCTTCATTGCACTTGTATCTACATTAACTTTTATGTTTTTCCAGCCTGTCCAATTAACACTTTTCGCAATATCAACATAATGTAATTGCCCGCTGCTATCAATAATCTCTGCACGAAGCCAGTTATTGCTTCCATCACCATTCACATCGAATGCTAATGCCGTCAGATTAGAGGAAAGTGTTCTACCCGCTTCGCCAAGTTTTGCATAAGAGGCTTTTGTTCCTGTTCCAGCAGTAAAGTCATAACTAATTTGCAATGCTTTATCTGCACTATCAGAAGTAGAACCTGCTACTAGCTTTGCACTACCTTTCGTTACATCTACAGGTAGCACTTGATTCGTAATAGAATAGCCAACCGCATTAAAATTCTCGACCGTGCTAACCGATTGTTCATTACTAAATGGAATCATTGTCGTAAATCCATCGTAGGACGCAATGGCATAACCCGTTTTCGTATTGGCATTTACCGATTTCACAGTAATAGTGCCATCCTTAAATGTACCACTAAATCCAACAAAATCCCATTTCAAATAGTTTCCATCAACTTGATGAGTATCACCGTTTTTCAGCGTAGCCTTAAGCGTTACAGGTAATGATGCTCCTGCAGATAATGTTCCTACTCCACCAGAAGCTACTAACGATTTAATCTGATCGCCGCCTACAACTTGCAACTCTTTCAATGCAGAAACGCTACCTGAAGTTGCTTTAACCGATACCGTTCCAGCAGATGTTGCGGTGAATGTATTACCAGAGAAGCTTCCTTTGCTGTTAAGACTGGACCAACTTACATCGGCACTAATTGGATTATAGTAATTGTCATAGCCTAGTGCACTAAAGTTAATAGACTGACCTATTAAGATAGAATTACCACCTGTGACAATAAGACCGTTCAATGAACCTTTAGGAGCACTTGTAAATACTCCAATACCATTAGCTACACTGCGCAATGAGCTTTCTTGCGTCGCATGAGCGAGTGACAGACTCGAGTATCCTAGCTTACGTTCTACCATTGTCGTAGATCCGCCGCCATCCAAATTAACAGCTTTGTTCACGCCAAGCGAAACTAATACGGTTTGTAGTTCCTTCAAACTCAGCCCAGAATTAGAGCCTGATTTCTCAGAAGTCACCATATATACTTTTTTCCCATCGGCAGAGTAACCGATTGCGGTGCGAGAAGTATATGAACTACCACTTACACCTGTAATATCACGAGAGAAGCTTGATGCTTTTCCATTCTCAACGAGCAAAGTATGTCCACTTACCATCATCTCAAACTTAGCAGGATCTACCTTCTGCTTCGTTGTCTGTGATACTAGATTATAGTTAGCCTCAACCGTCGAGCCAACTGTCATATTCGTTACTAAAAATTGCGCTGCGTCCTTGTGCCCGCGTAAAACATAACCATTACTCGGAATAGTTGACGTAATGCTACCATTTTGAACAATTTCTTTGACCACATTATCGACTACTAATACTTCCGTTGGTGTTGTGCCTGAGTTAATAGGACGCTGCGCTCCACCCCATGCACTAGTATAAATATATAACTTGTTCGAATGACTATATGCTTCACCTGTAACATCAGAAGAATATGTAGACTGGTTAATTCCAGATAATGCAAAACTTTGACCCGTGCTTGATGTAACATTACCTTCAAATGTGTACATATCAATAGATGGCTTCTTGTCTGTTGTTACGCCAAACGCATACATACCTTTTAATAATGATGGGCTTACAACTAATGATCCTTTTACGATTTGAGAACCTAGTGAAGCACCTTCATTCTTCATTACGAATACATCACCATTGATAGCAGCAATTGCTCCAGTGTTTTTAGACATATCCATAACAGTTGTTCGCTTACCTACTTGTCCTTCCGTTCCACTCAGTGCCTGCAATGAAATATAGGGGTTACTAAGATCAATCTCCAAAACATGAACGCCCGTTGATACAGCTTTGGAGCTTCTTGTTGTTTTGAACGTATATTCTTTACGTACAACGCCTGAAGAAATAATATTTTCACCTATTGCTACTAAACTACTAGAATTAGTTGCGGCATCTGCGATATTCATATAATGATTGCTTCCAAACGGTAAAATCTGCTGTATTGGTGTTATTACTAATGCACCAGTTAGCATAATCATAATAGCCTTTTTCTTAGTAAATAATTGTTTAATTGTGTATCTACGCATCTTGTAATCTACTCTCCTATTCCCATCTGTCTATTATATTAGACTACAAGAGATAATAGAAAGTTTCATTCACTGGTAAGTTTTTTCAAATAGAGAGAAAATAGTAGATTTACTAGATTCGATACACACATATGTATAGATGATTTATCCTAGATGACTCACTAGATGCATTAAAGTTTTTTTATTTTGTTCCGCTTATCAATTCCAAGCACCAAAAAGACCACTACCTTGCCAAATGCAAAGTAGTGGTCGATCAACATTAACTAATATTGTAGTAAATCAGTCTTTTTCAAGAGACGCATAATCATAAGCGTTCCCTCAGCACGAGTTGCATTTTGTTTTGGTGATAGTTTCGTCGTAGTTGTTCCACTTATAATGCCTAGGTTGATCGCCGTAGCGACACCTGTCTTCGCATATGAGCTTAATTGTGATTTATCGCTATAACCATTCAAGATTGAATCTGCAGAACTTGACAGTTTCGTTGATAGTCCCGCGTAGCTAGCTGCACGAACCATCATCAACGCCATATCCTGTCTGGTAATGTAACTATTAGGCTCGAATGATGTATTAGATACACCAGATACAATTCCTGCCGCTACAGCAGCACCAATATATCCACCCATAACCGTATCACTGTTAACATCTTTGAATTGTTTAGCAGCAGCCTTATTCGCACTTAATCCAAGTCCCTTCACAATATACGTAGCAAATTCACCACGTGTAATGTTTGATTTTGGATTAAAGTTTGTAGTTGAATGGCCTTCTACTATAAATTTACGCGCCATAATTGTTATTTCATTATGAGCCCAATGTGATGATGTATCACTAAATGTCTTATTACTTTTCACAATCGCGTACGCACTATTACCTGGACGTTTGAACGTAATTGTTGTTAATCCATTGCTGTTAGTAAATGTTGTCGGTGCTGCTGAGATTGCAGAAATACCTTCATCATAATATACAGCTGTTGTATTGCTATACGTTATACTGTCTGAAGATTTCGCTGTACGTGAAATATTACCTGTGATCACTGCCTTCTCAGAAGTAGATCCGTTGACTACAGTCAATTCGTATGCGAATGGTCCTTGGACAATCGTTGCCCCACTGCGATTAATAGCAGTCTCTAGTGATGACGTTGCAGATGTACTTCCTTCTTCAAAAGCAATACGTAAATAGTTAGAAACAGAGTTACCGCCTGATTGACTAGCAGCTTTCGATAGATCAATCGCACTCAATGGAACAGAGTAAGTTAGATCACCGTAATTTACGACAAGTGTGTAGTTTCCAATTTTTGCAGCAGCTTGTAATGCAGCAATAGAATAAGAAACTATGGCAGCATTTTGCGATGTAGGAACTTCGAACACAATGTTACCAGTTTTCATTTCTGCTGCTGCAAGAGTAGTTATTGCTGTTACAAATTTGTCTGTTGTAATTGTATAATTCGTTACGCTAGATCCACCTGGAGAAGTAACGTTACTTGTTGAGCTTGCAGATGTTTTCAACAGAACGCCATTTGGAGCAGAAGCATAATCATCTGAAAGGGCATCTAGTACTGTCGTTTGGTTGGCTACAGCCATATTCGAAAATCCGCTTACTGCGATCCCATTTTTGCTTTGCAACATACTACTTTGACTAAAGTAAGTAACTGTTGCAACCTCACCTACATTCACAGTAGTTGATAGTTTTAATATGACTTGTGAGCCACTAATATTAACGCTACTAATCACTCTCGTATTATTAGAAACTCGAACTTGAAATTGATCTGTAGCTGGTACAGAAGTCGTATCAAGGTTTCCGGAGAAATTCAATGTTAATACATTGCCTTTCAATACTGCTCCTTGAACGGTTACCGTTGATCCTTCTTCAATATCACTTCCATCTGTTACAGCCATAGAAGTAAATGATGCTGCTGCATTGTAATCATTATCTAATAATGTAGATGATGTTCCGTAATATGATACTGTAATTGGAAGTGAGTCTGTTGGTTTTGAAGCCAACGTAAGCACAATCGTATCATTATTGATCGTTACAGCCGTCACTGTTGACACTTTACCGTTCACAAGTACGGCATACTGATATGCACCTGGTTTGGACGTAGTCTTTATCGCTTCATCATACTTCAAGAAAAGCTGATTTCCACTTAATGTAATGTATTGAATAGTAGGTGCTCCAGAAGTATTAGTACCACCTGAACCAGAATTCGATGTTGTACCTACTACATGGCTGAAATTAGCTACTGACGCATCAGTTGTTCCAGTAATCGGGTAGAACCCAGATACATAACTTACAACGATATTTGCTTTCGCTGGAATCGATTGATTCAAAGTAATTGTAAGATTACTACCTGATTGAGTCATACTACTAATCGTTTTTAATGTGCCATTAACACTCACAGTAAATTGTGTATATGCCAGTCTGTTAATACTATTGAGTGTTTCGGTGAAGTTAAGCGTGACAGTAGAACCGGAATAACTGCTACTTTTCACCGTCGGTTTATTTTCAGTAAAACCGCTCGTTACGTTTACTCCTGAAAAACTAGCCGCTTGGTTTCCTGATAAATCTTGAATTAAACCACTATTCGGTTTCGTATAAGACAGTGCTACTTTCTCAGAAGTCGATACACTGCTTACTAATTTAATAAATACAACATTACCCTCGATAGTAACACTGCTTATATTTTTCGCTTTATCATTTGCAGTTGCGTAAAAGCTTGCTATAGACGGCTTTAACTCTTCATTAAGTAATTCATTGTATACAACACGAATTGTGTTACCACTAACTTCTGCCTTAACTATTGTTGGCGGAGTAATATCTCCACCTAATGTTTTAATTTTCCACTGATACTGATTTTGAATACCAGCATAATAATTACCATTCACGTCCATGATGGACATATCGGATATATTAATATAATAATCTGTATTGGCAAGTAAAGTAGAATTCGGTGTAATAATAACACCTTTGGCATTAGTAGGATCTACTTCCAGTGTCGCATTAATCGCTGTACCATTCACCGCCAATGAGTAGATGGTTACATTATAGTTTCGCTCGTCAATTAGAATTGACTTATCGAACGTCGCTTTAAATTTTGCAGTGGTAGCGACCGTTGTTGAAAGATTTGCTGGTGAAATGGTAGCAATTTGTGGTGCAGATGCGCTTGCAGCCACTTGGAAGTTATATGTCTTCTGGGTAGTACCTACGTACGTATTACCTGCAACATCGCTAAAAGCATTATTAGTAATTTTCACATAATATCTCGTGGCAACCGAGAAACTTTTTGCAGATTCCCCTGTCTTCTGAGCATGGGGATCAATTGTTATAACAGTACTGCCACCACCTGAAACACGATCTGATGTCACAGGGATGGAACGATACAATGCATCTGAATTGTATTCGCGAATTTCAATCGTACCACTATTAGGAATAACAATCTCACTAAATGTTAGCACGATCTTTTCCTTCACACCTACATTTGTGTTACCAATTGTTGGTGAATAGGTTTTAATCGTAGGTTTGATGTTATCTGTACCAAAATCTGTTGAGAACATCCAATCTGTTGCACTATGGATACCATAGAAAATTGCAGACGGGTTGCCCACTTGTGCAAATGCTCCAGAATCAATCGTTACATAATAGCTCGTATTTTTCTCAAGGGCACTTCCCGGCTTAATCGTTACCGTTTTATTATTATTTGAGTACGTTACACTAGAATGTTTAGTCGCTCTTTCATAGACAATCTCATTATTACTTACTTTACGAATTCTGATATATTTATTAAGAGAACCTTCTACGCTTTGATCAAATGTTAATTCTATATTACTCCCAATGACTACACTAGAAGCTCCTGCTGTAGGTGTAGTTGATATTAACTGAATTGGACTTGCCGCTGTCACCACTCTCCAAGAACCACCTACATATCCGTTACCTGATGCATCAACAATATTACTGCCAGAAATCGTCAGCTTATATGTAGTTGATGGCTTCAGCACTTGAGATGGTGTTATCGTAATGACGTTAGAACCGCTTCCTTGCACCTCGCTAGAACTTACTGGAATAGAACGATTATCTGTAGTACTAGTAAGCTCAATATTTCCTTCAGATACATAAACCGCCTTATCAAATACGAATTGAAGCGTCGTAGTTATAGGTACCGTTGTTGAGCATGTTCCTGTTGCCCCACATAAACCCGATGTTACAGAAAGAATCGTTGGTCTAGAGTTATCTACTGTTTCAATTGTTCGGAAACTCCAAGTTGCTGGATTAGTAATCCCATTAAAAAGTGCACCATTCGATTCATTCGCTACCGCGCCAGCCTCCATAAGAATATAGTAATCTGTATTCAATGGTAACGAAAGATTACGCGCATCAAGTGTTAATACATTTTTTGATATGGTTACTCTTGAATTACTCATCGCATATTCTTGATACAACGTGTTCGTCGAAGTTGTATAAATGCCAATTTTTTTAGTTTGATCATTAAATTTAATATTCTCATCAAAAGTCACGATGAATTTTCCACTAGTGGGCACATTACTAGTACCGTTAGCTGGGCTTAAGCTAACGATTTGCGGTCCTGTTACAGCTGCTTTAACTGTATACATGTCGCTCCATATAGGCAAAAATAATTGTAATAACAACATGATTGCAACTAACATTGAAAGTTTTTTTCTCGCCTGCATTCCATTCACTCCTCAATAATACATTCGTATAGTATTTGTCGGCTTTCACGAGACCAAAATGAAGAGACTCCTCACAAGAAAGCTTATTTGATTCTTTTTACCTAAACAGAAAAAACCATAATTTACATCTATATAGACGTAAACTATGGTTTAAAAGTTTCTTTATTAGAAAATATTTGAAAAGTTTCTAACGAGGCTTTTCAAGCATCAAATATCTTGTTTAGATGACATTGTAAATGCTAATAATAATGGATAGCTAAAGAAACATGCTCTTCATTATTTGAATGTTAACAATTATGCTAATGCATCTGTGCGCAATAGATCCGCTTTATCAACACGTTCCCAAGGTAAATCAATATCCGTACGGCCAAAGTGACCATAAGCAGCTGTTTGTGAATAGATTGGGCGACGAAGATCAAGCATTTTGATAATGCCCGCGGGGCGAAGATCAAAGTTTTTGCGAATAACTTCAACTAGTTTGTCTTCTGCAACATTACCCGTACCATAAGTATCAACATTAATAGATACTGGTTGAGCAACACCAATGGCATAAGCTAATTGAATTTCGCATTTTTCGGCAAGACCTGCTGCCACGATGTTTTTCGCTACATAACGAGCTGCATATGCTGCTGAACGGTCTACTTTCGTAGGATCCTTACCAGAGAATGCTCCACCGCCATGACGAGCGTAACCACCATAAGTATCAACGATAATCTTACGACCTGTAAGACCAGCATCGCCTTGTGGTCCACCGATTACGAAACGGCCAGTTGGATTAATGAAGTATTTGGTTTCTGCGTCAAGCCATTCTGGAGCTACTACTGGTTTGATAACATGTTCCATAATATCAGCTTGAATTGTCTCAAGTGTTACTTCTTCAGCATGTTGCGTAGAAACAACGATTGTATCTACACGCAAAGGCTTACCATCTTCGTACTCAATGGTAACTTGAGTTTTACCGTCTGGGCGAAGATAGTCCAACATACCATTTTTACGCACTTCAGCCAAACGACGAGCGATACGGTGTGATAATGCGATAGGTAGTGGCATAAGCTCCGGAGTTTCATTCGTTGCAAAACCAAACATTAGACCTTGGTCACCTGCACCAATATCTTCATTCTCTTGTTTAATGTCTTTACCATCACGAGACTCAAGAGCAGCATTAACCCCTTGTGCGATATCAGCAGACTGCTCATTAAGAGAGACCAATACTGCACTTGTCGCGGAGTCAAAACCATACTTCGCACGAGTGTAACCAATTTCTTTAATCGTACGACGTGCAATTGATGAAATATCAATAAAATCTGCTTTACTACTAATTTCCCCAATAACAAGTACTAATCCAGTAGCAACAGCAACTTCACATGCAACACGCGCATTAGGATCAGCTTCCAAAAATGCATCGAGAACCGCATCAGAGATTTGGTCACAGATTTTATCTGGATGACCTTCTGTTACTGATTCTGATGTAAATAAATGGCGTCCTTTTACCGACATCCGTATCAACCTCCCATATGCTAAACATAAATATATAAGAATGTACATTACAAACAAAAAATGAACCTTTTCCCATAGGAAAAGGTTGTAATACAACACTTCTAAGATAAAATAATACAGAATATTAGTGTTTGTGTCAATCCAAGCAAATGCCTAGAAGGCACACACTAGCGTTGTCCGAGTACTTGCTCAGCTTGTTGAATGAGTCTTTTCGTAATGGAACCACCAATATATCCCACGTTTCTTGTCGACATTGTTGACCAATTGATTGAACCTTCACTTGATGATGCTCCACCAAGTTCATCCGCGAATTCTGAGTTAAAATCATTACTTGCCGCACCTACTACGCCTAGTTCTGCTGCTATCTCATACTTCATTGCGTTCAATGCTGCCTTACATTCTGGAACGACACAATTACGCTTTGCCATTGAAAACCCTCCATATAATAAGAATAATTACCTTCGTATTATGTCGTGATTAGCCAATAGCTACACTGATGAATCATTTCTAACTATTCCTTATTCTGCTTTATTGCCTGAATAATACAAGAAAATCCTTATCTTACAGTATGTAAGATAAGGATTTTCGGATAATTGTATATGATTATTCCAAGTAATAAGAACCTTTAACAAGGACCGTCAGCGAGCCTGTAGTGCCTGGTGCTGCTTGAATACCTCGTCCGTCACGTGGAAACCATATTTCATGATTCGCTGGAACAGCTACACCACTCTTAATGTCGGCACCAGCTGTTACATCAGATATCCCGTTACTATCAGAGCTGTAAGCAACAGCTTTACCAGTACGAATAACGATTTCACTGCCTGCATTAACCATCAGTATGCGATCTGCAGGAACAGTGACAACTTCTAATGTAGCTGTTGCCGTACCGCCACCTGTGGAGCCGCCTCCAGATAGCTTAGCGATCTGTTCGTCTACATAACTCTTAGTTACTACTGGATCACTTACAGTACCAGGAGTCACAGAGCTAGTACCAACCGATAACGCATTACCAATTAGCGAACCGCTAATAATACCGACAGCAAGAATTGCTGATGCACCTATCCATTTCAATTTACTCATCTTGTAATTCCACTCCTCTCTCGTAAATACTCTACTTATAAGATACTAGATTAAGAGAGGAATTGCTAGATTACTGTTCTAAGTTTCCGAAAAGGAACTCATCTGTAGCAATCAATTTTTTGTGATTTTGATATTGTACATAGACGTTTAGTTTGTAATTGCTAAGCGCTAACGCTTGGATTACCGGGTTCGTATAGCTAAATTCCATGTTTCTACGAGTACCTACCTGTAGAGAACCTTCCGCACCATCTCCAATAGCGAAGCTTTTCGAGAATTTAACTGTTGATACTTCTGGATCAACATACTCGATAACAATGCTTTGAGCATCACTATATGCAGGAGCACCATCACGTAACTTAAGATCATAATCAAAGTTTAGTTTGATTGTATCAGCTGAACCGCCATCAGAGCTATCTAATTGTGCATAGATGTTGTATAAGGAAACATCATATTGCATAAATTCTAATTCCTTCAACGACGTCGCTGGTTTGTCTTCTTTGTAAACATACTGTGTGTATGCCGGATTAATCATTACGTTTGTCAATTCATCTGAAGTCTCTATCGATTCACCGATATAGATATTCAGTTTCTGACTTTCGTAATTTTTCGGAATAATTGCCCACACGTTTAATACAGCTTTCCCGTTTGGAAGAATTTTAGATTCATAGTTTTTCACATTAAGTTCAACAATATCTTCTTTACTGTTTTCGATGTAACCTTTTAGTTTAGAAGGTATTGCAGTACGTTGCTCTTTGTTCTCGTATTCTAGCTGTGCAAAGAACATATCTGTTTGCGTACCATTATAAATTTTAGAGTTTACTACAGTAACCTCACCACGGCCACCAGCAGTATCAATTTTGTAGCTTTCATTAGTACCAAGAAGCTTCGCACTAGTCATAGAAGATACTTTGAATGTATGAATGCTCTTAGCACCTGTCGTTGATTTCTCAGTCATACTAAACATAATATCTTTTGCAGATTGACTATATGGAATTTCTGTATAAGTAATAATACGATAGCTTTGATTAGGAGCTACAGCAAGTAAGCGATCTAAGTTAACGAGTTTTGTAGACTCTTCAGAAAGTTTAACCCCATCAATCTGGAACTGTCCATTCAAGGCAAGTTGAGCTTGAGATTTTGTTCCTTTGTTAGTAATTTTGAATTCAGCTATTAATAGATCATTCATACCATTAGGAACACGTTGCAGAGAAACCTGTTCTACTAAATTCTTCTCATAGGTAACACTATTAGATGCAGGTTTTGTTGGTTCGCTACTAGTTCCAACAGAAATTTTAAAATTACCTAGGAAATTACTGCTCGTATTATCTGCATTACGTAGGAAAACAACAAATTGGCTCTTCGTCAAGTCAACATTTGTTGGGATCTCACCATGAAGATCAAGTTGTTGCACAATTTTAGGAAGAAGGTTAACTGCCTTATCTTCTGGTAATAATAATGGATATAAATAACCTTGTTGTGTTTTAATATAATATTCAAAAGTAGGCATATTAAGCTTAGTTGAACTTTTGTTCTCAAGCGTAATAACAGTATCAAGGAATGCTTTACCTTCTACATAGCTTAATTTACTATCTTTAACGGTTACAGCAATTTCGCTTCCATTCACTTGATATGATGTAGCAGTATTCGCTTTCGTAGCTATAGTATCTTTCAATGCTGGTAATGCGAACGTGATACGTGGAAGATTCATTCCACCTTCTTCATCCTTGTACATAACTACAATTGAAGCATTATCTTTGGCAAAGTTCTTCGCTACCGTAGCAGTAAGTAGTATGCTTTTACGTTCTTGTGGCTTCAGTATTGGTTCTGTAACTGATGAAACTAATGGAATCAATGCACCTTTTCCATCAGACAAGTAATAGCCAACTGCTTTCATATCAACTGTAGAATTACCTTTGTTACGCATACTTAACTCCACATTAATATAGCTATACTTCTCATCAGAGTACATTTTGTATGTACCGAGTAACATATTCAGTAATGATTTGTTAATATTTGTTTCTTCTGCTTTTTTATAAGCGGTTACACCATCATTAGCAGATTTGATTTGTCCAACTACACTTTCATAATTGTTTACTCCAAAGTCCCATCTGATCATATCAATTTTTAGGTCAGTTAGTTGTTCCTTTTCATCAACATATGCATAATATGTTAGATAAGTTGTCGAATTGGGAATAACTACTTTTTTCGCTTTATCCTCTGTAATTAATTTCGTGACATAAGCTTTGTTATTACTTCCTTTAATCTTTGCCCAGTAATCAATTAGTTGTACACTTGTACTGGATTTGTTCTCGATAATTAATGTATAAGTTGCAAGTTTACCTGATTCATCCTTTACAAGCTGAGCATCATACAATGATACAGTAACGCCTGAACTTAAATTTACTGATGTAGCCGCTTCCGCAGCTTGTTGTCCACCTAAGAATGAACCTGGCAGCAGTAAACATAAGGATAACGCAATAATAATCACTTTGTAATATGAGCTATTGTTCCTTAACAACGATACCCCTCCTCTTCTAATAGTTAAACGAAGAAACGTGTAGAAAAGTTGCGTTTAAAATAAAAAAACTGCTAAGTCCGAAGACTTAGCAGTTTAGTTTAATCGAAGATTCGATTATTTAGATACTTTAACACTGATTGTAAATACATTACCTTCGATAACTACTGTAAGAAGAACAGTACCAGCGTCAGTTGTGAAGTCAACCTCATTAACTGTTTTACCATCAATGATGTTTTTGTTTGCAGAGTATACAGAGATATCTGCACCAGTAAGATCAACTACTGTACCATACTGATCGTAACCAACAAATGCACCTTTAACAACATCACCATCAGCATTCACATAACCGAATAGTTCATGTGAAAGATTAGCAGTGTTTTTAAGTGACAAAGCATTTTTAGCTTGTGTATATTTAGTCAAAGTAGATGCAGTATTAACAGCTTCTACATTGAATGAAGCAACTTTAACACCTTTAACTTTAACTGTAATTACTTCTTTACCAGCTTTAATTACTTTAACAGTGTGCTCAGCAGCGTCAGCGAATTCAATGAACTCACCTTTTGAAAGTTCTAGATCGAAATCAGTAACGATACCAATTTTATTACCGTTAGTGTCTTTTTCGTAAACTTTTACTGTTGCAGTTGCATCGTCAAGAGCTTTATCGCCATTACCAGCGTTTTTGTCGATTTTTTCTGCAGAAATTTCAGCAATGTAACCTGCTAGAGCAGCTTTTTTAACAACAGATGCACTAATTGTTTTCTTGAAAGTTCCAACTTTAACTGTAATTACTTCAGAAGCTGCATCATTAGCATTTTCTGCAATTACTAGAGAAACTTCACCAGAAGTTAGGTCAGTAATTGTTTCTACAGCACCTTTAGCAACAGCTTCATCGTTGATTGTTACAACATCACCGTTTTTAACAGTAATTTCAAGGTTTTTGTCATCATAGTTTTTCATTTTATCGCCGTATTGATCTTTAAGAGTTACTTTAACAGTTTCAGCAATACCAGCTGTATCAACTAGTTTCACAGAAGATTTACTAACTTCGATTGAAGTTAATTTAGCTTCAGCTTTAACTGTGATAACAACAGATTTTGTAACTGTTTTATCGTTATACTTAGCAGTGTATGTTACAGTAGCAGAACCAGCTTTAACAGCTTGAACAGTACCTTCATTTGTATCAACAACTAGTATAGACGGATTAGCAGATTTGAAAGTTTTTTCAGTTGGAACAACCGTGTTACCAGCTGTATCAACTACTTTAGTTGCAAACACACCAGATTCACCAGCAAAGATAGAAAGAACAGCATCTTTACCTAGGTCACCTAGAGTAAGTTCAGAAACACCATTTACGATGTTAACAGTTGGTTGAACTTTAACAACAGTGTTACCAGACTCAATAGTTTTATCCTCATCAATCACAACAGTAACGTTTACTACAGAATAACCATCTTCGTTTTTAGACTTCAATTCAGTATCAGTGCTATCAACACCAATAACATCATGAGCAGAAGAAACTGCAGTTACAATATAATCATCGTTAGCTAGTACGTCAACAGCGATATCATTACCAGCAGCATCTTTAATAGCATATGGTACTACTGAATCATGTGCAACAACAGTTTTAGTTACTTCAACAGAAACTGGAGCTGTTTTAACATAAGTGAATTCAGCTGTTTGATCTTTAGCTTGTGTTTGAGCTTTATCTTTGCTTATTACTCCTGTAGAAGTAACAGTATAAGTTTTTTCTTGTTTCAAAGATTCAGTAAGTGTAATTGTTGCAGTTTTACCAGAAGTAGCAACTGATTCAATTACTTGTAAAGAATCATCTGGACCAAGAACTGTGAAATCGTTAGCAATCACATCAGCGATTTCTTGGTTGTATTCAACTACAACAGTTTTAGAGTTAGTTGATTTTGCAGAAGAAATTGCAACGTCAACAACTTTATAACCTTCAAGACCAAGAATAGTACCTAGTTTTTTGCCATCGATTTCATAATCAAGAGCTGTTACTAGTGCAGTGTAGATATTGCCACGAATAGCTTTATCAGTTTTCACTAGATCAGCAGAAACTAGTTTCAATTCAACAGCTTTTTCAAAAGCTTCAGCGTAAGGAACGTCTTTAAGACCTAGTACGCGAAGAAGTACAGCTGCGAATTCTTGGTTAGTGATAGAGTTACCTACACCAAACACAGTTGCTGTTTCGCCAAGGAAATAACCTTCAGCTTTTGCCCAAGAGATATAACCGTTGTAGAATTTAGAATCTACATCAGTGAATCCGTGAGTGTTTGCAGTAGCAGCAGCTTTAGCTTCTACTCCAAGTAGACGAGAGATTAGAACAGTTACGTCTTGACGTTTCCATTCAGCGTCCTCAGAAAGACCTTCAGAAGTACCTTTAATAATACCATATGCTTCTAATTTCTCACCTGCAGTTTTTTCAGCTGCAGATACAAGTGTTGCGAACATGGAGAATACCATGGCAATCGCAACTAATAGGGATAAACTTTTTTTCATAACCTTTTTTTCTCCTCCTCTAAATTGCTTCGGTTGTTGAGAGTTTTGTTTTGATAATAAATGGCTCGTTTTACTCATAGCCAATTCACCCCCTTCCTAGAGTAGAGCACGTAATTATAAAATAATGTCTACTAACACGACTTAATAAGTAACATGTTGTAGAAACTTGTAAACGAATGAGAGAGTACTGGTAGATTATATGTATCACTATAACATTATACATTGTTGTACCTACACCGTAAAGAGGAAGTTCAAATTTCATTCCAAATATTTCCGAAATTTTTCATTCTTCATCTTCCCATCTCATCTTTACATATATATAGACGTATCAACTTTGAAAAAGTTGCGCAATCTATAATAATTTTCAAGAATTGATGGAAAGCATAATATGGAAATTATTATTCCAATCTTCTATTTACTAGTATAGCTTGTACTAGATTTTAAGTCGATACCAAAGTTTTACCATTGAAAGCAATAAACGGTACGGATTAATCCGTACCGTTCTTGATCTTACTAATTATAGATAACTGGAAGCTTCTTCTGATCAGCCATGACGCGAGATAAAATAATCGCTGCATCACTACGAAGCATTCTGGCTTTCGGATCAAACATATATCCAGCTTTCGGATCTGTTGTGCTAATTGGCTTACCTACAATGAAACCCTTCTTCTGAATAGCTAATACTGACGGAATAGCATAGAAGTCGAAGTTAGCTCCATCTTTGAAAGCTTTGTCTAGTTGAGTCTTCGCTTTAGTAGAACTCGTCTCTAACTTAAGCTCTAGCGCTCTAGCAAGAATTACCGAAGCATCTTGTCTTGTAAGTTGTACATCCTCATCGAAGAAACCTGGTCGCGTACCATTAACAATACCTGCTCGTGCTGCTGTCTCGATATAACGATAATCGTAAATCGCTTCAGGATTACTTGCGTTAGTAATTGTCTCTGGGTAATACGTAAAGTGCAATGTACCATCATAATTCAATGGTAGATCAAGCGCTCTAACAATCATACGCGTAAACTCTCCACGAGTGACATAACGATCTCCACCAAATTGATTGACTGGTTGAACAGCATTCATAACACCTTTGGCATAGATTGCCTCCATCGCTTCACGAGCATAGCTATGATCGATAATATCATTATAGCTACGAGTTAGCTTAGTAACGACATAGTAACCGAATTTAGTGAATGGTACTGTAATTGTACCTTTTTTTGTATCAACAACCCCACCGATGTTTTCCCATGATAATTCTACGGGGTCAAAGCGGAATACCGTAACTGTAGTTCCTGCACTAGAAACAATGTTCTGATCGTAAGTCAATGTCAATTGACCAACATTGCTCGGTAGTAATTGTCGATTATATTGCTGGTAGCGACTTGCAAAGTTTTCACTATATTGTCCCTCAATATTAGGGAACGGGAATGGATCTAGACCTGTCTTAATCGGGTCAAATTTGTTCGTTGTATCTGGATCGTCAGCTAGTCCACCATCTATCCAATATAACGGACTTGCTTTAATGTAACGGCTTGCTATATCTTCGAAGCGAGTTTTTACCCACAGATAACCAGTAGAATTACTGGAAGCTGTATAGTTAGGTGCTTGCCCGTCATACATATGACGATCTACTATCCCATCTTCAGAGTTTGCAATGGCAAACAAAAGGTTATGACCGTTAAATACTTGAGTTGCATAATCATCCGTCTTTTTAAACTCCGAACGAATTAGATTCGTACTTTTCGGAAATGTCAGCGTTAAGCTGTTATTAAATACTTTATGAGTTTTATCTAGTGGTGTCATATATTGTGCACCTGGAATATTCGTAGGCACATATTTCACTGTAATAGTATCCGTGATTGTCGTATCGCCTCTAGTGATAGTGAACGATATTTTGGTGTCTTTATTCGCACCTAGGTTTGGAATAACCGCTTTGAACGCATTGACTCTTGAATCTGCAGAATTATAATCCAAGAACACTACCTTTTCTGCTTTAATTTTATTTACTACAACAGATTCGGCACCTGGAGCATTAATAATGAATTCTACAAAGTTCTGATTCACAATACGTTCTTCTTCTACTGGAGATTTGATCGTATACGGAATAGAAATTGGATTAATCTCAAGACGATACGTAGCACGTGGTCCAGCATCTCCAGCATTGAATACGGAGATAACATAAACTAACGGACTACCATCTTCCGGCATTTGTTGACCAGTAATATCAAAGAAGAAACTTTGGTTGTCTTTATCATAGTAGAATGCAATGGCCGCATCTGGACTCAAGACTTTATTATTTTCATTGTATTTCCACGCTGTTCCATTTGCGTTATTAAGCTTATTTTTGTTCTTATCAACAACTGTAAATTCTTTTGATAGATCCCACTTTATAGGATTATCCCAGTTCGGATTAGAGATCGATACAATATAGTTTTCTTTCATAATACTACCATTATTGGTACCTGAAGAAGTAACACCCATTGTAGCATTAATGTCAGCTTCACTGATACCCAAGTCTACAAAGTCAAATGTGCCATACACATTAAACTCGGCTTCCTTAGTCGTATAAATTCCATTTGTCAGCGTGAATTTAGCGTCATTTCCTACAGGAGGCCATTGCGTATTAACTGCATATGGATACACGCCATCTGTTTTATCAGCGGGAATAACAGGCAAGTTCGTTGGAACAACACTGAACTTCACTGTACTCTCATAGCTGTATGAATCGGTATAGAACATGAATTTCAGCGTATTTTCGCCCGCTTTATTCATAATAGCAACTAGTTCACCAGCTGTAGCCGGAGTAATTGTAAGAGTATTGTTAGCGTTAATGGTAATTCCATTCGGTTTAAATAAGTTAGCGTTTGGATTACTACTATCTGACGATTCCATATTTAGTTTAACATTATTCAAATATACAAATACTGATGCTTTTTTCGTAACACCATTCGTAGTTAAATCTTTATATAAAATATCTGAATTATTGGCAACATTCATAATTCTACCAGTTAATCCACCAAGTTTTTCTAAAAGGTCTATATCTGTGTCTTTGTAGGAATCATATTGAACAGCCATACCATCAACAATGCTTTCAAATTTCACGTATGGTCCATATTGTAGTTTGAAGATTACTGTTTTGATTTCAGTAACGGCTCCGTTACCACTAAGTTGAAACTTTACTGTATTCGTACCAGATTTGTCTAATTGAGCAAATTGCAGAAACACACGTAAATATGATTGTGGAATACCATTAACTATCTTTGTAACTTCTTCCATAACTGGTGTGTTAGAGTCTACCCCTATTACTTTGTAGGCGTACGATTTGCCGTTAATTTCGACTTTAATTAAACTATTTAAACCAGCAACACTCTTGTTTAAGCTAGTATGGTTAGCTATTAATAATTCTACACCCATAGGTACTGAGTACACCTCTACACCTGAGCTAGGAATGTCTGTACCTTCTAATGCTTTAATTTGATTAGGAATTACAGCCTTTGCGTAGTTTGAATCGTTTGGATCTGACTTAGTCATTGTCGAATCAAAGCCAGTCAAATAATTTATATCAGCGATATAGGCTAAACTACCATTACGTAAAACAAAATTGCGCTCTGTAGAAGTATTTAGGCTCTTGCCGTTAGGGGCTTTAATCTTATAAGTAATTGGCGTGTTATAAGCTAATCCTAAGTTACTCAGATTAAACTTGTAGCTCACTGTTACAAATTTGGATGTATTATTTATTACAGCAGGATTAATACTATCAATTGTAACGATAGGATCTACTGCTGCAAGACCAAAAGCTATAGTAATATTTTTCTTTAATGCTGCAAATACCGCATCTTTAACAGCTTGATTAGCCGTACTATTCGTTAGATCAATACTATAATCAACTCCAGGAACCTCTGGCGATGGAATACCCGCAACATCATATAGTGGCAGTGGTATAATTGCTTTTCCTGTTAGCGTTAGGTTATTTGTATTAACTACAGAATATTCCTCACCGAACTTAATATCGTATGTGTTCGTACCATCAGAAATCTTCTCATCGTAGTGCGTCACCTCACCATTGTATAAAGTTACTAGACGAGTTGTTTCGATAATTTGTCCACTGTTAGATACTTTGAACTTAATTGTGTTCATACCTTTATTAATAACAAGTTGTGAAGTTGAGAATCTATACTCTGTCGAATTGGCAGAAACATTAAATTCATAACTATTTCCATTGATTTCAACCGTTACTCTGCTTGCATTAGGAGCACTACCAACAATAGTAATGTTACCTGTTGAAGAAGGAGTTGTAGCATTAGAGTAAAGCATCGTCACTCCATTTTCTTCTACATTATAGGATTGGTTTTCAAATAGAATTTGCAAGTTATTTAGCATCGGACTATCACGATACTCAATATAGATATATTCTTCTACAGTAGAAGTGCCTGCAACACCTTTAAACGTAATTTTATTCATACCCGCAAATAATTCTAGATTAGAAACTGTAATCGAATTATTACCCGTGGTTGTAATACCAGTTGAAATTTCTTGTGTACTATTAAGTGGCACATCACTACTAGCAGTTACTTGTTCTACTTTGTAACTGATAGAAGAACCTACGATCCCATTAATCGTACCTGTAAGATTAACATATTTACTAGAAACCGTTCTTGCTGAAGCTTTCACATCTTTCTCGTTCGGGAACAAGAAGTAACTACCTGCAGCTTCAGCTTGATTTGTCGTTCCATACATTGGAAGTAATGATATGAATAACGCCAATGTTAAAACAATTGATAAAAACTTTTTCAAGTGAATAACTCCTCTCTGACAACCATATTTATTATTTAGCTCCTATATGAATTGCATTTTAATGCAGATCACATGTGAGAATAGCCTTCAAAATTTAATACTCCTTCCCATAATTTACATGTCCTATCTTACTATAGACGCAAAATGTCCAAAAAAGTTCCATACACTGTATATCGGTTAGAGAGATGTTCTTTTTAAGGGATTTTAAAATGAAAAAACTACTAAACAATAATGTTTAGTAGTTTTTTCATTTATATGATGTTGGTATAATTATTTACTTCGAGACTCCGCATTAACTTTACCGATCTTGAGTCCAAGCTTCGTTAGCAGATTAATGACGGGTCTTCTTGATTTATCCACGATGCCGATAACTTCTGCGCCAATTTGTAAGAAGAAGATAACTAAACATACTACAGCGAATGTAATCCAGTTCGCACCGTTGAATTTGATAACAGCTGATTGAATAATTGCCATAGCGCCAAAGATTGCTGCAATCCCCCATATCATCAGTACCGTTCTACGATGGCTGAAGCCAAGGTCTTGCAAACGGTGATGTAGATGACCTTTGTCAGGTGCGAAGATTGGCTTTTTGTTCACTAATCGACGAATAATGGCGAAAAATGTATCAGATAGCGGTACACCGATAATAAGCAACGGAATGACAAATGATACAAGTGTAATTTGTTTAAAGGAAATCAAAGATAACAACGCTAAGCAGTAGCCTAGAAACAGTGACCCTGAGTCGCCCATAAAAATTTTGGCTGGATGAAAATTATATTTCATAAATCCTATAATACCACCGAGTAACAATGTACTCATAAGAATAACAGGCTGGAAGCCCATAATAATTGCCATAATAAGAATAGTACTAATTGCGATACCGGAAACACCAGCGGCTAGACCATCTAGACCATCAATAAGATTAATGGCATTGGTTACGCCTACGATCCAAAGAATTGTTACGGGAATACCGATCCATTCCTTCAGTTGCTGCATGTTCTCTCCGAACGGCAAGCTAACAAAGCTAATATGAATATCGAATCCAAATACAACAACACATGCTGCAATAATCTGAAATACAAGTTTAAGTTTCGCGGATAGTTCAAAGCGATCATCAAGTGCACCTGTTACGATAATAATTGTGCCTCCAACTAGCATCGCTTTCACAAGATTAGAATCTTTCGGTAGCCATGTACCTTCAGGAATTAATGCGAATACACAGAAAAATGCTCCGACAAACGCAAGATAGATAGCAAGACCACCCATTCGCGGCATGATTCTTGTATGAACTTTACGATGATTCGGTTTATCAATTGCGCCGACCATAAATGCAAACTTTTTAACCAACGGCGTTAATACCAAGGCTATTACAAGTGCAATTACGAAACCAACCGCATACACTGCTCCAATTGGCATAATAATAATTCTCCCCCTCTGTACGTACAAGCGGAAATAGATGATTGCGATGTGCTTATCATTCACAAGTAGCCATCAACTTATCCAAGGTCTTGATGCCAGTTCTTTATATATAAGGCACCAAACAGAATTATACTCCCCACTAAGGTAAATTACTACTATCGATTTCGTGCAAATTTACATAAATTTGATTGAAAAACAATCGTTTCCTACTTATTTTGTTACATTATCGCGGTTTCGCATCACTTTAATCATAAATTTAGGAATAACCATCATTCTTGGTAAACGTTTCGGTTCTTGCAATAATCGGAATAACCATTCAAGTTTTGATTTTTGCATCCATTTCGGCGCACGCTTCAATTGACCTGAAATAACGTCAAAACTACCGCCGACGCCCATAATAAGGGGAACGCCTAGTTGCTTCCTATACTTCACAATCCAAGGTTCTTGTGTTTCGGCACCTCTAGCTACAAAGAGCAAATGTGGCTGCAACTCTGCTATTTCTGCTACAACTTCAGCATCATGCTCAGCAGTAAAGTAACCATTTCGATAACCCACTACTCTCACTTGAGGATATTGCAATTGAAGCATGTTGGCAGCAGATTCAATAACTTCTTGACTCGTACCTAGTAAATACACTTTCCAATGATGCTTCTCACCTTTAGCCATCAGCTCATGAATAAGTTCAATACCCGTAACCCGCTCTTCAATTGGATTACCACCTTGCTTTGCTGCCCATAGGATACCAGCACCATCAGGCACAATAAGATCTGCTTTGAACATCATTTCTTTGTACTGAGGTTTTTCTAGAGCTGTCATGACCATAATTGGATTTGCTGTAATTACATGGGTTTGAATATTGGATTCAATACGTTCAGTTACATGTTCAACCGTTTCTTGCATGCTCATTTTGGAAAACGGAATACCAAAGATCGGAATTTTCGGTACAGGTTTCGTCATGAGGATCATCACCTCGATATATTTTGACGCAAAAATTGGATCAATTGTTGCGCTGGTTTCTGAGATTGTTCAATAAGTTGTGAAATATAAGGTTCTTTGTCCGTTTTCCACTTATCTTTGCCATCTAATAATTGCATGACCTTCGTAGTAAATTGATCCGCATTCAATTGTTCTGTCGATCCAATTGCCTCTGAACCGATTCGCTCTAGAAATTGATCAATTTTTGGATCATAGCTTAGACCAATCAAAGGTATGCGTTGATTAGCCGCATAGATTAATGCATGAAGTCGCATACCGAACAAGACATCACACTGTGAAACGGCTAATAGCATCTGCTGTGGGTCGTCTTCGACATCAGCGATTTCTAACGTACTTGCCTTATTAAGGTGCGGTACGATGAGATTGTGGACATAACGAGACGCTTCCACATCATCGGGCGTATGAAACGGTAAGAAGCGAATATGAACATCACGTTCATTCATTAATTTAAGTAAAGCTGCTGCAATTGAATCCAGCTCTTGGCGATCACTACGCCAGAAACGAACAGAAACGCCAATAACAGGCTTGTCTTGCTCCATTGCCTTCCAAGCTGTTTGTCGATCAGGAAGTGGCATACCCATCACTGGATCGGGAACTACGTCGATTGGCTGTTTAACTACGCCAACATTACGCAATAACCGTGCAGATTGTTCATCTCTAACTGAAATGTAGCTACTTTTCTTCATCGCTGAGGAAATTAATGGGAACATTGCTCGAGAATTAACCGGCCCTAATCCTTGTGCATAGATAAAGGTTGGTTTGCCTAACCACTGGGCAAGTTTAATGACTCCAGTATAATACGGAATAGTCTTCTTGCCCGTTGCATCTTGTAATAAACTTCCTCCACCACTTATAAGGGCGTCTGCTGACTTCAATGCTTTCCATAAAGAAGCAGGATGCATCCGTGGCATAGACTCTACACCATACATGGCAGTTGTCAAAGCAGAATCATTACTTAGCACGATAGGCACAATGGTTACGTTCGCGCGTTTACCTTGTTCTTTCAAGGCAAGTAGGATAGAACGAAGCACCGCTTCGTCCCCACTATTGCGAAAACCGTAATAACCTGAAATTACAATTCTAAACGTTGTCGAATTGGAGGCCATACCCATTTACGCCAAACCCCTTCCAATACAATCCAAATGCCGATAAGTATTAAGCCGAAGATGATACCCACACCAAGTCCTAATCCCGTACGAATGACAGAAATTAATAATGGAGAATGAATATGTGTAAATGTACTTACCATCGTCAACTGACCTAGTGTCCCTATAATAATAAGTAACCAAGCAGAACGATAACGAAGGGCAAGGAATAGACCTAATAACATCGGTGGATGTCCAATCATAAATTCTTTGAAGCGTGGACGTACTCCAACGGTTGATTCTAACCAGCGACGAACGATTAATTCTATTGCTGGTACTTGTCCACTATTACCAGTACGGCTTAAGTAGTATAACCCTATAGCAGCTAACACAAGCGCAATTACAATCCACAGCAAAGTAATTGGCTTTACAAGAATATTCCATAGACGCGAAAGCACACCTTTAGCGCCATTGCCTTGATATAAGAACACATAAATCGCAACTAGAACAATTGGACCAATATGAAGCGCACTTACCCCGCGGAATTGTTCAATGACTAGACGATACGTAATGTTATGCAATAGTCCAAATACGAGTGGAACAGAACATAGCGTAATGCATGTCCCAACAACGAACCAGTTCAGAGCAAGCCCTAAGCG
Source organism: Paenibacillus endoradicis (assembly GCF_024721975.1). The sequence continues at coordinate 67,314 of NZ_JANQBB010000010.1, read as the reverse complement.
ACGTGTAGCAGCAATATCAGGGAAAATCCATTTATGTTGCTCTAAGCTACCATCATGAATCGGAGTTGTGCCACCCAGAGTCCATTCGTTGCCACCAACCATACGACGCTCTCCGATAGTGCGAGCATAGATACGATTCATGATCCAAATGACTCCTAGTGTCGGTCCACTTATCGCTGCGCCTAATGCCAACCCCTGCTCTAGCAGCGAGCTATTCAGCACGTACAAACCAGCAGAACCGATCAGACCTAGCAAGAATACGATAAGCTGACTACCTGGAATAAATGTAGAAATTAGTAATGTAATAATCGCAATTGCTCCAAGTACAACGATCATACGTAAATATTTAACCCAAGCCGGATTTTCATACGTAAATGCTTTTGCAATTCCTGAAGTGTACCCTTCAGCATTTAATTGTGCGATTACTCCTTCTTCACCTGCAAGTTCATTAACAAGTTTCTCAACAGAGCTTTCAAGCACACCTGTGTTACCATTTGATTTAATACCAACATTCAGGAAGAATATACGAATATTACGATCTTTAGCTGCAAGTAAGAAACGATCTGTCATTCCTTCAGCGGTCATTGTAAAGCTATCGTCAGGAGATAAAGAATATACACGAACGATATTATAATTAGTTCCATATGCAAGCTTATCTAAGCCTTCTTGTGGTGCTTTCAAGTTTTCGATAATACTTACACCGATATTATATTTTTCAAGAAGTGCAGCATATTGAGTCAAGCTTTTCAATTCAGCTTGATCCGTAGCACCTTTTACTTTAGTACCGTCGAAAATAATACGCGTAACGCCATGTTCATTGAGACGAGCAAGTTGTTCAGCACCCCAATTCACATCAAATGGCTGAATACGGTCAGAAAAACGTGCTACGATATTGAATCCCATACTAATTAATTTGTCTATTGTCATAGGATCAAAATCTAATGTTTTTAATGTAGCAGCATTAACTGCTTCATCAATAATCAGACCTGACTTACCTTTGTATTCATACTCCGTAACATTGACACCTTGACGTTCAAATTCACGTTTAATGATTGGTGAAATTTCCGTAGCTGCTTGCTCACTACTGAACAGAACGTAAGTATGGTTAACATTAGTGTCGAGCACTTCGCCCTTCAAAGTTGCCATTTCTTTCTCAGAGTAGTACACCAAACGTCCTGATTGCATCAAGTCTTTTAAAGAACTTTCATATAAGGACATAGAGTTTACGCCAGCTGCTTTCAAACTAGCGAGCTGCTCGTCCATATATTTCGTAAAGTCCAATTGATAATTCGCAATTTCCTCTAAGTCTCGATAATCAAATACATACTCTACGGTGTCTGAGGAATGTTCCATCTCTACACGTATAAAGCCTAATGGAATAGCTGCAATAACACCTATTAATGTAATTACCCATAAACAAAGCTTAGCTTGTCTATTAAAACGCTGCCATAGTGTGCGCACAAAAGCCCTCTCTTTCTGCGGAAACCATCATTGAGCAAAACATAGTATTGCCACCCGTAATTTAAGTAAGGTGGCAACCTGAATATATGTCCTATACTATAAAATGCTACATTGACGTCATCTTTATTAAAAATAATGTTAATTAGTTTCTGTTCAGGTTGTTCTCATGTCTGAACCTAGCAATGTGTACGATTCGAGTACACGGGCGGTCATTGTCATGTTCGTCTCCGAGTAAGCCACAACGCGTTACATCGTGATCACGGATGGACGATTTGAACGGTCCTTTTTCCAATGAAAGTTCAAATCGTTCGCACGTCAGCACCAAGAAAGTGACGGGAAGCTAGGAAACGAGACACGGAGCGTACGTCTTGGGTACGTGAGTATCACAGGCTTCCGATGAACGTCATTTTCGATGCCGACTAAGCTATAACGCGCGTTACATCGTGATCACGGGCGCACGATTTGAACATCCTCTCCTATAGGGAGTCTACTCTTTGCATTACCGCTGCCGATACTCTCCCCTGCTTGTTAACTGCATCTTCTTCGGAAGAACCTTTCACAGCGAAGTACACTTTAATTTTCGGTTCAGTACCAGATGGGCGTAGGCAGAACCAAGAACCGTCTGCAAGCATATATTTCAATACATTTTCAGGACGTAATCCTTGAATACCTTTGGAGTAGTCAAGAACTTCTGTAACAGTAACACCTGCGATCTCCACAGGGGGTTGCTCGCGGAAGCTATTCATAATAGCAGCTATTTGCTGTACGCCATCGATCCCTTTCAATGTACGTGATTGTTGTGTTTCAAGATAGTAACCAAATTGTTGGTATAGTTCTTGTAGCACATCATACAATGTTTTTCCTTGAGTACTGTAATAAGCCGCAGCTTCACAAATCAACATTGAAGCAACAATAGCATCTTTATCACGTGCATAAGTACCTGTTAAGTAACCATAACTTTCTTCATATCCGAATAAGAATGTTTTCTCGCCTGACGCTGCATAAGCAGACATTTTCTCGCCAATATATTTGAAACCAGTAAGAGTGTTCTCGACTGAAGCACCATAATGCTTAGCCACAACTTCGCCCATCTCACTTGTCACGATTGTTTTGATAACAACACCATTATCAGGTAATTGACCACGTTGTTGTAATTGACCTAACAAATAATGAATCATTAATGCCCCAGATTGGTTACCTGTAAGTACAACATATTCACCTTCGTTGTTTTTCACAACCGCGCCCATACGGTCTGCATCAGGGTCAGTACCAACGATAACATCAGCGCCTACTTTTCGAGCAAGCTCTATTGCAAGTGTAAATGCTTCTTTCTCTTCTGGATTCGGAGATTTAACAGTACTGAAATAACCATCAGGTTGCTCTTGCTGCTCTACAACGTATACTTTTTCAAAACCTGCAGCTGCTAATACATCACGCACTGGCTGATTACCCGCACCATGAAGGGGTGTAAATACTACTTTGAAATTTTTACCTAGATCGCCTTGAAGTAGCTCTTGATTCACACTTTGTGCTACAACAGTTTCAACGTAGGAGTTATCGATTGTCTCATCAAGCCATACTAAAAGATTAGCTTCTTCAGCTTCTTTTTGGTTCATACGCTTAATTTCATCGAAGCTTTCAATACGTGCAATTGCCGCAATGACCTTTTCTGCATCCTCAGGAATTAACTGACATCCATCAGCGCCATATGCCTTATAACCATTATATTCAGGAGGATTATGACTTGCCGTTACAACTACACCAGTACTTGCCTGTAACTCACGAACTGCATAAGACAATTGAGGAGTAGCACGAAGTGAAGTGAATAAATATGTGCGAATTCCATTAGCCGCCAAAACAAGTGCAGCATCAAGTGCAAATTGTGGGGAGTTATTACGTGAATCATGTGCAATAACTGCTGATGGTGACTGTACGTTCGACTCTAATAACCAGTTGGCTAGTCCTTGAGTAGCTTTACCGACTGTATATGCATTAAGACGATTCGTACCTGCACCCATAACACCACGTAAACCACCTGTACCGAATTCAAGATCACGATAAAAACGATCTAAAATCTCACCGTCTTGACCTGAAAGTTCTTGTAGCTCTTGTTTTGTAGCTGCATCAATATTACTATCATTCAGCCATGACTCATATTTGTTCAAAACTTCTTCATTCAACAATTGTCCCATTACCAATAACCTCTTTCTATACTGTAGTTCTTCTATTTCTTATTTGCATCGGATAGCGCAAACATCAATTCGCCTTCTGCAACTACCTTACCATCTACTTTAGCAGTTCCTTTACCTTTACCAATTGTGCCCTTAAGTCTTGTGATTTCCACTTCAAGAGTAAGTGTATCTCCAGGTGTAACTTGACCACGGAAACGGAATCCGTCAATACCAGCGAAGAAACCTAACTTACCAGCATTACCTTCTACCGTAAGCATAGCAACCGTACCTACTTGTGCTAATGCTTCAACTATTAATACTCCCGGCATAACTGGATAGCCTGGGAAGTGTCCTACGAAGTAGGGTTCGTTCATCGTAACGTTTTTTATACCTACAGCACGCTGCCCTGGTACTACCTCAATCATTCGATCTACAAGTAAAAAAGGTGGGCGGTGTGGTATAACATTCATAATTTCATTGATATCCATCATAGTATATATTACCCCTTCCAATATTATCATTACGTATAAAAGTGTATCGTTATTCCTATACTAATACTATCCTACATTGTCCTGCAGGTAATGAAGGTTGAGATAAGAGATTTACTTTTTAGAATAACATTCTAAAGGGTAAGTCTCTTTGTAGATTAATACACTTGTCTTCAACTATTATAGACTACCTCATGGAAAATGAAAACAAATCCAAAACCTTCTAGTCCCATTTACGCAAAAAGAATCAGTCAGCTATAGCTGACTGATTCTTTTTGCGTAAACCATCTATTCTATCGAAGATTTGAACATCCATATTACAATGAAAGTTCATGAACTTCCTCTAAGAGTCGGCGAAGACTAGATCCCACATATGCTTCCACGTACTCCACTGCAATATTTCACCCTTAGGTTGGCCACCTACAACAACATAGCCAATGTACAATCCGACCAATAACATCACGATCATAATAATCGGAGCGATACATTTACGTAGTATCCAAAATGTCGAGCTCGCCCACCACGGTATTTTTTTAGTGGAAACTTCTTTTTTCACTTCAACTACATCTTCTTCTTTAGCACTTCGTCCGGCGGATTTATGCTTGTCTGAGCGAGAAAGCAACATACTTCTTTCCGTATCATCGATCGTTGTATGAACATCTAAGTTTGAGGACTGCTCTTTGCTTTTCCGATCTTCTACTTCATGTCCGCTTTCTTTCATTGTACAATCACCTTCGTTCTATATGTTACGAGCGTAAGTTATTAGCTAATTGCATCATCGTATCACTAGAACTTAAAGCTCTTGCAGCTAACTGATAAGCACGCTGTACTCTAACTAAATCTGTCATTTGTGTAGCCATGTCAACATTAGATTGCTCTAAGTAACCTTGACGAATAGCTATTTTGTTATCACCATTAGGAATAATTCTAGCAACAACTTGATCAACATTCAAGCCCGCAGATACAGCGTATAAGTTATCTGAAATAGCTGTCATTGCATCAGGTCTAACTGCTTTTACCATATTTATAGAACCTACTGTAATTGTACCACTATTGTTAACAGCAAGTACTGTTCCGTCCGACTGAACTTGCATTTCGTATCCATTAGGAATAATAATCGGTCCAGATGAACCATCCGCTAATGTTCCTGAAACAGGATAACCTTCACTAGTAGTAAGCACACCTTGACCTGCTGCATTCATACTAATCTGGAATGACCCATCTCGTGTATATGCTTTTGTTCCAGAATCATTAACAATAACTTCAAATAATGCATCGCCTTCAATGGCCATATCCGTCAATACACCGGTCTGATTCAATGAACCTTGAGTGAAATCCGTTGCAATTCCAGTTACGCGTGAGCCCCATCCTTGAGTGAAACCTAGTGGAGATAAGCGTCCATCAAGACCAAAACCTTCAGGCTGTGCTTTTGTAGTCGTTAATAGATCATTAAACACAGCTGATTTCGATTTGTAACCTACTGTGCCTACGTTTGCAACGTTATCAGAAATCGTATTGATTTTATTTTGATAGGCATTCATGGAATTGATAGCATTTACCATTGAGCTATTCATTATAATTCACACCTCACTAGATCATCCAATTTATCGAATATCATTCGATTCTTCCAATTTCATTCGCTGTTTTTTGCAATGTTTGATCGAAATATTGAACCATCTTTTGATTTGCCTCATACGCACGAGCTGCTGCCATTAAATCAACGGACGCTTGTGTCATATCCACATTAGAAAGTTCAATATAACCTTGTCTTACTTCAACTTGAGCATTATCAGCAATTGCTTCAGCGGTTCCTTCAACTAATTTGAAGGTTCCATCACCTTCACGCACTAAACCGTTAGGATTATCTATTTGAGAGATTAAGAGCTGAATGCCCGTATCTTCACCTTTTGATGTAACAAGACGACGATCAGCAGTTAATGTAAGATCATTGATGCTTACTCCTGCAGGTAATACGATTGGCTCATTATTCGTATTAAGTACACGATCGCCATTATTCGTAAGCAGGTTCCCTTGACTGTCTACAGAGAATTGACCACCTCTAGTATACTTCACTTCTCCAGAAACATTCTGAACCGTGAAGTATGCTTGCGGTTGAAACACAACTTCACCATCTTGAGAGATAGCTTTCCCTGATTGATCAAAGTTCAATCCGTCTACTAAAATATTTGAAATAATAGCAAAATCGTTCGCATTATTCGTCTGTGTTATATCACCTTGCGAATGATACGTTAAACTTTCTTCCCCAAATACAGCACCAGTCCATGTACCAATGGTTTTGTTACCTGTACTTTCTACACCTGTCATCTGTAATAACATTTCGTTAAATGAACGAAGTGCAGTTGTATTCTGTTTATATCCAGCTGTTTCTATATTAGATATATTATTTGTAACGGTATCGTGACGTCGCTGCTGACTAATTAAGCCTGATGCAGCGGAATAGAGCCCTCTAAGCATATTGCTCCTCCTCATCATCTCATAATTCTATTATATCATTATCGGATAAAGAAGACGTAATGTGAATAGTGCGTTGCGTTCAAATTGTTCGCTTATCTGATCTACAAATTACAATGAAGGTTCAATTGTTCGCTTGTCAGCACCAAGAAAATGACATGAAGCTAGGGAAGCGAAGCGCGAAGCGTACGTTATTGGTACGTGAGCACTGGAGCAACCGATGGACGTCATCTTCGATGCCGACTATGCTACAGCGCGTTACCGCGTGATCACAAGCGGACAATTTGAATTACTACACGAATAAGCGCTTCAGCACGTCCCCCTATGACGTCTTACCCGCGCTTACTCGTCTCATCACTTGTATTAACGTCTGAGCTTGTCCAGATTATCTAATAGAATGCCTGTACCTTTAACAACACAGTGCATCGGATTCTCTGCGATTAATACAGGAACTTTTAATTGGTCAGCAAGTAAGGAATCAAATCCACCTAATAGCGCACCGCCACCAGTAAGAATAACACCACGATCAATAATATCCGCAGATAATTCTGGAGGAGTTTGTTCTAGAACGTATTTTGCTGCAGACACAATGGACATAACTGGATCCCAAAGCGCTTCACGCACTTCGTTGGAATGGATCGTAATCGTTTGCGGTAACCCAGTTACCATATCGCGACCACGAATATCCATTTCTTCATTTGAAGAGTTTAGTAGTACTGTACCTATACGAATTTTAATATCTTCGCTAGTTCTTTCACCGATAAGTAACTTGTACTTGTTCTTTATGAATTTCATAATAGATTCGTCGAACTTGTCACCCGCTACTTTAATAGAAGACGCTGTAACAATGTCACCCATAGATAGTACTGCTACATCTGTTGTACCGCCACCGATGTCCACCACCATGTTGCCGCTAGGCTGGAAGATATCCATTCCAGCCCCTATTGCGGCAGCTTTTGGTTCTTCTTCTAAATATACTTCTTTTGCACCACTACGTTCAGCGGCCTCACGAATAGCCTTCTGTTCAACAGAAGTAATATTCGTAGGTGCGCAGATCAAAATACGCGGACGTGAGTACCAAGTACGTCCATCAACACGATGAATAAATTCTTTTAGCATAATTTCTGTAATGTCAAAATCAGCGATTACACCGTCACGTAATGGACGAATCGCAATAATATTACCAGGAGTACGCCCTACCATACGATGTGCGTCTTCTCCAACTGCTAGCACTTTTTTTGTATCACTTTCAATAGCTACTACAGAAGGTTCGTCAAGCACAACACCCTTGCCCTTTACATGAATCGATACGTTTGCCGTACCTAGGTCAATACCAATATCCTTACTAAACATCAGGCTCTAGTCCTCCAACGAATAATGTATTCATTACTTAGCGCATCTCCACTAACCGGAAATAACCGTTAACTAACATTATTCGCCAAAATGACAGAAAATCCTCTCTTTGAAAAAAGAAATTATATTGGTATTTCTTTCACACTCATAGGCAACACTACGAAATCACTTCGTATTGCCTGCTGTAAGCACCTCCCGCTTCTTAGGAGTACTCTTTTTATACTTGATTTTTGTCGCTTCCCCGCCTCGTAAATGGCGTATTGACTTGTGATATTCGAGAATATGCTTCACTTGATCTGCTAGCTCAGGGTTAATTTCTGGCAATCGCTCCGTCAAATCCTTATGCACTGTACTTTTGGAAACTCCGAATTCTTTGGCGATCGTTCGTACCGTTTGTTTCGTTTCCACAAGACAACGGCCTATTTTAATCGTTCGCTCCTTGATGTAATCGTGCACGCTCCCGCCTCCCTACTCGTATTAAGTTTGGTACATTATATGAGTGGGGCGGGCAGATATTCTTTATGTATCTTTTTACGAACGTTATAAAGTTGTTTTTTCTAACGAAAACATCTTTTTTTTGATGAAAATGACACTCACATTATGCGAAATTTTTATCGATTATGACTGTTTAAAAATAAATAAAGGTACCCCTCCAAAATGGATGAAGTACCTTTATCAAATATCTTTATTTTACGATGTAGTCGTTAGGATTGACGTTAGCGCCATTCAGACGAGCTTCAAAGTGTAGATGGTTACCAAGATCACGTTCAACATCACTGCGACCAGCTTTTGCAATAATTGTACCTTGAGTAACTTCATCTCCTTCTTTCACCGTTACTTCAGATAAACTTTGATATACAGTTATAAATCCGTTACCATGGCTGATTTCTACTTGGTGTCCGTTAATAGGATTTGATTCTACCAAAGTTACTGTACCTGCTAATGCTGCTTGTACATCAAAAGCTTTGCCTTCTGGATCAGAGAAGTCGATACCCATATGTGCAGCGAACGTTGTACCTACTTGAATTAATGCAGCTTCACGCTCTGTTGCTGTTGCTTGTGCATCATAGTATGGAATGTCTACTTGGAAATCACTGACGTTAGCAACAGGCCACTGCATATCTTCACCAGTCGCTGCAATTTCTTCTGTTGCATCTAGAGGATCCTCTGCAATAACTTCGCTGTCAGTACCTTCTACTCCTTCAGTTACCTCTGTACCTGTTGTAGGCTTATCTGTATTAACATCCTGGTACACCCACAGTAAGGTAACGATAATTGCTGCAGTGATCATGAACAATGCTGGAGAAAACCATTTTTTCGATAGCAGCTTTTTGAATCCTGAACCCGACTTTGCAACATTAGAACCTCTCTTTTCATTTTTAAGAGATTCATCTGTTGATTTTGATTTTTGATTATATTCACTCATTAATATCACCTCAATAGCCATTGTTACCAATCTGACTATCTTTATACGTGATATATACTATTTTTTAATAGTTTTTTACAAGCTTTGAAGCTTGTTCGATATGAACACCTTTATAATAGTAAGTAACAATATCCTTTGCTAGATATCCTTCTTGAGCCATTCCGTTCGCTCCCCATTGACTCATACCAACGCCATGACCGTAACCATACGTCGTAAACGTAATCGTCTGAGCCTTATTATCCTTTGTCCAAGTAAAGTGAGTAGATGCTAATCCTAGTAACTCACGAAGTTGTTTCCCTTCAAAAGTTTGTCCATTAATTGATAAGTTAGCAATGCGCTTACTATCAGTATGCACCACATCTGATATATTGAGCTTATCATTATTATTTTCTGATAGACCAAGCAATTGATATAGTTGCTCATAACTTAAGGCTACTTCCTGCTCGTAACTAGGTGAAATAGATTGATCCCATTTGCTCTCTACACTTTGAAGATATTCGATATCGTAACCCCAATAATCTTCAGCTGCTTCTGTATATCCATTACTAGTAGAGAAAAATACAGCTTCGATTGGTTCTTGTTTATATACTAGAATTTGATCCTTTGTTTCTTCTAATGCATGTTCAAATTTTTCAAGTGTCTTCTTATTACTTTTATCTTCTTGATAGGATAACATTCGCTCATTACTCCAATAGACTTGATGTTGCTGTGTATCTGTAACAATATATTGTTCTCCACTTGGTTCGTGTTGCTCCATATTAGATGAATTCATCATCCGACGTACAATATAAGTTCGTACTGCCAACATTTGAGCTTTAATCGCTTCTGTTTCAAATGAGTTTGGTACTTCTGCTAATGTTACTTGTAACACATATTGTTCTAATGGTACTCGTTCAACGATTTGTTTGTCAGTAAGTAATACTGTAATCACCGGTTGATCTTCGTCATTCTGATTACCCACTATCTCCTTGCTTTCCTCATTATCACTGGAGCTCGTGTTCTTACTTCCGAAGCTTGTTGTTTGATCCTGTTCATGCTGTAGCCCCATTGCCATTCCATAGTTCCATATGTCGTATTTATCCCGTGATGATGTACTTGATTGCTCGGATGAGGGTTCATTCAATGTAGAATGCTGTGCTAATGCTGGCATCTCAACCGTTACAGCTCTATCAGTGTCTAGCTGCTTAGATGGCTCTGTTGATCGTACTATCAGCATACTAGCTACTAATACACTGCATAAGACTAATAGAATGGACATCATTGATCTTCTACTAATTTTCGTAATAGGCTTACTATGCCCATTTTTCAAACGATCCACTTTCCTCTCTGCCTAGTTTCTCTCATCTTTCATGCTATAGCCTATGAATAGAATTGATAGATTAGAATAGTAATGAGAAAAATAGAAGATTAAAGATCCTTCATATTAGAAGTAGTTTAAGCGGTAGATCAAAAGAATCAGTCGTGATTACGAGGTATTGCTACTCACCTTTTTCGACGGCGAATATAGCATTCATCGGAAGCCTTCGGTGCTCACGTACACAATACGTACGCTCCGCTCCTCGTTTCCTAGCTTCATGCTATCTTCTTGGTACTGACGACCAATTTTTTGATCTTTCATTTGAGAGGTAGATCAATATAATGATCGTGATTACGAGGTATTGCTACGCACCTTTTTTCTGCACGCTAAAAAGGGTGAATGTTTTACTCGTATCATCTAATAGATACGAATAAAATATTCACCCTTGAATAATTATTATCACATTATGCCATAAGTTCTTGTACAATTGAGTAACGTTTCTTCTCTTTCACTGGTGAAGACAATACTTCATCTTCAGCCTCTACACGCTCAATATGCGCACCAAGAGAAGCAAGTTTTCCGGTGATATCAACATAACCACGATCCACATGATGAAGACCTGTTAACACAGTCTCGCCCTCAGCACGTAGTGCAGCACATAATAAAGCAGCTCCCGCACGTAAGTCTGTTGCGCAGACTTTTGCTCCTTTAAGCGGCGTATTACCTGTTACTATCGCTGATCTACCGTCAACTTTAATTGTTGCAGACATCTTTTGAAATTCTTCTACATGCATGAAACGGTTTTCAAATACCGTCTCTGTAATGACACTTGTACCCTCTGAAATTAACAATAGTGCCATCATCTGTGATTGCATATCTGTAGGGAATCCAGGATGGGGTAATGTTTTCACATCAACCGATTTTAATTTCTTAGGAGCACAAACATGAATACCAGCATCACTGCTCGTAATTTTTACACCCATCTCTTCTAACTTAGAGATTACTGGAGCTAGATGATCAGCTATTGCACCTTCAACCATTACATCTCCGCCTGTGATCGCGGCTGCAATCATATAAGTACCCGCTTCAATACGATCAGGTATAACCTGATGATGAGCACCTTTCAGAGACTGCACACCTTCTATGCGAATGATGCCTGTTCCAGCACCACGAACTTTACCGCCCATAGCATTAATGTAATTAGCCAAATCAACAATTTCTGGTTCACGTGCAGCATTCTCAATAACCGTTGTACCATTAGCTAATGATGCTGCCATAATAATATTCTCAGTTGCACCTACGCTAGCTACATCCAAATAAATTTTAGCACCATGTAGCCCATTAGGACAAGTTGCCTCAATAGCACCATGTTCCAAATTAATAATAGCACCCATAGCTTCAAAGCCTTTTAAGTGTTGTTCGATAGGTCTAGAACCAATTGCACAACCACCTGGCAGTGAAATCTTAACTCTGCCGACTCTTGCTAATAATGGACCCATCACCAGAAACGACGCACGCATCTTACGAATAAGTTCATAAGGCGCTTCTGTGGATGTAATTTGAGGAACAGAGATGCGCATTGTTTCCTGATTATATTGTTTTTTAGCACCTAGTGACGCTAATACCTCTTGAATCGTCATAACATCATCAAGAGCGGGCACATCAGTTATTACACTTTCGCCTTCAGTCGCTAACAACGAGGCCGCAAGAATAGGAAGTACCGCGTTCTTTGCACCACTTACGCGCACATTTCCCATTAATCGTTGACCTCCGCGGACGATAATCTTTGCCATCTTGCGTCCCTCCGCGAATCATAATTTTCGGATAAATATTCCATGGAATCCCATATTTGTTGACAAATATACACCCATCAATCTTCATCTTAACATCATTAGCGACTAATCGACAAGGAGAATTTTTTAATGTGAATATCTTGTCAAATTTGTTCGCAATTTGTATATAAAGGAGTTCCATGTATTCCATTAAAAGTGCATAAGTCCGCTTATCTCCTGCTAAAAAGGCGATATGAAGCTAGGAAACAAATACCAACATATACGTTTTGAGTAAATGAGGAACTAAAATCGAATGATTAAAAATTCCTCATATATGTATATCAAGTGTTTGCATCTTCGCATGTACTTATTCTATAAATTGTTGGAGCATTGTGGAGTATCCCCAATACTGAAGAATAAAGCTGCCTAATAAATATCCAATGACGATAGCAATGACAACTTGTAACATCCGTGATTTTATACTTGTATGTTTTTTCAATATTTTATCCCAGCGAACTTCTGACATAAGAATCCAAACGAAAATAATGCTCAATATTATGAGCGTTATAGAAAATAATCCTTCTACCCCTGTAGTCATAATAATACCTCTTTCTAGAAATGAAACTAAGTTATTACGCGAAACACAATGCGATGAGAACGATACAACTGCATAATAATATGATGCTATTGTTGCGAGATATCAAAGTCGTAATCCCATTAGAATGCGATTCCATATGAGCGGATACTTGCTTCGTATCACTAACGATATATATTGCACATAGCCATTCCAGCCATACTTTTGTCATCATAAGATGAACCAATATCCATACTGTCATCAATCCATAATTGCCCTGCGTAATCCAATCACTAATGGCAGTAAACTTTAATTGAACTACTGAAGTAAACGGTAATGCCATCCAGTTCACAATAAGTATTAACATCATAAATGCTAATCGAGGATCACGATAATATAAGCCATTCCATGACGAAATCGTATTACCTTTAAGCGATTGGCTAAAGCTACGAGCTGCTAATATCGTTGCTGCTAGTAACACTGCATACACGACCACGTAAAGTACAAGGTCTAACCAATATATTGTAATTCCCGTCTTGGATCGCGAAGCTATAATAACAAATAATGCCAGTAATTGAAATAATGACTGCCAATACAATATAGCATCCATACGATTATGTTTACGACTAGCTATTCCGATCGCAAGCATCATAAGCAATGCAAACACGATAATAGTATTGAATGGTTCTCCGGTTTCTGTCCATAGCGAAGTAATCAAACCCATATCCCATTGAACATCATCTATAATATGTTTCCACATGGAATAAACGTTATGCAATTCTAATTCCATCATATCAACGATAACAATTGGATAGCATCCAAGTAATATAATAATAGATAACAGTACGATATTGGGAATCGCTTCAGTAAAACGCATATCTTTAAGATGCTGAGTCGAGATATCTGTTTGTCCTCGTTGTAACGTATATAATAGTCTTACTGCAACTAACATACTGCATATGATACCAAGCGTTATTAAGACACTAATCCAACGACTAGAAGGGAATGTTAAAATCACTACATGGACTGTACCTAAGAAATGTGAAAATCCAGGAATACCTACCCAAGCTAACATTGCAACAACTAAGCTACCGCCGAGAAAAGGTAGATTGCGCAATGTACCACTTAATGCTTGAATCAGATCGGTACCTGTTCGTTCGATAATTGTTGCTAGTAAGAAGCATAGTAACGCACTTATCGCCATGAAAGATAATAAGTGTACCAAAGATATAGTTAATCCTTGTTCGGACAATGTGAGCATAAGGATTCCGATAAGTGATAATTGCCCCCAAGCTCCATAAACAAGCCAACCTCTAAGCTGTTGTTGCTTCCAAAGCAACATACTCGAGAATATAAACTGTATACTTAATACCCATATTAGACCTTCACTAAGTGATGCTAACAAATCAAAGAAATATATAATACCAATTCGATAAAGTACATACCACCCTGAAATAGATATGGTTCCACAATAAAGCATCAGTACAACCATATGACTTTTCTGAAATAGCTCCTTGAACCAATGATGTACCCCTATCATCGGAGTCATACAAAATAGTCCAATTAGAAATAATACAAAGGCGGTTTGCCTTATCTGTTGCTGCTGGGGTTGTTCATCCAACAGTTGCTCCTGCACCATATAACTAGCTTCATTCGTTAAAGACAATTGGTATCCCGCATTACTATCATCATCGCGTAAAGTGGTAAGAAGTAAGCTGCTGAGCAGCAAAAAGACACAGGCCACTAACTGCCATATAGCAAATTTCCTAGCAACAACGATACTGCCATCTTGTCCCCATATACCAATAAGAAAGAGCATAATGATCGTAATGATGGCTATGACACCAATAAGTAACAATCCATCTCTAGCCATAAAAAGTGTATATACAAAGCTTTCAATTAGCATAATCAGTCCATAGAATAGCTTTTGACGCTTCTTAATGTAGACTCCAGCAAATGCCGTAAGCATAAGAATGATTGTAGAGAACAACATCAGCCATAACGTTACCGCATCTACCCCTACCATAAATTGTACAAGTATTGATTTATGCTGATTAGGCAGAATAGATAGATTATCAAGTGACATCGTAAATAACTCTATTGAACGATTACGTGATATTTCATATATTAATAATAAGATCATAATTATTGGCAGTGACAAAATGAAGATTGATATCCGACGAATAATTCGTAAAGAAAAATGACGTAGCAACATAAGTACGATAACCCCTATGATCGGAATAACAATTAAACTTATTAGATTCAGTTGAACCAGTGTTATCCCCTCCCAATAAGTGTATATAGTACTGTAAAGATACTAACAATAATAATCATCCAAACTGTAGAACGGATCAATGTAGTATTAGCCGACATATGACTTATTCTTCGTATTGGATACAGTAACCAAACGGTAAATAATTGGTATAAGATATGTTCTAGCGACACAAACCATTGTACCGTATATGAACTGAGTTGAATGGCTCGATCTCTTATGTTATTGGCAATTTTATAAACAGTTTCTTCTATAGTAAGGAAGCGTTTTTCTACTGATTCATTCATTCGTTCACTATATAACCAACCTACAGCTACTCCTATACTTATAAATATCATGCTCATTAGTATAGGTACTATTTGTATTTCCATTTCGTTGTGTTGTCCAAATAGCCAATAATGAATGGCCCCATTTTTTAATAACCAGAACAAACCAAAGAAAACTAGCATAATCGCTGGGACAATAATTGCTAATACTACATACAAAGATAGTTGAGTTGTCGAAGTAATTGGTTGTTTAGATTGCTGTTTAGCCTGCTTCCAATATCGCATAAAAAACACAGTTGAACTTAATGAAGAACTTAATAATACGAATAAAGATGGTACGAACCAGATCGTATTTTCAGTATATATTGAAGTAACTAACCATTGTTGTAACCAATACCCGCTTAGTGGTGGAGCACCTACCAATGTTATGACCGCAATCATGAACGCTCCAAAAATGATAATACTATTATGTCGTAACATAGTTGTATATATGATAATGATTGCAAGTAGCCATATCGTTAGTTGTACTACCATAAATCCATACGCTTCATGCCCATAAGCAAATAACAATAACCCAATATTCATCTGAACATAATAAGACCCTTCATTGTTGCGATGAACTAATAAACGGATTGTACACCACACTACGAATAATAATCCGACCCATGCACATAACGTAACAATAATTGGTGACGAGGTAACGAGTTCAGAAAAAGATATAAGTGTATATATAGGGACAATAATAAATCCTAATGTAGTAATAAGTAATTGAAGCAACGGTGGTTGGTATCGACCTAATTTCAACCAATTTAAATATGGGAATGCCCCTATTAGAAAAATTACATTAGCTAGAATGGAAAGTGCTAACCAAAAAAGCATCGCTTCTGTGAACTGCTCAGATTGGCCACCAAATACATTTTGCAGCATCGTAAACTGTAATGATTTATCAGGCATATACCAGTACAACACGACAATTACGACTAATAGCGCAGTATGTGCAACAATCTGCGATAGTACGTAGCGCCATATTAACTTCTGATTACAATCAAAACTAGTATGAGCAAGCATTAGATATACGCTTACACTGACAAGTATGGAACATATGTAGAAACTTAATATACTATCAGATAATAGTAATCCACTTACAGCGAACATTAATAAGCTCATATAGGCATATATAGATGATCCAACTATTTGTACTTTCTTTTGTAACATAATGATATGTATAAGGAAGTATACTCCTGATACTAGTGTCAGCAACCATGAAGTAAGATTCGTTATTTCATACCCTACCGTATAATAGACATCACCAATAATAAGCCAATCTAGATGAAAACTATAGTCTAATGTATGTGGCTGCAATCTCTCAATAAGTACAATAACAGATAAAGCAAATGCGAGCATAGCAAATATCGCATTAATAAAGGCACCGCCCTGTTTTAAGCTTTTGCCTATCGTAATAATGGTTATAAAAGAAACAATATATATAATAGGAAGAAGCCATACCTCTTGCGAAAACATTGCCAACTTGTCTCACCTCGATTGAATTACAGTCACTACATATTTTACTATACTTCACTAATAACTAGCTACCTATTACCTTAAATACTCCATAATAACAAAAAAAGATTGTCCATATCGGAAGTTCCGAAAGGACAATCTTTTTTCTTATTTAATAATATGTTTTGTATGCAAACGGTTCATCGCACGTTGCAACGCTAACTCTGCTCTACGGAAATCAATTTCATCATTTCTAGAAAGTGCTAAACGCTGCTCTGCACGTTGCTTCGCTGCTTCTGCACGTTCGATATTAATATCTTCGGCAATTTCAGCACTTTCAGCAAGAATAACTACTTTATCTTTACGAACTTCAACAAAGCCACCATTGACTGCGATCTCGTCTACACCGCCATTACGCTTTATAACTACAGGAGCAATTTTTAATGGAGTAACAAGTGGAATATGATTAGGCATAATACCTAATTGACCTTCAATACCTGTTACCGTCACCAAAGTTGCTTCTTTCGCATAAACTTTACGTTCAGGCGTTACGATTTCAACTAGAAACGTACTCATGTGGATTCCTCCCGCCCTTCGCTATACTAGCGTTTTGGCTTTCTCCACGGCTTCTTCAATAACACCTACATAACGGAATGCTTCCTCAGGTAGGTCATCATGTCTGCCTTCGAGAATTTCTTTAAAGCTACGAACTGATTCTTTAACTGGAACGTATTTACCAGCAAGACCAGTAAACGGTTCAGCAACATGGAATGGTTGAGATAAGAACAATTGAATTTTACGCGCACGCGATACAATCAATTTTTGCTCATCAGAAAGCTCATCCATACCAAGGATAGCAATAATATCTTGAAGCTCTTTATAGCTTTGAAGAATTTTCTTCACGCCTTGAGCTACGTTGTAATGTTCAGCACCTAGAATTTCAGGGCTTAGAATACGAGAAGATGATGCAAGCGGATCTACCGCTGGGAAAATACCCATCTCGGAGATTTTACGCTCAAGGTTAGTTGTTGCATCAAGATGGGCAAACGTCGTTGCAGGAGCCGGATCCGTATAGTCATCGGCAGGTACGTAGATCGCTTGGATTGATGTAACAGAACCTTTTTTCGTAGAAGTAATACGTTCTTGCAATTGACCCATTTCAGTCGCAAGTGTTGGTTGGTAACCTACCGCAGATGGCATACGACCAAGTAGCGCAGATACTTCAGAACCAGCTTGTGTAAAGCGGAAGATATTATCGATGAATAGAAGTACGTCTTTACCTTCATTATCACGGAAATACTCAGCCATAGTAAGACCTGTCAAGGCAACACGAAGACGTGCACCTGGAGGCTCATTCATCTGACCGAATACCATCGCAGTTTTTGCAAGTACGCCGGAATCCTTCATCTCATGGTACAAGTCATTACCCTCACGAGTACGCTCACCTACACCTGCGAATACGGAAATACCACCATGCTCTTGTGCTATGTTATTGATAAGCTCTTGGATTGTTACAGTTTTACCTACGCCGGCACCACCGAACAATCCAATTTTACCACCTTTAGAATAAGGAGCTAGCAAATCGATAACTTTAATACCTGTTTCAAGAATTTCTGATTGTGTAGACAATTCATCAAATTTAGGTGCTTGACGGTGAATCGGAAGACTTACTTTCGATACAACATCGCCAGCTTCGTCAATTGGTTGACCTAGTACGTTAAATACACGTCCTAGAGTAGCAGTACCAACAGGTACTGTAATAGCTGCTCCAGTGTCAACAGCTTCCATACCACGAACTAGACCGTCAGTAGTACTCATCGCTACTGCACGAACTAGGTTATCGCCTAGGTGAACGGCAACTTCAAGTGTAAGATTAATAGCTACACTACCAGCCTCTGCCTTATGATTGATTGTAACAGCATTCATAATTTGTGGCAGATGACCGCGTTCAAACTCTAAATCGACGACCGGACCCATGACGGATACAACGCGTCCCTTTTTCATTGCTTTCCCTCCTGGTTCCTCATATATGAACTTAAGATTGTGCGTTAGCTCCTGCAACAATTTCAGTTATTTCTTGCGTGATTGCCGCTTGACGCGCACGGTTATACGTTAATGTCAATTGGTTAATCATCTTCGTTGCATTTTTCGTTGCACTTCCCATTGCCGTCATACGAGCACCAAATTCACTAGCTTTACCGTCTAGTACAG
This sequence comes from Paenibacillus endoradicis, assembly GCF_024721975.1. The sequence continues at coordinate 48,051 of NZ_JANQBB010000010.1, read as the reverse complement.
CACTGTATATAAGTGTTTCTGCATACTTCGGAAGAAGAATTTCAAGAACTCCTTCAGCAGATGGCTCATATTCGTATGAAGAAACTGGTGTATTCCCATCTGTAACATTTTCCAATGGTAATAAACGAGTTTCTGTTGGGATTTGAGTTAGTGCATTAACGAATTCATTGTAACAAATGTAAAGTTCGTCATAAGCACCTTCTGAGAACTTATTAACTGCTGTAGCCGCTATAGATTTTACATCGCCAAATGAAGGGGAATCAGACAAGCCGATTACTTCTTCAAGAATTGGCATTTGTCTACGACGGAAGTAGTCTCGGCCTTTTCGTCCGATGACGAAAATGACATACTCTTCAGAAGACTTATGCTTTTCTTTAATTGTTTGCGTTACTTTACGTAAGAGGTTGGCATTGTAACCACCAGCCAAACCACGGTCGGAAGTAATAACAAGATATCCCGTCTTTTTGATAGGACGTGACTCTAGCATAGGGTGACGAACACCTTTCGTGCCAGCAGCGATATTGTTAACAACTTCTAACAACTTGTCAGCATATGGTCTAGAAGCTACTGCAGCCTCTTGAGCTCTTCTAAGCTTAGATGCAGCAACCATTTCCATTGCCTTCGTGATTTGTCTTGTACTTTGCTTACCTTTAATCTCACGTTTTATCTCACGCATGCCTTTTGCCATTTCGTTTCACCCGCCTTCGTTTGCTCGGTGCTTAAGCCAAGCTTGGTAAGGGGTCTACACCTAGCAAGCTAAGTGTAGACAACTATATATGTTACGCATATATAGCATATATCTCGAACTTACACCGTCAGAGCAATTACGCTGAAGCGGCAAAGCCTTTTTTGAATGTATTAATAGCATCAACAAGAGCTTTCTCATTATCAGCAACAAGATCTTTCGTATCGCGGATAGAAGCAAGCACTTCTGGACGACTGCTATCAAGGAATGCGTGGAATTCATGCTCAAAGCGAAGAATATCATCAATTGCGATGTCATCAAGATGACCTTTAACCGCAGAGTAGATAGATACAACTTGCTTCTCAACTGGCATCGGTTGGTTAACACCTTGCTTAAGAATTTCCATCGTACGAGCACCACGGTTTAGACGGGATACTGTAGATTTGTCAAGGTCAGAACCGAATTGAGAGAACGCTTGAAGCTCACGATAAGCCGCAAGATCCAGACGAAGTGTACCAGCAACTTTCTTCATTGCTTTAATTTGAGCAGCACCACCAACACGTGATACAGAGATACCTACGTTTACCGCAGGACGTTGACCAGAGTAGAACAAGTCAGACTCTAAGAAGATCTGTCCGTCTGTAATGGAGATTACGTTTGTTGGAATATAAGCAGATACGTCAGAAGCTTGAGTCTCGATAAATGGAAGTGCAGTTAGAGAACCGCCACCCAGTTTATCACTTAGCTTAGCTGCACGCTCTAGCAAACGAGAGTGAATGTAGAATACATCACCTGGATACGCTTCACGACCTGGTGGACGACGAAGCAATAGGGAAAGCTCACGGTACGCTGCAGCTTGTTTGGACAAGTCATCATAGATAACTAGTACATGCTCGCCTTTGTACATGAAGTACTCACCCATTGAACAACCTGCATAAGGAGCTAGGTATAACAATGGAGATGGCTCAGAAGCACCAGCAGTTACAACGATTGTGTAATCAAGTGCACCATTGCGACGAAGTGTTTCTACTACGTTAGCAACAGTAGATTGTTTTTGACCTACAGCTACATAGATACATTTTACACCAGTACCTTTTTGGTTGATGATTGTATCAATAGCAATTGCAGTTTTACCTGTTTGACGGTCACCGATAACCAACTCACGTTGTCCACGGCCAATTGGTACCATAGAGTCAATTGCTTTAAGACCTGTTTGCATTGGCTCATGTACAGATTTACGATCGATAACACCAGGTGCTGGTGATTCAATCGGACGGAATTGAGTTGTATTGATTGGACCTTTACCATCAACTGGTTGTCCAAGCGGGTTTACAACACGTCCAAGAAGCTCTTCGCCAACTGGAACTTCCATAATACGACCAGTACGTTTTACTTGGTCGCCTTCACGAATATCTGTGTACGGCCCTAGAATAACGACACCGACATTGCTCTCTTCAAGGTTAAGAGCCATACCAACGACACCGTTAGCGAATTCAAGGAGTTCACCTTGCATCGCATTTTCAAGACCATGTACACGAGCGATACCGTCACCGACATTGATAACAGTGCCGACGTCTACGACTTGAATTTCTGATTTATACTTTTCAATTTGCTGTTTAATCAGCGTACTAATTTCATCAGGTCTGATACTCAATTCGTTCACCCCTATCTACAGTGCTTTAGAATTTAATGATTTTTGTAAACGTTCTAACTTACCTGATAAACTTCCATCGTACAGACGATCGCCGATACGAACTTGAACGCCACCAAGTAGAGCTGGATTCACACTTTGCTCCGCAATAATTGTTTTGCCTGTTATTTTTGCGAATTGAGTCGCTATAGTTGAAAGCTCCTCATCAGACAACGCTTTTGCTGTATACACTACAGCATGGGCTTGACCCGTTGCATTGCCTGCAATCTTCACATAAGATTCAAACAGATTAACAATAAGAGATTGACGCCCACGCTCAAGCAATAGACGTAAAGTATGATATAAAAGCTCTGACACTTCAGTACCGAAAGAATCTTTCAATAGCTGAACTTTGTTCTCGGATTGTACACTAGGTAGATCCAAAAATTTATTTAATTCATCGTTATGATTAAGTACATCAACGATTAACTTTAATTCTGTTTCAACTTGAGAAACGACCTTGCTTGCGGTTGCAAGTTCGAACAACGCTTGTGCGTAGCGCTTCGCTACCACTAGATCGCGGCTCATTTATTTCCAACCTCTTTTAGGTACTTATCAACAAGAGCCTCTTGAGACTTCTCATCAACTTGTTTCTCGATGATTTTAGATGCGATTTGCACAGAAATGCCGCCCACTTCTGCACGAAGTGCGGAGATCGCTTTATTTTTCTCACTCTCGATATCATTGAGTGCTTCATTTTTCAAGCGAGCTGATTCATTTTTAGCAGATAGAACGATTTCATCAGCTTGCATAGAACTAGTTGTTCTTGCTTGCTCGATAATTGCGTATGCTTCCTTACGTGCTTCTTCAAGTGCTGCTTTTTGCTCTGCCATTGAAGCTTCTGCTTCTTGACGACTAGATGCTGCAGTATTCATTTGCTCTTGAATCAACTGTCTGCGTTTTTCCATAACTGCGAACAAAGGTCCAAAAGCATATTTATTCAATAACAACATCAAAGCGATGAATGCTAGAATTGTAAATACAGTGGATGAAGGATAAAAATCCATAGCTGCACTCCTTTCTTCGATTTAGTAACCTCGAATCATAATAAAGGCGAAGAGGGCTAGGCCTTCCCCGCCAAGAGCGCCCATTATTCTGCGAAGAACGCCAAGAAACCGATAACTACGCCGATAATTGGAACTACCTCTACGATACCAACACCGATGAACATTGTTGTCATTAGAGATGATTTTTGTTCTGGTTGACGAGCGATACCTTCAATTGTTTTGGATACGATCATACCGTTACCAACGCCTGCGCCAATCGCGCCTAAACCTACTGCAATAGCTGCTGCCAATACTGTCATTTAAAAAATCCTCCTCGAATTTATCAATTCATTTTTTGTGTTTCATTGGGTAGAGCATGTATAACGAACTTTGAATCCGACTAGATAAGTCCGTTCAAAGCAAGTTGCTAGAATTAATGTGCATGTTCTTCTTCATCATGAATTGCTGCTTGAGAGATGTATACCATGGTAAGAATTACGAATAGGAAGGCTTGAATACCACCTACAAATAAACTGAAACCTTGCCACGCTACCATGAAAGGAAGACCCAACACACCAAGCTTCAAGATCGTAGAAATTAGAATTTCACCCGCATAAATATTAGCGTATAGACGCAGCGCCAATGTAACTGGTTTTGCTACAGTCTCGATAATGTTCAATGGGAAGAAGATCGGATACGGTTTGAAATAATGCTGGAAGTAATGTTTCGCGTTCCATTTCACCCCTAAGAAGTGAATAATGAAAAACACAACAATTGCAAGACCCGCTGTTACAGAAATATCTGCTGTTGGTGATTTCCACCAAGCGAGATGAGCTTCGCCATGATGTTTGGCAAGATACTCAGCAGTTACGCCAAAAATTTGTTGATCTGTTGTTGTGACAATTTGGAATGGTAAGCCAAGAATATTGGCAACAAAGATGAAAAGAATAAGTGTCATACCAAGAGATACGAACTTCTTCACTTTCTCTAGCGGCATAGCACTAGCAATCGTATTGTGTACGAAATCAATGACCCACTCCATAAAGTTTTGCATTTTACCAGGATTTTCAACTGATAAATTACGAACTGCAAGTCGTGCGAGAACCAAAATAACAATCATCGTGACGACGATGGCAATGATAGCTGAAAGGTCAAATTCAATACCCATCACATTCACTATTGGAAACAAATGCATAAGACAATATCACCCCTTTCCGCTATTATTTGTTTTCGCGTTATGAATTAAAGCTACTACTAGAATCAAAAAGGGAAACACCATACTGCCTGACAAAGCTGCCGGCAAATTAAGCGTTTCAGGATACTTCACAGCAAACATCGCAACAAGTAGTACCATTGCAACTCTACTTCCGAATCCAAGTCCCTTCCGCTTCGTCTGCGTTCCTTCTTGACTCGCAATTTCCGCTACTAAAGCGACTCTACGTTTCAATAAAAACGCATTCATAGCACTTGCTGCTAAGCCCACAGCCAAACCTAACATGACTGGTTTCCAACTAGGAACGATTGCCCATAGTATTATGCATACTGCAGTGAGGCCGAGCATCCAGCGCGTAGCTGACTTCATCATATTATCCATCGGAGCCCTCCAACATCTTCATAACGATAAGGATAGCTGATCCAATCCCGAGAGCAAGTCCAGTTAGAACACCACCGATGACCCAACCTTTACTACCGGTTATATCGCTAACATAAGAGCCAATCCAATACCCTATAACTATACAGGCAGCAATCTGAACGCCAATTGCCCCCATTAGACCTACTGCATATAAAGGTTGGTCTAGTTTCTTTTTAGCCATAGGACACTCCTATCAATCCTTATATATTTTATCGAAGCAGAAGAAGGTTTGTCAATTCAAATTCCGAGAATTATTCTCTTATGTATAGCGAGCAATCCCTTGTCAGACAAGGGATGTTCGCAATTAGAAACCGTACAGTACTACTGTATACTGTATATTCAGACTTTCGCCATATCTTTTACGCAAACTATGAACGTTGTGTGAACGAATCTGGACGCTCAGATATTTTGCCAAAATGATGTAAAATTGCATCTACAATGCGCTCAGAAGCTCGTCCATCACCATATGGATTCGCCGATTGGCTCATACGCATGTATAATTCAGAGTCGCTTAACAATGCTTTTGCGCGTTCATAGACTTGTTCTTCATCTGTGCCTACAAGTTCTAACGTTCCTGCTTCTATGCCTTCTGGACGCTCTGTTGTGTCACGTAGTACAAGTGTTGGAACACCGAATGAAGGTGCTTCTTCCTGTAATCCGCCAGAATCTGTCATTATCATATAAGTATGCGGATAAAAATTATGGAATTCAAATACATCTAAAGGATCAATCAACTGAATACGTGGGTGATTGCCCAAAATTTCTTGAGCTGGTTCACGTACTGCTGGATTGGGATGCACGGCATATACGAATACAACATCTTCGAACTCATCAGCAATGCGTTTTACGGCATTGAAAATATGTCGATGTGGCTCACCTAATGATTCCCGGCGATGTGCCGTCATTAGAATCATACGTTTGCCTTTCGCCCATTCGATGACAGGATGTGTAAAAGATTCATCAACTGTGTATTGGAATACATCTGTAGCAGTATTACCTGTAACGTAAATCGTATCTTCATTCTTATTTTCTTTGCGAAGATTATTCGCAGACCAATCAGTAGGCGCAAAATGAACATCAGATAATACACCAGCAAGCTGACGATTCATCTCCTCGGGATACGGAGACATTTTGTTCCATGTACGAAGTCCTGCTTCAACATGACCGACTTTGATTTTCTTTAAGAATGATGCATAACTAGCTAAAAATGTCGTTTGTGTATCTCCATGTACTAATACGATATCGGGCTTTGCTTCATCAAGTACGGGATCAAGACCTTCAAGTACACGAACTGTCGTCTCCGTTAACGTCTGACGATCCTTCATAACATTCAAGTCATAGTTTGGTTTGATCTCGAAAAAGTCGAGTACTTGATCTAACATTTGACGATGCTGTGCAGTCACACATACGATTGACTCAATTTGATCATCGCGTTTTTGCAGCTCTAATACTAAAGGAGCCATCTTTACAGCTTCTGGTCTAGTGCCGAAAATTGTCATTACTTTTAACTTAGACAAACTGCTCCACTCCAATTCTACTTATCAATCCATATCTGCTTAATTCTAATAAAGGTCAAATTGTTCACTTGTCGCCCGTCAAGAAGATGGAACGCTACCTGGGAAAGGCGGAAGCGCAAGTGTACACGGTTGGTACACGCGAACCGACAATGTTTCTGCAAGAAACATACATCGGAAGCTTACGCTAAACTTTCTAAGTTTGTTTCATATTCGCAGTCGATTATGCTACAATCCGAAATATCGTGATCACAAGCGAACAATTTGAGCCACCTCTTAGTTTGTACCAAAAATGCGGTCACCTGCGTCACCTAGTCCTGGAACGATATAGCCTTTTTCATTCAATCCTTCATCTAATGCAGCGATGTAGATATCAACATCTGGATGAGCTTCTTGCACTGCTTTCACACCTTCTGGCGCGGCAATAATACACATTAACTTCATAACTTCACAACCACGTTGCTTCAATGAGTTAAGAGCTGCAATTGCAGAACCACCTGTAGCTAGCATTGGATCGATGACAATTAGCATTCTATCTTGTGCATCGGTTGGTAAATTAATATAGTACTCTTTAGGTTGTAGCGTTTCATGGTCTCGAGCAAGCCCGATATGACCTACTTTTGCAGAAGGAATCAATTTCAAGATACCATCAACCATACCTAGTCCAGCACGTAAAATTGGAACTAATCCAAGCATGCGTCCTGAGACAATTTTAGAATCTGTGATCGCAACTGGCGTTTCAACCTTGATCGTCTGAAGTGGAATTTCTCTTGTAATTTCATATGCCATGAAAGTAGCTACTTCATCGATTAGTTCACGGAAATCTTTCGTATTAGTTTCCTTATCTCGAATAAAAGTAAGCTTATGCTGGATCATCGGATGATCACAAATAAATAAATTGCTCATGGAACCTCCTAGAATGGTGTATATATTTTATTGCTAACCTTATTAATATTGCTCATAATCCAACTTATTATAGCACTGAAGACTGCTTGTTGCACCAAAATTCGTTATAGAAACTGCAGATCATGGTATGGAATCTATATAGTAATTAAATGACCGCATTGAACTAGCTATTGAACAGTTCGACCGGTTCTTTTTCAATTGAACTTTCAACTACAATTCTTTGCATTGGATAAGCAAGTTGAATACCTTCTTTTTGTAAAATCTGAATTAAGGCAATCATCGTTTCCTGTCTAATGAGCAAATGTTCTTTCCATATCGTCGTCTTCGAAAAATAATATAGAAAGATACTTAAACTTCCCTCTTGAATTTCATTAAAGCGAACCATTACCATACGGTCATCAATCTCTTCATGTTGATCCAAGTATGTTTCCATTTTCTTCATCGCTTGTTGCAAGCGATCTAGATCGGAATCTAATCTTACGTGTACATGATACGTAATTCTTCTACGACCCATCTTGGACCAATTGGTTATAGGTTGATCAACAAGCTTGTGATTAGGAACGGTAACAAGCGCATCAGCGAAAGTACGAATACGTGAACTTCTGAAAGTGATGTCTTCAACGAAACCTTCTACATCAGGAGTAAGAATCCAATCTCCCTTACCGAATGGTTTTTCTGAAATAATAATAATTCCGGCCAGAATATTACTCACTGTGTCTTTTGCTGCTAATGCAATAGCCACACTTCCCAGTCCAAGCCCCGCAACTACCCCATTAATACTATATCCCCATTCTGCGATAATAAGCGTAAACATTAAGATTAAGACGAGCAAACGAACAATACGAGATAATAGCGGCAATATCATACTATTTTTCTCAATACCTGATGAAATTGCAATTTCTTCAATTACTTCTGACGATGAAGCAGACATTCGATAAATTCCAATTCCAATAATAATTACAATAATACTCCGAAACATTCGATCTATTACTACGTTGTACTTCCAATTTGGGTCCACATAATTATTAATTGCGAAATAAATAGCACTCCACAGAATTAAAGCTCCAATTAGCGGCTCTAAAGCATTCAGTATCTTCGGCAGTAATCGATCTTTCTTTATCCGATTCATTATAAATCGAAAAACATATTTGATTACGTAACGTTTGAATAGCCAAGCAACTAATACACTTATAATAGAAACTATAAATTGACTAACTATAAACTCTCGTTCGAGCCAAACATACCACGTCAAATGATACCACACCTCCGTCATTACTGTGGTACTTAATCATGGAGAAATTATGCCAATCTCATGATTTTCAATCTATACCAGTAGCATTTCCAAATCCACAATACAAAAATCGACCAGCGGAACATATCCACTGGTCGAAATTAAATACCATATTATACGTAATTAAATTGCTACAACAATCCTTTACGCATAATGACAAGCTGCAAAGTGATTCTTCTTAACATCCAACAATTTAGGAGCATCTACTTTACATTTTTCTGTCGCAATCGGACATCTTGTATGGAAAGGACATCCCGACGGCAGATGAATTGGACTTGGTAAGTCGCCAGTTAATACGATACGTTCCCTTGTTGCCTCAACTTGAGGATCCGGTATCGGAATAGCAGACATTAAAGCTCTTGTATATGGATGCCTTGGATCAGCATATAAATCTTCACTACTTGCCAATTCTACAATCTTACCAAGATACATAACCGCAACACGATCACTAATATGTTTAACCATGGATAGATCATGAGCGATAAATAAATAGGTTAATCCCATGTCACGTTGCAACTCTTGTAGTAGGTTCACCACTTGAGCTTGAATCGATACATCCAGTGCGGAAATCGGTTCGTCAGCAATAATGAATTTCGGATCTACTGCAAGTGCACGCGCAATTCCAATCCGTTGACGTTGTCCACCAGAGAATTCATGAGGATAACGTGATGCATGAGCAGAGTTAAGATTAACAAGCTCCAGTAGTTGTTCTACTTTCTTCTTACGCTCAGCCCGACTACTCGTTAATTTGTGAACATCTAAAGCTTCTCCAATAATGTCCATAACGGTCATTCTTGGATTAAGCGATGCATACGGATCTTGGAATATCATTTGCATATTTCGACGAAGGGCCTTCATCTCATTGCCTTTCAAACCGTATATATTTTTACCCTGGAACAGAACTTCTCCTTCAGTAGGCTCGTATAGTCGCATCATTGTACGGCCTGCAGTAGATTTACCACAACCAGACTCTCCAACAACACCAACAGTTTCCCCTTGCTGAATAGAAAATGTTATATCGTTAACAGCTTTCAAAATATTGTTATTTCCAAGATTGAAAAATTTACTGAGATGATTAATTTCTATTAATGGCTTACTCATTCTGATTCCCCCTCTTTCGCATAAGGGTGTAACAACCAACAAGCAGAACGGTGAGCTTCATTGTCTTCTGCCGATACAAGATCTGGATCATTATTGACGCATACTCTCATCGCTTCAGGACAACGTGCACTAAAACTACAGCCCTTAGGTGGTGAGAACAGATCTGGAGGTGTACCATGAATCGGAATCAATGGTTCATCTTTCTTCTGATCAAGACGTGGCACAGAGCGAAGCAAACCTCTAGTATATGGATGTTGTGGATTATTAAAGATCTCGTACTTTGTTCCTGTCTCTACAACTTTACCCGCATACATAACAATAACTCTATCACATACGTCGGCTACGACTCCAAGGTCATGCGTGATAAGAACAATCGAAGTACCCATCTTTTTCTGTAAATCTTTCATTACTTGCATAATTTGCGCTTGAATCGTTACATCTAACGCAGTTGTAGGTTCATCAGCGATCAACAGTGAAGGATTACATGCAAGCGCAATGGCAATCATCGCACGTTGACGCATACCACCAGAAAATTGATGAGGATACTGTTTAATACGATCTGCCGGATTCGGAATACCTACAAGTGTAAGCATTTCAATGGCACGATCACGAGCCTGAGCTTTACTTAGCTTCTCATGCTTTAACAAACCTTCAACTATTTGTGTGCCTATTGTTAAGGTAGGATTCAAAGAAGTCATCGGATCTTGAAAGATCATCCCAATATCTTTACCACGAATCGCTTCCATTTCTTTTTCACTTTTTTTCAGTAAATCATTACCTTCGAACATAATAGATCCGCTTATGACAGCAGGGGGGCTTGGAACAAGGCGCATTAGAGATTGAGCAGTTACACTTTTGCCGCAACCAGATTCGCCAACAATCGCTACTGCTTCACCCTTATTGATGTGAAAGTTCACACCACGGACAGCTTGAACGACACCACCACGGACATTAAAGTGAACTTTAAGATCCTGTACCTCAAGTAGCTTTTCCATTATTCCACCTCCTAAAACTTTTCATATTACTTCTTGATGAACTTCTCATGATTGAAAAGTTGCTTCGGAAGCATAATCTAAAACTTTTCATATTACTTCTTGATGAACTTCCCATGATTGAAAAGTTGCCTCGGAAGCATAATCTAAAACTTTTCATATTACTTCTTGATGAACTTCCCATGATTGAAAAGTTGCCTCGGAAGCATAATCTAAAACTTTTCATATTACTTCTTGATGAACTTCTCACCGAAGAGAGAAGCAATATCGTGAGCATCCGTTATTTTTTCATTTTCGGATCTAGCGCATCACGTAATCCATCACCAAATATATTAAAGCAAAGCATAGTTAAACTAATTAAGACAGCAGGGAAAATCATACGCCACGGATAGACTGTCATAGCTTTCAATGCATCATTTATCAAAGTACCAAGTGATGCCGCTGGAGATTGAACACCAAGACCAAGGAAGCTTAGAAATGCTTCTGCGAAAATAGCAGATGGTACTGTCATTGTAATCGTTACAATAATGGGACCCATTGCATTTGGAATAAGATGTTTCCTCATAATATGACTTGTACTTGCACCTAGCGTACGAGCAGCTAATACATATTCCTGGCTTTTAAGCTGCATAACTTGACCACGGACAATCCAGGCCATATTAATCCACCCAGTAATACTTAGCGCTAATACGATTGTGAACATACTCGGCTCGAGAATAACAATAAGCAAAATGACTACTAACATGCTAGGAATGGAGTACAATATTTCACAAATACGATTCAATACCTCATCCACTCTACCACCGTAATAACCCATAATACCGCCAATAATAACCCCGAGGATTAGATCGACTATTGCAGCGTATAATCCGACCTGCAACGATATTCCGGCACCCATCCAAGTACGTTCAAACATATCTCGTCCAAGAGCATCTGTACCGAACCAATGCTCAGAACTCGGTGCTTGATTCGTTATCGACAAATCATTCGTTTTATAATCATACGGTGTCATCCATTGTCCAATAATTGCAAACAAAACAATGAATAATAAAACTACTAAACTTATCATAGCTAGCTTGTTTTCTTTCAGACGAATCCAAGCATCTTTCCAAGCAGATATACTTTCACGCACAACTAGATCAGAAGATACTTCATTCTTCTCTAGCTTAGCAAAATCTTTCTTAGATAATGTTTGATCTGACATTACGATCCTCCTTTGCCTCTTGCTAACTTAATTCGCGGATCAACAAAGCCGTAGGCGATATCTGTAATTAAGCGCGCAAGCATCAGAATAACTGCATAAAAAATCGTAAGTCCCATAATTAACGTGTAATCACGATTAGTAATACTATTGACGAAGTCTTTACCTAGACCACCGATTCCGAAAATCTGCTCAACAATAACAGATCCTGTAATAATGTTGGCAGTCATTGGACCGACGTAAGTAACGACCGGCAAAATTGCATTTCTTAACGCATGACGCACAAGAATAACTTTTCCTGATAAACCTTTAGATTTTGCTGTTTTAATATAATCCGCCGATAGAACTTCAAGCATGCTTGAACGAGTAAGCCTCGCAATGAATGCTGTCGGAAGGAACGATAAAGCAATAACAGGTAGGACATAATCCATAGGACCATTTAGACCCGTTACGTTAAACCATTGTAATTCAACTCCGAATATATACTGTAATCCGGCAGCTACAACAAAGTTAGGGATAGATACACCTAGCACGGCAATAAAGATTGTGAAACCATCAAGAAATTTACGATGATTTAAAGCAGCGATAAGACCAAGAAGCAATCCTGCTGCAATAGATAAGAGTATTGCCCATAAACCAAGCTGCATAGAATAACCAAAACCATTTACAATAACAGATTCTACAGTTGTATATTGCTGTTTCATTGATGTTCCAAGATCAAGATGCAGCAGGTTGTTCATATAGTTTAGGTATTGCTCCCAAATCGGTTTATCAAATCCGTACTTTTCCAACAACTTTTGTTGAATAGCGGCAGGGATGTTTTTCTCAGACTGAAACGGATTACCCGGTATCGCCTTCATTAAGAAGAACGTCGCTGAAGCTAAAACGAATATCGACAAGAGCATGTACATTATCTTCTGTATAATATAGCGGACCAACTTATGTCACACCTCCAATGATGTCATGTTACAAGAGAAGGATATATGCTGAAAAAGAAGCATATATCCCCCTGACTTGTATTATTAATGCAAGTTCAAAAGCAAGTTTTCAGAATAAACTTCTGATACCTATTCTTGTTCTTGTTCGTAGTATCCACGTGTATAGTTAACATCGCCTTTAAAGTCAACATACACACCTTTTACATCAGGTTTCATCATATGCACAGAGCTGTAATAGTAAATTGGTATAATTGAATGTGAATCAATCAACATTTTTTCTGCTTGCGCAATTAACTCCATACGAACCTTTTGATCCGTTGTAGCATTAATTTCAGCGATTAAAGCATCGTACTCTGGATTAGCATAACCAGTGTTGTTATTACCGCTCTTAGAAGTGAATAAACCTACGAATGAAATTGGATCATTGTAGTCTGCTCCCCAACCAGAACGCTCGATTTGGAAGTTCATCGCTACACGATTATCTAAGAATACGCCCCACTCTTCGTTACCGATTTGAGCATCAATACCTAGATTTGAACGCCACATATCAACAACTGCTTCAGCTACTTTTTGATGAGTAGGATCAGTGTTAAATTTCAGTGTGAACGCCGGAAGTTCTGTCCAACCTTCTTCTGCTAGTCCTTCAGCAAGTAAAACTTTTGCTTCTTCAACATTTTCTTGGAAGTAATCGTCTTTAAACTCACTACGGAACTCGCCTTCAACACCTTTAATACCTGGAGGCACTAGTCCAAATGCTGGGATTTGACCACCAAGTGATACTTTTTCAGTCAAGTCGGTACGGCTGATCGCCATAGACAGTGCTTGGCGAATTTTTGCATTATTGAAAGGTTCTGCAGTTGTATTCATGATGTAGTAATACAAACTTGCTGTTCCTTTAATTTTAAAGTCGTCTGGATATTCTTTCTTCAGTGTTTCATATTGTTCTGTTGGAAGTGAACCTGTTGGGTGACCAGCATAATCCAATTTTCCTGTTTTATACATATTAAGTTCTGAACTTGGATCATTAACGATCGTCATTGATACTTTTGCGAATTTAATATCATCACGTGCATGATAATTTTCGTTTGGTTCAAGAACAATCGATGTATTACGTTTCCATTGCGTCATTGTAAATGGACCGTTAGTAATCATTGTGTCAGCCGCTGCAGCAAAAGCCTCATTCTCAGTTACAGAAGAGTGAACTGGGAAGTAGATAGCAGTAGAAAGCAATGATTCAAAATATGGAATTGGGTTTGTTAGAGTCACAACTAGAGTATGCTCATCTGTAGCTTTAACAGCTACATCATCAACAGAACCTTTTCCGGTGTTGAAAGCTTCAGCACCTTCAATATAGTACATTTGGTACGCGTATTGAGAAGGTTCAGGAACTAACTCAGGATTAAGTGCGCGTTTCCAAGAGAATTCGAAATCATTAGCAGTTACAGCATCGCCATTGTTCCATTTAGCATCTGAACGAATTGTAAATGTATATGTTTTACCATCTGGCGAGATATCCCATTTTTCAGCAACGCCTGGTTGTACATCACCATTCTCGTCAACAATTGTTAGACCTTCATAGATTGCATTAATTACTGTGAAAGATACTTGATCTGTTGCTTGCGCTGGATCTAATGTTGGAGGCTCAGTAGCTAAATTCATGCGGAATTCATTGTTACTTGCGCCACTTTCATTTTTGGTACCACTCCCACAGGCCGTTGTGAAAATAGCCAGTACAAGTACCAAAGAAAGGATAGAAATTAGATTCTTTCTGTTCATGTTCTTACTCCCCTTTAATCTAGATGTGGTAAAGCCTTGTTGTTGAAATCGAAATAATCACGACAAAAATATTAGAGAAGTGAATTCTTATACAACAAAACTAATATTTATACTTATTTGCGATTACACAATTCTTTAATGAAAACATGGGGTTGACTATACTACTTGAATGTAAAATGTGTCAATACAACAAAAAATGACAATGGTAAAATATTCATTTTAATTATTACACAAACCCTTTATACCACTGACTTGTTAACGTACTAAATAAAATAGTGAACATATTGTGAGCACATTTTATCCCAGTTAAATGTTGCGTGTAATAGTAATATATTGAAATTAATTTCATGCTCCAC
This sequence comes from Paenibacillus endoradicis, assembly GCF_024721975.1. The sequence goes on along the minus strand of NZ_JANQBB010000010.1, from coordinate 32,982 downwards.
ATATATTTTACATTCTTACTATTTGCATAATTAATCCCTCCTATTCGTTAAATTTGAAACATATTATTTTGCTTTAAAATACAAAAAAACTGTCCAACCAGAAGTGATCTTCCGATTGGACAGTTCAGTATATTATTCTATTAGTAAGTTAGACCTGGATAGATAGGGAACTTAGCTGTAAGATTACGAACTTGTGCACGAGCATCTTCTCTAACAGCCTCATCTTCAGGATTTTTCAATACCATTGTAACCACATCAGCAATAACTTTCATTGCTTCAGCATCCATACCACGTGCAGTTACAGCTGGTGTTCCTAGACGAATACCACTTGTTACAAACGGGCTAGTTGGGTCAAATGGAATCGCATTTTTGTTTACTGTAATGCCAACTTCATCAAGAATATGTTCTGCCACTTTACCAGTAATATTAAGATTACGAGTATCAATCAACATAAGGTGATTATCTGTACCGCCAGAAACTAGATTAATACCGTTAGCAGTAAGTCTTTCTGCTAGAACTTTTGCATTGTTAACAACATTGTTTCCATATTGTTTGAATTCATCTTGCAATGCTTCACCAAAAGCCACAGCTTTAGCAGCAATGATATGCATCAAAGGACCACCTTGAGAACCAGGGAAAACAGCTTTGTCGATAGCAGCTGCCCAAGGTTTGCGGCAAAGAATCATACCACCACGAGGTCCACGAAGTGTTTTATGAGTTGTTGTCGTAACAAAGTGTGCATGTGGTACTGGGTTTGGATGCAAACCAGCGGCTACAAGACCAGCGATATGTGCCATATCAACCATGAACAATGCGCCTACTTCATTAGCAATTTGACCAAGTGTTTCAAAATCAATGATACGAGGGTACGCACTTGCACCCGCTACGATAAGACGCGGACGGTGTTTGAAAGCAAGTTTACGAACTTCTTCATAATCAATTGTGAAAGAATCTTCTTGTACGCCATAAGCAACGAAATTATATAGAAGACCGGAAGCATTTACTGGGCTACCGTGAGTTAAGTGACCGCCATGAGCAAGATTCATACCAAGTACAGTATCACCAGGTTTCAATGCTGCAAGATATACTGCCATGTTAGCTTGTGCGCCTGAGTGAGGTTGCACGTTAGCATGCTCAGCACCAAATAGTTCTTTCGCACGATCACGAGCAATATCTTCAACGATATCAACATGCTCACAACCACCATAGTAACGTTTACTAGGATAACCTTCAGCGTATTTGTTCGTTAGTACAGAACCCATAGCTTCAAGTACCGCAGGGCTAACGATATTTTCAGATGCAATTAGTTCAATGTTATCACGTTGACGCTGTAGCTCAAGACCAAGAGCTTCCAATACTTGTGGATCTTGCTTACGTAAATGTTCCATTATTATTCCTCCTAAGATTTGATTTATATATACTTTCAATGAAAGTGTAAAAAATATGAGTTAGCGCTTCTGAGCAGGGGCATCATGCCCCCAATGGAAAGCCAGATTCACAAAGTGAAGCGGACGCTTGGAAGCAATGAAGTCACCCACGAAAGGTGTAGACGCCCTGCTTCATTGGATCGTTCGCTTGTCAGTACTAAGAAGATGAAATGAAGCTAGGATTGTCGAGAAACGGAACGTACGTTATTGGTACGTGAGTATCACAGACTTCCGATGAATGGCATATTCGAAGTCGAATACGCTACAGCGCGTTACCTCGTAATCACAAGCGAACATAGGTGGTACGAGGTCCGCCGATCAACTTGGGACGACTATACGCCATCGTTAGATGAGCCGAGCCGATCGATCGCAATGAGCCACGTAACGGAACGGCAACTTGTTTCAAGTGCATACCGATAAACGTATCACCTATATCAATTCCTGCGTCTGCTGCAATACTTTCAACTAGGCATGGTTGCTTCATCTTTGTAAAAGCGTACGCAGCCATGGAGCCTCCAGCATGCGGCACTGGAACAGCATGAACAATGTCTTTATGAAGCATCTCTGCAACATCTTGTTCAATGACAATCGCACGGTTGAGATGTTCGCAACATTGAAATACCGGGATAAAGGAATATTGCTGACGTGCAGTTTCAATTCCGCGATAAATCGCACTTGCGATATCTACTGCGCCTGCGCGGCCAATGTGTTCACCCATAACTTCACTAGTACTCGTCCCGAATACTAACAACTTAGGTTTCGTCCATTGGCATACTTCCATCAGTTCACGGATTGCCGTTTCAACTTGTGTTGCAATATCATCATGTGAATGTGTCATACTACACTACTCCCCAGTAATGAATCGTTTTTCGATATCTGCTACTTTTTTCAGACGGCCAACATGACGCTCGCCGTTAGAGAATGGTGTTTCAATCCATATTTTAACGATATCTAATGCTAACCCAGGACCAGTCACACGCTCACCAAGTGCAAGTACATTCGTATCATTATGATCACGAGTCGCATGTGCAGAGAATGTATCTCCAACCAACGCACATCGAATACCTGCATGTTTATTGGCGGCGATAGACATACCAATACCTGTTCCACAAATTAAAATACCACGATCCGCTTTACCTTCTGCAACTTGGTCACATACTGGCAATGCATAATCAGGATAATCTACTGATCCATTACAATCACAACCAAAATCTTCTACTTCATGACCTAAAGATTTCAAAAACGGTACAATTTCATCTTTTAGACGGTATCCACCGTGGTCAGCACCAATTGCAATTTTCAAGCTAAACACCCTCTCGGTTCAATAATATGATTGGATACAAGATGTTTTTTCGAACATAACGTATACTCGTAGTATAACGCTTTTTCTTAAAAAATGAAAAAAAGAGCAAAACATGCTATGAATAGCACGTTGCTCTTTGCCCAGGCGACCGGCCGTATACTCCGATGCTCCATCGTGGTTGCCCACTTCCGTCGCCAGTTACATCGAAGACCGCTTATATAGCTTTATAATAGCGGATTTTATAATAAATATCAATCATCTAATTATGAGAATTTACCATCTATTTTTGTTGTTGACTACGCAATAGTAGTAACTTGTCGACTAACTTAAAGATAACTTCTTCTAACTCGTCAGCACAATGATCATAGTGTGACTGTGAACCGCCAAAAGGATCAGCAACATCAAAATTAGGAATAGATTGATCTAAAGCTATCAGACGTTGGCGTTCTTTCTCCTCAATAGGTTGACCTAAGATTTGCTTCATCTGCAAATCGGTATACAAACTTTCTAGTTCGGTAATTTTCTGCTGTAGCTCTTCATCCATATATGCGAATTCTTTCACCGTATAGGTTTTATCCATCATATTAGGATATTTTTGCAACACATCCCGCTTATGTGCAGAAGTCATCGTAAGTACGAGATCGGCCCATTCTAACGCTTCTTCTTGCAGTACAGATGAACTACCTTTATGTTGAATACCTCGACGGTTTAAGGCATATAAAGAATTTGCGGATACTGGCATACCATTGACGGTAGATGTTCCCGCTGAGCGAACTGCAACGATTAGACCTTTTTCATGAGCAAGACCTTTAAGAAATGCTTCTGCCATAGGAGATCGACAAGTATTACCTGTGCATATGAATAATATTCTTTTCATAGTGCCAACTCCTTTCAACACCTATTATACTATAAAATAAACTCCGAAAACGACAAGAATAATACCGCCAAACGTCTCACCATATACTCCTAGTGACTGACTAACTCGTCTGCCAAGACTTAACCCTAGCATAGCCATTACTGCTCCCAATATTCCGAATAAACATACCGTTAACCAGAATTGTACTTGGAACATGCCGAGCGTAATACCAACCGAAAAAGAGTCTACACTCACACTAAAGGATAGTAGCATTAGCCCCCAAAACGTGCGATGATCTAATATTTGCATTTCTTCTTCCTTGAAGGAATTTATGATCATATGTGCACCCAATATGATTAGCAGTATGCCCGCTACAACTGTAGCCCAATTGCCAAGCACCGAACTCATAAAATTCCCCATCAGCATGCCACCAATTGGCATAACAATATGAAATAATCCAATAACAATTCCTAGCTTCAATATATGTCGATAACGAATTCCTTTCAGACCAATACCTATCCCTAGTGAAAATGCATCAAATCCTAGCGCGACTGCAATCATTACAATCGTCATAAGTTGTCCTATCCATTCGTTGGTATCTAACATAAATTATCTCCTTGTCCGCTATACTTGTACAAACATATGCGGACAAGGAGATAAAGTTGACTACTAATTTAATAATTCACATAATAAATTCTTTTTTTATAAACGTTCAAACCGTGGGATTTCAAAATCGAGAAGATGGAGCGCTTCATATTCGATGTCGAATAAACTACGAAGCATACTCATCGTTATCAAAGTCCACTTTTTGAACATCCTCTTAAACGTGCACAATATCGTGACCTGCAGCCTTATGCAATCGGTTCATCAATGCAGCTCCGATGCCATCATAGCCACTTGCCTCCGACCATATTCGGGTAATCCCCCGCTCATCAAAATTTCTTAATGCAGCATAGAGTGAAGCAGCAGCTTCTTCAAGGTTATGCATACTCCCCATACTAATGACATGCTCTGCATAATGATAGTCATCAATATGTTCAGCAAATGCTAACACAGCACATCGCTCTGATGCTTGATACTGCTCCAATTGCTCTACAATGTATGCAGTAACGTTAGCGTCTTCACCTTTCACGACGACAAGCTGTCCTTTGGGGGCATAGTGTGTATACTTCATTCCTGGAGAGCGAGGAGCTTCCTTACTTTGAAGTTCTGTTTCTGTGAGTATGGTTGCTTGTGGGCAACACTGTCTCAGGTCGTCCTCGGTTACTCCTCCTGGACGTAAAACACGAATAGTAGATTGCGAAGCGATCTCAACCACAGTAGATTCTAATCCAACTCCGGTTGCACCGCCATCAACAATACCAGCTATTTGATCAGCCAAATCTTCATATACATGCTCGGCAAGTGTAGGACTTGGTCGACCAGAACGATTGGCGCTTGGCGCGGCAATCGGACAATTAGCCTGGTTAATCAGCTCAAGTGCTAATGGATGATTAGGCATGCGAATCCCTACTGTCGCAAGTCCAGCCGTTACATAAGGAGATAGCACTCCTTCTTTCACAGGTAGTACGATGGTTAGAGGACCTGGCCAGAACCGCTCCATTAATTGCTCTGCAAGTCCATCATAACGTTCAACTAATCCATCTAATTGTTGCTTATTGCTAATATGAACGATTAGTGGGTTATCAGACGGTCTACCTTTTGCAGTAAAAATACCTTGTACCGCACTACTAGAAGTAGCATCTGCTCCTAATCCGTAGACGGTTTCTGTAGGAAAAGCTACTTGCTCTCCTTGTTGCAGAGCAAGTGCCGCTGCTTCTAGCTGTTGTTGCCAGCCGGATTGCTGTATATTAATTTTCCATATATGAGTAGTGTTATTCACGGGTATCAATCCTTCGTTTCATCAACTTATACTGCTTCATTAATATAGTATATCTTCAATTGATCATAATAAAAAGCGATACGCGGCTAAACCGTTTATCGCTTCTCTATTTGAATTCGCCAATGATTACGCAAATAATGAGGAAATCCATGCTCCTAAATCTTCAAATAACTCAACAATGAAGAAATCCACTTCCACATCTGTAGTTGATACTGAAGCTGTTTCTACTTCCGGTGTTGTTGTAGCTACTTTCGCTTCTACAGAGGGAGCAGCTGTAGCTTCTCCTGAAACAGTATCAGCAAAACATAATGGAGGAAATAGTACACACCACCAGTTACGTCCCGCACCTTCCCCTAGTGTGATGAGCAATGCTTCATACATTCCTGCAGGGTAGACAAGCTGTCCATACATTTTCGTGGGGAACTCTACTTGACCGATTTCCGTTGTGAATCCATATTGATAACCGTTATTTGTAAGAGTTGTTGCAATAACGTCCTGTAATTCCGATTCATGTGCATTAAGCACTTCTCTAGCTTCCTCGATCGTTAGTGGTTCATTTATCCAACTATTCATCGCAGCTACTACTTCATCACGAACGACTGCCTTAATCACTTGATCATTAGGAGAGTCAGAATTAGCGAGAATACGTAGACGAATAGATTCTTCAGGAATAGATTCCATATGTAGTGCTGCATCAACTTTTTGATACTCCCAGCTCATAAGTAGAACAATTAAAATAATAGCGACATACCCATATACTTTACGATAAGAAAAAGAAAATAGATTAGATGAATTGGATGAATTAGATAACATTACACAAGCTCCTCTCGTACATCCGCTAAAATGTACCTGCTTGCGTCCCGGAACGTCTCTAACCCTATTATGTCCAGCTCATCTAATCTATAAACCTATCAATCTATTTTTTTGTTGCTATCACATGTCTGTCGATCCCATTATAATCTGTGATGATCGAGATATCGTTCCAAGCGCCAATTTCTTTCATCATCTCTACAACAATGGCTGGTTGATGAATACCTAGTTCGAAAGCAACAATAGTAGGCTTAACTTCTAGCTGTGCTAACTTAAGGATCATAATTCGATAAGGATCAAGTCCGTCCTCACCACCAACCAATGCAAGATGCGGTTCATAATCGCGAACTTCTCTTTGTAATTGTGCCATATCGCTCTCTGGAATATAGGGAGGATTAGATACTAATATATCAATACGTTCACCTTCATATTGCAGCGCTTGACCCTCTATAACAAATGGTTGTAGCAAATCGCCTTGTTGCCATCCCATTTTATCAACGATCCCAAAACTTGTTGCATTATGCTTCGCTACGGTTAATGCGTCTGCAGAAATATCTGATGCGATCACTCGCCAATTTGGTTGTTCCAGCTGCAACGTTAGCGAGATTGCACCACTTCCAGTACCTATATCTAAGACAACAGGTTGCTTCGCTTTATCCTGCCATAACTTCGTACCCTCTTTAATAACCGCTTCAACAAGTAATTCTGTCTCTGGACGCGGAATAAGTACAACTGGCGACACGCTAAACTTTCTGCCATAGAACCATGCTTCGCCAATCATATATTGAATTGGTTCGCCTTTACCTTTGCGAGACAATAACTCTCCCCACTGGGCAAGCTTCTCTGCAGGAAATATATCTTGCCACATAAGTAATAAGCGCACCCGCTCCACATTCAGAACATGAAGCAAAATTAATTGCGCATTTTCTTTTGCTTCTTCAACACCACATTGCGATAGATAGGAAGTTGCTTGCTGTAATTTCGTTCTAATATTCTCATTTACCGCTAGACATTGTTCCAATGTAATGATTGTTTCTGACAATAGAGTTCACCACTTTCTTGTACTAATCGAAAGAAAGCGCCAGTTAACAGCAAACCCTTACTTTTGTGTAAGATGTTGCTCGTAACTAGCGCTCTATACATTCACTATAGGTGACGATTACGCACCCATTGTTTCACTTTCAAGATGATCTGCTTGATCAGCCAAAGTTAGATGATTAACGATCTCTTCGATATCACCATTCATTACAGCATCTAGCTTATGCATCGTTAAGCCGATACGATGATCTGTTACACGGCTTTGCGGGAAGTTGTAAGTACGAATACGTTCTGAACGATCTCCAGTACCCACTTTACTCTTACGCTCTCCAGCATATTTCGCTTCTTCTGCTTGACGTTGAATATCGGAGATACGTGCACGAAGAACTTGAAGTGCTTTGGCTTTATTCTCATGTTGAGATTTACCATCTTGACAAGTTGCCATAATACCCGTTGGTACGTGAAAGACACGCACAGCGGATTTCGTTGTATTAACGGACTGACCACCAGCACCACTAGAACAGAACGTATCAACACGGATATCTTTATCAAAGATCTCCACATCAACCTCTTCAACTTCCGGCATTACTGCTACCGTAGATGTAGACGTATGAATACGACCACCAGATTCCGTTACTGGAATACGTTGTACTCGGTGTGCTCCACTTTCATACTTCAATTTGCTATAAGCACCTTTTCCACTAATCATGAAAATAACCTCTTTGAAGCCGCCAACGTCATTCTCTGTAAACTCCATCAATTCCGTTCTCCAGCCTTGTGTATCAGCATATCTATTGTACATACGATATAGTTCGTATGCGAATAATGCTGCCTCATCTCCACCTGCTGCACCACGAATTTCGACGATGACATTCTTATCATCATTAGGGTCTTTCGGTAGAAGCAATATACGTACCTTCTCCTCAAGATCGGTTTTGCGCGCACCTAGTTCATCAAGTTCCATTTTCACCATTTCACGCATTTCATCATCAAGTTTTTCGCCTAGCATTTCTTTAGCTCCGTCGAATTGCTCGCTAACTTGTTTATACTCTGTATAAGCATCATATGCTCCTTGAAGATCAGATTGCTCTTTAGAAAGCTCTCTTAATCTTTTGGGATCACTCGATACGTCTGGATCACATAGCAACTCGCTTAGTTTGTCGTACCGATCAGCTAGTGCTTGTAAACGATCTAACACAGTCACTCACCTCTGTCATTTCCTCAAAATAAGATAATTATTATTATATCACATCAACAGGTTTCAATCGATAATAGCTTTATATCGAATACCCAAAAGTCAAGTTATCAACAGTTAACACCAGTTATCCACATGGTTATCCACAAAAAATAAGGGGATATACACAAAATGGAAACGTATTATCCACAACTTATCAAGAATTCCCTTCCGCTAGACAGAAGATTATACACCAATTATTCCCTATACAGATGACAGGCATATTCAATGCCGATTCATCTACCACAATTGTATTGCTTCATTGATAATTCGGCTGTCAGCACCATGAAGATGACATGAAGCTAGTGAAGCGAAGCGCGGAATGTACGTTATTGGTACATGGCTACTTGCGCAAGCGATGAATGTCATCTTCGATGCCGAGTAATCCACAGCGCATCACTTCGTGATCACAGTCGAATACACATTATTATACACATGTGAATAAAAAAAGTGCTTGGCTCCTCTTTCAAGGATACACCAAGCACTTATTTTTCATTCATTACTTATGCATTGATTTATATTATACGTTGAAACGGAAATGCATAACATCTCCATCTTTCACTAGATACTCTTTACCTTCAAGACGTAATTGACCACGCTCACGTGCTACAGCCATAGATCCTGCTGCAGAAAGATCGTCGTAAGATACAACCTCTGCACGGATGAAACCACGCTCAAAATCAGTATGAATAACTCCCGCTGCTTGCGGTGCTTTCATACCTTTACGAATCGTCCAGGCGCGAACCTCTTGAACACCAGCAGTGAAGTACGTGTATAGGCCTAATAATTTGTAAGCAGCACGAATTAGACGGTTAAGTCCAGATTCAGAAAGACCTAACTCTTCAAGGAACATTTCCTTGTCTTCGCCGTCTAGTTCTGCGATCTCTGATTCTACTTTTGCACTAATTGCCACAACTTCAGCGCCTTCTTTGGCAGCAAAGTCACGAACAATTTGCACATATTCATTGTCATCAGCATTGGCAACTTCTGCTTCACTTACGTTTGCAGCATATAATACTGGCTTCAATGTTAGCAAATGAAGATCTTTAATTAGAGTCAACTCATCCGGAGTTAATTCTATACTACGCGCGGGTTGGTCATTATATAATGCTTCTTTCACGCGCTCAAGAATTTCAACTTCCTGTGCAATCTTTTTATCGCCATTCTTTAAGTTTTTGCGTGAACGATCGATACGACGATCAACAGAGTCGATATCTGCAAGAATTAGTTCTAAATTAATCGTTTGAATATCACTAAGTGGATCTACTTTACCAGATACATGTGTAATATTCTCATCTTGGAAACAACGTACAACGTGTACAATTGCATCTACTTCACGAATATGAGCTAGGAACTTGTTACCAAGACCTTCACCTTTACTCGCTCCAGCAACAAGACCTGCAATATCTACAAACTCAAATGCAGTTGGTACGATACTGTTTGGTTTTACTAATTGTACTAGTCTATCTAAACGCTCATCTGGCACTTCAACAACGCCAACGTTAGGATCAATTGTACAGAATGGATAGTTAGCTGATTCAGCACCAGCTTGCGTAATTGCGTTAAAAAGTGTGGACTTACCTACGTTCGGCAAACCTACAACACCACATGAAAGACCCATAATTTCAACTCCTATTTCCGTTTGTAAACAGCTTTCGTTATTATACCCTAGCAAGTCTAACAAAGAAAGACCCCGTTCGCTTGTGATTACGATGAGATAGCATCGCAGTTTATTCGACTTCGAATATGTCATTCATCGCTCACTCCAGTGCTCACGTACATAATACGTACGCTCCGCGCTTCGTTTCTCTAGCTTCATGCCATCTTCTCGGTACTAACAAGCGAACTTTCGCTGATGTAGTAAAGCATCGAGATCATATTCTCGGTTATTCTTAACCTCGCATATGATTCCTTCGGAAGCTTTAAGTGCTCATGTACCAATAACGTACATTCCGCGCTTCGCTTCTCTAACTTCATGCCATCTTCTTGGTACTGACAAGCGAACTAATCCTACCGAAGTAGGGCAACTTGTTCATATTCTCGGTCGATTTCTCGACTTTGAATATTCCTTCCTAACGAAGCATCTAATGCTTGTGTACCTGTAGGCACACATCGCCCTTTTTCCTATCTTCACAAAGAAAGCTGTCTCCGTAGTGAAGTCCACTACAGAAACAGCTCCCCTTACAACTATGCAGTAATTACTTACGCATTAGTAATTTTTGCTTTAAGTGCATCTTTACTTTGAAGACCTACCATTTTATCAACTGGTTGACCATCTTTGAAAAGAATTAGTGTTGGAATACTCATAACGCCGAATTGAGCAGCAAGCTCAGGTTGGTCGTCAACGTTGATTTTACCGATTACTGCTTGACCTTCAAGCTCAGTAGCTAATTCTTCAACGATTGGAAGTTGCATTTTACAAGGTCCACACCATGGAGCCCAGAAATCTACTAGTGCTACTCCGCTTTCGATGGATTGATTAAAGTTATCTTTAGTTAATGAAACTGCCATTACAATCATCCTCTCTGACTAATATATATGATTATGGGAATAACCCTTCACACCAAAAGGTGCCACTTAACAACTGTGAATTTGCTTAAGCACGTCACTAATTGTTATATCACTAAAATGTTCTTCTAACTTCTTCTCTGCAGTACAAAAGATGCCATACATGACGGAATTCATGTTTGAGCCAACCATACAGTCGCCATCCGGATTGCCTGAACACCAGCTTGGAATGAGAGACCCTTGGGCCATAACGCGATAAATGTCCGCTAGCGTCACAATGTTAGGATCAATAGTTAATCGATACCCACCACCAGAACCTTCTCTTGTATTAACGAAGCCACTACGACGCATACCACTCATTACTTTACGGATACGCGCAGAATGAGTACCTACATTATCAGCAATCATTTCGCTACTAGCCATATTATCTGGCAAATTAGCTAAATAGACTAAACTATGCACTGCAATTGTAAATTCACTATTCACTTTAAGTGGGCCTCCCTGCGTTATACTGTAATAATAAACGTTACAGTTACAAAAGTCAATAACAGTGAATCCACAATATATAGTGTTCAACGTTTAGCCATCCTTTATTCACTGGTAATCAAGCTGTCATTATTTCACTACCACTATGTAGAGGATATACACAAAAAAAAGCAATTCCAAACACATGCAAGTGTTTGAAATTGCTTCTTTTTGTGTATCTATATTTATTGAACCGTTAATATGTGTAACGCTTTAATAAGTGCATCCATTTCTTCATCCGTTCCAATACTTACACGCAAGTAATTATCAATACGTGGTGAAGCAAAGTAACGGACAAGCACACCTTCTACTCTTAATTGTTCGAAGATTTGCTTCGCAGGTATACTGCGGTGAGAAATAAATACAAAATTAGCTGCAGACGGAGTTACTACGAAATGTAATTCCTCTAGCTGCTGCACAACACGCTCACGTGTAGCAATAACCTTTGCACTCGTTTCAACGAAATAGGTCTCGTCTTCAATGGAAGCTACAGCTCCTGCAAGTGCAATTCGATCCAATGTGTAAGAATTGAATGAGTTCTTGGTACGATTTAAACCTTCAATAAGTTCAGCAGAACCAAATGCAAAACCAACACGTAATCCAGCCAATGATCTCGACTTAGACAATGTTTGAATAACTAACAAATTAGGATAGCTATCTACCAATGTTACTGCAGATTGACCACCGAAATCGATATAAGCTTCATCAATGATGACTACTTGCTCTGGGTTTTGTTCAAGTAATAGCTTAATATGATCCAGTGGCATTAACATTGCAGTCGGAGCATTTGGATTGGGAATTATAATTCCGCCATGTTCCCCTACATATTCTTCTACATGGATGTTGAATTGCTCATCTAGTGGAATAAGCTTCGGTGTTATGCCATAGAACTTCGCATATACCTTATAGAAGCTATACGAAATATCAGGGAAAAGGACAGGCTTACTCGGATCGAAAAACGATGCGAATGCAAATGCTAATATTTCGTCAGAACCATTGCCTACAAATATTTGCTTAGGCTGTAATCCATGACGATTTGCTAACGTTGTAACTAACGATTCGCAGTTCGGATCAGGGTACAATCGTAAATCCTCATTAATCGCATCCGCCATCGCTACAATTGCTTTGGGTGAAGGTGGATAAGGATTTTCATTCGTATTCAACTTAATATATTTCTTATCCTTCGGTTGCTCACCTGGTACGTATGGTTCCAAGGAAGCGGTTAGCGGACTCCAAAATTTACTCACAGTTGACGTCTCTCCTTACGCTTTCTTCGCATCGAATGAGCTTTTCAGCGATACAATTCGATTAAATACTAGCATATCATCGTTACCTTGTTCTTTATCAACACAGAAATAGCCATGACGGAAGAATTGGAACTTGTCTCCCGCTTGTGCATCTTTCATGTTCGGTTCAATATAGCCATTCACTACTTGCATCGAGTTAGGATTAATACGCTCTACTAACGGTTTGTCCTTATTATCTGTCTCTTCTAATAGAAGAGGCTCTAACAGTCTCAGTTGTGCTGGAACTGCATTAGAAGCTTCTACCCAGTGAATGGTACCTTTTACTTTACGAGCGTTGAAACCACTACCTGATTTCGTTGCAGGATCATACGTACAATGAAGTTCAATAACTTCACCTTGCTCGTTCTTGATCATTTCATTACACAAAATAAAGTAAGCATGTTTCAAACGAACCTCGTTACCAGGGAATAGACGGAAATATTTGCTTGGCGGGTTTTCCATGAAATCTTCTCTTTCGATATAAATCTCACGAGAGAATGGAATTGGGCGCATACCCATCTCTGGGTTTTCAGCGTTAACCTCAGCATCTAACCATTCGATTTGACCTTCTGGATAGTTTGTAATGACTACTTTAATCGGATCAAGTACTGCCATTGTTCTAGGTGCTTTCATTTTTAAATCTTCGCGAATGAAGAACTCTAGATTACGTTCATCAATGATACTATTGGCTTTTGCAACGCCGATCTCGCGACAGAAGTTACGAATAGCTTCCGCCGTATATCCTCTACGACGCATACCACTAATCGTCGGCATACGGGGATCATCCCAACCGGATACAACACCTTCATCAACTAATAATTTCAAATAGCGCTTGCTCATAATTGTATTTGTAATGTTAAGACGAGCAAACTCATATTGACGAGTTTTTGTTTCCATTTCACATTGTTCGATAACCCAGTCATACATTGGACGATGGTCTTCAAATTCCAATGTGCAAACAGAATGAGTAATTCCTTCAATTGCGTCGCTTAGCGGATGTGCGAAGTCGTACATCGGATAGATGCACCAAGCATCACCTGTACGATGATGATGAGCATGAGTAATACGATAGATTACTGGATCGCGTAATGTAATATTGGCTGAAGCCATATCAATTTTGGCACGAAGGACTCGCGCACCATCTTTAAATTCTCCAGCACGCATACGGGCAAATAGATCAAGATTCTCTTCTACAGTACGATTACGATAAGGGCTGTCTTTACCAGGCTCTGTTAACGTACCACGCAATTCACGTGTTTGCTCTGCAGTAAGGTCACATACATATGCTTTCCCCTTCTTAATCAGCAACACTGCGCGATTGTACATTTCCTCGAAATAATCAGATGCATAGAACAAAGCATCCCATTCAAAACCTAACCATCTTACATCTTCCATAATAGAATCTACATATTCCGTATCTTCCTTAACAGGGTTAGTATCATCGAAACGAAGATTTGTTTTCCCCTTAAATTCATCAGCTAGTTCAAAATTCAAGCATATCGATTTGGCATGTCCAATATGAAGATATCCGTTAGGCTCGGGAGGAAATCTAGTATATATTTCCTTAACGCGACCTTCTTGTAAGTCCTCTATCACTATATTTTTTATAAAATTAGATGGGGCCGACTTATTTTCATTGATGTTTTCCATATAGACCAACCTTTCACACAACGAATATTATCCTCTTATCATACACAAATTCGTGTGAAAATACACCCATTTATGAGTGCAATTATGTATGTTAGTGCCGCATTAATATGAACTAATCAATTAAATTTTAAAGCTCAGTTTCTGTGAGGAAAATGAGAAACCATTAGAATCTTCTCACATTTTACACAGAATTGAATTTTCAGTTTATTATAAAGCTTGTAACAAGTAAGCCTAAATTGCCAAATTCTTAAGCACTAACACTTAAGATACGGGGGATCCATTTGGGGTGAATTGAGCTGGATTATGAATAATCATAATTGGTAGTCTCATAGGGAACCTTCAACCGAACCCGTCAGCTAACCTCGTCGGCACATTGGAAGGAGTCTTAAATTGTGAAAAAGTTTAGTTTAATGTTTGTAGCACTTGTTCTTCTTTTAACTTTCTCAGTAGGAAGCGCTTCCGCAAGTTCATCCATGCTTACTAGCATCGACGATGTAAAAGGAACGAAATACAAATACGGTGGTAATACTACCAGCGGGTTTGATTGTTCTGGTTTTGTAAGATACATATTCGATAAAATGGGTTATGATTTGCCAAGACGTTCTGCAGACCAAGCTTTAGAGGGTACAAAAGTCGCTAAAGCAGATCTAGTTGCTGGAGATCTAGTATTCTTTGATACTAGTGGTACTAACAACGGAGGCATTACTCACGTTGGTATCTATGTAGGTGATGGTAAATTCGCTCATGCTTCTACTAGTAAGGGTGTAATTATCGATTCATTGGATTCTTCATACTACAAACCACGTTATGTAACTGCTCGTCACATCTTATCAGATGCAGACTATGAGACACACGTTCAAGCAAGTAAATAATAGTTTTCTTTAAAAAAGCATTTCAGCGCCACTTCATTCATTTGAAGTGCTACTGAAATGCTTTTTTCTATATTATATGCTTATGCTGAAGTAATCAATATTATACCAACCTGTACAAATTAATCTGTCTGTTTATACAATTACCTTTCAAATGCACTAATGTGAGAGTAGAAAAAGGCTACAGGAAGATTAATCTTCCTGTAGCCTCTATTAATTAACTAAGAGTTCGTTACTTGTTGCAAGTCACGATTACGACCAACTAACATCATAGCAACCATACAGACAAGCATGACTGCCACAATACAAGCAATAAGACTTAATGTAGCTGATACAAAGTAATTATCCATAACAAAGCCCGTTAATTTCGGAAACAGTGCACCACCAATACCTCCACAGGCTACTAATAGACTTGTTGTCCGTTCTGTCATCCCAGAAATGCAAGAGTTTACATAAACCAACCCAATTCCAAAAACTCCTGAGAAGCTAAGTCCACTTATAGCTGTCATAATAAGTATAGCTGTTGTTCCTTCAAATATAGCTATACCGATAAATGCAATAACAGCTCCGCACATTGAGATGACTAAATAACGAATATACCCATAACGATCAGCAAGAATACCACAGAACATTCTACCAATGACCATAAAGCCCCAGAATAAACTTAACATTCCTGCTGCACTCGATTCAGATAGCGGCGTACGTTCAATTAGAATCGAAGGCAAATAATTAGAGAAGCTCATTTCCATACCCACGTATAAGAAGAAGAACGCCATTGCAATAATTAGAAACGGAATTGCTTTGGAAGTATACTTTAATGTGACACTTGCTTCTTTTCGTTGTGCTTTCGTTGGTTGTGCTAATTGATCATCAATATTTTTACCAAATGATAAACTTAACCATAATAACAATGTAATTCCGCTAATAGCAGTAAGAATAGGGAAAGACCATTCCCAAATATGATTACGAATCAAGAATGCTGCCGCTAACGGAATAATTAATGCTCCTATACCAAAAAACGTTTCAATTTTACTCATTGCCGTTGCCTTCGAATCCTTATACAACTCAATAACAAGCGCACCAACAACAGATTCAATCATACCAAATCCAAAACCTGCTAGTGGAGCAACAATAAGCATCCAATCCCACGGTAATAACATGCTGTATAATGCTTCAGCTACCGTTAATGCTCCCATCGCTACAACAATAGTAAAACGCTTACCTAATCGCGATGACAACGTAGGACCAAGTAATACACCGACGAGGAAACCGAGAAACTGATTCATGATCCACTGACCACCACTTGCATATGTAACATTATAATGCGTCACAAGCTGTTCAAGAATGGATCCGCCTATTATATGTGCAATACCTATTACTAGATACGATAAACATGATAGCCATAATATTTTCCTCACAAGTATGACAATCTCCTTTTCAATAAAAAAGCGATAGTATTCCGTATCATTAAATCAATCGAATAATTTGCGAAACTTGGTCTCCTTGCTCCACTTCAATAACGTGATGTTGTGAATTATAACGTATCGATCCAGAACCTACTTCAATAATAGATTCTTCTCCTAACCCGTAAAACACATCATCAGCAAGCGCCTCAAGCACCTCATGTTTTTCATCTTCTGAAAGGGCTTCCCATTCAGAAACTTCCATCTCAAAAAAACGGAAACAATCTTGAATTTGACCAACTGCTGCTGTTAAATCCTTTAAAATATCATTATATTCTCTTGCATGACGTACACCCATATTGTTATTGCCTCCTTATCATTACTACACAGTATTGAATTAACCTTCTTCTCAAGCGAATTGCCTATCCAATGGCGATAACACGCTTTCACCAAATAGCCTTCTCCATACGGAAATATTATCGCATATTGCGTTCATCATGTCTGTACTTTGATGGTAATTTCAACATTGTAATTTTTGAGTCCTACTTATAGTATGAAGTGACACTCTGCGATTTATACCATTCTCGATTCTAAATGATTTCACCAACAGCATTTTACATTATAATACAAATCTTTTCATTACCATTTCTTATACTAATTAACCTTACTCTAGTAAATTAGTCGCACTTTTGATTAATATATGCAGGAAACCTACCTATTCATCTAGTAAACTTCATCATGTACAGCATGTATATCACAACAATTAGCTAGATATAAAGTATCTTGTGTGCCACTGGTTAATACTGGTACTATAGAAAATATAACAAATTACGTAACATTTGCGACAAAAATATAGTTATTTTTACGCTCATAATAAATAACTATAACTTCACAATACCCTTTTGACGATAATAGTAGAAGTAGTAATATGACGAATACGGATTAATAGAGGTGTAATATGAAAAATTCGACAGTAATTGGTTTAATTCTAGGTCTAGCAGCAGTATTAGTAGGTATGATATTAAAGGGAGCAAGTCTAAGTGCATTTTTAAATGGCGCGGCATTTATGATTATTATTGTCGGCACGATAGGTGCAGTAATGGTTGCTTTCCCTTTAAGTGAACTAAAAAAAGTTGGTACACTATTTAAGATATTATTCAAAGAGCGTCCTCTTCCTGAGCGCGAACAGCTTATTAAGCAATTCGTTGAATGGGCAGGAATTACGCGTCGTGAAGGACTTCTTGCTTTAGAAGCTAGAGTTGATGATATCGAAGATGCCTTTCTGAAAAATGGTATGCGTATGATTATTGATGGCAATGATCAGGACCTTGTACGTGATGTATTACTTGAAGATATTTCTGCTACAGAAGAACGTCATAAGGCAGGAGCTTTAATCTTTACTCAAGCAGGTACTTACGCTCCTACTTTAGGGGTACTTGGCGCCGTAGTCGGCCTAATTGCTGCCTTATCCGACATGAGCAATATGGATAAACTTGCGCATGCAATCTCAGCTGCATTTATGGCAACTTTACTAGGTATATTTACAGGTTATGTACTTTGGCATCCAATGGCAAACAAATTGAAGCGTTTGTCTAAACAAGAAATTCAAATTCGCCTAATGATGCTTGAAGGTTTACTGTCGATTCAATCTGGTGTTTCAACGATTGCTATTGAGCAAAAACTTTCTGTTTATTTGACACCTACTGAGCGTAAATTAATGAAACAGAAGGAGGAAGGTGACGTTGAGCAAAAAGCGTAGGCATGAAGATCACGAAGAACATATCGATGAATCTTGGCTCATTCCATATGCAGATCTTATGACCTTGCTACTTGCCTTGTTCATCGTTCTATATTCTATGAATGCTGTAGATACCAAAAAGTTTGAAGACCTATCTAATGCCTTCAGCCTCGCACTAAGCAGTGGTCAAGGAATAATGGATATGCCTTCTGTAATAGAAAAAGGTCCTGATGCAGATCAGGAAAATGGTGGTTCTAAAGATGATAATGATTCCATCGCTGAAAAAGAAGAACAGCTAACTGAGAAAGAAGTCCAGGAACTACTTGATAAAAGTCAAGTAGAACTAAGTAAGTTGAAAGAAGAACTAGATACTTATATCGCTGGGAACGGTTTATCGACTAGCTTAGAAACGTCATTAAATATGTCGCAATTAGTTATTACGATTCGTGATAACGCGTTATTCGACTCTGCTGAAGCTACAGTGAATAGTGATGGTAAAAAACTAGCAATTTCAATAGCTAATATGCTAGATGACTACCCTGACTTTAACATTATTGTTGCAGGACATACCGATAACACACCTATTCGTAATAGTGAGTTCAGCTCTAACTGGGATTTAAGTGTAATGCGTGCTGTTCGATTCATGGACATTATGCTGACCAACAAAAATCTTGATCCAAAACGTTTCAATGCAGGTGGATATGGGGAATATCACCCTGTAGTAGAAAACGATACAGCTGAAAATAAAGCCAAAAATCGTCGTGTTGAGATTTCTATCGTTCATAACTACATTGACGAAAATAAACTACAGAGTCTATCAGTTACTCAGTAATAGTTAAAGGGCGTATACACCGAGTAACCGGTATATACGCCCTTTTCTTATTGTGCTGGATTATAATTAATATCTTTGAACAAGGTTTGCTTCTCGTCTTCTGTCAAGTCTCTCCACTCGCCTTTAGGCAATTCTGCAAGATGAATATTCATAATACGAACCCGCTTCAATCGTCTAACTTTATATCCAAACGCATCGCACATACGTCTAATTTGACGATTGCGACCTTCGGTAAGAATAATTCTAAAAGTATGGTCGCCGATGCGAGTTATTTTACAAGGTAACGTCATGCTACCTAGTATATGCACACCTTCGCTCATACCTTTCAAGAAACTATTGGTAACAGGCTTATCTACCGTTACGATATATTCTTTCTCGTGTTTTCCTTCTGAACGCAAAATAGGATTAACTACATCGCCATCATTCGTTAATAGAATAAGACCTTCAGAATCCTTGTCTAATCTACCGATCGGGAAAATACGCTCCCGATGATTTACAAAATCAACGATATTACCTTGTATATGAAGCTCTGTCGTACATGTAATCCCTGTAGGCTTATAAAGTGCGATATAGACATGCTTTTTCTGCTGCCCTATTCTACTTCCGCTCACACATACAATGTCACTAAGGTCGGCTTGACTGCCAAGTTCAGCCTTCACGCCATTAATTGTTACTTCACCAGCTTGCACTAGCTTATCGGCCTCTCGTCTTGAACAATAGCCCGTCTCACTAATAAATTTATTGATTCTCAATGATGTCACCTCGTTAATTCACTTGTATAACTTTTTCTTTGACCAAACTTCAATTTCCTCTGATGATACTATGATCAACGGGTCTTTACAAAGCTTTGCCAACTTAAACATCCCAATAGCGATGTCCCTTGCTTGAATAGGTTTGTACTTTCTCATTTTACCCTTAAACATGAACGATAGCCAAGTCATCAGTTTTGCAGCTACTGATTCACCAAATCTAGCTTCATTACGATCTCCAAGTATAAGAGAAGGCCTCACTATAATAAGTTGCGGTAATTGTAATTGTTGCAATTCAAGCTCGGTTTTGCCTTTCACACGATTATAAAATATTTTGGACTGATCGTCTGAACCCATAGCCGTTACAACGATAAATTTGCGACTATAGTATAACTTGGCAAGCTTGGCTATCTCGATTACATAATGGTAATCAACCTTTTCAAATTGCTCTGTGGAGCCAGCTTTCTTAATCGTTGTACCTAATGTGCAAAATACATCCGCATCCTTAAACCATTCCTCTGGACACTCATGCATTTGATCAAATTGAATAAGTTGTTGTTCTAAGCGAGGATGAACGATGCTTAGTCTTCGGCGAGCTATGACTATAACCTTTTCATACTTCTTAGCATTTAGCAATACACGAACTAGTTCTCGTCCCACTAGACCTGTTGCTCCCACGATAACCGCCTTCAATGCCATGTTCACACCCTTCTTAACACAATATAGAGTTTACAAGCTACTTGCATCAGCTAACTCTTCTTCCTGATATGCAGGTAACAATATTTTAACCGTTGTCCCTACGTTCACTTGACTAGTTAATTCCATCTGTCCATGGTGAGTCTCTATAATCTTTTGACTAACCATAATTCCTAATCCTGTGCCATTTTCTTTCACAGTGAAAAAAGGATCTCCAATGCGTTTTAAGGTTTCTTCTTCCATACCAATACCCTCATCTGTAATATGTACACTAATCGCTTGATCACTTCGCAGCACAGCAATGTGTACATGTCCACCATAAGGCATTGCTTCTATACCATTCTTCAATACATTAATGAATACCTGCTTCAATTGATTTTCTTCACAAGGAATTCGGCAATCATCTTTAGTATACGTTTCTTTTAAAGTAACATTATGTAATAATGCCTCACTTCCCATTAGAGAAGTAACTTCAGCTAATATATCTCTTACATCTCTCACCTTGAACTTAACTGCCTGTGGCTTCGCTAAAATTAGAAATTCACCTACGATAAGATTAATACGATCTAACTCTGATAACATAACATGTACATGATCTATATTAAGTTTTTTACTTTGTTTCTGTAATTGCAGAAACCCTCTTAACGTAGTTAATGGATTACGTATTTCATGAGCTACACCAGCAGCAAGTTGTCCGACCATATTTAGCTTCTCAGATCGACGCATCAACTCTTCCATCTGATTACGGTGGCGCATATCTCTACATACGCTTGCAAATCCTGTAATTGTATTAGAATAATCACGAATCGGTGTAATAGTAATACTTACAGGTATTAGATCTCCATCTTTTGTACTTCTTAATGTTTCGAAGGAATTAATGATTTCACCACTATGTATTCTCGAAAAAATATCCTCTTTTTCTTTAATAAGATGCTCGGGTACTGTAAGATAACGCCTTCCTATTACCTCTGCTTCTGTATAACCAAACAACTGCTCGAATGCATTATTCATCTGATTCATTGTTCCATCTAGATCCATAATATAGATCGCATCAGTTGAATGATTGATAAATGACTCCATATACAATCTCATTCTACGATTCTCATCAAAAGCTGTTCTCAGCTTATTCATATATATGCTTAAATTCTGACTCATAGCATTAATCTTAAATGCTAATAATCCGAATTCGTCCCTTGTAGTAATCGGTATCGGTCGATGAAAGCGAACGGAACTGACTTCATTAACTTTCCATAATATATCTTTAAGAGGTTGTAGCATTCGTCCAATAAACCAATAACTAATAATACTAGAAAAAAACACTAAATAAATTAGTGTTGCATAAAACAAGGAATTGTTATCCCCAAGTGTCTGATTATAGACATCTTTATTGTATATTGTAATAATTCTTAATTCACTTGAGAGATTATAACGATAGTCACTAATATAGTAAATATCTGACTGATCAGACACTTCTAAAAACTGATATAAGTATTTGGAATTATATTTTTCTTTAGCTATAATAGTGTCTGCAGTTGCGTAATGACTAGCAGAATAAACAATTTCGTTAGTTGTTGTATTGTAGAATACAACATCCAACAGGTAAGGTTTACCCACACGAACGAAATGATAAATTTGATTAAGATCTTGTTCAAATGTTGGCGATTCAAAATCTAAATCTTGATGGATCCTCTCTGATAAAGTAAAACTAGAGCGATAGATCAAATCATAATTTTTCGATTGCTGATTATAACCCCATGCATAATGAAAAACTGCTATTACAATAGATAATAATACTGCTATAGTAATACTTAACTTATACTTGATCGACACCCATTTCACATCCTTATATCATTAGACTTACCCACATTAAATTAACATAATCCACAATTTTATCAACAATAAGTGGACCGTTTGTGAATAAAAATGTGGATATAATAAAGTTATCAACAATGTTATGCACAGTATGTTAACAAAAGAATGTTTGTTCGATGTATAAATCCGATTTTTTGTAGATAAAGGAGAAACATATGTATATTCGTGAAGATGAACGTTGGATGCAAGAAGCTATCGCTGAAGCGAAAATCGCTGAGCATTTAGGCGAAGTACCGATAGGTGCTGTTATTGTCAAAGATGGAGTAATTATCGGAAGAGGCCACAATCTAAGAGAGACACTGCATGACCCTACTGCTCATGCAGAAATAATAGCTATTAAAAGAGCAAGCGAATCTCTAGATGCTTGGAGGTTATTGAATTGTACACTCTATGTAACTTTAGAACCTTGCCCAATGTGCGCAGGAGCTATCGTACAAAGTCGCGTAGCAAGAGTTGTCTATGGTACTAGTGATCATAAAGCTGGTTGTGCGGGGACGTTGATGAATTTACTACAAGAGCCCCGTTTCAACCACGAAACGGAGCTCACTAGTGGTATTCTTCAAGCAGAGTGTGCTGAATTGTTAAAAACATTTTTCAAGCAATTGAGACTACGACGTAAAGCTCAGTCTCTATAATTGTCTTACATTATTGTTCAACTGTTTATATGATTCTGGCAAGTAATACTCTTGATTGCGTTCCATGTATTGTAACGCCACAATAAGTTGATCAGCTTCTTCACTAATTGCTATAACGTCAGGATCAGTAAAACTACCCTTTGCCTCAGCAATCTCATATAACTTGTGCCGAAGCGACTGTAGCTGCGTCATTAATTGTTTTTTTTCCATAGTTCGCTTCGTGTCACGCTCCTTATTCAAACAATTCTACAACTTGTACACCTATTATAACGATAGTAACGATATTTTTTTGTTATATGGTGTCGATATTCTTTTACAAAATAAAGTTATTAAACGACAATAGTTGTGATAATATCTCAAATTATATCGCTTTTTTCCTAATAAATACAATCCCTAATAAGTCCTATATTAGTACCCAATAAATGAAAATGAGCAATCGTGCATTTTTCAACATAAAAATGGTCATTTAGAGCTATTACAATCATCTTTTTCGAATTCATATATATATAATTATATAACTTCGACTACTTTTTAAATTAAATGACAGTATTCTACATTTTTCGCTATATTCCAAATAACATTCCTTGAGTATAATATTGATGACATAAGCTAGTTATGAATGATATTTATTCGCATATAATAAATGGATGTAATTAGTAGGGGGTGAAAAAATGAACATAAAAGACGAACGTATGTGGGGTATGTTAGTTCATATTGCAACGTTTGCCGGATTTATTGTACCGGTGGTAGGATCTGTTCTTGGCCCACTTGTCATATGGTTAATCAAAAGAGATCAATCCTATTTCGTGGATCGGCAAGGTAAAGAAGCAGTTAACTTCAATATTAGTATGGCAATCTACATTATTGGATCTTATATTTTAATGCTAATCTTGATTGGATATCTTACTTTAATTGCTGCAGGTATTACATGGATCGTTTGTTCTATTATCGCTGCAACTAAAGCCAACAACGGAGAATTTTATCGTTATCCACTAACTATTCGTTTTATTAAGTAACTTACTACATATTTTTCACATAAGAAACGCTCAAGCGACTCGCTTGAGCGTTTTATACTATTTATGCATTTGGATATTGTCCCCTACGATTTTGAACTGCATAGCCTACATACAAGCCCTCTAAAGAGGTGTTTCAGTAAACCGACTTTGATAACGATGCTTGGCTTTATAGTTTATTCGGCATCGAATATGAAGCCAACTTGGGAACTCCGGTACGCGTGTCCCAATTACGTACACTTACGTTCCCTCTTTCCACGAGTAGCGCTCCATCTTCTCGGTTCTTAAAGTCTGCTCTCGGCTTGCGAAAGATCGCACAAAAAAACGCTCAAGCGATAAGCTTGAGCGTGTTGTGTACATAATGGAGGAGAAGAAGGGATTCGAACCCTTGTGAGCTTGCGCTCTAACGGTTTTCAAGACCGCCCCGTTATGACCACTTCGGTACCTCTCCAAGAAAGTATTTCATTTGCTGACAAGAGATATTGTATCACAGGTAGTAAGGGGGTTGCAACCCCCTTTTAAAACTTTTTTTGATTTATTTCAAAGAAATTTTTTCTGCGCCACCCATATAAGGACGAAGTACCTCTGGAATTACGATAGAACCGTCCTCTTGCTGGTAATTTTCAAGTATTGCAGCTACTGTACGACCGATTGCTAGACCAGATCCATTCAATGTATGAACGAACTCTGCTTTGCTCTTCGGCTCAGGACGATACTTAATACTTGCACGACGTGCTTGGAAATCTTCAAAGTTAGAACAAGAAGAAATTTCGCGGTACGTATTCGCACTTGGTATCCAAACCTCGATATCATACGTCTTCGCCGAAGCAAACCCCATATCGCCTGTACAAAGTGTAACAACTCGATATGGCAAGTCTAATAGTTGTAGAACCTTCTCAGCGTCTTGTAATAGGCTCTCTAGCTCTGCATAAGAATCTTCAGGCTTAACAATTTTTACTAGCTCTATTTTATTGAATTGATGCTGACGAATTAATCCACGTGTATCACGACCTGCTGATCCTGCTTCAGAGCGGAAACAAGCACTGAATGCAACGAACTTAGCTGGCAATGTTTGTGGATCTAATATTTCATCGCGATAAATATTAGTAACTGGTACTTCTGCTGTTGGAATAAGGTAATAATCTGAATCAGCAATTTTAAACAGATCCTCTTCGAACTTAGGAAGTTGACTAGTACCGATCAAGCTATCACGATTAACGATGTAAGGAGGTAGAATTTCTTCATATCCATGTTTATCGCTGTGAAGGTCCATCATAAAGCTCATTAACGCACGCTCTAGACGAGCTCCTAGACCGCGGTAGAACACAAAGCGAGAACCTGTTACTTTTGCTGCACGCTCAAAGTCAAGAATCGCTAAGTCAGCTGCAAGATCATAATGTGCTTTCGGCTCATAAGGGAATGATTTAGGTTCACCTATACGGCGAATTTCAATATTGTCGTCCTCTGATGCTCCGATAGGTACAGATGCATTAGGAATATTCGGAATAGCTAATAAGAGATTATTAACTTGTTCATCAACAATACGAAGCTCATCATCAAGTTCTTTGATGCGGTCGCCAACTTCACGCATTTCTACGATTAAAGCTTCTGCATCTCCACCACTTTTTTTGATTCGAGCAACTTCTTGTGATACAGTGTTACGTCTGCTTTTTAAGGCTTCAGTATCTTGAATCAATTCACGACGTTTCTGATCTAGTGCTGGGAATTGAACAATTAGATCTGTTGAAGCATTACGATTATGTAATGCTGCTTCAACTTGAGCATAATCTGTACGAAGTAATTTAACATCTAACACGAGTGATAAGCTCCTCTCTTTTAAAGAACCATAGCGGCCGCTATGGTTCAGTTACAATTTATACATCAATGGATTGAGCTGATTTAATCATTTCGACAAAATAAGCATGCAATCGATAGTCATCAGTTAACTCCGGATGGAATGAACAGGCAAGAAGATTACCTTCTCTAGCCGTTACAATCTCCCCATTGTATAACGATAATACTTCAACTGCTGGTCCTACTTGCGAGATTAACGGAGCTCTTATAAATACTGCTGTAATAGGTTCATCAATACCTTTTACAGGTAATTGTGTTTCAAAGCTTTCTCTCTGTCTGCCAAACGCATTACGTGCAACTGTCATATCCATAAGCTGAAGATGAGCATCCTCTTGCCCATCGATTCGATCTGCTAGAACGATTAGTCCTGCGCAAGTTCCGAATAATGCTTTACCGTCTTTATGAAATTGACGCAACGCATCAATAAATCCATATTTACGCATCAATTTTCCAATCGTTGTACTTTCGCCGCCAGGAATAACAATTCCATCTAGCTCAGCAAGTTGCTCAACACGTTTAACCGCTACCGCTTCAGCACCTGCAGACTCAAGACTGCGCATATGCTCGGCAACAGCACCTTGAAGAGCTAAAACTCCAATCTTCATATCCAAATTCCTCCCCTGTTTCGCAAAGGCCGACCTAACCTATTATTAGGTCAAATCGGCTCTTAGGGTTTATCTATTTTAGATTCCGCGATCTTGCATACGTTCTGATGCATGAAGCTTAGAAATTTCAATACCTTTCATCGGTGCTCCAAGGTTTTTGGATACTTCAGCGATTAATTTATAATCTTGGTAATGAGTTGTAGCTTCCACGATTGCACGAGCGAATTTCTCAGGGTTTTCTGATGTGAAAATACCAGATCCTACAAATACGCCGTCAGCACCAAGCTCCATCATTAAAGCAGCATCGGCTGGTGTAGCTACACCGCCTGCAGCAAAGTTAACAACTGGAAGCTTACCACTTACATGTACGCCCAGAAGTAATTCATAAGGAACGCCTAGAACTTTTGCTTCATTATATAGCTCGTCCTTAGATAGAGCTTGTATTTTACGGATTTGACCGTTAATTAGACGTAGATGACGAACCGCTTCAACAATGTTACCTGTTCCTGGCTCACCTTTCGTACGAAGCATAGCCGCGCCCTCTTGAATACGACGTAGTGCTTCACCAAGATCTTTCGCCCCGCATACAAATGGAACTGTATAATCATGTTTACTAATATGGAAAACTTCATCTGCTGGAGTAAGAACTTCACTTTCATCGATGTAATCAACACCCATGGATTCTAAAATTCTTGCTTCAACAATATGACCGATACGAGCTTTTGCCATTACTGGAATAGATACAACTTTCATAACTTGTTCAACAATTGTTGGATCAGCCATACGAGCAACGCCGCCTGCAGCACGAATCTCGGAAGGAACGCGTTCTAATGCCATAACTGCTGTCGCACCTGCTGCTTCAGCAATTTTAGCTTGTTCAGCGCTCATAACGTCCATAATGACGCCACCTTTTTGCATTTCTGCCATACCACTTTTTACTCGAAAAGTACCTGTTTCCATTGTAAATACTCCTCCTATATTCATTTATCTAAATTATCAGAACCGTTGTTACTCTAAGCTTTGATTGTACAGTAATGCAAGCACTTCGACAAGTACATATTTCCCTGTAATCAACTCGGATTAAAAGATGTTCATAATACTATCGAATAGATCGGAGAAGAAATTACCCAATCCACGGAAGAACAACTTAAACCAAGATGCTTTTGCGGCATCTTCTGATGTAAGTAAATCAACTTGATATTGTAGTTCCTTACCAGATGGATCTATAAATTTGTAATTTAATGTACCGACTTTAGTACCAACGGCAATCGGTGCAACAAGTTCATCTTCTGTCTTAATATCAGCACTTACTAGTTCTACTTTAGCTTCTGTGCCTTTATTCGTTAGTACTGTTATATCAGATGCAGTAACAACTGGAATAGCTTTTTCTACACCTTTTTTTATTTTAACCTTTTCGTAGCCTTCTACTACACTTTTTGGTGCAAGCACTGTTTTCTTTTCAAAAGTTGCAAAAGCATAGTTATATAATGAAGCTGTCTCTAGGAAACGAGCATCTTTAGAACGAGTATCCATTACAACACTAATATAACGTACTCCATCACGTTGTACAGTACCAGCAAAGTTGTAACCTGCAGCACTGATAAAGCCTGTTTTCAGTCCATCAACGCCTTCATAAGCAAGATGCTTCAGCCCTGATTTATTAGTATTAATACCAAGCATATAGTTAAAATTAATAATCGGAGCAGTATCACGTTCACGGAACTGATATTCTTGCATACCCGAATATTTCAAGAAATCAGGACATTCTGTTAAAATTGTGCTAGCTAATGAAACGATATCACGCGCCGACATCATTGTCGAATCCTCAAGACCTGTCACACTTGTAAATACCGCAGTTGTAAGTCCAAGTTCATCTGCTGTTTTATTCATTCGGTCGATAAAACCTTGAATACTACCTTCAACAGCAATCGCTAAAGCTTTTGTAGCATCATTAGCTGAACCTACTGCCATCGCAATATATAATTCTTCTACTGTATGTTGATCGCCAGTAGCCAAATAAATTTGTGATTCTGAAGGGTGAGTATCTGCCGCCTCAGGTGTTACAGTGATGATTTGGTCCCAACTCAATCGACCATTCTCGATTTCTTTCATTACGATATATTCTGTCATAAGTTTAGTCATGCTTGCAATCGGTAATGCCTCATCGGGATTAACTTCATACATCACTTGTCCGGTTTCAAATTCAATTAATAGTGCAGATTTCACTTGTAAGCCTAGTGCGTTATCTGTACTTGGTCGATTATCATAACCGACAGCCCCTACTTGTTGTCCTCCGACTGTAAGCGAAGAAATACAAAGTAAAGTACAAAGTATTATAATCGAAAGTAATCGAATTTTCCCCATTTTCTTCAACACCTAAATTCCCCTTTTCTCATTGTTTTATACTCAATTATTGTATCATAATTTCAGCACTGAGTTAAACTTTTTGCTGAATTAGCTCGAATGAACATCTAACGCAAAGAACCAGTGACTATATATCTTAATTGATACATAGTCGCTGGTTCTCATTCAATTCATATTATCGTCTAAGTTCAAAAAGCTAACTTTTTGAACAACTTTTATAGTGAATAGTTTGGAGCTTCTTTCGTAATTTGCACATCATGTGGATGACTTTCACGTAAGCCAGCACCGGTAATACGAATAAACTGTGTATCATTACGAAGCTCGTCCAATGAAGATGTACCACAATACCCCATACCAGAACGTAATCCACCAAGTAATTGATGAACAGTATCTGCTAAAGGACCTTTGTAAGCTACACGACCTTCGATTCCTTCTGGTACAAGTTTAGACTCATTCTCTTGGAAGTAACGATCTTTAGATCCTTCTTTCATTGCTCCAAGTGAACCCATACCGCGATAAACTTTATAGCTACGACCTTGGAAGATTTCAGTTTCTCCAGGGCTTTCAGCAGTACCTGCGAATAAGCTACCGATCATAATACAATTTGCACCCGCAGCGATTGCTTTCGTAATATCACCAGAATATTTAATACCACCATCAGCGATAATTGGTACTCCGTATTCACGAGCAACAGAAGCACAATCATAGATTGCAGTAATTTGAGGAACACCGATACCTGCAATAATACGTGTTGTACAAATGGAACCAGGACCAATACCTACTTTGACTACAGATGCACCAGCCTCTATAAGATCACGAGTCGCTTCACCAGTAGCAACATTACCTGCAATAATCGTTAGATTAGGATAAGCTGATCTAAGATCTCTTATAGCATTAGCAATATTAATATGATGTCCGTGAGCAGAGTCAACTACAAGTGCATCTACACCAGCAGCAACCAGTGCTGCTGCACGATCTTCTGTATCTTTAGAGATACCAATTGCCGCACCACATAGTAGACGACCTTGGCTATCTTTGGCAGCATTAGGGAATTGAATAGCTTTCTCAATATCTTTAATTGTAATAAGGCCTTTCAATACGTTAGCCTCATCAACAAGTGGAAGTTTCTCAATTTTATGTTTTTGAAGAATACCCTCTGCATCTTGCAAAGTAGTTCCAACAGGAGCTGTAACTAATTCTTCATGCGTCATAACTTCTTTGATTTTAATAGAGAAGTCATGTACAAAACGTAAATCCCGATTTGTTAAGATACCAACAAGTTTTTTGTTTTCATCTACGATCGGTACACCGGAAATACGATATTTGCCCATTAACTCTTCAGCATCATATACATGATGATCAGGAGTAAGTGAGAATGGATTAGTTATAACTCCACTTTCCGAACGTTTAACACGATCTACCTCTTCAGCTTGTTGAGCGATAGTCATGTTTTTGTGAATAATACCGATTCCACCCTCACGAGCGATTGCAATCGCCAAAGCAGACTCCGTTACGGTATCCATTCCTGCACTAATCAAAGGAATATTAAGTTTTACAGTATCGCTCAGACGAACAGATACATTAACAGCTCTTGGTAGTATTTCAGATTTGCGCGGAACAAGCAATACGTCGTCAAACGTTAGCCCTTCTTTAGCGAATTTATTTTCCCACACGAGTATGTTCCTCCCTTATTTTTTTTGTCTCTCTGATGTATATTATTGCAATGATATCACTTGATATAAGGGGTGTCAATGTAATACAGATGCTCCAAAACCCATCAAATGGCACTTATTGAATTGACGAAATCATCAATCTATTAGAAAAAATCAGATAAGTATGAAGTTTGTTCGGATATCCGATTCTGTAAGCGATTTACTGTTACCTTATTTCCGCTTATACGTCCGAAATTCCGAAGTGCTTCCAACTTCTGATAATTCAATAAAGTAGCCGTTAATGCTCCAATATCAATCTTAACGTCTGATTCAATGCCATCTGTGTAAATTAGCCGTTCTACATGAGCTACTCCATCTGTTTCAATGTATAGCTTATAGTGACCAGTATTCCATGTTGCATATTCATCTGTAATTTCAATCGTAAATGTGTCACTTTGATCAGCGGATACGAATGGATATTGACGTATAAATGATTCGAAATCAACAATTCTTGCCATAAAGTACGGAACAATTTCTTGTTTCAGACGAGGATTATCAATCCGGAATGTAAAGTTATCATCACTTGGTGCAGTCCATTTCACAACCTCTAACATAGAATCATGTTGCGCAATATAATACCATAATTCATTCTCAGCATTTGCAGTAACTGCAACAAGTTCATGAATGGCCATAACATTATTCGTAATATTATAAATTGCGTATCCTTCAACTTTTCCCTCATCAGAACGATAAACAGCGATAAAGCCTGGCTTACGACTCGCAATTCTTTGCTTCCACCAATCCAAATCACGTTGAAGCATACCATTATACTTTGCGGCGTAGCATTCATAGACAGGTAATAGTTCCTCATAATTGTTTACTCTACTTACTTTTCCAATACGTTTCCGAAGACGTTCTTTTCTCAATATTGATGTTAGGTGCTCTGAAGTCATCTCATACCGTTTATATTCTATATACGTTTCCCAGCCATACTTGCGATAAAAAGCAAAGGCAAAAGGATGTAACATAGAGATAGTTTCACCATTTGAGCGCATCTCTTGCAGTAACTTTTCAATAATTATTGCAACGTAGCCGTTTCTTCTCTGCTCAGGGGCAGTACATACACCTGCTACTCCACCCATTTTCATGAGTTTTCCACCAATATGTATGTTCAAATGTAATAAAGTTGCTTGTGCACACAATTCATCTTCTAGAAATACACCATATCGATCTTCAAGTTGGCTACTGAATCCATCTCTTCGTTCTTCGATTTGTTCGGGAGATAACGGATATTGGAAGGAATAAGAAGCTAAATTTACACTTTGTTCAAAATCACTAGCAGTCAATTTTCTAAGATTAATATCTGACATTCAAATAACCTCCTCTATAATTAGGAGTATTATACAGAGTACACAATCAATTAGCAATAATTGAGAAATTAATTGAACTTGAAATGAGTAAATGGTGTATCTTTGAAGCGTAAGGTGGTGTGTACGATATTCGTACACCAGCAATAAAAGTTTCTGAAAGAAACATTCTTATTGATCCTTTCCTAGCTTCCGATGTAACACCTACTCAAGTTCAAATCTGCTTTGAAGCAGCGCATCGTCATCATGTTCTTCTTCCTCCCCCACTCTCAAGTAGGGTTGCTTCTCGGATTTAACGTGTCAGCACCAAGAAGAGGACATGAAGCTAGGGAAGCGAAGCACGGAATGTACGTACTGGGTACATGAGTACTGGAACTAGCGATGAATGGCCTCTTCGCCGTCGAATCCACATCAGAGCATCGCATCGTGATCACACGTTAAAACACACAAAAAAGCCCACTGCATGTATGCAATAGGCTTATCCGTGCTTGGCGACGTCCTACTCTCCCAGGACCCTGCGGTCCAAGTACCATCGGCGCTGAAAGGCTTAACGGTCGTGTTCGAGATGGGTACGCGTGGTTCCCTTTCGCCGTCATCACCAAACGTCTTACTAGGGCTTGCACCCTCAAAACTGGATGTGAAAGGTAAAACTCCAAAGTGAATCTCTTGCGATGTACTCTTCTTGCTTGCGCAAAGAAAAGATTTTTAGGATAAGCCCTCGACCGATTAGTATTCGTCAGCTACATGTATTGCTACACTTACACCCCGAACCTATCAACCTCGTCGTCTTCAAGGGGTCTTACTAATTGGGAAA